>NZ_JAAAFX010000006.1 GCF_019352895.1 Variovorax boronicumulans | reverse complement strand
CTTGGTCTCGTCGGGGTACACCCGCGTGAAGGCCAGGCGACTGTGGTCGTCCACAGCCACGAAGACGAAGTCCCAGCCGACGTTTCGGGCACGCTGCGTCCGGTCGCCGGTGATGCGGTGGCCGACCTTGTCGAAGCGCCCCAGCTTCTTGATGTCGATGTGCAGCAGTTCGCCAGGGTTGTCGCGCTCGTAGCGTTGCACCGGCTCGTCCGGGCGCAGGTCGCTCAGTCGAGACAGCCCGGCACGACGCAGCACGCGGCTGACGGTCGCCCTGGACACGCCCATGTAAGAGGCGATGCG
>NZ_JAAAFX010000005.1:5653-255428 GCF_019352895.1 Variovorax boronicumulans | reverse complement strand
TTCAATCAACTCTCGTCTTCCTGAAGCTCAACCGCGATTCGTTTTCAGCGCAGCCTTCGATTATGACTCGGTTTTGGCAACTTCGTCAAACCTTTCGGCTTTTTTCTTTGCCCGTCAGAGTGAAGCCTTCCGACCCCACCCCGATCTGCTTTCGTACATGACGTCTGCTGAGCGAAGCCCTCAAGTGTATGTCATAAACGAGGCTTTGCAAGGGAGTGAAGACAAGAAGTTCGCGCGGCGCGCGCATCGCACCCTGGATCTCGACGCCAGCAACCCTTCTCCTTCTCCTTCTCCTTCTCCTTCTCCTTCTCCTTCTCCTTCTCCTTCTCCTTCTCCTTCTCCTTCTCCTTCTCCTTCTCCTTCTCCTTCTCCTTCTCCTTCTCCTCACTGTCGCATCGCAAGCACTTCAATGACGGGGCGGCGTGGGACTGCGCCCCAGCAGGCACGCGCCATCCCACTACATATAGAGAAGGCGCCGTGGACCATGCTCTTCATGGGCTCCTGGGGCGGCGCCCACTGATCGATTTCGAGACAAAACTCTGCCGCCGCCCCCTCCGACCCAGGGAACCCTTGCCTTAGCACTCCCTCCAACCGAGTGCTAATATGTCGACCAACGAAGGAGTTTCCCCAATGACAAGCCTGTCTGGAGCCTCTATGACCCACCAACTCGCCGTCGCCAACCCCTGGTCGATGGTGCCGCCGCTGGGCAACCTGGATGCCTATATTTCGGCTGCGAACCGCCTGCCGCTGCTCACCCTCGAGGAAGAGCAGGGCTTTGCGCGCAGTCTGCGTGACCACAACGACCTCGAATCGGCCGGTGCCCTGATCCTGTCGCACCTGCGCCTCGTCGTCTCCATCTCCCGCCAGTACCTGGGCTACGGGCTGCCGCACGGCGACCTGATCCAGGAGGGCAACATCGGCCTGATGAAGGCGGTGAAGCGCTTCGATCCGGACCAGGGCGTCCGGCTGGTGAGCTACGCCATGCACTGGATCAAGGCCGAGATCCACGAGTACATCCTGAAGAACTGGCGCATGGTGAAGGTCGCCACCACCAAGGCGCAGCGCAAGCTGTTCTTCAATCTGCGTTCGATGAAGCAGGGTTTCAAGGCCGACGATGCCGCCGCTGACGGCGACACCCATCGCACGACCCTGACCGAAGGCCAGATCACGCAGATGGCGGAGAAGCTCAACGTCAAGCGCGAAGAGGTGCTCGAGATGGAGATGCGTCTCTCGGGTGGCGACGTGCTGCTCGACCCGAGCCCCTCGGACGACGGCGACGATGCCTTCGGCCCGATCGCCTACCTGGCGGACGCCACACAGGAGCCGACCGCGCAGCTCGAGTCGCGCGCCCGCGACAAGCTGTCGAGCGACGGCATCGCGACCGCACTGGAAGCGCTGGACGAGCGCAGCCGCCGGATCGTCGAGGAGCGCTGGCTCAAGGTGAACGACGACGGCTCGGGCGGCATGACGCTGCACGACCTGGCCGCGGTCTACGGCGTATCGGCCGAGCGCATCCGCCAGATCGAGGTGGCGGCCATGAAGAAGATGAAGAAGGCGCTCGCGGATTACGCGTAAGACCTTTTCCCAGAAGAACAAAGCCCGGCGTGCCGGGCTTTGTCATTTGGAGAGCGTGCGCAACGCCCGCTTCGCGATGTAGCGCGTCTCGGGCGTGTCCGACGCCGTCACCCAGCGCGCGCAAAGCGTGTCGACCCACTCCCCCTGGCTCTTGCTGGCGTCGTTGAGCCAGTTGGCCACCGAGTTCTGCACGTAGCGGCTCGGGTCGGCGCGCAAGGGCTCGAGCAGGGCCAGCGCGCGCCAGGGCTCGGTCTTGAGCGCCTCGATCTGCGCGCACCACACGCCACGCGGGCGCGTGAGCTCGCTGGCAAAGCGACGGATGTTCGGATCGGGATCGCTCACCCAGGGCTGCAACAACGCCAGCGCTTCGTCGAGCGAGGCGATGACCGCGTCGCGTACCGCCATCCATGCGATCTCGCGCACGCCGAAATGCGGATCGGCGGCAAAGCGCCGGACCGCCTCCAGTTGCGCCGGCAATGGCAGGCCCGACAGCGTGACCCATTGCGCGGCCCAGCAGCGCGCGACGTCGCTGGGGTGCGTGGCCAGCCTGTGGGCCACGGCGTCGCGTTCGCCGTGCTGCGCCGCCAGGTCGTAGAGCACGCGGGCGATGTGGCCGTGGCGCTGCATCGGCTTGAAGGCGTCGAGCATCGCCAGCGTGTCGAGCAGCCGTTCGTGCTGCGCATCGAGGCCGATGTGCCCGGCCACGCTGCGCGCCAGCTGCGGCAGCGCCAGCGCCATGAATTCGTTGAGGTTGACGGTCTCGAGCCGGCCGTCGTTGAGGGCCTGCAGCACTTCGGGCGGGATCAATGCGATGCGGAACGCGCCCTTGCGCCCCTTCAGGTGCTCGACCGAGCCCGCCGCCGTCGCCATGCCTTGTTCAGGAAGCGAGCAGCGTCTTCACGTCCGCCACCATCGGCGCCACGCCCATGCCGTAGCGCGCGTAGAGGCGCAGCCGTCCCTGCGTGTCGTAGATGTAGCTGGCGGCCGAGTGGTCCATCGAGTAGCTGGTGGGCGTCTTGCCGTCGACCTTCTTGTAGTAGGCCTTGTAGTCCTTGGCCATCGCGACCAGTTGCTCGTTCGTCGGGATCAGCGCGACGAACGAGGGATCGAAGGCGCCCATATAGGCCTTCATGACCTCGGGCGTGTCGCGCTCGGGGTCGACCGTAACGAACAGCACCTGCAGCTTGTCGCCGTCCTTGCCCAGTTGCTGCTTGACCTGCGCCATCTCGGTCATGGTGGTCGGGCAGACGTCGGGGCATTGGGCGTAGCCGAAGAACAGCACCACCACCTTGCCCTTGAAGTCCTGCAGCGTGCGCGGCTTGCCCTCGGCATCGGTCAGCGCGAAGTCCTTGGCGTAGTCCGCGCCGGTCATGTCGACGGCATTGAAGTTGGGCTTGGCCTCGGTACAGGCGGCAAGGCTGGTACCGACCAGGGCGGCTGCGCCGGCCCACTGCAGGAAATGTCGCTTGTGCATGGCGTCGTCAGAGAAGGTAGTGATCGACCAGCAGTGCCGCGAACAGCACGCTCAGGTGGATCAGGGAAAAACGGAAGGTCTTGCGCGCGAGCGCATCGGAATAGTTGCGCCACAGCGCGAAGGCGTAGCCGCTGAAACCGATGCTCACCACCACCGCCACCGCGAGGTACAGCCAGCCGCTCATGCCGTAGATGAAGGGCATCAGGCAGGCCGCGAACAGGATGAAGGTGTAGAGCAGCACCTGCAACCGTGTGAACGCGTTGCCGTGCGTGACCGGCAGCATCGGCAGGCCGGCCTTGCGGTAGTCCTCGACCCGGTAGAGCGCCAATGCCCAGAAGTGCGGCGGCGTCCAGAGGAAGATGATCAGGAACAGGATCAGCGCTTCCGGGCCGACGTCGCCGGTCATCGCGGCCCAGCCCAGCACCGGCGGCATCGCGCCCGAGGCGCCGCCGATCACGATGTTCTGGGGCGTCAGCGGCTTGAGGATCACGGTGTACACCACCGCATAGCCGACGAAGGTGGCGAAGGTCAGCCACATGGTCAACGGGTTGACGGTGAACCACAGCAAGGCCGAGCCGGCGGCGCACAACAGCGCCGAGAAGATCAGCGCCTGCCGGTCGCTGAGCTCGCCGCGCGCGGTCGGGCGCCAGGCCGTGCGCTTCATCTTGGCGTCGATGCCCTTCTCGACCAGGCAGTTGAAGGCCGCGGCCGCGCCGGCCACCAGCCAGATGCCGATGCAGGCCAGTACCGCGCGCTCCACGTCGGCCAGGCTCGGCGCGCCGGGCACGGCCAGCACCATGCCGATCAGGGCGCAGAAGACGATGAGTTGAACGACGCGCGGCTTGGTCAGCGCATAGAACTGGCGGATCACGCTGGCCGTCGAGGCGCTTTGCGGTGCGGGGGGGGTGGGAACGGGTCTGCTCATGCGGCCCCCATGGTGCCCGAACGCGGGGCGGTGCCACGCACCGGCAGCGCATTCTTTTCGCGCCGGCTCTCGCACAGCGTCCAGACCAGCACCACGGCCAGCGCCGCGGCACCGCCCGTGTGCAGCACCGCGGCGGCCAGCGGCCAGCCCAGCAGCACGTTGCCCAGGCCGGTGGCGAGTTGCAGCAGTGCGAGCCCGGCCAGCCAGCGTGCCGAGAAGCGCAGCGCAACGATGCGGTGCAGGCGCCAGGCCAGCACGCCCAGCGCGACGAACACGAGGTAGGCCATCAGGCGATGCACATAGTGGATGGCCGTGAGCGCCGCGAAGTCGATCGGCGTGCCCGCGGTGTCGACGCCCAGCTCACGCCAGATCTGGAAACCCTGGGCGAAATTCATCGGCGGCCACCAGCTGCCCTGGCAGGTCGGGAACTGGGTACAGGCCAGCACCGCATAGTTGGTGCTGACCCAGCCGCCCAGCGCGATCTGCAGTGCCAGCAACGCGGTGGTGGCGACCAGCAGCGTGCGCAGCGGCGAGGCGATCGGCACCGGACCACGCGCAGCGGCGGCCTGCCGGTAGCGCACGGCCTGGATGCACAGCAGCGCGAGCAATACGATGGCGCCCATCAGGTGCAGCGTGACGATGGCCGGGAACAGCTTGAGCGTGACCGTGAGCGCACCGAACGCGCCTTGCAGGCAGACCCAGACCAGCGTCGCGGCGGGCCACCAGGCGCTGAGCGCCTGCGGTGCGTCGGCCGCCTCGCGCGCGGACAAGCGGCGCTGGCGGCGGCGTTCGATCCAGGTGGCGACGGACAGCACCAGGATCAGCACGCCCACGCCGGTGGCGAGGTAGCGGTGCACCATCTCGACCCAGGCCTTGCTGTGCGTGACCGGGCCGGTGGGCTGCGCCGATTGCGCCATCGCGATCTCGTGCCGCGCGCCCAGCGGGCTGGCGTTGCCGTAGCAGCCGGGCCAGTCGGGGCAGCCCAGGCCCGAATCGGTGAGCCGGGTGAAGGCGCCGAAGAGCGTGAGGTCGAAGGTGAGGAAGAGCGTGAGCACGGTCAGCGCATGCAAACGACGCGCGGGCCCGGCGCCGGCGTTGCGCCGCCAGACCCAGAACAGCGGACCGAGCGCGATCAACACGCCCATGGCCATGAGCCAGGCGATGGGCGTGAGGTCGTAGAGAGACTGCGTTTCCATCACGACTCAGCGGCCTGCCTCGTCCCAGGACGACGACGCCCGCAACAAACGTCCCAGGTCGCGCTTGGCGTGGCCCGCGCCCTCGGCATCCATGCGGGCCGGAAAACGCATCATCAGGTTGCCCAGCGGGTCGACCACGAACAGATGCTCGGCCAGCGTATGGCCCGCCGCGGGCAGCAGCCATTGGGCGAGGTCGGCGGCCGGCACGCGCAGCACGGTGGCACCGTGCAGGCCGTTGTCCAGGCGCGCAGGCACCGGGGCCGCATCGCTCACCAGCCAGACGCGGTCGAGCCGGTCTTTTTCGCGGCCCAGGCTCTCGCGCAACTGGCGCTGCAGATAGAGCTGCTGCTCGCACAGCGCATCGCAGGCCGCATCGGCCACCGTCACCAGCAGCCACTGGCCCTTGAGCGCGGGCAGCGGCGTCGAGGTGCCGTCGCGCGCCACGGCGTTGAGCGCCGGCAGCGGACGCTGCGGGTCGATCAGTTCGCCGTACACGCTGCGGCCTTCGGGCCGGACCACGTAGTAGGTGAAGTAGGAAGCGACCACCGGGGCGGCGCAACACAACATCACGGCCGCCATCTTCCAGCGGCCGAGCGCGGTGCGACGCCCATCGCCGCCCTGCATGGCCTGCGTCGGCGAAGGCATCGAGTGCACGGTCAGGCCGAGCGGCTCGTCAGGAGCGGACATCACGGGCCTTGCTGCGCCGGGGGGCGATGAGTTGGAACCAGACATAGAGGAAGACGACGAGGGCCGCGAGGCCGAACCACTGGAATGCATAGCCATAGTGCTTTTCGACGCCCAGCGCGGGGGCGGGCCATTCGCGCTGCAGGCCTTCGGAGGCGGCGCCGGTCTGCTGGAGCGAGAGGTCGGTGCGCAAGGGCAGCCGGGTCTCGGCGCGGAAGGCTTCGAGGTCGAGATTCTGCCGGATGGGGGAAGACCCCACGGAAGGCTGCTGGCCCTCGGGTGCCGGCGTCGGCGCAGCCTCCTTGCCGAGTTCGAACAGATGCGAGGGCGGCGTGGCGACCAGCGCCGTCACCTCGACCAGTCCGCCGGGCGTCTCGATCGGCATGAGCTGCGTGCGGTCGGTGAAATTGCGCTGCACCCAGCCGCGCTGGATCATCACCGTCTGCTCGCTGCCTTCGATGGCGAAGGGCGTCAGCACATAGAAGCCGGGCACGCCGCGCATCTGGCGGTTGTCCAGGTAGACGGTCTGCGGCGCCAGCCAGAGGCCGCGCAGGTGCACCGGGCGGTGCAGCGCCTGCGCCGGTTTCTCGAGCGCCAGGAACGCATCCTGGTCGAGCGGCGGCAGCAGCTTCTGCGCATCGATCTCGGCCTGCAGCGCTTCTTTCTGCGCCGCACGCGACAACTGCCAGCGGCCGAGCGACACGGTGGTGGCCAGCGTCAGCACGGCCGCCAGCGTGACCAGCCAGAAGCGCCCGCGTCGGGGAGCGCGCACGGGCACGGGGGATGCGTCGTTCAGCACCGGAGGTGCCTCGCGAGGCCGATAATCGGGTTCATGAAATACGTCCTCGCCCTTGCGTTCGCGGGCATCCTGGCCAGCCTGGGCTGGGCCCTGTTCTTCATGATGAAAGACGGCCGGGATGGCCGTGCCAAGAGCGGCGGCATGGTGCGCGCGCTCACTGTTCGGATCGGCCTGTCGGTCCTTTTGTTCCTCTGCGTGCTGCTGGGCTGGAAGCTGGGCTACATCACGCCCGGCGGGCTGCCGATCGGCAAGTAGATCGTGCTCGTTCCAGGTCCACCAGGACCAGGGAGACCATGAAAAAAGCGCCTTCCGGCGCTTTTTTTTCGGACCGGTCGGAATGCTCAAAGCCAGTAGACCAGGAAGTAGAGACCCAACCACACCACGTCGACGAAGTGCCAGTACCAGGCGGCGCCTTCGAAGCCGAAGTGGCGCTCGGCCGTGAAGTGGCCCTTCTGCAGGCGCAGCGTGATGAACAGCAGCATCAGCATGCCGATGAACACGTGCAGGCCGTGGAAGCCGGTCAGCATGAAGAAGGTCGAACCGTAGGCGCCCGAGCTGAGCTTGAGGTTCAGTTCGGTGTACAGGTGGTAGTACTCGTAGCCCTGCACGCACAGGAACACGATGCCCAGCACCACGGTCAGCCACATGAAGCGGATGCACTGGGCGCGATGGTCGGCGCGCAGCGCATGGTGGGCGATGGTCAGGGTCACGCCCGAGCTCAGCAGCAGTGCGGTGTTGATGGTCGGCAGCCAGAAGGGGCCGACGGTCTGGAAGGGCTCGACGATGCCGGCCGGCGAACCGGTCACGCCGGCCGCGACGCTGGGCCAGACGGCCTTGAAGTCGGGCCACAGCAGCGCGTTGTCCAGGCTGCCGAGCGCGGGCAGCGAATGGGTGCGGGTCCACCACAGCGCGGTGAAGAACGCGCCGAAGAACATCACTTCCGAGAAGATGAACCAGCTCATGCTCCAGCGGTAGGACAGGTCGATCTTGTGACCGTACTGCCCGCTTTCGCTTTCACGGATCGACTCGCTGAACCACTGGTACAGCACGACCCACCACCACAGCAGGCCGAAGGCCAGCGAGTAGGCGCCCCATTGGTGCGCGTTGATCCACTGCCCCGCACCCAGGATCACGAAGAACAGGCCGATGGCCGCCATGATCGGGTGGCGCGACGGCCCGGGCACGAAGTAGTAAGGCGTGGTGCCGTGGGTGGTTGAACTCATATCCGTTCCTGGCTTTCTCTCTCGTTTTCGTTTCTATGGGGCAATTCTTGTCGTGGCCTCAGGCCGCAACCACGTACTTCACCAGCACGATCAGCGCGCCGACGAACACCGCCACCGCCACCAGGCCGACGGCCACGATGTGCAGCGGCGTGAGCCGGGCGATGTCTTCCTGATAGGCGCTGTTCTTGCGCACGCCGAAAAAGCCCCAGGCCACCGCCTTGACGGTGCGCCAGATGGAACCCTTGCGGGGTGCGGCAGCCGGACTCACGAGCGCGGTTCCTCGCCCACCAGCGGCGCGGCCGATGCCGTCGGCGCCGCGGGCGTCTTGCCACCCACCTCGAAGAAGGTGTACGACAGCGTGATGGTCTTCACGTCCTTGGAAATCTTGGGGTCGATCACGAAGGCGACCGGCCACTGCTTCTTCTCGCCCGAGTCCAGCGTGTACTGGTTGAAGCAGAAGCACTCGAGCTTGTTGAAGTACGGCGCGGCCTGCTGGGGCGCATAGCTCGGAATGGCCTGTGCCGCCATGCGGCGGTTCTGCGTGTTCTGGAACTCGTACATCACGGTGTTCAGCTGACCCGGATGCACCTGCATCGAGCTCTGCGCGGGCTTGAAGTCCCAGAGGCCGCGCACGTTGGCATCGAACTCGACGGTGATCGTGCGCGAGGTGTCGACCTGCGTGTTGTCGGGCACGCGGACGTTCTTGCCACCCGATGCGCCACCCGGCACGTCCAGTTCGGACAACGCCAGGATGTTGATGCCGGTCATCTCGCAGATCGCGCGATAGAGCGGCACCAGGCCATAGCCGAAGGCGAACATGCCGCAGGCGACGATCGCCAGCTTGCCGACCATGCGGACGTTTTCGCGGCGGAGGGAGGAACCCAGTGCCATGTCAGCGTCCGAACCAGGCCATGCGCGCCATGAAACCGATGAAGAACAGCACCGCGATGGAGGCCAGCGTGAGCCCCATGCGTCGGTTGCTCTTTTTCTGTTCAGGGGTCATTGCAGACAATCCGTCGTGCGGCCGTTCAGCCGATCACCTTGGTGGCGGTCGCGTCGAGCTTGGGCGGGGTTTCGAAGGTATGGAACGGCGCCGGCGACGGCACTTCCCATTCGAGGCCTTCGGCGGCTTCCCACGGCTTCGCCGCGGCAGGCTCGCCCTTGCCGCGCATGGCGGGCAGCACGACGAAGAAGAAGAAGTACACCTGTGCCAGACCGAAGCCGAAGGCGCCGACCGAAGCCACCGCGTTGAAGTCGGCGAACTGCATCGGGTAGTCGGCATAGCGACGCGGCATGCCCGCCAGACCCAGGAAGTGCATCGGGAAGAAGGTGACGTTGAAGGAGATCAGCGACCACCAGAAGTGGATCTTGCCGCGGGTCTCGTTGTACATCACGCCGGTCCACTTCGGGCACCAGTAGTAGAAGCCGGCGAACATCGCGTACAGCGAACCGGCCACCAGCACGTAGTGGAAGTGGGCCACCACGTAGTAGGTGTCCTGCAGCTGGATGTCGATCGGGGCCACGGCCAGGATCAGGCCGGTGAAGCCGCCCATCGTGAACACGAAGATGAAGCCGACCGCGAACAGCATGGGCGTCTCGAAGGTCATCGAGCCCTGCCACATCGTCGCGATCCAGTTGAACACCTTCACCGCCGTGGGCACCGCGATCAGCATGGTCGCGTACATGAAGAACAGCTGGCCCGTCACCGGCATGCCGGTGGTGAACATGTGGTGCGCCCACACGATGAAGGACAGGATCGCGATCGACGAGGTGGCGTACACCATCGAGGCGTAGCCGAACAGCTTCTTGCGGGCGAAGGCCGGCACGATCTGGCTCACGATGCCGAAGGCCGGCAAGATCATGATGTAGACCTCGGGGTGGCCGAAGAACCAGAAGATGTGCTGGTACATCACCGGGTCGCCGCCGCCGGCGGGGTTGAAGAAGCTGGTGCCGAAGTGGCGGTCGGTCAGCGTCATCGTGATGGCGCCGGCGAGCACGGGCATCACGGCAATCAGCAGGTAGGCGGTGATGAGCCAGGTCCAGCAGAACATCGGCATCTTCATCAGCGTCATGCCCGGGGCGCGCATGTTGAGGATGGTCACGATGATGTTGATCGAGCCCATGATCGACGAGGCGCCGAGGATGTGCATCGCAAAGATGCCCGCGTCCATCGACGGGCCCATCTGCAGCGTCAGCGGTGCGTAGAGCGTCCAGCCGGCAGCGGGTGCGCCGCCAGGCATGAAGAACGAGCCCACCAGCATCAGCGCGGCGGGGATCATCAGCCAGAAGCTGAAGTTGTTCATCCGCGCGAAGGCCATGTCGGAGGCGCCGATCTGCAGCGGGATCATCCAGTTCGCGAAGCCCACGAAGGCCGGCATGATCGCGCCAAACACCATGATCAGACCGTGCATGGTCGTGAACTGGTTGAACAGCTCGGGATTCACGAGTTGCAGGCCGGGCTGGAACAGCTCGGCGCGGATCAGCAGCGCCAGCACGCCGCCCACCATCAGCATGGTGAACGAGAACAGCAGGTACAGCGTTCCGATGTCCTTGTGGTTGGTCGCGAACAGCCAGCGGCGCCAGCCGGTGGGCGCGTGGTGATGGTCGTCGTGCGCGTGATCGCCGTGGGCGTGACCGTGTGGGTCGAGGACTGCACTCATTTCAATGTTCCTTGCAATTTCTTCGTCGCGGGGCGCTTGGCCTCTTGTTTAGAGCTTGGCCCGCTCGGTCTTCACTTCGGCCGGCTGCACCAACTGGCCCGTCTTGTTCGACCAGCTGTTCTTGGTGTACGTCGCGACGGCGGCGATGTCGGTGTCGCTCAGTTGCTTCCAGGACGGCATCGCGCCGTTGTTCTGGCCCTTGAGCAGCACATTGATCTGGTCGGTGTGGTCGGCGTCGAGCACCTTGGCCGAGCCGTCGAGCGGCTTGATCGGGCCGGCGCCCTTGCCGTTGGCCTGGTGGCAGGCGGCGCAGTTGGCCGCATAGACCTTCTCGCCACGCACCAGCATCTCGGGCAGCGCCCAGACCTTGTTCGGGTCGTCGAGCTTGGCGGCGGCTTCCTTGCGCTTGACGTCGACCCAGGCCGTGTAGTCGGCGGCCGAGACCACCTTCACGTGGATCGGCATGTAGGCGTGTTCCTTGCCGCACAGTTCCTGGCACTGGCCGTAGTAGTCGCCGACCTTCTCGGCACGGAACCAGGTGTCGCGCACGAAGCCGGGGATCGCGTCCTGCTTGATGCCGAACTGGGGCACGGCGAAGGCGTGGATCACGTCGTTGGCGGTGGTGATCACGCGGATCTTCTTGTCGACCGGCACCACCAGCGGGTTGTCGACCTTGAACAGGTAGTCGGCCGGGATCTCGCCCTTGGCGCCGGCATTCGACATCGCGCGGTGCGAGCTGTCGAGCGTCGAGATGAAGCCCAGGCCCTCGCCTTCGCCGGTGATGTAGTCGTAGCCCCACTTCCACTGGTAGCCCGTGGCCTTGACGGTGAGGTCGGCGTTGGTGGTGTCCTTCTGCGCGACCAGCACCTTGGTGGCCGGCAAGGCCATCAGGATCACGATGATGAAGGGCACGATGGTCCAGATGACTTCGACCACCACCGATTCATGGAAGTTGGCCGCCTTGTGGCCCACCGACTTGCGGTGCTTCCAGATCGAATAGAACATGACCGCGAACACGGCAAGGAAGATCACGGTGCACAGGATCATCATGACCGTGTGCAGGAAATGCTGTTCCTGCGCGATCTTGGTCACGCCGATCGGCATGTTCAACTGGCGCACCATCGGCCCGCCCGGCAGGTCTTCGACTGCATGCGCCGCGCCGCCGAGGACCGCGCTGGCCGCCAGCAGCAAATTCGCCGGCCTGTACTTGTTGCGCCAAATGCTCTTCATCGTGTTCACTTCTTCAATTTCCGTTTAACCCACCGGCCTGCACGGTGCGGGCCCCGTGCCGCTCAACCGCCACGCAATGCCATGCGAATCTCGCGCGCCAGCGCCGCGCGCAATTCGGGGCGCACATAGCGCCCCACCTTGACCGACCGACCCTGCCCCGACACCTCGATCAGCGAACGATCGCTGATCTGCGGCTCGACCCTCACCTGGTGCGGCAAGAACTCCGTGCGCTCGAAGCGCCCTCCGTTTTCCAGCTCGACCACCAGCCGTCCGCCCTGCAACTCGATCCGCTCTCCGTCGGTCGCGTGCCTGGCATACAGCATGAAAGCGACGCCGACCGCAATGAGCTCGATCCATGCAAACGGCAGCACCAGCGGTGCGCCGTTCAGCCAGAAACCCGTGCCGACGCCCAGCGAGATGACGCAAAGCGACGCGTAGAGCCACCCCAGCTGACTCGGGGTGACCGAGCAGTTGCGCTTCAGGAACCAGTGGATGCTCTGGCCTGAGACGGTGGCAAAACGAAACACGGAATTCGACACGGACGAGTTCGGCAGATCGGTTCTTCGACGGCCACCGCTCCCGTTTCAGCCAGGTTGGGCAGTCATCGAACGAGGGAAAAGCCCCGGGAGTTCACGCAACCGCGGATTGTAGCGGGTCGGTTGCACAATTTGACCTCGATCAAGGCCGCCCGCGCTGCAGCATCTCGCGCATCTGGCGCAGGGAAACCGCACTCTCGCCGGACAGCGCCACGCGCGGCGGCGGCTTGAAGGCATGGCCGTAGATGATTTCGAAGGTCATCGAGATGCGGCCATCGGCGGCTTGCGCGGCCGATCCGGCCAGCGCCCCGGCCAGCTCGGCTTGCCAACCGCGCCCACGCAGGCCGGCGAAGCGCGCCGGGTGCAGATTGCGCCCCAGCCCGCGCAATTCGGCGAACGCCGCCTCGGGCGTGGCCCAGGTCAGCACGATGCGTTCCATGTCCATGATGGGCTCGGCAAAACCCGCGCCCACCAGCATGTCGCCCCAGTCGTGCATGTCGGTGAACTGGTGGCAGGCGGGCGGCCAGCCCAGCGTTTCGTACAGCGCGCGCAGCTCGCGCAGCGTGTCCGGTCCGAGACAGGAGAACATCAGGAAACCGTCGGTCGCCAGGTGCCGATGCCACTCGGCGATCAGCGCCTGCGGATCGGCCGCCATGTGCAGCGCCATGTTGGCCCACAGCAGATCGACGCCGCCTTCGGCTTCAGGCGGGGCCTCGACGCGGGCGCGCACGCCCTGCCAGCGGCGCGCGCTCCACCAGGGGGTGTTCAGGGCTTCGGCGGTCCGGGCCGCCAGCGCCGCATCGGGCTCGATCACATAGGGCTGCGCATCGCGGTAGCGCCGCGCCACCAGCGCGTGCGCCTCGAGCCCGCCGCGCAGCGGCGACCAGTCGGCCCAGCGCTTGGGCTTGGCGGTGATCCATTGCAGCCGGTCCTCCATGCGTCGGCCGATCTCCTCGTGCAGCCAGGGCGAACTCGGCACGGCCGGCAGTCGGGCCCACCTTGCGGCGGCCGGTGTATCGATGGTCGGCGGGCGCTGAACGGGATCGGTAGGCATGGGAAGCTCAGTATATTGAGCGATGCGTTCCAGCCTGGCCACACGGCCTTTCTCGTCTCTGCTAGGGCGACTGCCCAGCCAGTGCGCGGTGTGCCGCGCCTGGCCTTCGCAGCCGGTCTGCGACGCCTGCGTGGCGCGCTTCGCGCCACCGACACCGCGCTGCGCCCGTTGCGCCCTGCCGCTGCCGGCCGGGGTCACGCACTGCGGCGAGTGCGTGCGGCATCCGCCACCGCTGGACGCCTGCCTGGCCGCCTGCGCCTATGCCTGGCCCTGGCCGGGCCACATCGGCGAATTCAAGTTCCAGGGCCAGACCGGCTGGGCCCGGCCCTTCGCCACGCTGATGCGCAGCGCGCCCTGGGTGGAGCCGGCGCTGGAAGCCTGCGACCTGCTGTTGCCGATGCCGCTGTCGACGGCCCGCTTGCGCGAGCGCGGCTTCAACCAGGCGCTTGCGCTGGCACGGCGCCTGGCGCCCCGCAAGACCGATGCGACGCTGTTGCTGCGCACCCGCGACACGACGGCGCAGAGCGGGCTGACCCGCGCCGAGCGCCTGCGCAACCTGCGCGGTGCCTTCGCGCTCGAGCCACTGCGCGCGGCCGAGATCGAAGGACGGCGCATCGTGCTGCTCGACGACGTGATGACCAGCGGAGCCTCGCTGTTCGCGGCGGCGGCGGTGCTGCGCGCGGCCGGCGCGGCGCACATCACCGGCCTGGTGCTGGCCCGCACCGATCCGCCGCACTGACGGCGGCCCCGGGGCCGCGACAATCGGCCCCATGTTCCATATCGTCCTGGTCGAACCCGAAATCCCGCCGAACACCGGCAACGTGATCCGCCTGGCGGCCAACACCGGCTGCACGCTGCACCTGGTCGAGCCGCTGGGCTTCTCGATGGACGACAAGCTGCTGCGCCGCGCCGGCCTCGACTACCACGAGTACGCGGAAGTGAAGCGCCATGCCGACTGGGCCGCCCTGCTGGCCAGCGAGGCCCCCGCGCCCGAGCGCATGTTCGCGCTGACCACCCGCGGCACCCGGGCGGTGCACGACGTGGCCTTCCAGCCCGGCGACTGGCTGGTCTTCGGCTCGGAGACCCGGGGCCTGGCGCCCGAACTGCGCGACAGCTTCGCGCCGCCGCAGAAGCTGCGCCTGCCGATGCGCGAAGGCCAGCGCAGCCTCAACCTGTCGAATGCCGTGGCCGTGACGGTGTTCGAAGCCTGGCGGCAGAACGGCTTCGGCTAGTTCGGCTTACTTGAAGCGCCGCACCACCGACTCGGCCACGCAGGCCGGCTTGGCCGCGCCTTCGAGTTCGATCGTGGTTTCCCAGACCATCTGCAGGCCCTCGCCGGCGATCGGCTCGGCCGACAGCAGCTTCATGCGGCCGCGCAGCCGGCTGCCGACCGGCACCGGCGTCATGAAACGCACCCGGTTCAGCCCGTAGTTCACGCCCATGCGCGACTCCACGACGTCGAAGGCGTTCTCGTAGAACTTCGGCAGCAGCGACAGCGTGAGGAAGCCGTGCGCGATCGGCGCGCCGAAGGGGCCGGCCTTGGCCCGCTCGACATCGACGTGGATCCACTGGTGGTCGCCGGTCGCCTCGGCGAACTGGTTGACCTGCGCTTGGGTGATGGTCAGCCAGTCGCTCACCGCGACTTCCTGGCCAACACAGGCGGCGAGATCCGCCAGGGTCTGGAATGTCTTTTTCATGCGACGCACTGTACGCCGGCCCCTCGCGCCCGCGCTGTCCGCGCGGCGACAACAACCGCGGACCGGCACAGGATGCGCCGGCTGCGCTATGTTCGCGGGATATGACTACAACAACAGAAACGGGAACCGGGGCGGCGCGCATCTATGTGATTGCCGCCCATCCGCGCTGGCGCGATTCGCGCGTCAACCGGCGCATGCTGGCGGCCGCGCGGCAGGTGCCGGGACTCGACGTCAACGACCTCTACGGCAGCTACCCCGACTACGCCATCGACGCCCACGCCGAGCGCGAACGCCTGGCGCGGGCCGACCTGCTGGTGCTGCTGCACCCCATCCAGTGGTATGCCATGCCGCCACTGCAGAAGCTCTGGCTCGACGAGGTGCTGCACTACGGCTGGGCCTACGGCACCGGCGGCACCGCACTGCGCGGCAAGGCCCTGTGGCTGGTCGCGACCACCGGCGGCCCGCAGGAGAGCTACCACCCGCAAAGCTACAACCGCTACTTCTTCGACGCCTTCCTGCCGCCCTACGAGCAGACCGCCGCGCTGTGCGGCATGCGCTTCCTGCCGCCGATGATCCTGCACGGCGCGCGCAGCGCCGACGCAGCCGAGGTCACGGCGCACGTCGAGACCTTCGCCCAGCGCCTGGCCAGCTACCCGGCCTGGCCCGAACTCGACGCGCTGGGCGACTGCCCGGCCTGCGAGGTCCCGGCGGCCGACCGGCCGCCCGTAGAGGTCGACCAGAGCGCCGCCTTCAGCGACAAGATGCAGCGGGCGCTGGCCGCCTTGGCGACACCGGCTGCGGCGGCCGACGAGAAAAAGGCAGCCTGAGCATGGAACACGCACCCGCCTGGCTCACCAGCAGCCTGATCTACCTGAGCGCCGCCGTGCTGGTGGTGCCGCTGTCCAAGGCGCTGGGCCTGGGCTCCATCATCGGCTACCTGGCCGCGGGCATCGCCATCGGGCCCTGGGGCCTGGGGCTGGTCTCCAGCGTCGAGGACGTGCTGCACTTCGCCGAGTTCGGCGTGGTGCTGATGCTGTTCCTGGTCGGCCTCGAACTCGAACCCGCGCGCCTGTGGAACCTGCGGCGGCCGATCTTCGGCTGGGGCAGCGCGCAGGTGCTGGTCTGCGCGGGCGTGCTGTTCGCGGTCGGTTACCTGGGCGGCGCGAGCTGGCGCGTGGCGCTGGTCGCGGCGCTCGGCCTGGCGCTGTCGTCCACCGCGATCGCGCTGCAGGTCTTCGGCGAACGCAACCTGCTGCCCACCGCCAGCGGGCAGGCCGGCTTCTCGATCCTGCTGTTCCAGGACGTGGCCGCGATCCCGATCCTCGCGCTGCTGCCCTTGCTGGCCGGTGCCGGCGCCGACGCACACGAAGCCATGAGCGGCGCGGCGCGCGCGCTCGAGGCCGCCAAGATCGTCGGCGTGATCGCCGGCATCGTGCTGGGCGGCCGGCTGCTGCTGCGGCCCGTGCTGCGCTGGATCGCACGCAGCAACACGCCCGAGATCTTCACCGCCGCGGCGCTGCTGCTGGTGGTGGCCATCGCGGCGCTGATGCAGTTCGTCGGCCTGTCGATGGCGCTGGGCGCCTTCCTCGCCGGCGTGCTGCTGGCCGAGAGCGAGTACCGGCGCGAGCTGGAAACCGACATCGAGCCCTTCAAGGGCCTGCTGCTGGGGCTGTTCTTCATCGCGGTCGGCATGAGCATCGACTTCGGCGTGCTGATGGCGCAGCCGGGGCTGATGGCGCTGGTCGTGTTCGGCTTCCTGGCGCTCAAGTTCGTGGTGATCTACACGCTGGCCAAGGCCATGGGCGTGCCCTACCAGCAGCGGCCGGTGTTCACGCTGCTGCTCGCGCAGGGCGGCGAATTCGCCTTCGTGGTGTTCCAGGCGGCCGGCCCCGACGTGCTGCCGCCGGGCGTCGCGTCCTTCCTGATCGGCGCGGTCGCGCTGTCGATGCTGATCTCGCCGCTGCTGCTGGTCGCGATCGACAAGTTCCTGCTGCCGCGCTACAACCTGTCGGCTGGCCCGCAACTGGAGGAGATCTCCGAACAGCAGGACCCCAAGGTGCTGATCTGCGGCTTCGGCCGCTATGGCCAGATCGTGGGTCGCATGCTGCTCTCGCAGCGCATCGACGTGACGGTGCTCGACCACAACCCCGACACGGTGCAGGGCCTGCGTGAATTCGGCTTCCGGGTGTTCTACGGCGACGCCACGCGGCTCGACCTGCTGCGCACCGCGGGGGCCGGCAGCGCGCTGTCCATCGTGGTGGCGGTGGACGACATCGACCAGTCGCTGGAGATCGTCGACCTGGTGCGCGAGCATTTCCCGCAGGCGAAACTGGTCGCGCGGGCGCGCAACGTGAGCCATCTCTACCAGCTGCTCGACCGCAAGGTGGAATTCATCGAACGCGAACTGTTCGAGTCTTCACTGCGCAGCGCACGTTCGGTGCTCGAGGTGCTGGGCTGGCCCGCGCACGAGGCGCGCGAATCGGCGATGGCCTTCCGCCGACGCAACCTCAAGCTCATGCACCAGTCCTATCCGCACTACAAGGACCGGGCCAAGCTGATCGCGGTGGCCAAGGAAGGCCGCCAGCAGTTCGAGGAGCAGATGGCGCGCGAGCGCGAAGAGCGCCAGCAGCGCTCGGGCGCGGACTGGGACCGGCGCGACGACTGAACGTGCGAATGAACCTGCTGCGCACCCCGATCCCGCATCTGCGGTGCTCACCGCACGCGAGTGCGGCTCCGCTCCCGAACTCAGCCTTGGCAGGCTCAGGGCGCTCGCAACGGTTCCTTCACACGTTCCCAGAACGACGGATCAATCCAGGCTGGCGCCCGATTCCTTCACGACCTTGCCCCACTTGGCGGTCTCGCTCTTGATGAAGGCCGCGAACTCTTCGGGCTTCTCGCCGTGCGATTCGGCGCCCTGCTCGGCCAGCTTCTTCTTCACTTCGGGATCGGCCAATGCCTTGAGGATCGCGGCGTTGAGCTTGGCGACGATCGGCGCGGGGGTGCCGGCCGGGGCCAGCAGGCCGAACCACGAGGTGGCTTCGTAGCCGGGCACGCCGGCTTCGGCGATGGTCGGCACGTCGGGCAGCGCGGGCGAACGCTTGGCGGTCGTCACGGCCAGGGCGCGCAGCTTGCCGCCGCGCACGTGCTGGATCGCCGAGGGCATGTTGTCGAACATCACCGAGATCTGGCCGCCCAGCAGGTCGGACACGGCCGGCGCGCTGCCGCGGTAGGGCACGTGCTGCATGTCGACGCCGGTCATCTGCTTGAACAGCTCACCCGACAGGTGGATCGAGCTGCCGTTGCCCGAGGAACCGAAGTTGATCTTGCCAGGGTGGGCCTTGCCGTAGGCGATCAATTCCTTCACGCTCTTGTAGGGCTGGGCGGGGTTGGCCACCAGCAGGTTCGGCACCATCGCGACACGCGACAGGGGTGCGAAGTCCTTGATGGGGTCGAAAGGCATCTTCTTGTAGAGGCTCTGGTTGATGGCGTGCGTGCCGACCGTGCCCATGAACAGCGTGTAGCCGTCGGGGTTCGCGCGCGCGGCCGCCTGGCCGCCGATGTTGCCGCCCGCACCCGCGCGGTTGTCGACCACCACCGGCTGACCGAGGTCGGTGCCCATGTGCAGGCCGACCACGCGCGCCAGGATGTCGGTGGTGCCGCCGGCCGAGAAGGGCACGATGATGGTGATGGGCTTGCTCGGGAACGCGGCCTGGGCCTGTGCGGCCAGCGGCGCCAGCGACAGTGCGCCGGCGGCGGCCACGGTGGCCAGGACGAAGGTGCGGCGCTTGGGCGCGGCAACAGGGAAGAAACGGGTCATGGGAAAGCCTTGGAAAAGGTGGAACCAGCGCAGGCGGCATGGCGCCCGCACGCGAAGCGAACGGGACCGGCCCGTTCGAGGAAGTGCGCGGGCGCGCGGGCGATGGCCCGGGCCCGCGGCGAGGTCAGATGGGCGCGACGCCCAAGGTCGTGCCGCCGCAGACGTACAGCACCTGACCGGTGACGAAACCGTTGTCGGGCGAGAGGAAGAACATCGTGGCGCGGGCCACGTCGTCGGCCGTGCCCAGGCGCTTCACGACGATGCTGTCGATGATGCGTTGGGTCTGCGGTGCGCCTTCGGGGTTGCTGTTGCGGAACAGCTCGGTCGCGATCGGGCCCGGCGCCACGGCGTTGACCGTGATGCCGTCGCCGCCGAGTTCCATCGCCAGCGTGCGCGTCAGGCCGACCATGCCGGCCTTGGTGGCCGAGTAGACGATGCGCTCGGGCTTGCCCAGCGCGGCGCGCGAGGACACGTTCACGATGCGGCCGCGGCCGGAAGCGCGCAGCGCGGGCAGCGCGGCCTGGATCAGGATCATGCTGGCCTTGAAGTGCAGGCCGACCACGTAGTCGAGATCGGCCATGGTGGCCGTGTCGATGGTGCCGGGGCGCGTGGCCCCGGCGTTGTTGACCAGCGCGGTCACGGCGTACTGCGACGCGATGTGGGCCGCGATTTCCTTGGTGTCCTGCTCGCGCGTGAGGTCGGCCTGGAAGGACACGAGCTTCTCGTGCGTCCAGGCGGGTTGGTTGTAGTCGAGGTTGACGACGGTGCGGCCTTGGGCCAGCAGCGCTTCGCAGGTGGCGCGGCCGATGCCGGCGCTGCCGCCCGTGACCAGGGCGACTTCTTGTTGACTCATCTAGATTCCCAGAACTTCAGAAGGGGCCGCGCACGCACGGCCCCGGAAACAGAACGCGCTCAGACGCGTTCGAGGATCAGGGCGATGCCCTGGCCGACGCCGATGCACATGGTGCACAGCGCATAGCGGCCGCCGCTCTTGTGCAGCTGGTTGACCGCGGTGGTCGCGAGGCGCGCGCCGCTGGCACCCAGCGGGTGGCCCAGCGCGATCGCGCCGCCGTTGATGTTGACGCGCGCGTCGTCGTCCTTCAGGCCCAGCAGGCGCAGCACCGCGAGGCCCTGGGCCGCGAAGGCCTCGTTGAGTTCGATCACGTCGATCTGGTCGATCGTGAGGCCGGTCAGCGCCAGCACCTTCTGCGTGGCGGGCGCCGGGCCGATGCCCATCACGCGCGGCGCGACGCCGGCCGTCGCCATGCCGACGATGCGGGCCCGCGGCGTGAGGCCGTGCTTCGCGGCGCTGGCCTCGTCGGCCAGCAGCAGCGCGCAGGCGCCGTCGTTCACGCCGCTGGCGTTGCCGGCGGTCACGGTGCCGTCGGGCCGCACGATGGGCTTGAGCTTGGCCAGCGCCTCGAGGCTGGTGTCGCGCGGGTGTTCGTCCTTGCTCACCACGATCGCGTCGCCCTTCTTCTGCGGCACGTGCACCGGCACGATCTCCGCGTCGAAGAAGCCCGACTTCTGCGACGCCACGGCGCGCTGCTGCGAGGCCAGGGCCATGCGGTCCTGCGCCTCGCGCTCGATCTTGTAGTCGGTGGCCACGTTCTCGGCCGTCTCGGGCATCGAGTCGACGCCGTATTGCGCCTTCATCAGCTTGTTGACGAAGCGCCAGCCGATGGTGGTGTCGTAGACCGCGTTGGCGCGGCTGAAGGCCGACTCGGCCTTGGGCATCACGAAGGGCGCGCGGCTCATGCTCTCGACACCACCCGCGATCATCAGGCCGGCTTCGCCCGCCTTGATGGCGCGCGCGGCCGAACCGACCGCGTCCAGGCCCGAGCCGCAGAGGCGGTTGATGGTGGCGCCACCCAGTTCCAGCGGCAGGCCGGCCAGCAGCGCCGACATGCGCGCGACGTTGCGGTTGTCCTCGCCCGCCTGGTTGGCGCAGCCGTAGAGCACGTCGCCCACGGCCTGCCAGTCGACGTTGGCGTTGCGTTCCATCAGCGCCCTGAGCGGGATCGCGCCCAGGTCGTCGGCGCGCACGCTGGAGAGCGCACCACCGTAGCGGCCGAAGGGCGTGCGGATGGCGTCGCAGATGAAGGCTTGCTTGCTGCTCATGGTGTCTCTTCCTTGGGTGGTGTCGTTCGATGAATCAGGCGGCGATCGGCAGGCCGATCAGCTTTTCCAGTTCGGCGTGCGAGAGGCCGTCGACCGTGTCGATCAGCTTCAGGCCGGCGGGCGTGCATTCGAGCGTCGCGAGGTCCGAGTACACCCGCTTGACGCAGCCGATGCCGGTCAGCGGATAGCTGCACTGGGCCACGACCTTGCTCAGGCCGGCCTTGGTCAGCAGGTCCATCATGACCCAGGTCTGTTTCGCACCGATGGCCAGGTCCATGGCGCCGCCGACCGCGGGGATCGCGCCCTCCTCGCCGGTGCTCCAATTGGCCAGGTCGCCGGTGGCCGAGACCTGGAAGGCACCCAGCACGCAGATGTCGAGATGGCCGCCGCGCATCATCGCGAAGCTGTCGGCATGGTGGAAGTAGGAGCCGCCGGCCAGCAGCGTGACCGGCTGCTTGCCGGCGTTGATCAGGTCGTAGTCCTCGTCGCCCGCGGCCGGGGCCGGGCCCATGCCCAGGATGCCGTTCTCGCTCTGCAGCACGATCTCGCGGCCGGCCGGCAGGTGGTTGGCCACCAGCGTGGGCTGGCCGATGCCGAGGTTGACGACCGCGCCGTCGAAGATGTCCTGCGCCACGCGGGCGGCGAGCTGGTCCTTGGTGCGGCGCTGGTAGGTGGGGGTGCTCATGGTCATGCTGCCTTCTTGAAACCGCCGGCCTGGGTCGCGACGCGCTCGACCTTGACGACATGGTGGACGAACACGCCGGGCGTCACGATCGCCTCGGGGTCGAAGGAACCGAGCTCGACCACCTCGTGCACGGTCGCGATGGTCTTCTTCGAGGCCATGGCCATCACCGGGCCGAAGTTGCGCGCCGCCTTGCGGTAGAGCAGGTTGCCCCAGCGGTCGCCGGCCTCGGCCTTGATCAGCGCCACGTCGCCGTGGATCGGGTACTCGAGCACGTACTGCTTGCCGTCGATCTCGCGGGTTTCGCGGCCGTCGGCCAGCTGCGTGCCGTAGCCCGTCGGGCAGAAGAAGGCACCGATGCCGGCACCGGCGGCGCGGATGCGCTCGGCCAGGTTGCCCTGGGGCACCAGTTCGAGCTCCAGCTTGCCGCTGCGGTACAGGCCGTCGAAGACCTGGCTGTCGACCTGGCGCGGGAAGCTGCAGATGATCTTGCGCACGCGGCCGGCCTTGAGCAGCGCGGCCAGGCCGGTCTCGCCGTTGCCCGCGTTGTTGTTGACCACGGTCAGGTCCTTCGCGCCCTGCGCGATCAGGCCGTCGATCAGTTCGAGCGGGATGCCGGCGGTGCCGAAGCCGCCGATGAGGACGGTGGCGCCGTCCTGGATGCCGGCCATGGCATCGGCAATCGAAGGCGCGATCTTGTCGATCATGGAATCTGTCTCCGGAAGGGGAAAGGAAGTGCGCGTGTTGCGCCGGGACCGCTCGCCAATTTGTTCGTATGGCGAACATTTGTTCTTATAATGAATTCTAAACAACAAGGCGGGCCATGGCAAACCCTCGAGACAACGATCCCGCACCGGCGCCCGGCGACAGCTACGTGCAATCCTTCGCGCGCGGCCTGCAGGTGATCCGCTCCTTCAGCGCCGCCGCTCCGCGCCAGACCCTGAGCGAGGTGGCGGCGGCGACCGGACTCACGCGCGCCGGCGCACGCCGCATCCTGCTCACGCTGCAATCGCTGGGCTACGTCGAGACCGACGGCAAGCGCTTCGGCCTGACCGCGCGCATCCTCGAGCTGGGCTTCGCCTACCTGTCGTCGATGCCGATCTGGAACCGGGCCGAGCCGGTGATGGAGGCGCTGGTCGCGCAGGTCAAGGAGTCCTGCTCGGCGGCGGTGCTCGACGGCACCGACATCGTCTACGTGCTGCGGGTGCAGACGCACAAGATCATGCGCATCAACCTCGCGGTCGGCACCCGGCTGCCGGCCTACTGCACCTCGCTGGGCCGCATGCTGCTGGCCGACCTCGACGACGCCGCGGTGCGCGCGCGGCTCGAGGCCTCGCAGCCGGTCGCGCTCACGCGCCACACGGTCACCGACATCGACGCGCTGCTGGCCAAGGTGCAGCAGGCGCGCCGCCAGGGCTGGTGCCTGATGAACCAGGAACTCGAAGAAGGCCTGATCTCGATCGCCGCGCCGGTCACCGACCGCAGCGGCCGCACCGTGGCCGCGCTCAACATCAGCGGCCAGGCCAACCGCACCCCCGCGAAGGTCATGCAGGAGACCCTGCTGCCCGGCCTGCGCGCAGCCGCGGCCGAGATTTCACGGCTGCTCTGACACGTCTTTTCGCCGGTGCTACCCTCCCGCGCATCATGTTCAATCCCACTCAGGAAGAAGTGCGACGCTTCTTCTGCAACGTCTACGCCAAGAACCGCGACGGCCTGCCCATGGAAGCGCTGGAAACCATCGCCGCCGGCTGGATCGACGCACACCCCGAATACCACGCCGAACTGGCCGATGCCGATGCGGCCGTGGCACGCATCTACGACGGGAAGGACGGGCGCGAGAACCCCTTCCTGCACCTGTCGATGCACCTGTCGATCAGCGAGCAGTGCTCGATCGACCAGCCGCGCGGCATCCGCCAGGCGGTCGAGCTGCTGTCGGCCCGTCGCCGCTCCCTGCTCGAAGCGCACCACGAAGCGATGGAATGCCTGGGCCGGATGATGTGGGAGGCCCAGCGCGCGGGCCGCCCGCCCGACGGCGAAGCGTATGTGGACTGCGTGCAGCGCCGCGCTACCCGCGACTGAGCAGCGCGGCCGCGTGGGCTGAGGCGCCTTCACGCAGCAGCGCCGCCAGCGTGCGCTGCGCCGCCGACAGCTCCACCCCGCTGCGCAGCAGCAGCCCGACCGGCTCCTCGGTGCCGGGCGTCGCGACATCCAGGCGCACCAGCGTGCCCGAGTGCAGTTCGTCGCGCGCTGCGCCTGCGGCCGTGAACCACACCGCATCCGAACGCAGCAGCAGCGCGCGCGCCACCGACAGGTCCAGCGTCTGCGTGTGGTCGGCCGGCAGCCGCAGGCCCAGGCCCGAGAGCAGGCTCTCGGTGTGGTGGCGCGGCACGGTGCCCTCGCTGTAGACCACCAGCGGGCAGGCCATCACCTCCTGCATCGACGGCGCGGCCAGGCCGGCCAGCGGATGGCCGGGGCGCACCACCATGGCCAGCGGCTCGGCGCAGAGGAACTCGAAGCTCAGGCCGGCCATGCGCTGCGGATCGCTCATGCGGCCGCAGACCAGGTCGAGCTCGCCGGCGCGCAAGGCATCGCAGAGCGCCGCGTTGGCGCCGGTGCGCACCTCGGCCTGCAGCGCGGGCATGCGCTGGCGCAGCGCCAGCAGCGCATCGACCAGCAAGGTCGGTGCCACGCTGGGCAGCGCACCGATGCGCACCCGCTCGAGGCGCTCGCCCGCGCCGGGTTGCAGCGCCTGCGCGCCCGCATCGACCGCCTCCAGCACGCGCAGCGCATGCGCGAGCAGCTGTTCGCCCGCCACGGTGAAGCGCTGGATGCCCCGGCGCCCGGCCTCGCCGCGCTCGACCAGCCGGGTGCCGGCCAGTGCCTCGAGTTCGGCCAGCGTCTTGGACATCGCGGGCTGGCTCAGCGCCAGCCGCTCGGCGGCGCGCGCCAGGTGCCGCTCCTGCGCCACCGCCACCAGGCAGCGCAGATGCCGCAGCTGGACGCCGCGCGCAAAGCGTTCGGAGGAAAGGGGCGGCTGCATTGAATTACCTATGGTTATGAGAAGTCGCCAAACAGTCAATTTACATCAGCACTGCGCATGAATAAAGTGCAGGTCCCCCTCGATGCCGGAGACAAGCCCATGAACGACCCCACCAACCTGCCCTCGCTCACGCCCCGCGACTGGGACAGCCACCCTTCCTACGTCTACCCCGGCTACAAGTCGACCGTGAAACGCGGCCCGCTGCAGCCGCTGATCCCGCTCAAGGCTTCGCTCGGCGAGCTGCAGCAGCCGGTCTACGGCCACGGCAGCATCGGCGCGCTCGACCACGACCTCACGCGCAACGCGCGCCGCAACGGCGAGCCGATCGGCGAACGCATGGTGCTCACCGGCCAGGTGCTCGACGAGCACCGCCGCCCGGTGCGCAACACGCTGGTCGAACTCTGGCAGGCCAATGCCTCGGGCCGCTACGTGCACAAGGTCGACCAGCACGATGCGCCGCTGGACCCCAACTTCCTGGGCGCCGGCCGCTGCCTGACCGACGACGAGGGCCGCTACCGCTTCCTCACGATCAAGCCCGGCGCCTACCCCTGGGGTAACCACCCCAACGCCTGGCGGCCGCAGCACATCCACCTGTCGCTGTTCGGCCAGCACTTCGCGAGCCGGCTGGTGACGCAGATGTACTTCCCCGGCGACCCGCTGTTGCAGTACGACCCGATGGTGAGCGGCACGCCGGAGAAGTACCGCAACCGCCTGATCGCGGACTTCAGCCTGGACATCACCGAGCCCGACTACGCGCTGGGCTACCAGTTCGACATCGTGCTGCGCGGCGCCGACGAGACGCCCTTCGAAAACCGCTGAACCAGGAGACCCGAGCCATGATGAGCGCACTCGAAACCAACTTCGGCCAGACCCCCTCGCAGACGGTCGGCCCCTTCTTCGCCTACGGCCTCACGGCCACGCAGTACGGCTACGACTTCGACCAGCCCTTCGACGCCACGCTGGCGCTCGATGCGGCGGTGGGTGAGCGCATCCGCATCGAAGGCCGCGTGATCGACGGCGACGGCAACCCGATCGTCGACGCCATGGTCGAGATCAGCCAGCCCGACGGCGAAGGCCGCTACCCGCAATCCGTCGAAGAGGTGCAGGCCCTGGGCTTTCGCGCCTTCGGCCGCTGCGGCACCGGCACCGATGCGCAGAAGCGCTTTGCGTTCCACACCGTCAAGCCGGGCGCGCAGGCGCCGGGCGAGGCCCCGCACATCAACGTGATCGTGACCATGCGCGGCCTGCTGCTGCACGCCTTCACCCGCATCTACTTCAGCGACGAGGCCGCCGCCAATGCCGACGACGCGGTGCTCCAGAGCGTGCCCGCCGCGCGCCGCCCAACGCTGGTCGCCGAGCGCATCGCGCAGGACGGCGCCGTGCGCTACCGCCTCGACATCCACATGCAGGGCCCGAACGAGACGGTGTTCTTCGACGTCTGATCGCCTGCCGCCATGAACGAAGGGGCGCACCTCGCGGTGCGCCCCTTCTTCATTTCATGCGAGGGCCGCGATCAGGCCACCGCGGCGTGCCGCACCCGCCCGGCATTCAGGGCCTCTTCGCGCAGGCGGTCGTATTCCAGCTGCGGCACCGGCACCGCGTCGACCTTGCCCAGGTCCTTCATCTGCACGCGGAAGGTCTCGCGGGCGGTGTAGGCCGCAACGGCCGCGATGGCGCAGACGGCCAGCGTGATCGAGCCGATCAGCAGCGGGATGTTGGTGGCGCCGGGCGGGGCCACGGCCACGAACAGCGCGGGCAGCAGGGCCGTGATGGCGGTGCCGATGTTCTGCGAGATCGCCATGCCCGAGACGCGCGTGCGGGTCGGGAACATCTCGGGGTAGAAGCTCGGGAACACCGCGTTGTAGCCCTGGTAGACCACGCCCCACATCAGCAGCGACATGACGATGGCCAGCGGCACGTTGTGGATGCTGATCGCATACAGGTAGCCGAAGGACAGCAGGCCCGAGCCCAGCGCGCCGACGATGATCGGCAGCCGGCGGCCGATCTTGTCCGACAGGTTGCCGACGAAGGGAATCACGATCACGGCCACGATGTTGCCCATGACCGGAATCCACAGGTAGATGTCCTTCTCGAAGTTGATGCCGTAGCCCGGCTGCACCGCGTAGGCGGCGCCGAAGATGGTCGCGACCACCGGGATCACGTTCATCAGCGAGCAGCACAGCACGCGCAGCATGTCGCGCCAGCTCTCGGTCACGGCCTGGATCACCGGCGCCTTGGGCAGCTTGCCGCTCTTGTCGACCTCGGCGAAGGCCGGCGTCTCGCTGACCTCGCGGCGAATGACATAGCCCGCGACGATCACCAGGAAGCTCAGCAGGAAGGGAATGCGCCAGCCCCAGCTGTTGAAGTCGTCCTTGGGCATGTAGTGCGCGAGCGGCAGGAACACCGCGGCCGCCAGGATCTGGCCGGCCTGCACGCCCTGCAGCGTGAAGCTGGCGAAGAAGCCGCGCCGGCCGAAGGGCGCGTGCTCGAGGATCATCGAGCTCGCGCCCGAGATCTCGCCAGCCACCGCAAAGCCCTGGATCAGGCGCATCAGCACCAGCAGCGCGGGCGCCCACAGGCCGACCTGGTCGTAGGTCGGCAGCAGGCCCACGGCCACGGTCGAGAAGCCCATGAGGAACATGCAGACGATCAGCACGTGCTTGCGGCCGTGGGTGTCGCCCCAGTGGCCCAGCATGACGGCGCCGATCGGGCGCGCCACGTAGCCCACGCCGTAGGTGGCGAGCGAGGCGATGATCGCGATCTGCGGGTCGCCCTTGGGGAAGAAGATCTGCGGAAAGATCAGCGCCGCCGCGGTGGCGTAGATGAAGAAGTCGTAGTACTCCAGGGCGGAGCCGATCCAGCCGCTGGCTGTGGCCTTTCTGGACTGGTGCTTGCCTTGCGGCTCGCCGGGTAATGCAGTGCTGCTCATGGGGTGTCTCCTGTGGCTGGATCGGTCTGCGGGGATGGGGGCTGCTGGGCCTGTGATGCCATGCGTGCGGGCGCGTTGACCGCGCCATACGCGTCGTAGGAAGCGACGCGTTGCACCACCTCGAAGAACAGGCCGTTCTTCTCGAAGCTCTCGGTGTAGATGTGGAGGTAGTCGCCGGCCGGCGAGCGGTCGAACAGCACGCCGGCGGCGCGCATGCGCGCCACCAGGGCGGCGTCGAGGTCGATGCGGGTGGCCAGGTCGTCGTGGTAGTTGCCGGAGATCGGCACGAAGCGCACGCCGTTGGCGCGCAGCCGCGCCACGGTCTCGAAGATGTCCTCGCAGCGCAGCGCGATGTGGTGCACCGCGCCGCCGCCGCCCGCGCGCACCGCCTGCGCGGTGCGGGTGCGCTGGCTCAGCGACACGTTGAGCACCAGGCGCACCGTGCGTTCGGCATTCGCCACGCCGCGGCTGCGGATCAGGCCGAAGGGGTCGGCCAGCTCCAGGCTCTCGCCGGGCTCCAGGCCCAGCACCGCGCGCGAGAACAGCACCCAGGTGTCGAGCTGGTCGACGGCCAGGCCCAGCGCGACGTGGTCGATGGCCTGCAGGCCGGCGTCGTCCTGATCGGTGTCTTCCAGTTCGAAGTCCGCCGCGTAGAGGCCGTGCGCGCCCAGCGCACTGTCCACGAAATGCACCAGGTTGCCGCCCGGCACCACGATGGCCGGCACGGTCGCCTCGCCCGGCCCCGTCGGGCTGTGGTGGCGCTTCGAATGCATGGCGGCGGCCCGCGCCGCGGCCGCTTCGGGCTCGGGCGTGCGCAGGCCCAGCGCGCAGACCGACACGCCATGGGCTTCGAAGCGTTCGCGCGCGAAGGAGTCCGGCTCGGCGTTGACGATGAAATGGATGCCGCCCTGCCGGTAGAGCGTGACGGCCTTGGAGCGGTGCCGGCCGATGCGGCTGAAGCCCAGCTGCCGCAGCAGCGCGCCGAGGCCCTCGGCCGCCGCTTCGTCGACCGCGAACTCGATGAAGGCGATGCCGTCGAGCACCGGCCGCGGCGGCGGGCTGAACAGCGTCACGCCCGGCGGCGGCGCGTCCGCCATGCGCTCGCGCACCTGACTCTCGAGGTACAGCAGCGAGCGCATCGCATCCACCACCGTGCGCCGGTTGGGCGTCTCGCGGAAAACGTCGTTGAAGATCTCCAGCGACAGCGGGCCGGTGTAGCCCGCACGCAGCGTCTGCTCGAAGAAGTTCACCACGTCGAAGTCGCCCTGGCCCGGGAAGGAACGGTGGTGGCGCGCCCACTGCAGCACATCCATCGCCATCAGCGGCGCATCGGCCATCTGCAGGAAGAAGATCTTCTCGCCCGGGATGTCGGCGATGCCGGCCGGATCGTCCTGGAGCGACAGCGTGTGAAAGCTGTCGAGGATCAGCCCCAGCTGGGGATGGTCGGCGCGGCGCACGATGTCCCAGGCCTGGCCGTAGCGCGAGGTCGCGCGGCCCCAGGCCAGCGCCTCGAAGCCCACGCGCAGGCCGCGCCGCGCGGCGCGCTCGGCCAGCGCATGGAGCTGCGCGGCGGCCAGCGCCGGGTCGTCGAGGGTCAGCGGCGAGGTGTTCGAGCAGCACAGCACCAGCGACGCGCCCATGGCCTGCATCAGGTCGAACTTGCGCTCGGCGCGTTCCAGGCTGCGGCGGAACAGCGCCTCGGGCATGCCCTCGAAATCGCGGAAGGGCTGGTACAGGTCCACGGAAAGCCCGAGGTCGGCCGCGATGCGCCCCAGCTCGGCGGCGTCGCCGTTGAACTGGATGAAGTCGCTCTCGAACAGCTCGAAGCCGTCGAAGCCGGCCGCGGCGATGGCTTCCAGCTTCTGGCGCAGCGTTCCGCTGAGCGACACGGTGGCGATCGAGCGGTGCATGTCAGCCTTGGGCGAGGTCCGGGCCGGCGGCGGCCAGGGTGAGAAAGGACGGGTGGGTGTTCATCTGTGGGAGGGACTGTAAGAAGTCGATCGCTCCGCCACAACGGCCCGAGTCGCCAAGGCGATCGATGATCGATCGCATGCGTTCAGAATACGCACGAAACTCGGGTAAGACCTAGGCCATGACCCCCACCGACACCGCCACGCCGCCCATCGACCGCAAGCTGCTCATCGAGGGGCTGGGCAAGGGGCTGCGCGTGATCGAGGCCTTCTCCGACGAGCGCACCCGCATGACGGCCACCGAGGCCGGCGAGCATGCGGGCCTGACGCGCACCGCCGCCCGGCGCTACCTGCTGAGCCTGGTGCACTACGGCTACGCCGAGACCGACGGCAAGCACTACTGGCTGCTGCCGCGCGTGCTGCGCCTGGGCCAGGCCTACCTGGAAGGCGCGCGCGTGCCGCGCCTGGTGCAGCCCTACATCCAGCGCGCGTCGATGCAGTGCGGCGAGACGCTCAACATCGGCACGCTGGACGGCCACGAGGTGGTCTACCTGGCGCGCAGCAACCCGCCGCGCATGGTGTCGATCGGCTTCCATCCGGGCGCCCGGGTGCCGGCCCATGTGGTGTCGCAGGGCTTCGTGCTGCTGTCGACCTTCGACGACGCCGCGCTCGACGCCTGGATCGCCGAGCACAGCTTCGACAGCTTCACCGGCGCGGCACCGGTCGATGCGGCGCGCTTCCGCGACAGCGTGCTCGCGGCACGTCAGCTCGATTTCTGGCAGGCCGAGCGGCACCTCGACGTCGGCCTGTGCGGCCTGGCCGTGGCGCTCAAGGACCGCAAGGGCCGCTGCAAGTACGCGCTGAGCGTGACGGTGCAGCGGCAGCTCTACCCCGACGATCAGCTCACGAAGAAGCTGTTGCCGGTGCTGCGCGAGGTGGCCGAGGCGATGCGCCCGATCATCTGAGGCCTCAATACCGCAGCTGCGCCACGGCGCGCAGCGCCTCCGGCGTGGCGCTGCCGAAGCCGAAGAACTCCAGGTAGGCCGGGATCATCTCGAACAGCATGTCGGTGCCGACCTGCACCGCGCAGCCCTTGGCCTTGGCGGCCTGCAGCAGCGGCGTGTACTCGGACTTCATCACCACCTCGCCGACGAAGGTGCGCGGGTCGATGCGCTCGACGTCGAAAGGCAGCGGGTCGCCCTCCTTCATGCCCAGCGGCGTGGCGTTGACCACCACGTCGAAGCCGGCCGGGTCCTTCGAACCGGTGCGCACGCCCAGCTGCGGGTAGTGCGCGCGCAGCCGCTCGGCCAGCGCCTGCGCCGAGGCCTCGCTGACGTCGAACAACGCGATCTCGGCGGCGCCGGCCGCCGCGATGGAGGCCGCGATGGCCGAGCCCACGCCGCCGGTGCCCGACACCAGCACCCGCGTGCCCTGGAACAGCCGGCCCTTGCGTTCCACGCCGCGCACGAAGCCGGCACCGTCGAACTGGTCGCCCAGCAGCGTGCCGTCGGGCCGCAGCAGGATGGCGTTGCAGGCGCCGGCGATGCGCGCGGTCGGCGTGACCTCGTCGACCAGCGCCATGGTCGCGATCTTGTGCGGCATGGTCACGAGCGCGCCGCGCAGGTTGGTCAGCCGCGCCAGCGAGGCCAGCATGGCTGCATAGTCCTCGGGCTTGACCCCCATCGGCACCACCACCGCGTCGATGCCCTGCTGGTCGAACCAGGGGTTGTAGATCATCGGCGCCTTGAAGGCTTCGGTGGGGTAGCCCAGGTGGGCGATGAGCGTGGTCTTGCCGGAGATCATGGGGGGTCGGAACGAGGAAGTGGAGGGAGGGATTCAGGTCCCGCTGGGGCGCAGGTAGCGCAGCGGCTGGCGGATCTCGGCGTGCATGGCCTCGGGGTAGATGCGCTCGCGCAGGAAGTCCGAATCGGCCGCCAGCGACTGCGCGACCGCTTCGTGGCCGAAGTAGCGCAGGTAGTGAGGCATCTGCTGGATCAGCATCTCGAAGCCCGCCTGCGCGTGCAGGCCGCGGGCCCGCGCCGCCCGCACCACCGGCGTCGGCTGGCCGCGCAGCAGGATGTCGAACAGCGCGGCGTGGCGGTCCATGCGCGTCACGTCCACCGGCAGCGGGTCGTTCGCGTCCAGGCCCAGCGGCGTGGCATTGACGACCAGGTCGTAGCCCTCGGGCGCGTTGCTGTCGACCGCCACCACGTCGGCGTCGAAGAAGGCGTCGAGCTTGGCGGCCACGCCCGCGGCCTTGCCGGCCGAACTGTCGTAGAAGGCGATGTGCGCCGCCCCGCCCATGCCGCCGCCCTCGACCAGCGCCACGCCCACGGCCGAGGCGCTGACGCCCGCGCCCAGGATCAGCACGCGCTTGCCGCGAAACGGGATCGCGTAGTGGTCGAGCGCGCCGATCAGGCCCTCGCCGTCGAACAGGTCGCCTTCGAGGCGGTCCTCCTCGGTGCGGCGCACGATGTTGATCGAACCGGCCACCCGGCCGATCAGGCCGCAGCCGTCGAGCAGGTCGATGGCCAGCGGCTTGTGCGGCGGCGCGATCAGCATGCCGCGCACGTTGCGCGCCAGGAAGGCGGCCGCGAAGAAGACCGCGAAATTGCGCCGCGGCACCTGCATCGGCACCAGCACCGCATCGATCTCGAAGCGCTCGAACACGGCATTGAACATCCGCGGCAGCCGGACGTTGCGCACCGGATCGCCGGGGATGAGGTAGGCCTGTGTGTTGCCAGTGATGCCAGGGGTCATGGATCGGTCCGTCGGGTCAGTGGATCGTCGGTCGCTGCGGGTACAGCCGCAATGTAGGGCGACCGGGGTCGGTGTGTCGAGGCGCAAGGCGGCCACGGCGATCGATCATCGTGCACATCCGATCGCTGATCGAACAGTTCGAGGGTTTGTCCCGCCTCGCCTTCGAGGGCTCACAACGAAAAAACCCGCACGAGGCGGGTTTTTTGCAGGGGAAGCGGGGCTTCAGTTGTTGGCCGTATGGAAGCGCGACTCCGGCACCACCTTGACTTCGCCCGGCAGCGCGCTGATGTAGCCCGCGAGTTCCTTGAGTTCGGCATTGCTGAACTTCTTGGCCTGGCCGCTCATCACGCCGTTCGAACGGCCGACATGGGCCTGGTTCTCGGCCTTGTACGACTTCAGCGCGACGAACAGGTAGTCGGCGTGCTGGCCGGCCAGCTTGGGCACGGTGCCGTCGTTGGGGGTGTTGAAGTTGGCGCCATGGCACTTGGTGCAGGCGTTGTCCTTGTCGCGCGAGATCAGCGCCTGGACGCGTTCGCTCGGCTGCTTGGCGGCGGCGGCCGGCGGCGCATCGCCCGCCTTGACGCCCAGTTGGCTGTAATAGGCCGCGAGGTCGGCCATGTCCTGCTCGGTCAGCGAGTCGGCGATGGCGCGCATCGTCGGGTGCTTGCGGTCACCGGCCTTGTAGGCCGCCAGTGCCGAGCTGATGTACGTCGCGCTCTGGCCCGCGATCATCGGCACCTTGTGGATCTCGGGGAAGCTGGCCTGGTAGCCGACGATGCCGTGGCAACCCACGCACATGGCGGTCTTCTTGGCACCGTTTTCGACGCTGCCGGTGACGGCCTGAGCCTGGGCCGAGAACGTCACGCAAGCGACAGCCAGGGCAAACATCGTGGTCAACAACTTGTTCATTTTGCGCGCACAATCTCGTGGAAATTCGGTTTTTTCAGATCAACATTTGATTATATGCGGGGGCTTTTCACGGCCCCGAGCCAAGGCGACAGTGCCGGCCGGCAACGCATGCTTGAATGGTCGCTTCATCCACCCCCAGCTCGATGTCATCCATGAAATTCAAGGGCTCAGACAATTACGTTGCCACCCAGGACCTGATGCTCGCGGTCAACGCCGCCATCACGCTCAAGCGCCCGCTGCTCGTCAAGGGCGAACCGGGCACCGGCAAGACGATGCTGGCCGAGGAAGTGGCCGCCGCGCTCGACCTGCCGCTGCTGCAGTGGCACATCAAGTCGACCACCAAGGCGCAGCAGGGCCTCTACGAATACGACGCCGTGAGCCGCCTGCGCGACTCGCAGCTGTCCGACGTGGACGGCGGCGAGCGGGTCAAGAACATCGAGAACTACATCGTCAAGGGCGTGCTGTGGCAGGCCTTCACGGCCGACAAGCCGGTGGCGCTGCTGATCGACGAGATCGACAAGGCCGACATCGAATTCCCGAACGACCTGCTGCGCGAAATCGACCGCATGGAGTTCTACTGCTACGAGACGCGCGAACTGATCCGCGCCAAGCACCGGCCGGTGGTGTTCATCACCTCGAACAACGAGAAGGAACTGCCCGACGCCTTCCTGCGCCGCTGCTTCTTCCACTACATCAAGTTCCCCGACGCCGACACCATGCGCAGCATCGTCGACGTGCACTTCCCCGGCCTCAAGCAGGAACTGCTCGCGGCCGCGATGAAGACCTTCTACGACGTGCGCAACCTGCCCGGCCTGAAGAAGAAGCCCTCGACCTCCGAGCTGCTCGACTGGCTCAAGCTGCTGGTGGCCGAGGACATCCCGCTCGAGGCGCTGCAGAGCAAGGACGACAAGGTCGCGGTGCCGCCGCTGGTGGGCGCGCTGCTGAAGAACGAACAGGACGTGACCTTGTTCGAGAAGCTCGTCTTCATGCAGCGCAACAACCGCTGAGGCCGCGACCATGAACGGCACGACCCCGCATCCGCCGCGCCAGCTGCTGATCCTCGGCGTGGCCCAGGCCGTGGGCTTCGTGCTCGGCGCGCTGCTGGGCCGCGGGCTGGGCCTGCTGTTCGGGCTCGACGCCTTCGGCAGCGCGGGCTATGACGGCCCGGGCATGCTGGGCATCGCGCTGATCGGCGCGGGCGGCGGCGGCGGCGTCCAGCTGGGCCGCACGCTGTACCGCCGCAAGTACGGCGACCCGCGGGCCTGAGCCGGAGCACGCGCCATGGCCTTCGTCGAACCCGTCACCCTGAAGTCCCGCGGCATCGCGCTGGTGCCGCTGGCGCTGTCGCATGAAGACGGCCTGCGCGCCGCCGCGGCCGACGGCGAACTGTGGACGCTGCGCGTGACCTCGGTGCCCGAGCCGCAGGACACGCGCGCCTACATCGAGACTGCCTTGCAGATGCGCGAGGCCGGCAACCGCTTCGCCTTTGCCGTGACCGACGAGGCCACCGGCACCGTGCTCGGCTGCACCAGCTTCCACGACATCCTGCCGGCCGTGAAGCGGGTGGAGATCGGCTACACCTGGTACGCCGCGCGCTGCCAGCGCACCCATGTCAACACCACCTGCAAGCTGCTGATGCTCACGCATGCCTTCGACACGCTGGGCTGCCGCACCGTGGGCTGGCGCACCGACAACTTCAACTTCGCCTCGCAGCGCGCCATCGAGCGCCTGGGCGCGAAGAAGGACGGCGTGATCCGCGGCAACGCGCTGCGGCGCGACGGCACGGTGCGCGACACCGTGATGTACAGCCTCGGCGCGGGCGAATGGCCCGAAATCAAGGCGCAGCTGCTGTACCTGCTCGACAGGCCGCGTCCTGCAACCCATACCAAGGAGTGAGCTGCGATGCTGATCGACTTCTTCTACACCCTGCGCGCGGCCAAGCTGCCGGTGTCGGTCAAGGAATACCTGACGCTGCTCGAGGCGCTGCAGTCCGACGTGGTCGGGCCCAACTCCGATGACGCCTACGGCATGGACGACTTCTATTACCTGAGCCGCACGGCGCTGGTGAAGGACGAGAAGCACTACGACAAGTTCGACCGCGCCTTCGCCGGCTACTTCAAGGGCGTGGAGATGCTCACGGACTTCACCAAGGAAGTCCCGCTCGACTGGCTGCGCAAGACGCTGGAGCGCGAGTTCAGCGCCGAAGAGAAGGCCAAGATCGAGAAGATGGGCTGGGACGAGCTCATGGACACCTTGAAGAAGCGCTTCGAGGAGCAGAAGGAACGCCACCAGGGCGGCAACAAGTGGATCGGCACGGGCGGCACCTCGCCCTTCGGCCACGGCGGCTACAACCCGCAAGGCATCCGCATCGGCGGCGCCGGCAAGAACAAGAGCGCGGTCAAGGTCTGGGACCAGCGCGCCTACAAGGACTACGACGACACGCAGGAACTGGGCACGCGCAACATCAAGGTCGCGCTGCGGCGCCTGCGCAAGTTCGCGCGCGAGGGCAACATCGAGGAACTGGACCTCGACGAGACCATTGCCAAGACCGCGGCCAATGCCGGCTACCTCGACATCAAGATGCGGCCCGAGCGCCACAACAACGTCAAGGTGCTGCTGCTGATGGACGTGGGCGGCACCATGGACGAGCACATCCAGCGCGTCGAGGAGCTGTTCTCGGCCGTCAAGACCGAGTTCAAGCACCTGGAGTTCTACTACTTCCACAACTGCGTCTACGACTTCATGTGGAAGAACAACAAGCGCCGCTTCTCGGAGAAGTTCGCGACCTGGGACATCCTGCGCAAGTACAACAAGGACTACAAGCTGATCTTCGTGGGCGACGCGACCATGAGCCCCTACGAGATCCTGCAGCCCGGCGGCAGCGTGGAATACAACAACGAGGAAGCCGGCGCCGAGTGGCTGCAGCGCCTCACGCACAGCTTTCCCAAGTTCGCCTGGATCAATCCCGAGCCGCAGGGCGTGTGGCAGTACCGCCAGAGCATCTCGGTGGTGCAGCAGCTGATGTCCAACCGCATGTACCCGCTGACGCTCAAGGGCCTCGAGGAAGCCATGCGCATGCTGTCCAAGTAGGACGCCGCCCCCTCTTCGCGTACCACCCCCGGCGCGCGCCGGGACGGCCATGGCTTGATGTCAGAATGGGGCCGATGGTCAGGGTGGTCCTCTTCAAAACGCCGGCGCGCATGCCGGCGTTGCTTCTTGCAAGCGTCCTTCTTCTTTTGCAAGGGTGCAGCTTGCTGCCATCCAAAAAAGACGCCACGGAGGACGGCACGCAGGCCGTCACGGCCGACAGCTCGGTTTCGTCCGGCGCAACCGATGCCGCGGAGAAGCGAGAAGCCTTCACGCTGGAAGTGCACGGCCCCGACGCGGTGCGCGACTACCTGGCGCTGCACCTCGAGATCCAGCGTTACACCCGCCTGCCCGACCTCGGTGCCACCGAGCTGTCGCGCCTGATGGTGGCGGCCGAGGCCAACGCGCGCGAGCTGCTGGCCACGTTGGGCTACTTCACGCCGACGCTCACGCTCGAGCTCAAGGAAACCCCCGAAGAGAAGACACCGCGCAAGGTCGTGGTGACGGTCGAGCCGGGCGAGGCCACGCGCGTGAAGGCGGTGGACATCCGCTTCAGCGACGCGATCGCCGCCGACCCGCGCGCCGCGGCGCAGCGCGAGGCGATCCAGTCGGCCTGGACGCTGCAGAGCGGCCAGCTGTTCACCCAGCAGGCCTGGGACAACGCCAAGGCCGTCGGCCTGCGCAGCCTGACGTCCAAACGCTACGCCACGGGCAGCATCGCCAACAGCCGCGCGAACATCGATGCCGACCGCGGCGAGGCGCAGCTGGGCATCACCTACGCCTCGGGCCCGGCCTACCGCTTCGGCCCGGTCGACGTGCGCGGCGCCCAACGCTACGACGCCGACGGCGCGCGCCGCATCGCCCGCGTGCCCACCGGCGCCGACTACGACCAGCAGAAGCTGCTCGACGCCCAGCAGCGGCTGGCCAGCAGCGGCTACTACGACTCGGTCTTCCTCACGCTCGACACCGACGGCACCGACCCGCAGGCCGCGCCCGTCATCGCGCAGGTGCGCGAGGCGCCACTGCAGAAGGTGGTGCTGGGGGCCGGCTTCACCACCGACGGCGGGCCGCGCCTGTCGATCGACCATGTGCACAACCAGATGCCGTTGCTCGGATGGCGCGCGGTGTCCAAGCTGTCGGTCGACCGCGAGACCCAGTCGCTGGGCACCGACTGGAACGGCATCCCCGGCGACGACGGCTGGCGCTGGTTCGGCTCCGGCCTGCTCAAGCGCGAAGTCTCGGGCACCTACGACGTCGACAGCGGACGGCTGCGCGCCGGCCGCGGCCGCACCGGCGACCGCATCGACCGCAGCCTGTTCCTGCAGTACGACTACGCGACCAACCGCGGCGACGGCGCACCGCCCTCGGCCTCGGCCATCAGCGCCAACTGGACCTGGACCGGCCGCTACTTCGACAGCAACGACGCGCCCTCGCGCGGCCAGGGGCTGGCGCTCGAGCTCGGCCTGGGCCAGACGCTGATCGGCGAACGCGCGCCCTTCGTGCGCAGCTATGCGCGCTGGCTCGGCATCCTGCCGCTGGGCAAGGTGCAGGGCACCGACGGCACCCAGGCGCGCAGCAGCCGGCTGCAGTTCCGCGCCGAGGCCGGCGCCGTGGTCGCCAAGGACAGCGCGCAGATCCCGTCCACGCTGATGTTCCTGACCGGCGGCGACACCACGGTGCGCGGCTACAGCTATCGCCAGATCGGCACCGAGCGCGCCGACGGCACCATCGTGGCCGGTCGCTACATGGGCGTGGCCAGCGTCGAATGGCAGCGCCCGATCGTCTGGAACGGCAAGCTCAGCGACTGGGAAAGCGCGGCATTCGTCGATGCCGGTTCGGTGGCCGACCAGGTCGGCGATCTCAAGGCCAAGGTCGGCGTGGGCGTGGGTGCGCGCTGGCGCAGCCCGGTCGGCCCGGTGCAGGCCGACGTGGCCTACGGCGTCGACGTGAAGAAGTTCAGGCTGCACCTGCGGCTGGGCTTCACTTTCTAGGCACATCGTCGGCATGGCATCGAACGCAACTCCCGCACCCACGCCCTCGCCGGTCGTCGCGGCGCCGCCGCGCCGTTCGCGCACGCGCCGCGTGCTGCGCGCCGCGGCCTGGAGCGTCGGCGCGCTGGTCGCCTTGCTGGTGCTGGTCGTCGCGGCCGGCTGGTGGTGGCTGGGCTCCGACCAGTCGCTGGCCTTTGCGATCTCCAAGGCCGCGCGCTACATGCCGGCCGGCCAGACGCTGCAGAGTCGCGAGGTCAGCGGCTCGCTGCGCACCGGCGGGCGCATCGGCTTCCTGCAGTGGCAGAGCCCCACGCTGTCGGTCGAGGTGCACGACGCCACCATCGGCTGGACGCTCAAGCCGCTGTTCCAGCGCAAGGTGCAGCTCGGCGAAGTGCACGCCACGCAGGTGCTGATCGAGCGCCGCGGCCCGCCGCCCGAGAAGACCGATGAACCGCTGCAGCCGCTCGAGCAGCTGGTGCTGCCGGTCGATGTCGACCTGCCCTTCCGCATCGACACCGTGCGCTGGGCCGGCCCGCCCGTGGTGGAGGTCAAGAACCTGGCCGGCCGCTACGGCTACGCCCAGCGCCAGCATGCGCTGACCGTCGACGGCGTGGACGTCGCCGACGGCCACTACAGCGCGCGCGTCGGCCTGCAGGGCGACGCGCCGATGGCCATCGACGCCGCGCTCGAAGGCAAGGTGCGCGCGCCGCTGGCCGAAGACCGCGCCATCGAAGTCCAGGCCCAGGCCAGCGTCAAGGGCACGCTGGCCGGCAGCGCGGCGCGCCTGGCCATCACGGCCGAACTGCAGCCCACCGAACAGGACGAGAAGAACCCGATGCAGGCCCAGCTGCGCGCCAACATCGCGCCCTGGCTGCCGCAGCCGGTGGTCGATGCCGACGCCGACCTGCGCAACGTCGACCTGGCCCGGCTCTGGCCCACCGCCCCCGCCACGCTGCTGAGCGGCACCGTGCAGGCCGGCCCGGGCGCGGCCGGCAGCGACGTGCAATGGCAGGCCAGCGCCGACATCCGCAACGCCCTGCCCGGCCCTTGGGACGAAGGCCGGCTGCCGCTGGAGCAGGTCGAGGCCCGCACCAGTTTCGATGGCAACACCTGGACCGTGCCGGCCGCCACAGTGCGCACCGGCGGTGGCCGCATCGACGCCGAAGGCGAATGGCGCGCCGCGCCCGCGCCCTGGCAGGTGACGGCCACCGTGCGCGGCGTGCAGCCCGGCGGCCTGCACACGCAGCTGGCAGGCGCGCCCGTGGGCGGCCGCATCCAGGTCGAGCAACGCGACGAGGCCTTGCGCTTCGACGTGGCACTGCAGGCCCAGGGCAACGGCGGCAGCCGCGCGCTGCAAGGCCTGCGCCTCGACCGCGTGAACGCCCAAGGACAGTGGAAAGACCAGGTGCTCGACCTGCGCACGCTGCGCATCGAGGCCGCGCAAGCCAGCGTCGCCGGCCAGCTGCAGGCCCGCATCGCCGAGCGCGCCGGCAGCGGTGACCTGAAAGTGGTGCTGCCCGGCGGCCAGGCGCAGGTCAACGGCCGCATGGGCCCGGCACAGGGTCGCGGCGAGCTCACGGCGCAGGTCGACGACGCGGCCGCGCTGCAGCGCTGGGTCGAGAAGCTGCCCGGCCTGTCCACGGTTTTCGCGGGCGCAAGCGCCCAGGGCAACGCCCGCTTCGATGCCCGCTGGAACGGCGGCTGGGAGGCCGTGCAGCGGCGCCTGCAGAACGCGGCCGCGCCGGCGCCACGCGGCAGCGTCGAGCCGACCGTGCAGGCCACGCTGGCCGTGCCGCGGCTCGACCTGCGACTGCCGGCCGCGGCCGTCCCCGCGGGCGCGGTGCCGGCGCCACCCGACGCGCCGATCCAGCTGCGCGGCCTGCGCGCCGAACTGGGCGGCAGCCTGGCGCAGGCCACGCTCTCGGTGCAGGGCGAGGCCCTGCGCGGCACCCAGAAACTCACGCTCGACACCCGCGCCAGCGGCGCGCTCGAAGGCCCGGGCCGCTGGCGCGCGGCGCTGGCGAGCCTGCGCGTGCAGGCCCAGGACAGCACCCGCCCCGGCCCCTGGACCGTGGCGCTCAGCGCGCCGCTCAGCGCCAACGTACGCAGCGTGGCCAGCGGCCTCGAGATCGACACCTCGGCCGGCGGCGCCACACTGCAGGGCCCGGTGGCCGGCACGGTGCGGTTCGACTGGGAGCCGGTGCGCTTCCGCCAGACCGGCAGCGGCACGCAACAGGGCATCCGCGTGCAGACCAAGGGCCGCATGCAGGGCCTGCCGATGGCCTGGGCCGAGGCGCTGGACAACAACAGCTCGCTCGCGAGCCTGGGCCTGAGCGGCGACCTGCTGTTCAACGGCGACTGGGACATCGAGGCCGGCGACGCACTGCGCGCCAGCGTGCGGCTCGCGCGCCAGAGCGGCGACATCCGCGTGCAGGCCGGCGAAGCCGCGCTGGTCACCCGCATCGAGAGCCGCGGCACCGGCACCAAGAGCGAGATCAAGATGGTGTCGGGCAGCACCAACGTCGACAGCCCCAGCACCCCGGCCGGACTGCGGCAGGCCGAGCTGCGCATCGAAGCGCAGGGCGAGGAAGTGCGCGCCGACCTGGTCTGGGACAGCGAACGCGCCGGCAACATCCGCGCCGACGCGCGCACCCGCGTGGCGCAGCGCGACGGCGGCTGGCAATGGGCCGAGGACGCCCCGCTCAACGGCAGCGTCAAGGCCCGCATGCCGAGCCTGGGCGTGTGGTCGATGCTCGCGCCGCCGGGCTGGCGCATCGCCGGCACGCTCGAGGCCGACGCCGCGCTCTCGGGCAACCGCGCCGCGCCGCGCTGGAACGGCACGCTGACAGCCGACCAGCTGGCGCTGCGCGCGCCGGTCGAAGGGCTGGACCTGCGCGACGGCCGGCTGCGTGCCACCTTGGGCGGCGACCGCGTCGACATCACCGACTTCACGCTCAAGGGCGGCCGCGGCAACAGCGCGCGCATCGCCGGGCAGAGCGGCAACCTCAGCACCACCTCGAGCGAGGCCGCACGCGACGGCGGCACGCTCACGGGCCGCGGCGAGATGCGCTGGGGCCAGGCCTCTTCCGCTGGCGGCTCGGGCATCCGGATGGCCATGCAGGCCCAGCTGCGCAGCCTGCGCGTGCTGGTGCGCACCGACCGCCAGGTCACGCTGTCGGGCGACCTGCAGGCGCGCCTGGACGACGGCCAGTTCACGCTGCGCGGCAAGCTCGAGACCGAACGCGCCGTGATCATCCTGCCCGACGAGAGCGCGCCCAGCCTGGGCACCGACGTGGTGGTGCGCTCGGCCGCCAAGGACCGCGAGACGGCGGCCGAAGCGCAGCGCGAGGCTGCGCAGAACAGTGCGCAGGCGGCCAAGCCGCAGACTGCCAAGCCCTTCGACGTGGCCGTGACCTTCGACCTCGGCAAGGACTTCGCGGTGCAGGGTCGCGGCATCACGACCCGGCTCGAAGGCCAGCTCGACATCCGCAGCACCTCGCTGAGCGCCCCCCCGCGCGTGACCGGCGAAGTGCGCACCGTCAAGGGCCAGTACCGCGCCTATGGCCAGCAGCTCGACGTCGAGACCGGTCTCGCACGCTTCAACGGCCCGATGGACAACCCCGCGCTCGACATCCTCGCGATCCGGCCCAACATCTCGCAGCGCGCGGGCGTGCAGGTCTCGGGCACCGCCCAGGTGCCGCGCGTCAAGCTCTACTCGGAGCCCGCGCTGTCGGATGCGGAAACCCTGTCGTGGGTGATCCTGGGCCGTGCCTCGGTGGGCAACGGCGGCGAATCGATCCTGATGCAGCAGGCCGCGCTGGCGCTGCTGGGCGGCCTGGGCAAGGGCGGATCGGGCGGCAGCCTGGCCAGCCGGCTGGGCCTCGACGAGATCGGCTTCAAGGGCCCGGGCAGCGGCGGCGAGCTGCGCGAATCCGCGGTCACGGTGGGCAAGCGGCTGTCGAAGGATTTCTACGTCACCTACGAAAGCAGCCTGACCGGCGTGCTCGGCACCCTCTTCATCTTCTACGACCTGACCCAGCGCCTCACGCTGCGCGGCCAGGCCGGCGTCCAGAGCGGCGTGGACCTGATCTACACGCTCAAGTACGACTGAGTCCCTCTGCTACAGTCGCCGGGCTGCCCACCGTCCTCGTAGTTCAATGGATAGAACGGGGTCCTCCTAAGACTCAGATACAGGTTCGATTCCTGTCGAGGGCACCAGCCAGTGCTTGACTTATTGACGCCGACTGACAACCAGGCCCGCACCGGGACCAACGGAGTTTTCATGGACTTCCGCGACAGTAGGCCTTCCGACACGCGGGCCGATGCCGTTGCCTGCGGCGGAATGACAGCCTTGGCTCACAAGTCAGGGTTGCGATTGCAGTTTCACTGCGGCACCGATCGCGACGGTCGCTACACGCAGCGAAAGCTCAGATCGACCCGCGGGTAGTTTCCAAAGATGTACGGACCCTTGGTCTCTTCATAGCCGACGACCGCGAAGTCTTTCTGCGCGGCCCCGCAATGCGCAGCGGCCTCCTGGAAGGCTTCGGCCTTGAGATTGCCAAGCCCTGGAAAGCCTGTGGCTTGCTGCTTGGTGATCGACAGCAGCCCTCGGCCCATAGGGACCACTCCAGAGTTGGAAGCACAGCCTGCAAGAAGCGCTGCGGCAATGGCCAGAGAGAGTCCGGAGGCCTTCATGTTCAACATCCGCTGTAGTTCTTGCGCCCGCTGGCCGTGATCGTGTAGGTGCCGCCCCTCGGTCCCGTGTAGCAGGTCTGGCTGCCAGTGGCACGAGGCGCTGCGGAGGCCGCCAACGAAGAGGCCTGAGGCGCCGCATACGCCGCTCTTGGAGCGGCGGAGCCGCCGTAGGCCGTGCCAGCGCCGGAGCGCGCTCCGTTCGCCGCACGCAGGCATTCAAGCCGCTTGCTCGCCGGCTCCATGGCATTGCAGGCCTCGAGCAGGATCGAAGGCGTCTGCGCGGCGACGCCGCCCGCAGCGAAAGCAGCAAGGAGCACGGCTGCACCGAGTCCCGACCGCCGCCGTGACGACCGAGCGCCAAAAGACGCCATGGGCATGGCAAGTCTTCGCGTACTCATTGCAATGGCTGCCTGCTCGGCGTTGCCAACAGAACTGCCGACCTTGCTTGAGACGCCATTCCGCAAAGGACGGTCAGGCCCATGTCCGTCGATGCGCGACATCACGTACGCCCCGCGCGCTTATCGGCCCAGCTGGCGCATTTGCCGTTCTTCAAGCGGTAGCCGGGACCGCCTCGGGAGCCGCATCCCGAGTCGGAAGGAGATGAACCAGGGCTGCCGCCATTCGTCGTCCCGTTAGTGACCGTGCCGGTGGTCACTGGAGGCGTGAAGCCACTCTTCTTGCCACTGAAGATCAGGCCGTTGCTGCGCGCGTTGTTCAGCGCTGCGCCATAGAGCATGCCGGAATCCGGGTCGAGGTAGCCGACGCCCCGCACGGTGTCCGTACCGTTGGCGCAGTTGCCGCCTGCGAAAGTGACTGTCAATGCGAAAGCCGATCCTTCAGACTTCGGTGCCACCTGGCCCGTGTAGGCGCAACCTGAAGCGGAGCGGCCAGAGAGACCTCCCGAGATATCGATCGTCAGACGCGCAGACTCGGTGCCCTGCACAACCGCCGCATTGCCGGTGTAATCGCCGGAGAGGGCCTGAAGGGACGTCCGCTTGTCATACGCCGTGTCATACGTCGAGGTGAAGGAGAACTTTGACCCGGTGCCGTAGTACGTGATGCTTCCGTCCAGGCGACTGCGCGGCGCGTAGTTGGCGTTCACCGTCACGTCGCTGATGGACTTCGCTTCAACGCTGAAATCGCGCCCGTTGGTCGATGTGAAGACGCCGTTGTTCGAAGCGGCGTTGCCTTGTACCGCGCCGGCGATCACGGAGGCATCACCCGCTTTCGTATAGAGAACCCAGTAGGTGCCATCGGCCTGCAGCAGGCCCACCATGTCCCGGCCGGTGGACGTGGTGCCCGCCCACATCCCCTCGGAGCTCGTGGCGTTGAAGGCCGGCGAAGGGCTCGGGGTCGCGACAGGCGCCTGGTCCGAGCCGGCGTCGCCGCCCCCTCCGCCACCACAGGCGCTCAGAGAGAGAAGTACCGCCAGGGAAAGGGCCAGTCGAATCTTGTGCTTCATTGTTTCTCCACGCCCTCCATCGGGCGGGAGAAGTTTGCAATTTGCAACCAAATGTGTCTATCGGGTTTGTACGCGCACTTGGCAATTGTTCCAGCGAAATGGTTTTCCAAGTTTGGGGCCGATCGCTCGAGGCCCATGCCTTCTCAACGCCCAGTTGTGGAACGCGCTGTGGCCGCAGTTGTGAAAACTGCGACAAGGAAGGCGACGCGGATTTTTGTCACCCAGGGGAATGGCGCCGCCGCTCAAGCGGGGCCTGGCGTAAGGGCGGTTCCCCCCTCCTGGATATCCGCAGTGCGCCCGCCAGCGTGTCGATCACGTTCTGGATCGCAGGCCATGCATCGCTGACAACACCATCTTTGTGAGCCAGGACACAAAGACGACACAAATTCAATCGCAACAAAATGAAATAATTCCTACTATTCATTGCTTGTTCACCGTGCCTTTTGCGACGCACCGCCAATGAATTCCACCTCGTTTCAAAGACATGCCCCCGGCAGGGGTGTGCGCCAGGGGAATGAGCCGCATCCTTGAAATGGGGGGCGGCGTTCCTCGGTCCGGGGCGCTTGCGCCGTGACGAAGGCCCACCCCACCGATCTCCTCCCCCCTTTGTGAGAGCGGAGGAACACCGTCCACCAGAAACAGAAGGCATACAACAGGTCCCGCGCATGCCGCCATGCCCAATCGAGACAGCCATGCGATGAGCAGCTCTTCACTTGAATACCCCACCGGGCAACCGCAGCCGGAGGCCACCCTTGATGCGACTCGACCGATTGGCCAGCCTTTGGCTCCGATGCACCGTGTGTCGGACCGAAGCGTCGCCACGGCGCCCATGCAGCACGCGGTCGATGCATGGGTCGACTCGATGGCGCAGCCCTGCCGATGCGTGTTCGTCTTCATCGGCAACGCGCCGCATCTGGCCGAGGCATTCAGCGAAGGCCTGGCCAGGGCGACTGGCCACGAAGTCCGGCAGCGCCTGATGGCGGTCGCGGCGGCGGCCACCGGCATACAGGTCTTCGAGATGCGCGAGGACTGTTTTCTTCTCTGGTCGCCCGACGCCGAGGCGGGCGGGCGCTATGGCGGATCGCCGAGCGTGAGCGAGAACATCGAGCAGCTGCTGTCGGAAATCTCCGCCGAGCCGGTGCGTTTCGAGGGCGTGGTGGTCTTGCCCGAGCTGCATGCCGGATGGATCGAGGTCTCGGACCCGCGAACCCTGGATGCGGCCGAGATCGACCTGATCCTGTGGACGGCGCAGCAGTCGCCGACCCTCGAGGAGGTCCGCGCGGAGGATTGGCGCGCCGGCTATCGCGCCGACATGGCCATTGCCGTGCGGGCGTGGGAGGCAGCGCGCGCCGGGCGCCTGCAGACGCGCTGGCAACCCGTGGTGGACGTCTATGCCGGCGCTGCCACGCTGTATCGCGAAGGCCGCGTACACCTCGGCCCGACACCCGAGCACCAGGCCTTCCTGGCGCCTGGCGCCTTCATGCCGAGCCTCGAGCGCTTGCGGCTGACGCGCCCTTTCGATCGATGCGTAGCCCATCAGGTGCTCGCGGCCCTGCGTCAACGTCCAGGCGCGAACATGGGCCTGAACCTGTCGGCGCAGAGCGCAAGGCTCGACCATTGGTGGGCCCTGTTCCTGGAAGTCCTGTCGCGCGAACCGCTTCTGGCGAAACGGCTGGTGATCGAGATCGATTGCGCCCGGGCCCAGCTGCAGGACGCCGAGGCCGTCAGGGATTTCTGCCGCTGCCTGGCGGCCTGCGGCTGCCGGATCGCCATGGATGCCTTCGGCGCCGGAGCGGCAGGCCTGACCTTCGTGCAGGCGTGCAAGCCGGACATCATCAAGCTGGAGGCCGCCTTCGTGCGCAGGGCTTGCGAAAACCCCTTCGGCTTCGAGAGCCTGAAGGACATGCTGGCGCTTTGCGCGCGCCTCGCCCAGCGAACGGTCGTGGACGGCATTGATCGGGAGGCGGACCTGCACGTGGCGATGCGTGCCGGGGCCCAGTGGATGCAGGGCTATTACCTGGGCGGCGCCCAGGCGCCCGCTCGACCTCTCGCCACGGCCCCGCACGCAGCCGCGCTTCGGCGTAGCCTACCGTCGACGGACGACACCGCGGATGGCCCCACGGGCTTGGCGAGCGCCGCCGGCGCGGGCTCGGCCAACCGACCGAGGGCCCATCTCCTCTAACCAGGCATTCGGGACGGGCGCCAAGAAAGGGCGCCACCCGGAGAGAACGAAGTTTTGTCACTCCAACGCGCATTGCTGCAAGACGCATGTATCTGCACCCGTTGACTTCCAGCCTGCCCCAATTCGAGCGCGACGATCTGAAGAAGGTCGTGGAGGTCCGATCCTATAAGCGCAGCCAGTACCTGTTGGCCAGCGGGCAAAGGTCGCAGAGCATCTTCTGCGTCGCCACCGGTCTGCTGCGCGTGGCCCTGCATGGTCAGGGGAACCAGGAGGAAGTGACGACGGACTTCATACGGCCCGACGAGTTCTTCTTGCCCCCATCGCTGCGCAACGACGAATTCGAGAGTCCGGCCACCGTCATCGCGGCCTTGCCGACGGTGGTCTATGCGATCCCGCTGCGGCATGTGCGCCTGCTGTGTGCCAGGTACCCCGATCTGCTGATCGGCCTGATGGAGCACGAGTCGCGCCGCATCGGCATCCTGCGCACGCAGCTGCGCCGCGTCACGACCTCGTCGGTCGAGAAGCTCGTGAGCCGCGTGCTGCATGAACTGACGCAGCTCGCGCCTTCCGAGAACGGCGGCTATGACAAGCGCATCACGCAGGCCCTCATCGCCTCGTACGCCGGGATCTCGCGAGAGATGGTGAACAAGACGATGAAGGACATGGAGCACCGGGGACTGGTCACCAAGGACGACCAGGGCGTCCACGTGCCGCCCAGCTTCGCCTCGACCGATTTCGGTGGTCTCCTGCCGGCGGAGCCGGACCTCACCCGGAAGGAAGCGCCGCCGGTCGATCCGGGCTTCGAGATCGACTTCCTGAAGAAGGCGCCCAAGGACTGACGATGACTTCACCCCTGGCCGGCCTGACGATCTGCACCTTTCCACCTTGTCGCACCGCCTGCGCGGTTTTGTTTTTTTATTTCGTATGAGGCTCGTTGAAGCATGAAGATCCTGAAGGCCGGGTGTGCCTGCCGCCCACCGTCGCTCGAACGCCTGGAGCGCAGCCCCTGGATGCGGCTGCTGCCCGGCCTGAGGGCCTACCACTGTCCGAGTTGCGGGCAGAGCTTCCTGGCGTCCAAGCGAGAGGTCACGGACATCATGGTCTCGCACCGCCAGCGGTTGTTCACCCGCAGCCACGAGGCCGCCGACGCGGCGCGTGCCGCATGAACGGCGCCGCCTCCTCATGGCTCACGCAGCGCCGGCCCCCATGAGCCACAGCGACCCCATCCTGAACATCGTCACCATCGCCAATCATGGCGAGGGCCTGATGACGGCGAGCGAAGCGGTCAGGGTGATCGCCGACCTCATCGACCGACTGGATCCATCGTGCGAAGGCGACGCACAGGAGATGGAAGCGCTGCTGCGGATCGGCGCCACCGTGTGGCACCAGCAGTTGCTGCAGCAGCCGTCCGCCAAGGATCCGCGGCCATGCCTGGGCAGCGCCGCCTCGAAGGCAGCGTCGCCCTGACCTCGGGTCCCCTGGTCTCGATGCCCGCCGCGCTCACGGCCTGCCGCGCAGCGGCAGGATGGGAAGGTAGTCGGAGCACTCGATCTCCGCGGTCTGCAGATGGCTGCAGGCGCAGGAAGCATCGATCATGCACAGCGCAAAGGACCTGAAGGTGCGGGTGCTCCGGACCACCGTGGCGCCATGGACGTCGCGAAGGATCCAGGACCAGTGGCCTCCCGCGGTGCGAATGCCGAGCAGTTCCATGCGTCTCATCCCGCCGCGTGTTCGAGCACGCGTGAGGCCTGGGGGGCCGCCACGCCGCGCCGCCCGTCCAGGGACGCGTGCTCCTGGAGGGCGCGGCCCTTCTGCACGGGCGGGTTCCCGTTCTTCTGTGCAATGAGCGCACGCAACGCGTCCACCGAAGCGGGCCGGCCGAACAGCCAGCCCTGCGCGAACTGGACGCCGCTGTCGATCAGGAAATCGGCCTGTGCCTGTGTCTCGACGCCCTCGGCGACCATTTCCAGGTCCAGCGACCGGGCCAATCCGATGATCGCGGCGGCCACTTCCGCAGCCTGGCCGGTCTGCGCCACGGACTGCACGAAGCTGCGGTCGATCTTCAGCAGGTCCACCTCGATGCTGGCCAGCGTGCCGAGGTTGGCATAGCCGGTGCCGAAATCGTCGATGGCCACCCGGAAGCCCAGCGCGCGGATCCGGTCGATGGTTTGGCTCACCTGGGCCTCGAAACTGGTCTCGGTGATCTCGATCCAGAAACTGGTGGCAGGCAGACCGGTCACCCGGAGCAGGCCGGTGAGCAAATCGACGGCATGGTCGGAGCGCAGGTCCGTGGCCGAGAAATTGATGCTCACGTGCAGTTCGGGATGCGTCCGGAGCAGGTCGGCGATGTCCAGCGCCACGAGCTGGACGATGCGGCGTGTCACCACCGGCATGATGCCGGCGCGCTCGGCGGCGACGATGAAGCGCTGGGGCGACACCAGGCCGCCGCCGCGCTTCCAGCGCACCAGCGCTTCGGCACCAATGCAGCGGCCGGTGCGCAGATCGACGATCGGCTGGTACGCCATGTAGACGCGGTCCGTGTAGAGCGCGCGGGTCAGCGACGCGGCGACCGAACTCAGGTTTCGATACGACACGAACAGCAGCAACGCGAGCGACAGGCCCAGCACGGCCCCCAGCGGCAGCAGCGACGCCCTGGCGTCGTCGATGCTGGCCTGTACCCGTGCGGCGGGAAAGTCGATGAACGCGACGTACTCCGAATTCGGCGAGGCGCTGAGCCCCAGCAGCCGGTGGCCATCGAAGGCCGCGGACGCGCCGCCACGCTCGAGGGCCCTGAGCGCACCGAGGTCAAAGGCGCCGCGGCCGAACAGGAGCGGCCCACCATCGCGGATGTAGGCGCCCAGGGAGGCGTCCTGCAGTGTGGCCAGGATCGTCGCGGCCACGCTGCGATGCACGAACACGGCCAGGCCTGCCTCGGACACGACGAAGTACTCCACGCCGTCGACCGCCGGGATCACCACGCGCCGGTGCACCCGCCGGGAGCCTCGCCGGATGACATCGTCGGCAGGCCCGAGCAGCAGGCCGTCCGCGTCGGGGCCGAAGGTCGAGCACAGGATCCGATCGCCGGCCGGGTTCAGGCGCGCGATGGCACCGATGTCGCTGTAGCGCGCGTGAACGGACTGCAGGCGCGAAAGGTCGGCGCTGCCGCAGCTTGTCGTGCTGGCGATGCCGCGGCTGCCTTGCGCCATGGCCGCATCGATCTGCGCGCCGATGCGCTCGGCGCCGCCGCGCACCCCGGCCGCCAGTTCCGCCGCGCGTCGCTCCGCGCGTTGCAGGCCCTGCCGCGACGCCAGCCAGGCCGAGCCGCCCATGCACGCCAGGAAGAGTGCCAGGCAGGCCATGACGATGGGCGCGGGCGCCACGTGACGCAGGCGCAACCAGAGCACCGCGAACTTGCGCGAGCTCTTGCCCCGGGCCAGCCGGCCCGCGTCAGGCGCCGGGATCGAGGCCGATGGCATGGTTCAGTGGAACGAAGGAGGAGAGGAACATGCGAGGCCGCTGCTGCAATGACAAGGACGCCCCGCCAGGCGGGTCGGCATCGGCGAAAGAGGCCGTTCGTCGGGTGGTGTGCACGCGCGTGCGTACGGGCCCGTCTTGCGCCTGGCTTTCAAGAAGATGTCTCAGACCCGGTCCCGACTGCAGTGGGGCGCGCTGCTGTGGCAGGCCGCGCGGGACGGTGCCGCATCCCGCGCATGGCGGTCCCGCACCGTCGCCCGGTCCCTGCGGTCTCGCGGCCGGTGCCGCATGTCACGCCAGCAGGAAGGCTGCGCGCAGGAAGCCGTCGGTGCGACCGTGAAAGGCGAACGGGAGATGACAAGGTGGGCTCCGTACTGGTTGTGGCGGGGAGCGATCCGTCATCGTGGATGTGCGCCCCAAGGCACCGTGCGGCGCTGCGAACCACTGTACGTCTCGCGGCAGCCGAACCTGAGCGACAGACTTTGCAATCCAGTGACGCCGTTCACATCCAGGAACACATCGATGGCGACCCGAAGACAGCGGCCGCTGTCAGGCCGAGACCTGGGCCTCGTACGTCACGCGTTGGTCCGGCCCTGGCAAGACCGCCAGCGCAGGGTCAGGGCGCCGCCGGGCGCCAGCGCAGCACGCACCGGTCCCCGCTCGCGCGGCGCGCGATGGTGACCGCACACAACAGCGGCAGCGTGGGTTGAAGCTGGCGGCGGATGAAGCCGCAGAGGTTCTCGAGCGTCGCGGGCCCCAGGTCGGCGATGTCGTCCAGGAAGCGATGGTCGAGCAGCTCGCGCACCCGGGCCACCTCCTGGCGCACCAGGCCCAGGTCCACGAGCATGCCCGTGGCCGCGTCCGGCACGCCGGCGATCGTGATTTCCGCTTCGTAGGTATGGCCGTGGATGCGCCGGCTGCCGGCGGTTTCCAGCGCGCGGTGCAGGGTGTGCGCGGCTTCGAAGAAGAAGCGCTGCGACAGCTCGCAGCGGGCGTCGTCGAAGGCGGAAGGAATCGTCGTCATCGGATGTCCAGGACCTTGTGCACCTGCACCGACAGGCGCCACTCGGGATGGGCCTGGCAGTACGCGATCGCCGCCCGGGTGTTCTGGCGCTGGAGCGGCCCGTCCATGGGCTGCAGGAGCTGGTGGTCGAAATCGAAGTCGGCCACGTGGTCGGGCAGCAAGCCGGGTTGCGGAAACACCAGCTTGAGCTCGTGGCCCCTGCGCTGCACCCAGTCGGCACCCGCCTTCGGGCTCACGCAGATCCAGTCGATGCCCGGCGGCGCCACGACGGTGCCATTGGTTTCCACCGCGATCTCGAACCCCTGGGCGTGCAGCGCATCGATCAGCGCGGCGTCCACCTGCAGCAACGGTTCGCCGCCGGTCAGCACCACATAGCGGTGGGCGTGGCCCGCCGGCCAGAGGGCCGCGATCCGATCCGCCAGGATCGCGGCATGCGTGAACTTGCCGCCGAGCGTTCCGTCCGTTCCCACGAAATCGGTGTCGCAGAACCGGCAGGTCGCACTTGCGCGATCTTCTTCGCGGCCGTTCCACAGGTTGCATCCGGCAAAGCGACAGAAGACCGCGGGCCTCCCCGAACGCAAGCCCTCGCCTTGCAAGGTGTAGAAAATCTCTTTTACGCTGTACGTCATGGCGTCGGATGCGGATCGCACTCGCCTCGTCTGAATCCCTGATCCGCGAATCCTACGGCACGGCCGCGCAGGCGATCAAAACCCGTGCAACCGAACGTGCACCGCTCACACGGCACAATGGCCTGATGACAGCGATCAGTGAATTGAGTGACGATGATTTGGCGCTTTACGCGCAAGAGTGGCGGCAAAGAGCCCTGAGAGGCGAGAAGACAGCCCGCGGCGTGGCCCATACCCTGGAAGCCGAACTGCGCCAGCGCAGCGGCAGCACGCCCGCCAGTGCCGAAACGCTGGACACGCGGCCAGCCGCCGTGCGTCAGCAGACGCGCCCCTGGTGGAAGTTCTGGTAGCCCGGGCCGACGGACGTCGGACCTGAAGCATCAGCCCCGAACGCTCACTCCTCTTCGACCGCCGCGCCGGGCATGCCGCCCGCGACGCTGACCATGGCCGCGGTCGCGGCCTCACGATCGGAAAAAGTGTTTGCGCTCCTGGCGACGACCTTGCCTTCGGCATCCTTGAGCCCCCAGCTGAAAACCCCGGGGGCGTCCTCTGCAACAAAAAACTCCAATTGATCACTCCGTAGATCCGTGCGTCCGCGCGCTGCGCGGTATCGCTTTCTAAAAAACAGGCGTCCCGGTCTTCCAGGTCCGCCCTCCCTTGCTTTTCAAGCATTCCGGCACATCCGAGGCTGCGTGCGAGCGGCGGCGCGACGATCTGCGTCGGCACGCGAGCAGATTCAGTCAAGCCACCGACTCGAGCCGTCAGCCGTGCGCGCATGCACCCGTCCGCCGAGATCGGTTCAGGCGACGTCACGCCTCTACGTCGAACCTGCCGTTCTGGATGCAGTGTGCGATGAGTTCTTTGTGCCGAACGGTCAAAAATTCGTAACCATCTGCACCAGGTTCCGGCAACGGTGTGCGGCAGAATGAATCCCGATGCGGCCGTGGCCTCGGGCCTGCCGGGCTGCCCGCAGCCCTTCCCGCTTCCTTCACGCCATGCCGACGCGCCCGATGAAAAGCTCCGCAGTCCTTCTGTTGCCCGTCCTGTCGCTCCTGATGCTGACCGGCTGCGCCCTGCCCGCTTCCACCGGCGTGATACGCCTCGGCGACGGCGTGTTGCAGGCTCAGAATCCGGAAGAAGCCGAAACCTTCTGCAGGACGACCGGCGACCCGATCCGCCTGCTCGAGCTTCCCGGCACGCCGGCGCACAGGGTCCGCTTCCGATGCGACTGAACGGCATGCCGCGGATGCACCACGCGGTGCATGCCGCCCCACCATGGCGCTGAAAGGCCTGTTGTTCGCCGTGGCCGGGCAGATCTGCGGGCTCGGCATGATCGTGAGCGTGGCACGCCCGCAATGGTTTCGCATCAACGGTGCCGTTCCCTCGCGCTGGAAGATCGGCGGCGCCTGGTTTGCATTGGCCCTGGTCTGCGCCATCGGCGCGCTGGCCAACGGCTTCGAGCCGGAGCCGGCACCGACCGAGTGGGTGGAGACCACGACGGTCGAGCCCGCCTCCATGGACATCGCGCTGCCCGTCGAGATCGACCCCTCGCCCGGCATCCAGGATGCAAGCCGCCCTGCCGAGCCCGAACCCGTGGACCCGCCACCGCCGCCACCCCCACCGCCGCCGCGTCGGGCGATCCGGCACTGACACAGGCGCATCACGCGCCGGTGTCGCTCAGGCGCGATGGCTGTGCGCTGACACGGCACACGGTCCGCAGACACGATGCTCCCGCGCATGACCACCTTCTTCGCCACCGTCCTCGCCGCGCTTGCCGCGGCGGTCGTCTTCACGCTGGCGATTCCGGCCGATGCGGCGACGGCGGACTGGGAACTCCCCTTCGCGAGCACGCGCTGAGCGTGGCCATGGCACCGGCCCGCTGTAGGCAGCGGACCACGCGCCCGACCTGACTTTTCTCGCAATGTCCGCCAGCACGCAGCCCCTACGCTGAAGCTTCACTGACTCAACTGGGAGACCGTCATGAAAAGCATCATTCTTTGGCTCTGCGGTGTGCCGATCGTGGCGATCATTGCCCTGAAGATTTTTGGAATTCTTTGAACCGATCCGTATCCAATTTCCGGATCCTCCTCGCGGCGCCCGAAAGGCGCCGTTCTACAGCGCCCTTCGGGGCGCTTTTTTTGCGCCTCGCCAGGGCGTCGATGTGTAGTCTAGCGAACGCTGCGACCGCCGGTCTGTTCGAACACCAGCACCGCCGCCGCCAGATCCTCGAGCGCGGTGCCGACCGACTTGAAGACCGTGCGGCCTGCGCCGTCGCCGCGACCCGGCACCGTGCCGCGCGTCAGGTCGGCCAGCGTGCCGGCGACATCGGCCGCCGCGAAGACCCCGCGCGCCATCGGCCCCAGCAGTTCGCCGCTTTTCTGCAGCGCCTCGGGCGTGTCGACATAGAGCTGCGCACCGTCGCCGAAGCAGGCGTCGTCGGCCTCGCGCATGGCCGGCGTGAAGCTGCCGATCAGGTCGAGATGGGCATGCGGCGCCAGCCAGGCGCCCTGCACCACCGGCGCGGTGGCCAGCGTGGCGCAACTCACGATGTCGGCCTGCGCCACGGCCGCGGGCAGGTCGTCCGCGACCTCGGCATCGATGCCCTGGGCGCGCCAACGCGCGACCAGCGCGGTGGCCTGGGCAGCGTTGCGGGCCCACACCCGGACCGCCTCCAGCGGCCGCACGGCGCGATAGGCCGCAGGCAACAGCTCGGCCACGCGGCCCGCACCGATCACCAGCAGGTGCCGCGCGTCGGGCGGCGCCAGGTACGACGCGGCCAGCGCCGACGCGGCGGCGGTCCGGCGCGAGGTGATCTCGTCGCCATCGATCTGCGCCAGCGGCACACCGGTCTGTGCGTCGTAGAGCACATAGGTCGAATGCAGCCCCGGCAGGCCGCGCGCCGCATTGCCCGGGAAGATGGCGACGGTCTTGATGCCGAGGTAGGCGCCGGTCTGCCAGGCCGGCATGATCAGCACGGTGCCCGCGCTCTCGCCCTGGGGCCCGGGCAGCGCGTGCACGTGGCGCGACGGCACCTCGCAGCCGTTGGCGAACATGGCCGCGAGCGCCGGCACCAGTCGCTCGAAGGACAGTGCCTCGCGCGTGGCGGCGGCGTCGATGAAGCGCATGGCGTTCTCCTGCGTGTCGGAATCGAACTCGGGCCGGCGACCTAGCGCGCCGGCGGCATCGCGTCGCGCAGCGCGACCACGTCGGCATGCAACGACTCGGCCCAGCGGCGCCGGTCGCGCCCGGTCGACGATTGCACCTCGCCGAAACGCACGATGGCCCGCAAGGGCGGCGCCCTGAGGGTGTTCCACAAGGAGTCCACGAGGCTGTCGTCGTCGATGTAGCGCGGCGCCTGACTGATCGCTCCGGTGGCGTCGTCGACGAAGCGCAGCGCGGCCGGCTGCACCGACGCACCGGACACGATGGCCGCCTGCAGCAGGTTGGCATGGAAGGGCAGCACGCCGCGGCCGTCGCTGGTCGTGCCCTCGGGGAAGACCGCGATCAGGTCGCCGTCGCGCAGCGCCTCGGTCATGTGGTGCACCACGCGCAGCGCGTCGCGCCGGCTTTCGCGCTCGATGTAGAGCGTGCCCGCGCCGGTGGCCAGCATGCCGATCAGCGGCCAGCGGTGCACGCCGGCCTTCGACACGAAACGCACATGGCGCGCCGCATGGATGGTCACGATGTCGAGCCAGGACAGGTGGTTGCAGACCAGCAGCAGCGGCCCCTGCGCGGGCACCGTGCCCTCGACCACCAGCCGCACGCCCATGAGTTCGAGCATGCGCGCGGCCCATTGCTGCACGCGCAGGTTGCGCTGGTCCGGCGCGAGCTTCGGGAACACGAAACGGATGGTCCACCAGCCACCCAGCGCATGCGCGATGGCACGCAGCAGTTTCCAGCAGGCGGTGAGCGATCGCATGTGGCGTCTCAGGCCGGGTGCACGATCCGGCCGCCGACCAGCGTGAAGCGCGCCTGGCCGCGCAGCGCATAGCCGGCAAAGGGCGTGTGCTTGCCCTGGCTGCGCAGCGCGTCGGCTTGCACCTGCCACTCCACCGACGGGTCGATCACGCAAAGGTCGGCCGGGCCGCCCGCTGCGAGGCGGCCGATGCCCGGCGCACCGATGCGCTGCGCCGGCGCGGCGCTCACCACCTCGAGTGCGCGCATCAGGCCGGCGCCGCTCCGCTCGCCCCACTGCAGCGCCAGCGGCAGCAGCAGTTCGAGGCCGGTCGCGCCGGGCTCGCTCTCGGCGAAGGGCAGGGTCTTGGCATCGGCTTCGACCGGCGTGTGATCGGACACCAGCGCGTCGATGGTGCCGTCGGCCAGGCCGGCCGAGAGCGCATCGCGGTCGCGCTGCTGGCGCAGCGGCGGGTTGAGGCGGGCGCGGCTGTCGAAGTAGCCGATGTCGTTCTCGGTCAGGTGCAGCGAGTTGATGCTGACGTCGCAGCTCACGGGCAGGCCTTCGGCCTTGGCCGCGCGCACCAGCGCCACGCCCGCCGCGCTCGACAGGCGGCACAGGTGCACGCGCGCGCCGCTGCTCTTCATGAGCTCGAAGATGGTGAACAGCGCGATGGTCTCGGCCGCCACCGGAACCCCGGACAGGCCCAGCCGCGTGGCCAGCGCCCCGCTGGCCGCCACGCCCTGGCCCAGGTCGCGGTCCTGGGGCCGCAGCCAGACCGTGTAGCCGAAGGTCGCGGCATAGGACAGCGCGCGCTGCAGCACCTGCGTGTTGGTCAGGGGCACGTCGGCCTGGCTGAAGCCGACACAGCCGGCCTCGGTCAGCGCCACCATCTCGGTCAGCACCTCGCCGGCCAGGCCACGCGTGACCGCACCCAGCGGGAACAGCCGCGCGCGCTGCAGTTTCTCGGCGCGGAACTTGAGCATCTCGACCAGGCCGGGCTCGTCGAGCACCGGGTCGGTGTCGGGCGGGCAGACCAGGCTGGTCACACCGCCGGCCACGGCCGCGGCCATTTCGCTGTCGAGCATGCCCTCGTGCTCGTAGCCCGGCTCGCGCAGGCGCGCGGCCAGGTCGACCAGGCCGGGGGCGACGATGCAGCCCGAGGCGTCGAGCGTGCGCTCGGCCCGGAAGCCGGCGGGCGCGGCGCCGATGGAGACGATCCTGCCGTCGGCGATGGCGACATCGGCCAGCTGGTCGAGGCCGGAGGCCGGATCGACGACACGGCCATTCGAAATGAGGACGTTCATGATTCGTTGCCCGCCACGATGCTCATGACCGCCATCCGCACCGCGATCCCGAAAGTGACCTGCGGCAGGATCACGCTCTGCCGGCCGTCGACCACGGCCGAGTCGATCTCGACGCCGCGGTTGATCGGGCCCGGGTGCATCACGATGCAGTCGGGCTTGGCCAGCTGCAGCTTCTCGGGCGTGAGGCCGTAGGTCTTGAAGAACTCCTGGCTCGAGGGCAGCAGCGCGCCGCTCATGCGCTCGTTCTGCAGGCGCAGCATGATGACGACGTCGCAGTCCTTGATGCCTTCCTCGAGCGTGTGGCACACGCGCACGCCCATGCCGGCCATGTCGGCGGGCACCAGCGTCTTGGGGCCGACCACGCGCACCTCGGCGCAGCCCAGCGTGGTGAGCGCATGGATGTCGGAGCGCGCCACGCGCGAGTGCAACACGTCGCCCACGATCGCGACCGTGAGGTTGGCGAAGTCCTTCTTGTAGTGGCGGATCGTGAACATGTCGAGCAGCCCCTGCGTCGGATGCGCGTGGCGGCCGTCGCCGGCATTCACCACGTGCACATGCGGCGCGACATGCTGCGCGATCAGGTAGGGCGCGCCCGACTCGCTGTGGCGCACGACGAAGATGTCGGCCGCCATCGCCGACAGGTTGGCGATGGTGTCGAGCAGCGACTCGCCCTTGCTCGCCGACGAACGCGCGATGTCGAGGTTGAGCACGTCGGCCGACAGCCGCTTGGCCGCGATCTCGAAGGTGGTGCGGGTGCGCGTGCTGTTCTCGAAGAACAGGTTGAACACGCTCTTGCCGCGCAGCAGGGGCACCTTCTTGACTTCACGGTCGCTCACGCTGGTGAAGTTTGCCGCGGTGTCGAGGATGTGCGTGAGGATGCTCTTGGGCAGGCCTTCGATCGACAGCAGGTGGATCAGCTCGCCGTGCTTGTTGAGCTGCGGATTGCGCTTGTAGAGCACTTCAGGATTCCTTGACGTCGAAGCTGAACACGCCCGCCTCGCTGCGCGCCAGCGCCAGCGACTGCGTGTCGGCCAGCGTGAGCCGCGCGGCCGCGAAGTCCGCCGCCACCGGCAGCTCGCGCCCGCCGCGGTCGACCAGCACCGCCAGCCGCACGCAGGCCGGGCGGCCGAAATCGAACAGTTCGTTGAGCACCGCGCGGATGGTGCGGCCGGTGTAGAGCACGTCGTCGAGCAGCAGCACGTCGGCGCCGTTCACGTCGAAGGGCAGCGCGGTCTGGGCGCTGGCCGACAGGCCGCGGCGCGCGAAGTCGTCGCGGTGCATGGCCGAGGAGATCACGCCGGGCGCGCCCGCCAGGCCCAGATCCTTCTGCAGGCGCTCGACCAGCCAGGCGCCGCCCGAGGTGATGCCGACCAGCCGGGTCTGGGGCCGCCGCAGCGCCTGGACGCCGCGCAGCAGGTCGCCGTACAGCGCCTCGGCTTCGGGGATGGAGGTCAAGGGAGATTCCTCAGGAACTGCTCGAGGATGATGCAGGCCGACGCGGCGTCGGCATCGCGCGCGCCGGAGGACAGGGCCTCGGTCGTGCTGTAGCGCTCGTCGACCTCGTAGACCGTCAGGTTGAAGCGACCGCGCAGCTGGCGCGCGAACTTCTGCGCGGCGCGCGTGTTGTCGTGGGCCGCGCCGTCGGGGTGGAAAGGCACGCCGATCACCAGCGCATCGGGCTGCCACTCCTTGATCCGGGCCGCCACCTGCACGAAGCGCGCGTCGCCCTCGGCCTTGATCGTGGCCTGCGGCGAGGCGCTGCGCAGCAGCCGGTTGCCGGTCGCGACGCCGGTGCGCTTCTGGCCGTAGTCGAAGGCGAGGAAGCTCTGGAAATGTGCGGGGACCGGGGCCGAAGCCGCCAGGCCGGCAGTGGGCGCCGGCGCGCCCTCAGCGTTCATGCGTGCCCCGCATCGGGCGACAAGGTCCAGGCCTCGAGGCCCAGCAGCATCAGGGCGCGGTCGTAGCGTTCGGCGATCGGCGTGTCGAAGATCACGGCCGGGTCGGCGCCCACGGTGAGCCAGCTGTTCTCGGCCAGCTCGCTCTCGAGCTGGCCCTCGCCCCAGGCCGAATAGCCGAGCGACACCAGGACCTTGCGCGGGCCGGCGCCGGTGGCCAGGGCCTCCAGCACGTCCTTCGAGGTGGTCATTTCCAGCCCGCCGGGGATGCTCATGGTCGAGGCATAGACCGATTCCTCGGGCTTGTCGGCATCGGCGAAGACCGGCTCGTGCAGCACGAAGCCGCGCTCGGTCTGGACCGGCCCCCCCTGGAACACCGGCGCCTGGCCCAGCTCGGGGCGCGACAGGTGCAGCTCGATCTTCTCGAACAGCACCTTGAGGTTGATGTCGCTGGGTTTGTTGATCACCAGGCCGAGCGCGCCGCGCGCGCTGTGCTCGCACAGGTAGACGACGCTGCGGTTGAAGACCTGGTCCTCCAGCCCCGGCATCGCGATCAGAAAATGATGCGTGAGGTTCATCGGGGCAGAATCGGAAGACATATGCCTCCGATTTTACTGGCCGTCGACAAAATCTATCCCAAGGGTCTCGTGTGGTTCCGTCGGGACTTGCGCGTGGACGACAACGCAGCGCTCTGGCAGGCCCTGCGCACCTGCCGCGAAGTGCTGTGCGTGTTCGTCTTCGACAAGCCCCTGCTCGACCCCCTGCCCCGCATCGACCGCCGGGTCGAATTCATCCGCGAGTCGCTGGTCGCGCTCGATGCCGAGTTGCGCGCCCTGGGCGGCGGCCTGATCGTGCGCCACGCGGTGGCCGAGGAGGACATTCCCGAACTGGCGCACACGCTCGACGTGCAGGCCGTGTTCGCCAACCGCGACTACGAGCCGGAGGCGATGGCGCGCGACGCGCGGGTGTTCGGCGCGCTGGCCAACGCCGGTATCACCTTCGTGACGGCCAAGGACCAGGCGGTGTTCGAACGCGACGAGCTGCTGACCAAGGTCGGCCAGCCCTACACCGTGTTCACGCCCTACAAGCGCGCCTGGCTGGCCAAGGTGGACGCCTTCTATCTCAAGGCCTACCCCTCGCGCGGCCATGCCGATGCGCTGATCGCGCCGCCCGCACGCCACGACGCGCCGGTGCCCGCGCTGGCCGCGCTCGGCTTCGCGCCCACCAACCTGTCGACGCTCGAGATCCCCACCGGCGCCCAGGGCGGCGCCGCGCTGTTCGAGGATTTCTTCGACCGCATCGACCGCTACGACGAAGCCCGCAACTACCCGGCGGTGCGCGGCCCGAGCTACCTGGGCGTGCACCTGCGCTTCGGCACGGTGTCGATCCGCGGCCTGGCGAGCGTGGCGCACCAGCTCGCGCTGCAGGGCAATGCGGGCGCCGCGACCTGGCTCAGCGAGCTGATCTGGCGCGACTTCTACTTCCAGGTGCTGGTGCACAACCCGCAGGTGGCGCAGGGCAAGAGCTTCCGGCCCGAGTACGACCGGATCATCTGGCATCACGGCAAGCATGCCGACGGCCTGTTCGCGGCCTGGTGCGAGGGCCGCACCGGCTACCCGCTGATCGACGCGGCCATGGCGCAGATCAACCAGAGCGGCTACATGCACAACCGGCTGCGCATGGTGGTGGCGAGCTTCCTGTGCAAGGACCTGGGGCTGGACTGGCGCCGCGGCGAGGCCTACTTCGCGACGCACCTCAACGACTTCGAGTTGTCGTCGAACAACGGCGGCTGGCAGTGGGCCAGTTCGAGCGGCTGCGATGCGCAGCCCTACTTCCGGATCTTCAACCCGGTCACGCAGAGCGAGCGCTTCGACCCCGAGGGCAAGTTCATCCGGCGCTACCTGCCGCAACTCGCCGGCCTGTCGAACAAGGTGATCCATGCGCCCTGGACCGCCTCGCCGGTCGAGCTCGCGGCCGCCGGGCTCACGCTGGGCGAGCATTACCCGCAACCCGTGGTCGACCACGCCGAGGCGCGCGAGCGCACGCTGCAGCGCTACGGCGTGGTGCGCGGCCCCAAGGCCAAGGCCGCCGACTGATCAGAGCGCCGGCGGCGGCTCGACCTGTGCGTAGGTGCGCACCAGCCGGATCAGTTCCTCTTCCGAATAGGGCTTGCCCAGGTAGTGGTTCACGCCCAGCTGGGTCGCGTGCTCGCGGTGCTTCTCGGCGATGCGCGAGGTGATCATGATGATCGGCAGGTCGGCCAGCGCGGGGTCGACGCGGATGTTGCGCGCCAGGTCGAAGCCGTCCATGCGCGGCATCTCGATGTCCGACAGCACCACCGCGGGCCGCTCGACCTGCAGCCGTTCGAGCGCCTGCAGGCCATCGGCGGCCAGCGACACACGGTAGCCCTCGCGCTGCAGCATGCGCTGCGTGACGCGCCGCACGGTGATGGAGTCGTCGACCACCAGGATCAGCGGTGCCTCCGGCACCACGGGCTCGGCCACGGGCGTGGCGCCAGCGCCGCCGCGCGCACCGGCGTGCTGCAGCGCACGCGCCTGGTCGCCGTGCACCGCGGCGAGCGCCACCGGGTTGTAGATCAGCACCACCGCGCCCGAGGCCAGCACCGAGATGCCGGCCATGCCGGGCAGACGCGAGAGCTGGGGACCGAGGTTCTTGACCACCACTTCCTGGTTGCCCAGCACCTCGTCCACGTGCAGCGCCACGCGTTGCGCCGCGCTGCGCACCACGATCACCGAATGGGTCTTGCTGCTGGAGGCCTCGCTGCGGGCCGAGGACTGGAGCAGCGCACCGCCCCAGTAGAAGGGCACCGCCTCGTCGGCGAAGGGGTAGTGCTGCGCGGCATAGGCCGTGTCGAGCTCGGCCAGGCTCACGCGCTGCACCAGTTCGACCAGGTTGGACGGCACGCCGATCGACGTGCTGCCCGTGCGCAGCATCACCACGTGCGTCACCGCGGTGGTCAGCGGCAGCACCAGCTTGAAGCGCGTGCCCTGCCCGGGCGTGCTGATCGTCTCGATGCGCCCGCCGAGCGCCGCCACTTCGGCGCGCACCACGTCCATGCCGATGCCGCGGCCGGCCAGCTCGGACACCTGGGCGGCGGTCGAGAAGCCGGGCCTGAAGATCAGTTCGGCCGCAGCCTCGGGCGTGAGCGGCGCGGGGCCGTCGATCAGGCCCAGTGCGCGCGCACGCTGCTCGATGCGCGCCAGGTCGAGACCCGCGCCGTCGTCGCCGAAGCTCACCGACACGTCGTTGCCTTCGTGCTGGAGGTCGATGGTGATCAGGCCGGTCGCGTCCTTGCCCACGCGCTCGCGCAGCGCGGCGTCCTCGATGCCGTGCGCCACGCTGTTGCGCAGCAGGTGCTCGAAGGCCGGCGTCATGCGCTCGAGCACGCCGCGGTCCATCTCGATCGAGCCGCCGACGATGTCCAGGCGCACCGGCTTGCCGGTGTCCTTGGAGGCCTGGCGCACCACGCGGTAGAGGCGGTCGGAGATGCCCTCGAACTCCACCATGCGCGTGCGCAGCAGGCCGCGCTGGAGCTCGCGCGTCTGGCGCGCCTGGGCCGACAGATCGTCTTCGGTGGCCTGCACCGTCTTCTGCAGCGTGCGCTGCACGGTGGCCACGTCGTTGACCGACTCGGCCATCATGCGGGTGAGTTCCTGCACGCGCGTGAAGCGGTCGAACTCGAGCGGGTCGAAGCCCTGCTGCGAGTCCTTGGCCTGCGCCAGGCGCGACTGCATCTGGCTCTCGGCCTGCACCTCGATGTCGCGCAATTGCTGGCGCAGGCGGTCGAGGTTGCCCGTGAGGTCGCCCAGCGACCCGCGCAGCTGCTGGAGTTCGACCTCGAGCCGCGAGCGCGTGATGATCACCTCGCCGGCCTGGGCCACGAGGCGGTCGAGCAACTGGGTGCGGATGCGCACGGCCTGCTGCGAGCTGCTGCCGCGCAAGGGCGTGAGCCGCGACGGCAGCGGCTTGGCCACGCGGCCGGTCGGCACCGCGGGGATTGCCGGCGCGGCCAGCGCGACGGGCACGGCCGGCACGGACGGCGCCGCAGGAACGGCCGGCGCCACCTCCACCGCGGTCACCGGCGCCTCGGCCTGTGCGTCGGCGAGCGCGCCGCTGCGCAGCTGGTCGAAGGTGGATTGCAGTGCGTCGAAGCGCACCAGCAAGGCCTCGACCGCGGCCCGGTCGGCCCCCTGGGCGCCGAACGATTCGATTTCCGACTCCATGCGGTGGGCCCGTTCGCCCAGTCGCATCGCTCCGGCCAGCCGGGCACTGCCCTTGAGCGTGTGCAGCGCGCGCAGCACGGCGGCGCGCGGCGCATCGCTTTCGGGCTGGTGCAGCCACTCGCGCAGGGCGCCGCCCAGCGTCGGCAGCAGCTCGACCGCCTCGTCCTCGAAGATCGGGAACAGCTCGCGATCGATGGCATCGGCCAGGTCCACGCCGTCGTCCGAATCGTCGAGCGACACGTCGACCTGCGCCGGCTCGCGCTCGAGCGGTGCGTTGCCGCTGTCCTGTGCCTCGAAGGGCAGCTGCGAGGCGGCGACCTCGCGCAGGGCCTGCAGCGTGGCCTCGACCGGTTCGCGCAGGAAGCCGGCGGCGAACTGGTGCAGCAGGCGCCGCACTTCTTCGGCGGCGGCGACCAGCACCCGCCCCTGTTCCGGCGTGCCGCGGCCCTGGCGCTGCAGATGCTGCAACGCAGCCTCGAACAGGCGCGCCATGCCCGAGAGGCCCTGGAACCCGACGGTGGCCGAACTGCCGGCCAGTGAATGGGCCAGCGCGAGGGTGGAATCGCCCACCCGCAGATGCGATTCGAGCGCCCACTCGCCGACCTCGATGGCCAGCTGGCGCGACCACTCGTCGGCCTCGTTGAGGTAGACGTTGTAGAGCGCGATGCCGATGCGCAGCGGACCGATCGCCTTGATCGGATCGTCCGCGCTCGGCGGCGGCACGGTGTCGGCCGTGACCAGGGTCAGGCGCGGGGGCGCGACCGGCGGAGGGGCCACAGGCGCTTCGGCTTCAGGTTCCGGTTCCGGCGCCATGGCTGCAACGGACGCTTCTTCGACGGCGTCGTGCGATACCGGGGCCGATTGCGGCTCCGGCTCCGGCTCCGGCTCCTGCACTGCATCCGTCGGTTCAGCCTCGGCCTCGGGCTCGGCCGGGGCCTCCGCCGGTACGGCAGGGTCCCACGGCATCCCGCTCGGCCGCGCCAGCAGGCTTGCGAGCACCGCGAGGTCGTCCTGCGCCTCCTGGGGATCGGACGCGGGCGTCTCGGGTGCCACGGCCGGAGGCGGCGGCGGTTCGGCATCGGGCCCCGGCGTCGGCAACGCCGGGGGCTGCATCCAGCTGGCGTCGATCGACGCATGGGCGGTCTCGAAGAAATCGATGTCCTCGCCCTGGGGCAGGTGCTGCGGCGGGGGCGCCACCGCGGGCGCCGGCGTGTCGTCCAGCGCGCGCAGGTCGAAGTCCAGGAAGTCGGTCGACGCGAAGTCGTCGTCCATCTCGCTGTCGCGGCGCGCGTGCGCACGCTCCGTCTCGGCCAGGCGCGACGAGGTCTCCAACGCGTGATGCCCGGCGATGTCGGGCGCTGCCGGCTCAGGCTCGGCGCGCGACGGCGCCTCGATCGGCGCGGGCACAGGCGGCTCGGCCGCGATGTGGCGCGCCGCGACCGCCAGCACATCGGGGTCGCTCAGGCGCGTGGGCGGCAACGGCGCGCCGCTGCGCAGGGCCTCGGCCAGACGGCCGAAGTCGTCGTCCTGCGCGTCGTGCGGCCGGCCGGCCGCGATGGCCTCGACCCAGGCGGCGAAATCCTTGAGCGCGCGACCGGTGGCCTCGCGCAGTTCGGGCGTGGCGGGACGCTGGTCGGCCAGCCAGAGGTTGACCACCTGCTCGAAGGACCAGGCGGCGTCGCCGAAGTCGGTCAGGCCGACCATGCGCGAGCTGCCCTTGAGCGTGTGGAAGGCGCGGCGCAGCACCGTGAGCGCGCCCATGTCCGTGGCATCGTGCCCGAGCGTCTCGAGCGCCGCCTGGCCGTTGACCAGCACCTCGCGCGCCTCGTCCAGGAAGATGTTGCGCAGGTCGTCTTCCTCGAGCTCCGTCACCTCGGTGTCGGGCAGGGACATCGGGCCGACGATCCTGGCGGTCCAGCTGTCGGCGGCGCGGCTGAATTCCTCGATGGGCGAGACGGGCTTGCGGTGCGGCGTGGCCAGGGCGGCGAGCTTGGCGGCGATCTGGGCATCGACCTCCTCCACGCTGAGCACGGCGTCGGCACCCGACGCGGCGGCCAGGGCCTCGTCGGCGGCGACGGCGCCAACCTCGGCGGTGCGGCCCATCAGCGGCTTGAGCTCGCCCGCTTCGGCATCGAACACGAACAGGCGTTTGGCCAGCGCCGGCTGGTAGGCCAGCATGTCGATCAGGAAACCCAACGCCCCCAGGTTGTTGCCCAGCGAATCGAAATCGCGCGTCTCGTCGGCCGGCGACGCGGCGGCCGTCAGATGGTCGACGTTGTCGCGCATGCGCTGCACCGTCTGGGCGGCCTGATCGAGCCCCAGCACCGAGAACACGCCGCGCATCTGCAGCAGCTGCGTGGGCACGGTGCGCAGCAGCGACGGGTCCTGCGGCCGGCGGAAGAACTGGTCGAGCGACTTCTCGAGCTCGCTCAGGTTGGCGCGCAGCTCGTCGACCACCGTGCCCATCGACTGGCGGTCGCTCACGCGGCGGTAGAGCTCCTCCATCCAGGGCTCGAGCGGCTCGGCCCGGCCGCCCTCGCGCACCCCGTCGATGCGCCCGGCGAGCTGGACGGTGCGCGCCGTGAGCTGACGGTCCTGCGGATCGAGGTCTTCGAAGGCGGCCTCGAGGTAGAGCACCGAGGTCGCGACCTCCATGCCGAGCTCGGTGCCGGGCGGCTGGCCCGAACGCAGCGAGGCCTCGACCGCCTGGTCGAGCGCCTGCGCCATCGGCAGGCTGGCCGGATGCAGCTTCTGCAGCGACTCGCCGAGCTGGGTGAACGCATCGACGGCCTGGCGGATGCGCGACAGGTCGCCGCCGGACAGCGCCGACCACATCTCCTTGGCGGCCTCGATGCGCTTGCGGGCCTGGGCCAGCGCCTGCGGGTCGAAGCGGCCGAACTGCTCGACCGCGTAGTCGACCCGCGCCTCGTCCTGGATGCCCCACGCGCGCCGCACCCGGCGCAGCGTGAGCACCTCCTCGCCACGGGCCGGCGCGGCCTGGGCGCAGAAGAAAAGCAGGTCCTGCGCCAGCCGCTCCGACATGGCGGCATCGCCCCCCCGTGCCAGCGTGGCGTATTGCAGCAGCACGCGCGAGGCGGCGCGCTTCACGTAGAGGTCGACCGGCAGCAGCGACAGGCTCAGGGCCTCGAAGAAGCCCGCGGCCAGCATCCAGAAGCTGACCACGCGCGGCGCCGAGGAGCCCCGCGCCAGCCCGAGGCACAGCGCATGCAGCCGGCGCGCGGCCTGGTCGTCGCCGTCCTGGACGATCTTGAGCACTTCGCGGTCGAGCTTGGAGCGCACGGCCGGGTCGTAGACCAGCGCCACCTGGGTCGGCGAGGGGCGGATCTCGGCCCAGCGCCAGGGATGGGTCCAGAGGTCGGCCGGATGCACCCGGTCGCTGCTGGCCATCTGGAGCACGTCGCGGTATTGCGGGAACAGGCCGACCGACGAGACCGGCTTGCCGCCCAGCAGGGCCTGCAGGTAGTCGATCACCGCGAAGCCGGCGCGCTCGATCTTGTGCACCTCGGCTTCGGTACAGCGCGCCGGTTCATCGGCAAAGCGCTGCACCGCGAACTCCATCGCACCCACCACCAGCGCCGGCGCCTTGTGGCCGACCATCGTGAGCGCGCCCACGGCCTGGTGCAGATGCTGGCGGGCCAGCCGCAGCGGGCCGGCGTCGGGCGCCGAGCCCACGTCGCGCGCGAAGCGACGCAGCGACTTGCCCGTGCCCTCGAGCGTCTTCTGGACTTCGCCGATCACCCAGGCCAGCGGCCCCAGGTCGTGGCTGTCGGATGCGGCGCCGGTCGGCGCAGCCATGGCGGACAAGGGGGTCGACACGTTCGGCGCCCGGGGTTCAGACGATCTTGAAGCGGGCCACCGACTGGCGCAGCTCCTCGGCCATGTGCGACAGCTCGCGCACCTGCTGCGCCGTGGTGCGGGTGCCGTCACCGGTCTGCTCGGTCACCGCGAAGATGTGCTGGATGTTGGCCGCCACCACGTTGGCCGAGTCGGCCTCGCGCGACGCCGACTGCGAAATCTGCTCGATCAGGTCGGCCAGCCGGCGCGACACGCGGTCGATCTCCGACAGTGCGGTACCGGCGTTGTCGGACAGCTTGGCGCCTTCGACCACGCCCTGCGTGGAGCGCTCCATGGCGCCCACCGCATCCTGGGTGTCGGTCTGGATCGCCTTCACCAGCGCCGCGATCTGGCGCGTGGCGTCGGCCGAGCGCTCGGCCAGGCGCTGCACTTCCTCGGCCACCACCGAGAAGCCGCGACCGGCTTCGCCCGCGGACGCGGCCTGGATGGCGGCGTTGAGCGCCAGCACGTTGGTCTGCTCGGTGATGTCCGAGATCAGCTCGGTGATTTCGCCGATCTCCTGCGACGATTCGCCCAGCCGCTTGATGCGCTTGGAGGTTTCCTGGATCTGGTCGCGGATCGAGTTCATGCCGCCGATCGCGTTCTGCACCGCCTGCAGGCCCGACGAGGCGGCCTTGAGCGACTGGCGCGCCACCGTGGCCGATTCCTGCGCCTGCGAGGACACGCCGTTGATGCGCTCGGCCATGGTCAGCACCGACTGGCCGGTCTCGCGGATCTCGCGCAGCTGCTCGGTCGAGGCGGCCAGCAGCTCGGTCGAGGTGCTTTCCACCAGCGAGGTGGTGTGGGCCACGCGCGCGGCCGTGTTCTGCACGTTGCCCACCAGCAGGCGCAGTTCTTCCACCGTGTAGTTCACCGAGTCGGCGATGGCGCCGGTGATGTCCTCGGTCACGGTGGCTTCCTGGGTCAGGTCGCCTTCGGCCACCGTCTGCAGTTCGTTCATGAGCCGCAGGATCGCCGCCTGGTTGGCGCTGTTCACGCGGCTGGCGTCCTCGCTCAGGCGCTCGGCCTCGATCCGGTCCTTCTCGGCCGCGGCCGCGCGCTCGCGGCCCTCGCGCACCTGCACGAAGCCCATGCCGCCGGCCAGCGCCAGCGCCGCCAGCGACAGCACGACCAGCATGGCCAGCGTGCCGGCGCCCAGGCCGGTGCGATCCGACAGCTTGGACTGCAGGTCGCCCAGGGCCAGGCGCAGCGGCTCGCTGTCGGCCAGGACGGTGGCCTGGCCTTCGCGCGCCGACACCAGGCCCTGCAGGTTGCCCAGGATGGCGCCGGCCTGCGTGCGGGTCTGCTCGTAGGTCTTGAGGATGAGTTCGAGCTGCTGGCGGCTCTGCGCGTCGCGCGCGCCGGGCAGGCGCTGCTGGGCATTGCCGTCGAGCAGGCCGCGGGCGAGCTCCTGGAAGGTGTTCAGGTCCTTGCCCAACAGGAACACCGCGTCCGGGCTCACGCCTTCGACGGTCAGGAATTCGTTGGCCGACTTGCCGATGCGCTGCGTCAGCATCACCAGCTGGCCGGCCGCCGAGATCTCGGGAATGGAGGCGCCCTGCTGCGTCTTGATGGCGGTCAGCGTCTCGGCCATTTCCAGCAGGTCGGACGACTGCCGGTTGATGTCGCGCAGCGCGGCGCCCACCTGCGTCAGGATCTTCTGCTGCGCGAGCACGGCCTTGGCGCTTTTGTCGGCCCGCTCGACCAGCGGCGTGATCCTGGCGAGTTCGGGGTCGTACTGGCCGCCCACGCGCTCCAGCTTGAGGGATTCGTCGCCGCTGGCCAGGCCCTGCACGCGGCGCGTCAGGTCGTCCGAGCTTTCGCGCACTTCGGTGAAGGCGCCGCCGTTGCCCACCAGCGCCTGCGACACCGACTTGGCCAGCCGCTGCGACTGCATCAGCGCCTGGCCGGTCGAGGCCACCTGTTGGGCCAGGCGGTCGGCGCGCAGGATGGCCGAACCGGCCACCAGCAGCAGCAGCAGGATCACCACCGCCAGCGCGATCGCGAAGATGCGCAGCTGGCGCGCGGGATGCACGCGCAGCGCCGCCGCCACGGCCTGGGCCGCGCCGCCACCGCCTTGCGCCGCGGCCGGCGCGCTCGACGCAGCGGCGTACGCCGGCTCGGCGGCCTGGAAAGGCTCGTACGACGGCGCCGCCGCCGGGACGTGCGGCGATGCCGGCTCTTCCGGCGGCGGCTGCATGGTCTCGATGTTGTCCAGCGTCAGCGTGGCGGCGCTGCCGGTGCCATGCATGCGCTCGTTCGCGCTCTCCTCGTTGGCGGGCAGGTACTTCTTCAGCTTGTCGGCGATCGAACTCACGGTCGGTCCTTCACTTGGATGTCAAAGCCCGGCCCGCCATTCAGGCACCGATGCTCAGGAAATGGGGTTGCTGCGACAACGCCTGCAGGCTGATCTCCTGCCAGGATTCGCCATCGGCGTCCTGGTAGGTGTGGCCGAACCAGGCCGGGGCATCGTCGCCCGGGTGCCGTGAATCGGTGAAGGCCTCGACGCCACGCAGGCCGACCAGCCGGTCGACCAGCAGCGCGCAATTGACTTCCAGCAACTCGTTGAGCGCCACCAGGCGCGACTGCGCGCGTGTCCCCTCGCCCGTCGGCGCGGGCGTGTCCGGCAGGTGGCCGGTCAGGAAGGTCGACAACTGCACCACGCCATAGAGGCCGCCGCGCAGATTGGCCACGCCCAGATACCAGGGCGCGGTGTAGGGCACCGCCTGGGGCGGGGTCCAGGGGAAGATCTCGCCGGCGTGGCCGAGCGGAAACAGGTAGCGGCCTTCGCCGGCCTCGACCGCCAGCCACGACGCGGACACGTCCGAGGTGCGCGCCGCCTGAAGGCGCGCCGCCAGCCGGGACTGAAAGGCACGCAGGGCGTCGCGATTGGCCATGGGCGGATCGCGGGGCTCAGGCCAGCGCGCTGATCTTCGCCATCAACTCGGCGGCGTTGACCGGCTTCACGATGTAGTCGCGCGCGCCCTGGCGCATGCCCCAGACGCGATCGGTTTCCTGGTTCTTGCTCGTGCACAGGATGATGGGCACGTTGGCGTACTGCGGATTGCGCGCGATCGCGCGGGTCAGCTGGAAGCCGTTCTGGCCGGGCATGACCACATCCATGAGGATCAGATCGGGCAGCTCTTCCTCGATGCGGCGCATCGCGTCGTCGGCGTTCTCCGCGGTCTTGACCGAGAAGCCGTTCTTCTGGAGCAGATCGGTCAGGAAGAACAGCTCGGTCTTGGAGTCGTCGACCACGAGCACTTTGTGGATGGGCATTACAGCGCCTCTTTCTTCTGTGCGGTGCCGAACTGCTGCACGGCCTGCAGCAGCTGGTCCTTGGTGAAAGGCTTGGTGAGATAGTCCTGGGAGCCGACCATGCGGCCGCGTGCCTTGTCGAATACCCCGTCTTTGGACGACAGCATCACGACCGGCACGTTGGAGAAATCGGCATTGCGCTTGATGATGGCGCAGGTCTGATAGCCGTCGAGACGCGGCATCAGGATGTCGCAGAAGATCAGGTGCGGCTTGTGGTCGTTGACCTTGGACAGCGCGTCGAAGCCGTCCTCGGCCAGCAGGACCTCATGTCCGCCCTGCTTGAGGAAGATCTCGGCACTGCGCCGAATGGTGTTGCTGTCGTCGATGACGAGCACCTTGTAACCGGACCCATTCGTGCTCATTGGCACCCGCTCCTCGTATGAGACTGCCTCGACTACCGCCTCTGCGCCGCACCGGGGACGTCACCCTATGCCATGCTTCAGATCTCAACCATTTCGAAGTCTTCCTTGCGTGCGCCACACTCGGGGCATGTCCAGTTCATCGGGACATCGGCCCAGGCCGTGTTGGCGGCAATGCCGTCTTCCGGCACACCCGCCGCTTCGTCGTAGATCCACCCGCAAATCAGGCACATCCAGGTTTTCGTGTTCATCGCAGCTTAAAGTCCCTGTACATAGAATGCAACGATTGTATCTAGACGTATCATCAAAATACCCGACGACCGTCGCACATACGCCACCATGGCGTGGGCGTCCGATGGCGTATGTAAACTTACCTACTACCGCTTTGCAGCGGTCGCGGCATGGCTGATCTTAACGACCCCTCCGCAGACGACCTGACCGAGCTGGACGTCGACCTCAATCCCCCGTGCGTGCTGGTCTTCAATGCCAGCGACCCGAGCGGTGCCGGCGGCCTGGGCGGCGACGCGCTGGCCATGGCGTCCGTCGGCGCACACATGTTGCCGGTGGTCACAGGCGCGTACGCCCGCGACACCGCCGAGATCTTCGACCACTTCGCCTTCGACGAGGAGGCCGTGGCCGAGCAGACCCGCGCGATCCTCGAGGACGTGGAAGTGCAGCTGATCAAGGTCGGCTTCGCGGGCTCGCCGGAGATTCTCAGCACCATCGCCGAGACCGCCACCGACTACCCCGACGTGCCGCTGGTCGCCTACATGCCCAACCTGTCGTGGTGGGACGAGAACCAGATCGAGGCCTACCTCGATGCCTTCCGCGAGCTGGTGCTGCCGCAGACCACGGTGCTGGTCGGCAACCACAGCACGCTGTGGCGCTGGCTGCTGCCCGACTGGAGCGGCGACAAGCCGCCGACCGCGCGCGACATCGCCCGCGCCGCCGGCGAACTGGGCACGCCCTACACGCTGGTCACAGGCATCATGCTGCCCGAGCAGTTCATCGACAACGTGCTGGCCTCGCCGCAGGCCGTGCTGGCCAGCGAGAAGTACGAGCGGCTCGAAGCCGTGTTCGCCGGCGCCGGCGACACGCTCTCGGCCGCCCTGGCCGCGCTGCTGGCCAGCGGCACCGACCTGGTGGCCGCCACCTCGGAGGCGCTGAGCTACATGGACCGCTGCCTCGACGCGGGCTTCCGGCCCGGCATGGGCCATGTGCTGCCCGACCGGCTGTTCTGGGCCCAGCCCGAGGACGATGACGACGACGAGGACGACGGCCCGGCCGATCCCGCCGACTTCGCGCTCCCGCCCCACGACACCCGGCATTGACCCACCCACCCCCGAAGCGCCTGCGGCGCTTCCCCTCCAGGGGGCGATACCAGCGGCCCGGCACAGCCGGTTCCACCGTGTCCCCGGCCACGGGCCCCCATCGAACCTTAGGCAAGACATGACCACCGACAACAACCAGACCCTCTTCGAACGCGCCAGCGCCGTGATCCCCGGCGGCGTGAACTCGCCGGTGCGCGCCTTCAAGGCCGTGGGCGGCACGCCGCGCTTTATCCAGCGCGCGCAGGGCGCCTACTTCTGGGACGCCAACGGCAAGCGCTACATCGACTACATCGGTTCCTGGGGCCCGATGATCCTGGGCCACGGCCACCCGGCGGTGGTCGAGGCGGTGCAGAAGGCCGTGCTCGAAGGTTTCTCCTACGGCGCACCGACCGAGCGCGAGATCGAGCTGGCCGAGGCCATCCTCGCGCTGGTGCCGTCGATGGAGATGGTGCGGCTCGTGAGCTCGGGCACCGAGGCCGCGATGAGCGCGCTGCGCCTGGCGCGCGGCGCCACCGGCCGCAAGCACATCATCAAGTTCGAGGGCTGCTACCACGGCCATGCCGATGCGCTGCTGGTCAAGGCCGGCTCGGGCCTGGCCACCTTCGGCCACCCGACCTCGGGCGGCGTACCGCCCGAAGCGGTGCAACACACGATCGTGCTCGAGTACAACAACATCGCCCAGCTCGAGGAAGCCTTCGCGCTGCACGGCAAGGACATGGCCTGCCTGATGATCGAAGCGATCGCGGGCAACATGAACTTCGTGCGCGCCACGCCCGAATTCGCCCGGCGCTGCCGCGAGCTCTGCACGCAGCACGGCGCGCTGCTGGTGTTCGACGAAGTGATGACCGGCTTCCGTGTGGGCCTGCACGGCGCGCAGGGCGTGCTGGGCATCACGCCCGACCTCACGGTGCTGGGCAAGGTGATCGGCGGCGGCATGCCGCTGGCGGCCTTCGGCGGACCGCGCGCCATCATGGAACAGCTCGCGCCGCTGGGCCCGGTCTACCAGGCCGGCACGCTGTCGGGCAACCCGGTGGCCACGGCCTGCGGCCTGGCGACGCTCAAGGAGATCGCCAAGCCCGGCTTCTACGAGGCGCTGTCGGCCAAGACGCGCACGCTGGTCGAAGGCCTGAAAGCCGCGGCGGATGCCGAAGGCGTGGCCTTCAACGTCGACAGCGAAGGCGGCATGTTCGGCTTCTACCTGATGAAGGACAAGCCACAAAACTATGGCACCGTGATGACCACCGACAACGCGAAATTCAACGCGCTGTTTCACGGATTGCTCGATCGCGGCGTGTACATTGCACCGGCGCTCTACGAGGCCGGCTTCGTGAGCGCTGCCCACAGCGACGAGGACATCGCTGCCACCATCGAAGCTGCACGCCAGATCTTCAGCCACATTTCCTGACCATGAATCCCCTGCGCATGTTCCCGGTGTCGAGTGCTCTCCTCGGGGCCTTGCTCCTGCCCGGCCTGGCATGTGCGCAGTCCTTCGACCCGAAGGAGATCTGGATCAACCCGGGCTTCTACTCGGCGCACTTCGACAGCAACAAGGGCCTGGAGAATTCCAACTACGGCCTGGGCTTCGAGTACCCGCTGAGCGACGTCTACCGGCTCACGGCCGGCACCTTCCACAACAGCGACCGCCGGCAGTCGAACTACCTGGGCCTGTACGTGCTGCCCTTCGAGGTCTACGGCGTGCGGCTGGGCGCCGTGGTCGGCGGCTTCGACGGCTACCCCAACTACCGCAACGGCAACTGGTTCCCGGCCCTGATCCCCACCGCGGCGATCGAGGGCAAGAACTGGGGGCTGAACATCGCCTACGTGCCGACGATCAAGAACCGGCTGTACGGCGCGCTGACCTTCCAGCTCAAGTACCGTTTCAAGGACTGAGCCTGCACCGGCCGCTTGCGCGCCGAGGCGCGCAAGCGTTCAGTGCCGGAAGTGGCGCACGCCCGAGAGCACCATCACCACGCCGCGCTCGTCCGCGGCATCGATGACTTCCTGGTCGCGCATCGAGCCGCCCGGCTGGATCACGCAGCTCGCGCCCGCGTCCACCACCACGTCGAGGCCGTCGCGGAACGGGAAGAAGGCGTCGCTGGCCACGGCCGTGTTCTTCAGCGACAGGCCGGCGTGCTCGGCCTTGATGCTCGCGATGCGCGCCGAGTCGAGGCGGCTCATCTGGCCCGCGCCCACGCCCATGGTCATGCCGTCGGCACAGAACACGATGGCGTTGCTCTTGACGTACTTCGCGACCTTCCAGGCGAACAGCAGGTCTTCGAGCTGCTGGGGGGTGGGCTGCTTCTTGCTGACCACCTTGAGCTCGCTGGCCGCGAGTTCGTGGTTGTCGGCGGTCTGGATCAACAGGCCCGAGCCGACGCGCTTGACGTCCATCGCGTTGCGGCCGTTGTCCCAGTCGCTCGTGCCGCCCTGGGGCAGCGCGATTTCCAGCACGCGCACGTTGAGCTTGGCCTTGGTGGCCTGAAACACTTCCAGCGCCTCGGGCGTGTAGCCCGGCGCCATCAGCACTTCGACGAACTGCTTGGCGATGGCCTGGGCGGTGTCGCCGTCGACCGGACGGTTGAAGGCGATGATGCCGCCGAAGGCCGAGGTCGGGTCGGTCTTGAAAGCCTTGCCATAGGCTTCGGCCGCGTCCTTGCCGATGGCCACGCCGCAGGGGTTGGCGTGCTTGACGATCACGCAGGCCGGCACGTCGAAGCTCTTGACGCATTCCCACGCGGCGTCGGCATCGGCGATGTTGTTGTAGCTCAGTTCCTTGCCCTGCAGCTGCCTGGCCGAGACCAGCGAGCCGGGCGCCGGATGCAGGTCGCGGTAGAAGGCGGCCTGCTGGTGCGGGTTCTCGCCGTAGCGCAGGTCCTGCACCTTGACGAAGCGGCCGTTGCTCTGCGCCGGGAACAGCGAGCGCGTCGGAGCGGGCTGACCGATGCTGGCGTCGAAGTCGATGGCCGAGAGGTAGTCGCTGATCGCGCCGTCGTAGTCGGCGATGCGGTTGAAGGCGGCCACCGAGAACGCGAACTTGGTCTTGTCGCTGAGCTGGCCGTCGGCCTTCAGTTCGGCCAGCGCCACCGCGTACTGCGAGGCGTCGGTCAGCACGCCCACGTCCTTCCAGTTCTTGGCCGCGCTGCGCACCATGGCCGGGCCGCCGATGTCGATGTTCTCGATCGCATCCTCCAGCGTGCAGCCGGCCTTGGCCACGGTGGCTTCGAAGGGATAGAGGTTGACGATCAGCAGATCGATGGGGTCGATGCCGTGCGCCTGGATCGCCGCCACGTGTTCGGGCAGGTCGCGGCGCGCCAGCAGGCCGCCATGGATCTTCGGATGCAGCGTCTTCACGCGGCCGTCGAGCATCTCGGGGAAGCCGGTGTGCTCGGCCACTTCGGTCACCGGCAGGCCGGCATCGGCCAGCAGCTTGGCGGTGCCGCCGGTGGACAGCAGCTTGGTGCCCAGCGCATGCAGCGCCTGGGCGAATTCGAGGACGCCGGTCTTGTCGGAGACGGAAATCAGTGCGGTCAGTGCCATATGGTTCTCAGGTGCTACGGTGCAGTTTCAATTCCAGGAACACCGCGGAACCGGCTTTGCCGGGCCGCTGGTGTTGCCCCCTTGGGGGGGGTGGGCATCGCGACACGCAGTGCGCGATGCCTTCGGGGGTGGGGGCATCTACTTGATGAGTTTGTGCTCGACCAGCTTCTTGCGCAGCGTGTTGCGGTTGAGCCCCAGCCACTGGGCGGCCTTGGACTGGTTGCCCTCCGCGCGGGTCATCACCACGTCGAGCAGCGGTTTCTCCACCACCCGCACCAGCATGTCGTACATGCCGTCGGGCTCGATGCCCCGCAGGTCGCGGAAATAGCTGTCGAGGCTGTTCCTCACGCATTCGTCGATGTTCTTCTTGCTCATGGTCTTCTCTTGTGTTCTCAATGCGCGGCCGAAGCCGCTCCCTCGTCCTCGGCGCCCTCTTCGTCGGCCTCCTCGACAGCCTCCCGGTGCACGGGAATGCGTTCCATCCCCGCGGCCAGCTGCTCGAAATAGTCGGACACCGCGCGCAGCTGCTGCGCGCAGTCCTCGATGCCGTTCATGCGGCCGCGGAATTCCTCGCCGCCGGGCAGTTCCCGCACGTACCAGCCGATGTGCTTGCGCGCCGTGCGCACGCCGCTGTACTCGCCGTAGAGGCCGTAGTGCTCCTGCAGGTGATCCAGCAGCAGGCGGCGCACCTCGGCGACCAGCGGAGGTGCAAGGTGCGTGCCCGTCGCGAGGAAATGCGCGATCTCGCGGAAGATCCAGGGCCGGCCCTGCGCCGCGCGGCCGATCATCACGGCGTCGGCACCGGTCGCGGCCAGCACCTCGCGCGCCTTCTCGGGGCTGGTGACGTCGCCGTTGGCCACCACCGGCACGCGCACCGCGGCCTTGACGGCGGCGATGGTGTCGTACTCGGCCGACCCCTTGTAGCCCTGCTCGCGCGTGCGGCCGTGCACGGTCAGCATCTGCACGCCGGCGGACTCGAAGTCGCGCGCCAGCTTGACGGCGTTGCGGTGGTCGGCACTCCAGCCGGTGCGCATCTTGAGCGTCACCGGCACGCCGTGCGGCGCTGCCGCGTCGACCACCGCGCGCGCGATCTCCAGCGCCAGCGGCTCGTCGCGCATCAGCGCCGAACCGGCCCACTTGTTGCAGACCTTCTTGGCCGGGCAACCCATGTTGATGTCGATGATCTGCGCGCCGCGGTCGATGTTGTACTGCGCCGCCTCGGCCATCATGGCCGCATCGGTGCCCGCGATCTGCACCGCGATGGGGCCCGGCTCGCCCGCATGGTCGGCGCGGCGCGAGGTCTTGAGCGTGTTCCACAGCTCCTTGCGCGAAGTCACCATCTCGCTCACCGCATAGCCCGCGCCGAGGGCGCGGCACAGCATGCGGAACGGCCGGTCGGTCACGCCAGCCATGGGCGCGACGAACAGGCGGTTTTCCAGCGCGATAGGGCCGATCTGCATGGTGGTCAAGGAGGGGGGAGCGAGCGCGGGGCTGCTGAAAAATGAGGCACGATTGTAGCCAAGCCCCATTTCAGGGGCTGAAACGTTTGGACTAACGCTTCCCCTCTTGCGCAGGCCGCGCGGCGCGCGCTCCCACACGACGGCGTGGGGCGCCTTCCTATACTCCGTGGCAATGGAAGCCTGGCTCGACTCTCTCCTGACCCTTCTGGCGCTGCCGCAGTACGGGCTGTCGACGCTGTTCTTCGCCGCCTTCGTCTCCGCGACGCTGGTGCCCGTGGGTTCCGAACCCATCCTGTTCGGCCTGCTGCGCCTCAACCCCGACATGTTCTGGTCGGCCATCGCGGTGGCGACGGTGGGCAACACGCTGGGCGGCGCGGTCGACTGGTGGATGGGCTACGGCGCCCACAAGGTGGCCGACAAGTACTCGAACTCCAGGCACCACGTCCGGGTGCTGGGCTGGCTCGAGCGATTGGGGCCCAAGGCCTGCCTGCTGAGCTGGCTGCCGCTGGTCGGCGACCCGCTGTGCGCGGTGGCCGGCTGGCTCAAGCTGCCCTTCTGGCCCTGCGTGTTCTACATGGCCATCGGCAAGTTCGCGCGCTACGTGACGATGACCGTGGCGCTGCTCTACATCTGGCCCACGCACTGACGCGCGGCGGGGTTTTCCCTCAGGACAACAGGCCGTAGGGCCCACCGCGCTCCAGCGCGCGCCGGTAGGCCGGCCGCGCATGGATGCGTTCGAGCCAGGCCATCAGCCGGGGCCGGCTGGCATCCAGCCCGCCGCGGGCCTTGGCGGCCTCGACCGGAAAACTCATCTGAATGTCGGCGCCCGTGAAGTCAGGCCCGGCGAACCATTCGCCCTTGCCGAGTTCGCCTTCCATGAAGTCCAGGTGAGTCTTGAGGTTGGGCGTCACGAAACCGGCCTTGGCCTTGCCCGCGATCATCCGGGCCACGGGCTTCACGAAGAAGGGCATCTTGCTGCTCTCGATGCGGTCGAAGATCAGCTTGAGCAATAGCGGCGGCATGGCCGATCCCTCGGCATAGTGCAGCCAGTAGCGGTAGCGCAGCGCGTCCGCACTGCCCGCGGCGGGCGCGAGCCGGCCCTGGCCGTGGCGCTCCACCAGCGTCTCGACGATGGCCCCCGATTCGGCCAGCACCAGCCCCTCGTCGGTCGTCACCACCGGCGACTTGCCCAGCGGATGGATCTTGCGCAGCGCCGGCGGCGCCAGCATCGTCTTGGGATCGCGCTCGTAGCGCACGATCTCGTAGGGCAGCTCGAGCTCCTCGAGCAGCCAGAGCACACGCTGCGAGCGGGAGTTGTTCAGGTGGTGGACGGTGATCATGGTGGTAGTGAGGGCTGCTGCCCATGTGGGATAAAGCTGTCGATCCAAACCGCCCTGCGTCTTGGCGAAGGATGGCGTGGGCGAGTTACCTTGAATCGGCTGCGGCAGACCACACGCCCCGAGAAACCATCGCATGCCGCGTCGAACTCGACAAGCGGCCAATCAAGACGGTTCGAATTGAAATGGCATCGTCATGGCTTTTTTCTCTCTTCGGGCATGTGCTTTCTTCGTGGCGAATCGAGCTGCCGCGCCGTCTGTTCGAGCGCGCGCACCGCATCGGATTCGCCCTGCGATTCGCGCTCACTCCGGCGCTCCATGGCAAAGCGCTCGTATTGGGCCTGCGCATGCGCGTCTGCCGTTTTCTTGCTCACCTGTCCTGCATCGGGAAGCACCTCTCGGTCGTTGAAGCGCAGGAACTCGTCAAGCTTGGTCTGCCAGTCGTTCAAGAAAACCTGCTTTCGGCGCGTTGCCTGGTCTTCGGCGAAATCCAGCCACATCACGACGACGCGGTTCAGTTCTGCGATCTCGGCCTCTCGCAAGTAGTTCTTGGCGATGGTCACGTCTGCCTTGCGCACCGCGCCTGCCTGCATGGCCGTCAGCCCCATCTGCGGCTGACGGTGGTCAGCCCGCTCGGCGATGAGTTCGGCGGCCGTCTTGCCCGTGACCGCAAAGTGCAGCTTGTTCTGGATGATGCGAAAGAACTGCGTGGTTTCTGGAAGACTGGGCTCGTAGTCAGCCGCCAGTGCAAAGATTTCCCGCACCCGCAGGTACATGCGGCGCTCACTCGCACGAATGTCGCGCACGCGCGCAAGCAGTTCGCCAAAGTAATCCGGCGGCGCGACGCCAGCGGCCGGCGGGTTCTTGAGCCGCTCGTCGTCCATCGTGAAGCCCTTGAGCAGGTATTCGCCCAATCGCTCCGTCGCCCAACGTCGAAACTGCGTACCCCGCACCGAGCGCACGCGGTAGCCGACGGCCAGAATCGCGTCGAGACTGTAGTGCGCGACCCGGTAGGTCTTGCCATCGGCGGCAGTTGTCAACCACTGGTTGACAACTGAATCGACGCTCAGTTCACCCTCCGCAAAGATGGCCTTCAGATGCTTGGCGACATTCTGTTTGCTGGTCTGGAACAGCGACGCCATGCCCGCCTGCGAAAGCCACAAGGTCTGGTCGGAGAAGCGGCACTCCACACGCGTGCGGCCATCCTCGGTTTGATAGAGCAGAAACTCGCCGGCGCTCACTGCAGCCTCCGAAAGGTGACCGGGTCGACGCGGCTCTGCACCTGTGCTGGCGCCAGGCTGGCCAACGCACCATCCGCCCCGATATTCTTGACGAGCCGCATAGGCGCCCCCCTTTCAGGCGGAGCATGCCAGAAGACGGCCCGGCTCAACCGTCTTCAGGCAGCACTGGCGCCCATTTGGCGCAGCGTCAAGGCTCAGGAACTGAACAGGAAGTTCATCACGTCGCCATCCTTGACGACGTAGTCCTTGCCTTCGGCGCGCATCTTGCCCGCGTCCTTGGCGCCCTGCTCGCCCTTGAAGGCGATGTAGTCGTCGAAGGCGATGGTCTGGGCGCGGATGTAGCCCTTCTCGAAGTCGCCGTGGATCACGCCGGCGGCCTGCGGGCCGGTGTCGCCGATGTGGATGGTCCAGGCGCGCACTTCCTTCACGCCGGCGGTGAAGTAGGTCTGCAGGCCCAGCAGCGAGTAGGCGGCGCGGATCAGGCGGTTCAGGCCCGGCTCGTCCTGGCCGATCTCGGCCAGGAACATGGTCTTGTCCTCGTCGTCCATCTCGGACAGCTCGGCTTCGATCTTGGCGCAGATCGCCACCACGGGCGCGTTCTGCTTGGCGGCGTACTCGCGCAGCCGGTCGAGGTAAGGGTTGTTCTCGAAGCCGGTCTCCGACACGTTGCCCACGAACATCGCGGGCTTGGCGGTGATCAGCGTGAAGCTCTTGACCAGCGGCTGCTCTTCCTTGGTGAACTCCAGTGCGCGCACCGGGATGTTCTCGTTGAGCGCCTTCTGGCAGCGCTCGAGCAGGCCGACCAGCTTCTGCGCGTCCTTGTCGCCCGAACGCGCGACCTTGGTGTGGCGGTGCAGCGCCTTCTCGACCGTGGCCAGGTCGGCCAGGCAGAGCTCGGTCTGGATCACCTCGATGTCGGAGATCGGGTCGACGCGGCCGGCCACGTGGATCACGTTGTCGTCGTCGAAGCAGCGCACCACGTTCACCGTGGCGTCGGTCTCGCGGATGTGCGCGAGGAACTTGTTGCCCAGGCCTTCGCCCGTGCTGGCGCCGGCCACCAGGCCCGCGATGTCGACGAACTCGACGATCGCCGGGACGATGCGCTCGGGGTTCACGATCTGGCTGAGCTGGGCCAGCCGCGGATCGGGCACCTCGACCACGCCGGTGTTGGGCTCGATCGTGCAGAAGGGGTAGTTCTCCGCAGCGATACCGGCCTTGGTCAACGCATTGAAAAGGGTGGATTTACCGACGTTGGGCAGGCCGACGATGCCGCATTGCAAACTCATGGGAGGTCCTCTTGGGTAACCCACGATTTTAGGCGGTCCCGCGTGTCCCCCGGGTGGCACGCCCTTCGGCGCACCGCGCACGCCCCTGCGGAACGCCTGTCGCATAGGGGTTTGACCCGATAAGCAAACGTTTGCGCAAACGTTTTCGTCCACTAAGATCGCGACCCCGGCCAAGACCGGTGGCCCCTCGCCGCTCACCCAACCCTGGAGACATCGACCATGAAGTTCACCCGCCGTACCCTGCAAAGCGCTGCCGCCCTGACGCTCCTGGGCGCCATCGCCGGAACGCCCGCCTTCGCCCAGGACAAGCCCAAGGTGGCACTGGTCATGAAGTCGCTGGCCAACGAGTTCTTCCGCACCATGGAAGACGGCGCCAAGGCGCACCAGAAGGCGCATGCCGCCGAGTACACGCTGGTCGCCAACGGCATCAAGGACGAAACCGACACCGCGGCCCAGATCAAGATGGTCGAGCAGATGGTGGCGCAGAAGATCAACGCGCTGGTGATCGCCCCGGCCGATTCGAAGGCGCTGGTGCCGGTGATCAAGGCCGCCATCGACAAGGGCATCCTGGTGGTCAACATCGACAACCAGCTCGACGCCGCGGCGCTCAAGGAAAAGGGCATCCAGGTGCCCTTCGTCGGCCCCGACAACCGTGCCGGCTCCAAGCTGGTGGGCGATGCGCTGGCCAAGGAACTCAAGGCCGGCGACAAGGTCGGCATCATCGAAGGCGTGTCGACCACCTTCAATGCGCAACAGCGCACGCTGGGCTACCAGGACGCGATGAAGGCCGCCGGCGTGACGGTGGTGGGCGTGCAGTCGGGCCAGTGGGAGATCGACAAGGCCAACACGGTGGCCGCCGGCATGCTGCGCGAGCACCCCGACCTCAAGGCCCTGCTGGCCGGCAACGACAGCATGGCGCTGGGCGCGGTCGCGGCGGTCAAGGCCGCGGGCAAGACCGGCAAGGTGCTGGTGGTGGGCTACGACAACATCGGCGCCATCAAGCCGATGCTGAAAGACGGCCGCGTGCTCGCCACCGCCGACCAGTTCGCCGCCAAGCAGGCCGTGTTCGGCATCGAGACCGCGCTCAAGGCCATCGCCGACAAGAAGAAGCAGGCGGACATGCCGGCCGCGGTGAAGACCGACGTGGTGCTGGTCACCAAGGACAGCAAGTAGGCCGCCAGGCCCGCCGACCGGACGCCCACACCTTGACTTCCTCCCCCGCCGCCCCGACGGCCACCCCGGTGCTGGCGCTGAGCGCGCTCGGCAAGGACTATGCGGCGCCGGTGCTCGACGACGTCTCGCTGGTGCTGAACGCCGGCGAGGTGCTGGCCCTCACGGGCGAGAACGGCGCCGGCAAGAGCACGCTGTCGAAGATGGTCTGCGGCCTGGTGCAGCCCACGCGCGGCCGCATGCTGCTCGACGGCCAGCCCTTCGCGCCCGGCTCGCGCCGCGAGGCCGAGCGCCTGGGCGTGCGCATGGTGATGCAGGAGCTGGGCCTGGTCACCACGCTGTCGGTGGCCGAGAACCTGCTGCTCGACCGCCTGCCGCACCAGGCCGGCTGGGTCCGGCGCGGCCGGCTGCACGAACTGGCCGCGCTGCAGCTGGCCAAGATCGGCATGGCGCACATCGACCCGGCCACGCCGGTGGCCCGGCTGGGCATCGGCCAGCAGCAGATGGTCGAGATCGCGCGCAACCTGCAGGACGACACGCGCGTGCTGGTGCTCGACGAGCCCACCGCGATGCTCACGCCGCGCGAGACGTCGCACCTGTTCGAGCAGATCGACCGGCTCAAGGCGCGCGGCGTGGCGATCGTCTACGTGTCGCACCGGCTCGAAGAGTTGCAGCGCATCGCCGACCGCGTGGCGGTGCTGCGCGACGGCCGGCTGGTCGACGTGCGGCCCATGGCCGGCGTGCGCGAAGCCGAGCTGGTCCAGCGCATGGTCGGGCGCGCGGTGCACGAACACGAAGGCCGCGCGCGCCGCGTCGCCGGGCCGGTGCTGCTGAGCGCCCGTGGCCTGGGCCGGGCCCAGGCGGTGCGCGATGTGGACCTCGACCTGCATGCCGGCGAGGTGATGGGCCTGGCCGGCCTGGTCGGCTCGGGCCGGACCGAGCTCGTGCGCCTGCTGTTCGGCGCCGACCGCGCGGACCGCGGCGGGATCACGCTGTACGAGAACGGCCAGGCGACGCAGCCGGCGCGCCAGGGCTGGCGCTCGCCGATGCAGGCGATCCGCGCGGGCATCGGCCTGGTCACCGAAGACCGCAAGTCGCAGGGCCTGCTGCTCACCCAGTCGATCCGCGTCAATGCCACGCTGAGCGACCTGGGCGCGATCTCGCGCGGCGGCTGGCTGCTGCGCGCCAAAGAGCGCGGCATCGCCCAGCGCCTGGTCGACCTGCTGCGCGTGCGCTCGCGCAGCATCGAACAACCGGTGGCCACGCTCAGCGGCGGCAACCAGCAGAAGGTGGTGTTCGCGCGCTGGCTGCACCGCGAATGCAAGGTGCTGCTGCTCGACGAACCCACGCGCGGCGTGGACGTGGGCGCGCGCGCCGACCTGTACGCCGAACTCGACCGCATGACCGACGCCGGCAAGGCCCTGCTGATGGTCTCGAGCGACCTGCGCGAACTGATGGCCATGTGCGACCGCATCGGCGTGATGAGCGCCGGCCGGCTGGTCGCGGTGTTCGAGCGCGGCCAGTGGAGCGAGCAGTCGCTGCTGGCCGCCGCCTTCAGCGATGCCACCGGGCACGCTGCCTCCTCTTCTTCCTCGGCCACGGCCGACACACCATGACCGCTGCCTCCCCCGCCACCGCTTCGCCCGCCGCGCCGTCCGCCCTCCGGGGCCAGCTCGGCACCTACCTGGGCCTGACGGCCGTGCTCGTGGGCATGATCGCGCTGTTCGGCTCGATGAGCGAATACTTCCTCACGCGCGACACCTTCCTCTCGATCGCCAACGAGATCCCGGCGCTGGCCGTGATGGCGGTCGGCATGACCTTCGTGCTGATCATCGCGGGCATCGACCTGTCGGTGGGCTCGGTGCTGGCGCTGAGCGCGGCCGTCACTGCCGCCGCGATCCTCGAATGGAAGCTCTCGGTGCCCGTGGCCGCGGTGCTGGGCCTGCTCACCGGCCTGCTGTGCGGCACGGTCACGGGCGCGGTGTCGGTGGCCTGGCGGCTGCCGAGCTTCATCGTCTCGCTGGGCATGCTCGAGGCCGTGCGCGGCGGCGCCTACCTGGTGACCGACTCGCGCACCCAGTACGTGGGCGATGCGATCTCCGGCCTGGCCGCGCCCTGGATCGGCGGCATCTCCGCCGCCTTCGTGCTGGCGGTGGTGCTGGTCGTGGTGGGCCAGCTGGTGCTCACGCGCACGGTGTTCGGCCGCTACGTGGTCGGTATCGGCACCAACGAGGAAGCGATGCGCCTGGCGGGCGTGGACCCGCGCCCCATCCGCATCGTCGTGTTCGCCGTGACCGGGCTGCTGGCCGGGCTCGCGGGCCTGATGCAGTCGGCGCGGCTCGAGGCGGCCGACCCGAACGCCGGCGTGGGCATCGAGCTGCAGGTGATCGCGGCCGTGGTGATCGGCGGCACCAGCCTCATGGGCGGGCGCGGCTCGGTGATCAACACCTTCTTCGGCGTGCTGATCATCGCGGTGCTCGAGGCCGGGCTGGCCCAGGTGGGCGCCAGCGAGCCGAGCAAGCGCATCATCACCGGCGCGGTGATCGTGGTGGCCGTGATCATCGACACGCTGCGCCAGCGCCGCGCCGACCGCCGCCTGGCCTGAAGGAAGCGGCACGCCATGGCCACCCTCAAGGACGTCGCGCTCGAGGCGCGGGTATCCGTCACCACCGTGTCGCACGTGGTCAACGCCACGCGCCATGTGAGCCCCGCGGTGCGCGAGCGCGTGGAGCTCGCCATCCGCGCGCTGGGCTACGTGCCCAACGCGATGGCGCGCAGCCTGAAGAGCAACACCACCTCGACGCTGGGGATGCTGATCCCCAACTGCTCGAACCCCTATTTCGCCGAGATCGTGCGCATCGTGGAAGATCGCTGCTTCGGCGCCGGCTACACGCTGGTGCTGTGCAACACCGACGACGAGCCGAACCGCCAGAGCGTCTACCTGCAGGTGCTGGCCGAGCGCCGCATCGACGGGCTGATCGTGGTGTCGACCGGCCCGGCCGACGACGACTCGCTGGTGCGCCAGCTACACGGCCTGCGCGTGCCGACCGTGCTGCTGGACCGCGAGATCGCCGACCCGGCCTGCGACCTGGTGGAAACCGCGCACATGCAGGGCGGCCTGCTCGCGGCGCGGCACCTGCTGTCGCTGGGCCACCGGCGCATCGCCTGCATCGGCGGGCCGGTGGGCGTGGCGCCCAGCGAGCAGCGCATCGAAGGCTGGCGCCTGGCGCTGGCCGAGGCCGGCGCGACGCCCGACACGGCGCATGCCGACGCGCTGCTGTGGCGCGGCAGCTTCACCAGCCAGAGCGGCTACGAGGCCATGCACGCCATCCTGCGCACCGCCGACCGGCCCTCGGCCGTGTTCGCCTGCAACGACCTGATGGCCATCGGCGCGCTGCGTGCCGCGCACGAGAGCGGGGTGCACGTGCCCGACGAGATCTCGATCGTGGGCTTCGACGACATCGAACTCTCGGCCTACACCAGCCCGCCGCTCACCACCGTGGCCCAGCCCAAGGAGCGCATCGGCGCGCTGGCGGTCGACATGCTGCTCGAGCGCGTGGGCGGCCAGCGCCGCGACGCGCGCAAGGTGGTGCTGCAACCCGAGCTGTGCGTGCGCGGCTCGACCGCGCGCCATGCGAGTTTCCGCGAGGCGGCCGTGCCCGCGCCGGTCGCCGCCCCTTCCACCACCTCTTCCCGAAAGTCCCGCATCCCGTGAGTCCGTCGCCTTCTTCCCGCCCCAGCCACCCCGCACCGCGCATCGTGGTGCTCGGCAGCCTCAACATGGACCTGGTGCTGCGTGTGCCGCACGCGCCCGCCGCGGGCGAGACCCTGCAAGGCCATTCGATCGCCAGCATCCCCGGCGGCAAGGGCGCGAACCAGGCCGTGAGCTGCGCGCGCCAGGGCGGCCAGGTGCGGATGATCGGCTGCGTGGGCGATGACGCGCATGGCGCGGCGCTGCGCGAGGCGCTCGAAGGCGACGGCATCGACACCGCCGCGCTGCGCACCGTGGCCGGCGAGGCCACGGGCACCGCGCTGATCCTGGTCGAGGACAGCGGCCAGAACCGCATCGTGATCGTGCCCGGCGCCAACGCCCGGGTCGAACTCGACGAGGCCGCGCTGCAGCCGCAGCTGCAGGGCGCCGCCTTCCTGGTGACGCAGTTCGAGACGCCGATGGCGCCGGTGCTGCGCGCCGTCGCGCTGGCGCACGAGGCAGGCTGCAAGGTGATGCTCAACCCCTCGCCCATGCAGCCGATCCCCGACGCGCTGTGGTCGCGGATCGACACGCTGGTGGTCAACGAGCTCGAGGCCGAGGCGCTGTGCGGCCTGGCCGCCGACACGCCGCAGCAAGCCGCCGCCGCCGGCCGTTCGCTGCGTGCCAAGGGCATCGCGCGCGTGGTCGTCACGCTCGGCGCGCGCGGCGCGGTGGCGATCGATGCCGAGGGCGCACGCCACCATCCTGCGCCGACCGTGCAGGCAGTCGACACCACCGCCGCGGGCGACACCTTCCTGGGGGCGCTGGCGGTGGCGCTGGGCGAGGGCCAGGCCTTCGACGACGCGGTGCGCCTGGGCATCCGCGCCGCCGCGCTGTGCATCCAGCAGCCCGGCGCCCAACCCTCCATCCCGCGGCGCGACGCCGTGCTGCGGCAAAGCCCGCTGCCCCCCGACTGGAGCACGCTGTGAAACGCTCGCCCTTGCTGCATGCCGAACTGTCCCAGCTGATCGCCTCGATGGGCCACGGCGACATGCTGGTGCTCGGCGATGCCGGCCTGCCCATTCCCGCAGGCCCGCGCCGCATCGACCTGGCCGTGGCGCGCGGCGTGCCGCGGCTGGTCGACGTGCTGGACGCGGTGCTGTCCGAGCTGCAGGTCGAAGCCATCGTGGTGGCCGAGGAGGCGCTGGGCACCGACCGGCAGCTGCCCGGCTGGTATCCGCAGGCGCTGGGCATCGCACCGCAGACCGTGTCGCACGAGGAGTTCAAGCAGCGCAGCGCCAGGGCCCGCGCCATCGTGCGCACGGGCGAGTGCACGCCCTACGCCAACATCATCCTGATTGCCGGCGTGGCATTTGGCTAACCCCCAGGCTTGCCCACTTCGTGTGGCCTCCCTCCCCCTTGCAGGGGGCAATGCCCACGACCCGGCAAAGCCGGTTCCGTGGCATTCCTGGAAAAGACGAACTCATTCGAAGCGGTAGTTCGCGTCGACGGACTGCCCCACCTTGAGCAGGTGCTCCACCCCCTCGAGCACGATGCAGTTCATGCCGAAGGTGATCGCGCCATTGACCCGCGCATGGGCGCGGTAGGTGCGCAGCATGTCGTTGACCTCGGGGCTCGAGACGGCGGTGAGCGGATCGATGTCGGGGATCGGGCAGCGCGGGCAGGGCTTGGCCGGCTGCAGCCGCGCCTGGCCTTCGGCGGTCGCCACGTGCATCGTCTCGACCCGGTCCTCGTCCTGCGCCTCGATGCCGGCCAGCACGATGTTGGGCCGGAAGCGCGCCATCGTGACCGCAGCATGCCCCGCGGCCAGCAGCTTGTCGTTGAGTTCGGCCAGCGAGGCCTCGCTCGTGACCAGCAGCGGGAAGCCGTCGGCGAACTGGTTCTCGGCCTCGACGCCATCGGTCCAGGCCATGTTCGACAGGCGCTTCTGCTCGGGGTCGAAGCGCACCAGCCGCAGCACCTGCGGGCGGCCGGGCTCCGAGAGGAAGTCGCTGAACCACTGGGCCGCGATGTCGCCCATGTCGTAGGCGGCCACTTCGTCGCGCCACACTTTCACGCGCACCGGCTTCTCGACGCGGTCGAAGGCGATGTGCAGCGCCAGCATGCCGGGCGCGCGCAGCACCATCTCCATGTGCTTCAGGGTCGGCTGGATCAGCGCCATGCGCGGCAGCTCGCGCTGGGTCACGAACCCGCCCTGCGCGTCGACCACCATCCAGGCACGGTCGAACTCCAGCCCGGTCTCGGTCAGCAGCACCTCGGGCAGCTCGACCCCGGCGCAGGACTTGATGGGATAGACGAAGAGGCGCGCGATGGTGGCGCGCAGGTCGAAAGCGGTGTCGGTCACGGTCGGAACCTCAGGGCGGCGAAGCGGCGATTGTCCCCGGTTCCCGCGGGTGCGCAGGGCGCCTGCCTACAATGCCCCGATGGCCCTTTCCCCCGAGGTTTGCATTCGCGGCGCCGGCATCGTCGGACGCACATTGGCGCTGCTGCTGGCGCGCGAACGGGTGCGCGTCGCGCTCGTCGCGCCCGAGGCAGCCACTCTCCCCGAACACCCCGCCCAGGACGTGCGCGCCTACGCGCTCAATGCGGCGTCGAAGAACCTGCTCGAGTCGCTGCGGGCCTGGCCCGATGCGGCCCATGCCACGCCGGTGCGCGAGATGCGCGTCAACGGCGACGACGGCGGCCACGTGCGCTTCGATGCCGCGGCGCAGAAGGTCGAGGCGCTGGCCTGGATCGTCGACGTGCCCGCGCTCGAACGGCAGCTGGCCGATGCGGTGCGCTTCCAGCCGCTGATCGACGTGGTGTCCGCGCCCGTGAGCGCGGCCCTGACCGTGGTCTGCGAAGGCAAGGCCAGCGCCACGCGCGAGGCGCTGGGCGTGAGCTACGAGGTCACGCGCTACCCGCAGCACGCGATCGCCGCCCGGCTCGACGCCGAGCGCCCGCACGATGGCATCGCGCGCCAGTGGTTCAACGACCGGGGCGAGGTGCTGGCCCTGCTGCCGCTGGGCGGCGCCGACGGCCGCTCGCTCGCGCTGGTGTGGTCGGTCGAACAATTGCGCGCGCCGGCACTGCTGGCGCTCGGCGCCGAGGAATTCAATGCCGCAGTGCGCGAAGCCAGCCACGATGCGCTGGGCGCGCTCACGCTGAGCAGTGAACGCGCCGCCTGGCCGCTGCAGCGCGCCATCGCCGACCGCTGGACCGGGCGCTTCGCAGGCGCCGACGGCAAGGCCTGGGCGCTGGCCGGCGACGCGGCCCACACCGTGCATCCGCTGGCGGGCCAGGGCCTGAACCTCGGACTGGCCGACGTGGCCGCGCTGGCCGACGTGCTCAAGGGCCGCGAGTACTGGCGCAGCGTGGGCGATGCGCGCCTGCTGCGCCGCTACGAACGCACGCGCCGCACCGACGTGCTCTCGATGAGCCTGGCCACCGACGGCCTGCAGCAGCTGTTCGCGCACAGCACCGACCCGCTGCCGGCGCTGCGCAACTGGGGCATGCGCGGCTTCGATCGCACGCGCCTGCTCAAACACTGGATCGCCGGCCACGCCATGGGCGCACGGTGACGACGCCCGCGCCATCTCTCTGAACTTCCGCGAACAACCTCACTCGGTCAGGCATGAAAACTATCCGCATCCTCTTCGCCGCGCTCGCGCTGGGCAGCACGCTGGCGGCCGTCGCCGGTGAAGCCGACATCCGCAAGAACCTGGCCTCGCGCATTCCGCAGTTCGCCAACATCGACGAGGTGAGCAAGACGCCGGTCGCGGGCATCTACGAAGTCCGCATCAACGGCTTCGAGATCTACTACACCGACGAGCAGGGCAACTACCTGCTGCAGGGCAACCTGATCGACGTGCAGGCGCGCCGCAACCTGACCGAGGAACGGGTCGAGAAGCTCAGCACGGTCGACTTCGACAAGCTGCCGGTCAAGGACGCCTTCAAGATCGTGCGCGGCAACGGCAAGCGCAAGCTGGCGGTGTTCGAGGACCCGAACTGCGGCTACTGCAAGCAGTTCGAGCGCGAGATGAAGAACGTCGACAACGTCACGGTCTACCTGTTCCTCTACCCGGTGCTGGGGCCGGACTCGAACGTCAAGTCGCGCGACATCTGGTGCAGCAAGGACAAGGCCAAGACCTGGGACGACTGGATGAGCACCGGCGCCAAGCCCCCCACGGGCAGCTGCGACACCGCGGCCCTGCAGCGCAACATCGAGTTCGGCCGCAAGTACAACATCACGGGCACGCCGACCGTGATCTTCGCCGACGGCACCCGCGCTCCGGGCGCGATCCCGGCCGCCCAGGTCGAGAAGATGCTCGCAGCGGCCAAGTGATGGCCGGCACCGAGGCCATCCACTACCGCGTGGAATGCGCGGACCCGCACGCGCACCTGTTCGCCGTCACGCTGACCATCGCCTCGCCCGCCGCGCTGCAGCGCGTGGCGCTGCCGGTGTGGATCCCGGGCAGCTACCTGGTGCGCGAGTTCGCCAAGAACCTGCAGCAGCTGCGCGCCACCCAGGGCCGGCGCAAGGTGGCGCTGACGCAGCTCGACAAGCACAGCTGGCAGACCGACTGCGCCGCCGGCAAGCCGCTGGTGCTGCGCTACGAGGTCTGCGCCTATGACCACTCGGTGCGTACCGCCTGGCTCGATGCCGACCGCGGCTTCTTCAACGGCACCAGCCTGTGCCTGCAGGTCGACGGCCAGACCGGCCTGCCGCATGCGCTGGAGATCGTGGCGCCGCCGACGATCGCCGGGCGCGCGCGCTGGCAGTGCGCCACCGCGCTGCGCCCAGCGAAGGCCGACGCCCACGGCTTCGGCCTCTACCGCGCCGACAACTACGACGAGCTGGCCGACAGCCCGGTCGAGCTGGGCGACTTCTGGAGCGCCAGCTTCGAGGCCGGCGGCGTGCCGCACCGCTTCGTGGTGGCGGGCGCGACCGCCTCCTTCGACGGCGAACGGCTCATCGCCGACACGCGGGCGATCTGCGAGACGCAGATGCGCTTCTGGCACGGCGGCAAGGTCGGCAAGCGCGGGGGCGGCAAGCCGCCGCACGACCGCTACGTGTTCATGCTCAACGCGGTCGACGACGGCTACGGCGGGCTCGAGCACCGCCACTCGACCGCGCTGATCTGCACCCGCCACGACCTGCCGCAGCGCGGCGCCAAGAAGCAGCCCGAGGGCTACACCACGCTGCTGGGCCTGATCAGCCACGAGTACTTCCACACCTGGAACGTCAAGCGGCTGCGGCCTTCGGAGTTCGAGCGCTACGACTACGCGCAGGAGAACTACACGCGGCTGCTGTGGTTCTTCGAGGGCTTCACGAGCTACTACGACGACCTGCTGCTGCGCCGCGCCGGCCGCATCGACGACGCGACCTACCTCAAGCTGCTCAACAAGACCATCAACCAGGTGCTGCAGGCGCCCGGCCGGCAGGTGCAGTCGGTGGCCGAGGCCAGCTTCGACGCCTGGGTCAAGTACTACCGCCAGGACGAGCAGACCGCCAACCAGACCATCAGCTACTACACCAAGGGCGCGCTGGTCGCGCTGTGCCTGGACCTCACGCTGCGGCGCGAAGGCCATGGCACGCTCGACGACGTGATGCGCCTGCTGTGGACACGCAGCGGCGGCGGCCCGATCGACGAGGCCATGGTCGCGGCGGCGCTGGAAACCGTGGGCCGGCGCGCCTTCGCGACCGAGCTCGCGCAATGGGTGCACGGCACCGACGAGCTGCCCCTGTCGGAGCTGCTGCGCGCGCATGGCGTGGCCGCGCTGGACGACCCGGCGCAGCGCGCCCAGGCGCTGGGCCTGCGCGTGGCCGAAACCAACGGCAGCGTGCAGGTGAAGGTGGTGCTGCGCGGCAGTGCCGCGGAGAAGGCCGGTTTCTCGGCCGGCGACGAATGGATCGGCATCGAACTGCCCGCCAGCAAGGGCCGACACGCCCAAGGCTGGCGCCTGGCCAAGCTCGACGACCTGGCGCTCTACCTCGGCGATGCGCAGCAGAAGGCGACGGCCCTGGTGGCGCGCGACAAGCGCCTGCTGCGGCTGGCGCTCACGCTGCCGAGCGGCGAGACGACCTGGCGGCTGTTCGCCCAGGACGCCGCCAAACTCTCGGCCTGGTTGAGCTGACCCACCCCCCGATGCAGCGCACTTCGTGTCGCTGCCTCCCCTCCTCCCTGGGCCCACCCCCGATCCAGCGCACTTCGTGTCGCTGCCTCCCCCTCAAGGGGGCGACACCTGCAGCCCGGCGAAGCCGGTTCTGCGGTGTCTCTGGTATTCGGGCCCAGCGGTTTCACGCGGTGCGGCTCTGCACCCGCAGCTTGAGACCCTAGAAATCCACCGTCTCCCCGCGCCGCACGAAGCGGATCGGCTGCTCCTGCCCCACCAGCACGCAGGGCTTGCCGGTGCGCCGGCAATGGTCCTGCACGCGCCAGTAGGCGCCGTGGCTCATGCAACCGGTCTGGCAGATCACCAGGTCGGCCGCGCGCAGGCTGGCCTCGAGGGCCGCGGCGTCGACGTCGTCCTGGCCGTCGTGGTGCAGGTAGCGGCCGCCCGCGATCTCCACCAGCTGGCGTGCCATCGCCGAGGCCTCTTCCGCCCGCCCCACGCACAGCACCGCCTTCTCGCGCAGGTCGGCCTCGGGCAGCGGCGAGCGCATGGCGCGCCGCCGCGCGGGCAGCAGCAGGTTCTGCAGGCGCTTGGGCAGCGACACGCCGGTGGCGGGCGCCGTCAGGGCTTCGCGCACCATGGCCAGCGCCGAGTCGCGCACGATCAGCGCGGCGCGCAGCCGCACGATCTGGGCGGCCTGCTCGGCCAGCAGGCGCGAACAGCGCTCCTGCGCCCGGGCATAGGCGCGCAACAGGACGGCGTTTTCTTCCATGGGCAACTCCATATCGTTGGCGCATTCTAAATGCGAATTATTCTCAACAAAGTTGACATTCCATTCACACGCCGCTGGTTATAGTGACCCGCATCCCCCCCATTCCTTTACCTCTCACGGAGACAGCATGAGCTACGAAAACATCGAAGTGCGCACCGAGGCCGGCAAGGTCGGCGTCATCACCCTGAACCGCCCCAAGGCGCTGAACGCGCTCAACGACGCGCTGATGACCGAGCTGGGCACCGCGCTCAAGGCCTTCGACGCCGACGGCGCGATCGGCTGCATCGTCATCACCGGCAGCGAACGCGCCTTTGCCGCCGGCGCCGACATCAGCGCGATGGCCAAGTACAGCTTCATCGACGCCTACAAGGGCGACTACATCACGCGCAACTGGGAAACCATCCGCAGCATCCGCAAGCCGGTGATCGCGGCCGTGTCGGGCTTTGCGCTGGGCGGTGGCTGCGAGCTGGCCATGATGTGCGACTTCATCATCGCGGCCGACAACGCCAAGTTCGGCCAGCCCGAGATCAAGCTGGGCGTGATCCCCGGTGCCGGCGGCACGCAGCGCCTGCCGCGCGCGGTGGGCAAGAGCAAGGCCATGGACATGGCGCTCACCGGCCGCATGATGGACGCCGCCGAAGCCGAACGCGCGGGCCTGGTGAGCCGCGTGGTGCCCTTCGACAAGCTGGCCGACGAGGCCCTGGGCGCGGCGCTGCAGATCGCCGACTTCTCGCAGATCGCAGTGATGGCGGCCAAGGAATCGGTCAACCGCGCCTTCGAGAGCGGCCTGAGCGACGGCGTGATGTTCGAGCGCCGGCTGTTCCACGCGCTGTTCGCCACCCACGACCAGAAGGAAGGCATGGACGCCTTCGTGGCCAAGCGCAAGGCTGACTTCAAGCACGAGTGAAGCCGGGGCCTGGCTCAGCCCACGCGATCCCCGGAAACCGGGTGACCAGGCCCTGAGCCGTCACCGGCCGCGCCTCAGCGTGACGGTGACTGCGGTTGCGATGGCGCCGGGGCGCTCGCTTCTTCCAGTGCCGCGCGCAAGCCCTTCATCGCGCCGGCGCCCGGCGTCCCGATGCCCGGCGCCACACCTTCCTCGCGCCAGCGCACCTGGCCGCCGGCCAGTTCCATCACGGCCAGTGCCTCGCCATTGCGCTCCAGCGTGATGCGCCAATCGACCTTGGCGCGCAACGGCCGGGCACTCACGCCCGCCAAGGCCGCCGAGCCGATCAGCGCGCCCAGCTCGCGCGCCTCGGCCCGCTGCAAGGTGCGCGTTTCGCCGTCGGGGCGGGTGATGTGCAGCACGGTCCATTGCGACAGCGCGGCGAAGCTCGGCGGCGCGGCCGTTGCGGCCGGCTCGGTCGCTGTAGGCGCCGGTGCCACGGCCGCCGCGCGCGGTGGCGCGGCTGCGGGGGCGGCGTCCTGCGGGGCCGCGAAGGCCCGACGCTCGGCGATCGCCGCCTGCTTGCTCGCGCGGGCGGACTGCGCATCGGCCGTCGCCGTCGCCGGTGCAGCGGGCGGTGCCGGCGCTGGCGCCGGTGCCGGTGACCGCGCGGCCTCCTTCTTGAGGACACGGGCGCGCGCTGCGGCCGCGTCGCTGTCGGCCTGGCGTTCGCGCTTCACGCGGGCTTCTTCCTGGTCGAGCGCGCGCGTGGCGGCCGCGGTGGTCTCCCGGGACTCGGCCAACTGGGCGTCGAGCGCGCTGGGTGCTGGTGCTGGTGCTGGTGCTGGTGCTGGTGCTGGTGCGGGTGCGGGTGCGGGTGCGGGTGCGGCCGCAGGCTCGGGTGCAGCGGGTGCAGGGGCAGGCGCAGGTGCAGGTGCAGGTGCAGGTGCAGGTGCACTTTGTGCGATCTCGGCCGCCGGGGGTGCCGAGGCGGAGGCTGTGGGCGCCGCTTTTTCCTGCGGGCCATCGAGCCGTGCACCCGGCACCTCTTCGCGCTGCCACATCAGCGTGACCAGCACGCCGACCAGCACGGTCGCGAAGGCCGCGTTCCATGGCACACCGCCGCCCGCGCCGATGCCGAGCAGGCGCTGCCACCAAGAGCGCTCTGCAGGCACCGGCAGTTCGGGCAACGAGGGCGCCACGGCCTCGTGCGCCATCGCGCGGATCGATTGGCCCAGGCGCCAGTCGGGCGTGGCCGCCTGATCGGGCGCGTTCTCGAGCGCGCGCTGCAGCACGGGGTCGCGCAGATCGTCTGGGTCGTCGTGGATGAGGGTCGGATCGCTCACTGGGAAACCTCCGCGCGCTGCGCTGCGGTGCACGCTGGCCCGGGACGGCCCGGCACGGCGCTCATACGCCCTCCCCCAGCGCCGTCAGATAGCGCTCCATGCAGCCGCGCAGCTTCTTCATGCCATAGCGCAGCCGGCTGCGCACCGTCTCGAAGCCGATCTCGAGCGTGGCGGCCAGGGCTTCGACCGTGAAGCCGTCTTCGTGGTGCAGCAGGAAGGCCGCGCGCTGCTCGTCGGGCAGTTCGTCGAGGCAGTTCAGCAGCCGCCGGCCGGCCGAGCGCCAGAAGGCCATGTCCTCGGCCGAGGGATGCGCCGCATCGATCGGCTGCCCCAGGTCGTTGACCAGGGCCCGCCCGAACAGCTGCGCGGCCTCGACGCCGTCGCCGTCCTCGTCGTGCGCATGGAACACCACCTGGCGCCCGCTCGCGCGCAGCCGGTCCATCGCCAGGTTGTGCGCGATGGTGAAGGCCCAGGTGCGCCACGTGGCGCCCTGCGGCGAGAAGCTGGCGCGCGCCGTGATGACGCGCACCCAGGTCTCCTGGAACACCTCGTCGACCTCGGCCGCCAGCCGCACGCCCAGCAGCCGCCGCACGAAACGGTACAGCGCGCCTTCGTGGCGCGCATAGAGCACGTCGAAGGCCGCGGTGTCGCCGCCGGCATAGGCCAGCATCAGCTGGTCGTCCGGGAGGGTGGCGTGGATCGCGGAAGCCGCGACGCTGGGGGGGGACTGCATGGACAGATTCTCACCTCAGCTTGTACGCGCGGCGACGGCGTTCGGGGTTTGCACGCTGCGTTTTCTTTGGCGCAAGCCAACCCCGAACGCCGTGGCCGGCCGTATCAAGGACATCACTCACCCTCGGAGTCCTCGATGACCCTGCCTGCTTCCACCCCTCCCGCGGCCGCGCTTTCGGCCGTTTCGGTCCTGCCTTCCGGTGCGCGACGCACTTCACGCGGTACACGCGCCGTCGTCGTGCTGCTGTGCGCGCAGTTGCTGCTCGGCGCCTGCCAGGCCCGGAGCGTGGTGGTCGAAGGCCCCACCGCCTGGCCCGAGCCCACGCCCCAACCGCAACCGCCGCGGCCCACGCCAGGCACGCCACCGCAGTGGCCCAGCGGCGCGGCCGTGCTGCGCACGCCGAACTTCCAGGCGCCGTCGGCGCTGAGCTGCGCGCGTCCGATCCAGACGCGGGAGGTGCCCGGGCGCGATCCGCAGGCCAGCGCACGCGGCGACATGCGCGAGCGTGCAGGGGTCGCCAGCAAGCGGCGCAGCGATCGCGCGGAGGCCGGCGAGGCCGTGGCCGACGGTTCGGTCGCCGAATCGGAGATCCCCGCCGCCGCGCCGCCGCCCTCGCCGGCCATCACCGCGGCGCCCTCGGCCCGCCGCATGACCGAACCGGCACTCCTGCCCATGCCGCGCCAGACACCGCAGCAAGCTCAGCAGCCCGTGACCGCCGGCATGGTCGACGACAACGCCGACTTCGGCGAGTACCTGCGCTTCCGAGACCGCACCCAGGTCACGCACCGCGCCCGCGACGTGCGCCAGCGCTACCTGCTGCAGGTGCGCAACGCGCGCGGCGCCGTCGTACCCGATGCCGAGGTGGCGGTGCGCGCCCCCGGCGGCGCCGCGATGTGGGCCCGCACCGACGCCGGTGGCCGCGCCTGGCTGCACCCCGACGCCTTCGACCCGAACGCCAGCCAGGTCTACGAGATCGCGGTGCGCAAGAACGGCCGCCAGGCCGGCGGCTTCCTGCAGCGCGGCCAGAAGAGCGCGGTCGACATCGTGCTGGCCGACGACGCGGCGCCCGCACGCGCGCGGCTGGACCTGGTCTTCCTGATCGACGCCACCGGCTCGATGGCCGACGAGATCGGTCGCCTCAAGAGCACGCTGCGCACCATCGCCAGCGAAGTGGCGCAACTGCCCAGCCGCCCCGACACCTGCTTCGGCCTGGTGGCCTACCGCGACAAGGGCGACGCCTTCCTGCTGCGCAGCCACGACTTCACCAACGACCTCGACGCCTTCCAGGGCGTGCTGAACGCGCTGCAGGCCAACGGCGGCGGCGACTACCCGGAGGCGATGAACGAAGCGCTGCACGAAACGGTGCACACGTTGAGCTGGCGCGGCAGCGGCGCGACCCGCATGGTCGTGCTGCTGGCCGACGCGCCGCCGCACCTGGACTACGGCGGCCCGCAGTACGACGACGACATGCTGGTGGCGCTGGGCAAGGGCATCAAGGTGTTCAGCGTGGGCGCCAGCGGCCTCGACAAGCAGGGCGAGTACATCCAGCGGCAGATCGCGCAGTACACCGGCGGGCGCTTCGTGTTCCTGACCTACAAGGACGCCGAACGCCCTTCGAGCGGCCCGGGCCGCGAAACCGTGCACGACGTGGGCAACTACTCGGTCCAGACCCTGGACCGGCTGATCGTGCGGCTGGTGACCGAAGAACTCGACAAATTGCCACGAGGCAGTTGACGGGGCATACAAAGCTCGGGCTATAATCTCGGGCTCGGCTCTTTAGCTCAGTCGGTTAGAGCGATGGAATCATAATCCACAGGTCCGCGGTTCGAATCCGTGAAGAGCCACCAGTCAGAAAAAGCCTTGCAAGTCAACGACTTGCAAGGCTTTTTGTTTTCCAGGGCAGCCCCATGCACATCCACGAACTGAGGCAACGGCTGCAGGACGCCGGCGCCGGCCCGCTGCACGAACACCGGATCCTGCGCATGTGGTCGCATGCGCGGCCGCAGGACAGCGGCCGGCGCCGGCCGCACACCTTCTTCCCGTCGTCCCTGCTGGCCGCGATGCCGCGCATCGAAGCCGAGCTGGCGGGACTGGCGCGCATCGACGCCGTCCATCCCGGGGCCGACGGGTCCGAACGCCTGCTGGTGGCGCTGGCCGACGGCCAGACGGTGGAAAGCGTGCTGCTGCCGCGCGGCGGCCTGTGCGTGTCGTCGCAGGTGGGCTGCGCGGTCGGCTGCCAGTTCTGCATGACCGGGCGTGACGGGCTGCTGCGCCAGGTCGGCAGCGCCGAGATCGTGGCCCAGGTCGTGCTCGCGCGCCAGCGCCGCGCCGTGACCAAGGTGGTGTTCATGGGCATGGGCGAGCCGGCCCACAACCTGGACAACGTGATGGAGGCGATCGAACTGCTGGGCACGGCCGGCAACATCGGCCACAAGAACCTGGTGTTCTCCACCGTGGGCGATCCGCGCGCCTTCGAGCGTCTGCAACGGAGCACGGTGAAGCCCGCGCTGGCGCTCTCGCTGCACACGACCGACGCCGCGCTGCGCCGCACGCTGCTGCCGCGCGCACCGCACATGTCGCCCGCGGAACTGGTCGCGGCCAGCGAAGGCTACGCGCGCGCTTCGGGCTACCCGGTGCAGTACCAGTGGACGCTGCTGGAAGGCGTCAACGACAGCGATGAGGAGATCGAGGGCATCGTCGCGCTGCTGGGTGGCAAGTACGGCGTGCTCAACATGATCCCCTTCAACACGGTGGACGGCGTGGCCTTCCGCCGCCCGCAGCGGGAGCGCTGCGAACAGATCGCCCGCACGCTGCGCCAGCGCGGCATCCTCACCAAGCTGCGCTACTCGGCCGGGCAGGATGTCGATGGCGGCTGCGGCCAGCTGAGGGCGCGGGCGATCGAGGCGCGGGTGGTGCTGCATCGGGCGACCTGAAGAGGCCTGGCAGCGCCCATCAGCCTTCCTCGCCAACCCCTTCGGCCTTGGCCAGCCACTTCTCAGCCGCCTCGGCCGCTTCGCGCTCGGTCTCGACGAACGCAATCGCCAGGCCGAGCACTTTGCCCGCGCCCTGCGCGGCCAATCGAACCGCCGCCGGGATCGCGCGGTTTCCAGTGATGAGCACCATGCCTTGGCACAGCGCGCGCAGCCACGCCTTGTGGCGCTTGAAGAACAGCGCACGCTGCTTGCGGTCCTCATGGCTCTCGTCGGCATGGTCGCCGGGCAGGTGGTCGGTGAGCAGCACGAAGCGCTCGCCGCGGTCGAGCAACGCTTCCAGCGCCTGCTCCGGCGTGCCGACCGCCGACGGCTGCTGTTCCGCCTCGCGCATGAACACCAGCGGGAACCTCGTCGTGTCGAGCCGCATCACGCCTCCGCGGGCGATGCGGCGCCGATCCGCGCCTCGACGAAAGCGCGCAGCTGCGGGTCGCGGATCTCGAACACCTCGAACAGGCCCAGCGCGCGCAGCGCGGGCAGCAAGTCTTCGAGGTCCCGCAGCGCGGCCTCGCGCGCCGCGGGCGTGAGGGCCGGATTCGCGAAGGCCGCGGCGTTGACGAGGAAGGCGCCGACCGTGCCCTTGCGCACGGTGGTGCCCTGGATCTCGATCTCGTTCTGTGTGTCCGGAAGGACGTCCTTTGCGCGCATGGGCAATCTCCTGAAGGGTTGGCCTCCAGCGTACGAAGGAACAAGTCGGCGGCTGTAGACTGGATCGGCCAACCAATAGCTCGAATCCGCCATGCTCGACCCCCTGCTCCAACTCGCCGACCATGTCGACCGCGACGACGGCCCGGTCGTGATCGCGGCCGAGGGCAGCCAGGACGGCGAGCTGGCGTCCGGCGCGCACTCCCATGCGCGCGGCCAGCTGTTCGGCTCGCTGCGCGGCCTGCTGTCAGTGGGCGTGGAAGACGGCGTCTGGATCGTGCCCGCCATCCATGCGGTGTGGCTGCCGCCGCACCAGCGGCATTCGGGCCGGTCGCATGGGCCCTTCCACGGCTGGAGCGTCTATGTGGCGGAATCGGCCTGCGCCGACCTGCCGCCGCGGCCCTGCACGATCCGCACCTCGGGGCTGCTGCGCGAGGCCGTGCTGCGGGCGACCAGCTGGCCCCTGCAGTCGCAGCCGCTCGACGGTGCCCGCGCGCACGTCGCGGCCCTGATCCTGGACGAGATCCGCCACCTGCCGGTCGAGCCCTTCGGCTTGCCGCTGCCGGCCGATCCGCGCCTGCAGCGGATCGCGAAGGCGCTGATCGCGGAGCCGGCCGACGCGCGCGACCTCGAGGCCTGGGCGGCCTGGGCCGCGGTGAGTTCGCGCACGCTGAGCCGCCGCTTCGTGGCCGAGACCGGCTTCAACTTCACGGCCTGGCGGCAGCGGGCCCGCATGATGCGTTCGCTGGAAATGCTCGCGGCCGGCATGCCGGTGACCGCCATCGCGCTGGACCTGGGCTATGCGACCGCAAGTGCGTTCATCGGCCTGTTCCGGCGCACCTTCGGGGAGACGCCGGCGGTCTATCGGACGCGGCTCTGAGCGGGCCCGCATGCCAGCCTCCAGTCGCCCGTCAGGAGGCGTCGATGTGGCATACGACGGCGCTTTCGGCGGGCGCCGATACCGTCTCTGCGATGTGCGCCATCAATCCGGTCTGCCCGACCGCGACGTGCGCCGCCAGCACATGGCGGTCCGGATAGTCCCCGCCGTTCTGCGCCCTGAAGGGAATCGGCGCGTCGTCGAAGAGCGTCTCGAGACGTGCACACCAGGCAGCCTCTGCCAGGACCAGGCCCTGCGCATTCATGCGTCCGGCGTCGTAGACCGCGTGCGTGGGCAGCACGTCGAAGCCGGGGAAATAGAGCGTGCCGTGCGTGATCGGAAACAGCAGTTGCTCGAGCGGCCCGTTGATCCCTCGCGGCGAATAGTCTTTCTCCGGCCCGCCCACGGCGACGGCCAGCAGGGCACGCTTGCCCTTGAAGGCGCCGTCGCCGTAACGGTAGGTGTTGCCGCCATCCTTGTAGCCGTAGGCGAGTCCGTAGGCCCACACGCGGTCAATCCAACCTTTCATGATGGCCGGCATGCCGTACCACCACAGCGGAAACTGGAAGATCACCGCATCGGCGGCCAGCACCTTCGCCTGTTCCGTCGCCACATCGAGGGTCTGGCCGCCGTTGGCGTAGGCATGGCCTGATTCCGCGATGAAGGACAGCCGCTCGGGATCGGCGCGCACGGGGAAATCCTCGGCATCGAAGACCGCCTTCCAGTGCATGGCGTAGAGATCCGACTGCAGCACCTCATGGCCTTGGGCCTGAAGCGTGCGCACCGACTCGGCGACGAGGCGTCGCGTCAGCGACGTGGGTTCGGGGTGCGCGTGAACGATCAGGACTTTCATCTTCTTTCCCTCTGCGGCAGAGGCCTGTGGCTTGGAAGAAAGGAAGTCTGCGCCGCCCGATGCCATCCGTGAAATCGAACAACTGCTGGTCTACCATCCATGGCATGGATACCAGGCGACTCGATCTGAACCTTCTCGTGACGCTCGAGGCCTTGCTCTCGGAGCAGAACGTGACCAAGGCCGCGGCACGCTTGCACCTGAGCCAACCCGCGGTGAGTGCGCAGCTCAGCCGGCTGAGGGATCTGTTCGGCGACGCGCTGCTGATTCCGTCCCAGCGCGGCATGACGCCGACGTCCAAGGCGCTCGAGCTGCTCGCACCGCTTCGCCAGGCGCTGGACCATGTCCGGTCCACCGTGGTCGCACAGGCCTTCGATCCGGCCACGGCAGAACTGACGGTGACGATCGCTTGCACCGACTACCTGCAGGCCGCGGTGGTGCTGCCGCTGGTCATCGCGCTCAGGGCCAGGGCGCCAGCCGTGCGGGTGGCGCTGCGCCACCTCGACCTGTCGCAGCTGGAAGCACAGATGGCACGCGGCGATGTCGACCTGGCGCTCATGACGCCATCGGTGGCACCGCAGACGCTGCGCACGCGCCCTCTTTTCGACGAACGCTATGTGCTCATCGGCCGCCGCAAGCATCCGCACCTGCGCAAGGCGATGACGGTGGCCGCGTTCGTCGACCTGGAGCATGTGATCGTGTCCCTGCGCGGCGGCGAGTTCGACACCGCGGTGGACGACACCCTGGCCTTGCTGGGACACCGCCGGAAGGTGGTGCTGTCTGCGGCATCGTTCCTGTCCGTTCCCGAGATCGTCGCCCGATCGAACCTCGTCGCCCTCGTGCCGCAGCGGTTGGTGCGCGGCCGCGCCTACCAGCTCCGGTCCGTCGAGCCTCCGCTGCCGGTCGAAGGCTTTGCCGTGGGCATGGTGTGGCACGAGCGCAATCACGGGCACAGCGGCCAGCGCTGGTTCCGCGAGGCCCTCCTGGCCTCGGCGGATTGAGGCGCCGCGCGGCCGGCGTCAGGCCACCGCCTTCATGCGACTTGCGTGCGGACCTCGGCCGGCGGTGGCCGGCCACTCACCGACAGCGCCAGGCCCGGCACCGCGGCGATCAGCTGCTGCGTGTAGGCATGCACGGGTCGGGTCAGCAGTTCCTGCGCAGGGCCTTGCTCGACGATCTGCCCGCGCTGCATCACGGCGATCCGGTGGCACAGCTGGGCGGCCACGCGCAGGTCGTGGGTGATGAACACCATGGCCAGCGACAGCCGCTGCTGCAGCGCACGCAGCAGCTCCAGTATCTGGGCCTGCACCGTGACGTCGAGCGCGGACACCGGCTCGTCGGCCACCAGCAGCTGCGGGCGCAGCGCGAGCGCGCGCGCGATCACGATGCGCTGGCGCTGGCCGCCCGAGAACTGCGCGGGGTAGCGCGCGTAGGCATTGGCGTCGAGCCCCACGTCCTCGAGCCAGCCGCGCGCCTCCTGCTGCGCCTGGGCCCGGGACATGCCGCTCGCCAGCAGGCCGCGCTCGATGCCGTGCCCCACGGTGTGGTGCGGGTTGAGCGCCGACTGCGGGTCCTGGAACACCATCTGCCAGCGTGGCCGCAACGGCCTCAGCGCACGCTCGGGCAGTGCGCCGATGTCGGTGCCGGCGATCACGATGCGCCCGGCGTCGGGCCGAAGCAGCCGCAGCAGGCAGCGCCCGAGCGTGCTCTTGCCCGAGCCCGACTCGCCCACGATGCCCAGGGTTTCGCCGCGCCGCAGTTCGAAGGAGACGCCGTCGAGCGCCTGCACGCCCGAGGCGGGCCGGCGCGATTGGCGCCATGGCAGCAGCGGCCGCGTTGCGCCCAGCCGCACCGACAGCGCGTCGACCGTGAGCAGCGGCGGTGCCGAGCGATCGACGTCGGCCGGTGGCAGGTGCGTGGTGCGAAAGGCGGCGTCGATCAGGGCGCGCGTGTAGGGATGGGCCGGCGCGCGCAGCACCGCATCGACCGTGCCCTGCTCGACGATGCGGCCATGGCGCATCACCGCCACGCGGTCGGCCATCTCCGCGACCACGCCGAAGTCGTGCGTGACGAACAGCACCGCCATGCCCATGCGGCGCTGCAGGCCGCGGATCAACGCGAGGATTTGCGCCTGCGTGGTCACGTCCAGTGCGGTGGTGGGCTCGTCGGCGATCAGCAGCGCGGGCTCCAGCGCCAGCGCCATCGCGATCACCACCCGCTGCCGCTGCCCGCCCGACAGCTGGAAGGGCAGGCGCGCGCGCAGCGTGGCCGGCTCCGGCAGGCCGACCTGCGTGAGCAGTTCGTGCACGCGCGCGTCGACCTCGGCGCGCGGGCTCACGCCGTGCACCCGCAGCACTTCCGCGATCTGTTCGCCCACCGGCATCAGCGGGTTGAGCGCCGACATCGGTTCCTGGAACACCATGGCGACGCGGTTGCCGCGCAGCGCGCGCCGCTCGCCGGGCGCGAGCGCCAGGATGTCGCGGCCCTCCAGCAGCACCCGGCCGGACTGCACGCTCAAGGCTTCGGGCAACAGGCCCAGCGCCGCGTGGGCGCAGACGGTCTTGCCGCTGCCCGACTCGCCCACCAGGCACAACACTTCGCCGGGCGCGATCGACAGGTCGACGCCCTCGACGGCCCATGCGCGGTCCGCGCCGTCGGGCAGCGCGATGCGCAGGCCCTCGATGCGCAGCACCGGCGTCGGCGTCGCGCTCATGCGGGCCTCGCCGCGCGTCTGGGCGCGCCGGTGGCGGCCGCGCCGGGATGCAGCGCGCGATGCAGCGACTCGGTCGCGACATTGATCGACAGCACCGTGCACAGCAGCGCCAGCCCGGGCCAGACGCTGAGCCACCAGGCCTCGCGCACCATCGTGCGGCCGGCGCCCAGCATGAAGCCCCAGCTCATGAGTTTCGGGTCACCCAGGCCCAGGAAGGCCAGCGCGGATTCGGTGAGCATCGCGGTCGCGACCATGAACGAGGCGCACACCACGATCGGCGACATCGCATTCGGCAGGATCTGCCCGCTCAGGATGCGCCAGGGCCGTTCACCGGCCACGCGGGCCGCGGCGACGAAGTCGCGCTCGCGCAGGCTCATGATCTCGGCGCGCACCAGCCGCGCGACCGGCGGCCACGAAACGATGGCGATGGCGCCGATGATCACCGCGAGCGAGGGCCCGGCAATGGCCACCAGCACCACCGCCATCGCGAACTGCGGCACGGTCTGGAAGCACTCGATGAAGACCGACAGCACGCGGTCGGTGCGACCGCCGGCGTAGCCCGCCAGCGCGCCCAGCGGCACGCCGATGGCCAGCGCCAGCGCGGTCGACACGAAGCCCGCGAGCAAGGAGGCGCGGGCCCCGTGCGCCAGGCCCGCGGCGATGTCCCGCCCCAGCATGTCGCTGCCCAGCGGAAAGGCCCACTGCGACAGCGGTGGCAGCAGCGGCGCGGCAACCATGCGCCAGGGCGAGCGGGTGTAGAGCCACGGCGCCGCCAGCGCCAGCACGACGACCGCGCACAGGAACAGCAGCGCCGGCAAGGCGCCCGGCTGGCGCAGGAAACGGCGCCACAGCGGCGCGAGGAGCGAAGGCATCGAAACGATCAGTGGCCCTGCCGGGCGATGCGTGGGTCGGCCAGCCGGTACAGCAGGTCGGTCAACAGGTTGAAGAGCACCACCAGCACGGCGGTGGTCAGGAAGACGCCCAGCAGCAGCGGGTAGTCGCGCTGCGTGACGGCGTCGAACATCAGCCGGCCGATGCCGGGCCAGGCGAAGACGGTCTCGATCAGGATCGCGCCGCCGGCCAGCTGGCCCAGCTGCACGCCGGCCATGCTGAGCACCGGCAGCAGCGCGTTGCGCAGCACGTGCACCCGCATCACGCGGCCGGGCGGCACGCCCTTGGCATGCGCGGTCTTCACGAAGTCGTGGTGCATCACGTCGAGCATCGCGCCGCGCGTGAGCTGCACGTAGACCGCCATGTACAGGCTGCCCAGTGCCACCGTCGGCAGCACCAGGTGGGCGGCCACGTCGACAGCATTGGCCCAGGCGCTCGTGGCGGCGCCCGAGGCCATGGCCTGCATGCCGAAGGCCGGCAGCCAGTCGAGGCCTACCGAGAAGACGATCACCAGCATCAGCGACAGCCAGAAGGTCGGCGTGGCATACAGCACCATCGCGGCGGTGAAGATCGCGCCGTCGAGCCAGCGCGTGCGCCGCGCCTGGCGCGCCCAGGCCGCGAGTGCGCCCAACGCGATTCCCGCGAGCGCCGAGAACACGAAGGCGCTCGCCAGCAGCAGCAGGGTGGCGGGCAGCCGCTCGGCGATCAGCACCGCCACGTCTTCGTGGTTGCGCGCCGAATGGCCGAGCTCGCCGCGCAGCACGCCGCCCAGGTAGTGCGCGAGCTGCTGCGGCAGCGGCTGGTCGAGCCCGAGCTGCGTGCGCAGTTGCGCCAGGTAGGCCGGATCGTCCGATTGCACCTCGCCCGCGATCACCAGCGCCGGGTCGCCGGGCGCCAGGCGGATCAGGAAGAAGTTGGCCACCAGCACGATCAGCAGCACCAGCGCGCCACGTGCCGCACGCGCGGCCAGGAAGTTCAGCCAGCCCATCCGGAGATGCGCCTCAGGGCTTCTCGATCCAGACGTTGTCGAACGATTCGTTCAGCCCGATGGCCGTGGTCACCAGGTTCTTCACGTTGCGCCGGTACAGCGTCGGGTTCTCGATCTCGAAGAGGTTTGCCACCGCGACGTCGTTGGCGATGATGCGCTGCACCGCCGAGTAGGCCTGCTTCCGCTTGGCCGTGTCGGTGGTGCCACCGCCTTCGGCCCACAGTGCATCGGCGGCCGGATTCCGGTAGCCCTCGATGTTGCCGAAGATGGTGCCCTTGGCGATGTTCGACGACAGGTACAGCGGCGCCACGCCCAACTCCGGATCGCCGTGCTGGTAGTGGAAGTTCAGCGCCAGGTCGAAGTCCCAGTCGCTCGCGCGCTTGTACCAGCCGGCCGGGTCGAGCTGCACCACGTTGACCTGGAAGCCGATCTCCTCGAGCTGCTGCTTGGTGTACTCGATCAGCCGCACCCAGGCGCCGCCGTAGGCCGCGCCCAGCAAATTCAGCGGGCGCTTGCCCACGTCCACGCCCGACTCCTTGATCAGCTGGCGCGCCTTGTCCAGGTTGTAGTCGTAGGCCGGCAGCACCGAGGCGTCGTGGTAGAGCGTGCTCGAGGCGAAGGGGCCGGTGGTCGGCTTGCCGAAGCCGAAGAAGATGTGGTCGATGATGAAGCGGCGGTCCAGTGCGTGCTGGATCGCCTGGCGCACCTTCACGTTGTCCAGCGGCGCATTGCGCAGGTTGGGCTGCAGGAACAGCACCGAGCCGAACTTCTCCCAGCCCTTGGTGGTGAACTCCACGTCGGGCAATGCGCGCAGCCGCTTGATGTCGACGTTGTCGACGTCGCCGCTGCGCAGCGCCTGCACCTGGCCCTTCTCGAAGGCGATGGCGCGCGAGGCCGAATCCGGGATCACGTGGAAGACCACCTCGTCGAGGTAGGGCTGGCCCTTGCGCCAGTAGTCGGGGTTGCGGACGAGCCGGATCGACGCGCCCTTCTTCCATTCCTTGAACACGAAGGGCCCGGTGCCGATCGGCGTCTGGTTGGCCGGGTTGGTGCGGTAGTCGGTGCCTTCGTAGATGTGGCGCGGCAAGATGGGCAGCGTGCCGACCTCGAACACCAGCAGGAAGGCCGGGAACGGCGCCTTGAGCTTGACCTCGACCTGGTCATCGCCGATGGCGCGCAGGCTCTCGATGTGCTGCTCCTTGACCAGGCGCACGCGGCCGCTGAGCGCGGGCAATGCGGTGCCCAGCGAGAACACCACGTCGGCCGCGGTGAAGGGCTTGCCGTCGTGCCAGCGCACGCCTTTCTCCAGCTCGAAGGTATAGGTGCGGCCGTCGGCCGAGACCTTCCAGCTGCGCGCCAGCTCGGGCAACGGCTTCAGGTCGGGCGAGAAGCGCAGCAGGCCCTGGTAGATCTTGCCGGCGACGTACTGCGTCGGGCCCAGCGACTGGATCGCGCTGACCAGCAGCGGCGGCTCGGGTTGCACGATCAGGTTCAGCGTGCCGCCGCGCGTCTGGGCGGAGGCGCCCAGGCACAGGCCGGCGGCGAGCGAGACGGTCAGCGCGGCGGCGCGCAGCAGCCGGGGAAGGCGAGGCAGTGAAGTCATGGCGATGAACGGTGGAAGGGATGAAGGAAATCGCGGGCGCGTCAGGTCGATGCGCCGCCGGATGCCGCACGGCGCAGCGCACCGGCCGGATGCCGCCGCGGCAGGCGGTCGCCCGCGCCGAACAGCTTGTGGCGCAGGCTGCCCTCGGCGTAGGTGGTCTTGAAGCTGCCGCGTGATTGCAGCTCGGGGATCACCAGGTCGACGAAATCGGTGAAGCCCTCGGGCACCACGGTGCGCACGAGATTGAAGCCGTCGATGTCGGTCTCGCGCACCCACGACTCGAGCGCGTCCGCCACGCGCTGCGGCGAACCGATGAGGGGCGTGTGGCGGCTGCCGAGCGTCATCTGCTCGAGCAGCTTGCGCACGGTCCAGGCCTTGCCGGCGCTCTTGGAGGTGACCGACTCGACGAAGGACTGCACCGACTCGGTCTTCACCAGGCTGATCGGCTCGTCCAGCCCATAGCGCGAGAAGTCGATGCCGGTCTGGCTGGAGAAGTGCGCCAGGCCCGCCTGCGGGCTCGCGTAGCGGCGGTACTCGGCGTCGAGTTCCTGGGCCAGCGCGTCGGTCGGTGCGACCACCACCACCACGCCGAGGAAGAAACGCAGGTCGGCCGGATCGCGCCCGAACGCGGCGGCGCGCGCACGGATGGTGCCCACGATCTCGCGCGCCTGCGCCTTGTTGCCCGACACGAACACGCACTCGGCATGCCGCGCCGCGAAGTCGATGCCACGCGCCGACGCGCCGGCCTGGAAGATCACCGGCGTGCGCTGGATCGACGGCTCGGACAGGTGCGCGCCCTGCACGCGGTAGTAAGGGCCCCGGTGGTCGATCGCATGCACCTTCTCCGGCAGCGCATAGACGCCCGCCACCTTGTCGCGCGGCAGCGCATCGTCCTCCCAGCTGCCTTCCCAGAGCTTGTAGACCACGTCCATGAAGTCCTCGGCGCGCGCATAGCGTTCGTCGTGCGGCAGCTGGCGCTCCTGGCCCATGGCGCGCGCCGCGCTGTCGAGGAAGCCGGTGACCACGTTCCACGCGACCCGGCCGCGGCTCAGGTGGTCGAGCGTGGTGAAGCGGCGCGCGAACAGATAGGGCTGCTCGTAGCTCAGGTTGGCGGTGACGCCGAAGCCCAGGTGCCGCGTGGCGTGGGCCATGGCCGGCACCAGCAGCAGCGGGTCGTCGATGGGCATCTGAACCGCGGCGCGCAAGGCGGCGTCGGGGCGGCCTTCGTAGACGTCGTTGGCACCGACGATGTCGGCCAGGAACAGGCTGTCGAAGCAGCCGCGCTCCAGCGTGCGCGCGAGCTCGGCCCAGTAATCGAGGTCGGTGTAGCGCGAGGACTGGTCGCGCGGATGCGTCCACAGGCCGTGGGCGATGTCGCCCACGCAGCTCATGTGGACCGCGTTCATGAGAATCTGCTTCATGGAATGACCAACGCGCCGCAGCGCGCGAGAGGCAAGTCGATTACCAGGCGAAGCCGATGACGCCGTCGTACAGCGTGGTCAGCGACTCGCGCACTTCGGGCGACTTCTGGTAGATCGAGATGAACTGCAGGATGCGCGGATCGTTCCTGCGGTCCGGACGCACCACCCACTGGAAGGCGTACGGGGTCGAGTCCTTCTCGAACACGATCGCGCCCTTGGCCGAGAGGCCGCCGTTCTTGGCGAAGGTGGCATAGGTGGCGGCCGCGTCCACGTCATCGAAGGCGCGTGCGATCTGCGGGCCTTCGAGCTGCACGATGCGCAGCTTGCGCGGGTTGGCCGTGATGTCCTGCACCGTGGCCTTGTGGCCCAGGCCCGGCTTGAGCTGCAGCAGCCCGATCTCCTGCAGGAACTGCAGCGCACGGCCGGTGTTGACCGGGTCCGCCGAGACCGCGATGGACGCGCCGTCGCGCAGCTCGGCCAGGCTCTTGACCTTCTTCGAGTACAGGCCGATCACCGTGGTGTAGCCCGGCGCGATCGGCACCAGGTTCAGGCCGGCCTGCTGGTTGGAGTTCTCCAGGAAGGGGCGGTGCTGGAAGTAGTTGACGTCGACTTCGCCGTTGGCCACCGCGGTGTTGGGCGTGCGCCAGTCGCTGAACTCGACCAGCTCGACCTCCAGGCCCTGCTTGCGCGCCTGCTGCGCGGCGATCTCCACCGCCTTGTTGCCGATGCTCGTGCCCAGGCCGATGCGCAGCGGCTTGTCCGCGGCATGAAGAGACAGGGCAGCGGTCAGCGAAAGGGCGAACGCAAAGCTGGCGAGCACCGTGCGGCGCGCGCGCGAGAAGGACATCGGAGGCATGGGAGCGACGAAAAGAGAGAGAACGTAGGGAGCGCGATGCGCGCGGGATCGTGGACCCCGACACACGGCAGCATGGGCGACGCAGCAGTGCGACGCCGCGGGAATTCTCTCTACGACAGCGTTCGCGCAGAAGGACGAAATACGAGTTTCGAACGCCGGATTTCTTCTAAGCATTGCAGGCCGAACGTGCTGAGCGTTCGCCTGCAAAGGATGCAATGCGCGAGCCGAGGCGCACCGTCATCGCGTGGGACCTCCACCCTACTTCCCCGCACCCTCGCCATCAACGGCCTTCTGCACCGCCCGGTAGAAGTCCTCCCTCGCCGCGCCGTCGGCCCGGCTCGATGCCCCGCCGGCCCAGTCGCCGTTGGAGGCGATGACCAGCTGGCGCTTCGGGTCGATGAAGATGCCCTGGCCGAAGATGCCGCGCGCCGCGAAGCTGCCGTCGTCGTAGGTCCACCACTGGTAGCCGTAGCCGCGGCCCGGCTGACCGGTGTCGGCGCGCCGGGTGGTGGCCTGGGCCAGCCAGTCGTCCGGCACGATGGGCTGCCCGCCGACGCGCGCACCGTCGAGGATGAACTGGCCGAAGCGGGCGAAGTCGCGCGTGGCCGCCTGGATGCAGCAACCGCTGATCTCCTGGCCCGTGCGGCTCAGCATCCAGGTGGCTTGCTGCTCCATGCCGGCCGGCCGCCAGATCTTCTCCGAGAGGTAGTCGGCCAGCGGCTTGCCCGTGGCCCGCGCCACCAGCACCCCCACCAGGTTGGTCTCGCCGGTGCTGTAGTTCCAACGCGTGCCCGCCGGCGCCACCCGGGGCAGCTGGCGCAGATAGCTCACCAGCGCGTCGACGCCCGGCTCGGGCCGATGCTTGTTGAAGCGCGCCACGTCCGACTCCGGATCGGCGTAGTTCTCGTTCCAGCGGACGCCGGAGCTCATGGTCAGCAGATCGCGGATGCTGACGGCGTCGTAAGCCGAACCCTTCATCTCCTGGATGTAGTCGCTGACCTTGTCGTCGAGGCTGCGGATGCGGCCATCGCGCAAGGCGGCGCCGAGCAGCGTGGAAGTGAGAGATTTGGCCACCGAGAAACTGGTCCAGCGCCCCTGGGCGTCGAAGCCCAGGCCATAGCGCTCCAGGCGCAGCTTCCCGCCCTGCAGGATCACGAGCGCGGCACTGCGCTGTTGCGCCATGAAAGCGTCGACGTCCAGCGGCAGCGCCAGGGGCGGCCCGGGCGGCAAAGGAGATGGCGTGGTGCCCGCGGGCACCACGTGCGCCTTGGCCAGCACCGGCAGGCGGTCGAAGGCCCGGAAGCCCGCGTCGCGCTGCGCCTGGTTCCAGAACAGCACGTCGCCGTTGGTCGGCAACGTGGCGAGCAGGCCGCGCGTTTCCTTGTCCAGACTGAACCAACCCGCAGTACCGGCGATGGCCAGAACGGCGAGCCCTCCAAGAACGATCTTGCCAAGCTTCATGCTGCAGCCTCCCTCCGTGATGTTGTGATGTGCCGAGGCAGCACATTGGACACCAAGGCGGACCCTGCCTCCCGGCATATCAAGACACGATTTATTCGAAGTGTGCCACTACCCCTGTCCGGAAAAGACGCTGCGGGCGCAGGACCTGGCCAGGATGCCGAAGCTCAGTCCAGCCGGATCCTCGGCCGCAACCGGCCATTGATCCGATCGACGAGCCACATGAGCCCGCCGATCCAGAAGCCGTGCAGCCGCGACTGGTGCGCGCGGTACAGCAGCGCATGCCCGGCCTGCGCGGCCCAGCCGCGGAACGAGCCGCCGGCGATCAGGCCGTGCTGTTCGAGGTGGCCGTAGGCATCGAAGCGTGCGAGCGAGACCAGGCCGCCCGCATTGCGGTAGCCGAAAGCGGGAATGGCAATGCCCTGTGTGCTCCATGCAGGCAGATGGCGGGCCAGGTGCAAGGCCTGCTGGTGTGCGACCTGCGCGGTCGCGGGCAGCGCGCGCGCCATGCCGGGCAATTGGAGGCTGGCGCAATCGCCGATCGCGAAGACGGCCGGGTCGCTCACGGTCTGCAGGCTGGGCGTCACGCGCAGTTGGTGGTTGGCGTTCTTCTCGAAGCCATCGAAACGGCCCAGGAAGTCCGGCGCCTTGACGCCCGCGGCCCAGACGCGGATGGCACCCGGGACGGTCTCGCCCCCCACCAACACGAGGCCGTCTTCCGTGACCGACGTCACGCGTTCGCCGACGCGCACGCGCACGCCCAGCGACTCGAGCCGCCTGCGGGCGCCCTCCGCGACCGCCTCCGGAAAGGCCGCCAGCAATCGCGGGCCGCTCTCCACCAGCGTGATGCGCATGCGCGAGGCCAGCGCCGGTGCGCCATAGGTGCCGGCCTCCTGCGCCATCTGAACCAGTTCGGCCGCCAGTTCGACGCCCGTCGCACCGCCGCCGACGATGGCGATCGGCAGCTCGGTCGATTCGGCCAGGCATTGCAGCAGCCGGATGCGCACCTCCAGGTTGAAGCGCTCGGCTTCGCGCCGCGAATCGATCCGGTAGCAGAGCGCGCGGACACCGGGCGTGCCGAAGTCGTTGGCCTCGCTGCCCACCGCGATGACGAGTGCGTCGTAGCCGATGCGCCGCCGCTTCACGATCAAGCGCCCGTCGGGCGTGACCAGCGGCGCGATTTCGATTTCGCGCGTCGAGGCATGCAGCGCGCTCATGGCGCCCGGCTGGAACGCGAAGCCGGCGCGCTGGGCCTGCGCCGCATAGGCCACCTGCTGCTGGTGCACGTCGCGCGTGCCGGCCGCAATGGTGTGCAGCATGGGCTTCCAGATGTGCGAGCTTTCGGCGTCCACCAGCGTGACGCTGAAGCGACCGCCACGGCGCGCCTGGCGGCCCAGTGCGCTCGCCAGTTCGAGGCCGGCCACACCGCCGCCGACCACGACGATGTGCGGCGCGGGTGGCATCTGTTCCTCCTGCAAGGACTGCGTCATGACCCGGCCTCCGCGCTATGACCAGCCACCGCCCAGCGTCCTGTACAGCGTGACCTGGTTCTGCAACTGCAGCAGCCGGGCGGCCACGGCCGATTGCTGGGCCGCGAACAGCGCGCGCTGCGCGTCCAGCAGGTCCAGCGTGCTGGCCACGCCGTTGCGCTGGCGCAGGTCGGACAGCCTGAAGCGCACGCTCTCTGCTTCGGCCTGCGCGCGCTGCGCACGCACCTGCTCGCCCAGGGTGGCGCGGCCCGCGAGCGCGTCGGCCACCTCGCGGAAGGCCATCTGGATCGACTGCTCGTACTGCGCCACCGCGATCTCGCGGCCGGCCTGGGCCGATTCGAGGTTGGCGGCGTTGCGGCCCGCATCGAAGATCGGCAGCGTCACGGCGGGCGCGAAGGACCAGGCCTGGGTGCCGCTGTCGAACAGGCCCGAGAACGCGTTGCTGGCGGTCCCGAAGGCCCCGGTGAGCGTCACGCGCGGGAAGAAATTAGCGCGCGCCGCGCCGATGTTGGCGTTGGCCGCGATCAGCTGCTGCTCCGCGGCGCGGATGTCGGGCCGCGCGGCCAGCAGGTCCGAAGGCAGGCCGGCCGGCACGTCGGGCATCGGCGCGATGCCGTCCAGGTCGGCGGCGACACCGGCCGTGGCCTCGGGCGGCACCGGCGCGCCCAGCAGCAGCGCGAGCGCGTTCTCGTCCTGCTGGCGCGCACGGATCTGCTGCGCATGGGCCGCGCGCGCCGTTTCCAGCAGCGAGTTCGCGGCCTGGAATTCGAGCTCGGAAGCCACGCCGCTGTCGAAGCGCAGCCGGGTCAGGCGCACCGATTCTTCGCGCGTGTCCAGCGTCTGGCGCGTGATCTCGAGCATGGCGTTGTCGGCCAGCAGCGTGAGCCAGCCATTGGCGACCGAGGCGACCAGGCTGATCTGCACCGCCTTGCGGGCCTCGTCCGTGGCCAGGTACTGCGCCAGCGCCTGGTCCTTGAGTGCGCGGACGCGGCCGAAGAAATCCAGCTCCCAGGCGGTGACGCCCAGGTTGACGCTGTACTGCGAGGCCACGCTGCCCTGCCCCGGCACCAGGCCCTGGTAGGCGTTGGGGCTCGAGCGCGAGCCCGCGCCCGTCACGCCCAGCGCCGGGAAGAGCGCCGAGCGCTCGATCTGGAACTGCGCGCGCGCCTGCTCGATGCGCAGCACCGAGACGCGCAGGTCGCGGTTGTTGGCCAGCGCGGTACGGATCAGGCCCGCGAGCCGGGGATCGGTGAAGAAGTCCTGCCATGGCAGGCCGGCCGCAGCGGCGCCGGCCGCGTGCGCCGAGGCACCCGGATCGCCAGGATCGCCGGGATAGGCGAGGGGCACCGGTGCCACCGGCCGCTCGTAGGTCGGGATCAGCGAGCAGCCGCCGAGCACCAGCGCGCCGACCAGCGTCGTCAGCCTGAAAAACGAATCAACCATGGTTCTTCTCTCCCTCGATGCCTGCGGCATGGGCCTGCGCGGCGTAGATTTCCTGCTGGCGCGCGCTGCCCTTGAACAAGGTCCTCACGATGACGAAGAAGGTCGGGACGAAGACCACGGCCAGCACGGTGCCGGTGATCATTCCGCCGATCACGCCGGTGCCGATGGCACGCTGGCTCGCCGAACTCGCGCCGGAGGCGATGAACAGCGGCACCACGCCCAGCGTGAAGGCCAGCGAGGTCATGATGATCGGCCGGAAGCGCAGGTGCGCCGCTTCCAGCGCGGCCTGCACCACGGTGCGTCCCTCGGCCTGCAGGTCCTTGGCGAACTCGACGATCAGGATCGCGTTCTTCGCCGACAGGCCGATGATGGTGATCAGCCCGATCTGGAAGTAGACGTCGTTGGCCATGGAGCGTGTCATGACGGCCACCACCACGCCCAGCACCCCCAGCGGCACGACCAGGATCACGGCCAGCGGAATGGTCCAGCTCTCGTAGAGCGCGGCCAGGCACAGGAACACCGCCAGAATCGCGAAGGCATAGAGCACCATCGCCGCCGAACCGGCCAGGCGTTCCTCGCGCGACTGCCCGGTCCATTCGAAGGCGAAGCCCTTGGGCAACTCCGCGGCCAGCCGCTCCATCTCGTCCATCGCCTCGCCGGTGCTGCGCCCCGGCGCCGCATCGCCCGCGATCTTCATGGCCGGATAGCCGTTGTAGCGGACCATCTGCATGGCGCCGGTGTTCCACTTCGTCTTCACGAAAGCCGACAGCGGCACCGCCTGGCCTTCGTCATTGACCACGTTGAGCTGCAGCAGATCGTCCGGCTGCATGCGCGCGGCCGCCTCCGCCTGGACCAGCACCCGCTGGAGCCGGCCCTGGTTCGGGAAGTCGTTGACGTAGCTCGAGCCCAGCGATGTCGAGATCGCGCTGTTGATGGCCGCGTAGTTGACGCCCAGCGCATTCGCCTTGGCGCGGTCGATGTCCAGCTGCAGCTGTGGCGCGTCTTCCAGGCCGTCGGCCCGCACGCCGGCCAGCAGCGGGCTCTTGGCCGCCGCAGCCAGCAGCTGGTTGCGCGCCGCGGTCAGTGCCTCATGGCCGTGCGCACCGCGGTCCTGCAGGCGGAAGGTGAAGCCCGAGGCCTGGCCCAGTTCGGGAATCGGTGGCGGCGACAGCGGGATGATGAAGGCGTCGCGGATCTGCGAGAACTCCGCCCCCGCGCGCTGGGCGATGGCGGCCGCGGTGTGCGCCTCGCCCTTGCGTTCCTTGTAGTCCTTGAGCGTGGCGAAGGCGATGGCGGCGTTCTGCCCGCGCCCGGTGAAGCTGAAGCCCAGGATGCCGACGATCTCCTTGACCTCGGGCTGCTGGAGCATGTACTCCTCGACCTGCTTGACCGCGTCGAGCGTGCGCTGCTGCGTGGCACCCGGCGGCAGCTGGACGCTGACCAGCACGAAGCCCTGGTCCTCGTTCGGCAGGAAGGAGGTGGGCAGGCGCGTGTAGCACAGCGCCACCACGCCGATGATCGCCACGTACAGCACCGCCATCCGGCCGCCCCGGTTGAGGAAGCGTGCCACCCAGCCTTCATAGCCCTTGGCGGTCTTCGCGAAGCGCCGGTTGAACCAGCCGAAGAAGCCCTTCTTCTCGTGGTTGTGGCCGGCGGCCACCGGCTTGAGCAGCGTGGCGCAGAGCGCGGGGGTGAGCGACAGCGCCAGGAAGGCCGAGAACGCGATCGACACCACCATGGTGGCGGCGAACTGGCGGTAGATGTTGCCGACCGCGCCCGAGAAGAAGGCCAGCGGCACGAACACCGCGATCAGCACCAGCGTCACGCCGACGATCGCGCCCGAGATCTGGCCCATGGCCTTGCGCGTGGCGGCCAGCGGCGGCAGCCCTTCTTCGCTCATGATGCGTTCGACGTTCTCGACCACCACGATGGCATCGTCCACCACGATGCCGATCACCAGCACCATGCCGAACATGGTCAGCACGTTAATCGAGAATCCCAGCGCGAGCAGGGCCGCGAAGGTGCCCAGCAGGGCGATGGGCACGACGATGGTGGGAATCACCGTGTAGCGCCAGTTCTGCAGGAACAGGAACATCACCAGGAACACCAGCACGATCGCCTCGATCAGCGTGTGCGTCACCTGCTCGATCGAGATCGAGACGAAGGTCGAGCTGTCGTAGGGGATCTGCCACTTCACCGCATCCGGGAAGTAGGCCTGCAGCTGCTCCATGCGCTGGCGCACGGCGGTGGCGGTCGCCAGGGCGTTGCCGCTGGGCGAGAGCTGGATGCCGACCGCGATGGCCGGCTTGCCGTTCAGGCGCGAGGCATAGGCATAGGTCTCGATGCCCATCTCGATGCGGGCCACGTCCTTGAGCAGCACGGTCGAGCCGTCGCGGTTGGCGCGCAGCACGACGTTGCCGAACTCCTCGATGTTCGCCAGCTGGCCAGGCACCTGCACCGTCGCCGAGATCGCCTGCGCATCGAGGTTGGGCAGGTCGCCGATCGAGCCCGAGGCCACCTGTGCGTTCTGCGCGGCGATGGCCGCGTTGACGTCGTTGGTCGACAGGTTGAAGCCGATCAGCTTGGCCGGATCGATCCAGATCCGCATCGCGCGCTCGGAAGCGAACAGCTGCGCCTGGCCGACGCCCGGCAGGCGCTGGAGTTCGGGCAGCACGTTGCGCGAGACATAGTCACCCAGGTCGTAGACCGTGTAGCCCGGGTCCTCGGTGGTCAGGGCGACCATCATCAGGAAGTTGGTCGAGGCCTTCTCGACGCGCACGCCCTGCTGCGTGACCGCGGCCGGCAGGCGCGGCGTCGCGCGCGACAGGCGGTTCTGCACGTCGACCTGCGCCAGGTCTGGATCGGTGCCGGGCTCGAAGCTGATCGAGATCTGGCCCGTGCCGTTGGCCTCGCTGGACGATTCCATGTAGGCCAGGCCCGGCGACCCGTTCATCTCGCGCTCGATCACGGAGAGCACGCTTTGATCGAGCGTCTTGGCCGAGGCGCCGGGATAGCTCACGTTGATGGTGATGGTCGGCGGTGCCACCGGCGGGTACTGCGCGATCGGCAGTTGCGTGATCGCCACCAGGCCGAGCACGATGATGAACAGCGAGATCACCCAGGCGAAGATCGGGCGATCGATGAAGAATTTGGCCATGCGACGGGTCCTCTTATGGCTTGGGCATGGAGGCCGTGGCTGCAGGCGAGGCAGCAGGCGCATCGGCCTTCTTCACGGCCGGGTCCTGCCACGGCACCGCCTTCACGGGCGTGCCGGGCGGCATCATCTGGAGCTTCTGGAATCCGTCGACCATGACCTGCTCACCGGCCTGGAGGCCATCGAGCACCAGCCAGCGGTTGTCGCGCGCCATGCTGATCTTCACGTCGCGCGAACTGACCTTGCCTTGCGCATCGACCACCTTCAGCGTGTCGCCCTGGCCGGTGCGCGTGACGGCCTGCTGCGGCACGCTGATGGCATTGGCGGCCTGCGCCTGCTCGATGCGCACGCGCACGTACAGGCCCGGCAGCAATGTGCCATCGGGGTTGGGAATCTCCGCGCGCAGCGCGACCTGGCCGGTGCTCGCATCGACCGTGAGGTCGGAGAACAGCAGCTTGCCGGCCCGCGGAAACTCGGAGCCGTCCTCGAGCACGAGGCGCACGCTGGCGGCGGCGCTGCCATTCGCGCGCTTGAACTGCCCGTCCTCCATCGCGCGGCGCAGCCTGAGCACCTCGTTCGCCGACTGGGTGAAGTTGACGTACATGGGGTCGATCTGCTGGATCACCGCGAGCTCGGTGGCATCGCCCTGGCCGACCAGCGCGCCCTCGGTCACGAGGGCCCGGCCGATGCGGCCCGAGATCGGCGCCGTCACGCTGGCGTAGCCCAGGTTGATCCGTGCCGTGGCCACCGCGGCGCGGCCCACGGCCACATCGGCATCGGCCGACTTGGCCGCGGCCACGGCGTTGGCGTACTCCTGCTTGCTCACCGCATTGGCTTCGACCAGCGGCCGGTAGCGTTCGGCCAGCGCGCGCGCCTGCGCCGCGTTGGCCTCGGCCCGCGCCAGCCCGGCGGCAGCGCTCTGCGCGGCGGCGGCGTAGGGCGCGGGATCGATCCTGAAGAGCGGCTGCCCGGCCTTCACGTCGCTGCCCTCACGGAACACGCGCTCCTGCAGGATGCCGGCCGCGCGGGCACGCACCTGCGCCACGCGAGACGCTTCGAGCCGGCCGGGCAGCTCGGTCACCAGGCCGACGTCGCCCGGGGTCGCCACGATCACACCGACGGAAGCGGCGGGTGGGGCCGCGGCGGCGGCCGCCGGTGCGCCGTCCTTTCCGCCGCAGGCAGAAAGCGCCAGGAGCATCACCGCCGACAAGGCAAAGGGACGCACAAACAACAGGGGTTCGCGGAAGGAGTTCATGGGCAGATTCGCAGTGTTGGAGCGGGCAACGCCAAGGCGTTGACCAAAATAGAATGATCATTCTAGAATGAATATTCTATTTCTGTCCAATGCAAGGGATTGGCTCCGACGCCGGCCGCGCCGATGAACGCTGTACAAACGAGACATGCCCGACAACCAGAGGACCACGCCATGAGCGCCCCACCCCGTGCGCCGGAACCCGTGCGCGGCGAAGCACGCCGCCAGCAGGTGCTGGACGCAGCCAGCGCCTGCTTTCGCGATCACGGCTTTCATGGCACCAGCATCCAGCGCATCTCGCAGGCCGCGGGCATGAGCGCCGGCCACATCTATCACTACTTCGACAACAAGGAGGCGATCGTTGCCGGCATCGTCGAGCAATACCTGCACGAGACCCTCGAGCTGGTGCACCGCATCGGTGAGGCCGCCCGGTCGATCGGCATCATGGAGGCCGTGGTCGCCGAGGTCGCGGAAGGCATCAATGCGCGCGCCGACGAGCGGCGCAACGGGCTCGACCTGGAGATCCTGGCCGAGGCCTCGCGCAACCCGGTGATCGCCGCCGCGATCCAGCAGGTCGACCAGACCTTGCGCAACCGGATGCGCGATCTCTGGCTTCAATCGCCGGCGCTGAAGAAGCTGCCCCGCGCCGAACTCGAGGCTCGCATCACGGTGTTGAGCTCCTTGTTCGACGGGCTGGCGATCCGCGCGCTCTGCGATCCGTCGATGAACAAGGCGGCCACCACCGCCGTGGTGCAGCGGGTCTTTCGCATGCTGATGAGCGAGTAGGCGGGTGGCCCGCAGAACCCACGGGCAAGCGCAGCAGACGCGGCAACGCATCCTGGATGCGGCGTCTCTGGCCTTCTGCAGCAAGGGCGTGTCGAGCACCTCGCTGGAAGACGTGGCGCGCAAGGCGCTGGTGACGCGCGGTGCGGTCTACTGGCACTTCAAGGACAAGCACGCCCTGCTGGCGGCGTTGCTGGAGAGCATCCGGATGCCGACCGAGCACGTCACGTCGGGCGACTCGCTGAGGGAGGACTGCGACAGGCTGACCACCGCACTGCTCGAGACGGCTCGGAGTCAGTCCATCCGCCGGGTGCTGCGGATCATCCTGTGCAAGGTCGAGTGGACCGAGGCCCAGCCCTATGTCAAGCGCCGCGTCGTGCGGGCGCGTCGACAGATGGACGCCCATTTGTTGGCGGTGTTCTCCGGGGCCCTGGCGCGTGGAGAGCTCCGGCCCGGTATCGCGTCGGCCGACCTCGGCCTGCTCGCGGACGCCTTTCAGGCGGGCATGACGGGGCTGCTCTTCGAGCTGGCCCAGTCACGGCGCAGCCTGCGCGACGAACTGCATGTTCAATCGGTGATGCGCATCCTCTACGAGTCCTGCGCGAAGGCCGAAGGTGGTGCGACCGGGGCCTTGCGGCTGTGTGCTTCGGCGCACGCCACAGCGCCTTCGCGCATGACGCCGTCGACCTGCTCGCTGTAGAGATCCAGACTCTTGCGCAGGATTGCCACCCGCACGAACTTCAGGCAGCTGCTTTCCGGGCGTGCCGCTTCTTCACGCGCCGTCGCTTCCAGGGGAGGGCATCGCCCAGTGGCGGAAGTCGCACGTCGTTCGTTCGCCCGCGCGACCTGACGGCATCAAGCGCCATCGATCGAGCGCGTGCCCTTGCAGCCCGGATAGGCTTCGCATCCCCAGAATGCACGTCCCGCCGAGGCGCCACGCTTGGCGACCCTGCGCACCATGGATTGAGCGCAGACCGGGCAGGCAGGCGCGTCATGGACCGACGCGAAGGCCGGTGCAGCTTCACTTTTCAGTGGCCTATCCGAATGCCCCGGTGCCGCGCGCCCCTGCCGAATCCATTGCAGCAGCGCAGGCCCATCGACAAGGCGGATGTTCCGCCCTTCGGCGAAGGCCGTCGCTTCCTGCGTGAACCGACCCGATGTGACGACCACCCCGCCGGCAGCACCGCCTGCGGCCATGACACCGTACAGCTCGCGCACGACGGTGACGCCGACCTTGAAGGCCTTCCACTGCTTGCATTGGACGAAGACCTTCTCGCCGGCCTTGCCGAGCACCAGATCGATGCCGCCGTCGGCACCACCACCACCGCGCTCCTGGACCGTGTAGCCCTGTTGGCGGAAGGCCTCGCCGACGAGCAACTCGAACGCTTGCCATGTCATGCCTTCGAGCGCATCGGCGGCCTTGCTTTGCGAGACGGTGTTCAGCAGCGTGCGACGCCGGCGGCGCCGAAGCACCGAAGCCAATGCGCCCATGGCGCAGAGAAACGGCAGGATGAACTGCCCCGCATAGGCGAGGCCACGCCAGAGGCCGCGTACAGCCACTTGGCCCATGTCCTGAGCACTCTGGGCCAGGGGCACGGGCGCTGTCGCCAGGGCATGCAGCACGAGGTAGCTCAACACCGCCAATCCCAGGCCCGCCCACCACGGCAGGAGCGCCACCAGATCCATCAGATCGTCGGCACCGGTCTTCCTGCGTCTTGCCATCGTGCGTGCTCCTCGGGGGGGCGGCGATCTGCCATGCCCTCAAGAAACATTTTGCAATACTTTTGAGCAAACTGGATCGGCCTTCCCCGTGGTCGACCGTCACGGCGCCCTGGCGACGGTCGACCAGCAGCCTTTGCGCAGGTGCCGTTCGGCGCCGACCCGAATGCCAGAATCCCCCCATGCTCACCCATCGGCAACTGCGCTATTTCGTGGAGATAGTCGATGCGGGCGGCTTCAGTCCGGCGGCCGAGCGGCTGTTCGTCGCGCAGTCGGCGCTGAGCCGGCAGGTGCGCGAGATGGAGCGCGAACTGCAGGTGCCGCTGCTGTTGCGCGACGCGCGCAAGCTGGCCATGACGCCCGCGGGCCAGTCGCTCTATGCCGATGCGCGGCGCATTCTCGCGGCGCTCGAAAGCGCGGCGGCCAATGCCGCGCATGCGCAGCGCGGCACACAGGGCACCTTGCAGCTGCTGCATTCGAGTTCGGTCCCGCTGACAGCACCCCTGCTTGCGTTGCTCCGGCGCCATGCGGAGCAGAACCCGTCGATCACGATCGAGGTGGCGCAGGCCTCGTCGGAAAGCCAGGCGCTCGAGGTGCACGAGGGCCGCGCCGACATCGGCCTGGCGCGCGCGCCCATCCTGCGGCGCTACGAGGGCGTGCGCCATGTGGTGCTCTACGAGGAGCCGCTGGTGGCACTCGTGCCGGCCGGCCATGTGCTCGCGGGCCGTGAGCGGATCGCGCTGGCGGAACTGCGCGACCAGCGCTTCGTCGCGCTGCCGCACCGCGAACGCGGTGGCCTGAGCCATCGGGTGGCCGAGCTGTGTGCGGCGGCCGGCTTCCAGCCGCTGGCGGCGGCAGTGCGTTCGCGCAAGTGGGCGCAACTGGCACTGGTGCAGGGCGGCCTGGGCGTGGCCGTGGTGCCCGCCTCGATGGGCCGGTACGCGCCCGAGGGCGTGTGCGTGCTGGCACTGGAAGACCCGGCCTGCACGACCGAGCTGCTCGCGCTGTGGCGGCCCGACGCGCCGGCGCGCGTGCTGCGCTTTGCCGACGCCCTGGTGCGGGCCGTGGGCCGCGAGGACCGCAGCGCATCCAGCTGATTTCGAGATCACGCCGCGCCGCATTCGGTATTGGCGCCGCGATGCGCAGGCCTATAGATTCGGCTTCCTCTTCTTGTCATCGGAACCCCGCCGCGTGGACGCCCTCTTCTCTTCCGTGTCGGCCGCGTTGCCGCTCGCACCGCTGCACCTGCTTCTGGTCTGCGCCGGCGTCACGCTGGCCTATGTGATCTTCGGCCTGGCCGGCTTCGGCACCGCGCTGGTGGCCGGCCCGCTGCTCGCGCAGTTCGTGCCGGTGGCGGTGATCGTGCCGCTGCTCGCGCTGCTGGACTTCGCGGCGGCCACAGTGAACGTGCTGCGCGACGGCCGCTCGGCCGACACCGGCGAGTTGCGGCGCATCGTGCCCGCGATGGCGCTGGGAAGCCTGGTCGGCGCGGCGATCCTGCTGCACGGCCGGCCCGAGGTGCTGCTGGCTGCGCTGGGGTTCTTCGCGGTGGGCTACGGGCTCTACGCGCTCGCCGGCTTCAAGCAGAAGGCACGGCTGTCGCCGCGCGCGGCCTGGCCCTTCGGCGCGGTCGGCGGACTGTTCTCCGCGCTGTTCGGCAGCGGCGGCTTCATCTACGCGATCTACCTGGCCGGGCGCATCGAGGCCAGCGAGCGCATCCGCGTGACGCAGTCCACGCTGATCGGGCTGTCGACGCTGACGCGCGCCGTCCTGTTCCTGCTGGCGGGCGTCTATGCCGACCGGGCGCTGCTGCTGCTCGCGCTGTGGCTGGTGCCCGCGATGCTGGTCGGCACGGCCGTCGGCCGGCGCCTCACGCTCGGGATGCCACGGGCGCAGTTCATGCGCATCGTGAGCGTGGTCGTGCTGTGCTCGGGGCTGGCGCTGCTCTGGCGGTACTTCGCGGCTTAGGGCCGGCCCTCAGCGCCGCACCCGCGCGGGCAGCATCAAGGGCATGGCCGCCAGCGCGCACCCGCCCGCGACGAACCACACCAGCGGCCATCCCTGCAGCGTGAGCAGGTGCGGGATCAGCAGCGGCGTGACGAAGCAGAACAGGAAGACGCTGGTGTTCGCCATGCCCAGCGCGGTGCCGGCGCGCGCCGCACCGGCCAGGGTCGCGAGCTCGGTGTAGGCCACGCCGTGCCAGGCCGACACGCTGATGCCGGCCAGCGTCAGCAGCACCAGCAGGCCGATGCGTCCCGCCGAGGTCTGCGTGGCCATCGCGCCCGACAGCGTGAGCGCGCCGAGCGCCGCGAACAGCAGCAGGCTCAGCAGCGCGCAGCCGCGCAGGTAGGCCGGGCGGTTGCGCCGACGGTCGGTCCAGCGGCCGCTCCACACGCGCATGACCATCGCGCCGACCTGCACCGCGACCATCGCGGCGGTGATGGCCGCCCAACCCAGGTGGCCGAAGTCGTGCAGGAACACGGTGCCGAAGGACAGCACCGCGAACTGCGCCGAACACAGGATGCCGATGCCGGCCACGATGCGCCAGATGCGCGCATCGTGCAGCGGCCCGCGCTCGTGGGTGCCACCGGCCACGGGCGCCGGTGTGCGCATCGGCACCGCAGGCTCGTGCACCCAGGCCCAGGCCATCAGCGCCCCCAGCGCACACAGCCCGGCCAGCACCGCGTACAGCATGCGGAAGCCGCCGTGCAGCGCCAGCAGGGGCAACAGCAGCGCGCCGACGGCACCGCCCAGCGGCACGGCGGTCTGGCGGATGCTCATCGCCAGGCCGCGTTCGCTTTCGTCGAACCAGGTCATCACGGCCCGGCCGCTGGCGCCGTTGACGCTGCCGCCCAGCAGGCCCACGCTCAGCAGGCCGACGGCCAGCCAGCCCAGCCCCGGTATCTGGTCGCCATGCGGCGCGGCCCACAGCGCCATCGCCGCGAGTGCGGCTGCGGTGGCGCCCAGGCCGAGCAGCAGCACCGGGCGGTCGCCCCAGCGGTCGGTGAGCAGGCCCCAGGGCAGTTCGCTCAACGCGATGCCCAGGCCCATGAGGCCCAGCACCAGGCCCAGCGTGGCGTTGTCGAGCCGGTAGCCCGAGCGCATCAGCACGGCGGTCATGGGGATGCCGCTGAAGGCCACCGAGAAGGCCGCGTTGGCGGCCACGCCGGCGGCCAGCACCTTCCATCGATGGCGCGGACCGAGGGTGGAGGAAGCGGACGAAGGGAGGGACAGCGCGGCGTCGGAATGCATGGTGGGCGAAGTCTCGGGCGCCGCCAAGGTTTTGAAAATCAGAAAATAATGGCCACACCATCCCAAAATCCAGGACAGTCCAGATGAGCCATGTGATGTTCGATCTCGACGTGCTGCGCAGCTTCTCCACCGGCATCGCGCTGGGCAGCTATGCGCGCGCGGCCGACAAGCTGGGGCGCTCGACCTCGGCCGTGAGCGCGCAATTGAAGAAGCTCGAAGCGCAGGCCGGCACCGCGCTGTTCCGCAAGGCCGGCCGCGGCCTCGAGCTGACCGATGCCGGCCAGACCCTGCTGGCCTACGCGCACCGGCTGCTTGAGCTCAACGACGAAGCCGCGGCCGCGATGCGCGGCGCCGATCTCGAGGGCTGGGTACGGCTGGGCCTGCAGGAGGACTTCGGCGAGACGCTGCTGCCCACGGTGCTGGGCCGCTTCGCGCGCGCCCATCCCAAGGTGCGCATCGAGGCGTGCATGGTGCGCTGCGCCGAACTGCGCGAGCGGCTGACGCTGGGCAAGCTCGACCTCGCGCTGGTCTGGGACACGGGCGACCATCCGCCGATGCCCTACGGCGAGCGGCTGCTCAAGGCGCCGCTGCAATGGATCGGCACGGCCGCAGCCCCCGCAGGAGACCGGCCGTACTGGTGGCCCGAACGGCAGGCGCGCAGCGCCGAGGCGCTGCCGCTGGTGCTGCTCGACGCGCCCTGCCCGGTGCGCGACATCGCGACGAACGCGCTCGACCGCGCGGGCATCCCCTGGCGCCACGCCTTCAGCAGTTCGAGCCTGGGCGCGCTCTGGGCCGCGACCTCGGCCGGCCTGGGCCTGACCCTGCGCACGCCCTTCGGCCTGCCCCCGTCGGTGCGCGGCATCGATGCCGCGACCGCGGGCCTGCCCAAGCTGCCGCCGATGGGCCTGTGGCTCTACCGCGCGCAGGCCCGGCCCGAGGCGCCGGTGCTGCGGCTGGCCGAGCTGGTGCGCCAGGCCATCGAACCCCAGCCGCGGGTCGCGGCGCCGGGGCGCGCGCAGCGGGCGCGGGACGAAGTGCCGGCCTGAACCCGCAGCGCCGCTATGCCGCGGCGTGGCTCGCCAGGAAGGCCCGCACCGCCTCAGGCCGCGGGATCGGCGCCACCGCGCCGAAGCCGGTGGTGGTGAGCGCGGCGGCCGCGTTGGCATAGCGCGCCGCGCCGGCCAGCGCATCGCCTGCGACCAGGCGCGCCATCAGCGCACCGGCGAAGCAGTCCCCCGCGCCCGTGGCGTCGACCGCCTCGACCGTGTGGCCGGCGATGCGCACGCGCTCGTGCGCGGTGCCGATGACCGCGCCCTGCTTGCCCAGCTTGAGCACGACCGTGGGCGCACCCGCCTGCAGGCACCAGTCGATGATGGCCTCGGCGTCGTCCAGCCCGGTGAACAGTTCGGCATCCTCCAGGCTGGGCAGGAAGATGTCGCAGTGCGCCAGCGTCTCGCGGATCACCGCACGTGCGCGCGCCAGCGACCAGAGCTTGAGCCGCAGGTTGGCGTCGTAGACCACCTGCGTGCCGCCTTCGCGCGCGATCGCGATCGCATCGAAGACGGCATCGCAGGCGCTGGTGCTGATCGCCTGGCTGATGCCCGACACATGCAGGAAGCGCGCGTCTCGGATCAACGCGGCCGGCAGTTCGGCCCCGGTCATGCGGCTGGCCGCGCTGCCTGCGCGCAGGTAGCTGAAGGCATGGCCCTGCGCCGAGTGCGTGACGAAGTAGACGCCGGTGGGCGCGCCCGCATCGCGCACCACCGCCTGCGTGTCGACCTGTTCCGTGCGCCACAGGTCGAGCAGGCGGCTGCCGAACTCGTCGGCGCCCACGCGCGTCACGTAGGCCGTGCGCGCGCCCTGGCGGGCCGCCGCGATGATCGCGTTGGAGGTATCGCCGCCGAAGCCCTGCCGGAACTCGGGCGCGTCGGGACGCACCTGGTTGAACTCGATCATCGGCTCGCCGATCGAGACGATGTCGATGCCCATGTCAGATGCGCCCATATTTGGCCAGGCCCTTGCGCAGCGAGCGCTCCGCGATGATCAGCTTGGCCTGCTCGAGTTCGCGCGCGTCGATCTCCTGCGCCATCTCGAGCACCGCCTCGACATGCGCGCGTGGCACCACCACCACGCCATCGATGTCGGCCACGACGATGTCACCCGGATGGATCATCACGCCGCCGATCATGGCCGGTACCTGCGAGGCCACGGTCTTGTGGCGGCCCAGCGTGGTGCCGGGCGAGATGCTGCGCGAGAACACCGGGAAGTCGTAGTCGCGGCGGATCTCGGCGATGTCGCGCACGCCACCGTCGAGCACTGCGCCCACATGTTCGTTGGCAAAGGCGCCGGCCGTCATCAGGCCGCCCCACACCGCCACGTCGGCTTCGCCGCTGATGGCGATGCAGATCACGCTGCCGGCCTCGGCCTCGTCGATCAGGTCCAGCGCATGCTGCGGCGGCAGGAATTCGTCGGTCGCGACTTCGACCACGGTCACGGCCGGGCCGACGATGCGCTTGTCGTTGATGCGCGGCTTGATGGCCTCGTCGAGGTAGCCGCGCTTGCCGCAGACCTTGTCGACGGCATCGGCCACCGACGCGGTGGCAACGACCTGGAATGCGGAAACGATATCGGGAAGATTCATGGAGGATGTTCTCTGTCTGGGGAGTGGAGAGGGGTTTCAGTTGCCGCCGCCGGCCTTGGCGATCTCGGCCTTGGCCTGCGCCATCAGCGCGCTGCCGATCTGCGGCGTGAACTTGTCGTGCACGGGCTTGACCTTCTCGCGCATGCGCGCGATCTCCGCGGGCGCGACCTCGGTCACCTGCAGCCCATGCTTCTTCATCTCGCCGACCAGCATGGCCGACTGCTCGCGGTTGATCTTGCGTTGGTAGGCACCGGCCTCGACGGCCGCCTGGCGCACCGCCGCGCGGTCGGCCTCGGAGAGCTTGTCGAACCACTTCTTGCTGGCCAGCACGATGTAGGGCGTGTAGCTGTGGCCGGTCAGCGAGAGGAACTTCTGCACCTCGTAGAACTTGCCCGACTCGATCAGGCCCAGGCCGTTCTCCTGCGCGTCGACCGAGCGCGTCTCGAGCGCGCCGTACAGTTCGGTGCAGGGCATCGGAACCGGGTTGGTGCCGAGCTCCTTGAAGGTGTCGATGAACACCGGGTTCTGGATCACGCGGATCTTCAGGCCCTGCATGTCCTCCAGCTTGGTGACGGCCCGCTTGGAGTTGGTCAGGTGGCGAAAGCCGTTCTCCCAGTAGGCCAGGCCGACCAGGCCGTGGGCCTCGAGCTTCTGCGCCAGCGCCTGGCCCACGGGGCCGTCGAGCAGGCCGTCGGCCTCCTTGAAGTTCGACACCAGGAAGGGCAGGTCGAGCATCGCGTACTCCTTGATGATGCCCACCAGGTTCGAGGTCGGGCCCACCATCAGCTCCTGCACGCCGCCCTGCAGCGCCGACTGCATCTGCGGGTCGGTGCCGAGCTTGCCGCTGCCGTAGGTCGAGATGTTCACGCGGCCCGCGGTCTTGGCCTTGGCCAGTTCGGCCACGCGCTTGGCGCCCAGGCCCTGCGAGTTGTCGTCGCTCGCGCCGAAGCCGAACTTCGCCACCTGGGCCTGCGCGGCGCCGAGCGCGAGGGTGGCGGCCACGGCGATCAGGATGCGTTTGAATTTCACGGTATGTCTCCTTGGTGTTGCGGGTGAATCAGTGGAACCAGGCGGCCGGCACGGTGACCAGCGCGGGGAAGAGGATCAGCAGCAGCAGCACGATCAGCTGCGCGACCATGAAAGGCATGACGCCCTTGATCGCGTCGTCCATGCGGATGCGCGCGACGCCGCACACGACGTTGAGCACGGCCCCGACGGGTGGCGTGATCATTCCGATCGCGTTGTTGATGATGAAAAGCACGCCGAAATAGATCGGGTCGATGCCCGCGCGAGGGGGAGCGCACGCCCAAGACGGCCACCGTGGTGTGGATCGAGGAAGTGATCGTGCATTGCGGCAAGGCCATCCACCGCGCCGGGCTCTGGTCCGACGACGCACGGCGCGAGCGCCAGTCCCTGCCCACGGTCGGCCAGATGATGCGGGCCTTCGCGGCGCTCGGCACCGAAGCGCAGACGATCGGTGACGCGCAGATCACGCAGATCGATGCGCACTACGCGCACGCGGTCCGCCACAACCTGTACTGAACGCTCAGCGCGCGAACACCAGCAGCAGGTTGTTCGCCGGCATCGCGTGCCGCTCGCGCAGATGCAGCCCCGCGCGCGCGGCCTGTGCCGCCACATCGTCGAGGCGCCGAATGCCCCAGGCCGGATTGCGCGCACGCAGGTCCTCGTCGAAGGCCAGGTTGCTGGCCACCTCCAGGCCCTCTTCGAAGTAGGGCCCGTAGGTGAGCAGCAGGCCGCCCGGCCGCAGGTGGCGCGCCGCGCCGTCCATCAGCGCGGCGCAGGCCGGCCAGGGTGCGATGTGCAGCATGTTGGCGCAGAAGACCGCATCGAAGTCACAGCCGAAGGCCGGCCCCTGCGCGGGCCACTGCGGCGCCATCACGTCGAGCAGCACCGGTGCCTGCAGGTTCGGCAACGCGGCCTCCTCGACCCGGCGCGACAGCAGGGGCAGCATGCGTGCATCGGCCTCGCTCGGCTGCCAGAGCCAGGGGCTCAGCCCCGCGGCGAACCACACCGCATGCTGGCCCGTGCCGGCCGCGATCTCGAGGGCGCGGCCCTGCGGGCCGAGCGTGCGCTGCAGCACCTCGAGGATGGGTTGCTTGTTGCGCTCGGCGGCGGGGCTGGTGGGGAGATCGGGCATGGTGCGTGGGCTGGGATTCGGGTCCGGCGAAGGGTAGCAGGGCCCGGCATGCCGACGAGGCATGCCCGATAATCATTGATCAACCAATTAATTACAGGTTCGCGATGCCCGAGAAAAGACAAGATACCAAGCAGCATCGCAAGCCCAGAGGTCCGGGCCGGCCCGAAGGCACGAGCGTCGTGCGCGACGAGATCCTCGATGCGGCCGAGACGGTGTTCTCCACGCTGGGCTACGCCGGCACCTCGATGCGCGAGGTCGCCGAGAAGGCCCGGGTGACGCAGGCGTTGATCAGCTACTACTTCGGCTCGAAGTTCGGCCTCTTCGAGCAGGCCTTCCTGCGCCGCAGCGAACCGGTGTCGCTCGAGCGCATCGAGCGCCTGGAGGCGCTGCAGCGCGCGGGCACGGCCACGGCGCGCGAAGTCGTGCGGGCCTTCCTTCTGCCCACGGTCTCGTTGCGCGCCTCGCCGCAGGGCCGCGCCTTCCTGCGGCTGCAGGCACGGCTGCACACCGAGCCGCCGGAGATCTCGTACGAGCTGCGCACGCTGGCCTACGGCAGCTCCACGCTGCGTTATGTGGAGGCGCTGCGCGCCGCGCTGCCGGGCCTGAGCGAGCTCGATGCGCACTGGCGCGTCACGATGATGATCGGCACCTACCTCTATGCCTTCTCGGACACGCACCGGATGGAAGAGATGACACGGCCCGGCGTCTACGACCCCGCCGACACGGAGTCGCTGATCGAACAGGTCACGCGCTTCGTGGTCGGCGGCTTCGAGGCGGCCTGAGGCGAGGCGCCCCGCACGTCAGCCCGCCAGCGCCAGCCTCGAACGCAGCCCCTCGAGCGGCAGCACCTCGGCGTACTTCTGCGCCAGGTCGAACAGGCTCGCATCGTGCGGCCCGATGGCGCGGTCGCCCACGCAATCGCTCACCACGACCGGCGCGAAGCCCCAGCACATCGCATCCACCACGCTGGCCCGCACGCAGCCGCTGGTCACGCACCCGGCCACCACCAGCGTGCGCACGCCGCGCTGCGTGAGCCAGGGCGCGAGCGTGGTGCCGAAGAAGGCCGAGGGGACGTTCTTGCGCACCACCAGTTCGCCCGCGCGCGGCGCCAGCGAGGCCACGATCGCGCTCGCGGGCGAGTGTTCCTTGAGCGTCAGCATGCCCGGCACCTTGTCGGAGAACACGTTCGCATCGCCGTCGTCGTCGGCATAGACGATCCGGCTGTGCGCCACCGGCCAGCCCTGCGCACGCGCCAGCGCGAGCAAGCCGTGGGTGCGCGCGATCGCCTGCGGGATGTTGCCGCCGCCGAAGACCGCCGGGTCGGCGAAGCCTTCGACGAAGTCGACGATCAGCAGGCCGAAGGGCGGCGCCAGGCGCAGCGATGCACCGAAGCCCTGCTGCCGGTAGACGGCGGTGTCCGGCGCGTCATGCATGGGCGGCCTCCTGTGCGGCCGGGGGCGCGGGCATCAGCGACTCCACCACGCGCCCGTCGCGCACGACCTCGCGGCCGTCCACCGTGACCGTGCAGCGGCGCATCGGCACGTCGATGTGGCAGGCCGTGGTGCGGCTGCCGCCCGCTTCGTTGTTCGGGCCGAGCGAGAACAGGAAGTTGCCGCTGACCGCGCGCGCGTCCATGCCGATCGTGCCCTCGCGGTCGTAGAGGCCCAGCGTCGACCAGTAGGCGCGCTGCTGGAGGCCCCAGCCGATGTGCGAGATCGCATACGCCTCGGGGTCGGCGAAGGACTCGATGTATTCGCTGAGCATCTCGGCCTCCTGGCCGCCGTCGATGCGCGTCACGAAGCCCTTCTCGACCGTGAGCGTGATGGCCTCGCCCACATAGGATTTCATGGGCAGCAGCACGTCGCCCTTGGCCAGCACGATGCGTCCGTGCGCCTGGCCCTCGTTGGGCCAGGTGAACGCGAAGCCGCTGGGCCAGTGGTCCCAGCGTCCGGGTGCGTCGACGAAGCCGTACTCGGCAGTCAGCGGGTACTCGCCGTAGGGGCAGCGCAGGTCGGTGCCCGCGGCCGAGGTCACGCGCATCTCGCGGCCGCCCTTGAGCAGGGCCACGCCGGCCAGCACGCGTTCGCGGTCGGCGGCGGTCGGCACCATGCGCAGCAGCACCTCGGGCGGTTCGACGGCGAGCAGGATCCTGGTCCCGCCCTGCAGGATCTCGTGCTGCTCGGGCGAGAACAGCAGCGTCATCAGGTCGAGCACCAGGTCGGAGGCCTTGAGCGCGGCGATCGCCGGCCGGTTGCCGGTCAGCGGCGTGGTGCCGAGGTAGGCCAGCGGATCGCGGCTCAGCGCCTTGTCGCCGTTGACCGGCGGCAGGTCGAGCCGGCTCACGCTGGCGCCCATCATGCTCGCGGCGGTGATCGCGCAGCGCAGCGTCTGCGGGTGGGTCTGCTCGCTGGTGAGCACGGTGACGGCCGCGCCCGGTTCGAGGTTGGACAGGGTGAGCACCTGGGTCCAGGCGCGGATGAGGTCGGTGTCGCTGACAGCCATGAGGGGTCTCCGGGCAGTGAGGGTTGGGAAGGAAGTCGGAAGCAGGAGCGACGCGGCCGCTCAGTCCAGGGCCTGGCCGAGGAAGTCGCCGAAGGCGGCGTGGAAGCCGGCCTCGTTGTCCCACGGGATCATGTGGCCCGCATCGGGGACGCGCCGCTCCAGCAGCGCGGGCAGCAGGCCGCGCAGTTCGTCGACGTCGGCCGGGCGCACCACGTCGCCGCGCTCCGCGGTGAGCAGCAGCGTCGGCACCGCGATGCGCGCGAGGCCGGCATGGATGTCGTCGGTCTGGAAGGCCTCGAAGCTGGTCACGATGGCGCCCTCGTTGCAGGTGTGCAGCCACTGCGCGCGCAGGCGCAGCTGCGCCTCGCTCCAGCTCGGGCAGAAGGCACGCATCTGCTCGAGCGAGATGCCACGCTGCGCCAGGCGGATGGAGTCCACGTACCAGGGCAGCTGCGCGGGATACGGCCGCCGGCCCGGGCCCGAGACGGGCGGATCGACCGCCACCAGCCGCGTGAGCCCTGCGGGCCGCAGCGACGCGGCCCGCAGGCCGATGCGCCCGCCCATCGAGTGGCCGACGATCGCGTAGCGCGGCAACTCGAGCGCCTGCGCGAAGGCGATCACGTCGGCCACTTGCGCGTCGAGGCTGTAGTCGAGCGTGTCGGTGGCTTCGCTCAAGCCGCGGCCGCGCACGTCGAGCACGTAGGTGTCGAAGTGGCGGCCGAAGCGCTCGGCCACGAAGCCCCAGGTCACGGCCGGGCTGGTGATGCCCGGAATCAGCACGATGGCATCGCGCTGCGCGCGCGCGCCTTCCGCGCCGCCGTAGCGCAAGTAGTGCTGGCGGATGCCGTTGGCGTGGACCTGCGCGCCGTACAGGAAAGTGCTTTCGCTCATGCCGCCGCCTTCGTGTAGGCGCCGGAAAGCAGCGCACCCGCGCCGGGCACGACGGGCTCGAGGCCGAGCTGGCACAGCATCGCGTAGACGGTCGCGGCCGCGGCGGTCACGACCGGCTTGCCCGTACGCGCCTCGACCTGCGCGATGGCCTGCAGCGAGGGCATCTGCACGCAGGCCGACAGCACGATCACGTCGACGTCGTCGGTCGGCATGCCCGCGACGATGCCCGGCAGCTTCGCCGGATCGTGGCGCCCCACCTCGAGGTTGTCGGGGATCTCGAGCGCGCGCCAGTGCACGACCTCGAAGCCTTCGTGTGCGATGTAGTCGACCACCAGCTTCGTGAGCGGCAGCATGTAGGGCGCCACCAGCGCGATGCGCTTCGCACCCAGCACGCGCAGTCCGTCGACCAGCGCGCCGGCGCTGCTGACCACCGGCGCCGCGCCCTGGTTGGCCGCGGTCACGCCCGCGAGCCGCTGCTGCGAGGCCCGGTGGTAGCCGTGGCCCATGGCCATGATGGCCACCAGGCAGGCGTAGCCGAGCACATCGACGCGCGCGTCGCTGAGCTCCAGCGCGCAGCGGTCGGACTCGGCGTCCATGGCCGCGAGCTCTTCCTTGGTCACATGCTTCATGCGCATGCGTGAGGAATGGAAGGTGAAGCGCTCGGGCCGGATCTGCTCGCGCAGGTGCAGCATCGCCGGGATCTCGGTCTCCATGGTGGTGTTCGAGCTGGGCACGATCTGCCCGATGCGGTAGTTCGTCTTCATCTGTTTTCTCCGGTTCAGGCCGACACGACCTCGGCATCGAAACGCTCGACGCAGCGCGTCGCGTCGTACTCGTAGACCCACTCGGCCTTGATGCCCACGGCGTTGGGGTTCTGTGCCTGCTGGCGCTGCATCTCCAGGTCGCGCTGCTTGAGTTCCTCGGGCGTGGAGAGGTGGTAGGTCCGGCCGCGTTCGCGCGCCTCCAGTTGCACGCGCGCGGTGCGCGGGCGGCGCTCCGCCTCGTAGGCCTGCAGCGCCGCCTCGATATCGCCCGCGCGGTGCGCGAGCGCGGCGGCCAGCACGTAGGCGTCCTCGATCGCCATCGCCGCGCCCTGCGACAGGAAGGGCAGCATCGGATGCGCGGCATCGCCCAGCAGCGTGACCCGACCCTGCGACCACTGGGCCATCGGGTCGCGGTCGAACAGTCCCCACTTGAAGGTCTGCGCGCTGTCCACGCGCTCGAACAGGTCGACGATGTCGCGGTGCCAGCCCTGGTAGGCGCCCAGCAGTTCCTCGCGGGTGCTGGGCTCGGTCCACGACTCCGCCACCCAGTCGGCGCTCTCGTTGACCGCGACGATGTTCACGGCCGCGCCGCCCTTGACGTAGTAGGTCACGATGTGCGCCTTCGGGCCCATCCAGAACGAGGCGTCCGGGCTCACGAAGGGCAAGGGATGCCGCTCGACCGGCACCAGCGCGCGCCAGCACATGTGGCCGGTGAAGCGCGCGGCGGTTTTGCCCCAGAGGCCGTCGCGCACCACCGAATGGATGCCGTCGGCGCCGACGATCAGGTCGGCCTCGAAGGACGTGCCGTCGGCGAAGCGCGCGGTCGCGCCCTGCGCGCCCTGCGCGCCCTGTTCGATGCCCACGCACTGCACGTTGAAGCGGACCTTGTCGGCCGGAATGCCCTCGCACAGGATGGCGTGCAGGTCGGCCCGGTGCACGTGATAAAAGCCGGCGCCGAACAGCCGCGGGCAGGTCTCGCGCAGCGGCGTGCGGAACAGTTCGCGCGCCGTGTCCCAGCTGCGCCCGACCATCGCCTCGGGCAGGAAGCCGATGCGTTCGAGCGCCTCGCCCAGGCCCAGTGCCTGCAGCACCTTGGCCGCGTTGGGGGTCATCTGCACGCCCGCGCCGATCTCGCCGAAGGCGGGCGCCCGCTCGAACAGGTGCGCGTCGATGCCGCGCAGGCGCAGGGCCCGCGCCAATGCCACGCCGCCGATGCCGGCGCCCACGATCCCTACACGCAAGGGCTTGCTCATCACGATCTCCTTCGTACCGGACACTTCCGGCGCTTAATAAATAAACACACAATTAATTAATGGTGACGAAGAAGGCCGACCTTCGCCGGCCGGCCTCTTCCGCCCGACTCAGCCGCCCAGATACGCGCTCAGCAAGGCGGTGTCCTCGAGCAGCTCGGCCGCCGGCCGCTCCGCCACGATGCGGCCGGTCTCGTAGACGTAGGCCCGCGCCGCAACCGACAGCGCGTTGTGCACGTTCTGCTCCACCAGCAGCACCGTCACGCCGTGCGCGTGGATCTCGCGCACGAAGTCGAACACCTCCTCGGCCATGCGCGGGCTCAGGCCCAGGCTGGGCTCGTCGAGCAGCAGCAGCGTGGGCTCCGACATCAGCGCGCGGCCGATCGCCAGCATCTGCTGCTCGCCGCCGCTGAGCGTGCCGGCCAGCTGCCGGTAGCGCTCCTTGAGCCGCGGGAAGCGGGCGTAGACCTTGGCGGCGCGCTCCTCCACCACCGTGGCCGACTTGCAGAGGTAGGCGCCGAGGGCCAGGTTCTCGTGCACCGTCATGGCGGGCCAGACGTGGCGCTCCTCGGGCGACTGGGCGATGCCCTGCCCCACGATGCGGTCGGCCGGCATGCCGCCGATGGCGTGGCCCTTGAACAGGATCTCGCCGCGCGTCGGCTTGAGCAGGCCCGAGATCGCGCGCAGCGTCGTGCTCTTGCCCGCGCCGTTGGCGCCGATCAGCGCCACCACCTCGCCCGGCGCGATGCGCAGGTCGACGCCGTGCAGGGCCGCGGTCTTGCCATAGCTCACATGCAGCTGGCGCAGCGCCAGCAGCGGCTCGCCCGCAGGCGCGGCACCGGCCGGCGGCGATCGTTCGAGGACGGCGCTCATGCCTTCTTCCCTCCGCCCAGGTAGGCCTCGACCACGCGCGGGTCGCCCTGCACCTGGGCCGGCGTGCCCTCGGCCAGCTTCTCTCCGAAATGCATCACGACCACGCGGTCGGACACCGCCATCACCAGTCCCATGTTGTGCTCCACGATGAGGACCGACTGCACCAGCCGGCCCGGAAGGGTCTTGAGGATGTCGCCGAAGACGCGCGCCTCCTGGCTGTTGAGCCCGGCCGCGGGTTCGTCGAGCATCAGCACCTGCGGCTTGGCGGCCAGCGCGAGCGCGACCTCCAGCAGGCGCAGCTCGCCGCAGGACAGCACCGAGGCAGAAGTGTCCATGCGCTGCGACAGGCCCATGGTCTCGACGATGCGCGCGGCGCTGTCGCGCACCGCCTGCTCGGTCTCGCGCACCCGTCTGCCCGGGAAGAAGGTCTGCCACAGCGACTGGCGCGCTTCCAGGTAATGGCCAGTGAGCACGTTCTCGAACACCGTCAGCGACTTCAGGATGTTGGTCTTCTGGAAGCTGCGCACGATGCCGCGGCGCGCCATGCGGAAAGGTTTCTCGCCGGTGACGTCGGCGCCGCCATAGCGGACCTGGCCGGTGCTCGGCGTGTAGAAGCCGGTGATCAGATTGAAGCAGGTGGTCTTGCCGGCGCCGTTGGGGCCGATCAGGCCCACGATCTCGCCCGGGCGCACGTCGAAGCTGATGTCCTTGACGGCCTTGATGCCGCCGAAGGACTTGCCCAGGCCGCGCACTTCGAGCGTCGCGCCGGCCGGCAGGCTCAGGGCGGCGTTCATGCGGCTCTCCCGGTGGCCGGCGTCGCCAGCTTGGTCGATGCGGGTGTCGGCAGGCGCCGCTCGCGCCGCCGCTGCGCGAAACCCATCAGGCCCTGCGGAAGGAACAGCACGATGGCGATCACGGCCAGGCCGAAGATCGACAGCCGCAGCTCCTTGGTCTCGCGCAGGTACTCCTCGAGCAGCGTCACCAGCAGCGCGCCGATCAGCGGCCCGACCAGCGTGCCCTTGCCACCGATCAGCACCATGATGATCATGCTGATCATGAAGGCGAAGCGGAACATCTCCGGCCCGACGAAGGAGATGTAGTGCGCATAGAAGCCACCGGCCATGCCCGACAGGAAGGCTCCGAGCACCAGCGCCAGCATCGAGTAGGTCAGCGGGCGCACGCCGATCGACTGCGCGACGAAGCGGTTCTCGCGGATCGCCACGGCCGCGCGTCCCGCGTTGGAATGCACGAAGCGGTACGAGAGATACAGCGCGATGGCCAGCACGCCCCAGGCCACGGCGTAGTAGAACTGCTTGGCCCCAAGGTTGCCGGCTTCGGCCAGCATCGCGGGCTGCGGGATGCCCGCGATGCCCATCGGGCCGTTGGTCAGGCCGATCCAGTTGTCGGCGACCAGTCGCAGCACCTCGGCGAAGGACAGCGTCACGATCACGAAGAACGGGCCCTGCAGGCGCAGCGTGATGGCGCCGATCACCACGCCCATCGCCGCGGCCAGCACGCCGGCGACCGGCACGGTGGCCCACATCGGCCAGCCGTACTGCGTCGAGAGGATGGCCGCGGCATAGGCGCCGGTGCCCAGGAAGGCCGTGTGACCGAGCGAGAACTCGCCGACGTAGCCGACCACCAGGTTCAGGCTGGTGGCCAGCACCGCGTAGAACAGCACGATGATGGCGATGTGCAGCAGGTACTGGTCCCGCACCACGAAGGGCACCAGCGCGGCCAGCGCCAGGAAGCCGAAGAGGAAGTTGCGTTCGAATTTCATGCTCGCTCCGCGCGCTTGGAGAACAGGCCGTAGGGCCTGAAGACGAGGGTCAGGATCACCAGCGCGAAGCCGATGATGTCGACCCAGCCGGTCGCGACGTACCCGCCCCAGAGGGCCTCGGCCACGCCCAGCAGCAGGCCGCCCGCGATCGCGCCGGCGAAGCTGCCCATGCCGCCGAGGATCACCACCACGAAGGCCTTCATGCTCACCAGCCCGCCCACCGACACCTGGGCCGAATAGATCGAGCCCAGCAGCATGCCGGCCATCGAGGCGATCACGGTGCCCATCGCGAAGGTCGCGGCGTAGACGTTGGCGGTGCGGATGCCCACCAGCCGCGCGGCCATCGGGTCCTGGAAGGTGGCGCGCATCGAGCGCCCCAGGCGGGTCTTGTGGATCGTGAGCCAGGCCACGACGATCATCAGCGCGCACACCGCCACCGCGAACAGGCGCAGCTTGGTCAGCACGATCGGGCCGAGGAAGGCCGGACCGGCGGAGATCGGTGCCTCGACCTTCAGCGGCGCGGTGCCGACCGCAAGTAGCGCGGTGTTGGCCAGGAAGATCGACAGGCCGATGGTCAGCAGGATGCCGGCCTCCTCGCCCTGGTCGCGGATGCGCTCGATCAGGAAGCGGTCGATGAGCCAGCCGAAGGCGCCCATCGCCACGGCCACCAGCAGCAGCCCGGTGAAGAAGTCGAGGCCGAGCCGCGTGGTGGCCCACCAGCCCATGACGCCGCCGAGCATGTAGAGCTCGCCGTGGGCGAAGTTCACCACCCGCATGAGGCCCAGGATCAGGGTCAGGCCCAGCGCCGACAGCGCATAGAACGACCCGGTCACGAGGCCGTTGGCGAGGTATTGCAGGAGCAGTTCCATCTGCGTTCCGATCTGCGGGTGCGCCGCGGCTCAGGGCTTCTCGGTGGGGGACTCGGCCACGACCTTCGGCTCCTTGCCGACGATCTGCACCAGCACCACGTCGAAGCCGTAGCCCTCGCCCTTTTCGGTGAAGCGGTAGCGGCCGTTGGGCGCCTGGTAGTCGGTCTTGCGCAGCGCGTCGCGGATCGCCTCGGGCTCGGCCTTGCCCGCGCGGGCGGCCGCTTCCATCAGGATGTTCAGCGCGTTGAAGCCGGCCGCGCCGTACTTGCCCGGCTTCTCCTTGTAAGCGGCGGCGTACTGGTCGACGAAGGCCTTGTTGCGCTCGCCGGGCATGCTCGAGGCATAGGGCACGGCGGCGTAGACGCCTTCGGAGGCCGCGCCCGTGAGGCCGATGAAGTCGGCGGTGGCCCAGGAGCCGACGCCGAAGATCTTGGTGTTGAGGCCGAACTCCTTGAACTGCTTGACGAGGATCGAGCCGTCCTGCGTCTCGGCGGCCACGAACACGCCGTCGGCCTTGGCCGCGCGCAGCTTGGTCAGCAGCGTGTAGAAGTCGGTCGCGCCGTGGTCGAAGTACTCCTTCATCACGGTTTTCACGCCCATGCCGGAGAGGTCCTTGGAGAAGTCCTCGACACCGCCGCGGCCCCAGTCGTCGTTGACGCCGATGTAGGCCACGTTCTTGAGCTGCAGCTTCTCCGCGAGGATCTTGCTGAAGGTCTTGGACATCAGCCGGTCGGTCTCGGCCGAGCGGAAGAAGTACTGCATGCCCTTCTCGGTCAGATCGGCCTTGGACGACACGCCGCTGAGCAGCGGCACCTTGTACTTCTCGGCCACCGGCATGACCGCGGCCGTGGCCGAGCTGCAGAAGGCGCCGGTCACGGCCACCACCTTGTCGCGCTGGATCAGTTTCTCGGCTGCGTTCACCGAGTTGGCGGGGCGGCACTGGCCGTCCTCGATCACCAGTTCGATCTTCTTGCCGCCCACGCCGCCGGCCGCGTTGCGCTGTTCGACCGCCAGCTTGGCGCCCGCCACGAAGGCCTGGCCGTTGTAGGCCACCGATCCGGTCAGGGGCTGGATCACGCCGATCTTGACCGTGTCCTGCGCCCAGGCGCCGAGGCAGAAGGTCGGCAGCATCCACGCCGCTGCGAGGGATTTCCATTGGAAGTTCATGAGGTTCTCCTGAAAGAGCGTCTGCCAAGGCAGGACTTACATAATTAATCGATCAATTAATTTCAGGCGAAGTTTAGGGCGTACACCGCGCCACGCCACGGGACTAACCCTGACAATTAATTGATCGGTTAGTAAGCAATCGGCGTGCCAAGCGCGGCAACGCCTTTTCGCTCGTGACGGGCACCGTGGACGCCCGGGAACGTGCATGCCGCACCGGCACGCGGCGCCGCTCCCCGATCAGGGCATGGCTGGACTTGCGACGCCGGGCCGCAACGCAGACGGCCGCTGAACGACGGGGTGCCGTCGGCACCTTCGCGATGCGACAGGCTACTTCTTGCGCTTCGCGCTCGGCGCCGAGGACGGCGCGGATGGCGTGCCAGCCTCGACGCGCCGGACGATCGGCGGCATGGCCACCGGCGCGCTCATCGACGGATGCACGTCGTTGACCGACTCGCACACCGAGAGCATCAGGCACGGGCCCTCGCTCGCGGCCACGTAGGCGTGGCCCATGGCGCTGTCGAAGTAGACCGAATCGCCGGGATTGAGCAGCACGGGCGCATAGAGCTCGGTGTGGAACTCGATGCACCCCTCGAGCGCATAGATGAATTCCTCGCCCGGGTGGTGCGTGAGGCCGCCGAACTCCGAGAAGAAGTCGTCGAGGCTGCGCGCGCGCACCTCCGTGATCATGGGCGTGAGCCGCTTGTTGAGCAGTTCGGTCGCGAGGTAAGTCTGGCGGTAGGTGCGGTTGCTGACCGCCATGCCCTCGCCGTGGCGCTGCACCACGCGGCGCCCCGTGCCCCGCACCTGCGGCGCGGGTGCCAGCGCCGGGCCGCCGCGCGCGCCGGTCACGCCGCTGCCGGTGCTGCTGCCGGAGGGCTCGAGCACCTGCGCCATGTCGACGCCGAGGCCGCCGCTGATCAGCTGCAATTTCTCATACGTCAAAGACGCATGCCCTTTTTCCAATTTAGACAATGTGGAAACCCCTAGTCCCGTGCGTGCGCTGACCTCGCCCAGCGTGAGGCCCAGTCGCTTGCGAAGGGCACGAATCGTCTCGCCGGGCGCCACGCGCGCAGGGGAGAAAGCAGACGGGTTGTCGTTCATGAGGCGATGTGGTGAGAGGTCCTAGGGACGATACGGATTGCAGACCGCGAATCTATACGCAAGGCGGCATTTTGCCCAATTCGCCAAGTTTATACAGACAAGAAAATAAATTGCTAATTTGGAAATTCATTTGTAGGATGCCGACCGGATCGACTGCCGTCACAACCCCTTCGCTGGAGTGCCTCACCCATGATTCGTCTCGACAATACCGGCCTCAACCGGATCGCCCGCCCCTCTTTCCTGCGCGCCACGCCGCTCGCTCTGCTGGTGGCTTCGGCTGCCGTTCTGATGGGCCAGGCTGCGCACGCGCAGACCGCCGCCCCTGCGGCAGAGACCGAGAGCAAGGCAACGAACGCGCTCGACAGCGTGACCGTCACGGCCACGCGCCGCCGCGAGCCGGTGCGTGAAGTGCCGATGCAGGTCAACGTGGTGCCCAGCGAGAAGCTGGAGCGCGAAGGCGCGAAGAAGCTGGCCGACTACATCGCCGACCAGCCGGGCGTGAACCTCACCAGCAGCGGCACCGTCGGCGGTTCGCTGAGCATGCGCGGGCTGACCACCGGCCCGTCGCAGACCATCGCCACGGTCGGCGTGTACATCGACGACATCGCCACGGGCATGAGCTCGGCCTATGCGCTAGGCGGCTTCACGCCGCTGGACATGGGCATGCTCGACCTGCACCACATCGAAATCCTGCGCGGTCCGCAAGGCACGCTGTACGGCGCCGGCGCCATGGGCGGCGTGCTCAAGTACGTGACCAACCAGCCCGACACCACCGAGTTCTCGGGCGCGCTGAAGTTCGGCGCCTCGTCGACCAAGGGCGGCGGCAGCGGCTTCACCACCGGTGCGACGCTCAACATCCCGATCAAGGAAGACACGGCCGCGGTGCGCCTCTCGGCCTTCAGCGACCGCGTCGGCGGCAGCTACAACGCCGTCGGCCCGGCTGCAGGTTCGAACATCGACCGCGGCCACACCGAAGGCGGCCGCTTCTCGCTGCTGCTCACGCCGACCCGCGAGCTGACCGTGCGCATGACCGCGACCAGCCAGGAAGTCAGCCGCCGGGGCCTGGGCTTCGAGGACATGACCATCGCCACCGGCCGCCCCGTCTACGGCGAACGCACGCGCTTCCTGTACACCGGCGAGCCCTACAAGAACCGCACCACGCTGTGGGGCCTGGACGTCGAATACGACTTTGGCTGGGCCCGCCTGAACTCGATCACCTCCGTGCAGGACGTGAAGATCAGCAACGCCGCCGACATCAGCGGTGCCTATGTACCCTTCCTGCGCACGCAGGGCCTGACGGCCGTCTCGGTCCCGCTGGGCAGCAATGTGGACCAGCACCGCACGAGCCAGGAGTTCCGCCTGACCTCGCGCTCGGGCCAGACCTTCGAGTGGCTGGCCGGCCTGTACTTGAACCGCGAGCGCGGCAACGTCGCGGGCCGCATCGATGCGAACCTGCCCGCCGGCCTGCCCGACATGAACCTGCTGGTCACCGGCAAGCCCAACCGTTATCAGGAAGTCGCGGCCTACGGCGACATCACCTGGAACGCGACGTCCGCGCTGTCCTTCACGGGTGGCGTGCGCCTGGCGCACAACAAGCAGTCGTACACCGACCGCAACGCCGGCCTGCTGATCGGCCCGGTGCCCTCGACGGGCGGCGGCGAATCGTCGGAGAGCCCCACCACCTACCTGGCCACGGCCAAGTACGCGCTCGACAAGACCAGCAACGTCTACTTCCGCGCCGCCAGCGGCTACCGCCCGGGCGGCCCCAATGGCCTGAAGCCCAACACCAACCGCAACCTCGTCAAGCCGATGTACGAGTCGGACTCGCTGTGGAGCTACGAGCTCGGCTACAAGGCCGATTTGCTGAACCGCACGGTGTCGGTCGAAGCCGCGCTCTACGACATCGAGTGGAAGAACATCCAGCAGCCGATCCGCGACGGGGGCTTCGGCTTCTTCACCAACGCCGGCGATGCACGCATCAAGGGTGCCGAGCTGATGCTGGGCTGGAAGCCCACCCGCGACTGGAACCTGCACACCTCGGCCTCGCTGATCGATGCGCGCCTGCAGACCGATGCCGCCGGCCTCCAGGCCAAGGCCGGTTCGCGCCTGCCCTCGACGCCGCGCTTCGCGGCCTCGGCCGGCGTGACGCGAAACTTCAGCCTCGCAGGCCGCGACGCCTATGTCGGCATCGCCGCACGCTACACCGGCAAGCGCGACGCGGGCTACGAAGGCAGCACGGTCGCGCCCAGCATCAAGCTGCCGGCCTACACGATGGTCGACCTGCAGGCCGGCATCGAGTTCCCGCGCTTCAGCCTGGCCGCCTATGTCCGCAACCTGGCCGACAAGCGCGGCCTGGTGTCGGCTGAAGTGGGCGTGACCTCGCCCACCCAGGCCCTGGTGGCCCTGGCACCGGCACGCACCATCGGTGTGACCATGACCGTGCCGTTCTGACGATGGCGCTGTTCACGCCGATCGCGCCCTCGCTGGCGACCGAAGGGTCGTCGGCCGGGGTGTCCGAAGGGGTCGTCAAGGCCCCGCCCAGCGCCTGGTATGCGCTGATCGTCCTGATCATCGCCACGGTGCTGGGGGCGGTCGACAAGGTCGTGCTCACGCTGCTGACCGAGCCGGTGCGCCTGTCGCTGTCGCTGTCCGACACGCAGATCGGCCTGCTGCAGGGCGCGGGCTTGGTGCTGTTCACCGGCATCGCCACGCTGCCGCTGGGCTGGCTCAGCGACCGCTACGACCGCCGCGTGGTGCTCGCCGCCTGCGTGGTGCTGTGGAGCGCGGCCACCGGCCTGCGCGGCACGGCCGAAGGCTATGGCGTGCTGTTCATCGCCTCGATCGGGCTGGGCGTCGGCGAAGCCGGCCTCACGCCGATCACCAACAGCATGATCCCCGACCTGTTCCCGCGCGCGCAGCGGGTGTTCGCCAACGCGGTGTTCGCGCTGTCGATCATCTTCGGCAGCGCGCTCGGCGCCCTGCTGGGCGGCAGCGTCGTGAACCTGACCGACGAACTGCGGCACCTGCTGCCGGTGTCGATGCAGGGCTACGAGGCCTGGCGCCTGACCTTCTTCGTGATGGCCGCCACAGGCATCCCGGTGGCGCTGCTGGTGTTGTCGATACGCGGCGGCCGCGGCGGCAAGGGCAAGGCCGCGCCCCTGAGCTTCGACACCGTGACACCCGCCAACGCCATCGGCTTTCGCGAGCACCTCACCACGCACTGGCGCACGTTCGCCGGCCTGGTGATCGGCTTCGGCCTGGGCGCCGTGGGCCTGAGCTCGATCGGCACCTGGCTGCCGGTGGTCGCGGCGCGCGAGTTCGGCGCCACGCCGGCCGAAGTGGGCCGCGGCATCGGCCTGGCCTTCCTGACCGGCACGCTGGTCGGCGGTGCGCTGGGCGTGCTCGTGATGCGCTTCGTGCAGCGCCGCATGGGCCCGGCCGCCGCGTTGCGCATCATCATGCTGGGCAACCTCAGCGCGGCGCTGCTCTCGGTGCTGATGCTGTTCATGCGCTCGTCGACCGACGTGTTCATGCTGCTCGCGCTGCTGGTCGTGCCGCTCATCAGCGGTGCGGTGCTGCTGCCCAACGTGCTGCAGGACGCGGCCCCGGCGCATCTGCGCGCGCGGACCATCGCACTGCTCACCATGGCCAGCCTGCCCTTCGGCGTGATGGGTCCGCTCACGGTGGGCCTGCTGTCCGACAGCCTCAAGGGCTCGATCAGCGGCAACAGCCTGGCCACCGCCGTCGTGATCACGACGCTGGTCGGCGGCGTGCTCGGCGCGATGGTGCTGCGCGCCACCGAAGGCCGCTTCGTGCGCCTGATGCAGGCCGCGCAGACCACCACCTGAGCCCGCCCCGCCCTTCTTCCATGTCTTCTCTTGCAGAGCATCCCCATGTCTGAACCTGTTCCCTTCACGGCCGACAAAGTGACGGCCGCGCTGGCCGCGATCGACGCGTTGCTGGCCCCCTTCCAACGCAGCGATGCGCCCGGCCTGGTGATCGGCATCGCCCACCATGGCCAGCTGCTGTACCGCCGCGCCTTCGGCATGGCCAGCCTGGAGATGGGCGTGGCGCTCACGCCGACCAGCCGCATGCGCATCGCCTCGACGAGCAAGCACTTCACCTCGATGGGCATCATGCTGCTGGTCGAGGATGGCCTGGTCGAACTCGACGCGATGGCGCAGACCTACCTGCCCGAACTGCCGACGCTGAGCCACAACGGCCCCACGGTGGCCCAGCTGCTCGCCCACACCAGCGGCTGGCGCGGCCACGACGAACTGTGGGTCATGGCGCACGGCATGACCTTCTGCCACCCCGGACCGGGCATGCCCGCGATGGCGCGCCAGAGCGAACTCAACTTCGAGCCCGGCTCGCAGATGGTCTACAGCAACGGTGGCTACCACCTGCTGGCGAAGATCATCGAACGCGTCAGCGGCCTGAGCTACGACGCCTTCCTCAAGGCCCGCCTGTTCGGCCCGCTCGGCATGCCCGACACCGCTTCGGTGACCACCGACCTCGACGTGCATCCGGGCCTCGCCGGCCTCTACATGCCGGCGGCCGAAGGCGGCTGGCAGCGCGGCCTCTACCCCTGCGAACTCGACGGCGGCGGCTCGCTGGTGTCGACCGTGGACGACATGCTGCGCTGGCTGGCGCACCTGCGCGCGCCCACCAAGACCGTGGGCACCCCGCAAAGCTGGGACGCGCTGTCGGCGCCGACCACGCTGAGCTCGGGTTCGACCGTGACCTACGGCTACGGCCTGGCGCGCCACCCCTACCGCGGCGTCGAGATCATCCATCACGCCGGCGCGGTGCTGGGCGCCACTTCGCAGATGCTGAGCGTGCCCAGCCACGGGCTCGACATCATCATCATGGTCAACGGTGCACCGATCGCGCCGAGTTCCTTCGCGTGCAAGGTGGTCGACCTGCTCCTCGAGGAGCAACTCGAGCCCCACGAAACGCGCCCGCAGGCGGCCGACTTCCCCGGCCTGATCGGCCAGCGCTACCACGCACCGGCCACCGGCCACGTGATTTCCTTCGCCGACGTGGCCGGCAAGCTCGCCATGTCGTGGCAGGGCAATGCCGCGCTGCCGATGCACCACGGCGACGGCAAGCTCTGGCTGGGCCTGCAGGACCTGCCGGTCAACGACCTGGTGCTTCAGGCCTCCGACCTCGATCCGGCCAAGACCAACGAATCCCTGACGCTGTTCGAAGGCGGCCACGCGCGCCGCTTCGAGCGCCTGGACCAGAGCGCCCCCGACGCCGCCACGCTGGCACCGGCGCTGTGCGGCCACTACCACAGCCCCGACCTCGATGCCACCGCGCGCATGGAGCTGATCGACGGCCAGTTGCTGCTCACGGTGCAGGGCCGCCACGGCCAGCAGGCCGCCGTGCTGACGGTCCTGTCGGCCGACGTGATGGTGCTGACCTCGACCGATCCGCTGCTGGCACGCATGGGCCGCTCGATCCTCAATGTCGAGCGCCACGCCGACAAGGTCCTGGGCCTGCGCATGGACACCCTGCGCACCCACAACGTGCATCTGATCCGCGAGGAGTCCCGCGCATGAAGTTCTTCGCCGCCCTGCTCGCCACCGAGACCAACACCTTCGTCTCGGCCCCCACCGGCTGGGGAAGCTTCAACGAATACGGCGTCTTCCACGGCGACTCCAGCACGCGCGACGCGGACGGCTACGGCATGTTCGCGGTCGAGCTGCGCCGGCTGCTCGCGGCCGAAGGCCACGACATGGTCGAGAGCCTGCTGGCTTTCGCACAGCCGCTGGGCCGCACCGTGCGCACCGTCTACGAGAGCCTGCGCGACGAGATCCTGGCCGACCTGCGCGATGCCGGCCCGGTCGACGGCGTGATCCTGATCCTGCACGGCGCGATGGTCGCCGACAGCTACGACGATTGCGAAGGCGACCTGATCTCGCGCGTGCGTGCCATCGTCGGCCCGAACGTGCCGATCGGCGTCGAGCTCGACCTGCACTGCCACTTCACGCAGCAGATGGTCAGCGGCGCCGACGTGATCGTGGGCTACAAGGAATACCCGCACACCGACGCGGTGGTGCGCATGCAGGAGCTGACGCGCATCGTCGTCGACACCGCGCAGGGCCGCGTCAAGCCGACCACCGCCGTGCACGACTGCCGCATGGTGGGCCTCTGGCACACCACGCGCGAACCGATGGCCAGCTTCGTGCGCCGCATGGAAGCCGCCGAGAAGCAGCCGGGCGTGCTCTCGGTCTCGCTGGGCCATGGCTTCCCCTGGGCCGACGTGCCCGAGGCCGGCGCCAAGCTCTGGGTCGTGACCGACAACGACCCCGCATTGGCCGCCAGGCTGGCCGACGAACTGGGCCGCGAATTCTGGGACCTGCGCCATCGGATCGGTGCGCACGCACCCTCCGTCGAGGAAACGCTGGACGCGGCCATGGCCGTCGAAGGCGGCCCGGTGGTGATCGCCGACATGGCGGACAACGCCGGCGGCGGCGCCACCAGCGACGCCACCTTCGTGCTGCGTGCCATCCTCGATCGCGGCATCGCCGACGTGGCCATGGGCGCCTTCTGGGACCTGGGCGCAATCCACCTCTGCCGCGACGCCGGTGTCGGCGCCAGCTTCGACCTGCGCCTGGGCGGCAAGTGCGGCCTGACCTCGGGCGACCCGGTCGACCTGCGCGTGACGATCAAGGCCGTGGCGGAAGACTATTCGCAAGGCGGCCTCACGGCCGGCACGCGCACCCTGCTCGGCACCACCGTCTGGGTGCAGGCCGCCAACGGCCTGGACATCGTGCTGATCAGCAAGCGCAACCAGGTCATGTCGACCGACCTGTTCACCGGCCTGGGCATCGAACTCGCGAACAAGAAGCTGATCGTGGTCAAGTCCGCGCAGCACTTCCATGCGCAGTTCGGCCCCATCGCCAAGGCCGTGCTCTATGTCTCGACACCGGCCGCCCTGAGCAACGACTTCGCGAACCTGCCCTACCGCGTGCGCGATCTCGACTACTGGCCCCGCGTGGAAGAACCGACACGCCTCGCGCCCTCCCCAATGAAAGAAAAACTGAAGATGAAAGCACCCGGCGAGCTCTACACCATCGACGGACGCACGATGCACCTGCAGCGCAGCGGCCCCGCACCCGCCAGCGCCACGCAGCCCACCCTCGTGATCGAAGCCGGCGGCGGCTGCGCCTCGCCGATCTATGGCCGCTTGCAACAGGCCCTGGCCGTCAAGCATCCCGTGGTGAGCTACGACCGCGCCGGCACGGGCTGGAGCGAGGCCGACGGCGAAGGCTTCGACGGCGTGCGCAACGCACACCGCCTGCATGCGCTGCTCACGGCCGCCGGCGTGACGGGCCCGATCGTGCTGATCGGCCACTCGCTGGGCGGCCTGCTCAACCGCATCTACACCGGCCTCTATCCGGAACATGTGGCCGGCATCGTGATGCTCGACGCCAGCCACCCCGAGCAGTTCGAAGTGTTCTCCGAAGTGCCCGAAGCCGTGCTGGCCGCGGAGCGCGACAAGCGCGTCAAGTTCCAGGCCGGTGGCCCGCCGCCGCCGGAGTTCGCGCCGGTGCAGGCCATCTTCGCCGACATGCCGCAGGTCATCGAACAGATGATCGCGACCTACACGCCCGAAGCCGTCGACATGACGAAGGCCGAGCTCGTCGCACTGCAGGACGTCGCGCGCCAGGCCGGCGCATCGCCCGACTTCGGTGCACGTCCGCTGGCCGTGCTGTGGGCCGCGCTGCAGAAGCTCCCGCAAGGTGCCGAAGGCGCCAGCGCGGTGCAGCAACGCTGGCCCGAGTTCCAGGAAGCGCACACCGCGCTGTCGACGCAAAGCAGCCTGCAGCTGATCGAAGGCGCGGAGCACATGACGCTGGTGCTGCTGCCGCCTTTCGTGAGCCAGGTGGCCGCTGCCGTCGACCAGGTGGTGGCGCAGATCGAGGCGTCCCGATGACGGCGTTCGCAGACATGGCGCTGGCCGAACTCGCCACGCCGGCGCTGCTGCTCGACAGCACGATCCTCGAACGCAACTGCGCCGCGATGGCACAGCGCGCCGCGCACCATGGCGTGGCCTTGCGTCCGCACCTGAAGACGTCGAAGTCGGTGGAAGTGGCACGCCTGGCCACGCGCGGACAGGCCGGCGGCATCACGGTCTCGACCGTGGCCGAGGCCGACTACTTCGCGGCCAACGGCTTCCTCGACCTGACCTATGCGGTGGGCATCAGCACCAGCAAGATCGAAGCGCTCGATCGCATCCAGCGCACGCACGGTGCACGGATCACGCTGCTGGTCGACCGCGTCGAAGCGGTGCTCTCGGCAGCCGAACAGGCACGCGCACTGGAAGCCGCCTTCCCCATGCTGATCGAGATCGACACCGGCGGTGGACGCGGCGGCCTGGCGCCCGACGACGCCGAGTTGCTGACCGTCGCACAGGCCGTGCAGCAGAGCGAGGCCTTCACGCTGGTTGGCGTGCTGACCCACGCGGGCCACAGCTACCACGCCCAAGGGCGCGATGCGATCCGCGCGATCGCGGAGGCCGAGCGCGCGGGTGCGGTGCACGCCGCCGAGCGCCTGCGCGCGGCCGGCTTCCGGATCGACGTGGTGAGCGTCGGCGCCACGCCCACCGCGGTGTGCGCGGAGAGCCTCGAAGGCGTGACCGAGATGCGGCCCGGCGTCTACACCTTCTTCGATCTCGACCAGGTCGCACGCGGCATCTGCAGCGTCGACGACGTCGCGATGTCGGTGCTCGCCACGGTGATCGGACACAACCCGCGTTCGGGTCGGGTGCTGATCGATGCCGGTGCGCTCGCGCTGTCGAAGGACAGCTCGGGCGCCGAGTTCCGCGACGACCTCGGCTACGGCCTGGTCTGCCCGGCCGATGGCGGCGCACCGCTGCCCGGATTGCACGTGGCCGAGCTGCACCAGGAGCATGGCCTGGTGGCCGGCGATGGCGACCTGCAGGCCCTGTTCACCGCACTGCCCGTGGGCAGTCGCGTGCGCATCCTGCCGCACCACGCCTGCATGACCGCGGCGCCCTACGACCGCTACCACGTCGTGCGCGGCGCCGGCGCCGATGTGCATGCCATCTGGGGCAAGACCCGCGGCTGGCAAGTTGGCACGGGTAGTGCGTAAGCGACGCTCCTTCTCATTCTTTTCCCTGGAGACACACATGATCAAAACGCTTCTCGCCCGCTTCGTGCCGGCCGCTGCGATGGCACTGACCCTCTGCCTGGCAGGCGCACTGCCGGCCCATGCACAGAACGCCGCCGCACCCTCGACCGAAGCCAGCGCACCCGTCGCGGCACCGACGACCGAAACCGCTGCAGCACCCGCTGCCGCTGCGGCACCGGCACCCGTCGCGGCCCACGCCGCAGCGGTCAAGACCGACAACCCCTACGGCATCGGCGCCCTGTGGGCCCAGAGCGATGCCGTGACCAAGGCCGTGCTCGCGATCCTCGTGATCATGTCCATGAGCAGCTGGTACGTGATCGCGATGAAGCTCTTCGAGCAGTCGCGCATGGGCCGTCAGGCCAAGCAGGTCGACGATGCCTTCTGGAACGCCAACAGCGTGAAGAGCGGCGCCGAGCAGCTCGCCCCCACCAGCCCCTTCCGCTTCATCGCCGATGCGGGCGTGCACGCCACCAAGAAGCATGACGGCCTGCGCGGCAAGGTCGACTTCGCGGACTTCGTGGACCTGTGCATCCACCGCGCCACCGAGCGTGTGCAGCGCCGCCTGAGCAACGGCATGTCGCTGCTCGCGACCGTGGGCTCGACCTCGCCCTTCGTGGGCCTGTTCGGCACCGTCTGGGGCATCTACCACGCGCTCACCGCCATCGGCGTGGCCGGCCAGGCCTCGATCGACAAGGTCGCAGGCCCCGTGGGCGAAGCGCTGATCATGACCGCCATCGGCCTGGCCGTGGCCGTGCCCGCGGTGCTGGGCTACAACTGGCTGCTGCGCCGCAACGTCGCCGTGATGGACGACGTGCGCGAGTTCAGCGGTGAACTGCACTCGGTGATCCTGGCCAGCAGCACCCCGGCCTGACCCCCTTGTCGCAACACGACATGCGAGGCGCGCCATGGCAATGAACATCCCCTCCGCCGGCGGCGACGAGGAACAGGTCATCGCGGCCATCAACACCACGCCGCTGGTCGACGTGATGCTGGTGCTGCTGATCATCTTCCTCATCACCATCCCGGTGGTCAATTACTCGGTCCCGGTGCAGGTGCCCAAGGAACGCAACGAGGTGCGCGAGAGCAAGCCGGAGACCGTCGTCCTGTCGGTCGATGCGGCCGGCCGGATCTACTGGTACGACACGCCGGTGCGCGACACGAAGAGCCTCACCGACAAGCTGACCAAGGTGGCCGCGCTCAACCCGCAGCCCGAGGTGCACATCCGCGGCGACTGGCAGTCCGACTACGAACCGGTGGGCAAGATCATCTATGCCTGCCAGGCCGCGGGCATCGCCAAGGTCGGCTTCATCACCGAGCCGCCCGCGCGCAACTGACAAGGCAAGCCCATGCGAAAAGACAAGCCGGGGCGCCGCCGCAGCGCGCCCTCCGACGAGCCCATGATGGACATCAACACCACGCCGCTGATCGACGTGATGCTGGTGCTCCTGATCATGCTGATCATCACGATCCCGATCCAGCTGCACGCCGTGAACCTGAACATGCCCACGGGCAATCCGCCGCCGAGCGACATCAAGCCCGAGGTGCTGCGCATCGACGTGGACGAACGCAGCAACGTGCTGTGGAACGGCGAGATCGTGGCCGACCGCGCCGATGTCGAGCGCCGCTTCGAGGTGGTGGCCGCGCAGGCCGTGCAGCCCGAGGTGCACCTGCGCCCCGACAAGCGCGCCAGGTACGAGATCGTGGCCGGCCTGATGGCCGCGGCGCAGCGCACCGGCCTGACCAAGCTGGGCATCGTCGGATCGGAGCAGTTCATCCCATGACGCGCGCCCAAGACTTCAACCCCAAGTCGCGCTTCGGCCCGGTGAGCATCGCCGTGATGGTGCTGGCCCATGGCCTGATCGGCTACGGCCTGGTCTCGGGCCTGGGCGGGCATGCGCTCGAGCTGATCAAGAAGCCGATGGAAGCGACCATCATCACCGAGGTCAAGCTGCCACCGCCGCCTCCTCCGCCACCGCCGCCTCCTCCGAAGAAGATCGTGCGCCAGGAAGTGGCCAAGGTCCCGCCGCCACCGCGGCCGGCCTACGTGCCGCCACCGGCCGTGACGCCGCCCGTGAGCGCGGCGCCGGCGATCACCGCGGTGCAGAGCACGCAGCCGGTGCCCCCGCCGCCGGCTGCGCCACCCACGCCACCGGCACCGCCCGCGCCGCCGAAGGCCACCACCACCGACATCGCCGTGGCCTGCCCCAAGCAGGTGGCACCGCAGATGCCGCGCAAGGCGCTGGACGAAGGCGTCAACGGCGTGGTCACGGCCGAGGCACGCATCAAGGGCGGCCATGTGACGGAAGTGCGCGTGCTCTCGGGGCCGCGGGTCTATCACAGCGCGGTACGCGCGGCCATGATGAAGTACGAGTGCCAGACCACGGGCGACGCCGAACTCCTGGCCACCCAGGAGTTCATCTTCAAGTTCGAGTGAGCCCACGCGAGCGCCCCGACATCCGGGGCGCTCGGCGAAAAGCTCCTACACATCCAGCGGCCACTTCGGCCGCTGTACTTTCTGGTAGGGCAAGGTCCGGAGGTCCAGCGTCACGCTGCCCGGCGCGCCCGCATAGATCACCTGCTTCGCCACCTGGGAGAAGGAGGCGTAGAAGTGCTGCGAGGACTTCACCACCACGATCTTCTTCGCCGCCAGCTCGCAGCCCAGCTGCGTGAACAGGTCGGTGCCCATGGCCTGGTTGCGCCGCGTGACCAGCACGATCTCGATGCCGTTCGCCTCGACCAATGCGCAGTCGCCCATCGCCACCGGCGTGCCCGACAGCCCGCTCATCACCAGGTCCTGCTGCAGCGCCTTGACGATGCAGACCAGGTCGAGCGGATCACCCGACAACGGACTGATCTTGCCGCCGATGCGCATCGGCAGCCGCGCCCCCACGCCTGCATCGAAGGCGATGCGCACCGCGATCGGGTCCCACATCGGGCCCAGCGCCGCATCGCCGATGCCGCGCTCGCTCATCCGGCGCAGCATGAAGGTCGCATCGCCGGCCGCACCGCCACCGGGGTTGTCGGCGCCGTCGGAGATCACCACCGGCCTGCCGTCGAAGGCCAGCGCCTGGTCGAGCGCGGTGTCGATGTCCGGATAGGGCACGGTGAGGCCGTCGCGCATCGCGATGAACTCGTCGGCCAGCTGGCGGGCCAGCGCCTGGGCCCGGGCCGCATCACCGTCGGTGTAGACCAGCAGCTTGGTGCCCATGTCGGGCACGTCGCCCCAGGAAAAGCCGTGCGCGATCGAGATCGACAGCACGCCGTCCTTGCCTTCGAGCGCCTGGATGCGGTCGACGAAGCCGCGCGCCGGCTCGCGCGAGGTGTGGACCGTGACGATCATCCCGCAGTCGACCACCGCGGCCACGGGGTCGACCTGGCCCTCGACCATCGCGGCGCAGAGGTCGACCAGTTCGAGGCCGCGTTCGAGGATGTCGGTGTGCGGGTACTCCTTGAACGCGACGATCAGGTCGGCGTGGGCGGTCATGGCCTCTGTCAGGTGGCAATGCGGATCGATTTCCACACCGATCACCCGGTCCGGCCCGGTGATCGCGCGCACGCGCGCCAGCAGGTCGCCCTCGCAATCGTCGTAGCCATCGGCCACCATCGCGCCGTGCAGGCCCAGCAGCACCATGTCGACCGGCATCGCCTCGCGCAGGTCGGCGAGCAGCTCCTCGCGCAAGGTCTCGTAGGCATGGCGCGTGGTGATGCCGCCGGGTTGCGCGCCCGCCACCACGCCTTCCTGCAGGCGCCAGCCGCGCTCGGCGCCGCGCAGGCGCGCGGCCCACAGCGGGCCCGCATAGAGGCTCATCCGGTCCGGGTGCTGGCCGGCCGGGTAGTGGCCGAAGTCCTTGAACGAGGACAGCGCCGTCGGCATCGGCGCAAAGGTGTTGGTTTCGACCGCGAGGGTCGCGCTGAAGACGCGCATGACAAGGCCCTTGGAAGTTGCGAGGTTGCCGCTCAGGCCGCGGTGCGCAGCCGTTGCGGGCCCAGCATCTCGGTCGTCAGCCCGAAGGCCGCGATGCGCTCGGGCAGTGGCAGGCCGCGGGCCAGCGCGGCGCAGGCCTCGCCCATGGCGGCCGAGGTCTGGATGCCGTAGCCGCCCTGGGCCGCGACCCAGAAGAAGCCGGGCGCCGAGGGCTCGAAGCCGCCCACCAGGTCGCCGTCGGCGACGAAGGAACGCAGGCCGGCCCAGGTGCGCGTGGGGCGGCGGATGGCCAGCGTGGTGGCTTCCTCGATGCGGTGGATGGCGAAGGCGATGTCCAGCTCCTCGGGCTGCACGTCGTGCGGCTCGACCGGGTCGGCGTTGGCCGGCGAGCCCAGCAGCATGCCGGCGTCGGGCTTGAGGTACCAGCCTTCGTCGGCGCTGTAGACCATGGGCCAGTGTGCGGTGTCGGCGCCCTCGGCGGGCGCGAAGATCAGGGCCGAGCGGCGGCGCGGCTCGATGCCGATGGGCGGCACGCCCGCCAGCCGCGCGATGGCGTCGACCCAGGCGCCGGCCGCGTTGAGCAGCACCGGTGCTTCGTAGACCTTGCCACCGGCCGTCACGCGCCAGCGTTCGCCGACGCGCTCGATCGCCGTGACCTCGGCATCGCAGGCCAGCAGGCCGCCGGCCCGGCGCATGCCGCGCAGGTAGCCCTGGTGGATCGCGTGCACGTCCATGTCGGCCGCGTCGGGCTCGTAGACCGCGGCTGACACCTGCTCGGGCCGCAGCGCAGGCACGCGCGCCAGCGCTTCCTCGCGGCTCAGGCGCTCGGCGCCGGTGTCCATCGCGCGCAGCACCTCCCAGTGGGCCTCAAGCGTGGGCAGCTGTTCCTCGCTCGCGACCATCATCGCGCCGCGTGGCGTGAGCAGCGGGTGCTCGGAGAAGCCTTCGGGCGGATGGTCGAAGAAGGCGCGGCTGGCCAGCGTGAGCGCCCGCACCTGCGGCGTGCCGTAGCTCTCCATGAAGAGCGCGGCCGAGCGGCCGGTGGAGTGGTAGCCCGGCTGGGATTCGCGTTCGAGCAGGATCACGCGGCCGTGCGGCGCGAGCCAGTGGGCGACGGAGGCGCCGGCAATGCCGCCGCCGATCACGAGGTAGTCGGCCGCGAGCGGCGCGTGGGTGGTGGTGTTCATGCCGAAAAGTGTAGGAATAAATTTGCGGATACGCAAATTTATTCCTTCGAATATCGGCTGGCAGAATGGCCGCGCACTACCGAACAGAAGAACCCGCGTGAATCCACACACCGCGACCCCGAAGGGCGCCCGGCCGAAGCAGGCGCCCCCCACGCTGGACCCCGCCGCCTTCGGCCTGCGCCTGCGCGCCGCGCGCAAGCGTTTCGGCTGGACGCTGGCCCAGCTGGCCGAGCGCTCGGGCGTGTCGATCACCACCATCTCGCGCGCCGAGCGCGGCCAGCTCGCACTGGGCTACGAGAACTTCACGGCGCTGGGCCGCGCGCTCGAGATGGACATGAACGCGATGTTCGCGGGCGCCGGCGTCAAGCCCGCGCCGCTGGCCGGCCCGGTGGTGACGCGCGCGGGCCAGGGCGTGGTGTACCGCGGGCTCGCGATCAGCTACGAGTTCCTGGGCACCACGGCCGCAGGCAAGCAGATGAGCCCGATCGTCGGCACGGTGCACGCCCGCCAGGTGCACGGCCCCGAGGACTTCGTGCGCCACACGGGCGAGGAGTTCGTCTATGTGCTCTCGGGCGAGATCGACGTGCACTTCGACCACGGCGAGGTGCTGCGCCTGGGGCGCGGCGACTCGCTCTACTTCGACAGCCGCATCGGCCACGCCTATGTCAGCGTGAGCCGGCCGCTGGCGAAGATCCTGGGCATGACCTGGGGCGAGAGCGTCTCGCTGCCCGAGATGCCCAAGGCGGCACCCACGACGGCCTTGAAGAAGCGCCCGCCGCGCGCCTGAACGCTCAGGCCGCGTCGCGCACCAGCGCGACCACGTTCACGCCTTCGGAGAACACCTCGCGCACCAGCGGCAGCAGGTGCGCATGGTGGGTGAGGAAGATCACCTGCGTGTGCGCCGACAGCGCACGCAGCACGCGCAGGCCGGCCTCGGCGCGCGCATCGTCGAAGTTGACGAAGAGGTCGTCGGCCACGAAGGGCAACGGCGGCGCGCCGACCAGGTGCAGCTCGAGCGCCGCGATGCGCAGCGCCAGGTAGAGCTGGTCGCGCGTGCCTTCGCTCAGGCCCGCGACCTCGACCACCGGCCCGCCGCGGCGCTTGGCGTAGAGCGCCGGCGTGTCCTTCTCGTAGTCGACGCCCAGCTTGACGAAATCGCCCAGCGTGAGTTCGGCGAACACCGCGCTCGCGCGCTGCAGCATCGGCCCCTGCTGCCGGTCGCGGTAGCGGTCGATGGCCCACTTGAGCAGCTTGCCCGCGGTCGCGACCTCGAGGTATTGCTCGGCCGCGTCGCCCATCGCGGCCAGCGCCTCCTGCCGCTTGGCCTCGGCGATCGCCGCGTTGGCCTGCCCTGCGATGGCGGCCAGCGCCTGCTCGGCGGTCACGCGCTGGCGCACCAGCGCGGCGAGGCGCTCGGCCAATGCCGCCAGTTCGCTTTTCGCCTGCTCGCCGAGCCCGGCCACCTGGGTCGGATCGAGCGCCGCGATCTCGGCCTCGATGGCCTCGCGCGTCAGGCCGTCGCCATCGCGGATCAGGGCTTCGCGCGCGTCGTCGAGCGTCTGGCGCAATGCGCGGCGACTGTCGGAGCGCTCGACCAGCGGGATCGCCTCGGCCACCGACGCGACGCCGGCCAGCGCCAGCAGCGGCCGGAGCTGCGCCTGCACCGTGGCCAGCGCCAGTTCGGCCTCGCTGCGGGCCGACTCGGCCTTGCGCAGGGCCTGCTCGGCCAGCGCGGCCTGCTGATGGGCGGTGGTGGTGTCGCGCAGCCGTTGCGCCAGCCGCCGCGCCACCTCGGGCCAGTCGGCCAGCGCCAGCCACTGTGGCTCGACAGCGGCACCGAGACGCCGCGCCTCGACCTCGAGCCGGTCCAGGTCGGCGCGCATGGTGTCGATGCGTTCGCGCCGGATCTGGTCGGCGCGCTCGAGCCGTTCGGTGACCCGCTGGGCCAGCACGACCGCGCCCTCGGCCTCGGCGAAGGTGGCGGAAGCGGCATCGAGCCGGGCGCTGCGCAGCGCCGCGGCCCATTGCGCCGCCCATTGGCCGTACAGCGCGGTCGCCGCATCGGCGCCGGACTGCAGGCCTTCGAGCGCACGTTGTGCCTGCGCGCATTGCTGCACCAGGGCGTCGCGGCTGGCCTGGGTGCTGTCGGCCTGGCGCACCTGCAGGCTGGCTTGCGTGCACAGCGCCGACAAGGCGATGCCGGCCGGCACTTCCACGCCCGCTTCCTGCAGCGCGGCGACCAGCGTCGCCTGCGCCTCGCGGCCGGCGCGGGCCTCTTCGTCGAACTCGCGCTGCCGCTGCGCCGCTTCGTCGTGGGCCGCCAGCGCCTCGTCGCGCTGCGCCAGGCCCTGGGCCGCGTCGTCGAGCGGCATGCCGGCCCAGCCCACGCCGCGGGCCAGCGCGGCCCAGTCGGCGTCGAGCGCCGCCAGTTCGGCCGCGCGTTCGGCCAGCACCGTGTCCTGGCGCGCCACGTCGGCCTGGGCCAGCGCCAGGTTCTGCCGCGTGCCCTGCAGGGTCGCGGCCTCGGTGGCCGTGCCGAGCTGGGCATCGACCAGTTCGTCGGCGCGGCGGATCGCGGCGTCGAGCCTCGGCGCGCCCTCGGCCAGGCCGATCTCGCCGTCCTTGACCGCGAGCCAGGCCGCATCGCGGCCGTCCCGTGCCGCGCGCACCTGCTCGGCCGTGACCACGGCATGGGCCTGCTCGAACTGCTGCAGCGCCAGCGCGAGGCGGTCGGCGACGGCCTGCAGGTCGTCGCGCTTGCCGCGCGCATGGGCCAGGGCCGTCGCGGCATCGTGCCGCTGGCGCTGCAGCACGCCGATGCGCGCGGGCGACGGCAAGGCCAGCGCGCGCAGCGCGTCGACCGGCGCCTGCCAGGGACCCAGGGCCGCCAGCGCCTGCGAGAGCCGGTCCTGCGCGGTCTCGGCGGCCGCGGCCAGGCTGCGCTGGCGCGCGGCGCTGTGGCCCAGCGCCAGCGCATCGGCCAGCGCCTGCCGCAAGGCCGGCGAGACATCCGATGCAGGCAGCGCCTGCAGGTCCTGTCGATGGCCTTCGAGATCCGCCGTCTTCTGGCGCACGGCCTCCTGCGCGCCGCGCATCGCCTGGTGCAGGCCGCCGCGGTCGCGCAGCAGGTTGACCACGGCCTGCAGCGCCAGCGCGCTGGGCCGGCCCGCGCGGATCTCGGCCTCGCCCGCGGGCCAGCCCAGTTGCACGGCGGCGTCGCGGGCCTCCTCGAGCAGGCGCTCGACCTCGGCCTCGCGCAGCGGCAGGTCGCGCGGATGGTTGGCGCACAGGCTGCGCATCCGCTCGAGCGCCTCGATGTCGGCGCTCAATGCGAGCACGGCCGCGTCGTACGACACCTCGCCGTGCTCGCCGCGGCGCGCCTCGACGTCCTTGGCGCGCGCCTGGCAGGTGGCCTCGGCGCGCGACAGCGCCTCGGCGCCCGTGCGCAGCTCGGCCAGCGCAGTCGCGGGGAAATCGATCACCTCGCCAGGCTCGGCCCAGGCGGCTTCGAAGCCGCGGATCTCGAGCAGCCTGGGCCCGAGCCGGCGCACGCGCTCGAGGCGCGAACGCTGCACCTCGAGCGCCAGGCGCCGTTCCTCCTCGGTGGCGATGCCGGCCAGCACCGTGTCGAGCGCGGCCTTGGCCTCGGTCCAGACCTTGGTCTTGACCTGCGCGTTCCTGAGTTCCGCCTGCGCCTCGTCGAAGCGCTGTGCGGCCTGCGCGTAGTCGCTGCTGTTCTTGCGTGGCGCCCAGAGGTTGCCGGCCTGCTTCTCCAGCGCCTCGCGCACCGGCCCGAGGCTGGCGATGCCGGCGGCCGACTGGAACAGCACGCGGCCCACGTCCTTCGAACTGTCGAGGATGCTGCGGCCGCCTTCGACCAGCCGGTCGTGGTCCATGCAGAACATCTGCTCGAAGAAGTCCTTGTCGGCGGTGCCGAGGAAGGGCGCGAGCTGTGCGTCGGGCATCACGGCGTCGGCCGGCGTGCGCAGCGGCGTGCGGCCGCGTGCGCGATGGAAGGCGAGCTCGCCGGGCCCGCCCTGCAGCACGCCGCCCAGCCGCATCTCGGCCAGCGCATGGCGGAAGTCCAGCCGGGTGCGCATCGGCATGCCGAACAGCAGCTCGGTGATCGCGTTGCGCACGGTCGACTTTCCGGCCTCGTTGGGACCGACCACCACATGGAAGTCGGCCACGGTGTTCGAAGGAAAGTCGAGGCTGGTGCCGTCGAACTTGCCGTACTTGAGCAGTTGCAGTTGCCGGATGCGCATGCCTTATTTCTCCCCGTCCATCAGGCTGGCCAGCAGCGCGGGCGAGACCTGCTGCAGCAGCCGGCCGAAGTCGCCCTCGCGCGCCATGGCGAGCAGCGGCACCTCTTCCTTCACGTCGGCCGGCACCTTGGCGAAGAAGGGCTGCAGCTCGGTGCGCAGCTTCTGCAGGAACTCGGGGTCGCTGCTCGCCTCATCGAGGATCTCCTGCAGGTCGGCGATCGCGTCCCTGCGCGCGCCGATGTCGGCGCGCTCGGCCACAGGCTCGGTCGCGAGCTTGACCTTCTCGAGCCAGAGCCGCTCGTTGCCGATGGCGGCGATCTGCCCCAGCACCTCGGCGCGCAGTTCATGCGCCTTGCCGAACAGCGCGCCATGCGCGGGCGTGCGGCCGCGCAGCGTGACGCGCACCGCGCGCGGCACCTGGGCATCGACCGCCAACAGCGCATGGAGCTGCTGCCCCACCAGGCGCGCCACGTCGCCCATCGACACGCACGCCGACGCATCGACCTCCACGCTCTCCCAGCGCAGCACGTCGAGGTACAGCCGCTCGACCGCGGTCTGCCCGTCTTCCACCGTGACCAGCACCGCGCCGCGCCGGCCGGTCTCGCGGATCTGGCGGCCCTGCAGGTTGCCCGGGAACACGATGTGCGAGGCCTCGGCCCAGTGCTGGAACTCGTGCACATGGCCCAGCGCCCAGTAGTCGTAGCCGCGCGCATGCAGCTCGGCGCGCGAGCAGGGCGCATAGTTGGCATGCGCGGCACTGCCTTCGAGCGCGGTGTGCAGCACGCCGATGTTGTAGTAGCCGGGCACGGGCGCGGGGTAGCCCAGCGCGAGGTTGTCGGTGACGGCCTTGTCGCGGAAGCTTTGGCCGTGCAGCGCGACCTTCAGGCCGTCGAGCCGGTGCACCTCGGGCTTGCGCGCCGAGAAGGTCTTCACGTTGTCGGGCAGCGTGAGCTTCCGGGTCATCTCGCTTTCGGCATCGTGGTTGCCGAACAGCAGGAACACCGGGATGCCCGCGCGCTGCAGCCGGCCCATCTCCTTGCTGAAGAAAATGCCCGTGTTGTGGTCGCGCCAGTCGCCGTCGTAGAGGTCGCCCGCGATCACCAGGAAGGCCACGCCTTCGTCGATGGCCCGCTCGACCAGCTGCGAGAACGCCTCGCGCGAGGCGTTGCGCAGCTGCGCGGCCGGCGCGTCGGGGTACGCGCTCAGGCCATGCAGGGGGCTGTCGAGATGGATGTCTGCGGCATGAATGAATTTCATGCGTCCTCGCTGGGTGGGATCGGCTGATGATGATGTTTCCGGCAGCCTGCCCAAGCCATCGCAGGGTCGCCGGTCCAGCCCGCGGGCCGCGTTCGAACGGCGTCAGTATGACCGCTGCGAACGCCCGACGCGCCTCAATCCAGCCCCTGCACGCTCGAGGCGAACACATAGCCCTCGCTGCGCACCGTCTTGATGTAGCGCGGCTCGCGCGCGTCGTCGCGCAGGCGCTGGCGCAGCCGGCTCACCAGCAGGTCGATCGAGCGCTCGAAGAGCTCGGCCTCGCGGCCCTGCGTGAGACTCAGCAGCTGGTCGCGGCTCAGCACCTTCTGCGGGTGGTCGAGGAACACCCGCAGCAGCCGGTACTCGGCGCCGCTGAGCGCGACCATCACGCCGCTGTCGTCGAGCAGGTGGCGCGCCACGGTGTCGATCTGCCAGTCGCCGAAGGCCAGCTTCTGCGAGGGCTCAACCGCGCCCATGTTGGGCGGCAGCATGCGCGTGCGGCGCATCACGGCGCGGATGCGTGCGAGCAGCTCGCGTGCCGAGAAGGGCTTGGCCAGGTAGTCGTCGGCGCCCATCTCGAGGCCCAGGATGCGGTCGGCCTCCTCGCTGCGCGCGGTGAGCATCAGGATCGGCGTGGCCTTGTACTTGCCGGTGCGCAGGTCGCGGCACAACGTCAGGCCGTCCTCGCCGGGCAACATCAGGTCCAGGATGATCAGGTCGAAGGGCCCCGAGGCCTCGAGCGCGGCGCGCATGTGCCGGCCGGTGGGCACCGCCACCACGCGCAGGCCGTTCTTCACCAGGTAGGTGCTGAGCAGCTCGCGGATCTCCCGGTCGTCGTCGACGATGAGGATGTGGTCGGAGGTCTTGGGCGTCATGGCGGCAGTGGGAAAGGGCGGGGAGTAGCCGCAATGTAGCGCCGCCGCCGGGCGCCGGGCCGGGCTTTGTATGCCTGTGTATCCCGCGCCGAGGCGGACACCGTCTGTTGCGCGGACGGCATGCCCGGCCGGCCCGGACGAGAAACGTAATGTGTGGATTTCCGATGCCGATACACAGGCATACACAGCGGGCGTCCAAGGGGTGGGCGGCGGCGAAGAATCCGGTCGTTGATTCGAAACACCCCCTCCACTCCCGAAGGACATCCCCATGAAGACGCTCTCCCGCATCGCCCTCTCCGCTTCGTTCGCCTCCATCGCCCTGCTCGCGCTCGGCACCGCCCAGGCCGAGGAATACCAGGGCGTGCTGCAGGCCCGCTCGGCCGTGGCCCGCAGCGCCGTCCGTGCCGAGGCCATCGCGGCCGCGCATGTGTCGAACCAGAACGCCGACGCCGCCTCGTCGGTGGTCGCCGCCGCACCGTCCGCCCCGCGCGACCGCGCCACGGTGCAGGCCGAAGCCTATGCCCGTGCCCACGCGCCGCACCAGAACCTGCGCGCCGAAGCCTTCGCCGGCAGCCGCGTGCCGGCGTTCTACGACCTTGCCGCATCGACGACGCGCAGCGCGCGCCTGGACCTGCGCTGAAGCCGCCGCCGCACGCCCCCTGACCCACTTCCTGGAGCCCACCATGCGCATCCGATCCAGCATCCTCCTGCTCGTCGCGGGCCTCGCGGCCTCGGCGGCGGTCCTGACCTTCGCGGCTTCGCCGTCCGGCGGCGACCTGGCCCCGGGCGCCGCGCCGCTCGCGCCGGCGTTCCAGAACATCGAGGCCTGGCACAACTCGCCGCCGCTGCAGCTCGACGCGCTGCGCGGCAAGGTGGTGCTGGTCGACTTCTGGACCTACACCTGCATCAACTGCCTCAACCACCTGCCCTACGTGAAGGACTGGCACGCGAAGTACAAGGACCAGGGCCTGGTCGTGGTGGGTGTGCACACGCCGGAGTTCGCCTTCGAGAAATCGCAGCAGAACGTGAAGGACGCGATCGCGCGGCTCAAGATCGAGCACGCGGTGGCGCAGGACAACAGCTACGCGACCTGGAAGTCCTTCCGCAACCAGTACTGGCCCGCGGTGTACCTGATCGACAAGCAGGGCAAGGTCGTCTACTCGCACTTCGGCGAGGGCCGCTACCGCGAGACCGAGCAGAAGATCCAGGCGCTGCTGGCCGAGCCGGCCCCGGCCCCGGGCTCCTGACATGAAGACGCTCTGGTTCGCCCTGCTCTTCATGGCCGGCGGGCTCGCGCACGAGCTCCGCAACCCGGTCAGCTGCCAATGCATCACGGCCCGCGCGGCCACGGGCGCCGAGAAGAAACGCGCCCGGCGCTGAGCCGACGGGAAACGTAGTGTGTGGATTTCCGGCACGGATACAGAGGCATACAGAACCCGGCCCGACGCCCGTGAACACGGAAAACAATTCCTTCGTTCCCTTCAGAAATCCTCCTTTTTATCTTCCTCCAGGACATCCCCATGACCGCATCGCCCCCCAAGATCCTCTACACCGGCAAGACCCGCACCTCCTCCGGCGGCCGCGACGGCGACGCCCGCAGCGACGACGGCCGCCTGGCCATCCAGCTCTCGTCGCCGGGCGGCAAGGGCACGGGCACCAACCCCGAGCAGCTGTTCGCGGCCGGCTGGTCGGCCTGCTTCATCGGCGCGATGGGCCTGGCGGCGAGCAAGCTCCAGGTCAAGGTGCCGGCCGACACGGCCATCGATGCCGAGGTCGACCTCGCGAATGCCGACGGCGCCTACTTCCTGCGCGCCCGCCTCCACGTCAGCCTGCCCGGCCTCGAACGCGACGTCGCGCAATCGCTGGTGGACGCCGCGCACCAGACCTGCCCCTACTCCAAGGCGATCCGCGGCAACGTCGATGTCGTGATCAACCTGGTCTGAGCCTGAACGCGCAGCGCCTATAAACGAGCCATGGCCACGACCCCCGCCCTTTCGCAGACGCCCGCGGCATGGCGGCGGCTCGTGCCGCGCTCGCTGTTCGCCCGCGTGACGCTGATCATCGTGGTCGGCCTCGCGATCGCGCAGCTGCTGACCTTCGCCGCGATCCGCTACGAGCGCGACACGGCGCTGCGCGAACTGATGATGATCGGCATCGAGCGCGACATCGCGAGCTCGGTCGCGATCCTCGACCGCCTGCCGGCCGCCGAGCGCGCCGGCTGGCTCGACCGCCTCGAACGGCGCAACTACCGCTTCGTGCTGGGCAGCGAGCCCGTGACGGGCACCGCGCCCGACTCGCTGGCGCTGCAGCAGTTCGCCGATGCGATCGTCGATGCGCTGCATCCCTTCGCGGTGCTCAAGGTGGTGGAGGTGGCCTCGCCGCGCGAAAGCCTGCAGGTCGCGGTGCGGCTCGCGGACGGCAGCGAGGTAACGGTGCATGCGCGGCGCGTCGGCATGCCGGTCTCGGGCTGGGTGCTGTGGATGCTGCTGGGGCAGCTCGCGGTGCTGGCGGCCTGCGCCTGGCACGCGATGCGGCTGGTCACGCGGCCGCTCGCGCAGCTCGCCGCGGCGGCCGACGGTCTCGGGCCCGAGCTCAAGACCCAGCCGCTGGCCGAGGAAGGTCCGACCGAGGTGGCGCACGCCGCGCGCGCCTTCAACGCCATGCAGCGGCGCATCGGCGGCTACATGGCCGAGCGGGTGGAGATCCTGGCCGCGATTTCGCACGACCTGCAGACGCCCATCACCCGCATGCGGCTGCGCACCGAGCTGATGGACAACGAGCGCGACCAGGCCAAGTTCCGCCAGGACCTCGACGCGATGCACACGCTGGTGCGCGAGGGCGTGACCTATGCGCGCACCTTGCACGGCGCCACCGAGCCGCCCTGCCGCATCGACGCCGATGCGCTGTTCGAGAGCATGACCGCCGACTACGAAGACGTGGGTCAGCCGGTGCCGATCGAGGGCCGCGCCGGCGCGCCGATCGTGACGCGACCCAACGCGCTGCGCCGCATCCTGATGAACCTGATCGACAACGCGCTGAAGTTCGGCTCCGAGGTGCGACTGCGCGTGCACGCCGAAGCGGACCGGCTGACGGTCAGCGTACTGGACAACGGCCCGGGCATCCCGCCGGCCGAGCTGCAGGCCGTGCTCCAGCCCTTCTACCGCGTCGAGGGCTCGCGCAACCGCGGCACCGGCGGCACCGGCCTGGGCCTGGCCATCGCGCACCAGCTCGCGATGGCGATGGGCGCCGAGCTCACGCTGCACAACCGCGCCGAAGGCGGACTGGAGGCACGCCTCACGATGAGCACCCGCACCGCCACACCGGGCTGACGCCCGCGCCCCCACGCCTCTTCTCCCGCCGCGGCTCGCACCTCGCGAGGCCGCCGGGAGCCCGCACGCCCCTTCCACACCAGGAGCCATGCCATGCTCATCCTCTTCATCGCCTACCTGGGCGGGGTGCTCACCATCCTGAGCCCCTGCATCCTGCCGGTGCTGCCCTTCGTCTTCGCACGCGCCGACCGGCCCTTCCGCTCGCACGGCCTGCCGATGCTGGCGGGCATGGCGCTGGCCTTTGCCACCATCGCCACGCTGGCCGCGGTGGGCGGCGGCTGGGTGGTCACGCTCAACCAGTACGGCCGCTACGCCGCGATCGCGCTGCTGGCGGGCTTCGGCCTCACGCTGCTGTTCCCGGCCCTCGCCGACCGGCTGAGCCGGCCGCTGGTCGCACTCGGCATGCGGCTGTCGGATGCGCCCTCGGCCGTGGCCTCGCCGCTGCTGCTGGGCATCGGCACCGGGCTGCTCTGGGCGCCCTGCGCGGGCCCGATCCTGGGCCTGATCCTCACGGGCGCGGCGCTCAACGGCGCCAGCGTCGGCACCTCCCTGCTGCTGCTGGCCTATGCCGCGGGCGCCTGCACCTCGCTGGCCGCGGCGCTGCTGTTCGGCGGCCGGCTGTTCGCGCTGATGAAGCATTCGCTGCACACCGGCGAATGGCTGCGGCGCGCGGCCGGCGCCGCGGTGCTGGTCGGCGTGGGTGCGATCGCGCTGGGGCTGGACACGGGCCTGCTCGCGCGCCTGTCGATCGGCACCACCTCGGCGCTGGAGCAGGCGCTGGTGGAGAAGGTGCGCCTGCCGGCACCGGCGACCGATGCCGGCGGCCTGATGCCCACCGCCTGGCAGGAGCCGGCAACGGCACGCGTGCTGCGCACCGAAGGCACGCTGCCTTCGCTCGCGGGCGCGACCGAGTGGATCCACTCGCCGCCGCTCACGGCCGAAGGCCTGCGCGGCAAGGTGGTGCTGGTCGACTTCTGGACCTACTCCTGCATCAACTGCCTGCGCACCCTGCCCTACCTGCGCGCCTGGGCCGAGAAGTACAAGGACGCCGGCCTGGTGGTGCTGGGCGTGCACGCGCCGGAGTTCGCCTTCGAGAAGCGTTCGGCCAACGTGCACCGGGCGGTGCGCGAGCTGGGCATCGGCTTCCCGGTGGCGGTCGACAACGACTTCGCGCTCTGGCGCGGCTTCGGCAACCGCTACTGGCCGGCCTTCTACTTCGTCGATGCGCAGGGCCGCATCCGCCACCACCAGTTCGGCGAGGGCGACTACGCGCAGGCGGAGCAGGTGCTGCAGCAGCTGCTGGCCGAGGCGGGCCGGACGAACGTGCCGTCGACGCTGGTGGCGCCCCAGGGCCAGGGTATGCAGGCCGCGCCCGGCACGGCGCCGGTGCTGTCGAGCGAGACCTACCTGGGCTACGCGCAGGCGCAGGGCTTCGCGTCACCGGGCGGCCTGGTGCGTGACCGCCGCCAGGCGTACGCCGGGGTCGACACGCTGCGCACCAACCAGTGGGCCCTGACGGGCGAGTGGACCGCGGAGTCCGAGCGCATCGTGGGCAGCAGCGCCCATGGCCGCATCGCCTACCGCTTCCATGCCCGCGACCTGCACCTGGTGCTGGGCCCCGCAGCCGACGGCAGGCCGGTGCGCTTCCGGGTGCGCGTGGACGGCCAGCCGCCGCTGGCCGACCATGGCGCCGACACCGATGCGCAGAAGCTCTACCAGCTGGTGCGCCAAGCCACGCCGGGCCCAGACCGGCTGTTCGAGATCGAGTTCCTCGACGCCGGCGCGCAGGCCTACGCCTTCACCTTCGGCTGAGGCCCGGCGTGCGGAAGTCGGGCGCCGGCAGGTCGGCCTGGGCCACGATGCGCTCCAGGATGGCCGGCAGCTCGAACACCGCGCAGTTGTCCAGGCGCCGGGTGGCGGCGCGGTAGCGCGGCAGCTCACGCACCAGCTGCGCCACCGCGGTGTCGATGCGGGCGAAGCTGGGCAGCACCAGCCCGACCTCGTGCTCGCGCACCCACTGCGTGTTGTAGCGCTCCTGCGGCAAGGTCCAGCGGTTGCGCACCACGATCACCGGCAGCCGCATCTGCACCGCCTCGCTGAGGCTGCCGGGCCCGGGCTTGCCGATGAAGAAGTCGGCCAGCTGCATGGTGCGCGCGACCTCGGGCGTGAAGCCCAGCACCCGCCGCGGCGCCCGCGCGGGCAAAGCCGCGAGCGCCTTGGCCAGCGCGGCGTTGTGGCCGCAGACCAGGATCAGTTGGGTGTCGGGCAGGCGCTTGGCGATGCCCAGCATGGCCTTCGCGCCCTGGCCGCCGAACAGCACGATGCCGGTGGGGCGGTCCGGGTCGAGGCCCAGGCGCAGGCGCTCGGCCGCGCGGTCGGCCGGCGGCGGTGCATAGAAATCGTCGCGCAGCAGCATGCCCGAGCTGGCGTGGATGTGGCTCGCGGGCAGGCCGGCGTCGCGCGCCTGCTGCAGCGCATGGGCCGAGCCGCAGACCACGTGCTGGTCCAGCCCCTTGTCGATCCAGAAGCGCGGCGGGTGGTCGGCCAGGTCGGTCAGCACGGTCGCGAAGGGCACGCCGGGCAGGGCCGAGGCCAGCGACTCGCGCAGGCCGCGGTTGAAGTTGGGGATCATCGACACCACCAGGTCGGGCTCGGTGGCCAGCCAGTGCTGCTGCAGCAGGCGCACGGTCGGCGCGTGCCACCAGCGGATCATGGCCTGCAGCAGCCTGAGCTCCTGCGCGAGCCCGGCGGTCCAGCCCCGCGCGATGCGCTTGTTGTAGTAGTCCTCGGGCTCCATGCCGGTCATGCGGCGGAACTTCTGCGTCGGGTCCAGCACCTCGCGCAGGTTCAGCAGGCGCACGGTCCAGGGCAGGCCCGCGCGCGCGATCGCGGCGCGCAGTGCGAGGGCCGAGGCGCGGTGGCCGCCGCCGGCATCGAGATAGACCAGGTCGACCGTGCGCGCACCGGTCATGCCGACACCGGCTGCCGCTTGGGCGCGGCCCGGCGCGTGCGCGCGGCCACCGGCATGTGCTCGCCCCAGCGCAGGATCTCCAGCGTGCCGTCGGCCTGCTCGGCCAGGGCCGTGAGGCTCTCGACCCAGTCGCCGTCGTTGCAGTAGAGGATGCCGTCGATGTCGCGCATCTCGGCGTGGTGGATGTGGCCGCAGACCACGCCCTGCACGCCGCGTTTGCGCGCCTCGCGCGCCACCGCGTTCTCGAAGTCGCCCACGTAGCTGACCGCGCGCTTGACCTTGAGCTTGAGGTACTGCGACAGCGACCAGTAGGGCAGGCCCATGCGTGCACGCAACGAATTGAGATGGCGGTTGAGCCGCAACGTGAACTCGTAGAGCGAGTCGCCCACGTGGGCCAGCCACTTGGCGCACTGGATCACGCCGTCGAACAGGTCGCCGTGCATCACCCACAGCGCGCGGCCGTCGGCGGTCTCGTGCACCCAGTCCTCGACCACCTCGATGCCGCCGAAGTCGTGGTTGACGTACTTGCGCGCGAACTCGTCGTGGTTGCCCGGCACGAAGATCACCCGCGTGCCCTTGCGTGCCTTGCGCAGCAGCTTCTGGATCACGTCGTTGTGCGCCTGCGGCCAGTACCACTGCCGCCGCAGCTGCCAGCCGTCGATGATGTCGCCGACCAGGTAGAGCGTCTCGCACTCGGTGTGCTTGAGGAAATCGAGCAGCGCATGTGCCTGGCAGCCCGGCGTGCCCAGGTGCAGGTCGGAGATCCACAGCGTGCGGTAGCGCAGCGGCGGCCGCGTCGGTGGATCATCGGCCGTCTCGGGAGAGGGGGCCGCAGTGTCGCGCCATGCGCGAAGGAAGGCATCGTCGCGTTGCATGGGACCGCAGCGTCGGCCCCGCGCATGTCCGCCGCGCGGCGGCGGCGTGAATTTTCAGTGACAGGGCTGCCGGATGTCGCTGCAGCGCTGCACTTCGACCGTCGAATGCACGATCTCCTCGTGCATCGAGAACTGCGCGCGCACCTCGTCGGCGCCGAGCGTGGGCGAATGCGTGACCACGCTGAGCGCGCAGGCGTAGGCGTTGCGGCCCACGCGCCAGACATGCAGATCGGCCACGCGGGTGTGCGAGTCGGCCAGGCCCTGCTCGACGCCCGCGCGGATCTCGTTGACCACGGGATGGTCCATCTCGCGGTCGAGCAGCACGCGGCCGGTCTGCAGCAGCAGGCTCTTGGCCCAGACCGCCACCAGCACCGCGCCGACGATGCCCATCACCGGGTCCAGCCAGGCCCAGCCGTAGAGCCAGCCGCCGACCAGGGCCGCGATGGCGAGCACCGAGGTGGCGGCGTCGGCCAGCACGTGGAGGTAGGCGGACTGCAGGTTGAGGTCCTTGCCATGACCGTGTGCATGGTCGTGCCCATGGCCGTGGCCATGGTGATCGTCGTGCGCGTGGTGCGCGCCGCCCAGCAGCCGCGCGCAGACCAGGTTCACCAGCAGCCCGAGCACCGCAATGACGACGGCCTCGCGGTAGTGGATGGGCTCGGGCGACCACAGCCGCTGCAGCGAACCGACCACCATCAGCGCCGCGATGCCCAGCAGCAGCAAGGCGCTCGCGAAGCCCGCCAGCACCTCGATCTTCCAGGTGCCGAAGGCGAAGCGCGGATCGGCCGCATAGCGCCGCACCGCCGCATAGGCGAAGGCGCTGAGTCCCAGCGCGAAGGCATGCGAGCTCATGTGCCAGCCGTCGGCCAGCAGCGCCATCGAGTTGAACCACCAGCCGGCGCCGATCTCCACCAGCATGGTGGCGGCCGTGATCCACATCACGAGGCGAGTGCTGCGCTCGGCCTGGTGGCTGTCGGTGTCGAAGCGATGGCTGTGCTGCCAGGCGCTCAGGTCGTGGGTGTGCATGGGCGGGGCTCCTTTGCGGCGCACTATGCCTGCAGCCGCTTGCCCGATACGCGAGAAGGGCCAGGGCGCCGTGGAACCGGCTTCGCCGGGCCACTGGCAGCGCCCCCTCGAGGGGAAGGCGCAGCCACACGAAGTGGGCCAGCCTTCGGGGGTGGGCCTTTTCAGGCCCCGAACATGTCGCCGTCGCGCGTGGGCGGCGCCACGCCCAAGTGCCGGTACGCCGCCAGCGTGGCGATCCGCCCGCGCGGCGTGCGCTGCAGGTAGCCCTGCTGGATCAGGTAGGGCTCGATCACGTCCTCGATGGTGTCGCGCTCCTCGCCGATGCTGGCCGCGATGTTGTCCAGCCCGACCGGGCCGCCGTCGAAGCGGTGGATCACGGCCTCGAGCAGCTTGCGGTCCATCAGGTCGAAGCCCTGCGGATCGACGTCGAGCATGGCCAGCGCCTTGTGGGCGATGTCCTCCGTGATCCGGCCGTCGCCCTTGACCTGCGCGTAGTCGCGCACCCGGCGCAGCAGCCGGTTGGCGATGCGCGGCGTGCCGCGCGAACGGCGCGCGATCTCGAAGCCGCCGCTCGGGTCCATCGGCACCTTGAGCAGGCCGGCGCTGCGCGTGACGATGCGCGCCAGCTCCTCGGGCGTGTAGAACTCCAGCCGCGAGACGATGCCGAAGCGGTCGCGCAGCGGGTTGGTCAGCATGCCGGCGCGGGTGGTGGCGCCGACCAGCGTGAAGGGCTGCAGGTCGAGCTTGATGCTGCGCGCGGCCGGGCCCTCGCCGATCATGATGTCGATCTGGTAGTCCTCGAGCGCGGGGTAGAGGATTTCCTCGACCACCGGGCTGAGCCGGTGGATCTCGTCGATGAAGAGCACGTCGTTGCGCTCGAGGTTGGTCAGCAGCGCGGCCAGGTCCTTGGGCTTCTCGAGCACCGGGCCCGAGGTCTGGCGCAGGTTCACGCCCAGCTCGGCCGCGATGATGTGGCTCAGCGTGGTCTTGCCCAGGCCGGGCGGGCCGAACAGCAGCACATGGTCGAGCGCCTCGCCGCGCTGGCGCGCCGCGCCGATGAAGATCTCGAGCTGCTCGCGCACCTTGGCCTGGCCCACGTACTCGTCGAGCAGCTTGGGCCGCAATGCACGCTCGATCGCCTCCTCGTTGGGCGAGGCCGGAGCGGCCGACACCACGCGGGGCGGAGCGGGAGCGAAATCGTCGGTCTGGATGGTCATGATTCGGGTAGTTGTCGGACAGTTTAGTCGGCGCAGCGAGGGCAGAATCGCCCTCCCGACAAACAAGGGTGACGTGTGTCGACCCATGAACCGAGCCCCGATTCCAGGCCATTTTGCGGCCGCCCCCGCCAGGCCCAAGCGCGCTCGGCACGCCCTCCGACGGGGCCCCGCAGCCGACCCGCCCCCTCCCCGAACGATCGCCCGCCCCATCGCCCGGACTGTCGGGCTTCGTCGGTGACGCTCGCCCGCCGGCGCCCGGCCGCCGCACCGAGGAACAAAACAACAAGACCGACCCACGAAAAAGAATGCACAGGGATTCCATGACCGAACACACGGCCCGCGTCTGCGCGGAGCAGCACTTCACGACACACGACGGCCTCTGGCTGTTCTACCGCCACTGGCCCGCCACCCGCACGCCCCGCCGGGGCGCGGTGGTCCTGTTTCACGGCGACCACGAACACGGCGCGCGCATGGCGCACCTGGTCGACGAACTCGATCTGCCGGATTTCGACTTCTTCGCCTGGGACGCCCGCGGCCACGGCCGCTCGGCCGGCCCGCGCGGCCACAGCACGGGCTTCGCGCCCTCGGTGCGCGACGTGCAGACCTTCGTCGAGCACCTCGGCGCGGCGCACGGCGTGCCCGAGCGCGCGCTGTACCTGATCGCCCAGAGCACGGGCGCGGTGCCGGTCTCGACCTGGGCCCACGACTACGCCCCCGCGCTGCGGGGCCTGACGCTCGCGTCGCCGGCCTTCAGGCGCCGGCGCGACGGGGCCTGGAGGCGCACCGGCCTCGCGCTGATGCAAGGGCTGCGCGGCGCATCCTCTGTCGCCAACGACGTGCCGCCCCAGCGCCTCACGCACGACCCGCAGCGCATCGCCAGCCACGAGAGCGACCCGCTGGTCTCGCAGGCCATCGCGGTCGACGTGCTGCTCGAGCGCCATGCCGCGGCCGAGCGCGTGGTGGCCGATGCCGGCGCGATCGTCCTGCCCGTGCAGCTGCTGGTCTCCGGCGTCGACCGGGTGGCGCATCGCCAACCGCAGCAGGCCTTCTTCGATCGCCTGGGCAGTGCGGTCAAGACCCGAATGGAGGTGCCGGGCTTCTTCCACGACGTGCTGGGCGAGCGTGAACGCGCGCCGGTGGTGGCGGCGGTGCGCGACTTCATCCTCGAACGCTTTGAGCCCCCCCCGCCGGCGGTCGAGCCGCCCGCGGCACCTGCGGCCGCCCCGGGCGCCGAGGCGCCGCGCGGGCAGCTGCCGAACGCCGGCCTGCGCCTGGGCCGCCTGTTCTCCCACGGACTGAAGCTGGTGCGCGACACCGGCTTCGACTCCGAGCGCACGCGCGAGCACATCGACCGCAACGTGCCCGAGGGTACGGGCGCACTCGGCCGCTGGATCGACCGGCGCTTCCTGAACACCATCGGCCCGCGCGGCCTGCGCCAGCGCAAGGCCCACGTCCAGGAACTGCTGCGCGAGGCCATGGAGCGCCTGGCCGAGCAGCACCGCGAGGTGCGCGTGATGGACATCGCCGCGGGCACCGGCCGCGACCTGCTCGACGCGGTGCTCTCCAGCCCGGTCAAGGCGACGTCGATCCTGTTGCGCGACCCGAACGAGGACCATGTGCGCGCCGGCCCCACGCTGTTCGCGCAGAAGGAGGTGCAGCACCTCGCGAGGTTCGTGCAGGCCGATCCCTTCGACCGCATGAGCCTGGCCCGCGTGACGCCGCGGCCCACGCTGGCCCTGGTGTGCGGCCTCTACGAAGGCTGCCCCGACAACGAGAGCGTGCGGCGCTCGCTGCAGGGCGTGGGCGATGCGGTGGAAGACCGCGGCTACCTGGTCTACACAGCCCAGCCCGGGCCGACGCCGTTCACCGGCCACGGCCCGGACGGCACCACGGCCATGCGCCGGCGCAGCCAGGCCGAGATAGACCGGCTGGTCGAGGAGGCGGGCTTCCGCAAGATCGCGCAGCGCATTGACGCGGCGGGCCTGTTTTCCGTCTGCCTGGCCATCCGTACCGGACACTGAGAAGAAGCAACGAAGGCCCCGCTCGGCCCCGCGACGCGGCACACTCGCAGGCCATGACCGACCACGAACGTTCGCTGTGCACTGCCACCGCCCGCCTGCTCCAGGCGGCCGGTGCCGTCGCGGCCTGGGGCCTCGGGCTGAGCCTGATCGCGATCGCGGTGCTGGCCCTGACCGGGCGCTCGCTGTCGCTGCTGTCCTGCATGGGGTTCGGGGCCGTGGCGGTGATCGGGGTGCTGGAGCGCTACCTGGCCCAGCGCCTGCGCCTCGACGCCGGCCTGTTCCACGACCTGGCCAGCGGCGCCATCGCCTCGCTGGGCACGCTCGACCTCGCCCTGAAGAAGCTGGGCCTGCGCTTTGCGCCCGATGCGCCGCGCGACCTGGGCGTCAGGGCCCAGGCCGCACGCCAGCTGGTGCAGCGCCATGCCATCACGGTGGCCTGCCAGAGCGCGATGTTCCTGCTGGCGCTGCTGACGCAGGACCTGCGATGAACGCCAGCCCGACGCCGCGCCGCCCCCACGTCGCGGACGGGTTTCGCCATCGAACTGTCATATTCGATTTCGAGAATGGGTTTTTCCCTTCAACGGGCCCGCACCGTGCGGCCCGGCCTCCTGCCCCATGTCTCTGGCCTTCCGTTTCGGGCGTGCGCACGCCGCACCGACCCTGCGCACCTTGTCTTCCCTGAGCGTTCTCTGCGCGCTGCTGCTCGCGGGCTGCGGAGGCGGCAGCGACGCGGGCACACCGCCGGTGGCCGAGACGCCGCCCGTCACCGTGGCGCCCGATCCCGGCACACCGCCGACCGTGACCGAGCCGGTCGCCCCCGACCCCCTGCTGAGCGCGGTGGCAGGCGACGTGCTCAAGGTCGCGATCCAGGACCTGCACCCGACGCAGCCCTCGGTCGGCTACGACCAGATCTACTACCACCTCGGGCGCAAGCAACCCGACCTGACGCGCTTCGCGGCGACGCCGGCGGGCTACCTGGGCGACGACGCCAACGACAACTACTCGCGCTACCTCTACCGCACCGAACGCAAGCGCGTCGACGACTACTGCGCCGACAACGGCCAGGGCGGCGTCGACGATGCGCGCTACGTGCCCATGACCGTGCGGCTGATCGACCCCAAGACCTTCGCCTGCAAGGACCCGGTGCCCACCGCGGGCTCGACCGGCGCGCAGGTGCTCAAGACCGTGGTGGTCGGCCGCGGCGGCACGCTCTACCTGACCGACGGCCACCACACGATGACCGCGCTCAACGAACTGGCCGACGGCGGTGCCGCGCTGCCGGTGTGGGTGCGCGTGGCGGCCAACTTCAGCAGTGCGGGCAGCGACAGCGCGTTCTGGGACCAGATGAAGGCCCAGCAGTACACCTGGCTCTTCGACGCGCAGCAGCGGCCGATCACGCCCGAGCAGCTGCCCGCCAAGGTGGGGCTGGCCACGATGCAGGACGACCCGTACCGCTCGCTGGTCTACTTCACGCGCGGCCTGGGTTACGACAACACCAACGTCTCGGAATTCGCCGAGTTCTACTGGGCCTCGTGGCTGCGCAAGAACGGCTTCGACCTGGCGGCCTACACCCGCGACGACCTGGCCCGTGCCCGGATCGAGATCAGCGGCGGCAAGCCCGTCCCGCGTGCCTCGGACAGCATGACCAGCTACGTGGCGGCAGCCCGCGATGCGGCGCTGCGCATGGTGGCGCTGGCCGTCACCGACCCGGTCGATGGTGGCCGCACCGCCGCCGACCTGGGCAAGCTGGCGCCCCCGACGGCCGCCGGCACCTGGAACGACGCGATGGAAGAAGAGATCTGGCGCACCGACCTCAACAGCTCCAGCCGCTACCGGTCGGCCGGCAAGGCCTGGTATGCCAAGCGCTTCCGCCAGTGCGGTGGCGCGGCCTCGACGGCGCCGGCCTGCTGGCTGCAGAGCGAGTGAGGGACGCGGGCCGCGGGGCCCGCGCGCGTATTTCATAGCGGCGTGCGCGAACGTCGGTTGACGGGGCGGCGGGGCATCGATCAGATCGTCCCCTTGCCTTCTTCACGCGCCCTGCGGGGGCCGCCGATCCATGCACACCGAACCCTTCTCGCTGGCCGTCGCCACGCCCACGCATTACGGGGCCATGGCCTCGCCCTATGTCGTCGGACTGTGCGAGCTGCAGGCCCATTGCTTCAAGCAGGACATCGGTTTCGAGCTGCTGCTGCAGGAAGGCGTCAGCGCCATCGACCACGCACGCAACTTCCTGGCCAACCGCTTCCTGAACGAGACCCGCGCCAGCCACCTGCTGTTCATCGACGACGACATGGGTTTCAACGTCGAGGAACTGGCCGCGATGTTCGAATGGCGGCACCGCGAGGTGGTGGCGGCGATGTGCCCCAAGCGGCGCATCGACTGGACCCGGATCAAGGCCATCGTCCAGGCCCATCCCGACATCGCGCCCGCGGCGCTGGACAACCTGGCCGGCGACTACACCGGCATGTTCAAGCTGTCGGGCGACGCGCAGACCATGAAGATCGGCGCCCAGCCGCTGCGCGTCGATGCCATCGGCACCGGCATCATGCTGATCTCGCGCGATTGCCTCGTGCACCTGATCGATGCGGCCGCGCTGCCGACGGCTTCCGATGAAGGCGCCGACTACCCGATCTACTCGTTCTTTCGCTCGACGGCCGTGGGCGGCCGGCTGCAGGGCGAGGACTACCACTTCTGCGACCTGGTCAACCGCCACGGCGGCACGGTCTGGGGCTGCCCCTGGCTGACCGTGACCCACAGCGGCACCCACCGCTTCGTCGGCGACCTCAAGGGCATCGCGCGCTACGCGGTCTGAGCCGGCTCGACGTCAGTTGTCGTCGTCGAGGCCGCCCCCTCGGGCGACCAGGTAGCCGATCAACAGCCCGACGCTGGCGCAGCCGATCGCCACCCAGAGGCTGAGGAAGGTATAGACGTTGTGGCGACCCGGATCGCTGGCCAGCGCGAACACCAGGTCGGCATCGCGCAGCCCACCGAGCCGGCGCGCCGCCGCGAAGTCGTAGGCGGCCGAGCCCAGGTGCGCCAGCGCCACGAACAGGGGCACGATCAGGGCCAGCGGCAGCCACACCCGGCGCACCTTGCGCCAGGCCAGGAACTGGGTGAAGAAGAACAGGCCGACCCCGATGACGATCAGTCCGAGCACGAAATCGTCGCGCGCAAAAGGCAGCAGCCACGGCCACACCGAGGGCAGCGGCCACAGCAGCCATTCGGCACGCGGCGCCAGCGCGATCACCGGCCGGGCGAAGGCATCGAGGCCCAGCGCCAGCAGGCCGCGCCCGACCAGCGCCGAGGCGCAGGCGATGGCCGCCACGATGAAACCCGCGGCACGCAGCCGCCGCATCCGCGCCGCGGGCGGCGGCACCGGCGGCAGCGCGGTCTTGAGCGCGACCTGCCGCAAGGGACGGCCGGGCGCCAGCCAGATCGTGTGCGTGGTGGTGATGCTGCGCGGCTGCGGCGCCGACGGCGGGGGGCTGTCGCCGGCCACGAGCACGTCGATCAGGGCCACGGCCAGCGCGAGGCTCGCCGTGGCCGTGAGCCAGGCGCAGGCACCCGGCATGTCGATGAAGCCGCCGGGCGTGAGCAGGGCCAGGTGGCCGTAGAGCAACCCGGCGCTGCCGTAGCTGATCAGGATCGGCACGCAGCAGATCAGCGCGAGCCGGCCCAGCATCGCATCGCCCTCGGGCGATTCCTGGCGCGGGTCAAGGCGCTGCCAGAGCGCCACCCAGCCCGGGGCCTCGCCGCGCCGATAGACCTTTTTCGCCTTCGCGGCGGTGCGTCGCCACCCGCCGCGCCAGCTCATTTGGCCAGCGCCCTCAGGGCCAGCTTGATGCCCTCGCTCACGCCCACGTCCTTGGGCAGGGCCTTGAGCGAAGCGGCCGCTTCCTTGTCGCTGTAGCCCAGCGCGACCAGCGCCTGCAGGATGTCGGTCTGCGAATCCGACACGTCGTGCTGCGGCAGCGCGATGTCGGCGCCGAGCTTGCCCTTGAGCTCGAGCAGCAGGCGCTCGGCGGTCTTCTTGCCGATGCCCGGGATCTTCACCAGCCGGCCCGCGTCCTGCAGCGTCACGATCTGCGCCAGCTCGGCCACGCTGAGCCCCGACAGCACGCCCAGCGCCATGCGCGGGCCGACGCCGGAGATCTTGATCAATTGGCGGAAGGTCGCGCGTTCGGCGGGCGTGCCGAAGCCGTAGAGAATCTGCGCGTCCTCGCGCACCACGAAGTGCGTGAGCAGCGACACGCGCTCGCCGGTCGGCGGCAGGTTGTAGAAGGTGCTCATCGGCACATCGACCTCGTAGCCGACCCCGTTGCAGTCCACCACCACCTGCGGTGGGTTGCGTTCGGCCAGCGTGCCGGTCAATTTGCCTATCATGGGTGCCCTTCTCTAGAGCCGGAATTATCCTTTGATCGTTCGCCACACCTTCAAGCCCCTCAACAACGTGCGCCTCGGCCACCTGTGCGGCCCGCTCGACGAGCACCTGCGCCGCATCGAGGACACGCTGGGCGTGACGATCGCGCACCGCCACGAGCAGTTCAAGGTCGAGGGCCCCAAGGCCATCGCCGACCAGGCGCTCGAGGTGCTGCAGGCGCTCTACGAGATCGCCGAGCGGCCGATCGACCCCGCCGTGGTGCAGCTCACGCTGGCCAGCGACTCGGGCATGACCGCCGACGGCGAGACCGGCCCGATGCTGGTCACGCGCCGCGCCGACCTGCGCGCCCGCACGCCCACGCAGGCGAGCTACCTCGAGAACATCGCGACCCACGACATCACCTTCGGCATCGGTCCGGCCGGCACCGGCAAGACCTACCTGGCGGTGGCCTGCGCGGTCGATGCGCTGGAGCGCAGCGCGGTGCAGCGCATCGTGCTCACGCGCCCTGCGGTCGAGGCCGGCGAGCGGCTGGGCTTCCTGCCCGGCGACCTGTCGCAGAAGGTCGACCCCTACCTGCGGCCGCTCTACGACGCGCTCCACGACCTGATGGGCTACGACAAGGTGCAGAAGGCCTTCGAGCGCAATGCGCTGGAGATCGCGCCGCTGGCCTTCATGCGCGGACGCACGCTGAACAACGCCTTCGTGATCCTCGACGAGGCACAGAACACCACGCCCGAGCAGATGAAGATGTTCCTCACGCGCATCGGCTTCGGTGCCAAGGCGGTGGTGACCGGCGACGTGAGCCAGATCGACCTGCCCAAGACCCAGCTCAGCGGCCTGATCGATGCCGAGCACGTGCTCAAGCGCGTCAAGGGCATCGCGACCACGCGCTTCACCAGCGCCGACGTGGTGCGCCATCCGCTGGTGGCGCGCATCGTCGATGCCTACGACGGTCAGCGCAAGCGCGCGGGAGGCCACTGATGGCCTTGCCGGCACTCTCGCTGTCGCTGCAGTTCGCACGCTTCAAGGACGTCGAGCGCCACCGCCTCGCGTTGCCGCGCCACAGCGTCACGCGCTGGCTGCGCCACGCGCTCGCCATCGATGGCGAAATCACCGTGCGCATCGTCGATGCCGACGAGGGCCAGCAGCTCAACCGCGAGTTCCGCGGCAAGGACTACGCGACCAACGTGCTGACCTTCGACTACGCGCAGGAGCCGGTGGTGATGGCCGACCTGGTGCTGTGCGCGCCGGTGGTGGCGCGCGAGGCGAAGGAACAGCGCAAGACGCTGGCCGCGCACTACGCGCACCTGCTGGTGCATGGCGCGCTGCATGCGCAGGGCTGGGACCACGAAACCAGCGAGGCCGACGCCGAGGAGATGGAGGCCTACGAAATCGAAATCCTGGCCGAACTCGGCATCCGCAACCCTTACTGAGGAACATCCCCGAAGCGCCTGCGGCGCCTCTTCCTCAAGGGGGCGACAGCAGCGGCCCTGCGGCGCCGGTTCCGAGGAGCCCCTGGAAAGGCATGCGCCCGTTCTCCGCGCGCAGCAAGACGGCGGTCAGACCATCTGCAGCGGGATCGTGACGGGCCCGTCGTTGACCAGGTGCACCTGCATGTCGGCCGCGAACACGCCGGTGGCGACCACCGGGTGCGCGGCGCGGGCCTGGGCCACGAAGCGGTCGTAGAGGCGCCGGCCCTCGTCGGGCGCGGCGGCGCCGGTGAAGCTCGGGCGGTTGCCGCCGCTCACGTCGGCCGCCAGCGTGAACTGGCTCACCAGCAGCAGACCGCCACCGACGTCCTGCACGCTGCGGTTCATCTTGCCGGCCTCGTCCGAGAAGATGCGCAGCTTGAGAAGCTTGGCCAGCAGGCGGTCGCCCACGGCGTCGCTGTCGCCGCGCTCGGCGCACAGCAGCACCAGCAGGCCCGGGCCGATCGCGCCCACGGTCTGGCCGTCGATGTCGACGCGGGCTTCGCGCACGCGCTGCAGCACGGCCTTCATTCGTGGGCCGCCATCTGCACGGCGCGCGCTTCCATGTCCAGCGGCAGCAGCTGGATGGTCACGCGCAGGCCCGGCACCGCGTCCATCAGCGCCTGCTCCACCGCGTCGCGCAAGCCGGCGGCGCGCTGCAGCGACCAGTCGCCCGGCACGTGCATGTGCAGGTCGGCGAAGCGGCGCTGGCCGGCGCTGCGGGTGGCGAGGTCGTCGAAGCGCAGTTGCGGCCCGTCGGGCTGGGCGGCGGCGAAGCGCGCCAGCGCGGCCTGCAGCGCCGCCAGCGAGTCGGCATCGAGGGCCTGGTCCATCAGCCCCTGCGACGAGCGCCACACCAGCTTGGCGCCCTCGCGCACGATGTTCAACGCCACGCCGATGGCCAGCACGGGGTCGAGCCAGAGCCAGCCGGTGAAGTGCACCGCGACGATGCCGACCACCACCGCGGCCGAGGTCCAGACGTCGGTGACCAGGTGGCGGCCGTCGGCCTCCAGCGCGATGGAGCGGTGCTCGCGCGCGGCGCGAAACAGCATCACGGCCAGGCCGGCGTTGAAGGCCGAGCTGACGATCGACAGCGCCAGGCCCCAGCCCAGCTGTTCCAGCGGCTGCGGCGACAGCAGCCGCAGCACCGCGACCCAGCCGATCGCCAGCGCGGCACCGATGATCAGGATGCCTTCGAAGCCCGACGAGAAGTACTCGGCCTTGTGGTGGCCATAAGGATGGTCCTCGTCGGCCGGGCGGGCGGCGATGGTCACCATGGCCAGGGCGAACATCGCGCTGGCGAGGTTGACGAAGGACTCCATCGCGTCCGAGATCAGGCCCATCGAGTTGGTGATGTAGCCCGCCGCGCCCTTGAGCACGATGGTCAGCAGGGCCACGGCGATCGACAGCCGCAGCAATGCGGAAGGACCCCAGCGGGCGCTGCGAGAAGGTGGGATGGGAGTTGGAGCCACGGTGAAACGGTACTGGCACACGGTTGAGGCGTGAATTATCAGGGCCTGAGGAAGTCCGCAGACGGGTCGCGTACCATGACAGCCCCCCACGCCCTCCCACGCCATGAAAAACAGACTCCTGCCCCTGCTTTGCGCGCTGGCCTTGCTCAGCGGTGCGGCGTTCGCCCAGAACACCCCCTCGGCCGAGCAGCAGGCCGGCACGGTCAAGTCAGTGCGCGGCGATGTGCAGCTGCTGGGCGCCGGCGATGCCACGCGGCCGGCCGCGCCGGGCGACGCCCTGTCGCCGATCGACCGGATCGTGACCGGCCCGGATTCGGCCGCCAGCGTGGTGCTGCGCGACGGGACCACGATGGTGCTCGGCCCTTCGTCGCGGCTGGACGTGAAGGAATTCCATTTCGACGCCACCACCCATGACGGCGGCCTGCTGGTGTCGCTGCTGCGCGGCTCGATGCGCATGATCACCGGCCTGATCGGCAAGGCCCACCCCGACGCCATCCGCGTCGAAACCCAGACCGCCACCATCGGCATCCGCGGCACCGACTTCATCGTGCAGGCCGACCCCCAACCGTGATTTCTTCCCGTCTTCCCGCCGCGCTCGCCCTGAGCGCCTTGCTTGCGGCCTGCGCCGCCCCCAGCACCCGCGTCGTGCTGCTGCCCCAGGAAGACGGCTCGCCGTCGGCCGTGGTCGTCAGTGCCAACGGCGGCCGCGAAACGCTGGACAAGCCCTACGCGCGCGCCACCGCGGCCCGCGGCGCCACCGGCGCGCCGGTCGTCGACCAGGCCGATCCGGCCAAGGTGGCGGCCGACAACCGCAGCCTGTTCGAACTCAAGCCGCCGAGCCCGCAGCGCTACACGGTGTTCTTCGACCTGGGCGGAACGGCGCTGGCCGGCGACTCCCAGTCCACGCTGACCGAGGCGCTGGCAGCGGCCCTGGCCCGCAGCGGCGGCGAGATCGTGGTCACGGGCCACACCGACACCATCGGCAACCTCGAACAGAACGACGAGCTGTCGCGCCGGCGCGCGCAGCAGGTGCGCCAGATGTTCGAAGACCGCGGCTTCCCGGCGGCCCGGATCCTGGCCATCGGTCGCGGCAAACGCGAACTGGCCGTGCCGACGCCCGACGAGACCGTGGAGCCGCGCAACCGGCGCGTGACGATCGAAGTCCGCTGAGCCGCAGGGCCGTGCCGGCCCGCTCGCCGCTTCAGACCGGGTGCGCCCCTCGAATCGACCCCTGAATCAGCCCAGCAGCACGCGCGCGAACTTGCGCTTGCCGACCTGCACCACGTAGCTGCCGGCCTCGAGCTTGAGGCCCTTGTCGGAGACCACCGTCGAGTCGACGCGCACGCCGCCCCCGTCGATCAGCCGGTTGCCTTCGGAGGTCGAGGCCGCCAACCCGGCCTGCTTGAGCAGTTGGGCGATGCCCAGCGGTGCGCCAGACAGGCTCACTTCGGGGATCTCGTCCGGCACGCCGCCCTTGCTGCGGTTGACGAAATCCTGCTCGGCCGCATCGGCGGCCGCTGCGTCGTGGAAGCGCGCGGTGATTTCCTTGGCCAGGGCGACTTTGGCGTCCTTGGGATTGCGGCCGCCCGCGATCTCGGCCTTGAGCGCTTCGATCTCGGCCAGCGAGCGGAAACTCAGCAGCGTGTACCAGCGCCACATCAGGTCGTCGGAAATCGACAGCACCTTGGCGAACATGCTGTTGGCCGGCTCGGTCAGGCCGATGTAATTGTTCTTGCTCTTGGACATCTTCTCGATGCCGTCGAGCCCTTCGAGCAGCGGCATAGTGAGTATGCACTGCGGTTCCTGGCCGTATTCCTGCTGGAGATGGCGTCCGACCAAGAGGTTGAACTTCTGGTCGGTGCCGCCCAGTTCCAGGTCGCTCCTGAGCGCCACCGAGTCGTAGCCCTGCATCAGCGGATAGAGGAACTCGTGCACCGAAATGGACTGGCCGGCCTTGAAACGCTTGGTGAAATCGTCGCGCTCCATCATCCGGGCCACCGTGTACTTGGCGGCCAGCTGGATCATGCCGCGCGCGCCCAGCGGGTCGCTCCACTCGGAGTTGTAGCGGATCTCGGTCTTCGACGGGTCGAGCACCAGGCTGGCCTGGCGGTAGTAGGTCTGGGCGTTGGCCTCGATCTGCTCGCGGGTCAGCGGCGGCCGGGTGCTGTTGCGGCCGGAAGGGTCGCCGATGGTGGTCGTGAAGTCGCCGATCAGGAAAATCACGGTGTGGCCCAGATCCTGCAACTGACGCATCTTGTTCAGGACCACCGTATGACCGATGTGAATGTCCGGCGCCGTCGGATCCAGCCCCAATTTGATGCGCAACGGCGTTCCGCTGGCTTCGGAACGCTGCAGTTTGCGCACCCACTCGTCCTGGGGCAGCAATTCGTCGGTGCCGCGCAACGACACTTCGAGGGCGTGTCCTACAGCATCGGAAAGGCTCTGGGTTGTAACAAGCTCGGGCTTCATTGGGACTTTTTAACGGTTTGGCGTATGGCCGAAGCTATACTCAGCCCGACTTTCCACAAGCGTCGGATTCTAAGCGGCGCTTTCTTCGGCACCGTCCTACAGACGTGCACTGCAAGCCGTGCACCGAGGACCTGCTGAACCGACACAGGGCTCTAGACGTTGATCCACGCCATTCTCGCCGCCGAGGAGTTGCTAGCTTCCCGCGTGGCCCATACGTTCCGCACGTACCCCAAACAGATCGTCGGCGCCATCGGCGCACTGCTGCTGTGCGCGGGCGGCGGTGCTTTCGCCGTCGCTTCGCTCGGCCCCGACGTGGCCGACCTGCCTGTGCAGCAGGTGCTGGAAGCCGTCAAGCCGCTGGCCGCCGACGACCAGGTCGAGGCGCTCGACAGCCACGACTTCACGCTCTTCCGCACCGAGCTCACGCGCTCGAGCGACACCATCGAGGCGCTGCTCAAGCGCCTGGGCATCGCCGACCCGGCGGCTGCGGCCTTCGTGCGCGGCAATGCCGAGGCCCGCGCCGCGCTGCTCAACCGCACCGGCCGCACCGTCACCGCCGAAGCGGCCCGCGACAACACGCTGCAACGCCTGAGCGCCCGCTGGATCCCCGACGGCGACGGCGCCTTCAAGCGCCTGGTGGTGGTGCGCGGCGACAAGGGCTTCAGCGTGCGCACCGAGGTCGACCAGCTGACCGCCGCCACGCGCCTGGCCAGCGGCGTGGTGCGCAGCTCGCTGTTCGCCGCCACCGACGAGGCACGCATCCCCGATGCCGTCGCCAGCCAGCTGGCCGACATCTTCTCGAACGACGTCGACTTCCGCTCGCTGCGCAAGGGCGACCGTTTCGCCGTGGTGTACGAGACCTTCGAAGCCGACGGCCAGTCGCTGCGCAGCGGCCGGGTCCTGTCGGCGGAATTCGAGAACAACGGCAAGACCCACCAGGCGCTCTGGTTCCAGGAACCCGGCAAGAAGGGCGGCTACTACCGCCCCAACGGCGACAGCCTGGTGCGCGCCTACCTGGCCTCGCCGGTCGAGTTCTCGCGCATCTCCAGCGGCTTCGCGATGCGCATGCATCCGATCATGAACAGCTGGCGCCAGCACAACGGCATCGACTTCGCGGCGCCCACGGGCACCGCGGTGCGCGCGGTCGGCGACGGCACGGTGGAGTTCGCCGGCCGCCAGAACGGCTACGGCAACATCATCATCCTCAAGCACCGGAATAACCAGCAGACGGTCTATGCGCACCTGAGCCGCATCGACGTCAAGGTCGGCCAGAGCGTGAACCAGAGCCAGTTCATCGGCGCGGTCGGCTCGACCGGCTGGGCCACCGGTCCGCACCTGCACTTCGAATTCCGCGTCAACGGCCAGTACACCAACCCGGCCAACATCGCGCAGCAGGACGGCGGCACGCCGATCACCGCTTCGGCACGCCCGGCCTTCAACCGGCTGGCGATCGCCACGCGCATGGAGCTGTCCGCGGCCTTCTCGGTCGTGCAGGCCAGCGCCGAATAAGGCCTGCCCCTCGGCATCGGGCATGGCTGAACGCTTCATCGGCCTGATGTCGGGCACCTCGCTCGACGGGGTCGACGGCGTGCTGGCCACGTTCTCCGATGCCGGCCGGGTCACGGTCGTCGGCCATGCCACGGCCGACTTCCCGCCCGCGCTGCGCGCAGAGCTGCTGGCCCTCAACACCGCCGGCGACAACGAACTCCATCGCGCCGCGCTGGCCGCCAACGGGCTGGTGGGCGTCTATGCCGGCGTGGTCCGGCAGCTGCTGGCCGACACCGGGCTCGGCGCCGCTGACGTCACCGCCATCGGCGCCCACGGCCAGACCGTGCGCCACCGGCCCGGCGAGTTCGATGGCATCGGCTACACGCTGCAGCTCGACAACCCCGCCCTGCTGGCCGAACGCGCCGGCATCGACGTGGTGGCAGACTTCCGTCGCCGCGACGTCGCGGCGGGCGGCCAGGGCGCGCCGCTGGTGCCGGCCTTCCACCGCGCGGTGTTCGGGCGCCCGGACCAGACCGTCGGCGTACTCAATCTCGGCGGCATCGCCAACCTCAGCGTGCTGCCGGCGGCGGATAGCGGCGGCGACGTGCTCGGCTTCGATTGCGGCCCCGGCAACGCACTGATGGACCACTGGTGCCAGGCCCACATCGGCCAGCCCTTCGACGCGGGCGGCCGCTGGGCCGCCAGTGGCCGGGTCCTGCCCACGCTGCTGGCCCGGCTGCGCGCCGACCCCTTCTTCACCAAGGCCCCACCCAAAAGCACGGGGCGCGACCTGTTCCACCCGGCCTGGCTGACTGCGCGGCTGGGCGACGACGGCGCCGCCCCGGCCGACGTCCAGGCCACGCTCTGCGAACTCACGGCCGGCGCCTGCGCCGACGACCTGCGGCGCTACGGTGCGGCGGCGCATGAACTGGTGGTCTGCGGCGGCGGCGCGCTCAACACGCACCTGATGACGCGGCTGGCGGCCCTGCTGGCGGGCGTGCGGGTGCTGTCGTCGGCCGAACGCGGCCTGCCACCCCAGCAGGTCGAGGCCGCGGCCTTTGCCTGGCTGGCGCGCGCCACGGTGCGCCGCGAGCCCGGCAACCTCGCCAGCGCGACCGGCGCCCGGGGCGAACGCGTGCTGGGCGCGCTCTACCCCGCCTGATCCGCCCGCCCTGATCGGTCAGCCCTGGCCCGAAACCTCGGGCTGCGCCGGCTGCACCGCACGCGCCTGCGGCGGCAGATGCCAGAAGATCATGGCCGAGGCCAGCGTGATCAGCCCCATGGTGGCGAAGGTGGCCTGGAAAGCATGCAGCGTGTCTACCGAGGCCTGGGTGCCAAACATGCCGGTGTAGCCGCCGAGCACCGAGCTCGCGGCCGCCACGCCCAGGCTCATCGCCAGCATCTGCACCATCGACAGCAGGCTGTTGCCGCTGCTGGCCATGCTGCCGTCGAGGTCGCGCAGCGTCACGGTGTTCATCGCGGTGAACTGCAGCGAATTGACCGCGCCGAAGAACAGCAGCTGCAGCAAATGCACCACCAGCGGCTGCCCCGGCGCAGCGAAGGCGAAGGTGGCCATCGCGACGCCGACCAGGGCGGTGTTCACGACCAGCACGCGGCGGTAGCCGAAATGCGTGATCAGGGGTGTGGTGAAGCGCTTCATCGCCATCCCCGCCAGCGCGATGGGCAGCATCATCAACCCGGCCTGCACCGGCGAGTAGCCCATCGACACCTGCAACAGCAGGGGCACCAGGAAGGGCATGCAGCTGCTGCCCAGGCGCGAGAACAGGTTGCCCAGCAACCCGATGCTCAGCGTGGGCACCTTGAACAGCAGAGGCGAGAACAGCGGCGCCGGCTCGCGCGCGGCGCGCAGCCAGTAGGCCGTGAGGCTGGCGAAGCCGAACACCAGCAGCACGAAGACGCTGACCTGGCGCAGGCCGAGCTCGGCCACGCCGTCGAGGGCCAGCGAGATCGTCACCATGCCCAGGGCCAGCATCGCGTAGCCGGCGGCATCGAAGCGCTGCTGCACCGCGCCGCGCAGGTCGGGCATGAAGCGCAGCGTGGCGATGCAGCCCAGCAGGCCGACCGGCACGTTGATCAGGAAGATCCAGTGCCAGGACGCGTACTGCACCAGCCAGCCGCCCAGCGTCGGCCCCAGCAGGGGCCCGATCAGCCCGGGAATGGCGACGAAGCTCATGGCCTGCAGGAACTCGCTGCGCGGCACGGTGCGCAGCAGCGACAGCCGCCCCACGGGCAGCAGCAGCGCGCCGCCCAGGCCCTGCACGACGCGCGAAGCGACCAGCTGCCCCAGGCTCTGCGACAGCGCACAGGCCACCGAGCCCAGCACGAACAGCACGATGGCCGAGAAGAAGATCCGGCGCGTGCCGAAGCGGTCGGCAATCCAGCCCGAGGCCGGGATCAGCATCGCCATCGTCAGCGAGTAGGCCACCACCACCGACTGCATGCGCAGCGGGCTCTCGCCCAGGCTTGCGGCCATGGCCGGCAGCGCGGTGTTGATGATGGTCGCGTCCAGCGTCTGCATGAAGAAGCCGACCGCGACCAGCCACAGGAGGCTCTTGCGAGCCGAGATCTCAGAAGCCATGGGAATGAGCAAAGACGCCGCGACGAGGCGCACGGCAGGCAACAAAAAACCGCCCTGAGGCGGTTTGTCGGGAGATCGAGGGGGTCAGACGCAAGACCGGCACCCTCGTGATCGCGGGTTCAGGCCGAGAAGCTCGAGCCGCAGCCGCAGGTGCTGGTGGCGTTGGGGTTCTTGATCACGAACTGGGCGCCCTGGAGGTCTTCCTTGTAGTCGATCTCGGCGCCGACCAGGTACTGGTAGCTCATGGCGTCGATCAACAGCGACACGCCGTTCTTGGTCATGGTCGTGTCGTCTTCGTTGGTGATCTCGTCGAAGGTGAAGCCGTACTGGAAGCCCGAGCAGCCGCCGCCTTGCACGAACACCCGCAACTTGAGCTCGGGATTGCCTTCCTCGGCGATCAGATCGGCCACCTTGGCGGCGGCACTGTCGGTGAAGACGATCGGCTCGGGCATCTGGGTGGGGGTCTGGATGGTTTCGGCAACAGCGCTCATGTGCGGGACTCCTGTGGGGTGGGCCGAACAAGCGGCCAATGGGAGGATGCTACTTCAACAAAGCGAAAGCCGCCCGGAGGGCGGCTTTCGGCAATGCACGAAGTGCGGATATTCGCGTCGCGAGGGCCTGCAGCGCAAGGCGCGAACCGGAACCGAGTCTGGCGACGGCTCGCAACCTCGCCTGCGGAAAGCAGGCGACAAAAAGCCGCCCGGAGGCGGCTTTCGGCACAAACGAAGTGCATATATTCGCGTAGCGAGGGCCTGCAGGGCAAGGCGCAACCCGGAGCCGGACTGACGTCCGGCGAGGATTGCAACGCGGCCATGCAGGTCCGTAGTAGCGAATCAGCGCTTCGAGAATTGCTTGCGGCGGCGTGCGGAGTGCAGACCGACCTTCTTACGCTCGACTTCACGCGCATCGCGCGTCACGAAGCCAGCCTGGCTCAACACCGGCTTGAGCGTCGCGTCGTAGTCGATCAGGGCACGGGTGATGCCGTGGCGCGCAGCGCCGGCTTGACCCGATTCGCCGCCACCGGCCACGTTGATCATGATGTCGAAAGCTTCGACGTTGTTCGTCAGGAACAGCGGCTGCTTCGCGATCATGATGGACGTTTCGCGGCCGAAGTAGGCCTGGATGTCCTTGCCATTGACCGTGATCTTGCCGGTGCCTTTTTTCATGAACACACGGGCGACGCTGGATTTGCGACGGCCGGTTCCATTGTTCCATTCACCAATCATCTCAAGGCTCCTTAGAGTTCCAGCACTTTGGGCTGTTGGGCGGTATGCGGGTGCTCAGCGCCACCGTACACCTTGAGTTTCTTGATCATCGCGTAGCCAAGCGGACCCTTGGGCAGCATGCCCTTGACGGCCTTTTCCAGGGCACGGCCCGGGAACTTGGATTGCATGTCGCGGAAGTTGGTGGCACTGATGCCGCCCGGGTAGCCCGAGTGACGGTAGTACACCTTGTCGATCGACTTGGCGCCAGTGACGCGCAGTTGCGCGGCATTGATGATGACGATGTAGTCACCGGTATCGACGTGAGGCGTGTAAATGGCCTTGTGTTTGCCGCGCAAACGGAGAGCAACTTCGCTGGCTACTCGTCCGAGGACCTTGTCGGTCGCGTCAATCACAAACCACTCGTGCGTCACGTCAGCGGGCTTGGCGCTGAACGTTTTGGTCATGAGTTTTTCTCTTCAAAAGAGGGTTTGGCGGGCCCTTTTCCACGGTCGGCGTTCCTCTGATGGGAATCTCTTAGGTGGGGATCGCGACGCCGCCGAAACGGGCATTGCGCACTTCGCCGCGGGGTCACAAAACGCTGCGAAGCCCTCGATTATACGAAGAATCAAGGACTTGGAGCAACCTGACCCTCCCGGTGCGGGTACGATCGACCCCTATGTTCAGTTACCGCCACGCCTTCCACGCCGGCAACCACGCCGACGTGCTCAAGCACACGGTGCTGATTGCCACGCTCGACCACATGCTGGAAAAAGACGCGGCGCTCACCGTTGTCGACACCCACGCCGGGGCCGGCCTGTACCGCCTCGACGGCGACTACGCCGACACCAGCGGCGAAGCCAGCCAGGGCGTGCTGCGCCTGCTGGCGCCCCCGCCGCCCGCGGCCCCGCCGAAGAAGGGGGCCCCGCCCAAGGCCGAGGTTCCGCTGGCCGGCGCGATCGCGCGCTACCTCGAGGTGATCAGCGACTTCAACCCCAAGGGCGGCGCCAAGGTCTACCCGGGTTCGCCGTTCGTCACGCAGCACCTGCTGCGCGACCACGACCGGCTCAAGCTGTACGAGCTGCACCCGACCGATGGCCGCACGCTCGCGGCCAACATCGCGCAGCTCGATGCCGGGCGCCAGATCGCGGTGCTGAACGAAGACGGCTTCGGCAGCGCCACCAAGTTCCTGCCGCCGCCTTCGCGCCGCGCGCTGGTGCTGTGCGACCCGAGCTACGAGATCAAGAGCGACTACGCCCGCGTGCTCGATTTCGTCGACGGCGCGCTCAAGCGCTTCGCGACCGGCACCTACGCGGTCTGGTACCCGATCATCCCGCGGCCCGAGGCACACGATCTGCCACGCCGGCTCAAGACCATGGCGACCAAGGCCGGCAAGTCGTGGCTGCACGCCACGCTGACGGTCAAGTCGAGCAAGATCACGACCACGCCCACGGGCGAGACGCGCCGCCCGGGCCTGCCCGCCAGCGGCATGTTCCTGATCAACCCGCCCTACACGCTCAAGGCGCAGATGGCGGCCGCGTTGCCGCAACTGGCCGAACGCCTGGGGCAGGACCGCAACGCCACCTTCTCGCTCGACGCGGGCGGCTGATCGCGACGGAGATTGCCGCCTGACCCGGCCTAGCGCCGGCGCCGCACCGGCGCCTTGCGCACCGCGCGGGCCACGGGCGCGGCGACCGGCTCCTCGGGCGCCCACTGCTGCAGCGCCGTCACATCGGCCACCTCGCCGTTGCAGCGCATGCCCGGCTGGTCGACCACATGCAGCGCGACCTGCTTGATGCCCATGCTCAGCATGTCCAGCGCCTCGGCCGCGGCACGGCTCAGGTCGATGATGCGACCCGGCCCGAAGGGCCCACGGTCGTTGATGCGCACCAGCACCTCGCGGCCGTTGACCAGGCTGCGCACGCACACCACGGTGCCGAAGGGCAGCGTGCGGTGCGCGGCGGTCATCGCGCCCATGTCGAAGCGCTCGCCGTTGGCGGTCCTGCGCATGTGGAAGCCGATGCCGTACCAGGAAGCGCCGCCGCGCTGGAAGATCGTGCGCGGGCCCTCGTCGCCCGGCACGCCGTCGTCGGGTGTGAGCTCGTCCGGGCCCGAGACCGCCAGGTCGTAGCGCACCGAGGGCACGTCGGAACGCGGGGCCACGCCGGGTGGCACGGCCAGGCCGGTGGGAAGGGGCTTCAGGGCGAGGTCGGGCGAGATGGCGCCAGCCACGGGCTCGGTGGGCGCATCGGGGGCCGGCGGCACCGCGCAGGCCGTCACCATCAGCCCGGCTGCCAGGCTCAGCAGCGCCGCGCGCCAGGAACCGTGGCGCGCGCCGAAACTCATGCGTTCAGCCCCAGACGCTCCAGCAAGGCGAGCGTGGCCGTGGCCTGGTTCATGGTGTAGAAATGCAGCGCCGGGGCGCCTCCCGCGCACAGGCGCTCGCACATCTGCGCCACCGCATCGAGGCCGAAGGCCTTGATCGAGGCGGTGTCGTCGCCGTAGCTCTGCAGCCGCAGCCGGATCCAGCGCGGGATCTCGGCGCCGCAGGCATCCGAGAAGCGCATCAGTTGCGTCGAGCTGGTGATGGGCATCACGCCCGGCACGATCGGCGTGTCGATGCCCAGCCGCCGTGCGTCGTCGACGAAACGGAAATAGGCGTCGGCGTTGAAGAAGTACTGCGTGATGGCCGAGTCGGCACCGGCCCTGGCCTTGGCGGCGAAGGCCTGCAGGTCGGCCTCGGGCGAGCGGGCCTGGGGATGCACCTCGGGGTAGCAGGCCACCTCGACATGGAAGTCACGGCCCGTTTCCTCGCGGATGAAGCCGACCAGGTCGCTGGCGTACTGGAACTCGCCGCCCACGCCGTAGCCGCTGGGCAGGTCGCCGCGCAGGGCCACCAGGCGCTTCACGCCCATGGTCTTGAGTTCGGCCAGCTGCGTGCGCACCGTCGCGCGGGTGGCGCCGATGCACGAGAAGTGGCTGGCCGCGTCCACGCCTTCGGACAGGATCTCGCCCACCGCGGCGAAGGTGCCCGCATGGGTCGAGCCGCCTGCACCGTAGGTCACGGAGCAGAACTCGGGCTTCATCTCATAGAGCTGCTGGCGCACCGCGCGCAGCTTGACCGCGCCTTCGGGCGTCTTGGTCGGGAAGAACTCAAAGCTCAGCGGAAGGCGCACGTGCGGCTCCTGGGTCGCCGCCCGCGTGGACGGCATGAATGAAGAACTCGCGATTGCCGTCGCCGCCGGCGATCGGGCTGTCGATCCAGCGCAGCACGCGCAGGCCGAGCGCAGCGCAGCTCTCGCGCAGCCGCTGTTCGACGATGGGGTACATCGCATCGTCGCGCACGATGCCGCCCTTGCCCACCTGGCCCGGCTGCAGCTCGAACTGCGGCTTGACCAGCAGCAGCAACTCGCCCTCGGCCGCCAGGAACGGCACGACCGCGGGCAGCACCAGCGTGAGCGAGATGAAGGACAGGTCGGCCACGATCAGATCGAAATCCGTGCGCTCCACTTCGTCCTGCAGGTCCTCGAGGCTCAATGCGCGGGCATTGACCTTCTCGATGGCCGTCACGCGCTCGTCCTCGCGGATGCGCGCATGCAGCTGGCCATGGCCGACGTCGATGCCCACCACCTGCGCCGCGCCATGCTGCAGCAGGCAATCGGTGAAGCCGCCGGTCGATTGACCGACGTCGAGGCAATGCTTGCCCGTGGGATCGACGCCGGTGGCGCGCAGCGCGCCCTCCAGCTTGAGCCCGCCGCGCGAGACGTAGCGCGACTCCGCGGCATCGGCGAGCTCGAGCTCGGCCGAGGCGGGGATCTCGTCGCGGTTCTTGCCCACGCTGCGCCATTCGGCGCCACTGCCGGCATCGCGCCAGCGCAACCCGCCCGCGATCAGGCGGACGGCCTGTGAACGCGAGGCCGCGAGGCCCCGCTCCACCAACAATTGATCAGCGCGCAAAGCTTGGGTGCGCCATCAGTAACGGTAGGTGTCCGCCTTGTACGGACCCGCCTTGTCGACGCCGATGTAGGCGGCTTGCGCGTCGGTCAGCTCGGTCAGCATGGCGCCGACCTTCTTCAGGTGCAGGCGCGCGACCTTTTCGTCGAGATGCTTGGGCAGCACGTAGACCTTGCCGGCCTCATAGGCTTCGGGCTTGGTGAACAGCTCGATCTGGGCGATGGTCTGGTTGGCGAACGACGAGGACATCACGAAGCTCGGGTGGCCGGTGCCGCAGCCCAGGTTCACCAGCCGGCCCTTGGCCAGCAGGATGATCTTCTTGCCGTCCGGGAAGGTGATGTGGTCGACCTGCGGCTTGATCTCTTCCCATTCGTACTTCTCGATCGACGCGACGTCGATCTCGTTGTCGAAGTGGCCGATGTTGCAGACGATGGCCTGGTCCTTCATGGCGGCCATGGTGTCGTGCGTGATGACGTCCTTGTTGCCGGTGGTGGTCACGAAGATGTCGGCCTTGTCGGCGGCGTATTCCATGGTCACGACCTTGTAGCCTTCCATCGCGGCCTGCAGGGCGTTGATGGGGTCGATTTCCGTGACCCACACCTGGGCGCTCAGTGCGCGCAGGGCCTGGGCCGAGCCCTTGCCCACGTCGCCGTAGCCGGCCACGCAAGCCACCTTGCCGGCGATCATCACGTCGGTCGCGCGCTTGATGCCGTCGACCAGCGATTCACGGCAGCCGTAGAGGTTGTCGAACTTGCTCTTGGTGACCGAGTCGTTGACGTTGATCGCGCGGAACTGCAGCGTGCCCTTGGCGGACATCTCGTTGAGGCGGTGCACGCCGGTGGTCGTTTCCTCGGTCACGCCGATGATCTCGGCGGCCTTGCGGGTGTACCAGGTCGAATCGACCGCGATCTTGGCCTTGATGGCGGCGTAGAGGATGCGTTCTTCCTCGCTGGTCGGGTTGGCCAGCACCGACAGGTCCTTCTCGGCGCGCTGGCCCAGGTGCATCAGCAGCGTGGCGTCGCCGCCGTCGTCCAGGATCATGTTCGGGCCTTCGCCGGCCGAGCCCTTGGGGCCGAACTCGAAGATGGCATGGGTGTAGTCCCAGTAGTCCTTGAGCGACTCGCCCTTGACGGCGAACACCGGCGTGCCGGCGGCGGCGATGGCGGCGGCCGCATGGTCCTGCGTCGAGAAGATGTTGCAGGACGCCCAACGCACCGAGGCGCCCAGCGCCTGGAGGGTCTCGATCAGGACCGCGGTCTGGATCGTCATGTGGATCGAGCCGGTGATGCGCGCGCCCTTGAGCGGCTGGGCCGCCTTGAACTCTTCGCGGATGGCCATCAGGCCGGGCATCTCGGTTTCGGCGATGCGGGTTTCCTTGCGGCCCCAGGCAGCAAGGGAGATGTCGGCGATCGCCTGATCGGCGGTGGAGACGGGGGTGGGCTTGAGAACAGCGCTCATGGAAACTCCAAAACTTGTTTGAACGAGGCCACTGTGTTCGACGGGAAACTCAGAACGCGTGAAGGAACCGTCGCGAGCGACCCGAGCCTGCATCGAGGAGCGGAGCCGCACTTGCGTGCGGTGAGCACCACAGGTGCGGGATCGGGGTGCGCAGCAGGTTCATTCACGTGTTCTCGCCGCGAGAACAGCGGATGAGCGTCGTTGCGATGGGTCCGAGCCTCACGCCTGACGGCGCTGCAACGCTCCTCGGAAGCGCGATTTTAGCTCAGCACGCCGCCCGCCGTCGCCTGCGAGTCGAGGCCCCGGCCGACAGATGCGCCCGGCGCCGAAGTCCACCATGGCGCTTCGTCCGCGTGACAGCACCGCTGGTGTCTGGCGTGGTCGCCCGAGGTCCCATGCACCCCCTCTTCCCCAAAATCTCTTCGGCCGCCCTGGCCGCCACCGTTCTCGCGGCCGGCATCGCCCTGCCGCTCGCGGCCTCGGCCCAGAACGCCTCTGCGAGCGCTCCTGCGGCGGCGCCACTGGTCCGCATCCGCGGCACGGTGGTCTACAACGACGCGAAGCAACTGATCGTCAAGGACCGCGGCGGCGAGGTGGTCACGCTGGCGCGCGCGGCCGACCTGCCGGTGTCCGAGGTCTACCGGATCAAGCTGAGCGACATCAAGCAGGGCAGTTTCATTGGCACGGCCGCGATGCCGCAGGCCGACGGCAGCCAGAAGGCGCTCGAGGTGCTGGTGTTCCCCGAGGCCGCGCGCGGCACCGGCGAGGGCCACTTCCCCTGGGACCTGCAGCCGCAGAGCACCATGACCAATGCCACGGTGGCCGACCTGGCGGCCGCGCCTTCGTCGGCGCGCGGCGGCCAGCAGCTCAAGCTCAGCTACAAGGGCGGCGAGAAGATCGTCATCGTCCCGGCGAACGTGCCGGTGGTGACCTTCAGGCCCGGCACCGACGCCCTGCTCACGCCCGGCGCCAGGGTGCTGGTCAACGCGCAGGAACGCAACGGCACGCCGACCGCCATGCGCGTGATCGCGGGGCGCCACGGTTTCACGCCGCCCATGTAATAAGGCCCGGCCGCCCCGCATGCCAGGGGCGGCTCGCTAAAATCGACGGCTTTGCGTAGCCGCCGCGCCGTGAGCGCCTCGCGCTCACCGTTCTTCGCGCGCCCCGCGTTCACGCCATGACCTTCGAATCCGAAACCCGCCGCCGTCGCACCTTCGCGATCATTTCCCACCCCGACGCGGGCAAGACCACGCTGACCGAGAAGCTGCTGCTGTTCTCGGGCGCGATCCAGATCGCCGGCTCGGTCAAGGCGCGCAAGGCCTCGCGCCACGCGACCTCCGACTGGATGGAAATCGAAAAGCAGCGCGGCATCTCGGTGGCCTCGTCGGTCATGCAGATGCTGTACCGCGACCACGTGATCAACCTGCTCGACACGCCCGGCCACAAGGACTTCTCGGAAGACACCTACCGCGTGCTCACCGCCGTCGACTCGGCGCTGATGGTGATCGACGCGGCCAACGGCGTGGAAGCGCAGACGCGCCGGCTGATCGAGGTCTGCCGCCAGCGCGACACGCCCATCATCACCTTCGTCAACAAGATGGACCGCGAAGTGCGCGAGCCGCTGGACATCCTCGACGAGATCGAGCGCGAGCTGGGCATGCCCTGCGTGCCGATGACCTGGCCTGTGGGCCAGGGCAAGAGCTTCGGCGGCATCATGAACCTGCGCACGCAGACCATGACGGTGTTCGATTCGGGCAAGGAACGCCTGCCGCAGGAGTTCGAGACCATCGCGCTGGACAACCGCGCCGAACTGATCAAGCGCTTCGGCACCGAGTTCGAGAACGCCGAGCAGAGCATGGAGCTCGCTGCGGGCGCTTCGCCCAGCTGGGACCGCGAGGCCTTCCTGGCCGGCAAGCAGACGCCGGTGTTCTTCGGCTCGGGCGTGAACAACTTCGGCGTGATGGAAGTGCTCGACGCGCTGGTCGACCTGGCGCCGGCGCCGCAGTCGCGCACCAGCACCACGATCGTCAACCGCCAGCCGGTGGTCCGGGAGATCCAGCCCGCCGACAAGGACTTCGCCGGCGTGGTGTTCAAGGTGCAGGCCAACATGGACCCCTCGCACCGCGACCGCATCGCCTTCGTGCGCATGGCCTCGGGCAAGTACACGCCGGGCATGAAGCTCAAGGTGCAGCGCACCTCGAAGGAACTGCGTCCCACCAGCGTCGTGACCTTCATGAGCCAGCGCCGCGAGGCCGTGGAAGAAGCCTACGCGGGCGACATCGTGGGCTTCACCACCCACGGCGGCGTGCAGTTGGGCGACACCATCACCGACGGCGCGAGCCTGATGTTCACCGGCCTGCCCTTCTTCGCGCCCGAGCTCTTCATGACCGTGATCCTGAAGAACCCGCTGCGCACCAAGCAGCTGCAGCAGGGCCTGGCCCAGCTGGGCGAGGAAGGCGCGATCCAGGTCTTCCGGCCCGAGGTCGGCGGCCCGATGCTGCTGGGCGCCGTCGGGCAGCTGCAGTTCGAAGTCGTGCAGCACCGGCTCAAGGGCGAGTACGACTGCGACGTGCGGCTCGAGGGTTGCCAGTACACGGGCGCGCGCTGGATCACGGCCGACACCCCGGCGGAACTGCGCGAGTTCGTCCACGCCTACCCGGTGCGCATGGCCAAGGATGCGGCCGACACCCTGGCCTTCCTCTGCACCTCGCCCTACGACGTGCGGCTGGCGCAGGAACGCTTCCCGAAGATCCACTTCCATCCGCTGCGCGAGCACGCGGGGCTGGCACTGCAGAGCGCCGGCTAGACGCCGGGAGCCATGGACAAGCTCGGCCATGTACTGGCGCAGTACGGTGCCCTGACGCTGGTCGTCCTCGCCTGCTGGGGTGCGGGCGACATGCTGCTTCGAGGGCTGAAGATCGACCGCGATCCGCACACCCGGCTCGGCGCGCCGCTGGCCATCGCGCTCGGGCTCGGGATCGGCATCTGCGTGTTGCAGTGGCTGGCGATCGCCGGCCGGCTGACATCGACCTTCGTCACGGCACTGCTCGCGGTCGGCCTGATCCCGGGATTGCGCCTGGCCATCGAACGAGGCGCGGCGCTGCGACAGGGCGGGCTTCGCGACCGGTGGCGCACAACGCCGATGCCCGAACGCTGGGCGGCCGCGGCGCTGGCCCTGGCCCTGCTCTGCACGCTCATGGCCCCGTTGCCGCCGCCCATGGCCTGGGACGAGCTGCTGTATCACCTGCCGCATGCGCAACAGTGGGCCGCGAGCGGCCACCTGACGGTCAACGACTGGCTGCGCTACCCCTGGTTCCCCTACAACTTCGACCTGCTCTACGCCGCGGCGCTGCTGTTCGGCAACGACGTGCTGCCGCACCTGCTGCATGCGCTCGCGGGCTGGCTCACGGCCGGGCTCGTGTACCGCCTGGGCCGGCAGCATCTGGACCGGCTCACGGCCTGCCTGGCCGCCGCGCTGTGGGTGCTGCTGACCCTGAGCGAATTCACCCGCGCCTATGTCGAACTGGGCGTGGCGCTGTTCGTGCTCGTCGCGGCCGCCGCCTACCAGCAATGGCGGCTGACCGAGGACCGCCGATGGCTGCTGCCCTGCGCCTTCGCCATCGGGCTGGCGATCGGTTCGAAATACCAACTGCTCACGCTCTTGCCCCTGTTCGCGCTCGGCCTGGCGCGGCACGACCGCCGGCCGACGACGTGGCTGCTGGTGCTGGGCGGGCTGCTGGTGCCCTGCATCTACTGGTATGCGCGCAACGCGCTGCTGACCGGTGATCCCTTCAATCCCGTCGGCGGACGACTGTTCGGATTCACCGACTGGAACGCCCTCGACTATCGGGGCCAGTTCGAGGACCTGCGGCGCAACTACGACCTGCCCGCCTGGCCCTTGTGGCCCGCGCTCGTGGTGCCCTTCATTCCCGCGCTGAGAGGCAGCGCCGCAGTGCGCCGGGCGCTGATCCTGTCCGCCTACATGGTGCTCGTCTGGGTCGCCAGTGCGCCCTATCCACGCTACCTGACGCCGGCCTACCCGCTGCTCGCGCTGCTGTCGGCCGCGGCCTGCGTGCATCTCGTGCGCCGTGCGGCGGCCCTGTGGCCGGCACTGCACCAGCGGCACCTGGTGCGCGCGACGGCCGGCCTGGCGCTCGCCTGCCTGGCCGCGCTCGCGACGGCGGACGGCGTGCGGTACTGGAAACGGATTGCCCCGACACCCGCGGCGCGCGAGGCCCTGCTCACGGAGCGCGTGACCGGGTACGCCCTGTGGTCGCAACTGCGCGCCCATCCGGTCGGGCGCATCTACCAGATCGGCGTCGAGGACTCGCTCTACTACGCGCCGCAGCCCGTGTGGGGCGATGTCTTCGGTCCGTGGCGCTACAGCGACTACACGGCGCTGGACGCCGCCCAACTGCATCGGAAGCTGGCCGCCGAGCACTTCGATGCGCTGGTGGTCCATACCGGCCGCTTCCCGCAGGTGACCGCGCAACCCGGCTTCGACCGCTACTTCGACCCTGTGCAGTCCGATGGGGCGGTGAAACTCTACCAACTGAAACCCCAAGGCACGCCATGAGCGCACCCGACTCCGCCGCGCGCCCCGGCCCGCGCATCGCCGTCATCCTTCCCTGTTTCAACGAGGCCGGCGCCATCGCCACCGTGATCGCGGACTGCAGGGCGGCGCTGCCGCAGGCCACGGTCCATGTGTTCGACAACCACTCGACCGACGACACCGCCGCCATCGCCCGAGCGCACGGCGCACGCGTGACGCAAGTGGCGCTGCGCGGCAAGGGCAACGTGGTGCGGCGGATGTTTGCCGACGTGGAGGCCGATGTCTACGTGATGGTCGACGGCGACGCCACCTACGACGTGTCCCACGCCGCGCAGATGGTCGAGCGACTGGTCCACGAGAACCTCGACATGGTCGTGGGCGCGCGCTTCGACGACGGGCGCAACCCGCAGACCTACCGCCCCGGCCATCGCCTGGGCAACACGCTGCTGACCTCTGCGGTGGGCGCGCTGTTCGGCGGGCACTTCAAGGACATGCTGTCAGGCTACCGCGTGTTCTCGCGGCGCTACGTCAAGTCCTTTCCCGCGGCGGCGCACGGCTTCGAAACCGAGACCGAACTCACGGTCCATGCACTCGAGCTGCGCATGCCCTATGTCGAGCTGCCGGTGCCCTACCTCGCGCGGCCCGAAGGCACGCAGAGCAAGCTGTCGACCTTCCGCGACGGCCGCCGCATCCTCGGCACCATCCTGCGCCTGTTCGTGAGCGAGCGCCCGCTGGCCTTCTTCACCGTGGTGGCGGGCCTGCTGGCGCTGCTCTCGGTGATCCTCGCGGTGCCGCTGATGATCGACTACCTGCACACCGGCCTGGTTCCGCGGCTGCCGACCGCGCTGCTGTCGGTCGGCGTGATGCTGTCAGCGATGCTGGCGCAGGCCAGCGGCGCGATCCTGCACACCGTCACGCTCGGGCGACAGGAAGCCAAGCGCCTGATCTACCTCTCGATCCCGGCACCGTTCTTTTCCGTACATGCTGAAGACACTGCTCGCTAGCCGCTTCCTGCGCTTCGGCGTGGTGGGCGTGGCCGGCCTGCTGGTCGACCTGACGGTGCTGCACCTGCTCGCGCCATGGCTGGGCTGGTATGGGGCGCGCATCGTCTCCTTCCTCGCCGCGGCCACCAGCACCTGGTGGCTCAACCGGTCCTTCACCTTCCGCAGCGGCTCGGCGCCGCGCACCGGCCTCGCCCTCGGCCGCGAGTACCTGGCCTACCTCTCGTCGATGCTGGGCGGCGCCGCGATCAACTACGCGGTCTACGCGCTCACCCTGCACTGGGTGCAGGGCGACATCGCGCCCTCGCTGGGCGTGGCCCTGGGCAGTTGCGCGGGGCTCGTCGTCAACTTCGCCGCCGCGCGCAAATTCGTGTTCAACGATGCCCCGAAGGGTCCGCGCGAGCCTTGATTCGCTCAACTGCCCGTCGACGCGTAGCGCCGCAGTCCCAGCCGCCACACGCCGAAGGCCGCCGCCAGGAACACGAAGCCCGCGAGCGGCGACAGCGCGCCCATCCAGGCCGGCGCGCCCAGCGGATCGGGCTTGCCCAGGATCGCCAGCGCCGGGTAATAGGCCACGCAGGCCAGCGGCACGACGAAGGTCAGCACGCGGCGGAACCAGTTCGCATACAGCGCCAGCGGGTACTGCGCCGCCTGCACGCCACCGTAGGTGAGCACGTTGGCGATCTCCAGGCTCTCGACGGTCCAGAACGCCAGCGTGCCCTGCAGCACCAGGATGCCCAGGAACAGCGCGATGCCGCCGACCAGCGCGAACAGCGCCACGGCCACCGTGGCCGGCGTCCAGGCGATGGGCGCCTGGTGGGTGGCGAATACCAGCACCGCCATGCCCTGCAGCAGCCGGCCCAGGCGGCTGATGCGGAAGTCGTGCCCCATGAGCTGCAGCGCCAGCGGGCGCGGGCGCAGCAGCAGCCGGTCGAAGGCGCCGGTGCGCAGGAACTCGGTGCCGAGCACGTCGAAGCCACGCCCCAGCGCATCGGCGATCGCGAACATGCAGTTCACCAGACCGTAGAACAGCGCCACCTCGCCGATGTGCCAGCCCTGCACGCTGCCGAAACGGTGGAACAGGGCCCAGACGGCGACCATCTCGATGCCGGTGCCCAGGAACTGTCCGAGGGTCAGCAGCAGTGCCGAAGCGGGATAGCGCGCCTGGCCGCCCACGGAGGCGCGCACCAGGCGGAGGAAAAGAGGAAGCGAGCCCATCTCAGCCCCCCTGCACCTGCAGGTTGCGCATCGTGCGCCCCATCGCGAACCGGCCCAGTGTGACCAGCACCGCGATCCAGAAGCACTGCAGCCCCAGGCCGCCCGCCGCATGCCAGCCGCCCAGCTGCCCGAAGTACAGCCGTGCCGGAATGTCCATCAGGCCGGCCAGGGGCTGGACCAGCAGCGCGGTCTGCCAGGCGTCCGGCAGCAGCGCGAGCGGCAGCAGGTTGCCCGAGAGCACGATGACCACCGGCGTCGCCACCGCATTGATGCCGCGCTCGTTGAGCGCCGCCGTGGCCGCCACGTTGAGCAGCATCACCATCGCGGTCGAGAGCAGCAGCGCGAGCCCGGCCGACAGCAGGAAGGCGGCGCCTGCCGCCACGCTCGCCGGCAGTTGCCAGGCCCACTCGCCCAGGCCCGCCAGCGGCAGCGCGACCGCGGCGAAGGCGGCCATGAGCGCCACGCGCGGCAACAGGCGCGCGGCGATCCAGCCGGCGCTGCGCGCGAACCAGAGCGTATAGGCGTCCACCGGGCGCAGCCGGTCGTAGGCGACCGCGCCGGTGCGCACGGCCTGCGCCACCTCCGGGTCGCCCAGCCAGGGCATCAGCACCAGCATCCCCTGAGCCAGCCAGGTGTAGGTGATGGCCTGTGCGAGCGACATCGACGTGCTGGCACCGGCGACGGCCGTGCCGCCGTAGAAGGCGGCGAACACCATCACCTTGATGCCGCCCCACCAGCACTGTGTGGCGAAGCCCGCGAGCGCGGCCGTGCGGTACTGCAGCATCTGCAGGAAACGCGAGGCGAAGGCGGCGAGGTAGGGGCGCAGCACGTCCGCAAGACCGATCCGGCTCATGCCTCGGCCGCCCCATGCAGCGCATAGAAGCGCGCGATCACGGCCTCGATGGCCAGGCCTTCGAGCCGCAGGTCTTCCACCGGATGCGCCGCAGCGATGCGCGCGATCAGCGCTGGCGCCGTGGTCACGGCGGGGTCGAAGTCCAGCACCAGCGTCTGGCCGTCGCGCGAATGCACGGTGGCGCCCGGCACCTGCGTCGGCAGCGCGGCGCCCTGCGCGAAATCGACCACCAGCCGGCGCTCGGCCATCACCTGCGCGCGCAAGGCTTCGACCGGGCTGTCGGCCAGCACGCGGCCGTGGCCGATGACGATCACGCGTCGCGCGAGCGCTTCGATGTCGTGCATGTCGTGCGTGGTCAGCAGCACGGTGGTGCCGCGCTCGCGGTTGGCGCGCCGCACGAAGTCGCGCACCGCCAGCTTCGAGGGCGCATCGAGGCCGATGGTCGGCTCGTCGAGGAACAGGATCTCGGGCTCGTGCAGCAGCGCCGCCGCGATCTCGGCGCGCATGCGCTGGCCCAGCGAGAGCTGCCGCACCGGCTGGTCGAACACGCGCTCCAGGTGCAGCAGCGCGACCAGTTCGTCGCGCGTGCGGCGATAGCGCTGCGGGTCGACGCGGTAGATGTCGCGCAGCAGGTCGAAGCCGTCGCCCACCGGCAGGTCCCACCACAGTTGCGTGCGCTGGCCGAACACCACGCCGATGCGTGCCACGTGCCGCTCGCGGTCCTTGAACGGGTCGTGGCCGTCGATCTCCACCCGGCCGCCGTCGGGCCGCAGGATGCCCGCGAGGATCTTGATGGTGGTGGACTTGCCCGCGCCGTTGGGCCCGATGAAGCCCAGCAGTTCGCCGCGCTCGAGCGAGAAGGTCACGCCCGACAGCGCCGCCACCGTGCGGTGGCGGCGGTGCACGAGCCCGCGCAGCGCGCCCATCACGCCCGGGTCGCGCTCGGAGATGCGGTAGGTCTTGAGGAGCTGGTCGACGAGGATGTGGGGCATGGAGAGGGCCGCGCCGGCCCTGGAGGCGCGGCGGGGGCGGGATGCTACACGAAAGCCCGCATGCCACCCGGTACGATCACGGCCCCTTCAGAGATTCCTTTCCATGCCTGTGTTGTTTTCCCTGCCCTCCTCGCCGAACCACCTGCTGCCACTGACCCGATGGGGCGCGCAGGCGCGCAGTGCGCTCGTCGGCGTGTTCACCGACATCGACGACACGCTGACCACCGACGGCGCCATCACGCCTGATGCACTGGCCGCCCTGGCCGCGCTGAAGAATGCGGGCCTTCGGGTCGCGGCCATCACCGGCCGCCCCGTCGGCTGGAGCGTGCCCTTCGTCTCGGCCTGGCCGGTCGAAGCCATCGTGGCGGAGAACGGCGCGGTGGCCTTGCTGCCCCTGGCGGATGGTCGCATCGAAAAGCGCTACCTGCAGGATGCACCCACGCGCGCCGCCAACGTCGAGCGCATGCGGCTCGTGCTGGAGCGCATCGAGCGCGAGATCCCGGGGGCGGTGCGTGCCACCGACTCGCCGGGCCGCGAGACCGACATCGCGATCGATCACAGCGAGTTCCAGCACCTGAGCGAGGCGCAGATCGCGGCCGTGGTGGCACTGATGCAAAGCGAGGGCATGCGCGCGACCGTAAGCAGCATCCACATCAACGGCTGGTACGGCGACCACAACAAGCTGGTGGGCGCGCGCTGGATCGTGCGCGAGCTCTGGGACCGCGACCTCGACCAGGAGATGGACCGCTGGGCCTATGTCGGCGACTCGACCAACGACCAGCTGATGTTCAAGACCTTCGACCACAGCATCGGCGTGGCCAACGTGGCGCGCTTCGTGCCGCAGCTCGCCGACCTGCCGCACTACGTGACGGCGGGCGAGCGCGGCGCGGGCTTCGCCGAGGCCGCGGCCGCGATCCTCGGCGCGCGCTGAGCGCCCGCTCTCAGGCGACGGCCACCAGGCGCGGTGCGCGCCACTGCGTCCAGGCGCCGACCAGCGCCATCGCGATCAGGGCCGCGGCATAGCCTTCGACCGTGGTGCGCAGCCCCAGGGACGCGATCAGCAGGCCGGCCCCCATCGCCGGCACGCTGAACGCCAGGTAGCTCACGAAGAAGATGGCCGCGAACAGCTCGGCGCGCTCATGCGGCTGGGCCAGCGGCGCCAGGGCCTGCACCTGCGACGAGAAGGACGAGCCGAAGCCCATGCCGGCGACCACCGTGCCGACGAAGAACAGCGCCACCGAACCGATCGCGAAGGCCCCGATCAGCAGCGCCGAGCCCGCCGCGATGCACAGCATGCCGAGCAGGGACACCCGCGCGCCGAAGCGGCTCATGAGCGTCGGCGAGGCCGCGCCCATGCCGAACAGCACCGCGATCGCCAGCCCGTTGACGATGCCGCTGTCGATGCCGAACACCTGGCGCAGCAGCGAGGGCACGAGCGACAGGAACAGGCCGCCCAGCGCCCAGCTCGTGACCAGCACCGGCAGGCTGCGCACGAAGACCGCGCGCGCCGCCCGCGGCACCGCCATGCGCGGCACCAGCGAGGCCCACGCACCGGGCCGTGGCGACACGCTCTCGGGCAGGAAGAAGGCGGCCACTGCGGCCAGCGCCAACAGCACCGCGAGCACGCCGAAGACCAGCGGCACCGGGTCGCGCGTCATCGAAACCGTCAGGCCGGTCAGCAGCGCGCCCACGGCCAGGCCGGCCAGCGGCGAGACGCTGGTGATCAGCATGCCCATGCGCTTGCGTGCGGCCGGTGCGGCCTCCACCACCGCCGCGCTGAGCGTGCCGCTGGCCACGCCGGTGGCCAGGCCCTGCACGATGCGCGCAGCCACGATCCCGCTGATGCTGCGGGCCATCAGGAACATCACCATGGCCGCGGCCTGCAGCACCAGCGCCACCACGATCACCGGACGCCGCCCCACATGGTCCGACAGGGAGCCGCCCACCAGCAGCGAGCCCAGCAGCGCCAGCGCATAGACCGCGAACGCGACCGTCAGCAGCGCCGAGGAGAAACCCCAGCGCTGCTGGAACAGCACGAACAGCGGCGACGGTGCCGCGGCGGCCAGGAAGAAGGTGAACAGCACGGCGGCCAGCAACGCGAAGGCCGCGCCCGCCGGCAGGCGCCAGGGGGTGGCGGTGGCGCGCGGCGAAGTCGAAGGAGAAGAGGTGGAGCTAGGCATGGGGCCCTTTAACGCAAACAAATTTGCTTTTGCGTATTGTAGGCAGGTCGGATTTTTAATGCAACGATCTTTGCGTTAAAGTGGCGCCATGGACTCCTCTCCGATCCTTCGCCGCCCCGGCGGCCGCAGCGCCCAGGTGCAGACCGTGGTGCGCAAGGCCCTGGAAGAACTGGTGGCCGAACACGGCCGCGACAAGGTCACCGTGCCGGCCGTGGCCGAGCGCGCGGGCGTCAGTGCCTCCAGCATCTACCGCCGCTGGGGCGACCTGGCCGGCCTGCTGGCCGAGACCGCCACCCGGCGCCTCGACCCGAAACGGCCGCTGCCGGACACCGGCGACCTGCACCGCGACATGACGGCCTGGGCCCAGGAACTGATCGAGCACCTGAGCCAGCCGCATTCCACGTCGCTGTTGAAAGCCGCGGCCGCGCTGGCCAACGATGGCGACACCGACTGCCTGCGCAACCGCCGCGCCGAGGCCAGCACGCTGATCGACCAGGCCCTGGCCCGCGGCGACCGCACGCCCGCACTGCACCAGGTGATCGACCATGTGATCGCGCCCATCGTGTACCGGCTGATCTTCGGCAAGGCCCCCTTGGAGCCGGACATGGCCCTACGGCTGGTCGATGAGCTTTTCGCCATCGTGGGCACTCCGCCCCGCTGAAGAGAAAAGACGCGCGGGTGGCGTAGCATCGTGTGCTCGGCCCCGCGCCGCTGCCCGCGACGACGGCGCCGTCCCCCGGCCCCCGTCCACCCCCTCCCTCCCTCCATCTGTTGTCCGACGAAAGACGCCTCATGACCACTTCCTATCCTTCGACCCAGTTGCTGATCGCCAACGAATGGGTCGACGCCGTGAGCGGCAAGACGCTCGACGTGCGCAACCCCGCCAACGGCCAGGTGATCGGTCAGGTCGCGCACGCCGGCATCGCCGACCTCGACCGCGCGCTGGCCGCCGCGCAGAAGGGCTTCGAAGCCTGGCGCGACGTGCCCGCCAACGAACGCGCCGCGATCATGCGCCGCGCCGCCGGGCTGATCCGCGAGCGCGCCGACGAGATCGCGCGCGTGCTGACGCAAGAGCAAGGCAAGCCGCTGGCCGAAGCCAAGGGCGAGACGCTGGCGTCCGCCGACATCATCGAATGGTTCGCCGACGAAGGCCGCCGCGTCTACGGCCGCATCGTGCCCTCGCGCAACCTGGCCTCGCAGCAACTGGTGATGAAGGAGCCCGTGGGCCCGGTCGCGGCCTTCACGCCCTGGAACTTCCCGATCAACCAGGTGGTGCGCAAGCTCGGCGCCGCGCTGGCAGCCGGCTGCTCCTTCCTGGTCAAGGCGCCCGAAGAAACGCCCGCCGCCCCCGCCGCGCTGATCAAGGCGTTTGTCGACGCGGGCATTCCGTCGGGCACCGTGGGCCTGGTCTTCGGCGACCCGGCCGAGATCTCGAACTACCTGATCCCGCACCCGATCATCCGCAAGATCACCTTCACCGGCTCCACGCCCGTGGGCAAGCAGCTGGCCGCGCTGGCCGGCGCCCACATGAAGCGCGCGACCATGGAACTGGGCGGCCACGCACCGGTGATCGTGGCCGAGGACGCCGACGTGGCGCTGGCCGTCAAGGCGGCCGGTGCCGCCAAGTTCCGCAACGCCGGCCAGGTCTGCATCTCGCCGACCCGCTTCCTGGTGCACAACAGCCTCAAGGCCGAGTTCGCGCAACTGCTGGTCAAGCATGCGCAGGGCCTCAAGCTGGGCGATGGCCTGGCCGACGGCACGACCATCGGCCCGCTCGCCAACGACCGCCGCCTGAGCGCGATGGCCAAGGTGGTCGCCGATGCGCAGGCCACGGGCGCCACGGTCGCGACCGGCGGCGAACGCGTGGGCAGCAGCGGCAACTTCTTCGCGCCGACCGTGCTGACCGACGTGTCGCTCGAGTCCGACGTGTTCAACAACGAGCCCTTCGGCCCGATCGCCGCCATTCGCGGTTTCGACACGATCGAAGAAGCGATCGCCGAATCGAACCGCCTGCCCTTCGGCCTGGCCGGCTACGCCTTCACCGCGTCGATCCGCAACGCGCAACTGCTGGCGCGCCGCGTCGAGGTCGGCATGCTGTGGATCAACCAGCCCGCCACGCCCTCGCCGGAAATGCCTTTCGGCGGCGTGAAGGATTCGGGCTACGGCTCGGAAGGCGGACCGGAAGCGGTCGAGGCTTATCTGAACACCAAGGCGGTGTCGATCATGGCCGGATAAAGGGCTCGCTCCCGAGGGCGGCACGCACTGCATGTCGCTTCGCCTTCCCCCTCCGGGGGCAACACCGGCGGCCCGGCAAAGCCGGTTCCGCGGTAGTACTTGGCTCTCCCCCGAGGGCTCGCGCACTGCGTGTCGCTTCGCCTTCCCCCGTCCGGGGGCAACACCAGCGGCCCGGCAAAGCTTCACGAAGAAGAGGGGCGATGCTTTTCTTCTTGAAAAGCCGCCACCGGCGAACGGTGGCGGCCTTTTTCGTTCACGGCACCGGCCTTCTCGCGGTCGCGCTCATCGGTTCGAGGACTCTCGCTGCAGGATCTCGGTCAGCACCAAGTTGACGTAGTAATTGCTCCGCCCGACCCTCTGCTTCTGCACGAAGCCCCCATCGACCAAGGCCTCCAGGTACTTGGTCGCCGTGAGACGCGACACCTTGAGATCTCGCTGAACGAAATCGATCTTCGTATACGGGTGGGTGAAGAGGTTGTTGATCAGGTCTTGGCTGTAGAACTTGTAGCCCTCGCGGATGCGATGCTTGTAATCGGCCAGTGCAACCTTGATGGCGTGGATGGTCGCCACCGTTCGTTGTGCGGTTTCCTCTACGGCCTCCAGCAGGTAGATCACCCATTCCTCCCAGCGATCGTCCTCACGCACCATCTGCAGCAAGCGGTAGTAGTCGGACTTGGTTTGAACGATGTAGCTGCTCAGGTACAGCACCGGAATGTCGAGCAGCCCTTCCTTGACCAGATACAGCACATTGAGGATGCGACCCGTGCGTCCGTTGCCGTCATAGAAGGGATGGATGCTCTCGAACTGGTGGTGAATGAGGGCCATCTTGATCAGCGGGTCGACAGCAAGCAGTTCGCTGTCGTTGATGAACTGCTCCAGTCCTCGCATCAACGCCACGATCTCGGCCGGGTCCTGTGGCGGTGTGTAGACCGTCCGTCCGGCACCGTCCTTCAACGCCGTGCCCGGCAGCTTGCGAAAACCTGCGTTGTTGCGCTCCAGCTCCGACTGGATGTCCACGATGTGATTCGCCGTGATCAATCCGCTGGCCTGCACTTGGGCAAATCCGACGCGCAGCGCTTGGCGGTAGCGCAGAACCTCCTTGGCTGCAGGATTGGCGAATGCCTCGGGAAGCACGTCGTCCTTGAAGAGCTCATCGTGCGTTGTCACGATGTTCTCGATCTCCGAACTGGCCTTCGCTTCCTGCAACCCAAGGGTGTTGATCAGAATGCCCTGGTTCGGGATCGCTGCGGCAATGCCCTTGAGCTCAGCGAGTTGGCGGCTCGCACTGGCGAGCTTCTTCAGGATCGCGGGCGTGTCGAAGCGTGCGGGGTCGAGCTGATGAAGAGAAGCGATGGCGACCATGGGCAATGAAAGTTTTTTTGCATGGTAGCCCCGCTCATGTATATAAAAATGGATTTTCTATACATATCAAAGCCGAGATGTATAGAAAACACGAAATCCATGCGCGAGGCCCTACTGCCCCTTCGCCAACCCCAGCTTCTCGATCACCACCTTTTCCTTCACCACCGTGTCCTGCGCGAACTTGGTGTAGGTCGCCGAGCTCATGTAGTTCGGCAGCATGTCGTAGCGGTCCAGCGAGGCGACGTAGCTGGGCTCCTCCATCGCCTGCTTGAAGGCGTCGTGCAGCTTCTTCACGACTTCCGGCGGCGTGCCCCTGGGGGCGCCGATGCCGAAGGGCGAGTTCTGCACCACGTCGTAGCCCAGCTCCTTGAGCGTGGGCGCGTCCGGGAACTTGGCCAGGCGCTTGTCGCCCCAGGTATTGAGCACGCGCAGCTTGCCGGCTTCGACCTGCGGCGCGAAGCCGGTGCTGTCGGCGGCGGCCATCAGTTGGCCGCTGACCACCGCGAGCATCAGGTCGGCGCTGCCCTTGTAGGGCACGTGCTGCAGTTGGATGCCGGCCTTCTGCGCAACGATCTCGGTGGTCAGGTGCGGACTGGTCAGGTTGCCGGTGGAACCGTAGGTGAGCCTGCCCGGATTGGCCTTGGCATAGGCCACGAAATCGGCCCAGGTCTTGAACGGGCTGTCGGCCGGCACCACGATGCCGAAGGCATAGCCGGTCACGTTCAGGACGTAGGTGATGTCCTTGAGCGGGTCCCAGTTGATCTTGGTGGTGTAGCCCAGGCGGAACACGCCGAGCGGAATCTGCGCGACCGTGTAGCCGTCGGGCTGCGAGGTCTGCAGCGCCTGCGCGGGCAGCGTGCCGCCGGCGCCGGGCTTGTTGTCGATGATGACCGGCTGGCCGAGGATCTTGCCGGCGTTATCGGCCAGTTGGCGCATTGTGATGTCGGTCGGGCCACCGGCCGGAAAGGCGATGACCAGCTTGACCGGCTTCTGCGGAAAGCCTTGAGCCAGGGCTGTCAGGGGGGACACCAGCACGGCGGCGGCCATCGCGATGGCGCAGCGTGAAAAGGAACGGCGGGACATGGTCTCTCCTGAAATCGAATAAGACCTGCATTGGGCCCGCCGCCCTCCCACCCGGCAATCGGGGCTCACCCCCGGTGCTGTCGCGCAGGCGATCGCGCCTGCGCGCGAACGCTCAGCAGCCCGTGGGGCGGCTGCCGCGCATCGGCACGAGGCCGGTCACGCGCAAGGTGGCGCCGCTGTTGTCGGTGGCCGTCAGCTTCTTGCCGCTGAACTGGATGCGATCGCGGTCGCGTTGCACCGCGGTGTCGACGCCCTCGCCGCTGCTGAACTCGCGGCCGTTGACGGTGATGAACGCGACATAGAGCACGTTGGCATCGGGCTGGTAGCGGATGTCACCGAAGGCCGTGCCGTCGCCCAGCACGCGGTTCGCACCGTCGAACTTGAAGCTGCAGACCTGAGGGCTGGAGCCGATCGGGTTGATCTTGTCGACGTCGGTCAGGTTCAGCGATCCGTTGCCGTACACGCCGTCGAGGCCGCTCACGCTGGCCTCGGTGATGGTCAGCACGCCGGTGCGGTCGCTGGGACTCGGATCGTCGTCATTGCCGCCGCCGCAGGCGGACAGCAGCGCCGCGGCGGCAAAGGTGACGGCACAGGTCTTGAGCAGAGTGTTCATGGACGGAGTTCCCAGAAGAGAGAGTGATGAAAGAAGAGGGTGGCGGTCCGCTGAACCGCCGGTGCTCATCTTCAAAAGTTCCCCGCGCCCGCGCGTGAGTGTTTCTAGCCGTTGCCGGTAGGAGCAGGCCGACGATCACCTGCGTCGAGGGCCGGCGGTGCGCTGTACAGGCGGGCAACGCCTAGGGTTGCGCCCGGTCGACGCCCGCACCCCGCTGCGGCAGGATGGCCCGTTCATCAGAAGCAACAACGGAAGCCTTTCCATGACGCAAGCATTCACCGAAGTCCTGTCGGGCTTCAGCTTTCTCGAAGGTCCGCGCTGGCACGCGGGCCGGCTGTGGCTGTCGGATTTCTACACGCATCGCGTGGTTTCGGTCGATGCCCAGGGCAAGGCGACGACCGAAGCCGAGGTGCCGCAACAGCCCTCGGGCCTGGGCTGGCTGCCCGACGGGCGCCTGCTGATCAGTTCGATGCGCGATCGCCGTGTGCTGCGCCGCGAAGCCGATGGCACGCTGGCCGTGCATGCGGACCTGTCGGGCATCGCGGGCGGCCACCTCAACGACATGGTGGTCGATGCGCAAGGCCGTGCCTATGTGGGCAACTTCGGCTTCGACCTGATGGGCGGCGGCGCCGCATCGACCGCGAAGCTGGCCTGCGTCCAAGCCGACGGCCGCGCGCGCGTGGTGGCCGAGGACCTGTACTTCCCCAACGGCGCGATGATCACGCCCGATGGCAAGACGCTGATCGTGGTCGAGACCATGGGCAACCGGATCTCGGCCTTCGACATCCGCGCCGACGGCGACTTGGGTCCGCGCCGCGACTGGGCCGTGTTCGGCCCCTTGCCCACCAGCACCGACGTGGGCGAACTCATCGGCAGCGTGGCCGTGGCGCCCGACGGCGCCGTGCTCGATGCCGAGGGCGCGGTGTGGCTGGCCGATGCCACGCACAACCGCGCGCTGCGCGTGGCCGAGGGCGGCCGCATCCTGCAGGAGATCTCGACCGGCGCGCTGGGCACCTTCGCCTGCACGCTGGGCGGCCCGGAGCGCCGCACGCTCTACCTGTGCGTCGCGCCGGACTTCCTCGAGCACCACCGCATGGCCGCACGCGAGGCCAAGCTGCTGGCCGTCCCGGTGGAGGTGCCGGGCGCGGGCTGGCCCTGCTGAACGGCCGCCCGCGTCCTTCCTCAGCGCGCCAGCACGCCGGCCAACGCCACGCCGGTGTGCGTGCCCAGGCGCACCACTTCCTCGGGCGGCGCCGCGGCCACGATGCGGCCGCCGCCGTTGCCGCCTTCGGGGCCCAGGTCGATCAGCCAGTCGGCCTCGGCGATCACGTCGAGGTCGTGCTCGATCACCACCACGCTGTGGCCGCCGTTGACCAGCCGGTGCAGCACGTGGATCAGCTTCTCGACGTCGGCCATGTGCAGGCCCACGGTCGGCTCGTCGAGCACGTAGAGCGTGTGCGGCGCCTTCTGGCCGCGGCGCGTGATGTCGTCGCGCACCTTGCTCAGTTCGGTCACCAGCTTGATGCGCTGCGCCTCGCCGCCGCTCAGCGTGGGTGAAGGCTGGCCCAGCGTGAGGTAGCCCAGGCCCACGTCCTTGAGCAGCTGCAGCGGATGGCTGATGTTGGGCATGGCGGCGAAGAAGTCGACCGCCTCGTCGACCTCCATCTGCAGCACGTCGCCGATGCTCTTGCCGCGCCAGGTCACGGCCTGCGTCTCGGGGTTGAAGCGCGTGCCGTGGCAGACCTCGCAGGGCACCTTCACGTCGGGCAGGAAGCTCATGCCGATGGTGCGCACGCCCGCGCCGTCGCAGGCCGGGCAGCGGCCCTCGCCGGTGTTGAAGCTGAAGCGCGCCGGGCCGTAGCCGCGCGCCTTGGCTTCCAGCGTGTCGGCGAAGAGCTTGCGGATGGTGTCCCAGAAACCGATGTAGGTCGCGGGGCAGCTGCGTGGCGTCTTGCCGATCGGCGTCTGGTCGACCTCGAGCACGCGGTCGATGGTCTCGTAGCCGTCGACCGAGCGGCAGCCCGACCAGGCGGGCCGCTTGCCGGCGGCATCGTTGTCGCGGCCGGCCTTGGTCATGCGCTGGACCACGATGGCCTGCACGTTGGCCAGCAGCACGTCGCGCGCCAGCGTCGACTTGCCCGAGCCGCTGACGCCGGTGATCGCGACCAGGCGGTGCAGCGGCACGGTGGAGGTCAGGTCCTGCAGGTTGTGCAGGTCGGCGCCATGCACCGTGAGCCAGTCGGGGGCGCCCGGCTCGGGCAGCGGCACCGGCCGGCGCGCCGCCAGCGGATGCTTGATCGCATCGCGCAGGTAGCGCCCGGTCTGCGAGTCGCCCGCGGCCTCGATGTCGGCCACCGAACCCTCGGCCACCAGCCGGCCGCCGCGCTTGCCCGCGCTCGGGCCGATGTCGATGATGTGGTCGGCGCGGCGGATGGTGTCCTCGTCGTGCTCGACCACCACCAGCGTGTTGCCCTTGTCGCCCAGCTTGTGCAGCGCATTCAGCAGGATCTGGTTGTCGCGCGCATGCAGGCCGATGGTCGGCTCGTCGAGCACGTAGCACACGCCCTGCAGGTTGCTGCCCAGCTGTGCCGCCAGGCGGATGCGCTGCGCCTCGCCACCGGAGAGCGTGGGCGCGCCGCGGTCCAGCGTGAGGTAGCCCAGGCCGACCTCCTCGAGGAACTCGAGCCGGCTCTTGATCTCGGGCACCAGGTCGCGCGCGATCTCGGCCTCGCGGCCGCTCAGCACCAGGCCTTCGAACCACTTGCGGATGTCGGTCACGCTCATGCGTGCGATCTCGGTGATGCCGATGCTGGCCGCGCCGAAGCTCACGGCGCGCGCCGTGGCGTTGAGCCGCGTGCCCTCGCAGGTCGGGCAGGCGGCCTCGCCCACGTCCTCGGCCTCGGGTTCGGCGAAGGTCTGTTCGCGGCCCTTCTGGTCGTCGGCCAGCACCGAGTCGTCGTAGACCTTGCGCTGGTCCTTGGTCAGCTTGACGCCCGTGCCCACGCAGTCGGGGCACCAGCCGTGCTTGCTGTTGTAGCTGAACAGCCGCGGATCGAGCTCGGCATAGCTGGTGCTGCAGACCGGGCAGGCGCGCAGCGTGGAGAACACGTGCGTGCGGCCGATGCCCGCGGTCGGCGCGCCGGCCATCATCGCGGCGCGCAGGCCGTCGAGCTCGCTCATCACATGGACCACGCCCTTGCCGTGCTCCAGCGCCTTGGTCAGCAGCGCGCGCAGCGCGGCCTCGTTCTGCGGCAGCACATCGAGGCTGCCCACCGGCAGTTCGATGCTGTGCTCCTTGAAGCGGTCGAGCCGCGGGAACGGGTTCGTCGGCAGGAAGCCGCCGTCCACCCGCAGGTGGGTATAGCCGCGCGGCCGCGCCCAGTCGGCCAGCTCGGTGTAGACGCCCTTGCGGTTGCTCACCAGCGGCGCCAGCAGGCCGATGTGCTGGCCCTTGAAGTTCTTCAGCAACTGCGCCGCGATGCTGTCCGGCGTCTGCGGCTGCACCGCCGTGCCGTCGTGGATGCAGTGTTGCGTGCCGAGCTTGACGTAGAGCAGGCGCAGGAAATGCCAGACCTCGGTGGTGGTGCCCACCGTGCTCTTGCGGCCGCCGCGCGACAGGCGCTGCTCGATGGCCACGGTCGGCGGGATGCCGTAGACCGCGTCGACCTCGGGCCGGCCCGCGGGCTGCACGATGCTGCGCGCATAGGCGTTGAGCGATTCGAGGTACCGCCGCTGCCCTTCGTTGAACAGGATGTCGAAGGCCAGCGTCGACTTGCCCGAGCCGCTCACGCCCGTGACCACGCTGAACTTGCCGCGCGGGATGTCGACGCTCAGGTTCTTCAGGTTGTGCTCGCGCGCATTGACGATCTGGATCGCATCGCGTCCGAAGGCCGGCAGCGCACGCGGTGCCAGATTCGCGCCGCCGCGCTCGCGCGCCGCCAGCCGCGACGGGCCGAGCGCGAGCTCGTAGTCGCGCAGCGCTTCGCCCGTCGAGGTGCCGGTCATCTCGCGCACATGCTCGGGCGTGCCGACCGCCACGATCTGGCCGCCACCGTCGCCGCCCTCGGGGCCGAGGTCGATCAGCCAGTCGCTGGCGCGGATCACGTCGAGGTTGTGCTCGATCACGATCAGCGAATGGCCGGCGTCGAGCAGCTTGCGCAGCGCGCGCATGAGGCGCGCGATGTCGTCGAAGTGCAGGCCGGTGGTGGGCTCGTCGAACAGGAACAGCGTGCCCTTGCGCGCCACGGCCTGCCGGCTCGCGGTGCCGCTCTTCGCGGCCTCGGCCAGGAAGCCCGCGAGCTTGAGGCGCTGCGCCTCGCCGCCCGACAGCGTGGGCACGGGCTGGCCGAGCTTCACGTAGTCCAGGCCCACGTCGGAGATCGGCTGCAGCGTGCGCAGCACCTCGCGGTCGACGGCGAACAGCGCGGCCGCCTCGGCCACGGTCAGGTCGAGCACGTCGGCCACGTTGAGCTGGCGGCCGCCGCGTTCGATCCTCACCTCGAGGATCTCGGGCCGGTAGCGCTTGCCGTCGCAGTCGGGGCAGCGCAGGTAGACGTCCGACAGGAACTGCATCTCGACATGCTCGAAGCCCGAGCCGCCGCAGGTCGGGCAGCGCCCGTCGCCCGAGTTGAAGCTGAACTTGCTCGCGGTGTAGCCGCGCTGGCGCGACAGCGCCGCGGTGGCGAAGATCTCGCGCACCGCATCCCAGGCGCCCACGTAGCTCGCGGGGTTGGAACGCGCAGTCTTGCCGATGGGCGACTGGTCGACGAACACGACCTCGCTCAGGTGGTCGGCGCCCAGCAGGCGGTCGTGCTCGCCCGGCGTTTCGGTCGCCTTGCCGAAGTGGCGCATCAGCGCGGGTGCCAGCACGTCCTGCACCAGCGTGGACTTGCCCGAGCCGCTGACGCCGGTGACGACCACCAGCCGCTGCAGCGGGAAGTCGACGGTGATGTTCTGCAGGTTGTGCTCGCGCGCACCTTCGAGGATGAGGCGCGGCGTGCTGTCGGTCACCGCGCGCTTGAAGCCCATGCCGATCTGCTTGCGGCCGCCGAGGTAGTCGCCGGTCAGCGTGGCGGCATTGCGCAGTTCGTCCGTGGTGCCATCGAACACGATCTGGCCGCCGCGGATGCCCGGGCCCGGGCCCATGTCGATCACGCGGTCGGCCGCCAGCATCACCGCCGGGTCGTGCTCGACCACCACCAGCGTGTTGCCCGCGTCGCGCAGCCGCAGCATGGCCTCGGTGATGCGGTTCATGTCGCGCGGATGCAGGCCGATGCTGGGCTCGTCGAGCACGAACAGCGTGTTGACCAGCGAGGTGCCGAGCGCGGTCGTGAGGTTGATGCGCTGCACCTCGCCGCCCGACAGCGTGCGGCTCTGGCGGTCGAGCGTGAGATAGCCGATGCCCACGTCGTGCAGATAGCGCAGGCGGGTGGTGATTTCCTCGAACAGCAGCTTGAGGGCCTGCACGTCGCCTTCGTTGGCGGTCGAGCTGTTGCCGTGGCTCTCGATGCCGTCGAAGAAGCGCCGCAGCCGCTCGATCGGCAGCAGCATCAGGTCGTGCAGGCACAGCCCCGGCAGCGCCTCGAGCTGTTCGCGCGACCACTTCACGCCCACCGGCATGAAGCGCCTGGCCGGCGCGAGCACCGCGTCGGCGTCCTGCTTGCTGCCGATGCGCCACAGCAGGCTGTCGAGCTTGAGCCGCGCGCCGGCGCAGGTCGGGCACGGCGTGTAGCTGCGGTACTTCGACAGCAGCACGCGGATGTGCATCTTGTAGGCCTTGCTCTCCAGGTAGCCGAAGAAGCGCTTGATGCCGAACCACTGCTGGTTCCACTTGCCGTTCCAGTTCGGCGAGCCGTCGATGACCCAGTCCTTCTGCGCCTGCGTGAGCTTGGCCCAGGGCGTGTCGCGCGGGATGCCGGCGTCCTCGGCGTGGCGCATGAGGTCGTCCTGCGCCTCCTTCCAGGCCGGGGTCTGCATCGGCTTGACCGCGCCCGCGCGCAGCGTGAGCTTGTCGTTGGGGATGACCAGGCCGAAGTCGACGCCGATCACACGGCCGAAGCCGCGACAGGTGTCGCAGGCGCCCACCGCCGAGTTGAAGGAGAACATCGATGGGATCGGGTCGCCGTAGCGGATGTCGCTCTCGGGGCAATGCAGGCCCGTGGAGAACTTCCACACCTCGGGCGCCGCGCCTTCGTCGGCCGGCACCGCATACACCGTGAGCCGCCCCACGCCGCGCTTGAGCCCGGTCTCGATGGCCTCGAGCACGCGGGCGCGCTCGGCACCGGCCAGCCGGAAGCGGTCGGCCACCACGTCCAGCACCTTGCGCGGGCCGGTGGGCGTCGCGACCTCGCGCTCGGCCTGCACGCGCGTGAAGCCGCTGGCCGACAGCCATTGCGTGACTTCGTCGGGCGTGGTTGAAGCCGGCAGCTCGACAGGAAAGGTGACCACGATGCGCGGGTCGCCGGCCGCGGCCGCGCGCTCGACCATCGCCGCATAGATGGTGTCGGGCGTGTCGTGCCGCACCGGCAATGCGGTCTCGCGGTCAAACAGCTGCGAAGCGCGTGCGAACAGCAGCTTCAGGTGGTCGTTGAGCTCGGTCATCGTGCCCACCGTGGAGCGCGAGGAGCGCACCGGGTTGGTCTGGTCGATGGCGATGGCGGGCGGCACGCCCTCCACCTTGTCGACCGCCGGCTTGTCCATGCGGTCGAGGAACTGGCGGGCGTAGGCCGAGAAGGTCTCGACGTAGCGGCGCTGGCCTTCGGCATAGAGCGTGTCGAACACCAGGCTCGACTTGCCCGAGCCGCTGGGGCCGGTGACCACGGTCATCTCGCCGGTGCGGATGTCGAGGTCGAGGTTCTGGAGGTTGTGCTGGCGTGCGCCGCGAATCCGGATCGAGCCCTGTGTCATGAATGCCTTGAGGGGTGGGGCAGACATTCTAGGAAGCGCAGAAGAAGGCATCGGATGCGCTTCGGCATGGCGCACGCGATGCAAGGGTTTCCACGCTGGAACGATTGAGACAATTGGTAACAAATGCGGTCAGCGCCGGCGCCCCCGGCCCTCCCCCTTGTTCTGACACGGAGCACACACCGCATGAAGTCCCTTCGCCTGCTTTGCACGGCCGGCCTGCTGACGCTGAGCGCGCTTCAGGTCGCGGCCCAGATCGTGATCGGCCAGACGGCCGGCACCACCGGTCCGGTCGCCGCCGGCGTGAACGAGACCATCGCGGGCGCGCAACTGCTGATCGACAGCGTGAACGCGCAGGGTGGCATCAACGGCGAGCGCATCGAGATCCTGCGCCTGGACGATGGCTTCGACCCCAAGCGCGCAGGCGAGAACGCCCGCGTGCTGATCGAGGACCGCAAGGTGGTCGCGTTGTTCCTGAGCCGTGGCACGCCGCACACGCAGGCCATCGTGCCCTGGCTCGACAAGCACGGCGTGGCGCTGGTCGGGCCCTCGACGGGCGCGATGGTGCTGCACAAGCCGCTGCAGAAGCATGTGTTCAACGTGCGCTCGACCTACCAGCGCGAGGCCGAGAAGGCTGTGCAGCACCTGCACACCGTGGGCATCGACCGGATCGCGGTGGTGCATGCCGCCGACTCCTTCGGCAAGGACGGGCTCGAGGGCGCGACCACCGGCTTCACCAAGGCCAGGCTCACACCGGTGGCCGTGATCCCCGCCGACCGCGAGAAGCCCGACTACGCCGTGATCCTGTCGGCGCTGGCCAAGGCCAATCCGCAGGCGGTGCTCTGGATCGCCTCGGGCGATGCGGTGGTCGATGGCGTGAAGGGCCTGCGTGCCGCGGGCTCGGCGGCCCAGGTCGTGACCTTGTCGAACAACGCCTCCAGCGGCTTCATCAAGCAGTTGGGCGCGGTCAGCTCGGGTGTGATCGTGACGCAGGTCTTTCCTTCGGAACGCGCCGTCGGCCAGCCGATGGTCAAGGAAGCGATGGTGCTGGCCAAGGCCCAGGGCCAGGAAGCGCTGTCGCCACAGATGCTCGAAGGCTTTGCCGCAGCCAAGGTGCTGGTCGAGGCGCTGCGCCGCGCCGGCCCCAAGCCCACGCGGCCGCGCGTACTCGCGGCGCTCGAGAGCATCCGCGGCTTCGACCTGGGCGGCGGCCTGGACGTCAGCTACTCGCCGACCGACCACACGGGCATCGACTTCGCCGATCTGTCGATCATCAGCGAAGGCCGCTTCAAGCGCTGACGCGGCCTACTTCGGCGCGCTGGCCGCCGCGGCGGGCTCCGGCGCGTGCACGTCGCCGCTGTGCTTCTCGCCGGACATGTCGATCTTGTCGCCCGCCTTGCTGATGACGAAGAGCGCGATGGCGGCGAAGATGACGAAGCCGACGACGATTTTCCACATGGGGTGAGTCTCCTTCTGGACGAGCGACAGTGCTCAGAAAAAAAGCTTCACGCGGCCGGCTGGCCCGCATGAAGCCTCTGTGCTGAACAGCCTCGCCGCGCAACCGCAGTCGAGGCCTGTGTCGTGCGATCAGTCGTTGGCGTAGATGTCGACGTCCTTCGTTTCCTTGACGAAGAGCGTGCCGATGACCAGCGTGACGCCCGCGATGATGATCGGGTACCAGAGGCCGTTGTACATGTTTCCGGTGCTGGCCACGATCGCGAAGGCGGTGGTGGGCAGCAGGCCGCCGAACCAGCCGTTGCCGATGTGGTACGGCAGGCTCATCGAGGTGTAGCGGATGCGCGTGGGGAACATCTCCACCAGCATCGCGGCGATCGGGCCGTACACCATGGTCACCAGCAGCACCAGCCAGAACAGCAGCGCCACGGTCAGCACCTTGTTCATCTTCTCCGGGTCGGCCTTGGCCGGGTAGCCGGAGAGCTTCAGGTCGTCGCCGACTTCCTTCTTGAAGGCCGCGATCGACTTGGCCGAGGCCTCGTCGAACTTCAGGTTGACCACGTTGCCCACGGGTGCGGCCACGGTCTTGTCGCCGATCTTCACCACCGCGGGCGAACCGGCCGGGCCGGCCACGTTCTCGTAGCTCACCGAGTTCTGCACCAGGTAGCGCTTGGCGATGTCGCAGGAGCTCTTGAAGTCGATCTCGCGGGCCACCGGGTTGCCCTGGAAGGAGCAGGTCGCGGGGTCGGCCGTCACCGTCACGCCGGCCGTGGCCTGTGCCTTGGCCAGGTCCGGGTTGGCGGCTTCGGTCAGCATCTTGAAGACCGGGAAGTAGGTGACCACGGCCAGCAGGCAGCCGGCCATGATGATCGGCTTGCGGCCGATCTTGTCGGACAAGATACCGAAGATCACGAAGAAGGGCGTGCCCAGCAGCAGGGCCGCGGCGATCATCAGGTTGGCTGCGGTCGCATCGACCTTGAGCTGGGCCGTCAGGAAGAACAGCGCGTAGAACTGGCCCGTGTACCAGACCACGGCCTGGCCGGCGGTCAGGCCCACCAGCGCCAGGATCACGATCTTGAGGTTCTTCCATTGGCCGAAGGACTCGGCCAGCGGCGCCTTCGAGGTCTTGCCCTCGGCCTTCATCTTCTGGAAGGCGGGCGACTCCGACAGCGTCAGGCGAATCCACACCGAGATGGCCAGCAGCAGGATCGAGACCAGGAAGGGAATGCGCCAGCCCCAGTCGGCAAAGGCCGCTTCACCGACGCCCAGCCGCACGCCCAGGATCACCAGCAGGCTCAGGAACAGGCCCAGCGTGGCCGTGGTCTGGATCCAGGAGGTGTAGGCACCGCGCTTGCCGTGCGGCGCGTGCTCGGCCACGTAGGTGGCAGCACCGCCGTACTCGCCGCCGAGCGCCAGGCCCTGCAGCATGCGCAGCGCGATCAGGATCACCGGCGCCGCGACGCCGATGGTCGCGTAGCTGGGCAGCAGGCCGACGATGAAGGTCGACAGGCCCATGATCAGGATCGTGACCAGGAAGGTGTACTTGCGGCCGATCATGTCGCCCAGGCGGCCGAACACGATGGCGCCGAAAGGACGCACCAGGAAGCCGGCCGCGAAGGCCAGCAGCGCGAAGATGAAGGCCGCGCCCGCATCCAGGCCGCTGAAGAACTGCTTGGCGATGATGGCCGCCAGCGATCCGTAGAGGTAGAAGTCGTACCACTCGAACACGGTCCCGAGCGAGGATGCGAAGATGACCTTCCGCTCCTCCTGGGACATGGGCCGGGGGGCCGGGTGCGGCACTCCCCTCGAATCTAGTGTGGCTGCCATGGCTGTCGTCTCCTGTTGTATGGGTGCGGTCCTTTTCATGGACCGTGCCGCATTCTTGGAGTCGCGACTGACCCGAGCCTTTCGCCAAACTGAACCGTTGCTTACGATTTAGGGTGAAACCCGCGCCCCGGGTTTCGGGATGCAGGAAAGTCAGGGTTTGTTCGGGCGCTGCAAACCCGGACGCAGGTCCGCTGCGGTCCAGCCCGGGCCGTCGAACCAGGCATCGCCCTGCACCGCGGCGCGCAGCATCGGCAGGCTGTCGAAACCCCAGAGCATGTGGCCGTCGACCTCGAAGGCCGGCGTGCCGAAGGCGCCCTGTGCCAGCGCTTCGTCGGTGTTGGCGCGCAATGCGGCCTTGGCGGCCTCGCCCGCGCCATCGCGCACCGACGTCAGCTGCGCGGCCAATGCCGCACGGCGTGCCTCGTCACCGGCCTCGGCACCGCCGCGCCAGATGTCGCGAAACACCGTCTCGGCCACGTGGCGGCTGATCGTACCGCCGTGCGTGGTCGACAAGGCCAGCCGCAGGTGCGGCAGCGGGTTGTAGGGATGGGTGGCGGGCATCTCGAGCGGGATGCCGTGCGCATGGCCCAGCCACAGCACATGGCGGTAGGTCCAGGCGCGCTTGCTCGGCACCTCGGCCGGGCCGACCAGGCCGTGGTGCTTGAGCATCGCCCCCAGCAGCACCGGCTTGTAGTCGACGCTGTAGCTCAGGCCCTCGAGGGCTTCGGGCAGCTGCTCGAACGCCAGGTAGGCAAAGGGCGAGATGAAGTCCAGGTAGAACGTGAGGTGCTTCATGGAGCCCACTCCTGCGGCAGGTCGTCGGCCGGCGCCGGCAAGGCCTGCAGCCGCTGCGTGATGGCGCCCCAGATCGCGCGCTTGCCCGCGCCGTCCGTGCGGCTCCAGCCCGCGATCTCGGGGATGGTGCGCAGGCAGCCCACGCAGAATTCGCGGTGGTCGTCCATGCGGCAGACCGAGACGCAGGGCGACGGCAGCTCGGCATCGGGCGTGGCATCGATGCCGGCGGCGCGCTCGATCAGCCGCACGGTGGCTTCGCGGTCGAGTGCGGCCGTCATACGACCTCCGCCACCGGTGCGCCGGTCAGGCGCTCGAGGTCCTGCGGCTGCAGCTTGACCACCGCATGCGGATGGCCGGCCGCGGCCCACACCTCGTCGAAGCGGAACAGCTCGCGGTCGATCAGCACCACGAGTTCGGTCGCATGCGCGAAGGGCGACACGCCGCCGATCGAGAAGCCCGTCTTGGCCTTGACGAACTCGGCGTCGGCGCGGCCCGTCTTGCCGACGAGGGCGTCGACCTTCTTCTCGTCGACGCGCTTGTCGCCCGAGGTCACGACCAGCACCGCGACATCGTCGCTCTTGCGCCGGAACACGATGCTCTTGGCGATTTGGCCGACCGCGATGCCCAGCGCATCGGCGGCCTGCTGCGCGGTGCGTGCGGCGTCGTCGAGCATGCGCGGCGCATGCGGATGGCCGGCGTCCTGCAGCAGGCGCGCGACGCGCTGCACACCTTCGGGCAACGCATGGAGTTCAGCACCGCACATGGGCGCTCCTCCAACGGAATGGACGGTGCGCCATCAGCCGGCTCGCTTGGTGCGGATGGCCTTGGAGACGCGCGAGCTCGGCTCGCGGCCCAGCGCATCGCTGATGTAGACGCCCGCGTCGATCAGCGCGTCGAGGTCGATGCCGGTCTCGATGCCCATGCCGTGCAGCATGTAGACCACGTCCTCGGTCGCGACGTTGCCCGTCGCGCCCTTGGCGTAGGGGCAGCCGCCCAGGCCGGCCGACGAGGTGTCGTACTGCCACACGCCCATCTCCAGGCTGGCCAGCGTGTTGCTCAAGGCCTGGCCGTAGGTGTCGTGGAAGTGGCCCGACACGTCGTCGAGGCCGTAGTGCTTGAGCGTGGCTTCGAGCGCGCGCCGCACCTTGTTGGGCGTGCCCACGCCGATGGTGTCGGCCACGCCCACGTGCTGCACGCCGATGCCCTTCATCAGGCCGGCCAGCATGTCGACGCGCGAGGGGTCGATCTCGCCTTCGTACGGGCAGCCGACCGTGCACGACATCGCGCCGCGCACATGGATGCCGCGTTCGCGTGCCGCCGCCACCACGGGCGCGAAGCGCTCGATGCTCTCGGCGATCGAGCAGTTGATGTTCTTCTGGCTGAAGGCCTCGCTGGCGGCGCCGAACACCACGATCTCGTCGGGCCACTGTTCGCGCGGCGCGGCGATCGCCGCCTCGAAGCCCTTCATGTTCGGCGTGAGCACCGAGTAGGTCACGCGCGGGTTGCGCCGCAGGCCGGCCATCACCTCGGCGTTGTCGGCCATCTGCGGCACCCACTTCGGGCTGACGAAGCTCGTGACCTCGATCGCGCTCAGGCCGGCATCCTGCAGGCGGTGCACGAGTTCGATCTTCACCGCGGCGGGCACGGGCTGTTTCTCGTTCTGCAGGCCGTCGCGCGGGCCGACGTCGACGATCTTGACTTTGGAGGGGATGTTCATGGGCGTTCTCGTGGCGTTACAGGTTCAGCGGACCATCGTTCTTGTCATCAGTATCCGCGCTTCGGATCGACGACGCCCGCGATGCGGTCGAAGTCCCCACCCGCTTCGACGGCACGGATCTTCCCGGCGATCTGCGCGATCGACTCTTCGCGCTGCGTGCGGGCCGAGGCATGCGGCGTCACGCTGATCTTCGGGTGGCGCCAGAAGGGGTGGTCGGCGGGCAGCGGCTCGGCCTCGAATACGTCGAGCGTGGCGCCGGCCAGCGGGCCGTCGTCGAGCAGCGGGATCAGGTCGGCTTCGACCAGGTGGCCGCCGCGCGCCACGTTGATGATGTAGCCACCGGGTTGGCCGCCATGGAGCTTCAGCAGGGTCTCGCGCCGCAGGATGCCGCGCGTGTCGGGCGTGAGCGGCAGCAGGCAGACCAGCACGCGGCTCGCGGCCAGGAAGGCGTCGAAGTTCTCGTGGCCGGCAAAGCACTGCACGCCCTCGATCTGCTTGGGCGAACGGCTCCAGCCGTTGACCGGGAAGTCGAACTGCGCCACCGCCTTCGCCACGCGCTGGCCCAGCACGCCCAGGCCCATCACGCCGACCGGGAAATCCTGCCGCACATGCGGCTTGCGGTAGCTCCAGCGGCCTTCGCGCGCATCGGCGGCGTAGCCGTCGAAGTCGCGGAAATGGCGGATCAGCGCATGGCACACGTACTCGGCCATCTGCACCGACATGCCCGCGTCGTCGAGCCGCACGATGCGGGCCTCGGGCGGCAACCTGAGTTTCGTCAGCGCATCGACGCCGGCGCCGATGTTGAAGACGCCGCGCAGCCGGGGCTGCTGGTCCAGGAAGGCTTGCGGCGGAGCCCAGACCACGGCGTGGTCGGCAGGCGGCGCGTCGGGCGTCCAGGCCGAAACCTCGGCATCGGGCAAGGCGGCGCGCAGGCCCTCGATCCAGGATTCGGGGCGGGTGTCGGTGAGGCAGACGGTGATTCGCATGACCCGAATCTTAGTCAGGCCGTCGCCCGGCCTTCATGCGGCCTTCATGCGGCCTTGCTGCGACGACGGCGCCACAGCACGCGCGCCAGCCAGCCCACGGGCAGCAGCACCAGCAGCACCCATGGCAACACCGCCGCCACGAAGGTGATGAGCGCGCCCACGCTCTCCGCGAGCACGGTGCCCGCGTTGCGCAGTGCCTTCATCATCGGGCTGTAGCTCTCGCCGCCGCGCACCAGCGCGCGGGTCGGCGTGAACTGGATCTGGATGTGCTGCTTGCTGGTTTGCTGCCCCAGCACCTTGCGTTGCGTGGCCATGGCATCGAGCTCGGCCTGGGTGTCCGACAGCGTGCGCTGGATCGCCAGCAGGTCGGACATGGTGCGCTTGGTGACGGTGTCGCGCAGCATCAGGCGCAGGCTGTCGCGGAACTCGGTGCGATTGCGGATGCGCGCCTCGACGTCGATCACCTCGGCGGTCTTGTCCTCGCTGGTGGTGGTGTGCGAGACCACCTTGCCCACATTGGCCAGGCCACCGAGCAGCTTGTCGGCATCGGCCGGCAGCACCCGCATCTCGAGCTGCGCGTTGCCGGGCTGCTGCGGTGTCTCGCGCAGCAGCGAGGACGACAGCAGCTCGCATTGCAGGGTCCCGCACAGGTCGCGCATCCGGCCCCAGGCCTCGGCGAGCTGCTCGGGCGGCACCTCGACGTTCAGGTCCTGGCGCACTGCGAGAAAACGCTGCAGCGGGGAGGCCTCGGCCTGGTCCGCGGAGGCCATTTCGCCCTGGACCGCCGCCCGCTTCGCCGCGCCGGCGCCCATGCCCGGCGCCATCACCGGTGCGGGGGCCGACAGGGCGACAGGCTCGCTCGGTTCGTTCCTGCGGCCGCAGGCCGTGAGCGCGAGGACCGCGATCAGGGGCAGCAGGACCGTGCGGGTGAGGATCAGGGGCTGGCGATGCGTCATGGCGTCCTTGAGAAAAAGTGAGGGATGTCCGTGATACGTCCCAGCCGCACAAACGGGGTCAAGCCGTGGCAGCGATTCTCAGAAGCTCCGAACCTTCGGTCACCTGGTCGCCTGGCGCGTACAGCAACTCCTCCACCGTGCCGTCGGCCGGCGCGGCGATGGTGTGCTCCATCTTCATCGCCTCCATCACTGCCAGTGGCTGGCCGCGCGTGACCTTGTCGCCGGCCTTGACCGCGAAGGACACCACCTTGCCGGGCATGGGCGCGGTCAGCCGGCCGCCTTCGGCCTGCGTCTCGCCCGCATGGGCGAGGCGGTCGATGGTGCTGATCTTCGTCGCGCCCCTGGCCGCGAACACATGGGTGGTGGCCTGCCGTTCGTAGACGTCGAGCGTGTGGCGCTCGCCGTTGAACGACAGCTCGATCTGTCCGTCGGGCAGGCGGCCGATGGCCAACACACCCGACACGCCGCCGGCTTCCAGCGTGAGCGCGCCGTCGTGCAGGTAGCGCAGCGTGGCGGTCTGCGGCTCGCCGCGGAACTCGAAGGCGAAGATGCGCGCCGTGACGCCCAGCGAGCGCCAGCCGTCGCGCTGGCTGAAGGGGTCGGGCGTGCCCGTCGACCGTTCGTCGAGCAGCGTGCGCGCGACCGAGGCCGCCGCCGCCAGCGGCAGGCCCAGCGGCTCGCGGTCGAACAGCACCGCGCGCTCGCGCTCGATCAGCGCCGTGTCGAGGTTGGCCTTGGAGAACGATTGCGTGGCGAGGATGCCGCGCAGGAACTGCACGTTGGTCTGCACGCCCACGATGTGCACCTGCGCCAGCGCGGTGTCGAGCCGGGCCAGCGCTTCGTCGCGCGTCGCGCCGTGCACGATCAGCTTGGCGATCATCGAGTCGTAGAAGGGCGAGATCTCGCCGCCCTCGCGCACGCCGTCGTCGATGCGCACGCGGCCGCGCTGGAAGGCGGTGGCCTGCGGCTTGCGGTAGACCTGCAGCGTGCCGGTGGCCGGCAGGAAGTTGTTGTCGGGGTTCTCGGCGCAGATGCGCGCCTCGATCGCATGGCCGTGGATCTTCAGTTCACCCTGCTTCAGCGGCAGCGGCTCGCCCGAGGCCACGCGCAATTGCCACTCGACCAGGTCGAGGCCCGTGATGGCCTCGGTCACGGGGTGTTCGACCTGCAGGCGGGTGTTCATCTCCATGAAGAAGAAATTCATCTCCCCGCCGTCGCGCTGCTCGACGATGAACTCCACGGTGCCCGCACCGACGTAGTTCACGGCCTTGGCCGCGGCCACGGCGGCCGCGCCCATCTGTGCACGCATCGCCTCGGTCATGCCGGGCGCGGGCGCTTCCTCGAGCACCTTCTGGTGGCGGCGCTGCACCGAGCAGTCGCGCTCGAACAGGTAGACGCAGTCGCCATGCGTGTCGCCGAAGACCTGGATCTCGATGTGGCGCGGGCGCTGCACGTACTTCTCGATGAGCACCGCGTCATCGCCAAAGCTGTTGATGGCCTCGCGCTGGCAGGAGGCGAGCGCGGCCGCGAAGTCTTCGGACTTCTCGACCGCGCGCATGCCCTTGCCGCCGCCGCCCGCGCTGGCCTTGATCAGCACCGGATAGCCGATGCGGTCGGCCTCGCGCTGCAGCAGCGCCGGGTCCTGGTCGTGGCCGTGGTAGCCCGGCACCAGCGGCACGCCGGCCTTCTCCATGAGCTGCTTCGACTCGGCCTTGAGGCCCATGTCCTTGATGGCCGAGGGCGGCGGGCCGATGAAGACCAGGCCTGCATCGGCACAGGCCTGCGCGAACTCCTCGTTCTCGCTCAGGAAGCCGTAGCCCGGATGGATGGCTTCGGCACCCGTGGCCTTGGCAGCCTCGAGGATGCGTTCCCAGCGCAGGTAGCTGTCCTTGGGTGCGCTGCCGCCGATGTGCACCGACTCGTCGCAGGCGCGCACATGGTTGGCATGGGCGTCGGCGTCGGAATACACGGCGACCGTGCGGATGGCCATGCGGCGGGCGGTGGCTGCGACACGGCAGGCGATTTCACCGCGGTTGGCGATCAGGATTTTCTTAAACATTCGGAGTGTCTCCCGGAGGACTTTTTTTCAGTTGAAACGCGGGCACCACGCCCGGATCGGATCGGCCGCTGAAGATGCGGGCCACGCGTCCGAACAGCGCCTTGAGGAAACGCCAGCTCTTGCGGATCAGCCACACGCTCAGCACCAGCACCAGCACGAACAGCACGAGGAAGACGACCGGGTGCGCGAGCGCAAGCCAGAGCCCCGCCGGCACCGCCGTGTCTTCGACCAGCGAAGCGCCGACGTTGGAGAAGGGTTCGGGCGAGGTGTTGATGGCCGCGCGCGTGGTGGCCTTGGCCGCATGCGCGGTGGCCGCGAAGCCGCCGCCCAGCAGCGCGGCGACCAGCGCCATCAGCGCGTGGTCGCCGCCGAACACGCCGGCGGCCAGTGCGGCGCCCGCGGGAATGCGGATCACCGTGTGGACCATGTCCCAGAGCGAATCGAGCCCGGGGATCTTGTCGGCGAAGAACTCGACGAACACCATGAAGCCGCTCACGGCCAGCACCACCGGATGCGCCAGCAGGTGCAGTCCGCTGGGCAGTGGCACCCAGCCCATGTAGCCGACCAGCCCGGTCAGCAGCACCACCAGGTACAGGCGGATGCCGCTGGCCCAGCCGATGGCGGCGGCCAGCGCGAGCAGTTGGGGCAGGTCGAGTGAAGTCATGTCAGGCCAGCCAGGAAGGCTTGCGCTTCTGCAGGAAGGCCTGCACGCCCTCGCGGCCTTCGTCGCTCGCGCGGATGTCGGCGATGCCCTCGACCGTCTTGGCGATCAGCGCGTCGTCGATCTCGCGGCCCGTGACATCGGCCAGCAGTGTCTTGCAGGCACGCACGGCCGCGGGGCTGGCACCGGTCAGGGCCTTGAGCAGTTCGTCGACCTTGCCATCGAGCGCATCGGCCGCCACCACCTCATGCACGAAGCCGATGCGGTGCGCCTCGGCCGCTCCGAAGCGCTCGGCCGTGAGGAAGTAGCGCTGGGATGCACGTGCGCCCATCGCGCGGATCACGTAGGGGCTGATGGTCGCGGGAATCAGGCCGATCTTGACTTCGCTCAAGCAGTACCAGGCCGTGTCCGCGCTCACCGCCATGTCGCAGGCCGCGACCAGGCCCATGCCGCCCGCGTACACGTCGCCCTGCACGCGCGCGATGGTGGGCTTGGGGCACTCGGCGATGGTGCGCAGCATGTCGGCCAGCTTGCCCGCGTCGGCGAGGTTCTCGTCGCGCGTGTAGTCGGCCATGCGACGCATCCAGTTCAGGTTGGCACCCGCGCAGAAGGCCGGGCCGTTCGCGCCCAGCACGATCGCCTTGACCTGTGGCGCCGCACCGGCCTCGAGAAAGGCCTGCGTGAGTTCGGCGATCACGACGTCGTCGAAGGCGTTGCGCGTGTCGGGCTGGTCGAGCCAGATGCGGGCGGCCGGGCCTTCGAGGGTGAGCTTGAGTTTGGTGTATTCGTTCATGGTGTCGGGTTCCAGACGACCTTGTCGTCGACGGCGTAAAGGTGGCACTCGCCCGACGTAGATTTGCGGGCGCAGCTCTCCATGGCGCGCCCCGTCGGGTCGGCACCGCCCCAGGCAGAGCCCCAGCCTCCCTGCGCGTTGACAGCGAAGGCTCGCGGAGTATTCTTCGTGAGAAAGACACGGTAGCCGCTCAGGGAGGCGATGCTCTGATCGGGCACGCGATCAACGGCGTCGAGCAGCGCAAAGCCGCTGGCGGGCGGCGCTGCGGTCGTTGCATAGCGTGCGAACACAGGCAGGGGCTGGTCGGGCAGCCCGATCTCGCGCAGGAAGTTGGCCACTTCCGGCTGCCAGATGGGTGCACCTGCGGCAGAGCCGAACATGGCATGCGAGTCGCCGCCGAAGGTTCCGAAGGCCACCAGCTTCGCGCGCCCGCCAGCCGCTGCATAACGCTCGTGCATGCCCCGCCACACGAACGGTGGAAAGTAGCTGTCGTTGTCGCCGTAGAACCAGAGTGAGGGAACGTCCGTTTCCTTGCCGTAGGTGCCAGCCGCGCCGATCAGGCCGTTCTGCCACCCCACGCACTGTTCCTGCCGAAGGCCGCCGGCGAAGTCGATCAGCCCCTTGACGCCGGGATAGTGGAGCGTACCGAAGGCCAGCGTGGTCCAGCCGCCGTGTGATTGGCCCACGACCACGATGCGCGACTTGTCTGCCCAAGGCTGGGCGTTCACGTAGTTCAGTACCGCCGCCACATCACCGGCCTGCTCGCGGCCATTGCTCTCGATGTTGCAACCCCCACCGATGTAGCTGCCGCTGGACTTTGAGAAACCCTGCCGCATAGGCACGGCCACCGCATAGCCGCGCGACAGGAAGAAGCGAACCGCGCCCAGCGGCTTGTAGCGCGCCTGAAACCGAGGATCGCCGTTCGCCTTGCCGTGATTGATCACTGCAATGGGAAACGGGCCTGCGCCCTCCGGTATGTAGAGCGTGGTTTCCAGTTCGGTCGTGAACAATCCGCCCTTCTTGGGCACCATGACCACCGATTCAGGAAGCGCGACTTCAATGGCTTGCGCGCAAACCGCCAGCGCGGCCAGTCCGAGGGCTGCCGCCATCCGACTGACACGCGAACCGGAAATGTGCCCAGGCCGCATCGTCATCACATCCGGAAGATGCCGAACTTCGGCTCTGGGATCGGCGCATTGCGCGCGGCCGCCAGACCCAGCGCCAGCACGCGGCGCGTGTCGGCCGGATCGATGATGCCGTCGTCCCACAGCCGTGCGGTCGCGTAGTAGGGGTGGCCCTGGTCCTCGTACTGCTGGCGGATCGGTGCCTTGAAGGCTTCCTCTTCCGCGGCGCTCCACTGGCCGCCCTTGCCCTCGATGCCGTCGCGCTTGACCGTGGCCAGCACGCTCGCGGCCTGCTCGCCGCCCATCACGCTGATGCGCGCGTTGGGCCACATCCAGAGGAAGCGCGGGCTGTAGGCCCGGCCGCACATGCCGTAGTTGCCGGCGCCGAAGCTGCCGCCGATGATGATCGTGAACTTGGGCACGTTGGCCGTGGCCACGGCCGTCACCATCTTGGCGCCGTGCCGCGCGATGCCTTCGTTCTCGTACTTGCGGCCGACCATGAAGCCGGTGATGTTCTGCAGGAACACCAGCGGGATCTTGCGCTGGCAGCACAGCTCGATGAAGTGCGCGCCCTTCTGGGCCGATTCGGAAAACAGGATGCCGTTGTTGGCCACGATGCCCACGGGCATGCCCTCGATCTCGGCGAATCCGCAGACCAGCGTGGCACCGAAGCGCGACTTGAACTCGTGGAACTCGCTGCCGTCGACGATGCGCGCGATGATCTCGCGCACGTCGAAGGGCTTGCGCGTGTCGGTCGGGATCACGCCGTACAACTCTTCGCGCGGGAACTCGGGCGCGCGCACGTCGGGGTGCGGCGCTTCGGTCGCGTCCTTGCGGTTGATGTGGGCGATGGCCGAACGCGCGAGCGAGAGCGCGTGCAGGTCGTTCTGCGCCAGATGGTCGGCCACGCCCGACAGGCGCGTGTGCACGTCGCCGCCGCCCAGGTCCTCGGCCGTCACGACCTCGCCGGTCGCCGCCTTCACCAGCGGCGGGCCGCCCAGGAAGATGGTGCCCTGGTTCTTCACGATGATCGACTCGTCGCTCATCGCCGGCACGTAGGCGCCGCCGGCCGTGCACGAGCCCATGACCACCGCGATCTGCGCGATGCCCTGCGCGCTCATGTTGGCCTGGTTGTAGAAGATGCGGCCGAAGTGGTCGCGGTCGGGGAAGACCTCGTCCTGGTTCGGCAGGTTGGCGCCGCCCGAGTCGACCAGGTAGATGCAGGGCAGGCGGTTCTGTTCGGCGATCTCCTGTGCACGCAGGTGCTTCTTCACCGTCAGCGGGTAGTAGGTGCCGCCCTTCACGGTGGCGTCGTTGCACACGATCATGCAGTCGACGCCGCTCACGCGGCCGATGCCGGCGATCAGGCCCGCGCCGGGTGCCGATTCGGCGCCCTTGGCATCGAGGTACATGCCGTAGGCCGCGAGCGGCGCGATCTCGAGGAAGGGCGTGCCCGGGTCCAGCAGTTCGGCCACGCGGTCGCGCGGCAGCAGCTTGCCGCGCGCGACGTGTTTCGCACGCGCCGCCTCGCCGCCGCCGGCCTCGACCTTGGCGAACTGCGCATGCAGGTCGTCGACCAGTGCGCGCATCGCGGCGGCGTTGGCCTGGAAGTCTGCGCTGCGCGCATTCAGTTTGGTTTCGAGTTTGCTCATGCCGTCTTTTCTTCGTTGAGCCCGAGCCGCTCTTTCATCGCGTCACGGATCTTGAATTTCTGAATCTTGCCGGTCACCGTCATCGGGAACTCGGCCACGAACTGGATGTACTTGGGCACCTTGTAGTGCGCGATCTGGCCCTTGCAGAAATCGCGGACCTCGTCTTCGGTGGCCGTCTGGCCGGGCTTGACGATGATCCAGGCGCAGAGTTCCTCGCCGTAGCGCTTGTCGGGCAGGCCCACGACCTGCACGTCCTGCACCTTGGGATGGCGGTAGAGGAACTCCTCGATCTCGCGCGGGTAGATGTTCTCGCCGCCGCGGATCACCAGGTCCTTGATGCGACCGACGATGTTGACGTAGCCTTCGGTGTCCATCACCGCCAGGTCGCCGGTGTGCATCCAGCCCTCGGCGTCGATGGCCTCGCGGGTCTTCTCCTCGTCCTGCCAGTAGCCGTGCATCACCGAGTAGCCGCGCGTGAGGAACTCGCCCGACTGGCCGCGCGCCACGGTGGCGCCGGTCTCGGGGTCGACGATCTTGATTTCGAGGTGCGGCTGCACCGTGCCGACGGTCGACACGCGCTTGTCCTGCGGCGTGTCGGTGCTGCTCTGGCAGCTCACGGGCGAGGTCTCGGTCATGCCGTAGGCGATGGTGATCTCGCCCAGGTGCATCTGGTCGACCACGCGCTTCATCACCTCGGTCGGGCACGGCGAGCCGGCCATGATGCCGGTGCGCAGCGTCGAGAGGTCGAATTCCTTGAAGCGCGGATGGTCGAGCTCGGCGATGAACATCGTGGGCACGCCGTGCAGCCCGGTGCAGCGCTCGGCCTGCACCGTCTCGAGCACGGTCAGCGCGTCGAAGCCGTCGTTGGGATAGACGATGGTCGCGCCATGCGTGAGCACAGCCAGGTTGCCCAGCACCATGCCGAAGCAGTGGTAGAGCGGCACCGGGATGCACAGCCGGTCTTCGGGCGTGAGCTTCATGCACTCGCCGATGAAGAAGCCGTTGTTCAGGATGTTGCGATGGGTCAGCGTGGCGCCCTTGGGGAAGCCGGTGGTGCCGCTGGTGAACTGCAGGTTGATCGGGTCGGTGGCCTTGAGCGTGGCGCCGATCTGCGCGATGCGCGCGTCCTGCGGGTCGCCGCTCGCGAGCAGGGCCGAGAAGCGCTGCATGCCGGGCTGCTCGGCATCGCCGGCCTTGTCGATCCATACCGTGTGCTGCAGCAGCGGCAGCCGCTTCGGGCCCAGCTCGCGCAGCATGCCCAGGTAGTCGCTGGTCTTGAACTGCGCCATGGTCACCAGCGCCTTGGCGCCCACCTTGTTGAGCGCGTACTCGAGTTCCGAGGTGCGGTAGGCCGGATTGATGTTGACCAGGATCAGGCCGACCTTCGCGGTCGCGATCTGCAGCAGCACCCAGGGCACGTTGTTGTGCGACCAGATGCCCACGCGGTCGCCGGGCACCAGGCCCAGGTTGAGCAGCGCGCTCGCGAGCCGGTTCGACGCGGTCTGCAGTTCGCGATACGTGAAGCGCTGCGCTTCGTGGCGGCTGACCAGGGCCTCGCGTTCGGGCTGCTTCGCGACCATGTCGTCGAAGAAGGCGCCGATGGGTTGTTCGATCAAGGGGACGTCGGTGGCGCCCTTGGCGTAGCTGTCGGTCGATGAAGAAGTCATGTTCATGTCCTTGGTCTCCTTGTCTGGCTCCTTCTCCCGCTGGGGGAAGGTGGGGATGGGGGCCCGCAGCGCCAATCGAACGCCGCAAGCCCCAACCCCTCCCCTCCCCCGGCGGGAGAGGGAGGAAAACGATCAGGCCGTTTCCGAGAACAGCTCGCGCCCGATCAGCATGCGCCGGATCTCGCTGGTGCCCGCGCCGATCTCGTAGAGCTTGGCGTCGCGCCACAGGCGCTCGACCGGGAAGTCCTTGGTGTAGCCCACGCCGCCCAGCGCCTGGATCGCCTCGCCGGCCATCCAGGTGGCCTTCTCGGCCGAGTACAGGATGGCGCCGGCCGCGTCCTTGCGGAAGGTGCGTGCGTGGTCGTTGCGGTCGCAGGCCTTGCCCACCGCGTACACGTAGGCGCGCGTGGCTTGCCAGGTCGAGTACATGTCGGCGATCTTGCCCTGCATCAGCTGGAACTCGCCGATGCTCTGGCCGAACTGCTTGCGCTCGTGCACGAAGGGGATCACCGCGTCCATGCAGGCGGCCATGATGCCCAGCGGGCCGCCCGACAGCACCGCGCGCTCGTAATCGAGGCCGCTCATCAGCACCTTGGCGCCCATGCCTTCACCGCCCAGCACGTTCTCTTCGGGCACTTCGCAGTTGTCGAAGAACAGCGGGAAGGTGTTGCTGCCGCGCATGCCCAGCTTGTCGAGCTTGGTGCCGGCCGAGAAGCCCTTGAAGCCCTTCTCGACGATGAAGGCCGTCATGCCGCGCGCGCCCATCTCGGGCTCGGTCTTGGCGTAGATCACCAGCGTGTCGGCGTCACCGCCGTTGGTGATCCACATCTTGCTGCCGTTGAGCACATAGCGGTCGCCCTTCTTCTCGGCGCGCAGCTTCATGCTGACCACGTCGGAGCCGGCGTTGGGTTCGCTCATGGCGAGCGCGCCCACGTGCTCGCCGCTCACCAGCTTGGGCAGGTACTTCTTCTTCTGCGCTTCGCTGCCGTTGCGATGGATCTGGTTCACGCACAGGTTGGAGTGCGCACCGTACGACAGACCCACCGACGCCGAGGCGCGCGAGACTTCTTCCATCGCCACCATGTGCGCGAGGTAGCCCAGCTCGGTGCCGCCGTACTCTTCCTTGACCGTCATGCCGTGCAGGCCCAGGTCGCCCAGCTTCTTCCACAGGTCGTGCGGGAACAGGTTGTCGCTGTCGATCTGGGCGGCGCGCGGCGTGATCTCGTGGTGCGCGAAATCGGCGATCGCATCGCGCAGCGAGTCGACGGTGTCGCCGAGGTCGAAGTTCAGGCCGGGAAGGGTCGGGGCGGGCATGGGGCTTGTCTCCTCTGAAGGGTGCACGGTGCGCTCGCATGCACGGGGACGGCTGCGCGCGCAAAAGCCGCAGCTTACGCCCGCAGGCTTCGCATTTGCCGCCACAATGGTTGCAAATTACGCCACGCCTTTGCGCTTCGAGATGCCCGCCCCTGCCTTCCTCAGACCTGGCCGTGCCGCCACGCCCATGGCCTTCGTGCAAGCGATCGTCCAGGGCTATGCACGCTACGGCGTCGACCCGGCGGCGGCCCTGGCGCAGGCACAGATCGCGCCGCAGGAACTCGCGCGCGCGGGCGCCCGCGTCACGGCCGCGCAGTTCGAGGCGCTCAATGCCCACGCGATGCAGGAACTGGACGACGAGGCACTGGGCTGGTTCTCGCGCCGGCTGCCCTGGGGCAGCCACGGCATGCTGTGCCGCGCCTCGCTGACCTCGCCCGACCTCGGCGTGGCCATCAAGCGCTGGTGCCGCCACCACCGGCTGCTCACCGAAGACATCACGCTCGAACTGCAGGTGGCCGACGGCATCGCGACCGTGGCGGTCACCGAGCACCGCGCGCTCGATCCGGCGTTCCGCGAGTTCTGCCTGGTGTCGACCTTGCGCTTCCTGCACGGCTACGCCTGCTGGGCCATCGATTCGCGCATCTCGCTGCGCGCCGCCAGCTTTCCCTTCGCGCCACCGCCGCACCGCGATGCCTACCCGCTGATGTTCACCGGCGACCTGCACTTCGATGCAGAGCGCGCGAGCTACAGCTTCGACGAGCGCTACCTCGCGCTGCCGATGCAGCGCGACGAGGCGGCGCTGCGCACCATGCTCAGGCGCGCGCTGCCGCTGACCGTGCTGCAGTACCGGCGCGACCGGCTGCTGGGCCAGCGCGTGCGCGAGCTGCTGAGCGCGCGCGCGGGCGGCCCGGGCACCGGCGAGGCGCTGGCCGCGCAGCTGCACCTGTCGAGCCGCACGCTGCATCGCCAGCTGAGCGAGGAAGGCACCTCGCTGCAGGCGCTCAAGGACGAGGTGCGGCGCGAGCAGGCGATCGACCAGCTGCGGCGCACCACGCGGCCGATCAAGCAGATCGCGCTGGCCGTCGGTTTTCGCAACGAGAAGAGCTTCTCTCGCGCCTTCCGCGGCTGGACCGGCGTGGCGCCGGGGGCGTTCCGGCAGGAAGGTCGCTAGCTAACGCGCCGCCATCCGCACCAGCCGCGCCGCCTCTTCGGCGCGCGCATCGTCGACCTCGCGCAGCACGTTGCCCAGGTCCACCGGCCCGGTCGCATGCGCGAAGCGGCCGGTGAGCGCGGTGCCTGGATCGAGTTCGCCGCTTTCGTACAGGGCCCACATCTCATCGCCGTAGTGCGTCTGCAGCAGCTCCGGCGCGAACTGGCCGAAGAAGTTCTTCAGGTTGGCGACATCGCGCAGCAGCATGCGCTTGGCGTGGTTGTTGCCGGCCGCGTCCACCGCCTGCGGCAGGTCGATGATGACCGGCCCGTCGGCCGCCAGCAGCACGTTGAATTCCGACAGGTCGCCGTGCACCACGCCCGCGCAGAGCATGCGCACCACCTCGACCAGCAGGCTCGCGTGGTGGCGCAGCGCATCCTCGGGCGTGAACACCACGTCGTTGAGGCGCGGCGCGGCATCGCCCTCGGCGTCGGTCACGAGTTCCATCAGCAAGACGCCGTCGCAAAAGTTGTAGGGCTCGGGCACGCGCACGCCAGCGGCGGCCAGCCGGTAGAGCGCGTCGACCTCGGCGCTCTGCCACGCGGCCTCGGTGGCCTGGCGGCCGAACTTGGTGCCCTTGGCCATCGCGCGCTGCAGCCGGGTGTTCTTGACCTTGCGGTTCTCGGTGTAGTCGACGGCCTGGCGGAAGCTGCGGGTGGTCGCTTCCTTGTAGATCTTGGCGCAGCGCGTCTCGTCGCCGCAGCGCACCACGTAGACCATGGCTTCCTTGCCGCTCATCAGCTGTCGCACCACGGTGTCGATCAGACCTTCGTCGACCAGCGACTGCAATCGGGGGGGTGCTTTCATGCGCCCATTTTGCGCTGCGGCGCGCGCGCTCCGTTTTCAGGGCGGCGCCAGCGGCAGCCAGACATGGAAGCCCGCGCCGCGCCCCTGCAGGCCCGTGCCGAGCCGGATCCGCCCGCCCATGCGCTCGACCGCCTGCCGCACGATGGCCAGCCCCAGCCCCGAGCCGGACACGGTGGGGTCCGCGCAGCGGTAGAAGCGCTCGAACACGCGCTCGCGCTCGGCCGGCGCGATGCCGGGTCCGTCGTCTTCCACCGCGAGCGTCAGCGCGTCTTCCTCGCGCACCAGCGTGACCGCGATGCGGGCCCCGTCGTGCACGTAGCGCAAGGCGTTGTGCAGCAGGTTTTCGACGATCGACTGGAAGGCCGGCAGGTCGAGCCGTGCCGCCAGGCCGTCGGGCGCGTCCAGCGTGAGCTCGATGCCGCGCGCGATGGCCTGCGGCGCGGCCTGCGCCAGCGCCTGCCGCAGCCGCTGCGCCGCGTCGGCCGGCGCATTTGCCGGGCCCAGCGTCTCGTCGAGCGCGGCCAGCGCGAGCAGTTGCTGCGAGAGATGCGACGCACGCGCGATCGCCTGCTCGAGGTGCGCGCGCGCGCGCTGCCGATCGGCCGGGCTTTCGGCGCCCACCAGCGCATGCGCCTCGGCCGCGATCACCGCCATCGGCGTGCGCAGCTCGTGCGCCGCATCGTGCACGAAGGCGCGCTCGCGCTCGAGCCGGCCGCGCAACTGGCCCAGCATGCGTTCGAGCGCGCCCACCAGCGGCGTCAGCTCGGCGTAGCGCGGATCGAAGCCGACCGGCGACAGATCGGCGACGCTGCGCCGCGCGATGCGGTCGGCCAGCCGCTGCAGCGGCTTCAGGCCATGCCGGACCGCGAGCCAGACCAGCAGCAGCACGATCGGCAGCGCCAGCAACAGGTAGGGCAACACCACGTGGGTGTTGTTGCGCAGCACGCGCCCCAGCGTGCGCTCGGGCTCGGCCGCGTGCAGCGACCAGCGCGTCGACTCGCCGGTGTAGACCCAGTAGGGCTGGCCCTCGAAGCTGCGCTCGACCACCTGCCCGGGCAGGCCGTCGAGGATGCGTCCGCCCAGCGCGGGCGAACTGTAGACCGTCCGGCCACCGCGGTCCGACAACTGCAGCAGCACGGTGCCGGCCGGGTTGCCGCTGATGCGCAGGCTCTTGTAGAGCGTGTCGGTCGAGGCCATGATCGCGCGCGCCTGTGCTTCGTCGTCGATGCGTGCCAGGGCCTCGGTGAGTGCGCGGCCCAGCCTGCTGAGCCCCTGGTCGACCGCGAGCGACTGGCGGAACGCGACGTACATCCAGAGCTGGATCGCCAGCAGCACCAGCACGAAGGCGCACACCACCGCCAGGAACACGCGCCGCACGATGGTCGGCCGACGGGGGCGCCGCGTCATGACGCCACCAGCATGTAGCCCACGCCGCGCACGGTGTGCACGCGCGCCGCGCCGATCTTGCGGCGCAGGTTCGACACGTGCACCTCGATGGCGGCGAAGTCCAGCGGTTCGCCCAGCGGTTCGAGCTTCTGCGCGAGCACGCCCTTGGCGACCACCGCGCCGGGTTCGCGCGCCAGCTCGCGCAGCAGGCTGAACTCACGCGGCGACAGCTCGAGCGGTGCGCCGTTCAACTGCGCACGGTGGCTGCGCGGCTCGATCGACAGCGCGCCGAAGTGCCAGGTCTCGCTGGCCTGCCGCGCCGAGCGGCGCAGCACGGCGCGGATGCGCGAGATCAGCTCGACCGTGGCGAAGGGTTTGATCACGAAGTCGTCGGCACCGCCGTCCAGCCCGGCCAGCCGGTCCTCGACCGCCGAGCGCGCGGTGATCACGATCACCGGCAGCGTGCAGCCGGCCTCGCGCCAGCGCTTCAGCAAGTCGTAGCCGCTGCCGTCGGGCAGCGTGAGGTCGAGCAGCACGCAGTCAAAGGCAGCCGGGTCGAGCCGCTGCGGCACATCGGCCGCGCGCCGCAGCCATTCGCTGCTCAGGCCGTCGACCTTGAGCGCGGCCTGCAGGGCGCGGCCGAGGTCGAGGTCGTCTTCGATCAGGAGGAGGTGCACCGCGGCATTGTGCGGGCGCCAACCTTGGGGAAAGCCAAAGACGTGCGGCGGCGCATCGCGCCCGGCCTTTGGCTGCGCCCAAGGTTCGGCAGGCCACAATCCGCGCCGCCCCGTCCTTCTCAGGAGACTGTCCCATGGCTGCCGCACTTCACCGTCTTGCCACTCTTGCCGCAGGAGCCTTCGCCGCCCTGGTGCTTGGCGCCTGCACCACCGCGCCGACCCACCCGGCGCTGGTGGCCGCGCAACAGGCCGGCCCCTTGCCGCCGCTGGTGCCGGTCCGGCGCTTCGTCGCCAACATCGACGTGGTCGAAGGACATGCGTTGTCGCCCGACGCGCGTAAGCTGCTGTGGGCGCAGGCCGTCGGCACCGACATCGGGCTCGCGGTGCGCGACGCGCCGCAGGGCGGCTCCGTCACCACCTTCGCCACCGGCACCCTGGCCGCTTCGGGCGTTTCGGGTCCGACCTATTCCTGGCTGCCCGACAGCCGCCGCATCGCCTACATCCGGGACGCGAGCGGCAACGAGAACACGCAACTCTTCGTGCTCGACACCCAGGTCCCGGACGCGCCGGCCTGGGCCGTCACGCCCTGGCTGGGCGTGCGCTCGGCCTACGTGGCGCGCGGTGTACCGGGCAGTGCGCGCTTCTTCTTCACCAGCAACCGGCGCGAGCGCAGCAGCATGGACCTGTTCGAAGCCGATGCCGCCACGCGCACGGTGCGCGAGGTGGCGCGCAGCGGCGACGACGACCGTGTGGTCGACTGGTTCATCGGCACCGACCGGCAACTGGCCGGCCGCAGCCGCCAGCTCGGCAGCGCCGACGGCTCGGACGTGGCGATCGAGCTGCGCAACGCCGACGGCAGCTGGCGCCTGCTGCGCACCGTGAAGGCCTTCGACTTTTTCTGGCCGCAGCGCATCGACCTCGCGGGCGGCCGGCTGTGGGCCCTGACCAACATCGGCCGCGACAAGTCGGTGCTGGTCGCCGTCGATCTCGCCAGCGGCAGCGAACAGGTGCTGGGCGAAGACCCGAGCGTCGACCTCGACGGCGCCTATTACCTGCCCGGCACCGGCGAGCCCATTGCCTATGCCGCCACGCCGGGCTTGCCAGAGCTGCGCTGGCGCGACACCGCACTGGCGGCCGAGGTGGCCCAGGCCACGCAGGCGGCGCGCCAGCGCGGCTGGCTCGATGCCGAGCCGGTGCTGGTGCGCCCGTCGAGCATCGCCGAGGGCGCACGCCGCATGGTGCTGCGCGCGGTGACGCAGGACGAGGCCGTCGAATTGCTGCTCGACCGCGACACACAGGCCCTGACCCGCCTGACGCCGCCGCGCAAGCCCGAAGCCGGCCTGTTCGCACCCACGGCGCCCTACGCCTTCCGCACATCGGACGGGCTCACGGTGCACGGCTACGTGGTACGCCCGCCGGGCGTGCAGGGCCCGGTGCCGATGGTGGTCAGCATCCATGGCGGCCCGTGGGCTCGCGACACCTGGCAGGCGGCCGGCTTCAACACCACGCAGATGCTCGCCAACCGCGGCTATGCGGTGCTCAAGGTCAACTACCGCGGCTCGAGCGGCTACGGGCGTGCGTTCATGATGGCCGGCGCAGGCGAGACCAGCGGGCGGATGCAGCGCGACATCGCCGAGGCCGTGCAGTGGGCCATCGACCAGGGCATCGCCGACCCGCAGCGCATCGCGGTCATGGGCGCCAGCTTCGGCGGCTTCTCGGTGCTGGCCCAGCTGATCCAGAAACCACACGACTACCGCTGCGGCATCGACGTCGTCGGCGTGGCGAACTGGCCGCGCGTGATCGAGAACTGGCCGCCCTTCTGGCGCAACCGCCACTACTTCGCCCGCTTCTTCGGCAACGTCGAGAACCCGGACGAGCGCGCCGCCATGCTCGCGGCTTCGCCCATCGCGCAGATCGACCGGATCACCGCGCCGCTGCTGGTGGTGCACGGCGCCAACGACGTGCGCGTGCTGCGCCAGGACTCCGACGACGTGGTGGCCGCGCTGCAGCGCCTCGGGCGGCCGGTGCGGCTGCTGAGCTTCGCCGACGAAGGCCACCAGGTGCGCCGCTGGCGCAACCGGCTGGCGTTCTGGCGCGAGGTCGAGGACACGCTGGCCGACTGTCTGGGCGGGCGCAGCAACGGCTTCGACTTCTATCAGTTGATGCCGCGCTGAGCGGCGCGCCCCTTCATCCCGCCGCCGCCGGCAGCCGCCGCAAGCCACCGACCTGCGACCCCAGGATCAGCAGCGCCTGCAGCACGAAGCCGGCCAGCGCAAGCCACAGGCAGGCCGCCTCGCCCCAGCCCGCACCGACCAGCCCGCCCAGCGCGGCACCGACCGGGCGGGCGCCGGTGTTGACCGTGAGGAACAGCGCGCCCACGCGCCCCAGCATCGCGGCCGGCGTGAGGCTCTGGCGCAGCGTGGTCGAGGTGATGGTCCACACGATCGGGCCGGCGCCGAAAAGGAAGAAGGCCGATGCGGCGAGCACGCCGCTGGGCACGAAGAGCGTGGCGACCATCGTGGCGGCGGCCAGCACGGACACCAGCGGGCCGAGCTGGATCGCGCGGCCGAAGGGCAAGGCCGCCACCACGCGTGGCGCCAGCAGCGCGCCCACCACCATGCCGGCGCCGAAGGCGCCGAGCGTGAGGCCGACGGCGTCCGCGCCCAGGCCCAGCACGCGGACCGCATACGGCACGTACGCGGCCTGCAGCACGAACCACGCGATGTTCCAGGCCGCGCCCGTCAGCAGCATCGGGCGCAGCAGCGGGTCGCGCCAGACGAAGGACGCGCCGTCCTGCACCTCGCGCAGCGGATGGCGCGGTGGACGCGCGGGCCGCGCCGGTTCGACCAGCCGCAACAGCAGCGCCACGGCCGCCAGCGACAGCACCGCCGCCAGCACGAACGCCGCCGGCGCGCCGGCCCACGCCACCAGGGCGCCGCCCAGTGCAGGCCCGCCCGCAAAGGCCGCGCTGCGCGCCAGCTCGAGCCGTCCGTTGGCGCGCGCCAGTGCGTCGCGCGGCACCAGGGCGGGCACCAGCGCCGGTGCCGCGACGCTGAAGCCCACCGTGCCCACGGCCCCCAGAAAACCCAGCAGCGCCAGACCTTCGACCGACAACCGATCCAGCAGCACGGCCGCCAGCAAGGCCAGCAGCGACAACGCGCGCAGCACCTCGGCGGCCACCATGAGCCGCCGCCGAGGCAGGCGGTCGGCCATCCAACCCAGCGGCAGCGACAGGAGCAGGAAGGGCAGGGTCTGCAGCGCCGCCAGCAGCCCGATCTGGCCCGGGCCGGCACCGAGCACCAGCACCGCCACCAGGGGCACGGCCGCGAGGCTCAGTTGCTCGGCCGATTGCGCCGCCAGGTTGGCGCCGGTCAGGGCGGCGAAGGAACGGGGCAGCGGGGCGTGCATGGCGGGGCGCAGGAGAAGTCGAAGCACCGAGGGTCTGCGATGACACGCCGCAGCGCTGGCCGTTTGCGGACATGCAAGCGTCCCGTGCGCGCACGGGGCGGCGCGAGCATCCCGCGCACTCGGTCAGTGATCCTTTTCCTTCGGCAGCACCAGGCAGACCGCGTCGGACGGCCGCAGCGCACAGTAGTTGCGGTACACGCCCCAGTCGAGCTTCACGCCTTCGAGCAGCGGGTAGCGCGGATGCCCCGGTGCAAAGCGCGAGACCACGATGCGCACCCGGCCGCCCGGATAGAAATGCGCCTGCAGGGTGCCGCGCGCGTGGCCCCGGTACTCCTCCACCGGCACCTGGACGACCCTCGGCGACGGCCAGGGTGGCAGGCCGTATCCGAATTCGACCGTCGCCGTGAGGCCGGGCCGCCATTCAAGGGGAAGGGTGACGCAGCAAACCCCCTTGCCGGGCCCGTCGCCCGCGTCCGGCATCGCGCCGGTCACGCCGTCGATCTTGAAATACCGGACCGGGTCGTCGGCGTCGTCGTGCATGTAGCCGCGAATGCCCAATTGCACCGTCCCGCCACCGCAGGCGGCCATCAGCGAGAGCAGCAGGCCGGCGGCCGTCGCGCAGGCCGCACGCGCACCACGCGGCTGGCGCGCATTCCACATGCCTTGGTTCTTCATTCTTCTCTCCCTTTCGCGACGCTGTTGCCGGTGACACGGCGCGTCGTCCGAGGCAGTCTAACGAGCCTGGGCGGCCCCGGTTGACACGCTGCTGCCGCCGGCCCGTCCGCCGATCCACAGCCAGGCGCTCAACGCACTCAGCCAGGCCAGCACCGCGCCCAGGCCCATCACCCAGCGGAAGCCCGCGACGAAGGCCTGCTGCACCGCCGCCGTGACCGCTTGCGCCGTGGCCGCATCGAGGCCCGGCGGCGGCGCGGCCGCGGCGAGCCGGCTGCGCTGGCCGACGAGATGGGCCGCGAGTTCGGGCGAGGCGTGCATGTCGCGCAGCGCATTTGCCAGGCTGGCGTCGAAGGCCCCGGCCATCACCAGGCCGAACACCGCCACCGCCAGCACCGCGGCCGTGCGCGACACCGCGTTGTTCACGCCCGAGGCGATGCCGGCCTGCTCGGGCCCGACCGCGTTCATCACGGTGGTGGTGAGCGGCGCCACCGTGATCGTCATGCCGATGCCCAGCACCACCACCGCGGGGAAGAAGGCCGTCCAGTAGTTCGCGTGGGTGCCCGGCACGACGAACAGCGCGAAGCCCAGGCCCGCGATCACCGGCCCGACCACCAGCGGCAGCCGCGGGCCGAAGCGGTCGACCAGTTTTCCTGCCTGGCGCGAGAACGCGAACATGATCAGGATGAAGGGCAGCAGCGCCGCGCCGGCCGCGGTGGCCGAGTAGCCCTGCACCTGGATCAGGTTGAGCGGGAAGAAGTACAGGCTGCCGCCCAGCGCCGCATAGAGCAGCAATGTCAGCAGGTTGGCGCCGCCGAAGTTGCGGCGCCGGAACAGGGCCAGCGGCAGCATCGGCTCGCGCACGCGCGCCTGCACGGCAAAGAAGGTCGCACTGGCGACCAGGCCCAGCACCAGCGCGGCGACGACGGCCGGTGCGCGCCATTGCTGCACCGGCGCCTCGATGAAGGCGTAGACGATGCCGCCCAGGCCCACCGTCGCGAGCACCGCGCCCACGCCGTCGAGCCGGCCGGCCGAGGGGTTGCGGCTTTCGGGCACGCGGCGCCACACGACCCACAGCACCACCGCGGCCAGCGGCACGTTGATCAGGAAGGCCCAGGTCCACGAATACTGGTCGACCAGCCAGCCGCCGATGACCGGCCCGATGGCCGCGGTGATGCCGCTCGCGCCCGACCAGGTGCCGATCGCCTTGCCGCGCTCGCCTTCGGGGAAGGACGCGCTGATCAAGGCCAGGCTGCCCGGCACCAGCAGCGCGGCGCCGATGCCCTGCAGCGCGCGCGCCGCGATCAGCTGCTGCACCGTGGCCGACAGCGCGCAGGCCACCGAGGCCAGCGCAAACAGCGCCACGCCGATCGCGAAGACCCGGCGCCGGCCGAAACGGTCGCCCAGCGAGCCGCCCACCAGCAGCAGCGCCGCGAGGAACAGCGCATAGGACTCGACCACCCATTGCGCCTTGAAGGCATCGGCATGCAGGTCGCGCTGGATCGCGGGCAGCGCCACGTTGACCACCGTGCCGTCGATGAAGGCCATGCTGGAGCCCAGGATGGCCGCGAGCAGAATGCCGCGCTTGGCGGCCGCCGAGCAAGGCGCGGCGACCGCGCCGCTGTGGATCGCGGCTTCGTCGCACGGGGGTTTGCCGATCTGGGTCATGGCGCTCCTGGCACGCCGGAATGGCGCCTGCGCACTGTGGGGCGAAAGCGCATGGGGCGTCAATCGGCCGCGCGTGGGCGGCGGGCGCTGCCTTGGTGCGTCTGTCGGTCACCCACCGCGGCTCGGGCCGCCGTCCGACACACGTTCGAAGCCCTGGACTCAACGCTGTGCGCAAGCGCCGCGCTGGTGCCGCTTCATCTTCCATCTCTCCCCAAAGGTCCCCTTCCATGAGCGACGACGATCTCCGCCACGAGGACAACGGCAAGCCCAACCCCGTGATCAACGCGATCTCCAACGCCGTGGCGTCGTTGCGCGCCGACGACGACATGCTGGCACTGGCCAAGGCCCATGAGTCGCTCCACCCCAAGGCCACCGAGAAGCTCGAGGTGGCCGAGGCACGCCGGCAACCCACGGCCGCCGATGCGGTGAACGCCCTGCTGCAGCAGCAGGGCCGCTCGACCCGGCCCGAGGACCTGGTGCCGGGCGTGCGCACCAGCGAGATCTCGGTCGACGGTGCCGCGGGCGCCCTGCCCGCCACGGTCTACACGCCCGAAGGCACGGGGCCGCTGCCCGTGGTGCTGTACTTCCACGGTGGCGGCTGGGTGATCGCCGACCGCAAGGTCTACGACGGCGGCGCGCGCGGCCTGGCCAAGGCATCGGGTGCGATCGTGGTGTCGGTGGACTACCGCCAGGCGCCCGAGCACCGCTTTCCCGCGGCCTGGGACGATGCGCTGGCCGCCTACCGCTGGCTCGGCGTGAATGCGGCCTCCCTCGGCGGCGATCCGTCGCGGCTCGCGCTGGCCGGTGAGAGCGCCGGCGGCAACCTGGCCGTGGCCACGGCCATCGCGGCCCGCGACGCCGGCCTGACGCCGCCGCGCCATGTGCTGTCGGTCTACCCGGTGGCGCAGACCAGCCTGAACACCGAGTCGTACATCGAGAACGCGATCGCCAAGCCGCTCAACCGCGCGATGGTGAAGTGGTTCGTCGAACACCTGGTGCGCAGCGACGACGACCTGAAGGACACGCGCCTGCAACTGATCGATGCGCAACTCGCCGGCCTGCCCTCGGTCACGCTCATCAATGCACGGCTCGACCCGCTGCGCAGCGACGGCGCAAAGCTCGAGGACGCGCTCAACACCGCGGGCGTGCCGGTGGAGCGGCGCGAATACGAAGGGGTCGCGCACGAGTTCTTCGGCGCCGCGGCGGTGCTCGAGAAGGCGCGCGAAGCGCAGGCCTTCGCGGGCGCGCGTCTGCGCGAAGCCTTCACGCGCTGAGGGCGCGGAGCGCGGCGCGGCTGCCGACGGTGGCGCGCGTCAGCCGACCGTGGCGGCCTGCGCCGACACGCCCTGTGCATCGGCCGCTCCGGCCTGCGCAGCCAGTGCGCGCGCATAGCCCTCGCGCTGCTGCAGCCGCTGCCAATAGGCCGCGACGTTGGCCGGAAAGCGTTCGACCAGTTGCAGGTGGCTGGCCAGCATCAGCGCATAGCCCACCGACACGTCGGCCGCGGTGAAGCGATCGGCGCAGAGCCATTCGTGATCCGCCAGTGTCGCATCGATGCCGCGCAGCCGGGCGAGGAACCACTTGGTGTAGTCCTCCGCGGCCTGGGGCAGGCGGCGTTCGGCGGGCTCGAAGCGGCCGTAGCGCAGCACCAGCGTCTGCGGAAAGGTCAGCGTCGCTTCCCCGTGGTGCAGCCAGTTGAGCCACATGCCGTAGGCCGGCTCGTCGCGCCGCACCGCCAGGCCGGTGAGGCCCTGCGGATCGCAGCGTTCGGCCAGGTACTGGCACATCGCGGCCGATTCGGTCATCCGCGTGTCGCCGTCTACCAACAGCGGCACGGTGCCCAACGGGTTGAGTTCGAGAAAGGAACGGGCCAGCGCACGCGGCGGGAAGGGCAGCATGCGCAATTCATAGGATGCGCGCAGTTCCTCGAGCATCCAGAGCGGACGGAAGGAACGGGCGCTGACGCAGTGGTGCAGGACGATCATGCGCCGAGCCTACCGAAGTGGGGCCGGCGCCGCCTCGGGCACATCCCCAAGGCCGTCCGGCCGCGGCGTGCTCAGTCCGCCGTGATCTTGCCGAACTCCGCCACCTTCTTCCACTTGGCGATGTCGGCCGTGATCAGCGCGGTGAAGGCCTCGGGCGTGTCCTCGACCACCAGCGCGCCGGTGGCGGCATAACGGTCCTTCACCGACTGCGTGCGCAGCGCGCGGATCACCGCGCCGTGCAGCGTCTTGAGCACCTCGGGCGGCAGGCCGGCCGGGGCCAGCACGCCGTTCCAGAAGCCTTCGTTGAAGGTCTTGAGGCCGGTCTCGACGAAGGTCGGCACGTTGGGCAGTTCGCCCGCGCGCTGGGGCGCGGCCACCGCCATCGGGATCAGCGTGCCGGCCTTGATGTGCGGGTAAGAGGAGGCCAGCGTGTCGAAAATCATCTGCACCTGGCCGCCGACCACGTCGTTGAGGGCCGGGCCGGTGCCGCGGTAGGGCACGTGCACGATGCGCAGGCCGCTGAGCGACTTGTAGTACTCCATCGCCATGTGCGTGGCGCCGCCGTTGCCCGAGGAGGCGTACGAGAACTTGCCCGGCGATTCCTTGGCCAGCTTGTAGAACTCGGCATAGGTCCTGGCCGGGAAGCTGGAGGTCACGCTCAGCACGCCGGGCACGGTGACGATGCGCGTGATGGGCGTGAAGCTCTTGACGCCGTCGAAGGGCAGGTTCTTGTAGACCGCCGAGTTGGTGCCATTGGTGCTCGAGGTGCCCAGCAGCAGCGTGTAGCCGTCGGGCTTGGCGTCGGCCACGAAGCGCGCGCCGATGGTGCCGCCCGCGCCGCCCTTGTTCTCCACCACCACCGGCTGGCCCAGTTCCTTGCCCAGCGCCTCGGCCAGGATGCGGCCCGTGATGTCCGAGGTGCCGCCCGGCGGGAAGGGCACGATGAGCTTCACCGGCTTGTCGGGGAAGGTGCCCTGGGCGAAGGCCGGGGCACCAAGGCCCAGCAGGGAGGCCGCGGCAAAGGCGGCGGTGAGGACGAGAGGTTGGCGTCGGTTCATGGTTGTGTATCTCCTGATTTTTTCGTTGAATGCGCGGCAGGGCTCTACCTTCCTGCGCAGCTCTTTCCACCATCGATCGGAATGCACACGCCCGTGATGTAGTTCGCTTCGTCCGAGGCCAGGAACAGCGAGGCATAGGCCACGTCCCAGGCATCGCCCATGCGGCCCATGGGGCTGGCGGCATTGCGCGTCTTGATCATCTCCTCGGTGCTCGCGAAGCGGCCCGCGATCTGCGTGTGGATCAGCGGCGTGTTCATCACGCCCGGCAGCACCGCGTTGGCGCGGATGCCCTGGGCCGCGTACTGCACCGCGAGCGCGCGCGTCAGGTGGTTGAGCCCGGCCTTGGCCGCGTAGTACGGCATGTAGGGATAGGTGTTGACCTGCATCGAGGCCAGCGAGGAGATGTTGACGATCGCGCCGCGCTGCTGCGCCAGCATCAGCGGGATCACGTGCTTGCAGGTCAGGAACACGCCGGTGAGGTTGGTGTCGATGACCTGGCGCCAGTCGTCCTCGCTCATCTCGACCACGCTCCCCATGCGCGTGATGCCGACGTTGTTGTGCAGGATGTCGACCGTGCCGAAGCGCGCCTGCACCTGCGCCACCACCGCGGCCACCTGTTCGGACACGGTGACGTCGGCCACGTAGGCCTCGCAGTCGAAGCCCTCGGCGCGGATCACGTCGCGCGTGGCCTCGGCGGCCGCGCGGTCGATGTCGACCGCCGCCACGCGCGCGCCTTCGCGCGCATAGACCGCGGCCGCGGCCTTGCCGTTGCCCCAGCCCGGGCCCGAGGAGCCGGCGCCGAAGACCAGCGCGACCTTGCCGGCGACGCGTTGGCGGCCGGCGGGCGGCGTGGCACCGGCGTGGATGTCGTTGGGGGTCATGGAAGAAGTGCTCATGGAATGGCGCCGCACATCAGCACGGCGAAGTCGCGGGCCCGCATGCCGGCCCGCGCGCCCAGCATCTCGGCCGTGTGGTTGACATGGCTCAGCACGCCGGTGGCATAGGCCGAATGCGCGTCGCCGATGCGCGCGCTCATCGCGACCACGGTCGCACCCGCGATGCCGCGCGCATCGAGCGCGGGCAGGCGCGACAGGCCGGCCTCGTCGGCGCCGATGCCGGCGTCGTTGTAGAGCGCGGCGAACACATCGACCTTGATCGCGGTTTCGGGCTGCCCGCCCAGCAGGCCGCCGTGCGAGCCGGTGAAGACCACCGCGCCGACGTCTTCGGGCAGCACCAGCGAGACCGAGTCGATCAGCACCAGCGGGCGCAGCGCGCCGGCCAGCGCCACGGTCTCGCGCACCTCGGCCGGCAGCGGGCCGGGGAAGGCCGGGGCCAGCGCCGCCGCCTGCATGCGCTCGGCCGCTTCGCGCGCCGGCATGCCGGGTTGCACGCCGAGTTGCGTGGCCGCCGCGTTGGCATGCGAGACCAGGCCGCGCGCCGCGTGGTCGGCACCATCGCCGATGCGCGCGCTGCGGTGGTCGACCACGGCGCAGGGCACGCCGAAGCGATCGCAGTACGCCAGGCCGCCGAGGCCGGCCTGGTCGAGGCCCACGCCGGCGTCGTTGAGCAGCAGGCCGACGATGCCGCCGGCCAATGCCATGTGGGCCGCGATCACGCCGCCGTGCGAGGCCGCGATCGCGACCGCGCCGTGCGCCTCGGGGCCGAACCTGGTGACCGAGTCGAGCACCAGAATGCCGGGCCGTGCCATGGTGCCGCTCAAGGCCGGGCCTTGTTGTGGCCTTCGCCCTCGCCCTGGTACGGCACCGCGTGGTCGACCAGGTCCCAGATGAAGCGGCCGGTGGGCACACGCTGTTCTTCGGCGATATGCGCCACCAGGCCGGCGGCGCGCGAGATCACCGCGAAGCCGCGCATCAGCGCGGGCGGGATGCCGAGCTCGCCCAGCAGCGTGCCGACCGCGCCGGTGGCGTTGATCGTGATGTGCTTGCCGTAGGCGAGGTCGACCTCCGTCGACAGCGCCGCGATGGCCTTCAGGTAGTCGCCCTTGAATTCGGGATGTTCGCGGCCGATGGCCAGCAGCCGGGCGGCGCGCGGGTCGTCGGGCTTGTGCAGGTGCTGGCCGAAGCCGGGCAGCGGCTTGCGTTCGCGCTGGTGGCGCTGCGCCACTTCGCGCGCCGCGGCTTCGATGCCTTCCGGCGCGTCGATGATCTGCTTGAGCAGCACGGCGCAGTTCTCGACCGTGCCGATGAATTGGCTGCCCACAGCCAGCAGGCCCGCAGCCACGCCGCTCTGGATGTTCTCGGGCGAGCTCATGTAGACCAGCCGCGTGGCGATGGCACTGGGCGTGAGCCCGTGCTCCATGATCGCGATCAGTGCCGCATCGACTACCCGGAGGTCGTGCGCGCTGGCATCGCGGCCCATGATCTGCGAGAACATGACTTCGGTAAAAGTCTTCTTGCCGAGGATGTCCTCGACCAGGTTCTCGTTGCGGTAGTGGATCGAGCTTTGCGAGTGCGTGCAGAGCTCGGTGTACGGCGCTTTCTTGTCGGGGGTCATGCGGCGGTCTCCTGGCGGTTGAGCCTGCGGTGCACCTCGGCCTTGATCGTCGGCTTGTGCACCTTGCCCGCCACGCTGCGCGGCAGGTCGTCGTAGAAATGGATGGCCTTGGGCGTCTTGACCGAACCCAGCTCGGGCTTGGCGAAGGCGATGAGTTCCTGCTCGCTCAGCACGGCGCCGCGCTTGAGCTGCACGGCCGCGTGCACGGCCTCGCCCCACTTGTCGTCCTCGATGCCGAACACCGCCGATTCGTGCACCGCGGGGTGCTGGTCGAGCACGCTCTCGACGTCGATCGGGTAGACGTTGAAGCCGCCGGTGATCACGACCTCGCGCAGCCGGTCCTTGAGGTAGAGGTAGCCGCGCGCATCGACGTAGCCACGGTCGCCGGTGTGCAGCCAGCCGTCGACGAGGGTCTCGGCGCTCTTCTCGGGCATCTTCCAGTAGCCCGCCATCACCAGGTCGCCGCGCACCACGATCTCGCCGACCTCGCCCACCGGCAGCAGCGCGCCCTGCGGGTCCATGATGGCCATGTCGGTCAGGAGGCCCTGGCGGCCGACCGAACGCCAGTTGCGCTCGTCGGCGAAGTCCTCGGCGCGCATCACGCTCACCACCTGCGGCGCCTCGGTCTGGCCGTAGGTGGTCTCCAGCACCGGGCCGAAGAAGGCGCGCATGCGGCCGATCTTCTCGGGCGGCATCGGCGCGCCGCCATAGATCAGGTGCCTGAGCGCGGGGAAGTGCTCGTGCGCCGCACCGGCCTCGGCCGCCACCATGTAGAGCAGCGTGGGCGGCATGAAGGTGGTGGTGATGCCCTGGGTGCGAAAGCACTGCAGCAGCGTCGCGGCCTTGGCGTCGGCCGGCAGCACATGGCAGCCGCCCACCGCGAGGATCGGCAGCAGGTAGGTCGAGGTGCCGTGCGTGACCGGCGCGGCCACCAGGTAGCGCTCGTCGGCATCGAAGCCGAAGGCATGGATCTGGTTGACGATGGTCGTGACCCAGGCGCGGTAGGGCTGCATCACGCCCTTGGGCACGCCGGTCGAGCCGCCGGTGAACTTGATGGCCTGCACCTCGTCGCGCGAGCGGCCGTGCGGCCGGGGCGTTTCACCACGGTGGCGATAGAGCAGGTCCTGGAAGCGCGGCTGGCCGGTGGCTGCATCGCCGAGCGCGATCACCGCGCCGACATCTTTGAGGTTCAAGGTGCCCAGGTGCGCGGGCTCGGCGATCACGATCGAGGGCTCGGTGAAGGCCACGATGCGGTCGAGCTCCGCGGCCGGGTTGCGCCAGTTGAGCGGCACCCAGGTCTTGCCCGCGGCCAGCACCGCGAGCAGCGCCACGATGTGCTCGACCGTGTTGCCCGCGCAGATGCCCACGCGCGAGCCGGGCGTGGGGTCGAGCGCTTGCAGCGCGGCGGCCGCGGCATCGACGCGCAGGCGCAGTTCGTCGTAGCGCAGTGCGGTGTCGCCGCTCTGCAGCGCAATGCGTTCGGGCATGAGGCGCGCGGCGCGGTAGAAGAAATCGATGGGGTACATGGCGGCTTTGGGTTGAGCCTCATAGTCCGCAATACGGACTTATTGGCCGGCACACGGAAGGTCTCTCGTCGATCCCTGCGCTTTTGAAGGCCCGAAGTATCGCGACGCACTTCCGAAGCGCCAACACACAAAGTCCATAATTCGGATTTCAATGTCGTTCCACGGGTAAACCATGAGTACTGTCCAGAGCCTGGACCGCGCGATCGAACTGCTGCGCCTGATCTCCGCCAACTACCGCGACGGCGAGCGCCTGTCGGACCTGGTGACGGCCAGCGGCCTGGCCCAGCCCACGGTGCACCGGCTGCTCAAGCAGCTGGTCGAGGGCGGCCTGGTGATGCAGG
>NZ_JAAAFX010000005.1:0-5538 GCF_019352895.1 Variovorax boronicumulans | reverse complement strand
GCCGCGGCCTCGCACTTCGGGCTGCGCCAGCAGTGCGCGCCCTTCCTCGCGCGCATCTCGCAGGACACCGGCGACTCGGCCTTCCTGGTGGTGCGCAGCGGCGCCGATTCCTTCTGCCTCGACCGCCAATCGGGCTCGTTCCCGATCCAGGTGCTGACGGTGGAGGTGGGCAAGCGGCGCCCGCTGGGCATCGGCGGCGGCGGGCTCGCGCTGCTGGCCTTCATGCCCGAGGCCGAACTGCCGGCCGTGCTGGCGCGCATCGAGCCGCAGCTCAAGCCCTACGGCGGCCTGACGCGTGCGATCCTGCAGAAGCTGGTGGCGCAGGCGCGCCAGCGCGGCTATGCGGCCATCACCAACTACGCGGTGGCCGGCGTGACCAGCATCGGCGTGCCGATCCGCGACCGCACGGGCCAGGTCCTGGGCGCCGTCAGCGTGAGCGCGATCGCCTCGCGCATGGCCGAGCGCGAGGCGATGGTGGTGCGCACCATGCAGCGCGAGGTCGAGGCGCTGCAGGTCGTGCTGCAGCAGCCCGCGCCGGGCCGCGCGCCGGCGGGCTGAAGCGGCTCAGCGGCGGGCCACGCGCACCACGAGCCGCTGGTCGTACGCCAGCGCGCCGCCGGCCAGCGCGGCCAGCCCCACGCCCAGCGCGCAGGCCATGCCCCAGCCGCCGTGCCGCCAGGCCAGCGCGCCCAGCGCGGAGCCGCAGGCGGCGCCGGCGAAGTAGCTGGTCATGTAGACCGCGTTGATGCGCGAACGCGCCTCGGGCTCGAGCTTGTAGATCACGTTCTGGTTGCTGATGTGCACGCCGGGCAGCGCGATGTCGACCACCAGCATGCCCAGCAGGAAGAAGCCGAGGCTCGCGCCGCCCAGCCACAGGAAGACCCAGCCCAGCGCCAGCAGCAGCACCGACACGGCCGAGACCTGCTGGACCCAGCCGCGGTCGCCCAGCCGGCCGGTCACGCTGGCCATCAACGCGCCCGCGACGCCCACCAGCCCGACCAGGCCGATCTGCACGTCGTTCATGCCGTGCACCGGTCCCGAGAGCATCAGCGCCATGGTGGAGAACAGCACACTGACCGATGCGAAGGTCAGCGCCCCGACCAGCGCACGGCTGCGCAGCCGCGGGTGCTTGCGCAGCAGCGTGCCCAGCGAACGCAGCGTGCGCGCATAGCTCTGCGGCACGGGGTTGCGCGAGGTCGGCAGCACGAACCACAGCATCGACGCGACGGCCAGCATCAACACGCCCGCCACGCGGTAGACCGTGTTCCATCCGCCCACGGCCGACAGCAGCCCGGCCACGCTGCGCGCCGCCAGGATGCCGGTGAGCAGCCCGCTCATCATCAATCCCACCGCCCGGCCGCTGCGCTGCGGATCGGACAAGGTGGCGGCCATCGGCACCAGCGTCTGCGCCGCGACCGAGAACAGGCCGGTCATCACCGTGCCCGCGATCAGCAGGCCCAGGCTGGTGGCGAAGCCGCTCATGAACAGGCCGATCGAGGCCAGCACCATCAGGCCGACCGCGAGGCCGCGCCGCTCGAGCTTGTCGCCCAGCGGCACCAGCAGCAGCAGCCCGCAGGCATAGGCCACCTGGCCCAGCGTGACGGTGAGCGCGGCCGCGGCATCGCTCACGCGCAGGTGGACCGCGATCGAGTGCAGCAGCGGCTGGTTGAAGTAATTGCTGCCCGCGCTCAGGCCGGCGGCGACGGCCATCAGCAGCAGGACGGGGAGGCTCAGCGGCGCGACAGGAGCGCGAGACGGCAGGGAAGCGGAAGGCATCCCCTCAGTCTGCCAGGGTCGAGACCGGCATCGCCTTGACCGCCGTGGCCTCGAACGCGCACAGCATGCCCTCGCGCGCCAGGCAGGGCACCGGGATCAGCGTGCAGGCCGGCGTCGGCAGTTCGCCCCAGACGGTGGCCAGGACCTGCGCGAGCGCGGCGCGCCGGGCTTCGCTGTGGCCGACCACCAGCACGCGCAGCCGCACCACGTGCTGGAGGTCGGCGCCGGCGCCGGTCAACCCCATGCGCAAGTTGCGCAGGGCCTGCGCGACCTGCGCCTCGAAGTCCGGCGACAGCGCACCGGCGGCGTCCTCGCCGCCCTGCTCCGCGAGATAGATGAAGCGTGCCGGTGCGGTGACCACCGCCACGTGCGAACCGCCATCGGCGCGCCGGCCGGCCAGGCGCGGCGGGTTGATGAACAGCGGCAGGGCGGCCGGCACATGCGGGGAGAGCGTGAAAAAGGACATGCAGGGCAGGGAGAAGTAGGAAGCCGCTAGTATCGAATCTCAACTTAACTTGAGGTCAAGCGCCTTGTGCGATCGACCCTCGGAACACCATGGCCAATGCTTCCTCTCCCCCGCCGGAGCCGACCGACCCCTCGCCCGAGCTCGGCGTCGGCGAACTGGCCGCACGCAGCGGCGTGGCCGTGTCGGCGCTGCATTTCTACGAATCGCGTGGCCTGATCCGCGCCGAGCGCAGCGCCGGCAACCAGCGGCGCTACCCGCGCTCGGTGCTGCGGCGCGTGGCCTTCATCAAGGTGGCGCAGCGCGTGGGCATTCCGCTGGGCGCCATCGCCGAGGCCTTGAAAGCCCTGCCGGCCGAGCGCACCCCCACCGGGGCCGACTGGCGCCGGCTGTCGAGCGCGTGGCGCGACGAGCTCGACGAGCGCATCCGCACGCTCACGCAGATGCGCAACCAGCTCGACGGCTGCATCGGCTGCGGTTGCCTGTCGCTCAAGGTCTGCCCGCTGCGCAATCCGCAGGACACGCTGGCGCAGCTCGGTCCGGGGCCGCACTTCGATGCGGCGCAGGGCGAAGCGCCTTAGGGTTCGACGTGGCGCGCGTCCAGCGCACGGCGCAGCGCCTCGAACTCCGGCGAGCGCAGCAGCACCTGCCGGCCGGCCGCGATCAGGGCGTTGACCTCGGCATCGGAGATCGTGAAGGCCGTCGGCACCTGCAGCAGGCTGCGGCGCTGCTCGCCCTCGGCGTCGCGCAGGTTGACCTGCACCACGTGGATCTGGGCATCGGGCGTGAACACGTCGCTGCCGCTGCCCACGCGCTTGCGCAGTTCGGCGCGCCACTGGCGCGTGATGTCGGCCAGGTACTCCTGCGTCTCGGTGGTGGCGCGCGCGCCCGCGCCGAACAGCAGCGCATCGGCCACTTCCATGAAGCCCGGCACGCGGTCGCTCATGTCGATGTTGTTGGCCGGATCGCGCTCGGAGTTCACGGTGATCAGCACCAGCTGGCGCACGCTGCCCTGCGGAATGCCGATCTCGCTGAAGCTGTCGCGCAGCCCGCCGCCGGCCAGCGCCCGGTCGAGCAGGCGGCGCACGCCCAGGTTGTCGGCCAGCCCCCCGTCGACCAGGTGGATGTAGGGCCGGCGCGCCGCATCCAGATAGCTGTTGGCCTGCGAGCGGTACATGCGGGTGCGGTAGTCGCCGCCTTCCAGGCCGGCGAAGCGCGGCACCACGTTGCGCGCGTGGCAGTCGCCCGCATGGTTCTTGAGCGTCATCGGGCTCAGCGCGAGCGGCACCGCAGAAGAGGCCGCGACCGCGAAGGACAGCGGCACGCTGCCCAGGTCGGAACAGATCAGCGCGAACTGGTCGTCGGTGAACTCGAAGCCCGTGCCCAGCGACATGTCGGTGGCCGCGATCACCAGTTGCGGATGGCGCGGCTGGCGCGCGATGTCGGCGTAGGTCATGCCCTGGTAGAGCGTGTCGAGCCGGCGCGCGAGCAGCTGGCTGCGGCCGAACCAGGGCGAGGTGAGCTCGATCAGGTGCGTGGGCTGCAGCGTCTGCGTGATCAGGCTGTTCTGGAAATTCTGGCGCAGGAAATCGGCCTCGAAACCGGCCAAGCCCTTGGCCCCGAAGGCCGCGTAGTAGGCGGCCAGGATGCTGCCGCCCGAGACCCCGCTGATCACGTCGGTGGCTTCGAGCAGGTTCTTGTCCTGCCCCTTCCACTGGAAGTGCGTGCGCTGCAGCTCGCTCAGCACGCCATAGCCGAAGGCCGCGGCGCGCGCGCCGCCGCCCGAGAGCGTGACGGCGACCAGCAGGCTCGGGTCGCGGTCCGGGTTGAGCAGCGTGACGGCGGGCGCCGGGCCTTCGCCCAGGGGCTCGTTGATCCAGGGCCGCACCGAAGAGCAGCCGGCCAGCAGTGCGGCCGCGAGCAGCAGGCCCGCGCTGAAAAGAAGGGGCCGGCCGCGTGCGCGCACGGGCTCAGGCCGGGACGGCGCGCCAGGCGGCGAGCACCGACGGCAGTTGCGCCATGTCGGTGAAGATCTGGACCGCGCCCGCGGCACGCAGCGCATCGGCCCCGCTGTGGCCCAGGCCGCCCGGGCTGTAGCCGAACACCGTGGCACCGGCCGCGACACCGGCCGTGGCGCCGGTCACCGTGTCTTCCACCACCGCGCAGCGGGCCGGGTCGACGTCAAGCGCGGCGGCGGCCGCCAGGTAGACATCGGGCGCCGGCTTGGAGCGGGGCATCTCGTGGCCGCTGAAGATCCGCCCTTCGAAGGCGTCGAATACGCCGATCTTGCGCAACTGCATCTCGACCTTGATGCGGTCGGCGCCCGAGGCGCAGGCGATCTTGCCGCCGAGCGTGGCATGCAATGCGCGGATCGCGGCGGGTGCGCCGGGGATCTCGACCAGTTCGTTCGTCAGGCGTTCGTTGCGGCGCGCCCAGAAGCTCTGGAGCCACTCGGGGGTGACGGGGCTGCCGGTGTTGGCTTCGATCAGCGCGGCTTCGTCCTTGACGGCCTTGCCGACGAAGATGCGCATGCACTCGTCGCTGCTGAGCGTCCAGCCGCGCTCTTCGAGCATGTCGCGCAGGACGCCGTTGGTGATGGGTTCGGAGTCGACGAGGACGCCGTCGCAGTCGAAGAGGACGGCGGAGAAGGGGAAGGCTGTCATGTGTTTTCTTGTCTGATGGCTTGGCCTGGATGGTATCAACCGAACATTGGGAAGTGAGGTCTGGGGCCGGGTCTTTCGTTGCGCCGAAAGTTGAGGCAGGGGCCGGGTCTTTCGTTGCGCTGGAAGTTGAGGCTGGGGCCGGGTCTCGCCCCGGCGGGCGACTCACTTTCTTTTGCTTCGCCAAAAGAAAGTAAGCAAAGAGAAGGCGACCCTGCTGTCTGCGTCCCTCCGCTTCGCTGCGGGCAACCTGCGGTGCTCGCGGTTCGCGGGGTCTCGCTCGAACTCGCTTCGCTCAGACAATCGCGAGCCCTGATCCGCGAACCGCTGCGCTCCTCGGCGCAGCCAGAAGGGATTTGGAAGCGGGAACCGAACAGGCCATCGCTTCGCTCGGCCTGAAGACGAAAAATACCAACAACTTGCCCGCAGATTCCCAGCACCGCAGGCGCTCCGCGCCTGCGGTGCGTTGGAGGCCGAGCGAAGCAAAGGCCCGGGCGCTCTTCAAGCCCCTCTGGATGCGCTGAGGAGCGGAGCGTTTCGCGGATCAGGGCTCGCAGTTGTTTGAGCGAAGCGAGTTCTGCGAGACCCCGCGAAACGTGAGCACCGCAGGGTGCCCTGGAGCGAAGCGGAAGGGTCGCA
>NZ_JAAAFX010000004.1:2368484-2600970 GCF_019352895.1 Variovorax boronicumulans | reverse complement strand
GCGGTTGCGCATCGATTTTCTTGCGCCGAAATGAAAACTTTTCAATTCTTTCGGGTGTCAATTCACGCCGGCGAATTCGATGCGTCTATTTCTCTCGATCGCATTGATCCGACGTTCCGTACGAGGAGAAATGTGCATTTCGACGGGCGATTTCGTGCGAGATATTTGGCCTTTAGGATGTAATCAAAAGATATTAATTCGATGGGGCATTCGCGGGCTTTCGAATTGAGGAAAAGGACGCAAAAAGAGCATTTCAATGGCGCAGGGATGTAACTAAAGGCTGATAATTGTTTCCAGCCGTTATGAATTCATTCCTTTTTCCAATTCAAATCCCCTCGTCGTCCGCCCGGCTGCGCGTGCCGGCATTCGGCGTGGATTTGCGCCAGAAATGACGGATGTCTCCGCCCCTGCCTTGCGGCGGCCCGACCTGGGCCTGAGCGTTGCCGGGCTGCCCCCGCGTGACGAGTTGCTGCTGAAATCGCTGGTGCGCCTGCTGGACCACCGCACGCATCACCATTGGTCGTTCAATGCCGCGCGCTGCGATCTGCGGATCGTCGGAGAAGGCGTCGGCCCTTTCGCGCAAGAGTCTGGCGAGCCTTTGTCCGATGGCCAGCCACCGCCCGCGATCCTGCGTGCCGGCCGTGCCGGGGCCGCCAACACCGAACTGAGCCTGCCGCTGAACCCCGACGCGCTCGAGCACGCGCTCAACCGCGCCGGCGCTTCGATCGTCGCGGCACGGCACCTGGCCGAGGCACGCGCCGCGTTGCCGATCTCGGACGACGAGCGCGCGTTCCAGCTGAGCTGCTGGCCGCCGTCGGACCTGTTGCGCGGCCCGGGACGCCTGGCGCTCGCGACCCTGCTGGTCAGCCGGCCCTGCACCGTCACGCAACTGCATCTGCGCGGCTGCGCCGAGCGATCGGTCTGCCTCGCCTTCCTGAACGACCTCCAGCGCGCACAACTGCTGCGCTTCGACGAGACGAGCGGCCCCGGACCCGCGAGCGCGCCGGCGCCGGTTGCCGCGCTTCCCGGCCTGTTTGCGCGGATCCGCCGCCGCCTCGGCCTGCTTCCAGGCGCCGCCTCATGATCGAACACAAGATCCTTTTTTCCGGAACCATGGGGGCCGGAAAGACCACGGCCATCGCCGCCGTCAGCGAGATCGGCCCGCTGCGCACCGACGTGCGCAACACCGACGAATCGGTGGACAAGGCCACCACCACCGTCGGCCTGGACTACGGCGAACTGACGCTGGACAACGGCGAGCGCCTGCGCCTCTACGGCACGCCGGGACAGCCGCGCTTCGCCTTCATGTGGGACATCCTGGCGCGCGGTGCGCTCGGCCTGGTGATCCTGATCGACAACAGCCGCCCCGATCCACTGGCCGACCTCGACATGTACCTCGACGGCTTTGCCGGGTTGATCGACCGCTCGGCCTGCGTGGTCGGCATCGGCCGCACCGAGACCCATGCGTCGCCGGCCATCGACACCCACGGTCGCCACATGGCCGCGCGCGGCGTGGTGTGCCCGGTGCTGCCGGTCGATGTGCGCGACCGCGCGCAGGTGCTCCAACTGCTCGACCTTCTCCTCCTCCAGCTTGAATCCCGATCCCTGTCGGACAGCCGCGCATGAACATTTCTCCCCACATCCACGCCGTGGCACAGGCCACCGTCGACAGCCTCATGCGCGAAGTCAAGGGCGTCAAGGCCGTGGTGGTGTCCACCGAAGACGGCTTCGAGGTCACGGGCCGCATCGAGAACACCGCCAAGGTCGCGCAGCTGTCGGCCGTGGCCAGTTCGCTGGCGGCGCTCGGTTCGCTGTCGGGCGAGGAAAGCAATCTCGGCGCCTGCACCAGCGTGACGGTCGAGGCGGCCAACGGCCATGTGGTGATGGTGCAGGCGCGCCATCGCGAGGTTGACCTGATCCTGAGCGTGGTCGCCGGGCGCGACGCCGTCATCGGCCAGGTCCTGTACTTCGCCAAGCAGGCCGCGCGCACGCTGGCGCAGGCCTGAGCACGCCACACGGATCCATCGCCGGCGCCCGTCTCTCGCCCGGGCGGCGGCTTTTTCAACGGGCGATGAACTCAACGAGGAAATGAAATGGCAACCATCAAGCAATCCATGGACGACCTGATGACCAGCGACGGCGCCATGTGCGCTGCCCTGGTCGATTCGGAAAGCGGGATGATCCTGGGCCAGATCGGCTCGGGCCTCGACCTCGAGGTGGCTGCCGCGGGCAACACCGAAGTCGTGCGCGCCAAGCTCAAGACGATGCGCTCGCTGGGCATCAACGACGCGATCGAGGACATCCTGATCACGCTCGGCAAGCAGTACCACATCCTGCGCCCGATGGTGAAGCAGGAGGGCCTGTTCCTCTACGTGGTGCTCGACAAGGCCAAGTCGAACCTGGCGCTGGCGCGGCGCAAGGTGCTGAGCGTCGAGCAGGACCTGGTGATCTGAGCGGTCGGCCGAAGCACGGCCGCCCGGCCGTTCAGTCCAGCAGGTCGGAGTACTCGCCGCGCTCGTAGCCGCCGACCTGCTGCCAGGGCAGCGTCTTCGGCGCCGCGATGGCCGCGGCGGTCATCACGTTGAGCGAGGTGCCGTGCGCGTTGCGCTGCTCGATCTTGCGCGCGTAGCGGCCCGCCACGTCCCAGTCGATGCGCAGCGTGCTCTCGCCCTGCTGCAGTTCGTAGCGCTGCACGCCCTTGCCGGCCGCGCCCAGGTCCTTCATGCGCTTGAGGCTCGCCGGGTCGACCAGCCAGTAGGCGTTGGCCCACGAACCGTTGTAGCCGACGTTGCCGTAGTTGGCCGCATCGACCTCGATCAGCTTGCGCTGCTGGCGCAGCACCATCCCCACCTGCACCGTGCCGCCCGCATCGCGCCGCACCCACAGCGGCGCCGCGGTGTTGTCGGCATGCGCGTGGCCGATGTGCACCTTGCCCTCGCGGGCCTCGTGCGCATGGTCCTCGCGCAGTGCCGGCGGCAGCTCGCGCTCGACCCACACCGAATCGGCGCGGCGGAACATCAGGTCGGCGTAGCGGCTCTCGCGCTGCACGCCGTCCTTGCCGATCGTCAGCACATGGTGGCTGATGCGCAGGTTCTGGTCGGGCGCCGCGGCATCGCCCGCGGCGCTGGCGGCCAGTGGCAGGCCCGCCAGGGCCGCCGCTGCGAGCAGCGTCTTCAGTGTCGCGGTCGGGGTCACAGGCCGGCCGCTTCGCGAACCTTGTTGAACACCTTGGTGTTCTCCACGGTGCCCTTGAAGAGCTTCGAGCCCGCGCCGCCCGCGAACAGCATCACGTCGCCGCCGCCGTGGGTTTCCGCGCCGGGCGTGCCGAGGTTGATGCCGACTTCCTGCAGGTAGTTGTCGTCGGTGGTGTCCATCGCGCTCTGGTCGTCGCGCAACGGGCCGCGTGCGGGCGCGATCCAGGGCTTGTTGCCGTCTTCGGCGTTGACTTGGCTCGAGGGCGTGGCGTTGGGCCGCCCACCGTTGCCGAACACCAGCGTGGTGTAGGGCTTGCCGTCCGCGGCCTTGGTCGGCTTGCCGTCGGCGTAGCCGTTGACCAGGCCCAGGATCGGGTTGCCGATCTTCGGGTAGCCGTTGAAGGCCATCGCGTGGTCATGGTCGGCCGTGACCACCACCAGCGTGTTCTTCAGGCCCGGGTCCTTCTTGTTCATGATGTCGAGCGCGGTCTGGATGGCCGCGTCGAAGGCCAGCGTGTCTTCCAGCGCGCGCTTGGCGTTGGTGCCGTGCAGCGCATGGTCGATGCGGCCGCCTTCGACCATCAGGAAGAAGCCCTTGTCGTTCTTGCTCAGCACGCCGAGTGCCTTCTCGGTCATGTCCGACAGGCTGGGCTGGTCGAGCTTCTGCTTCACGCGGTCCAGCTCGTAAGCCATCTCGCTCGGCGAGAACAGGCCGAGCAGCTTGCCCGTGGCGGCCGTGTCGACGGCCTTGAGCTGGGTGCCGGTGTCGACGTAGGCATAGCCCTTGGCCTTCATCGCGGCCACGAGGTCGACGCCGTCGGTGCGCTTGGTGCCGGCGCCGACCAGGTAGTTGCGCTGGCCGCCACCCATCAGCACGTCGATGCCGTCGAGCAGCTTGGGGTTGTAGTTGGCATGGCCCGGCACGCTCTGCTCGGCGATGGTGTTGTAGCCGTTGCGGTTGCAGATGTGGGCATAGGTGGTGGCCGGCGTGGCATGGCCGACGCGCGTGGTCGACACCGCGCCGACCGCCCGGCCCTTGGCCTTGGCCAGCTCGAGCAGCGTGTCGGCGGCCTTGCCGTTGGTCGGCTGGCAGGTGGTGTCTTCGCCGCTGATGTATTGCTTGCCGCTGCTGTCGACCGCGACGGTGTCGCTCGACATCGAGATCACTTCGTTGCGCATCTTCACGCCCGTCATGTAGGCGGCCATCGAGGGTGCGCTGTCGGTGGTCTGGCCGTCGAGCGAGAAGGTCTTCACACGCGCCGCGTAGGGCAGCGACTGCATGACGAGGGTGGCGCGTTCGGAGCTCGCCAGCGTGCCGGGCTTGGCGGCCAGCTGCTTCTCGCCCTTGTAGATGCGCGCGGCGGTCACGGTGACCGGGCCCATGCCATCGCCGAGGAAGAAGATCACGTTCTTGGCTTCGCCGGCGGCGTGGGCGCCGAAGGCCAGCGTGCCGGCGGCGGCGCAGACGAGGGCGGCCGCCAGGCGGGTGGTGCGGTTGGTGCGGTTCATGGTCGTGTTCATGGTTGTGTTCGTCGGTGCGCGGCGCTTGCCACTCACAGGCCGACCGCCTTCTTGATCAGGCCGAACACGTCGGTGTTGGTGAGGACGCCGGAGAAGTTGTCGGCGCCCAGGCCTTGCGCGCCGAGGAACACGTCGGCACCGCCGTGGGTCTCCGAATCGCTCGTGGGGTCGGTCGGGACCACAGCTTCCTGGCGGTAGTCCTTGTTCTCCAGGGCCGTGCTGTCGATGGCGCCACGCGTGGCCAGTCGGACCGGACCATTGCCGAAGCCGATGATGGTGTACGGGTTGCCCTCGACGTCCTTGCTGGTCTTGCTGGTGTCGACATAGTCCTTGACCAGGCCCAGCACGCCCGGCTTGCCGCTTTCGGTCTTGCCGGTGCGCGCGGCGTAGCCGTTGAGCTGCAGCGTGTGGTCGTGGTCGGCCGTGACCACCACCAGCGTGTTCTTCAGGCCCGGATCGACGGCCTGCATCTTGTCGAGCGCGAGCTTGATGGCGTCGTCGAAGGCGCCGGTGTCCTGCAGCGCGCGGCGCGCGTTGGTGGCGTGCAGCGCATGGTCGATGCGGCCGCCTTCCACCATCAGGAAGAAACCCTTCTTGCGCGCGGCCAGCGCGTCGATGGCCTTGCCGGTCATCTCGGCCAGGCTCGGTTCCTTGTCGGCGGCGCGGTCGAGGTCGTAGGCCATGTGGCTCTTGGTGAACAGGCCGACGATCTTGGTGCTGCCATCCACCGGCAGCTTGTCGAAGGCGGCCTTGTCGGCGGCGAAGCTGTACTTGGCGGTCTTGAACTCGGCGATCAGGTCGCGCTTGTCGGTGCGCTTGCCGCCGGCTTCCTTGGACAGGAAGTAGTCGGTGCCGCCGCCGAAGAGCACGTCGATGCCGTCACCCAGCTTGCCGTTGAAGCCGCTGCCGCCCGGCACCAGCGCCGCGGCGATGGTGTTCTCGGCGTCGCGGTGGCAGACGTGCGAGTAGGTGGCGGCCGGCGTGGCGTGCGTGATGCGGGTGGTGGTCACCACGCCGGTGGCGTAGCCCTTGGCCTTGCTCTGCTCGAGCAGCGTCTCGACGGCCTGGCCGTTGGTCGACGGGCAGGTGCTGTCGAAATTGACGTGGTAGGCCTTGCCCGCGGCGTCGGTGGCCTTGGTGTCGGCGGTCATCGAGATGACTTCGTTGTTCATCTTGACGCCGGTCATGTAGGCCGACATCGAGGGCGCGCTGTCGGTGACCTGGGCGTCGTTGGAATAGGTGTGGACGAAGGCCGTCTCGGGCAGCGTGTCCATCGTCAGGTCGCCGTCCTCGCCGACCTTGTAGATGCGCGCGGCGGTCATGGTCGTGATGCCCATGCCGTCGCCCAGGAAGAACAGCACGTTCTTCGGGGTCTGCGCCACCGGCGGTTGCGTGGGCGGCGTCGTCGGCGGTTGGAGTTGGGGGCCTTGGCTGCTGCCGCCGCAGGCGGCCAGCAGCAGTGAAACGCCCAGCAGCGCTGGGGCAATGAAGCGTTGGGTCATGCGACTCCCTCGAATGGTTGTTCGGGTGGTGCGCGTGGCGCGCACCTGTTCCGAGGTCGAAATCTAGAGGTGGCAGATGACCGGTCCGTGACGAGTCGAATCCCGCACGGAAGTTCACCGCCCGGCGAAAAAGATGGGCGGCACCTGTCGTCGGTTTGTCATGTGCGGCGTGCAGGCGCGCAGCACGGCCTGCGAAAATCGCGGCTTTGATTGAATGCAGCGGCCCGGCCGTTGAAGGAAATGCCCGTGCACACCACCGCCCTCGTCCTGTTCTCCGGCGGCCAGGACTCGACCACCTGCCTGGCCGATGCGCTTTCGAAGTACCAGCGCGTCGAAACCCTGGGCTTCGACTATGGGCAGCGGCACCGTATCGAACTCGATGTGCGCGCCACCGTTCTGGCGACACTGCGCGAGCGCTTCCCGGAGTGGGCGCCGCGCCTGGGCGAAGACCACCTGCTGACGGTCGACAGCCTGTCGCAGCTCGGCGGCTCCTCGCTGACCGAAGAGGTGGCTTTCGCGATGCAGGCCGACGGCCTGCCCAACACCTTCGTGCCCGGGCGCAACCTGCTGTTCCTGGCGCTCGCGGGCGCGCTGGCCTACCGGCGCGGCCTGCAGGTGATCGTCACCGGCGTCTGCGAGACCGACTACTCGGGCTACCCCGACTGCCGCGACGACACCATGAAGGCGATGCAGCTCGCGCTGTCGCTCGGGCTGGAGCGCCGGTTGGTCATCGAGACGCCGCTGATGTGGATCGACAAGGCCCAGACCTGGGCCATGGCGCATCGGCTCGGCGGCGATGCGCTGGTCGAGCTGATCGTCGAGGAGACCCACACCTGCTACCAGGGCGACCGCAGCCACCGCCACCCCTGGGGCTATGGCTGCGGCAGCTGCCCGGCCTGCGAGCTGCGCCAGAAGGGCTGGGAGCGCTACGCCGCCGCGGGCTGAATCCCGGCGGTGTTCAGCCGGTAGCGCGCGCCACCGGCGTCGCCGTCCTTCTGCGGCACCAGCGTCCAGCGCTGGTTGTGGAAGTCGCCCACGGCCGCGCGGTGCGCGATCGACACCATCGCGCCGCCCGCGGCCTGCACCGTGTCCGACAGGCGCTTGTACAGCACGCCTTCGGCTTCGGCGTCCAGCGCGCTCGTGATCTCGTCGGCGAACAGCCAGGCCGGCTTCTTGAGCAGCACGCGCGCGATGGCCAGCCGCTGCTGTTCGCCGCCCGAGAGCTTCTGGCTCCAGGCGTCGCTGTCGTCCAGGCGCGCGGCGAGATCGGGCAGCAGGGCCTCGTTCAGGGCCTGTCGCAGCTGGTCATCGCTGAAATCGGCGGCCGGGTGGGGGTAGGTCAGCGCGTCGCGCAGCTTGCCGTCGGGCACATAGGGGCGTTGGGGCATGAAGGCCACGTTGTCGGGCACCTGCATCCGGCCCGTCGAAAACGGCCAGATGCCGGCGAAGGAGCGGAACAGCGTCGACTTGCCGCTGCCCGAGGGGCCCTGCAGCAGCACGCTGTCGCCGGGCTTCACCGCGAGTGCGGCACCGGCCAGCAGCGGCGTGCCGTTGGGCAGTGCCACTGCCAGGTCGTCGGTCTGCAGCATGCCCGCGGGGCTGCGCTGCAAGCCGTCTGAGCGCTCCGAATGGGCGCGCATGCCGTCGTCGAAGCTGGTCAGGCGGTCGGTGGTGGCGCGCCACACGGCCACGCTGTCGTAGTTGTCGACGAACCAGCTGAGCGACTCCTGCACCTTGCCGAAGGCCGAGCCGATCTGCATCAGGTGGCCGAGCTGGAAGGCGCCGCCGAAGTACTGCTGGCCGGCCACCAGGAACGGAAAGATCACCGCCGCCTGCCCGAAGAAGGAGGTGAAGGTGACCAGGTTCTTCTGCTGCTTGATCAACTGCAGGTAGTTGCGCAGCACGTCGCCGAAGCGCAGCTCGAGCCGCTCGCGTTCGACCGTCTCGCCCTGGTCCAGTGCGATGGCCTCGCTGTACTCGCGCACCCGCACCAGGTGGTGGCGGAAATCGGCCTCGTAGCGCTGCTGCCTGAAGTTCAGTCCGATCAGCGGGCGACCGATGAAGTGCGTGATGACGGTGCCGACGATGGAGTACGCGAGCGCGACCCACACCATCGCACCGACGACCTGGTGGGTGGTGCCGTGGAAGGTGAACGAGAAATTGCCCGACAGCGCCCACAGCAGGCCGATGAAGCTCATCAGCGTGACGACGGCATTCAGCAGGCCCATCGACAGGGACATCGTGGCGCTGGTGAAGATCTGCATGTCTTCCTGGATGCGCTGGTCCGGGTTGTCCGGCGTCTGCCCGTTCTGCCCCGCGTAGCGCGCGAGTTCGAGGTGGTAGAAGGTGCGGTCGGCCATCCAGCGCGACAGGTAGCTGCGCGTCATCCAGGCGCGCCAACGCAGCTGCAGCAGCTGCGTCACATAGAACTTGAGCACCTGCACCGCGATGTTGGCGAAGGCGATCCAGCCGAAGACGCCCACCTCGTGCCAGAAGACCACCGAATCCTTGTTCTGCAGCGCGTCGTAGAAGCGGCCATACCACTGGTTGCCGAGCACGGCCACGTACACATAGAACAGGTTCAGCGCGACGATGCCCAGCAGCATCGCGCGGGCGCGCCATTTCTCTTCCGAGCGGAAGTAGGGCGCAGCGAGCGTGAACACACGCTTGAGCACCTGGGCGAAGGTGCCGGCACGCGCTGAGATGGATGGAGACATGCAGATTTCCTCGCAGGCGCCAGGCGCCGGTCGTCGTGGTGGAGGCCATCGTATGAGTCCAATCCTTAGGGGAGACTGAAGCGGCCTGCCGCCCTCCGTGTGTCGTCTGCATGACATGCGCGTGATGGGGGCTCGATCGGTCGAGGCCGGCAGGCGAAGCGCGCGGCTGACAAATCTCTGTCACATGGCACTGCGAGCATCGCCGCCTGTACCTGTGTCCGCGTGCGCCGTGCACGTCCATCCTCCTTTTCTAGGGACTCCCCACATGCTGCGTCGTTCTTTCCGCTGGGCCCTCGTGCCGGCCGCCCTGCTCTCGATGGCCTTCACCGTGGCCGCGCAGGGCCGCACCGAGCTGCTGGTCTACACCGCGCTCGAGGCCGACCAGGTGCAGGCCTACAAGGCTGCCTTCGAGAAGGAGAACCCGACGATCGAACTGAAGTTCGTGCGCGACTCCACCGGCATCGTCACGGCCAAGCTGCTGGCCGAGAAGGCCAACCCGCAGGCCGACGTGGTCTGGGGCCTGGCCGCCACCTCGCTGATGCTGCTCGACAAGGAAGGCATGCTCCAGCCCTATGCGCCCAAGGGACTGGACGCCATCAAGGCCACCATGCGCGACCCTGCCAACCCGCCCAAGTGGGTCGGCATGGACGTGTGGTCCTCGGCCATCTGCTTCAACACCGTCGAGGCGCAGAAGAAGAACCTGCCCAAGCCCACCAGCTGGGCCGACCTGACCAACCCGGTCTACAAGGGCCAGATCACGATGCCGAACCCGGCGGCCTCGGGCACCGGCTACCTGATGGTCTCGGGCTGGATCCAGATGATGGGTGAGGACAAGGCGTGGAAGTACATGGATGCGCTGCACCAGAACATCGGCATCTACAGCCAGTCGGGCAGCAAGCCCTGCCGCCAGGCCGGCGCGGGCGAGTTTGCGCTCGGCATGTCCTTCGAATACCGCGCCAACAAGACCAAGCGCGACGGCGCGCCGATCGACATCGTGCTGCCCAAGGAAGGCCTGGGCTGGGACATGGAAGCCACCGGCATCCTCAAGACCAGCAAGAAGCAGGAAGCCGCCAAGGCGCTGGCCGACTGGGCCGTGACCAAGCAGGCCAACGAGCTCTACGCGAAGAACTTCGCGGTGCTGGCGCTGCCGGGCGTGCAGGAGAAGCTGGAGTTCGTGCCGGGCGACGTCGAGAAGCTGCTGGCCAAGAACGACTTCACCTGGGCCGCGGCCAACCGCGAACGCATCCTGACGGAATGGTCGAAGCGCTACGAGTCGAAGTCCGAGAAGAAGCCCATCTGACCTGGCCTCGGGATCGCCGCCGCACATGACAAGCTTTCTTTCCCTCCGCGGCATCGGCAAGTCCTTCGGCGCCACGCGCGTGCTCGACGGCATCGACCTCGACATCGAACCCGGCGAGTTCGTGTGCCTGCTCGGCCCCTCGGGCTGCGGCAAGACCACGCTGCTGCGCATCGTCTGCGGCATCGAGCACGCCGACCGCGGCCAGATCCTGCTGGACGGCCAGGACATCGCGCGCCTGCCGCCCGCGGCGCGCGGCTTCGGCGTGGTGTTCCAGTCCTATGCGCTGTTCCCCAACCTCACGGCCGCGCAGAACATCGCCTACGGCCTGCATCCCACCGGCGCGCTGGCGCGCGAGATGGCCAGACGCTCGCGCGAGATGCTCGACCTGGTCGGGCTCGCCGCGCATGCCGACAAGTACCCGGTGCAGCTCTCGGGCGGCCAGCAGCAGCGCGTGGCGCTGGCGCGCGCGCTCGCGCCCAATCCGCGCCTGCTGCTGCTCGACGAGCCGCTGTCCGCGCTCGACGCGCAGGTGCGCGCCAGCCTGCGCAGCGAGATCCGCGCGCTGCAGAAGCGCCTGGGCATCGTCACCATCATGGTCACGCACGACCAGGAAGAGGCACTGTCGATGGCCGACCGCGTGGTGCTGATGCACAACGGCCGCATCGAGCAGGCCGGCACGCCCGGCGAGCTCTACCGCCAGCCGCGCACCCGCTTCGTCGCGGGCTTCGTGGGCCGGATGAACATGCTGCCCGCGACCGTGCTGGCCGATGGCAAGGTGCGCGTGCGCGACAGCGAACTGTGCTGCGCGCCGGGCGAGCTCGGCGTCGGCGCGCAGGCCACGGTGGGCATCCGGCCCGAACACGTGGTGGTCTCGCGCTTCGGTGCCGAGCTGGGCGTCAACAGCTTCGCGGCCCGCCTGCTCGACACCGAGTTCTTCGGCCATCGCACGTCGGCCCGCCTGGCCTGCGAATCGCTGGGCACCGAGATCGAGGCCGAACTGCCCGCCGATGCGCGCGGCGATGGCGGCGAGCCGCTGGTGCCCAGCAGCATGGTGCACATCCAGCTGCCTTCGAGTGCGCTGTCGGTGCTGGAGCGATGACGCCACCCCCGATGTCGCGCGCACCTCGTGTCGCTTCGGATCCCCCCCCGAGGGGGCGCATCCCATGGCCCGGCGAAGCCGGTTCCATGGGGGCCCTGGCATGAGCCCTACACCCGACGCCATCGCCGTCGCCCCGGCGGCGATGGCACGCACCAGCGCCTTCGACCGCGACCGCTGGTTGACCGGCGCCGCCGTGGGGCTGGTGGTGGCGCTGCTGGTGGTGATCGTCGCGCTGCCTGTCGGCGCACTGGTCGGCCAGAGCTTCTTCGACCGCTCGGGAGCCTTCGTCGGCTTGGCGAACTTCGCGCGCTACCTCGACAATCCCGCACTCGTGCAGTCGGCCTTCAACAGTCTCTGGCTGGCGGCGATCAGCGCGGTCCTCTGCACCGCCATCGCCTACGTCTACGCCTACGGCCTCACGCTGTCGTGCATGCCGGCCAAGGGCCTGCTGCGCGCGGTGGCGCTGGTGCCGCTGCTCGCGCCTTCGCTGCTGCCGGCCATCAGCCTGGTCTACCTGTTCGGCAACCAGGGCCTGTTCAAGGGGCTGCTGGGGGACATGTCGATCTACGGCCCGCTGGGCATCGTGCTGGGCTCGGTGTTCTGGACGCTGCCGCATGCACTGCTGATCCTCACCACCGCCATGGCCACCTCCGACGGCCGGCTCTACGAGGCGGCGCAGACCATGGGTGCCTCGCGCTGGCGCATCTTCCGCACGGTCACGTTGCCGGCTTCGCGCTATGGCCTGATCGTGGCCGCGATGGTGGTGTTCGTGCTGGTCATCACCGACTTCGGCGTGCCCAAGGTGGTGGGCGGCCAGACCGGCGTGCTCGCCACCGACATCTACAAGCAGGTGGTGGGCCAGCAGAACTTCCAGATGGGCGCGGTGGTCGGGCTGGTGCTGCTGATCCCGGCGGTGCTGTCCTTCCTGGTCGAGCGCCGCGTGCGCAGCCGGCAGGCCGCGGCGCTGTCGGCGCGCGCGACGCCCCACCAGCCCGAACCCGTGCGCGCGCGCGACCGCGCGCTGCTGGCCTTCTGCGTGCTCACGGCGCTCGCGATCCTGGTGATGATCGGCATGGCCGTGTTCGCCTCGCTGGCCAGCTACTGGCCCTACAAGCTCACGCCCTCGCTGAAGAACTACGACTTCAGCAACATGGATGGCGGCGGCTGGGGCAGCTACTTCAACTCGCTGCGCCTGGCCGTGTGCGCGGCGGTGGCGGGCGCGCTGCTCACCTTCGTCTCGGCCTACCTGGTCGAGAAGCCGCGCCACTTCGGCCTGTTGCGCGAACTGCTCAACCTGCTGGCCAACCTGCCGCTGGCGGTGCCGGGGCTGGTGCTGGGCGTGGGCTACATCTTCTTCTTCATCTCGCCCTCGAATCCGCTGCGCGCCATCTACGGCAGCATGACCATCCTGGTGGTGTGCACGGTCGCGCACTTCTTCTCGGTGGCGCACCTGACCTCGCTCACCGCGCTGCGCCAACTCGACCGCGAGTACGAGCGGGTGTCGGAGTCGATGGGCGTGCCCTTCTGGCGCACGCTGTGGCGGGTGCACCTGCCGGTGGCGCTGCCCACGGTGCTCAACGTGGGCGGCTACTTCTTCGTCAACGCGATGACCACCGTGTCGGCCGTCGTGTTCCTCTATTCGCCGCAGACCACGCTGGCGGCCATCGCCGTGCTCAACATGGACGATGCCGGCGACGTCGCGCCCGCCGCGGCCATGGCCTCGCTGATCATGCTCACCGCGGCCATCGGCCGTGGGCTGTTCGCGTTGGCCGGACATGGGGCGCTGCAACGGACCCAGCGCTGGCGACACCGCTGAGGCCCGGCGCCCGGCGCGGGCCGGCATGGCCTGTCGGCGAGCCTTCCCGCCCACGCCTTCGCGCTGTGCCGGCGCGTGGGCGCCGTGCGTGAAGCCCGCAGCGGGTGTCCGCCGCGGCCCGGGCCTCAGATGTTGGTGCTCGAGGGAATGCGGCTCGGCAGCAGGTGCTCGTAAGGACGCGACCGCGCCGCGTTGCGCTGGCGGATGGTGCCTTCGATGCCGACGAGCGCGCGGCGGAAGCGCTCCAGCGGCCCGCCGGGGCCTGCGATGGCGGGGTCGATCAACACCGGCAGGTGCGGGAAGGCGTTGTCCTTGTACTCGCCGAGCATCCGGTAGTACACGCCCCCGAGCACGTGGAACAGCAGGATCTGCTCCTGCGCCGCGAGCCGTGAAGGCAGCCTCTGCGACCAGCCGGCTTCGGTCTGGCCCGTGCGCGAGACGGGGGCCGGTGTGCCGGACGTGCCCGCGCTGAAGGGCGCGTAGCTCATCACCGAATACTGCGGGAAGTTCACGGCCGCGTGCTGCGCGCTGGTGTTGAACAGGATCGCCGTCAGAACGTCGACCAGTTGCGCGCGCGTGGTGATCGGCCGGAAGCCGTGCACCTTGCCGTGGGTCGCGAGTTCGGTGGCCCAGGCCTTGAGCTCGTAGTCCTGGGTCACGTCGCCGTCGCTCAGGTAGTAGGTCGCGACGTAGTCGCCGACCCATTGCGCGATCGCCTTCCACACCAGCAACGCGTCGTCGCGGTAGGGGTAGTCGGGCAGGGCCGCCGTGTCGTCGACGCCGCGCGTGCGCAGGTCGTTGGGCAGCATCATGCGGTCATAGAAGTCGTAGGCCAGCCGGTCGCGGCCGCATTCGCGCTGCAGCGTCTCGATGGGTGCGGTGAGGATCACGTCGCCGGTGGTCAGCGGTGCCATGATCAGCAGCGTGGCGGCTTCGTTGATGAACATCGTGCCCTCGAGGTGCGGCGACAGCAGCCGGCTCAGCGGATGTGCGGTGGGCAACTGGCGCTGCGTGGCCATCGCGAAGGCCTCGGACATCAGGTGCGTGCGTCCCAGGTGCACGAACATCTCGTGGTAGTTGAAGTCGGCCACCTGCACCACGGTCTTGGCCGATTGCCAGGCCCAGTAGGCCTCGGTGTCGGCCGGGTCGTCGACGCGCAGGAAGATCGGGCTGCGCGTCGCGTCCTGCCCGCACTGGATCGCGACCGGCACCAGCGAGCGGCCGGTCTTGGGGCGCGCGAACAGCGCGATGGGTGCCGCGGCATAGCCCGTGCCCGTGAGCGGCTTGCTCGTCGGTCCCTGCGGCGCCATGTCGCCCAGGTCCTGGTAGTCGAGCAGGTACAGCCGGCCCGCGACTGCGGCATCGGCGAGGCTGTCGTTGGCGCCCATCACCTGACGGTACTGCGCGTCGCTCAAAGGGAACTTGGTGGGCAGCGTCGCGGCCCGCTGGATCAGCATCGGATTCGGCCCGGCCACGCGCATGGCGGCGAACAGCTCGTTGTCATGCAGCAGCTGCGCGATCGCCGGCTTCTCGATGGTCACGAAGAGCGCGTCGTACTGCGCCACGGTCTTCGGTCCGCTCAACGCGTTCAGCGGGCCTTGCGACAGCAACTGCTGGTGGATCTGCCGCAGTTGCGTGCCGATGTCGCCTGCGGTGCCGACCAGGCCCGCGAGCAGGGCCAGCGCCGTCGCGGGCAAGGTGAGCAGGCCGCCGTTCGCGGCCAGCAGCTGGTCGAAGGCCGCCTGCAGGCTCGCGAGGCGCGTGCGCAGGTTGTCGAGCGCCTGCAGGCTGCCCGGGGCCTGTGCGCTGGTGACGAAGGAGGCCGCGAAGTTGGTCACGGCCTCGAGCGCCTTGGTGAGCGTCTTGAGCTGGTGCTCGAGGGCGGGCAGCTCGCCCGGCGGCACCACCGCGCCCATCGGCACGCCGGCGAGGTTGACGTGCGATTCGGTCCACACATAGGTGGCCTGGCGTCCGGCCAGCTCGAGCCGCCGCGCCGCGGCGCTGAGCGGATCCAGCTTCTGCGGCAGCCGGGGCTGAAGTACGGGGATGGCCGCCGTCGCGGTGGATGCCTGCCCTGCGAGCAGGCCGAGGCCGCCCATCGAGGCGGACCATTTGAGAATCTCTCTGCGCTTCATCGTTGAACTCCCTGACGTTGTGATCTCGGGAGCGCTCGAAGAGGTGACAGCCAGATCGAACGCTCGTTCCATTCGGCTGCGGATTCTGTGGAGGGGCCTTGGCGTTGGCAACGCCGGTCTTCGCCTGCGAGGCGAATGCGAGGAAAAATGCCGCCCTGCGATCGGTTTTTCCTCGACGGGCGAAAGCCGAACGAAAGCCGCGCGGCCGATCGCCGCCTCAGCGGCCCGCGCTGTGCGGATGCCGTGCGCTTTCGTACAGCGCCTGTGCCAGCGCGCGATGCCGGGCGAGCAGGGGTGCGAGCTCGAGGCCGGTGAAGCGCCCGTCGCGGATGCGCACCTGACCGTCGATCACGCTCAACGCGGTCGAGGCCGGCGTGCAGAACACCAGCGCCGCCACCGGGTCGTGGCCGGCACCCGCATGCGCCACGCCGCGCAGGTCGAAGGCCACGAGGTCGGCCGACATGCCGGGCGCGAGCGCGCCGATGTCATCGCGGCCCAGCACCTTTGCGCCGCCCAGCGTCGCGATCTCGAGCGCCTCGCGCGCCGTCATCGCGGCCGGGCCGTGGCCCACGCGCTGCAACAGCAGCGCCTGCCGGGCCTCGCCCAGCATGTGGGCACCGTCGTTCGATGCGCTGCCGTCCACGCCCAGCCCCACGGGCACGCCGGCGCGGCGCATCGCGCCGATGGGCGCGATGCCCGAGCCGAGCCGCATGTTGGAGCAGGGGCAATGCGCCACGCCGGTGCCGGTGCGGCCGAACAGCGCGATGCCCGCCGGATCGAGCTTGACGCAGTGCGCATGCCAGACGTCGCGGCCGACCCAGCCCAGGTCTTCGGCGTATTCGGCCGGCGTCATGCCGAACTTCTCGCGCGAATAGGCGACGTCGTTGTCGTTCTCGGCGAGGTGGGTATGCAGCGACACGCCGCGCGTGCGCGCCAGCACCGCCGACTCGCGCATCAGGTCGCGCGAGACCGAGAACGGCGAGCAGGGCGCGAGCACGATGCGGCGCATGCTGTGGCGCGAGGCGTCGTGCCAGCGGTCGATCAGGCGTTCGCTGTCGGCCAGGATCGCGGCCTCGCTCTCCACCACCGCATCGGGCGGCAGGCCGCCCTGGCTGCGGCCCACGCTCATGCTGCCGCGCGCCGCGTGGAAACGCATGCCCATCGCGTCTGCCGCCTCGATCGAGTCGTCGAGCCGCGCGCCATTGGGGAACAGGTAGAGGTGGTCGCTGGTGGTGGTGCAGCCCGACAGCATCAGCTCGGCCATCGCGGTCTGTGTCGACACGCGCACCATCTCCGGCGTGAGGCCGGCCCAGAGCAGGTAGAGGTTGGTGAGCCAGCCGAAGAGCTCGGCGTCCTGCGCGGCCGGCACGGCGCGCGTCAGGCTCTGGTACATGTGGTGGTGGGTGTTGACCAGGCCCGGCATCAGCACGTGGCCGTGCAGGTCGATGGCCTCGGCCCGGCCGTTTCGCAACGCGTCCAGGTACACGGCGGGCAGATCGGCCGTGGGGCCCACCCAGGCCACCGCGGGGCCATCGCACACCACGGCGCCGTCGGCGATTTCACGCCGCGCGGCGTCCATGGTGACCAGAACGTCGGCATGTCGAAGGATCAGCATGCCGGCATTCTGCCGCCGCTCAGCGTTCGGACAAGCCCATCGCCGGATCGCTCACCGTGTGCTTGCCGGTTTCCACGCGGCCGGCGAAGCGGCGGTAGTAGGCCGGGTCGGCATCGCAAGTGACCGCGAAGTCGTACCACTGGCCGCTGGCCGCGAGCTCCCAGTGCTGGTCCACGCTGGCGCCACCGGCCACCTCCGCGGTCCAGGGGCCGTCGGTGCGGTAGGCCTTCGGGACGAGGGTGAAGCGGCAGGCGGTCTTGCCGTCGTTGCGCATGCTCAGGTAGACGTTGCCGTTGGCGATGTCGTAGCACACCCGCACCTCGGGGTTGGCGGCACCGCCCGCGCGCAGCGTGTTGAGGTTGCCCTTGAAGTGGCGATGGAAGCCGTTCGGGCCGAGCACCCAGAGGTCGTAGGCGCCGGCGTTGTCGCTCATCGCGCTCCAGGCGTCGTCGAGCGTCTTGCCGGCTTCGACCATGTAGCGGCGCGGCAGGCGGTCGAGGTTGAGCTTGTCGTAGACATGGAACACTGCAGCGGCCTTGCCGCTGTTGGCGAACAGCAGCTGCACCCTGCCGCTGAGGGCATCGGTCCTGGCGCTCGCATGCAGCTCGTAGGGCAGTGCGCGCGAAGGGCGGGTGCCGGTGGGCTGGCGCGGCAGCTGCGGATCGAGCGGCAGCGGCACCTGGGGCAGCTTGCCCTGGTCGGTGCGCAACTGGTCGGCCTGGTCCCGGCTCAGGCGCCCGCCGAGCGTCGGCAGCGTTTCGGTGTTGGGCGTGGCGAAGTTGAAGGCGCTCGTGAGGTCGCCGCACACCGCGCGCCGGAAGGGCGAGATGTTCGGCTCCTTGACGCCGAAGCGGGCCTCGATGAAGCGCAGCACCGAGGTGTGGTCGAAGGCCTGCGAGTTGACCCAGCCGCCGCGGCTCCAGGGCGAGATCACGTACATCGGCACGCGCGGGCCGGGGCCGAAGACGCGGCTGTCGGTCGGGGGCTGCGAGCTGCTGCCCGCGGGCGGCGGCTGTGTGAAGTACTCGTGCGCCAGGTCGGCATCGGCCAGCGTGGTCTTGCCGGCCGGCTTCTTGTTGGCGTCGAGCGAGGGTGCCGAAGGCGAAGGCACGTGGTCGAAGAAACCGTCGTTCTCGTCGAAGTTGACCAGCAGCACGGTCTTGCTCCAGACCTCGGGCGCGGCGGTCAGGGCGTCCAGGATCTCCTGGATGAACCAGGCGCCCTGCACCGGGCTGGAAGGGCCTGGATGCTCGCAGTAGGCCGAGGGCGCACTGATCCAGCTCACCTGCGGCAGGCGGCCCGCCAGCACGTCCTTGCGGAAGGCGTCGAGGTACTCCTCGGGCTTGGTGCCCGGCAGGGTGTTGGCGATGCCCTTGTAGAGCGGGTTGCCGGGGTTGTCGCTGGCCGCGTCGTAGGCGTGGTAGGGCACGGCCTGGCCGGGGTTGGAATACGGCGCGCCGGGGCCGCCGCCGCTGGAGACCGGGAAGGCCGAGGCGCGGTTGGCGCGGCGGAACTGGCGGAAGGCGCCGAGCATGTTGTCGCCCCATTCGTCGGGCATGTTCTGGTAGCAGATCCAGTTGACGCCCGCATCTTCGAGCCGCTCGGCATAGGTCTTCCACGTATAGCCGGTGTTCACCGCGGACGCGCGCCCGTCCAGCCAGTCCCATTCGTTGTTGACGTAGGCCACGCCCTGGGCGGTCGGGCCGTTGGTGCCGGTGAGATGGAAGGAGCGGTTGGCATCGGTGCCGGTGTGCATCGCGGCGTGGTAGCTGTCGCACAGCGTGAAGGCGTTGGCCAGCGAGAACTGGAACGGCACTTCCGCTTCCTTGAAGTAGCCCATGGATGCATCGTGCTTGTAGCGCGGCCATTGAGAGAGGCGGCCGCCGTCCCAGGCGTTCTGGCTGTCGTCCCATTCATGCGGTGTACCGTCCACGCGCTGCGCGTTGCCCTTGGACTGGTCGAGGTGGTAGGGCATCACGAGCCGGCCGTTGCCGTCGGCCTGCTGCCACACGTTGCGCCCGCCGGGCAGCGGCACGGTGAAGCGGTCGCCGAAGCCGCGCACGCCCGGCAGCGTGCCGAAGTAGTTGTCGAAGGAGCGGTTCTCCTGCATCAGGATCACGATGTGCTCGACGTCTTGAATCGTGCCGGTCTTGTTGTTGGCCGGGATCGCAAGCGCGCGCCGGATGCTGGGTGGGAAGGCGCTCAGCGAAAGCGCGGCCAGGCCGGTGGTGGCCGTGCCGGTGAGGAATTTGCGACGGGAGTTCATGGCTTGCTTCTTCGGATCGTTCATGGCGCGCAGCGCATCACGGGGGGCACGCCGGTGTCGGGTGCGGGCGGCGTGGTCGGGGTGGTGGGCGTCGTCGGCGGCGTGGGGGTCGGCGTGCCGTTGTCGCTGCTGCCGCCGCAGGCGGACAGCGCGCACGCCAGCACGAGCGCGGTCGCGAGACGCGCGCCAAGGGATGGAGTTCGCATGGGGTGGGATCCTCGGAATCGTTGTTGTCGGTGAGCGCTTCTCTGCGCGCGGGTGCGCCGGAACATGGGTGTGCATCGGGGGCTGCCAACAGGCGCCGCCGCATGCACCGGACACCGCGCGAGGCTAGGCAGCGGGCATGACCCCGCGATGAACGTTCCATGACATGGCGTGCATCGAGATCGCGCCCGAGGCGCCTCGGGGCGTGCAAAACCGCAGGGAAGAACGCGCGACCCAGCGTCGCGCGCGGCGCTCAGGGCTCGTTGCTGATGCCGCTGCTCACATGCCCGGCCGGCACATGGCGCGCGGCCGCATCGACGTGACCGGTCTGGTCGTCGAAGAAGAAGTCGGGCTCGAACTCGCGCAGGAACTCGCCCTTGGGCAGGCCGCCCAGGAACATCGCCTCGTCGACGCGGATGTTCCAGTTCATCAGCGTGCGGATCGCGCGCTCGTGCGCCGGCGCGCTGCGCGCCGTGACCAGCGCGGTGCGGATGCGCATCGAGGCGTTGCCGGCCATCTGCAGGCGATGCAGGGCCATCAGCAGCGGCTTGAACGGCCCCTCGGGCAGGGGCAGCTCGGCCTTGCTCGATTCGTGCAGCTGGAAGGCGTCGAGCCCTTCGGCCTGGAACACGCGCTCGGCCTCGTCGCTGAACAGCACGGCGTCGCCGTCGAAGGCGATGCGCACTTCGTTGGGGAAGGCGTCGCCGGCCTTGACCGACTCGACCAGCACGCGCGCCGCGGGAAAGCCGGCATGCAGCGCCTCGCGCACGTCCTGCGCGTTGACCGAGAGGAACAGGTGGGCCCGCAGCGCGCGCAGGTAGCCGAAAGGCGCGCGGCCCTGGGTGAACACGCCGCGCTGCAACGGCAGGCCCGCGGCCGTGCTGGAGCGGAAGATGCGCATGCCCGAGACCGGGTCGTTGCGCGAGAGGATCACCACCTCGACACGCTGCACGCCGTCGTCGTTGAAGCGCAGCAGCTTGCGGATCAGCGAGTAGGCGATGCCCGGCGCGGCCGGCTGGTCGATGCGCTCCAGCTGCAGCCGCATGTAGCCCTCGTTGTCGCCCGACTCGAAGATCCTGTTCTCTTCCTCGAGGTTGAACAGGGCACGCGAGGAGATCGCCACCACCAGCTTGTCGTCGAGGGTGGCGGCCATGGCGTCTACTTCACGAACTGGTTGAGCTGGATGATCGGCATCAGCACCGCGAGCACGATCAGCATCACGACCCCGCCCATGCCCACGATCAGCAACGGCTCGAGGATGGTGGCCAGGTGCATCGCGCGGCGCTGCACCTCGGCGCCGAGTTGGGTGGCGGCGCGCTGCAGCATCAGCGGCAGCGTGCCGGTCTGTTCGCCCAGCCGCGCGAACATCGAGACGATGCCGGGGAAGCGCTTCTTCTGCGCCAGGGCCGAGGCCAGCGGTGCGCCTTCGCGCACCAGCACCAGCGCATCGAGCGCGTCGGCGCGCATCGCGCGGTTGCCCAGCGTCTCGGCCGCGGCCTGCAGCGCGCGCAGGATCGGCACGCCGGCGGTCGTCAGCATGGCCAGCGTGCTGGCGAAGCGCGCCGCGTTGTAGCCGCGCGCCAGCTTGCCCACCAGCGGCAGGTTGAGCCAGGCGGCATCGAACTTTTCGCGGAAGGCCGGCCGCGCGAGCGCGGTGCGCACCGTGACCACACCGGCCGCGAGCACGATCAGCATGGCCCAGCCGTAGTTGCGCACGAAGGCGCTCAGGCCCAGCATCACCACGGTGAGAAAGGGCAGCGCGCGCTTGGTGCCGGCGAACACGTTGGCCACCTGCGGCACCACGTAGCTCACCAGGAAGATCACGATCACGATCGCCACCAGCGTGACGATGGCCGGGTAGAGCGCCGCGCCCACCAGCTTCTGCTGCAAGGCCTGGCGTTGTTCGAGGTCGTCGGCCAGGCGCTCGAGCACCAGGCCGAGGTTGCCGCTGTGTTCGCCGGCCCCGATGACCGCGGTGTAGATCGGCGAGAACTCGCGCGGATGCTGCGCCAGCGCGCGCGCGAAGGGCGAGCCGGCATTGACCTCGGCGCGCAGCGAGGCCACGAGGTTGCGCTGGTTCTCGCGCTCGGCCTCGTCGGTCAGCGCGGTGAGCGCGCGTTCCAGCGGCAGCCCGGAGGACACCAGGCCCGCGATCTGCCGCGTCCACACCGCCAGCTCGGTGGTGCTGAAGGCCCGGGCGCCGCCGAAGAGATTGCGCCAACCGCCCGATTCGCGCCGTTGCGCACTGGCGTCGCCGACGATCGTGACTTCGAGCGGAATGAGTTGCTGCGCGCGCAGCATGCCGCGCGCATTGCGCGCGGTGTCGGCCTCGAGCACGCCCTTGCGGGCGTTGCCCTGCGCGTCGATGGCTTCGAAGGAATAGGCGGGCACGTCAGTCTCGCGTCACGCGCAGCAGCTCGGCGCGCGAGGTGATGCCGGCCTGCACCAGCCGCTCGCCGTCGGCGCGCATCGAGCGCAGGCCGCCGCGTTCGGCTGCGGTGAAGATCTGGCTTTCGGGCGCACGGCTGTGGATCAGCGACTGCACGGCCTCGTCGGCCACCAGCAGTTCGAAGATGCCGGTGCGGCCCTGGTAGCCGGTCTGGCCGCAGGCGTCGCAGCCGACCGGCGCGGCCTCGCCGTTCTCCGCGCGCTGGGCGCAGGTCGGGCACAGCCGGCGCACCAGCCGCTGCGCGAGCACGCCCAGCAGCGAGGAGCTCAGCAGGAAGGGTTCGACGCCCATGTCGGTGAGCCGGGTGACGGCGCTGACCGCGTCGTTGGTGTGCAGCGTGGCGAGCACCAGATGGCCGGTGAGCGAGGCCTGGATGGCGATCTGCGCGGTCTCGAAGTCGCGGATTTCGCCGATCATGATCACGTCCGGGTCCTGCCGCAGGATCGCGCGCAGGGCCTTGGCGAAGGTCAGGTCGATCTTGGCATTGACCTGCGTCTGGCCGACACCGGCCAGCTCGTACTCGATCGGGTCCTCGACCGTCATGATGTTGCTGCGCGTGGCGTCGAGCCGCGCCAGCGCCGAGTACAGCGTGGTGGTCTTGCCCGAGCCGGTCGGGCCGGTCACGAGGATGATGCCGTGCGGTTGCGCGATCAGCGTCTCGAAGCGCGACAGCGTGTCGCCCAGCATGCCCACCGATTCGAGCGTGAGCTTGCTCTCGTTCTTGTCCAAGAGCCGCAGCACCGCGCGTTCGCCGTGCGCGCTGGGCAGCGTCGACACGCGCACGTCGACCGCGCGGGTGCCGATGCGCAGCGAGATGCGGCCGTCCTGCGGCAGGCGCTTCTCGGCGATGTCGAGGTCGGCCATGATCTTCAGCCGCGAAATCAGCGCGGCATGCAGCGCGCGGTTGGGCTTGACCACTTCGCGCAGCGTGCCGTCGATGCGAAAGCGCACCGACGACGTGCGCTCGTAGGGTTCGATGTGGATGTCGCTGGCGCCGTCGCGCGCGGCCTGGGTGAGCAGCGCGTTGAGCATCCGGATGATGGGCGCGTCGCCGGCCGATTCCAGCAAGTCCTCGACGGCCGGCAGCTCCTGCATCATGCGCGAGAGGTCGGCCTCGCCCTGGACTTCGCTGACCACCGTGGCGGCGTTCGATTCGCCGTTGGAGTAGGCGGCGCTGATGCGCTGCGCCAGTTGCTCGGTCGGCAGCGGCTCGAAGGTCTTGATCGGGAAGCGGCGTGCGACTTCGCCCAGCGCGCTGCGTGGCGGGTCGCTCGGCATCCAGAGCGTCAGGCTGCCGTCGTCGGCTTCTTCCAGAAGCAGCTGCTGGGCACGCGCGAAGGCGTAGGGGAGGGGGTAACGCATCGCCCGTCGGTGCTCAGGGCAGTTCGCGCGTGGTCGCGGGGTCGGCGGTCGGGGGCAGCGTGCCCTTGAGCGGCGTGTCCTTGGGCGCGACCCTGTTGTCGATCATCGGCGGCGGGATCAGGCGCGTGCCCTCGATGCGCCGGCTGCTGTCGTTCGAGTCGGGCGTCGGCTGCAGCAGCAGCTGGGGCAGCTGGGGCAGCACGGGCGCCTCGGTCACGCCGCGCAGCATCACGTTGTCGGTGGCCGGCTGCAGGTTCTGCTGCAGGGTGCGCAGCATGTCGTAGCGCTCGGTCGCGACCGCCTCGCCGCTGATGCTGTCGCGCAGCACCATCGGCCGCAGGAACACCATCAGGTTGGTCTTCTTGCGGCTGCGCGTCTCGCTCTTGAACAGGTTGCCGAGCACCGGGATGTCGCCCAGGCCGGGCACCTTCTCGTCGGCCCGCGCGTACTCGTCGGTCAGCAGGCCGCCGATGACGATGATGCTGCCGTCGTCCACCAGCACGCTCGATTCGATCGAGCGCTTGGAGGTGGTCGGTCCGTTGGTGTTGTTGGCGGTGCCCGCGACCACGCTCGACACTTCCTGGAAGATGGTCATCTTGACCGTGCCGTTCTCGCTGATCTGCGGCCGCACGCGCAGCGTCAGGCCGACGTCCTTGCGCTCGACGGTCTGGAACGGGCTGACGTTGGTGCTGCTGCTGCCGGTGTTGGTGTACTGGCCGGTCACGAAGGGCACGTTCTGGCCGATCACGATCTTGGCTTCCTCGTTGTCCAGCGTCAGCAGGTTGGGCGTCGAGAGCACGTTGCCTTCGCCGTTGCTCTGCAGGAAGCGCGCCACCAGGCCCAGCGCGTTCACGCCGTTGATCTTGGTGCCCAGGCCGATGTTGAAGCCGCTCGAGGGCTGCGAGGGCACGCCGCCGGCCGCTGTGGCGGCCGAGAGATTGAAGATGTTCTGGCCGCCGAGGCTGGAGTTGGTGCCGACCGCGCCGGTGGAGCCGATGGCGGTCTGCCACTGCACGCCGAACTCGGCCGCCTTGTCGGCGTTGACCTCGACGATCAGGCTTTCGACCATCACCTGCGCACGGCGGCTGTCGAGCTTGTCGATCACCGCGCGCAGCTGGCGGTACTGCGGCTCGGGCGCCGAGATGATCAGCGAGTTGGTCGAGGGGTCGGCCTGGATCTGGCCACCGGTCGAGGGCTGGTTGGCGTTGTTGAGCGGCGTGGTGGCCGCGGCGCTGGTGGTGCTGCCGCTCTGGCTGGTGTTGCCGGTCTGGCCCACGGTCTGCGGGTTGGTGGCGCTGCCCAGCGTGCCGGCCGCGCCGGAGTTGCCGCCGGTGCCGCGGGCATCGGTCGACATGGCGGCGCGCAGCGTGGTGGCGAGCCGCACCGCGTCGGCGTTCTTCAGGTACACCACGTAGATGTTGCCGGCCGCGCCGTTGCCGTTGTCGAAGGCCGGGCGGTCGAGCTTGTCGACCAGCGTGCGCACCAGCTGGACGCGGGCCGGATTGGCCGCGCGCAGGATCAGCGCGTTGCTGCGCGGGTCGGCCACCAGCGTGGTGCGGAAGGTGGCGTCGACCGTGCCGGGTGCGGCGCCCGCCGGGCCGGTGGCGCTGCCGCCTTCGATCAGCCGCGTGATCAGCGGCACCATGTCGGTGGCCACGGAATGGCGCAGTTGGATCACCTCGATGTCCGACGCGTTGGGCACGTCGAGCGAGGCCACGATGCGCGCCAGGCGCTGCATGTTCTCGGCGTAGTCGGTGATCACCAGCGAGTTGTTGCCGGGGTTCACGTTGATGGTGTTGTTCGGCGCGATCAGCGGGCGCAGCACCGGCAGCAGGTTGTTGGCCGCCTCGTAGTTGAGCTTGAAGACCTGGGTGACGATCTGGTTGCCGCTCATGCGGGCCGCGGCACCGGTGGAGCTGACCACGGTGCTGCTCTGCAGCTTGGCGTCGGCCTCGGGCACGATCTTGTAGAGCCCGTCGGCCTCGACGATCGCGAAGCCCTGCAGCCGCAGCGCCGCCGCGAACTGGTTGAAGGCCGCCGCTGGCGGGATGGCGCGGTCGGTCTGCAGGCTGATCGTGCCCTTGACGCGTGGATCGACCACCACGTCGCGACCGGTGATCACGGCCATGGTGCGTGCCACCGATTCGATCTCGGCACTGCTGAAGTTCAGCGTGATCGGCTCGCCGCGGCGCGGCGCATCCTGCGCGAAGGCCGCGGGAAGGCAGGCGGTCATCAGGACCTGTGCCGCGAGTGCGACAAGGCCGAGGCGCATGCCGTGAGAAGACAGATGCTTCATGGTCAACCCAGTGTGATGAGCGAGCGCGTGCCTTGGCGCCGCCCGATGATGTTCAACAAGTTCGAAAGCGCGTCTTCGCGGCCCGGGGCCGCACTGGCCTCGCCGTCGAAGCGCATGGCGGTGCCGCTCCAGCGGCCGCTGCCGCTGAGCACGAGGCTGCCTTCACGGGTGGTCAGCAGCAGGCTCGGCGCGGGGCCGCCTTCGACGGTCACGCGGTAGCTGCCCATGGGGCGCAGCGTCGAGAGACTCGACGAGATGTCGGTGGCGTCGAGCGTGGCCCGGCCCGCGAGGCCGAGTGCCCGGCCCTTGAATTCCATGGTGAAGGCCTGCGTCGACAGTTCGAGCATGCCTTCGGGCTTGAGCGTGTTCCAGGGCGCGCCGAAGCCGCTGAGCATGGCCGCAGGCCAGTTCGAGCGGCCGTCGCTCCAGGCGAGCAGCGCACCGCCGGCGCGAGGCCGGACCTGCAGGCGCAGCGGCTGCGGCGCACAGCAGGGCAGCGTGAAGGCGGCATTGACGGCACCCCAGCCCGGCCGCAGCGTCCAGCTCAGCGTGCCGGGCAGCGAGATCGATTCGGCGCCGCGTCCACCGCTGGAGAACACCACGCCGGCGTTGCCGTTCCAGACCGTGCCGCGTGCGTTGATCAACTGCAGCTGGTTGCCGCTGAGCTCGGCCAGTGCCGCGGCCAGCCAGCGTGCGGGTGCATAGAAGGCCAGCGTCGCGACCGCGCCCAGCAGCGCGCCGACGAGCGCCCAGCGCCAGCCGGCGGTGGGCGGCGCGAGAGAAGAGGAGCGGGGCGCCATGCGGAGCGGCCTCACTTCGCAGGCAGGTTCATGACCAGCGTGCCGTCCCAGCGCACCAGGGCATCTGCCGGTGCGGGGGCGGCCGTGGTGGGGCCGCGCGTCGCCGGCGCGGCGCCCGCCTGCGAGCGCGTCAGGTGCACTTCACGCGGCACTGCGCGGGCGTTGCCGCGCGCCTGGGCCAGCCATTGCGCCAGGCCGTCGGCCGAGGTGCCGCGCAGCGTGACCAGCACGCCTTCGCCGGCACCGGCGACCTGCATCTGCGCATTGGCGCCCAGGCTTTGCTGCACCGAGGATTCGATGGCGCGCAAGGCTTCGTCACGGCTGGCACGGGGCTGCGATTGCAGGGCCTTGGCCTGGATCTGCAGTGCGCTCATGCGCTGCAGCTGGGCGTCGAGTTCGGCATGCGCGGCCGGCGCGGTGGACAGCGTGCGCAGGGCCGGTGCCAGCGCCACCCACCAGAGCAGGGCCAGCAGCACCAGCGCGGCCATGCCCTGGACCAGGCGTTGCTCGCGCGGTGCCAGCGCCGGCCACCAGGCAGCCCAGCGGGCCTGCAGTTTGTCGATCCACGTGCTCATCGTTGGGCCTCCGCCTGCACCAGCAGCAGGTCGCCTTCGCTGCGCGCGCTGTAGCCGCGCGAGGCCAGCGTGGTCGACAAGGCATTGGTTTCAGACATGCCCAGCGCCAGGCCGCGCAGGCGCAGCTGACCGGCGCTGTAGTCGACGGCGGTGGGGATGCGGCCGGCCGGCAGGCTCGTGGCCAGCGCGCCCAGCATGGGCTCGAGATCGGCCGGCGAGACGCCGCCGGTGGCCTGCTGCAGCGTGGCCACCTCGCGGGCCATCTGCAGCTGCGGTTCGTAGACCGGGACCGACGGAAAGGTCTGGACCAGGATGGTGCGGATCGCGCTGCGTTTGGCATCGAGTGCCTGGCGTTCCTTCCAGGCCCAGGCGTTCACGCCGATGAGTTGTGCGGCCAGCAGCAGCAGCACGCCCCAGCGCGCGGCGCGCCACTGCGGGCCGCGCCACAGCGTCTGCACGATCGCGCCGAGCTTCTTGCTGGCGCGCGCGCGGCCGGTGGAGGCCAGGTCGAACTGGGCGAGGTCCCAGCCGGACTGCGCGGCCTGCAGCCAGCGCTCGCTCGGTTTGGTGATCGGCACACGGCGCGCGAGCAGGTCGTCGGCCCGTTCGGCCACGGCCGGCTCGGCCCATGCCAGCGTGTCTTCGGGCAGCGTGCCCAGGGCGGCCACGCCGGCGGGCGCGAGCGGCAGCGTGAGAACGCCTTGGCCGTCGCACAGCGTGAGCAGCGCGTTGTCGGGTTGACCGGTGGCGAACAGCTGTGCCGGGGCGCCCGCGGGTTGAGGCACGAACTCGGGGACGATGCGGTTGACGCGATGGCCCGAGCCTTCGAGCGCTTGCACCGCGCTGCGCAGCCAGGCCTTGTTGCAGGCCGCGACCCACACGGGTCTGCCGACGGCGGCATCGGGCTCGAGGGCGAAGTGCAGGTTCTCGGGCTCCTCGAGCAGCCGGTCTTCGAGCAGGCCGTTGAGCACGGCACGCAGTCGTGCGGTGCTGCTCAGGCTGCCCTGGGGCAGCGTGAGCTGGTGCCAGGACAGTCCCGCCGCGGGCAGTGCCAGCGTCAGCTCGTCGCTGGCGGGGAGCAAGGCCGGCAACGCGCTGCCCTCGCCCTGCAGCTTGCGCCCGTCGCTGGACCACGTCGCCCAGCCGTACTCGCCACCGGTGGGCGCGGGTGGAGGGGGAAGGGTGACGATGAGCAGGGGCATGGCGGTCGAAAAGGGGGCTATTGTAGGAGAGGGCTGACCGCTTTCGCTATGGAGTTCATAGCGATCGATTCAGTGCCGATGCGTGCTGCAGCGTCTTTTAATTGATCTTTATGTCAGCGTGTTTTAACGTTGTGGCTTATCCGGTAACAAGCTCGCACCGGCGCCACGTTCTCGCCACAGGATGGTGATTTCCATGCCGTTGCGCTTCACCAGGGAGTGCTCATCGACCCAGTGGCGATCGAGCCGCAGCCGGCCGTGCACTTCGAAGTAGCCGGTTTTCACGCCATGCTGTCCATCGGGGAACTGCGCCGAGCCCATGAAGGGTTTTGCATCGGCCGGGCTTCGGAAGTAGCTGCGCGCCCGCTGGGTCACCAGGCGTTGGGCGCCGGCAAGGTCGAGTTCCGGAATGCTCGCATACAGGGCTTCGGCGCTGGCGGTGTTGATGTTGAGCGGGGTGCGCTCCGGCAGCACCGTGACGTACGGCTCGATCACCGCCACCGTGGCGGGCGAGACGCCGAGCCAGGTCAGTTGCGACACCTGCTGCGGAATCAGCGGCTTGTCGGTGTCGTCCGCTGGTGTGCTGACCGGCGTGCCGCCGTTCGGCGAGGGGACGACCGGCGGTGGATTGGCGCGCTGCAGGGCGTTGGTCATGACCGCCACCTCCTGCCCCGGCAGGTTCAGCAGTCCGAACAGCTTGGTGAACGCGGCCACGGCCGCGGGCACCGGCTTGCCTTCGGCCACCAGGTTCATCACGTTGAGCTTGGACTGCGCATCCACGATGCGGCCCGACAGGAAGGCGTCGGGCAGGCCCTCGAGGGCGTCGCTCGAGACATTCTTGTCGCCCGCCAGGAAGCTCGACAGCCGCGCTTCCTCCAGTGGCACGGCCCAGGGTTCGGTCAGGTTGTCCGTCTCGCCGCTGCGGCCGTCTTCGCGCAGGATCAGGCGCGACCAGTCGAGCGCGCCGATCAGCACCCAGGCGGCCTGGACCCGCGCGCGTTCGGCCGACTCGACCTCGGTCGCGCGCCACTGCTGCCACAGCGCCGCGGCAGCAAAGGTGGCCACCAACGTGACCGTGAGCATCGCGGCCAGCAGGGCGGCACCAGCCTGTCGGCCGGCGGAGGTGGGGCGTGGCGTGCTCATGTCTTCGGGGTGGCGGCGGTCGGCCGGACCCAGTCGCGGGTCAGCGTGCCGGTCAGGGAGGCGCCGGGCGGCAGCTGCAGCACCAGCCGGATGCCTTCGGGAATCGTGTTGGCCTCGGAGCTGACCGCCTCCGTCCAGACGCCGCCCTGGAAGTAGGCGAGCTGCCAGCTGGCCAGCGGGATCAGCGACAGCGCGCTGCCGCCGGCCACGACGCCTTCCTGGCCCCAGGCACCGGCGCGGTCCCAGGCTTGCTGCCATTCGGCGCGCGTCACGATGGCGGGCGATTGCCAGCGCTGCCACTGCGTGGCACCGGCAGCGTCGGTATGCAGGGCCCAGGCCACCACGTAGAGCGCGGGCAGGGTGTTGTCGGCGTTGCGGCGCGTGAGCCGCAGCACGCTGCCGTTCCATTCGATCGGCCGCAACTGCGTCAGGGTCACCGTGGCATCGAGGTCCGTGGACCATTGCGACAGCGTGGTCTGCAGGGTCAGTACGGCGTCGCCACGGGCCTGCGTCTGCGCCTGCGCGCGCGTCATGCCGTCGATGCCGCGCCAGCTCATCAGGGCGAGCAGTGCCATGGCCGCGATCGCGACCAGCAGCTCGATCAGCGTGAACCCGCCGGCACTTGTTCGGGTGCGCATGTCAGTAGCGGCTGATCACCGTCGAGACCTGCAGCACCGACGCGTCGGACGCATCGCGCACCTGCACGTCGACGCGACGGAAGTTGGGGTTGAGCGTCTGCGTGGTCGAGATCGTGACGGCGAAATCCATGCCGGCCTGGCTGCAGACCAGCGTGGCGGTGCCGACGGCGGGCATCTGGCGCGCCAGGCGGGCCTTGACCAGTTCGTTCTCGGCGCAGAGCTGGGCCAGCATCACGTCGCTCTGGCGCTGGGCATTGCGGGTCAGCGCCGACACGGCCTGCGTGCCGGCCGCCAGGGCAATGGCGACGATGGCCAGCGCGACCAGCACCTCGATCAGCGTGAAGCCCGCGGCGACGGCAGCGGCGGCGCGGCGCGTCATGGCGAGGTCACGGCGAAGGGCCGCAAGCCATCGGTGGCGATGCGCAGGCTTCGCCCCGGAGGGGTGTTGCTGGTGATCAGCACCTGTTGCGCCGCGATGATGGGTTCGGGCCCCAGCTGGAGGGCGGCGGTCGGCTGGCCGTCGGACGCGATCGGCTGCGCGCTGATGCCCTCGGCCATCCAGTGGGTGGGAAGTGCGTCCGGCGGCAGGCCATCGAAGGCGAAGGCGCCCGGCCCCTGCGGCGTGAGGTGCCAGCGCACCACCGCGCCGCTGGCCCGCGACTGGGCGCGTGCCGATTCGAGCAGCGCGGCGAGCCGGTCGCCTTCGCGCTCGAGCGAGGCCTGTCCCGAATCGCGCAGCGCCAGGCCGACGCCGGCGGTGGCCATCGCGATGATCGCGATCACCACCAGCAATTCCAGCAGCGTGAAGCCGTGGAGGCGTGCAGGGGCTCGGGCGTTGCGCGGCGAGGCTTGCTTACTGCCAGCTGCCGACGTCGGCATTGTTGCCCTCCCCGCCGGGCTGACCGTCGGCACCCAGCGAGAGCACGTCGATCTCGCCCTTGATGCCGGGGTTCAGGTACTGGTAAGGGCGGCCCCAGGGGTCGTTGGGAAGCTTCTCGACGTAGGGCTTCCAGTTCGGGGCGGCGGGGCCGGTGGTGGGGCGCGTCACCAGCGCCTGCAGGCCTTGTTCGGCCGTCGGGTAGCGCTGGTTGTCCAGGCGGTAGAGCTTGAGCGCCTGCATGATGTTGTTGACGTCGGTCTTGGCGGCGGTGGCGCGCGCGTCGTCGGCACGGCCGATCACGTTGGGCACGATCAGCGCGGCCAGCACGCCGATGATGACCAGCACCACCATCAGTTCGATCAGCGTGAAGCCGCGCTGCAGGGCGCGTGCGGTAGGGCTGCGGTAGGAAGGCATGGGAAAAGTATCGGTCGTTGACATGAAGGGAGTGCGTCGCTGAATGATAATCCGGCCCCATGTCGCTTCTCTACGCATCTCCTCGCTGGCCCGCCGCCACCACGACGCTCGGGGTGTGGGCACTGGCCGCGGCCAGTGTGGTGTTCTGGGGGCTGCGGCTGGCGGCACCCGCCGATGGCCTGGCACCGCCCCCGGTGTCCGGTGCGCCCGCCGCGACGATCGATACCGCCGCGGTGGCGCAGCTGTTCGGCGCGCCGTCCAACAAGACGGCCGTTGCCGCCGCCACGCCGCAGGCGGCCAGCCGTTTCGCCTTGCTGGGCGTGGTGGCCGACAGTGCCCAGCAGGGCGCCGCGCTGATCGCCGTCGACGGCAAGCCCGCGCGGCCGTTCCGGGTCGGCAGCCAGCTGGTCGATGGCTACGTGCTGCAATCGGTGGGCGTGCGCAGCGCCGCACTGGGCGGCAGCGTCGGTTCGGCCACGGCGATCACGCTGCAGTTGCCGGTGCGCCCCCTGGCGATTCCGGCGCCGCCCGCGCCCGTGACCGCGGGTAACAGCTGAGACGATTCGCTCAGGCCTGCAGAAACAGGCGGTAGACCGGGTTCGCGGTCTCTTCCACGAAGGGATAGCCCAGCGTCTTCAGGAAATCGTCGAAGGCCGCGTGGTCGGTGCCGGGGACCTGTAGTCCCACCAGGATGCGTCCGTAGTCGGCGCCCTGGTTGCGGTAGTGGAACAGGCTGATGTTCCAGTTGGGCCGCATCATGTTCAGGAATTTCAGCAACGCGCCCGGCCGCTCCGGGAACACGAAGCGCAGCAGCCGTTCGTCGTGGGCCAGGCCGGTGCGCCCGCCCACCATGTGGCGGATGTGCTCCTTGGCCAGCTCGTCGTGCGTCAGGTCGATGGCGCCGAAGCCGTGGGCTTCGAAGGTGCCGGCGATGGTTGTCGATTCGCCGCGCACGGTGGTCGTCAGGCCGACGAACACATGCGCCTCCTTCGTGTCGCTGATGCGGTAGTTGAATTCGGTCACGTTGCGCGATGCGCCCGGCAGTTCGCTGACCAGTTCGCAGAAGCGTCGGAAGCTGCCGCGTGCTTCGGGAATGGTCACGGCGAACAGCGCCTCGCGCTCCTCGCCGACCTCCGCACGTTCGGCCACGAAGCGCAGCCGGTCGAAGTTCATGTTCGCGCCGCACAGGATCGCGGCATAGGTCTCGCCGCGCTTGCCGTGGCGCTCGACATATTCCTTGATCGCCGCCACGGCCAGCGCGCCGGCCGGCTCGACGATGCTGCGGGTGTCGATGAACACGTCCTTGATGCCGGCGCAAACGGCGTCGGTGTCGACCGTGATGAACTCGTCGACCAGGTCGCGCGCGATGCGGAAGGTTTCCTCGCCCACCAGCTTGACGGCGGTGCCGTCGGAGAACAGGCCCACGTCGGGCAGCGTGATGCGCTCGTGCGCCGCGACCGACTGCATCATCGCGTCGGAGTCGTTCATCTGCACGCCGATCACCTTGATCTCGGGGCGCACGGCCTTGATGTAGTTGGCCACGCCGGAGATCAGGCCGCCACCGCCGATGGCGACGAACACCGCATCGAGCGGGCCCTGGTGCTGGCGCAGGATCTCCATCGCGATGGTGCCCTGGCCGGCGATCACGTCGGGATCGTCGAAGGGATGGACGAAGGTCAGGCCCTGGGCGGCCTGCAGTTCCAGCGCGTGGCCGTAGGCATCGGAATAGCTGTCGCCGAACAGCGCGACTTCGCCGCCGAGCGCGCGCACCGCGTCGATCTTGAGCTGGGGCGTGGTCACCGGCATCACGACGACGGCGCGGGTGCCCAGGGTGCGGGCGCTGAGCGCCACGCCTTGGGCGTGGTTGCCGGCCGACGCGCAAATCACGCCGCTCGCGAGCTGCGCGGCGCTGAGCTTGGCCATCTTGTTGTAGGCACCGCGCAGCTTGAAGCTGAACACCGGCTGCTGGTCTTCGCGCTTCAGGAGGACGGTGTTGCCGATACGCGCGCTCAGGGCGCGGGCGGGTTCGAGGGCCGATTCCACCGCGACGTCGTAGACGCGGGCGGTCAGGATCTTCTTGAGGTAATCGGCGGGGGTCAGCGGGGGGGTGTTCTGTGGCATGGAGTCCCGATGATAGTTTTCCACTGCGCTGCCTCGCACCTCCAAAACCGGCGCAAGCCATTCCAGGGACACCGCAGAACTGGCTTTGCCAGGCCGCCGGTGTCGCCCCATTGAGGGGAAAGCGCTGAAAGCGCTTCGGGGGTGGGACAGCCTTCAAGAAAAAAGCCCCGAGTCTTGCGACTCGGGGCTAAATCCACCAATTGAGAGGGTGGAGGAGACAACCGGTGCACACATGTCTGTGTGCGATGAAATAAAGTATATCGGTTGTTTGCTGCAATGCAACAAGCAGTGATGCTTTTCCCACACAAATCGGGCCGCCACCGTGATTTTTAGACGGTAGCGCCTACTTTTCTGGAGTTTGAGACATGGAATGCACAGTCAGCTGGACCGGCAACGCGGGCACGCGATCGGCCATGGGCTTCGTGGCCGAGACCGGCAGTGGTCACGTCCTCACGATGGACGGCGCCCCCGATGCCGCCAAGCCGCAGAACGGGGGCCAGAACCTCGCGCCGCGACCGATGGAGACGGTGCTCGCCGGCACCGGCGGCTGCACCGCCTACGACGTGGTGCTGATCCTCAAGCGCGGCCGGCATGCCGTGGAAGGTTGCAGCGTCAAGCTGACCAGCGAGCGCGCCGAGACCGATCCCAAGGTGTTCACCAAGATCCACATGCACTTCACCGTGACCGGCAAGGGCATCCCGGCGGCCGCCGTCGAGCGCGCCATCGCCCTGAGCCACGACACCTACTGCTCGGCCAGCATCATGCTGGGCAAGATGGCCGAGATCACGACCAGCTTCGACCTGATCGAGCGCTGAGCGGAGGCCGTGGCGTCAGATCCGGTGCGCCACCGTGGTCATGACCCGGGAGGCGGCCCGCATCAGCAGCTTGGCCGGCGCCGGCAGGTCGGTGGCGCCGGCATCCCAGGCCTGGGCGGCGTGGCGTGCTTCGTCGAGCTTCATCTGGTTCACCACGGCACGGGATTCGGTGTCGCCCGCGGGCAGGCGGCCGAGGTGGCTGTCGAGGTGCGCCTCGACCTGCCGCTCGGTCTCGGCCACGAAGCCCAGGCTCAGCGGGTCGCCGGCGCGCCCGGCCAGCAGGCCCAGCCCGAAGGCGCCGGCATACCAGAGCGGATTCAGCCACGAAGGCCGGTCGCCCAGCGCATCCAGGCGTTCGCGGGTCCAGGCCAGGTGATCGGTCTCTTCCTGCGCGGCCTCCATGAAGTGTGCGCGCAGGACCGGATCGCGGGTGGAGGCCGCCTGGGCCGTGTAGAGCGCCTGGGCGCACACCTCGCCCACGTGGTTCACTCGCATCAGCGCACCGGCTTCCTTGCGCTGGGCCGGTGTCAGGTCCGAGGGCGGCGTGTCGGGCGCGGGCGTGGCGCGCGTGGCGTGTGGTTTGGCGAACAGGGTGCGCAAGGCCGAGTCGGCGGCCACGAGGAACGGGTCGATGGAGCGAAGCATCCGGCCATTCTGACGTGGTGGACGGCCGTGCCAAGAGGCGGCTGGCGCTTTTCACATGGTGGAGGTTTGGAGGCTGGGGGCGCTTTGTCGCATCTTTGCAACGAAAGGCGCGGCCCAGTCGACATTTCGGGTGAATTCTTTTGCCCTGCCGCGGATGGTCTGGTGCAATAGCAACAACTTCCCAAAAGGAGGTTGGCCCGGGGTCCGGTGGGAGCGCAAAGTGTTCAGCACAGCGTTCTCTCTGCACCGGAGCCCTATGTTTAACCTTGGAGAAACTTGCAATGAAAAAATCCCTAGTTGCTCTGGCTGTTCTGGCTGCTGCCGGTGTTGCCTCGGCCCAGTCGTCGGTCACCCTGTTCGGTATCGTCGACGCTTCGGTCAGCCACTACTCGGTCAAGGATGGTCAAAGCCAGACCGTGCTGGGTAACGGCGGCTACAACTCCAGCCGTCTGGGCTTCCGCGGCACCGAAGACCTCGGTGGCGGCCTGGCTGCTGGTTTCTGGCTCGAAGCTCCGCTGTCGAACGACGACGGCAGCAAGGCTCGTCCCTTCGACTTCACGCGTCGTTCGACCGTGAGCCTGTCGGGTGGTTTCGGTGAAATCCGCCTCGGCCGTGATTACACCCCGACCTTCTGGAACGACACCGTGTTCGATCCGTTCGGCACCAACGGCGCCGGCACGAACCTGATCTCGACCATCCACAACGCTGGTGGCCTGGTCCCAGGCGGCCTGGGCTTGGCTGCTGTGACCGACGGCAACTACGTCCGTGCAAGCAACACCATCGGCTACTTCCTGCCGCCGAACCTGGGTGGTTTCTACGGTCAAGTGCAACTCGGCCTGGACGAGCAAGTGCACAACGACACCGGCTTCAACAGCAAGGCTGGTCGTTACACCGGTGGTCGCATCGGCTACGCCAACGGCCCGCTGGACGTCGCTCTGGCCTACGCTCAAAGCAAGACCTTCAACTCGGCTACCGCTACGGTTGACGTGAACACGCTGAACCTCGGCGCTTCGTACGACTTCGGCGTCGTCAAGCTCTTCGGTGAACTGTCGCAAGTCAAGAACGACGTGCAACAAACCGGTCTGGCTGACATCGATGCCAAGGCCAACGGCTTCCTGATCGGCGCTACCGCTCCGATCGGTGCTGGCCTGATCCGCGCTTCGTACTCGATCGTCAAGCTCGATGTCGACGGCGTGTCGGCTGACCCGAAGGCTCAGAAGTTCGCACTCGGCTACGTGCACAACCTGTCGAAGCGCACGGCTCTGTACGCTACGCTGGCTCACGTGTCCAACAAGAACGGCGCAGCCTTCACGACCTACCCGGGCGGCAACGCTGTTGGCACCCCGATCGCTGGCTCCGTCAACAAGAGCTCGAACGGCTACGACTTCGGTATCCGTCACTCGTTCTAATCCCTCGCTGGCCTCTGGCCAGTTTGGTTGACAGAACCCAAAGCCGCCCGGCGCAAGCCGGGCGGCTTTTTTCATGCGCGTCGTTCGCAAGATCGGGCCTTTTTGGTCCAAAACAGTGCGCGCACACCGCATCTGCCGGCAATTGTCAACATCGCTTGACCCGGGGTCGGGCACGGTGCTTGCTCTGTAGCATTCACCCTTTTGACTGCCATCTCCTGAATGCTTGCTTTTGTTCTGCGTCGCCTGTTTCAGGCTGCGATCGTGATGGTCGCGGTGGCGTTCATCTCCTTCTTGTTGTTCCAGTATGTCGGCGACCCGGTCGTGTTCCTTTTGGGACAGGATGCGAAGCCTGAACAGATCCAACAGCTGCGCTCGGACCTGGGCCTGGACCAACCCTTCTTCGTCCAGTTCTGGCACTTCCTGTCGAATGCGGTGCAGGGCGAGTTCGGCCTGAGCCTGCGCCAGGGGGCCAAGGTCTCTCGGCTGATCGGCGAGCGCTTTCCGGCCACGCTGGAGCTCGCGCTGGTCGCGGGTGTGATGGCGCTGGCCATCGGCATCCCGATGGGCGTCTACACCGCGCTGCGCCGCGGCTCCTTCATGAGCCAGGTCTTCATGACGCTGTCCCTGGTGGGCGTGTCGCTGCCGACCTTCCTGATCGGCATCCTGCTGATCCTCGTGTTCGCGGTGCACCTCGGCTGGTTCCCCAGCTTCGGGCGCGGCGAGACGGTGCAGCTCGGCTGGTGGAGCAGCGGGCTCTTCACCGTCGATGGCTGGATGCATGTGATCCTGCCGTCGATCACGCTGGCGATCTTCCAGCTCACGCTGATCATGCGGCTGGTGCGTGCCGAGATGCTGGAGGTGCTGCGCACCGACTACATCAAGTTCGCGCGGGCACGGGGCCTGAGCAACCGCGCCATCCATTTCGGCCATGCGCTGAAGAACACGCTGGTGCCGGTGATGACCATCACCGGGCTGCAGCTCGGCGGCCTGATCGCCTTTGCCATCATCACCGAGAGCGTGTTCCAGTGGCCGGGCATGGGCCTGCTGTTCATCCAGGCCGTGACCTTTGCCGACATCCCGGTGATGTCGGCCTACCTGTGCCTGATCGCGCTGATCTTCGTGGTCATCAACCTGGTCGTCGACCTGCTGTACTTCGCGGTCGATCCCCGCCTGCGCGTGGGCAAGGCCGGAGGCCACTGAGATGCAGACGGCACGACTGCGGCCCTCGGGCCGCGCCTTCGCGCACATCGCCGAATTCCACCCCGAACTCACGGCATTGCGCCGCGACCTGCACGCGCACCCCGAGCTCGGCTTCGAGGAGGTCTACACCGCCGCGCGCGTGAAGGAGGCGCTGCGCGCCTGCGGCGTCGACGCGATCCACGAGAACATCGGCAAGACCGGCTTCGTGGCCCTGATCCGCGGCCGCAGCGACACGCGCGGCGCGATGATCGGCCTGCGTGCCGACATGGACGCGCTGCCCATGACCGAGCACAACGACTTCACCTGGAAGTCGGCCAAGCACGGCCTGATGCACGGCTGCGGCCACGACGGCCACACCACCATGCTGGTCGGCGCGGCGCGCTACCTGGCCCAGACGCGCAATTTCGACGGCACCGCGGTGCTGATCTTCCAGCCCGGCGAAGAAGGCTTCGCGGGCGCGCGCGTGATGATCGAGGACGGCCTGTTCGAGCGCTTCCCGGTGCAGTCGGTCTACGGCATGCACAACTGGCCCTCGATGAAGCCGGGCACCATCGGCCTCAACATGGGCGCGATGATGGCGGCCGCCGACCGCATCACGATCGACGTCACGGGCCGCGGCGGGCATGGCGCCCATGCCTACCAGACCATCGACCCGGTGCTGGTGTCGGCGCACCTCATCACGGCGGTGCAGAGCCTGGTCTCGCGCAACGTGCGCCCGATCGACAGCGCCGTGGTCAGCATCTGTGCGATGCAGGCGGGCGACCTGGGCGCGATGAGCGTGATCCCGGGCAAGGCCACGCTGGTCGGCACGGTGCGCACCTTCAGCACCGAGGTGCAGGACATGATCGAGCATCGCCTGCGCGAACTCTGCAGCGGCGTGGCGCTGGGCTTCGGTGCCAGCGCCAGCATCAACTACGAACGGATCTATCCGGCCACGATCAACACCGCGCGCGAAGCCGCCTTTGCCGCCGACGTGGCCGAGCGCCTGGTGGGTGCCGAGCATGTCGAGCGCGACATGGAGCCGAGCATGGGCGCCGAGGATTTCTCCTTCATGCTGCAGGTCAAGCCGGGCGCGTACCTGCGCATCGGGCAGGGCGGCAGCAGTGGCGCGGGCAGCACCTCGCTGCACAACAGCCGATACGACTTCAACGACGAGATCCTGCCGCTGGGCGCCGCCCTGCATGCCGGCCTCGTCGAGCAGGGCATGCCGCTCGCGCAGGCCTGAACCATTTTTTCAACGCAGTCAGGAGTCCACCCATGAATCTCAAATCCACCGTGCTTGCCACCGCCGTCCTGTCTGCGCTGTGCGCCGTCGGTACGGCCGCCAACGCGCAGACGATCCGCGTGGCGAACCAGGGCGATGCGCTGTCGCTCGACCCGCATTCGCTCAACGAATCGCTGCAGCTCAGCACCACGGCCAACGTGTACGAAACCCTGGTCGGCCGCAACAAGGACATGAGCGTGGCGCCGCTGCTGGCCACCAGCTGGAAGCAGACCTCGGACACCGTCTGGCGCTTCGAACTGCGCAAGAACGTGCAGTTCCACGACGGCACGCCCTTCACCGCCGACGACGTCATCTTCAGCTTCGCCCGCGCGGCCGGCGAAGGCTCGGACATGAAGTCCAACACCACCGACATCAAGGAAGTGCGCAAGGTCAACGACTTCGTGGTCGAGATCGAGACCCGCGGTCCCTTCCCGATCCTGCCCGAGGTCATCACCCAGCTCATGATCCTGAGCAAGAAGTGGTGCGAGGAAAACAAGGCCACCACGCCGGTCGACCGCCGCAAGGGCATCGAGAACACCGCCTCGTTCAAAGCCAACGGCACTGGCCCGTACCGCGTGCGCGAGCGCCAGCCCAACGTGCGCACGGTGTTCGTGCGCAACCCCACCTACTGGGGCAAGATCGAAGGCAACGCGCAGGAAGTCATCTTCACGCCCATCGCCAATCCGGCCACCCGCGTCGCGGCCCTGGTCTCGGGCGAGATCGACGTGATGGAGCCCGTGCCGGTGCAGGACATCGCGCGCATCAACGCCAGCCCCAATGCACGCGTCATCGCCGGCCCCGAGCTGCGCACCATCTTCCTGGGCATGGACCAGAAGCGCGACGAGCTGCAGTACTCCAACGTGAAGGGCAAGAACCCGTTCAAGGACAAGCGCGTGCGCCAGGCCTTCTACCAGGCCATCGACATCGTCGGCATCCAGCGCACCGTGATGCGCGGCGCCTCGCGCCCGACCGCGCTGATGGTCGGCCCCGGCATCAACGGCTGGAACGAAGCCCAGGACAAGCGCCTGCCGCTGGACGTCGACGGTGCCAAGAAGCTGCTGACCGAAGCCGGCTACCCGAACGGCTTCGAGGTCACGATGAACTGCCCGAACGACCGCTACGTCAACGACGGTCAGATCTGCCAGGCCGTGGCCGCCAACCTGGCGAAGATCGGCGTGAAGATCAACCTCGCGGCCGAGACCAAGGGCACCTATTTCCCGAAGGTGCTGCGCCGCGACACCAGCTTCTACATGCTGGGCTGGACGCCGACCACCTACGACTCGCACAACGCGCTGACCGCGCTGATGGCCTGTCCTGATGACAAGACCGGCGCCGGCCAGTTCAACCTGGGCGCGTATTGCAACCCGAAGGTCGACGAGCTGACCAAGAAGATCCAGTCCGAGACCGACAAGGCCAAGCGCGACGCGATGATCAAGGAAGCCTTCGACCTGCACACCGCCGATGTCGGCCACCTGCCGCTGCACCAGCAGACGCTGGCCTGGGGCGTGAGCAAGAAGGTCGCGCTGACGCAGATGGCCGACAACTACATGCCCTTCAAGTGGATGAGCATCAAGTAACTGGCCCACCCCCGGCTCCGGCGCACTGCGTGTCGCCGGACTCCCCCTCAAGGGGGCAACACCAGCGGCCCGGCAAAGCCGGTTCCGCGGTGTTTCACGAACGGGCTTCGCTTCGCTTGCCATCGGGCAGGCAAGAAGCGGCGCCTTCACTACTCTCACGATGACAAATACTCTCGCGCGCTGGTACGACAGCGACGTCGGCTACAGCTTCCGGACCTCGCCCGTCGCCATGGCGGCGGCGGTGATCGCCTTCGTCTGCATCTTCTGTGCGGTGTTCGCCGGCTGGGTGTCGCCGCACAACCCCTTCGACCTGGCCAAGCTCGAGCTCATGGACGCGCGCCTGCCGCCGGCCTGGTATCCGGAAGGCAGCCGCAAATATTTCCTCGGCACCGACGACCAGGGACGCGACATCCTCTCGGCGGTGATCTACGGCGCGCGCATCTCGCTGATCGTCGGCGTGGTGTCGGTGGTGCTTTCGGTCGCGGTCGGCACCATGCTCGGGCTGATCGCGGGCTTTCGCGGCGGCTGGGTCGACGCGGCCCTGATGCGCCTGTGCGACGTGATGCTGTCCTTCCCGCCGATCCTGGTCGCGCTGCTGATCTCGGGCGTCGGCCGTGCCCTGTTCCCGCAGGCCGACACCACGGTGGCCTTCGGCGTGCTGATCTTCTCGATCTCGCTGACCAAGTGGGTCGACTACGCGCGCACCGTGCGCGGCTCGACCATGGTCGAACGCAACAAGGAATACGTGCAGGCCGCGCGTGTGATCGGCGTGGCGCCGCTGCGCATCATGGTGCGCCACGTGCTGCCCAACGTGACCGGCCCGGTGATGGTGCTGGCCACCATCCAGGTCGCGACCGCCATCATCACCGAGGCGACGCTGTCCTTCCTCGGCGTCGGCGTGCCGCCGACCTCGCCCTCGCTGGGCTCGCTGATCAACAGCGGCAACCAGTACCTGTTCTCCGGCGAGTGGTGGATGATCGTGTTCCCCGGCCTCATGCTGGTGCTGATCGCACTCAGCGTGAACCTGCTGGGCGACTGGCTGCGCGACGCGCTCAACCCGAGGCTCCGCTGATGACCGCCCCCCTGCTCGAAGTCCGCAACCTGGTCGTGGAGTTCCCCGGCCGCCGCGGCACGCTGCGCGCGCTGGACAACATCTCCTTCGACATCGCCCCCGGCGAGATCCTCGGTGTGGTCGGCGAGTCCGGCGCCGGCAAGTCGCTCACCGGCGCGGCCATCATCGGCCTGCTCGAGCCACCGGGCCGCGTGGCCGGCGGCGAGATCCGGCTCGAGGGCGAACGCATCGACCAGCTCTCGCACGACAAGATGCGCCACATCCGTGGCCGCAAGATCGGCGCGATCTTCCAGGACCCGCTGACCTCGCTCAACCCGCTCTACACCGTGGGCCGCCAGCTGGTCGAGACCATCCAGGCGCACCTGCCGGTCAACGGCGCCGAGGCCCGCCGGCGTGCCATCGCGCTGCTGCAGGACACCGGCATCCCGGCGGCCGAACAGCGCATCGACCATTTTCCGCACCAGTTCTCCGGCGGCATGCGCCAGCGCGTGGTGATCGCGCTCGCGCTCGCGGCCGAGCCCAAGCTGATCGTGGCCGACGAGCCGACCACCGCGCTCGACGTGTCGATTCAGGCGCAGATCATCCAGCTGCTCAAGCGCATCTGCAAGGAACGCGGCGCCGCCGTGATGCTGATCACGCACGACATGGGCGTGATCGCCGAGACCTGCGACCGCGTGGCCGTGCTCTACGCCGGCCGGATCGCCGAGATCGGCCCGGTGCAGGAGGTGATCCACCAGCCCGCGCATCCCTACACGATGGGCCTGATGGCCTCGATCCCCGACATCGAAGTCGACCGCGAACACCTCAACCAGATCGACGGCGCCATGCCCCGCCTCAATGCCATTCCGCGCGGCTGCGCCTACAACCCGCGCTGCCCGCGCGTGTTCGAGCGCTGCACGCAGGAGCGGCCCGACCTGATCAACGCCGGTGCCACGCGCGCGGCCTGCTGGCTGCACGACGCGCACGATCCGCACACCGCGCTGCACGGCCAGGGAGCGGCGGCATGAGCACGACCACGAACACGATGAACGCCGCGCAGGCCGGCGTGCCGCTGGTCGAAGTGCGCGACCTGGCCAAGACCTTCGACGTCTCCTCGCCCTGGCTCAACCGCATGATCGAGCGCAAGCCGCGGCAACTGCTCAACGCCGTCGACGGCGTGAGCTTCGAGATCGAGCGCGGCAAGACGCTGGCGCTGGTGGGCGAGTCGGGCTGCGGCAAGAGCACGGTGGCACGGCTGATGGTGGGGCTCTACGGCCCTACGCGCGGCGGCATGCAGTTCGACAACCAGGACGCGCACGCCGCCTTCAAGACGCCGGCCGGCCGCACACTGCGCCGCCGCATCCAGATGATCTTCCAGGACCCCTACGCGAGCCTGAACCCGCGCTGGATCGTCGAGGACATCATCGGCGAGCCGCTGCGCGAGCACGGCATCCTCAAGGAAGGCCCGGCGCTCAAGCAGCGCGTGGGCGAGCTGCTGCAGTCGGTGGGTCTGAGCCCGCTGGACATGCCCAAGTACCCGCACCAGTTCTCCGGCGGCCAGCGCCAGCGCATCTCGATCGCGCGCGCACTGGCCACGCAGCCCGAATTCCTGGTCTGCGACGAGCCCACCTCGGCGCTCGACGTGAGCGTGCAGGCGCAGGTGCTCAACATCATGAAGGACCTGCAGCGCCAGCAGGGCCTGACCTACCTCTTCATCTCGCACAACCTCGCGGTGGTGCGCCACGTGGCCGACCAGGTCGGCGTGATGTACCTGGGCCGGCTGGTCGAGGTGGCGGACAAGCACAAGCTGTTCGACAGCCCGCAGCACCCGTACACGCGCATGCTGCTCGATGCGATCCCGCAGATGAAGCACACCGGCCGCGCGCGCACGCCGGTCCAGGGCGAGGTGCCGAACCCGCTGAACCCGCCCACGGGCTGCACCTTCCACCCGCGCTGCCCACACGCCAACGCACGTTGCAAGGCCGAGCGGCCGCCGCTGCAGATGCTGCGCGGGGTGAAGGTGGCGTGCCACGCCGTCGAAGAGGGCCGGATCTAAGCGCCGAGGCGCTCCGTTCCAGAAACACCGCGGAACCGGCTTTGCCGGGCCGCTGGTGTTGCCCCCTTGAGGGGGGAGGCGAAGCGACACGAAGTGCGCGAAGCCCTCGGGGGGGAGCCAAGTGCTACCGCGGAACCGGCTTTGCCGGGCCGCTGGTGTTGCCCCCTTGAGGGGGGAGGCGAAGCGACACGAAGTGCGCGAAGCCCTCGGGGGAGGGCTATTGTTCTTCGCTCCAGGCGAAGCCGTCCCTGGCGATCATCGCGCTCGACGCACTCGGCCCCCAGGTCCCGGCCGCATAAGGCCGCGGCCCGCCATCCGAGCCCCAGCTGTCGATCAGCGGCTCAACCCAGCGCCAGGCTTCCTCCTGCTCGTCGCTGCGCACGAACAGGTTGAGGCGGCCGTCGATCACGTCGAGCAGCAGGCGCTCGTAGGCGCCCACGCGTTCGCTGCCGAAGCGCTTGTCGAAGTCGAGGTCGAGCTGCACCGGCGCCAGCGGCTGCGTGGCGTCGCCGCTGTTGCTGCGCTTGCGGTTGTCCTGGGCCTGCGAGAGCAGGTGCAGCTCGAGGCCGTCCTTGGGCTGCAGGTTGATCACCAGCTTGTTCCGCGCACCGGCCGGCGCGCGGAAGATCGCGTGGGGGGTGGAGCGGAAATTGATCTCGATGCGGGCATCGCGCGAGGCCAGGCGCTTGCCGGTGCGGATGTAGAAGGGCACGCCGGCCCAGCGCCAGTTGGCGATCTCGGCGCGCAGCGCGACGAAGGTCTCGGTGCGGCTCTGCGGATCGATGCCGGCCTCCTGCAGGTAGCCGGGCACGCGCTCGCCATAGGCGGTGCCGGCCGTGTACTGGCCGCGGATCGCATGCAGGCCCAGCGTCTCGGGCGTCCAGGGCTTGAGCGAGCGCAGCACCTTGAGCTTCTCGTCGCGCAGCGCATCGGCATGCGCGTTGATGGGCGGCTCCATCGCGATCGCGCAGACCAGCTGCAGCGCATGGTTCTGCACCATGTCGCGCAGTGCGCCGGTCTGGTCGTAGAAGGCGCCGCGCTTCTCCACGCCCAGGTCCTCGGCGATGGTGATCTGGATGTTGGCGATGTGCTCGCGGCGCCAGATCGGCTCGAACAGCGCGTTGCCGAAGCGCAGCGCGAACAGGTTCTGCACCGAGGGCTTGCCCAGGTAGTGGTCGATGCGGAAGACCTGCTTCTCGCTGAGCACCTTGCCCACCGCTTCGTTGATCGCGCGGTTCGAGGCCAGGTCGTGGCCCAGCGGCTTCTCGAGCACCACGCGGGTGCGCGCGGTGTTGAGCCCGGCGGCCGCGATCTGCTCGACCACCTGGGTGAACAGTGCGGGCGCGGTGGCGACGTACATCACCACCGTGTCGGCGTTGCGGCGCTCGAGCGTGTCGGCCAGCTTGGCATAGTCGTCGGGTTTCGACAGGTCCATGCGCAGGTAGTACAGCAGGGACGCGAACTTCTTGAACTCTTCCGGATTGGGGCGCTTGGAGCCCTCGACCGCCTCGAAGCGCGACTGGATCAGTTCGCGGTACTGGTCGTCCGACAGGTCGTCGCGCGCCACGCCGATGATGCGCCCGCCTTCGGGCAGGCTGCCGTGCCGGAAGGCCTGAAACAGGGCCGGCATCAGCTTGCGCCATGCGAGGTCGCCAGTGCCGCCGAACAGAACGAGGTCGAAGCTCATGGAAAGAAAATCCGTGAAGTTGGTGAAGTGCCCAATACAAGGCTTGCCAGCCGAATGGTACTTGTACCGATTCGACAACCGTGGCGTGCGGGCTACGCTCGAGGGATGCGGCCCGCGGGCCGCTTGTTCCATTGTCAAAGGCGAGACTCCCACATGAATAAGAAGCTTTTGGTCGCGGCAGCCCTGGTGGGCCTGGCGACCGGTGCATCGGCACAAGGCACCGTCAACGTCATCTGCTCGGTGCAGGCCGACTGGTGCAACATGATCGCGACCGTGTATGCACGCACCACCGGCGTGAAGATCAACCTGGCGCTCAAGGGCTCGGGCGAGGCGCTGGCCCAGCTGATCGCCGAGAAGGACAACCCCAAGACCGACGTCTGGTTCGGCGGCACCGGCGACCCGCATCTGCAGGCGGCCGAGATGGGCCTGACGCTCGAGTACAAGTCGCCCAGCCTGCCGCAGCTCTACCCGTGGGCGCAGCAGCAGGCGCAGCAGTCGGGCTACAAGACGGTCGGCGTGTATTCGGGGCCGCTGGGCTTCGGCTACAACACCGAGCTGCTGAAGAAGAAAAAGCTGGACGTGCCGCGCAGCTGGGCCGACCTGCTCAAGCCCGAATACAAGGGCGACATCCAGGTCGCCAACCCCGCCTCCAGCGGCACGGCCTACACCATGATCGCCACGCTGGTGCAGATGATGGGCGAGGACAAGGCCTTCGAGTACCTCAAGGGCCTGCACAGGAACGTCGGCCAGTACACGCGCTCGGGCACCGGTCCGATCAAGGCCGTGGCGCGCGGCGAGACCGCGGTGTCGATCAGCTTCGTGCACGACGCGCCGCAGGAGAAGATGCAGGGCTTCCCGGTCGAGACCGTCACGCCCTCCGAAGGCACCGGCGCCGAGATCGGCTCGATGAGCATCATCAAGGGCGCGCGCAACCTCGAGCAGGCCAAGAAGTTCTACGAATGGGCGCTCACGCCGCAGGCCCAGACCTTCGGTGCCGCGGCCAAGCAGTACCAGCTGCCCTCGAACAAGGCGACCGCGGTCGACCCCAACGTGCCGGACTTCAAGAAGATCAAGCTGATCAACTACGACTACGCGAAGTACGGCGCCAGCGCCGAACGGCGACGCCTGATCGCGCGCTGGGAGAAGGACGTCAACTCGCTGCCGCGCTGATCCGGTGTCGGCCGCACGCCATCCCCGGACCGCTGTCTGGGCCTGCCTCGTCGCGGGCCTCGTCGGCTACCTGTTCCTGCCCTGGTATGCGATCCAGGACACCAGCTGGTACGAGGCGCTGCCCCATGTGTTCGGCAGCGCCGAAGGCGCCAACGGCCTGCTGCAGGCCGCCACGCAAGGGCGCCGCTGGCTCTTCATCGGGCTCGTCGGCCTCGCGCTCTGCGCGGTGGGCGCGCTGCAGCCGCCGGGCCGTGCCCAGGGCCGCTGGCTGCTGGCCGGTGGCGGCCTGGGCTTCGTCGGGCTGGCCGCGAGCGGCTTCCTGATCGGGGCGCGCGGCTGGAGCGTCGCGGCCTTCAACAGCAGCTTCGGCGAGCTCGCGGTCAACCAGTTCGGCATCGGCGCGGGCGGCTTCATCGCGCTGGCGGCCCTGCTGCTGCTGGCGGCCTTCGGCCTGGCGCGGCTGGGCTTCTTCAAGGGCGACCTGTTCGTGGCGGGCGCGGTGGTCGGCTGCGGCACGATCATGGCGCTGTTCATCGCCTACCCGGTGTCGAAGGCGCTGGCCGGCGCCTTCATCGACGAGGACGGCGGCTGGTCGATCGCGGCGCTGGTGGCGCGCGTCGGCACCGAGCGCATCTGGGGCCTGGGCTGCCTGGCGGGCGGCACGCGTTGCGGCGTGGCCTGGAACACGCTGTTCCTGGCGCTGCTCACGGCCGCCGGCACCACCTTCCTGGGCACGCTGATGGCGCTCATGGCCGAGCGCGGCGGCAAGCGCTGGCAAGGGCCGCTGCGGGTGCTGGCGCTGCTGCCCATCATCACGCCACCCTTCGTGGTCGGGCTCGGGCTGATCCTGCTGTTCGGCCGCGCGGGCGTGGTCAACCAGCTGCTCGAATCGTGGTTCGGCATCGAGCCCACGCGCTGGTTCTACGGCATGCCGGGCGTGCTGGTGGCGCAGCTGTTCGCCTTCACGCCGATCGCCTTCATGATCATGCGCGGCGTGGTGCAGGGCATCGCGCCCAGCCTGGAGGAGGCCGCGCAGATGCTGCGCGCCGACCGCCGCCGCACCTTCCTCACGGTCACGCTGCCGCTGCTCAAGCCGGGCCTGGCGAATGCGTTCCTCGTCGGCTTCATCGAGAGCATCGCCGACTTCGGCAACCCGGTGGTGGTGGGCGGCCAGTTCTCGGTGCTGTCGACCGACATCTTCTTCGCGATCGTCGGCGCGCAGTACGACCAGGGTCGCGCGGCATCGCTGGCCTGGGTGCTGATGCTGTTCGCGCTGGGCGTGTTCGCCTTGCAGCGCGGCCTGCTGGGCAAGCAGAACTACACCACCGTCAGCGGCAAGGGCGACGCGGGCATCGCGATGCCGCTGCCCGACGGCGTGCGCCGCACCATCTATTCGATCGCCTTCCCCTGGATCGTGTTCACCGTGGTGGTCTACCTGTTCGCCTTCGCCGGCGGCTTCGTCCAGACCTGGGGCCGCGACTACACGCTGACCTTGAACCACTTCAAGACCGCCTTCGCGCTCGAGTGGGGCCAGTTCGGCCTGGTGTGGGCCGGCACCGCGTGGAACTCGCTGATCACCACGCTCAAGCTGGCGGGCATCTCGGCGCCGATCACCGCGGGCCTGGGCCTGCTGATCGCCTGGCTGCTGGCGCGCAACGAGTTCAAGGGGCAGGGTGCCTTCGAGTTCGCCGCGCTGCTGGCCTTCGCGATTCCAGGCACGGTGCTGGGCGTGAGCTACATCCTGGCCTTCAACGTGCCGCCCTTCGAGCTCACGGGCACCGGGCTGATCATCGTGCTGTGCTTCATGTTCCGCAACCTGCCGGTGGGCGTGCGCGCCGGCACCGCGGCCTTCAAGCAGCTCGACCGTTCGCTCGACGAGGCCTCGTTGATGCTGCGCGCCTCCACCGCGCAGACGCTGTTCAAGGTGGTGCTGCCGCTGCTCAAGCCCGCGCTCGTGGCCGCGCTGGTCTACAGCTTCGTGCGCGCCATGACCACGGTCAGCGCGGTGATCTTCCTGGTCACGGCCGAGAACGAACTGGCCACCACCTACATCATCGGCCGCGTCGGCAACGGCGACTACGGCGTGGCGCTGGCCTACTGCACCGTGCTGATCGTGCTGATGTCGGCGGCCATCGCGCTGATCCAGTTCGTGGTCGGCGAACGCAAGCTGGGGCGGCGCAAGGCCGGCGTGGCGACCCCGGCGGTCGCCGCACACTGAGACGAGAACACATGACGACCCAGACCCCCTCCCTGACCCACGGCATCGAATTCCGCAACGTCACCAAGCGCTACGGCAGCGACGCCTCGGCCCCACTGGCCGTCAAGGGCATCAGCTTCGAGGTGCCGGTCGGCACGCTCACCACCATCCTCGGCCCTTCGGGCTGCGGCAAGACCACCACGCTGCGCATGATCGCGGGCCTCGAGTCGCCGACCTCGGGCGCGATCGTGATGGGCGGACGCGACGTGACCACGCTGGGCCCGGCCGAGCGCAACGTGAGCATGATGTTCCAGAGCTACGCGCTGTTCCCGCACATGGACGTGATCCAGAACGTGGGCTATGGCCTGCGCATGAGCGGCGTGGCGAAGGACGAAGTCGGGCGCCGCGCGCGCGAGGCGCTCAAGGGCGTGGGCCTGGTCGGCTTCGACCACCGGTTGCCCAGCGAGCTCTCGGGCGGCCAGCAGCAGCGCGTGGCGCTGGCGCGCGCGCTGGTGCTCGAGCCCGCGGTGCTGCTGTTCGACGAGCCCCTGTCCAACCTCGACGCGCGCCTGCGCCGCGAGATGCGCGAAGAGATCCGCATGCTGCAGCAGCGCTTGAAGCTCACGGTCGCCTACGTCACGCACGACCAGAGCGAGGCGCTGGCCGTGAGCGACCAGATCATCGTGATGGACCACGGCGTGATCGCGCAGCGCGGCACGCCGCAGCAGTTGTATTCGCGGCCCGAGAGCGAGTTCGTCGCCGGCTTCATGGGCGAAGCCAGCGTGTTCCCGGCCATCGCGCAGCCCGACGGGCAGGTGGCGCTGGGGCCGCTGCTGCTCACGCCGCCGCATGCGGTGGCGCCCGGCGCGGTCAAGGTGGCGGTGCGGCCCGAAGCCTGGCAGATCGGCACGGCCGAGGGCTTGCCGGCGACCTGCACCAAGGCCGCCTACCTCGGCAGCTTCTACGAATACGGCTTCGACACGCCCATCGGGCCGGTGTTCGCGGTGTCCTCCGACCTGGCCCGGCCGCTCGCGGCGGGCGCGCAGACCACGCTGGGGCTGGGCCGGCACGGCGTGTCGGTCGTGCCGGGCGGCTGAGGGGCGCTGACAGAGACCTGTCAGGGTGCCGTGGAACAATGGCGCCATGAACGTCGTATTCGATCTGGGCGCCGTGCTCGTCGGCTGGGAGCCCGGCCGCCTGCTGCAGGCGCATTTTCCCGAGCGCGCCGCCACCGCCGAAGCCGGCCGCGCGCTGGCCAAGGCCTTCTTCCACCACGCCGACTGGCTCGACTTCGATTGCGGCATCCGCAGCGTCGACGAGGTGGTCGCGCGCACGTCCGCGCGGCTGGCGCTGCCGGCCGACAGGGTGCATGCGATGGTGGCGCCGCTGGGTGAGCATCTCGAGCCGATCGCCGAGAGCGTGGCCCTGCTGGCGGACCTGCGCGCCCAGCGCGAGGCGGGCGCGGACGTGCGCCTGTACTACCTCTCGAACATGCCCGTGCCCTATGCGCGCGCGCTGCAGCGGCGGCTGCCCTTCTTCGAATGGTTCGACGGCGGCATCTTCTCGGGTGACGTGAAGCTCATCAAGCCGCACAGCGACATCTACCAGATGCTGGCCTGGCGCCACGGCTTCGATCCCGCGCAGACGCTGTTCATCGACGACACCGCGGCCAACGTCGAGGCCGCGCGCGGGCTGGGCTGGCATGCGATCCACTGCACCGCGCCCAAGGCGCTGGCGGCGCAGGTGGCGCGCTTCGTGCCGTCGCTCGCTGCGGCCTAGTTCGCCGGTGCGCCCGTGCGCACCACCTTGTCCACGTCGAAGCCCAGGCTGCGCGCGTAGTCGAGTTCGACCTGCAGCGCCGCTTCGTCCAGCACCGGGTTGCGCGACAGCACCCAGAGGTAGTCGCGATCGGGCGTGCCGACCAGCGCGACCTCGTAGTCGCGGTCGAGCTTGAGGATCCAGTAGTCGCCCCAGACCGCCGGCAGCCAGCTGAGCCAGGCGGGCGCGAAGCGCACCTCGAGCCGCCCGGCACCGGGCTGGCCCGCCATGGGCACCACACGGGCGCTGCCCACGGCCTCGTCGAAATTGCCATCGCTGCGGATGCAGCGGTTGCGCACCTCCACCGTGCCGTCGGCCAGGGGCGTGTATTCGGCCGTGACCGGCCCTGCGCAATTCTTCTGGAATCGATTGGGCAGGCGCGCCTGCTCATGCCACAGGCCGGCGTAGCGCTTGATGTCGACCGGCGCCACGGCCTGGAGCGGCGCGCGCATCAGCGGTGCGCCGTCGGCCGGCCCGGCGGGCACCTGTCCGTGGGCCCGGGCCGCGCGCGCCACGCCGAAGCTCGCCAACGCCAATGCGCCACCCACGAGGAAGGCGGTGGCCAGGGTACCGACCGAGGCACTGAAGCGGCGGTCGTCGAAGGGGGCGGGCGTTCGGGGAGGGGAGCGAAGGGGCATGAAATTCTCCAAAGGCGGTCCTCGACCCTAAGCCGCCTCGTGGGCCGTGTCCGTCAGCCATGGACCACAGGCGCTGTAGTTTGGGCGGAGAGTACCGATGCCGTCGTTTTGCAGCGGGATAATGTTCCGCATGAACCAACTCGATGCCCTTCGCCAATGGACCACCGTGGTTGCCGACACCGGTGACTTTCATCAGCTTGCCCAGTTCAAGCCGCAGGACGCGACGACCAACCCGTCGCTGATCCTCAAGGCCGTGCAGAAGCCCGACTACCGGCCGCTGCTCGACGAGGCCGTGCGTGCGCACAAGGGCCGCCCGGTGGACGAGGTGATCGACCGGCTGCTGGTGCGCTTCGGCACCGAGATCCTGTCGCTGGTGCCCGGCCGCGTGTCGACAGAAGTCGACGCCCGCCTGAGCTTCGACACCGCCGCCACGCTGGCGCGCGCCGACCGCATCGTGGCGCTGTACCGCGCCGAGGGCATCGACCCCGAGAAGCGCCTGCTGATCAAGATCGCCGCCACCTGGGAAGGCATCGAGGCCGCTAGGCAGCTCGAGCAGAAGGGCATCCACACCAACCTCACGCTGCTGTTCTCCTTCGCCCAGGCCGTGGCCTGCGGCGCGGCCGGCGTGAAGCTGATCTCGCCCTTCGTCGGCCGCATCTACGACTGGCACAAGAAGTCCGCCGGCAGCGCCTGGAACGAGGCCGCCAGCGCCGGCGCCAACGATCCCGGCGTGCAGTCGGTGCGCCAGATCTTCGACTACTACAAGCACCACGGCATCGCGACCGAGGTCATGGGCGCGAGCTTCCGCAACGTCGGCCAGATCGCCGCGCTCGCGGGCTGCGACCTGCTGACCATCAGCCCCGACCTGCTGGCCGAACTGGCCGCCAGCGACGCGCCGCTGGCCCATGCGCTGGACGCCGACGCCGCCAAGGCACGCGAGATCCCGCGCGTGGTGCTCGACGAGCCGGCCTTCCGCTTCGCGCTCAACGAGGACGCGATGGCGACCGAGAAACTGGCCGAGGGCATCCGCGCCTTCGCCGTCGACGCGGTCAAGCTCGAGAAGCTGATGGAGGCGCAATGAGCGCCCGCACGGGCACGCGTTGCGACCGCACCGCGGCCTGGAAGCAGCTGCAGGCGCATTACGCCGAAACCGGCCGCGCCTTCGACGTGCGTGAAGCCTTCGCCTCGGAAGGCGTATCGCGTTTCGAGGCGCTGAGCGAATCGGCGCCTCACGTCTTCGCCGACCTGTCGAAGAACCGGATCGACGCGCGCACCGAAGAGCTGCTGTTCGCGCTGGCGCGCGAGTCCGGCCTCGAGGCGCACCGCGACGCGATGTTCGCCGGCGAACCCATCAACGGCACCGAGGACCGGGCCGTGATGCACTTCCTGCTGCGCGCGCCGGCCGACGCGGTGACCACGCGCAAGGCCGAACTGGCCGAGGTGCACGCCACGCTCGACGCGATGCTGGCGTACGCCGAATCGGTGCGCTCCGACCACACGATCACCGACGTGGTCAACATCGGCATCGGCGGCTCCGACCTCGGGCCGCAGATGGCGGTGCTGGCGCTCGATGCCTTCACGGCACCGGGCAAGCGCTTCCACTTCGTCTCCAACGTCGACGGCCACGAACTGGCCGGCGTGCTCAAGGGCCTGGCGCCCGAGCACACGCTGTTCGTCGTGGCCTCCAAGACCTTCACCACCGCCGAGACGCTGGCCAATGCGCAGTCGGCCAAGCGCTGGTTCACGCAGTCGGGCGGCGTCGACGTGGCGCGGCATTTCGCGGCGCTCACCACCAACGTCGAGGCGGCGCGCGCCTTCGGCATCGAGAAGACCTTCGGCTTCTGGGACTGGGTGGGCGGGCGCTACTCGCTGTGGTCGGCCATCGGCCTGCCGATCGCGCTGGCGATCGGCGCCGAGGGCTTTCGCCAGATGCTGGCCGGCGCGCACGCGATGGACGAGCATTTCCGCACCACGCCGCTGGCGCAGAACCTGCCGGTGCGCCTGGGCCTGCTCGACGTCTGGTATCGCAACTTCCACGGCTTCACCAGCCGCAGCATCGCGCCGTACCACAGCGCGCTCAAGCGCCTGCCGGCCTACCTGCAGCAGCTCGAGATGGAGAGTAACGGCAAGCAGGTCGACGCCAGCGGCGCGCCGCTGCCCTTCGGCACCTCGCCGGTGTTGTGGGGCGAGCCGGGCACCAACGGCCAGCACGCCTACTTCCAGATGCTGCACCAGGGCACCGACGTGATCCCGCTGGAGTTCGTCGCGGTGCGCGAGGCCGCGCACGATCTCGAAGGGCACCATCCCAAGCTGCTGGCCAATGCGCTGGCGCAGGCGCAGGCGCTGATGCTTGGAAAGGCGGACGAGGGCGGGCACCGCAACTTCCCGGGCAACCGGCCCAGCACCTTCTTCGTGCTGGATCAGCTCACACCGGCCTCCCTGGGCGCCTTCCTCGCCATGTACGAGCACCGTGTGTTCACCAGCGGCGCGCTGTGGGGCATCAACAGCTTCGACCAGTGGGGCGTGGAGCTGGGCAAGGTGCTGGCACGCGACATCGAGCCGCGGCTGGCCTCGGGCGACGTGACGGGGCTCGACCCGTCGACCGCGGGGCTGCTGCAGCGTCTGCGCTGAGGCCGTTCGCTGCGCCACAAGGAAGGCCGCGACAGCGGCCTTTTTTGCGTCTGCGGCCTGTACCTGGCCGACACGTATCCATGCTGTCTTGCCAAATATAGGGAATGCACTAGCCATTCGATGCATAAAAGTATCAATGGCCTCCTTTGGCGTACCGGAACCGAAGGACTGTGTCTCCAGAATCGGCTTCGGCGGCAGACGGCCGTGAGAACCACAGGAGACAAGTCATGAAGCGTTATCTCAAGGCGGGCGTTGCGCTCGCGATCGCCGGCGCGGGGTTCGCCCACGCCGCCACGGAACTGGTCATCGCCACCGTCAACAACGGCCACATGATCGAGATGCAGAAGCTCACGCCCTTCTTCGAGAAGGCCAACCCCGACATCAAGCTCAAGTGGGTCACGCTGGAGGAGGGCACGCTGCGCCAGCGCGTGACCACCGACATCGCCACCAAGGGCGGCCAGTTCGACGTGATGACCATCGGCCTGTACGAGGCGCCGATCTGGTCGAAGAAGGGCTGGCTCAAGCCCATCGCCACCGATGCGGCCTACGACGTGGACGACCTGCTGCCCGCGATCCGCGCCGGCCTGTCGACCGACGGCAAGCTCTACGCCGCCCCCTTCTACGGCGAGAGCTCGATGCTCATGTACCGCAAGGACCTGGCCGACAAGGTCGGTTTCAAGATGCCCGAGCAGCCGACCTGGGCGCAGGTCAAGGAGTTTGCCGACAAGGCCAACGACCCCAAGGCCGGCGTCTACGGCATGTGCCTGCGCGGCAAGCCGGGCTGGGGCGACAACATGGCCTTCCTGAGCACGCTGGTCAACACCAACGGCGGCCAGTGGTTCGACATGCAGTGGAAGCCGCAGATCGACACCAAGGCCTGGAAGGACGCGATCACCTTCTACGTCGACCTGATGAAGAAGGACGGCCCGCCCGGCGCCTCGGCCAACAGCTTCAACGAGAACCTCGCGTTGTTCAACGAAGGCAAGTGCGCGGCCTGGGTCGACGCGACCATCGCGGCCTCGTTCATCAGCGACCCGAAGCAGTCGAAGGTGGCCGACAAGGTGGCCTTCGCGCAGGCGCCGACGGCCGTCACGCCCAAGGGCGCCAACTGGCTGTGGTCGTGGAACCTGGCCATCCCGGCCAGCTCGACCAAGGACGAGGCCGCACAGAAGTTCATCAAGTGGGCCACCTCCAAGGACTACATCAACCTCGTGGCCAAGGAAACCGGCTGGGCCACGGTGCCCACCGGCACGCGCAAGTCGACCTACGCCAACCCCGAGTTCCAGAAGGTCGCGAAGTTCGCGGAGGCCGAGAAGAAGGCCATCGACAGCGCCAACCTCACCGACAGCACCTTGCCCAAGTCGCCCTACGTCGGCGTGCAGTACGCGGCCATCCCCGAGTTCCAGGCCATCGGCGTGGCGGTGGGCCAGCAGATGAGCGCGGCCCTGTCGGGCAAGGTCACGGTCGACCAGGCGCTCAAGACCTCGCAGACGGCGGCGGAGCGGGAGATGAAGAAGGCCGGGTACTACAAGTAAGCCGTCCCTCTCCCTCCCCTGCCGGAGGAGGGCCGGGGTGGGGGCCCGCGGCGCATCGATCGCTGCAGTGATCGATGGGGAGCCCCCATCCCCGCCTTCCCCCAAAGGGGGAAGGAGCCAGAGACAACAAGAAGGGACCTGCTCATGAACCGACTCCTGCCCCGCCTCCTCATGGCGCCCGCGGTGCTCACGCTCCTGCTCTGGATGATCGTGCCGCTGGCGATGACGATCTACTTCTCCTTCGTCAGCTACAACCTGATGCAGCCGGGCGAGCATCCCTTCGCCGGCCTGGAGAACTTCCATTACTTCGTGACCGACCCCGACTTCTGGCCGGCGGTCTGGAACACGCTGCTGCTGATCGGCAGCGTGATCGTCATCACCGTGGTGGGCGGCGTGCTGCTGGCGCTGCTGGTCAACGAACCCTTCCCGGGCCGCGGCATCGTGCGGGTGCTGCTGATCTCGCCCTTCTTCGTCATGCCGGCGGTCAACGCGCTGCTGTGGAAGCACATGATGATGAACCCGATCTACGGCGTGCTGGCCGACCTGTGGCGCTTCTTCGGCGCCACGCCGGTCGACTGGCTCACCGACGTGCCGCTGCTGTCGGTGATCGTCATGGTGGCCTGGCAGTGGCTGCCCTTCGCCTGCCTGATCTTCATCACCTCGCTGCAATCGCTGGACCGCGAGCAGATGGAGGCCGCGCGCATGGACGGCGCCTCGGCACCGCAGCGCTTCTTCTACCTGACCATCCCGCACCTGGGCCGGCCGATGGCGGTGGTGATCATGATCGAGATGATCTTCCTGCTCAGCGTGTTCGCCGAGATCGCCATCACCACCAACGGCGGCCCGGGCAACGAGAGCACCAACCTCACCTACATGATCTTCAAGCAGTCGCTGATGAACTTCGACGTGGGCGTGGCCTCGGCCGGTGCGCTGTTCGCGGTGGTGCTGGCCAACATCGTGGCCGCCTTCCTGATCCGCATCGTCGGCAAGAACCTGGACTAGGGACTCACCATCATGCAACCCCATCCCTTGTTCACGCTGCTGCGCACCCTCGGCGCCTGGGCCGTCGCGCTGCTGCTCTTCTTCCCGCTGGGCTGGCTGTTCCTCACGGCCTTCAAGACCGAGCTGCAGGCCATCGCGGTGCCGCCGCTGTTCGTGTTCGAGCCCACGCTCGACAACTTCGCCGAGGTGCAGCGCCGCAGCGACTACCTGCTGTACGCGCGCAACTCGCTGATCACCAGCCTGGGCTCGACCGTGCTCGGCCTGCTGATCGCGGCGCCGGCGGCGTACTCGATGGCCTTCTTCCGAACGAAGCGCACGCGCGACATCCTGATGTGGATGCTCTCGACCAAGATGATGCCCGCGGTCGGCGCGCTGGTGCCGATCTACGTGCTGGCGCAGAGCGCGGGCATGCTCGATTCGCTGAGCGCGCTGACCATCGTGTTCACGCTGTCGAACCTGCCGATCATGGTCTGGATGCTCTACACCAGCTACAAGGACATCCCCAACGAGATCCTCGAGGCCGCGCGCATGGACGGCGCCAGCCTCTGGACCGAATTCCGCCACGTGGTGCTGCCGCTGTCGGTGGGCGGGCTGGCCTCGTGCGGCCTGCTGTGCCTGGTGCTGAGCTGGAACGAGGCCTTCTGGGCGCTCAACCTGGTCTCGGCCAAGGCCGGCACGCTGGCCACGCTGATCTCGCAGTACTCGAGCCCCGAAGGCCTGTTCTGGGCCAAGCTGTCCGCGGCCTCGCTGATGGCCATCGCGCCGATCGTGGTGTTCGGCTGGTTCTCTCAGAAGCAACTCGTCCAAGGCCTGACCTTCGGCGCCGTGAAATGAACACCCCCAGTCTTCGCGCACTGCGTGTCGCTTCGTCAACCCCCTCAAGGGGGCGCTGCCAGCGGCCCGGCAAAGCCGGTTCCGCGGCAGCTCCCGCATGGGGCTGGGCGCCTGCGATCCGTGCAGGCGTCTCGTCAGCCTGCTCATCCGCAATCAAGGAGTTTTGAATGGCCTACCTCGAACTCAAGAACATCCAGAAGAGCTTCGGCGACGCGCACATCATCCGCGGCGTGAACCTCGAGATCCAGAAGGGCGAGTTCATCGTCTTCGTCGGTCCCTCGGGCTGCGGCAAGTCGACGCTGCTGCGGCTCATCGCCGGGCTCGAGCCCACCACCAGCGGGCGGCTGATGCTCGACGGCAAGGACATCACGCAGCTGGCCTCGGGCAAGCGCGACCTCGCGATGGTGTTCCAGAGCTATGCGCTCTATCCGCACATGAGCGTGGCCGACAACATGTCCTTCGCGCTCAAGCTGGCCGGCGTACCCAAGGACGAGATCCGCAGGAAGGTCGCGCATGCGGCCGAGCAGCTCAACCTCACGCAGTACCTCGCGCGCACCCCCAAGGAGCTCTCGGGCGGCCAGCGCCAGCGCGTGGCCATCGGCCGCGCGATCGTGCGCGCGCCCAAGGTCTTCCTGTTCGACGAACCGCTGTCCAACCTCGACGCCGCGCTGCGCGGCAACACGCGCGTCGAGATCCACAAGCTGCACGTCGCCCTGGGCGCGACCAGCATCTACGTGACGCACGACCAGGTCGAGGCCATGACGCTGGCCGACCGCGTGGTGGTGCTCAAGGACGGCGTGATCGAGCAGGTCGGCACGCCGATGGAACTCTACGACCATCCGGTCAACCGCTTCGTCGCGCAGTTCATCGGCATGCCCTCGATGAACATGGTGCCGGCTTCGGCCATCCCCAGCTTCTCCTCGCAGACCCGCGGCCGCTTGCCGACCGACGGCTTCCTCGGTGTGCGGCCCGAGGGCCTGCAGGTGCACCCGGGACGTCCTCGAGATGGCGCGGGCGTGCCCGGCCGGGTCGACCTGATCGAGGCGCTGGGCGCCGACACGCTGATCCACATCGACGTCGACGGCGTGCCGCTGATCGCGCGCCAGAACGAGCGCACGCCGCTGCGCATCGGCGACGACGTCGGCGTCGAACTCGACCCGTCGGTGCTGCACCTGTTCGATCGCGAAGGCCAGGCACTCGCGGCCTGATCTCCCCTCTCTTCATCTCTTCATCCGAAAGCTCGACGTGACACTCGCAACCGTGCCGGACACCGACCTCGTGGTGCTGCACCTGGGGCTCGGCTCCTTCCATCGCGCCCACCAGGCGGTCTATCTGCAGCGGCTCCTCGACCTGGGCGACACGCGCTGGTCGCTGGTCGGCGCCAACCTGCGCGCCGACATGGCCGAGGTGCTGGCGGCACTGCAGGCGCAGGGCGGCGCCTACACGCTGGAGACCGTGACCCCGGCCGGCGCCTTCCACTACGAACGCATCACGGCGATCCGCCGCGTGCTGCCCTACGAAGCCACGCTGGCCGCGGTGATCGCCTGCGGTGCCGATCCCGCGACCCGCATCGTCTCCTTCACCGTGACCGAGGCCGGCTACTACCTCGATGCCAAGGGCGCGCTCGACCTGTCCTTCGCCGAACTGGCCGCGGACATCGCGCTTGCGCGCCGAGGCGAGGCCGGCCAGACGGTCTACGGCGCACTCTGTGCGCTGCTGCGTGCGCGGCGCGCGGCCGATGCGGGCCCGCTCACGCTGCTCAACTGCGACAACCTGCGCCACAACGGCGAGCGCTTCCGCCACGGCCTGCTCGAGTTCATCGCGCGCAGCGGCGACACGGCCTTGCGCGATTGGGTGCAGGCGAACACCACCTGCCCCAACGCGATGGTCGACCGCATCACGCCGCGGCCGCCGCCCGAGCTGCGCGAACGCGTGCGCGCGGCCACGGGCATCGACGACGCCGCGCCGGTCACGGCCGAGAGCTTCATTCAGTGGGTGATCGAAGACGACTTCATCGCAGGCCGGCCCGCGTGGGAACGCGTGGGCGTCGAACTGGTGGCTTCGGTCCAACCCTACGAGGAGGCCAAGATCCGGCTGCTCAACGCCACCCACAGCTGCATCGCCTGGGCCGGCACGCTGGTCGGCCTGCAGTTCATCCACGAAGGCACGCACCGGCCCGCGATCCGGCAGATGGCCTACGACTACGTGACAGACGACGTGATCCCGGTGCTGAGTGCACCCGGTGCGCCCAGCCCGGTCGACCTGCCGGCCTATCGCGACGTGGTGCTCGAGCGCTTCGGCAACCCGGCCATCCGCGACACCAACCAGCGCGTGGCGATGGACGGTTTCTCGAAGATCCCCGGCTTCATCGCGCCCACGGTGCGCGAGCGGCTCACGCGCGGCGAGACCATCGACAGCGTGGCCATGCTGCCCGCGCTGTTCCTGGCCTTCCTGCAGCGCTGGCATGCGGGTCAGCTGCCCTACGTCTACCAGGACCAGGGCATGGACCCGGCACTGGCGCATGCGATCTGCGACGCGTCCGACCCGGTGGCCGCCTTCGGCGCCGACCGCGCGCTGTGGGGCGCGCTGGCCAACGACCCGCGGCTGGTCGATGCGCTGCGGCGTGCGCGCCGGCGCGTGGACGCCTTCGTCGTGCAGGAGGGCTGAGCCATGCGCATCGCATTCGTGGGCGAAGCTCTGATCGATTTCACCGCCATCGAAGGATTGCGCTTCGAAGGCCACGAGGGCGGCGCGCCGGCCAACGGCGCCATCGCCGCCGCGCGCCTGGGCGAGCCCACGGGCTTCATCACGCAGCTCTCGACCGACCTGTTCGGCGAGCGGCTGCTGCAGCACCTGGAGCGCAACGGCGTCGACACGCGCTTCGTGCTGCGCAGCGACGCGCCGTCGACGCTGGCCTTCGTCGAACGCACGCCGCAGACCAACCGCTACGCCTTCTACACGCAGGGCACGGCCGACACGCGGTGGGCGCCCGATCCACTGCCCACCTTGCCCGACAGCTGCCGCTACCTGCACTTCGGCGCCATCTCGCTGCTGACCGAGCCCGCGGCCGGCCGCATCACCGCGCTGGTCGAGGCCCAGCGCGGCCGGCGCATCGTGCTCTTCGATCCCAACGTGCGGCCCAGCCTGATCCCCGACATGGCGGGCTACCGTGCCAGGCTGCCGCGCTGGGTCGCGGCCTGCGACCTGCTCAAGCTCAGCGACGAGGACGCCGCGCACATCGCGCCAGGCCGCGCGCCGGGCGACACGGCCGCGGCCCTGCTGGCATCGAACGACGGCCCGGGCCCGCGCGCGGTGCTGCTCACGCGCGGCGGCGAGGGCGTCACCTTGTACCGCGCGGGCCGGGCGCCGATAGCGGTCCGGCCACCGGCCGTGCAGGTGGTCGACACCATCGGCGCGGGCGATGCCTTCGCGGCCGCGCTGTCGGTCGCGCTGCTGGCGCAGGGCGTCGAGCAGGTCGCACAACTTGGCACCTTGACCGACGAGGCCTGGCACACCGTGCTGCGCTTTGCCGTCACCGCAGCCGCGCTCAACTGCACGCGCGCGGGCGCGGCGCCGCCCACGCGGGCCGAACTCGATGCGGCACTGAATCACTTTTCCAAGGAACAACAGGCATGACGAATTCCCCCATCGGCCGCCTGGCCGGCCGCCACGTGCTGGTGACCGGCGCGGGCGGCGGCATCGGCCTCGCGATCGTGCAGGCCTGCCTGGCCGAAGGCGCGCGCTGCAGCGTGGTCGACCGCGAGGCCGAAGCGCCCGAAGCCGTGCGCGCGCTCGCGGCGAAGCACTCCGACACGCTGGCCTACATCGTGGCCGACGTGACCGACCGCGCGGCCGTGGCCCGCATGCTGGCCGCCGCGCAGGCCCGCTTCGGCGCGCTGCACACGCTGGTCAACAACGCGGCGGTGTTCGACATGGCGCCGCTGCTCGAGAGCGACGAGGCCTCCTTCGACCGGCTCTTCGCGGTCAACGTGAAGGGCATGTTCTTCACCATGCAGGCGGTGCTGCAGCACATGGTCGAGGCCGGCACGCCGGGCGCGTCGGTGGTCAACCTGGCCTCGCAGGCCGGGCGGCGTGGCGAGGCGCTGGTGGCGCACTACTGCGCGACCAAGGCCGCGGTGATCAGCTACACGCAGAGCGCGGCACTGGCGATGGCGCCGCACGGCATCCGCGTCAACGGCATCGCGCCGGGCGTGGTCGACACGCCCATGTGGGCCGGTGTGGACGCGCTGTTCGCGCGCTACGAGAAGCTGCCGCTGGGCGAGAAGAAGCGCCAGGTCGGCCTGGCCGTGCCGCTGGGCCGCATGGGCAGGCCCGGCGACATGGCGGGCGCGGTGGTGTTCCTGGCCAGCGACGAGGCCCGCTACATCACGGCGCAGACGCTCAACGTCGACGGTGGTACTGTGATGAGCTGAATACGGCCTGGCAGCACCCGCAACGCATGCGATCCCTTCCCCGTCAGCGCGAACCCGAGCTCGAGCACGACCTGGCGCGCTCGCCCGCGCTCGGCTACGAGGCGCCCGAGGAAGCCGGCTGGGTGCGCTGCCTGGCGCACGGCTACCCGAGCCCGCTGGCGCGCTGGCACTGCCACGACGAGTACGAGCTGCACCTGATCACCTCGACCTCCGGCAAGGCCTTCGTCGGCGACTGGATCGGTCCGTTCCAGCCCGGCCACCTGGTGCTGTGCGGGCCACGCCTGCCGCACAACTGGATCTCGCTCGACACCCCCGATGCCGGCGTGCCCACGCGCGATCTGGTGATCCAGTTCCGTCACGACCCGGTGGCCGAGGCCGCGCGGCAGATTCCCGAACTGGGCGAGGTGCAGTTGCTGCTCGAACGCGCACGGCACGGCATCGAGTTCTTCGGCCTGTCGGAGCAGGCCGAGCGTCACTGGCACCGGGTCAAGACCACGCACGGCCTGCGCCGGCTCGCGGCCTTCTGCGAGTTCCTGGCCGACCTGGCCGATTGCACCGACTACCGGCTGCTGTCGAGCGTGCAGATGAAGGGCGCCGAGGGCGATGCCGAGGTCGAGCGCATCAACCTGATCGTCAACCGCATCACCGACAACGTGGCCGAGCCGATTTCGATGAGCGAGGTGGCGGGCGAACTCGGCATGAGCGAGAGCCGCTTCAGCCGCTACTTCCGTCGCACCACCGGCAACAGCTTCACCGACTTCGTCAACCGCGTGCGCATCAACAACGCCTGCCACCTGCTGATGCAGACCGACCACTACGTGACCGACATCTGCTACCAGGTGGGCTTCAACAACGTCGCCAATTTCAACCGGCGCTTTCTCGAGGTGAAGGGCATGACGCCGAGCGAGTTCCGCCGGCAGGCGGACAGCCGCTTCGGCGGCAACACTTAGCCCGCCCCCGAGGGCTCGCGCACGGCGTGTCGCTTCGCCGTCCCCCGTCCGGGGGCAACACCGGCGGGCCGGCGGAGCCGGACCCGCGGTGTTTCACGAACAGACAGGATGACAGGGCCCCGGTGGCCCAAGGAATTTCGATGTACCTGGGACTCGACCTCGGCACCTCCGAGCTGAAGGCATTGCTGCTCGCGGACGACCACCGCATCGTCGGCGTGGCGCGCGCGCCGTTGACCGTCAGCCGGCCGCAGCCGCTGTGGTCGGAGCAAGACCCTGCGCAGTGGTGGGACGCGCTCGAGACCGTGATGCAGGCGCTGCGCACCGCGCATGCCGAGGCGCTGGCGCAGGTACGCGCGATCGGCCTGTCGGGCCAGATGCACGGCGCCGTGCTGCTCGATGCGGCCCACCACGTGTTGCGCCCCGCGATCCTCTGGAACGACGGCCGCAGCGCCGCGCAGTGCGATGAACTCGCCGCCGCGGTGCCGCGCCTGGGCGAGATCGCCGGCAACCTCGCGATGCCCGGCTTCACCGCGCCCAAGCTGCTGTGGGTGCGCACGCACGAGCCCTCGCTGTTCGCGCGCACCGCCCACGTGCTGCTGCCCAAGGACTGGCTGCGCTGGCGCTTGAGCGGCGAGCGGGCGAGCGACATGTCCGACGCGGCCGGCACCTTGTGGCTCGACGTGGGCGCGCGCGACTGGTCCGACGAACTGCTGGCCGCCACCGGGCTCACGCGTGCGCACATGCCGCGGCTGGTCGAAGGCAGTGCGGTGTCGGCTTCGCTGTCGCCCGCACTGGCCGCGCGCTGGGGCCTGGGCCCGCAGGTCGTGATCGCCGGCGGCGCGGGCGACAACGCGGCCAGCGCGATCGGCATGGGCGTGGTGGCGCCGGGGCAGGGCTTCGTCTCGCTGGGCACCTCGGGCGTGATCTTCGTGGCGACCGAGCGCTTCACGCCCAACCCCGCGCAGGCGGTGCACGCCTTCTGCCATGCGCTGCCGGGCCGCTGGCACCAGATGTCGGTGATGCTGTCGGCGGCCAGCGCGCTGAGCTGGGCGGTGCGCGCCTTCGGCTTTGCCGACGAGGCTGCGCTGCTGGCCGCGGCGGCCGGGCTCGGCGCCGAGGCGCGTGCATCGGCGCCGCTGTTCCTGCCCTATCTCTCGGGCGAACGCTCGCCGCACAACGACGCGCAGGCGCAAGGCACCTTGTTCGGTCTCACGCATGCGCACGGGCCGGCCGACATCGCCTATGCGGTGGTGGAGGGCGTGAGCTTCGGACTGCGCGACGGCCTCGACACGCTGCAGCCGCCGCAGGGCGAACTGGCGCTGGTCGGCGGCGGCGCGCGCAGTGCCTGGTGGGCCCAGTTGCTGGCCGACATCCTCGAAGTGCCGCTGGCGCTGGGGCAGGGCGGCGAGGCCGGCGGCGCGCTGGGTGCGGCGCGGCTGGCCTGGCTGGCCGACGGCGGCCGCGTCGAGGCGGTGTGCCGTGCGCCCGAACTGCGTCAGCGCTTCGTGCCCGATGCCTCGCAGCAGGCGCCGCACCGCGCGCGGCATGCGCGCTTCCAGGCGCTCTATCGCGCGCTCAAGCCGTACTTTGCGCGTTGAGACCCGTGTCGCTTCAGGCGCTCGTGCCGACGAGCACGGGTTGCGCGCGGTAGGCCTGCGGAAACAGGCGCCGGAGGTTGGCGACCTTGGGCAGGTCGTTGATCACGATGTAGGGATCGTCGGGGTGCCGCGTCAGGTAATCCTGGTGGTAGGCCTCGGCGGCGAAGAAGCGCTTCTGCAGCTCGATGGTGGTCACGATCGGCAGGTTGGCGAAGGTCTTGGCCTGCGTCAGCTGCGCGATGTAGGCCTGCACGATGCGCGCCTGCTCGAGGTTCTGCGCGAACACGGTCGAGCGGTACTGCGTGCCGGTGTCGGGCCCTTGCCGGTCGAGCTGTGTCGGGTCGTGCGCCACCGAGAAGAAGATCTGCAGCAGCCGCGCGAAGCTGATCTGCCGCGGGTCGTAGCGGATGCGCACGGCTTCGGCATGGCCCGTGTCGCCCAGGCCCACGGCCTCGTATTTGGCCGTGTGTTCCGCGCCGCCCGCATAGCCCGACACCGCGCTGTTCACGCCCTTGACGTGCTGGAACACGCCCTGCACGCCCCAGAAGCAGCCGCCCGCGAGCACCGCGACCAGCTCGGTGTCGCCGGGGGCCACGGCGGGGTCGGTGGTGGGGGCCGGCACCACGGTCGGCGCATCGGCTGCCATGGCGGGCGCGTGGGCGCCAGCGATCCACAACGCGACGCTCGCGAGCAAAGACCGGCGACTTGGGAGAGCGCAAGGAACAGGGGACATGGCAGGGCAGGGCATGGGATGTGGAAGAAGCGCGCCCAGTGTCCTCCAAACCGTTTAACAAAACGAGCACGGTGGTCAAACACAACGGATGCAGGTAACAGCGGGGCGCCACCAGGCGTTTTGCGGCCCTCGGTCCTTAGAGTGGGCCGCTGGTTCGTTCCACAAGAAGATTCAGGAGAGACACACCCATGCATTCCTCATCGGCCTCACTCAGGAAGGGGCTCAAGCAACGTCATCTGACCATGATCGCCATCGGCGGCGTCGTGGGGGCCGGACTGTTCGTCGGCTCCGCAGCGGTCATCCAGAGCACTGGCCCCGCGGCCTTTCTGACCTACGCCGTCACCGGTCTGCTCATCGTCATGGTGATGCGCATGCTCGGCGAGATGGCCACGTCCACCCCGTCCACCGGGGCCTTCTGCGACTACGCACACGAGGCGCTGGGCGACTGGGCCGGCTTTTCGGTGGCCTGGCTCTACTGGTACTTCTGGGTGGTGGTGATCGCGTTCGAGGCGGTCGCGGGCGCCAAGCTGCTGACCTACTGGATCCACGACGTGCCGGTCTGGGCCATGGCCTGCGGCCTGATGGTGCTGATGGTCACCAGCAACCTGTTCTCGGTCGAATCCTTCGGCGAGTTCGAGTTCTGGTTCGCGGGCGTCAAGGTGCTCGCGATCATCGCCTTCCTGGTACTGGGCGGTCTCTATGTCTTCGGGGCGTGGCCCGGGCACCGCATGGACCTGAGCCCGCTCACGGCGCACGGCGGCTGGTTCCCCAAGGGGGGGATGGCGGTCTTCAGCAGCGTAGTGGTCGTGGTGTTCTCGATGGTCGGCGCAGAGATCGCGACCATCGCGGCCGCCGAGTCCGACGACCCTGTCAAGGCCGTCAGCAAGGCCACCCATTCGGTGGTGCTGCGGCTGGGCCTCTTCTACGTCGGCTCGGCTTTCCTCCTGACCGCCATCCTGCCCTGGAACTCTTTCGTGCTTGGCGCCTCGCCCCTCGTCGATGCCTTCAGGGCGATGGGCCTTCCCGGAGCCGACCACGTGATGAACGCGGTGGTGATCACGGCCGTGCTGTCGTGCCTCAACTCGGGCATCTACAGCGCGTCGCGCATGCTGTTCGTGCTGGCCGGCCGCCAGCACGCGCCCGCAGTGTTCACACGCGTCAACCGCAAGGGTGTGCCGGTGGCGGCGATCCTGCTGTCGAGTGTGGGGGGCTTCGCCTGCGTGGCCGCTGCTTACGTCTCGCCCGCCAGGCTGTTCCTGTTCCTGCTGAACTCCTCGGGTGCGATCATCCTGTTCGTCTACATCATCATCGGCCTGTCGCAGATCGTGCTGCGCCTGCGCAAGCCTCAGCAGGCGCGTCCCGTGAAGATGTGGTTCTTCCCCTGGCTGAGCCTGGCCACCATCGCCGCGATGGTCGCGCTGCTGGTGCAGATGGGCGCCGACCCTGAAACCGCCTCGCAGCTCCACCTGAGCCTGCTGGCGTTCGCAATGTCGCTGTTGATGTACCTGGCCACCCGAGGCGTCCGCGCGCGGGCACTCGCCCGCGCTACCTGAGCGCCAGCCACTGGCCCATGAAAAAAGCCCCGCAGCTTGCGCTGCAGGGCTTTCGGGTCAAAGGGCCGCAATAGCTGCTCCATTCGTGGCATACCAGCGGAACCGGCTTCGCCGGCGCCGCTGGTGTTGCCCCCGGAAGGGGGAGGGCAAGCGAACACGAAGTGCCGCGCACGCTTTGGCGATGCCCAAAGAAAAAGCCCTGCAGCTTTCACTGCAGGGCCCTCGGGTCGGAAGACCGCAATCAATTCGCCCCCTTCGTGGAACACCGCGGAACCGGCTTCGCCGGGCCGCAGGTGTTGCCCCCCGGTAGGGGGGAGGGCAAGGCGACACGAAGTGCGCCGCCGCCTCGGGGGGCGAGCCAATTACATGCCCATGCCGCCCATGCCGCCCATGCCACCCATGTCGGGCATGCCGCCGCCGGCGCCAGCTTCGTCCTTCGGTGCTTCAGCGACCATGGCTTCGGTCGTCAGCAGCAGCGAGGACACCGAAGCGGCGTTCTGCAGTGCGGTGCGGGTGACCTTCGTCGGGTCCAGGATGCCCAGCTCGAGCATGTCGCCGTAGGTGTCGTTCTGGGCGTTGAAGCCGAAGTTGCCCTTGCCGGCCAACACAGCGTTCACCACCACCGAAGCTTCGCCACCGGCGTTGTTCACGATTTCGCGCAGGGGCGCTTCGACGGCCTTGAGCACCAGCTTGATGCCGGCGTCCTGGTCGGCGTTGTCGCCCTTGACCGAGTCGCCCACCGCTTGCTTGGCACGCAGCAGCGCCACGCCGCCGCCAGCCACAACGCCTTCTTCCACTGCAGCGCGGGTAGCGTGCAGGGCGTCTTCGACGCGCGCCTTCTTTTCCTTCATTTCGACTTCGGTGGCAGCGCCAACCTTGATCACTGCAACGCCACCGGCCAGCTTGGCCACGCGCTCTTGCAGCTTTTCACGGTCGTAGTCGCTCGAAGCTTCTTCGATCTGCACACGCACTTGCTTGACGCGGGCTTCGATGTCAGCAGCAGCGCCAGCGCCGTCGATGATGATCGTGTTTTCCTTGCCGACTTCGATGCGGGCTGCCGAGCCGAGGTCGGCCAGGGTCACCTTTTCGAGCGTCAGGCCGACTTCTTCAGCGATGACCTTGCCGCCCGTCAGGATGGCGATGTCTTCCAGCATGGCCTTGCGGCGGTCGCCGAAGCCAGGTGCCTTCACAGCCACAACCTTCAGGATGCCGCGGATCGTGTTCACGACCAGGGTCGCCAGGGCTTCGCCTTCGACTTCTTCGGCAATGATCAGCAGGGGACGGCCCGACTTCGCGACTTGTTCCAGCGTGGGGAGCAGGTCACGGATGTTGCTGATCTTCTTGTCGTAGAGCAGCACGAAGGGGTTGTCCAGAATCGCCGATTGCTTTTCCGGGTTGTTGATGAAGTAGGGCGACAGGTAGCCGCGGTCGAACTGCATGCCTTCGACGACGTCGAGTTCGCTGTCGAGCGACTTGCCGTCTTCGACGGTGATGACGCCTTCCTTGCCGACCTTGTCCATCGCGTCAGCGATGAGCTTGCCGATGGTTTCGTCGCTGTTGGCCGAGATCGAGCCGACTTGAGCGATTTCCTTCGACGTGGTCGTGGGCTTCGAAGCCTTCTTCAGCTCGGCGACCAGGGCCGTGACAGCCTTGTCGATGCCGCGCTTCAGGTCCATCGGGTTCATGCCGGCAGCCACCAGCTTGAAACCTTCGCGGACGATGGCTTGGGCCAGGACCGTAGCGGTCGTGGTGCCGTCACCAGCGTTGTCGCTGGTCTTCGAAGCCACTTCCTTCACGAGCTGGGCGCCCATGTTCTGCAGCTTGTCCTTGAGTTCGATTTCCTTGGCGACGGACACACCGTCCTTGGTCACCGTGGGGGCGCCGAACGAACGCTCGAGCACCACGTTGCGGCCCTTGGGGCCCAGGGTCACTTTGACTGCGTTGGCCAGGATGTTCACACCCTCGACCATGCGTGCGCGGGCTTCGCCGCCGAAGACGACGTCTTTTGCTGCCATGTTGAATTACTCCGAATGGATTGAATGAATGGAAAGAAGGAGGGAGAGGACTTAGCTCGCGACAACCGCGAACAGGTCGTCTTCCTTCATGACCAGCAGCTCGTCGCCGCCGACCTTGACGGTCTGGCCGCTGTACTTGCCGAACACGACGCGGTCGCCGACCTTGACGGTCAGGGCGATCAGTTCACCCTTGTCGTTGCGCTTGCCCGGGCCCACGGCCAGGACTTCGCCTTGATCGGGCTTCTCGGCGGCTGCGTCGGGGATGACGATGCCAGAGGCGGTCTTGGTTTCGCTGTCAACACGCTTGACGATCACGCGATCGGCCAAAGGACGAAGGTTCATTGCATCTCCTGGAGGGATATAGAAACGGGGTTGTGGAGGGCTTCGACCACAGGCCGGATGCCCCATCGCCTGGAAAGTGCGTTGTTAGCACTCGGTCTTGGCGAGTGCTAATGATAAGGGCATTTGCCGGGGTTTCAAGGTCTGGGCCGAAGGCGAGGCATGCAGATGCCTTCATTGGAAGTCGGCTGCGCCTCCAGCGCTCCCTGCCGTGCGCCGTCGGCAGCGCCGCCGGCTGTTCTCCGACGCAACGATTCAGGCGATGGGCGCCAGCTTGGTGTTCCCGTTGCCGATCGAGCGCGAAAGCGCCATGGCAGGGCGCTCGACGAGCGCATACATCCCCCAAGCCGCCAGTACGCTCGCCACCAGCGCCGCCAGCGCGAACAGCTCCGATGGCACCTGCGGCACTCGACCTAGCGAAAGATTGAGCAGTTTGACGCCGATGGGGAAATGCACCAGATAGAGCGAATAGGAGATGGCGCCGAACCAGAGGATGACTCGGGGAATCTGCACACGCAGCGGCACGCTGATCAGCGCCACCGATGCCAGCGCGATGCCCATACCGTCCAAGCCGGTCTGTGCCCATGCGAGGGCGGAAGCCAGCAGCAGTTTGGCGCTGAACTCTGTCCAGTCGATCCACCCACACTGAACCTGCTCCAGGGCCATGCCGGCAAGGAAGAAGGCAATGAAGTGAATGAACAGAATGTCAGCCAGAAAGAACCAGACCACGCAGGGGGCCAGGAAGGCCAGCGTTCGGACGATCCGGTTGGATGAATTGAGGAGGGGGTAGGCGAGCGCTAGAAAGATGTAGAAGCAGATTTCCACGCGGAGCGTCCAGTAGACCGGGTTTTCTGCAGGCGCTTCGGCGTAGAAGAAGTATGAGACCAGGTCGACCGCGGACCAGGTGGTGGCTTCGTGCTTCCATGCCGCCGCCGCGATGCTCAAGGCCAGGGTCAGTGCCAGCGAAACGAGGTACGGTGGATGCAGCCGCACGATGCGTTTGAGCAGAAAACGTCCGGCGTTCGCAAGACGGTAGCCCTCCTTGCGCAGCACGCGCGGGATGATGAAACCCGACAACACGAAGAATACGAACACGCCGTAATCGCCGAGCGGAGAAAACAGCGTGGCCACGGCGGGCGCGAAAGCGTGCTTGAAGTGGCACAGACAGACGCTCAGCGCAGCAAGCCCGCGAATGGCATCGAGATGCTGAAGTCGGTGGGGTGTGGCGGGCAGCATGGTGGCGTAGGTGTGCAGGAGAAGCTTGAACCGAGGTGCCACATGTGTTGGGCTTCAGTGCATGCGCATGGCTCGGAGCGGAATGACCTCAGTGCCGCCGTATGCCGATATCGATGCGGGGGCTGAACGCGTGGATGGTAAATCAAAAGTATTCTTTTGTATCGCTTGGCGCTGCCGACGCCCTGCTCCCCCTGCGCCGGTCTTGCAGCGTCGTGGTCACGCCACCCGCCCTACGGAAGGCAGGGGATGCGCTGCAGTCGAGCAGCCAAACCGGCGTCCGCGTCACGTGCGTTTCGCGTGCCCCGTCACGCGCAACTGGAAGCTGCGCAGCTGAGCCGCGCTGACGGGTTGGCCCGAGACATCGGTCACGCGCAGCACCCACTCTCCCTTCGATGGTTCGGCGAAGAAGGCATTGCTCGACGACAGGGGGATGCCGAAGTCGCTGCCGTTCTTCAGGGTCGACATCGGCGTGAGCACATGGCTCACCGTGCCCGAGGGCGAGGTCAGCGTGGCCGAGAGCGCGCTCGGCTGGCCGTGGGTGGTGGCCAGGCTGAACTGCACCGATTCGATCGCCACGTTCGCGTCCAGACGCACCCGCAGCGCGGCCGACGACGGGGCGCCGCCGATGTCCGACGGCCGGTCGGCCGAGGCGGTCCATCCGCTGTCCTGCAGCGGCGGCAGCGTCCTGAAGCCGCGCGCCATGGCCACGGCCGCGCTGGCGTCGACCAGGCCGAAGCCGTACCAGTTGCTGAAGCGGTAGCCCGCGGCGTTGGTGATCCAGCCGGATTCGACCGCGCTGCCCTGGACGTGGACGGCGGGCTGGGCCAGGTCCAGCGGGCGGGCGGTGGAGGCCAGGATGAACTTCACATCGCGCTGGGTCAGCGCCGGGTTCGCGTCGAGCATCAGGGCCGCGATGCCCGCCACCATCGGTGCGGCCGAGGAGGTGCCGCCGAAAGCCGCGGTGTAGTGGCAGTCGGGGTCCAGCGGCGTGCCGCCGTCGAGCGCGTTGAGGCGCATGGCCGTGGTGTTCAGGCCCTGCGAACAGCCGCGGATGTCCGTGGTGACGATGCCGGGGCCGTAGTCGCGCTGGCCCGGGCCCGCCACGCCGAGCTGCCGACCGCCTTCGCCACCCGGTGCCGAAACCCAGATGGCTGAACCGGCGGAGGAGAAGTACGAGCGCGTGCCGCGTGCGTTGACCGAGGCGACGGCGAGGGTCTGGCGGAAGTTGGCGGCCGGATCGGTGTTGGCCAGCACGCAACTCAATCCCGCGGCGTTGGCCACGCAGCCAGCAAACGGATCGGCGTTCTCGGCGTCCTCGGGCTGCATGAAGCCATTGCCCGCCGCATAGACATAGACCCCGCCCTTGCCCGCGCGCGTGCCGCTCATGAGCGACTCCCAGGCCTGGAGTTCGGCCGGCGAGACGGCGGGATAGGCGCCGGTGTAGGGCGCGCCCAGGCTGGTGTTGAACACGTCGGTGGCCTTGGCCTCGACGCCTTCGCCCCAGGCATAGCCGACGTACTTCCGGAAGGCTGCGGCCTGTTCGGCCACCGTGCCGCTGTAGATGAACTCGCCGACGTTGAAGCCCTGCAGGCCGGCCTCGGGCGCCACGCCGCGGCCGCCCTGGCCGTTCCAGCCCGTGGCCGCGACGATGCCGGCGACGTTGGTGCCATGCCCGTCCTTGTCGCCCAGCGGCTGGGTGTCGCTGAGGAAATTCTTGCTGCCGCCCGGGACGATGTTGGCGGCCAGGTCTTCGTGGCCGATGTCGATGCCGCTGTCGACCACCGCGACTTTCACGCCATGGCCGCGAAGGCCTTGTGCGTGCAGCGTGCCGATGTTCAGGTCCACGCCGGCGCAGGGCAGCGTGTCGGCGAAGACGGCCTGGCCGGTGTTCTTCAGGTACCACTGGTCGATGAACAGCGGGTCCTCGTTGGCGGCCGTGGCGCGCTGCAGGGGCGTGGCCGTGTCCGCGCAGCGAACGTCCAGCGTGTTGCGGTTGGGCGAAGCCGCGACGACATCGCCATTGCCGTTGCCACTGTTCCCGCCGCCGACATGCGCGCCACTGCCGCCACCGCCGCCTCCGGTGTTCCCGCCAGCGCCGTTGCCGCCGCCACAGCCGGCCAGCAGGGCCAGCGCGACGATCGGCAGCGCACGGCGGGCGGAGGTCCAACCACAAGATAAATATTTAACTTTCTTCAACGGAAGATCCTTTGGAGGTGAACAAGGACATCGCGCCTGAGGGACGGGTGCGCCGCCTGCAGGGCATCGGTTCTTATTCTCTTTTTGTTGTAGAAAGTTTTATTTGCTATGAAACTCGGTTAAATATTGTTGACAAAAAATGATTAAAAAACATGAAGTTAGTCATGTTTTTGGGTGTCGATGAATCTTCGTTGGGCTGTTGTTGTTCTTGGGATTTTGGTTTTGAATTGAAAATTCAAATTAACAATTTCAATTCAAGAAAAGCAATTCCAGCCCCAGGCGCTCGCCACTGCGCACCCGGCCGATCCCATGCCGCAGATGGACCGCGTAAATCCCCTTGCTGCCCACCTGGGGCCGCTGCGCCACGGCAATCACCGCGACATCGCCCCGGCGCAGCGACACAACCAGGGGCCGCGACTGCATGCGCGGGCGCTGCTCGGTCATCACGAAGGCGCCGCCGGTGAAGTCCAGCCCGGGCTCGCCGAGCAGGGCCACGAGCTGCAGCGCGAAGCCCTGGGTCTCGGCGCCGCGGTCGTGCAGGGGCTGGTCCTCGCCGGCCCGCAGGCGGCTCAGGCTTGCCTGCGCCGCTTGAAAGACGCCCGGCGTGCCGGCGTGGCGCGGCGGCCGTCCCAGGGTGTCGTTCCAGCGCGCCGAGATCGGCGCGAGCCGCGGATGGAAGGCCCGCTGCAGCTCGGCGACCCCAGCGGGCCAGCCCGTGCCCGTCGCCAGCGCGCGGATCTGCGCCTCGCCGAGCATCGCGGGGATCACCACGAAGCCTTCCTGGTCGAGCCGGGCTCCGAGGCGGGCCCAGTCCAGCCGGGCGAGCGCTGCGTCGAAGCCCACGCTCAGGCCGCCTCGCGCGCGAGCAGTGCGCGCTTGCGCTCCACGCCCCAGCGGTAGCCCGACAGCGCGCCGTCGGTGCGCACCACGCGGTGGCAGGGGATCGCGACCGCCAGGTGGTTGGCACCGCAGGCCTGGGCCACGGCGCGCACCGCCTTCGGCTGGCCGATGCGCGCCGCGAGTTGCGCATAGCTCACGGTGGCGCCGGGCGGGATCTCGCGCAGCGCCTGCCACACGCGCTCCTGGAAGGCCGTGCCCTGCACGTCCAGCGGCAGGTCCAGGCCCAGCGAGGGCGCCTCGACGAAGCCCACGACCTGCGCCACGAGCTGTTCGAAGTCGCCATCGGCACCGATCAGCTCCGCCTTGGGAAACTGGTCCTGCAGCTCGCGCACGAGCCGGTCGGGGTCGTCGCCCAGCAGGATCGCGCAGATGCCGCGCGGGCTTTGCGCGACCAGGATCGCGCCCAGCGCGCATTGCCCGACCGCGAAGCGGATCTGCAGGTTCGGGCCGCCTGCGAGGTAGTCGCGCGCCTGCATGCCCAGCAGGTCGTCGGCGGCCGCGTAGAAGCGGCTGTTGGAGTTGAAGCCCGCGCCGTAGATCGCGTCGGTGACGGTGGCGCCGTGCTCGGCCAGTTCGGCGCGCAGCCGGCGCCCGCGGAAGGCCGAGGCATAGGCCTTGGGCGTGAGCCCGGTCTGGGCCTTGAACACGCGGTGGAAGTGGTGCGGGCTCAGGCCGACCTCGGCGGCGAGCGCATCGAGCGGGGGCGGCGATTCCGAACGCTCGATCAGCCGGCAGGCCTGGGCGACGGTGGCGGCGCGCTGCGCGGCCAGTGCGCTGCGGTCGCCCGCGGCGCGCTGGCTGCCACGGTAGCCCGCGGCCTCGGCCGCCTGCGCGGTGTCGAAGAACACGGTGTTCTCGCGCTTCGGCAGGCGAGCCGAGGCGCTGGGCCGGCAGTACACGCCGGTGGTGCGCACGGCATAGACGAAGTGGCCGTCGGCGCGCGCGTCACGGGCCTGGACGGCGGCCCAGCGCTGGTTGTCGTCCAGATAGGCGGGCGTGGCGGCGTCGGGGTGCTTGAGGATGGCATTCATGGCGGTGCTCCAGGTGAGATCCCAGTGTCGGGCGGACTTCGATCGCAAGCACTCCGCTTCTTGCGTTCGAACTGGCGTGCCCCGCTCAGCCTGCCTGGCGGAAGGTGAGGTTGATGCGCTGCAGGCCGAGCAGCGGGTGCGCATCGCCCTGGAGCGGCATCACGCCGTGGTAGCGCAGACGGTCCGAGCCGCCCCAGACCACCACGTCGCCGTGCTGCAGCGCGACCTTCTGCGTGGGCTGCGCGCGCTCGAGTCCGCCGAACAGGAAGCGCGCCGCCATGCCCAGCGACACCGACACGATGGGCGCGCCGTAGTCCTGCTCGTCCTTGTCCTGGTGCAGGGTCAGCCGCGCGCCGGGTTCGTAGCGGTTGACCAGGCAGGCGTCGGGCCGGAAGCCGACGAAGCCCGCGGCCTCGGCAGCGTCCTGTGCCAGCCGCGACAGCAGCTCGGGCATCGCGGGCCAGGGCCGACCGGTGAGCGGGTCGACGGCCGCGTAGCGGTAGCCGCGACGGTCGGTGGTCCAGCCCAGCGCGCCGCAGTTGGTCAGCGCCACCGACATGGTGAAGCCGCCCGGCGTGACCATGCGCCGAAACGGCGACACCGCTGCGATCGCGTCGATGCAGGGCAGCAGGGCGTCGACCTGCGGCCGCGCGAAGGCCCGCAGCACCACGGCCTGCGGGCCCAGGGGCTGGTCGGGCAGCGGGGCCTCGTCGTCGAAGAGCGCGAGCGTGTGCATCACAGGGCGTCGTGGAAGATCAGGCCCACAGTGTGCCGCTGGCCGCCATGGACCCGGCTCACGCCGTGGCGCATGGCCAGCCTGCGCGTGCGGCCACTGGGGCCTGTCTCGGGGCGCTGGTTGACCGTGAAGACCACCGCGTCGCCTTGCGTCAGTGGCACCACGTCGGCGCGTTGATGGCCCGTGCGGCTTTCGGTCACCACGAACTCGCCGCCGGTGAAATCGTCACCGGGCCGCGACAGCAGGATCGCGACCTGCAACGGGAAGACATGCTCGCCGTAGAGGTCCTGGTGCAGGCAGTTGTGGTCGCCTTCGCGATACCACAGGATCAGCGGCGTCGGCCGGCGCTGCCCGGCGCGGTGGCAGCGATCGAGGAATTCGGCGAGCGTGGCGGGGTAGCGCACATCGAGGCCCAGCTGCGCGTTCCAGCGGTTCGCGATCGGCACCAGCCGCGGGTAGAGCGCATGCCGCAGTCGTTCCAGCAGCGGCGGCAGCGGGTAGGCGAAGTACCTGTACTCGCCACGGCCGAAGCCATGGCGCGCCATCACGACGGTCGATCGGTAGAGGCTTTCGTCCATGTAACGGCCGGCCAGTTGCCGGCACTGGTCGGGCGTGAGCAAGCGCGGCAACAGCGCATGGCCTTCGGCATCGAGCGCCGACGCAAGGGCGGCGTCTTCGGGCGTGTCGGGCGATGGCGTGAAGAGGTCGTGCATGGCCGACCCAGTCTAGGCCGGTGCCCTGCCGCGCGGCACTCCGAAGCTTGCGCCCGAATTCCTCGCCCGCGCTTCAGGCCACCTCTTCCTCGGGCAGCGGGAACAGCCGCCGCCGGTAGCGCGCCGAGGCCAGCCGCGCGCCGCAGGTCGGCGAGCACCAGATGCGGTCGCCGCGCCGCGAACGGTCGAGGAACATCACGGGGCAGGTCGGGCTCGCGCATTCCTTGATGCGGCTGCGCGCCTCGCTCGAGAACAGTGCGATCGCGTCGCGCGCCAGCAGGGCCAGCACATGGGCGTTCGACACCTCGGCCAGCGGCTCGAGCGCGGTGCCGGTGCCGTCGAGCAGGCGCGGCAGCGGTGTGTGGCAGGCCCAGGCATTGATCTGCGTGATGGCGTCGTGTTGCGGCGCGCGTTGGCCGCGGATGGCCTGCGCCGTCTCGTAGATCGCGGCGCGCAGCACGCGCATGTCGGCCAGGCCCTCTTCGCCCACCGGCAGTTGCGGCACGGGTAGCTTCATCTTGCGCAGCCAGCTGTGCCAGAGGCCTTCGTTGCGCACACGCTCGTAGCGCCGGCCGGTCCATTCGCCCAGCGTCTCGACCAGCAGCAGGCAGGGCACGCCCGCACGGAACTTGAAGGAGAAGTCGCTGGCCTTGAGCGGGCGCACGGCGACGTGCGCGCGCGGCGTCGCCTCGGGGGTGTGGGGTCTGCGTCCGCTTTGCACGCGGGGCAGTTTAGGAGCGTTGCCGGTCCCGGTCCGCGTCGGAGATCGCATATGGATATCTGTTTTCCTTCCTTGGTCGACTCAGGGTCGACCCTTAGATTCGTCATTGGTATGACCCATGACGACGAACCTCATGCGGCCCTCGTGGCCGCGCAACCTCTTCACGGAACGGCCCGCGCATGACTGACGAAAGTGCAGCGTTGCAGGCCGAACGCATTGCAGGCGAACGCGCCTCCCGGCCCAGGTCGAGCGTGTGGGTGGCCCTGGCCGGTCTGCGCAGCTGGCTGTCGATCGTGGTGTTCCTGCTCGCCTGGTATGCCGCGTCCGCGGCCGGCTGGCTCAACCCGCGCACGCTGCCCGGCCCCGATCGCCTGCTCGCCACCGCGTGGACCATGGTGCTGGACGGCTCGCTGCCCCATGCGCTGCTCGTGAGCCTGTCGCGCGTGGTGCAGGGTGCGTTGCTGGGCCTGGCCGTGGGGCTGGCGACCGGCGTGTTCGCGGGTTTCTCGCGGCTGGGCGAGGACCTCGTCGACAAGCCCATGCAGATGCTGCGCACCATCCCCTTCACGGCGCTGGTGCCGCTGTTCATCCTCTGGTTCGGTATCGACGAAACGCCCAAGGTGCTGCTGGTGGCCTTCGGCGTCGCGGTGCCGATGTACATCAACACCTTCGGCGGCATCCGCAATGTCGACGCCAAGCTGGTCGAGGTGGCGCGGGTCGCGCGCATGGGCCGCTTCGCGATCGCGCTGCAGGTGCTGCTGCCCGCGGCCCTGCCCAGCCTGCTGGTGGGCCTGCGCTTCGCGCTCGGCCTGGCCTGGGTGGCGGTGATCATCGCGGAGACCGTCGGCGCCGACTCCGGCATCGGCTTCCTGCTGACCAATGCGCGCCAGTTCGTGCGCACCGACATCATGCTGGTCTGCGTGGCGGTCTATGCGCTGCTGGGCCTGGCGACCGACTACGGCGTGCGCCTGCTCGAGCGCCTTCTTCTCTCCTGGCGCCGTGTCTACACGGGCTGAAGCCAGCGTCCTTTCCCTCTCTCCCTTGCATGCCATGTCCCTGATCGTCGGCGCCCATCCGCAGAACCCTTCGCTGTCCATCCTCGCCCGCCGGCCTGCCTTGCGCGCCTCGCTCAAGGCGCAGGGTATCGACTTCTTCATCCACGGCGCGGGCGCGCAGACCATCCCGCTGATGGAACTCGACGTGCTGCAGCTCATGGGCACGGGCGCGACGCCGCCGATCCTGGCCAAGGCGCGTGAGCTGCCGGTGGTGGTGTTCGGCATGTCCGGCCCGCGCGCCGAGCGCGGCGGCGTGGTGGTGCGCGCCGACTCGGACCTGCACAGCCTCGCCGACCTGAAAGGCCGCGGCATCGCGCTGATGCCGGTCTCGTGGCACACGCAGTTCCTGGCGGCAGAGTTGCACGCCGCGGGCATCGACTGGCGCGAGGTCAATGCGGTCGAGCTGCTGCCCGCGACCGCCAAGGACGCCTTCGAGGCCGGCCTGCTCGACGCCATCGTCGCGACCGATCCGCTGCTGTCGAAGATCGAATCCACGGTGCCGGTGCGCGTGCTGGCCCAGCCCGGCAGCAGCTTCTCGAACCGCTCGGTGTATTGGGCGCGGCAATCCACGGTGGCCGCGCACCCGCAGGCCGTGCAGGCGCTGGTCGATGCCATCGCCGAGTCCGACCGGCTCACCGAGTCCGACCCGCAGGCCGCTGCGCAGCTGCTCGAGGGCGTGAACGGCAACACGGCCGCGCAATGGCTGCCTTCGCTGCGCTCGCGCCCCTGGGGCATCGAAGTGCCCGACGCCGCCTTCGCGGCCGAGCAGCAATCGCATGCGGACATCTTCGCGCGCTTCGGCCTCATCCCTTCGCCGCTCGACGTGAGCGACACCGTGACCGCCGCCTTCCCGGCCGGCCGCACGCACTGACTCAAAGGAATCGATCATGGAAGTTCTCTGGTACCTCACCGGCCCCGACGGCCGCTACCCCTGGCGCGCCGACGGCGCCCGCGCGCTCACCTATCCCTACTTCCAGCAGCTCGCGCGTGCGGTCGACCATCTCGGCTACACCGGCGCCCTGCTGGCCACGGGCTCGCACGACGCCTGGGTGCAGGGCGCGTCGCTGATCCCCTACACCGACAACTTCCAGCACCTGATCGCGGCCCATCCGCCGCTGCTGTCGCCGGTGCTGCTGGGCAAGATGATCAACACCTTCGACCAGTTCTCGAAGGGCCGGCTGCGCGTCAACATCGTGAACGGCGACGCCAAGCTGATGGCGCAGTACGGCGTGCACCTGAGCCACGACGAACGCTATGCCTACACCGACGAGTACCTCACGGTGCTGACGGCGCTGCTGCGCGGCGAGACCGTGACCTTCAAGGGCAAGTACATCCACGTGGTCGATGCCGGCATCCCGCTGCCGCCGTACCGTCAGCCCGCGCCGCTGTGGTTCGGCGGCTCCTCGCCGGCCGCGCACGAGGTGGCGGCCAAGCACATCGACACCTACCTCTCGTGGGGCGAGACGCCGCAGCAGGCCGAAGAGAAGATCCGCGAAGTGCGCGCGCTCGCGGCCAAACACGGTCGGGCCGACAAGATCCGCTTCGGCATCCGCCTCTACGTGATCGTGCGCGAGACCGAGGCCAAGGCCTGGGAAGCGGCCACCGACCTGTACGAGCACATGGACGAGCGCTCCATCGCCGGTGCGCAGTCGTACGTGGCCGGCATCGATTCGATCGGCCAGCAGCGCATGTCCGCGCTGCACGGCGGGCGCAAGCCGCGCGACCTGCGCGAGCTCGAGATCGCGCCCAACCTCTGGTCGGGCATCGGCCTGGTGCGCCACGGCCCCGGCACCGCGCTGGTCGGCAGCCCCGAGCAGGTGCTCGCGCGCATCCAGGACTACCGCGATGCCGGCATCGAGGTGCTGATCGTCTCCGGCATGCCGCTGCTCGAAGAGGCCTACCGCTTCGCCGAACTGGTGCTGCCCCATCTGCCCGTCGACCGTGCGGTCGACCCGGGCGTCACCTCCGCCTGGACCAAAGAAAGGGATACGGCATGGAAAAAGCAAGCATGAAATCTTCGGACCTGAACAACAGCGGCCGCCGCGCAGCGCTGGGCCTGATCGGCGGCGGCGTGCTCGCCACGCTGCTCGCGGCCTGCTCGCGCGAGTCCACGCCGGCGCCTGCCGCAGCGGGCGCGGCACCTGCGGCCGCACCGGCTGCTGCCAAGGTCGCGCGCATCGCGCCGCTGCAGGCCTTCAACTTTCTCACGCTGGCGCAGTTGAGCGGCGGCATCGAAACCTCGGTCAAGGCTGCGGGCGGTGCGGTCGTGTGGAAGCCGCCGTTCCCGGCCTACGTGCCCACGGCCGAGGCCCTGCGCGGCGGCGCGATCGACATCGGCAGCGGCAGCGCGACCTCCTTCCTCGCGGCCTCGACGGCCGACAAGGACCTGGTGGTGTTCGCGGCCGAGAAGAGCTCGGGCAAGGACCAGGGCATCGTCGCGACCGGCGCCAGCGGCATCCGCACGGTGGCCGACCTGGTCGGCAAGAAGATCGCGGTCAACAAGGGCGGCACCGGCGAGTACCTGCTGCGGCTCGCGCTGGCGCGCCACGACATCCCGGTCGAGAAGGTGACCGTGGTCTACCTGGGCCCGACCGATGCCTCGACCGCCTTCGCGCAGGGCCATGTCGACGCCTGGGCCGTGTGGGAGCAGTTCTTCGCGGCCGGCCAGGCCGAGCCCGGTGCGCGCGTGGTGGTCTACGGTGGCGACATCGGCTCGCTCAACCGCAACGTGCACGTCACGACGCGCGCCTTCGCGCAGGCCAACCCGGACCTGGTGAAAGCCGTGTACGAGGCGCTGCGCAAGGAGGCCGAGGCCGTGCAGGCCACGCCCGGCCGCGTGGCCGATCTCAACGAGAAGCAGGGCGTGCCCAAGGCGGTCGCGGACATCATCCGCCAGGTGCCGCCCTCGACCGTGGTGCCGGCCGACGATGCGTTGCTGCGCGAGTTCCAGGAGATCGCCGACTTCTATGCGAAGTACGGCCTGTCGGCGCAGCCGATCGAGGTCAAGGGGAGCACCCTCGATGTCGCCGCCCTCTGACCGCGACGACCGCCGGGTGCAGCTGCGTGGGCTGACGCGCCGCTTCGGCGACGCGCCGCCGGTGCTGCACAACCTGTCGCTGGACATTGCGCCGGGCCAGTTCGTGGCGCTGCTGGGGCGCAGCGGTTCGGGCAAGTCCACGCTGCTGCGCGTGCTCGCGGGCCTCGACGGCGGCCAGGAGGCCGAGCGGCTGCAGGTGCCCGGCTCGGTGTCGGTGGCCTTCCAGGAACCGCGGCTCTTTCCATGGCTGCGCGTCTGGCGCAACGTGGTGCTCAACCTCGGCGGCGACGACCGCCGGGCGCAGGGCCTGGCGGCGCTGGCCGAGGTCGGCCTCGCCGACAAGGCCGAGGCCTGGCCGCAGACGCTGTCGGGCGGGCAGGCGCAGCGCGTGTCGCTGGCCCGCGCACTGGCCCGCGAACCGTCGCTGCTGCTGCTCGACGAGCCTTTCGGCGCGCTAGATGCACTGACCCGGCTCACGATGCAGCGCCTGGTGCTCGACCTCTGGCAGCGTCACCAGCCGACCGTGCTGCTGGTGACCCACGACGTCGACGAGGCCCTGTTGCTGGCCGACCGCATCCTGGTGCTCGACCAGGGCCACATCGTGTCGGACCTGGCGCTGGACATCACGCGGCCGCGGCGCATGTCGGACCCGGGGCTCGAGGCGCACAAGGTCGATCTGTTGCAACTGCTGGGCGTGGAAGTCGACGCCTGAGCCGCCCATCCGGGCGGCTGCGCTAATCCGACCAGGCGTCCGCCAGGATCGTGCGGCGCGCGTCGTCGGGGTCCGGGTGCAGCCAGGCGCCGCCCAGTTCGCTGGTGCGGGTGTAGGTCCCGCCGTTGCCCTCGTCGGCCATGGGCTCGCACAGGCCCTCGACCACCACGGTGGTGCCCGCGCGCGACAGGCAGCGCGCCTTGATGTAGGCGCCGAGCAGGGCGGCCACTTCGGCATGGGGCGCGTCCAGCACGTACTGGGTGTCGCCGTGCGCCCACGATTCGCTCAGGCGCAGCGCCAGCACCGGGATGCCGCGCAGGGTCGCGGCGCCGGGCCGCAGCGTGGCCACGGATTCGGTGCTCGCGTCCGGCTCCTTGTCGACGCCGGCCATCGGCGTGCACTGCATCGTGATCGTGCGCACCAGCCCGCGCCAGGGCGCCGGCAGTTCCGCAGGCCGGCGCGCGCGTACCGCGCGGCAGCCCCGGCCGCTGGCCTTGTCGGCGCCGTGCACCCAGCTTGGCGGATCCATGCCGGCGAGTTCGACCGGTGCTGCGCCCGCCGCGGCCACGGACGCGATGCCGCCGAGGGCGGCCAGGCAGGCGAGGGAGATCCAGAGGCGATGGAGCGGCTGCATGCGCCACAGCATACGGCGGCCGGCGGCAAGCGTCGTGGCAGTGGGTGTGCAGACGAGGCATTTCGTCTACTTGCGCGCCATTGCTGCAGTGCGGTAACGTTATGTAACATTTTTACCAACGCCGATGATGACGATCACCAAACGCCGCGCGCTCGAAACCATGGCCCTTGCCCTTTGTGCGCCCGGCGTCTGGGCCCAGGGCAGCACGCGCGCCGCCGCCGCGCCGTCGCCCGGCGGCTGGCCGAGCAAGCCGGTGCGCCTGCTGGTGGGTTTCCCCGCCGGTGCCTCGCCGGACCTGGCGGCCCGCGCCATCGCCGAGCCGCTGTCGCGCCTGCTCGGCCAGCCCGTGACCGTGGAGAACAAGCCCGGCGACAGCGGCAATATCGCCGCCAACCTGGTGGCCAAGGCGCAGGACGATCACACCATCGGCGCGCTGATCAACGGCAACCTCACGATCGCCCGGCTGCTCAATCCGAAGACGCCCTTCGATCCGGAGAAGGATTTCGCGCCGGTCAGCCTGATCGGCACGGCCCCGCTGGTGCTGGCGGCGAGCGCGCAGGCGGTGGGCGCCAATCCGGTAGAACTGCTGCTGTGGGCACGCAACCTCAACGACAAGGGCCGCTATGGCACGCCCGGGGCCGGCACGGTCGGGCACCTGGGCATGGAACTGATCAAGAGCCGCAGCGGCATCCTGGCCACGCACGTGCCCTTCAACGGCAACCCGCAGGTCATCGCCGCCATGCTGGCCGGCGAGATCCAGCTGGCGCTGCTGCCGCCGGGGCTGGTCAAGCCGCACATCCAGTCGGGCAAGCTCAAGGCCATCGGGGTCACCTCGGCGGTACGCAGCCCGCTGTACGAGGAGCTGCCCACCTTGCGCGATGCCAACGTGCACGGCGCCGATCTGGAGATCTGGACGGCCATCGCCGCACCCGCGGGCATGCCGGCCGCGGCGGTCGCGAAGCTCAATGCCGCGCTGTCGGAGGTGGTGCGCGCGCCCGAGGTGCAGCAGACCCTGCTGAAGGCCGGCTGGCAGGCGCAGTCGGGCACGCCCAAGGCGCTGAGCTACCGCATGCGCCAGGACACCTCGCTGCTCGGCGGCGTGATCCTGATGCGCGGCATCAAGACGGACGCCTAACGCGACGCTGCGGAGCGCCGCCGGTGCTTGACCCGGTACATCGCGGCATCGGCCAGCTTGAGCGCATCGTTCACGTTGTGGGTCTTGGGGTCGACCGCGACCACGCCCACGCTGGCGCCGCCGTAGGAGATGGTGCGCTCGCGCAGCGCGATCTCGCCGGTGCTGGCCAGGCTCAGGCGCGCTTCGAGCGCCCGCACCGCCGCATCCGCTGCGGGGCCGCGCACCGGGCCCGGGCCGACCACCACGAACTCGTCGCCGCCCAGGCGCGCCAGCGTGTCGCCCGCGCGCAGGGTCGTGTTCAGCCGGCTGGCGATGGCGCGCAGGAAGTCGTCGCCGCAGTCGTGGCCGTAGCTGTCGTTGATGGCCTTGAAGTCGTCGAGGTCGACGAAGCCGACCAGCACGGTGGTGTCGTTGCGTGCGCCGCGGGCGAGCAACCGGCCCAGCTCGTCGACCAGCATGCGGCGGTTGGGCAGGCCGGTCAGCGTGTCGGTCAGCGTGCTGGTCACCAGCTGCGCGTTGGCGATCCGCAGCTGCGTGAGCAGCCGCTCGCGCTCCATGTGCTGGCCGATCAGGCGCGAGAACAGCTGCAGCACATGCTGCGCGTTGGGCGGCAGCGGCAACCGGGCCGAGCTCGCGGCGCACAGCGTGCCGTAGAGATCGCCGTCGGCCCGCACCGGGGTGCTGACATAGGTGCGAATGCCCAGCTGGCGGGCCGCATCCGAGTCGCCCCAGCATCCGGCCACGTCGTCGGTGTAGGGCCGTCCCTCGTCGAGCGTGCGCTTGCACAGCGTGTCCTCCCAGGGCACCGACAGGCCCTCGGGAATCTGGAGCTGCTTGGTGTTGCGCGCGATCACGATCTGCTGCACCCCGGCCTGCAGGTCGATGGCGGTCAGGTAGGTCGATTCGCAGCCTGTGACGGCTTCGAGCATCTCGAGCATGGGGCGCGCCAGTTCTTCCAGCGTCTGGGCCGACGAAACCGATTCGGAGAGCTGAACGATCAATGAATCCATGACCTATTGTGTCTTGTGTCACGGTCGCTGCGACCGAAGGGTGCGGAGCGCTTGCGTCCGATCAAAGATGTTTCGTTTGTCCCATTCGATTTGCATTCAGAATCACGCCCTGACAGCTCCCGCTTCGACGGAGCGCCAGAGGAAAGCGACTCTCATGACCTGGTCTTTTCACGATCCCCATGCAGACCCTGTCATGGCGTGGATCCCCGATGCGGCGTGGCCGTCACGGAGGTCGTCATGCATGTGATGATCGCCAACAACTCCCCGATCCCGGTGTTTGCCTATGGCGGTACGGAGCGCGTGATCTGGGACCTGGGGCGCAAGCTGGTCGAGATGGGCCATCAGGTCACCTACCTGGTCCCCGAGGGTTCGCGCTGCGACTTCGCGCGGCTGCTGCCGATCCGTCCCGAGCGGCCCTGGCACGAACAGGTGCCCGACGATGTCGACCTGGTGCATTTCCAGTTCGACCCGCGCCTGGCTTCCGACGATGCGCTGGGCAAGCCCTTCCTGTTCACCGAGCACGGCAACAGCCACCGACCGCGCGCGCTGCCGCGCAACACGGTCTTCCTGACGCGCAACCATGCGGCGCGCTATGGTTCCACGGAGTTCGTCTACAACGGGCTCGATTGGTCCGCCTACGGGCCGGTCGACTTCGATCGGCCGCGCCGCTATGCGCACTTCCTGGGCAAGGGCGCCTGGGGCGTCAAGAACCTCAAAGGCGCGATCCGCGTGGCGCGGCTGGCCGGCGTCGAGCTCGAGGTGCTGGGCGGCGAGCGCTTCAACTTCCGGCGCGGCATCCGCATGACCTTCTCGCGCCGCGTGCACTTTCACGGCATGGTGGGCGGCCAGCAGAAATGCGAACTGCTCAACGGTTCGCGCGGCATGGTGTTCCCGGTGCGCTGGCACGAGCCCTTCGGCCTCGCGGTGATCGAGAGCCTCTACTTCGGCTGCCCGGTGTTCTCCACGCCCTACGGCTCGCTGCCGGAACTGGTGCCGCAGGACTGCGGCGTGCTCGCGGCCGATGCGCCCACGCTGGCCGAGGCGCTGCAATCGCGCCGCTTCGACGCCCGCGCCTGCCATGCGCACGTGGTGCAGCACTTCAGCTCGGATGCCATGGCGCGCGGCTACCTGCGCTGCTACGAGCGCGTGGTGGCCGGGGAACTGCTCAATGCCGTGCCGCCAGCCATCCAGGACACTGCGCGGTCGCTGCCCTGGCGCGGCTGACGGGCAGAAGACGCGCTACAGACCGTCGGGCTGCTGCGTGCGGATCGACGTGTGGTCGCGCCGCTCGTTGAGCTTGCCGACCACGGTGTCCAGGGCACGCCGGGCCTTGGCTTCGGCGCCCCTGAAAGCCTCGTCCATGCTCGATGCCTGGTGCGTCACGGCCACCGGCGGCAGATGCGTCACATGGGCCTCGATCACGCAGCGCTTGTCGTCCGCGCCGCCCTTGGCGCCGCTGTTCTCGTCGGAGAGATGGACCTCGATGCGGCGCACGTCGTTCGAGAAGCGGCCCAGGGTGCGGCGAATCTCGCCGTCGGCCCAGCTCTCCAGTGTTTCCTTGTTGTCCATGCCGTTGCCGGTGTTGATGTGGATTTCCATGCGGATCTGTGCTCCATGTTCGGCGCTGCCCTTCGGCAGCGAGGCCACGCGCCGCAGCTGAGAGCGCGGCGGCGGTTCGAAGTCACAGCATGGCGCCACCGGCGGCGCCGCGGCGTAGGCCAAGGGAGCCTCTTGCCGCTTGCGGCGCTGGCGGATCAGAAGGCCGGGATCAACGCGCCGTTGAACTTGGTCTCGATGAACTGGCGCACCTCGGCCGACTGGTAGGCCGCGACCAGCTTCTTCGCCCACGGCGCGTCCTTGTCGGCGCGGCGCACCGCGATCAGGTTGGCATAGGGGCTCTTGGCCGATTCCTTGAGCACCGCGTCCTTGTTGAAGGACAGGCCCGACTTCTCGGCGTAGTCGTTGTTGATCGAGGCGATCGTCAGGTCGTCGAGCGAGCGCGGCAGCTGTGCGGCGTCGAGCGCCACCAGCTTGAGCTTCTTGGGATTCGTCACCACGTCCAGCGGCGTGGCCGTGTTGTTCTTCACGGCCTCGGGCTTGAGCGTGATCAGGCCCGCGGCCTGCAGCAGCAGCAGCGAGCGGTTGCCGTTGGACGGGTCGTTCTGGATGCCGACCGAGGCACCGTCGGGCAGCGCGTCGATGCTCTTGAGCTTGCGCGAGTAGAAGCCCAGCGGCGCCGTCACCGTCAGGCCGGCCGACACCAGGTCGAAGCCGCGCGACTTGATCTGGTTGTCGAGGAAGGGCTGGTGCTGGAAGGCGTTGGCGTCCAGGTCGCCCGCCGATAGCGCGGCGTTGGGCAGCTGGTAGTCGTTGAACACGACGACATCGATGGTCAGGCCGTCGCGCGCGGCGACCTTCTTCACCACCTCGAAGATCTGTTCGGCGTTGCCGACCGAGATGCCGACCTTGATGCGGGACTTGTCCTGGGCGTGCACCGGCGCACTCGTGGCGAAGGCGGCGGCGAGCACGGTGGCGGACAGGGCGGCGAGGGCGCCACGACGGCGAAGGGCGGAGAGCAGCATGGCGACGAAAGGAATGAAGAGAAGAGGGGGGCGACTGTGCCCGTGCCGCGCCCTTTCGCGAACGAACAAATCCTCATGTCTATATGCCCGCGCCCCGCGCGGCCGGCCTCGATCAGGCGCCGCGAGGCGGCGCGACCGGTGCATGCAGCGCCATCAGTTCGACGATCCAGTCGATGAACACGCGCAGCTTGGCGCTCACGTGCCGGCTCGGCGGGAACGCCAGGTACAGCGGCATGGGATCCAGCTGCCAGTCGGTGAACAGCGGCACCAGTTCGCCGCGCGCCACCTGCGGTCGGGCCATGTAGTCCGGCAGCCAGAGGATGCCGAGGCCGGCCAGGCCGGCTTCGAGGTAGGCATTGCCATCGTCGAATGCGAACGCGTGGCGGCCCTGCACTTCGATGCGCTCGCCGGCGCGATGCATGGCGTACGGGAAGGTCTTGCCGTTGCGTGCCCACCGGAAGCCCACGATGCGATGGTGCGTATCTTCCAGCGCCTGCGGGCGCGCGGGCGTGCCCTCGCGTTCGAGGTAGCCTGGTGCCGCGTAGACGCCGAGTTGGAGGTCGCCCACGCGGCGCGCGATCAGCGAAACATCGGTGATCTCGCCGCCGCGCACCACGCAGTCGACGTTCTCGCCGATCAGGTCGACCGGGCGGTCGCTCACGCCCATGTCGATCTGGATGTCGGGGTAGCGCGCATGGAAGGCGGCCAGGGCGGGCACCAGGATCATCCGGGCCAGCGGGCTTGGCACGTCGACCCGCAGCCGCCCCCGGGGTGCGGCCACGGCGCTGGACAGGCTGGTCTCGGCGTCGTCCATGTCGGCCAGCAGGCGCACCACGCGCTCGTAGTAGGCCGCGCCGTCGGCCGTTACGTTGACCTTGCGCGTGGTCCGGTGGAGCAGCTTCACGCGCAACCGCGCCTCGAGCTGCTGCACCAGCTGCGTCACGGTGGTCTTGCTCAGGTGAAGGGTCTTGGCGGCCTGGGTGAAGCTGCGTGTTTCCACAACCCGGGCGAAGGCCTGCATCGCGTCAATACGGTCCATCGTGGTGTCCGCGCCTTGGAAGATTGTTTGGATTCTGCAAACAGTGATTGTCGATCTGGCCTGTTTATCTGTGCGACCCGGATCCCTAAAGTCCCTTCATTGCTCTTCTGCACGCATTCCACACAAGGCTCACCATGACTTCACGCGACGTCGTCTTCCCGCCCGGGCGCCAAGCGCTCTACGAAAAGAACCGCTATTCGCCGGCCATCCGTTCCAACGGCTTCCTGTTCGTCTCGGGCCAGGTCGGCAGCCGCCCCGACGGCTCGCCCGAACCCGAACTCGAGGCGCAGGTGCGGCGCGCCTTCGACAACCTGAACGCGGTGCTCGGAGCGGCCGGCTGCAGCTTCGACGACGTGGTCGACGTCACGGTCTTCGTGGTCGACCCCGAAGCGAACTTCGAGACCATCTGGAAGGTCGTGCCCGAGTACTGGGGCCAGGCGCCGCACCCCACGCTGACGGGCGTGGGCGTGACCTGGCTCTACGGCTTCCAGTTCGAGATCAAGGTGATCGCGAAGCTGCCCGAACCGGCCCGGGCGGACTGAGCCGGCGCGGAGATTCCACGGGGACGGAGAATCCCCGCATGCCCCACGCCGTCTCCCTACTGCGCGCCACTCGTCTCGCGGGCAGCACCAAACCCTTTCTGTCCCGTGGCGGCTTCAAGCGCGAGCGCTGCGCCGGCTGCCGGCTGCTGCCCAGCCATTGCCTCTGCGCGCTGCGCCCGTCGATGGACACGCGCGCCGGCGTGTGCCTGTTGATGTCGTACATCGAGCCGCTCAAGCCCACCAACACCGGCTGGCTGATCGCCGACGTGGTGGCCGACACCTTCGCCTTCGGCTGGGCCCGCACCGAGGTCGATCCCGCGCTGCTGGCGCTGATGGCCGATCCGCGGTGGCAGCCCTACGTGGTGTTCCCGGGCCAGTACGCCGAACCCGAGCGCGTGGTGCACCAGGTGGACCCCGCGCTGGCCGCGGCCGGCAAGCGCCCGCTGTTCATCCTGCTCGACGGCACCTGGTCCGAGGCGCGCAAGATGTTCAGCCGCAGCCCGTACCTGAACGGATTGCCCGTGCTGAGCCTGCAACCCGACCAGGCCACGCAGTACCGGCTGCGCCGCTCCGGCCGCGACGATCACCTCTGCACCAGCGAGGTGGCCGCGCTGTGCATGGACCTGGCCGGCGAACACGCCGTCGCGCGGACGCTGGACGCCTACCTGCCGCTGTTCACCGAGCACTACCTGCTGGCCAAGAACCAGCAGCCGGTGGTCTGGGACAGCCCTGCGCACCAGCGCCTGCAAGCGCTTCGTGCCGGGGGCGAAACGCGCATTCCGGCCGTGCCTGGACCGCCTTATACGGAATCCGAATAAGCAGATCGCGATTCAGTCGTTCCATCCGGTGTGGTTCATTTGCCATACTCGCGTCCTTTTCTTCTGTCCGATGGCCGCGTGGCCCCCGGCGATTCCGTCGCGATGACCCTTTCTTCGACCGATGCGGCACAGGCGCCGCCCCTGAAACCTCCGGTGATCCGTCTCCAGGGGGTGCAGAAATCCTTCGCCCTGCCCAGCGGCGAGGTGTTCGATGCCGTGCGTGCGCTCACGCTCGACATTCCCGAGGGCGAGATCTTCGGCCTGATCGGCAAGAGCGGCGCCGGCAAGTCCACGCTGCTGCGGCTCATCAACCTGCTCGAGCGGCCCGATGCCGGCCAGGTGCTCGTCGGTGGCCGCGACCTCACGACGCTCTCGCGCCGCGAGCTGCGCGACACGCGCCAGAACCTCGGCATGATCTTCCAGCAGTTCAACCTGCTGCAGAACGCCAGCGTGTTCGACAACGTCGCCTTCCCGCTCAAGATCCACGGCCGCCACTCGCGTGCCGAGATCGACGCCCGCGTGCGCGAATGCCTCGCGCTGGTCGGCCTGTCCGAGAAGATCGACACCTACCCCGCCCAGCTGTCCGGCGGCCAGAAGCAGCGCGTGGCCATCGCCCGCGCGCTGGCACCGCGCCCGCAGGTGCTGCTGTGCGACGAGCCCACCTCGGCGCTCGACAGCGAGACCACGCGCTCGCTGCTCGAGACGCTGCGCGACATCAACGCCAAGATCGGCGTGACCATCGTGATCGTCACGCACGAACTCTCGGTGGTCGAGGTGCTGTGCCGCCGCGTCGCCATCCTCGAGAAGGGCCAGCTGATCGAGCAGTTCGCGGTTGACGAGGCGCCGCAGGCCGAGCGCCTGACCGCGCTGGGCCGCGAGATCGATGCCCTGGTGCGCCGTCGCGAACGCGATGCGCGCGAAGCCGCCAACACCCCCCTGTCGGCTGCCGCCGCGCCCCGAGGACTCGCCCATGCCTGAGAACATTGCCGCCATCCTGCCCGAGCTCTGGCTCGCCGCGGGCCAGACCTTCCTGATGCTGGGCATCGGCCTGACCGCCGCGGTGCTGATCGGCGGCCCGCTGGGCATCCTGCTGTTCCTGCTGGGCCCGGGCCAGTCGCTGGACAACAAGCCGGCCTTCCTGATCCTGAACTGGATCGTGAACACCGTGCGTTCCTTCCCCTTCATCATCCTGCTGGTCGCGCTGGTGCCCTTCACGCGGATCATCGCGGGCACCTCCATCGGCCCGCTCGCGGCCGCGGTGCCGCTGTCGGTGGCGGCCATCCCGTACTTCGCGCGCCTGGTCGATCAGTGCCTGCGCGAGGTGCCGCGCGGCGTGATCGAGGCCGCCCATGCGATGGGCGCCTCGGAACTGCAGATCGTCTGGCGCGTGCTGGTGGTCGAGGCCCGTTCGGGCCTGGTGCTGGCGCTCACCGTGCTGTCGGTCAGCTTCCTGTCCTACTCGGCCATCGCCGGCGTGGTGGGCGGCGGCGGCATCGGCGACCTGGCGATCCGCTACGGCTACTACCGCTTCCAGACCGACGTGATGGTCTTCACCGTCGTGCTGCTGGTGGTGCTGGTGCAGATCCTGCAATTCGTGGGCAACACCATGGCCCGCCGCCTCGACAAGCGCTAAAGGCAGCAGGAATCTGCTGCGCGACCCGATCTCGCATCTGCGGTCCTCACCGCACGCGAGTGCGGCTCCGGTCCTCGATGCAAGCTCGGGCCGCTCGCGGCGATTCCTCCAAGCCTTTGGTCCCCTCGTTTTTTCCTCAGTGTCTTGAATCCATGAAAACCTCTGCCCTGCGCCGCTCCTTCCTCGCCCTGTCCATCGCGGCCCTCGCCTTCGGCGGCCTCACGCTCGACGCCCAGGCGCAAGCCGCCAAGAAGAACCTGGTGATCGGCGGCACCGCCGGTTCGAACATCGACCAGCTCAAGCTGGGCATCGTGCCGATCCTGGAGAAGAAGGGCTACACGGTGAAGCTGGTCGAATTCAACGACTACGTGCAGCCCAACCTGGCGCTGGCCCAGGGCTCGCTCGACGCCAACTTCTTCCAGCACCTGGTCTACCTGAAGAAGTTCGCGGCCGACCAGAAGCTCGACATCGTCGAACTGGTGCAGGGCCCGATCGCGCCGCTGGGCGTGTACTCGAACAACCGCAAGAGCCTGACCGAAGCCAAGGACGGCGACCGCGTCACGCTGCCGAACGACCCGAGCAACCTGGCGCGCGCGCTGGTGCTGCTGGAGCAGAACAAGCTGATCACGCTCAAGACCGGCATCGACCCGATCCGCGCGTCGGAGAAGGACATCGACCAGAACCCGCGCAAGCTCAAGTTCATCCCGCTCGAAGCCGCGCAACTGCCGCGTTCGATCGGCGACACCGAGTTCGCCATCATCAACGGCAACTTCGCGATCTCGTCGGGCCTGAAGCTCACCGAAGCCGTGGCGCTCGAGAAGACCCCCGACCACTACCTGAACGTGGTGGCCGTCAAGCGTGCCGACAAGGACACCGCCTGGGCCAAGGACATCGCCGACGCCTACCGCTCGAAGGAATACAAGGCAGTGGTCGACAGCAAGTTCCAGGGCTACGCCAAGCCCAGCTTCCTGCAGTAAGCCGAAGCCATGGCCGCGCTGGTCTGCTTCGACGCCGAGGGCCACTGGCAGGACACGCTGGTGTGCGACCACCTGATCGGCCGCTCGCTGGCGCAGGCCGGCGTGGCCTGGGGCCGCTGGCCGGTGCGCGAGGTCGACGGCAGCGATGCCGCGGCGGTGCGCGCGGCCTACGGCCAGGAGATCGAGGAGATCGCCGCGCTGCCGGGCCGTTTCGAGGTGCAGAGCGCTGACCGCGTGCGCGTGGCGCCCGGGCAGCCGGGCTGGCCCGCGCTGCGCGCGCAGTTCCTCACCGAACACACCCACGCCGACGCGGAGATCCGCTTCTTCCTCGAAGGTGCGGGCCTGTTCTATGTGCGCAGCGGCGAGGGCTACGTCGGCCTGTTGTGCGAGGCCGGCGACTGGGTCGCGCTGCCGGCCGGCACCACGCACGCCTTCGACGCCGGCACCGAGCCGGACTTCGATGCGCTGCGGCTGTTCGCCGACCCCCAGGGCTGGGTCGCGCAGCCCACGGGCCATGCGCTGCCCGCGGCGTTGCCGCTGTTCGATGACTTCGTCGAGCGGCTGCTCGAGATGACCGGGCACGAAGCGGAAGTCGGTTGAGGCCGGGCGCCGCTGGCGCCTAAAGACGTTTCGAGCATAAGCAAGCAACGATTCAGTCGTTCCGTGCGGGGTCGGTCTTGCCTAGAGTCGAACTCTTCGCCGCGGGGCCCTGGGCCGGCGGCACTTCACAAGAGTGGCTCGCATGACCGTCATCACCCCCACCGATACCGAGAACGCCGCGGCGCAGGCTGCCGCACCGCAGGACTTCGAGGTCCGCCCCTTCGACGCGCCCGTGGGCGCCGAGGTCATCGGCCTCGACATCGCCAAGCCCATCAACGCCGCCGACTTCGCGCGGCTGCATCGCGCGCACCTCGACCACCACGTGGTGGTGTTCCGCGACCAGCGCGTGTCGCCCGACGACCATGTAGCCTTCAGCCGCCGCTTCGGGCCGTTGCAGATCCACGTGCTGCACCAGTTCCAGCTCCAGGGACATCCGGAGGTGCTGATCGTGTCCAACATCAAGGAAAACGGCGAGCCCATCGGCCTGGGCGATGCCGGCGTCTACTGGCATTCGGACCTGTCGTACAAGGAGACGCCCAGCCTGGGCTCGCTGCTGCATGCGCAGGAGCTGCCCAGCGAGGGCGGCGACACGCTGTTCGCCGACCAGCACCTGGCCTGGGAGACGCTGTCGCCCGCGCTGCAGCAGCGCATCCTGCCGCTCAAGGCCGAGCACAGCTACCTCGCGAAGTACGAAGAACTGCGCGCCAAGAACCCGTGGCGGCCCAAGCTCTCGCAGCAGCAGGTCGACCAGGTCGCGCCGGCCGTGCATCCGATCGTGCGCACCCATCCCGAGACCGGCCGCAAGGCGCTGTTCGTGAGCGAGCATTTCACGACCCGCATCGTCGGCCTGCCGCAGGACGAAAGCGATGCGCTGCTGGCCGAACTGTTCGCCCACAGCGTGCAACCGGCCTTCGTCTATCGGCACGAATGGAAGCCGCACGACCTGGTGTTCTGGGACAACCGCTCGCTGATGCACCTGGCGGCGGGCACGCCGGACCACCTGCGTCGCAAGCTGTTCCGCACCACGATCGAAGGCGACCGGGTCTTTTGACCACCCCCGGGCATTGACCCACCCCCGAAGCGCCTGCGGCGCTTCCCCCTCAAGGGGGCGACACCAGCGGCCTGGCAAAGCCAGTTCCGCGGTGTCTCCCGTGAAGACCGTCCCTCCTCTTCCTTCCAAGGTTTAGTTCCATGCATCCGATCCTTCGCAAGACCGCCACCACCATCGCCGGCCTCGGCCTCGTTCTTTCCAGCCTCGCGGCCCATGCCGAGGGGCAGATCCGCATCGCCGAGCAGTTCGGCATCGTCTACCTGCTGCTCAACGTGGCGCAGGACCAGAAGCTGATCGAGAAGCACGCCAAGGCCGCGGGCATCGATGCCAAGGTCGAGTGGGTCAAGCTCTCGGGCGGGTCGGCGGTCAATGACGCGCTGCTGTCGGGCAACATCGAAATCGCCGGTGCCGGCGTGGGCCCGCTGCTGACGATCTGGGACCGCACCAAGGGCAAGCAGAACGTGAAGGGCGTGGCCTCGCTGGGCAACTTTCCCTACTACCTGGTCACCAACAACCCGAACGTGAAGTCGATCGCCGACTTCACCGAGAAAGACCGCATCGCCGTGCCGGCCGTGGGCGTGTCGGTGCAGTCGCGCGTGCTGCAGCTGGCCTCGGCCAAGCTGTGGGGCGACAAGGAGTTCGCCAAGCTCGACAAGATCAGCGTGGCGGTGCCGCATCCCGATGCGGCCGCGGCCATCATCAAGGGCGGCACCGAGATCACGGGCCACTTCGGCAACCCGCCCTTCCAGGAGCAGGAACTGGCCGGCAATCCGCAGGCGCGCATCGTGCTCAATTCGTACCAGGTGCTGGGCGGCCCGGCCTCGGCCACGGTGCTCTATGCGACCGAGAAATTCCGCAACGACAGTCCTAAGACCTACCAGGCCTTCGTCGAGGCCTTGAACGAGGCGGCGCAGTTCGTCACCGCCAACCCCGAGAAGGCGGCCGACATCTACATCAAGGTCAGCAACGCGAAGATCGACCGCGACCTGCTGCTCAAGATCATCAAGAACCCCGAAGTGCAGTTCAAGACCACGCCGCAGAACACCTACGCGCTGGCCGAGTTCATGCACCGCGTGGGCGCGATCAAGAACAAGCCGGCCTCGGTGAAGGACTACTTCTTCGACGACGCGCAGAACGCGGCGGGGAACTGATGCGCGCGGCCGAAGGCGTGGACGCCTTTCCCCTGTGGGGGAAGGCCGGGGTGTCCGAGGGCGCTCGCACAGCCATGGCAGATCCACGGCCGTCGGCCCCCACCCCGGCCCTCCCCCGGGGGGGGAGGGAGCAAGGCACTTCGGCGCTGCTTCAGGTCGATGGCGTGAGCCTCGAGTACCGCACGCCCGAGCGCGTGGTGCGCGCCACGCACCGCGTGAGCTTCGACGTGCATGCGGCGGACCGCTTCGTGCTGCTGGGCCCCTCGGGCTGTGGCAAGTCGACGCTGCTCAAGGCGGTGGCCGGCTTCATCGCGCCGGTCGAAGGCGAGATCCGGCTCGAGGGCCGGCGCGTGCAGGCACCGGGCCCGGACCGCATCGTGGTGTTCCAGGAGTTCGACCAGCTGCCGCCGTGGAAGACGGTCAAGCAGAACGTGATGTTCCCGCTGCTGGCCTCCAAGACGCTGGGCCGCAAGGAAGCGGCCGAACGCGCGCTGCACTACCTGGCCAAGGTCGGCCTCGACAAGTTCGCCGACGTGCATCCGCACCAGCTCTCGGGCGGCATGAAGCAGCGCGTGGCCATTGCGCGCGCGCTGGCCATGCAGCCGCGCGTGCTGCTGATGGACGAGCCCTTCGCCGCGCTCGATGCACTCACGCGCCGCAAGATGCAGGAAGAGCTGCTCGAACTCTGGGACGAGGTGCGCTTCACGCTGCTGTTCGTCACCCATTCGATCGAAGAGGCGCTGGTGGTGGGCAACCGCATCGCGCTGCTGTCGCCGCATCCGGGACGCATGCGCGCCGAGATCAACAGCCACGCCTTCGGCCAGCACAGCCTGGGCGGCGCCGAGTTCCAGGCCACGGCCACGCGCATCCACGACATGCTGTTCGAGGAAGAGCACGCATGACGGCGTTTTTTCTCCCTCCCCCGCTGGGGGAGGGCAGGGGTGGGGGCTTGCCGCCTGTCCACCGCCGCCTGCCCCCATCCCCACCTTCCCCCAGAGGGGGAAGGAGCGAAAACCCATGAGCACTCTCACACCGCCCATCCGCCCCGAATACGAACGCACGCTGCAGCCCTTCACCGAGCTGCCGGTCGAGCGTGCCCTGCCTTTCACGACGCGCCTCTGGGCGCAGGGATGGTTGCGCAAGGGGTTGATCCTGGTCGCCATCGCGCTGCTGTGGGAACTCGCCGCGCGCTGGCAGGACAACGACCTGCTGCTGCCCACCTTCAGCGCCACCGCGCGCGCGCTGGTCGAGGGCCTGGCCAGCGGCGAGCTGGTCGAGAAGGTGCGCATCTCGCTGGCCGTGCTGCTGCAGGGCTATGTGGCGGGCGTGCTGCTGGCCTTCGGCCTCACCACGCTCGCCGTGTCGACGCAGATCGGCCGCGACCTGCTGGACACGCTGACCTCGATGTTCAACCCGCTGCCCGCGATCGCACTGCTGCCGCTGGCCCTGCTGTGGTTCGGCCTCGGGCGCGGCAGCCTGGTCTTCGTGCTGATCCATTCGGTGATGTGGCCGCTGGCGCTCAACACCTATGCGGGCTTCCAGGGCGTGCCCGAGACGCTGCGCATGGCCGGGCGCAACTACGGCCTCACGGGCCTGCGCTACGTGCTGCAGATCCTGGTGCCGGCGGCGTTGCCCGCGATTCTGTCGGGCCTGAAGATCGGCTGGGCCTTTGCCTGGCGCACGCTGATCGCGGCCGAGCTGGTGTTCGGCGCGTCCTCGGGCAAGGGCGGCCTGGGTTGGTACATCTTCCAGAACCGCAACGAGCTCTACACCGACCGCGTGTTCGCCGGCCTCGCGATGGTGGTGCTGATCGGCCTGCTGGTGGAAAGCCTGGGCTTTGCCACCCTGGAGCGGCTCACTGTGCGACGCTGGGGTCAGCAGCGCTAGCGCTCAGTGCAAAACCCGCGGGCCGGCGCGCGGCGGGTGCCACCGCATCGGCGCCCAGCGCCGCATCCACCACCTCGCGCGTCAGCGTAGGGGCGAAGGCCTCGATGAAGGCGTACACGTAGCCGCGCAGGTAGTTGCCGCGGCGCACCGCCAGCTTCGTGAGGTTGATGCCGAACAGGTGGCCGGCGTCGATGGCCCGCAGCTGCGTGTCGCGTTCGGCCTCGTAGGCGATGCCCGCGACGATGCCCACGCCCATGCCCAGCTGCACATAGGTCTTGATCACGTCGGCATCCATCGCCGTCAGCACGATCGACGGGTCCACGCCGCTGTCGGTGAAGGCGTCGTCGATGCGCGTGCGGCCGGTGAAGCCGGTGTCGTAGGTGATCAGCGGATGCTGCGCGAGCCGCTCGAGCGTGAGCGGTTCGTCGAGCAGCGGATGGCCGGGCGGCACCACCACCGAGTGGGTCCAGCGGTAGCAGGGCAGGGCGACGAGCTGCGGGTAGTCGCCCAGCGCCTCGGTCGCCACGCCCACATCGGCCTCGCCTTCGAGCAGCATCTGCGCGATCTGCTTGGGCGAGCCCTGGTGCAGGTGCAGCTTGACCTGCGGGAAGAGGGCGCGAAATTCCTGCACCGCCACCGGCATCGCATAGCGGGCCTGGGAATGGGTGGCGGCGACCGACAGCATGCCGTCCTGGCGCGCGGCGAACTCCTGGCCGGCCTGGCGCAGGTTGCTGCTCTCCAGCAGCACGCGTTCGATGATCGGCAGCACATGGCCGCCGGGCTCGGTCAGCCCGGTCAGGCGCTTGCCCGCGCGCACGAACAGCTCGATGCCAAGTTCGTCCTCGAGTTCGCGGATCTGCCGGCTGACCCCCGGCTGGGAGGTGTGAAGGGTGTGCGCGGCTTCGGTCAGGTTGAAGCCGCAACGAACGGCCTCGCGCACCGAGCGCAGCTGTTGGAAATTCATGGCAGGAAACTTCGCGGCATAAGGCGCCGTGGATGGCGCAGGCCGCGATTTTCCGGCGCATGGTCCCCGGAAGGAACGACCGTTTCGTTGGTTTCAAATGAGCCAATCGTCTATGAACACATCGAGGGCCTGCTGCGCGAAGCGATCACGTCACGGTGGTGCTCACCGTACGGGCGCGCGTTTGCGCTGCTCGAACCGTTCACGCGTTCATCGACGTGCGCCGCTCACGGCCTTCACCAGGCGTTCGAGCCCACCGCGGCCGGCGGCGGCGCGGCCGACCAGCGCGCTGCCCAGCGTGCCAGCCACCGCGCGGCCCACGAACGAACGTCCGCGGCTCGCGGCCAGCAGCAGCAACAGGCCGGCGCCGAGCACGACCCAGTGCTCGCCGGGAAAGTCGGCACGCCGGTCGTCCGCGACGCGGGCCTTGTGGATGAAATTCTTGGCGTCCAAGTGGCGCTCCTTTGGGCAGTGGAAGTGATGTCGCATTGATAAGGCGGGCAGAGAGCGAAGCGTGTAGGCCAGGCCCGTCGATGGGCGGCGCATCGCATCGCATGCCGCGAAGGCCAAGCCCTACACGCAGGGTGGGGCAGGGACGACCCGGTGTGCGCGGCACGCCATCGACAGTGGTCTCTCGCGATGCCCGCGGCGCTGCTGATCGCCAAGGGCGCCATCCACCCCTTCACCTTCCAAAGGAGCCACATATGGCCAACGAACGAGACCTTTCTCCCGCGACCGACCTGAACCGCGACCCGATCACTGGCGCGCCCGGCGCGCATCCTGTGGGCACGGGCCTGGGAACCACCGGCGGCGCGCTCGCCGGCGCCGCGGCCGGTGCCCTGGCAGGGCCCGTCGGTGCTGTGGTCGGACTGGTGGCCGGCGGTGTGGCGGGTGGCCTGGGCGGCAAGGCCGTAGCCGAAGCCGTCAACCCGAGCGCCGAGGATGCGCACTGGCGTGGCGCCTACGACCGGGAAGCCTATTACGAGGCGGGCCGTCCCTATGACGACTATCGCCCGGCTTACGAATTGGGCTGGTCGAGCCGCGCCGCGCGCAACGAATCCTTCGACATCCTCGAGCCCAGCATGGCGACCGAATGGGATCGGCTGCGCGGCAACTCCAGTCTCGACTGGGAGCGCGCGCGCCCCGCGACGCGTGCGGCCTGGGACCGCGTCGACCGCGACTATTTCAGCGCTGGCGAGAACCGTGCGCTGTCGACATCCGGCGAAGGCCTTGCCGACGACGAGGTGGTCGACGTGCTCAACGACCTGATCGAGAACTCGCGTGATGGCGAGTACGGTTTCCGTACCTGCGCCGAAGAGGTCGAGAGCAGCACGCTGCAGCAGCTGTTCGGCGAGCGTGCGGCCGGCTGCCGTGTCGCGGCCGACGAACTGGTGCACCTGGTGACTCAGTACGGCGGCATCCCGGCCGAGGGCGGCACCGCCAGCGGCGCCATGCATCGCGGCTGGGTGCATGTGAAGGGGGCGGTCGGCGCCAACAGCGAGAAGTCGATCCTCGAGGAATGCGAGCGGGGCGAGGACTCCGCACTGGCGCGCTACCGCAAGGCACTCAAGCAGACGCTGCCCTCCGCCGTGCGCACCGTGATCGAGCGCCAGGCCCAGGGTGCGCAGCGCAACCACGACCAGATCCGCGACCTGCGCGACGCCGCCCGCGCGCGCGCCTGAGCCGGTTCCGGCGGGCACGCGTGGACAGCCGCCTTCGGGCGGCTTTTTTCTGGGCACAAGGCGTGGCACGCTCCGATACCGCCCTTGTCTTACACGCCGGAGCCGGCCGCTGACCCATCTTGAAACCCCTCACGATTGCCTCTGGAGTCGCCATGGACACCTCCGAATCCCCCTCGCGCACGGTGCCGCGCCATGCGCTCTCGCTGAGCGTCAACGGCCAGCCGCACACGCTGGAGGTCGAAACCTGGGTCACGCTGCTCGACCTGCTGCGCGACCGGCTCGCGCTCACGGGCACCAAGAAGGGCTGCGACCACGGCCAGTGCGGTGCCTGCACCGTGCTGGTCGACGGCCGCCGCATCAACGCCTGCCTCACGCTGGCCGTGATGCAGCAGGGCCGCGAGGTCACCACGGTCGAGGGCCTGGCCGACGGCGATGCACTGCATCCGCTGCAGCAGGCCTTCATCGCGCACGATGCCTTCCAGTGCGGCTACTGCACCCCCGGCCAGCTGTGTTCGGCCGTGGGCCTGATCAACGAAGGCCATGCCCGCACGGCCGACGAGGTGCGCGAACTCATGAGCGGCAACGTGTGCCGCTGCGGCGCCTATCCGCAGATCGTGCAGGCCGTCGGCGAGGTGATGGGCCTGGCGGCGCCTGCGGATGCGCAGCGCCGCATCGTGATCGGGACGGTGCCCGCATGACGCCCGTTGCCTATGAGCGGGCCGGCGACGTCCAGGCCGCGCTCGCTGCGCTCTCCGCCGCGGACGACGGTGCCCGCTGCATCGCCGGCGGCACCAACCTGATCGACCTGATGAAGGAGAACATCGCGCGGCCCGAGCGCCTGGTCGACATCAACGGCCTGCCCTTCGACCGCATCGAGACCACCGAAGACGGCGGCCTGCGCCTCGGGGCGCTGGCGCGCAACGCCGACACCGCCTACCACCCGCTGGTGCGCGAACACTGTCCGCTGCTGGGCGCAGCGATCCTGGCCGGCGCCTCGCCGCAGATCCGCAACATGGCGAGCAACGGCGGCAACCTGCTGCAGCGCACGCGCTGCCACTACTTCTACGACGTGGGCGTGCCCTGCAACAAGCGCGAGCCGGGCTCGGGCTGCCCGGCCATCGGGGGCCTCACGCGGCAGCACGCGATCCTGGGCGCCAGCGACCATTGCATCGCCACGCACCCGTCGGACATGTGCGTGGCGCTGGCTGCGCTGGACGCCACCGTGCAGGTGCGTTCGCAGCGCGGGGAGCGCAGCATCGCCTTCGCCGACTTCCACCGGCTGCCCGGAGACCGGCCGTCGCAGGACACCACGCTCGCGCCGGACGAACTCATCACCCACATCGTGCTGCCGCCCGCGGCCGCCTTCCGTGCGCATTCGGCCTATCTCAAGCTGCGCGACCGGGCGTCGTATGCCTTCGCGCTGGTGTCAGTGGCGGCCGCGCTCGACATGGCCGAGGACGGCACGGTGCGCGCGGTGCGCGTGGCACTCGGCGGGGTGTCGCACAAGCCCTGGCGCCTGCCCGAGGCCGAGTCGCTGCTGGTCGGCGCGCGGCCCACGGCCGAACACTTCGCGCTGGTCGCCGACGCGCTGCTGCGCAGCGCCCAGGGGCAGGGCGACAACGACTTTAAGATCCCGCTGGCCCGCCGCGCCATCGTGCGCGCGCTCGAGACCGCCGCGGCCGGCACCGTCGACAACCAGGGCCGCGTGCCCGAAGGAGCGCTCCAGTGACCGATCTCATCGACGCGCTCGCCGTGCCCCGCGCCGACGCCGGCACCGGCCATGTGCGGGTGGGCGACCCGGTCTCGCGCATCGACGGCCGCGCCAAGGTCACGGGCCAGGCGCGCTATGCGGCCGAGGTGCAGGTCGACGACCCGGCGTCTCCCTTGGTGTATGGCGTGGTGGTCAACAGCACTATCGCGCGTGGCCGCATCACCGGCTTCGCGCTCGACGCGGCCCTGGCCGTGCCCGGCGTGCTGGACATCCTCACGCACGCCAACAAGCCGAAGACGCGCAGCGCCGGCCTGTTCTACAAGGACATGACGGCCCCCGGCGGCACGCCCTTCAAGCCGCTGCACGATGCGCAGATCGCCTACAGCGGCCAGCCGGTCGCGCTGGTGGTGGCCGAGAGCTTCGAGGCGGCGCGCCATGCGGCTTCGCTGGTGCGGGTCGACTACGCGATGGAGCCGCACGACACGCGCCTGCTGGCCAACCTGCACCGCGGCCGCAAGCCCAGCCGGCTCAAGGCCGGCTACGCGCCGCCGCCCGCGGAGAAGGGCGACGCGCGCGCGGCCTTCGACGCGGCGCCGGTCAAGATCGAGGCCGAGTACCACAGCGGCGTCGAGCACCACAACCCGATGGAGCTGTTCGCCTCGACCGTGATCCGCGGTGCCGACGGCCACCTCACGATCTACGACAAGACGCAGAGCTCGCAGAACAGCCGCTGGTATGTATCGCGTGTGTTCGGCCTGTCGAAGGACCGGGTCACGGTGCGCAACCCCTATGTCGGCGGCGCCTTCGGCTCCGGCCTGCGGCCGCAGTACCAGCTGCCGCTGGCGGTGATGGCGGCGCTGAAGCTCGAGCGCTCGGTGCGCGTGGTGCTCACACGCCAGCAGATGTTCAGCTTCGGCCACCGGCCCGAGACGCAGCAGCGCATCGGGCTCGCGGCCGAGCGCGACGGCACGCTGCGGGCCATCCGGCACCACGCGGTGGCCGAGACCTCGCGCTTCGAGGACTATGTGGAGGTGGTGGTGAACTGGTCGGGCCAGCTCTACCGCTGCGACAACATCCGGCTCGGCTACCAAGTGGTGCCGCTCGACCACTACAGCCCGATGGACATGCGCGCGCCAGGTGCCGCGCACGGCGTGCATGCGCTCGAGGTCGCGATGGACGAGCTGTCCTATGTACTGGACATGGACCCGCTCGCGCTGCGCCTAAAGAACTACGCCGAGCGCAACCCGATGGACGACCTGCCCTACTCGACCAAGGAACTGCGCGCCTGCTACCTGCAGGGCGCGGAGCGCTTCGGCTGGGCCGCGCGCCCGCTGGCGCCGCGCTCGATGAAGGAGGGCCACGAGTGGGTCGGCTGGGGCATGGCCACCGGCACCTGGGATGCGATGCAGATGTTCGCCCGCGCCAGTGCGGTGCTGCATGCCGACGGCCGGCTGGTGGTGAGCAGCGCCGCGACCGACATCGGCACCGGCACCTACACCGTGATGGCGCAGATCGCGGCCGCGGCCATGGGCCTGCCGATGGAGCAGGTCAGTTTCCAGCTGGGCGATTCGACCCTGCCGGTGGCGCCGATCCAGGGCGGCTCCTCGCACGTCACCACCGTCGGTTCTGCGGTCGAGGGCGTGTGCGAGAAACTGCAGCGCCGGTTGTTCGGGATGGCGCGCGCCATGCCCGGCACCGCGCTGCGCAAAGTGGCCTTCGAGGAGATGGAATTCGTCGACGGCACCCTGCGCCGCGCGGTCGATCCCTCGGGCGCGGTCCGGCTGGTCGACGTGCTGGCCCATGCGCGCGCGGCGCGCATCGAGGAGAAGTACCTGATGCTGCCGCATGTGTTCCAGCAGAGGAAGTACCAGCGCGCCACGCACTCGGCGGTGTTCTGCGAGGTGCGGGTGGACGAGCTGCTGGGCACGGTGCGCGTGACGCGCGTGGTCAGCGCCGTGGCGGCCGGCCGCATCATCAACGCCAAGACCGCGCGCAGCCAGGTCAGCGGCGCGGTGGTCTGGGGTATCAGCCAGGCGCTGCACGAGGAGACGCTGACCGACCACCGCCTGGGCCGCTTCATGAACCACAACCTGAGCGAGTACCACGTGGCGGTGAATGCCGACATCCACGACATCGACGTGATCTTCGTGCAGGAGGACGACCGCATCGTGAGCCGGCTGGGCGCCAAGGGCGTGGGCGAGATCGGCATCGTGGGCGTCGCGGCCGCGGTGTGCAACGCGATCTTCCATGCCACCGGCCGGCGCGTGCGCAGCCTGCCGATGACGCCCGACAAGGTGATGGCGCCGTGAGCGTGCCCGGGGATCGCCGGCCCGATGCCTTCGTGCGCGTGCGCGGCGCGCGCGAGCACAACCTGAAGAACGTCGACGTCGACATCCCGCGCGATGCGCTGGTGGTGTTCAGCGGCGTGTCGGGCTCGGGTAAATCCTCGCTGGCCTTCGGCACGCTCTATGCCGAGGCGCAGCGGCGCTACTTCGAATCGGTGGCGCCCTATGCGCGGCGGCTGATCGACCAGGTCGGCGTGCCCGATGTGGACGCCATCGACGGCCTGCCGCCCGCGGTGGCGCTGCAGCAGCAGCGCGGCACGCCCAGCACGCGCTCGTCGGTGGGCAGCGTGACCACGCTGTCCAGCCTCCTGCGCATGCTGTACTCGCGCGCCGGCCACTATCCCGCGAAGCAGCCAATGCTGTTCGCCGAGGACTTCTCGCCCAACACCGCGCAGGGCGCCTGCCCGACCTGCCATGGCCTGGGCCACGTCTACGAGGTGACCGAGCGCACCATGGTGCCCGACGACACGCTCACGATCCGCGAGCGCGCCATCGCGGCCTGGCCGCCGGCCTGGGGCGGGCAGAACCAGCGCGACATCCTGGTCACGCTGGGCTACGACATCGACACGCCCTGGCGCGACCTGCCGCGCAAGGACCGCGACTGGATCCTGTTCACCGACGAGCAGCCCACGGTGCCGGTCTACGCCGGCTTCACGCCCACCGAGACCCGCGCCGCGCTGCGCCGCAAGACCGAGCCCAGCTACCAGGGCACCTTCATGGGCGTGCGCAAGTACGTGCTGCACACCTTCGCGACCACGCAGAGCGCGCTGATGAAGAAGCGCGTGTCCCGCTTCATGGCCGGCAGCGTCTGCCCGGCCTGCGAGGGCAAGCGGCTCAAGCGCGAGGCGCTGGGCGTGACCTTCGCCGGGCTCGACATCGGCGCGCTGGCGCGGCTGCCGCTCGACCGCCTGGCCGAGGTGCTGGCGCCGGCCGCGGCCGGCATGCAGCGCGCCGAGGGCGATGCCAGGGTGCGCAGCCGCGCTGCCTCGCGCCAGGACACGGCGCGCCGCGTGGCGGCCGGCGGCGCGACGCATGCGGCCTCGCCCGACGTGCGGCGCACGCCCGAGTTGTCGGAAGAGAAACGCATCGCCGCCCAGCGCATCGCGCAGGCGGTGCTGGACCGCGTCGAGACGCTGCGCGGGCTGGGCCTGGGCTACCTGTCGCTGGAGCGCAGCACGCCCACGCTGTCGCCCGGCGAGCTGCAGCGGCTGCGGCTGGCCACGCAGATCCGCTCCAACCTGTTCGGCGTGGTCTACGTGCTCGACGAGCCCTCGGCCGGCCTGCATCCGGCCGATGCCGAGGCGCTGCTGTCGGCACTGGGCGCGCTGCGGGGCGCGGGCAACTCGCTGTTCGTGGTCGAGCACGACCTCGAGGTGATGCGCCGCGCCGACTGGCTCGTCGACGTCGGCCCCGATGCCGGCGAGCAGGGCGGGCAGGTGCTCTACAGCGGGCCGCCCGAGGGCCTGCGCCACGTGAGTGCATCCCACACCGCGCGCTACCTGTTCGGCGACCACACGTCGGTCAGGCCGCGGCCCGCGCGCGAGCCCACCGGCTGGCTGCGGCTGGAAGGCGTGGTGCGCAACAACCTCGCGGACATCGACGCGGCCTTTCCGCTGGGCGTGCTCACGGCCGTGACCGGCGTCTCGGGCTCGGGCAAGTCCAGCCTGGTGAGCCAGGCGCTGATCGAACTGCTGTCGGCGCACCTGGGGCACGAGGTGCCGGTGGCGGAGGAGGACGCGGCCGGCGGTGACATGCCCGCGCCTGCGGCCGGCGCGACCGCGGGCCGCCTGGCGGGCGACGCGGACCGCATCCGCCGGCTGGTGCAGGTCGACCAGAAGCCGATCGGCCGCACGCCGCGGTCCAACCTCGCGACCTACACCGGCCTGTTCGATGCGGTGCGCAAGCTCTTCGCCGCCACGCCGGCCGCGCGCAAGCGCCGCTACGACGCCGGGCGCTTCTCCTTCAATGTCGCCAAGGGGCGCTGCGCTACCTGCGAGGGCGAGGGCTTCGTCAGCGTCGAACTGCTGTTCATGCCCAGCGTCTATGCGCCGTGCCCGACCTGCCACGGCGCGCGCTACAACGAGGCCACGCTGCAGGTGCGCTGGAACGGCCACCACATCGCCGAGGTGCTGGGCATGACGGTGGACCAGGCCTGCGCCTTCTTCGCCGACGAGGCCGCGGTGCTGCGCCCCCTCGACCTGCTGCGCCGCATCGGCCTGGGCTACCTGCGGCTGGGCCAGCCCGCGACCGAACTCTCGGGCGGCGAGGCGCAGCGCATCAAGCTCGCGACCGAACTGCAGCGCGCGCAGCGCGGCGACACGCTCTACGTGCTCGACGAGCCCACCACCGGCCTGCACCCGGCCGACGTCGACAAGCTGATGGCGCAGCTCGACGGCCTGGCCGACGCGGGCAACACGGTGGTGGTGGTCGAGCACGAGATGCGGGTGGTGGCCGGCGCCGACTGGGTGATCGACCTGGGCCCGGGCGCGGGCGGCGAGGGCGGGCGCATCGTGGCCTGCGGGCCGCCGGCCGAGGTGGCACGCAGCCCGGGCAGCCGCACCGCGCCGTACCTGGCGCGTGCGTTGGGGGCCGCGCCACGCGCAACCAAAGGTAAGTGACAGGGAAGTGAAGCGCGGGGTGCATCCAAAGCGTCGTCTCGCGGGTAGTACCGACATGCCGCGCCGCCGACGCCGAAGAAAAACAGGGCGCGGGGCATGCCCCTCCACTCCCAGGACCTCCCCATGCACCGCTTTTCCTTTCTTCCGTTCTCCCTCATCGCCGCTGCCGCGCTGACCGCTTGTGGTGGCGGCAGCCACGACGGCGGCGGCACCGGCAGCACCGGCCCGCTGGGCGACACCGTGGCGGTCACCGCCTCGGGCCGCGTCATCTCCTTCAACCGCACGACCCCCGGCACCCTCGCCACCAGCCTGCCCGTGTCGGGCCTGGCGGCGGGCGAGACGCTGGTCGGCATCGACGTGCGGCCGGCCGACCGCGCGATCTATGCGGTCAGCAGCCAGGGCCGCATCTTCACGCTCGATGCGGCCAGCGGCGCGCTGACGCTGAAGTCCACGCTGAGCACGCCGCTGGCCGGCACCCAGTTCGGCGTCGACTTCAACCCCGTGGCCGATCGTCTGCGCCTGGTCAGCAACACCGGCCAGAACCTGCGCGTGGACGTGAACACCGGCGTGGCCGTGGTCGACGGCGCGATCAACGGCGCGTCCGCAAGCATCACCGCCTCGGCCTACACCAACGCCTTCGCCGGCACCACGACCACGCAGCTCTACAACCTCGATGCGGCCGGCACGCTCTACCTGCAGGACCCGCCCAACAACGGCACGCTGGCCAACCCGGTGCCGCTGAACGTGGTCTTCAGCGCGAGCAACGGCTTCGACATCGATGCGCGCAACAACGTGGGCTATGCGGCGCTCACGGTCGGCGGCGCCACGCAGCTCTACACCGTGCCCCTGAGCGGCACGGCCGGCGCGCAGCGCATCGGCACCATCGGCGCGGGCGACGCGCTGGTCGGCCTGACGCTGGTGCCGCCCGCGGCGCCCAAGATCTATGTGCTGCACGACGCCGCGCGGCTCGCGAGCTTCGCGCTGACCGCGCCCAACACGCTGTCGAGCGCCGTCACCATCGGCGGCCTCGCGGCCAACGAGACGGTGGTGGGCGTGGACTTCCGCCCCGCCAACGGCCGGCTCTACGCGCTGACCAGCGCGGCCCGGGTGCTGACCGTCGACCCCGACACCGGCGCCGCGACCGTGGCGACCGTGCTTGCGGCCGACCCGGCCGACACCACGCTGCCCTATGCCGGCCTGGCCGGCACGCGCTTCACCGTCGACTTCAATCCGGTGGCCGATCGCCTGCGCGTGATCAGCGACACCGGCCAGAGCCTGCGCATCAACGTCGACACCGGCCTCACCACCACCGACGGCGCGATCAACCGCGCCACGCCGGCCGTGGTCGTGGCCGGCGCCTACACCAACAGCTTTGCCGGCAGCACCGCCACCGACCTGTTCGACCTCGAGGGCAACGAGAACGTGCTGGCGCGCCAGAGCCCGCCCAACGACGGCACGCTGGTCAACGTGGGCGCGGTGGGCGTCCCGCTCAACGGGCAGGCCGCGTTCGACATCGCGGGCGGCGCCAACGGGCTGGCGCTGGCCGCGCTGCGCGGCACGAATGCCGGCCCCTTCACGCTCTACACGCTGTCGCTCGCGACCGGTGCGGCCACGCCCTTCGGCGCGGCGAACGGCGCGGCCTTCGCGCAGATCGGCGGCGCGGGCGGGCCGGTGGTGCGGGACCTCGCGATCCGCTATTGAGCGGTACGGTCTCTTGGCTGACACCCGCTTGGCGGCGGGTCGTCAGAATCGGGGCATGAGAAGAAACACTGTCGCGGCCGCATCGGCCTTGTTCGCCGCCACGCTGCAGGCGCAAACCCTTCCACCCGAGGCCGCGGCCGACAGCGTGCCCAGCCTGCGCGCGGTCACCGTCTCGACGCCGCGCGGCGCGGCCGCGCCCTTCGACATGCCGGCCTCGGTCGACCTGGTCGACCGCCGGCAGCTGCGCGAGGGCAAGCTGCAGGTCAACCTGTCGGAGAGCCTGGGCGGCGTGCCCGGCCTGCAGGTGCAGAACCGGCAGAACTACGCGCAGGACCTGCAGATCTCCATCCGCGGCTTCGGAGCGCGCTCGACCTTCGGGCTGCGCGGCGTGCGGCTCTACATCGACGGCATCCCGGCCACGCTGCCCGACGGCCAGGGCCAGAGCTCGAACATCGACATCGGCTCGGCCGACCGCGTCGAGGTGCTGCGCGGCCCCTTCTCGGCGCTCTACGGCAACTCCTCGGGTGGCGTGGTGCAGGTCTTCACCGAGGACGGCGAAGGCGCGCCGCGGCTGGGCTTCTCGGTGGCCGGCGGCAGCTTCGGCAGCACGCGCCTCGGCGCCAAGGCCTCGGGCGCCAGCGGCGGCATCGACTACGTGCTGAGCGCCAGCCGCTTCCGCACCGACGGCTACCGCGAGCACAGCGCGGCCACGCGCGACATCGCCAACGGCAAGCTGGGCGTGCAGCTCGACGACGACAGCCGGCTCACGCTGGTGGCCAACAGCGTGCGCATCGACGCGCAGGACCCGCTGGGCCTGACGCGCGCGCAGCTCGACGCCGACCCGCGCGCCGCGCCGCTGGCCACGCAGTACGACACGCGCAAGACCGTCGACCAGACGCAGGTCGGCCTGCTCTACGAACGCCGGCTCAACGCCGACCAGGACCTTCGGCTGATGCTCTACGGCGGCGACCGCCGCACCACGCAGTTCCAGTCGATCCCGCCCTCGGCGCAGGCGAGCCCGCTGAGCGCAGGCGCCGTGATCGACCTGCAGCGCCGCTATGCGGGCTTCGACGCGCGCTGGACGCTGCGCACCGCGCTCGCGGGCCGGCCCTTCGAACTCTCGACCGGCCTGGCCTACGACACCTTGCGCGAGCAGCGCCGCGGCTACGAGAACTTCCTGGGCAGCGGTGCCGCGCAGCAGCTGGGCGTGCAGGGCGCCTTGCGGCGCGACGAGCGCAACGAGGTCGGCAACGTCGATCCGTACGTGCAGACGCGCTGGGACTTCGCCGAGCGCTGGACGCTCGAGGCCGGGCTGCGCCACAGCAGCGTGCGCTTCGATTCGGACGACCGCTACATCCGCGGCGCCAACGGCGACGACAGCGGCGCCGCGCGCTACCGCCAGGCGCTGCCCGCGGCCGCGCTGCGCTACGCCGCCACGCGCGACCTGAACCTCTACGTCTCGGCCGGCCGCGGCTTCGAGACGCCGACGCTCAACGAGCTCTCGTACCGGCCGGGCAATGTCGGCGGCCTGAACTTCGCGTTGCAGCCGGCCGTCAACCGCAGCCTCGAGCTCGGCGCCAAGGCGCGCATGGCCGATGGCCTGCTGACCGGCGCGGTGTTCCAGACCCGCACCGACGACGAGATCGTGACCGGCACCAACATCGGCGGCCGCGCCACCTTCCAGAACGCGGGCCGGACGCGGCGCCAGGGGCTCGAGCTGGGCTGGCTGCACGAGACGCCTTCGCACTGGCGCACGCAACTGGCCTTCACCTGGCTCGATGCGCGCTACAGCGACGGCTTCTGTTCGCCCGCACCCTGCGTGCCCGGCAATGCGGTGGCCGCGGGCAACCGCATCCCGGGCATCGCGAAGCAGTCCTTCTTCGCGTCCTTCGGCTATGCGCCCAGCGAAGGCTGGCGCGCCGGCGCCGAGCTGCGCGCGCTGAGCCGCATCCAGGCCAACGACGCCAACACCGCCAGCGCCGCGGGCTATGCGCTGCTCGCGCTGCAGACCGGCTACTTGAAGCGCTGGGGCCGCTGGGAGCTCGAGGCCTTCGCGCGCGTCGACAACCTCGCCGACCGGCGCACGGTCGGCTCGGTGATCGTCAACGAAGGCAATGCGCGCTATTACGAACCCGCGCCGGGCCGCAACTGGACGGTGGGCGCGGGCGCGGCGTACCGCTTCTGAGGCTGAAATGACAAACGGCGGGGAATGCCCGCCGTCTGTCCTTGAAGTCGCCTGGTGATCAGAAGGCCGCGGGCCGCCACTTCAGCAGCCGCTTCTCCAGCGAACTCAGCAGGAAGTCGGCCGCCAGGGCCACCACCGCGAGCACGATCATGGCCGCGAACACGCCGCTGGCGTTGAACGCGCCCTGCGCGGTCGAGATCAGCAGGCCGATGCCTTCCTTGGCGCCGAGGAACTCGCCCACCACCGCACCGACCAGCGCGAAGCCGAAGCTCACGTGCAGGCTGGCCAGGATCCACGACATGGCCGACGGGATGACCACGTACCAGGTCAGCTGGCGTGGCGAGGCGCCCAGGATCTGCGCGTTGGCGATCATGTACTTGTCGGCTTCACGCACGCCCTGGAAGGCGTTGCCGAAGACCACGAAGAACACCATCACCACCGCCAGCGCCACCTTCGAGGCCATGCCCAGGCCCAGTGCGATCACGAAGATCGAGCCCAGCACCACGCGCGGGATCGAGTTGGCGATCTGGATGTAGAGGCTGAACACGTCCGACAGCAGCTTGTTGCGCCCCAGCAGGATGCCGCAGATGACGCCGGCGATCGAGCCGATCAGGAAGCCGATCACGGTCTCTTCCAGCGTGACCGCCACCTGCATCCACAGCGAACCCTGCGAGGTGCCGTCGCGCATCCATTCCACGAGCTGGTCGTAGATCAGCGTGGGCTGCGAATAGAAGAAGGGGTCGATCCACTTGAAGCGCGCGGCCAGCTCCCAGCCGCCGAGCACCACCACCAGCACGACCAGCCGCAGCGCGATGATCACGCGGCGGTGCGCGCGGATGGCGGCCTGCGCAATCTCGGATTCGCGCGCCAGCGCGGCGTCGCTCAGCGACGAGGGCAGCTCGCCGGTCTTCGGAAGGGTGGACGGGTTCATGGCGCGGGTCGTCGTCGTTGTTGTCGTTGTCGTCGTGTTCATTGAATCACCACCTCTTCGCGCAGGTCGTCCCAGATGTGCTTGGACAGTTCGATGAACTGCTTGTCGTAGCGCACCTCGGACATCACGCGCGGACGCGGCAGGTCGATCTCGTAGATGCGCTTGAGCGTGCCGGGGCGTGCCGACAGCACGAACACGCGGTCGGCCAGCGCGATGGCTTCCTCGAGGTCGTGGGTGATGAACAGCACGCTGCCGCCGTTGCCCGACCACAGGTGCAGCAGCTCGTCCTGCATCAGCGTGCGGGTCTGCATGTCGAGCGCCGAGAAGGGCTCGTCCATCAGCAGGATCTCGGGGTTGTTGATGAAGGTCTGCGCCAGCGCCACGCGCTTGCGCATGCCGCCCGACAGCTGGTGCGGGTAGTGCTTGCCGAACTTCGACAGGCCCACGCGGTGGATCCACTCCTGCGTGAGTTCCATGGCTTCCTTCTTGGGCTTGCCGCGGAACATCGGGCCGGCGGCCACGTTGTCTTCCACGCTGCGCCACGGGAACACCGCGTCGGCCTGGAACACGAAGCCGATGCGCGGGTCCACGCCGTTGACCGGCTGGCCCATCACCTTGACGTCGCCCACGGTGGGCTTGAGCAGGCCGGTGATCATGTTGAGCGTGGTCGACTTGCCGCAGCCCGTGGGGCCGACGATGGCGACGAACTCGCCGCGCGCCACCGACATGCTGAAGTTGCGCAGCGCCACGGTGGCGTTGCCGTCCTGCGAGATGAAGCGCAACGAGACGTCGTCGAAGTCGATCGCCGAGGTCACCGCGGTGCCCGGGCCGTTGGGGGTTCCGTTGCGCATGGTCACTTGGCCGCCGTTGCCGTGGCTGCCGCCAGGTAGGCGTTGCTGTAGGTCTTGGACAGGTCGATGTTCTTGCTCTTGACCAGCGGCTTGTAGGTGGCCAGCACCTTCAGCACGGTCTCGGGGCCGCCGGCGGGCATCTTCGCGTCGGTGGTGAACATCTGCAGCGAGGCCTTGAGGGCCGTGATGTACAGGTCCTTGTCGTTGCCGTAGTAGTCGCGCGGCACCTTCTCGGCGATCTCCTCGGCGCTGTGGGAGTGGATGTACTGCATGGTGCGGGCGAAGGCATGGGCCAGCTTGGTGGCTTCGGCCTTGTGCGACTCGGCCCAGCTGTTCTGCACGTAGAGGCTGGCTGCGGGATAGAGGCCGCCCAGCGCCTTGACGGTGTCGGGCTCGGTGCGCAGGTCGACCAGCACCTGGGCGTCGCCGGTCTTGAGCATCTGCGAGACGGTGGGTTCGGTGGTCATGCCGGCCTGGATGCGGTCCTGCTTCATGGCGGCGATGAAGGTGTTGCCGGCGCCCACGGGCAGCAGCGAGTATTCCTTCGAGGCCACGCCGGCGCGGTCGGCCAGGTAGCGCGTGAGGAAGTCGGTCGACGAGCCCAGGCCGGTCACGCCCAGCGTCTTGCCGCCCTTGGCATCGGCCATCGACTTGAAGCCCGCGGCCGCGGCCTTGGTCGACACCAGTTCGACTTCGCCCGGCACCTTGCAGAACACCGCGATGGCCTGGATCTCCTTGCCCTTGCTCTGCAGGTCGATGGTGTGGTCGTAGAAGCCCACCACGCCCTGCACCGCACCGGCGATCAGCTGGTTCTCGGCATCGACGCCCGCGGGCTGCGACTGCAGCTCGACGTTCAGGCCCTCGTCCTTGAAGTAGCCCAGTGCCTCGGTGAGCTTGGCCGGCAGGTAGATGATCTTGTTGATGCCGCCCACCATGATGGTGATGGGCGCCTCGGCGGCCTGCGCGAGTGGCGCGGCGACGGCGAAGGCGGTGCACAGGGCGGCAGCCAGCAGGGTGCGACGGGAAGCGGACATGGTTGTTGTCTCCGGAAGGGTTGAGCGACGAGGCCAGTCTAGAAATCGGCATCCTTCGGCCAGCTTTCGGCGGGCTGCCTGATTTCTCATGGTTATCCCTAGGCCGATACGACATCGGCGATGCTTCCTAGAATCCACCGCCACCCTCCCGCCCCATGAAGCTGCTGCTCATCGAAGACAACCCGCAACTCGCGCACTGGCTCGCCAGCCTGCTGCGCGCGCAGGACTTCGTGGTCGACCACGTGGACAACGGCGAGGCCGCGGACCTGCTGCTGGGCCAGGCCGCCTACGACGTGGTGCTGCTGGACCTCAACATCCCGGGCCTCTCTGGCAAGGCCGTGCTGCGCCGCCTGCGCGAGCGCGGCGACACGGTGCCGGTGATCATCCTCACGGCCACCGCCTCGCTCGACCAGAAGGTGCTGTGCCTGGAGATCGGCGCCGACGACTACCTGGTCAAGCCTTTCGAGATCCGCGAGCTGGTGGCGCGCATCAAGGTGCTGGTGCGCCGGCAGATGCCCGGCAAGGCCAACGACATCGCCTGCGGCGACCTGCGCTACGACCTGCGCACGCGCCAGTTCGCGCTGGCCGGCGAGGAGCTCGCGCTGCCGCCGCGCGAACGCACGCTGCTCGAGACGCTGATGCTCAAGACCGGCAGCACGGTGTCGAAACAGGCGCTGATCGACGCCATCTTCGGCCTCGACGACGAGCCCAGCGCCGACGCGGTCGACATCTACATCCACCGGCTGCGCAAGAAGCTCGAGGCCAGCCAGGCGACGATCATCACGCTGCGGGGCGTGGGGTATCTGCTGCGGATGCGGCAGGAGGATTGAGGATGCAAGCGGTGTCGGTTGTGAGGGAGGTCTGCCGGTCGGGGCGCGATCCCGCCGACGGGGTACCTTGCTCTGCGACTGTCCCCCGGTCTGCGGCCTCCTCCTTTATGTCGCTGCGCAAGGCACCCCATCGACGAGATCGAGGTACGCGGTCGTTGGCCGGCGGCCTGTGCACGCGTCCCGGACGGAGCCGCTCGACATGAAACGCGCCAGCCTTCGCCTCCGACTCGCCCTCTGGCTGCTGCTGCCCCTGTCGGTCTTCGTCGCGATCTGCGGCTGGCTCAGCTGGCGCAACGCGGCCGAGGTGGCCGACTATGTGCAGGACCACGACCTGCTGTCCTCGGCCAAGGTGCTGTCGGACCGGCTGATCTGGGAGGGCGACGACGTGCAGGCCAGCGTGCCGCCCTCGGCGCTGAGCCTGTTCGTCTCGCCCGAGCGCGACCGTGTGTTCCTCAGCGTGACCGGCGCCAATGGCGAGGTGCTGGCCGGTTCGGCCGACTTCCCGCTGCCCGCGGTGCGCAAGCCCGAGGGCATCGACCGCGCGCAGTGGTACGACGCGCAGTTCGCCGGCCTGCCGCTGCGCGCCGTGGTCACCACGCGTGCGATGTTCGAGGTCGGCGGCGCGCGCGACATCACCATCGCCGTGGGCAAGACCGAGGGCAGCCGCAATCACATGCTGCGCACCCTGTGGTGGCCGACCATGGAGTACCTGCTGGTCGCCCTGCTGCTGGCCATCGCGCTGGCCGTGGCGGCGCTGACGCTGGAGCTGCGGCCGATCGTGCGGCTGAGCCAGCAGCTGGCGCAGCGTGATCCGCTGCACCTCGACCTGGTGGTGGACCCGGCTGCGCTGCACAGCGAGTTGCGGCCGGTGGCCGACACCATCAACCGTTTCGTGGGCCAGCTCAAGGCGCACTCCGAGGCACAGCGCCGCTTCATCGCCGATGCGGCGCACCAGCTGCGCACACCGCTGGCCCTGCAGGCCTCGCAGATCGAGTTCGCGCGCTACACGCGCCAGCACCGCGGCGAATGGGACACGCGCCGGGCCGACATGGATGCGATGTGGCAGGCGATGCAGACCAGCAACCGCCGGCTGGTCGACGTGACCAACAAGCTGCTGCTGCTGGCGCAGGCCGAGCATGGTGACGCGCACACCGGTTTCGAGCGGGTCGACCTGAGCGCCGCCGCGCTGCGCTGCGTGGAGCAGCTGGCTGCGCTGGCCGACCGGCGCGGCATCGACCTGGGCCTGGAAGCCGCGCAGCCGGTGATCGTGATGGCGCAGCCGGCGCTGCTCGATGCGCTGGTGAGCAACCTGCTGGACAACGCGCTGCGCTATACGCAGCAGGGCGGTCGCGTGACGGTGGGGGTGCGGCAGGGGCAGGGAAGGGCCGAACTGACCGTCGAAGACAACGGCCCGGGCATTGCGCCCGAGGTGCGGGAACGGGTGTTCGAGCGCTTCTACCGCGTGGCCCAGGACAGCGAGGGCACGGGCCTGGGACTGGCCATCGTGCGCGAGATCGCGCGGGCCTTCGACGCGGACGTGAACCTGTCAGCCAACCCGCGCGAGGCGAGCGGCTTGCTGGTCACGGTGCGCCTTGCGCCGGCCGCGCCGACGCAAGGCGTGTAGGCCTTACTTCAGGCCGGCGGCGGCGCGCAGGGCCGCAGCCTGGTTGGTCGCTTCCCAGGTGAACTCGGGCTCCTCGCGGCCGAAGTGGCCGTAGGCGGCGGTCTTCTGGTAGATCGGGCGCAGCAGGTCGAGCATCTGGATGATGCCCTTGGGCCGCAGGTCGAAGTGTTCGCGCACCAGGGCGGCGATCTGCTCGTCGGGGATCAGGCCGGTGCCTTCGGTATAGACCGTGATGTTCATCGGCTCGGCCACGCCGATCGCGTAGGCGACCTGGATCTGGCACTGGCGCGCGATGCCCGCAGCCACGATGTTCTTGGCCACGTAGCGCGCGGCGTAGGCGGCCGAGCGGTCGACCTTCGACGGGTCCTTGCCCGAGAACGCGCCGCCGCCGTGCGGGCAGGCGCCGCCGTAGGTGTCGACGATGATCTTGCGGCCGGTCAGGCCGCAGTCGCCCTGCGGACCGCCGATGACGAAACGGCCGGTGGGGTTGATCAGGTAGCGCGTGTTCTGCAGCCATTCCTTGGGCAGCACGGGCTTGATGATCTCCTCGATGATGGCTTCGTTGAACGAGGCCTTCATCTTGGTCGAGGTTTCGCTCTGGTCGGGGTGGTGCTGGGTCGAGAGCACCACGGTGTCGATGCTGTGCGGCTTGCCGTCGACGTAGCGCATCGTGACCTGGCTCTTGGCGTCCGGGCGCAGGAAGGGCAGGCGGCCGTCCTTGCGCAGCTGGGCCTGGCGCTCGACCAGGCGGTGCGCGTAGTAGATCGGCGCGGGCATCAGCTCGGGCGTCTCGTCGCAGGCGTAGCCGAACATCAGGCCCTGGTCGCCGGCGCCGGTGTTCAGGTGGTCGTCGCTCGCATGGTCCACGCCCTGGGCGATGTCGTTGGACTGCTTGTCGTAGCAGACCATCACCGCGCAGCCCTTGTAGTCGATGCCGTACTCGGTGTTGTCGTAGCCGATGCGCTTGATGGTGTCGCGCGCGACCTGGATGTAGTCGACGTGCGCGTTGGTCGTGATCTCGCCCGCGAGCACCACCAGGCCGGTGTTGGTCAGCGTCTCGGCGGCCACGCGGCTGCGCGGGTCCTGCTCGAAGATCGCGTCGAGGATCGCATCCGAGATCTGGTCGGCGACCTTGTCGGGGTGGCCTTCGGAAACGGACTCGGAAGTGAAGAGGAAATCGTTCGCCATTGATAAAACTCCGTCTGGTCAGTTGGCGCGTTGCCAGCTGGGGAGCTTCGGCGAACGCTTTAGCAGAGTGCCGGATCGGCACGGGCACAATCGCCTGGCGCTTGTGCATGTCGCCCTGCAAGTAGTTCCATAACTCAGCGACAATTTGGATTCTATGCGAGCGCTGCGCCGCTTGCTCGAGCCCTCCTTTCCCACCCTTGACGCCTCGATGCTTCTCCTGTTCCGTCTGCTCGCCCACCTGCCCCTGCCATGGATGCATCGGCTTGGCGCGTGCTTCGGCTGGCTGGTGTGGTGGGCCGCGCCCGACTACCGGCGCCGCTTCCGCGAGAACGCCGAAGCGGCCGGTTTCACGCCCGCCCAATACCGTCCCGCCATCGGTGCGGCGGGGGCCATGGCCGCCGAACTGCCCTGGCTGTGGGCCCGTCCGCAGGGCGCCAGCGTGCTGCCGCGCATCGCGCGCTGGGACGGCGCCGAGGTCTTCGAAGCCGCGCTGGCCGAACGCAAGGGCCTGATCCTGGTCACGCCGCACATCGGCAGCTGGGAGCTCTGCGGCCAGGCGATCGCCGAGCGCTTCCTGGCCGTGCACGGCCCGCTCACCGCCTTGTTCCGGCCGCCGCGCAAGGCATGGATGGCCGAGCTCATGAAGGGCTCGCGCGACCGCGCCGGCCTGCAGACCCTGCCCACCAGCGTGGCCGGCGTGCGCGGACTGATGCGCACGCTGCGCAATGGCGGCTACACCGGCATCCTGCCCGACCAGGTGCCGCCGCTGGGGCAGGGCGTGTGGGCGCCGTTCCTGGGTCGGCCGGCCTACACCATGACCTTGTTGCCGCGCCTGGCGCAGCAGACCGGCGCGCACGTGTTCCTCTGCGTGTGCGAACGGCTGCCCCGGGGCGGGCGTTTCGTGATCCGCTTCGAACCCTTCGAGGGCACCGCCATGAGCGACCCCCAAGCCACGCCCGAGGCCGCGGCCGCCGCGATGAACCAGGGCATCGAACGCCTGATCCGGCAACTGCCGGGCCAGTACGTCTGGGACTACGCGCGCTTCAAGCAGCCCAAGGGCGAGCCGGCGCAGAAGGCGGCCACATGAGCCTCTCGTCCCGACTCGGCATCGGCTTCATGCGCACGCTGGCGCGCCTGCCCTTGCCGCTGGTGCGCGGCTTCGGCAAGGTGCTGGGCCGCGTGTTGTACGTCGTCGCGGTGTCGCGCCGCCATGTGGTCCAGACCAACCTCGCGCTGTGCCTGCCGCAGAAGTCCAAGGCCGAGCGCGACGCCATCGCCCGCGAGACCTTCGTCTTCGTCGCCCAGTCCTGGCTCGACCGCAGCTGGCTCTGGCACGCGCCCGAGGCCGTGGTCGCGAGCCGGCTGCGCGTGGTCGGTTCCTCGGCCGAGATCGACGAGATCGCGCACGGCAGCGCGCCCATGATCCTGTTCGCGCCGCATTTCTACGGCCTCGACGCGGCCGCGACCGCGCTCACCATGCACACGGCGCGACCCTCGACCACCATCTACACCACGCAGCGCGACCCGCTGGTCGACGCCTGGATCCGCGAGGGACGGCAGCGCTTCGGCAACGTGATCACGCTCAACCGCACCGAGGGCATCAAGCCGATCGTCGCGGGCCTGCGCAAGAACGGCCTGCTGTACCTGCTGCCGGACATGGATTTCGGCCGCGAGCAGTCGGTGTTCGTGCCCTTCTACGGCGTGCCCGCGGCCACCTTGCCTTCGCTCTCGCGCTTCGCGCGGCTGGGCAAGGCCAAGGTGGTGCCGGTGGTGTCGCGGCTCACGGCCTCGGGCTACGACATCGAGGTGCTGGCGGCGTGGCAGAACTTCCCGAGCGACGATGCGGTGGCCGACACGGCGCTGATGAACACCCGGCTGCAGGGCTACATCGACGCGATGCCCTCGCAGTACTACTGGGTGCACCGGCGCTTCAAGACGCGGCCCGAGGGCGCGCCACCGGTGTATTGACTCGCCCCCGAGGGCTTCGCGCACTGCGTGTCGCTTTGCCTTCCCCCGTCCGGGGGCGACTCCCGCGGCCCGGCAAAACCTGTTCCGCGGTGTCCCGCGAAGAACTCAGGTGCCGCGCTGGAAAGCCTCGATCTCGGCCGCCACGCGCTGCGGCTGCTCGTGCACGATCCAGTGCGTCGCGCCCGGCACCTTCACCAGCTTGAGCTTCGGCACGTAGTCTTCCAGTCCGTCGAGCAGGCCGGGCAGCAGCGCGCTGTCGTCGAGCGCCCAGAGCACCAGCGTGGGCGCCTCGATGGTCAGGCGTTCGCGCGGCAGCTGCGGGATCGGCGGCGCGTCCTGGCCCGGCATGGCCGGCTTGAGCGGCGTCACGGCGTAGAGATTGCAGGCGCCGCGCAGCCCCGCATCCCAGAGCGCGCGGTACTGGTCCTTCACGCTGTCGGTGAGCCAGCCGAAGCCGTCGCTGCCCGCACCCATGAGCGTGAAGAAGGGCCACATGCGGCGGTAGTCGTCGGCCGCCAGCAGCGCGGGGGCGTCGGGTCGCGCCAGGAAGTTCATGTAGGCGCTGGCCTGCTGCTGCACCGGGTTGTCGCGCAGCTCGCGTGCGAAGGTGCCCGGGTGCGGTGAGTTGAGGATCACCAGCCGCCGGACCTGCGCCGGAAAGGCGTTGGCGAAGCCCCAGCCGAAGGCGCCCCCCCAGTCGTGCGCAACCAGCGTGTCGATCACGCCATCGGCGCTTTCGGTGGTGGCCAGCTGGCGCACGTCCTGCACCAGCAGGTGCGGTCGGTAGTCCTCGACGGCTGGCGGCGCGCTCGACTGCTCGAAGCCGCGCAGGTTGGGCGCGACGCAGCGGTAACCGCCGTGTTCGGGCTGCGAGAAGTGTTCGAGCAGTGCGTCCCAGATGAACGCGCCTTCGGGGAAGCCGTGCAGGAACAGCATCAAGGGCCGGCCCGGTGCGCCGCTGGCGCGGCAACTGAGCGTGATGCCGTTGGGCAGGGTGCGCTGGAAGGTCTCGATCATCGGGCGGTCTCCGGTCGGTGGTGTGGGGGGCACGAGCCGACCGGCGCCGCCGGGGGTCAGGACTCGGGGTGAGCCCAGCGCCAGAGGAGTTCGGCGGCTTCGTCGACGCCTTGCTTCTTCAGCGCCGAGAACAGTTTGACCTCGCCGCCGCCGGCCTGCAGTCGCACGATCGACAGTGCCTTGGCACCCTCGGCGCGGGTCAGCTTGTCGGACTTGGTCAGCAGCACCAGGAACTTGAGGCCCGCCTCGACGCGCGGGCGGATCACGTCGAGCAGGATCTCGTCGAGCTCGGTCAGGCCGTGGCGCGGGTCGCACATCAGCACCACGCCGCGCAGGTTCTCGCGCGTCATGAGGTAGTTGCCCATCACGCGCTGCCAGCGCAGCTTGGCCTCGCGCGGCACCGCGGCATAGCCGTAGCCGGGCAGGTCGGCCAGCACGGCGTCGTCGACCTTCTGCTTGCCCACGCCGAACAGGTTGATGTGCTGGGTGCGACCCGGGGTCTTCGAGGCGAAGGCCAGCCGGTGCTGTTGCGTCAGGGTGTTGATCGCGGTCGACTTGCCCGCGTTCGAGCGCCCGACGAAGGCGATTTCGGGCAGATCGAAGGCCGGCAGATGCTCCAACTGAGGGGCACTGGTGAGGAAATGGGCGGTGTGCATCCAGCCCATGGCCGTGCGGATCCGGTCGGGTGCAATCGCCGCGTTGGGCGTAGCGGGGGCCGGTGAAGGCGCGGGGGTGGTCATGAGGAAGCCTTGGTAACGGAGCACCATTGTAGAATCGCGGGGTTTTGCGCCAATAAATCGAGCCCCCCGATATGAAGTTGTTTGCCCATTTCCTGCTTGCAGCCCTCATGGGCGCCGCCACCAGCGCTGCTTTCGCAGCCGACGAGCCTGCGGCCGCACCCGCTGCAGCCGCCAAGCCGGCCAAGCCCGACCCGGCCAAGGGCGACACAATCTTCAATGCGACGCCGGCCAACAGCCAGAGCTGCGCGTCGTGCCACAACGCGGACGGCAACTCGGCCATCGCGGCCAACCCGAAGCTGGCGCAGCAGCATCCCGAATACATCCTCAAGCAGCTGCAGGAATTCAAGTCCGGCAAGCGCAAGAGCGCGATCATGAAGCCCTATGCCTCGGCCCTGTCGGACGAGGACATGCGCAACATCGCCTGGTTCGTCGGCTCGAAGACCGTCAAGCCCGGCTTCGCCAAGGAAAAGGACTTGGTCGCACTGGGCGAGAAGATCTACCGCGGCGGCATCGCCGACCGCATGATCCCGGCCTGCGCCAGCTGCCACAGCCCCACCGGTGCCGGCCTGCCCGCGCAGTACCCGCGCCTGGGTGGCCAGCATGCCGACTACACCACTGCCCAGCTCGTGGCCTTCCGCGACGGCGCGCGTGCCAACAGCGCGCCCATGACCGGTGTGGCCGCCAAGCTCAACGACCGTGAAATCAAGGCGGTGTCCGACTACATTGCCGGCCTGCGTTAATCGCGCCTCAGGCCCGCGCCGTCTTTTCGCGCCGCTTCCTGCAGGCGCCGCGGCGGCCGGGACCGTGATGAACTAACCGCCAATAATCAATCCAACAAGGCGGGCCGATCCAGCAGGATGGCCCGCCTTTTTGCTTTCTCAGCCCAGCGTCCCGAAGTCTTCTCTCCATGTCAGTTTCCACCCACGGCCTTCGCGTCCGTCGCGGCCCGCAAGCGGTCCGCGCGACGGTGGAGCTGTTCTCGTCGATGCGCTTCGCGATCGCGCTGCTCACGGTCATCTGCATCGCATCGATCATCGGCACCGTGCTCAAGCAGCACGAGCCCCTGGGCAACTACATCAACCAGTTCGGCCCGTTCTGGGCCGCGCTGTTCCGCGCCGCGCGCCTCGACGCGATCTACAGCGCCTGGTGGTTCCTGCTGATCCTGCTGTTCCTGGTGATCAGCACCTCGCTGTGCATCGCGCGCAACACGCCGCACATTCTCAAGGACCTCAAGACCTTCAAGGAAGACATCCGGGCGCAGAGCCTGCGGGCCTTCGGCCAGCGCGCCGCGACCACGCTGGGCGAGCTGCCCGAAGCCGCCGCGCAGCGCATCGGCACGCTGCTGTCGGGCGGCGGCTGGAAGGTCAAGCTGCAGCACCGCGAAGGCGCGGGCTGGATGGTGGCGGCGCGCGCGGGCGGTGCCCACAAGCTGGGCTACATCGCGGCGCACGGCGCGATCGTGCTGATCTGCATCGGCGGCCTGCTCGATGGCGACCTGGTGGTGCGTGCCCAGACCTGGTTCAACGGCAAGAGCGTGTTCACCGGCGGCGGCATGATCGCCGACGTGGCGCCCGAGCACCGGCTGTCGCCCTCGAACCCGACCTTCCGCGGCAACATCCTGGTGCCCGAGGGCGGCCGCTCGAGCGTGGCGATCCTCAACCAGGCCGACGGCGTGCTGCTGCAGGACCTGCCCTTCTCGATCGAGCTCAAGAAGTTCATCGTCGACTACTACTCCACCGGCATGCCCAAGCTGTTCGCCAGCGAGGTGGTGCTGCACGACCGCGAGACCGGCGAGCAGGTGCCCGCGCGCATCGAGGTGAACCACCCGGCCAGCTACAAGGGCGTGGAGATCTACCAGTCGAGCTTCGACGACGGCGGCTCCACCGTGAAGCTCAAGGCGGTGCCGATGTCGGCCGCGGCCAAGCCCTTCGAGCTCGAAGGCACGATCGGCAGCAGTTCGGAAATCACCAACGGCAGCGACAAGCTCACGCTCGAGTACGTGGCGCTGCGCGTGATCAACGTCGAGAACTTCGCCGACGAGCACGGCGGCGCCATGACCAGCGGTGCCGACGTGCGCAAGGTCGACCTGCAGCACAGCCTGGAATCGCGCCTGGGCGCGGCCAACAAGGTCAACAAGCCCAAGGTGCTGCGCAACATCGGCCCGAGCATCGGCTACAAGCTGCGCGACGCCGCGGGCCAGGCCCGCGAGTACCAGAACTACATGGTGCCGGTCGACACCGGCGACGGCCAGCCGGTGTTCCTGCTGGGCATGCGCGAGAAGCCCGAAGACCCGTTCCGCTACCTGCGCGTGCCGGCCGACGAGAATGGCTCGATGGACGGCTTCCAGCGCATGCGTGCCGCGCTCGACGACGACGCGGTGCGTGCCCGCGCGGTGGAGCGCTACATCGCGCGCGCCACCGACCCGGCGCGGCCCGAGCTGGCCGAGCAGCTGCGGGCCTCGGCCACGCGCGCGCTGGCGCTGTTCGCCGGCACCGAGCGGGTGAAGGCCGATGCCACCAGCAAGGGCGGCTGGCAGGCGATCGCCGAGTTCATGGAATTCAACGTGCCCGAGGCCGAGCGCGCACGCGCCGGCGCGGTGCTGGTGCGCATCCTCAACGAGGTGCTGTTCGAGGTGCTCAACCTGAGCCGCGAATCGGCGGGCCTGGCGGCGCTGCCGGGCGACGACAAGTCGCAGGCCTTCCTCACGCAGGCAGTGCTGGCCATCAGCGACGCGCATTTCTACCCGGCACCGGTCGCGATGATGATGACCGACTTCAAGCAGGTGCAGGCCAGCGTGTTCCAGGTGGCCCGCGCCCCCGGCAAGAGCATCGTGTACCTGGGCTGCCTGTTCCTGATCGTCGGCATCTTTGCCATGCTCTACGTGCGCGAGCGTCGGCTGTGGGTCTGGCTCGTGCCTGCCGACACCGCGGGCGGAAGCCATGCGACCATGGCCTTCTCGGTCAATCGCCGCACCATCGACAGCGACCGCGAATTCGACAATCTCAAAGACAAGTTGCTCGCCCTCCAGAAAGAACCGGCGCCATGACCACCACGACACTGACCCTCAACGACAGCTGGCTCGCGCGCCGCAACCTCCTCGACTGGGTGTTTGCCGCGATCGTCGCGGCCGGCGCGCTGTTCGCCTTCTCGCGCTATGCGGGATCGATGGACATCTACGAGAAGTCCATCCTGGTCGCGACCGTGCCGGCCATGATCTGGCTCGGCTGGTTCTGGCGCCCGCTGCAGTTGCTGGCGGTCGGCGTCGCCGCGGCGACCGTGCTGGCCATCACCTCCTACCAGGGCGACCTGGCACGCGCCGACACGGTGTTCTGGCTCAAGTATTTCCTGTCGAGCCAGTCGGCCATCCTCTGGATGAGCGTGCTGTTCTTCATGAGCACGATCTTCTACTGGCTGGGGCTGTTCGGCGGCAAGCAGGGCGATGCCATGGAGCTGATCGGCTCGCGCGTGGCCTGGGCCGCGATCACGATGGCACTGATCGGCACCATGGTGCGCTGGTACGAAAGCCACCAGCTGGGCCCGGACATCGGCCACATCCCGGTGAGCAACCTCTACGAGGTCTTCGTGCTGTTCAGCTGGCTCACCGCGGCCTTCTACCTGTACTTCGAATCGGTCTACCGCACCCGTGCCATGGGCGCCTTCGTGATGCTGGTGGTCAGCGCCGCGGTCGGCTTCCTGCTCTGGTACACGCTGGTGCGCGAAGCGCACGAGATCCAGCCGCTGGTGCCGGCGCTGCAAAGCTGGTGGATGAAGCTGCACGTGCCGGCCAACTTCATCGGTTACGGCACTTTCGCGCTCGCGGCCATGGTGGCCTTCGCCTACCTGATCAAGGAGCAGGCCGACGAGAAGCGCTGGTACAAGCTCACGCCGATCTGGCTGTTCGGCATGGCGCTGTGCTTCGTGCCGGTGGCCTTCCGCCAGCGCGTGCAGGAAGCCGGCGGCAGCTACTGGGTGGTCTATGCGGGCATCTCGGCGCTGATCGCCGCGGGCATCCTGCTCGGCCGCAAGCGCATCGCGGCACGGCTGCCGGCCAACGACGTGCTCGACGACGTGATGTACAAGTCGATCACCGTCGGCTTCGCCTTCTTCACCATCGCCACCGTGCTGGGCGCGCTGTGGGCGGCCGACGCCTGGGGCGGCTACTGGAGCTGGGACCCGAAGGAGACCTGGGCGCTGATCGTCTGGCTCAACTATGCGGCCTGGCTGCACATGCGGCTGGTCAAGGGCCTGCGCGGCACCGTGGCGGCCTGGTGGGCGCTCGGCGGCCTGGCCGTGACCACTTTCGCCTTCCTGGGCGTGAACATGTTCCTCAGCGGATTGCACAGTTACGGCACGCTCTGAAACCGAACGCGCGGCAAGCGCGTAACCTTTCGGTGCCCTGCAACGAAGTTGAGGGTGAGATCCACCTGCCATCGAAAGGCGAGCCATGCTGATTCGTTCCCGTGACAACGGCTTCACCCACCCGGCCTCCAGCGAGATCACCTCGCGCAGCGCCTACGAAGGCCGGCGCGACCTGCTCAAGCTGATGGCCGGCGGCGCCGCTGGCGCAGCGCTCGCAGGCTGGGCCGCGCGCGACGCGATGGCGCAGACCGTGGCGCCGGGCAAGCTGGCGGCGCTCAAGGGCGGCAAGTCGGCGGTGCCGGGGGCGCAGTCGATGGAGAAGCTCACCGACTACAAGGACGCGTCGAGTTACAACAACTTCTACGAGTTCGGCACCGACAAGGGCGACCCGGTGAAGAACGCCGGCACGCTCAAGACCCGCCCCTGGACCGTCGAGATCGAGGGCCTGGTCAAGAAGCCGGGCAAGTACGGCATCGAGGACCTGATCAAGCTCAGCGCGCAGGAAGAGCGCATCTACCGCCTGCGCTGCGTCGAGGGCTGGTCGATGGTCATTCCCTGGGTCGGCTACTCGCTGGCCGAGCTGATCAAGAAGGTCGAGCCGCAGAGCAATGCCAAGTACGTCGAGTTCGTGACGCTGGCCGACCCCAAGACCATGCCCTTCGTGGGCTCGCGCGTGCTCGACTGGCCCTATGCCGAGGGCCTGCGCATGGACGAGGCCATGCATCCGCTGACGCTGCTGACCTTCGGCATGTACGGCGAGGTGCTGCCCAACCAGAACGGCGCGCCGGTGCGCATCGTGGTGCCCTGGAAGTACGGCTTCAAGTCGGCCAAGTCGATCGTCAAGATCCGCTTCGTCGAGAAGGAGCCGAGCACCGCCTGGAACAAGTCGGCCGCCAACGAGTACGGCTTCTATTCCAACGTGAACCCCAACGTCGACCATCCGCGCTGGAGCCAGGCCACCGAGCGCCGCATCGGCGACGGCGGCGGCCTGTTCGCCAAGCGGCGCAAGACCGAGATGTTCAACGGCTACGAAGCCCAGGTCGGCCAGCTCTACGCCGGGATGGACCTCAAGAAGTTCTACTGACGCCCGGGCCCGCGATGAACAAGCTCCTGCTGCACAAGGCGGCCAAGCCGCTGGTGTTCCTGCTGTGCCTGCTGCCCTTCGCCTGGCTGGTGTTCGGGGCCGTCACCGACGGGCTGGGCGCGAACCCGGCCGAATACCTGATCCGCTCGACCGGCGACTGGACGCTGCGCTTCCTGTGCATCGTGCTGGCCGTGACGCCGCTGCGCGTGAGCCTCAAGCTCACCGGCCTGGCGCGCTACCGGCGCATGCTGGGCCTGTTCGCGTACTTCTACGTGGCGGTGCACCTGCTGAGCTACAGCTGGTTCGACATGGGTTTTGAAGTCGGCGACATCGCGCGCGACATCGCCAAGCGGCCCTTCATCCTGGTGGGCTTCGCCGCCTTCGTGCTGCTGACGCCGCTGGCCGCGACCTCCTTCAACCGGGCGATCAAGGCGCTGGGCGCGAAGCGCTGGCAGCGGCTGCACAAGCTGGTCTATCTGATCGCCGGCCTGGGCCTGCTGCACTTCTTCTGGATGCGCGCGGGCAAGAACAACTTCGCCGAAGTGTTCGTCTACGCGGGCATCGTGGCCGCGCTGCTGGCCTGGCGGGTCTGGCACTTCGTGCGCCAGAAGCAGAAGCAGAAGCCGGCAGCGGCCCGCGCGCCGGCCGTGGCGCGCGTGCAGCCGACCAAGTCCTAGCCGAGCTCGCTGCGCAACTGGTCCTCGACGCTCTCGCGCCGGCGGATCAGCGTGGCGCGGTCACCCGCCACCAGCACCTCGGCGGCCCGGCCGCGGGTGTTGTAGTTGCTGGCCATCGACATGCAGTACGCGCCCGCCGACAGCACGGCCAGCAGGTCGCCCTGGGCCACGTTCAGTTCGCGGTCACGGCCGATCCAGTCGCCGCTCTCGCAGACCGGGCCGACCACGTCGTAGGTCGTGGCTTCGGCGGCGTCGCGCGCGGCCAGCGGCACGATCCGGTGGAAGGCCTGGTACATGGCCGGGCGCGGCAGGTCGTTCATGGCCGCGTCGACGATGCAGAAGTTCTTGTCCTCGCCGGGCTTGAGGTAGAGCACCTCGGTCACGCAGACGCCGGCATTGCCCACCAGCGAGCGGCCGGGTTCCACCACCAGCTTGCGCTGGCCGAAGCCGCGCGCATCGAGCCGCGCCAGCAGCTGCTTCCAGAGCACATCCGCGGCCGGCGGCGTGTCGTGGTTGTAGTCGATGCCCAGGCCGCCGCCGAAGTCCAGGTGGTGCAGCGGGATGCCCGCCTGCTCGATCAGCACCACCAGGTCGAGCACGCGCTCGAGCGCATCGAGGTAGGGTGAGGCTTCGGTGATCTGCGAGCCGATGTGGCAGTCGATGCCGACCACCTCGAGGCCCGGCAGCGCCGCCGCATGGCGATAGGTGGCCAGCGCGCGATCGTGTGCCACGCCGAACTTGTTGCCCTTTAGCCCGGTCGAGATGTAAGGGTGGGTCTTGGGATCGACGTTGGGGTTGATGCGGATGCTGATGCGCGCACGCTGGCCTTGTTCCAGCGCCACCGCGTTGAGCACCTCGAGTTCGGCCTCGCTCTCGACGTTGAAGCAGGCGATGCCCGCGGCCAGCGCCTGGCGCATCTCGTCGCGGGTCTTGCCCACGCCCGAGAAGATCACCTTGGCCGGATCGGCGCCCGCGGCCAGCACGCGCGCGAGCTCGCCGCCCGAGACGATGTCGAAGCCGCAGCCGGCCTCGGCGAACACGCGCAGCACGCCCAGCGAGGAGTTGGCCTTCATCGCGTAGCAGACGAGGGCGTTGCGGCCCTCGAAGCCGCGCTGGTAGGCGGCCAGTGCGTCGAGCATCCATTGCTTGGAGTAGACGAACAGCGGCGTGCCGTGTTCGCGGGCCAGCGCTGCCAGGGGCAGGGCCTCGACGTGCAGCGCGCCGTCGCGCTGGGCGATGTGCGGGTGGCCGGGGAGGGCGGTCGAGGCGCTCATCGCGGGGCTCCGACGGGGGCACTGGCGGCAGGCGCGGGCGCCGGTGCCGCGCCGGCATCGGCATCGGCATCGGCATCGGCGGCGGGCTTGCCGATCGACGGCGTGAGCAGCTCGGGCAAGGTGGCGCGCTGGGCAGCGGCCGGATCGGTGGGCAGATAGAGCGGGCCCTTGAGCCCGCAGCCGGACAAGCCGACCCCGAGCGCACAGAGGCCAATGGCGCTCACTAGAATTTGGCGGACGTTCAACATGGTGAAATTGTAATGACCGACCCCGAGTACATGGATCGTGCGGAAGCCGCACTGGCTGCGATCGAGCAGTCCTGCGACCGCATCAACGACGCCACCGAGGCCGACATCGACAACCAGCGCGTGGGGGGCATGATCACGCTGGTCTTCCCGAATGGCAGCCAGTTGATCATCAACCTGCAGAAGCCGCTGCAGGAAATCTGGCTGGCGGCGCGCTCCGGCGGCTACCACTATCGGCACGATGGCACGGCGTGGCGCGATACCAAGACCGGCGAGGAATTCTTCGGCAACCTGTCGCGCGAAGCCTCGCTGCAGGCGGGACAGCCCTTGCTGTTCGCCGCCTGAGCCCGCGCCTCAGTTCCTGAACAGGTCGAGGATGCGGTTGCGCTCCTCGGGCGCGGGCGGCGCGCCGATCGGGCCACCGGTCGCCTCCGCGGAGGTCGCCGTGGCGTCCACACCCAGGCTGGACACGCCGCGGCCCGGGCCGTAATCGTCGTAGTACCACTCGCCGCCGACGTTGACCACGCCGCTCGCGGGCGGCGTCAGCTCGGCCACGGGCACGCCCTTGAGCGCGGTTTCCATGAAGCTGATCCAGATCGGCAGGCTCAGGCCGCCGCCGGTCTCGCGGTCGCCCAGCTTGCGCGGGGTGTCGTAGCCCATCCACGCGACCGCGGTCATGGTCGGCTGGAAGCCGGCGAACCAGGCGTCGAGCGAATCGTTGGTGGTGCCGGTCTTGCCGTAGATGTCGGTCCGCTTGAGCGTGGCCTGGGCCCTGGCGGCCGTGCCGCCGCTGGCCACCGACTGGAGCAGGCTGTCCATGATGAAGGCGTTGCGTTGCGGGATCGCGCGCATCGTCTCGTTGAGCATCGGCGGTTGCGTCTCGACCAGCACCCGGTCCTTGTGGTCGGTGACGCGGGTGATCAGGTAGGGATTGACGCGGTAGCCGCCGTTGGCGAACACCGAGTAGGCGGTCGCCATCTGCATCGGCGTGACCGAGCCGGCGCCCAGCGCCATCGGCAGGTAGGCCGGATGCTTTTCGCGTTCGAAGCCGAAATTGCCGATCCATTCCTGGCCGTAGCGTGTGCCGATCGATTGCAGGATGCGGATCGACACCATGTTCTTGGACTTCATGAGCGCGCGCCGCATCGACATCGGGCCCTCGAAGCCGCCGTCGTAGTTCTTGGGCTCCCAGGGCTGGCCGCCGGTGGTGCCGGCGTCGAAGAACAGCGGGGCGTCGTTGATCACGGTCGAGGGCGAGAAGCCCTTTTCCAGCGCGGCCGAGTAGATGAAGGGCTTGAAGCTCGAGCCCGGCTGGCGCCAGGCCTGGGTCACGTGGTTGAACTTGTTCTTGCCGAAGTCGAAGCCGCCCACCATGGCCTTGATGGCGCCGTCGCGCGGGTCCATGGCGACGAAGGCACCCTCGACCTCGGGCAGCTGGGTGATCTCGAAGGTGTTCTTGGGCGTGCGCGCGACCCGGATCACCGCGCCGCGGCGGACCTTGATGTTGGGGGGCGCCTTGTCGGACAGGCCCGACTGCGCGGGCTTGAGGCCGTCGCCGGTGATCTGCAGCACGTCGCCGTTGGCGCGCACCGCGGTGATCTCCTTGGGGCTGGCCTTGAGCACCACGGCCGCCATCACGTCGCCGTTGTCGGGATGTTCGGCCAGCGCGTCGTCGACGGCCTCGTCGAGTTCCTTCGGGTCGGTCGGCAGGTCGATGAACTTCTCGGGGCCGCGGTAGATCTGGCGGCGCTCGTAATCCATGATGCCCTTGCGCAACGCCTTGTACGCGGCCGCCTGGTCGGCCGCCACCAGCGAGGTGTAGACCTTGAGGCCGCGGGTGTAGGTGCTGTCGCCGTACTGGCTGTACATCAGCTGGCGCACGGTTTCGGCCACGTACTCGGCATGCAGCCGGTTCGGGTCGGCCGCGTCGCGCAGGTGCAGTTCTTCCTTCTTGGCTTCGACGGCCTGCTCGGCGGTGATGAAACCGGCGTCGCGCATGCGGTCGATCACATAGAGCTGGCGACCGCGGGCGCGCGTCGGGTTGTTCACCGGGTTGTTGGCGCCCGGTGCCTTGGGCAGGCCCGCCAGCATCGCGGCCTGGGCGATCGAGATGTCCTGCAGCGGCTTGCCGAAATAGGCCTCGGAGGCGGCTGCGAAGCCGTAGGCGCGGTTGCCCAGGTAGATCTGGTTCAGGTAGATCTCGAAGATCTGGTCCTTGCTCAGCAGGTGCTCGAGCTTGAAGGTCAGCAGCACCTCGTAGATCTTGCGGGTCAGCGTCTTCTCGGAGCTCAGGTAGACGTTGCGCGCCACCTGCATGGTGATGGTGGAGGCGCCCTGGCTCTTCGCCCGGTTCACGTTGGCCAGGCCGGCACGCACCAGGCCCTTGTAGTCGACGCCGCCATGGTCATAGAAGCGCGCGTCTTCGGCCGCCAGCACGGCGTCCTTCATGACCTTGGGAATCGTGGCGATCGGCGTGAGGTTGCGCCGTTCCTCGCCAAATTCGCCGATCAGGGTGCCTTCGGACGAGAACACCCGCAGCGGCAGCTTGGGGCGGTAGTCGGCCAGCTCGGAGATATCAGGCAGGTTGGGATAGGCGACCGCCAGTGCAACGGCGATCACGCAGGCCAGCGACACGGCGCCGGCCAGCACGATGCCGCCGCTCCAGAACAGCAGGCGCAGCAGCCACTTCAGCCAGAAAGGCCGGGTCGAGGCGGGCTTGGCGCGCTTCTCGGGGCGGGGAGATTGGGGCATGGAGGAGGGCGGAGTCACCGCGCATTATAAAAAATGGCCCGGAAAAGGGTCGTCAGCAAAGGTCTCGTACGACCAAATACCGGGGTGTCGTCACGTAAGTTGCAGAAGACTACGTGGGCGTCAACTTTTGACAACGCTCGCGCCGATCCTCGGCGGGGCGCCTTGGTAGCGCCCACTTCTTGCTGCTAGCATGCAACCATACGTAAATATTTCCAATCGTTACAAACGGATGGGATCGAACTTGACTGCACTGGGATCGTTGTTTCGCCGTCAGCCCGCACCGTTGGTCGGGTTGGATGTTAGTTCGTCCAGCGTCAAGCTGGTCGAGCTGGGCCGTGACGCGAGCGGCAAGCTGGTGCTCGAGCGGTGCGCGATCGAACCGCTGGAACGGGGCTGGATCAGCGACGGCAACGTCGAGAAGTTCGACGAGGTGGCCGAGGCCGTGCGCCGCGTGGTGCGCAAGAGCGGCACCCGGACCCGCAACGTCGCGCTGGCGCTGCCGCCTTCGGCCGTGATCACCAAGAAGATCGTGCTGCCCGGCGGCATGAGCGAGCAGGAACTCGAGCTACAGGTCGAGTCCGAGGCCAATCAGTACATTCCTTTCTCCCTGGACGAAGTGAGCCTGGACTTCTGCGTGGTCGGCCGCAGTGCCGGCGCCGCAGAAGATGTCGAGGTGCTGATCGCCGCATCGCGCAAGGAAAAGGTGCAGGACCGCCAGGGCCTGGCCGAGGCGGCCGGACTCAAGGCCGTGATCCTCGACGTCGAGTCCTATGCGTCGCGGCTCGCGACTTCGCGGCTGATCGAACAATTGCCCGGCCAGGGCCGCGATGCGGTCGTCGCCCTGTTCGAGGTCGGCGCCTTCACCACCAGCATGCAGGTGCTGCGCAACCAGGAGGTGCTGTACGACCGCGACCAGGCCTTCGGCGGTGCCCAGCTGACCCAGCTGATCGTGCGCCAGTACGGCTTTTCGGCCGAAGAGGCGGAAAGCAAGAAACGCAGCGGCGACCTGCCCGAAGACTACAACTCGGGCGTGCTCAAGCCCTTCGTGGCCAGCATCGCCCAGGAAATCGCGCGGGCGCTTCAATTCTTCTTCACCAGCACGCCGCACAACCGTGTCGACTACGTGCTGCTGGCCGGCGGCTCGGCGGCGCTGCCGGGCCTGACCAGTGCCGTGACCCGGCAGACCTCCTTTGCCTGCACCCTCGTGAACCCCTTCGATGGCATGGAAATGGGTTCGGGCATCCGGGAAAAGAAGGTGCGCCGTGAGGCACCGTCGTACCTGACGTCCTGTGGCCTGGCCATGCGGAGGTTCCTGCAGTGATCCTGATCAACCTGTTGCCGCATCGCGAGGCGGCCCGCAAGCGTCGCCGCGAGAGCTTCTATGTGACGCTGGGCGCCGCGGCCCTGCTGGGAGGATTGATCGCGGGCGCGGCCTACGTCTGGTACCAGGCACAGATCTCGACCCAGCAGTCGAAGAACAGCTACCTCCAGGCCGAGATCAAGAAGCTCGAGTCCGAGATCAAGGAGATCTCGACGCTGCAGGCCGAGATCACGGCCCTCAAGGCGCGCCAGCAGGCCGTCGAAGACCTGCAGGGCGATCGCAACATGCCGGTGCACCTGCTCAACGAACTGGTACGGCAGTTGCCCGACGGCGTGTACCTGGCCAGCATGAAGCAGACCGACCGGACGGTCACGCTGCAGGGCATGGCGCAATCGAACGAGCGCGTGTCCGAACTGCTGCGCAACCTGGGCAGCGGCAGTCCCTGGCTGGTCAAGCCCGAGCTGATCGAGATCACGGCCGGCACCGTGACCTTGAACCCGCGCGACCAGCGCCGCGTGGCGAACTTCACCATGCGCATCGGCCTCAAGCGCCCGACCGATGTGCCGAAGCCGGCGGCCGGCGCGGCCGGCGCGGCCGGTGCCGCCACTCCGGCGGTCAAAGGTTAGGCAGGGACCGATATGGCAAGCAAACGATTCGCCTCCAATGTCGACGTCGCCGCGTCCCTGCGTCGCTTCGGCGAGCAGTTCCGTGGCCTGAACCCGAACGATCCGTCCGTCTGGCCGGCCGCACCGCGCTACGCGCTGTGCGTCGCCGTGACCGCGCTGGTGCTGGTGGCGCTGTGGTTCGTCTGGCTGACCAACGCCAACGACGAGCTGGAGGCGGAGCGCGCCACCGAGGTCACGCTCAAGGCCGACTACCAGAAGAAGGTCGCGCAGGCCGCCAACCTCGATCTGCTCAAGAAGCAGCGCGAACAGGTGCAGCAGTACGTGACCCTGCTCGAGAAGCAATTGCCCAGCAAGGCCGAGATGGATGCCTTGCTGTCCGACATCAACCAGGCCGGCCTGGGCCGCAGCCTGCAGTTCGAGCTGTTCCGCCCGGGCCAGGTGGCGGTCAAGGATTACTACGCCGAGCTGCCGATCGCGCTGCGCGTGACCGGGCGCTACGACGACATGGGCGCCTTCGTGGCCGACGTGGCCAACCTCTCGCGCATCGTGACGCTCAACGACCTGTCCATCACGCCGCAGAAAGACGGCGCCCTGACGATGGACGCCACGGCCCGCACCTACCGCTACCTCGACGACGAGGAGCAGGCCGGTCAGCGCCGTGCCGCGGCGGCGGGAGCGAAGAAGAAATGATGACCACCCTCCTGAAAGCCCTTGGACTGTGCGCCGCGGCGCTGCTGCTGAGCGGTTGCTGGGGTTCGGAGCAGGACGACCTGCAGCAGTGGATGGTCGAGGAGCGGGCCAAGGTGCGGCCCGCGGTACCGCCCATCAGCGAGCCGAAGAAGTTCACGCCCCAGGCCTACACCGAGGGCACGACCCTCGACCCCTTCAACAGCCAGAAGCTCACGCAGGCCCTGCGGCGCGACTCCGCGCAGCCCAGCAGTTCGGGGCTGATCGGGCCCGAGCTGGCACGGCGCAAGGAAGCGCTCGAAGCCATGCCGCTGGACTCGATGGCCATGGTCGGCAGCATGAACCGCGGTGGCCAGCCGGTGGCGCTGGTGATGGTCGACAAGCTGCTGTACCAGGTGCGCGTGGGCAACTACCTGGGACTGAATTACGGGCGCGTGACCCGTATCGGTGAAACCGAACTGGCCTTGCGGGAAATCGTGCAGGACGCCGCCGGTGAGTGGATCGAGCGCGTGGCGACGTTGGAATTGCAAGAGAGGTCGAAATGAGTCAGCAGAAATCAACGATGGCACGGTGGCTTCGCGCTGCGGGCCTCTCCCTTGCCACGCTGAGCGCCGTGGTCGCGGCGCACGCGCAGAACGCGATCGAGTCGGTGACCACGTCGATGCAGTCGGGCGCCGAAGTGGTCCGCATCGACCTGACGCAGCCTCTGAGTGCGGTGCCTGCGGGTTTCGCGATCCAGACGCCGGCGCGCATCGCGCTCGATTTCCCGGGCGTGACCAACGGCATCGGCCGTTCGGCCGTCGAAGTGAATCAGGGCAACCTTCGCTCGATCAACGTGGTGCAGGCGGGTGAGCGCACACGGCTGGTGCTGAACCTCAAGCAGGCGACGGCCTACAAGACCGAGGTCCAGGGCAAGTCGCTGCTGGTGTCCCTGGAACCGGTGGCCGGCGCCGCGCTGGTGACCTCGGCCTCCAGTTCGGCCTCGTTCGCGGAAAACCGCAACCGCGACACCCTGCCGCTGCGCGACGTCGACTTCCGCCTGGCGTCCGATCGCACCGGCCGCGTGATCGTCGACCTGGCCAACAACCAGGTGGGCGTCGACATCCGCCAGCAGGGCAAGAACCTGGTGGTCGAGTTCACCAAGTCGACGCTGCCCGAAGGCTTGCGCCGCCGTCTCGATGTGGCCGATTTCGGCACCCCCGTGCAGCTGATCACCACTCAGCAGGTCGGCGACCGCGTGCGCATGACCATCGAGCCCAGCGGCGACTGGGAGCACAGCGCCTACCAGAGCGAAAACCAGTTCGTGGTCGAGGTGCGCCCGCGCAAGGTCGACCCGACCAAGCTCACGCAGGGCGTGGGTTACAGCGGCGAGAAGCTGTCGCTGAACTTCCAGAACATCGAGATCCGCTCGCTGCTGCAGGTGATCGCCGACTTCACCAACTTCAACATCGTCACCTCGGATTCGGTGACCGGCGCGCTCACGCTGCGCTTGAAGGACGTGCCCTGGGACCAGGCACTCGACATCATCATGCAGGCCAAGAACCTGGGCATGCGCAAGAACGGCAGCGTGCTGTGGATTGCGCCCAAGGACGAGATCAATGCCAAGGAAAAGATGGAGTTCGAGGCCAAGGCGGCCATCGAAACCCTCGAGCCCCTGCGCACCCAGTCGTTCCAGCTCAACTACACCAAGGCCCTGATCATTGCGCAGGGCCTGACCGGCACCGGGGCGTCGTCGGGCGGCGGCGGTGGCGGCAACAGCACCTCGCGCCTGCTGAGCGCCCGCGGCAGCGTGATCGCCGAGTCGCGCACCAACCAGATCTTCGTCTCCGACGTGCCCTCGCGCCTGTTGCAGGTGGCCGAACTGATTCAGAAGCTGGACGTTCCGGTGCGGCAGGTGCTGATCGAAGCGCGCATCGTCGAGGCCTCGGACACCTTCGGCAAGTCGCTGGGCGTGCGCCTGGGCGGCGGCATCATCAACACGCGCAGCACCGTTGGCGCGATGCCGGTGGTGACCTCGAACCCGGTCGTCGGCGGCAGCTTCACCAACCAGCCCAGCGCCACCACGACCTTCACGAATTCGAACTTCGTGAACCTGCCGTCCACCGGCGTGGCCGGCAACGGCAACGCGCCGGGCACCTTCGCGGTGTCGCTGTTCAATTCGAGCTTCTCTCGACTGCTCAACCTGGAGATCTCCGCGCTCGAAGCCGACGGCAAGGGCAAGGTGGTGTCCAGCCCGCGCGTCGTCACGGCCGACCAGACCAAGGCCCTGATCGAGCAGGGCACCGAATTGCCCTACCAGGTGGCGACTTCCAGCGGTGCCACGTCGATCGCGTTCCGCAAGGCCAACCTCAAGCTCGAGGTCACGCCGCAGATCACGCCCGAGGGCAACATCATCCTGACGCTGGACGTCAACAAGGACACGGTCGGCCAGGCCACGACGGCCGGTTTCGCGATCAACACCAAGCACGTGCAGACCGAAGTGCTGGTGGAGAACGGCGGCACGGTGGTCATCGGCGGCATCTTCGAGATGACCGAGAACAACAACGAATCGCGCATCCCGCTGCTGGGCGAACTGCCTTATCTGGGCACGCTGTTCCGCACGCGTGACCGGACTTTCAACAAGACCGAGATGTTGGTCTTCATCACGCCCAAGATGATCACTGACCGCAACGCAGCGCGCTGAAGCCGCTTTTCTTAAGGACGAATGAATGACTTGCAAGAAGATACTGCTGGGGATCCTCATGGCGGCGACCTTGGCCGCGTGCGGTGGAGGCGGCGGTAGTCCGACGGTGCCGAGTGGTTCGGGATCGGGTGGTGGTAATGGTGGCACGACAACCCCGCCCACGACCGAGACGCCGGTGGTGGCGCAGAGCACGCTGACGCTTGATGTTCTGAGTGGCAGCGGTACATCGACGACGTCCATTTCCAGCGCGGAGATCGCGCAGGTCAAGGCTGTGCTCAAGGATGCCAAGGGTGCCGTCGTGAAGGGCGCCATCGTTACTTTCAGCGAGACCGGCGCGGGGCTGTTGACCTTCTCTCCCGCCGCCAAGACGGCGTTGACCGACGATGCCGGCACGGCCGTGGTGGAGGTGCGTGCGACGTCCACTTCCAGTACCGGCGCGACGATGCTGACTGCCACGGCGGACGTGGCTGGAGCGGCGACCAGTGGACAGAAGGCGATTGCGATCTCGAGCGCGCCTTCGACAGGCGTGCAGGATCCTCAGTTGTTGGCGAATGCGCTCAACTTCCTGGATGTGAATCCGGCGGACCGCTCAATCGTCATTAAGGGTTCGGGCGGTAATGGGCGCTCCGAGTCGGCGACCTTGCGCTTCCGTGTGGTCGACAAGAACAACGCGCCGGTCAAGGGGACTGCGGTGACCTTCAGCGTCACGCCGGCCAATGCCGTGACCTTGAACGTTCCGACAGCCACGAGCGACGCCGAAGGCGTGGTTGTCACGACGGTTTCGTCGGGTGCCATCGCCACGGCGGTAGTGGTGCGGGCCACGGTGACTGGAAAGTCGATCACCTCGCCATCCGACCAGTTGACGGTGACCACGGGCCTGGCGACTCAGAGAGGCTTCGACATGAGTGCGGGAAAGTACAACCTGAACGCGCTCAAGACCGGTGACTCGACGAAGATTTCGGTTCGGATCGTCGACGCCAATGGCAATCCCGTCTCGGACGGCGTTCCTGTTGTCTTTACCGCGAACTATGGCGCAGTGGGTTCATCGTCGCGTGGCGGTTGCACGACCTTGGGCGGTGGGTGCAGCGTGGACTACCTGGTCCAGGATCCCCGTCCAGAAGACGGGAAATTTGCCACGGTGATCGCCTCAACCCTTCTAGGCGACGGTACGTCCATTGGCAAGCAACTTGACTTCATCATGTCGGATTTGACGCTCGTCGATCTGTTCAAGGGTCCCACTGTGTTGGATGGATTGGGGAACGTGGTACCGGCAGTGAAGAAACTCGACCTCGTTAGTTGCGAGCCGACGACATTCACCTTGTATGCCGGCACGCCGGCGGCGTTTCCCGCTCCCGCCAATACGGGTGTTGCACTGTCGTCGATCAATGACAAATTGACGGTCAAATTGCTGAGCGATACGACGATCCTGGACCAGTTGGTGAGGCCGCCTGCCCGCACGATCGTAGATTTCAGCATCGATGTTTCTGGAATCGTCGGTTCGGAGGCATGTGGTGCCGGACTCAATCGGGGCAGCACTTCGGTGGACATCAGGTTCACCAACGACAGCTTCACGCAACCCCGCAGACTGACCGTGACCTACCCGAAACCCTGACCCGCGGCCACGGCCTCACAATCAAAACCGCCGGCATGCCGGCGGTTTTGTCATTCAGACTCGGGAGTGGATCGGTATGAACATTGCACTCGTCGGACTACCCGGCGCGGGCAAATCCGCAGTGGGGCGGCGCCTGGGTGAGCGCCTGGGGCACCATTTCGTCGACAGCGACCATGTGATCGAGCAGCGCCTCGGCTGCTCCATCCGCGACTATTTCGAGCGCGAAGGCGAGGCCGCCTTCCGCGACGTCGAGCAGCAGGTGCTGGCCGAACTGGCGGTGTCGGCGCAGGGCGTGGTGGCCACCGGCGGTGGCGCCGTGCTGCGCGAGGCGAACCGGCGGGCGCTGCACGACCACTTCCATGTGATTTACCTGCGCTCCTCGCCCGAAGACCTGCTCAAGCGACTGCGCCACGACACCAAGCGGCCGCTGCTGCAGGTGGCCGATCCGCTGGCGCGGTTGCGCGAGCTTCACGATCAGCGCGATCCGCTCTACTGCGAGACCGCGCACAGCATCGTCGACACCGGGCGGCCCTCGGTCGCCACGTTGGTCAACACCATCGTGATGCAGCTCGAGCTGTCGGGCCTCGTGACGCCACCGCCCGCGAACGACGGCGAACCGATCGCCTGATCGACAAGCCAGTCCGGGTCGGGCAGGGCGCCGCAGCGCCTAAACTTGCGGCCATGCCCCAGCCTGAACCCATCGCCTTGCCCCAGCGCGTCGACATCCGCCTCGGCGACCGCAGCTACCCCATCCTGATCGGCGCCGACCTGCTCGGCGACCCGTCGCAGTTCGACGCGGTGCCGGCGGCATCCAGCGCGCTGATCGTCACCAACACCACGGTGAGCCCGCTCTATGCCGAAACGCTCCGGAAGACGCTGGCCGGGCGCTTCCGCACCATCCACGTGCTCGAGCTGCCCGACGGCGAGGCGCACAAGGACTGGACCACGCTCAACCTGATCTTCGATGCCCTGCTGCAGCATGGCAGCGACCGCAAGACCGTGCTGTTCGCGCTCGGCGGCGGCGTGGTCGGCGACATGACCGGCTTTGCGGCCGCCAGCTACATGCGCGGCGTGCCCTTCGTGCAGGTGCCGACCACGCTGCTCGCGCAGGTCGATTCCTCGGTCGGTGGCAAGACGGCCATCAACCATCCGCTGGGCAAGAACATGATCGGCGCCTTCTACCAGCCGCAACTGGTGCTGTGCGACCTGGCCACGCTGGCCACGCTGCCGGTGCGCGAACTGAGCGCAGGCCTGGCGGAAGTCATCAAGTACGGCCCGATCTACGACATGGCCTTCTTCGACTGGATCGAGGCCAACATCGACGCGCTGATGGCCCGAGACCCGGCGGCGCTCGCGCATGCGGTGCGGCGCAGCTGCGAGATCAAGGCCGAGGTGGTGGGGCAGGACGAGCGCGAGACCGGCCTGCGCGCCATCCTCAACTTCGGCCATACCTTCGGCCACGCGATCGAGTCGGGCCTGGGCTACGGCGCGTGGCTGCACGGCGAGGCCGTGGGCTGCGGCATGGTGATGGCGGCGCAGCTCTCGCAGCGCCTGGGCGGCGTCGACGCGGCCTTCGTGCAACGGCTGACGGCGCTGGTCGAACGCGCCGGCCTGCCCACCGTCGCGCCGAAACTCGGCGCCGATCGCTACCTGGAACTGATGCGCGTCGACAAGAAATCCGAGGCCGGCGAGATCCGCTTCGTGGTCATCGACAAGCCCGGCTCGGCCGTGATGCGGCCGGCGCCCGACGCGCTGGTGCGCGACGTGCTCGCGCACTGCGGCGCCGCCTGAGGGAAAAGGTCGCCATGACGCCGGTCGCTTCTTCCTCGGTCGATGGCCCCGCGGGGCGGCTCGCCCCCTACGCCAGCCATGCGGCCGCGTCGCGCGGCCGCCGCCATCCGGAGCCGCCTGCGCCCACGCGCGATGCCTTCCAGCGCGACCGCGACCGCATCGTCCATTCCACCGCCTTCCGCCGGCTGGTCTACAAGACCCAGGTCTTCCTCAACCATGAGGGCGATCTGTTTCGCACCCGCCTCACGCACTCGCTCGAAGTGGCCCAGCTCGCGCGCTCGATCGCACGCGCGCTGCGGCTCAACGAAGACCTGGTCGAGGCGATCGCGCTGGCGCACGACCTGGGCCACACGCCCTTCGGCCATGCGGGCCAGGACGCATTGGACGACTGCATGGCCGGCCATGGCGGTTTCGAGCACAACCTGCAGAGCCTGCGCGTGGTCGACACGCTCGAGCACCGCTACCCGCAGTACGACGGCCTGAACCTGAGCTTCGAGACACGCGAAGGCATCCTCAAGCACTGCTCGCGCGCCAATGCCGAGCGCATCGAGGCGGGCGAGCCCGGCGGCGTGGGACGGCGCTTCCTCGAGCTCACCCAACCCAGCCTCGAGGCGCAGCTGTGCAACCTGGCCGACGAGATCGCCTACAACGCGCACGACATCGACGACGGCGTGCGCTCAGGCCTGATCAGCATCGAGCAGCTGGGCGAGGTCGAGCTGTTCGAGCGCTACCGGCGCGAGGCGCTGGCCGAGCACCCCTCGCTGGGCGGGCGCCGCGTGCTCTACGAGACCATCCGCCGCATGCTCAGCGCGCAGGTATACGACGTGATCGACGCCACCCGCGCGGCCGTCGAGGCGGCGGCCCCGGCCGATGCCGATGCGGCCCGGCACGCCGATCCGCTGCTGCGCTTCAGCGACGACATGCGCGCCCAGTCGATCGTGCTCAAGCGCTTCCTGTTCGCCAACCTCTACCGCCATCCGCAGGTGATGCAGACCACCGGCCAGGCCAAGGTGATGGTGCGCGAACTGTTCACGGCCTACCTGGAAGGCCCGGCCGAGATGCCGGAATCGTTCGCAAGCCGGCCCGACGTGGCGCGCGCCGTGGCCGACTACATCGCCGGCATGACCGACCGCTTCGCGATGCGCGAGCATGAGCGCCTGACCGGGCGCGCCTGGCAGGCCTGAGCATGGCCGCGATCGTCCCTGTCGCGCGCCCGCGCTTGCCGGCCGCCACGCTGGCCGTCGTCGCCGCTGGCGTCAGTGCCGCACTGCACCTGGGCAAGCTGCCGCCGGCCGTGCCGGCGCTGCAGGCCGCACTGGGCATCGACCTGGTCGAGGCGGGCTTCCTGCTGTCGCTGGTGCAGATGGCCGGCATGACGCTGGGCCTGGCGGCGGGTCTCGCGGCCGGCACCCTCGGGCTGCGCCGCAGCATGCTCTGGGGGCTCGCGATCCTCACGCTGGCCAGCCTGGCAGGCGGCGCGATCGGCGCTGCAGCCGCCCCTGGCGCCCATGCGGTGCCGGCGCTGTTGCTGCTGCGTGCGCTCGAGGGCCTCGGCTTCCTGCTGGTGGTGATGCCCGCGCCCGCGTTGATTCGTGCGACCGCGCCGCAAGGCACGGAGAAGACCGCCCTCGGCTGGTGGGGCGCCTACATGCCGCTGGGCGTAGCCTCGGCGCTGCTGGTGGGCCCCGCGCTGATCGCAGCACTGGGTTGGGGCGCCTGGTGGTGGGCGCTGGCCGGCGTGTCGGCCGCGGCGGGGTTCTGGGTTGCCGCGAGCGTGCCCAGCGACAAGGAACAAGCGCTCACCGCGCCGACGGCCGTGGCCGGGCGCTGGCCGACCCGGCTGCGCGCCACGCTGGGCGCCTCCGGCCCGTGGCTGCTGGCGGCCGCCTTCGCCGTGTATTCGGCCCAATGGATGGCGGTGATCGGCTTCCTGCCTGCCATCTATGCCGAGGCCGGCGTGCCTGTCGCCTGGAGCGCGGTGCTGACGGCCGGCGCGGCGGCGATGAACATCGGCGGCAACCTGCTGGGCGGCCGGCTGCTGCAGCGCGGCCTGGCGCCCGAGAAACTGCTGCGCTGGGGCTACGGCGCCATGGCGCTGGGCAGCGTCGTGGCCTTCGCGCAGTTCGGCGACGGCCTGCTGTCGGCCGGTCTGCCGCCCGCGCTGCGCTATGCCGCGGTCTGCGCCTTCTCCTTTGGCGGCGGCATGGTGCCGGCCACGCTGTTCGTGCTCGCCGTGCGCTTCGCGCCCGGGCCGGCTACCGTCTCGACCACGGTCGGTCTGATGCAGCAGGCCTCGGCACTGGGCCAGTTCTGCGCACCCCCGCTGGTGGCCTGGCTCGCGCACCGTGCGGGCGGCTGGCAATGGACCTGGGCCGTGACGCTGGCCTGCGCACTGACGGGCATCGCGCTCGCGGCCCGGCTGAGGCCGGGGCCATCGACACAAGGAATCGACGCATGAACGACACGACTGCGACAATCACGGCCGCGCAGGCCGAAGCCGACACGCGACGCTGGCTCGAGCGCGCGGTCATCGGCCTGAACCTCTGTCCGTTCGCCAAGGCGGTGCACGCCAAGGGCCAGGTCCACTACGCGGTGCACCTGGCCGCCGACGACGATGCGGGCCTGCTCGACCTGCTGATGGCCGAGGCGCAGGCGCTGGTCGACCGGCCGGCTTCCGAACGCGACACCACCCTCCTGATGGCACCCCATACCTTGGCCGACTTTCTCGATTTCAACGACTTCACCGAGCGCGCCGAACGCCGCCTGGCCCGCGCGGGCCTCGAGGGCACGCTGCAGCTCGCGAGCTTCCACCCGCGCTTCCAGTTCGGCGGCACCGAGCCCGACGACATCGGCAACGCCACCAACCGCGCGCCGTACCCCACGCTGCACCTGCTGCGCGAGGAGAGCATCGACCGCGCGGTCGAGGCCTTCCCCGAGGCCGAGGTGATCTTCGAGCGCAACATCGAGACGCTGGAGGCGCTGGGCCCGGCCGGCTGGGCCGCGCTCGACGTGGGTGCGGGAGCCGCACGATGAGCCGTGTCGACAAGGCATCCAAGGCCGAGGCCGACGTCCAGGAGGCGCTGCGGCCCGGGCAGTCGATCGAGCTGCTCAAGGAGCTGCACATCCTCACGCGCGAAGGACGGCTCAACCAGGATTCGCGCCGCAAGCTCAAGCAGGTCTACCACCTGTTCCAGTTCATCGAGAAGCTGCTGCGCGAACTGCCGGAGCAGGGCCGCCATGCGACGCTGGCCGACCATGGCGCGGGCAAGTCCTACCTCGGCTTCATCATCTACGACCTGTTCTTCCGCGCGCTCGACGGCGGCCATGTCTACGGCATCGAGACGCGCGCCGAGCTGATCGAGAAGTCGCGCGCGCTGGCGCTGCGGCTGGGCTTCGACCGCATGGCCTTCCTGAACCTCACGGTGGCCGAGTCGACGCATGCCAGCGAGCTGCCGGCGCAGATCGACATCGTGACGGCGTTGCATGCATGCGACACCGCCACCGACGACGCGATCGCCTTCGGGCTGGCCAAGCGGGCGAAGTACATGGTGCTGGTGCCCTGCTGCCAGGCCGAGGTGGCGGCCTGCCTGCGCGAGACCAAGGCGCTGTCGCTGTCGCGCACGCCGCTGGCCGAGCTGTGGCGCCATCCGCTGCACACGCGCGAGATCGGCAGCCAGCTGACCAACGTGCTGCGCTGCCTCTACCTCGAGGCCCAGGGCTACCAGGTCACCGTGACCGAGCTCGTGGGCTGGGAGCACAGCATGAAGAACGAGCTGATCATCGCGCGCCGCACCGGCCAGGCGAAGGCCAGCGCCGCCGAACGCCTGCGCAGCCTGCTGGCCGAATTCGGCCTGAGTTCGCTGCTGCAGACGCGCTTCCGGCTGGACTGAGCGAGAAAAGGCCGCGCGCCGCCATGGCCCGACTGCCCCGACTCACGCTGGCGCAGCAGCTGCACCATGTGATCCAGCGCGGCAACAACCGCCAGCCGATCGTCGTCGACACCGCCGACCGCGAACGGCTGGTCGCGCTGTGGGCCGAGCACGCGCCGCGCTTCGGCGTGGCGCTGCACGCCTATGTGCTGATGGACAACCACTTCCACCTGCTGGTCACGCCGTCCACCGCCGAAGGCCTGCCGCAGTTCATGCAGGCGGTGGGGCGCAGCTATGTGCGCAGCTTCAACGACCGCCATGCGCGCAGCGGCACGCTGTGGGAAGGGCGCTACCGCGCGACCGTGCTGCAGGCCGAGCGCTACCTGCTGCCCTGCATGGTCTACCTCGACCTCAACCCGGTGCGCGCCGGGCTGGTGGCCGAGGCACGCGACTTCGCCTGGTCCAGCCACCACCACTACGCGGGCCTGCGCAGCGACCGCTTCCTGTCGCCGCATCCGCTCTACTGGGCGCTGGGCAACACGCCCTTCGCGCGCGAGGCCGCCTATGCCGAGCGGGTGCGCGAGGGCATCGGCGCCCACGAACAGACCTTGCTGACCGACGCCGCGCTGCAGGGCTGGGCAGCGGGCGACGAGCGTTTCCTGGCACAGCTGCAGCAGGACACGCCGCGCCGCCTGGTCAAGGCGCGGGCCGGGCGCCGGCCGAATCCTCCGACCGTTTGATCCTTCGTTTGTGGCTCCGGCGGGCCGCCTGAGCGACCGCTTGTCGGCGGTATTGATGTGTCCCCAATTAATAACTCACTAAAAAAGTCAGAAAATAATATGAATCTGACCCCATTTAATGTTCTTGGCATTATTTGTGCAACGCAATATCCTCCGATTCCCTGCGAGAGATCCCGCGATAAATTGAAGGAGTGCGCCCCATGACGACGGATGTCGAGATCCAACACCTGGAACAGCACGGGCTGTATTCGTCCAGCAACGAACACGATGCCTGCGGCCTCGGTTTCGTCGCCCACATCAAGGGCGAGAAGCGCCACGACATCGTGACGCAGGCCCTCAAGATCCTCGAGAACATCGACCATCGCGGCGCCGTCGGCGCCGACAAGCTGATGGGCGACGGCGCCGGCATCCTGATCCAGATCCCCGACGCGCTGTACCGCGAGGAGATGGGCAAGCAGGGCGTCGAACTGCCGCCCTACGGCGAATACGGCGTCGGCATGATCTTCCTGCCCAAGGAGCATGCATCGCGCATGGCCTGCGAGCAGGAAATGGAGCGCGCGATCAAGGCCGAAGGCCAGGTGCTGCTGGGCTGGCGCGATGTGCCGGTCAACCGCGAGATGCCCATGTCGCCCGCGGTCAAGAAGACCGAACCCATCCTGCGCCAGGTCTTCATCGGCCGCGGCAGCGACGTGATCGTGCAGGACGCGCTGGAGCGCAAGCTCTACGTGATCCGCAAGACCGCGAGCGCCAACATCCAGAACCTCGAGCTCAAGCACAGCAAGGAATACTACGTTCCCAGCATGTCGAGCCGCACGGTCGTCTACAAGGGCCTGCTGCTGGCCGACCAGGTCGGTGTGTACTACCTCGACCTGTCCGACGAGCGCTGCATCTCGGCCATCGGCCTGGTGCACCAGCGCTTCTCGACCAACACCTTCCCCAAGTGGCCGCTGGCCCACCCGTACCGCTATGTCGCCCACAACGGCGAGATCAACACGGTGCGCGGCAACTACAACTGGATGAAGGCGCGCGAGGGCGTGATGTCCTCGCCGGTGCTGGCGGCCGACCTGAAGAAGCTGTACCCGATCAGCTTCGCCGGCCAGTCCGACACCGCGACCTTCGACAACTGCCTCGAACTCATGACCATGGCCGGCTACCCGATCAGCCAGGCCGTGATGATGATGATCCCCGAGCCGTGGGAGCAGCACACGACGATGGACGAGCGCCGCCGCGCCTTCTACGAATACCACGCCGCGATGATGGAGCCGTGGGACGGCCCGGCCTCGATCGTGTTCACCGACGGCCGCCAGATCGGCGCCACGCTCGACCGCAACGGCCTGCGTCCCTCGCGCTACTGCGTGACCGACGACGACCTGGTGATCATGGCGTCGGAGTCCGGCGTGCTGCCGATTCCCGAGCACAAGATCCTGCGCAAGTGGCGCCTGCAGCCCGGCAAGATGTTCCTGATCGACCTGGAGCAGGGTCGCATGATCGACGACGACGAGCTCAAGGCCTATGTCGTCAACACCAAGCCCTACAAGCAGTGGATCGAGAACCTGCGCATCAAGCTCGACAGCGTCGAGGCGCCGCCGGCCGAAGTGCCCGCCAGCGCCGTCTCGCTGCTCGATCGGCAGCAGGCTTTTGGTTATACGCAGGAAGACATCAAGTTCCTGCTGAGCCCGATGGCGCAGGCCGGCGAGGAAGGCATCGGCTCGATGGGCAACGACAGCCCGCTGGCCGTGCTCTCGAGCAAGAACAAGACGCTCTACAACTACTTCCGGCAGATGTTCGCCCAGGTGACGAACCCGCCGATCGACCCGATCCGCGAAGCGATCGTGATGTCGCTCAACAGCTTCATCGGCCCCAAGCCGAACCTGCTAGACATCAACCAGGTCAACCCGCCGATGCGGCTCGAAGTGAGCCAGCCCATCCTCGACTTCGCCGACATGGCCAAGCTGCGCAACATCGAGCAGCACACGCAGGGCAAGTTCCGCTCGACCACGCTCGACATCACCTACCCGGCCGACTGGGGCCGTGAAGGCGTCGAGGCCAAGCTCGCGTCGCTGTGCGCCGAAGCCGTCGATGCGATCAAGGGCGGCAGCAACATCCTGATCGTGAGCGACCGCGGCGTGAGCGCCACGCAGGTCGCGATTCCCGCCCTGCTGGCGTCGAGCGCGATCCACCAGCACCTGGTGCGCGAAGGTCTGCGCACCACGGCCGGCCTGGTGGTCGAGACCGGCAGCGCCCGCGAGGTGCATCACTTCGGCGTGCTCGCGGGCTACGGCGCCGAAGCGGTCCATCCCTACCTGGCGATGGAGACGCTGGCCTCGCTGCACGCCGAGCTCTCGGGCGACCTGTCGGCCGAGAAGGCGATCTACAACTACGTGAAGGCGATCGGCAAGGGCCTGTCGAAGATCATGTCCAAGATGGGCGTGAGCACCTACATGAGCTACTGCGGCGCGCAGCTGTTCGAGGCCATCGGCCTGAACAACGACACCATCGGCAAGTACTTCTCGGGCACCGCGAGCCGTGTCGAGGGCATCGGCGTGTTCGAGATCGCCGAGGAAGCGCTGCGCATGCACGCGGCCGCCTTCGGTGACGACCCGGTGCTGGCCAACATGCTCGACGCCGGCGGCGAGTACGCCTGGCGCACCCGCGGCGAGGACCACATGTGGACGCCCGACGCGATCGCCAAGCTGCAGCACAGCACGCGCGCCAACAACTGGAGCACCTACAAGGAATACGCCCAGATCATCAACGACCAGAGCCGTCGCCACATGACGCTGCGCGGCCTGTTCGAGTTCAAGATCGATCCGAGCCAGGCGATTCCGGTGGAAGAGGTGGAGTCGGCGGCCGAGATCGTCAAGCGCTTCGCCACCGGCGCGATGTCGCTGGGCTCGATCTCGACCGAGGCGCATTCGACGCTGGCCGTGGCCATGAACCGCATCGGCGGCAAGAGCAACACCGGCGAGGGCGGCGAGGACCCGGCGCGCTACCGCAACGAGCTCAAGGGCATCCCGATCCAGCAGGGCGACACGCTCAAGAGCGTGATCGGCGACGCCAACGTCGAGGTCGACCTGGCGCTCAACGCCGGCGACTCGCTGCGTTCGAAGATCAAGCAGGTGGCCTCGGGCCGCTTCGGCGTCACGGCCGAGTACCTGTCCTCGGCCGACCAGATCCAGATCAAGATGGCGCAAGGTGCCAAGCCGGGCGAGGGCGGCCAGCTGCCCGGCGGCAAGGTGACCGAGTACATCGGCAAGCAGCGCTACTCGGTGCCGGGCGTGGGCCTGATCTCGCCGCCGCCGCACCACGACATCTACTCGATCGAGGATCTGGCCCAGCTGATCCATGACCTGAAGAACGTCGCGCCGCACGCCAGCATCAGCACCAAGCTGGTCAGCGAAGTGGGCGTGGGCACGGTGGCCGCGGGCGTGACCAAGTGCAAGAGCGACCACCTGGTGATCGCCGGCCACGACGGCGGCACGGGCGCCTCGCCCTGGTCGTCGATCAAGCATGCGGGCGGTCCCTGGGAGATCGGCCTGGCCGAGACCCAGCAGACGCTGGTGCTCAACCGCCTGCGCGGCCGCGTGCGCGTGCAGGCCGACGGCCAGATGAAGACCGGCCGCGACGTCGCCATCGGCGCGCTGCTGGGCGCCGACGAATTCGGCTTCGCGACCGCGCCGCTGATCGTCGAGGGCTGCATCATGATGCGCAAGTGCCACCTCAACACCTGCCCCGTGGGCGTGGCCACGCAGGACCCGATCCTGCGCAAGAAGTTCTCGGGCAAGCCCGAGCACGTCGTCAACTACTTCTTCTTCATCGCCGAGGAGGTGCGCCAGATCATGGCGCAGCTGGGCATCCGCAAGTTCGACGACATGATCGGACGCGCCGACCTGCTCGACATGAAGAAGGGCATCTCGCACTGGAAGGCCAGCGGCCTGGACTTCAGCCGCCTGTTCGCGCTGCCGAACGTGCCGGACGACGTGCCGCGCTTCCACGTCGAGAACCAGGAGCACGGGCTCGAGCACAACCTCGACACCAAGCTGATCGAGAAGTCGCGTGCGGCCATCGACAAGGGCGAGAAGGTGCAGTTCATCGAGATCGTGCGCAACGTGAACCGCACCGTCGGCGCCAAGCTGTCGGGCGCGCTCACGCGGGTGCACCCCGAAGGTTTGCCCGACGATTCGATCCGCATCCAGCTCGAAGGCACGGGCGGCCAATCGTTCGGCGCCTTCCTGGCCCGCGGCATCACGCTGTACCTGATCGGCGACGCCAACGACTACACCGGCAAGGGCCTGTCGGGCGGCCGCATCGTGGTGCGCCCGAGCCTGGACTTCCGCGGCGAAGCGGTGCGCAACACCATCGTCGGCAACACCGTGATGTACGGCGCGACCACTGGCGAGGCCTACTTCTGCGGCGTCGCGGGCGAGCGCTTCGCGGTGCGGCTGTCGGGCGCGACGGCGGTCGTCGAAGGCACGGGCGACCACGGCTGCGAGTACATGACGGGCGGCACGGTGGCCGTGCTCGGCAAGACCGGGCGCAACTTCGCGGCCGGCATGAGCGGCGGCGTGGCCTTCGTCTACGACGAGGACGGCCAGTTCGCCTCGCGCTGCAACCTGTCGATGGTGTCGCTCGAGAAGGTGCTGACCACCGCCGAGCAGACCGCCAGCATCAAGCCCTCGATCTGGCACAACGGCCTGACCGACGAGGCCCAGCTGCGCAAGCTGCTGGAAGACCATCACCGCTGGACCGGCAGCAAGCGCGCGCGCGAACTGCTCGACGACTGGACCGTGGCACGCACGAAGTTCGTGAAGGTGTTCCCCAACGAATACAAGCGCGCACTGGCCGAGATCCACGACCGCAAGGCGCTGGCAGCGGCCAGCGGCAACGACGCGCAAGCCGCCGTCGCGGCCGGCACCGCGCGCAAGACCGCGGCCGTCTGAGTCGCCCGCACGTAGAAACAAGAAACAAGGAAAGCACGATGGGAAAGATCACCGGCTTCATGGATTACGAGCGCGTGGAAGAGGGCTACAAGCCCGTCGACGAGCGGCTCAAGCACTACAAGGAATTCGTCGTCGGCCTCGACAAGGACCAGGCCAAGGTCCAGGGCGCGCGCTGCATGGACTGCGGCACGCCGTTCTGCAACAGCGGCTGCCCGGTCAACAACATCATCCCGGACTTCAACGACCTGGTGTACCGCGACGATTGGCGCAATGCCTTCGCGGTGCTCGACTCGACCAACAACTTCCCCGAGTTCACCGGCCGCATCTGCCCCGCGCCCTGCGAGGCCGCCTGCGTGCTCAACGTGAACGACGATGCCGTGGGCATCAAGTCGCTCGAGCATTCGATCATCGATCGCGCCTGGGACGAGGGCTGGGTGCAGCCGCGCGTGGCCAAGCACAGGACCGGCAAGAAGGTCGCCGTGGTCGGTGCCGGCCCGGCGGGCATGGCCGCGGCCCAGCAGCTGGCACGCGTCGGCCATGACGTGACGCTGTTCGAGAAGAACGACCGCGTCGGCGGCCTGCTGCGCTACGGCATCCCCGACTTCAAGATGGAGAAGTCGCACATCGACCGCCGCGTCGCGCAGATGCAGGCCGAGGGCGTGACCTTCCGCACCGGCGTCATCGTCGGCGCTGCCAAGGACACGCTGGGCAAAGGCTCCAAGGTCACCAACTGGGCCAAGGAAACCGTCACTCCCGAGCAGCTCGACAAGGAATTCGACGCGGTGCTGCTGACCGGCGGCGCCGAGCAGTCGCGCGACCTGCCGGTGCCGGGCCGCGACCTCGACGGCATCCATTTCGCGATGGAGTTCCTGCCGCAGCAGAACAAGGTCAACGCCGGCGACAAGCTCAAGGGCCAGCTGCGCGCCGACGGCAAGCACGTGATCGTGATCGGTGGCGGCGACACCGGCTCCGACTGCGTGGGCACCAGCAACCGCCACGGCGCCGTCAGCGTCACGCAGTTCGAGCTGATGCCCGAGCCGCCAGTGGAAGAGAACCGCCCCATGACCTGGCCCTACTGGCCGTACAAGCTGCGCACCAGCTCCAGCCACGTCGAAGGCTGCGAACGCGAGTTCGCGATCTCGACCAAGGAGTTCATCGGCACCAAGGGCAAGGTCACCGGCCTGAAGACCGTGCGTGTCGAATGGCAGGACGGCAAGATGGTCGAGGTGCCCGGCAGCGAGGAAGTCCTCAAGGCCGACCTGGTGCTGCTGGCGATGGGCTTCGTGAGCCCGGTGGCCGGTGTGCTGGAGGCCTTCGGCATCGAGAAGGACGGCCGCGGCAACGCCAAGGCGACGGTCGACTTCATCGGCGGCTATGCCACCAGCGTGCCCAAGGTGTTTGCCGCCGGCGACATGCGCCGCGGCCAGTCGCTGGTGGTGTGGGCGATTCGCGAAGGCCGCCAGGCCGCGCGCTCGGTGGACGAGTTCCTGATGGGCTTCAGCGACCTGCCGCGTTGAGTGCATGAGTGCCTTCGGGCATTCCCATGACGCGCCGTATTGAATTTTGTTTCAATCCGGCGAGGCCTGTCGCGGCCCCGGTATCATCCGCGTCAAACCGCATGCCGGGATGCTCGAAGGAGCGCCCGGCTTTTTCATTGAGATGGACCCAGCCGCTCCTCAGCCACCCCCCTTCGTAGAGTTCCGCGACGTCGCGTTCGGCTACGGTGCGCGCGCCATTCTCGATGGCGTCTCCTTCACCGTGCCGCGCGGCAAGGTGACGGCCCTGATGGGCGCCTCGGGCGGCGGCAAGACCACGGTGCTGCGCCTGATCGGCGGGCAGCAGAAAGCGCAGCGCGGCGAGGTCCTGTTCGATGGTCAGGACGTGGTCAGGTTCGACGCCGGCGCATTGTATGCGGCGCGCCGACGCATGGGCATGCTGTTCCAGTTCGGTGCACTGTTCACCGACATGAGCGTGTTCGACAACGTGGCCTTCCCGCTGCGCGAGCACACGCAACTGCCCGAGGCGCTGATCCGCGACATCGTGCTGATGAAGCTCGACGCGGTCGGGCTGCGTGGCGCGCGCGAGCTCATGCCCAGCGAAGTCTCGGGCGGCATGGCACGGCGCGTGGCGCTGGCGCGCGCGATCGCGCTCGACCCCGACCTGGTGATGTACGACGAGCCCTTCGCGGGCCTCGACCCGATCTCGCTGGGCACGGCCGCGCGGCTGATCCGCCAGCTCAACGACACGCTGGGGCTGACCAGCATCATCGTCTCGCACGACCTGGAAGAGACCTTCCGCATAGCCGACCACGTGATCATCCTGGCCAACGGCGGCGTCGCGGCGCAAGGCACGCCGCAGGCCGTGCGCGAGAGCGCCGACCCGCTGGTGCACCAGTTCGTCCATGCGCTGCCCGACGGGCCGGTGCATTTCCACTACCCGGGCGTCGGCGTCGAAGACGACTTCGGCCCGGCCTCGGGAGGCCGGTCTTGAGCTTCTGGAATCCCGCCGATGTCGGCTTCGCGGTGCGCTCCAAGCTGGCCGACCTGGGCCGCGGCGCGCGCCTGTTCTGGCGGCTGTTCAGCGATGTGGGCGGCCTGCGGCGTTTTGCGCTGGTGCGCGATCAGGTCCATTTCCTGGGCAACTATTCGCTGGCGATCATCGCCGTGTCGGGCCTGTTCGTCGGCTTCGTCATGGGGCTGCAGTACTTCTACGGTCTGCAGCGCTACGGCGCCTCCGAATCGGTGGGCGTGCTGATCAGCCTGAGCCTGCTGCGCGAATTCGGCCCGGTGATCACGGCACTGCTGTTCGCGGGCCGGGCCGGCACCTCGCTGACCGCGGAAATCGGCCTGATGAAGGCCGGCGAGCAGCTCAGTGCAATGGAGATGATGGCGGTCGACCCCGTCAAGCGCGTGCTCGCGCCGCGCTTCTGGGGCGGCGTGATCGCGATGCCGCTGCTGTCGGCGGTGTTCTGCGCGGTCGGCATCCTGGGCGGCTGGGTCGTCTGCGTGCCGTTGCTGGGCATCGATTCCGGGGCCTTCTGGAGCCAGATGCAGAACGGCACCGACGTGTTCAGGGACCTGGGCAACGGCGTCATCAAGAGCATCGTCTTCGGCTTCACCGTGACCTTCGTCGCGCTGCTGCAGGGCTTCGAGGCCCAGCCCACGCCCGAGGGCGTGTCGCGCGCCACCACCCGCACCGTGGTGGTGGCTTCGCTGGCGGTGCTGGCGCTGGACTTCCTTCTCACCGCCATGATGTTCAGCATCTGAGCGCAAACTCGACTACGAGAGCAAACCATGCAACGTTCCAACAACGACATCTGGGTGGGCCTGTTCGTGCTCATCGGCGCGGCAGCCCTGCTGTTCCTGGCGCTGCAGTCGGCCAACCTGCTGAGCCTGAACTTCCAGAAGACCTATTCGGTGACCGCGCGCTTCGACAACATCGGCGGGCTCAAGCCGCAGACGGCCGTGAAAAGTGCCGGCGTGGTGGTCGGCCGTGTGGAATCCATCACCTTCAACGACAAGCTCTTTCAGGCCGACGTGACGCTGGCTTTGCAAAACCGTTACAGTTTTCCCAAGGACAGTTCGCTCAAGATCCTGACCAGTGGCCTGCTCGGCGAGCAGTACATCGGGATCGAGGCGGGCGCCGAGGAAAAGAACCTGCAGGCCGGTGACACCGTCACCTCCACGCAATCCGCAGTGGTGCTGGAAAACCTGATCAGCCAATTCCTCTTCAGCAAGGCTGCCGAAGGAACGCCGAATGCCGCCAGTGCGGGTGCGGCGCCAGCAACACCGAACAAAAAATGAAAACACGATCCTTCCTGTCTCCCGCTTCCGATGCCGTGAAGCGCATCGCCGACCACGCCCGCTGGGTGGGGGCCGCCGTCGTCCTTGCCGTGCTGGCCGGGTGTGCCACCGGCCCCAATGCCAACCCGTCCGATCCCTTCGAGCCGTTCAACCGCGGCGTGTTCTCGTTCAACGAGAAGGTCGACGAGGTGGTGCTGGTGCCGGTGTCCACGGCCTACGTCAACGTGCTGCCGTCGATGGTGCGCACGGGGGTGAACAATTTCTTCGGCAACCTGGGTGACATCTGGAGCTTTGCCAACAGCGTGGCCCAGCTCAAGCTGCAGAACAGCGCCGAGACCTTCATGCGGGTCAACGTCAACACCATCTTCGGCCTCGGCGGCCTGCTCGACGTGGCGACCGAGGTCGGCATCGACCGCCGCGACGAGGATTTCGGCAAGACGCTCGGACGCTGGGGCGTGGGCGCGGGCCCGTACGTCGTGCTGCCGCTGCTGGGCCCCTCCACGCTGCGCGACACGGCGGCCAAGCCGGTCGACCTCTATGGCGATGCGCTCAATGCGGTCCAGGACGTGGCCTGGCGCAATTCCTTGACCGCGCTGCGCGTGGTCGACAAGCGCTCGCAGTACCTGCGCGCCGGTCGGCTGATCGACGACGCCGCGCTCGACAAGTACTCGTTCACGCGCGATGCCTTCCTGCAGCGCCGTCGCAGCCAGATCCAGGACGGCCGGGCACCCGACGACGACGCAGGCAAGTAGCCGACGCCGGCGACAGCCAGGACGCGGCACACTGAAGTGCGAAGGCGCGGGGCCGCTCGCTTGCATTCCGTTGCAAGCCTCGGCCCGCGTTCGAGGAACCCGGACGGCGAGGGTGCTGTCCAAACCATTCATGCTGCGGCACGTCGTTTTCGTGCGGGCCGCGCGAGATCCGAAACCTGAGGGACCTGCCCAATGAACAACAAGATGATCCTGCAACGACGCAGCCTCGGCCACATGGCGCTGGCCGGTGCGTTGCTGTTCAGTGCCGCCGTGGCCTTCGTGAGCCCGGCGCGCGCCGCCGACGAAACCCCCGATGCGCTGGTCAAGCGCATCTCGACCGACGTGCTCGAGACCATCAAGTCCGACAAGTCCATCAAGTCGGGCGACGTCAACAAGATCATGGTGCTGGTCGACAGCAAGATCATGCCCAACGTCAATTTCCAGCGCATGACGGCCTCCGCCGTCGGCCCGGCCTGGCGCACGGCCACGCCGGAGCAGCAGAAGCGGCTGCAGGATGAGTTCAAGACCCTGCTGGTGCGCACCTATGCCGGCGCGCTCGACCAGGTCAGCGACCAGACGGTCAGCGTGCGCCCCTTCCGCGGTTCGCCCGACGACACCGACGTGCTGGTGCGCACCGAGGTCCGCGGCCGCGGCGACCCGGTCCAGCTGGACTACCGCCTCGAGAAGACGCCGGGCCAGGGTTCCGGCTGGAAGGTCTACAACCTCAACGTGCTGGGCGTGTGGCTGGTCGATACCTACCGCACCCAGTTCGCGCAGCAGATCAACAGCCAGGGCATCGACGGCCTGATCGCCGCACTGGCGGCGCGCAACAAGAGCAACGGCAAGAGCTGAGCATGCTCGTCCTGCCGACCAAGCTCACGCACGACGAGGCGCCGGCCTGCATGCGCATGCTGCAGCAGGGCCTGGCAGGCCAGAGCGGGTCCGCGGCGGTGGTGGATGCCAGCGCGCTGGTGCGCTTCGATTCCTCGGCACTGGCCGTGCTGCTCGAATGCCGGCGCGAGGCCAGTGCGCTGGGACGCAGCTTTGCGGTCAAGGGGCTCTCGCCCCGGCTGCGTGAGCTGGCCGCGCTCTACGGCATTGCGGGCCTTTTGCCGGCCGCGCCCTAGAAAAGTGCAGGCCGCCTAGAATCTCGGGCTCCCATGCCCGCGATCTCCTTCCAATCGGTCTCCAAGACCTACCCCGCCTCCCGTCAGCAACGCGCCCAGGGCAAGCCTGGTTTGCGCGCCGTCGATGACGTGAGCTTCCAGATCGAAGAGGGCGAGTTCTTCGGCCTCCTGGGGCCCAACGGCGCCGGCAAGACCACGCTGATCAGCATGCTGGCCGGGCTGTCGCGCCCGACGGCCGGCGCCGTCAGCGTGCACGGCTTCGATGTGCAGCGCGACTATGCCGAGGCGCGCCGCCACCTGGGCATCGTGCCGCAGGAGCTGGTGTTCGACCCCTTCTTCAACGTGCGCGAATCGTTGCGCATCCAGTCGGGCTATTTCGGCATCAAGAACAACGACGCCTGGATCGACGAGCTGCTGCACAGCCTGGGCCTGACCGACAAGGCCAACGCCAACCTGCGGCAGCTGTCGGGCGGCATGAAGCGCCGCGTGCTGGTGGCGCAGGCGCTGGTCCACAAGCCGCCGGTGATCGTGCTCGACGAGCCTACCGCCGGCGTCGACGTCGAACTGCGCCAGACGCTGTGGCAGTTCATCGCCAAGCTCAACAAGCAGGGCAGCACCGTGCTGCTCACCACCCACTATCTCGAAGAGGCGGAGGCGCTGTGCCACCGGATCGCCATGCTCAAGCAGGGCCGCGTGATCGCGCTCGACCGCACCAGCGAGCTGCTGAAGTCGGCCGCCAGCAACGTGCTGCGTTTCAAGACCGACGCCAACCTGCCCTGGGCGATCGCGCAGCATGCGCGCATCACCGGGCGCATCGTGCAGCTGCCGGCGCAGAACGCGCACGAGGTCGAGCAGCTGCTCGGCGCACTGCGTGAGGCCGGCGTGGCGGTCGAAGACGTCGAGATGCGCAAGGCCGATCTCGAGGACGTGTTCCTCGACCTGATGGCGGGTGAACAGATTCCGCTGGAGGTGGCGCGATGATCGGCACCACGGGCTGGCGCACGCTGCTCTACAAGGAAACGCTGCGCTTCTGGAAGGTCGGCTTCCAGACCGTCGGCGCGCCGATCCTCACGGCCGTGCTGTACCTGATGGTCTTCGGCCATGTGCTGGAGGGTCACGTCAAGGTCTACGGCACGGTGGCGTACACGGCCTTCCTGATCCCGGGCCTGGTGATGATGAGCGTGCTGCAGAACGCCTTTGCCAACAGCTCCTCCTCGATCATCCAGAGCAAGATCATGGGCAGCCTGGTGTTCGTGCTGCTCACGCCGCTGTCGCACTGGGGCTGGTTCTTTGCCTACGTGGGCTCGTCCATCATCCGCGGCCTGGCCGTCGGCCTGGGCGTGTTCATCGTCACGGTGTTCTTCGCCGTGCCGGATTTCGCGGCGCCGGCCTGGATCTTCGTCTTTGCCTTCCTGGGCGCGGCCATGCTGGGCACGCTGGGGCTGATCGCGGGTCTCTGGGCCGAGAAGTTCGACCAGATGGCGGTGTTCCAGAACTTCCTGATCATGCCCATGACCTTCCTGTCGGGCGTGTTCTATTCGATCGGCTCGCTGCCGCCGTTCTGGCAGAGTGTGAGCCACCTGAACCCCTTCTTCTACATGATCGACGGCTTCCGCTACGGCTTCTTCGGCGTGAGCGACGCCTCGCCCTGGCTGAGCTTCGGCATCGTCGGCAGTGCCTGGGTGGTCGTGAGCGCGATCGCCGTCCATCTGCTGCGGATCGGCTACAAAATTCGAGGCTAGAGGGATTCCCTCGGCTTCAGCCCCGTCCGGGGCGACATCGGCGACCCGGCCAGGCCGGTTCCGCCGTGTCACACGATGACTACGCAAGACGACCCCTATGACCGCTGAAGAACTCCAAGCCATCATCACCGCCGGCCTGCCCTGCGAGCACATCACGCTGGAGGGCGACGGGCGCCATTGGTACGCCACCATCGTGTCGGCCGAATTCGAGGGCAAGCGCTCGATCCAGCGTCATCAGCGGGTCTACGCCACCCTCGGTGCGAAAATGCATACCGACGAGGTGCATGCGCTGTCGATGAAGACCTTCACGCCCGCCGAATGGGCCACGGCGCCTCGTTGATGCCGCTTCGCAGGCCTTCCTGCTAGATATCGCTGGATTTTTCATGGACAAACTTCTCATTCGCGGCGGGCGCAAGCTTGGCGGCGAAGTACTCGTTTCCGGCGCCAAGAACGCCGCGCTGCCCGAGCTCTGTGCCGCGCTGCTGACCGACCAGCCCGTGACGCTGCACAACGTGCCGCGCCTCGAGGATGTGTCGACCATGCTCAAGCTGGTGCGCAACATGGGTGTGGCGGTCGAACGCGACGACAACGGCACCGTGCGGCTCGACGCCGGCCCGCTGCACACCATCGAGGCACCCTACGAGCTGGTCAAGACCATGCGCGCTTCGGTGCTGGCGCTGGGCCCGCTGCTGGCGCGCTTCGGCCACGCCAAGGTCTCGCTGCCCGGCGGCTGTGCGATCGGCTCGCGGCCGGTCGACCAGCACATCAAGGGCCTGCAGGCCATGGGCGCGGAGATCGTGGTCGAGCACGGCTACATGGTCGCGCGCCTGCCCGCCGGGCGCACCCGTCTGAAGGGTGCACGCATCCTGACCGACATGGTGACCGTGACCGGCACCGAGAACTTCCTGATGGCCGCGGCGCTGGCCGAAGGCGAGACGCTGCTCGAGAACGCGGCCCAGGAGCCCGAGATCGTCGATCTGGCCGAGATGCTGATCAAGATGGGCGCGCGCATCGAGGGCCACGGCACCAGCCACATCCGCATCCAGGGCGTGGACAAGTTGCACGGCTGCGAGCACGCGGTGGTGGCCGACCGGATCGAGGCCGGCACCTTCCTGTGCGCGGTCGCGGCCGCCGGGGGCGAGGTGTTCCTGCGCCATGCGCGCGCGGACCACCTCGACGCGGTGATCGACAAGCTGCGCGATGCGGGTTGCGAGGTGCAGGCCGTCGAGGGCGGTGTGCGCATCGTCTCGACCGGCGCCGCCGACCTCAAGGCCCAGGCCTTCCGCACCACCGAATACCCTGGCTTCCCGACCGACATGCAGGCCCAGTTCATGGTGCTCAACTGCGTGGCCCATGGCTCGGCGGCCGTGACCGAGACCATCTTCGAAAACCGCTTCATGCACGTCAACGAACTGGTGCGCCTGGGCGCGGCCATCCACGTCGACGGCCGGGTGGCGCTGGTCGAGGGCGGTGCCCGCCTGTCCGGTGCGACCGTGATGGCGACCGACCTGCGCGCCTCCGCCAGCCTCGTGATCGCCGGCCTGGTGGCCGAGGGCGAGACCCTGGTCGACCGCATCTATCACCTGGACCGGGGCTACGACCGCATGGAAGCCAAGCTGCGCGGCCTGGGCGCGGACATCGAAAGAATCGCATGAAGCCCACTTCCCTGACGAAAGCCCGCCCATGATCACGCTCGCCCTCTCCAAAGGACGCATCTTCGACGAGACCCTGCCGCTGCTGGCCGCGGCCGGCATCGAGGTCACCGAGGACCCGGACAAGTCGCGCAAACTGATCCTCGCCACCACCCGGCCCGACGTCCGGGTGGTGCTGGTGCGCGCTTCGGACGTGCCGACCTACGTGCAGTACGGCGGTGCCGACCTGGGCGTGACCGGGCTCGACGTGCTGCTCGAAGGCGGCGGCCAGGGCCTCTACCAGCCGCTGGACCTGCAGATCGCCGCCTGCCGCCTGAGCGTCGCGGTGCGTGCGGACTACGACTACGCGTCGGCCGTGAAGCAGGGCTCGCGCCTGACGGTGGCCACCAAGTACGTCAACCTGTCGCGCAACTTCTTCGCCAGCAAGGGCGTGCACGTCGACCTGATCAAGCTCTACGGCAGCATGGAGCTCGCGCCGCTCACCGGCCTGGCCGATGCCATCGTCGACCTGGTCTCGACCGGCAACACGCTCAAGGCCAACCACCTGGTCGAGGTCGAGCGCATCATGGACATCAGCGCCCGCCTGGTGGTGAACCAGGCCGCGCTCAAGCTCAAGCAGGCCCCGATCCGCCGCATCCTCGACGCCTTCGCGTCGGCCCTTCCACAATCCTGACACCATGACCCTGACCGCCGCTCCCGCCCGCCTGTCCACCGCCTCGGCCGATTTCGAAGCCGCCTTCAAGGCGCGCTTGCATTGGTCCGCGGAGGCGGACTCGGCGATCGAGACGGTGGTGGCCGGGATCCTGGCCGACGTGCAGCAGCGCGGCGATGCCGCAGTGCTCGAGTACACGGCGCGTTTCGACCGGCTCGACGTGACCGGCGTGCCGGCGCTGGAACTCACGGCCGACGAATTGCGCGCGGCCTTCGAGTCGCTGCCGGCGGTGCAGCGCGAGGCGCTCGAAGCCGCGGCACGCCGCGTGCGCAGCTACCACGAGGCCCAGAAGAAGGCGAGCGGCGAGAGCTGGCAGTACCGCGACGAGGACGGCACCTTGCTGGGCCAGAAGGTCACGCCGCTCGACCGCGTGGGCATCTACGTGCCCGGCGGCAAGGCCGCCTATCCCTCGAGCGTGCTGATGAACGCGATCCCGGCCCATGTCGCCGGCGTCGGCGAAATCATCATGGTCGTGCCCACGCCAGGCGGCGAGAAGAATTCGCTGGTGCTGGCGGCGGCCTATGTCGCCGGCGTGAGTCGCGCCTTCACCATCGGCGGCGCCCAGGCCGTGGCCGCGCTGGCCTACGGCACGGCCACCGTGCCCGCGGTCGACAAGATCACCGGTCCGGGCAACGCCTACGTGGCCGCGGCCAAGCGCCGCGTGTTCGGCACCGTGGGCATCGACATGATCGCGGGTCCCAGCGAGATCCTGGTGCTGGCCGACGGCAGCACGCCGCCCGACTGGGTGGCGATGGACCTGTTCAGCCAGGCCGAGCACGACGAGCTCGCGCAGAGCATCCTGCTGTGCCCCGACGCCGACTACATCGCGCGCGTGCAGGAGGCCATCGACCGGCTGCTGCCTACGATGCCGCGCGCGGAGATCATCGCCGCCTCGCTCAACGGCCGCGGCGCGCTGATCCACACGCGCAGCATGGAAGAGGCCTGCGCCATCAGCAACCGCATCGCGCCCGAGCACCTGGAGGTCAGCAGCAGCGAGCCGCACCGCTGGGAGCCCTTGCTCAAGCATGCCGGCGCGATCTTCCTGGGCGCCTTCACCAGCGAGAGCCTGGGCGACTACTGCGCCGGACCGAACCACGTGCTGCCCACCAGCGGCACGGCGCGCTTCTCGAGCCCGCTGGGCGTCTACGACTTCCAGAAGCGCTCCAGCCTGATCGAGGTGAGCCGGGCCGGCGCGCAGGTGCTGGGCCCGATCGCGGTCACGCTGGCCGAAGGCGAGGGCCTGCAGGCGCACGCCGAGGCCGCTCGACTGCGTCTTCAGCGCGACTGACCGAGGCACCACCGATGGCCGCGCTTGCACGCACCGTCCTGCTGGCCGCGCTGCTGGCCGGTGCCGGCGCGCAGGCCATGAGCATCCGAGAACTGCGCACGCTCGAGGCCAACGAGAAGGACGGCCAGGCCTACGCCAGCTATTACCTGGTCGGCGTGATGGAGGGCCTGCGCGAGGCCAGCGACACCGCCCAGCGCGCCGGCCAGAAGCCGCTGTTCTGCGTCGAAGGCCGCCGCTTCGAGCCCGCGATGGCACGCTCGCTCTACCAGACCGAACTCTCGCGCAACGCCGACACCTACGAGGCCGACATGCCGGTGCAGCTCGTGCTGTCGTCCGCCTTGCGCAGCAGCTACCGCTGCACCCACTGACAACCCATGACCGCTGATTCCACTTCCACCGCTTCTTCTCCCGCGCTCCAGCGCATCCGTGCCGACGTCCAGTCGATGCACGCCTATGCCGTGCAGGACGCGACCGGCCTGCTCAAGCTCGACGCCATGGAGAACCCGCACGGCCTGCCGGCGGCGCTGCAGGCCGAACTCGGCGCGCGACTGGGCGCGCTGGCGCTCAACCGCTACCCCGGCGCGCGCGGCGACGACCTCAAGCGCGCGCTGGCCGTGCACGCGCAGATGCCCGAGGGCTTCGCGCTGATGCTGGGCAACGGCTCCGACGAGCTGATCTCTCTGCTGACCATGGCCTGCGACCTGCCGGGCGCGACGGTGCTGGCGCCGGTGCCGGGCTTCGTGATGTACGCCATGAGCGCGCAACTGCAGGGCGTGCGCTTCGTCGGCGTGCCGCTCACCGCCGACTTCGAGCTCGACACGCCGGCCATGCTGGCCGCGATCGCTGCCGAGAAGCCCGCCATCGTCTACCTGGCCTATCCCAACAACCCCACGGCCAACCGCTGGGACGACGCGTCGATCGAGCGGATCGTCGAGGCCCAGGGTGCGCAGGGCGGCCTGGTGGTGATCGACGAGGCCTACCAGCCCTTCGCCGCGCGCAGCTACATCGACCGCGTGGCGCGCCACGGCCACGTGCTGCTGATGCGCACGCTGAGCAAGTTCGGGCTGGCCGGGGTGCGGCTGGGCTACCTGATGGGCCCGGCGGCGCTGATCGCCGAGATCGACAAGGTGCGCCCGCCCTACAACATCAGCGTGCTCAACTGCGAGTGCGCACTGTTCGCGCTCGAACATGCCGAGGTGTTCGATGCCCAGGCCGCCGACATCCGCGCCCGGCGCGAGGAGCTGGTCGCGGCGCTGGCGAAGCTGCCCGGCCTGACCCAGTGGCCCAGCGAGGCCAACATGGTGCTGGTGCGGGTGCCCGATGCGGCAAAGACCTTCGAGGGCATGAAGGCGCGCGGCGTGCTGGTCAAGAACGTTTCTAGAATGCACCCATTGCTGGCGAACTGCCTGCGCCTGACCGTCGGCACGGCCGACGACAATAGCCGCATGCTCGCAGCCCTCGAATCCTCCCTATGAACACCCCCACGGCACCCCAGGCCGCCGCCCTCGCGGGCGATCGCGTGGCCTCCGTCACCCGCAACACGGCCGAAACCAAGATTACGGTCTCGGTCAACCTCGACGGCACCGGTCGCGCCAAGCTGTCGACCGGCATCGGCTTCTTCGACCACATGCTCGACCAGATCGCCCGCCACGGGCTGATCGACCTCGAGATCGACTGTCAGGGCGACCTGCACATCGACGGCCACCATACGGTGGAAGACGTGGGCATCACGCTGGGCCAGGCCGTGGCCAAGGCCGTGGGCGACAAGAAGGGCCTGCGCCGCTACGGCCACGCCTACGTGCCGCTCGACGAGGCGCTGAGCCGCGTGGTGATCGACTTCTCGGGCCGTCCCGGCCTGGTGATGCACGTGCCCTTCACCAGCGGCATGATCGGCGGCTTCGACAGCCAGCTCACCTACGAGTTCTTCCAGGGCTTCGTGAACCACGCCTTCGTCACGCTGCACATCGACAACCTCAAGGGCATCAACGCGCACCACCAGTGCGAGACGGTGTTCAAGGCCTTCGCGCGCGCGCTGCGCTCGGCGCTCGAGATCGACCCGCGCTCGGTCGGCGTCATTCCCTCGACCAAGGGATCCCTCTGATGCGCAACACCGTCGCCGTCGTCGACTACGGCATGGGCAACCTGCGCTCCGTGTCGCAGGCCGTGCAGCATGCGGCCGACCAGGTGGGCGTGGAGGTCTTCGTCACCTCCGACCCCGAAGTGGTGCGCCAGGCCACGCGCGTCGTGCTGCCAGGGCAGGGCGCGATGCCCGACTGCATGCGTGAACTGCGCGACTCCGGCCTGCGCGAATCGGTGCTCGAAGCCGCCGCCAGCAAGCCGCTGTTCGGCGTGTGCGTGGGCATGCAGATGCTGCTCTCGCACAGCGACGAGGGCGCGACCGACGGCCTCGACCTGATCCCCGGCCGCGTCGTCAAGTTCGAGCTGGCCGGCCGCACCCAGCCCGACGGCAGCCGCTACAAGGTGCCGCAGATGGGCTGGAACCAAGTGCGCCAGGCGCAGCCGCATGCGGTCTGGGCCGGCGTGCCCGACGACGCGTACTTCTATTTCGTCCACAGCTTCTATGCGAAGCCGGCCGATCCGCGCCACAGCGTGGGCGAGGCCGACTACGGCGCGCCGTTCACGGCCGCCATCGCACGCGATAATATTTTTGCGACCCAGTTCCACCCTGAAAAGAGTGCGGACCATGGTCTGCAGCTCTACCGCAACTTTCTCCACTGGAACCCCTGAGCCTTTCCGGGCCGACCTGCCATGCTGCTGATTCCCGCCATTGATCTCAAAGACGGCCACTGCGTTCGCCTCAAACAAGGCGACATGGACCAATCGACCATCTTCAGCGAAGACCCTGCCGCCATGGCGCGCAAGTGGGTCCAGGCCGGCGCGCGCCGGCTGCACCTGGTCGACCTCAACGGCGCCTTCGCGGGCAAGCCGCAGAACCACGCGGCCATCAAGGCGATCCTCAAAGAAGTCGGCGACGAGATCCCGGTGCAGCTGGGTGGCGGCATCCGCGACCTCGACACCATCGAGCGCTACATCGACGACGGCCTGCGCTACGTGATCATCGGCACCGCCGCGGTCAAGAACCCGGGCTTCCTGAAGGACGCCTGCGTCGCCTTCGGCGGCCACATCATCGTGGGCCTCGATGCCAAGGACGGCAAGGTCGCGACCGACGGCTGGAGCAAGCTCACGGGCCACGAGGTCGCCGACCTGGGCAAGAAGTTCGAGGACTACGGCGTCGAGTCGATCATCTACACCGACATCGGCCGCGACGGCATGCTCTCGGGCATCAACATCGAGGCCACGGTCAAGCTCGCGCAGGCGCTGACCATCCCGGTGATCGCCTCGGGCGGCCTGTCGAACATGGCCGACATCGACCAGCTTTGCGCGGTCGAGTTCGAAGGCGTCGAGGGCGTGATCTGCGGTCGCGCGATCTACTCCGGCGACCTGGATTTCGCCGCGGCACAGGCCCGCGCGGATGTGCTGGCCGCCAACTGAGCGCAGCACGGCCCGGGCGCTGCCCCGGGCCTGATCCGGCCGACTGCGCATGCTGTCCGCGCTCGCCATCGCCAACTACCGCTCGCTGCGCCAGCTCACGGTGCCGCTCGGACGGCTGACGGTCGTCACCGGGCCCAACGGCAGCGGCAAGTCCAGCGTCTACCGCGCGATGCGCCTGCTGGCCGAGATCGCCAGCGGCGGCGTGGTGCGCTCGCTGGTGCGTGAAGGCGGCCTGGCGTCCACCCTGTGGGCCGGGCCCGAGCGCTATTCGGCCGCGGTGCTGCGCGGCGAGGCGCCGGTGCAGGGCACGGTGCGCAGCGAGCCGGTCAACCTGCGACTGGGCTTCGCGAGTGCCGCCGATGCAGAGGGCGACGACGATTTCGGCTACGCGATCGACATCGGCCTGCCGCCGCCCGTGCCGCCCTCGGCCTTCTCGCACGACCCGGAGATCAAGCGCGAGGCGCTCTGGAGCGGCCCGGTGCTGCGGCCCGCGAGCCAGCTGGTCGACCGCAAGGGCCCGGCGCTGCGCGTGCGCGACGAGGCCGACCGCTGGGTGGTTGTCGAGCGCCGCATCCCGGCCTTCGCCAGCATGATGACCGAGTACGCCGACCCGCGCGCCGCGCCCGAGATGCTCTCGCTGCGCGAACGCATGCGTTCCTGGCGCTTCTACGATCACTTCCGCTCCGACGCCGAGGCGCCCGCGCGCAGCCCTCAGCTGGGCACCTACACGCCGGTGCTGGCCAACGACGGGGCAGACCTCGGGGCGGCGCTGCAGACCATCCGCGAGATCGGCGATGCCGAGGCGCTCGACCATGCGCTGGACGACGCCTTCCCCGGCGCGCGTGTCGAGGTCGCGGCCGGCCCGGACGGCCGCTTCGAGGTGCGCATGCACCAGCACGGCCTGCTGCGTGCGCTGAGCGCGGCCGAGCTGTCCGACGGCACGCTGCGCTACCTGCTGTGGATCGCCGCGCTGCTGTCGCCGCGGCCGCCGAGCCTGCTGGTGCTCAACGAGCCCGAGACCAGCCTGCATCCCGACCTGCTGCCCGCGCTGGGTCGGCTGATCGCGCAGGCCGCGGTCCGGACCCAGGTCATCGTGGTCTCGCACGCCACGCGGCTGATCGCCTCGCTGGAGGCCGCGGCGGGCGAGATGGCGCTGCAGTCGGTGGTGCTGGAGAAGCACTTCGGCGCCACGCGCATCGCCAACCTGGACATGGGCGACATCCCGCCATGGCACTGGCCGGCGCGGTAGCGACCCGACCCTAGAATCGACGCCATGTCCCTCGAAACCCTCAGCGTCCGCGGCCAGCCCGCGGTCCGGCTCCGCCTGCCCGGCGGTGACGCCTGCACCGTGGCCTTGCACGGCGCGCACCTGCTGTCATGGCAGACGGCCGACGGCGTCGAGCGCATCTACCTGAGCCCCGAGGCGCTGTTCGACGGCCGCTCCGCGATCCGCGGCGGCGTGCCGGTGTGCTGGCCGCAGTTCAACCAGCGCGGCCCGCTGCCCAAGCACGGCTTCGCGCGCAACAAGGCCTGGCAGCTCGAGCCCGCCGAGGCGCCGGGCGAACTCGTGTTCTCCCTGCGCGACGATGCCGCCAGCCGCGCGCTGTGGCCGCATGCCTTCCGCCTCGCCTTGCGCGTCACGCTGACGCCGGGCGCGCTGCGCATCGCGCTGGACGTGCGCAACACCGACGCCGAGCCCTGGTCCTTCACCGCCGCGCTGCACACCTACCTGCAGGTCGACGAGATCGCCGATGTGCGGCTCGGGGGCCTGCAGGGCGCGCAGCGCTGGGATGCAGTGCGCGACCTGCGCCATGCCGAGACCTCCGAAGCCTTGCGCTTCGACACCGAATTCGACAGCGTGTATGCCGCGCCTGCCGCGCCGCTGAAGCGGGTCCAGCCCAGCGGTGTCCTGGCCATTGCCCAGAGCGCGAGTTGCACCGAGACCGTGGTCTGGAATCCCGGCGCCGCGCTGTCGGCCCAGCTGGCCGACCTGCCCGACGAGGGCTGGCGCCGCATGCTGTGCGTCGAAGCCGCCCACATCGACGACGCCGTGCGGCTGGCGCCGGGCGCCGAATGGCAGGGCTGGCAGCAGCTCACCGTCCTTTAAGTCATCTTTTTCTTCCGAACGAACACACCATGCTCGCCAAACGCATCATTCCCTGCCTCGACGTGACCGGAGGGCGGGTCGTGAAAGGCGTCAACTTCGTCGAACTGCGCGACGCGGGCGACCCGGTCGAGATCGCGGCGCGGTACAACGCGCAGGGCGCCGACGAACTGACCTTTCTCGACATCACGGCCACCAGCGACGGGCGCGACCTGATCCTGCCGATCATCGAGGCGGTCGCCTCCCAGGTCTTCATCCCGCTGACGGTGGGCGGCGGCGTGCGCACGGTCGACGACGTGCGCCGGCTGCTCAACGCGGGCGCCGACAAGACCAGCTTCAATTCCGCCGCGCTCGCCAATCCGCAGGTGATCGAGGACGCCTCGCAGAAGTACGGTGCCCAGTGCATCGTGGTGGCCATCGACGCCAAGCGCCGCTCGCCCGAGGACGCCGCCACGCGCGGCGCGGGCTGGGACGTCTACAGCCATGGCGGGCGCAAGAACACCGGGCTCGACGCGGTGCAATGGGCGGTCGAGATGGCGCGCCGCGGCGCGGGCGAGATCCTGCTGACCAGCATGGACCGCGACGGCACCAAGAGCGGCTTCGACCTGGCGCTGACCCGCGCGGTGAGCGACGCGGTCGACGTGCCGGTGATCGCCTCGGGCGGCGTGGGCAACCTCGACGACCTGGCCGACGGCGTCCAGACCGGCGGCGCCGACGCGGTGCTGGCCGCCAGCATCTTCCACTACGGCGAATACACGGTCGGCGAGGCCAAGGCCCGCATGGCCGCGCGCGGAATCCCCGTACGGATTTGAATGCGGCGGCGCAGGGCCGGCCGCGAATCCCCGACAATCTGGCAATGAACTGGCTCGATGAAGTGAAATGGGACGCGAACGGCTTGGTGCCGGTGATCGCACAGGAACAGGGCAGCAACGATGTCCTGATGTTTGCCTGGATGAACCGCGAGGCGCTGGCCAAGACGGCCGAGCTCGGCCGCGCCGTGTACTTCAGCCGCTCGCGCGACAAGCTGTGGTTCAAGGGCGAGGAATCGGGCCACGTGCAGACCGTTCACGAGATCCGCCTGGATTGCGACAACGACGTGGTGCTGCTCAAGGTGACACAGCTCGGTCACGAACCCGGCATTGCCTGTCACACTGGCCGTCACAGTTGTTTCTTCAGCCGGTACGAGAATGGGCAGTGGACCGCGGTCGAGCCGGTCCTGAAAGACCCAGGGACGATCTACAAATAATGGAAACGATGAATACCGACGCGCTGGACCGCCTTGCGGCCGTGATCGAAAGCCGCCTGCCTGCACGCGGCGGCGACCCCGAGCAGAGCTATGTCGCCCGCCTGCTGCACAGGGGCCCCGATGCCTTCCTCAAGAAGATCGGCGAGGAGGCCACCGAGGTCGTGATGGCGGCCAAGGACGCCGACCATGGCGGCGATCCGCAAAAAATAGTGAACGAAGTCGCCGATCTGTGGTTCCACACGATGGTGGCGCTGGCGCATTACGGCCTGAGCCCCCGCGAGGTGGTGGCCGAGCTGGCGCGCCGCGCGGGCACCAGCGGCATCGAGGAAAAGGCCCTGCGCAAGGCGCAGGACCGCGAAGCTTCCAACGACTGAAAGGACGCCATGGCCAACCACATCGTGACCGCCGAGCCCGACGAATCGCTCAGGACCTGGGGCTGGGTCAGCTACATCCTGCACCTGATCGTGGCGGTGGGTGCGGTGCTGCCGGGCGCGCAGGCCTCCGTCGTGCTGCTGCTGATCGCGCTGGTGATCGACCTGGTCAAGCGCCCCGACGCCGCCGGGACCTGGCAGCAGTCGCACTTCAGCTGGCGCATCCGCTCGGTGCTGTGGGCGGGCGTGCTGTACGTGCTGACCGCCTGGCTGTGGCTGCTGTTCGTGGTGCCCGGCTGGATCGCCTGGGGGCTGATCTCGCTGTGGTTCCTCTACCGTATCGTCAAGGGCATGGTGCGCATGAACGCCGGCCGTGCCATGGAGCCCGCCGATGTCGTCTGATTCCAACTGCATCTTCTGCAAGATCGTCGAGGGCAAGATCCCGTCGAAGAAGGTCTACGAGGACGAAGAACTCTTCGGTTTCCACGACATCTCGCCCTGGGCGCCGGTGCATTTCATGCTCGTGCCCAAGCGGCACATCCCCTCGATGGCGCAATTGACGCCCGACGATGCGGCGCTGATGGGCCGGATCATGACGCTCGCGCCGCAGCTGGCGCTCGAGCAGGGCTGCCGTCCGTACCCCGAGGGCGGCTTCCGGGTGGTGGTCAACACCGGCCAAGAGGGCGGGCAGGAAGTCCACCATCTCCACGTTCACGTCATGGGCGGTCCGCGCCCCTGGCTCAAGGGCTAGTCATGCTGGCGGGTGGCGGCGATGTCCGCCCGGGCCGCCGGGACTAAAATTCTTTTCATTCTTCAGGAGTACTTCCATGGGTTCCTTTTCCATCTGGCACTGGCTGATCGTGCTGCTCGTCGTGGTCATGATCTTCGGCACCAAGAAGCTGCGCAACATGGGCTCCGACCTGGGCGGCGCCGTCAAGGGCTTCAAGGACGGCATGAAGGACGGCTCGTCCACCGACACGCCCGACGTGCCCACGCAGCACGTGACCGGCACGCCGGCTGCCGACAAGTCGACGATCGACGTCGAAGCACGTCAGAAGTCCTGAGCCGCCGCGCGTGATCGACCTCGGCATCTCGAAACTCGCGCTGATCGGCGCGGTGGCGCTGATCGTCATCGGGCCTGAAAAGCTGCCCCGGGTGGCGCGCACGGTCGGCATGCTGCTGGGCAAGGCCCAGCGCTACGTCAACGACGTCAAGTCCGAGGTCAATCGTTCGATGGACCTCGACGAACTGCGCAAGATGAAGGACACGGTGCAGGATGCTGCACGCGATGTCGAACAGAGCATCCACGCGGGTGCCAGCGACTTCGAGAAGCAGTTCTCGGAGAGCGGCCAGACCCTGTCGGCGCTGGCCGAGCCCGAAGCCGCCTCCTATCCCGAATACAAGCATCCTCGCAAGAACTGGCGCTTGAAGCAGGGCGCCACGCCGCAGTGGTACAAGTCCCGCAACGGCGTCCGTACCAAGGCGCTTTCCGGCGCGGCGCGCGTCGCGCGCTTTCGTCCCCACAAGATCAACTAGCCGCCAGGCCGAAGCGGTCGCGTGCAGCGCGATTCGTCTTCCTGCCCGCAGCGCTCCCTCATGGCCGATTCCACCGACAAGAACAAAGACGACGAACTGGCCGGCACCGAGCAGCCTTTCGTTGCGCACCTGATGGAGCTGCGCGACCGCCTGCTTTATTGCGTCTACGGCCTGGCCGTGGCCGCCGCACTGCTGGCCTTCTGGCCCGGCCCCAGCGGGCTGATCGACCTGATCGCCATGCCGATCCGGGCTCACATGCCGCCCGGCGCGAAGCTGATCGCCGTCGGTGTGTTCTCGCCCTTCTTCGTGCCGCTCAAGGTGCTGGGCATGACGGCCGTGCTGCTGGCGTTGCCCTGGCTGATGTACCAGATCTGGATGTTCGTGGCGCCGGGCCTCTACAGCCACGAGAAGAAGTTCGCGCTGCCGCTGATCCTCTTCGGCAGCCTGCTGGCCTATGCAGGCATCGCCTTCGTGCAGTTCTTCGTGCTGGACAAGATGTTCGGCTTCATCCAGAAGTTCACGCCGCCCAGCGTGGCGGCCACGCCCGATATCTCCTCGTACGTGGAGGCGATCCTCTCGCTCTACATCGCCTTCGGCTGCGCCTTCCAGGTGCCGATCGTGGTGATGCTGCTGGTGCGCTTCGAGCTGGTCACGGTCGAGAAGCTGCGCAGCTTCCGCGGCTACTTCATCGTGCTGGCCTTCGTGGTGGCCGCGGTACTCACGCCACCCGACGTGGTGTCGCAGCTGGCGCTCGCGGTGCCGATGTGCCTGCTCTACGAAGTCGGGATCCTCGCGGCGCGCTACTTCGTGAAGCACAGCGCCGCACCCAAGGAAGAAGAAGGCGCCGATTCGCCCTCCTCCTGACGCGCAGGCGATGCCCGGCGCCGGGCATCGTCCTGGCTGACCTTACTCGGTGTCGGCCGGGCTGCGACGCTGCTGCACCTTCGGCCGCAGGCCCGGCACCACGTTCAGTTCCATCTTGTCGGTGCCGCGCTGCAGCGCGAAGCGCGCCTCGTTGCCGGGCTTGAGGCCGGCCACCGCGGTCAGCAGTTCCTGCACGTTGTCGATCTTGCGGTCGTCCACGTTGGTGATCACGTCGCCGGGCCGGATGCCGGCCTTGGCCGCCGGGCCGTTCTGCAGCACGCCGGTGATGATCACGCCCGCATTGGCCTTGACGCCGAAGGTCTCCGCCAGTTCCGGCGACAGGTTGTTGGGCTCCACGCCGATCCAGCCGCGCGTGACCTTGCCTTCCTTGACGATGTCTCCGAGCACCTGCTTGGCGATCGACACCGGGATCGCGAAGCCGATGCCCATGCTGCCGCCGGAGCGCGAGTAGATCGCGGTGTTGATGCCCTCGAGATTGCCGTTCACGTCGACCAGCGCGCCGCCCGAATTGCCGGGGTTGATGGCCGCGTCGGTCTGGATGAAGTTCTCGAAGGTGTTGATGCCCAGCTGGTTGCGCCCGAGCGCCGAGACGATGCCGCTGGTCACGGTCTGGCCGACGCCGAAGGGGTTGCCGATGGCCAGCACCTGGTCGCCCACCTCCAGCGCATCCGAATTGCCCAGCACGATCGCCGGCAGCTTGTCGAGTTCGATCTTGAGCACCGCCAGGTCGGTTTCCGGATCGGTGCCGATGACCTTGCCGCGCGCGTGGCGGCTGTCGTTGAGCGTCACGTCGATCTCGTCGGCGCCCGCCACCACGTGGTTGTTGGTGAGGATGTAACCGTCGGTGCTGACGATCACGCCGCTGCCCAGCCCCACCTGCGGCTGGTCGTCGCCCTGGTCGCCGAAGAAGAAGCGGAACCAGGGGTCGTTGCTGCGCGGATGGCGTTGGGCGGCCTTGCTGGTGTTGATGCTGACCACCGCCGGCGCCGCCTTCTTGGCGGCCGCGCTGAGGCTGCCGACGGCCGTCGTGGCCGGACTGGCGCTGCCGGGCGCCTCGATGATCGAGACCAGCCCGTTCAGCGAGGTGCGCCGGTTGAGCCATTCGGGCTTGAGCGTGGCGACCACGAAATAGGCCGCGAGCAGGACGGTCACGGCTTGGGCGAAGAGCAGCCAGGTGCGTTTCATGAACAGAGGAGCTAAGGCGTAAGAAGAGCGCGGCCAGACGCGGCCGGCGCCAGGGCGCAATTGTCCCTCAACGCCTCGCGGCGTCTGCCGGCCGCGCCACAATCGGCACATGAGCACCACCCGCCACGAACTCCTGCACGCCTTCGACCTGCTGCTGGCGCCCGCACGCTTCAAGGATTACGGGCCCAACGGCCTGCAGGTCGAGGGCCGCACCACGGTGCGCAAGATCGTGTCGGGCGTGACCGCCAGCCGGGCGCTGATCGAGGCCGCGATCCATGCCGAGGCCGATGCGATCTTCGTGCACCACGGCCTGTTCTGGCGTGGCCAGGACGGCCGCGTGACCGGCTGGATGCGGCAGCGCCTGTGCCTGCTGCTGGGTGACGACGTGAACCTGTTCGCCTACCACCTGCCGCTCGATGCGCACCCCGAGCTGGGCAACAACGCGCAGCTGGGCCTGCAGCTGGGCCTGGCGGCGCACCTGGGCCCGGCCGGCCGCTTTGGCGAGCAGGACCTGGGCTTCATCGGCGGGCGCATCGACGGCAGCGGTTTCGCCGATGCCGCGGCGCTCGCCACGCACGTCCAGCAGGTGCTGGGCCGCCATGTCACGCTGGTGCCGGGCACGCGCCGCCCGATCCAGACCGTGGCCTGGTGCACCGGCGGCGCGCAGGGCTACTTCGAGGCCGCGATCGCGGCCGGCGCCGATGCCTTCATCACCGGCGAGATCTCCGAGCCGCAGGCGCACTACGCGCGCGAGCTGGGCGTGGCCTTCCTGGCCTGCGGCCATCACGCCACCGAGCGCTATGGCGCACCGGCGGTGGCGGCGCACGTGGCCGCCCAACTGGGGCTGGCGCACGAATTCATCGACATCGACAACCCGGCATGAACGAGGTGAGGAACATGGGCGACAACGCTGCCTCGGCGGGCCTGCCGATCGCCATCACCATGGGCGACCCGGCGGGCATCGGCCCCGAGATCGTGGTCAAGGCTTTCCTGCAGGCGCCCGAGCTGACGCGCGGCTGTTTCGTGGTGGGCGACCTCGGCACGCTGCGCCGCGCCGCGGCGGCGCTGGCCGTGCCCGGCGGCGTGTCGCTGCCGGTGGCGCTGATCGCGCGGGCCGACGAGGTCGCGGGCCTGCCGCCGAACTGCCTGCCGCTGCTGCAGGCCATCGACGTGCCGCAGGGTGTGGTGGTCGGTCAGGTCGGCGCGGCGGCGGGAAAGGCGGCCGGCGACAGCGTGGTCTGGGCCGCGCGTGCCGCGCTGGCGGGGCAGGTGGCGGCCATCGTTACCGCGCCGCTGCACAAGGAGTCGCTGTCGGCTGCGGGCTTTCCCTTCCCCGGCCACACCGAGCTGCTGCAGGCCGAGGCGGCCGCGCATCTGAGGCGTCCGCTGTCGGAGGTGCCGGTGCGCATGATGCTGGCCAACGACGAATTGCGCACGGTGCTGGTCAGCATCCACATGTCGCTGCGCCAGGCGATCGACGCGGTGCATGCCGAGGGCGTGCTCGACACGCTCCGGATCGCGCACCGGGCCCTGGGCGCCGCGCTGGGCCGCACGCCGCGCATCGGCGTGGCGGGCCTGAATCCGCATGCGGGGGAGGGCGGGCTGTTCGGCAGCGAGGAGCGCGAGATCATTGCGCCGGCCATTGCGGCGGCGCGTGCCGAGGGCATCGAGGCCCACGGCCCCTATGCGCCCGACACCGTCTTCATGCGGGCCCGGGCCACGCCGGACAAGGCCGGCGAATTCGATGTGGTGATCGCGATGTACCACGACCAGGGGCTGATTCCGGTCAAGTACCTGGGCGTCGACAAGGGGGTGAACGTGACGCTGGGGCTGCCGCTGGTGCGCACCAGCCCCGACCACGGGACCGCCTTCGACATCGCGGGCACCGGCCGCGCGGATGCGGCCAGCCTGATCGAGGCGATCCGGATGGCGCGATCGCTCGCGCCCGGCGCACTCAGGGGCGCTTGAGGCTGTCGCGGATCTCGCGCAGCAGCGCGATGTCCTCGGGCGGGGCCGCCACGGCGGGCGCCGCTTCTTCCTTCTTCCGCAGCCGGTTGATCTGCTTGACCATCATGAAGATGATGAAGGCCAGGATCAGGAAGTTGACCGCGATGGTGATGAAGTTGCCATAGGCCAGCACCGGGACGCCGGCCTTCTTCAGGTCGGCCAGGTTGTTGGCCACGCCGGCCGGTACCGTGCCCAGCACCAGGAACAGGTTGGAGAAGTCCAGCTTGCCGAAGACCAGTCCGGCGAGCGGCATGATCACGTCGCCGACCAGCGAGTCGACGATCTTGCCGAACGCCGCGCCGATGATCACGCCCACGGCCAGGTCGATCACATTGCCCTTGATGGCAAATTCCCGGAACTCTTTGAGAACGCTCATGTCTGCCTACCTCGCGGTGATGTTGGAATCGCGGTCAGTATAGAGGTGCGCCGGGCATGTGGGCGGCGCGCCGTGTGGCTGCGTGCGCGTTGAATCTGTCTGTATCGCTCCGCTACAATCGCGGGTTGACCCAAGCCCCCAGCGAGAAGATTGAGGACCCCCATGAGTGACATCCCCGTCGGCGCCCCCCGGATCGACAAGAGCAAGCGGACGTGGTTGATTGCATCGACCTGCGCCGGTGCCGTGGGTGGCGTGGCAACCGCCATCCCCTTCGTCAGCACCTTCCAGCCCTCCGAGCGCGCCAAGGCCGCCGGTGCGCCGGTCGAAGTGGACATCAGCGCCATGCAGCCTGGTGAGAAGCTCACCGTCGAATGGCGCGGCAAGCCCGTGTGGATCCTCAAGCGCACGCCGCAGCAGATCGCGGAACTGCCCAAGCTCGACAGCCAGCTGGCCGATCCGAAGTCGCAGCGCAATCCCTCCGAATTCACGCCCGAGTACGCGCGCAACGAAGGCCGCTCCATCAAGCCCGAAGTGCTGGTGGTGGTCGGCATCTGCACCCATCTCGGCTGCTCGCCCATCGACCGTCTGCAGGCCGGTCCGCAGCCCTCGCTGCCCGACAACTGGGAAGGCGGCTTCCTGTGCCCCTGCCACGGTTCGACCTTCGACCTGGCCGGCCGCGTCTACAAGAACAAGCCCGCGCCCGACAACCTCCCGGTGCCGCCGCACATGTACCTCTCGGATACGCGCCTGCTGATCGGCGAAGACAAGAAAGCCTGAGGCAAAAAAAGAAAATGGCTGAATTCCACGAAATCTCCCCCAACGCCCCGGCCGGCGAAAAGCTGCTGAACTGGGTCGACAACCGCTTCCCGCTGACCAAGCTGTGGAACGACCAATGGGGCAAGTACTACGCGCCGAAGAACTTCAACTGGTGGTACATCTTCGGCTCGCTCGCGATGCTGGTCCTCGTGATCCAGATCGTGACCGGCATCTTCCTGGTGATGCACTACAAGCCCGACGCCAACCTCGCGTTCGCCTCGGTCGAGTACATCATGCGCGACGTGCCCTGGGGCTGGCTGATCCGCTACATGCACTCCACGGGGGCCTCGGCCTTCTTCGTGGTGGTGTACCTGCACATGTTCCGCGGCCTGATCTACGGCAGCTACCGCAAGCCGCGCGAACTGATCTGGATCTTCGGCTGCGCGATCTTCCTGTGCCTGATGGCCGAGGCCTTCATGGGCTACCTGCTGCCCTGGGGCCAGATGTCCTACTGGGGCGCCCAGGTGATCGTGAACCTGTTCGCCGCGATCCCCTTCGTCGGTCCTGACCTCGCGCTGCTGATCCGCGGCGACTACGTGGTGAGCGATGCCACGCTGAACCGCTTCTTCAGCTTCCACGTGATCGCCGTGCCGCTGGTGCTGCTGGGCCTGGTCGTGGCGCATCTGATCGCGCTGCACGAAGTCGGCTCGAACAACCCCGACGGCATCGAGATCAAGGCCAACCTCGGACCCGACGGCCACCCGGTCGACGGCATCCCGTCGCACCCGTACTACTCGGTGCACGACATCTTCGGCGTCGTGATCTTCCTGACGATCTTCTCGGCCGTGATCTTCTTCGCGCCCGAAGCCGGCGGCTACTTCCTGGAGTACAACAACTTCATCCCGGCCGATTCGCTCAAGACGCCCAACCACATCGCACCGGTCTGGTACTTCACGCCCTTCTATTCGATGCTGCGTGCCATCACCAGCGAGATGATGTATGCGCTGATCGCCTGCGTCGTGGGCGCCGCCGTCTTCGGCGTGTGGAAGGCCCGCGTGCCGGCCCTGATCAAGGGTGCGTTCGTGATCGCCGCAGTGGTCGTCGCCGCGCTGATGCTCTCGATCGACGCCAAGTTCTGGGGCGTGGTCGTGATGGGTGGTGCCGTCATCATCCTGTTCTTCCTGCCCTGGCTGGACCACAGCCCGGTCAAGTCGATCCGCTACCGTCCGAGCTGGAACAAGTACCTGTACGGCGTGTTCGTGATCAACTTCCTGGTGCTGGGTTATCTGGGTGTGCAGCCGCCCTCGCCGCTGGGCGAGCGCGTGTCGCAGGTCGGCAGCCTGTTCTACTTCGGCTTCTTCCTGCTGATGCCATGGTGGAGCCGTGTGGGTACGTTCAAGCAGGTGCCGGACCGCGTCACCTTCCATGCGCACTGAGCCGAAGAGAAGAAGAATGAAGAAACTGATCCTCACGCTGATCGCCGCTCTCGGCATCGTCACGGGTGCCCAGGCCGCCGAAGGCGGTATCGCCTGGGACAAGGCGCCCAACAAGACCAACGACCTGGCCTCGCTGCAGAACGGCGCCAAGCTGTTTGTCAACTACTGCCTGGGCTGCCACTCGGCGGCGTTCATGCGCTTCAACCGGCTGCAGGACATCGGCATCACGGAACAGCAGATCAAGGACAACCTGCTGTTCACGACCGACAAGGTCGGTGAAGTCATGAAGGCGAACATCGATCCGCACCAGGCCAAGGAATGGTTCGGCGCGAACCCGCCCGACCTGACGCTGGTGGCGCGCTCGCGTGCCGGCCATGGCGGCACCGGTGCCGACTACCTCTACACCTACCTGCGCACCTACTACCGCGACGACACCAAGGCCACCGGCTGGAACAACCTCGCGTTCCCGAGCGTCGGCATGCCGCACGCGCTGTGGGAGCTGCAGGGCGACCGTCGCCCGGTCTACACCAAGATCGAGTCGCACGGCCATGAAGTCGAAGTCTTCAAGGGCTGGGAGCAGACCCGTCCGGGCACGCTGACCCCGCTGCAATACGACCAGGCCGTGGGCGATCTCGTCAACTACCTGCAATGGATGGCCGAGCCGGCCCAGAACACCCGTGTGCGCATCGGCGTCTGGGTGCTGCTGTTCCTCATGATGACGCTGGTCTTCGTCTGGCGCCTCAACGCGTCGTACTGGAAAGACGTCAAGTAGTCGTCCAATGCCGATCGATGTCGCCGCAGGGTGACCGGTCCCGCAGAGTGGGTTGCCAACGCGACCCACTCTTTTTGATTTTTAGGAGTCTCTCGCCATGATGGTTCTGTATTCAGGTACGACCTGCCCCTTTTCCCACCGCTGCCGCTTCGTGCTGTTCGAGAAGGGAATGGACTTCGAAATCCGCGACGTCGATCTCTACAACAAGCCCGAAGACATCAGCGTGATGAACCCGTACGGCCAGGTGCCGATCCTGGTCGAGCGCGACCTGATCCTGTACGAGTCGAACATCATCAACGAGTACATCGACGAGCGCTTCCCGCATCCGCAGCTGATGCCCGGCGACCCGGTCGACCGCGCGCGCGTGCGCCTGTTCCTGCTCAACTTCGAGAAGGAACTGTTCGTGCACGTGGCCGCGCTCGAGAACCGCGCCGCCAAGGGCAACGACAAGGCGCTGGAGAAGGCGCGTGCGCACATCCGTGACCGCCTGACCCAGCTCGCGCCGGTGTTCCTGAAGAACAAGTACATGCTGGGCGACAACTTCTCGATGCTCGACGTGGCCATCGCGCCGCTGCTGTGGCGCCTCGACTACTACGGCATCGACCTCAGCAAGAACGCGGCACCGCTGCTCAAGTACGCCGAGCGCATCTTCTCGCGCCCGGCCTACATCGAAGCGCTGACCCCGTCCGAAAAGGTCATGAGGAAATAACTCGCCCCCGAGGGCTGCGCGCACTTCGTGTCGCGTGCGCCTTCCCCCTTCCGGGGGCGACACCTGCGGCCCGGCAGAGCCGGTTCCGCGGTGTCTCACGCCATACCGGGGGGCTTCCGAGCTGCAGTTTGGCGGCGCACCTATCCACTCACATGATCAACGCACTCGACTCGACTTCCACCCGCCCGTACCTGATCCGTGCCCTCTACGAATGGTGCACCGACAACGGGTTTACGCCCTATGTGGCGGTGCTGGTCGACGACACCGTGCAGGTGCCGCGCGAGTACGTGAAGAACGGCGAGATCGTGCTCAACGTCAGCTTCGACGCGACCAGTTCGCTCAAGCTGGGCAACGACTTCATCGAGTTCAAGGCCCGCTTCGCGGGCTCTGCGCGCGAGATCGTCGTGCCGATCGGCCGCGTGATCGCGATCTATGCGCGCGAGAACGGTCAGGGCATGGCCTTTCCCGCGCCGGCGTTGGCCTCTTCGTCGGGTGGTGAAAAGGGCGACGAGGCCTCGGCCCCGCCGCCGCGCATGCCCTTGCGCGATGCGTCGCGCGGCAACGAAGGCGATGCCAGCAAGGTGGTCCATCTCGTCGCGGTCGAAGGCTCCGACGAGGCGCGCGATGACGAAGGCCATGCGCCGGTCGATCCCGAGCCGCCCAAGCCGCCCGCGGGCGGTGGCGCCAAGCCTTCGCTCAAGCGCATCAAGTAAGGCGCATCTGCGCCGGTAGAATCCTGTCCGCGCCGCTTTAGCTCAGTTGGTAGAGCAACCGCCTTGTAAGCGGTAGGTCGTCAGTTCGATTCCGACAAGCGGCACCATCTTTGAAGCCAGGGGCATCCTGGCACGAATAAACCCCTGGGGACCTCAAGGCCCGAGGGGTTTTTTTCTGTCCGGCCCGGCCGGCCTCAATGCCGGGCCTGCACCTTGATCCGGATGCTGGAGACATTCCAGCCCTTGGCATTCAGGCGGGTCACCAGCGCCGGCGTCAGCTGACGCAGCTTGGCGGCCGCGGCGCTGCCTTGCACCAGCAGGCACCAGACGTCCTCCTCGGCGGGGCCGGCCTTCACCGCGGCCCGCATGTCGGCCGGAATCAGCGTCTCGACCGCCTTGAGCCGCTCGCTCGCATCGCGGGCCCGCGCGAGCAATGCGGCCAGCGTGGGCGAGCCATCCGTGGCCTCGAGCAGGGTCTGGGGCTTGAAGCGGCGGTGTATTGACATGAGGGGAGCTGGACCTAGTGGCTAAAATGCCTGGTTTGCCGGCACATGCGCCGGTACGGACCGCTTGCTTTCAGGCAAAGCGTGCCCAAGTGCTTTCACCCTATCTTAGGGATTTCGTCGCAGCGTCCGAAGCTTCGAGCGCCCGATCGATCCTTCACACATGGCCACCAACTTCCTGACCCAAATCTTCGGCAGTCGCAACGACCGGCTGCTCAAGCAGTACCGCAAGACCGTCGAGCGCATCAACAGCCTCGAACCCCAGTTCGAGAAGCTCAGCGACGATGCGCTGCGCGCCAAGACGCAGGAGTTCAAGGAGCGCATCGCCAAGGGCGAGTCGCTGGACGACCTGTTGCCCGAGGCTTTCGCCACGGTGCGCGAGGGTTCCAAGCGCTCGATGAAGATGCGGCACTTCGACGTGCAGCTGCTGGGCGGCATGGCCCTGCACAACGGCAAGATCTCGGAAATGCGCACCGGCGAGGGCAAGACCCTCACGGCGACGCTGCCGGTGTATTTGAATGCGCTGTCCGGCAAGGGCGTGCACGTGGTGACGGTGAACGACTACCTGGCCAACCGCGATGCGCAGTGGATGGCCCGGCTCTACAACTTCCTCGGGCTGACCGTGGGCATCAACCTGCCCAACATGCCACGCGAGGAAAAGCAGGCCGCCTACGCCGCCGACATCACCTACGGCACCAACAACGAATACGGCTTCGACTACCTGCGCGACAACATGGTCTACGAGTCGCAGGACCGCGTGCAGCGTCAGCTGAACTACGCGATCGTCGACGAGGTGGACTCGATCCTGATCGACGAGGCCCGCACGCCGCTGATCATCAGCGGCCAGGCCGAGGACCACACCGACACCTACCTGGCGATCAACAAGGTCGTGCCGCTGCTGGTCAAGCAGGAGGGCGAGGAAGACCCGCGCACCGGCGAGGGCGTGACCAAGCCCGGCGACTTCACGGTCGACGAGAAGACGCATCAGGTCTTCCTGACCGAGGCCGGCCACGAGAAGGCCGAGCAGGTGCTGTCGGAGTTCAAGCTGCTGCCCGAAGGCGCCTCGCTCTACGACCCGGCGAACATCACGCTGATGCACCACCTGAACGCCGCGCTGCGCGCCCGGCATCTCTACCACCGCGACCAGCACTACGTGGTGCAGCAGGGCGAGGTCGTGATCGTCGACGAGTTCACCGGCCGCCTGATGAGCGGGCGCCGCTGGAGCGACGGCCTGCACCAGGCCGTGGAAGCCAAGGAAGGCGTGGAGATCCAGGCCGAGAACCAGACGCTGGCCTCGATCACCTTCCAGAACTACTTCCGCCTGTACAACAAGCTGTCGGGTATGACCGGCACGGCCGACACCGAAGCCTACGAGTTCCAGGAGATCTACGGTCTGGAGACCATGATCATCCCGCCCAACCGCATCAGCCGGCGCGAGGACCAGCTCGACCGCGTCTACAAGACCACGCGCGAGAAGTACGAGGCGGCGATCCAGGACATCCGCGAATGCTACGAACGCGGCCAGCCGGTGCTGGTCGGCACCTCGTCGATCGAGAACTCGGAAATCATCGACGAGCTGCTCAACAAGGCCGGCTTGCCGCACCAGGTGCTCAACGCCAAGCAGCACGCCCGTGAAGCCGACATCGTCGCGCAGGCCGGTCGCGCCAAGATGATCACCATCGCCACCAACATGGCGGGCCGGGGCACCGACATCGTGCTGGGCGGCAACGTCGAGAAGATGATCGCGGCCGTCGAGGCCGACGAAGGCCTCGACGAGGCCGGCAAGCAGGCCGAGATCGCCACGCTGCGTGCCGAGTGGGACAAGGACCATGAAGCCATCAAGGCGCTGGGCGGACTGCGCATCATCGCGACCGAGCGCCACGAATCGCGCCGCATCGACAACCAGCTGCGTGGCCGTTCGGGCCGCCAGGGCGACCCGGGCTCCTCGCGCTTCTACCTGAGCCTGGACGATCCGCTGATGCGCATCTTCGCGGGCGACCGCGTCAAGTCCATCATGGACCGGCTCAAGATGCCCGACGGCGAGGCGATCGAAGCCGGCATCGTCACGCGCAGCATCGAAAGCGCGCAACGCAAGGTCGAGGCGCGCAACTTCGACGTGCGCAAGCAGCTGCTCGAGTACGACGACGTGTCGAACGACCAGCGCAAGGTGATCTACCAGCAGCGCAACGACATCCTCGATGCCACCGATCTCAATGCGCAGATCACGGCGCTGCGCGAAGGCTGCTTCACCGACCTGACGCGCCAGCACGTGCCGGCCGAGTCGGTCGAGGAACAATGGTCGCTGGGCGCGCTCGAGAAGACGCTGGCCAACGACTGGGCGCTCGACATTCCGCTGAAGGCCGACGTCGAGGCGGCTTCGGCCATCACCGACGAGGACATCGTCGAGAAGGTGGTGGCCGCCGCCAATGCCGCCTTCGAGGCCAAGCTGGCGCTGATCGGCCAGGAGAACTTCACCCAGTTCGAACGCATGGTGCTGCTGCAGAGCATCGACACCCACTGGCGCGAACACCTGGCTTCGCTCGACTACCTGCGCCAGGGCATCCACCTGCGCGGCTATGCGCAGAAGCAGCCCAAGCAGGAATACAAGCGCGAAGCCTTCGAGCTGTTCGGCCAACTGCTCGACTCGGTCAAGAACGCCGTCACGCGTCAGCTCATGACCGTGCGCGTGCAGTCGGGCGAGCAGCTCGAAGAGGCCGCCGAGACGTTGGAAAACCGTGCCGAAGCGATCTCGAACATCACCTACACCGCGCCCACCGAAACGGGCGAGGTCGAGGTGCGCGTCGACGAGGAGAGCACGCGTCGCGCCGCCGCGGCCGCCGCAGCGGGCGGGGGCCTGAGCGCCGAAGCCGCAGCTTTCGCGCGCGTCGGTCGCAACGATCCCTGCCCCTGCGGCAGCGGCAAGAAGTTCAAGCAGTGCCACGGCAAGCTGACCTGAACACGGCCCCAGGCCTGCCCGCTTCGCGGGGCAGCGCCCACCCCCGCGCCGGGGGCGATGCCAGCGGGCCGGCAAAGCCGGTTCCGCGGTAGTCAAAGGGGGCGCTTGCCTCCGCTCGATCTACGGAACCCACACCCCCTAAGGAACCACTGTCATGCCCGTGAACCTGTCCGCCCCCGATCCTGCCGCGCTGCATGCGGTGCCTGGCGTGCGCATCGGCGTGGCTGAAGCCCACGTGCGCAAGGCGAACCGCAAGGACCTGACGGTCGTGCTGATCGACGAAGGCGCGGCCGTCGGCGGCGTGTTCACGCAGAACCGGTTCTGCGCGGCGCCGGTGCAGGTCTGCCGAGAGCACCTGGCGAAGAACTACGGCATCCGCGCGATGCTGATCAACACCGGCAACGCCAACGCCGGCACCGGCCAGGACGGCCTGGCGCGCACCCACCAGAGCTGCGTGGCGCTGGCCCGCGAACTGAACATCGCGCCCGAACAGATCCTGCCCTTCTCGACCGGCGTGATCATGGAGCCGCTGCCGGTCGACCGCATCGAGGCCGGGCTGCCCGCCGCGATCGCCGATGCCTCGCCCGACCATTGGGCGCGCGCGGCCGAGGGCATCATGACCACCGACACCGTGCCCAAGGCCTTCAGCCGGCAGGTGCAGATCGGCGGCGCGACCGTGACCGTGACCGGAATCAGCAAGGGCGCGGGCATGATCCGGCCGAACATGGCGACCATGCTCGGCTTCATGGCCACCGACGCGCAGATCGACCCGGCGCTGATCCAGCCGCTGGCCAAGGCCCTGGCCGACGCATCCTTCAATCGCGTGACCATCGACGGCGACACCTCGACCAACGATTCCTTCGTCGTGATCGCCACGCAGAAGGCGGTCCACGCCCGCATCGATTCGCTCGACTCGGCCGACGGCCGGGCGCTGCTCGCGGCGATGCAGGAGGTGGCGCGCCTGCTGGCCCAGGCCATCGTGCGCGACGGCGAAGGCGCCACCAAGTTCATCACCATCCGCGTCGAAGGCGGCCGCGATGGCGCGGAATGCCGCCAGGTGGCCTATGCGGTGGCGCATTCGCCGCTGGTCAAGACGGCCTTCTTCGCCAGCGACCCCAACCTCGGCCGGATCCTCGCGGCGGTCGGCTATGCCGGCATCGACGACCTCGACCAGACCGGCATCGACCTGCACCTCGACGACGTGCATGTGGCGCTCAAGGGCGGGCGCAACCCGGCCTACCGCGAAGAGGACGGCCAGCGCGTGATGAAGCAGAGCGAAATCACGGTGCGCATCGGCCTGGGCCGCGGCACGGCCTTCGACACGGTCTGGACCTGCGACCTGAGCCACGATTACGTCTCCATCAACGCCGACTACCGGTCTTGATCTGCCGCAGGCGGCGCACGGGCGCGCCGTTTCGTCTTCCTGTTTTCTTGCTGACAGAACCATGAACGACAAGTTTGACAAGCTCATCGAACGCGCCGAGCAGCTGATCGCGCGCATCGAATCGATCCTTCCGCAGCCACTGCAGGCGCCCGCCGACTGGGATGCCGCGATCGCCTGGCGCTACCGCCGCCGCAGCTCGGGCCACGGCGTGCTAGAGCCGGTGCGCCATCTGGCCCAGATGCCGCTCGATGCGCTCAAGGAAATCGACGTCCAGAAGGAAAAGATCGAGCGCAACACACGCCAGTTCGTCGAGGGCAAGCCCGCCAACAACGTGCTGCTGACCGGGGCCCGCGGCACCGGCAAGTCGTCGCTGATCCGCGCCTGTCTGCACGCCTATGCGCCGCAGGGCCTGCGCCTGATCGAGGTCGACAAGGCCGAGCTGACCGACCTGCCCGACATCGTCGAGGTGGTGGCGAACCGCCCCGAGAAGTTCATCGTCTTCAGCGACGACCTGAGCTTCGACGAAGGCGAGCCCGGCTACAAGGCGCTCAAGTCCATCCTCGACGGCTCGGTGGCCGCCTCGACGCCCAACGTGCTGATCTACGCGACCAGCAACCGGCGCCACCTGCTGCCCGAGTACATGAAGGACAACCTGAGCTATACCCACACCGAAGACGGTGAGGTGCACCCGGGCGAGGTGATCGAGGAGAAGATCTCGCTGTCGGAGCGCTTCGGCCTCTGGGTCAGTTTCTATCCCTTCAGCCAGAGCGAGTACCTGGCGATCACGGCGCAGTGGCTGTCCTCCTTCGGCGTGACGGCTGCGGCGATCGAGGCCGCACGGCCCGAGGCGCTGGTCTGGGCGCTGGAACGCGGCTCGCGCAGCGGCCGCGTGGCCTACCAGTTCGCGCGCGACTACGCAGGAAGAGCATGACCGGGCGCAAGCACACCGAAGTCGCGGTCGGCATCCTGATCGGCGCCGACGAGGCCCTGCTGCTGTCGACGCGCCCCGAAGGCAAGCCTTACGCGGGCTACTGGGAGTTCCCCGGCGGCAAGATCGAGGCCGGTGAAACGGTCGAAGAGGCGCTGCGCCGCGAACTCGAGGAAGAACTCGGCATCACCATCGCGGGCGCCGAGGTCTGGAAGGTCACCGAGCACGACTACCCGCATGCGCTGGTGCGGCTGCACTGGTGCAAGGTGCGCGCGTGGTCCGGCGAGTTCGAGATGCGTGAAGGCCAGGCCATGCGCTGGCAGCAGCTGCCGCTGGACGTGAGCCCGGTGTTGCCGGGAGCGCTGCCGGTGCTGCAGTGGCTGAGCGAAGAGCGCGCGGCCTAGGCTGCGCTTTTCCTCACTGCAGCCGCGGGTCGCCGAACGTGGCTTCGTCCGGCGGCGCCTCGGTCGGCACGCGGAATTCCTCGCTGGCCCAGGCGCCCAGGTCGACGCCCTTGCAGCGTGCGCTGCAGAAGGGTCGGTGGGCATTGCTGGGGCCGTAGACGCTGTCCTGGCCGCAGCCGGGGCAGCGGACGATGCGTTCGCCGGTCGGTGTGCTTCGGGTGCTCATCGTGTTTCTCCTGCGCTTCGCGCCCGCAAGGGGCGTCCAAGCCGGTTCGCCTGCGTGCGGATCACGCGCAGAGCGTCAATTCAAAAGGGGTGTCCTGGGTGCTGGCATGCAGGCGATCGTCGGCTTCGTGGCGCATGAGCCGCACCGAGACCATCAGGCGGTTGCCGCTGATCTCGGGGATCACGCCCAGCCGCGGGTCGATGCGCAGGCGCAGCAACTGGAAGCTCCGGCCTTGCGGCAGATTCTGCTGGAACTGGCCGCCGGCCGCCATGACCTTGTAGGGCACGTCGGCATCGCGCAGCAGCTTGAGCAGCAGGTAGATGGCTTCGGCCAGCGGCGACAGGGTCGCCGACCAGCGTTCCAGGTCCTTGCGCCGCGCCGTGGGAGGGCGGTTCTGCCATGCATGGTAGGCCGGCAGGTCGAACTCGCAGGTGCCGCCGGGAATGCCGGCGCGGCTGCGGATGCTCATGAGCCACTCGTTCTCCGTCAACGCCTGGCCGGCCTTGCCGGGCAGGGTGTGGAGCGTGGCGAAGTTGCGCTCCAGCTGCGCGACGACCTGGTCGAGCGCGGCCTCCGAGATCGCCGGATTGCCGCGGTAGCTGTTGAAGACGCTCTTGTGCTTGTCGAGATCACGCAGCACGTCGGCCTTGAGGTCGGCGCGCGCCGCCACGTCCATGATCTCGAAGATCGTGACCAGGGCGTAGTGATGGGAGAGGGCGGAGTCCGAGGGGACCAACTCGCCCAGCCGGCGGAACAGATGCTCCAGCCGGAGGTAGGTCCGGATGCGCTCGTTGAAGGGGTACTCGTAAAGAATCACGCGGGTGTATCGTTTCCTGTCGAGGGATCATAGCCGCCGGGTGGCGCGCAGGGTGTGTCGTCTTGCTTCATTGGGTCGTCCAGCGCGCCCACAGCTGGTGCACTTCCCGGGCCAGCTGCTGCAGGTCGAGCCCGTCGTTGAAGATGATGGCGTCGGCGGCGGCACGGCGCGCAGGGCGCGGCGCCTGCTGCGCGATCACGGCCTGCACGGCCTCGGGCGTCCAGCCGGAGCGCGCGACCACACGCTGCAGCTGCGTGGCCTCGTGCGCATCGACCACCAGCACGCGGTCCACGAGGCCCCGCCAGCGCCTGGATTCGACCAGCAGCGGCACGTCGAAGACGATCGGCGCGCCGGTGGCGGCCGCGGCCTGACGCTCGGTTTCGAGGCCGATCAGCGGGTGCAGGATGGCTTCGAGCCGCTTCCGGGCGTCGGTGTCGCTGAATACGATCGCGCGCATGCGGGCACGGTCGAGGCCGCCGTCGGCATCGAGGACCGTGGCGCCGAAGGCGGCCTCGATCGCGGGCATGGCCGCACCGCCGGGCTGGGCGATGGCACGCGCAATGGCATCGGTGTCGACCAGGGTCGCGCCGCGCTGCACCAGCAGGGCCGCGACCGTGCTCTTGCCGCTGCCGATGCCGCCGGTCAGGCCGATGCGCATGGGGTCACCCAAGGCCGACCACGCGCAGGATCGCGTCGGCACCGAAGAACATGGCCGTGAAGCCGGCACCGGCGAGGAAGGGGCCGAAGGGCACGTAGCCGCCTTCGCGCAACCCGTTGTTGAACTTGAGCGCCAGGCCGACGACCACGCCGATCACCGAGGCCATGAGCACGATCGGCACCAGCGCCTGCCAGCCGAACCAGGCGCCGAAGGCCGCGAAGAGCTTGAAGTCGCCGTAGCCCATGCCTTCCTTGCCGGTGGCGAGCTTGAACAGCCAGTACACGCTCCACAGCGAGAGGTAGCCGGCGACCGCGCCCACCACGGCGGTGTTCAAGGCCACGCCGGTGAAGCCCAGCATCGAGGCCAGCAACCCGGCCCACAGCAGGGGGAGGGTGATGTCGTCGGGCAGCAGCGTGGTGTCCCAGTCGATCAGCGCCAGCGCCAGCAGCGCGGCCGAGAAGCCGCACCAGGCCAGCGCCGCCCACTGGCCGGGCATGCGCCAGACGCACCAGGCGAACAGCAGGCCGGTCACGAGCTCGACCAGCGGGTAGCGCAGGCCGATCGGCGTGCTGCAGGCCGAGCAGCGTCCGCGCAGCATCAGGTAGCTCAGCAGCGGCACGTTCTCGTACCAGCGGATCACGTGGCCGCACTGCTGGCAGCGCGAATGCGGCACCATCAGGTTGAAGGGCTCGACGGCGCCCGGTTCGCTGCCGTCGAGGCCGGCGCAATCCGACACCCACTGCCGCTCGAGCATCTTGGGCAGGCGGTAGATCACCACGTTGAGAAAACTGCCGATCAGCAGCCCGAACACGCCGGCCAACGCGGCGTCCACACCTTGCGATACGAGCATCAGACGACCTGGCCCAACTTGAAGATGGGCAGGTACATCGACACCACGATGCCGCCGATGAGGGTGCCCAGGAACACGATGATGATGGGTTCCATCAGGCTCGACAGGCCGGCGACCATGTCGTCGACCTCGGCCTCGTAGAAGTCGGCGGCCTTGCCCAGCATGTGGTCGATCGAGCCGGATTCTTCGCCGATGGCGGCCATCTGCAGCACCATCGAGGGGAACACGTTGGCGTTGGTCATGGCCGTCGTCAGGCTGGTGCCGGTCGAGACTTCTTGCTGGATCTTGACCGTGGCATCGGCATACACCGAGTTGCCGGACGCGCCGCCCACCGAGTCGAGCGCTTCGACCAGCGGCACGCCGGCCGCGAACATGGTCGCCAGCGTGCGGGTCCAGCGCGCGACGCAGGACTTGTCGATCAGCGTGCCGAAGATCGGGAGGCGCAGCAGCAGCCGGTCCATGACGCGCTGCACCTTCTCGTTGCGTTTCCAGGCCTGCAGGAAGAAGTAGATGCCGCCGCCGATCACGCCGAAGATCAGCCACCAGTAGGACACGAAGAACTCGCTGATGCCCATCACGATCAGCGTCGGGGCCGGCAGGTCGGCGCCGAAGGAACTGAACACTTCCTTGAAGGCCGGGATCACGAAGATCATGATGATGGCCACCACGATGAACGCGACCACCACCACCGACATCGGGTACATCAGCGCCGACTTGATCTTCGACTTGATGGCCTCGGTCTTCTCCATGTAGGTGGCGAGCCGGTCCAGCAGTTCTTCCAGAATGCCCGCGGCTTCGCCGGCTTCGACCAGGTTGCAGTAGAGGTTGTCGAAGTACTTGGGGAACTTGCGGAAGGCGGCCGACAGCGAGGTGCCGGTCTCGACGTCGCTGCGGATGTCGTTGAGCAGCTTGGCGACGCTCGGGTTGGCGTTGCCGCGCCCGACGATGTCGAAGGCCTGCAGCAGCGGCACGCCGGCCTTCATCATGGTCGCCAGCTGGCGCGTGAAGATCGCGATGTCCTTGGGCTTGATGGCCTTGCCCGAGCGCATGCGGCGCTTCTTCACCTTGGTCAGCAGCACACCCTGGCGCCGCAACGCGGCCTGGACCTGGTTGGTGCCGGCCGCGCGCAGTTCGCCACGCACCTGCTTGCCGTTGCGATCCTTGCCCTCCCATTCGTACACGAATTCCTTGTGTCCGCGTGGGGTGGATGTTGCCGTTGCCATGGGGGTTCCGCTTCTCAACAATGCTATTCGTTCGTGACCGCGAGCACTTCCTCGAGCGAGGTCAGTCCCTGCATCACCTTCTTCAGGCCCGACTGGCGCAGCGAGCGCACGCCTTCGGCCTCGGACTGCTTGGCGATTTCCATCGCACTGCCGTCGCGCAGGATGATCTTCTGGATTTCCTCGGACACCGGCATGACCTGGTAGATGCCCACGCGCCCCTTGTAGCCGCCGTTGCAGGCCGAGCAGCCGACGGGGCGGTAGGGCTTCCAGCTGCCGTCGATGTCTGCTTCCTTGAAGCCGGCATCGCGCAAGGCCTCGCGCGGGATCTCGAGCGGTTCGCGGCACACCGTGCACAGCCGACGCGCGAGGCGCTGGGCCGTGATCAGGATGACGCTCGACGCGATGTTAAAGGGCGCGATGCCCATGTTGCGCATCCGCGTGAGCGTGGTCGGCGCGTCGTTGGTGTGCAGCGTCGAGAGCACCAGGTGGCCGGTCTGCGCGGCCTTGATCGAGATGTCGGCGGTTTCGAGGTCGCGGATCTCGCCGACCATGATGATGTCGGGGTCCTGGCGCAGGAAGGCGCGCAGCGCGGTGGCGAAGGTCAGGCCGGCCTTCTCGTTGACGTTGACCTGGTTGACGCCCGGCAGGTTGATTTCCGACGGGTCTTCCGCGGTCGCGATGTTCACGCCGGGCTTGTTGAGCAGGTTGAGGCAGGTGTAGAGCGACACCGTCTTGCCCGAGCCCGTGGGGCCGGTGACCAGCACCATGCCGTAGGGCCGGCCGATCGCGGTGAGCAGTCGCTCCTTCTCGACCGCGTCGTAGCCCAGCGCATCGATGCCCAGCTTGGCGCTGCTCGGGTCCAGGATCCGGATCACGATCTTCTCGCCGAACAGCGTCGGCAGCGTGCTGACCCGGAAATCGATCACCCGGTCGGGCCCGATCTTGAGCTTCATCTTGCCGTCCTGCGGCACACGCTTCTCGGAGATGTCGAGCTTGGAGATGACCTTGATGCGCGAGGCCAGCTTGTCCTTGATGACCGGCGGCGGGCTCGCGATCTCGCGCAGTTCGCCGTCGATGCGAAAGCGCACGCGGTACTGGTGCTCGTAGGGTTCGAAGTGGATGTCCGAGGCGCGCATCGCGAAGGCGTCGAGCAGCATCTTGTGCAGGAAGCGCACCACCGGCGCATCCTCGACTTCGGCCACCGCCTGTTCGGCGCTTTCGCTGGGCGAGTCGATCGAGGCTTCGTCGAACTCGAATTCGGCACCGACGATGCCGTCGATGGTCTCGGCCGCGGTGACCGCCGCCTGCTCGACCATGCGGGAGAGCTTGTCGTACTCGGCGATGACCCAGTCGACCCCCATCTGCGAGGCGAACTTGATCTTCTCGACGGCCTGCTGGTCGGAGGGGTCGGCGGTGGCGACGATCAGCCGGTTGTTGCGCTTGCTGAGCACCACGATCCGGTAGGCCTGGCACAGCTTCGGATCCAGCAGGTCCTTGGGCAGCCGCTGCGGATCGATGGCGTCGAGGTCGAGCAAGGGCGCGCCGAAGGCGCTGGACAAGGTGTGTGCGAGATCGGCCGCGGACACGGCGCCAGTGCCGGTGAGCTCGGCAATGAAGCTGGAGCGCCCCGAGAGCGAGCGCTGGTAGATTTCTTCGGCGGTCTTGGCGGGCAGCTTGCCGGCAGAGATCAACGCTCGCGCGAGGCCCGGGAGGGCGACGGAGGCGCTATCTTTGGCAATGGGATCTGCAGCGGCCATCAGCGAATGTAAAAAACGTGAAAAAGTGCTTCACGATCATCGCTGATCGCCCAGGGACTGTAAACGGCTGCCCATCGAATGACGGCGCAGCATTGTGTATTACAGCCTCAAAAGGCTGGTCGGGGTGAGAGGATTCGAACCTCCGGCCTCTACGTCCCGAACGTAGCGCTCTACCAGGCTAAGCTACACCCCGATGGTGGTTGCAAGAAAAGAGAAATCGTCCTGGTTGCTCACTCTCGTGAGGGGTCTAGGCGCGTCGCTCAAGCAACTGAGCCGCTAATTGTAGCAAACCTTGGACGTGCGAATTCGCAGAAAAACCACTTAATGCATCGATGGCGCGTTGCGCTTCGGCGGCGGCGGCGGCGCGGGTCGCCTCCAGTGCGCCCGTTTCGCGCACGATGGCCACGATGTGGGGCAGCTGGGTGGTGTCGCCGGTCTCGATGGCGTCGCGCACCAGCGCGCTCTGCGCGGGTGCGGCGCGCTGCATCGCGAGGATCAGCGGCAGCGTGGTCTTGCCTTCGCGCAGGTCGTCGCCGACGTTCTTGCCGGTTTCGCTGGCGTCGCCTTCGTAGTCCAGCACGTCGTCGATGACCTGGAACGCCGTGCCCAGGGCCTGGCCGTAGGAGGCGCAGGCTTCCTCGGTCGCGGCGTCGGCGCCGGCCAGCACCGCGGCCAGCCGGGTGCTAGCCTCGAAGAGCTTGGCGGTCTTGGAGCGGATCACGCGCAGGTAGGCCGATTCGTCGAGCGTGGCGTCATGCATGTTCATGAGCTGCAGCACCTCGCCCTCGGCAATGATGTTGGTCGCCTCGGCCAGGATCTGCATCACGCGCATGTTGTTGGCATCCAGCATCATCTGGAAGGCGCGCGAGTAGAGGAAGTCGCCGACCAGCACGCTGGCCGGGTTGCCGAAGGATTCGTTGGCCGTCGGCCGGCCGCGCCGCAGCGTGGATTCGTCGACCACGTCGTCGTGCAGCAGGGTCGCGGTGTGGATGAATTCCACCACGGCGGCGAGGTTGAAGCGCTGCTCGCCGCGGTAGCCCAGCGCGCCGGCCATCAGCAGCAGCAAGGCCGGCCGCAGCCGCTTGCCGCCGGCGGAGATGATGTACTGCGACACATGGCTGACCAGCGGCACCCCGGTATCGAGGCGGCGTGCAATCACGCGATCGACTTCGACCATGTCGCCAGCAATCAGCGCCAGAACGGAGGTCGTCGGGGAGGAGTCTGCTGCGGGGCTGGGCAAAACGGTGACGCGACGGGGCGCTGCTTGAAGTGAAGGACGAGCGGCGCGGGCCGCGGGTGCGAAGCCAAATTATAGGGAGCGCTGGGGATGCCTGCCGGAGCGCATTGGCTCGGGGAAAGAGCCCGTGCTAGAATCTTGGGCTCTGCGGAATTCGCCGCGGAGCCATCTTCATCAAGAGGTCATCATGTACGCGGTCATAAAAACCGGCGGCAAGCAGTATCGCGTTGCTTCCGGCGAAAAAATTAAAGTAGAACAGATTGCTGCGGACGTAGGCCAGGAGATCGTGATCGATCAGGTTCTCGCAGTCGGCAACGGCGCGGAAATCAAGGTCGGCACGCCCCTGGTGTCCGGCGCATCCGTCACGGTCACTGTGCTCTCGCACGGCAAGCACGACAAAGTGCACATCTTCAAGATGCGCCGTCGCAAGCACTATCAGAAACGCCAAGGCCATCGCCAGCAGTTCACCGAACTGCAAATCGGCGCGATCGCCGGTTAAGGGGAAAGCACCATGGCACAGAAAAAAGGCGGCGGCTCCACGCGAAACGGGCGCGATTCCAAGCCTAAGATGCTGGGCGTGAAAGCGTTCGGCGGTGAACTGATCAGCGCAGGCTCGATCATCGTGCGTCAGCGCGGCACCCAGTTCCACCCCGGCGTCAACGTCGGCGTGGGCAAGGACCACACGCTGTTCGCACTGGTCGACGGCCACGTGTCGTTCGCCATCAAGGGCGCGCTGAACAAGCACACGATCAATGTGACGCCGGCTGCGTAAGCACCGTCGTTTCGATCTGCCCGGAGCCCCGCTTGTCGGGGCTTCTGCATTTTTCGCCCGCTCGTCCGGGCGTCTCCATTTTTCCGCTCGCGGGGGGAGACTTCACATCGAAGTCGCCTGCCGGGCCTTTCATTTGTAAACTGGACATCCCATGAAGTTCGTCGACGAAGCCTTCATCGACATCGCCGCCGGCGATGGCGGCAACGGCTGCGTGTCGTTCCGTCATGAGAAGTACAAGGAATTCGGCGGTCCCAACGGGGGTGACGGCGGTCGGGGCGGGCATGTGTTCGCCGTGGCCGACATCAACCTCAACACGCTGGTCGACTTCCGCTATTCGCGGCGCCACGAAGCCAAGCGCGGCCAGCACGGCATGGGCTCCGACATGTTCGGCGCCGCCGGCGACGACATCGTGCTGAAGATGCCGGTCGGCACCATCATCACCGACGCCGAGACCGGCGAGGTGCTGTACGAACTGCTGGTGCCGGGCGAGATGGTCACGATCGCCAAGGGCGGCGACGGCGGTTTCGGCAACATGCGCTTCAAGAGCGCGATCAACCGCGCACCGCGCCAGAAGACGCCGGGTTGGCCGGGCGACAAGAAGAGCCTCAAGCTCGAGCTCAAGGTGCTGGCCGACGTGGGCCTGCTGGGCATGCCGAACGCCGGCAAGTCGACGCTGATCTCGGCCATCTCCAACGCCCGCCCGCGCATCGCGGACTATCCCTTCACCACGCTGCATCCCAACCTGGGTGTGGTGCGCGTCGGCCCCGAGCAGAGCTTCGTGGTGGCCGACCTGCCCGGCCTGATCGAGGGTGCGTCCGAGGGCGCCGGCCTGGGCCATCTGTTCCTGCGCCATCTGCAGCGCACCCGCCTGCTGCTGCATGTGGTCGACCTCGCGCCCTTCGACGAAGGCGTCGACCCCGTGGCACAGGCCAAGGCCATCGCCGGCGAGCTCAAGAAATACGACGCGGGCCTCTACGACAAGCCGCGCTGGCTGGTGCTCAACAAGCTCGACATGGTGCCGTCCGACGAGCGCGCCGCGCGCGTCAAGGACTTCGTCAAGCGGTTGCGTTTCAAGGGCCCGGTGTTCGAGATCTCGGCACTCACCCGCGATGGCTGCGAGCCGCTCGTGAAAGCCATCTACCAGCACGTCAAGGCGCAGCAGGTGGCCGAGCAGCCGCCGGTCGACGTCGATCCGCGCTTCGCCTGAGCGTTTCCCCGGGGCGGCCGCGGTCGCCCCTGTTTTCGAGTTTCTGATTCCGCCTCGCCTGCACCATGAGCTCCACCTTCGCTTCCACTGCCTTGCGCGATGCGCGCCGGATCGTCGTCAAGGTGGGCTCGAGCCTGGTCACCAACGAGGGCCGCGGGCTCGACGAGGCGGCCATCGGTGAATGGTGCCGCCAGCTGGCCAGCCTGATGCAGGACGGCCGCGAGGTGGTGATGGTGTCCAGCGGCGCGATCGCCGAAGGCATGAAGCGCCTGGGTTGGCGCACGCGCCCGCGCGAGATCAACGAACTGCAGGCCGCGGCCGCGGTGGGCCAGATGGGCCTGGCGCAGATCTACGAGACCAAGCTGCGGCTGAACGGCGTCGGCAGCGCGCAGGTGCTGCTCACGCACGCCGACCTGGCGGACCGCGAGCGCTACCTGAACGCGCGCTCGACCCTGCTCACGCTGCTGGGCCTGGGCGTGGTGCCGGTGATCAACGAGAACGACACGGTGGTCACGGACGAGATCAAGTTCGGCGACAACGACACGCTGGGCGCGCTGGTCGCCAACCTGGTCGAGGCCGACGCGCTGGTGATCCTCACCGACCAGAAGGGCCTCTACACCGCCGACCCGCGCAAGGACCCGCAGGCCACTTTCGTGCATGAGGGCCTGGCCGGCGACCTGGCGCTCGAGGCCATGGCGGGCGGCGTGGGCTCGGCCATCGGCAGCGGCGGGATGATCACCAAGATCCTCGCAGCCAAGCGCGCGGCCGGCTCGGGCGCCTCGACCGTGATCGCCTGGGGCCGGGAGCCCGATGCCCTGCTGCGCCTGGCGCGCGGCGAAGCCATCGGCACCTTGCTGGTGGCGCAGACCGCCAAGCACCAGGCGCGCAAGCGCTGGATGGCCGACCATCTGCAGCTGCGCGGCGCCGTCACCGTGGACGCGGGCGCGGCCGCCAAGCTGCGCGGCGAAGGCAAGAGCCTGCTGCCGATCGGCATGACGGGCGTGGAGGGCGAGTTCTCGCGCGGCGACGTGATCGCGGTGCGCGATCCGCAGGGCGCAGAGGTCGCGCGCGGCCTGGCCAACTATTCGAGTGCCGAGGCCCGCACGCTGTGCCGCAAGCCGTCGGCCGAATTCGAGCGGCTGCTGGGCTATGCGGCCGAGCCCGAGATGGTGCACCGGGACAACATGGTGCTGATGGGCGCGCGCTGACGCCAGTCAGCGCGCAGAGCTCGGATTATTCGAGTTCCTGCACCGGATTCTTGAGCCGTCGAATCATCTCGCCGACGCTGGCGCGCGGGGCGCCGCTGCGGCACAGGCCCTGGACCGCGAGCGCGTGGGTGTAGTTGGAGTTCACCAGTGCCATCGGCTTCCATTCCGGATTGGCGACCAGCTCCCAGCCGCTGCCGCTCGAGCGCGCATAGCTCTTGACCTCGCCGGTCGCGCAGCGCACGCCTTCGTAGAAGGCATTGACCGCGTTGCCGGACTTGCTGGTGCCCACGGCGACGTAGCGCACCAGGCCGTCGTCGGTGATCACGATGGTCGCCGGGTCCACGCCGAACTTGAGGGTCATGTAGGCGGGCACTTCGAAGGGCACCAGGCGGCGCAGGTCGTAGGCCGGCGGCGGCGGGGCGTCGCTTTCCTTCCAGTCGGGGCCCTGGAAGATCTGGCCGATGGCACCACCGCCTGCGCCGCCGAGCAGGCAGGCCAGCAGCAGGGCGCGGCTAGCGCGGGACATGGAAGGGGTTGCGCGAGGCAGGGTTGTCGTGGGCAGGCGTGGCATTGGGGTCCGGGTCGAAGGTGGCGCCCGGGGGCAGGTCGAACTGAGGGTCTTGGCCTGCAGCAGACGACGGGCGCTCGAATTCACGGGCGCGCACGTTGCTGCGCAGGAAGCGGTTGCGGAAGTCCTGGCGGGGCAGATAGCGTGCGAGTTCGGTCAGCGCCATTTCATAGACGCCGCGCTTGAACTCCACGACGACGTCGAGGGGTACCCAGTAGTCGTGCCAACGCCAGGCATCGAACTCCGGATGATCGGTGGCACGCAGGTTGAGGTCCCAGTCGTGTCCGACCAACTGCAGCAGATACCAGATCTGCTTTTGGCCCTTGTAATGGCCCCGTGCGTCACGGCGGATGAACCGATCCGGCACCTCGTAGCGCAACCAGTCACGGGTACGGGCGACGATCCTCACATGCTCCGGCTGGAGTCCCACTTCTTCATGCAATTCCCGGAACATGGCTTGCTCGGGACTCTCGCCTCGGTCGATGCCGCCTTGCGGGAATTGCCAGGAGTGAGTGCGGATGCGTTTGCCCCAGAAAACCTCGTTTCTCTGGTTGAGCAGGATGATGCCGACGTTGGGCCTGAAGCCGTCCCGGTCGAGCATAATCAAACCCCAATTTTTGAACTGCGTTGATTATGCCTGCCGGGTCGCTCTCGGCAAGCGACCAGTTCCCTGGCCCTGCGGCCCAAACCCCCTTCCTGAGCTCGCGAACGACCGATGAAAGCTTCCCGTTTCTTTGTCTCCACCCAGAAGGAAGCGCCGGCTGATGCCGAAGTCGCGAGCCACCGGCTCATGATGCGCGCCGGCATGATCAAGAAGCTGGGTGCCGGCATCTACAGCTACATGCCCATGGGACTGCGCGTGATCCGCAAGGTCGAGGCCATCGTGCGCCAGGAAATGGACCGCGCCGGCGCGGTCGAACTCGTCACGCCGGTGATCCAGCCGGCCGAGTACTGGCAGGAAACCGGCCGCTTCGACAAGATGGGCCCAGAACTGCTGCGCATCAAGGACCGTCACGACCGCGACTTCGTGATCCAGCCCACCAGCGAAGAAGTGGTGACCGACATCGCGCGCCAGGAATTCCGCAGCTACAAGCAGCTGCCGAAGAATTTCTACCAGATCCAGACCAAGTTCCGCGACGAACGCCGTCCGCGTTTCGGCCTGATGCGTGGGCGCGAGTTCACCATGAAGGACGCCTACAGCTTCGACCGTGACGGTGCTTCCGCCAAGGCCAGCTACCAGACGATGGCCGGCGCCTACCGCAAGATCTTCGATCGTTTCGGCTTGCGCTATCGCGCCGTGGCGGCCGACAGCGGCGCCATCGGCGGCGACCTGAGCGAGGAATTCCAGGTGATCGCCGCGACCGGCGAGGACGCCATCGTCTACTGCCCCGACAGCGACTACGCCGCCAACATGGAGAAGGCCGAGGCGCTGGCGCCCGGCACGCCGCGCGGCCCCGCCACGCAGGCGCTGACCCAGACGCCCACGCCGGGCAAGAGCACCTGCGCCGACGTCGCCGAACTGCTGGGCCTGCCGCTGGCGCGCACGGTCAAGTCGCTGGTGCTGGCCACCGAACTGCTCGATGCCGCCGGCCAGCCCAAGGGCGTGCAGGTCTGGCTGCTGCTGCTGCGCGGCGACCACGACATGAACGAGATCAAGGTCGGCAAGCTGCCCGGCCTGGACCAGGGCTTCCGCTTCGCGACGACGGCCGAGATCGACGAGCACTTCGGCTGCAAGCCGGGCTACCTCGGCCCGCTGAACCTGAAGAAGCCGGTACAGGTCGTCGCCGACCGCGATGTGGCGGTGATGGCCGACTGGATCTGCGGCGCCAACGTGCCCGACTTCCACTTCACCGGCGTGAACTGGGGCCGCGACCTGCCCGAGCCCGTGCTGGTGGCCGACCTGCGCAACGTGGTGGCTGGCGATGCCTCGCCCGACGGCAAGGGCGTGCTGGCGATCGAGCGCGGGATCGAGGTGGGCCACGTGTTCTACCTCGGCACCAAGTACAGCAAGCCGATGAATGCCACCTTCCTCGACGAGAACGGCAAGCCGCAGTTCCTCGAGATGGGCTGTTACGGCATCGGCATCACACGGCTGCCGGCCGCGGCCATCGAACAGAACCACGACGAGCGCGGCATCATCTGGCCCGACGCCATCGCGCCCTTCACCGTGGTGGTCTGCCCGATCGGCATGGACCGCAGCGCAGAGGTCAAGACCGCCGCCGAGGCGCTCTACGACCAGCTGCTGGTGGCCGGCGTCGACGTGCTGCTCGACGACCGCGGCGAGCGCCCGGGCGCGATGTTCGCCGACTGGGAACTGATCGGCGTGCCGCACCGCATCGTGATCTCGGACCGCGGGCTCAAGGAAGGCGAGCTGGAGTACCAGCACCGGCGCGACACCGCCGCGACCAAGGTGCCCGCCTCGGCGGCCCTGAGCTTCCTGCAGTCCCGCCTGGCCGCATGAGCCTGACGCCGGCCACCTCCCGCCGACAGCTGCTCGGCGGCGCGGCGGCCGGTGCGCTGGTGCTGGCCTGCCCGCGCGGCGCATGGGCCGGCGCGCAGATCGAGGAGCCGCTGATCGACTCGGTGCGCACCGCGCTGAGTTCGGCCATCCACAACAAGGCGCCCCCGATCCCCGAATTCGCGAGCACCGAGGCGCGGATGGCCTATTTGCGCTGGCTGGGCGACATGAGCGAGCGGCTCAAGAAGAAGATCGCCGACTGGCCCTCGCGCAAGGAATTCCTCCAGACCGCCTGGTACGAGAGCAAGCGCGCCGGGCTGGACGTGAGCCTGGTGCTGGGCCTGGTCCAGGTCGAGAGCAACTTCCGCAAGTTCGCCGTCTCGAGCGCCGGGGCGCGCGGCTACATGCAGGTCATGCCTTTCTGGACCCGGGTGATCGGCGACGCCGATCCCGCCAAGCTGTTCCACATGCAGACCAACCTTCGCTTCGGCTGCGTGATCCTGCGCCACTACCTGGACCGCGAGCGTGGCGACCTGTTCCTCACGCTCGGCCGCTACAACGGCAGCCGCGGGCGGGCGCCGTACCCGGACGCGGTGTTCGCCAACCAGCGGCTCTGGACCTTCAAGGACCGCGCGGCGGACTAGTTCTTGGGCGGCGTGCGCGTCACCATCACCTGGTCGATGCGGTAGCTGTCGACGTCCATCACCTCGAAGGTGTAGCCGGCCCAGACCACGCTGTCGGTGCGCTTGGGCACGCGGCGCAGCATCACCATCAGGAAGCCCGCCAGCGTCTCGTACTCGTCGGCATGCGGCAGCACGTCGATGTCGAGCGCGCGCTGCACGTCCTGCACCGGCGTCACGCCGTCGATCAGCCAGGAGTTCTCGTCGCGCCGCACGATCTGCTGCTCCTCGTCTTCCTGCGGGCCGACCAGGTCGCCCATCACCGTGCTCATCACGTCGTTGAGCGTGATCACGCCGACCACCAGGCTGTACTCGTTGACGATGATCGCGAAGTCCTCGTGCGCCTGGCGGAACTGCTCGAGCACCTCGGTCAGCGAGAGCCGGTCGGGCACCACCAGCGCCTTGTGCAGCGGCACGCCCTGGTCGAGCGCCAGCGGCTGGCCGCTCAGCACGCGCTGGAACATGTCCTTGGCATCGACGTAGCCCAGCACGTGGTCGATGTCGCCGTCGCACACCGGGTAGGCGGAGAAGGGTTCGGCCACGATGCGTGCGCGCAGCACCGATTCGGGGTCGTCCTTCTGGAACCAGGCGATGCGGTCGCGCGAGGTCATCACGCTGCCGACCAGCCGGGTGTCGAGCTCGAACACGTTGGCGATCACCTGCTGCTCGCGCGCGGCCAGCACGCCCGCGCGGGCGCCGGCCTCGGTCATGGCCAGGATGTCGGCCGAGGTGATCTGGTCGACGCGCTGCAGCGGCACGCCCAGGAGCTTGAACAGCAGGTCGGTGCAGCGCGTGAAGAACCACACCAGCGGCTTGAAGGTGGTGATCAGCACGTTCATCGGACCGACCATGCGCACCGCCAGCTGTTCGGGGTCGTTCATGCCCAGGCGCTTGGGGAACAGGTCGGCGAAGACCAGGAACAGCGCGATCACGATCGAGAACGAGGCCGCGAAGGCCCAACCCTGGGCCGCTTCGGCGCTGAGCCAGCGGCCGAGCAGGTCGGCGAAGAAGGGGGAGAAGGCGCCTTCTCCCACCACGCCGCCCAGGATCGCCACCGCGTTGAGGCCGATCTGGACCACGGTGAAATAGGGCCCGGGCTGTTCCTGGATGCGCAGCACGCGGTCGGCGCGTGCGTCGCCGTCGTCGGCCATCTGGCGCAGGCGCAGGCGGCGGGAGGCGGCGAGCGTGATCTCGGCCAGCGAGAAGAAGGCGCTCGCCGCGATGAGCCCGAGGATGAGAAGCAGGCTTTGGGTCAGTGTCATGGGGGTCTCGGATGCCCCTCATGTTACTGATTGCGCAAGGCGCCCGATTCGCCCACGGAGCCAGCCGCACCAATGGGTGGCGCGGCGGCGGGACGGCTTACGCCGCCGGGGCGCTGATCACTTGCTGCAGCTCGCCCGATTCGTACATCTCCATCAGGATGTCCGAACCGCCGATGAATTCGCCCTTGACGTAGAGCTGGGGGATGGTGGGCCAGTTGCTGTATTCCTTGATGCCCTGGCGGATCTCCTGGTCGTCGAGCACGTTGACCGTCTTGAGCGTGCGCGTGTCGACGCCCACGGCCTTGAGGATCTGGATCGCGCGGCCGGAGAAGCCGCACATCGGGAAGCTGGCGTTGCCCTTCATGAAGAGCACGAGTTCGTTGGTCTTGACGAGGTCGTCGATGCGTTGTTGGGCGTCGGACATGGGGGCACTCCTGAAAATAGACTGATCGGATTATTTCACCGCGCCGGCTTTCGCGCCGCGCGGCGGATTCAAAGCCCGGCGTAGCGCCCGCCGGTGCAGCGCGCGATGCCGGCCAGGTCGTGGCGGTGCTGAACCTCCTCGAAGCCCTGCGCGGCCAGCAGCGCACGCACGGCATCGGCCTGGTCGTGGCCATGCTCGAGCAGCAGCCAGCCCCCGGCCGCCAGGTGGCCGGGCGCGGCCCGCACGATGCGGCGCAGGTCGTCGAGGCCGTCGGTGCCCGCCACCAGCGCGGCCACGGGTTCGTGCGCCAGCGCGGGCAGGTGCGGGTCGCCGGCCGCGATGTAAGGCGGGTTGGACACGATGAGTTGGTAGCCCGTGGCCGCGCCGGCCAGCCAGTCGGCCTGGGCGAAGCGCACCGCCAAGCCCAGCCGGCGGCCGTTCTCGCGCGCGACCGCCAGCGCGTCGGCACTGGCGTCCACCGCGTCGACGCGGGCGTCGGGGCGTGCATGCTGCACGGCCAGCGCGATCGCGCCGCTGCCGGTGCCGAGGTCGAGCACGGTCGGGGCCTGGTGCGCCTCCAGGACTTCGAGCGCCCACTCGACCAGCGTCTCGGTGTCGGGCCGCGGCACCAAGACGCGGGCATCGACCTGCAGCGCCAGGCCGTGGAATTCCTTCTCGCCCAGCAGGTAGGCGGCCGGTTCGCCCGCGACGCGCCGTGCGCACAGCTGCGCGAACACGGTCCACGCGTCAGCGGGCAGCGCATCGCCGTCGTGCGCCAGCAGCCAGGCGCGCTCGTGCACCGGGCGCTGCAGCACCTGCAGCAGCAGCAGCTGGGCATCGAGCCGGTCCACGCCCAGCGCGGCCGCGGCGCGCAGCGCCTGGGCCAGCGTCGAAGGGGCTTGTGGGAGGTCCGTCATGCGGGCAGGCTCGATTCCAGCTCGGCCAGCTGTTCGGCCTCGCGCGCGGCCTGCAGGGCGGCCAGCACGTCGCCCAGGTCGCCTTCCATGATCTGCAGCAGCTTGTAGAGCGTGAGGTTGATCCGGTGGTCGGTGAGTCGGCCCTGCGGGAAGTTGTAGGTGCGGATGCGGTCGGAACGGTCGCCGCTGCCGACCAGGCCCTTGCGCAGCGCCGCGTCCTTGGCGGCGCGCTCGCTGCGGTCCTTTTCCTGGATCCGGGCCGACAGCACCTGCAGCGCCTTGGCCTTGTTGCGGTGCTGGCTGCGGTCGTCCTGGCACTCGGCCACGATGCCGGTCGGGATGTGCGTGATGCGCACCGCCGAGTCGGTCTTGTTGATGTGCTGGCCGCCCGCGCCGCTGGCGCGGTAGGTGTCGATGCGCAGGTCGGCCGGGTTGATCTGCACCGCCACGGTCTCGTCGGGCTCGGCGAGCACCGCCACCGTGCAGGCGCTGGTGTGGATGCGGCCCTGCGTCTCGGTGGCCGGCACCCGCTGCACGCGATGGCCGCCCGATTCGAAGCGCAGCTGGCCGAACACGTCGTCGCCCACGATGCGCAGCACCACTTCCTTGAAGCCGCCCAGCTCGCTCGGGCTCTCGCTGACGATCTCGCAGCGCCAGCCGGCGCGCTCGCAGTAGCGCGTGTACATGCGCAGCAGGTCGCCCGCGAACAGCGCCGACTCGTCGCCGCCCGTGCCAGCGCGGATTTCCATGAAGGCGTTGCGCGCGTCGTCGGGGTCCTTGGGCAGCAGCAGGCGCTGCAGTTCGTCCTCGAGCTGCAGCAGCTCGGCCTCGCCGCCGGCGATCTCCTCGCGCGCCATCTCGGCCATGTCGGGGTCGTCGAGCATCTCCTGCGCGCCCGCGATGTCGGCCTCGCGCTGCGTGTAGCGGGCCCAGCGGCCGGCGATCTGCGTGACCTCGGCGTGCTCCCTGGAGATCACGCGGTACTGCGCCATGTCGCTCATGATGTCCTCGCGCGAGAGCAGGAAGTCCAGCTCGCCGAGGCGTTGCGCATAGCGCTCGAGTTGATGGCGCAGAAAGGGTTTCACGGCAGGAACGGAAAAAGGGAAGAGGGCGCCTTCCGTCAAAGGGAAGACAGGGGCGGGCGGCCGCATGCGGCAGCCGGGCAGACCAGCGTCGCTAACGCTCTTTGGGGCCGCGCGGGTCGCCGCGCAGGAACAGGCGCGAGACCACCTGCGCGGTCTGGGCACGCGCGGCGGCGTCGCCCGCGTGCAGCTCGGCCATGGCGCCGTGCAGCATCTTCTGCGTGAGGCCGCGCGAGAGCGCCTCCAGCACCGCATCGACCGACTCGCCCCTGGCCAGCAGCTTGCGGGCGCGGGCCAGCTCGGCCGCGCGCCACTCGTCGGTCTGGGCGTTGAGCTGCTGGATCAGCGGCACGGTGCCGCGCTGGTCCAGCCAGTGCATGAAGCTCTGCACGCCGGCGTCGATGATGACTTCGGCCTGCGCCACCGCGGCCTGGCGGCTGGCCTGGCCCTGCTGCACCACCTGGGCCAGGTCGTCCACGGTGTAGAGGTAGACGTCTTCCAGCGCCTTGACTTCGGGCTCGATGTCGCGCGGCACGGCCAGGTCGACCATGAACATGGGGCGGTGCTTGCGCTGCTTGAGTGCGCGTTCGACCGCACCCAGGCCGATCAGCGGCAAGGTGCTGGCGGTGCAGCTCACCACGATGTCGAATTCGGCCAGCCGCGCCGGCAGGTCGGCCAGCCGCATCGCGGTGCCGCCGAAGCGGGTGGCGAGCTTCTCGCCGCGCTCGATGGTGCGGTTGGCGATGGTGATGGACTTGGGTTCCTTGGCCGCGAAGTGGGTCGCGGCCAGGTCGATCATCTCGCCGGCGCCCACGAACAGCACGCGGGTCTGGCGCAAATCCTCGAACAGCTGGCCGGCCAGCCGCACGGCCGCGGCCGCCATGCTGATCGAATGCGCGCCGATCTCGGTGGCGGTGCGCACTTCCTTGGCGACCGCGAAGGAGCGCTGGAACAGCTGGTTGAGCGTGCTGCCCAGCGAACCGACGCTTTCGGCAGCGCGCACGGCGTCCTTCATCTGGCCCAGGATCTGGGCCTCGCCCAGCACCATCGAATCGAGGCCGCTGGCCACGCGGAAGGCGTGGCGCGCGACGGCGTCGTTGCTCAGCGTGTAGGAATGGGTGCGCAGCAGCGCCGGCGACACGCCGCCGCTCTCGGCCAGCCAGCCCAGCGCATGGTCGACGGCGGTGTGGTCGGCCGCGCAATAGATCTCGGTGCGGTTGCAGGTGGAGATGATCGCGGCCTCGATGGCCGGGTGCCGGCCAGAGGCGAAAGAGCTGCGCAGGCTCTGCAGCGTGGGGGCCAGCTGATCGACCGCGAACGCGAAACGACCGCGCAGATCGAGCGGCGCGGTCGTGTGGTTCAACCCAAGGGCCCAGACTGACATAGACAGCGATTATAAAATCAGCGGCCGACCGGGTCCCGCCCGGGGGTCAATGGCATTCCCTATGACCGCCATGATTTTTGCCGCCTGGCCCACGTTTCGCCTCTGATGGACCTGCTGAACACCCTCGATCACCTGCTGAATTTCGCCGCGCCGGCGGCCTTTCTCGCGCTGGTGCTGGTGGCGATCGGGCGTTTCCTGGGTGCCTCGCGCACCGGCGTGCCGCGCTGGTGGCTGCAGTGGGCGATCACCTTTGTCGCCGGTGTGGCGGTCCTGGTGGCCGGGCTCGTGGTGTCCGGGCGCGACGGCCGGATGAGCACCTATGCCGCGCTGGTGGTCGTTTGCGGCACCGTGCAGTGGCTGGTGCTGCGCGGCTGGCGCCGCTGAGCCGCCCTCAGCCGAGCCGGCGCGCCATGTACACCGCGTCGCCTGGGTAGGTGTCGAGCCGGGCCTGCTGCGCGGGCCCCGCCGGCGCGACCGCCGCATAGCCGTGACGCGCCCAGAAGCCGACCGATGCCTGCACCGACACCAGTGTCGAGTGCGCCCAGCCCGCCTGCGCCGCGTGGGCCCAGGCGTGGCGCACCAGCAACGGCCCCAGGCCCAGACCGGCCGCCGACGGATGCACCGCCAGGTCGTGCAGGTAGAGCGCGTCGGCCGCGGGCGCGGGCTCGAATTCGCCGTGCAGCGGCGTGAGCTTGCCCCGCACCGAGGGATAGGCGGCGAGGTAGGCGCGCACCGCGCCGGCCTGTTCGACCACCCAGCCGGTGTGCGGCGCGGCCGCGCGGCGGCGGGCGATCAGCGCGCCGTCCTCGACGAAACCGGCGCCGTAGCAGGCCAGCTGGATCGCGAGCACGGCCTCGAGGTCGTCGGCGTGCATCGTGCGCAGCCGCACGGCTTGCGGCGCCATCAGGCCAGCAGCAGCTTGTCGTCGTCGAGCTTCTCGCCGCGCGTCTGCTCGAACATGCGCAGCAGGTCGGGCACGTCAAGCCCATCGCGCTGCGGTCCGGCCACGTCGAGGATCACCTGGCCCTCGTGCAGCATCACGGTGCGCGAACCGTAGTCCAGCGCCTGGCGCATGCTGTGCGTGACCATCATCGCGGTCAGCTGGCTGCCTTCGACGATCTTGGCCGTGAGCTCGAGCACGAAGGCCGCGGTCTTGGGGTCGAGCGCGGCCGTGTGTTCGTCCAGCAGCAGGATGCGCGAGGGCCGCAGCGAGGCCATCAGCAGGCTCACCGCCTGCCGCTGGCCGCCCGAGAGCAGGCCGATGCGGTCGGTCAGCCGGTTCTCCAGCCCCAGCTTGAGGATCGCCAGCTTCTCGCGGAACAGCTCGCGCAGGCCGCGGTTGAGCGCGAAGCCGAAGCTGCGGCGCTCGCCGCGCTTCCAGGCCAGCGCCATGTTCTCCTCGATGGTCAGGGCCTCGCAGGTGCCGGCCATCGGGTCCTGGAACACGCGGGCCACCATGCCCGAGCGCTGCCAGGCGTTGAGCCGCGTGACGTCCTTGCCGTCGATCTCGATGCGGCCCTGGTCGACGATCAGGTCGCCGCTCACCGCATTGAGGAAGGTCGACTTGCCCGCGCCGTTCGAGCCGATCACGGTGACGAACTGGCCGGTGGGGATCTCCAGGTCGAGCCCGCGCAGCACGCGGTTCTCGATCGGCGTGCCCGCGTTGAAGGTGATCTCGAGTTGTTGGGCGCGCAGCATCAGTTCTTCCCCTTGAAAAGCGCGCCCAGCTTGCGCTTGTAGGCGGGCACCAGCAGCGCGAAGGCCACGAGCACGGCGGTCACCAGGTTCAGGTCCTGCGCCTGCAGGCCCATGAAGTCGGTGTTGAGCGCCAGCGCGATGAAGAAGCGGTAGAGCAGCGCGCCGATGATGCAGGCCAGCGTGGTGATCACCATGCTGCGCGCGGGCAGCAGCGTCTCGCCGATGATCACCGCGGCCAGGCCGATCACGATCGTGCCCACGCCCATCGAGATGTCGGCCGTGCCCTGGCTCTGCGCGAACAGCGCGCCCGCCAGCGCCACCAGCGCATTGGAGATCGCCAGGCCCGCCATGGTGTGGAAGTCGGTCGAGATGCCCTGGGCGCGCGCCATGCGTGCGTTGCTGCCGGTGGCGCGCATCGCGAGCCCGGCTTCGGAGGCGAAGAAGATGTCGACCACGATCTTGGCCGCGATCACGATCAGCAGCAGCAACAGCGGCTTGGCCCACTGCTCGGGCATGCCGCCGAAGTCGACCATGGTGAACACGGTGGGCTCGGTGATCAGCGCGACGTTGGGCTTGCCCATCACGCGCAGGTTGATCGAGTACAGCGCGATCATCACCAGGATGCTCGCGAGCAGCTGCATGATCTTGAGCTTGACGTTGAGCCAGGCCGTGAGCCAGCCAGAGGCCGCACCGGCAATGCAGGCCATGACGGTGGCCGGGACCGGGTTCCAGCCGGCGACGATCAGCGTCGCGGCGACGGCGGCGCCCAGCGGAAAGCTCCCGTCGACCGTGAGGTCGGGGAAATTGATGATGCGGAACGACATGAAGACGCCCAGCGCGACCAGTCCGAAGATCAGACCGATCTCGATGGCGCCCAGCGATGCGATGAGGGACATGGGGGCTTCCTGCGAGGCAAGAGGACAGGCCCGACGCCGCCGCCACACGGCGGCGACGGGCCCGCAGGGGCTGGCTTACTTGGTGCTCACGACCTTGGCCGTCTTCAGCAGTTCTTCGGACAGGGTCACGCCCTGCAGCTTGGCCGCGCCGGGGTTCACCACCAGTTCGAAGTTGGTGCTGGTCTGCGAGGCGATGGTGCCGGGCTTCTCGCCCTTGAGGATGCGCACCACGATCTTGCCGGTCTGGCGGCCGATGTCGCTGTAGTTCAGGCCCAGGGCGGCCACGGCGCCGCGCTCGACGGTGGCGGTGTCGGCGGCCACCACCGGCAGCTTGGCCTGCTGGGCCACCTTGACGATGCCCTCGAAGGCCGAGACCACGTTGTTGTCGGTCGGCGTGTAGATCACGTCGGCCTTGCCCACCAGGCTCTGGGCGGCGGTCGGCACGTCGACGGTGCGTGCGGCGGCGGCTTCGACCACCGTCATGCCGGCGTCGGTCGCAGCCTTCTTGAGCGCGGCGACGATGGCCACCGAGTTGGCTTCACCGGGGCTGTAGATCACGCCGATGCGTTTGGCGTTCGGCACCACCTGCTTGATCAGGGCCACGTGCTTCTCGAGCGGCGACAGGTCGGACACGCCGGTCACGTTGGTGCCCGTGGCGTCCCAGTTCTTCACCAGCTTGGCCGCGACCGGATCGGTGATCGCGGAGTACACGACCGGGATGGTCTTGGTGGCGGCCACCACGGCCTGCGCCGAGGGCGTGGCGATGGCGACGATCACGTCGGGGGCATCGCCCACGAACTTGCGGGCGATCTGCGCCGCGGTGCCCACGTTGCCCTGCGCGCTCTGGTAGCTGAACTTGAGGTTCTTGCCTTCTTCGTAGCCGGCGGCCTTGAGCTCGGCCTTGACGCCGTCGCGCACGGCGTCGAGCGCGGGATGTTCGACGATGGCGGTCACGGCCACCGACTTGGTGTCGGCGGCGAAGGAGGGCGCGGCGGCCAGCATGCCGAGGGCCAGGGCCACGGCGCTGAAGGGGGTGCGAAGCAAGGCATTTTTCACTGAAGGTCTCCGAAGAAGCGTGGATGCGTCTGAATGCCGCTTCGGTCTGGATGACCGGCGCGGCACGCAGCAGGCCGGCGCGCGCAATGCGTTGCCGGCAATGGCGAGTCTAGAGGCTGGAACGCACAGGGACGGTGCATGAATCCCCGAATCGCGTCAGGTCTGCGTGCCGGGGATCGGCGAGCTGGGCGTGGCCGGCACCACGGCCGCCGCCGCCGGCTCGGCCGGCGCCATCACCATCGTGGTCGGCGTCGCCATCGGCAGCCCGGCCTTCTTGAGCTCTTCGAGGATCACGAACAGCAGGTCGCTGCGCACGCCACCCGCCAGCCGCGGGCTCGCCACATAGGCGATGGCCTGGAAGATCAGCAGCCCGTTCTCGATGCCCTCGAGCGTGAGCGAGGGTGCGGGCGTCGCCAGCACGCCCTCGTGGGTGCTGCAGGCCGCGAGCATCAGCGTGCGCACCTGCTGCGCGTCGGTGGTCAGCGGCATCGGCAGGCGGATCAGCACGCGGCCTTCGGCATTGGCCAGCGTCATGTTGCGCACGGTCTTGGTGATGAACTCGGAATTCGGCACGATCAGCGTCGAGCGGTCGCCCAGCTGGATCTCGGTGGCGCGCACGTTGATGCGACGCACGTCGCCCTCGGCCGTGCCCAGCACCACCCAGTCGCCCACCTTCACCGGCCGCTCGGCCAGCAGGATCAGCCCCGAGATGAAGTTCTGCACGATGGCCTGCAGCCCGAAGCCGATACCCACCGACAGCGCGCTCGCCACCCAGGCGATGCGTTCGATGCCGATGCCCAGCGCCGACAGCGCCGAGGCGACCACCAGGATGCCGCCCACATAGCCCAGCAGGGTGGTGAGCGAGCTGCGCATGCCGGGCTCGAGCGTGGTGCTCGGCAGGTAGCTGTTGTCGAGCCAGCGCTTGAACAGCCGCAGCACGAGGAAGCCGATCACCAGCACCGCAAGCGCGCCGAACAGCGCGCCCGGCACCAGCTCGAACTGGCCCACCTTGAGGCTGGAGCCGACCTTGCCGCTGCGCTGGAACAGTTCGCTCGGCGACGTGCCCAGCGGCGCCAGCAGCGCGATCACCAGGTAGAAGAACAGCGCGACGCGGCCCACCGCGGACAGCACGATGGCCGCCTGGTCGAGCGTCTGCGGCGCGACGTTGAGGCTCTTCTGCAGCCGCTGGCCGGCATTGCTGCGCGAGGACAGCAGCGCGATGAACAGGTCGTCGGTGAACTTGAACAGCAGGTAGGCCGCGGCGCCCACCACGCCGGTCCAGGTCAGCTGGCTGGCGAGGAAGCTGGCCAGCGACACATAGCCGAAGGCGGCCAGCACGCAGATCGCGATCAGCACCACCGCGACCGCGCCGGTCACCAGCCCGACCCACAGGGGCCGGCCGGCGAGCGCCGCGGCCTCTTCCGGCTTGAGCGCGTCGGGCGCGGGCGCTGCGGCGATGGCCGGCGCCACGTCGGCCTCGGGCAGGCGCAGGCGCATCAGCATCACCACCGTCAGTGCGGTCAGCGCCAGGGCCGTGGCCACATGGGTCGCAACCGTGGCGGCCAGGCTGGCGTCGACCAGCGTGTTGATCTGGGTCGTGAGCCAGATCAGCGTGGTCACGCCCGCGATCAGCCAGGGGTAGGGCGCCATGCGCGCGGCCATGGCGTCGGCCATCGGCGGCAGCCGCCACGACGGTCGGCCGTTGGCCAGCAGGGCACGGCCTAGGCCGATCACGAAGCCCACGAAGATGGCGAAGTTGGCCACCGATTCGCCCAGGCGCTGCGCGGTCGGGCCCCACTGGCCCGCGTCCTCGAGCGTCTGCCAGCCCCATTGCGCGGCCAGCGCCACGATCAGCACGGTGGCCGTCACCATGGCCACGGCCAGCAGCGAGCGCCGCAGCCGGCCCATCGGGAAGCTGCGGGCCGCGAGCCGGGTGAGCCCGTGTTCGGCGGCCCAGCTGCCCAGCAGGGCCAGCAGCAGCGCGCCGACCAGCGAGGCGATCACGCCGCCGCGCTCGGGGCCGTGCAGGGCGGTCGAGACACCGGTGCGGACCTCCTTCTCGAGCGCCACCAGCCGGTCGCGGTCGGTCGGCCAGGCACTGCGGATGTCACGCCAGAAGGCGCCGGCCAGCGGTGAATTGGAGCGTTCGAGCAGATGCGCCTCGAACAGCGCGCGGCGCTGGGCGAGCAGGTCGCTGCCGCGCTGCTGGGCGTCGACCGCGACCAGGCGTGCGAGCCGGATGTCGGCGTCCAGCGCGTTGCGTTCCTTTTCCAGCGCGGCCCGCTGGCGCGTGATGTCGGCGTCCTCGGCGGTGCCCTTGGGCGGGGCGGTGCCCAGTTCACCCAGCCGGGCGTTGAGGTCGGCCAGCGGGCCGGCGCGCGAGGCCACGAAGCGCTGGGCCTGGGCCACGATGTCCTGGGTCTGCGCGACCAGGGCCGTGACGTCGTCGTCGGTGTCGACCGCCTCGGGGATCTTGTCGAGCCGGGCGCGCAGCGCGGGCACCGTGATTTCGGGCGCCGGCACCGGGCTGCCATTGCTGCCGTCGCCGGCGGTCACGGCCACGGCCGTGGCCTTGGCCGCCGGCGGTGGGGCCGCGACAGCGGTCATGGCGAAGGCCGCCAGCAGCAGCAGGGCGGCCAGCCCGCGGGAAATGGATCTCATCGGGCCATTATGAGAGCCCGCGGCGGCGCCGGATTCAGCCCGCGGGGCTGAACAGATCGACGCGGTCGGTGATGATGCCGTCGGTGCCCAGGGCGATGAGTCGCTCGGCCGCCCACTCGTCGTTGACGGTGTAGCTCAGCGTGCGCATCCCGGCCTCATGGGCCAGGGCCACGGTGGTGGCGTCCCACAACGCATGGTTGCAGACGATCGCCACGCAGCCCAGATCGCGCGCCGCGACCAGCCAGCCGTCCCACAGCGTGTCGAGCAGCAGCCCGCGCGGCAACTGGGGCGCCGCGTCGCGCGCGCCGGCCAGCGCCTCGGTCTTGAAGGAGGTCAGAAGCGGCGGGATCGCCTCGCCGGCCCAGAGCCGTGCGGCGTCGCGTGCCACCACTTCGCCGGTGCGGCGTTCGACGCCGGGCGTGGGCTTGATCTCGATGTTCAGCAGCAGGTGGTTGCGCACGCAGTAGCGCGCCACGTTCTCCAGGCTGGGCAGCGGCTCGCCCGCGAAGGCGCGCGAATGCCAGCTGCCGGCGTCGAGCTGCGACAGTTCGGCCCACGGCCGGTCGCCGCCGGTGCCGCGGCCGCTGGTGGTGCGTTCCAGCGTGCTGTCGTGCATCAGGAAGGGCACGCCGTCGGCGCTGAGCTTGGCGTCGCACTCGAACATGCGGTAGCCATGCGAAGCGCCCAGCCGGAAGGCCGCTAGCGTGTTCTCGGGCGCGAGCTTGCCGGCGCCGCGATGCGCGACCCAGCGGGGGTAGGGCCAGGGCGCCGCCATGGTCAGACTGTTCTCTTGCCGGAGCCGGCGTCGAACCAGTGCAGGCTCTCCTGCGGCGCCGAGATATGGACCGTGTCGCCGGCGGTCGGCGGATGGTCGGCTGCGTCGGTGCGCATGATGATCTGCTCCTCGCCGATGCGACCGTAGACCAGGCGCTCGGCGCCCAGCAGTTCGACGTGCTCGACCTGCACGGTCCAGCCGGTCTGGTCCAGCTTCAGGTGCTCGGGGCGCACGCCGAGGATCTGGCCCGGGCGCACGCCGGGTGCGTGCTTGAGCAGGTTCATGGGCGGCGAGCCGATGAAGCTGGCCACGAAGGTGGTCGCGGGGCGGTTGTAGACCTCTTCGGGGGTGCCGAACTGGTCCATCACGCCGCCGTTCATCACGATGATGCGCTGCGCCAGGGTCATGGCCTCGACCTGGTCGTGGGTCACGAACAGCGAGGTGATGCCCAACTCGCGGTGCAGCTTCTGGATCTCGATGCGGGTCTGGGCGCGCAGCTTGGCGTCGAGGTTCGACAGCGGTTCGTCGAACAGGAAGACCTGCGGCTGGCGCACGATCGCGCGGCCCATGGCCACGCGCTGGCGCTGGCCGCCGGACAGCTCGCGCGGCTTGCGCTCGAGCAGGTGGCCCAGCTCGAGGATCTTCGCGGCCTTGTCGACGCGGGTCTTGATCTCGGGCACCGGCACCTTGGCGATCTTCAGGCCGTAGGCCATGTTGTCGAAGACCGTCATGTGCGGGTAGAGCGCGTAGTTCTGGAACACCATCGCGATGTCGCGCTCGGAGGGTTCGAGGTCGTTCACCACGCGCCCGCCGATGGAAATCTCGCCCGCCGAGACTTCTTCCAGGCCGGCGACCATGCGCAGCAGCGTGGACTTGCCGCAGCCCGAGGGCCCGACGATCACGATGAATTCATGGTCGGCGATCTCGGCGCTCACGCCGTGGATGACCTGGTTGGCCTTGGGGCCCACGCCGTAGCGCTTGATGACGTTGCGAAGGGAAAGTGCAGCCATGTTCTTCTCGATCTCTGCCTCAACGAGGCGCTATTTCTTTTTCCAGGACCACCGCAGAACCGGCTTCGCCGGGCCGCTGGTGGTGCCCCCTTAAGGGGGGAGCGGGCTACACGAAGTGAGCCCGCCTCGGGGGTGGGTCACTTCTCTGTGTCGACCAGGCCCTTGACGAACCACTTCTGCATCAGCACCACGACCAGCGCGGGCGGCAGCATCGCGAGGATGGCCGTGGCCATCACCACGTTCCACTCGTTCTGGCCGTCGCCGCCGGCGATCATCCGCTTGATGCCCACCACCACCGGGTACATGTCTTCGCTGGTGGTCGCGAGCAGCGGCCAGAGGTACTGGTTCCAGCCGTAGATGAACTGGATCACGAACAGCGCCGCGATCGAGGTCTTCGACAGGGGCAGCAGCACGTCGAAGAAGAAGCGCATCGGGCCCGCGCCGTCCATGCGCGAGGCTTCGGTCAATTCCTCGGGCACCGTCAGGAAGAACTGGCGGAACAGGAAGGTGGCCGTGGCCGACGCGATCAGCGGCACCGTGAGACCCGCATAGGTGTTGAGCATGTTCAGGTCGGCCAGCACCTTGTAGGTGGGCAGGATCCGCACCTCCACCGGCAGCATCAGCGTCACGAAGATGGCCCAGAAGCAGATCTTCTTGAACGGGAAGCGGAAGTAGACGATCGCGAAGGCCGACAGCAGCGAGATCGAGATCTTGCCGACCGAGATCACCATGGCGGTCACGAAGCTGACCCACATCATGTGGGCCACCGGCGCATTGGAGCCGGCGCTGGTTTCGCGGCCGAACAGCGCGGCCTTGTAGCTGTCCCACATGTGGCCGCCGGGCAGCAGCGGCATCGGCGCCTGCACGATCTCCTGCGCCGTGTGGGTGGAGGCCACAAAGGCCAGGTAGAGCGGGAAGGCGACGATCAGGACGCCGAGCACCATGACGACGTGCGCCAGGATCCCGTGGGTTCCGCGTTTTTCGACCATATCAGTATTGAACCTTTTTCTCGACGTAGCGGAATTGCACGACCGTGAGCGCCACGACGATGAGCATCAGCACCACCGACTGGGCCGCCGAACCGCCGAGGTCCATGGCCTTGAAGCCGTCGTAATAAACCTTGTAGACCAGGATCGCGGTGTCCTTGCCCGGGCCGCCTTGCGTGGCCGCATCGACGATCGCGAAGGTGTCGAAGAAGGCGTAGACCACGTTGATCACCAGCAGGAAGAAGGTGGTGGGCGAGAGCAGCGGGAACTGCACCGTCCAGAAGCGGCGCCACGGGCGCGCGCCGTCGATGGCGGCGGCTTCGATCAGCGACTTCGGGATCGACTGCAGGCCGGCCAGGAAGAACAGGAAGTTGTAGGAAATCTGCTTCCAGACCGAGGCCATGACAATCAGCGTCATGGCGTGGCCGGAGTCCAGCAGGTGGTTCCAGTTGATGCCGAACTTGCCCAGCGCATAGGCCACGACGCCCAGCGACGGCGAGAACATGAACACCCACAGCACGGCCGCGACCGCGGGGGCCACGGCGTAGGGCAGGATCAGCATCGTCTTGTAGAAGGTGGCGCCGCGCACCACGCGGTCGGCGAACACCGCCAGCATCAGCGACAGGCTGATGCCGATGCCGGCGACCAGCACCGAGAACAGCGCGGTCGTCTTGAAGGACTCGACGTAGCTCGGGTCGGCGAACAGCTGCCTGAAGTTGTCGAAGCCGACGAACTCGATGGACGTGCCGAACGGGTCCTGCTGCTGCAGCGACTGCAGCAAGGCCTGCGCCGCAGGCCAGAAGAAGAAGACCAGGATCACCGCCATTTGGGGTGTCAGAAGCAGCCACGGCAACCAGCCGGAGCGAAAGAAAACGCGTTTTTCCATAGGGACCCTGGATAAAAGAAAACCCGCCGGGCTCGAAAGCGCGGCGGGCAGAGTCTACTGTGGTCGACGCCCCTCTTTTACCGGCGGGAACCCTCTCTGTCTCGCAGGGAGGCCAGGGCGGGGTGCCGGCGGTGCGGCGAAGACCGAAAAGGCGTCAGCCCTTGTTGGCTTTCTGGAAGCGCTCGAGCTGCTCGTTGCCGCGCTTGACGATCGAGTCCAGGGCTTCCTTGGCGGTCTTCTTGCCATTCCAGACCTGTTCGAGTTCTTCGTCCTCGATGGCGCGGATCTGCACGTAGTTGCCCAGGCGGATGCCGCGGCTCTTGTCGGTCACCTTGCGGATCATCTGCGTCACGGCGACGTCGGTGCCCGGGTTCTGCTTGTAGAAGCCGGATTCCTCGGTCAGCTTGTACGAGGCGGTCGTGACGGGCAGGTAGCCCGTGCGCTTGTGGCTGGCGGACTGCACTTCAGGCTGCGAGATGAAGCTGAAGAACTTGGCCACGCCCTTGTACTCCTCGGCCTTCTTGCCCGACATCACCCACAGGCTGGCGCCACCGATGACGGTGTTCTGCGGTGCGCCCGGCACGTCCGGGTAGTAGGGCAGAGGTGCCAGGCCGTAGGCGAACTTGGCGTTCTTGGCCACGTTGCCGTAGAAGCCCGAGGAGGTGTTGATCATGGCGCACTCGCCCGAGACGAACGAAGCCTCGGGCACGTTGCCGCGGCCCTTGTAGACGAACAGGCCCTGCTTGGCCATGTTGGCCAGGTTCTCGATGTGGCGCACATGCAGCGGCGAATCGACCTTCAGGCGGGCGTCCAGGCCCTGCAGGCCGTTGGCCTTGGAGGCGAACTCGACGTTGTGCCAGGCCGAGAAGCTCTCGACCTGGGTCCAGTTCTGCCAGGCGGTGGTGAACGGGCACTTGTGGCCGCTGGCCTTGAGCTTGGCGGCCGCGGCCACCACTTCGGGCCAGGTCGCCGGCGCCTTGTCGGTCGGCAGGCCGGCCGCCTTGAAGGCGTCCTTGTTGAAATAGAAGATGGTGGTCGAGCTGTTGAACGGGAAGCTCAGCATCTGGCCGTTGGGGGCCGTGTAGTAGCCGGCCACGGCGGGGATGTAGGCGGCCGGGTCGAACTTCTCGCCCGCGTCCTTCATGATCTGGCCCACCGGGATGACCGCGCCCTTGCTGGCCTGCATCGTGGCGGTCCCCACTTCGAACACCTGCAGGATGTGCGGTGCGTTGCCGGCGCGGAAGGCCGCGATCGAGGCGGTCATCGACTCGTCGTACGTGCCCTTGAAGGTCGGGACGATCTTGTAGTCCTTCTGGCTTTCGTTGAATTGCTTGGCGAGGTCGTTGACCCACTCGTTGTTGACCGCGGTCATCGAGTGCCACCACTGGATCTCGGTCTGCGCTTGCGCCGTGTTGAACAGTGTTGCCGCGAGCGCCGAGGCCAAGGCGAGCGTTTTGAATCGCATGAAGACTCCTGATGGGATTTTGAAAGCAGAAAAGCGCGAATGGTAGACCGTGCTTGATCGTAGGTCGTGCCTGTGACACAACCGCGTCATGTTTGTCGCACGAGGGTGTCGACGGCGCCAAGCGGGGAAACCCTTTTGGCGCCCGGGCCGGGGCCCGCCAGCCGTTGTGTTGCGCTGCACCATGCTAGCATCGTCATCCCTCCTTTTCAGCTCTGTCTTGCGAGCGATTCGCAGGGCTTTCGCGACCTCCCATGAGCAAGACCTCCCTCGACAAAAGCAAGATCAAGTTCCTTCTGCTCGAAGGTGTGCATCCCTCTGCAATCGAGGTCCTCAAGGGCGCGGGTTACTCGCAGATCGAGACCCTGCCCAAGGCGCTGCAAGGCGAGGAGCTCAAGGCCAAGCTGGCCGACGTCCATTTCCTCGGCATCCGCTCGCAGAGCAAGCTCACGGCCGACGTGCTGTCGGCGGCGCCCAAGCTGGTGGCGGTCGGCTGCTTCTGCATCGGCACCAACCAGGTCGACCTCAACGCGGCGCGCGAGCGTGGCGTGGCGGTGTTCAACGCGCCGTACTCCAACACCCGCTCGGTGGCCGAACTGGTGCTGGCCGAGGCGATCCTGCTGCTGCGCGGCATCCCGGCGAAGAACGCGCTGGTGCACCGCGGCGGCTGGATGAAGTCGGCGGCCCATTCGCACGAGATCCGCGGCAAGACGCTGGGCATCGTGGGCTACGGCTCGATCGGCACCCAGCTGTCGGTGCTGGCCGAAGGCCTGGGCATGCACGTGGCCTTCTACGACGTGGTGAGCAAGCTGCCGCTGGGCAATGCACGCCAGGTGCCGAAGCTGCACGACCTGCTGGCCCAGAGCGACATCGTGAGCCTGCACGTGCCCGAGCTGCCGTCCACGAAATGGATGATCGGCCCGGCCGAGATCGCGGCCATGAAGCAGGGCGGCATCCTGATCAATGCGGCGCGCGGCACGGTGGTCGACATCGACGCGCTGGCCCAGGGCATCCAAAGCGAGAAGCTCTGGGGTGCGGCGATCGACGTGTTCCCGGTCGAGCCCGGCAGCAACAACGAGGAGTTCCAGTCGCCGCTGCGTGGCCTGGACAACGTGATCCTCACGCCGCACATCGGCGGCTCCACGATGGAGGCGCAGGCCAACATCGGCGGCGAGGTGGCCGAGAAACTGGTCAAGTACAGCGACAACGGCACCTCGATCTCCTCGGTCAACTTCCCCGAGGTGGCGCTGCCCGCGCACCCGGGCAAGCACCGGTTGCTGCACATCCACCACAACGTGCCGGGCGTGCTGTCGGAGATCAACAAGATCTTCTCGGACAACCAGATCAACATCGCCTCGCAGTACCTGCAGACCAACGAGAAGGTCGGCTACGTGGTGACCGACATCGATGCGGCCTCGTCCGACCTGGCGCTCGAGAAGCTCGCCCAGGTGCCCGGCACCATCCGCAGCCGGGTCCTTTTCTGAGCCGTCAGCGCCGGCATCGGCGCTGACTTAAAATCTCCGGCCCGGTTCAAGGGCGCGCAGCGTCCTGCCGAGGTGCTCCCCGATGAACGCTCCGATCGCGCTGACTGCGTTGTTGACGCAGGCCGCAGAGCCTGCCCGACTGCGCGAGATCCCGTACAACTACACCAGCTTCTCCGACCGGGAGATCGTGATCCGCCTGCTGGGCGAACGCGGCTGGACGCTGCTGCAGTCGCTGCGCGACGAGCGCCGCACCGGCCGCTCGGCCCGCATGCTCTACGAGGTGCTGGGCGACATCTGGGTGGTGCAGCGCAACCCCTACCTGGTCGACGACCTGCTGGACAACCCGCGCCGCCGAGGCCAGCTGGTCGATGCGCTCAACCACCGGCTGAGCGAAGTCGCCAAGCGCCGCACCCCCGACGTCGACGCCCAGCGCGACCTGCTGGTCGGTGAGCTGACCACGCTGGTGGCGCAGGCCATCGCGTCCTTCGACACCATGTTCCGCAACGTCGCCGCGCTGCGCCGCAAGGCCACGCGCGCCTTCGGCCGGCTCACCGCCAAGGACAACGTCAAGTTCGACGGCCTGTCGCGCGTGTCGCACGTGACCGATGCCACCGACTGGCGCGTGGAGTACCCCTTCGTGGTGCTGTGCCCCGACACCGAGGCCGAGATGGCCCTGCTGGTCAAGGGCTGCATCGAGCTGGGCCTGACCATCATCCCGCGCGGCGGCGGCACCGGCTACACCGGCGGCGCGATCCCGCTGACCTGGAACAGCGCGGTCATCAACACCGAGAAGCTCGAGGCCATGACCGAGGTCGAGTTCATGGCGCTGCCGGGCCTGGAGGCGCCCGTGCCCACGGTCTGGACCGAGGCCGGCGTGGTCACCCAGCGCGTGGCCGACGCGGCCGAGCGCGCGGGCTACGTGTTCGCGGTCGACCCGACCTCGGCCGAAGCCTCCTGCGTGGGCGGCAACGTCGCGATGAACGCGGGCGGCAAGAAGGCCGTGCTGTGGGGCACGGCGCTGGACAACCTGGCCTCCTGGCGCATGGTGACGCCGCAGGCCGAATGGCTCGAGGTCACGCGCATCGGCCACAACCTGGGCAAGATCCACGACGCCGAGCGCGCCGTGTTCGAGTTGCAGTACTTCGCGGCCGACGGCAAGACCAGGCTGCGCACCGAAATCCTCGACATCCCGGGCAAGACCTTCCGCAAGGAGGGCCTGGGCAAGGACGTGACCGACAAGTTCCTCTCGGGCCTGCCGGGCATCCAGAAGGAGGGCTGCGACGGCCTGATCACCAGCTGCCGCTGGGTGGTGCACAAGATGCCCGCGCACACCCGCACCGTGTGCCTGGAGTTCTTCGGCAACGCCAAGGACGCGGTGCCCAGCATCGTCGAGATCAAGGACTTCATGTTCGCCGAGCAGAAGCGCTCGGGCGTGCTGCTCGCGGGCCTGGAGCACCTGGACGACCGCTACCTCAAGGCGGTTGGCTACGCCACCAAGTCGAAGAAGCACGGCGGCCTGCCGAAGATGGTGCTGTTCGGCGACATCGCGGGCGACGACGCCGATGCGGTGGCGCGCGTCACCTCGGAAGTGGTGCGTATCGCGAATTCGCGCAGCGGCGAGGGCTTCATCGCCATCAGCCCGGAGGCGCGCAAGAAGTTCTGGCTCGACCGCAAGCGCACGGCCGCGATCAGCAAGCACACCAACGCCTTCAAGATCAACGAGGACGTGGTGATCCCGCTGCCGCGCATGGCCGAATACACCGACGGCATCGAGCGCATCAACATCGAGCTCTCGCTGCAGAACAAGCTGGCCTTCGCCGACGCGCTGGAGGCCTTCTTCCTGCGCGGCAACCTGCCGCTTGGCAAGAGCGACGACGCCAACGACATTCCCTCGGCCGAGCTGCTGGAGGACCGCGTGGCGCAGGCCGTGGCCCTGGTGCAGGAGGTGCGCGCGCTGTGGGCCGGCTGGCTGCAGGACGTCGACGCGCTGTTCCCGCGCCTGCAGGACCACACGCTGCGCGCAAGCTGGAAGACCCAGATCCGCCAGCCGCTGCAGGCCATCTTCAGCGGCGCCGAGTTCGCGCCGATCCTGGCCGAGTGCGCGGCCATCCACCAGCGCGTGCTCAAGGGCCGCGTGTGGGTGGCGCTGCACATGCACGCGGGCGACGGCAACGTGCACACCAACCTGCCGGTCAACAGCGACAACTACGAGATGCTGCAGACCGCCCATGCGGCGGTGGTGCGCATCATGGCGCTGGCGCGCAGCCTCGACGGCGTGATCTCGGGCGAGCACGGCATCGGCATCACCAAGCTCGAATTCCTGAGCGACGCCGAGCTGCAGCCCTTCACCGACTACAAGCAGCGCGTCGACCCCGAAGGCCGCTTCAACAAGGGCAAGCTGCTGCGCGGCGATTCGCCGGCCGCGCACGGCCTGCAGGCCGACCTCACCAACGCCTACACGCCCAGTTTCGGCCTGATGGGCCACGAGTCGCTGATCATGCAGCAGAGCGACATCGGCGCCATCGCCGATTCGGTCAAGGACTGCCTGCGCTGCGGCAAGTGCAAGCCGGTCTGCGCCACCCACGTGCCGCGCGCCAACCTGCTCTACAGCCCGCGCAACAAGATCCTCGCGACCTCGCTGCTGGTCGAGGCCTTCCTCTACGAGGAGCAGACCCGGCGCGGCGTGAGCATCAAGCACTGGCAGGAGTTCGAGGACGTGGCCGACCACTGCACGGTCTGCCACAAGTGCCTCACGCCCTGCCCGGTGAAGATCGACTTCGGCGAGGTGTCGATGCACATGCGCAACCTGCTGCGCAAGATGGGCCAGAAGAGCTTCCGGCCCGGCAACGCGGCCGCCATGCTGTTCCTCAACGCGACCAGCCCGCAGACCATCAAGGCCATGCGCCTGGGCATGGTGGGCATCGGCTTCAAGGCGCAGCGCCTGGCCAACGACCTGCTGCGCCGCGTGGCGCGCAAGCAGACGGCCGCGCCGCCGGCCACGCTGGGCCCGGCGCCGATCAAGGAGCAGGTGATCCACTTCATCAACAAGAAGATGCCCGGCGGCCTGCCCAAGCAGACGGCGCGCGCGCTGCTGGACATCGAGGATGCCGACTACGTGCCGATCATCCGCAACCCCAAGGCCACGACCTCCGAGACCGAGGCGGTGTTCTACTTCCCGGGCTGCGGCTCGGAGCGGCTGTTCTCGCAGGTGGGCCTGGCGACGCAGGCCATGCTCTGGCATGCGGGCGTGCAGACGGTGCTGCCGCCGGGCTACCTGTGCTGCGGCTATCCGCAGCGCGGCAGCGGCCAGTTCGACAAGGCCGAGAAGATGATCACCGACAACCGCGTGCTCTTCCACCGCGTGGCCAACACGCTCAACTACCTCGACATCAAGACGGTGGTGGTGAGCTGCGGCACCTGCTACGACCAGCTGCAGGGCTACCAGTTCGACAAGATCTTCCCGGGCTGCCGGATCATCGACATCCACGAGTACCTGCTCGAGAAGGGCATCACGCTGGGCGATGCCGGCGGTGGCGGCTACCTGTACCACGACCCCTGCCACAGCCCGATGAAGCTGCAGGACCCGATGAAGACCGTCAAGGCGCTGGTGGGCGACAACGTGCTCAAGAACGACCGCTGCTGCGGCGAATCGGGCACCCTGGGCGTGACGCGGCCCGACATCTCGACCCAGATCCGCTTCCGCAAGGAAGAGGAGCTCAAGAAGGGCGAGGCCGCGCTACGCGACAGCGGCAAGGTCGCGGCCCAGGGCAACGTGAAGATCCTCACCAGCTGCCCGAGCTGCCTGCAGGGCCTCTCGCGCTACGGCAACGACCTGAACAACGGTTTGCTCGAAGCCGACTACATCGTGGTCGAGATGGCCAACCAGATCCTGGGCGATCAGTGGCTGCCGGAGTACGTCGCGGCTGCGAACAGCGGCGGCATCGAGCGGGTGCTCGTATGAGTGCCCAGCGTGACGGCTGCGTGCTCTGCGAAACCCCCGGCGGCCGCCTGGTCTTCGAGACACCGCAGTTGCGCGTGATCCACGCCGAGGAGGCGGGCTTTCCCGCCTTCTACCGCGTGATCTGGCAAGCGCATGCCGCGGAGTTCTCCGACCTGTCGAGCACCGATCGGGCGCTCTGCATGGAGGCGGTGGCGATCGTCGAGCAGAGCCTGCGCACGCATGTCGCGCCGGCCAAGATCAACCTGGCGGCGCTCGGCAACATGGTGCCGCACCTGCACTGGCACGTGATCGCCCGCTTCGATTGGGACACGCGCTTCCCGGCACCCGTCTGGGCGACGGCGCAGCGAGACCGCGACGCCGGCAGGGAGGCGGGCGTCGCGGCGGCACTGCCTGCGGCCGAGGCTGCGATGATCGCGGCACTCAGCAAAAGGACATCCTGATGGCAGGTCTGCAAGCCGGCGCTCCGACGCCCCAATCGATCACGGTGCACAACAAGTCGAAAGTGCTCGAGGTCGGCTTCTCCGACGGCGCGAGCTTTCGCATCCCCTTCGAGCTGATGCGGATCTACTCGCCCTCGGCCGAAGTGCAGGGGCATGGCCCGGGCGAGGAGGTGCTGCAGACCGGCAAGCGCGAGGTCGGCCTGCTCGAACTCGAGCCGGTGGGCAACTACGCGGTCAAGCCGGTGTTCACCGACGGCCACGAGAGCGGCATCTTCACCTGGACGCTGCTCTACGAACTGGGCCAGAAGCAGGCGGCCCTGTGGGCCGAATACGAGCGGCGCCTGGCCGCCGCGGGCGTCGAGCGCGACGCCCCGATGGCGCCCAAGGGCGGCCACGGCTGCAGCAGCCACTGAGGCCCGCGGCGGCAATGTCCGCCGTCGCTGCGGGGTCGTCCACTTGATGGCAGGCGCTTCCGCCCTAACATCGGGTGCATGAGCACCACCCATTTCGGTTTTGAGAACGTCGACGAAAGCGACAAGGCGCGCCGCGTGCGCGGCGTCTTCGATTCGGTCGCCACCCGCTACGACATCATGAACGACCTGATGTCGATGGGCCTGCACCGCGCCTGGAAGGCCTACACGGTGATGGTGGCCAACGTCGGCGAGGGCTCGCGCGTGCTCGACATCGCCGGCGGCACGGGCGACCTGGCCCTGGCCTTCGCCAAGAAGGTCGGCGCCTCCGGCCAGGTGGTGCACACCGACATCAACGAGGCCATGCTGAGCACCGGCCGCGACCGCCTGCTCGACGCCGGCGTGGCCTTGCCCACCATGGTCTGCGACGCCGAGAAGCTGCCCTTCGCCGACGCCCACTTCGACGTCGTGACGGTGGCCTTCGGCCTGCGCAACATGACCCACAAGGACGCGGCCATCAAGGAGATGAACCGTGTGCTCAAGCCCGGCGGCAAGCTGCTGGTGCTGGAGTTCTCCAAGGTCGCCAAGCCCCTGCAGAAGGCCTACGACTGGTATTCCTTTAAGGTGCTGCCGCGCCTGGGCAAGGTGGTGGCGGGCGACGACGCGAGCTACCGCTACCTGGCCGAGTCGATCCGGATGCATCCGGCGCAGGAAGAGCTCAAGACCCTCATGAAAGAGGGTGGTTTCGGGCATGTGGACTATCACAACATGACGGGGGGCGTGGTCGCCCTGCATGTTGGAATCAAGTGTTGAATTGACGATTGCAGTGCCATTTATGGCGATCTGAGGAGACTTCATGATGAAAAAATTGGGTACCGTTTTGCTGGTGTGCGCCATGACCTTGGTCGGCATGCAGGCTGAGGCCGCGCGCATGGGCGGCGGCAAGTCCTTTGGCCGCCAATCGGGCAACGTGACGCAACGCCAGGCGACCCCGCCGGCCAACACGCCGGGTGCACCGGCACAGAACGCGACCAACGCCGCGCCCGCCAAGCCCGCTGGCGCCGCCCCTGCGGCCGCCGCGGCACCCAAGCGCCCATGGGGCGCGATGCTGGGCGGCCTGGCCGCCGGCCTGGGCCTGGCCTGGCTCGCCAATTCGCTGGGCCTGGGCGCCGCCTTCGGCAACATGCTGCTGATCGGTCTGCTGGTGCTGGCGGCGGTGGTGGTGTGGCGCATCTTCGCGGCGCGTTCGCGGCAACAGAACGGCTCGGGCCAGGGTGGCTTCGCCTTCCAGGGCGCGGGCAGCCCCGGCAACCCTGCGGCGCCAGCGCAGTACAACCCCGGCAACGTCGGCAACGATGCCTCGGCGCGTCCCTGGGAGCAGCAGAACGCTGCCTTCGACAGCGCGCCGGCGCCAGCGCAGGCCGGCAACGGCGGTTCGTCGATGGCCGGTGCGGCCGTGGCGGGTGGCGCCAGCATGATCGGTTCGGCACTCGACGGCGCCCAGTCGTGGGGCATTCCGGCCGGCTTCGACGTCGACGGCTTCCTGGCCGCGGCCAAGCGCAACTTCGTGACCCTGCAGGGCGCATGGGACCGCAACGACATCCAGACCTTGCGTTCGATGATGACCGACAGCATGGTCGGCGAGATCCAGTCGCAGCTGGCGGAGCGCGAAGTGCACACCGGCAGCCAGCCCAACAAGACCGAGGTCGTGATGCTCGACGCCAAGCTGCTGGGCATCGAGGAAGCGCCGGATGCCTACCTGGCGAGCGTCGAGTTCTCGGGGATGATCCGCGAAGACGCATCGGCCGGCCCGAGCCCGTTCCGCGAAGTCTGGAACATGGCCAAGCCGACCGATGGCCGCGGCGGCTGGCTGGTGGCGGGCGTCCAGGCGCTGCAATGAGGCCATAGATAGGCGCGATCTGTCGCGCCACAGGCCCCGATCCAGGGGCCGGGTCGGGAATAATGGGGACATGGCCACACCATCGTCCCCATTCGCTTTTTTGAATGACCTCGTCAGCCGTATCGGCACCCGGCTGCAGCCGCCGCCGTGGGCCGTGCACGAGGTCCAGCACCGCGCGGTGCTCTTCCTCAACCATGTGCTGCAGCAAGAACCCGAGGCGCAGCAGCGCCTGGTGCGGCAGAAGGGGCGTGTCGTGCAGTTCGAGTGGAGCTTCGTCACGATGCGGCTGATCGCCACGCCGGCCGGCCTGCTCGACCTGGCGCCCGAGGGCGCGGTCCCCGAACTCACGCTCACCGTGACCGACACCTCGCCGTTCGACCTGGCCCGCGCCACCTTGCGCGGGGACAAGCCGGCGGTGCGCATCGTCGGCGACGTGCAGCTCGCGGCCGAGGTGAACTGGCTGGTCGACCATGTGCGCTGGGACGTCGAGGACGACCTCGCCCGCGTGATCGGCGACGTGCCGGCCCATACCCTGGGCAACGCAGCGCGCCGCGTCGTCGCCGCGCTGCGGCAGTTCGTCGGCGATCGCACGCGCAAACCAGGCATTGGCGGCGCGGGCGTCGAATGACGCGCTTCTATCGCGGCATCTTCATCGTCTGGGTCGCGCTGCGCTACGGCCTCGACGAGCTCGTGCTCACGAGCTTCCAGAAGCCCTGGCTTCGGATCGTGGCGCGCGTCGTCTCGATCGGCCGCAACCTCGATGCGCCGCGCGGCCAGCGGTTGCGCGAGGCGCTCGAGCGCCTCGGCCCGATCTTCGTCAAGTTCGGCCAGGTGCTCTCGACACGGCGCGACCTGCTGCCGCCCGACATCGCCGACGAGCTGGCCTGGCTGCAGGACCGGGTGCCACCCTTTCCCTCGGCCATCGCCATCGCCACCATCGAGCGCGCCTTCCGCCGCCCGGTCGGCGAGGTGTTCGTGCAGTTCGACGAGACCCCGGTGGCCAGCGCGTCGATCGCGCAGGTCCATTTCGCGACCGTGCGCGATGCCAAGGGCACGCTGCGCGACGTGGCGGTCAAGGTGCTGCGCCCGGGCATGCGCACGGTCATGGAGAAAGACCTGGCGCTGATGGCCATGATGGCCCGATGGGTCGAGAACCTTTCGGCCGACGGCAAGCGCCTCAAGCCGCGCGAGGTGATCGCCGAGTTCGACAAGTACCTGCACGACGAGCTCGACCTGGTGCGCGAAGCCGCCAATGCCGCGCAACTGCGCCGCAACATGGAGACGCTCGAGCTGGTGCTGATCCCCGAGATGCTCTGGGACTACTGCCACCCGGAAGTGATCGTGATGGAGCGCATGAACGGCGTGCCCATCGCGCAGCTCGAGCGCCTGCGCGCGGCCGGTGTCGACATCCCCAAGCTGGCGCGCGACGGCGTCACCATCTTCTTCACCCAGGTGTTCCGCGACGGCTTCTTCCATGCCGACATGCACCCCGGCAACATCATGGTGAGCCTGCAGCCGCAGACCTTCGGGCGCTACATCTCGCTCGACTTCGGCATCGTGGGCACGCTCACCGAGACCGACAAGGAATACCTGGCGCAGAACTTCGTGGCCTTCTTCCGGCGCGACTACAAGCGCGTGGCCGAACTGCACCTTGAGAGCGGTTGGGTGCCAGAGGGCACGCGCATCGACGAGCTCGAGGCCGCGATCCGCACCGTGTGCGAGCCCTACTTCGACCGGCCGCTCAAGGAGATCTCGCTGGGCATGGTGCTGATGCGGCTGTTCCAGACCTCGCGCCGCTTCCACGTCGAGATCCAGCCCCAGCTGGTGCTGCTGCAGAAGACGCTGCTCAACATCGAGGGCCTGGGCCGCCAGCTCGACCCCGAGCTCGACCTCTGGGCCACGGCCAAGCCCTTCCTCGAGAAGTGGATGCTCGACCAGATCGGCCCCAAGCGCCTGTTCGCGCAGCTCAAGGCCGAGGCCCCGCGCTACGCCAAGCTGCTGCCGCAGCTGCCGCGCCTGCTGCACGAGTTCCTGGAGAACAAGCCGGCCGACCATCGCCGGGAACTGCTCGAGCTGCTGGCGGCGCAGAAACGCACCAACCGGCTGTTGCAGATCGTGATCGCCACGGCCCTGGGCTTCGTGCTGGGCATGGTCGTGATGCAGATCGTCGTGCGCGTCCAGGTCTTCTGACTGGCACGGCCCTTGCGCGGCCTTCAAGAGCCGCATTGAATTGAGAGAAGAAGAGGAGAAATCGTCGTGTTGTTGACCCTGGTCGCCGTCTACCTGTTGCTCACGATCGCCATCGGGCTCTATGCGGCCCGGCGGGTCAAGAACACCACCGACTTCGCGATTGCCGGGCGGCATCTGCCGCTCTTCATGATCGTGACCACCACCTTCGCGACCTGGTTCGGGTCCGAGACGGTGCTGGGCATTCCGGCCAAGTTCATCGAGGGCGGCCTGAACGGCGTCATCGAAGACCCCTTCGGCGCCGGCACCTGCCTGATCCTGGTGGGCCTGTTCTTCGCCGGCAAGCTCTACCGCATGACGCTGCTGACCATCAGCGACTACTACCGCGAGCGCTATGGCCGGGTGATCGAAGTGGCGTGCTCGCTGATCATCATGCTGAGCTACCTGGGCTGGGTCTCGGCGCAGGTCACGGCGCTGGGTCTGGTCTTCAACGTGCTGTCGGGCGGCGCCATCGGCGTGTCGCTGGGCATGGTGATCGGCGTGGTGTCGATCCTGGCCTATACGCTCTTCGGCGGGATGTGGTCGGTGGCCGTCACCGACTTCATCCAGATGATCATCCTGGTGCTGGGCCTGGCGGTGATCGCGGTGTTCGCGGGCCAGATGGCCGGCGGCGCGGACAAGGTGGTGGCCTTCGCCGTCAGCAAGGACCTGTTCAAGTTCTGGCCCGAGCCGAACTACAAGGACATGGTTTTCTTTTTCGCCGCGGCCATCACCATGATGCTGGGCTCGATCCCGCAGCAGGACGTGTTCCAGCGCGTGATGTCGGCCAACAACGTCAAGTCCGCGACCCGCGGCCCGGTGATCGGCGGCATCGCCTACATCCTGTTCGCCTTCGTCCCGATGTTCCTGGTGGCCAGCGCGCTGCTGATCATGCCGGAGCAGACCGCGGCCCTGCTCAAGGACGACCCGCAGAAGGTGCTGCCCACGCTGGTGCTCGAGAAGATGCCTTTCGTGATGCAGGTGCTCTTCTTCGGTGCGCTGCTGTCGGCCATCAAGTCGACCGCCTCGGCCACCCTGCTGGCACCGAGCGTGACCTTCACCGAGAACATCTGGCGCCAGTTCCGCCCGGCCGGCAACGACCGCGAGAACCTGCGCACCATGCGCATCACCACGCTGGTCTTCAGCGCCGCGGTGCTGGCCTATTCGATCCGCATGCAGGGCACGCCCATCTACGAACTGGTCTCCGGTGCCTACCAGGTGCCCCTGGTCGGTGCCTTCGTGCCGCTGGTGTGCGGGCTCTACTGGCAGCGCGCGACCACGCAGGGCGCCATGGCGGCGGTGCTGCTGGGCATCGGCACCTGGCTGCTGTTCCTGGCGCTGCCCTGGGGCCTGGCCTTTCCGGCGCAGCTGGCCGGCGTGCTCGCGGCCTTCGTGGGCATGGTGGCCGGGTCGCTGGCGCCGCAGTGGGTGGCCAACACCCGTACGCCGCACCGCCCGCTGGTCGAGGGCACGCTCTGACGGGCGGGGTGCTTTCGGGCGCGGCCCTATAATTGCGGGCTTTGCGAGCGACAGCTGCGTCGTTCTTTTTCGCCCACTCCCATGCCTATCTACGCCTACAAGTGCAGTGCCTGCGGCTTTGCCAAAGACGCGTTGCAGAAAATGTCCGACGCCCCTCTCACGGTGTGCCCGGCCTGCGGGGCGAGCACCTTCGAGAAGCAGGTGACCGCCGCCGGCTTCCAGCTCAAGGGCTCGGGCTGGTACGTGACCGATTTCCGAGAGGGCGGCGGCAAGAAGGCCGAGCCCGCGACCGCACCGGCCTCGGGCGACAGTGCCAAGTCCGGTGAATCGTCGGCCGCGCCTGCTCCCGCGGCCAGTCCGGCGCCCGCGCCCGCTGCATCGTCCCCTGCACCGGCGCCCGCGCCGGCCCCCGCCGCCAAGAGCGGCGACTGAACGGGCCCGCCTTCGCCATGCTCGCGCTGCGCAAATGGTTGTTCGCCGGCCTGCTGGTGATCGTTCCGCTGTTCGTCACCCTGGCGGTGCTGAAGTGGATCATCGACACCCTCGACCAGACGCTCTGGCTGCTGCCCGAGGACTGGCAGAGCTGGCTCACGATGCACAAGGTGCGCGGGCTGGGCGTGCTGTTCACGCTGGCGATCCTGCTGGTGGTGGGCGCGGTGGCGAGCAATTTCATCGGCAAGCGCCTGCTGGGCTGGGGCGACGCGGTGGTGCGGCGCATCCCGGTCGTGCGCTCGATCTACTCCAGCGTCAAGCAGGTGTCGGACACGCTGTTCTCCGAGAACGGCAACGCCTTTCGCACCGCGGTGCTGGTGCAGTGGCCGCGTGAAGGCGTCTGGACCATCGCGTTCGTGACCGGTACGCCGGGCGCCGACGTGCTGGCGCACCTGGGCGGCGGCGAATACCTCGGCGTCTACGTGCCGACCACGCCGAACCCCACCGGCGGCTATTTCGTGATGCTCAAGCGCAGCGACTGCATCGAACTCCAGATGAGCGTGGACGAGGCGCTCAAGTACATCGTCTCGATGGGCGTGGTCGTTCCCGGCGGCCCCGCGACCCTCGCAACTTCTTCCTGAATGAACACGCGCCCTCGGGGCGCCGGAATCGACTTATGGCCATGCGTTCTCACTACTGCGGTCTCGTGACCGAAGCCCAGATGGGCGAAACCGTCACCCTGTGCGGCTGGGTCAACCGCCGCCGCGACCATGGCGGCGTGATCTTCGTCGACGTGCGCGACCGCGAAGGCTATGTGCAGGTGGTCTGCGATCCCGACCGCGCCACCACCTTCGCCGTGGCCGAAGGCCTGCGCAACGAGTTCTGCGTGCAGATCAAGGGCCTGGTGCGCGCGCGCCCCGAAGGCACGACCAACGACGGCCTCAAGAGCGGCAAGATCGAAGTCCTGTGCCATGAGCTCAAGGTGCTGAACCCCTCGGTGACGCCTCCGTTCCTGCTCGACGACGACAACCTGTCGGAGACCACCCGCCTCACGCACCGCGTGCTCGACCTGCGCCGCCCGGCGATGCAGCGCAACATGATGCTGCGCTACAAGGTCACGATGGAGACGCGCAAGTTCCTCGACGCCAACGGCTTCATCGACATCGAGACCCCGATGCTGGGCAAGTCCACGCCCGAAGGCGCCCGTGACTACCTGGTGCCCAGCCGCGTGCACGACGGCAGCTTCTTCGCGCTGCCGCAGTCGCCCCAGCTGTTCAAGCAGCTGCTGATGGTGGCCGGCTACGACCGCTACTACCAGATCGTCAAGTGCTTCCGCGACGAGGACCTGCGCGCCGACCGCCAGCCCGAATTCACGCAGATCGACATCGAGACCTCCTTCCTGTCGGAAGAAGAGATCCGCGAGATGTTCGAAGGCATGGTCCGCACCATGTTCCGCAACGCCGCGGGCATCGACCTGCCGGTGTTCCCGACCATGACCTATGGCGACGCGATGTTCAAGTACGGTTCGGACAAGCCCGACCTGCGCGTGAAGCTCGAATTCACCGAACTCACCGAGCTGATGAAGCGCGTCGAGTTCAAGGTGTTCTCGAACGCCGCGACGCAGAAGGACGGCCGCGTGGTGGCCCTGCGCGTGCCGGGCGGCGGCGGCGAAGGCGGCCTGTCGCGCGGTGAAATCGACGCGTACCAGGAATTCGTCAAGATCTACGGCGCCAAGGGCCTGGCCTACATCAAGGTCAACGACGCGGCCGCGGGCCGCGACGGCCTGCAGAGCCCGATCGTGAAGAACCTCGACGACGCCACGCTGGCCGAGATCATCGCGCGCACCGGTGCGCGCAACGGCGACATCCTGTTCTTCGGCGCCGACAAGGAGAAGATCGTCAACGACGCGATCGGCGCGCTGCGCGTGAAGATCGGCCACAGCGCCTTCGGCAAGAAGAGCGGCCTGTTCGACGACCGCTGGGCACCGCTGTGGGTGGTGGACTTTCCGATGTTCGAGTTCGACGAGGAAGGCCAGCGCTGGTCGGCCGTGCACCATCCGTTCACGGCGCCCAAGGACGGTCATGAAGACCTCATGGACACCGCGCCCGAGAAGTGCATCGCCAAGGCCTACGACATGGTGCTCAACGGCATCGAGATGGGCGGCGGCTCGGTGCGTATCCACCGCGAGGAAGTGCAGAGCAAGGTGTTCCGCGCGCTCAAGATCAGCGCCGAGGACGCCCAGCTCAAGTTCGGCTTCCTGCTCGACGCGCTGCAGTACGGCGCGCCCCCGCATGGCGGCATCGCCATCGGCCTGGACCGCCTGGTCATGCTGATGACCGGCGCCGAGTCGATCCGCGACGTGATCGCCTTCCCCAAGACCCAGCGCGCACAGGACCTGCTGACGCAGGCGCCGAGCCCGGTCGACGAGAAGCAGCTGCGCGAACTGCACATCAAGCTGCGCAACGTCCAGCCCGCTGCGGTCTGACGACGCTGTTCGCGGCGCAGGCCGCAACAAGAAAGGGCACCCCGAGGGGTGCCCTTTTTTTTGGGGTTTTCAAAGCCGGAGCCTGCCGCTCCGGCTGCGCGTCACAGCGCGACGTCGGCCACGGGCTTGCGCTTGCGGGCGGCCGCCGGGGCACTGTCCGGTGCCGGCGCCGGCGAGGGCGCTACGGTCGGCGTGAGGTCGATGGTCGGCGGCGGGGTCAGCTGCAGCACCTGGGCCGTGGTGGTCCATTCCTGCACCACCTTCTCGGGCGAGGCGTTGAGCGCCGTGCCGTAGCTGGGCACGATCTCGCGGATCTTCGTTTGCCAGGCGGGCGTCGCCAGCTTGTCCTTGAAGACCTGCTTCATCAGGTCCAGCATGATCGGCGCCGCGGTGGAGGCGCCGGGCGAGGCGCCCAGCAGGCCGGCGAGGCTGCCGTCCTCCGAGCTGACGATCTCGGTGCCCAGCTTGAGCACGCCGCCCTTGGCTTCGTCGCGCTTGATGATCTGCACGCGCTGGCCGGCCTGCACCAGGCGCCAGTCTTCCTTCTTCGCATTCGGGAAGTATTCCTTCAATGCGTTCATCCGGTCGTTGTCCGACAGCATCAGCTGGCCGGCCAGGTACTGGACCAGCGAGAACTCGGCCATGCCCACCTTGGCCATCGGCCAGACGTTGTGCGGCGTGGTGCTGCTGAACAGGTCGAGGTAGGAGCCCTCCTTGAGGAACTTGGTCGAGAAGGTGGCGAAGGGGCCGAACAGGATCACGCGCTTGCCGTCGAGCACGCGGGTGTCGAGGTGGGGCACCGACATCGGCGGCGAGCCCACCGAGGCCTTGCCGTAGGCCTTGGCCAGGTGCTGCTCGGCGATGGCCGGGTTGTCGGTCACGAGGAAGGAGCCGCCCACCGGGAAGCCTGCGTAGTTCTTCGCTTCGGGGATGCCCGACTTCTGCAGCAGGTGCAGCGCGCCGCCGCCCGCGCCGATGAACACGAACTTGGCGTCGGTCTGGGTGGCCGTGCCGTCCTTGACGTTCTTGTAGGCGATGCGCCAGGTGCCGTCCGCGTTGCGGGTGATGTCCTGTACCTCGCTCGAGAGCTTGAGCGAAAAGTTGGGCTGCGACTGCAGGTGGCCGACGAACTGGCGCGTGATCTCGCCGAAGTTCACGTCGGTGCCGATGGGCGTCCAGGTGGCGGCGATCTTCTGGGCCGGGTCGCGGCCTTCCATCATCAGCGGCACCCATTGCTTGATCTGCGCCGGGTCTTCCGAGTACTGCATGCCGCGGAACAGCGGGCTGGCCTGCAGCGCGTCGTAGCGCTTCTTGAGGAACTGCACGTTGTCGTCGCCCCAGACGAAGCTCATGTGCGGCGTCGAGTTGATGAAGGAGCGCGGGTTTTTCAGCACGTTGTTCCTGACCTGCCAGGACCAGAACTGGCGCGAGATCTGGAAGGCCTCGTTGATCTCCACCGCCTTGGCGATCTCGATCTTGCCGTTCTTGTCTTCGGGCGTGTAGTTGAGCTCGGCCAGGGCCGAGTGGCCGGTGCCTGCGTTGTTCCAGCCGTTGGAGCTTTCCTTGGCGACGCTGTCGAGCCGCTCGACCATTTCCATGGACCAGCCGGGTTCGAGTTCGCTGAGCCAGATGCCCAGGGTCGAACTCATGATGCCGCCGCCGATGAGCATGACATCCACTTTTTTGGGTTCTGCCGCATGGGCCGTGACCAGGGCGAGGGACATCGCCAATCCCAGCAGGGCAGGGTAGGTTTTCTTCAACATCATCATCTGGTGATTCCTGTGAGTGGAAAGACGTCCGTCCTTCGCCCTGGGCCCCGAGGCGCCCGGGCCGGGCACGAGGCGCGGATGGGCGGCATGCACGATGGGTGCAGGGAGCCATGCGAACGAACGGACACAACGAGACCGAAGGCCGATGCCTTCCTCTCGAATCCGTATGTCCCCTGCACCGACGTCTACCGACTGTTGGATGGAGCCGCGCGCGGAGCTTGTGCTGCGGGCGGCGAGGCCCGGGCTCCTGGAATGCGTGGCGTGGGCTTCTCCGGGCCTGCCGGGAAGCACCATGGCTGCGTCGATGCGAATTTTACCGGGGCGCCAAAACCCGGGCCATGGCAAGGCCGCATGCGGTACCGTCGCTGCTTTGCCGTCTTCCACACGCAGCCGATGAGACCCTTCAAGATACCCGAGTCGGTGCTGGTCGTGATCCACACGCCGGCGCTCGACGTGCTGCTGATCCGCCGCGCGGATGCGGATGAGTTCTGGCAATCGGTGACGGGCAGCAAGGACCACCTCGACGAGCCACCGGCGCTCACGGCGGCGCGCGAGGTCGGCGAAGAGACCGGCATCGACTGCCTGCCCGGCAGCGCGCTGGCCTCGCAGCTGCGCGACTGGCAGTTGCAGAACGTCTACGAGATCTACCCGCGCTGGCGCGCGCGCTACGCACCGGGCGTGACGCGCAACACCGAGCAGCTGTTCGGCCTGTGCGTGCCCGAGTGCATCGTGCCGGTGCTGGCACCGCGCGAGCACACGGCCTGGCAGTGGCTGCCGTACCGCCAGGCGGCCGACGCCTGTTTTTCCCCCTCCAACGCAGAAGCCATCCTGCTGCTGCCACAATTTGCACCATGAACGCGACCGCGAACACCTTTCGGGTGGCGACCTACAACATCCACAAGGGCGTGCAGGGCATCGGCCCGGCGCGCCGGCTCGAGATCCACAACCTCGGCCATGCGATCGAGCAGCTCGATGCCGACATCGTGTGCCTGCAGGAAGTGCGCAAGATGAACCGGCAGGGCGAGCGCCATTTCGCGCGCTGGCCCGAGCTGCCGCAGGCCGACTTTCTCGCCCCCGAGGGCTACACCGCCGTCTACGAGACCAACGCCGTCACGCGCCACGGCGAGCACGGCAACGCGCTGCTCACGCGCTGGCCGGTGATCCGCACCACCCACCAGGACATCTCCGACCACCGCTTCGAACAGCGCGGCCTGCTGCACGTGCTGATCGACGTCGACGGCGCACCGGTGCATGCCATCGTGGTGCACCTGGGCCTGATCAAGGGCAGCCGTGTGCGCCAGATCGCGCGGCTGCGCGAATTCATCGAGCGCGAGATCCCGCCCGACGAGCCGGTGCTGGTGGCCGGCGACTTCAACGACTGGGGCGCGCGCATGCGCTACGCGATGAACGCCATGGGCATGCGCGATTCCAGCGACCTGCGCGGGCCGCCCACGCTGACCTATCCCTCGCGCCTGCCGGTCACGCAGCTCGACTTCATCTATGCGCGTCGGCTCGCGCCGGTCGCCTGCAGCGTGCCGCGCGGGCCGATCTGGGCCCGGATGTCCGATCACCTGCCGCTGCTGACCGATTTCTCGCTATCGAATAAGTAGCGCTGCGCGGGCACGGGGTGTGCGTCGGCGGCCCCGCGGCGTCGGGGCGTTCGCTGGTAGGATTCCCGCCATGCTCAGGAAGATCGACGCCCCCCAACCCCCCGCCGCACCGGCCGATGACGAGGGGACGCCCGTCTCCGTCAAGATCCGGGAGCGCCTGCGGGCCGCGCGCAAGCGCTTCAACGCCAACGACAACATCGCCGAATTCGTCCAGCCGGGCGAGCTCGAGGCGCTGCTCGACGAGGTCGAGGTCAAGATGAAGGGCGTGCTCGAGAGCCTGGTGATCGACGTCGAGAACGATCACAACACCGACAACACCGCACGCCGTGTCGCGAAGATGTACCTCAACGAGGTGTTCCGCGGCCGCTACGTGCCGCCGCCCTCGCTGACCGAATTCCCGAACGCCGAGCACCTCAACGAGCTCATGATCGTCGGCCCGATCACGGTGCGCAGCGCCTGCTCGCACCACTTCTGCCCGATCATCGGCAAGCTCTGGATCGGCGTGATGCCCAACGAGCACACCAACGTGATCGGCCTGTCGAAGTACGCGCGCCTGGCCGAGTGGGTGATGGGCCGGCCGCAGATCCAGGAAGAGGCGGTGGTCCAACTGGCCGACCTGATCCAGCAGAAGACCCAGCCCGACGGCCTGGCGCTGGTGATGGAGGCCGAGCACTTCTGCATGGCCTGGCGTGGCGTCAAGGAAATGGACAGCAAGATGATCAACTCCGTCATGCGCGGCGTGTTCCTCAAGGACCCGAACCTGCGCCGCGAATTCCTGTCCCTGCTGCCGCGCTCGCGCTGAACGCCATGCTGGTACGCCTCATCTACGCCAGCCGTGCGGTCGACAACAGCACGAGCGCCACCGATGCGATCCTCGCGCAATCGAGGGCGCACAACACCGCCTGCGGCATCACGGGCATCCTGTGCTACAGCGCGGGCATCTTCCTGCAGGCCATCGAAGGCGGCCGCGCGGCCGTGAGCGACCTGTACGGCCACATCCAGAAGGACCCGCGCCACAAGGACGTGGTGCTGCTGCACTACGAAGAGATCAGCGAGCGCCGTTTCGGGGGCTGGACCATGGGTCAGGTGCACCTGACCAAGGTCCATGCCGCCACGCTGCTGCGCTATTCCGAGCGCCCGGAGCTCGACCCCTACGCCGTCTCCGGCAAGGTGTCGATGGCCCTGCTCGAGGAACTGATGGCCACCGCCGCCATCGTCGGACGCAACTGAGGCACGTGATTCCCGCGTCAGGTCTCTCGCACCGCCGCGTCCGCGCCTAGATGTGAAGTGTCAAGAGGTTCTTGCGAGACATCGAGAGACGCGAGACGGGGGCCACGAGATTGATGCCGTGGTGCGGGCGGTGCCAGTTGTAGAAGTGGTTCCACACAGGCAGGGCTTCGCGGCGCTGGTCTGAGTTCGCGTAGGCGTGGCCG
>NZ_JAAAFX010000004.1:2368098-2368474 GCF_019352895.1 Variovorax boronicumulans | reverse complement strand
TGTGAAGTGTCAAGAGGTTCTTACGAGACATCGAGAGACGCGAGACGGGGGCCACGAGATTGATGCCGTGGTGCGGCCGGTGCCAGTTGTAGAAGTGATTCCACACAGGCAGGGCCTCGCGGCGCTGGTCTGAGTTCGCGTAGGCGTGGCCATAGGCCCATTCGCGCAGCGCGGACTGGATGAAGCGTTCGGCCTTGCCGTTGGTCTGCGGGCGATACGCTCTGGTGAACTTCTGCCCGATGCCCAGCTCCAGGCATGCCTCGCCGAACAGCCCCGAGCGGAACGACATGCCGTTGTCAGTCAGCACCCGCTCGATCGTGACGCCCATGCTTGCGAAGTAGCCCACGGCAGCCCGCAGGAACGCCTCGGCGCTGAA
>NZ_JAAAFX010000004.1:2295592-2368016 GCF_019352895.1 Variovorax boronicumulans | reverse complement strand
GCGTTGCACCGGCTCGTCCGGGCGCAGGTCGCTCAGTCGAGACAGCCCGGCACGACGCAGCACGCGGCTGACGGTCGCCCTGGACACGCCCATGTAAGAGGCGATGCGAGCCTGCAGGAAGAGCTTGCGGCGCAACTCCACGATGGCCAGGGCCACATGAGGCTCGATGGAGCGAGGTGACTTCTCGGGACGAGAGGACTTGTCCAGCAGGCCCGCCGCACCATCGACCAGGTAGCGGGCCAGCCACTTGCGGGCAGTGACGGCGCTGACACCGTGCGAGGCGGCGGCATCTGATGCGCTGACGCCACGTTCAGTGATGTCTTGAACCATCTCCAGGCGGCGCAGGTACGTCAATCGGGCATTCTTATGGGTGTTCATCCGGTTCGGGGTTTTGAGTGGATTGGGCGTTTGGCGATTTCCAGTCTCTCAAAACTTCTCCGGGTGAACACCCGAAACAACCTATTGGGCCTTCACAGCTAGCTCTCACCGGAGACCTTGATCTCTCCAATGATGTCAGCCTCTGTCAGCACGATGTCATCTGGGGGCACCGGCGATGAGAGCAGTAGGTTCTCCGCGAGCCTGACAAGGCGATCGAACGTCAAGGCGAGATAGCGGAGCGCATCTGGCTCTACATCCTTGCCAAGAGGCTTTTCGGACAATGAGCTGATGAGTTCTGCCAAGGTGTCATGCAGCGGTCCATTGGACCTTTTACGTGAGAGGCTTGCCGCATCAGCAGGCAGTGGATAGTAGATCCCTGGCACCGTGACGCCATCTCTCAACACCTCGTTGTCCAGGATCGCAAACGACACACCGACAACGTCCTGCAGCGGTGCCCCGTGCGTGAAGAGATTTCGATAAGCAGAGAACAACGATAGCCAACCGTGGCTGTCTTCATCCGACGCCTTAATCAACTCGCATTGAAGAGCTGTCGCAGCATTCCGCTTTCTCAAGCTTCCAACAAGACCGCGCATTGTGGCAACGCCCTTGAGGTCAAAGACGAACCGCGCAGCGAACTCAGCCAACGTATCTCTTAAAACAGCCAGCTCCCAAAATATGGCATGGATCGCTAAATACACGGCAGGCGAGTTGGTGTCTTTGAAGCGTGACGGAGCTTTTATCGGAAGTGCTCGAACCTTGCTCCGAAGTTGAGCTGAGTACGCTGCGCACAAGTGATGAAGCCTCATCTGGCCAGAACTCAGTCCCGAAGCAACTCTCGCAGCTACATCGGACAGCAGCATCATGTCTTTCTGGCCAGAGTGATGCGCAACATGTCGCCATTTCTGTTGTGCATCTCTTGCGCGCCACGTGCCGTCAAACGACTGAGCGAAGAACTGCGGCGAAGTCAAGCCCGACGCTTCGTCAGCTGTCGTAATGAAAGTCACGCCGATAACTGTGTACCCAAAATAACGCAACGCGCCTACGAGGTCCGCGTAGGCACGTAAGTTGAACTGGCTGATCAGGACGTGGCTGCCCGCACCCGCAAAGATCTTGACGAGCGGACCTGGCTGGCTAACCGCGACGAGCCCACCGCTAAGCCAAGCGAACCGCGTGACGGGCTGCCATGACGAACCACGCGAATCATCATCCATAAGCTGTTGCCTCCGATCTCGTACTGTGCCTCATGGCAGTCGCAGAGGGCTCCAGGCGGCTTCACCCAGTCGCACCGCCGACGGATGGGGACGTGGATGGGTAAGGATACCGAACTGCCCGAGCGTCGATGGAGGACATCGATTCCTGGCGGAGAGTGTGAGATTCGAACTCACGGACGCTTTCACGTCGGCAGTTTTCAAGACTGCTGGTTTAAACCACTCACCCAACTCTCCGAAGCTGCCTCCGGGTGGCGAAGGCAGGCCGCGATTTTATGCTGACGGGAGGCCCCGCCTGCCCGGCCCTTTGAAATCTAGGCGTCCGGCAGGAAGATGCTCTGCAGATCGCTGAGGAAATCCAGCCCACGCTCGGTCGGCCAGACATGCCACAGGTCACGCTGCAGCAGACCCTTCTGCTCGGCTTCTTCCAGCCCCTTTTGGATGCTGGTGATCGACAGCCCCGTGCGCTCGCCGAACTGCGCCAGCGTGAAGCCTTCCTTCAGCCGGAAGGCGTTGAGCATGAACTCGAAGGGCAGGTCGGCGATCGCGACCTCTTCGCTCTGCGCCACGGCCGCGCCGGCCAGGGCCTGGTTCATGTAGCGCTGCGGCTCGCGGTAGCGCACCTGGCGCACCAGGCGGTGCGCGAAGCTCAGCTTGCTGTGGGCGCCGGCACCGATGCCCAGGTAGTCGCCGAACTGCCAGTAATTGAGGTTGTGCGCGCAGCGGTGGCCGTCGCGCGCATAGGCCGAGACCTCGTAGCGCGTCATGCCTTGCGCGCCCGTGCGTTCGGTGATGCGGTCGAGCATGGCGTAGGCCGCGTCGTCCTCGGGCACCACCGGCGGGAACTTGGCGAAGTAGGTGTTGGGCTCGATGGTCAGGTGGTAGACCGACAGGTGCGGCGGATTCAACGCCAGCGCCTGGTCGAGGTCGGCCTCGAACTGCGCGGGCGTCTGGCCGGGCAGCGCGTACATCAGGTCGAGGTTGAAGGTGTCGAAGGCGCTCGCCGCCTCCTCGACCGCGGCGATGGCCTGGGCGGCGTCGTGCACGCGGCCCAGCGCCTGCAGGTGCTGGTCGTTGAAGCTCTGCACGCCGACCGACAGGCGCGTCACACCGGCCGCGCGGTACGAGCGGAAGCGGTCGCGCTCGAAGGTGCCGGGGTTGGCTTCGAGCGTGATCTCGCAATCGGGCGCGAGCTTGAGTCGCGCGCGCAAATCACCGATGAGCCGGTCGACGGCCTCGGGCGAGAACAGACTGGGCGTGCCGCCGCCGATGAAGATGGTGTGGACCGTGCGGCCCCAGATCAGGGGCAGCGCGGCGTCGAGGTCGGCCACCAGCGCATCGACGTAGCGCTGCTCGGGCAAGGCCCCGCCGCCGGCGCGCCATTCGTGCGAGTTGAAGTCGCAATAAGGGCACTTGCGCAGGCACCAGGGCAGGTGCACATAGAGCGACAGCGGCGGCAGCGCGGCCAGCTGCAGCGTGCCGGGCCGCATCAGGTGCAGCACGTCGTTGGCATGCGGCGCGCCGTTCTCGGTCGCGATGCCGATGGGCAGGTGGATGCTCACGACCAGCGCTCGCGCATCAGCGCCAGCATCGTGCGCGCGGCCTGGCCGCGGTGGCTGTTGGCGTTCTTGAGTTCGGGCGTGAGCTGGGCGAAGGTCTTGCCGAAGGCCGGCAGGAACATCACCGGGTCGAAGCCGAAGCCGTTGTCGCCGATGGGCTCGCGCGTGATCTCGCCGGGCGCGCGGCCGACGGCGATCAAGGGCTCGGGGTCGTCGGCGCTGCGCAGCGCCACCAGGGTGCTGACCAGCGCGGCGCGGCGGTCGTCGACCGTGGCCATCTGCTCGAGCAGTGCGCGCACGTTGTTCGCATCGCCCTTGTCATAGCCGAACTGCGTCGCGTAGTACGCGGTGTCCACGCCCGGCAGGCCGCCGAAGGCGTTGACGCACAGGCCGGCGTCGTCGGCGATCGCGGGCAGGCCGGTGGCGGCGGCCGCATGGCGCGCCTTGGCCAGCGCGTTCTCGACGAAGGTGCGGAAGGGCTCCTCGGCCTCGCTCACGCCGAGTTCCGACTGGCGCACCAGCTGCACGCTCAAGGGTGCGAACAGCTGCTGCAGCTCGGCCAGCTTGCCCGCGTTGTTCGATGCCAGGACGAGTTTCATGAGAATGCGACCGTCGACGGCATCAGGCCACGGTGGCCAGCGCCTGCTGCTGCAGCGCCACCAGCTCGGTGATGCCCTTCTCGGCCAGGTCGAGCAGCTGGCCCATCTCGGCACGCGAGAAGGCCGCGCCCTCGGCAGTGCCCTGCACTTCGACGAAGTGGCCGGCGCCGGTCATCACGACGTTCATGTCGGTGTCGCAGGCCGAATCCTCGGTGTACTCGAGGTCGAGAAGCGGCGTGCCCTGCACGATGCCCACCGAGATCGCAGCCACATGGCCGCGGATCGGCGAGGCGGCAATCTTGCCGGCGGCCAGCAGCTTGTTCACTGCATCCTGCGCGGCCACGAAGGCGCCGGTGATGGCCGCGGTCCGCGTGCCGCCGTCGGCCTGCAGCACGTCGCAGTCGAGGTGGATGGTGCGTTCGCCCAGTGCGGCCAGGTCGAACACCGCGCGCATCGAGCGGCCGATGAGGCGCTGGATCTCCTGCGTGCGGCCGGTCTGCTTGCCCTTGGCGGCTTCGCGGCTGCTGCGGGTGTGGGTGGCACGCGGCAGCATGCCGTATTCGGCCGTGACCCAGCCTTCGCCGCTGCCCTTCTTGTGCGGCGGCACCTTCTCTTCGACCGAGGCGGTGCACAGCACGCGCGTCTGGCCGAACTCGATCAGCACCGAGCCTTCGGCATGGATGGTGAAACCGCGGGTGATGCGCACCGGGCGCAGCTGGGCGGCGGCACGGCCGCCGCTTCGTGTGAAAGCAGTCATGGGGGGTTCAACTCGGAAGAAAAAAAATAAAAGGATCGCCGCTGGCCGCGGCGGATTCAGGTCGGCTCGCCAATCAGCTCTTGCGTGCAGCCGAGCGGCGGATGGCTTCGTTGATTTCGGCGATCGAACGCTCGATCGCGTCTTCGTCGAGATCGTCGAGTTCGTTGTCCGACGGCATGCCCGCCTGGATGGTGGAGGCGAAGACGCCGTCGCTGATGCTGTCGGTCGACACACCGCGCTGGTTGCCCGGCGAATCCGGGGTTTCCCATTCGAGCGCGATCAGGGTCACGTTGTCGCTGTGGGTACCGCCCTTGCGCAAGGCCATCTCCGCCAGGTCGGGGGCGGCATCGGACACCGGCCGGCCCGAAGACAGGATGTGCACGATCGTCGCGTCGTCGAGCACGCCCCAGACACCGTCGGAGCACAGCATGATGCGGTCGCCGCGCCGCAGCTGCAGCGGCGGCGCCGCGTCGATCAGCGGCGGCGTGGGCGAGCCGAGGCAGGTCAGCAGCAGGTTGCGGTTGGCCGGCTCCGGGCCGCCGCCCGGGCGCGGGCGCTCGGCGTGCGAATGGTCGAGGGTGCGGGTCAGCAACATGCCGTCGCGCACCACGTAGAGCCGCGAATCGCCGCAATGCACCCAATGGGCCGTGGTGCCCTGGAGCACCGCCGCGACCACGGTGGTGCGCGGCGTGTCGAGCATGCCCTTGGTGCCGGCGTACCGCATGATCTGCTGGTGCGCGGTCATCACCGAGGCATGGAGGAAGGCCTTGACGTCCTTGAGGGTCGGCCGGGCTTCGCGCTGGTAGAGCGCTGCAATGGTCTGCAAGGCCATCTGCGCGGCCACTTCGCCCTCGGGATGGCCGCCCATGCCGTCGGCCAGCACGAACAGGCCCGATTCGCGCGTGTAGCAATAGCCCATGCGGTCTTCGTTCTTGAGACGGCCGCCCTTGCGGCTGACCTGGAAGACGGAGAACTTCATGGTCGCGATGCCGGGATGTGCGTCATGCCGGCCGCGTGGTCGGTGCCGCCGCCTTGGGCAGCGACTTCTTGTCGGACGAACGCATGTTGTCGATCGACAGCCGCACCTTCTCGCCGACCGTGAGCTTGGTGTAGCGGCGCTCGCCTTCGCGGCTGAGCTCCTTCTGCAGCGCGAACACCGACTGCGGGCGCGACAGCGGGTCGAGCGACATGCACCACTCGACCACCTCGATCAGGTTGTCGGAGTAGATGCCGCGCAGCCGCGACAGCGACAGCCCGAGCCGGTCCTTCTCGATGCGCTGCGGCGCATCGTTGGGCGGGTAGCCCTGCATGCAGGCGTAGATGCAGGCGCCGATGGCGTAGATGTCGGTCCAGGGGCCCATCGAGGAATCGCGGCGGTACATCTCGGGCGCGGCGAAGCCGGGCGTGTACATCGGGCGGATGAAGTTGCCTTCCTTGGACAGCACCTCGCGCGCGGCGCCGAAGTCGATCATCACGGCGCGGTCGTCGTCGGTCACGAAGATGTTGGCGGGCTTGATGTCCAGGTGCAGCATCTTGTGCTGGTGCACGATGCGCAGGCCGCGCAGGATCTCGTCGAACAGCGAGCGGATCGTCGATTCGCGGAACACCTTCTGCTTCTTGAGGTCGCGCGCCGTGACGATGAAGTCCTGCAGGGTCGCGCCCTCCAGGTAGTTCATCACCATGTAGACGGTCTCGTTCTCGCGGAAGAAATTGAGCACGCTCACCACCGAGGCGTGCGAGATCTGCGCGAGCGAACGGCCTTCCTCGAAAAAGCTCTTGAGGCCGAGCCGGTAGAGCGACAGCTTGTCGGGCGACACCTGGGGCGCCAGTTCGCCGGTGCCACGGGTGGCCAGCGAAGAAGGCAGGTATTCCTTGATCGCCACCTGCTGGCCGCTGGTATCGACCGCCAGGTAAACCACCCCGAAACCGCCGGCCGAAAGACGGCGCACGACGCGATAGCCCCCGATGACGGTGTCCGGCAACAGCGGCGAAGGTTTGACCTTTGACATAATCCGGGAGTTTCGCCCGAAGGCAATGGTGCGGCAAGCGAACGCGATGCCGTCGCCTCGGAGCAAGCAACAAACACAGTGAGGCGCAATGTCAGTTTACAGCATGACCGGCTATGCCAACGGCCAGAACGGCCCGGTAGGCACCCAGCCCGAAACCGACGCGCGCCCCCCGGCCGCGGGACGGCTCGGGGTCGAAATCCGCTCGGTCAACAGCCGCTTCCTGGACCTCAGCTTCAAGCTGCCGGAAGAGCTGCGCCAGCATGAAACCGCGCTGCGCGAGCTGCTCACGAGCAAGCTCAAGCGCGGCAAGGTCGAAGTGCGCGCCGCGGTCGAAAGCACCGCCCAGGCCGGCATCGCCGAACCCTCCACCCGCCTGCTGCAACGCCTCAACGGCGTGCAGGACGGCATCCGCGCCTGGCTGCCGAGCGCGCGCGAGCTCAGCGTGGCCGACGTGATCCGCCTTGCCGCCGGCGACTCCGCGGCCCGCGGCGACTGGGGCCCCGACCTGCTCGAGGTCACGCAGAAGGCGCTCGAGAGCCTGATGGCCGCCCGCGAACGCGAAGGCGCCCGCCTGGCCACCATGCTCAAGGACCACCTGGGCCAGCTGCGCAAGCTGGCCGCCCAGGCGGTGCCGCTGATTCCGCAACTGGTCGAGCAGCAGCGTGCGCGCTTCCTCGAGCGTTGGCAGGACGCCATGGGCCTGACGGGCGGCACGCTGCCCGAAGCCGCCCAGGACCGCGCGCTGACCGAGGCCACCGCTTTCGCCATCCGCATCGACGTGGCCGAGGAACTCACCCGGCTGAGCTCGCACCTCGACGAGATCGAGCGCCTGCTCAAGAAGGGCGGCGAGGTCGGCAAGCGCCTGGACTTCCTGATCCAGGAACTGCACCGCGAGGCCAACACCCTGGGCTCCAAGTCGGCCGCGCTCGAACTGACGCGCATCGGCGTCGACATGAAGGTGCTGATCGAGCAGATGCGCGAGCAGGTTCAGAACATCGAATAAGCAGACGACTCCATGGATTACCCCGGCAATATCTTCGTCGTGGCCGCGCCGAGCGGCGCAGGCAAATCGAGCCTGGTCAAGGCCCTGATGGAACTCGACTCGGCGGTGCAACCGTCGGTGTCGCACACCACGCGGCCACCCCGCGGGCAGGAAAAGCACGGCCGCGAATACTTCTTCGCCTCGCCCTCCGAATTCGACGCCATGGTCGTCAGCGACGGCTTCGTCGAATGGGCGCATGTGCACGGCCAGCGCTACGGCACCTCGAAGAAGGCGATCGAGGACCGCGTCGCGCAGGGCGCCGACGTGATCCTGGAAATCGACTTCCAGGGCGCGCTGCAGATCCGCAAGACCTTCGCCAACGCCGTGCTGATCTTCATCCTGCCGCCGAGCTGGGAAGAGCTGCGCTCGCGGCTGGAGCGGCGCGGCGAGGACAGCGCCGAGATCATCGAACTGCGCCTGAAGAACGCGGCCCAGGAGATGGCGCGCACGCAGGAATTCGATTTCGTTATAATCAACGAGTTATTTGAGCGCGCGCTTTTCGACCTGAAAGCCATCGTCCACGCGCAGCGGCTGCGCTACTCCGCCCAGCGCCGTGCCCGTGCAGACACCTTTTCCGCGCTCAATATTCCCTGAATCTCGACCACCGTCCGCAACGAAAGATCCTCATGGCCCGCATCACCGTCGAAGACTGCCTGCTGCAGATCCCCAACCGCTTCCAGCTCGTGCTCGCCGCGACCTACCGCGCGCGCATGCTGAGCCAGGGCCATGCCCCGAAGATCGAAAGCAAGAACAAGCCGGCCGTGACCGCGCTGCGCGAGATCGCCGAAGGCAAGATCGGTATCGAAATGCTCAAGAAGGTTCCGGGCTGAGCTTGACGCCGTCCTGCAACAGAAAAGCACCGCCGCGCGGTGCTTTTTTTATGCCCGGACGCGAGGCCACGGGGCCCGCGCTACAGTGTTGTCAATGAGCGCGGTCGTCAAGCCCCAAACCAATGCACCTCGGAGCAACCCGCGGCCGAGTCCGGCTGCGCTGAATGCAGCCGCCGCCAGCTTCGCGGCCCTGACGGCGCGGCTCGACTACCTCAACGCCGACGACACCGAGCTGGTCCGGCGCGCCTACCGCTTCGCCGACGAGGCCCACCTGGGCCAGCTGCGCAACAGCGGCGAGCCCTACATCACGCACCCGATCGCGGTGGCCGCGCAATGCGCCGAGTGGAAGCTCGACGCCCAGGCCCTGATGGCTGCGCTGCTGCACGACGCGATCGAAGACTGCGGCGTCACCAAGTCCGAACTGATCGAGCGCTTCGGCGCCCCGGTCGCCGAACTGGTCGACGGCCTGACCAAGCTCGACAAGCTGCAGTTCAACACCCGCGAGGAGAACCAGGCCGAGTCCTTCCGCAAGATGCTGCTGGCGATGGCGCGCGATGTGCGCGTCATTCTGGTCAAGCTGGCCGACCGCACGCACAACATGCGCACGCTCGACGATGCGCCGCGCGAGAAATGGGCCCGCATCTCCAACGAGACGCTGGAGATCTACGCGCCCATCGCCTACCGGCTGGGCCTGAACCAGACCTACCGCGAGCTGCAGGAGCTGTCGTTCCGCCACCTGCGGCCCTGGCGCTACGCGATCCTGTCCAAGGCCGTGGCCAAGGCCCGCGGCCGACGGCGCGACCTGATCCAGAAGGTTCAGAAGGAGGTCGAAGCCGCCTTCGGCGAAGCCGGGATGAGCCTGCGCCTCGCGGGCCGAGAGAAGACGCTCTACTCCATCTACCGCAAGATGGAGGACAAGCACCTGAGCTTCGCCCAGGTCACCGACATCTACGGCTTCCGGCTGATCCTGCCGAACGTGATCGCCTGCTACACCGGCCTGGGCATCCTGCACCAGATGTACAAGCCGCTGCCGGGCAAGTTCAAGGACCACATCGCGATCGCCAAGCTCAACGGCTACCAGTCGCTGCACACCACGCTGGTGGGTCCGGCCAGCGTCAACGTCGAGTTCCAGCTGCGCACCGAAGCCATGAACGTGGTGGCCGAATCCGGCGTGGCCGCGCACTGGCTCTACAAGGCGGCCGAACCCAGCACCGCGCCCAGCGACCGGCTCGGCGCCAAGTGGCTGCAGTCGCTGCTCGACATCCAGGACGAGACCCGCGATGCGGCCGAGTTCTGGGACCACGTCAAGGTCGACCTGTTCCCCGATGCGGTCTACGTGTTCACGCCCAAGAGCCAGATCATGGCGCTGCCGCGCGGCGCCACGGTGGTGGACTTCGCCTACGCGATCCACAGCAACATCGGCGACCACACCTCGGCCGCGCGCATCAACGGCGACCAGGTGCCGCTGCGCACCGAACTGAAGAACGGCGACGTGGTGGAAGTCATCACGGCGCCGGTCTCCACGCCCAACCCGGCCTGGCTCGGCTTCGTGCGCACCGGGCGCGCACGCTCGAAGATCCGGCACTACCTCAAGACGCTGGCGCATGCCGAGTCCGAGGGCCTGGGCGAGAAACTGCTGGCGCAGGCGCTGCGCGCCGAAGGCCTGGGCAAGATGCCGGCCGACGACACCGAACACCAGGCGCTGTGGGAGCGGCTGCTGCGCTTCACCGGCAACCGCAGCCGCGCCGAACTGCTGACCGACATCGGGCTGGGCAAGCGCATCGCCAGCATCGTGGCCAAGCGGCTGATGGCGCTGATGGCCGAACGCGGCGAGAAGCCCGATGCGCTGATGCTCAGCCGCGAACGCTTCACGGCACACGAGAGCGTCTCGCAGGGCGCGGTCACGCTCGACGGCAGCGAGAACTCCTCGGTGCGTTTCGCGCTGTGCTGCCGGCCGATTCCGGGCGACCCGATCGTCGGCTACCTGGGCCACGGAGAAGGCCTGGTCGTCCACACCGAGAACTGCGGTGTCGGCCAGCGCCTGCACTACAAGGACAGCGAGCGCTTCTTCGCAGTCGAGTGGGCCGACGAACCGATGCGCACCTTCGAGACCGGCGTGGTGATCACCGTGCGCAACGACAAGGGCGTGCTGGCACGCGTGGCCTCGACGCTGGCCGATGCCGAAGCCGACATCACGCACGTCGAGATGGCCGACGAGACGCCTCAGGACTCGACCGACCTGCGCTTCGTGATTTCCGTGCGCGACCGCACGCATCTCGAGGCGGTGCTGCGCACCGTCAGGCGCGGCGCTTCGGTGCTGTCGGCCGAGCGCACGGTCCCCGCGACCTGAGCGCCGCGCGGCCTGCTCAGGCCGAGCCCGGCGGCGGCGGGTAGCTCACGCTGAGGATCTCCAGTTCCCGCATCCCGCCCGGGGTGGCGAGCTTGACCACGTCTCCCTCGCGCGAGCGCAACAGTGCACGCGCGATCGGCGAGATCCAGCTCACCTGCGACTGCGCGCTGTCGGCCTCGTCGATGCCCAGGATGGTCACGCAGCGCTCCTCGCCCGAGGCCTCGTCGGCGTAGCGCACGGTGGCGCCGAAGAAGACCTGGTCGCTGCCGTGGTGGACCGAGGGCTCGGTCACCTCCGCCACTTCGAGGCGCTTGGTCAGGAAACGGATCCGGCGGTCGATCTCGCGCAGGCGCTTCTTGCCGTAGAGGTAGTCGCCATTCTCGGAACGGTCGCCGTTCTTGGCGGCCCAGTGCACCGCCTCGACCACCTTGGGCCGCTCCACATCCATCAGCGCGAGCAGTTCATCGCGCAGCCGCACGTAGCCGCCGGGTGTCATGTAGTTCTTGGAACCGGCCGGCAACGGCGGGGCGCCGCCGGTCTCGCCTGCGTCGTCGTCTTCGGACTCGGACTCTTTGGTGAATGCCTTGCTCATCGAGGAACGTTCCAGATGAAGAAGCCCGCAACACACGTTGGGGGCCTTTCTTGATGCCGGCGCGACAGGCACGCAGGGTGCCCGCGCCCCATGGGTTCGCAGCCCCTGCCTCCTGCCCTGGCGAACAGACGCAGGAAAACGAAGAGGCATCGGGCGGCCCGCTTCGATGATTGTGCCGCGTTTCATCGGCACCCTTTGCACGACGTCGGCAAGCATCGTTCACACAGCCACCGAAAGCGCAAGCAATCTTTGCGGCTTCGGGGTATCTTCTCCCGCCCCCTGGCACCGGCCGCGGCGCCTCGGGACGGAGGCTCCGCGCAGCCTCCCCCTCCCCTGCTCCCCGACGCGCCGCCCGAGTGAAACTCCAAAAATTGACAAGCAGCCTGATCACCCGCCTGGTCGTGATGGGCCTGCTGATGGCCACCGTGGGCACCGCCGCCAGCTACTTTCAGCTCAGTCGATTCCTGCGCAAGGACCTGACGGCGTCGGTCGCGGCCCAGCAGACCGCCCTGGCCGACTACGTGGCCCGCGACGTCGACAACTACCTGCGCGAGCGCTTGACCTTCCTCGAACGCCTGGCGACCCGCGTGCCGCCGGCGTTGCTCGCGCAACCGCTGCAACTGCGCGCCTGGCTCGAGGAACGCAGCGAGCTCAGCCCCACCTTCTCGCTGGGCCTGACGGTCAGCGACCTCGCGGGCGAGCGCCTCGACGGCAGCGGCCGGATCGGCGTCGACAGCTCGGAATTCAAGGGCGCAAGCGCAGGCCGCGCCACGCTGGGGCGGCCATTGACGACCCCTGGCACCCGCCATTCGGCCCTGCCCATGGCCGTGCCCATCCGCAACCCCGAGGGCGAAGTGATGGCCCTGCTGCTGGGCACGGCCGACATGTCGGCCGACGGGCTGCTCGACCATCTGCAGTCCGGACGCGTGGGCAAGACGGGCGGCATCCTCGTCGTCTCGCCCGAAGACCATCTCTTCGTCGCATCGACGGAGGCCGCGATGTCGCTCACACCGACACCGCCAGTGGGCGTGAACCTGCTGCACGACCGGGCGATGACGGGTTTTCGCGGCAGCGGCAAGACGATCAACGCCCAAGGCATCGAGGAAATCTCGGCCATCGCGTCGGTGCCCAGCAGCGGCTGGTTCATCGTGGCACGCCTGCCCGTGGCCGAAGCGCTGGCACCGGTGGCGCGCATGCAGCACTTCATCCTCCAGCAGCGCGCCCCGGCCGTGGCGACCGTGCTGGTACTGATCGGCCTGGCCATGGCCTGGCTGCTGCGCCCGCTCATGCGCGCCGCCCACCAGGCCGACAGGATGACGCGCGGCGAAATCGAGCTGGCGCCGCTGCGGGTGGTGCGCAACGACGAGATCGGCCACCTCACGACGGCCTTCAACCGCCTGCTCGCCAAGCTGCTCCAGCATCAGGCCGAGTTGAGGCGCCTGGCCCATCACGACACGCTCACCGGCCTGCCCAATCGCAAATTGCTGGACGACCGGCTGCAGCAGATGCTGGCGCGCGCCAAACGGGAAGCGAACCTGGTGGCCGTGCTCTACCTCGACCTCGACGGTTTCAAGCGTCTCAACGACACCTTCGGCCACGAAGCGGGCGACAAGGCACTGCGCGAAACGGCCCGCCGGCTCATGAGCCTGGTGCGGCACAGCGACACGGTGGCACGCATCGGTGGCGACGAATTCGTGCTGGTGGCGGCCAACTTCTCCGACCCGGCCGAACATGCGGTGCTCGCGCTGGCGCAGCAGTGCATCGATGCCGTCGCACTGCCGCTGCAATTGCGGCATGCCGACATGGCCATGGGCGTGTCGATCGGCATCGTGCTCACCGATGGCGGCGCCACGCCGGAAGACCTGCTCGCCGCCGCCGACAAGGCCATGTACCAGGCCAAGCAGAACGGGCGCGGCGGCTATGTGCTGGCGCCGACGTTGCGCTGAGAGCCGTTGAAAGGGGAAAGCGACGGCCGCGCGGATGCGGCTCGCCAAAAGAAAATGGCCTAGAAGGAAAACCTTCTAGGCCATTATGAAGAGTGGTGCGGCTGGCAGGAATTGAACCCACGACCCCTTGGTTCGTAGCCAAGTACTCTATCCAACTGAGCTACAGCCGCACAGCTTGCAATTATAGCATCCGTTTTTGCTCTCTCCCGGACACCTTGCAAGAAATCGTTGGAGGCGTCTGAACGACTCAACCAACGACAGCGTGAATTATCGGGGCAAAACAGGGTCATTCCGGGTGGACCCGCATCGAATCTTCAACTTTTTCTTGCGCGCGATGTCGCCCGGCCTGCATCACGCGCGCCATCGCGTCGCACGGACCGCTGCGCTGCGAATCGTGCCGGCCATCAGGCCCGATGGAGCGCAAAGCGGACGTCGGCACGACATGCGAGGCATCGGCACCGCCGCGGGATCGCGGCGCCGCGAGCGGCCCGCCCTGCACCGACACGCATCGCGCGTCCCGGCCTACAGCCCGGCGCGCGCGCTGTCTCCGGCGCAGCAAATAAACGGACGCTTCTGTCCGATAATCCTCGCCATGCGAAAGCCCCGCGCCGATGCGTCCACGCACCGGCACCTCCTTCTTTGCGCTGCCGATGCCGTGTTTTCCGAGCACGGTGTCACGGCCTCTCTCGATCTGGTCGTGGCCCGCGCGGGCCTGGGGCGCGCCACGCTCTATCGAAACTTCGCCAATCGCACGGCGCTGATGGCCGCGTTGCTCGACCGGGCGCTGGCCATGCTCGAAGCGCATGCGGCCACCGTCGCGAACGAAGACGACGCGCTGTATCGGCTGCTCGAGCGTTTCGGCCTGGACATCGCCGACTCGGCGCCGCTGGTCGACTTCTGGCGCGTGGTCGACCGCGACGACGAGGTCGTGCTGGTGGCCCGCAAGCGCATCGCGCAGATCTTCAAGGCACCGCTGCAGCGGGCCATCGACAGCGGCCTGTGCCGCGCGGACTTTCGGCCGCAGGACGTGCAGCTCATCACCCAGATGCTCGGCGCCAGCCTGCGCGGCGGCACGGCGGCCGAGCGCCGGTCGCTCGCGCGGCGTTCGCTGCAGCTGCTGCGCAACGGGATGCGTGCGCCGTCGGCGGAAGACCCCGAGGGCTGAGCGCGGATCTTCCGCGGTCGACCCGATCACGTACCGGCTCTTTGGCCGGCACGAACAAAAGGCAGCGTCATGCCCCACGACGACTGCCTGCCGTGTGGTGGCTCGAAAGAGCCGCCGCTTCTTGAAATCCGAATAGGAAAAACGACATGAATGTCCCTGTCTCACCCCGTGCCGGCAGCCCGCGATGGCTGCTTGTGCTCTTCGGGATCGTGCTGCTGCTGTGCGGTGCCGCATTCGCGGCCGGCGGCGCCCGCCTGGCTTCGCTGGGCGGCTCGTGGTACTACCTGGGCGCCGGCGTGCTGCTGCTGCTCGCCGGCGTGCAGTACGCGCGCCGCCGCCCTTCCGCCCTCGCCTGGCTGGGCCTGGTTTTCGTCGCGACGGTGATCTGGGCGCTGGCGGAAGTCGGCTTCGACTTCTGGCAGCTGTTCCCGCGCGTGGTGGTGATCGCCGTGCTGACCATGTTCGGCCTGCTGCTCGCGCCGCGCATCGGTGCGCTCGGCGCCAAGCCCGCCTACGGCGCGGCCGGCCTGCTGTTCGTGGCGCTGCTCGGCACGCTGGGGCTGGCCTTCGTGCCGCACGGCGTGACGCGCCCCTCCGCAAGCATCGCGGCAGCCGCGCCCACTGCGCCGGCTGACGCGCAGCCCGTGGCGGACTGGCAGTACTACGGCCGCACGCCCAACGGCACCCGCTTTGCGCCCTTCGACCAGATCAACAAGACCAACGTGAAGCAGCTGGAGGTTGCCTGGACCTTCCGCACCGGCCGCGACACCAAGGGCTCGAGCGAAGACCAGAACACGCCGATCCAGATCGGCGACACGGTCTACGCCTGCACGCCGCACAACGTGGTGTTCGCGCTCAATGCCGACACCGGCGAACAGCGTTGGAAATTCGATCCGCAGGCCAAGTCGCCGCTGTGGCAGCGTTGCCGCGGCGTGAGCTACTTCGATGCCGCCGCCACGCCCGCGACGGCCGTACCCGCGGCCGGCGCCAGCGCGGCACCCGCAGCCGTGGCCGCATCGGCCGACGGCAGCTGCGCGCAGCGCATCGTGATGACCACCATCGACAGCCGCCTGATGCAGGTCGATGCCAAGACCGGCACGCCCTGCGCGAGCTTCGGCCACAACGGCACGGTCGACCTCAAGGCCGGCATGGGCCAGGTCGACCCGGGCTTCTACTTCCAGACCTCCGCGCCCACCGTGATGCGCGACCTGGTGATCGTCGGCGGCTGGGTCTGGGACAACGTCGCGCTCGGCGAGCCTTCGGGCGTGGTGCGCGCCTTCAGCGCCCACACCGGCGCGCTGGTCTGGGCCTGGGACATGGGCAATCCGGCCCTCACCGGTGAACCGCCGGCCGGCGAGACCTACACCCGCGGCACGCCGAACGTCTGGTCCACGCCGGCCTTCGACGACAAGCTGGGCCTGGTCTACCTGCCCACCGGCAACGCCACGCCAGACTTCTGGGGCGGCACGCGCAGCAAGGCGGCCGAGGAGTATTCGGCGGCCGTGGTCGCGCTCGACATCCGGACCGGCCGCGAACGCTGGAAATTCCAGACCGCGCACCACGACCTCTGGGACTACGACGTGCCCTCGCAGCCCGCGCTCTACGACGTGCGCGGCAAGGACGGCAGCCCGGTGCCGGCACTGATCCAGACCACCAAGCGCGGCCAGATCTTCATGCTCGACCGCCGCGACGGCACGCCCATCGCCGAGGTCCAGGAAAAGCCCGTGCCCCAGGGCGCGGCCGAGGGCGACCACCTGTCGCCCACCCAGCCCTACTCGGTCGGCATGCCCAGCATCGGCGCCAACAAGCTCACCGAAGCCGACATGTGGGGCACCACGCCCTTCGACCAGCTGCTGTGCCGCATCGCGTTCAAGCAACTGCGCTACGAAGGCGAGTTCACCCCGCCCGGCCTGACCAAGAGCCTGCAGTATCCCGGCTTCTACGGCGGCATGAACTGGGGCAGCTCGTCCATCGACGAACGCAACGGCCTGCTGATCGTGAACGACATGCGCGTGCCGCAGGTGGTGCAGCTGATCCCGCGCGACGAGACCGAGCGCCGCATCGCCGCACGCAAGGGCGGTGCCGACGGCCATGCCGGTCTCGCGACGCAGACGGGCACGCCCTACGGTGCCGACAAGAACATGTTCATGTCGGCGCTCGGCGTGCCGTGCCACATGCCGCCCTATGGTGCGATGACGGCCATCGACCTGAACACGCGCCAGATCGTCTGGCAGGTGCCCATGGGCACCGTGAAGGACACCGGCCCGCTGGGCCTGCGCACCGGCCTGTCGATGCCGATCGGCATGCCCACGCTGGGCGGCCCCACCACCACGCAGGGCGGCCTGGTGTTCTTCGCCGGCACGCAGGACTACTTCCTGCGCGCGCTGGATGCATCGAACGGCGACGAGCTCTGGAAGGCGCGCCTGCCCGTGGGTGCCCAAGCCACGCCGCTGACCTACGTGTCGCCGGCCAGCAAGCGCCAGTTCGTGGTGGTGTCGGTGGGCGGCACGCGCGGCTCGCCCGACCGCGGCGACTACATCGTCGCCTACGCCCTGCCCAAGGCGAACTGAGCGATCGAAGGGGCCGGCCGGCGTCCGTCGCGACCGCCGGCCGGCCCTGCGCATCCTTTGGGCGCCGCCCCGGCCGGGGTGGCGCCAAACCCCTGAAACAGGCATTCGGCCCAGGCCCGACCCGGGTTTGGCGCCGTTCAGCCTGAATTCAGAGGACGGTGCAAGAATGGCGGGCTCGCCCCGCCTTCTCTTCACCATGCTGTCCTTGCCCCTGCTCTGGTCGGATGCCATTTCCTGGACCAGCGACCATCTGGTGCTCCCCGCGCTGACGTGGCTGCACCTCGGTGAGAAGGCCGGCGACCCGCGCGAGATCGCCGCGGCCCTGCTGATCGCCGCGCTGCAGCTGCTGATCATTGCCGGCATCTTCCGCCCGCTGGAGAGCCTGCTGCCGGCCGAGCGCTGGCAGGACCGGCGCCTGACCACGGTCGACCGCCACTACACGCTGCTGATGCTGCTGGGCCTGTTCCCGCTGTTCAGCTTCCTGGTGCTGATGCCTTTCGCGCACCTGCTGGGCGGGGGCCCCGCCACGGCCGAACCGAGCGGGCTCAAGCACTGGTTCCCCTGGTTCGCGGACCATCCGATCGCGATGTTCCTCGTCTACTACATGGTCTACGACTGCTTCTATTACTGGATGCACCGGGCCCAGCACGCCATTCCCTGGTGGTGGGCGCTGCACAGCATGCACCACAGCCAGCGCCAGATGAGCTGCTGGAGCAACGACCGCGGCAGCTACCTCGACGGCATGCTGCAGTCGGTGCTGCTGGCCACGGTGGGCCTGGCGCTGGGCGTGGAGCCCTCCGAGTTCGCCTTGCTGGGACTGCTCAGCGAGCTGGTGCAGAACTTCTCGCACGCCAACGTGCGCCTGCGGCTGGGGCGCGTCGGCTGGGTGGGCGAGCGCCTGCTGGTCGGGCCGCGCTTCCATCGGCTGCACCACATGCTGCGCGACCCCGAGCGTCCGACCCTGCACAACTGCAACTTCGGCCAGGTGCTGTCGGTCTGGGACCGCCTGTTCGGCACCGCGCTCTACGGCGCGCCGCTGCGGCCCACGGGCGTGAGCGATCCGGTGGTGGATGCCGACAACGAGCGCGGCCTGGTGGCGATGCAGTGGCACACGCTCAAGCGCTTCTGGGGGGCGTTCCGCCGGCCGGCCGGCTGGCGGCTGGGCGATGTGTCCTTCGGGCCGGGCTACGCGCCGATCCATGATGACGAGGCGACGGCGGCGCCTGCGGCCCGCAACGAATCGCCGGTCGGCTGATGACGCGGCGGGCGCGCGCTGCACATCCCGTCAGGCGGTGGACGTCGCCTTGTCCAGCCCCAGCAGACGCACCGCGTTCCCCTTCAGGATGCCTGGCATCACCTCCGGCTTGAAGCCCGCCACTTCAAAGTCGCGCATCCAGCGGTCGGGCGTGATCAGCGGGTAGTCGCTGCCGAACAGGATGCGGTCCTTCAGCAGCGTGTTGGCGTACTGCACCAGCTGCTTCGGAAAGTACTTGGGGCTCCAGCCCGACAGGTCGATCCACACGTTGGGCTTGTGCGTGGCCACGCTCAGCGCCTCGTCCTGCCACGGGAAGCTGGGGTGCGCCATCACGATCTGCATGTCGGGAAAGTCGATGGCCACGTCGTCGAGGTGCATCGGATTGCTGTACTCCAGCCGCAGGCCGCCGCCGCAGCGCATGCCCGAGCCGATGCCGCTGTGGCCGGTGTGGAAGATGGCCGGCAGCTTGTACTCGGCAATCACCTCGTAGATCGGCCAGGCCATCCGGTCGTAGGGATGGAAGCCCTGCACCGTCGGGTGGAACTTGAAGCCCTTCACGCCGTGCGCCTCGATCAGCCGGCGCGCCTCGCGCGCACCCATCCTGCCCTTGTGCGGATCGATGCTGGCGAAGGCAATCATCATGTCGCTGTTCTTCTGCGCGTGCTCCGCGATCTCCTCGTTCGGAATGCGGCGGCGGCCCAGGTTCGACTCGGCGTCGACCATGAACATCACCAGCCCGATCTTCCGCTCACGGTAGTACGCCACGCTCTCCGCAATGGTGGGCCGGCCGCTCGACCCGAAGTACTTGTCGGCGGCGCGGTCGTACTCCTCGCCGTAGTTGTCGAAAGGGTTCCAGCAACTCACTTCGGCGTGGGTGTGGATGTCGATCGCGATCAGGTTCTGGTGGTCCATGTCGTTGTCTCCGGTACGGGTAAGCCCTAGGGAATGCAGGCCTCAAGCGCCTTGAATTGATTATTTCTCATAACCATAATTCAATGCAACCCCAGAACACCACCATGACCAATCCAGACCTTCACCTCGAGATTCGCGACGAAGTCGCCATCGTTCGCCTGGCGCGTGGCGCCAAGCGCAACGCATTGTCAGACGGCCTGATCCTCGCGTTGCGCAACACCTTCGAGACGCTGCCCTCCACCGTGCGCGCTGCGGTGCTGGATGGCGAAGGCCCGCACTTCTGCGCCGGCCTCGACCTGAGCGAACTGAAGGAGCGCGATGCCGGCCAGGGCCTGCAGCACTCGCGCATGTGGCATGCGGCGCTCGAGCTGGTGCAGCACGGCCCGGTGCCGGTGGTGGCGGCGCTGCACGGCGCGGTGGTCGGCGGCGGCCTGGAGCTGGCCAGCGCCTGCCACATCCGCGTGGCCGACAGGAGCACCTTCTACGCGCTGCCCGAAGGCTCGCGCGGCATCTTCGTGGGCGGTGGCGGTTCGGTGCGCATCCCCAAGTTGATCGGCGTGGCGCGCATGATGGACATGATGATGACCGGCCGCGTCTACAACGCCGAGGACGGCGAGCGCGCCAACTTCGCGCAGTATCTGGTCGACGAGGGCGCCGCCTTCGACAGGGCCTTCGAACTCGCCAGGCGCATCGCCGCCAATGCGCCGCTGACCAACTACGCGCTGATGCACGCCCTGCCGCGCATCGCCGAGCAATCGGCCGACCACGGCTTCTTCACCGAGGCGCTGATGGCCGGCATCGCGCAGGCCGCACCCGAAGCCAAGGCGCGTGTGCGCGACTTCCTCGAAGGCCGTGCGGCCAAGGTGAGCAAGGGATGACCGCCGTGCCCGCTCTTCGGTATCGCCCGCTGGCCTTCGGCGTCACCCGCGCCACGCTGCGCGACGGGGGACCGGGCACCCAATACCTCGCGGCAGAGACGCCGCTCGCCGCCTACCGCGATCGCATGACCGACCGCCTTGCGCACTGGGCAGAGAACGCACCCGAGCGCACCTTCATCGCACGCCGCGCGCGGCTGGCAGACGGCAGCACCGGCGACTGGATCCGCGTGAGCTACGCCCAGGCCCTGCAGAAGGCGCGCGCCATCGGACAAGCCCTGCTCGACCGTGGCCTGGACGCCGAGCGCCCCGTGGCCATCCTCAGCGAGAACGGCATCGAACACGCGCTGCTCGCCCTTGGCTGCCTCTATGCGGGCGTGCCCTACTGCCCCGTGTCGCCGCCCTACGCGCTGGTGAGCCAGGACTTTGAAAAGCTGCGTCACGTCTTCGACACGCTGACGCCCGGGCTCGTGTTCGCCAGCGACGCCGCCCGCTTCGCCAAGGCCATCTCGGCAGTCGTGCCGGCCGGCACCGAAGTCGTGCTGGCGCAAGGCACGCTCGAAGACCGTCCCACCACCGCCTTCGAAGCCCTCGCCGCCACTGCCGCCACGCCTGCCATCGACGACGCGATGCGTGCCACCGGCCCCGACACCATCACCAAGTTCCTGTTCACCTCGGGCTCGACCAAGATGCCCAAGGCCGTGATCAACACGCACCGCATGTGGTGCGCCAACCAGCAGCAAATGCGCCAGGCGATTCCGGCCCTGGGCGACGAGCCGCCGGTGCTGGTCGACTGGCTGCCCTGGAACCACACGTTCGGCGGCAACCACAACGTGGGCATCGTGCTGGACAACGGCGGCACGCTCTACGTGGACGACGGCAAGCCCACGCCCGCCGGCATGGCCGAGACGCTGCGCAACCTGCGCGAGATCGCGCCCACCATCTACTTCAACGTGCCCACCGGCTTCGAGGCCATCGCACAGGCCATGGAAACCGACGCCGTGCTGCGCCGCAACCTGCTGTCGCGCGTGAAGATGTTCTTCTACTCGGGCGCGGCACTCTCGCAGCCTGTATGGGACAGCCTGCACAGGACGCAAGAGTTCGAAGTGGGCGAGCGCATCGTCATGAGCACCGGCCTGGGCATGACCGAGTCGGGCCCCTTCGCGCTCTACGTCACCGGCCCCGACGTGAAGTCGGGCGACGTAGGCCTGCCCGCTCCCGGCATCGAACTCAAGCTGGTCGAGGTCGACGGCAAGACCGAGGTGCGCTACCGCGGCCCCAACATCACGCCCGGCTACTGGCGCGCGCCCGAAGCCACGGCCGAGGCCTTCGACGAAGAAGGATTCTTCTCCACCGGCGATGCGGTGAAATGGATCGCCGACGAGAACATCCACCGCGGCCTGCGCTTCGACGGCCGCATCGCCGAAGATTTCAAGCTCGCCACCGGCACCTTCGTGAGCGTGGGCCCGTTGCGCGCAAAGATCATCGCGGCCGGCGCGCCCTATGTGCAGGACGCCGTGCTGACCGGCATCAACCTGAAGGAAGTCGGCGCGCTGATCTTCCCGACGCAGAAGGTGCGGCCGCTCGCGGGACTCGGCGCCGACGCCACGATGCAGCAGGTGCTCGAAAGCGCGCCCGTGCAGGCGCACTTCCAGCAGGTCGCCAGCGACCTGGCGGCCATGGGCACCGGCAGCGCCAACCGCATCGCACGGCTGCATCTGATGGCCGAACCGCCCTCCATCGACAAGGGCGAAGTGACCGACAAGGGCTCCATCAACCAGCGCGCCGTGCTCAAACATCGCGCCGCGCTGGCCGATGCGATGCATGCCGGCACGCTGCCCTTCACCCTGACACCACGCTAGCCTTTCCAGGAGACCACACACCATGAAGATCGAAGGACAAGCCGCCCTCGTCACCGGCGGCGCATCGGGCCTCGGCGAAGCCACCGCGCGCGAACTCGCGCGCCTGGGCGCCAAGGTCGCGGTGCTGGACCGCAATGCCGCGCTGGCCGAGAAAGTGGCCGCCGAGATCGGCGGCGTCGCGTGCGTCTGCGACATCACCGACACCGACAGCGTGAACGCCGCACTCGACCAGGCCGAGGCCGCGCACGGCCCCGCGCGCATCCTCATGAACGTCGCCGGCATCGGCAGCGCCAAGCGCATCGTCGGCAAGGACGGCAACCCCGCGCCGCTGGAAGACTTCGTGCGCGTGGTCCACATCAACCTGATCGGCGGCTACAACATGGCGCGCCTTTTCGCCGCCCGCTGCGCCAAGCTGCAAGCACTCGACAACGGTGAAAAGGGCGTGATGCTCTTCACCGCATCCGTGGCCGCTTTCGACGGCCAGGTGGGCCAGCAGGCCTACAGCGCCTCGAAGGGCGGCCTGGTCGGCATGACCTTGCCGATGGCGCGCGACCTCGCGCAGCACGCCATCCGCGTGTGCACCGTGGCGCCGGGCCTGTTCGCCACGCCGCTGCTGCTGGAGCTGCCCGATCCGGTGCAGCAGTCGCTGGCCGCATCCATCCCCTTCCCGCCGCGCCTGGGCAAGCCTTCGGAGTTTGCCGAGCTGGCCTGCCACATCGTCACCAACGGCCACCTCAACGGCGAGGTGATCCGCCTCGACGGTGCGCTGCGCATGGCGCCGCGCTGAGCTTTCGTTCGTCCGTTCGCTTCACTTCCAACACATCAGGAGACACCGATGACCTTCAAGAAGACCACCCTCGCCGCCGTGCTGGCGCTCATGGCCATGGGCATGGCCCATGCCGACATCACCATCGGCGTGGTGCAGCCACTCACCGGCCCGGCGTCGGGCCTGGGCATTCCGGTGAAAAACGCGATCGCGATCTGGCCCAAGACCATCGCGGGCGAGAACCTCAAGGTCATCGTGCTGGACGACGCCAGCGACCCCACGGCCGGCGTCAAGGCCACGCAGCGCCTGATCACCGAAGACAAGGCCGACGTGATCGTGGGCTCGACCGCCACGCCGGTCGCCATTCCGATGGCCGACGTGACGGCCGAGTCGGGCACGCCGCAGATCTCGACGGCGCCCGCCGGCCTGCCGCCGGGCAAGGACAAGTGGTTCTTCCGCCTGCCGCAATCCAACGGCGTGATGGCCTTCGCCATGGTCGCGCACATGAAGAAGCAGAACATCAAGACGGTGGGTTTCCTGGGCTACACCGACGCCTATGGCGAACTGTGGCTCAAGGACTTCACGGCCGAAGCCGCCAAGAACGGCATCAAGGTCGTGGGCACCGAGCGCTTCGCGCGCGCCGACACCAGCGTGACCGCACAGGCGCTCAAGCTCACTGCGGCCAACCCCGACGCGATCCTCATCGTGGCCTCGGGTAGCGGCGCGGGCATGCCGCAGAAGGCGATCATGGAGCGCGGCTACAGGGGCAAGGTCTACCAGACGCACGCCGCCGCCACGCGCGACCTGATGCGCACCGCCGGCAAGGACGCCGACGGCACCTTCGTGGTGTCGGGCCCGGCCGTCATCGCCGAGCAGCTGCCCGACAGCCACCCGTCGAAGAAGATGGCCATCGCCTTCGTGCAGAACTACGAGAAGGCTTACGGCCCGGGCTCGCGCAACCAGTTCGCCGGCCACGGCTCGGACGCGCTCACGGTGCTCGAGAAGGCCGTGCCCGTGGCACTGAAGAAGGGCAAGCCCGGCACGCCCGAATTCCGCGCCGCACTGCGCGACGCGCTCGAAAACATGGGTCGCACGGTGCTCGCGCACGGCGTGCTGAACTGGACGCCCGAAGACCATTGGGGCTACACCAACGAGACCGGCGTGATGCTGAAGGTCGTGAACGGCGAGTTCAAGGTCGAGCAGTAACAACCTGAAGGCGGACCTCCGGACGCCGAGGACGCAAAGGTTTCGCAGAAGACGCCAAAAGAACGGCCGTAGAAAGTTTGGTTTTCCCTTCTGCGTCCTCTGCGCAATCTCGGCGCCTTCAGCGTCCGGTATCCGTTCCCGTATTTCCTCCACCTCACCGGCGCCGCCATGGACTTCTCAATCGCCAGCATTCTGATGCTGGACGGACTCACCAACGGCGCGATCTACGCGCTGCTGGGCATGGGCATCGTGCTCGTGTTCACGGTGACCCGCGTCATCTTCATTCCGCAGGGCGAGTTCGTGGCCTACGGTGCGCTCACGCTGGCGATCTTCCAGACCGGCAAGACGCCGGGCACGGTGTGGCTGCTGCTCATCCTGGCCGGCGTGGCCGCGCTGATGGACCTCGTCACGGTGTGGCGCCATCGCGGCCGCGCGACACCCGCGTTCATGGCGGCACTGCGCACCTTCGCGATCCCGGCCGTGATCTGTGCCGTGTCGGCCTGGGCCGGGCCGCGCAACCTGCCGCTGGTGGTGCAGGCACTGCTCACGGTATGCATCGTGACGGCGTTCGGGCCGCTGGTGTATCGCGTGGCCTATCAATCGCTGGCCGGCGCGAGTTCGCTGGTGCTGCTGATCGTTTCGGTCGGCGTGCACTTCGCGATGACGGGGCTGGGCCTGCTGTTCTTCGGCGCCGAAGGCTTTCGCAACCCGCCGTTCTGGGACAACCGCTTCGCCGTCGGCCCCCTCAACGTCAGCGGACAGGCGCTCATCATCTTCACCGCGTCGGCCGCACTCATCGTGATGCTATGGCTGTTCTTCGAGCGCAGCCTCTACGGCAAGGCGCTGCGTGCGACGGCCGTGAACCGGCTGGGCGCGCGGCTCATGGGCATCTCGACGCAGGCCGCGGGCCAGCTCACCTTCGCGATGGCGGCACTGATCGGCGCGCTGTCGGGCCTGCTCATCGGGCCGACCACCACCGTGTTCTACGACTCGGGTTTTCTCATCGGCCTGAAGGGCTTCGTGGCGGCCGTGATCGCGGGCCTCGCGAGCTACCCGGGCGCGCTGATCGGCGCGCTGGCCGTGGGCGCCATCGAGGCCTTCGGCTCCTTCTGGGCCAGCTCGTTCAAGGAGGTGATCGTGTTCACCATCATCCTCCCGGTGCTGCTGTGGCGCTCGCTCAAGAGCGGGCATTCGGAAGAGGAGCACTGAGATGAACACGCTCGCCAAGCCGACCGCCGCGCGCGTCGCGCCCGCCCCGCGCAGGAGCGCGCTGCGCACCTGGGGACCGCTCGCACTGGTGCTGGTACTGGTTGCGCTGCCCCTGCTGCCGCTGCCGGAGTTCTGGATCATCCAGCTCAACTACATCGGCATCTACACGCTGCCGGTGTTGGGCCTCGTGCTGCTCACGGGCGTGGGCGGACTCACCTCCTTCGGGCAGGCGGCGTTCGTGGGCATCGGGGCCTACACGACGGCCTACCTGAGCGTGAACTACGGCCTGTCGCCGTGGCTCACGCTGTTCATCGGACTGGCGCTCACGGGGCTCAGCGCGGCGCTCATCGGCGCCATCACGCTGCGCATGTCGGGGCACTACCTGCCGCTGGCCACCATCGCGTGGGCGCTGTCGCTGTACTACCTCATGGGCAACCTCGAGGCGCTGGGCAAGTACGACGGACTGCTGGGCGTCAAGGGCCTGTCGTTCTTCGGCATGGAGATCGGGCAGCGCCGCGTGTTCTATGGCGTGGTGTGGGCCTGCGTGCTGATCGCGGCCCTGGCGGTGATCCGCCTGCTCGACTCGCGCAGCGGCCGCGCCATCCGCGCGCTGGCGGGCGGCTCGCAGATGGCCGAGGCCATGGGCGTGAACACGCTGCGTTTCAAGATCGGCATCTTCGTGCTGGCGGCGCTGTTTGCGTCGGTATCGGGTTGGCTGTTCGCGCACTTCCAGCGCACCGTGAACCCCTCGCCCTTTGGCATCAAGATGGGCATCGAGTACCTGTTCATGGCGGTGCTCGGCGGCGCGGCGCACGTGTGGGGCGCCATCGCGGGCGCGGGCGTGGTCAAGCTGCTGGAAGACCAGCTGCAGGTGCTGCTGCCCAGGCTCATCGGCACCAGTGGCAACTACGAGCTCATCGTGTTCGGCATCATGATCGTGCTGGTGCTGAAGTACCTGCCCGACGGACTCTGGGCCTTCATCGACCGCCGACTGCCGCGCCCTTGCCGCGCGGTCGATTGGCGCGATGCGCAGAGTCTTCCCGCGCGCGCCAAGCCCGCGAGCGGCGAGGTGGTGCTCGACGTGCAGGGCATCCGCAAGACCTTCGGCGGTCTGGTGGCGGTGAACGACATCAGCTTCCAGACGCGCGCCGGGCAGATCGTGGGCCTCATCGGGCCGAACGGCGCGGGCAAGTCGACGACCTTCAACCTCATCACAGGTGTGCTCGGCCTGTCGGGCGGCGGCGTGCGCTTTCGCGGCGAAGCCATCGACGGGCTGGGTTCACGCAGGATCGCGCAGCGCGGCGTGTCGCGCACTTTCCAGCACGTGAAGATGGTCGCGGACATGACGGTGCTGGAGAACGTGGCACTGGGCGCCCACCTGCGCGGGCGCAAGGGCGCCATCGCCGCGATGCTGCGCATCGACCGCGCGGAGGAACGCGCGCTGTTCCGCGAGGCTGAACGCCAGCTGCAGCGCGTGGGCATGGGCGACCACCTGCACGAGATCGCAGGCAACCTCGCGATGGGCCAACAGCGCCTGCTGGAGATCGCGCGTGCCCTGTGCGCCGATCCGGCCCTGCTGCTGCTCGACGAGCCTGCGGCCGGCCTGCGTCACAAGGAAAAGGAAGCGCTGGGCCAGGTGCTGCGCACACTCAAGGACGAAGGCATGAGCATCCTGCTGGTCGAGCACGACATGGGACTGGTGATGGACATCTGCGACCACCTCGTGGTGATGGAATTCGGCACGCACCTGATGGAGGGCACGCCCTCCGAAGTGCAGGCCAGCGACAAGGTCCGCGCGGCCTATCTGGGAACGGAGCACTGACATGAACACCCCCCTGCTCCAGATCAGGAATCTGCACGCCGGCTACGGCCGCGCCGAGGTGCTGCACGGCATCGACCTGCAGGCCGGCGAAGGCCGTGTCGTGACCGTGATCGGCCCCAACGGCGCAGGCAAGTCGACCTTGCTCAACGCCTTGATGGGCGTGCTGCCCGCGAAGGGCCGGATCGAGTTCAAGGGCCAGGACATCTCCGCCCTGTCGCTCGAGGAACGCGTGATGCTCGGCATCGCGCTGGTGCCCGAGAAGCGCGAGCTGTTCGGCACCATGCCGGTCGAAGACAACCTGGTGCTCGGCGCGTTCCGCCAGGTGCGACTGAAGAACCGCCAATGGCGCGACCGTATCGACGAGGTCTACACGCTGTTCCCGCGATTGAAGGAACGCCGCGTGCAACTGGCCGGCACGCTCTCGGGCGGCGAACGGCAGATGCTGGCGGTGGGCCGGGCGCTGATGTCGCGTCCCACGCTGCTGATGCTCGACGAGCCCAGCCTGGGCCTGGCGCCGCTGGTGGTGCAGGAGATCTTCCGCACGGTCGATGCGCTGCGCGCCACCGGCGTGACCATCCTGCTGGTGGAGCAGAACGCACGCGCCGCGCTCGAGGTGGCCGATCACGGCTACGTGCTCGAGATGGGCAGCGTGAGCCTCGAAGGCCAAGCGAAGCAGCTGGCCGTGGATTCGCGCGTGATCGATACCTACCTGGGTGCGGCGCGCAAGGCCACCTGAAGCCACGAGGACAAACCACGCCGCGCCCGCCGCGGCAAGGAGACGACATGACACGACAGCGCCCCCTTCCCCTCAGCCTGTGCGCGAGTGCACTCGGCGCTGCCGCCTTGCTCTCGGCCTGCGCCGGCCGTGTTCTCGCACCGCATGCGCCGCTGGCCGCCGCGCGCCCCGGCACGCTGCAGGCCTGCACCGACCTGGCCGCCCGCGCCGCGCTGCCGGGCACGGTCTACACGTCGGTCACCGAGGTGCCGGCTGGCACCGTCACGGTCGGCGGCGTGGCCATGGCCGCGCCCGCGCACTGCCTGGTGCAGGGCCGCATGAACGAACGCACGAGCCCCGTCGACGGCCAGCGCTACGCCATCGGCTTCGAGATGCGGCTGCCCGCGGCGTGGAACGGGCGCTTCTTCTACCAGGCCAACGGCGGGCTCGACGGCGTGGTGCTGCCGGCGCTCGGCAGCATCGGCGGAGGCGGCCCGCGCAGCAGCGCGCTGCAGATGGGCTTCGCCGTCATCAGCTCCGACGCGGGCCATGCCGGCGCGATGGGCCCGCGCTTCGGGCTCGACCCGCAGGCGCGGCGCGACTACGGCTACACCGCGGTCGCGCAGCTCACGCCGATGGCGAAGAACCTCATCGCCAAGGCCTACGGGCGCGAACCCGACCGCTCTTACTTCGGCGGCTGCTCCAACGGCGGGCGTCACGCGATGGTGGCCGCCGTGCGCTCGGCCGGCCAGTACGACGGCATCCTCGCGGGCGACCCCGGCTTCAACCTGCCGAAGGCGGCGGTGGCGCAGCTCTACGGCGCGCAGCAGTACGCGGCCGTAGCCAGCGCCCGAACACCGCAAGGCCAGCCCGACCTGCAGAGCGCCTTCACCCCCGCCGAGATGAAGCTGGTGGCCGACAAGGTGCTGCAGCGCTGCGACGCGCTCGACGGCCTGGACGACGGCATCATCTCGAACGTGCAGGCCTGCCGGACGCGCTTCGACATCCAGGCCGACGTGCCCACCTGCGCTCATGGAAAGCGCGACGGCATGTGCCTCAGCGCGGCGCAGAAGACCGCGCTCGCCAACGTGTTCAAGGGCGCGCGCAACAGCGCAGGCCAGCCGATCTACAGCAGCTTCCCCTTCGACGCGGGCGTGAGCGGCGCCAACTGGCGCGAGTGGAAGTTTGCGAGCCCGCCGACACGCGATGCCGGCGCCGTGGCCTTCATCTTCAGCACGCCGCCGCTGGCCGAGCGGCCGCCGGGCCTGCCCTTTGCGCTGGGCTTCGACATGGACCGCGATGCGCCGCGCATCGCCGCAACCGACGGGGTCTTCAACGAATCCGCGCTGTCCTTCATGACGCCACCCGATGCGGCCAACCTGAGCGCGCTGCGCAACAGGGGCGGCCGCGTGATCGTCTACCACGGCACCAGCGATCCGGTGTTCTCGTCCGACGACACGGCCGCCTGGTACGAGCGCGTGCAGGCAGCCAACGGCGGGGATGCCTCCTCGTTCGCGCGCTATTTCCCGGTCCCCGGCATGAACCACTGCGCGGGCGGACCGGCCACCGACCAGTTCGACATGCTGAGCGCGCTGGTCGACTGGGTCGAGCTGGGGCAGGCGCCCGCCTCGGTCACCGCCTCCGCGCGCGGCGCGGGCACACCGGTGCCGAATGCCGAAGTGCCTTCGAACTGGTCGGCGCAGCGCACGCGCCCGCTGTGCCCTTACCCGCAGGTCGCCACCTACATCGGCGGCGACACCGAGCGCGCAAGCAGCTTCGCCTGCAGGCCCCCCTGATTCCCTGAACCCCGAGCTTCCAATGGACTACCAGCCCCGCCCCGACGACATCCGCTTCCTGCTGAACGCCGTGCTCGACGCACCGGCACGCCTGCGTGCGCTCCCGCCCTTCGCCGAGGTCGACGAGGCGCTGCAGTCGCAGGTGCTCGACGAGGCCGGCCGTTTCGTCGGCGCGGTGGTGGCCCCTCTGAACCGCGGCGGAGACGAGATCGGCTGCCGCTTTGCCGACGGCGAAGTCCTCTCGCCGCCCGGTTTTCGCGCGGCCTACCAGGCCTTCGTCGACGGCGGCTGGCCCGCGCTTTCCGCCGCCACGGAAGACGGCGGCCAGGGCCTGCCCGCGGTGCTCGAGGCCGTGCTCTACGAATGGCTGGCAGCCGCCAACCACGGCCTCACGATGGCGCCGGGCCTGCTGCACGGCGCCTATGCCTGCCTCAAGCACCACGGCAGCGACGCGCTCAAGCAACGCTACCTGTCGAAGATCGCGACCGGCGAATGGCTCGCGACCATGTGCCTCACGGAAGCGCACGCCGGCAGCGACCTGGGCCAGGTGCGCACGCTTGCCGTGCCGCAAGCGGATGGCAGCCTGCGCGTGAACGGCGGCAAGATCTTCATTTCCGGCGGCGAACACGACCTGACGCCGAACATCGTGCACCTGGTGCTGTGCCGCCTGCCCGATGCCCCGGCCGGTCCCAAGGGCCTGTCGCTGGCCCTGGTGCCCAAGCTGCTGCCCGACGGCACACGCAACGTGGTGCACTGCGAACGCATCGAGGAAAAGATGGGCCTGCACGGCAGTCCCACCTGCACGATGCGCTTCGACGACGCCACCGGCTGGCTGGTGGGCGAACCAGGGCGCGGCCTGGCCGCGATGTTCGTGATGATGAATTCGGCACGCCTGCATGTGGCGCTGCAGGGCATCGGCCTGCTCGATGCGGCCTGGCAGAAGGCCGACGCCTATGCGGCCGAGCGCCGCCAGATGCGCGCCCCCGGCCCCGCGCCCGCCAGCCGCGGCAGCGAGAGCGCCGACCTGATCGCCGAGCACCCTGCCGTGCGCCGCATCCTCGACACGCAGCGCGCCTGGATCGACGGCGCGCGCACCCTCGCCTACCGCAGCGCGCTGATGCTCGACGTGGCCGCGCACGACGTCGATCCGAAGGCGCGCGAGCGCGCGCAGCGCTGGTGTGCCTTCGTCACGCCGGCGCTGAAGGCCGCATGCACGCAGCAGGCATTCCACGGCGCGAGCGAATGCCTGCAGGTGTTCGGCGGCCACGGCTATGTGCGCGAGTGGGGCATCGAGCAGATCGTGCGCGACGCGCGCGTGACCATGATCTACGAGGGTACCAACGAGATCCAGGCCATCGACCTGCTGGTGCGCAAGGTGCTGCCCGACGGCGGCGCCGGCATGTCGGCCGTGCTGCTGGAATTGCGCGACACGCTCGACGCCTCGCGCGAGGCCGATGCCGACGTGCAGCGCCGGCTCGCCCAGTTGCGCTACCTGGGGACCACCGTGGCGATGGCCGCGCATGCCAACCCGGTGCTGCCGTACGAGGTGGCCGACGACTACCTGCGCGTGACGATGCTCACGCTGATGGCGTGGGCCTGGGCGCGCATCGACGTGGCGGCGCAGCAGGATGCGGCGAAGGCGCGCTCGGCGGCGGCCTTCCGGCGCTGGGTGCTGCCGGAGTTCGAAATGCGGCTGGGCATCGTCAAGAAGGCCTGCGAGACCGTGGCGCTCACCCATTCGGCGCAGGGCGTCGGGCTGGCGCGTTAGCCGTCGAACGGCGTCCCCGCCATCGCGGAAGGTTACGCTCGGGCCATGGCATCTCCCTCCAAATCCGCCCCCTTGAAAGGCGAACCGAACGTGGCCTCGCAAGGAAAGTCCGACCGACTCGATGCGCGCGTGCTCGAAACCCTGGTCGGCTACAACGCGCGCCGCGCCTGGCTGATCGTGAGCACCTTCTTCGCGGAGCGCATGGCGCCCTACGGACTCAAGCAGATCGATTTCTCGGTCCTCTCGCTGCTGGCGCACAACCCGGGTGCCACCTCGCGCCAGCTGTGCAATGCGCTGGACATCCTGCCGCCGAATCTGGTGAGCCTGGTGGCCACGCTGGACAGCCGCGGCCTCATCGAGCGCCGTCCACACCCGCACGACGGGCGCGCCTTGGGGCTCCATCTCACGCCGGCTGGCGAAAAACTGGTGAGCGAGGCCGAACAGGCGGTGGTGCAGCTCGAGGCCGATGCCAGCGCCAGGCTCAGCGCACGCGAGCGCGGGACGCTGATCAGGCTGCTGCAGAAGATCTATCTCTAGGTGCGGAGCCTGCGACCTGCGGTGGGTCAGGCCGATCGGGTGCCTTCGTGACATGCGGGACGGCGCTATCCAAGTGATAGCAGCAGATCCAGCATCGGCGCGGCATGGTGGTAGGCCGTGATGGGCTTGAACCATCGACCAACGGATTATGAGTCCGCTGCTCTAACCAACTGAGCTAACGGCCCACGCGGGCGAATTCTAGTGGAGCGGGGCTCAGGGTTTGCGGTGGCTCAGCGCATTGCTCACCAGCCGCGAGGTGATGTCGACGATCTGGATCATCCGGTCGTAGTGCATGCGGGTCGGGCCGATCACGCCCAGCGTGCCGACCACCTGCCCGTCGACCTCGTAATTGGCGCTCACCACCGACAGTTCCTCGAAGGGCACGACCTGGCTCTCGCCGCCGATGAAGATGCGCACACCCTCGGCCTTGCTCGAGACGTCGAGCAGCCGCATCAGCTGCGCCTTCTGCTCGAACAGGTCGAAGGCGCGCCGCAGCTGGCCCATGTCGCTGGAGAAATCGGTCACGGCCAGCAGGTTGCGCTCGCCGGACACCACCACGTCGTCCTGCGACTCGGTCATGACCTCGGAGCTGGCCTGCATGGCGGCCTGCATCAGCGAGGCGATCTCGCCGCGCAGCTTCTCGACCTCGGACTGCAGCCGGTCCCGGACCTGCTCGATCGTCAGGCCCGCATAGTGCGCGTTGATGTAGTTCGCCGCCTCGACCAGCTGCGACTGCGAGTACTCGGTGTCGGGGAAGATCACGCGGTTCTGCACGTCGCCGTCGGGCGAGACGATGATCACCAGCAGCCGCTTGTCGGACAGGCGCAGGAACTCGATCTGCTTGAACACCGAGGTCCGGCGCGGCGCCAGCACCACGCCGACGAACTGCGACAGGCTCGACAGCAGGTGCGCGGCATTGGCGATCACCTTCTGCGGCTGGTCGGGCGCCAGGCTCTGCGTGGGCAGTTGCTCGCGCTGCGCGGTCAGCATGGTGTCGACGAACAGCCGGTAGCCGCGCGCCGTGGGAATGCGCCCGGCCGAAGTGTGGGGGCTTGTGATGAGGCCGAGCATCTCCAGGTCGGACATCACGTTGCGGATGGTCGCAGGCGACAGCTCCAGCCCCGAGGCATGCGAGAGCGTGCGCGAGCCGACGGGTTGCCCGTCGGAGATATAGCGCTCGACAAGCGTCTTGAGAAGCAACTTGGCGCGGTCGTCCAGCATCATCTGATTTTAGTGTTGTAATTTGTTGATGACCTCCCGCTTCCGGCATGTCGCCCTCATTGGCAAATACCAAGCGCCCGGCCGCCGGACGCCGACAGGCGCATCGGACGACGTCATGGAAGACATCGGCGCCTTCCTCGAATCACAGGGCTGCGAGGTCTCGGTCGAGCGTTGCACGGCCGAAGAGATCACCCACAGCCGCTATGCGGCCCTGAGTGTCGAGGAGATCGGCGAACGCTGCGACCTCGGCCTGGTGGTCGGCGGCGACGGCACCATGCTCGGCATCGCGCGCCAACTGGCACCCTACGGCGTGCCGCTGATCGGCATCAACCGCGGCCGGCTGGGCTTCATCACCGACATCCCGCTCGACAACTACCGCGAGACGCTGGTCCCGATGCTGGCCGGCGAGTACGAGGAAGACCACCGCAGCCTGCTGCACGCCCAGGTGATCCGAGAGGGCGCCTGCGTGTTCGACGCGCTCGCGATGAACGACGTGGTGGTCAACCGCGGCGCCACCTCCGGCATGGTCGAGCTGCGCGTCTCGGTGGGCAACCATTTCGTGGCCAACCAGCGCGCCGACGGCCTGATCATCGCGTCGCCCACGGGCTCGACCGCCTACTCGCTGTCGGCCGGCGGCCCGCTGCTGCACCCGTCGATCCCGGGCTGGGTGCTGGTGCCGATCGCGCCGCACACGCTGTCGAACCGGCCGATCCTGCTGCCCGACGCCGACGAGATCTCGATCGAACTCGTGTCGGGGCGCGACGCCAGCGCCAATTTCGACATGCAGTCGCTGGCCTCGGTCGAGATCGGCGACCGGGTCGTGGTGCGGCGTTCCGACTACCACGTGCGCTTCCTGCATCCACGGGGCTGGAGCTATTTCGACACGCTGCGCAAGAAACTGCACTGGAACGAAGGAGGTTCCTGATGACCCCCGCCACCCCGCGCGCCCGCGCACCGCTTCACCTGGACCGCTGATGGCTCTGCGACGCATCGCGCTGCGCGATTTCGTGATCGTGCGTGCCCTGGAGATTGACCTGTCCTCGGGCTTCACCGTGCTGACCGGCGAGACCGGCGCCGGCAAATCCATCCTGATCGACGCCCTGCAACTGGCGCTGGGCAACCGCGCCGACGCCGGCGCGGTGCGCGAAGGCGCCGAGCGCCTCGACGTCAGCGCCGAATTCGATGCCGATCCCACGCTCGCCGGCTGGCTCGACGAAGGCGGCTTCGAGGCCGGCGAGGGCCTGCTGCTGCGCCGCACCGTCGACCTGCAGGGCCGCAGCCGCGGCTGGATCAACGGCAGCCCGGCCACCGCCACGCAATTGCGCGAGCTGGGCGACCACCTGCTCGACATCCACGGCCAGCACGCCTGGCAGAGCCTGACCCGGCCCGAGGCCGTGCGCGGCCTGCTCGACGCCTATGCCGGCGTGCGCACCGATGCGCTCGATGTCGCCTGGCAAAGCTGGCGGCAGGCACTGGGCACGCTGGCCACGGCCCGCTCCGCACAGGATTCTCTGCAGCGCGAGCGCGAGCGCCTGCAATGGCAGATCGCCGAAGTGCAGAAGCTCGCGCCCGGCGTCGACGAGTGGGAAGAGTTGTCGGCCAACCACGGACGGGCCTCGAACGCCCAGGCGCTGATCGATGCGGCCGGCGGCGCGCGCGCGGCCCTCGAGGACGACGACCAGGGCGCGCTGGTGGCACTGAACCGCGCGCTGACATTGCTGCAGGACTGCGAACACATCGAACCCGAATTCAAGGCCCTGTCCGAGGTGCTGGCCTCCAGCGTGGCGCAGGCCGCGGACGCGGCCCACTCGCTGCACGGCTACCTGCGCCACACCGACACCGACCCGCAGCACCTGGCCGATCTCGACGAGCGCATGGGCCTGTGGATGTCGCTGGCGCGCCGCTACAAGCGCACGCCGGTCGAGCTGCCGGGCCTGCTGGCGAGCTGGCAGGCCGAGCTGAAGGCGCTGGACGCGCAGAGCGATCTCGAGGGGCTCGAGCGCGCCGAGCAGGCCGCGCAGCAGGTCTACATGAAGGAAGCCAAGGCCCTGGGCAAGGCGCGCAAGCAGGCCGCGCCGAAGCTGGCGCAGGCGGTGACGCAGGCGATGCAGGGGCTGGGCATGCAGGGCGGACGTTTCGACGTGGCACTGCAGCCGCTCGCGCAGCCGGGCCGCGCCGGGCTCGAGGAGGTTGCCTTCCTGGTCGCCGGCCATCCGGGCAGCACGCCGCGGCCGATCGGCAAGGTGGCCTCGGGCGGCGAACTGTCGCGCGTGGCACTGGCCATCGCGGTCACGACCAGCGAACTCGGCACCGCACAGACGCTGATCTTCGACGAGGTCGATGCCGGCGTCGGCGGCGCGGTGGCCGAGACGGTCGGCCGCCTGATGCAACAACTGGGGCGCGACCGGCAGGTGCTGGCCGTGACCCACCTGCCGCAGGTCGCGGCCTGTGCCGACCAGCATCTGCTGGTCGCCAAGCGCCCGGCACCGGCCGACGGTGCCGGCGGGCCGCGCACCGAGAGCGGCGTGACCGCCCTCGATACCGAGACGCGCACCCGCGAGATCGCGCGCATGCTTGGCGGCGAACGCAGCTCGGCCACCTCGCTGGCGCATGCCCGCGAAATGCTCGACCGCCAGAGTGTGGGGGCCGCATGAGCGACAACACCGCAAGGCCCACTTCCATGACGGACGAAACCGCAGCCCCTGAATTCAACCTGGTGCTGATCACCGGCATGTCCGGCTCGGGCAAATCGGTGGCGCTGCATGCGCTGGAAGACGCGGGCTACTACTGCGTCGACAACCTGCCGCCCGAACTGATGGCGCCCTTCATTGCGCTGCAGCGCCAGCAGCACGCCACCCATGTCGCGATCGCAATGGACGTGCGCAGCGGGGTGTCGCTGCCGCAGGTGCCGCAACAGCTCGAACGACTGCGGCACGAAGGCGTGGCCTTGCGCTCGCTGTTCCTCGACGCCACCACCGACGCGCTGGTGCGCCGCTATTCCGAAACGCGCCGGCGCCATCCGCTGTCGCGCCAGGAAGAACGCGCCGACGCCCCCGAGCAGCAGCGCGTGCTGGTGCAGGCCATCGACCTCGAGCGCGAGCTGCTGGCCGACCTGCGCGACGGCGCCGACGTGATCGACACCAGCATCATCCGGCCGGCCCAGCTGCAGAGCTACGTCAAGGCGCTGATCTCGGCGCCGCAGAGCTCGCTGACGCTGGTCTTCGAGTCCTTCGCCTTCAAGCGCGGCGTGCCGCTGGACGCCGACTACGTGTTCGACGTGCGCATGCTGCCCAACCCGCACTACGTGCCGGCGCTGCGCCCGCTGACCGGGCGCGACACCGCGGTCATCGAGTGGCTGCGCGAGCACGACGACGTCAGCCGCATGTACGGCGACATCACGCAGTTCCTCGAGCGCTGGCTCGATGCGCTGGCGCAGGACCATCGCAGCTACGTCACGGTGGCCATCGGCTGCACCGGCGGGCAGCACCGCTCGGTGTTCCTGGTCGAGCAGCTGGCGCGCGGCTTCAGTGCGCGCTGGGCCGCGCTCAAGCGGCACCGGGAACTGGACGGAAACTAGCTCGCGTCGAGCGCGGGCTGCTGCGCCAGCAGCTTGCGCACCGGCGCCGGCAGGCCCAATGCGGTCCACGATGCGGCGGCGAACCAGGCGCCGCCCTCACCCAGCGAACGGCCCTCGCTCACGACCCGCACCGGGTGCAGGTGCAGGTCCTTGTGCGTGAGCACATGCAGAAAGGGCGGCGCATCGACCACCGCGGCGCGCTCGGCCGGCGACAGCACCGCCAGCAGGGCCTCGCGGCTCTCGAACACCGGCAGGCTGTAGAGGCCGGCCCAGATGCCGCGCGCCGAGCGCTTCTCGAGCCAGACCCGGTCGGCGCCGTCGTCGGCCTGCAGCATCCACAGCGACTGGGCGGTGCGCCGCAGCTTGCGCGTCTTGACCGGGTAGCGTTCGGGCTCGCCCTCGCGGCGCGCCACGCACAGAGCGCCCACCGGGCAGATCATGCAGCTCGGGCGGCGCGGCAGGCAGACCGTGGCGCCCAGGTCCATCACGCCCTGCGTGTAGCGCGCGATGTCGGCGGGCTGGTCGGCCGGCGGCAGCAGTTGGGTCGCGATGTCCCACAGCGCACGCTCCTGCGCGCCCGACGACATGTCGCCGTCGAAGCCCAGCAGCCGCGTGAGCACGCGCTTGACGTTGCCGTCGAGGATCGCGACGCGTTCGCCGAAACAGAAGGCTGCGATGGCCGAGGCGGTGGAGCGGCCGATGCCCGGCAGCGTCGTGAGTTCGGCCGCGCTGCGCGGAAACGCGCCGCCGAAGCGCGCCACCACCTCCTGCGCACAGCGGTGCATGTTGCGTGCGCGGCTGTAGTAGCCCAGCCCGCTCCAGAGGCCGAAGACCTCGTCCTCGCTGCCCGCGGCCAGCGCGGCCACGTCCGGAAAACGCTCGAGAAAGCGCGCGAAGTAGCCCAGCACCGTGCTGACCTGGGTCTGCTGCAGCATGACCTCCGAGAGCCAGACGCGGTAGGGGTCCTGGGTGTTCTGCCACGGCAGCTCGCTGCGGCCGTGGGTCTTCTGCCAGGCGACGACATGCGCCGCGAAGCCGAGCGTTGCGGGCTCCGCCTTCACCGGGCGGCCCTCCGGCACGCGCTCACGCCGCACTGACGATGCCGTGTCGGCCGGAGGCACCCGCCGCCGGGGCCGAGGCCTCGTTGCTGATCAGCAGCGCGGTGAGTTCGTCGAGGCGCCCCTGCAGTTCGGCCAGGCCGCCTTCCTGCGCCGCGATCTCGGCCAGCCGTTCCTCGAGATTGCCGGCCGCGCCCTGGATGCGCTCGACCGACTCCAGCCGGCGTCCGAAATTGCGGCGGCGCTCCTTGAGCTGGGCGTCGAGCTGGGCGCCTGCGCCCTTGCTCCAGCGCTCCACCTCGCCCATCGCGGCCTCGTTGACCACCCGCAGGCGGCTCGCCAGCGCACGCACCAGCTTGTCGCAGAAGTCGGCCTGCGCCAGCTTCAACAGGTTGCTCACGCCGAGGTAGTGCAGATGGCTGCGCTCGATCTGCGTGAGCTGCTGCTCGAAGCTCGTGAGGTCGGGCTCGGCCGGCGCCTGCAGCGTGAAACCGTGTTCGGCATTGAGCTGCCGGAAGGTGGCATGCAGCATCGACTGGATCTCGCCCGTGGTGGCCTGCACCTCGCGCAGGTTGTTGCGCAAGGCATCGAAGGTCTCGCCGTACACCTTGCGCACGCTGAGCTTGATGCCGGGGCGCTTCAACGCCGAGGCAAGGCGCCCCATGTCGGCCTTGAGCGCCGTGCTACCGAGCACCGCATAGACCTCGCGCAGCAGCTTGCCCTGCACCGAACGCACGGCCAGGATGCGCACATTGCTGGATTCGAATTCGGATTGTTCCTGCTCGATGCGCCCGCGCATGTGGCGGATCACCGAGGCGTTCTTGCCGCGCAGGCCCTGCAGTTCGAGCACCTGCTCGGAGAGGTCGCGCTGGCGCACATGAAGAATGCGCGAGGCCTCCGCCCGCAACGAGGCGATGCCGGCATCGACGGCCAGGCGCAGCATGGTCTCGCGCTTGCCCAGCAAGCCTTCGCCCAGCACGGCCTCGAGGCCCGGCAGCCGGCTGGCCTGGAGCAGCGGTGCGTCGCGGCGGATCTTGGCCTGCAGGCCCTTCTGTGCCGACACCGGCAGCACCTGCGGCAGCGGCACCCCCAGCAGTTCGGCCGCGCCCTGGCGCTGGCGCTCGATCTGCGCATCGATCTGCGCGGGCGTGCTCAGCGTGTCCCACATCGTGTCGATCTTGTTGAGCACCACGATCCGGGTGTCGCCCGCATCGCCCTCGGTGACCAGGTGCTCGCGCCAGATGGCCAGGTCGGAACGCGTCACGCCGGTGTCGGCGCCGAGGATGAACACCACCGCATGCGCGCGCGGGATCAGGCTCACCGTGAGCTCGGGCTCCGCGCCGATCGCGTTGAGCCCCGGGGTGTCGAGGATCACCAGGCCCTGTTCGAGCAGCGGATGCGGCATGTTGAGCACCGCATGGCGCCAACGCGGGATCTCGACCCGGCCCTGGGGATCGGGCAGCGGGTTGTCGTCGGGCGTGTCGTCGCTCCAGAAGCCGAGCGCGCGCGCCTCGGCCAGCGGCACCCAGCGCACCTCGGCCACCTTGGCCATCGCTTCGGACAATTGCACCGCGTCCTCGACATCGATGGGCACGTCGACCCAGTGCGAGGGCTCGTCGCGCCAATGCATCAGCGAGTGCGGTTCGGAGCGCGTCTCGATCGGCAGCAGCCGCAGGCTTGGCGGCTGGGCCGCGTCGTAGCCCAGTTCGGTCGGGCACATCGTGGTGCGGCCCGCGCTCGCCGGCATGATGCGGCGGCCGTAGCCGGCGAAGAAGATCGCATTGATCAGCTCCGACTTGCCGCGCGAGAACTCCGCCACGAAGGCCACCATGACCTTGCTGGTGCGCATCTGCGCCTCGAGTTCGCGCAGGCGCTCCGCCACGGCCTGGTCGAGCAACTCGTTCTCCGCGAGCCAGCCCGACAACCATTGCAGTCGCTTCGCAAAACTGCGGCGCCAGACGCCGTGCTGGTCGAATTGCTGGTTGAAGGATCGTGTCAAGGAGAGAGGAGTGAGAGTGAGCTCACAAAATATAGCATTCGACACTGCTGCGAAGGGCCGTGGCCCTCCGGGGTAGCTCAGTACTTTTGGCAGTTCGGGCAGAAATAGGTCGAGCGCTGGCCCTGGCGCACCTGCCGGACCGGCGTGGCGCAGACGCGGCAGGGTTCGCCGGCCCGGCCGTAGACGGTCGCCTCGATCTGGAAGTGGCCGCTCTGGCCGTCGATGTTGGAAAAGTCCCGCAGCGTGGTGCCGCCCTGCTCCACCGCCCGCGCCAGCACCTGGCGCACCGCCGCGTGCAGGCGCAGCGCGCGCGGCCGGCTGATGCGAGAGGCCGCCACGGTGGGCCGGATGCCCGCCAGGAACAGCACCTCCGAGGCATAGATGTTGCCCACGCCCACCACCACGTCGCCGGCCAGCAGCACCAGCTTGATCGGGGACTTGCGCCGCCGCAGGCCCGCATGAAAGGCCTCGAAGTCGAAGCTGTCTTCCAGCGGCTCCATGCCCAGGCCACCCAGCAGCTTGAGCGCCAGCGGCGAGCCCTCGTCCTCCACATGGACCACCGCCCCGAAGCGGCGCGGGTCGTTCAGGCGCAGGATGCCCCGGCTGGTGACGAGATCGAAATGGTCGTGCGCCCCCGGCGCCGGCAGCACCGCATCGAAGCGCAGGCTGCCCGACATGCCCAGGTGCAGCAGCAGCAGGCCGGCGTCCAGTTCGACCAGCAGGTACTTGCCGCGCCGTCGCACGGTGCGGACTTCGCGCCCCACCAACGTCTGCGGGTCGATGCCCAGCGCCCAGCGCAGAGGCTTGCCCATGCGCACCGCCTCGATGCGGGCGCCGGCGATGCGGTCGACGAAACCGCGGCGTGTGACTTCGACTTCGGGGAGTTCGGGCATGGCGCGAGCGTGACACATGAATGAGCGCCAGGGGAACCGGATGACCCGCCGACGCTCTGATGGAAAAGCCTTGGATTATTATGAGTTCGATGACCCCATCGCCCCGCCGACTCCGCCTTGCGGCGGCCCTCTCCCTCGTCTTGATCGCTTTGGCCGCCCAGGCACAGCAGCCGCCCGCTGCCGTGCCGCCGGCCGCGGCGCCGACGAGCCCCGCGCCGATCATCGAGCGGACCCCGCCCGTGACCGATGCCGACGCCAAGCCCCCGGCCGATGGCGGGGCCAAGGCCTCGGCGCTGACGGCCGAGCTCTTCTACGAGGTGCTGGTGGGCGAAATCACCGCCCGCGGCGGCGATCCCGGGGCCGGCTACGCACTGGTGCTCGACGCGGCCCGCCGCACGCGCGACGGGGCCCTGTTCCAGCGCGCGGTCGAGATCGCGCTGCAGTCGCGCTCCGGCGACGCCGCGCTGGCCGCGGCGCAGGCCTGGAAGGAAGCGCTGCCCAATTCACGCGAAGCACGCCGCTTCGAGCTGCAGATCCTGATCGCCCTCAACCGCATCGCCGAGACGGCCGAGCCGCTGCGCGCGGCGATCGCCGCCACGCCGCTGCCCGAGCACCCGCTGCTGATGGCCGTCATCGCGCGCAACTACGGCCGCGCCACCGACAAGAAGCTGGCCGCCTCGGTGGTGGAGCAGGCGCTGGTCGACGAGGTGAAGAATCCCGCGACGGCCGGCCTGGCCTGGACCACCATCGGCCGCCTGCGGCTGCTCGCGGGCGACAGCACCGGCGCGCTCGAAGCCGCGATCCAGGGCCAGACGGCCGACCCCGCCTCCGACGGCCCGCCGCTGCTGGCGCTCGACCTGATGGACCCCGACCGGCCGCTGGCCGAACCGCTGGTCAAGCGCTACCTCGCCAGCCCCAACGCGCTGCCGGAGCTGCGCATCGCCTACGCGCGCGAACTCATGGAAGCACGGCGCTACACCGACGCGAGCGCCGAACTCACGGCGCTGACCACCGAGAAACCCGACATGCCCGCGCCCTGGGTGCTGCTGGGCAGCCTGCAGGCGCAGGGCCGCCAGGACGCGGCGGCCGAGACCTCGCTCAAGCGCTACGTGACGCTGGCCGGCGCGCTGCCGGCCGAAGACGAAGCCCGGCGCGGCCTGACGCAGGCCTATCTGCTGCTGTCGCAACTGGCCGAACGCCGCAAGGACTTCGCCGAGGCCGACCGCTGGCTCACTCGCTCGGACAGCGCAGATGAGGCCCTGGGCTGGCAACTGCGCCGCGCGGGGCTGCTCGCGCGCCAGGGCAAGGTCCAGCAGGCACGGGAACTCGTGCGCGGGCTGCCCGAGCGCAACGAGGACGAAGGCAAGCAGAAACTGCAGGCCGAAGTCCAGTTGCTGCGCGACGCCAAGCAGTACCAGCCGGCCTACGACCTGCTGGCCAAGGCCAGCGCGGCCGCGCCCCAGGACGCCGACCTGATCTACGACCAGGCCATGATGGCCGAGAAGCTGAACCGGCTCGACGAGATGGAGCGCCTGCTGCGCCGCCTGATCGAGCTGCGTCCCGACAACCAGAACGCCTACAACGCGCTGGGCTACTCCTTCGCCGATCGCAAGATCCGCCTGGAAGAAGCGCGCACACTGATCCGCAAGGCGGTGCAGCTCGCGCCCCAGGACCCGTTCATCGCCGACAGCCTGGGCTGGGTCGAGTTCCGGCTCGGCAACACCGCCGAGTCGCAGCGCATCCTGGAGGCCGCCTACACGCGCCGTGCCGATCCCGAGATCGGCGCCCACCTGGGCGAAGTGCTCTGGACCGCCGGCGACCGCGAGCGCGCGATGCGCATCTGGCGCGAAGCGGCCCAGGCCGACGCGGAGAACGAGACCCTGCAGGAGACGCTCAAGCGCCTGCGCATCAAGCTGTGAAGGCTCGCCGCCACCTGCTGCAGGCCGCCGGCACGGCGCTGGCCGCCGTGCTGCTCGCCGGCTGTGCGACGCCGGGCCGATCCAACGCGACGGCGCCCGACACCGATCGCCCCGAGAACTGGAGCGGCCGCATGTCCCTGCGCATCGACAGCGAGCCGGTCCAGACCTTCTCCGCACTGTTCGACCTGCGCGGCGGCCCCGAGCGCGGCACGCTGACGCTCACCACGCCGATCGGCAGCACGCTGGCCCAGCTCCAGTGGTCGCCCGGCGAAGCGCTGCTGAAGAACGGCAACGAGACGCGGCGCTATCCCTCGGTGGATGCGCTGATCGAAGCGGCCACCGGCGCCTCGATCCCGGTCGGCGCGCTGTTCGGCTGGCTCGCCGGACGCGACGACACCGTGCCCGGCTGGCGCCCCGACCTCTCGCAACGGGCCGCGGGGCGCCTGCAGGCCGTGCGCGACGCGCCGCTGCCGCGGGCCGACCTGCGCATCGCCTTCGCCCGCGAATGAAAGCGCTCTACGACCTCCCGGCGCCGGCCAAGCTCAACACCTTCCTGCACATCACCGGCCGGCGCGCCGATGGCTACCACCTGCTGCAGTCGGTGTTCATGCTCATCGACTGGTGCGACACGCTGCACGTCGAACTGCGCGGCGACGGCCTGCTCAGCCGCGAAGACCTGACCACGCCGCTGCCGGCCGACGACCTGGTGCTGCGGGCCGCGCGCGCGCTGCAGGTGCACGCCCGGCCGGGCCAGGGCGCGCACATCGGCGTGGCCAAGTACATCCCCGCGCAGGCCGGCATGGGCGGCGGGTCCTCCGATGCCGCCACCTGCCTGCTGGCGCTCAATCGCCTCTGGGACCTGCGGCTGCCGCTCGCCACCCTGGAAGGCATCGGCCTGCAGCTCGGCGCCGATGTGCCCTTCTTCCTGCGCGGACACAACGCCTGGGTCGAGGGCGTGGGGGAGAAAATCACGCCCATCACGCTGCCCGCGGCACGCTTCGCAGTGCTCAAGCCGGACGTCGGACTGGAAACTTCATCAATTTTTTCAGCACCCGATTTGAATCGCTCAAATCCTGTTGCTATAATCTCTGGCTTTGCTGCACACAGCGGATCAGAAGCCTACAGCTTCGGTCACAACGACTTGCAGCCGGTTGCGCAGCGGCTTTGTCCCGCGGTCACCGAAGCCATCGAATGGCTCGGTCGCCAAGGTTTGAAGGCGCGCATGACGGGCTCCGGGAGCGCGGTGTTTGCAGTGATGTCGCATGACGCGAATTTGCCTCAAGAACCTTCGGGTTGGCAGCTTCGTCAGTGCGACAATCTGGCCGCTCATCCCCTCCAGGGCTGGGCGGACTGAAAAGAGAAATATCGGTTGACGGCCTCGGTCGTCAACCCGTGTAGGGGCGTCGCCAAGCTGGTTAAGGCACTGGATTTTGATTCCAGCATGCGAAGGTTCGAATCCTTCCGCCCCTGCCAAAACACACCTCACGACCGATGGTCGTGGGACATGAATCACGGCCCACAGGCCGTGATGAAAGAAATCCGCGGCGCCGCCGCGGCCAACGAGATTTGCAGCCGGTCGGCTGCAAAGACCACGAGAACACTGGCGGCTCCCTGAAGAGCCATTTGCATTGCTGGACGCGCTCATGCAGGCTCAACATCCTGACTTCATGGTTTTCACCGGCAATGCCAATCCGGGTCTTGCCGCGGAGATCGCTCAGCATCTCGGCACCGGTCTCGGCGCTGCCCGCGTGGGCCGCTTCTCCGACGGCGAAGTCACCGTCGAAATCAATCAGAACGTCCGGGCCCGCGATGTGTTCGTCGTGCAGTCGACCTGCGCGCCGACCAACGAGAACCTGATGGAACTGCTGATGATGGTCGATGCGCTCAAGCGCGCTTCGGCCGAGCGAATCAGCGCCGTCATCCCCTACTACGGCTACGCCCGCCAGGACCGTCGTCCGCGTTCGAGCCGCGTGCCGATCTCGGCCAAGGTGGTGGCCGACCTGCTGCAGACCGTGGGTGTGTCCCGCGTGCTCACGATGGACCTGCACGCCGACCAGATCCAGGGCTTCTTCGACATCCCGGTCGACAACATCTACGCGTCGCCGGTGCTGCTGGGCGACCTGCGCCAGAAGAACTACGAAGACCTGATCGTGGTCTCGCCCGACGTGGGCGGCGTGGTCCGCGCACGTGCACTGGCCAAACAACTGAACACCGACCTGGCCATCATCGACAAGCGTCGCCCCAAGGCGAACGTGAGCGAAGTGATGAATGTGATCGGCGAGATCGACGGCCGCAACTGCGTGATCATGGACGACATGATCGACACGGCCGGCACGCTGGTCAAAGCCGCCGAGGTGCTCAAGGAGCGCGGCGCCAAGAAGGTCTACGCCTACTGCACGCACCCGATCTTCTCGGGTCCGGCCATCGAGCGCATCGCGCAGGGCTCGGCACTCGACGAAGTCGTCGTGACCAACACCATTCCTCTTTCCGACACCGCGCTGGGCTGCAAGAAGATCCGTCAGCTCTCCGTGGCCCCGCTGATCGCCGAAACGATCCTGCGCATCTCCAAGGGTGAGTCGGTGATGAGTTTGTTCTCGGACCAGGACAACCTGTTCTGATCTGAGCAAAAAGCAGGCTTCCCGCTCGGGAGGCCATTTTGAAACCGGCGCCGCACTGGTCGCGGTCGGCGCTCAAGAAGCGGGTGGCAATTGCGCCATCGCTCCAAGGAGTTAACTATGAAATTCGTCGCTTTTGAGCGCGCCAAGCAGGGCACGGGTGCGAGCCGCCGTCTCCGCATCTCGGGCAAGACCCCCGGCATCGTCTACGGTGGTGACGTCACGCCCCAGCTGATCGAAATCGATCACAACGCGCTGTGGCACGCCCTGAAGAAGGAAGCCTTCCACGCCTCCATCCTCGAGATGGAACTGGACGGCGCGGTGAGCAAGGTGCTGTTGCGCGACGTGCAATACCACCCCTTCCGTCCGCTGGTTCAGCACATCGACTTCCAACGCGTCGATGCCAAGACCCGCATGACCATGAAGGTGCCACTGCACTTCAAGGGTGAAGAAGAGTCCGAAGCCGTCAAGATCGAGCTGAACCTGGTCAACCACGTGGCCACCGAACTCGAAGTCAACGGCCTGCCCGCAGAACTGCCCGAATTCATCGAGGTCGACCTGTCGGGCCTCAAGAAGAACGGCACCGTCACGCTCAAGGACATCAAGCTGCCGCGCGGTGTGAAGTGGGTCAGCCACGGCAAGCCGAACCTGGTGCTGGCCTCGGCCACCGCACCGGCGGCCGAAGAAGTCGATGCACCGGTGGAAGGCGCTGAAGCCGCCGCTGCTGCACCGGCCGGCAAGGGTGGCAAGGCTGGCGCCAAGGCGCCCGCGGCCAAGACCCCTGCTGCCAAGACCCCTGCCAAGAAGTAAACCCTTCTTCTGCTGCAGACCAACGGCCCGCCTCGTGCGGGCCGTTTCCGTTTGGGGCACACCGATAATCACGCCATGATCAAGTTGTTCGTCGGCCTGGGCAACCCGGGCCCGGAATACGAAGCCACGCGGCACAACGCGGGCTTCTGGTGGATCGACGCACTGGCGCGCGACCTCAAAGTCACCCTCGCGCCCGAGCGCGGCTACCACGGCTTCGCGGCGCGTGCGACGGTGCATGGGCAGCCGGTCTGGCTGCTCGAGCCGCAGACCTTCATGAACCTCTCGGGCAAGTCGGTGGCGGCGCTCGCGCGCTTCTTCAAGATCGCGCCGCAGGAGATCCTGGTGGTGCACGACGAACTCGACGTGGTGCCCGGCCAGGCCAAGCTCAAGTTCGGCGGCAGCCATGCGGGCCACAACGGATTGCGCGACATCCATGCGCAGCTGGGCACGGGCGACTACTGGCGGCTGCGCCTCGGCATCGGCCACCCGGGCGTGAAATCCGAAGTGGTGAACTGGGTGCTCAAGAAGCCACTCAAGGAACAGCGCGAAGCCATCGACGACGCGATCGTCCGCACGCTGCATGCAGTGCCTGCACTGCTGGCCGGCGAGATGGAGAAGGCCACGCTGCTGATCCACACGAGCAAGCCCCCACGCCCCAAGCCGCCCCGGCGCGAACCGGGCGAGAGCACCGGCGAAGGAGCGAGCGAGCCCGCCGCACCCTGAGCGCGGCGCCACCGAGCGACAGAGGAAAGAGAAGGAAGGGAGACGAAAAAAATGAAAGTCCAGAGACTTCACCGGTCCATCGCCACGGCCATTGCCTGCATCGCGATGGCTGCTGCGGCCCCTGCAGCGGCCGGCACCTGGCGCTGCGGCAGCACCTACACCGACCAGCCCTGCCCCGGCGGCCAGGCCCTGCCCACGGATGCCGCGCCGAGCACCGAACGGGTGCGCGACGCCGACGAGCAGACCCGCAAAACGCAAGCCACGGCCGCACGCATGGAAGCCGAACGCCTGCGCAGCGACAAGGAGCGCCCGGCCATGGTCCACCTGCCGGCACCCTCGGCAGCGAAAACACATGTCGAGCCGGCCCAGACCGCGGGCCGCAAGGGCAAGGGGCGAAAGGCCTCTGATTTCTTCACCGCAGCCGGTCCTGGCACGGCCAAAGCCCCCAGGAAGAAAAAGGCCGCAAAGGCCCAGGCCGCAGGCTGATCGACCCGGCGCGCGGGCTCAGGCCGCGACCGGCGCGTCGCCCGCGCCGCTGGCCGCGGCCTTGGTGGCCGTGAGCCGCTCGAACTTCATCCAGAGCGTGGCGCGCGCCTCGACATGCGCGGGGTTCGTGGGAATGCACGCGACCGGGCACACCTGCACGCATTGCGGTTCGTCGAAGTGGCCCACGCATTCGGTGCACTTGTGCGGGTCGATCTCGTAGATCGACTCGCCCATGTAGATCGCGTCGTTGGGGCACTCCGGTTCGCACACATCGCAGTTGATGCATTCGTCGGTGATCATCAAAGCCATGGCTGAATTATCCGCTGCGGGCATGCTTGTTGCGGGAGTCGGGTTATGCTGCGCCCCGCCCCATGAGTCTGTTTCTATTCAAGCGCTTCGCGACACTGATCGGTACGCTGATCGGTGCTTCCATCATCGTCTTCCTGGTTCTGGAGATCCTGCCCGGCAATGCCGCGCAGCTGCTCCTGGGCCCTGATGCGCCGCCCGACGCCGTGGCCGCCCTGGCGACCCAGCTCGGGCTCGACCAGCCGGCCTGGACCCGCTACTGGCACTGGATCGCCGGCCTGCTGACCGGCGACCTCGGCAACAGCTATGCCTACAGCTCGCCGGTGCTCGACCTGATCCTCGAACGGCTCGCGCTGACCGTGCCGCTGGCGGTGATGGCGATGGCGCTCACCACCGTGCTCGCGCTGCTGGTCGGCGTGACCGCGGCCGCACGCCACAACAAGCTGGGCGACGTGGGACTGATGAGCCTCACGCAGGTCGGCATCGCGATCCCGAACTTCTGGTTCGCGATCCTGCTGATCCTGGTGTTCTCGGTGCAGCTCAAGTGGTTCTCGGCCGGCGGCTTCGACGGCTGGGGCGAAGGCGTGTTCGCCGGCATCAAGTCGCTGTTGCTGCCCGCGCTCTCGCTGGCCGTGGTGCAGGCCGCGATCCTGGCGCGCATCACGCGCTCGGCCGTGCTCGAGGTGATGCGCGAGGACTTCGTGCGCACCGCGCGCGCCAAGGGCGTGTCGCAGCGCATGGTGCTCTGGACCCATGTGCTGCGCAACGCCATGATCCCGGTGATCACGGTGATGGGCATGCAGTTCTCCGAGCTGCTGGCCGGCACCATCGTGGTGGAGAACGTGTTCTACCTGCCCGGCCTGGGCCGCCTGATCTTCCAGGCCATCAGCAACCGCGACCTGGTCGTGGTGCGCAACTGCGTGATGCTGCTGGCCGCGCTGGTGGTGATCGTCAATTTCGTGGTCGACGTGCTGTATGCGGTGATCGACCCGCGCATCAAGGCTTCAGACATATGACGCCCCCCAGCTTTTCACACCGCTTCGCGGCGTGTAACTCCACCCCCCAAGGGGGAGGCGCGGCCCGCCTTGGGGCGGCCCGGCGGCGGCCGCTATGAGCGCGCTCCCCACCTTGGCGCCCACCGCCATGAAGGTGCCCGGCTTCTGGCGCCGCGCGTTGCACCACCGCAGCTTCGTCATCGGCGCGGTGCTCACGCTGCTGCTGCTGCTGGCCGCCGCAGTGTCGCTGGTCTGGACCCCCTGGTCGCCCTACGAGATGGACATGGCCAGCAAGCTGCAGGGGCCGAGCCTGTCGCACTGGCTGGGCACCGATCCCTTCGGCCGCGACGTGGCCTCGCTGCTGCTGGTGGGCGCGCGCGCCTCGATCCTGGTCGGCCTGATCGCGGTCGGCATCGGCCTGGTGGTGGGCACGGCGCTGGGCCTGCTCGCGGCCGCGCGGCGCGGCTGGGTCGAGGAAGCCATCATGCGTTTCAGCGACTTCTCGCTGGCCTTCCCCGCGATCCTGTCGGCCATCATGATGACGGCCGTGTTCGGCCCGGGCATCGTCAACGCGATCGTCGCCATCGGCATCTACAACATCCCGACCTTCGCGCGCATCACGCGCGCCTCGGCCAACGCGATCTGGTCGCGCGAATACATCGCGGCCGCACGCGCCTGCGGCAAGGGCGGCTTCTCGATCACGCTGCAGCACGTGCTGCCCAACATCTCGGCGGTGCTGATCGTGCAGATCACGATCCGCTTCGCGATCGCGATCCTGGCCGAGGCCGCGCTCTCGTACCTGGGCCTGGGCACGCAGCCGCCGCAGCCTTCGTGGGGCCGCATGCTCGCCGAAGCCCAGACCCTGATGTTCCAGGCACCGCTGCTGGCGGTGTTCCCCGGCCTGGCGATCGCGTTCGCGGTGCTCGGCCTCAATCTCCTGGGCGACGGATTGCGCGATCTGCTCGACCCGCGTCTCGCACGGGCACGCTGACCATGGCCCTCCTCGAAGTCAAAGACCTCCACATCGGCCTGCAGACGCAGCGCGGCCCGGCCGAGGCCGTGCGCGGCATCGATTTCACGCTCGAGCGCGGCGAGACGCTGGGCATCGTGGGCGAATCGGGCTGCGGCAAGTCGATCACCGTGATGTCGCTCATGGGCCTGCTGCCCGCGAGCGCCAGGGTCACGGGCAGCATCAAGTTCGACGGCACCGAGCTCGTGGGCCGCAGCGAGAAGGCGATGTGCCAGATCCGCGGCAACCGCATCGGCATGATCTTCCAGGAGCCGATGACGGCGCTGAACCCGGTGCACACCATCGTGCGCCAGATCGGCGAGCCGCTGCGGCTGCACCGCGGGCTCACCGGCGCCGCGGCGCGCGCCGAGGTGCTGGCGCTGCTCGAGCGCGTGGGCATTCCCGACCCGGCCTCTCGTCTCGACGCCTACCCGCACCAGTTCTCCGGCGGCCAGCGCCAGCGCATCGGCATCGCGATGGCGCTGGCCTGCGGGCCCGACCTGCTGATCGCCGACGAGCCGACCACCGCGCTGGACGTGACGATCCAGAAGCAGATCCTCGACCTGATCCAGAGCCTGGTGGCCGAGCGCGGCATGGCGCTGATCCTGATCTCGCACGACCTGGGCGTGATCGCGCAGAGCGTCTCGAAGATGGCCGTGATGTACGGCGGCAGCATCGTCGAGAGCGGCCCGACCGACACGCTGTTCGCGGCCCGTGCGCACCCCTACACCCAGGGCCTGTTCGCGGCCCGCCCCGCGCTGGGCGCCCCGCGCGGCACGCGGCTCGCGACCATACGCGGCAGCGTGCCCGAACTGGTCGACCTGCCGCCGGGCTGCCCCTTCGCGGGCCGTTGCCGGCTCACGGTCGACGCCTGCCACACCACGCGCCCGCCTGCCACGCCGTTGCCGCATGGCCACCTGGCGCGCTGCCTGCGGCTCGACGAGGCCCTGGCCACCGAGGAGGCCGTGGCATGACGACCACCCCTGCCACGCCCCTGCTCGAAGTCACCGACCTGGTGCGCCACTACGCGCTGCCGCGCGAATCGCTGTTCGCGCCGCCGCCGCTGGTGCAGGCGCTCAACGGCGTGAGCTTCCGCGTCGAGGCCGGGCGCAGCCTGGGCATCGTCGGCGAATCGGGCTCGGGCAAGTCGACCATCGCGCGCCTCGTGATGGCACTCGACCAGCCCACCTCCGGCAGCGTGAAGCTGCTGGGCCGCGACCTGCACCGGCTGCCGCGCGCCGAATTGCGCACCGCGCGGCGCGACCTGCAGATGGTGTTCCAGGACCCCTACGGTTCACTCGACCCGCGCCAGACCGTGGCGCGCATCGTCGCCGAGCCCCTCGAGGCACTGGCCGAGACCAGCCGCAGCGAGCAGCGCGAACGCGCGGCCGAATCGCTGGCGGCAGTGGGCCTGCGCAGCACCGACCTGGGCAAGTACCCGCACGAGTTCTCCGGCGGCCAGCGCCAGCGTATCGCGATTGCGCGGGCGCTGATCACGCGGCCCAAGCTCATCGTGGCCGACGAGCCGGTGAGCGCTCTCGACGTGTCGGTGCAGGCGCAGGTGCTCAACCTCATGCAGGACCTGCAGCAGCAGTTCGGCATCAGCTACCTGCTGATCAGCCACGACCTCGCGGTGGTCAACCACCTGTGCGACGAGGTCTGCGTGCTGCACCGCGGCGTGGTGGTCGAGCGCGGCGAACCGCTGCGGCTGTTCGCCCATGCCGAGCACCCCTACACGCAGGCGCTGCTGGCGGCCGTGCCGCGCGCCGAGCCCCCGGTGCGCGCGCGGGCACAGCCCGCTTGATATAAGGTCTGCACTTTCCTTCTTCCTGTCTTTGCCTGGAGCCTGCCCATGTTGAAACGCCGTACCGTCCTCACCGCTTCCGCCGCGACCGCGGTGGCCTCGGCCCTGCCGACCTTTGCGTTCGCGCAGAACCGCAAGGACGCGATGGTGCTGGGCATGACGCTCGAACCCACGGGCCTCGATCCGACGACCAGCGCGGCCGTGTCGATCTCGGAAGTGGTGCTCTACAACATCTTCGAGACGCTGACCAAGATCAACCCCGACGGCAGCGTGACGCCGCTGCTGGCCGAGAGCTGGGACATCTCGCCCGACCTGAAGACCTACACCTTTCGCCTGCGCAAGGGCGTGAAGTTCCAGAATGGCGAGCCCTTCAACGCGCAGACCGTGAAGTTCGCCTTCGAACGCGCGGGCAACGAGAAGAGCACCAACAAGGACAAGCGCACCTTCGCCAACATCGGCGTGCAGGTGATCGACGAGCACACGGTGGTGCTGCTCAACAAGGAAATCGATCCCGACTTCCCCTTCGTGCTGGGCCAGGCCACGTCCATTATCGTGGAGCCCAAGAGCGCCGACACCAACGCGGCCAAGCCGATCGGCACCGGCCCCTACAAGCTCGACACCTACAACAAGGGCGCCTCGCTGGTGCTCAGCAAGTGGGACGGCTTCCGCAATCCGGCGCAGGCCAAGCTCAACAAGATCACCTTCCGCTTCATCTCCGACCCGGCCGCACAGGCCGCGTCGCTGCTGGCCGGCGACGTCGACGCGTTCCCGCGCGCGGCCACCCGCATCGTGGCGCAGTTCAAGAACAACCCGCAGTTCCAGACCATCCTGGCCGGTTCGCGCGCCAAGACCATCCTGGCGATCAACAACGCCAAGAAGCCGCTGGACGATGTCCGCGTGCGCCGCGCCATCCTGGCCGCGCTCGACCGCAAGGCGATCATCGAAGGCGCGGCCGACGGCTTCGGCACGCCCATCGGCAGCCATTACGTGCCCGGCGCGCCCGGCTATGTCGACACCACCGGCGTCAACCCCTTCGACATCGAGAAGGCCAAGAAGCTGCTGGCCGAAGCCGGCGTGAAGACGCCGCTCGAACTCACCATGACGCTGCCGCCGCCGCCCTACGCGCGCCAGGGCGGCGAGATGGTGGTGGCCCAGCTGGCCAAGATCGGCATCGTGGTCAAGGTGCAGAACGTCGAGTGGGCGCAGTGGCTCAGCGGCACCTACGGCAGCAAGAACTACGACCTGTCGATCGTCTCGCACGTCGAGCCCTTCGACCTGGGCAACTACGCCAAGTCGGACTACTACTGGGGCTACCAGTCCAAGCCCTTCGTCGCGCTGTTCGACAAGATCAAGACCACGGGCAACGTGACCGAGCGCAACAAGCTGCTGGGCGACGCGCAGAAGATGCTCGCGGCCGACGCGGCCAACGGCTTCCTGTTCCAGCCGCAGTTCCCGACCATCGCCAAGAAGAACGTCAAGGGCCTGTGGAAGGAACTGCCGATCTTCGCCAACGACCTGTCCGCCCTCTCCTGGTAGGACGCCCCCGAGGGCAACACCAGCGGCCCGGCACAGCCGGTTCCGCGGTGTTCCTGAAAGAATTCGATCGAGATGACGATGGACGCCAAGCGCTTGCATGAGCTTTCCGCTACCGAACTGGGCGCGGCCTACCGTGACGGCAGCCTGTCGCCGGTCGAGGTGACGCAGTCGGTGCTCGACCATGTGACACGCTGGGAGCCGCAGCTGGGCGCGACCTGGCTGCTGCGGCCCGACGCCGCGCTCGAGCAGGCGCGCGCCTCCGAGGCACGCTGGCGCAGCGGCGAAGCGCGCGGTCCGCTCGACGGCGTGCCGACCACGATCAAGGAAAACATCGCCACCAAGGGCGACCCGCTGCCGGCCGGTACCGCGGCCGTCACGCTGCGCCCGGCCGCGGCCGATGCGCCGCCCGCGGCCCGGCTCAAGGAAGCCGGCGCGGTGATCGTGAGCAAGACCACCATGCCCGACTACGGCATGCTGTCCTCGGGGCTGTCGAGCTTCCACACGCTGGCGCGCAACCCCTGGGACCTGCGCAAGACCCCCGGCGGCTCGAGCGCCGGCGCGGGTGCGGCCGCGGCCGCGGGCTACGGCCCGCTGCACATCGGCACCGACATCGGCGGCTCGCTGCGCCTGCCTGCGGGCTGGTGCGGCATCTTCACGCTCAAGCCCAGCCTGGGCCGGATCCCGATCGACCCGCCCTACATGGGCCGCGCCGCCGGACCGATGACCCGCACCGTGGCCGATGCCGCGCTGATGATGCAGGTGCTCTCCCAACCCGACGCGCGCGACAGCATGAGCCTGCCCGCGCAGGACATCGACTGGTCGGCCTTCGAGGTCGATCCGGGCCACCTGCGCGGCCTGCGCATCGGCCTGCTGCTCGAAGCCGGCTGCGGCCTGCCGGTCGACCCGGAGATCCTGGCCGCGGTGAACGAGGCCGCGCGCCTGTTCGAGCGCGCCGGCGCCACGGTCGAGCCGATGCAGCCCTTCATGTCGCAGGCCATGCTCGACGGCATGGACCACCTGTGGCGCATGCGCTCCTTCGTCGACCTCAACACGCTGCCGGGCGCGCAGCGCGCCAAGGTGCTGCCCTACATCCGCGCCTGGGCCGAGAGCGCCTCGGACTTCAGCGGCGACCACGTGTTCCGCGCCTTCAGCCAGTTTCATGCGACGCGCGTGGCCACGGTCGACGCCTGCGCGCGCTTCGACTACGTGATCTCGCCGGTCTCGCCCAACATGCCGGCGCCCGCCGAAGACCCCTCGCCCACCAACGACCCGCTGCGTCCGCTGGAGCACATCGGCTTCACCGTGCCCTACAACATGTCGGAGCAGCCGGCCGCCTCGGTCAACTGCGGCTACTCGGCCGCAGGCCTGCCGATCGGCCTGCAGATCGCGGGCAAGCGCTTCGACGACCTGGGCGTGCTGCAGGTGTCGCGCGCCTTCGAGCAGATCCGCGGCGCGCAGAAACCCTGGCCGCAACCGCCGGCGGACTGAAGCGGCGGAAAAAGCCATGCACGGCATCGACCTGCTCGGCAACCCCGTCACGCTGGACGACCCCGCCAGCCTCGGGCCGCTGAACGATTTCGTCGGCGGCTTCATCGCCTGCGAGGCCCGCGCCGCCAACGTGCTGGCCGCGGCGCAGGACCCCAGCCCGCTGGTGCAGGCGTATTGCGCCGCGCTGCACATGTTCGCCGAGTCGCGCGATGCGGTGCCCAACGCCCGCCCCTTCCTCGACCGCGCACAGGCCGGCGCCGCGCGCGCCAGCGCGCGCGAACAGCGCTTCATCGCCGCCGTGGCCGCCTGGGTCGACGGCGACGTCGCGCGTGCGATCACGCTGCACGAGGAACAGGCGCGCGAACACCCGCGCGACCTGGTGTCGCTCAAGCTGGGCCAGTACCACTGCTTCAACCTCGGCGACTGCCCGGGCATGCTGCGGCTCGCGCTGGCGGCGCTGCCGGCGGCCGCCGACGTGCCCTACCTGCACGGCATGCTGGCCTTCGGCCACGAGCAGTGCCACCGGATGCGCGAGGCCGAGGCCAGTGCGCGCCGCGCCATCGCCATGTGTCGCAAGGAGCCCTGGGCCCACCATGCGCTGGGCCACGTGATGCTGACCGAAGGCCGGCTCGCCGAAGGCCTGGACTTCATGCGCGGCGTCAGCGACAGCTGGACCGGCCTGAATTCCTTCATGGTCACGCACAACTGGTGGCATGTGGCGCTGTTCCTGATCGACCTGGGCCGCGACGCCGAGGCGCTGGCGGTGTACGACACGCAGGTCTGGGGCGTGGTCAAGGACTACACGCAGGACCAGATCGGTGCGGTCTCGCTGCTGGCGCGCTTCGAACTGGCCGGAATCGACGTCGGCGCGCGCTGGCACGACGTGGCCGAGCACCTGGAGACGCGGCTCGACGACCATGTGCTGCCCTTCCTCGACCTGCAGTACCTCTACGGCCTGGCGCGCGCGGGCCGGCCCGAGGCCGACACGCTGCTGCGCGGCATCGAGGCCTTCGCGCCCACCGCACCGCCCGCCACGCGCGCCGCCTGGGAGCGCGTCTGCGTGCCGGCCGCGCGCGGCCTGTTGGCGCATGCGCGCGGCGACATGGCCGGGGCCATCGAGGGCCTGGGCCTGGCGCTGCCGCGGCTGATCGAGATCGGCGGCAGCCATGCCCAGCGCGACCTGTTCGAGCAGGCCTGGCTCGCGGCCCTGATGCGCGAGGGCAGCGAGCGCTCGCTGACCATGGCACAGGGCTTGCTGCAGCCGCAGGTCAACGACCAACCCGAATCGCTGCGCCTGCGCCGACAGCTGGCGCAGGTATATGCGGGGCTGCGGCTGCCACTGCCGGCCTGACCGGTCCGGCAAAGCAGCTATAACGGGGCCCGCGCTCCGGCGCGCGCCACCCTCGGCCTTTCATTCTTCGCTCCATGACCCCGCATTTCACCGAAGCCACCACCGGCTACTGGCAACAGCTCCTCGACGCCGGCACGCTCGCCCGGCCCGAGGCCCCCTGGCAGCACGGCTATCCGGCGCGCCTGCCCGACGGCCGCGTGCTGATGTTGCCGATCCGCCAGCTGGCGGCCGACCCGACCCAGGCCGTGGCCTCGCTGATCTGCAACCAGGCCTCGCTCGAGGTCATCGAAACCCTGGGCCGGATGCTGGCCGAGAAGCTGGCGCCGCTGCAGCCCGACGTGGTGATCGGCATCCCGACGCTGGGCCTGACCTTCGCGCCCATCGTGGCGCGCCACCTGGGCCATGCGCGCTACGTGCCCATGGGCTACTCGCGCAAGTTCTGGTACGACGAGGCCCTGTCGAGCGAGGTGCAGTCGATCACCACGCCCACGGCCGGCAAGCGGGTCTACCTCGACCCCAACCTGCTGCCGCTGGTGCGCGGCAAGCGCGTGGTGCTGGTCGACGACGCGGTCAGCAGCGGCAGCACGCTGAAGGCGCCCTGGCGGCTGATCGAGTCGCTCGACGCCGAGGTGCTGGCCTGCGGCGTGGCCATGCTGCAGGGACGGCGCTGGCAGCAGACGCTGGGGCCCGAACGCGCGGCCCGCCTGGTGGGCGTGTTCGACAGCCCGCTGTTGCAAGCCGTGCCCGACGGCTGGGTCGAGCGCAGCTAGAGCCCCCTGCCCACGCAGCGCGGGTGGTACGCAACCTGCTTGCCTGAACACGCCCCCTGGGGCGTATCTCGTTTCGTATACATTTTTGGTGCGCCGCAGCAAATCGCGCGGTGGCCGAGCCCTTCTGGAGTCCTCATGTCCTCGATCCCCACGACCTTCGCATCCTCTTCCCTGTCGCGCCGCCGCCTGCTCCAGGCCGCGGGCGCGGCTTCGGCCGCCAGCCTGCTGGCCGCGCCCGCCTTCGCCCAGACCCGGGCCATGAGCATCACCCTGCCCTGGGTGGTCAACGGCTCCAACTACTGGCCGCTGGTCGGCAAGGAGCTGGGCTATTTCAAGAAGCGCGGCATCGACCTGACCGTCTCGCGCGGCAACGGCTCGGTGGCGGCGGCCCAGGCCGTGGCCAACAAGCAGTTCGATTTCGGCGTGGTGTTCTTCGGCGGCACGCTGGTCAACATCGCGCGCGGCCTGCCGCTGCAGGCGCTGGCCACGGTCGGCTACGACGCGCTGATGGGCAACCTGGTGCTGGCCGATTCGCCGATCCGCGGCCCCAAGGACTTCGAAGGCAAGCGCGTGGGCACGGTCGCTACCTCGGCCGAATCGCCCTACTGGAGCGCCTATGCGGCCAAGACCGGCATCGACCTGAGCAAGGTCACGCGCCAGCAGCTCGACGCCCGCCTGATCGAGCGCGCGCTGATGGAAAAGCAGGTCGACGCGATCACCGCCATCGGCTCCTCGAGCATCCCGGTGCTGGACTCGCTGGGCGTGAAGACCCGCTTCATCCCCTGGGCCAAGGCCGGCGTGCAGCTCTATGCCTCGCAGATCATCGCGCGCCGCGAGACCATCGACAGCGATCCGGGCCTGTGCCAGGCCATGGTCGACGCGATCCTCGAGTCGGCGGTCTACACGCTGAAGAACCCGCAGGCTTCGCTCGACATCCTCTACAAGGCGCAGCCCGAGATCGCCATGGCGAAGGGCGGCAAGGAAAACGCCGCCATCGCTCAGGGCCTGGCGCAGGCCACCATGGTCGCGCCCGAGGCGATCCAGAACGGCATGGGCTACAGCAGCATCCCGACGCTGGCCGGCATGATCGCGCTCGCCGCCAAGGCCGGCGCGCTCACGGCCGACGCCAAGCCGCTGCGCCCCGAAGACCTGGCGACCAACCGCTTCGTCGGCAAGATCAAGCTCAGCACGTCCGAATGGGACGCGATCCGCAAGAACGTGGCGCCCTACAACGCCATGCTGGGCTCGTGAATTCGAGCGCGCAAGACAGCGCCTTCCGCCGCATCGGCCTGCCGCTGCTGTTCGCCCTCGGCACCCTCGCGCTGTGGGAGGCCGCGGTGCGCTTCTTCGCCATCCGCGAAGTGCTGCTGCCCACGCCGAGCGCGATCGGCGCGCGGCTGGTCGAGACCTTCCCGCTGCTGATGCAGCACGCCTGGCCCACGGTGTGGGAAAGCGTGGCCGGCTTCGCCATCGCCTCGGCGCTGGGCGTGGCGCTGGCCGCGCTGCTCAGCGCCTCGGGCCTGATGCGCAGCATGCTCTACCCCAACGTGGTGCTGTTCCAGCTGATCCCCAAGATCGCGCTGGCGCCGCTGTTCATCGTCTGGCTGGGCATCGGCTTCCAGTCGCGCCTGACCTTCTCGGTCTTCATCAGCTTCTTCCCGGTGGTGATCGCCGCGCTGGCCGGCCTGGACAACGTCGACAAGTCGCTGCTGCGGCTGTGCCGCGCGCTCACGGCCTCGAGCTGGCAGGTGTTCTGCTCGGTGCGGCTGCCGCACGCGCTGCCCTATGTGTTCAGCGGCATGAAGATCGCGACCACCTTCGCCATCATCGGCGTGATCGTGGGCGAGTTCATCACCTCGCAGGCCGGCCTCGGCTACCTCATCCTTTTCGCTTCCTCGCAGGCCGACACGGCGCTGATCCTCGCGGCCATCGTGGTGCTGTGCGGCTTCGGCCTGCTGTTCTACGGCGCGGTGGCGCTGCTCGAGCGCTGGACCCAGAAGGTGTTCGGCGAATGACGACCATGACCTCCTTCCCCTCATGGCTGCAGGCCACCTCGGTCGCCGCCGACCGCGACGCCAGCTACCTTTCGGTGCAGGGCGCGCGCAAGACCTACGACACGCGCAACGGCCAGGTGCATGCCGTCGAAAGCGCCGACTTCGACATCGACGAAGGCGACTTCGTGAGCCTGGTCGGCCCGAGCGGCTGTGGCAAGAGCACGCTGATGTCGATGATCGGCGGGCTCGAGACCCCGAGTGCCGGGCGCATCCGCGTGGGCGGCAGCCCCGTCACCGCGCCGCGCCGCGACTTCGGCTATGTGTTTCAGGACGCCACGCTGCTGCCCTGGAAGACGGTGTTCGACAACGTGCTGTTCCCGATCCGCACGCAGAAGCGCCCCGTGGCCGACTACCTCGCCGAGGCCGAGCGGCTGCTGCGCCTGACCGACCTCTGGGCCTTCCGCGACAAGCGGCCGTCCGAGCTGTCGGGCGGCATGCGCCAGCGGGTGGCGATCTGCCGCGGGCTGATCAACGACCCGCAGCTGCTGATGATGGACGAGCCCTTCTCGGCGCTCGACGCGATCACGCGCGACGACATGAACCTCGCGCTCGCGCAGCTCTGGGACCAGGTGCACAAGACCGCGGTCTTCATCACCCACAGCATCCGCGAGGCGGTGTTCCTGTCGGACCGCGTGCTGGTGATGAACGCGCGGCCCTCGCGCATCGTGGCCGACATCCGCGTGCCCTTCGCGCGGCCGCGCCGCGCCGAGATGCAGGAGGAGCCGCTGTTCAACGAGATCTGCGGCTTCGTGCGCGACAAGATCCACGAAGGCCATGGCAGCCGTCAGCCCGCGTCCGCCTGAGGCGATCCGCACGGCCGACACGCCGCTGCAGGCGCTGGTGCATGCGCACCGCGAGGCCGGCGGCGGCCGGCTGTCGACCGACGCCATCGTGCGCCTGCTGCAGGAGGCGATCGTGCGCGGCCTGTTCGGCCCGGGCCAGGCGCTGCGCCAGGACGAACTGGCGGCGCTGTGCCACGTCAGCAAGATCCCGGTGCGCGAGGCGCTGCGCACGCTCGAGGCCAACGGCTTCGTCGAGCTGCTGATGAACCGCGGCGCGGTGGTCAAGGCACTCACGCTCGACCAGCTGCGCGACGCCTTCGAGCTGCGCATGATGGTCGAGCCGCACCTGATGCGCACCGCCGCGCCGCTGCTGAGCGCGGCCGACCTCGACGAGGCCGAGCGCCTGATTGCGGCGATGGACGACGCGGGCCATGCCTGGGCCTTCAGCGAACTCAACGGCCGCTTCCACGACCTGCTCTACCGCGCGGCCGACAAGCCGCTGTCCAAGCAGATCCTCGCGATGCTGCAAGGCCACATCCAGCGCATGTCTTTCATGCAGCTCTCGCTCGCGGGCTTCAACCGCAGCTCGAACGAGGACCATCGGCTGATCCTCGCAGCCTGCCGCGGCGGCGACGCCGAGGCCGCGGCGCAGGCCGTGGCCGCGCATGTGGAAGGCGTGAAGGACATCGTGCTCGACCTCTACGCGCGGCACCACGCGCGCGGTTGAGGCGAGCCCGCGCTCAAGTCGACATCAGGTCGACTTGAGGTGCCGGCGCTGGTCGTAGTTGGGCTGGGCCGGCAGGTCGGCCAGGTGCCTGGTGTCGGCCCAGTCGAGGATCTCGATCTGTGCCGGGTCCGACGGATCAGCGATCCGGATGCGGTTGATGCCCGCGTTCGGGATGTCGCTCTGGCGCGGGCCGTTGAGGCCCAGGCCGCGCGCGGTGCGCCACACCATGTCGAGCACGCCGCCGTGCGTGACCACCAGCAGCCGCCGGCCCGCGTGCGCGGTCGCGAGCGCGCCCAGCGCGCCCAGGATGCGCGCATGGAACTGCAGCGGCGATTCGCCCTCGGGCATGGCGTGGTCCTCGCGGAACTCCAGCCATTGCTCCCAGGCGCGCGGATGCAGTTCGCGGATGTCCTCGGCGCGCAGGCCCTCGACCACGCCGAAGTGCTGTTCGCGCAGCGCCGCCTGCGTCACGACAGGCAGCGCCAGCTGCTGCGCGGCGGGCGCGGCGGTCTGCTGGGCACGCAGCAGGTCGCTGCAGAAGAACAGGTCGACCGGCTCGCCCGCCAGCCGCAGGCCGAGACGGCGCGCCTGCTCGTGGCCGGTGTCGTTGAGCGGGATGTCGATGTGGCCCTGGAAGCGCAGCTCGCGGTTCCAGTCGGTCTCGCCGTGGCGGATCAGGATGAAGTCGGTGGCGGCGGAGGGCGGTGTGGATGTGGATGTGGTCATGGCTGCGGCCTATTGTCTCCGCATCGCACGCCGGCCCGCGGCTTCGCGGACAATGGCACGATGCCCCGTCTAGTCCTCTTGCCCGGCCTCGCCTGCGACGAGCGCCTCTGGCAGGCCCAGCGCCCTGCCCTCCCCCCTGCCTTCGACGCCCGCGTGAGCGATGTGCACACCCGGCACGAACGCATCGAGCACATGGCCGCGGCCGTGCTGGCCGAGAACGAGGGGCCGCTGATTCTCTGTGGCGCCTCGCTGGGCGGCATGATCGCGATGGCCGCCGCGCAGCAGGCGCCCGAGCGCGTCGTCGGCCTGGCGCTGCTGGGCACCAGCGCGCGGCCCGAGACGCCCGAGATGTTCCAGCTGCGCGAATCGGCGATCGAGATGTTCGAGCGCGGCGAGGCGCGCGAGCTGATCGAGCTCAACGCCAACTTCGCGCTGCATCCCGCGCAGGTGGCCGACCGGGCGCTGGTGCGCCGCTACGTGGAGATGGTGCTCGATGCCGGCGTGACGCAGCTGGTGCGCCAGAACCGCGCCGCCATGCAGCGGCCCGACGCGCGCCGCCATCTGCCGGCCGTGCGCTGCCCGGTGCTGGTGCTGTGCGGCGACGGCGACAAGCTCACGCCGCCCGAATGCAGCAGCGAGATCGCGGCGTTGGTGCCGCAGGCCGAGCTGCAGTGGATCACGCAGGCCGGCCACATGCTCACGATGGAGCAACCGGCGCAGGTCAATGCGGCGCTGCTCCACTGGCTGCGGCGCTGGAGCGCGGACGCCTGATCGGCGCGCTTCGTCTCGCGTGCTCAGCCGACGGCTGCGGCGACACCGCGCGGACCGTCACGTCCTCCCAACGCACGCAAGGCCACGAAGCCGGCCAGCAGCGCGCCGCCATAGCTGTCGTAGCCCCGTTCGGCGCTGCTCAGCACCGCATAGTGGGCGAAGACGCTCTTTTCGCCCGTGCCCTGGAGGATCACCCAGCCATAGCGCTGTTCGGGCAACTCGCGCACGCTCAATGCGAGATCTCGCAATTCCATTCTGACAACTCCCTGTCGATTCTTGTGGCGCATTTTTTAGCCGCTGGGCGCGGCGCCATCAAGGTCATCCTTCACGCTTCGGGGCCGCAGCACCACGTGAACGAAGGAATCAGTTGCAAGCCATCACCGCGATGCCTTCGCGCTCGAGCGCCGCGCGGATGCGCCGTGCAAAGGCCAGCGCATGCGCGCCGTCGCCGTGCAGGCACACGCTCTGGGCATTGACCGCGACCAGGCTGCCGTCGATCGCCATGACCTGGTGGTCGCGCACCAGCGACAGGGTCTGCGCCAGCGACTGTGCCTCGTCCTCGATCAGCGCGCCGGGCTGGCCGCGCGGCACCAGGCTGCCGTCGGGCATGTAGCCGCGGTCGGCGAAGACCTCTTCCACGGGTTTGAGGCCGGCGCGCTCGGCCGCCTGGACCATGCCGCTGCCGGCCAGGCCGAAGAAACGCAGGGCCGGATCGAAGTGCCGCACCGCGTCGCACAGCGCGTCGGCGAGCGCGGGCTCCTTCACCGCCTGGTTGTAGAGCGCGCCGTGCGCCTTGACGTGCGACAGCGTGCCGCCCTCGGCCTTCACGATCGCGGCCAGCGCGCCGATCTGGTAGAGCACGCCGGCCACGATCTCATCGGTCGGCAGGTGCATGGCGGTGCGACCGAAGTTGGCGCGGTCGGGGAAGCTCGGGTGCGCGCCGATCGCCACCTTGCGGTCGATGGCCCAGCGCACGCACTGGCGCATGGTCATCGCGTCGCCCGCGTGCCAGCCGCAAGCGATGTTGGCCGAGCTCACGAGCGTCAGAAGCTCTTCGTCGCTGCCGGCACCTTCACCGAGGTCGGCGTTCAGATCGATCTGCATGGGGAGACTCCTTCGCGACGATTCTGCGCCGAGGCCGAGGAGCCCGCGCTTCAGTCGGGACTTCCCTCGGGATCGGCGCGCGGCGCGGCGGCCGCTGCAGCGACCGGCCAGCCGTTGGCGGCCAGGCCCTGCGCCACCTGCGCCAGATAGCGCTGCTGCGCGGCCCAGGCCTGCGTGGCTTCGGCCGCGTCGGTGCGCACCAGCCGCAGCATGCCGCCGAGCGGCGCCTGCGCGAGCTTCCAGAGGTCGGCCCGGATCACCACGCCGATGCGCGGATAGCCGCCGGTGGTCTGGGCATCGCCCATGAGGATGATCGGCTGGCCCGAGGGCGGCACCTGGACCGTGCCGGGCACGACGCCCGAGGACAGCATCTCGACCGGGCGCCGACGCGCGAGCGCCGGCCCTTCGAGCCGGCTGCCCATGCGGTTGCTCTGCGGCGTGAGGCGCCAGGGCTCGCGCCACAGCGTCGTGATCGAGGCGGCCGTGAAGTGCTCGCATTCGGGGCCGGGCATCACGCGCAGCGCGATGGCACCGCCGAGGTTGGCGTGGCCATCGAGCGCCCACGCGGGGCCGCGCAGGCCGAAGGCACGCCGCGCGCGCTGGGCCGCATCGAGCAGGCTGGGCCCGAGGGGCAGCCGGTCGCCTTTTTTCAGCGCGCGTCCCTGGTGGCCGCCGAAGCCGGCCTTGAGGTCGGTGCTGCGCGAGCCGAGCACAGGCGCCACGTCGATGCCACCGGCCACGGCCAGCCAGCTGCGCACGCCCTTCTTGCCGGGCGCGAGGTTGGCGCCGCCGAGCACCAGCCGTTGGCCCGCCGCCACCGGCACGCTCCAGCCGGGCCACAGCGGCAGGCCGTCGAGGCGGGCGCCGAAATCGTCGCCCGCCAGCGCGATGCGGGTGTCGGTCTCGAAACGGAATTCGCAGGCGCCCAGCGTGAGCTCCAGGCCCGCCGCACCGTCGGCGTTGCCGACCAGACGATTGGCCAGCGTGAGCCCCAGCGCGTCGAGCGCGCCGCCAGGGCAGATGCCGCGCTCGCGGTGGCCGTGGCGGCCCAGGTCCTGCACCGAGGCCAGCATGCCGGGCTTGACGACGACGATCATGCGCCGTGCACGCTCTCGACGACGAAGCGCACGCGATCACCCGCGCGCAGCAGCGTCGGCTCCTCGGCGGACGGGTCGAACAGCGCGAGCGATGTCCGACCGATCAACTGCCAGCCGCCGGGCGACACCAGGGGATAGATGCCGGTCTGCGCGCCGCCGATGCCGACCGAGCGGGCCGGCACCGCCACGCGCGGTTCGGTGCGGCGTGGGGTCGCGAGTTCGGGCGCCAGTCCGCCCATGAAGGCAAAGCCGGGCAGGAAGCCCAGCAGGTACACCACGTACTCGCCGGCGCTGTGGCGGCGCACCACCTCGGCGGGCGTGAGGCCGGTGTGGGCCGCGACGTCGCCCAGGTCCGGGCCGTGCTCGCCGCCATACGCCACGGGGATCTCGATGGTGCGGCCTTCGATCGCAGCGGCGTCGAGCTGCGGCCAGGCGGCCAGCACCTGGATCTCGAGCTCGGCCGCGTCGACCTGCAGCGGGTCGAACAGCAGCGTCAGGTTGTTCATGCCGGGCAGCACTTCCTGCACTGCCGGCCATTGGCGGGCCTCGCGCGCCAGGGCCCAGATCTGCTGCTGCTGCACCAGCGTGGCCGGTGCCGGCAGCTCGCACACCAACGCAGCATCGCCGAGCGAATGCAGGCGCGGCGGCGTCATTGCTGCGCGAGGGGGAAGGCCATCGCCTCCGGCGTGGCGTGCCCGGGCATCATTCCCTGCCGAGGCTGCGCACCTTGGCGATGAGCTTTTCCTGGACGAAGGGCGAGACGAACTTGTCGACCTCGCCGCCCAGCATCGCGATCTCGCGCACGAAGGTGCTGGAGATGAACTGGTATTTGTCGCTGGGCGTCAGGAAGACGGTCTCGACATCGGGCATCAGCGAGCGGTTCATGCCGGCCAGCTGGAACTCGTAGTCGAAGTCGGTCACGGCGCGCAGGCCGCGCACCATGGCCTTGCCGCCGCGCGCCACGACGAAGTCGCGCAGCAGGCCCGCAAAGCTCTCGACCTTGACCTGGTCGCTGTAGGGCGCCACCGCCTCCTGCGCCATTTCGATGCGCTCCTGCAGCGTGAACAGCGTCTTCTTGTGATGGCCCGCCGCCACCGCCACGATGACGTGCGAAAACAATTGGGTGGCCCGACGAACCACGTCTTCGTGGCCGAGCGTCATGGGGTCGAAGGTGCCGGGGTAGACCGCGATCACGCTGGACATCGTGCGAACTCCTTGTGCAGCCATTGCTGCATGAATCGGCGGATTATGCAGTCGAAGATTCGACCGCCTGGAGCAGGTGCGCGTGCACCGCCCCAGCCTTGAGATGGCGATAGCCCACGAGGCCGAAGGCCGCGAGCTCCTCGTCGAGCCACTGGCGCGCCGCTTCGAGGTAGACCACGCCGCCGGGTTGCAGCGCGCGCGCGGCCGCACGCAGCGCGGGCTCGTAGAGCGCGGGGCTCTCGAAGGGCGGGTCGAGCAGCACCAGGGCCAGGCTGCCCGCGGGGACGCGTTCGAGCGCGGTCACGCCGTGGCCGCGTTCGATGCGCACCGTGTCGGCCGAGAGCTTGGCCTTCGATTTCTGCAGCTGGACGACGAGCTCCGCGTCCTGCTCGCACAGCAACACCGAGGCCGCGCCGCGGGAGGCCGCTTCGAGGCCCAGCGCACCGGTGCCGGCGAAGGCATCGAGACAGTGCCAGCCCGGCAGCGCGCCACCGCCCACGCCGGCCAGGCTCGCGAGCCAGTTGAACAGCGTCTCGCGCACCCGGTCGGGCGTGGGCCGCAGGCCGGGCTTGTCGGCCACGGCCAGGCGCGTGCGCTTCCATTGGCCGCCGATGATCCGGACTTCGTGCGGACGCTTGTCGTGTTTGGGGACCTTGGGGGTCGGGGATGGGGAAACCTTCTTCTTCATGCCGCGAGCTTAACGGCAGCCGCGGGCCGGGCGCTCAACTTGCCGACAGACCTTGCCGCATCAGCAGCCATGCGAGCAGCAGCATGGTGCCGCCGATCGACGCATCGACCCACTGCCAGGCCCGCGGTTTCGCGAACCACGGCGCCAGCAGGCGCGCGCTGAAGCCCAGGGCGGTGAACCACAGCGCACTCGCGAGCGCGGCGCCGGCCACGAAGCCGGCGCGCGCGCCGCCTGCGTATTGCGCGCCGGTACCGCCCACGAAGAGCACGGTGTCGAGGTAGACGTGCGGGTTGAGCAGCGTGAAGGCGGCCGCCTGCCCGAGCACCGCGCGCCGCGAAGCGCCCACGCGCTGCGCCGCGAGGGCCGTGGCCTGCGGCCGACGCGCGCGCCACAGGCTGCGCACGCCGTAGCCGCCAAGAAAGGCTGCACCTGCGAACGCCATCGTCGCGGCGAGGCCGGGGTGGCCCTGCAGCAGGTGCGCCATGCCGGCCACGCCGAGCATGACCAGCAGCGCATCGCCCAGCGCACAGAACATCACCACGGCCGCCACATGCTCCCGGCGCAGGCCCTGGCGCAGCACGAAGGCGTTCTGGGCGCCAATGGCCACGATCAGCACCAGGCTCATCGCGAAGCCATGAGGGAGGGCGGACAGGGAGGAAGAAGCAATGACAGGCATGGCTTGCGAGTGTGGGCATGGCGTCGTATGAAGGCAAACTAATGCTTCTTTACCGAGATTAGGAAGTCTTATGTCGATGCTCGACTACGCCGCCCTTCATGCCCTTGCCGCGGTGGTGCGCGAAGGCAGCTTCGAACGCGCGGCGCGCACGCTGAACGTCACGCCGTCAGCGGTGTCGCAGCGCCTGAAGGCACTGGAGGAGCGCCTGGGCATCGCGCTGGTGGTGCGCGGTACGCCCTGCACGCCGACCGAGGCGGGCCGGCATTTCTGCCGCCACGCCGAACGCGTGCAGATGCTCGAGCATGAGCTGGGGGTGGTGTTGCCCGCGCAGCCGGCGCTCGGCACGCAGCGCATGACGCTGCGCATCGCCGTGAATGCCGACAGCCTGGCGACCTGGTTCGTGCCGGCGGCGGCCGCCTTCGCGCGGGAGACGCCGGCCCTGCTCGACATCGGCGTCGACGACCAGGACCACACGGCCGAACGCCTGCGCAGCGGCGACGTGCTGGCTGCGGTGACGGCCCTCGCCAAGCCGGTGACCGGCTGCAACAGCAGCGCGCTGGGCGCGATGCGCTATGTGGCGGCCGCCAGTCCGGCCTTCATGCAAGCGCATTTCGCGGACGGCGTGGATGCGCGCACGCTGGCACGTGCGCCCAGCCTGGTCTTCGATCGCAAGGACCGGCTGCAGTCACGCTGGATGCGACGCATCTGCCCGCGCGGGGTGGAAGCACCGCGCCATTGGCTGCCCTCGCCCCAGGCCTTCGCCGAGGCCGCCTGCGCGGGCATGGGCTGGGGCATGCATCCGGCCAGCCTGATCGCGCCGGCGCTGCGCAAGGGCACGCTGGTCGAACTGGTGCCCGGAACACCGCTGGCCGTGCCGCTCTACTGGCAGCAGGCCCGGGGAGCGCCGCTGCTGCTCCGGCAACTGGCGGAGGCCGTGTTCAAGGCCGCGCGCCAGGGGTCGCACGCGCTGGATTGAAGCGCGCGCGGCGTGGTGGTTCAGCGGCCGCTCAGGGCTTGGCGCCGACGATCACCGTGACCATGCGCTGCGGTTGCAGCTTGCGCGCGAACGCGGCCTTGATGTCGGCCACGGTCACGGCGTTCATGCGCGCGGTCCAGGTGTCGAGATAATCGAGCGGCAGGTCGTTCCAGGCGATGTTGGCCACGTTGCCGAGCAGCTTGGCGTTGCTGTCGAGCAGCAGCGGGAAACCGCCGATCAGGTTGTCCTTGGCGGCCTTGAGCTCGGCCTCGGTCGGACCGTCGGCCACGAACTTCGCCAGCACTTCGCGCGACACCTTGACGGCTTCGTCCGCCTGGTCCGGCCGGGTCTGGAAGCCGACGCGGAAGGCGCCCGCATGCAGTCCCGGCGCAAAGCCGCTGTAGATGCCGTAGACCAGGCCGCGCTTCTCGCGCACCTCGTTCATCAGGCGCGACACGAAGCCGCCGCCGCCCAGGATGTAGTTGCCGACGTTCAGCGCGAAATGGTCCGGGTCGCGCCGCGCGTAGCCCGGCTGCCCGATGACGACATGGGCCTGGGCCGAGGTGAAGGGGATGCGCTCTTCGCTCGGCGCGCTCAGCGTGGCGACTTCGGGCACCGGCGGCAGCGTGGCGCAGGCGCCGTCCTGCGCGGGCAGTCGCGACAGCAGCCGCGTGGCGATCGAGTCGGCCTGGGCCCGCGTGACGGCGCCGACGATGCTGAGCTTGGCACGGCAGGGCAGGATCAGCTGCGCCTGGCGCGCGCGCATCATCGCCACGTCGATGGTGGCGAGCGTGGCCTCGGTGGTCTCCTGGCCGTACGGATGCGTGCCGTACAGCGCATGCGCGAACGCACGCGCGCTGACGGTGCCGGGCTGGGTATTGGCCTCTTTCAGCGCGGCGACGATCTGCTCGCGCTCGCGCTGCCACACGTCGGCAGGGAACGAAGGCTCGCCGATCTCGCGCGCGGCCAGCGCCACCGCCTTGTCGAGCAGGGCCGGGTTGGCCAGCGTGCGCAAGGAGAAGCTGGTGCGCTCGGCACCGGCGCCGACATTGAAATTGGCGCCCAGATCGGCCCAGGCCTCGCCCAGCGCGTTCTCGTCGAGCGCGGCGCCGGCATCGCTGGCGCGCACGCCCTTCTGGACCATGCCGGCGCTCGCGGCCGCCAGGCCGGCCTGCGCGGCCGGGTCGCGCCGGCTGCCGGCGTCGAAGTCGACCTGCACGTCGACGATGGGCAGCGCATCGGTCGCGGCCAGGTACACCTTGGCGCCGTTGGGCAGCGTCCAGTGCTGGATGGGAATGGCGGCCTGGGCGTTCAGCGCGGCCAGCAGGCCGGCGCTCGCAAGCAGGGCGGCACCGGCGATTTTCTTCAGATTCGGCATGGCGTAGGCGTCTTTCATTCAGCGCAGAGCGCCTTCGGGCACTGCGGGGTTGCGCGGCCGCTGGGTTTTCTCGAGCGGCAGGGGCCGCAGCGTGGCGACCGTGAGCTGGTCGTCGCCGAAGTACTTGCCGGCCACGGCCTGCACCTGCTCGGCGGTGACGGCCTGCAGTCGCGCGACGATGCGTGCACTGGCGTCCAGCGGCAGGCCCTGCACCCAGTTGTTGCCCAGTTCGCGCGCCTGCGCCATCACCGAGTCGAGCTTGTAGGTCTGGCTCGCGACCCACTGGGTCTTGACGCGGGCCAGTTCGGCCGCGGCCACGCCGTCGCGCGCCACACGTGCCACCTCGGCGCGCAGCGCGGCCTCGACCGCCTCGGGCGTCTTGCCGGCCGCGGGCACGCCGTCGAGCTCGAACAGCTGCGGGCCGCGTCCGTAGAGGCCCGCATAGGAACTGGCGCTGTCCGCCACGCGGTCGGGGCCCTGCGTCAGCGCACGGTCCAGGCGCGCGCCAGGGTAGCCGTCGAGCAGCGCCGACAGCACCACCAGGGGCCAGACATCGCTGTCGCCGTCCAGGCTCTCGAGCCGCGGCGTGCGGAAGGCGAGCGACACATAGGCCTGCTCGGCCGGTGCCTTGAAGTCCACGCGCCGGATGCCGCGCTGCTCGGGCTCGGTGCGGGGCTTGCGCGTGGGCAGCGCACGCACGGGAATGCGACCGTAATACTGCTCGGCCAGCGCGCGCACGCGTTGGACATCGACATCCCCCGCCACCACCACCGCCGCATTGGACGGCACATACCACTGGCTGTGGAAGGCGCGCACGTCATCGGGCGTCATCGCATCGAGGTCGCTCATCCAGCCGACCACCGGACGCCGGTACGGCGAGGCGATGAAGACCGCCGCGTTCTGCTGCTCGCCCAGCAGCGCGCGCGGCTGGTCCTCGGTGCGCATGCGGCGCTCTTCCTTGACGACCTCGATCTCGCGCTGGAACTCGATGTCGGGCCACTGGTTGTTGGCAAAGCGATCGGCTTCGAGCTTCATGACCTGCTCGAGCTTGTCCGTCGGGATCTGCTGGTAGTAGCCGGTGTTGTCGCGCGTGGTGAACGCGTTCTCCTGCCCGCCCAATGCGGCCACCTGGCGCGAAAACTCGCCCGGCTTGAGCAGCTTGCTGCCCTTGAACATCATGTGTTCGAGCGCATGTGCCACACCAGAGATGCCATCGACCTCGTCCATCGACCCGACCCGGACCCACAGCATGTGGACCGCCGTGGGCGCGCGCCGATCGGGCTGGACGATCAAGGTCAGGCCGTTGGAGAGCGTGAAGGTCTGCGCCTTGTTCGAGAGCGCGGCGGAGGCCGAGGCATCGGACGATGGCAGGGCGGAAGACTGGGCCAGAACGGGCGTGACCCAGAACGCGGAAAGCGCCAGGGCCAGCACCGCACCAGACGCTGTGCGGCGTGGCGAGAGGTGTTTCATAGAATGGGTCGGATTGTAAAAACCATCTGATGTTCAGTTTCTTCAAGAAAAAACCGGCCGAGGCCGTTCCGCCCCCCGCGCCAGCGGTCGACGTGCAGTCCGCGCCTGCGCCCGCCACTATCGCACCTGTGCCACCGCCGCCGGCGAAATCGGTGTTCTCGCCGTCGACATGGTTCAAGAGCGATGCACCGGTGCCACCGCCGCCCCCGGTCGGTGGGCCTGCGCCTGTGGCCGTGCCAGCAGTGGCGCCTGCCATCGTCGCGCCGCCGCCAGCGGCACCCGCCACCGCAGCGCCTGTGCCGGCCCCTGCACCCGTTGTAGCGCCCGTTGCCATCCCTGCGCCGCCCCCGGCAACCCCCGTGCCGGCGTCGTCGCGCACGGGCTGGCTCGACAAGCTCAAAGCCGGTCTGCGCAAGACCGGCACCGGCATCCAGGCGGTGTTCGTCAACGCACAGATCGACGAGGCACTCTACGAGGAGCTCGAAGCCGCGCTGCTGATGGCGGACACCGGGGTCAAGGCCACGGAGTTCCTGCTCGAAGACCTGCGCGGCCGCGTCAAGCGCCAGATGGCCACCGATGCGCAACAGGTGCGTCGCCTGCTCGCCGAAGCCATTGCCGATCTGCTGCGCCCGCTGGAGAAACCGTTGGTCATCGGTCGCTACACGCCCACCGTGATCATGGTGGCCGGCGTCAACGGCGCAGGCAAGACGACCTCCATCGGCAAGCTGACCAAGCACCTGGCCAACGAGGGTGCGTCGGTGCTGCTGGCTGCGGCCGACACCTTCCGGGCGGCTGCGCGCGAGCAGTTGCTGGTCTGGGCCGACCGCAACACGGTCGAGATCGTCAGCAACGAGGGCGGCGATCCGTCGGCCGTGAGCTTCGACGCGGTGAATGCCGGCAAGGCCCGCGGCAAGGACGTGGTGCTGGTCGACACGGCGGGTCGCCTGCCGACGCAGCTGCACCTGATGGACGAACTCAAGAAGATCAAGCGCGTGGTCACCAAGGCGGACGCCACGGCGCCCCACGAAGTGCTGCTGGTGATCGACGGCAACACCGGCCAGAACGCGCTGGCGCAAGTCCGGGCCTTCGACGAGACGCTGGGCCTGACCGGGCTGATCGTCACCAAGCTCGACGGCACCGCCAAGGGCGGCGTGCTGTGCGCGATCGCCCGCGAGCGACCGATCCCGGTCTATTTCATCGGTGTCGGCGAAAAGCTGGAAGACCTCGAAACCTTCGACGCCCGCGAGTTCGCCCAGGCCCTGCTGGGCTGAGGCGGTTTCAGCGACCCGGCGTCAGAACCCGGGCAAAGGCAGCGCGCTCGAGGCTGCCGGTGCGGCTGTCGACCGCCAGGCTCAACGTCGCCATGTCTGTCCGGCCGCTGCCGTCGGCCAGGAAGCGCAACTCGACATCGCCCAGCGCGATCAGGTCGCGGTGTTTCAATGCCTGCCACCGAACCTTGCGGCCATTCACTCGCGTGCCATTGCTGCTGCCCAGGTCGACGAGCACGGCGGCACCGCGCGTGGCGTCGATCTCGGCATGGCTGCGGCTGACCTTCACGCTGTCGAGCACCACCGCATTGTTCGCGTCGCGGCCGATGCGCGTGCGCCCCGCCTGCAGCGCGATCAGCCTTGGCGTTCCGCTTTTCGTCATCACGATCAGTCTGTGCATGGGTCCCCTCCTTGTTGGCGCGGGAGGCGCGTCCGTCCGAGCCTCCGCGCACTTTGCATCGGCGGGCGGAGAAGCCCAAGTAACAAGTTGGCAACTTCGCCGGATTGAAGAGCAGGCGTCACCGCGAGGCGTATCGGATCGGTTGCTTCGTGATGCATGTCATGGGACGCCGAGCAACAGCCCGGCAAGTGCGGTCTCGTACGACAGCATCGACAGGGCCTCGCTTGCCGCCTCTAAACGCTGGCGCAAGTTTGATGAGCGGCCGCAACAGCGGACATCGCCAAGCGGCCGATCGGCGAGGGACGCCATGCCACTCGGGCGCGCAGGGGGTGGCGCGGTGCAAGTTCAAGCTGGCCGACGCAATGGACGGATTGGCGCGACGCGACGCCCTGCTTCAAGGCCATCCACACGCGGTTCTTCAGCGGCCATGACCTGGAATCGCAGAGTGAAGAGCTGCTGGAAAAACCTATCGGCTCGGATGCTGCACGCCGGGGGGGGCGACACGCTGGTTGACGTCTGATTGCGGCGCGAGTCTCAGTGGTTGAGTCGCAATGCTCGAGCAGCAGTGCATGTCCACAGCGCGTGGACGGGCCGGCGCGACGCGACGCCCTGCTCAAAGGCCATTCATACATGCGTCTTCAGCGGCCATGACCTGGAATCGCTGAGCGAGGAATTGCTGGATGAACTCGTTGGCTCGGGCGCGGCGCGCCGGGAGGGCGACAGCCTGCTCAATGTCTAGTTTGCGGGCCAATACCGATGGCCGCATCACTGCATGAACGGAATGGGTGTTCAGGGGAATGCATGCTGCGGCATTGC
>NZ_JAAAFX010000004.1:1848244-2295582 GCF_019352895.1 Variovorax boronicumulans | reverse complement strand
GTTCATCCGGTTCGGGGTTTTGAGTGGATTGGGCGTTTGGCGATTTCCAGTCTCTCAAAACTTCTCCGGGTGAACACCCGAAACAACCTATTGGGCCTTCACAGCTAGGCCATGCGTGGAGCGGGATGACGCTTGGCTTTGACGCGACGACCGGCAGCTTTGGAAAAAGTCGGGAGACCGCTTCGGGCCCATAGCGGTCTTACCCAGCGCTCGAAAGCGGCCGCCCGCGTCTGCCGCACGTAGCGAGCGCCATGCAATGCGAAGCTCAGCCTTCGGCATCCAACGTGCGGCGGCGTTCCAAAAACCGGTGAGCCAAGTCCCGGAGCATCTTCGGAAGGTCTGGCGTTTTCACAGTTTCGACCAGCGCCGACATGTACTTGGATCGCTCTTGGTCCGAAAGCTGACCATTGAGAATCCGATTCATCAGCAAGATGGCGTTGTAAGAGGGCCGTGTTCGCAAGGAGTCGAGCAGGCGCTCCGTGTAACTTGGATAGAACCCCTCTGTCAGATGTACAAGAGTTCCCGGCGCACCCATGTCGTCGAGGGGGTGCGCCTCAAAGAACGCGAAGATTGGCTCAAGCAATCCCTCATTTCTGTCGGACTCGGGCACAGCCTCCACGAGTTGGTCAACACGCAGCACAAAGTCCGTGGCAGCAGGGTCGAGTCGCAATAGCTGCTGTTCGAATTCTTTGAGGCTATTCATGGCATGAACTGGAGGGAAGGGCTGCTGTTGGCCGAATTCTGCCTCCCGAGGAGCGGGGCGCTGCGCCCCAAGCTATGCCTCTCTGGGAGGAAGGCGCCGCTTCGCTTCAGCGACCATCTCTTCAACGAGCTCAAGTGGAACGTCATGGTCAAACGTATTCAACGTCCACGTATGTTCGGCATCTGAATAAAAAATTTCGGCAACGACAGTATTTTTCCCCCGCAACGTCTGATGTAGTTCCAATCCCATACCGTCGCGCGGAATGTCACTGACCAGCAACGTCGTGTAGCGTGCTTCCCTGTGTTCTCGATCCATTGCCTGTCTCTTGCATGGTGGGTGATGGCTCTATGCCGAGGTTTTGACTGTCTGCTTCTGACCGAAGTCCGTCATCCTATTGACGGCCAAGAGGCTCCCATCCTTTCGGACATCACTACCGCCCATCGACCATCTGCATATATCGCCAGACGCCCCAAACCCCGCCCACACCGACACCCACCCCGACGCTCCAGCCCACGGAAATACCAACGACGAAGCTCAGGAAAAGCATCAGCGCGACCGATGCGAGACCGATGGACGTCAACGTGACGATGTCGAAGCGTGCGATCTCGCCCGCGTCCTCGGAGAATGCGCGGTCGCTGTGACCGCGCTTGCAGCGCTGTCTTCTGAAGAGCACGACGTCGACGATGAACTCGAAGAGTCCGACGACGACGTCCGTCAGTACGTTGAACATCAAGCCTCCTTTGAATGTCCGCCATTGCCAAAGCAGCCCAGCCGTGCGCTTGCATGCCGCGAAGTGACTTGCATGGCAGTCGCCTCAGGCATGAACGGCAAGGCACCACCGCCCTCTTCCGCTAGCGCTGCGCCACATCCTTGACGATCTCGTCGCAGATGCCCCGGATCTGGCTCTCGGTCATCGGTGCAAAGACGCCCTGGATGGCCGATGACGTCGTCGCGTACTTGCGCGTGCCGGCGAGCGCCGTCCCCGGCAATTCGGTGAAGAAGACGTCGGCGTCGATGTACGCATTGCCGGTCATGATTCCCACGGCGACGCGGGCGCCGCGCGTGATGTAGCGGTAGTCGTTGATGCGAACGGTGACGCGGGTCGAGGGCTGCGTGGCCGATACCGCTCCCACAGCGGACGACGCATCCAAGGGGGCGAGCGTCATGCCCGCGGCCTTGGTCGCCTCTTCCATGCCGATGAGCCATTCGTTGCGAAACTGCTCCCAGTCCTTCGATGCGGCCAACGCCTTGCTGCCCTGGACCTCGAGCGTGATCCGCTTGGCCGCGACCGGCGAGATCGCGAGTTGCTTGTCGACACTGCCTTGGCGCTGCACGTTGGCGGCACAGCCGGTGAGCACCAGAACGGCGGACAGGAACACCAGCTTGAGCGCAGAGAACATGGAATCGAGGTTTTCAGAGAAGAGGTGGAGAGGCACTGCGGTGCCTGCGGACCGACCCCGACCCTGAGAGGGCCACGGCGTCGATCCTTACAATTTGACACCAGGTCTCGCCGCATCCAGCACTGCGAGGCGCAAAAAATTGCACGGGTGCGGCGCGTCACCACATCCCGTATGTGACGCATCGACGTCCGGATTTCTTGCGGATACGCAAAAAGTCAGGGCAACCGCGTTAACCTCCAAGGCTTTTCCATCAGGAGTGATTTCATGAGCGTTTACGACAAGCTTTCCCAACTCGGCATCTCCCTGCCCCCCGTTGCCACGCCCGCTGCCGCCTATGTGCCTTTCGTGCAGACCGGCAAGCTGGTCTTCCTCTCGGGCCACATCGCCAAGAAGGACGGCAAGTCCTGGGTCGGCCAGCTCGGCGCGGACATCACGACCGAAGAAGGCAAGAAGGCTGCGCGCGCCATCGCCATCGACCTGCTCGGCACGCTGCACGCGGCCGTCGGCGACCTGAACAAGATCGTGCGCATCGTCAAGGTGATGAGCCTGGTCAACTCGACCGGCAGCTTCACCGAACAGCACCTGGTGACCAACGGCGCGAGCGAACTCTTCGCCGAAGTCTTCGGCCCGGAAAAGGGCGCGCATGCACGCAGCGCCTTCGGCGTGGCGCAGATCCCCACGGGTGCCTGCGTCGAGATCGAACTGATCGCCGAGATCGCCTGATCCGGACCCGCGCCCGGCCTGCCGCTGGTGCAGGCTAGCGGCGCTTCCAGCTCGAGACGGTGATGAACACACCGGTCTCCTGCGCATCGCGCAGCCGCACGCTGTAGCGGCCGGCGCCATCGGTGCCGTTGAACACCACCTCGCGGCCGCTCTGCTCCGGCCGCGCGCCCTGGGTGAGCGTGCGGTAGGCCTCGAACACGGTGTCGAGCGCGGCATAGCTGCGCAGCGTCACCTCGGCATCGGGAAGCTGCGGTTCGTCGCGTTGCGCGCGCTCGTAGGCCGTGCGCATGGGCTGGCCCGCCAGGCCCCTCGGCCGCACGATCTTGCCGGCGCTGGCCGTGCCGTTCACCTCGGCCGTCTGCAGCAGCAGGGGCCGCAGCGACGCCGGGAATCCCGGCGGCAGTTCGTCGTCGCGCCAGCCCGGCGTCGTCGGCTGGCCCGTGAGGTACTCGACCGTCGCGATCTTCTGCGCGTCCGCCGCCACCGCCGGATCGTCGCTCTCGGCCATCAGTGCCAGGGCGTCGGGCAGCGTCTTCGCCCAGACGACCAGCAGATCGGCATCGGCCTGCTTCGCGCCCGCGGGCTGGAAGATCGACAGCACGGCCTGTGGGGCCGGGTTGCACGCCTTGCGGTCGTCGCTCTTTGCCGGGGCCCGGCAGTGCCCATTGACCAGGCCCAGCGCCAGCAGGCGCCCTTCCCCATCGAGCAGCATGGCCGCGCGCTCCTCGCCATGGTCGCCGCCGTCGATGGACGCGATGACCGTGCGGCCATCGGGCCAGACGGTGCGCGTGATGTCGTGGCGCGAGCGCATGCCGGCGAGCACCTGGCTCGCGATCAGCCCATCGACCTCGTTGAAGCTGCCGCGCGCGTAGCCGACCATCTCGATCACGGCGCTGCGGACCTTCGTCTGCTCGCTGAGCCGCAGGCGCGGTGCGGGCACCGACGTGGTGACAGGGGTCGCCGCCTGGGGCGCCGGTGCCTGTGCGGCAGCATCGCCATGGAAGCCCGAGAGCACGAGAACGAGGAAGGCCGAGGGAAGCGAAGGAAAACGAAGATGCATGCGAGGCGCCGGGAGAGTGATGCGTCCGGCGCGCACGTGTCGTGCCGGATCAGGGGAGCGGATTCTAGAAGCCGGCCTCGCGGCGCACGCAGGGCGCGCCGCCTGCAGGCCCTTCGGCATACTCGTGCCACCGTCCTTTCTTTCGAATGGAAGCACCGTTGAACACCCCCACCCTTCGCCCCGCGATCGACTGGCCGGGCCTGCTGCAGGCCGCGCCCTACTTCACGTCCGCGATCATGGACACGCTGTCGCCGGAGCAGGCGCCCGAGGCCGCGCCGCTGGTGCGCGCCGCCTACTTCTACGACCTGTTCGACGGCCAGGTCTCGAATGGCGGCGTGATGCAGTACTTCTACAACCTCGCGCTGTCGACGCCCGGCTTCGCGCAGGTGCCCGCCTTCATCGCGCAGAACCCGCACCTGGCGCAGGCCCTGCCCTTCGTCGAGGCGGTGCATGCGGCCTGGGCCGAGGTGGCACCTGCGGTCGCGTCGGCGCGCGACAGCGACGAGTGGCCGGAGGCGCTGTTCTCCAGCCACCGGGCGCGCTTCGAGGCGCTGGAGAAAGACTTCTACGCCGTCAACCATGCGATCTCGCAACGGCTGTGCGCGGCCATCGTGCAGTCGCCGCACGACTACTTCGACGTCGCGGCCGTGCCCGGCCTGCCCGAGCGCGGCGTGGCGCACATCGCGCTCAAGGACGGCACGCACCGGCTGCGCTTCGAGGACGGTTTTCCGATCGGGCCCAACCTGCTCGAGCGCGGCGATGGCGACTGCGACGTGGTCTGGTTCTCGCGCGACCGCCAGCTGCTGCAGACCGAGACCGGCTACGGCGGCACGCGCACGCGGAACTGGCTGCACTACCCGAGCCAGGCCGGTGGCACCTGGCGCCTCAAGGGCGGCAAGCTGCAGTCGCACGAAGGCACGCGTGCGCTGTGGCACAAGCACGGCCTGCGCGAATCCATGCATGCCAACGGCGCGCCCAAGACCGCCTCGCTGTTCCGCGACAACCAGTCGCTGGGTGACGAACACTTCTTCGCCGACGGCACGCTGCAGCTGCGCCACGAGAAGCGCGCCGACGGCGAGCACCGCAGCCGCTACTGGCCCGGCGGTGCGCTCAACACCGAAAGCATCTACGACGAGAAAACGCGCCGCGAACGCTACCTGCAGGTGCTCGACCGCGACGGCCAGCCGCTGGCGCCCGAGGGCACGGGCCGGCTGCACCAGTTCCTCACCATCGAGAAGGGCGAGCACCGCTGGCGCGAAGGCGCGCTGGTCGACGGCTACCTCGAGGGCCCGGTGCGCTGGATGAAGGCCAAGGCCGACGGCAGCGAGGCCGCCGAGGTCAGCCGTGCCGTCTACCGCAAGGGGGTCGAGCGATGAGTGCGTCGGGGCTCGCGATCCGTTCGGTAGCCATCGATGCCACCCGGCTGGTGCTCACGCTGGCCGACGGCCGCGTGCTGCACGAGCCGCTCCAGCGCCACATCCGGCTGGAGAAGGCCACGCCGACCCAGCGGCTCGCATGGCAGCAGGTCGACGACGGCCATGGCCTGGTCTGGCCGGACCTGTGGCCGGCCTCGGCCGAGGGCATGGTGAACGTGCGCGACATCGTCTGGGATCAGCAGCTCGACCAGGCGCTGGCCGCCCTTCAGCAGGCCGGCTGGCAGGTCGATGCATTGCCGCCGCGCACGCAAGAACTGGTCGCGTTGTGGCGCCTGGAAGCCGACATCCACAACGGCGGCTTCCTTCAGTTCTTCTGCAACTGGGGTGAGGCCAATTGCCGCACCGCCATCGCCGCACTCGAGACCCTCGGCGCCACGCAGCGGCTCGCGTTGGTGCGGCGCATGCGCGCGGTGCTCGACAGGCTGGACGGATCGCCCGAGATCCGGCGCCTGATGGACCTCTACACGCAGCTCGACGAGGCCGAGCAGGCCGAACTCGAGACGCTGGACGAGGCGTACTGGGAATGCCCGGAGCGCCTCTCGGTGCTCGGCCTGAGGCACTACGGCAGCGCGCCCTCGCCCTCGCCCTCGCACTCGCCCTGATCGGAGCGCGCTACACCGCGGAGAGATTCGCCCATTCGATGTCGATCTCCGCATCCAGCTTCAGCGCGGTCTCACGCAAGGCATCCACGTCGTCGCCGCTGAGGCTCAGGTAGCGCCGCCCCGCCGGGGCGAAGGCACGCAACAGTTCGGGCACGGCGCGCCCCTTGCGCGTGACGGCCAGGATCGCGCCCTGCGTCGGCGCCATCAGCGCTTCGAAGCGGCTGTGCACACGAGCGCTCTCGCCGCGGCGCCAGCGCCCTTCGGCATCAACGCCGTCCTGCACCATCGCGGCCCAGTCGTCGATGCGCCACAGGTCGACGCCGAGGCCGTGCGAACGCGCGAGCACGGCGGCCACTTCCAGCGCCAGCTCGACGACCTCGACGCCGCAGACCCACTGCATGCGCCGCCCCGGTCCGGTCGCGCGCTGCAGCAGCTTCATGCCCTTCCTTCGCCTCAGCCGTTGCGGAAGAGAAAGCTGTAGGCGTTGAGCGCGGGCACGCCGCCCAGGTGCGCATACAGCACCTTCGAGCCCGGCGGAAACTCGCCGAGCCGGACCTTCTCGATCATCCCGTGCATCGACTTGCCCTCGTAGACCGGGTCGGTGAGCATGGCCTCCAGCCTGGCGCTCAAGCGGATGGCCTCGAGCGTGCCTTCGTTGGGCAGGCCGTACTCCGGGCCGCCGAAGCGCGTGTCGAGCACGACGTCCTGCGCCGTAATGTCACGGTCGAGTTCGACCAGCTGCGCCGTGTTCTTCGCGATGCGCAGGATCTGCTCATAGGTCTGCTGCGGCTTGGCCGAGGCGTCGATGCCGATCACGCGGTCGGCGCGGCCATCGGCTGCGAAGCCCACGACCATGCCGGCCTGCGTGCTGCCCGTCACCGCGCAGACCACGATGTAGTCGAATTGGAAGCCGAGCTCGGCCTCCTGTTGCCGGACCTCTTCGGCAAAGGCCACGAAGCCGAGCCCGCCCTTGGGATGCTCCGAGCAGCCCGCGGGAATCGGGAAGGGCTTGCCGCCGGACTGGCGCACGCTCTCCATCGCGTCTTCCCAGCTCTTGCGGATGCCGATGTCGAAGCCCGCGGCATCGAGCCGGACGTCGGCGCCCATGATGCGCGACATCTCGATGTTGCCGACCCGGTCGTACACCGCGTCGGAATAGTTGACCCAGTTCTCCTGGACCAGCACGCACTTCAGCCCCAGGTGCGCGGCCACCGCCGCCACCTGCCGCGTCTGGTTCGACTGGATGCCGCCGATCGACACGAGCGTGTCGTAGCCGCCTTCGAGCGCCTCGGGGATCAGGTACTCGAGCTTGCGCGTCTTGTTGCCGCCGAAGGCCAGACCGCTGTTGCAGTCCTCGCGCTTGGCATAGAGCTCGACCTTGCCGCCCAGATGCGCGCTCAGCCGCTTGAGCGGCTGGATGGGCGTCGGCCCGAAGGTCAGCGGATAGCGGGGGAATTTCTTCAGATTCATGGGCTGTGCTCCTGTGTGCGTGATCGGTGGGATGTGCATCGATCTTAGGAATTCGGCCGCGACACAGGGTTGCGAAATAGCGCTTGTTCATGGAATGGAAGCACCCTCAGAATCCATTCACCCTTCTGAAATTTCGAGAATGACCTCATGAGCACAACAAAACGCCGTCCCGCGAGTGTCGCGCCCACCCCGACGCCAAAGAGCGAACCGAAGGGCGAACTCGACCGCATCGACCGCGCCATCCTTCGCGCCCTGCAGCGCGACGCATCGGTCTCCAACGTCGCGCTGGCGGCCAAGGTCAACCTCAGCGCGCCGGCCTGCCTGCGCCGCGTCGAGCGGCTCAAGGCCATGGGCATGATCCGCGGCATCGTCGCCCTGCTGGAGCCGCGCGCGCTCGACGCCGGCATGCTGGTGATGATCGGCGTGGTGCTCGACCGCTCCACGCCCGAGTCCTTCGCCGACTTCGAGAAGGCGGTGCACAAGGTCTCCGGCTGCCTCGAATGCCACGTCGTGACGGGCGAGTTCGACTACTTCATGCTGCTGCGCACGCGCGACCACGAGAGCTTCAACCGGCTGCACGCCGAGCAGCTGCTCTATCTGCCGGGCGTGCGGCAGATCCGCAGCTTCATGGTGCTGAAGGAGGTGCTGTCGACGACGCAGTTGAGCGTCTAGTGCCTGAACAGGCCCTGGTCCAGCGCCGACTCTTCGACGGGGCCGTAGAGGCCATGCGGGTGACCCGTGACCACGGCCCAGTACCGATCGCCGAAAGACCAGTGCCACCACTCCGAGGGGTAGTTGACGAAGCCCGCGTGCGTCATGACCCCGATCAGCAGATCCCGATGGGCGCGCGCCTGTCGGCTGATGAATTCGGACGCCGTGTAGCAGCTCCCCGAGGACAGTTCATCGTTCGCGTTGACCGGGCTGCCCATCGCGAGTTCCATGCCGTCCGCCGTGGTCAGCGTCAGGTCGACGGCGGCACCGGTGGGATGAGCCGCCACCTCCGGCGGCGCCGCGTAGTGGGCGGCCAGTTCATGCAGATGGGCGTCGGTGGCGCTCGGGTACACCTCGCGCAGTCTCGCGACACGGCGCGTGAAATAGAGCCGCTGCAGCGCCAACGGCCGGTAGCCCTCCTTGATGAGCAGGCGCAGCCCCGTCGGCAGCCGGTCGGCGGCAGCGAACAGCCGTTGCGCGACGCCCAGGCGCACCTTCAGGAAGTGCGCGCTGGGATTGGAGACGCCGATGCGCAGGTGGTCCGCCAGCACGGGCATGCCCGCGGCGCCGAGATCGACGAAAGGCTCATCGCGCTCGACCAGGGGGATGCTGCGCAGGAGGGGATCGAACAGTGAGATCACGAGGGTTCAGGCACCGGAAAGGACGTGGGTCGGATCGCGCCTCGCAGGCGTGCGTAGGGTTCGCGCGGCGCTCAGCTGCCCTTGGCGCCCGTCATGCGCACCAGCTCACCCCACTTGACGCGCTCTTTCTCCATCAGGCTGCGGAAGTCCTCCGGACTGCCGCCGACCACGGTGGAGCCGATCTTGAGCAGACGCTCGCGGAACTCCTTCTCCTGGATGATGGCGTTGAGTTCCTTGTTCAGCCGCGCGATCGCCTCGATCGGCGTGCCGGGCGGGGCCACGAAGCCGCCCCAGGCGGTGATGTCGTAGCCCGGCAGGCCGGACTGCTCCATCGTGGGCACGTCGGGAAAGAGCGGCGTGCGTTCACGCGCGGTGACGGCGAGCGCGCGCATCTTTCCCGCGTTGACGTGGGGGCCCGCGACGGAGTAGTTGTCGATAAGGTAGGCCACCTGGCCGCCCATCAGATCGGTCATGGCCTGCGAGGCGGACTTGTAGGGCACATGGACCACCTGGATCCCGGTCGTCCGGTTGAACAGCTCGGCACCGATGTGGCCGGAGCCGCCCGCATCACCCGTGGCGAAAGACAGCTTGCCGGGGTTCTGCTTGGCGTGGGCGATGAACTCCTGGATCGAACGCACGGGCAGGTCGTTGTTCACGACGAACAGGCTCGCGGTCTTGGAGGTGTTGATGATGGGCTCGAGCTTGCGCGCGTCGTAGGGCAGCTTGGCGTAGAGGAACTCGTTGGTGGCCAGCGTGGCGTTGTTGCCGTAGCCGATGGTATAGCCGTCGGCCGGCGCGGCGGCCAGCGCAGCCATGCCGATCGCACCGGCGGCGCCGGGCCGGTTGTCGATCACGACCGGCTGGCCGACGCGCTTGGCGAGTTCCGCACCGATCAGGCGCGAGACGATGTCCGGACTGCCGCCGGGCGCCGAGGCCACGATGATCTTGATCGGCCGTTCCGGCCATTGGGCATGGGCGGCGGAAAACGCCAACGCGATCACCGTGCTGACGAAAAGGCGGCGCGTCGATGGGAACTTCATGGTCGCTTGTCTCCTGGTTCTGGTCGTGGATGCGGAACGCAGGCGGAGTATTGAAATAAAACGTCGTGGCGGCGATGGAAAAGAAGCGCGCAAGGTAGTCGTTTTGGAATACCCCGCAGCCCGCCGCCGCGCACGCCGGTGCGCGGTCCGCCATGCACGGCAAGCGTGCGCGAACCGATGGAGCCCGGCGGCTCAGGGCCGCTGGAACTGCGTCTGCAGCGTGGCGATGAAGGTGTCGAAGGCCACCGAGCGCACGGCAGAGACGCCATGGAACGCGACCACATCGAGGACCATGGCCGGCTCCAGCGGCCGGATGTGCAGATCGTGCGCGATGGCTTGCGCGGTGAACGCATCCACCAGCGCGAAACCGACACCCTGGCGTGCCAGCGCGGCCGCGATGTAGTAGGTGCGCGTCTCGATCATGGGCGACGGTTCGGGCAGGTGCAGACGGTCGCAGGTGTCGCGGATGCATTGCGCCAGCGGATCGTTGCCGCCGCTGCCGATCCAGCGCTGCGGGTCCAGCGCCGCCAGGTGCACGCAATCGCCCGCAACGGCGCCGGCGTCCGCTTCCGAGGCCACGTGCACCACCGGCACATCGCCCACCGGCAACCGCGCGAGCCCCTGGCGCAGGGGCATGTCGAAGGACACCGCGACATCGAGTTCGTGCACGAGCAGGCGCTCCAGCAGCTCGTCGCCATTGCCGGCGGACAGCTCGAGCGACACCCCGGGGCAGCGCTCCCGGAACGCCGCCATGGCGCAAGGGATCAGGCCCAGCCCCAGGCTGGGCAGGCAGCCGACGCGCAGATGGTCTTCGGGGTCGCGCTTGAGGTTGCGCACCAGGCGCTGTACGTTCTCGGCCTGAGCGAACAGCAAGGAGGTCTGCGCGAAGATCTGCTCGGCCTCGCGCGTGCGCACCAGCCGGCCGCGCACGCGCTGGAACAGCGTGATGCCCAACGCGTGTTCGGCCTGCACCAGGGCCTTGCTCGCGGCGGACTGCGACAGATTGAGCAGGTCCGCGGCGCCACTGGTCGAGCCGGTGCGCATCACCGCATGAAAGATCTCGAGATGGCGCAGACGCATGGTGGGAATCGGATGGCGCACGGTGCGAGGCAGGTCGGAGCGACGGGCAGTTTCGGGGCGACTGCCGTCATCGGCGAAGGTGTGCACGCGACGGCGCGGCATTGTAGGGCGCGTGCGCTGCGGTCCTCCATGCCGCATGGACGGGCCGACAGCACAGGGATCGATGACGCCATGGCCATGCACCTGATCGAGAACAGCGCCGATCAGCGGGAGTGCCCCCGCACTGTGCGCGGCGAGACGGTCGCACCGTGGTCGGGATGGACGAGGTCGATGGGCTGTCGCCCTGCTTCGACGACGGCGAACTGTTCGACAGGCATGCGATCGACATCTTCCTCAACTGCAACACGATGTACCCGACCACGCTGGCAGGTCGAGGACACTCGACTGCTGGCACGCACGGCCCACGCGGCCTTGCAGGAAATGGGGCTGTGGCATGCTCGCTCCGGGCTGCATCCCGACGGTCCAAGCCGTCATTCCAACGACCCGAGGAGCCCTGGTGTTCTCCCACGTCTTTGTCAGCGTCAGCGACTTCGAGCGCGCCCTGCGCTTCTACGGCCCGGTGATGGACAGCCTCGGCCTCGCGCTGCGCTTCTGCGAGCCAGACAGGCCCTGGGCGGGCTGGCACAGCGCCGGCGGGACGCGCCCCTTCTTCGTGATCTGCACGCCCCACGACGGCCAGCCGCATCACCCCGGCAACGGGCAGATGGTCGCGTTCGCAGCGGCGTCCAGGGAGGGCGTCCGAGCTGCCTACCGAACCGCACTGGCGCATGGCGGCACCTGCGAGGGCCCGCCCGGCCTGCGCCCCCAGTACCACGACCACTACTACGGCGCGTACTTCCGAGACCCGGACGGGAACAAGCTGTGCGTTGCCAGCCATGAGCCAGCAGTCGACGGTGCATGAGGCCGACGCCGCCTGAAGCCACGTGCAGGCAGCCGGTCGCCGTCCTTCTCGCCGGCCACCCGGCGCTCATGCGTGCAAGCGACAACCCATGGCGGGTGGCGGATCAGAGCGGCTTGCGGTAGACCCTGTTTCGATGCGATATCTCAAAGCCACACGCCTCGTAGATCTTGGTGGCGCCTGTCGCGTTGGCACTGTCGACCTCCAGCGCCGACTCCCTCATTCCCGCTCGGGCCTGAAGCTGCAAACTGTGGGCGATGAGCGCACGCGCCACGCCCTGTCTGCGCCAGGGCTTGCGCACGCTGATGAACTCGGTGTACCCGCGCAGGCGCCCGAGTTGGAGGTTCTCTGCCTCGCGCACGAACGCACGGACCTGCCCGACGACCTGATGGGATGTCGTATCCCATGCGACGCTCCACAGCCGAGGCTGGAAGACATCCTTGTCGGAGATCCAAGCCTCGTACGCAGCCTCACCAGGCTCGGTCCGGCCCCAATGCTCGCGCATGGCTTCAAGGTCAGCGGCCCATAGGTGCGCGTAGTGCTCTGGCGTCACTTGCCGAATCTCGAGGCCAGCCGGCAAGGTGAAGGCCGGCACGCCGTCGAGATTCCGGCGGGCCATGGAAAAGAGGTGGCGCGCGACCGCGTAGCCTGCGGAATCCATGAGGGCGGCGCGTGCAACTTCGCCCTCCGTCACATACACGTTGAAGAGCTGGCGGGTACCGACGGGAAATCGACGACCGACGATGCGTTGCCGGCTTTCAAGCCAGTTCAGCATGGCCCGCCCGATTCCTCGACGACGCCAGCCCGGTCCGACGACACCCATCTGGATATGGAGCACTGTTCCTCCGACTTCCTCTTTCCACCAGCCGCGCGCATACCCCGCCAGTTCTCCATTGACTTCAGCCAGTATGAGGTCGGTGTAAGGGTCGCAGTTGAGCAAGGACGCGTAGCTCTCGGCCATGCTTTCCGGCGTGCGCATGTTGTGCACACCGTCGAGCGCGTCTGATGCGTTCGCAACCTCTGCCATGGCTCGCAGGTCCGATACCCCGCTGAAGTGACGGAAGCGAAGGCCCGGGATCGAGGAGGTCATGTCGATGGGGATGTCGGAACCAGAACCGCTCGTCTGAAACTTCATTCTGGATCTCCTTTTTTTTCGCCGTCCATGCAGGCACCGGATGATGCGGCGCGCACGACCGGCAGGGCAAGCGAAAAGGCAGGGCGCTGTGAAAAGAACCGACAGGAACGAGCCGGGAAGCACTGCGTCCGGTGGACAGCATCAGCATCAAGTCTTGCCGGAAGCGCACGTACGCACTTCAGCATGCCCATGCGCCCACCCCGCCAAGTCGGATGGAAAAGTGGCACCGCCTGGGTTAACTTAGCGCCCATGAGAACATCCCCGCGACTCTGGGCCGCCGCCGCCGCCCTTGCACTGTGTTCACCCGCGGCCCTCGCCGACCCGCACGGCCTGCTCACGCTGGTGGTCGGTGTGCCCTTGCTGCTGGTCGCATCGGTCGTGCTGGGGATCCTGCTGCTCCTGCGCCACAGCGCGCCCGTCAAGATCGTGTCGATCGTGCTGTTTGCGCCCACGCTGGCCTACAGCCTGTACGTTGCGCTGGACGCCCTCACCCTGCTCAATGACATCGGCTCGGAAAACTCGATGATCGGCTTCGCCTTCTTCGGGCTTCTGGCGCTGGCCTGCCTTCTGTTCCTTCTGATCGTTCGCAGAAAGACCATCCAGACCGAGGCGAATGCGCAGCGTGAACGCTGAACACGATTCAAGCCGACCGAGAGAAATCCACCCGCTGCCTCGAACACCTGCACCATCACCGATCAGCGCTCCCCGGCGTCGCAGACCGAACTGCTCAGGTCGCAATTGCGTCATTCGCAATCTGACGACATCGAGCGCTGCATCAAGACGCCGCCTGCCGACCGACCCTGAAAGCCAGGCGCTACGATGCGCAGCAGATCGACGCTTTTTCGCGTGGACGTCTCAATGGCAAACTGAATGAACTCCGAACCCATCGCGAGGCCGCGCAGCGGACCCAGAAACCCTGTGCGAAAGCATGCACAGGAGCGATTCGACGCCTTGCTCGACGCGACAGAGCGCCTGCTAGCCGAAAGCCTCAACGATGAAGTGAGCCTGGCCCAGATCGCGGAACTGAGCGCCGTGCCACTGGCTTCGGTCTACCACTTCTTTCCGAATCGCAACGCCGCATTCGTCGCGCTTGCGCAGCGCTATCACACCGAACTCTGGCGTCTCGCCTCGCAGCCTCAAGATCCCGTTCCGCAGACCTGGCAGGAGATGGTCAAGCGCAATCAACTGCGGTCTTCGTCCTATCTCAACGAACATCCAGCCGCGCTGCGACTCTTCATGGGTGCGGGAGTCAGCGTGCAGGTCCGCAACCTCGACATGCACGGCAATACCGTGCTGACTCGCTTGAGGGTGGACCAGTTCTCCAGGTACTTCGAGACGCCGCCGATCTCGGACTTCGAACGGCGCGTGGGCGTGGCCCTCGCTATCTCGGATGGGGTGTGGGCACTTTCGTATAGCGCTCACGGACGAATCACGGACGACTACGTCGTCGAATCCGTTCGCGCTGCAGTCTCCTATCTGCGCTGCTTCATGCCCGAAGTGCTGACGCCCAGGACCTGAGGCCTGGTGCGTCCTGCATCGTGCTGGTTTTCCCTGTTGATAGTCGAATAATCTACAAGTAAGTTTCGGCTTGGCATTTTCCTTGCAGTACTTGCAGCGATACAGGGATTCCGCGCTTACTCACCTATACAAATGAGCCATTCAGGTGCGTTTCGCACCACATAGGCGAATTTGCTTTATGAGGGCGAATATCGATTGAAGTCGAATTTTCTATCAAGTAATATCGATTAACGATGCGAGTCACTCTGACTGCATTGCCAATCGCTTCTTCAACTTCAACCTCTTCAAGGACGAGCTCTCATGTGGACCAACACTCAGAACAAGGCGCTGAAGGCGCGTGCAGAGCGGGTCATCCCGGGCGGCATCTACGGCCACGAATCCACCCGCCTGCTTCCTGCGGATTTCCCTCAGTTCTTCCGGCGTGCAGCAGGCTCGCGCCTGTGGGATGTGGACGACAACGAGTACATCGACTACATGTGCGCCTATGGCCCCAACTTGCTGGGCTACGGCAATGGAAAGGTCGAGGCGGCCGCACGCGCGCAGGCCCTTCGAGGCGACACGATGACAGGGCCCAGCGATGCGATGGTTCGCCTCGCAGAACTGTTCGTCGATACCGTGACCCATGCCGACTGGGCCATGTTCTGCAAGAACGGCACCGACGCAACGGCCATGGCGCTCGTCTGCGCGCGAGCCTATCGGCAGCGCCGCAAGGTGCTGCTGGCAGAGGGGGCCTATCACGGCGCGTCGCCGTGGTGCCTGCCACAGACGGCTGGCGGCACAGCCGAAGACCGCGCACACATCATCCCCTTCCGCTACAACGACCTTGCCAGTCTCGCCACAGCCGTTGAATCAGCGGGTGATGACTTGGCAGGCATCTTTGCGACGCCGTTCCGGCATGAGGCTTTCAGCGATCAGTACCTGCCCGACGCAGCCTATGCGAGAGAAGTGCGCCGTATCTGCGATGAGCGCGACGCGCTCCTGGTGGTCGACGATGTGCGCGCAGGATTCCGCATGGCGCGTGACTGCAGCTGGTCGGCACTTGGCGTTCGACCCGACCTCAGCACTTGGGGCAAGGCGATCGCCAACGGCCATCCGATCTCGGCATTACTGGGATCGGACAAGGCGCGCGATGCCGCACAGCGCATCTACGTGACAGGGTCGTTCTGGTTCTCGGCCGTTCCGATGGAGGCCGCCATCGCCACGTTGCATCAGATCCGCGACACCGACTATCTGGAGCGCATTGCGCACACGGGACAGTTGCTCCGCGACGGGCTGGAGGCCCAATCTCGCAGTCACGGGTTCACGCTGCGCCAAACGGGTCCCGTGCAGATGCCGCAGATTTTCTTTGCCGACGACCCCGACATGCGCATCGGCTATGCATGGACGGCCGCCGCCATCCGGCGCGGCGTGTACCTTCATCCGTACCACAACATGTTCATCAATTCGGCGCTCACGCCCGAAGACGTCGCCCTGACGCTCGAGCGGACGGACGACGCTTTTGCCGAGTTGCGCAAGACGCGCAACGGACTGCCCGCGCAGGGCGACACACGCGTGATCGAACGCATTCGTCGGGCCGCCTTGGCCTCGGTACCGGCCTGACGGCGGTCCGCGCCCTCATCCTTCCCTCTCACCCCAGTTCCAGGAAAACCGCATGAAACGCAGAGATCTACTCAAGGCCGGCGCAGCCGGCAGCTTGTTCCCAGCGCTCGCGATCGGGCAGACAGCCAAGGTACTCAAGTTCGTGCCACAGGCCGATCTCGCGCTCCTGGATCCAGTGCAGACCACAGGCCTCGTCACGCGCAATCACGCGATGATGGTCTTCGACACGCTCTATGGGGTCGACAATCAGTTCCAGGCTCAGCCGCAGATGGTGTCGGGACATCAGATTACAGACGACGGAAAGACTTGGACGCTCACGCTGCGCGACAAGCTCACGTTCCACGACGGCACGCCGGTACTCGCACGCGATGCGATTGCCAGCATCGAGCGCTGGTCCAAGGTCGATGTGCTGGGCCAACTGATGCGCGGGCAGCTCGACGAGCTCAGTGCGCCGACGGACCGGACGCTGCGCTTTCGCTTCAAGAAGCCGTTTCCCCTGCTGCCGCTCGCACTGAGCAAGACCAGCGGTATGTGCCCGATCATGCCGGCACGCCTCGCGGCCACGGATCCCGGCGTACAGGTCACAGAAATGATCGGCAGTGGTCCGTTCCGCTTCGTCTCGGACGAGCGGGTGCCAGGGTCGCGGGCGGTCTATCAGAAGTTCGCAGGCTACGTACCACGCGAGGGCACACCGGCGTTTACCTCGGGCGCCAAGATCGCCTATGTCGACCGCGTCGAATGGCACACCATTCCCGATGCAGCCACGGCTGCGGCGGCCCTCCAGTCCGGCGAAGTCGACTGGTGGGAGCAACCTATTCCCGACCTGATCCCTGTGCTGCGCGGCCACAAGGACATCAACGTCCAGGTACACGACAAGGCCGGCTCGATGGCGATGATCCGGTTCAATCAGCTCAATGCGCCGTTCGACAATGCCGCCGTGCGTCGCGCCCTGCTCGCGGGCATCACCCAGTCCGACTACATGATGGCGGCGATGGGAGAAGACAAGCTGCGCTGGCGCGACAACGTTGGCTTCTTCCTGCCCGGAACGCCATCAGCCAACGATGCTGGGATGTCGGCCCTGACCAGTGCACGCAGCATCGACAAGGTAAAAAAGGACCTCGCCGCAGCGGGCTACAAGGGCGAGAAGATCGTCATGCTGGTGCCAACAGACTTTGCCGTTCTCAACGCGATGAGCGAGGTGGCGGGAGACTATTTCAAGCGCGTGGGTCTCAACCTCGACTACCAATCGTTGGACTGGGGTACCGTCTTGCAGCGCCTTGCCTCCAAGCAGCCCATCGACAAGGGCGGCTGGAGCGTCTTCTGCAACTTCGTTCCGGGCGTTATCACGACCGCGCCGCCGTTGCACACCTACATGCGGGGCACAGGTGCCAAGGGGCCCTTCGGCTGGCCTGCGAGCGCAAAACACGAAGCGTTGCTCGAGAGCTACTTCGGCGCATCGACCACGCCCGATCAACAGCGCATTGCCCGGGAGATGCAACTGCAAGCCTTCCAGGACGTGCCCTACATCCCGACGGGGCTCCTGCTCCAGCCCGCCGCCTACCGCAAGAGCATCAGCGGCATCCTGGATGGATCTCCGCTGTTCTACAACGTCAAGAAGGCGTGAGCCTTTCTCGTCCGGAACACCGCACCCATGCTCACAACCACTGCCCAGCAGGCCCACTATCCGATCGATCCGACGCGCCTGGATCTGGCACGCGAGTTTCGGCGCACACCACGCGGTCACTACAGCCATGAACTACAGCTGGTGCTCTACCGCATGCGCTGGTCCGGTGCGGGCTTGCGCCATGTGTTGCTCACGATGGAGCCCGGAAAGCGCTGGATGCTCGCGCAGCTGCCAGCCAGTCGCGGCGAGCCTCTCAAGACCTTCCCCGAACGCCTGTTCGAACGCCTCGCGGATGCCGAATGGGCCGTGTTCTGCCTGCGCTGGGAAGCGTTGACGGGTCACTCGCTCTCCAATCTGAATCTGGACTGACGCCCACCATGCTCAATACTGTTGCCGTGATCGGCTATGCCTCGCCATTGGAGGCCACGAGCGGGTCGACCGTGGAGTTCAAGCTCAGCAGCGAAACCCTGCGCAGCGCGCGGGTCGAAGTCGTGAAGATTCGCTGCGGCGACCCGGACCCTGCCGGCCCCGGGGTGAAGCTCCAGGCGATGCCGTCTGCCATCGACGGGGACGTCGGGCTGACGCATCAACCCATTCACCCAGGGTCGTGCGGTCTGGTCGACGACGCACCCGTTCTGAGAAACCTCCAGTCCTTCAGCGTCGGATGCTGGATCTGGCCGACCTTGCTCGCCGCCGGAGAGCAAACCGTCATCGCAAGGTGGCGGGCAGATACCGAGGAAGGCTGGCGCTTGGGCCTCGATGCCCAAGGCGGCGTGGCCTTCACGATCGGCACAACTTCAGGCGTGCACAGCGCCAGCACCGGGCGGTCGCTCATGGAGCGCGAGTGGGCCTTCGTGGGCGCGAGCTTCGACGCCCTGACCGGCGAGATGCGCGTCTTTCAACACAGTCTCGACCGCTCAGGTGGACGGGACTGCAGCGGCCTCGGTGCCGGCTCGGCACCGAGGCAGGTCGCGTGGCCGCGTTCGATCGCACTGAGCTTCGCCGCGCATCTGCGCGATGCGGGTGCCGAGCGGCTTGGCGCGGCGCACTTCAACGGCAAGATCGATCGGCCTCGCCTGCATGCAGCGGTACTCGGTGCCGACGCGCTGAAGGCCAGCGCCGCAGCGCTCCGCCCCGAGCGGGGCAATCCGGACCTCGTGGGCGCCTGGGATTTCTCCGATGCGATCGGAAGCGACGGCTTTTGCGATCACGCTGCCCACGGTCTTCGCGGCACGCTGCGCAATGCGCCCACCCGGGCCGTGACCGGCTCCAACTGGAATGCCCGCACGCTGCATTGGACGGAGGTGCCCGACGAGTACGGCGCCATCCATTTCCACGACGACGATATCGACGACTGTGACTGGAGCACCTGCCTGTCGCTCCAAATCCCGGAAGAATGGTCCTCTGGATTCTACGCCCTGCGGCTCACTGCGATCGACGTTGGAGGACAGCGCGTCGAAAGCCACGTTCCCTTCTTTGTAGGCGCACAAGCAGGCAGGCCAAGCGCGCGACTCGCCTTCGTTGCATCCACCGCCACCTTCCTCGCCTACTCGAACAGCGCCATCCGGCTAGATCTCCAGCCGACCGAAGCGATGCTCGAACAACTGCTGGTGCTCGGTCTGGACGATGCCTACCTTCAGGAGCATCGCGAGCTGGGCCTGTCGACCTACGACACGCACAGCGACGGCAGTGGCTGGTGCTACGCGAGCGCGAAACGCCCCATCCTGAACATGCGGCCCTATGGCGGCGGCTACTACCAGATGGACACGCGGATCATCGACTGGCTCGATCAGACCCGGATTCCCTACGACGTGATCACCGACGAAGCGATTCACCGCCACGGTGCTCAGTTGCTCGCGGGCTATGGCTGCGTGGTGACCGGATGCCATCCGGAGTACTACACGCAACAGATGCTCGATGCCTTCGAGACCTATCAGAACAATGGCGGCCGTCACGTTTACCTGGGCGGAAATGGCTTCTATTGGCGAACCGCTTTCCATCCGGCAAAGACGGGCTGCATTGAAATCCGGCGCGGACTCACAGGCACGCGCACCTGGGAAGGAGAGCCCGGGGAGAACGGGCTGTCCACCACGGGCGAACCCAGCGGACTCTGGCGCAGCAATGGACGCCCGCCACAGCGGTTGGTCGGCGTGGGCTTCGATGCACAGGTCTTTGACCGGGGATGCGCCTATCGGCGCCTTCCAGACAGCCAGGACGAACGCGCCGCCTTCATCTTCGAAGGGATTGGCCGCGAGGAAGTGATCGGCGACTTTGGCCTGCGCGGTGGCGCCGGGGGGCATGAGATCGACCGCGTCGATGCGCGTCTGGGATCTCCGCCGAACCTCCTGCATGTGGCGACGGCAGACGCCTTCGGCTCGGGCGGACTCGCTTCTCCCGAAGAGTTCGGCGTGAGCCATCGGGGTCTCGGAGGAGACCAAAACGCGCAAATTCGCGCGGACATGACCTTCTTCCCGACCTCGCACGGCGGTGCCGTGTTCACGACTGGCTCGATCGCCTGGGGCATGGCCCTCTCGCACAAGGACTACGACAACAACGTCAGCCGAATCACCGGCAACGTACTGCGGCGTTTTCTCGATCCCTCGCCGTTCGAGGGCTTCGAGCCGGCATCGGAGGTTGCCTAATGTTCGCGACCATGCAGGGCCGAACGGCCATCGTCACCGGCGCTAACCGCGGTATCGGCCGCGGGATCGCCGCGCGATTCTCGGCGGCGGGCATGAATGTGCTCGTCGCTGCCCGGAGCCAGGCGGACGCGGAGCGCGCCGCCCGCGAGATCGGCGGCAGCTGTTCCGGCGTTGCCGCGGACGTCACCGATCCGAAGTCCATGCAGGCCATGGCAACGAGCGCGCTCGAGCGCTATGGCGCCATCGATGTTCTTTGCGCCAATGCGGGCATCTTTCCGCGCGCCAGGGTCGATGAGATGACCGCGAGCGATTTCGATGCCATGACCGACGTCAACCTGAAGGGAACCTTTCTCTCCGTTCAGGCCTGCCTGCCTGCAATGAAGGCGCAGCGTCAGGGCCGCATCGTCATCATCGGCTCGATCACCGGCACCACCGGTGGCTACCCCGGCTATGCACACTACGGAGCCAGCAAGGCCGGCCAGCTCGGCTTCATGCGGTGTACCGCCATCGAGCTCGCGCCATGGCGAATCACCGTCAACGCCGTGCTGCCGGGCAATGTGCGGACGGAACATCAGTCGGACGAGAAAAGTGCCTACCAGGAGAAAAAGCTTCGGATGAGCGCGCTTCGCCGACTGGCGACGGTGGACGACATCGCCAACGGCGCGCTGTTTCTGGCGAGCCACGAAGCGGGCGCGATCACCGGACATGCGCTGATCGTTGACGGCGGACAGAGCCTGCCGGAATCACCCTCCGCAGTCGATGAGGCTTGGGCAGCCGCCGGGAGTGCATGAGCATGTTCGCCTACATCCTCCGCCGTGCCGGCGCCGCCCTTCCAGTCATGGCACTGGTGGCCTTTTTCATCTTCAGTCTGCTCTACCTGGCACCAGGTGATCCCGCCGCGATGATTGCAGGCGACCAGGCCACGCCGGAAGATCTGGCGCGCATCCGCGAAAGCCTCGGCCTGTCCCGGCCGTTCCTCGCGCAATTCGGTGACTGGGCCTGGCGCGTCCTGCATCTGGACCTGGGCAAATCGATCTTCACCGGCACGCCCGTGACCGCGCTCATTGCACAACGGCTCGAAGCCACTGGGTCTCTGCTCGTCATGACGCTCGTGCTCGCAGTGACCGTGGCAGTACCGCTGGGTGTGATCGCAGCATGGAAGTCGGGCAGTTTCTTCGATCGCGCGATCATGGCCTTCGCGGTCTTTGGATTCTCCGTGCCGGTGTTCGCCATCGGCTACCTGATCGCGTGGATCTTCGCACTGCAACTTCAATGGCTTCCGGTGCAGGGTTACGTGCCTTTCTCGGAAGGGTTCTGGCCATGGCTGCAGCGGCTCATCCTACCGGCACTCACCATGAGTTTCGGCTACGTCGCGCTCATCGCCCGAATCACCCGCACGACGATGCTTGAAGTCCTACAGCAAGACTACATCCGCACTGCGCGCGCCAAGGGTCTGGCCAGCAAGGGCGTGCTGTTCGTCCACGCGCTGAAGAACGCCTCGGTGCCAATCGTGACGGTGATCGGCCTGGGCATCGCCATGCTGATCGGTGGCGCCGTTGTCACCGAAAGCGTCTTCGCCATCCCGGGCATTGGTCGCCTGACAGTGGACGCCATCCTGCGCCGCGACTATCCGGTCATCCAGGGCGTCGTGCTCATGTTCAGCTTTGCCTACCTGCTCATCAATCTGTTGATCGACGTCTCCTACACGCTGCTCGATCCGAGGATCCGGTATTGAACTCCCTTCATTTCCCCATGCAGGTGCAGAAGGCGGTCTCGGACCCGCCATCGCATGCACCCGCCCTGACCGAACTGCTGCCGCCAGTGGTGCGTCGCACAGGATGGCGCGGCCACCTGCGTCGCCATCCCACCATCGCCATCGGTGGCGGCCTGCTGCTGATACTGCTGCTGATCGGCATCTTCGCGCCATGGCTTGGAACCGTGGATCCGAGCGTGATCGCGCCCGCCCGCCGCACACGGGCACCTTCGCTCGAGCACTGGTTTGGCACCGACATGCTGGGGCGGGATGTCTACTCCCGAGTGTTGTGGGGCACACGGGTCTCGTTGATCGTCGGCTTCTCGGTCGCCCTGATAGCCACCGCGGCCGGGCTCGCTATCGGACTGCTTTCCGGCTTCGTGCGATGGGCTGATGGTCCCGTCATGCGGTCGATGGACGCCCTGATGTCGATTCCACCGATCCTGCTGGCCATTGCCCTGATGGCGCTTACGCGAGGCAGCATCGGCAACGTCATCATCGCGATCACCATTGCCGAAATCCCGCGCGTCGCCCGCCTTGTGCGGGGCGTCGTCCTGTCGCTGCGTGAGCAAGCCTATGTGGATGCAGCGATCACGACCGGTACACCGACACTGCGCATCATCTGGCGGCACATCATGCCCAACACCGTCGCCCCCATGATGGTCCAGGCGACCTACATCTGCGCCAGCGCAATGATTATCGAAGCGATGCTTTCCTTCATTGGCGCGGGTATTCCGCCGTCCACGCCTTCGTGGGGAAACATCATGGCCGAGGGTCGCGCGCTGTGGCAGGTCAAGCCCTACATCGTCTTTATTCCAGCCGTGTTCCTGTCGCTCACTGTGTTGGCCATCAATCTGCTGGGCGATGGACTGCGCGATGCGCTCGACCCTCGTCTGGCGAAGGGAATCTGAACATGGCGCTGCTCGAAGTCGAAGATCTGCGCGTCCATTTTCGGACGCCGGACGGAGTGAATCGTGCCGTGGACGGGGTGTCGTTCCACGTGAACGAAGGTGAAACACTGGCGATCGTCGGAGAGTCGGGCTGCGGAAAATCCGTGACGTCGATGTCCCTTCTGCGTCTATTGCCCGAGCCGCCCGCAAAGGTGGCCGGCCGCATTCGGTTCATGAACCGGGATCTTCTTGCATTGAATGACGCCGAGCTGCGCGCAGTGCGCGGCAATGAGATCTCCATGATCTTCCAGGAGCCGATGACGAGCCTCAACCCGGTGTTGACTGTTGGTTTTCAGATTGCAGAGACGCTGCGGCTGCATCAGAAGCTCGATCAGCGCGCGGCCGCCAAACGCGCCACGGAAATGCTCCAGCTCGTCGGAATTCCGGCGCCGGAACGCCGGTTGCATGAGTATCCACATCAACTCTCTGGCGGCATGCGACAGCGCGTGATGATCGCCATGGCACTGGCATGCAACCCGAAGCTGCTGATTGCCGACGAACCGACCACGGCGCTGGATGTGACCATTCAGGCGCAGATCCTGGACCTCATGGCCGAACTGAAGCATCGCACCGGCGCGGCCATCGTTCTCATTACGCATGACCTCGGCGTTGTCGCAGACGTGGCCGAGCGCGTGATGGTCATGTATGCGGGTCGCAAGGTGGAAGAGGCCCCCGTGGACATGCTGCTCGCCAATCCACGCCACCCCTATACCCGTGGTCTTCTTGCTGCTATCCCGAAAACTGGCGCCTCGCAGCATCCGCAGAAGACGCGGCTGACGGAGATCCCAGGCATGGTGCCAAGCCTCAAGCAGCGCATCGACGGCTGTCTTTTCGCCGGCCGCTGCGCCCAGGCCACCGACCTCTGTCGAACAGTTGTTCCGGCCTTGCAACCCAAGGCTCCTCTGCATCTGGCTGCGTGTCATCACGCGCTGGCCGAAATGCCTGTTGCGGAATTCGTCTCATGAGCCATCTTCTCGAAGTCAAAGACCTGAAGAAGCACTTCCCGCTCAAGCGCAGCTGGTTGGGCGCCTCGACCGGCAGGGTGCATGCGGTGGACGGCGTGTCGTTCCACGTCGAACGTGGCGAGACATTGTCCTTGGTGGGCGAATCGGGTTGCGGAAAATCGACAGTGGGCCGATCCATCCTGCGGCTCTTCGACCTGACCGAAGGAGAGGTGCGACTCGACGGCGAGCGCATCGACAACCTCTCGCCGCGACAGCTGAGACCGGTGCGGCAGAAGTTGCAGGTCGTTTTCCAGGATCCGTTCGCAAGCCTGAACCCACGTTTGACGGTTCGCGAAGCATTGGCCGAGCCGATCTCCAACTTCGAATCCGGCGTGACCTCCGAAGCGATGCAGTCCCGTGTCGACAAATTGCTGGATCTCGTGCGTCTTCCTCGAGACGCCGGCCGCCGTTATCCGCATGAATTCTCGGGCGGACAGCGGCAACGAATCTGCATCGCGCGTGCCTTGGCGTCGAAGCCGAAACTCGTGATCTGCGATGAAGCGGTCTCCGCGCTGGACGTGTCGGTGAAGGCTCAAATCGTCAATCTACTGCAGGATCTGCAGGACGAACTGGGTCTGGCACTGCTGTTCATCAGCCACGACCTCGGCATTGTCGAGCACATGACCCACCGCGTCGCCGTCATGTACCTTGGGCGAATCGTCGAACAGGGCACCGCCCAGAGAATCTTCGCTGCACCGAAGCATCCGTACACGCAGGCGCTGCTCTCGGCCGCACCGGGAAACGCCAAAGCCGGCAAGCGCATCGTCCTCAAGGGTGACGTGCCGAGTCCGGTCACCCCGCCGCAGGGATGCCATTTCCACACCCGCTGCCCCTATGCCTTCGATCGCTGCCGCGTCGAGGCACCTCGGCTCGAGAACCAAGGCGATGGGCACCTCGCCGCATGCCACCTCCAGGCCCTGCCGGTCTGATCGCAAACTCCACACCGCCCTCGCAGGCCTCAGGATCATGGACGCAACTACCTCGAATTCTTCTGTGCGGCAAGCCACCGAATGGCTCACCGCTTTCGGCAGCACGCTGGCACAGCGCAAGCTCGATAGGCTTCCGACCTTCTTCGCCGATGACTGTTTCTGGCGCGACTTTCTGGCATTCACCTGGAACATCAAGACCGTCGAGGGTGTCTCCTCCGTTGGAGAGATGCTCGCACACGCCTTGCAACTGTTCGACGGCTCGCCGAGCTGGGCGCTGGACAAGGACAGCGTCCAGATCGAAGGAGACACGCTGCTCGCCTGGTTCAATTTCGAGACGCCAGTTGGCCGCGGGCAAGGCCATTTCCGTCTGCGCGAAGGAAAGTGCTGGACCTTCTTCACCGCACTTCGTGAACTGAAAGGCTTCGAAGAGAGGAAAGCCCGCCGCCGCCAACTGGGGACCAGCCATCGCTACGGGCCGGGTCGCATCACCTGGCTCGAGCGCCGCGAGCAGGAAGAAGCGAATCTCGGATACACCGAGCAGCCTTACTGCGTGATCATCGGCGGCGGCCAGGGCGGCATTGGTTTGGCGGCACGGCTGCGGCGCCTCGATGTACCGACCATCGTCATCGAACGCAATGCGCGCGCCGGCGACTCCTGGCGTCATCGCTACAAGTCATTGTGTCTTCACGACCCTGTCTGGTACGACCATCTTCCCTACCTGCCCTTCCCGGAGGATTGGCCTGTGTTCACGCCCAAAGACAAGCTTGGCGACTGGCTCGAGGCCTACACGCGGATCATGGAGATCAACTACTGGTCCTGCACCGAATGCACGAGTGCACGCTACGACGAGGTGGCCGGCGAATGGACGGTAGACGTCATGCGCGAAGGAGAGCCGGTGGTACTGCGCCCGAAGCAACTGATCTTTGCGCTCGGCGTGTCGGGCTATCCCAGTACGCCTGTCATCGAGGGCCACGACGAATTCCAGGGCGAGCAATGCCATTCGAGCGCCTATCGGGGTGGAGATGCCTACCGCGGCAAGCGCTGCGTGGTGCTCGGATCCAACAACTCTGCGCACGACATCTGCGCCGACCTCTGGGAACACGGCGCCGAAGTGACGATGATCCAACGCTCTTCAACGCTGATCGTGAAGTCCGACACCCTGATGGAAAAGGTCATCGGCAAGCTCTATTCGGAGGATGCGCTCGAGCGGGGCATAGACGCCGACCGCGCCGACCTCATTCAGGCATCCACGCCGTTGCGGATCGCTCCGACGCTCAGCAAGCCGATCTATGAACAGATCGAAGAAGCCGATGCACCCTTCTACGCCCGCCTGCGCAAGGTCGGGTTCATGCTTGACTTTGGCGAGGACGGGTCCGGGCTCCATACGAAGTACCTTCGCCGCGGATCGGGCTACTACATCGACGTGGGCGCATCCGAACTGGTGGCGGACGGGTTGATCGATTTGCGCAGCGGCGTCGGCATTGAGCGCATTCAGGCCGACGGCGTGGTACTGACCAACGGCGAGAAACTGCCGGCCGATCTGCTGGTATACGCGACCGGCTACGGTTCCATGAATGCCTGGGTTGCAGACATCGTGTCACCGGAGGTCGCTGACCGCGTGGGCAAATGCTGGGGCGTCGGTTCAGGCACGGCCCGCGATCCAGGCCCCTGGGAAGGCGAACTCCGCAACATGTGGAAACCCACGCAACAGCAATCCCTCTGGTTCCACGGCGGCAACCTGAGCCAGAGCCGACACTACTCGCTCTACTTGGCGCTGCAGATCAAGGCGCGCATGGAAGGTCTTTCGACACCCGTTTGGGGCCTCCAGCCGGTGCATCACGCGAGATGAATGGCAGATGGCTCATCGACGATGAGCCCGACGCGCGACTCAGGCCGCGCTGTCCCGCCGCGACGACCCCCGCACCACCAACTCGCCCGGCAGCAGCAGCACGCGCGGCGGCACGTCGAGGCCGCGCAGGCGCTCGATCAGGCAGTTGGCGGCGCCTCGGCCGATCTCGGCGGTGGGTTGCGCGATGGTGCTCAGCCCGGGCCCGACCAGCGGCGACCATTCGGCCTCGTCGAAGCCGACGAAGCCCAGGTCCTCGCCGAACTGCCAACCCAAGCGTGCCACGGCCGCCGCCACACGCAGCGTGACCACCGCGTTGCCAGAGATCACCGCGGGCTCACGGCGACCGCGTCGCGCACGCTGGCGCAAAGCGCGCAGCGCAGCGTCGAGGCCGGCGGTGTCGCCCTCCTCGCTCTCGAAGACTTCGCCCTTGACGCCCGGCGCATGCGCGGCCATGCATTCGCCGAAGGCGTTGGTGCGCTCGCGCCGCGTGCTCACGCCCTTCTGCGGCTCGGTGAGGTAGAGAAACTCGCGGTACCCGCCCTCGAGCAGGTGCTCGCAGGCTTGCGCCATCGCGCCCGCGTTGTCGAGCGACACGAAGTCGGCCTGCATGCCGGCGTGGCGCCGGTCGACCAGCACCGCCGGCTTGCCGTGCAGCGCCACCGCGTCGACGGTGCTCGCGCCGCGGCCCAGCGTGTTGAGGATGAAGCCGTCGACCTGGTAGCCGGCCAGCGCGTCGATGGCCTCGCGCTCGCGGCCGCTCTCGTTGCCGAGGTTGAACAGCATCACCAGGTAGCCCGCATCCTGGCAGGCCTTCTCGGCGCCGCGCAGCACGGCCACCGAGTAGGGGTTGGTGATGTCGGCCACGATCAGGCCGATCAGCCGCGTGCTGCCGCGGCTCAGGGCCTGGGCCATGGGGCTGGGCGAGTAGTCGAGCGCGACGATCGCGGTCTCCACACGCGCCGCGATGTCGGGGCTCAGCAGCCGCTCGCGGTGGTTGAAGAAGCGCGAGACCGTGGCCTTCGACACGCCGGCCGCGGCCGCCACGTCGGCGATGGTGGCCCGCTGGCCCGCGGGCTTCTGGCGCGGTGCCCGGGTGCTCACGCCGAGGCCGTGTCGAAGACGGCGCCCGGCCTCTGGCCGGCCAGCGCCTGCAGCAGGTTGGTGGTGGCCAGCTCGGCCATCGCATGGCGCGTCTCGTGCGTGGCCGAACCGATGTGCGGCAGCGGCGTCACGCGCGCATGGGTGCGCAACGCCGAATCGAGCGGCAGCGGTTCGGTCGCGAACACGTCGAGCCCGGCCGCGTGCAGGTGGCCGCTGTCGAGCGCGGCGAGCAGCGCGGCTTCGTTCACCGTGGCACCGCGGCCGCCGTTGATGAAGATCGCGCCCGGCTTCATGGCGCCGAACACCTCGGCGTCGATCATGCCGCGCGTGGCATCGGACAGGGGCAGCATCGCGACCACGAAGTCGGCGCGGGCGAGCAGCTCGTTCAGCGGCGTGTGCAGCGCATGGCCCTGCAGCTCGGGCGCCTGCGCCGCGAGGTCGACCGCACGGCGTGCGTGGTAGAGCACCGGCATGCCGAAGCCCAAGGCCGCGCGGCGCGCGATGGCCTGGCCGATGCGGCCGAAGCCCAGCAGGCCCAGCGTCTTGCCGTGCACGTCGGTGCCGAACAGCTCGGTGCCGATGTTCCTGGTCCATTGCCCTTCGCGCACCAGGTTCGACAGCTCGACCACGCGGCGGCTGGTCGCCATCAGCAGCGCGAACATGGTGTCGGCCACGGTCTCGTCGAGCACGCCGGGTGTGTGGCACAGCAGGATGCCGCGCCGGTGCAGTTCGGCCAGCGCGAAGTTGTCGACGCCCACCGACACGCTGGAGATCACCTCGAGCCTCGGTGCGCGGTCGAGCAGCGCCGCATCGACCGGCCAGCTCGAGCCGATCATGGCCTGCGCCTCGGGCAGCGCGGCATCGAAGGCGGCGCGCTGTGCGGCCACCTTCGGGTTGGCCACGGTCACGTCGTGTGCGGCCTGCAGCCGTGCGAGCTGGTCCTCGGGCAGTTCGCGGAACACCAGCACCTTCTTGCGCATTGCAGCAGTCATGCCAGCTTCGCCTCGTCGAGTTGGGCCCGCGTCGGCAGGCCTTCGGTGTCGCCCAGCACCTGGACCGCGCGCGCGCCGATCCAGCTGCCGCGGCGCACCGCGTCGGGCACGCTGAGGCCTTCGAGCAGCGCGCTGATCACGCCGGCCGCGAAGCCGTCGCCCGCGCCCACGGTGTCGATCACTTCCTTGACCGGGAAGCCCGCGACGCGGCCGGTGCCGGCCACGTCGCTGTCGTAGTAGGCGCCCTCGGCGCCCAGCTTCACGACCACCAGCTTCGCGCCCAGCTGGCGGTAGAAGGCGGCGATGCCTTCGGGCGTGCTCTCGCCGGTGAGCAGCAGGCCCTCCTCGATGCCGGGCAGCACCCAGTCGGCACGCGAGGCCAGGTCGTTGATGGCGCTGCGCATGGCCTCGGTCGAGGCCCACAGCGTCGGGCGCAGGTTGGGGTCGAAGGAGATGGTGCGGCCCGCGGCGCGCATCACGTCCATGGTCTTGATCGCGGCCGGCAGCGTGGTCGCCGAGATCGCGGCAAACACGCCTGTGGCGTGCAGGTGCCGCGCCGAGCCGAGCCAGGCCACGTCGACATCGTCGGGCGTCATCTGGCTCGCGGCCGAACCCTTGCGGTGGTATTCGATCGGCGGGTCGCTGCCGTCGGTGACGCGACCCTTGAACTGGAAGCCGGTCTTCTGTGCGGCATCGCAGATCACGTGCGCGCAGTCGATGCCCTCGCCCTTCATGGTCGCGATCAGGTAGCGACCCATCGAATCGGTGCCGAGCCGGCTGGCCCAGCCCACCTTCAGGCCCAGGCGCGACAGGCCGATGGCCACGTTGGTCTCGGCGCCGGCGGTGCGCTTGTGGAAGGACTGCGCGTCCTCCAGCGGGCCCGGCCGGTCGGCCACCAGCAGCAGCATGGCTTCGCCGAACAGGGCGACGTCGAAGGCGGTATCGGTCATGGCAGGGCGCGCGTGGCGCGGATGAGATCGATCTGGGTGCGTGTGACGGCCAGCAGGTCGTCGCCGATCAGCGGGTATTCGATGGCATGCGGCACGTCGGCCGGCAGCGCGCGCAGCACGGCGCGCCAGGGGGCAGAGGAATCGGCCAGCGGCACCGCGACCCACTTGGCCGGCAGCCGCTGCACGCCCTTGCAGTGCACGTAGCGCACGCGGTGGCCCAGGGCCTTGGCGGCCTCGAGCGGGCATTCGCCCAGCCAGTGCCAGTTGCCCATGTCGAAGGTCATGCCCAGGTTCAGCCCGGCGCGGTCGGCCACGTCGAAAAAGGTGAGCAGCGCCGGCAGGGTGCCCGCCGAGACGGTCTGGTCGTTCTCGATCAGCAACTCGATGCGGGTCTCGGCCAGCTGCGTCTTCAGGCCCCACAGCGAGCCGTGCGAGGTGGTTCGGAAGTCGCCGATGGACATCTTCAGGCGCTTGGCGCCGAGCGTGGTCGCAGCCGCGATGCCGCGTGCCAGCGCGGCGCTGTCGAGCCAGCCGCCTTCGGCCCACAGGCCCTCGGGGCTGCTGTAGACCGATGCATGGCCCGCGAGTGCGGGCAGTTCGGTGTCGGCATCGCGCAGCATCTCGCCACGCACCTCGACCGAGTCGGCACCCGCGGCGCGCGCGAGTTGGGAACACCAGAGCTGGCCGTGCCGGCCCACCTCGGCCGCGCCGAAAGACGACAGCGAGATCAGTACGGGAATCGAGGCCATCAGTGCGCCTGGTGCGAGGAAAGGATCTGACCCAGGAATTGCTTGGTCTTGTCGTTCTTCGGGTTGCTGAAGAACTCGGCCGGCGGCGCCTGTTCGACGATCTTGCCGTCGGCCATGAAGATCACGCGGTCGGCCACGCTGCGGGCGAAGCCCATCTCGTGCGTCACGCACAGCATGGTCATGCCGTCTTCGGCCAGGCCGATCATGGTGTCGAGCACTTCCTTGACCATCTCGGGGTCGAGCGCCGAGGTGGGCTCGTCGAACAGCATGATCTTGGGCGACATGCACAGCGCGCGTGCGATCGCCACGCGCTGCTGCTGGCCGCCCGACAGCTGGCTCGGGTACTTCTTGGCCTGCTCGGGAATGCGCACGCGCGTGAGGTACTTCATCGCCACCTCTTCGGCCTGCGCCTGGTTCATGCCGCGCGAGCGCATCGGCGCCAGCGTGCAGTTCTCGAGGATGGTCAGGTGCGGGAACAGGTTGAACTGCTGGAACACCATGCCGACTTCGGCGCGCACCGCGTCGACGTTCTTGCCGCCGGCCGTGAGGTCGATGCCGTCGACCACGATGCGGCCCTGCTGCACCGTCTCGAGACGGTTGATGCAGCGGATCAGCGTCGACTTGCCCGAGCCCGAAGGCCCGCAGATCACGATGCGCTCGCCCGCGCGCACGCTCAGGTCGATGCCGGTCAGCACCTGGAATTCGCCGTACCACTTGTTCACCGCTTCCATGCGGATGATCGGCTCGGTGCCGGCAGGGGTCGTGACTGCGTCGGTCATGTTGTTGCTTCCAGAAATTCGTTGTTCACCGTGAGCCCCTGGCTCTGTCGTGACACACCGCGGCACCGGCCTCAGGGCCTGCCGCGGGTGTGGCCTCCCGGTCAGGAGGTTGTGGCGCTCAGTTCAGCTTGGGCAGATCGGCGCCCAGCCACTTCTGATACAGCTTGTTGAGTTCGCCGTTGGCAGTGTTCTTCTCGACGAAGGCGTTCACGTTCTTCAGCAGTTCTTCCTGGCCCGGGCGCATCGCGATGCCCATGGCTTGCTGCACCAGCGTGAACTTGTTCTCGAAGGTGTTGGCCGGCACGCGCTTCGCGATCTGCGCCGCGACGGTGATCGAGCAGCCGATGGCATCGACCTGGCCCGACATCAGCGCCTGCATGGCCGAAGCGTCGTCGTCGAAGCGGCGGATCTCGGTGCCTTCCGGTGCGGCCTTGGTCACGGCCACGTCTTGCGTGGACGCGCGGGCCACGCCGACGCGCTGGCCCTTGAGGTCGGATGCGCCCTTGATGTTGGCGTCCTTCTTGCCGTACAGCACGATGGTCGCGGCCGCGTAAGGCGTGGAGAACTGCACCTGCTTCGAACGCTCGGGCGTGACGGCCAGCGAAGCGACCAGCAGGTCGACCTTGTTGGTCAGCAGGAAGGGAATGCGGTTCGGGCCGGTGACCGGCACGATGTTGGCCTTGACGCCCCACTCCTTGGCCAGCAGCTTGGCCACGTCGGCGTCGTAGCCGTCGGGCTGGTTCTGCGCGTTGGTCGTGCCGTAGGGCGGGAAGTCGACCAGCATGCCGATGGTGACTTCGCCCTTCTTCTTGATGTCGGCGATCGACTGCGCGGTGGCGAACGGTGCGAACACGGTGAGCGCAGCGCCCAGGCCGAGGGCAGCGATGGCGGTGCGGCGGGTGGTGGAACGGATCATGTCGAAGTCTCCTGAGTTGAGAACGGGAACAGGCAAGGAAAGAAAGGGGGAATCAGCGGGCCAGCGCCTGGGCGCGGCGGCGCTCCATGCGGGCGGCCAGCAGCGACAGCGGCCAGCAGATCGCGAAGTAGATCGCGGCCACGGTGGCGAAGACCTGCAGCGGCTGGAAGGTCGCGTTGTTGATGATCTGGCCGGCGCGCGTGACCTCGGTGAAGCCGATGATGGCCGCCAGCGAGGTGCCCTTGATGATCTGCACCACGTAGCCGACGGTCGGCGCGAGCGCGATCTTGAAGGCCTGCGGCAGCACCACGTCGCGCATGCGGGCGACATAGCGCAGGTTGAGCGCCTGCGCCGCCTCGATCTGGCCGCGCGGCACGGCTTCGATGCAACCGCGCCAGATCTCGCCCAGGAAGGCCGCACTGTTGAGGATCAGCGCGGCGCCTGCGGCAACCCAGGGGTTGATGTCCAGCCCCAGCACCGGCGCGCCGAAGAAGATCAGGAACAGCTGCAGCAGCAGCGGCGTGCCCTGGAAGATCTGGATGAAGGTGATGGCGATGCCGCGGGCCGCACGGCTCTCGGAGGTGCGCGCCAGCGCGATCACCAGGCCCAGCACCGCGCCGCCGACGAAGGCGATCAGCGACAGCGCCAGCGTCCACTGGACGGCCTGGAGGATGAAGAGGAATTCGGGAAAGCCGAAGGTACGCATATCAAATCTCAGTCTTTCAGCGAGTGGGCAACCGGCGCCTCAGCTCGATGCAGGCTTGATCGGGAAACACCGCGGAACCGGCTTTGCCGGGCCGCTGGTGTTGCCCCCGGTAGGGGGTTGGCGAAGCGACACGAAGTGCGCGAAGACTGGGGGCGAGCCATTGCTATCGACGATCCGGATAGTTGAGGGTGCGCTGATAGATCAGCTTGAAGAGCCCCGAGAAGGCCAGCGCCAGCAGCAGGTAGATGCCCGCCACCACGATGTAGATCTCGAAGCTGCGGAAGGTCTGCGACTGCAGGTTGGCCGCCACCGAAGTCAGGTCGTCGGCCGAGATCACCGACACCACGGCCGAGCTCAGCATCAGCAGGATGAACTGGCTGGTAAGCGCCGGGTAGATGGCCTTGAGCGCGGGCTTGATGATCACGAAGCGGAAGATCTCCCAGGGCTTGAGGTTGAGCGCGCGGCCCGCCTCGATCTGGCCCTTGGGAATCGACTCGATGCCCGCGCGGATGATCTCGGTGGCGTAGGCGCCCAGGTTCACCACCATCGCGGTCAGCGCGGCCGTGTAGGGGGACCAGCGCAGGCCGATGGCCGGCAGCGCGAAGAAGAAGAAGAACAGCTGCACGAGGAACGGCGTGTTGCGGATCACCTCGATGTAGGCATTGACGATGAAGCGCAGCCATCCGGGGCCCGAGGTCTTGCCCCAGGCGCAGAAGATGGCGACGACAAGGCCGAGCACGGTGGCCACCAGCGAGAGCTGGATGGTGATCCACGTGCCCTTGAGGAGCAGTGGCCAGGCGGCGAAGACGGCGTCGAACTGGAATTGGTAATTCACTGGGCAAATCCTGCGTACAGGCAAGCGATGCGTGGGGTGGCCAGTGTATGAAACCGGTTTCAGACGAAACATCGGGGTTTACCCTTGTATGCAAGTTTCGCGGGTCAGGATGAGAGCCAACGCCGATGCAAGGGCATCCGACGGCAACGGGCCGCTTCTTGGGCAAACTGCTTGCGTGATCTCGCCCTCACCCGCGCCCCCTGCCCTGCTCCACCGCTGGCTGCGTCGGGCCGTGGACGTGCAGCCGGACGAGGTGCGGGCCACCTTGCTGGGCTTCGGCTGGTTCTTCTGCCTGCTGGGTGGCTACTACCTGCTGCGGCCGCTGCGCGATGCGCTCGGGCTGGCCGGCGGCGCGGACGAGCTGCAGTGGCTGTTCAGCGCCACCTTCGTCGCGATGCTCGCGCTGGTGCCGCTGTTCGGGTGGCTGGTCACCCGGCTGCCGCCGCGGCGCTTCGTGCCGCTGGCGTACCGCTTCTTCACCGTGAGCATCCTGGTGTTCTGCCTGCTCATTGCGAGCGGAGTGCACAGCGTCTGGGTGGGCCGCGTGTTCTTCGTGTGGATCAGCGTCTTCAACCTGTTCGTGATCAGCATCTTCTGGAGCGTGCTGGCCGACTGCTTCAGCAACGCGCAGGGCCGGCGGCTGTTCGGTTTCATCGCGGCCGGCGGCACCGCGGGCACCTTCGTCGGGCCGGCGCTGGCCGCGACGTTGGTCACGGCACTCGGGCCGGTCGCACTCACGCTGGGCGCGGCGCTGCTGCTCGAGGCCGCGCTGCAGTGTTTCCACCGGCTGTACCCGCGCGACGGCGAAAGACTGGCGAACGACGGTGCGGCTGGCGCCGCCACGGCCACCGGCGACGCCCGCCCCATCGGCGGCAGCGTGCTGGCCGGCCTGGCGCTGATCGCGCGCTCGCCCTACCTGCTAGGCCTGTGCGGCTACCTGCTGCTGCACACCGCGGCCTCGACCTTCCTCTACTTCGAGCAGGGCCGCATCGTGGCCGGGGCCTTTGCCGACACCGCGTCGCGCACCCGCTTCTTCGCACTGGTCGACCTGAGCGTGTCGACGCTCACCTTGTTGCTGCAGCTCTTCGTGACCGGCCGGCTCATGAAGCGCTTCGGCGTGGGGACGGCACTGGTGCTGCTGCCGATCGCCTCGGCGCTGGCCTTCGCGGCGGTGGCGCTCTCACCCACGGTGCTGGTGCTGGCCGGCGCGCAGGCCTTGCGCCGGGCCTTCGACTACGCCATCGCGCGGCCCGCGCGCGAGGTGCTGTTCACCGTGGTCGGGCGCGAGGCCAAGTACAAGGCCAAGAACGCGATCGAGACCGTGGTCTACCGCGGTGGCGATGCCGTCAGCGGCTGGATCTCGGCCGGCCTGGGCGCGCTGGGCGTGGGCTTCGCGGGCCTGGCGGCGCTGGCGATTCCGCTGGCCGCCGTGTGGGCCGTGCTCTCGCTGTGGCTCGCGCGGCAGCAGGAACGGCGATTGCACGCATCCTTGGGGAACTCGACCGCACCCCGTGCATCCACCGCAGGACACGCTGCCGATTGACACCCCTAGCTTCCCAGGAGTCGCCATGCCACCGTTGCCCCACGCCCACCCCGCCGGCCTCACGCGCGCCCAGGTGCTGCGCATGGCCGTCGGCCTGTCGACCGGTGTCGCCACCGCCGGTTTGCCCTTCGGCGCCGCCGCGCAGAAGAAAGCCACCATGAACACCCGCCCCATCCCCTCGTCCAAGGAAGCCCTGCCCGTGATCGGATGCGGCACCTGGGTCGGCTTCGGCCATGCGCCCGGCAGCGACGAATACCCGCGCCTGCCGGGCGTGCTGCAGGCCTTGTTCGACGCGGGCGGCACCGTGCTCGACAGCTCGCCGATGTACGGGCGCGCCGAGCAGACCACGGGCGAACTGCTGGCTGCATCGAAGGACCGCGCCAAGGCCTTCCTCGCGACCAAGGTCTGGACCCGCGGGCGCGAGGCCGGCATCGCGCAGATGGAGCAGTCCTTTGCGCACCTGAAGGCCGAGCGCATCGACCTGATGCAGGTGCACAACCTGGTCGATTGGCGCACCCAGCTCGCGACGCTGCGCGAGTGGAAGGCGCAGGGCCGCATCCGCTATGTCGGCATCACGCACTACACGGCCTCGGCCTTCGGCGAGGTCGAGGCGGTGCTGCGCGCCGAGACGCTGGACTTCCTGCAGATCAACTATTCGATCGACGACCGCGCAGTCGAGCAGCGCCTGCTGCCGCTCGCGGCCGAGCGCGGCGTGGCCGTGATCGTGAATCAGCCCTTCGGCGGCGGCGGCCTGCTGCGCGGCCTGCGCGACAAGCCGCTGCCCGGCTGGGCGGCCGAGATCGACGCCACCAGCTGGGCGCAGGTGCTGCTCAAGTTCACGCTGAGCCACCCGGCCGTGACCTGCGTGATCCCCGGCACCAGCCGGCCGGAGCACATGGCGGACAACGCGAAGGCGGGGTCAGGTCCGGTGCCGGACGCGGCCTTCTGGCGGCGGCATGCGGCGTCGGTGACGGCTTAGGCGCCCTTCTTCAACACCGTCCTCGTGATCGCCCGCCCCACCCGCTCGAACACCTTGCCGGCCTCGCGCTGCTCGTCGAGGTCGGACGCGCAGGTCGCGACCACGATCGCATCGGCGCCGCCGTTCTGCGGCTGGATCACGCCCGCATGGCAAGCGGTGCGGTGCTGGGTGCCGGTCTTGTGGATGAACTTCACGCTGCGCGGCAGCCCGGCCTGCAAGCGGTAGTTGGTGAAGATGTCGATCTTCATCGCGGTGAACAGCTTCTGCGTGCTCGCGGGTTGGAGCAGCTTGCCCTGCACCAGCTTCTCGAGCATCGCGCCATAGGCCACCAGCGTGGCCGCGTTGAGACCGCGGCGGTAGTAGCGGTCATAGGCTTCGTCGATGGTCTTCACCTGGAGCGCCGACGCCGGCACGTCGAGCGCCTTGCGCAGCGCCTCCACGCGCTGCGGGCCCATGGGTGCCGACGCGATGGTCACCAGCTGGTCGTTCGAGAGCTTGCGCGCATCGGGGTGCAGCTCGGCATACACGTCGTAGCGCACCTCGGCCAGCGTGCTCAGCGTGCCGAGGCCGTCGGCGCCCATCGCCTCCTTCGCGCTGCGGTTGACCTGCGCAAGCCCGACCTTGCGGATCAGCATGTTGGCGGCCGTGTTGTCGCTGTCGCCCAGCATGCGCTGCAGCAGTTCTTCGATCGAGATCACCCCGCCAGGCTTGCGCCACACCAGCTGGCCGGCCTCGATCCGATCGCCGGGCTCGAGCGTCATGGTGTCGGACAGCTTGAGCTGGCCCGCATCGACCTGCTGCAGCACCGCGATCGCGATCGGCACCTTCACCGTCGAGCCCAGGTACCAGCGCTGGTCGGCGCCGTAGTTGAAGCTGTCGCCCTGCTTCAGTCGCTTGACGTACACGCCCAGGTTGCCGGGCGACTCGCGGTCGATGCGTTCGATCTCCTGCTTGAGCCCTGCGTCCCAGTCCGCCGCCCGCGCGGACTCAAGGCCGAGCAGGCACAGGCTGACGGTCAATGCGCAGAGCAGGCGCGGCATGGCAGATCGCTTCATCATCATGGACTCCCTTGGTCAACAGGCCGGACCGGCAGACGGCGGCGCCGACCTGCATCAGCGCGAATTCGGATCTGTCGAGCGACGGCTCGTCACGGGTGCAGGCCACCACCAGCACGCGGCGCTGCTGGCCGTCCTCGGCCAACCGCACCAGGCCGCCATCGCAGGTGCGGCGGCGCTGGGTGCCGGTCTTGTGCGCAAAGCGCACGCCCGCGGGCAACCCGGCCTTGATTCGGTTCGTGCCCGTGGCCACGCGCTCCATCAGCTTGAGCAGATAGGCCGTCGATTCGGGTGCGAGCGCCTGGCCGCCGACCAGCAGCGAGAGCAGCCCGCCATAGGCATCGAGCCGCGCCGAATTGAGGCCGCTCGCGTAGTAGGCGTTGTAGGCCGCGTCGAGGCTGGGCAGCTTGAAGCGCGCCACCGGCACGTCTACCAGGCTGGAGAGCAGCTGCAGCCGAGCAGCATCGGAGCGTTCGCGGTGCAGCAACAGCAGGTCCTTGCCGCCCAGTTGTTCGGCGCCCGGCGCGAGCGAGCCGTAAAGGGTGCGGCGGATCGCACCGAGACTGGTGATGCGACGAAAGCCCTCGGGCACCAGCGACTCGACCAGCGCATTGACCTCGGCGATGCCCACCAGGTCGATCAGCATGTCGGTGGCGGTGTTGTCGCTGTAGATGATCATCTGCTCGAGCAGCACGCGGATCGGGATCGGCTGGCCCACCGGCTGGCGGTTGGTGGTGCCGGCGCCGTCCACATAGTCCGACGCGCGCAGCGTGACGGCCGTGTCGAGCGTGTAGTCGCCGCGCTCGATGCCGCGCATCACGGTCATCGCGACCGGCACCTTGACCATCGAGGCCAGGTACCAGCGCTGGTCGGCCTTGTACGAGAGTGCTTCGCCGGTGTCGAGGTCCTGCACGTAGACGCCGATGCGCGCCTTGCCCGAGGCGTCGATGCGCGCCAGGTCGGCGCGCAGGTGCTCGGCCCAGGGGCTGTGCGCGGCCATCGCCGGAGGCGGCGTCTGGGCCCGCGTCGACAGGGTAGCCCCGCTCGCCAGACCGGCGGCCAGGGCCATCGCGGTCAGGCGCCGGGTGGCGGCGGATGGAAGAACGAGGAAGGGAGCGCGAAACGGTGCGCGGCGTCGAAGCGCAAGGATCATGCAAGCCATGGTGACCGCAGGCCGGCGCGGAGGCCGTCGGCATCGTCCTGCACGCATGCAGGCCAATGCCGCGCGTTGCGGGCCGCGCGCTAAGTGCCGGCCAGGTGCGCGGCCAGCTGGTCGAGCGTGCCGCCGAAGCCCACCTTCATCGACGGAAAGCCGGCCTGGAACACCGCCGCCTCGACAGCATTGGCATCGAGCGCTTCACCGCGCATGTCGAGCATGGTCTGGCCGTCTTTCTCCGTGAAGGTCCAGGTGTTGAGCACCTCCAGCGGCCACGACTCGGCGAAAGGTGCGCGCGTCAGGCCACCCTCGGGGTCGGAGAAGCCGTTGGCGAAAACGATGCGGCCCGGGGCCTCGATCTCGCGGTAGGCGAAGCGCCCCCACATCGTGTGGCCGCCTGCCTCCATGCCATAGACGAACAGACCGCCCGGGCGCAGATCGAGGCGTGCCGCGCAGATGGTGAAGCCTTTGGGGCCCCACCATTTCTCGAGCTCCGACAGTTCAGTGAAGGCCCGCCAGACCTTCTCGCGCGGCGCATCGAAGCTCCGCGACAGAGTGAAGACGGCCGGGGGTGCTGCGGACGAATCGGTCATGGCTTCTTACTCCTGGGTTCGATCGGGCGAAGGCGTGCGGATGCGCGCCGGGTTGCCGACCACGGTGGCACCCGCCGGCACGTCGCGCGTGACCACGCTGCCGGCGCCGATCAATGCATCGTCGCCCACGGTCACGCCCGGCAGGATGATCGCACCGCCGCCGATCCAGACGTTGCGGCCGATGTGGATCGGCCGGCCGAACTCGAGCCCCGAGGCGCGCTCCTGCGGCGAGCGCGGATGGTCGGCGGTGAGGATCTGCACGCCGGGGCCGATCTGCGTCTTGTCGCCGATCGTGACCTCGACCACATCGAGGATCACGCAGTTGAAGTTGAGGAACACGCCCTCGCCGACCGAGATGTTGAAGCCGTAGTCGCAATGGAAAGGCGGCCGGATGCCCGCGCCTTTGCCCACCGAGGCGAAGCGCTCGACGAGCAGCCGGTGCCGCTCGGCGCTGGTGCCGCCCAGCGAGGCGTTGTAGCGCACCAGCCATTCGCGCGCGGCCGCGAGGTCGGACTGGATCTCGGGGTCGCCGGCGTCGTAGAGATCGCCGGCGAGCATCTTCTGTTTCTGGGTGCGGGTGTCGGAAGTCATGACCTCATTGTGGCCAGCCTCCGCCCTCGTCGCTGTCGGACAAGGTGGCCACATGGGGCGTCGCTCGCCGCCATGACCTCGCGACGCCCGAACGCGTGAAGGAACCGTCGCGAGCGCGCCGCGCCTGCATCTGCGGCGCTCGCCGCAGATGCAGGATCGGGGTGCGCAGCAGCTTCATTCACGCATTCTCAGAACTTGTAGTTGAGCGTCGCGAGCACGCCGCGCGGCGCGCCCCAGGCACCGTGGCTGTAGTAGCCGATCTGGCTGTAGTAGGCCTTGTCGAAGACGTTGTTCACGTTGAGTTGCAGCGACAGGCGCGGATCGAACTGGTAGCGCGCCATCAGGCTGACCAGCGCGTAGGCGTCCTGCTGCACGCGCTCCTGGCCGTTGGGGCCGTTGGCGAGCGTGTAGTTGCTGCTCTGCCAGTTGACGCCGCCGCCCAGCGTGAGCCGGTTCCAGCTGCCGCCCAGGCGGTAGGTCGTGAACAGCCGCAGCAGCGTGCGCGGCTGGTTGGTGCTGACCGTCGCGTCGAACGCGTCCTTGGCCGTGTAGTGGGTGAAGCCGCCCGACAGGTTCCAGCCCGGCAGCAGTTCGCCCGAGACGTCGATGTCGATGCCGGTGCTGCGCACGCCCTTGGCGCCGTAGTAGGCCTGGTCGAGGCCGCCGGGCGTCAGGAAGTCGCCGTCGGCCTGCGCGAGGTTCTCCTGCTGGATCCTGAACAGCGCAACCGAGGTGTTGAGCCGGCCGTCGTAGAAGCTGTTCTTGAGGCCCAGCTCGAAGTTCTTGCCCACGATCGGGTCAAGGTAGCGGCCATTGCGGTCGCGCGCGTCCTGCGGGTTGAAGATGCCGGTGTAGCTCGCGTACGCGGTGGCGCTCTTCGTGAGGTCGAAGGTGAGGCCGGCGTAGGGAATGAACTTCTTGTCGTCGCGCAGGTAGTCGACGTTGCGGTCGCGCCAGCTGCTGTAGCGGCCGCCCACGATCAGGTTGGTGCGGTCGTTGAGGGAGAAGCGCGCCGCGCCGTAGACGCCGCGCTGCGTGACCTTGCCTTCGTCCAGCGTCCGGTTGGCGCTCCAGTCGGGCTCGGGGTAGCTGCCGTTCCAGTTGCCGTCGAACACCACGGGCGCGAGGTTCTGCGCCTGGCGGTAGTCGTAGCGGTACTTCTGCTCGCTGTTGATCAGGCCGAAGGTCAGCTCGTGCTTGCGGCCCAGCAGTTCGACCGGGCCGCTGAACTGCGCATTGAGCGTGTCCTGCTCGCGGGAGCCGTTGTAGATGCTGCCGATCGCGCGCATGCCCAGGCCGTCGGTGCGATCGGGCCAGCCGATCAGGAACAGCAGCTTGGTGTCGAGCGACTGCTTGCTGTGCGTGAGGCCCACGTGGGCCTTCCAGTCGTTGTCGAAGCGGTGCTCGAGCGTGGCAAAGGCCGTCTCGGTCTGCGTGGCCCAGTACGACCAGTTCGCCGCCGGGGTGGCGGAGCGGTCCCAGTTCGTGCGGGTGCCGTCGGCGTACCACAGCGGGAAGCCGCCCCAGGGCGTGCCCTTGGGGTCGTTGTCCTGGTAGTCGGCGCCGATGCTCAGCTTGGTCGAGGGCGTGAGGTCCGCATCCACCACGCCGTAGAAGACCTTCTTCTTCACGTTGCTGAGCTTCACGTACGAATCGCTGTCCTGGTAGGCCGCCACGATGCGGCCGCGCACCCGGCCGTCGGCCGTGATGGGCGTGCTCAGGTCGACCGAGCCGCGGTAGTTGCTCCACGAGCCCGCGCCCAGCGAGACCTCGCCCGTGAGCACCTTGCTGTCGGCATGCTTGCGCACCAGGTTGATCGAAGCGGCCGGGTTGCCCGCGCCCGTCAGCAGGCCGGTGGCGCCGCGCACCCCCTCGACCCGGTCGTACAGCGCGGCATCGAGTTCGGACTCGCCCGCATACCAGTTCGAGGTGCCGGCCGTGGGAATGCCGTCGTACTGGAAGTTGGTGATCGAGAAGCCGCGCGCGTAGTACGTCATGCGGTTGCCATCGTTGATGCTGGCCGAGATGCCCGTGGTGTTGGCCAGCACGTCGGTCAGGCTCTGCAGGCGCTGGTCTTCCATGCGCTGCTGCGTGACGATGCTGATCGACTGCGGGGTGTCCTTGAGCGACAGCGCGAGGCCGGTCGCGGCCGCGGTCGCGCGCGTGGTGTAGGAGCCCGTGCCCTCGGTGGTGCCGCTGCGATCGGCCTGCGCACTCACGGTGACCGACGGCAGCGTCGTCTCGCCTGCGGCCGCGCCCGTGGGCTGCGGCTGGATCGTCAGCGTCGTGCCCTCCACGCGCCCCTGCAGGCCCGTACCCTGCAGCAGTTCGTTCAGCGCGCTGCGTGGATCGCGCGTGCCCTGGAGGCGACGCGCCTGCTTGCCCTGCACCTGCGCGGGCGAGAAGGCGAGCTGCAGGCCGGCCTGGTCGGCCAGCGCCTTGAGCGCGCTCGCCAGCGGCTGGGCGGGAATGTCGAAGGCGACGTTCTGGGCCAGGGCGGCCTGGAGGGACAGCGCGAAGCCGAGGGCGGCGACGGCGCGTGCCAAGCCGGTGCGGCGGGCCTGGAGTTTCTTCTGCATGACGGGGACCTTGGTTGGTTGTTTCGGGTTCACAACCTGTAAGACCCACGAGGCGCAAAAACGGGGCAGACTTTTTTGTGTGAGACGCGGGCGTTGTGCGCTATCGGTGCGCGATGTCGATGCTGCCGTCGGGCTGCCGCTCGACGCGCACCGGCAGCACGCTGGGCAGCGAGGCCAGCCAGCCGTGGGCTTCGGCCACGCGCACCTTGCCGCTGATCGGCAGCCGGGCAGCCGCGGGCGTGGCGCGCAGCGCCGCCGGCGAGTAGCGCGCCACGCGGGCCAGCGCGTCGGCCAGCGGCACGGCGTCGAATTCGAGCTCGCCCTGGCGCCAGGCCGCGGGGTGGGCGACGCTCGTCAGCACCTGCACGGCCTCGGCGATCCGCAGGCTCTGGCCGGCGCCGAGTTCGGCGCTGTGCCCGCCGGCGTCGACGCGCACCCGGCCCGACTCGACCTGCACCACGACGCCTTGACCGCCGTCGATCTCGACGCCGAAGCGCGTGCCGAGCACCGTGACCTCCACGCCCAGCGCCTGCACCACGAAGGGCCGATCCACATCGCGCCGCACCGCGAAGAAGGCAGCGCCTTCGTGCAGCCGCGTGAGACGGCGCGCGGCCGTGTAGTCGACGTCGAGGCGGCTCTGCGCATCGAGCGTGACTTCCGATCCATCGGGCAGGCTGCGCTGCAGCTGCCGTCCGCGCAAGGTGGCCAGCGTGGTCTGGAAACGCATCGATTCGCGCTGCAGGTGCTGCCACGCGGCCGTGCCCGTCACACCCACGGCGAACACGCCCAGCAGCGCAGCGAGCGACCTGCGACGGCCGGTGCGCGCGGCGGCCGTCTTGTCCTTGTCCGCCGTGTGCCGCCACTGGTGCAGCGCCTGCTCGATGCCGCGCGTGGCCTGCGCGATGTCGCGCTTGACGGTGTCGATCGACAGGCCGAGACGCGCCGCAATGTCGACCTGCTTCTCGCCGTGCAGGCCATGCGCGAGATAGGTGTCGCGCACCCGCGCCGGCAGGCTGGCCAGCGCGGCCTCGACGCAGGCCACGGCCTGGCGGTACATCGCGCTCTCGGCCACGTCGGGCGCCTGGGCCGGCGCGGCGCCGTCGATCTGCTCGCACTCGGCCAGATAGCCCTGCAGCCAGTTGCCGCGCCGCAGGTGGTTCATCGCCACGTTGTGCGAGATGGTGAACAGATAGGCCCGCGGATCGGCCAGTTCGGCATCCTGGTCGGGCGCGCGCTCGGCGATGCGCAGCCAGGTGTCGTGCGCCAGGCCGCGCGCGTCTTCCATGCTGCCGGTGCGGCGCGCGATGTAGCGCACCAGCTCGGCGTAGTGCTGCTCGAAGACGGAGAGAAGAGCGCCGTTCGACGGCGTGGACGGGTTCATGAGGCCGGGATCATAGCCGGTTATGAGAATGATTCTCAATAGACAGGTCAGGCCTCCGGCGTCCCCTCCCGCCCTGCCCCGCCGCGTGGGCCGAAGACCGACTTCGGTGTGCGCCCGAAGAACCTGGTGAAGGCCGCGCTGAAATTGCTCGGGTGCGCATACCCCACCTGCCAGGCCGCCTGCGCCACCTGGCTGCCCGAGGCCAGCAGCGTCCATGCGCGCTGCATACGCATCTCGAGCAGCATGCGGTGCGGGCTGGTGTCGAAGCGCTGCCGCAGGCCCTGCTTGAGCTTCGACTCGCTCAGGCCCACGGCGGTGCAGAGATAGCCGACCGTCAGCGCGCGGTCCATCTGCGCCGCCATGAGGTCGCGCACGCGCTCGATCTTTTCCGCATCGGCCTGGCGCAGGCGCTGCGGTGCCTGCGCCAGCGGCGGCGTCAGTCCGCGCAGCTGCTCGGCGAGCAGGCTCAGGGCATGGATGTGCAGATCCAGCGCCTCCTGCGGCGGGTCGCCCGCGCTCCGCGCCAGCGCCGCCGCATGCGCGGCCGCGGCGGGGCTGGTGCCGCGCCATGCCAGCTGGCGCACACCGGCCTCGGGCATCAGCGCCCGGCCGGGCTCGCCCAGGTAGCGCACCAGCAGAGGCTCGCTCACCAGCAGCCGCAACTGGCTCACCAGGGCGCCGGCCTGGTAGCGGCGCTCGCCGACGTTGTTGCGAAACGAGGAGACGGCCGTGTGGCCGGCCCGAAAGCCGATGCACGTGCCGTCCCGGCCCACGTAGCCGGAGTCGCCGGCGATGCCCAGCGTGACGACCAGGGTCGAGGCGCCGTCGGCACTGGCGTTCTCCTCCACCAGGTCGTCGACCGGGCCATAGCGCGAACGCACCACCGCCAGCCCCGGCTCGAGCTCGAAGCGGTCGGCGTAGCACTCGCCCACGGCTGGCGGCAGCTGCTGGCGCACCCAGCCCGAGCCGCCCAGCGGGCGCTGGCGGACGTCGGCTCTGGCGATGCGCTGTGCCATGGGGTGGTGATTCCTTGTCGGGTGGTGAGGAACGAGGGCCGGCGCCGGAATGCACAGGAAATCGGCCGGATCGCATTCAAAACTGGATGATAAGCATTCTCATCTGAAACCAGAATTCCTCTGGTGCTGTGTGGCATCCGGCTGCGCGGCGAGATGTCCGTCTCGAGAGGATTCCGACAATGACGACGATCACACGCCACCGGGCCGCGCCCTGGTGGCCGCTGGCCCTGGCCGGCCTTTGCCATGGCGCCGGTGCGCAGACCGAACTGCCCGCGGTCACGGTCACCGCCAACAAGCAGGCCCAGGCACTCGATGCGGTGCCCGCCGGCGTGACCGTGCACGAGGGCGAGGTGCTGGAAGCGGCCGGCGTCACCAGCCTGCGCGCACTGGAGGAGATCACGCCGGGTCTGTCCTTCCAGCCCTTCGGGCAGTCCGGCATCCACTCCCCCGTGGTGCGCGGCCTGAGCGCCAACTTCTTTTCCTTCTCCACCTCCACACTGCTGCTGGTGGACGGCGTGCCGACGCTGATGGCGCAGGGCTTCGACAACAGCCTGCTGGCCATCGATCGGGTCGAGGTGCTGCGCGGCCCGCAGTCGACGCTGTATGGCCGCAATGCCGAAGCCGGCGTGATCAACATCCACACCCTGGCCCCCGGCTACGCGGCCCGCACGATGCTGTCCACCGCCTTCGGCAGCCGCGGGAAGCAGGGCCTGCGCTTCGACCTCAGCCGGCCGCTGGTGGAAGACACGCTGTATGCGAGCGTCTCCGGCAGCTGGACCCGGCAGCACGGCTTCATCGACAACACCCTGAACGGCGGCACGGCCGACGACCGCGAACAGGGCGACGCCCGCTTCGCGCTGCGCTGGACGCCCGACCGCGACACCGACGCCACGCTGCGCTATGCGCAACAGACCTGGCGCGACGGCGCCGCGCTGTGGGGCGCGCCTGCGGCAGCGCGCGCCACCGTGGCTTCGGGCACGCCGAGCTGGAACCATTCGATCGCGCGCACGCTGTCGCTCGACGTCTCGCACGCCTTTGCGTCGGGGCTGCGCCTGCGCTCGATCACGGCACGCAACGAGTTCTTCGACCGCGTGATGCAGGACACCGATTTCCGCGCGCCCGACACGCTGCACATCGGCCGCGACCACCGCTTCCAGACGCTGTCGCAGGAACTGCGGCTCGAAGGCAGTGCGGGGGCGTCGCAGTGGCTGGCCGGCCTCTACCTCGACCGCGACGACCACGCACTGGCGAACGAGCAGAAGCTGCCGCTGGCCCTGACGCGCAGCCTCGCCGAACAGAGGGGCCGCACGGCCGCGCTGTTCACGCACTGGAGCGTGCCGCTGTCGGCGCAATGGAAGGTCGAGGCCGGCGCGCGCATCGAGCGCAACGAACTCAATTTCACGCCCGGCGGCCAGCCGCGGCGCAGCGCCGACGACACGCGCTTCTCACCCAAGCTCGCGCTGCAGTACCAGGCCACGCCCGACAGCCATCTCTACGCGAGCGTCTCCGAAGGCTTTCGCGCGGGCGGCTTCAACGTGTTCGTGCCCGCGGCCAACTACGCGGCCTTCGCGCCCGAGACCGTGCGCTCCTTCGAGATCGGCACCAAGGGCACGCTGCTGCAACGCCGCCTGCGCTATGCCGCCGCGCTGTACCGCATGAACGTGCGCGACATGCAGGTGCAGCAGATGCCGACACCGGGCGTGGTCTACATCACCAACGCCGCGTCGGCCACCTCCACCGGCGCCGAGTTCGAACTCGACTACCTGCTCGCGACCGGCTGGCGCCTGCAGTCCGGCCTGGCGTTCAACCGCACCCGCTTCGGCACCTTCCGCGACGGCAGCGACGTGTACGACGGCCACCGCAACCCCTTCGCGCCGGACCTCAACGGCCATGTCGGCCTGCGCTACGACGCGCCGAAGGGCTGGCATGTCCAGGCCACGTTGACCGCCACCGGCAAGGTCTACCTCGATGCCGCCAACCGCTACAGCCGCAACGGCTTCGGCCTGCTCAACCTGTCGGCCGGCAAGACCTGGGGCGCCTTCGAACTGTCCGCCTATGTCCACAACCTCGCCGATCGACGCTACGACGCGGTCGGCTACCAGAACGGCATCGTCACGGTCTACAGCCCGCCGCGCGAAGTCGGGATGCGGTTGACCTGGCGCATGTGATCGGCAACAAGACTGACGAGGAAACGAACACCATGGATTTCACACACCACCATCCCATGCAGCGCTACTGGTCCCTGGCCGTGGCCTCGGTCCAGGCCGATGCGCTGGACACCGCCCTGCAACTCGGCCTCTTCGATGCATTGGCGGCGCCCGCGCAGGCCGACGAGATCGCGCAGCGCCTCGGCCTGCATCCGGCCAACACCGCGCACCTGCTCGAGCTGCTCTGGAGCATGGAACTGCTGCTGCGAACGACTTCCGCATCGACGGCCACGCCATCGGCGCCGCGCTATCGGCTCGCCCCGGTCGCCGAGCGCTGCATGGCCAAGGATTCGCCGACGCACTGCGGCGATGCCTGGGCCTACCGGCTGCGCTCGCTGCGGCATTCGGGCGCGCAGATGCGCGAGCGCGTGCAGCGCGGACAGGGCCCGCTGGCGCAGCCCCCTGCCCCGCACCTGGCCGCCACGGGCGCCAACTGGGCCAGCGCGGCGCGGGTGCAGATCGGGCAGGAGCAGCGCGCGGTGACGGTGCAGGTCGCCTGCGAGCTGCTGGCGCTCGTGCCGGAATTTGCGGGCGCGCGCCGGCTGCTCGACCTGGGGGGCGGCCCGGGCTGGGTCGCCATCGGGCTGGCGCAGGCCCAGGCGCAACTGGAGGGGGCGGTCTTCGACTGGCCCGAGACCGCCGCCGTGGCGCGCGAGAACATCGAAGGCGCGGGCCTGTCGCACCGGCTATCCACCATCGGCGGCGACCTGGACCAGGACGATCTCGGCGCCGGCTACGACCTGGTCTGGTGTTCGTCCGTGCTGCACTTCGTGCCGGATGTGGCGGCCACGCTGCGCAAGATCCACGCGGCCCTGCGCCCGGGCGGCGTCCTCGTTTGCGCGCATGCCGAAGTCTCCACCGCGCCGCGGGAGGCCGCTGCCGTGCTGCCCTACTACCTCGCCATGAGGATGATGGGTCGGCACGTGACGGCCGAAGGCGAACTCGCTCTTGCGCTGTCGCACGCGGGCTTCGAACGCATCGAATCGATGGGCGCCGCCGGCTTCCCGATGGCACCGGTGCAGGTGCTAGTCGCGCGGCGTGCCGCCGAGGACGCGGCGTGAACGAGCGCTTGCGCGATGGCCTGCACCAGGCCCTGTTCGGCTGGCTCAACCTGGCGCTCACCGCGCCCAGCGTCTACCTGTGGCTGGGCCTGCCGCTGATCATGCGGCAGCACGGCTGGTCGGGCGTCGACATCGGCCTGTTCCAGCTCGCGGGCGTGCCGGCGGTCTTCAAGTTCCTGCTGGCCGCGCCGGTCGAGCGCTACCGCCTCGGCGGTGTGCGCACCGGCCGCTACCAGGCCTGGGCGGTGCTGCTCTGCATGGCCTTCGCGCTCGTGCTGTGCCTGGTCGGGCGGCAGGAACTGCTGTCGAGCCGGGCCGAACTCTTCGGGCTCGCGCTGCTGGCCGCCTTGCTGGCCACTTGGGCCGACATCCCCGTGAACGCGCTGGCCATCAAGCTGCTTCCGGCATTGCAGCGCCTGCGCGCGGGCGGCATCCGCTCGGCCGCGCTGTCGATGGGCGCGATCGTCGGCGGCGGCCTGATGCTGCTGGTGCAGGCGCGCTGGGGCTGGCGCGCGCCCTTCTGGCTGATGGCCGGGGGCCTGGTCGCGGGCGCGATCGGGCTGTGCCTGGTGCACGAGCCCGCGGCATCGCCCGTGGGCACGTCTTTGAGCGCGCCCGAAGGCCTGCGCCTGCGGGACTTCCGCGACTACCTCGCGCAGCCGGCGGCCCGCCCATGGACCGCGCTGCTGTTGCTGTATTTTCCCTTCATCGGTGCCGCGTGGTTCTATTTGAAGCCGCTGCTGCTCGACCATGGCTTCGCGGTGCGCGACGTGGCGCTGGTGGTTGGCGTGGGGGGCGGGCTGGTGGCGGCCGTGGCGAGCCTGCTGGCCGCCAGGCTGATCCGATCCGCCGGCCTGTCGCGCGCCGTGCCGGCTTGCGCCGGCCTGAGCTTCGCGGCGCTCGCGGCGCTGACGCTCGCCGTGGCGTTGCAGGCCGGACCGGCCATGCTGGTCTGCGCCGCGCTGCTGGTCGCGGTCGCGATGGGGTGCGCCGCCACGCTGGCCTTCGGCCTGATGATGCATTTCACGCGCCGCGCGCGCGAGGCCGTCGACTACGGCACGCAGGCCAGCCTGTTCTCGCTGAGCCGGCTCGCGGTGCCCCTGCTCGCCGGGCTGCTGCTGGATCGCACGGGGGCGGTCGGCATGCTGCTGTTCCTGTCGGCGGCGATGGCCGGGGTCGTGGTGTTGTCCCTTCGCAGCCGCCACCGGATCGCGGAGGCGGTGTGGGAAGGCCGCGCCTGACGCGCCCCGGCCGCCGTCAGCGCCCGGCCTTCGGCGGCTGGCGGTCCAGGCCCGCATCGCGCGCACTGAACACCGCGACCACCTGGTCGCGAAAGTCCTTCATCACGGCCGAGAAGTAGGCGTTGCGGCGCCAGAACAGGCCGATCTGCAGCGCCCACACCGGGGCCGGCGCGGGCAAGGCCGCGAGGCCCGCGCCGGTGCTCGCGCCCAGCGAATCCGCGGTCATCACTGTGAGCAGGTTGCTGGTGCGCACCAGTGGCGCGAACACCGCGGGCGAGGCATCGGTCTGCAGGAAGGCGGCCGGCATCTCGATGCCCGCTTCGGCGAACATCGATTCGACCCACACGCGCAACGCGATGTTCGATGGCGGCAGCGCCCAGGGCTGGCTGGCCATGTCCTGCAGGGTGAAGGGGCGGCGGTGCAAGGGGTGGCCCTTGCGCGCGACCACGAAGGACTGCTGCTCGCCCAGCACCACGCAGGACAGCGCGGCCGGCGTCGGGTCCTGCACCGCGGCGATCGCGAAGTCGAGCAGGCCGGTCTCGAGCTGGTGCATCAGCACGCCGCTGAGCTGCACGTGCGCTTGGAAGCGCACATCGCGCGGCGCGCCCAGGAAGGAGGCCAGCACCGGCGTCACGACCGACTCGACCACGGCCGGCACCGTGCCGATGCGCAGCTCGCCCGACTGACCGGTCTTGAGGTCCTGCACCTCCTGGCGCATGTCGTCGACCATCTGGCCCAGCCGCAGGTTGCGCGCGTACAGCGCCTGGCCGATGGCGGTCAGTGCCACGCCGCGCGGCGTGCGCTCGAACAGCCGCACGCCCAGCGAAGTCTCGAGCCGCTGGATGGCCTTGGACAGGGCCGGCTGCGTCACGCCCAGCACGTCGGCCGCGCTGTGCAGGTTGCCCAGTTCGGCCACGATCCTGAACGATTGGAGGTCCTTGAGCTGCATGGCGGAGGGTCGGCGGTCGATTCCAGATCGTTATCGCAAAACCCCATGATAGGTCTGGCCGCGCGGCCGGCCGATTTCCATAATGGGCCGCACAGCGCAACGCGACCGGTCTTCTCCCGGCGCACCAGACGCTGGCAACGGAGACAACAGACATGCACAAGACATCCGCCCACCGGGCGCGCGGCGCGCTGCGCGTTGCAGCCCTCGCCGTCCTGGCCACCGTCGGCATCGGAGGGGCCGGCGCGCAGGAGGCCTACCCGAACCGGCCGATCCGCGTCGTGGTGCCCTATCCGGCCGGCGGCAACACCGACATCATTGCGCGCGATGTCATGAAGGAGGTCTCGGCCCGGCTGGGCCAGCCGGTGGTGATCGACAACAAGCCCGGCGCCAACAGCATCCTGGGCACCGACACCGTGGCCAAGGCCGCACCGGACGGCTACACGCTGCTGGTGGTGATCGGCGCCTATGCCAACAACGAGGCGCTCTACCGCAGCCTGCCCTACAAGCCCGCCGACCTCGCGCCCGTCGCGCAGCTCACGCGGACCTCGCTGGTGCTGGTCACGGCGCGCCCGGGCCTGCGCACGCTCGACGACCTGGTGCGCTCGGGCGGCGATGCCAATGCGCCGCAGAGCTTCGCCAGCAGCGGCGTGGGCTCGGCCGCGCACCTGCTGGGCGAGCGCTTCGCGCGCACCACCGGCATGAAGGGCACGATGCACGTGCCCTACAAGGGCACGGCCGACGCAACCACCGACCTGGTCAGCGGCCGCGTGGGCTTCATGTTCGATGCGATCTCGGCCATGGGCCCGCACATCCGCCCGGGCAAGCTCACGGCGCTGGCCGTGACCGGGCAGGACCGCTCGCCGCTGCTGCCCGAGGTGCCCAGCCTCAAGGAGCTGGGTCATCCCGAGCTCGTGACCTATGCCTGGGCCGGCGTGATGGCGCCGGCGCGCACGCCGCCGGCCATCGTGCAGCGGCTGGCCGGCGAGATCGCGACCGTGATGAAGGGCGCCGAGTTGCGCACCCGACTCGCGGCCATCAGCACCGAGCCCGTGGGCAGCACGCCCGCGGAATTCGCGCGCTTCATCGCGCAGGAAGCCAAGGTCAACGGCGACCTGATCCGGCAACTGCAGATTTCCCTGGACTGATGCGATGAACCACAAGACCGTGAAGATCGGCGGCGCCTGCGCCTTCATCGGCGACAGCCTGATCGGCCCGCGCCAGCTCGTCGACGTCGAGGGCATGCAGTACCTGGTGTTCGACTACCTGGCGGAGATGACGCTGTCGAGCTTCGCCCAGGCGCGCAAGGTGAATCCCGCGCTGGGCTACGCGGGCGACTTCGTCGAGGTGACGCTGCGCGAGATCCTGCCGCGCTGCCTCGCACGCGGCATCCGGCTGGTGGCCAATGCGGGCGGCCTGAACCCGCGCGGCTGCGCGGCGGCCATCGAGGCGCTCGCCAGGGAGTTGGGCTGCGCGCCGCGCGTCGCCTTCATCGAGGGCGACGACAGCCTGGCGCTGCTGCCCGCGCTGGCGGCCGAGCAGACGCCCGACTTCTACACCGGCGAGGCCATGCCCGAGGCCATCGACAGCGCCAACGTCTACCTGGGCGCGCTGCCGATCGCACGCGCCCTGGCGCTGGGCGCGGACATCGTGGTCACCGGGCGCATCGTCGACAGCGCCACCACGCTGGGCGTGCTGATCCACGAGTTCGGCTGGAGCGCCGAGGCCTATGACCGCCTCGCGGCCGGCTCGCTGGCCGGCCACATCCTCGAATGCGGCGCCCAGGCCACGGGCGGCATCTTCACCGACTGGGCCTCGGTGCCCGACTGGGAGAACATCGGCTACCCATATGTCGAATGCGATGCCGAGGGCGGCTTCGTGGTCTGCAAGCCCGAAGGCACGGGCGGCTGCGTGACGCCGGCCACGGTCAGCGAGCAGATCCTCTACGAGGTCGGCGACCCGGCGCGCTACGTGCTGCCCGACGTGGTGTGCGACTTCACCCAGGTGACGGCCGTGGCCGCCGGCCCCGACCGCGTGCGCGTGGCAGGTGCGCGCGGCATGGCGCCGCCGCCGACCTACAAGCTGGCCGCGACCTACCAACAAGGCTGGCGCTGCACCGCGCAGGTCTCGGTGTTCGGCGCCGAGGCCGTGACCAAGGCGCGCCGCACCGGCGACGCGCTGCTGGGCCGCGTGCGCAGGCTGCTGCACGAGAAGGGGCTGGGCGATTTCGAACGCAGCGCGGTCACGGTGCTCGGTGCCGAGGACAGCTACGGCCCGCACGCCGCGCCCAGCGTGCTGCGCGAGGCGATCGCGCGCATCGCAGTCACGCATGCCCGCAAGGAGGCGCTGGAGATCTTTTCGCGCGAGGCGCGCGCGCCGGGCGTGTCCTTTGCGCCCGGCACCACCAGCGGCAGCGCGCTCACGCTCAACGGCCGCGCCGCGGTGGAACCACGCTATCGGTTGTATTCCTGCCTCGTGGCGAAAGACCGCCTGCCCGCGCCACGCGTGGTGATCGGCGATCGCCAGGACAGCGTGGCGATCCCCTGTGGCGGCGAGCCGGTGCGGCCGAGCGCCGCCTCACCGAGCGCCGGGCCGGGCAGTACGCCGCTGATGGCGACCGCCGCAGCGATGCGCCAGGTGCCGCTGATCGCGCTGGCCTACGGCCGCTCGGGCGACAAGGGCGACACCTCGAACATCGCGGTGATCGCGCGGCGCCCCGAGGACCTGGCCCTGCTGCGCCGCGTGCTCACGCCCGAGCGCGTGCGCGCCTACCTCGCGCACCTGGTGCACGGCGAGGTCACGCGCTACGAGGTGCCGGGACTCCATGCCTTCAACTTCTTCATGACCGAGGCCCTCGACGGCGGCGGCCCGAGTTCGCTGCGGCCCGACCCGATGGGCAAGGGCATGGCGCAGCTGCTGCTGGGCATGCCGATCCCGCTGGACTGAAACGCGTCAGTCCGGCGCGCCGAAGAACTCGCGCAGCAGCCGGTTGGTCTCCTCGGCGCGTTCGTACTGCACCCAGTGCCCGGCGCCGTCGATCACCGCGCCGCGGCGCTGCGGGTGCTGGGCGACCAGCCCGGCCACCAGCGGGCGCGGATCGGCCGTGACGTCGTACTCGCCCCAGACCAGCAGCTGTGGACCGTCGTGCGTGGCCAGCGCCGCCTGCAGGCCGCCTGCGAGCGAGACGTCCTTGCTGCGAAAGCGCGTGCCGTGGCAGGAGATGTCGTGGATTGCGAAGGCCAGCGCATCGATCGCGGCGGGGTCGTGCAGCATCAGGGCACCCAGGTTGTGGCGCAGTGCGGCGATCTCCGCTGCGCGGTCGGGTGCGGCGCGCCAGTTGATCATCTCGACCGTCATGCGGCGCAGCGTGCCATGGCCGCCGCTGCCCATCAACGCGATCCGGCGCACCGCACCGCGGCGGGCCGCGAACTGCGCCGCGGTCAAACCGCCGAAGGAGAAGCCGCCGAGGTCGATCACGGTGCCCACGCCGATCAGCGTGTCGAGCGTGCCGCCCAGCGCGCGCAGCAGCGGGTCGATCGCGGCTTCGCCCGCGGCCGGTGCCGGTGGCACGCCGGAGTCGTGGAAGCCCGGCATGTCGGGCAGCCACAGCGCGCGCTCGGCCGACAGCGCCTCGATGTTGCGCAGCCAGTGCATCCAGCTGCCATGGCCGCCGTGCAGCAGCACCAGCGGCGGCAGCGTCGAACTGTCGGGGCCGAAGCGGCGCCAGCGCACGCGCACGCCTTCGTGCTCGGCATCGTGAGAGATGGCGCGCGCATCGATCTGCGCGAGCAGGCGGCGCGCGTCGGCGTCGGTGGTGGCGGTGAGAAAGGAAGGTGCGGAATTCACCCGCCCTATTCTGCCCGCGCCTCTTCGACGACGTCGGCGGCGCGCGATCAGTCCGGCCGCCGGCTGCGCAACCGGTACTCGCGCGTCATCCCCTGCGGCCGGTAGATCAGCATCAGGATCAATCCCACGCCGATCAGCATCAGGCGCAGCGAGGCCAGCTGGCTGGGACTCAGCCACGAGACGTAGTCGCTGAGGAAGCGCGTGCCTTCCAGCAGCAGGATCACCGTGCCCGCGCTCAGCAGCACGCCGCGATGGCTGCCCCGCCCGCCGATGATGACGGCCATGAAGGCATAGGCCGTGATGATCGGACCGAACTGCGTGGGGTCGATGTAGCGGTAGTAGAAGGCATGCAGGCAGCCCGCGACGCCGACGGCGGCGCCGCCCAGTGCGAAGAGCTTGAGCCGCATGCCGAGCACGTTCTTGCCCAGCGTCGCGACCACCACCGGGTCGTCGCGCAGCGCGCGTGCGGTGCGCCCCAGCGGCGAGCGCGCCACGAGTTCGAACACCGCGAAGACCAGCGCCAGCAGGAGCACCGCCAGCAGCAGGAAGGCCGTGTCGTTCTCCACCGGCCGCGGGATCGCGGAGATGCCCAGGCTGCCGCGCGTGAGCCAGGACTCGTGGGTGATCACGAGCTTCAGGCTCTCGGCGAAACCCAGCGTGACGATCGCCAGGTAATCCTCCGAGAGGCGGATGGAGATCAGGCTCACCAGCGCGCTGGCCAGGGCCGTCAATGCAACGGCGGCCAGCATCGCCAGCCACGGGTTCCAGTGCAGCTGCGTCGCCAGCTGCGCGCACAGGTAGGCGGCCAGCATGTAGAAGCCGAACAGGCCGAAGTTGACCAGGCCCGTCAGGCCCCACTGCATGTTGAGCGCCAGGCCCGCCAGGCTGGCGATGGTCACGAGCACGAGGATGGAGAAGAGATACGTGGTCATTTCTGCACCCATTTGCTACCCAGCAGCCCGGAGGGCCGGACCACCAGCAGCAGGCTGAGCACCCCGAAGGCGACCAGCGTGCGGTAGTGCGGCGGCAGCACGAGCGTGGCCAGTTCGGCGAACACGCCCATCACCAGTGCGCCCGGAATGGCCGCCAGCGGATGGGTCAACCCACCGAGGATCGCCGCCGCGAAGACCGGCAGCACGTAGTTCCAGCCCATCTGCGGGTCGAGCGTGGTGTCCAGCCCGATCAGCATGCCCGCGATGGCGGCCAGCGCGCCCGACAGCAGCCAGGTGATCGTGACCACACGCTGGCGCGAGACGCCCCGCGTGGCCGCCAGCGACGGGTTGTCGGCCACCGCCCGCATGGCGCGGCCGAGCCGGGTGTAGCCGAAGATCAGGCCGATGAGCAGCAGGCTGGCCAGGCTCACCGCCGCGCCCAGCAACTGCTCGTGATTGACCCGCAGCCCGGCCCAGCGCAGCGGGCGGGCCACGTCGACCGCATAGCCGACCGGGGTGTTGCCCGCAAGAAAGCTCACCGCGTTCTCCAGCACGAAGGACACGCCCATCGAGGCCACCAGCAAGGTGATCGTCGAGCGGTCGCGCAGGGGCCGGTACACCACGAAGTCGATCGCGGCCGCCAGCAGCGCGGCCAGGCCGGTGCCCACGACCGCGGCCCACGGCAGGCTCAGGCCCAGGGCCGTGTTGCACCAGTAGATCAGGTAGGCGCCGACGGTCAGCATGGCGCCGATGGAGAAGTTGGCGAAGCGCAGCACGCTGAACGTGAGGGCCAGCGCCAACGCCGGCAAGGCCACCAACATGCCCGAGACCAGGCCGTTGAACAAGAGCTGCATCATTGGCCGCTTCCCAGGTAGAGGTGGTGCAGGCCGGGGTCAGCCGCAAGTTCGGCAGCGGCACCCAGCCGCCGCACCTTGCCGGCCACCAGCACCAGGCCGGTGTCGGCCACCGACAGGCCCAGCCGCACGTTCTGCTCGATCATCAGCAACGTGACGCCGGTCTGGCGGATGCGGTGGATGGCCACGAACAGCAGCTCGGCATTGCGCGGCGACAGGCCGGCCGAGGGCTCGTCGAGCACCAGCAGCGCCGGCGATTGCATGAGCGCGGACGCCATCGCCACCATCTGGCGTTGGCCGCCGCTGAGCAGGCCCGCGGAGGTTCGCAGGTGCGGCCGCAGTTCGGGGAACAGTTCGAGCATGGCGTCCATGCGCGCGCGCAGCGGCGATGCGGCGCGCGCGGACTGCAGGAACTCGCCGCTCATGCGCAGGTTGTCCGCCACGTCCATGTTGCGGAACACGTTGTTCTCCTGCGGCACGTAGGCCATGCCGCGTTGCGCCCGCGCGGGCGCGTCCAGCCGGCTGATGTCCTGCCCGGCGAGCAGCAGGCGGCCCTCCGAGGGCGGCAGCAGGCCCACCACCGCCTTGAGCAGGGTCGACTTGCCGGACCCGTTCGGGCCGATGATGGTCAGGGCGCCGCCCGCGGGCAGTTCCAGCGCGACGCCATGCAGGATGTTCTTGCCGTGGTAGCCGGCGTGAAGGTTCTCGATCGAAAGCGATGCGGTCATTCAGCCTCCCAGGTAGGCCTGCTGCACGCGCGCATCGGCCGTGACGTCGGCGAAGCTGCCCTGCGTCAACACCGTGCCTTCGGCCAGCACATAGACGGTGTCGCACAGCGCGGCGATCATTTCCATGTTGTGCTCCACGATGGCGAAGGTCATGCCTTCGTCGCGCAGCGTGCGGATGAAGTCGACCAGCTCGTCGATCAGCGCCGGGTTCACGCCCGCGGCCGGTTCGTCCAGCAGGATGACCTCCGGGTCGCGCATCAGCGCACGGCACAGTTCGAGCAGCTTCTTCTGGCCGCCCGACAGGCTGCCCGCGGGCTCGTCGAGCAACCGGGTCAGCCGCACGCGGTCGAGCAGGGCCACGGCGCGCTCGGTGGCCTGCGCCTCGGCACGACGGACCTTGCCGCGCCCGAAGAACACCGATCGCATGGTGTCGCCCGGATGGTCGGGCGCGGCCAGCAACAGGTTCTCGAGCACCGTGAGGCTGTCGAGCTCGCGCGACAGCTGGAAGGTGCGCGCGATGCCGCGCCGCGCCCGGCGGTGCACGGCCAGCCCGGTGATGTCCTCGCCGTCGAACAGCACCTGCCCCTGGTCGGGCTTGAGCGTGCCGGCCAGCACGTTGAACAGGGTCGACTTGCCGGCGCCGTTGGGCCCCACGATGCCGGTGATGACCGAGGGCGCGATGGCCAGCGTGGCATTGCGCAGGGCGGCCACGCCACCGAAGGCCAGGGACACGTCCCGCGCGACCAGGCGGGCCTGCGCGGCCGGCGCAGCGGCCTGGCGTGCGATGACTGCAGCCCCCATTACTTGAGCACGTCCACCAGTTCGTTCACGCCGTTGCGGATCACGAAGTGGCCGAACTCGCGGTTGAGCTGGTCGCCCGTCGGGGTGAAGGTGAACTGCGAACCGGCGCCGCTGTAGGCCACGGCTTTGCCGGCGCGCAGGGCCTTGAGTCCGTCGACCGGGTTCTCGACCTTGGTGCCGACACCGTTGGCCACCTGGAGGATCGACTTGGCGAAGACCTTGGGGTCGGCGCTGCCCGACTTCTCGATGGCCAGCGCAAGGACCGAGATCTCGTCCCAGACGTTGGACGGGAAGATCGACAGCGTGTTCGGTGCGATGCCCGCGCGGCTGGCGAAGGTCTTGTAGGCGGTCGAGTCCTTGGGCGGGATCGATTGCACGTGATGGATGCCCTCGGCCACGGCCTTGCCGACGTTCTTCACGAAGGCGCCTTCCGCATCCGCGGCCGAAGAGTTCGCGTAGATCCTGCTGGTGAAGCCGCCACGGTAGACCTCGCGCGTGACAGCGGAGAGGTCGGGCAGGTAGCTGGGCAGGAACACCGCATCGGGGTTCTTCGCGAACACCTTCTCGACCTCGGCGCGGTACGAGGGCTGGTTCGGGTTGTAGTAGACGATGTCGAGGATCTCGCCGCCGCCCTTCTTGAACTCGTTGACGAAGGGCTGGACCATGCTGAGCGTGAACGGCGTCTGCAGCACCAGCAGCGAGGCCTTGCGTGCACCGTCCTTGGCCACGGCGCGCGCGAAGACCTGGCCCCAGTCGCGCCCGGTGGCCTGGAAGCGCCAGACCAGGCCCTTGTTGTCGCCCTGCGTGACCTCGTCGCCCGAGCCGGTCACCAGCAACGGGATGCCCTTCTCGATGGTCAGCGGCTTGACCGCCATGGCGACCGCGCTGCTCCACAGGCCGACGATGGCCGAGACCTTCGACACCTCGAGCAGCTTGCGCGTCGCGGCCACGCCGGCCGTCGGGTTGCTTTCGTCGTCCTCGATCACGATCTCGAGCTTGCGGCCGTTGAGCACGCCGCCGGCTTCGGTGTTGATGTACTCGGCCGCCTTCTTCGCGGCGTCCGCCATGCCGGCGCCGTAGGCACCGCCGCCACCGCTCAGCGGCACCAGCACGCCGATGCGGATCGGCTCCGCGGACGACTGGGCCAGGGCCGCATGCGGCGCGGCCAGCAGTGCCAGGCTGCCGGCGGCGAGTGCCAGCGCGGCACGGCGCGAAAGGGGTTGGAAGCGGGACATCAGATACTCCTCGGGGACGAAAGCTCGGCGGCCGGCACGGCGTCGTGCTCCTCGCCGATCTGCAGGGCCTGGTTGAAGCGGTTGAAGAAACCGCACAGGGAAATGCGCAGCGTCAGCTCGACCACCTGGGCCTCGCTGAAATGCGTGCGAAGACGGGTCATGAGCTGGTCGCGGATGCGCTGCGGTGCCTGCGTGACCGCGATCGCGTACTCGACCACCACCTTGTCGACCGGCGTCAGCTCGGGGTGCTCGGCGAAGTCGAGCAGGTTCAATGCGCCCTCGCGCGAGATGCCCTCCACCGACAGGCGCGGCGCATGGTTGTCGACGCAGTAGGTGCACTGGTTGAGCAGCGACACCACCACGATCGCCATCTCGACGTAGCGATAGGACACGCCCTCGCGCGCCTTGAGTTCGAGCAGCATGGAGAACAGGTGCTCGGCCGCGGGGCGCACATGCGCCATCACGGAGAACTGGTCGGCAAAGGTGGCGCCGCCACCGGTGAAACGCTCGAACAGGTCCTTGAACTGCGGGTCGAAGGAAGCGGGGTCGAGTTCGGAAACTCTGGGCATGGCAATGCTTTCGAAAAGATGTCGGAGGGATGAAAAGTCGGCGGCGCGCGGCCGCCGAGGGTCGGTGTTCAGGTGCGCCGGCGGGCGGTGGCACCGGTGTGGCTGGCGGCCAGCACGGGGCCTTGCTGGAGCAGCTTCTCGCGCAAGGTTCCTGCCGCGTAGGACTTCTTGTAGGCGCCGCGCGCCTGCAGCTCGGGGATCAGGAATTCGACGATGTCCTCGAAGGTCCGGGGCGACTCGACATAGGCCAGGTTGAAGCCGTCGATGCCGGTCTCCTCGACCCACGATTGCAGTTCGTCGGCGACGTCCTGGGCATTGCCCACGACCACCGGCCCGCGCCCGCCGATGGCGACGAAGTCCACCGCGTCCTGGACCGTCCAGGTGCGCCGCGGGTCCAGCTTGCTGAACGACGCCAGCGCCGACTGCCCGGCTTCGGTGTCGACGTAGCTCAGCGTGTCCTGCGACTGGTAGCGCGACAGGTCGACGCCCGTCCAGCCCGAGAGCAGGGCCCGCGCGCCCTCGTGCTCGGCATGCGCGCGGTAGGCCTCGAAACGCGACTGCGCCCGTTGCGACGTCGCATCGACGATGACCGTGAACATGGCGAAGATGCGCACGCTGTCGGCGGCGCGGCACTGCAGTTCCAGTTGCCGCCGGATGTCCGCGACCGTGCGGCGCACGCCTTCGCGCGTCGGCGCGCCCACGAAGATGCACTCCGCATGGCGCGCCGCGAACAGCGTGCCGCGTGCCGAGCCGCCCGCCTGGAACAGCAGCGGCGTGCGCTGCGGCGAGGGCTCGCACTGGTAGACGCCGTGCGACTGGAAGTAAGGCCCGTCATGGGACACCGCGTGGATGCGGCCCGGGTCGGCGTAGAGGCCGCGCCGCGCGTCGCGCACCACCGCGCCCTCTTCCCAACTGCCTTCCCACAGCTTGTAGCAAAGCGCGAGGAAGTCGTCGGCGCGGTCGTAGCGCTCGTCGTGCGGGACCAGCGCCGTGTGGCCCAGGCTCGCCGCACCGCTGCGCAGGTAGGAGGTCACGATGTTCCATGCGACGCGCCCCTGCGTCAGGTGGTCCAGCGTCGTCAGGCGTCGCGCCAGCAGGTACGGCGGCTCATAGGTGACCGAGGCCGTGACGCCGAAACCCAGGTGGCGGGTGGCGTGCGACATCAGCGGAATGAGCGGGAACGGATCGTTCATCGGCACCTGCGCGGCGTGGCGCAGGGCCGCGTCCGGGGAGTCGCCGTCGGTGTCGTAGACACCGATCACGTCGCCGAGGAACAGGGTATCGAACAGGCCCTTCTCGAGCAGGGTGGCCAGGTCGATCCAGTAATTGGGATCGAGGTAGCGGGTCGACCGGTCTTGGGCGCCGCGCCACTGGCCGGGGGCCAGGTGCCCAATGCAATTCATCATGAACGCATTGAGGCGAATTTCTTGGGTCATCGGGAAGCTTGCCGGCAAGGTGCCGACGGGCGCCTGCGGGCACGCGCTGCGCTCGTCATGGAAAACCCTGATTCTGGCCGCGCAGAGGCCCGATTCACGCCGCCCTTTGCGCCCATTGGTAGCAAGCTTGGAAGGAAAACGAATAAGCGTGGATGCCGCTCCTGTGGCTGGAACACGCCTGCGACGACGGATGAACCGCGTGGCGCGGCCGATGCTAAAGTGCGGGCCTGTCGAAAAAGGCGGACTTGGTTCGGTAAGCCCAGGTCCTTTCGGAGACGAAAGCTCTGCCTCTGCGTCCTGCACGAGGCCCCACGACGAACCCGGGATGCCCACGCATCCCTTCTGTTCGTCCGTGCGGTTTCGAATCGACAACCGCTCCGGTCGAACGACGCACAAGGAGCCGTCGATGCGAGATTCGAAGACCTGCGATGTCGTGATTGCGGGCGCAGGGCCTGTCGGTTTGTTCCTGGCCTGCGAGCTTCGCCTGGTGGGCGCCACAGTGGTGGTGCTGGAGCGAGCCGACAGCCCCGACACGCCGTTGAAGCGGCTGCCCTTCGGCATGCGCGGCCTGTCCGCCCCCACCATCGAAGCCTTATACCGCCGCGGCTTGCTGGACGACATCGCGCAGCGCCCAGCTGCGCCGGATCGGGCGGGCGCTTCCAGCGTTCCGACTGCTCATGGGATGCACCAAGGTGGTCGACCTGGCGGCCACTTCGCGGGCATTCCGTTCTCCCTGGACAAGGTCGAGCCGTCCCGGTGGCGGTATCGCCTGCCGGGTCCCGCCGGCACCCACACGGCCACCACCATGGAGCGCATCGAGACCGTGTTGTCCGCCCGTGCCCTTGCGATGGGCGCCGAGATCAGGCGAGGCCTTGCGGTCGAGGGCGTCGTGCAGCCGAGCGACGGGGTGAGTGTTCGCGCCGGCGGCCAGACGCTCGGCGGGCGCTGGCTTGTAGGCTGCGACGGCGGCCGAAGCAGGGTGCGCAAGCTCGCCGGCTTCGAGTTCATCGGAACCGACGCCGAGTTCACCGGCTACTCCGTGGAGGTCGCGCTGGCCGATCCCGAAAAGCTCGCCGCCGGTCGTCGGTACACCCCCACGGGCATGTACACCTACCAGGCGCCCGGCACCATCGCCATGGTCGATTTCGACGGCGGTGCCTTCCACCGGACAGGGTCGATCACGCTGGCACATGTCCAGTCCGTGCTGCGGCGTGTTTCAGGCACGGACGTCACGGTGGCCGACCTGCGGCTCGCGACCACCTGGACCGATCGAAGCTGTCAGGCGACGTGCTATCGCAGCGGTCGGGTCCTGCTGGCCGGCGACGCGGCCCACATCCATTCCCCCTTGGGCGGCCAAGGCCTGAACCTGGGTCTAGGGGATGCGATGAATCTCGGATGGAAGCTCGCCAGCGTGATCCGTGGCCATGCGCCCGAGTGCTTGCTCGACACCTACTTCGCAGAACGACATCCCGTGGCATCGCAGGTGCTCGATGCGTCGCGCGCCCAGGTCGCGCTCATGCGGCCGAGCCGCAGCACCCGCGCACTCGAAGCCATCGTCCGGGACCTCATGGACACGCCCGATGGCGCGACCTACTTTGCCGAGCGCGTCTGGGGCCTGTCGCTTCGCTACGAGCTCGGCGGTGCGCACCCGCTGGTCGGTCGCAGTGCCCCTGACTTCGAATTCAGCGATGGAACCAGGCTGGGTGCGTACCTGAAAGGCGGCAAAGGCCTCCTGCTGGATTTCGCCGCCGATGCCACGCTGGAGGCGTGTGCCAGCGGCTGGCCAACCCGAGTTGACTACCTCGCCTGCAGCGCAAAGAACGCGCTGGGCTTGACCGCGTTGCTGCTGCGACCGGACGGCATCGTTGCCTGGGTCAGCGAGGCAAGGCCTGACGCTGTAGAGGCGGCGCAGGCGGCAGCGAGATGGTTTGGTGAGGTTTCGCGGTTGGCGGCGTGTGGCGTGAGCAGGTGACCTTGAAGGGGCGGCTTCGAGATGCAGTTGATTCGCTTGGGCCTTTTTGTGACGTCAGCGCGAGCGGCCAAAGTCGGCGGCGGATTCAACTGGCCGACACAACACATTCGCTGAACATCTCAGCGGGTGTGTGGAAGCCGGCCCCTTGTTCACATGGACGCCCGTCTTACCAGGCGTAGCCCAACTGAACCCGCGTCGCGACCCGGCTGGTGCCGCTGCTCATCGCGCCTGAGATGCCCACGCCGATGTTCAAGGCTTCATTGACCTGGTAGCCCCAGGCCGCACCCACTGCACTTTCGCCAGAGTAGGCGCCCACGGCGACACCGGTCCAATGCTTGCCGGGTGCGAGTGCCGGCATCTGGGGCATCGCCAGCGCCGCAGCCACACCCTTCGCTGCATACGTCCTGGCATCTTGCGTCGCTGCACTCACGGCCTGCTGCACTTGACCCACATTGGCCGCATCGGTTGCCGCAGTGCCTGGCGCGACGTTCGTGATCTGGCGCGTCAGGCCGGCCGATGCGTCACCCACCGACACGGTGTTGTCACGCGTAGCCACCGAGCCCTGACCCAGCGCGACGGAGTTGCTTCCCACGGCCAGCGTGTTGGCGCCCAGGGCGACCGAGTTGTTGCCCGCGGCGATCGCGTTGTTGCCCACCGCCGTGGTCGGATCCGCCAGCGCCTTCGCGCCCGCGCCGATGGCCACCGAGCCGGCAAAGCTCGCCTGCGCGCCGTTGCCGATGGCCGTCGTGTCGTCGCCGTCGGCCACGGCATTGCGACCGATGACGGTCGCTCCCGTGCCCGTGGCCTTGCTGCCAGTGCCACAGGTGACATTGCCGCTGCTGAAGCTGCACAAGCCATTCTCGAAAGCCTTGTTCATGACCTCCTGCAGCGCCACCACCTGCTGGGTCGTGAAGCCGTTGGCCGTCACGATCGCGGTCTGTTGCGCCTGCTGGACTTGAGCGACGTTCGCCGCATCACTTCCTGCGACGCCTGCGCGCACGTTGCTGATGGTCGTGCCCGCGCCGCCATTGGCACGCAGCTGCAGTTCGGCGCCGCCGGCCGCGTACTGGGCGGAGTTCAGGCCCAGGCGCTGTGCATCGTCGGCCGTGGTCTGGGCCGCAGCAGCAGCGCTCACGCCGGCATTCGCGGTGGTCTGAGCCGCGTTGGCGGAGGTTTGGGCGGCAGCTGCGGCGCTTACACCCGCATTGGCTGTGGTCTGCGCTGTTGCAGCCGCGCTCACGCCGGCATTGGCGGTGGTCTGAGCTGCGTTGGCGGAGGTTTGGGCGGCAGCTGCGGCGCTTACACCCGCATTGGCTGTGGTTTGCGCTGTTGCGGCCGCGCTCACGCCGGTGTTGGCGGTCGTCTGTGCAGCGCCGGCGGCGGCCGAAGCCGAATTCGCGCTGCTCTGCGCGTTGTTCGCGGCATTCTGTGCCTTGTTGCCGACGTCAAGCGCCACGCCAGCGATTATGGTGGCGCTGGTGGCGGTGTTCTGGGCCTTGAAGGCGGCTTTGTCAGCCGTCGTGGCCACGTTCATGGCGCTGTCGGCCGCGTCGCGTGCGGCGTAGGCAATGTTCTGCGCGGCGCTTGCATTGGTCACCGCCAGGTCGGCCGTACCCTGTGCGCTGGCAGCGGCGCTCGCTGCATTGTCGGCGGTGTTTTGCGCATTGTCTGCAGCGTTCTTCGCCGTGTTGCCCACGCTCAGGGCGGTGCTGGCGATGTTCTGGGCGGCGTCGGCGCTGTTCTGCGCCTTGTTCGCATCTTTGATCGCTTGCGCGGCGATGGCTCCTGCGTGGTCTGCAGTGCTCTGTGCCGAGTTTGCCGTGGTTTGGATGCCGAAGGCTTGGCCGCCGTTGATGGCTTCGGTGCTTCCCGCGGCGATTTGACCGTCGCCGACGTTCATGACCGGCTCAGCGAAGGCGCCTGTAACGAGGGTGGCAACGACCGTGCCGATGAGGGTGCGAACGAGATTCGGGCGGCGCAGGCGAGAGGGGCTGACGTGGGTGTGCAAGATTGTCTCCAGATTCTTTGAAGACGGCACGAGCATCGCCGCACCGTCCAGGCCTCGAAAAAAGCCTTTTACGAATATACATAAAGATACATTTGAAACGCATGCTCACGACAAACGGCTTGTGAGCAAGTTCACATTTCGTTCACATTCGGTAATCAACGTCGGGCTCGTGGGGGAGCCCGCGCTGCCATCGCGCCTCTAGTGCGCAAACTAAAGTTTGCGAAGATGAAATCTGATCACTGGGGTGGGCGACCTTCTGCTGCAGGCGTGCCGGGTAGCGCGTCGTCGATCGTCGTCGATCGACTTGGCAGGCTGTTGAATTTCGCTGCTTGAAGTCGCTGAGGGACTTTGTCGTGAGTTCTTTGGAGCGGCGGGGCGCTGGCGTGGCGACGTGTTCGGCTCAAGGCGAGGCAGATGCGCCTTCAGCGCCCCCCGCTTTACCTCACCGCGCCATCGCTTGCGGCATCGAACTGAAGATTCGCGCCATTCGCACGATGTTGCTCGCGGTCATCGTCAACTTGAACTGCTGGTCCACACGCCGGATCCCTCGGCAGACCGTCTGGCGGATCCGCCCCAACCGTCTTGCCCCAGCCGAAGTGCTCCTCGAGGCACCTGCGCTTCGTCTGGCTCACCGCCTGGCTGGGTGCCTGGTCGTTCTCGCGTCGATCACGTGCCGCCCCAGCGCGTCTGATGGCTGGCCACGTGCGGCGTGACCCGCCGCACGTTGCACGTTGCACGCTGCACGCTGCACGCTGCACGCTGCACGCTGCACGAAGTCTCGTGTGTCGTAGGCCTTGTCCGCCGCGGTCGTTCTGCCCAGGCCTGGATCAGCGTGCCGTCCACCGAGAAACGATCGCGACTGAGCAGCTTGCGCAGCTCGGCCAGCGCCATCACTTCGGCGAAGAAGCTCTCCACCACCGCGTGTTTCAAGCAAGCGGTCACGGTTCTTGGAGAAGCTCGAGTGGTCCCAGACCGCCTCGTCGATGGCCAGTCCGATGAAGCAGCGGCACAGCAGTTGTGGCGGATCTGCTCGACCAGTTGGCGATCGATGCGCGACCTGTCTCTGCGTAGATGAGGTTGAACAGGCCGTTCAAGCGGCTCAGTGCCTCGTTGACCACACCGCGGATGGCCCTCAGTGGAGGGTCCGACCGCACGAAGTCCTCGAGCCTGACCACCGTGAACGACGCCTCCTGCATCCCCTCTGATCCAGGCATCGTCTTCACTGCGTCATGAGCAAGAACACGGCATCTACGACGATGGTCCTTCGGGACCCGTTCACACGCAGGAGAAGTTCAACAGCTGCTAACTCCCAAACATCGCAATGAGCGCGTATACGCCCGTGAGAACCCAGCCCGCGGCCCTCGCGTTGTCCACGTTCTCCTTGGGAATGGGAACCAGCTCTGCCTGCCTCCATGCCCACATGTTGAAAGCGACGCCCAAGCAGACGCCGCTCACGGCGAGGGGATAGGACATGGCGCCGGCAGCCGCGACCATCGATCCGATGATGACTAGAAACGTTCCGACGACGATACCGCTGGATGTACTTGCCAGTACGTGCGATAGGCAGCCGCATTTTTCACACTTCGCAGGAAAGCCGCGGTCCGACCAGCGCTTGGCAAGGCCGGAGATGCTCAGTTCCTGGCAACGGGGGCAGGCATGTTTCATCTAGAGCCGGACGTCGCAGTCCTCGTCCTTATATGTTTGCAAGACCGCTGAAGGCCGTGAGCCGTCATCGTAGGTTGCGCTTGCAGCGTTGGCCGACGGCAGTCAGGCGTGCATGAGCAACTGGGCAGGCGGCGCGGCGCCCCGAGACCTGCACCGCAGCGGCGAGCGATGCGGCCGGGACACCCGGCAAAGCCCGCGGATGGTTACCATGACCGTCCTGCCTTGCGCGCCCGATGGAATCGCGATGTTCGAACTGTCCACCCTGCTGTCCTATACCGCCGTCGTCATCGGCCTGTTCCTGATCCCAGGCCCGGCGGTGGTGCTGGTCTTCATACGGACCGCGCAAGGCGGGCGCGCTGTCGGTGTCGCCACGGGCCTGGGCATCGCCTGCGGCGACTTCGTCCATGCCATGGCGGCGGCCATCGGCCTGTCGGCGATCCTGATGACCTCGGCGCTGGCCTTCAACGTCATCAAGCTGGTCGGCGCGGGCTACCTGATCTGGCTGGGTGTGCAGGCCATGCTCGAGAAGACGGGCGATTCGGCGGTCGAGGCGCCGCGGCCACGCGTCACGGCCAGACAAGCCTTCCTGCAGGCCATTCCGGCCGAGGTGCTGAACCCGAAGACCGCGTTGTTCTTCCTCGCCTTCCTGCCGCAGTTCGTGCATCCGGAGCGCGGTTCCAGCTTCCTGCAGTTCACGGTGCTGGGCCTGATCTTCGTCGTGCTGAGCGCGCTCTATTCCGCCGCGTTCGCGCTGTCCGCGCGCCCTCTGGGGCGCATCCTGGGTCGCATCGCGTGGCTCCATCGCTGGAAGGGCAAGATCGTCGGCACGATCTTCATCGGCCTCGGCCTGAAGGTGGCGGTTCAGCAGCGCTGAAGCCCGCCAGACAGACAGAGGCCCCGAGGCCGAATCGGCCTCAGACGGCCCCGAAGCGAAAGCTAGACACCGCGATCCCGCCCATGAAATCCTGCTCGTGGTACACGCGCTCGCCCGCTTCCGCTTCGGCCGCGCCGACCGCGACCATCAACGGGATCAGGTGCTCCTCGCGCGGATGCGCGATGCGTGCCGCGGGGGCCGAGGCCCAGTCGAGCAGGTGCGCGACCCGCGCCTCCGACGTCGCGCCCACCACCGCGATGTCGAGCCAGTCGTCGAAGGCCTTCGACACATCGCGGGCCTGCGGGCCGAAGTTGCGCAGGTTGTGATAGCTCAGGCCGCTGCCGACGATCAGCACGTCTTCGCGGCGCAGCGGCGCCAGCGCGCGGCCCAGCGCGATGTGCTCGGCCGGGTCGAGGCCACGCTTCAGCGAGAGCTGGACCATGGGCACATCGGCCTTCGGGTAGATCGCCGCCATCGGTGAGAAGGCACCGTGGTCGAAGCCGCGCTCGGCATCGATCGCGCTCGGCAAGCCGGCGGCCTCGAGCAGCGCCACCACGCGCCGCGCCACCTCGGGCGAGCCCGGCGCGTCGTAGTGCACCTGGTAGGTGTGGGCCGGGAAGCCGCCGTAGTCGTAGATCATGGGCGGCTTGGGGTTGCCCTGCACCGTGAAGGCGGGCATCTCCCAGTGCGCGGACACCATGAGGATGGCGCGCGGCGCGCGGCCGATCTGGCGCGGCATGTCGGCCAGCGAGGCCTCGAGCTGCGCGTAGGCATTGCCCATCTCCTTCTTCATCCACGGCCACGGGCCGCCGCCGTGGGAGATGAAATAGGTGGGCAGCAGGCGGTCGGTGGCAATCGTGGTGGTCATGGAGAGGCTCCTTTTGCGCCAGTCTAGAGATTTCCCATCAGGAAATCGATGGGCTAGGATTCAACGATTCATTTCTCCACAGGAAACCATCCATGGACCGCATGACCAGCCTGCGGGTGTTCCGCGACGTGGTGGACGCGGGCAGCTTCACCGCCGCGGCCGACCGCCTTGGCCTCTCGGCGCCGATGGCCAGCAAGCATGTCGCGCAGCTGGAGAAGTCGCTGGGCGCGCGGCTGCTCAACCGCTCGAGCCGGCACCTGAGCCTGACCGAGGCGGGCGAGTCCTGGTACGCGCAGAGCGCGCAGGCGCTCGACCTGCTGGACGCGGCCGAGGCCGCCATCGGCCGCAAGAACGACGCGCCGCGCGGCCAGTTGAAGGTCAGTGCGCCCGTGTGGTGCGCCACGCCGCATTTCGCCCGCGTGCTGGCCAGCTACCACGACGCCTTTCCCGAGGTGCTGGTCGACATGCACCTGGAGAACCGCAAGGTCGACCTCGCAGCCGACGGCTACGACCTGGCGCTGCGCGCGACGCAGGAGCCCTCGCCCGCGCTGATCGCGCGCCGCCTGTGCCGCGTGCAGTTCCACCTGGTCGCCACGCCCGCATTGCTGGCACGCGCCGGCACGCCTTCGCTGCCGTCGGAGCTGGCCCGGCTCGGCGCCATCGTGCCCAGCTATGTGAACATCGAGGGCCTGTCGCTCAAGGGGCCCGGCGGCCGGCAGGCGCCGCTGCGGCTGAATCCGGTCCTGCGCTCGGACGACACCACGCTCACGCTGCATGCGGTGCGCGCGGGCCTGGGCATGTCCTTCCTGCCCGAGTGGCTGGTCGACGACGACCTGGCGGCCGGCACGCTGGTGCGCGTGGCGCCCGAGTACAGCGCCCAGGCCGTCACGCTGTTCGCGGTCTACACCAGCCGGCAGTACATGGCGCCCAAGCTGCGCAGCTTCATCGACCACCTGGGCCAGGCGCTGTGCCGCGACGGCGACACAGCCTGAACGTCATGGCGTCCTAAACTGCGATCTGCTCATTCTGGAGGCTCCATGGCCCTCGACATTCCCCGCACCGCCCTTCAACTCCACTCGCTCGTGAAGCGCAGTGGCGAACTCGAGCTGTCGCTCGCCGAACTGCCCATCCCCGCGGTGGCCGACAACGAGGTGCTGGTGCGCATCGAGGCCGCGCCGCTCAACCCCTCGGACCTGGGCCTGCTGTTCGGCACCGCCGACCTGGAGACCGCGGTCGCCGGCGGCACGGCCGAGCGTCCGCTGCTCACCGCGCGCATCCCCGACGCCGGGATGCGGGCCATGGCCGCGCGGCTCGACGAACCGATGCCCGTGGGCAACGAGGGTGCGGGCGTGGTGGTCGACGCCGGCAAGTCGCCCGCGGCCCAGGCCCTGCTCGGCAAGACCGTGGCGGTGCTGGGCGGCGCGATGTATGCGCAGTTCCGCGCGGTGCCGGTCGACCAGTGCCTGCTGCTGCCCGACGACGCCACGCCGGCCGACGGCGCCTCGTCCTTCGTCAATCCGCTGACCGCGCTCGGCATGGTCGAGACCATGAAGCGCGAAGGCCACACCGCGCTGGTCCATACGGCCGCCGCCTCGAACCTGGGCCAGATGCTGCAGCGCATCTGCCTGGCCGATGGCATCGGCCTGGTCAACATCGTGCGCAAGCCCGAACAGGTCGCGCTGCTCAGGGCCATGGGTGCGACGCACGTCTGCGATGCCAGCGCCCCGAGCTTCCTCGCCGACCTGACCGATGCGCTGGCCGCGACCGGCGCCACGCTGGCCTTCGACGCCACCGGCGGCGGCCCGCTGGCCGGCCAGATCCTTGCCTGCATGGAAGCGGCGATCGCCCGCACCGCCAAGGTCTACAACCGCTACGGCTCGAGCACGGACAAGCAGGTCTACCTCTACGGCGGCCTCGACGTCCGGCCCACCACCTTCAACCGCAGCTTCGGCATGGCCTGGGGCATGGGCGGCTGGCTGCTGTTTCCCTTCCTGCAGAAGATCGGCCCCGCGGCTGCGCAGCTGCTCAAGCAGCGCGTGGCCGCCGAACTCAAGACCACCTTCGCCAGCCGCTACGCGGGCGAGCTGTCGCTGACCGAGGTGCTGTCGCCGGCCGCCATCGCGCGCTACAACCAGCGCGCGACCGGGGAGAAATTCCTGATCCGGCCGAACGCGCGCTGATCAGATCGGCCGCTGCTTCCGGCTGGGATGTTGTCCGACGCGGCGGCCTGAAACGGCCTGCTACATTTTTCGCGAAATGAAGCACCCGACAACTTCCGGATCGGCGCTGAACGCCGACATCTTTGTCGGCGACAGCGAGATGGCCCAGCGCATGCGCGCGCACGACTGGGCCGCCACGCCGCTCGGGCCGCCGGCCCAGTGGCCCGAGGCGCTCAAAGTCGCCTTGCGCATCCTGCTGACCTCGCGCTTCCAGATGTGGCTGGGCTGGGGCCCCGACGTCGCCTTCTTCTACAACGACGCCTACCGGCCCACGCTGGGCCTCAAGCACCCGCGTGCGCTGGGCATGCCGACGCGGGTGCTGTGGTCGGAGATCTGGAAGGACGTCGAAGGCCGCATCCGCACCGTCTACGACAAGGGCGAGTCGACCTGGGACGATGCGCTGATGCTGCTGCTGGAGCGCTCCGGCTATCCCGAGGAGACCTACCACGCCTTTTCCTACAGTCCGCTGCTGGGCGCGGGCGGCCAGGTCGAGGGTTTGTTCTGCGCGGTGTCCGAAGACACCGGCCGCGTGATCAGCGAACGCCGCCTGCGCGCGCTGCGCGAGCTCGGTGCCGGCCTGGCCACCTGCGACACGCGCGAGGCCGTGGTCCGGGCCACGCGCGACGCGCTGGCCCAGAGCGAACGCGACCTGCCCTTCGCGCTGATGTACCTGTTCGACGCCACCGGCACCGCGCACCTGGCCTGCGCCACCGGCATCGCGCGCGGCCATCGGCTGGCGCCGGAGGCACTGGCCGCCGACGCGACACAGCCTTGGGCGCTCGACCGGCTCGCGGCCGGCGAGACCGCCTTCATCCAGCCGCTCGACGCTGCCGACGACCTCCCGCACGGCCCCTGGGACCGCCCCGCGCCATCGGCCTTCATCGTCCAGCTGCCGCCCCAGGGCTCGGCCCGCGCCGCCGGCTTCCTGGTGTGCGGGGCCAGCCCCTATGCGCCGGCCACGCACGACGCCATGAGCTTCGTCCAGCTGCTCAGCGGCCAGGTTGCGCCCAGCCTGGCCAACGCCGAGGCGCTGGCCGCGCGCACCGCCGAGCGCGACCGCCTGCGCGACCTGTTCCAGCAGGCGCCCGGCTTCATGTGCGTGCTGCGCGGACCGGACCATGTCTTCGAGCTGGTCAACGCCTCGTACCAGCAGCTCATCGGCCACCGTGCGGTCGAGGGCAAGCCGGTGCGCGAGGCCCTGCCCGAACTCACGGGACAGGGCTTCTACGAACGGCTCGACCAGGTCTACCGCAGCGGCGTGCCCTTCGTCGGCCAGGGCCTGCGCATCGCGCTGCAGCGCGAGCCGGGCGCCGGGCTGACCGAGCGCTACCTCGACTTCGTCTACCAGCCCATCCTCGACGCCAACGGCGCCGCCACCGGCATCTTTGCCGAGGGCGTCGACGTGACCGACAAGGTGGAGTCCGGCAACGCGCTGCGCGCGCTCAACGACAGCCTGGAGGCGCGCATCGCCGAACGCACGCACGAGGTCGAGAGCGCACTGGCCCGGCTGCGCAAGGAATCGCAGGAGCGCGAGGCCGCAGAAGATGCGCTGCGCCAGGCCCAGAAGATGGAAGCGGTGGGCCAGCTCACCGGGGGGCTGGCGCACGACTTCAACAACCTGCTCTCGGGCATCACCGGCAGCCTGGAGCTGATGCAGCGCCGGCTGCGCCAGGGCCGCTACGAGGACTTCGAGCGCTACATCCACACCGGCCAGGGTGCGGCCAAGCGCGCGGCCGCGCTCACGCACCGGCTGCTGGCCTTCTCGCGGCGCCAGACGCTCGACCCCAAGGCCACCGACATCAACCGGCTGATCCGCGGCATGGAGGAACTGATCCGCCGTACCATCGGCCCGGAGAACCGGCTCGAAGTGGTGGGCGCGGTCGGGCTGTGGATCACGCGCGTCGATCCGCCCCAGCTCGAGAACGCGCTGCTCAACCTGTGCCTCAACGCGCGCGACGCGATGCCAGGCGGCGGCCGCCTGACCATCGAGACGGCCAACCAGTGGATGGACGAGCGGGCCGCGCGCGACCGCGACCTGCCCGCCGGCCAGTACGTCTCGCTGTGCGTGACCGACACCGGCACCGGCATGTCGCCCGAGGTGGCGCAGCGGGTGTTCGAGCCTTTCTTCACGACCAAGCCCATCGGCATGGGCACCGGCCTGGGTCTGTCGATGGTCTACGGCTTCGCGCGCCAGTCGGGCGGCCAGGTGCGGGTCTATTCGGAGGTCGGCATGGGCACGACCCTGTGCGTGTACCTGCCGCGCCACCACGAAGCCGAAGCCCCCTACGAGCCGCCCGCGCCGCTCGACGCGACCGAGGTCCCCGGCGCGGGCCTGGTGCTGGTGGTCGACGACGAACCCTCGGTGCGCTCGCTGGTGACCGAGGTGCTGGGCGAGCTCGGCTACCGCACGCTCGAGGCCGAGGAAGGTGCGGCCGGCCTGGCGGTGCTGCAGTCGAGCGCGGCCATCGACCTGCTGATCACCGACGTCGGCCTGCCCGGCGGCATGAACGGCCGCCAGCTGGCCGATGCCGCCCGTGCCTCGCGCCCGGAGCTCAAGGTGCTGTTCATCACCGGCTATGCGGAGAACGCGGTGGTGGGCAACGGCCACCTCGATCCCGGCATGGAGATCATGACCAAGCCCTTCACGCTGGACGCGCTGGCGCGCCGCGTGCGGCAGATGGTCGCGGCAAAGTCCTGACGCGGGCATGGGCGCCGCGCGCCCGGTACAGTGGAGCCCTCTCGAAAAGGCGCCTGGCGCCTTTTTTCACTTGAAAGACCGTCTGCCTTGTTCCGTTTCTTCGAAAGACTTCTCCAGCCCTACCCCGCCGCCGAACCCGTGCCGCCGCCTGACGGCTTCTTCGCCTTTCTCTGGGCCTGTACCCAGGGCACGCGCGGCAAGATCGCCGCGATGGCGGGGCTCACCGCGGTCATGTCGGCCTTCGAAGCCCTGCTGTTCGCCATGCTGGGCCGCATCGTCGACTGGCTCGGCGGCCAGGTCCCGGCGCTTCTCTGGGAGGACCGCGGCACCACGCTGATGTGGCTGGCCGCCGCGCTGGTGGCGAGCGTCGCGGTGGTGGCGATGCAGACCATCGTCAAGCACCAGACGCTGGCCATCAACCTGCCGATGCGGCTGCGCTGGAACTTCCACCGCCTGATGCTCGGCCAGAGCATGGCCTTCTACCAGGACGAGTTCGCCGGCCGCATCACGGCCAAGGTGATGCAGACCGCGCTCGCGGTGCGCGACACCATCTTCGTGCTGGCCGACGTGCTGGTGGCCATGGGGGTCTACGTCGCCACGCTGATCGTGCTGGCGGCCGTGCTCGACACCACGCTGATGGTGCCCTTCATCGTGTGGCTGCTGCTCTACGTCGCACAGCTTGCATGGTTCGTGCCGCGGCTGGGCAAGATCGGCAAGGCGCAGGCCGATGCGCGCGCGCTCATGACCGGGCGCATCACCGACGCCTACACCAACATCGCCACCGTCAAGCTGTTCTCGCACACCCAGCGCGAAGCCGGCTTCGCACGCTCGGCCATGCAGGAGTTCCAGGCCACCGGACAGGCCCAGATGCGGCTGGTGAGCGCCTTCGAGATCACCAACCACATCCTGAGCATGGCGCTCACCGCCGGCATGGCGGGCATGGCGCTGTGGCTGTGGTCGCGCGGCGTGGTCGGTGTGGGCACGGTGGCCGCGGCCACCGCGATGGCGCTGCGGCTGCAGGGCATGTCGCACTGGATCATGTGGGAGATGACCAGCCTGTTCGAGAACATCGGCACGGTGCAGGACGGCATGAAGACGCTGTCGCGCCCGCGCACCGTGGTCGACGCGCCGGCCGCACCGGTGCTGGCCGTGCCGCACGGCGAGGTGCGCTTCGAGCATGCGAGCTTCCGCTACGGCGAAGGCCGCCCGAACGTGATCGACGACATGACGCTGACGGTGCGCCCCGGCGAGAAGATCGGCCTGGTGGGCCGCTCGGGCGCGGGCAAGTCGACGCTGGTGAACCTGCTGCTGCGCTTCCATGACCTGGATGGCGGCCGCATCCTGATCGACGGGCAGGACATCGCGCAGGTCACGCAGGATTCGCTGCGCAAGCACATCGGCATGGTCACGCAGGACACCTCGCTGCTGCACCGCTCGGTGGCCGACAACATCGCCTACGGCCGCCCCGACGCACCGCACGACGAGATCCGCGAAGCCGCCGAACGCGCCGAGGCGCAGGCCTTCATCGACTCGCTGGGCGACGCCAAGGGCCGCAGCGGCTACGAGGCGCATGTGGGCGAACGCGGCGTGAAGCTCTCGGGCGGCCAGCGCCAGCGAATCGCCATCGCGCGCGTGATGCTCAAGGACGCGCCGATCCTGCTGCTCGACGAGGCCACCAGCGCACTCGACTCCGAGGTCGAGGCCGCGATCCAGGCCAGCCTGTACCGGCTGATGGAAGGCAAGACCGTGATCGCGATCGCCCACCGGCTCTCGACCATCGCCGCTATGGACCGGCTGATCGTGCTCGACGAAGGCAAGGTGGTGGAAGAAGGCGACCACGCCACCCTGCTGGGCCAGGGCGGGCTCTATGCCCGCCTCTGGGCGCACCAGAGCGGCGGTTTCCTGGGCGAGCAGTGATCAGGTCTTGAAGCGCTCGCCGGCGCGCCTCAGCTGGCGCGTGCGGTGAGCCACTGCGAGGACTTCAGCGCCGCCGCCACCACCCGCACCTCGCCGATGTTGCCGAAGAAGCCGTCGGCGCGGCCGCCATCCCACGAGCCGCCGCCGACCACCCAGGGCGAGCTGGCCGACAGGGTCGACAGGCCCTGCGCATTGCTGGTGTTGCGCAGCACCGGCGCGCCCTCGACATACATCGTGGTGTTGTGCGTCACGGGGTCGTTGACGATCGCGATGTGCACCCAGCCGCCCGCGATGATCTCGCCCGACCAGTTGGTGCGGCCGGTACGTGAACCCTGCGTGGGCACGACTTCCCACTGCACTTCGCGCAGGCTGGAAATGGCGAACAGCATCGGCGGCGATTCGCCATCGCCGCCGTTCCACCCCGGCAGCTGGCCGCGGATGCCGTCGCGCGTCATGATGTTCATCCAGGCCTGCTTGCCGCTGGTCCAGCCCGGGTCGATCTTGATGAAGGCCTCGACCGTGTAGCCGTTCTCGAGCGTCTGCGCATTGATCGGCGCGGCGGCGTCCGTGAGGAAGTAGCTCAGGCGCGGCACGTTCTTGTCGGTGTTGAGGAAGCGCACCGAACCCGGCGCGGCCGACAGGAAATGGCGGTCGTCGCTCCACACGATGTCGCCGGCCTGCGCGCTCTGGATGCCGCCCTGGTTCAGCGCATCGCGGTGCAGCGGATTGGCGCCGGTCACGTCGGCGATCACCGCGCCCACCGGCACCGCCTGGTTCGCCGTGCCGCCGAAGAAGCGCCAGTGGGCCAGCGTGTTCGCGACCTTCGGATAGTCGTCGGCGTTTGCCGCGGGCCGCGGCGTCGCGACCTCGGGCTCGACGTAGTTCTTGAGCAGCATGGCCTTGGCCTGCGCTACCAGCGAGCTGGCGACGGTCGCTTCGCCGACGCCGAAGGACTTGTTGAAGCCGCCGAAGCGCTGGCTGAAGTCCATGTCGATGCTGAACTCCTCGTTGGGCGTGGTCAGCACGGCCTGGTCGAAGGCGGTCAGGGTCGCAGCCGGCTTCTGCGGCACCCAGGGCGAGAAGGACAGCACCTTGATCTTCTTGTTCGTCAGGTCGAACTCGTAGAGCCGCATCAGGCCGTTGCCGCCCTGGTAGGCCATCTGGTAGTCGACCACCATCTCCTCGACCGCATGGCCGTAGTCGTTGGTCTTCGTGAGATGGGCCGCGCCGTGGTGGTGGCCGTTGAGCGTCATGAAGATCTGGTCGTTGTCGCGGATCAGCTTCTGCCACAACATCTGGCCGTAACCCGTCTCCAGCGGGCTCACGCCGTCGGCGGCGATGTTGAGCAGCTGGTGGTTGGCCAGGATCACCGGCAGCGTCGGGTTGGCCGCAATGACCTGGCGCGCCCAGACGATGCCCGCATCGGAGATGCGCCACGAGAGCGAGAGCACCATGAACTTCTGGCCCTGCGCCTCGAACACGTGGTACTCGTGGAAGCCGCTCGGGTCGCGTCCGCGGAAGGTCGACTGGGCCGCGGCGCGCGTCTTGCCGAACCATTGCAGGTAGGGCTCGTTGGCCAGGTTGCGGTTGGCCTCGGTCCCGTCGACGGGATCGACGCCGAAATCGATGTCCCGCAGCACGTCGTGGTTGCCGGCCAGCACGCTGTAGGGCTGCTTGGCGGCCTCGAGCAGCTTCATCGCGGCGTCCGCCACCTTCCACTGGTCGGGCTTGCCGACCTGGTCGACCACGTCGCCCAGGTGGATCGTGAAGGGAATGTTCAGCGCCTTGGCGTTGGCCGCGATCCAGCCCGTCTGGGCCGAGAAGGGCTCGTTGCCGAAGCGGGTCATGTACTCGCTGCCTTCGGCCGAGGTCGCATAGCGGGCGTAGAACTGCGTGTCGGGCATCACGGCGAGCGCGAAGCTGGAGATCGGCGCGGGCGCCGGTGCCGGGCCGGGGGCCGGCGCAGGTGCGGGCGCCGGCGCGGGGGGCGCGGGCGTGGCCGCGGCATCGTTGTTGCCGCCACCGCAGGCGGCCAGCAGGGAGCTGCCGGTCACGGCCAGCAGGCCGGCACCGAACTTGAGGATCTGTCGACGCGCCGGACCTTCACCGAAGGACGGTGCGGGCTCGGAAGGCGCAGCGGGCACGGTCGAGGGAAGGTCGTGCGGATCGTTGGACTGGGACATGGGAGCAAACAAGAGCAGAGGGGCTGCCGAGCGTAGGCACGCGCGGTGTCACGTCGGTTACGCGTGCGTGACGCTTCTGTTGCGGCCCCCGCACCGCACACGCGGGCGCCGTATGCGTCCTCCCCTTGCCTGCCCTCAGCGCGTCTGCAGCCCCAGCAACGTCTGGTAGCAGCTCGCCTCCAGCGCCTCCGCCGCCTTGGCCGCGCCCGGCGCGCCCTCGGCCACCGCGTTGCGGCAGCGCAACCCGATCGCGACCGCGGGCCGCAGCGCCTGGTCCTTCTGGGTCACGCCCTTCACGTTGATGAACTGCGAATAGTGGAAGCGCTTGCCGTCCTCGAGCGCGGTGTAGATGTACTGCGTGCCGCCCGCGAGGAAATCGAGGCCGGGCATGGCGTCGACCTCGCGCTGCATGTCCTCGATGGCGGCACTGCTGGCGCGCTCGGCCGCCCGCTGCTCATCGGGCGTGAGGTCGTCCAGCCGCACCGAGCGCGCCACCGGGCTCAGCGAGACGCGGGCCACCGCAAGCGCGTCCTTCACGCCGGGCAGCGCGTGGCTGTAGAAGAAGAAACGCTTGCCCTGCCCTTCGGAGGTCGACAGCGCCTTCCAGCCCGCGGGCGGCCTGAACTGAGCCTGACCCGCAGGATCGATGAACAGGCGGGCCTGGCGGGCGTCGTCGCTTGCGGGGTCGGCCGCCGAGCAGAGGCCGGTGAAGGCCAGGCTGCACAGCAGGAGAGAGGAGCGAAAGCGAAGCATGGGCATGTCGGTCGGTGACGAAGAGTGAAATCAGCGGCGATTCTGCGGGCGGGCGCGCGGCCCGCCGCGCAAAGATCGGTGCGTCCTACAGCACACGCCGCTGGCCGCCGACAGGGAAAAATGGGCTGCGTGAGAGGCTGTCGACGTTGTCAACAAAGAGGAGCCCTCGCGTGAATTCCATCATCTATATCGTCGGTCTGGTCGTGGTCGTGGTTGCTGTGCTGTCGTTCTTCGGCCTGCGCTGAATTCGACAAGCCAGAGCGCCGGCTGCAAGGCCGGCCATTCGAAGGGGCCGTTCGCGGCCCCTTCGCGTTGGTGCGCACGGCATAATTTCCCGCACCCCGCCGGCCTCATGCGCCGGTGCCGAAGAAGAACCGAGAAAAGCCGTTGAACATCGCATCGCGTCCGACCGCCGCCACGCCGCCGCCGAATGCGCTGATCACCGAAGCCGTCGAGCTGATCGAGGAGGCCGGCCCGCTCGACGACGCGGCGGCGATGCGCGAAGCCATGGTCCAGCGGACCGACCTGCCCGGCCGCATCGCGTTGCGCGCACAGTTGCTGGGCCAGCGCCTGGGCCTGCCCCCCGAACTCGCACGCGCCCGCCAATGGGCACCCTGGATCGGCCTCGGCCTGGTGCTGGCCATCGTGCTCGCGGGCCTGGGCCTGGCGGGCAGCGTGGTCGGCGGCGCCGAGCGCCGCATCAACATCATGGCGGCGCTGATCAGCCTGCTGGGCCTGCACCTGCTGACGCTGCTGGCCTGGCTGCTCGGCCTGTTGCTGCCCCTGCGGGCGCCCCGCATGTCCTTCGGCTGGCTGTGGATGACGCTCACGGCGCGCGTCGCGGGCGGTCGCCAGGGCCAGGCGCCGGTGCTGGTGCGTGCGGCCACCCGGCTGCTGGCGCGCGCGCGCCTGCTGCCCTGGGCGCTGGGGCTGGTCAGCCATGGCATCTGGACGCTGTCCTTCGTCGTCGTGCTGGGCGCCCTGCTCTTCGCGCTGGCCTTCCACCGCTACACGCTGAACTGGGAGACGACCATCCTCGACCCTCAGTTCTTCCTGCAGGCGGTGCAGTGGCTGGGCCGTCTGCCCGCGGTGTTCGGCTTCGCCACGCCCGACGCCAGCGTGGTGCTGGCACCGGGCGGCATGGCCGATGCGGCGCGCCAGCGCAGTTGGGCCTTGTGGCTCACCGGCTGCATCGTGGTCTACGGGCTGCTGCCGCGCGCGCTGCTCCTGCTGCTGAGCGCGGCGATGTGGCAATGGCGCAAGCGCGGCCTGCAACCCGCACTCGACGCGCCCTACCACCGCCGGCTGGCGGCACGCTTCGAGTCATTGGCGCCAGCGGCCATCGTCGATGCCGACCCCGGCGCGGCGCGGGCCAGCGTCCCGCTGCGCCCCATGGACACCCTCGACGCACTGATCGTCGCCGGCTTCGAATTGCCGCCGGACCTCGCCTGGCCGCCGGCCGACCTGCCCGCCGAGGCGCGGGTGCTGCGCACCGACGGCAGCGCCGAGGCGCGGCGCACCTTGCTCGACACGGCCGCGCAGCTGCGGCCGCGCACCCTGCTGCTGGCCTGCCGCGCCGCGGCCAGTCCGGACCGCGGCACCGAGCGCCTGCTGCGCGAGCTGCTCGCGCACTGCGGCGAATGCCGGCTCTGGCTGCTGGCCGACGACGGCACCGTCGCGTCCTCCGAGGGGGGCGCCCAGCGCTGGCGCGACTGGCTGCGCGACACCGGGCTCGAACGCATCGCCGCGCATGAGCGGCTGAGCGACGCGCTGGCAGGATGGTGAGCATGCAAGACCCCGCCATCCGCATCGCCGTGGTCGGCCACACCAACGCCGGCAAGACCTCGCTGCTGCGCACGCTGACACGGCGCGTCGACTTCGGCGAGGTCTCGGCGCGACCCGGCACCACGCGCCATGTGGAGCGCATCGAACTCAAGGTGCGCGAACGCGCGGCCGTGCAGTTCTTCGACACGCCGGGGCTCGAAGACGCCGTGAGCCTGCGCGCGCACATCGCGCAGCTCGGCGACGCCCCCACGCCGCCCGAGCGCATCCGCCGCTTCCTCGAAGGGCCCGAAGCACGTGGCAGCTTCGAGCAGGAGGCCAAGGTGCTGCGCACGCTGCTCGAGGTCGATGCCGCCTTCCTCGTGATCGACGCGCGCGAGCCGGTGCTGCCCAAGTACCGCGACGAGATCGAGTTGCTGCGCTCCTGCGCGCGGCCGGTGCTGCCGGTGCTCAACTTCGTGCGTGACACCGCCGCGCGCGAGGCCGAATGGCGCACGCTGCTGGCGGCCTACGGCATGCATGCGGTGGTGCGCTTCGATGCGGCCGCCCCCTTCGTCGGTGCCGAGCACGACCTCTACCAAGACCTGGTTACGCTGTTGCGCGAACGCCGCGCGCAACTGCAGGACGTGATCGCCTCGCTCGACGCCGAATTTGCGCAGCGCCGCAGCGACGCCGCCGCGCGCATCGCCGAGCTGCTGGTCGACGTGGCCGCCACGCGCCGCACGCTGCCCGCGGCCGAGTTCGACGACGCGGCGCGCCGCGCACCACAGATCGCGGCGCTGCAGCAGGCCGTGTCGGCCAAGGCGCAGCGCTGCACCTCCGACCTGCTCGCGCTCTACGGCTTCCGCGAAGGCGATGCGGCCGAAGCCGCCTTGCCGCTGCTCGAGGGCCGCTGGTCGATGGATTTCTTCAGCCCCGAGGCGCTCAAGGACGCGAGCCTGCGGCTGGGCAAGGGGGCCGCGGTGGGCGTGGCCGTGGGCGTGGTGGCCGACCTCGCGCTGGCCGGCTTGTCGCTCGGCGCGGGTGCGGCCCTGGGCGGCGCCATCGGCGGCGCGATCTCCCAGGGCTGGGGTCCGCTGGGCCGCAAGCTGGCCAACAAGCTGCGCGCCCTGCACGAGCTCACGGTCGAAGACCGCGTGCTGTTCGCGCTGGCCACATGGCAGATGCAGCTCACGCAGGCATTGGAGCGACGCGGCCATGCGGCCACGCAGCGCATCAGCACGGAAGAAGCCTCGAAGGATGGCGATGCGCCGACGCGCGCCGCGGCCGATGCGGTGCGCGCCGCGCAGCCGGCGCGCAACCATCCCGAATGGGAGGCCGGCGGCGGCGTGGCGCGCCACTTCCGGCGTGCCTCGCCGCAGCGCGAGGCGCTGGTGGGCGAGCTGTCGCACACGCTGCAGCGCGCCTTCGCGGCCCGCTGAAGCCGCTCAGGCCGCGTGCCGATCGCCCAGCGCGAAGCGCGCCGCCTCGGCCTTGATCAGGTCCGCGATGCGCTCGGTCAGCATCAGGGTCGGCATGTTGGTGTTGGCGCGCGGGATCGACGGCATGATCGACGAATCGCACACCCGCAGCCCCTCGACACCGTGCACCCGGCCCGCGCCGTCGGTCACGGCCATCGGGTCGTCGGCCGCGCCCATCTTGCAGGTGCCCGAGGCATGCCACACGCCGGCCACGCCGTTGCCGACGAACTCGGTGAGCTTGGCGTCGTCGGCCAGCAGGTCGTCGATGCGCACGCCCAGCGTGATCAGCCCGTGCACGATCGCGCCGCGCAGCGGCCCGGCCCAGTCGAGCACGAAGGACAGCGCGCCCATCTGGAAGGCGTTCCATGCGCCCGGCGCCGAGACCCTGCGCACGCGCTCCGAATAGCTGGTGGGAAACACCGTACCGCGCACGCCGTCGAGGCTGGCATCGGCCAGCGCCTTGGCCGCCACGCCGAAGCCTTCCTTGAGCCGCGCCAGGTCGCGCGGATCGGACAGCAGCCTGAAGTCCACCGCCGGCTCCTCGTTCGGATCGGCCGAGCGCAGCTTGACCGTGCCACGCGAGTAGGACTTGTTGACCCACACCAGCATCGTGCCCATGCGCTGCCCGATCGCATGCCAGGCGGTCCGACCGAGGATGGCCACGTGCATGTCGCCCGCGGGCGCGTCGGGGATGCTCGTGGAGGTGTAGCGCAGCAGCGCCTGGTCGTGGTGCTCGGCCAGGTCCTTCATGCGCGAGGCGGGCGGCAGGTAGGTCGAGACGGCCGTCAGCGGGTGCTCCATGAGGTTGGCGCCCACGCCGGGCCGGTCGGCCTTGACCGCGATGCCCAGGGCCTCGAGGTCGGCGGCGGGGCCGATGCCGCTGCGCAGCAGCAGCGCGGCCGAGTGGATGCCACCCATGCAGACGATGGTCTGCGCCGCATGCAGCGGCTGGCCGCCGGCCTCGGCGCCGATCACGCGGCCGCCGTCGAACAGCAGGCGCTGCACCTGGGTGTCGGTGAGGATGCGCAGGTTCTGGCGCGCACGCACCTCGGGCGTCAGGTAGACGATCGAGGCGGGCACGCGCTGGCCCTCGTCGCTGGTGGCGATCGCGGCCGGGAACACGCCGTCCTTCCATTCGCCGTTCTGGTCGGGGTACTGCGGATGGCCGCGCAGCTTCAGCGAGCGGCACACTGCCTGTACGAAGGGCGACACGCTGCCCGGCGCGAGCCGGCGCACCGGGATCGGGCCGGTCTGGCCGTGGTACTTGTCGTCGAAGTCGCAGTCGCGCTCCAGCTTGCGGAAGTACTGCAGCGCGACGTCGCCGCTCCATCCTTCGGCGCCGAGCCGTGCCCATTCGTCGTAGTCGTCGGGCGCGCCGCGGTTGGCCACCATCGCGTTGATGGCCGAGCCGCCGCCCAGCACGCGCGCCTGCTCGTAGCCGCGCGGCGTGCGGTGGGGCTGGCGCGTGGGCGCGCCGCTCACGGTGGCGACCAGCGCGGTCCAGAGGTTCTGCTTGTCGAGGTAGGCCAGGCCGGGGTAGCGGCTGCGGATGCTGTCGCTCATGGCATCGGGCCGCAGGTCGCGGCCGGCTTCCACCAGCAGCACCTGCTTGTCCGCGCTCTCCGACAGCCGCGCCGCGAGCGCGCAGCCCGCGGTGCCGCCGCCCAGGATCAGGTAGTCGATCTTCTGGGCCATCACTGCTTGCCGCCCCAGCGCTGCGGGTAGCCCGGCATCTTTTCGCAGCCGCACATCGAGTAGTGCAGCGGTGGCAGCTTCTCGTTGACGTACAGCGGCAGCTCCTTGGCGGTGATGCTCGGCTGCGGCAGCACCCAGGTCGGGCCCGGCAGCGGTTCGCCCTTGAGGGTCTTGAGCGCGGCGATCACCGCGGTGCGCCACTGGTAGGCCGGGTAGGTCGGCGCGATGCCCTTGAAGCCGTTCTTCTTCCAGGCCTGCAGGTAATCCTGCTGGTCTTCGCCGGTGATGATCGGGTACGGCTGGCCCGCGTCCTCGAAGGCCTCGGCCACGGCGACCGACACGGCACCGAGGTCGACCCACACTGCGTCGATCTTGCCGCTGCGGCTCAGATAGTCGGCCACCGTGGCCTTGGTCTTGGCGCGGTCGCCGCCCACGAACTCGTTGCCCACCACCTTGAGGCCGGCGTCGTCGAACACCTTCCTGGCCGCAGCCCAGCGCGTCTCGAACAGGTCCACGCCCGGCGCGGTGCGCAGCACCAGCACCTTGCCGCCCTTGGGCGCATTGGCCGCGATGAAGTCGGCACCGACCTTGCCCCAGGCGTAGCCGCCAATGGAGCGCACGGCCGTCACCGGGCACAGGCTGTTGACCGAGCGGTCGAAGGTCACGACCGGCAGCTTCTTGCAGGCCTCTTCCACGGCCGGCGTGAGCGCCGCCGAGGTGTTGGGCGAGACGATCAGCGCATCGCACTTGCCGCTGTTCACGAGCGAGCGGATGTCGGAGATCTGCTTCTCGTCCTTCCCCTGCGCGTCGGCGTACTCGAAGCCCTTGATGTCGGCCTTGTTGAGCTCGACCTCGGCCTGCATGGTGTTCCAGCCCACCACGCGCCAGGGGTTGCTCACGCTGGCGTTCGAGAAGCACAGCGTGTACGGGCCCTTCTTCTTGTACTTGGCGGTGTCGATGTTCTTGCCGCCGATGTGCTGCAGCCAGGGCTGGTCGGCCGGGCCTTCGGGCTTGGCGGCCATGAGCTGCGCCTGGGCCTGCATTTCCTGGTCGACGTTGACGTTGGCGACCTGCGCGAAGGCGCCCGCAGGGGCGGCGAGCGCGAGCACCAGGGCGCCGCAGCGCAAGGCCTGCGGCCGGATGGAAGGGGTGAGTTTCATGAGGGTGTCTCCTGTGGATCTGTTGTGGGAACGGGAACGCGATGACGAGGAAAAAAGGTGTTCATTGCATGCAGGACCTCCGCGCTAGCGGCGCTGGTGGCGCCAGGCCGTGAGGGCCGCGGCGCCGATCAGGATCAGGCCCTGCACTGCGACCCGCAGCGGCTCGGAGAAGCCCAGCAAGTTGAGCACGGTGAACAGCGTGTAGAGCGTGAGCGCGCCGATGCAGGCGCCCGGGATCGAGCCACGCCCGCCCAGTAGCACCACGCCGCCGATCACGGCCGCGGCGATGGCCTGCAGGTCGTAGCCGGTGCCCACATCGACCGACACGCCCGAGAAGCCGCCCAGCAGGATGCCCGCCGTGACCGCCGACAGCGAAGACAGCACGAAGGCCGCCACCCGCACCCGGCGCACCGGCGCGCCCGCGAGTTCGGCGGCCACCGGGTTGTCGCCGATCATCAGCACCAGCCGGCCGAAGTTGGTGCGGTGCATCAGCCAGTAGTACAGCGCGACGAAGCCCACCAGCACGATCACCGCGATGGGCAGCGTGCCGGTGACGGGCATGTCGCGCAGCACGCCGCGGCCCAGGTAGCGCAGGTTGGGCGGCAGGTAGCCCGAGGGCGCCCCGCCCGACCAGACCATGGCGAGGCCCTTGATCGACAGCAGCCCGCCCAGCGTCGCGATGATCGAAGGCACCTTGAGCTGCGTGACGATCAGGCCGTTGAGCAATCCCACCGCCAGGCCCATGCCGTAGACCGCGGCCACGGCCGTCCAGGTCATCGAAGGGTCGCCGTTGGTGATCAGCGCGCAGCCGATCACCACCAGCGTGATCAGCGCGCCCGAGGACAGGTCGAAGCCGCCGGCGATCAGCACGAAGGACGCGCCGCAGGTCAGGATCACCAGCGGTGCCGCGCGCTGCAGGAAGCTCATGAAGCCCGGTGCCGTCTGGTAGAGCGGGCTCATGCACACCATCGTGGCCAACAGGACCAGCAGCAGCACCAGCGCCGGATTTACTTTGCGGAGCTGCTTCATTCGAAAACCTCCGTGCTTCGCACTGCGGTGCGAGCTTGCTTGGGGCGGCCCGGCGCGGCGCTCATGCCACATGCCCCTTGTTGCGGAAGGTGTAGACCCCGACCGCCATGACCACGATCAGCCCGCGCAGCACCTGGCTCAGGAAGGCGTCGATCTGCAGCATGTTGAACACCGCGTCGAGGGTCGCGAACACGAACACGCCCGCCATGGTGCCGGCGATGCTGCCGCGCCCGCCGGCCAGCAGGGTGCCGCCGATGACCACGGCCGCGATCGAGTCGAGGTCGTAGCCGCCGTCGCGGCCGACCCAGGGCGTGCCTGCCCCCAGCCAACTCGCGAGGTAGAGCCCAGCCAGGCCGGACATCAGGCCCGCCACCGCATGCGCGCCGATGGTCACGCGCGAGGTGCGGATGCCCGCGAGCCGCGCGCTGTCGGCGTTGCCGCCCACCGCGAACAGGTGCGCGCCCGCCACCGTGCGCGTGAGCGCCAGGGCCGCCGCCACCGCAACCGCCCCCAGCACCAGCACCGCGATCGGCACGCCGGCCACGCTGCCATAGGCCAGCGCCTGGTAGGCCTTGGGCACCTGGCCCTGCAGCGAAGTGAAGGCCACGGTGAGCACGCCCTGCAGCACCAGGCCCACGCCCAGCGTCGCGATCAGCGGGCTCACGCCCAGCCGCGCGACCAGCAGGCCGTTGACCACGCCGACCGCGGCGGCCACGCCGAGCACGCCCACCACCGCATAGCCGATGGCACCGGTGTCGCCCTGCATGAAGTACGACGCGAGCACCGCGCTCACGCTGATCAGGTTGGCCACCGACAGGTCGATCGAGCCGGCCAGGATCACGAAGTTCTGGCCCAGCGCCACCAGGCCCAGCGCGACCATGCGCTGCACCAGGCCCATCACGCCGGCCAGCGTGAGCTGCGCATGCTGGCCGGTCGCGATCGCGGTGCCGATGTAGACGCAGGCCGAGATCGCGACCAGCGTGATCGGGATCAGGTGGCGGCGCGCGAAATGCGGTTGCGCGCTCATGCCGGCACCCCTTCGGCTACGTCGTGCCGCACGGCTTGCGCAATGACGGCTTCTTCGGACGCACCGCGCGGCAGCTGCGCCACGATGCGCCCCAGCGCCATCACGCAGATGCGGTCGCACAGGCCGATGATCTCGGCCACGTCCGAGGACACCACCAGCACCGCGCCGCCCGCGTCGGCGTAGTCGCGCAACAGCCGGTAGATGGTGGCCTTGGCGCCCACGTCGATGCCGCGCGTGGGCTCGCAGACGATCCACAGCCGCGGCTCGCGCGCCATCCAGCGGGCGACCATCACCTTCTGCTGGTTGCCGCCCGAGAGCGCGCCCACCGGCATTTCGAAATCGGCGGCGCGCACCTCCACCTTATTGAGGAGCGCATCGATGCGGCTACGCGAACGCCGTGCACTGCCCGCGCCCGCGAAAGGCCCGGCCAGCGCTCGCAGCGTGAGCGCCGCGTTGTCGCGCAGCGACTGCTGCAGGCCCAGGCCCTCGCGCTTGCGGTCGTCGGGCAGGTAGCCGATGCCGCGTTGCGCCGCCTCGCGCGGGCTGCGGGCCGCGCCCTTGCCGTCCCAGGCGCGCACCGTGCCGCGCGTGAAACGGCGCTCGCCGTAGAGCGCGCGCGCCAGCTCGACCTTGCCCGAGGCTTCCAGCCCCGCGACGCCCACGATCTCGCCCGCATGCAGGCGCAGGTCGATGCCGTGCAGCCGGTCGTTGCCGCCCTGCTCGACCGCCAGCACCTCGGCGCCCGGCGGCTGGGCGGCCGCGGGCGGATAGAAGTCGCTGAGCTCGCGCCCCACCATCAACCGCACGATGCGGTCGACCGTGGCCTCGGCGGCCGGCAGCGTGGCCATCAGCTGGCCGTCCTTGATGACCGAGATGTCGTCGGCCAGTGCCATCACCTCGGCCATGCGGTGCGAGATGTAGAGCATGGCCACGCCCGCGCGGCGCAGCTCGGCGATCAGGTCGAAGAGCTTCTGCGACTCGACGTCGTCGAGCGCGGCCGTGGGTTCGTCGAGCACCAGGATGCGCGCGTCCAGCGACACCGCCTTGGCGATCTCGACCATCTGCTGCTCGGCCACCGAGAGCCGGCCGCATTCGGTGCGCGGGTCGATGTGGCAGCCGACACGGCGCAGGGCCGCCTCGGCGCCGGCGTTCATCGCCTGCGTGTCGATCACGCCCCAGCGCGCGGGCTCGTGGCCCAGGAAGATGTTCTGCGCCACCGTGCGGTGCGGCAGCAGCGCGAGCTCCTGGTGGATGATCGCGATGCCGGCACGGCGCGCCTCCGACGGGTGGCCGAAGCGCACGGCCTGGCCGTCGATCCGGATCTCTCCGCCATCGGGCGCATGGATGCCGCCCAGCACCTTCATCAGCGTGGACTTGCCCGCCCCGTTCTCGCCGCAGATCGCATGCACCTGGCCGGCGCGGCACTGCAGGCTCACCTCGCGCAGCACGGTGACGGCGCCGAAGACCTTGCGGATCGCGCGCATCTCCAGCCGCGGCGCGTTGTCGTGTGAAGCGCTCACCCCACGAAGACCAGCTTGGCGTTGGTCAGCTCGCGCGCGCCCAGCGCGCCGAGTTCGCGGCCGAAGCCCGAGCCCTTGACGCCGCCGAACGATGCACGCGGGTCGGAGCGCACGAAGTCGTTGATGAACACCGCGCCGGCCTCCACCGCCGATGCGAGTTTGTGCGCACGCTCGAGGTCGCGGCTCCAGATGGTCGCGCCCAGGCCGAACTCGGTGGCGTTGGCCAGCGCGATCGCTTCTTCGTCGGTCTTGAACGTGAACAGCAAGGCCACCGGGCCGAAGATCTCTTCCTGCACGATGGGCGCGTCGTGCGACAGGCCCGCGATCACGGTCGGCGGGTAGAAATTGCCTGGCCCTTCGTTCGGCTGTCCGCCGCACAGCAGCGTGCCGCCTTGCGCCAGCGCGGCCTGCACCTGCGCATGCACGCTCTCGCGCAGGTCGGCGCGCGCGAGCGGGCCCAGTTGCGTGTCGGGCTGCAGCGGGTCGCCCATGCGCAGGGCCGAGGCGCGTGCGACGAAGGCCGCCTGGAACTTCTCGGCGATGGCCTCCTGGATGAAGAAGCGCTTGGCCGCGATGCAGCTCTGCGCGTTGTTCGAGAAACGCGAGGTCACGGCCAGCTGCACCGCGCGCTCGAAGTCCGCGTCCTCGCAGACGATGAAGGGGTCGGAGCCGCCCAGCTCGAGCACGGCCTTCTTGCCATGGGCGCCGGCTTCGGCCGCCACCGCACGGCCGGCCTGCGTGCTGCCGGTGACGGTCACGCTGCGCACGCGCGGGTCGGCCACCACGGCCGCCACCGCGCCGCGGCGGATCGCGAGGTTCAGGTACAGGCCGGGGGGCGCGCCGGCGTCGAGCACCAGCTGTTCGAGTGCACGCGCACAGCCCTGCACCGTCTCGGCATGCTTGACCAGCACGGTGTTGCCCGCCAGCGCGGTGGGGATGAAGAAACGCAGCACCTGCCAGAAGGGCAGGTTCCAGGGCATGACCGCGAACACCGGGCCCAGCGATTCGTAGACCACCCGGGCGTTCATGCCTTCGATGGGCACGGGCGCCAGGTAGCCCGGGCCCTGGTCGGCGAAGTGGCGCGCGCCCAGGGCGGCCTTCTTCACCTCGGCGATGGCCTCGGCCAGCGGCTTGCCCATCTCGGTGGTGATGAGCCGGCCGTATTGTTCGGCGCGCTGCTCGAGCAGATCGCCCAGGCGGTGCAGCATGGCGCTGCGCTCGGCCATGGGCGTGCGCGACCAGGTCTTCCAGGTGGCGTGGGACTGCGCCACGCGGGCTTCGATCTCGGCCGAACCATGGCCGGTGGCGGACTCGATCAGTGCGCCGGTGGCAGGGTTGTGCGATTGGAAGACGGCGGGCTGGATGTCGGTGGGAATGGCCATGGGATCGGGTCGCTCGGGGCGGTGTTCAGGGGATGCGTAGTGTTCCCAGTGGCCCCTGCGCTCTCAACGCCTATCCGCAGCGCTTGTTCCAACCGAAGAGAAAAATAGGGTTAGCCCCGAGCTTTCTATTCCACATAGGGAGAAAACTCAGGCCCATGGAAGATTCGCTTGGCTAAAGTCAGGCCCACCATGCAAAGCTTCGAGCGCATCGCCAACCTCCTGTCCAGCTTCGGCGAGGGCCAGGCGGAACTGCCGCTGGCCACGCTGCTGGCGCGCAGCGGCATCCCGCAGTCCTCGGGCTACAAGCTGGTCAACGCGCTGGTGGACGAGGGCTTCCTGCAGCGGCCGGCGCGCGGCATGCTCGCGCTGGGCCCGGCGGCCGCGGCCTTCTTCTTCGCGCCGCTGCGGGCCCTGGCGCCCGCCGGCGACCCGAGCATCTCGGGCGGCGTGCGCCACTACCCCGACGCCAGCGGCCGCGGCATGCCGCGCATGGCGCAGTGGAACCCGAACCTGCTCGACCTGGTGTCGACCACCCGCTTCCGGCGCGAGCCGCCCTTCGTGATCGGTTTCGCCAACGCCTCCAGCTCCAGCCCCTGGCGCGTGGCCATGGCGCGCAGCCTGATGGCCGCGGCACAGCGCCAGCGCGACGTGGTCTCGCGCGTGATGGTGCGCGACGCGAAGGACGACCCGCGCCGCCAGATCGAGCAGCTGGCCGAGATGCGCGCCGAGCGCATGGACCTGTGCATCCTCAGCGCGGCCGCCAGCGACCACCCCGAATTGCTGGCCGCGGTGCGCGGGCTCGGCGCCGAGGGCATCCCGGTGATCGGCGTCGACCGCCTCTGCGGCGAGCCCGAGGACATGGTGTCCTTCGTGACGGCGTCGGACGTGCTGGTCGGCCGCATGAGCGCGCTGTGGCTGGTCGAGCACCTGGGCGGCCGCGGCCGCATCCTGATGCTCTGCGGCCGCGAGGACGCAAGCCCCTGCCGGCTGCGGCTGCAGGCCGCGATGGAGATCCTGGGCCTGCATCCGGACATCGAGGTGGTGGCCATCGAGTTCACCAACTGGGAGGCCAGCCTGGGCCATGCGATCGTGCAGCGCCACCTGGCCGAGGGCACGAAGTTCGACGGCGTGTGGTGCGACTCGGGCCTGCAGGGCGTGGGCTCGCTGCGCGCCTTCACCGAGGCCGGCTACAAGCGCGGCACCATCCCGCCGCACACCGGCGGCGAGGTCAACCTGATGTACAAGCTGGCCTTCCACCACAAGATCCCGCTGTGCGGCGTCGACTACCCCGCGGCCATGGGCGCGCTGAGCTTCCAGACCGCGCTCGACACGCTGTTCGGCCGCCAGGTGCCGCGCCGCGTCGAGGCCAACCTCGAGATCGTGATCTCGCGCGGCCACGAGACCGCCTCGGTCAAGGCCGACCTGTTCGCCGAGGAGAAGGTGCGCTGGGACCGCGAGGACGAATACGTGCACGCCTCGGGCTGGATTCCCAGCAGCACCACGCCGAACGGGCGCAAGCCCTTCTTCGTGTGAACGCGGGGCCGACCTGATGTCCGCGGCCTGGGCCACCGAAGCCGTCACGCGCTTTCGCGACATCCTCGCGCTTGTGTCGCGCGAGCAGGTGCGCACGGCCTACGAGATCGCGGTGCGGCTCAAGCTGCCGGTGAGCTCGACCTACCTCACGGTGACGGAGCTCGAACGCCTGTCCTGCCTGGCGCGCGACGAGAGCGGCTACCTGCTGGTGGGCATCCGGCCGCAGCAGATGGCGCTCGATGCACTGGGCTTCCAGGTGGCGGCGCAGCGCCTGGCGCCGCTGGTGCGCCACCTGCGCGACCAGTCGGGCGAGACGGTGTTCATGGCCAGCATGGCCGAGATCCTGACGGTCGGCACCGTGGCCATGGGCTTCAACCCCGGGCATCTGGTGGTGCAGCCCTTCCAGACCTACCGCTACGCCACGGCGCCACCGCCCGCCGACCTGGGCCGGCCCGGCGTGTTCGAGCTCACGCTGGCCACCAACGCGCAGTACGGCGACCATGGCGGGCTGGTGAACCTGATGGCGCTGCAGCTCGCGCGCTCGAGTTCCAGCGCGCACCCGGCGACGCTGGCGGTGGGCGTGGCGCGGCCCGAGGGCGACTTCCGCGATGCGGCGCACATCGCGCGCAAGCTGCTCGAACTCAAGGCCTTCTTCGATTCGCCGGGGTAGTGAGGCGACGGCGCAGGGCTACAGCAGGTCTTCGAGCATCAAGGGCAGCCGCCGCAGGCGCTTGCCGGTCGCATGGAACACCGCGTTCACGATGGCCGGCGCCACGCCCACCATCGCCACCTCGCCCAGGCCCTTGACGCCCAGCGCATTGAGCCGCGTGTCGGGCTTGCCCACGAAGTCGACCTCGATGCGGCCGATGTCGGCCGCCACCGGCAGCACGTACTCGGCCAGGTCGGCGTTGAGGAAACCGCCGTAGCGCGGATCGACCTCGCTGACCTCGCGCAGCGCGGCGCCGATGCCCCAGACCACGCCGCCCTCGACCTGGCTGCGCGCGGTGCGCGGGCTGGCGACGATGCCGCAGTCGGCCACGCTGACCACGCGCGGCACGCGGATGCGGCGCGTGGTGGGCTCGATGCGCACCTCGACGAAATGCGCGATGAAGCTGAAGCCCACGAAGTCCGGGTACACCGGCCCGGCGGCCGCGGGCAGGCCGCCGGTCAGCCGGCCGAAGACCTGCTCGGGCTGGCCCGGCGCGCGCCGGCGGCTCTCGGCCTCGGCATGAGGGCGACCCGACGCACGCAGCAAGGCCAGCGCCGTGACGCCCGCTTCGCCGGCCGCGGCGCCCGCGTGCTGCCGCAAGTCGTCCATCAGCCGCTGCGCGGCCTCCTGCACCGGCGGCAACGCGGTGGCCGTGCCCCAGGAGCCGGCCGTCAGGTGCTGCGGCGCGGCGGTGGTGTCGCCCAGCAGGATCTCGACCGCGGCCACCGGCGCGCCCAGGGCGCGCGCCACCGTCACCGCGATGGCGGTGCGCATGCCCTGCCCCATCTCGTGGCCGCCCACCGCCACCCGCACCGTGCCGTTGCTGCGCAGGCGCACGGTCGCGATGGCCGGCGCCATGGCGGCCTTGTAGGTGCCGATGGCCACGCCCCAGCCGACCTGGCTGCCATCCGGCGCGCGCATCGAGCCCGGCGCCATCGTGCGGCGGGCCCAGCCGAACATCTCGCTGCCCCTCACCAGGCACTCGTTCACGTGGCGCGAGGAGAAGGGCTTGCCGGTCAGCGGGTCGGCCGCGGCGTCGTTGGCCAGCCGCAGCGCCACCGGGTCGCGGTCGAGCGCGTAGGCCATCTCGTCGATCGCGCTCTCGAAGGCGAAGGCCGCGGGATGTTCGAAGGGTGCGCGCATGTAGCCCGGCGTCTGCACGTCGGTGCGCACCAGCCGCTCCTGGCCGAGGAAGTGGTCGATGCCGTAGAGCCGCGACGTGATCTCGGTGCCCATCGAGGGGAACAGGTCGTGGCGCGAGGTCTGCTGGTCGATCTCGTGGATGGCCGCAAGCAAGCGGCCATGGCGGTCGGCGCCCAGCCGCACGCGGTGCCGGCTGGCCGGACGGAAGCTGGCGTTGTGGAACAGCTGCGCACGCGTCATCACCAGCTTGACCGGCCGCCCCAGCGTGCGCGCCGCGATCGCCACCAGCGCGGTGTGCGACTGCAGCGAGTTCTTCTGGCCGAAGCCGCCGCCCAGCGAGGGCGAGCGCACCCGCACCCGGGCGGCATCGAGGCCCAGCTGCTTCGCGACGCCGTGCCGCACCCCCTCGGCGTTCTGCGTGGGCTCGTGGATCGTGAGCACGCCCTCGCTGTCCCACTCGGCCACGGTGGCGATGATCTCCATCGGGTTCTGGTGCTGGGCCGGCAGCGTGTAGCGCAGGTCCACCGTCACGGCCGCGCCGGCCAGCGCGCCCTCGGGATCGCCCACGCGGCGGTCGGCGAACATCGGCTGCGGCAACACCGCGGTCTGCGCCAGCGGCTCGGCGTCGGGGGCGTCGAGCGTGGCGACGAAGGGCGCGGCCTCGTACGCCACCGCCACCAGCGCGGCCGCCTCGCGCGCGGCCTCGAGCGTGTCGGCCACCACCATCGCGACGCTCTGGCCGCGGTAGGCGATCTGCGCCGAGCGCAGCGGGTAGACGCTCTGGAAGCCGAAGCCGCCGCCCATCAGGAAGCCGCCGCTGTCGAAGGCGCCAATGTTTTCGTGCGTGAGCACCGCGCGCACGCCGCGCACGCGCTGCGCGGCCGCGCTGTCGATGTCGGTGATGCGGCCGCGCGCGATGCGCGAGGGCACCAGCGCCGCATGCAGCAGCCCGGGGCGCACATCGTCGGCCGCGTAGCGCGTGGCACCGCGCACCTTGTCGTGCGCATCGACGCGTTCGGTGCCGGCGCGCGGGGTGTTCTTGATCGTCGTTGCCATCGTCAGCTCCTGTCCTTGGCCAGCATGAGCGCGTCGGTCACGGTCTCGATGCCGAGCGCCACCTTGAACGCGTTGTGTTCGAGCGGCGCCGCGCCCGCGAAGGCCAGCTCGGCCGCGCGCCGTGCGGCCGCGCGTGTGAGCGGCAGCCCGAGCAGGCTGCGCTCGGCCTCGGTGGCGCGCCAGGGCCGCGTGGCCACGCCGCCCAGCGCGATGCGCGCATCGGCCACGCGGTGGCCCTGCAGGTGCACGGCCACCGCGGCCGAGGCCAGCGCGAAGGCATAGGACTCGCGGTCGCGGACCTTGTGGTACGTCGAGGCCCGGCCCACGGGGCCGCGCGGGATGCGGATGCGCAGGATCAGTTCGTCGGCCGCCAGCACGGTCTCGAGATGCGGCGTGGCGCCCGGCGCGCGGTGCAATTCGCGCACCGGCACCGTGCGCTCGCCGCGCGGGCTCAGCGTGTCGACCACTGCATCGAAGGCCGTGAGCGCGACCGCCATGTCGCCGGGATAGACCGCCACGCAGGCCTCGCTGCCGCCGAGCACCGCATGGCCGCGGTTCTGGCCGCCGAGGGCCGCGCAGCCGCTGCCGGGCTGGCGCTTGTTGCAGGCGAACTCGGGGCTGCCGCGGAAGTAGGCGCAGCGCGTGCGCTGCAGCAGATTGCCACCCACGGTCGCCATGTTGCGCAGCTGCTGCGAGGCGGCTTTCCAGAGCGACTCCGACAGGGCCGGGAATTCGCGCAGCACCACGGCGTGCTCGGCCACCTCGCTCATGGCCGCGAGCGCGCCGATGCGCAGCTCGCCGCGCTCGCTCGCATCGATGTTCGCCAGCCCCTCGATGCGCGTGACGTCGATCACCGTGGCAGGCGCTTCCACGCCCAGCTTCATCAGGTCGAACAGCGTGGTGCCGCCCGCGAAGTAGCGCGCACCGGTCGGCTGCCGGGCGAACAGCTGCACCGCTTCCCCGGGGCTGCGCGGGCGGAGGTAGGCGAAGTCACGCATGGCGCGGGCCCTCCCGGCGCAGCATCTGCGGCGCGGCTTCGCGGATCGCCTCGAGGATGCCGGCGTAGGCGCCGCAGCGGCAGAGGTTGCCGCTCATGTACTCGCGGATCTGCGCGTCGCTGGTGGCGTGGCCTTCGCGCACGCAGGCGATGGCCGCCATCACCTGGCCCGGCGTGCAGTAGCCGCATTGCAGCGCGTCGTGGTCGACGAAGGACTGCTGCATCGGGTGCAGCGTGCCGTCGGCCGCCGCGATGCCCTCGATGGTGGTGACGGCGCAGCCATCGGCCTTCACGGCGAGCGTGAGGCAGGAGGCCACGCGCCGGCCGTCGAAGTGCACCGTACAGGCACCGCACTGACCGTGGTCGCAGCCCTTCTTGGCGCCGGTCAGGCCCAGCTGCTCGCGCAGCACATCGAGCAGCGAGGCGCGCGGCTCCAGCATCAGTGCGTGCGGCTGGCCGTTGACGCTGACCTGCGTGGGCTGCGTGCCGGCGCAGGGGGTCCGCGCAGGGGCATCCGGGCCTGAGGCCGCATGGCTTGTCGCGGCCACGCCGGCACCGGCCGCGGTCGTCATCATGAAGGTGCGCCGGTTCAGCACGGGCGCTGCCGGCGGCGGTGTGGAGGGATGGTTCATCGGGGCCTCGGGGGTGGATGCGGCACGAGTCTCTCTATTCACACCGGTCGGATAAAGGCCTAAAACTCGCCAATACAATCCAACCCACCTCAACAATCAGCTTGAAAAGGACGCCATGGACCGCTTCGATGCCATGCAACTTTTCACCCGCATCGTCGAGCTCGGCAGCTTCACGCAGGCCGCCAATGCACTCGACATCCCGCGCGCCACCGCCACCCATGCGCTCAAGGCGCTGGAAGCCAGGCTGCAGGTGCGGCTGCTCGAACGCACCACGCGCCAGGTGCGCACCACGGTCGACGGCCAGGCCTTCTACGAGCGCTGCCGCCACCTGCTGCGCGACCTGGAGGACGCCGAGTCCTCGCTCGCGCAGCTGGCGGTCAACCCGCGCGGGCGGCTGCGCATCGACATCCACGGCGCCGCCGCGAACGACCTGCTGCTGCCGCGCATCGGCGAGTTCCATGCGCGCTATCCGAACATCGAGATGGTGATGGGCAGCGGCGACCGTCTGGTGGACCTGGTGCGCGAGGGCGTGGACTGCGTGGTGCGCGGCGGCGAGCCGCGCGATTCGTCGCTGGTCACGCGCCGGCTCGCGCTGGTGCCGCAGGTGACCTGCGCGAGCCCGGCCTACCTCGCGGCCCATGGCACGCCGCTGCAGCCGGCCGACCTGGCGCGGCACCTGGGCGTGAACTTCTTCTCCGCCGCGCGGCCCGACGTCTTCCCCTACCTGTTCGAGGTCGACGGCAAGGTCGAGGAGCACACGCTGCAGGGCTGGATCAGCGTCAACGGCGCCGACAGCTACAAGCTTTGCGCCGAGCAGGGCTGCGGAATCATCCAGGTGCCGCGCTACGGCATCGAGCGGCAGCTGCGCGAAGGCACGCTGGTCGAGATCCTGGCCCACACGCCCTGCCCGCCCATGGTCCATTCGGTGCTGTACCCGCACCACCGGCAGCTCTCGCCGCGGGTGCGGGTGTTCATCGACTGGGTGACGGCGATCTATGTCGAGCGCTTCGGCGCGCTGAAGTAGCGGCGGCGGCCCTCGCTCTGACGGCATCGTCCGACGTCGGGGGCGTCGCGGCTCCGGTAGCTTGCACAGCAACCCCAGGAGCCCGCCATGACCCGAAGCCTGCGCCAGACCCTCACCCGCCCGCCCGTCCTGATCGCCGTGGCGCTGGCCGCCGCACTGGTCGTCGCCGGCTGCGCCACGGCCTCCAAACCCAAGATTCCGCCGGTCGCGCAGGTGGACCTGCAGCGCTTCATGGGCGACTGGTACGTGATCGGCAACATCCCGACCCGTCCCGAGCGCGATGCCTTCAACGCGGTGGAGTCGTACACGCTGCAGCCCGACGGCCGGATCGCGACGCGCTTTCGCTACCGCGAGGGCAGCTTCGACGCAGAAGTGAAGACCATGCATCCCGAAGGCACGGTGGTGCCGGGCACCGGCAATGCGGTGTGGGGCATGCAGTTCATCTGGCCGATCAAGGCCGAGTACGTGATCGTCGACATCGACCCCGACTACCAGCTCACCATCGTCGGGCGCAGCGACCGCGACTACGCCTGGATCATGGCGCGCACGCCGACCATTCCCGAGCCACGCTACCAGGCGGCGGTGGCACGCCTTGTCGCGCTGGGCTACACGACCGACAAGCTGCGCCGGGTGCCGCAGCAATGGCCTGAGCCCACGGGCACGCCCTAGAAATCCATCGTCGCCGACAGCTGCGCCGCGGGCCGGGATCCCTCTTTTTCCAGGTCTGGCAAGATCCGGCCGGAAGCCGCCCCGCGAGCGCGTCGCTGACTGCGCTCGCGCCGATGCGGCCTTCTGTTTTTCCAACACCTGAGGAGAGATCACCATGGCAAAAGCCTACTGGGTCAGTGCGTACCGTGCGGTCAAGGACGCCGACAAACTCGCAGCCTATGCAGCACTGGCCGGCCCGGCCATCACCGCCGGCGGCGGACGCTTCCTGGCCCGGGGACTGCCGGCCGAGGTCTACGAATTCGGCCTGGCCCAACGGACCGTGCTGATCGAATTCGACAGCGTCGAACAGGCGAAATCGGTTCATGACAGTCCTGCCTACCAGGCCGCGCTCGATGCGCTGGGCGACGGTGCCGAGCGGGACCTGCGGATCGTCGAAGGGGTGTGAGGCGCGCCGGGTAAAGGTTGCGCGAGATGCGGCCAGGGACCAACCTCCGCGCCTTGCTCCCCTGCGCTGGCTATGGAATGGAAAACATACGCATCACCGCCGCCACCGCCGAAGAAGTCCGCTCCGGCGAGCTCGGCCGCCGACTGCGCCACCACAACCATGGCTTTGTCGGCGAGTATCCCGAGCAGCAGTACATCCGGCTCAACGCCAGAGACGCCAACGGCCGATCGGTGGGCGGATTGCGAGGCTTCGTGTTTCTCTACTGGCTCAGCATCGACGTGCTGTTTGTCGAGGCCGATGCGCGTGGCGCGGGCCTGGGCAGCCGCCTGCTCGCCGAAGCGGAGCGGCAAGCCATCGCATGGGGCGCCAGGAACGCGAAGCTCGAAACCTTCGAGTGGCAAGCGCCCGCGTTCTACCGGCGGCACGGCTACGAGGAGTACGCGCGCGTCGACGACTATGCGTCGGGTTTCTACCTTGCCTCCATGAAGAAATCGCTGGCGCGCTGAGCGCGCGTCACAGTCTTGATCCAGCCGCTGCAGCCAGGACCGCTCATTCGCCCGCACAGTTCAATCGACGATTGGCATGAAGCTCTTGCATGCTGAGTGCATGACTCAACGCCTTCCCCGGAACCATTTTTTCGCGCGATCCAGTGTCTCGCGCTGGGTTCCGTTGTGATTCTCGTTGGCTGCGCGGGCTCGCTCTACTGGCTCTTTCACGGCGGTGTCTTTGCAACCTCGAGATTCGATCCGACCTGCCCCGCCTAAAAGCGGTCCCTGTGCTTCATCATCGCAACCGCCTCCTCGCGGTATAAGCAGTGGGCACGTCGGACCCATCGCGGGCACTGTGCGCTCTCCGGAAGCAGTCGTTCAACGCGCGTGTCGACCAGCGAACCGTCTGCTGCAACCGAGGGTCAGCCACAAGCGCGCCGGTAATGCATTGCGACCGCGCCGTTGCGGAGCGGCTTCGCCGAGACCAACTCCAGCCGTCGCGTGCTGGGCAGCCCGCCCTGGTACAGGGTCGGACCGTGGCCGGCGATCCTGGGGTGGACGAGAAACCTGTATTCGTCGATCAGGTCCAGCCGGTCCAGCCCGCTCGCGAGCCTGGCGCTGCCAAGCAGCACGCCGGCCGGGGTCGCGTCCTTGAGCTGTTGCACGCCCGTGCGCAAATCGCCGGCGATGGCGTGGCTGTGAGTCCAGGGGAAGTCCGTTCGCGTCGACGACACGACGTACTTCGGCTTGGTCTCCAGCTGGAGCGCCCATTCGCGCACCGTCGGCGGCGCCGCCACATCACCGCGGGCGACCGCCGGCCAGTGGCTCTCCATCATCTCGTAGGTGGTGCGGCCCCACAGCATCGCGCCACTCTGCTCCATGAGGCGGATGAAGAAGGCGTGCGTCTCGTCGTCGGCGATGCCTTCCTGGTGGTCGACGCAGCCGTCCAGGGTGAGGTTGAGGCTGAAGGTGAGCAGTCCCATGCGAGTCTCCTGCAAGTTGGGGCGGCCCACAGACGAGTGGCTGCTCGGTCGGCAGGACCGGCCGCCTTCGGAGCGCAGGGCCGCACCGTGAATGAGCATTCGTGGCCGACTGTAGCCGCTCTCGATGCAAGCGCCTTCGCGCGCCGTGCGAAGTCTTCGCACGCTCTCCGCCTCACCCATCGCTACCGCATCAGCAGCCTCGGCAACGCCGCGGCCAGCAGCACGACACCCGACACCGTCAGCAGCCCCAGCACCACCTGCCGGAAGCGGGCTTCGCTGATGCCCACATAGAGCCGGGCGCCCAGCAGCGTGGGCACCAGCATGGCCGGCGCCACGATGGCGAACAGCGGCAGCATCTCGCGCGTGACGATGCCGGTCGCAAGGTAGGTGGCCATCGTCACGGCCAGCATCGACAGGTTGAAGTTCTGGATCACCGCGCGCTGGGTGTCCTTGTCGAAGCCGCGCAGCGTGCACCACAGCGTGGGCAAGGTGCCGGTGAAGCCGCCGATGCCGCCCATCACACCCCCTGCCAGGCCCACTGCGCCGTCGGCCAGCCGGCCGCCGAAACGGATGCGCGGCAGCCGCTTCGCCATCAGCATGGCCGGGCACCAGACGATGAGCAGGCCACCCAGCACCGCCTTGAACGCGTCCACGTCCAGCCGCGGCAGCAGCCACACGCCCGCGGGCACGCCCGCCAGGCCGCCCAGCACGAAGGGCAGCAGCCGCTGGACATCGAAGCCGCGCCGCACCGAGACCGCCGCGATGACCTGGCCGGTCAGGGCGCCGAACACCGCCAGCACGGCCGCCAGGCGCGGCTCCAGTGCCCAGGCCCAGAAGGACATGGCCACCAGACCGAAGGCAAAGCCCGACAGGCCCTGCACGAAACCGGCGACCACCGCCCCCAGTGCCACGATGAAATAGATCGACTCCATGCCCTGTCCGCTCCTGTGTGTCTTGCGATGGCGATGCCGCATTGTGGCCAGGGGGCATAAGCCGATCATTCGAATTGCGTATCGAGGCATCATGATTTCCTCATGACCTCGACAACGACCTCCTCCTCCGACGACATCCAGGCGCGGCTCGCCTCGCGGCTCAAGATGCGCCACCTGCAGCTGCTGCGCCTGATCGCGCAGCACGGCTCGCTGACGCGGGTGGCCGAGCACATGGCGACCAGCCAGCCGGCCGTGACGCATGCGCTGGCCGAACTCGAGGCGATGTTCGGCGCGCCGCTGTTCACGCGCTCGGCGCGCGGCATGGCGCCGACGGCGCTGGGCGAGGTGGCGCTGAGCCGTGCCCAGGCCATGCTGCAGGACCTGGGTCACTGGGTGCGCGACATGGAGGCCGCGCGTGCCGGCCGCGCCGCGCACCTGCAGGTGGGCGTGATCCCGTTCATCCCGGGTCGCCTGCTGGCCCAGGCCATCGGCCGCACCCGGCCGCAGGACCGGGGCATCACGGTGACGATCCACGAAGGCACCAGCGACCATCTGCTGGCCCGGCTGCGCGGCCATGAACTCGACTGCGTGATCGGCCGGACCTCGGCCGTGCTGGCCATGGACGGCCTGGTGCACGAGGTGCTCTACGAACAGGAGCCCCGGCTGGTGGCGCACCGGCGCCTGGCGACGCGGCTGGGCCGCAGGCCGCTGTCGTGGCCCGAACTGGCGCAGTTGGACTGGGTGCTGGGCCAGCGCAACACGCCGATGCGCGAGCAGATCACCGACTTCTTCCTGCGCGCGGGCGTGGCTCCGCCCGCGCCGATGGTCGAGAGCCTGTCGGCCAAGGTGATCGGGGAACTGATCGCGGCCAACGAGCGCGCGGTGTCCATCGTGCCGGCGGACATCGCCGAGGAGCTGGCCCGCCTGGCGGGTGTGGGCGTGGTCGGCCATCGCTTCGGCTGGACGCTGCCGCCCGTGACGCTGTTCCGGCGCGCAGAAGCCTCGCTGCGAGAGGCCGATGCGCTCTTCGTGCAGGCGCTGCGCGCGGTGTGCGGCGCGCACTGATGCACTTCGCGTCCCCTGTGCCTGCGAACTGATTCGCTGAAATCTACCAATATGGTCTGGTTTCATCTATATTGGTTTACATTACGGGCGCGCTGACGCTAGGGGCACCGGGCCCCTGCATGCGATCCGCGCGCGCGAAGAACTGCCAATGACCGACAAGACCGATATCCGCCCCGTCCTGCGCGTGCCGCCCTCCGTGTGGCGCGGCGTGGGGATCTGCCTCGCCTACGCGGCAGTGTTCTACGCCGCCTTCGTCCTGGTCGGCATCGACTACGCGCGCATCGGCGAGAGCGCCCAGACCCTTCGCACCTGGTTGCTGCCCCCGACCGTCGCCGGCTTCGTGGTGGCCTTGGGCTCGGTCTGGGCTTATGGCTGGTGGCGCCCCGCGCTGACCGAGCGGCGCCGGCTGGCGCGCTGGGCCATGGTCGTGCCCGCCCTCGCGGCGCTGGTGGCAGTAGGGAACATGCTGTTCGGCGACTACCGAAGCGTCACGCCCGAGATGTGGCGCTACCTCGTCGGCGGCTGCCTCGTGGTCGGCTTCAACGAGGAAATGGTCCACCGCGGCACGCTGATCGTCGCGCTGCGCAGCCGCTTCGGCGAGACGGGCGTGTGGCTGCTGTCGACCGCGATGTTCGCGCTGTTCCACTTGCCAAACATCTTCTTCGGCATCGGCGCGCTGGCGATCGTGCAGGTGTTCATCGCCTTCGGCATGGGCTCGGTGTTCTACCTCGCGCGCCGCACCACCGGGTCGCTCATCCCGGCCATGCTTCTGCACGGACTGTGGGACCTGTCGGTGTTCTCCGCGCACGTGCCCTACAGCGGCCTGCTGGCACCGCTGCTCGGGATCGCCGCCGTGATCGTCACCCTCAAGGTGCTGGCCCGCGAGCGGCGCGAGAACGCCGCCCATCGGGTCGCCATCACCCGCTGGCTGAGAAAGGCCGGTTGACGCGATGCCTCACCCTTTTCCCTGCCTCGCGGGGGGCCAAGGCCGTCCCGCCTCCGGCGCGGCCATGAGAGCATTCCGCGGATGCACAGCCCCACCCTGCCGTCCCTCGACCTGCAGCGGCAGTTCGCCCACATGCAGAGCGGACAGATGTACAACGACCTGACGGCGGAACTGGTGGCCGCGCGCCAGCAGGCCGTGCTGTTGACCAACGCCTACAACCAGTCCTTCTCGCGCCCGGCCGCCGAGCGGGAAGCGCTGCTGGCTGAGCTTCTGGGATCGGTCGGCCGCGGCGTGCATTTCGAGCCCACCTTCCGCTGCGAGTTCGGACGCAACATCCACATCGGCAACAACTTCTACGCCAACTTCGATTGCGTGATGCTCGACGGCGGCGGGATCTTCATCGGCGACGACGTGCTGCTGGCACCGCGTGTGGGCATCTACACCAGCAACCACGCACTTGACCCCGCGGAGCGCGCGGCGGGCGGCTGCCGCGCCAAGCCGGTGCGGATCGGCCATCGCGTGTGGATCGGCGCCGGCGTGCACCTGAACCCTGGCGTGACGATCGGCGAGGGCTCGATCGTCGGCTCGGGCAGCGTGGTCACGAGCGACATCCCCGCGGGCGTGATCGCCGCCGGCGCGCCTTGCCGGGTGCTGCGCGCGATCACGGACCAGGACCGCACGGGCTACAGGCCCTGAGGCCGCCGGCCGCGCTCAATCGTCGGCCACCAGCTTGAACTCCCGCAGCAGCGCGCCGATCTGGGTGCTGTCGAGCTTCTTCATCAGCAGGTTGCGCAGGAAGGCCGGGCCCGGAATGTCGAGTTCCTTGCCGTCGCGCAGCCGGCCGGTCGCGGCCAGCAGCGTGCGGATGTCGTAGGTGGAGTTGAACACCTCCGGCACGCCGCGCTCGACGCCCAGCAGCGTGTAGACGGCCTCCATCGGCGTGCGCACCGAGTACTCGGTGGTGAAGATGCAATCGCGCTGCTTCGACTCGGCGAACTGGCCGATGAAGGCGAAGTTGACCGCCCCCTCGGGCACAACGTCCGGCCGGTCGCCGGCCTGGCGCGGCATGAAGAAGGCCGTGATGTACGGCATCATCACCGGCACGGTCTTCGCGCCGGTCGCGGCCAGTTCGGCGATGTCCTCGACCGGCACGCCCAGGTGGTAGAGCCATTCCTGTGTGATCTCCTCGCCCGTGCAGTCCTGCATCGGCTTCTTCACGTAATCGCCGGGCGTGTCCACGAACAGCGCATAGACCCAGACCACGATCTGGTCCTTGGGCTGCTGCTTGAAATGCGGCTGCCGGTTCACCGTCCAGCTCATCAGCCAGGCTGAGTCCCGGGCGGTGACGATGCCACCGGTCACCACCTTGCCGCTGAACGGGTCGCGCTTGGCGATCTTCTGGATGTATTGCGGAATCCGCGCATCGAGCGTGGTGACGGTGGCCGACTCCCACTTGGTCTCGGGGATGTGCGCGCCGAACACGTCGGGCCGGCCGAAGGCCCGGTCCTTGGCGGCGATGCGTCGCCACAGGTCCCACGCCGGCGCGGGACCCTCGTCGAGCCTGGCGGGCGTCTGGTGGTCGCCGTTATCGGAATTCTCGGTGAGCGAGCCGATGGTCATGAACACCAGGTCGTCGGGTGCCAGGTCGACCCCGCCGGCCGCACCGTCCTTCGTCCAGTGGATGCATGTGGCCTGCTTGCGCCCGGCCGCGATGTCGAAGTCGACATCGGTGACCTCGGTGCCGTACTGGAACACCACGCCCTTCTCCTGCAGCCACGCGACCAGCGGCAGCACCAGCGACTCGTACTGGTTGAACTTGGTGAACTTGAGCGCGGAGAAGTCCGGCAGCCCGCCGATGTGGTGGATGAAGCGGTGCAGGTACAGCTTCATCTCGAGGGCCGAATGCCACTCCTCGAAGGCGAACATGGTGCGCCAGTAGAGCCAGAAGTTGCTGTCGAGGAAGTCGCGCCCCAGCACCTCGTCGATGCGCTTGTTCTCCATCTCGGCCCGGGTCGAGAGGAACATCTTGACGACCTCCTTCTGCGCCTGGTCGCTGAGCGTGAACAGGCCATCGGTGTGGGCGTCCTCGCCGCGGTTCATCGTGGCGCGCTGCAAGGAATAATTCGGGTCGTCCTTGTCGAGCCAGTAGAACTCGTCGAGCACGCTCGCGCCGTCGACCTCGAGCGAGGGAATCGAGCGGAACAGGTCCCACAGGCATTCGAAGTGGTTCTCCATCTCGCGCCCGCCGCGGATCACGAAGCCCTTCTCCGGCACCTTGAGCCCGTCGAGCGCGCCACCGGGCAGCGCGAGCCGCTCGAGGATGGTGATCCGGTTCCCCGGCATGTGTCCGTCGCGGATCAGGAAGGCCGCGCCCGCCAGGGCTGCCAGGCCCGAACCGACGAACCATGCCGTCTTGTTCTCCACGCCCTGGGGCTTGCGCGGCCGGGCGAAGGCCTCGTAGTTGCCACTGCTGTAGTACATGCTTGTGTGTCCTTTGCCGCGCTGCCGCGGCCGTTGCGGTCCGCGGGAATGTTAGGCGCCTTCGGGCGCAGCAACGGCGCGGGCGGCCCGCATCTGGCGCGCTCTTGATCTGGCGCAAGGGTCCGGCGAAAGCCCACCGGCGACCGGCGGACGCCGAGTACGGCATGATTCGCCCCTGCATTGGCACGACATGTGCGTTCGGCGGCTGCATCCGCTCCCCTGCCCTTTCCATGAACCGCCACGGCGCCGCCTTCCTCCACACCGTCATGGACCTGCTGGTCGACGCCATCTGCGTGGTCGACGCTTCGGGCCGCTTCGTCTTCCTGAGCGCGGCCTGCGAGCGGATCTTCGGCTACACCGCCGAGGAAATGGTCGGCCAGCCGATGATCGACTTCGTCTGGCCCGAAGACCGCGCCAGGACGCTCGAAGGCGTGGACAAGGTCATCGCCGGCGTCCAGGACCCGCACTTCGAGAACCGCTACCGGCGCAAGGACGGGCGCCCGGTGTACATCATGTGGTCGGCGCGCTGGTCCGAGGCCGACCAGGTGCGGGTGGCCGTGGCGCGCGACGTGACCGAGCGGCGGCGCGCCGAATCGATGCGCGCCGCGCTGTACGCGGTGTCCGAGGCCGCGCACACGGCCGAAGACCTGGTCGCGCTGTTTGAACGCGTGCACCGGATCGTGGGCGACCTGCTGCCGGCGCTGAACTTCTTCGTCGCCCTCTACGACGAGGCCACCGATGCGCTGACCTTCCCCTACTACGTCGACACCCATCACACGCCGCCCGCGCCGCTGACCCTGAGCGCCGGCACGCTGAGCGCCGAGGTGATCCGCAGCGGCCAGCCGCTGTTGCTGCGCTCCGACACCCCGACCCCGCTGCCGGCGCGCGTGAAGCTCGACGTCGGCAAGGGCTCGCTCGACTGGCTGGGCGTGCCGCTGCACACACAACAGGGCATCCTCGGCGTGCTGGTGGTGCAGAGCTATTCGGGCGACGAGCGCTACAGCGACGCCGATGTCGAGCTGCTGCAGTTCGTTGCGGACCAGGTCGCGACCGCGATCGAACGCAAGCGCCGCGACACCTGGCTGCGGCACATCGCGCGCCACGACCCGCTGACCGACCTGCCCAACCGCGCGCTGCTGCACGACCGCATGGAGGCCGCCCTGCAGCGGGCCCGCACGACCTCGTCGCGCTTCGCGGTGGTCTACCTCGACCTGGACATGTTCAAGCAGGTCAACGACAGCTTCGGCCATGCGGTGGGCGACCTGCTGCTGCAGGAGACCGCGCTGCGGCTGCGCCACTGCATGGGGCCGGCCGATACCGTCGGGCGCATCGGCGGCGACGAGTTCCTGGTGTTGCTGGACAACGACCCTTCGGCCGGCCAGGCGATGGCGGTCGCCGGGCGCATCCTCAGCGTGCTGCGCCTGCCCTTCGTGCTGGCCGAGCGGCAGCTGCAGGTGTCGCCGAGCATCGGCATCGCGCTGTACCCCGAGCACGGCGACGACTACAAACAGCTGATCCGCTACGCCGACGAGGCGATGTATGCGGCCAAGAAGTCGGGCGGCAACCGCGCGCTGCTCACGCGCATCGGCGCCGAGACGCCGGACTGAGCCTACAAGGCGCGCGCGCCGATTGCGCTAAGGTGCGGCGATGCGGCTGCCGACCGGCGGCCCGCTCTCCGCTTCCGAGGATCCGCGCCATGTCCACGCCCCTGCCCACCAACGCACCCAAGCGCCAGCATTTCTCCATGATCCGCGGCTTCCACCTGGCCGACGTGTTCACGCTGGGCAATGCGGCCTGCGGCGTCGGCGCCGTCTTCCTGGCGATGGCCTACATGGCGAAGCCCTCGCTCTCGCATTTCCTCTGGGCCGCGGCGCTGGCACCGGCGGCCTTCGTGTTCGACGTGTTCGACGGCCGCATCGCGCGCTGGCGCCAGACCCATTCGGCGCTGGGGCGCGAGCTCGACTCGCTGGCCGACGTGATCTCCTTCGGCGTCGCACCCGCCGCGCTGGCCTTCGCGGCCGGCCTGTCCGGCGGCTGGGACTGCCTGGTGCTGGTCTACTTCGTCTGCTGCGGCGTGAGCCGGCTGGCGCGCTACAACGTCACGGCCGAGGCCCTGTCCGAGGGTGCCGACAAGGTCAAGTATTTCGAAGGCACGCCGATCCCGACCAGCGTGGTGCTGGTGGCCGTGCTGGCCTGGGCGGCATGGCAGGGCCGCGTGGGCGATGCGGTCTGGGGCGGTGCCTGGGTGCTCGGCCCGTGGCAGCTGCACCCGCTGGTCCTGCTGTTCGCGCTGTCGGGCACGCTGATGGTCAGCAAGACGCTGCGCATTCCCAAGTTCTGAGTCCCGCTGGACAAAGGAGGCCGACGATGGCCATGAAGCTCTACTTCGATCCGCACAGCCGCTCGCAGGTGGCCAAGTGGATGCTCGACGAGACCGGCGCCCCCTATGAGATCGTGACCACGCTCATCCGCGAGAAGGCGCACAAGAAACCCGACTACCTGAAAATCAATCCGGCGGGCAAGCTGCCGGCGCTGGTCGACGGCCGCACGCGCGTGTTCGAGAACGCCGCCATCTGCATGTACCTGGCCGAGAAGTTTCCCGGAAAGCGGCTGGCTCCGGCCATCGGCTCGCCCGATCGCGGGCGCTACCTGTCGCTGATGGTCTATTCGACCGCGCAGCTCGAGCCCGCGATGGGCGACAGCCTGCTGAAGATCCGCAGCAACAACAGCGCACGCGGCTGGACCGACTTCGAGACCGCCAAGGACGCAGTCGAACGCGAACTCGGCGACGGGCCCTACCTGTTCGGGTCACAGTTCACCGCGGCCGACGTGATGATCGGCGCCATGTTCATCTGGCACCGCGCGTTCGGCGGCCGCTCGAACCGCCCGAAGATCGACGCCTACATCCACCGGCTGCAGGCCCGCCCCAAGGGCATGCGTTTCGGCTGAAAGCGCGCGGCCTGCCGCACTGGCGACAACGCGCGGCAAAGGCTCGTCCTTTAATCGGCTGGCCTGTTCCCATTTCAAGAGAGACATCCGCATGACATCGAAGAAGCACGCCACGCCCTCCCGGTTTGCGCTCACGGCCCTGCCCGTGGGCCTGGCCGCCCTGCTCGCCGCCTGCGCCAGCACACCCCCGCCCGGCGGGCGCAGCGTGACCATCGAGCGCACCACCTTCGGCATCGCGCACATCACGGCGCCCGACTACGAAGGCCTGGCCTACGGCAGCGCCTATGCGCATGCGCAGGACAACGTCTGCCAGACCGCCGAGCACCTGCTGACGCTGCGCGGCGAGCGTTCGCAGTTCCTCGGTGCCCAGAACATGGGCGACCTGGGCCTGGGCCGCGTGCCTAACGCGCAGATCGACCTGTTCATCCGTTATCACATGGACGACGCCGCGCTGGCGCGCGCCGCGGCCACCACCGGTCCCGACGTGCAGGCCGCGTTGCGCGGCTACGTGGCCGGCTACAACCGCTACCTGCAGGACGCCGGGCAGAACGGAGGCCAGGGCTTGCCCGCCGAATGCCGCGGCAAGCCCTGGGTGCGGCCGATGACGCTGACCGACCTGTCACGCGCCACCGAGCAATCGATGATCCAGGGCGGCCTGGGTGCGCTGGCGGGCGCCGTGCTGGCGGCCGTGCCGCCCACGCCGGGCACGAAGACGGGCGCGGCGCCGGTCGACCTGCAGCAAGCCGTGGCCGAGATCGGCCGCCACAGCTTCAACGCCAACCCCGAAGGCGGCGAGCTCGGCTCCAACGGCTGGGCCTTCGGCCGCAACGCCACGCCCGACGGCCGTGGCCTGCTGCTGGGCAACCCGCACTTCCCATGGACCGGCACCAACCGCTTCTGGGAAATGCACCTGACCATTCCCGGCAAGGTCGACGTGATGGGCGCCACCGGCGGCCTGAGCCCGGTGGTGTCGATCGGGTTCAACAAGGACGTGGCCTGGACGCACACCGTCTCGACCGGCAAGCGCTTCACGCTGTACGAGCTCAAGCTCGACGCCACCGACCCGACCGTGTACTGGGTCGACGGCCAGCCCAGGAAGATGGTCGCGCGCACCGTGGTGCTGCCGGCTGCCGCCACGGGTGGTGCCACCCCGGTGCAACACACCTTCTATTCGACCGACTGGGGCCCCGTGATCTCGCTGCCGCGCGCCGGCCTCGGCTGGACCGCGCAGAAGGCCTACGCCATCCGCGACGCCAACACGCTCAACGTGCGCTCGGCCGAGAGCTGGATGAAGATGGCCCAGGCGCGCAACGTGGGCGAGCTGCGCGCAGCCATGGGCAACCAGGGCATGCCGTGGATCAACACCATCGCGGCCGACCGCGACGGCAACGCGATGTACGCCGACCTGTCGGTGGTGCCCGATGTGTCGGCCGACATGCTCAAGGCCTGCGCGCCCTCGCCCGCCGCGGCGGCGCTGCTCAACGCGGCCGGGCTGCCGGTGCTCGACGGTTCGCGCAGCGCCTGCGCCTGGAACCGCGACGCCACGGCCGCCGCGCCCGGCATCATCGCGCCGGCCCGCATGCCGGTCGTCATCACGCCCGACTACGTGCAGAACAGCAACGACGGCTTCTGGCTCAGCAACCCCGAGACCGCGCCGATGGCCGGCGTCTCGCCGCTGGTCGGCCCCATTGGTGTGCCGCAGCGGCTGCGCACGCGCAGCGCGATCATGGAAATCCGTGGGCGCCTGGCTGGCAACGACGGCCTGCCCGGCAACCGCATGGGCGCGGCCGAACTGCGCAGCGTGATCTTCCGCGACAAGAACCTCGCCGGCATGCTGGTGATGGACGACCTGCAGGCCGCCTGCCAGGCCAGCGCCAGCGCGCTGAACACCGACCAGGCCCTGGGCTGCCGCGTGCTGTCGGCCTGGGACCGGACCAGCAACGCCGACGCGAAGGGCGCGGCGCTGTTCCGCGAGTTCTGGCGCAAGACCAAGGACGTGCCGAAGGTCTGGCGCGTGCCCTTCGATCCGGCCCAGCCCGTGGCGACGCCGGCCGGCCTCGACATGGCCACGCCCGCCACGCGCGACGCGGTGCTCAAGGCGCTCGGCGACGCGGTCGGCATCCTGCGCACCGCCGGCTTCGCGGCCGACGTGCCGCTGGGCGTGCCGCAGTCGCGCACGGTGCGCGGCCAGAAGATCGCGCTGCATGGCGGCGACGAGTTCGAAGGCGTGCTCAACAAGCTCGAATCCCAGGGCCAGTCGCTGATCGACCCCAAGGGCTACAACGTCAACTACGGCAGCAGCTACATGCAGGTCGTGAGCTTCGACGCCAACGGCCCGGTCGCCCAAGGCCTGCTGACCTACGGCCAGAGCAGCGACCTGGCCTCGCCGCGCGCCTACGACCAGCTGCCGCTGTTCGCGGCCAAGCAGTGGCACCCGCTGCCCTTCCACCCCGCCGACGTGCGGGCACAGCGCGAGGGCACGCCGGTGCAGCTCGCCTACTGACATCATCTCGTCCATGTCCCCACAGATATCCCCCACCCACAGTGCCGGCAACGGCCTCGACCAGCTGATCCGGCTCGCGGCGGCGCAGCCGCTCGCGCCGGCCTGCGACCACTTCTACTTCCTGCGCCACGGCCAGACCGGCCGCAACGCCCAGCGCATCTTCCAGGCGCCCGACGAGCCGCTGAGCGAACTCGGCCTGCAGCAGGCGGCACAGGCCGCCGGGCTGCTGGCGGGCGAGCCGATCCGCACCATCGTCTGCAGCGACGCGCGGCGCGCCCTCGACACCGCGAACACCGTGGCCGCCGCGCTGCAGCTCACACCCACCGCGCACGAGGTGCTGCGCGAGCGCAACTTCGGCGCGCTCATCGGCACCTCGTCGGCCCAGATCGACTGGGCCTGCGAGCCCGAGGGCGGCGAGACGCTCGCGCAGTTCGTCGCTCGCAAGCGCGCCGCGCTCGACGCCGCCCTGCGCCAGCCCGGCCCGGTGCTCGTGGTGGCGCACGGCGGCACGCTGTACGCACTGGCCGCACTGCTGGGCGTGCCGGTCGATTTCAAGCTCCTGGGCAATGCGCAGCCATTGCGTTTCGAACGCAGCGGCACCACATGGGCCGTGACGCCGCTGCTGCGGCACGCAGACACGGACGGCGAAGCGGCCCTGGCCTAGCACCCCGCAGAACGCCCCGACCGCTCGCGTCGCCCACCCAAGGAACCGCCACGCACCATGGAATTCAAGGACTACTACAGCGCTCTGGGCATCGACCGCACCGCGTCCGACGACGAGGTGCGCAAGGCCTACCGCAAGCTCGCCCGCAAGTACCACCCCGACGTCAGCAAGGAACCCGACGCCGAGCAGCGTATGCGCGACGTCAACGAGGCCAAGGACGTGCTGGGCGACAAGGAGAAGCGCGCCGCCTACGACGCGCTGGCCGAGCGCGTCGCGCGCGGCGGCAGCCCCGACGGCCACTTCCAGCCGCCGCCCGGCTGGGACGAAGGCTTCGAGTTCCACCGCGGCCCGCCGACCGGCGCCCACGGCCCGGCCGACCAGGCCGAGTTCAGCGAGTTCTTCTCTTCGCTGTTCGGCGCCTCGGAGCGCCGCAGCGCGGCACGACAGAACTACCGCGCACGCGGCGAGGACCACCACGCCGCGATCGAGATCACGCTGGAAGAGGCGCTGGGGGGCGCCGAGCGCGAGATCTCGCTGCGCGGCATCGAGACCGGCGCCGACGGCCAGCCCGCGCTCCAGACCCGCACGCTGAGCGTGAAGATCCCGGCCGGCGTCCATCCGGGCCAGTACATCCGGCTCGCCAAGCAAGGCATGCCGGGCCACGGCGGCGAGCCGGCCGGCGACCTCTACCTCGAAGTGCGCATCGCGCCGCATGCGCGCTACCGCATCGAGGGCCGCGACCTCTACATGACGCTGCCGGTGACGCCCAGCGAGGCCGCGCTCGGCGCCCAGGTCGAGGTGCCCGTCCCCACCGGCGGCACGGTCGAACTCACCGTGCCGGCCAAGGCCCGCAACGGCCTCAAGCTGCGGCTCAAGGGCCGCGGCTTTGCCGGCACGCCGCCCGGCGACCTGTACCTGCTGCTGGAGATCGCGCTGCCGCCGGCCGACACCGATGCCGTGCGGCAGGCCTACGAACGGCTGGCCGAGGCCAGCAGCGGCTTCCACCCGCGCCGCCACCTGGGAGTCTGAGCACCATGGCCCGTGTTTCCGTCACCACGACAACCACCACCACGCTCAGCGCGGCCCATCCGCTGGCCGCGCAGGAGTTGGCCCACGCCTGCGGCGCCGGCATCGAATGGGTGGTGCAGCTGGTCGAAGTCGGCATCGTCTCGGTGCCCTCGCGCAGCGAGCCGCCCAACGCCTGGCGCTTCCAGAGCGCCGACCTGCAGCAGGCCCTGGCGGCGCGCCGGCTCGAGCGCGACTTCGGCGTCGACCTCGATGCCGCGGCGCTGATCCTCGACCTGGAGCACGCGTTGCGGCGCGCCAGGGCGCTGCTGCGCTCGCACGGGATCGAGCCGGGCAGCTGAACGCAAGGGGCAGGCGGAATGCGCGGCCCTTGATGCAGCTCAGACGACGCCGCGCCGCGCGTTCGCACAATGCCTGTGATGCGGCGGGCGCCTCGACCTGCCGCCTTCTTCAGGAAACCCGTCCCATGCTTGCCTCCCGCTTCGCCCTTGCCCTGCTCGCCTTCGCCGCCGCGCCCGCCTTCGCCGCCGACTGCACGATCGAGATCGAGGGCAACGACGCCATGCAGTTCAACAGGCCGGTGATCGAAGTCAGCAAGGGCTGCAAGGAGTTCACCGTCAAGCTCAAGCACAGCGGCAAGCTGCCGAAGCAGGCCATGGGCCACAACTGGGTGCTGAGCAAGACGGCCGACGTGCAGGCGGTCGCGAGCGACGGCATCGCGGCTGGCGCGGCGCAGAACTACGTGAAGGCCGGCGATGCCCGCGTGCTGGCCCACACCCGGATCGTCGGCGGCGGCGAGAGCGACAGCGTGAGCTTCGCGGTCGCCAGGCTGGACGCGGCCGGCAGCTACACCTTCTTCTGCTCCTTCCCCGGCCACTCCTCGATCATGAAGGGCACGTTGAAGCTGGTGAAGTAGGGACGGCAGGCGGCCCGGAGCGCCCTACTGGCACCAGATCGCGATCTGCCGGCCCAGGTCGTGCCACACGGCCTGCAGCGCCACCGCGGCCAGCACCGCGCCCGCGAGGCGCGTGCCCCATTCGCGCCGGGACTCACCGAAGACGCCGTGCAGGCGTCGCCAGAGCCAGGGCGCGACCAGCAGGGCGATGCCGCTGCCGAGGGCGAAGGCGGCCATCACGGCCGCGCCCTGCCAGGCGTCGTTGCCCAGCGCCGCGAGCATCAGCGCCGAGTACAGCAGCCCGCAGGGCATCGAGACCCACAGTGCAGCCGTCGCGATGACGCTCCAGCGGGAGCCACCCCGGGGCCGCAGCCGGCGCGCCAGCAGCCGCCCCAGGCTGTGGGCCCACAGGGGCTGGCGCCCGGCCACGGCCAGCAGCAGGCCCCAGGCGAACACCGCCACATGCAGCAGCAGCCAGAGCGGCCGCAGCAACGCGACCTGTTCGCTCGCGAAGGCCAGGCCCTGCACGGCGGTCGCCGCGAGAGCGCCCCCGGCCGCGTAGCTGGCCAGGCGCGCCGCATGGAACAGGACCGCGGCCGGCACCGCCGGCGCAGGCAGCACCGCCACGCCGCCGCCCGCGGGCGCGCGTGCGAAGCGGATCACGCCCGCGCAGGCCGCGCCGCACATGGCCACGCAGTGCGGGCCGCCGGCCAGGCCCATCAACAACGCGCTGCCGATGAGCGCCGTCTGCATCAGATGATCCGCGAGAAGCGCGAGCGGTTGCGGTCGGCCTGCAGGTAGCGGTCGAACACCATCGCGATGGCGCGCACGAAGAACCAGCCGATGGGCGTGACCTCGATCTCGTGCGCGTCGACCGTGACCAGGCCCTGCGCCACCAGCGGCTGCAGCGCCTCGAGCTCGGCCGCGAAGTGCTGGCGGAAGTCGACCAGGTGCGCCAGGCCGATGGACTCGAAGCTCAGCTGTCCCTGGCACATCAGCGCCATGATCACCGCGCGCCGCAGCACGTCGTCGCGCGACAGCGCCAGCCCGCGCACCACTGGCAGCCGGCCCTGGTCGAGCAGGTCGTAGTACTCGTCCAGCGTCTTGGCGTTCTGGCTGTAGGTGGCGCCGACCCGGCCGATGGCCGACACGCCCAGCGCCACCAGGTCGCATTCGGGCTGGGTGCTGTAGCCCTGGAAATTTCGGTGCAGCCGGCCCTGGCGACGGGCAATGGCCAGCGGGTCGGTGGGCAGCGCGAAATGGTCCATGCCGATGTAGACGTAGCCGGCCGCGGTCAGCGCCGCGATCGAGCGCGAGAGCATGTCGAGCTTGGCGGCGGCATCGGGCAGTTCGGCCGGGTCGATGCGGCGCTGCGGCTTGAAGCGCTCGGGCAGGTGGGCATAGGCGTAGAGCGCGATGCGTTCGGGCCGCAGTTCGCAGATCTGTTCCAGCGTGCGATCGAAGGAGGCCGCAGTCTGCTTCGGCAGGCCGTAGATCAAATCGACGTTGATCGAGCCAAAGCCCAGCCGGCGCGCCGACGCCACCAGGTCGAAGACCTGCGCGGCGGGCTGGATGCGGTGCACCGCCTTCTGCACGGCCGCATCGAAGTCCTGCACGCCGAAGCTCAGCCGGTTGAAGCCCAGCGCCGCGATCCGTTCGAGCCGGGCCTCGTCGATCGTGCGCGGGTCGATCTCGATCGCGTACTCGCCGTCGGGCGCCAGCGTGAAGGCGCCGCGCAGCATCGCCATCAGCCGCGCCAGCGCCGCATCGTCGAGGAAGGTCGGGGTGCCGCCGCCCAGGTGCAGCTGGCTCACGGCCGTGCCGCGCCCGAGCTGCGCCACCTGCAGGTCGATCTCGCGCCCAAGATAGTCCAGGTACGCCTCGGCGCGCTCCGGGTGCCCGGTCACGATCTTGTTGCAGGCGCAGAAATAGCACAGCGAGGCACAGAAGGGCAGGTGCACGTAGAGCGACAGCGGCAGCGCCCGGGCGCCGGTGCTCAGCGCGCGCTGGCGCAGCGCCTGCGCGTAGTCCTCGCTGCCGAAGGCCTCGACGAAGCGGTCGGCGGTCGGGTAGGAGGTGTAGCGCGGGCCCTGCACGTCGAAGCGCTGCAGCATCGTGGCCGTCATGGCGGGCGCGGCGGACGGAGGCACGGCGGGCGAAGCGGGGGCAGCGGGGACGGGAGAAAGGGTGGTTGGCATGGTGATGTGGCACACGGGGCTCTGTGACTGTGCCGGTGACCGGGCTGGACTTCCTTGACCTGCATCAAGTCCCATGCACGGATCGGCGACGACAATGAAGGCAACAACTTGTAGCGATGCCGCGCCCTTCCCGGCCGGCACCGAACCGCCCATGACACCCGAAACCATCAAAGTCGCCTGCTCCAACTGCAACCTGCGCGAGCTCTGCATGCCCGTGGGCCTGCAGCCCGCGGAGCTGGAACGCATCGACGAGATCGTCGCGACGCGGCGCAAGGTCAAGCGGCGCGAGGCGCTGTTCCACAACGGGGAGCGCTTCACCTCGCTCTATGCGATCCGCACGGGCGTCTTCAAGACCTGCATCACGGCCGAGGACGGCCGCGACCAGGTCACGGGCTTCCAGATGGCGGGAGAGATCATCGGGCTGGACGGCATCGTGAGCGAGCACCACACCTGCGATGCGGTGGCGCTCGAGGACTCCGAGGTCTGCGTGATGCCCTTCGACCGCATCGAGGAGCTGTCGCGCGAGGTCACGGCCCTGCAGCGCCACGTGCACAAGATCATGAGCCGCGAGATCGTGCGCGAGCACGGCGTGATGCTGCTGCTGGGCAGCATGCGCGCCGAGGAGCGCCTGGCCGTGTTCCTGCTGAACCTGGTGCAGCGGCTGCATGCGCGCGGCTTCTCGCAGTCGGAACTGGTGCTGCGCATGACCCGCGAGGAGATCGGCAGCTACCTCGGGCTCAAGCTCGAGACCGTGAGCCGCACGCTGTCGAAGTTCGTCGAGGACGGCATCGTGGCCGTGCAGCAGCGCCATGTGCGCATCGTCGACGCCGACAAGCTCAAGCGCATCGTCAATCCTCCGGCCTGTTGAGCCGGCCCTCTTCTTCAATCTCCACTGCTTTTCAAGGAAGCCGCACACAGCCTTCGGCGAACGCTTCTCGCGAATCGCATTGCACCGCTTCGAAACATCAGGTAACTTCCGCGCGCTCATTCAACAAGGGCCGCCCGATGTGGCCTCACACACAACGAAACGGAAGAGAAGCAATGCGGTTATGGAAATTCGCGATCGCGGCCTGGGTTGCCGCCTGTCTGGCGGGATGCGGCGGAGGCGGAGGCGGCGGAGGCAGCAGTGACGCAGGCGGATCAGGCAACGGCCCTGGCGCGCCCTCCAGCGCAGGCGCGTGGCTCAGTTTCGTCCCTTCGAAGGCCGAGCTCACAATGCTCCCGGGCACGTCGACGCCCATCCTCATCGACGCCATTTCGAGCAGGACGCTCGCGGAACCGATCAATGTGGCGATCATCGACGCCAAGGGCGTGATCATCGCGAAGTCGGTCGGCATCTCGGCCATGTCCACATTGAGATACTCGATCGTGATGTTCACCCAACCGACCCTCGCGGCGGGCGTACACAACGGGAGCTTCGAGGTGCGCCTGTGCTACGACAGCCCGCTCACCTGCGCGCGGCCGGTCGAGGGTTCGCCCTGGCAACTGCCGTACACGATCACCGTGAGCGATCCTGCCTCGCTGAGCTATCAGCGCTGGGAAACAGCGCAAACCACGCCGGGTTTCCTCGCCAACTTCGCGCTCAGCCAGATCGGCAACACCCCGGTGGTGGTTTCCGCCGGGTTCTACTCCGGCGTGATGGAGACCTGGACCTCTGCCGACCTGGGCAGCGGTTGGCGCCAACCCGAGTTGCCCGCGAGCACGATGCCGATGAGCGGCGCCTTTGCACTGGCCAGCGACGGCAAGGCCATCTACCTGTCGGGTGGTCAAGCGGTCGGCGCTTACGGAAAGCTCACGGGCAACTACCTGAACCACGTCTGGAAGTTCGACGGGACGAGCTGGCGCGAGCAGACGCCCGCAGCGCCCTTCGCCGGTCGACGCAACCATGTGATGGCCAAGGTCGGCGACACGCTGTACCTGAGTGGCGGACGCGATGGCAGCGCATTTCTCCAGGACTTGTGGGCTTCTTCGGACGATGGCGTCACTTGGCGAAAAATCAGCGCGCCCCTCCCTGCCGGCGTCGGCTCACCCTCGTGCGCACTGAACTGGCGCGGCTCACTTCTGCTCGTGGGCAACCAGGTCGCGACCTCTGCCGATGGCGTGAACTGGACCGTGCACGCAGGCTACCCGCCGCGATTCCCGCAACGCAGCACGCAATGCGCCGTGCTCAATGACCGCCTGTTCATCAATCCCACCGCCTACGATTTCGACGCCGTTTCATCCGTCGATCTGCAGAACTGGAAAATCGAACGCCCTGTGGGCGGAGTCGACAACGCACCCGGCATGGCCGCCATCGACGGGCGATTGCTCATCACCTCTGGCGATGGAACTTCGGAGCGCACGGTCTACCGGACCGTCCCCTGAAAGAAAGGGCGCGACGGTGGAAACACCGACGTGCCGCTCAATCCTCCGGCCTGTTGATCTCGCGCCTGGACATGCCGAGCAGCGCCGTCAGCGCGCTCGAGCCCATGCCCAGCGCCCAGAACGCGAAGAAACCCAGCGTGTAGATGCCCTGCCGCGAGAGCGGCAGCGGCTCGCCGCGCCAGTGCAGGTCGCCCGGATCGACCAGCGCGAACACCCCGATCTCCACCACGCATGCCAGCAGGAACGAGGGCCAGAGGATCCAGGCCAGGCGGCGGATGCGTTGCTTCATGGCCGTCAGTGCTTCGGCAGCGGCACGTCGTCGCTGGGCGTGGCCGCATGGTTGCGACCCGACTGCGCCGGCATCAGCTTCTTGTCGGCCAGGGTCTTGTTGATCTCCACGCCCTGGCGGTAGTAGTCCTCGGCCACCACCGGGTCGGGGGTGCGGATCGCGATCCACAGCGTGGTGAAACCCGCCACCACGACGATGGCCGGGCCGGCGATCACCATCCAGACATAGGGAAACTTCCACCAAGGTTCGGCAACGGTGGGCAGGAGGCCGGGCGCATTCATGAGGATCTCTTTCTGTGGAGCGTGGCGGTCCGCGCTAGCGCGGGACCAGGAAGATGGCTTTCTCGGAGACATGCGACGCGCCGTCTTCCGAGCGCACATCGAAATGCACGGTGTGCGAACCCGCCGGCGCCGTGCCATAGGGCAGCTGCAAGCGCACCGCGACCCAGCGCGACTCGGCCGGCAGCACCTCGAGCGAGGCGCCGGCGGCCACGCTCAGCCCGTCGAGGCCGCTGACGGAGATGGCGTAGCGCTGCGGCCGCTCGGTGGCGTTCATCAGCTGCAGCCGATACACGTTCTCCAGCATGCCGCCCTCGGCGATGCGCGCGAGCGAGGCGCGGTCGCGCACCACGTCGACCTTGAGCGGCGTGCGCACCACCAGGCTCGCAAGCAGGCCCAGGCACAGCGCGGCCAGCAGGGCGCTGTAGACCAGCACGCGCGGTCGCAGCACGCGCCGCAGCACCTGGCGCGCCGACCAGCGGCCGGCCATGCCGTTCTGCGTGGCATAGCGGATCAGGCCCGGCGGGTAGGCCATCTTGGCCATCACCGTGTTGCAGGCGTCCACGCACAGGCCGCAGCCGATGCATTCGTACTGCAGGCCCTCGCGGATGTCGATGCCGGTCGGGCACACCTGCACACACAGCGTGCAGTCGATGCAGTCGCCCAGGCCGGTGCGGTCTTGCTGCTTGCCGCGCGCACCACGGGCCTCGCCGCGCGCCGCGTCGTAGCTCACGATCAGCGTGTCGCGGTCGAACATCGCGCCCTGGAAGCGCGCGTAGGGGCACATGTACTTGCAGACCTGCTCGCGCATGAAGCCCGCGTTGCCGTAGGTCGCGAAGCCGTAGAAGAAGGCCCAGAACACTTCCCACGAGCCCATCCGCCCCTGCAGCAGGTCCATGCCGAGTTCGCGGATCGGCGTGAAGTAGCCCACGAAGGTGAAGCCGGTCCACAGCGCGATGCCCAGCCACACCAGGTGCTTGAAGCTCTTCTTGACGCCCTTCTCCATCGACAGACCGCCCTTGTCCAGGCGCATGCGCGCGCTGCGCGGGCCTTCGATCTTCTCCTCCACCCACATGAACATTTGGGTGTAGACCGTCTGCGGGCAGGCATAGCCGCACCACAGCCGCCCCGCCACGGCAGTGAACAGGAACAGCAGCAGGGCCGAGACCACCAGCAGGCCCGTGAGGTAGATCAGGTCCTGTGGGTAGAGCACCAGGCCGAACAGGTAGAAGCGCCGCGCCGCCAGGTCGAACAGCACCATCTGGCGCTGGCCCCACTCGAACCACGGCAGGCCGTAGAACACGATCTGCGTGAGGAAGACCATGGCCCAGCGCCAGCGCGCGAACACGCCCTGGATGCTGCGCGCATAGATCTTCCTGTGCGCCTCGTAGAGGCCCACGGACGCGGCCTCGGCCGGGGCGATGGGGATCACCTTGCGCGGCGCGGGACGGGGAGAAGCGGACATCGGCGAACGGGACTCAGGGCGCGGCGCCGCGGTTCGACAGGCCCCAGACATAGGAGGCCAGCACGTGGATCTGCGCCTCGGTCAGCCGGCCCTGCTGCGCCGGCATGACGTTGGTCTTGCCGGTGTTGATGATCGAGACGATCGCATCCTGCCCGTAGCCGTGCAGCCACACACGGTCCGCCAGGTTGGGCGCGCCCAGCGCCGGGTTGCCCGTGCCGCCCACGCCGTGGCAGGCGGCGCAGGCGCTGAACTTGCTCTTGCCGAGCCCGGCGCGCACCGAGTCGTGCGGGCTGCCCGACAGGCTCAGCACGTAGTTCGCCACGTTCTTCACGTCCTCGGGCGTGCCGACGGCCGCGGCCATCGGCGGCATCACGCCGGTGCGGCCCTGGGTGATGGTCTCCTGGATCCGCTCGGGCGCGCCGCCGTAGAGCCAGTCCTTGTCCGTGAGGTTGGGGAAGCCTTTGCTGCCGCGCGCGTCGGAGCCGTGGCACTGCGCGCAGTTGTTGAGGAACAGCCGCTCGCCGATGGCCATGGCCTGCGGGTCGCCCGCCACCGCCTCGTGCGGCATGGCCGTGTATTTCGCATACACCGGCGCCAGTTCGGCGTTGGCCTTGGCGATCTCCTTCGCGTACTCGCCTTGCGTGCTCCAGCCCAGCTGGCCCTGCAGGCTGCCCAGGCCCGGATAGGCCACCAGGTAGCCCAGCGCGAACACGATGGTCAGGATGAACAGGCCCACCCACCAGCGCGGCAGCGGGTTGTTCATCTCGCGCAGGTCCTCGTCCCAGACGTGGCCGGTGGTGTTGTCGCCGGCGCCGGGCACGCGGGCCCGGTTGGTGATCCACAGCAGCAAGGCGCAGGCCGCGATGCTGGCCAGCGAAAGGTAGGTGACGTAGTGCGACCAGAAGCCGCTGATGAAATCGCTCATGGTGTTCGTTTCTTCAGTCCTGCTCGAAAGGCAGGTTCGCGGCCTCGTCGAAGCCCTGGCGGCGACGGCGCGAGAAAGCCCAGGCCAGGATGCCAATGAAGGTCGCGAAGGAGGCCAGCGTGGCCGCGATGCGCAGGGTCGTGATGTCCATCTCTTCTCTCCTCTTGTCTTGGCTCACTTGAGCGCGAGGCCCAGCGACTGCAGGTAGGCCACGATGGCGTCCATCTCGGTCTTGCCTGTCACGGCGTCCTTGCCCGCGGCGATCTGTTCGTCGGTGTAGGGCACGCCGACGCGGCGCAGCGCCGTCATGTGGGTGCCGATGCTGGCGGCGTCGGCCGGTGTCTTCTCGAGCCAGGTGTAGGCCGGCATGTTCGACTCGGGCACCAGGTCGCGCGGGTTGTTCAGGTGGATGCGATGCCACTCGTCGCTGTACTTGCCGCCCACGCGGTGCAGGTCGGGGCCGGTGCGCTTGCTGCCCCACTGGAAGGGGTGGTCGTAGACGAACTCGCCCGCCACCGAGTAGTGGCCGTAGCGCAGCGTCTCGGCGCGGAAGGGGCGGATCATCTGCGAGTGGCAGTTGTAGCAACCCTCTCGCACATAGATGTCGCGGCCCACCAGCTGCAGCGGCTCGAGCGGCTGCACGCCGGTCACCGCCTCGGTGGTCGACTTCTGGAAGAACAGCGGCACGATCTCCACCAGGCCGCCGACGGCGATCACCAGCAGGATCAGCACGATCATCAGGAAGTTGTTGGTCTCGATCTTCTCGTGCGAGAAGCCGGTCTTGGGGGCGTTGGAACTCATGGTGTGCTTCTCTTCAGGCATGGGCAACGGCGGCCACGGGCGGGATGGCGGCGCGCACCGAGCGGCCCGCGATCACGGTCATGCAGACGTTCCAGGCCATGACCAGCATGCCGCCCAGGTACAGCAGGCCGCCGAGCAGGCGCACCACGTAGTAGGGGTAGGTGGCCTTCACGCTTTCGACGAAGGTGTAGGTCAGCGTGCCGTCGGCATTGACCGCGCGCCACATCAGGCCCTGCATCACGCCGGCGATCCACATGGCGGCGATGTAGAGCACGATGCCCACGGTCGACATCCAGAAGTGCAGCTCGATGGCCTTCGTGCTGTGCATCTCGGTGCGGCCCCACAGGCGCGGGATGAGGTAGTACAGCGAGCCCATGGTGATCAGGCCGACCCAGCCGAGCGCGCCGGCGTGCACGTGGCCCACGGTCCAGTCGGTGTAGTGCGAAAGCGCGTTGACGGTCTTGATCGACATCATCGGACCCTCGAAGGTCGCCATGCCGTAGAAGGACAGCGCGACGATCAGGAAGCGCAGGATCGGGTCGGTGCGCAGTTTGTGCCAGGCGCCCGACAGCGTCATCACGCCGTTGATCATCCCGCCCCAGCTGGGCGCCAGCAGGATCAGCGAGAACACCATGCCGATGGACTGCGTCCAGTCGGGCAGCGCGGTGTAGTGCAGGTGGTGCGGGCCCGCCCACATGTAGGTGAAGATCAACGCCCAGAAATGGACGATCGACAGCCGGTACGAATAGACCGGGCGGCCCGCCTGCTTGGGGATGTAGTAGTACATCATCCCGAGGAAGCCCGCGGTGAGGAAGAAGCCGACCGCGTTGTGGCCGTACCACCACTGCACCATCGCATCCTGCACGCCGGCATAGGCCGAGTAGCTCTTCATCCAGCCCGCGGGAATGGCGGCGCTGTTGACGATGTGCAGCAGCGCCACCGCGATGATGAAGGCGCCGTAGAACCAGTTGGCCACGTAGATGTGGCGCACCTTGCGCATCGCGATGGTGCCGAAGAAGACGATGGCATAGGCCACCCACACGGCCGCGATCAGGATGTCGATCGGCCACTCGAGCTCGGCGTATTCCTTGCCGCTGGTGTAGCCCATGGGCAGGCTGATGGCCGCGGCCACGATGACCAGCTGCCAGCCCCAGAACACGAAGGAGGCCAGTGCCGGTGCAAACAGACGGACCTGGCAGGTGCGCTGCACCACGTGGAAGCTGGTGGCCATCAAGGCGCAGCCGCCGAAGGCGAAGATCACGGCGTTGGTGTGCAGCGGGCGCAGCCGGCCGTAGCTGAGCCAGGAAATGCCGAGGTTGAGTTCGGGCCAGGCCAGCTGCGACGCGATGATCACGCCGACCAGCATGCCGACCACGCCCCAGACCACGGACATGAGGGCGAATTGCCGGACGGCGGTGTCGGCGTAGACCGCCGCGGGAGGGTGGGAAGCTTGCATCGTCGGGCCTTTTTCTCTTGGACCCGGTCAGTGTCCCGACTCGACGCGCGCGGCGGCTTGCGCTAGATCAATCGTTGTTCAGAATGCGCTCGCCTTCGCGCTCGACATCCTCGAACTGCCCACGATCGACGGCCCACCACAGGCCGCCGAGGATGACCAGCACCAGCACCACCGAGAAGGGCACGAGCAGGAACAGGATGTCCATCAGGCCTGCGCCTCCGCAAGCGAGGGCATGCGCGCAAGGGGCTCGGGCTGCGCGACCAACGGTGGCCGCGCGAGGCGCGCCGCGTTGAGCACCACCAGCAACGAACTCAACGCCATGCCCAGTCCGGCCAGCCATGCGGGCAGCCAGCCGGCCAGTGCCAGGGGCACGCACAGCGCGTTGTAGCCCGCGGCCCAGGCCAGGTTCTGCCGCACGATCTTCAGCGTGCGGCGCGCCTGCGCGATCGCCTCGGGCACCGCCGACAAGGCACCGCCCATCACGATGAAGTCGGCGCGCGCCTGCGCCAGCGGCACGGCGTTGCCGAGCGCGAAGGAGGCATGGGCCGCGGCCAGCACCGGCCCGTCGTTGAGGCCGTCGCCGACCATTGCGACGCGCCGGCCTTCGGCCTGCAGCTGTTGCAGCGCGCGCAGCTTGTCTTCGGGCGTGCAATCGCCCTGCACCTGCGCGATGCCCACGCGCGCCGCCACTTCCTGCGCAGCGGCGCTGCGGTCGCCCGACAGCAGTTGCACCGCGATGCCCTGGGCCTTCAACGCGACGACGGCCGAGGCGGCGTCCGCGCGCAGTTCCTCGGCCAGCACGAAGCTCGCGACCCAGCCATGGGCATCCGACAGGTGCAGTTGCGGCGAGTCGATGGGCAGCGCCTCGACCTCGCAATGCACGGCCGAACCCAGGCGCACGCGCATCGGCAGGGCCTTCGATCCGGGGCGCTGCAGATGCCCTTCGAGCCCCTGCCCTGCCTGCTCGCGCACCTCCAGCGCCTGCCAGTCCGGCGGCGTGCGATGTTCTTCGTCCCAGGCGCGGACCAGCGCCCTGGCCACGGGATGGAGCGATTGCGCACCGAGCGCCGCCGCCAGCTCGACCGCATCGGCCGGCCGCAGGCCCTCGCGGCAGTACACGCGGTCGAGCCGCGGCGTGTCGCGCGTGAGCGTGCCGGTCTTGTCGAAGACCACGGTGTCGACCGAGGCCAGCGCCTCGAGCGCCTGCAGGTCATGCACCAGCACGCCGCCGCGCGCCAATGCGCCCGCGCTCGCAAGCATCGCGGCCGGTGTGGCCAGCGACAGTGCGCAGGGGCAGGTCACGATCAGCACCGCGACCGCCACCATCAGTGCCTGGCCCGGGCCGGCGGGCCACCAGAGCGCAGCCGCCAGCGCGGCCGCGGCCAGCACGCCGATCAGGAAAGGCCGTGCCACCCGGTCGGCCAGCCGGGCCAGGCGCGGCTTGCCCAGCGAGGCGCTTTCCATCAGCGCGACGATCTGCGCGAAGCGCGTGCCCTGCCCCACCGATTCGATGCGGAGCTGCACCACGGCCGAGAGGTTGTGGCTGCCGGCCAGCACGCGCTCGCCGCGGCCGCGCGGCACGGGCCGCGACTCGCCGGTGAGCAGGGCCTCGTCGACGCTGGTGTCGCCGTCGGTCACGCAGCCATCGGCGGGAAAGGCCTCGCCTGGCCGCACGCGGATCACGTCGCCCACGGCCAGGCGGCGTACCGCGACGCGCACGAACTGCCCGCCGGCCCCGAGGCGCTCCACGCTGTCGGGCACGCGGTTCATCAGCGCTCCCAGCGCGCCGGCGGTGCGGTCGCGCAGCCGGGTCTCGAGCCAGCGGCCGGTGAGCAGGAAGAACACGAACATGGTGAGCGAGTCGAAGTAGACCTCGTGACCCAGCGGGCCTGCGGGGTCGAAGGTGCCGGCCGTGCTCACCACGAAGACGATCAGCATGCCGAGTGCCACCGGCAGGTCCATGCCGATGCGCCGCTGCCGCAGGTCGCGCCAGGCGCTGCGGAAGAAGGGACCGCAGGAGAACAGCACCACCGGCAGCGTGAGCACCCAGGAGGCCCAGCGCATGAGCTGCACCGCGTCGGCCGTCATCTCGCCGGGCTGCGCGATGTACGCGGGGTAGGCGTACATCATCACCTGCATCATGCAGAAGCCCGCCACCAGCCAGCGCCACAGCGCGGCGCGGCCTTCGCGCATGCGGCGCGCACGCGCCTGCAGGTCACCCGCGGGCACCAGCCGGTAGCCGGCGGCAGCCGAGGCCGCGAACCAGCGCGAGGGCCGTACCGCGTCGGCCGACCACACGACCCGCGCGCGCCGGGTCGCGGCGTTGACCTCGGCCCGCAGCACGCCGGGCACGGCGCACAGCGCGGCCTCGACGGTGAAGGCGCAGGCCGCGCAGTGCATGCCCTCGACCACCACCTGCGACTCCCAGCGGCCGGTCGGAGACGCAGCATCCACCGCATGGCCGAAGGTCGGCCATTCGGCCGGGTCGTCCAGCGCCACGCCTTCGTCGGGCAGGGCCGCCGAGGGTGGAAGAGAGAGCGCAGCGTCCATGCCCCGAGCCTAGGGGCCGATGCAAGACAGGCCCTTGATCTGGATCAAGCCGGGGCCGCCGCGCGGCTCTAGTCTTCAGGCTTCATTCCGAAGGAAACCCATGTTCAAACGCATCCTGATCGCCACCGACGGCTCCGCCCTCTCGCGCAAGGCCGTGGCCAGCGGCATCTCGCTGGCCGCCACGCACGGCGCGGAACTGGTCGCGCTGACGGTGGTGCCGCGCTATCCGATGAACTACTTCGAGGGCGCGATGGTCTTCACGCCCGATGACATCGCGCGCATCGAGAAGCAATGGACGGACGCCGCCCAGGAGATGCTGGCCGCCGTCGATGCGCGCGCCCAGCGCAGCGGCGTGAAGGTCAAGACCGTGACGGTGCGTTCGGACCGCGTCGCCGAAGCCATCATCGCAGCCGCCCAGAAGCAGCAATGCGACCTGATCGTGATGGCCTCGCACGGCCGCAAGGGCGTCAAGCGCCTGCTGCTGGGCAGCGAGACCCAGCATGTGCTGACGCACTCCAGCCTGCCGGTGCTGGTGCTGCGCTAGGGGTCTCAGCCGGCCTTGGGCCCGAGCGCCAGGCCGATCCCGTAGAGCGCGAGCAGCCCGGCCATGTGGCCGATGGCCACGCCCGGCTCGCCGGATTCGATGCGCGCGATGGTCTGCACATGCACACCCAGCCGCGCGGCTGCGACCGCCTGGCCCTCGCCGGCCTCGAGGCGGGCGCGCTTGGCGGCCGCGCCGAGGTCCTTGATGGATTGAAGGGCGTCGCCGCCGATGTCTGCAGAGATTCGTTTGCCTTGGGCCATGGGCGGATTGTCGCCGGAGCGCACGGCAGGCCTGACTACACTGCCCCGGATGCCTCTCTCCCAGTCACCGCCGCGCACGCAGGACGATGCCCTCACGTCCTACTTCTTCAGCGGCGAGGCGATGCGCAGCCGCAGCGTGGGCACGCGACTGCTGTCGGGCGTGGTCGCGGTGCCCGCGCCGCCGGCCCGGCTCGCCGCCGACTGGGCGCGCGAGACCGCGTCCTCGCTCGCGGCTGGCGATGTCGACACCCTGCCCCTGGCGCGCGCCCGCATGCGCTGGCCCGACTACCGGCGCTGCGTGCAGGCGGTGGCCGACTGGATGCGCGAACGCGGACTGCCGGACCTGACGGGCAGCAGCGACGTGGCACTGATGGCCTGCCGCGGCGCGCGCTACCACCACGATGCCCTCCAGTACGGCAGCGCCGCCTTCTGCAACCTCTTCCTCAGCGAAGACCGTGACCTCGACGTGCATTTCCCCGGCACCGGCCAGCGCATCCCGCTGGCCCGGGGCACGGTGCTGCTGTTCGACACGGCCCAGCCCCATGCGGTAATCCGGCGCGACGCTGCCGGCTTCGATGTAGCCGACTTCGCGCCGGCACGGGACCTGAGCCAGGTCTTCCTGACCTGGGAACTGCCCATCGCGCATCCCGATGTCGCGCGCGCACTCGGCATCGTCTTCGACACCGATCCGGCCACCGCGGCGCGGCTCGACGAGGAGCAGGTGCACAGCCGCGGCGCGCCGGCCGAGGTCTGCGCGGCTTCCGGCCGCTGGCGCCCGGTGGGCTGATCCGGCGCCGCGTGTACGCCACACGGCGTATTTAAGAAGATTTTTCGTTTTTTCATACTGGCGGCACTTCCTTCATTTGCCGGACCACCGCCTTGGAACGCTTCACGATCTCCCTCGACGACGAACTGGCCCACGCCTTCGACCACCTGATCGCCGAGCGCGGCTACGGCAACCGCTCCGAGGCCGTGCGCGACATCCTGCGCAGCCACCTGACCCGGCAGCGCGAGGCGCATGACGTCGACGGCCCCTGCGTGGCCAACCTGTCCTATGTCTACAACCACCATGAGCGCGAGCTGTCGGAGCGGCTGGCCCACCACCAGCATGCGCAGCACGACCTGACCATCGCCTCCACGCATGCGCACCTCGATGCCGAGCACTGCATCGAGACCGTGCTGCTCAGGGGCCCGGCCGAGGCGGTGCGCCGCTTCGCCGACAAGCTCATGGCCGAGCGCGGCGTGCACCACGGCCAGCTCAACCTGGTGATGGCCTCCGCCGCCGCAGCGCACACGCACTGACGCCGCGCGGCCTTTTCCGACGCGCTGCGTCCGGGCACGCGTGCGCCCTTCTTTCTTCTTCCCGACCCCGATGCACCTCCCGATCCCGCGGCCCCGCCGCCCTCTGAGCCTGGCCCTCGGCTGCCTGCTGCTGAACACCGGCGCCGCGGCCGGCTCCACGAGGCCGAGGGCGACTCGCCCTCCTACCTCACGGCCGCGCAGTTCGCGACCGACCCCTACGGCAAGGACCCGCGCGCGATGAACGACGGCGCCACCAAGCACTTCGCCACGCTGCGCGCCGACCTCAACTACGCGCTCACGCCCGACATCCGGCTGCTGAGCTTCGCCTACGGCACGCGGCAGGACTTCACGCGCTGGTTCAGCCGGCCAGTGAGTCCCGCGGCCTGGCGCCAGCGCGAGGAAACCTACGACCGCACCGTCTTGGGCGCCGGCACCAGCCTCAACGGCCGCACGCAGACGCGCTGGACCACCCTGAACTGGGTGGCGGGCGTCGAGACCTTCCGGGAATCGACGGCCTACCAGTACTTCGACGGGCTGGACCGGCGCATGCGGCTTTCACCCGCCATCGACGACCGCACCTCCACGCTCGACAGCCTCTCGGCCTTCGCCGAAGTCGATGCGCCGATCCATGCCTTGTTCCAGCCCTCGCTGGGCCTGCGCTGGGACCGCTTCAGCGGCGGCTGCAGTCTCGACGGCGCGGAGACGGGCAGCGACCCCTGCGGCCCGCTGGCCCGCCTGAGCCATGCCAGCCCCAAGCTCGGTGTGCGCTCCGACGTCGCGCCGGGCGTGCGCCTGCGCGCCAGCTGGGCCGAGGGCTTCGCGCTGCCCAACACCTTTGCCAAGTACGCGCTCGGCGCCTCGCAGCTCGACCCCAACGTGTTCCGCCAGACCGAGGTCGGCGCGCAGTTCAAGCCGGCCCAGGGGCTGCTGCTCGACATCGCGGCCTACCGGCTGCGCTCGTCCGACGAGATCCGCACCGTGGCGCCGGGCGTCTACGAGAACGATGGCGCGACACTGCGCCGCGGCGTCGAGGCCAGCGTGCTGTGGTCCCTCCGCCCCGACCTCGATGTCTCGCTGGTCTACGGCAGCGCGCGCTCGCGCATCACCGAGAACGCGAGCGCCGCGCTGCTCGGCAAGTCGGTGGCCGGCGTGCCGCGCTACACCGCCACGGCCGCGATCAACTGGACACCGGTCGCGGCCTGGACCGGCACGCTGACCTGGCGCCGCGTGGGCGCCTACGCCGTGACGGCCGACAACAGCGTGAACTACGCCGGCTATGCCACCGTGGACCTCGGCGTGAGCTATGTGCCGCCCGCGGCCAGCCGCTACCGCCTCTACGCCACGGTGGTGAACGTCGGCGACAAGGCCTACGCCACCTCGGCCGCGGTGATCGGCGGCACGCAGGTCTTCGCGCCCGGCGCGCCGCGCAGCTTCAAGGTCGGCGCGCAGATGCAGTTCTGATTCACAGGAAACGACACCCATGCCAAACCTTCTTCGCAGCGCGGCCCTGGCCGTCTTCACCCTCCTGGCGCTGGGCACGGCCCAGGCCCACAACGTCTGGCTCGAACCCGATGCGGACGGCGGCTACCTGGTGCAGTTCGGCGGCCACGAAGGCCGGCTCGAGCGCTATCCCGCGGACAAGCTCAAGCGCGTCGAGGCCTTCGACCGCCGCGGCCGCCGCATCGAGGTCACGCTCAAGCCCCAGGCCGACGGCATACGCGTGCGGCCCGAGCGGCAGGCCGCACTGCTGGCCGCGCATTTCGACAACGGCTTCTTCAGCAAGACTGACAGCGGTCCGATGGTCGAGAAACCCATGACCGAGAACCCCGGCGCCACCAGCGGCGTGCATGCGATGAAGTACCACAAGACCATCATCCAGTGGGGCGCGATCGCGAAGAAGGCGCTGGGCCAGCCCTTCGAGATCGTCGCGCTCGGGGCCGACACGCCGCCTGCGGGCGCGCCGATGAAGGTGCAGGTGCTGTTCGACGGCCGGCCGATCGGCGGCATCCGCCTGTCGCTGGGCGAAAGCGGTGCGCCCGTGACCACGGCCGCCGACGGCACGGCCACCGTGATTCCCGTGGCCGGCCCGAACCAGCTGCTGGCCATCCGCCGCATGCCGGTGCAGGGCGACCCGCGCACCACCAGCCTCAGCTACGAGTACCTGCTGGCCTTTCCGGCGCATTAGCGCGGACCCTATGATGCAGTTTTACGCCGTGGCCGTTCATGCACCCGACCGAGCTGGAAAAGCAGCTGAGCTTCCTGAGAGAGATCGATCGACTGAAGACCGTCGTCAGGCAATCGCCGTTGCTTGACAGGAGCCGGAAGGAGAACTCCGCCGAGCACTCCTGGCACCTGGCGACCTACGCCCTGGTACTGAGCGACTATGCCGACGGCGCCGTCGACACGGCCCGGGTCATGAAGATGCTCTTGCTGCACGACATCGTGGAGGTCGATGTCGGCGACCATCCCATCCACGGCGGGACATCGAGCGCGTGGCAGGCGGAACAGGAGTCGCGTGCCGCGGCGCGCCTGTTCGGCCTGTTGCCGCCGTCGCAGCGCGACGAGCTGCTCGCGCTGTGGACAGAATTCGAGCAGGCCCTGACGGAAGACGCGATGTTCGCGAAAGCGCTCGATCGTTTCCAGCCGCTGCTCGTGAACATCTTCACCGACGGAGGAACCTGGGCGGAGCAAGGCGTTTCGATGGAACAGGTCCTTTCCCGCTACGGTCCCGTCATCCAGCGCGGTGCGCCCCGGCTGTGGGCGCTGAGCGAGCAGTGGGTGCGCGCGCATTTCTCAAAGCAAGACGCGAAGCGGCAGGGGTTGCAGCCCGGCTGAGGCTTTGGCGCGCGCCGTGGCGCCCACCAACCGATCCTCGCGCCGCCCTGCAGCGCACCGGACGCCAGGGGGCACAGATCCCGAACCGGATCGCAGGCTTGACATCGATCTACTAGTTGATAGACTGCACACATGGACACTGAACTCACGCCGAGAGCCACCGAGATCGCCGAGTGCGCGCGTGCGCTTCTTGTCAGTGGTGGCTACAACAGCTTCAGCTACGCCGACATCTCGGCGTCGGTGCAGATCAGCAAGGCCAGCATCCACCACCACTTCCCGAGCAAGGCCGAACTGGTGCGCACGGTGCTGCTGCGGTACCGCGAAGAGGCCCGCACCGGCCTGGCAGCCCTGGTGCAGCACGTTCCGGAGCCGCTCGCGCAGCTCGAAGCCTACACGGGCTACTGGGCGACGTGCATGCGCGACGCCACCTCGTCCTTCTGCATCTGCGCCATGCTGGCGGCCGAACTGCCCACCCTCCCGCGCGAGGTCGCGGACGAGGTCCGCGGCCATTTCCTGGACCTGGCCGCGTGGCTCGCATCCGTGCTGGCCAAGGGTGCGGCACAGGGGGTGTTTTTCCTGCAGACGAGTCCCGAAGGCGAGGCCATGGCCTTCATGGCAACAGTGCACGGCGCGATGCTGTCCGCGCGCGCCTACGGCGACCCGGAGGTCTTCGCCGCCACCATCCAGCCGCTCATGCGCCGGCTCACTTCGCCCTAACCGATCGGCGGACCGCCCCTTCACCGCGGCACCTTGGCGCCTTCATTTGTCCCGACCCTCTACCAACTAATAGATAGACACCTCACATGACGACCCCTCTTTCCCTCATCGGCGTGGTCCACACCGCCCTCAGCCTGGTCCCGGTCGCTGCCGGCCTCTACAGCTTCGCGCGCTACCGCGCGATCGATCCGGCGACCCGTTCCGGCAGGGTCTACCTGGTCGGCCTGGCGCTGTCAGTGCTCACGGCCTTCGGCCTGTCCAGCACGGGTGGCCTCAATCCCGGACACGCGCTGGGCATCCTGGCCCTGCTCGCGGCCTTCGGCAGCCTGCTCGTGCCGCGCCTTGCCGTGCTGGGGCGCTCGCGGCCGTACCTGGCGACGCTCGGGCGGACCTTCAGCTTCTTTCTGCTGCTGGTTCCCGGCATCGTCGAAACCCTGACCCGGTTGCCGGCAACGCATCCGTTGGCCGACAGCCCGGCGTCTCCGGTGGTCCGCGCCACGCTGCTGGCATGGGTCGTGATCTTCGTCGCGGGCTTCGCGCTGCAGGTCTGGACGACCCGTTCGCGTCGCGGCAACGCAGCCCGGCGCTAAGGCGGCGATGCGCGCCATCCCGCGGCCGCGCGCACGATGCCGCGGGCCTCAGGCCTGCTGGCGCGTGGCTGCCAGGACGATTTCACGCACGCACACGCCATCGGGCTGCGAATAGGCGTAGTGGACCGCGCGGGCCACGTCTTCGGCGGACAGCACCTTGCCGCCCATCCCGGCCTTCCAGGCTTCGTAGCCGGTCTTGATGTCCGCATCGGTGGTGTGGCCGAGCAGTTCGGTCTCCACCGCGCCCGGCGCGATCGTGGTCACGCGCACGTTGTGCGCAGACAGTTCCTCGCGCAGGTTCTCGGACAGTCCGTGGACCGCGAACTTGCTGCCCACATAGGCCACGTGGTTGGCGAAGGTCTTGCGCCCCGCCACCGAACTGATGTTGATGATGCTGCCGCGCTTGCGCCCGACCATTCCCGCCGCGACGGCATGTACGCCGTTCAGCACGCCCTTGACGTTCACGTCCAGCATGCGATCCCATTGGTCCGGGTCCTGGCGGGTGATCTCGCCCAGCAGCATGACGCCCGCGTTGTTGACGATCGCATCGGCCGGCCCGAAGCGCTTCTCGCCTTCCTGCACGGCAGCGGCCAGGGTCGCGCGATCGGTCACGTCCACGGACAGCGCCAAGGTCTGCGGCAAGTCCAGGGCCTGCATCTTTTCGAGCCGCCGAGCCAACAGCAACAGGGGATGGCCGTGCGACGAGAAGAGGCGAGCCGTGGCCAGGCCGATGCCGGAACTGGCGCCGGTGATGACGATCAGCGGTTGGGAGCTATTGCGCATGTCAGGCCTTCCTAGGAATAAGTTCTACAGATGAATCACTGTTCCGGTAAGTCTATTTTTAGAATGTGGGTGTTGAAAAATGGTTTATTCTTCTTTCATCCATATGAATGACTTATGGCTTCTGAATGGACTATCGCCAGCTCCGGGCCTTTATCGCGGTCTTTGAAGAACGCAACATCACCGCCGCCGCGCAGCGTATTCACCTGAGCCAGCCGGCGTTGTCGGGCAGCATCCGCCTGCTGGAAGCGTCCCTGGGGACGACCCTGTTCTTGCGCAAGGCTCGGGGTGTGGACCTCACCGATGACGCCCGCTCCCTGTATCCGCAGGCACGTCGAATGGTCGCGGAGGCAGACGACCTAGCGCAGCGCTTTCGCCAGCGTGGCGAGCGCGAGTGCCTGACCATCGGCGTCGAACAGGACGTGGCTCGCGCGACGGTGCAGCATCTCGCCACGACCGCCCATGCCTGCGTGCCCGGGCTGCAACTGCGCCTGCTGGCGGGATGCGAGGGCGACGCGCGGCTGGCCAGCGAAGACCTGCGCTGCGAGGACGAACTGTTTCTGCCGATCCTGAGCGAAGGCTACGTGCTGGCGTCGCCTGCCGCGTACCCGGCGCCGGAAAACGACGGGGCGCCGGGCCTCGACCCCGAAGGCCGGGCCTCGTGGATCACGTGCCCGACGCACGCCAGCCATCAACGACTGATGCCCCTGTACGGCGCCGCCGCGCACGCCCCGGCAGCCCACGCGGACAATTTTTCGTTGGCGCTGGACCTCGTTGCAGCAGGCGTCGGGACGGCCGTCGTGCCGGAGTCGCTGGCCGAAGAAACGCCGCGAGTCCTGATCCGTCCACTGAAGGCGGTGGACCTGAAACGCCGTATCGGCGTCTGCTACCCCATCCAGTCACTCGACCACAGCCCTTTGACATTGCTGCGCAACGCGCTACACGCCGGCTGAAGCACCGCCGCCGTGCGCGGAAGCCAGCCTAGAACTTGTACCGCGCCGTCAATTGCGCGCTGCGCGGTGCGCCGTACGTGCCCGAGTACCACCAGCCCGACATCGAGGCGATGTACTTGCGGTCGAACAGGTTCTGCACGTTGAGCGAGACCGAGAGCTGCTCGTTCACGTCGTAACGCGCCATCAGGCCGGCCACCGCATAGGCGCCCTGGCGTGCGACGACCGCGCGTTCGATCTGCCAGATCTCGCCGCTGTAGCTGATGCCGCTGTTCCAGTCCACGCCACCGCCCACGGTGAGCCGGCGCCAGTCGCCCGGCAGGCGGTAGGTGGTCCAGACCCGGGCCATCTGGCGCGGGAAGGTGGTGTTGACGCGGCGGCCGGTCGCGTCTTCCGAGCTGCTGAAGTTGTACGAGGCGCTCAGGTTCCAGCCCGGGGCCAGCGCGCCGTTGAACTCGAGGTCGATGCCCTGCGTCTTCACGCCCTTGACCGCGCGCGAGGCGGTGTTGGAGGTGCCGGGAATGAACTGGCCCGGGTCGGCCTCGGCCACGTTGTCCTGGCGGATCTGGTAGATCGCGGCGCTGGTCGTCACGCGGCCGTCGAGGAAGCTGCTCTTGAGGCCGGCCTCGTAGGTGTTGCCTTCCTGCGGGTCGAGCAGCTGGCCGTTGCGGTCGAGCGAGCTCTGCGGGTTGTAGATGGTGGCGAAGCTCGCATACAGCGTGTGCTGTGCGCTCAGGTCGTACACCAGGCCACCGTAGGGCGTGAACACGCGGCGCTCGGACGACGGCGAGGTGCTGTAGTAGCCGCCAGTCGTGTTCGTGACGTAGTCGCTGTCGTAGTTCAGCACCTTGGCGCCGACGATGAGCTTGAGCGCATCGGCCAGCTGGAAGCGGCCCGCGCCATAGACGCTGGTCTGGCGGCGCGTGCTGTCGAAGGTGACGAAGCGGTCGCCGTAGACCGGCGCACCGCTGTTGTCCCAGCGGTAGACGTTGACCGGCAGGCCGTCGAGGCCGGAGATGTCGAAGCTGCCGTGGGTCAAGCTGCGGAAGTCGTTGTACTCGACGCCGACCAGCGCCTCGTGCTGGCGGCCGAACAGGCTGAAGGGTCCGCCCAGCTTCAGGTCCACCGTCTGGTTCTTCAGCCGGTAGTCGCGGCGTTCGGCGTTGAGCAGCAGGCCGTCGCCGGTGCGCTTGTCGAACACGCTGCTGTTGACCGCCATGTAGACCGAATCCTCGCGCTGCTTCGAATGCAGGTCGTTGGCCGAGAGCTTGAGCTTCCAGTCGTTGTCGAAGCGCTGTTCCAGCGTCACGAAGGCACTGGTGGAATCGGTGTTGAAGCGGTTGTGGCGGCTCGCGGCGTTGAAGGAGGTCTTGAAGTCGGTCTGCTCGCCGTCGCTGTTGAACAGCGGGAAGCCCAGGTACGACAGCGAACCGCGCGAACGGTTCTCCTGGTGGTCGATGCCGGCCGTGAGCTTGAGCGAATTCGTGAGGTCGGCCTCGATCACGCCGTAGAACACGTCCTTCTTCTTGCTGTAGTAGTCGATGTAGCTGTCGCCTTCCTCGTGCACCGCGACCAGTCGGCCGCGCACGCTGCCCGACGCGTTGAGCGGGCTCGAGAGGTCGAGCATGCCGCGCTTGTTGCCCCAGGAACCGATGCTCGCCTCGGCCACGCCCTGGAAGGTGGAGGTGGGCTTCTTGCGCACCATGTTCACGATGCCCGACGGATCGCCCGCGCCGGTGCTCAGCCCCGAGGCGCCGCGCAGCACCTCGATGCGGTCGTACAGCGCCATGTCGGCGATGCTCTGCGAAGGCAGCGCATCCAGGCCCAGGAACTCGGAGTGGGTGTTGACCCCGTCGAGCTGGTAGTTGCTGATCGGATAGCCGCGCGCGTTGGCGTTGATGCGCTCGGTGCCGAGCACGGCCGTCGAGATGCCCGGCGTGCGGGCGAGCACCTCGCCGATGGTCGTGAGGTTCTGGTCCTCCATGCGCTGCTGGGTCATCACGCTGACCGATTGCGGCGTGTCCTTGAGGCTCAGGTTCAGGCCGCTGGCCAGGCCCGTCGGGCCGCGCGCGGTGTAGACGCCGGTGCCTTCGGTGGTGCCCGAGCGCTCGGCCTGCGCCGTCACGCGCACTTCGGCCAGCGTGGTGCCCGATGCAGCCTCGGCCGCGGGCGCGTTGCGTTCCGAGGCCACGACGGTCAGTGTGCCGCCGGGCGTCTGCGCCAGTGCGAGCCCGCTGCCCGCCAGCGCCTGCTGCGCGGCCTGTGCGACGGTGAGGCGCCCCTGCACCGCATGGGCGCGGCGCCCGGCCACCAATGCAGGCGCGGCGCTGATGCTGCGGCCGCCCTGGCGTGCGATGCGCGCGAGCACCACACCGAGTTCATCGGCCGGCAGGTTCCAGTCCATCGCGCCATCGGCGACGGCGCCGGGTGGCACGGCGGGTGTCGTCTGTGCAAACGACGGGGCGGCGGCACAGGCGAGCACGGCGGCCAGCGCCAGCGAGGCCTTGCGCATCGGGGCGCGGGAGCGGGACAGGGAAGACAGGGGAGACAGCGTCACGTCGGACATCCTGGTCGGTTCGGGTGGATCGGAGCGTTCAACCCTGTATGTCCCGCGAGGCGGGCAAACCCGACAGCCGATGCGCAAAAAATCTCAGGCCGTGCGCGTGTCCACGTAGACCACCCACTCGCCCCAGTGGCGCACCCGCAGCGGCAGCGTGTCGACCAGCGCCTGCAGGACCTGCATCGGCCGGTCCAGCGGATAGACACCGTAGACGCGCACGCGCGCGGCCTCGGGGCTGGCGCGCAGGATGGCCGGCGTGTACGGGCGCAGCGCCTCGAGCACGTCGGCCAGAGGCTGGTCGTGTACTTCGAGCACGCCACTGGACCAGGCGCTGGGATCGACGCGCGCCGCGGCCACGGGCTCGATGCCATCGGCGTGCAGCCAGGCGCTCGCGCCCTGCGGCAATTCGACCGCCGCCCCGTCGTTCAGCGGGCGCAGGCGCACGCTGTGTTCGAGCACCGACACCAGCGTGCGGCCCTCCTCCTGCTGCACCATGAAGCGCGTGCCCAGCGCGCGCACGGCACCCTGGGCGCTCTGCACGACGAAAGGCCGCCGCGCATCGGCCGCGACGTTGACGATCAGCGCGCCCGCGCGCAGGTGCACGAGGCGCTGGCCGGCGCTGAAGTCCAGGTCGGCGGCCGAGCGTGCGTTGAGCAGCAGGTCGCTGCCGTCGGCGAGCACGAAGCGGCGGCGTTCGCCGGTGCCCGTGCGCAGGTCGGAAGACCAGGCCATGAGCGGCGCCTGCCGCTCGGCCCAGAGCCCGCCGCCCGCGGCCGTGAGCAGCGCGACCGCGGCACCGCCCAGCAGCGCACGCCGACGCGCGCGGTGATCCGGTGGTGCACTCAGCGCACGCACGCCCGAGGGCGCATGGCCGCCAGCCTGCAGCTGCGTGAGCGCAGGCGCGATGCGCTGGTCCAGCCGCTGCTGCAGCGAAGCCCAGGCCGCCGCGTGGGTTGGCGCGGCCTCGAGCCAGCGCGCAAAGGCGCGGCGCTCGCCGTCGTCGCTGTGGCCGGAGTCCAGCCGCACCAGCCAGTCGATGGCCTGCTCGGTCACGGGGTCGAGCGGCAAGGCGGTGGCACGCGCCGTCATCCGGCCTCCGGCTGCGCGGGGCAGGTGTAGAGGTGCACGATGGCCTGCTTGATGTGGCGCTCGACCGTGCGCACCGAGACGCCCATGCGTTGCGCGATCTCGGCATGGGCCAGGCCCTCGAGCCGGCGCAGCAGGAAGGCCTCGCGCACCTTGGGCGGCAGGCCGTCGAGCCAGCGGTCCATGGTCTCGACGGCTTCGCGCACCAGCGCATAGGTTTCGGGCGACGGCACCAGTTCCTCGGGCTGTACCGCGAGCGCATCGAGCCAGGCCCGCTCCAGTTCGCGCCGGCGCCAGAAGTTGTAGAGCACGCGCTGCGCCAGCGTGGTCAGGTAGGCGCGCGGCTCCTCGATCGCCTGCGCCTGGCCGCCGCTGATCACGCGCACGAAGGTGTCCTGTGTCAGGTCCGCGGCCGTGTGGCCGTCGCCCAGCCGGCGGCGCAGCCAGGTCTGCAGCCAGGCACGGTGCTCGCGGTACAGCGCGTGGACGGGATCGGCCGCGGCGGAAGAGGACATGGGCGTGAATTCGATGAATGAGAATTACTCTCATTTTATCCATGCGCGGCCACGGTCCTCCTGCCTTTCCCCCGGCCGGGGCTTTGACGCAGTGATGGAGCGAGGCCGCTAAACTGCCGCGACCCCACCCTGCCCCACTGCCAGATCCTCCGTTGAACAAAGCCTCACCCCATGCCGGCCATGCGCACGCCGATGCCCCCGCAGCCGAGGTTGCGGTCGCCGGCCAGCGCGCCACGCGCCAGCGCTCCGCGATCCGCGCGGTGATCGACCGCTCGGCGCGCCCGCTGTTGCCCGCCGAGATCCTCGAGGACGCGCAGCGCGAGGTCGAGGCCATGGGCATCGCGACCGTCTACCGCAACCTCAAGCTGCTGGCCGACGCGCAGGAGATCCGCATCGTCGAGCTGCCGGGCGAGGCCCCGCGCTACGAGAGCGCGCGCCATGCGCACCACCACCATTTCCAGTGCCGCCAGTGCGCGCGCGTGTTCGACGTGCACCAGTGCCCGGGCGACTTCGCCTCGCTCGCGCCCAAGGGCTTCCGCGTCGATGCGCACGAGCTCACGCTCTACGGCACCTGCGCCGACTGCAGCACGCCCGCGCCCCGCAAGACCGCCGCCCAGCGCTGACCCCTCTCTTGCGCCGGCGTGCATGCGCGCGGCGAATCGGTTCTAATTGATAATTCGATATCAATTAGGACTGCGATGCATCGACTTCCCGTGACCGTGCTCTCCGGCTTCCTGGGCGCCGGCAAGACCACGCTGCTCAACCACATCCTGAACAACCGCGAGGGCCGGCGCGTGGCGGTCATCGTCAACGACATGAGCGAGGTCAACATCGACGCCGCGCTGGTGCGCGACGGCGGCGCCGACCTGTCGCGCACCGAGGAGAAGCTGGTGGAGATGAGCAACGGCTGCATCTGCTGCACCTTGCGGGAAGACCTGCTGATCGAGGTCGAGCGCCTGGCCAAGGCCGGGCGCTTCGACCAGCTGGTGATCGAATCCACCGGCATCTCCGAGCCGCTGCCCGTGGCCGAGACCTTCACCTTCGAGGGCGAGGACGGCAAGAGCCTGTCGCGCGTGGCGCGGCTCGACACCATGGTGACGGTGGTCGATGCCTTCAACTTCCTGCGCGACTACGGCTCGGCCGACAGCCTGGGCGCGCGCGGGCAGTCGCTGGGCGACGCCGACACCCGCACCGTGGTCGACCTGCTGATCGAACAGGTCGAGTTCTGCGACGTGCTGGTGGTGAACAAGGCCGACCTGGTGAGCGAGGCCGACCGGCTGCGCCTCGCGGGCATCCTGGCCCACCTGAACCCGCGCGCGCGCATCGAGTACGCGCAGTTCGGCCGGGTGCCGCTCGAGCGCGTGCTCGACACCGGGCTGTTCGACTTCGAGCAGGCCGCCGACGCGCCCGGCTGGCTGCGCGAGATGCGCGGCGAGCACAAGCCCGAGACGCTGGAATACGGCATCGACAGCTTCGTCTACCGCGCGCGTCGGCCCTTCCATCCCGCGCGCTTCTGGGCATGGGTGCAAAGCGAATGGCCAGGCGTGGTCCGCTCCAAGGGCTTCTTCTGGCTTGCGAGCCGGCCCGGGTTCGCGGGCAACTGGTCGCAGGCCGGCGGCGCCTGCCGCTACGGCGCGGCCGGCTACTGGTGGGCCGCGGTGCCGCGCGAGCACTGGCCGACCGACGCCGAAGCGCTGGCCACGATCGAGGCGAAATGGAGCGACACGGTGGGCGATGCGCGCCAGGAGCTGGTGCTGATCGGCATCGGCATGGACGAAGCCGCGCTGCGCGCGCGGCTCGATGCCTGCCTGCTGAGCGATGCCGAGATGGCGGCCGGCCCCGTGCAGTGGCAGGCCTGGCCCGACCCCTTCCCCGCCTGGACCGACGACAGCCTTACTTGACCTGCTGCTTGCCCAGCTTGCGCGCCAGCGTGCGGCGGTGCATGCCCAGGCGGCGCGCGGTCTCGGAGATGTTGAAGCCGGTCTCGGCCAGCACCTCGTGGATGCGCTCCCATTCGAGGGTCTTGATCGAGGTCGAGCGGTTGGTGAGCTCGACCTCGGTGGTGCCCTCGGCGCGGCCGAAGGCGGCCTCGATGTCGTCGGTGTTCGAGGGCTTGGCCAGGTAGTGGCAGGCGCCCAGCTTGATCGCCTCGACCGCGGTCGCGATGCTGGCGAAACCGGTCAGCACCACGATCAGCATGCCGCGGTCGTGCGCATGCAGGGTCTGGACGCAGGCCAGGCCCGAAGCCTCCCCGCTGAGCTTGAGGTCGACCACCGCGTAGCCAGGTGAATGCTGCTGCAGCAAGAGGCTCACGTCGTCGAGGTTGGTGGCCAGGATCACGCGGTAGCCGCGGCGCTCGAAGGAACGGCCCAGCGTGCGCGCGAAGGCGGCGTCGTCCTCGACCACCAGCAGCAGGCGATCTTCTTGTTCAGTTTCCACCGTCGGGCTCCTCTTCCAGGACGATCGCCGAAAGCGGCAGCGTCAGTTCCACCACCGCGCCGCCCTCTTCGCGGTTCTGCGCGCTCACGCTGCCGCCCAGCGTGCGCGCCACGTTGACCACCAGGAACAATCCCAGGCCACCGCCGGGGCGCCCCTTGCTCGAGCGGTAGGGCTTGCCCAGCTCGGCCAGCATCGCGGGCGCGAAGCCCGGGCCGTTGTCGGTCACGGTCAGCAGCAGCCTGTCGCCCTCGCGGTCGACTTCGAGCCGCACCCAGTAGGGCGAGGCCTCGAGGGCATTGTCGAGCACGTTGCAGATCATCTGCTGCAGCGCGGAATCCGAGACCATGGGCAGGTCCTGCCCGAAACGGTTGTCGTAGACGAAGGAGGTCACGGGCCGCGTCTCGCGCCAGGCCTGCACCAGCTCGTCGAGGAAGGTGCTGACGGTGGTCTCGACCGAGGACTCGCCGCGCGCCTCGCCGGCCGACATCAGCACGCCGCTCACGATCGACTTGCAACGCTGCAGCTGGGTCTGCATCTCGCCGATCTCCTGCTGCAGCTCGGGATTGGCCGCAAACTCGGGCATACGCCGCCAGTCGCCCAGGATCACGGCCAGCGTCGCCAGCGGCGTGCCCAGCTCGTGGGCCGCACCCGAGGCCAGCAGGCCCATGCGCACGATGTGCTCCTCCTCGGCCGCGCGCTGGCGCAAGGCGGCCAGCCGCGCATCGCGCTCGCGCAGGTTGCGGTTGATGCGGGTGACGAAGATCAGCAGCAGCGCGGCATTGAGCGCGAAGGACACCAGCATGCCCTGCACGTAGGGGCTCGCCAGGCCTCGGTCGTGGTCCAGCGGCAGTTCGAGCGGGCGCGAGAACAGTGCGAGGCCGGCGAAGCAGAGGGTGGTGATGACCACCATGGTCAGGCTTGACCAGGCCTCCAGCAGCACCGCGCCCAGGATCACCTGCAGCAGGAAGAGAAAGACGAAGGGGTTGGTGGTGCCGCCGCTCAGGTAGAGCTGCGCGCTCAGCATCGCCACGTCGACCAGCAGCGCGACGAACAGCTCGCCGTTGGTCACGGCGCGGCCGGTGCGCCAGCGCAGCAGGCTCGCGATGTTGAAGACGATCAGGCAACCCAGGATCGCCAGCATGGTGCCCAGCGGCAGCCGGATCTGCAGCCCGTAGTGCGCGACCTCGATGGTCACGATCTGGCCGACCACCGCGATCCAGCGCAGCTGGATCAGCTGCTCGAGGTTCTGCAGCCCGCTCGCATCCTGGATGCGCGGCGCCTCGGGCGCGCGCATGGGCGGGGTGTCAGGGGTGGGGGTCGGCATCCGGGTCGTCTCCTGGGCGGGAAGACCCATTGTCGCCATGCCGGCGCGCCCTCGCCCGGCGGCCCAGGCGAAGCTCCTCGCGCGCCACGTAGCCCGCGCCCAGCGCCACCATCAGCGCCAGGCCGAACCAGGTCAGCGCATAGACCAGGTGGCTGTTGGGAAAGGCGATCACCGTCAGGCCCCCGACCGGCGCGCCCTCGCCACCCGGCGTGGCGTCGGCATCGACGAAGTACGGCGCCACCTCGCCCAGGCCGCGCGCGGCGGCGATGGCGGGCACGTCGCGCGAGAACCAGCGCCCGATGGCGGGGTCGTTGCGGCGCGGGAACATGCCGCCCGGTTCGCTGGCACGCAGCAGGCCGGCCACGCGCACCTCGCCCTGCGGCCCTGCATCGCGTTGCGCGGGTTCGCGCCGTTCGGGCGGCACGAAGCCGCGGTTGACCAGCACCGTGCCGCCGCCGGCCAGGCGCAACGGCGTGATCACCCAGAAGCCGGTGCCACGCGCGGTGCTGGCCTGCACCAGGGTCTCGTGGGCGTGGTCGAAGGTGCCGGCGAGCCGCACGTGGCGGTAGGCCTGCGCCGCGGCATCGAAGCCGGACCAGTCGGCCGGGCCGGGCGCGTCGACGGGCGGCGCGTGCACGCGCTCGTCGACGCTCTGGATCAGCGCGAGCTTCCAGGCACGGCGTTCGACCTGCCAGATGCCCAGCGCCATGAAGCCGATGAACAGGCCCAGCGCGCACAGCGCCAGCACGGCCCGCACGGCCGCGGAGCGCGGGCCCCGCTCGGGCGCCGCCTCGCCATGCTCGCGCTGCCCCGGGTTCAAGGCATGTTCTGCATGTCGTGCATCGACGGCATCATGTTGTGGTTGAGGTGGTACATCACCCACAGCGAGCCGGCCAGCGTGATGACCACCAGCACCAGCGTGAAGATCAGCGCCAGCATCGACCAGCCGCCCTCGGCCTTGGTGTTCATGTGCAGGAAGTACACCATGTGCACCACCATCTGCACGGCCGCGAAGCCCAGGATCACGAAGGCCGTGACGCTGGAGCTGTCGAACACCTTGCCCATGACCAGCCAGAACGGGATGACCGTGAGGATGACCGACAGGATGAAGCCGGTGACGTAGCCGCCGACGGTGCTGTGGGCCGCGCCGCCTTCGTCGTGATGGTCGTCGTGGCCGTGGGAATCGTGACCGTGGTGGTCCAGGTCATGTGCGCTCATGGAAGGACTCCCATCAGATAGACGAAGGTGAAGACGCCGATCCAGATCACGTCCAGGAAATGCCAGAACATCGACAGGCACATGAGGCGGCGGCGGTTCTCCGGCAGCAGGCCGTGGCGCGAAACCTGCACCATCAGCGTGACCAGCCAGATCAGGCCGAAGGTGACGTGCAGGCCGTGCGTACCGACCAGCGTGAAGAAGGAGGACAGGAAGGCGCTGCGCTGCGGCACCGCGCCCTCGTGGATCAGGTGCGCGAACTCGTAGAGCTCGAGGCCGATGAAGGCCGCGCCCAGCAGGCCGGTGATCGCCAGCCAGGCCAGCACCGGCTTCACGCGCTTCTTCTGCATCTCGATCATGGCGAAGCCATAGGTGATCGAGGACAGCAGCAGCATCGAGGTGTTGAGCGCCACCAGCGGCAGGTCGAACAGGTCGGCGCCCGAGGGGCCGGCCGCGTAGCTGCGCCCCACCACCGCATGCACCGCGAACAGGCAGGCGAAGATCAGGCAGTCGCTCATCAGGTAGAGCCAGAAGCCCAGGCCGGTGGCGTTCTGCGGGTGGTGGTCCCCGGGGACGTAGAAGCGCAGGTTGTCCGGCGCGTTGGCGCCGGCGTTCAAGGTGGCGGTATCAGACATGGCTGGCCAAGAGACGGGTGCGCAATCCCTCGGTGCGGACGACTTCGTCCGCGTCGATGTGATAGTCGCGCTTGTAGTTGAAGGTATGGAAGATCGTGGTGCCGACCAGCGTCAGCATCGCCAGCACGGCCAGCGGCCACATGTGCCAGATCAGCGAGAAGCCCACCAGCGTGCTGAGGCCCGCGATCACGATGCCGGCCCAGGTGTTCTTGGGCATGTGGATCGGGCGGAAGCCTTCGGTCGGGCGCTGGTAGCCGCGGCGCTTCATGTCCGACCAGGCATCGTTGTCATGGATGATCGGCGTGAACGCGAAGTTGTAGGCCGGCGGCGGCGACGAGGTCGACCATTCCAGCGTGCGGCCATCCCACGGATCGCCCGTCACGTCGCGCAGTGACTCGCGGCGGCGGAAGCTCACCACCAGCTGGATGATGAAGGACAGGATGCCCAGCGCGATCAGGCAGGCGCCGAAGGCGGCGACCTGGAACCAGATCTGCAGCGACATGTCCTGGAAGTGGCTCATGCGGCGCGTCACGCCCATCAGGCCCAGCACGTACAGCGGCATGAAGGCGAGCCAGAAGCCGACCAGCCAGAACCAGAAGGACATCTTTCCCCAGAACGGGTCGAGCTTGTAGCCGAAGGCCTTGGGGAACCAGTAGGTGATGCCGGCCATGAGGCCGAACAGCACGCCGCCGATGATCACGTTGTGGAAGTGGGCCACCAGGAACAGGCTGTTGTGCAGCACGAAGTCGGCCGGCGGCACCGCCAGCAGCACGCCCGTCATGCCGCCGATCACGAAGGTGACCATGAAGCCCATGGTCCAGAGCATCGGCACGTCGAAGCGGATGCGGCCGCGGTACATGGTGAAGAGCCAGTTGAAGATCTTCGCGCCCGTCGGGATCGAGATGATCATCGTCGTGATCCCGAAGAACGAGTTCACGCTGGCACCCGAGCCCATGGTGAAGAAGTGGTGCAGCCACACCAGGTACGACAGGATGGTGATCACCACCGTGGCGTAGACCATCGAGGCGTAGCCGAACAGGCGCTTGCCCGAGAAGGTGGACACCACTTCGGAGAAGATGCCGAAGGCCGGCAGGATCAGGATGTAGACCTCGGGGTGGCCCCAGATCCAGATCAGGTTCACGTACATCATGGCGTTGCCGCCGAAGTCGTTGGTGAAGAAGTTGGTGCCGACGTAGCGGTCCAACGACAGCAGCGCGAGCACCGCGGTCAGCACCGGGAACGCGGCCACGATCAGCACGTTGGTGCACAGCGAGGTCCAGGTGAAGATCGGCATCTTCATCATGGCCATGCCCGGCGCGCGCATCTTCACGATGGTCGCCAGCAGGTTGATGCCCGAGAGCAGCGTGCCCACCCCCGCGATCTGAAGCGACCAGATGTAGTAGTCGACCCCCACGTCAGGGCTGTGCAGGATGCCCGACAGCGGCGGATAGGCCAGCCAGCCGGTGCGCGCGAACTCGCCCACGAACAGCGAGGCCATGACCAGCACGGCGCCGCTGGCGGTCATCCAGAAGCTGAAGTTGTTGAGGAAGGGGAAGGCCACGTCGCGCGCGCCGATCTGCAGCGGCACCACGTAGTTCATCAGGCCCGTGACCAGCGGCATGGCCACGAAGAAGATCATGATCACGCCGTGGGCGGTGAAGATCTGGTCGTAGTGGTGCGGCGGCAGGAAGCCCTCGTTGGCGCCGAAGGACATGGCCTGGTGCAGGCGCATCATGATCGCGTCGGCAAAGCCGCGCAGCAGCATCACCAGGCCCAGGATCACGTACATGATCCCGATCTTCTTGTGGTCGATGCTGGTGAACCATTCGCGCCAGAGGTAGCCCCAGGCCTTCTGGTAGGTGATGAGGGCCAGCAGGCCGACGCCACCGAGCACCACGGCCAGGAAGGTGGCGAGCAGGATGGGATCGTGCAGCGGGATCGCCTCCCAGGTCAGGCGGCCGAAGACGAGCTTCGTGAGGTCGAGTGAGTCGAACATGGAGATCCGGAAAACGGGTTACAGCGACGGTGTGGGCGCAGGGGTGAACAGGTCGGGCGCTTCGTTGACCGAGCACATCGCGCCGACGTAATTGCGCGCGGGGCCCAGCGTGGCGCCGGCGTCCAGGCCGAGGCGCGCACGCGTCGACTTGTCGAGCGAGGCCACATTGAAGGCGCCCGGCATGCCGAGGCCGCCGCTGGCGTCGATGGCCATCATGTCCTTCATGCACATGCGGTTGGCCTCGACGCAGCGGTTGAGGATGGCGTCGTAGAGGCCCGGCGCCACGCTCGCGTAGTGGCGCACCGGCTCGCGTTCGCTCGGGTGCTCGAGCTGCAGGTAGGCGGCGCGGCTGAGTTCCTTGCCGTCGTCCTTGGTCTTCTGCACCCAGCGGTCGAAGTCGTCGTCGCTCAGGCCGTGGAACTTGAAGCGCATGCCCGAGAAGCCCGCGCCGCTGAAGTTGGCCGAGAAGCCCTCGTACTCGCCGGGCTTGTTGATCACCGCGTGCAGCTTGGTTTCCATGCCGGCCATCGCGTAGATCTGGCCGGCCAGCGCCGGGATGAAGAAGGAGTTCATCACCGTGGACGAGGTGATCTTGAACTGGATCGGCCGGTCGACCGGCGCCGCCAGTTCATTCACGGTCGCGATGCCCTGCTCGGGATAGAGGAACAGCCACTTCCAGTCGAGCGCCACCACCTCCACCACCAGCGGCTGGGTGCCGGCCGGCACCGGGCGGTTGGCGTCGATGCGGGTCAGCGCACGGTAGGGGTCCAGCGTGTGGGTGCTGATCCAGGTCAGCGCGCCCAGCGCGATGATGATCAGCAGCGGCGCGGCCCAGATGGCGAGCTCGAGCTGGGTCGAATGGTCCCAGTCGGGTGCGTACTCGGCGTGGGCCGCCTTGTTCGACTGGCGGTACTTCCAGGCGAAGAAGAAGGTCAGACCGATCACCGGCACGATGATCAGCAGCATCAGGACCGTGGAAATGACGATCAGCTGCCCTTGCTGGGCGGCGATGTCGCCGGAGGGGCTGAGCAGCACCGTGTTGCAGCCTGCCAACAGGAAGGCGGGCAGCAAAAGCCAGGCTCGGGGGTTCTTGAGAAAGGGCATGCCGTGAAATTGGAGCTTGTGCTTGCGCGTGGAGCCTGCGAATCTACGGGTATCGGCGGCAAATGGGCATTGGACGTTTTGTCCTATGGCATCAAACGCCGGAGAGTGAGACGCTCTGCGTTGCCGCAACGACACCCGGAACAGAACCGCGAACAGCCCATGATGACGACCTCCATCGGTACACACAACAGCGAATCCCCGCCCGACAGCGAGATCGCCCGCGCGGTTGGCGCCGATACGCATGTCCACCCCGGCGAGATCGCTGTGGGCGTGGTGATCGGGCGCGCTTCCGAGTATTTCGACTTCTTCGTCTACGGCATCGCGTCGGCGCTGGTGTTTCCGGCCATCTTCTTCCCCTTCGCGGACCGCCTGACGGGCACACTTTACGCCTTTGCGGTGTTCGCACTGGCCTTCATCGCACGCCCCTTCGGCACCGCCCTGTCGATGGCCATCCAGCGCCGCTATGGCCGCGAAGCCAAGCTGACCTCGGCCCTGTTCCTGCTGGGCACCTCCACCGCCGGCATCGCCTTCCTGCCCAGCTACGCCAGCATCGGCCCGGCCGCCATCGTGCTGCTGTCGCTGTTCCGCATCGCCCAGGGCGTCGCACTGGGCGGCACCTGGGACGGCCTGCCCTCGCTGCTGGCCCTCAACGCGCCGGCCAACCGCCGCGGCTGGTACGCAATGCTGGGCCAGTTGGGCGCACCCGTGGGCTTCATCGTGGCCGGCTCGCTGTTCGCCTACCTGGTCTCGAGCCTGACCTCGGACGACTTCCTCACCTGGGGCTGGCGCTATCCCTTCTACGTGGCCTTCGCGATCAACGTGGTGGCCCTGTTCGCACGGCTGCGGCTGGTGGCGACCACCGAGTACTCGCGGCTGCTCGATGAGCGCGAACTGGCGCCCACCGGCGTGATCGAGCTGGGCCGCTCGCAGGGCGTGAACATCGTGATCGGCGCCTTCGCGGCACTGGCCAGCTACGCGCTGTTTCACATCGTCACGATTTTCCCGCTGTCGTGGATCACGCTGTATTCCGACCAGTCGGTCAGCCAGTTTCTGGTGGTGCAGATCATCGGCGCATGCCTGGCTGCGTTGGCGATGGTCGCCTCCGGCAAGATCGCCGACCGCATCGGCCGCCGCATGACGCTGGGCTCGCTGGCCGTGATGATCGCGGTGTTCAGCGGCTTCGCGCCCACGCTGCTCGACGGCGGTGCCTTCGGCCAGGACACCTTCATCCTGGTCGGCTTCGTGCTGCTGGGCCTGTCCTACGGCCAGGCCCAGGGCACCGTGACCTCCAACTTCCCGGCCAAGTACCGCTACACCGGCGCCGCCCTCACGGCCGATGTGGCCTGGCTGGTCGGCGCCGCCTTCGCGCCCCTGGTCGCCCTCGGCCTCTCGGCCCATTTCGGCCTGGGCTACGTCAGCGTCTACCTGCTGTCGGGCGCCGCCTGCACCCTGGGCGCGCTGGGCCTGAACCGCGCCATCGAGCAGCAGCGCGATTGAGCGTAAGGGCGCGCGAGCCGCGCGCCCACCGCCCTGCCCCTTCCCCCTTCCAGAGATACCGCGGAACCGGCTTTGCCGGGCCGCTGATACCGCCCCCTTAAGGGGGAGGCGCCGTCAGGCGCTTCGGGGGGGGTGGATCAACTACTCGGCAGTGATCCCGGCAGCCTTCACGATCCGGCCCCACTTCTGCGATTCCCCGGCCTGGAACTTCGCCAGTTCCTCCGGCGAGCTCGTGAACACCTCGGTGCCCGTCGGGTCATAGAACGCCGCTTTCGCAGCCTCGCTCTTCGCGGCCTTCACCAGCAGTTCGTTCAAACGCTTGACCACGGCCGGCGGCGTCTTGGCCGGCGCATAGGCCGCGAACCAGTAGCCCATCTCGTAGCCCTTCACGCCGGCCTCGGCAATGGTGGGGACGTCCGGTGCCAGCGGCGAGCGCGCGGCGCCCGATGCGCCCAGCGCGCGCAGCTTGCCGGCCTTGATCTGCGGCAGGCCGGTGGCGGTGTCGGTGATCATCATGTGGATCTGGCCGCCCAGCAGGTCGGTCACGGCCAGCGTGTTGCTCTTGTAGGGCACATGCAGCAGCTGGATGTCGGCCATCTGCTGCAGCAGTTCGCCGGCCATGCGGCTCGACGAGCTGCCGCTGCCGAAGCTGTACTTGCCCGGCTCCTTCTTCGCCAGTGCGACGAACTCGGCCACGGTCTTGGCGGGGAACGAGGGGTTCACGACCATGATCTGGCCGCCCTTGCCCAGCGCGGCGACTGGCGAAAAATCCTTCACCGGGTCGTAGGGCAGCTTCTTGTACAGGTGCTCGTTGGCCGCGTGCGTGGTGTTGGTGGTGATCAGCACGGTGTAGCCGTCTGGGGCGGCCTTGGCCACGAACTGCGAGGCAATGAAACCGCTGGCGCCGGCCTTGTTGTCGATCACCACGGCCTGCTTCGATTCGGCCGTGATGCCGTTGCCCAGCGCACGCGCGATCTGATCGGTGGCGGTGCCGGCCGCGAAGGGCACGACGAAGGTGATCGGCTTGTCGGGGAAGCTGCCCTGGGCCTGGCTCGCGACGGGCGCCAGGGCCAGTGCGGCGATGGCGAAGGCGATCGAATGGATGTTGCGGTTCATGCGTGTTGTCTCCTGGAATTTTGAATGGGAAGAAAGGGAATCAGCCTTCGGACAGGCCGATGAGTCGATGCTGCAGTTCGGCCGGCACCACCAGAGGCAGGTCGAGCAGCAGGAAGGAAAGCGATTTGCCGTGCGTGTCGAGGTTCAGCGCGTCGTTCACGCCGCCGTCGAGCACCGCATCGAGCACGAAATTCATGGCCTGCAGCCGGGGCAGCACGAAGCGCTGCACGCGGCTGGGCGCGCGGTGGCGGAACTGCGCGGCCACGGCCTCGGGCGTGACCTGTTCGACCAGTAGCGGCCACAGTTCAGCGTGCCAGGCGATCACGCTGATGTTCGAGCGGTCGCCCTTGTCGCCGGTGCGGCCGTGGGCGGCGCGGTAGAGGGGAACGGTGACGGTGCTCATGCAGCGGACTCCAGCAGTTCGAAACGCACCGGCACCACCTCGCGCGGCAGCAGGCAGGAAAGGGTGTTGAGACGTGGCGTGAGCGTGCTGCGCACGCCGCCGCCGCCGGCCGGCCCGCAGGTGTAGAGCGCCATCACCTCGCGGCCCAGTCGCTCGGCCTCAGCGCGCTCGGCATGCGTGGCCGCCACGCGCAGGCGCACGTCGCGCGCGCCACCGTCGGGCGTGGCCGCGAGCGCGCGGCCGGCGTCGTCGCCCAGGATGCTGATCGCGCCGATCAGGTCGACGCGCAGGTCGAGCCCGATCAGGCGCTGGCGCAGCACGTCCGCGGCCAGCCGGGCCCGCGCCTCGGCCCGTGGGCCCGCATAGGAGATCTCGCCCTCGGCCAGCCAGCCCCCCTCGTGGCAGACGTTGACCTTGTAGTGACTCGGCCGTGCATGGCCGCGCACGCCGCTCAGCTGCACGCGGTCGGGGCCCGCGGTCTCGACTTCTGCCTGCGTGATGTCGGCCACCACGTCGGGCGTGAGGTAGGCGGCCGGGTCGTGCACCTCGTAGAGCAGTTGCTCCTTGACCGTCGCCTCGCTCACGCAGCCGCCGGTGCCGGCCGACTTGCCGATGACGCAATGACCGTCGGCCGCGATCTCGGCGATCGGGAAGCCCACCTCGGCCAGGCCCGGCACGTCCTTGAAGCCCGGGTCGGCGAAATAACCGCCGCAGACCTGCGCACCGCATTCGAGCAGATGGCCGGCCATGGTGGCGCGGCCCAGCACGTCCCAGTCGTCGGCGGCCCAGCCGAAGTACGACATCGCGGGGCCCACGGTGAGCGAGGGGTCGGCCACGCGGCCGCAGACCACGATCTGCGCGCCAGCATCGAGCGCGGCGGCAATGGGCTCGGCGCCGATGTAGGCATTGGCGCTGACGATGCGCAGACCGTCGAGGGCCGAACCCAGTTCCGCGCGCAGCAGGGCCTGCTGCGCGGGTGCCGAGAGGTCGTCGCCCTCCACCACCGCGATGCGCGGCGCCGCCTGGCCCAGCTCGCGCGCCATGCGTGCGATGTGGCGCGCCGCGGCACGGGGGTTGGCGGCACCGAAGTTGCTCACGATGCGAATGCCGTGCGCGAGGCAGCGCGCCAGCACCGGGCGCAGCATGGCGTCGAGCAGCGGTTCGTAGCCGGCCTCGGGATCGGCGCGGCGCCGCAGCTGGGCCAGCGCCAGCGTGCGCTCGGCCAGGGTCTCGAAGATCAGGAAGGCGCGCTGGCCCGCAGGGCCGCCCGCGAGCCGTGCGATCAGCGTGTCGACCACTGGGCCGGCCGCGTCGGTGCGGTCGCCGGAAAAGCCGGCGGCACAACCGATCAGCAAGGGTGGGGGTAAGGTGGCCTGGACCGTCATGGTGCGTTCTCTCGTCTCGTTGTAGGGTTCAATGTAGGGCCAGTCCATCGATCCGTAAAATAGAAAATTCAGATCGATTCATCTGGATAACGGATCAGCCATATGAAGACACCCGACCTCTCCGCGCGGCAGCTGCGCGCCTTCGCCGCGCTGGCGGCGCAGCGCAACTTCACACGTGCGGCCCAGCTGTGCCATCTGTCGCAGCCGGCCTTCAGCGCGCTGATCCGCACGCTGGAGGAGGCACTGGGTGCGCGCCTGTTCGACCGCGACACGCGCAGCGTGCAGCTCACGCCCGAGGGCCGGCTGTTCGAGCCCGCGGCGCAGCGCCTGCTCGACGACATGCGCGACGCCGTCACCGACCTGGCCGACCATGTGGAGCGCCGCACGGGCCGGGTGCGTGTGGCGGCCCTGCCCTCGCTCGCGGCCGGCTGGCTGCCCGCGGTGTTCGCCGAGTTCATGGCGGCCTGGCCCGGCATCACGGTCGGCCTGGACGACGCGCTGTCCGACGCCTGCATCGCGCGCGTGCGCAGCGGCGAGGCCGACTTCGCGCTGGCCGCCTCGGGCGCCGGCAGCGCCGCGGCCAGCGACCTGCGCAGCCGCAAGCTCTGCAGCGACGGCTTCCACCTGGTGTGCCGGGCCGACCACCCGCTGGCCACCGAGCCCAAGCTCGGCGCCCGCAAGCTCGCACCCTGGCCCTTCATCCAGATGGCGCGCCACAGCAGCGTGCGGCAGTCGCTCGATGCGGCCCTGCATCCGCTGCGCCTGCACACCGCCTTCGAGGTCGAGCACCTGGCCACGGTCATGGGGCTGGTCGAGGCCGGCCTGGGCATTAGCGTGGTGCCCGCGCTCACGCTGTTCCACTTCCAGCGCGACACGCTGGTCACGCGGCCGCTGCCCCTGCCGGGTTTGAAGCGCACGGTCTACATCGTGCAGCGACGCGAGGGCAGCCTGTCAGTGGCGGCGCAGACCCTGCACGACCTGATCGTGGCGCGGCTCGGCGCGCTGGCGCTGCGCTGAACAGGCCCCGCCGATAATCGGCAGTCCCCCCGAATACACAAGAAACGCAAGCCCATGCTCGACCTGCTCGTACGCAACGCCACCCTTCCCGACGGCCGCACCGGCATGTCGATCGCCGTGCAGGACGGCCGCATCGCCGAGGTCACGGCAGGGCTCGATGCCCCGGCGCACGAGACGCTCGACGCCCAGGGCCAATTGCTCACGCCGCACTTCATCGACCCGCACTTCCACATGGACGCCACGCTGAGCTACGGCCTGCCGCGCGTCAACGAGAGCGGCACGCTGCTCGAAGGCATCGCGCTGTGGGGCGAGCTCAAGCCGCTGCTCACGCAGGAGGCGCTGATCGAGCGCGCGCTGGCCTACTGCGACTGGGCCGTGGCCAAGGGCCTGCTCGCGATCCGCACGCACGTCGACACCAGCGATCCGAGCCTGCTGGCGGTCGACGCGCTGCTCGAGGTCAAGCGCCGCGTCGCGCCCTACATCGACCTGCAGCTGGTGGCCTTCCCGCAGGACGGCGTGCTGCGCAGCCCGGGCGGACTCGACAACCTCAAGCGCGCGCTCGACAAGGGCGTGGACGTGGTCGGCGGCATTCCGCATTTCGAGCGCACCATGGCCGACGGCGCGACCAGCGTGAAGCTGCTGTGCGAGATCGCGGCCGAGCGCGGCAAGCTGGTCGACATGCACTGCGACGAGTCCGACGACCCGCTGTCGCGCCACATCGAGACGCTGGCCTTCGAGGCCCAGCGCCTGGGCCTGCAGGGCCGCGTCAACGGCTCGCACTGCACCTCGATGCACAGCATGGACAACTACTACGTGAGCAAGCTGATCCCGCTGATCGCCGAGAGCGGCGTGAGCGTGATCGCCAACCCGCTGATCAACATCACGCTGCAGGGCCGCCACGACACCTACCCCAAGCGCCGCGGCATGACACGCGTGCCCGAGCTCATGGCCGCGGGCGTGAATGTCGCCTTCGGCCACGACTGCGTGATGGACCCCTGGTACGGCATGGGCTCGGGCGACATGCTCGAGGTGGCGCACATGGGCCTGCACGTGGCGCAGATGACCAGCCAGGCCGGCATCCGGCGCTGCTTCGAGGCGGTGACGCGCAACGCCGCCAAGGTTCTCCATCTGACGAACTACGGCCTCGAAGCCGGCTGCGACGCGAGCTTCGTGCTGCTGCAGGCGCGCGACCCGGTCGAGGCGATCCGGCTGCGCGCCACGCGGCTCAAGGTTTACCGCAAGGGCGTGCTGCTGGCCGAGACCGCACCGGCGGTGGCCACGCTGCATCTCGTGGGCCGCGGCGAGCAGACGGCCTTCTTCCCCACGCGCTGAGGCCGAGGCCGCGCGCCGCAGCGGGAAGCCTGGACAGTTTTGTAAAAGATCGTAAGATCCCTCCAAAAAAAGTGCCCGATGGCCGGCCCCGGTCGGCAGCAAGCCCACCACGGTCGGCCCGCGGCACCACCGAGTTTTCCACTCAGGAGGCCCACCCCGTGTCACATCCCCAGCAGTTGTTTTTCGTCGGCGGCATCAAGCAGTTCCTTGGCGAGTTCTTCCAGCAGAAAAAGGTGCTGGAGATCGGCAGCCTGGACATCAACGGCTCGGTGCGCACCTTCTTCGAGGAATGCGACTACCTCGGCCTGGACGTCGGCGAGGGCAAGGGCGTGGACCTCGTCGGCTACGGCGAGGACTACGGCGGCAAGGCCGACGCGTTCGATGTGGTGATCTCGTGCGAGGCCATGGAGCACAACGCCGGCTGGCGCAAGACCTGGCTCAACATGATCCGGCTGGTCAAGGCGTCCGGCCTGGTCGTGATGACCTGCGCCGCATCGGGGCGGCTGCAACACGGCACGCTCGAATACTCGCCGACCGACTCGCCGCTGACCCTTCAGCACCATCAGAACTACTACCGGAATCTGGTCGCGGACGATTTCGAGGCGATCGTCCCGTGCGATGCCTGGTTCTCGGTCTGGTCCTTCTACTGCGACCACAGAAGCCACGATCTGTACTTCTTCGGCCTGGGCAGGGAGGCCGCGCCGGAGACGATTCAGAAGGCCGTCGAACTGCGCTCCGCGCTTGCCGACTACTACCACAAGCGCAACGTCCTGGGCCTGCAGTAGGCAGCGGCCGTCGCGCGAGGACGCGACGCGCGAGCGCAACTATCACACGATAGAGTTGCCTATCGGACACCGTTCGGGCCCTTGTCCGACGGTCATTTTCCGGCGGCGGGGAATACTGGCTTCGACGCGTTGCAAAAGACGACGCCCGAGCATTACAGCCATCCGTTCAGGGAATCCGCGTGTGTCAGTGAAAACCTATCTGGTCGAAGACAGCGATGTCATCCGGGCCAACCTCACGGAGACGCTGCAGGAGTTGGCTGGGGTCGAGGTGATCGGCCATGCGGACACCGCGCAGCACGCCACCGGCTGGCTGCTCGCACACCCCGACGACTGGGACCTGGGCGTGATCGATCTCTTCCTGCGCGAAGGCAGCGGGCTCACGGTGTTGGGGGCGCTGCGGCAGCGCAAGCCCGCCCAGCGGCTGATCGTGGTGAGCAACTACGCCACGCCGGAGATGCGCAAGCGCTGCCGCGTCGCGGGCGCCGACGAGGTGTTCGACAAATCGACCGAGATCGAGGCCCTGCTCAACTACTGCATGACGCTCGATTCCTGAACGCAGCGGGGCGGCATGTCCCCCTTGATAGAACGGCTCTCCTGGAGTTAATTTCTATCTCTCCGAGGCTCTAGCCTCCACCCATGACAATACATCGACTGATCCGCGAAGGACGTCGACGCCTCGGCCTGAGCGAGAAGCAATTCGCCGAAGCCGTGGGCGTCAGCCGCGGTGCCGTTCAGCAATGGGAAAAGCCGGGCGGCACTGCGCCCAAGCGCAGCAACCAGCCGCGGGTGGCCGCGTTGCTGGGTATCTCCGTGGCCGAGCTGATGTCCGGGGGTTCCAACATACGGCAGGGCTTGGACGTGCGCATCGAAGTCCCGCTGGTGTCGGAGGTCGAGGCCGGCAACTACACCGTCATCGACAACTTCAAACCCAAAAGCAGCTTCGAGATGGTGCTGGTGGGTGTACCGGTGCAGCGCCACACCTACGCCCTGCGCGTGCATGGCGACAGCATGGTCAGCGAGAGCCGCGACTCCTTCCCGGAGGGCGCGATCATCATCGTGGAGCCGGAGATGGCGCCCTTGCCAGGCGACTACGTGATCGCGCTCAATGAAGCCAACGAAACCACCTTCAAGCAGTTGATCAAGGACGGCGGCGAGCTGTTCCTCAAGCCGCTCAACCTGCGCTACCCCATCCGGCCGCTCGGGACCGCCCGGATCATCGGGGTGGTGCGCGAAGTCACCAAGCGCTTCCGCTGAACGCGGAGAAAGCGGGAAATATTGGATAGATTTCTTGCTCAAAGATGGTTTTTCCATCCCCGCCGGTACCGGCCCGGCCAGCTGTCACCGCAAAGCAGGCGTCAGGCTTCGCTCGGCACAGCCAGCCGCTTCTTGGCCAGCAAGGCGTCGATCGTCGCGTAGAGATCGGGGTAGCGCATCGGCTTGACGATGCAGGCATCGCAGCCTGCCGCCTCGCTGCGCTGCTGCTCGTTGTCCATCGTGGTCGGCGTCAACGCGATGACCGGAATGCCCGCGCTGGCCGGCATCGTCTTGAGCAGCGCGGTCGCCGCCAGGCCATCCACGCCGGGCAACTGCACGTCCATCAGGATCAGGTCGGGCTGCTCGGAGCACGCCAGCGTGAGCCCGCGACCGGCGTCGGAGGCCCGCAGGGTCGCATGTCCTGCGTTGTGCAACAGCAGCGACGCCAGCTTCATGGTCGCCGGGTTGTCTTCGATGATCAGAACGAGAGCCAAGTGGATATTCCGTGGAGGTCGGCGGGCGGCCATGCGCATCGCACCGACACGATGAATCGGTGCGGTCGAAGTCCGCCACCTTCTCCATCGACGCCGTCGCCTCGACCGTGAGGCGCGCAAGGAATCGAATGGAAAGGCGCACGCCAGCCCAGGGGCCTGACGTCCGATACCCGAACGTTAACACGCGGACACATTGCGATCGGTGACAACGGCGGCCTCGGCTCAGGCCAGCGCCAGCCGCGCGATGCCCCGGCCGTCGTGCAGCAGGGCCTCCAGCGCCGCGAGCGGCAGCGGCCGACTGAAGTAGTAGCCCTGGACCTGATCGCAGCCCTGCTGGCGCAGGAAGGCCAGCTGCGCCGCCGTTTCCACGCCTTCGGCGATCACCTCGAGCTTCAGGCTGTGGGCCAGGCCGATGATGGCCAGCGTGATGGCGGCGTCGTCGGGCCGGGTCGTGATGTCGCGGATGAAGTCGATGTCGATCTTGAGCTTGTCGACCGGGAAACGCCGCAGGTAGGCCAGGCTGGAGTACCCGGTGCCGAAGTCGTCGACCGAGATCTGCAGCCCGCGGCGCCGCAGCCCCTGCAGCACCGACACGGTGTGCGCGGTGTTGGCCATCAGCGAGCTCTCGGTGAGTTCGAGCTCGAGCAGATGGGCCGGCACGCCGTTGTGGTCCAGCAAGCCGGCGATCGTGGCCTCGAGATCGCCGTCGACGAACTGGCGCTGCGCGATGTTCACCGCCACCGGCAGGTCGCCGACCGGCGACGTCCGCCACAGCCGGATCTGGCGGCACACGGCGGCGATGACCCAGTCGCCGGCGCGCACGATCAGGCCGCAGTCCTCGAGCACCGGGATGAACTCGGCGGGCGAGACCACGCCATGTCCGGGCCGGTTCCAGCGCAGCAGCGCCTCGACGCCGACCACGCGCCCGCTGGCGATCTCCACCTTGGGCTGGTAGTGCAGCTCGAACTCCTCGTGCTCGAGCGCCTGGCGCAACGCCATCTCGAGCTCCAGCCGCGTCAGCGCATCGGCGTTCATTTGCGGCGTGAAGAAGCGGCTGGCGTTGCGCCCGCCCTGCTTGGCCTGGTACATCGCGGTGTCGGCGTACTGCATCAGCTGCTCGGCCGTGGCCGCATCGTTCGGGTAGACGCTGATGCCGATGCTGGCCGTCGACACCACGCTGCGCCCGCCCAGCACGAAAGGCTGGCGCAGGGCCTCGAGCAGCGCATGGGCCACGGCCACCGCGCCGGCCTGCGGATCGTCGCGCACCAGGATCACCGCGAACTCGTCGCCACCCAGCCGGCCGACCGCGTCGCGCAATTGCAGGCAACCCCAGAGCCGGTCGCTGAACTGCACCAGCAACTGATCGCCGACCGCATGGCCCAGGGTGTCGTTGACCTTCTTGAAATGGTCCAGGTCGATGAACAGCACCGCCACCTGCCCGCGCCCGTCGGAGGCCTGCACGATGGTCTTGCGCAGCACCTCGTAGAACAAGGCGCGGTTGGGCAGCCCGGTCAGCGCGTCGTAGTGCGCCATCTGGTGCAGCCGGCGCTCGGCCTTCTTGCGCTCGGTGATGTCGCGCACCACCGCCACGACCACCCAGGTGTCGCCGAAGCGGTGCGCGCTGCGCGTGACCTCGACCGGCACCATCACGCCGTCCTTGCGGCGCAGCAGGATGTCGGCCAGGCGGTGCGCGCCATGGCCGCCGACGATGTCCTCCACGATGACCCGCACCGCATCGGGCTCGCCGCTGCCCAGATCGCCCGGTCCGAGCCGCAACAGCTCTTCGCGCGTGTACCCGGACAGGCTGCAGGCGGTGGCGTTGAGCTCCACGAAGCGCAGCGTGGCACGGTCGATCAGGAAAATGCCGTCGGCGGTCGCATCCATCGCGGTGCGAAAGCGCTGCAGGTCGGCGGTGCGCGTGCGCACCTCCTTCTCGAGGATGGCGCCGTGGTTGCGCTGGAAATCGCTCAGGGCCTTGAGCCGCAGCAGGTTGCGCACCCGCAGCCACAGCTCGGTGCGGTCCACCGGCAGGGTGAGCACGTCCTCGGCGCCGGCCTCGAGGCTGGCCAGGCGCGCCTGCCGGTCGACCATGGCGGTCACCATGATGATCGGGATGCTGGAGGTGACAGGATTGGATTTGAGCAGCCGGGCCACGGTGTGGCCGTCCATGTCCGGCATCATCACGTCGAGCAGGACCAGGTCGGGCGGCTCGAGCGCGATGCGTGCCAGGCCCTCGCGGCCGCTGGCCACGCTCCAGGTGATGTAACCCTCCGGTGCCAGCAGCGCTTCGAGCAGCCGACGATTGACCGGTTGGTCGTCGACGATGAGGATCGTCGCCGCGCGATGCCTCATGGCCGGGGGACGCGCTTGGCCAGCAGGGTGTCGATGGCCGCGTACAGCTCGAGGTAGCGCAGCGGCTTGGCGATGTAGGCGTCGCAGCCCGCGGCCTCGGTCTTCTCCTGGTCGTTCTTCATCGCCATCGCGGTCAGGGCGATCACCGGAATGGCGGCCGTGGCCGGCGCCTGCTTGAGCAGCGCGGTCGCCGCCAGGCCGTCCATGCCGGGCAACTGCACGTCCATCAGGATCAGGTCGGGCTGCGCGGAGCGCGCCAGCGTCAGGCCGCTCTCGGCGTCCGAGGCACTCAGGGTGGTGTGGCCGGCGTTGTGCAGCAGCAGACAGACCAGCTTCATGTTGGCCGGGTTGTCTTCGATGATCAGGACGAGGGCCAAGCGGATGCTCCGTGGTGCTCGGCGGGTTGCAGCGCGCGCCGCACCTGCTCGATGAATCGGGTGCGGTCGAAACCCGCCTTCTCGACGATCTCGACGGTCTTGCCCGGAATGCGCTGCAGTGCGGCGCGGTCGCTCGCGCTGATCTGGCGTGCCGTCACCACCACGATCGGGATGCGGGCGGTGTCGGGATTGCGGTGCAGCGCCGCGACCACCTCGAAACCGTCCATCACCGGCATCGACAGGTCGAGCAGGATCAGGTCGGGATGGCTGCGCTGCGCCATCACCAGCGCCTCGGTGCCGTTGTAGGCGCGCACCACCGCGTAGTCCGGCGCGGGCAGGAAGCTGGCGATCATTTCGACGGCATGGTGGTCGTCGTCGACCACCAGCACCGTGTGGGCCCGGCCCGGCACGGGCTGCAGGCCGAGTTGTTGCAAGGTCGACTTGAGCTGCGCCCGGCCGATGGGCTTCTGCAGCCCGGCCGCGGCGCCGCGGTGCAGCGCCTCGTTGGCATCGGCCACGCCCGCGATGATCACCACCGGCGGATGCACCGCACCGGGATCTTCGCGCAGCCGGCGCAGCAGCTCCCAGCCATGCATGCCGGGCAGTTCGAGGTCGAGCGTGATCAGGCTCAGCACATGCTGCGGTGCCACCCGCAACGCCGCCTCGCCGCTGGTCACGCGCAGCACGCTGAAGCCCTCGGCCTCGAGCAGCAGGCGCACCAGATCGGCGGCCTTGTCGTCGTCTTCCACCACCAGCGCCAGCCGCTCGAAAGCGGCGGACTGCCCCGGCACCATCGCATCGGACGCGATGGCTGCCGCATCGGCTGGCACCGCAGCAAGCGGCAGGGTGTCGAACAGCGGCAGCCAGACCGCGAAACAGGCACCCACGCCCTCGGCACTGGTCACGGCCACCGTGCCGCCCTGCAACTCCGCCAGCTGCTTGACCATGGCCAGCCCCAACCCGGTGCCGGCGAAGCGTCGCGCCAGGCTGCTGTCGATCTGGCTAAAGGCCTGGAACAGCCGCGTCATGTCGAAGGCCGAGAGACCGATGCCGGTGTCGGTGACGCGGATCTCCAGAAACGCGTCGTGCGCGTTGTCCGTGAAGGGAAAACCATGGGTCGGCCACGCGCCGGGCAGCGTCCCGACCTGCGCGCGCGGCACGCGCCGGGCCTGCAGCGTGACCCGGCCGCCGTCGCCGGTGAACTTGACCGCGTTCGACAGCAGGTTGTAGACGATCTGCTTGGTCTTGCGCGCATCGAGCTGCGAGGTGCCGAGCGCCTCCTCGACGTCGAGCGAGAGTGCGATGCGCTGCGCGGCCGCCTTGTCCTTGACGATCGACAGGCTGTCCTTGAGCAACCCGCCGAGGTCGACCACCTCGAGCTCCAGCGTCATCATGCCGGCTTCGACCTTGGTCAGGTCGAGGATGTCGTTGATCAGGGACAGCAGGTGCAGCCCGCTGGTGAAGATGTCACCGATGTAGCCGGTCTGGGTGTCGCTCATCGGGCCCATCAGGCCGTCCTTGAGCGCTTCGGAGAAACCGATGATCGCGTTGAGCGGCGTGCGCAGCTCGTGCGACATGGTCGCCAGGAATTCCGACTTCATGCGGTTGGCATGCTCGAGCTCGACGTTCTTCTCTTCGAGCGCGCGCTCGATGCGGCGGCGGTCGGTCACGTCGCGCGCCGCGGCGATCACGCCCTGCAGCTGGCGGTCGCGGTTGTGGAAGGTGGCGGCGTTGTACGACACCACCGTCTCGACGCCGTTGACCGCGCGCACCGTGAGCTCGTAGTCGCTGACCCGGTTCTCGGTCAGCACGCGGCCGATCGCGGCGTCGGCGCGGTCGGGGTCGGTGAAGAAGTTGCGGCACGGCGCGCCGATCAGCTCGTCGCGGGTGCGGCCGGTCAGCGCGATCATCTGCTGGTTGACGTCGGAGATGATGCCCTGCGGGTCGGTCATCATCAGCGCGTCGATGTTCGATTCGATCAGCGAGCGCGTGTAGAACTGCTGGTCGCGCAGGCGCTGGTCGAGCAGCGACTTGGCGGCCTCGACCTGCTTGCCCACCGTGTTGTCGGTGCCGATCAGCAGGTAGCCGATGATCGCGTCCTGCGGGTCGCGCAGCGCCGTCACCGAGACGATCGCCGGGAAGCGGCTGCCGTCCTTGCGGATGTAGGTCAGCTCGTAGATGTCCTCGATGCCGCGCGAGGCCTTGAACACCAGCGCCTCGAAGCCCGGCGTGATGGTGGTGCCCAGCTCGATGCTCAGCGCCTGGGCCCGCACGATCACCTCCTGCGGGTCGGAGATGTCGGCCGGCGTGATGGTGTCCACCACCTCGGCCGCCGTGTAGCCCAGCATGCGCTCGGCCCCGACGTTGAAGATCTGGATCACGCCCCTGGCGTCGGTCGCGATGCTGGAGAAGTTGGCGCTGTTGAAGATCGCATCCTGCAGCGCGCCGGCCTTGAGCAGCGAAGCCTCGGCATGGTTGCGCGGCGGCGTCTGCCGGCGGATATCGACCACATCCTCGGGACGGTTCGGCGCATCGCCGACGGAATCAGCGACGGACACGGGGCGCCGCGGTTCGGACGCCGACGCGAAGGCGCGTCGACGTTGCACGCGGACGGTGCAGTTCAAGGGCGCAAGGGTGAGTCATGGGGGTCGTCCTCCAGCGAGGAACTGCGGCGAACGCGGGGGGCTGTGCACAGGCGCACTCCGACGCAAGCTAAGCGCGCCGGATGCACGCACGTTAACACGTTGACACAAAAAAAGGGCGCACCCGGCGCCCCGGCGCGTCAGGACTCGGGGACCCGGGCCGCCGCCACGCGCTGCGCAATCCACTGCGCGAACTGCCGCTCGGCCTGCAGCCGGAACTCGTTGCGCGCGCGGTTGCAGTCCGCGTGCGACAGCCGCCGGTGCGCCTGCTTGCGCACGCTGCCCAGCGTGGCGTCGTTGAGATGCTCGATGGTGGCCGACTCGGGCCGCCCGGCCGGCGGCTCGAAATCCATCACCAGCCCGCACCAGTGGCATTGGGGCCCGAAGGTCGCGCGCAGCGCTTTCACGCTCATGATGACAAGGCCCGCGCCAGCGTTTCGAGCGTCTCGCCCACCGGCCGCTCGACCTTGAGCGTCAGCAGTTCGTCGGCACGCGTGCGCCCGAGGTTGACCGCCGCCACCGGCTTGCCCGCGGCCACCGCGGCCTGCACGAAGCGAAAGCCCGAATAGACCATCAGCGACGAGCCCGCGACCAGCACCGCGTCGGCTTCGGCCAGCGCCGCGAAGGCCGCGCTCACGCGCTCGCGCGGCACGCTTTCGCCGAAGAACACCACGTCGGGCTTGAGCATGCCGCCGCAATGGGTGCAGGCGGGCACGTCGAACGAAGAGAAGTCCAGCCCGTCGAGATCGGCATCGCCGTCGGGTGCGGCACGCGCCTCGAGCACGGCCCAGGGCGGGTTGCGCTCGCGCAGGGCCTGCTGCAGTTCGGCGCGCGTGCTGCGCGTGTCGCAAGCCATGCAGCGCACGGTGTCGATGCGGCCATGCAGGTCGATGGTGCGGCGGCTGCCCGCCGCCTCGTGCAGGCCGTCGACGTTCTGCGTGAGCAGCAGCCCGATGCGGTCGGCGGCCTCCAGCTTCGCCAGCGCCCGATGCGCCGCACCGGGCCGGGCCCGCGCCATGGTCGGCCAGCCGACCAGGCTGCGCGCCCAGTAGCGGCGGCGCGTGGCGTCTTCGCCGGTGAAGGCCTGGAAGGTGACCGGCGACGGCCGCTTCCAGTCGCCGTTGACGTCGCGGTAGTCGGGAATGCCGGACTCGGTGCTGCAGCCCGCGCCCGTGAGCACGAACAGCCGGCGGTGGCGGGTGGCGAAATCGGCAAGCTCGGAGGTGGCGGCGTCCATGCGTCGAGCATAAGGTGCGTCCCTGCGGCGCGCTGGCGCGGGGTTGCTCGCGCGGATCTGACACAGTACGGGCCCATGCGCCGTTTCGCCGTCACCGCCCTCCTCCTGCTCCTCTTCGCGTTTGCCGGCCTGGCGCAGGCGGCCGCGTTGACCGTGGTCGACGACCGCGGCTACACGCTCACGCTGCCGCGCCCGCCGCAGCGCATCGTCTCGCTGGTGCCCTCGCTCACCGAAACCGTCTGCGCGCTGGGGGCCTGCGACCGGCTGGTGGGCGTCGACCGGCATGCGAACTGGCCGGCGTCGGTCAAGCAGCTGCCCCAGGTCGGCGGCATGGACGACGCCAACCTCGAACGCATCGTCGCGCTGCGGCCCGACGTGGTGCTGCTGCGCCCGCGCAGCCGCGTGCTCAACCAGCTCGAGGCGCTGGGGGTGAAGGTGGTGGCCTTCGACGCCCGCTCGCACGCCGACATGCGCCGCGTGATGGAGAACGTGGCGAAACTCACCGGCCATCCGGGCGCGGGCGAAGCGGCCTGGCGCCGCATCGAGGTCCGGCTCGACGCCGCGCGTGCCCGCGTGCCCGCGGGCTGGCAGGGCCGGCGCGTCTACTTCGAAGTGCATGGCGTCTCCGCGGCCGGCGAGGCCTCGTTCATCGGCGAGACGCTGACCCGGCTCGGGCTGGCGAACATCGTGCCGGCCTCGATGGGGCCTTTTCCGCGCCTCAGCCCCGAGTTCGTGGTGCGGGCCAATCCCGACCTGCTGATGGCGCCGGCCAGCGCCGACCTGAATGCCATGGCCGCACGGCCCGGCTGGGCCGGCATGGGCGCGATACGGCGCGGGCGCAGCTGCAGTTTTCCGCCGGCGCGCTTCGACGTGATGATGCGCGCCGGGCCGCGGCTCGATGAAGCCGCCGATGCGGTGGTGGAATGCCTGCAGACGCTGGGCAGCGCCCAGCCCTAACCCTGGCGGAACTGCTTGCGCAGCATCGCCTTGTGCCGACCGATGTGCGCCAGCTGCGCCTCGGCCACGGTACCGCCCAGGTCCTCGCCGTCGCCGTTGAGCACCGCGTTGGCATGGGTCATGGCGCGCGCCACCACTTCTTCCTCGCTCACACCCTGCTGCGCGGCCAGGTCGAGCGCCACGCGCTTCATCGCGCGCTGCGACAGCATCCACATGGCGCCGAAGGCGTCCCAGGCGGCGGCCGCCTCCTTGAAATGCTCGCGGTCGGCCAGGATCTCGTTGAGCGGCTTGGCCAGCAGCTCGTTGACCGCGTCGAGCTGCTCGCGCATCGCCTCGTGGCGCGCCGTGGCCTCGCGCAGCGCCGCGGCCGCGGCCGCGCCATCGTCCACCGGTGCGGCGAAGCTGCCGTCGGCATTCGCGGTCGGAACGTGGAGCTTGTCGGAAAGGGCCATGGGGTCAGACTCCGGTGAGCGCGCGGTAGGCCTCGCGCGTGGCCGGCGAGACCGAGGCCAGCGCCATGGCATGCGAAGTCTGGTGCCGCACCTGCAGACGGGCCGAAGCCACCGCACGCGAACGGCAGAACCAGTGGCAGGTGTGCTGCATCAGGAACAGCTCGGCCGACAGCATGAAGGCCTTGTCCCGGGGCGACTGCTGCGCCGTGTTGGCGGCCGCGGCCGCGATGCCGCGCGCGTGCACCAGGAACACCTGCCGCACGTCGAAGGTCGCGCCCGGCAGCAGCCGGTCGGCGAAGGGCAAAGCGATCGGCAGCTTGCTCACGCGGGTCTGCGCGGCATCGACCTTGGCAAAGCCGGCGGCGAACTTGTCGAACTGCGAGCTCAGCGCCAGCTCGCTCTGCGCGAGCAGCGCCCAGATCTGCTCGCGCCGCGCCTCGTCCTTCTCGCCGAGGCAGCGCAGGTAGCCGTCGGTCAGCGTCTCCATGAGCTTCTCGATCTGGTACTGGCCGAGGTGGCTGCCGAGCAGGCGGATGCGGCGGGTCTGGTCCTGGGTCTTGAGCACATACGTGCCGATGGCGACCAGGACCACCAGGGTGAAGAATTCCATGAAATACGGTGAAGAAACGTTCGTTGTGGCGAGCTTCGAGTGTAGTGAGCCGCGGCGGCTTCGGTCGGGCCGGCCGGCCACTTATCGCCGCATCGGCATGCGGTCGATCTCGGCGAAGACCGCATTCAGGTCCACGTCCGCGCCCTCGGTCATCTTGATGCCGCCGTCCTTGCCGACCAGCACGAAGGTCGGCGGGCCCGCGGCATCGAGCTTGAGCGCAGCGAGCAGCGCCCGGGTCTGCCGCGCCTGCATCGGCTTTTCGTTGCGCTGCCCTTCTCCGGCGACCACCGTGTAGAGCACCATCTCGCGTTCGATGAAGGCCTCGCGCGCGGGCGCCTGCCGCAGCGTGGAGCGAACGCGCTCGAGCATCGCATCGTCGCGGTGCGGCACGACGACGACCACCGGCCGCGTCTTCCAGCGCTCGGCCACCAGCGGGTTGTGGTCCGGTGCGGCCTGCGCCTGCGGCAGGGCGAAGGTCAGCGCCGTCAAGGCCGGCAGCAGGATGGCGAGCCGGCGTGGGACGAAGCGGATGGGCATGGCGGCGATCTCCAGTCGGGGCGAATGTGCCCAGGCTAGCGGACGCGCCGGCCCGCACCTGCCGGACAACGCCCCCATCGGCGTGGGACGCCGCGCCTCAGAGCCCGTGGACCAGCGCCTGGTGCAGCGAGACGCCCGCGATCAGGCCGTCGGCCGAGGCCAGCGTGGCGTTCTGCGGGATCTGGCCCGCATCGCCGGCCGCGTAGACGCCCGGCACGGTCGTGAGTTTCGAGGCGTCGGTGCGGATCACCGGCCCCAGCATCCCCTCGTCGAAGGCGCAGCCCAGCTGCTCGGCCAGCGGACTCGCCATGCGGGTGCGGGTGGCAATGAACAGCGCATCGACCGGCACCACGCGCCCGTCGGCCAGCCGCACGCCCGTCAGTCGCGGCGCCTCGCCCTCCACGCCGGCCACGCGCGCCGGCTCGAGCGTGATGCCGCGCGCCAGCAGCTTGGCGCGCGTGGCCTCGTCCAGCGCGTCGTCGTGGCCGTCGAGGAAGAAGGTGGTCGGCCCCCAGTCGGGGATCAGCATCGCCTGGTGCACCGACAGCGGCGAGGCGTACAGCACGCCCAGCGGCCCGCCGCCGACCTCGTAGCCGTGGCAGTAGGGACAGTGCAGCACGCTGCGGCCCCAGCGCTCGTGCAGGCCGTCGAGCGCCGGCAGGGTGTCGGCGATGCCGAAGGCCAGCAGCAGTTTCTGCGCCGACAGCGGGGTGCCGGCATCGAGCGCGACCGTGAAGCCTCCCGCACCGTCGGCGGCGGCACCGGTGGCGCGGGCCTGCACGAAATGCACATTGGGATACGCCAGCAGCTTGGCGCGGGCCTGCGCCATCAGCGCGAGCGGCGGCACGCCGTCGAGCCCGAAGAAGCCGTGCGCGGCCGCGGCAAAGCGGTTGCGCGGCTCGCCCGCATCGACCACGCAGACCGAGCGGCGCGCACGCGCCAGCTGCATCGCGGCCGACAGACCGGCAAAACTGCCACCGATGACCAGGGCGTCATGACGCATGAGAAATGTCCTTTGCAGAAAAATGGCCGGCCAGCATCCGGCGATGGAAATCCTTCGACAGCGCGGCCAGCGTGACCTGGCCCAGGCGCGCGAGCAGCACCGCCTCGGCCGCCTGGCAGGCGTCGTCGAGCGCGGCATTCACCGCCTGCTCGACGATGCAGCCCGGGCTCTCGGTGCGGTTGCCCAGCGCCAGTAGCGAGGGCGCGCCCAGCGCCGCATGGATGTCGGCCAGCGTCACCTCCGACAGCGGGCAGGAAATGACCCAGCCGCCGCCATGTCCCTTGGCCGAACTCACGAAGCCGGCCTGGCGCAGGCCCGCCATCACGCGGCGCACCACCACGGGATTGGTATTCATCGCCACGGCCAGTGCCTCGGAAGTGGTGGGCGTTTCGCTCTCGGCCATGTGCAGCAGCACGTGCAGCACGCCGGATAATTTGCTGTCTCGTTTCATGCAACATTATTTGTTTCATGAGTTGAAAGCTGCAACGTGGCCACTTCTTGCCCCTGCGCCGGATGGGGAGACTGCCGTGGCCCGACTGGACGGCCAAGGCGATCTTTCGCCCGAAGCACAATGCTCCGATGGCGAACCTCCTCCCCGACGGCATCGATGCCGAAGGCTTCATCGTGACCGTGCCGGACCGCCCGCTTCAAACCGAATTCCAAGGCGTGGTCGAGGACGTCGTCACGACGCTCACCAGCCGTTTCGCGCCCCTTCTCGACGGCCTCTATCTCTACGGCAGCGTCGCGCACGGCCGCGCCAGGCCCGGCCTGTCGGATCTGGACCTGAGCCTGGTGCTTCGCGCGTCCGCGAGCACGGACGACAGCGCGGCGCTCGAAAACCTGCGTTGCGCGCTGCAGGCACGACACCCCGAGGTCTCGAAGATCGATTTCGACCTCGGCACACGGGCCGAGGTGCTCGCGCCGCGGAACCGCCTGGCCTGGGGCTACTGGCTCCGGCACGAATGCCGCTGGCTCTGGGGCGAGGATCTCTCGGCGCGCTTCGAGCGCCTGCGGCCCTCGCGTGCCATCGCGCTGGCCGTGAACGGCGACTTCGAACCGGCACTGACCGCCTACGCGCGCCGCATCGCCGATGCCGACGACCGCGCGGCATCGCTGCGCCTGCAACGCGAGGCCTCGCGCAAGCTGATTCGATCGACCAGTGTGCTGCGCACCGACTCCGACCTCGACTGGCCGAAGACGCTGGACGCCCATGCGGCGCTGCTGCGGCGGCACCATCCGTCGATGGCGGCGTCGATGCGCTTCTTCCTCGCACAGGCACTGGAACCGACGGCGCCCGCCGAAGTCTTCGTCGCGCGGCTCGAAGAGTTCTCGGCGTGGATGGCGCGCGAGACGGCCGCACGCAGCGACACCGGGCAGGCCCCAGTCCGCTGACGGCCCCCTCGACGCGCGCCGAACCGACTGCGTGAGCCACGCACCTTCGTCCCGCCATGGGCGCTCCGGGACGCCACGCTCAGCCGAGCAGATTGGCGCCATGCGCAAGTGATGTGGCGCGTTATGCTAGTTGTCCGCATGGGGTGCGAACGTACTCTGGAGCCTGCGCATCCAGCACGACAACGCTGGATCTTTCTCCACCATGCACAGGGTTACTCACATGTCCTCTCCCATCGCGCTCGTCACCGGCGGCACCTCCGGCATCGGCAAGGCCACCGCCAAACTCCTCGCCGCCAAAGGCGCCACCGTCATCCTCAGTGGTCGCCGCGCGGCCGAAGGCGCGCAGGTGGTGGAAGAAATCCGCGCCGCCGGCGGCAAGGGCCAGTTCGTGCGCTGCGATGTGCGCGAAGAGGCCGGCGTCCGGGCCCTGATCGACGGCATCGTGGCCGAACACGGTCGCCTCGACTGGGCCGCGAACTGCGCGGCGATCTCGCCCGAAACCAAACTGCTGGCCGACTCGGAAACCGAGGTCTTCCAGAACATGATCGACATCAACCTGATGGGCCTCTATCACAGCCTCAAGCACCAGGTCCGGCAGATGCTGCGCCAGGGTGGCGGCGCGATCGTCAACATCAGTTCGGTCGCCGGCCTCAAGGGCTCGCCGCTGTTCGCGCCCTACGCGGCCACCAAGTTCGGCGTGATCGGCATGACCAAGACCGCCGCGCTCGAGTACGCCGCGCAGAAGGTCCGCATCAACGCCGTCGCACCGGGCGGCGTGCGCACCGAACTGCTCGAAGGGCTGTTCGCGATGGGTCAGTTCGACGAGGCTGCCGCCGCAGCGATGCACCCGGTCAAGCGCATCGGCGAGCCGCAGGAGATCGCCAACGGCATCGCCTGGTTGCTGTCCGACGAAGCCTCCTTCGTGACCGGCCATGTGCTGTCGATCGACGGCGGCCTGGCCGCTCAATAGTTCGCCACGGAGCTTCTCAACTTGAGCACGCCATCGACCGATCGCATCAAGCTCCCGGCCGTCTTCTGGTCCGGACTCCAGCGTCTGGGCCTCGACGCCGCCGACCTGGTCCGCCTGGCCCGGTTGCCGCTGGCGATGCTCACCGAACCCTTGGCGCTCAACACGCGCCAGTACTTCGCGCTCTGGCAGGCGATGCAGGAGCTCACGGGCGATGCGGCCATCGGCCTCCAATTGGCGATGGCCTTGCCGGCCGGGCAACTTCCGCCCAGCCTGCTGGCCGCCTACCATGCGCGCGACTACCGGGATGCCCTGCAGCGCATGGCGCGCTACAAGCAGCTGTGCGCGCCCGAGCGGCTGCGACTCAGCGAGGCAGGCGACAGCTGTCTCATCGAAATGGAATGGCTGACCACCGAGCAGTCCGAGCCGGCGGTGCTGGTCGATGCGAGCATGGCGGCGCTGCTGGCACTCGGCCGGCACGGCACCGGAAAAGCCATCAGGGCGCAACGGGTCGACCTGGCGCGGCCGCAGACGGATGCGTCGGCACACGAAGCCTTCTTCGGCTGCCGCGTGCACTTCGATGCGCCACGCAACGGACTGCATCTGCACCGAGCCGATCTGGCGCGTCGCTTCACCGCCTACAACACCGAACTGCTGGACCTGCTGACGCCGGCCCTCGACCAGGCGCTGGCCGAGCGGCAGCGCGCCCACTCGTTCAGCGACACGGTCCGGTGGTTGCTGGTGCGCCAACTGGGCGGCGGGCGGCCCGACATTCCGGCGGTCGCGCGCGAACTCGGCGTGAGCGAGCGCACCCTGCAGCGGCGCCTCGGCAGCGAAGGCACCAGCTTCCAGCTGCTGCTGACCGCCGCGCGCCGGGCGCGCGCGCACGAGCTGCTGGCCGATGCCGCACTCGACCTGAACGAGGTGGCCTTCCTGCTGGGCTACGAGGACCAGAGCTCCTTCTTCCGCGCCTTCAGGCTGTGGGAGGGCGCCACGCCTTCGCATTGGCGTGCCGCGCACCAGGGCCAGCGGACGCTGCAATGAGCCGCGCCTGCTGAGCTGAATCTATGCCGGTGCGTCGTCCCAGACAGGTGCCAGTCCCGGCGGGCTGACGATGCGGCTGCCGGGCTGCGCCAGCGCATGGATCGCGGCCATTTCCGGCGCGCCCAACTCGAAATCGAACACGGCGAGGTTTTCTGCGAGCCGGGCCTTGTGGGTGGTCCTGGACAAGGCCACCACGCCGTCCTGCTGGATGAGCCATCGCAGCACCACCTGCGCGATGCTGCGCCCCTGCGCGGCCGCGATCGCGGCCAACACCGGATCGGACAGCACGCGCCCCACCGCCATGCCGCAGTAGGCCATCACGGCAAGGCCGGCGTCGCGCGCTGCATCGAGCATCAGCGTCTGGTCGAGATAGGGGTGGTACTCGAACTGGTTGACGACCAGCGGCAGATCGGAAAGCGTCGTCGCCTGCGCCATCAGCGCGCGGTTGAAATTGCTCACGCCGATATGGCGGACCTTGCCGGCCCGGGCCACGGCATTGAGCGCACCGATCTGTTCGCTGAGCGGCACTGTGTCGTTCGGCCAGTGCAGCAGCAGGAGATCGATGTAGTCGGTGCGAAGCTTCTTCAGGCTCTCATCCACACTGGCCGCGAACTGCCGGTCCGGATAGTTCGCGACCCAGACCTTGGTGGTGATGAAGACCTCGGCGCGCGCCAGGCCGGAAGCCTCGATGCACTCGCCGACCTCTGCTTCGTTGCGGTAGACCTGCGCGGTGTCGACATGCCGGAAGCCGACCTTCAGCGCAGCGGGGAGCATGCGCATCATGTCGGCTCTGCCCATGCCGTAGGTGCCATAGCCCAGCGCGGGAATGCGGGCGCCGCATCGATCGACGGTCTTCATCATCGGGATGTCCACTCCAGGCAACGCCGGCGCTCGGCGCCCACGGGCTCGTTGAAATCAAGCGCCGGCCCTGTGGGCACGATGCCGCTCGGGTTCAGCCAAGGATGGCTGCCGTGGTAGTGCCCCTTGATGTGGGCCAGGTCCACCGTCGGCCCGATGTAGCGATGCTGGTAGAGCGCGCGGGTGTGGTCCCACAGTGCCGGGTAGTCGCGAAGCGCGCGGCGGTTGCACTTGAAATGGCCGTGATAGACCAGGTCGAAACGCACGAGCGTCGTGAACAGGCGGATGTCGGCCTCGGTCAATGCGTCGCCGACCAGAAAGGGCCGATGCGCGAGGCGCGCCTCGAGCCAGTCCAGCGTGTCGAAGACCCCCTCGACCGCCACGTCGTACGCCGCCTGCGTGGTGGCGAAGCCGGCCTTGTACACACCGTTGTTGAGCCTGTCGTAGACCCGCGCGTTGACGGCATCGATCTCGGCGCATTGGACGACGGGGCAGTAGTCGCCCTCTCTGGCGCCCAGCTGATCGAAGGCGGAATTGAACATCCGCAGGATGTCGGCCGACTCGTTCGAGACGATGGTCCTCTGCGCGGTGTCGAACAGCACCGGCACCGTCACCCGCGAGGTGCACCGCGGATCGGACAGCGTGTAGAGGCTGTGCAGCGTCGGGACGTTGGCGATCGGGTCGGGCACGACGCCGGGGCCGGGCGCGAAGGTCCAGCCGTCCTCGCCCATCAGCCAATGGACGACCGAGACGCCGACCATGTCGCCCAGCCCTTTGAGGCTGTGCATGATCAACGTGCGATGCGCCCAGGGGCAGGCCAGCGACACGTAGAGGCGATAGCGACCGCGCTCGGCCTTGAAAGCGCGCGCCCCTGGCGCGGCCGATCCGTCGGCGGTGACCCAGTCGCGGAACACCGAAGCCGGCCGTCGCAGTTCGCCCTGGGCCAGCACCGCACCGATGTCCGTGCGCTGCCACTGGCCGTCGATCAACTCACCCATGCGGGGTCTCCCTGGCCTGGGCGCCGGGCGATGCCGTCGCCCGCCGCACCAGAGGTGCGACCTCGGTGCCCAGCAGCTCGATCGAGCGCTTCATCGCCTCGTGCGCCAGCGAGGCCGAGCTCATCTGGAAGGTGATGCGCGAGACGCCGCCGAGCACCGCGCTGGCCGCGAGCATCTTGCCCGCGACGCTGCGGGGACCGCCGATCAGGAAGGCGCCCGTGGGGCCGCACATGGCGTCGAACTGCGCGCGCGTCGCCGGCGGCCAGCCGCGCTCGCGGCCGATCTCGGTGAACATGTGCTGCCAGCCCGGGAAGAAGGCGTCCCTGGCCTCCTCGTCGGTGGCGCCGACGAAGCCGATCGCATGCACGCCGACCCGGAGCTGCCCGGGACCATGCCCGGCGCGCCGGCCGGCTTCACGGTAGAGATCGACCAAGGGCCGGAAGCGGCGGAACTCGCCGCCGATGATCGCCACCATCAGCGGCAGGCCCAGCGTGCCGGCGCGCGCGAAGGACTGCGGCGTGCCGCCCACACCCAGCCAGACCGGCAGCACCGGCTGGTGCGGACGCGGATAGATGCCCTGCCCGGTGAGCGCCGGCCGGTAGCGCCCGGACCAGTGCACGTGGGTGCTCTCGCGCAGCTTCAGCAGCAGCTCGAGCTTCTCGGCGAAGAGCGCGTCGTAGTCCTCGCGCTGCAGCCCGAACAGCGGGTAGGCCTCGTTGAACGAACCGCGTCCCACCACGAGCTCCGCCCGTCCCTGGGCGATCAGGTCGAGCGTCGCGAATTCCTGGAACACCCGCACCGGGTCGGCCGCGCTCAGCACGGTGACGGCGCTGGTCAGGCGGATGGTCTGCGTGCGCGCCGCCGCGGCCGCGAGGAGGATGGCCGGTGCCGAGTCCAGGAACTCCGGCCGGTGATGCTCGCCGATCCCGAACACGTCGAGCCCGACCCGGTCGGCCTCCCCCACCTCCTCCAGCAGGTTGGCGAGCCGCTCGGTTGGCGACGGCACCCTGCCGGTGGCCGGGTCCGGCAGGATCGCCGCGAAGCTGTCGATGCCGATCTCCAGGGTGTGGGCGGATGTCATGCGCAGCTCATGCCGTTTGCAGGCGAAGCCGGCGTGCGTCCAGGCTCAGCGCGGTGGCGCCGAAGGCCACGATCTGCAGCAGGCCGCCGGTGATCATGATGTTCTTCACGAAATGGATGAACTGGTTCTGGTCGGCCAGGTGCGAATGGAAGAAGAGCGCGGCGGCCACCGTGAACAGCGCCAGCACGGCGGCGACCGCGCGGGTCCGGAAGCCGACCAGCAGCAGCAGGCCCCCGCCGAGTTCCACCAGCACCGCCAGCACATAGCCCAGCAGCGGCAGCGGCAGGCCGACCGAGGCGATGTAGCCCTGCGTGGCGGCGGGCGCGCCGAGCTTGCCGATGCCGCTCAGGATGAAGATGACGGCGATCAGGATGCGGCCGACTGCAGCGACCGTGTTGGCATTCTTTTGCATGAAATTCTTTCTGTTTGAAATGGGAGGCACGGCTCAGGCGGCGAGTGCGGCGATCTCGCGCTTCGCCTGGGCGAGCGCGGCGGCCCGGGCTTCGTCGCCGCGGGCCAGCCCCTCGGCACGCACCACGGTCACATCGCTCAGGCCGATGAAGCCGAGCACGCCCCGCAGGTAGGTCTCGTGGTGCTCGAGCACCGCGGCCGGGCTGTCGCCGGTGTAGACGCCGCCGCGCGAGGAGGCGATGAAGACCTTCTTGCCTTGGGGCAGCAGGCCCTCGGGGCCGTTGGCGCCGTACTGGAAGGTGCGGCCCGCCACGCAGACCCGGTCGATCCAGGCCTTGAGCTGCGAGGGCACCGAGAAGTTGTACATGGGTGCGCCGATCACGATCACGTCGGCCGCGAACAGATCGTCGATGTAGGCGCCGCCGGCGGCGATGTCTGCGCCCAGCGCGGCATCGCTCACCGCGCCGCCCTGGAAGGCCGCCATGTGCGGGCCGGACAGGTGCAGGGCCGCATCGACCGCGAGGTCGCGGTAGATCACGCGCGAATGGGGGTGCAGCACCTGCTGCCGCGCCACGATGGCGGCGGAGAGCGAACGGCTGACCGAATGGCCGCCGAGGATGCTGGAGTCGATGTGCAGGATCGTCATGAGAATGAGCTCGTCAGGAAAGTGAAACCACAGGAAGGCCCGGCTCGGCAGAAAGAAATGCTTTGGCGGGGCGGAACATGGGTCGTAGTTTTCCAAGACGGCGCGCCCCTGAACAGCCGTGATTTTTCGATGCGATCCATCGGCATGGCCGATGGAGGCTTCCGGCGAGCGCTCCCGACGCGATCGGGACACTGCCGCTATATTCCGCTCCCTACCCCCGGCTCGGCCGGCTGCAGGAGATGTGGTGCTCGACGGTGTTTCGCTGGATCAACTCAGGACCTTCATCGCATCGGTCGATGAAGGCAGCTTCTCGGCCGCGGCCCGCAAGGTGCGGCGCGCGCAATCGGTGGTCAGCGACCTGGTCAGCGGCCTCGAGGCGCAGATCGGCGTGGCGCTGTTCGACCGCTCGGGCCGCTACCCCAAGCTGACGCCCGCGGGCGTGGTGCTGCTGGCCGACGCGCGCGGCATCGTCTCGGGTGTCGACTTCATGAAGGCGCGCGCCAAGGGCATGGCCTCGGGCCTGGAGCCCGAGCTGTCGGTGGTGGTCGACGTGTTCTTCCCGATCGAGGCCATCACCGAAGCCGCGAAGGCCTTTCGCGAGCACTTCCCCGGCACCCCGCTGCGGCTGTTCGTCGAGGCGCTGGGCGGCGCCTACCAGCCGGTGCTGAACGGCAGCGCGAGCCTCGGCATCGTCGGCTCGCTGCCGATCATGCCGGCCTCGCTGAGCGGCGAACGCCTGAACGGCATCGCCTTCGGCATGGTAGCGGCGCGGGACCATCCGCTGGCGCAGTTCCAGGGCACGGTCCCGAAGTCGGAACTCGCCAGGCATGTGCAGCTGGTGCTCACCGACCGCTCCGAGCTGTCGGCCGGCCGCGAGTTCGGCGTGATGTCGTCCTCGACCTGGCGCCTGGCCGACCTGTTCGCCAAGCATGCCTTCCTGCTGAACGGCCTGGGCTGGGGCGGCATGCCGCTGCATACGGTGCAGCGCGACATCGCCGAAGGCCGGCTGGTGGAACTTTCGATCGAGGACGTGCCGCCCGGCGGGCTGATCCTGCCGATGTCCGCCGTCTACCCGACCGCCGCGCCGCCGGGCCCCGCCGGCCGCTGGCTGATCGAGCGCCTCAAGCGCTGCCCGACGCAGCAGGCCGCCGCGGCCTGAGCCCTGCCGTGGGGTCAGGGCTGTGCCAGCAGCGCGCCCATCCCCAGGTTGATCGCCAGCCCGCCGCCCACCAGCCAGGCGAACAGCAGGGCCGCCAGCGCCAGCGGCCTGAACCCGGCCTTGCGGATCGCCGAGACATGGGTCGTCAGGCCCAGGCCGGCCATGGCCATCGCGAGCAGCACCGTGTCGACCTCGATCGCGTGCGCGACCACGGCCGCGGGCAGCACCGCGAGCGAGTGCAGCCCCACGACCGCCACGAAGCCCAGCGCGAACCACGGCACCACGATCCGCCCCCTGCCCGCGCCCGCGCCGGCGTGCTTCGCGTCGGCGCGCGACAGCCAGGCCGACAGCAGGATCAGGAAGGGCGCGAGCATCATCACGCGCACCATCTTCGCGATCACCGCCGTGTCGGCCGCCTGCTCGCCGACCGCGCGGCCCGCCGCCACCACCTGCGCCACCTCGTGGATGGTCGAGCCCGCGAACACGCCATAGGCCTTGGGCGACAGGCCGATCAGGCCGTACTGCGCATCGAGCCGGTACAGCGCCGGGTACAGGAAAATCGCCAGCGTGCCGAACACCACCACCGTGGCGACCGCCACCAACACCTGCTCGGCCCGCCCCCGCACCACGGGCGCGGCGGCCATCACCGCCGCGGCACCGCAGATCGAGCTGCCGGCGCCGATCAGCATCGCCGTCTGGCGGTCGAGGCCGAACACCCGGGTGCCGAGGAAACAGGCCAGGCCGAAGGTGCTGCACAGCACCGCGGCGTCGATGGCCACCCCGGTCCAGCCGACGGCGCCGATGTCCTGGAAGGTCAGGCGCAGGCCGTAGAGCACGATGCCCAGGCGCAGCAGGTTGGCCTTGGAAAAGCCCACGCCCGGGTCGGCCGTGGGGGCCATGCGCGGGTAGACGGTGTTGCCGATCCCCATGCCTAGCACGATCGCCAGCGTGAGCGGGCTGATGCCGTGGGCCTGCAGCCAGCCGAACTCGCCCAGGTGGATGGCCGCGAACGCGATCGCGCCCGTCAACAGCAGGCCCGGGCCCATGCGGCGCAGGTAGGAAGGCGCCACGACAGGGGCTTCGTTCGGCAGCGTCGTGGCATGGGTGGCGGGGTGCAATTCGGTTCTCCGGCCACCGCTCGCGGATGGCATGAACGAACTGTGGCGCTTGGCAACCTATCTGACAAACAGATAGTTCAGTTATAACGTACCCATGAAACCGGTAATAAGGAATGCCCGATGCGGCTGACGCTGCGCCAGCTGCTGATCTTCACGGCCGTGGCCGACACCGGCAGCACGACCGCGGCCGGCTTGCGCGTCGCGCTGTCGCAGTCGGCCACCAGCGGCGCGCTCAACGAACTCGAACACCTGCTCGGCGCGCAGCTGTTCGACCGCATCGGCAAGCGCCTGCTGCTCAACGACAACGGCCGCGCGCTGCTGCCGCAGGCCCGCGCCGTGCTCGACGGCGCGCAGGAGATCGAAGACCAGTTCGGCCAGGCCACAGCCGGCGTGGCGACCCGGCTGCGCATCGGCGCCAGCACCACCATCGGCAACTACCTGCTGCCTTCGCTGGTGGCCGGCTATCTGCGGGCCTGGCCCGGCACCGCGATCGACGTGGTGATCGGCAACACGCGCGAGGTGGCCACCGCGGTGACGCGGCTCGAGGTCGACCTGGGCCTGATCGAAGGCCCCTGCCACGAGAGCGAACTGCGCGTGGTGCCCTGGCTCGAAGACGCGCTGGTGATCGTGGCCTCGCCCTCGCATCCGCTGGCGGCAGGCGATGCACAGGCGCGCGTGCCGCTCAAGGCGCTGCGCCAGGCGCGCTGGCTGCTGCGCGAGGAAGGCTCGGGCACGCGCGAGGCGGTCGAGCAGGCGCTGCTGCCGCACCTGCACCACCTGCAGGTCGACCTGCAGCCCGGCAGCACCGAGGCCATCAAGCAGGCCGCGGCCGAAGGGCTGGGCCTGGCCTGCCTCTCGCTGTGCGCGGTGCAGGACCTGGTGACGCTGGGCCGGCTGGTGGTGCTGCACACCACGCTGCCGCGGCTCACGCGGCGCTTCTACCAGGTGCATCACCAGCAGAAGCGCTTCTCGGCCAACCTGCAGCGCTTCGTGGCGCATTGCGAGCAGGCGCCGTAGGCCTCAACCGGGCGGCCTGGCCTGCCGCCGCCGGTACTCGGCCACGGGCAGCCCGCCCACGCCCCAGTTGTCGAGTTCGACTTCCTCGACCACGACGAAGGTCGCGTCGAGCGGCTTGTGCAGCACGTCCAGCAGCAGCTGGCTCGCGCCCGCGATGAGCCGGGCCTTCTCTTCGGCCGTGACGCGATCGTGCCCGGGCGTGCTGCCCTCGCGCGTGACCTGGATGGTGACGAATGGCATGGCGCGGGCTCAGTGCCCGGCGCTCTGGCCGCCGTCCACGTGCAGGATCTCGCCGGTCACGAAACCGGCCGACTCGAGGAACAGCACGCCGTCCACGATGTCCTGGATCTCGCCCATGCGCTTGACCGGGTGCAGGCCGGCCAGGAAGTCGTGCGTGGCCGGCGCATGCATCGGCGTCTTGATGATGCCGGGCGAGACCGCGTTCACGCGGATGCCCCGGGCCGCGTACTCGATCGCGAGCGCCTTGGTGGCCGAGTTGATGCCGCCCTTGGTGAGGTTGGCCAGCACGGTCGGCACGCCCGAGACCGCATGGTCGACCAGGCTGGTCGTGATGCTCACGATGTGGCCCGAGCCCTGTTTGAGCATCTGCGCCGCTGCGCGCTGCGTGATGTGGAAGAAGCCGGCCACGTTGGTCGCGATGTTCGCGTGGAAGTCCTCGGCCGTGAAGTCGACGAAAGGCTTGGCGGTGAAGATGCCCGCGTTGTTGACCAGCGTGTCGATGCGGCCGAAGCGCGCGATGGCTTCGCGCACGACGCGCTCGGCCGTCGCGGCCTCGCCGATGTCGCCGGCCACGGCGACGACGTCGGTGTCGGCGCCCTGCCGGATCGAGCGCGAGGTGGCGACCACGCGGTAGTTGCGGTCACGGTAGGCCTTCACCAGCGCTGCGCCGATGCCTTGCGATGCGCCCGTGATGATGGCGACTTTCTGTTCGATGCCCATGATGTCCTCGGAGGTGTCTTCCGGCTGGCGTGATTGCCGCCGGCGGCCCGTGGGGACCGTCCGGAAATTCTGGGCGTCGGGCCTCGCTGCGAGAAGCGTCGACGTGCGACGAAGAGCTTTGCAGAAAGGGGAAGAATGGCGCCGGCCTGCCTATGCGCCGACCGCGCCGGCCTCGGCCGACAGCCGCGCGAACTCGGCCCGCAGGCGCGGCGCCGCGAAGTCGACGAAGGCCCGCACCTTCGACACCGAGAGCCGCCCCTGCGGCACCACCAGGTGCACGGGCATGGGCGCGGCCTCGGCGTCGCGCAGCAGGATCTGCAGCGACACGTCGCGCACCCGCTCGGCCACGTGGTAGGTGTAGAGCCGCGTCACGCCGTGGCCCGCGACCGCGGAGGCGAGCGCGGCCCGCACGCTGTTGACCACCAGCCGCGGCTTGAAATGCACGGTGCGCGGCACGGCGCCTCCCGGCAGCGGCGGGAAGATCCAGCAGTCATGACCGAAGTGCGTGGTGGTCACGATGCGGTGCTTGAGCAGGTCGGAAGGCTCGTCGATGCGCGGGTGCGCGGCCAGGTAGCGAGGCGCCGCGACCACCACGCGCTTGACGTCGCCGCCGACCCGCAACGCCACCAGCGAGGAGTCGGGCAGCTCGCCCACGCGCAATGCGACGTCGATGCCCTCCTCGACCAGGTTGACCGGCCGGTCGAGCAGCACCAGGTTCACCGACACGCCGGGAAAGGCATCGAGGTAGGCATCGACGATGGGCTGCAGGATCTGCTCGCCGCTGATGGGCGGCGCGCTCAGCGTCAGCGTGCCGCGCGGCGCGGCCCGCTCGCCGGCCGCGCTCAGGTCGGCCTCCTCGAGATCGCCCAGGATCCGGCGGCAGGCGAAGGCATAGCGCTCGCCCGCCTCGCTGAGCTTGAGCGCGCGCGTCGTGCGGTGCAGCAGCTCGGTGCCCACATGGTGCTCGAGGAAGGCGATGGCGCGGCTGACCGCCGCGGGCGATCGGCCCAGGCGCCGGCCCGCGGCCGACAGGCTGCCTGCGTCCAGTGCCGCGACGAACACCTTCATCGCGTCGATGCGGTCCATGCGCGGCCTTCTTCCGAATCAGAACGCACGCCGGTAGGCGAACAGCCCCGGCAGGCCGCCGGTCATGAGGAACAGCAGCTTCGCGCCCTTGGCGAACTTGCCGGCCCGCACGTCCTGCAGCAGGCCGGCGAAGGCCTTGCCGCCGTAGACCGGGTCGAGCAGCAGGCCTTCGAGCGAGGCCATCGTGCGCACGGCCTCGCGCATGGCGTCGGTGGGCACGCCATAGCCGCCGCCGATCTGGCCGTCGACGAGCACGATGGCGTCGCCGGGCACCTTGCGCCCGGGCTGCAGGCTGGCGAGTGTTTCCTGTGCCAGGCCCCAGGTCGTGGCATGCGCCTTGTCCGCCGCCGCCAGCACGGTGTAGCTCTGCACGACCCGCGGGTCGCGCCCCATCGCGAGGAATCCGGCCACCAGCCCGGCCTGCGTGCCACCGCTGCCATTGGGAACGACGATGCGGTCGAAGCGCGTGTTCATGGCCTCGGACTGGGCCAGGATCTCCGCCGCGCAGTTCGCATAGCCCAGGCATCCCACCGCCGACGATCCACCGAAGGGCGCGACGTACACCGTGCGGCCCGCGGCGCGCAGCGAGGCCGTGCGGTGCTGCAGGAAGGGCATCGCCGCGGCCGGGTCGGCCACGTCGTGGACCCGGGCGCCCAGCAAGGTGTCGAGCAGCACGTTGCCGTTGTGCACGAAGTCCTCGTCGTCGCGCGGCACCGAGCGGGTCAGCACCAGTTCGCAGGCCAGGCCGGCCTTCGCGGCGGCCGCGGCCGTGAGCCGGGCATGGTTCGACTGCCGCGCGCCGACGGTCAGGATGGTGTCGGCGCCCATGGCCTGCGCCTCGGCGATCAGGAACTCGAGCTTGCGCAGCTTGTTGCCACCGCCGCCCAGGCCCATCAGGTCGTCGCGCTTGACGAAGATCTCGACAGAACCGAGCTGCTTGCCCAGGCGTGCGAGCGGCTGGATGGGCGTGACGCCGTCGAGCAGGCGATGGCGTGCGAAGCGGGTCAGATCGAGCGGGGGGGCGGTGGACACGGCAGTCTCCTCTGAAGAGATCTTGAAAAGTGCCATGTTAGAAGCACGCCGGCTCCAGGACCTTCAAAGCCCTGCGCTGAGCACTGCCGCGACGATCAAGGCCCCACCCGCCGTCAGCAGCGAGCCGGTGAAGGACTGGGTCGACGCCAGGATCGCATTGGCCACCAGCGGGCCGATGATCTGGCCCACGCCGTAGACCGCGGTCATCACGGCCAGCATGCTGAAGCGCACCGCATGGGCCACGCGGCGCGCGGCCGGCATCGCGATGGTCACGGTGCCGACGAAGGTGCCGCCCACCAGGAAGGCGCTCAGCAGATAGGCGGCGGCGCTCTGGCTGAATACCGGCAGCACGACACCGACCCCCTGGACCACCAGGTTCAGGGTCAGGCTGCGGCGCGTGCCGGCGCGCACCTGCAGCCAGTGCCAGAAGAAGCACGAAGGCACGGCGCCGAAGCCGAACACCGCCCAGACATGGATCGGGTCCACCGGCCCCAGCGCGCCCTTGATGAACAGGGGCAGGTAGGTCGCGGTCACGATGTAGCCGAAGCCGGCCAGCCCGTAGATCGCGATCAGCCGCAGCGCCTGCGCGAGCGGCGTGCCGCGCCCGGCCACGCGCGCTTCGGCCCGGGCATCCGACGCCGGTGCGGGCTCCGGCTGCAGGCCGAGTGCCGGCGATGCGGCGAGGGCGAGCACCAGGCTGGCGAGCGCCAGCACGATCCAAAGCGCCGGGCTGGCCAGGCCCGCGTGGTGCCCGAGCGCGATGAGTTCCGCCGAAAGCACGATGCCCACGCCCACCCCCGCATAGAGGATCGGCGCGCCGTGCCCATGACCCATGTGCTGCAACAGCCAGAGCGAGGCCGCGACCATCGACACCGCGCTGCAGATGCCCGCCAGCCCGCGCACCGCGATGATCACCGCGGCCGCGTGCAGCACGCCCAGCAGCGCCATGCACAGGATGCTGCCCGCCGTCGACCAGATGCACAGGCTGCGCGCCTGCGCGGGTTTCGCGTGGCTGATCAGCAGCGCCCCCAGCAGGTAGCCCGCATAGTTGGCCGAGGCCGCGAGCGTCCCGCCATGCACCGTGAGGAAACCGTCGCCCACCATCACCGGATAGAGGCCGGTGAAGGCGAAGCGGCCGAAGCCCATGCCGATCGCGAGGATCAGCGAGGCGGCCAGCGCGGGACCGATGGCACGGCGCTCGGCCAGGTGCGGAGTCGATGCGGTCGTCACCTTTCTTCTCCTAGCGATGCGTCGCGGTGATCAGCCCGCGCAGCGCTTCGAAGGCCGGCGTCTCGTAGCCCTGGCGCCAGACCAGCACCGTGTCGATCGTCGTGATCGGCAGCTCGCGCATGCCCTTGGGCTTGCCCATCAGCGCGACGACGCTGCGCGGCATCAGGCTCACGCACTCGCCCGAGGCCACGCAGGCCAGCATGCCGTGGTAGGAGCCCATCTCCTGCACATCGAGCGGCGCCACCGCCGGCCCGCGGGCCAGGATGCGTTCGGTGATCAGCCGGTAGGTGCAGCCGTCTGGAAACGCCGCCACGGAGCGGATCGCGATCTCGTCGACATGCCGGACCGGCGCATGCCCCGGGGGCAGCAGCAGCACCAGCTCCTCCTCGAAGACCGGCACCGACGCCAGGCCCAGGTCTGCCAGGTCGATCGCCGCATCGCCCTCGGCCACCGGCGGCAGCGCGACGAAGGCGCAGTCCAGGCTGCGGCCATGCACCGCCGCGACCAGCTGGCGCGAGGGGCCGTTGGACAGCCTCAGCCGGACCTGAGGGAACTGGCGGTGGTAGGCCGCCAGCGGCTCGGGCAGGCGGCTGGCCGCCGTGCTCTCCATCGAACCGATGCGCAGCACGCCCGTGGGCTCCGCGGGATGCAGCACCTGGCGCGCCTCCTCGGCCAGCGCCAGCAGGGCCTTGGCGTAGTGCAGGAAGCGCTCGCCCTGCGGCGACAGCGTCATGCGCTTGTTGTCGCGCAGGAACAGCGCCACGCCCAGCTCCTCCTCGAGCTGCTGGACCCGTGTCGTCACGTTGGACTGGACACGGCCCAGGCGCTGCGCAGCCCGGGTCACGCTCAGTTCCTCGGCCACCGCGCAAAAGATCTCCAACGTCGCGTGTTCCACATCGTTCCTTGAAAGAGATGTATAAAATCAAGTTGTTCTGTTTTTAAGATCATACAGCCTCGCGTCATCTCATTCAAGGAACTCGCCATGCATGCCTCGAACGCCCTCGCCCGACTCCACGTACCGCTCCCCATCGTGCAGGCGCCGATGGCCGGGGCCTCGACGCCCGAGATGGCGGCCGGCGTGTCGAACGCCGGCGCCCTGGGCTCGCTGGGCCTGGGCGCGAGCACGCCCGCGCAGGCCCGGGCCATGATCGCGGCCACGCGCGCGCTGACCGACAAGCCCTTCAGCGTCAACCTGTTCTGCCACCGGCCCGCCGTCGCCGACCCGGCGCGCGAGGCGGCCTGGCTCGCGCTGCTGCGCCCACGCTTCGAGGAGTTCGGCGCCATGCCGCCAACCGGCCTCAAGGAGATCTACAAAAGCTTCACGGTCGACCACGAGATGCTGGACATGCTGCTGGCCGAGCGCCCGGCCGTGGTGAGCTTCCATTTCGGCCTGCCGCCGCAGGCATGGATCGAGGCGCTGCACCACGCAGGCATCGTGCTGGCCGCCTGCGCCACCTCGCTGGAAGAAGCCGCGCAGATCGAGGCCGCAGGCATCGACTGGATCGTCGCGCAGGGTTACGAGGCCGGCGGCCATCGCGGCGTGTTCGATCCTGAACAGGGCGACCCGCAGATCGGCACCTTCGCGCTGGTTCGCGCGATCGCGCGCCGTTCGAAGCTCCCCGTGATCGCGGCGGGCGGCATCATGGACGGCCAGGGCATCGCCGCCGCACTGCAGCTCGGCGCCTCCGCCGTGCAGCTGGGCACGGCCTTCCTGCTGTGCCCGGAGTCGGCGGCCAACGCGGCCTACCGCGCGGCCCTGAAGTCCGCGCCCCGCACCGCCGTCACCGCCACGATCTCGGGTCGCGCCGCACGCGGCATTCCCAACCGCCTCTACCTCGATGCCGACGCCCGGGCCCTGGCCGCGCTGCCCGACTACCCCATCGCCTACGACGCCGCCAAGTCGCTGACCGCCGCGGCCGCGGCCAAGGGCAACAGCGAGTTTGCCGCGCAGTGGGCGGGGCAAGGGGTGTCGATGATCCGCGAACTGCCGGTGGCGGAACTGGTCGCGGTGCTGACGGAGGAATGGCGGGCAGCGAGCCGCTGAAAAAAACGCGGCCCCTCTCTGGCTACGGTTTCCGCCTGCGCGCAGGCCGGGCCAGCACGCCGATGACCGCCAGCGCGCACGGCGCCAGCCAGCCCAGCCACAGCAGCACGCCCCGCGAGGCGCCGCCGTCGGTCAGGGCGCAGGCCAGGGAAGAAGCGATCGCGGCGATGCCGAGCCCGCGCAGCATCGACCGTGCGAGGCCGACGCGCCAGCGGCGCGGCAGTTGCTCGTGATGCCGGTCCATGGCGAGCGCCAGTGCGCCAAGACCGGGCAGCAGCAGCGCCGGCACCAGCCACGCCATCAACACGCCGCGGCCCTCGCCTGTCGTCGTCGCAGGGTCCAGGCGACGCAGGCGAACGCGATGCCGACCACCAGCGCGGCCAGGTCGAAGCCGGCCATCACCATGTCGTGATCGACCAGTGATGGCAGAAGGCCGCGCGAAGTGGTCAGGGCATTGAGCCCAGGCAGCAGGACGAAGACAAAGGCGGCGAGAAGTGCCTGCTCCTTCCACGCGCACTGTGGCGGGCGCAGCGCGGCCCACAGGAACATCAGCAGCCAGACGCCGAACAGCGTGTGCACCTCCCATGCGGCGCGCTGGGCCATGTCGACGGGCAGCAGCCGGTTGGCCCAGAAATAGGCGCCGATGGCCACCGGCAGCCCGATGACCACGGCGACGTTGAGCCGCTCCACCAGCCGCAGCCCGGCATGGGCCTTGCCCCGGTGCCGCTCGACGCGTTTCCGGCGCTTGACGGACCACAGCACCAGCCCCGTCGCGATCATCACCGCGCCCAGCAAGCCCGACAGCACATAGAGCGCGCGCAGGACCGGCGCCGCGAAGATGCCTTCGTGCAGGCCCAGCATCAGGTCGCGGAAGGCCTTGGGACCCGATTGCCACGCGTCCCGTTGCATGAGCCGCTCGCCGCTCACGCCGTCGTACACCAGGATGTCGGTGGCGCGCAGCGGGCCGGCGGCAAAGTCGCCGACGACATGGATGCGGGCGTTGGCATCGTTGGGGTTCTCGAAGCCCAGCGTGGCGACCGGCTTGCCGCCCCATCGCGCCTGCGCGTCGTGCAGCACCCGCTCCAGCGGCACGAGCGGCGCGGGCTGGCCGGCGCTTCGGCTCGGCGCCAGCGGCGGGAACACCTCGTTCAGGAAAGCTTCCTGCTGGGCTTCGCCCGGCCCATACCACGGCGTCACGACCCACGGCATGAACGAGAACATCAGGAAGACCAGGCCCGAGTAGGTGATCATCAGCTGGAATGGCAGGGTCAGGACGCTCGCCACGTTGTGCGCGTCGAGCCACGAACGCTGCCCCTTGCCGGGCCGGAAGGTGAAGAAGTCCGCGAAGATCTTCTTGTGCACCACGATGCCGGTGACCAGCGCGATCAGCATCGCCAGCGTGGCGAGGCCCACGATCCACTCACTGGCCAGCGCCGGCAGGTAGTGCAGCCGCCAGTGCATCTGGTAGAGCGTCTGGCCGCCGGCCGTGTCGCGCGTCGCGATGCGCCGGCCGGCCTCGGGGTCGAGGTAGGCCGCGCCGGATGCACCGGGCGGCGCACCGCGCGCGGCCTGCCAGAACACCCGCAGATAGGGCTCGTTGCGATCGATCGGCAAGGTGATGTTCCAGCGCCGCGCCTGCGCCGCATGGTCCTGCAGATAGCGCTGCGCTTGCAGGATCGCAGGCGCCTGCGACGCGGCAGGGCGAGCGACCGGCAGCTCGGGCCGCATCCAGCGATCGATCTCCGTGTCGAGATAGCCGAGGGTGCCGGTGACGAAGACGAAGTACAGCACCCAGCCGAACAGCAGGCCCAGCCAGGTGTGCAGCCATGCCATGGACTGGCGGAATTGTTCCTTCATCGTCGCTGCGCCCTCGCGCACATGGGCCCGCGCTTCACAGCAGCGCCCATGCGAGCAGCGCGCTCAACAGGGTCGGCAGCGCGAGCCCGAGCCATGCCGAGCGCGCGCTGCGCGCGGCAAAGGCCCACATCACCGCGCCCGTGTAGACCACGAAGCTCAGCTGCATCGCGACCAGCACGGCATCGACACGCGCCATGGCCCCGAAGCCCGATTCGACCAGCGCGACGATGGCCGTGGACAGCGTGGTGGCGAGCGCGTAGCCGCCGACCGCCGCAGCCAGGCAGCGCGAGAGAACGCCCCAGCGCGCGGACCGCACCGTCGACGCGTCAGAAGTCCGCCGACACCGACACCAGCAGCGTGCGCGGTGCGCCGATCGTCAGGCCTTCGCGCGCCGCGGACTGCCAGTAGTTCTTACCCCCCACGTTCTCGAGGGTGGCGCGCACCGTGATCGGCACGTTGCCGGTCACGAAGCGATAGCGGGCGCCGAGGTCGTAGCGCGTCCAGCCCGGGATCTGCTGCGTGTTGCCGACGTCCACGTACTGCGCGCTGGTGCGCAGCGCGCGGGCGGTGAAGCTCAGGCCGGGCAGGAAGGGGGTGTCCCACTCACCGTAGAGGTTGAGCTGGAACTTCGGCGTCGCGGGCGCGGTGCGGCCATTGTTCTCGCCGCCTTCGGTGCGCGTCAGCACGCCGTCGGTGTAGGCGAAGCCGGCCAGCAGGCGCACGCCGCGCGCGGCCTCGCCCTGGGTGATGAGCTCGACACCCCGATTGCGCTGTTGCCCATCGGCGCTGAAGCGCAGCGTCGCCGGATCGAGGAAGCTGCTGGCGCGTTCGATCTGGAACACGCTCAGCGTGGTGGCGAAGCGGCCGAAGTCGTACTTGGCGCCTAGCTCGATCTGCTTGGCCTTGGTCGGCGGGAACACCTCGCCGGCGTTGGAGGCGCCCGACGGCGCGGTCGGGCCCTGGCTCAGGCCTTCGATGTAGTTGCCGTAGAGCGAGAAGGCATCGGTGGCCTTCACCACCAGCGCGGCCACCGGGGTGACGGCGGACTTGTCGTAGTGCGCGTTCCGGTTGCCGCTCACGGGATCGAAGCCCGAGGTCTCGACCTGCTGATGGCGTGCGCCCAGCGTCAGCTGGATGCGGCGGTCGCTCGAGAAGATCGTGTCGGCCACGGCGACGCTGCGCAACTGGGTCTCGGCCACCTTGGGGATGTACGCATCGACCGTGATGTTCGGTTGCGCGATGTCGGCCGGCTGGTAGAGATTGGAGAAGATGAAGGCGCCGTTCTGCCGGCGCGTGCCCTGCTCCGAATTCAGCGTGCTGACGCTGACCACCGCTTCATGGCGCAGCGAGCCGGTCGCGAACTTGCCGCGCAGGCCGACCTCCGCGGTCTGGGTGTCGACCTCTTCGTTGAGCCGCGCGGGGCGCCCGGCGATCGCGCCGAGGCTGTCCTGCATCAGCCAGCTGGTCTGCAGGCTGCGGAAGTCGTAGCGCATGGCGCCGACGGCGCCGTAGGCCGTGAGGTTCGGTGCCAGGTCCACTTCGGCACGCACCATGGCCGAGAGTTCCTTCGACTTCCAGTAGGTCCAGGCCGGCAGGAAGTTGGTCTTGGCGTCGGGTGCCGGGCCGATGGCCGTGCCCGCCTCCGGCGGGAACAGCAGGCCGCTGCGCGCATGCGTGAGGCGGTTCTGGTAGCTCAGGTCAGCCTCCAGGCGCACACGGTCGCCCTGGTAGTCGACGCCCAGCGTGAAGGCGTCGAGGTCTTCCTTGGAATGATCGACCGGCGTGTCGCCCGAGCGCTTGAGGATGTTGGCGCGCACGCCCCATCGCTTGTCCTCGCCGAGGCGTCGTGCGATGTCGAACTGCGTACCGAACTGGCCGTCGTCCATGTACGACAGCGTCACGCGGTTGAGCGGCTCGATGCCGGCGCGCTTGGGGACCAGGTTGATGGAGCCGCCGACCGAGCCGGCCGGCGCCATGCCGTTGAGCAGCGCGTTCGGGCCGCGCAGGACTTCGACGCGTTCGATGCCGATCAGCGAACTCGCGTTGCGCGGCGAGATGCCGTAGAGCCCGTTGAAGGACACGTCGTAGTTGAACAGCGTGAAGCCGCGGATGTTGAACTCGTCGCGGCCGGCGCCGCGCGAGTAGGTGTTGCGCACCGAGGGGTCGTTGACCAGCACGTCACCGAGGTTCTGTGCCTGCTGGTCTTCGATCAGCTGCGCGGTGTACTGCGTGGCGCTGAAGGGCGTGTCGAGCATGTCCCGGTCGCCCAGCAGGCCGATGCGGCCGCCGCGTGCCACCTGCCCGCCCGCATAGGGCCCCGGCGAGCGGGTGGCGGATTCGGTGACCTCGACCACCGGCAGCGTCGGCGCGCCCCCGCGGCCCGAGACCGCCGGCCGGACCAGCACCGAGGCGCCGTCCACCATCGCCTCGAGGCCACTGCCGGCCAGCATGCGGTCCAGCGCCTGCTGCGCCGTCCAGCGACCCGACACGGCCGGTGCCGTCTTGCCGGCCACCAGCGCGGCCGGGAAACTCAGCTGCAGGTTGGCCAGCCGGGCCAGTTCGTTGAGCGCCTGGCCGAGCGGCTGTGCGGGGATCGCGAACGCCATCGCGTTCGACGTGGCCGCGCCGCTCTGGGCATGCGCGGAAGATGAGAAACCGGCGACGAAGATCGCGGTGATGGCAGCCGCCAGGGTCAGCGGGGCAAGGTTGAAACGCGCGGCGCGCATAGATCGGAAACTCCTCGGTCGGTGGTCTTTGTCAGGCGGCCGCCACGGAGCGTTCGCCTGGTCCTACCGCTGTAGACGCACCGGCCCGAAGCAAACCTCAGGTCGAAAACGAAAAAATTCTCAGAAAGATTTCAGGGCTTGCGCAGCACGATCTCGCTGACCTCGCCCTGCGGCACCAGCCGCACCGGCAGCACCATCGGCAGCGACTCGGCGAAGCGGCCGAACTGCTGCAGGCTGTAGCTGCCGCCGACCGGCAGACTGGCGACCGCCGGATCGCGGATGACCAGGCCGGTGCTGCGGTAGCGCTCGAACTCGGCCAGGGCCTGGGCCAGCGGCGTGTGGTCGAAGCTGATGCGCCCCGAACGCCACGCGGCGATGGCCGCGGGCGCGACGCGGGTCACGGGCCCGAGGCGGCCGTCGTCCTCGCCCACCAGCATCTGGCCGGCCACGAGTTCGACCGGCGCCTCGGCCGCTTCGGCGCCCGCCGCATCGTCGGGCTGCGCCGCGCGGCTCACGCGCACATGCCCCTCCTCCACAGCGACCACGGTCCGGCCCGCGTCCAGGCCCGAGCTCGTGTGCCGCACGGAGAAGCGGGTGCCGACCACCACGATGTGCAGTGGGCCGGCCCACACGTGGAAGGGCCGTGCGGCGTCGGCATGGACCGAGAACAGCGCCTGGCCGTCCTGCAGCCGGACCTCACGCCGGTCGCGGAACAGCCGCGCCTCGAGCCGGGTGGCGGTGTCGAGCTGCACCGAAGTGCCGCGCGCCGGATCGTCGGGCAGCCTGGCCACGATCTGCTGGCCGCGTTCGGTGGCGAAGGCCTGCTCGAAGGTCGGCAGCGCCTGCCAGCGCGTCCAGCCCATCCAGCCGCCGCCGGCCACGGCCACCGCCAGCACGGCGACGGCCGCGGGCGCGAACAGCGGGCTGAGGCGCCAGCCACGCGGCACGGGCCGGGCCTGGCGCTCGCCGTCCCGGGCCGGGGCGGCTCGCGGCAGGCCACGGCGCAGCGCGGCGATCTCCTCGCCGGGCAACTGCCGGAGCTGCCCGACCGTGGCCGCCATGTCCTCGAGCGCGGCCGCATGCCCGGGGTCTGCGTCCAGCCAGGCCTGCAGCGCGGCCTGGCCTTCGGCATCGAGGCCGTTGCGCCGGCGGGCGGCCCAGGTCGCGGCCGCCAGATCGAGCGCGCACACCGCCGCATCCGCCCCGGGGGCAGCGGCATGGCGATCGGAAGTGGTCGTGATCATGGGGATGGAAAAAACATCAGCGCTCGAGACTGTAGACGCACGAGGGGTGCCGAATCCTCAGCTTGCGTCGTCGAATCGCAAGGTCCACTAGGTCGGCGCCCGCTCCGGGGCCGGATCGTCCCGGCCTTTCAGCTGGCGTTCGCAGTGCTTGCAGGCCAGCATGCCGCGTACCACATGCTTCTCGACCATGCTGACCGAGATGCCCATGCGCCGGGCCACCTGGGCATGCGTGAGCTCGTCGAAGACGTGCAGCACGAAGGCCTCGCGGCAGCGTGGCGGCAGCGCCTCGATCGCCCCCACATAGGCGCGCAGCACCTGCTGCGACGCCAGCGCGCCCTCGGGCTGCAGGTGCAAGGGGGCGGCGGGCTGCTCCTCCTCGGGGATCGCGTCCAGGCTGTCATGGCGACGCACCTCGGCGCGCCGGTGCCGGTCGACCAACAGGTTGCGCGCGGTGCGGTAGAGCAAGGCCCGCACGTCGAGGATGCTGCGCCCGGCATGCTGGACGGCGAGCACCCGGGCGTAGCTCTCCTGCGCCAGGTCGGCCGCCGTGTCGCGGTCGTTCACCTGGCGGTGCAGAAAGTTCAGCAGTTCGCGGTAGTAGCGCTCCAGCAAGGCACACCCATGGCGGCCTGACCGGCTGCGCAACCGAGGGTTGCAGAGCAGCGAAGAGCCGAATCCACCAGAATAATAAGAATTGTTCTTATTATCATCCAGACTGTTTCCGGGCAGATCGGCTGGCGTGGAACGCGTCCCTGAATGAGGCCCCTCCCTCCCCTGCCGGCGCCACTGCAGGGCCCCGTGCGTTTCTTGCATTTGATTTACATTCTGGCTTATCGTCGGCGCCCCAGCGTCGACACCGGCCCTGCATCCACGGGCCGGGACAGGCTCTCCTGCCGCCCGAGCAGGTCCTGGCGCTTGCGAGGAATCCCGCTTTGAATGCATCGGGTTTGGTTGCGGAAGGCATTGCGCTGCTGCAGAGGCAGCCCGAGATCGCCTTGTTCCTGGTGCTGGCCCTGGGCCATGCGCTCGGCCAGATCCGCTTCGGCCCGATCCAGCTCGGCGGCATCTGCGGCACGCTGATCGCGGCGCTGGCCGTGGGCCAGTTCGACATCCACCTGGCCGACAGCGTGAAGAACACCTTCTTCATGCTCTTCATCTTTGCGCTGGGCTACGCGGGCGGCCCGCAGTTCTTCGCCAACCTCGATGCCAAGGGGCTGCGGCTGGGGCTGCTGTGCCTGGTCGAGGTGGTGGTGGTGGTGGCCCTGGTGCTGGGCGCGGCCTGGTGGCTGCAGCTCGACCAGGGCACGGCCGCTGGCCTGATGGCCGGCGCCGCCACCGAATCGGCCGTGGTGGGCACGGCCACCGACGCCCTCTCCAAGCTGGCGCTGCCCGCCGACGCCATCCGCCAGCTGCAGGCCAACGTGGTCACGGCCTATTCCATCACCTATGTGTTCGGCCTGATCGCCATCGTGGTGGCGACCAGCCAGGTCTTTCCGCTGCTGCTGCGGGTCGACCTGCGCGCCGAGGCCGACCGGCTGTGGAAGACGCTGGGCGGCGGCGCCGAGGACGCGGCCGCCGCCAGCGCCACGCCCGAGATGATCGGGCGCGTGTACGAGGTGTCGCAGGGACGCGGCCGCACGCTCGGCACGCTGACGACGCTGTTCGAGGGCCGCGCCGTGATCGAGCGCGTGATGCGCCGCGGCCGCCCGCTGCCCATCGAAGCCGCGTTGCGCCTGGAGACCGGCGACCGCGTGCTCGCCATCGGCCGGCGCGAGGTGCTGGTGGGCGTGGCCGAACTGCTGGGCCGCGAGTTCGCCGACACCGCGGCCTTCGATGCCGTGGTCGAGACCACCGAGGTCGTGCTCACGCGGCGCGACCGCGTCGGCCGGACGCTGCATGAACTGCACGCGACGATGCCGCCGCAGGTGCAGCTCATCGGACTGCTGCGCGACGGCCGCACGATGCCGCTGCTGCCCGCCATGGCGCTGCGGCGCGGCGACATCCTCAAGCTCTACGGACCGGCGGCCGAGGTGAACGGCGCGGTCGCGCTGGCCGGCGAGCGCGTGCAGGCCTCGTCGCACAGCAACATCAGCTACGCGTCGATGGGCATCCTGCTGGGCGTGTTCATCGGCGGCTTCGGCCTCACGCTGGGCGACGTGCCCTTCTCGCTCGGCACCGGCGGCGGCGCGCTGCTCACCGGCCTGGCCTTCGGCTGGTACCAGGCACGCCACCCGCAACGGCTGAGCATCCCGCCCGATGCGCTGGCGCTGATGAAGGACCTGGGCCTGGCCACCTTCATCGCCTGCGTGGGCCTGGCCTCGGGCCCGCAGGCGGTGTCGCTGGTGCGCAAGTTCGGCATCGCGCTGCCGCTGGTGGGCGTGACGGTGGCGCTGGTGCCGGCCTGCGTGTCGCTGTTCGTCGGCCACAAGTTGCTCAAGCTCGAGGCGCCCGTGCTGCTGGGCGCCATCGCCGGGCAGCAATGCAGCACGCCCGCGCTCAGCGCGGTGCAGAACGCGGCCGGCAACACCACGCCGCTGCTGGGCTACACCATCACCTACGCGATCTCGAACGTGGTGCTGCCGCTGATGGGCCCGCTGATCGTGGCGCTCGCGGGCATGCTGCCGCCCCCTCACCCCTGATTCTTCCTCTCCAAACCCAAGGAACCGACCCATGGAATGGCTGCACGAGCTCTTCAAGAAATCACCCGAGATGGCGCTCTTCCTGTCGCTCGCGGTGGGCTACGCGATCGGCAAGATCAAGTTCGGCAAGTTCCAGCTCGGCGGCGTGGCCGGCTCGCTGCTGGTGGCCGTGCTGGTGAGCCAGGTGGGCGTGCAGATCGACAGCGGCGTCAAGGCCGTGCTGTTCGCGCTGTTCATCTATGCCGTGGGCTTCGAGAGCGGCCCGCAGTTCTTCAGTTCGCTGGGTCGGCAGTCGATCAAGGAGATCGTGCTGGCCGCGGTGATGGCTCTCACCGGCCTGCTCACCGTGGTGGTGATGGCGCGGCTGTTCGGGCTCGACAAGGGGCTGGCCGCGGGTGTGGCGGCGGGCGGGCTCACGCAGTCGGCCATCATCGGCACCGCCGGCGACGCCATCGCCAAGCTGGGCCTGGACGCCGCCGAGACCGCGCGGCTGCAGGGCAACGTGGCGGTGGGCTACGCCGTGACCTACGTGTTCGGCTCCTTCGGCGCGATCCTGGTGTGCGTGAACATCCTGCCCAAGCTCATGGGCCGCAGCATTCGCGACGACGCCATCGCGGCCGAGACCGCCATGCAGGCCGGCGTGAAGGTGCTCGGTCCCGACCAGGAAGACGCCGCGCCCTCGCTGGTGGGCCGGATCTACGAGCTGGTGGACGAGCCCCGGCGCAGCATCGCCGACATCGAGAACGCCAATCCGGCCACCACCATCACCATCGAGCGCGTCAAGCGCGCGGGCAAGCTCATCGAGCCCAGCCCCGCGCTGATGCTGCACCAGGGCGACACGGTGCTGGCCGTGGGCCGGCGCGACGCGGTGGTGGCCAGCGCGCCGCTGCTCGGGCGCGAGGTCTATGCGGTCGAGGGCATGGAACTCACGATGCTCAAGCGCGAGGTCGTGCTGACCAACAAGACCTTCGACAAGAAGACCGTGGCCCAGATCCGCGAGGCCACGGCCGGCGGCGTGCGCCACGGCATCTTCGTGGTGCAGCTCAGCCGCATGGGCACGGTGCTGGCGATGCAGCCCGACACGGTGGTGCACCTGGGCGACATGGTCTCGATCTACGGCGCCGAACAGGACGTGAAGCGCGTGGCCGCGACCATCGGCGACACCATCGTGCCGAGCGCCAAGACCGACTTCGTCTACCTCGGTGCCGGCCTGGTGGTGGGCCTGCTGGTCGGCCTGCTGAGCGTGAAGCTCGGCAGCATCCCGCTCACGCTGGGTTCGGGCGGCGGCGCGCTGCTGGCCGGCCTGCTGTTCGGCTGGTACCGGGCGAAGAAGCAGAGCTTCGGCGCGCTGCCGCCGGGCGCGGTGCAGCTGCTCAAGGACCTGGGGCTGGCGGGCTTCGTGGTGGTGGTGGGCCTGCAGTCGGGCCTGCAAGCTGTCGAGACGGTTCGGCAGCTGGGCCTGACGATCTTCGGCGTGGGCGTGGTCGTGACCATCGTGCCGATGCTGCTGACCATGCTCTTCGGCCGCTACGTGCTGCGCTACACCAACACGGCCATCTTCGCGGGTGCGCTCAGCGGCTCGCGCAGCGCCAATCCGGCCTTCGGCGAGGTGCTGGACAAGGCCGAGAACACCATGCCCACCGTGCCCTTCGCCATCACCTACGCGCTGGCGAACGTGTTCCTCACGCTGCTCGGCCCGCTGATCGTGGCGCTGGTCTGAGCCGCTTCCCTTCTCTTTCTGTTTTTCTACCCAGGAGTATTTCCATGGATTTCGGCGACGTGCAGAAACTCGGCGGCCTGAGCCCCTTCGAACTCAAGGACGCACTGATCCAGGTGGCGCGGCAGAGCGACCGGCTGATGCTGAACGCGGGGCGCGGCAACCCCAACTTCCTCGCGACCACGCCGCGCCACGGCTTCTTCCAGTTCGGGCTGTTCGCCATGACGGAGAGCGAGCGTTCCTTCGTCTACATGGACGGCGTGGGCGGCTTCCCGCAGCGCGAGGGCATCGAGGCGCGCTTCGAGATCTTCACCAAGGCGCACGAGGGCCAGCCCGGCGTGCGCTTCATCGAGGCCGCCGTGTCCTATGTGCGCGACCAGCTGGGCCTGTCGGCGGGCGACTTCATCTACGAGATGTGCGAAGCCATCCTGGGCTGCAACTACCCCGTGCCCGACCGCATGCTGCGGCTGAGCGAGACCATCGTGGGCCAGTACATCCACCAGGAGATGATCGGCACGCACCCCTTCGTCGGCCATTTCGACATGTACGCGGTCGAGGGCGGCACGGCCGCCATGACCTACCTGTTCAACAGCCTGCGCGAGAACCACCTGCTGGAGGCCGGCGACACCATCGCGCTGGGCATGCCGATCTTCACGCCCTACATCGAGATCCCGCGCCTCAACGACTACCAGCTGGTGGAGCTGTCGATCGAGGCCACACCGGAGAACGGCTGGCAGTTCACGAAGAAGGAGCTGCAGAAGCTGCTCGACCCCAAGGTCAAGGCCTTCTTCCTGTGCAACCCGAGCAACCCGCCCTCGGTGAAGCTCAGCGACGAGGTGCTCGAAGGCATCGCCGACATCGTGAAGAAGCGGCCCGACCTGATCATCCTCACCGACGACGTGTACGGCACCTTCGCCGACGACTTCAAGTCGCTGTTCGCGATCTGTCCGCGCAACACCATCCTGGTCTATTCGTACTCGAAATACTTCGGCGCGACCGGCTGGCGCATGGGCGTGGTGGCGACCCACGAAGACAACATCATCGACCGCCAGATCGCCGCGCTGCCCGAGGCCACGCGCAAGGAACTCGACGAACGCTACGGCAGCATCACCACCGCGCCGCGCAAGCTGAAGTTCATCGACCGGCTGGTGGCCGACAGCCGCACCGTGGCGCTCAACCACACGGCCGGCCTCTCGACGCCGGTGCAGGCGCAGATGGTGATGTTCTCGCTGTTCTGCCTGATGGACGAACCCCAGTCGTACAAGAAGGCGATGAAGCGCATCGTGCTGCGCCGCAAGGAGGCGCTGTACCGCGAGCTGGGCCTGCCGCTGCCGGTGGACCCCAACTCGGTCAGCTACTACCACCTGCTCGACATGCAGGATATCGCGACGCAGATGCACGGCGCGCGTTTCGGCGAATGGATCCTGACGCGGCTCCAGCCCAACGAGGCGCTGTTCCGCATCGCGCAGGAAACCAGCATCGTGCTGCTGCCCGGGCGCGGCTTCGGCGGCACGCACGCATCGGGGCGGGTGTCGCTGGCCAACCTCAACGAGTACGACTACGCCAACATCGGGCGCGCGCTGCGGCGCATGGCCTCGGAATTCTTCGCGCTGTTCGAGCAGGAGAAGGCGGGCGGTGCGGGCAAGGCCAAGGCCAGGCCGGCATCCGGCGGGAAGAAGAAGAAATGACCGGCGTCAGTTGCGCGTGAACTGCGCATCGAGGAAGGCCAGCACGTCGCGCGTGGCCTCCTCCTTGCGCGCGACGTGGGTCCAGAACGAAGCGCCCTTCTTCATGCAGCCGCTGCTCATCTCGCCCAGCAGCGCCAGGTCGCAGGCTTCGGTGAAGTGCCTGCCGCCTTAGGCGAAGCGGCCATCGGGCTCGGCGAAGACCTCGCCGTCGATGCCGTTCTCCACGGTGGCGATGCGGAACCTGCGCGTCGGGGCCGGGTCGCCGTCGAAGCCGTGGGTCGCGCCCGCATAGACCTTGACGTCGATCTTGCCGCCGGCGTTCGCTGGGCGCCACGCCGGCGTCGTCGTCCTTTTCCCGAGCACCCTGTAGACGACGCCGGCCATTCGGCATAGACCGCTTCCCGGACGCAACGGCCCGGCGCATCATGGTCCGGCATGCGGCACCGTTCGATCGGCAGATCGTGAATCGAGCCGGCCTTGTGAGACATCAGGAGGCGTCGGCTTCGCTGTCGGCTGACAGGGCCGGAAATGTCGGAGCGCTATCTTTAGTTCTAACAGGAGACCGCTGGGGATCTCAAGGACGCGCCCTCACCCGGAGTACGACATGAAAGCCCTCTCGAAAGCCCTGATCTGCGCCGCAGCCGGCCTGCTGGCCGCCTGCGGTGGTGGTGGCGGCGACTCCGGAGCGTCGGCCCCTGTGGCCCAAGCACCCGACGACCCTGCGCCGCCCATGGCACAACCGGTCGGCGGCACGCTGCAGACCACCGCTGCCGCCCCGACCTACCCGGCGGGCTCGGGCGAACAGGCCGCCTTCAACTACCTTCAGGATGTCCGAATGGGCTGCGGCTTCGGGGCACTGAATCAGAACGCCAAGCTCGACACGGCGTCCCTGGCCCATGTGAGCTACCTGCTCGAACAATCGAGCGCGACGAACCTGACGGCCGGGCATGTCGAGACGCCCGGCAATCCCTTCTTCACCGGAGCGCTTCCGCAGGACCGCGCAGTCGCCGCCGGCTATGGCGGGAACGTGAGCGAGATCCTGTCGGCCAAGGTCAGGACCTTTGTCTCGGCAGATCCCGGCGGGGAGCCGGGCGACGCCCAATTCGGCTTGCTGGCGATTCGGGGCCTGCTCAACACGGTGGCCCACCTTTCCGATGCGATGAATGGCGCCCGCAGCGTGGGGCTGGCCGACAACACCCGGAACTTCAGTTCGATGCAGGGCGGCTACGCCTTCACGACGGTCCAGTACCGTTTCGGCGCCCTCCTCGGTGCGCAGGAAGGCACGCAGCTGCTGGGCCCCGGCAATATCGCCAGCTATCCCTGTGCGGCCATCCAGGACGCCGAATACGCCTTTGCCCCCGCCACCGAAATCCCGAACCCCTTCCCGGCCATCACGGACACCGCCGTGCTCGTCGGGCCACCGGTCTACCTGCGGGCCGACGCCGGCGCGCTGCTGAAGGTGGACAGCTACAGCCTGGGGACCTCGGCCGGCGTCCAGGTGCCCGTGCGTACCGATGTGGGCCCGATCCAGGGCCATGAGTTCTTCATGGTGCCGCTCTCCCCGCTTCAGCCCGCCACGGTCTATACCGTCCACTTCAAGGGGTCCGCGAACGGTCAGGCCTTCGACCGGACATTCAGCTTCAGGACCCGGAGCTGAGCGTCGGACAGGTTGGAGGAGAGAGACCGGACACCGAGTCCCGAGCGGGCTGTGTGCGTGCGCCAGTCTCCACAGCCTCCCCCTCTGTCAGCAAAGACGTCGGGTTGCCGCACGCCGTCAGCGCATCCGCCAAAGCTTCGCCTAGTACTCCTGCAGCGCCCAACTGCTGATCAGCGCGAAGTACTCGCGCAGCCAGATGTTGTATCGCAGGTAGAGGGGCGTCTGGGCACCGAGGGTGCTGACGGCCGTGTACCCCACGCGGCGGGCGATCAGCCCTGCACGCAAGGTGTGGAAATCGCTCGTCACGACATGGATGGGTGCGTCGAGGGGCACGCCCGCCGCCACAAGCTGGCGACGGCTGAAGACCAGGTTCTCTTCCGTGCTGGTGCTGAGCTCTTCCTTGAGGATGCGCTGCGCCGAAAGTCCGCGCTGCCGGAGGTAGGCAGCCATCACCTCGCCTTCGCTGTACGTTCTGAAGCGGATGCCGCCGCTCACCAGGACCCAGGCGTCCGGGTGACGCGCCGCGTCGAGCAGGGCGAGATCCAGTCGGGCGGCGAGCGTTGGCGAAGCCGTGTCGCCGGGCGATCCCGATCCCAGCACGACGATCGCTGCGGGCGCAGTCGCCGGAAGCCCTGCCGAGGCCCGGAAACCCAGGACGCACCAGAACACGGCGACGGTTGCAACCCAGAAAGACACACCGGCCCAGAACCAGCGCCACACGGTTGCGCGTCTCGGACTCCGGCGCAGCCCACCGTGGATCTGCGTCCATCGAAGGCACAGCACGCAAAGGCCGACGCCGATCGCCAGGGGAAGGACAACGCCGAGATTGAGGTACCCGGCTGCCATCAAGATCAATCCATCCAGTGCCAGCAGAAGTCCCAGGATACCGGCCATGGCCCGCTTCATGTCATGCATTGCCAAGAAACTCAAAGCCCGCGACTCTATCGCGGCCAGCGGGGCTTGCATGGCGTTCGGGCGCAAGAAGGCGTGCAACGGCTTTGTGCGTCACGCTGCCATGGATTGACCGCGAGGCATCTCGGTCCGCTCGCGGACGCTGGCGGCCCATACCACGTGAGGTCGGTACCCGTTGTCTTCGCGACTTCCATGCCTTGGCCAAGGTCGTCCGAAGGCCCGCCCCGAATCCCACGGTCAGACCTCGTGCGACGCACAACCCGGCGCTGCACCGAATCCACAGCTCGGCAGCAGCACGCCAGCCTGACGCTCGCGCTAGCCCTGCGGCATGCCGTCGCTGCCGCTGCCGCACAGCACGACGGCGATCTTCTCGTCGTCGCGCCGCGCGAAGCAGCGTTGGGTCACGGCCGCCACGGCCGTGGCGGCGCCGAGCTCGATCGCGAGTCCGGCATGCCGCCAGGCATCGCGCGCCGCGTCCTCGATCACGGACTCGTCGACCAGCACGATCTCGTCGACGAAGCGCTCGATCAGTTCGAAGTTGAGCGGCTCCGTCGACCGTGCGGCCAGGATCGGGACGATGGTCTTGACGTTCTCGAGCTTGACGATGCGGCCTTCGGCGCGGCAAGTGAACAGCGTCGGGCACCCGGCCGCTTCCACGCCGATCACGCGGATCGACGGCTTGCGCAGCTTCGCGGCCTGTGCGATGCCGGCCAGCAGGCCACCCCCGCCGATCGCCACCACCAGTGTCTCCACCTCGGGCCATTCATCGATGATCTCGAGTGCGGTCGTGCCCTGCCCGATCACCACGTCGCGATCGGCGTAGGGGTGCAGCAACGCACCACCATGCTCGGCGACGTTCGCGCCGGCGGCGTCCCAGCTCTGGTCCCAGAAATCACCGTGCACCGTGAGCCTGGCGCCGTGGCTCTCGATGCGCTGGCGCGTGATCGGCGTGCTGGTGTTCATCACGAACACGTTCGCGGGCAGGCCCAGGGTCTTGCCCACGTAGGCCACGGCGGCGCCGAAGTTGCCACCCGAGGCGGTCGCCAGGCCCTGGTGGCGCACCGCTTCGGGCAGGTTGAGCACGCGGTTGAAGGCGCCCCGCGCCTTGAAGGACCCGGTGACCTGCTGGCATTCGGCCTTGAACCGGACCTGGCTCGCACCGCCCGGCACCCAGGGGTGCGCCGGCACCAGCGGCGTCTTTCGGATGAAGGGCTTCACGCGGGCGTGGGCGGCGATGTAGTCCTCGAGGACGATGGGCGACAGGTCGGTGCTCATGCGGCGGCCTCCGCATCGTCTTCGACCAGCACGCACAGGCTGTTGCCCTGGCGCGTGATGCCGAAGGTGCGCTGCGAGTAGATGCTGCCGCCGGCGGCGAAGTGCAGCGCGCGCGGCACCAGCGCGGGTTCGGTCAATGAATGAAGGTAGCCCGCGACTTCGCCCGCGGCGACCGTGTCGCCCAGGCCGTGCAACGGTTCGAAGTACCCGTCGCCCGGCGACAGCAGGTTGCCGCCGCGCGGGACGATGCGCACGCGCCGGCTCGCCGGTGGCTCGGCCGGCAGTGCGCCCGGCACGACGCCCAGCCGCGCCAGCACGCGCGCCAGGCATTCGCGCGTGCGCTTCACACCATGCGGCGACACGCTGCCGTTCTCTCCCATCTCGGCCGCGATCGCCGCCAGGCCCCGATGTGCCGCCGCGCCGCAGCTGGTGCGCGGATCGCCCATGTTGTCGGTGATGACCGTGAGCCTGGCGCCGAACCAGCGCGCCATGTCTTCGGCGCGCGCACGCACGGCCGCATCGAGCGTCGGCGTGACCACGACCTGCGCGCTTTCCTCGATGAACAGCGAGCTGCCGCCCGCATGCAGGTCGACATAGGCGTCGCACAGCGGAAAGAGGGTGTCGTGGATGAAGGCGGCGATCTGCTCCGTCGGCGTGCCGTACGGATCGCCAGGGAACACGCGCGCCAGGTTCTTGCCGTCCAGCGGGCTCACGCGCGAGGCCGCACGCAGCGCCGGTGCATTGGCCGCCGGCATGAGGATCAGCCGGCCCTCGACCCGAGACGCTTCGAGTGAACGGATCAACTCGTTGATGACGATCGGCCCCTCGTACTCGTCGCCGTGGATGGCGCCCGTCACGAGCACCGTCGGGCCTTCGCCGTTCTTGATGACGGCCAGCGGAAGTGCGACCGCGCCCCAGGCATCGGCGTGCCCCGAATGTGGCAGCCATGCGTGGCCGACCTGCTTGCCGGGCCGTGCCCAGTCGATGTCCGTGAAAACGGTGGTTCCGCGCTCGCTCACTGGCCGCTCCTTACTTGACTTCTTTTTGCTCGTCCTTGAACCACTTCAGGCGCAGGGCGGCAAGGCTGCCGTCGGCCGTCTTGGCATCGACGATCTTGTTCATCTCGGCGAGCAGTGCGGTCTCGCTCGGCTGCACGGCCATGTACGCCGGGCTGATGCGAAGCAGCGACTTCATCTCGATGCCCTTGGCCGGGTTCTCGTCGGCGACCTTCTGGGCGATGAAGTTGTTCTCGGCGAACAACGGCGCCTGGCCCGACAGGAAGGCCGAGATGGTGGAGGCCGTGTCTTCGAGACGAATCAGCTTGGCGCCGGGCACCATCTCGGAGAGCGACAGGTCGGGCGTGGAGCCCTTGGGCACCGCGATGGTCTGGCCGGCGAGATCAGCCGGCTTCGCGACCTTGGCAACGCCCTTGCCGCCGTAGACGCCGAGGTACACCGCTGCATAGGGCTTGGAGAACGCGACCTGCTTGGCGCGTTCCGGCGAACTGCCGAGCGCGGCGATCACCACGTCGACCTTGTTCGACAGCAGGTAGGGAATGCGGTTGGCACCCGTGACCTGCTGCAGTTCGAGCTTGACGCCCATCGTCTTCGCCACGTTCTCCGCCAGTTCGACGTCCAGCCCGGTCGGTTTTCCGGCGGCGTCCGTGAAGCCCCAGGGGGCCGCATCGATGGTGGTCGCGATGCGGATCACGCCCTTGGACTTGATGTCGGCGAGCTTGTCCGCGTGCGCGAACAGCGGCGCGGCGCACAACAATGCGGCAGCGATCAGGGATGCAGGTGTAGACATGGGAAGACTCCTGGAAGTGAACGAAAGGGAAGAAGGAAAGGCGGTCAGACGACCGACTGGACGAACTGCTGGAACTCGGGGGTCTGCGGCGCGCCGAACATCCGCTCGGGCGTGCCGCGCTCCCAGATGCGGCCCTGGTTCATGAAGAGCACCTCGGAGGCGACCCGGCGTGCGAACGCCATCTCGTGCGTCACCACCATCATGGTCATGCCGTCGCGTGCCAGGTCTTCCATGACGCGCAGCACCTCGCCCACCAGTTCGGGGTCGAGCGCCGAGGTGGCCTCGTCGAACAACATGAGCTGCGGCGACATCGCCAGGGCGCGCGCGATCGCCACCCGCTGCTGCTGGCCACCCGACAACTGCGACGGCATGGCGTCCAGCTTCTGGCCGAGGCCGACGCGCTCCAGCATCTGCCTGGCGAGCGCGGGCGCTTCATCGCGCGTGATCTTCTTGGTGAGCACCGGTGCCAGCGTGACGTTGGCCGACGCCGAGAGGTGCGGAAACAGGTTGAAGCTCTGGAACACCATGCCGACGCGCTGGCGCAGCAGCGCGAGATCGGTCGACGGCGCATGGACGTCGACACCGTCGACCACGATGCGGCCCGAGCCGATGGTTTCCAGTCCGTTCACGCAACGCAGCAGCGTGCTCTTGCCGGACCCGCTGCGCCCTACGAGCGCCACGATGTCCCCCTTGGCAACTTCCGTCGACACGCCACGCAGCACATGGTTGTCACCGAAGTGCTTTTCGACCGATTCAATTCGCACGAGCGACATGCATGCGTCCTTCCAGGGAAAGTGCCAGGCGAGCCAGCGGATAGCAGATGGCGAAGTAGCACAGGGCCACGCCGCAGAAGACCGGGAGATGCGCGAGCGTCGAGCCCGCGACGATCTGGCCCGAACGCGTCAGTTCGACCAGGCCCACCAGCGCGGCCAGCGAGGTGTTCTTGATGAGCTGCACCAGATAGCTCACGGTCGGCGCGAGGGCAACGCGGGCGGCCTGGGGCCACACCACATGGCGCATGACATGCCAGCGCCGCAGGCCGACGCATGCACCTGCTTCCCATTGCCCCTTGGACACCGATTCCACGGCGCCGCGCCAGATCTCCCCGAGGAAGGCCCCGGCCGACAGCGAGAAGGCGATAGCCGCCGCCGTGAAGGCATCGATCTGGATGCCCATCAGCATCGGCACGCCGAAATACAGCAGGAACAGCACGCCGAGCAGCGGCGTGCCCTGCACCAGCTCCACGTAGATGCGCGCCAGCACCCGCAGCCAGCCCTGGCGCGAGGTGCGCGCCACGGCGACGCCGAGCGCGATCACGCTGCCGATGACCAGTGCAGTGAGTGCCAGGGCCACGGTCCAGCGGATCGCGCCGAGGATCAGCCACAGGTCGGCGATGGAGAGGCTTCGCATCTCAGAACTCCTTCGGGAACAGGCGACGCTGCACGAAGCCCAGCACGATGCGCAGGGCCTGCACCGCCACGAAATACATCGCGCAGATCACCAGGTAGACCTCGAAGCTGCGGAAGGTGCGCGAGTCGATGAAGCTGCCGGCGTGAAAGATGTCCTCGACGCCGATCTGAGAGATCAGGCTGGTGCCGATCAGCGTCAGCACCATCTGGCTGGCCAGCGACGGGAAGACGTTGCGCAGCGCCGGCACGAACAACACGTGCATCAGCACCTGCCGACGACGCAGGCCGAGCGCCGCCCCCGCCTCGGAAAGGCCGTTCGGTACCGACAGCAGGCCCGAGCGGAACACCTCGACCATGTAGGCGCCGCAGTAGAGCGCCAGCGAGATCACGCCCGCCACCGGCGCATCGAGCCGCAGGCCGAGGCTCGGCAGGCCGAAGTAGATGAGGAACAACTGGACCAGCGCCGGCGTGTTGCGGAAGAACTCCACGTAGACACGCGTCGCGCCGCGCAGCGGCTTGTTGCCGTAGATCAGCACCAGTGCGCCCACCACCCCGATCGCCATGCCGAGCACGATGCTCGACGCGGCATAGGCCAGCGTGTGAAGCATGCCGTCGATCAACTGGCCGGTGTACGGCGCAAGCGCCTCGAACTGGAACTGGTAGGCCATGCGTCAGTCCACTTCCAGAATGGCTTCGACCTCGACGGTCTGGTTGCCGGGCAGCGAGCCCGCGCCGATCGCCGACCGCGCGCCGCGACCGATCGCCTCGCCGAACACGGCGACGAACAGGTCGGAGCAGCCGTTGATGACCTTCGGATGCTGCGCAAAACCGGGGGCCGCATTCACGAAGGCCAGCAGCTTGATCACGTTGCGCACCCGGCCGAGTTCGCCGAGCGCGTCCTTGGCGACGGCCAGCAGGTTGAGTCCGGTCAGCCGGGCATGCAGATACGCTGCCTCGATGCCGACCTCTTCGCCGACGCGGCCGACATGCAGATGCCCATCGGCCTCCAGCGGCCCCTGCCCCGACAGATAGAGCAACGGACCGACGCGCCGCCAGGCCACGAAGTTGGCGACCGGCTCGGGTGCCGATGGCAGGGCGAGGCCCAGGCCGGCGAGCCGCATCTCAGGTGTCAGGTCCGTCGCGATGTTCGAATCCAGTGCCATGAAAGGTGGAGTTGGGCCTCTTGCACCCCCAAGGTGGTGCAGCGGCAGGGTTATCTGGGAAAATCACAGCATTCACTGCGATTGGTTAACCAATTTTGGTGCGCGCTTCCTGCGAGATCCCGCATGGAGCTGGATTTATTCTAGGATTGCAGTTCATCATTGGTCAACCATTTTGGCGAAATATAAAACCATAGCCCCCGGGCTTCCGTCAAACCCCGCCGCTGCGACCGCCGGGCCGATGGCCGATCTGTCGGAGCGCATCGGCGCCCAGGACAAGGCCACGGCCTCGAAGGTCTATCGGGCGATCCTGCAGTCGATACAGGACGGCGTGCTCAAGCCCGGCGACAAGCTCCCGAACGAGCGCGACCTGTCGACGCAGTTCCACACCACGCGTGGCACGGTGCGCCACGCGCTGGCGATGATGAGCAGCCAGGGCTTGTTGCTGCGCAAGGTCGGCAGCGGCACGTTCCTGGCCGACTCGCTGCTGCAGTTGCTCAGCGAAACCGACCTGCCGGTCGCCGCCCACCACGACGACGTGCCGACCTATGGCGAGATCCTCGAAGGCCGCCTGCTGTTCGAGCCGGCCATGATGGCCCTGTCCGCGCAACGCGCAGACGCGGAAGACCTCGCATTGATGCGCCACCACCTCGCCGCCGTGCGCGACGCCGACCAGTGGATCGACTTCAAGGAAGGCATCTACGGCGTGCACCAGGCGATCTATCGCGCCACGCGCAATCGCTTCCTGATGCAGGTCTTCGAGGCCGTGGTGACCGATCGGCGTGCCGTGCAGTACGACGGACGCTCCAGCCTGCACAGCCCCGTCGGCACCATCGTGCGAGAAAAGACGCTGCGCGAGTTGACGGCCATCGTCGATGCGATCGAGGCGCGTGACGCCAAGGCCGCCACGCAGTTGGCGACCGACTACTTCACCCAGATCCTGGCGTCGCTCAGCGTCTACGGCTGAGCGTGCCCTCGCCCGCTCGCACGTCGTGGGCAACGTTGCAGCCGGTGCCCGACGCGCTGATTCCAGCGGCAGGCGCGCAAGCGATCGACAGCCCCGGTCGTCTCACGGCAGCGCTCCGATGCGGCAGTTCAGCTCCTGGCCGCCGGGCAACTGCACGATGGCGCCCGGGCCCTTCTGCCAGAAGAGCGCTTCGCCCTCGGGAGAGCGGCCGAGGTAGCGCGCGCCCGAAGCCGACGGCGCGATGCTCAGCACGAAGCTGCGGTCCTTGCCTGCCAGGGCGACCAGCGAGGGCTCGACGTTCACGAAGGTGGCGTTCATCGGTTCCGCCTCGCCCGGGCAATGCACCGGCACCGGGCCGATGCTGACGCCGCCCTTGTCGTTGCGGCGCATCGCGGCAGGCAGCCCCGCGCGCAGCTCCGCGATCCGCAGGACGTAGGCGTCTCGTATGCAGGCCTTGGCGTCGTCCGACTTCCAGCAGTCGTCCCGGCCCTTGATCCAGCCGCGCTGCATCGCCGTCAACGTCTTCTTCTGCTGCGCGCTCTGGCCGGGGGCCTTGCGCGCCAGTGCGTAGACCCGCGCGTTCTCGCGGTCGAGCGCGGCCAGCATGCCGTCCTGACAGACCGCCTCCTGCGCCACCCCCTGGGCCCGGGCGCAGCTGAAACTCGGTGATGCGGCCATGACCTGCTGGGCCGCGCCGAGCGCGACGAGCAAGCCAAGGCGCGACGCGATGCTGGATGAAAAGCGCATGGCACGGTCCTCCTGTGGGCGTCTGAAAAAAAAGGCTCGCCAGTGTTGCAGGCCCTCGCACCTGCCGCAACCCGGCGCTCACCCGGCGGGCACCCGGCGGGCACGGGGCCACGACGGATGGCAGCGCCGCCGCTCGTGGCGCTTGCGCGAGCGCCCTCAGGCCTGCGCCTGCCGATGCCCAGGTGCGCTGCTGGACCGGCTGACCCTCGTGCTGCGGAGCAGCGGCCTCCCCCGCTGGTGCGCACGGCGCAGGCATCACCCCTGGCTTGCAGCCACCAGGAAATCGATCAGCAGCGCCAGCGCGCCCTGCGCATCGCTGCTGCGGAAGAGCAGGCCGATCGGCTCGATCGGCGCCTGCAGGTCCAGCGGCAGTTCCACGATCCCGTGCCGTCCCAGCCGATCGAGCAGGGTGAGCGGCACCGGCACCACCACGTCCGGCTGCGACAGCATGCTCAGCAGCAGGCGCGGTGCCAGCGTCTGCACCGGGTGCGCGCGCGGCGGGTGCGCTTCCTGCGACCACAGCGCGTCGAGCGCGCGCCGCACGGCGAAGTGGGCCGGCGGGAGGATCCAGCGCGACTGCGCCAGGTCCGCCAGCTTCAGCCGCCGCCGCCGCGCCGCCGGATGCGTGGCGGCGGCGACAAGCACCATCCGGTCCTCGCGCAGCGCGATGAAGCGGTGCCCGGGTTCGAGCCGCACGGGCTCGCGCACCAGCACCGCATCGAACGCGCCCGCGCGCAGGCCCGCGCTCAGGCGGTCGATGCTGTTTTCCTCGATCTCCAGGCGCCACTCGGGATAGCTCGCGAGCAATCGCTCCAGCACCGGCTGCAGCACGCTGGCCATGGCGGCATCGATCGCGCCGATGCGCAGCGGCCGCACCTGCTGCGTGGCCAGCGCCGTGAGCTCCTCGCTCGCCACGCGCAAGGCATCGATGGACAGGCGCGCGTGCCGGGCCACGAGCCGCCCGGCCTCGGTGATGCGCATGCCGCGCGCATGGCGCTCGAACAAGGCCGTGCCCAGCAGGGTCTCGAGCTCGCGCAGCATCTGCGTCGCGGCGGGCTGCGTCATGTGGACCGCCGCGGCCGCGCGGCGCAGGTTGGCATGCGTCTCGAGCGCGTCGACCAGCTTCAGGTGGCGCAGGCGCAGGCGCGCGAGCAGGCGTTCGAGCAGCAGTTCGGTGGCGGGGACGGCGGGCGGGTTCATCGAGGCGATAAGGATCGATTATCGGGCGCTGGAAATCCGATTGGCCGGCCGCGCCGGCGGCGCTTACGCTCGCGGGCTTTCCTCCCTCCGACGTTCTCGCGTCACTTCCATGTCCTTCCGCTTCCGCCTCGCCGCACCGTTGTGCCTGCCCGTCGTCCTTGCCACCGCCGCCCTGTGCGCCAGCGCCCAGGACAAGTCCGCGCCCCCGCCCGCCGCCGCGCAGGCGATGTATCCGCTGCTGGCCCAGCGCCTGCAGGCCGTGGAGCCGAAGGTGATCGCCTGGCGCCGCGACATCCACCAGCATCCCGAGCTCGGCAACCAGGAGAAGCGCACCGCCGCGCTGGTCGCCGCGCACCTGAAGGCGCTCGGCTTCGAGGTGCGCGAGGGCGTCGCCGTCACCGGCGTGGTCGGTGTGCTCAAGGGCGGCAAGCCCGGTCCGGTGGTGGCGCTGCGCGCCGACATGGACGCGCTGCCGGTCAAGGAACAGGTCGACCTGCCCTTCGCGTCGAAGGCGCGCGCCACCTGGGCGGGCAAGGAGGTCGACGTGATGCACGCCTGCGGCCATGACGGCCACGTGGCGATGCTGATGGGCGTCGCCGAGGTGATGGCCGCGATGAAGGACCAGCTGCCCGGCACGGTCAAGCTGGTCTTCCAGCCGGCCGAGGAAAAGCTGCCCAATGCCGAGATCGGCGGCGCGCGCCGCATGCTGGCCGAAGGCGCGTTCGATGCGCCCAAGCCCGACGTGGTGTTCGCCGCGCACCTGGTGTCGAACCTCAACACCGGCGAGATCGGCTACAAGGCCGGCCCGATCACCGCGGCCTCCGACGCCTTCCGCGTCAGCGTCAAGGGTCGCCAGACGCACGGCTCGGCGCCGTGGAGCGGTGTCGACCCGATCGTGCTGGGCTCGCAGATCGTGCTGGGCTTCCAGACCATCGCCAGCCGCCAGGTCAACGTGACCAAGGAGCCTTCGGTGCTCACGGTGGGCACCTTCCAGGCCGGCACGCGCTACAACATCATTCCCGACGCCGCGGAAATGAGCGGCACGCTGCGGACCTACGACGAGCAGATGCGCAAGTTCATCATCCAGCGCATGGGCGAGACCGCCGAGCTGATCGCCAAGAGCGGCGGCGGCGACGCGCATGTGCACATCGAGGAGGACGGCTACGCCGCCACCATCAACGACGCGGCGCTGACCGAGAAGATGGCGCCGAGCCTGGCGCGCGTGCCGGGCGGCAAGGCCATGGTGGTGCAGAAGGGCACCGGCGGCGAGGACTTCTCCTTCTTCGCGCAGAAGGTGCCGGGCCTCTACGTGGTGATCGGCAACACGCCGGTGGGCCAGGACGCGAGCAAGGCCGAGGCCAACCATTCGCCGCGCTTCTATGTCGACGAGGCCTCGCTGGCGATCGGCACCCGCACCTTGGCGCAGCTCACGGTGGACTACCTGGCGATGGGCAAGCCCTGAAGCGAAGGGCGGCGCTGGCCTGAGCAGTGTCCCTAGCGCTCGAGGTCCGGCGGCCGCAGCTCCATCGGCTGGTCGAAGCTGGTCCACTTGCGGTCGTAGTCCATGCGCTCGAAGTGCGCGACCAGGAAGTCGATGAAGCTGCGCACCTTGGCCGACATGTGGCGCCGGCTCTGAAAGGCTAAGTTGATGCTCAGCTGCGGCAGGTCCCAGTCGTCGAGCACCGACACCAGCCGGCCCGCCACCAGGTCGTCGTAGAGGATGTACTTGGGCTGCACCACGATGCCCATGCCGTCGAGCGCGGCGGTGCGCAGCACCTGGCCGTCGTTCGACTCCAGCAGGCCCTTGATCTTCACGCTGCGGGTCTCCTCGCCGCGGCGGAAGCTGAAGTCGTTGGGGTTGTTGCTGTAGGTGTAGAGCAGCACCGGCCGCTGCGCGAGTTCTTCCACGCTCTGCGGCATGCCGTGGGCATTGAGGTAGCCCGGCGAGGCGGCCAGGATGCGGCGCGTGGCCGCCAGCCGGCGGATCGTGATGTTCGAGTCGTTCTCGTACTCGCGCGTACGGATCGCGACGTCGATGTTGTTGTCGATCAGGTCGTAGTAGCGGTTGGCCGCCTCCACGTGCACCGTGACGTTGGGGTAGCGGTGGGTGTACTCGCGCAGCAGCGGCGAGATGTGGTGCACCGAGAAGGACAGCGAGGCCGTGATGCGCAAGGTGCCGGTGGGGTTGAGCGTGGTGGCGCTGGCGGCCGACTCCGCATCGTTCAGGTCGGCCAGCACGCTCTTGCAGCTGCGGTAGAAGTTCTCGCCCACCTCGGTCAGCGTGAGCCGCCGCGTGCTGCGCTGGATCAGCCGCGCCCCCAGGCGTTCCTCCAGCGCCGCCAGGTGCCGGCTCGCCGCCGCATTCGACAGGCCCAATGCCTCGGCGGCACGCGACATGCTGCCCAGCTCGGCGGTCTGCACCAGCAATTCCATCGCCGTCAAACGGTCCACTTCGACTCCAGGTTCCTTGGCAGCCCGGCGGCTTCGTGCGACGCACGCTTCCGCTGACTGCAACAGCCATTTCGCTTCGCGACGGCTTCAGCGCCGCAGCCGAATCTTCGCGGCCGCACCACACAGTGCAGCGGCGCTTCTCGTAGAAGCCGCATGTTAGCTGCGCCGCCTCGATCGTGCGGGGGACGTCAGTGCGCCTCGCAAGGAACGACTTCACGCGCCATGCACTGCATCGGGTCCGAATAAGGGAAAACCCTTCCTTTTCCATCCAGTGGAAAGGAGCTTTCCGCCAAAGCGCTGGGTCGGGGCTGCATGGATTCCTATAGTGGGCGCAGCCCCAGACTCAGGAGACCCCCGGTGCGAAATCTCAACGAAGACAACATCACGCGCGCCGTGATCGCGATGCACGCGCAGGCCAAGGACGCGCGCGTCCAGACCCTCATGACCAGCCTGGTGCAGCACCTGCACGCCTTCGCCCGCGAGGTCGAGCTGACCGAAGAGGAGTGGTTCAAGGGCATCCAGTTCCTCACCGACGTGGGCCGCATCACGACCGACGTGCGCCAGGAATTCATCCTGCTGTCGGACACGCTGGGCCTGTCGATGCTGGTGACCGCGCTCAACAACAAGAAGCCGCAGGGCTGCACCGAGGCCACCGTGTTCGGCCCCTTCCACGTCGAAGGCTCGCCGCACGTGCCGCTGGGCGGCGACGTCGCCAACGGCGCCGAGGGCGAGCCCTGCTATGTGCGCGGCAGCGTGGTCGGCACCGACGGCCAGCCGGTGGCGAACGCCGAGTTGCAGGTCTGGCAGGCCGACGCGGCCGGCAACTACGACGTGCAGTACGCCCATGCCGGCGGCGAGCACGAGCACCGCGCGCGCGCCACGCTCAACGCCGACGCGAAAGGTGACTTCCACTTCAAGACCATCCGCGCCGAGGCCTACCCGATCCCGCACGACGGCCCGGTCGGCAAGATGCTCGAGGCGCTGGGCCGCCATCCTTGGCGGCCTGCGCACCTGCACTTCATGATCAGCGCGCCGGGTTTCGAGCGGCTCATCACGCACGTGTTCCGCAACGGCGACCGCTACCTCGACTCCGACGCGGTGTTCGGCGTGCGCTCGTCGTTGATCGCCGACTGGATCGAGCACCCGCCCGGCGCCACGCCCGACGGCGGCACGAGCACCGTGCCCTTCTACACGCTGGACTTCCGCTTCGTGCTGAACCCGGTCGCGGTGCCCGCGGTCGCGCGCCCCACCCTCACGCGCAAGGTGTCGGCCTGATGTCCACGTCGATGTCATCACGCACGCGCATCGCTCGTGTCGATGGACGACGCGCCGGGCATGATCGACAACGCCTGCATCGCGTCTCCCAGAGCGCCTCGGTGCTGCCCTTCGTGAACCTGTGGCCGCAGAGGGCCGGTTTCCCGCCCGCGGCCTGAGCGCGACCCATGACCTTCAAGCACATCGTCATGTGGAACCTGCGCGGCGACTCCGCCGAGGAGAAGGCCCGCGCCATCCACCTGGTGCGCGGCAAGTTCGAGGCCCTGCGTGGCCAGATCCCGGGGCTGCTGCACCTGGAGGTCGGCGTCGACCTGAGCCATGCCGACTACGCCTGCGACGTCGTGCTGTACAGCGAGTTCGACAGCCAGGAATCGCTGGCCTCCTATGCCACGCACCCCGCGCACCTGCGGGTGCGCGAGGAGATCGGCGACCTGCGCATCGCGCGCCACCAGGTCGACTACGCGGCGCACTGAGCGCTTTCTTTTTTGCCGATCGCACGGCCACCGTGCCGCGTGGTCTTCCCTCCATCGAGCCCGAAGAACCCATGACCACCCCTCTAGACATCGTCGGCCTGTGCGGCAGCCTGCGCCACGCCTCCATCAACCGCGCCGCGCTCCGGCTGGCCGGCGAGATGATGCCCGCCGGCATGACGCTGGACATCGCCGAGATCCGCGACATCCCCTTCTTCGACGGCGACGTGATGGCCCAGGGCTGGCCCGCGGCCGTGGCCGCGCTGCGCGAGCGCATACGCCGCGCCGACGCCGTGGTCATCGCCACGCCCGAATACAACTTTTCCACGCCCGGCGTGCTCAAGAACACGCTCGACTGGCTCAGCCGCGGCGAGGACCAGCCCTTCGCCTTCAAGCCGGTGGCGATCCTCTCGGCCTCGCCGGGCCCGCTGGGCGGCGCGCGCGTGCAGTACGACCTGCGCCGCGTGATGCTGTTCATGAACGCCCAGGTGCTGGCCAAACCCGAGGTCTTCATCGGCGGCGCCGGCGCCAAGTTCTCGCCCGAGGGCGTGTGCACCGACACGACCACGCGGCAGTTCGTGGGCGACCAGATGGCGGCCTTCGCGCACTGGATCGCGGGCGTGCAGCGCATGAAGGGTTGAGGGGCGGAGAACCCTCACCCCAGCCCTCTCCCGCGTGCGGGAGAGGGGGCAAGACCAGACACACAAATGGACCGCACCATGAGCACCCAGCACCCGCCCCGCCACGATTTCGTCTTCACTGCCCAGCCCGCGCGCGTGCGCTTCGCGCCGGGCGCGCTTGCGCACCTGCCGCAGGAGGTCGAGGCGCTGGGCGCCCGGCGCGCGCTGGTGCTGTGCACGCCGCAGCAGGTCGAGACGGCCGAGCGCGTGTCGGCCCTGCTGGGCCCGCTGAGCGCGGGCGTGTTCAGCGGCGCCGTGATGCACGTGCCGATCGAGGCCGCGCGCGAGGCGCGCGCGCACGCCGGCGCGGTCGGCGCCGACTGCGCGGTCGCGATCGGCGGCGGCTCCACCGTGGGCCTGGGCAAGGCCATCGCGCTCGAGTCGCCGATGCCCATCCTCGCGATCCCGACCACCTATGCGGGCTCCGAGATGACGCCGATCTACGGCATCACCGAAGCCGGCCTGAAGAAGACCGGCCGCGACCCGCGCGTGCTGCCGCGCACCGTGCTCTACGACCCGGAACTGTCGATCGGTTTGCCCGTCGGCCTGTCAGTGGTCAGCGGCATGAACGCCATCGCGCACGCGGCCGAAGGCCTGTACGCACGCGACGGCAACCCCGTGATGTCGCTGATGGCCGAGGAAGGCATCCGCGCCATCGCCCAGGGCCTGCGCGGCATCGTCGCAGCCCCTTCCGACATCGACGCGCGCAGCGACTGCCTCTACGGCGCCTGGCTCTGCGGCACGGTGCTGGGCCACGTCGGCATGGCGCTGCACCACAAGCTGTGCCACACCCTGGGCGGCAGCTTCAACCTGCCGCATGCCGAGACCCACACGGTGGTGCTGCCGCATGCGCTGGCCTACAACGCGGCCGCGGCACCCGAGGCCATGCAGCGCATCGCCCGCGCCATCGGCCGCGGCGACGGCGACGCGGCCGGCGGCCTGTTCGACCTGGCCCGGGCCCTGGGCGCGCCCACCTCGCTGCGCGAGATCGGCATGCCGAAGGAAGGCCTGGCGCGCGTCGCCGACCTGGCCGTGGCCAACCCCTACTGGAACCCGCGCCCGCTGGCGCGCGACGCGCTCATGGCGCTGCTGCACGACGCATGGGAAGGCCGGCGGCCGGGCCGCACGCGGCCCTGAGCCTTCGTCACATCACCCGTTGCGGCATCGCATCGGCCCCGCGCATGACTACATCACCGCCACCATCGCCTTCCGCTCGGGCGTGCGCGGCACCGTGAGCTTCCTGTCGGTCACGCCCTTCCACGGGCGCATCGCGGTGTTCGGCGACAAGGGCTGGGTCGAGCTGGTGTCCGAAGGCAACGTCGACCAGGGCCTGCCCACCCTTTTCACGCACTGCACCGGCACCGGCGTGCCGCGCATCCACCACAGCTACCCGGCCAACGACGCCGTGCTGCTGAACTTCGAAGCCTGGTCGGATGCGGTCACGCAAGGCGGCGCCTACCCGTTCACGCACAGCGAGCTGCTGGAGAACATCAAGCTGTTCGGGGGGCTTTGTTGCACAAATCGCCTCGCCGACGCCCGTAGACTGACGGCGTGACAGATACGAAGAACAGGCAGCGGACCAAGTACCGCACGACGAACTGGAAGGCGTACAACGCGGAGCTGAAAGCGCGAGGCTCGTTGACGATGTGGCTGGACCCGGGGATGCGATGGCTGGGCACGCCGAACGGCAAGCGCGGACGCAGCCCGACCTTCTCGGACGCAGCCATCCAGTTCTGCCTGAGCATCAAGTGCCTGTTCGGCCAGCCCTTGCGGCAGGCGCTGGGCGTGGTGCAAAGCCTGCTGCGGTTGGCCAAGCTGGACTGGCCGGTACCGGACTTCAGCACGGTCTGCCGACGCCAGAAGACCTTGCAGATCGAACTGAGCTACCAGCCGAGCAAATCGCCGCTGCAGTTGCTGGTGGACAGCACGGGCATCAAGTTCCTGGGCGAAGGCGAGTGGAAACGCAAGAAGCATGGCGCCGAGTACCGGCGTGAATGGCGCAAGGTCCATCTGGGCATCGATGCGCAGACGCTGGAGATACGCGCCATCGAGGTGACCAGCAATGCCATCGGGGATGCGCTGATGTTGCCCGAGTTGCTGGCTCAGATTCCTAGCGACGAACCTATCGAAAGCGTCTGTGCTGATGGCGCCTACGACACTCGCGACTGCCTGGACGCCATCGCCGAACGGCAAGCGATGGCATTGATCCCGCCGCGCAAGAACGCCAGCCATTGGAAGAAGTCGAGTGCGGGCTCGGCGCACCGCAACGAGGCCATTCGCGCGTGCAAGCGCTTGGGTCGCAGTTTCTGGAAGAAGTGGAGCGGCTACCACCGGCGCAGCCTTGTGGAGACGAAGATGCACTGCTTCAAGCGACTGGGCGAACGGGTGACCGCGCGCACGTTCGCCCGCCAGGTTGTGGAGTTGCATGTCCGCGTAGCCTTGCTGAATCGCTTCAGCCAGATCGGCCGTCCTCAAACCGTGCCAGTGACTGCTGTGGCATAGGTCCGTCTGGGTTGGGGTCATGCCGGCTGCAATTCGATTTATGCAACAAAGCCCTGAACCGACAACATGATGAAGTCGCCCAAACCCTTCTGCTGCGTGGCAGGCAGAGTACGGATGAAGTCCTGAGCCCAGACCTGGGCTTGATCCGAAGGCACTCCTTCTAAAACATTCCCAAGCCACTCCTGTAGGGCGCTTGGTGAGGCCAGCGGAGGAGAACCAAACTCTTTCCCTGCTTGAGCTGGAGTGGGGATAAATGTGGGCCCCGTCGTCGGTTCGGTCCCCCCTGCGCCATACCCACCAGCGCTGGGGTCAACGACCACCGGCGGAGTTCCAGTGAACCAGTCATATGCGCCTCTGACACCGTCAACAGTTGCCTGCGCCAAAATAGAGGACACCGCAAGCGTCTCGATGGCACGCTCGCTCATCCCGGGGTTTTCTGCACGGGTGCGTTCGATCTCGGCGCTTATGGCAACGGCCATGCCCGCGGTTAGCAGGCCATTCCGGCATAGAGCGATTTCCAAACAGGCGGCGACTCCGCGAGCAACGGCCCCGTTGAAGTTGTTTGCAGCAGCATTCGCTGCCGCGGAGGCGCCGAGGTTGGGATCTCCGCCAGCCGCGGCTGCAGCGATACCACCGAGCATGCTTGCAAAGGCAACCGTATCCGGCTTTAGTCCCTCAGTCAGCACATCCCTTCCGGCGTTGTACGAGAGGGCCGCAGCTTCACCGATCACTGCACCGATTGCACCGCTTCCACACCCGGCGCAGCTATCTGCCTTGGCCGCACCAACAGCACAACCAGCGATCGCATGGGCCACATAGTTCGATAGTTCGCCCACGGGGAAATTCTTTCCGATCGAGTTGGTGCCTTGCGCGGCCAGGGTGTCGATGAATGCCGTCTTCAGGCTGTTCTTGAGGTTGTCCTCCAGGCTGCCGCCATTGATCGCCGTGTCGATCAGTGCCTTCGCGGCGGCGCCCTGTATGTTCTGTCCGAGCTGAGTCATGAACTGCTCGGTGCCGCCGCCCACGGTCGGCAGGCCGGTCGGGTTCAGATTCAAGCCTCCGAGCACGCCGCCCGTGGCGATGGCCGTCAGCAGGTTCTTCACGTTGGTGCTACTGCCCAACTCATGCAGCGTGGCGGCGAGGTCGCCTCGGTTGTTGATCAAGGCGACGGAGATCTGGCCGGCCAGTGCCGACAGCCCTGCGGTCACCGCCCCACCCACCACCGCGCCCACACCACTGCCGGCCGCGAAAACCGCTCCTTCGACGACCACACCTTGGCCTGCGGCCACAGCCGCCGCGTCGCCGGCTGCACTGGCCGGCCCCACCGCGAAGTACGCCGCCACCAGCGTCACGATCGCCGCCCCCTCAGGGGTGAGGCCCTGCTGCTTGTAGTCCCACTGCTTGTGCGCCTCTTCGACCTTGACCCAGTCGACCTTGCCCTGCAGCTTCGGGTCTTCGTTGAGTTGCTTCACCCAGCCCATGCCGGGTTGTTGGGCCAGGGCCTCGACGCTGTCCCGGGCGCCCAGGCCGGCCTGCACGCTGTTCACCGGCGTGGCAATCTCGCCGGCGTTGAGCTTCGCGTAGTGGGTCTGCTCGTCGCTGCTGCCCTTGCCCTGGGTCTTCTGCCACGCCAGGTCGCGGCCTGCGCTGGTGTGGCTCTGGTCTTCCTTCGTGGTCTGCGTGGCCAGCACGAGCTGGTCTGCCTCGAGCGTGAGCTTGCCGGGCGTATTGACGGTGATCGCGCCGAGCGTGAGCGTGCCCTTGTTGCCGTCCTTGTCGACCGCCAGCAGGTTGACGTTGGCGCCGTTGAGGGAGGTGCCCGCCAGGCTGGTGCGCTGGCCCGCATCGGTGTCGGTGCGCTTGGCGTTGATGCCCGTGCCGGGGTCGCGCCACCAGGTCTCGGTGCCGAGGTTCAGGTTCTTCTCGTAGTGCTGGCTGGAGCCGGTGTACTCGTTGACGGCATCGATGACGCTGACCGTCGCGCCCCTGACGGTGACGTCTTTCTTCGCATCGACCTGCACGCCGCGCAGCGCGGCGCCCTGGTCGCCCAGCAGCAGTACACCGCCGTTCTTGCTCTCGATGGCGGTGGGTGCGGCGGTATTGCTGTCAGAAGTGCCAGCGTCGCGGCTGGCGTTCTTCTGGGGCAAGCCATGGGGCGCTATCAGTCTCTGATCTCAAGTCCCCACAGAAACTCGCCGCGTTGGTAATCCAGCTCAAAGTAATACATGCCTGCGTACTCAACCCAGGCGGTAATCCCGAACTCGCCTTCTTTTTCATCTGCAGGGTTGATGTAGGGGCTGCTGATGGTCACGAAAGCAGTTGGTGGCTTGGCTGATTGCGGATTTTGAGGTTTAGTTAGTTCCCATGGCACTGAGAGTCGTAGCCTCTTTTTCCCATAGATGTCCAATAGCAAGAAGTTGTCGGGGACGGAGGGCTTCTCGAAACAAACAAAGCCCGAAGAATCAGGAAGCTCTCGAAGCGAGATCATATTTTCTTCATCGCGCATTTCAAATTCAAAGTCGTCGACGCTCCATGAATAGCGCACTACAGGACCGAAAATATCGTTGCTCTCATCAGTGGGGTCGCGCCACCCGCTAAGCTGACTCATCAATACCGACTGCCCGCGGTTGTTATGAAGAGTGAATGCCTTAACTTTCTTGGTCATAGAGCTCTCCCGCTGCCCCGAACATACTGAAAAACTGCGGCTCGATCTTCTCGGGGTACAAAAAAGTGCAGCTGATTTCCCCCACCCGCAGCAGAGCCTTGAGCACCAACTCCGCCAACTTGCGCATTAATTGGTCGCATTATTTGAACATCAACTACATAAAGAGAGCCCGACTTACCGGTCAGAGCTGACGTCATCGCCAGCTCATTTCCAGCGTATGCGGCATTGGGAACGTCGTCGAATGTCGCCCATCCGCCGAAGGCTCGATCCAACTTACCAGCCTGCATATCGTTGTACGCAGCCTCAGTCACAACCATTTTCACCGTCGTCCCCGACTTCATCGTCGCCTCCGCCACACTGCTCCCGGAGGTCCAGGCCGGCGACCATCCATCCGCCGCATTCATCAGCGCATTGACCTCGTCGGCGCTCTTGAATCCCTTGATCGCACCCGCATCGAACTTCATGAACTGAAGCGCCGCGCCCTCCAGCGTATTCGTCCCGATGTTCACGCCAGCCCTCGTCAACGCCACGCCCCCCTTGGCCGCGGCGTCCACCCCCATCAATACACTGCCGACGTGCCATACCAGGCTACCCAAGTCCCGGCCCAGTTGTTCCGCATTCCGATCACCGCCGACCGCGATCGCCGTCTGCATCCGCTCAATCTGGGCGTCCAGTTCGGCAAACACTTTGTCGCCCAGTTGCTGCCGCACGTCCGGACTGTTGATGATCTGTCTGAGACCCTTCAGGCCTTCGATGGGGCTGGACAGAAAGTCAACCAGCCCTTGAATATCGCTGATGCCAGCGTCCACAAGGCCTTTACCGATGCCATTTGCGGTCAGGACGTCTTGCTTGCCGCTGATGAGCGCCCATTTTCCGAAGACCTGCAGCTTCTCCAATGCGGTCTTCGCCGCATCGATCTCCCTCTTCATCTGGGCTCTCTGCTGCGTCGCAAGCCAGTTGTTGGCGGCCGCATTGGCGGCGGCCTGGCTGGCCAGGTTGATCTCGGCGGCGCTGCCACCGGCCGTGGCCGTGGCAATGCCGCCCATCATCGCTGCGAACTGGACGGTGTCTGCCTGAGCGTTCATCGCTTCTGGGTCATAGAGTCGCGCCGCAAGCTCTCCTACCGCGGCGCCAAGCGCCCCGGCCCCGCAACTCCCATTGGTCCGTGCCGCACCAGCCACGCACCCCGCAATGGCGTGAGCGAACAAGTTGGCAGCACTGCCCGGCTCAAGGTGCGTGCCAATCGCATTCGCCCCCTGCGCGGCCAGGGTGTCGATGAATGCCGTCTTCAGGCTGTTCTTGAGGTTGTCCTCCAGGCTGCCGCCGTTGATCGCCGTGCCGATCAAGGCCTTTGCGGCTGCCCCCTGTATGTTCTGCCCGAGTTGAGTCATGAACTGCTCAGTGCCACCGCCCACGGTCGGCAGGCCGGTCGGGTTCAGGTTCAAGCCTCCGAGCACGCCGCCCGTGGCGATGGCCGTCAACAGGTTCTTCACATTAGCGCTGCTGCCCAGCTCATGCAGCGTGGCGGCCAGGTCGCCGCGGTTGTTGATCAAGGCGACTGCGACCTGGCCGGCCAGTGCCGACAGACCTGCGGTCACCGCACCGCCGACCACCGTGCCGGTCATGCCACCACCCACGGCGGCACCCGCCGTATTGCCTGCAGCCCCCGCTGGCCCCACCGCGAAGTACGCCGCCACCAGCGTCACGATTGCCGCCCCTTCGGGCGTGAGGCCCTGCTGCTTGTAATCCCACTGCTTGTGCGCCTCTTCGACCTTGACCCAGTCGACCTTGCCCTGCAGCTTCGGGTCTTCGTTGAGCTGCTTCACCCAGCCCATGCCGGGTTGTTGGGCCAGGGCCTCGACGCTGTCCCGGGCGCCAAGGCCAGCCTGCACGCTGTTCACCGGCGTGGCGAGCTCGCCGGCGTTGAGCTTCGCGTAGTGGGTCTGCTCGTCGCTGCTGCCCTTGCCCTGGGTCTTCTGCCACGCCAGGTCGCGGCCTGCGCTGGTGTGGCTCTGGTCTTCCTTCGTCGTCTGCGTGGCCAGCACGAGCTGGTCTGCCTCGAGCGTGAGCTTGCCGGGCGTATTGACGGTGATCGCGCCGAGCGTGAGCGTGCCCTTGTTGCCGTCCTTGTCGAGCGCCAGCAGGTTGACGTTGGCACCGTTGAGGGAGGTGCCTGCCAGGCTGGTGCGCTGGCCCGCATCGGTGTCGGTGCGCTTGGCGTTGATGCCCGTGCCGGGGTCGCGCCACCAGGTCTCGGTGCCGAGGTTCAGGTTCTTTTCGTAGTGCTGGCTGGAGCCGCTGTACTCGTTGACGGCATCGATGACGCTGACCGTGGCGCCCTTGACGGTGACGTCCTTCTTGGCGTCGACCTGCACGCCGCGCAGCGCGGCGCCCTGGTCGCCCAGCAGCAACACGCCGCCGTTCTTGCTTTCGATGGTGGTGGGTGCGGCGGTGTTGCTGTAGGAGGCGTTGTTGTCGCGGCTCTCGTTCTTCTGCGGCACGACCACGGGAAGGCTGCCGCCGCTGAAGCCGAAGCCGCTGCGCTTCTCGCTGGTCTCGCGGCTCTGGCTGCGCAGGTCGCGTGCCTCGTGCAGGTCGAGTGCGCCTTGCGCATGCACCAGCACGCCTTCATCACCGCGGATGTGCACACCTTCGCCGGTGATGTTGCCGTTGGCCGTGATCGAGGTCAGGTTGCCGCCGAAGCTGCTGCCGTGGCTGATCGATTCCTCGGCGGTGGTGCGGCTGGTGAGGGTCTTCTTGCTGAAGGTCCCGCGAATGGTGCTCTCATGCGCATCGTCCACGCTGCGCGTGCTGCGGCCCGCTTGCACATCGATGTTCCCGTCGGCATGCACCGACAGCGAGCCACCGGTTTCGAGCGCGGCCTGGCGGGCCACGATGTTGCGGTCGGCATCGACGATCACGGTGCTGCCCGTGCCGCTGCCGCCGACGATGCGGCTGCCAACTTCTTCGCTCTCGCTGCTGCGCCGGTAGTTCTTCGCGTCCCAGGTGATGTCCTGGCTGTTCGAAGTTTCGACGGTGCCGAGCTTGACGTCGCGGTCCGCATGCACCTTCGTGTAGCTGCCTGCGCCGGTGTTGGAAAGGATGGCGCCGATGACGTTCACGTCGTTACCCGCCGTCGCCAGCAAGGTCCCGCCCGGATTCGTCACGTACACCCCCGCCACCCGGTCCAGGTTCGTGCGGCTGCCTTGTGCGCTGGTCTGGGTGCTGGTGGTGCTGCGGATGTTGATGTCGTGCCCGGCCGTGAGCACGGCAGCCTTGCGCGCCTCGATGCTGCCGCCGATGTTGTCGAGGTCGTTGCGTGCGGCGATGCCCACGCTGTCGCCCACGATGCGCCCGCCCAGGTTGCGCACGTTGTCGGCATGGATCGACACCAGCTGGCGACCCGCGATCGTGCCGCTGTTGACCAGATCGCCCTGGCCCTTGTCGTCTTCACCGCCCTTGACCGTCAAGGTTTTGGCCGACAGCAGCGCACCGCTGCCGTCGATGTCGCCGGGTTTCACACGCACATAGACCTGCGGCACCAGCACCCGCTGGCTGCTGCCGTCGGCCAGGGTCACGGTCTGCTCGACCAGCCAGACGATGTCGCTGGTGAGCTGCGCCATCTGCGCGGCACTCAGCGCGATGCCGGGACGCAGGCCGTACTGCCGGGCGAAGGTGGCACCGGCGTTCATCAGTGCGATGTATTGCGCCTCGTCGTTGCCGAAGCCTTCGAGGTAACGGTAGCCGGTGAGCTGTGCGATCTGCTCGCGGATCAGCTTCTGCTCGTAGAAGCCGTCGCCCAGGCGCTTGAGCGTGTGGTTCGGGTCCAGGCCCAGGGCGTTGAACAGGTAGTCGCTGCTCAGCCAGTTCCGGTAGCCCGCGAAGCGCGGGTCGGTCTCGACCAGGTAGCGGCCGTCGTTGCCCGTGCGAAACAGGCTGGCCGCGGGCGCGCGCGTGTCGGGCGTGCTGGTGCGCACGACCATCGGTCCTGCGCCGCGTACCGCGCCTGAGCCATCGGCCGCGGCGCCGCCGGGCGCGGTGACGCTGGCCGGCACCTCGGTGAAGGTGCGGCCGCGGCCCGATGCAGTGCCGGTACCCGCAGCGCCGGCTTGATCACCCACGACCACCTTGCCTGGCTCAGGGGGCCGCTCGTGCTGGGTCGCGTCCGTGCCGGGTTCGTAGCGCCAGCCTGGCAAGGCGAAGGTGGTCTTGGTGTCAGCGGGGGTGTAGTCGGTCTCTGGCGAAAACCATTCGGTGCCGCCATTCAGTCCTCCATGGTGCGTCCAGTAGTGGTAGATCGACTTGCCATTGCGGCTGAGCACCTCCGCGCCTTCGGTCTGATGGTTCTGTGGCGCCTGATCGGTGGTGATGGCGCCACCGGCGAGCACCTGGCTGTCGGTGTTGACGAGCTGGCCGCTCAGCGTCATGTTGCCGCCTGCGACGATCTTCGCCGGGTCGCTGGAATTGCCCGCGCTGTCGCGGCTCACCGACTCGGTGTACTTCAGTTCGGTCCAGGCCCGTGCGATCTGCTGCAGGCGGTTGTCCTCCTTGACCTCTGCGTTGTACGCATCGATGGCCTTGCCCAACTGGTCCAGGGCCGTGCTGTAGCTCGCGTCCCAGGCCGCCTTGGCTTGCTCGTAGGCTGGGCAGGGCAGAAACGGGTTGCAGCCAAACTGCGCCAGCGTGGGCTCCGGGGCCTGCGTGGGCGGCGTAACGCCGAACTGTGCGAAGCGTGCAGAGTTGCGTGGCTCGGTGGTCGTGACCGGGGCATCACAGCCCCCGGCGTCACCGCCGTAGCAGTTCTGCGTGGTGACGACGGCCGGGGGCACTTCCTGGCGCTGGCCGTATTTCTCGGGATGCGCCTTCAGGTTGATCCACCGGCTGTTCAGGATCACGAAGTCCGAAGCGGGTCGGAACTCCGTCCATCCTTCCGGCATGAGCTCCTCCTTGTACTCGCTCGACACCGGCACTCGCTCGACCTTCAAGTGCTCGTTGCTGTTGCGAATGGTCGCAGCCGACAGGTGCATGTCGCCCAGCGACTCGATGGTGGCGCTGGCGTTGTGGATCAGCTCGGCCTTGCCGGTGGCATGGCGCTCGGCATCGAGCGCGCCGCCGATGGCCAGGTCACCGCCGCTGAGTAGCAGCGCATGCTCCTTGTTGAGCACCGTCCGCGCGCCGATGTCCAGCCGCTGGCGCGCGGCGATGCTGCCGGCCTGAACGCCGTCACCGTCGTTGAGCACGCTGTCGGCCGCGATCGACACATGGTCGCCATAGATGCGGCCGGTCTTGGCGTTGATCACGGCTTGCGCGTTGACCTGCGTGTCGCGCCCGTCGATCAAGCCGCGGTTGGTCAGCGTGTCGGCGGCGGTGACGATCGTGGTGTCGCCTCGCATCTCCGCGCCCTCGGCGTTGTCGACGTTGCGGCCGCTGACCGTGAGCGTGCCGCCCGCAAGCAGCTTGCCTTGGTTGCTCACGTCGCCGGCCGAGGCATAGCGCAGGCTGCCGTTCGCGCTGATCTCACCCTCGTTCACCAAGTCCTGGCTGAAGCCGAGCGACAGGTCCTTGCCCGAGGTGATCTTGCCGTTGCCGACCAGCGACGAGGCCTCGATTTGCAGCGCCTGATCGGCCACCAATGTGCCGCCGGTGTTGGTGAGCCGCAGCGTCCGGGCGCCGATGTCCGCGGCCGGGTCTTCGATGCGCAGGAGGTTGTGCGCGGAGATCAGGCCGCCGGTGTTGTCGACATGGCCTGCGCTGCGGACCGTGGCATCGACATCCGCACGGATCGCACCGGCCGTGTTGTTGAGCGTGGCGGCATCGAGCACCAGGTTCTTGCCCTCGATGCCCTGCTCGTCACCCTGCGTGCCGGCGTTGGTGATTGTGACGGCGTTCAGCGTGGCGCTGGCTATCGAGCGGATCAGGCTGCCGCTGTTGTCGATGGCACCGGCATCGATGCGCATCGCGCCGATGCTCTGCGTCTTGCCGCCGCGGTTGTCGTAGAGCGCACCCTGCGTGTCGATGTCCAGCGCGGCCTGGCCCAGCACCAGCCCGCCGTCACTGTTGACGACCGCGCCCGTGTGCGCCACAAGATCCTCCTTGGCGCCGATGAAGCCAGCGCTGTTGTCGATGGCGCCCATGGCCAGGGTCAGCGTGCCCGCGCTGGTGATGCCGCCCTGCTTCGTCTCGTAACCCCCAGCGTCGGTATTGGTCAGCGTCTGGCCATGAGTGTCGAGGCGCATCGCGCCACCCGACTGCAGCAAGCCGGCCGTGTTGTCGAGCGCCCCCGAAGCGACGGCCACCGTGGTGGTCGCGGCCAGCGTGCCGTGGCGGTTGTCGAGCGCCTGCCCGCGCGTGTCGATGGCCAGGCTGTCGCCGATCACACGACCTGCTTCGCTGTTCACCAGGCCGTTGCTGGTCGATACCAGCGCCTGCCCAGCCTGCATCACCCCGCCGGTGTTGGTGGTGACGCCCGAGGTCGTGACGTTCAGGTCGCCCCTGACCGCCGCCACGCTGCCGCGCGTGTTGTCAACGGTGCCGGCGTCGAGCCGCACCGCGTTGTTCGCGGCGATCGTGCCACCGGTGTTTGTCACCGAGCCGCCTGCGCGCAGGTCGAGCTCGTCGATCGCGCCCAGGTTGCCGCCGCGGTTGTCGATGTCGCCCGCGACCGCAATGCGCGCGGCACCCGCGCCGGTCTGCACCATCTCGCCGGCCTGCGTGTTGGAGAGATTCGATGCATCGACCCGCAATTGGCCAGCGCTCAGCTGGCCTGCATCGTTGCGCAGGGTCTGTGCGCCCGAAGCCCCGGCCTCGATCTGCAGCAAGCCTGTGGCGGACACCACCGCGTGCTGCGTGACGACGTCGCCTTGGGTGGCCGTGATCTGCATGTCGCCCGCATGGCTGCGGCTGTCCGCAAGATCGACGCCTGCACCTTGCAGGCTGGCTTGGCCTGCGGCCACGACGTCGCCGTGTGCAGCCAGTTGTTGCGTCGTGCTCAGCCGCAGGTCGCCGCTGCTGCCGAGTTGGCCATCGGCCTGCACACCCGCGCCCAGCACGCTGGCCTTGGCGCTGTCGAGCGACTGCGCGGCGAGCGTGAGGTGCCGCCCCGCGGTGATCGCGCCTTCGTTGACGGCCGCACCATCGACGCTGACTGAGGCATCCCGCGTGCCGCGCAAGGCGCCTTTGCCCAGGTTGGCGAGCGAACCGGCCTGCACCGACAGATCGGTGCCCGCGCCGATCGTGCCATTGGTGTTGTGCAGTGCGTGCGCCACGGCCACGCGCGTGTCGGCATTCGTGGAGTGGACGGCCCCCGCGCTGTTGTCCATCGACTGGACGGTCACCTTCACAGACCCGCCAGCGACCAGCGTGCCAGCGCTGTTGGTCAGCGTGCCGTCGGCCTTGGCGTCGAGCGCGCCGGCTGCAGAGACGGTACCACGCGTGCTGTCCATGTCGCCACCCGCGATTAGGCTCGCATCGCCCTCGCTGGTCAACGTGCCATCGGTGTTGAGCAGATCACCCGTGCTCGCGATGCGCAGGCTGCCTGCCTGCAGCTTGCCGCCACTGTTGTCGAAGCGGCCCACGTCGGCGCTGAAGTCGCGCGCCACGTTCAAGGTGCCGCCCGCATTGCTGAAGCGCTCGCCGCGCACGGCCAGCGTGCCCACGCTCAAGCTGCCGCCGCTGTTGTCGATGCGCGGCGTGTCCAGGCCGATCTCGCCGCCCGCGTAGATGCGGCCGCCGTCGTTGAGCAGGCGGCCGGTGGCGCGGATGGCGCCAGGCCCTGTAGCGGGCGCGGGTTGCGCGGGTGCGGCCTCTGCAGCGACCGTGCCGCCGGAGTTCTGGGCCGTGGCGGTGCCGGGGGTCGGCGTGACCGATCCACCTCCGCTCGCACTGCCCCCCGATGCGCCTGCACCGCCCGCACCACCAGCGCCAGCCTCCGGCTGCACCGCCACCGGCTCCGCCCCGATGATCCCACCCGCCGTGTTGCTCAGCACCGGCGCCGTGATCGCAAGCTCGCGCGTGCCCGCCTGGCGGATCGTGCCGCCGCGGTTGTCGATGTCGCTCGCGCTGCTCAGCTCGACCTTCGCGCCTTCGAGCATGCCGATGTTCTCCAGCCGCCCCGCCGCAGTGACGACCAGGCCCCCGACCCCCGCGCCGATGTGGCCCGCGTTGCGCACGCCCAGCCCGGCCTCGGTGCCGATCAATGTGATCTTGCCCGCGTACATGCCGCCCAGCGCCGCCACGTCGAGCGCGAAGGCGGGCGTGGTGCCCGTGGGGGTCGTCGCTGTCTGCGCACTGCCGTCCACCGCGACCTGGTTCGCGCCGGCCACGACCTTCAGCTCGTTGGCCCAGACCCCCGCATTGAGCTGCACCGCCCGCGCCAGGATGGCCGCGTAGTCGGTCTTGCTCGCGTCGAGCCCCGCACCGTCGACGTTCACCGTGCCGCCGCGCACCAGGAAGCTGTCGAGCCCGCCGTTGGCTTTGAACTGCGGCGTGCCGGTGGTCAGCGTGGCGCGGCTCGCGTTGATGAAGCCGCCGCCGTTGACCTGGATGCCCGCCGGGTTGGCGATGATGACTTCGGCGCGCGGGCCCGCGACTTCGACGTAGCCGCGCAGCTGGCTCGGATTGGCGCTGTTCACCTCGTTGAGGATCACGCGCGCGCCACCGCCCGCGAGCCAGGGGTTGCCCTGCACCCAGCCGCCCAATTGGGTCTGGGCGTTGGTGCGGCTGTTGTTGAGGATCACGCCCTTGGCGTCGACGTCGAACTGCGAGTACGTGTTGCGCGAGACGCCTGCGGCGCTCGGCGTCTGGATGTTGACCAGGGGCACGCCGTTGGGGGCCGCGAGCAGCGTCGGGCGCTGGCGCCCGGGGGCACCGGGGTCGGCCACGATCTGCGCATGCAGTGGCGCGCTCATCAGGGCCGCGGCCAGCGCCCCCACGCTCACCGCCGCGGAGGTCGCGCCGCTCGCGCCCTTGCCCGTGCTGCGCGCGCTCTCCTGCACCACCATGCGCAGGCCGCGCGCGGCGTTGAAGACGATACGGTGGAGATGCTTGTTCATTCTTTTCTTTCCCTGAGCGCGCGCCGTACGCGCGAAAACACGGCGGGCAGGAACGCGATGCGCCCCTGCCCGCCTCACGCCATCAGGCAGCGCAACGGAACCTGGCGACGCCGATGTAGCGTGCACCGTTGGCCAGCGTTGCCGCGTAGCTGGCGGCCACGAGGAAGGCACCGCCTCCGGCGTCGCCGATCTGCACCGCGGCACCGGAGCCGCCGCTCAGGTAGGCGCCCGTGACCGATGCGCTCGAGGTCGACGAGATCGTGGTGCCAAGCGTGGCCGAGCCTGCGCTGCCGGACGCCGCCACGTTCACCGCGCCGCCCACGGTCGCACCGCCTGCGCCGAAGCTCAGGGTGGCCGAACCCGAGGCCGAGCCGGTGTTGGGCGACGTGCCGCTGCCACCGCTCTTGTAGGTGGGCGTGGTGAACGCACCGGCATCGCAACTCAGCGTGCCCATCGTCGGAAACTGGGCCGGCGAATTGAGTGCGATGTAGTGGTAGGCGCGGTTGTCGGTGCCGGAGAGCGTCTCGCTGCCGCTGCTGCGCGTCACGGTGCCAGCCGCCCACCGGCCCATCGCGTAGGAGGCATCGCCGCTGATGTCCTTGGTCACGCTGTTGCCGCTCAGCACGGCGTCGCTGAGCTTGGTCATCGCGCCGCTCGAGGCCTGGACACTGGTGTCGAGCCGGCCGAAAGTCTGCGAACCCACGCCCACCAGCTGGTAGCGCGAACTGGCCCCGGCCGCGAACCTCGCGCTCACAGAGCCGCTGTCGGCGCTGGCCGGAGTGCCCGTGGAACCGCCAGCCGAGCCGGAGGTCGATGCCGCGGGCGCCGTACCGCCGTCACCCCCTCCCCCGCCGCCGCAGGCCTGCAGCAGCGCGATGGAAAGGATCGACGGAATGAGGAGCTTGGAAGTCATGTTTTTTATCCCTGAACGTTTGAATCGGATGGGTGCCGCCTCGAAGGCAGACCGGATGTGTGACAGCGTGGTGGTGGTGCGTGATGGATTCGTCGGCGGCGCTCCTTTCAGAAACTGAAATTGAGGTTGAAGCCGCCGGTGAAGTGCGCGGTGCGGTAGCCCTCGGGCTTGCGCAAGGGCGTGCCGACGAAGAGGTCGTAGCTCAGGCCCTGCAGCGCGTTCGTCGTGCCACGCAAACCGAGCACCGCGCCCGTGAGCCGCTTGCCCAGCAGGAACTGCGACGACCCTCCGCCCACCTCGCCGTGGTCGATGCCGACGTACAGCTCGGCGCCGCTCTGGCCCAGTGCCCAGCCGAGGTCGTTGCGGATCAACCAGCCGCGCTCGGCCATCAGGCTGGTCTCGCCGTCGAAGCCGCGCACCGTGTAGCGCCCGCCGATGGCGAAACGGTCCTGGGGCGTGAGCGGCGTGCGGTTCCATTGCGCGCGCCACAGCGCCGAATAGCGCAGCTTCTGGTCGGCCAGCTGGAACGGCAGGTTCAGGCTCGCGTCGGCCGCGACCAGGCCGAAGCGTGAAGTGCCTTCACCGAAGAATTCCTCAGGCGCGGGGCGGGCACCGAAGGCGCCGGTGCCGCGGCGGTACTGCAGGTTGGCGTCGAGCGTGGCCGCGCCCAGGAACTCGCGGTGGTTGAGCCCCAGCTCCCAGCCGCCGACCACGCGGCGCTGCACCTCGATCTCGGTGTCGTCGATGAAGTTGAACGAGGCCCGGCGGAAGGCGCGCAGCGCCAGCGTGGTCTTGCGGCGCTGGTCGCGGTACAGCAGGCGCGACAGGCGCACTTCGGCATTGCGCGACTCGCCGGCGTAGACATAGTCCTGGTTCAGGCCGGCCACGCTCTGGTGGTAGCTGCTGCGGCTCGCCGTGGCGCCCAGCAGCCAGTCGCCGTACGGGATCGAGTAGTGCAGGGTCTGGCCGCTGGTGCCGCGCGCGCCCGGGTTGAACAGGTCGTGGTTCACGCTGACATAGGCCAGGTCGTTGAGGCCCAGCGGGCCGTCCCAGGCCAGGGTCGCGCCGGCCTGCGTGCGGCCCGTGGCGCGGGTGCCGCTGTCGTCGAGGCTCAAGGTGCCGCGCAGGGGAAAGCTGCGCGCGTACTTCACCACCAGGTCGCTGTCGCCCGGCTGCGCGCCAGCGGCTCGCGAGGGCTCGATCTGGATGTCGGTGTCGGCGGTCGGCAGGCGCTTGAGGTTCTCCAGGCCCTGCTCGATGTCGCGCAGGTTCAGCAGGTCGCCCGGCTGCGCGGGGATGGCGTTGCGCAGCGCGGTGCGATCGCGTGTGCCCTCGGCGAAGCGGATGGCCGCGATGCGCCCCGGCACGAGCGTGAATGCCAGTGTGCCGCCCGCCAGGTCCTGCGGCGGCGCCAGCACGCGGGTGGTGACCCAGCCGCGTTCGACCAGGGCCTGCTGCAGCCGCGCCAGCACGGTGTCGACCCCCTGGGTGCCGAGGCAGCGGCCGATCGGCGCGTCGTCCCCCTGCGCGCCTGCGGCGGCGGGCAGCAGCCACTGGAATTCGCCAGCCCGCTCGCCCCCCAGCACCACGCGGTCGATGCGAAAGCATGGCGTCTCGGCCTCGGGCAGCCGCCCGGGTGCGGGTGGTGCCTCGACGGGCAGGCGGGCATCGACCGCGCGCTCCTGTTGGGCCCGCAGCGCACGCTCGCGCTCCTGCTGGCGCAGTTCCTCGATGAAGGGCTGCGGCGCCGAGGGGTGGGTCTGCGCGGCCGCGGGGACGGCGGCCACCCATGCCGAGACGGCCAAGGCGCAGGCGCTCAGCGGGCCCGAAACGGCGATGAAGCGACGGGAATGACGGAAACAACGGAAATGACAACGCGACATGGACACCCTGAACCGCAGCGCCAATTGGCTGCGGCGGGCGAATTGTCTTTTCTATTGCGCCAATCAATTGTCAATCAATAATCAAATGTCCCAAATTTTCCCCATGCCGTTGGGGAAAATTTGGAATCAATTGTTAATGAATTGGATTTATTCAATACATTGAATTCTTTTCAACTCATTTGAACGCACCGATGACGTCTGGGCGCCCACCCCAACCACCGGCTGCCTGCAGGGCTTCGCTTCAGGGGCCCAATTCGCGCAGCACGGCGAGCTGGTCCGCGTAGCCACTCTCGATGCGCTGGAGCCTCGCCTGACGGGCCGCGTCATTGACCCACTGGGCCGCCATCGCGTTCTGCCGCGCCAACTGGTAGGCCAGCTTGGCGGCGGGCAGCAGCGAGTCGTTGTCGGCGGCGAGGAAGCCCGCCAGGTCGTGCAGTGCGCGCAGATGGCTGCGTTCGGCATCGCCGCGGGGCCCCTTGGCGCGGGCATAGCCGACCAGGAAGTCCTGCACTTGGCGCTGAAAGGCCTCCGGGTAGTCGCGCCGCACCACGATCTGGGCATGGGGAATCAGGTCCGACGCCCAGATCACCTGCAGGCGTGCCGCCTCGACCGGGAATTGCAGCTTGAAACGCTCGAAGTCGGCGGTGTTGTTGGTCGCGGCATCGGCCTCGCCGTTGGCCACGGCCAGCGCGGTGAATTGATGCGTGCCCACGAGTTCGCTGCGAAAGCGGGTTTCCATCGCGATCTGGTTGGGCAGGAAAAGCGCCAGCTGCGGCACGATGAAGCCCGATACCGAGCGGCTTTCTCCCCGTGCCAGCCGCCAGCGTTCGGGCGCGGCCAGCAGGCTGGCCAGCGTATTGAACGGGCCGGCGATGCGCGACAGCAGCAGCGCCCGGTAGCCCGGCAGGCCGTCGTGCCGCGTGACCTGCGCCACCACCCGCATGCGCCGCTGGGTGACGGCATCGAGCGCCATGCGGCCCGAGAGAAAGGCCATGTCGACCTCGTTGCGCTGGATCGCCTGTTCGAGCGCCTCGTACGAGGTCACCGAGAGCACGCTCACCGGCCGCCCCAGCGCACGGCTCAGGTCGGCCAGCACCGGGTCCCAGTCGTTGCGCGACTCGAAGGCGCCGCCCAGCGGCAGGATGCCGAAGCGCACCGGCGGCGCCAGCCCCGCCTGGGCCGCCGCGGCCCCGTGCAGCCCCACGGCCACGCCCAGGCCGATCAGCAGGTGCAGGACGCGACGCATGCCTCTGGCGAGGCCCGCCACAGGCGGCAGCAGAACACTGGCGGCAGACATCGAGTGCATGGAAAACCTCAATGGGCAAGCGCAACCGAAGGACAGGCTGGTCAACAGGGGCAGCCAAGCACACAATTAGAAACCAACCTACTCGTGGTCGGTGACGTATTTCACATTTCTAGGCTGCCTTGCTGCCCCTGAACGTCTCGCGCCCTGACTCGACCGCCCGCGGGCTTCGTGCCCGCGTGTCCGCCGGGCTGGCGCGTCTGTCCCTGGCCCAGCAACTGGTGTTGCTGGCCCTGCTGCCGGCCAGCGTGGCGACGCTCGGCGCCATCACGGTGCTGACACGCCAGCACCTGGACAATGTGACCGAAATGATCCGCGCCAATGCGCAGACGGTCGCGCTGCAGGTGGCCACGGTGGCGCAGGCGCAGTTGCAGCACATGGACCGACGCGGGCTGATCCGCACGGCCCAGTCGGGCACCTACCAGCCGCACGTGCAGCAGGTGCAGATCTGGTCGGAGGACGGCGAGATCCTCGCCAGCGCCCGGGCCGAGCCCCCCGACCGCCGTCGCACCCCGGGGCTGCAGGTGGTCACACCGATCATGGGCAACGACGGTCGCCGCGCCGGCCAGGTGATGGTGGAAATCAGCCTCGCGGCCGTCGAGCACGCGCGCCACTCCACCGCCTTGAATGTGGCATTGGTGCTGCTCGCCAGCCTGGTGGGCGTGGGCCTGGTCGGTTGGTGGGCGGCTCGGCGCATCAGCGCCCCCATCGGCGCGCTGGGCGATGCCGTCGACCGGCTCGGCGCGGGCGAAGACGCCAGCGTGACGGTCGAAGGCACGGCGGAGGTGCGCCGGCTGCAGAGCGGTTTCAACCAGGCCGCCAGTGCGCTGGCCGAGGGCCGCCGCCTGCTCGAGAGCCGCATCGCCGACGCCACCGTCGAGCTGGCGCGCAAGAACCAGCAGCTGGAGGTCGCGAGCCAGGCCAAGACGCGCCTGCTGGCCGCGGCCAGCCACGACCTGCGCCAGCCACTGCACGCGCTGACCCTGTTCTCGGACGGCCTGGCCAATGGCGAGACCGACCCCGCCCGGCTGCAGCGCATTGCCCATATCCGCGAATGCGTCGACTCGCTGGACCGGCTGTTCTCCGAGCTGCTCAACCTCTCGCAGCTGGACGCGGGCGTGCTGCAGCCGCTGTGGAGCGACTTCCTGCTCGACACCCTGTTCGACGAGATCAGCCGCAATTTCCGGCCCGTGGCCGAGGCCCAGGGCCTGCGGCTGGTGGTGCGCAAGACCGGGTTGTGGGTGCGGTGCGACTACGTGATGCTCTCGCGCATCCTCAACAACCTGGTGTCGAATTCGCTGCGCCACACGCCGGAGGGCGGCATCCTGGTCGGCGCGCGGCGGCGCGGTGACCGCGTGCGCATCGACGTCTGGGACACCGGCATCGGCATCGCGCCGCAGCACCAGACCCGTGTGTTCGAGGAATTCTTCCAGGTCGACACTCAGCGCCACAACGACCGCAGCAGCGGGCGCGGCATGGGCCTGGGGCTGGCCACCGTGCAGCGGCTGGCCGCCCTGCTGAGCACTCGCGTCGACCTGCAATCGCGCCTGGGCAGCGGCACTTGCGTTCGCCTGCTGGTGCGCGGCACGGCGCCCGCCGGCGCCCTGCCAGCCTCGCCGCCCGTCGCCCTGGTCGACGGCGAGCCCGAGGCGCGTTTCGACGGCGTGCGGGTGCTGGTCATCGATGACGAGCGCAGCATCCTCGAGGGCCTCAAGGCCGTGCTGTCCGATTGGGGCGCCGAGGTGATGGCCGCCCAGAACCGCGCCGAGGCTCTGGCGTGGGCCGACCGCTGGGCACAACCGCCCGACGTGGTGGTGAGCGACCTGCTGCTCCAGGACGACGACAACGGCCTCGACGTGCTGGCCGCGCTGCAGCGCCACCCGCGCGGCATCGGACCGCGCACCGCGCGGCTGCTGGTGACCGGCGAGACCAAGCCCGAACGACTGCGCGAAGTGGCGCGCTCTGGCGTCGCGGTGCTCTACAAGCCGGTGTCGCCGAAGGTGCTGCGCCAGGTTCTCCGTGCGCAACTGGCAGCGGTGCGTGCCACCCCACCACATGAAGATTCACCCACAGTTGTCACCACAATGGACACATAAGTGAGCACAAGCCGCTCGCAGTGGACATCCGTCACGAAACCCATGCCTGCCTTGGCCAACCAAGGACGCGGACGCGTCAAGGCGTCCGGCACCTGAGGAAGCTCGGCTATTCTCCGCTCGCCCCGCCTCCACCGCGGAGCGCACAGCCCGGGTTCCGACGCCATTCCTCGCGAACGAATGCGTGCGCCGACAGGCCTCGCGGCCCGTCCGGGCCTGGCCACCGGCCGGAAGAATCACTCAGGGAGTCCTCATGAAACACGTCTTCGCGTCACTGTGCGCCCTCGCCGGCCTGCTCGGTGCGGGCGGCGCCCCGGCCACCGGCCTCCAGCCCCTCGGCCCGGGCGCGACGCGCGCGCCCATCGAGTTCATCGACTCGGGCCGCTTCGGCGAGCTGCCCTTTTCCGATGCGGTGCGGGTCGGCAACGTGGTCTACCTCTCAGGCGAGATCGGCTACGACGCGAGCACCGGCAAGCTGGCACCCGGCGGCATCCGGGCCGAGACCTGGCAGCTCATGGACAACATCAAGGCTTCGGTCGAAGCCCGGGGCTACCGGATGCAGGATGTCGTGAAGTGCACTGCCATGCTGGCCGACATGGCCGACTGGCCCGCCTTCAACGAGATCTACCGCAGCTACTTCTCCAAGCCCTACCCGGCCCGCAGCGCCTTCGGCGTCAACGGGCTGGCGCTCGGCGCGCGCGCCGAAGTCGAGTGCATCGCCGCGCGCTGAGGCGCTGAGCGTCGTCGCCGCGCGAGCGGGCCGCACGCGGGCGCTATGCTGCCCGCGCCATGGCTCTTATTTCTTCTTCCCGCCTGATCCGATTCAACAAGCCCTACGGTGTGCTCAGCCAGTTCACGCCCGAGGGGCGCTGGCAAGGCCTCAAGGACTTCATCGACCTGCCCGGCGTCTACGTGGCCGGCCGGCTCGATGCCGACAGCGAAGGCCTGCTGCTGCTGACCGACGACGGCGCGCTGCAGGCCCGCATCGCCGACCCGCGCTTCAAGATGGAGAAGGTCTACTGGGTGCAGGTCGAAGGCGTGCCCGACGAGGTAGCGCTGAGCGCCCTGCGCGACGGCGTGACGCTCAACGACGGCCCGACCCGCCCGGCGCGCGCGCGCCGGCTCGATCCGCCGCCCGCCGTGTGGGAGCGCCAGCCCCCCATCCGCGTGCGCCAGTCCATTCCCACCAGCTGGATCGAACTCGCGATCAAGGAGGGCCGCAACCGCCAGGTGCGGCGCATGACCGCGGCCGTCGGCCATCCCACGCTGCGGCTGATCCGGGCCTCGATCGGGCCGCACACGCTCGACGGCCTGGCGCCGGGCACCTGGGCCGGTTGAAGGGCTCTCGTCCGGTGGTGCCGAAGGCGCTCGCTAGACTTGCCCGATGGCCATTCAGAATCACCCGTCTTCCCCTCACCCCGCCACGCGCCGCAGTGCGTTGATCGGCACGCTGGGCGCGCTGCTGCTGCCCGCGGCGCCGGTCTTCGCCGCCAAGTCGAGGGCCGCTGCGGCCTCTCCGGCCTCGTCCGAGGTCTGGCCGCACGCATCGGCGGTGCCCGGCGGTGTCGCGCGGCTGTCGCTCGGCACCGCGGCCACACGCCCCGTGGCGCGCACCACGGACGATCTGCCGCTGCTCGTGATCGGCGACCCGATCGAATGGACCGCGCTGGTCGGCATCCCGCTCGCAGCCCGCCCCGGCAACGCGCACATCGTTCGACGCACCGAAGGCGCCGGCGACCAGCCCATCGCCTATGCCATCGCCACCAAGCAATACAGCGAGCAGCGCCTGAAGGTCGCACCGGGCAAGGTCGACCTGTCACCCGAAGACCAGGCGCGCTACGAACGCGAGCGCGACCACCAGGCCAAGGTGATGGCCGCCTTCACCGAGGTGCCGGCACACGACCTGCAGATGCGCGTGCCGGTGCCGGGCCGGCGCTCCAGCTCCTTCGGCCTGCGCCGCGTGTTCAACGGCCAGTCGCGCAATCCACACAGCGGCATGGACATCGCCGCAGCCACCGGCACGGCCGTGCGCGCACCGCTGCCGGGCCGCGTGATCGACACCGGCGACTACTTCTTCAACGGCGGCACGGTCTGGCTCGACCACGGCGGTGGCCTGCTCACGATGTACTGCCACCTGAGCGCGATCGACGTCAAGGTCGGCGACGAGCTCAAGACCGGCGACCGCTTCTGTGCCGTGGGCGCCACCGGCCGCGTGACCGGACCGCACCTGCACTGGGGCGTGATGCTCAACCGCACGATGGTCGACCCGGCCCTGTTCGTTCCGGCGGCCTGAGCCGATGGCGCGCCCGCCCGCGGTGCTCACGGCCGCCCAGCACGACGCCTTGCGTCGCGAAGCCGAAGGCACGGCCGGCATCGACCTTGCGGCCTACGCGCAAAGCGGCCGCGATTGGCGCGAGCCGGTGATCGGCCTCGGGCCGGCCGATGCGCCGCTGTGCATCTTCGGCCGCGACCCGGGCCGCAGCGAGGTCGAACACGGCCTGGCCTTCATCGGGCGCGCCGGCCAGCTGGTGCGCAGCGCGCTGCACCGCCGGCGCTTCGGCGAAGACGCCGCGGCGCCGGACTTCGAGCAGGCGGTGGCCGCTGGCGCCGACGTGTTCTGGCTCAACACCGTGCCCTACAAGCCGGTGGGCAACAAGGCCTGGTCGATGGCCGTCAAACGGCGCTTTCAGCCGCTGATGGCCAGCCTGCTGATGGACACCTGGCAGGGCGAGCAGGTGATCGTGCTGGGCCGCGAGGCCTTCTTCTGGTTCGCGATCGGACAGACAGCCGAAGTGGCCGCCGCTCTGGACGCGTTCTGGGCACGCGACGACCGCCACGACGCCACGCTTGGCATCGATTACTGCCATGCCGGCAGGTCACGCACGCTGACGCTGGCGCCGCTGCCCCATCCCTCGCCGGCCAACGCCGTGTGGTTCGCGCGCTTTCCGGCGTTGCTGGCGAATCGGCTGCAGGCCCTGATGCCAAGGCGCTGAGCGCAGCGCTCGGTTCATGCCGCGCGCCGGCGCACGAAGGCCGAAGTGCTCCACGCGATCAACGCCAGCAGCACCAGCTGGAACGGCAGCCGCGCCACCAGCGCCCAGTAGGGCACCGAGGGGTACTGCGCGGCCTGCTGCAGCATCTGCACGTTGGCCGGCGTGACGGCGATCGTGAGCAGGATCAGTCCGATGCCGGCGGCACGCCGCGTGGGACGCCACAGCAGCCCGGCCGCGCCCAGCAGTTCGGCCACGCCGCTCACCCACACCGCGGCACGCGGCCATTCGATCCAGGGCGGGACGATGCGCATCTGCGCCTCGGTGAACGCGAAGTGCGCCACGCCGCCAAGTGCGAACCACAGAAAGACAAAGGCCAGGGCGGCCAGGCGCCGGCGACTCATGTGCGGTTCTCCTTGCAGGGGGTGACAAGCAGTATCGACGCAATGGGCTCCCGGCCTCAGACCTTCACGCCATATGCATTGAAGAAATCGGTTGTTGTCCGAGGCCCGTTGCAGAACGTCGCGCGCGCTCGATGCATGCCTGCGCGGCTTGGCATCCCGGTATTCGGGCTGCCTGCGGTGCAACAGCCCCTCGGGCGATGTTGTGATTCCAACATCGCCCCTGCTTGAAAAGCACCGCTGTGCGGAAGCCGCATTCGAGCGTGCGAGCCCCTCCCCGATACCGTTCCCCATTGGAGGTTCCCGCATTTTCGACACGCCTCGGCGTGTCCTCGCATGCGATGGCATGTGGGTTGCTGAAAGCGATCGTCTTCAACGGTCTCCTCACTTCCACATTCCATGCACGCCATCGATTCCTCGGCCCGCGCATCGCGTCATCGCCAGCCTTCGGACAGGTCTTCGCTGTTCCGCCTTTCGCCCGTCGCGGCGCTTCTCGCCTCGGCCTTCCTGGTCACCGCACCGGCGCATGCGCAGCAGGACAGGGACAAGCTCATCTCCGACCTGCAGGCCGAGATCTCCCGCTTGCGCGAAGTGCTTTCTCAGCAACAACAGCAGCCACCGGCCGCCGTGGCGACACCGGCCACCGACACGGCCGCCACCGCCAGCGCGGCCGCGGACGAACCGGTGGCGCTCGACGCCGTCGTCGTGCGTTCGCGCAACCGCATCGAACGCCTGCAGGACGTGCCGCTGTCGGTCTCGGTGGTCGGCGGTCGCGAACTCGACCGCCTGCAGGCCAACGACATCGACTCGATCACCAAGCGCCTGGGCAACATCTTCTGGAACCAGGGCAACCAGCGCACCAGCAGCCTCGCGATCCGTGGTATCGGCAAGCAGTCGCAGACCGAGGCGCAGGACCCAAGCGTCGGCGTGCTCGTCGACGGCGTGAGCCTGGGCTACAACGCGCTGACCTCGAGCTACTACTTCACCGACATCGATTCGGTGGAGGTGGCGCGCGGCCCGCAAGGCACGCTGCTGGGCAAGAACTCGAGCATCGGCGCCGTCAGCTTCACCACGCGCCGGCCCTCGTTCACGCCCAGCGCCGACTACTCGCTGCTCTATGGCCAGCGTGGCCGCTTGACCGGCACCTTCGCCGGCGGCGGCCCGATCGTCGATGACCTGCTGGCCTGGCGCGGCACCTTCGTGGTCGACAAGGGCCGCGGCGACCTGCTCAACCGCAGCGAGTTCAACCGCGACCAGAGCTGGTCGGAGACCGACCGCGTGGCCGGCCGCGCCCAGTTCCTGCTCACGCCCTCGGCCGACTTCAATGCCCGCCTGTCGATCGAGCTGCAGCCCCGCTCGGCCGAGACCACCAACGGCCGCACCATCCGCACGCCCACGCCCACCAGCTACGCAGACGGCAGCGTGAACCCGCTGACCACCGACGCCGCCACCCGCCTGGGCCGGCGCTGGTTCAACCAGGACCCGAACGGCTTCAGCTATGCCCGCGACTACCTGTACGGCGGCAGCGACGGCAAGAGCATCTACACCGACGCGACCAAGGGCCTGGTCACCGGCAGCCGCGGTGTGGCGGCCGAGCTCAACTGGAACCTCGGCGACCACACGCTGACCTCCATCACCGCCTGGCGCGACTACCACTTCAACGCGCAGAACGACGAGGGCACGCCCTTCGACGTCTACCGCAATGCCGGCGGCTTCTGGAACGACTACAAGCAGGCCAGCCAGGAATTGCGCATCAGCTCGAAGACCGGCGGCTTCATTGACTACCAGGCCGGACTGCACTTCATGGACGTGCGCAACAGCGTCGAGTACCGGCAGGACTTCGGCAACGATGCCGGCGCCTGGTTGGCCAGCAGTGCGCAATACAACCGTCTCGACGCGACCGGTGCCGGCCGCTATCTGCTGCAGAACTCGCTCGACGGCCTGTCGCTGGCCTGGAACCGCCCCGGCCTGCAGCAGATCCACAACAAGAGCGCCGCGCTGTTCGGCCAGGTCAACTGGAACTTCACCGAGGCGCTCAAGCTCACGACCGGCTTGCGCATCACCCGCGAAGACCGCACCAACATCGGCTCGAGCTACATCAAGGCCAACGGCAACGGCTTCGAGCTGAACCCGGTGGCGGTGCGCGACGTGCAGCTCGGCGGCTTCGATTCGAACGCGGCCGGCCTGCTCGGCGGCGGCAACTCGGCGGCGCAATTGCAGCTGGCCGACCGGCTGGCCAACAAGTACTTCGGCACGGCCGCGGGCGCGGCGCCGGGCGCGGCCTACAACTCGCTGACCGCGGCGCAGAAACAGCAGGTGGCCGACGCCAAGGCGATCCGCCTCACGAACCTCGGGCCGCTGTTCAACCCGATCGAGGCCGAGCCCTTCAAGGCCACGCAGCCCGCGTTCGTCATCAGCCCGACCTACAAGGTCAACGAGAACCTCACGACCTACGTCTCGTGGCAGTACGGCGAGAAGGCCGGCATCGCGCAACTCACCAACGGCGTCTCGGCGCTGGTCAAGGGCGAGAAGACCAACTCCTTCGAGCTGGGCTTCAAGTCGCTGCTGCTCGACAAGACGCTGGTCTTCAACGCCAACACCTACCTGACCAACATCAAGGACTTCCAGCAGTCGATCCGCGCGCTGGACGTCTACACGACCCAGCTCAACAACAACGGCCAGAACTACTACGTCACCGCCACCGGCAACGTGCCCAAGGTGCAGGCCAAGGGCATCGAGATCGACGGCGCCTACAGCGGCCTGCGCAACACCACCATCCGCTTCGCGGGCGCTTACAACGACGCACGCTACAAGGACTTCAAGAACGCGGCCCAGCCGCTGGAGAACGGCTACGCGGGCGCCTCGCCCTACACCGACCTTTCGGGCCGCACGCTGCCCGGCGCCTCGAAATACACCTTCAACATCGGCGTCGACTACCGCAAGCCGGTGTTCGGTGACAAGCTGTTCCTCGCCAGCTTCAACACGGCCTACAACACCAAGTACAACTCGGACGACTCGCTGTCGAGCTACGGCGAGATTCCGGGCAAGAGCATTACCGACGTCTCGATCGGCCTGGGCCGTCTGGACGGCCGCTTCACCGCCAGCTTCCTGGTGAAGAACGTGTTCGACAACAAGACACCGCTCTCGCAGACGTGGAACAGCTACACGCCCGCGATTCCCCGCTGGGCCGGCATCGTGCTGACCGGCAAGCTCTAAGGAGACAGACCCATGAGTCAACGCAAGCTGCGCCTCGGCGCTTTCATCATGGCCACCGGCCACCACGTGGCCGCCTGGCGCCATCCGGGCTCGCAGATCGATGCGGGCGTCAACATCGACCATTACATCCGCCTGGCGCAGACCGCCGAGCGCGGGCTGTTCGACCAGGTCTTCGTGGCCGACAGCCCGGGCCTGGGCTACCTGAGCGACGACGCGTCCTTCGGTCGCCAGGGACGCGTCTCGTACTTCGAGCCGGTCACGCTGTGGGCCGCGCTGTCGGCCGTGACGAAGCACATCGGCTTCGTCGCCACCGCCTCGACCACCTATGAGGACCCGTTCCTTCTGGCACGCAAGTTCGCCTCGCTCGACCACCTCAGCAAGGGCCGCGCGGCCTGGAACGTCGTGACCACTGGCGCGGAGAACGTCTACGGCAATTTCGGGCTCGACAAGCACCCCGACCCCGCGCTGCGCTACGAACGTGCGCACGAGTTCCTCGATGTGGTAAAGGGCCTGTGGGACAGCTTCGACGACGACGCGTTCTCGCGCGACGCCCAATCGGGCGTGTACTTCGACCCCTCGAAGCTGCACACGCTCAACCACGTGGGCAAGCACTTCAAGGTCTCGGGGCCGCTCAACCTCGAGCGCCCGCCACAGGGCCATCCGGTGATCGTGCAGGCCGGCTCCTCCGAGCCGGGGCGCGAACTGGCCGCGGCCACGGCCGAAGCGATCTTCACCGCCTGGACCAGCCTCGAAGAGGCCCAGGCCTTCTACCGCGACGTGAAGGGCCGGCTCGCGAAGTACGGGCGCCGGCCCGAGCAGCTGCTGATCCTGCCGGGCATCTCGCCGGTCATCGGCCGCACGCAGGAAGAGGCCGAGGCCAAGTGGGCCGAGCTGCAGAAGCTGATCCATCCCTCGATCGGGCTGCACACCATCTCACGCTTCTGGCCCGGCGAGGACATCTCGGCCTGGGACCTCGATGCGCCGCCGCCCTACTACCCCGAGCCGCCCAAGGGCCGCAACAGCCGTCACCAGGTGGTGATCGAACTGGCGCGGCGCGAGCAGTTCACGCTGCGCCAGCTCTACGAATACCTGGCCGGCGCGCGCGGCCATTGGGTGGTGGTGGGCACGCCGCAGAAGATCGCCGACGAGATCCAGTCGTGGTTCGAGAACGGTGCGGCCGACGGCTTCAACATCATGCCGCCGGTGCTGCCCGAGTCGCTCGACGATTTCGTCGACCTGGTGATCCCCGAATTGCAGAAGCGCGGCATCTTCCGCACCGAGTACGAAGGCCGCACGCTGCGCGAGAACCTTGGACTCGAGCGGCCAGCCAGCCGCTATGCCGAGCCCCTGGCCAAGGCGGCCTGAGCGCATGACCGAATTCAGCTGGTGCCTGTTCCCCGAAGGCGATGCCCGGCGCCGCGAGGCGAAGGATGCGACGGCCACGCCCGCGCACTGGATCGACGTGGCCCGCGCGGCCGAGTACGCGGGCTTCCACGCACTGCAGGTGCCCAGCGGCCCGCAGCGCCCCGACGCCTGGCTGCTGGCCGCGACGCTGTCGCGCGCCACCCGACAGTTGCGCATGGTGGTCGCATTCCGGCCCGGCTTCATGCTGCCCGCGGTGGCCGCGCAAAGCGCGCAGACGCTCTACGACCTGACCCACCAGCGCCTGGCGCTGGGCCTGCTGGTGGGCGGCGACTCGGCCGAGCACCGCGCCTACGGGGACGCGGTGAACCATGACGACCGCTTCGAGCGCGCCGCCGAATTCATCCGCGTGGTCAAGCAGTCATGGAAGGGCCGTGGCAGCGCCCTGGGCTTCAACCACCGCGGGCCGCACTACCGGGTCGAGAACGCCGGGCTGATCCGTGCGCTGCGCCATCCGCCGCCGCTGCACATCGGCGGCAGCGGCCCGTCGACCGAACGCATCGCCGCCGAGCATGCCGATGCCTACGTGCTCTGGGGCGAACCGCCCGCGGCACTGGCCGAGCGCATCCGGCGGGTGCGTGCGCTGGCGGCCGCGCAAGGCCGCACGCTGCGCGTGGCCTGCCGGCTGCATCTCATTGCACGCGAGACCGACATCGAGGCTTGGCAAGCGGCAGACGCCGCGCTGCAATCGGCCTGGCCCACCACCGGCACGCCGCCCGCCGCACGCAGTTTCTTCGACACCGCGTCCGGCCTCTGGCGTGGCGTGGGGCCGCTGCGCGGCCGTGTCACGCGCGGCCAGCCGCGCTGGGAAGACGGCGCCGGCCTGGTCGGCGACTACCGCACGGTAGCCGACCTTTTGCAGGAACTGCAGGCCGTCGGTGTCGACGACTTCGTGCTTTCCGGCGAACAGGGACTGGAAGACGCGCTGCGCCTGGGCGAAGAGGTGTTGCCGCTGGTGCGACCGGTGCCGACCCCGGTCGCGACGCCGGTCGCCACACCCCGTGCCCCCCTCACCACGAACGCCGTATGAGCACCCAATTCCACTGGTTCGTCCCAAGCGGCGGCGACGGCCGCCATCTGGTCAACACCGCCGTGCGCAGCGTGCGCGGCGGCAGCCGCGGCTCGCGCGCCCCCGAGGTCGACTACCTCGTGCAGGTGGCGCGGGTCGCCGAGGGTGCAGGCTTCGACGGCGTGATGCTGCCCGTCGGCTCCTACGCGCAAGACGGCTGGCTGCTGGCCGCGGCCATGGCCGCCGAGACGCGGCATCTGCGCTTCCTGGTGTCGCTGCGGCCCGGACTCGAACTGCCGACCTCCTTGGCGCAGAAGGCCGCGACCCTGCAGCAACTCAGCGCCGGCAGGCTGCAGCTCAACGTGGTGGCCGGCAGCGCCGCGCAGGAGCAGCGTGCCTATGGCGACTTCCTCGACCACGACCAGCGCTACGAGCGCGCCGAGGAGTTCGTGCACCTGATGCGCGCCGTCTGGCGCGGCGAACCGCTGCAGCATGCGGGCCGCTACTACATGGCCGACGTGGGCCGGCTCGGCGCCGCGGCTACGGCCCAGGTTCCCTCGATTTATTTCGGCGGCGCCTCGGAGATCGCCGAGCGCGTGTCGGTGGCGCAGGCCGACGTGCATGCGCTGTGGGGCGAGACGCCACCAATGGTCGCGGAGCGGCTCGAGCGCCTGCGCCGTCTGACCGCTGCACAGGGCCGGCCGCCGCTGGGTTTTGCGCTGCGCATCCACGTGATCGCGCGGCCCACTGCCGAGGCCGCCTGGGCCGAGGCCGACCGGCTGCTGCGACCGCTGTCGCAGGAAACGATCGACCTGGCACAGCGTCAGCTCGCACGCTCCGAATCGGTGGGCCAGGCCCGCATGCGCGCCCTGCACCAGGGCCGGCGCGTGGACGACGCGCGTTCGCTCGAGGTCTATCCCAACATCTGGGCCGGCGTGGGCCTGGTGCGCGGCGGCGCGGGCACGGCCATCGTCGGCTCCTACACGCAGGTCGCCGAACGCTTGGCCGAATACCGGGCGCTGGGCGTCACAGCCTTTCTGCTGTCGGGCTATCCGAACCTGGAGGAAGCGCGGGTGGTGGGTGCGCACGTGCTGCCCCTGCTGCGCCCGCGTGTCGCTGCCGCAGCATGAGCGGACGCGGGGCCGGTCTGCTCGTCGCCGGACACAGGATGACCAGGCCCTAAGTTGCTGAGCGAGAAACACTATGCCGAAGCCTTCGTTCACGCGCGCGCACGTCGCTCGCAGAATGAACGCTGTTCAATCGACAGAGTGCGCCACGCACGGCCCGCCGTGCGGGCGCCAGCGTCCTGCCGTCCGACGAGAAAGCCCCATGGACCTGAACGAATCCACCTACCGACTCCACGAGCCGGAACCGCCGCACGCACGCAGCGCCAGCGCGGGCAAGACGCTGATCCTGCGCGACCCGCGCTCGGCCTCGCTGCTGCCGCAGCTCGAGCGCGTGGCACGCAGCGAAGCCACGGTGGTGATCGTGGGCGAGACCGGCACCGGCAAGGAACTGGCGGCGCGGCACATCCACGCGGCCAGCAGACGCCGCGGCCCCTTCGTCGCGGTGAACTGCGGCGCCTTCAGCGACACGCTGATCGATGCCGAACTGTTCGGCCACGAGGCCGGCGCCTTCACCGGCGCGCCAGGTGCGCGCCCGGGCTGGTTCGAGGCGGCCAACGGCGGCACGCTGTTCCTCGACGAGATCGGCGAGCTGCCGCTGACGATGCAGGTCAAGCTGCTGCGCGTGCTGCAGGAACGGCAGGTGGTGCGCATCGGCTCGCGCCGGCCGATCGCGATCGACGTGCGGCTGGTCGCGGCGACCCACGTCGACCTGGAGCGCGCCGTCGAGGCGCAGCGCTTTCGTGCCGACCTGTACTACCGGCTCAACGTGGCGCCACTGCATCTGCCGCCCCTGCGCGAACGAACCGGCGACATCCTGCCCCTGGCCAACCACTTCATCGCGCGCTGCGCAGAGCGCACGGGACGGGACCAGGTCCGCCTGGCGCCCGACGCCGAGGCCATGCTGCTGGCCCACGCATGGCCGGGCAATGTGCGCGAGCTCGAGAACGCCGTCGAGTTCGCCTGGATCCTCTCGCGCGGACGGCCCATCGCCGCACGCGATCTGCAGCTCATGCCGGTGCTCGTGCCGGAAGAGCCGCTTAAAGCGCAGCCCCCGGCCGGCATGGCTGCCGAGCCGCAGGACGAGTCGGGGGCCGAAGAGCGCGAGAACGGCGAAGAGCCGATGGTGGTGCTTTCCGGCCCCATCGCCTCGACCCCACCCGAACTGACGGCACCGCTCTACCAGGAGCTCGCGGGCTTCTTCGACCGACTCATAGACCGCGGCGACGCGGCCCTCTTCCAGTCGGTCGAAGAGGTGCTGGTGCGTGCCGCCTACGCGCGGTGCCGGGAGAACCAGGTGCAGACGGCGCGCGCGCTCGACATCACGCGCAACATGCTGCGCACGCTGCTCAAGCGCTACGGCCTGCTGGGCAGCGCCGAGGCCGTTGACGACGAGGACGCGCCCGCGGCGCCGGTCAGCCGGACGCCGCTGCGCTTTCCCGCGGTCCGCCGCGACGGCACGGCACACGGGAATCGCCGGTCCTTCGCGCCGCCGTCCTGCTGCAACGACGCCCCCTGAAACGGGCGCCTGTCGCAGCGCAGCCCTTCGGCACCGCGCACACGCGTGGCGCCGGCCATTGCATTGCACCGCCAGCACCAGGAGCATCGCGATGCGCAGCAGGCAGGCGCCATCGGTGCTGCATTCAAGGCAGCCGCCACAGCCGTCCAGTCATGTCCGCTCCTGCTGCTGCATTCGAGGCACCTTGGCACGGACGCTGCTTTTGCTGCACACCAGGCACAACGCGCCGGCCTTCTTCCTTCATCGCTTCCACGCATCCAGTCCAGGTCTGACTTCATCCATGAGCGAACCCCGATCCCCCGTCCCGCGCAAGCTGCTGACCTTCCCCAACCCGGAGGGCCATGCGCTCTCGATCCGCGCCAAGGCCCTGGTCTTCCATGACCCGCAATCCGAACGCCTGCTCGAGCATGTCGAACAGATCGCGGCCAGCGACGCCACGGTGCTGCTGATCGGCGAGACCGGCACCGGCAAGGAGCTGGTGGCGCGCCACATCCACACCACCAGTGACCGCGGCGGGCCCTTCGTCGCGGTCAACTGCGGCGCTTTCGCCGAGTCGCTGGTCGATGCCGAATTGTTCGGCCACGAAAGTGGCGCCTTCACCGGTGCGAGCCATGCGCGCGCGGGCTGGTTCGAGGCGGCCCACGGCGGCACGCTGTTCCTCGACGAGATCGGCGACATGCCGCTGGCGCTGCAGGTCAAGCTGCTGCGCGTGCTGCAGGAGCGGCAGGTGGTGCGGCTGGGCGCGCGGCAGCCGATCCCGGTCGACGTGCGGCTGGTGGCCGCGACCAACGTGGACCTGGCCAAAGCCGTGCAGGCCGGCCGCTTCCGCGCCGACCTGTTCTACCGGCTGCACGTGGCCACGGTCCACCTGCCGCCGCTGCGCGAGCGCCCGGGCGACATCCTGCCGCTGGCCCTGCACTTCCTGCGCAGCTACGGCAGCAAGCTCGGCGTGCCCTCGCCCGAACTGAGCCCGGTGGCCGAGCAGGTGCTGCTGGCCTACGAGTGGCCCGGCAACATCCGCGAACTCGAGAACATCGTGCACTACGCGGTGATCGTGAGCCAGAACGGCAGGATCGAGCGCGAGGACCTGCGCCTGCCCTACGCGCCACAGGACCTGCCCGCGCCGCGGCCCGAGGACTGGATGGAACAATTGCGCGAGGCCGTCAAGAACCTGATGCAGGAGCAGCGTCCCGACCTCTACGAATCGATGGAGGAGCTGATCGTCGCCACGGCCTTCGCGCACTGCGGCGAGAACCAGGTGCGCACGGCGCGCGAGCTCGGCATCTCGCGCAACGTGCTGCGCGCGCAACTCAAGCGCTTCGGGCTGCTGGGGCAACCTTTCGTGGTGCCAGTGGACTGAAGACCGTCCGCCGGGGCCGACAGGCCCTGGGCGTTCCCGCCCCGCTCGGCTGCATCGCGCGCAACAGCGCTCGCACGCGCGCTGCTGCATGCGCAGCAATTTCCGCGCTTGGCGCGCCGATTGGCGTGGGAAACAGCTGGCATGCGATTTGCGCCAGGTGCTCCGGCTGCAGCCGCTCCCTTCTTTCCTGCCCCCCCGACACGACCGGCCCCGGTGGCCCAAGCGCCTCGCCGCCCGGCCCTTGCATGACGACACCCACGCTCTCCCTCCCCTCCGCCTCCACCCCGGTCTCTCCCGTGACGGAGTTGCCCGATGATTTCACCGCCCTCGGCCGCATCGACGTGCATGCCATGCCGCGCGTGCTCGCCCGCCTCGTGCGGCTGGCCTGGCGCTACCCCTGGCGCTGCGCGGCCGCAGTGCTGTGCGCGGTGGGCGCCACGCTGTTCAACCTGCTCACGCCGAAGCTGCTGGGCGACGCGGTCGACCAGGCACATCGGCTGGTGGGCAACGGTTCATCGGCCTCGTCCGACGCGGCCGGCACCGCGCTCTGGTGGATCGCCGGGTTCATCGTGGCGGCCTGCGCCGCGCGCGGCACGCTGACCGGCCTGCAAGGCTACCTGGGCGAGAACATCGCACAGCGCGTGGGCTACGACCTGCGGCTGGCCTTCTACGAGAAGCTGCAGCGCCTCGACTTCTCCTTCCACGACCGCCGGCATTCGGGCGACCTGATCGCGCGCGGCATGCTCGACCTTGAAGGCGTGCGCGGCTTTCTCGAATCGGGCCTGCTGCGCACCCTGTCGCTGGCCTTGCTGGTTGTCGCCGGCACCTGGCGGCTGATGCACGTCGACCTGCTGCTCGGCGCGCTGGCGCTGAGTTTCGTGCCCTTCGTGGTCTGGCGCGCCGGCCGCATGGGGGTGCTGCTTCGCCTGTCGTGGGAGCGGCTGCAGCAGCTGATGTCCGAACTGACCCGCGGCATGGAGGAGAACCTGCAGGGCGCGCGCGTGGTGCGCGCCTTCGCCTCGCGCGCGTTCGAGCTCGCCAAGTTCGACCGCGTCTCCGAAGCCGCGCTGCGCCTGTCGAACCGCCGCATCACGCTGCGCATGGGCTCGGTCAGCACCATGAACTTTTCCTTCTACCTCGCGATGGGGCTGGTGCTCTGGTTCGGCGGCCGGCGCATCGCGGCCGGGCAACTCACGGTCGGCCAGCTGACCGAGTGCCTGACCTTCATGACGCTGCTGCAGCAGCCGGTGCGGCAGATCGGCATGATCGTCAACGCCAGCGCGCGCGCGGCCTCCTCCGGCTCGCGCTTCTTCGAGGTGCTCGACACCACGCCCGCGATCCACGACCGCCCGGGCGCGAAGCCGCTGGTGCTGACGCAGGGCGTGCTGCGCTTCGAGAACGTGAGCTTCACCTATCCCCGCGCGCCGGGCCATGCCGGCACGGCGCGCGCGGCGGTGCTGCACGACATCGGTTTCGAGCTGCGACCCGGCCGCACGCTGGGCATCGTCGGCGCGCCGGGCAGCGGCAAGTCGACGCTGGCCCAGCTCATCGCGCGCTTCTACGACGTGAGCGCCGGGCGCATCACCATCGACGGACAGGACGTACGCGAGCTCACGCTCGACTCGCTGCGCGAGGCTGTGAGCCTGGTGCAGCAGGAGACCTTCCTGTTCGACACCTCGGTCCACCACAACGCAGCCTACGCCGAGCCCGCGGCCGACGCGGGCCGTGTGGTGGCCGCCACCACCGTGGCCCAACTGCACGACCACGTGGCCCAGCTGCCCGAGGGCTACGGCACGCGTGTCGGCGAACGCGGCGTGGCGCTGTCGGGCGGCCAGCGCCAGCGGCTGTCGATCGCGCGCGGCCTGACGGCCGACCCGGCGATCATCGTGCTCGACGACGCGACCTCGGCCGTCGATGCGGCCACCGAGCAGCACCTGCGCACGACCCTTCATGCAGCCGTACGCCACAAGTCGACCGTGGTCATCGCGCACCGGCTCAGCTCACTGATGCATGCCGACGAGATCCTCGTGCTCGACCAGGGCCGCATCGCCGAACGCGGCACGCACGACACGCTGCTGGCGGCCGACGGCCACTACGCCGCGCTGTGGAAGCTGCAGAACCGGGGCGAGCGGACACCGGCTCCGGCGCCACAGGAAGGCGCACTGGCATGAGCATCGCCACATCCACCCCTTCGGCCAGGTCCGGCACCGCCGAGCAGGGCGAGGAGATCTTCAGCCGCTTCGACACCCGCGTGGTCGAGCGCCTGTGGGGCTTCATCCGCCCTTACCGCCGCGTGCTGTGGGGCGCCGTCGCCTCGGTCTTCTTCTACACGCTGGTCCAGGTCTCGATCCCGATCGCGGTGCGCTATGCCGTCGACAGCGCGACCGAGGGCACCACCTCTCATCTGGTGCAGGCGCTCTCGTGGTTCGCCGTGCTGGTGGTGCTGAACGCGGGCCTGAACTTCCTGCAGGAATGGGTGGCGGCCCGGCTGGCGCAGCGCGTGATCTTCGACCTGCGACGCGCGATGTTCGCGCACCTGCAGGACGTGTCGCTGACCACGCTCGACCAGACCCAGGTCGGCCGCCTCATGGCGCGGCTGGCCGGCGACGTGAATGCGCTGCAGGAGTTCATGGAGAACTCGGTCTCGGCGCTGGGCGACATCTGCCTGCTGATCGGCATCGTCGCGGTACTGCTCTGGATGGATCTGCAGCTGGGTGCCCTCACGCTGGCGGTGCTGCCGGCCCTGGTGCTGGTGCGCATGGCCTGGATTCCCTGGGCCCGCGAGAAGTTCAAGCGCGCGCGCGAGGCGTCGTCGAGCGTCAACGCCGCGCTGGCCGAGAACATCAACGGCATCCGCACCGTGCAGGAGACACGCCGCCAGGCGACCAACCTGCAGCGCTACGAAGTGCGTGCCAACGAGAACCTGCATGCGCAGATCGGCTCCTCGCACGCGTCGCAGATCATGGTGCCGGCGGTCGACGTCCTCACTGGCCTGGCCACGGCCGTGGTGGTGGTGTTCGGCGGCCGCGCCGTGCTCGGCGGCTCGCTCGGCGTGGGCGTGATGGTGGCCTACATCTTCTACGTGCAGCGCTTCTTCGACCCGATCCGCACGCTGTCGATGCAGTACACCGTGATGCAGCGCGCCATGGCCGCGGGCCAGCGCATCTTCGAGGTACTGGACGTGCCGATCACGGTCCAGGAGAAGCCTGGCGCCATCGCGCTGCCGGCCGACTTCGCGCCCGAGATCGTGCTGGAGCAAGTCGACTTTGGCTACCGCCCGGGACAGACCGTCCTGCACGGCATCGACCTGCGCATCCCCGCCTACCAGACCGTGGCCCTGGTGGGCGCCACCGGCTCGGGCAAGACCAGCATCGTCTCGCTGATCCACCGCTTCTACGACGTGAGCGCCGGCGCGGTGCGCGTGGGTGGCCACGACGTGCGCGACCTGCAGCAGGACACGCTGGGCCAGCAGATCGGCATGGTGCTGCAAGAGCCTTTCCTGTTCACCGGCAGCATCCTCGACAACATCCGCTACGGCCTGCCCGGTGCCACACGCGACGACGTGGTCGAGGCAGCACGCGCGGTGCGGGCCGACGCCTTCATCACGCTGCTGCCCGAGGGCTACGACACGCAGCTGGGCCAGCGCGGGCGCAACCTGTCGATCGGCCAGCGACAGCTGCTGAGCTTCGCGCGCGCGCTGCTGGCCGACCCGAAGATCCTGATCCTCGACGAGGCCACGGCCAACATCGACAGCTTCACCGAAGGCGAGATTCAACGCGCGCTGCGGTTGCTGCGCAAAGGCCGCACCACGATCCTCATTGCGCACCGGCTGGCCACCGTGCGCGACGCTGACGTGATCGTGGTGCTGCACCAAGGCCGCATCGTCGAGCAGGGCCGGCACGAGACACTGCTCGCGCAGGGTGGCGCCTACGCGCGGCTGCATGCGAGCAGCCATGCGTCCTTCGACGAGCTGGTGCCCGACACCGCGGCGAGCGCACCATGACCCGCCCCTTCCAGGGACGCGCAATGTGGTGGTCGCACCCACCCATCACGCGGATGCCATCGCCGTGCTGGCGGCGTCCGCGATCGACGCCATGCCACCCGGTCCCTTTGCCGTGGCGGGCTTCTCGCTCGGCGGCTATGTGGCGCTCGAAGTCTGCCGGCAGGCCCACCGCCGGATCGCCGGCATCGCGCTGCTGGACACGGGCGCGCGCGCCGATTCGAAGGCGGCGAGGCAGAACCGGCAAGGCATGGTGGCCGCGCTCGGTTCGGGCAGCGCCAGCTTCGCCCAGGTCGCAGCCGACTTCGCGTCGCGGGTCGTGCATGCCTCTCACGCGCAGGACCGTCGCCTGCTCGAACGGCTCGCCGACATGGCGCGAAGCGTCGGGCGTGAAGGGTTCGCGCGCCAGCAGACGGCGGCGATGAACCGGCCGGACAGCCGCGACGTGCTGCGCACGCTGCGCTGCCCCGCGCTGGTCCTGTGCGGGCGCGAGGATCAGGTCCCGCCACCAGCGCTCAGCGAGGAAATGGCTGCGCTGCTCGCGGGCGATGCGGCGCTGGTGATCGTTCCGGACTGCGGGCACATGTCGACGCTGGAACAGCCTGCCGCGGTGGCCGAGGCGGTCGGACACTGGCTGCAACGCGTGGACGCGCAAGCGGCCTGCGCCACGGGCGCCGCGCCCTGAACGTCGCAGCAGGCGCAGTGCCGGTTGCCGGGCGCATTGGCCTGCGCGAAGGCACAATCCGCCCACGAACGGCGCTTCGTGGCGCAAAGCCGATGGCGCACGCGCACACCACGGGAATCCCATGACCGCCAAGCCCAACCTCATCCCCGTCGATCTCAACGACCTCCGCCCCACGCAGATCACGGTAGGCGGTGCGGAAGTCGCCACCAAGCGGGCGCAGTGGACGCAGCTCAAGCGCAAGGAGCGCGAACGCACGCTGGAGGCGCACTGGTTCCCGGCCGTGCGCGGGCCCGGCGGGCGCCACTACATCGTCGACCACCACCACCTCGGCCGCGCGCTCCACGAGGAGTCGGTCCGGCGCGTCTGGGTGATGCAGCTCGACGACCTGTCCGAGGTCGAGGGCGAACAGTTCTGGCGCCTGATGGAGTTCCACCGCTGGGCGCACCCCTTCGACGAGAAAGGCCGGCGGCGCGCGTTCTCGGCCATTCCGCAGAGCGTGAGCAAGCTGCGCGACGACCCCTACCGCAGCCTCGCGGGCTTCGTGCGCAAGGCCGGCGGCTATGCCAAGGACGCGGCGCCTTACGCCGAGTTTCTCTGGGCCGACCACTTCCGCCCGCTCGTGCCACTGAAAAAGCTCCAGCCCTCGGCCACCGAGGTCTTGCCGCAGGCCGCGATAGACAAGGCCGTGGCGCTGGCCCGCCTGCCCGCGGCACGCTGCCTGCCGGGGTGGAGCGGGGTCAGCGGCAGCCCTGCGCCGGTCGCAGCCACCGTGTGAGCTCCGCTCCCGCCGCGCGTCCCGGCATCGCCGACCTGGTGGCCGGCGTCTCGATCGCCGGCCTGCTGCTGCCCGAGGCCGTGGCCTATTCGGGCATTGCAGGCATGCCGCCGCAGGCCGGCGTGATTGCGCTGTTCGCGGGGCTGCTGGTCTACGGCCTGTTCGGCAGCAGCCGCTTCGCGATCGTGTCGGCCACCTCCTCGTCGGCGGCCGTGCTGTTCGCCGCGACCGCGGCGATGCCGGGCGTGGACGCCGCCACCCGGCTCGCCATGGGCACGGGCATCGTGCTGCTGGCCGGCGTGTTCTTCGTGATCGCGGGGCTGGCCAAGCTCGGTGCCGTGTCCAGCCTGATCGCCAAGCCCGTGCTGCGCGGCTTTGCGCTCGGCCTGGCGCTGACCATCGTGGTCAAGCAGTTGCCCAAGGTTCTGGCGGTGCAGCCGGCGCACAGCGACTTTTTCCGGCTCGCCTTCGATCTGGCCGCGGCCTGGCGCCACTGGAATCTCGCCGGCGCGGCGATGGCCATCGCGGCCCTGCTGCTCATGCGCCTGTTCTCGCGCTGGCGCGCAGTGCCGGCCGCCCTGCTGGTGATCGCGGCAGGCATCGCCCTCGATGCAAGCGGCATCAGCCGCGCCTGGGGCGTCATGGCGGTGGGCCCGATGGCGCTCGACTTCTCGCACCCCGGCCTGCCTTCACTCGACCGCGCGCAATGGCTGAGCCTGGTCGAACTGGCCTTCGCGATGGCCCTGATCCTCTATGCCGAGTCGTACGGTTCGATCCGCACCTTCGCCATGCGCCGTGGCGACAACGTGGCGCCCAACCGCGACCTGCTGGCGCTCGGCGGCGCCAACCTGCTGTCGGCGCTGTTCCAGGGCATGCCGGTGGGCGCGGGCTACTCGGCCACCTCGGCCAACGAATCGGCCGGCGCGCAGAGCCGCGCCGCCGGCCTCGTCGCGGGACTGGTGGTGGGTGTGGCGGTGCTCACGCTGCTGCCGTGGATCGCACACACGCCCGAGCCGCTGCTCGCCGCGATCGTGATCAACGCCGTGGGCCACACGCTGAACCCCGCCGCGCTGCGCCCCTACTTCCAGTGGCGGCGCGACCGGCTCGTGGCGCTGGTGGCCGTGGCCGCCGTGGTGCTGCTGGGCGTGCTCGACGGCCTGCTCGCCGCCATCGGCGTGAGCCTGCTGCTCTTGCTGCGCGGCTTCTCGCGCACCAACGTGAGCTGGCTCGGCCGGCTCCGCCAAAGCCACGACTATGTGGACGTCGCGCGCCACCCCGAGGCGACCGTGCCGCCCGGCGTGCTGATCGCGCGGCCCGAAGTGCCGCTGTTCTTCGGCAACGCCGACGCGGTGTTCGCAGCCATCCGCGCGCGCATCGACGGCGCGCCGGCCTTGCATCGCATGGTGCTGAGCCTGGAGGAATCGCCCGACCTCGACGCCACCAGCATCGAGGCGCTGTGCGAATTCGCCGCCTACATGCGCGTGCGCGGCGTGCCGCTCGCGCTGGCGCGTGTCAAGGACGAGGTGCGCGATGTGCTCTCCAAGGTCGCCTCGCCGGACCTGCCGGCCGCGGCCTATGCGGCCTGGAGCGTGGACGATGCGGTGAATCCGCCCGCGTAGCGACCGGAGGGCCTCACTGGGCCAGCAAGGTCCCGAAGTTCATCCAGTGCGCCGTCGACAACCAGCCCGCGTCTACCGGCAGGCTCACGCCGGTGATGGCGCTCGCCTCGTCGGACAGCAGGAAGCTCACCGCCGCAGCGATTTCCTCGGTGCCGACGAGCCGGCCCAGCGCGGTGTGGGCCTCGATCGCGCCGGCGTCGCGCTTTCCGCTCTCGAGCTTCTCCTTGAAGATCGGCGTCAGCGTGAACCCCGGCGCCACGGCGTTCACCCGCACGCCCTTGGCGCCCAGCTCGCCCGCGGCCAGCCGCGTAAGCGCGCCCAGGGCCACCTTGCTCGGCGCGTAGGCGTGCAGCGGAAGCGGCTGCAGTTCGTTGATCGAGGTGATGTTGACGATGGCGCCTCCGCCGTTGGCCACCATGCGGGGCGCGAAGGCCTGCAGGCACTGCTCGGCGCCGAAATAGTTCACGTCCCAGATGCGGCGCTGCGCTTCCAAATCCATTGCCAGCAGCGGCCCGACGTCCTGCAGGATGCCCGCGACGTTCACGAGGCCTGCCACGGCCACGCCACGCGCATCGGCCTGCCGGCCGGCCTCGTCGATCTGCGCGCGGCTGCTCACATCCATGGCGAGCGTCCACAGGCCTGCGTGGCCTTGTTCGAGCGTTTCCAGCGCGGTCATCGCCGCTGCGTCGCGGTCGGTCGCCAGCACCGCCCAGCCGTCGCGCAGCAGCCGCTGCACCACCGCGAGCCCGATGCCGCCCCCCGCCCCCGTCACGACCACACAGGCACCGCCGGCCTTGCGTCGCGACTGGCCGGCGCCGCTGGCGGATGACCCATCCGTGCTGTCCGAATCATTCATGTCAATCCAAATTAAACTGTACGAAGCGTATAGTTTTTCATCCGAAAGACGGTCCGTCAAGTCCCGTTTGATGCGCGAGCGCTCCGGCGGCGGGCCGGCGCGGCGGGTTCGGACGGCACCATGAGCCCGTGCATCGCAAGGTCCACGTGCTGACGCACGAAGGCAGCCGTGAGCGGCTGGTGGCCGACCAGCAGGCGGTAGTACAGCGGCGCGTACAGCAGGTCGAGCACGGTATCGGGGTCGGCGCGGCGGATCAGTCCATTGGCGATAGCGCTCTTCACGATGGCAACGCCCTGCTTGCGCCGAGCATAGATGTAGCCCTCCCGAAAGGCCTGCGCGATCTCGGGGTCCGACTGCCCCTCGGCGATCAGCGCCTTGATCATCGTGCCCACCGCGCCATGGAACTCGAGGGCCATGGTGTGCAGGCGCTCTATCACGCTTTCGATGCGCACCTCTTCCGGGTACGGCAAGGCCCTGGCGCCCTCGCGCAGGAAGGCCGACATGATCACCGCCGCCCGGTTGGGCCACCACTTGTAGATCGTCGCCTTGCTCACGCCGGCCTTGGCCGCGATGGCCTCGACCGTGGTGGCCTGCAGCCCGGATGCCAGCAGCAACTCGTACGCCGCGTCCAATATCGCCGTCTCCGCGGACGCACTCCGCTTGCGCCCGCGGCCTGGCGCTTCAGGCTTCACGCCAGGGTTTGCACTAGTGGACATTCGATGTCTCTCCATCTCAAATTCAATACTGAACGCAACGTCTATTAATTAGGATCCACTTCGACGCAACGAAGGGGTTCCGTGATCCTACCCATGGCGCAACAAGACACCTCCTATTCCTCCTTCGAACTTCCCGTGAAACGCATCGCGCAGGCCTCGCCCGCAAGCGACGCCGAACTGGCCGTGCGGCGTGACCTCGCCGCCGCCTACCGCCTCTGCGCGCAGTTCGGCTGGGACGACCTCATCTACACGCACATCTCCGCGCGCGTTCCGGGTCCCGAGCATCATTTCCTGGTGAATCCGCTGGGCCTCGCCTTCGATGAGATCACGGCGTCCAGCCTGGTGAAGATCGACCTCGACGGCCACGTCATCGGGGACACGCCGCATGCGCCCAATGCCGCCGGCTTCGTGATCCACGGGGGAATCCACAAAGCGCGCGAGGACGCAGGCTGCGTGATCCACCTGCACACCGAATCGGGCATGGCGCTCTCGACGCTCGAAGACGGCCTGCTGCCGCTGACGCAGCACGCCATGCGCTTCCACGGCCGCATCGGCTATCACGACTACGAGGGCATCGCGCTGACCACCGGCGAGCGCGAGCGGCTGGTGGCAGACCTGGGCCCCCACGCGGCCCTCATCCTGCGCAACCACGGCACGCTCACGGTCGGCCCGACGGTGGGCCATGCCTTCGTCGAGATGTTCTATCTGGAGAAGGCCGCGCGCTGCCAGCTCATGGCGCAGGCCTGCGGGCAGCGCCTGCGCGTGCCGTCGGACGCGCTCGCCCAACTCACCGCCACGCAATGGACCACCGACCTGCGCAAGGACACGTCGCGCGAATGGCCTTCGCTGCTGCGCCGCCTGGGCCGCACCGAACTGTCCTATCGCGACTGACAACACAAAACCTACCCGAACCATCCACCGGAGACACCCGTGAGCCCCATCCCCGACATCGAAAAGAGCACGATACGCACGCTGTACTGGCGCATCATGCCCTTCCTGATCCTCTGCTACATCGTCGCGTTCCTCGACCGCGTCAACGTCGGCTTCGCCGCCCTGCACATGAACGCCGACCTGGGCTTCACGGCCACGGTGTACGGCTTCGGCGCGGGCATCTTCTCCATCGGCTACTTCCTCTTCGAAGTGCCCAGCAACCTGATCCTGAACAAGGTCGGTGCGCGCATCTGGATCGCGCGCATCATGGTCACCTGGGGCCTGATCTCGGCCGGCTTCGCCTTCATCCAGGGGCAGAACTCGTTCTACGCGATGCGCTTCCTGCTCGGCGTCGCCGAGGCGGGCTTCTTCCCCGGCATCATCCTGTACCTCACGAAGTGGTTTCCGGCCCGCGTGCTGGGCAGCGCGGTGGCGGTGTTCCTGCTGGGCCTGCCGATCGCGGTGCTGATCGGCGCCCCGGTGTCGACCGCTATCCTGGCCACCACCCATGAGCTGGGCGGGCTGAGGAACTGGCAATGGATGTTCATCCTCGAAGGCGGACTGGCCGTGGTGGTCGGCGTGATCGCCTTCTTCGTGCTCACCAGCGATCCGTCGACGGCGCGCTTCCTTTCGCCCGAGCAACGCCGGTGGCTGGTCGACAAGCTCGCCTCGGAGCGCAGGGCCAAGGAAGGCCTGCGCGTGTACAGCGTGCGCGAAGGACTGTTCAACGGCAAGGTGCTGATCCTCTCCCTCGCGATCTTCTGCAACATCACGGCGCTGTTCGGCGTCACGCTCTGGATGCCGCAGATCATCAAGGCCTTCGGCGGCTTGTCGAACACCGAGGCGGGCCTGCTGACCGGTGTGCCCTACCTGTGCGCGGGCGTGGCCATGGTGCTCAATGCCCGCCACTCGGACCGTACGGGGGAACGCCGCTTCCACGTGCTAATCGCGGCCTGCATCGGCGCCGTCGGGCTGCTGATGGCGGCGCTGGCGGGCTCGCCGGTGGTGGCGATGGTCGGCATCTGCATCGGCGCCGCGGGCATCCTCTCGTCCAACATCCTGTTCTGGCCCCTGCCTTCGCTGTTCCTGACCGGCGCGGCCGCCGCGGCGGGCATCGCGATGGTCAATTCGGTGGGCAACCTCGGCGGCTTCGTGGGCCCCTATCTCACCGGCTGGGCGAAGGACTATTTCGGCACCTATTCGGCGGGCATGTGCGTGCTGGCCGCCATGGTCACGCTGTATGGCCTCATCATCTGCAGATTCCTCACGGTGATGGCACGCCGCGCCACGGCCTCGGACCCGGCGGTGCAGGAGATCATCGGCGGCGTCCAACCCCAACAGGCCTGAGGGCAGAGGTTTCATGCATCTGAGTCGCTTGTTCCAACGCAGCGTGCGCATGCACGCCGCCCGCCCGGCCCTGGCCAGCGGGAATGCCCCCGCCATCACCTACGCGGAGCTCGACGTGCGGGTTCGCGCCCTCGCCCGCTGGTTCAGCGAAGACCTGGGCCTCGCGCCGGGTGATCGCGTGGTCATCGCCCTGAAGAACTGCACCGCCTATGCCGAGGCCATGCTCGCGATCTGGCATGCCCGCCTGTGCGCCGTGCCGATCAACAGCAAGCTGCACAGCGCAGAGGTCGCCTACATCCTGCAGGACGCCGACGCCGCGCTGTGCATTGCGCACGGTGCGCTGCACGACGAACTCGCCGCCAGTCCCGCCGCCACGCAGTTGGTGAACGTCGACGGCGACGCGTGGGCGTCGGCGGTGGCGCGCCACGCGCCGGCGGCCACCGCGCCCGACACCCGGGGCGCCGACGACGAACTCGCCTGGCTGTTCTACACCAGCGGCACCACCGGCAAGCCCAAGGGCGTGATGCTCACGCACGCCAACCTGGTCGCCATGGCGCTGAACTTCCACGCCGACATGCTGGCCATCGACCACAGCGACACGCTGATCCACGTCGCGCCGATGTCGCATGGCGGCGGGCTCTACGGCATTCCGTACTGGATCCAGGGGGGTTGCCAACGCGTCCCCGCCAGCGGCGGTTTCGACGAAGCGGAGCTTTTCTCGCTGCTGGGCCACGAAGGCCGGGCCAGCTTCTTCGCGTCGCCGACCATCATCACGCGCATGGTGCAACACGCCGCGTCGTCGGGGAGCGATGCAGCGCTGCCCGGCCTGCGCTGCATCTTCGCGGGCGGCGCGCCCTTCTATGTCGAGGACATCAAGGCCGCGGTGCGGTGCTTCGGCCCGCGCATCGCGCAGATGTATGGCCAGGGCGAAACGCCGATGACCATCGCCGCCCTGCGCGCCGAGACCATCGCGCATGCCGTCGAAGAGGCCGACGACGAACTGCTGGGCTCCGTCGGCTTTGCCCAGACCACGGTCGACATCGACATCCTCGACCCGCAGGGCCTGCCCCTGTCGAACGGCCAGGCCGGCGAGGTGGCCGTGCGCAGCCCCACCGTCATGCGCGGCTACTGGCGCAACGAAAGCGCCACTGCCGCGACGCTGGTCGACGGCCGCCTGCTGACCGGCGACGTAGGCCTTGTCGATGCGCGCGGGCTGCTGCACCTGAAGGACCGCTCGAAGGACGTGATCATCAGCGGCGGCAGCAACATCTATCCGCGCGAGGTGGAAGAGACGCTGCTGCTTCACGCGCATGTGCAGGAGGTGTCGGTGATCGGTGCGAGGGATGCCGAATGGGGCGAGTCGATCACCGCAGTGGTGGTCGCTTCGCAGCCCGTGACGCCTGCCGAACTGGATGCCCTCTGCCTGCAGTACATCGCGCGCTTCAAGCGGCCCAAGCGCTATGTCTTTGTCGATGCGCTGCCCAAGAACGCCACGGGGAAGGTGTTGAAAAACGAACTCAGGCGCGCGTATTCGCCCTGAGCGATGGCACCTGCCGGCGCGCTGTTTGACGGGCCTGCATAAATCCTAATATAGTTAGCTCTTAACCTAACAACATTAGCTTCATGCGGGAAGACCCATGGCCAAGGCTGGACTGAGCGTGGAACGGCTGGCCGAAGGCGGCGCCGCGCTGGCCGACGAGATCGGCTTCGAACAGCTGACCGGCGCGGCCCTGGCGCGCCGGTTCGACGTGCGGCTAGCGAGCCTCTACTCCCATGTGAAGAGCCTCGACGCCCTCAAGAGCCAGATCGCGCTGTTGGCCCTGCAACAGTTGGCCGACGCCACCACCCAGGCCATGGCCGGTCGCGCCGGCAAGGAGGCGCTGTGGGCTCTGGCCGATGCGCACCGCGACTACGCGTGCCGCCACCCCGGCCGCTTTGCCGCCGCCCGCCACCCGCTGCCCCCCGAGCTGGCCGCCGCCAGCGCCGGCCCCCGCCTGGCACAGCTGATGCGCGCTGTGCTCCACGGCTATGCGCTGCCCGAGACCGAGCAGGTGCATGCCATCCGCTTTCTCGGCAGCCTCCTGATGGGCTATGTCACGCTGGAGTTGGCCAGCGGATTCGCCCACAGCGCGCCCGATGCCCAGATCTCGTGGCGACGCAGCCTGGAGGCGCTGCATGTCGCGCTCGTGCACTGGCCGGCCGCACCCGATGCGCCCCCTGAAGCGAAGAAAGCCCCTCGATGAACACCCCTGTAGACGGCGTCCGGGTTCCGGCTCGCGACATCCCTTTCCCCCGCAGCATCAGCGCCGAGGCGCAGGCCGCGCTGCGGCGCCTGGTCGACGCCGAGGGCGTGCCGCTCAATGCCCTGCATGACGTGCCACCGCCGGGCGACCACGCGGGCTGGATGCGCCTCAAGGCCAGCGCCGATGCGCAATACGGTGCCGCCATGGCCCAGTTCGCCGGACAGTTGCGCGCCACGGTGGAAACCGTTCGGTTCGACAGCGCGACGGTGCACATCGCCACGCCGGCCGGCCCCCTGGCCGGGGATGGGGTCTACCTCGACCTGCATGGCGGCGGCCTGGTCTTCGGTGGCGGCGAGGTCTGCCGCATCGGGGCACGGATGCAGGCCGACCAGCTCGGCCTTTGCTGCTGGGGCGTCGACTACCGCATGCCGCCCGAGCATCCCTACCCGGCCGCGCTGGACGACGGCATGGCGGCCTACCGGCAGCTGCTGCAACACCATCCCGCGCAGCGCATCGTCATCGGCGGCAGGTCGGCCGGCGGCAATCTGGCGGCGGCCATGGTGCTGCGCGCACGCGACGAAGGCCTGCCGCTGCCGGCGGCACTGGTGCTGCTGTCACCCGAAGTGGACCTGACCGAGTCGGGCGACAGCTTCGAGCTGAATCAACTCGTCGACGTGCTGCTGCCACGCTCGCTGATGCTCCACAACCTGCTGTACGCCGCGGGTGCCGACCTGGCCCATCCCTACCTGTCGCCGCTGTTCGGCGATTTCTCCCGGGGCTTCGTGCCCACCTTCGTCCAGAGCGGCACGCGCGACCTATTCCTGTCGAACGCCGTTCGCCTGCACCGCGCGCTGCGCCGCGCCGAGGTGCCCTGCGAACTGCACATCTTCGAAGGCATGCCCCATGGCGGCTTCATGGGTGCGCCGGAAGACCGCGAGCTGCGCGCCGAGGTGGCGCGCTTCGTCCATGCCCATCTGGCGGCCGGCGCGGGACGCGCTCTCATCCCCGCAACAAAGGCAGCAGTTGCTGCCCCTGCCGCTCGATCTCCGTGAGGTAGGGCATGTCCGAGAGCACGAAGTGCGTGATGCCCAGCGCTTCGTACTTGCGCAGCGAGCGCGCCACGTCCTCGGCCGAACCGACCAGCCAGGTGGTGCCCGCCCCGCCGCCGCCGAACTTGCCCGGCGCGGTGTAGAGGTTGTCGTCGAGCACCTCGCCGCGTTCGTGCAGGTCGAGCAGCCGCTTCTGCCCCACCGCGGGCCCGCGGTGCGGGTCGCGGCGCGACACACCCTGGCCCTGGGCCATCACCGCCACCTTGGCCTCGGCGTCGGCCCAGGCCTGCTCGGTGGTGTCGCGCACCAAGGTCGTGACCCGCAGGCCGAATTCAAGCGGCGCATGCGCGCGGTCAAGGTCCTTGCTGAGCTGCGTGAGTCGCGCGATGCGTTCGGCCACGCCGTCGAGCGGCTCGCCCCAGAACAGCTGCACGTCGGCCTCGGCGGCGGCCACGCGCTCGGCGGCCTCCGACGCACCGCCGAAATAGATCTTCGGATGCAGCCGCGGGCCGCGCGCCGTGTCACGCGGCGTGATGCGTGGCACCACGGTCGACTCGGTGACCTGAAAGTGCTCGCCCGCGTAGTTCACGCTCTCCTCGGTCCAGAGCCGGCGCACCAGGTGGATGAACTCACGCGTGCGGCCGTAGCGGTGTGCCTGGTCGCCCTCGCTGTCGCCGTAGGCGCCGAGGTTGTCCTTGCCCGAGACGATGTTGATGCGAACGCGGCCACCGCTCAGATGGTCCAGCGTGGCCGCAGCCGCGGCGAAGTTCGCCGGCCGCCAGTAGCCGGGCCGGATCGCGATCAGCGGCTCGAAGGTGTCGGTGCGCGCGGCCAGCGCCGTGGCCACGGTGAAGGTGTCAGGACGGCCCCAGCCGGTGCCCAGCAGCGCGCCCTTCCAGCCGTTGCGCTCCAGCGCCTTCGCATGCGCGGTCAGCGTGTCGAGGCTGTTGTGGTTCTCGACGGCCGCGTCGCCGCGGTGGCCGGGATGGACCTGGTTGGGGACGTACCAGAGGAACTCGGAAGAGGAAGAAGAAGGCGTGCTGCTCATGCGGTAGACCTGGATGCTGTGCGAGGGATGCGGTGGCGTGTGGATGGCGCCGGTCCGTGCCTCAACATGGGCGCGCGGCGACCTGGACAGCCACCGTGACGCCCGCGTTGCGATGCACGCCCGGCCTCTCTCTACAGCAGCCTTCGTGCCATGCCCGAGAAGGCCTTTCCCCCCTGAAAGCAGGTGCTGCGCGCCGACGCGCAGCACCACTGCTGCGAGCGCAACACGCGCCGCGCGCAGCTTGGGCCGAGGGCAGCACGCCCCGCGCTCAGGCGTAGTCGGTCGACGGCTTCTCCCACAGGTTCACGCCGCCTTCCACCGCATGCCGGTCGATCTCGGCCAGCTCCTCGGCGCTGAAGCCCGGCTGGCGCAGGGCCGCCACGTTGTCGACGATCTGCTCGGGCCGGCTGGCACCGATCAGCGCCGAGCTCACGCGCGGGTCGCGCAGGGTCCAGGCCAATGCGAGCTGCGCCAGGCTCTGGCCGCGGCGCTGCGCGATCGCATCGAGTGCACGCGCGCGCGCCAGGTTGGCTTCGGACAGGTGCTCGGGCCGCAGCGAGGTGCCGCCGGGCCGGTTCACGCGCGCGTCGGCCGGGATGCCTTTCAGATAGCGGTCGGTCAGCAGGCCCTGCGCCAGCGGCGTGAAGGCGATCACGCCCGCGCCCAGATCCTCGGTCGCGGTCAGCAGGTCCTTCTCGATCCAGCGGTTGAACAGGTTGTAGGCCGGCTGATGGATCAGCAGCGGCACCTGGCGCGCGCGCAGCAGCGCCGCGATCTCGCGCGTCTTGCCGGCCGAATAAGAAGAGATGCCGATGTACAGCGCCTTGCCCTGGCGCACGGCCTGGGCCAGGGCATCGGCGGTTTCCTCCAGCGGCGTGTCGGGGTCGAAGCGGTGCGAATAGAAGATGTCGACGTAATCCAGGCCCAGGCGATGCAGGCTCTGGTCGAGGCTGGCGAGCACGTGCTTACGCGAACCGCCGCCCTTGCCGTAGGGGCCGGGCCACATGTCCCAGCCGGCCTTGGTCGAGATGATCAGCTCGTCGCGGTGGGCCGCGAAGTCCTCGCGCAGCAGCCGGCCGAAGTTGCGTTCGGCGCTGCCGTAGGGCGGGCCGTAGTTGTTGGCCAGGTCGAAGTGGTTGATGCCCAGGTCGAAGGCGGTGCGCAACAGCTGGCGCTGCTGTTCGATGGGCGTGCTGTCGCCGAAGTTGTGCCAGAGGCCGAGCGAGATCGCGGGCAGCACGAGGCCGCTGCGGCCGACCCTGCGGTACGGCAGGGCCTCGTAGCGTTGGGGAGATGGGAGGTAGGTCATGGAAGCAGAAGACGAAAAAGAGTCAGGCGAAATGGCAGGCCACCCATTGGACACCGGCCGGGCGCAGCACCGGCGCCTCGGCGCGGCAGCGCTCGGTGGCCTCCGGGCAGCGCGGATGGAAGCGGCAGCCCGCGGGCGGCTGCAGCGGATCGGGCAGGTCGCCCTGGAGCACCGTGCGGGTCCGCTGCGTGGCGCCCGGCCGCGCGCGCGGAATGGCCGACATCAGCGCGCGCGTGTAGGGATGCAGCGGCCGGTGCCAGACCGCCTCGCGCGGCCCCTGCTCGACCACCTGGCCCGCATACATCACGCCGATGCGGTCGGACATGTGGCGCACCACCGACAGGTCGTGCGAGATGAAGAGATAGGACACGCCAAACTCCTCGCGCAAGCCCAGCAGCAGGTTCAGCACCTGCGCGCGCACCGACACGTCGAGCGCAGACACGGCCTCGTCGCAGACGATCAGCTCAGGCCGCAGCATCAGCGCACGCGCGATGCCGATGCGCTGGCGCTGCCCGCCCGAGAACTCGTGCGGGTAGCGCGCCGCCATCTCGGGTCGCAGGCCCACCCGGGCCAACGCCCAGGCCACGTGCTCGCGCCGCTCGGCTGCGCTGCCGCGCTGCTGTACCACCAGCGGCTCTTCCAGCGCACGGCCCACGTTGACGCGCGGGTTGAGCGAGGCATACGGGTCCTGGAACACCATCTGCAGGCGGGCGCGCATCGATTGCAACGCCTTGCCCTCGCGCTTCGTGATGTCCTCCCCGTCGAACTCGATGCGGCCCGCCGACAGCGGCGTGAGGCGCATCGCGACACGGGCCACGGTCGACTTGCCGCAGCCGCTCTCGCCGACCAGGCCGAGCGTCTCGCCCCGGCCGACCTCGAGGTCGACGCCTTCGAGGGCGTGCACGGTGCCGGCTTGCGTGGCGTAGTGCTTGACGGCCTGGCGCAGCTTCAGCAGGGGTGTGCTCATGCCGCCGCCCTCAGCGCTTCGCGCGACGCCACCGGGTCCGCGAGCGGGAGGAAGCAGGCCACGCGATGCGCTTCCCCCTGCCCCACCGCATCGAGCGACGGCCGCGAAGCGGCGCAGGCCGTGCGCGCCTGCGTACAGCGCGGCGCGAAGGCGCAGCCCGCCGGCATGTCGAGCAGCGAGGGCACGGTGCCCGCGATCTCCGGCAGCCGGCTGCCGGGCACCAGCTCGCCCAACGCCATCGAGGCCAGCAGCCCCGCGGTGTAGGGGTGCGCGGGCGCATCGAAGAGCTGGGCCACCGTGCCCTGCTCCACCACGCGGCCGGCATACATGACGGCGGCGCGGTCGGCCACCTCGGCCACCACGCCCAGGTCGTGCGTGATCAGCAGCAGGCCCATGCCGCGCTCGGCCTGCAGTTCCTGCAGCAGCTCGAGGATCTGGGCCTGCGTGGTCACGTCGAGCGCGGTGGTGGGCTCGTCGGCGATCAGCAGCTCGGGCTCGCAGGCCAGCGCGATCGCGATCACCACGCGCTGGCGCATGCCGCCCGAGAGCTGGTGCGGAAAGTCGTCGGCGCGCCGGCGCGCCATCGGGATGCCCACGCGGTCGAGCAATTGCACCGCCTGCGACCAGGCCGTCTGGCGGTCGACCGGCCGATGCAGCCGGATCGCCTCGGCGATCTGGCTGCCGATGCTCAGCACCGGGTTGAGCGCCGACAGCGGCTCCTGGAAGATCATCGAGATGCGGTTGCCGCGCAGCGCGCGGATGCCGGCCTCGGGCAGGGTCACGAGGTCGGTGCCGTCGAACAGGATGCGGCCGCCGGCGATGCGCCCCTGGGTGCGCGGGATCAGCCGCAGGATCGAATAGGCGGTCACGGACTTGCCGCTGCCGCTCTCGCCCACCAGCGCCACGGTCTCGCCGCGGTCGACGCTGAGCGTCACGCCATCGACGGCCTTCACCACACCGGCGCGGGTGTCGAACCAGGTCTGCAGGTCTTGAATGTCGAGCAGGGCCATGGGTCACCTCCGCCGCAGGTGCGGGTTCATGGCGTCGTTGAGCCCTTCGCCCAGCAGGTTGAAGGCCAGCACCGTGACCACGATGGCCAGGCCCGGCAGGCCGCAGATGTACCAGGCGTCGGTGACCTGCTCGCGGCCGCTGCCGATGATCGTGCCCCAGCTCATCACGTTGGGGTCGCCCAGGCCGAGGAAGGCCAGCGCCGCCTCGGTCTGGATCGCATGCGCGACCGCCAGGGTCGACACCACCACCACCGGCGGCAGCGCGTTGGGCAGGATCTGCGTGAGGATCAGCCGCGCATGGCTCATGCCCGCCGTGCGGCCCGCCAGCACGAACTCGCGCTCGCGCAGCTGCAGGAACTGCGAGCGGACCAGCCGCGCCGTGGGCGGCCACGACACGATGCCGATCGCGAACACCACGGTCGTTACCGAGGGCTTGAACAGCGCCACCAGCACCACCGCCAGCACGAAGCTGGGCACGGTCTGGAACACCTCGATCACGCGCAGCAGCACCGCATCGACGCGACCGCGGTAGTAGCCGGCCAGGGCACCGACCGTGATGCCCACGCAGGCGGAGATCACGGTGCTCACCAGGCCGATCAGCAGGGACACGCCCGCCCCCGACACCAGCCCGGTCGCGAGGTCGCGGCCCATGAAGTCGGTGCCCAGCGGATGGGCCGCGTCCTCGCCGGGCCACAGCATGGGCGAGCCCGCCATCTCCCACGGATCGCCCGGAAACCACCAGCGGCCCAGCGTGGCCGCGGCCACCACGAGCAGCATCAGCACCAGCCCGACCAGCGCGGGCCGGTTGCGCGCCACTTCGCGCGCGAAGCCCAGCGCGCGTTCGCGCCGGCCGCCGTCGTAGCGCACGGCCTGCGCCGGCGCGCTCGCCACCAATGCCGGCTTCATGCGTGGGCTCCGTTGGTCGAGAGCTGCACGCGCGGGTCGAGCCAGGCGTAGAGCACGTCGACGAGGATGTTGATCAGCGTGACCAGGATCGAGCTCAGCAGCAGGATGCCCAGCAGCAGGTTGAAGTCGCGCGCCAGGATGGCCTCGAAGGCCAGCCGGCCGAGCCCGGGCCAGCTGAACACCGACTCGACCAGCACCGCGCCGCTCAGCAGCGAGGCGATCTGGAAGCCCAGCATGGTCACCAGCGGCAGCAGCGCGTTGCGCAGCGTGTGGACGATGGTGATGCGCGTCTCGCCCGCGCCCTTGGCGCGCGCGGTGCGGATGAAGTCGGCGCCGTAGAGCTCCAGCATCGAGGAGCGCACCAGCTTGGCATAGACCGCCATGTAGAAGGTCGCGAGCGTGACCGAAGGCAGGATCGCGTGGCGCGCCACGTCGAGCACCCAGGCCAGCCCCGTGTGGCTGGCACTGATGTCGACCATGCCGCCCGAAGGCAGCCAGCCCAGCCGGGCCGAGAACAGCACGATCGCCATCAGGCCCAGCCAGAAGGTCGGCATCGCGTAGGCGGCCAGCACGAACAGCGAACTGAGGTTGTCGACCCAGGTGTGGACCCGCAGCGCAGACAGCACGCCCAGCGTGACGCCCAGCACCAGCGCGATCGCGATGGCCGCGACCATCAGCAGCAGCGTGGCGGGCAGCCGGTCGATCACGAGGTCGAACACCGGCATGTTCTGGCGAAAGGAGAAACCCAGGTCCAGCGTGACGATGTTCCAGAGGTAGTGGCCCAGCTGCAGGTACAGCGGCTGGTCGAGCCCGAAGCTCGCGCGCAGCTGTGCCATGTACTCGGGCGTGGCGGCGCCGGCCTCGCCCGCCATCACGTCCACCACGTCGCCCGGCGCGACCTGCAGGATCATGAAGTTGAGCAGTGCGATGCCGAACACCACGGGCAGCACCTGCAGCAGCCGCTTCTTCAGGAAGCCCCAGAGCGGGGACGCGAGGCGCAGGCTCATTTCTTGGCGTCGAGCCAGGCGTCGCCGTAGGAGGCGAACAGGCCGTCGCCCTGCAGCACCTGCTTGTGCAGGCGCGCGGTGGCGACCGTGACCCAGGTCTGCTCGACCAGGTCGAGCACCGGCAGGTCTTCCTGCACGATCTGCTGCCACTGCTTGATCAGCGCCTTGCGCTTGCCCACGTCGGCCTCGCCGCCCGCGGCTTCCATGATGCGGTCGAGTTCGGGGTTGGAGTAGCCCGAACCGTTGGTCCAGGGTGAACCCTTGACGATGTTCTTGGTCCAGAACAGCCGCTGCACGCCCAGCGTCGGGTCGGGCAGCCGGTGCAGGCTGGAGATCATCAGGTCGTAGTCCTGGTCGTTGAAGATGCGGCGCAGGTAAGTGGCGGTGTCGCCCGCGCGCAGTTCCACGTCGACGCCCACGCGCGCCAGCGACTGCTTGATGAACTCGGCCGGGCGCGAGGCCGTCACGCCGCCGCCGGCATCGAAGTCCAGCGTGATCTTCAGGCGCTTGCCGTCCTTGCCCGGCTTGAGACCGGCCTCGTCGAGCAGCGCGGCCGCCTTCTTGAGGTCGAAGGGGTACTGGCGCGTTTCCGGGGCGTAGTAGTTGACGACCGACGAGGGCACGGGCCCGGTGGCCGGCTTGCCGTAGCCCAGGAACACCACCTTGAGCAGCGCATTGCGGTCGATCGCGTGCGCGAAGGCCTGGCGCACGCGCTTGTCCGACAGCGCGGGCCGGCGCACGTTGAACTGCGTGAGGAAGATGGTCGCGAGGTAGCGGCCGTCGTCGAGGTTGATCGTGTACTTGCTCTTGTCGCTGAACTTGTTGAGGTTGGACAGCGGGATGCTCGAACCCAGCGCCACGTCGAGCTCGCCGGCTTCCAGCGCCACGGTGCGCGCCGCGGCATCGGGGATGAACTTGAACACCACGCCGTCGAGGTAGGGCTGCGGCTCGCCGCCCGGGCCGCGCCCCCAGTAGTTCGGGTTGCGCTCCAGCCGCACATGGCTGCCCTTGACCCATTCCTTGAACACGAAGGGTCCCGTGCCCACCGGCGCGTTGTTCGCCGGGTTCTTGAGCACGTCGGTGCCTTCGTAGAGGTGCTTGGGCAACACCTGCGCACCGTAGGTGTTGATGTAGTTGAGCAGGTAGGGCGCGGGCGAGGACAGGCGCACGATCACGGTGTGCGGGTCGGGCGTGTCCACCGCCGTCACGTTGGCGAAGGCCGCGCGGCCGAAGGGGTGCAGCGGCTTCCAGACTTCCAGCAGCGTGTACTTCACGTCGGCCGCGGAGAAGTCCTTGCCGTCGTGCCACCTCACGCCCTTGCGCAGGTGGAAGGTCACGGTCAGCCCGTCGGGCGCGACCTCCCACGAAGTGGCCAGTTCGGGCACCGGCTGCAGCTTGAGGTCGTAGCTGACCAGGCCTTCGAGCACCTTGCTCGACACCTGGCCGATGTTCATGGTGGTGATGAAGGCCGAGGTCAGCAGCGTGGGCTCGGGCGACACCGCCACATTGAGGATGCCGCCGCGCACCGGCTTCGTGCCGACCGTCTGGGCGAAGGCCGAAGGCACGGCCAGGCTGCCTGCCACGAGGAGCGCGCCCAGCGCGGTGCCGGTGTGGATGAAGTGGCGTCGGTTGGAATGCATGGGATCGATGGAAGAAAGAAGAGGAATCAGTCGGCCGAAGCCAGGTAAGCGTCGGCCAGCGAAGCGTAGAGGCCGTCGCCCTGCGAACGCACCTTGCGGTAGCGGGTGCTCGAGACGGTGGTCCAGTCGAGCTCGACCAGGTCGAGGATCGGCACCTCTTCCTGCACGATGGCCTGCCACTGGTCGATCAGCGCGCGGCGCTTGGCCGGGTCGAGTTCGACCGCGGCCGCCTCCATCACGCGGTCGAGTTCGGGGTTGGCGTAGCCGGAGCCGTTGCTCCACGGCACGCCCTTGGCGATGTTCTTGCTCCAGTACCAGCGCTGCACACCCAGGCTCGGGTCCGGCAGGTTGTGCAGGCTGGTGAGGAACAGGTCGTAGTCGCCGTCGGTGAACACGCGCCGCAGGTACACGCCGGCGTCGGACGCACGCAGTTCCAGGTCGATGCCCACGCGGCCATAGGCCTGCTTCATGAACTCGCCGGTGCGCGTGGCCTCGAGCGAGCCGCTGCCGTAGTCGAGCGTGAGCTTGAGGCGCTTGCCATCGGCCTTGCGCGTCAGCCCGGCCGCGTCGAGCAGCGCTTCGGCCTGCTTCGGATCGTGCGGGTACTGGCGCCCCTTGGCGCTGTGGAAGGCCGGCACGGTCGAGGGAATCGCGCTGGTCGCGACCTTGCCGTAGCCCCGGTACACCACGCGCAGCAACGCTTCCCGGTCCAGCGCATACATCAGCGCCTGGCGCACGCGCTTGTCGGCCAGCGCGGGCTTGCGCACGTTGACCGCGGCCAGCTGGATCGACGCGAGGTAGGCGCCGTCGGTGGTGTTGATGCGGTACTTCTTCTTGTCCGAGAACTGGTTGAGGTTGGACACCGGGATGTTCGACGCCAGCGCCACATGCACTTCGCCCGAGGCCAGCGCGACCGAGCGCGCGGCGGCGTCGGGGATGAACTTGAACACCACGCCGTCGAGGTAGGGCAGGCCCGCGCGCCAGTAGTCGGGGTTGCGCTCGAGCGTGATGTGGCTGCCGCGCACCCATTCCTTGAAGCGGAAGGGGCCGGTGCCGATCGGCGCCACGTTGGCCGGGTTCTTGAGCAGGTCCGTGCCTTCGTACAAGTGCCTGGGCACCACCTGCGCGCCGTAGGCGTTGAGGAAGCTCAGCAGGTAGGGCGTGGGCCGCGACAGCCGCAGGATCGCGGTGTGCGGATCGGGCGTGTCCACGGCCTGCACCGACGCATAGGCCAGCCGGCCACCCGGATGGATCTTCTGCCAGATGTTGAGCAGCGAGAAGGCCACGTCGGCCGAGGTGAAGTCGCGGCCGTCGTGCCACTTCACGCCGCGGCGCAGGCGCAGCGTGAGCGACAGGCCGTCGGGCGCGAAGGCCCACGACTCGGCCAGCTCGGGCTGCGGCTGCAGCTTGTCGTCGAACCAGACCAGGCCTTCGCTGATCTTGCCCGCGATCATCGTGACCTGCATCGTCGTGAGGAAGGCCGCCGACAGGATCGAGGGCTCGGGGGCCAGCGAGATCACCAGCGTGCCGCCGCGCTGGGCGCCGTCGGCGGCCGGCTGCTGCGCATCGCTGGTGGCCAGCCAGGGCAAGGTGGCCGCGGCCATGCCGCCCTGCAGCAGCAGGCGTCGGTTCAATGAAGAAACCATGGGTCGAAATCTCCGGGAAAGGACTGAGTGCCGGGTGCGAAGCCCACGGGAACAGCGAACAGGAAAGCCCGGGAGGTTAGGGGCCGCATGCGCCGCGCCCAAGCGAGAAAAACGAGGATCGATATGCGCGCCGCCCTGCATAAGCAAGCGCGGAAATCTTCCTTCGCCGCGCGCGGACCGCGCTCTTAGAGTGCCTACGCGGCCCGCCCACACGCCGGCCTTCGCTTCTCTCTTTCACGCGCTTCAGTCGCCCCTGCCCCGCCGGAGTTCCCATGCCTTCCTTCCCCTCACGCGGCCGCACCCGCCTCGGCTTCGCCCTGCTCTCCTTCCTGCTCGCCGGCGCCGCCCAGGCCGCGGACCTGCGCATCGGCTTCATGCCCGGCCCCTACCGCGACGCCTTCGCCAAGGGCATCGAGCCGCTGCTCCAGCAGCAGGGCTACAGCATCAAGTACGTGGAGTTCAGCCAGGGCGTGCAGCCCAACGACGCGGTCGAGCGCGGTCAGATCGACGCCAACATCTTCCAGCACACGCTCTACCTGAACGCCACCAACCAGCAGCAGGGCTTCAACCTGGTGCCTATCGTCCACGTGCCCACGCCGCCGATGGGCCTGTATTCGCAGCGCTACAAGACGCTGGCCGCGGTGCCCGACGGCGCCACCGTCACGCTGCCGGCCGACCCGGTGAATGCGGCGCGCGCACTGAACATCCTCGCGGGCCTGGGCTGGGTGCAGCTCAAGCCGGGCGTGAGCCCGCTGAACGTCTCCGAGCGCGACATCACGGCCAACCCCAAGCGCCTGCGCCTGGTGCCGCTGGATTCGGCCCAGGCGCCGCGTGCGCTGGCCGACACCGACCTGGCGGCCATCCAGGGCAACTTCGCGGTCGCCAACGGCCTCAAGCTCACCGAGGCCCTCAAGCTCGAGGACATGACGCTGCCCTACGTCAACGTGGTGGCAGTCAAGCGCGGCAACGAGAACAGCGCCTATGCCAAGGACATCGTGCGCGCCTACCAGTCGACCGAGTTCCAGAAGGTCTTCCAGGCCAATCCGGTCTGGGCCGGCTACCGGCTGCCCGACTACTTCGTCAAGTAAAGCGCGATGGGCCATTTCGATCCCGATCTCTTTGACCCGCTGGTCGCGGCCGCGGCCTCGCTGCGCGCGGCCTTGCATGCGGATGCCATCGCGCGCGACAAGGCCGGCGGCGTGCCGCTCGGACCGCTCCAGCTGCTGCGCGACGCCGGCCTGCCCTCGGCGCAGATCCCCGTGGCGTACGGCGGCCAGGGCGCCTCGTGGCCTTCGGTGCTGCGGGTCGTGCGCGAACTCGCCAAGACCGACGGCTCGCTGGCCCAGCGCTATGGTGAGCACCATGTGGCGCTGCACGCGCTGGTGGCGCGCGGCACGGCCGCGCAGCGCGACCGGCTGCTGCTGGCCTCGGCTCGAGGCCAATGGCTCTGGGGCCATGCCACCGACGCGGGGCAGCCGCTGGCGGGCGCACGGCGCGACGGCGAGAGCTGGGTGCTCGACGGCGTGCTGCCCACCGCTTCCGGCGCGCAGGCGGCCGATCGGCTGCTGATCGAATGGCAGGACATCGGCGGGAAGCGCTTCCTCGCGAGCCTTCCGGCCGACCGTGAAGGTCTGGTGATCGATCACGCGCTGGACAGCATCGGCCAGCGCCAGAGCGGCCACGCCACGGTGCGCCTGCAGGGCCTTCGCCTGAGCGACGACGAGGTGCTCGGCGCATCCGATGCGCCCTCGACGCCCTTCCTCTCGCTGGACAAGCTGCTGCGGCAGAGCGTGCAGCTGAACGTCTCGCTGGGTTCCGCACAAGGCGCGCTGGTCGAGGCGAGTGTCTACACCAACACCAGCTCGCGCCCCTGGATCCACTCGGGCGTCGCCAGGCACACCGACGACCCCTGGGTACAGCGCAAATATGGCGAGCTGGCCATCCGCACGTGGGCCGCGACCGAACTGGCCGAGCAGGCGGCCGACCAGCTCGACGCGGCCTACGCGCAGGGCCCGGGCCTGGGCGAGGCGCAACGCGACGAGGCCGCGGCCATCATCGCCGTGGCGAATTTGTATGCCGGCGAGACCGCGCTGGCCGTCTCGAGTGAGATCTTCGAGGTCATGGGTGCGCGCTCGGCCACCACCGCCAACGGCTTCGACCGCTTCTGGCGCAACACGCGCACGCAGACGCTGCAGGACCGGGTCGAACACCGGCAACAGGCGCTGGGTCGATGGCTGCTCGGCGAGGGGCATGACTGCGCGCCCGCGCTGTTCGAGCCCGACACCCGCAACCCCTTCGTCGCACGCGCGGTCGAACTGCGCGCGCTGTTCGCACAGGACGCGATCGAACGCGACCAGGCCGGCGGCCGGCCGGCCGAACAGATCCGCCTGCTCAAGCAGCACCGCCTGCTCGCGCTGCTGCTGCCGCGCGAGCACGGCGGCGAGGGCGAGCCCTGGTCCACCACCTTGCGCATCACGCGCACCTTCGCGCAGGTCGACGGTTCGCTGGGCCATCTGTTCGGCTACCACGGCAGCAGCCTGCTGAGCCCGCGCCTGCGCCAGGAGCCCGAGAAGGCGCGCGAACTCTGGCGCCGCTCGACCGAGGGCAACTGGTTCTGGGGCAACACCGCCAACAGTTTTTCCAAGAGCCTGTTCGGCCGGCGCGAGGGCGAATGGTTCGTGCTCGACGGCTTCCGGCCCTTCACCTCGGGCTCGCATGTCGCGGACTTCCTGGCCATCGCCTGGGAAGACCCCGAGAACGGCGACCGCCGCTTCGCCGCGATCCCGGCCGACCGCGAGGGCCTCGTGATCGAGGACGACTGGGACGGCATCGGCCAGCGCCAGACCGGCAGCGGGCGCGTGACGTACCGCGGCGTGCGCGTGCACGAGAGCGAAGTGCTGGGCGCCCCCGCGCCGCTCAACCCCACCGGCGCGCCGGCAGAGCCCTACCGCACGCTCACGCCGCTGCAGCAGCAGAGCGTGCTGCTCAACGTGTTCGTGGGCACCGCACAGGGCGCGCTGCGCGCCGCGCGCGAGCACACACGCCTGCATGCGGGCGTCGCGTACCCGGCCGACGACCCCGGCATCCAGCGCCAGTACGGCGCGCTCCATGTGAAGACGCTGGCCGCCACCGCACTGGCCGACCGTGCGCTGCGCGCGCTCGACGATGCGGTGGCGCAGGGCGAGGCCTTGACCGCAACCCAGCGCGGCGAGGCAGCGGTCGCGATCGCCGCCGCCAACGTGCTGGCCGGCGAGGTCGCGCTCGAAGTGACGAGCGAGATCTTCGAAGTGCTGGGCGCCGATGCGGCGACCCGGTCCCTGGGCCTCGACCGCTTCTGGCGCAACGCACGCATCCACACGCTGCACAACCCGGCCGAGTACAAGACGCGCAACGTGGGGCGCTGGTTCGTCTCCGACCAGCCGCCGGAGCCCGGCACCTTTCAGTGATCCGGTTGCAGCGAGGTCCGCAGCGCTTCGACGAAGCGCTGCGGTTGGTCGAGCATCACGAAATGGAAGCTGTCGTCGATGCGCGTGAAGCGGGCCTTCGCCAGCCCCGCATAGGCGCCGCGAAAGCGTGCGTCGACGTCCGGCGCGGGCACGCCGTAGAGCGGGTCCCAGGCATAGATCACTTGAACCGGCACGCGGATGCGCGCCAGCTCGGGCCGCAGGTCGGTGGTCATGAGCTCGTAGCTCGCGTTGGCCACCGTCGTGCGGTCAGACCGGATGGCCGCGTCCACGACCGCCGCGCGTGCGGACGGCGTCTTGACCAGGCGCGCCACCGACGCAGCCTGCATCGCGTCGGCCTGTTCCTTTGGTGCCGACAGCAGCTGATCCCTGAACACGGCCGCACCGGGCGTCGACGTTGCCACGGTGGCGGCGGGGTCGAACAACAGGCTGAAGAAGGGCAAGGCATCGACCACCACCAGCCCGCCGACGGCCTCGGGATGGCGCGCCGCGAGCATCAGCGCGACCTCCCCGCCCAGCGAATGGCCCACGACGACGGGTGCCTTCAGTTGTTGCTGCGCGATGTAGCGCGCGATGGCTTCGGCCACGGGCGCCGCGACCTCGCCCGTGGCGTTGGCGCCGGCGGCCGTGCCGGCGAAGCCCGCGACCTGCACCCGATGCAGCCGATGGGTCTGCCGCAAGCTCGCCGACGCGTCGGCCCAGACATCGCTGGCAGACGCGAGCCCGGGAATCAGGATGAGGTCGGGCCCCTGCCCTTCGGTCTGCACCGAGATCCTGTCGGCGACCCGGGCGGCAGCCGCGGGTGCATCGGCGGGTGCGGCGGCCGAGGCCGGAAGTGCCGTGGCAATGAGGGCAATGGCGACGCACGCGGCGCCGATGAATGAATGCATGAGGAAGGATCTGGTGAGGGCCGCGTATCGCGCCGGAGAAAGTGGCAGCGGCCGCAGGAATTCTCCACTGACTTCGAACGCCGGCACCGCACCGGCCGCGGCCCGTGGCATCTTCGGCTTCCGCGCAGGAGGCCCGCTGTTGCAACTGCCCCTATTGCGGCACCAGCCCCGCAGCCTTCACCAGTTCCGCATGCAGCGCGATCTCCTGTGCGATGGTCTGCTGGAACTGCTCGGGGGTGGTGGGCGCCACGTCCATACCGATCTCCTGCAACTGCTTCTTCACGTCCTCTCTCTGCAGGATGGCGTGCACCTGGCGGTTCAGCTGGTCCACCAGGGGGCGCGGCGTGGCGGCCGGCGCCAGCAGGCCGATCCAGGTCTGCATGACCATGTGGGGGATGCCCGCTTCACGCATCGTCGGCACGTCGGCGATGAGCGCCGATCGCTTGTCGCTCATCAGCGCCAGCGCGGTCAGCTTGCCGGACTTGAGGTAGGGCAGCGCCTCGGGCAGCGGTGCGAACAACAGGTCCACGTTGCCGCCCATCAGGTCGGTGATGGCCAGCGCGCCGCCCTTGTAGGGCACATGGGTCATCCGCACCTGGGCCCGCGTCTCGAACATCAGGGCGGCCAGGTGCTGCGGGCTGCCGTCGCCCGAGCTGGCGTAGTTCAGGCTGCCGGGCCCGGCCTTGGCCGCGGCCAGAAGCGCGCCCGCGCTGGAGAACTTCTGCTTGTCCTTGACCACCAGCACCATGGATTGGTTGGCCAGCTTGGTGATGGGGGCGAAGTCGGCCTGCGGGTCGTAGGGCAGCTCCTTGAAGATGCTCTTGTTGGTGGTCAGGAAGGAGGCCGGCGACGCCATGAGGGTGTAGCCGTCCGGCGCGGCCTTGGCCACCACCGGCAGGCCGATGCGGCCGGACGCGCCCGCCCGGTTGTCCACCACGAAGGGCTGGCCGGTGACGGCGGCCAGCTTCTGGCCGACCAGGCGCGCGATGATGTCCACCCCGCCGCCGGCAGGGAGCGCCACGATGAGTTTCACCGGACGGTCGGGATAGCGGCCCTGGGCGCCGGCGGAGACCCCCGTGGCCAGCAGGCCCAGCGCGCACGCCAGGAGGGAAATTCTGCGTCGAGTGTTCATGGGTCGCTCCGGTGGTTGGATCAGGAAGGAATGGGCGCGCCCTGGCTGGCCACGGGGGAAGCATCGGTCGTGCTGCGGTCGAGCCGCAGGCGGGTGATGGCGGCAATTTCGTCGAGCGCGGTGGCCAGTTCGGTGGCGCGCTCATTGCGCAGGCGCTGCTCGAAGGCCCGCAGGGCCGAGTCCCGCGTGTGGCGACGAATGCACAGGATGAACGGGAAGCCGAAGCGTGCGCGGTAGGCCTGGTTGAGCGCGCGCCAGCGCTCGGCCTCGTGGGCGTCCAGCCGCGCCAGCGCCAGCGTGCCCTGCTCCGCAATGGACGCATCGGTCATCGTGCCCCGGCGGGCGTCCTCGCCGGCCAGCTCCGGGTGCCCGGCGTAGAAGGCGACGCGCCCGGGCTCGTCCAGGGCGGCCACCACGCCCACCATCGCCGCGTGCAGGGCGTCGATGCTCGCGAAGGGGCGCTGGTCCACGACGCCGCGGGTCACCCAGGGCGCGTGCTCCCAGATGCCGGCCAGTTCGGCACAAAAGACCTCGGGCGCGCAGATGTTGAGGTGTTCGAGGCGGGAGGATGTGCTCATGGCAGGCATCGTAGGGATGCAATTCATTGCCGGCCATCACCATTTTTGCAATGCTGCATACGTAAAATCAGTACGCACGATCCACGCATGCCCCATGCCCCTCCATGCGCCATTCGCTCGTTCCCGCCGGACTGCGCTACGCCGACCAGGTGGCGCGCTCGGGCTCCATCCAGAAGGCCGCGCGCGAACTGCACGTGGCGGCCTCGGCCATCAACCGGCAGATCCTGCAGCTGGAGGAAGAGCTCGGCGTGCCCCTGTTCGAGCGGCTGCCGCGTGGCATGCGGCTGACGCCCTCGGGCGATGCGCTGATCACGCTGGCGCGCCATTGGCGGCAGGACGAACGCGGCGTGATCGCCGAGATCCGGCGCATCCAGGGCGTCCACCAGGGCCATGTGTCGCTGGTGGCCATGGACAGCCACGCCACCAGCGTCATGCCGGCCCTGGTGCGGGAGGTGGGTGCGCAGCACCCGCTGGTCAGCCTGTCCATCGAACTGGCCACGCCCGACGATGCCGAGGCCGCGCTGCTGACCGGCCAGGCCGACCTGGCCGCCATCTTCAACCTGAAGCCGCGACGCGAGTTGCTGGTGCTCTGGAAGAGCGCGCTGCCGCTGGGTTGCGTGGTGGCACCCGGGCACCCGCTGGCGCAGCGCGAGACGGTGAGCTTCCAGGAGGCCATGGCCCACCCGGTCGCGCTGCAGAGCAAGGCGCTGACGATCCGGCGCTATCTGGAGGCGCAGTACGACTGGCTGTTCAAGGAACCGCGGCGCTTCACCGAGACCAACTCGCTGCAGCTGGTCAAGCAGCTGGCGCTCGGCGGCCAGCATGTGGTGTTCACCTCCGAACTGGACGTGGCGCCCGAACTGGCCTCGGGCCAGCTGGTCTTCATCCCGGTGCGCGACCGCGGGGTCGAACCGCAGGAGATCGCCGTGGCCGTGGACGCCACCAAGCCGGTCGGCCCGATCGTGAAGCTGGTGGCCGAGCGGCTCATCGCCGCGCTGCAGCAGGCCCTTGCGGCGGCACGTGGACAAGGTGCGCCCACAGCCTGATGACGATGCGTCAGGGGCGCGCCATCGGACGAGGACCGGATCGCTGCGACTGGCCTGCCGTTACGGTCGGCAAGCCGCGTAGATGAAGCAGTCCCGGGGCTCCGCGGAGAGGTTCGGATGCACGGTGTGGCGGGCCAGCCGCCCTTCCCGCACGAAGCCGCTTTTCTCCAGCGCCCGGGCGGAGGGGCGGTTGTCCACGTCGCAGGTCGCCTCGACCCGGAAGATACCTGGCAGATCCAAGGCGATGGCCGTGAACGCCTGGAGGGCCTCGACCATCAAGCCTTGGCCCCAATGGCTGCGTGCGAGCACATAGCCGATGTTCACGACGTGGCCGAGAGGCCGCGCCTCGAGCATGCCGATGAGCTCACCGCCCGCCTTCGAAGTGAGGATGTACGGCAGCGCCGAGCCCGCCTGCCACGCCGCTGCGCAGCTTCGGACGAAATCGCGCGTGGCCTCCAGCGAGGCATGCGGTTGCCAGACCATGTAGCGGGCCACCTCCGGGTCCTGGGTGTACGAGGCGAACATGGCTTCGGCGTCCGAGAGGTCCGGAGCACGCAGCTTGAGGCGCGCGGTCTCGATGGTGCAGGGGAATGTCGGGGATGGCTGGTGCATCGGCGGGTGTGGTCGGAACGACTGGCGATGGCCGATTGTGCCTACGGGGGTGCTTCCCGGCTTCTTCCCACGTCACGGATCGCCACCTCGGCAAAGGCTGTGACGCATGGGTTCGCGGACGCGGCGAGGGCTCGTCCTGCGGGTGCGCAGCAGCGCTCAGGAAGCTTCCGTTGGCGCCCGTAGCGGCTGCTTCACCGGCAGCGGTGCATAGGCCAGCGCGTCCACCACCCGGCCGCCCAGCAGGTGTTCGCTGACGATCCGGTCGATGCCGGCCTCGTCGACCCCACCGTAGTACGTGCCCTCCGGAAACACCTGCACCACCGGCGCGAGGTTACAGGGGCCGAGGCAGCTGGTCTTGGCGCTCATCGTGCCTTCGCCGCTGGTGCGCAGGTTGAGCCGCTTCTGTTCGTTGCGCAGATGGCCCCAGACCAGTGCCGCGCCCGCGTTGTTGCAGGGGCCGCCCTGGCAGACCAGCACCCGGTACTTCTGTGCGGGGATCAGCGAGCCGACCGTGTGCAGCGCCGAGGCCGGCGTGGACGCCGGATCGCTGGGCTGCGACGCCGCCATGTCGCGCAGCAGCGCGTCCATGCCCGCCAGTGCGGCGGGCGGCTCGCCGACCTGCACGCGCGGCCAGCGGCGCTGCGGGTGCTCGGCCTGCCAGCGATGCACCGCGCGATCGATCCAGACCCTGAAGCCGGGCTCCATCGGCAGCAGCAGCGGCAGGATGAAGACTTCGTCGAAGCCCGCGTCAGCCAGCGCCGTCAAGGTCTCGCGCAGCGAAGGCGCGCCCTGCTCGCTGAAGGCGAAGACGACGTGGCCGACGCCCTCCACCGCCTGCAGCCGGCCCGCGAGATCCTCCATTTCGCGCGTGGCTGCGCCGGTGATGGAGGACTTGGCCAGCAGCACGGTGGCACGGCGCGGCACGCTGTTCGAAGGTTCAGGAAATGGCATGGCGCTTTCACGAGTGGCCCGGCATTGCGATGCACCGAGGGTGCGGATTCTATGCAGCCATCGCTGCATCGCCTCCGGCAAAGGCCCTCGCTACGCGTGCAGCCACCGCGCATGCAACCAGCGCGCCAGGTGATCGAGCAGGTAGCCCAGCGCGCCGATCAGCAGGATCGCGGCCATGAGTTCCGAATACGCCAGCCGGTCGCGCGTGTCGAGGATGAAGTAGCCCAGGCCGGCCGACACGCCCAGCATCTCGGCGGGCACCAGCACGATCCAGATGATGCCGATGGACAGGCGCACACCGGTCAGGATCTGCGCCGTGATGCCGGGCAGGATCACGTGCAGCACCGTCTCGCGCCGCGTGGCCGAGAGGCTGCGCGCGAGCAGCAGCCAGTTGGCGTCGAGCTGCGCCACGCCGGCCGCGGTGCTCAGCAGGATCGGCCAGACCGCCGCGAAGGCGAGCAGGAAATACACCGGCGCATCGCCCACGCCCAGCACCATCACCGCGATCGGCATCCACGACAGCGGCGAGATCATGCGCAGGAACTGGAACACCGGCGTGCTGGCCTGCGCGAAGCCGCGCGACAGGCCGGTGAGCACGCCCAGCGGCACGCCCAGCACGAAGGCCAGCAGCAGCCCGACGCCCACGCGCTGCAGGCTCAGCAGCGTGTGGTGCCAGATGTCGGCACCCCCGAGCAGATGGGCCAGCGCCTGCAACGAAGGCCAGGGTGCGAAGGCCGCGGCCACCGGTGTGCGCGCCAGCAGCAGCTGGCTGCCCAGCCACCAGAGGCCCAGGGCCAGCGCGATGCCGGTCAGCGGCAGCAGGATGCGGCGCAGCACGGTCAGGCGGCGATGGTCTCGCGGCGCGCGTAGTCGGCCGGCACACCGAACACCTGCGGGCCGCCGACGCTCTCGATGGCCTTGCGCACGAAGCGCGTGTCGACCAGGTCACCCGCGACGAACTTCGGATCGAGCGCATTGAGGAAGGCGGTGTCGCCCTCGACCTTGGTGGCCTTGATGGCGCGCACCAACTGCTCGGTGTACGAGGCGTAGGGATAGGGCTGGAAATCGATGCGCCGCTGCGCCCAGCCCTTGTGCTGCACCACGCCGCTCTTCTCGTAATCGACGTAGTCGGTGGCGGCCAGCACCTTGGCCAGCGTCTGCGGCGGGTGCGGCGTGTAGCGGCGCTCGCCCGCATTCGACAGCAGCTGCGCGGTCTCGAGGCGGTTGTCGCGGGTCCAGAGCTGCGCCTTGACCAGCGCGCTGGTCACGCGCTGCGCCCACTCGGGCTTCTCGGCCACGTCGCGCTCGGCCAGGAAGGTCACGCAGCAGGCGTGGTCGCGCCACACGTCGCCCGAGAAGCGCAGCACCTTGCCCACGCCCGCGATCTCGGCCGCGGCGTTGAAGGGCTCGGCCACGATGAAGCCGGCGATCGACTTGCCAGCCAGCGCCGACACCATCTCGGCCGGTGCCAGCACCACCAGGTTGACTTCCTTGGGGCCGATGGTGGCGCCGCGCGCGCGCGTGACCGCGGTCAGGCCTTCCTTGCGCAGCACGTCCTGCAGCAGGATGTTGTGGATCGAATACCAGAACGGAATCGCCACGGTGCGCCCGCCGAGGTCGGCCACCTTGCCGATCTCGGGCAGCACGGTGAGCGCCGAGCCGTTGATGTGGTTCCAGGCCACGATCTTGGCCGGGAACCTGGCGCCGTAGCGCACCCACAGCGTGGCCGGCGTGAGCAGGTGCACCACGTTGACCTGGCCCGCGACGAAGGCCTCGACGATCTGGGCCCAGGAGCGGAACAGGCGCGGCGCCTCGGCCTTGAGCCCCTCCTTCTCGAACAGGCCGCGGCCGTGCGCCACCAGCAGCGGCGTGGCGTCGGTGATCGGCAGGTAGCCGATCTTCACCGGCTGGTCGTCGCCCTTGAAGGCCTGCGCGCGCGCATCGCCCGCGCTCAGGAAGGGCGCGGCGACGGCCGCCCCGGTCAGGGCCGACAGGCGCAGCATGTCGCGCCGCGTGAGGCCGCAGTCGCAGGCCGACGAGGCGCAGATGTGCAGAGGGCGTCCGGTGCCGGAGGGGGAGCGATCGTTCATGCGAGGGAGTCCTTCTGAAGAAAGGGGATCGGAATGGCAAGGGGCGCCACGCTCATGCGGGCACACCGCCGGTGGCTTGCAGCGCGACGAGGATCTCGAGGCGCAGCCCCAGCAGCGCGGCGGGATCGGCCGTGCCCCGGTCGACACGCCATTCGCGCACGATGCGGCCGGGCCTGCCGCCCATCAGCAGGATGCGGTCGCCCACGCGCAGGGCCTCGTCGATGTCGTGCGTCACCAGCAGCGCGGCCGTGTGCCAGCGGTGCACCAGCGTGACCAGCAGGTCCTGCATGCCCGCGCGGGTGAAGGCATCGAGGGCGGAAAAAGGTTCGTCGGCCAGCAGCAGCTGTGGCTCGCGGGCCAGCGCCCGCGCCAGCGCCACGCGCTGCGCCATGCCGCCCGAGAGCTGCGCGGGATAGCGGCGCTCCTGGCCCGCCAAGCCCACGGCCTCGAGCGCTTCGGCCACGCGCTGCGCCAGCGCGGCTTTCGACTGCGCGGGCTGGCGCGCGAAGTCCAGGCCGAAACCCACGTTGCGCGCGGCATCGAGCCAGGGCAGCAGGCTGGGCTGCTGGAACACCAGCGCCGCACGCGGGTGCGGCGCGGTCAGCGGTGCGCCGAGGAAGCGCACCTCGCCGCGCGTGTGCGTCCCATGGCCGGTCTCGAGCCGCGCGAGCACGCGCAGCAAGGTCGACTTGCCGCAGCCGCTGCCACCCAGCAGGCAGACGATCTCGCGCGGCGCGACCTGCAGCGAGATGCCGTCGAACACCAGTGGCGCATCGCCGTAGCCGAAGCGCAGGTCGCGCGCCTCGAGCACGGGGCCGCCGGCGCCGGCCTCGGGGGCTGTCGGCGCCCCGTTCATGCGGCCGCGGCGGCCCGAAGCCTGGCGTCGTGCTTGAGCAGTTCGCCCCGCAGTTGCGTCACGCTGGGCGTCACGATCGGGACGAAGGCCGCCTCGCGCCAGTGGCGCGCGAAGCTGGAGACCTGGTCGCGGTGGTAGGCCCGCCCGCCGCTGGCCTGCAGCTCGAGCTGCACCGCCTGCTGCACGATCTCCGACAGCGCGAGCCGCAGCCTGAACAGCTCGACCGGGTGGGCGAGGAAGCGCAGGCTCAGCAGGCCCGCATGCAGCGCCTCGGTCGCCTCGCGCAGCGCCTGGCGCTGCGCTTCGATCGGGGCCTCAAGCACCTCGCGTCCTGCCCCGCTGCGCTGCGTCGCGGCCTCGAGCGCGGCCCGCGCCAGGCCGATCGACATGCCGCACTGCAGCCCCAGGAAGGCCGGCCGCGCCTGCGGCAGGAACTGCTTGCCGTCGGCATGCAGCAGGTCGGTCTCGTCGATCGCCAGGCCCTCGATGCGCAGGGAGGCGGTGTTGCTGCCGCGCAGCGCGATCAGGTCGAGGTCGGGGCTGCGTTCGAGGCCCGCGCGGTCCGATGGCAGGGCCACGATCAGCGGCGCGCCGCCGTCTTCTCGCGCCACCGCCACGGCGGTCACGAAGTTGTCCGCACGCAGGTTGGTGCACCAGGGCACCGTGCCGTCGAGCAGCCAGCCGGCGCCATGAGGCGACGGCCGGGCCCAGATGGCCAGGGCCTCGATGCCGCCGAGGAACTTCATCGCGTTCGACAGCCCGGTCGCGCCGGCCTGCGTGCCGTCGAGCAGCGCGGGCAGCCAGCGCTCGCGCAGCGCCGCATTGGGCGACTGCAGCAGGTACTCGATGAAGGCGCGCTGGCCCCAGAAGCTGAAGGCCGCAGCCAGCGACTGCTCGGCCACGCCGGCGATCGCCTCGACGGCATCGTCGATGCCGCCTTCGCCGCCGAACTCCTTGGGCACGCCCAAGCGGAACAGACCCGCAGCCGCCAGACGCGGCACCACCTGCGCGGCCTGCGAGTCGTCGGCATCGAGCGCCTCCGCGTGCGCGGCCAGCCAGTCGCGCACGGCCTCAGCCCGCACGGGAGCTTCCGGTGTCGGCTTGCAGCTTCTCGGGCAGGTAGGGCTGCAGCTGCGGGTTGACCGGGCTGCGCGCCAGGCTGTTGGCGAAGTTGCACAGCGTGGCCAGGCTCACGCCCAGCATGGTGTCGAGCGCCTGCGCCTCGGAGTAGCCGGCGGCGCGGAAGGCGGTGAGCGCAACGTCGTCGACATTGCCGCGCGTGGCGATGATCGCCTCCGTGAAGACGCGCAGCGCATCGAGGCGCGCATCGCCCGTGGCCTCGCCGTTCTGCAGCGCGATCACGGCGCCGGTGCCGAGCTTGGCCTGCTTGAGCGCTGCGGCCGTGTGGCCGGCCACGCAGAAGTCGCAGCCGTGCAGCCGGGCCGCGGTGATCTGCACCACCTCGCGCTCGGCCAGCGTGAGCGAGCCACGCGCGTTGATCTGCACCACCGTGAGGTAGGTCTCGAGGGCCGAGGGCGAGTTGGCCAGGATGCCGATGAGGTTGGGCAGGAAGCCGTTGTTGGCGACGGCGCGCGCCACGAAGGCTTGGCTGCCCTCGGGTGCCGAGGCCTCGGTGTGCAGGGTCAGGCGGGTCATGAACGTTGTCTCCTCGGGGCTGGGTTCCGAAAGGGCCGGCGATGCACGATTGTTCGTCGCGACCGCCGCACGCTCAATGACCGAGCGTCTCTGAATTGTGCCCGTTCATGCGCGCGCGCTGCCAGGCGCCCGGCTGCGCGCCGATCACACGCTTGAAGGCCCGCGAGAACGCCGCATAGGACTCGTAGCCCACGGCCTGCGCCACCTGCGCGATCGACTCACCCTGCGCGAGCAGCCGCGCCGCGAGTTGCATGCGCAGCAACAGCAAGAACTGCAGCGGCGACTGGCCGCAGGCCTCGGCGAACTGGCGGAAGAAGGCCGCGCGCGACAGGTGCACGCGTGCGGCCATCTCGTCGACGGTCCAGGCCTGCTCGGGCGCCTGCAGCAGCTGCGACACCAGCGGCGCGAAGCCCGGGCGTCGCAGCAGCGCCCAAAGCCCGCGCGCCTGCGCCTCGCCGTGCGAGACGTGGCGCAGGCCGTAGAAGAACAGCAGGCCGGCCAGCCGGTCCATCAGCGCCGAGGGTTCCGAACCCGTGCGGTGCGCTTCGCTGCGCATCAGGTCGAACAGGGTCGCGGCCGAGGCGTTGGTGCGGTCGTCGGCTCGCAACAGCAGGCAGTCGGGAAAGGCATCCGTCACCAGCGCGCGGAAGGGCCCGTCGAAGGAGAAGAAGCCGCAGGCCAGGCCGGTCTCGCCGAGCGCAGCGGCAGACGACAGCGGCTGCATCGCGCGCGGCGCGCAGTCGATGGCCGGATCGCTGTAGGGCGAGAGGAAATGCGGCACGTCGCGCATCAGGAAGACGCCGTCGCGCGGCGTCAGCGCCACCGACGCGAGCCCAGGCCGGTGCAGCCAGCAGCGGCCGTCGAGGATCAGGTGGAAGCTCGCGCGGGCCCGGCCGGCGGTCGAGGCGCGCCAGCGGCCGCAGTACTGGCCGACGTGGAACACGCTGGCCTGCCATTCGAGGCCGTCGAGCAGCCAGTCCACCACGCGGTCGGTCTGGCCCTGGTGGTCGCTGTCGCTGTCGCGCGCAGGCGCCTGCCGCATGTCGTGCCCGGAATTCATCGCGCGAGTGTGGCGCCGGCGGCGCGCCAGGCCAACGAAGCTTTTCGCTTGAGCTTATGCCGCGGCGACATGTGGCAGCAGTGCATGCTGGCAAGGCAGCAACGCCACTGCGTCCACTGCTCGCGGCACAGCAGATGGGCCCGCCGCAAGCGGGTGCGGCGCTGGCCCGAAATCTGCAACCCTGTCCTTCTCACGCGCTCTGCACACCCTCGTCCACATCTTTCCAGAGACTCCCTTGAGCACCCTCGAACGCAACACCTGGCTGACCTCGCGCGGCCCGCTGCCCTACCTGCTGGCGCGCACTACCGCACCCAAGCCCGCGCCCGCGCTGCTCTTCCTGCATGGCGCGCGCGATCGCGGCCATGACCTCGACCTGCTGCTGCGCTGGGCGCCGCCACGCCTCGTCGCCGAATCGGCCGGCCTGCCCTATCACTTCATCGCGCCCCAGCTGCCCGAAGCCGCGACCTGGCCCGAGCGCGCCGACGATCTGCTGTCGCTGGTCGACGCGCTGGCCGCCTCGGGCACGGTCGACCCTGCGCGCGTGCTGATCGCGGGCTTCAGCCTGGGCGCGGCGGGCGCGTGGGAGATCGCGGCACGCCATCCCGGCCGCTTCGCCGGCCTGGTCGCGGTGTCGGGCCGGGTGCCGGAAACCGCTCGACCACAGGACCTGCGCGGCCTGCCCGTGCGCATCTTCCATGGCGGCAGCGACGACAAGCTGCCGGCCGCGGCGATCGAGGCCCACGTCGAGGCGCTGCGCCTGCAGGGCAACCCCGTGGCGTACACCCTCTATCCGGAAGGCGACCACTTCATCGCCGACCGGGCCTTCGCCGATCCGGAGCTGGAAGGCTGGCTGCTGGCGCGCAGGCGCACGGCCACCACGCCGCCGGACCGCGCCGCGTGACCCCTGCATCCGCTCAGCTCGAAATACCGACATGACCACCTCCATCACCACATCCGAAGCCACCCCCGCCGTCTCCGCGACCCGCCTGAGCGAGCGCTACCGCGATGCGGCACTGAACCCCGCCACCGCCTGGAACGAGACGCTCGACACGCTGATCGGCCACCGCTCGGTGCGGGCCTACCGGCCCGACCCGCTGCCCGAGGGCACGCTGGAACTGCTGGTCGCGGCCGCCCAATCGGCCCCCTCCTCGTCCAACCTCCAGCCCTGGAGCGTGGTGGTGGTCGAAGACCCCGAACGCAAGGCCCGGCTGGCGGCGCTCGCGGGCCACCAGAAGCACATCGTCCAGGCGCCGGTCTTCCTGCTCTGGCTGGTCGACCTGCACCGGCTGGAAGAAGTAGGCCGGGTCCTTTCGGTGCCGTCGGCCGCGCTGGACTATCTCGAAACCTTCCTGCTGGGCGCCATCGACACCGCGCTGGCCGCGCAGAACGCGGTGGTCGCGCTCGAGTCGCTGGGACTGGGGGCGGTCTACACCGGCGGCATCCGCAACAAGCCGGCCGAGGTCGCGGCCGAGCTCGGCCTGCCGCCGAACGTCTTCGCGCTGTTCGGCCTCGCGATCGGCCACCCGGACCCGGCCGCGCCGGCCTCGGTCAAGCCGCGCCTGCCGCAAGAGGCGGTGCTGTTCCGCGAACGGTACGGCGCGCCCGATGGCGGCGCCGCCGCGCTGGCCGCCTACGACCAGCGCCTGCGCAGCTTCCAGCGCGAGCAGGGCCTGCCCGAACGCGACTGGACTGAGCAGGCCACCCAGCGCGTGCGCGGCCCCGAGGCGCTGGCCGGACGCGACGCGCTGCACGCGGTGCTGCGGGGCTTGGGCTTCGGCCTCAAGTGACGGCCCCGCAGACCCGACGGCTTTGCGCCATGCAGGGCGCCCGATCGTCCCGCGTGACACTCTCGGACGAGATCGTGGCGCTCGACCAGGTGAACATGACGCCTCATTTGCGATCGGCGGGGGAAACCTTCGATCCGGCCCGCCGGCGCGTCGACCTGGCACGCGAACTGGCGCAGGGCGCCCGACTGCTCACGCTTCGGCGCCACGACGCGCTGGTGGCCTACCTGGAATACCTGCCTCCCCACGATGGCGCGCTTCGCGTCAAGTCCCTGCAGGTGCACCCGGCCCACCACGGCACCGCCGTGCTCCGACCGCTGCTCGCCCAGGCCGCCGACGCGATGGACGGATGGCCGGACGCCCTGCTCCAGTCCGGCGCGCATGCATCCAACGCGGCATCCATCCGGCTGCATCGAGGGCTGGGCTTCCGTTGGGTGGGTGAACGCGATGGCCGGTTCCTTTTCGAAGCCAAGGTCGCCGTCCTTCGATCGACGTTGTTGCGCTTTTCGTCCGGCACGCCACGCGCAGCCACACCGTGAGCCCGAGCCCGGAACCCTGCATGCGAGCGCTCCGGCGCCAGGTCGGTCCGGACCTCTTGCACTGTCCGGGCGTCGCCGCGGTCATTCGCGATACGGACCGACACCGGCCGCATCGTCGGCGGCGATGGCGCCCGCTGGATGCCGAGACGCGATCCACACGCCATTTCGCTCGAGAAGCGATACCGGTGCCGGCGTTGCCGTACCCATGGAGAGCCGGTTCGGCTGATGTCGAGTCCAGCTCGATGCGCAGCGCATGCGATCCCTTCGAACCGCTTCAGACCTCCTGCTGCGCCAATGCCATGACGTACCGCAATTCCAGCAGCCGTTTCCCGCCCCGCTCGCTGTCCTTTTGCCCTGTCGGATCGAGCGTCAACCCCATGGCCCGATAGAAGCGCAACGCACGCGCGTTCTCGGCCAACACCCAAAGGCTGACACGCTCGAAGCCTTGCAAGGCAAGCCGGCGCCGCGCCTCCGTCCACAGCAAGCCGCCGATGCCCTGCGCCCAATGATCGGGCGCCAGATAGATCGCGTGGACTTCTGCCTGCACGGCGTCCGCATCGGCGTCGCGAGAGGCACCGAAGGCAATCCAGCCGACGACGCCGGCGGCCCCTTTGGCGACGAGTACTTCAGGCGCCCCGCGGGCGATCGACTCGCGCCAGGCCGCCTCGCGTCGCGACACCGACATGGCCGCAAGAAATGGCGCCGGGATGATGCCCTCATAGGCGGCGCGCCAGGCTTCGACATGGATGCGCGCCACGGCCGCCGCGTCTTCGAGCGATGCCGGCACGATGCGCAGCGTCATGCAACAGGCGCCGGAGCGTGCGGTGAGGACAATGGAAGGTGCATGGTCGAGGGCTTGGCGGGAGAGTGCCAGCGCCTGTATACAACATCGGCGAACCCGCAAGGAGCGCGAGGTGCATCCGCGATCCACTGTCGGCACGGAAGCACCCGTCCCCAGCCAGATGCTGCCCTCGCCACAGCAGGAGCCCGTCATTGCGCCGCACCGCGCAGCGACCACGTGATCCGGCCCGAATGCACAGGCACCGCTCTTGCAACACGCAGGGGTTCCGCGCCATGCACAGCCCCTCCTCGCCTTCCCCTCCTCTCATGTTCAAAGCCTTCGAGTCCTTCATCCATGGCACCCGCACGCCGAGCCCGCAGGCACCACCGCCGCAGCTCGGCGCCTTCTACTGGCACTTCATCCGCCAGACCAAGGGCCCCTACCTCGCGATGCTCGCTACTTGCGTGCTGGTGGCGCTGGCCGACATGGGCATCCCGGTCGTGCTCGGGCAGATCGTCAAGCTGCTCGAGGCGCCCGACCGCGCGGCGGCGCTGGCCGCGCACGGCACGAAGCTGGCCGCGATGCTGGGCCTGATCCTGCTGCTGCGGCCGATGCTGCAGGCGGTGGACATCGCGGTGCGCCACAACCTGCTGATCCCCGGCGTCACGACGCTGGTGCGCTGGCAGAGCCACTGGCACGTGGTGCGCCAGAGCTGGCCCTTCTTCCAGAAGGATTTCGCGGGCCGCATCGCCAACCGCGTGATGCAGACCGCCGAAGCCGTGCGCGACAGCGTGCTGTCGTCGATCCGGGCGCTGACCTTCATCACCACCTACGGCGTGATCACGCTGGTGCTGACCGCACTGGCCGACTGGCGGCTGGGGCTGCCCACGCTGGTCTGGATCGCCTGCTACGCGGGCTTCCTGCGCTTCTTCGTGCCGCGGCTGCGCGAGCTGGCGCGCGCCCGCTCGGAACTGCGTTCGGGCGTGGTGGCGCGCGTGGTCGACAGCTACACCAACATCCTCACGGTCAAGCTCTTCGCGCGCGTGGCCGAGGAGGACCAGTACGTGCGCGAGGTGATCGATGCCCACCAGCGCACCATCGCCGGCCACATGCGCATGACCGCGCGCTTCCTGCTCACGCTCAACGTGATGAACGCGCTGCTGCTGACCAGCACCACGGCCGTCGGCCTCTCCCTCTGGAGCCAGGGTGTGGTGAGCGCCGCGCAGGTGGCGACCGCCCTGCCGCTGGCCTGGCAGATCGCCAACGCCTCGGGCTGGGTCTCGTTCGAGATCGCCGGCATCTTCGAGAACATTGGCACAGTGCAGGACGGCATGGAGACCATCGGCGTGCCGCATGCACTGCTGGATGCCCCCGATGCCCGGGCGCTCGAGGTCACGCGCGGCGAAATCCGCTTCGAACAGCTCGACTTCGCCTACGGCGGCACGCGACCGGTGATCGACGGGCTCGATCTGGTGGTCAAGCCGGGCGAGCGCGTGGGCCTGGTCGGCCGCTCGGGTTCGGGCAAGTCGACGCTGGTGAACCTGTTGCTGCGCTTCTACGATGCCGAGCGCGGCCGCATCGTGATCGACGGGCAGGACGTGCGAGATGTGACGCAGGAGAGCCTGCGCGCGGCGATCGGGCTGGTCACGCAGGACACCTCGCTGCTGCACCGCTCGATCGCGGAGAACGTGGGTTACGGTCGACCGCAGTCCACGCCTGCCGAGATCGAACAGGCCGCGCGCACCGCGCAGGCGCACGACTTCATCTCGCAGCTCAGCGACTGGCGCGGCCGCACGGGCTATGACGCGCAGGTCGGCGAGCGCGGCGTGAAGCTCTCGGGCGGCCAGCGCCAGCGCATCGCGATTGCGCGGGTGATCCTGAAGAACGCGCCGATCTTGGTGCTCGACGAGGCCACCTCGGCGCTCGACAGCGAGATCGAGGCCGCGATTCAGGAACAGTTGATCGGCCTGATGGAGGGCAAGACCGTGATCGCGATCGCGCACCGCCTCTCGACCATCGCGCGCATGGACCGGCTGGTGGTGCTCGACCAGGGCCGCATCGTCGAGCAGGGCACGCATGCCGAGCTGCTCGCGCTGGGCGGGCACTATGCGGGGCTGTGGCGCCACCAGTCGGGCGGTTTCCTCGCGGACGAGCCGGAAGACACGCTGCCGCTGGCGGCCTGAAGCCGGGCGGTCCCCGCGCCACCCAGGCCACCGATCAGCGCAGGGCCGCTGTCTTGAGCCTGGCCTCCACCGCCGTGCCCTTGAAGAAGTCCGCATTGGCTTCGGTGTAGAGGCGGTAGGGGTTCTCGAACACATAGGCCTTGAAGTCGGCCTCGCTGATCACGCCTTCGTCGACCAGGCCATGCGCCTGGGCCAGCGCGTCGGTCAGGTCCGGCACGTCCCAGTGGCCGACGTCGGAGGAATAGATCGCATTGACCTTCACGCCCAGCGGGTTGGCCTTGTCGTTGAAGGCATGGGCCACCGTGCGGTCGTCGGATTCCGAACCGAAGAAGAAGCTGTCGACCCACTGGCGCTTGATGTCCTCGGCGCTGCAGATGCCGGCCTTCCCGAAGTCCTCGAGCTCGTCGGCCGAGGGCTGGCGCGCGTCACGGGTGTAGCGCCGGCCCAGCGTGTCACGGATCAGGTCTTCACCCTCGATCGAGCGGCCCTGCGTGAGCTCGCTGCCGTAGCGCTCGAACAGCGAGGTCAGCAGCGCGCGGTCGGTCGCGGCCGGGTCGTAGTGCGCCAGGCCCTCGAGGCTGCGCTTCTCGAAGCGGTCGACCAGGTGGATGTAGACGCGCGCACCCCAGTCGGCGCCGCCCTCGAGCAGGCCCACGCGCAGCTGCGGGAAGCGCTTCGTCACGCCACCGAAGAACAGCGCCTTGGCAAAGGCCTCGGAGCCGTCGGCGAAGTGACCGATGTGGTTGAACATGTAGTTCGAGATCGAGCTGCGGCCGGTCCAGCCCTGGCTGCCGTAGTGCGTGAGCACCGGCACGCCGAGCTCGACCACCTTGGCCCAGAAGGGGTCGTAGTCGTGCTCGCTGTCGATGCCGTAGAAGTCCTCGTAGGAGATGTACTTGCGCAGCTCCGGGTACTCGGCCAGCGGGAAGCGCTGGGCCAGCGCCTTGATCGGCCGCTTCACGCTGCCCGCGATGTTGATCGCCTTCAGGCCCAGCACGTTGACCGCGTACTCGAGCTGCTCGATGCCCTCCTGCGGCGTGTTCAGCGCGATGCCGGCCACGGGCGTCAGGCGGTCGCTGTACTTGCGATAAAGATCGGCGTGGTAGTGGTTGAGCGCCTTCTGAAGCGCGCCACGCGCCTCGGGGTCGCGCACGCCCAGCGGCGCGAGCACGTTGTTCGGGAACAGCACCGAGTAGTCCGAACCCTGCTCTTCCTGCCGCTCGTAGAGCAGCTCGGGCAGGTGGTAGGTCGCGACGTCGAGCGTGTTCTTGGTCACCCGCGCCCACCAGGGCGAGCGGATGGTGCGGAAGTGCTGGCGCTCGACGGGCGTCTGCTCGTACCAGCTCTTGCCGTTGCCGATGCCGCCGCGCCCGGCGCGCTCCTCGCCAGCCTTTCGCAGCACATCGACCAGATGCACGCCGGCATAGGTCGCAACGTAGTCCTCGACGGCGGGTGCGTAGTCGTTGGTGTGGACGTCGGTGTCGATCACCGGGTAGTCGAGGTTTTCTTTCACCGCGACGGAAGGCGATGCATGGATGCGGCTGAGACGGTCGTTCATGGCGCGTGGCTCCTGGGGTTGGATCGTGGAGGGTTCGAGGCGACCGCCCAGGGCGGGCGATGCCTGCGCTTCCATTGCAGAGCGCGTGCCAGCGGAAATGGCCCTGGAAGGGTCTTCGAATGCTCGGCGCTGCGCAGCGATCCCTCCGGTCTGCTGTCGCGCGCACAGCCGCGCACCGGCGCGCGTTGCCAGCGCAGCACTCAGGAGCGCGCCCACCACGGCGCACGCAGCGTGCCGCCGCGCAGCCCGCCATGCGCCTGGATCACGCCGCGCCAGGAGCCGTCGATGTCGTGCGTGTCGGTGCGGTCCGTCCAGCTCGTGTCGGGCACGCGCTCGCCGCCGGCACGCATGCGCGCCGGCGGGCGTTCGGCGGTTGGGTCGGTCGGGCGCGGCGGGGGCACGAGGCGAAGGCGAAAGCTCATGTCTGCTCCTTGGTTCGTTCGCGATGGCGGTTGGGGCCGCAGCATTTCGCACGCCACCTTGCCTCAGACCGAGGCCAGCGCTTAGAAGCATTCGGTGCTTGCTTATCCGGAAACATGCTCACGCGCAAGTCCGTCATGGCTGGCAGCTTCTGCACCGTGCGCAACACGGCCCCCCCGCTCAAGCACAACGCCCCCTTCCCCTTCCATGCCGACCCGTGCGGAACCGCCCGTGCCACAAATCTTCATCGCCATCGCGGTCCCCATTTCCGTGAGATCTTCGTGACGAACGACAGTCTTCGAGGCGAAGGCACGTCTTGAATTGGCCATCATTCGCGCCTGGCCTCAAGCGATTCCGCATTGAAGCCCATCTGTCAACGAAACATTTCCAACGGACCCGCCATGCATCGAAGAACCCAGCTCACCGCGACGCTGCCGCTGTTGATCCTTCTCTGCGCCTGTGCGGGCCAGCCCGAAATCCCCACAGGGGCGACGGGGTCCCCGACGGTGGCCTCGGCCGCAGAGGATGCCAACGCAACCCTGGTGCGCCAGGCCGCGGCCTTGATCGGCGCAAGGAAGCCAGCGCAGGCCTTGGCGCTGGCACAACAAGCCATCGCCGGGTACGAAAAGAAATTTCGACAGGACGCCGTCCTGTCGTACTCCGCCCGATCCTTGGCCGAGACCCTGTGGTACGCGTCTGAGGGCGCGAAAACCCAGACGTCGGCCCGGGTTCAGGGGCCCGAGTGGGGCCAGGCCTACTTCCTGGCAGGGTATGCGCTGGTCGACCTGCATCGCATCCCGGAAGCGAAGCAAGCGTTCGACACCGCGATCCGGCTGTCGCCACGCAACTCGCAATACCTTTCCGAGCGCGCGCAGATCGACGCGCTCGAGCACGATTGGCATGCGTCCTTCGACGGGTTCAAGACGGCGCTGGAGGCTGCGGAGATCACGCCACCGGAATCGAAGACGGCCGAGACCACGCGTGCGCTGCGGGGCATGGCCTTCGCCCAGGTCGAGCTCGGAGACTTCGAGGCGGCCAAGGCGCTGCACGCACGCGTGCTCGGACTGGATCCCGGCAACACGGTGTCGAAGAATGAACTCCGGTACATCCAGACCCAGATCCAGCGTCGTGGCCGGGTGACGGCATCCCCCGTCGCCGCACCGCCGCCGGCCTCGCCCATGCCGGCCCCCGCCGAGCCGCGCGTCACGCGCTAGGTGTGAAGCGTCAGGAAGTCATCGCTTGAGGGGCTGAGTCTGGGCATGGACACGAGCGCGGTGCCGCCGGTGCCGGCGTGTGCGCGATGCCAGTGGTACCCGACGCGGGAGCGCTCGCCCCGTCCACACCCATCGTGCATGCAGCCGTCGGCGCGCCATCTGCTGTGCCACGGCCAGGACCGGCCGAAAGCCGTGGCCGACGCCACGCCTGATCGGCGCGATTTGCTGCGCTGCCATGCCATGGGTCGACCGGCGCCCCGAACGCCCCCCTATGGACGCTGCGCGACATCGTCCTGGCGCCACAAGGCCTTCAAATGCTCGACGAACCACTGGCCCGCGGGCCCTGGCGGTTGCGAGGCCCGGTGCCAGGCCGACATCGTCAGGATGAAACCGGAGCGCGGCATGTCGTCCACGTCCAGCACGACCAGCGTCCCCGGGCGATGTCCTGCGCGATCATGTGCAGGGGCATGCCGCCCCATCCCACGCCGTCCTTGAGGAACGCGTGCTTGGTCGACAGGTCGGCCAGGCGCCAGGTCGATGGCGATGCGACGGCGCACTCCCGCCCCATCGTCAGGTCGGACCTGTCGGTGAGCACGAGCTGCACGTGCCTGCTCAACTCGCGCCGGGGGATGCGGCCACCGAAGCGCGCCAGCGGATGGTCGGCGGCAGCCACCGCCAGACGCGGCGCTGTTCCTCGCGTCCGACCAGAGCTCCTACATGACGGGTGCGGACCTGATGAAAGACGGCGGGGTCGGGCAGGTCTGAAGTGCAGGCGCGCCTGGGCGGGCGTTCCGGCACCCGACCGCTCAGGCCGCGGGCGCGCCTGCCAGCATCCAGGTCAACGCCGCGGCCAGGTCGGCGCGGTACTGCGCGCTCACCTCGCACGGCACGAAGTCGAAGCCATGGATGCCGCCCGGGTAGACATGCGCTTCGACCCGCACGCCCGCGCGCGACAGCCGCAACGCATAGGCGACGTCTTCTTCGAGAAACAGGTCGAGCGCGCCCACCGCGATGAAGGTCGGCGGCAGTGCATGCAGGTCCGGCGCCAGGGCGGGCACGAGGTACGGCAGCCATCGCGCATCGATCGCCGCGTCGCCGCGCAAGGCAGCCCACGCGAAGCGGTTGTGCCGGACGGTCCACAGGAACTCGCCCGTGCTCGGGTTGTGCACCGGCGCATCGTCGGTGCCCGTGCGCGGATCGAGCATCGGATAGACCAGCACCTGGCCCGCCACGGCGTGCTCACCCCGGTCGCGCGCCAGCAGCGTGAGCATGGCGGCGAGGCCTCCGCCCGCGCTCTCGCCCATCACGATGATCCGTGCGGGGTCCACACCCAGCGCGTCGGCCTGCGCGAACAGCCAGACCAGTGCGGCATGCGCGTCCTGCAGCGCGGCCGGGAACGGCGACTCCGGGGCCAAGCGGTACTGCACCGACACCACCAGCGCTCGATGCTGCTGCGCCATCGCGTCGTTGGCCGCCGAGAACATGTCGGGCGTGCCGGAAATGAAGCCGCTCGCATGGAGGAACAGGATGGCGGGCAGGCGTTCGCTGCCGACCTGCCGGGGCCGATGGATCAGGACCCGGACCGGCGCCGATCCAGGTGCGCCCGGGATCACGCGTTCCTCGAAGGTCGGTGCAAGCGCAGGAAAGAGGCTGGCCAGATTCGCGCGATATTCCGCGATCGGCTGTTGGCTCGGATCGAAGGCAGCGAACGTCAGCGCCAACTGACGCGCCGCGGGATCGACCATGCAGAGGGTGGTCATGGACGGGCCTTTGCGATTGATTCGATCGTCATACCTGCGCCATGCCGCCATCGACGCAGAGCTCGGCGCCGGTGGTGAAGCTGCTGTCGTCACTGGCCAGGAAGAGCGCGGCCGCGGCCACTTCATCGGCGCGTCCGAGGCGGCCCAGCGGAATCAGCTTCGTGAGGCCATCGCGCACCGCGTCGGACACCGCATCGAACATCGCGGTGTCGATCGGGCCCGGGCTCACGACATTGACGCGGATGCGCCGCGGCGCGAGTTCGTTGGCCCAGGTGCGCGCAAAGGAACGCAACGCGGCCTTGCTGGCACCGTAGACGCCGTAGCCCTTGGTGCCGATCGCGCCGGCGATCGAGCCGACCAGCACGATGCTTCCGCCATCGGGCATGAGCTCGATCGCGCCTTGGGCTGCAAAAAGCGCCGAGCGCACGTTCAGCCCGAAGGTCCGGTCGAAATGGTCCTCGCCGATGCTTCCCAGCGTCGCGTGTTCGGAAATGCCGGCATTGACCACGAGCACGTCGATGCGGCCCGCTTCCGCGCGGACCCTGGCGAAGACGCGCGCGAGATCCGCTGCGCTCCCTGCATCGGCGCGCACGGTGCGAAGACGGCCTGCGCCATCGCCCCAAGGCCCATCCGACACACCCTCCATCGCCGCGCGGCTGGTCGCATGGGCATCCGCCCCTTCGGCCGCAAAGCGTTGCGCAATGGCCGCGCCGATGCCGCTGCCACCACCGACCACCAACACGACTTTTTTCGTCAACTTGCCCATCTGAAGACTCCATCTGAAATTGATGGAGACGATGGTATAGATCCTATATCTACGGTCAATTACGCACTATATTTAGCGTAGATATCAAGGAGTAGACCGATGCCCCGTGCCACCGCCCCACCCGCCGTCAAGGCCACCAGGTCCAGCCCGGCGAAGCAGGAGGTCGCCGACGTCGCGCTGATCGATGCGCGCAAGACGCGGCCGATCCTGGAGCACATCGCCAACAAATGGTCGGTGCTGATCCTGACGGTGCTGTGCGAGAAGCCGTCGCGCTTCAACGAGATCCTGCGCCGGCTCGACGTCATCACGCACAAGGCGCTCGCCGATGCGCTCAAGCGCCTGGAACGCAACGGCCTGGTCCGGCGCGAGGTGCTGCCCACCAAGCCGGTGGGCGTCGAGTACACGATCACGCCGCTGGGCCGTTCGCTGCAGCAGCCGTTTGCAGCGCTCTACGCGTGGGCGCTGAGCTACGGCCCCGAACTCGAACGCGCCCAGAGCGAATACGACCGCATGCAGGATTGAGAACCGTCTCTTCACGGCCTCCGCGGTGCAGGCTCGGCGTCGGACGGGATAGCACGTGAAGCGCGGCGCGATAAGTAACGCCGTCAGCGTGCGATAACTCACTCGCCTGCACGTTACTCCAGGAGCAACAGAATTACCGTAGGCATACTGACCCGACTTCGACGGGTCTCGACATGCCGGACAAACCTCTGCTCACAACTGCACAACTTCGGGAACTCTTCAATGAGCACAAGCCGGAGATCCTCAACGTCTTGGCCATGGCGGGTGCCACATATCTGGGCATCCAAAACATAGTGAGGGCCGCGGCCCCGGCGATCGCCGCTTTCGTCGAAGCAGCGACGCCCACGCTAAGGGCGCTGAGCCGGGTCGACTGGCCGAGTGTCCAGAAGAAGCTCGACGAGCTTCCCGAGCGATCGAGGGACGCCATGAAGTTGGCCGCAGCCAGCGGCTGGTTCTTTGGCTGGAACGACTCGCTCGAGGACGTTTTCAAGCTGCTTGACAAACTAGAGGCGTCGGCTGCGGGCTCGATCGACGCCGCCACTGTCGACCAGGTATTCGAGGAGTACTTCACCCACAACTTTGACTCCATCAAGTCGCGGCTGGTTGCACAGTACCCTGCTCGCGCCCAAGCGATCGAAGCGGCGGCGTATGCCCACCTCTCACATTTGTTCGACGGCGCATATTTGTCGATCCCCGTCTTTATCGCGCAGGCCGACGGCCTACTAAGCGAAATCGCACAGATCAAATCGGTGTTCCAGAAGACCGGCCGCGAGGCGCTGGAGGAGAAAATCGCTCAGTGGAGCGCAGTGGACCCTGAGATCAGTGGACTTCTCCAGCCGTTGATCAAGTTCGCCGACCTTGACCTCCTGCTGAACCCGATGCAACGGGATGCCAAGGCTGCGGGCGGAAAGTTCACCGCCTTGAACCGCCATCAAGTGATGCACGGGGAGGTTTCCGACTACGGCACGCGGCTGAACAGCCTGAAGGCTTTCTCCCTTCTCTCCTTTGTTGGGCTGCACGTGCCGCTGGTGATCGAATCTGTGCTGCATACGATCGCCTCAGCAGCTCCCCCAGCGCCGACCGTCTCGTCTCCCGAGCTAAGCTAGAACAGCCCCGCCGGTTCCACCGCGCGGTCCCAGCTGTAGATGATCAGCTCCTGCCGCTCGGCCCGCTTGGCGCCGCCGCCTACCGTGTAGTCGATCGCCAAGCTCTCCATGTCGAAGCCCTCGAAACACCGCCGGATGTCCGGGTGGTCGTTGAGGCTGATGATCGCCTTGCCTTTGAGCTGGCGCAGCTTGGCGGCCATCAGGTCGTACTGGGGCCACTCGAAGGGCACACCGTAGCCCTCAGTCTGCCAGTACGGCGGGTCCAGGTAGAAAAGCGTGTGCGGCCGGTCATAGCGGTCCATGCAAGCCCCCCAGTCGAGCTGCTCGATGTAGGCGCTGGCCAGGCGCAGATGCGCAGCGCTCAGGTTCTCCTCGATCCTCAGGAGGTTGATGGCGGGCGCGGTGGTGGCAGTGCCCCAGGTCTGGCCGTCGACGCGCCCGCCAAAGGCCTGCTGCTGCAGGTAGAAGAACCGCGCCGCCCGCTGCACGTCGGTCAGGGCCTCGGGCGGGGTGGCCTGGGTCCACTTGAAGATCTGGCGGCTGGACAGCGCGTACTTGAACTGCCGGACGAACTCTTCCAGGTGGTGCTTGACCACCCGGTACAGGTTGACCAGGTCGCCGTTCACGTCGTTGATCACCTCGACTTCGGCGGGGTGGCGCAGGAAGTACAGCGCGGCCCCTCCGGCGAACACCTCGACATAGCAGCCGTGCGCCGGGAAGCGGCTCAGCAGGAGGTCAGCCAGGCGGCGCTTGCCTCCGAGCCAGGGAATGATGGGTGCGGGGTTCATGAGTCGCTCTTTCGGTTGAAAGGCGCTCAGGGCGCTCAGGTAAGGAGCTCGTGGCTCTCAAGGTGTTCAGGGCCCCGCAGCGGGGGCATTTGATGACCAGGTGCGTGTACACGCCGCTGCCCAGCTTGCGGCCGCAGGCGCCGCATCGTATTTCTTCCATTTGCAAGCCAGTTCCTCTATTTGGAAATTTGGTAGGCTCGGCCGCACTCTGTACAGGGTGGCGGGCCTTGCCGGCTTGCAGGCTCGTTCTGCAGGTTGGGTCCTGGGGAGGTGTTAGCGCACCGAACCAGGTCGCCCGTCTTTTTTTTCGTGTCCTCCTACGAGATCTCGATCTCAACGAACGGCAGATCGGGCGCGGGGCCGGTGATCGCGCCGCCCTGGACGTACACACGTGCACCGCTGGCGAGTCCCAGAGGATTGTTCACGCGGAGCTGGCCGCCGCCTGGCAATGTCACCACCGCCATGCCTGTGGCCTCAGCGACAGCCACGTCACCGGCCAGCCTCGCGTCACTGCCCAGCAACTCCTGCAGGCGCTGAAATAGGTTTGCGGTCATGCGAAATGCCTTTCGACGCGCAGCGTCTGCCGAACTTCTTCAGGGCCGGCACGGAGCCGCACGCCGCGCACCATGCCGCGCCACACCTCACTCGGCTCGACCACTTCCAGCAACTGGTTGACGCGCAGCACGCCTGGCAGCGATCCACCGGTCAGGATGGGCATGCCGATAGTGACCCCTGCCTGCCGGCCGCCGCGGCCTAGGACTGATCGCCCGCGCTCGCGAGCTGCATCTGCATGCGTGACCAGGTCATCAATGACATCGTCGGCAAGCACCGATGCCGAGGTGCCGGCACGACGTACCCGGGCAGAAATGCCCTGCGTAGTCCCGCTCACATAGACAGCCTCCCACTCGGGCGCGTCCTCATAGTCCGTGCTGTCGACGGTGATCACTGCACTCGGCACGGACACGTCAGGTACGGTCGTAGGAGCCATCCACTCCCATGGCATCAGGGGATAGCGCGACAAGAATTGGAGCGTCGCGTCGGTGGGGTGGCTTTGAAGCACAGCGCCGACGGTTTCGGCGATCCGCACGGCGGCCGCCAGCGGCTTGCCCTTGAAGCTCCAGGCGCGCGCAGGAACCATCCAGTCCGGGATCTGCCAACCAATGTTGACGCCGCTGAACTCCAGCGCTTCGGCGACGAGCTGCTGGGCAGTCCGAGCGTTGGCGTTCAGCCAAGTCTGGGCAGGCAGCGCGGAGGCGCCGAGCAGGGACGTGACGCTGTGGCCGCGAATCTGGACTCGCCTCTCGCCAGGCGCTCGTGACCGTGTGAAGCCGTCAATAGCGAAGATCCAGGGCATGCCGTCGACCGTCACGCGGATCTGCCTGGGGGCGTTGGCTCCCCCCCGCAGTTGCTCCAGCAGGCTTGATGGGCCGAAGCCAGACAGCGACCAGGTCGGATTGTCGGCGTCTGCCTCCAGTGTGACGTCCATCAACGGTAGCCGCTCCAGGCTCGGGAGCAGCACAGCAGTCAGTGAATGGGTAGCCATGTAAACCTTGAGTAGCGGAATGAACAGAGGTGCACCAGGACCCGGCCCGCCGCCGTGCCTGTCGCAGGCGAACACCAGGCCGGCGTCTGCCCTCCAGGCCGCCTCGAACAACAGCGCAGCGTCCGGCAGGTAGCAAGGCTCGTCCGGCGGCACCACGACCGTGAAGTCATGGCGGCCAGGATCTGGCTGCACGCCGTCCTGAAAGCGCGTGGCCCAGCCTCGCCCCTCTGCGCGGCCACTGCCGAAGTGAGCCGAGATCCACGCCGGCAGCGGGCCTGCGTCTTGGAAGCGCACACGGTGGTCGCCCGCGATACCGCGCGTGCCGTCCTGGTAGCGCTGACGCACGGCGCGCCGATGCGGCACGGCCTGCTGGTAGCCGGTGCTGATGCCTTCGCGGCCGAGGCGCCGAGCATCGCGGAACGCACTGCGGGTGCCGTGCTGCATTCCAAGTCCATCCTGAAACCTGCCGCCGACACCATTTCGCCCGAAGCGGATGGCATCGCGCCAGAGGATGCCGGTGCCGGCCTGCATCGCCGCCGCGCGCTCGACACGCACCTCGGTCCCCACAGGCGCGCGCTTGGCGTCCTTCCAGCCTTGCGCAGTTCCTTCGACCCTTGGCTGTGCATCCTGCCAGCGGGCTCGAGCCTGGCCCACCAGAGGGCGCGCAGCGCCGCTGACATAGCGCGCAGTGACTGCGACGCGCGGCGCCGGCATGCGAACGGCAGCTCGCACCGGAAATGCAATGGAGACGTGCACTGCCACGCTGGGGCCTGGCAGTGCAAGCCGCACTGCGACGGGCACATCGACCGGTGCGCTGCCGTCGTCACCAGGCTCCAACTCGAAGACCAGCTCAGCCGAGGCCGTTGAAGGGCGCTCGAACACCAGCGCCGCGTTCGGCAGGTACGGCACGCCCTCCGGCGGCGCAGCACCGCCGGTGTCGCCGAACACGAGCTGCCCGTCGATGGCGGGCGGGCGGTCGAACAGCAGATCGGCCACACGTTCACCCGATCACGCTCAGGCTGAGCGGGCAGCGGCCACCTGCACGCAGCACCGTCGTCGGCAGTTGGACGGCTGCGTCGCCGCCTTCTTCACCAGCGTCGGTGTCCATCACCCATGCACCGGTCGCGCTCTTGAAGCGCGCGGTCTTCACGATGCCAGAGTGCAGGATCAAGTCGCCGGTGATGTCGCCTTGGTGCAGCGTCAGCACATCGGTGAGAGTGGCAGATGGCTTCGCAAGCAGCAGTGTGACCAGGGGCTGCTCGCCAGGGTCTTCGCCGGGCGCGAACTCGACGCCGTACAGCTCAATCGTCGCGCTGCCGGGCCCGGCATCCATGAACACCAGCGTGCCGGCCAGGCGAGCGACGTTGTGCCCTGGGGAGACGTCCACCCTCATTGCGGCACCGACGGGCTGAGGTTGTCGGCCACGACCGCGCGGAAGTTGTGCTCGTGGTCGTAGGACAGCACGGTGTACTTTTCCTGAAGCGGCAGCCATTCAAAGCGATAGTTCCCGGTGCCCAACTCGCTCCACGTCTCGCCCACCAGCAAACCGTCACGCTCGCGGTAGCAGCGCACTTTGCGCCGCAGGGGCAGGTTGGCCGGGTCGGCCGCCTTCTTGACCGTGCTGGCGATGACACCCAGGCCGTTCTCACGGCCGATGGGGGTGTCGAAGGGCCGGCCGGATTGAGTCAAGGGGTTCAGGTTGAAAGTGCGAAACCCGTCCCAGGGGCTCTGTCTTTTGACGTCAGGCTCCCCCATCAACAGCAACGAGACGGCCTGAAACCCGCGGCGTTTCAGACGCTTTGCCGGCCCCCAGGCAGCCGCCCCCGGAACAGGGAAAAAGGGATCTCCCATCCGCACTCGCACAGTGCTCGCAGAGCCCGTATTGAAGGCTACTGGGAAGATGGGTCCAGTGGTTGGTAGCGCGTCCTCGAACATCCCCTGACTGACGCCGTTCTTGAACATCTCCACGGTGTTTGCGGCGCGATCCACCACCATGCCGATGACATCGCCCGCTGCGTAGGCAGCGCCATAGAGGGAGAAGCTGCCGGCTCGGTACCTTTGCCCGTCTTGAAGACGGTACGAAGCGCTGTTCGCAGCGCCGCCGGGTGGTGTGGTTTGCTGGGTGTTGACGTAGGCCTCATCTCCCCACCCCAAGTACTGGTTGCTCCCGCTGGCCGATTCCCAAATGAACTCGATCAGCTTCTTGCTGCCGTCGGCGTCGATAGCGTCCGCCACCAACGCGTAGCTGCTCGGCGAGCCCACGGCGGGGTCCAAACCGATAACGTTCGATGCGTTGAAGGACTTCTGGGCGTTCCAGGTGCTGCCGTCTACCTGCGGCACAGCTGCATTGGGACCGGGGTAGACGACGCCAGAGAACTCCCGCTCGGGCAGGTAGAGTGCCGCATTGTCAGACCCCGCAAGACCGAAGCCGTCGGGGAACTGACTGGCACTGTCGCCAGACCCGACCAGCAAGTTGTTCACCTCCTTCGCAGCGCCCAAGTCGAAGAAAAAAGAGACGAGTGGCGCATCGAATGCCACGGCATCTGCGGTCGAGCCATCGCTCAGGCTGACAAGCGACCCGGACACCGGCGCGACGGAGGCGACGGGCACACCCGCCACCAAAGTGTCCGACGACGCCAGCGCCAACTCCGACAACGTGAAGCCATACGCGCTGCCGCGCACCACCACTCGCCAGTAGCGGTGGGCGCTCACCGCCAAGGCCCCGTGACGTCCATCAAGAAGACACTCACTGAGGTGGGCGAACTCGTTGGATCAGTGGTCGACGATGCGCCCATCTGAGCATACAAAGTGCGGCCGAGCACGGGTCCGCTGCCTGGGACGCGCGTGCCGCGGCCCAGTTGCGGATAGACGGTGCCTTGGAGGATGTGATACACGCCCGGCACGTCACAACGCGGGGCGTAGTCGGTGTTGTCTAGGATGCTTTGCTTGCGGAGGTAGCGCCCGCAGTAGAGCAGTGACCCGTCGTACTTGGAGGGGAACGATCCGAATGGGTCCAGGGTGGCGCCGCTGAAGCCAGTGCCCGAATACCCGTAGGCCATCGACCGAACCACCTGGGACTGACCCAGGCCGGTGTAATCACGGGCGATCCAGATTCGCGAGTAGTCCGACTGGCTGTGGTTGAAAACGCCCTGCTCGTGATAACTCTGCGCGTCCGACATCATCCGCCCACCAGCCAGCGCAACCGCATAAGGGTCACCGCTGAGCCGTCGCGACTTCATATCCCCGAAGCCGTACAGGTTGCCTTGAACACGATTGGAGTAGCTGGTCGACTCTGCTGCGTAGGGTGTCGGCGCGTAGTAGAACAGCCGCGAATCCGCGAACACCGACCATGGGATAGGGAGCGTCCCCGCAGTCGGCGCGTACCCCTTGGCCCAGTAGCCACCTCGACCGTCCATCGGGTTGTCGGTGCCGGCGAATTCCGAATCCAGCGGGAACATGCCGGTGCCGGTGTTGATGTCGCTCATGGTTTCATAGGCACGGATTCGGCAGTGACCCGGCTGGTTGTTGGAGCCGGTGTCATCGACCTTGAGCAGCATCTTCGAGCTGGTCGGGTCCAGCGACCGGTACACACGGACATCGGGGGCCGTGTAGACAATCTCCCACCCTGCCGGCGCCATCTTGAAGACCACCGTGCCGGCCGCCGTGCCGTTAGGGGCGGCGGTCGCGAAGGTCAGAGAGCCTGTCGCCTTGCTCACGATCTTCTGTTCACCGTTGAGGGCCGTGAGTGCACCCGTCACACCTGACACTAGGATGACCGAGTCCGGAACTGCAGCGTGCGTCCCAGGGTGCTGCAGCGTGGCGACGCCATCGGCCACTGTTAGCGACGTCGCGGTCTTCGCGTCGAAACCGAGCACCAGGCAAGCGTCAAGCAAAGCCACCAGAGACCCGGGCTGCTTGGTCAGCACCGGCGCGTTCGCCATGGTGTCGAGGAAAAGTTTGACGGAGGTGTCAACAACAGAAGTCATGCTGGGCCTTTAGACGATGGGGTTGTCCACGTCGCCGCGAACGATGGTGAGGAAGGAGTAGTCGGCCGCCGCTTCGGGGCCTTGCTGTACCGTGCGCAACATCCAGAACGGGAACATGGCGCCGATGGTGTTGATGCGCAGAACGTTGCCCGCGGCCCAGCCGCCGCCCCAGCCGAGCTGCGGGATCGTCATGTAGGGCTGGCCGGTGATGCCATTGATCGGCTTCGTCTCCGTGTTGATGGAGCCCTCGCCGATGTTCCCGACGTGCTCTCCGATGATGTCGAACGTCGAACTGCTCTTGAACTTCAGCGCCCAGCGCTCGGTCAATGCGCCCGCGTTGGTGACCACGATCGGGTAGCTCGCCGTGTTGTAGGTCGCCGGCGCAACGTCCCCAACGGGCACGTCCTTGAAGTCGGTGCCATTCCACGTAGCCTGGTCGAAGACCACCGAGACGCGCGCCTTGAGATCGCCAATGCGCAGCGCGCTGGAGACGAAAGAACCCACCGGGTACTGGTGCGTCACCGGGCGGGTGAAGGTGATGGTGCCGTCGATCTGAGCGTCGCGCACCAGGCCCATGTCCTCAACGCGGTGCTCGACGCGCACGGGCTGCTTGTACCCGGTCACATCCGCCCATCGGACGATGCCGGCCTCCAGGTCTTCGGTGTAACCAGTCTCGATGATCTTGTTGTCGCTTCCCTTCACGACGAGGCGCGACAGGCGATCACGGCCGACGTTCACCGTGCCGCCGTTGACCGCCATGGCCGGCGCTGTAGAAGCGGTGTGCCCGACCACCGCAAGCTCGCCTGGCTTGAAGATCGGCACGCGGCCGTCGCTCGGCAGGCGCACCGCGTCGATGCCCAGCAGCTCGGCATTCAGCGGCAGGTACGTGAAGGCGATGGCGTTGTAGCGCAGCGTCTCCTGTCGGATCAGGTCGATGAAGACTTCGGTGACGCCCGGGATGCCCAACACTTCGACATTGATCTTCTCGCGGCCGGCGGGCGCCGCGGGCGTGACACCGATCAGCTTCACGACGCCGGTCGTGTAGTTGATCCGACCTTTGACGCGCTCGGCGTTGATGAAACCGTTCGCGTCCGCCGAGTAGTTGAACGTGGTGCCGTCCTGCATGGTGCCGAGGACGGAGAAGCTACCGGGGCGGACCGGTGCAGTTGCGATCCGGAACACCACCGCATACGTGGCGAAAGGCGTGAAGGGGCCATTGATGGGCGCAGAAGCCACGCCGCGCCAGTCGGTGACCGCTGAGCCGGAGCCGGCTGGCCAGGCGTCAAGCACGACTTCGCCGAGGCCCGGCGTGAGCGTGCCGACCTTGGTGCCAATCCCGGTGAAGGGCGACAGGTCGACCTGCAGGTCGCCGTTGGCCTTGGAGACATAGCGCTTGCCGCCTGCCTCGAAGCTCACGCCGGACAGCGAAAAGGAGTTCGCGAGGTTGGTCTTCAGGTGGAGCTGGTCCATATCGCCGGCCAGCGTCAGCCCGCCGCCCGCGCCACCGGCCCGGCCATAGCCGCCGGACACTGTGCCCGGTTCCAGGTCAAAGTTGATCGACAGCTCAAGCTGGCTGGCGACAGAGTCAAAGCTGACTCGTCGAGGTGCAGCAAGCGTGTCTTCGGGGTTGAGTGTGACGTCGCTCATGTTGTGGTTCTCAGGCGAGCTTGTTGCCGACCAACATCACGCCGGCCGGGATGTCGCGGAGGTAAAGGTTGTCCCATGCGGCGACGTTGCGCGCCTGGGCTGCGGGGATCGCGACGTTGCCCGCAATCGTGAAGTCGCCGGTGGCGTAGTTGATCGAGCCGGCGACGATGTTGGTTCCGTTCAGGAGGGTCTCAACAAGTAGGTTTCCGGCGCCGTCGTCTCTGAAGTACCAGTTGCTGTATTCGCGCCACGGGCGTACCGGGCCGCCCTTGTATCGAAAGCGCAGCAGGCCCCTCATGGTGAAACCAACGGAACCGGGCGCGAGATCCGACGCGCCAAGGTTCCCGGTGACGCTGCCGCTCGCGCCAACTGCTGGCACACCGGCGAACTGCACCACGTTGGTCGTCGCGCCCAGAATGACGGACACCTGAGTGCCCCGCGGCGGAAGCGTGGTCGGGCTCAGCCGGATCACGCCCTTTGCGTAGCCCACGGTGCCGGTGCCATATCCCATCAGTCGACCATGCCCATCGTCCGTGACGGTGCGCTCCGTGGTGCCGTCCGCCTCGACCCACTTGATCTCCAGTCGGGTCGGAACAATCGGCTTGTCGCCAGGCTCCAGCGACGACTGGCCCGAGGTGTTGAATTGCCAGTACAGGCGACCGTCGTTGTCGAGCGTGAGCTGAGAGGCATCGCGCGCGGCCTTGGGCTCGACCCATTGATAAATCAGCTCGCTGCCGACGTCAGGCAGTGCGCCCAACGTAACGGCCACCGTGCCTGTCGAAGGGTTGAGCTGCCCCGAGCCGAAGCCCGTGTCCGGGCCGCGAATGGCGCCAGATCCGTCGTCCCGGATCACGTACCAGCGGCGCGCCACCATGTAGGCAACAAACAGCGTGCCCGCCTCTGGCGGTGGCTCGATGGTGCGCACGTAGGACAACGATCGATTCTCTGCCGTCACGAGGAAGCCTTGCGATTGCGTGACGGCCTCCGGCACCTGCGCCGGCTGGTAGGTCAGCGCGAAGGTCAGCGCGCCCGTGCCGAAAGCATTCGTGAGCAACGACAGCACGCCGTTCTCGTAGTCGATGACGCCGACCTGCGTGCCCGCACTCATCAACCGGCCGCCGACGTCCGTCAGGACGGTCCCGCCATTGGACAGAGACAACGTGTTCGGCTTCACCGCGCCGCCGATGAACAGGCTTTGCGTCGTTGTGAAGGGCATGGTGACGGTCACTGACACCGCCGCGCCACCGCCCACCACACCGGCGAGCAGTTGGTTGCTGCGTGCATCAGCGATCGGTGTCTCGATCTGCGCGCTGGGCACGAGCTGCGTGAAGATGCTGGAGGCCTTGACCGAGAAGTCGCCGATCTGCGCTGCCTGTGAGGTCGGAACGACGCCTGCGTACTTCGCCGCGTCGGTGGTGATGGCGCCGTTGATCTTGGTGCTGCGCTCCATCTCGGCGACGGTCGGATCGATGCGCGATACGTTGTAGCCGGTGAAGTCGGCGCGCAGTGGATCGCTGAGCTTCAGCTCGAGGATGTATCTCTGGAATTCGCCGCCGGTGTCAGTGAAGGTGCGGAGCGTCGCTGTGGCCTCAGTCACACGCACGTACTGTACGAACTTGTCGTTCAGAGCTTCGTGCCAGGTCAGCGCCAACGTGCCTCCGATGGGCGGCAACTCGGCGGTGCGCTGGAAGATCGACAGCGTGGCCTGCCCCTTGATGTGATTGCCCGACAGGAAGCCGGGGTAGCTCGCACCGATCGAAAGATAGGCTTCGACCCGCGAGATCGCCGCCGTGCGCGTATCGAAGGTGTCGCCCGTCGAGAAGAGCGTCACTGAGACGTTCGGGTCGTTCGGCGGCTCTGCAACGATGACGTTCGCACCGAGGTAGGTGTCGGTGTCGGGCGACTGCACCCAGACGTGCAACTTGCGCGCCGACACGCGGCCGGCGGCACGATCGGTCTCGGAGATGTCCGGGAAGATGGCATTGCTCTTGCCGTCTTCGACTGGGTTGGCGGTCGGGCCGTCACCGCCTTCCGGCACGTCGTCCATCACCCGGCTCTTCACCAGCTTTACGTCGCCTTTTTTGATAGGCATAGGGTCAGATCTCCATGAAACGCAGCTCGACACTGCAATACGCGTCCTCGTCTTCGGGGTCCGCAAAGGGGAAAACCGGCTCTCCGCGCACTGCTCCCTCTGTCGTGTTGGCCGCCTCCCCGAGATCGAAGATCACCTGACGATCGATACCGTGCAGACGCAAGGTGAAAACCGGGTCGGTGGGCAACGAAGCCCAGGCCTGCAGTGCAAGCAACTTCCCGCGTGCAACCCATGAGCGCCGCTCGTTGCCGATCAAGGTGATGGGTCGCCCCGCCTGCAAAACGAAGCGATCGACGATCAACGCGCCCTCGATCGAATAGCCCTTTTTCTGCCGGATGGGCGACCACGCGAGCTCGTCGACCCAGATCAGGTCGTCAGGTAGTTCTATGGCTACCGCCGCAAGGGAGAGTGATGTGGCCATGGTCAATAGCGCCCGGAGTTGCGACGGCCGTTTTCGAGTTCGACCAGCATTCGTTGAAGGGTGGCGGCGCCGTCGTCGTTCGTCCGCACAGTGCCCTTGGAGATGCCGTCGGTCTTCAGGTTGACGTCGACCTGACGAGCCGCCTGGTCGGCCGCCTGCTTCGCCGCCGCTTCCTGCTGCGCCATCTGCCTCATGACGTCTTCAAGGCGCTGCCGCACCGATTGCCATTGCTGTGCGTCGCGTTGGCCTTCCAGCGACTGGAAGCCGGCACTCATCTTGGAGGCGCTGCCATTCACCGCGTCCTGCTGCCGCAGCGAGGCGATGACGTTCTTCATGTCCTCCAGGTCGGCGGCCGTGAGGGCGCCTGCGTTGAGCTTGTCTCGGAGCTGGAACTGCAGATTCATGTCGACGGCGTTCTGGCCGGCAAGTCGCTCCTCCCTGGTGTTGCCGGTAGTCGACTTGATCTGTTGGTTGGGCCCGATGACGCCGAGGCTTTCCTTGTTCGTGAGGTTGCCCCCGCCCGCCGACTCACTGCGCTTGCGGCGGATGGCATCGATCTCCAAATTGATGCCCTTGACGACCTCGTTGGACCCATCAGCTTCGATCTGCTTTGCACGAGCGTTGTCGATGCGAGCTTGGATCTCGGCCTCCTTCTCCGCAGTGATCTGGCCGGTGGTGCGCAACTCTTCTCGGTAGCGTAGTGCCGCGGAGATCGCCTCATCTGCTTCACGCCGCATCGCGTCCGCTGTCGCCTGGACCGAGCGGATGTTGATGGCGCGCTGCGCGATCACCGCGTCGAGGGCGGACGCTTCATTGCCGAGTGCACGAGCACTCGTCTCGGCGTTTCGCGCCCGGAGCATCTCGACCTCCAGGCTGGCCTGTGCCAGGGTGTTCTTGTTGCGGATCGCAATGGCATTGCGCTCCAGCGCCTTTTGGGAATCGGCTAACGCGTCGTTGTAGAGACCCTCAGCGTAGGCAGCCCGCAGCGTCGCCTCGTTCACCTGCTCCTTCGTCGCATAGCCATCCCGTTGGGCCAGCGTGTAGCCCTCCACAGCCTTGCGGGTGTCTTCCACGGCCTGGCGCAGCAGCGCGAGCGATTGAGCGTTGTCCTCGTAGGACTGGCGCGCCAGGGCGCGGGTGGCGGCCTCGTTCTTGGCCGCGCTCGCGGCCTGGGTGGCCTGCTCTGCCTCCGCCCTGCGCAGCTCGATTGTTTTGTTGATCTCCTCGATCTCCTTGGCCCGCTCACCACCGGGGTCGCCTCGTGCAGCGGACTCAGCGACGAGGGCATCGCGCAGCCGCACCGCTTCGGCCACGCCGCGCGTGCGCACCTCGGACGCAGCCTGCAGCGCGGTGGCGTTGTTCGAGGCGGCGAATGCTGCCTCGGTGAGCGCGACGCGCTCGTTCCCAGTCAGGCGCGCGTTCTCCATCGCAGCCTGGCCGGCCAGGTCAGTCGCCTTGGCGAGCTTGTCCTTCACCGCAGCACCTTGCTCCGCCGTCTTGAGGGTCTCGTCCAATTGGATGCGAAGCCGCTGCCACGACGGCGTGCCGGTGCCGGCTGCCGTGCCCGACGCAAGAGCGGCTGCGCCAGCTGCGGACTGTGCTGTGGCGTTGCTTAAAGCCGCTGCGGCCGCGCCGCGGTGCGCATCGGCGTTGACGGTGACAGATCCTGCCGCGGCCTGCATGTTCTGCCCGGCCTGGACCGCAGCCTGGCCGGATTGCGTCGCCGCCTGGCCGGCTGCAGCGTGGGCTGGCGCAGCCGCTTCGGCCCCAAGGACAACGCCCTTGTAAGCGTCGATGAGCTTGGTCTGCCTGGCGACGGCGTCGTCGGTCAGCTTCTGGACGGTCGCGCCGAGGCTCTTGAAGTCGCCCGAGACCATCGCGGCCACGGCACTTGAGACGACCCGCACGGAAGTGAGCACTGCATCGGTGACAACCGAGAAGCCGACGGCCAACGCGCCCAGCGGTACCGCTACCGCCTTCAGCGCAACCTTCAGGATGTCCCAGACGCCGGTATCGCCGACAGTGGTGGCGGTGAGGCTGCCCGCATTCGTGAGGCCGCCCCAGATGGTCGTCATGGTGCTGGCATCGCCGCTCAGCGACTTGAGCGAAGTCGACAAGGCTGGGAACAGGTCGCGCGCCAACAGGCCGCCGCTCTCCACCAGCTTGATCAGCTCGCGCTCGGTCAGATTGAGACCCTTGGCGGTCAGCGCCAGTGCGCCTGGCAGCGAGTCGCCCAGTTGCTGACGCAGCTCCTCCATGCTGACCACGCCCTTGCCCGCCATCTGGCCCAGTGCGTCGAGCATCAGGCCCACGCGCTCACCGCTCAGGCCGAGCGTCGCCGACGCGCCAACCAGGTTGGTGAACAACTCGTTGACGACGCTCAGCGGAATCTTCGACTCTTTGGCCGACGCGCTGAACTTGACGAACGAATCGGAGATGCTGGCGACCGACACCCCGAAACGCGTGGCGGTGCCGCGCAGGATGTCGATCTGGGCGTCGGCGATCGCCGCGCTGCCATAGATCGCTGTGAGGCCGCGGCGCAGTTGTTCGGCCTTCGAGTTGGCCGTAAGGAACTCGGCCCCCATCGACATGACCCTGCTCGCGAGGTTGCTGATGCCGTTGGCGATCAGCGAACCCCCAGCGAACTGGCTCATCGTGCCTTTAAACAGGCCCGCGGCGCGATCGGCCAGCGTCAGCTCGCCGCGAGCTGCGCGCAGATCCCTCTCCAGCTCCTTGACGCGCGCATTGCCCGTTGCGAAAGCGGATTGCAGTTCCTTCCCGGCCAGGGTGCCCGAGTTCGCGATGGTGGACAGGCTGGTGCGGACGTTGGCGATCTCCAGGACGAGATCCTGCGCGCTGCGCACGCCCACCGTGCCGAAGGCCTGCTGCAGGCGCTGCGCGGTCTGCTGCGCCGTGTCGGCCGCCTCGCGCTCCTCGCGCTCGAGCTGGTCCCACAGCGCCGTGTACATGCGCACCTGCTCGCCTGCGGCCGAAAGCTTCTGCGACGCCTCGTACTGACGATCGAAGGCCTTCTGTGCCTCCAGCTCACGCTGCGCCTCAGCCAGGATCTGCGTCTGGCGCGCCAGGCGCTGTGCAGCCTCTGCAGCCTCGACGATCTCGTGCGCCTCCTTCTGCCACTGCGCGGCGACCATAGCGGTGACCAGTTCGCGAGCGCTGGCGGTCGCGCGCTCGGCTTCGGCAGCGAGCTGACGTTCGGCGTCGGCCAGGTGCGCCACGTCGACGCCCAGTTCGCGGGCTCGATCTGAGGCCGTTGCCAGCTCGGTGTTGTTCTCCACTACGGCGGTGTTGACGCGTGAGAGCGCCGCGCTTGCGCGCTCGTACTCGGTGTGCAGACTGGATTCGGCCTCTTTCACCAGCTTGGTCGCGGTCTCGACGACGCGCAGGTCGGCGCTCCGCTCTTCGAGCGCCTGCGTGGCGGCCTGGACGGACGCCTGCAGCTGCGTGTTCGCCTCCTTGTACTCGGTGGTGCGACGCTCAGCGCCCGTGTACGTGTCCCGCAGCGTGGCGAGCGCCTGGCGCTGCTCGTCCAGCTCCTGGCTGGCGGCCTGCACCGCGGTGCGAGCCTCGCTCTCGGCGACAGCCAGGCGGGACATGGCGCTCGCGGCCTGGGGCAGCTGGCCTTCCAAGCCCTGAAGGGTCGTGTTGACTTCTGCCAACTCCACGACGAGCGCTTGAGCGTCGTTGGCAAGCTGCTGCAGCTCCGTGGCTGCTTGAGCCTTGGCTCCGAGAGCTTCCAGTGCGGCCGTGACCTGGTCGGCCTGCTGCTTGAGCTCGCCGCCCAGCGCGTTGCCCAGGCCATCGACTTCCTGACGGAGGTCGCGCACGCCATCCGTTCCGGTGACGCCGGTTCTGACCTTGATGTCGATCGTGTTGTCCATCGGGCGGTGCGCTCAATCCAGGGAAGTGGTGCAGAAGAAAAAAACCTCGCCTGTCCAGCGAAACACCAAACAGGCGAGGCGAAGCGCGGCGGACGCCGCGCGGAGACAACCGCTTAGGTGAACTGGACGCGGTAGAAGCGGCTGAGGCCGATGCCGGATTTGGTCGGATCGCTGAGCACCTCGCCTTCGACTTCCAGGCCCATGAAGTTGCCGCTCATGAGTGCCAGGTTCTTGGCGATGCCCTGGCCGACCTTGAAGATATCGACGACGACCGGCTTGCCAGAGTCGGCTTCGTTCAGGCCGCCGAAGCTGAGCTCGAGCTCGGGCGGCGACGTGGTGAGCGCCTCGATGGTCCCGGTGATGCCATGCGTGTAGCTGATCAGCAGATCGTCCGCATCGGTCAGGGTCGTGCCGGGCAGCACGTAGATGCCCTCCGGGCGCACCTCGTAGTTGGCTTGGGCAGGGATCGTGGCGGACGCCTTCTTGACCGTGACGGCGCTCACATCGAGGTGCGCGAGGCGGATCAGGCCGCCCTTGAAAGCCTTGTGCGGAGCGTCCGTGACGGTCCCGGCTTCGCTTTCCGACGCAGTGCCGTAGGTGGCACGGGCGAAGTTGACCAGGTTGAGATCGGCCATCGTGAGCGCGATCGAGACGCCGCTCACTCGACGAACCTGCGCGTGCGTGCCGCCGCCCTGATGCTGCCAATCCTCCTGCTTGCGGACAACCTCCTCGTGCGTCAGGGCGAGCTGCAGCACGTTGCCGATCTCGGCCATCGGCGCGGCGACGCCGTAGGGGCGCGCGTACACCTTGCCGACGTTGGACATTGGTTTGTAGATCTGGGTGATCAGGGACATGGAATCGCTCCTCAAAAAAGGCGTCAGGGGGGGGATGCGTGGAAAAACGTTTGATGCAGGAACGCCAGTGGCAAGTACTGGTAGCCCGTGCGGAAGCCGGGCCGCGGCGGCGTCGTGACGCGCAGCGGGTTGCTGAACCCTGTCGGGACGAAGCCCGCGAGTGCAGCACCCGCCTTCGCCATCAGGGCACTCGCGTCTCGGCGCGCGGCCGCGCCGGTACGCGTGTTGGCGACATTGCGGGTCGCCGTAACAGCGAGCCAGGTGTGCTCAAGGCGGTAGACAAGACCGTCGCCTCTGGCCTCGACCACGCGGAAGCCGTCGTAGATGACGTGCACCGCAGGAACGGGCTGGCGCGCCTCGGCGACGTCTGCAAGATCTGCCGCCGTCAGCACATGCACCGCGGGGCTCAGACCCGACAGAGCGGCATTCAGTCGCGCGACCATGAGCGGCTCGACCGAGAGGAAATCGTTCTCCGCGAGATTCACCTGTAGTCCTCCACGGAGATGTCCGTGATCTGGCGAGGGCTGAAGCGGAAATGCACCTCTGCGCCGGACTGCGAATCGGCACCGACCAGCTCGCCGGCCGATCCGCCCCAAGGACATGCGAGGACCGCATCGCCGGTAGCGATCGCTTCCAGCTCGGCCTTCGCGGCCTTGAAGCGGCGATAGATCTCCTCCTCAGGCGCGGCCTCGTCGTAGAGGTAGTAGCGCGCCAGGTCGCAAGCGATGCGCTTGAGCTGAGGCGGCACCTCGTACGTCACCTCGGCACCCGGCGCAGTGGCCGGCCTGGCGCAGCCACGCAGCGGGAGTCGGTACACGCGACCGACGGACGCATCGACCACCGCCTGCGCGTCATCAAGCTTCAGCTCGACGCGTGCGACGTCGATCGCCAGGTTGTCCGGGTCGGTGAGCTGGATCAGCTCGCGCTCCCCGTAGCGGGCGGTCATGTCGGTGAGGGCTGCGTAGCGCATGGTCGGCGTCGTCCGATCGCTTAGGCGGCGGCGTGAAGGTGCTGCAGGCGCTCGACCTCGACGAGCTGGCCGGCGGTGGCCGCACCGAGGGCTCGCCCGCAGTGCTCTGCGGCCGTGCCGACGGCGGCCTTGCCGGAGCCGTCGGCTGCCGGCTTGATGTAGTCGCCGAACGCGATCGTTGCGCTCGCTTCGACCAGGCCGCTGTAGCCGGTGATCGCGCTGACGGCCTCGCCGATCGCGGCGCCGTGCTCGGTGATGCCCTGAGCGTCCTTGACACCGCCTGCGTTGGTGGCGTGCGTGCCGTCATAGGCCGCGAACCGGTTGGCGGCAAGGACGGCCGTTGCAATGATGGTGACGGCGTTCAGCTTCAGAAACTGACGGCCGGAGTTGTTCTGCGATGCCATGAGGGTGGGCTCCTGGTATGGGTTGAAGTGAAGAGGCGTTCGTTTCAGATGGAGGAACGGCGTTACCGCTTACCGCCCCTGGTGGCCTTGGCGGCGTTCTTCACGGCGGGTGCGAGCCTCGCCGTGGCAGTGCCCGCTGCCGAGCGCAATGCCTGGCTGACGGGAGGCAGGGCGGTGCCGGTGCCGTCGCCATCGAGGGCCGTGCCTGCGGTGGAAGCAGTGCCGCTGCCGGCGGTGCCGGCGTCTTCGCCAGAGCCGACGTCCGTAGTGCGGGATTCGGCCTCGGCCTGGACGAGGAGACGCGCGTCACGGAACTCTTTTTCGCCCTTGCGTTGCTCGGCTTGCCCGGCGCGTTCAGCGGCGGCGTCGGCGGTCGGGTCGCTGATGGACTTCGAGTTGATCAGCGCCACCTCGTCGTGTTTGGGCAGCTCGGGCAGTTCCTCGCCTGGGGCGAATACCGTGCGTATGCCGCCAACCAGCAGCGCAACGTGGACCAATGCGATCTTGCTCATGCTCTTCTCTCCGGGGATGGTTTTTCCTGGCACAACCCGGGCAGCACAGCGACCGATGTAGCTGCACTGCCCGGGGGCTGCACTTCAGGGTGGGTGTGGATTACTTGGGGTTCTGGAAAAGGAAAGCGGCCGTGTCGTAGGCCACGTTCGGGCGACGTTCGTACGTCGCGCCATAGACCCAGCTCTTCAGGCCGTTCTCGAAGTACGGCGCCTCGGCGAAGGGGTGGCCTTCCAGCACGTTGGTGAAGCCGAAGCCCGGTTCGGCCAGGCTGATGTCACCGGTCGTGCCGTTCATCGCAGGCACGTAGGCCAGGATCGCGTTGTTGCCCCACACGTCCTGCCCGACGCCATTGCCGTCGATCCAGATGGCGTCACCGACCTCGATGTCCTTCACGTTGAAGATCACCTTGAGCTGGTCGATCGTCGCTGGCCCCATTTGCGTGCTCGGGAGGTAAGAGCGGGTTTCGGCGTTGGTCGATGCAGCCTGGAACGCATCAGCCGAGAAGGTCAGCTTGTTCGGGCGCTTGCCGATCTTCTTGCGGATCACCTCGGCAGCGGCACGCACGTCAGTCACAGCAGTGCCCGTGACTGCGGTCCATTTCGTGCCGGCGGCAAGCGCCTGGACGTGCCCCGAGGCATAGCTGGCGGGGTTGGTCGCCAGGGCGCCGACTTCGAGCTCGTAGTCCAGTCCGAGGATGTCGTTGGCCGTCACCATCGCGATGCGGGACACATCGAGGTAGTTGCCCACGTTGAGCTTCCGGCTTTCGTCGGCCTCGCGGATCAGCTCCCGGGGCATCGGGATCTCGACCGAGTACTGGTCGACCGTGTAGGTCTGGCCTTCGTACTTGATCTCGACGCGCTTGGTCGGCGTGCCAGGCGCGCGGCGCAGGTTGTAACGACGGAAACGCTCGTCGCCGATTTTGGCGAGCGTCACCGAGCTGAGCGACTGCGGCAGACGCGGGAAGAGCTTTTCAGCGATGAAGGTGCCCTGGCCCAGACCGAGCAACAGGCTGGTCAGGATGGGGTTCTGGTTCAGACGGATCTGGGCGGCGGTCATCATGGCGATGGATTCCTTGCTTTCGAGTTGGACGAGCGGGCGCTGGTGCGCGGGTTAGGAGGTGAAGCCCACGACAGCCGACGCGGCCTCGGCGTAGCTCACCTTGTGATCGCGGGCGTAGGCCTTTGCTGCCGCATCGATCTCGGCGTCGGTCTTGCCCTTTGCGGACCCTGCAGTGACCTTTTCTCCCTGGCCCGATTCACCGGCGCCAGGCTGGAACTCGCCGAAGTTCACGAGCGGCTTGGCGCTGGTGATCAGGTCTTGCAGCCATTGGCTCGGCGCAACCGTCCGAGCCGTGCCGCCAGCTTCGGAGAACGACACCGGCGTCGCGTCGGAGAGCAGGACCAGCGTGGCGACGGTCATGTCCTTGTCCTTCGGCAGGATCGTCCCGGCCTTGACCTGGGCTTCAGCGAACGAGACGAACGCGGCGTAGCGGGTCTGCTTCGCTGCTTCGGAGAACTGCGCGAGTTGGTCGGTCGCGTCCTTGGCGTTCCGCTCTGCCAGCTCGCGGGCGGCCTTCTCATCGGCGGCCAGCTTTTCGGCCGCGGCCAGCTTGTCTTGCAATTCCTTGCTCATGTCGTCTTGCTCCTGGGTGGGTTGGGTGGCAGGTTCGGAAAACTGGATGACGCCTTCGGCATCTCCCTCGGCGAACTGGATGTCCGCCAGGCCGGCGATGGCCGGCGGCTGGGCGCCGAGGAAGGCAACGTGGCGCAGGTACCAGGCTCCCGGCGTAGGGTTGTTGGGGTGGGACGGCGGGTAGAAGCTGGCGCTGCGCTTCTTGAAGGTGCCGGCGCGGACCATCTCAGCAAATCGCACGGGCACCTGGTGCGTGTCCATGGCCAAGCGGCCGGACGCGTTGACGGCCAGGCTCTTCACATAGCCGTAAGCAGGAAGGTCATGCGCCGGATGGCCGACGGTGAGCGGTGCTTCGCGTTGTTCGGGGTCGTAGACCTCGACCATGCGGCGCACGTCGGCTTCGCTGAACTCGTGCGTGGTACCGAGGTCATCGACATGCCGGCCGGCGCGGAAGATCTCCACGCCAGGCGGCAGTGCAACGGTGGGGGCTGTTTGAGGCATGCCACGAAGTCTCGGGATTGGCCGACGTGGCGGCTATGCACCGAGGCAAAAAACGCATTTCGATCTCGCGGAGAGCGAGACCGGGTCGTGCATGGCCGAAGGTGAGCAGCCCTTCGGCTCCTGCCCACCCCGTAAAACGTTTAGAAGGCTTTACAGGCGGCTCTGACGGCCGGGGCGCTCCATCGGGCGCCGCATAGCCTCCCAGGCCCCTCCGCGGGGCCGCGTCGAGCGGTGCCGTCGGTCGCTCTAGGTGCCACCCAGCAAGTAGCTCTCCACGACGTTCAGGATGTTCGCCCGATCGTCATCGGAGAAGCCGAACGCTTCACGCGCCGGGATGTCGCCCCAGAGATGTGGGAACTGCGACCTGGTGCCGCCGAAATTGAACATGGCCGCGTAGACCATGGGGCTGCCGATCGCGACGGTGTCCGCCCCCTGGAGCTGGTAGTTGATCGTCGTCTGCAGAGCCTTCGTCTCTCCGGTACCGGGCTTCTTTGCGGCCGTGCGGGCCGTGCCCTTCTTGCTCAGGCTCCCGTCCTTTTTATGGGAGCCCTTGAACAGGCCGAGATAGGCGTCCATGGTGGACTGTTTGTTGGGAGCCCACGCAGAGCCGTCCGGCGCGGTGGCGGTAGTGAAGCGCCGCTTCACGGACTGCGTCTGGTCTTCGCCGATCTCCAGCAGCGCCGGCCTCATGTCGTCCATGCGGCCGAGCAGCTGGTCGAGCACGACCAGGACCTCGCGGCTGCCACGGCTGTCCGCCGAGATCACGATGCACCTCGGCGCGACGCCAGGGCGCGCGACAGCGCGAGTGCGATCGCGGGCGGATAGGTGATCAACTTCTCTTCGACCATCTGCTGCAGAGAGACATCGGAAGAAGCACCTGGCGCATAGCCCCATCCCCTATCAATGCCTGCGGGCGCGCCGGTCTTCGGGTCGATCTCGTCCCACGCAGCAGGAGGTTCGACCTGGTCGCCATCACCGGGGGACCGCACAGCGACGACGTAGCACCCGCACCCCCAACCGTTCGGTCCGAAGTGGGTCTTCCACCATTCGTGATCATGCGGAAGCGTGATGCCGTGCCAGGACAGATGCAGCGGCCGTGGATGCAGCACACCATCGGCGTGCACGTAGCGCCAGAACGGGCGCACGGCCACCAGGCCAGGCGCCGTGAGCTGAGCCCAGCGGCCCGCACCGTAGCTCGCTGAGACGTTGGCCCGATAGATGGTGCGCGTACGCCAGGCCTCGCCGGCCTTTGTGCCTTCACCCGTCCATCCCGTCCAGCCGCTTCGAGATACAGCATCCGCAAACGCCTTGCGGAACTCGCCGATGCTGCCGCCCGCGACGGCCTTGCCGACGGCGCCGAACAGATCGGATAGCAGGTCGGCCTTCTGCGCGCCGGCCACGATGAAGGCTCGATCGTGGGCGCGTTGCCAGATGTCGTCCCAGCGCTCGGTGGGCAGCGCGAGCTTGGCGCGGAAGAAGTCGATCTGCTCCTGGAAGCGTTGGCGCACGCCCTCCATGTCAGCCCGGATCGATGTCGCCATCAGAAGTCCCCGGGTGACAGGCCATCGACCAGGACGGCATTCATGCCGACGAGCTCGGCCGCGGCAAACGCCAGCGCCATGAGTTCGACCAGGTCGTCAGAAGGCAGATCGCTGTAGGCGGCCAGGAGCCGCTCACGCAGCATGTCGGGGCCGTCAGCACCGTCGACCATCGCACGGATTCGCTCCATCCAGTCGCGCAGCACCAGGTCGCCACCGGCGCCCAGGGCGCGTGCGATGCGATCGGCCGGCGTGGGTGCCGCGGCCTCCGAGAAGCTGGCAGCAGACGCGTCCTGCGCGGGCGCCGCTGGGTCGTTCGCCGCCTGTTCGGGAAGTGCGATGACCGGAGGTCGCCCCGGTGTTGGCGTGGGCGCCGCCTCCCAGTGCTCTCCGTACTTTGCTTTGACGCCCGCGACCGACATCTTGAACCCCATGCCGGAAACATTACTGTCGGTCTCGCTCGCGGCCTTAAGGTCTTCGTCCTTCTTGATGACGCGATAGACCATGCATGGCTGCAGACCGTTCAGCTCACAAATCCAGGTGAGATACGTGCTGTTGAGCGTCTCGCTCAGCAGGTCACTATCTGCCTGGCTCAACTCGATGCGCACATCCTCGCGCTCGCTGCTCGCGGCCGCGAGCGCGCCACCGCCCTTGCTGCGCGGTGACTGGCCCAGGATCACTTCCATGATCCAGTCGTCCATGTACTCGCAGAGGTTCTGCTGCGTGGTGATGTTGCCCGACAACTTGCTTTCGAGCAGCGAGACGTCCATGCCCTCAGGCGTCATGAAGAACCCATCGTTGCTCATGGCGCGCAGTGCATCGAAGAGCGTGCTCTTCTCCCTGGGCCCGGAGTTGCGCGGGTACTTGCCCCAAGCCGTCGGACTACCGAAGCGGTCGTTCAGCTTGTTCCAGCTAACGATGCCTTTGCGCTTGAAGAAAACCGGCCAATAGAGCTGCAGGCCCAGGCCTGTGCCATAGGGGTTGTCGTCCTCGGCATTGACCCGGTGCACGAGAAACTTTCGGTCGGGCAGCTCGACGCCGGTGATCATGTTTTCCCGCGTGAGCATCCGCAGCTGCGCCGGCATGGCCATGTCGGTCTGGACGTAGACGAAGCGCCGCTGCGCGCGCTTCAGCACGCGCTTAGGCACGACCAAGTTGTCCTGCAGTCCGTAGACGATCTCGGCGGGTGCAAAGCCGACAAGCAGCGCATCCATCAGGTCGCTGCACAGGCCGTCGAAGTTGGCGTTCTTCAGGATGCTCGTCACGATGGTTGCATCGGCCTGGCCGCGAGCATCGTCCTTCACCGGCTCGACCTGCCACGGGCGGCTGACCACGGCCAGCTTGCGCTTCTGCAGGCCCGAAAACACCTTGCCGTCTCGCTTGAGGTCGCGGTACAGCTCCCATGCCGCAGCGCCGCCGCGTTCAAGAAGGAGCGGATCGTTTGTGCGAACGACGCCCTGAAATGTCGTCTCGAATGGATCGACCAGTCGATGGGCGACCTCGGTGTCTAGGTCGGGCGGCCTTGCGGCCAGGGCCGCCTCGCGGGTGGGGCGGGTTCGTTTAGTTGCCATGCTGGAAATCCCTTGCGTCGCTCACGCTCTCGCGTGGCCCGCTGCTGGTGAACTCGATGGGAGCGCTCGGATTCGACGCCGCGTTCTTGGCGAGCGCGAGCGCCCAGAAGCGGTCGGAGTGACCGTCGGGCGTGCTCTCCGCCACGAACCGGATGTTCCCGGCCGCCGTCGTGACCTTCTGGATCTTGCGGAGGTCGGCGCGGACCTTCGGGTCTTCGTGGATGCGCACCGTGCGGTCCTCCATCGCACCCTTCAGCGCATAGGCGAGCGCCTCCTTCACCGGCCCGGTGAAGGTCACCGCTTCGATGCGCTCTTCGCCGAACTGGTCCTGCGCGTCGTCGGCCCATCCGATGCCCAGGCCGGTGGCGTCGATGCAGGTGCGGTCGCAGATCGCAAACCAGGGCCAGAGAATCTTCTCCTGGGCGCTCTTGCGCATCTTTTCCATGACCTCGACGTGCCGCGTGTAGAGCACGTCGCCCAGTTCCTCGACCACCCACAGCACGGTCAAGTCCTTCTTGCGGCCGATGTCGACGCCTGCGAACAGCCGCCCCTGGAACGGCCCTTCCAGGCCGCGCTGCCAGACGGTGCCGCCGCTGTATTCGCAGGCGGTGATGAGGGCGTATTCCAGGAACTTGGCATCGTCGTCGGCCGGGATGCACATGTACTCCTGGTCGAACGACTCCTCGTCAGCCGCGCCGCGCTTGACGAAGTCGAAGTATTCGGCTTCGTCCATGTCCTGCTGCTCGGCGTCCGCCGGCAGCGCCTGCTGCAGCTTGTAGAGGAAGCCCTGGTCAAGCGCGTCCTGCAGCGTCACTCGGTGCAGGCTGATCTTTTTGGGATTTCCCCCAAAGCGGGCCTCACGCACCAGCTGGTTGAAGAAACTGTGCGATCCACGGTGGGTGCTGAACGCCTCCAGCACGCCTCCCCAGGTGATGCCGGGATACGCGATCGCCCACATCTTCCGTTGCTCCTGGTGGAGCGCGTACTCGTCCAGCACGCGCGAACCGCGCTTGCCGGCCTGTGCATCGGGATTGCTCGACATGCTGTGGACACGTCGCCCGCTCGCGAACTCCAGCGATTGCGCCGTCGCGCGAAGCTTCGCATCGATCAGAACCTCACCCAAGTCCTTGGCGGCCAGGTTCTGAATCCGAGCCCAGAACTTGCAGTCTTCGATGAACAGCCGTGCGGCCCCTTCATCTCTGCTGCTGATCCACTCGTCGTAGCGAGCGGCTTGCATCGATGCCCGCTCGTTCACCGCGTAGGCCGTGCACCAGGTGAAGCCGATCTGACGCGATTTCTCGGCCAGCTTCAGACGAGACTCGTCCTTGATCCACTTGGCCTGATACGGCAGGAAGATCGCATCCGGATCTTTCGGGATGCACTTGGCGCGACCGATGATCTTGCGCATGGTCAGAGAATGCCCAGGGCCTCGCGGATCGCGGCCTTGGTTTCTGCGGTCACGCCGCCTTTGCTGCCCAGCGCATCGAGCTTGGCGCGCTGCTCCTCGAGGAGCTTCTTGCGCGTCGACTCTTCCACCTCGGCCTGGAACTTCTTCAGGTTGACGCTGCTGCGCGTCAGCGTGGCGATGTTCTTCGCTGCGGCACTGAGCATGCCGACCCGCTCACCGGCGTCCAGTTCGTCGTCCTCAGCATCCTGCAGGTTCAGGATCGCCTCGAACAACTCGGTCTGCACCAGCGCCGTCAATGCTTCGCTTCGGGCGTCCTGGCTGTCACCAGCGTGCTGGCGAATCAGCAGCGACGCTTCCGTGCTGGCCTTGATCGCAGCCAGGCGGCGGTCGAGCTTGGTGCCGTAGCGGTGGATCGCCGACCGGCTCGGCAGACTGCCGGCCTCGGCCTCTGCCGGGAAGCGCGCCTGCAGGTCTTTGATCAGCTCGTCGAGGGTCTGCGCGCCGGTGGCGAGCATGGCCTCGATGTACGACTTGATCTCGGACGGCAGGCGCTTGACGGAACTTTGGCGACCCATGGCTTACCAGTACTTTGCGGGCCGGCCGATGCCCGGCTCGCATTCGATGCTGTATTCGACCAGGTCGATGCCGAAGCGCGTGAGGCTGGCGAACCACCGGCCACTCGGCTCCTTCTTCAGCTTGAGCAGTTCGCGCTCCTCGAGATAACCCAGCTCGTTGCGAATCTCGACCTGCGTGGCATCGAGATACATGCCTTGGGCCGTCGCAAGAACGACGCTCTCATACGCGCCAACCGGGCGCGCGTTGTTGAGCGCCAGCAGGATGAGCCAACGCAGGCCTTCGCGGCGTACTCTGGCGTGGTCGATGTTCATGATCCTCCTCCGGATTTGGATGCAGCGCGCAGCTGGGTGTTCTCGACCCTCATGGCGATTGCATCCAGCTTTGCTTCGATGGTGGTTTGGCCGCGGATGTAGTCGTCGCGCATCACGTAGCGCATCGGCAAGTCGGCCTGGAATTTGAGGAACTCGCGCTCCACGCGCTGCCATTGGATGGTCTCGTCCCGATTGACCTGCTCGATGCCATCCAGACGACCGGCGAGCTGCGTGAAGCGCTCGTCCAGCCCGCTCTGGATCTGCTTCAACAGGAGTACGCCGATCGTCCCGAGGGAAGCCACGAACGCGCCCAGCAGGCCGACGAGTTGCCAGAAGTCCGCCTGGATGGTCATTGCTGCCCGCCGTCGAGATAGTCGAGCAGATCGGCGAAGCGCCCTGCGCAAATGCCGTACAGGTCGTAGAGGTCCTTGAGTGCTGCCGCCACCGGGTCTACCTCACGGCCCGACGGGGCCGGCGCTGGCGCTGGACACCTCACCGAGGATTCCGCCGGCCGCGGCTTGGGCAGCGCGGCGCTGGGCGGTGGCGAGACGGCGCATGACGTCGTCATCGAACAGACAGCCAGCACGACTGTCAGCAGTAGCGGCGAGCGCATTCTTGAACTCCTCGGTGGTCTGGGCGTCAGCACCGGCGCGACGCGCTATTGCTTGGCGGATGGCCTTGCTGGCATTTGCGGCCTGCGTGACGAGCTGCGCATGCGAGTCGATCAAGCCCGTCAAGTCTTTCACTGCCTTCGCGTTCTCCTTGGCAACGGCTTCGGCCTTACCGTCGGCGTGGCCGTACGCGATGCCGCCGGCCGCACTCGTCAGGCTTGCGAGGACGACAGCGAGAAACCAAGTCGAGCTGTTCACAGCGTCGGCCCCCACGTCGCATAGCGCGGTTGCAGGTCGATCAGGATGCGTCGCGGATACGTGAGGTTCTCGACGCAGTGGCTGCGGTGCCGCTTGGCTGTGCCGCAGGCTGCGTCAACGGCCGCTCGGTCGCTGGACACTGCGTTGCGCGCCTCTGCTTGCCAGTGCCCCAGCCCGCCGTTGTAGGCCCGGAGCGCCACCCACATGCGATCGCGTGGGCTGTATGGGGCCGGCGCACGTTCGTAGAGCCACAGGTCGTAGACCACCAGGGCGCGCATCGCCCATGCCGGGTTGAACGGCTGATCGGCCTTGAGCGCCGGGTCGATTCCCGCAATCCACTTCGACGTGCCGGGCATGAACTGCGCCAGACCGGCCGCGCCGACGTGCGACACGGCGCCGGGCTTCCATGCCGACTCGGTATGGACCTGGGCAGCGAACACCGCCACGGGCGCGTTCAGTCCCCATACGACGCGCGCTGTGCGCGTCAGGTCGGCGCGATACGCCTGTGCGGCGTGCGGCACCTGGGCGTGAGCTGTCGACCCGATGCCGATCAGCATGGCGATCACGAGCAATGTGACCACTGCGACCAGTGCTGTGGCCCGTCTGTGCCAGCGTCCGCAACGGGCCATCTGGTCCTCGAAGTCCTTGTCGGCCTGCCAGTGCATCACAGGCCCAGTGCTGTGCCGATGACGGTCGCACCGATGACGATCGCACGTCGAAGCATTGCCGCGACGAAGACGGGCTGGTGACTTGGCACGACCGGGTGATCGACATCGTTCTCCGGCTCGTTCGTCCCTCGCCGCCAGTCGCGGCAGAGGTAGCCGTCAGGGCGTGCGTAGGGGAAAGCCGCGCGGTCGATCCAATAGCCCAACACGGCGGCGAGCGCGATCAGTGCCACCTTGTAGATCACGACCGGCAGTTGGACCGGCGCAATGCTGGCGATCACGGCCAGCAGCACGATGGCGACGATGAGCCAGAGGCTGTTGCGCGGCGCGCGGAGCCAAACTGGGACGGTTGCTTTGAGTTTCACGGGATGCTCCTCGGAAGGTGGACTGACACAGGAAGCGGTCAGTTTTCCGGGGAACGAATCGGCCGTCTTGTGACGGCGGTGCATATCCAGGCGGGGAGACAAAGGACCGGGTTTCGATCCTGTCGACCTGGACTGCTTGGCTGCCTGCCGAGGGAGGCAGGCGCCTGCGTACTACTCGCTAGGCGTCTGGATGCTCGTCATGATGCCGTTCTGCACATAGACGTACTGCGCGCGATAGCTGCCGCGGTCATAGATCCATTGCTCGTGCCGGCCGTAGCTGCCCACCGAGACGTTGATCTTGGTCGGCTCGCCCCAGGCTCGACGAACCAACTGCGCCGGCATGCCTACGATCAGCTTTCCACGCGCCGCAGCCGAGTTGAAGCGTGCTTCCTCCGGCGTGGTCGCAGGACCCTCCTGGATCTTCAGAGCTTCTGTCGAGCGCATCGAGGCTGCGCACGGCGTTTCTTGGTAGGTGACCTTCCCATCCACGCCCGTGCATTTGTTGATTGCGAGTGCGGGAGTGCCGGCGCACAGCAGGGCGATGAAAGTGAAGGCTCTCCAAGCAGGCATGATCGGTTCTCGCTTTCGATTCAAGATCAAGTTTCGTAAACACCAAAAGCTCTAAGGGATGCCCAGTGCCGAGTTCTTATGGGTGTGCTGAATCAACGATGAACTTGCTGCGCTCATAGAGCTCGTCAAACGTCAAGATGTCAATCCCCGAGAGGCTCGCGCGGTAAAGCTCAAAGGAACGCAGCTTGTCTTGGTTCACGCCATGCTCGCCAACGAACTCATTGAGGGAGCCAATGACGATGAAGGCACGCGGCTTGAAATTGAAGACATCTTCGCCCGTGAGATTTCCATCACTGTCCACCATACGTTGCATGCCGTGAAGCCTGTGCATGGCGATGGCCACGGTAGCTTGAACCTGAGCAACTGCACCCCCCATCTCCTTGGAAGGTGCCCAGCAGCCCGGCCGATAGGAATCTGACTCAAGTAGCTTGGTGTTGTGATGCTTGATTTCAACGAAGCAAAGGGAGTTGATGATCCCCTTGGTCTTCATGACTGCATCTGCTCGCTTACCCCTGTTGAGAAGATCGTAGCCCTGAACGACCTGCTCAAGCTTGCGCTCTTCAAAGCCGGTGACGTAGAAGTAGCTCAACCCATAGCCAAACACCCAAGGATTCTTTTCAAAGAAGGCTTGCCAAAGTGGCTCATCGCCTTTGATGGACTTCTGCCTCTTGCATTGGTCAAAAAATTCTGGATCGCTCAGGAGCTGAGAGAACACCCCAAGCTGCTTCTTGCGGTAGCCCAAAGCGACGATATCGTTCTTGGTGACTTCAGACTTGAGCGCTTCAAGGAAGACTTCCTGATTGTCATGAACCAAGGTCGCCGCCTGCGCCTTCGACAACACCAACCGGTGCAAGTCCGCATCTGTGATGTTGACTGCGCCGGGATGCTGGAACTCCACTTCAGCGATGTCATTGAGGAAGCTCAGAAGCTTCGGGATTTCGCTGCCGACAAAAGAGAAATTTGTACGGTGCGGCTGGCCGTTGTTCCCGTTGAACTGCTGGAGTGTCAGAACCGTGAGCTTGCGGTCATCCTCAAGAAACTTGGCAACGATCTCAGTCCTGGCTGCTGGAGTGCGACGAAGGACAACCTCTTTCTTCACCTTGGCATAGTAGGCGCCCTCGGAATCAATCACCTTGGATGCAATGCGAAGGGGCCCATTCAGAGTGGGGATCTGCGGGCTGATGTAGGTCTTACCGGTGAGCTTGTTGCGATGGATTTCCTCGTCGTCTGCCATTGTTTCCACCTTATCTTCGTTCTACAACCTGGTAGCGGTCGCCGTCATAGCAGCAGTGAATTCCCTCTGTATGGCGTCGTCCCAATGTGTGCTGCTGACCGATAGCGCCCGCGCAGCTTAAAGGCTTCCGAAGACAGTCACCACCACGGCTGCAACACGCGCGACGATCGTCTGGCGTTCGTCGGGCTCTCCGCGGTTCGACAGCAGGAGGTTGAGGAGCCAGAGCACCAGGCGCAACCACGGCGGACGCCGGTCAGGCCCTTTTCTGTTTCGCGAGCGAAGAAAGCACCCTCCGAGCGGCCTCTCTCCCATCTTCATCAGCGTGCCGATAGTTGTCCAACAGCGCAGCTTCATCTGGAGGCAACGACTGCGCCCGAAGTGCGTTGGCAATCAGCAGCGCGTCTGCCGCTGCATCACCCGTGATCAGGGCTTCGAGCCGCCATCGCTCCACGTCAGTCAGCGGCAACGCTTTCACTAACTCCAGCGTGCGCATGGCCGCCCCCATTTGGGCGGTGAACTCAGGGTCAATCTCGGGCTCGTCAAACATCCGCCCTTCGCCATTGATCAGCCAATCCGCTCGGATGTTCAGCCGTCGGATCAGGACTTCGCTTTCCTCTCGGGTCAGGTGCTTCACACGGCCCGACGTCATCGCCTTGACGCGGCTCAGCGAGACCCCGAGCAGCTCCGACAAGTCGGCCTGCTTCAGGTTGCACTCGCTCATCACTCGCTTCAAAAGTTCAGAAATCAAACCAAAACCTCTTGCCAGGTTTGAAAATCAAACCTAAACTTCATCGCCACACATACCAAACAACTTTGGCACAGGAGCCACGGCAATGACCCCCGACCAACTCAAGCAGCGCTTCCGTGCGCGCGGCATGACCTTCTCCCAATGGGCCCGCGACAACGGGTATCGGGCGAACAAGGTGATTCGCGTCGTCAACGGATTCGACAAGGGCCACTACGGCCAAGCCCACGAGATCGCCGTCAAGTTGGGGCTCAAGCCTGCGACCGACGCCGCCCATTGATCGAAGTGTACCGACGCCCCATGCGCTTCGACCTATCCAACGCGGCCGTTTGTTTGGCCGCCTTCCCACCAGGCCGCCGACCATGATTCCAGCAGCACGCCGCAATTGGAAGCAGCTCCAGCCCACCAGCATTCGCCATGCGATGGAGCTGTGCAAAGACCACGCCCGCGAACGCCTCAATAGGTCAGTCGAGGGCATCGCCGCCGAGATGGGCCTCACCGATCACTGGACGCTCTACAAGTGGCTCCAGAACGGTCGTATTCCCGCCAACCTGGTGATTCCCTTCGAGAACGCCTGCGGCATCGACTTCCTCACCCGCTGGCTTGCCGCAAGCAAGGGCCGGCTGCTGGTCGAGATCCCGAATGGACGCCCGCTCAAGAGCAAGGATGTCGTCGAGCTGCACAACGGCTTCAGTGCAGCAGTCAAGTTGCTCACCGACTTCTACGCGGGTAAGGCCGAGTCCGTCGAGACGATGGCCGCGCTCTCCGCACACCTCGGCGACATGGCCTGGCACCGCGCGAACGTCGCCCAGCACTCCAACCCCGAATTCGACTTCAACCCCTGAAAGGCGCAGCGATGTTCCTCAGCACCCCCAGCGCGCATCCCAGCCTTCCCGGTGTGACCGTGCGCGAGATCAGCCCTGCGGAGTACCTCCACGAAGTACTCGGCCAAGCCCGGCTTGACGTGCCGACCGTTCGGGGCATTCACAAGGTGCCGCTGCGCGGCCCGGCGCCCGACCTTGAACTCGTACCGATGGAAGGAGCCCGGCAATGAGCGCAGCCGACGAATCGAAGGGAAGCGCGATGGTGCTCCGCGCACTGCGCATGGTCGAGCTGCTCGCCAGCGAACCGCTCCGCGGCCTGACGAACAAGGACCTCGCCGCAGCGATGCGCTGCCCGCCCAGCTATGTCACTCGGACGGCCGCGGCGCTGATCGAGTGCGGCTGGGCGGTGAAGGACGAGTCGTCTGGCCGCTTCCGAATTGGTCGCTCCGCAGCCCGCGTCGGCATCACAACCCTTTCCGCCCTCGACAAGCACGAGCAGCAGCTCGCCGAGGTGCGCCGCAATTTCACCATTTCCCAATAGAGCAAGGAAGACAGCCATGGCACGAACGGCTACAAAAACGCCCCCGGTTCAGGGGGCAATCGTCAACGAAGGGGCCCTCGCGCGAGCCGAAGAGGCAGGCGCGGAGCTGGTCCGTCTGCAAGACGAAGCGCAAGGCAAAGTGCAAGAGCTGGCGCTCTCGCTGGGCTACGACGGCCAGTTGTCGGTCGGCACGCTCGAAGACGAGATTCGGTTCTATCAGCGCCGCTCGGTGGAAGCTCTCCTCGAGAGCGGAAAGCGCCTCTTGCTGCTGAAGCAGATGACGCCGCACGGGGACTTCAAGGCGCGCGTCGAGCTGCTCGGCTTCTCGGATCGCACCGCGCAGCGCTTCATGCAGGCCGCGGCCAAAACGGCCAAATCCGCCAATTTGGCGGCTTTGAGCACGCAGGTGAAGAGCGCCAGCGCCTTCCTGGAGTTGGTCACCCATGACGACGACATCCTCGAAAACCTTCAGGAAATCGACAACATTGAGCGTATGAGCCCGAGCGAGCTGCGCGCGGCGCTGCGCCAGTCCGAGAAGGATGCCGAGTTCAACGCTACGAAGCGCAAGAAGGCCGAAGCCGAGCGCGACGCTCTGGAGAAGAAGCTGGCCGGCAAGCGACCCGTCGCTGTGCCGCTCGACGAGCGCATCACTCCCTTCCAGCTGGAGATCGCCGAACGCCAGAGCCTCCTGGAGAAGGCACTGGCTGCGCACCACGAGGCGGTCATTGCGTTGGAGGCCTGGTGGAACGAAGAGCCCGGCGACGGCGCCAACAACGAACTGCCCACCAGCGTGAAGCTCGTGCTGCTCAGCCTGGACGACTCGGTCAACCGCACCGCGAGCGCGGTCGGTGCACTCCAGGTCGAGATCGAAACGCGCTTCGGCGCCTACATCGACGAGGCCCGCCAGTACCAGATGGCGGTCGGCGAACGTGGCTGAGGTGGTCGAAGCCATGCCCGCACTTTCACCCGAGATTCACGACTACATGCGTGGGCTAGCCCAGCGCCTGGACGCCGTCGGCCATGGCGGCGCGACGCCGCTGGTGCGCGAGGCCGCTGAGTTCCTGGACTGGTCGCCGCAGACCGTGTATCGCCAGCTCAAGGCGGCCGTGGGTTGGTCGTCGGGCCGTCGCGCACGCTGCGACAAGGGCTCGACCAGCGTATCGCTCGACGCGCTCGCCACCTTGGGCGCTGCGCAGCGCGAAGCTGTGCGGGAGAACGGGAAGCAAACGCTGTTCACCACCACCGCGCGCGGCATGCTGGAAATGAACGGCATCGAGTTCGGCGTCGGCAACAGCCGCCTCAACACCCTGTTGCGCGACCGCAAGCTCAACGTGGCGGCGCAGCGCGTCGCGGCTCCTGTCCAGGAGCTGCGCGCGCCGCACCCGAACCACACGCACCAGGTCGATCCGTCGCTGTGCCTGGTGTACTACCTCAAGGACCGCCAATACATCGTGCGCGACAGCGAGTTCTACAAGAACAAGCTGGACGCCATGGCGAAGGTGAAGTTCAAGGTGTACCGCTACGTCATGTACGACAAGGCCAGCGCCACCATCGTGCCCTGGTACTGCGAGGCGGCCGGCGAAGACCAGCACAACCTCTTCAACTTCCTCATGTTCGCCTGGGGCGTGCAGCCAGGCCGGCTGTTCCGCGGCGTGCCGAAATTCATGCTGTGGGACAAGGGCAGCGCCAACCAGTCGGCCGCGATCAAGAATCTGCTCAAGCAGCTCGAAGTCACGCCACTGGACCATCAAGCAGGCAACGCTCGGGCCAAGGGCGGCGTCGAGAACGCGAACAACATCGTCGAGACGCAGTTCGAGTCACGGCTGCGGTTCGAGCCCGTCGAAAACGTCGAGCAACTCAACGCCGCTGCGAGCGCCTGGGCCAACTCCTACTGCGCGAACCTGATCCCCGGGCAGGACACGCGCCTGCGCCGCCGCGGCATGGTGGGCGCGACCGCACGCTACGACCTGTGGCAGCTCATCACGGAGGACCAGCTCCGCTTGCTGCCGCCGGTCGACGTCTGCCGCGCCCTGATGGCGAGCCGCGAGGTCGACCGCCTGGTCCGCCCGAACCTGACCATCAGCTTCCGCCATCCGTCCGCCGATCGCCCAGCCGACTACAGCCTGCGCGGCCTGGACGGCATCAGCGTCGGCGACAAAGTGCAGGTGCGCGCCCTGGTGTACGGCGAGTGCGCCATCCAGGTCGAGGTGCCGCGCTACGACGGCGAAATGCTGATCCACCGCGTCGAGCCGGTCCAGGGCTTCGACCGCTTCGGCCAGCTCGAAGCTGCAGCTGAGATCGGCGCCGAATACAAGGCGATGCCGCGCACAGAGGCCCAGCACGCCACGGCCAGCATGGACGCTAAGGCATACCCCGGCATGGGTGCGGACGAGGTCAAGGCGGCACGGGACAAGAAGACGGCGCCCTTCGAGGGAAAGCTGGTCGCACACAGCTACCTGCAGGACATCGAGCAGCCGACCTACCTGCCACGCACGGGCTCCGAAATCGAGGCACCAGCGCACGCACGCATCGAACCCGCACGGCTGGACGCTGTCGAGGCGATGTTGCGGGTGGTGAAGGGCATCGGTCGCTACCTGACGGCAGACGAGAACGCCTTCATGACGGCCCGATACGCAGAAGGCGTGCCGGAGGACCAGATCGACGCGCTGATCGCGCAATTCACCGCGCCGGTCCAGGCGGAACCCATGCGTGCGGCCGGTGGCCTGCGCGCGGTCTGAGGAATCCATGCTCAACCTGAAAACCGCACTCACGAGCGTCAAGCGCAAGCAGTCCGATCTCGCTCGCCACCTGGGCGTATCGGGCGCCACCGTCAATTTAATGATCAACCTCGACCACTGGCCCAAAGGCCATGGCGGGAAAGCACAGCTGCAGGAGCGCACCGCGAAATTCCTGCGAGCCAACGGCGCGGACGAGGCCATGGTGGCCGTCGCGTTTAACGAAGCACCGGACACACCGCGCGCCAACGCGATGTGCCCGATGGCGGGTTGCCCCGCTCACTCCGGCCCCCAAGCCCATTCAAAAACCGAGGACGAGAACATGCTACTGCGGAAACACACCATCGATCGCGCCGCGCGCGCCCACTTCAAGATCCTCCGCGACCCTTTCACCGGCGAAATGGAGAGCGAAGCGGACGTCTTCCTCTCGGATGACATCCGGTACGTGCGCGCGTCGATGCGCCAGACGGCCAAGCACGGCGGCATGCTAGCCGTGATCGCAGAGAGCGGTGGCGGCAAGAGCACGCTGCGCCACGACCTTAACGAGTGGATCAACACCAGCGGCGAGCCGATCACGGTCATCGAGCCCTACGTTCTCGGCATGGCCTCCTCGGAGCGCAAGGGGCGCCCGCTCAAGGCAGAAGACATCACCGGTGCCGTCATCCGCGCTGTGTCGCCGGGCACCTCGCTGCGCGCCGCAACGAGCCAGCGCTCGGGCCAGATGCACGACATCCTCAAGGCGAGCGCGCAGATCGGCCGCAAGCACGTTGTGATCATCGAAGAGGCCCACGACCTCGCCACCCCCACGCTCAAGCACCTCAAGCGCTTCTACGAGCTGCAGGACGGCTTCAAGAAGCTGCTGGCGATCATCCTGATCGGCCAGACGGAGCTGGAGCTGAAGCTCTCCGAGCGCAACCCCGAGGTGCGCGAGGTGGTGCAGCGCTGCGAGATGGTCAAGCTGCCGCCGCTCGACAACCACGTCGAGGCCTACCTGCGCCACAAGTTCAGCCGCGTCGACCTCGACCTGGACGCACTCATGGCGCCGGACGCAATCGTGGAGATCCGGACCCGCCTGCGCCAAGCCGTGACGGAGAGCACCCGCAGCGGCCGGGAGACGCGCAGCCTGTCTCTGTGCCACCCGCTGGCGATCAACAACTTGGTCAGCGCGGCGATGAACGAAGCCGTGAAGATCGGCGCCACCAAGGTGACCGCCGGGCTGATCGCTGCCGTCGCGAGGGCCGAATGAAGACCTACCTCCTGCGCATCGTCATGCGCGACGGCTCGATCGGCGAGCACCACGGCCTCTACGCCGACGGCTTCGACGCCGTCATCGTGGCGATGGAGAACTTCCCCGAGGCCAAGCGCATCAGCGCCATGCGGGTGCCTGCATGAAAAGCGCCGTGTTCTGGATGACCTGGCTGATGCTCTTTGGCGGCTCGATGTTGACCGCCATCGCCGTCAACGACTACAGCAACCGAGAGGTGAAGCGCTTCGAAGCAGCGCACCTCAAGGGTATGGCCGAAGGCTCGGTTCTGTGCGGAGGTCGGCCATGAGCATGCTCGACCTCGGACGCCCTAAGGACGTCCCGGCCAAGGTGCTGACCCCGGTGCGCGCGGCCATCTTCGGCCAACTGCGGGCCCACGGCGAGCGCAGCACTGCACAACTGCTTGAGGCCTTGCTCGCGGTGAACCTTGTCACTGCGGACGACCTGGCGCGCGACCCCTACTGGATGCAGAAGAGCCTGGCGCGCCTGCGCTCCAGCAAGCGCATCGACAAGCGCATCAACGAAGCCGGAAAGCTCGTCTGGTTCGAGGGCCAGGCGCCACAGGTCACTGCGACGCCTGCGCCTGAATCTACCGGCCGCGTTGCCGCGCCGCGTCACATCAACGTGATGCACGGCCCGCAGTACCAGCCAGCCCCCTGGGTGCCTGCTCGCGCCGGTGCGCTGGACCACGTCAACGTCGACAGCCTGATTGGTGGTCGGCGGGTGGCCTTCGGGAGCGTCGCATGACGGCCGCGGAGCGCCTCCAGGTGACGCTCTTGGCTCTGCTGCCTGCCGACGGCAGCGCCATCTCCGCAAAGGCGCTGCAGGGCGCCGTGGGCTGCACTTCGCGCGACGTGGCCGAGGCGTTCGACGTTCCCGTCATCGCGGGAACCGTGCGCCACGACTTGATTGCAGACAGCTATGCCGCCCAGAAGAAAGGGAGTTCGCTGCCGCACCACACCGACCAATTTCCGCCTGAGACGGCACCCATTTACCAACCGTAGGAGCAATTTTTATGACTTCCCCGACCACCGTTCCCGAGGGCTACATGCGCGACCCGCAGGGTCGCCTTGTGCCCATCAGTCTGGTGAAGCCGATCGACCAGGAACGCGACCGCCTGGTCGGCGAACTGGCGCCCCTCGCCCTTGAGCTGCACCAGAAGCTGGCCCAGTTCAAGGCCAAGGTGTTCGGCGACGTGACCGCGTTCATCGAGCTGAGCGCCGAGCAGTACGGCGTGAAGCGCGGCGGTAAGAAGGGCAACGTCACGCTGCACACCTTCGATGGCCGCTACAAGCTGCTGATCGCCACGTCGGAGTCCATCACCTTCGACGAGCGCCTGCAGGCTGCAAAGGAACTGATCGATGCTTGTGCCGCCGATTGGACGGACGGCTCGCGCGACGAGGTCAAGATCGTGATTCAAGAGACCTTCCGAGCTGACAAGGAGGGCAAGCTGAGTGTGGGCCGCATCCTGGGCCTGCGCCGCTGGGCCATCACCGACGCGCGCTGGCAGGAAGCGATGCGCGCGATCGGCGAATCGATCCAGGTCATCGGCTCGAAGCAGTACGTTCGCATCTACGAGCGCATCGGCGACACCGATCGCTACGCCCCCATTCCTCTGGACATGGTTGCCGTATGAACTCCACCACTTCCCTCCTTGGTCAAGGCACGCCGTCTGGCGGCTTGGTCTTTCCCCGTCGCCCTCGGGCGGCGGGGTCTTTTTTGGAGCAGCGCATGGGCTCTTTCGACCGGTCCCAACAGGCCTTTGATGTGCTGACGACGGTGGCGAATGCGCTGCGCGCGGAGACCACACGCGGCGCCATCCGCGCGTCGCTATGGGTCAACGAGACCGAGACACTCGCCGATCGCCTTGACCTGGTCATCGCGGAGATCGACCAGGCGATCCATCCCCTTGGCGAACAGCGCGCGATGACGTTGCGCACGCTGCGCACCGCGCGCGAGCTGCTCGCGCGCGCTGATGACTCGGGCGATATCTACGACACGCTGTGGCTTGCTGACCGCACGCCATGCACGCTGTTCGACTTTCTCGCGATCAGCATCGAGCAGCTCGAAGAGCAACGCCGGCAACGGCCGCAGGCTGCGGGAGGTCAATCGTGATGCGTATCGACGTCTTGGCTGCCGCAACGGGCATCGTCGGCGCCTTCCTGATGGCCATGATGACGGTGCCCGCGCTGGCGTTCGGTCTCTTCCTGGCCAGCAACACCGCCTGGATGGCTCACGGCGCGAAGCATCGCCAGTGGCCACTGTTCACCATGCAGCTCATCTTCTCCATCTCGAGCCTGCTGGGCCTGTGGAACTCGTGGCTCGGGCCGCTCATCCTGGGGTGAACCATGAACCGTGATGACGCCCTGAAGAAGATCAAGAAGTGCCTGGCGCTCGCGAAGAGCACCAACCCGAACGAGGCCGGCATCGCCATGCGCCAGGCGCAACGCCTGATGGCGGAGCATGGCGTGAGCCTCGACGACGTCGCACTGTCCGACGTGAGCGTCGTGAAGTGCTCGACGCGCACGAACTCACAACCGCGCTGGGAGGTGAGCCTCGCTCGCATGATCGCGGAGGCCTTCGGCTGCGACCTGATCTGGTTGAGCGAGGACCGGATGCTTGGCTCGCGCCGGGTCATCCATCGGGAGGTGGCTTTCATCGGCATAGCCTCAGCGCCGCAGGTTGCCGCGTATGCCTGGGACGTTCTGTCGCGCCAGTGCGCGAAGGCGCGCCTGGCCCATCTGCGCAAGCAGCCGGCTCGTTGCAAGCCCATCACCCTCACGGCCCGAGGCGACGAGTTCGCCATGGGCTGGGTGCATGCCGCGCACCAGTTGCTAGACGCTTTCGCCAATTCGGAGCGGAACGTCCTGTTGATCGAGCAGTACAAGGCTCAGACCTGGCCTGATAGCACGACGTTCAAGGCCAAAGACCGGACCATCGGACGGAACGTGACCACCACGGATCGGGCGGCTGGGTTCGTGGCCGGCCTCGAGGCGCAGTTGAACCGCGGCGTCGGTGGCGTGCCGGAAAGGGCGCTCCTGGCATGAAGCCCGTCACCGCACCGACCAGGCCCACGCGCTCGGCATCGGCCGCGGGCGGCCGCGCCAGGCTGATCACCCTGATCCACGTCGCCAAGCGCGACCTGCAGATGGATGATCCGACCTACCGCACCATGCTGCGCACCGCTGGAAAGGCCGACTCGACCGCCAAGATGGGCGTTCCAGCGCTGATGAAGGTCTTGGAACACGCCAAAAAGGCGGGTTTCAAGGTGCGTTCCAAGGCTGGAGATCGGCCGCAGGCAACCCCCACCGAGGCCCGCAAGGTGCGCGCGCTGTGGTTGTTCCTGCACCACCTCGGCGCAGTCCAAGATCCGACCGAGTCGGCGCTGGCCGCGTATGTGAAGCGCATCGCGAAGGTCGACGACCTGCGCTGGGCGCGGGACGACCAGATGTTGGCCCTGATCGAGTCGCTCAAGAAGTGGGCCATGCGCTTCCTGCCGGCAGCGATCGCTGGGCTCAGGGCCGAAGCTGCAGCGCTGGCCGCGCGCGGCGCCCTGACGGCCGAGCAACTCGGCCAGTGTCAAAGGGCGCACAACGAGGTCAGCGGCGGCGGACTGACTTTCGATCGCCACTGGGCTGCTTGGGAGGCTTACGCGGCCGTCGTCGGGGGCACGAGAGCCACATCCATCAAGGCCAACATCGGAGGTGCACCGTGAGCGCTGAAACACGGATGGGCGAGAAGCGCAACGAGTTGCTCGCCGACCTGGTGCAGCTCGCGGAGCGCGTACTCCGAGAAAACGAGGTCACTCCGGCGGCCGCGTCCACGGTCGCCTGTGCGCTGGCCGACCGCCTTGCTGCCCACTGGGGCGGCCAGATGATCTACATCCCCGCCGACTTCCAGTGGAAGCTCGCCCAGGTGGAACTTGAGATCTATGACGCATTCAACGGCTCGAACTACATCGAGCTGGCGCGTCGGCACGGAATGACGGAGAGCGGGCTGCGCCGCCTGATCGCCCGCGTTCGTGCGAAGTTGGCATCGTTCCGGCACGAGCAGCAGCTCGACATGCTGGACGCCCCCCCCGAACTCTGAAGAACCGGGCAGCGCGGCCCGTTTCAATACGCGTAACGGATTTACACCGAGGCCGTTTTCTAAATCCCGCCTCGTTCCCGTATATCCCAGTTATCGCACCGGCGCGTCTCCCTTTATCTCAGTCTCGTTCAAGCACGAAGGACGCATCGGCCCGAGGCCGCGCGCACGATCCGACACATAATGCGATCAATTCTTATTCCGAAATCTGCCCGCAGCCGTGGGCAGTGCCTGCATCGTGAGTGCCCCCAACTGCGCGTCATCTTCCGGCATCGACGTCCTTTACGGCAGCCACCATGGCTGGCTGCAATCCTGGCTCCGGCACAAGCTGGGCAACGCCTTCGATGCCGCCGACCTGGCGCAGGACACCTTCGTGCGCCTGCTCGCCAAAAGCGAGCCGATCGATGTGCGCGAGCCGCGCGCCTACCTCGCGACCATCGCCAACGGGTTGGTGGCCAACCACTGGCGCCGCAAGGCGCTGGAGCAGGCCTACCTCGAGGCCTTGGCCGCGCAGCCCACCGCGTTCGCGCCCTCACCGGAAGAGCGCCTGCTGGTGCTCGAGACGCTCGAGCGCATCGCACGTCTGCTCGACGGACTGGCGCCCACGGTGCGCGAGGCCTTCCTGCTGTCGCAGCTCGACGGCCTCAGCTACCCGCAGATCGCCGAGCGCCTGGGGCTCAGCGTCAACGTGGTGCAGAAGGCCATGACGCGCGCGCTGATGCATTGCTACCAGGCGCTGTACACGCCGGCACCATGAGCGCCGCCGCGGGGTCCTTGCACGACGGCATGCCAGACGATGGCAGCCCGGTCGACGAACACATCGTCGAGGAGGCCGTGGCCTGGTACGTGCGCCGCGCCTCGGGAGAGCGACTGCCCGAGGCCGAGGCCGCCTTCGCCGCCTGGCATGTCGCGCATCCCGAACATGCCCGCGCCTGGCAGCGGCTGCAGGCGCTGGGCGGCCGGCTGCGCGACAGCACCGGCCACGTGCCCGCGCCCATGGCACGCGCCACGCTGGCGCAGGCCGCGGCCCTGCCGCGCCGGCGCCTGCTCAAGACCCTGGCATGGGCCGGCATCGGCGGCAGCGCGCTGTACCTGTTGCGCAACGAGGTCGCCTGGCACGACCCACTCGCCCGGACCCTGGCCGACGCGCGCACCGCCACCGGCGAGCGTCGCGCCCTGGTGCTGGCCGACGGCACCCGCCTGCTGCTGAACACCGCCACCGCGGTCGACATCCGATTCGACACTCAGCGCAGGTTGATCGCGCTGCATGCCGGCGAGATCCAGGTGGCGACCGCGCCCGACGCGGCCGGGCGCCCTTTCCTGGTCGGCACGCGCGAGGGCATGCTCACCCCCATCGGCACCCGTTTCACCGTGCGGCGCGACGCGCTCCACGACGACGCACAGGGCTTCACGCGGCTGGCGGTCGAACAGGGCGCGGTGGAGATTCGCGTGGCGTCCGCCGCGTCGGACGCGCCGGTGCGGGTCTCGGCCGGCGAGCAGGCGCGCTTCACGCGCAACGGCGTCGACGCACGCCTGCCGCTGGACGAAGCCGCGCAGGCATGGACCGAAGGCAAGCTCGTCGCCGAGCGCATGCGACTGGCCGACCTGCTGGCCGAGCTCGACCGCTACCGCAGCGGCCGCCTGCGCTGCGACCCGGCCGTGGCGGACCTGCGCGTCACCGGCGTCTGGCCCCTGGCCGGCGCCGAAGCGACCGACCGGGTGCTGGCCTCGCTCGAAAAGACGCTGCCGGTGAAGGTGTCGCAGTTCACGCGTTACTGGGTATCGGTGGGACCGGCGGCAGCGCACTGAACGCCGCATGCCGGGGCCTTCGGCGCCGCGGCGAAATATTTTCTCCGTAGAGGGGCAGTTTTCCGGATCTCGCGGGGCCTCCCTGTCAGAACCGCTGCGTGTGCTGCCTTGCGGGCGATGCACGTGGCGCCTTTTCCTGACCTCAGCTTCGACAAGGAACCCGCCCATGGCGCCCGTCCGCGCATCTCATTCTTCGGTCCATGCCGTCTCGCCACTGCGCGGCGCGGTGCTGTCGCTCGCCCTGATGGCGATGGCCTCGGTGTCGCCCCAGTCCTTGGCACAGCCTGCGCCAGCGGCCGGCGAGGCCCGCGTGCGCTTCGACATTCCGGCCGGCACGCTCGACCAGAATCTGGTGCGCTTCGGCCGCCAGTCGGGCTTGCAGATCACCGTCAACGCCGAACTCACGGCCGGCCTTCGCAGCCCCGGCGTGAGCGGCAGCCATCCGGCCGACGACGCGCTGCGCCAGCTGCTCGGCGGCACCGGCCTGTCGGCCCAGCGCGGCGGCAGCGGCGAGTACACGCTGCGCAGGGCGCCGCCCTCGGCGACGCCCGCCGACGCCGGCGCGGCGGGCACGCTGCCCGCCGTGACCGTGTCGGCCGACGCCGCAACGGCGGATCGCCTGCCACCGGCCTACGCCGGGGCACAGGTCGCCCGCGGCGGCAGGGCCGGGCTGCTCGGGAACAAGGACTTCCTGGAGACGCCCTTCAACCTCACGAGCTTCACCGCCGAAGGCATCCAGGACCAGCAGGCGCGCACGATCGGCGACGTGGTGAAGAACGATCCCTCGGTGCGCACCATCTGGCCCGACGGCAGCTACATCAACCAGTTCACCATCCGCGGCTTCCCGACCCAGACCTCGGACATGGCGGTCAACGGCCTCTACGGCATCGTGGCGCCACAGATGACCGGCGGGCTCGAGTCGATCGAACGCGTGGAACTGCTCAAGGGCCCGGGCGCACTGCTCAACGGCATGGCGCCGACCGGTGGCATCGGCGGCAACATCAACCTCGTGACCAAGCGCGCCGGCGACGAGCCGCTCACGCAGCTCACGACCAGCTACTACGCCAGCGCGCAGTTCGGCCAGCACCTCGACCTGGGCCGGCGCTTCGGCGACGACAAGCAATGGGGCCTGCGCTTCAACGGCGCCTACCGCGACGGCGACACCGGCGTGGACGACCAGTCGCAGCGCGCCGGCTCGGCCACGCTGGGCCTCGACTACCGCGGCGACCGCGTGCGCCTGTCGGCCGACCTCGGCTACCACGACATGCGCACCGACGCGCCGACCCGCATCGCCTACACGGACAACGCGAACTTCCAGATTCCGCGGGCGCCCGACAACACCCTGAGCCTCGGCCAGCCCTGGTACTTCGCCAAGTCGCAGGACCGCTTCGGCATGGTGCAGGGCGAAGTCGACATCGCACCCGGGCTTACCGCCTTCGCCGCCGTCGGCGGGCGCAGGAACGAGTTCCTCGGCCTGTACAACTTCATCTACCTGCGCAACGCGCTCGGCGACTTCCGCGCCAACCAGTACTACCAGCCGACCTACTCCGACACGCGCACCGCCATGGCGGGCCTGCGCGGCCAGTTCGACACCGGCTCGGTCCGGCACGAGATCAACCTCAACCTGAGCACGCTGCACACCGAGTCGGGCGTGCTGGCGCCCGTCATCTCGACCTACACCGGCAACATGTACCGGCCGCCCGTGATCGCACAGCCCGCGCTGACGGGCTACGCATCCACGGCGCCGAAGACGGCCGAGTCCGACCTGCGCAGCATCGCGATCGCCGACACGCTGCACTTCCTCGACGACCGCGTGCAGCTGACGCTGGGCCTGCGCCAGCAGAGCGTCGAAGTGCAGAACTTCAATGCCGCCACCGGTGCGCCGACCACCGCCTACGACAAGGAGCGGGTCACGCCGGCGGCCGCGCTGGTCGTGCGCGTGTCGCAGGCCTTCAGCGTCTACGGCAACTACATCGAAGGCCTGAGCCAGGGGCCGAGCGCGCCGGCGGGTACGCGCAATGCGGGCGAGGTGTTCGCACCGCTGCGCGCCCGACAGGTGGAAGCCGGCGCCAAGTACGACTTCGGTCGCTTCGCCGTGACGGCCAGCGTGTTCCAGATCGAGCAGCCCAGCGGCCTGACCGACAGCGCGACCAACACCTACCGCGTCGACGGCGAGCAGCGCAACCGCGGCATCGAGCTCAACACCTTCGGCGAAGTGGCGCGCGGCATCCGGCTGCTCGGCGGCGTCACCTTCATGAAGGGGGTGCAGACCCGCACGGCCAACGGCCTGTTCGACGGCAACAAGGCCATCGGCGTGCCGACCACGCAGTTCAACCTCGGCAGCGAATGGGACCTGCCCGCGGTTCAAGGTCTGACGCTGACCGGCCGGCTGATCTACACCTCCTCGCAGTACTACAACGCCGCCAACACGCAGAGCATTCCGGCGTGGACGCGCGTGGACATCGGCGCCCGCTACCGGACCCGCATCGCCGACCTGCCCGCGACGCTGCGCGTCGGCATCGAGAACCTGGCGGACAAGGACTACTGGGCGGCGGCGTCGAGTGCCTTCGGCCTCGCACGCGGTGCGCCGCGCACCTTCCTGCTGTCGGCCACCTTCGACTTCTGATCCCTGTTCCCCGACATGACCGTCCTGGCCCGCCGATGAGGTCGCAGGCGCTCCAACGCTGGCAGCGGCTCCACACCTGGAGCAGCCTCGCCTGCACGGTGTTCCTGCTGGTGCTGTGCATCACCGGCCTGCCGCTGATCTTCTCGCAGGAGATCGAGGAGGCCGGCAGCACGCCGCTGCCGACGCTGTCGGACACCGCCGCGGGCGCGCCCTGGGCGAGCCTCGACACGCTGGTGCGCACCGCGCGCGGACGCTACCCCGACGAGGTCGTGCGCTTCGTCTTCATCGACGACGACGAGCCGCGCGCCAAGGTGGTGATGGCGCCGGCCGACAGCCCGGACCGCAGCAAGGACCACCGCATCGAGTTCGATCTGCGCACCGGCGCCGTGGTGGCCGACACGCCGCCGACCGGTGCGCAGCGACCGACCGCCATGGGCTGGCTGCTGCGCCTGCACACCGATCTCTTCGTCGGCTTTGCAGGCGAGATGACGCTGGCCGTGGTCGGCGTCGTCTTCGTGCTCGCGCTGGTGTCGGGCACGGTGCTCTACGCGCCCTACATGCGCAAGCTCGACTTCGGCGCCGTGCGCACGCGCACGCGCCGGCTCACATGGCTGGACCGCCACAACCTGCTGGGCGTGTGCGCGCTGGCATGGATGCTGGTCGTCGGGACCACCGGTGTGCTGAACGAACTGTCGAAACCGCTCTCGGCCCACTGGCGGCGCACCGACATGAGCGCCTTGTTGCGCGGCCACCAGGGCCCGCCGGTGGCGGCGCCCCAAGGCACCGCGCAGGCCGCTTTCGACACGGTGCGCGCGGCACTGCCCGAGCGCAACGTCACCAGCCTCATCTTTCCCAGCCGCTCGTTCTCGAACCCGCACCACTACCTGGTCTGGACCAACGGCAACACGCCGCTGACACACCGCTTGTTCACCGCGGCACTGGTCGATGCGCAGACCGGCGAACTGAGCGCCGTGGCGCAAATGCCGACCTACCTGCGGGCGCTGCAACTCGCGCGCCCGCTGCATTTCGGCGACTACGGTGGCCTGCCGCTGAAAGTCGTCTGGGCGCTGCTGGATCTGCTGGCCATCGTCGTCCTGGGCAGCGGCCTGTACCTCTGGCTGGGCCGGCTGCGCGCCAGGTCGCGCTGAGGCGCAGCTCAGGAAGACGACACGCTGTCGTCTCGCGGCACCGCGCGCGACACCGCCACGCACTTGATCTCGACCAGAAGCCCCGGATGGGCCAGTTCCGTCACGCCGATGCAGGTCCAGGCGCAGGCGCCGCGGGGAAAGGTCCGGTCCTTCACCGCCCTGAACACGGCCATGTGCTGCCGCATGTCGACGTGGTAGGTGGTCATCTCCACCACGTCCTCGAAGGTGCAGCCGGCTTCGGCCAGCACCAGCCGCAGGTTCTCCCAGGCCGCGACGAACTGCGCCTCGGGGTCCGCGATGACCTGCAGGTCGGCGGTGCGGCCGACCTGGCCGGCGCAGTAGACGGTGGCACCCACCTGTACGGCGGGCGCATAGCCGGCCCTCTGCGCGAGCAGCGCCATGGATGACGGGAGGATGATTTTTCGGTCGGTCATGTCTGAATGTCGAGAGAAGGAGGGGGGGGCCGTGCCGGTGCCTGGCCGGGCCTGTTCACGCTATTTTCGGGGTTGCGCGGACCTGCCGCGGCACAGCCACGCGGCCTGCTGTGAAGCCAGCAGCCGCCCGCCGCGGATGCTGCGCACAGAGCAACGACACCCTGATCGACGGGCCTTTCCAATGGCATGGAGCTTGCGCTGAAAGGACGACTCTCGTTCCATTTCCATCACAGGAGACCCGCATGTCCGCCGTCGCCGAACGCACCACGATTCAAGTCCGCCCACTCACGCCGGTGATCGGCGCGGAGATCTCCGGCGTCGACCTTCGCCAGCCGCTGGACGCCGCCACCGTTGCCATCCTGAAGGCGGCGATCCACCAGTGGCGCGTGCTGTTCTTCCGCGACCAGCCGATCACCGACGCGCAGCAGCTCGCGTTCGGCCGCGCCTTCGGTCCGCTCACGCCCGCGCACCCGATCGCCGAAGGGCTCGACGACCATCCGGAGATCTGGCAGCGCAAGGCCGCCGAGTACAAGTCGCGCCGGCCCGACGTGACCGTGCCCAGCGCGCCGCCGCCGCGCGACAACAAAGGCTGGCACATCGACATCACCTTCGTCGCCAACCCCAACCGCTACACCATCCTGCGCGGCATCGACATCCCGGCCTATGGCGGCGACACGCTGTTCGCCAACCTCGTGCGCGCCTACGACGGCCTCTCGGAGCCGATCAAGCGCCTGATCGACCCGCTCAAGACCGTACATCGCACCAGCGGCTACGACAGAGCCGGCAGCGGCAAGGCGCGGCGCGACGGCCGCGCCACCGGACCCTTCGTATCGCTGCACCCGCTGGTGCGCATCCACCCCGAGACCGGCGAAAAAGTGCTGTTCGTGAACCCGGGCACCACCAGCCACATCGTCGGCCTCAAGGAGCCCGAGAGCCGCGGCATTCTCGAGATGCTGATCAACGAGATCACCCGGCCCGAGTATCAGGTGCGCTTCCACTGGTCGCCGCACGCGCTGGTGCTGTGGGACAACCAGGCCGTAGCGCATGCAGGGCCGATCGATTACGCACACTTCGACCTGCCGCGCGTGGTGCGCCGCATCACGGTCGCCGGCGAGTTGCCTCAGGGACCGGACGGCTTCCGTTCCCAGGCGCTGGAAGGCGAGCTCTTCAACGTGCTGGGCTGAACCCGGTGGCGAACGTTGCAGAGACCGACACTGCGCTGGGCGTAGGAAGTGGCCAGGTCCGACTGGCGGCGCATTCGCCGGCCTGGGCGGCACAGTTCGAGCAGGAGCGGCATCGCATCGAAGCCGCGCTGGGCCTCTTCGCCATCGATGTGCAGCATGTGGGCAGCACAGCGGTGCCGGGCCTGCAGGCCAAACCGATCCTCGACATCGCGATCGCGGTGGCCACTCCGCATGCCTCGGCACAGGCAGTGCAGCGGCTGGGCGCCATCGGCTATCGCGACCTGGGCTGGCGCAGCGCGCAAGCTGGCCATCTGCTCGAAAGGACCGGTCCACGCGGCCGCACCCATTGCATTCACCTGCTGCCGCTCGCAAGTCCCCATTTCCACGACTACCTCCTGGTGCGCGACCACTTGCGCAGCAACCTCGCGGCGCGGGCCGAATACCAGGTGGTCAAGCGCACCCTCGCACAGCAGCACCCGCAGGACCGACGCGCCTACACGGCCGCCAAGAGTGCCGAGGTGGCGCGGCTGATCGCCCAGGCGCGCGCACGCAGCGCCATCCTCGCGGCCGCGGGCCTGCCCTTTCCCATCGGCGGCGCACCCCTGCGCGCCGTCCATCACTGAGCGCTTTCCTCATTCTTCAACCGGACTTCTTCTTCCATGAGCATTCCCACCACCCGCCTCGGCCGCACCGGCCTGACCGTCTCGCGTCTGGCGCTCGGCACCATGACCTTCGGCCTGCAGACCGAGGAAGCCGTGTCGCACCGCATCCTCGACAAGGCGGCCGAAGGCGGCATCAACTTCCTCGACACCGCCGACGTCTACCCGCTGGGCGGGAGCCTCCAGACCGCCGGCCGCACCGAGCAAATCATCGGCAACTGGCTGGCCGTCGACAGCACGCGCCGTCGGCGCTTCGTGATCGCCACCAAGGCGGTCGGCAAGGTCGGGCCGCAAGCCTGGGACCAGGGCGCCTCGCGCAAGCACCTGCTCGACGCGATCGATGCGTCCCTGGCGCGGCTGCAGACGGACCACGTCGATCTGTACCAACTGCATTCGGACGATGCGCACACGCCGCTCGACGAGACCATCGAGGCGCTCGACACCATCGTGAAGTCGGGCCGCGCACGCTATGTCGGCGTCTCCAACTTCCTGGCCTACCGCCTGGCCAAGGCCCTGGGGCGCGCCGAACTGCTGCGGCTGACGAAGTTCGTGTCGGTGCAGCCGCGCTACAGCCTGCTGTTCCGCGAGATCGAGCGCGAGTTGCTGCCGCTGGCCGTGGAAGAAGGCCTGGGCGTGATTCCGTACAACCCGCTGGCGGGCGGCCTGCTGACCGGCAAGCACGGCAAGGGCACCGCCCCGCCCGACGGCACCCGCTTCACGCTGGGCACCGCAGCCGGGCGCTACCAGGAACGCTACTGGAACGACCGTGCCTTCGACACCGTCGCCCAACTCACCGAGGTGGCGGAACAGGCCGGCGTGCCGCTGGCCACGCTGTCCATCGCATGGGTGCTGGCCAACCCGGCCATCACGGCGCCGCTCCTGGGCGCCAGCAGCCCCGACCAGCTCGACGCCACGCTGGCTGCGGCCTCTTACCAGCTCGCGCCCGACCTCAAGCAGAAGCTCGACTCGCTCACGCTGGCGTACCGGCGCGGCGACTCGGCACGCTGAGGCAAAGCAAGGGCTCCGATCGCAGCCCCTGAAGGTGGTCGCCCGGCACCGTGTCCGCGCGACCTTCGCCTTCAACCGATCAAGCCGGCGAGCGCCTCGTCGATGCGCGTCAGCACCGGCGCATCGAGCTTCGGCACCACCGCCAGTGCCCCCAGGTTCTCCTGCAGTTGCGCGACCGCGGTGGCGCCGGTGATCACGGTCGACACGCGCGGGTTCCGCAGGATCCACGCGAGCGAGAGCTGAGGCAAGGTGGTCTGCAAATCGGCCGCGATGGTAGCGAGCGCGCGCAGGCCCTGCGTCAACGCGGGGTTGGCGATGCGCTGCTGCAGCCGGTCGCCGCCATTGACCGCGGCACGGCTGCCGGCCGGCACGCCATCGAGGTACTTGCCGCTCAACAGGCCCGAGGCCAGGGGACTCCAGGTCGTCAGGCCCAGGCCGATGTCCTCGCAGAGTCGCGCGTATTCCGTCTCGACTCTCGAACGATGCAGCAGGCTGTACTGCGGCTGCTCGGTCACGGGCTTGTGCAGGTGGTGGCGCTCGGCGATGTCCCAGGCCGCGCGGATCTCGTCGGCGCTCCACTCGGAGGTGCCCCAGTACAGCGCCTTGCCGCGCGAAATGATGTCGTGGAAGGCCCAGACCGTTTCCTCGATCGGCGTGTGCGGATCCGGGCGGTGCGCATAGGCCACATCGACGTGGTCCAGGCCCAGCCGGCCCAGCGAACCGTCGATGGCGTTGAGCAGGTACTTGCGGTTGAGCGTACGGCCTTCGTTGGGGCCGCTGCCAAGGCCGCTGAAGAACTTGGTCGTGATGACGAAGCGGTTGCGCTGCCAGCCGAGCCGCTTCAAGGCCTCGCCCATGATGCGCTCCGACTCGCCCTTGGCGTAGCCCTCGGCGTTGTCGAGAAAGTTGATGCCGCCATCGCGCGCGGCGGCCAGGATCTCGATGGCCCCGCGTGTATCCGTCTGGTTGCCGAAGTTCACCCAGGAGCCGAATGACAGTGCGCTGACCTGGAGGCCGGAACGGCCGAGTCGTCGATATTGCATGAAAGAGAGAAGAGAAAAGAAGTTGATGACGCGGGAGTGCGTTGCCGGATGTTGCGAATCCTGTGCCATGCCCGCCAGCCTTCTATTGCTGTGCACCGAGCAGCGCCAGCGCCGGGCTGCTGCGTTCGCACCGGCCGACATGGTGTGCTGCACGCACGGCATCACGCGCGCCATCGTCGAGGGGCAGGCCTTCGGTCCGGCCGAAGCGCGATGACCTCATATCGTCATGCAGCGCCCGAATTTGGCGCCGCGGCGGTGCGCATCCGGCATGGCCGATCTGCTTCGTGCGTGCCGATGCTGTTGCCTGCGCAGCAGCTGCAGGCACGTAAGGCTGCGTGAAGACCAACACCCGCCACGGGCGTCATATGGCGATCCCGTTTCTGGCGCTCCCATCCCGCGTTCGACCCTCTCAGGCCGCGCGGCAGGCACGCGCAGTGGCACGCTCCCTGCAATTGTCCTGGCCACGAGAGCGAGCGGCCGCGCAGCATGCGGCGCCCGCATTTCATTCCTTCCTTGGGCGCCCGGCGCCGGACCTTCATCGATGAGCTATGCCAGCCAGCAAAGAGATCCCCGTCGCCACCTGACGGGCATCGGCTTTGTGATCCTCTTCCACATCGCGCTGGTCTATGCCCTCGTGAACGGGCTGGCGCGCAAGGTCGTGGACGTGCTGGCGAATCCGCTCGAGGTGAGGATCGTCGAGGCGCCCAGGCCGGTGCAGCCACCGCCGCCTCCGCCTCCGCCCGAGCGCAAGGTCGTGGTACCGCGACCGAAGGTCACGCCGCCGCCGGCCTATGTGCCGCCGCCCGAAGTGGTGGTGAGCGCACCGCCCGCGCCCCGCATCGAGGCCACGCAGTCGCAACCTGCGCCGCCCGCGCCCCCTTCGCCTCCCGCTCCGCCGGCACCGGCCGCGCCACCGCCCGCACCCGTCGTGGCCAGCGTGGGCGTCACCTGCCCCAACCACCTGAGCATCCGCAGCAGCGTCGCCTATCCGCCGCGTGCGCTGCAGATGAACCTCAGCGGCGACGTGCTGGTGGAGTTCATCGTGCGCGAGACCGGCGCCATCGCCAACGTGCGCATCGTGAAGAGCACGAACTCGGTGTTCAACGACGTCGTGGCCGCGGCGGTGGCGCGTTTCCAGTGCGTGGGCCAGGGGCAGCCGGTGCGCGTGTCCGTGCCCTTCCAGTTCAAGCTGGACAACTGATCCGCGCCATGTATTTCCTTTCCTCGCCGCGCGGGCGCTGTCGATGCCCAGCCCTCCCTGCCCCTCGCTCTTCCTCACCCCTCTTGCTGGAGAAACCATGACCCCCACTTCCCGCGCACTGCGCAAGGCGCGTGCCGCCCTGCCGGCCGCCTTCGCCTCGATCGCCCTCGCGCTGAGCTTCGGCCCGGCGGCCCTTGCACAGGACGGCAACGCCACGGCCCAGGCCAGCGTCTCCAACCCCTACGGCCTCGATGCGCTGTGGGCCCAGGGCGACCTGGTGTCCAAGGCCACGCTGGTCATCCTGGTGATCCTGTCGGCCGCCAGCTGGTACGTGATCGCGACCAAGCTCTACGAACAGCAGAAGCTGCGCTCGCATGCGAAGCAGGCGCGCAAGAACTTCTGGAACGCAGGCGGCGTCGAGCAGGCCACGCAGACGCTCAATCCGAACGGCGCCTTCCATTTCATCGCGCAGGCCGGGCTCGATGCACGCAAGACCCATACAGGGCTGCGCGAGCACATCGACCTCAACACCTGGGTGGGCCAGTCGATCCAGCGCGCCATCGACAACGTGCAGTCGCGGCTGCAGGACGGGCTCACGCTGCTCGGCACCGTCGGCTCGACCTCGCCCTTCGTCGGACTGTTCGGCACGGTCTGGGGCATCTACCACGCGCTGACCGCCATCGGCATCGCCGGACAGGCCTCGATCGACAAGGTGGCCGGCCCGGTGGGCGAGGCGCTGATCATGACCGCCATCGGCCTGGCCGTGGCCGTGCCCGCGGTGCTAGGCTACAACTGGCTGGTGCGCCGCAACAAGGCCGCGCTCGACGAAGTGCGGGCCTTCGCGGTCGACCTGCATGCGGTGCTGCTGGGCGGCGCGAACGTCAACGCCGCGGTGTCGGTGAGCCCGCAGACCGAAGCCGCCAACCACAGCGCGCCCGCCAAGCTGGTCGCGGCCCGGGCCTGACCATGGCCATGGTCGTCGGACAGTCGGGCGGTGACGACGAGATCATCGCCACCATCAACACCACGCCATTGGTCGACGTGATGCTGGTGCTGCTGATCATCTTCCTGATCACCATCCCGGTCGTGACCCGCACGGTGCCGGTGGACCTGCCCAAAGAGGTCAACCGCCCGCGCGAAGCCAAGGCCGAGGACATCCAGCTCGCGGTCACGCGCAGCGGACAGGTGTTCTGGAACCAGAGCGCCATCGGCAACGACGAGGCGCTGGTCGAGCGGCTCAAGCAAGTCGCCCGGCAGACGCCGCAGCCCGCGATCCAGATCCGCGGCGACGGCGGCGCGCCCTACGAACACGTCGGCCGCGTGGTGCTGGCCTGCCAGCGCGCCGGCATCCTGAAGATCGGCTTCATCACCGAGCCCCCGCCGCGCGGCTGAACGCTGCCGCGGCCCATCCCTTCCCCGGAGACCCCTTCCATGGCCATGAACTTAGGCGCCAGCGCATCGGCGGAGCCCCAGGTGATGGTGGACATCAACACCACGCCCTTGATCGACGTGATGCTGGTGCTGCTCATCATGCTGATCGTCACCATCCCGATCCAGCTGCACTCGGTGAACCTCAACATGCCCGCGCCGCAGCCACCCACGATCACGCAAGAGCCCGAGGTGGTGCGGCTCAACATCGCCGCCGACGGCGCGGTGAGCTGGAACGACGAGAAGCTTGCCGGTTTGCCACTGCTCGAGTCGCGGCTCGCGGGCATCGCCGCGCAGCCGGTGCAGCCCGAGCTGCATGTGCGCCCGGACCGTGCGGTGGATTACCGCGTGGTGGCGGCGGTGATGGCCGCCGTGCAGCGCCATGGCCTCACCAAGATCGGCCTCGTGGGCTCGGAGCAGTTCCTGTGAGCACTTCGTCCCGCACAAGATATTCGCTCGCCGCCGTGGGTGTCGCATTGGTCGCCGTGGCGGCGTTCCTCGCGTTCGGCCGTGGCGCCTTCGACCGCGGCACGGCCGCCACGAGCGCCCCCACGAAGCTGGCGCTCGATGCACCGCTGCCCACCGAGGTGCCGCCACGCACCCGCCTCGTGATCGGCGACCCGACCACGCAGCGCGTGCTCAAGCACAAGGGCTGGGACAAGAATCTGCCCTTCGACATCGAATGGGCCAACATCTCGGGCGGGCCCGGCGTGACCGAAGCCTTCCAGGCGCGTGCGCTGGACGTGGGTTCGGCGGCCAACATCCCGCCCATCCACGCGGTCTGGGTCGGCATCCCGGTCAAGATCATCGCCTGGCGCCACAAGTCCGACCCCTTCGCGTACCCGACCTACGTGATCGGCCTGTCGCCCAAATCGAAGATCGCTTCGCTGGCCGATCTCAAGGGCAAGAAGCTGGCATTCAGCCCCGGCCAGGCGCAAGGCGCGGTGGTGCTGCGCACGCTGGCCGAGGCGGGCCTGACGCCCCAGGACGTGACATTGGTCGACCTGCCCTCGACCTCTGACGTCTACACCGGTGCGCTCGCCAGCGGCCTGGTCGATGCGGCGCCGCTGGGCCGCGCCACGCTGGGCACCAAGCGCTACCTCGATGCCTATGGCAAGGAAGGCGCGCGCATCCTCGGCCATGGCCGCTTCCGCGACGACGCCGGCAACCTCTACGTCCGCGACGAGACACTTGCGGATCCGGCCAAGGCCGCTGCCTTGCGCGCCTATGTGCAGCTTTGGGCGCGCGCCACCGAATGGGCCGAGCAGAACCGCGCGGAATGGACCCGCATCTACTACATCGAAGACCAGGGCGTGAGTGCCGCCGATGCCCAGTACATCCTGACCCACACCGGCCCGACCGAAGTGCCCGCCGACTGGAACGACGTGATCGCCCTCCAGCAGGAGACCGTCGACTTCATGGCCCGACAGATCGGCCGCGACAGCTTCGACGCCGCGACCTTGTTCGACCGGCGCTTCGAGAAGATCGCCTTCGACGCCATCCACGCCTCGCGCAACGCTGTCGCAGCAGCCGATGCCCCCCTCCAAGAGAACCCGAAGGTCCCCACCCCATGAGCGCACATCCTCCTCCCCGCGCGGCCCTCCCCGTGCCCGCCGCACTTCCCCTGCATCGCCGCGAACCCGAGCGCTTCGTCGTGGCCCGACCACCCGCCGACAACCGGCGACCGGCCACCCGTCGGCTGGGCCTGGGCGCGCCCGTGCGCTACGGCTGGCTGCTGGGGCCGATCCTGCTGCTGGTCTATTGGTCGATCGGCTCGGCCACCGGCTTCATCGACAGCCGCATCCTGCCCGCGCCCTGGGTCGCGGTCACCACGGGCTACGACCTGATCGAGCAGGGCCGGCTGCAGACGCACCTGCTGGTGTCGGCCGTCCGCGCGGGCCAGGGGCTGTTCTTCGGCATCCTGATCGGCGTGGTGGTGGCCCTGCTGTCGGGCCTGAGCCTGACCGGCGGCTATGTGTTCGACGGCCTGGTGCAGATCAAGCGCGCCGTGCCTTCACTCGCGCTCATTCCCTTCTTCATCCTGTGGTTCGGCATCGGCGAATTCATGAAAGTCACGGTGATCACGCTGGGCGTCTTCACGCCGATCTACATCCATACGCACAACGCGCTGCGCAGCATCGACCTGCGCTATGTCGAACTGGCCGAAACGGTACGGTTGAGCCGAAGCGAATTCATCCGCCATGTGGTGCTGCCCGGCGCCATGCCGGGCTTCTTCCTGGGCCTGCGCTTCGCCGTGATGGGCGCATGGCTCGGGCTGGTGGTGGTGGAGCAGTTCAATGCCACCGACGGCATCGGCTACATGATCAACCTCGCGCGCAACTACGCACAGGCCGACGTGATGCTGGTGGGCCTGGTGCTGTACGCACTGCTCGGCCTGGCCTCCGACTACGGCGTTCGCTATCTCGAGCGCAGGGCCCTGGTGTGGCGCAGGACGCTGGCGAAATGAGCGCGGTCGTTCGCATCCGCCAGCTCGAGCGCCGCTTCACGCGCAAGGGCGTGCTGCAGGGCATCGACCTCGACATCGCGCAGGGCGAGTTCGTGGCGCTGCTGGGGCGCAGCGGCTCGGGCAAGAGCACCTTGCTGCGCGCCGTGGCCGGGCTCGACCACGAGGCCATCGGCACCGGACTGCTCGAGGTGCCACAGCGGCTGTCGGTGGTGTTCCAGGATGCGCGGCTGCTGCCGTGGAAGCGCGTGCTCGACAACGTGGTGCTGGGCCTCGGCAGCGCCGATGCGCGGGCGCGTGGTCAAAGGGCGCTGGAAGAGGTCGAACTGGGGGCGCGGGCGCAGTCCTGGCCTTACGAACTGTCCGGCGGCGAACAGCAGCGCGTGGCGCTGGCGCGTTCGCTGGTGAGCGAGCCCGCGCTGCTGCTGGCCGACGAGCCCTTCGGCGCACTCGATGCCCTGACCCGCCTGCGCATGCACGCGCTGCTCAAGCGCCTGTCGGCGCTGCATCGGCCGGCCGTGCTGCTGGTGACACACGACGTCGACGAGGCGATCGAGTTGGCCGACCGCATCGTCATGCTCGACGAGGGAAGGATCGCCGCCGACCTGACGGTCGACCTGCCCACCGAGACCCGGGCACGAACCCAGCGCTTCGCCGAGGTCCGGGCCCAGCTGTTGAACTACCTGGGCGTGGAGACGGCGGTCGACTGAGCCGCCGGCCACAGCCGCACGACCAGTGCCGCCACCGCCGAGCCCGTGGCCAGCCCCGTGACCGCCATCCAGCCCCACTGCGCGAGCACCAGCGCGCCCAGCGCCGAGCCGATGGCCATGCCGATGAACATGCCGACGAACAGGATCGCGTTGAGCCGGCTGCGCGCGCCGGGCTCGATGCCGTAGACCAGGGTCTGGTGCGCGATCAGGGTGGCCTGCACGCCGAGGTCGAAGCCCACGGCGCACAGCGCCAGCAGCCACAGCTGTGCATGCGGCGACAGCCAGGGCGCGGCGGCCATGGCCGCGAAGGACAGAGCCGTCAGCGCCACGCTGCCGCGCGCCACCCAGGCCGGGCCGTGGGTGTCGGCCAGCCGGCCGGCCAGCGGCGCGGCCAGCGCACCGGCCGCGCCGGCCAGGCCGAAGGCGCCGGCCGCCGCGCTGCCCAGGTGGAAGGGCTCGCCGTGCAGCATCACCGCCAGCGTCGACCAGAAGGCGCTGAAGCCGATCACCACCAGCCCCTGCGCCAGCGTGGCGCGCCGCAGCGTGCCGTGGCGCCGCCAGAGATCGACCAGCGAGCCCATCAGCGCGCCGTAGGACATCTGTGTGGTGGGCGCGAAGCGCGGCAGGCCGCGCCAGACGGCCACGCCGACCAGCGCGATGCTCGCGGCCGCCGCCACGAACATGCTGCGCCAACCGAAGTGCTCGGCCACGAAGCCGCTGACCACCCGCGACAGCAGGATGCCCAGCAGCAGCCCGGTCATCACCGTGCCCACCGCCTTGCCGCGCCGCGCTTCGGGCGCCAGCACCGCGGCGGCCGGCACGATGTCCTGCGCCAGCGTGGCCGACAGGCCGATCGCCAGGCTGGCCACGAGCAGCAGGCCGACCGAGGGCGCGGCACCGGCGGCCAGCAGCGCGACGCAAAGGATGGCCGCCTTGACCAGGATGATGGTGCGCCGGTCGTAACGATCGCCCAGCGGCGCCAGCAGCAGCAGGCCCAGCGCATAGCCCAGCTGGGTGAGCGTGGGCACGAAACCCACGGTGCGCGTCGAGGCGCCGATGTCGCTGCCCAGCACGCCCAGCATGGGCTGGCTGTAGTAGAGCGAGGCCACCGAAAAGCCGGCGGAGGTGGCGAGCAGCATCACCAGCGCAGGTGGCAGCGTGTTCTCGGCCGGACGCTGGGGGGCGGCCGAGGCATGCACGCATTGAATGGAAGACATGGTGTTAACCCTTAGATCCTGAAGCGAGCCGCGAGTGTGCCCAGGAAATGCAAGGCGTGGTAGCCATAGGGAATGCACAATGCCTATACGCCTGACGCATAACAATCGACCACACCTTCCCACAGCCCGCATGGCCACCGCCGATCCTTCCTCCGTCCCCAATGCCGCCGGGCGCATCGAACTGCTGCAGACCTTCGTGCGCATCGTGGAGGCCGGTAGCCTGTCGGCCGCCGCGGTGCAACTCGGCGCGACCCAGCCGACTGTGAGTCGCCGGCTGCAGGCGCTGGAACGCGCGCTGGGCCTGCGGCTGCTCAACCGCTCGACCCACGCGATGAAGCTGACCGAGGACGGCGAGCGCTGCTTCGAGCGCGCCAAGGAAATGCTGGGCAGCTGGGAGGCCTTCGAGGCCGACCTGCGCGGTGCGGGCGACGAGCCCGAGGGCACGCTGCGCGTGGTGGCGCCCCACGCCTTCGGCCAGCGCCTGCTGATGGGCGCGCTGGTCGACTACCTGCGCCGCTATCCGCGCGTGTCGGTCGAATGGCTGCTGCACGATCGCCCGCCCGACTTCATCGCCCAGGGCATCGACTGTGCGATCCAGCTGGGCGAGCTGAACGATCCCTCGGCGGTGGCGTTGCGCCTGACCGAGGTGCCGCGCATCGCGGTCGCCGCGCCGGCGCTGCTCCAGGGGCTGCCGACACCGACACACGCGAGCGAGCTGGCAGCCCTGCCCTGGCTCGCGCTGCGCACCTTCTATCGCAACGAGCTCTCGCTCACGCAGGTGCGCAGCGGCGAGAACGTGCGCGTGCCGATCCGCCCGCGCCTGAGCACCGACAGCCTGTTCGCGCTGCGCAACGCCACGCTGATGGGGCTGGGCGCGAGCATCGTCTCGGCCTGGACCGTGAGCGACGACATCGCGCAGGGCCGGCTGGTGCACCTCGCGCCGCAATGGCGCGCCGACCCGCTGGCCGTGCACCTGATCTATCCGCAGGCGCGCTTCCAGCCGGCCCGACTGCGGCGCTTCATCGACGCCATGCGCGTGGCGGTGCCGAAGGCGCTGGACAGTGCGGCGCAGTACGTGGACTAGCACCCGGGAAGGCGCTCCCCGCATCTTTCAGTCGGTAGACGCCGCCGTCGCTCAGAACCGGTGCCGGATACCGACCTGATAGGCCCCGGGGTCGAAGCCAGGCGTGACCGTCCCGATGCTGCTGTTGGTCGAGTCCGAGATCGCAAAAGCCGCTCGGTTCCGGTTGTCCGTCTTGGCCAGCACGGCGTAGACATCGGTTCGCTTCGACAGAAAGTACTGATAACCGAGCGCGACCTGTCGGCTGTCCGCATCGGCCGCGGTCCTGTCGTTCGAGACCTGGTACTGCGCCAGCCACACGCCCGCACCGATCGGCACGCGCACACCCACGGTGTAAGCCGCACGGTCGATGCGCGACACGGCGGCATCGTTCCTGTTCAGGGCGTAGGAGCCGTAAAGCTTCAACAGGCCGAAGTCATAGTTGCCACCGATCACATGCCGAACCTGTTCAGGCGACGACGCCATGTCGGTCATCCCGCGCGTCCTGTGGTACGCATAGCCCAAAGTGAAGGCCTTGTCGGTGTAGACCAGCGACAGCCCCATCTGGTCTCCTGCCCCCTTCGGCACATCCGGCTTCGAGGTCTCACCCAGCGCATAGATCACGTCGGCCTTGAAGCCGCCCCACACGGGCGATGAATAGCTCAGGGAATTGCCGCTGCGCGCGGGCGCACCCGCCAGCAAGCCGACGCTGTTGCCGATCGAACCCACGAAGCCGAAGCCGAACGGGTCCAGGTTGCCCGCCACGAAACTGAAGATGGGGTTGTACTGACGGCCAAAGCCGACACCCCCCCACTTGCTGGAAACCAAGGCGACCGACGCCTGGCGTCCAAAGCCCGGCCCTGGCGCACCGTTGCTGATCAGCTCGCCGGTATCTGCGAGAAAGCCTGCTTCCAGCGTGAAGACGGCGGCCAGGCCGCCACCGAGATCCTCGATGCCCCGGAATCCGAAACGATTGCCGGACTCCATGCCCGACTGCAGGCCGGTGACGGTGCCGAACGCGGTCTTGTCGACCCGGATGCCCAGGTCCACCAGGCCGTACAGGGTGACGCTGCTCTGCGCCGAAGCAGGAGCCGCCATGGCTGCAAAAACCACTGCGGTGCAGGCGAACGCGAAGCGCTTCTTGATCATCGGAATTTCTCTCTGGGTTGGTGGACAGCTGACGAAAAAGGGATGGCGCTGCACGAGCTCTCGGGTCACCCGGCGCCCTCTCCCTCCGGCTGGGACGCGATTCTGCGAAGCCACCGCCGACTTGAAAAAGCACACTTCCGAGCGGCGGCCGCAACCGTATTGCCTGGGTCGGCCTGTACGGTTTTTGAAAGCTCGGCAGCGGTGCGCTGCATGTGCGTCTTGTTGCAAGGCGGCAGTCCGAAGAAGTGATTCCTGGCTCGGAAATTGCACTTACAGCGACGGCATGCTGGGGTCCAAACGGATGGACAGCGCTCGCCTGATCGGCAAAGGTCAGGAGCCGCCGTGGCTTTCACGGCGCGGTCCATGTGGAGAGTTCTTGCAATGAGTGACGAATCGGGCGCCGAGCGCTTGCCGGCGTCGTCGGAGGCCGAGGTGCCCTGGCGCGACTTCAGAATCGAACGTGATGCGCAAGGCAGCCTCGTCGAAAAAATCGTCGTGGGCATCTCTGCCCTGGTGGCCGACGGGCGCTTGCGCATCGGCAGCCGCATGCCCTCGATCCGCCAGTTCGCCAAGTGGTACGCGATCAGCACGTTCACCGTCGTCGAGGCTTATGAACGGTTGTCATCGGCGGGCCTGCTGTCCTCTCGCCGCGGCTCGGGCTACTTCGTGGCGCGCAAGGAAGTCCGTGTGGCACAGGGTGAGTTGCGTCTGCCCGCTCTGGCGGCCATGCAGCCGTTGGTGACCGAACTCTATTCGGGCGCGACCGAGTTCCTGCCGGTGGGCGCTAGCTGGCTTCCGCCTGAATGGCATGGCGAGAGCCTGGTCATGGATGCGGTGCGCCAGGCGATGCGCATGCCATCCGGCCGCCTTCGAGGCTATGGCCACCCGCAAGGTTTCCCGGCGCTGCGCCACCAGATCGCCAACAGCCTGAGCGAGGGCCTGTTCGAGGTCACGCCCGACCAGATGCTGCTGACCCACGGCTCGGTCCACGCGTTCGACTTGATCCTGCGCGCACTCACGCAGCCCGGTGACACGGTGCTGATCGAGGATCCGGGCTATGCCAACCTGCCCGCAGTGATTCGCCAGCACCATTGCGTGCCGGTCGGCATTCCGCGCGGCGCCGCGGGACTCGACCTCGGCAGGCTGCAGGAATGCATCGCGACCTATCGCCCCAAGCTGATGCTCGTCGCCACCGTGCTGCAGAATCCGCTGGGGACCTCGTTGTCGCATGCGCAAGCCCATCAACTTCTGCGCATGGCCACCGACAGCGACATGATCCTCATCGAGGGCGACACCTACCGCGAACTCGCCTCCAGCGCCGACCCTTCGCTGGCGGCCATGGACGGATTGCAGCGCGTGATCCGCGTCGGAAGCTTCTCCAAGACCCTGTCGCCCACGGTGCGCGTCGGATCGATCGCTGCGCCCAAGGCATTGATGCCGGCCCTGGTGCGCGCCAAGATGCTGTCGGGCCTCACCACATCGGAGATCAACGAACGCGCGGTCTACCAGGCGATCACCACCAGCTCCTACCGCCGCATGATCGAGCGCCTGAAGGCGCAGTTGCGCGCCGCCTGCGACCAGACGGTACACATGCTCGCCGAGGTGGGCCTCTCGCCGATCGCCCAGCCGCGCGGCGGCATGTTCGTGAGCGCCGGCTGGCAGAGTGCGCCTACGCCCGAATTCAATGCAAGCAAGGTGGCCGACCTGGCGCTCAAATCCGGCATCCTGCTGTCGCCCGACAGCTTCTTCTCGCTGTCGTCTTCGAAGTCGGTGTGGTTCCGTTTCAATGTCGGCTACACCGGCTCGCCGCAGCTGGCCGACTTCTTTCGCGCCCAGCAGCCGCAGTTGGGCTACGCCGCCTAGCCCACGGGCATCGCGCCAGCGGACGGCGCGCCAGCGGACGGCGCGCAACTGTACAGGCGCGATTCGCTGCACGGTTGAGGTCGCACCGGCGCACTGTGTATGAACAGCGGCGCCCTCGCTTCCTAGAATTTTTCCATGCGGTCCGGCATCTCGGACCATGGATTGATCTGTGAGCGACCTCCGCGACATCACCGCCCCGCCGGCACTCGAACCACGGTACACGTTGCTGCGCAACGCGGCCATCTACACCGGCGACGCGGCGCACACCTGCCATCTGCGCGGGGCCATGTTGATCCGGAACGACCGTGTGACGTGGTGCGGCCCCGAGGCCGACGCGGCAAGCATTCCGGGTGCGCTGGAGGCCTGCGCCATCGACCTCGGCGGGCGCGTGGTCATGCCGGGACTGATCAACACGCACGCGCACGGCGGCATGGGCTTGCATCGCGGCTGTTGCGACGACGGCGGTCTCTTCGCTTGGGCCAGGACCATCGCGCCCCACACCTCGGCATTGACGCTGGAACAGGCGCGCCAGGGTTGCGAGCTGGCCGTGCGGGAGATGGTGCGCAACGGCATCACCACCGCATGCGACTGCACGCGCTACGGCGCGGGAATCTTCTCCTCTGTGGCCACGGACATGGGCATGCGATCGCTCAGCGGTGCGCTGGCCAACTCCCCGTCGCTGCGCCCCAACGGCCGACCCAACTGGCCGCTGGCGCTCCAGGAAACGCTCGAAACCATCGGCCAGCGCCGCGACGACGGCCTGAGCCGCTTCTATCTCGGCGCGCACTCGCCCTACAGTTGCACACCGGAACTGATTGTCGAGGTCAAGCAGGCTGCACGCGAACATGGCCTGCCGTTCGTGATCCACGCGGCCGAATGCCGCGACGAAGTCGACTGGGTGCAGACGCGGTACGGCTGCAGCCCCATAGAGTGGCTGCACCGCCTTGGCGTGCTCGACCCGCAGACGCTGCTCGCGCACTGCGTCTGCGTCGATGCCGACGACATCGAGCGCATCGCCGCCAGCGGCGCCGCGGTGTCGCACAACCCGGTGAGCAACGCCAAGCTGGCCAGCGGCATCGCTCCCGTGCCGCAGATGCGCGCGCGCGGTATCCCGGTCGGTCTGGGCACCGACAGCACGCTGAGCAACAACGCGCTGAATCTCTTCCAGGAGATGAAGTTTGCGGTGCTGCTGCAACGCGCGCACCGGCTCGACGCCACGATCCTCACGGCGCGCGATGCCCTGCGCATGGCGACATCGGAGGGCGGGCACGCACTGGGCTGGGGCGCCGACATCGGAAGCCTCGCGCCCGGCCGCCTGGCCGACCTCGTGGTGCTCGACCTGCAGCACCCCTTGGGCTGGACCTCCGAACGCCTGCTGTCCGACATCGTCTATGCCGCGGGTCCCCAGCACGTGCATGCAGTGATGGTCGGTGGCCAAACCATCTTCGAGGGCGGACGTTTCCCGCGCCTCGATGGATCCCGGGCCCCGCGCCCCTTCTGAAGCCAGAAATCGAGAAAACCATGACGACATCCAGCTCCTCGACCGCACCGGTCGGACTCATCACCAGCGCCGCTTCCGAACGCCTGCTGACCGACCGCGCCGAGCAGCGCGTGACCACGCCCTGGGGCGATGCCAGCGTGCTGACGGGCCGCATCGGCGGGCGCAATGCTGCCGTGGTGCTGCGCTACGGCGCGGACCTTACGACGCCCAGCCACAAGATCAACCACCGCGCCAACCTCTGGGCGCTGCGCACGCTGGGCGTGGAACGCGTGGTCTCGCAAAATGCCATCGGCTCGGTCAACCCCGCCATCCGGCCCGGCGACATCGTGGTATCGCACGACTTCCTCGACCGCACCAAGGTGCGTGCGCTCTCGCTGTTCGACGACACCGAATGCTGGGTGCGCGTGGACATGACGGAGCCCTTCTGCCCCGAGGTGCGCGGCGCGCTCATCGGGGCGGCGCAGAAGGTCAGCGAGCGCGTGATCGACCGCGGCGTCTTCGTCTGCACCGAAGGACCGCGCTTCGAGACGCCGGCCGAGATCCGCGTGTTCCAGCAGGAGGGCGGCGACATCGTCGGCACGCCGATGGTGCCCGAGGTGGTGTTCGCCCGCGAGGCCGAGATGTGCTTCGCGTCGATCGCCCCGGTCATCAATTTCGGTGCCGGCATGGCGCCCGCCGTGGTCCATGTGGGGCCGGGCAGCATGAACGACGACTACTACGCCAATGGCGCGCACGACCGCATCGAGCAGGCACTGATCGACAGCATCGCAACGCTGCCGGCGAGCCGCGGCTGCGGCTGCGGCCATGCGCTGCGCGGTGGCTTCCATGGCCAGCGCCCAGGCTGGCTCACGCGCTGCAGCCTCGACAACGCCGCCTGACATGCCACGCGTCACCACGTTATCCGACACCGAGAGCGCGCGTTGCCACATCGAGGGTGCGCTGTGCCTGCTGCCCGACGGCAGCGGCCACCGCGCAGAGCGTTGCGACGTGCTCGTGGTGCACGGGTGCATCGCCGAAGTGAATCCCGCGGGCCATGGCGCTGCGCCCTCGCCCGGCGACAGGGTCATCGATGCAACCGACTGCCTGCTGGTGCCCGGCTTCGTCAATGCGCACAGCCATTCGCCCGACAACCTGATTGCAGGCACCGCGCCAGCCCTGCCGCTCGAGCAGTGGTCGCTGGCCTGCGCAGCGGCCCGTGGCGCGCCGTCCGCGCGCGAGATCTACGTGTCGGCCCTGCTGGGCTGCATCGAGATGCTGCGCAGCGGCACCACCACGGTACTCGACCACGTGCGCTTTGCCGACCATCTCGACGCGGATGGCCTCGACGCGGTGGCCAATGCCTATCGCGATGCGGGCATGCGCGCAGTGATCGCGCCCGTGGTTGCCGACCGGCCGTTGGCCGACACGCTGCCACTCGACGCCGAAGACATGGCGGGCTTGCCTTCATGCCAGGCTTCTTCCGCACCGCAGATGCCCGCCGACGAGCAGGTCGCACGTGTCGCCGACTTCGTGCGCCGCTGGCATGGCACCGAAGGGCGCATCCTGGGCGCCATCGGCCCGTCGGGCCCGCAGCGCTGCACCGACGCGCTGCTGATGCGGTGCGGCGCCTTCTCCCAGGCGCACGGGCTGCTGCTGCACACCCATGTGCTCGAAACCCGCGCCCAGCGCGAAATGGGGCGCCGCCTCCATGGTGGCTCGACGATCCGCCATCTCGACGAGCGCGGCCTGCTCGGCAGGCGAACCCATCTCGTGCATTCGGTCTGGGTCGACGATGAAGACCTGGACCGCATCGCTCGCAAGGGCGCCGCGGTGGTCCACAACCCGGTCAGCAATGCGCGGCTGGGCAGCGGCGTCGCGCCGGTGCCTGCGATGCTGCGACGCGGCATCCGGGTGGCTCTGGGCACCGACAGTGCCTGCTGCAACGACAGCAATCACATGCTCGAGACCGCCAAGTGGGCCGCACTGCTGCACAACACGCGCTCGCACGATTCGAGCGACTGGATCGGACCACAGACCGCGCTGCGGCTCGCCACGCGTGACGGCGCCGATGCGCTCGGCCTCGGCACCGTCACGGGTGCCATCAGCGTCGGCCTGGCCGCAGACCTGTCGCTGTTCAAGTTGCAGGCGCCAGGCCTGGTTCCCCTGCACGACCCCGTACAACAACTGGTCCTGTCGCATGCACGGGCCGCCGCCGATCTGGTCATGGTGGCGGGGTGCATCGTCGTGCGCGACGGTGCCTGCACCCGAATCCGGGAGGCGGCGTTGTGGGCCGAAGCGCAGGCCTTCGCGGACCAACGCCGATCTGTTGCACGCACCGCTCCTGCCATCCCTGCGCATCCGCTCTTCGCGCCGCTGGCCCACATGCACCGCCGCATTCACGCCCTGCCATCCCTCACGCCATGAACAACCTCAACCTTCTTCCGTCCACGCCCCTCGTTACTGATGCCTGGTGGCGCCAGCCGATCCGGTTCTTCCAGCATCTGCTGCGCGAGGTCGATGCGGTCGGACTCGACGCCGACACGCTGATGGACGAAGTCCGGGCCATGGGCGCGGGCGCCTACATCGCGATGGGCGGCGGTTTCTCCGCCTGGTACCCCACCGCGCTCGCTTCCCAGCGCATCAACCCCTACCTGAGCGGCGACTTCGTCGGGGACGTGGTGTCCGCCGCCCGGCGCGCGGGGATCCGCACCATCGTGCGCATGGACATCAGCAAATGCCGTGCAGAGACCCTCGAGGCGCATCCGGAATGGTTGAGCTACCGGCAGGACGGGACGCCCCACATGGTGTGGGAGATGCCGCAGACCTGCGCCACCGGTGACTTCTGGCAGGTCGAGAATTTCGCCATCCTTGCCGAGATGCTCGAGCGCTATGCCGTCGACGGCTTCTTCTACAACTTCCTGAGCGTGAGCCGTTGCCATTGCAGCCGCTGCCAGGCCGTGGTGCGGGCCGCGACCGGTGAAGGCGTGCCACCCGAGGGCGTGCGCTCGCCGGCCTACGAACGCTGGCGTCAGGGCTTCCTGGCCGCCTACATGGGCCGCGTGCGCGACTTCGTGCGCGCGCGCTCGCCGAATGCGATGCTGATCCCGTACCACCACGTTCGCGATGGCTGGAACTACCACGCAATGGCGCAGGTGTCCGACATGATCGGCGCGCAGGTCTCCAACCCACTCGCCGTCAATCCGGTCGATCCGCAGCCGCAATGGAACCACTGGGGCGCGGAAGAAGCGCTGGCGTCGCGTGCATTGAAGCCCGACACGCCGCCGCTGCTGATCCAGACCGGCTCCGAGTTCTTCGCCAGCCGCCAGACGGCCATGCCGGTCGGACGCCTGCTGCGAAATCTGGTCCAGGTCGCCGCGCACGGCGCCAACACCGCGCCCGCACTCAATGGCCGGCTCGAACAGGACGACCCACGTTCGCTGCCGGGCCTGCTCGAGTTCGCGCGCTACCAAGTGGCCAATGCCGACTGGTACCGTGGCCTTGCGTCGGTGGCGCGCATCGCGCTGGTCCGTTCGCAGGACAGCGTGGACTGGGGCCCGGATGCCGCCCGCCCCGCGGGCGATCCGCTGAGCCCCGGCCATGTGGCGGAGTTCCGCGGCACCTACGAGATGCTGGTGCAGTTGCGCTATCCCTGCGACGTGATTCCCGCCGGCGATCTGGCGGGCGTCGATCTCGCGCGTTATGCCGCCGTCATCCTGCCCGCGGCCAGTTGCATCAGCGACGCCGACGCTGGTGCGATCGATCGCTACGTTGCGCGGGGCGGCCAGCTGATCGCCACCGCCGACGTTGGCGCCGGGGACGAAAACGGCCACCCGCGGCCCCGTCCCGCGCTGGCATCGTTGCCCTGGCTGCCCGGCGCTTCGCAGACCATCTTCGGCGGCTACCTCGAGCTGGCCGATGTGCGCCTGCAGGCCGTCTTCGGCGACATCCCGCATATCGGCGGCGATGGCGATTTCTGGACCCCCGAAGGTCTCGACACAGCAGGCCTGAGCAGCGCCGACCTGCGCCTGATCGGCCCCTTCCGCAACAACGCGCCGGAGTTCACCGTGGTACAGGGCCCCGGCAGCGCGCCCGGACTGGTGCGACGCCCCCACGGTGAGGGTGGCGTCGCATGGATGCCCTGGCGGCCCGGCGCGCTGCACCACTACTGCGCCATCCCCGAGTACGTGACACTGCTGGGCCACCTGCTCGACGAGATGGCGGGGCCGGCGCCGATCCGTTCGAACGCGCCTTCGTCGGTCGAGTTCGTGCTGTATGCACATCCCCGTGGTCGGGTGCTGCATGCGATCAACGGCGCGGCCTCGCAGGGCAAGCCCATCGTCGAGACCACGCCGCTCGCCGGTTTCCAGGTCCGCGTGCGCAGTGCTGCCACTTCGCTGCGTCGGCTCGACACCGGCACCCCCCTGCAGTTCGCACGCGACGGCGACGACGTCGTGTTCGAACTCGACCGCCTCGACGCCTTCGCGGCGATCGCACTGATCGAAGAGCGCGAGCTCGCCAACTGACGAATGCCCAACATGAAAAAACTTTTTGCCGCATCGCTGCTCTGCGCCATCGCCACCTTTGCCGCGTCCGACGGCGCATCAGCGCAGACACATGCATCCCAGGGACTGGTGGTCGTGGCGCAGAAGGCCGACGCCTACACGATGGACCCCGCCAAGCATTCGTCGTTCAGCACCGCCAACGTGCTCATGCATCTCTACGACCCCCTCGTCACGCGCGACGAAAAAGGCAACTTCGCACCCGCGTTGGCGCTGTCTTGGAGCAATCCCGATCCGCTCACCTGGCGCTTCAAACTGCGCCAGGGCGTTAAGTTCCACGACGGCGAGGCGTTCGACGCACAGACGGTCAAGTTCACCTTCGACCGCGCACTCGATCCGGCCACCAAGGCACCGTACTACTCGCGCATTTCCGCCATCAAGCAGGTGGTGGTGGTCGACAAGTACACCGTCGACTTCAAGACCGCTACGCCCTACCCGACGATGCTGTTCTCTGTCTACGAGGCGTCGTTCCCGGCATTGATCGTGCCGCCCAGGTACGTCAAGGCGCACGACGCGAACATCCTCGCCACCCGGCCCGTGGGCACCGGCCCCTATCGTTTCGTCGAATGGGTCAAGGACGACCGCGTTGTCATGGAGGCCAATCCCGACTACTGGGGCGGTGCGCCCGCGATCAAGAAGATCGTGTGGCGTCCGATCTCCGAGCCGCGCACGCGCATCGCAGAACTCAAGGCCGGCGGTGTGGACATCGCCGAGAACGTCCCGCCCGGGGAAATGAAGAGCCTGCAGGCCGGCAGCTCCAAGATCGTCAGCATCCCGAGCGACTTCCTGTTCTTCTTCGCGTTCGACACGCTCAAGCCGGGCCCGCTGCAGGACAAGCGCGTGCGCCAGGCGATCAATTATGCGATCAACGTCGACGCCATCCAGAAGGCGATCCTCGAAGGCACGGGCCAGCGCGTGGCCGTCAACCTGCCCAAGGATGCATTCGGCTACCCGGCCGACATCGCGCCCTACCCCTACGACCCGGTCAAAGCCAAGGCACTGCTCGCCGAAGCGGGATTCCCGAACGGCTTCACCATCCCGATGACCTCCCGCCAGGGCTACCTGCTCAAGGACAAGGAAATCATGGAGGCCGCGGCAGGTTTTCTCTCGAAGGTCGGCATCAAGGTGGTTCCCAAGTACATGGAGCCGGGCGTATGGGCGCAGGTCTCCGAGAAGAAGGGGCGCGAGGGCATCATGTATCCGGGCTGGAGCGGCGCCGACGCCGACATGGTCTGGTATCCGCTGCTGGCCACGGGCCAGTACCAGAGCTACTTCAGCAACAAGGCGCTCGACGCCCTGCTGCTCGAGGGTCGCAGCACGCTGGATGTCGACAGGCGCAAGAAGACCTATGAAGCCGCGGCGAAGATCATCAAGGAAGAAGCGCCGCACCTGCCGATGTTCCAGGCGCCGCTGATCTTCGGTGTGAACGCCCGGCTCAATTGGCAGGCACGCAGCGACACGCTGATCGACCTGCGCCATGCGCAGTACGCCAGGTAACGCCCGTTTCGTGCCACACGCCTACCGATCATGCTGCGTTACATAGCCGTTCGCCTCCTCTACGCCGCCGCGGTGATCGCGGGGGTCTCCGTGCTGGTGTTCTTCCTCGTTCGCCTGGGCGGCGACCCGACCGCGCTGTTCCTGCCGCCCGAAACCTCGCCCGAGGAGATCGCTCGCTTTCGCCGTCAGTTCGGCTTCGACCGACCGCTGCCGGTGCAGTACCTCGAGTTCGTCGGCCGCGCGCTGCAGGGCGATTTCGGCCAATCGATGCGCTACCAGCAGCCCGCCATGCAGCTGGTGCTCGAGCGTCTGCCGGCGACCCTGCAGCTCGCAGGCGCGGCGCTGCTGCTGTCCTGCGTGCTCGGCATTCCGCTCGGCATCCTGGCGGCGGTGCGCCGAAATTCCGCGTTCGATCGCGGCGGCATGGTGATCTCGCTCATGGGCCAGAGCCTGCCGACCTTCTGGCTCGGACTGATGCTGGTCCTGGTGTTCTCCGAGAAGCTGCATTGGCTTCCGGCCTCGGGCCGTGGAAGCTGGGCCCATCTGGTGCTGCCGGCGGTCGCGCTGGCTGGTTACTCGACCGCGATCATCACGCGGCTGCTGCGCTCCAGCATGCTCGAAGTGCTGCAGGCAGACTACATCCGCACCGCGCGCGGCAAGGGGCTCGCCGAAAGCGCCGTCATCCTGCGCCATGCGCTGCGCAACGCAGCGGTGCCGACGCTCACGGTCATCGCGCTGCAGGTCGGCGCGTTGCTGGGCGGCGCGGTCATCACCGAGGAGGTGTTCGCCTATCCCGGCATGGGACGGCTGGCCATCCAGGCCATTGCCACTCGCGACTTCGCCATCGTGCAGGCCTTCGTGCTCTTCATGGCGCTGGTGATCGTGGCCATCAACCTCACGGTGGACATGGCCTACGTGCTGATCGACCCCCGTCTGAAGAAGAAATAGAACGCCATGCAATTCCTGCGAAAGTTCACGCGCAGCCATCTCGCCACCCTGGGTCTCGCCGTCGTGCTGGTGGTGGTGATATCGGCCCTGTTCGCGCCCTGGCTCGTGCCGTTCGATCCGGCCGACCAGGACATCATGCAGCGCATGCTGCCGCCACTGGCGCGCTCCGACACCGGGGCGCTCCACCTCTTTGGCACCGACGCACTGGGTCGCGATCTGCTGAGCCGTCTCATCGTGGGATCGCGCGTGTCGTTGCTGGTCGGCGTGGCCTCGGTGCTGATCTCGGGCGTGCTCGGCGTCGTGCTTGGTTTGTTGGCCGGCTATGACGACCGTCACCTGGGTCGCGTGCTCATGGGCGTCGCCGATGTCCAGCTGGCGGTTCCTTTCCTGGTGCTGGCGCTGGCCGTGGTGGCAGTGCTCGGCCCGAGCCTGTTCAATCTGGTGCTGGTGCTCGGCGTGACCAGTTGGGTGCAGTTCGCGCGCATCGTGCGGGCCGAAGTCCTGGTGCTGCGCGAGCGCGAGTTCGTGCAGGCCGCACAGGCGCTGGGGGCATCGGGTGCGCGGCTGATGTTCCGTCACCTGCTGCCCAACGTGATGTCCTCGGTCATCGTCATCGGCAGCATGCAGGTCGGCAAGATGATCCTGTTCGAAGCATCGCTGAGCTTTCTCGGCCTGGGCGTTCCCTCGGACATCCCGACCTGGGGCGGCATGATCGCCGATGGTCGCACCTACGTCTCGACCGAATGGTGGCTGTCGGCCGTGCCGGGGCTGGCCATCTTCATCACCGTCGTCGGCATCAACCTGCTCGGCGACCGCCTGCGGGATCTGCTCGACCCGCGACTCAACACGCTGGAGCGCTAGACATGACACGTCCCCAGACAGCGGCACGCGCGCCCCTGCTCGACATCCGCGCACTGCACACGCACTTCGAAACCCAGCGCGGCACCGTGCGCTCGGTCAACGGCGTGAGCCTGCACGTCGGCGCCGGCGAGATCGTTGGCCTGGTCGGCGAATCGGGCTGCGGCAAGAGCGTGACGTCGTTCTCGGTCATGCGCCTGATTCCAAGCCCGCCAGGAAGCATCGTCGGCGGCGAGATCATCTTCGAGGGCGAGGACCTGCTGAAGAAGTCCGACGCCGAAATGCGTGCCATCCGCGGGCGCAGCATCTCCATGATCTACCAGGATCCGATGACCAGCCTCAACCCGCTGCGCAGCATCGGCGTCCAGATCGCCGAGTCGGTCGCGCTGCACGAAGGCGTCTCTCAGCGCCAGGGCATGCAGCGCGCCGTCGAGATGCTGCAGCTGGTGGGAATCCCCCTGCCCGCGCAGCGCGTGAACGAGTACCCGCACCAGCTCTCGGGCGGCATGCGTCAGCGGGTGATGATCGCGATGGCGCTGGCCTGCAACCCTCGCTTGCTGATCGCCGACGAGCCCACGACGGCGCTCGATGTGACGATCCAAGCCCAGATTCTCGAACTGCTGCAGCGCCTGAAGCGCGAGCGCGGCATGGCGATCGTGCTGGTGACGCACGACCTCGGCGTGGTCGCCGAAACCTGCGAGCGCGTGGTGGTGATGTACGCCGGACGCGTGGTCGAGGAGGCCGACGTGACCTCGCTCTTCAAGCACCCGCTGCACCCCTACACGCAGGGTCTTCTCGACTCCATCCCCCGCATGCATGAAGAGCAGGAGCGGCTGTTCGTCATCGAGGGCGAAGTGCCTGATCCACTGGATCCGCCACCGGGCTGCCGCTTTGCATCACGCTGCCCACATGCCATGCCGCTTTGCCGCGAGGCCGAACCGGCACTCGTGGAATACGCGCCGGGGCGCAAGGCGGCTTGTTTTATCGCGGGCGAGCGGTTCAACACACAGGCATCCACCTCATGATCTCGAACCAGAACATCATCTCGGCAGAACCACGATTGGCAGATCCGTTGCTCCAGGTCAACGATCTCAAGAAGCACTTCGCGCTGCGCGGCACCGGCCTGATGGCCCATCGAGGCAGCAGCGTCAAGGCGGTCGACGGTGTCTCGTTCGACATCGGCCACGGCGAGACCTTCGGCATCGTCGGTGAATCGGGCTGCGGAAAATCGACACTGGGCAAAGTCATCGTGCGCCTGCAGGAAGCCAGCGCCGGCCAGGTTGTCTTTGAAGGGCAGGACATCCTGGCGCTGGATGCGGCCCGCATGCGTGCGGTGCGGCGTGACATCCAGATCGTGTTCCAGGATCCCTACGCGTCGCTCAATCCACGGATGACGGTGGCACAGATCGTCGGCGAGCCCTTTGCAATCCACCGCCTGGGAAATGGCGCCGAGCGCGAGGCACGGGTCATGCGCCTGCTCGATGCAGTGGGACTTTCACGCTCCCATGCCATCCGCTATCCGCACGAGTTCTCCGGCGGGCAACGCCAGCGCATCGGCATTGCGCGCGCGCTGGCGCTCAACCCGAAGCTGATCGTCTGCGACGAACCGGTCTCGGCGCTCGACGTCTCCACGCAGTCGCAGGTGATCAATCTGCTGGCCGACCTGCAGAAGGAGTTCGGCCTGGCCTATCTGTTCATCGCGCATGGGCTGGCGGTGGTGAAGCACATCTCCGAACGCGTGGGCGTGATGTATCTCGGCAAGATGGTCGAGATCGCACCCAAGCGTGCGCTGTTTGCGCAGCCAGCGCATCCCTACACACAGGCTCTGATGTCGGCAATCCCGCTGCCTGATCCGACGCTGCGGCGCCAGCGCATCGTGCTCCAGGGCGACGTGCCCTCGCCGGTCAATCCACCTTCGGGTTGCCGCTTCCACACACGTTGCCCGCGCGCGGCCGAAGTAGGTGAAGCCTGCCGCACGGTCGAGCCGCCGATGATCCGGATCGCCGAACGGCACTGGGCCGCCTGCCACTTGCTCACCCCATGCCCCCCCGCAGCCTCCTGAACCTTCCAAGAACAAGACCATGCCCTTCATCGATCGCGACAGCGCGCGCCTGTACTGGCGTGCCGACGGCCACCCCGCACGCCCGCCCTTGCTGCTCGGAAATTCGCTCGGCACCGACCAGTCGCTCTGGGACTGCGTGATGCCGCGCCTGATGAATTCATTTCGTGTCATCCGCATGGACTACCGCGGACACGGCGCATCGGCGCTTGTACAGCAGGCGGTCCGCACGCCCTGGACGATCGGCTTGCTCGCCGAAGACATGCTGGCCGTGGCCGACGCCGCGGGCGCCGAGCGCTTTCATTTCGCCGGCATCTCCATCGGCGGAATGATCGGCCTCTGGCTCGGCGCACACGCGAGTCATCGGCTCAAGGGGCTGCTGGTGTCCAACACGGCGGCCCGCTTGCCCGAAGGCGTCTGGCCGACACGCATCGAGACAGTGCGCGCAGGCGGAATGCGCGCGCTGCTCGAAAGCACGCTCGGGCGTTGGTTCCTCGAGGCCAATGCCATGCGCAACGAGGCCCTGATCGCGACGGTGCGGCAGAACTTTCTGCTCGTCGACCCCTTGGCCTACGCTGCCGCGGGCGAGGCGCTCTCCGAGATGGACCTTCGTCCGATACTGCATCGCATCCATGCGCCGACCACTGTCGTCACGGGTCGGTACGACCTGTCGACGCCGCCGGCGTTGGGTGAATCCATCGCGACAAATATCGAAGGCGCACGCTGCATGCAACTGCCCGTCGCACATATCCCTCACCTGGATTCTCCGGTCCCGTTCGTCGCCGAGATCGAGGCCCTCTTGACCCGCCCCCCAGCCAGCGCAGTCGCCGAGCACGAGAGACACACTTAGCCAGATTCGGCGAGGCTTCTCTGCGGCTTCTGCTGGCGAACCCGGCGGCAAGCCTCCGGGATCTGCGCCTTCAACCCTCCAGCCCGTGCCGCTGGTGCCACTCCGCCAGCGACTCGGACGGAAAGCGCGCGAAGTGCTTGTGGCCTCGGCCTTTGGGCGTCTTCCCAGCCGACGGCGAAGTCCAGCGCCGCCTCCACTACCTCGGGCGGCTTGGGCAACGGCGTGTCGATGGCCGAGGCATGCGGATGGATCAGCTCGGGCCAGCGCGGGTCCCACAGCCACAGCGCGCTGCCGCACTTGAGGCAGAAGCGGCGCTCGGCCTTCGAGCGGGTGGCGCGCTTGCCCTCTTCCCGCATCACGGCGTGGTAGGTGCCCAGGTGCTTCGCGCCCTTGACCTTCAGCGTGCGGGCATCGCCGCCCAGGTTGATCGCGTAGCCCCGCCCCCGGCCGTCTTGCGGCAGATCGAGCAATGGCAGTGCATGAACGGGACCGGGCTGTCGGCGTCGAGCGAGAAGCGGACGGCGCGGCAATGGCAGGAGCCTTCGAGGTGCATGGGTTTCCTGTCGAGAACGGATCGGATGATCCGGTGCGTCCCACTCTACACAACGCGCCTCACCCGGCCCGTGCGCGCGTCAGCACCTGCCCGGCCCGCGCGCCCGTCGAGGCACCCGCGCGCCAGGTCGGCACGCCGTTGACGAACACCGCCTCGATGCCCTCGGCGGCCTGCTCGGGATCGGCGTAGGTGGCGGCGTCGCGCACGGTGGCGGCGTCGAAGACCACGATGTCGGCCTGCTGCCCCACGGCCAGCGTGCCGCGCCCCTGCAGGCCGAAGTTGCGCGCCGTGAGCCCGGTCATCTTCCAGACCGCGGTCTCGAGCGGGAACAGGCCGATGTCGCGGCTGTAGTGGCCCAGCACGCGTGGGAAGGTGCCCCACAGCCGCGGGTGCGGGCTCGGGCCGGTCGGCAGGCCATCGGAGCCGATCATGGTGTCGTCGAAGGCCAGCACGCGCTGCACGTCGTGCTCGTCCATCAGGAAGGTGATCGCGCTGCCGGGCTGCAGGCGGCGCGCGGCCTCTTCGCGCGGCACGCCCCAGTCGCGCGCGATGTCGTCGAGGTCGCGGCCCGCGCACTCGGGGTGCGGCGTGCTGGAGGCGATCAGCACGCGGCCGTCGAGCATGCCGCGGTCGGTGCGGATCATGGTGGAGCCGGCGCCGTAGGGGTAGCAGTCGAGCGCCACGCACTGGTGCTTCATGGCCTCGCGGATGCGCGGCAGCGTCTGCGCGGTGCGCCCGAAGTTGGCGCGTCCCTGCACCTTGTGGTGCGAGATCACCACCGGCACGCCGAGCGCCTGCCCGATGGCGAAGGTTTCCTCGAGCGCGTCCATCACCTGGCCCGATTCGTCGCGCATGTGGGTCGCGAAGCGCGCGCCATGCGCGGCCAGGTCGCGGCCGACGGCGATGATCTCCTCGGCCGAGGCATGGGCCGCGGGCGGGTAGAAGGTGCCGGCCGACAGGCCCAGCGCGCCGGCCTCGAGCGCTTCCCGCAGCAGTTCGCGCATCGCGTCGATCTCGCCTGCATTGGCACTGCGCTGCAGGTCGCGCATGGCCCAGACGCGCAGGTTGGTGTGGCCCACGAAGGCCGCGACGTTGAGCGCGGGCGGGTGCTCGCGCAACGCCTGCAGGTAATCGCCGAAGCGCGCAAAGCGCGACCCGTCGGCATCGTCCATCAGGCCCATGGGCATCGGCAGCACGTCGCCCGTGCGCAGCGGCGCGGCGCTCATGCCGCAGTTGCCGGTAACCACCGTGGTCACGCCCTGCGAGACCTTGAAGCGCATCTCGGGCTGCAGCAGCAGCGCCTGGTCGTCGTGCGTGTGCGCATCGACGAAGCCCGGCGCCACGATGCGGCCGGTGGCGTCGATCACCTCTGCGGCCCGGGCCTGCGACAGGTCGCCGATGGCGGCGATGCGCCCGTCGCGCACGCCGACGTCGGCACGCAGACGCGGCGCGCGCGTGCCGTCGATCACGGTGCCGCCGCGCAGCAGCAGGTCGAAGGAATCGGTCTCGGTGGGGTTCATCTCGTTTCTCGGGTTCAGCGCCGGCGGCGCACCACGGCCAGCATCAGCAGGCCCGACAGCACATAGAGCGTCAGCACGAAGTAGATGGCCGGCACCGGGTTGCCGGCGCGCGCGTTGATCATGCCGATGACCGGCGGGCTCACCGCGCCGCCCAGGATTGCGAGGCTGTTGATGAAGGCGATGCCGGTGGCGGCGACGGGTTTGGCCAGGTACTCGGTGACGACGGTGATGAACAGCGGCGTGGCCGCGGCCAGGCCGATCACCGCGATGCACAGGCCCAGCATCGAGAGCGCCAGATGGCTCTGCGCCTGGATCGTGATCCAGAGCCCGAGCGCCGCGAGGAAGCTCGAGGCCGCGTAGTGCCAGCGCCGCTCGCCGCGGCGGTCGGAGCTGCGGCCGATGAGGATCATGCCGATCACGCCCAGCACCTGCGGCACCGCCGCATAGAGGCCGATCTGCACCAGGTCGGTCACGCCCCAGCCCTTGATCAGCGTGGGCATCCAGAACACCAGCGCGTAGTTGGCGCCGATCAGCAGGAAGTCGACCAGCGCCAGCGCGTAGACGCGCGGGTCTTTCAGCAGCGCTCGCATGCTGCCGTGGCCCGCCGACGCCACGGCGGGGTCGGTCGCGAGCTCCCGGCGCAGCAGGGCCTTCTCTTCGGCCGACAGCCAGGGCGCCTGCTCGGGGCTGTCGTGCAGGCAGAACCAGACCACCACGCCCAGCACCGAGGCCGGCAGCCCTTGCAGCAGGAACAGCCACTGCCAGCCCGTCCAGCCGTGGACGCCGTCGAAGTGCTTCATGATGAAGCCCGACATCGGGCCGGCGAGCACGCCGGCGGCCACGGCGGCGGCCATGAAGATCGCCACCACCTGTCCGCGCCGCGCCGAGGGGTACCACTGCGTCAGGTAGTAGACGACGCCGGGCAGGAAGCCGGCCTCGAACACGCCGAGCAGGAAACGCAGCGTGTAGAACTGCGTGGGCGTCTGCACGAACATCATGCCGGCCGCGACCAGGCCCCAGCAGAACATGATGCGCAGCAGCGTGGCGCGCGCGCCGATGCGCTTGAGCAGCATGCTGCTGGGCACCTCGAACAGGAAGTAGCCGATGAAGAAGATGCCGGCGCCCAGGCCGTAGACCTCGTCGCCGAAGGGCAGCGTCTGCTTCATCTGCAGCTGCGCATAGCCCAGGTTCACGCGGTCGATGTAGGCCACCATGTAGCAGACCATTAACAGCGGAAGCATGCGCCAGTCGAGACGCCGGAACAGGCGCCGCGACGCGTCGGGATCGGCCGCGTCGGGCAGCGGCGGGGACAGGGTCTGGAGCGGGTGGGTGGTGTTCATGCGAGGTGCGGTGAAGCGGCGGGAGGGGTGGCGAAATTGTCGGTTCCGGCCCCCGGCGCCGCAATTTCGCGACCGACCAAAGATGGCGCGAATCGGCGCGATGCGCGCGCCATCTTGCGCCACCCTTGCCCTGCTACGCTCCCGCGCATGAACGCGTACTTCCCCGGCAACCTCAAGCTGCTGTGCAGCCACTACCGCTCGATCGCCGACGTCTGCCGGCGGCTCGAGATCAACCGCGCGCAGTTCAACAAGTACCTGAGCGGCCAGTCGGTGCCGACGGCCCACAACCTCAAGCGCATCTGCGACTTCTTCGGCGTCGACGAACTCGAGATCGCACAGCCCGCGCCCGCCTTCGCGCAGCTGATCGGCGTGCGCCGCGACGGGGGGGCCGAGGCCCAGCCGAAGTCGCCGCCGCTCGCGCACCTCGAGCACCTGCGGGCGCAGTCCTCCGAGTCCCGGCTCGCGCGCCATGTCGGCTACTACTTCGAGTACTACCACTCGATGTCCTCGCCCGGCCACATCCTGCGTTCGCTGGTCCACCTGCGCGCGGACGCCGGTTATTTCAGCTACGAGCGCACCGAACGCCTGCAGCAGGCCGACGCACCCGCCGACCATGTGCGCTGCCGCTACATCGGCACCGCCTTCGACCTGCAGGGCAAGCTGTTCCTGGTCGACTACGAATCGCTGACCTCCAACGAGATCTCGCAGACCGTGCTCACGCCCAGCTTCAAGAACCGCGTGACGCGGCTCAACGGGCTCAAGCTGGGCGTGGCCTCGAACGACCAGCGCGCACCCTGCTGCAGCCGCGTGGTGTGGGACTACCTGGGCACCGAGATCCGGCGCGTGAGCTGCTACCGGCAGCTGGGCCTGTTCGCGCCGGACGATCCGGCCATCGGCTCGGACATCCGCGAACAGCTGCAGGCCGTGAAGCTCGAGCAGGGCTTGTTCCAACTGCGCTGACGGGGCGCGCATCAGTTCGCGACGGCGGCGGCGGCAAGTCGCGGCGAAAGCGCAAGGGTCGCGGAATTGCCCGGGCCGGGACCGGCTTCGAGAATTTGCCCATGACTTCTTCCTGCACCCTGGGCACCGCTGCGGCGGGCCCCACCGACCTCTCGCACGCCGAACCCCGAAGCCGCCCCGCCATCGGCATCCTCACGGGCTCGGGCCCCGAAGCCGGCATCGACCTCTGGACCAAGCTGCTGCACGAGAACCGTCGCCGCCTGGGCCCGGCCTTCCGTGGCGACATCGACGCGCCCACGGTCCACGTCGTCTCCGACCCGGTGCTGGGCCTGTCGATGGAACTCGAGCGCACCGAGGCGCAGGTCTGGGCCGCGCTAAAGGCCGACGCGCAGGCGCTCGACGGCCGGGTCGCCGTCTATGCGATCGCCTGCAACACGCTCAACCTGTTCGCCGACCGGCTGCAGGCGCTGGCGTTGCGCGCCCAACTGCTGTCCTTCACCGAGGTCGTGGGCGAGCATCTGGCGCGCATCGGTGCGCAACGCGTATGCCTGCTGGGCGCGCGGCCGGTGGCCGAACTGGGCGAATGGTCGCCCTACCGCACGCTGCGCACGCGCTTCGACTTCGAGCCGCTGGGCAGCGAGGCCACCGAAGCGCTGCACCAGCTCATCTACGACATCAAGTGGCGCGGTGCCGCACACCCGGGCCTGCGCAAGCGCTTCGCCGCGCTGCTCGCGGGCATCGAGGCGCCTGTCGTGCTGCTGGCCTGCACCGAGCTGCCGCTGGTGGCCGAACTGCCGGGCGACGGGCGCCTGGTCGACGTGACCCAGCTCGTGGCCGAGGCCCTGCTCGACCGTACGGGCGTTCCGGCCGCGTCGTCGTCGTGAACGCCGCGCCGCGCATCGGCGTGCTCTACACCGGCGGCACCATCGGCATGCAGCCACACGCGGGCACGCTGGCACCGTCGGCCGCGCTCGCCGACAGCCTGCAGGCGACCCTGCAGGCCCTGCACGGCAAGGCGCTGCAGTGGCGCATCGCCGCGCTCGCTCCGCCCATCGACAGCGCCGACGCCACCCCCGCCACCTGGCACGCGATGGCCGACGCGATCCTGGCGCTGGCGGATGCCGGTTGCGACGGCGTGCTGGTGCTGCACGGCACCGACACCCTGGCCCACAGCGCCGCGGCGATGGCTTTCCTGCTGCAGGGGCTGCCCATCCCGGTCGTGTTCACCGGCAGCATGCTCCCGGCCATCGCCCCCCACAGCGATGCCTGGCCCAACGTGCGCGGTGCCGTCGCTGCCTTGCGCGAGCCCGGTGCCTCGGGCCTGCGGCTTCATTTCGCGGGCCGCACCCTGAGCGCGGTGCGCTGCAGCAAGCGGCGCAGCGAGGGCTTCGACACCTTCGCGGAGCGCGCTCCCGGCCCGGTGGCGGATCGCGTGCCGGCGCCGTGGTCGCTGCGCCAGCGCTGGCAGCCGCGTCGCGTCGCCCTCCTCACGCTGCACCCCGGCTTCGCGCCCGAACTGCTCGACGCGCTGCCGCACGCGGGCATCGCCGGCTGCGTGCTGGCCTGCTACGGCAGCGGCACCGCACCCACCGGCGATGCCGCCTTCATGGCCGCGCTGGCGCGCGCCCACCGCGCCGGCGTGCTGCTGCTGGCCGTGAGCCAATGCGCCGATGGCCGGGTGCGCATGGACAGCTACGAAGCGAGCCGGCGTCTGGCCGATGCCGGCGTGATCGACGGCGGCGGCATGACTGCCGAGGCGGCGCTCGGGAAGCTGCATGTGCTGCTGGCGGCGGGCCTGCGTGGCGATGGCTGCGAACGCTGGTTACGGCAGGATCTTTGCGGGGAGATGTGAGCACGGGCTGCATGCGGCGATGCGCAGCCGCACGACCGACCACCCACCGATGCCAGCGCCCAACGGTCATCCTTCAATCCAGCACGCTGACGCCCTCGGCACGCAGAAGCTGAATGAGGGCCTCGATCTCCCCCGCAGCGAGGTCGGCCAGGCACCGCGTCAACAGGGCATGGTCGTGCACCTCGGCCGAGAGCACATGACGGCGCGATTGGAACCAGCCAGTCTTCTCCTTCCACATCAGCATCACCTGCTGACAGGACGAGCCGGGCAATGACAGCGGAATGGTGCTCACATGAAGCCTGGCCCGCCGATCCGGCGAACAAAAGATCACTGCAGGCAGGGGCGCCTCTTGCGTCTCCAGCCACGCCACCATGATGGTTGCCCAATCGACGCCCTTCACGAGGGCGAGGGCCGCCGCGGGATCGGACACCCCGGCGGTCTTGCCGTCGGAAGGGCCGAGCTTCAGCGTGGTGTAGGTCAGCATGGTTGACGTTGGGTCGAGCAGTCGGATCTGGTGCGGCAAAAACGAGCGCCGGTCCTCGGCGCTTTTCATCGCGTCGAGGCCCGCTCCTGATCAAGCGCGACGGGGGCGGCTACTCCCGCGCGAAGAACGCCTCCACCAACCGCACCCAGTAGGTCGACCCCACCGGCAGCAATTCGTCGTTGAAGTCGTAGTTCGGGTTGTGCAGCTCGCACGGTCCCATGCCGTGGTAGGTGTTCTCGCGGTGGCCGCCGCCGCCGTTGCCCACGAACAGGTAGCAGCCCGGCACCTTCTCCAGGTAGAAGGAGAAGTCCTCGGCGCCGCCGTGCTGGGGCGTGTTCGGGTCGACCTTGTCGGCGCCGAAGGTGTCCTTGGCGACCTGCATCGCGAAGTCCGTCTGCGCGTCCCAGTTGACCAGCGGCGGGTAGGCGCGGTGAAACTTGAGTTCGCCGGTGCCGCCGTGCACCTGCGGCAGCAGTTCGGCCATGCGGCGCATGTTGCTTTCGATCTCGTCGAGCACCGCGGTGCTGAAGGTGCGCACGGTGCCGCGGATCACGGCCTCGCCGGGCAGCACGTTGTAGGCATCGCCGGCATGGATCTGCGTCACGCTCACCACCGCCACGTCGATCGGGTTCTTGTGGCGCGAGATCAGCGTCTGCAGCGCGCCGACCATCTCGGCCGCGATCACGATGGTGTCGACCGCCTTGTGCGGCTGGGCCGCATGGCCGCCGGTGCCGCGCACGATGATGTCGAAGCGGTTGCTCGAGGCCATGGCCGCGCCTTTGCGGAAGGCGAAGTGGCCCGTCGTGAAGCCGGGCATGTTGTGGATGCCGTAGATCTCCTCGCAGGGGAATCTGTCGAACAGGCCATCGTCCATCATGGCCTTGGCGCCGGCGTTGCCGCCCTCCTCCGCGGGCTGGAAGATGAAGTTGACCGTGCCCTCGAAATCGCGGTGCGTCGACAGGTAGTGCGCCGCGCCCAGCAGCATCGCGGTGTGGCCGTCGTGGCCGCAGCCGTGCATGCGGCCCGGGTTCTTCGAGGCGTGCTTGAACAGGTTGTGCTCGGGCATGGGCAGCGCGTCCATGTCGGCGCGCAGGCCGATGGCGCGCTCGCCCGGGCCGCGGCTGCCGTGCAGCACGCCGACCACGCCGGTCTGGCCCAGGCCGCGGTGCACCTCGATGCCCCAGGCCGCGAGGCGCTCGGCCACCAGGTCGGAGGTGCGCGTCTCCTTGAAGGCGAGCTCGGGGTGCGCATGGATGTCGCGGCGCAGCGCGGTGAATTCCGCGTGGCGTTCTTCGATGTCGGCAATCACGGTCATTTGACTTGGTCCTTCACGTAGTCGGCAATCTCTTTGGAAACAGCGGTGAGCGCATCTTGCAGCGCATCGAAGCCCGCACTGCGCTCGCGGGTCTTTTCGTCCAGGTACAGGCCGCGGTGGATCTCCACCTGCAGGCTGTGGCGGCGCTCGGCCGGCCGGCCCAGGCGGGCGATCAGCGCCACGCCCTTGAACGGGTCGTTGATGGCCACGCTGAAGCCGCGCTTCTTGAGCGACTCGGCGACCAGCGCCGTGAACTCGGGTGCGGCCGTGGTGCCGTCGCGGTCGCCCAGCACGAAGTCGGCCAGCGGGTGGTCGCTCTGGATCTGCAGGCCCTCGTACGAATCGGCGGGCATCGAGTGCAGGTTCAGGTGCCACACCGCGCCGAAGCGCGCATAGGCAGCCTCGATCTGCTCGCGCATCGCCGCGTGGTAGGGCGCGTGGTAGGTCGCGATGCGCTGCTGCACCTCGGCCACCGGCAGCTTGCGCGCGTAGATCGGCGACTTGCCGTTCTTCTCGGCGTCGCGCCAGATCAGGCCGATGCCCAGGCGCGTCTTCTCGCTGGGCTGCAGCGGCGTGGGCCAGGGCCCGGACAGCAGTTCGGCGTCGATGTCCTCGATGTCGCGGTTGGGGTCGATGTAGGCGCGCGGGAACTCGGCCGCGAGCAAGGTGGCGCCGACCGAGGGCAAGGCCTGCCACAGCACGTGCACGTCGGTGTCCTCGCCGCCGCGCAGGACGTCGAAGGGCACGGCGTAGCCGAAGTCGTCGGGGTACTGCGTGCCGCTGTGCGGCGAGTCGCAGACCAGCGGCACGGGCTCGCCCTCGGGCAGGCGCAGCGTGAAAGGAGGGAACGGCGTCGGAACGCTCGGAAGGACGGTCGTGGTCATGAGGGCATGTCGTTGAGGTGGCAGGCGCTGGTGTGGCCGGTCTGCAGCGTGCGCAGCAGCGGCGCCTCGGTCTTGCAGCGCGGCATCGCGTGCGGGCAGCGCGGGTGGAAGGCGCAGCCGGGCGGCGGCGCCAGGGGGGATGGCAGTTCGCCCTTGATGGGCTGGTAGGCGCGGCGCGTGGTCTCGAGCGTGGGCAGCTCCGACAGCAGCGCCTGCGTGTAGGGATGGTTGGGCGCGCTGAAGATGGTCTCGGTGGGTGCGACCTCGACGATGCGGCCCAGGTACATGATGACCACGCGGTCCGACACATGGCCCACCACGCCCAGGTTGTGGCTGATGAACAGGTAGGTCAGGTCGAACTCGCGGCGCAGCGCGAGGAACAGGTTGAGCACCTGGGCCTGGATCGACACGTCGAGCGCGGCCACCGCCTCGTCGCAGACGATCAGCCGCGGCTTGAGGGCCAGCGCGCGTGCGATGCCGATGCGCTGGCGCTGCCCGCCCGAGAACTGGTGCGGGTAGCGCTGCGCATAGTCGGGGTCGAGCCCGACCTGGCGCATCAGCGCGCCCACGTATTCGGCCTTCTGCGAGGCCTTGACCAGGCCGTGCACCACCGGCGCCTCGCCCACGATGTCGAGCACCCGCATGCGCGGGTTGAGCGAGGCCATCGGGTTCTGGAAGATCATCTGCACGCCCAGGCCCCAGGCGCGGCGCTCGGTGGCGTTCATCTGCGCGATCGGCCTGCCCTGGTAGCTGACCGTGCCTTCGGTCGGCGGGTTGATGCCCGCGATCACGCGGCCCAGGGTCGACTTGCCGCAGCCGGATTCGCCGACCACGCCGATCACCTCGCCGGGCCGGATCTCCAGGTCGACGTCGGCCACTGCGTGCACCACCGAGGCGCGGTTCTGGGCGCCCATGAGGTTGGCGATGCGCGCGGCCAGGTCGATGTCCTGCGTGAAGCGCTTGGAGATGCCCTTCAGCTGCAGCAGCGGCGTGCCGGTCGTCACGGGGGTGGGTTGTTCGAGAAGGGTTTCCATGAGCGGTTCAGGCCATCTCGGGGGTCAGCATGTGCCAGCAGCGCACCGTCTTGCCCGCGGGCGCGGGCTCGGGTTGCGGCACGGCCAGGCAGGTGTCGGTCGCATGGCCGCAGCGCGGCCGGAAGGCGCAGCCCTGCGGCAGGTGCAGCAGCGAAGGCGTCATGCCCGGGATCTGCCGCAGCAGGGTGCCGTGCGTGGCGCGCGTGGGAATCGAATCGATCAGGCCGCGCGTGTAGGGATGCGAGGGCGCGCGGATCACGTCGGCCGTCGTGCCGCTCTCGACGATGCGCCCCGCATACATCACGGCGATGCGGTCGGCCAGGCTCGAGACCACCGCCAGGTCGTGGGTGATCCAGATCATCGCGGTGCCGGTCTCGCGGCACAGCTTCTGCACCTCGTAGAGGATCTGTGCCTGGATGGTCACGTCGAGCGCCGTGGTCGGCTCGTCGGCAATGATCAGCTTGGGCCGGTTGAGCAGCGCAATGGCGATCGCCACGCGCTGGCGCATGCCACCCGAGAGCTGGTGCGGATAGGTCTGCAGCCGCTCCTCGGGCGAGGGGATGCCAACCATCGCGAGCGCATCGCGCGCTCGGGCCAGCGCGGCCTTGGCACTGACCTTCTCGTGCGCATGGATGGCCTCGACCATCTGCGTGTCGACGCGCAGCACCGGGTTGAGCGTCATCATCGGGTCCTGGAAGATCATCGCGATCTCCTTGCCGCGCAGCTTCTGCAGTCGCGCTTCCGATGCGCCCACCAGTTCCTCCCCCAGGTAGCGGATGTGGCCGCCCGCGATGCGCCCGGGCGCATCGATCAGGCCGATCACCGAGAAGCCGGTGATGCTCTTGCCCGAGCCCGACTCGCCCACCAGCCCGAGGATCTCACCGGCGTTCACACGCAGGTCGACGCCGTCGACCGCCTTGACCACGCCGCCGTGGGTGAAGAAATGGGTCTGCAGGCCCTGCACCTCGAGCACGGGCTGCACGCTGGATGTCTTCGATGCCATCGTCATGCTCAGTGTGCGTTGTGCGGGTTCAGGATGTCGCGCAGGTGGTCGCCCACCAGGTTGATGCCCACGATCGACAAGGCCAGCGCGATGCCCGGGAAGAACGAGATCCAGTAGTTGCCCGAGAGCAAAAACTCGAAGCCGTTGGCGATCAGCATGCCCAGCGAGGGCTCGGTCACAGGCACGCCCACGCCCAGGAAGGACAGCGTCGATTCGAGCGCGATGGCGTGCGCCAGGTCGATGGTCGCGATCACGATCAGCGGCGGCATGCAGTTGGGCAGCATGTGGCGCAGCAGCACCCGCGGCCAGCCCAGCGACATGCACTGCGCGGCCTCGATGTATTCCTTGGCGCGCTCGACCAGCGCCGCGCCGCGCGCGGCCCGCGCGAAGTAGGCCCACTGCACGATGACCAGCGCGATGATCACCTTGTCCACGCCCTTGCCCAGGATGGCCAGCAGGATCAGCGCCACCAGGATGGCCGGGAAGGACAGCTGGATGTCGACGATGCGCATCAGCAGCGCGTCGATCCAGCCGCCGAAGTAGGCCGCGGCCAGGCCGACCACGCTGCCGATGGCCAGCGCCGCCGCCACCGAGATGCCGCCCACCATCAGGCTGGTGCGCAGGCCGTAGAAGATGGCCGAGAGCAGGTCGCGCGCCTGGCCGTCGGTGCCCAGCCAGTAGGTCATGGTGCCGGCCGCGTCCTTGCTGCCGGGCGGCAGCTTGGAATCGAAGATGTCGAGCTTGCCGATGTCGTAGGGGTTCTGCGGCGAGATCCAGGGCGCGAGCAGCGCCACGCCGACCGCCAGCGTCAGCAGCACCAGGCCGAACACCGCCAGCTTGTTGGCCAGGAACTCGCGCCGGAAGCGCTGCCAGGGCGTCTCGGGCGGTGGCAGCAGCACCGGGCCTTCGGCGATCAGCGCGGGCAGCGCCTCGGGGGCGGCCACCGCGGCCTGGAGGGTGGTGTCGTTCATGCCTTGGCTCCCTGCAGCCGCACGCGCGGGTCGAGCACCGAATAGAGGATGTCCACCGCGAGATTGAGCATCACGAGGAAGAACACGATGAGGATCAGGTAGGCCACGACCACCGGGCGGTCGAGCGTGATGATCGAGTCGAGCAGCAGCTTGCCCATTCCGGGCCAGGCGAAGATGGTCTCGGTGACCACCGCGAAGGCCACCACCTGGCCGAACTCGAGGCCGCCCACGGTGACGATCGGGATCATGATGTTCTTGAGCAGGTGCACGCGCAGGATGCGGCTCCAGCCCAGGCCCTTGGCGCGCGCGAACTTGATGTAGTCCATGGGCAGCGCCTCGCGCGTGGCGGCCCGCGTCACGCGGATGATCAGCGCGCCCTTGGCCAGCGCGATGGTCACGGCCGGCAGCACCAGCCGCGACCAGCCGTCGAGCGTGAGCACGCTGAGGTCCAGCGGCCCCAGGTGCACCGTGGCGCCGCGCCCGCTGGCCGGCAGCCAGCCCAGGTAGACCGCGAACACCATGATCAGCATCAGGCCGACCCAGAAGTTGGGCAGCGAGAAGCCCAGCACCGAGCCGGTCATGATGCCGCGCGTGCTCAGGGCATGCGGCCGCAGCCCGGCCCAGATGCCCAGCGGCACGCCGAGCAGCATCGCGAGCCCCATCGACACCACCGCCAGCTCCAGCGTGGCGGGCATGCGCTCGAGGATCAGGCCCATGGCCGACTGGCCGGTGAGGAAGCTCTTGCCGAAGTCGAGCTGCACCGCATGCTGCATGAACAGCGCGTACTGCTGCCACAGCGGCTTGTCGAGCCCGAAGGCTGCGCGGATCTCGTCGCGCTCGAGGTCGGTGGCCTCGGCGCTGGCCATCATCGAGACCGGGTCGCCGACCACGTAGAGGCCGACGAAGACCAGGCCCGACATCACGGCCATGACGAGCACGGCCTGCAGCAGGCGGCGGATGATGAAGGCGGACATCGCGTCAGGAAGGGATCGTGGGGGCCGGCCTCTTCAGCAAGAGCAGCCGGCCGTCATCGTGGAAAAAAGATCGATCGGGCGCGGGCTCTGCGGCCCGTCGCCCCTGCGGCAGCGTCGGATGCCTGCGGGCTTACTTCGAAGGCACCGCGTACTGGATCATGGTCTGCTGGTCGGCGCGGCCCTTGAAGCTCACGTCCTTCTTCATCGCCCACACCGAATGCTCGAAGTGGATCGGCAGCATCGCGAAATCGGCCATCGCGATCTCGCTGGCCTTGGCCAGCGTGGCCGCGCGGGCCTTGTCGTCCATCTGGTTGGCCGACTCGGCCACCAGCTTGTCCATCTCGGGGTTCGAGTAGCGGCTGCGGTTGGTGGTGCCCAGGCCCTTGTCCTTGTCGGGCGTGACCAAGAGCGAGTTCAGCGTGTTCGACATCTCGCCGGTCGCGGTGCCCCAGCCGGCCAGGTAGGCGCTGTAGGTGTAGCTGTCGCGGTTCTTGAAGAACACGGCCGGCGCGTTGGCGTCGATCGAGGTCTTGACGCCGATGCGCGTCCACATCGCGGCCAGCGTCTGCGCGACCTTGCTGTCGTTGATGTAGCGGCCGTTGGGCGTGCCCAGCACCAGCGTGAAGCCGTCGGGATAGCCGGCCTCCTTGAGCAGCGCCTTGGCCTTCTCGGGGTTGGGCTTGGCAGCCGTCGTGAGGTTCTTGCTGGCGCCGAACATCGGGTACGGCAGCAGCTGGGCCGCGGGCGAGGCCACGCCGCCCATGGTGCGCGACACCAGCGCCGAGCGGTCGATGGCCAGCGAGAGCGCTTCGCGCACGCGCTTGTCGAGCAGCGGGTTCTTGTCGTTGGTGCCGGTGATGCCGGGCGTGGTCTCGCCGTTCTGGTCGAGCGCCACGTAGATGATGCGGTTCGAGGCCTTGGTCTCGACGCGCAGCTTGGCGTCCTTCTTGAGGCGCTCGAGGTCGTCGGTCGGCGGGTCTTCCACCAGGTCCACGTCACCCGCGAGCAGCGCCGCGGTGCGCGCGGCCGGGTTGCTGATCGGGCGGTAGATCACCTTGTCCCAGGCCGGCGCCTTGCCCCAGTAGTTAGGGTTGCGCTCGAAGATGATCTCCGAGCCGCGCTTCCACGAGACGAACTTGTAGGGGCCGGTGCCGACCAGGCCGTTGCCGGCGTTGAGCTCGGTGGTGGTCTTGCCCTCGGGCGCGGCCCCGGCCGCGGCCTTGGCCGACATGATCGGCAGCCCCACCATGTTGATGGCCAGCAGCGGGTACGGCTCGGTGGTGGTGATGCGCACCGTCAGCGGATCGGGCGCCTCGATCTTCTCGACCTTCTGCAGGTAGACCTTGAAGGAGGACGGGCTGTTGGGCACCTTGGGCACGCGGTCCATGGTGAACAGCACGTCGGCCGAGGTCATGGGCGAGCCGTCGGAGAACTTGACGTTGGGCCGCAGCTTGAAGGTCCAGACCTTGCCCTCGGCGGTCCAGGACTGGGCCAGGCAGGGTTCGGGCGCGAGGTCGGCGTCGACGCACACCAGCGGGTCGAACAGCGTCTGCGAGAGCTGGATGTTCGGCGTGAGCGCGTGGTACTGCGGGTCCATCGACGTGGGCTCGGTCTTGAGCGCGACCACCAGGTCGCGCGCGAAGACGGTGCCCGAGAAAGCCGAGCCGGCCACCACGAGGGTGGCGAGCAGCTTGAAGGCGATCGGACGGCGGTACGGGTTTCCAGGCATGGGCGGAGTTCTCCAGCGGGTTCGGGAAAAGGATGTCGATGAGGCGTGGAGCAGGTCTTGCAAGAACTGCACCACGTCGCATCGGACGTGTCTTCCAGAATAGGGTTCGCGGCCGCCGCCGCGTCCCCGTGATAACCCGCTCGCCGCCTCCGGGCGGCCGCTTTAGATGGGCCGGGTCAGGTAGACCGCTTCGCGGCCCACGATCGGCAGCCGCGTGGGCATGAAGATCGTGCAGTCGTCGCAGGGCGAGCGGATCTCCTCGGTGCCGTTCATCGCGATCAGCTCGCCCTCGGCGAAGGTCTCGAAGCCGATCAGCGGGCGGGTGAAGGCGAAGCTCGCGTCTTTCACCATGTGGGTCTGCAGCAGCTCGAAGCGGCGTTGCGGGCCGGGCGCGGGCGCGGCCGGGTCCTTGTCGATCAGGCCGAAGTGCGCGAGGAAGCCCAGCGTCACGGCCGTGGCCAGGTCGGCTGCCGATTGCTTGAAGTGCTGGCCGCATTCGACCACCATCGCGGCGCCCTTCCCTTCCGCCTCGCCGTGGTGGCCGTACTGGATCAGCGGCGTGCCCGAGCCCAGGCCGTTGGGCATCACGAGGTGCACCGGCGGCAGACCCACGGACAGGGCCACGGCGGCATTGCGCTCGTAGGCCGGATACACCCAGAACGGCACCACGTCCTGGCTCGTGGAATGGATGTCGAGGATGTAGTCGGCCGCGTCGATCACCGGGCGCAGTTCACGCGCGCGGCGCAGCTCGGGGCTGTCCTCGCTGCCGTCGAGCAGTTCGGCCGACCAGATGCGGTTGAGGTTGTGGACGATCTGGCGGTTGTCGTAGGGCTTGGCTTCGTCGAAGGCGTTGTAGGCCTCGATGTGCGAGAAGCTCACCGTGAGCGTGCCGATCTTGGGCCGCACGCCGGTGTCGAGCAGGTGGGTCGCGGCCACCATGCCGCAGATCTCGTTGCCGTGCGTGAGCGCGTTGATCAGCACGTGCGGGCCGGGCTTGCCCGATTCGAAGCGGTGGACGTAGTCGACGCCGGTGTTGCCTTCGCGGTAGGCCGACAGGTCGCGGGGCAGGACTTCGAGCGCGGATTCAGGGGAGGTCATGAAGATGAAATGAAGTGGTTCGTGCGGGGGACCGCCAGTTTGCTACACATCGCAACAACGCGTCGGCCGCGCCCTGCTTGCCGCAGCGCAACACGGCCCCTTCTCCGACACGCGCCGCGCCCGGCCCCGATTCCAATCGGGTGTGGCCTGCGTCCTGCAGGCTCGTCTTTTTTCGGAGGAACCCATGAGCCAATTCGCAACCATCCGCGGCCACGTCACCTACTCGCCCGGCGACGGCGTGCCGCTCGTGATTCCCGAAGGCACGGTGGTCGAGGTCGTGCTCGCGCCCGACAGCGCCACGCTGAGCTGGGAAGCCGAGAAAGGCGTGCTCGGCCTCACGGCGATCCCGCTGATGCAGTACGAGGAGTACGTCGAGGCCGGGAAGATCGTGCTGAAGGACGCCTAGTTTTCGGGATCGGATACCGGACCTAGAAGGCGCAGAGGTTTCGCAGAGGACGCAAAAGCAAGACCAGATCCTGGATTCTCTTTTTGGCGCCTTCTGCGTCCGGAAGTCCGCGTTCCGGCGGTGCGCGCTCCGTCAGTGCCCACCGCCCAGGTAGGCCGCCTTCACCGCCGGATCGCTGCGCAGCTTGTCGGCGGGCCCGTGCAGCGAAATGCGGCCGTTCTCCAGCACATAGCCGTAGTCGGCCACGCCCAGCGCGGCGGCCGCGAACTGCTCGACCAGCAGCATGGTCACGCCCTCGCTCTTGAGCCGCTCGATGATGCGGAACACCTCGGCCACGAGGATCGGCGCCAGGCCCATCGAGGGTTCGTCGAGCAGCACCACCTCGGGGTTGAGCATCACGGCACGCGCCATCGCCAGCATCTGCTGCTCGCCGCCCGAGAGCGTGCCGGCCAGCTGCATGCGGCGCTCCTTGAGCCGCGGGAACAGTTCCAGCGCGCGTTCCAGGTCGCCCGCCACGTCGCCGCGCGGCCGGCTGCCCGTGAGCCGCGGGAAGGCGCCTAGCGTGAGGTTGTCGGTCACCGTCATGGTCGCGAACACGCGCCGACCTTCGGGCGAATGGGCCAGGCCGAGCTTGGCGATGTGGTAGCTCTCTAGCCCGTCGATGCGCTTGCCGTTGAGCGTGATCTCCCCCGCGGTGGGCGCGATCATTCCTGAGACCGCGCGCATGGTGGTGGTCTTGCCGGCGCCGTTGGAGCCGATCAAGGTCACGACCTTGCCCTTGGGCACCTCGATCGAGATCCCGTGCAGCACCTGCACCTTGCCGTAGCCGGCCGAAAGATTGTGGATGGTCAGCATGTGCGGGTTCCTCAGGCGGGGTTCGGAGCGGCGTCGGCCTGGCCGCCGAGATAGGCCTCGATGACCTTCTCGTCGGCCTGCACCTCGGCCGGCACGCCCTCGGCGATCTTCTGGCCGAAGTCGAGCACCGAGACCGTGTCGCACATGCTCATCACCACGTCCATGTGGTGCTCGATCAGGATCACGGTGATGCCGTGGTCGCGGATCTTGCGGATGATCGCGATCAGTTCCTTGATGTCGGGCGCGGTCAGGCCGGCCGCGGGCTCGTCGAGCAGCAGCAGCTGCGGGTCGAGCGCCAGCGCGCGCGCGATCTCGAGCAGGCGCTGCTTGCCGTAGGGCAGGTTGCGTGCCTCCTCCACCGCGAACTCGGCCAGCCCGACGAAGCCCAGCAGCGACAGCGCGCGGCTGGCCGCGGCGTCGCGCTCGCGCCGGTAGCGCGGCGTGTGCAGGGCCACGTCGGCCAGGTTGCTGTCGAAGGTGTGGTGCAGCCCCACCTGCACGTTCTGCAGCGCGGTCATCTCGCCGAAAAGCTGCACGTTCTGGAAGGTGCGCGCGATGCCCGACAGCGCGATGTCGGCCGAGGTGCGCCCGACCAGCGAGCGGCCGGCGAAGGTCAGTGCGCCGGCGGTCGGCACGTAGATGCCGGTGAGCACGTTCATCATCGTGCTCTTGCCCGAGCCGTTGGGCCCGATCAGGCCGTGGATGCTGCCGCGGCGGATGCTCAGGTCGACGTTGTTCAGCGCCTTGAGGCCGCCGAACTGCATCAGCACGCCGGCGGCGTTAAGCACCTCGTCGCCGGTCTGGCCCGCGGCCGAGACCGAGACCGCATCGGCCGCGCCGGCGCCCCCGGCCGTGACCTCGACGACCGGCGCGGGCCGGCGCATGTTGAAGGCCTTGCGCACGAAGCCGACGATGCCGTCCTGCAGGTAATACACGACGAACAGCATGATCACGCCGAAGATCGAGAGCCGCCAATCGGTCATGGTCTGCAGCCAGAAGGCCAGGCCAGCCAGCGCGATGCTGCCCACCACGGGAATCGCCATCTGCACCGGCGTGGCGCGCTGGCGCTGCACAGCGACCACCGCCGTGATCAACACCAGCACCGCCAGCGCCACCGACACGTAGCGGAACAGCACCACGTCGTCGAGCAGCTTGGGCAGCAGCACGATGATGGCCGCGCCCAGCATCGAGCCGATGCGGCTCTTGCGGCCGCCCATGATCACGGCCAGCAGGAACAGCACCGTGAGCTCGAAGTTGTAGGAGTTGGGCGAGATGTACTGCTCGGAATAGGCATAGAGGCAGCCCGCCAGCCCGGCGAAGCCCGCGCTGATCACGAAGGCGTAGACCTTGTAGCGGTAGACCGACACGCCCATGCAGTCCGAGGCCACCGGGCTGCCGCGCAGCGCCTCGAAGGCGCGGCCCAGGTGGGAGCGCAGGATGCGGTGCACCACGATCAGCGCCAGCACCATCAGCACCACCACCACCCAGTAGAACTCGCGCTCGTCGAGCTTGTGGCCGAACAGCGAGGGCTTCTCGAGCTTGATGCCCATCGGCCCCTCGGTCAGGAAGCTCATCTCGTTGATCAGGATCTGGATGATGGTGCCGAAGGCCAGCGTGACCATCGCCAGGTAGGGCCCCGACACGCGCAGCGCCGGCAGGGCCAGCAGCGCGCCGAAGCCGGCCGTGAGCAGGATCGCGGCCGGCACCGTGACCCAGAAGGGCGCGGCCAGCTTGAACACCAGCACGCCGGCGGTGTACGCGCCCAGGCCGAACAGGCCGGCGTGGCCCAGCGACACCTGGCCGGTGTAGCCGACCACGATGTCGAGCCCGAACAGCACGATCGCGTAGATCATGATGGTCTCGAGCAGGTGGATGTAGTACGGGTTGTCGAAGGCGATGGGGAACAGCAGCAGCGCGACGACGCCCGCGACGGCCAGCAGCAGGTGGCGGGGCTGGAGTTTCTCGGTGTGGACAGCCATCTCGTTCAGACCTTCTTGATGGCGGTCTTGCCGAACAGGCCCTGCGGGCGCACCGCCAGCACGATCAGCAGCAGCACCAGGCCGGGCACGTCCTTGTAGCCGGTGCTCAGGTAGAAGCCGGTGGTGGTTTCGGCCACGCCCAGGATGATGCCGCCCACCACGATGCCCATGCCGCTGGTCAGCCCGCCGATGATCGCGACCGCGAAGGCCTTCAGGCCCAGCACCGCGCCCATGGTGGCGCCGGTGAGCGTGAGCGGCGCGATCAGCACGCCGGCGAAGGCAGCCGTCATCGAAGACAGCGCATAGGAGAAGGTGATGACCAGACCGGTGTTGATGCCCATCAGCTTGGCGGCGTCGCGGTCGTTGAAGGTCGCGACCACGGCCTTGCCGTAGATGGTCTTGCGGTTGAAGAACTCGACCGCCAGCATCATCAGCAGCGCGCCCACCACCACCAGGATCTCCATCGGCAGCACGTTGGCGTTGAGGAATTTGAGCGGCGACTCGGGCAGCGGCGAGGGGAACTTGAGGTCGTCTCGGCCCCAGACGTTCTCGGCCACGTTCTTGAAGATGATGCCCAGCGCGATGGTCGACATGATCCAGCCGAATTCCGACTTGATCTTGATCGCCGGCCGCACGCCGATGCGCTCGACCACGATGCCCTGGAAGGCACCGAACAGGCAGACGATCGGGATCATCAGCCAGTAGTTCACGCCCAGCCCCACCAGCGTGAGGCCGACCAGCGCGCCCAGCATCAGGGCGTCGCCCTGGCCGAAGTTCAGCGTGTCGGAGGTGGCGAAGGTCAGCTGGTAGCCGAAGGCGATGACGGCGTAGATCATGCCCAGCGCAATGCCGCTGAAGATGAGTTGGGTCAGGATTTGCATGGCGAAGCTCTCGCAAGACGTGGCGTGGCGCCGACGGTCAATCAAGAAAGACGCCGCCGCGGGAAGACCCCGGGGCGGCGCCGGACGGCGCCGGAGCGCCAGGGGACTTACTTGATCAGGGCGGCGTTGGCGGCCGGATCCTTCAGCTGCACCTTGGCGGCGTTCTTCTGGTCTTCGGCATTGGCATAGACCACGCGGCCGCCCTTGACCTCGCCGAACACCGGGATGTTCGCGGTGATCGCGTCATGGTCGGTCTTGGAGAAGGGCTTGTCGTAGGTCGTGACCACGCCTTCGACCGGCGTCTTCAGGTCCTCGAGCGCGGCCTTGATCTTCGGCCCCTCGGTGCTGCCGGCCTGCTTGATGGCCGCGGCCAGCAGGTAGATCGAGTCGTAGCCCTGCGCCGCCGACACCGGCGAGTCCATGCGGTTGTTCTTGGGCTTGAAGGTCTTCACGAAGTTGTCGATGAAGGCCTTGCGCTTGGGCGTGGTCGGCTCCTGGATGAAGGTCTGCGGCATGCGCGCGCCATCGCCGCCCGGGCCGGCGTTGTCGATGAAGTTGGCCATGGCCAGCGTCCAGCTGCCCACGATCGGCACCTTCCAGCCCAGCTTGGTCATGCCGTTGGCGATCTGCGCCAGTTCGGGCCCGATGCCGTAGGTCAGCACGGCTTCGGCGCCGGCTTCCTTGGCCTTGAGCAGCTGGGCCGTCATGTCGACGTCCTTGATGTTGAACTTCTCGACCGCCACGGCCGTGATGCCCTTGCTCTTGAGCGCCTTCTCCAGGTCCTCGCGGCCCAGCTGGCCGTAGTTGGTGGAGTCGGCCAGGATCGCGACCTTCTTGTAGCCGCGACGCGTGATGGCCTCCTCCACGATCATCGGCGCCTGGATGCTGTCGTGCGCCGCGTTGCGGAACACGTAGTTCTCGGGCTCCTTCTCGAACTGCTTGGTGATGATCGAGCCGGTCGCCACGTTGTTGAGCACCGGGATCTTGGCTTCCTGGAAGAAGCGCTGCGAGGCCAGCGCCACGCCGGTGTTGATGTAGCCGACTGCGGCCACCACCTTTTCCTTGTTGATGAACTCCTGGGCGATCTGCACGCCGCGTTCGTTCTTGGCCTCGTCGTCGCGCTCGACCAACTGCAGCTGCCGGCCCAGCACGCCGCCGGCCTTGTTGATCTCCTCGGTCGCCAGGCGCACGCCGTCGCGCATGCTGACGCCCATCGACGACGACCCGCCGGTGAAGGGCCCGTCGACACCGATCTTGATCGGGTCGGCGGCAAAGGCGGCGGTCGAGAGGGCAATGGCACCGGCCAGGGCCAGGTGCTTGAAGCGGAACTGCATGTGTGTCTCCAATGTTGTCGAAGTACTACGGGACTCAGGTCTCGCGCCGCGCCCGAACGGTCGAGCGGGACTTCAACGAACATAGCCAGAACGTCACCTGTTGCAGAGAGTGACAACCCTAGCGGGCAGCCGCACCGCGCTGGTGCGAGCCGCCCTCCCCCGGGCTCAGTCGGCGCTGGGGGCTGCGGGCGGGCGCCCGCCCTTGCCGGCCCCGCGCGCGGCCTTCTTGGCCTGGCGGTCGGCGTCGAGCTGCTGGCCCTCGGCCAGCCAGACCGCGAACTCCTCGGGCGTTTCCAGCGTGATCCGGCCCAGGCTGCCGTCGCGGAAGGCGTGCATCACGATCTCGGCCGCCTTCTGCAGGTTGACCCGCCCCTTGCCCAGCAGCGCGCCGCGCTTGCGGCCGATGGCCTCGAGCAGGTCTTCGTCGGACAGCGCCGCCACCGCGGCGGCATCAAGATCGAGCTTGAAGCGCGCCGCCACCGTGCCTGCATAGCGGCGCTTGACGTAGTCGAGCAGCTCCAGCGCCACCTCCTCCTCGTCGAAGGCATTGCGCCCGACCGCGCCGCTGGCCGCCAGGTTGTAGCCGCTCTTGGCCACGATGATGCGCGGCCACAGCATGCCGGGCGTGTCCCAGAGGTAGAAGTCGTCGGCCAGCGTGATGCGCTGCTCGAGCTTGGTGATGCCGGCCTCGTCGCCGGTCTTGGCCTTGCGGCCGCCGGCCAGCGTGTTGATCAGCGTGGACTTGCCCACGTTCGGGATGCCGCAGATCAGCACCCGCATCGGCTTGGCCATGCCGCCGCGGTTGGGCGACAGCGCATGGCAGGCCTCGACCAGCGCGCGCGCCGGCGTGGCCTGGCTGGCGTCCAGGCCGATGGCACGGGTCTCGGGCAGCGCGTTGTAGTGCGCCAGCCAGAGCGCGGTGCGCTCCGGGTCGGCCAGATCCTGCTTGTTGAGCACCTTGAGCCCCGGCTTGTGGCCGGTGAGCTCGGCGAGCATCGGGTTCGCACTCGAGGCCGGCAGCCGGGCGTCGAGCAACTCGATCACCACGTCGATGTCCTTGATGCGTTCGCCGATGGCCTTGCGGGTCAGGTGCATGTGGCCGGGAAACCACTGAATGGCCATGGCGCGCTTTTCCTTGTGTCTGCTGATGTGCGGGAGGGCCCGCATTGTCCGCGAAGACGCGGGCGCCCTTTCGAAGTGCCCCTTCCGACCGTCAGCGCGCGGGGGCCTCGAGCGGCACCAGGATCGTGTTGCCGGTGGCCACCAGCCGGAGTTCGCCATCCTCGCCCTGCCCGAAAAGCTCGGCCGTGGTGAAGACCTGGCGCCGCCCGGCCTTGACCACCCGTGCGCGCACCACGAAGCGCCGGCCCACGCCGGGCGCGATGCAGTTGACCGAGAAATGCGAGGCCGTGACCTGCCCCGCCACCGTGGCGGCGGCAAAGCCGCAGGCCGTGTCGAGCAGCGCGCCGATCAGGCCCGCGTGCAGGAAGCCCGCGTACTGCCCCATGTCCTCGGCGCGCCAGTCCATCTGCAATTCGGCTTCGCCGGCCTCGGCGCGGACCACCTCGAAGCCGGCCCAGCGGTTGAAGGTGGCGGTGGAACTCAGGGCCTGGAGGGTGTCGCGCATGGTGTCTTTCGGGGGTGTCCGGGCACTGTACGAAGGGGTGCGCCCGGCGCGCGTCGCACCGGTGACGCGGACACGGCGCACAGTTGCATGCGCGACAGCGGCCACGACAAGGCGCGACCGGCTGGTCAACTGCCTCGGTGCGCCCCTATGATGGAATGCAGCACGAGCCCACGACGTTTTTCGTCCCACCTTGTCTTTCGGAGTGACCATGAAACCTGTTTCTTCCTTGCTCCAGCGCCGCGCCGACGGCCTCTACCACACCGAGCCCGACGCCACCGTCTTCGATGCCCTCCATGTGCTGGCCAGGCACGAGGTCGGCGCGCTGGTCGTGCTGCAGGGCGACAAGCTGGTCGGCGTGTTCTCCGAACGCGACTACACCCGCAAGGTCGCGCTGCTCGGCAAGAGCTCCAAGGAAGTGCGCGTGGCCGAGATCATGACGGCCAACGTGTTCACCGTGACCCCGCAGACGCCCACCCATGACTGCATGGCGCTGATGAGCCAGAAGCGCATCCGCCACCTGCCGGTGGTCGACGGCGAGAAGGTGATCGGCATGCTGTCGATCCGCGACCTGATGGACGACATCATCGCGGACCACGAGCAGACCATCGAGCAGCTCACGAGCTACATCCAGAGCTGAGGCGCCGGGCGCGGTGCCTGCTGGCGGACCGGCCGCCATTCGAGGCTGCGCTGCGCCTAGATCGACTGCGCCGCCTTGGCCCGCTGATACGCCGCATGCAGGCGCGCGAACACCGGCCCCGGTGCGCCGCTGCCGATCGGGCGGCCATCCAGCGTGCTGACCGGCAGCACCTCCTTGCTGGCCGAACTCAGCAGCAGTTCGTCGGCCTCGCGCACCTCGGCCTCGGAGATCGGCCGCAGGTCGAACACGATGCCTTCGGCCTCGCAGAGTTCGCGGATCAGCTCGTAGCGGATGCCCTCGAGCACATGCACGCTCTTGGGCGCGCCGTGCACCACGCCGTCCTTCACCACCCACACATTGGACGACGAGGCCTCGGTCAGCAGGCCGTCGCGCAGCAGGACCGTCTCGACGGCCTCCGCGTCCACCGAGATCTGCCGCGCCAGCACGTTGCCCAGCAGCGAGGTGCTCTTGATGTCGGCGCGCTCCCAACGGAAGTCGCGCGCCGTGACGCAGGCCACGCCGGCCTTGAGCACGGCGGCGCTCGGCGCCTTCATCGCGCTGGACATCATGAACACCGTGGGCACGATGCCCGGCGGCATCGCATGGTCGCGTGGCGCCACGCCGCGCGTGACCTGGATGTAGACCATCTGGTCCTCGGCCGCATGCGCCGCGATCAGGTGGCGGCAGCGCGCCAGCCATTCATCGGTCGTCAGCGGCTGCGGAATGCGCACGCTCGCCAGGCTGCGTTCGAGGCGCGCCATGTGCTGCGCGAAACGGAACAGCTTGCGGCCGTAGACCGGCACCACCTCGTAGATGCCGTCGCCGAAGATGAAGCCGCGGTCGAGCACGGAAACTTTCGCCTCGGCGACGGGCGAGTACTCGCCGTTGAGATAGCACAGGGTGTCGGGAAGAGCGGACATGCGAAGCGGACAAAAAGGGATGAGAAGGTCGCAGCCATTGTCGCCTTTGCACCCGCGGGCTGCCAGAGCGCCGCGCACCCCGACGCGGCCCTCTCGCCTACGCGCGCGGCCGCTGCAGAAAGCGACACTCGGCACTTCCCTGCACCGAAGAAAGAAAGCGTTCCGATCGATGGTTCCTGACGAAGCACACACTTGGCAGTTCTTCCGCGCCGGCGGCGTGGACCAGGTCCTGATCCGCAACGGCACCGACATCGCGCGCATCGGCCAGCTCGACCAGAAGCTCTGGGTGGCGCTGGCCTGCCCCGCCAGCGGCATCGAGATCGATCCGCGCACGCTGGCCCTGATCGACACCGATGGCGACGGCCGCATCCGCCCGCCCGAACTGATCGCCGCCTGCGAATGGGCCTGCAGGCACCTCCAGGACCCCGACGTGCTGATGCAGGGCGGCGACACGCTCGCGCTCGACGCCATCGCGGATGTCGAGGGCGAGGCGGTGCCGCTGGCCGAGGAGGCGCGGCGCATCCTGCAGTTGCGCGGCAAGGAAGGCGCCGACCGGCTCTCGCTGGCCGACGTGACCGACCGCAGCGAACTGCTGGCCGCGATGCGCTTCAACGGCGATGGCGTGGTGCCGCCCGAGAGCACCGACGACGAGGCGCTGCAGACCCTTCTGCGCCGCATCATGAAGACCCACGGGGCCGCGCGCGACCGCAAGGGCCTGGACGGCGTGGACCGCAAAAGGGCCGAGACCTTCTTCGCCGAGGCCAAGGCGCTGCACGACTGGCAGACAGGCCAGGGAACCGAAGGCACGACCGACGGCACCGCGATGCTCGCCGCCGCACAGGCCGTGGGCGCGGTGCGCGAGAAGGTCGACGATTTCTTCGCGCGCTGCCGCGTCGCGGCCTACGATCCGCGCGCGGTGCCGGCCCTCAACCCTTCGATCGAGGACTACGAGGCGCTGGCGGCCCAGGCCGATCTGCGCATGCAGTCGGACGGCATCGCGCGCCTGCCGCTGGCACCGATCGCGGCCGGCCGCACGCTGCCGCTGCTGCGCGGCGTGAACCCGGCCTGGGCCGAGGCGCTGCGCACGCTGCAGCGCGACGCGCTGCCGCTGCTGCCGGATGCCGACGGCGCCCACCTGCCCGATCGGCAGGAACTCGGCGAGGCCGACTGGCGCACGCTGCAGGACCGGCTCGCGTCCTGCCAGCGCTGGCTCGCGGCGCGACCCGCCACACAGCTCGGAGCGCTGAGCGCCGCCGAACTGGTCGACAGCCTGGCGCTGCAGGGCCCGCTGATGCAGCTGATCGAAGACGACGAGCGCGTCGAGCCGCACAACGTGCGCATCGGCGAACTGGAGAAGCTGCTGCGCTTCCAGCGCGACCTGCTCACGCTGGTCAACAACTTCGTGGCCTTCAAGGACTTCTACCGCCGCGAAGGCGCGATCTTCCAGGCCGGGCGGCTCTATCTCGACGGCCGCAGCTGCGACCTCAGCGTGGCCGTGGCCGACGCGGCCAAGCATGCGCCGCTGGCCGGCCTGGCCAAGGCCTGCCTGGCCTACTGCGTGTGCACGCGCAAGGGCGAGAAGATGACGGTGGTGTCGGCTTTCACGGCCGGCGACACCGACTTCCTGTTCGTCGGTCGCAACGGCGTGTTCTACGACCGCCAGGGGCGCGACTGGGACGCGACCATCACCAAGGTGATCGAGAACCCGACCAGCGTGGCGCAGGCCTTCTTCTCGCCCTACAAGAAATTCCTGCGCATGATCGAGGAACAGGTGGCCAAGCGTGCGGCCGCCAGCGACACGGTGGCCCAGGGCTCGCTGGGTTCGCTGGCCTCGACGCTGACCACCGCCGACAAGTCCCTCGCGGCGGGCGCCAAGCCGGCCGAGCCGATCAAGCTGCCGGGTCGCGTCGATGTGGGCACTGTGGCGGCCATCGGCGTGGCATTGGGCAGCATCAGCGCGGTGCTGGTGGCGGTGTTCAGCAAGTTCGTCGACCTGGGCCAGTGGATCCCGATCGCGGTGCTCGGCTTGGTGCTCGCGATCTCGGGGCCCAGCATGCTGATCGCCTGGCTCAAGCTGCGCCAGCGCAGCCTGGGCCCGATCCTGGATGCCAGCGGCTGGGCCATCAACGGCCGCATGCACGTCAACGTGCGACTGGGCGGCTCGCTGTCGCAGACCGCGCATCTGCCGGCGCATGCGCACCGCGTGCTGCGCGATCCCTATGCCGAACGGCACCGGCTGACCGGCACGGTGGCCGTCGTGGTCACGCTCTGCGCGCTGCTGGTGCTGGCCTGGCGCATGGACTGGCTCGACGGCGAACTGCCGCCGGCCCTGCAACGCAACCCGAGCGCGGTGTCGGCGCCCGCGGCACCGGGCGCCTGAGGGCGCGCGATCAGCGGGCCGCGGCCCGCGTCGCCTTCTCGATCTCCAGCGTGCCCTGCGCGGCACCGCTCTGCGGCACCTGCTCGCCTTCGCGTGCCGTCACCTCGGCCAGCCGCGCCGCGAGCTGCTCGGGCGCATCGGCGCCCGGCGCGACGAACACGCCCTGCGTGAGCGTGATGTGGGCCGCCTCGAAGCCGCCCGCGCCCGCGCACAGCACGGTGCGATTGGGCGCATCCTGCGCGGCCAGCACCAGCATCGCGGGCACCACGGCCTCGGGCTGCAGCGCGTCGAGCACGGCCTGCGGCATCAGGTCCTCGGTCATGCGCGTGGCCGCGGTCGGGGCCAGGCAGTTGACGCGGATGTCGCTCTTGGCGCCTTCGATGCTCAGGGTCTGCATCAGGCCGACCAGCGCCATCTTGGCCGCGCCGTAGTTGCTCTGGCCGAAGTTGCCGTAGAGGCCGGAAGACGAAGTCGTCATCACGATGCGGCCGTACTTCTGTGCCGTCATGTGCGGCCAGACCGCCTTGGTGCAGTGGACCGCGCCCATCAGGTGCACGTCGACCACCAGCTTGAAATCGGCCAGCTCCATCTTGGCGAAACTCTTGTCGCGCAGGATGCCGGCGTTGTTGACCAGCACGTCGACCCGGCCCCAGGCGTCGATCGCCTGCTGCACCATGGCCTGCACCGCTTCGTAGTCGGTGACCGAGGCGCCATTGGCCAGGGCTTCGCCGCCCGCGGCCACGATCTCGTCGACCACGGCCTGCGCCGCGCTCACCGAGCCGCCCGAGCCGTCGCGTGCGCCGCCCAGGTCGTTGACCAGCACCTTGGCGCCACGCGCCGCCAGTGCCAACGCGTGCTGGCGCCCCAGACCGCCGCCTGCGCCGGTGACGATGGCGACGCGGCCCTTGAAATCGATCGAGCTGTTCATCTCTTTGGGTGTTCCATGAATTCGGACCCGAGGTTGTACCTCAAGCCCGCACCCATGGGCAGCACGCACGGGACAGCGACGCGCCCGACGCTCGCTTCAGCGCTCCATCCGGCAGTAGGCGAGCAGCTGGTCGATCTCCGCGGACTTGTCGAAGAAGGCGTCGGCGCCGAGCCGGCGCGAGCGCTCGCGCATGTCGGTGGTGGCGTAGTTGCTCAGCACCACCACTTTCTGATGGTCCGCGCGGTCACGGCACGCATCGACCACACCGAAGCCGTTGCCCTCGAGCAGGAACAGATCGACGATTGCGATGTCCCAGTCGTCGCGGTGGCTGTGCAGCCAGGTGACGGCCTCGTTCTCGGTGGAGGCGTGGGCCACCACGGTGGTGTCGGCGGCATCCTCCAGGAAGTCCGTGAGGTTTTCGCGGATCACCGGGTTGTCTTCGACCAGGTAGGTCTTGGAGTGCATGAGAAGAGGGGTCACGGGTCGTGCGGCTCAGAAGAATCTCTGAGTTCCATGATCGCTCTCCCCCCCGGGCCCGGGCGGTGGGCCATGCAGTCCAATGACGGTAGGCCTATGCCTACGGCCTGCCCCTGCCGGGCCCCAAACGACAGCGGCTCAGGCCGTCGCGGCGCTGCGGGCTCGCTCGCTCAGGCCCAGCCGGGCCGGCGACACGTACTGCTGGCGATAGACCTCGAAGGGCATGGTGTCGGCCGCCTCGATGTCCTTCTGCGCGCCGATCGAGTCGGCGCTCTCCCGTGCAAAACGCGCCTGGTCCTCGGGCGCGAAGGGCAGCGTGAGCAGGGCTTGGCGCGTGGCCTCGGACTGCGCCCGCACGAAGGAGGTGAACGAGTTGCCATGCTCGGCCGCCATCGCCGCGAGCACGCGCGCCGAGGGCAGGCTGTGGGTGTCGCGCAGGCCGTTGAGCGCGGCATGCACCGCCTCGGCATAGGCCGAGCCGCCGTGCGCCGCGTCGAGCGCCGCGGCGATGGGCGCGCACTGCGCCACCAGCTCGGCGCCCCATTCGGTCAGCGCCACTTCCTGGCCGCCGCGCAGCAGCTGCAGGCCGGGCTCGCGGCCGCGGGCCGCCGTGAGCTGCTGGTTGTGCGCGAGCTCGGCGATCTCCTGGGGCGTGTCGTCGGGGCTGTCGGACAGCAGGCAGTGCATCAGGAACACGTCGAGGAAGCGGATGGTCTGGGCCGTGATGCCGACCGGCACGAAGGGGTCGAGGTCCATCAGCCGCACTTCGACGTACTCGACGCCGCGCTCGCGCAGCGCATGCAGCGGGCGCTCGCCCGGGTAGATCACGCGCTTGGGCCGGATCGTGCCGTAGAACTCGTTCTCGATCTGCAGCAGCGTGGTGCCCAGCTGGTTGTAGTCGCCGCCGGGGTTCTGGATGCCGATGGCCTCGTAGGCCGGCCAGGGGCGCGTGAGCGCGTCCTGCAGCGAGGCGCCGTAGCCTTCGAGGCTGTTGTAGCTCACCTGCAGCGAGGCCTGCGCCTCGCTCTGGTAGCCGAGCCGGCCCATGCGCAGCGAGGTGCCGAAGGGCATGTGCATGCTGCCGTCGCCCAGCGGCCTGAGTTCGTGCGGCCGGTTGGCCACGAAGGTCGAACACAGCGCGGGCGAGGCGCCGAACAGGTACAGCAGCAGGAAGGCGTGGCGGCGGAAGTTGCGGATCAGGCCGAAGTACTGCTCGCTCGACACCTCGGGCAGCGACCAGTTGTAGTGGATGCCCGAGATGGTCTGCATGCGCCGGCCGTATCGGTGGCTCAGGCCCATGCGGTAGACGCTCTTGGCACGCCCGACGTTCGAGCTGCCGTAGCGCCCGATCGGGATGGTCTCGTCGGTCGGCAGGCCGCAGGGCATGCTCGAGACCCACATGCGTTCGTCGCCGAGCTCGTTGAGCACCCGGTAGGTGAACTGATGCACCTGCGTGAGCTCCTCCAGCGCGGCCTCGACGCCGGCGTGCACGCCGGTGATGAGCTCGAGCTGCGATTCGCTGAAATCGGTGGTGATGTGCGGATGCGTGAGCGCCGACCCCAACGCGGAGGGGTGCGGCGTGAGCGCCAGCTGTCCATCCGCGCGCGCGCGCAGGCTTTCCTTCTCGATGCCGCGCCGCATGCCCTTGAGCCGCGCGGGCGAGAGCGCGTCCAGTCGCTCCTGCAATTTGCTCATGTTCTTATCACTCATCCGTCTTTGGTGGGGCTGGAAGGTAGCACTTCTCGGTACAGGCTGCTCGCACGGGGAATCCGCCGGGCATTCGGCCGTCGTCCCCCACGCTGCCGGAAATTTTGCTAGGCCTGCGGGCCGAGCACGCGCAGCAGGAAGGTGTTGAGGTCGGCGATCTCCTCCATGCAGACCGAATGGGCCATCGGATAGTCATGCCATTCCACCGCGTAACCCAGGTCCTTGAGCGCCTCGCGCGTCTCGGCGGCCCGCGGCAGCACCACCACGCCGTCCTGCGTGCCGTGCGCCAGGAACACCGGCGTGTGCTGGTTGGCCGGCGCGCGCTCGGCGGCCAGCGTCGAGGCCAGCGGCAGGTAGCCCGAGAGGCCGACGATGCCGGCCAGGCGCTCGCCGTGGCGCAGGCCGACCATGAGCGCCATCGCGCAGCCCTGCGAGAAGCCGGCCAGCACGATCCGGCTGGCGGGAATGCCGCGCGCCTTCTCGTGGGCGATCAGCGCCTCGATGCTGTCGCGCGAGCGGCGCAGGCCGGGCTCGTCCTCGCGGCGCACCAGGTCAGGCTGGAAAATGTCGTACCAGGCCGGCATCGGATAGCCGCCGTTGACCGTCACCGGCATCACCGGCGCATTGGGGAACACGAAGCGCACCGGGCCCACGGCCGACAGGTCGAGCTCGCGCGCGATCGGCACGAAGTCGTTGCCGTCGGCGCCCAGCCCGTGCATCACGATGACGGTGGCGGTGGGTTCGGGGGCGGTTTCGATTTCGATGGGCGCGAGCGACATGACGGGGTTCGGAATGAGTGACAGGCCGACACGATAGCGCACGCAAGCGGCCTACCCTGTGCGCAAGCCCCACGATCCAGAAAGCCACCCATGTCCGATGCCCCCTCTTCCCTGCCCCCGGTGGCCGACGCCGCCCCCTTCGTCAAGGCCAAGTTTGGCGGCCTGCTGATGGTCTGCAGCGATTGCCAGCGACGCAGCAGCGGCCCGACGCGCCACACGGCCAAGGAACTGCGCAGCGAACTCCGGAAAGCCGTGGGCCACACGCCGGTACGCTGGCGCGTGATCGAGTGCAGTTGCCTGGGCCTGTGCCCGAAGAAGGCGACCGCCGTGGCCGCCTGCGCCAACGGTTCGCCGATGCTGCTGGCCGCGGTGCGCAAGCGGCGCGACGTCGACGCGGTGGCGCAGCGATTGCGCGACGACGCCGCGGCGGGCTGAAACGCAGGCAGGCCGTCCCAGGCCTGTAGTCCCTTGGTTCTAACGGCCAGCGACTGCCCCGCGCGGTGTGCGTTCCTTCACATAAAAAGCCGTCTACAAAAAGACACAAGTTGCTCCTGAATGTCACAGCGGGCCGACTCCAGCGCACAGTGAAGCCTGTGTGTCGAACCCCCCGTTGTGGGCCCCGGCACACGTCGAGGCGCCTTCGCCGCACATCCGCGGCAGGCCGGTTTCACGTCCACTTCAGGAGTCACACATGACTGTTTCTTTCCAACCGCGATTTCAATCGCTCGTGGGCGTTGCGGCGGTGGCCGCGGCGCTGGCCCTGCTCGGCGGCTGCTCTTCCAGCGGTCGCATGGGTTTCGATGCCGGCGGCGCCTCCGGCTCCGCCCAGCCCGGCGGGGTCGGCAGCGGCTCCGGCGGCGGTGACAGCGCCAACGCAGGCGGCGGCGGTGCCGGTGGGGGTAACGGCGGCGGCGGCGGCAACAATGGCGGCGGGGGGGGCGGCAACGGCGGCGGCACCGTCGCTTCCTCGGCCACCGGCCAGGTGCTCGGCGGCGTCGGCCAGACCGTGACCGGCGCGGGCACCGTGGTCTCGGGCCTGGGCCAGACCACGCCGGCCGCCGGTGTGCTGGCCAATGCCGGCAACACGGTCGGCAGCGCCGGCACCGCGGTCAGCGGCGGCCTGGGCCAGCTGGGCACCGGCAAGGACGCGCTGGGCAACACCCTGGGCGGCCTGCCGCTGGTGGTGGACAACACCGGCAAGACGGTGTCGAGCGCTGGCGAACTGGTCAGCAGCATCGGCAAGACCACCCCGCTGCAGCCGGTGACGAACGCGGCCGGCGGCCTGGTCGACAAGGTCGGTGACGGCGTCAGCGGCCTCGCCGTGCCGCTGGCCGGCGTGACCAACAACGGCACGGTGCGCAAGGTCACCGGCGGCGCGACGCAGGCGGTCGACCGCATCGACGACAAGCTGATCACGCTGACCCAGAAGGTCGGCGACGGCACCGGCCTCGGCCAACCCGTGGCCGGCCTGGCCAACCAGGTGGGCATGGGCGTGCAGCAGGCCGGCGCCAACACCCCGCTGGCGGCGGTCACGCAGCCGCTGGGCGGCACGGTGGGCTCGGTCGGTGGCCTGGTGACCGCGGGCAACGGTGGCACCGGCACCGGCCTGGGCGGCATCGGTGGCCTGACCGCGGGTGTGGGCCTGGGCGGCGGCGTGGCGTTGGCCAGCAACGGCCAGGGCACCGGCATCTCGGCCGGCGCCGGCGTGGGCGCCGGGCTGGCGGTGGGCACCACGGTGTTGAGCCCGACGCTCAACGCCGTCGCCCCGCTCACCACCCCGGTGCTGCAGGCGGCAGCGCCCCTGACGACGCCGGTGCTGCAGGCCACGGCGCCCTTGACCGCACCCGTGCTGGCGGCGGTCGCGCCCCTGACCGGCGCGGTCACGGCCCCGCTGACCGGCGGCAGCACGACGCCTTCTGCCGGCAGCACCGTCGGCGGCGTGGTCCAGAACGTCGCGGGCGGCGTGCTCGGCGTCGTCGGCGGCCTGGGCCAGAAGAAGAACTGAGGCCGATGCGGATGCGCCCTCACGCTGTCGGAATGAGCGCCATGGCCGGCATGGCCCTTGCGCTGGCCGGTGCGGCGCCGCTGCTGCATGCGCAGACGCCCTCGGCCGGCAACCCGCTGAGCCAGCTGCCGGCGCCGGCGCCCATCCCGCAGCCGGCGGCCGTCGCGCCGCAGGTCGAGCTGCGCGCGCCGGCCGGGCCGAGCGGCAGCGCGCTCGACCGGGCGCTCACGCCCACGCGCTTCGACATCGAGGGCGTCGACGCGCTGGCCTTCGCCGACGTGGCGCGCCGCTTCACCCCGCTGGTGGGCCGCCCGACGACGGTGGGCCAGCTGGTCGCCATCGCGGGCGAACTCAGCACCCTCTACAAGGACAGCGGCCTGCCGCTGTCCTTCGTCTACGTGCCCGACCAGCGCTTCGAGGGCGGCGTGGTGCGCATCGTGGCGGTCGAGGGCTACATCGCCAGCGTGCGCATCGAGGGCGATGCCGGCCCGGCCACGCCCAAGCTGCGCGCCATGGCCGAGCGCCTGACCCAGGAGCGGCCGCTGCGCATCGCGACCTTCGAGCGCGTCACGCAGTTGCTGGCCCGCCTGCCGGGGCTGCGCGTGAGTGCCGAGGCCTCGATGCCCGGCAGCACCGACGGCGCCACCGCGCTGGTGCTCAAGGTGCGACGCGAGCCCTACAACGTCTCGGTGGGCGCCGACCTGCGCCAGCCGACCTCGCGCGCCGTGTTGAGCGGCGTGTGGAACGATCCGCTGCTGCCGGGCAGCCAGATCAATGCCTCGACCCTGCTGGGCGACCTGCGGCGCGAGAAGCTGCTCACGCTGGGCTACAGCCAGCTGGTGGGCACCGACGGCCTGACGCTCAAGGCCCAGGCCACCGCCTACAACGGCTACCCCGACAAGCGGGCGCAGGAGGGCGCGCCGCTCGAACGCTACAACACCAACCGCCGCGTCGAGCTGTCGGCCAGCTATCCGCTGATGCTCGACGCGCGCAGCAGCCTCACGCTCAACGGCGGCTTCTACGGCGTCGACAACACCGACGACTACCGCGTGAGCGCCACCGGCGCCACGCTGGTCGACCGGACCCGTGTGCGCGCCCTGTTCGCCCAGCTGGCCTACGCCGACGCGCAGCCCGATCGCAGCCGCAGCGCCAGCCTGCTGCTGGCCCGCGGCATCGACGGCCTGGGCGCCTCGACCGAACTGCGCAGCAACGTACCCGGCCTGTCGGGCCCCGGCAGCAGCCAGCTCGACTTCACGCGGCTCACGCTCGATGCGAGCCAGCGCGACCGCTTCGCCAACCGCTGGGGCACGGCCTTCGGCCTGGGCGCCCAGTACAGCCCGGATTCGCTGGCGGCCTCGGAGCGCATCGCCTACGGCGGCGCACGCTTCGGCCGCGGCTATGCGGCGGGCGACGGCGCGGGCGATTCGGGCTGGGGGCTGTCGGCCGAGCTCAACCGTGCCTTCCCGCTCGACATGGTCTGGCTGCGGCAAGTCGAGCCCTACCTGCTGCTCGAGGCCGCGCACGTGTCGACGAAGCTCGGGCAGCCCGTGCCCCGGAGCCTGCGCTCGGTGGCGCTCGGCGTGCGGCTGACCGATGCGAAGCACTACAACCTCGACCTCGCGGTGGCCAAGCCGACCGGCGACCCGGCCGTGGACAACCCCGAGCGCAAGCTGCGCCTGAGCGTGCAGCTGAGCTACCAGCTCGCGACGCCCTGAGGCCGCACGGCCGGTTCAGGCGGCTTCGGAGGGCCGCAGGTCGAGCGCCGCCGCAGCCTGTGCGATGCATTCCACGAAGCACTGGGCGGCGGGTGTCTGGGCCCGGCCGCGGCGCTGCAGCACGCAGACGCGCAGCGTGGGCAGTGCGTCCTCGACCTCGATGCGGCAGATGCCGTGCTGCGAGAAGGCCAGTTGCGCCAGCGGTTCGACGAACAGGCCCACCAGGTCCATGTGCCCGACCAGCGCCAGCGCGACGGTCACCGACTGGCCCTGGATCACGCGCCGCGGCGCCTCCAGCCCATGCGGGGTGAACAAGGGCAGCACCGAATTGCGGCCCACATCGCCATCGCCCGGCAGCACCCATTCGGCGTCGTGCAGCGCCTTGAGCGTGCGCGCATGGCGCAGCGGATGGCGTTTTCGCACGCCGACGAAAAGCCGCACCGCGAAGAGCTCGAAGCTCTCGAACTGCGGGTCGAGCGTGCCCGGCACCACGTGCGCCACCGCAAAGTCGAGCCGGCCGTCGCGCAGGCCGTCGAGCATCGAGGGCAGCACCGCCTCGCTGAAGCGCACCTCGACCGCCGGCAGTTGCGCGTGAAAGGTCTTGAAGGCCGCGGGCAGCACGGTCAGCGCGAAGGAGGTGCTGACTGCCACCGACACCGTGCCGGTCGCGCCGTCGCGGATCTGCGCGATCTCGTCGCGCGCGCGGCGCATGTCGGCCAGCAGCAGCCGGGCCCGCGGCGCGAAGGCCTCGCCGAACTGCGTGAGCCGCACGCCCTTCACGCTGCGCTCGACCAGCGGCGCGCCGACCTCGCGCTCGAGCTCGCGCACGATCTTGGTCACGGCGGGCTGCGACAGGCCCAGCACGCGGGCCGCGCCGCGAATGCTCATCTGCTCGATCACGGCCACGAAGGCATGAAGCTGGTTGGGTTTCAAGGGGGAGATGTCCGGCAATGACAACGAAAAGTTATCGTGTCGCCCCGATTATTGTCTTTTCATGAGCGCCCGTGCTCTCTAGCATCCGCGCCCAACAACACACGGAGTCAAATGTCTTCCTCGCCCACGCACACCCGGCCCGGCCGTCGCAAGACGATCGTCGCCACCACCATCGGCAACGCCCTCGAATTCTTCGACTTCACGGTCTACGGCTTCCTGGCCCTGACCATCGGCAAGCTCTTCTTCCCGACCTTCAACTCCTACGGCCAGCTGCTGCTGACGGTGGCCAGCTTCGGCGTCGGCTTCATCATGCGGCCGCTGGGCGGCATCGTGATCGGCGCCTATGCCGACCGCGCCGGGCGCAAGAAGGCCATGACGCTGACCATCTTCCTGATGGCGCTGGGCTGCCTGCTGATCGCCGCCGCGCCCACCTACGCCCAGATCGGCGTGGCCGCGCCGCTGCTGATCGTGCTGGCCCGGCTGATCCAGGGCTTCTCGGCCGGCGGTGAAGTCGGCGCCTCCACCACGCTGCTGGTCGAGCACGCCACGCCGCAGAACCGCGGCTACATGGCGAGCTGGCAGTTCGCGAGCCAGGGCCTGGGCATCCTGCTGGGCGCGGTGGTGGTGGGCCTGCTGTCGTACACGCTCACGCCGCAGGCGATGGAAAGCTGGGGCTGGCGCGTGCCCTTCGTGATCGGCCTGGCGATCGCGCCGGTCGGCATGTACATCCGCCGCCACCTGGAAGAGTCGCTGGAGATCGCGCCGCCGCCGCCCGCCGGCACCCGGCGCGAGAGCAGCATCAGCGAAGTCTGCCGCCTGCACGGCCGCAAGGTGCTCAACGCCATCCTGACCATGGTCGGCGGCACCGCGGCCGCCTACGTCGTGAGCTTCTACATGCCGACCTATGCGATCCGCGAGCTCGGCATGGCGCCGCCGGTGGCGCTGTTCGGCGCGGCGATCACCGGGCTGCTGTCCTTCGCCTGCGCGCCCTTCGTGGGCCTGTGGGCCGACAAGGTCGGGCGCAAGCCGCTGATCCTCTGGAGCCGCATTGCGCTGGCCGTGATGATCTACCCCGGCTTCTACTGGCTCAACGCCTCGCCCACGCCGGCCGTGCTGTTCACCGTGGTCGGGCTGCTGAGCATCACGCTGGTGATCCAGAGCGTGCCCGGCATCACCATGCTGCCCGAGATGTTCCCCAAGCACGTGCGCGCCAGCGGCATGTCGCTGGTCTACAGCGTGGGCGTGGCGCTGTTCGGCGGCTTCTCCCCCTTCATCAGCACCTGGCTGGTCAACGCCACCGGCAACAAGCTGGCGCCGGCCTGGTATTTGCTCGCCATGACGCTGGTCTCGCTGATCGGCCTGTACAGCCTCAAGGACCACACCGGCCGCGACATCGACAAGCCTGGCAACGCCGGCTGAGCCCCACGCCCCGCCCCCTTCCTCTTCCCGCGACAAGGAAAAATCCATGCACAGCACCCAAGCCACCCGCCACTTCTCCGGCACCTATGTCGAGGCACGCCGCAAGTTCCTCGAGGCCGCGGCCGAACGCCAGGCGAGCGTCGAATCCTTCCCGCTGGAGGGCCACACCGGCGCCCTGGGCGAAACCTTGTCCACCGATACCGCCTACATCGGCCAGCCCGGCGCCGAAAAGCTGCTGCTGGTGAGCTCCGGCACGCACGGCCCCGAGGGCTTCTGCGGCTCGGGCTGCCAGGTCGCGATGCTGCACGACACCGACCTGCTGGGCCGGTTGGAACGCGCCGGCGTGGCGCTGCTGCTGGTGCATGCGGTGAACCCGCACGGCTTCTCGCACCTGCACCGCACCAACGAGGACAACATCGACCTCAACCGCAACCACATCGACTTCACGCAGCCGCTGCCGGTGAACGCGGCCTATGCCGAGGTCGAGCCGCTGATCCTGCCGGCCCAATGGCCGCCGACCGCCGCCGACGAAGCCGCCGTCGCGGCCTACATCGAGAAGCACGGCATCCGCGCCTACCGCGCCGCCGTGACCACCGGCCAGTACACCTCGCCCGACGGCGTGTTCTACGGCGGCACCGGCCCCTCGTGGAGCAACCGCACCATGCGCGCGATCCTGCGCAAGCACGGCGCCGCGGCCGGGCACATCGCCTGGATCGACGTGCACACCGGCCTGGGCCCCTACGGCCACGGCGAGAAGATCTACCCGGGCCGTCCGGCCGGCCTGCCGCGGGCCCTGGCCTGGTGGGGCGCGGACGTGTTCGCGCCCTTCGACGGCACCTCGGCCTCGGCCGACGTGACCGGCCCGGTGGTCTCGATCGTCTACGACGAATGCCCGCAGGCCAACACCGCGCTGATGGGCCTGGAGTTCGGCACCCTGCCCGACCTGGAGGTGCTGGACCGCCTGCGCGCCGACACCTGGCTGCGCCGCCATCCCGAGGCGCCCGAAGCGCAGCAGCGCGCGATCCGGCGCGACGTGCGCGACGCCTTCTACTGCGACAACGACGAGTGGAAGGGCATGGTGCTGGGCCAGGCCCGCGCGGTCATGCTGCAGAGCCTGCAAGGTCTGCAGAAGGCCTGAGGTTCAGCGGCGCGCGGCCTGCCGGCACTGCTGCCGGTTGGCCTCGAAGCGCGGCGCCAGCCCGGGCTCGCATTCGCTGCCGTTGGGCATCAGCTTGCAGAGCCCGACGATCACGAAGTCGGACACCGCGTCGGTGCACATCCGGTAGCCGGCCAGCGCCGGATTGGCGTGCGACTTGAAACCCCAGTCCTCGGAGAACGCGACGATGCGGCCCATGGCCGCCTCGAAGTAGTCGCGGTCGCGCTCGGCCACCGCGGTCGCCATCTTCGGAAGCTCCTCGTCGAGGAAACCCGTCGCGGCCGCCGGGTACTGCGCGGGATCCGACTGGGCCGCGGCGCCGGCACAGGCCAGCGCGGTCGAGAGGGCCAGCATCAGCCGCGCAAGGGGTCGGATCAGGGGCGTATCGGCTCGTGTCATGGCGTTGATTCTCGCCTGCCGAACAAGGGGAAATCGGCGCCGCACGAAGCCATGCCGCGCGCGCGGCTACGCTGTAGCCTTTGACCTGCAGCGAGACCCATGTTCACCGGCATCATCCAAGGCACCGCCACCCTCACGCACATCCTCGATCACGAGGGCATGCGCACCTTCACGCTGGCCTTTCCGCCCGGCTTCTGCACCGACCTGGCCATCGGCGCCAGCGTCTCGGTCGACGGGGTCTGCCTCACGGTGACCGCGCTGCTGTCGACCGACACGGCCTCCTTCGACGTGATCCTCCAGAGCCTCAACGTGACGACCCTGAGCGCGTACGCGGTCGGCGCCGTCGTCAACGTCGAGCGGGCCGCCAAGGACGGCGCCGAGATCGGCGGGCACCCGCTGTCGGGCCACATCGATTTCTCCGCGGCCATCGAAGCGGTGCGCAGCTCCGACACCAACCGCGTGATGCGTGTCGCCATCCCGAGCGACTTCCGCAAGTACGTCTTCGCCAAGGGCTACATCGCGATCAACGGCGCCAGCCTGACGGTGGCCGAGGTGAACCGCGCGGAGGGCTGGTTCGAGGTGTGGCTGATCCCCGAAACGCGCCGTATGACGGTGTTCGAGCAGAAGCAGGCCGGCGACCGCCTCAACATCGAGATCGAGCGCGGCACGCAGGTGGTGGTCGACACGGTGCGCGAAGCAGTGCAGGAAAGCCTGGGCAAGCTGCAGCCGCTGCTGGAAGCCATCCTGAAGGAAAAGGGCCTGGTGCTCGAGGACCTGCTGCAACTGCCGAAGCAGACCCGTTGAAACGGAGCGGCGGCGTGGGCGGCCGAGCGCCGCCTACACTCGCCCCATGGCTTCCAAACCCTCCCGTCAACCCCGCATGGTCGAACGCGGCATCCTCTGCCTGCTGATCGGCGTGGCCGTGATCGTCGCTCCCTATTTTCTTCCGCCCTCGGGCACGCGCGACATGATCGCCGGGGCCGTCGTGGTCGGCTGGTTCGCCGTCGTGCTGGGTGCGGCGCTCACCGTGGTCGCGCTGGTGCAACGCGCCAAGGGTCGCGGCGGCTGAGCCTTTTCAGCGTCGCGCGAAGACCTTCTTCGCGCCCTCGACCACCGCCAGCACCAGCGCGCCGATGACGATGCCGACGCCCGCGTTGGCCAGCATGCCGCCGACCGTGCCCAGGGTCCCGTGGGCGGCAGCCCAGGCCTCGACCGCATGGCCGAGCGCGGGCACGCCGTGCACCAGGATGCCGCCCCCGACCAGGAACATCGCGGCCGTGCCGGCCACCGACAGCGCGCGCATGAGCCAGGGCGCGAAGGCCAGGATGCCGCGGCCCAGCGCCTGCGAGGCCGCGCCCGCGCGCCGGCTCAGGTAGAGGCCCGCGTCGTCGAGCTTGACGATGCCCGCGACCAGGCCGTAGACGCCGACGGTCATCAGCAGCGCTATGCCGACCAGCACGCTGAGTTGGGTGCCGAAGGGCTGGCCCGCCACCGTGCCCAGCGTGATCACGATGATCTCGGCCGACAGGATGAAGTCGGTGCGGATCGCGCCCTTGACCTTGGCCTTCTCGGCCGCCGCCACGTCGACCGCGGGATCGGCCGTGCCCTGCGCGGGGCTTGCAGCCTCGTCGGCATGGTCGTCCTTGTGCAGGAACTTGTGGGCCAGCTTCTCGACGCCCTCGAAGCACAGGAAGGCGCCGCCGATCATCAGCAGCGGCGTGATGGCCCAGGGCAGGAAGCTGCCGATGAGCAGCGCGGCCGGCACCAGGATCGCCTTGTTGACGAAGGAGCCCTTGCACACGGCCCACACCACGGGCAGTTCGCGGTCGGCCTTGACGCCGGCCACCTGCTGCGCGTTGAGCGCCAGGTCATCGCCCAGCACGCCGGCCGTCTTCTTGGCCGCCACCTTGGTGAGCAGGGCCACGTCGTCGAGCACCGTGGCGATATCGTCGAGCAGCAGGAAGAGACTGGCGGCCATGGCGGAGGGACGGAGCGGATGAAGCGCCGGAGCTTAGCCTGCCGCCGCGGCGGGCCCGCGAAAAGACGTCGCCGGCCTACGCGCTGTCGCGCCCGTCCGGCAAGCCGGGGGCGGACAGGGGATGCATCAGGCGACCGAGCGCTTGAGGCGGATTTCTTCGATCTTCACCGTGCCGAGCGCGGTGGTCTTGGCGGTCTTCATCTCGCGCTTGAAGCCGGCCAGTTCATGGAAGCGCATGGCGCGCTCGTTGCGCAGCGGCACCCAGATGGTGACGACGGTGCAGCCCTCTTCCTCGAGGCCTTCACGGGCGGCGTCCCACAGCGCGACGCCGACGCCCTTGTCCCAGTGTTCGGGCAGCACGTAGATGGCCCAGATCTCACCGGTGGTCGACGGCGTCTTGGGGTCGCGCGAGCGGTCGTAGCCGACGAAGCCGACGACCTGGTCGCCCAGCACCGCGACCTGCACCTGCGGCTCGGCGAACTCGATGGCTTCGCGCCATTTGGCTTCGCGGGTGGCTGGCGCGAGCGCGCGCAACTCGTCTTCGGGCAGGATGTCCGTGTAGGCGACCTTGGCGGCGGCAGCGTGGACTTCGGCGATGGCTTTGGCATCGCGCATCGTGGCGGGGCGGACTTCGTAGTGGGACATGAATGCAGAGTTCTTCGATGGAACCGCCTATTGTCGCCGCGCCGCTAAACTCCCCGCCATATCCACCATTCATCTCGGAGAGTCCACCATGGCCAAAGGTCAGCAACGCGCCAACAAAGAAGCCAAGAAGCCCAAGAAAGACACCTCGCCACCGAAGCCGATCTCCTCGGCCACCAGCGAGCCCATCCGCACCGTGACCACCGCGGTCATCCCGCGCGGCAAGCTCAAGAACAAGTGAGCGACGACGCCGTACCGCCGGCGCCGGCAGCCCAGCCGCGCAACCCCTTGCACGGCCTCACGCTCGAGGCCATCGTGCTGGCGCTGCAGGCGGAATACGGGTGGCCCGGCCTGAACGAGCGCATTCCGCTGCGCTGCTTCGAGAGCGACCCCAGCGTCTCCTCCAGCCTCAAGTTCCTGCGCAAGACCCCCTGGGCGCGCGAGAAGGTCGAGAGCCTGTACCTGTTCATGCTGCGCGACCAGCGCCGGCAGCAGCAAGGCGCGGCGCCGCGCTGAATTCCATGAAAGTGCGCATCGCGCCCGGCGGCTTCGCCTTCGACACGGCGCCCGAGCAGACCTTGCTGCGCGCCGCCGATGCCGCCGGCATCGAGCTGCCCAGTTCCTGCCGCAACGGCACCTGCCGCACCTGCATCTGCCTGCTGCGCGAAGGCCAGGTGCGTCACACCATCGACTGGCCCGGCCTGAGCGCCGAGGAAAAGACCGAAGGCTGGATCCTGCCCTGCGTGGCGCAGCCGCTGTCGGACGTGACGCTCGAGGTGCCGCAGGCCTTCTCGGTGTTCGGCGACGCCTGACCGCCTGCGCGGTTCAGGAGGCGTCGATGCCCGCGCGCAGGCCCGCGGCCAGGATCGCCTGACGCAAAGCATCGTTGCGCGCGAGCGGCCCGCCGATGCGCGTGCCCGCCAACACGCCCTTGACGCGGTCGCCGAACAGCATCACCGAACGGTCGCGGTCCCGCTGGCGCGACATCCACACCAATCCATCGATGTCCGCGAACTGGTGGTGCAGCGCCTGCGCCCAGGCGGCCGTGGCGAGGTAGTCACGCGAGGGGCTGGCGATGAGTTCGTCCTTCGGCACCTTCAGGCGGTGCAGCCCTTCGCTCGTGAGGTCCACCAGCCGCAGCGCCCGGTCCGGTACCAGCTCGCCGTGCCCACGCGCCGCGAAGAAGTCGAGGTCGACATACTTGTCGGGCGCATCGACGGGCACGTCGTGGAACACGGTCTCGAAGATGGCGCAGTCCAGCGTCGCCCCGCCATACAGGTAGGGCACCCGCTTGCCCCTGCTGTCGCGGATCGGTGCGAAGCGCGTCGGCTTGCGCGGCACCCCGGCGGCGTCGGCGCCCGGGTTGAAGCTCTCGGGCGCGAAAGCCGTGTCGTGGATGACGTGGATCACCTCGCCCGCGGGCCAGTCCTCGAACAGGGGCGCCAGCGGTGCGACCGGCGCGCGGCAGCTCAAGCCGCGCTCTCCTCGGCGTCGCGCTTCGCCGCGGCGACCACGGCCTGCGGATTGGTGCCCAGCAGGTCGACCGGCCGCGCGCTGCCGGGCAGGCCGCCGTTGTTCGAGGTGAACCACAGCGCCAGCTTCCAGCCCGCCTTGTGCGCGCCGAAGGCCTCGAGCACCTCGTGCACCGCCTTGATCGGCTTGTGCGCCTCGAACTGGAAGGCCGGGTAGACATCGCGCTCGCGCGCCGTCTTGTCCGGATGCGGCACCGTGAACACCTGCCGGCGCTTGCGCCAGTTGTCGGCCAGCGCGGAGCGGTTGCCGGCCTGGGAGCCGTTGGCATCCGCGAGCTGCTCGGCCGTGAAGTGGCCGAACTCGTTGAGCACCCGCGCGTGGCGGGTCGCGAGCCGCCGGGCCATGTCGAGCTCGACCCCGCTGGGCACCAGCATGCGCTCGGCCATGAAGTCGACGACCTCCGCCATCTGGCGCTCGCGCACCGTCGTCATCTTCTCGACCAGCAGCCGATCGAGCATCGACAGCGAGGCCAGCAACATGCTGGAACTGGCGGCGTCCTTGACCTCGAGCAGGAAGGTCCGGCCCGGCGTGCGCCGGCCCGAGGCGTCGCGGTAGGGTTCCACGGAGAGCAGATCGCCCTGCAGCGTGGCGGATGCGGCTTTGGCCATGGCGTCGGCTCCTTTGATCTGATTGATGAGATTTTACGCCTTCAGCTCAAACAGATCAAACCTGCCCCGTGTGCCGCCTCATCGGCCTGTGCCGGCCTGCGCTTCTGGCCACCGCGACCTCACCGTTGCCCGAAGATCAGGGCACGGGTGCGGCCACCATCCGGTCCCGCTTCGCCAGCGACGGGAACAGCCGGAACCAGGCCAGCGCCACCACCATCGTGCCGGCCCCGCCCAGCACCACCGAGCCCACCGGCCCGAGCAGCGCGGCCGTGGCGCCCGATTCGAACTCGCCCAGCTGGTTGCTCGCGCCGATGAAGATCGAGCTCACGGCGCTCACGCGCCCGCGCATGTCGTCGGGCGTCTCCAGCTGCACCAGCGTCTGGCGGATCACCACATTCACCATGTCGGCACCGCCGGAGATCGCCAGCGCGATCAGCGAGAGGGTGAAGCTGCGCGACAGGCCGAACACCACCATGCACAGGCCGAACGCGGCCACGGCGATCAGCAGCGTGCGGCCGATGTGGCGCTCGATCGGCCGGCGCGTGAGCACGATCGAGGTCAGCAAGGCGCCGACCGCGGGCGCGCTGCGCAGCAGGCCCATGCCCCAGGGCCCCGTGTGCAGGATGTCCTTGGCGTAGATCGGCAGCAGCGCCACCGCGCCGCCCAGCAGCACGGCGAACAGGTCGAGCGAGATCGCGCCCAGCACCGGCTTGCGGCGCCAGATAAAGTCGACACCCGCGAACACGGTGGCCAGCGTGACCGGTTCGCGCACCCGCACCGGCTGTACATAGCGCAAACGCGCCACCAGCACGCAGCCGACCGCAAACAGCAGCACGCTCGCGCCGTAGACCACGCCGGTGCCGGCCGCGAACAGCAGGCCGCCCAGCGCCGGGCCGCCGATGATCGCGCCCTGCATGCCGGCCGAGCTGAAGGCCATGGCGCGCGGCAGCATCAGCGGCGGCACCAGCATCGGCGTGAGCGCCTGCTGGGCCGGCATCTGGAAGGCGCGCACCGCCCCCAGCACCACCGACAGGCCCAGCAGCAGCGCGCGTGAATCGTGGTGCCACAGGTGCGCGCCCAGCAGCGATGCGCCGACCAGGCCCTGCAGCGCGAAACAGGCCGCGACGATGCGGCCCCGGTGGTGGCGATCGACCACATGGCCGGCATAGAGCGCCAGCACCAGCGCGGGCACGAACTGGTAGAGGCCGACCAGCCCCAGGTCCCAGGCGCTGCCGGTCAGGTCGTACATGTGCCAGCCGATCGCGACCAGCAGCATCTGGCTGGCGGCGGTGCCGAACAGCCGTGCCACCCACAGCCGCATGAAGGGCCGCTCGCGCGTCAGGTCGGAAAAGGTCGGGGAAATCGCGGGATCGGAGGCTGAATCAGCGGCGGGAGCGGTGGCGGACATTCGTTCGAGAATAGCCCAGCCCATGAAACCTTCGCTGCCGCTCAACCTGCCCTCCGATCTGACGCCGGTCCATGAAGACCCGCACCTGCTGGTGCTCGACAAGCCGTCGGGCCTGCTGTGCGTGCCCGGCCGCGGCGAGGACAAGCAGGACTGCCTGAGCGCACGCGTCCAGGCGCGCTGGCCCGAGGCGCTGGTGGTGCACCGGCTCGACATGGCGACCAGCGGCCTGGTGCTGATGGCGCGCAGCCCGGCCGTGCAGCGCGCGTTGAGCGATGCGTTTGCCGAGCAGGCGGTCTGGAAGCGCTACGAGGCCGTCGTCGACGGCGTGCTGGCCGAGGACCCGCACTGGTCGGTGATCGACGCCCCGCTGATGGCCGACTGGCCGCGGCGCCCGTTGCAGAAGATCGACCCCGAAGGCAAGCCCAGCGTCACGCGGTGGAGGGTGCTGGAAGCGCTGCCTGCGCTGGGTGCCAGCCGGCTGCTGCTCGAGCCCCGCACCGGCCGCACGCACCAGCTGCGCGTGCACCTGGCGTCGATCGGCCATCCGATCCTGGGGGATGCGTTGTATGCCGACGCGGCGGTGCAGGCCCGCGCCTCACGGCTGATGCTGCACGCCAGCGTGCTGCAGTTTCGCCACCCGGTGGACGGGCAGGCGCTGCGTTTCGAGAGCCCGGCGCCTTTTTGACGGCCCGGGCCTGGTGGTCAGGTGCCCTTGACCACCAGCACCGGCACGCGCGAATCCTGCAGCACGCGCTGCGTCACGCTGCCCAGCAGCAGCTTCTCGATGCCGGTGCGGCCGTGCGAGCCCATCACGATCAGGTCGACGCCCAGGGCGTTGGCGGTGTCGACGATGCCTTCGTGCACCACATGGCCGTCGATCACGCGCTGGTCGCTGTGCAGGCCTTCGGCCGCGAGCGCGGCCACGCCGCGGGCCAGCGCCGCATTGGCACTGGAAGTGGCGGCGGCCAGGTATTCGTTCTGGCCCAGCGCATAGTCCGCGCCGACGCCGATGAAGGGGTAGTTGTCGATCACATGGATCAGCGTGATGCGACTGCCGAAGGCGAGCGCCAGTCCGCTGGCCTTGCTGACCGCGTACATCGATGTTTCGGAACCGTCGATCGGAACCAGGATGTGATTGAACATGGCATGCCCTCGCTGCGTTCTTGGCTCGCGCGGAGCCGGGGTTGCAATTTAACCCGAGTGCGGTGGTCGGGCTTGTAGGACGGGCGCGGCGACCGGCCGCGCCCTGCCCGTGTCGCGCTCAGTCGCCCTGGAAGGCGCCCGCGCGGCAGGTCACGACCAGCGTGTCGCGATGCCCGCCCTCGCCTTCGGCCAGCGGCTGGATCGGCGTCGATTCGTGGATCACACGCGCGTCGTCGAGCAGCAGCAGGGTCCAGGGCTCGGTCATGGTGAAGCGTTCGCCGCGCCGGCCGTCGGCCTCGAACACGCGGGTCTCGCCGCCCTTGATGCCCTCGCGCCCGACCAGCATCACGGCCACCAGGTCGACACCGTCGCGGTGCGCACCTTCGGGCGTGGGCCGGCCGATGCCGTCGGCGGTGTCGATGCGGAACTGGTGCGCCTCGACGAACCAGCGCTGCGCACCGCGCAGGTCGCTCGCGGCAGCGGCGATGCGCAGCATCAGTCGCTGCCAGGTCGGGCTCTCGACGGTCTCGGCCACCATAGGCGCGAACCAGCGCTGCATGCCGCCATGCAGCGCGTTGTATTCGACTGGCTGCCAGTGGGCGCGGTGCGGCACCGGGGTCAGCGACCGGCCCTCCACCGCGAAGCAGGCATGACGCCGCTGACGGTAGCGGCCGCCGTCCTTGAGGTACTCGTCGGGCGGCAACGCGTTCCAGTCGGCCTGCAGTGCATCGAGTGCCGACAATGGCAGGCCCAGCCATTCGGCCACGCCTTCAGGGCTCAGCACTCCATAGCCCTGCGTGCGCAGGGCGGTGGCGAGTTCGGCGGGCGGGGTGGCGAGGGGGCGGAAACTGGCGGCGCTCACCGAACGGTCTCCGCGCTGCTGCGCACCGTCGTCGTCTTCATGCTTCGACCTTCACGCCCTTCCAGAAGGCGACACGGTCCTTGATCTCTTCGGCTTCGGGCTTGGGATCGGCGTAGTACCAGGCGGCATCGGCATGCAGTTCGCCATTGACCAGCAGCGAAAGATAGCTCGCCGAGCCCTTCCAGGGGCAGGTGGTCTTGTGGTTGCTGAAGGTCACGTAGTCGCGATTGAGCGCGCTCATCGGGAAATAGTGGTTGCCTTCGACGAGCACGGTGTCGTCGCTCTCGGCGATGGTGACGCCGTTCCAGGTTGCTTTCATGGTCTTGGTCTCTATGGGAGGGGTTGCGGGCGCTGGCCGTTGCGCTGCGTACGGGGCGGTTGATATTGTGACGCTGTGGCGCCGGGGTCTTGCTTGTTCGACGGATCAACCCTTTTCGACGGCTCAGCCTTTGCGGAGGCTGGGGCCGGGTCTCGCCCCTACCCCTAGCTAGGCAGCAAGCCAATGCACGCTGAACAACCTCTCCGGATCCGTCCAAACCGCCACCGGCCGAAACCCCGCCCGCACAGCCAGGGCACGCAACCCTTCCACCGTGAACTTGTGCGAATGCTCGGTATGCAAGGTCTCCCCTTCAGCAAACTCGAAGGTCTCACCGTTCAACACAACGCTCTGCGCACACCGGCTGACGAGATGCATCTCGATCCGCTGCAAGGGCGCGTTGTAAAAGGCCGCATGACCGAAGGCCTCGAGGTCGAAGTCGGCGCCCAGCTCGGCATTCGCGCGCCGCAGCAGGTTCAGGTTGAAGGCCGCCGTCACGCCTTGCGCATCGTTGTAGGCCGCGTGCAGAAGCGCCGGGTCCTTGACCAGGTCCACGCCCAGCAGCAGGCCGCCACCGCGCAGCAACCGGGCCGCCAGCTGCAGGAAGCTCAGCGCCTCGTCCGGCGTGAAGTTCCCCAGGGTCGACCCCGGGAAGAAGCCCACGCGCCGCCCTGCCCCTTCGCCCGGCGCAGGCAGCACCAGCGGCATCGTGTAGTCGGCCGCCACGGGCTGCACCACGAGCTGCGGGTAGTCCGCGCGCAGGCGCTCGGCCGCGGCTTCGAGGTGCTCGCCCGAGATGTCGATGGGCAGGTAGCGCCGCGGCGTCTCCAGCGCATCGAGCAGCAGGCGCACCTTGGTCAGCGAGCCGGCACCGAATTCGATGATCTCGGCGTTCGGCCCGATCTGCTGTGCGATCTCGGCCGCGCGGTCGGTCAGGATGCCCAGCTCGGTGCGCGTCGGGTAGTACTCCGGCAGGTCGCAGATGCGGTCGAACAGCGCCGAACCCTCGACGTCGTAGAAGAACTTGGGCGACACGCTGCGCGCGCGGCGCGACAGGCCGGCCTGCATCTCGCGGCCGAATTCGGACAAGGGCGCAGGGCCGGGGGACGGGCTGCGCGGCACATCGACGGGAAGCGAAGCGGGATTGCGCATCAGAGATCCTTTGCGAGCCGCAGGCCCGAGAACTGCCAGCGCGCGGCCGGCGGGAAGAAATTGCGGTAGCTGGGCCGCGTATGGCCCGCCGGCGTCGCCACGCTGCCGCCGCGCAGCACCAGTTGGCCGACCATGAACTTGCCGTTGTATTCGGCCGCCACGCCGGGCAGCGGGCGAAAGCCCGGGTAAGGGTCGTAGGAAGAGCGCGTCCATTGCCAGACATGGCCGGTCATCTCGTTCATGCCGGCGTCGGCGCAGGCAGCCTCCCACTCGAACTCGGTGGGCAGGCGCGCGCCGGCCCATTCGGCATAAGCGGCGGCCTCGTAGAAACTCAGCTGCGACACCGGCGCCTCGTGCGCCAGGGGCCGCACGCCGTGCAGGCCGAAGATCTGCCAGCCCACGGCCGCGGGCGCGCCGCCGGCCAGGCCCAGCCGTGGATCGTCGGGCGCGAGCCAATAGGCCGGCGCGCGCCAACCCTGCGACTGCACTGCAGCCCAGCCATCGGACAGCCACAGCTCGGGCCGCTGGTAGCCGCCGTCGGCGATGAACTGCGCGTAGTCGCCGCAGTTCACCAGCCGGTCGGCAATGGCGTAGGGCCGCAGCAGCACGCGGTGGCGCGGCGTCTCGTTGTCGAAGGCGAAGTCCTGGCCCTCGTGCCCGATCTCGAGGTGGCCGCCGGGCTGGGCGCGCCAATGCATCTCGGGTGCGACGGTGGCCAGGCGCAGGGCCGGACCGCCCGCGGCACGGTAGGCCGGCAACAAGGGGTTGCAGGACAGCGCATGCAGGATGTCGGTGAGCAGCAGCTCCTGGTGCTGCTGCTCGTGGTGCAGGCCCAGCGTGAGGACCGACGCCACCGTGTCCCAGGCCGCCGCATCGACCGTGTCGAGCAGCCGCTCGACACCGGCATCGACATGCGCCCGGTAGGCATGGACCTCGTCGACCGAGGGCCGCGTGAGCAGGCCGCGCTGTGGGCGCGGGTGCCGCGGCCCCAGGGCTTCGTAGTAGGAATTGAACAGATACTGGAAGCGCGGGTCGAAGGGCCGGTAGCCGCTCGCCTGCGGCTGCAGCAGCACCGTCTCGAAGAACCAGGTGGTGTGGGCCAGGTGCCATTTGGTCGGGCTGGCGTCGGGCATCGACTGGATGCACTGGTCCTCTGCGGACAAGGGGGCCGCCAGGTCGAGGCTGGCGGTTCGCACCGAACGGAAGATCTCACGCAGGGCGTCGGGCGCCTGCGTGCTCGGCCGGGAAAGCTTCATGGGAAGAACTCCAGATATCGCATCGGGCGTTGTAGTCGATGACGGTGACGTGCGTCCGTAGGACAAGCACGCGCTCGTGCGACCCGACGTAACAGCAGCTTTCCGTTGCCCATAATGCCTGCATGAATTCCATTGCCCCTGCGCGCCGCCCCCATGTCCTCATCGTCGGCTGTGGTTTCGGCGGACTCGAGGCCGCGCGCCGGTTGCAGCGCGAAGCGGTCGACGTGACGGTGATCGAAAAAACCAACCACCACCTGTTCCAGCCCCTGCTCTACCAGGTCGCCACCGCCGGCCTGGCAGCGCCCTCGATCGCGGCGCCGACCCGCCTGCTGTTCCGCGGGCAGCCGAGCATCACCACCCTGCTGGGCGAGGTGATCGACATCCGGCCCGCCGAGCGCAGCGTGCAACTGCGCGACGGCCAGCGCATCGGCTACGACCACCTGATCGTCGCGGCCGGTGCCACCCACAGCTACTTCGGCAACGACCACTGGGCCCGCTTCGCGCCGGGCCTCAAGACACTGGCCGATGCCTTCGAGATCCGGCGCCATGTGCTGATGTCCTTCGAGGCGGCGGAGAAGGAAAGCGACCCGGTGCGCCAGCGCGCGCTGCTGACCTTCGCCGTCATCGGCGCCGGCCCGACCGGTGTCGAGATGGCCGGCACGCTGGCCGAGATCGCGCGCCACACGCTGGCCGGCGAGTTCCGCCGCATCGACCCGGCCAGCGCCGAGGTGCTGCTGATCGAGGGCGGGCCGCGGGTGCTGCAGGCCATGCCCGAGGGCCTGAGCCAGAAGGCCAGGGAGCAGCTCGAGCGGTTGGGCGTGAAGGTGCGGTTGAACGCACGGGTCACCTCGATCGACGCCACCGGCCTCGACATCGCCGTAGGCGCCGAAGGCGCCACCGAGCGCATCGACACCCACTGCGTGGTCTGGGCCGCGGGCGTGGCGGCCTCGCCGCTGGGCCGGCTGCTGGCGACGGCGGTCGGCGCCGAGGTCGACCGCGCGGGCCGCATCCGCGTCGAGCCCGACCTGAGCCTGGCAGGCCATCCGGAGATCAGCGTGGTCGGTGACCTCGCGGCCGCCATGAGCCACGCACCGGGCAAGGACCCGAAGCCCGTGCCCGGCGTCTCGCCCGGCGCCAAGCAGATGGGCCGCACCGCCGCGGCCAACGTGCTGCACCGGCTGGCCGGCGAGCCGACCGAGGCCTTCCGCTACCGCGACTACGGCAACCTCGCAACCATCGGCCGCAACTCGGCCGTGGTCGACCTCGGGACGCCCTTCGGCCCGCTGCGCTTCAGCGGCAAGCTCGCCTGGCTGTTCTGGCTGTTCGCGCACGTCTACTTCCTGATCGGTTTCCGCAACCGCCTGGTCGTGCTGATGGACTGGGCCAGCGCCTACTGGAGCTTCCGGCGCTATGCGCGCGTGGTGGCCGACGTGGACGTGGCGGGCAAGGGCGAGTCGTAGCCCGACCGCCGCGCGCTTGCTTCAGAGCGTGGCGTTGCCGTCGCGCGCGGCCTGCCGCGCCTGCGCACGCACCGTATCGCGTGGGATGGCGCCCTGCCCCAGGCTCAACACGCCGGCCGAGGCCGCGTCGCCATAGAGGTTGCCGGCCCGGCTCGCGGCCACGGCGCCGCTGCGCACGGCGCCACGGTCGGCCTGGTTCACCGCCACGGCGCGGGTCTGCGCCACCGAGGCTTCGCCGAACACCGGCACGCGGGCTGCGGCGCGCGCATCGACAGCGACGTCGGCACGCGAACGGACCGCGTCGATGCGCTGCACGCCCGGGTAGCTCTCCGCCTGTGCGCCGGTGGCGACGCCCAGGATGGAAAGAACGATGGCGCCTAGAACTTGGGTGGTCTTCATGATGGATATTCCTTGGGTTAACAAAAAAAGAGAGGCGCCACCGGCCGGCGGCGCGGCGGGCCTTACTGCTGGAGGAAGTTCAGCAGGTCGTTGTTGAGGCGGTCCTTGTGGGTGTCGGTCAACCCGTGCGGCGCGCCTTCGTAGACGATCAGCTTGGCGTTCTTGATCAGCCGGGCCGAGGCACGGCCCGCGGCGTCGATCGGCACGATCTGGTCGTCGTCGCCGTGGATCACCAGGGTGGGCACGTCGAAGCGCTTGAGGTCCTCGGTGAAGTCGGTGGCCGAGAAGGCCGCGATCGAGTCGTAGGTGTTCTTGTGGCCGCCCAGCATGCCCTGCGCCCGGAAGGACTGGATCGCGCCTTGCGAGGGCTTGGCACCGGGCCGGTTGAAGCCGAAGAACGGGCCCGAGGCGATGTCCAGGTACAGCTGCGAACGGTCGGCCAGCGAAGCCTGGCGCAGGCCGTCGAACACCTCGATCGGCAGGCCGCCCGGGTTGGCCGCGGTCTTCAGCATCAGCGGCGGCACCGAACTCACGAGCACCGCCTTCTTCACCTTGGCCGTGCCGTGGCGGCCGATGTAGCGCGCCACCTCGCCGCCGCCGGTGGAGAAGCCCACCAGCGTGACGTCCTTGAGCTGGAGCCCGTCGATCACCGCGGCCAGGTCATCGGCGTAGTGGTCCATGTCGTTGCCGTCCCAGGGCTGGCTCGAGCGGCCATGGCCGCGGCGGTCGTGCGCGACGACGCGGTAGCCTTTCGAGGCCAGGAACAGCATCTGCGACTCCCAGCTGTCCGAGTCCAGCGGCCAGCCGTGGCTGAAGGTCACGACAGGCCCGCTGCGCGGGCCCCAGTCCTTGTAGTAGAGCTGGACGCCGTCCTTCGTGGTGATGTAGCTGGTGCTCTGCACAACGCCCGCCACGGGGCGTGCCGGCGTCGGCTCGGCCGCCAGCGCGGCGCCGCATGCGAGGGCCACGGCGGCGAGGACGGCAAGACGGGGGATGGTTTTCATGGCGTTTTCCTTTGACGGGGGTGTGTTGAAGCGACAGCAGCAACTTTAGGCGCCTCGAAAAACGATTGGTGATAAAACGTCCTGATAACTTGACTTGGAGTATTCATGGTCGATCGACTCGAGGCACTGCTCGCGCACTTCAGCGTGACGGCGAACGTCTTCCAGACCGGCGCGCTGTGCGGCATCAGCGACCTCTCGGACCGGGGAAGCTGCGGCCATCTGCACCTGGTGCGCAGCGGCGAGGTCGGCGTGAGCCATGGCGGCGCGGAGGTGCTGCGCATCACGCAGCCCAGCCTGCTGCTCTATCCGCAGCCGATGGCGCACCGCTTCCTCACCGACCCCACGCGCGGGGCCGATTTCGTCTGCGCGCAACTGGCGTTCGAGGGCGGTGCGAACAACCCGATCTGCGCCGCGCTGCCGCCCTTCGTGTGCGTGCCGCTGGCCGAGATCGGCGGCGCGCAGCAGGTCCTGACGCTGCTGTTCGAGGAGGCCTTCGAACAGCGCTGCGGCCGGCGGGCCCTGCTCGACCGCCTGTTCGAAGTGGTGCTGATCCAGGTGCTGCGGCACCTGATGGAAAAGGGCGAGACGCGCGCCGGCATGCTGTCGGGGCTGTCGCACGCGCGGCTGCGCAACGCGATCGTGGCGATGCACGAAGGGGCCGACCGCGAGTGGACGCTCGACACGCTGGCCGAGCGCGCCGGCATGTCGCGCAGCGTGTTCGCCACGCAGTTCCGGGACACGGTGGGGTGCACGCCGGGCGCCTACCTGCAGCGCTGGCGCGTGGGCCTGGCGCAGCAGGCGTTGCGCCAGGGGCGATCGCTCAAGCTGATCGCCGGCGAGGTCGGCTACGGCAGCGAGGCCGCGCTGTCACGCGCCTTCAAGGCGCAGTGCGGGCTGTCGCCGCGCGAGTGGAAACAGGCGCAGCCAAGCCAGGCGATCAGGTCGCCGCGGCCGGCTCCTTCTCCTGCAGCAGCCGCCACATGACCTTGCCCGCGCCGCTCTTGGGCAGCGCGTCGACGAATTCCACCCGGCGCGGGATCTTGTAGACCGCCATGTTCTCGCGGCACCAGTCGATGATCTGCTGCTCGGTCGTGTCCTTGTGGGTGGCGCGCAGCACCACCACGGCCTTGACCGACTCGCCGCGGTAGGCGTCCTTCATGGCGATCACGCAGGCTTCCTGGATCGCCGGATGCTTGAACATCAGCAGTTCGACCTCGGCCGGCCAGACCTTGAAGCCGCTGGCGTTGATCATCCGCTTGAGCCGGTCGGTGATGAAGAAGTAGCCGTCCTCGTCGACCCGGCCCATGTCGCCCGTGCGGAAGTAGCGCTTGCCCTCGAACTCGATGAAGGCCGCGGCCGTCGCGTCGGGCCGCTTCCAGTAGCCCTGGAACACCTCGGGGCCGCAGGTGATGATCTCGCCGGACTCGCCGACCGGCAGTTCCTTGAAGGTGTCCGGGTCGACCACGCGCGAATCGCTGCTCATGAAGGGGATGCCCAGGCACTGCTGCTTGGGGTTGTCGGCCGGCTGAGCGTGCGAGGGCGCCGCGGTCTCCGTCAGGCCGTAGCCCTCCTGGTACTTGAGCCCGTACTGCTCGAACAGTCGCTGCGCCACCGCCTGCGGCATCGCCGCGCCGCCGCCGCCGATGTAGTTCAGGCTTCGCAGGTCGAAGCTCGCGAAGTTGGGACTGCCCATCAGGTCGATGACCATGGTCGGGATGTTGGTCCAGCTGGTGATCTTGCGCAACGAGATCAGCCGGCCCGCCACCTCACGGTCCCAGCGCGGCATGATGACCAGCGTGCCACCCGAGAAGATGGCGGTGTGCAGCATGCTCACCACGCCCGTGATGTGAAACATCGGGATCACGGCCAGCACCGTCGCCTCTCCCGACACCGAGCCCCAGAGCTGGCTGGCGACCGCGTTGTGCATCAGGCTCGAATGGTGGTGCACACAGCCCTTGGGCAGGCCGGTGGTGCCGCTGGTGTAGGGCAGCAGCGCCATGTCGTTGGCGCCGACCACGTGTTCAGGCACCGGATGGCCCGCTTCGAGCGCGTCCTGCCAGTGCATCGCGCTGCCGCCGGCCAGCGCGGGCAGCGGATGGCGCGCCAGCAGCCAGTCGCGCCAGGCCGGCGCGGGGGCCTCGTCGCCGCTGACATCGGCATCGAAGGCGTCGGTGAACTGCGTGACGATGAGATGCGCCAGGCGCTGCGCGGGCTCGAGCGCGTCGCTGGCCTTGGCCAGTTCGGGCGCCAGGTCGCCGGTGGTGATCGCCACCTTGGCGTCGGGGTCGGTGATGTAGTGCTTGAGCTCCTCGGCCCGGTTCATCGGGTTGACCGGCACCACCACCGCATTGGCGCGCAGGATCGCGAAATGCGCGATCACGAGTTGCGGGCAGTTCTGCATGTCGAGCACCACGCGGTCGCCGCGCCGCACACCCAGCGCGTGCAGGGTGCCCGCCAGGCGCTCGGCCTGGTCCACCAGTTCGCGGTAGCTGAGCTCGCGGCCGAAGAAGACCAGCGCCGCCTTGTCGGGATAGCGCGCGGCCGAGACGGCGAGGTTGTGCCACAGCGAGGTGGCGGGCACGGTGATGGCGTGGGGAAGGCGCTGCGGCCAGAACTTGTGATGCGGACGGTCCATGAAGTCTCCCATTTGAGGGCAAGAGCCTACGACGCGGCGCGTCGCGTTTGCATCGGGGAAGCCCCGACGCGGGTCACCTGTGCGACGCATCGGCAGCGACTTCGTTCCGGAAAAGCGCGCGACGATGGCCTGCGCGCCGACAGACGGCCGCGGCCCAGGGTTCTAAAAGGGATTCTTCATTCACCACCCGAGGAACTCCCATGGCAGCAGACAAGAAGGCAAGCGTTCACTGGGAAGGCGCCGGCAAGACCGGCCAGGGCCAGGTCAGCACCGAGACCGGCGCCCTCAAGGACTACCCCTACGGCTTCGCGAGCCGCTTCGGCGACGACCGCAAGGGCACCAATCCCGAGGAGATCGTGGGCGCGGCGCATGCGGCCTGCTTCACCATGGCCTTCGCCTTCGCGCTCGAAGCCGAAGGCCTGGCCGCGACGACCATCGACACGCGCGCGGCGGTGCGGCTGGCCAAGGATGGCGCGGGCTTCAAGATCGACCGCATCGCGCTGGAACTCGACGCCACCGTGCCCGGCCTCGACGAGGCGAAGTTCCAGGCCATCGCGGCGGCCGCCAAGGCAGGTTGCCCGCTGTCGAAGGCCCTGACCGGCGTGCCCGAAGTCACGCTCAAGGCCGTGCTCAAGGGCTGATCCACGCGGCAGGGTCCGGGTCGGCGCCGTTCAGGCATTCGCCGAAGACCCGGACGCCCGCCACGCCCTGCGCCTTGGCGGCATACATGGCGCTGTCGGCATGGCGCAGCAGCAGGTCCGGGTCGCGCCCGGCGTGCGGGTAGAGGGCGATGCCGATCGAGGCCGCCACGGTCAGGGCGTGGCCCTCGACCCGCAACGGCTCGGCCAGCGCCGACAGGATGCGCTCGGCCAGGCGCCGCGCAGGGGCGGCATCGCGCACCTGGTGCTGCAGCACCGCGAACTCGTCGCCGCCGAGCCGGGCCAGCACCTCGCCCGGGCCGCTCACCTGCCGCATCCGCTGGGCCACCGCGATCAGCACCTGGTCGCCCACGGCATGGCCGAAGCGGTCGTTGATCGGCTTGAAATGGTCGATGTCGATGTAGTGCACCGCGAAGGCCTCGCCGCCCTGCGCGGCCGCAGTGCTCGCCGTGCGCAGGTGCTCGAGGAACACCTCGCGGTTGACCAGCGAGGTCAGGCCGTCATGGCGCGCCAGGTGGCGGATGCGCTCTTCGCTGCGGCGCCGCTCGGTGATGTCGGTGTAGGTCCGGACCACGCCGCCGCCCTCGATCGGCACGCTGAAGATCTCGATCACGCTGCCGTCGGGGCGTTGCCGCTCGTAGCGCTGCACGGTGTCGAGGATGCCGCCGGAACGGATGAAGTCCATCACGTCCGCGGGCGTGCTGGAGAACTCGCCTTTGGCCATCTGGTGGTCCAGCACCTGCTGGAAGCTGGGGCGCGAGGCCATCAGGGCCTCGGGCAGATCGAGCAGCTGCATGGCGCGCCGGTTGCACACCTCGACCACCCGCTCGGCATTCACCATCATGATGCCCTGCTCCATGCGCTCGAGCGTGGCCTCCAACACCGCCGACTTCTGGCGCAGCAGCGCCTCGCTCGCGCGCGCGCGCCGCTCGGCGGCCCGCAGCAGTTGCTGCTGGCGCTTGAGCATCGTGATGTCGACATGCGCGTGGAAGCCCTTGCCGTCCGGGCTGCGCTGCGCGATCACGCGGCTCCAGCGGGCACCTGGCAGCGGCAGCTCGAAGGGGGCGCCGGCAAAGCGCATGTTCTCCTCGAGGATGGCGATGCCCTCGTCGAACAGCGCCCGCTCGTCGCCGCGGTGCTCGGCCCAGGCCTGGCGATAGGCCTGCTCGAAGCGCAGCCCGTGCGCGGCGCGCCGGTGCGGCAGGCCGTACATCGCGACGAAGGGCTCGTTGACCCAGAGGATGCGGTCGTCGCTGCCGGTCACCATGACGCCGTCGGCCACGTGGTCGAACAGCACCGTGCCGTCGAACTCGGGCCCGCCCGAGAGGCTGCCGAAGGCCGAGATCACCTCGCCGCCGCGCTCGGCCGTCTCCTGCTCCTTCCAGAGCCGGATCCGCCCCACGCCGGGCAAGGGCAGCGACGCGACGCACAGCGAGCGGCCCTCGTGCTCGAAGACGAAGGGGCGTTGCTGCGCATGGTGCCGCGCCAGGCCTTCGGCGATGTAGCGCTCGATGGCCGGCATCTCGCGGGCGTCGAGCCGCCCTTCGTAGAAGCGGCGCAGATTGGCGGCATAGGGCTCGCCGACCTGGACATGGCCCGCATGCTGGGGAAAGAAGCGCAGGAAGCTGCGGTTCCAGAGCAGCACGGTGTCGCCCTCGTCGAACAGGCAGACCGCGACCCCCAGCCCGTCGAGCGCGTCCGCCACCGGCCTCAGCAGGGCGGCGGCCTCCGGGCCGCCGTGAACCGGCAACTCTTGAGCGCTCATCTGAAGGTCTCCTCGCGGTGTTCTGGGCTGGTGCAGTCTTTGTTTTGCGGTGGATTCTGCCTGCGAAGCCGGCGCTCCCGGCGCGAAGGTGCTGCGACGGCCGTGCGCACAGCGCTTGCATACCAGCAGGCACGGAACCTGCTGATGCCTTTGCCATGTCCATCTCCGCCTCCGAAATCAGTGCCCGCATCGTCGAAGCGGTGATGGCGGGCAAGCTCGCACCAGGTTCGCGCCTGGGCGAGCAGCAGCTCGCGATGCTCTTCGACTGCAGCCGCACCATCGTGCGGGAGGCGCTCACGCGCCTGGCCGCCCGCGGCATCGTGACCGTGTCCTCGCGCCGCGGCTGGTTTGTCATCGAGCCCTCCGAGGACGAGGCGCGCGAGGCCTTCGAGGCCCGCCGCGTGATCGAGGTCGGCCTGATCCGCAGCGCCGGCCGCATCGAGAAACCCGCGCTGCGCCGGCTCAAGCTGCACCTGCAGCGCGAGCAGGCCGCCGTGCAGGGCACCGACGTGGGCACGCGCAGCTTCCTCCTGGGCGACTTCCACGTCTGCCTGGCCGAATGCCTGGGCAACAGCCTGCTGGCCGACACGCTGCGCGACTTCACCGCGCGCACCACCCTGATCGCGATGCTCTACCAATCCACGCACGATGCCGCGCAATCGTGCGGCGACCACGTGCGCATCGTCGATGCACTGGCGCGGGGCGACGCGGCACAGGCCGAGGCCTTGATGGCCGAACACATCGGAACGGTGCAGTCGGCCCTGCGCCTGCAGGCCCGCAGCGACCCGCTGGCGCACCTGCGCGATGCGCTCGCACCGGTTCGGGGCGGCGAACTGAACGACAAGAACAAGGCACACGTCTTGCATACAAGTCCCCGCAAGACGAAGGCGACGCGCAAGTCGGCGCCCCCTTCTTCCTCTCCCGACGATTCATCGACCTACCTAGGAGCCCTGCTGTGAAGTCCTTCCTCTCCGCCACCCTCTCGACGCGCCGCGTCGCCCTGCTCGCGCTGGCTTCCTCCGCCCTGTTCGCCGCCGGTGCCGCGCAGGCCCAGGCCGCGCTGGACAACATCCTCAAGTCGAAGACGCTCAAGGTCGCGGTGCCCACCGACTACCCGCCCTACGGCTCGGTCGACCGCACCATGACGCCGATCGGCCTCGACGTCGAGATGGCGCAGCTCATCGCGTCCAAGCTGGGCGTGAAGGTCGAGCTGGTGCCCGTGACCAGCGCCAACCGCATCCCCTACCTGCAGACAAAGAAGGCCGACCTGGTGATCTCGACCTTGGGCAAGAACGCCGAGCGCGAGAAGGTGATCGACTTCTCCTCCGCCTATGCGCCCTTCTTCCAGGCCGTGTACGCGGCCAAGAGCATGAAGCTCGCGAGCTTCGCCGACATGGCCGGCAAGACCGTGGCCGTGACGCGCGGCGCGATGGAGGACCAGGAGCTCAACAAGGTGGCGCCGCCCAACGTCGACTACCGCCGCTTCGAGGACAACAACGCGACCATCGCCGCCTTCGTGGCCGGCCAGACCCAGACCCTCGCCACCAGCGCCGCGGTGGCGGGCGACATGCTGGCCAAGAACCCCAAGGTCAGCGCCGAGTTCAAGCTGCTGCTCAAGGACAGCCCCTGCTTCGTGGGCATCGCCAAGAACGAGACCGCGCTCAAGGCCAGGGTCAACGAGATCATCGCGGCCGCGAAGAAGGACGGCACCCTCGACGCCATGTCGAAGAAGTGGCTCGGCAAGGCCGCCGGCGACCTTCCTGTGTAGGCCACCCCCCGACGCGGCTCACTTCGTGTAGCCGCCTCCCCCTCCAGGGGGCGACACCAGCGGCCCGGCGAAGCCGGTTCCGCGGTGTCCCACGACTGAAGAACAAGTGCGATTGCTGTTGATGTGCCTGGCACCAAGGAGCCTTTGATATGGAATTCGACTTCGGCGCCGTCCTCGTCGACTGGCGGCTGCTGGCCAAGGGCATCGGCTGGACCGTGGGCCTGACGGCCATCGCCACGCTGATCGGCATGGTGGTGGGCGTGGCCTGCGCCTGGGCGCGGTCCAGCGGGCCGGCCTGGCTGCGCTGGGGGGTGGGCACCTACGTGGAGCTGATCCGCAACACGCCCTTCATCGTGCAGCTGTTCTTCATCTTCTTCGGGCTGCCGGCCGCGGGGGTGAAGCTCACGCCCGAGACGGCCGCGGTCATCGCGATGGTTGCCAACCTCGGCGCCTACGCCACCGAGATCATCCGCGCCGGCATCGAGGCCACGCCGCGCGGGCAGATCGAGGCGGCCGTGAGCCTGGCGCTCAACAAGGTGCAGGTGTTCACGCGCGTGGTGCTGCCACCGGCGTTGAAGAAGGTGTGGCCCGCGATGGTGAGCCAGATCATCATCGTGATGCTGGGCTCGGCCGTGTGCAGCCAGATCTCGGTCGAGGACCTGAGCTACGCCGCCAACCTGATCCAGAGCCGCAACTTCCGCGCCTTCGAGGCCTTCATCATCGCCACCGTGCTGTACCTGGCGCTGTCGGTCGGCCTGCGCCGCCTGCTCAACTGGGCCGGCCCGAAGTACTTCTTCGGCCGCTGAACGCAGGAGAAAGACCATGAACGACTTCTCCCTCTGGGACATCCTGCGCAACCTGCTGATGGCGCTGCGCTGGACCGTCGCGCTGTCGGTGATCGCCTTCGTGGGCGGCGGCGTGGTGGGTGCACTGCTGCTGTTCCTGCGGCTGCGCGCCGGCAAGGCGCTCGACCGCGCGATCGGCACCTATGTGCAGCTGTTCCAGGGCACGCCGCTGCTGATGCAGCTGTTCCTGGCCTACTTCGGCATTGCACTGATGGGCGTCGACGTCTCGGCCTGGACCGCGGCCACGGTCGCGCTCACGCTCTACACCAGCGCTTACCTCACCGAGATCTGGCGCGGCTGCGTGGCCTCGATCCCCAAGGGCCAGTGGGAAGCCTCGGGCAGCCTCGCGCTCGGCTTTGGCGAGCAGATGCGCCACGTGATCCTGCCGCAGGCCATGAAGATCGCGACCGCGCCGACGGTCGGCTTCCTGGTGCAGGTGGTCAAGGGCACGGCGCTGGCCTCGGTGATCGGCTTCGTCGAACTCACCAAGGCCGGCAGCATGATTTCCAACGCCACCTTCCAGCCCTTCGTGGTGTTCAGCTGCGTGGCGCTGATGTACTTCGCCCTCTGTTTCCCGATCAGCCTCTATGCGCGGCACCTCGAAAGGAAGATCCATGTCCATCGTCGCTGAAGCCCCCGTGCACGCCGCCCATGTGGCGGCCGGCGCGCCCATCGTGCAGATCACGGCGCTGCGCAAGTCCTACGGCAGCAACGAAGTGCTCAAGGGCATCGACCTCACGGTCAAGCGCGGCGAGGTGATCGCCATCATCGGCAAGAGCGGCTCGGGCAAGAGCACGCTGCTGCGTTGCATCAACGGGCTCGAGGTGTTCCAGCAGGGTTCGCTGAGCGTTGACGGCAAGCCGCTGCTCCATGAGAGCGCGATGGCGATGCGCGAGCTGCGCCAGCGCGTGGGCATGATCTTCCAGGGCTTCAACCTGTTCCCGCACCTCACGGTGGGAAAGAACGTGATGCTCGCGCCCACGCTGGTGAAGAAGCGCAGCACGCTCGAGACCGCTTCGCAGGCGCGCAAGCTGCTCACGCGCGTGGGCCTGGCCGAGAAGTTCGACGCCATGCCCGACCAGCTCTCGGGCGGCCAGCAGCAGCGCGTGGCCATCGCCCGCGCGCTGGCGATGGAGCCGGCCGTGCTGCTGTGCGACGAGATCACCTCGGCCCTCGACCCCGAACTGGTGGGCGAGGTGCTGCGCGTGGTCGAGTCGCTGGCCGACGAGGGCATGACCTTGCTGATGGTCACGCACGAGATGAGCTTCGCGCGCAAGGTCGGCGACCGCGTGATCTTCATGCACCAGGGCCGCGTGCACGAGATGGGGCCGCCGGCCGAGCTGTTCGCCAATCCGCAGACGCCGGAACTCCAGCAGTTCCTGTCCTCGCTGCACGACTGACGGTCATCGCTCAGCCCGCCTCGGGCTGGTACTGGCAGACCGCCCTGGCCGCCTCGAGCGCGGCGATCTCGCCGGCATCGAAGCCGAACTCGGCCAGCACCTCGCGTGTCTGCTCGCCGATGCGCGGCGCGGCCGAGCGCGCGAATGGCGCCTCGCCGTCGAAGTGGATCGGCAGGCCCAGCGAGCGCGTGCGGCCGCCTTCCGCATGGTCGACCTCGACCACCATGCCGATGGCGCGCGACTGCGCATGCTCGAGCGCCTGCCCCACGTCGTGCACCGGGCCGACCGGCACGCCGGCCTGGTCGAAGCGCTCGATCCAGTAGGCCGCCGAATGTGCGGCCAGCGCCTCGGTGATCATCGCCTCGAGCGCACGCTGCGCGCCCAGGCGGTCGCGGCCGGTGCGAAAGCGCGCCTCCTGCAGCCATTCGGGATGGCCCAGCACCTCGGTGATGCGCTGCCAGTTGGCCTGGTTGCCGCCGCCCAGCGCGATCGCGCCTTCGCCGCAGCGGAAGGTCTGGTAGGGCGCAATCAGCGGATGCGCCGTGCCCATCGGCTTGGCGATCGAGCCGTCGGAGAAGTAGGCGGCCGCGAACCAGTACATCTGCTGCAGCGAGGCCTGCAGCAGCGAGGTCTCGACCTTGGCGCCCTGCCCCGTGCGCAAGCGCTTGATGTAGGCCGCCAGACAACCCATCGCGGCCAGGATGCCGGCATTGATGTCGGCCACCGAGTTGCCGGGCTTGGCCAGTTCGCCGTCGATCGAGCCGGTCACGCTGATCAGGCCGGAGAAGGCCTGCAGCACCAGGTCGAAACCGCCCTTGTCGCTCAGCGGGCCGTTGGGGCCGTAACCGGTGATCGAGCAATACACCAGCTGCGGGTTGATGGCGCGCAGCTGCTCGTAGCCCAGGCCCAGCGCCTCGAGCTTTCCGCGCCGGTAGTTCTCGGTCACGATGTCGCAGTTGCCGACCAGGCGGCGGATCACGGCCTGTCCGGCGGGCTGCCGGATGTCGACCGCCACCGAGCGCTTGCCGCGGTTGAGCATCAGGAAGCTGGGCGCCAGGCCCGGATCGCCGGGCCGCGCATAGCCGCGCGAGTCGTCGCCCGCGGGAAACTTCTCGATCTTGATCACCTCGGCGCCCATGTCGGCGAGCATCAGGCCGCAGATCGGGCCGGCCATGATCTGCGAGAGTTCGAGCACGCGCACGCCAGCCAGCGGCAGGTCCTTGGGGTTCGTCGTCATGCGCTGCTCAGTGGCCCGCGAAGACGGGCTTGCGGTTCTCGGCGAAGGCCGCCAGCGCCTCCTGGATGTCGCGCGTGCCCAGGCTCGCGCCGTAGGCGGCCGTTGCCGTGGCCTCGTCGTACTGGCCGCGCGCCACCTCGTTGAGCGTCTTCTTCATCGACACCAGCGGCACCGGCGCCTGCGCCAGCAGTTCGGCGGTCCATTGCGCGAGTTCGCCATCGAGCTGCGCCGGCTCGACCAGCGCATCGAGGTAGCCGATGCGCAGCATCTCCTCGTCCTGGATCGGCCGCGAGGTGAGGAACAGCCGCTTGGCCGCGCCCAGCCCCAGCCGCGACACCCAGCGGCGGATGCCGTGCGGGTAGTAGTGCAGGCCGAGCCGCGCGGCCGGCATGAACATGCGCATGCCGCGCACACCGAGGCGGAAATCGCAGGCCAGCACCAGGTCGGTCGAGCCGCCGTAGACCGGCGCATGCAGCCGCGCGATGGTGATGGCGCGCGCGTTCTCGATCTCGTCGGTGAGCATCTCGAAGGTGTTCTCGTGGGCGCTGGCCGCGCCGCCCAGGCGCGTGAGGTCGAAGCCGGAGCTGAAGCTCTTGCCGCTGCTGGCGAACACGATCACGCGCACGCTGGCATCGGCATTCAGCTGCTGCAGGTAGCCGCGCAGCACGCCGACGTCGTCGGGCTCGATGCGGTTGTGGGTGGCCGGGCGGCGCAAGGTGATGGTGGCGATCGCGCCGTCGATCGACAGCAGGGGCGGCGCGGCGGCGGCGGCGGGGGCTTCGGCGCTGGCCGCGGCGGTGGGTTCGAGAGAGAGGCTCATGGCAATGGATGAAAGTGAAGGAAAGAATGGAAGAGAGGACTCAGTCGAAGCGCAGGTTCTGGTCGCGGATCACGCGGCCCCATTTCCTGAAGTCGACGTTGACCAGTTCCGTGGCCGCTTCGGGTGTGCCCGGCGCCACGTCGTTGCCCTGCGAGATGAACTTGTCGCGCAAGGCGGGCGTCTGCAGCGCGGTGTTCAGCGCCGCATTGATCTTTCGGGTGATTTCCGCCGGCATGCCCTTCGGGCCGGCCAGCACGAACCAGCCTTGCGCGTCGTAGCCCGCCACGCCCTGCTCGCCGATCGGCTTGACGCCCGGGAAGGCCGGCACCGGCCGCGCCGAGGTCACGGCGATGGCCCGGACCCGGCCCGACTGCACCAGCGGCACCGCCGGGGCGATGGTGGCGAAAGACACCTTGACCGAGCCCGCCATCAGGTCGTTCAGCGCCGGTGCCGCGCCCTTGTACGGCACGTGCAGCAGCGAGGTCTGCGTGTTGGCCGACAGCAGTTCGGCGGCCATCTGGTGGATCGATCCCAGGCCCGAGGTGCTGTAGCTCACGGCGCCGGGCTGGGCGCGCGCCAGCGCCAGCAGCTCCTGCAGGTTGTTCGCCTGGACCGAGGGGTGGACCAGCACCACAAGCGGCGCCTTCGACACCACCCCCAGGTAGCTGAAGCTGGTCGTCGGGTCGTAGCTCACCTTGCGCGCATGCGGAATGATGCTCAGCGGCGCCCCGTCGACCAGGCCGATCGTGTAGCCGTCCGGCGCGGCCGTGGCCACCATCTCCGCGGCGATGGCGCCGCCCGCGCCGGGCTTGTAGTCGACGATCACCGGCTGGCCCAGCGACTTCTCCATCAACGGCGCCAGGTCGCGGGCCACGGCATCGGCCGCGCCGCCGGGCGTGTAGCCCAGCACCAGCCGGATCGGCCGCGTGGGCGACCAGGGTTCCTGGGCATGGGAGGATGCGCCAACCCCCGTCAAAATGAGGAAGGCACCTAGAACGCCTCGTAAACCGCCGGCTCTGCGCATGGAAAGTCTCCGTTTAAATATTTATAAGAGTTATAAATATACTTTCAGTCAATCTCAGTATGCAACCCAGTCAAAACCCTGAGGTGGGCACGACGCTCGCCGAATCCATCCGTCTCACGATCATTCGGGACCTGTCGAGCGGCGCGATGCGCCCCGGGCAACCGATCGACGAGCGCGCGCTGAGCGAGCGCTTCAACGTCTCGCGCACCCCCATCCGCGAGGCGATCCTGCAGCTCGCCGCGCAGGGCTTCGTGGTGGTGGGCCCGCGCACCGGCGCCTCGGTGCCCAAGCTCTCGATCCACATGCTGCGCGAGCTGCTGGAACTGCTGGGCGAGCTGGAGGCCACCGCCGCCAAGTTCGCGGCCAAGCGGCTGCGCCCGGCCGAGAAGCAGGAGCTCGCGGCCAGCCTGGCGCTGTGCGGCACCGCGGCGCAGGCCGACGACCCTGCGGCCTACCAGGTGGCCAACGACCGCTTCCACGAGCTGATCTACGCCGCGGCGCGCAACGAAGCGCTGGTGGCCCAGATCCGCAACCTGCGCACCCGCAGCGCCGGCTACACCGCCGACCGCTTCGAATCGCCGGGCCGCATGCAGCTGTCGGTGGTGGAGCACACACGCATCGCCGAGGCGCTGCAGCGCGGCGACCCGGCCGAGGCCCAGGCCGCGATGCTCGACCACATCTCGATCGGCGGGCGCGACTTCGCGGAGTTCGTGAGCGGCCTGCCCGAGGCGCTGCTGAAAGATTGAGCTGCGGGCCGTCGTTCGGGGAACGCGACGAAGCGTGGCAAGCTCACACCACCATGCCTTCACGCCACCGCACGCCCCCCTTGTCCGATCTGCATCCACGCCGCCAGCTGCTGCGCCTGCTCGGTGCCGCGGCGGCCGGCACGCCCCTGGCCGCGCTGGCCGGCTTCAACTTCTTCACCAGCGAATACACCATCGGCCGCGACGAGCTGCAGGCGCAGATCGCCAAGCGCTTCCCGGTGCGCCAGCGCTATGCCGAGCTGTTCTCGGTGAGCCTGCGCGACCCGCAGCTCACGCTCGACCCGGCCACCAACCGCGCCAGCATCACGGCGAACATGACCATCGGCAGCCCGCTGCTGCAGCCCTCGAGCGTCGAGGGCATCGTGTCGGTCAGCAGCGCGCTGAAGTACGACGTCGCCGCGCTCGCGCTGCGGCTGCACGAACCGCGCGCCGAGCGCATCGAGCTGCAGGGCCTGGACGGCCGCGACGCCGAGCGGCTGCAGAAGATCGGCGGGCTGGTGGCGCAGGAGCTGCTGCGCGATTACCCGCTGCGCACCTTCAAGCCCGAGGAGCTGACCGTGGGCCGCAAGACCTACCAGATCGGCGACATCACGGTGCAACAGGACGACATCAAAGTGGCGTTGATATGACCCCCCCGAAGCGCCTGCGGCGCCTCCCCCCAGGGGGCGCACCCAGCGGCCTGGCGGAGCCAGTTCCGCGGGTGCCCTGTCCTCGGGTCGCGTCGGTTTCATGCGCTGCGGGCGCCTACACCCTGGAGATCTGAAATGCCACGTGCACGCCCCTTGATCGCCACCGCGCTGCTGGCGCTCGCGACCTTCGCCGCCCAGGCCTTCGACATCCAGGCCCACCGCGGCGGCCGCGGGCTCTGGCCCGAGAACACGCTGCATGCCTTCGACCAGGCCGTGACCATGGGCGTGAGCACGCTCGAGCTCGACATCGGGCTCACGGCCGACGGCGTGGTCGTGGTCTCGCACGACATGGCGCTCAACCCGGCGCACACGCGCGATGCGCAGGGCCAGTGGCTGCCCGCGGCCGGGCCGTTGATCCACGCGCTCACGCTGGCGCAGCTGCAGGCCTACGACGTGGGCCGGCTGCAGCCCGGCAGCAAGTACGCCGAGCAGTTCGCCAGCCAGACCGCCCATGACGGCGAGCGCATCCCGACGCTGGCCTCGGTGTTCGCGCTGGTGCAGGCGCGCCGCGCGCATGCGGTGCGCTTCAACATCGAGACCAAGATCGACCCCACGCAGCCCGGCAGCAGCGCCGCGCCCGAGGCGATGGTGCGCGCGCTGCTGGCCGAGATCGACCGGGCCGGCATGGCCGCTCGCGTGACCCTCCAGAGCTTCGACTGGCGCACGCTCGAGCTCGTGGGGACACTCGCGCCGTCGATGCCGCGGGCCTACCTCACGACCGCACGCACCCTGAAGGACCCGCGCTGGACCGCCGGCCTGAACGCGGCCGATTTCAGCTCGACGCCCAAGCTGGTCAAGGCCGCGGCCGGCGACGGCGCGGCGCCGGTGCTGTGGTCGCCCGCCGGCAACGACGTGACGCCCGCGGCGGTCAAGGAAGCGCAGGCGCTCGGCCTCAAGGTCGTGCCCTGGACCGTCAACAAGCCGGCCGACATCAAGTCCCTGCTGGACATGGGCGTCGACGGCCTGATCAGCGACTACCCCGACCGGCTGCGCACGGCGGTGCGGGCGCAGGGGCTGCCGATGCCGCTGCCCACGGGACCCGTGAACTGATCGTCTAGACGTGCCGCGTGGCCGAGGTGCCACGCTCGTCGCCCTGCAAGGCCTGCGCGTCGGCGCGCTCGTGCAGCGACTCGATGATGTGGCACTGCGCGTCGCTGCCGTCGCAACTGTTGCGCAACGCGAGCAGGTCCTTTTCGAGCGTCCGCAGTTCGTCCAGCCGCTCGCGCACATGGCCCAGGTGGGCGTCGAGCGCGACGCAGGCCGCGTCGCAATCGGCCTTGCTGCGCAGGTCCAGGCCCAGCAGGGTGCGCACCTCGTCCAGTGACATGTCCATCGCGCGGCACAGCCTGACGAAGCGCAAGGCGTGCACGTCGGCGTCGCTGTAGAAACGGTAGCTGTTGTCGCCCCGGCCCGGCGGCGCGATCAGGCCCTGCTTCTCGTAATAGCGGATGTTCGCGGCGCTCACGCCGCTGGCCGCGGCGGCTTCTCCGATGCGGTAACCCTGGGTGGCGTGCGGCTTTGGAAGGGACATGGCTTGACCTTAAAGTGACTTCAACCTTTCCAATCGTGGCACATCTTCGAAAAACACAGGAAGCGACGACCGATGTCCCCAGACCGCACTTCTTCCACCGCTACGCCGGTGACGCCGCTGATCCAGCCGGACAGCGCCTCCGGCTGCGCCAGCGACGGCTGCTGCGGCGCGCCCATGCGCTTGCGCGACAAGCCGCGTGCGGCCCATGCCCATGCGCCCCATGCCGGCCACGAAGGCCATGCCCACGATCACGACCATGAGCACGCAGAAGTAGGCGACGGCCACGACCATGGCCCCCTGCCCGGCTGGCCCCGCATCGCCGGGGCGCTGGTCGTGGCCGTGGTGGCCGAGCTGAGCCACCTGCTGCTGCCCGAGACCACCGCCTGGCGCATCGCCGGCATGGCGCTGGCGGCCGTGGCGATCGCGCTGGCCGGCACCGGCATCTACCGCAGCGGCATGAAGTCGCTGCTGCGCGGCAAGCTGGGCATCGATGCGCTGATGGCGGTCGCCGTGACCGGCGCCTTCCTGATCGGCCAATGGCCCGAGGCCGCGATGGTGATGGCGCTTTATGCGCTGGCCGAATTCATCGAGCACAAGGCGGCCGACCGCGCACGCAACGCCATCGGCGGCCTGATGGCGCTGGCGCCCGACGAGGCCGAGGTGCGCGAGGCCGACGGCAGCTGGCGCCGCGTGGCCGCGCGCGAGGTCGCGCTCGACGCGGTGGTGCGCATCCGCCCTGGCGAGCGCGTGCCGCTCGACGGCGTGGTCACGGCCGGCAACAGCGCCATCGACCAAGCCAGCGTCACGGGCGAGAGCATCCCGGTCGACAAGGCCGTGGGCGACACGGTCTTCGCCGCCACCGTCAACCAGAGCGGCGAACTGCAGGTGCGCGTGACGGCCATCGCCGGCCAGACCACGCTCGACCGCATCATCGAGTCGGTCGAGCAGGCGCAGGCCTCGCGCGCCCCGACCCAGCGTTTCGTCGAACGCTTCGCCGCGGTCTACACGCCCACCGTGTTCGTGCTCGCCATCGCGGTGGCCGTGCTGCCGCCGCTGCTGCTCGACTGGCTGTGGCTCGATGCGATCTACAAGGCCCTGGTGCTGCTGGTCATCGCCTGCCCCTGCGCGCTGGTGATCTCGACGCCGGTCACGGTGGTGAGCGGCCTCACGGCGGCCGCGCGGCGCGGCATTCTGATCAAGGGCGGCACCCACCTCGAGGCCGCGCGCAAGCTGCGCGCCGTGGCGCTCGACAAGACCGGCACGCTGACCGAAGGCAAGCCGAAGCTGGTCGACTGGCAGGTCTGGGGCGCGGCCGACAAGGCGCTGGTGCGCGAGGCCGCCGCCAGCCTGGCCGGGCGCTCCGACCATCCGGTGTCGAAGGCACTGGCCGCGGGACTCGACGGCGCGCACGCGCCGGTCGAGGACTTCCGCGCGCTGGTCGGCCGCGGCACCGAGGGCCGCATCGCCGACCGCGCCCTGGTGCTGGGCAACCACCGGCTCATCGAGGAGCGCGGCCTGTGCAGTCCCGAGCTCGAGGCCGCGCTCGCGGTGCACGAGCAGCAGGGCCGCACCGTCACGCTGCTGGCCGACGCGCGCGCCGTGCTCGGCCTCTTCGCGGTGGCCGACACCGTCAAGCCCGGCTCGCGCGCGGCCGTGGCCGCGCTGCTCGCGCTGGGCGTCACGCCCGTGATGCTCACCGGCGACAACGAGACCACCGCGCAGGCCGTGGCCCGCGAAGCCGGCATCGCCGATGCCCGCGGCAGCCTGCTGCCCGAAGACAAGCTGGGCGCGATACGAGAGATGCAGCAGCGCTACGGCGCGACCGGCATGACCGGCGACGGCATCAACGACGCGCCCGCGCTGGCCCAGGCCGACATCGGCTTTGCCATGGGCGCCGCCGGCACCGACATCGCGATGGAAACCGCCGACGTGGTGATCATGAACGACGACCTGGGCCGCATCGCCGAAACCATCCGGCTGTCGCGCCGCACGCACGCGGTGCTCTGGCAGAACATCGCGCTGGCCCTGGGCATCAAGCTCGTGTTCTTCGCGCTGGCGGTATTCGGCAGCGCGACCATGTGGATGGCGGTGTTCGCCGACATGGGGGCGAGCCTGCTGGTGGTGGGGAATGGCTTGAGGCTGCTGCGCGCCCGACTTTAGAATCGGGCCCCATGCGCATCCTCGTGCTCCTCCTGGCCATCGTCCTGCTGCCCCTGCGCGGCTGGATGGGCGACGCCATGATGATGGCGCCGGCGCAGCCGGTGGCCGCGGCACAGGCGATGCACGGGATGTCGCACGAGATGCCCGGCGAGGGGCACGCGATGCACATGGCGCATGCCTCCGCCGATGCGGGCCACGCCATGGATCGCGGCGATGCCCCCACGGCCCATGCCGGCCACGCCACCTGCGACACCTGCCAGTTCTGCCATTCCGTCGCCGTGACGGCCTGGCCCGAGGTCCCCCTGCCAGCCGAGGCGCCACGCCACGCGCCGGCCGCCGAGCCCGTGCTGTTCGCCAGCGCCGACGCCGGCCAGGGCTTCAAGCCGCCCATTTCCTGATCTCCCTGCCCGCAGTCCGTCCGCCGTGTCCCTTTTGAGGGGTCCAGGCGGCCGCTTCCTCGCTCGTGGAGATCCACTGTGTTCCTTTTTCTTCATCGCCCTTCGAGGGCTGCGCCGCGCGTGCCTGAGCGCGGCGCGACGCCCCCCTCCCTTGTTCCCCGTGCCCTGACCCTGGCCGCCGCGCTCGCATTGGCCGGCTGTGCCAGCCTCGCGCCCGACGGCGGCGAGCACGACGTGCAGTCGCTGGTCGGTGGCAACGCCATCCTCGGCGACGCCACGCCGCGCGCCACCTCCGACGCGGCCAGCCGCGAGGCCGTCGACGCGCTGCTCGCACAACCGCTCGACGCACAGGCTGCGGTGCGCATCGCGCTGGCCAACAGCCCGCGCATGCAGGAGGCCTTCGCCACCCTGCAGCTCAGCGATGCCGACCGCGTGCAGGCCGCTTCGCTGCCCAACCCCGTGTTCGCCTTCGGCCGGCTGCGCGAAGGCCGCGAGCTCGAACTCGAGCGCGCGATCAACTTCAACGTGCTGGGCCTGCTCACCCTGCCCTGGCAGGCGCGCTGGGCCGGCCAGCGCCACGAGGTCGCCAAGCTGCAGGCCGCGCAGAGCGTGCTGCAGTTGGCGGCCGACACGCGCCGCGCCTGGGTGCGCGCGGTGGCCGCGCAGCAGGCCGTGGTCTACCTGCGTGACGCGAAGTCGGCCACCGAGGCCGGTGCCGAACTGGCCGAGCGCATGGCCAAGGTCGGCAACTGGAGCGCGCTGCAGCGCACGCGCGAGCAGTTGCTGCATGCCGATGCCGCAGCCCAGCTGGCGCGCGCCGAGCAGGCTGCGCTGTCCGCGCGCGAGCAGCTCACGCGCCTGCTGGGCTTGAGCGCGGCGCAGGCCGGCTACCGGCTGCCCGATCGCCTGCCACCGCTGCCCGTGTCGATGCCCGCGCTCGCCGATGTGCAGGCCAGCGCGCTGCGCGACCGGCTCGACGTGCGCGCCGCCCAGGCCCAGACCGCGGCCACCGCCGATTCGCTGGGCCTCACCCATGCGACCCGCTTCGTCGATGCGCTGGAGATCGGCGGCGTGCGCAACACCAAATTCGAGAACGACGCAGACGGCAGCCGCCGCACGCAGCAAGGTTTCGAACTCTCGCTGCCGATCCCGCTGTTCGACTGGGGCCAGGCCCGCAGCGCGCGGGCCGAGGCGCTCTATCGCCAGTCGGCGGCCCGCGTGCGTGCCACCGGCCTGCTGGCCGCGAGCGAGGCGCGCGAAGCCTACGGCGGCTGGCGCAGCGCCTGGGACATCGCGCAGCGCTACCAGACCGAGGTGCTGCCGCTGCGCCAGCAGGTCAACGAGCAGATGGTGCTGCGCTACAACGGCATGCTGGCCAGCGTGTGGGAGCTGCTGGCCGAGACCCGCGCCAGCATGCTGGCCGTCAATGCCGCGATGGACGCGCAGCGCGACTTCTGGCTGGCCGACACCGACCTGCAGTTCGCGCTCACCGGCAGCTCGCCGGCCGGCGTGAACGCGCTGCAATCACCGGGCGACAGCGCCGCCCTCCCTTCCACCGCAGGAGCCCACTGATGGACCGCCGCCACTTCTTCACCGGCGCCGCCACCGCCATCGCCGCGGCCGGCGTGGGCCGCGCCGCGCTGGCCGCGCTGCCCGAGGCCCACACCCAGGCCTCGACCGACACCGCCGCGCCGCTGCTGCCGCCCGACGGCCGCCCCTACGACCCGGTCGTCACCCTCAACGGCTGGACGCTGCCCTGGCGCATGAACCAGGGCGTCAAGGAATTCCACCTGGTGGCCGAGCCCGTGGTGCGCGAGATGGCGCCCGGCTTCAAGGTCAACATGTGGGGCTACAACGGCCAGTCGCCGGGCCCGACCCTTGAGGTGGTCGAGGGCGACCGCGTGCGCATCTTCGTCACCAACCGCCTGCCCGAGCACACCACCGTGCACTGGCATGGCCAGCGCCTGCCCAACGGCATGGACGGCATCGGCGGCATCACGCAGCCGCACATCCCGCCGGGCAAGACCTTCGTCTACGAGTTCACCGCGCGCCGGCCCGGCACCTTCATGTACCACCCGCATGCCGACGAGATGGTGCAGATGGCGATGGGGATGATGGGCTTCTGGGTCACGCACCCGAAGGCGCGGCATCCGCTGATCGCGCCGGTGCAGCGCGACTTCTGCTTCCTGCTGGGCAGCTTCGACGTCGAGCCCGGCGCGGCCACGCCCAAGGTCAACACCATGACCGACTTCAACATCTGGAGCTTCAACAGCCGCGTGTTCCCGGCCATCGACACGCTCAACGTGCGCCAGGGCGACAGGGTGCGCATCCGTGTCGGCAACCTCACGATGACCAACCACCCGGTGCACATCCACGGCCACGAGTTCGAGGTCACGGGCACCGACGGCGGCCCGGTGCCCAAGAGCGCGCGCTGGCCCGAGGTGTCGGTCGACGTGGCGGTGGGCCAGATGCGGCAGATGGAATTCATCGCCGACGAGGAAGGCGACTGGGCCCTGCACTGCCACAAGAGCCACCACACGATGGGACCCATGGGCCACGAGGTGCCGACCATGATCGGCGTCGACCACCGGGGCGTGGCCGAGAAGATCCGCAAGCTGGTGCCCGACTACATGGTGATGGGCGACAAGGGCATGGCCGACATGGGCAGCATGGAGATGCCCATTCCCGACAACACGGTGCCGATGATGACCGGCAGCGGCCCCTTCGGCGCGGCCGAGATGGGCGGCATGTTCACCTTGCTCAAGGTGCGGCGCGACCAGAAGCCCGGCGACTACAGCGACCCGGGCTGGTTCAGGCACCCCGCCGGCACCGTGGCCCGCGAGGTGCCGAACGTCGATGCGCCGCCACCGACGCAGGCCGCCCCGGCGGCAGGCACGCCCGACGCCACCGTGCGCAAGCCCTCGGGCCACGGCGCACACGACCACTGAACCCCTTCACGACATTCACATCACCATGCACAAGACACTCGCATCCCTCGCCGCCGGCCTCGTGCTTGTGGCGGCCACCGGCACCACGCTGGCGCACGAGAACCACGGTGCCAAGCCCCAGGGCGCGGCCACGCTCGCGCCCGAGCAGAAGCCCTGGGGCATCGCCGGCGAGGCCCGCGCCGTGACCCGCACCATCGACATCGCGATGGCCGACGACATGAGCTTCACCCCCTCGATGATCGAGGTGCGCGAAGGCGAGACGGTCCGGCTCCAGTTGAAGAACCGCGGCCAGGAACTGCACGAGCTCGTGCTCGGCACCAAGGCCGAGATCGAGGCCCATGCCGCCATGATGCGGAAGTTCCCGGGCATGGAACACGACGATCCCTGGATGGCCCACGTGCCCGCGGGCAAGACCGGCGCCATGGTCTGGACCTTCAACCGCGCCGGCGATTTCGACTTCGCCTGCCTGGTCGACGACCACTACGAACTGGGCATGGCCGGCCGCATCCGCGTGCTGGCCGCTACCGCCAAACCTTGAAGCTTCGCGACACGAAAGGAAAGAAAACGATGCAACGACGCACATTGCTCCAACGCGCGGGCCCGCTGCTGGCATTGGCCTCCGGCACCCTGCCGCTGGCCGCCCTGGCGGCCGCGCCCATGGTCGAGATATGGAAGGACCCGAACTGCGGCTGCTGCCAGGACTGGGTGCTGCACCTCCACAAGAACGGCCTGGCCACGCGCGTGCACGACGAAGGCAACAACGCCGCCCGCGCGCGGCTGGGCATCCCGGCCAAGCTGGGCTCCTGCCACACCGGCCTGGTCGGCGGCTATGCCATCGAAGGCCATGTGCCGGCACGCGAGGTGCACCGGCTGCTCAAAGAAAAGCCCAAGGCCGTCGGCCTCGCGGTGCCCGGCATGCCGATCGGCTCGCCCGGCATGGACGGCCCCGCCTATGGCAACCAGCGCGACGCCTACGACGTGCTGCTGGTGCTGGCCGACGGCAGCACGCGTGTCTACCAAAGCTATCGTTGAAACCACCCCAAGGAACACCCATGAAAAAGCAATGGAATGCAGCGCTGGCTGCCATGCTGGCCGCCGTGACGGTCCACGTCTTCGCGCAAGGCGCCCTGCCCTCGGTCGAGGGCGAGGTGCGCAAGGTCGATCCCCAGGCCCAGAAGATCACGCTGCGGCACCAGGAGATCCCGAACATCGAGATGAGCCCGATGACCATGGTGTTCCGCGTGCGCGACCCCGCGCTGCTGGCGCAGCTCAAGGAAGGCGACAAGGTGCGCTTCACCGCCGACAAGGTCGACGGCGCGCTCACCGTGCTGTCGATCGAGCCGCTGCGCTGAACGCAGGCGTTCTCAGCCGAAGCGCTTCGGATCGAAGGGCGCGAGCGAATTCTCGGGCGCGACGCCCGTGAGCAGTTGCGCCACCCATCGGCCCGTGCGGGCCGAGCCGCCCAGGCCCACATGGCCATGGCCGAAGGCCAGCACCACATCCTTGCTGGCCGCCGACGGGCCGATGCAGGGCAGACCGTCGGGCATGCTGGGGCGGCGGCCCAGCCAGTGCCTGACCGTCGCTGCATCGTCCTCGGCCAGGGCCGGGAACATCGAGCGCAGGTGGCGCAGCAGGATGTCCGCGCGGCGCCAGTCGGGCGCGGCATCGAGCCCGCCGATCTCGACCTGCCCGGCGGCGCGCAGGCCGCCGTCCATCCAGTGCGCGATCAGCTTGCCGTCGGCCACCATCACCGGCGTGCGCGGCCCGACACGCGCGCCTTCGACCACCACGTGGTAGCCACGCTCGGTGTCGAGCGGCACCGGCGAGCCCGCGGCCGCGGCCAGCGGGCGCGAATAGGCGCCCGCGCAGATCACGGCCGCATCGCAGGCGATGTCGCCGCCCTCGGTGTGCACCGCGCGCAGGCGGCCGGCTTCGATGCGGAAGCCCGTGGCGCGCGACGCCACCCAGCGCGCGCCCTGGGCCGCCGCATGCTGCGCCAGCGCCGCCACATAGGCGCCCGGGTTGCGGCAATGGCCGGCCTCGGGCACGAAGACACCCAGCGTGTAGCGCGCATCGAGGTCCGGTTCGCGGCGATGCAGTTCCTCGGCCGACCATTCCTCCCAGCGCACGCCCACCCGCGCGCGCACGCGCCAGCCCAGTGCATCGCCCTCGAACTCGTCACGCGAACGGTAGGCATGCAGCAGGCCGCGTTGCGCGATGAGCTGCGGCACGCCGGCCTCGGCCGCGAGCTGCGCATGCAGCGCGGGCGCATCCGCGAGCAGGCTGCGCAACGCCTCGGCCGTGCGCTGCACGCGCGCCTCGGTCCAGCCCGAGGCCAGGTAGCGCAGCAGCCAGGGCAGCGCGCGCGGCAGGTAGCGCCAGCGCAGCGCGAGCGGCCCCAGCGGATCGGCCAGCCAGCCCGGCACCTTGCGCCAGGCACCCGGCAACGCGGGCGGCACCACCGAGTGCGAAGACAACCAGCCCGCATTGCCGTAGCTCGCACCATGCGGGCTGCCAGGCACCTCAGGCTCGACCACGGTCACGCGCAGCCCGGCGCGCAGGGCCTCGATCGCGGTCGCACTGCCCACCGCGCCCGCGCCGATCACCACCACGTGGCGCCTTGCGTCGCCGCGCTGGGCGACACCATTTGCTTCAACTGTCATGGGCCTATCGTAGAGGCACAGTCCCATAATCGGCCGCCATGTCCGCACCCTCTTCTCTTCTTCCTCCCTCTGCAGGGTCGATCACCGATGTCGCCGGCATCGAAGTCGGCCATTTCAGCGACCCGCGCCGGCCCACCGGCTGCACCATCATCCTCACGCGCGAGGGCGCGGTCGGTGGCGTCGACGTGCGCGGCGCCGCGCCCGGCACGCGCGAGACCGACCTGCTCTCGCCCGGCAACCTGGTGCAGCAGGTGCATGGCGTGATGCTGGCCGGCGGCAGCGCCTGGGGCCTGGCCGCCACCGACGGCGCGATGCGCTGGCTCGAGGAACGCGGCGTCGGCATGGACGTGCGCTTCGGCACGCTGCCCATCATTCCCTCGGCCGTGCTGTTCGACCTGCCCGTGGGCGATGCGCGCATCCGCCCCGACGCGGCCGCGGGCTATGCAGCCTGCGAGGCCGCGTCGACGCAGCCGCCGGCCGAAGGCAACGTGGGCGCGGGCAGCGGCGCGCTGGTCGGCAAGCTGTTCGGCGTCGACCGCGCGATGAAGGGCGGCATCGGCTGCGCCTCGGTCACGGTCGGCGGCGTCACCGTGGGCGCACTGATCGCCTGCAACGCGCTGGGCGACGTGATCGACCCCGACACCGCACAGGTGGTGGCCGGCGCGCGCACGGTCGACGGCCGCGCGCTGCTCGACATCCGGCGCGCGCTGATGCGCGGCGAGGCGCCCAGGCCGCTCCTGGCCGGCACCAACACCACCATCGGCGTGATCGCCACCGACGCGGTGCTGACCAAGGTACAGGCCAACCGCCTGGCCATGGTCTCGCACGACGGGCTGGCGCGCAGCATCAACCCGGTCCACACCATGAGCGACGGCGACACGCTGTTCGCGCTCGCCACCTGCCGCGTGCCGCTCGAAGGCGATGCCCCCGGCATGACGGTGCTCAGCGCGATGGCCGCCGAAGTGGTGGCGCGCGCCACGCTGCGCGCGGTGCAGGCCGCGCGCTCGCTCGACGTCGACGGCCAGCACTTCCCCTGCGCGGCCGAACTGGCCGGCGCGGCGCCCGCCCCCCGCTGATCACGAGACCCGCCATGTCGATGCCCAAACCCCTCAAGCTCTTCCTGCTCTCGATCCGCGACCTGATCGCCTCGGCCGGGCCGGTGGTGTTCCTGGTCATCGCGATGCTGGTCGCAGCCTACTGGTGGCTGCAGCCACAGCCGCCCCAGCGCGTGACGCTGGCCACCGGCCCGGCCGGCAGCGCCTACGCCGAATTCGGCAAGCGCTACGCACAGGCGCTGGCCACCAGCGGCATCCAGGTCGAGCTTCGGCCCAGCGACGGCTCCTCCGACAACCTGCAAATGCTGCGCAACGGCGACGTCGACGTGGCCTTCGTGCGCGGCGGCAGCGCCGACGTGGTGGCCGACGAGGAAGCCGGCCTGCGCTCGCTGGGCAGCCTGTTCTACGAACCGCTGTGGGTCTTCTACCGCAGCGACACCGCGCGGCGCATCGACCGCAAGACCGGCACGCTGACATCGCTGGCCCAACTGCACGGCCTGCGCGTCAACGTCGACAAGCTGGGCAGCGGCGTGCCCGAGATCATGGACAAGATGTTCCGCGCCAACCACCTCGACCCGGCGCAGATGCAGCTGTCGCACCTGGAGCAGAAGTCGGCCTCCGAAGCGTTGCAGGCCGGCCTGCTCGACGTGATCGTGCTGGCCTCGGCACCGCAATCGCCGCAGGTGCAGCACCTCCTGCGCACCCCCGGTATCGCGCTGATGGACTTCGGCCAGAGCGACGCCTACTCGCGCCGCTTCGCCTTCCTGTCGGCCGTGTCGTTGCCGCGCGGCGTGGTGGACCTCGCCAAGGACCTGCCGCCCGCCGACGTGTCGATGCTCGCCGCCACCACCTCGCTGCTGTCGCGCGAGCAGACCCACCCGGCGCTGCAGCAGCTGTTCGCGCAGAGCGCGCAGACGCTGCACGGCGAGGCCGGCTGGTTCAACCGCGCACGCGACTTCCCCAACACGCGCACCAGCGAACTGCCGGTCAGCCCCGAAGGCGACCGCGCCATCAACGGCACGCCGCCCTTCTGGCAGCGCTACCTGCCCTTCTGGGCCAGCAACCTGGTCGAACGGATGTGGCTGGTGCTCGGCGGCCTGGTGGTGCTGATGCTGCCGCTGTCGCGCGTGGTGCCGCCGCTCTACCAGTTCCGCGTGCGCTCGCGGGTGTTCCGCTGGTATGCGCGGCTGCGCGATGTCGAGAGCCGGCTCGAAGGCGGCACCGATGCGAAGGACAAGCTGCTCAAGGAGCTCGACGACCTCGACGACCGCGTCAACAAGGTGGCGGTACCGCTGTCCTATGCAGACGAGCTCTATGCCCTGCGGCGCAACATCGCGACGGTACGCCGCCGCGTGGAAGCCATGCGCAGGCCGACATCGGGCGTGCCGGCCTGAGGATGCGGCAGCAGGCGATCAGTACTTGATCGTCACGCCCGCCTTGACCGCGGCGCTTTCCTTGCGCCCGTCGGACTGCACGCCCGCGGAGAAGGACACGTCGCCGCCCGTGCTCGCGCCCACCGAATAGGTGGGCCGCTCGCCCGCGGTGTTCATGCCGCCATAGGCCGTGCTGCCGTCGGGCTTCTGCACGCCGACCGTGGCACCGTTGGTAACCACGGTGTTTTCAGTCGACACCACGTTGGGCGTGACGTAGACGATGCGCTTGTCGTTGCTGTCGATGGGTACCTTGACCTCTTCGGCGCCGGCGCCGGCCCCGAATGCGCAGGCACCCAGGAAAAGGCAAAGAGAGAAGGATCTGTTCATGACACCATGCTGGCCGCGATGCAAAAGCCCATGGTGTCAGTTTCGCGGCGACGGCGGCGTAGGACGATGCCCGCCATCCGGCGTCCGCGGACTCAGGCGCTGCGTAGCGCGCGGCGCGAGGCTGCGTCGCCGGCTGCGGCCTCGAGCGGCCCGAGGCGACGCATCTTGTCGTAGAGCGTCTTGCGCGGCACGCCCAGCCGCTCGGCCGCCGCAGTCGCGCTGCCGCCGCAGGCCTCCAAGGCTTCCTGGATCAGGTAGCGCTCGAAATGCACCATCTGCTCGTCCAGCGACCGCGTGCCCTGCGCCTCGCTGCTGAAGCCGGGCGCCCCGTCCCACAGCCCGAGCACGAAGCGGTCGGCCATGTTGCACAGCTCGCGCACGTTGCCGGGCCAGGCGTGCGTCATCAGGGCCTGAAGATGGCGCGGCGACACGTTCGGCAGCTCGCGCTCGTAGCGCAACGCGGCCTGCATCGCAAAATGGGTGAACAGCAACGGGATGTCCTCGCGCCGTTCGCGCAGGGGCGGAAGTGTCAGCACCACCACGCTCAGGCGGTAGTAGAGGTCGGCCCGGAATTTCTGCTCGCCCGCGGCCTCGAGCAGGTCGGCCTTGGTCGCGGCGATCACGCGCGAATCCATGGGCAATAGCTCGTTCGAGCCCAGGCGCTCGAACTTGCGCTCCTGCAGCATGCGCAGCATCTTGACCTGCAGGCTCATCGGCATGGTCTCGATTTCGTCGAGGAACAGCGTGCCCGCGCGCGCATGCTCGACCTTGCCAATGCGCCGCTTCGAGGCCCCGGTGAAGGCGCCCGCCTCGTGGCCGAACATCTCGCTCTCGAACAGGGCCTCGGGCATGCCCCCGCAGTTGATGGCGGCGAAGTGTCCGGCGCGGCGGCGTCCATAGTCGTGCAGGCAGCGCGCGACCAGCTCCTTGCCGGTGCCGGTTTCGCCCAGGATCAGCACGTCGGCATCGGTGCCGGCCAGGTCGAGCACCATGCGGCGCAGGCGCTGCATCGCCGACGAACGCCCGATCAGCTTGGCCTCGATCGCCTCGTAGCCCTCGAGCTTGCGGCGCAGCCGCTCCACCTCGAGGCTCAGCGCCCGCTTCTCGAGCGCACGCACCACCACCTCGGTGAGTTGCTCCGGCGAGAAGGGCTTCTCGATGAAATCGTAGGCGCCCAGGCGCATCGCCTGTACCGCCATCGTGATGTCGCCATGCCCGGTCACCAGGATCACCGGCAGCGTCGGGTCGACCTCCAGCGCATGGGCCAGCAAGGCCAACCCGTCGGCGCCCGGCAGCTTGACGTCGGTGACCAGCACGCCGGCGAAGCCCGGCACCACGTGCGGCCGCACCTGCTCGGCCGAGACGAAGCCCGACACGCGCAGCCCGGCGAGCTCCAGCGCCTGCGTGCTGCCCAAGCGCACCGATGGATCGTCTTCGACAAACAGCACTTCGAGTTGTTCAGGCATGAGAGGGGGTTTCCGCGCGCTGTCCGTTGCGCAAGATGACGATGAAGACCGCACCGCCGAGCTCGCTTTGGCCGGCGCGCAACAGGCCGCCGAAGTCGCGCACGATGCCAGCCGATATGGCGAGGCCCAGGCCCAGGCCGACGCCCTGCTCCTTGGTGGTGAAAAAGGGCTCGAACAGGCGCGGCATGATCTCGGGCGCGATGCCCGTGCCGTTGTCGTGCATCTCCAGCCGCGCACCCTCGGGGCCGCTGCGTGCCACGATGCGCACTCGGCGCGGGATCGCCGGGGCGCCGTCGGTCGCGGTCAGGGTCGCGTCGAAGGCATTGGTCAGCAGGTTGACCACCACTTGCTCGAGCCGGTTGCCCTCGCACAGCGCCAGCAGGCCCGGCTCGATGGCCTGCTCGATCCGGATCTGGTCGTGGCGGATGCGCTGGTTCAGCAGGAACAGCGCGTCGGCGATCACGTCGCCCAGGACCACCGGCTGCAGTTCCACGGCCGAACGGCGCGCGAACTTCTTGAGCTGCGCCGTGATCTGGCCCATCCGGTCAGTAAGCTGGCAGATGGTGCGCAGATTGAAGTCGACCTGAGCGCCCTGCCCGCGCTCCAGATACACCATCGCATTGGCCGACAGCGTGCGCAAGGCGGCCAGCGGCTGGTTGAGCTCGTGCGTGATGCCTGCGGACATCTGGCCCAGCACGGCCATCTTGCCGGTCTGCACCAGGTCGTCGAGCGTGGTCTTCAGTATCTCCTCAGCGCGCTTGCGTTCGGTGATCTCGCTCTGCAGGTGATGGTTGGCCGCGCTGAGCGCCTCGGTACGCAGCCCCACCATGTGCTCGAGTTCGTCGTAGGCCTGCTGCAGCGCCTCGCGCGCCGCCAGCCGCTGGTGGACGATGCGCCGGCGCTGCTGGAAGAACAGCACCAGCAGGGTGAGGAAGACCAGCGCGAACATGGTCGCGAGCGCGCTGGTGCGGGCCAGCGCATGCGCGGGCTTCATGTCCGACAGCATGATGAGCTTCCAGTCGGTGCCGTCCACGGGACGGCTGTCGAGCAGGTAGTCGGGGCCGAAGGGTTCGCCGCCGGTCTGGCGGCGGGCTTCGTTCGCACTCAGCTGCACCACCGTGCTGTCGCCGCCCGAGAGCCGCTTCTTCTCGCGCATCTCGATCGGCGTCAGCTCGCCGGCCTCTGCGTACTGGCGTGTCTTCGCGAGCTCAATCAGCGTCTCGCTGGACAGTGGGCGCAGCGCGCGGAATTTCCAGGCCGAATCGGACGACAGGAAGACCACGCCGTTGCCATCGACCGCCAGCACCTTCTCGGTGGAGTGCGACCAGGCCTCGTCGAGCTTGTCGAGGCTGACCTTGACGGTGGCGACGCCGAGCATGTCACCCTCGCCCGGAATGCCGAAGGAAAAGTAGTAGCCGGGCTCGCGACTCACCGTTCCGATGCCGTAGAAGCGCCCGGGCTGCCCGCGCAGAGCATCCTGGAAATAGGGCCGGTAGGAAAAGTTGATGTCGACGAAGCTGCCACGCTGGTTCCAGTTGCTGGCGGCCAGCGTGAGGCCCTGCGCGTCCATCACGTAGATGGCCGAGGCCAGCGCGTGCGCATTGACCGTTTCGAGGTAGACGTTGGCGTCGAGCTGCAGGTTCCTGTCGGAGGGCTTGCGCAGCAAGTCCAGCACGTCCGGACTCAGCGACAGCACCTGCGGCAGGTACTCGTAGCGGTTGAGTTCGCTGCGCAGGCTCGCCGAGTAGATGTCGAGCCGATGCGTCGTGCCCTGCTGCAGCGAATGGATGCCGGCGCGCTCGCCGAGCGTATAGGCCAGCATGCCCCCCGAGGCGATCAGGCAGAGCCAGGCGCCGATGGCGATCCAGCGCCATCGGTGCACCGCACCCCGGCGTTCGGACGCACCAGGGGTGTCGGCCTGTAGGCCGGCCAGCAAACCGTCGGGCGCGCCCGCGAAGCCGGGCCGGCGGGGCACGGAGATGTTCAGCACGGCACGGCCGACGGACAGGAGCAGTGACACGGGAGCAGCGTGGAGCGAGGGTCCGCGCGACGGCGGCGAAGGGAGTCGATCCTAGTCACCGCACCGGCGCGCGGCGCCACGGACTTACCCTCGCCACCAACCGCAGTCCCGGGCATGCCCGCCTCAATCCGCGTACACGCCTGCAGCCTTGATCACCGGGCCGAAGCGCGCGACTTCCGCCTGCACGAACTTCTTGTGCTCGGCCGGTTCCACGCGCTTGTCCGTCACCACCACCGCACCCAGGCCCTCTTCCTTCTTGATGAAGTCCGGGTCCTTGAGCGCCACCTTCACT
>NZ_JAAAFX010000004.1:1449285-1848234 GCF_019352895.1 Variovorax boronicumulans | reverse complement strand
GTGGGCAGTTCGGGCGCGATCCTGAGCTACATCATGTGCAAGGCCATGAACCGCAGCTTCTTCAACGTGATCCTGGGCGGCTTCGGCGGCGAGGCGGTCACGGCCGGTGGTGCGGCCAAGGAGCAGCGCCCGGTCAAGAGCGGCAGTGCCGACGACGCGGCCTTCGTCTTGAGCAATGCCGAGACGGTGGTGATCGTGCCCGGCTACGGCCTGGCGGTGGCACGCGCGCAGCATGCGGTCAAGGAACTCGCGCAGAAGCTCACCGACAAGGGCATCACGGTGAAGTACGCGATCCACCCGGTGGCCGGGCGCATGCCGGGGCACATGAACGTGCTGCTGGCCGAGGCCGAGGTGCCCTACGACCAGGTGTTCGAGATGGAGGACATCAACGGCGAGTTCGGCCAGGCCGACGTGGCGATCATCCTGGGTGCGAACGACGTGGTGAACCCGGCCGCGCACACCAAGGGCAGCGCGATCTACGGCATGCCGATCCTGGAGGCCTACAAGGCCAAGACGGTGATCGTGAACAAGCGCTCCATGGCCGCGGGCTACGCGGGCCTGGACAACGAACTCTTCTACATGGACAAGACCATGATGGTCTTCGGCGACGCCAAGAAGGTCGTGGAAGACATGGGCAAGGCGATCGAGTAGGCCGAAAAGCCGAGGAGGCCGCACAGGCCTTCGCCTGAAGACCGCAGGCGCCGCGTCGCGGCGCTTTCTTTTTTTCTCAAGTGGAGACAAGAACATGACGGACCGTCCCTGGCTCGCGAGCTATCCCCCCGGCGTCCCCGCCGACATCGACCCCTCGAGCTATGCCTCGCTGGTCGGCTTGATGGAGGAGAGCTTCTCGAAGTACGCCGACCGCACCGCCTACAGCTTCATGGGCAAGGACATGCGCTATGCCGAGGTCGATCGGCAGAGCCGCGACTTCGCGGCCTATCTGCAGGGCCTGGGCCTGGTCAAGGGCGACCGCGTGGCGGTGATGATGCCCAACTGCCTGCAGTACCCGATCGCGGTGGCCGGCATCCTGCGGGCCGGCCTGATCCTGGTCAACGTCAACCCGCTCTACACCGCGCGCGAGCTCGAGCACCAGCTGCAGGACAGCGGTGCGACGACCATCGTGATCATGGAGAACTTCGCGGCGACGCTGCAGCATTGCCTCGCGTCCACGCCGATCCGCCACATCGTGCTGGGCGCGATGGGCGACCGGCTGGGCCTGCTCAAGGGCACGCTCGTCAACTATGTGGTGCGCAAGGTCAAGAAGCTGGTGCCGCCCTACGAACTGCCGGGCGCGGTGCGCTTCAACAAGGCGCTGGGCGAAGGCGGGCGGCATCCGCTCAAGTCCCCGGTGGTCGGGCCCGACGACGTCGCGGTGCTGCAGTACACCGGCGGCACCACCGGCGTGGCCAAGGGCGCGGTGCTGCTGCATCGCAACGTGATCGCCAACGTGCTGCAGTCCGAAGCCTGGAATTCGCCCGCGATGCAGAAGGTGCCGGCCGGCGAGCAGCCGACCAGCGTCTGCGCGCTGCCGCTGTATCACATCTTCGCCTTCACGGTGAACATGATGCTGGGCCTGCGCACCGGCGGCAAGGTGCTGCTGATCCCGAACCCGCGCGACCTCGCGGCCACGCTCAAGGAGCTGTCGAAGCACACCTTCCACAGCTTCCCCGCGGTCAACACGCTGTTCAACGGCCTGGCCAACCATCCCGACTTCGGCACCGTGAACTGGAAGCACCTGCAGGTCTCGGTCGGCGGCGGCATGGCGGTGCAGGGCGCCGTGGCCAAGCTCTGGCTCGAGAAGACCGGCTGCCCGATCTGCGAGGGCTATGGCCTGTCCGAGACCTCACCCACGGTGAGCTGCAACCCGATCACCAGCACCGCCTACACCGGCACCATCGGCGTACCGCTGCCGAGCACGCGCATGACGCTGCTCGACGATGCGGGCCAGGAAGTGGCACCGGGCGAGCGCGGCGAGATCGCGATCAAGGGCCCGCAGGTGATGGCCGGCTACTGGCAGCGGCCCGACGAGACCGCCAAGGTCATGACGGCCGACGGCTGGTTCAAGTCGGGCGACATCGGCGTGGTCGACGAACGCGGTTTCTTCAAGATCGTCGACCGCAAGAAGGACATGATCCTGGTCTCGGGCTTCAACGTGTACCCGAACGAGGTCGAGGACGTGGCGGCGCTGATCCCTGGCGTGCTCGAATGCGCGGCCGTCGGCGTGCCCGACGAGAAGACCGGCGAGGCGGTCAAGCTGGTGATCGTGCGCAAGGACCCGTCGCTGACCGAGGAGCAGGTGCGTGCCTTCTGCCGCGAGAACCTCACGGGCTACAAGCGCCCGAAGGTCATCGAGTTCCGCTCCGACATGCCCAAGACGCCGGTGGGCAAGATCCTGCGCCGCGAACTGCGCGACGCAAAGCAGTAGGAAGGGCCGCAGGATGCACGCCGCGGCGCCGATCGCCATCGTCGCGGCGATGCACGAAGAGCTGGCCGCGCTGCTCGAGCGCATGCCCGACGAGCGCAGGGTCACGGTCGCGGGCCGCGACTTCTGGCAGGGCCATCTGCAGGGCCATGAGGTGATCGCGGTGCTGGCGCGCATCGGCAAGGTGGCGGCCGCCACCACGGCCACGGTGCTGGCCGAGCGCTTCCGCGTCGGCCGCGTGGTCTTCACCGGCGTCGCGGGCGGCCTGGGTCCGGGCGTGCAGGTCGGCGACGTGGTGGTCGCCGAGGCCTTCCTGCAGCACGACATGGACGCCTCGCCGATCGTCCCGCGCCACGAGGTGCCGCTCTACGCGAGGAGCCGTTTCCCGGCCGATGCCGAGCTCGCCGCCGCGCTGCGCGAAGCCGCCCGCATCGCCCTGCCGCAGGCCCGCGTGCACCACGGGCTGGTGATCAGCGGCGACCGCTTCGTGTCCACCACGGCCGAAGCGCGCGCGCTGCAGGCCGAACTGCCCGATGCGCTCGCCGTGGAAATGGAAGGCGCTGCCTTCGCCCAGGTCTGCCATGACTTCGACCTGCCCTTCGCGGCGGTGCGGACCATCTCCGACCGCGCCGACGACGCCGCCCACGGCGATTTCCTCGAGTTCATCCGCACCGTCGCCAGTCCCTATTCGGCTGCAATCGTGGATGCGCTGCTGAGCGCATTGCCCAAACCCCAACGCTAGAACGGCAGGGCGGCCTTCACCAGAGACACCCTGGAACCGGCTTTGCCGGGCCAGCGGGCGTGGTCCGCGTCTTCACCAGAGACACCCTGGAACCGGCTTAGCCGGGCCAGCGGTGTCGCCCCCTTGAGGGGGAGGGCGTCAGCCCTCGGGGGTGGTCACTTCAACCAGCCGCGGCGCCGGAAGTACCACATCGGCACGAGCGCACTCGCCACCATCAGCGCGATCGCATAGGCATAGCCGTAGGCCCAGTCGATCTCGGGCATGACGCGGAAGTTCATGCCGTAGACGCTGGCGATCAGCGTGGGTGGCAGCAGCGCGACGCTGGCCACCGAGAAGATCTTGATGGTCTTGTTCTGGTTGATGTTGATGAAACCGACGGTCGCATCCATCAGGAAGTTGATCTTGTCGAACAGGAAGGCCGTGTGGTTGTCGAGCGACTCGATGTCGCGCAGGATCTGCCGCGCCTCCTCGAACTGCTCGGCGTTGAGCATCTTGCTGCGCATCATGAAGCTCACCGCGCGGCGCGTGTCCATCACGTTGCGGCGGATGCGCCCGTTCAAGTCTTCCTGGCGCGCGATGGCGCCCAGCACCTCGCCGGCCAGCTCGTCGCTCACGTTGCCCTCGAGCACCTTCTTGCCCGCCACCTCGAGCTCGTCGTAGATGTTCTCCAGCGTGTCGGCCGAGTATTCGGCGTCGGCGTCGAACAGCTTGAGCAGCACTTCCTTGGCGTCTTCGATCAGGCCCGGCGCGCGGCGTGCGCGCATGCGCAGCAGGCGGAACACCGGGATGTCCTGGTCGTGGATCGAGAACAGCACGCCGCGGCTGCGCAGCTCGGCGTTGTGCTGGTTGAGGATGAAGGCCACGCGCACCGAGCGCGCGTTCTCTTCCTCGTCGATCAAGAAGTCGCTGCGGATGTGGAGCTCGCCGTTGTCTTCCTCGTAGAAGCGCGCCGATTCCTCGATGTCCTCGTCCATCGCGTCTTCGGGGATGGACAGGCCGTAGTACTGCTTGATCCAGCGCTTCTCCTCGACCGTCGGCGATTCGAGGTCGACCCAGATGGGCTGGAATTGGGAAAGCTCCTCAAGGGCCTCGATCTCTTCCTGAACGAGGCGCCCATTGGCAAGCGTGAAGATGTTGAGCATGGCTCACTCCCGTGAAAAGGTCTTGCGGTTGGCGGCGGGAAGGGGCGCTTTCAAGACCCTCGCCAACGACGCTCAGGAGGGAGTTGAAAGCTGCCGAGACGGATAGCTTTCCATGCGGGTCTCCGGGGTTGCAGCGAGGCGCGATTATGGCACTGCAGCATGAAGCAGTGGGTTCGATGGCTGGATGAACATCCAGTACAGTAGCGCCTCGATGCCGCCTGCCGCACATCCTGTTTCTGCCGTCCCCGCCACCCAGGCCGAGCGCCTGGCGGCTGCACTCGCGACGCTCAACGAGGCGCAGCGCGCGGCCGTCGAGCACGGCGTGGGCGCGGCCCTCGCCGATGCCCGGCCACTGCTGGTGATCGCCGGCGCGGGCTCGGGCAAGACCAGCACGCTGGCGCACCGCGTCGCGCACCTGGTCGCGCAGGGCGTCGATCCGCAGCGCATCCTGCTGCTGACCTTCTCGCGCCGCGCCGCGCAGGAGATGTCGCGCCGCGCCGGCCAGGTGGCGGCGCAGGTGCTGGGGCTGCGCTCCGATTCGGCGCCTTCGCTGCCCTGGGCCGGCACCTTCCACGGCATCGGCGCGCGCCTGCTGCGCGAGTACGCGGCCCACATCGGGCTGGCCGAGAATTTCAGCATCCACGACCGCGGCGACGCAGAAGACCTGATGGGCCTGGTGCGTCACGACCTGGGTTTCTCGACCACCGCCAAGCGCTTTCCGCAGAAGGGCACCTGCCTGTCGATCTACTCGCGCACGGTCAACACCTGCGGGTCGCTGGCCGAGGTGCTCGCGCATGCCTTCCCCTGGTGCGCCGAATGGGAGGGCGAGCTCAAGCGCCTGTTCGCGGCCTACGTCGAGGCCAAGCAGCAGCAGCACGCGCTCGACTACGACGACCTGCTGCTCTACTGGGCCGGCATGGTGGCGGAGCCCGCGCTCGCGGCGCTGATCGGCGCGCGCTTCGACCATGTGCTGGTCGACGAGTACCAGGACACCAACCGGCTGCAGGCTTCGATCCTGTGCGGGCTCAAGCCCGACGGGCGCGGCGTCACGGTGGTCGGCGACGATGCGCAGTCGATCTATTCCTTCCGCGGCGCCACGGTGCGCAACATCCTCGACTTCCCGGGCCAGTTCTCGCAGGCCGCGCGCATCGTCACGCTGGAGCGCAACTACCGCTCGACGCAGCCCATCCTCGACGTCTCGAACGCGGTGATCGCCGCGGCCGCCGAGCGCCACGCCAAGACGCTCTGGACCGACAAGCCCTCGGCCGGCCGGCCGCAGCTGGTGCTGGTGCCTGACGAGGCGCAGCAGGCCCAGTGGGTGGCCGATCGCGTGCTCGCGCACCGCGAGGGCGGGCTGGCGCTCAAGTCGCAGGCCGTGCTGTTCCGCACCTCGTACCACAGCGCGGCTCTGGAGCTCGAGCTTGCGCGCCGCAACATCCCCTTCGTCAAGTACGGCGGCCTCAAGTTCCTCGAGGCCGCGCACGTCAAGGACCTGCTCTCGGTGCTGCGCTTCGCGCAGAACCCGCGCAGCCGGATCGCGGGCTTTCGCGTCACGCAACTGATCCCCGGCATCGGCCCGGTCACGGCCGCGCGGCTGCTCGACGCGATGGACGTCGCGGCCGATCCGGCGGCGGCGGTGCAGGCCTTCCAGCCGCCCGCTTCGGCGCAGGTCGAGTGGGCGCGCTTCGCAGAAATCTATGCCGCGCTGCGTGCCCCTGCACTCGCCTGGCCGGCCGACATGGAACTCGCGCTGCGCTGGTACCTGCCGCACCTCGAACGCCTGCACGACGACGCCGGCCTGCGCCGCGGCGACGTCGAGCAGCTGGCCCGCCTCGCGGCCGGCTACGGCTCGCGCGAGCGCTTCCTGACCGAACTCACGCTCGACCCGCCCGAGGCCACCAGCGACCGCCCCGGGCCGCCGCTGCTCGACGAGGACTACCTGATCCTCTCGACCATCCATTCGGCCAAGGGGCAGGAGTGGACCTCGGTGCACGTGCTCAACGTGGTCGACGGCTGCCTGCCGGCCGACGTGGCCCAGGGCGCGCAGGAACTCGAGGAGGAGCGGCGCCTGCTCTACGTCGCGATGACGCGTGCCAAGGACCACCTGCACCTGCTGGTGCCGCAGCGCTTCTACGTCACGCAGCAGTCGGCGCGCGGCGACCGCCATCTCTATGCCGGGCGCAGCCGCTTCGTGACCGAGGCCGATGCGGCCCGTTTCGAGCAGGTCACCTGGCCGCCACCGCCGCCGCGCGCGCCTCACACGCCGCCGCCGGCGGCGACCATCGACCTGCTGGCGCGCATGCGGGCGAACTGGCGCTGAGGCGCGCTTCCCACCCTGTCTTCAGAAGGGTCGGCCGACCCCGCAGCGGGCGTTACCTTTGGTATTTCCTGCGATGGCGGGGCTTGCTGCCCATGTGTTTGCTGCTATGAATTCGGAAGCAACCTTGACGCCGCTCAGCGGTCCGTCGGCCCGAGGGATTGCAATACCCCGGCGGCTTGGGCATAGTGAATTGACCTTTCCTTCTTTTCCGCATTCCTTCTCCCCCTTCCCCCGCCTTCCTTCCCCCGGTCAACGTGCCAATTCCGGTGCCGCGGCCATTTTCCCAACCGTCAATTCCAGGAGGTCATTCATGAATCTGACGATCAGCGGTCATCACCTCGACGTCACGCCTGCACTGCGCAGCTACGTCACCACCAAGCTGGACCGGATCACCCGGCACTTCGATCAGGTGGTCGATGTCAAGGTGCTCCTCACGGTGGAAAAGCAGAAGGAGAAGGAGGGCCGCCAGAAGGCAGAGTGCAATATTCACGTCAAGGGCAGCGACATGTTCGCGGAGTCGAGCCACGCTGATCTCTATGCCGCCGTCGACGAGCTGGTCGACAAGCTCGACCGCCAGGTCGTGCGCCACAAGGACAAGCTCCAAGACCACCATCACGCAGCGCCCAAGCGTCTGATGTAAGGTCCGGGTTCGACCTGTTCGGGCAAATACTCTTGCGGGCCACCTTCGGGTGGCTCTTTGCTTTTTACGGCAGGGGTGCATAATCGCCCCCGCTCCGACCCCACCCATGAATCGCCTAGCGTCCATCCTGCCGCCCGCTCAAGTCCTCGTGAGCGTTGACGCCACCAGCAAGAAACGTGCTTTCGAGGAAGCCGGCTTGCTGTTCGAAAACCTCCATGGCCTGGGACGTGCCCTGATCACCGACAGCCTGTTCGCCCGCGAACGGCTCGGCTCGACCGGGCTCGGACACGGCGTGGCCATTCCGCACGGGCGCATCAAGGGCCTCAAGTCGCCCATGGCGGCCGTGTTCCAGCTGGCCGACCCCATCGGCTTCGATGCACCCGACGAGCAGCCTGTGGTGCTGCTGATCTTCCTGCTGGTGCCCGAGGCAGCGACCCAGAAGCACCTGGAGATCCTCTCCGAGATCGCCGAGCTGTTGAGCGACGCCGGCCTGCGCGAGCAGATCAAGTCCAGCACCGACGCGGCCGCGCTGCATGCGCTGATCGCCGGCTGGCAGTCCGCCCAGCTCGCCTGAACTGTTGCTCGCCCCCAGGCTCCGCGACACTTCGTGTCGCTCCTCCCGCCCCTACCGGGGGCAACACCGGCAGACCGGCAAAGCCGGCGCTGCGGTGTTTCTGGCATAACGTGACTTTTCGTTTCACGAGTCGTCCATGAAACCCACCGTCATCAGCGCCGACGCGATGTTCGAGGAATTCCGCGGGCCGCTGCGCTGGGAGTGGCTGGCCGGGCTGGGCGCTTCGGAGCGCCAGTTCGATGCGGAAGTCATCAGCCGGGCGCAGTCCGCGGCCGATCTGGTCGGCTACCTCAACTACATCCACCCCTACCGGGTCCAGATCCTGGGCGCGCGCGAGATCGCCTACCTGACCCGCGGCACGCCCGAGGATTGCGCACGCCGCATCGCGCGCATCGTCACGCTGGAGCCGCCGGTGCTGGTGCTGGCCGACGGCCAGGCCGCGCCCGACGAGCTGCTGGCGATCTGCGAGCGCGCGCAGCTGCCGCTGTTCGCCACGCGCGACGGCTCGGCCTATGTGATCGACCTGCTGCGCGCCTACCTGTCCAAGCACTTCGCCGAGCGCACCTCGATGCACGGCGTGTTCATGGACATCCTGGGGCTGGGCGTGATGATCACGGGCGAGTCGGGCCTGGGCAAGAGCGAACTCGGCCTGGAGCTGATCTCGCGCGGCAACGGCCTGGTGGCCGACGACGCGGTCGACCTGTTCCGGATCAACCAGAACACCATCGAGGGCCGCTGCCCCGAGCTGCTGCAGAACCTGCTGGAGGTGCGCGGCATCGGCCTGCTCGACATCCGCGCGATCTTCGGCGAGACCGCGGTGCGCCGGAAGATGCGGCTCAAGCTGATCGTGCACCTGGTGCGGCGCGACAGCTTCGAGCGCGATTACGAGCGCATGCCCGCGGCGCCGCTGACCCAGGACGTGCTGGGCATCGCGGTGCGCAAGGTGATCATCCAGGTGGTGGCCGGGCGCAACATCGCGGTGCTGGTCGAGGCGGCGGTGCGCAATTCGATCCTGCAGCTGCGGGGCATCGACACCTATGCCGATTTCGTCGCGCGCCACCACAAGGCGATGGAGGCCGGTTCGGCCGATTGAAGACGGCAGCGGCCGCTTCAGCGGGCGAGTGGTCTGCCTGGAACGGCTTTACACACGAAAGCGTATGTAAAAGTCGGGAGGCCTATCGACGGCTGGCGCAGTCGCCGCACAGGCCGTACAGGGACATCGCGTGGTCCTGCAGGATCCAGCCCTTGTCCTTGGCGATCATCTGCTGGCGGCGCTCGATCTCGGCGTCGTAGAACTCCTCGACCTTGCCGCACGAGGTGCAGATCAGGTGGTCGTGGTGCGTGCCTTCGTTGAGTTCGTAGACCGCCTTGCCGCTCTCGAAGTGGCTGCGCTCCAGGATGCCGGCCTGCTCGAACTGCGTGAGCACGCGGTAGACGGTGGCCAGGCCGATGTCCGAGCGTTCGTTGAGCAGCACGCGAAACACGTCTTCGGCCGTCATGTGGCGCTGGCCACCGGTCTGGAAGATCTCGAGGATCTTCAGGCGCGGCAGCGTGGCCTTGAGGCCGGTGTTCTTGAGTTCGTCGATATTGCCCATGGTCATTCCTCAGCCGGCCGTGCATGCGGCCATCCGCAAAAAGGCCAGCCGCTACAATGGGTCGATCATATCGCTCCCCCTTTTTCCCATGCTTGCCAATTCCCAAAGCCGCCTGTGCCTACTGGCTGCCGCCGTCGTGGCGAGCGTGTCGCTCGGCGCCTGCAGCAGCGTGACCGACCGCACACGCGGCATGCTGTACTCCGTGACGCCCTACAAGGTCGAGGTGGTGCAGGGCAACTTCGTGTCCAAGGAACAGGTCGAGGCGCTCAAGCCCGGCATGTCGCGCCAGCAGGTGCGTGAGATCCTCGGCACCTCGCTGCTCACCGACGTGTTCCATTCCGATCGCTGGGACTACGTATTCACCATCCGTCGCCAGGGCGTGGAGCCCCAGCAGCGCCGCTTGACCCTGTTCTTCAAGGGCGAGCTGCTCGAGCGCTTCCAGGGCGACCCGATGCCCAGCGAGGAAGAATTCGTGGCCGGCCTCGACGTGCGCAAGTTCAGCGGCAAGATCCCGCCGCTCGTGGCCAGCGAGGAAGAGCTCAACAAGACGGCACCCGCCAAGACCGATGCCGCGCCGGTGCCGCCCGCACCCCTGGCGCCGCTGCCGCCGAGCTACCCGCCGCTGGAATCCACGCGCTGACGCCCCATGCCGGCCTGCGTGCCGGTGGTGCTGGCCAGCGCCCCGGGGACGCACCGCCGCGTCTGCCCCGAACTCTCCCGAATCTGCTGAAGGCTGAATCCGCGTGACCGAACTCTCCGCCCCGTCCTCCTCCACGCGCCGCATCGCGATCGCCGGCGCTTCCGGCCGCATGGGCCACATGCTGATCGAGGCCGTGCGCAACGCCGACGACCTGGCATTGGCCGGCGCGCTCGACCGCGTCGACAGCGACGCGCTGGGCACCGATGCCGCCGCCTTCCTGGGCTTCACCAGCGGCGTGCCGATCGTGTCCGACCTGCGGGCCGGCCTGAAGAACGCGCAGGTGCTGATCGACTTCACCCGCCCCGAAGGCACGCTGGCCCACCTGGCCGTGTGCCGCGAGCTCGGCGTGCAGGCCGTGATCGGCACCACCGGTTTCAGCGACGCCCAGAAGGCCGAGATCGCCGAGATCGCCAAGGACATCGCCATCATGATGGCGCCCAACATGAGCGTCGGCGTCAACGTGACCTTCAAGCTGCTCGAGATGGCGGCCAAGGCGCTGTCGACGGGCTACGACATCGAGATCATCGAGGCGCACCACCGCCACAAGGTCGACGCGCCCTCGGGCACCGCGCTCAAGATGGGCGAGGTCATCGCCGACGCGCTGGGCCGCGACCTCAAGGAATGCGCCGTCTATGCCCGCGAAGGCATCACCGGCGAGCGCGACCCCTCGACCATCGGCTTCTCGGCCATCCGCGGCGGCGACATCGTGGGCGACCACACCGTGCTGTTCGCCGGCACCGGCGAGCGCATCGAGATCACGCACAAGTCCTCCAGCCGCACGACCTACGCCCAGGGCAGCCTGCGCGCCGCGCGCTTCCTGGCCACGCAGAAGGCCGGCCTGTTCGACATGTTCGACGTGCTGGGCCTCAAGTAGGACCCTGCCAATGAGCGCTGCGCCGGGCCGCCCCAAGCAAGCGCGCACCGCGGCGCGCAGCGCGGAGGTTCGCCAATGAGCGTCCTGCAGCTGCTGACCCAGGGCGACGGCGTCAGCCGCGCGGTGGCGGTGCTGCTGCTGGCGATGTCCGTGGCCAGCTGGATCGCGATCCTGCTCAAGGCCTGGCTGCTGCGCGGCGGTACGCGCGCGGTGCTGCGCAGCATCGCGGCCTTCTGGCAGTCGCCCACCCTGACCGAAGCCGAACGCAGCGTGGCGAGCTTCGACGGCCCGCGGCTGGTGCTGCCGGCCGTTTCGGCCCTCAAGGCCCTGGCCGGCAATGCCCAGGGCGCCACGCTGGGCCACGGCGGCGACCGCAACCAGCGCCTCACGCGCGCGCTGCGCGACGCGCTGCATGCGGCGCTGCGCCGCCTGCAGTCCGGCCAGATCCTGCTCGCCACCGTGGGCGCCACCGCGCCCTTCGTCGGGCTGCTGGGCACGGTGTGGGGCATCCATGGCGCGCTCGCGGGCATCGCGGGCCAGACGGGCGGCTTCACCATCGACAAGGTGGCCGGCCCGGTGGGCGAGGCGCTGATCATGACGGCCTTCGGCCTGGCGGTCGCGATCCCGGCCGTGCTGGCCTACAACGTGTTCGGCCGCGTGATCGGCCGCATCGAGGCCGAGCTCGAAGGCTTCGCGCACGACCTGCTGGGCCTGTTCGGCGAACCCGCCGCGCCGGCCCCGCCGCCGCCCGCGCGGCCCATGCCAGTCTAGCGGTCGGCGCCATGGCCTTCGGTCGCTCCTCCCTGGGTTCCGCTGCCGGCGGCGGCGGGCGCGCGGTGGGCGCGGGCGGCCAGCGCCCGATGTCGGACATCAACGTGACGCCGCTGGTCGACGTGATGCTGGTGCTGCTGGTGATCTTCATCATCACCGCGCCGCTGATGGCCAGTTCGATCCGCCTCGACCTGCCGCGCACCGGCGCCGGCACCGCGGGCGAGACGCCGAAGTTCGTCGGCCTGTCGGTCGACGCCAAGGGCCAGACCTTCCTCAACGACCAGCCGGTCACCGACGAGGAACTCGCAAGCCGCCTGGCCCAGGCCGCCGCCGCCGACCGCGGCACCGAAGTCCAGCTGCGCGCCGACCAGACCGTGCCCTACGGCCGCGTGGTGGTGCTCATGGGCATCGCGAACAAGGCCGGGCTGAGCCGGATCGGCTTCGTGACCGAGGCGCCGCCGGCCGAGAAGCCGCGCTGAGTGTCGGTATGACTCCTTCCCCCTTTGGGGGAAGGCGGGGATGGGGGCTGCCCCCGCATTCGACGTTCTCGATGTGCAGGCGCTGTCTTGCCCCCACCCCAACGCTCCCCCAGCGGGGGAGGGAGAAACACTCAACCCAGGATCACCGGCTTGGTCTTCCAGATCTGGTGCGCGTACTCCGCGATGGTCCGGTCCGACGAGAACGCGCCCATGCCCGCCACGTTGAGGATCGCCGTGCGCGTCCACGCATCGGGGTCGCGGTAGAGCGCATCGACCCGGGCCTGGGTCTCGACGTAGCTCGCGTAGTCGGCCAGCAGCAGGTACTGGTCGCCCCAGTTCACCAGCGTGTCGTAGATGCCCTGGTAGCGCGCGGGTTCGCCGGGCGAGAACTTGCCGTCGCGGATCGCGTCGAGCACGCCCTGCAGCTCGGGGTTGCCTTCGTAGAAGCTGCGCGGCTGGTAGCCGTGCGCGCGGATGTCCGCCACCTCGGGCGTGGTGTTGCCGAAGATGAAGATGTTGTCGTCGCCGACGTTGTCCTTCATCTCGACGTTGGCGCCGTCCAGCGTGCCGATGGTGAGCGCGCCGTTGAGCGCGAACTTCATGTTGCCGGTGCCCGAGGCCTCGGTGCCGGCCGTCGAGATCTGCTCCGACAGGTCGGCCGCCGGCATGATGACCTCGGCCAGGCTCACGCTGTAGTTGGGCAGGAACACCACCTTGAGCAGCTTGCCCACGCGCGGGTCGTTGTTGACCACCGCCGCCACGTCGTTGATCAGCCGGATCACCAGCTTGGCCGCGTGGTACGCCGAGGCCGCCTTGCCGGCGAACACCACCACGCGCGGCACCAGTTCGCTGGCCTGGCCGGCCTCGTGCGCGGCCACGATGCGCTGGTAGCGCGAGACCACGTGCAGCACGTTGAGCAGCTGGCGCTTGTACTCGTGGATGCGCTTGACCTGCACGTCGAACATCGCGTCGGTGTCGACCGTGATGCCCATGTGCTGCTCGATCCAGTTGGCCAGCCGCAGCTTGTTCTCGCGCTTGGCGTGGCGGAAGGCGCGCACGAAGGCCGGCTGCTGCGCCATCGGGCGCAGGGCCTCGAGCTGCATCAGGTCGCGCCGCCAGCCGCGGCCGATGCGCTGGTCGAGCAGCGCCGCGAGCGACGGGTTGGCCTGCGCCAGCCAGCGCCGCGGCGTGACGCCGTTGGTCTTGTTGTTGAAGCGCTCGGGGAAGATGCGGTTGAAGTCCGCGAAGATCGACTGCTTCATCAGCTCGGAGTGCAGCCCCGACACGCCGTTGATCGAGTGGCTCGCGAGCACCGCCACATAGGCCATGCGCACGCGCCGCTCGCCGGTCTCGTCGATCAGCGACAGCCGGCGCAGCAGCTCGACGTCGTGACCCAGCTTCTGCGTCACGGTGGCCAGGAAGCGCGCGTTCAGGTCGTAGAGGATCTGCAGATGGCGCGGCAGGATGCGGCCCATCATCTCGACCGGCCAGGTCTCGAGCGCCTCGTGCATCAGCGTGTGGTTGGTGTAGCTGAACACCTTCTGCGTGTGGCCCCAGGCGGTGTCCCAGTCCAGGCCGTGCTCGTCGAGCAGCAGGCGCATCAGCTCGGGCACCGCCAGCACCGGATGGGTGTCGTTGAGGTGGATGCTGACCTTGTCGGGCAGCTGGTCGAAGGTCGTGTGGGTGCGCAGGTAGCGGCGCAGCAGGTCCTGCACGCTGGCGCTCACGAAGAAGTATTCCTGGTGCAGCCGCAGCTCGCGGCCCGAGGCCGTGGAGTCGTCGGGGTAGAGCACGCGCGAGACGTTCTCCGAGTGGTTCTTGCTCTCCACCGCCTGCATGTAGTTGCCGCGGTTGAAGGCCGACAGGTCGATCTCCTCGGTGGCGCGCGCCGACCACAGCCGCAGCGTGTTGGTGGCCTGCGTGCCGTAGCCCGGGATGATGGTGTCGTAGGCCACGGCCAGCACGTCGTGCGTGTCGACCCAGTCGGCCGCGCTGCCGCCGTCGCGCTTCTGCACATGGCCGCCGAAGCGAACCCGGTAGGTCACCTCGGGCCGCTGGAATTCCCAGGGATTGCCGCGCGTGAGCCAGTAGTCGGGCGTCTCGACCTGCTGGCCGTCGACGATCTTCTGGCGGAACATGCCGTACTCGTAGCGGATGCCGTAGCCGAAACCCGGCACGCCCAGCGTGGCCATCGAATCCAGGAAGCAGGCCGCGAGCCGGCCCAGGCCGCCGTTGCCGAGCGCCGCATCGGGCTCGCGCTCGGCCAGCGCCGCGAGGTCGACGCCGAAGTCGGTCAGCGCCTGCTTGACGATGTCCTGCAGCTCGAGCGCCAGCAGCGCGTTGGTGAAGGTGCGCCCGATCAGGAACTCCATCGACAGGTAGTACACGCGCTTGACGTCCTGCGCATAGCTCGCGCGCGTGGTGGCCATCCAGCGCTCGACCAGCTGGTCGCGCACCGCCAGCGCGGTGGCGTTGAGCCAGTCGTCGGGGCTGGCGGCCACGGGGTCCTTGCCGACCGCGTAGATCAGCTTGTTGGCCACGGCGCGCTTGAAGGCGGCCACGTCGCGGTCGGGATGGTCGTAGGCAAATTCTTCGATCGTCATGGGTGGGTCGTCGTGTGTGTGGATCGGAAGGTCAGGCGAGCGCTTGCTCGCAGACGGCGATGTAGTGCGCGGCGGCGGTCTGCCAGTCGGCGGGCTGCCGCATCGCGTGCGCGCGGACACGGCGCCAGTCGGCCGGCCGGTGGTACAGCGCGAAGGCACGGCGCAGCGCGCGGTCGAAGCCGGCGGCGTCGAAGTCGTCGAAGACGAAGCCGCTGGCAGTGCCGTCGGCCAAGTTCTCGAGCGTGCAGTCGACCACCGTGTCGGCCAGGCCGCCCACGCGGTGCACCAGGGGCAGACTACCGTACTTGAGGCCGTACATCTGCGTGAGACCACAGGGCTCGAACAGCGAAGGCACCAGCGTCACGTCGCCGGCGCCGAACAGCCGGTGCGCGAACCCCTCGTCGTAGCCCAGCGTGGCATGCACCGATTGCGGCGCTGCGGCGGCCCGTGCGCGAAAGGCTTCCTCGAGCCAGCGCTCGCCGGTGCCCAGGAGCGCGAGCTGGCCGCCGTGCGCCAGCAGCGTGTCGATCGCGCCCAGCACCAGGTGCTGGCCCTTCTGCTCGGTGAGCCGGCTGACCATCACGAACAGCGGGGCGTCGGGCGCGATGGCCAGGCCCAGCGCCTGCTGCAGCGCGGCCTTGCACAGCGCCTTGCCGCCCGGATGGCGCGTGTCGAAGGGCGTGGGCAGCAGCGCATCGTGGGCCGGGTTCCAGACCGCGTCGTCCACGCCGTTGAGGATGCCGCTCAGCACGCCGCTGCGCCCGCGCAGCAGGCCGTCGAGGCCGCAGCCCTGGGCGGGGGTCTGGATCTCGCGCGCGTAGGTCGGGCTCACGGTGGTGAGCCGGTCGGAGAAGTAGAGCCCGGCCTTCATGAACGACAGCTGGCCGTGGTACTCCAGCCCGTTCATGTGGAAGGCGGCTGGCGGCAGGCCCAGGCCGGCGAACTCCCAGGGCAGGAACAGGCCCTGGTAGGCCAGGTTGTGGACGGTGAAGACGCTGCCCACGCGCGGGCCTGGCGTGGGGTCGAAGGCCAGGTAGGCGGGCGCGAGCGCCGCATGCCAGTCGTGCGCATGCACCACTTCGGGTCGCCAGCCCGGGTCGAGGCCGCGCGCCAGCCGCGCGGCGGCCCAGCCCAGCAGCGCGAAGCGGCGCGCGTTGTCGGGGTAGGGTTGGCGCGCGGCATCCTCGTAGGGGTTGCCCGGGCGGTCGTAGCGCGCGGGCGCGTCGATGACGTAGGCCTGCACGGCGCCGATGCGGCCGGCGCGCAGCACCGCGCGCTCGCCCCAGGGCGCATCGAAGGCCGCCACCTCGGCGAGCTCGGTCACGCCGGCCAGGATCGCCGGGAAGCCCGGCAGCAGCACGCGCACGTCCTGCCCGGCCGCGGCCAGGGCATCGGGCAGCGCGCCGGCGACGTCCGCCAGCCCGCCGGTCTTGAGCAGGGGAAAGAACTCGGCGCTGACCTGGAGGATGCGCATCAGTGCGGGTCCTCGGCCAGCCGCTGCAGCATCTCGCGCGTGATCAGCACCACACCGGTCTCGGTGCGCTCGAAGCGGGCCGCGTCCGCGGCCGGGTCCTCGCCGACCACCATGCCCTCGGGGATCACGCAGGCGCGGTCGATCACCACCTTCGAGAGCCGGGCATGGCGGCCGACCTCGACGTCAGGCAGCAGCACGGCTTCGCTCACCTCGCAGAAGGAGTGGATGCGCACGCCCGAGAACAGCACCGAGCTGCTCACCTTCGACCCCGAGACGATGCAGCCGCCCGACACGATGGTGTTGACCGTGATGCCGGGCTGGCCGTTCTGGTCGAGCACGAACTTGGCCGGCGGCAGCTGCCGCTGGTAGGTCCAGATGGGCCAGTCGGTGTCATAGATGTCGAGCTCCGGGGTGATGGAGGCCAGATCGAGGTTGGCCGCCCAGAACGCATCAATCGTGCCGACGTCGCGCCAGTAGACCGGCGCGTGCGGCCCGCGCGCGCCGCGCGTCACGCACGACAGGCTGAACGGATGCGCGAGCGCACGGCCCTGGGCCACTGCCCGCGGGATGATGTCCTTGCCGAAGTCGTGGCTCGAGTCGGGGTTGACCGCGTCCTCCTCCAGCAGCTGGTAGAGGTACTCGGAATCGAAAACGTAGATGCCCATGCTGGCCAGCGCCACGTCGGGGTGGCCGGGCATGGCCGGCGGATCGGCGGGCTTCTCGAGGAACTCGGTGACGGTGCGGTCGGCGTCGATGGCCATCACGCCGAAGGCCGAGGCCTCGTGGCGCGGCACCTCGATGCAGCCCACCGTGCAGCCCAGGCCGCGCTCGGCATGGTCCTTGACCATGATCGAGTAGTCCATCTTGTAGATGTGGTCGCCCGCCAGCACCACCACGTAGTCGTGCCGGGTGGAGCGGGTCTGGATGATGTCGAGGTTCTGGAACACGGCATCGGCCGTGCCGCGGTACCAGTGCTCGTCGCCCACGCGCTGCTGGGCCGGCAGCACGTCGACCATCTCGTTGAGCTCGGCGCGCAGGAAGCTCCAGCCGCGCTGCAGGTGGCGCATCAGCGAATGCGACTTGTACTGCGTGACCACCGCCATCCGGCGGATGCCGGAGTTCAGGCAGTTCGACAGCGCGAAGTCGATGATGCGGAACTTGCCGCCGAAGTACACGGCCGGCTTGGCGCGCCGGTCGGTGAGCTGCTTGAGGCGGGAGCCGCGGCCGCCGGCCAGCACCAGGGCGATGGTGCGGCGTACCAGTTGATGGGCCTGCAAAGGTTGGATCTTGGCGTTCTCGGTCATGCGGCTTGTCTCCCGTGGTGTGGATCAGTTCGGCGTGGCTTCGGTCACGTTGTCGTCGCGCATCCGCTGGGCCAGCCACAGCGTGGCCGGCGGCAGGGTTTCGGCGCGGCGCAGCGGCCGGCGGGGCGGGTCCTCGTCTTCGCTGGCCAGCCGGCGCAGCCAGGCGCCGGGCGGCAGCGCGAAGTCGACGGCCTCGTCCCCGGCCTGGATGAGCACGAGCCATGCCACCTCGTGCGCCGGCGCGTCGAACAGCACCATCAGCGCGGGCCGGTCGCCGCGTTCCCAGTCGGCCGGCGTCATGGGCAGGCCCTCGGGCGTGAGCCAGCGCAGGCCCGAGGGCGCGTCCCCGGCAGGCCACCAGGAGGCGCTGCGCAGCGGAGCCGCCTCGCGCCGCAGCGCCAGCACCTGCGTCACGAAGCGCTGCAGCGCCGTGTCGGCATGCGGCCAGTCCAGCCAGGTCGTGGCGTTGTCCTGGCAGTAGGCGTTGTTGTTGCCCGCTTGCGTGTGGCCGATCTCGTCGCCCGCCAGCAGCATCGGCGTGCCCTGTGACAGCAGCAAGGCGGCCAGCAGCACGCGCTGCAGGCGTGCGCGCCCGGCCTGCACGGCCGGGTCGTCGGTCTCGCCCTCGACGCCGCCGTTGCGGCTCAGGTTGTGGCCGCTGCCGTCGCGGTTGTCCTCGCCGTTGGCCAGGTTGTGGCGCTCGGTGTAGCTCACGAGGTCGCGCAGCGTGAAGCCGTCGTGCGCGGTCACGAAATTCACGCTGGCCGTGGGCGCGCGGCCTTCGTGGCGGAATTCGCCGCTCGACGCGGTGAAGCGGTGCGCGAAATCGCCCAGGCCCGCGCCATGGCCCAGCCAGAAGCCGCGCTGGGTGTCGCGGTAACGGTCGTTCCATTCGAGCCAGCCGGGCGGGAACTGGCCCAGCCGGTAGCCGCCCGGGCCGATGTCCCAGGGCTCGGCGATCAGCAGCGCGCGCGACAGCACCGGGTCCTGCGCCATGGCGGCCAGCAGCGGGGCGCGCGGATCGAAGTCGCCGCCGCCGCGCCGCGCCAGCACCGGCGCCAGATCGAAGCGGAAACCGTCGACGCCCAGCGCCGTGACCCAGTGGCGCAGGCTGTCCATCGCCAGCTGCACCACGCGCGGCTCGGCGAAGTTCAGGCAGTTGCCGCAGCCGGTCCAGTTCTCATAGAGCGCGCGGTCGTCGGCGCGCAGGTGGTAGTAGAGCGCGTTGTCGATGCCGCGCAGCGACAGCGTGGGGCCGAGCTCGTCGGTCTCGGCGCTGTGGTTGTAGACCACGTCGATCACCAGCTCCATCCCGCGCGCGTGCACCGCGTCGGCCAGCGCGCGGAACTCCGAGGCCGGGGTGCTGCCGGGCCGGCCACTCCAGTAGCGCGCCTCGGGCGCGAACCAGCCGATGGTCGTGTAGCCCCAGTAGTTGGAGAGGCCCGCCTTCAGCAGCCGCTCCTCGTCGGCCCGGTGCTGCACCGGCATCAGGCTCAGCGTGGTGATGCCCAGGCCCTGCAGATGATCGAGCACGGCAGGCTCGGCCAGGCCGGCGTAGCTGCCGCGCAGCGCGGGCGGGACGGCGGGATGCCGCATCGTCTGGCCGCGCACGTGCAGCTCGCAGAGCACGCGCTCGGCCGCGGCCACGCGAGGCCGTGCCACGCGCAGGGGAGGGAGGTCCGCGGTCACACGCGCCTTGAGCGCGACCGGCCCGTTGTCGCGTGCATCCGCTTGTAACGATTGACCGGGCACATGGCCCAGGAACAGGTCGCTGCCGTCGTAGCGGCCGACGATCTCGCGCGCACAGGGGTCGAGCAGCAGCTTGGCGGGGTTGAAGCGCAGGCCGTCGTGCGGCGCCCAGGGGCCGTGCACCCGGTAACCGTAGACCAGGCCCGGCTGCGCGCCCGCGAAATGGCCGTGCCAGACCCCGTCGGTGCAGGCCGGCAGCGCCAGGCGTTGCTGTTCGCTGCGGCCGCCGGCGTCGAACAGACACAGCTCGACCCGCGTGGCGCGCGGCGCCACGAGGGCGAAGTTCAGGCCCAGCGGGCCGGCTGTCGCGCCCAGGGGGAAGGGGAGGCCTGCGGTCAGCATGTCGGGGTCGGTCGTTTTCATTGTGCATGCGAAAACCGCGCCAAGGCCCGGATGACGGGCCGGGTCGTCGCGCAGCCGCGATAATCCCCATTCCCCCGGCCGACCGAGCGCCGGGCTGTTGCCAAAGCCTCATGAACCCCAGCTACCAACCCGCCGACGTCGAAGCCGCTGCCCAGTCCCACTGGACCGCGGCCGATGCCTACCGTGTCGTCGAGAACCTGCGCGATGCGCGCGGCGATCTCAAGAAGAAGTACTACGCCTGCTCGATGCTGCCCTACCCCAGCGGCAAGCTGCACATGGGGCACGTGCGCAACTACACGATCAACGACATGCTGGTGCGCTACCTGCGCATGTCGGGCTACAACGTGCTCATGCCCATGGGCTGGGACGCCTTCGGCCTGCCGGCCGAGAACGCGGCCCTCAAGAACGGCGTGCCGCCGGCCCAATGGACCTACGAGAACATCGCCTACATGAAGGGCCAGCTCCAGGCCATGGGCCTGGCGATCGACTGGAGCCGCGAGATCGCCACCTGCGACCCGAGCTACTACAAGTGGAACCAGTGGCTGTTCCTGAAGATGCTCGAGAAGGGCATCGCCTACCGCAAGACCCAGGTCGTGAACTGGGACCCGGTCGACATGACCGTGCTGGCCAACGAGCAGGTGATCGACGGCAAGGGCTGGCGCACCGGCGCCACGGTCGAGCGCCGCGAGATCCCCGGCTACTACCTGAAGATCAGCGACTACGCCCCCGAACTGCTCGAGCACACCCAGCACAAGCTGCCGGGCTGGCCCGAGCGCGTCAAGCTGATGCAGGAAAACTGGATCGGCAAGAGCGAGGGCGTGCGCTTCGCCTTCACGCACGACATCCGGGGTGCCGACGGCAAGCCGATCCAGGACGGTCGCATGTACGTCTTCACGACGCGCGCCGACACCATCATGGGCGTGACCTTCTGCGCGGTCGCGCCCGAGCATCCGCTGGCCGCGCATGCCGCCAAGGCCGACCCCAAGGTCGCGGCCTTCATCGAGGAATGCAAGAACGGCGGCACCACCGAGGCCGAGCTCGCCACGCAGGAGAAGAAGGGCATGCCCACGGGCCTGACCGTCACGCACCCGATCACCGACGAGCAGGTGCCGGTGTGGGTCGGCAACTACGTGCTGATGAGCTATGGCGACGGCGCCGTGATGGGCGTGCCCGCGCACGACGAGCGCGACTTCGCGTTCGCCAACAAGTACGACATCGAGATCATCCAGGTCGTGCTGGTCGACGACGAGCCGCACTTCGACTATCACAAGTGGCAGGACTGGTACGGCGACAAGCAGCGCGGCGTGACCATCAACTCGGACAACTTCAGCGGCATGGGCTTCAAGGAGGCCGTGGCCGCGGTGGCGCATGCGCTGGGCCAGAAGGGCCTGGGCGAACTGCAGACCACCTGGCGCCTGCGCGACTGGGGCGTGAGCCGCCAGCGCTACTGGGGCACGCCGATCCCGATCATCCATTGCGACGAGCACGGCGCGGTGCCGGTGCCCGAGAAGGACCTGCCGGTGGTGCTGCCCACCGACTGCGTGCCCGACGGCTCGGGCAACCCGCTGCACAAGCACGAAGGCTTCCATGCCGGCGTGGTGTGCCCGGTGTGCGGCAAGCCCGCGCGGCGCGAAACCGACACGATGGACACCTTCGTCGACTCGTCCTGGTACTTCATGCGCTACTGCGACCCGAAGAACGACCAGGCGATGGTCGGCGAGGGCGCTGCCTACTGGATGCCGATGGACCAGTACATCGGCGGCATCGAGCACGCGATCCTGCACCTGCTGTACGCGCGCTTCTGGACCAAGGTCATGCGCGACCTGGGCCTGGTGAAGGTCGACGAGCCCTTCGCCAAGCTGCTCACGCAGGGCATGGTGCTCAACCACATCTACTTCCGGCGCGGTGCGTCGGGCGGCAAGAGCTACTTCCCGCCGCTCGAGGTCACGCCGGTGCTCGACGCGCAGGGCCGCATCGTCGGCGGCACGCTGGCCGACGGTTCGTCGGTCGAGTACGGCGGCGTGGGCAAGATGGGCAAGAGCGAGCGCAACGGCGTCGACCCGCAGGACCTGATCGAGCGCTACGGCGCCGACACCGCGCGGCTCTACACGATGTTCACCGCGCCGCCCGAGGCCACGCTGGAGTGGAACGACGCGGCGGTCGAGGGCAGCTCGCGCTTCCTGCGCCGGGTCTGGAACTTCGGTGCCGCCCAGCATGCCTTCGATGCCGGCGCGGGCCGGCCCGGCGCCACGGTCGACTTCGGCAAGGAGGCCAAGGCGCTGCGCCGCGAGGTCCACAGCGTGCTGCGCCAGGTCGACTACGACTACCAGCGCATGCAATACAACACGGTGGTGTCGGGCGCGATGAAGCTGCTCAATGCCCTCGAGGGCTTCAAGCCCGGCGGCGACGCGGGCGACCGCGTCGCGCTGCGCGAAGGCTTCGGCATCCTGCTGCGCGTGCTGTACCCGGCCACGCCGCACATCGCACACCAGCTGTGGCAGCAGCTGGGCTACGACCAGGCCTTCGGCGAGCTGCTCGACGCGCCCTGGCCGCTGGTCGATGCCGCAGCGCTGGTGCAGGACGAGATCGAGCTCATGCTGCAGATCAACGGCAAGCTGCGCGGCAAGGTGGTGGTGCCCGCGGGCGCCTCGAAGGCCGAGATCGAGGCGCTGGCGCTGGCCAGCGACGATTTCGTGCTGCACGCGGCCGGTGCGCCGGCCAAGCGCGTGATCGTGGTGCCGGGTCGGCTCGTCAACGTGGTGCTCTGATCGCATGAAACAACTCCAGCCCTCGCGTCGTCTTTTCCTGGCCTCCGCTTCCGCCGTGACCGTGCTGGCCGCGCTCGCGGGCTGCGGTTTCGAACTGCGCAAGGCGCCGATCTTCGCGTTCAAGAGCATCGCGGTGCCGGGCAACTCGGCCTTCGTGAACTACCTGCGGCGCAACCTCGCGGCCGCCGGCACGGTCACGCTGATCCCGGCGGCGCGTGCCTCCGAGGCCGAGGCGGTGCTCGACATCCTGGGCGAGAACCGCGACCGCGTGGTGCTCTCGACCAACTCGGCCGGCGAAGTCCGCGAGCTCGAGCTGCGGCTCACGATCCGTTTCCGCCTGCGCACGCCGGCCGGCAAGGAACTGCTGGTGACCGAGATCTCGCAGAAGCGCGACCTGACCTACAACGAGTCCAGTGCGCTCGCCAAGGACGCCGAAGCCGAACTGCTGTTCCGCGACATGCAGAACGACGTGGCGCAGCAGATGCTGCGCCGCCTCGCCGCGGTCAAGGAGGTCTAGCCCGCATGCAGCTGGCGGCCGCCCAACTCCAGGCGCACCTCGCGAAGGGGCTGCGCTCGCTCTACACGATCCACGGCGACGAGCCGCTGCTCGCGCAGGAGGCGGCCGACGCCATCCGCGCGGCCGCGCGCACGCAGGGCTACACCGAGCGCAGCTCGTACACCGTGGCCGGCGCGCACTTCGACTGGAGCGCGGTGCTGGCGGCGGGCGGTTCGCTCTCGCTGTTCGCCGACAAGCAGATCGTCGAGATCCGCATCCCCTCGGGCAAGCCGGGCAAGGACGGCAGCGTGGCGCTGCAGCAGATCGCCGAGGCCGCGCAGGGCAACGACAGCACGCTCACGCTGGTGCTGCTGCCCAAGCTCGATCGCGCGACGCGCACCGGCGCCTGGTTCTCGGCGCTCGAGAACCACGGCGCGAGCCTGCAGGTCGACCCGGTCGAGCGCGCGGCGCTGCCGCAATGGATCGCGCAGCGCCTGGCGCTGCAGGGCCAGCGCGTGAAGGCCGGCGAGGAGGGCCAGCGCACGCTGCAGTTCTTCGCCGACCGCGTCGAAGGCAACCTGCTGGCCGCGCACCAGGAAATCCAGAAGCTCGCGCTGCTGCATCCGGCCGGTGAGCTCGGCTGGGAACAGGTCGAGGGCGCGGTCAACAACGTGGCGCGCTACGACGTGTTCAAGCTCTCCGAGGCGGTGCTGGCCGGCAACCCGGTGCGCGTGGCACGCATGCTCGACGGCCTGCGCGCCGAGGGCGAGGCCGAGGTGCTGGTGCATTACACGCTGGCCGAGGACATCCGCGCGCTCAAGCGCGTGAAGGACGCGATGGGCGCGGGCCGCCCGCTGCCCATGGCGCTGCGCGAGAACCGCATCTGGGGCGCGCGCGAACAGGCTTTCGAGCGCGCGCTGCCGCGGCTCGACGACCGCGCGCTGGCGCGGCTGCTCAAGGCCGCGCACACGGTCGACGGCATCGTCAAGGGCCTGCGCCAGCCCGACTGGCCGGCCAGCGGCTGGCAGGCGCTGCAGCGGCTCGCGCTGATGCTGTGTCGGGCCTGCATGGCGCCGCCGGCCAAGGCCGCGCGGACCTGAGTCCGCGCGCGCCGCGGCGCGTCACAGCACGCGCTTGCGCACCTGGGTCACGACCACTTCGGCCAGCACCACGATCGCGAACACCGCGATCAGGATCACCGCCACCTGCGTCCACTGGAACAGGTTGAGCGCGGTGTCGAGCGCCACGCCGATGCCGCCGGCGCCCACCAGGCCGAGCACGCCCGACTCGCGTACGTTGATGTCCCAGCGCAGCAGCACCACCGACCAGAAGGCCGGCTTGATGTGCGGCCAGTAGCCGTACCAGACCTGCGCCGCCGTGGACGCGCCCGCGGCCTGCAGCGCCTCGATCGGGCCGCGCGGCGTCTGCTCGATGGCCTCGCCCAGCAGCTTGCCGACGAAGCCCACCGAACGGAAGGCGATCGCGAACATGCCGGCCAGCGGGCCGGGCCCGAAGATGGCGACGAACAGCAGCGCCCAGACCAGCGAGTTGACCGAGCGGCTGGCCACCAGCACCACGCGCGCGGCGAAGTTCAGCGCGCGGTTGCGCGTGATGTTGCCGGCCACCAGCAGCGCCAGCGGCACCGCCAGCACCAGCGCGAGCACCGTGCCCAGCGTGGCCATGTGCAGCGTCTCCATCAGCGCCGCGTGCACCACCGCCGGGTAGTGCGACCAGTCGACCGGCCACATGCGCGTGAGCATGTCGCCCATCTGCTCGGGCGCGTCGTAGAGGAATTCGGGGATCACCTCGATCGTGCGTGCCGACTGCACCACGGCCCAGACGATCAGCAGCCAGACGCCGTAGCGCAGCAGCCGCTGCGTGAGCGTGAAGCGCTGCCAGCGGCGCGGCGCGGTGGCGGCAGCGAGCGTGAGCGACTCAGACATCGAGTGCCTTTCGCGTGGCGTTCACCACCAGTTCGCCGACCACGATGATCGCGATCACGGTCGCCAGGATGGTGCAGACGAAGCTGTACTCGAAGCGCAGGAAGGCCGAGAACAGCGCCCCGCCGATACCGCCTGCGCCCACGATGCCCACCATGGTGGAGTTGCGCAGGTTGGAGTCCAGCTGGTAGGTGGCGAAGCCGACGAAGCGGCTCATCACCTGCGGCAGCACGCCGAACAGCACCACGTTGCCGAAGGACGCGCCGGTGGCACGCACCGCCTCGATCTGCTTGTGCGAGATCTCCTCGATGGCATCGGCGAACAGCTTGCCCACGAAACCGACCGTGGCCACCGTGAGCGCCAGGATGCCGGCCAGCGGCCCGAAGCCCACCGCCTTGACGAACATGATCGCGGTGATCACCGGATGCACCGCACGGCACACCGCGATCAGGCTGCGCGCGATCGCGCAGACCCAGTGCGGCACCATGTTACGCGCCGCCATCAGGCCGACCGGCAGGCTCAGCGCGACGCCGCCCACGGTGGCCAGCACCGCGATCTGCAGGGTCTCGCGGATGCCTTCCCACAGCACGTCCATCTTGCCCATGTCGGGTGGGAACATGCGCGAGAGAAAACGTGCGCCCTGGTGCAGTCCGCTGAGCAGGCGCGCGGGCGAGAGGTCGATCTGCGCGATCACGTAGACCGTGTAGGCCAGCAGCGCGAGCAGCGCCAGCTTCTGCTTGCCGCTCCAGGCGAAGGCGGTGGACGCGGGGCGCGCGGTGGCGTTCACTGCATCCATGCCTGGCCGCCGTAGATGGTCTGCAGGTGGTCGTCGGTCAGGCCCGCGGGCGGGCCGTCGTAGACCACATGGCCGCCGGTCATGCCGACGATGCGGTCGGAATAGCGCCGCGCCAGTTCGACGTCGTGGATGTTGACGATCACCGGGATGCCGCGCTCGCGGCCCTGGTCGCCCAGCAGCTGGATGATCTCGACCGAGGTCTTGGGGTCGAGTGAGGAGGTGGGCTCGTCGGCCAGCAGCAGCGCGGGCTGCTGCATCAGCGCGCGCGCGATGCCCACGCGCTGGCGCTGGCCGCCGCTGAGCGCATCGGCGCGCTGGTTGGCGAAGCTGCCCAGGCCGACCACGTCGAGCAGTTGGTAGGCGCGCTCGAAGTCCTCGGGCGCGAACTTCCTTCGCCAGGCCTTCCAGGCCGACAGGTAGCCAAGCCGGCCGGTCAGCAGGTTCTCCATCACCGTGAGCCGCTCGACCAGGTTGTATTCCTGGAACACCATGCCGATGTGGCGCCGGCTGTGGCGCAGCGCCGCGCCCTGCAGCCGGGCCATGTCGAGCCGCTGGCCGCCCACGTCGAGCCAGATCTCGCCGGCGGTCGGGTCGACCAGCCGGTTGATGCAGCGGATCAGCGTGGACTTGCCGGTGCCCGAGGGGCCGATGATGCTGGTCAGGCCGGTGCCGTCGATCTTGAGATCGATGGACTTGAGCACGGGCACGCCGGGGCGGTACTCCTTGACCAGCCCCTGGATGTGCAGCGAGCCTGCGGACGCGGTGGTGTTCATCGGGCGGGGCTTACTTCTTGGCCGCGGCCTTGTCGTAGGCGTCGCGGGTGAAGGTCTCGCCCGCCGAGGCCGCCACCTTGCGCACCAGTTCCCAGTCCTTCTGGTAGCTGATCGGCAGGAAGCGGTCGCCGCCCAGGCCCTTGGCCATCTCGGCCGGCACCTTGTAGTCGTAGAAGCACTGCTTGATCTTGTCCTGCAGCGCCGGCTCGAGGTTGTGCGCGTAGGCGTAGGCGTCGGTCGGGAACTTGTCGCTGGTGTAGAGCACCCGGAAGTCGTCGGCCTTGACCACGCCGCGATCGGTCATGTGCTGCAGCACGTCGCTGGCCACCGGGGCCGCGTCGTAGTCGCCGGACTTCACGCCGAGGATGGATTGATCGTGCTTGCCCGAATACACGACCTTGTAGTCGGTGTCGGGCGTCAGGCCGATGGCCGGGAACAGCGCGCGCGGCGCCAGGTTGCCCGAGTTGGACGAGGGCGAGGTGTGGGCGATCTTCTTGCCCTTGAGGTCGGCGATCTTCTGGAACGGGCTGTCCTTGCGCACGATCATCTTGAGGTTCATGCCCACCGAGCCTTCGCTGTTGCCGCGGATCGCGAAGGGCACGGCGCCGGCCAGGTTGACCGCGAAGTTGACCGGTCCGGGCGAGAATGCCGCCATGTGCAGGCGGCCCGAGCGCATGGCCTCGATCTGCGCCGCGTTGGACTGCACCGAGAAGAACACGACCTTCTTGTCCAGGCACTGCGAGAGGTGGCCCATGAAGGGGCGGAACAGCTTCTCGTAGATGGCCGGGTCTTCGACCGGCGTGAAGGCGAACACCAGCGTGCCGGGGTTGCGCAGCTTCTTCGGGTCGGTCGGCGTGTCGGCCACCAGGTCGCGGTTGGCGTCGCAATAGCCCGCGTCGAGGTCGCCACGGAAGGCGCAGGCCTCCTGCGCGGAAGCGCCGAATGCGGCGGCGAGCAGGGCCGCGGCGGCGGCGACTTGGAAAGCGGTTGTCTTTTTCATGCCAATCCTCTGAGGGGTGCTGGGGTGGTGGATCGGTGCGGACTATAGGCAGGCGCGATACGCAGAAGCCGGCCGCCTTTCGCTTCCCCTTCAGCCGGCTTTCAAACCGCTTGCAGAATGCCTCGGGACTTGCCCGGGGGCCGCGCGGGACGTCGCGCGCGCGAACCTACACTCGTGCGCCTTGAACCCTCCCGATTCCCTTCTCATTTCCAGGTCCCGATGAAGCTGCTGCTCGTGGAAGACGACTTCGACCTCAGCGGTGCCCTGGTGCGCGTGCTGAGCCGGCGCGGCTTCGAGGTCGACCATTGCAGCGACGGCGGTGCGGCGCTGGAGCGCCTGCAGGCCGGCCACTTCGACGTCGTGATGCTCGACCTCGGCATCCCGGGCATCGACGGCCTGCAGGTGCTGCAGCGCCTGCGCGGCCGCGGCGCGACCGTGCCGGTGCTGATCCTCACGGCGCGCGGCGCGGTGGGCGACCGCATCGCGGGCCTCAACGCGGGCGCCGACGACTACCTGGCCAAGCCCTTCGACCTCGACGAACTGGATGCGCGGCTGCGCGCGCTGGTGCGCCGCTCGGGCGGCATGGAGGCGCCGCGCTGCGGCGAGCTGCGCTACGAGCGCAGCACCGGCGCCTTCTATTTCCGCGAAGACCCGCTCGAGCTCACGCCGCGCGAGAGCGCGCTGCTGGCCGCGCTGATGGAGCGGCCCGGCCAGGCCATGACCAAGGAGCGGCTGACCGTGCTGGCCTTCGGCCAGGCGCTGCCCACGCAGCCCGATGCGATCGAGGTGGTGGTGCACCGCCTGCGCAAGAAGCTGGCGGCCACCGGCGTGCAGATCACCACCCTGCGCGGCGTCGGCTACCTGGTGCAGGAGGCGCGCGGCCATGCCTGAGGCGGCGGCGCCGGCGGCGTCGCGCACCCGCTCGCTGCGCTCGCGCCTGCTGCTCTGGCTGATCGGCCCGCTGGTGGCCTTCCTGGCCGTCAACGCCTACTTCACCTACACCTCGGCGCTGCAGACCGCGCAGCTGGCCTTCGATCGCCTGCTCGTGACCTCGGCGCACGCGCTGGCCGACCTGATCCGGCTGGAGCGCGGCGAGCTGCAGATCACGCTGCCCCATGCGGCGCTCGAGATCTACGACGGGACCGGCACCGGCGCGGGCGACGACGGCCCGGGCCGCAGCCGCATGGTCTACCGCGTGAGCTTCCTCGACGGCGAGTACCTGGCGGGCGACGAGGAACTCGCGCCCTACCACGAGCGGCCGCCGCAGCACCCGCTCTACCAGTCGATGATCGCGCTCTACGACACCACGGCGCGCGACGTCGGGCCGATGCGCATGGCGGCCCTGCTGCAGCCGGTCGAGTCCTTCGAGGGCATGCGGCTGGTGGTGGTGCAGGTGGGCGAATCCTCCGCCTACCGCACGCGGCTCGCGGCCCAGATCCTGCGCGGCACGCTGCTGCGGCAGGGCGCGCTGCTGGCGATCCTGCTGCTGCTGATCTGGGCCGTGGCGACGCTCGCGCTCAAGCCGGCGCGCGCGCTGGCGCGGCAGCTGGACCTGCGGCCTGCGCGCGACCTCACGCCGGTCGCGATCGAGCATCCGCCGCAGGAGTTGCAGCCGGTGGTGGCCGGCTTCAACGGCCTGCTGTCGCGGCTGGCGGCGGCGCAGGAGCAGCAGCGGCGCTTCGTGGCCGATGCCTCGCACCAGCTGCGCACGCCGCTCACCGTGCTGCAGCTGCAGGCCGACGCGGGCCTGCGCGGCGACCTGCCGCCCGAGGAGGCGCTGGCCAGCATCGCGGCCACCACGCGGCGCGCCAACCGGCTGGTCGAGCAATTGCTGTCCTCGGCGCGTGCGCAGCAGACCGCGGCGCAGGAGCCGGCCGAGCGCTTCGATCTGCGCGCGCTGGCCGAGGACGTGGCGGTGGAGCTGTCGCCCCTGCTCGCGCAGCGCCACCACGCCTTCCAGCTCGACGGCGCGGCCTGCGAACTGAGCGGCTACCGCTGGATGGTGCGCGAGATCCTGGGCAACCTGCTGAAGAACGCGATCGAGTTCACGCCCGAGGGTGGCGCGCTGGGCATCCGCATCGTGCCGGAGGACGGCACCGATGGCGTGGCGCTGACGGTCTGGGACTCGGGCCCGGGCCTGTCCGAGGCGATGCGCGAACAGGTCTTCACCCCCTTCGTGGCCGACCGCTCCTCGCGCGGCGCCGGGCTGGGGCTGGCCATCTGCCTGGACCTGGCGCGCACGCTGGGCGCCACGCTCACGCTGGTCAACGGGCCGACCGGCCCCGAGGGCGCCGGCGGCCTGCAGGCAACCCTTCGGCTGCCCGGCCGGGTGGGGCATGAGAAAATGCCCCCATGAACGCGTTCAATGTCAGAGAACACATGCAGGCCCTGGGCCTGCAAGCCAAAACCGCCTCCGCCCTGATGGCGCGCGCCGATGCGGCGATCAAGAACAAGGCGCTCAAGGCGCTGGCCCGCCTGCTGCGCGAAGGCGCCGAAGACCTGGCGCCGGCCAATGCCCGCGATGTCGAGCGCGCCACCGCCGCCGGCCTGTCGGCCCCGATGGTCGACCGGCTCAAGCTCACGCCCAAGGTGATCGAGACCGTGGCCCTGGGCTGCGAGCAGCTGGCCGCCATGCCCGACGTGATCGGCGAGATCATCGGCATGAAGCAGCAGCCCAGCGGCATCCGCGTGGGCCAGATGCGGGTGCCGATCGGCGTCTTCGGCATGATCTACGAGAGCCGCCCCAACGTGACCATCGAGGCCGCGAGCCTGGCGATCAAGAGCGGCAACGCGGCCATCCTGCGCGGCGGTTCGGAGGCCATCGAGTCGAACAAGGCGCTGGCCGCGCTGGTGTCGGCCGCGCTGGCCGAGGCCGGGCTGCCGGTCGAGGCGGTGCAGCTGGTGCAGACCACCGACCGCGAGGCCGTGGGCCAGCTGATCGCCATGCCCGAGTTCGTCGACGTGATCATCCCGCGCGGCGGCAAGGGCCTGATCGAGCGCATCAGCCGCGACGCCAAGGTGCCGGTCATCAAGCACCTCGACGGCAACTGCCATGTGTATGTCGACGACAGCGCCTCGCTCGACATGGCGGTCAAGGTGGTGGACAACGCCAAGACCCAGAAATACAGCCCCTGCAATGCGGCCGAGGGCCTGCTGGTGGCGGCCTCGGTGGCCGACGTGTTCCTGCCCGAGATCGGCGCGGTGTTCGCGGCCAAGGGCGTGGAGATGCGCTGCGACCCGGTCGCGGCGCGCATCCTGCGGGCCGACGACGCGCTGCACGGCGGCCACGCGACCATCGTCGATGCGGTCGAGTCCGACTGGTCGGAGGAATATCTCGCGGCCGTGATCAGCATCAAAGTGGTCGAGGGCGTCGACGAGGCCATCGCCCACATCAACCGCTACTCGAGCCATCACACCGACGCGATCCTCACGCGCGACCACATCAACGCCCAGCGTTTCCTGCGCGAGGTCGATTCGGCCAGCGTGATGGTGAATGCGAGCACCCGCTTCGCCGACGGCTTCGAGTTCGGGCTCGGCGCCGAAATCGGCATCAGCACCGACAAGTTCCATGCGCGCGGCCCCGTGGGCATCGAAGGGCTCACGTCCTTGAAATACGTGGTGCTGGGTCAGGGCGAGGTCAGGAGCTGAGCCGCACCCTCGGCCGGCCCGCATCGCATCGCCCCCTTGCCCAGGGGGCTTTTCGTTTCTGGCAGCGCTTTTTTTGGCTTGTCATCTGGCCGGGTGGCCCCAAATCCTACAATTCCACTCCACCTTTACGCTGAACGCACACAAGGCCGCCGCATGGTCCCCCACCTCGTCACCGCCCTGACCGGCCCCATCAACGAACTCGAACAACGCGTTCTCGACTCCACTCCTGCCATCGAGCGCTGGTTCCGGCTGGAATGGATGGAGCACACGCCGCCCTTCTACAGCGCGGTCGACATCCGCAATGCGGGCTTCAAGCTGGCCCCGGTGGACACCAACCTGTTCCCCGGCGGCTGGAACAACCTGACGCAGCAGATGCTGCCGCTGGCGGTGCAGGCGGCTCAGGCGGCGATCGAGAAGATCTGTCCGGAAGCGCGCAACCTGCTGGTGATCCCGGAAAACCACTCGCGCAACACCTTCTACCTGGCCAACATCGCCCAATTGGTGCGCATCTTCCACATGGCCGGGCTCAACGTGCGCGTGGGTTCGATCGACCCGGCGATCAAGTCGCCCAAGACCATCGAGCTGCCCAATGGCGACACGGTCACGCTCGAGCCCGTGGTGCGCACCAAGCGCCGCCTGGGCATCAAGAACTTCGACCCCTGCACCATCCTGCTGAACAACGACCTGTCGGCCGGCGCCCCGGGCATCCTGGAAGACCTGCACGAGCAGTACCTGCTGCCGCCGGTGCACGCCGGCTGGTCGGTGCGGCGCAAGAGCAACCATTTCCGCAGCTATGAAGAGGTGTCCAAGCGCTTCGGCAAGCTGCTGGGCATCGACCCCTGGCTGATCAACCCGATGTCCAGCCGCGCCGCGGGCGTGAACCTGGGCGAGGGCGTGGGCGTCGACGTGATCACCAGCCATGTCGATGCGATGCTCACCAAGGTGCGCCGCAAGTACAAGGAATACGGCATCAACGAGAAGCCCTTCGTGATCGTCAAGGCCGACAGCGGCCCGGGCGGCACCAGCGTGATGACGGTGCGCGATGCCAAGGAAGTGATGGAACTCAGCCAGCAGGCCCACAGCCGGACCAGCCCGGGGCGGGCCGGCCAGGAGCTCGAGGACCTGATCATCCAGGAGGGCGTGCTGACCAACGAGCGCGTCCACGAGGGCGTGGCCGAACCGGTCGTCTACATGATGGACCGCTACGTGGTGGGCGGTTTCTACCGTGTGCATGCCGACCGCGGCAGCGACGAAAGCCTCAAGTCGCCGGGTGCCAGCTTCGTTCCGTTGGCTTTTTCCGACAGTGCACACCTGCCGCAGCCCGGCGCCAAGCCCGGCGCCAGCGCGCCGAATCGCTTCTACATGTACGGCGTGATCGGCCGCCTGGCCATGGTGGCGGCCAGCTACGAGCTCGAAGCGACCGACCCCGACGCCGAGGTCTACGAGTAAAGACCGCGCCGCCGTGTCTTTGCGGGGACCGGCGGCAACGGCAGAATAGCGGTCCCACAGCAACGGAATTACCAGGTCGGCGTTGAGTGGCGGTCGTCAGCCAGACGGGCGCCGTCGTCCCAGGAGGGGTGTGATCTCACACCGCTTCGCCTGTTCCATCGACCTCGTGTCCGCTCCCAAAACGTCTTCCGCCGCGCTCGTGCTCGGTGCCATCGGCATCGTCTACGGCGATATCGGCACCAGCGTCCTCTACGCCATCAAGGAAATCTTCGGGCACGGCCATGTGCCGTTCACGATCGAGAACGTGTACGGCATGCTCTCGATGATCTTCTGGACGATGACGGTCATCGTCTCCATCAAGTACGTGGTGCTGGTGCTGCGCGCCGACAACGAGGGCGAGGGGGGCTTGGTGGCGATGTTGGCGCTGGCTTCGCGCGCCGTGGTCGACCGGCCCAAGCTGCGCAACGGCCTGCTGGCCGTCGGCATCTTCGGCACCGCGCTGTTCTACGGCGACGGCGTGATCACGCCGGCGATCTCGGTGCTGTCGGCGGTCGAGGGCCTGGAGGTGATCTCGCCGCACTTCAAGGGCTACGTGATCCCGATCACGCTGGTCGTGCTGTTCTGCCTGTTCGCGGTGCAGAAGCGCGGCACCACGGGCATCGGCAAGTTCTTCGGGCCGATCACGCTGGCCTGGTTCCTGGTGCTGGCGCTGCTGGGCGTCTCGCAGATCGTCACCCACCCCGAGATCCTGGCGGCCGTGAGCCCGCACTACATGGTGCGCTTCGTCTGGGACAACCCCGGCATCAGCTTCATCGTGCTTGGCGCCGTGGTGCTGTGCGTGACCGGCGCCGAGGCGCTCTATGCGGACATGGGCCACTTCGGCAAGCGGCCGATTCGCATCGCCTGGTTCTCGGTGGTCATGCCCTGCCTGGTGCTCAACTACTTCGGCCAGGGCGCGCTGCTGCTGGGCGACCCGAGCGCGGTCACCAATCCCTTCTTCCGCATGGCGCCCGAATGGGCGCTGGTGCCGCTGGTGGTGATGGCCACGGCCGCCACCGTGATCGCCTCGCAGGCCATGCTGACCGGCGCCTTCAGCGTCACGCGCCAGGTGATCCAGCTGGGCTACCTGCCGCGCCTGCGCATCGAGCACACCAGTGCGCGTTCGGCCGGCCAGATCTACATTCCCTTCGTCAACTGGGCGCTGTTCGTCTGCATCGTGCTGGCGGTCGTGATGTTCCGCAATTCGAGCAACCTGGCCGCGGCCTACGGCATCGCGGTCACGACCGACATGCTGATCACCACGGTGCTGACCTTCTTCGTGATCCGCTTCGCCTGGAAGCTGCCGCTGCTGCTGTGCATCGGCGCCACCGCGATCTTCTTCCTGATCGACTTCGCCTTCTTCGCCTCCAACCTGCTCAAGCTGCCGCAGGGCGGCTGGTTCACCGTGATGATCGGCCTGGCCGTCTTCACGCTCATGATCACCTGGAAGGAAGGCCGCCGGCTCATGGGCGAAACCCAGCGCGCCGACGCCATCGACCTGCGCAGCTTCCTGGGCGCGGTCTTCGTGAGCCCGCCCGCGCGGGTCGAGGGCACGGCCGTGTTCCTCAACGCCGAGCCCGGCAGCGTGCCCAACGCGCTGCTGCACAACCTCAAGCACAACAAGGTGCTGCACGAGCAGAACCTGTTCGTCACGGTGCGCAACCACGAGGTGCCCTGGATCCCGATGGACAAGCGCATCGAGATGGAGCCGCTGGGCCACCACTGCTGGCAGGTGATCGTGCACTACGGCTTCAAGAACGACATCGACCTGCCGCGCGCACTCGAGAACGCGCGCCTGCGCGGCTGCCAGCTCGAGCCCATGACCACCAGCTACTTCCTCTCGCGCGACGTCGTGATCCCCACGCTGGGCAGCGGCATGGCGCCCTGGCGCGAGAAGCTGTTCGCGCAGATGCACCACAGCGCGAGCGGGGCGGCGAACTTCCTGAACCTGCCGAACAACGCGGTGGTGGAGCTGGGGTCGAAGATAGAGATTTAGCCCGCCCTGTCTCGCGAACTTCATTTCGCTTCGCTGTGTTCTCTTGCAGGGAAACATTGGCAGTCTGAGCGACCGTCAAGATCGCGAAAGGGATACTTTTTCTTTTCTGGCCGCCTGAAGACTATTCTTGACGTTCATTGCCGGCAAAAGACATTGCGTTGTAAACAGTTCATCGATCGGATATTTTTGAGTTTTTGACCCCCCGACCGCGCGGGGGGCGGTTATCTTTCGCCCACTTGAAACGAAGAGTTCAAGGTGGGAGGGGAAGAATGAAGGTCGAGAAGACTGGCTTGCTGGAGGCAACGGCGTTTTTGGACGCCGGTGGCGGGGCGAGTGATCCGCGAGATCCGTGTGTGCCGCCTGGTTCAGCGGCATGGATGTCGCTGTGCACTATCGCCCGCTTCCACCAGATCGCCGCCGATCCCGCCACCCTGTCCCACCAACTGGGCCTGTCACCCTCCGACGCCGTCGACACGCCCGTCCTTTTGCGCGCCGCAAGGGAATTGGGCCTCAAGGCCAAGCATTCCCGCACCTCGGTCGAACGCCTGGCGCTGACACCGCTGCCCGCGCTTGCGTTGCTTCGCAATCCCGACGGCACCCTACATGTGGTCGTGCTGGCCCAGTGCGACGCCCAACGCGTCCTGCTTCAAGACCCGGCCTCCGACAATGGCCGCCCGGTGATCGAGCCGCTGGCGGCCTTCGCCGCGCGCTGGACCGGTGAACTCATCCTCATCACCAGCCGTGCCAGTTGGGCCGGTGAACTCGCCAAGTTCGACTTCTCCTGGTTCATCCCCAGCCTGGTCAAGTACCGCCGCCTGCTGGGCGAGGTGCTGCTCATCAGCTTCACGCTGCAGCTCTTCGCACTGGTCAGCCCGCTGTTCTTCCAGGTTGTGATGGACAAGGTGCTGGTGCACCGCGGCGTCACCACGCTGGACGTGCTGGTCATCGGTCTGGTCGTGGTGGTCGTTTTCGAGAGCGTGCTCAACGGCCTGCGCACCTATGTCTTCAGCCACACCACCAGCCGCATCGACGTGGAACTCGGCGCGCGCCTGTTCCGTCACCTGGTTCAACTGCCGCTGGCCTACTTCCAGGCCCGCCGCGTGGGGGACTCGGTCGCACGCGTGCGCGAACTCGAGAATATCCGCAGCTTCCTGACCGGCAACGCGCTGACCGTGCTGCTGGACGTGCTCTTCTCCATCGTCTTCGTGGCCGTCATGTTGCTCTACAGCGTGCCGCTGACGCTGATCGTGCTGGTCAGTCTGCCGCTGTACTTCGGCCTGAGCCTGGCGGTCGTCCCCGTGCTGCGCCGACGGCTCGACCAGAAATTCACCCGCGGCGCGGAGAACCAGTCGATGCTGGTCGAGACCGTCACTGGCATCCAGACTGTCAAGGCCACGGCACTCGAGCCTGCCTTCGCGCGCCGGTGGGACCACCAGCTCGCGGCCTACGTCTCGGCCAGCTTCAAGACCCAGAACATCGCGAGCTGGGCGCATGAGGGTGTCAACCTCATCGGCAAGCTCGTCAATGCCGCCGCCCTCTGGTATGGCGCCCACCTGGTGATGAACAACGAGCTCACCGTCGGCCAGTTCGTTGCTTTCAACATGTTCGCCCAGCGTGTGGCCCAGCCCATCATGCGCATGGCGCAGCTGTGGACTGATTTCCAGCAGACCGGTATCTCGATGGCGCGATTGGGCGACATCCTCAACACCCGCACCGAGGTGCCACCGACCACTGCGGCGCAGCTGCCCGCTCTGACGGGCCGCGTCACCCTTGACAACCTGAGCTTTCGCTACCGTCCCGAGGCCACGCCCGTGCTGCACGGCGTGAGCCTGGACGTAAGCCCCGGCGAAGTCATCGGCATCGTTGGGCGCTCAGGCTCTGGCAAGAGCACGCTGACCAAACTGATCCAGCGCTTGTACAGCCCGGAGCAGGGCAGATTGCTGGTCGACGGCATCGACATCAGCCTGATCGACGCGGCCCAGCTTCGGCGCCAGGTCGGCGTGGTGCTGCAGGAGAACCTGCTGTTCAACCGCAGCGTGCGCGAGAACATTGCCATCGCCGACCCGGCCGCCCCCATCGAGGCGGTAATTCGCGCCGCCCAGCTCGCAGGCGCGCATGAATTCATCAGCGAACTGCCCGAGGGCTACGACACGATGGTCGGCGAGCAGGGCGCCAGCCTTTCGGGAGGCCAGCGCCAGCGGGTGGCCATCGCCCGGGCCTTGTTCACCCAGCCGCGCATCCTGATCTTCGACGAGGCGACCAGTGCCTTGGACTACGAGTCCGAGGCCATCGTCCAGCGCAACATGGCCCACATCTGCAGGGGCCGCACGGTGTTCATCATTGCCCACCGCCTGAGCGCAGTGCGCCATGCGAACCGCATCGTCGTGTTGGACAAGGGGCGCATCGTCGAGGGCGGCACGCACGAGGCGCTGCTTCAGAGGCCCCAAGGCATCTATGCGCACCTGTGGGCAATGCAGGCCGGAGGGCGGCCGAGCGACACGGCGGGCAACAGCGGCGCGATGGGGTCGGTCGCGAGCGAAGGAGCGGCCGTATGACCGACGTTGCCGCCAACGCGCCCCATGTCCGGCATCCGATTGTGGAACTGCTGGGGCGATACGGCGCCATCTTCCGCGACGCCTGGCGTCATCGCCACGAACTCGCCGGTCCGAGCCGCCACGCGGATGAGACGGCCTTTCTGCCCGCAGCGCTGAGCCTGCAGGACACGCCTGTCCACCCCGCACCGAGACGCCTTGCCTTCGCGCTCATCGCCCTGTTCTTCATCGCGCTCGTGTGGTCCATCTTCGGCCAGGTCGACATCGTGGCGGTTGCGCCCGGGCGCATCGTGGTCAGCGAGCGCACCAAGGTGATCCAGCCGCTGCAGGTGAGCGTGGTGAAGCGCGTGCTGGTGAAGGACGGCGACCGTGTCGAAGCCGGGCAAGCCCTGGTCGAACTCGATCCCACAGGCGCCACGGCGGACAAGACCAACGTCGACGAACAGCTGAAGTCGGCGCAGTCCGAGGCGCTGCGTGCGCGGCTGCTCCAGCAGGCGCTGACCGCGACCGTCATCGGCGCCGGAGGCAAGACACCCGACCTGCCCCCGAAACTCGTTCCTGAAACCTGGACGGAAGAAGACGCCGTCTCTGCGAAGACCCAGTTGAGCGCCGAGTGGAGCGACATCACCGCCAAGCTGGCGAAGTCCGCGGCCGAGCTCGTACGCCGGCAGGCGGAGATCGCCACGGTGCGCGAGATGGTCGCCAAGCTGGAGACGACGCTGCCGATTGCCCGCCAGCGAGAAGCCGACTTCAAGCAACTGGCCGACCAGGGCTTCATGTCGAGCCACGCGAGCCAGGACCGGATGCGCGAGCGCGTGGAACTGGAGCGCGACCTCGCCACGCAGCAGGCCCGCCTGGTCGAGGCCAACGCGACGCTGCGGGAGAGCGAGAACACGCGTTCAGCCTACCTGGCGGAGACGAGGCACAGCCTGCGGGAGCGGGAAGCCGCGGCCGATCTGAAGCGCCAGCAAGGCACTCAGGAACATGCTAAAGCCCTTTACCGGGAAAAGCTCACCACGCTGAGCGCGCCGGTGAAGGGCACTGTGCAGCAACTCGCCATACACACGGAGGGCGGTGTAGTCACCGAAGCCCAGCCCCTGATGGTGATCGTGCCGGACGACGCGCGCGTGACGGCCGAGGTCACGCTGGACAACAAGGACATCGGCTTCGTTCATGTGAGCGACGCGGCGGAGATCAAGCTGGAGACCTTCACCTTCACGCGCTACGGAACGGTGAAGGCGAGGGTGCAGACCGTGACGGCCGATGCGGTCAACGACGAGAAGCGCGGGGCGATCTTCCCGGTCGTCCTGCGCTTGGACAAGATCGTCATCGATGTGGATGGCAAACAGATCAGGCTGAGCCCCGGCATGAACCTGACGGCAGAAATCAAGACCGGACAACGGCGGGTCATCGAGTTCTTGCTGAGCCCGATACAGAAGGCGACCGTTGAAAGCCTCAGGGAGCGATGAATTGCACGACCTTGCATCGACGACGCAACTGGCGGGGCAAAGGCCGCCCGGCTTACCACGGCAGCTCCGGTGCCAGGCTGAGTGGGAAAGGCTCAGACGCCAGATCTATCTCACCGGAATGCGATTCGGCAAGGACGGACTGAGTTTCGATTTTCGGGAATTGCTCACGGATGGAGCCAACGCCCGGCAGGCGGGCGCATTGATGTGGGCACTGATCCGCGCGTTTCAGCCGCAGGTGCTGGTGGGCCCTGGCTTCGGTGCCACCCCTCTGCTGTATGGCATTGCGGCGGCAGCGCTGGATGACGGCATAAACCTGCAGATTCTGATGGTGCGCGATCAGCGCAAGGACCGCAATCAAAAGCGGTGGGTCGAAGGCAATCGCCGTGTGGCCGAAGGCAAGCGTGCCGTCTTTGTCGACGACTTCATGAAATCGGGCTCTGCATGGCCCTTGGTGCAGAAGGCGCTTTCGGCCGAAAAGGTGACGTTGGACGTCCATGCGATCGCACTTTTCTTCGACATGTGGGAGCCTTTGGGGTCGAGGCAACTCGCCATCTCGCGCGCGCCTGTGGTCTCTCTGTTCACCCGGCACGACATCGGTCTGTCGAGAGATTGCTACGACGCTGTGCCGCCGCTGATGCGCGGCGAAGCCCCTGCGTTCATCGCCGATCGACCGCGGTGGTGGCGTTTCGACCTGCATCAGTCAGCGCAATACCCGACCAAGTCGGCGCCCGTCATCGTTGATGACGGCGTGCTCGTCGCAGACGATCGCAGCCAGCTCTGGCGTCATGACTTGAAGACGGGGGAAATCGAGTGGATGACGCCGAGCCTGGAGCGTCCGACCAAGGGCATCGTGCAACTGCCGCAGGTTGTGGACCGCACCGTGGTCTTCGGCTGCTACGACGGGACCGTCACGCGGCTCGATGTCGCAACGGGTGAGGTGATCTGGCGCCGCAAGATCGATTCGAGCATCCATGCCACGCCGTCGATCGATGCCGTGCGTCGGGCGGTGACGATCAACACCGAGCAGTGGAATCGAGGCCAACCCAAAGGCCATCTCCAATGCCTGGATCTGGACACGGGGCGACTCTTGTGGCGGCATGCCCATGCCTGGTGGCCTCCCGGCAGCACGCTGCTCTGCGCAGAAGAGAGGTTGATCGTTGCGCCGTGCAACGATCAGACGCTCGTGGCCGTCGACGCCACAAACGGAGCGCTGGTGTGGCAAGTGCGCACACACGGGATCGTGCGGGGACGTGCTACCCAGGCCGGGGCGTACCTGCTTATTGCCACCGAGCGCGGCTACCTGGAATGCCGCAGTGTCGCCGGCGGTGCGCTGCACTGGCGCGCCCGATATGGCAAGGGCCTGTGGCACCAGTTTCCCTTGGTCGTCGGCGATGCCGTCATCGTGCTGGACGGCAAATGGCATGTCAGTGCCTTCGATCTGCATACCGGCGTGCTGCGGTGGCTGGGCCGATTGCGCAGTCCCGGCTGCTGGCAGGCCGTCGCCTGCGGCCCGTACATCGTCGTCCTCTCCACGCAAGGCCATCTGGCCGTGTTTTGCCCCCGACGCGAGGTCAAGGTCTGGGAAGGGCGACTCCCCGGGACCTTCCATCAACCACCCGCGGTGCACGGCGGCAGTTTGGTCGCTGCAAGCAATACCGCAGGTCTTCTTGCCTACGACATCCATCCCTTCTATGACAACTGATTCCGAGCCTCAGGCCCTGTCGAACGCAACCGTTGGCCAGTCCGACTGGTGGGTCGTGAGTCAGGTCAAGTCCCACCGGGTCGTCTACTTCACCGACGACGCCGACTACGCGCCACCCCGCGAGGGCGATTGGTACTACGTCAGCCCTTACCGCGGCCAGCTTCCGAAGGGGATGACGCTTCGCAACTGCTGGCGTTGGCGCTTCAATGGTCACGACTTCGCCGATGCCGGCGCCGGCCAGAAAAAGCGGGAAATCGATTCGCTTCTGCACCACAACAAGGAAGCGCTCGTCAAACTGCTTCGCGAGAAGATCGATGCCGTGCGGCGACCGTTTGGGGCCTCCTGCATCTCGGGTGAAAAGGTCCGGGAGGCCAAGCTCGCCGAGGCTCACATGCTGCTCGACGCCAATATCAGTCCTCCCGATGACGGCTTCCTCGTGGCGTCGGCGGCGGTGAAGAACTGCTCTGTGCGAGAAATGGCGCATCGGGTGAGCGAACTGCACGCGGCGGAACATCGAATGCTCCGGCAGACCGAGCAACTGCGCGAATCCCTCAAGGCCGCCATCGAAAAAGCGGAAACGCACGATGCGCTGATCGAACTTCGTGGGCGTCTGCTGAATGAGCTGGCGCCGGAGCTGAATGCGCTTCATGCCATTCGGCCTTCTCATACGACTCCTCAGCAGAAACAAGCCGCCCTGCTGCCTCGCGAATTGGCTGCCGAGCAACTACGGCTGAGGGTGCAGCTCCGAGAAAAGATCAACGACCTGCGGCGCCCCTGCGTGTCGCACTACCTGTTGGACGACATCGTGCTCAAGCACCGCGGGCGTGTTGCGCAGTCCGTCATTGCCGCAGGCGGTGCGTTGCCGCCCGGCATCGATGGGTCGACGCTCAAGAGCTATGCGGCTGCCCGCGGCATGTCCTTGGTCGCGGCTGCCAAGGACACGCTCACCGAGATGGATGCCACCGCCTGGTTGCTGCTCGAGACGGAGCAGATGAAGGACGCGATGCTGTCGCGGATTGCCGCCACCGCCACCTTCGATGCCCTGAAGCAGCTGGGTACAGCCATCGCCGCGCTTCAACCACCCCGGAAAGAACCATGAGAAAGCTCATTGCCATCGGCTGCGCCGTCGTGCTGTATTTCGCCGCATCGGCGCCTGCCCGGGCCAAATGGATCGAGGAGCAGATGGACCTGCCCGTTCAGGTCAGCGACAGCTATGGCAAGACGATCGCGCAGTCCATCAAGGTCACTGTTTTTCGGGACGACAGCAACCCCACACCCGCACCCGTGCTGGTGTTGAACCATGGCCGCTCGGCGGAGGCCACCGAACGCGCCGCGATGGGGCGCGCGAAATATCTCAAGGCGTCGCGCTACTTCGTCGCACAGGGCTTCATCGTGGCCGTGCCGACCCGCATCGGCTACGGAGACACGGGAGGCGAGGACGTGGAAGACACCGGCAACTGCAACACCAAGCGCTACGAACCCGGCTATGCCGCATCCCTTGCGCAGACCGTCGCGGTGCTGGAGGCCGTCCGCAGCCGGCCTGACGTGGACCGGGAGCGTGTCGTCATTGCGGGTCAATCGTTTGGGGGCACCACCGCCATCGCAGCGGCGGCGCAGCGCATTACGGGCGTCGTGGCGGTGATCAACGTCGCTGGCGGTGGCGGCGGCAATCCGAAGACCCGGCCGCAGCGGCCCTGCGGACCGCAAGTCATGGAACGCCTCTTCGGTTCCTATGGCAAGACGGCCCGGGTGCCCACGCTCTGGATCTATACCGAGAACGATCAGTACCTGGGGGCCAAGTACCCCCGCGAATGGTTCCAGGCCTTCAAGGACGCGGGCGGTGTCGGCGAGTTCGAGCAGTTCCCGGCGCTGGGTGAAGACGGGCATTCGCTCTTCGTCCGATTCCCGGAGGTCTGGCAGCCCAGGGTGCGGGCATTTCTGGATGGGCTGGGCTTTGTTGCGCCACGAGGAGGTGTTGGCAAATGAAGCAGTTTTGCGGACTCATTGGAGCGTTGACTTGCGTTGCAGCGCTTCTCCCGGCGTGCTCGCAAGCACCGTTGCACATGCAACTCGACGTCGATTCCGTACGGACGGTGCACTCCCCTCTCGTTTTGAAGGAAGCAGTGCTAGAGAGCGTTGGTGCGAAAGAAAAGCCTGAGCCTTCAAATGATGTACCGAAGAAAGAAATTCCAATCATTGAATTAATTCGCCGCATCGTGACGAATGACGATCTTGAGGAGCCGAGGCGCCTTTTTGGAGAGACGATGGGGCTGAAGGAGTATGGCGTTTACCAGATGAAATGGGGGGGTGCGTGCGGTCTCGGCAAATTCGAAGGAGGTTGGTTCCGCTTATCGAGGTGTCGAGAGCATCGAGTACTCAAAAAGCAATCTGCAGGATCAACAAGCCACAAGACGATATCTTGGGTTTCTTCTGAATTCAAGTGTGTCATGTCTTGATGTTGATCAGGTTGTGTCAGGGTTTGGCGAAGAATTTGTGATAGCTCCGCCACACATCGTCGCGCCTATAGCAGGTTCGTTTGAAGGCGAAACAGTTACGCCCAGACGTTCGGTTCCCGGCTTGATTTATCAAAAAATCAGGTTTGCGGATGGAGCTAAAGGGCGAGTTGGGCTCTATTTCTATCATAACAATTGCGTGGACTATGTAACCATGGGGTTTTAAAAATCTCATTCGTTCGGAAAATAAATAGATCCGGGAGTAAAAATGACCTCAACTGAAAAAATATCGCTAGCTTGGTTGAATGGCCCTGCGAGCAAGTTCGGCGCTCTGAATATTTCAAACGACGCAATTGAGTTGATTAATAAATCCGAATCTCTGAAATCTAGTATCCGTGCATATGCGGAAAGCGAAGCTGCTGGAAAAGTAAGGGCGTTGGCGAAAGATGGTGCAGCGTCCTACCATATTCCTTTTGGGGATGCAAGAGGATTTTTGGAATTTTCTATCGATTTGCTGTCGGCTCCCGAAAAACTTTCAATGTCTTGGCCCATGAGCTTGGGCATTTCGAGGTCGAAAGACAGGACGCGCCGATTTTTAGGGCAAGGGCTAACGCGCTGGCGGAAAAAATAAATCTGAGTGTGAGAAGGCCAGGGTTTCCGCATCGTGACCGGTGTAAATCCGGCTGATCAAAAGGGGCGCCTGGTCTGACCAGCTGCGTGCACACGATCAGCGTATCCATCGGAAGAGTAACCATGACCGTCAGCATTGAAGGAGTAAAAGAATGAAGCGATTGAGCGGATTTAATTGGTCTTTGTGCGGTGCCGGGGCACTCCTTGCAGCGTGCTCGCAAATGCCGATGCCCCCACCGCCCGAGGTCGATGTTGTTCAGGCCTCGCGCTCCACCCAGTTGACGCCACCACCCAAGCTGGTGCCCCAGCCCGAAGGGACGCCGCTACCCCCGCGCGATCTGCGCATCGCGGAGCGCTGGCCTCCTGAGATCAAACAGTTGATCGACAGCATGCTGAGCTTGTTTCCCAAAGGGGAGCGACCACCGAACGTGCGGGAGGTCGAGAAGAAGATGGGAATCGTGTTGACGGAGAGGCTGCTTAAGCAAGAGGAGATGGGCTATCTGAGCAAACGGTATGTGGTCAGCGGTACGCGCTATATGGCGCTGGTCTCAGGTTTTCCAGAAGGATCTGACCTTGAACAGCGTTACTACATTGATAACGGTCGCAATACGGGCGGGGAGCGGCGGCAGGTTCTGACTTTGGTGACGTCGCCTCCGCAGAGCGGGTTCTGCCTCGACCCCTACGAACTCGCGGTCTACACCGGTGCCACCTTCATCAACGGTGACACAACGGTGCATTCGGACATCCGAATCTGGGCGCCCGCTTATGTGTGGGGGCTCTTCGACTGGAGCAGGACGGGACGTTACATCGGTCAGGGTTTCAGCATCGTGATCGGCGTGAATCCGCCTGACCAAAAAAGAGAGCCTGACTCTACAAATTGTGTGCAAACGATCACTGTTCAAGGTCGATATCTAGCGAAGGAATAACCATGACAACCATCAATAAAAATGTCTTTTCCCGACTCGGCAACGCGAATGCTTCGCTGTTGAGTCGTGCACTCGAATTGCTTAACAACCAGGCAATGAGTTCGCTGGAGCCCTTGAGGCAGACGTTGGCGAATGGAGCAACCGTTATCCGGATGGCGACTGATACGGATGCCGTTCCAGCGGGGGCGCATGCCATGTATGTCGACCCCGAGCAGGATCCTCATGGCAATGCCAAAGGGCCGGGCTTCATCGTGGTCAACGCAGGGTACTTGACGCGTGCCAGCGATGCCAATGTCCTCCAGTTTGTGGACGATTTGAACCATGAAGGCGCGGGTCACGGTGCTCAATTGCGCATCGGAGGACGTGGTGCTGCCGCGCGGGAACTCGTCGAAAACCCTGCCGGACTCTCCCTCACCGCCCGAGCCGACCGCTACGTCGAATCATGGCTAAAAGACGAAGCTGGCGCGCGCTACGACTCCTATCGTTTCCGCAAGGAGCTTGCCGGGTTGGACTCCGAGTACACCGCGTCGAACCGCGCCACGCTCGCGACCGATCCTTTGTACAAGGAATTCGCGCGCCTCGAAGGCCTGGCCGACGGACTGGGGCTGACCGGCACCGCGCGATCAAACTACATCGTCGACAACTCATGCAAGGAGATGGCGGCCTACGACGGGCATTCGTACCGGGAGACCGCCCTTGCGTACGTGCTGAAAACGCTGCAGTTGAAAGACACGGATGAGGGCAAGGCCTACCTCGCTCACGCCCGCCAGACCTACAACGCCATGGGCTACGAGGTGGCCGATCCGGTGATGTACGACGACAACTCGTCGAGCGCGAGCATCGTCTACGAGAACGGAGACCGCACCGATCTCGATTTCGATGCGGATGGCGCGATCTACCAAAAAAGCGATACGGTTGCCAAGACAGACGGGTCGTTCATCACGTCGGTCACCGATGGCGCTGGCGTGCTCCTGAGGACGGCCGTTATCCAGCGTTACGACGATGGGTCGACGCTCACGACTACGACGCGGCCCGATGGCAGCGGCACGCTGCACGCCACCGATGCGACGGGCACATCGATTCACGATGGAAGCTTCGCGCGCGATGGCACCACCGGCACCGTCACCGAAACCCGCAACGGCCGAACGGTCGTCTTCGACGCTGACTTCGATCCCGATGGCGGATTCACGCTCAAAGGCATTGTGTCGATCGATGGACAGCCACCGCTCGACGCCGAGACGGTAAATGCGGCCTTCGCCGAACTCGATGTCGACCTCGCCGGCTACTGGCGCGGCGAAGGCGCGGGCGCCGTGAACCAGTTGATCGTGGCCGCCGATGCCGGCGACGCTGACGGATTCGCCGCAGTGCCTGGCAGCGAGGTCGGCGGGGCAGATTGGTACACCTCAGCCAACGCGCAGCGCTTCGGTGATGCGCTCACCAGCGTGCAGAGCCTGATCGCAGGGTTGCGCAGTGGCAAGCCCTTGCCGATCGCGACGGGTGTGTTCGGCATTGCCGCCAGTCTGCTGCGACATGCCGAACTCGACGCGAATGGTGCGCCAGTGCTGGACGCTCAAGGGCGGCCGATCCTGCAATCCGATTCCCCTTTGCTGGCGGATCTGTCGAACGCGCTGGGCACCCTCAATGCGGCGATCGGCTTGCGCGATGCGCTGGGGCGTGGCGACACCTTGGGCGCCATCAACAGCGGCGCCATTCTGGCGAAGAACAGCCTGGCGTTGATGGACAAGGTGCTTTCCAGCCAGATCGCGGACCTGTTGGCGAACGGGAGCTATGAAGCGGCCGCGCAACTGGTTGAAACACAGAGCTTCGTGAATGGCGCAGCGAACGGTCTGGCCGAGGCCATTCCCTATCTCAGCCTGATCAATGCGATTGCCAAGGGCGACGAGGTGGGGATCGTGACATCGGGCCTGGCCATCCTGGACCTGGCGGGCTTTGCCTGGGCGGGACCGGTCGGGTGGGTGATCGCGGCCGTCGCGATCGTCTACAGCCTGTTCCAGGACGATCCGGAGCCGGCAGGCACGGCGATAGCTGTCAGCAACGGGGACGGTGAGCGCGTGCATGCGCAAGTGGCCTGGGCGCAGGATGGCGGGGATGCGGGAGCGCTGGGTGCCATGAACCATTTGATCGGGGCACTGGAAGGCACGCTGACCGACGCCAAGGGCATGGGCCTCATTGCCAGCCGCCTGCCCTGGCTGGAGTTCTCGGGTTCCGGTGGGGAGGCTTCCTACACCTTGGTCTGGCACGACGTCGAAACCGGCGCGGTGTTTGCGCGCAGCTTCGATCAGGACGGCAACTTCATCGGCGTACCTGGGGAGCGGGCTGCTCCAGGAGACATCGCATTGCATGGAGAGGTCGCCAACAGCCCCGATTTCTTCAAGGGCCTGCCGCTGCAGTTCATCGAGGCTGCGTTTGATGCCGAGGCGGTTGCGCCGATCTGGATGGTCAAGACGGTCGATGCGCAGATTGCGCGCGGTGCGGCGCTGGCAGGGCTGACTACCTTGCAGCGCGCGCAGGCCCAGGGGCAACTGCGCAGCACAAATCCTGGAGATGCGGCGGTGTCCTCGAGCCAAGTGGCACGTCCCATCGTTCTGGATCTCGATGGCAATGGCATCCATGTCACGGGCAAGGAGGTGAGCGGCGGTGTTTTGTTTGATGTGGACGACGACGGTTTTGCCGAGGAAACCGATTGGATCGGGCCGCGCGACGGCATCCTGGTGCTGGATCGCGATGGCGACGGCGTCATCAAGGGTGGACACGAAATGTTCAGCGATTCGCGCGTCGACATGACGCAACGCGGGTTGCACGCATTGGACGAGATCGATGCGAACGGCGATGGCCTCATCACCGCGAGCGACGAGGTCTTCTCGCACCTGAAGATCTGGCGGGACATCAACCACGATGGCCAGATTCAGGATCAGGAACTGCGCACCTTGGCGCAGCGGGGTATCGAGACGCTCGACATCGGTGCGGGTACCTTCACGATGGGCGGGGTGGGCCGCACGATGGCAAGCACTGCCTTGAAGGCCGACAGCGCGGGCTTTCTCACCCAAATGGCGGGCAACAGCCTGTTGATCGTTGAGGAGGGCGGTGCCGCGAGCCTGTTGCCGACGTCGCTTTATGATTTTGGAAAGTCCGGAGAGGCGTCCGTTCGCAATGCCCATACGCATGCCAGCGCAGACGGAAGCGTGATCGCGGTGGATGAGTTGATGGACGGCCTGGAGGACACGGCAATCGTCGTGAGCGTCGATCAGTTGCTCGGCAACGATCATGGCGCGGAAGCACTGAGTTTCGGTGCACTCGTTTCTGCCGCTGGGGGCTCGGCGGTCTTCGATGCCCAGCGCCGCACGGTGACCTTTACCCCCTTGGAGAATTTCAACGGCCTGGCGACCTTCAGCTACAGCGTTGTCGGCGCGTCCGGCCAGACCAGCGTGGCCACAGCGGTCGTCGATGTGGTGGGCGTGAATGATGCTCCGATAGCGATGAGCAAGACGGGAACTCGGCTTGCCCGGTGGGAAGACCTGGTACAGACCACCGTGGTGGATAACAGTGGAGATGGCGCCAACACGGTCCGCTATTCGGTGCCCGGCGATGCGAAGCTCGGCAGCGTTGTGAGTGGTGATGGCGTCGTTGCTTTCGCACCGTCGAGCCTGGGCGACATCAGCGGCTGGATCGGCTTCAAGGACGGCGCAATGTACTGGGGATCGGGTGAAACGGGCGTGTTCAGCGGGCCGCCTTCGCAATGGCAATTGGTCTCTGTGGATACCCCGCATCAAGGTGCAGTGACGGCAACTGATGCAGATGGCCCCTCCGACACCTTGTCCTACCGTTTGGTGGAGAGCACGCGCAACGGTGTGCTGTCGTTCGACAGTCGAACCGGCGCCTGGCGCTATGTTCATTCCGCTATCGGTGGCGCTGACGATGCGTTTGTCGTTCGTGTGAGCGACAGCCACGGAGCTTCCACCGACCTCAAGGTGGTCGTCACCAACGACGATACCGGGAGCGGCGCATGGTATGGCGAGGGCGAGGGTGGGCCAGATGGGCCGGGCGGCGATGCAGGGAGCGCTACCGACGGCGATGCCAGTGCCAGTGCCGATGGCGATGGCGATGGTGATGGTGATGGTGATGGCGATGGCGATGGCGACGAGACCGAGACCGAGACGGAAACGGAAACAGAGACAGAGACAGAGACAGAGACAGAAACTGAAACTGAAACTGAAACTGAAACTGAAACTGAAACGGAGACGGAGACGGAGACGGAGACGGAGACGGAGACGGAGACGGAGACGGAGGCAGAAGCAGAAGCAGAAGCAGAAGCAGAAGCAGAAAGTGAAGGCGAGGGCGAGGGCGAGGGCGAGGGAGAAGGTGGAGAAGGCGGAGAAGGCGGAGAAGGCGGAGAAGGCGGAGAAGGCGCGCCAGTGGTGATCGATCTCAACGGGAATGGTTTCCGCTTTATCTCGTCGCGCGAATCTCATGCGTTCTACGACTTTGCGGGCAACGGAACGCGGCAGCGGACGGGATGGATTTCTGGTGCGGACGGTCTTCTCGCCTATGACGCGAACAATGACGGTCGCATCAGTCAGCGTGATGAGATTCGGTTCAAGGGCTATCTGCCCGGCGCGCAAACGGATCTCGAAGGGCTGCGTGCCTTCGATACCAACAAGGATGGACAACTGTCTGCGGCGGACGAAAAGTGGGCCCGCTTTTATATCTGGCAAGACGCCGACGAAGACGGTCTGCAGACCGCTGGCGAACTGTTGACCCTCGGTCAGCGGGGCATCACGTCGATCTCGCTGACGAGCAATCAGGTGGCGAGCGAGGTGTCGGGAAACACCATCTACGGTATTGGCAAGTACACGCGCGTTGATGGTTCGGTTGGCCTGCTTGACGACGTGAAGTTCGCGGGAGGCACGGAGCAGGCCACCTCAAGTCCAGATGACTTTGTGACCGCAGTCGAAGGCGGTGCAGCGGTATCTACGGGCGCCGGAAACGACCGTATTCAAGGCAGTGACGCTGCGGATCGAATTTACGCAGGTGCCGGAAACGACAAGGTGTGGGGTGCCGGCGGTGACGATGTGATCTACGGCGACTCGGGTGACGATGTGCTGGATGGCGGGCTCGGTGCCGATCAGCTCTGGGGCGGCAAGGGCAACGACTTCATCCTGGCTGGAGACGGTGACGACTTCGTCTCGGGCGACGATGGCAACGACTCTATTTCTGGAGGCGACGGCGATGACCTGATCTACGGTGGAGATGGCGTCGACATGCTGTACGGCGGTGCAGGCAACGACTGGTTGTACGGCGGCAATGGCGCTGACCGATTGCAGGGTGATGGGGGCAACGATGTGTTCGTCGTCGGCAATGAACTCGATGTGGTCATCGAGGGCGTGAATGGCGGCATCGATACGATGGTGGCATATGTCACTGTCCGTGCTGCCAGGAACGTGGAGAACGTACTTTTGGCTGGCTCCGACGATATCGGCGCCAAGGGCAACGTGCTGGACAACGCACTCTACGGCAACCAGGGGGACAACTTGCTGGATGGTGGCGTTGGCGCAGATTTCATGTCGGGCGGTGCCGGAAACGATACTTATGTCGTGGACAATGCGGGTGATGTGGTCCTGGAGTTTGCCGATGGTGCGCGACCTTCCGATGCCTCGCCCAGCGGATTCGGCGCCGACAACAGGCCCGATCCAACCGGGTTCAACGCGTTGGGCCACGAGGGCTTTGCTGGCGGTCAATGGGGCGTGGACACGGTCCGAGCCTTCTTGGACTATCGGTTGGGCGCCAACGTCGAAAATCTTGAGCTTTTCGGGTCCGCAAGACATGGCATCGGCAACGATCTTGACAACGTCATCACGGCCAACCATGCGGGCAACATCCTGGAGGGCGGCGCCGGCAACGACGTGCTGATCGGCGGGGACGGTGCTGACACCTTGATCGGCGGCGTCGGCAACGACGCGCTCTATGGCGGTCAAGGCGACGATACCTACCTCTGGGGACGGCATCAAGGCAATGACCGCATTGGGGAGCGCGGTGGGGTCGACACCATCGTACTGACCGATCTGAATGTCGAAGATATCTGGGTTCGACGCCGGCCTGAAACCGGCGAATTGGTGCTATTTGACAAGCAGACAGGTCAAAGCCTGAGTTTTTCCAGCGCAATCCCTGCGGGCACGGACGGTCCGGCAGTGATCGAGCGCGTTCTGTTTGCTGATGGCAGCGCGTGGAGTGCTGCAGACCTGCAGAATGCCGCGCAAGACAATGCAGGCGTCTATGTCGGCACGTTGGACAGTGAATTTCTGGAGGGCGACATCGGCAATGACATCCTCGATGGAGGCCGGGGCGACGACACCCTGTACGGCGGCGGTGGCAACGACACCTACCGCTACCGTTCCGGTGATGGCAACGACCGCATCATGGAGATGGGCTCCGACGACTGCGACACGCTGGAACTCCTGGACCTGAATGCGAGCGACATTCGCGTGGCGGCAGGCACGGGTCGCGCAGACGACAGGATCATCGATCGAGCCACTGGCCAGGCGATCACGCTCGACCTGGGTCTGACGCCATCGCCTTGGAACAGTCCGGGCTATGGCGTGGAGCAGGTGAGGTTTGCCGACGGCACGGTGTGGGGCACGGCGCAGCTCAAAGCGGCAGCCAATGCGGACGAAACCTTGGTGGGTACGGCCGGAGCCGACACGTTGGAGGGCTTCGGCGGCAACGACGTGCTGGACGGAGGTGCTGGCGATGACATGCTCTTCGGAGGCGCGGGCGACGATACGTACCTGCTTACGCTGGGTGGAGGCGCGGATCGCTTGGTGGAAGACGATGCAACGCCGGATGTGGTCGATACCGTGCAGTTGGGTGCCGGCATTGCGATGGACCAACTATGGATGCGACAAGTCGGCAACGACCTGCAACTCTCGGTCATCGGGACTCGTGACAGCATGACCGTCGCCGATTGGTATCTCGGAAACCAACACCACGTGGAGCGAATCGTGACTGCGGACGGTGCGTCCATTCTCGACAGCCGAATTCAAGCACTGGTCGACGCGATGGCAGGGTTTGCTCCGCCCGCGGCAGGGCAGACCACGCTGCCCCCAGACTATCGAGAAAGCCTGGGTCAGGTGATCGCTGCGAACTGGCAATAGAGGGGCGCAAGCGGGTGGCCTGCCTGACGGCACAATCCCCGCATGCGATTTTTCAAAGACCTGAGCCTGTCGGCCTTCACCGCGGGCTTCGTCGCGGTGCTCGTGGGCTTCACCAGCTCGGTGGCGATCGTGTTCCAGGCCGCGCAGGCCTTCGGTGCGACGCCGGAGATGATCGCCTCGTGGATGTGGGCGCTGGGCCTGGGCATGGGGCTGGCCAGTGCGCTGCCCTCGCTGTGGCTGCGCAAGCCCGTGATGATCGCCTGGAGCACGCCGGGTGCGGCCGTGCTGGCCACGGCCGGCGCGGGCTACGGCATGGGGGAGGCGGTCGGTGCCTTCATCGTCTGCGCGCTGCTGATCACGCTGTCGGGCGCTTCCGGCCTGTTCGAACGTGTGATGAACAAGATCCCGATGGCCCTGGCCTCGGCGCTGCTGGCCGGCGTGCTGGCGCGCTTCGGGCTCTCGGCCTTCACCGCGGCGCAGACCGCGCTGCCGCTGGTGCTGCTGATGCTCGCCACCTACCTGCTCGGAAAGCGGCTCGTGCCGCGCTATGCGGTACCGCTGACCTTGCTGGTGGCCATCGTCTATGCGGCGTTGCGCGGGCAGCTGGCGTGGTCGTCGGTGCACTTCAGCCTGGCGATGCCGGTGTTCGTGATGCCGGTCTTCACCTGGCAGGCGGCCGTGAGTCTGGCGCTGCCGCTGTTCGTCGTGACCATGGCCTCGCAGAACCTGCCCGGCGTGGCGGCGATCCGCGCGGCCGGCTACGACATGCCGGTGTCCAAGCTCATCACGATGAGTGGCCTGGTCACGCTGGTGTTCGCGCCCTTCGGCGGCTACGCGCTCAACCTGAGCGCGATCACGGCCGCCATCTGCATGGGCCGCGAGGCGCACGAAGACCCGGCCCGGCGCTACACCGCCGCCGTGAGCTGCGGCGCGATCTATGTGGTGATCGGCCTGTTCGGTGCCGCGGTCACCGGCCTGCTCACGGCCTTCCCCAAGGAACTGGTCGCCGCCATCGCCGGGCTCGCGCTGCTGGGCACCATCGGCGGCGGCCTGGCCGCGGCGGTGCGCGACGAGTCGCACCGCGAGGCCGCGCTGATCACCTTCCTGGTCACGCTCTCGGGCGTGACGATCGCGGGCATCGGTTCGGCCTTCTGGGGCGTGGTGGCCGGCGCGCTGGCGCTGGCGATCCAGCAGCTCGGCAAAAAGGCCGTGGCCGGCAAGGACATCGCGCCTGCCTGCAAGATCAGGCAAGAAAGCAAGGCGGCCGAACGCGTCGCCGGAAAGACACCATGAACCTCCTCTTCGTCGCCGACCCGCTCGATCAATTCAAGATCTACAAGGACACCACCTTCTCGATGATGCGCGAGGCGCAGCAGCGCGGCCATCGCATCGCGGCCTGCCTGCCCGAAGACCTGCAGTGGGTTTCGGGCGGCCAGGTGACGGCCACCGTGCGCCAGATCACGCTGACCGGCGACCCCATCGACTGGTTCACGGTCGACATCACCGAGACCCGCGCGCTCAAGGATTTCGACGGCGTGCTGATGCGCAAGGACCCGCCCTTCGACGCCGAGTACATCTACGCCACGCACCTGCTCGAACAGGCCGAGCGCGAAGGCGCGAAGGTGGTGAACAAGCCGCGCGCGCTGCGCGACCACCCCGAGAAGCTCGCGATCATGGAGTTTCCGCAATTCACCACGCCCACGCTGGTCACGCGCAGCGCCGAGTCGGTCAAGGACTTCCATGCCGAGCACGGCGACATCATCCTCAAGCCGCTCGACGGCATGGGCGGCATGGGCATCTTCCGCGTGCGGCAGGACGCGCTCAACCTGGGCTCGATCGTCGAAACCCTCAACAAGGGCGGCGCCGAGACCATCATGGTGCAGCGCTTCGTGCCGCAGATCGTCGAGGGCGACAAGCGCATCCTGATCATCGGCGGCGAGCCCGCGCCCTTCGTGCTGGCGCGCATTCCGCAGGGCACCGAGGTGCGCGGCAACCTGGCGGCCGGCGGCAAGGGCGTGGCCCAGCCGCTGACCGCGCGCAACCGCGAGATCGCCGAGACCGTGGGCCGCGCGCTCGCGCCGCGCGGACTGCTGCTGATCGGGCTCGACGTGATCGGCGATTCGGTCACCGAGATCAACGTGACCAGCCCGACCTGCTTCCAGGAGATCACCGACCAGACCGGTTTCGACGTGCCGGCGATGTTCCTCGATGCGCTCGAGGCGGAACTGAAAAAGGGACCCTGAGGTCCCTTTCGATGCGGGCGCGGCGGCCTTCGACGCTCAGAAGTCGAAGGAGGCGCTCACGCTGAAGGTGCGCGGGTTGCCCAGCACCAGGTAGCCGTTCTCGGGGTAGCCGCCGACCGAGGACCAGTAGTTGCGGTCGGCCACGTTGTCCACGCGGGCGCGCAGCGTCACCAGCTTGCCGGCCATCTCGGTCACGTAGCGCGCGCCGAGGTCGAGCCGGCCCCAGCCGGGCACGCGCAGCGTGTTGGCGCTGTCGGCATAGCTGTGGCCGGTGGCGACCACGCGGGCGTCGAAGGACAGGCCGCGCACGCCGGGCACGTCCCAGTCGACGCCGAGGCTGCCCTGCACCTTGGGAATGCCGATCACCGTCCGGCCGTCGGTGGCGGCGGCGCCGGTCGACTTCTGCTTGGCGTCGAGCAGGGTCAGGCCGCCCAGCAGCCGCAGGCCCTTGTAGACCTCGCCGAAGGTGGTGAGCTCAAGGCCCTGGTGGCGGTCCTTGCCCGCCTCGACGAAGAACTGCTGGCTGTTGACGAAGGCGCGCGGCTTGTCGGTGGAGAAGAAGGCGATGCCGCCGCCGATCGTGCCGCCGTCGTACTTGAGGCCGATCTCCTTCTGCTTGGACACGTAGGGCGTGAGCTGCGCGCCCGCGTTGAGCACCGGACCGGTGGTCGAGGTGGTCGGCGCGGTGTCGCCCTTGCTCAGGCCTTCGACGTAGTTGGCGTACAGCGACACCTGCGGTTGCAGCTTGTAGACGAAGCTGGCCATCGGGCTGGTGCGGCTCTTGTCATAGGGTGAGGCCACGCCGGTGAAATAGGCGTAGTCGGTGCTCGACAGCGTCTGGTGGCGCAGGCCCAGCGTGAGCAGCGCGCGGTCGTCGAGGAAGGACAGCGTGTCGCCCACCGCCAGGCTGCTCAGCCGCACCTTGGTCAGCAGCGAAGGGTTGGCCAGGTCGTTGCCGCGGAAGGCGCCCGCCGTGAAGCCCGGCAGCGCGATGCCCACCGGGGTGTAGATGCTGCTGACCGTGTTGTTGAAGTAGTCCCAGGCATAGGCGTTCTTCTCCTCGAGCTCGTAGAACGAGTACGAGGCCACCAGCGAATGCTTGACCGGGCCGGTGCTGAGCTTGGCGCGCACGCCGAACTCGGCGGTGCGGGTGTCGTCCTGGCGCTCGTTGTCGAAGCGGGACATGTTGCCTGCGCCATTCGCGTTGGTGACCGTGATGCCGGCCAGCCGGTTGCCTTCGAAGCTGCGGCGTGCGCCGGCCGCGCCCCAGACCGTCACGTCGGAATTGATGTCGTATTCGCCACGCACCGAGCCGAAGGTGTCGCGCTCGTTCGAGTAGGTCCAGGGCTGGGCGTAGTTGACGGTGTTGTCGGCCGCCGACGGCACCGAGGTGAGGCCGGCGCCCAGCGTGACGTTCGGGCGCGGGCGGGTCAGGCGGTGTTCCTGGTGGCCGAAGTCGGCCGAGATGCGCGCGTCGCGGCTGCGCCAGTCGAGGCCCAGCGAGAACAGGTCGAGCTTGACCTTCTCCTCGTCCACGCCGGTGCCGCCCTCGCGGTGCAGGGCGTTCAGCCGGATGCCGGTGCTCTGGTCGGGGCCGAAGCGGCGCGAGATGTCGGTCGACACATAACCCTGCGAACCGCTGCTGACGCCGGCGCTGACCTGCGTCAGCGGGTCGTTGCCCGCACGTTTGGGCAGCAGGTTGATGTTGCCGCCGATGCCGCCGCCGCTGGGCGTGGCGCCGTTGAGGAAGGCGCTCGCGCCGCGCAGCACCTCGACGCGCTCGAACAGCTCCGACGCGATGTACTGACGCGGCAGCAGGCCGTAGAGGCCGTTGTAGGCGATGTCGTCGGAGTTCACGATGAAGCCGCGGATGAAGTACGACTCCTGGAAGTTGCCGAAGCCGCGCGCGACCCGCACCGAGGGGTCGTTCTGCAGCACGTCGGCCACGCTGCGGGCCTGCTGGTTCTGGATCAGTTCGCTGGTGTAGCTGGTGGTCGAGAAGGCCGAGCTCATGATGTCCTGCGTGCCCAGGATCCCCACCCGCCCGCCGCGCGCCACCTGCCCGCCCGCAAAGGGCTTGGCCAGGCCTTCGGCCGAGGCGTCGGCGCTGGCTTCCACCGTGACGGTCGAGAGGGTGCCCGAAGCGTCGGTCGGCGCGGTCTGCGCGAAGGCGGCCCAGGAATGCAGCGCCAGTGCGGCGGCAATCGTCACGGGGCGCACGGGGAAGGGGGTGAAGGACATGGCGTGATCGGAATGAGTTTGCAAATGCGAACCATTATTATTAAATGCCACGACCCGTGGGCGCCCGCAATCCGCGCGGGTCCCTGCTTCTGCGTTGTTTTTTTGGCGCGCCGGGCGCGCCGGCGCCGGGCTCAGCCGGCCCGGCGGCCGTCCACGAAGACCGCGAGTTCGCCGGGCGCGAAGGCGGTCCAGGTCTCGTTGGTGGTGAGCGGCGCGGTCACGATCACGGCCACGCGGTCGTCGGGCGTGGTGTGCTGCGCGAAGTCGATCGCCACGTCCTCGTCGGCCAGGTGCGCCAGCATGAAGGGGTGCTGGCGCTCGATGTACCAGAGGTTCGTCGAGGCATGGGCCCACAGCGCCTGGCCGTTCGACAGCATGAAGTTGAAGGTGCCGTGCCTGGCGATGCGCGGCGCGAGTTCGCGCAGGGTGAGCGTGAGCTCCTCCACGCTGGGCACGTCGGCATGCGACTTGGCGAGCTCTTGCATCAGCCAGCAGAAGGCATGTTCGCTGTCGGTGTCGCCCACCGGGTGGAAGTTGCCGTGCAGCCGCGGCCGGAAGTCCTTGAGGTCGCCGTTGTGGGCGAACACCCAGTAGCGGCCCCAGAGCTCGCGCACGAAGGGGTGGCAGTTCTGCAGGTTGACCCGGCCCTGCGTCGCCTTGCGGATGTGGGCGATCACGTGGCTGCTCTGGATCGGGTAGCGCCGGATCAGCTCGGCCACCGGCGAGGTGCAGGCCGGCAGGTGGTCGACGAAATGCCGCAGGCCGCGGTCCTCGAAGAAGGCGATGCCCCAGCCGTCGGCATGGTGGTCGGTGCGGCCGCCGCGCTGCGCGAAGCCGGTGAAGCTGAAGGTCACGTCGGTCGGCGTGTTGCTGTTCATTCCCAGCAGTTGGCACATGCTCAGGTTTCCTCGGACGTGGTCTTGGGGGGGAAGGGCGCGCGGACGCGCAATTGCCAGGCCGCACAGATGGCGAGCGCGCACAGCGCGGCCAGCATCAGGAAGACTTCGTTGAAGGCGGCCAGCCGCGCCGGGCTGCTCATCGGGTTGGTCAGTGAGTCGCCGTGCGCCGCCAGCCGCCACTCGAGGGCGATCGCGCACAGGCTCACGCCGGCCGCGCCGCCCAGCATGCGCAGGAAGCTGATGGTGCTGGCGCCCTGCGGAATCAGCGGCTTGGCCAGCGGCCGCATCGAGCCCAGGTTGAGCGAGGGCAGGATGAAGCCCAGCCCGATGCGCCCGATGACCGCGAAGATCACCAGCAGCCACAGCGCGCTGCCCAGCGAGAGCGCGAGCATCAGCGTGAACGAGACCGCCAGCAGCGCCAGGCCGATGCTCACCAGCAGCCAGGTGGGCTGGCGGTCGGCCAGCCGGCCCACGCCCGCGATGGTGAAGGCCAGCACGATGCCCGCCGGCAGCATGATCGTGCCCACGTGCGAGGCCGACAGGTGCAGCGCCACCTGCATGTAGACCGGCAGCAGGTAGGTCGAGCCGAACAGCGCCGCGCCGTAGATGAAGGCCACCACGGTGCCCATGGAGAACTGTCGGTAGCCGAACAGTGCCATGTTCATCAGCGGTGCGCCTTCGGCGGCCATCAGGCGCTTCTGCCACCAGATGAAGAGCACCAGCGACGCGGCGGCACCGGCCAGCAGGGCCGCGGCCTCGAGCGGCGCATCGCCGCGCAGCGCGACCAGGCCGTTGAGCAGGCACAGCGTGCCCACGGTGCCGATCAGCAGGCCGCGCCAGTCGAGCCCGCTGGTGCGCGCCGCGCTCACGCCGCCGGGTGCGGTGGTCGGCACGAACTTGTAGGCCAGCCAGATCGAGGCCAGGCAGAAGGGCACCACCATGAAGAAGATCGAGCGCCAGCCGAACAGGTCGACCAGCACGCCGCCGATGCTCGGCCCGATGGCCGGCGCCAGCACCACGCCCATGCCGAAGATGCCGCTGGCGCGGCCCTGCTCGTGCGGCTCGAAGGCGCGCAGGATGATGATGGCCGGGATCGGCTGCACCACGCCCGCGGCCAGCCCCTCGGCCACGCGCGCGATCAGCACCAGCGAGAAGTTGTTGGCCAGCCCGCCCGCGATGCCGCCGGCCAGCAGCAGCACCATCGTGCCGACATAGGTGCGCCGGTAGCCGTAGCGGCCCAGCAGCCAGGGCGTGGTCAGCATCGACACCGTCATCGCCACCATGAAGCCCGAACTCACCCACTGGGCGCGTTCCTGGCCCAGCGAGAAGTAATGGCTCATGCCGGGGATCGCCACGTTGACGATGGTCGACGACATGATCGAGGCCATGGTGCCGACCATCACCGACAGCAGCAGCAGCCAGCGGTAGCGTTCGCCATAGCGTTGGCTCAGGGAGGGGAGGGGCGAGGCGGTCATGAGGCGGCGGTCGGGCGGCCGTTCGGGGTCGGCCTGTCCTACAAGGATATCGGTCTTTGCGCTTCGCGGCGCCTGGAAGCGGGGGAGACAATGCCTGCGCTGTCCCACACCCACCCAGAAGAACATACACCATGGACTCTCTCACCGATGACGGCGGCCAGGCTGTCGATCCGCAGGGGCTTCCCGACGGCAATGCCTCCTCGCTGGCGGCCGACCTGCGCGCGCCCACCATCAGCCGGGCCTACCAGTGCCAGTGCGGCCGGCCGGTCTTCCTCGGCAACAGCCAGTGCCTGGCCTGCCGCACGCCGCTGGGCTTCGTGCCCGAGCGGCTGGGCGTGGTGCCGCTCTCACCTGGCCCGGAAACCGACACCTTCACCGTCTTCGGCGACGCCGGCGGCCCGGTGCTGCGGCGCTGCGCCAATTTCCTGACCGCGGCCGGCTGCAACTGGATGGCGCCCGTGCCGGCGCAGGGCGGCGACGCCGCGCCTTCGCCGCAGGGCCTGGCGCCCGGCTACTGCCTGTCGTGCAGTGCGACCCGGACCATCCCCGACCTTTCGATCGAGAGCAACGGCACGCTGTGGCGCAAGCTCGAGCAGGGCAAGCGCCGGCTGCTCTCGCAATTGCTCGCGCTGGGCCTGCCGGTGGTCACGCGCCATGCCGACCCGGTGCATGGCCTGGCCTTCGACTTCCTGAGCAACGTACCCGGTGGCCAGCATGTGCTGACCGGCCACGAGATGGGCGTGATCACGCTCAACGCCGAAGAGGCCGAGGACGCGGTGCGCGAGCGCATCCGCGCCGAGATGCGCGAGCCCTACCGCACGCTGGTGGGCCACTTCCGCCACGAGATCGGCCACTACTACTGGGACCTGCTGGTCGCGCCCACGCCCTGGATCGAGGGCTTCCGCAGCCTGTTCGGCGACGAGCGCGCCGACTACGCGACCGCTTTGCGCATGCACTACGAGAACGGCCCGCCCGCCGACTGGGCGGTGCGCTTCGTGACCAGCTACGCCAGCTCGCATCCCTGGGAGGACTGGGCCGAGACCTGGGCCCACTACCTGCACATGGCCGACACCGCCGACACCGCGATGAGCTTCGGGGTCGATGCGCAGAACGTCGAACTCGCGAGCGATCTCTTCACCGTCGAAGACCTCTGGCAACCCGAGCACCCGGGTGCGCTCAAGTTCCTCGACTTCCTCAATGGCTGGGTGCGGCTGACCAACGTGCTCAACGAGTTGTCGCGCAGCATGGGCCAGCCCGATTACTACCCCTTCGTGCTGCCGCGCGCGGCGGTGGGCAAGCTGCAGTTCATCCACCAGGTGATCACCGAGCAGCGCCAGCGCGACCACGCGGGCGCGCCGCAGGACGAGGCCACGAGCACCGACGTGCCGCTCGACGCCGCCCCCGCGCCGCTGCCGCCACCGGTCGATGCGCCGATGGAGAACGGCCAGGGACAGAGCCAGGGCCAGGTGCAGGCGCAGCAGCCTTTCTGCCAGACCGGGCTGCAGCAGAACCAGGGGATGTTTCAGGACGACGCGGGCACGTCGCCGCGCTGAACGTCGTCGGCGGCTGCTGCTGCGCAGCGTGCGCAGATGCAGGCCTGTCCGCGCGCCTCGGTCGGGACGCGTGCCAGCAGCGCCTCGTCGAAGCTGAAATCCGCCGCCATGCACCAGCAGGGCGGTTGCACTTCACCGGTCGCTCGCTCGATCTCCATCGCGCAGACGTTCGACGCGCCGCACAGAGGGCAGCGCGTGGGGTCGGGCGACAGGGGCGAGGGCATGGGGCGATTGTCGGCCCTGCCCGTTTCAACTGGGTGCCAGGAAGGGAAAGTGCTCGCGCAGGCTGCTGGCTTCCGGCAGCACGTAGACCACGCCGTGGGCGCTGCCCAGTGCCGGCTTCACATAGGTGTCGTAGAAGCTCGCCGGCACATTGATGCAGCCATAGGAAATGCGGTTGTCGGCCACGGTCGGCGTGGCCAGCCGCTCGAGGCGGCGATCGGCCTTGCGGCTCGCGCGCACGCGGTGCATCGAGACGGCCGCGTCGTAGTCGACCCAGACGATGTCCTCGCCGCCGGTGTTGCGTCCGGGCTCGGAGACAAAACGCCCCGCCGGCGTGGTGCGTTCGTGCGGCTGGATCTGCGCCATCGGCCGCTCGCCGATGCCCGGCACCGAGCGGTCGCCGCGCGCCAGGCCCAGCAGCACCGGCGACGAGGCCTGCAGCCGGCCTTCGGCGTCGTAGACGTACAGACGCGCGTTCTTCTTGTCGATCACGGCGAAGGGCTGGCGCTGGTGGTTGTTCGAGGCCAGCACGCCCTGCACCACGGTGCGCACGTCGGTCGACACCGTAGGCGCCGGCGGCGCCGCCTGCGCGACGGCCGCGGCCCCCAGCAGGGCGATCGCGGCGATGCGGGTACGGAAGGAGGAACGCGTCATGTCGGCCCTTCGGGATGCGATGACGACGCAGTGTCGCCGGGAAGCGTTTCCAACGCACGAGGCCGGCAGCGCATGGCGATGCCGGCCTCGTGTGGCGGCGTGGGCCGCGATCAGTTGCGGTCGGCGCGTGCGGGACGCATGGCCGGCGCGGGCATGGGTGCCGGTGCCGCGGCCGGTGCGGCGGTGCTGTTCATCGGCGCGCCCGCGGCAGGGCCGGTCGGCGTGCCGGTGGTGCCCATCGGCGTGCCCATCTGGGTCTGCTGACCCGCGGCCGTGGCCGGGTTAGGTGAAGCGTTGGTCGGCGGGTTGCCCTGGGCGAAAGCCATGCCGGCGGTGCCGAGCAGCAAGGCGGCAAGAAGAGGGGCGGTGCGTTGGATCATGTCGTATCTCCTAAGGTGGCGGAACAAACAGGGTGTCGACCGAACCGGCGGGGCCGGCATCGCTGCTGGCCCTTGTGGACAGCTGAATGGACCTTAGGGGCCGGCGCCGGGCGCCGGGTCGGCATGCCGCGCGGTGCCGTGTAGGCGCAACGTGCCCACGCTTGTGGACATCGGGGCTGCGCGCTTGCGCGTGTGCGCTGTCGTGGCGCTTCGCGGACGCAAAAAAAACGGCACCCTAAGGTGCCGTTCGTGCTGCCGCGACGGGTCGCTGGGTCAGGCTTCGCCCTTGACCTTCAGCCGCCAGGCATGCAGCAGCGGCTCGGTGTAGCCGCTGGGCTGCTCGAGGCCCTTGAACACCAGGTCCTGCGCGGCCTGGTAGGCGGCCGAGGTCTTGAAGTGGCCGGCCATCGGCTGGTAGAGGCTGTCGCCCGCGTTCTGGCCGTCGACCACCGCGGCCATGCGTTCGAAGGTGGCGTTGACCTGCTCCTTCGTCACGACGCCGTGCAGCAGCCAGTTGGCGATGTGCTGGCTCGAGATGCGCAGCGTGGCGCGGTCTTCCATCAGGCCCACGTTGTGGATGTCGGGCACCTTCGAGCAGCCCACGCCCTGGTCGATCCAGCGCACCACGTAGCCCAGGATGCCCTGCACGTTGTTGTCGAGTTCCTGCTGCTTGTCGGCATCGCTCCAGACCGGCTTCGGCGCGACCGGGATCTGCAGCAGGTCGTTGAGGATGTTGTCGCGCTCGGCGTTGGCGTCGATCTTCTCGAGTTCCTTCTGCACCTCGGCCACGTTGACCTGGTGGTAGTGCAGCGCGTGCAGCGTGGCGGCCGTGGGCGAGGGCACCCAGGCGGTGTTGGCGCCGGCCTTGGGGTGGCCGATCTTCTGCTTGAGCATGTCGGCCATCAGGTCGGGCATGGCCCACATGCCCTTGCCGATCTGCGCCTTGCCGCGCAGGCCGCACGAGAGGCCGACCAGCACGTTGTTCTTCTCGTAGGCCGCGATCCACTTGGTGCCCTTGATGTCGCCCTTGCGCAGCATCGCGCCGGCGTGCATCGCGGTGTGCATCTCGTCGCCGGTGCGGTCGAGGAAGCCGGTGTTGATGAAGGCCACGCGCGCGGCGGCCTCGGCGATGCAGGCCTTGAGGTTGACGCTGGTGCGGCGCTCCTCGTCCATGATGCCGAGCTTCACGGTGTTGGCGGGCAGGCCGAGCAGTTGCTCGACGCGGCCGAACAGCTCGCTGGCGAAAGCCACTTCGGCCGGTCCGTGCATCTTCGGCTTCACGATGTAGACGCTGCCGGTGCGCGAGTTGCCCTTGCGCTTCAGGTCGATGGTGGCGATGGTGGTGGTCACCACGGCGTCGAGGATGCCTTCGGGGATCTCCTTGCCGTTGCCGTACAGGATGGCCGGGTTGGTCATCAGGTGGCCCACGTTGCGCAGGAACATCAGCGAGCGGCCGTGCAGCTTCAGCGGCTTTCCGTCGGCGCCGGTGTATTCGCGGTCGGGGTTCAGGCCGCGGGTGAAGGTCTTGCCGCCCTTGGCCACTTCCTCGGTCAGCGTGCCCTGCTGGATGCCCAGCCAGTTCGAATACGCCAGCACCTTGTCGGCCGCGTCGACCACCGCCACCGAATCCTCGAGGTCGAGGATGGTCGAGAGCGCGGCTTCGAGCACCAGGTCGCTCACGCCGGCGGCATCGGTCTTGCCGATGGCGGTGCTGCGGTCGATCTGCAGGTCGAGGTGGATGCCGTTGTGCTTGAACAGCACCGACGAAGGCGCGGCCGCGTCGCCCTGGTAGCCGACGAAGGCGGCCGGGTCCTTGAGTGCGGTGCTGCTGCTGTGCAGCGCGACGACCAGCTGGCCGTCCTTGACGCTGTAGCCGGTCGCGTCCTTGTGCGAGCCGTTGGCCAGCGGCACGGCCTGGTCGAGCACGTCACGCGCGAAGGCGATGACCTTGGCGCCGCGCACCGGGTTGTAGCCCTTGCCCTTTTCGGCGCCGTCGGTCTCGGGGATCGCGTCGGTGCCGTAGAGCGCGTCGTACAGCGAGCCCCAGCGTGCGTTGGCTGCGTTGAGCGCATAGCGCGCATTCAGGATCGGCACCACCAGCTGCGGGCCGGCCTGCAGCGCGAGTTCGGCATCGACGTTGGCGGTGGTGGCCGTCACGTCCTTCGGTTGCGGCAGCAGGTAGCCGATCTTCTCGAGGAAGGCGCGGTAGGCGGGCATGTCGGCGATCGGGCCCGGGTTGGCCTTGTGCCAGGTGTCGAGCGCGGTCTGCAGCCGGTCGCGCTCGGCCAGCAGCGCGATGTTCTTGGGCGCCAGGTCGGTCACGATGGCATCGAAGCCCTGCCAGAAGCGCGCGCTGTCCACGCCGGTGGCGGGCAACACCTTGTCTTCGATGAAGCGGTGGAGTTCGTTGGCGACCTGGAGGCCGTGGACGGTGGTGCGATCGGTCATGGGGCAAACCTCTGGAAAAGAAAGATGCGGGGCGCAGACGTGGCGCTGCGCTCTACCGCTACTTTATTGGATACGTGCCAAAGCATTAAGAAGTTCAAAAGGGATTGATTCGTGACAAAAATAGATGGAATCAAACGCCGCCGTCGAGTTTTGCCGCGGCGGCCCGCACGGGCGCGATGAAGGCGGCGTCGTAGCGGTGGGCCGGCATGGTCAGCGTGACGGCGCCGGCCAGCGTGCCGTCGGTGCGGAACACCGGGGCCGAGATGCCGCCCAGTTCGGCCGTGCGGTCCCCCACGGCCGCGCAGAAGCCCTGCGCCACGATCGCCTCGTAGAAGGCGCGCCCGGCCGCATCGGCCGGCCATTCGGCGCGCGGGCCGAAGGCGATCAGCACGCGCGCGCCCGCGCCGCGGTCGGCCGGCAGCAGGTCGCCCGCGCGCACGTGGTCGCGCACCATGTGCGGGGAATCGACGCGGTAGAGGCACAGGCGCATGCGCCGTTCGCTCTGGTCCTGGCGCACGTGGTAGGCCGCGCTCTCGCCGGTGGCCGCGACCAGGTCGCGCAGCACCGGCGGCACCACCTGATCGAGCGAGAACGAGGCCGCATAGAGGCTGTGCAGGCGCGCGAGCTCGGCGCCCAGCGCGTAGCGGCCGTCGTCCAGCCGGCGGATGAAGCGGGCGTGCTCGAGCGAGGCCAGCAGGCGCAGCACCGTGCTCTTGTAGAGCTGGGTGCGCTGGGCCAGTTGCGCCAGCGAGAGCGCGTCGTCGCCGGCCTGGAAGGCCGACAGCAGCGTGAGCGCGCGGTCGACGGCGGCGGCCCCACCCGGGGCGGCGTTGAGGTCCGAGACGGAATCGGTCTGGGCTTTGCGGGGCATGGCTTTTCCTTGACGCGAAGGAGGATCGTTGGTTTAATTCTGTTTGTCGGAATATAGTTCTGTTAGATAGAACTTTCAAGTCCCACATGAAGATTCCGTCAGGAGACAAGCCATGACATTTCCCGCCATCCTCTTGAGCGAGGTCGGCCCCCGCGACGGCCTTCAATCGGTGAAGGCCACCATGCCCACGGCGGACAAGCTCCGCTGGATCGATGCGCTCCATGCCGCCGGCGTGCGCGAGATCGAGGTCGCGTCCTTCGTGCCCGCGCACCTGCTGCCGCAGATGGCCGATGCGGCCGAGGTGGTGCGCCACGCGCGGACCCTGCCCGGCCTCACGGTGATGGCGCTGGTGCCCAACCGCCGCGGTGCCGAGGCCGCGCTCGCCGCGGGCGTCCACAAGCTCACGATGCCGGTCTCGGCCAGCGCCGCGCATTCGCTGGCCAACGTGCGCAAGACCCGCGAGCAGATGGTCGAGGAGGTGCGCGCCATCGCCGCGCTGCGCCGCGAGATCGCGCCGCAGGTGCGGCTCGAAGCCGGTATCTCGACCGCCTTCGGCTGCACGCTGCAAGGCGAGGTGCCGGAAGACGAGGTGATCCGGCTGGCCGCGCAGTGCGTGGCCGCGGGCGCGGACGAGTCCGGCCTGTCCGACACCGTGGGCTATGCCAACCCGGCCCAGGTGCGCCGGCTGTTCCGCCGGCTGCTCGCCGAACTGGGCGACAAGGCCGGCGCCGCCCACATGCACAACACGCGCGGTCTCGGACTGGCCAACTGCCTGGCGGCCTACGAGGAGGGCGTGCGCACCTTCGATGCCTCGCTGGGCGGCCTGGGCGGCTGCCCCTATGCGCCGGGCGCGTCCGGCAACGTGGTCACCGAAGACCTGGTCTTCATGTTCGAGGCCATGGGCGTGCGCACTGGCATCGACCTGCAGCGACTGATCGCGGCGCGCGCGCCGCTCAGGGCCGGCCTGCCCGGCGAGCCGGTGTACGGCATGACGCCCGAGGCGGGCCTGCCCAGGAATTTTGTTCAAGGAGGCATTGCGAATGTCTGAATCCCCGCTGCCGTACGCCGGCATCCGCGTCGTCGAGTTCACCCACATGGTCATGGGCCCGACCTGCGGCATGCTGCTGGCCGACCTCGGTGCCGAGGTCATCAAGGTCGAGCCCATCGAGGGCGACAACACGCGCCGCCTGCTGGGCTCGGGCGCGGGCTTCTTCCCCACCTTCAACCGCAACAAGAAGAGCATCGCGCTCGACCTCAAGCAGCCCGCGGGCGTGGAGGCCGCGCTGCGCCTGATCGCGACCGCCGACATCGTGAGCGAGAACTTCAAGCCCGGCACGATGAAGAAGCTGGGCCTGGACTACGAGACGCTCAAGCGGCTCGATCCGCGCCTGATCTACGTGAGCCACAAGGGCTTCCTGCCCGGCCCCTACGACCACCGCACCGCACTCGACGAGGTGGTGCAGATGATGGGTGGCCTGGCCTACATGACCGGCCGCTCGGGCGATCCGCTGCGCGCCGGCACCAGCGTGAACGACATCATGGGCGGCATGTTCGGCGCCATCGGCGCGATGGCCGCGCTGCGCCAGCGCGAGCTCACCGGCAAGGGGGCCGAAGTGCAGTCCGCGCTGTTCGAGAACAACGTGCTGCTGGTGGCCCAGCACATGATGCAGTTCGCCGCGACGGGCAAGGCGGCCGACCCGATGCCCAGCCGCATCTCCGCCTGGGCCGTCTACGACGTGTTCACGGTGAAGGACGGCGAGCAGATCTTCCTGGCGGCCGTGAGCGACAAGCAGTGGGCGATCTTCTGCAAGGCCTTCGGGCTGGCCGACCTGATGGCCGACCCGCGGCTGCAGTCGAACAACGACCGCGTGCTGGCGCGTGACTGGATGATGCCGATCCTGCGCTCGCGCCTCGCGGGCCACAGCGCCGCCGAGCTCAGCGCGGTGTTCGAGCAGAACGAACTGCCCTTCGCGCCCATCACGCGGCCGGAGGCGCTGTTCGACGACCCGCACCTCAACGCGACCGGCGGCCTCGCGCCGATCCGCATGAACGACGGCCACATGGCCAAGGTTCCGCTGCTGCCCTTCACGCTCGACGGCGAGCGCCCGGGCATCCGCCTGCAACCACCGACGCTGGGCGAGCACAGCCATGCGCTGCTGAAGGAAGTGGGCTACAGCGATGCGGAGATCGCGGCCCTCGAGACCCGCCACATCACGACGACCGGAGACTGACCCCATGACACGCACCCCAGGCATCCCCCGCCGCCTCCTGCTGAGCGCGCTTGCGCCGCTCGCCGCACTCGCCTGCCTGCCGGCGGCCGCGCAGGCCCCCTGGCCGGCCAAGCCGATCCGGCTGGTCGTGCCCTTTCCGGCCGGCGGCCCGACCGACATCGCCGCGCGCGTGATCGGCCAGGCGCTGGGCGAGGTGCTCAAGACGCCGGTGTTCGTCGAGAACAAGGGTGGCGCGCACGGCTTCATCGGCGCCGCCGACGCGGCCAAGAGTGCGCCCGACGGCTACACGCTGATGATGGCCAGCATCGGCACCATGGCCATCAATCCGCGGCTCTACAGCAAGCTGCCCTACGACGCCAACCAGGGCTTCGCGCCGGTCTCGCTGGTGCTGACGGTGCCGATCGTGGTGGTGGTCAATCCCAAGGTGCTGCCGGTGAAGACGGTGCCCGAACTGGTCGCCTACCTGAAGGCGAACCCGAACAAGGTCAACTTCGCCTCGGCCGGCAACGGCGGCTCCTCGCACCTGGTGCCCGAGTACTTCAAGTACCGCACCGGCACGGCCATGACGCACATCCCCTACAAGGGCTCGGGCCCGGCCGTGGCCGATCTGGTCTCGGGGCAGGTGCAGATCATGTTCGACACGCTGCTGACCAGCACGCCCTTCGTGAAGTCGGGCGCGCTGAAGATGCTGGCCGTGACCACGCCGCAGCGGCTGGCCGACTACCCCGAGGTGCCGACCATGGCCGAGGCGCTGGGCATGAAGGACTTCGACGCCTCTTCGTGGTACGCGATGTACGCGCCGGCAGGCACGCCCGCACCCGTCGTGCAGCGCCTCTCGGCCACCATCGACGCGGTGCTCAAGCAGCCGGCCGTGGCCCAGCGCCTGGCCGAACTCGGTGCCGTGCCGGTGGGAGGGCCGCCCGAGCGGCTCGCTGCCTTCCAGCGCGCCGAGCAGGACAAGTGGGGCAAGGTCATCCAGGCCGCCGACGTGCGGCCCGATTGAGACCGGGAGGGCTCAGCGCGCGTTGGCGGTCGTTGCCGCTGCGGCCTGCCAGCCACCACCCAGTGCGCGGTCCAGCGCAATGCGCGCGGCGAGCTGGTCGGCGCGCAGCTGCAGCGCCGTCTGCTGTGCACTGAACAGATTGCGTTGCGCATCGAGCTCGTCGAGGTGCGAGGCATAGCCTTCGCGGTAGCGGTTGGTCGCGACCCGCAGCGTCTCCTGCAGCGCCACACGTTGCGCTTCCACCTCGACCGCCTGGCGCGCCAGTTCGTCGATCGCGGCCAGCTGGTCTTCCACTTCGCCGAAGGCGGTGAGCACGGTCTTCTCGTAGGCGGCCAGTGCCTGGTCGCGCCGCGCGTCGGCTGCGCGCACTCCCGCGCGCAGCCTGCCGCCCTCGAACAATGGGGCCAGCACGCTGCCGCCCAGGCTCCAGAGCTTGAACGGATCGCCGGTGAGCGCGCTCGAGCTGATGCTGCCCAGCGTGGCCGACAGGCGGATCGAGGGCAGCAGCTGCGCGCGCGCCGCGGCGATCTGCGCATCGGTCGCGGCCAGCTGGGCCTCGGCGCTCGCGATGTCGGGGCGGCGGCGCAACAGTTCGGACGGCACGCCGATCGAGGGCAGGGCGGCCATGCGCAGCGCGGTCAGCGCCAGGCCGCGCACCACGGGGGCGGGCGCGTCGCCGGTCAGCAGGCGCAGCGCATGTTCCTGGCGGCGGATGGCCAGGTCGAGCTGCGGCACCACGGCGGCGGTCGCGCGGTACTCGGCTTCGCTCTGCTGCGTTTCCAATGCCGAGGTGTAGCCGCGCTGCTGGCGCGAGCGCGCGAGGTCCAGCGCCGATGCGCGCGCGGCCAGTGTCTGGCGCGCGACCTCGACACGGGCATCGAGCGCACGCAGGTTGACGTAGCCCGAGACCACGGTCGCGGCCACGCTCAGCGCGGCGCTGTCGCGCGCGGATTCGCTGGCCTGCAGCTGTGCGTCGGCGGCCTGGTCGAGTGCATCGATGCGACCCCACAGGTCGACTTCGTAGGCGGCCTGAAACTGCGGCTGCAGCACGGTCGACAGGTAGGGCTTGCCGGTGGCCGCGCTGATGCTGCGGCTGCGGTTGGCACCCACGCCGAAGTCCAGCGTGGGCAGCGCGGCGGCCTGCTGCACGTCGCTCAGCGCGCGCGCCTCGGCCACGCGCGCGGCGGCGCTGCGCAGGTCGGTGTTGCGCGCCAGCGCGCGTTCGACCAGGCCGTCGAGCACCGGGTCGCCGAGGTCGCGCCACCAGCCGGCCTGCACGGTGGCGGCCGTGGTCGACAGGGTCGAGGGCTGCCAGGCAGCGGGCACGTCGGCCGCGAGCGCATGCGAGGCCGGCACGCTGCCGCAGGCCTGCAGCAGGAGCGTCGCGCTCAGGGCCGCGGCGACGAGGGCGAGGCGTTTCACGGCGTGCTCCTCGGGGCGGCATCCTGCGCCGAACGCGTGTCCACGCTCACCACCACCGACATGCCCGGTCGCAGGCGCGCGCTCTGCGCCTGGTCGGGGTCGACCGCGATGCGCACCGACAGCCGTTGCGGGATCTTGGTGAAGTTGCCGGTCGCGTTGTCCTGCTTGATCACGCTGAACTCCGAGCCGGTGGCCGGCGACAGGCGCTCGACGCGGCCGGTCAGTGCCGCATCCGACAGTGCATCGACGCGGAAGTGCGCCACCTGGCCCGGCGCCATGCGCGCGGTCTGCGCTTCCTTGAAGTTCGCCACCACCCACACCTGCGACGGCACCACGGCCACCAGCTGCGTGCCCGGCGTGACGTACTGGCCCAGCTTCACGCCGACCTCGCCCACATGGCCGTCGCGCGGTGCGCGGATCTGCGTGTTGTCGAGGTCGATCTCGGCCAGCTTGACCGCGGCGCGCGCCGATTCGACCGCCGCTTCGACCGCGCTGCGGTTGACCACCACGGTCTGCAGGTCCTGCGTGGCGACCGCCTGGCCGGCCTGCGCCTGTGCCGCGCCGGCCTCGGCCTGCTTGAGCGTGGCCTCGGCCTGGTGCAGCGCGGCCTCGGTCTGGTCGCGTTCGCGCTGCGACAGCGAACCGTCCTGCGCCAGCGGCGTGGCGCGCCGCATGTCGGCCTGGGCGCGTGCGAGCTGCGCGCGGGCATTGGCCTGCTGGGCCTTGGCGCTGGCGATCTGCGCCTGCGTGTTGCCGATCGCGGCCTCGCGCGCGCGGCGCGCCTGCACGGTGTTGGCCAGGTTGGCCTCCTGCGCGGCCAGCGCGCTGCGCGCCTGCTCGAGCTTCTGGCGGTAGATGCGATCGTCCAGCTTCACCAGCACCTGGCCGGCCTGCACCGCCATGTAGTCCTGGATCAGCACCTCGGCCACATAGCCGTCAACCTTGGGCGCGACGATCGTCACCATGCCGCGCACATAGGCGTTCTCGGTGGTCTCGGTGCCGGTGCGGAAGGGCGGCAGCCGCCAGGCATAGAGCACCAGGCCCAGGCAGAGCAGGGTGGCGGCGAGCACGATCCAGGTGCTGCGCGAACGGAGGGTCTTGGAAGCGAAGGACATGATGAGGCGATCAGGAGGAGGCAGGAGCGAGCGGCGCGGCCGGGGCCGTGTTGCGGGCACGGTGCCAGCGGTGCGTCTTGACGCCCGCGAAGACGAGGAAACCCAGCGTGGAGACCAGCGCCACGGCGTGGAACAGGTCGTTGTAGGCCATGACGAAGGACTGCTGCGTGACCTGCTGGCCCAGCAGCGTGAGCGCCTGGTTGGCGCGCGCGGCACTGTCGTTGAGCGTCGAGGCATAGGCGCCGCCGAGCTGCGTGAGACGCTGCACCACCTGGGGGTCGGTCATCGTCAGGTGCTCGACCAGCTGGCCGTAGTGCAGCCGCTGGCGCTCGGCCAGCAAGGTCGACAGCCAGGCCTGGCCGACCAGGCCGGCCAGGGCCTGGCCGCCGCTGAACACGGCGATGAAGCTGATGAGGTTCTTCATCCCGCCCTCGATCACGTGCAGGAAGCCCTGCAGCATGGCCGAGGCCAGGAACATCGAACTGGCCGCGGCCAGCAGCGTCTGCGAGAGGTACAGGTCGTGCGGGCGCGTGAGCACGGTCGAGCGGCCGTCCATCACGGCCGCCACCATGATCAGCACCAGCGCGATGTCGCCCAGCACGCCGAAGCGCTTCGACGGAATTGCGAGCGCGGCTGCGAGGAAGCCGACCACCGTGCCCACCGTGACCCAGGTGAACAGCACGTGCATCTGGTCGTTGGTGAAGCCCAGCGTGTTCATCAGGCCGACCGCGCCCACGGTCTGTTCCGACAGCACGATGCGGAACAGCAGGATCGCGCCCATGAAGCGCAGCATGAAGGGCGTGCCCAGCCAGTGCAGGTCGATCAGCGGCTTCTCGCGCTGCAGCTCGATCGCCATGTAGAGCCCGAAGCACACCACCGAGCCGGCCAGGCACAGGCCCAGCCAGGGCGTGTCGCTCCACCAGTGCAGCCGGCCCTGGGTCAGCACCACGCACAGCAAGGCCAGCGACACCGCATAGAGCGTGAACACGATGCCGTCGCCCTTGGCGAACATCTGCTGCGTGGGCATCGGCTTGAGCCGCACCACGTTGATCGCGGCGAAGCACAGCATGGCCAGCCCCGCGTCGATGAAGTGCAGGCCGTGCCACTGGCCGATCTGCAGCAGGTCCTCGGAAATGATGCGTGACAGCGGCGCCCCGATCTGCAGCCCGGCGAAGCCGACCACCAGCGCCAGCACCGCCTTGGGGGCCGGGAAGGCCTGCACCATGTAGAGCACGGCCAGGCTGCTGATCGGCGCGGCCGCCAGGCCCAGCGCGGCGCGCACCAGGATGGCCGAGCCCAGGTGCTGCGCGAACAGGTGCGACACCGCCAGCACCAGATAGAGCGGGATCACGATGTCGACGAAGCGGCGCAGCCCGTACTGGTAGCGCACCTTGGTCAGCAGCAGCGAGGCCGTGATGTTGGTGGCGAAGTAGGCGGTGGTGAGCCAGCTGGCTTCGGTGGCCGTGGCACCGAGCGCCCCCTGGATGCCGCTCAGGTTCGAATTGACCAGGTTCACGCCCAGCCCCTGCGTGATCGCCAGCAGCAGCGACACCGCGCCGAAGGCCAGGCCTTCGCGCACGCTGTAGGGCGCGGCCTCCGGCACGGCCGGCGCGGGGGCCGCCACGGTGTCGATGGCCTGCTCGCTCATGGCGCCGTGTCCTTGCCTGGCGCACGGGTCAGCGGCAGCACCAGGCCGTCGATGAAGCGCGCGATCGAGGCGCGGCTGACCTTCTGGCCGCGCGTGTTGTAGCGGTACAGGATCATGGCCGGCACCAGGTCGAGCAGCATGTCCATGTCCTCCGGCGCCGCGATCTCGCCGCGTGCGACTGCGCGCTCGACCAGCGTGCGCACCTTGGCGCGGCGCGCCGTGAGCCGCTCGGGCGCGACCTTCTGGGTCCAGGCCATGTGCTGGCGCACGTTGCCCAGCATTTCCTGCATGGCGGCCTGCATCACGTGGTTGCCCAGGCCGTAGTAGTGCTCGTAGACCTTGGCCAGGTCGCCGCGCAGCGAACCGGTGTCGACCTCCACGTCGACCGGCGAATGCAGCGTGAGCGCATCGGCCAGCAGTTCGTCCTTGGACTTCCAGCGCCGGTAGAGCGAGGCCTTGCCCGCGCCCGCGCGCTGCGCCACCGCGTCCATGGTCACGGCATGGATGCCGGACTCGCCCAGGATCTCCATGGCGGCGCGCAGGATGCTCGCGTCGAGCGCGGCATCGCGCGGGCGGCCGGGGGTTGGGAGGGGCGTATCGGTGGTCATGAAAATTACGGAACGAAATGGTTTCGAAACTATATTGTATCGAAACATCGAATTTCGTGCTGGCGACCTGCCGTGCTCCCCATAATCGCCACCGATGGACCGCCTCACCCAACTCGAATCCTTCGTCTCGGTCGCGACCCGCGGCAGCCTCACCGCGGCCGCCAAGGCCGAGGGCGTGGCGCCGGCCATCATCGGCCGGCGCATCGACGCGCTGGAGGAGCGGCTGGGCGTCAAGCTGCTGCTGCGCACCACGCGGCGCCTTACGCTGACCCACGAGGGCAGCGCCTACCTCGAGGACTGCCAGCGCCTGCTGGCGGAGTTCGCCAATGCCGAGGCCAGCGTCAGCGCGGGTGGCGTCAAGGCCAGCGGCCACCTGCGGGTCACGGCGCCGGCGGGCTTCGGGCGCCGCCATGTCGCGCCGCTGGTGCCGCGCTTCCATGTGCTGCATCCGGAAGTGACGATTTCGCTCAACCTGAGCGACCGGGTGGTCGACGTCGCGGGCGAGAGCTTCGATTGCGCGGTGCGCGTGGGCGACCTGCCCGATTCCTCGCTGGTGAGCCTGCGCCTGGCCGACAACCGCCGGCGCTGCGTGGCCACGCCCGAATTCCTGCGCCGCCACGGCACACCGCGCCATCCGTCGGAGCTGGCGCGCTTCGCCTGCCTGACCTTGTCGAGCGATGCCTCGCAGACCCGCGGCTGGGCATTTCGCGTGGGCTCGGCCCAGGGCGAGGCCGAGATCGTCCACATGAAACCCACCGGCCCGCTCGACTGCTCCGACGGCCAGGTGCTGCACGACTGGTGCCTGGCCGGCCACGGCATCGCCTGGCGCAGCAGCTGGGAGATCGAGGCCGAGGTCGAGGCCGGGCTGCTGGTGCCGCTGCTCGACGACTACGCGGCGCCGCCCAACGGCATCTACGCGGTGTTTCCCCAGCGCAAGCACCTGGCGCTGCGGGTGCGGCTCTGGCTGGATTTCCTCAAGGCCGAGTACGGCCGACCGGAGTTCTGGTCGGCCGGATGACGAAACAAGACGGCACAATCGGCCGCACCGTACCACCCCCCGACGAAGAAGAGAGCCATCGATGACCCTCGAAGCCATCCTCGCCTACCTGCACCTGCTGGCCATCCTCACGATGGTCGTGTTCGTCTCCAGCGAAGCCGCGCTGTGCCGCGTGCAGTGGCTCAACGCGGCCGTGGTCGAGCGCCTGGCCACCGTGGACCGGGTCTACGGCATCGCGGCGGTCGCGGTACTGGCCACCGGCATCGCCCGCACGCTGCTGGGCGTCAAGGGCACGGCCTGGTACTGGACCAACCCGCTGCTGCACGTGAAGCTCACCTTGTTCATCGTGGTCGGCCTGGTCTCGATCTTCCCGACGCTGACCTACCTGCGCTGGCGCAAGACGCTGCGCGCGACCGGCGCGCTGCCGGCCGCCGCCGAGGTCACGAAGACCCGCCGGCTGGTGATGGTGCAGGCACACCTGATCGCGGTGATCCCGCTGTTCGCCGTCTTTTTGGCGCGCGGCTTCGGGAAGTAGGTGCCATGAAAAAGGCCCGCACACGGCGGGCCTCCTGTTCGCGGCTGCCCGCGCAGCGTGGCCTCAGCCCTTGGCGGCGTCCGCTTCGCACTTCTTGACGAAGCTGGTCTTCGCAGCGCCGGCCAGGGCCTTGCCGTTCTTGTCGATGGCCTTGGCGGCGCAGGCGGGTGCCGAGGCGGCCTTGCTGTCCTTTTCACACTTCTTCACGAAACTGTTCTTGGCGGCGCCGGACAGCGCCTTGCCATTCTTGTCGACCGCCTTGGCGTCGCAGGTGGCGCCGGCGGCGGCCGCGACAGCGGGCGCGGCCGCCGGTGCGGCGGTCTTGTCCTGTGCATAGGCGCCGAACGACAGGCAGGCGCCCAGGGCGATGGTGGAGGCGACCAGGGAAAGGAGCTTTTTCATGATGGGATACGTCCTTGCAAGGTTGGTTGTGACCGGTGCCCCACCCTGGGGCGAACCATCCTAACGGGCCACGGCAACGATTGGATGACGATCGTCAGCAGGGCTCGGGTTTGCCCCCGGTAAAATCCGGCGATGCTATTGGTCAAACAGGAGCTGCTCGCGGCGCTCGCGAACACGCTCGAATCCTTTTCCCCCGGTGCTGGTGCCAAGGCGATCTTCGAATCGCCCAAGGTGGCAGCGCACGGCGATTTCGCCAGCACGGCGGCGATGCAGCTCGCCAAACCCCTGGGGCGCAAGCCGCGCGAGCTCGCCGAGGAACTCAGCGCCGCGCTGCGCGCCACGCCGGCCTTCGGCCAGTGGGTCGACGCCGTCGAGATCGCCGGCCCGGGCTTCCTCAACATCCGGCTCAAGACCGCGGCCAAGCAGCAGATCGTGCGCGAGGTGCTCGCGGCCGGCGAGGCTTTCGGCCGGCAGCCCGCCACCGGCGACAAGGTGCTGGTCGAGTTCGTCTCGGCCAACCCGACCGGCCCGCTGCACGTCGGCCACGGCCGCCAGGCGGCGCTGGGCGATGCGATCTGCAGCCTGCTCTCGACGCAGGGCGCGGATGTCTACCGCGAGTTCTATTACAACGACGCCGGCGTGCAGATCCAGACCCTGGCCCACAGCACCCAGCTGCGGCTGCAGGGCTTCAAGCCGGGCGACGCCGAATGGCCGAGCGGCGAGAAGGCCGCGGCGTACAACGGCGACTACATCGCCGACATCGCCGAGGACTTCAAGGCGAAGAAGACCGTCAGCGCCGACGACCGCGCCTACACGGCCAGCGGCGACGTCGAGGACCTCGACTCGATCCGCCAGTTCGCGGTGGCCTACCTGCGCCGCGAGCAGGACCTGGACCTCAAGGCCTTCCAGGTGAAGTTCGACAACTACTACCTGGAGTCCAGCCTCTACACCAGCGGCCGCGTGGCCGCCACGGTGCAGAAGCTGATCGATGCCGGCAAGACCTACGAGCAGGACGGCGCGCTGTGGCTCAAGTCGACCGACTACGGCGACGACAAGGACCGCGTCATGCGCAAGCAGGACGGCACGTACACCTACTTCGTGCCCGACGTGGCCTATCACATCGCCAAGTGGGAGCGCGGCTTCCACAAGGTCGTGAACATCCAGGGCACCGACCACCACGGCACGATCGCGCGGGTGCGCGCGGGCCTGCAGGCGGCCGGCGTCGGCATCCCGGCCGGCTACCCCGACTACGTGCTCCACACCATGGTGCGCGTGGTCAAGGGCGGCGAGGAGGTCAAGATCAGCAAGCGCGCGGGCAGCTACGTCACGCTGCGCGACCTGATCGAATGGACCAGCACCGACGCCGTGCGCTTCTTCCTGCTCTCGCGCAAGCCCGACACCGAATACACCTTCGACATCGACCTCGCGGTGGCGAAGAACAACGACAACCCGGTCTACTACGTGCAGTACGCGCATGCGCGCATCTGCTCGGTACTGGCGGCCTGGGGGGGCGACGTGGCCGCGCTGCAGGGCGTCGACCTGTCGGCGCTCGAGAGCCCGGCGGCGCAGGCGCTGATGCTGCTGCTGGCCAAGTACCCGGCGATGCTGACGGCCGCGGCGGCCGATTTCGCGCCGCACGACGTGACCTTCTACCTGCGCGAGCTCGCGGCCAGTTACCACAGCTACTACGACGCCGAGCGCATCCTGGTCGACGACGAGGCGGTCAAGAAGGCGCGGCTGGCGCTCGTCGCCGCCACCGCGCAGGTGCTGCACAATGGCCTCGCAGTGCTCGGCGTCAGTGCGCCGCGCAAGATGTGAACCCCTTCCCAAAATGAAAACAAGACAACGCGGCAACACGGCCATCGGCCTGATCATCGGGATCGTGCTGGGACTCGGCGTGGCGCTCGGCATCGCGGTCTACGTGACCAAGGTGCCGATCCCGTTCATGACCAAGACCCAGCGCGGCGGTGCCGAGCAGGACGAGGCCGAGGCGCGCAAGAACCGCGACTGGAACCCGAACGCGCCGCTTTCGGGCAAGCCGTCGGCACGTCCGGCCACGCCGCCCGAGACCTCGCAGCCGGCCTCGGCCGGTCCGCTCAATCCTCCGTCCACCGGCCCGGTGCCGGTGGTGGTGCCGCCCGATGCCTCCGGCACCGCGCAGTCGGGCAAGCCGCGCACGGTGGCGCCGGCCGAAGTCGCCAAGCCGTCGACCTCGGCCGATCCGCTGGGCGACCTGGCGCGCGCGCGTGCCGGTGCCGTCGGCCCGGTCGGCACCGTCGGCGACGGACCCGACCCCTTCGTCTACTTCGTGCAGGCCGGCGCCTTCCGCACCACCGAGGACGCCGAAGCCCAGCGCGCCAAGCTCTCGCTGATGGGCGTGGAGGCCCGGATCACCGAGCGTGAACAGGCCGGCCGCACGGTATTCCGTGTGCGCGCCGGGCCTTTCAACAAGAAGGATGATGCCGACCGGCTCAAGTCGCGCCTCGACGGTGGCGGCTTCGAATCCAATCTCGTGCGCGTTCAACGATAGGCGCAGGGCCTCGGCCCGATGCGATGTCGCGCGTCCCTCGATTTCTTCGGTGCGGGAACTCCGCACCGGTCTCGCGGCTCAGTCAGCCGCACTGGAGAACCTTTGATGATGAAACGCCGTGACTTTTCGCTGACCGCCGCCTCGGTGGCGCTGCTTCCCTTCGCCGCCACCGGCGTGCAGGCCCAGGGCCGCGCACCCAAGGCCGGCACCGACTACATCGTGCTGGGCAAGCGGGCACCGGTCGACACGCCCGCGGGCAAGGTCGAGGTGGTCGAGTTCTTCTCGTACAACTGCCCGCATTGCGCCGCCTTCGAGCCGCGCCTGGAGACCTGGGTCAAGCAGCTGCCGGCCGACGTGGTGTTCCGCCGCATCCCCGTGCCCTTCGTGGGCAACGACACCGAACCCAAGCAGCGCCTCTACTACGCGCTCGAGGCCATGGGCAAGGTCGACGAGTTCCAGATGAAGCTGTTCCAGGCCATCCACCAGCAGCGCCAGCCGCTGTTCGGCGATGCCGCGATCGTGGCCTGGTTCGAGAAGCAGCCCGGCTTCGACGCCAAGAAATTCGCCGACCTGTACAAGTCCTTCTCGGTGGCCGGCAAGGCCAAGCGCGCGACCCAGCTCACGGCCGACTACCAGGTCGCGGGCGTGCCCGCACTGGGCGTGGCGGGCCGCTGGTACATCGACGGCGACACCGCCGGCTCGCTGGACCGTGCGCTCGAAGTCACCAACGCGCTGATCGCCGAAGCGCGCAAGTCGTAAAGCGCCGAGGCCTGTGCGGCTCCTCCCGGAACCAGCCCGCTTCGGCGGGCTTTTTCGTCTGCGCAACCGATGCGGCGCCCATGCCGCATACAATGATCGAGCAAGTTTCGTGCCTCTATGACCTCGCGCTCCACCTCCCCACTCCTCTCCCTCCTGCGCGCCGGCGCTGCCGTGCTGATGCTGGCCTGCGCCGCGTTTCCGGCCCTGGCCGAGAAGGCCGATCGGACCAAGCCCATGAACATCGAGGCCGATGCCATGCGCTACGACGACCTCCAGCAGACCAGCGTGTTCACCGGCAACGTGGTGGTGACCAAGGGCACCATCCTGATCCGCGGCGCGCGCATCGACGTGCGCCAGGACCCCGAGGGCTACCAGTACGGCGTGGTCACGGCGGCGCCGGGCAAGCTGGCCTACTACAAGCAGAAGCGCGACACGGCCGACGACGAGTGGACCGAAGGCGAGGGCGAGGTCATCGAATACGACAGCCGCGCCGACAACGTGAAGTTCATCCGGCGCGCGGTGATGCGCCGGCTGATCGGCGCCACGCCCAATGACGAGAGCAGCGGCGAACTGATCGTCTACGACCAGGGCAAGGACACCTTCACCGTCAACGGCGCGAGCGCCGCGCCGGGCGCCAGCGTGACCGCGGGCGCACCGGGCAGCCGGGTCCGGACCATCCTCACGCCCCGGGCGGCAGCGTCCGGGGCCGCCAGATCGTCGGCCACACCGGCATCGCCAGCAACCGCGCCCGCCACCCCGACGCCCGCGCCGGGCCGTGGCCTGCGCCCGAGCACCACGCTCGATGCGGAACCCCGCCCGTGACGGACGGCAGCGTGAACACCGGGCGGATGTCGGTCGACGGGACCGGCGTGGCGGATCCGTCGGTCAGCCGGCTGCAGGTGCGCGGCCTGCAGAAGCGCTATGGCAGCCGCCAGGTCGTCAAGGACGTGTCGCTCGACGTGCAGAAGGGCGAAGTGGTGGGCCTGCTGGGCCCCAACGGCGCCGGCAAGACCACCTCGTTCTACATGATCGTCGGGCTGGTGCGCGCCGATGCGGGAGAGATCAGCATCGACGGCGAACCGATCGCCCACATGCCGATCCACCGCCGCGCGCGCATGGGCCTGTCCTACCTGCCGCAGGAAGCCTCGATCTTCCGCAAGCTCACGGTGCAGGAGAACGTGCGGGCCGTGCTCGAACTGCAGCGCGAACCCGACGCCAGGGGCAAGCTGGCGCCGCTGTCGAACGCGCGTGTCGAGCAGCGGCTCAATGAGCTGCTGGCGGAGCTGCGGGTCGACCATCTGCGCGATTCGCCCGCGCTGGCGCTGTCGGGCGGCGAGCGTCGCCGTGTCGAGATCGCCCGCGCGCTGGCCACGCAACCGCGCTTCATCCTGCTCGACGAGCCCTTCGCCGGCATCGACCCGATCGCCGTGATCGAGATCCAGCGCATCGTGAGCTTCCTCAAGGGCCGCGGCATCGGCGTGCTCATCACCGATCACAACGTGCGCGAGACCCTGGGCATCTGCGATCACGCGTTCATCATCAGCGACGGGCATGTGCTGGCACAAGGCACGCCTTCGGAGATCGTCGACAACGCCGAGGTACGCCGCGTGTACCTGGGCGAGCACTTCCGGATGTAGGGGAGGCACCGGACCCCCCATGAAGCAGGGCCTTTCGCTGCGTGTCTCGCAGCATCTCGCGCTCACGCCCCAACTCCAGCAGTCGATCCGGCTGCTGCAGCTGTCCACGCTCGAGCTGAGCCAGGAAGTCGAGCAGATGCTCGACGAGAACCCCTTCCTGGAACGCACGGCCGAAGAGGCCGCGCGCGAGGAGTTCGGCGTCGATGCCGCCGATGCACCGCCGCCGCGCGATGACGAGTTCACGCCCGGCCCGTCGGCCACGAGCAGCACCGACAGCGCGAGCAGCGCGAGCAGCGCGGCCGCCGAGGCCGACACGCCGGCCGTCGATGCGCCCGAGGCCGCGCCCGACTGGGAGGGCGACGGCACCGTCGAGATGGCGCCCGACGACAGCGAGTGGGGCGGCGACGCGCCGGCCAGCAGCAACAACCTCGGCCCCAACGACGGCAGCGAACGCGCCGATGCGACCGAGCTCGCGCGCAGCCAGGAGTCGCTGCAGTCCTTCCTGCACCGCCAGGCGCTGAGCCTGCGCCTCAACGAGAGCGACCGCGCCGCGCTGCGCTTCCTGATCGAGTCGCTCAACGACGACGGCTACCTCGAGGATTCGCTGCCTGCGCTGGCTTCCGGCCTGGCGGGCGAGGACAACGACGAATTCGACGGCCTGGTGCACCACTTCCAGGTGGCGCTCGGCCTGCTGCAGAGCCTGGAGCCGGTCGGCGTCGGCGCGCGCGACCTGGGCGAATGCCTGGCGATCCAGCTGCGCGCGCTGGCCGTGCCCAACGAGCCCGAAGAGAACACGCAGGTGCGCAAGACCGCGATCGCGATCTGCAAGCAGCCGATGGAGCTGCTGGCACGGCGCGACTTCAAGCGCCTGGCCACGCTGACGCGCAGCAACGAGGAAGAAGTGCGCAGCGCGCTGCAGCTGATCGCCACGCTGGAGCCCAAGCCGGGCCGGCGCTTCGTCGACGTCGAGCGCAACATCGTGGTGCCCGACGTCATCGTGACGCGCACCGGGCAGGGCACGAACGTCAAGTTCCGCGTGATGCTCAACCCCGACGTGATGCCGCGCCTGCGCGTGCACGACATCTACGCTGGCGCGCTCAAGTCGCACAAGGGCGAGGGCAGCCAGGCCTTGTCGCAGCGGCTGCAGGAGGCGCGCTGGTTCATCAAGAACATCCAGCAGCGCTTCGACACCATCCTGCGCGTGAGCAGCGCCATCGTCGAGCGGCAGAAGAGCTACTTCGTGCACGGCGAACTGGCCATGCGCCCGCTGGTGCTGCGCGAGATCGCCGACGAACTGGGCCTGCACGAATCGACCATCAGCCGCGTGACCACCGCCAAGTACATGGCGACGCCCTACGGCACGGTCGAGCTCAAGTACTTCTTCGGCTCGGCGCTGGGCACCGAGGCCGGCGGCAACGCCTCGAGCACCGCGGTGCGGGCGCTGATCAAGCAGTTCGTGAGCTCGGAGAGCATCAAGAAGCCGCTCTCGGACAGCCAGATTTCCGAGATGCTCAAGGAGCAGGGCATCGAATGCGCACGCCGCACCGTGGCCAAGTACCGCGAGGCGCTGCGCATCGCGCCGGCCAGCCTGCGCAAGGCGCTCTGAGCCCGAAGCGGCACGCGCCGCGCCAGCGGCGACAATCGGCAGGCCTCCTTCCGTCTGCCCGAACCCCATGAACCAGCTCCAACTCTTCCTGCCTTGCGCCGCCGGCGTCGAGGACTTTCTTGCCCAGGAGGTGCACGGCCTGACCGGCCTTGCGGGCGACGACCTGATGGCCTCGCGCGGCGGGGTGTTCGTGCGCGGCTCGTGGCGCGATGCCATGAAGCTCAACCTCTACAGCCGGCTCGCGCAGCGCGTGCTGATCGAACTCGCGCACGCGCCCTACCGCAGCGAGAACGATCTCTACGCCATCGCCAGCGGCGTGGCCTGGGAGATCTGGTTCACGCCCCAGCAGACCTTCAAGATCGAGACCACGGCCCAGCACAGCCCGCTGACCAGCCTGAACTTCGCCACGCTGCGCATCAAGGACGCGATCGCCGATCGCTTCCGCGCCAAGGCGCACGGCGTGCGCCCCAGCATCGAGACCCAGCGGCCCGACGTGCGCGTGTTCGCGCACCTGACCACCGACAGCTGCACGCTCTACATCGACACCTCGGGCGAGCCGCTGTTCAAGCGCGGCTGGCGCCAGGACACGGGCGATGCGCCGCTCAAGGAGACGCTGGCCGCGGCCATGCTGGCCGCCAGCGGCTGGTGGAACCCGGAAACCGGCGCGGTGTCGGCCGCGCCGCTGTACGACCCCTGCTGCGGCAGCGGCACCATCGCCATCGAGGCGGCGCAGATCGGCCTGGGCATCCCGGCCGGCGCGCTGCGGCGCTTCGGCTTCGAGAAGCTGCTGCCCTTCCAGCCGCACGTCTGGGAATCGATCCAGAACGAGGCCGCCGACCAGCCCGCGACCGTCTCGCCGCCGATCTTCGGCAGCGACGTGTCGCACCGCATGGTCGACTTCGCCGAGCGCAATGCCGAACGTGCGGGCGTGGCCGAGGCGATCCAGTTCCGCGGCGGCGATGCCTTGCAGCGCATGCCGCCCGAAGGCGCACCGCAGGGTGGCGTGATCGTGCTGAACCCGCCCTACGGCGAGCGCATCGAGGTCGGTGGCGTGGCCCGCATCGGGGCACGCGAGCAGGCCGCCACCGAGGACGGTGGCGAGTTCTTCAGCCAGTTGGCGAGCCACTGGAAGAAGAACTACGCGGGCTGGACTGCCTGGATGCTCACGCCCGACCTGCAGCTGCCCAAGCGCATGCGGCTGAAGGAATCGCGCCGCGTGCCGATGTGGAATGGACCCATCGAATGCCGGCTGTTCCGCTTCGACATGGTGGCCGGCTCGGCCCGCGCGCCGCGCCCCTGAGCCCCGGCGACGCCGTCCGGGGTGGGGGCGAGGCCCTGCCTTAGCGCTTGGGGACTATGCCGTTCGGGATAGATCCGGCTTGTGGTGCGTGGCAATCGACGTTATCTTTGGTTTTCAAGAGTTACCTTGAGCCAGGGGTTGTGCCATGAAAATGCTGATCGCCGACGATCACTGGCTCGTCATCGAGGCGGTCAAGTCGAAGCTGTCGGAAATCGAGCCCGGCATCGTTTTCGTCCAGGCCTTGAGCGTGGATGAACTGCTGGCCGTGGTGTCGGACGACATCGACCTCGCCGTGATCGATCTCCACATGCCCGGCGCGCAGGGCCAGTCGCACATCGACGAGCTGCGCCGCCGGCATCCCGCCTTGCCGCTGATCGTGCTGTCGGGCACCGAGGATCCCAGCGTGATGCGCAGCGCGCTCGAGTGCGGCGTGCGGGGCTTCATTCCCAAGGCCTATCCGCCGCAGGTCATGATCTCCGCGGTGCGGCTGGTGCTCGCCGGCGGCGTGTACGTGCCGCCGATGATGCTGTCGGCGGTGCCGCCCGGCGTGGTGGCCGGCATGCCCGGTGCGACGGCCGCCGCCGCGGGGCGCGGCCGGAGTTCCGAGCAGACGCTGGACCTGCTGCGCAACGTGCTGACCGACCGCCAGGTCGAGGTGCTGCAGCTGCTGTCGCAGGGCAAGCCCAACAAGCTGATCGGCCGCAGCCTGGGCATCAGCGAGGGCACGGTGAAGATCCATCTCGCGGCGATCTTCCGCGCGCTCAACGTGCGCAACCGCACCGAGGCGGTGCTGGCGGCGCAGACGCTGGTGTAGGGCCGGTCTCGCGACCTTCGGCAACCCGGTGATCGGGCCCGGTCGGCCCCGGCGCCTAGGAAGCGTCGAGTGCGGCGTCGACCACCAGCGCCGGCGTCACCCGGCGAATGCGCTCTTCCTCGTAGTAGCCGCCATGCTCGGCGTAGCGCAGGAACACCGAGCGGCAGTCCCGGCAGCGCCATACCGTGCAGCGGTTGTACGGGAAGAACTTCGGCGCGATGGGCGCGTCGGCCGACCAGTAGCGCGTCGGGCCCGGGTGGTATTCGGCCAGCGTGGCCTCCATCGGATCGCTCGCGTAGAGCGCGCCCACTTCCTCCAGCCGGTCGCGATCGAAGCTCGAAGGCACGGCCTCCCAGCCGAGGCTGGGCAGCGTGGCGCAGGCGGGGCACGGGGCCGCATCGGCCTGCAGGGCCAGCGACGTCAGCCACGCGGCCTGGGAGGAGGGGAGCTCTGCGTTCATTTCAATCTCTTGCGCGCGACGGATGCGCCGATCGTAGCGGTCATTCGACCGGGTTCAAATGGAAGGCCGGCAGCACGAACTCGGCGATCTCTTCCATCGTCTCGTCCAGCGGCCGGCGGTTGCGCCGCAGGTGCAGGCCCACATGCTGCACGCCGGCCGCATGGAGATCGCCCAGCTCGCGCAGCAGCGCGTGGCGCCCCATGCGGCCGCCGAAGGCATAGCGCTCCAGCGGCGCATCCGCATCGTCGGACAGGTCCAGGTGGATGAAGCTCGCATAGGGCTTGCCCTCGCCGGCCACCGCGCGCCATTGAGCCGAGCGCCGCGCATGGTCCTCGGGCGTGCCGGGGTAGGCGAGGCAGCCGTCCATGTGGGTGCCGATCCAGTCGGGCGTCTGCTGCGCGAGGCCTGCCACCAGCAGCGGCAGGGGGTGCGCCGTGCGCGGCAGCAGCGCGATGCCCTCGGGCAGGCTCGCCGCACCGCCGTCGCGCAGCATCGCCACCTGGGCGCGGAAGCGTTCGCCGCGCGTGGCGAAGTCGCGCCCGAAGATCGGGTACTCCACCGGCCGGTCGCCGCTCGCGATGCCGAGCAGCAGGCGTCCGGCGCTGAGCCGGTCGACCGTGGCGGCCGACTTCAGCGTCAGCACCGGCTCGCGCAGGGGCAGCACGACCGCCGCGGTGCCCAGCAGGATGCGCTCGGTCACGCCCGCGAGGTAGCCCAGGTAGCTGAACACCTCGAACACCTGCGCAGCATCGCCGAAGGCCGGGTCGTACAGCGGCACGTCGCGCGCCCAGAGGGCGCGAAAGCCCAGCCGGTCGGCCAGCTTCACGAGGCGCGTGTGGTGCGCCAGGTCGGGCACGCCGAAGGGCCGGCCCGCGATGCGCCGGGCGGTGTCGCCCTTGGGCGACCAGTCGTTGTCCAGCGGCAGCTCGAGCCCGATGCTGGGGCCTTCGCTGCGGTGGGCGATCAGGGCCGCGAGGGCGGGGGGCATGGCAGGGATCGAGGTCATGGAAGGGCTCGCAAGCGTCTGGGATGGGCGCAGTGTCGGGCTTTCTTCTTTGCGGAAAAACACCTTGATGTGCACAAGGCTCTTGCCTGGAAAGCAAGAGTATCCAGCGTGCCAACGCTGGTGGACCCGGGCTTACCGAGGGTGCGTGCGCTGCGCGTCCGCGTCGCGCAGGCACTGCACGAACAACTGTGCACTGCGGCTGAGCACCGCGCCCTTGCGGGTCACGACGATGCCCGCGACCACGGGCATCCGGTCCTGCAGCGGCAGCGCGACGATGCCCTGCGCGTTCAGGGTGCCGCGCACCATGGGTTCGGCCAGCACCGACAGCGTGTCGGTCTGCGAGAGCAGGCCCAGCGCGACGGTGAAGGACTGGCAGCGCACCGCCTGGGCCGGCACGGGCAGGCCGTGCTGCGAGAACAGCTGGCGCAGCACGTCGCCGTTTTCCTCGGCGTAGCCGGGCGCGAGCCAGTGCGCATCGACCAGTTTCTTGAGCCGCCGGGTCCGTGCCAGCGGATGGCCCTTGCGCGCGCACACCGCCACCGGCGTGGAGAACAGGTGCGTGACCTCGAACTCCTCGCTGACCATGCCGGGCAGCACGTGGGTCGCCACGAAGTCGACGCTGCCGTCGCGCAGCTGTGCCAGCGCCATCGGCATCACGCCCTCGGAGAAATGGACCTGGGAACGGGGCATGGCCTGGCGGAAGGCCTCGAAGGCCACGGGCAGCACCGACAGTGCGATGGCCGAGCTGACCGCGATCGACAGGCTTTGCTCGGTGCCGTGGCGGATCGCATCCATCTCTTCGTGGGTGCGCCGCATCTCCTCGATCAGCAGCGAGGCGCGGCGGCGGAAGGCGTGGCCGTAGTCGGTCAGCACCACGCCGTTGGCATGGCGCTCGAACAGGCAGACGTCGAGTTGCCGTTCGAGTTCGCGCATCGCCTTGGAGACCGCCGGCTGCGACACGTTGAGGCGGCGCGCGGCGGCCCGCAGGGCCTGGGTTTCGGCGACCGCGAGGAAGGCGCGAAGCTGGTTGAAGGTCATGGGCCGGCGCAGGTTTGCGGGTGAGGGAGGGTGCAATCTTCAGGTTATCACGAGCCCTTTTGTGTTGTCTTTCTCTTTGCGGCCAATATGCCTAAGCTCTGGCCCCGGCCCCCAGAGGCCGTCATGCCAGACAAAAACATTCGCTGCGGCGAGGAGACCGATGACCACCACCACTGCCGACGACGCCCTCCGGGCGCCGACCTCCCATGCCCCGCCAAGCCGCCGCAAGGTGCTGGTCGCCACGACCATCGGCAACGCGCTCGAGTTCTTCGACTTCACGGTCTACAGCTTCTTCGCGATCCTGATCGGCAAGCTCTTCTTCCCGATGGCCACCGCGCAAGGCCAGCTGCTGCTGTCCGTGGCGACCTTCGGCGTGGGCTTCGTCTCGCGCCCGCTGGGCGGCATCGTGATCGGCCAGTACGCCGACCGCCGGGGCCGCAAGGCCGCGATGGTGCTGACCATCATGCTGATGGCGCTGGGCTGCGCGCTGATCGCGGTGGCGCCGACCTATGCGCAGATCGGCATCGCGGCGCCCGTGCTGATCGTGATCGCGCGGCTGCTGCAGGGCTTCTCCGCGGGCGGCGAGGTCGGCGTGTCCGTCACCATGCTGGTCGAGAGCAGCACGAACCGCAACCGCGGCTATTTCGCGAGCTGGCAGTTCGCCAGCCAGGGCCTGGGCATCATGGTCGGCGCGGGCGTCGCGGCGGCGCTGTCGCACTGGCTGTCGCCGGCCGCGCTCGAGAGCTGGGGCTGGCGCGTGCCCTTCGCGCTGGGCGTGTTGATCGCGCCCGTGGGCATGTACATCCGCAAGCAGCTCCACGAGACGCTGCAGGTGAAGGAGGCGAGCACCGGTGCGGCATCGCGCACGGCGGTGCGCGCCGAGCTGCCGAACCCGCTGCGCGTGCTGCTGCGCTCCTACAAGTGGAAGACGCTGCTGGGCATCCTGCTGATCATGGGCGGCACCGTGTCCTCGTACATCATCCTGCTGTACATGCCCACCTACGCGATCCGCGAGCTGGGCCTGCCGGCGGATGCGGCGCTGCTGGCGAGCGTGCTCTCGGCGGGCATCACCTTCGTGGTCGCGCCCTTCGTCGGCAAGCTGGCCGACCGCTACGGGCGCAAGCCGCTGGTGCTGACCGGCCGGATCGCCTCGCTGCTCGCGATCTATCCCTGCTTCATGTGGCTCAACGCCGCGCCCAGCGTGGCGAACCTGCTGGGCATCGTGGGCTTCCTGAGCGTGCTGCTCACACTGCATGCGGTGCCCACCATCACCATGATCCCCGAGATGATCCCCAACGCCGTGCGCGCCACCGGCATGTCGGTCACCTACAGCATCGGCGTGGCCCTGTTCGGCGGCTTCGCGCAGCTGATCGCCGTGTGGCTGATCGGCGTCACCGGCAGCAAGCTGGCGCCGGCCTGGTACGTGATCGCCTCGCTGCTGCTGTCGACCTGGCCGCTGCTGTTCATGCCCGACCGCACCGGCGTTGGCATCGACGACCAACCCTCTCCCTGAAAACGACAAAGGAAAGATCCCATGCCCACCACCACCGAATGCTTCGGCAGCACCTACGACGACGCGCGCGCCAAATTTCGCGCGGGCGTGCGCACCGCCGGCGCCGAACTCCAGACCCATGTGCTCGAAGGCCATCGGGGCGCGCAGGGCGAAGTGCTGTCGATGGACGCCGCGCTGCTCGGACCGGCCGATGCCACGCGCCTGATCGTGATGACTTCCGGCACGCACGGCCCCGAAGGCTTCTGCGGCTCGGGCAGCCAGGTCGCGCTGCTGCACGACACCGAACTGCACGGCCGGCTCGCGGCCGAGGGCATCGCGCTGCTGCTGGTGCATGCGGTCAACCCCTACGGTTTCTCGCACCTGCGGCGCGTCAACGAGGACAACATCGACCTCAACCGCAACTGCGTCGACTTCGCGCGCCCGCGTCCGGCCAATCCGGGCTATGCCGAGCTGCACGACCTGCTGCTGCCCGCCGAGTGGCCACCCACCGCGGCCAACCGCCAGGCGCTGGCCGACTTCATCCAGGCGCGCGGCGAGCAGGCCTACCAGTTCGCGGTCACGCTGGGCCAGTACGACCATCCCGAAGGCCTGTTCTATGGCGGCGCCGAACGGGCCTGGAGCCTGCGCACGCTGCAGCAGATCCTGGAGACGCACGGCCGCGGCAAGCGCAGCGTGGTCTGGCTCGACATCCACACCGGCCTGGGGCCGCGCGGCCATGCCGAGAAGATCCACACCGGCGCCGTCACCGAGCTGCCCTTCGCGCGCCGCTGCTGGGGCGCCGACGTGTTCTCGCTCAGCGAGACCACCTCGAAGTCCGCGCCGGTCAGCGGACCGATCAGCCTGCTGCTGGCGCAAGCCTGCCCCGGGGCCGAACAGGCCAGCGTGGCGCTGGAGTACGGCACGGTGCCCGTGCTGCCGGTGCTCGATGCGGTGCGCGGCGACCACTGGCTGAACCGCCGCAAGGGCGATGCGTCGGCCGAACAGGCGGCCGCCGTCAAGGCCGCCATGCGCGAGGCCTTCTACGGCGATGCCGACGACTGGCGCGGCATGGTGCTGGGGCAGGCCCGGACCGCGGTGCTGCAGGCCTTGTGCGGCATGCGGGACTGAGAACGTGTGAATGAACCTGCTGCGCACCCCGATCCCGCACCCGCGGTCCTCAGCGCACGGGAGTGCGGCTCCGGTCCTCGATGCAGGCTCGGGGCGCTCGCGACGGTTCCTTCACACGTTCTGAGCCGACGGCCGGCTGATCGAGAATGCGGGCTCCACGCGCAACGTCTGTGGCGTTGCGCCGCTTCACGTCCTGAACTCGATCGGCCCGCTTTGAATGCTCCACGCCTGAACCTCTCGGATTTCGATGCCGCCATCGTCGACCTCGACGGCACGATGGTCGACACCCTCGGCGATTTCGTAGCCGCGCTCAACGCGATGCTGGCCGACCTCGGCCAGCCGGCCGTCCACGCGCAGGCCGTCGAAAAGAGGGTCGGCAAGGGGTCCGAGCACCTCGTGCAGTCGGTGCTGGCGCATGTGGGCGCGGACGCGGCGCTCTACGAGCGCGCCTTCGCGCGCTACCAGCACCACTACATCGCGATCAACGGCCAGCACTCGGCGCTCTATGCGGGTGTGATCGACGGCCTGCAGGCCCTGCGCGCGCGCGGCCTGCGGCTGGCCTGCCTGACCAACAAGCCCCAGGCCTTCGCCGTGCCGCTGCTGGCGGCCAAGGGGCTCGACGGCTTCTTCGAGCAGGTGTTCGGCGGCGATGCCTTCGCGCGCAAGAAGCCCGATCCGCTGCCGCTGCTCAAGACCTGCGAGGCGCTGGGCACCGTGCCCGCGCGCACGCTGATGGTCGGCGACTCGAGCAACGATGCGCGCGCGGCGCGCGCCGCGGGCTGCCCGGTGGTGCTGGTGAGCTACGGCTACAACCATGGCGAGCCGGTGCGCGGCGTGGACGCCGACGGCTTCGTCGATTCGCTGGCCGAGCTCGCGGCCGCCTGAGCCGGCGCTACGGCTTGCCCAGCAGCGCGTCCTTGAGCTTCCAGTCGGCCGGGCTCGGTCCCAGCCAGATGCGCAGCAGCGCGTTGTAGAAGGCCGGCTCCTTGACCGGTTCGGGCTGCGGCACGCCGCGCACCGTGATCAGCGTGCCGGTGCCGGGCAGCCAGTCGATGGTGAAGGTGTCGCCGGCCTTGAGCTGCTTCTGGTCGGCGAACATCTGGCCCATGCGCAGCAGGCCGGGGATGAGGTTGACCATGTCGCTGCGCGGCGAGTTCTCTTCCACGCCCTTGGTGAACAGCTTGCCCAGTTCGTTGGCGTCGATGTCGCGCAGCATGGTGATGGCCACGCGCTTGGGTCCCGCCGCGGCCAGCACCTCTTCGGCGGTCGATGCCTTCTGCCCCAGGTACAGGCCGGCCGTGTAGACCTTGAACACGGCCTTGTAGCGCACGCCCGCGCCATTGAGCTGCAGCGGGCTGCCGGCCAGCGCCAAGCGGTCTTCGAGCCTGACGCCGGCCACGTCGACGGGCGCCGCCGAGGCGCCAAGCGCGGCCAGGCCCAGGCAGGCCGTCAGCGCGAGCCGGCAGCACAGGGCGGGGAGCGGAACACGGGGCATGAAGGCACCTCCTGGGTCTTTTGCGAACGGTCGTGCGAATCTATCGTTTCGCCTTCCGGGCGCGCTCCGGGGGAACCCTGAAGCCCCCGCTTGCACCTTGGGCCGTTTTCGTGGGCTAAACTCCCGGCCACATGTTCGTTCATCACATCCATCAAACAGGTGAAGGCAGCCGGGGAGCCTGGCCCTGGCGTCGCCATCCATCGCTGACTGTTTGATGGCACGGCGCACGCCGTGCGCCCGCGGTTCCGGCTCGACACATACTCGACGACGCCGGACCCCCCTGTGAATGACCTTGCCTCCGGCCGAAGACGCGTCGGCAGGCCATTGGAGAACGAATCCGTGATCACCGAACTTGAATTCAAGAGCCTCAGCGCTCAGGGCTACAACCGCATTCCGCTGATGGCCGAGGCCTTCGCCGACCTCGAGACGCCGCTGTCGCTGTACCTCAAGCTGGCCCATTCGGAGGGCGGCGGCAAGCACAGCTTCCTGCTCGAATCCGTGGTGGGTGGCGAGCGCTTCGGGCGCTACAGCTTCATCGGCCTGCCCGCCAGGACCCTGCTGCGTGCCACCGGTTTCGGCGCCGAGGCGAAGACCGAGGTCCTGACCAACGGCCAGGTGGTGGAGACGGCCACAGGCAATCCGCTCGATTTCATCGCTGCGTACCAGAAGCGTTTCAAGGTCGCGCTGCGGCCCGGCCTGCCGCGCTTCTGCGGCGGCCTCGCCGGCTACTTCGGCTACGACACCGTGCGCCACATCGAGCGCAAGCTCGAGCAGAGCTGCCCGCCCGACACGCTGGGCTGCCCCGACATCCTGCTGCTGCAGTGCGAGGAGCTGGCGGTCATCGACAGCCTGTCGGGCAAGCTGTACCTGATCGTCTATGCCGACCCGAAGCAGCCCGAGGCCTATGCGAATGCCAAGCGCCGCCTGCGCGAACTCAAGGAAAAGCTCAAGTACTCGGTCAGCGCGCCGGTCGTGAAACCCACGCAGGCGCATCCGGCCGAGCGCAGCTTCGCCAAGGCCGACTACATCGCGGCCGTCGAGCGCGCCAAGGAGATGATCGCCGCCGGCGACTTCATGCAGGTGCAGGTCGGCCAGCGCATCAGCAAGCGCTACACCGAGTCGCCGCTGTCGCTGTACCGCGCGCTGCGTTCGCTGAACCCCTCGCCCTACATGTACTACTACCACCTGGGCGATTTCCATGTGGTGGGCGCCTCGCCCGAGATCCTGGTGCGCCAGGAGAACACCGACGACGGCGAGCAGAAGATCACCATCCGCCCGCTGGCCGGCACCCGCCCGCGCGGCGCCTCGATTGAGCTCGACAAGGCGGCCGAGGTGGAACTGATCAACGACCCGAAGGAGCGCGCCGAGCACGTGATGCTGATCGACCTCGCGCGCAACGACATCGGCCGCATCGCCAAGACCGGCACCGTGAAGGTCACCGAGGCCTTCGCGGTCGAGCGCTACAGCCACGTGATGCACATCGTGAGCAACGTCGAAGGCACGCTGAAGGACGGCATGACCGCCATCGACGTGCTCAAGGCCACGTTCCCGGCCGGCACGCTGACCGGCGCGCCCAAGGTGCATGCGATGGAACTCATCGACCAGCTCGAGCCCACCAAGCGCGGCCTCTACGGCGGCGCCTGCGGCTACATCAGCTACGCGGGCGACATGGACGTGGCCATCGCGATCCGCACCGGCATCGTGAAGGACCAGATGCTGCACGTGCAGGCCGCGGCCGGTGTGGTGGCGGACTCGGTGCCCGAGCTGGAATGGAAAGAAACAGAGGCCAAGGCGCGCGCACTCCTGCGGGCGGCCGAACTGGTCGAGGAAGGCCTGGAATGAGCTCCGCACCCGATATTCAGAACGACTTTTCGCACGAGATCATCGGCGCGGCGGTCGAAGTGCAGCGCGTGCTCGGCACGGGCCTCGACGAGGCCGCCTATGCGGCCGCGCTGGCCATCGAGCTGGCCGAACGCGAGATCGGCTTCACGCGCGACGTCGCGCTCTCGGCCAGCTACAAGGGCCGTTCGCTGGGCGAGGTGTACCGCGCGGGCTTCATCATCGAGCAGTCGGTCATCGTCGAGCTCAAGGCGGTCGACGTGCTGACCGACCTGCACCGCGCGCAGGTGCTGGCCGCGCTGCGGCTGTCGGGCCTCAAGCTGGGCCTGCTGATCAACTTCAACGTCTTTCCCGTGGTGAAGGGCGTGCACCGGATTGTGAGCAAGCCATGAAACTGCTGATGATCGACAACTACGACTCCTTCACCTACAACATCGTCCAGTACTTCGGCGAGCTGGGGGCGGAAGTGGAGGTGGTGCGCAACGACGAGATCGACGTGGCGCAGATCGCCCAGCGCATCGCGGGCGGTGTGGCGCGGCTGGTGATTTCGCCGGGACCGTGTTCTCCGGCCGAAGCCGGCGTGTCGGTGGCGGCCATCCAGGCCTTCGCGGGCCAGCTGCCGATCCTCGGCGTGTGCCTGGGCCACCAGGCCATCGGCGCGGCCTTCGGCGGCCAGATCGTGCGGGCCCAGCAACTGATGCACGGCAAGACCAGCGAGATCACGACCACGCAAGAGGGCGTGTTCGCGGGGTTGCCTGAGCGCTTCACCGTCAACCGCTACCACTCGCTGTCGATCGAGCGCGCGAGCTGCCCTGCGGCGCTGGCCGTCACGGCCTGGACCGACGACGGCGAGATCATGGGCGTGCGGCACACCGGCTTCGCGCACGACGTGCGCATCGAAGGCGTGCAGTTCCATCCCGAATCGATCCTCACCGAGCACGGCCACGCCATGCTCAAGAACTTCCTGGACTGACCGACCATGACCGACCGCACCTCCATCGTCGATCTGCGCAGCGACACCGTCACGCAGCCCACGCCCGCGATGCGCGAGGCCATGATGGCCGCGCCCCTGGGCGACGACGTCTTCGGCACCGACCCGAGCGTCAACGCGCTGCAGGAAAAGATCGCGGCGCTGCTGGGCTTCGAGGCCGCGCTGTTCGTGCCGACCGGCACGCAGAGCAACCTGTGCGCGCTCCTGTCGCATTGCGGCCGGGGCGACGAGTACATCGTCGGCCAGCAGGCACATTGCTACCGTTGGGAAGGCGGTGGTGCGGCCGTGTTCGGCAGCGTGCAGCCACAGCCACTCGACCATGCGCCCGACGGCACGCTGCCGCTCGCGCAGATCGAGGCAGCCATCAAGCCCGACGACGCGCACTTCGCGCGCACGAAGCTGCTGGCGCTGGAGAACACGCTGGGCGGCAAGCTGCTGCCCTTCGACTACCTGCAGGCCGCGACGGATCTGGCCAGGCGCAAGGGGCTGCAGCGCCACCTCGATGGTGCGCGGCTCTTCAATGCCGCGACCGCACAGGCGGCGTTGAACGACAGCACCGACATCCGCGCCGAAGCACGCCGCATCGCACAGTGCTTCGACAGCGTGTCGGTGTGCTTCAGCAAGGGCCTGGGCGCGCCCGTCGGCTCGGCGCTGCTGGGTTCGCGCGAGTTCATTGCGCGGGCGCACCGCATCCGCAAGATGGCGGGCGGCGGCATGCGCCAGGCCGGGCTGCTGGCGGCGGCGGCTTCGCACGCGCTCGACCACCACATCGACCGCCTGGCCGACGACCACGCACTGGCCCGGCGCCTGGCGCAAGGACTCGAAGGCATCGAGGGCCTGACGGTCGAGGCACCGCACACCAACATCGTGTTCGTCGACCTCACGGGCGCCGCCCAGGCGCGCTCGTCGGAGCTGCTTGCGAGCCTCAACGGCCAGGGCATCCTCGCGACCGGCCTCTACCGGCTGCGCTTCGTGACGCACCTCGACGTCGATGCCGCAGGCGTCGATCGGGCCGTGGCCGCGATCCGCGGATTCCTCAACGCCTGAGCCCAGGGAAAGCGCGATGCCCGATCTTCCCCATCTGCTCGCCTTCATTGCCGCCGGCTGGCTGCTGAACCTCACGCCCGGGCCCGACGTGCTGTACATCGTGTCGAATTCGCTGCGCACCGGCGTGCGCGCGGGCATCGTGGCCGGCCTGGGCATCACGGCCGGGTGCTTCGTCCATATCTTCGCGGCGGCGGTCGGCGTCGGCACGCTGATGGCGACCTCGGCGGCCGCCTTCACGGTGCTCAAGGTCATCGGCGCGGCCTACCTGCTGTACCTGGGCGTGCGCATGGTGCTGTCGCGTGCCAGGCCGCCCGCGGACCTGGTCGAGGCGGCGGTGGCCGTGGGCGGCGAGCGCAGCCTCAAGGCGATCTTCCTCGGCGGCTTCTGGACCAACGTGCTCAACCCCAAGGTGGCGCTGTTCTTCCTGGCCTTCGTGCCGCAGTTCATCGCCCCGGGCGCAGACCACAAGGCCCTGTACTTCGTGCTGCTGGGCGTGCTGTTCAATCTCAATGCCATTCCCGTCAACGTCGGCTGGGCGCTGGCCGCCGGCTGGATGGCGCGCCGCGGCGCGGTGCAGAAGGGCTTGCACTGGCTCGACCGCGTCGCCGGCGTGCTGTTCATCGGCTTCGGCCTCAAGCTTGCGTTCACCGATGCGCCCGCTGTGCACGTCGGCCGCTGATTCCCTCTCGAGGAGACCTCTCTCATGATCACCCCCCAGGAAGCGCTGCAGCGCACCATCGAGCACCGCGAAGTCTTCCACGACGAGATGCTGCACATCGTGCGCCTCATCATGAGCGGCGAGTGCTCGCCCGTGATGATGGCCGCGCTGATCACCGGCCTGCGCGTGAAGAAGGAAACCATCGGCGAGATCACCGCCGCCGCGCAGGTGATGCGCGAGGTCTCGACCAAGGTGCCGGTGGCCGACACCACGCACCTGGTCGACATCGTGGGCACGGGCGGCGACGGCTCGCACACCTTCAACATCTCGACCTGCTCGATGTTCGTCGCGGCCGCGGCCGGCGCCAAGGTGAGCAAGCACGGCGGGCGCAGCGTGAGCAGCAAGTCGGGCAGCGCCGACGTGCTGGAGGCGCTGGGCGTCAACATCAACCTGAAGCCCGAGCAGATCGCGAAGTGCATCGCGGATGTGGGCATCGGCTTCATGTTCGCGCCCAACCACCATCCGGCCATGAAGAACGTGGCACCGGTGCGCAAGGAGCTGGGCATCAAGACCATCTTCAACATCCTGGGCCCGCTGACCAATCCGGCCGGCGCACCCAACATCCTGATGGGCGTGTTCCATGCCGACCTGGTGGGCATCCAGGTGCGTGCGCTGCAGCGCCTGGGCGCCGAACATGCGCTGGTGGTCTACGGCCGCGACGGCATGGACGAGATATCGCTGGGCGCGGCCACCATGGTGGGCGAACTCCGGAATGGCGAGATCCGCGAGTTCGAACTGCATCCCGAGGACTTCGGCTTCCAGATGTCCAGCAACCGTGCACTGCGCGTGGAGACGCCCGAGCAATCGATGGCGATGCTGCGCGGCGTGCTCGATGGCGAGCCGGGAGCGGCGCGCGACATCGTGCTGCTCAACGCCGGTGCGGCGCTGTACGCTGCCAACGTGGTCGATTCGATCGCGGCCGGCGTGGAGAAGGCGCGCACCGCCATCACGAGCGGCGCCGCCAAGGCCAAGCTGACCCAACTCGTCACCGCCACGCAGGCCGTCTGACAAAGACCCCAGCGCACAGAGGAAAGAAACCATGTCCGACATCCTGAACAAGATCGTGGCCGTCAAGCACGAAGAGATCGCTGCCGCGAAGAAGCGCAGCCCGCTGGAGGCCGTGCGCTTCGACGCCGAGAGCCGCGTGCTCACGCGCGACTTCGTGGGCGCGCTGCGCCGCAAGATCGCCGCCGGCCAGGCCGCGGTGATCGCCGAGGTCAAGAAGGCCAGCCCCAGCAAGGGCGTGCTGCGTGCCGAGTTCATCCCGGCCGATATCGCGCAGAGCTATGCCGAGGGCGACGGCACCGTGAGCGCGGCCTGCCTGTCGGTGCTGACCGACCGCCAGTTCTTCCAGGGCAGCGTCGACTTCCTCAAGCAGGCCCGCGCCTCGTGCGACCTGCCGGTGCTGCGCAAGGACTTCATGGTCGATCCGTATCAGCTCTACGAATCGCGCGCGATGGGCGCCGATGCGGTGCTGCTGATCGCGGCCTGCCTCGACGATGCGCAGATGCGCGACTTCGAGGCCATCGCACTGGGCCTGGGCATGGCGGTGCTGGTGGAGGTGCACGATGCGGCCGAGCTCGATCGCGCGCTGCAGCTCAAGACGCCGCTGATCGGCATCAACAACCGCAACCTGCGCAGCTTCGAGGTGTCGATCCAGACCACGCTGTCGCTGCGCGCGAAGGTGCCGGCCGAGCGCATCCTGGTCACCGAATCGGGCATCACGACGCGCGACGATGTCACGCAGCTGCGCGCCGCGGGCGTGCAGGCCTTCCTGGTCGGCGAGGCCTTCATGCGCGCCGACGAACCCGGCGAAGCCCTGGCGACGTTGTTCCAATGAGCCGGCCGGATCAGCTGACGAGCAGCGATCCCGCCGAATGGCCCGTGGCGCCGGGCTGGCAGCCGCTGGTCGACGCGTTCTTCACCGGCGCCGCGGGGCAGAAGCTGCAGGGCTTCCTGCGCGAACGGCTCGACGCTGGCGCGGTGATCTTCCCGCCGCAGCCGCTGCGGGCGCTGGAACTCACGCCGCCCGAGGACGTGCGGGTGGTGATCCTGGGACAGGACCCGTACCACGGGCGCGGGCAGGCCGAAGGGCTGTCCTTCTCGGTGGCGCCGGGTGTGCCCCTGCCGCCCTCGCTGCGCAACATCTTCAAGGAGCTGCAGCGCGACCTGGGCACGCCGCCGCCGCCCTTTCCGAACCCGGGCGGCAGCCTGGTGAAGTGGGCGACCCACGGCGTGCTGCTGCTCAACACCTGCCTCACCGTCGAGGAGGCGCAGCCGGCCAGCCATGCGGGCCGCGGCTGGGAAGTGCTGACCGACGCCGTGATCCGCCATGTGGCGCAGGGCGAACGACCTGTTGTTTTCATGCTCTGGGGCGCGCACGCCCAGAGTAAGCGGGCGTTGATCGACGTTGCGCGCCATAAGGTGCTGATGTCGAACCATCCCTCGCCGCTGTCCGCACTGCGGCCGCCCGTGCCCTTCATCGGCTGCGGACATTTCAGCGAAGCCCGTGCATGGCGTGAGGCGCAGGCGTCGGGAGAGGTCAAAACTGGTTGATAATCGATGGGTTCACACCTCGGCAGAGGTCCTCGCTTCAAGTTGTCGCTGGGGTTTCTGTGTAGTCACAAAATCGTGCTATATTTCGAGGTTCGCCGGAGAGGTGGCCGAGTGGTTAATGGCAGCAGACTGTAAATCTGCCCTCTTACGAGTACGCTGGTTCGAATCCAGCCCTCTCCACCAGCGATGAATTTGGTTTCTAAGAGCGATTGGATCTAGCGCTTTGGGTGCCTTGCAGTGCCCCCGAATGCGGGAGTAGTTCAATGGTAGAACCCCAGCCTTCCAAGCTGATGACGCGGGTTCGATTCCCGTCTCCCGCTCCAGAGGCCCGGTTCATGGTTGGCATGCGTTTTGGTTAGATAAAAGCCCTTTTGGCTCAGTGGTAGAGCACCCCCTTGGTAAGGGGGAGGTCGCGGGTCCGATTCCCGCAAAGGGCACCAATTTTGTCGGGGTTGCTGTCATGAGCACGCAACTCCATGTGAATGTGTTGATCTCGTTTTTTTCGGAGTCGAGAAAATGGCAAAAGGTAAATTCACCCGCACCAAGCCGCACGTGAACGTCGGCACGATCGGTCACGTCGACCACGGCAAGACCACGCTGACGGCTGCCATTGCAACGGTTCTGTCGGCCAAGTTCGGCGGCGAAGCCAAGGCTTACGACCAGATCGACGCAGCGCCCGAAGAAAAGGCCCGCGGCATCACGATCAACACCGCGCACGTCGAGTACGAAACGGCCAACCGCCACTACGCACACGTCGACTGCCCCGGCCACGCCGACTATGTGAAGAACATGATCACCGGCGCTGCCCAGATGGACGGCGCGATCCTGGTGTGCTCGGCCGCCGACGGCCCGATGCCCCAGACCCGTGAGCACATCCTGCTGGCACGCCAGGTGGGCGTGGGCTACATCATCGTGTTCCTGAACAAGTGCGACATGGTCGACGACGCCGAGCTGCTCGAGCTGGTCGAAATGGAAGTGCGCGAGCTGCTGGACAAGTACGACTTCCCGGGCGACGCCACCCCCATCATCCACGGCTCGGCCAAGCTCGCCCTCGAAGGCGACAAGGGTCCCCTGGGCGAAGAAGCCATCATGAAGCTGGCCGACGCGCTGGACACGTACATCCCGACGCCTGAGCGCGCCATCGACGGTGCGTTCCTGATGCCCGTGGAAGACGTGTTCTCGATCTCGGGTCGCGGCACGGTGGTGACGGGCGCTGTCGAGCGCGGCATCATCAAGGTCGGCGAAGAAATCGAAATCGTCGGTATCGCTGCCACCCAGAAGACCACCTGCACGGGCGTGGAAATGTTCCGCAAGCTGCTGGACCAAGGTCAAGCGGGCGACAACGTGGGCGTGCTGCTGCGCGGCACCAAGCGCGAAGACGTGCAGCGCGGCCAAGTGCTGTGCAAGCCGGGTTCGATCAAGCCGCACACGCACTTCACCGCCGAGGTGTATGTGCTGTCGAAGGACGAAGGCGGCCGTCACACGCCGTTCTTCAACAACTACCGCCCGCAGTTCTACTTCCGCACGACGGACGTGACCGGTGCGATCGAGTTGCCTGAAGGCAAGGAAATGGTCATGCCTGGCGACAACGTCAGCATCACCGTGAAGCTGATCAACCCGATCGCCATGGAAGAAGGTCTGCGTTTCGCCATCCGCGAAGGCGGCCGCACCGTGGGCTCGGGCGTCGTGGCCAAGGTTATTGCGTAATTCCGGAGGGGTATAGCTCAATTGGCAGAGCGTCGGTCTCCAAAACCGAAGGTTGTAGGTTCGATTCCTACTGCCCCTGCCACCTGAGGGTGGCCCCCAAGGCCCGTCGCAACCCGACGGGCTTCGGCGTCTCAAGGGACGCATTGAATTGAAGGTCTGACAGGCCGCAGGAACTTGCCGAAGATGGCTACAACACAAATCGAGACCGTGAGCACCAGTGCCGACAAGGCGAAGCTGGCGGCTGCGGTCGTGCTCGCAGTGGGCGCCGTCGTGGCGTTCTACCTGCTGGCGCGCCAGGGTTCCCTGGTGCAGTGGGCGGTGCTGCTGGTGGGTCTGGCGGCTGCCGTGGGTGCCTTCGGAAGTTCCGAGAGCGGCCGCCAGTTGTGGGCCTTCGGCCGCGACGCCTGGCGCGAGGTCAAGAAGGTCGTCTGGCCGACCCGCAAGGAAGCCATCCAGATGACGGCCTATGTGTTCGCTTTCGTGGCGGTCATGTCGGTGTTCCTCTGGCTCACCGACAAGACGCTCGAGTGGGTGTTCTTCGACCTCATTCTGGGCTGGAGAAAATAATGACTGACGCTGTCGACACCACGTCGGAAAGCACGCCGTTGCTTGCGGCTCCGACCAATCCCGATTTCCGTTGGTATGTCGTGCATGCCTACTCGGGCATGGAAAAGGCCGTGGAGCGCAACATCACGGAGCGCATCAACCGCGCCACGATGCAGGACAAGTTCGGCCGCATCATGGTGCCGACCGAAGAAGTGGTCGAGATCAAGAACGGCCAGAAGCGCACCACCGAGCGTCGCTTCTTCCCGGGCTACGTGCTGGTCGAGATGATCATGGACGACGAGAGCTGGCACCTGGTGAAGCACACCAACAAGGTGACCGGTTTCGTCGGTGGCGCAAAGAACCGTCCCGCACCGATTTCCCAGAAGGAAGTCGAAGACATCGTGAGCCAGATGCAGCAGGGCACCGAGAAGCCGCGCCACAAGGTCGAGTTCATGCCGGGCGAGTTCGTGCGCGTCAAGGAAGGCCCGTTCACCGACTTCAACGGCACCGTCGAGGAAGTCAACTACGAAAAGAGCAAGGTGCGCGTGTCGGTCATGATCTTCGGTCGTGCCACCCCCGTCGAGCTCGAATTCAGCCAGGTCGAAAAGACTTGAACAAAGGATGACGAGGCTCGAAACGAGCCTCGTCATCGTGTGTTGATTGCCACTCCGGCTCGGCAGTCAACCTTATCGAAGAGCCGTTAACCCCGGGGAGCCACGGCCGAGCGCCGAGGCGATATCACCCGCAAGGAGCAAAGCATGGCGAAAAAAATCGTCGGCTTCATCAAGCTGCAAGTGCCAGCTGGTAAGGCCAACCCGTCACCGCCCATCGGTCCCGCACTGGGCCAGCGCGGTTTGAACATCATGGAGTTCTGCAAGGCGTTCAACGCCCAGACCCAAGGCGTCGAGCCGGGTCTGCCGCTGCCGGTGGTCATCACCGCCTTCGCGGACAAGAGCTTCACCTTCATCATCAAGACGCCGCCCGCGGTCACCTTGATCAAGAAGGCCATCAAGCTGGACAAGGGTTCGGCCACGCCGCACACCACGAAGGTCGGCAAGATCACGCGCGCTCAGCTCGAAGAGATCGCCAAGGCCAAGATGAAGGATTTGACGGCAGCCGATCTGGATGCCGCCGTTCGTACCATCGCCGGCTCTGCCCGTTCGATGGGCGTGACTGTGGAAGGCGTGTAATGGCCAAGATCACCAAGAAGCAAAAAGCCCTGGTCGGCAAGGTCGACAGCAACAAGCTGTACGCGCTGGTCGATGCGATCGGTCTCGTGAAGGAAGCCGCCACCGCCAAGTTCGATGAGTCCATCGACGTGGCCGTGCAACTCGGCATCGACGCGAAGAAGTCGGATCAGGTCGTGCGTGGCGCCGTCGTGCTGCCCAACGGCACCGGCAAGACCAAGCGCGTGGCTGTGTTCGCCCAAGGCGCCAAGGCTGAAGAAGCCAAGGCCGCCGGCGCCGACATCGTCGGCATGGACGACCTGGCTGCCATGGTCAAGGCTGGCGACATGCCTTTCGACGTGGTCATCGCCGCACCGGACGCCATGCGCGTCGTCGGTACGCTGGGCCAGATCCTCGGCCCGCGCGGCCTGATGCCCAACCCGAAGGTCGGCACGGTCACGCCGGACGTCGCGCAAGCGGTCCGCAACGCCAAGGCTGGTCAGGTGCAGTTCCGCGTCGACAAGGCAGGCATCGTGCACGGCACGATCGGCCGCCGTTCGTTCGACACCGACAAGCTGCAGGGCAACCTGGCAGCGCTGATCGACGCGCTGGTCAAGGCCAAGCCCGCGACCAGCAAGGGTGTGTACCTGCGCAAGGTGGCTGTGTCTTCGACCATGGGTCTGGGCGTTCGCGTCGACACCCAATCGATCGCACAGAGCTGATGTGAAGAATTTGCCGCACCCCTCGGGGTGCGGCGATGTGGTGGGCCGACGCGGCGCTGTGTCACAGCAGCGAGCGCGACGGGCCATCCAAGACCGCTGGCGTGCAGTTCGCTGCACTTAATCGAAGACTCCTCGGAGCTTTCAACCAGCGCAGATGGCGATCCCACTGCAAGGAATTCGTTTCCGAAACAGTTGGTCGCTGCATGAAGCGCGTCTGGAGGCCTGGACGAAAGTCCGGCCAAGAGGCGCATTAAAAGGAGTAGACCTTGAGTCTGAATCGCAGTGAGAAAGAAGCGGTCATCGGTGACGTGACCAGCCTCGCCGCAAAAGCTCAAACGCTCGTGCTGGCGGAATACCGTGGCATCACGGTCGCTGATATGACGAAATTGCGCAATACCGCGCGCAGCCAGGGCGTGACGCTCAGCGTGTTCAAGAACACGCTGGCACGCCGTGCTGTCGCGGGAAGCGCTTTCGAAGTCATCGGCGACCAGATGACCGGTCCGCTGATCTACGGCTTTTCCGAAGACGCAGTGGCCGCCGCCAAGGTGGTGGCCGACTTCGCGAAGACCAACGACAAGTTGGTGATTCGCGGTGGTGCGTTCGGCGGCAAGGTCCTGGACGTGAACGGCGTGAAGCAGCTCGCAAGCATCCCTTCGAAGGAAGTGTTGCTGGCGCAGTTGCTGGGCTTGATGCAATCCCCCATTTCCCGTACCGCACGCGTTCTCGCGGCGCTGTCGGCGAAGCGTGGCGAAGGCGCACCCGCAACCGATGCACCGGCAGAAGCCGAAGCGCAGCCCGCGTAAGCCGGCTTGCGTTTGAAACATTCAACCCAATTGTTAGGAAACAAAAATGGCATTCGATAAAGACGCATTTCTGACCGCCCTCGACGCGATGACGGTCCTGGAACTCAACGACCTGGTGAAAGCCATCGAAGAGAAGTTTGGCGTGAGCGCTGCCGCCATGGCAGGCCCCGCTGCTGCAGGCCCCGCTGCCGCTGCTGCTGAAGAGCAGACCGAATTCAACGTCATGCTGATGGAAGCTGGCGCGAACAAGGTGTCGGCGATCAAGGCCGTGCGCGAAATCACCGGCCTGGGCCTCAAGGAAGCCAAGGACCTGGTGGAAGCCGCTCCCAAGGCTGTCAAGGAAGGCCTGTCGAAGGCTGACGCTGAAGCCGCCAAGAAGAAGCTGGAAGAAGCTGGCGCCAAGGTGGAACTGAAGTAATTCAGTCCCCCTCAAGGGCTGGAGGTGCTTGCAAGAGCCCTCCAGCCTTTGCCGCTTTCAGAGCGCACCCGAAAACCGGCCTGTTTTGCCGGCTTCCGCCCACCCAGAGGTCGACGGAAAGTCCCAGAAACGGTTTTCGAGTGTCTTCTGACCCCGACTGCAGAAGACCCCTTGGTTCGGGTGATGTGCAACGCATCACTGTCCGCCAACGGCTGGTAGTGGCCAGCCGCCAAGCAGGGGTGCGCAAGCACCTCTGACAAGTCGCGCAAGATCTCAAGCCCCGGAGCTCTCATGGCCCAAACGTCCACGTACAGTTACACCGAACGCAAGCGCATCCGAAAGAATTTCGGCAGCCGCGACAGCGTCGTTGAAATCCCTTACCTGCTGCAGATGCAGAAGGACGCTTACACCGCGTTCCTGCAAGCCGGCATCGCCCCGACGAAGCGCACCATCGACGGCCTGCAAGCCGCATTCACCGCCGCGTTCCCGATCGTCTCGCACAACGGTTTCGTCGAGATGAAGTTCCTCGAGTACAACCTGGCGAAGCCGGCCTTCGACGTGCGTGAGTGCCAGACCCGTGGTCTGACCTTCGCCTCGGCCGTGCGCGCCAAGGTCCAGCTCATCATCTATGACCGCGAATCGTCGACCTCGCAGTCGAAGGTGGTCAAGGAAGTCAAGGAGCAAGAGGTCTACATGGGCGAAGTGCCGCTCATGACCGACAAGGGCTCGTTCATCATCAACGGTACCGAGCGCGTCATCGTGTCGCAGCTGCACCGTTCGCCAGGCGTGTTCTTCGAGCACGACAAGGGCAAGACCCACAGCTCGGGCAAGCTGCTGTTCTCGGCCCGTGTGATCCCCTACCGCGGCTCGTGGCTCGACTTCGAGTTCGACCCGAAGGACATGCTGTACTTCCGCGTCGACCGTCGCCGCAAGATGCCGGTCACGATCCTGCTCAAGGCCATCGGCCTGAACCCGGAATCGATCCTCGCGAACTTCTTCGTGAACGACAACTTCCGCCTGATGGACAGCGGCGCGCAAATGGAATTCGTCGCCGAGCGTCTGCGCGGCGAAGTGGCCCGTTTCGACATCACCGACAAGGCCGGCAAGGTCGTGGTCGCCAAGGACAAGCGCGTCACCGCGCGCCACACGCGCGAACTCGAGCAGTCGAACACCACGCACATCAGCGTGCCGGAAGACTTCCTGGTCGGCCGCGTGATCGCGCGCAACATCATCGACCCCGACACCGGCGAAGTGCTGGCCAAGGCCAATGACGAGCTGACCGAAGCGCTGCTGAAGAAGCTGCGCACCTCGGGCGTGCAGGACATCCAGGTCATCTACACCAACGAACTGGACCAGGGCGCGTACATCTCGCAGACCCTGCGCATCGACGAAACCGTCGACGAGTTCGCTGCGCGCGTGGCCATCTACCGCATGATGCGTCCCGGCGAGCCGCCGACGGAAGACGCGGTGCAGGCCCTGTTCCAGCGCCTGTTCTACAACCCGGACACGTACGACCTGTCGCGCGTGGGCCGCATGAAGTTCAACGCCAAGGTCGGCCGCGACGAGTCCACCGGCCCGATGGTGCTGACCAACGAGGACATCCTTCACGTCGTGAAGATCCTGGTCGACCTGCGCAACGGCAACGGCGAAGTCGACGACATCGATCACCTGGGCAACCGTCGCGTGCGTTGCGTGGGCGAACTGGCCGAGAACCAGTACCGCACCGGCCTGGCACGGATCGAGAAGGCCGTGAAGGAACGCCTGGGTCAAGCGGAGCAAGAGCCGCTGATGCCGCACGACCTGATCAACAGCAAGCCGATCTCGGCCGCGCTGAAGGAATTCTTCGGCGCCTCGCAGCTGTCGCAGTTCATGGACCAGACGAACCCGCTGTCCGAAATCACCCACAAGCGCCGCGTGTCGGCCCTTGGCCCGGGCGGTCTGACGCGCGAACGTGCCGGCTTCGAAGTGCGCGACGTGCACGTGACCCATTACGGCCGCGTCTGCCCGATCGAAACGCCCGAAGGCCCGAACATCGGCCTGATCAACTCGCTGGCCCTGTACGCCCGCCTCAACGAATACGGCTTCATCGAGACGCCGTACCGTCGCGTGGTCGACAGCAAGGTCACGCTGGACATCGACTACCTGTCGGCCATCGAAGAAGGCAAGTACGTGATCGCCCAGGCCAATGCGGCCCTGGACAAGGACGGCGTGCTGACCGGCGACCTGGTGTCCGCGCGTGAAGCCGGCGAATCGATCCTGGTGGGCGCCGAGCGCGTCCAGTACATGGACGTGTCGCCCGCACAGATCGTGTCGGTGGCCGCCTCGCTCGTGCCCTTCCTGGAGCACGACGATGCGAACCGCGCGCTGATGGGCGCCAACATGCAGCGTCAGGCCGTGCCCGTGCTGCGTCCCGAGAAGCCTTTCGTCGGCACCGGCATCGAGCGCGTTTCCGCGGTCGACTCGGGCACCGTCGTGACGGCCACCCGCGGCGGCATCGTCGACTACGTCGATGCGACCCGTGTCGTGGTGCGCGTGAACGACGCCGAAGCGGCAGCCGGTGAAGTCGGTGTGGACATCTACAACCTGATCAAGTATCAGCGTTCGAACCAGAACACCAACATCCACCAGCGCCCCATCGTCAAGCGCGGCGATAAGATCGCCAAGGGCGACGTGGTGGCCGACGGCGCCTCGACCGACCTCGGCGAACTGGCCCTGGGCCAGAACATGCTGATCGGCTTCATGCCGTGGAACGGCTACAACTTCGAAGACTCGATCCTGATCTCCGAACGCGTGGTCGCCGAAGACCGCTACACCTCGATCCACATCGAGGAACTGGTGGTGATGGCCCGCGACACCAAGCTGGGTGCCGAAGAAATCACGCGCGACATCCCGAACCTGGCCGAGCAGCAGCTCAACCGCCTGGACGAATCCGGGATCATCTACGTCGGCGCCGAAGTGCAGCCTGGCGACACGCTGGTGGGCAAGGTCACGCCGAAGGGCGAGACCACGCTGACGCCGGAAGAGAAGCTGCTGCGCGCCATCTTCGGCGAGAAGGCTTCCGACGTGAAGGACACCTCGCTGCGCGTGGACCAGGGCTCGCAAGGCACCGTGATCGACGTGCAGGTGTTCACCCGCGAAGGCATCACGCGCGACAAGCGCGCCCAGCAGATCATCGACGACGAGCTCAAGCGCTTCCGCCTCGACCTGAACGACCAGCTGCGCATCGTCGAAGCCGACGCGTTCGACCGGATCGAGAAGCTGCTCAACGGCCGCACCGCCAACGGCGGCCCGAACAAGCTGGCCAAGGGCACCAAGCTCGACAAGGCGTACCTCGCCTCGATCGAGAAGTTCCACTGGTTCGACATCCGTCCGGCGGAAGACGAAGTGGCTTCGCAGCTCGAGTCGATCAAGAACTCGCTCGAGCAGACGCGCCACAGCTTCGACCTCGCGTTCGAAGAAAAGCGCAAGAAGCTCACACAAGGCGACGAGCTGCCCGCGGGCGTGCTCAAGATGGTCAAGGTCTACCTGGCCGTCAAGCGCCGCCTGCAACCTGGCGACAAGATGGCCGGCCGTCACGGCAACAAGGGTGTGGTGTCGAAGATCGTTCCGGTCGAAGACATGCCCCACATGGCCGACGGCACGCCGTGCGACATCTGCCTGAACCCGCTGGGCGTGCCTTCGCGGATGAACGTGGGCCAGGTGCTCGAAGTGCATCTGGGCTGGGCCGGCAAGGGCATCGGTCAGCGCATCGGTGACCTGCTGCAGGCCGAGTCGAAGATCGCCGAACTGCGCGCCTTCCTCGACAAGCTCTACAACGGCTCGGGCCGCAAGGAAGACCTCAGCACGCTGAGCGACACCGACGTGCTCGAAATGGCCGCCAACCTGTCGTCCGGCGTGACCTTCGCGACCCCCGTGTTCGACGGCGCGACCGAAGAGGAAATCGGCGGCATGCTGCAGCTGGCGTACCCGGAAGAGATCGCCAAGATCAAGGGCCTGACCGAATCGCGCACCCAGGCCTACCTGTACGACGGCCGCACCGGCGACCAGTTCGAGCGTCCTGTGACCGTGGGCTACATGCACTTCTTGAAGCTGCATCACCTGGTCGACGACAAGATGCACGCCCGTTCCACCGGCCCGTACTCGCTCGTGACGCAACAACCGCTGGGCGGCAAGGCCCAGTTCGGCGGCCAGCGTTTCGGTGAAATGGAAGTGTGGGCGCTGGAGGCCTACGGCGCTGCCTACGTTCTGCAGGAAATGCTGACGGTGAAGTCCGATGACGTGGTGGGCCGTACCAAGGTGTACGAGTCGATCGTCAAGGGCGAACACTCCATCGAAGCCGGCATGCCGGAATCGTTCAATGTGCTGGTCAAGGAAATCCGTTCCCTGGGCCTGGACATCGAACTCGAACGTTCATAAGCAGACAAGGAAAGAATCACATGAAGTCTTTACTCGACCTGTTCAAGCAATTCACGCCCGATGAGCATTTCGATGCCATCAAGATCGGCATGGCTTCGCCCGAGAAGATCCGTTCGTGGTCTTTCGGCGAGGTGAAGAAGCCCGAGACGATCAACTACCGCACCTTCAAGCCCGAACGCGACGGCCTGTTCTGCGCCAAGATCTTCGGCCCCATCAAGGACTACGAGTGCCTGTGCGGCAAGTACAAGCGCCTCAAGCACCGCGGCGTGATCTGCGAGAAGTGCGGCGTTGAAGTCACGCAGACCAAGGTGCGTCGCGAGCGCATGGGTCACATCGACCTGGCCGCGCCCTGCGCCCACATCTGGTTCCTGAAGTCGCTGCCGTCGCGTCTGGGCCTGGTGCTCGACATGACGCTGCGCGACATCGAACGCGTGCTGTACTTTGAAGCGTACGTGGTGACCGACCCCGGCATGACCCCGCTGAAGAAGTTCAGCATCATGTCCGAGGACGACTACGACACGAAGCGCAAGGAATTCGGTGACGAATTCATCGCCAAGATGGGCGCCGAAGGCATTCGCGACCTGCTCGAAGGCATCGAACTCGACAGCGAGATCGAACGCCTGCGTGGCGACCTGACCGGTTCCGAAGTCAAGGTCAAGAAGAACTCCAAGCGCCTCAAGGTGCTGGAAGCCTTCCGCAAGTCGGGCATCAAGCCCCAGTGGATGGTGCTCGAAGTGCTGCCCGTGCTGCCGCCGGACCTGCGTCCGCTGGTGCCGCTGGACGGCGGCCGCTTCGCGACCTCCGACCTGAACGACCTGTACCGCCGCGTCATCAACCGCAACTCGCGTCTGCGCCGCCTGCTGGAGCTCAAGGCGCCGGAAATCATCGCGCGCAACGAAAAGCGGATGCTGCAGGAAGCGGTCGACTCGCTGCTGGACAACGGCCGTCGCGGCAAGGCCATGACGGGCGCCAACAAGCGTGCACTGAAGTCGCTGGCCGACATGATCAAGGGCAAGAGCGGTCGTTTCCGCCAGAACTTGCTGGGCAAGCGCGTGGACTACTCGGGCCGTTCGGTCATCGTGGTGGGCCCGACGCTCAAGCTGCACCAGTGCGGCCTGCCGAAGCTGATGGCGCTCGAACTGTTCAAGCCCTTCATCTTCTCGCGCCTCGAAGCCATGGGCATCGCGACCACGATCAAGGCTGCCAAGAAGGAAGTCGAATCGGGCACGCCGGTGGTCTGGGACATCCTGGAAGAGGTGATCAAAGAGCACCCGGTCATGCTCAACCGTGCGCCTACGCTGCACCGTCTGGGCATCCAGGCCTTCGAACCCATCCTGATCGAAGGCAAGGCGATCCAGCTGCACCCGCTGGTCTGCGCCGCCTTCAACGCCGACTTCGACGGCGACCAGATGGCCGTCCACGTGCCGCTGTCGGTGGAAGCACAGATGGAAGCCCGCACGCTGATGCTGGCCTCCAACAACGTGCTGTTCCCGGCTTCGGGCGAACCGTCGATCGTTCCTTCGCAGGACGTGGTGCTGGGTCTGTACTACACGACCCGCGACCGCATCAACGGCAAGGGCGAGGGCCTGATCTTCTCCGACATCGGCGAAGTCCAGCGCGCGCTCGACGCCAACGAAGTCGAACTCACCGCCAAGGTGGCGGTGCGCATCACGGAGTACACCAAGGACAAGGAAACCGGCGTCTTCACGCCGTCGACCTCGCTCGTGGACACCACCGTGGGTCGCGCGCTGCTGTCCGAGATCCTGCCCAAGGGCCTGCCGTTCTCGAACATCAACAAGGCGCTGAAGAAGAAGGAAATCTCCAAGCTCATCAACGTCTCGTTCCGCAAGTGCGGTCTGAAAGAGACCGTGGTGTTCGCCGACAAGCTGCTGCAGAACGGCTTCCGTCTCGCGACCAAGGCCGGCATCTCGATCGCCATCGGCGACATGCTGGTGCCCGCTGAAAAGCACGGCATCATCGAGCGCTCGGCCAAGGAAGTGAAGGAGATCGAACAGCAGTACGTCTCCGGTCTCGTGACCTCCGGCGAGCGCTACAACAAGGTGGTGGACATCTGGGGCAAGGCCGGCGACGAAGTGTCGAAGGTCATGATGTCCAAGCTGTCGAAGGAACGCGTCATCGACCGTCACGGCAAGGACGTCGAGCAGGAGTCCTTCAACTCCATCTACATGATGGCCGACTCGGGTGCGCGCGGTTCCGCCGCGCAGATCCGCCAGGTGGCCGGCATGCGGGGCCTGATGGCCAAGCCCGACGGCTCCATCATCGAGACGCCCATCACCGCGAACTTCCGCGAAGGTCTGAACGTGCTGGAGTACTTCATCTCCACCCACGGTGCCCGCAAGGGTCTGGCCGACACCGCGCTGAAGACCGCGAACTCGGGTTACCTGACGCGTCGTCTGGTCGACGTGACCCAGGACTTGGTCGTGATCGAGCAGGACTGCGGCACGCACGGCGGCTACCTGATGCGCGCCATCGTCGAAGGCGGTGAAGTCATCGAATCGCTGCGCGACCGAATCCTCGGCCGCTCGGCAGCCGACGACGTGCTGCACCCGGAAAACCGTTCGGTGCTGCTCAAGGCCGGCGAGATGTTCGACGAGGACAACATCGAAGAGCTCGAGGCGCAAGGCGTCGACGAGGTCAAGGTGCGCACCGCGCTGACCTGCGAAACGCGTTTCGGCATCTGCGCCACCTGCTACGGCCGGGATCTGGGCCGCGGCGGCCTGATCAACATCGGCGAAGCGGTCGGTGTGATCGCTGCGCAGTCGATCGGTGAACCCGGCACGCAGCTGACGATGCGTACCTTCCACATCGGTGGTGCCGCTTCGCGCGCTGCCGTCGCTTCGAGCGTGGAAGCCAAGTCGAACGGTTCGATCGGCTTCAACGCCACGATGCGCTACGTGACCAACAGCAAGAGCGAGCTGGTCGTGATTTCGCGTTCGGGCGAGATCATCATCCATGACGAGCACGGCCGCGAGCGCGAACGCCACAAGGTGCCTTACGGCGCCATCCTGGCGGTCAAGGCGGACCAGCAGGTCAAGGCCGGTCTGATCCTGGCCAACTGGGATCCGCTGACGCGTCCCATCATCACCGAGTTCGCGGGCAAGGCCTTGTTCGAGAACGTCGAGGAAGGCCTCACCGTGGCCAAGCAGGTCGACGAAGTGACCGGCCTGTCCACGCTGGTGGTGATCGATCCGAAGCGCCGCGGCGCTGCCAAGATCGTTCGCCCGCAGGTCAAGCTGATCGACGCCCAAGGCCAGGAAGTGAAGATCCCGGGCACCGATCACTCGGTGACCATCGGCTTCCCCATCGGCTCGCTGGTGCAGATCCGCGACGGCCAGGACGTGGGCCCCGGTGAAGTGCTAGCCCGTATCCCGGTCGAAGGCCAGAAGACGCGCGACATCACCGGCGGTCTGCCGCGTGTGGCCGAGCTGTTCGAAGCCCGTTCGCCGAAGGACAAGGGCATGCTGGCCGAGATGACCGGTACCGTGTCGTTCGGCAAGGAGACCAAGGGCAAGCTGCGCCTGCAGATCACCGATCCGGAAGGCGGCGTCTACGAAGAGCTCGTGCCGAAGGAAAAGAACATCCTGGTGCACGAAGGCCAGGTGGTGAACAAGGGCGAGTCGGTGGTCGACGGTCCGGCGGATCCGCAGGACATCCTGCGCCTGCTGGGTTCGGAAGAGCTGGCGCGCTACATCGTCGACGAAGTGCAGGACGTGTACCGCCTGCAAGGCGTGAAGATCAACGACAAGCACATCGAGGTGATCGTTCGCCAGATGCTGCGTCGCGTCGTGGTCGACAACATCGGCGACACCACCTACATCTCCGGTGAACAGGTCGAACGCAGCGAAATGCTCAACACCAACGACGCCCTGCGCGCCGAAGGCAAGATCCCCGCGACGTTCACCAACCTGCTGCTGGGTATCACCAAGGCATCGCTGTCGACCGACTCGTTCATCTCCGCTGCATCGTTCCAGGAAACGACGCGCGTGCTGACCGAAGCCGCGATCATGGGCAAGCGCGACGAGCTGCGCGGCCTGAAGGAAAACGTGATCGTGGGTCGCCTGATCCCCGCCGGCACCGGCATGGCCTACCACCAGGCCCGCCGCGCCAAGGACCAGATGGACGAGGCCGAGCGCCGCGCCATCGCCGAGTCCGAAGCGGCTGAACTGGCCGGCAACGGCTCGGACGAAGCGACGACGGCCACGGCCACGGTCGATGCCGGCGAAGGCAGCGCCACCGAGTAAACGGCGGCTTCCTCCTCGGCCATGAACGGCCCCCTGCGCCCTCCTGCCCCTTTGCGGCCGGGGGGCGTTTTTTCATTCGAGCGACCTGCTCCCGGCATGCCGGGGCAGGGCGCTCTTTTTTGTGCCTGCAGACCGTGCTGAGTCGTCTCCCGCCCCTGCTGCCCTACTGGATCGGCGCGGCCATCCTGCTGTTCTGGTTCGTCGGAGCCTACAACCGGCTGGTGCGGCTGCGATCGGCCGCCCTGCAGGCCTACGCCACGCTCGACGCAGCCTTGCTGCGCCAGCTCGACTTCGTGCAGTCGCAGGTACAGGCGCAGGCGCTGAAGGACGAGGCGGGCGCCGCGTCGCCCGCCGTGGCATCGCTGCGCGCGAGCACGCTGCAGCTGACGACCCTGCTGGCCGCCACCCGGCTGCGTCCGCTCGACCCGGCCGCCATGGCGGCGCTCGACACGGCGCTGCACGTGATGCTGACCGGCTGGCAGCGGCTCTATCCCGATGCGGTCAACAGCTTCGAGGTCGACGGCACCCTGTCGCGGCGGCTGCCCTTGCCCGATGCATCGTCCGGGCCGGATGCGACCCCGCCCCCGACCGCGCAGGCCGAGCCCGCCGTGGCCTGGCCCGAACCCTCGGCCACGGCCGAGATCGCGCGCCATCAGTTCAACCTCGCCGTGCAGCACTACAACAGCGCCGTCGGGCAGTTTCCGGCGCTGCTGGTGGCGTGGGTCATGCAGCTGCGCCGGGCGGCCGCCATGAAGTAGCCGACCGGCTTTCTCGGCCCCCGCCGACCTGTTTGCCGCCTTGCGGCATTTCTTTCTTCCGCCCCGTTGTTACCATCCACCGCTTGTCAGACCTCTCCGAACCCACCCTCTCGCCGCCGCTCTGGCGGCAACTCCAGCTGACCGCCCAGGCGCTGGCTTCCATTCGCGCCGGCACCTCGGGCTCGATCGCTTTCGAGCTCGTCGAACCGGCGCTGCGGCCGGGCGTCCAGTCGCTGGGCTTTCAGGTCCTGCGGCGGCTGGGCCGCGCCGAGGCGCTGCGCCGCCACCTGGCCAAGCGCACGCCGCCGCCGCCGGCCGATGCGCTGCTGTGCACCGCGCTGGCGCTGGCCTGGGACCCCGTGTCTTCGCCCTACGAGCCCTTCACGCTGGTCGACCAGGCGGTCGAGGCCGCCAAGCGCAACCCCACGACGCGTGCCCAGGCCAGCTTCATCAACGCCTGCCTGCGCCGCTTCCTGCGAGAGCGCGACGAACTGGTTGCCGCCACCGAGCACGAGCCGGTCGCGCAATGGAACCATCCGCGCTGGTGGATCGAGCGCCTCAAGCGCGACCATCCGCGCGAATGGCAACGCGTGCTCGCCGCCGACAACCAGCAGGCGCCGATGACGCTGCGGGTCAATCGCCGGAAGACCTCGGTCGCCTCCTATCTGCTGGCTTTGCGGCACGACGGCCAGCAGGGCTGGCCCGTCGGCGACGACGGCGTGCAACTGGCGCAGGCCCGGCCCGTGCTGCAGTTGCCCGGTTTCGCCGCCGGCGAGGTGTCGGTGCAGGATGCCGCGGCCCAGCTGGCCGCCGCGCTGCTGCTCGACGGGCTGCCCGCGGGCAAGCCCGGGGCCGCGCCGCTGCGCGTGCTCGACGCCTGTGCGGCCCCGGGCGGCAAGACAGCGCATCTGCTCGAACGCGCGGGTCAGACCGCGATCGAGGTGACGGCGCTGGAAGTCGATGCGGTGCGCAGCCGTCGCATCGACGAGACCCTGGCCCGGCTCGATCTGCAGGCCCAGGTGGTGGTGGCCGATGCCGGCCGGCCGGCCCAGTGGTGGGATGGCCAGCCCTACGACGCGATCCTGCTCGACGCACCCTGCACGGCCTCGGGCATCGTGCGGCGCCACCCCGACGTGCGCTGGCTGCGCCGCGAGAGCGACACCCCCCAGCTCGCGCAGCAGCAGGCCATGCTGCTGGCCGCGCTCTGGCCGCTGGTCCGCCCCGGCGGGCGCCTGCTCTATTGCACCTGCTCGGTCTTCCGGGAAGAGGGCTCCTATCAGATCGAGGCGTTTCTTGCGCACAACACCGACGCCCGATTGCTGCCCTCCCCGGGTCATTTGCTGCCCCAAGGCGGCGGCAATGGGCGTGGCGTCCCGGACAATCCGCTGGGTGATCACGACGGTTTCTTCTACGCCCTGCTCGAAAAGCCCGCCCGCTGAACGGCGCGGTGCGGCCGCGGCATGGGCGCCGGGTGGCTGGTCGTGGTTGTTGCTGGGGTGTCTGCTGTGGCTGTGCAGCCTCTGGTCCGTCCCGGCGGCGGCACAGCAGCATGGCGCCTCGGTCACCCAGATGCGCCTCGAGCAAGGCGACGACGGCATCTATCTCAGTGCCGCCGTGCAGTTCGAGCTGCCGACCCTGGTCGAGGACGTGCTCCTCAAGGGCATTGCGGTGCATTTCGTGGCCGAAGCTGAGCTCTATCGCGAGCGCTGGTACTGGACCGATCGCAAGGTCGCACAGGTCTCGCGCTACATGCGCCTGGCCTACCAGCCCCTGACGCGGCGCTGGCGGCTCAACGTGGCGCCGGTGCCGATCAGTGGCAATGCGGGCTTCGGCGTCTCGCTCAACCAGAACTTCGACTCGCTGGACGAGGCGCTCGATGCCGTCAAGCGCATCGGCCGACTGCGGCTGGGCGATGCAGGCGAGATCGGCGATGAGGTCTCGCATCCGGTGGTGTTCCGCTTCCGGCTCGACACCTCGCAATTGCCGCGGCCGTTCCAGATCGGCGTGGTCGGCCTGTCCGAATGGGACATCACGGCCGAACGCAGTGCGCGGCTGAGCGTGGACAAGGCGCGATGACCGCCCTCGACCCGCGCGCCGCCGCGGCCGCCAAGGCGGCCGGCCGTGCGCGGGCCGTGCGCTGGGCGGTCGGCGTGATCGCCGCGCTGGTCACGGCCATGGGCCTGGTGCTGATGTTCCTGCTGGCGGTAGCCACCAACAACCGCGCGCTCTACGAACAGAACTACGCCCGCCTCTTCGGCATCAACGTGGTGGTCGCGACGCTGCTGATGCTGGTGATCGGCTGGGTCGCGTTCCGGCTGGTGCGGCGGCTGCGCCAGGGCAAGTTCGGCAGCCGGCTGCTGATCAAGCTGGCGGCCATCTTCGCGCTGGTCGGTGTGGTGCCTGGCGTGCTGGTGTATTTCGTGTCCTACCAGTTCGTCTCGCGCTCGATCGAGAGCTGGTTCGACGTCAAGGTCGAGGGCGCGCTCGATGCCGGCCTGAACCTGGGGCGCGCCACGCTCGATTCGCTGGCCGCCGACCTCGCGACCAAGACCCGCGCCGCCAGCAGCCAGCTGGCCGACGTGCCCGACACCAGCGCCGGCCTGCAGCTCGAGCGCATGCGCGACCAGCTGGGCGCCAGCGACGTGGTGCTCTGGACCGGGTCCGGGCAGCTGATCGCGGGCGCCGGCGCCTCGCGCTTCCAGCTCAACCCCGAGCGGCCCACGCCGCAGCAGTTTCGCCAGGTGCGCGCCGACCGCGTGATCTCGCACATCGAGGGCCTGGACGAGGTGCAGTCCCAGACCACCGGGCCGCCCGTGGCGCCGGCCAGCGTGCGGGCGCTGGCGCTGGTGCAGCGCCCCGGCTTCGACTTCGACACCGACCCCCGCTTCCTGCAGGTCACGCAGCCGCTGCCGCCCGCGGTGGTCGCCAATGCGCTGGCCGTGCAGGAGGCCAACCGCGAGTACCAGGAGCGCTCGCTGGCGCGCGAGGGCCTGCGCCGCATGTACATCGGCACGCTCACGCTGTGCCTGTTCCTGGCCGTGTTCGGCGCGGTGCTGCTGGCGGTGCTGTTCGGCAACGGGCTCGCGCGGCCGCTGCTGGTGCTGGCCGACGGCGTGCGCCAGGTGGCGGGCGGCGACCTGCGACCCACCACGGTGCTGCAGGGCAAGGACGAGCTGGGCGGGCTCACGCGCTCGTTCGCCGTCATGACCCAGCAGCTCGCCGATGCGCGCGCGGCCGTCGAGCAGACGGTGGGCGAGCTCGACGCCGCACGCGGCAACCTGCAGACCATCCTCGACAACCTGACCTCCGGCGTGATCGTGCTCGACCAGGTGGGCACCGTGCTGTCGACCAACCCCGGCGCCACCCGCGTGCTGCGCGCGCCGCTGGCGGCCTACGAAGGCCAGCCGCTGCGCGACGTGCCCGGCCTGGGCACCTTCGCGCACAACGTGCAGCAGCAGTTCGACGACTTCGAGGTCGAGCGCGCCCAGCATGGCCTCGACCACTGGCAGCATGCCTTCGAACTGCATGCCAACAACTTCGGCATGGGGCAGGACGCGATCAACATTGTCGCGCGTGGCGCGGAGCTGCCGGGCGCCGCGCGGCTGCTGGTGTTCGACGACATCTCCGAGATCGTTTCGGCCCAGCGCGCGCAGGCCTGGGGCGAGGTCGCGCGCCGGCTGGCGCACGAGATCAAGAACCCGCTCACGCCGATCCAGCTGTCGGCCGAGCGGCTGGAGATGAAGCTGGCCGGCAAGGTCGCACCGCCCGAGCAGGCCATCCTGACCAAGTCGGTCAAGACCATCGTCGACCAGGTCGATGCCATGAAGCGCCTCGTCAACGAGTTCCGCGACTACGCGCGCCTGCCGGCGGCCGACCTCAAGCCGGTCGACCTGAACGCGCTGGTCGGCGACGTGCTCCAGCTCTATGTGGCCGAGAACGCGCCGATCGCCTTGCGCAGCGAACTGGACGAGCGCTGCCCGCCGATCCGCGGCGATGCGCAGCAGATCCGGCAGGTGATTCACAACCTGTTGCAAAACGCCCAGGACGCCGCCGAGACCGCGGCCGCCGGCACCGGGCGGGCCGGCGAGGTGGTCATCCGCACGCGGCTGGGGGACTCGGGCCAGCGGGTGCGGCTCACCGTGCAGGACAGCGGCCCCGGCTTTGCGGAGAACATCCTCAAGCGGGCCTTCGAGCCCTACGTCACGACCAAGGCCCGGGGCACCGGACTGGGCCTGGCCGTGGTCAAGAAGATCGCCGACGAGCACGGCGCGCGGATCGAGCTTTCCAACCGCACGGTCGACGGGGCTGTGGCCGGCGCGCAAGTCTCGTTATCATTCGCGTTGGCAGGCGAGCCGCGCATAGCGGCCGCTCACACCGAAGAATCGAAACCATCCATCGTCTGAGGCCTGCAGCAGCGCATGGATGGTCCGGCCGACGGACCCGTCTCATACGCGGACAACGCAGCAGCAGCAGCAAGGACTCATGGCAAACATCCTCGTGGTCGACGACGAGCTGGGCATCCGGGACCTGCTCTTTGAAATTCTCAATGACGAGGGCCACCACGTGGAGCTCGCCGAGAACGCCGCCGAGGCGCGTGCCGCCCGGCAGCGCGCGCGGCCCGACCTGGTGTTGCTCGACATCTGGATGCCCGACACCGACGGCGTCACCCTGCTCAAGGAGTGGTCCACCGCGGGCCTGCTGAGCATGCCGGTGATCATGATGAGCGGGCACGCCACCATCGACACGGCGGTCGACGCCACGCGCATCGGCGCCTTCGCCTTCCTCGAGAAGCCGATCACCATGCAGAAGCTGCTCAAGGCCGTGGAGCAGGGCCTGGCGCGCGAGAGCGCGCGCCGTGCGGCCGCCAGCGTGGTGCCGGTGACCAGCGGCTTCGCCGCCGCCGTCGTCACGACCACGGGGGAGGGCGCGCTGATGCCCAGCCCCCACAACGTGGTGACGGCCGTGGTCGACCCGGGCCCGCAATCGCGCCAGAGCTTCGACCTCGACCGCCCGCTGCGCGATGCGCGCGACGGCTTCGAGAAGGCCTACTTCGAGTTCCATCTCGCGATGGAGAACGGCTCGATGACCCGCGTGGCCGAGAAGACCGGCCTCGAACGCACGCATCTTTATAGAAAACTCAAGCAATTGGGCGTCGACTTGTCGAGAGGCCGCAGAAGCGCTGTATAATCGCAGGCTGCACACATGGCCCGGTAGCTCAGTTGGTAGAGCAGCGGATTGAAAATCCGCGTGTCGTTGGTTCGATTCCGACCCAGGCCACCATATTCCAGTCTCTGACGGTTTCAGAGAGTCTCAAGCCCCAAGCTACGAACAGTACTTGGGGCTTTTTGCTTTGGTTCACCGAACGCGCAGGCACCACGAAGCCGGCGGTGCTGACGGCGACGCCATCGCTGGAGACTTCATGGCCGCAGTCGGCCTGCGGGTTCGCTCGGCCCCTTCGAGATGGCCGGTCTGGCGGCGGCATCCCATGGATGTGTGAGGCATCGGTGATCTGCGCGCAAACCCTCGCGACAGAATCCCTGTGTGCCGCGAGACTCCCTTGCCCGATCCTGGGCGAGGAGAACGCCATGAAGAAAACATCCGCATTGCTTGCCGCCGCCGTCCTCTGCATCGGAGCGGCGTCGGCCCCGGCGCAGGCCAAGGGAGGCGGCGGTGGCCGCAGTTCGGGCACCCACGGCAGTGCCCATTCGTACAACAGCGGCTCGTCGGGCGGAAGCCATTCGGTCAGCGGCTACACCAAGAGCAATGGCGCCTATGTGGCGCCCAGCCACGCGAAGAACCCGAACGACACGAAGTCGGACAACTGGTCGACCAAGGGCAACGTGAACCCTTACACCGGCAAGGAAGGCACCAAGTCTCCGAACTAGGAGGCGCGACGGCGACCTTTCGATGGGGCATGGCCGCGGCAGAGAACAGTCGCAATGCGCATGAAGTGCTTCCGCATTTTTGATATGCAGACCGGCATGCTTGCGGGATATTGCGCGCCTCAGACCCAAGGACCCCTTCCATGACCCCAGTCTCCGATACCCGAACCCTTGCCGCCGAAGTGGCGCAACTGCTGCAACGCCTGGGCGTGCCGGCCGATCGCCACACCGACGGCGCCTTGCGTGTGGTGTCGCCGATCTCCGGCGACGCCATCGGCGCCGTCGTCACCACCTCGCCCGCGGACGCGTCCGCCGCCATCGGCCGCGCGCATGCCGCCTATCTGCAGTGGCGCAATGTGCCGGCGCCACGCCGCGGCGAGCTGATTCGGCTGCTGGGCGAGGAACTGCGCGCCGCCAAGGCCGACCTCGGACGGCTGGTCACGCTCGAGGTCGGCAAGGTGCCGTCGGAAGGCGCTGGCGAAGTGCAGGAGATGATCGACATCTGCGACTTCGCGGTCGGCCTGTCGCGCCAGCTCTACGGCCTCACGCTGGCCACCGAACGGGCCGAGCACCGGATGATGGAGACCTGGCATCCGGTGGGCGTTTGCGGCGTGATCTCGGCCTTCAACTTCCCGGTCGCCGTGTGGTCGTGGAATGCGGCATTGGCACTGGTCTGCGGCGATTCGGTGGTCTGGAAACCCTCCGAGAAGACCCCGTTGACCGCGCTGGCCGTGCACGCGATCGCGCAGCGCGCCATCACCCGCTTCGGCAGCGATGCGCCCGAAGGGCTGCTCGAACTGATCGTCGGCGAGCGCGACATCGGCGAGCTGCTGGTGGACGATCGCCGCGTGGCCGTGCTGTCGGCCACCGGCTCGACCGCCATGGGCCGGCAAGTCGGTCCGAAGCTGGCGGCGCGTTTCGCCCGCGCCATCCTGGAACTCGGCGGCAACAACGCCGCCATCGTCGCGCCTTCGGCCGACCTCGACCTCACGCTGCGCGGTGTCGCCTTCGCCGCCATGGGCACGGCCGGCCAGCGCTGCACCTCGCTGCGGCGCCTGTTCGTGCACGACAGCGTCTACGACGCCTTCGTGCCCAAGCTGGCCAAGGTGTATGGCAGCGTGCGCGTCGGCGATCCGCGCGAGGCGGGCACGCTGGTCGGCCCGCTGATCGACCGCTCGGCCTTCGACGGCATGCAGCGCGCCCTCGTGGAAAGCCGCGCCGCCGGCGCGACGGTGCACGGCGGCGAGCGCGTCGACGGCATCGGGGGCGCCGAGGCGTTCTACGTGCGTCCTGCGCTGGTCGAACTGGGAGCGCATGAAGGCCCCGTGCTGCACGAAACCTTCGCGCCCATCCTCTACGTGCTGCGCTACACCGACATCGCGCAGGCCATCGACTGGAACAACGCGGTGGGCGCGGGCCTGTCGTCGTCGATCTTCACGCTCGACATGCGCGAGGCCGAGCGCTTCGTCTCCAGTGCCGGTTCCGACTGCGGCATCGCCAACGTCAACATCGGCCCGAGCGGTGCGGAGATCGGCGGCGCGTTCGGCGGCGAGAAGGAAACCGGCGGTGGCCGAGAGGCCGGCAGCGACAGCTGGAAGGCGTACATGCGCCGCGCGACCAACACCATCAACTACTCGACCACCTTGCCCCTGGCCCAGGGCGTGACCTTCGACATCGGTTGACCGAGGCGTTCCAATCGGGGCGCGACGGATGTGTGAGCGGCCGTCCGGCGCCCCGGCGTGGCGGGGGCTGCGCATCCTCCGGCCGCTGCCGCTGCCGCTGCCGCCGGCGCCGGCGCCGCGCGCTCTAGCTAGGACTTACCCGTAAGCCGTGCCAGATTATTTCCGGGCCTTCGTCTCATCTTCTGAGGGCAATCATGCCGCATTGATGAGGACGCAAATGAGAACGAAGACCCGATGGAAGAACATGGCACGTTTGGCTCTCGGCGGCTTGGGGGCGATCGCCTTGTCCGTCGGCGCGCAGGCGCAGACGCGCAGCTTCGACATTGCCGGCGGCGAACTGAAGGCCGCGTTGGATGCCTACGCCGCGCAGTCGGACACCCAGCTGATCTACAAGATCGAGGACGTCAAGGGCCTGAGCACCAAGGGGCTCAAGAGCGCCCTGCCGGCCGAGGAGGCGCTGCAGCAACTGCTCCAGGGGACGGCCCTGACCGTGCGCCGCGATGCATCGGGTGCGATGGTGATCGTGCCGGCCGCCGCGTCGACGCAGCAGGAGAAGGCCGAGTCCCGCGGCGACGGCGAGGCCAACATCCTGAAGACGGTGGTCGTGACGGCCAACCGGCGCCGCGAGCCGGTGCGTGAAGTGCCGATGCAGGTCGGCATCCTCGCCACCGAGCAGCTCGATCGTTCCGGCGCCAAGACGCTGAAGGACTATCTGGGCAGCGAAGCCGGGGTCGACGTCAGGAGTGCCGGCGGACCCGGCATGGGCACGCTCAGCATCCGCGGCGTGAGCACCGGGAGCCAGACCACGTCGACGGTGGGCGTGTACATCGACGACGTCGCCTTCGGCTCCAGTTCCGCGGCCACCAACGGCGCCCAGATGGCGCTCGACATGGGCCTGCTGGACCTGAACCACATCGAGCTGCTGCGCGGCCCCCAGGGCACGCTGTATGGCGCCAGCGCGACCGGCGGCCTGCTGAAGTACGTGACCAACGTGCCCGACACGACCGAGTTCTCCGGCAAGGTGGCGCTGACCGGCTCCACGACGCGCGGCGGCGGCGACAACAGCACCCTCAGCGCGGTGCTCAACGTGCCGCTGAAGGAAGACGTGGCCGGCCTGCGGGTCTCGGCCTTCAGCGACCGTGCCGGCGGCAGCGTGCAAGGCGTCGGCCCGGCAGGCGGCGCGAACATCGACCGCGGCAAGACGGAGGGCGTGCGCGCGTCGCTGCTGCTGACGCCGAGCAACCAGCTGAAGGTGCGCCTGACCGGCACGACGCAGACCATCCGCCGCAACGGCACCGACTATGTCGACTATGACGCCGCGACCGGCCGACCCATCGAGGGCGAGATGCGGCGGCGCCTGTTCGCCCCGGAGCCCTACGACGTCAAGATCGAACTGTTCTCCGCCGATGCCGAGTACGACTTCGGCTGGGCCCGCCTCAACTCGATCACTTCCGACCAGCGCGTGCGTTCGACGGCCGTGACGGACATGAGCACGTCCTTCGTCCCGCTGCTGGCCGGCGTGGGGCTGAACGCCGCCAGCACGCCCGCGACGGTCGCGGTGAACGTCCACAAGCGCACGCAGGAGTTCCGCCTGACCTCCAAGGCCGACAAGCAGTTCGAATGGCTGGGCGGCTTCTACTACACCGAGGAAAAGAGCAGCAACCGGCAGCACGTGGACGTCTACGCGGCCGACGGGTCCGCCGGCCCCCAGCTGCTGAATGCGGCCTTCCCCGTGACCTACCGCGAGCTCGCGTTCTACGGCAACGCCACCTGGAAGTTCGACAACGGTGTGTCGCTGACCGGCGGCTTGCGCGCGGCGAACAACAAGCAGCACAACAGCCAGCAGGTGGACGGGCTGCTGGCCGGCGGCGCCTCCGTGCGCGACGCCGCCTCCAAGGACGACAGCGTGACCAGCCTGCTGACCGCACGCTACGCGCTGACCCCGAACAGCGACATCTATGCGCGTGCCGCCACAGGCTATCGGCCCGGCGGTCCGAACGTGGTGCTGCGCGATCCCGTCACCGGCCAGCCCACCGCCCCGGCCACCTACGCACCCGACACGGTGCGCAGCACCGAAGTGGGCTACAAGGCCGACCTGCTGGACAAGAAGCTGTCGCTGGAGGCCGCAGCCTTCGACATCCGCTGGAAGAACATCCAGCAGTACATGCCGGTCAACGGCACCTCGGTGGTCGTCAATGCGGGCGCGGCCCGCGTGCGCGGCGCGGAGCTCTCCAGCACCTTCCGGCCCGACAGGCACTGGACCGTCAGCGGCAACGCGGCCTACCTCGATGCCAAGCTGACGCAGGATGCGCCCGGCCTCGACGCCATGGCCGGTGCCCGCCTGCCCAACAGCGCGCACTTCTCGGCCAGCGTCAACGTCAACTATGGCTTCGATCTCGGCGGCCATGCCGCCTACCTTGGCCTGAGCCAGCGCTACGTGGGCGAGCGCAATGCCGGCTACGAGGGCAGTTCGGCCATGCCCCTGTACCGCCTGCCGGCCTATTCGCTGACCGACCTGCAGGCGGGCATCGACTTCAAGCGCGCCAGCCTTGCGCTGTTCGTGCGCAACGTGTTCGACAAGCAGGCCCAGCTGGGCGCCGACAACACCGTGCGCGTGGGCGGCGGGCCGACCTGGGTCTCGCTGGCCCAGCGGCGCACCATCGGCGCGACATTGACCGTCCCGTTCTGACCGACGGCCTTTTCCCCGCCTGAGCTCTCGCACGCAGTCCTCGCCGCGCGCGGCGCCTGACCGCGTCGCGCCGGTGTGGGGCCCGCGCGCCTGTTCACCGCTTCGAACTGCAAGCCATGAGCGATACGACCTTCCCCTCCTCGGCCGGACGCGGCCACGCAGCCGCGCTGGACCCGCTGTTCCAGGCCTTCGATCGCAGCGATGCCCCCGGCCTGGTGGTCGGCGTAGCCCAACATGGCGAGACCTTCTATCGCCGCGGCTTCGGCCTCGCCAGCATCGAGCATGCGATCGCCAACACACCGGCCACGCGCATGGCCATAGGTTCGTCGAGCAAGCACTTCACGAGCCTGGCCATCCTGCTGCTGGCGGAGGACGGCAAGCTCGACGTGGACGACGACGTCCGCCGCCACATACCCGAACTGCCGGTCCTGGCGGGAGCGCCGACCCTGCGCCAGCTCATGACGCACACCGGCGGCCATCGCTGCTACCTGGACCTCGGCCTGATGTCGGAAGGCATGGCCCTCAAGCCCAGGGGATCGGCGCTGGCCGCGCAGGTGCGGCAGACCCGGGCGAACTTCGCGCCCGGCGAGAAGATGATCTATTCCAACGGCGGCTATCACCTGCTGTCGATCGTCATCGAGCGCGTCAGCGGGCAAGGCTTCGAGCAGTTCCTGACGGCGCGCATCTTCGGCCCCATGGGGATGCACGACACGGTCTCGGTGCGCAGCGACCTCGAGATCCATCGCGGCATGGCGACGCTGCATGTGCCGCGGGAGGACGGCGGCTGGCGCCGTGGCATCTTCCCCAGCGAAGAGATGAGCGGCGACGGCGCGACCATCACCACGGTGGACGACATGCTGCGGTGGCTGGCGCACCTGCGCGCGCCCGGCCGTGTGGGCCGCGAAGACACCTGGCGCCAGATGCTGACGCCCGCCACCTTCCACAACGGCCTGGTGAACCACTACGCGCTGGGCCTGATGCGGCACGACTACCGCGGTGTCGAGGTGATCCTGCACGCCGGCGGTGTCGTCGGCGGCAACTGCCAGATGATCACCGTGCCGTCGCAGGCCCTCGACATCATCCTCATCGCGAACGGCGTCCGGGCCAACCTGGTCGAGCTGAGCCACCGGATCATCGACATCGTGCTGGCGGATGCGATGCCGGGGCGGCCGGTGCTGGGGCCGCCCCGGCGCAAGGCTTCGGCCGCGCGCTTCGCGCCGATGCTGGGCACGCGCTACCACGTGCCGGCATCGGGCCTGCTGTTCGGCTTCGCGGAGGCGCCCGGCGGAGCGCTGGGCCTGTGCTTCATGAACGGAGCGCCGCAGGCGCTGTGGGACAAGGGCGAGGTGCTGCGCCTCGGCCTGGAGGACCTGGCCGTCGGCCCGCTGGTGCTGCAGGCCGGCGATCTCGCGCTCGAGGGCCAGCCGGCGCCGGTCGCATTGACGCTGCGCGAATCGGGGCATGCCGAACATGGCGAACGCCTGCCCGACATGCCGCCGTCGAACGCGGAGGCGGGCGCCGTGCTGGTCGGTCGGTACCGCGCACAGGACCTGGAGGCGCAGGCCCGGGTGCAGCTCGAAGGCGAGCGGCTGCAGTTGCGGATCTTCGGGCCGCAGGGCAGCCAGGGGATGGCGCTGCAGGCCTTCTCGCACGGTGTGTTCGGCTGGCACACCGCCCAGGTCGATGTCGGCTTGAACGGCGCGCTGAGCGTGTGCTTCGACGCCGGCCGGGTCGCGGGCTTCCACCTCGACAGCTGGCGCACGCGCCGCATGTGGTTCGAGCGCATCGGCGACTGATGGCCTTCCGAGCGCCCCGCGCATCGCCAGGAGACGCCTGGTCGGCGGCGGCCTCGGTACATACCCTGGATCGAAGCAGATTTGAATCCGCGCTTCGTCTCAATGAGGGAGCGGCAACTGGGCCGCGCCGAACGAAAGACCCGATGCTTCTCTCTTCACCTCACAGCTGCTGCGCTCCCCGCGTGCGCGGGTCGAACCCGTCGCCCTGCCGCCGCCGCGCGCGCTGCCTTCCGTTGCACTGAAGGACACCTCTTTTGGACACGCATGCTTTGCCCGGCGCGTTGCCGGCACCCCGTTCCAAGGCCGTCACCAGCGGCCTGCTCGCCGGCTACGGCCTGCTGGTGCTGATCATTGCCACCGTCTTCAGCGCATTGGACCGGCAGATCTTCGTGCTGCTGGCCGAGCCCATGCGCCACAGCCTGGGCCTGTCGGACACCAAGCTCGGCCTGCTCCAGGGGGCCGGCATCACCCTGTTCGCGGGCGTGGCGGCGGTGCCGCTGGGCTGGATGGCCGATCGCTATGGCCGGCGCGTGCTGCTGGCCGGCTGCGTGCTGGTGTGGGCCACGGCCACGGCGGCCTGCGGCCTGGCCCAGGATTTTTCGGCGCTGTTCATCGCAGCCGCGTGCCTGGGCATCGGCGAAGCGGGCCTGATGCCGGTGGTCTACGGATTGATCCCGGAGATCGTGCCCGCGCGCCGCCGCGTGCTCGCCAACGGCATCTATGCACTGACGGCGATCCTCGGCGCGGGCCTGGGCATGGCGCTCAGCGGCGCGCTCATGGAGGCCCTGGAAGGGGTGCGGCCGCTGCTGCCGGCGGCGCTGCAGGCCATGGAGTCCTGGCGACTCGCCTTCATCGCGGTCGCATTGCCCGGGCCGCTGGTGGCGCTGGCCGTGCTGCTGATCCGGCTGCACCCGGAACGCAGCGGAGCCGATGCACCTGCGAACGCCGCCAAGCCCGCCCTGCTTCCCTATGTGCGTGCGCACATGCGGACGATGGTCGGTGTCTTCGGCGGCTCGGGTCTGGCGAGTCTCGGCGTGGCGGCCAGCGGCACCTGGGCGCCGGTCGTCGCCACCCGGCTGTTCGGTGCGCCGCCCGCCGAAGTGGGGCAGGGCATCGGCGCGGCCTATCTGCTGGGTACGGCGGTCGGTGCGCTGCTGGGCGCAGCCAGCGTGAAGTGGCTGGGGCAGCGCGTGGGCCTCGCGCTGCCGATCCGCGTCGTCACTGTCGGTGCGGCCCTGTCGGCATTGGCTTCGCTGCTGATGCTGGTGACGCAGAGCGCCGTGGGCCTCTACATGCTGTTTGGCCTGCAGGTTGCCACGCTCATTGCCGGCAGCGTGCTGGCGCCGACCATGCTGCAGGACATGGCGCCTGCCGCGCTGCGCTCCCGCGTGATCGCCATCGGCACCGCGGTGACCGTGGGCCTGAGTTCCCTGAGTCCGGTGCTGGTGGGAGCGCTGTCCGACCTCGTGCAGGCCGGCGACCGTGGCCTGCTGCTGGCGATGGCCAGCATCGGCGCCGCTGCGTTCGCGCTCTCGGCGGCCGTGCTGCGAACGGCCGAAGCGCCCTTCGCAAAGACGGTTCAGACCATCTACCCCGAACTGGCCGCCCGCCACGCTTGATCGCCAGCAGACGCATATGACCGAATCGAACACAGACACGCACAAGGCGCACGCCGCCGCCCTGGACCCGCTGTTCCAGCCGTTGAACCGCAGCGATGCGCCCGGCTTGGTGGTCGGCGTGGCCCGGCACGGGCAGGCCCTCTACCGCCGCGGCTTCGGCCTGGCCAGCATCGAGCATGGCGTGGTCAACACGCCGTGGACGCGCATGCGCATCGGCTCCACGAGCAAGCACATCACCTGCCTGGCCGTGCTGCTGCTGGCCGAGGAAGGAAAGCTCGATGTGGATGCGGGCATCCGCACCTACCTGCCCGAACTGCCCGCGTTGAAGGCGCAGCCCACGCTGCGTCAGCTGATGACGCACACCGGCGGCTATCGCTGCCATGGCGATGTCGCCGGGATCGCGAACGGCTTGGGCGTCATGCCGAAGGGCGCGGGCCTGGCCGCGCTGGTTCGGCAGTCGGAGGCCAACTTCGCGCCGGGCGAGAAGATGATGTACAACAATGGCGGCTACCACCTGCTGTCGCTGGTGATCCGGAAGGTCAGCGGCCTGCCCTTCGAGCAGTTCCTGAAAGAGCGCATCTTCGTGCCGCTGCGCATGGTCGACACGGCCTCGGTGCCCAGCGACTTCGAGATCCATGCCGGCGTCGCCACCATGCACGTACCGAGACCAGCGTCGGAAGGCGGCGGCTGGCGCCGGGGCATCTACCCGAGCGAGGAGATGCTGGGTTCCGGCGCGATCGTTTCCACGATCGACGACATGCTCCGGTGGCTGGCGCACCTGCGCTCGCCTGAGAAGAAGGTGGGCAGCGCCGAGAGCTGGCGGCAGATGCTCACGCTCACGCGCTTGCGCAACGGCATCGTCAATCCCTATGCGCTGGGATTGATGAAGCACGACTACCGCGGACTCGAGGTCGTCCACCATGCCGGCGGCGTGATCGGCGGCACCTGCCAGATGCTGACCGTGCCGAGCCATGCCCTGGACATCGTCATGATGGTCAACGGGGCACCGGCCAATCCCATGGAGCTGGCGAACCGGATCATCGACGTGCTGCTGGGCGACGCGCTGCACCATGCGCCGCCCGGCAAAGCCGCCGCGGCGCGCTTCCGGCCGATGGTGGGCACCCGTTACCACGGGCCGGCTTCGGGCCTGGTGCTGGGCTTTGCCGAGGCCGGCGAAGAGCGCCTGGGCCTGAGCTTCCTGAACGGCGAGCCGGTGCCGCTGCGCGACGAAGGGGACAGCCTGCGGATCGGCTTCGAGGACATGGCGATGGGGCCGCTGGTGCTCCGGACTGCACAGCTCGCGGCCGAAGGCGCAGCGCCGCCATCGATCGACTTCAGCGAGGCCGGCCATGTCGAGCGCTTCGAACGCCTGCCCGACACACCGCCGGCGCCTTCCGATGCCGGTGCGCCGCTGGTGGGGCGCTACCGCTCGCACGACATGGATGCCGAAGCGCGCGTGAGCTTCGAGGGCGAGCAGCTCTACCTGACGCTCTTCGGCGCGCACGGCAGCAACCGGATCGCGCTGCGACCTTTCTCCCACGACGTCTTCGGTTGGGAAGAGCGGGAATCGGCCCTGCCCCACAAGGAGCGTGGCGTGCTGAACGTCGAGCGCCGCGGCGGCGAGGTCGCGGGCTTTCGGATGAACACCTCGCGCACGCGGCGCATGTGGTTCGAGCGCACGGGCGACTGAAGGCTGGATTCCTCACATGAAGCTGAAGTGCTCGAGCACCATGGAGTGCCTGCCGCTGCGCGAACCCTTCGAGATCGCGCGCGGCGTGATGACCGGCGTCGACGTCGTCGTGGCGACGCTGCACGATGCGCAAGGGCATCGTGGCCGCGGCGAGGCCGCCGGCGTGGACTACGACGGCGAATCGCCGGCCTCGATGACCGAACAGATCGCGGCCGTCGCGCCGCGACTGCATGCCGACGTCACGCCTGCGGAACTGATGCAGTGGCTGCCGGCCGGCGGCGCGCGCAACGCACTGGACTGCGCGTTGTGGGACCTGCGCGCCAAGCAGGCGGCATCGCGCGTCTGGACGCTGGCCGGCCTGCCCGCGGCCCGGCCCGTGCAGACTGCCTACACCATCGGCCTGGGAAGCCCCGAGGAGGTGCGGCGCAAGGCCCGTGCGGCGCAACACATGCCCTTGCTCAAGATCAAGGTCGATGCGACACGCCACGTGGAGCTGCTGCGCATCGTCAGGGAGGAGCAGCCGAACGCGCGCCTGGTGGTCGATGCCAACCAGGCCTGGAGCCGCACGCTGCTCGAGCAATTGCTGCCCGTGCTGCAGGCGCTGGGCGTCGAACTGATCGAACAGCCCGTGCCGCGCGGCACGGACGCGCAGCTCCGGGACCTGCATTCGCCGATCCCGCTGGCCGCCGACGAGTCCTGCACCGACCGCGGTTCGCTGCCGCCGCTGCGCGGCCTCTACGCGTACATCAACATCAAGCTCGACAAGTGCGGCGGCCTGAGCGAAGCGCTGGCCTTGGCACGCGAGGCCGAGGCGATGGGCTTCGGCTTGATGGTCGGCAACATGGGCGGCAGCTCGCTGGCCATGGCGCCGGCCCATCTGATTGCGCAGGACTGCGCCTATGTCGATCTCGACGGCCCCCTGCTGCTGACACACGACCGGGATGCGGCGATGGCTTACGACGGCGCGCAGCTCGGGGTGATGGCGCCCGCACTGTGGGGTTAGTGCCCGACCGTCCCCGACTCTCTGCGCATGCGAACCACGACAGGAGCTCCGGTTCAAGAAAAGCCGCCCCTGCGTGACTTCGCGACTGCAAGAACGCTTGCCTCTTAATTCAATGAAAGGAACCCCAATGAAAATCAAAGCCGTGCGAATCATGGCGTCCTGGGCCTGTGTGCTCGGGCTGGCCCTGCCCGTGCTGCCCGCGTCGGCCCAGGAGCAGGCGGGCAGCGCGCCCGCCGTGGCCGCAGCGACGGCGGCCGCCCCCGCGAGCGCCCTGGCGGTGCCATCGGGCGAGGGCGCAGCCGCGCTCGTGCAGAAGGCCGCCGAGTCCGCCGAGAACCCCTACGGCATCGCCTCGCTGTGGAAGACCTCCGACGTCGTGGCCCGGTCGGTGCTGTTCCTGCTGCTCATCATGAGCGCAGGCAGCTGGTACATCATGGTCGTGAAGGTGCTGGAGCAGGCCAAGATGCGGCGCCAGGCCCGGAACGCCGCCAAGACCTTCTGGGACGCGGCTTCGGTGCGCGAAGGCGCCTCGTCGCTGGAGGCCAACAGCCCGTACCGCTTCATGGCCGAAGCGGCAGCCCATTCGATCGCCAAGCACGACGGGCTGAGGAAGCACATCCCCTTCAGCGACTGGCTGGCCGTGGGCATCCAGCGCGCGGTGGAGCGCATCCAGAACAACATGCAGGGCGGCCTGGCCTTCCTTGCCACCGTCGGTTCGATCTCCCCCTTCGTGGGACTCTTCGGCACCGTCTGGGGCATCTACCACGCGCTGACGGCCATCGGCCTGTCGGGCCAGGCCTCCATCGACAAGGTCGCGGGCCCGGTCGGCGAAGCGCTGCTCATGACGGCAGTGGGCCTGGCGGTGGCGGTGCCGGCTGTGCTGGCCTACAACTGGCTGATCCGCCGCAACAAGGCGGTGATGGACGACGTGCGCACCTTCGGCAACGACCTGCACGCCGTGGTGTTGAGCGCCGAGGCCCGGCCTTGAAAGCCACGCACGGTCGTCCCAGCGATTGCCAGCCTGCCGGAGAAGCATCATGGCCATGAATGTGGGCGCGGACAGCGCGCAAGGCGACGACGCCGTCATGTCGGCCATCAACACCACGCCGCTGGTCGACGTGATGCTGGTGCTGCTGATCATCTTCCTGATCACCATTCCGGTCGTCACCACGTCGATCAAGGTCCAGATGCCCAAGGAGCGGGTGGAGGTGCGCGAGACGAAGCCCGAGAACATCATCATTTCGGTCAACCGGTCCGGCGAGATCTTCTGGTACGACGCATCGGTTGCCAACGTGGACGCACTGGTGGACCGGCTCAAGAAGGTCTCGACGGCGCAACCGCAGCCTGAGGTGCAGGTGCGCGGCGACCTGGATGCACGCTACGAGGGCGTCGGAAGGGTGCTGCTGGCCTGCCAGAGGGCCGGCATCGCCAAGATCGCCTTCATCACCGAACCGCCGCCTCTGGGCGGCTAGCACGCAGCGAGGAGCACATCCATGTCCATGCCCTTGGCAAGCCCCGCCGGCTCGGAAGAGCCTGAAATGATGATGGAGATCAACACCACGCCGTTGATCGACGTCATGTTGGTCCTGTTGGTCATGCTGATCATCACGATTCCCATCCAGCTGCACGCCGTGAACCTGGAACTGCCGGTGGGCGCGCCGCCGGCCAGCCTGGTCAAGACCGAGCACGTACAGATCGATATCGACGAGAAGAGCGTCGTCCACTGGCAAGGCCTGCCGGTGTCGGAGCTGGAACTCGGCGAGAAGATGCGGCTGCTCGGCCTGCAGGCCACCCAACCGGAGATTCACATCCGGCCCGACAGGAATTCGCAGTACGCCGTCGTCGCCAACGTGCTGTCCAGCAGCAGGCGCGCGGGGCTCAACAAGATCGCGGTCATCGGCGCGGAGCAGTTCATCCAATGAATACCTTCTCCATGGACTACCGCTTCGAGGCGCGCGACCCGCGTCGCCGCGTCAAGGGCATTGCCATCGTGGTCCTGCTGCATGTGCTGCTCGGCTATGCCCTGATGTCGGGCCTGGCGCGCGAGGGGCTCGAGCTGGTCAGGAAGCCGATGCAGGCCGTCGTGATCCAGGAGGTGACCCTTCCGCCGCCACCGCCGCCGCCTCCGCCGCCCCCACCCAAGCGGATCGAGAAGACGGTGGTGGTGCCCAAGCGCGTGGCGCCGCCGCCGCCCTATGTGCCGCCGGCCGAGGTCGTGCCGCAGGCGACGAGCACGGCGCCGGCCATCGCCGCGTCCACGACGCCACCGCCCGAGCCTGCGGTGATCGCACCACCGCCACCGCCCGCACCGGTGGCCGCCGGGCCCCGGCGCGCGGCCATCGGGGTCGCCTGTCCGACTCAGGTCTCTCCCGAGATGCCGCGCAAGGCGGTGGCGGACGGCATCGAAGGCGTGGTGAAGGCGCAGATCCACATCAAGGATGGCGCGATTCAGGACGTCACGATCCTCTCGGGGCCGAAGGTCTTTCACGCTGCGGTAAGGACCGCGATGCAGCAATACAAATGCGTGGCGGATGGCTCCGAAGTCATCGCGACGCAGGAATTCAATTTCAATCTGAATTGAGAATCGAATGCCTCGAGAAATGAAGAAACCGAGAGTGGACATCGCGCTGGGCAGCGCGGATGCCGCACAGCTGTCGCGACAGGGAGCGGACGCCCTGGTGTTCCTGGTGTCGAAGGACATCCAGCCGGGTGCGGGCGCGCTGTCGAAGCTCGCGCGGGCGGCATTGGACGCCGGCGACCTGGAAACCCAGCCCGGCAGCGTGCTGATGATGTATCGCCCGCCGGGCATCGGCGCGACCCGGCTGATCCTGGCCTGCATCGACGACCAGTCGGTCGCCCATGTGCGCGCCGGCATTCAGGCGGCGATCGGCCTGGCCCGGTCGCGTTCGCTCGGGCGCCTGGCCATCGGGTTCGCGTCGGATGCGAGCGCGCATGCGCTGCGCACGGTCGTGAGCGCGATCTTCGAGCGCACCTACGTCTATGCGGCAACGAAATCGGCACCGGAGACGCCGCCGAAGGTGCTGGAAAAGGTGTGGATCGCTGCGCGCAATGCCGAGGCGCTGAAGCCCGTGCTGGACCGGGCCATCGCGATCGCCGAAGGCGTCGAGCTGGCCCGGCACTGGGGCGATCTGCCGGCCAACCATGCGACGCCGGCCCGGCTGGCCGAAGCGGCCATGGCCCTGGCCAAGGTCCCCAGGTTCAAGTGCGAGGTGCTGGGGCCGCAGGACATCGGCAAGGAAGGCATGCGCGCCTTCATGGCCGTCGCGCAGGGTTCGGCGGAGCCGGCGCGCTTCATCGTGCTGCGCTACGAAGGTGCGAGGAAGTCCAGGCCGCCGGTGGTGCTGATCGGCAAGGGCATCACCTTCGACAGCGGCGGCATCTCGATCAAGCCCTCCGAGGGCATGGACGAGATGAAGTACGACATGGCCGGTGGCGCCAGCGTACTGGGGGCCTTCCAAAGCCTGGCGCGCCTCAAGCCGCCGATCAACGTCATCGGCTTGATCCCCGCCTGCGAGAACCTCCCCGGCACGTCGGCGATGAAGCCCGGCGATGTCGTGTCGAGCCTGAACGGGCAGACCATCGAGATCCTCAACACCGACGCGGAAGGCCGGCTCGTGCTGTGCGATGCCTTGACCTATGCCGAACGTTTCCGTCCCGCGGCGGTGATCGATGTCGCGACCTTGACCGGGGCCTGCGTGGTGGCCCTGGGTTCGGTGCGCAGCGGCCTGTTCGCCACCGACGAATCCCTGGCGAGCGCCTTGCTGGCGGCCGGCGAGGCCGCGCAGGACCCGTGCTGGCGGATGCCGCTGGACGACGCCTATGCGGAAAGCCTCAAGAGCAACTTTGCCGACGTCGCCAACCTGGGCGGCCGGGGTGCCGGCAGCGTCACGGCCGCCAAGTTCCTCCAGCGATTCGCGCAGAAGTTCCCATGGGCCCACCTGGACATCGCCGGGGTCGCATGGAACGGTGGCGCCGCCAAGGGCGCCACCGGCCGGCCCGTCGGATTGCTGGTCGAGTACCTGCTGGCCACGGCGCAGGAGCCCTGAGCCCGCATCCATCCGAACGCCAGGCGCGCGCCGCCACGGGCACCGCGTGCCCCACCCATGCCATCGCCGTGACGCATTGCCGTTTCGACGACCTCGGGTCGCCTCCCGGCGATCCGATCCCTCTCTTCCGACGCCTGGGCCCTGGCTGGCAGGGCTGGCTGCGGATCGTGTTTCGTATCACAGGAAAATCAAATGAAAGCACTCGATATTCGCAACGTCCTGGTCCTTGGTGCCGGCAAGGTGGGCAGCACCGTCGCCGACATGCTGGCGGTCCACGAAGCCGTGCCGGTCACGCTCGCAGACAAGGCGGTGACCGGGCATTCAAACGCACATCCGCTCGTCAAGCGCATCGCGCTGGATGTCGACGACGCCGAGGCCCTGGGCGCGGTCCTCGCGACGCACTCGGCCGTCATCAACGCGCTGCCCTTCTATCTGGCCGAGCGTGTGGCCCGCGAGGCCGCGCGGCGCGGGGTCCACTACTTCGACCTGACGGAGGACGTCGCGGCCACCACGGCAATCCGCAGCATCGCGGCCGACGCCACCGCGGTGCTGATGCCGCAGTGCGGGCTGGCCCCCGGCGTGATCGGCATGCTGGGCGGTCACCTGGCCGGCCGGTTCGACGAGCTGTTCGACCTGCGCCTGCGCGTGGGGGCGCTCACGCGCAATGCTACCAATAGCTTGCGCTACAACTTCACCTGGAGCATCGACGGCGTGATCAACGAGTACTGCAATCCGTGCGACGCCATCGTCAACGGCCGCAGGCAATCGGTGCAGCCGATGGAGGGCCACGAGACCTTCACGCTGGACGCCGAGGCCTTCGAGGCCTTCAACACCTCGGGCGGCCTGGGGACGCTCTGCGAGACCTTGACGGGCAAGGTGCGCAACCTCGACTACAAGACGATCCGCTATCCCGGCCACCGCGATGCCATGGCCTTCCTGCTGCACGATCTGCGCCTGATCGAGCGGCGCGATCTCCTGCGCGAGGTACTGGAGAACGCGGTGCCGCACAGCCGCGAGGACGTGGTCATCGTCTTCGCGTCCTGCTCGGGCATGCGCGGCGGACGCTTCGAACAGGAGACGCGGCTGGCGCGCATCTTCGGCGAGTCGCTGTGCGGCACCGAGCGCACGGCCATCGAGCTGTCGACCGCCGCCGGCGTGGTGGGTGTCTTCGGGATGCTGCGTGCGGGCAAGCTGCCGCCCTCGGGCTTCGTGGGACAGGAGCAGGTGCCGCTGGAGGCTTTCCTGGGGACCGCGGTCGGCCGCTACTACGCGGCACTGGGCGCCGTGGCTGCCGAACGAGAGATCCCGCAGCACGCCTGAGCGGCGGTCGTCCGGGGCGCGGGACCACGGTTCCAGGCCCTGGCCCGCGGTGCGAAAGACCCCATCCCATCATCCTCGCGCTGGCCGGACATGGATGTCGTCGATGTCCGGTCAGCGCACATCCCGTGGCATGCCGCCGCGTTCCTTCCATGCATCCTGCGATCGATTTCCTGCCTGCCACGCCGTGTTATCTCGATGGTGAATACACCGTCCTGAGGGAGGCGAAGGTCAGCGTGCTGGACCGTGGATTCATCTTCGGCGACGGGGTCTACGAGGTCATCCCCGTCTTCCACGGCCAGCCCTTCTGTTTCGAAGAGCACATGGCGCGTCTCGACCGCTCGCTGGCCGAGCTGCGCATTCCCAATCCGATGCCGCTCGCGCAATGGCGCGAGATCGTTGCGCGCCTGACCGCGCCGGGCGGCCTGGCGCCGCAATCGGTGTACCTCCAGATCACGCGCGGCGTGGCGCCGCGCGAGCATTCGATGATCCCCGACCTGCAGCCCACGGTGTTCGCGATGGTCAACCCGATCACGCCGATGCCGGAGGCGATCCGCCGCCGGGGCGTGGCCTGTATCACCGCGGAGGACTTCCGGTGGCACAAGGCGCACATCAAGAGCACCAGCCTGCTCGGCGCGGTGCTCGCGCGGCAGATCAGCGTCGACGCCGGGGCGGCGGAGACCATCATGTTCAGGGACGGCTGGCTCAGCGAGGCGGCGGCGAGCAACGTGTGGCTGGTGAAAGAGGGGACGCTCTTCGGTCCGCCAAAGGACAACCTCGTCCTGGCCGGCATCCGCTACGGCCTGTTCGAACGCCTTTGCAAGGCGCACGGCATTCCGTTCGTGCTGCGGCGCGTGTCGCGCGAGGAGGTCTTCGATGCGGACGAGCTGCTGCTGTCCTCGGCCATCAAGGAAGTGCTGGCGGTCGTCCAGCTCGACGGCAGGACCATCGGGGATGGCCGGCCCGGCCCCGTGCACGACGTGCTGCATGCGGCTTACCAGCGCGCCAAGGCGCACGGTGCCCCGGCCTGAGAAAGCGAGGCGCGGCCTCCGGAGGGCAGGCGTTCGGCGCCCGCATGGGGACGGTCACGCCCGCCCGCGCCATGGCCGGGCGTTTAGGGCCTGCTTTCCATGGTGGCGGGAAGAGCGGTGCCGCGTACCGGGGGCTGCGCGATGAGCACCATGGCGCCGTCCTGCCCGCGGCGCACACGCAGATGGGTCCCCTGCAGCAGGCGCTCCAGCGCCTTTTCGGGTGCGATGGTGCCCTGCACCCCCGGCGTCGACAGGTCCCTGACGTCGTCCACCTTGTAGATCAGCTGGACGCCGGCCTGCGCGATGTAGGCGTCCAGCGCGGGCTTGAGCGCGCCGCCACGGACGTCGAACGCGCGCGGGTGGGCACATGACAGGCCGGCCGCCAGCAGCCATGCCAGTGCGGCGGCGATGCGATGGCAGGTCGGGAGGGAGAAGACGGACGTCCGTCTCCAGGGGCTGTTCATAGGGCTGCGTTTCCGGTGAGCTGAGGGTTGGCCTGCCCTATGAGACGAACGCGGCCCCGTTTTCCGGCAGCATCGTGCCCTCGTCCGGTGCACGCCGAGTTTTTTCCAGTTCTTTTCTCGGCGCCCTGCCAGATATTTCTCCGTGGCTCGTCTTACCTTAAGTCCTCATCCCATTCATCGAGCGCTGGCCTCGGCCGTCCATCTTCCGGAGCGTCTTCTTGCTTCTCACTAGCCTGGACACATGGTTCACCGGTGAAGTGCTTCCGCTGGAGGCGGCGCTCACGCGTTTCCTGCGCCGGAACTGGCGCGACGAGGCCGAAATACCGGACCTGCGCCAGGACGTCTACGTCCGTGTGTACGAGTCCGCCTTCAAGGCCATGCCCGAGCAGGTCAAGCCCTTCGTCTTTGCCACGGCGCGCAATCTGCTGATCGATCGCGCGCGGCGGGCCCAGATCGTGTCGATCGAAGCGGTGGCCGAACTCGAGTCGCTGGACCTGTCGGTGGACGACCTCACGCCCGAGCGCCATGTGGCCGGCCGCGGCGAACTCAGGATGCTGCAGGCGGCGCTGGAGGTGCTGCCGCTCAAGTGCCGCCGCATCGTGGAGATGCGTAAGATCGACGGCCTGTCCCAGCGCGAGGTGGCGGCTCAATTGGGCATCACCGAAGACACCGTTGCGCGGCAGGTTTCGTTCGGCATCAGGGCATTGGCGGATGCGCTGCATTCCGGCGGCGTGAGCCTGGACACCCGAGCCTTCACTCGCGCGGAAAACGAAAAGAAGCTTTCGACATGACCGAAGCCGAACGCATCGAATCCCTGGCCGCGGATTGGCTGGCACGCCGTGATGGCGAGGTGTGGAGCGACGTGGATCAACAGGCGCTGGACGCCTGGATCGCCGAATCGATCGCCCACCGGGTAGCGTGGCTGCGGCTGGCCAGTGCATGGCAGCGCGGCGACCGGCTGAGCGCGCTGCACGCGCCCGCGGCCCCGGCAGCATCCCACGCGGACTCGCGTGCCTGGCTGCCGCGTTTCTCCCTGCAGCGCATCGCGGCCGGCGTGCTGATCGCGGTGGCGAGCGCCAGCTGGCTGGCGTGGCAGTACGGACCCAGCCTGCACGGCGACCGTCACTACGCCACCGCCGTGGGCGCGCGCCAGTCCGTGGCGTTGCGCGACGGCTCGATGCTCACGCTGAACACCGCCACCCAGCTGCGCGCCTCGGTCAACGAGAGCGAACGCAAGGTGTGGCTCGATGACGGCGAAGCCTATTTCGATATCGCGCACGATAAGGACCATCCCTTTGTCGTGATCGCCGGCAATCGCCGGATCACGGTGCTCGGCACGCGCTTTCTCGTGCGGCGCCAGGGCGACCAGGTGAAGCTGACGGTGGAGGAGGGGCGCGTCCAGGTCGCTTCGACGCAGGACCCCAAGGGCGGCGAACCCACCGTGCTGACGCGCAACCAGTCGGCCGTGGCCAGCGCGAACAGCCTGCTGGTCATGTCGAAGAGCGCGAAGCAGATCAACGACGAACTGAGCTGGCGCCAGGGGCGCATCGTCTTTGACCAGACGACGCTGGGCGAAGCCGCCACGCAGTTCAACCGCTACAACACCCGGAAGCTGGTCATCGCCGATCCGGCCATCCAGGGCATCCGCATCGGCGGCAGTTTCGACGTGCACAACATGGACGGCTTCGTCTCCTTGCTCAAGCAGGGCTTCGGCCTGTCGGCCCAGGACGTCGGCAACGAAACACGAGTCTCGCACCCGTCCTGAGGCCGTATCGCCGCGCCGCCCTGGGCCGGCGCCGTCGCGGTGCCGGCGGGGATCGTCTGATGGGCGGGCCGCAGGCTGGCCCCGGGGCGCGGAAAATCCGAGACAACAAAAAACCCGCAATGCCTTGCAGCATGCGGGTTTCGGGTGCTTCCGGGATGCCGTGAAGCGATTGTCTGGTCCCGCCGCCAGGAATCGAACCTGGATCTCAGCCTTCGGAGGGCCGAATTCTATCCGTTGAAATACAGCGAGAGAGCCTGCGGCGATGCACCGCAAGCCCGCCATTATCGCCCATCAGGCGACCATCGAAAGCTTCTCCGGCAGGATTTCGATCGCGGCGGGCTGATGGCCGAAGCCCAGGCCGTTCACATACACCTCGAAAGTGCGTTTGCCGACCTGCACCAGGTCGAAGGCCGAGGGGTCGAGCAGCCAGTTCTGGATCAGGCCGCTGACCAGCGCATGCAGTCCCTGGGCCGCCGCCGCCGCGGGAATGGCGAGGCGGATGTGCTGGCGCCGTGCCGCATGGCGCAGGGCCTGCTCGAAATCGGTGACGCAGGCGTCGCGTGCGCTCAGGTGGCGTTGCTGGACCGACTGCATGTCGTGCGTGTACTCGACCTTGTGCGTCGCCACCTCGAACACGCGCCGCACCTGCGGGTCGGTGGTCATGAGCTTGAGCGCGACGAGCAGTCCGCGTTCGATTTCCTCCAGCGGATCGTCGCGCACCGGGCCGGTGCTCCGCGCCGCCGCCTCCAGCGGCAGCGTGACGCGCTCCATCATCGCGTTGAAGAGATCGGCCTTGTCCTTGAAGTGCCAGTAGATCGCGCCACGCGTCGCCCCCGCTTGCTGCGCGATCTGCTGCAGCGAGGTCTGCGAAACGCCCTGCGCCTGGAACAGCAGTTCCGCTGCATCGAGCAGACGGTTGCGTGTGGCGAGGGCCTCTTCCTTCGTGTGGCGGGCCAATTTGTCTCCTGATAAGGATTTGAATGTCTCGCCTAACTATACATCCATGAATGTATGTAAACTAGCCGCCTCCCGATGACCCACCTGGCCGACAGGCCTTGACGGCGATCAAGATCGCTTCGCGTCGTCTCCTCTTTGCTTCAAAGGAATCACATGCCGCAATTGCATGTCTCTTCGCTTCGCTCGCTTTCCCCTCGGCGCATGGCCTTGTCCACCGTCGCCGTGCTGGTCTTCGCCCTGCTTGCGGCTTGCGGCAAGGGCAAAGATCCCGCCGCGGCGGCAGCGCCGGCCGGTGCCGCGCCGCCGCCGCCCGAAGTCGGTGTGGTGGTCGCGACCCCGACCGATGTCGGTCTGGTGACCGAGCTGCCGGGCCGCCTGGAAGCCTCGCGGGTGGCGCAGGTGCGTGCGCGCGCCGCCGGCATCCTGCAGGAGCGGTTGTTCCGTGAAGGCAGCGACGTGAAGGCAGGCCAGCCGCTGTTCCGCATCGATGCGGCACCCTATACCGCCGCGGCGCAGAGCGCGCAGGCCAGCCTGGCGCGTGCCGAGGCCAATGCCGTGCAGGCCAAGGCCCTGGCCGATCGCTACAAGCCGCTGGTCGAGGCCAATGCCGTGAGCAAGCAGGAGTACGCGAGCGCAGTGGCTTCGCAGAAGACGGCCGAGGCCGACGTGGCCGTGGGCCGTGCATCGGTGGCCACCGCCAAGATCAACCTGGGCTACGCGGCCGTGACCGCCCCCATCTCGGGCCGCATCGGCCGTGCGCTGGTGACCGAAGGCGCGCTGGTGGGGCAGGGCGACGCGACGCAGCTCGCCGTGATCCAGCAGATCAACCCGCTCTACGTCAACTTCACGCAATCGGCCAACGATGTGCTCAAGCTGCGTCGCGCCATGGCCGACGGCAAGTTCAAGCGTGCCGACGGTGCCGACGCGGCCAGCATCCGCGTGGTGCTCGAAGGCGGCGGCGAGTACCCGCTGGCGGGCAAGCTGCTGTTCTCCGACCTCACCGTGGATTCGACCACCGGCCAGGTCACGCTGCGCGCCGAGCTGCCCAACCCCAAGGGCGAACTGCTGCCCGGCCTGTACGTGCGCGTGAAGATCGAGCAGGCCCAGGTGAGCAACGCGATCGCGCTGCCGCAGCAGGCCGTCACCCGCACCGAGCAGGGCGACACCGTCACCGTGGTGGCGGCCGACGGCAAGCTGAGCAAGCGCCCGGTGAAGATCAGCGCCGCGCAGGACAACCAGTGGATCGTGCTCGACGGCCTCAAGGCCGGCGAACAGGTGATGGTCGACGGCTTCCAGAAGCTGCAGATGATGCCGCCCGGTACGCCGGTGAAGGCTGTGCCATGGGTCAAGCCGGGTACGGCGCCAGCGGCGGCGGCCCCTGCTGCCGCACCGGCAGCCTCGGCGCCGGCCGCTGCGGCTTCGGCTGCCAAGTAAGGAGCGCGCCCGCATGGCTAAATTCTTCATCGATCGGCCCATCTTCGCGTGGGTGATCGCGCTGTTCATCATCGTGATGGGCAGCGTGGCGATCACGCAGCTGCCGATCTCGCAGTACCCGCCGGTGGCACCGCCCGCCATCGTCATTAGCACCGCCTATCCGGGGGCTTCGGCCCAGACGCTCGAGGACAGCGTGCTGTCCGTCATCGAGCGCGAGATGAACGGCTCGCCCGGGCTGATCTACATGGAATCGGTGGCCCAGGCCGACGGCACCGGCACCATCACGGTCACTTTCGAGACCGGCACCAACGCCGACCTGGCCCAGGTGGACGTGCAGAACCGGCTGTCGCGTGCGACGCCGCGCTTGCCGGCCGCGGTGACGCAGCAGGGCGTGCGCGTGGACAAGTCGCGCAACAACTTCCTGCTGTTCACGATGCTGTCTTCGGACAACCCGGCGATCGATCCGATCGCGCTGGGTGACTATGCCTCGCGCAACATCGTGCCCGAACTGCAGCGCGTGGCCGGCATCGGCCAGGCGCAGCTGTTCGGCACCGAGCGCGCCATGCGCATCTGGATCGATCCGGCCAAGCTGCAGGGCTTCAACCTGTCCTCGGCCGACGTCAATGCCGCGATCCGCGCGCAGAACGCCCAGGTCTCCTCGGGCTCGATCGGCGACCTGCCGAACATCACCGGCCAGAGCATCGCCGCCACCGTGGTGGTGACCGGCCAGCTCAGCACCGTCGAGCAGTTCGGCAACATCGTGCTGCGCGCCAACACCGACGGCTCGGCCGTGCGGCTCAAGGACGTGGCGCGCATCGAGCTCGGCGGCCAGGCCTATTCGACCTCGGCCCGCCTGAATGGCGCGCCGGCCGTGGGCATCGGCGTCCAGCTCTCGCCCAGCGGCAATGCGCTGCAATCGGCCAAGGCCATCCGTGACCGGATGACCGAGCTGGCCAAGTACTTCCCGCAAGGCGTGAAGTGGAGCATCCCCTACGACAGCTCGCGTTTCGTGAGCATCTCCATCACCGAAGTGGTCAAGACGCTGTTCGAGGCCGTGGCGCTGGTGTTCGTCGTGATGTTCCTGTTCCTGCAGAACTGGCGCTACACGATCATCCCGACCATCGTGGTGCCGATCGCGCTGCTGGGCACCTTCGCGGTGCTGGCCGCGCTGGGCTTCTCGATCAACGTGCTGACCATGTTCGGCATGGTGCTGGTGATCGGTATCGTGGTGGACGATGCGATCGTGGTGGTCGAGAACGTCGAGCGCATCATGACCGAGGAGGGCTTGAACCCGCTCGAGGCCACGCGCAAGGCGATGCGCCAGATCTCGGGCGCCATCATCGGCGTGACCGTGGTGCTGATCTCGGTGTTCGTGCCGCTGGCCTTCTTCGCGGGCTCGACCGGCAACATCTATCGCCAGTTCTCGGCGGTGATGGTGGCCTCGATCGGCTTCTCGGCCTTCATGGCGCTGTCGCTCACGCCGGCGCTGTGCGCCACGCTGCTCAAGCCCGTGGAACAGGGCAGCCACCATGAGAAGAAGGGCTTCTTCGGCTGGTTCAACCGCGGTTTCTCGCGCACGGCCAAGGGCTACGAGAGCGTGGTGGCCCGGCTGCTCAAGCGCGCCGCGCGCTACCTGATCATCTACGTCGCGATCGTGGGCGCGGTGGTGCTGCTGTTCCGCGGCCTGCCGACCTCCTTCCTGCCGCAGGAAGACCAGGGCAACATCATCGTCAACGTGCAACTGCCGCCAGGTGCGACGCAGGACCGCACGCTGTCGGTCATGGAGCAGGTCGAGGGCTACATCCTCAAGCAGCCTGAAGTGCAGAGCATGGTCAGCGTGCTGGGCTTCAGCTTCTCGGGCCAGGGCCAGAACGCAGGTCTCGCCTTCGTGACGCTCAAGGACTGGGAAGAGCGCGGCGGTGCCGCGCACTCGGCCGATGCGCTCGCGGGCCGTGCCTTCGGTGCGCTCTCGGGTGTGCGCGATGCCTTCATCTACCCGCTGAACCCGCCGCCGATTCCCGAACTGGGCAACGCCAGCGGCTTCACCTTCCGCCTGCAGGACCGCTCGGGTGCGGGCCACAAGGCGCTGATCAACGCGCGCAACCAGCTGCTGGGCATGGCCTCGCAGAGCAAGCTGCTCACGCAGGTGCGCCCGGACGGCCTGGAAGACGCGCCGCAGCTGCAGATCGACATCGACCGCGACAAGGCCAACGCATTGGGCGTGACCTTCGACGCGATCAACACGACGCTGTCGACCGCGCTGGGTTCGAGCTACATCAACGACTTCCCGAACCAGGGCCGCCTGCAGCGCGTGGTGGTGCAGGCCGATGCACCCGCACGGATGCAGCCCGACGACCTGCTCAAGCTCAACGCGAGCAACACGCAGGGCAACCCGGTGCCGTTGTCCACCTTCGCGAGCACGCGCTGGGTCAACGGCGCGCAGCAGACGGTGCGCTACAACGGCTATCCGGCCGTGCGCATCTCCGGCTCGGCCGCACCGGGCTCGAGCTCCGGCGCGGCGATGGCCGAGATGGAAGCATTGGCGGCCAAGCTGCCGGCGGGCTTCGGCTTCGAATGGACCGGTCAGTCGCGTGAGGAAAAGCTCGCAGGCTCGCAGGCCATGATCCTGTACGGCTTCGCGATCCTGGCGGTGTTCCTGTGCCTGGCCGCGTTGTACGAAAGCTGGACCATCCCGCTGTCGGTGATCCTGGTGGTGCCCTTGGGCGTGCTCGGGGTGCTGGCGGCGACCATGCTGCGGTCCTACTCGAACGACGTGTACTTCCAGGTGGGGCTGATCACCATCATCGGCCTGTCCGCGAAGAACGCGATTCTGATCATCGAGTTCGCCAAGGACCTGCAGGCGCAGGGCAAGGGTGCGGTGCAAGCTGCGCTGGAAGCCGCGCACCTGCGTTTCCGCCCGATCGTGATGACCTCGCTGGCCTTCGGCCTGGGCGTGCTGCCGCTGGTGCTGGCCTCCGGTGCCGGCTCGGCCAGCCAACGTGCCATCGGCACCGGCGTGCTGGGCGGCATGGTCACGGGCACCGCGCTGGCGGTGTTCTTCGTGCCGGTGTTTTTCGTGGTCGTGCGCACCCTGTTCAAGGGCAGCGCGCGCCAGCATGAAGTCGATCGGCGCCACGCCGAAGCGGCAGGGATCGAACAAAGCCATGACTAAGCGAATGATTTCACGCCACACGCTCGGCGCGCTGGCCGCCAGCGCCTTCCTGGCCGGCTGCTCGCTGATCCCGACCTACGAGCGCCCCGCGGCGCCCGTGCCCACCACCTTCCCGGGCGATCCGGCGCAACCCGCCGGCGCGGCGGCGGCGACGCTCGCCTGGCAGGACTACTTCACCGATGCGCGGCTTCAGGACCTGGTCCGCACCGCGCTGGCCAACAACCGCGACCTGCGGGTGTCGGTGCTCAACATCGAGCAGGCGCGCGCGCAGTTCCAGATCAGCCGTGCCGCACAGTACCCGGCGATCAACGGCATCTTCTCGGCCACGCGGCAGCCTTCGGTGATCGATGGTCGTCTGGGCAACAGCTTCCAGGTCGGCCTGGGCGTTTCGTCCTGGGAAATCGACTTCTTCAATCGCCTCGGCAGCCTGAAGGAAGCCGCGCTCGCGCAGTACCTGGCCACCGAAGAGGCCCGCAAGGCCGCGCAGATCAGCCTGATCGGCGCCGTGGCGGCCGGCTGGTACACGCTGCTGGCCGACGACGAACTGCTCGAACTCACGCGCCAGACCCTGGTCACGCGCGACGAGTCGGTGCGGCTCACCAAGCTGCGCTTCGACAACGGCGTTTCCTCGGAGCTCGATTTCCAGGCCGCCAATTCAGCCGCCGAAACCGCCCGCGCGGCCTACGCCCAGCAGCAGCGTCAGCGCTTGCAGGACGAGAACGCGCTGGCGCTGCTGCTTGGCGCGCCGGTGCCGCCCGCGGCCCTTCCGACGGTCAACGGACTGGGGCGGCTCGAGGCCATCCAGGCCATGCCCGAGCTGCCGGTGGGCCTGCCCTCCGATCTGCTGATCGAGCGTCCGGACATCCGCCAGGCCGAGCAGCTGCTGCGCTCGGCCAACGCGAACATCGGTGCAGCGCGCGCGGCCTTCTTCCCGCGCATCTCGCTGACCGCCACCGCCGGCACCGCCAGCAACGAGTTGTCGGGTCTGTTCAAGAGCGGCTCGAATGCGTTCTCGATCGCACCGCAGCTGGTGCTGCCGATCTTCAACGCCGGCAGCAACCAGGCGAGCCTCGACTCGGCCCGCGCCGGCCGCGAGATCGCGGTGGCGCAGTACGAGAAGTCGATCCAGTCGGCCTTCCGCGAAGTGGCCGATGCGCTCGCGGGCCGCGCCACGCTGGGCGAGCAGGTGCGTGCCCTGCGCGCGCAGGCCGCGGCCGAGGACCAGCGCTTCAAGCTGTCGGACCTGCGCTACCGCAACGGCATCGCGAGCTCGCTCGACCTGCTGGACGCGCAGCGTTCGCTGTTCAGCGCCCAGCAGGCCGCGGTGCAGACGCGCCTGCTGCAGCTGCAGAACCAGGTCACGCTGTACAAGGCGCTGGGCGGCGGCTGGAAGGAATGAGGCGTGGCGCGGCACCTTCCGGGGTGCCGCGTCCCTGCCATGCCTGCACCACGATGGGCAACACAGTCCGTCGATCTCTGGGGGCTTCCCTATAATCGCGGGTTGATTTCGCCCGACCCCCCGAGAAGCCCCCGATTTTGAGGACGCCATGAGCGCAGACCCGCACTACCAGGCCACAGAAGAAGCCCACACCGGCCCCATCAAGAACCCGAAACAACTGCTGCTGGCGGTCTTTTTCTCGTTCATCGCCCCCATTGCGATCATCGTCGGACTCGTGTCCTATGTGGTCTCCGACAACCGGCCCTCGGGTGCGGCGAAGGGCGACAACATGTCGCTCTACGGCGTGTCGCAGGACACGCGCGACCGCGAAGTGGCCGACCGCCTGAAGAAGGTCGGCTCGATCGAGATCCGTGATGCCAACCGCGCGCTGGCCGCCGGCGAGGTCGTGTTCAAGGCCCAGTGCATCGCCTGCCACGGCGCGCCCGGCATTCCGGGTGCACCCCACCTGAACGACGCCGCGGCCTGGGGCCCGCGCATCGGCCAGGGTTACGCCACGCTGCTCGAGCACGCGCTCAAGGGCAAGGGCGCGATGCCGCCTCAAGGTGGCGGCGATTTCGAGGACCTCGAAATCGGCCGTGCCGTGGTCTACATGGCCAACGCAGGCGGCGCGAAGTTCGCGGTGCCCGACCGTCCGGCCGCTGGCGCTGCCCCCGCGGACGGTGCCGCACCGGCTGCCGATGGCGCGGCCTCCGCGCCGGTCGCCGCCGCGAGCAAGTAAGAGAAAAAGACCCGGGCGTCTTCGACGCCTGTCTGAACGAAGCCGGCCCCGTGCCGGCTTTTTCTTTGGGGCGCGGTTCAGGCCGCCGTGGCGTGCCGTTCCGCCGGGCTCAGCACATGGCCGAAGCGGGCGGGCAGGGCGTCCGCCTGCACCGGCTCCGGCTGCGGCCACAGGCCCTGCTCGAGGGCGTCGGCCGCCAGGCCCATGTCCTGCGTGTGCACCAGGCCCAGCCCCAGCGGCGTCGCCAGGTAGAGCTTGCCGTCCTCGTCGAGCAATGGCTGACCGTGCGTGGTGGGCGTGCCGGCGTGGCTGCGCACCGAGAAGTCGTCGCCGATGCGCCAGATCCAGGGCGCGGCCTCGAGCTCGACGTAGACGCGCTGCGGGCCGTTCTGGAAGAACCACTGGCCGGCCTCATCGGCCTCGTAGTTGCGCTGGATGAAGTCGATCAGCTTGTCGTGTCGCAGCAGCGAGCCCTTGGCGGCGGGAAAGGGGCCTTCGGCCTGCGTGCGGTCGTCCCGCATGTACCAGTTGCCGCGTGCGTCGAGGCCGAGCCAGCCGTGGCAGTGCGGGACGTTGGGCCACTTCGCGAGGGCCTGTTTGACGATGTCATCCATAGAGCTATTTTGCTCGCCCCCAGGCTCCGCGCCACTTCGTGTCGCTTCTCCCTCCCCCTACCGGGGGCGCCATCTGCGGCCCGGCGAAGCCGGTTCCGCGATGGCCCTGAAAAAAACCGGGGCGGCGGTCCTGGAAGGAACGGGGCACGTGCCTCGTTCAGCTCGGCAGATGCTGCGCCAGCCAGCCGCCCACGCGCTCGGGCATGCCGCGCACGTGACCGGGGGGCAGGCCCAGCGGGAAACCGACGTGGCCGCCGTGCGCGGGTTGCCACAGCGTGACGTGGCGGCCGGCTTCGTCGGGCCGGGGCAGGCTTGCCGCGGGCACAAAAGGGTCGTTGAGCGCGTTCACCACCAGCGTCGGCACGCGGATCGCGTGCAGGTGGGGCTTGGCCGATCCGCGGCCCCAGTAGTCGTCGGTGTCCCTGAAGCCGTGCAGCGGCGCGGTGAAGACGTTGTCGAAGCCGCGCAGGTCGCCGGCCGCCATCAGCGCGTCGCGGTCGAACAGGCCCGGGTGCTGGGCTAGCTTGGCCAGCGCCTTGGGCTTCATGGTCGAGAGGAACATGCGCGTGTAGACCAGCCGGTTGAAGCCGCGGCCGATCGCGGCGCCGCCGGCCGCCAGGTCCACCGGCGCCGAGACCGCGGCCACGGCGCGCACGGTGTGCCGGGCCGTGGCGCCGGCTTCCTCGGCCCAGCGCAAGAGCGCGTTGCCGCCCAGCGAGACGCCGGCCGCCACCACCGGCGCGCCGGGCGGGCGCCCCGCGGCGCAGCGCTCGAGCATCCAGCCGATCTCCTCGAAATCGCCCGAGTGGTAGGCGCGTGGCGCCAGGTTGATCTCGCCGCTGCAGCCGCGGAAGTGCGGCACCGCGAAGGCCCAGCCGCGCGTGGCAGCGAAATCCGCGAAAGCCTCGGCGTAGTGGCTGCGGGAGGACCCCTCGAGGCCGTGGAACAGCACCAGCAGCGGCGCGGCCGGGTCGGCGGCGTCGATGCGGTCGACGTCGACGAAATCGCCGTCCGGCGTGGTCCAGCGCTCGCGCCGGTAGACCGGCGGCGCGCCGTCCACGCGGCGCGCCCAGAGCGCCGGCCAGATGGTCTGCAGGTTGCCGCCGGGCAACCAGTGCGGCGCACGGTAGGTCTGCATGGCGTTCACGACCGGCCTCAGTGCAGCGTCTGGCGAGCGGTGTCGTCTTCGTCGGGCTCGCGCGCGCTGCCCGGGCTGGCGTGGTGGGCCACCAGGCGCCAGCCCTGGGCGGTCTTGTGATAGACGTTGGTGGCCAGCACGAAGGCATGCTGCGGGCCCTCGGCCGTGATCACCTCGATGCGTTCGAGCACGTTGTGCACCGCGCTGGCCAGCGACTCGACCTTGCGCACGCGCGCCGGCCGGACATGGATCGCGCCGTGGCCGAACATCTGCTCGAAGGCCGCGCGGATCGCGACCGGGCCCACCAGCCGGGGGCCGCCCGGGTGCACGCAGAACACCTCGTCGTCGTCCGACCAGCAGCCCATCAGCGCATCGATGTCGCCGCGCTGCAGCGCTTCGTAGAAGGCGGCTTCGACGTCGTCGGCGGTGCCGCCGATGGCCGCGGCGGCGCGGAGTGGGGTCTTGGGCATGGCGTGATTCTGCCGCGCCGTCCGTGACCGCGGCACTGCACCGCTTTGGCCCGGCCCGCACCGTGCTGCCGCAATCCGCATGGATCGTCTGCTCCACTTTGGACCAAATGGACAAAACATCAACGGATTTTTTTTGCAAGTCATTGATCGATAAGGACTTATCTGGTTGGCACGGCGCATGCAAGGAGCTTCGCCATCTCGCAACAGGAGTCCTTCCATGAACGTCGGCATCTTCATCCCCATCGGCAATAACGGCTGGCTGCTGTCCGAAAACGCGCCCCAGTACAAACCCAGCTTCGCGCTCAACAAGGAGATCACGCTGAAGGCCGAGCGCTACGGCGTGGACTTCGCGCTGTCCATGATCAAGCTGCGCGGCTTCGGCGGCAAGACCGAGTTCTGGGACCACAACCTGGAGTCGTTCACGCTCATGGCCGGCCTCGCGGCCGTCACCAGCAAGATCAAGCTGTTCGCCACGGCCGCCTCGCTGGTGATGCCGCCGGCCATCGTGGCGCGCATGTCGGCCACCATCGACTCCATCTCCGACGGCCGCTTCGGCCTGAACCTCGTCACCGGCTGGCAGCGGCCCGAGTACTCGCAGATGGGCATGTGGCCGGGCGACCAGTTCTTCGGCACGCGCTACGCGTACCTCAGCGAATACATCCAGGTGCTGCGCGACCTCTGGGGCACCGGCCAGTCCGACTTCAAGGGCGAGCACTTCCAGATGGACGATTGCCGCATGAGCCCGCAGCCGCAGGCCGACATGAAGGTGATCTGCGCGGGCCAGAGCGACGCGGGCATGGACTTCTCCGCCACCCACGCCGACTACAACTTCTGCTTCGGCAAGGGCGTGAACACGCCCGAGGCCTTCGCACCGGCGGCCCAGAAGCTCATCGAGGCCACCGCCAAGACCGGCCGCCACGTCACGACCTACGTGCTGATGATGGTGATCGCCGACGAGAGCGACGAGGCCGCGCGCGCCAAGTGGGAGCACTACAAGGCCGGCGCCGACCACGAGGCCATCGCCTGGCTGGGGCAGCAGGGCGCGGTCGACACCAAGTCCGGCGCGGACACCAACGTGCGCCAGATGGCCGACCCGACCTCGGCCGTGAACATCAACATGGGCACGCTGGTGGGTTCCTACGCCAGCGTGGCGCGCATGCTCGACGAAGTGGCCGAGGTACCCGGCACCGAGGGCGTGCTGCTGACCTTCGACGACTTCCTGCTGGGCGTCGAGGCCTTCGGCGAGCGCATCCAGCCGTTGATGAAGAGCCGCGTGCATGTGCAAAGCCCGGTGCCTTCGCAGGTCGAACCCGAGCGCCTCGCGGCCTGAACAGGAGCGCGCCCTCATGACCGCACCCGCACGCAACGCCACCCTCACCTCGACCACGCCCGTCGGCGCCCCGCGCCTGCCCGGTGCACCCGCGCCCGTGGTGCTGCCCGCACGCCCCGAGCCGCTCGCGCTGCATGCCAGCGACACCGCCCTCGTCGTCGTCGACATGCAGAACGCCTATGCCTCGATCGGCGGCTACGTCGACTCTGCCGGCTTCGATATCTCCGGCGCGCAGGGCACCATCGCCAACATCGTGCGCGCCATCACTGCCGCGCGCGCGGCCGGCATGCTGGTCGTCTTCCTGCAGAACGGCTGGGACGCGTCGTATGTGGAAGCCGGGGGCCCCGGCTCACCCAACTGGCACAAGTCGAACGCGCTCAAGACCATGCGCGCCAAGCCCGAACTGCAGGGCAAGTTCCTCGCCAAGGGCGGCTGGGACTACGAACTCATCGAAGAGATGAAGCCGCAGGCCGGCGACATCGTGGTGCCCAAGACGCGCTACAGCGGCTTCTTCAACAGCACGCTCGACAGCACGCTGCGCGCGCGCGGCATCCGGCACCTGGTGTTCACCGGCATCGCCACCAACGTCTGTGTGGAGTCGACGCTGCGCGATGCCTTCCATCTCGAGTACTTCGCCGTGATGCTGGAAGACGCCACGCACGAACTCGGCGGGCCGGCCATCCAGAAAGCCGCCGTCTACAACGTCGAGACCTTCTTCGGCTGGGTCGCCACGGTGGACCAGTTCTGCAGCACCTTCGCGCCCCACTCAGTTCCTCGAAACGTCACGGCCGAAGCCGCCATTGCCTGATTCACTTCCAAGGAGTTCCCCATGCCCAAGCAAGCCATCATCCCGCCCGGCACCGGCGTGCCGCTCGCCCCCTACGTCCCGGGCACGCTCGCCGACGGCGTGCTCTACGTCTCGGGCACGCTGCCCTTCGACAAGGACAACAACGTGGTGCACGTGGGCGACGCGGCCGCGCAGACGCGCCATGTGCTCACCCTCATCCAGAGCGTGGTCGAGGCCGCCGGCGGCACCATGGACGACGTGACCTTCAACCAGATCATGCTCAGGGACTGGGCCGACTACGCGAAGATCAACACGGTGTACGCCGCGTTCTTTCCCGGCACCAAGCCCGCGCGCTACTGCATCCAGTGCGGGCTGGTGAAGCCTGACGCGCTGGTCGAGATCGCCTCGACCGCGCACATCGGAAAGAAGGGCTGATGCGCATGTCTTCGCTGCATTTCGAAGTGCATGGCCCCGTCGATGCGGCATCGACGGTGCTGCTGTCCTCGGGCCTCGGTGGCTCGGCCGGCTTCTGGCAGCCGCAGCTGGGCGCGCTGATCGCGGCCGGCCACCGCGTGATCGCCTACGACCAGCGCGGCACCGGCCGCAGCCCCGCGGCCCTGCCCGCGGCCTACGCGATCGAGGACATGGCGCGCGACGTGCTGGAGATCCTCGACGCCACCCGCACCGCGCAATGCCACTTCGCGGGCCATGCACTGGGCGGCCTGGTCGGGTTGCAGCTCGCGCTCGATGCACCGTCGCGTGTGGCCAGCCTGGTGCTCGTCAATGCCTGGTCCAGGCCCAACCCGCATTCGGCGCGCTGCTTCGAGGCACGGCTCGCGCTGCTGGGCGCCGTCGGCCCGCGTGCCTACGTGGAAGCGCAGCCGATCTTCCTCTACCCCGCCGCGTGGGCTGCCGCGCATGCGAAGCGCGTGCAGGACGAGGTCGACCACGCCTTCGCCCATTTCCCGGGCGAGGCCAACATGCGCGCGCGCATCGCCGCGCTGCGCGCCTTCGACATCGATGCGCGCCTGGCCGGCATCGCCGCGCCCACGCTGGTGGCGGCCGCCAAGGACGACGTGCTCGTGCCCTGGACCTGCTCGCAGCGCCTGGCCGACGGATTGCCGAACGCCACGCTCAACCTCATGGCGCACGGCGGCCACGCGCACAGCGTGACCGAGGCCAACGCCTTCAACAGCACCCTGCTGGCCTTCCTCTCGCGGGTCAGCGCATCCGCCGTTCCCGCATGACCACCCCTTCCACACTCGACGACGCCGCGCTCGCGCAGCTCTTCACCGCCGCACGCAGCCACAACGGCTGGACCGACGAACCCGTCACCGACGCGCAACTGCAGCAGGTCTATGCGCTCGCGAGCCTGGGCCCGACCTCGGCCAACTGTTCGCCCGCGCGCTTCGTGTTCGTGCGCACGCCCGAGGGCAAGCAGCGCCTGGCGCCCGCGCTGTCCAAGGGCAACCTGGACAAGACCCTGCGCGCGCCCGTCACCGTGATCGCCGCCTGGGACCGCAGGTTCTACGACCAGCTGCCCACCTTGTTCCCGCACGCCGATGCGCGCAGCTGGTTCACCGGCAGCCCCGAGGCCGCACACGAGACGGCTTTCCGCAACGCGAGCCTGCAGGCCGGCTACCTGCTGCTGGCCGCACGCGCGGTGGGCCTCGACGCGGGCCCGATGTCGGGTTTCGACAAGGCCAAGGTCGATGCCGCCTTCTTCGAGGGCAGCGACTGGACCGTCAACTTCCTCATCAACCTCGGCCACGGCGACGCGTCGAAGGTGTTCGGGCGCCTGCCGCGCCTGCCCTTCGACGAAGCCTGCATGCTGGCCTGAACGAGTCCTTCCCATGCTCAACGCCATGGCCTCCCATGCTTCTTCGCCGAACCCCGCCGGCCTGCCGCCCGGCCTGCCCAAGGCCGACTACCGCAACGCGATGGCGCGCCTGGGCGCGGCGGTGAACATCATCACCACCGACGGCCCGGCGGGCCGCGCCGGCTTCACCGCCTCGGCCGTGTGCAGCGTGACCGACGAGCCGCCGACGCTGCTGGTGTGCCTGAACCGATCGGCTTCGGTGTACCCGGCGTTCAGGGCCAACGGCGTGCTGTGCGTGAACGTGCTGGCCGCGGGGCACCAGGCGCTGTCCGCACTGTTCGGCGGCAAGACGCCGATGGACGAACGCTTCGCCGCCGGCCGCTGGCACCCCAAGACCACCGGCTCGCCGATGCTCGAGGACGCGGCCGTGTCCTTCGACTGCCGCGTGGTGCATGCGACGAGCGCGGGCACGCATGACGTGCTGTTCTGCGAGGCGGTGGCGATCGCGATCGGGGGGGCGGCACAGGGCTTGATCTACTTCGACCGGCGGTACCACGAGATTGCGGCGCCGGCGCAGCACTGAATTGCTCCTTCCCCCGCTGGGGGAAGGCTGGGATGGGGGCAGGCGCTCTATGGATGCGCCGCCGGCCCCCACCCCGGCCCTCCCTCAGCGGGGGAGGGAGCAAGGAAAGTCTCAACGCGGCGCGATGCCCTGCAGCACGATGCGCTGCACGTTCTCCACCGTCTGCTCGAAGAAGGCTGCATCTTCCAGCGTGCGCCCCGTCAGTGCCTGCACCTGCACGGCGAAATCGGCGTAGTGCTGCGTTACCGCCCACAGCGCGAAGATCAGATGGTGCGCATCGACGGGCGCCAGCTTGCCGGCCTCGATCCAGGCGCGGATCACTTCCGACTTCTTCTCCACCAGCGCGCGCAGCTCGCGGTCCAGCTCGTCGCGCAGCAGCGGTGCGCCCTGGATCATTTCCAGGCAGAACAACCGCGACGCGTCGGGCCGGTCGCGCGACACCACCAGCTTGCGCCGGATGTAGCCGCCGATGGCCTCGGCCGGGTCCTGCTCGGCGCTGAAGCCGCGCAGCGGTTCGAGCCACAGCGCGAGCAGGTCGCGCAGCACGTTGACGTAGAGCTCCTCCTTGTTGGCGAAGTAGTAGAGCAGGTTGCTCTTCGACACGTCGGCGCGCGCCGCCACCTGGTCGATCGAGGTGCCGTGCAGGCCGAAGCGCGAGAACAGCCCTAGCGCCGCGCCGAGGATCGCGCTGCGCTTGTCCTCGATCTGGCGCAGCCGCCGGCTCACGGACGACGGGCTGCGCACCGCCGGCTTGGCGCGCTTGCGCGCCGCGGGGGGCTCGGTGTTGCTGCTGGCTGCGGCCAGCGCCTTGGTCTTCGGCATCTTTCCTCTCTGTTCTCTTTTCTTCGTCGTCATCCGCGTCGATGCGCGAAGCACGCACCACTGTAAGGCCGCGGTGCATCGACTTGCGTCATGCGAGGCCGGCGGAGGGCCCCGCGGTGCACCAGCCTGACGCGGAAAAAGCGATTTGTCCATTTGGTCCAACTGGCACAGACGTTGCATGGCGAAAGGCGTGCCAGTCCCCTGAATGAATGCGTCCATGAGGAAGTCGCCATGACCCTGTTGTCCGTTCCCATCATCGATCTCGCGCCCTACTTCGAGGGCAGCGCCGAAGGCAAGTCGGCGGTCGCGAGACAAGTCGACGAGGCCTGCCGAAGCATCGGCTTTCTCGTCATCACCCACCACGGCATCGCGCCGGGGCTGATCGAGCGCGTGTCCTCGCTCTCGCGCCGGTTCTTCGAGCTGCCGCTGGCCGAGAAGCGCAAGGTCGACCGGCCGCGCGAAGACGCGGTGCGCGGCTACAGCGCGGTCGGCGAGGAAGGCCTCTCGTACAGCCTCGAGGAGGTGGCGCCCGGCGACCTCAAGGAGTCGTTCTCGATCGGCCCGTCGAACGTGCCCGACGACGACTACCACCGCGGCCCCGCCGCCGGCCCGCACTTCGAGCCCAACAGCTGGCCGCCCATCGAGGGCTTCCGCGAAGCCTACGAGGCGTACTTCGAGGCCATGAGCGATCTCTCGCGCTCGCTGATGCGCATCTTCGCGCTCGGCCTCTCGCTGCCCGAGACCTTCTTCGACGACAAGATCGACGCGCACATCAGCATGTTCCGCGTGCTGAGCTACCCGCCGCAGCGCGAGCAGCCCTTGCCGGGGCAGCTGCGCGCGGGCGCGCACAGCGACTACGGCAGCCTCACCATCGTGCTGCCCGACGACAAGGGCCTGCAGGTGTTCAACAAGGCCGGCCAGTGGGTCGACGTGCCGCAGGTCGAGGGCGGGCTGGTGGTGAACATCGCCGACCTGATGATGCAGTGGACCAACGACCAGTGGGTCTCCACGCTGCACCGCGTGACCAACCCGCCCTTCGAGGTGGCGAGCACCAACCGCCGCCAGTCGCTGGTGTTCTTCCACCAGCCCAACTACGACGCGATGGTCGAGTGCCTGCCCAGCTGCCTCGCGCCGGGCGAACAGCCCAAGTACGCGCCGATCAGCTCGGGCGACCACCTGACCTCCAAGTTCGTCAAGCAGACGACTTTCGGCGGCACCAAGGTGACGGCCTGACGCCATGGCGCATCTTTCCTACGTCAACGTCTTCGCCAAGGACGTGGTCGCGCTCAGCGGCTTCTACCAGCGCGTGTTCGGCTTCGCCGAGATCGAGGCGATCCGCTCGCCGATCTTCCGCGGGCTGGACACCGGCAAGTCCAGCCTGGGCTTCAACGCGCTCGACGCCTATGAGCTGCTGCACCTGGCCGAGTTCTCCGACACGCGCGGCGTCAAGTTCCTGCTGAACATCGACGTCGACAGCCAGGCCGAGGTCGACCGGATGGTGCCTGTCGCGCTGGAGGCCGGCGCCACGCTGGTCAAGGCGCCCTACGTCACCTACTACCACTGGTACCAGTCGGTGCTGCTCGACCCCGAAGGCAATGTGTTCCGCATCAACTTCATGATGTGACGCGCGCTGCACCGGTCTTTTCCTTCCCTTCCTCCCAGCCTCTCTCCAAAGGTAGTTCCATGCAGTTGCGCACCCTCACTCCCGGCCTGGGCCTCGCGATGGGCCTCGTGGCCGGCGGCGCCGTCTTCACCACGCTGCCCGCCGCGGCCGCCGACGGCTTCACGCTCAAGGACAAGCCGAAGATCGCGATGCTCTACTTCGGCCCGAAGAACGACGGCGGCTGGACCCAGGCCTTCGACGAGGCGCGGGTGAAGATCGAGAAGGAGCTCGGCCAGAAGATCCAGTTCGTCGAGAACGTGCCCGAAGACGCGTCCGCCATCAAGCCCGCGGCCGAGAAGTTCATCCAGCGCGGCGCCAACATCGTGATCGGCACCGCCTTCGGCTACTCCGACAGCTTCAAGGACCTGGCGGCCAAGTACCCCGACGTGGCCTTCCTCAACGGCTCGGGCACCACCAACGGCGCCAACCTCGAGTCCTTCTACGGCCGCACCTACGAGAGCCAGTACCTGTGCGGCATGGCGGCCGGCGCGGCCTCGAAGACCGGCAAGCTGGGCTTCGTGGCGGCCAACCCCTTCGGCGTGGTGAACTGGACCGTCAACGCCTTCGCGCTGGGCGCGCAGAAGGTGAACCCGAACGCGACCGTCAACGTGATCTACACCGGCGCCTGGAACGACCCCATCAAGGAGCGCGCCGCCGCCGCCGCGCTGATCGACCAGGGCGCCGACGTGATCGGCCAGCACGTCGACAGCCCGACGCCGCAGATCGTCGCGCAGGAGCGCGGCGTGTACGGCACCGGCCACCACCGCGACCTGCGCCAGTTCGCGCCCAAGGCCACGCTGTGCTCGTCGGTGTGGGTGTGGGACCGCTTCCTCGTGCCCGAGCTCAAGAAGGTCATCGCGGGCGGCTGGAAGCCCGCGCAATACGGCGCCTTCATCGAGATGAAGGACGGCGGCACCGACATCGCGGGCTTCGGCCCGGCCGTGCCCAAGGACAAGGCCGCGCTCATCAGCGCCGAGCGCGAGGCGATCCTCAAGGGCAAGCAGGTCTACGCCGGCCCGCTGGCCGACCGCGACGGCAAGGAGCGCGTGGCCAAGGGCGCGGTGCTGTCCGATGCCGAGCTGTGGAAGATGGACTGGTTCGTCAAGGGCGTGGTCACGCAGAAGTAAGCCATGCCCAACGCGCTCGAACTCACCGGCATCCGCAAGTCCTTCGACGGCTTCGCGGCGCTGACCGACGCCCACTTCGCCGCGCGCTGGGGCGAGGTGCATGCCCTGCTGGGCGAGAACGGCGCGGGCAAGTCCTCGCTGATGAACATCGCGGCCGGGCTCTATGCGCCCGAAGCCGGCCAGCTGCTGGTGGACGACAACGCGGTGCGCTTCGCGGGCCCGCGCGATGCGGCGAAGCACCGCATCGGCATGGTCCACCAGCACTTCAAGCTGGTGCGGCCGTTCACGGTGGCGCAGAACATCCTGCTCACCGCGCCGCCGCCGGCCGCGTACCAGCGCCATGGCGAGCGGCTGCGCGCGATCGAGCGCGCCATCCGCGACAAGGCCGCGGAGCTGGGCTTCGACATCGATCCGACGAAGCGCGTCGATGCGCTGTCGATCGCCGAGCAGCAGCGCGTCGAGATCCTCAAGGTGCTGCTCGCGGGCGCGCGCATCCTGATCCTCGACGAGCCCACCGCGGTGCTGACCGACCAGGAGGCCGCGCGCCTGCTGCAGACGGTGCAGGGCCTGGCGCGCCAGGGCGCCGCCGTGGTGCTGGTCACGCACAAGATGGCCGACGTGAAGACCTATGCCGACCGCGTGACGGTGATGCGCGGCGGCCGCACGGTGGCCACCTTGCAGCCCGACCAGGCCTCGGTCGCCGAACTGGTGAAGCTCACGGTGGGCGAGTCGGTCGCGGCCGCGGGCTTCCAGCCGGCGAAGGCGGCGCGCGGTGCGGTGCGCCTGTCGGTGCGCGGGCTGCGCACGCCCGCTTCACCCGAAGGCCGGCGGGTGCTCGACGGCGTCGAACTCGAACTGCACGCGGGCGAGATCTACGGCCTGGCCGGCGTGGGCGGCAACGGGCAGGGCGAACTCGCGGGCGCGATCATGGGGCTGCCGGGCGAAGCCACCGAAGGCGAGATCCGGCTCGAAGGCCATGGCGACCTGAAGACCCTGGCCGCCTCCGCGCGGCGCGGCATCGGCATCGCCGCGATTCCGGCCGACCGCTACGGGCTCGCGCTCGCGGGCGGCCTGTCGGTGGCCGAGAACTACGCCATCGGCCGCGTCCATACCGGCCGCTACGGCCCGGTGTGGCGGCTGCGCCGCCAGCTGATCCAGCGCGACACGCAGGACGCCGTGCGCGCCTTCGACGTGCAGGGCGTGCGCTCGGTGGCGCAGAAGGCCGCGCTGCTGTCGGGCGGCAACGCACAGAAGCTGGTGCTGGCGCGCGAGTTCGGCAAGGCGCCGACGCTGGTGCTGGCCCACAGCCCCAGCCGCGGCCTCGACGTGCGCGCCAGTGCCGAGGTGCATGCGCGGCTGCGCGCCGCGCGCGACGCCGGCGCGGCCGTGCTGCTGATCAGCGAGGACCTCGACGAGGTGCTGCAGCTGGCCGACCGCGTGGGCGTGATGACGCGCGGGCGCATCGCCGGCGAATTCGCGCAGCCCGCCGACCGGCAGGCGATCGGACAGGCGATGGTGGACCATGGCTGAAGCGTCTCTTTCCGCCGACATGGCGCACGCGCCCAAGGCCGCGCCCGCACCGGCGCCGCAACCCCTCGCGGGCCGTCGCTACGCGCTCGAGATCCGCCAGCACATGGCCTGGCGCTGGCAGGCGCTGATCCTCGCGGCCGCGCTGCTGGTGGGCTTCGGCCTCTCCGCCGCGATCCTGGTGGCGGCCGGCGTGCCCGCCGGCGAACTGGCCAACGAGTTCATCACCCAGACCTTCCTCGACGGCCAGAACTTCCGCGCCGTGCTGTTCCAGGCCGCGCCGATGATCCTGGTCGGCCTGGCCGGCGCCATCGCCTTCCGCGCGCGCTTCTGGAACCTCGGGCTCGAAGGCCAGATGGTCTGGGGCGCGATCGGCGCGACCGCGATCTCGATGTGGCAAGTCGGCCCCGAGAATCTGCGGCTGCCGCTGATGTTCGTCGCGGCCATCGGCTGCGGCCTGCTGTGGGTGTGGGGTCCCGCGTGGCTCAAGCTGAAGCTGGGCGTGAACGAGATCATCTCGACGCTGATGCTCAACTACATGGCCGCCAACTTCCTGCTGCACCTGGTCTACGGCAGCTGGAAGGACCCGAAGGACAACTTTCCCTATTCGCCGCAGTTCCGTGCGTTCGAGCGGCTGCCCGAACTGGGCGGCGGCGTGGGCAGTTCGATCCTGCTCGCGGGCGTGGTGGCGCTGCTGGCCTGGTGGCTGGTGAGCGTGAGCCGCGCGGGTCTGTACCTGCGCTTCGTCGACGCCAACCCGCGCGTCGCGCATGCCAACGGTGTGCCGGTGCGGCGCACCATCTACGGCGCGGTGCTGCTGTCGGGCGCGATGGCCGGGCTGGCGGGCTTTGCGGTGGTGGCGGGGCAGGAAGGACGGCTCACGCAGGCCTTCTACCAGGGCTACGGCTTCTCGGGCATCCTCATCGCCTTTCTCGCGCGCAACAACCCGCTGGCCGCCACGGTGGTGGCGCTGCTGGTGGCGGCGCTGTTCGTCACCGGCCGCAGCCTGCAGGTGTTCTACCAGGTGCCGTTCTCGATGGTGCAGCTGATCCAGGCCCTCATCGTGGTGTGCGTGGCCTCGAGCGACTTCTTCATTCGACACCGGCTGCGCCGCGTGGGCGGGGAGGCGGCGCAATGAGCGGCGGCGTGATCCTCAACTGGCTCGCCAGCACGCCGGACTTCGCGGTGCCCTATGCGCTCGCGGCGCTCGGCCTGATCATCTGCGAGCGCGCGGGCGTGCTCGCGCTGGGTGCCGAAGGGCTGATGCTGGTCGGCGCGCTGGCGGGCATCGGCGCGCAGATCGCCATCGGCCAGCCCGCGGTGTCGCTGGTGCTGGCCATGCTCGCGGCCAGCGTCGTGTCGGTGCTGTTCGCGGTGATGGTGATCTGGCTGCGCGTGAACCAGGTGATCGCCGGACTCGCGCTGGTGTTCTTCTGCCAGGGGCTCACGGCGCTGGTCGGCTCGATGGCCGACTGGACCAACCACGCGACCGCGGGCATCGGCGCGATGGGCCTGTGGCCGCTGTCGATGTTGCCGGGTGTGGGCAAGCTGTTCGATCAGAACGCGATGGTGTGGCTCACGCTGCCGATCTTCGGCGCGGTGGCCTGGTTCTTCGCGCGCACCTCCACCGGCCTGCGGCTGCGCGCCGTGGGCGAGAACCCGCAGGCGGCAGATGCCGCCGGCATCCGCGTCACCGCCTGGCGCTTCGCGGCGGTGCTCGCGGGCTCGGCGCTGGTGGGACTGGCGGGCGCCTACATCTCGGTGGTCAGCACCAAGCTGTGGATCGCGGGCATGACCGGCGGGCGCGGCTGGATCGCGGTGGGCCTGGTGATCTTCGCGCGCTGGTCGCCGTGGAAGGCGCTGGTGGGTGCGCTGCTGTTCGGCTGCATCGAGGCGCTGATCCCGCAGCTGGCCGCGGCCGGCGTGCAGCTACCGCAGTACTTCGTGATGATGACGCCCTATGCGGTGACGCTGGGCGTGATGGTGTGGGTCGCGCTCTCGCGCCGCGGCACCGACGACGAGCCCGGCGCGCTGGGCCAACCCTATGTGCGGGAGGAACGGCGATGAAGGCCTGGGTCTACAACGAGGCGCGCGAGCTCGACGCCGCGCAGTTCGCCGACTACCTGAACCCGGCCACGACGGCCGTGGTGTCGATCGACATGCACCGGGGCCACCTCGACGACGACCCCGACTGTCCCTGTCCCGCGCCGCGCGCCCGCGACGTGGTGGCGCCCATCGACGGCTTCCATGACGAAGTGCGCGCGCTGGGCGTGCGCATCGTGCACATCAGGTCGGTGCTGCGGCCCGGCGGCGAGGACGACGTGAACGGCATCCCGGCCGCCTGGCGGCGCACCTTCCCGCTGCACGTGGGCCCGATCCCCAACGCCGGCGCGCACGCGCTCGAAGGCTCGAAGTGGACCGAGTGGGTCACGCGCGTCGAGCCCGGCGACATGCGCGTGGACAGCAAGCGCCGCCTCTCGGCCTTCTACCCGACCGACCTCGACTTCCTGCTGCGCAACCAGCGCATCGAAACGGTGGTGCTCAACGGCGGCTTCACCGACTGCTGCGTGCTCAACACCGCCTTCGACGCCAACAACCACAACTACCGCGTGATCGTGCTGCGCGACCTGGTGCGCGGCACCGACCCGCACCTGGAAGGCGCGGCACTCGCGATGGTGTCGCTGCACCTGGGGCTGGTGCTGGATTCGGCGGAACTGCTGCGCCAGTGGCGCGCCTAGGGACTCGCCAGGCCGCGAAAGGGCGTACCTATGCTAACTTCCGCTCCTTCTGCGGAGGTAATGCAAATGATGATGAAGCGCTGGTTCCTGATCCTTGCCGCGGTCGTGTCCCTGAGCGGCTGCGGCTACAACGATTTCCAGGAACTCGACGAGGCCAGCAAGTCGGCCTGGAGCGAGGTGCTCAACCAGTACCAGCGCCGTGCCGACCTGGTGCCCAACATCGTGGCGACGGTCAAGGGCGAGGCGAGCTTCGAGCAGGACACGCTGACCAAGGTGATCGAGGCGCGGGCCAAGGCCACGTCGATCCAGGTCACGCCCGAGACGCTCAACAACCCCGAGGCCTTCGCCAAGTTCCAGCAGGCGCAGGGCGAACTCACGGCGGCGCTGTCGCGGCTGATGGTGGTGTCCGAGCGCTACCCCGAACTCAAGGCCAACCAGGCCTTCCGCGACCTGCGCGTGACGCTGGAAGGGACCGAGAACCGCATCACCGTGGCGCGCAACCGCTACATCGAGAGCGTGCAGGACTACAACGTGCTCGCGCGCCGCTTCCCGACCATGATCACGGCCAAGATCTTCGGCTACGACCCGAAGCCCAACTTCAGCGTGCAGAACGAAGCGCAGATCTCGGTGCCGCCGGCGGTGGACTTCAGTGCGCCCAAGAAGCCGTAACGCCGGTCGGTGCGCCCCATGAACAGGCTCCTGGCGCACGGCGGGCGCTGGCTGATGCTGGCGCTGGCCTTCGTCGCGTGGCCGGCGCTGGCGCAGATGCCTGCCGTGGCGTCGGCGCCCAAGCTCCAGCCGGTGCCCGCGCTGAGTGCGCGCGTGATCGACCGGACCGGCACGCTCGACACCGCCCAGCGCGCGGGCCTCGAGACCCGGCTGGCCGACTTCGAGCGGCGCAAGGGCTCGCAGATCGTGCTGCTGATGGTGCCCACCACCGCGCCCGAGGACATCGCCAGCTACGCCCAGCGCGTGGCCGACGACTGGAAGATCGGCCGCAAGGCGGTCGGCGACGGCCTGCTGGTGGTGGTGGCCAAGGACGACCGCCGCATGCGCATCGAGGTCGCGAAGGCGCTCGAGGGGCCGGTGCCCGACCTCGCGGCCAGCCGCATCATCGACGAGGAGATGATGCCGCGCTTTCGCCAGAACGATTTCGCGGGCGGGCTGAACGCGGCCGTCGACCGGCTCATCGGCCTGGTCGATGGCGAACCGCTGCCCGAGCCGGCGCGCCGCAGCGGCGGCGAGCGCTCGTCGGGCGGCGGCATCGACTGGGAAAACCTCGGGATCTTCCTGTTCTTCGGCTTCTTCATCGTGGCACCGATCGTGCGCCGCATCTTCGGCAAGGTGCTCGGCACGCTGGTGCTGGGCGGCGGCATCGGCGCGGTGGCCTTCCTGATCACCGCCAGCCTGTTCACCGCGGTGGTGGCGGGCCTGGTGGCGATGGTCGCCGGCTCCTTCACCCGCTCGCTGCCCATCGGGGGCATGGGCCTGCCGGGCGGTTTCGGTGGCGGTGGCGGTGGCGGCTGGGGCGGTGGCGCCTCGGGCGGCAGCCGCGGGGGTGGTGGCGGCGGCTTCAGCTCGGGCGGTGGCGGTAATTTTGGTGGCGGTGGCGCCTCGGGAGGCTGGTGACGATGGGCTTGTTTGCCACACTGGGGCGCTTCTGGCGCCATCGCTGGACCGACGAGGCGGCCGTGCGCCGCGTGCTGCCGCCGGACGTGCTGGCGCAACTGCGCCGGCGCGTCACGGCCAGCGAGCAGCGCCACACCGGCGAGGTGCGGCTGTGCATCGAGGCCGGGCTGCCGGCCAGCTACCTCTGGCGCGATGCGCCGGCCCGGGAGCGTGCGCTGATGCTGTTCGGCAAGCTGCGCGTCTGGGACACCGAGCACAACAACGGCGTGCTGATCTACCTGCTGCTGGCCGACCATTCGATCGAGATCGTGGCCGACCGCGGCATCGACCGCCATGTGGACGCCGAAGACTGGCGCGCCATGACCCAGTCCATGGGCGCGGCCTTCCAGGCCGGCCGCTTCGAGGACGGGCTCACGCAGGCGCTGGAGGAAGTGTCGGCGCTGCTGGTCGCGCATTTCCCGCGCGCCGAGGGCGAGGCTGCGCGCAACGAGCTGCCGGACGCGCCGGTGGTGCTCTGACCGGACCCTAAGCGGCCGCCGGCAGCGCCCACACCGCCGCACCCGCCACGCCATAGAAGCGCCGTCCCGGCGCCGGCGGCACCTGCCAGCCGCCTGTGAACTCACCGAAGGCCGGCAGGATGGCCTGGTCCGCCTCCTGCACGAAGCAGGGCATGCGCAGCCGGTCGCGCCCGGGTCCGTAGAGGCTGCAAGCCGGATGCAGGTGCCCGGCCAGCACGAAATGCGTGGGATGCGGCTGCGGATGGTGGCAGCAGGCGAACGGCCCGATCAGGTGCGGCTCGTTCACCACCGCGATGCCGAGCGCTGGCGGCGGATCGCCGGCCCGCTGGTCGTGGTTGCCGCGCACCAGCGTCAGGCGCAGCGCCGGGTCGTGCGTCGCGCGCCAGGCCTGCAGCGCGGCCAGCCGCGCGGGCGTGCGGGCCTGGGCTGCATGCAGGAAGTCGCCCAGAAACACGATCTCCGCGGGCGCCAGGCGCGCGATCAGCCGATCGAGCCGGTCCAGGTTCTCCTGCGTGGTGCCGCCGGGAACCGGCTGGCCCAGTGCGCGGTAGGTCGCGGCCTTGCCCAGGTGCAGGTCGGCCACGAACAGCAGGCCACGCGCGGGCCACCACAGTGCGCGTTCGGGCAGCAGTTCGAGGGGTTGGCCGGCCCATTCGACGCGGCAGGCGGTGGTGGCGGAAGACACGGCCCCGAGTGTCGCCCAAGCGCGAGGCCGCCCGCCGGGATGAGGGCCCAAGCACCCTGCGCGGGTGCGGGCGTTCAGACGATCGCGAAGTGCTCGGTGCCGGCCGACAGGTCGGTCGAGCGCGCGCGCCGGCTGTTGAGCTTGATCTGCAGCCGCAGGTCGTTGGCCGAGTCGGCGTTGCGGATCGCGTCCTCGAAGCCGATCGCGTGGTTCTCGAACAGGTCGAACAGCGCCTGGTCGAAGGTCTGCATGCCCAGGTTGCGGCTCTTCTTCATGATCTCCTTGATCTCGCCGACCTCGCCCTTGAAGATCAGGTCCGAGATCAGCGGCGTGTTGAGCAGCACCTCGACCGCGGCGACGCGGCCCAGGCCGTCTTCGGTCGGCACCAGCCGTTGCGAGATCAGCGAGCGCAGGTTGAGCGACAGGTCCATCAGCAGCTGGGTGCGGCGCTCCTCTGGGAAGAAGTTGATGATGCGGTCAAGCGCCTGGTTCGCGCTGTTCGCGTGCAGCGTGGCCATGCAGAGGTGGCCGGTCTCGGCAAAGGACACCGCGTGCTCCATGGTCTCGCGGTCGCGGATCTCGCCCATCAGGATCACGTCGGGCGCCTGACGCAGCGTGTTCTTGAGCGCGGCGTCCCAGCTGTCGGTGTCGATGCCCACTTCACGCTGCGTCACGACGCAGTTCTTGTGCGGATGCACGAACTCGATCGGGTCCTCGACCGTCACGATGTGGCCGTAGGAGTTCTCGTTGCGCCAGTCGACCATCGCGGCGAGCGTGGTCGACTTGCCCGAGCCGGTGGCGCCCACCAGGATCATCAGGCCGCGCTTGGTCATCGCCACTTCCTTGAGCACCTGCGGCATGCCCAGCCCGTCGATGCTCGGCAGCGTGGAAGGGATGGTCCGCAGCACCATGCCGACCTTGCCCTGCTGCACGAAGGCATTGACGCGGAAGCGGCCGATGCCGGTGGGCGAGATCGCGAAATTGCACTCCTTGGTGCGCTCGAAGTCCGCGACCTGGCGGTCGTTCATGATCGAGCGCGTGAGCGCCACCGTGTGCTGCATGCCCAGCGCCTGGCCCGACACCTTGGTGATCTTGCCGTCGACCTTGATGGCCGGCGGAAAGTCGGCCGTGATGAACAGGTCGCTGCCGTTGCGGCTCACCATGAGCTTGAGCAGGTCGTTGATGAACTGGCTGGCTTGATCGCGTTCCATGAGGCGCTCCGTTGTCGGTTTGCTGCTGTCGTTTCAGGCCAATGCCGTGGCTATATCTCTGTTCGCGAGACACCGCGGAACCGGCTTGGCCGGGCGGCCGGTGTCGCCCCCTCGAGGGGGAATCGAGCGACACGAAGTGCGCGAGAAACGGGGGTGGGCCTACCCCGGGAAGTTCTCGGGCGTCTTCGCCTTGCCGCGCGCTTCCGCTGGCGAGATGATCCCACGCCGCACCATGTCTGTCAGGTTCTGGTCGAGCGTCTGCATGCCCTGGCCGCTGCCGGTCTGGATCGTCGAGTACATCTGCGCCACCTTGCCCTCGCGGATCAGGTTGCGGATCGCCGAGGTGCCCAGCATGATCTCGTGCGCCGCCACGCGGCCCTGGCCGTCCTTGGTCTTGCACAGGGTCTGCGAGATCACCGCCTGCAGCGACTCCGACAGCATGGCGCGGATCATGTCCTTTTCCTCGCCCGGGAACACGTCGATGATCCGGTCGATGGTCTTGGCGGCCGACGAGGTGTGCAGCGTGCCGAACACCAGGTGGCCGGTCTCGGCCGCGGTCATGGCCAGCCGGATGGTTTCCAGGTCGCGCATTTCGCCGACCAGGATCGCGTCCGGGTCTTCGCGCAGGGCCGAGCGCAGCGCGTTGGCGAAGCTCAGCGTCATCGGGCCGACTTCGCGCTGGTTGATCAGGCACTTCTTCGACTCGTGCACGAACTCGATCGGGTCCTCGACCGTGAGGATGTGGCCGTACTCGGTCTCGTTGAGGTAGTTGACCATCGCCGCCAGCGTGGTCGACTTGCCCGAGCCCGTGGGGCCCGTCACCAGCACCAGGCCGCGCGGCTTGAGCGCCAGTTCGCCGAAAATCTTGGGCGCGTTGAGCTGCTCGAGCGTGAGGATCTTCGAGGGAATCGTCCGGAACACCGCGGCCGCCCCGCGCGCCTGGTTGAAGGCGTTCACGCGGAAGCGTGCCAGGCCGTCGATCTCGAACGAGAAGTCGACTTCGAGGAACTCTTCGTAGTGCTTGCGGTGCGTGTCGCTCATGATGTCGTACACCATGGCGTGCACCGCCTTGTGGTCGAGCGCATCGACGTTGATGCGCCGCACGTCGCCGTGCACGCGGATCATCGGCGGCAGACCCGACGAGAGGTGCAGGTCGGAGGCCTTGTTCTTGACACTGAATGCCAGCAGTTGGGTGATGTCCACGGGATTCCTCGGGCGGGTGTCGGAACGTTTTGATACGATTTTGGACGATTATGACGATGATTGGCGACGACCTCCAGCAAGTAAAACACCGGATGGAAGCGGCCTGCGCTGCCGCCGGCCGCGACCCGGCCGGGGTGCGCCTGCTGGCGGTGTCGAAGACCTTCGGACCGGAGGCCGTGCGCGAAGCCCATGCGGCCGGCCAGGTGGCCTTCGGCGAGAACTACGTGCAGGAAGGCGTGGAGAAGATCGAGGCGCTGGCCGACCTGCGCGCGCAGCTCGAATGGCACTGCATCGGCCCGCTGCAGAGCAACAAGACCCGCGTGGTGGCCGAGCAGTTCGACTGGGTGCACAGCATCGACCGGCTCAAGATCGCCGAGCGCCTGTCGGCCCAGCGGCCGGGCCACCTGCCACCGCTGCAGGTCTGCCTGCAGGTCAACGTCGACGGCGGCGCCAACAAGTCGGGCGTGCCGCCCGAAGCCGCGCTCGAACTTGCGCGCGCGGTCGCCGCCTTGCCCCGGCTGCGGCTGCGCGGGCTCATGGCGATCCCCGAGCCGAGCGCCGATGTTGCAGTGCAGCGCGAACTGTTCCTGCGCGCGGTCGCGGTCCACGACACCCTGTGCGCCGCCGGCCTGGCACTCGACACGCTGTCGCTGGGCATGAGCGCCGACCTCGAGGCCGCAGTCGCCGCGGGCAGCACGATGGTGCGCGTCGGCACGGCGATCTTCGGCCGGCGCTGAGCCGGGCAGGGCGCCGCGGGCGCGTGCTTCTTACGGCTCTTGCATAACCGTCGGCACGGCGCGCATAGGCCATGGCGCGGATGGCGTTGCAGGACTATCGTGACGGCCATCGTCACAACCGAGGCCACCCATGAGTGAAAAGCTCTCCTTCGTCAATCCGACCGCCAACAGCCCCTGGGGCACCTACCTGCAGCAGGTCGATCGCGTGATTCCCTACCTCGGCGACCTCGCACGCTGGGCCGAGACGCTCAAGCGTCCGAAGCGCGCGCTGATCGTCGACGTGCCGATCGAGATGGACGACGGGCGCATCGCGCACTACGAGGGCTACCGGGTGCAGCACAACATGAGCCGCGGCCCGGGCAAGGGCGGCGTGCGCTTCCACCCCGACGTCACGCTGGAAGAGGTGATGGCGCTGTCGGCCTGGATGACGGTCAAGACCGCCGCGGTGAACCTGCCCTACGGCGGCGCCAAGGGCGGCATCCGGGTCGACCCGAAGAAGCTGTCGCAGAAGGAGCTGGAGAAGATCACGCGCCGCTACACCAGCGAGATCGGCATCATCATCGGCCCGCACACCGACATCCCCGCGCCCGACGTCAACACCAACGGCCAGATCATGGCCTGGATGATGGACACCTACTCGATGAACACCGGCGGCACGTCCACCGGCGTCGTCACCGGCAAGCCGCTGCACCTGGGCGGCTCGCTGGGCCGCGTCAAGGCCACCGGCCGCGGCGTGTTCGTCACCGGCCGCGAGGCGGCGCGCCGCCTGGGCCTGGACCTGCGCGGTGCACGCATCGCGGTGCAGGGCTTCGGCAACGTGGGGTCGGTCGCGGCCGAGCTGTTCGTCGAGGCCGGCGCCAAGGTGGTGGCGGTGCAGGACCACACCGGCACCATCGTCAACCCGGACGGCCTCGACCTGAACACGCTGATTCCGATCTCGCGCACCCCGGCGGGCGCCGCCGGTTTCGAGGGCGGAGACAAGATCCCGAACGAACAGTTCTGGGACGTGCCCTGCGACATCCTGATCCCGGCCGCGCTCGAAGGCCAGATCACGGCCGAGCGCGCGCGCAAGACCGCGGCGCGGCTGGTGCTCGAAGGCGCCAACGGCCCGACCGTGCCCGAGGCCGACGACATCCTGGCCGAGCGCGGCGTGCTGGTGGTGCCCGACGTGATCTGCAACGCCGGCGGCGTGACGGTCAGCTACTTCGAGTGGGTGCAGGACTTCTCTTCCTTCTTCTGGGACGAGGACGAGATCAACGTGCGGCTCGACCGCATCATGATGAATGCGCTGCACCAGATCTGGGACACCGCGGACAAGCACAAGATCTCCTTGCGCACCGCCACCTACGCGGTGGCCTGCGAGCGGATCCTGATGGCGCGCCAGGAACGCGGCCTCTACCCTTGAGCCGTCCCTGAGCCGAGCCGGGCGGGTCGGGCGGATGGGCGAGGGTGCGCCCGGTGGCCGGGAACTGAAGGGCAGCTGAAGGGCTCCGATCAGGCGCCGGCCTCCGCCGGGTAGCATTCCATGCCGATGTCGCTCCAATCCCTGCCCCTTTCTTCCCGCTGCGCCGCCGCGGCGCTCCTCGTTCTGGTCCTCGCGGGCTGCGCCGGCGGTGCGAACCGCCGCGTGGTCTACGACCCCGAGGAGTTCGACTCGACCACCACCCATGCGCGCAGCTACGCCGCCACCGAGGGCCAGACCTGCGAGGCGGCGCGGCGCGCGCTGCTGAGCCAGGGCTACCTGGTGACGGCCGCCAACGCCGACCTGGTGACCGGGCGCAAGAGCTTCCAGCCGGCCAACGAAGTGCATGTCGAGGTCGAATTCCGTGTGGTGTGCGCACGCGACGAGGCCGCCAAGAGCGGTCCGCGCAAGACCATCGCCTTCGTCACGGCGCTGCAGGACCGCTACGGCATGAAGAAGACCAACAACGCCGCCAGCGTGGGCGTGGGCGTGATCGGCTCGCTGTCGCTGCCCTTCTCGTCGGGCGACGACGCGATGATCAAGGTGGCCAGCGAGACGCTGACCGACGAGCGCTTCTACGATCGCTTCTATGCGCTGCTCGACCGCTACCTGGTGGCCGACATTCCCGAAGAGAAGCTGCAGCCGCAGACCGGGTCGGCCGTCACCATGCCGGTGACGCCGCAGCTCGTGCCGTCGGCCACGCCCCTGAGTCCGCCGCCGCAGACCCTGCCGGTCGAGCCCTCGGGCGAGCGCGGCTGAGCCGGATTCAGTCCTGCGCCTTTTCGATGCCCCTCAGGGCGGCCTCCAGGGCCTCGACGCTGAAGGGTTTCTGCAGCCAGACCGTTCCCGGCACCGGACGGGCCGGCTTGGGCTGACCGGTGGCGAAGATCACCTGCAGCTTGTTCTGCACCTGCAGGATGTCGACCAGGTCCAGGCCCGACAGAGCCGGCAGGCCGACGTCGGTCATGAGCACGTCGAAGGCGCCGTCGATGAAGCGGTCGCGCGCCACCTCGGCGCTCTTGACCCCGGCCACCCAATGGCCGAGCAACTGGAGCATTTCGACGGTGGCGTCCAAGGTGGCGGGATCGTCCTCGACGACGAGCACACGCAGCGGGCTCGCGGAGGCGGGAGCGGTGTCGTCAGGGGGATGCATCGCGGTAAGGGGCATGTCTCTGGTCGGCGGGGAAAGGCCCACTGTACGCGCCAGCGCGCTGCAGGGACTTCCTTGTCTTCACTTCCGTGCGTAGGAAGGTCGCCTGAAGCAGCGCTTTCGCCTCAGCGGGCCAGCGTCGACTGGCCCAGCAGGCTGGCGATCAGTTCGACCGCCACCTCGGCGGTGCGGTTGCGCACGTCGAGCGCGGGATTGAGCTCCACCACGTCCAGCGAGCCGAGCCGGCCGGTGTCGGCGAGCATCTCCATGCACAGCTGCATCTCGCGGTAGGTGGGACCGCCGCGCACGCCGGTGCCGACGCCGGGTGCATCGGCCGGGTCCAGGCAGTCGAGGTCGAAGCTCACGTGCAGGTGGGTGTTCTCGTCGACGTCCTGCAGCGCCTCGGTCAGGGTGTTGCGCATGCCGTGCTCGTCGATGTGGCGCATGTCGAACACCGTCAGGCCCTGGGCCTGGATGGCGCGTTTCTCGTCGGCGTCGACGCTGCGGATGCCCAGGAAGCGGATCGCGTCGGGCGTGAGCGCGGCCGGCTGGCCGCTCCAGCCGGTCAGCGCCGCGGGCCCCTGGCCCAGCAGGCAGGCCACCGGCATGCCATGGATGTTGCCGCTGGGGCTGGTGCCGTGCGTGTTGACGTCGGTGTGGGCATCGAGCCAGAGCACGCGCAGCGTCTGCCCGCGCTGGCGCGCATGCCATGCGACCGCGCTGATCGAGCCGATCGCCAGGCTGTGGTCGCCCCCCATCATCAGCGGCAGGCGCCCCGCGCCGAGGGCGGTGTCGACCGCGTCGTACACCGCGCGGTTCCAGGCCACGGCCTCGTCGAGGTGGCGCAACCCGCCCGCGGGTGCAGCCCAGGGCGTGGCCGGGCCGGCCAGGTTGCCGCGGTCGAGCACCTCGAAGCCCATGCGCGCCAGCGTGCCCGCGATGTCGGCCACCCGCAGGGCATCGGGGCCCATGCCGGCACCGCGCACGCTGGCGCCGATGTCGGTGGGGGCGCCGATCAGCTCGATGATTTTCGTCATGGCCGTACTATGGTCCGGATGCGAGGGCGACGGTTGTGGGACAAGGGCGCTCAGCGCATGCCCAGCACGCGCCAGGCGAGGCGCGAGAGTTCGGCCACCGTCTCGTCCTGCGACAGGCGGCCGCCCGGGCGGTACCAGGTGTAGAGAAAGCCGGGCAGGCTGCAGGCGGCCAGCGCCGTGACCATGGTGTCGCCGAAATCGAAGTCGCCGTCGCGCCGGCCTTCTTCGAGCAGCGCGCACAGCCGGCTGTAGAAATGGCGCGCGAGCTTCTTCTGCGCGGCGATGTATTCGGGCCGGTACACCTGGGGTTCGCGGTAGGGAAAGACCGCGCAGGGGTGGTGATCGAGCGTGGCCCGGATCAATCGCTCCAGGCCTTCGCTGACCTTCGCGCGGGCCGGACGGGTGTCGTCGGGCGCGAAGTCCATCGAGGTGAAGCAGGCCACCGTGGGCCGCCACGACAGGGTCTCGAAGATCTCCTGCTTGTCGCGGAAATAGTAGTAGACGAAGGGCTTGGTCGCGTCCAGCGCGCGCGCAATCTGCGCGAGCGTGGTGGCGGCATAGCCCTGCGCGGCGAACAGCGCGGCCGCGGCCTCGAGGATGCGTTCGCGCTGGATGTCGGTCGCTTCGGTCGCGGTGCGTTGCCGGCCGGTGCCCTGCGGAAGATGTGGCTGGTGTGGTGTGGTTTGACTTGTTCTACCCATGGGTAGGATTGTTCGTACAGGCCTGCGTGCTGACAAGCCGCCGCACGCGGTCGACCGCTATCGCAAACCCTGAGCCGCGGGCACCTTGGCGACACAGCACGACACAAGATTTCGTGTGCCGCTTACACGGGCTTCACATCGAAGACCGAGGATCGGACCATCGATTCAAGGAAGCCTTGCCATGAAAAAACTTGCACTCTCCCTCGCCACCTTTGCTGCCGTGCTGCTGCCGATCGGCGCCATCACGCTGCCGACCGCGGCGCAGGCCCAGTCGGTGGGCGTCTTCATCAACACCCCGCCGCCACCGCCGCGCTACGAGCGCGTGCCGCCGCCGCGCCGCGGCTATGTCTGGGCGCCAGGCCACTACGAGGCGCGTGGCCACCGCCATGTGTGGGTGCCGGGTGGGTACATGCGTGCGCGCCCCGGCTATGCCTACCGGGCGCCCGAGTGGCGCGACCGCGGCGGGCGCTGGGAATACAGCCGTGGCCGCTGGGACCGCGACGGCGACGGCGTGCCGAACCGCTACGACCGCCGGCCGGACAACCCCTACCGCCGCTGACCCGCGTGCGTCGGCTCAGAAGAGCCGGAACACCAGCGGCATGAGCAGTGCGGCCAGCACCACCTGCAGGCCCAGTGCCAGCCCCGCGTAGGCGCCCGCATCGGCGTTCACGTGCAGCGCGCGTGCGGCGCCGATGCCATGGGCGGTGGTGCCCAGCGCGAAGCCCCGCGCAGCCCAGCCCGCGGGCGTGGTCGCGATGTGCAGCAAATCGAACAGGTACTTGCCCGTCAGCGCACCGACCAGGCCGGTCAGCACCGCGAACACCGCCGACAGCGCGGGGATGCCGCCGATCTTCTCGGCGATGCCCATCGCGACCGGCGCCGTGACCGACTTGGGCGCCAGCGACATCAGCACGTCGTGCGGCAGGCCCACAGCCCAGCCCAGTGCCACGGCCGAGCCGGAAGCGGACACACCGCCCAGCAGCGCCGCCAGCAGCACACGACCGAAGCGCGCGCGCAGTTCGGCGCGCCGCAGCCACAGCGGCCAGGCCAGGGCGACCACCGCGGGCCCCAGCAGGAAATGAATGAACTGCGCGCCCGCGAAATAGCGCGGGTAGTCGACGCCGGTCGCGAGCAGGCCGCCCGCCAGCACGATCACCGACCACAGCACCGGGTTGGCCAAGGGCGCGCTGTCGAGCCGTGTGTAGATCGCCTGCGCCAGCAGGTACACCACCAGCGTGGCGGTCAGGCCGAACAGCGGCGAGGCGGAGAGATAGACCCAGAGTTCGACGAAGCGCATGGCGTTTCAGCGGGCCTGGCCCTTGCCGCGGTAGAGCACGAGCACCGTCACGCCCATGCCGATCCAGGTCGACAGCACGATCACGAACAGCATGCGCCCACCGTACTGCGACAGCAGCGCCAGGTGCGTCATCACGCCCACGCCAACCGGGATGAACAGCAGCGACAGGTGCGAGAGCAGGAAGTCCGCGCATTCGCCCACCGGTTCGCGCACCAGCGGAAAACGCAGCGCGGCCAGCAGCAGCATCAGGCCCAGCACCGGGCCGGGCAAGGGCAGGGCGAAGCCGCGCGCGAGCACCTCGCCGATCGACTGGAACACCAGCAGCCAGGCGAGTCCGCGCAAGCCTTTCATCGTGTCGTGCCTAGAAGCGCGGCAGGTTGGGATGCGGCAGCGCCTGACCGCCGCGCACCACCTGCTTGCCGTACTCGGCGCAGCGCTGCAGCGTCGGGATCACCTTGCCCGGATTGAGCAGGCCGGCGGGATCGAAGGCGCGCTTCACGCCGAACATCAGTTCGTTCTCGGCGGCGGTGAACTGCACGCACATGCTGTTGAGCTTCTCGACGCCCACGCCGTGCTCGCCCGAGACCGTGCCGCCCATCGCGACGCTGGTCTCGAGGATGTCGGCACCGAAGAGCTCGCAGCGGTGCAGCTCGTCGGGGTCGTTGGCATCGAAGAGCACCAGCGGGTGCAGGTTGCCGTCGCCCGCGTGGAACACATTGCAGCAGCGCAGGTTGTACTTGATCTCCATCTGCTGGATCGCCAGCAGGATGTCGGCCAGCCGCTTGCGCGGGATGGTCGAGTCCAGGCACATGTAGTCGGGGCTGATGCGGCCCGAGGCGGGGAAGGCGTTCTTGCGCCCGCTCCAGAACTTCAGGCGTTCGTCCTCGCTGGCGCTGACCGAGATGGCGGTGGCGCCGCAGCCGCGCAGCACGGCGGTCATGCGGCCGATTTCTTCTTCGACCTCTTCGGGCGTGCCGTCGGATTCGCACAGCAGGATCGCGGCGGCGTCGAGGTCGTAGCCGGCCTTGACGAAGTCCTCGACCGCGGCGGTCATGGGCTTGTCCATCATCTCGAGGCCGGCCGGGATGATGCCCGCGGCGATCACGGCCGCCACCGCGTCGCCGGCCTTTCGCACGTCGTCGAAGCTGGCCATGATGCAGCGCGCGAGCTGCGGCTTGGGCACCAGCTTGACCGTGACCTCGGTGGTCACGGCCAGCATGCCTTCGCTGCCGACCACCAGGGCCAGCAGGTCCAGGCCGGCGCAGTCCAGCGCCTCGCCGCCGAACTCGATCGGCTCGCCCTCGGCGGTGAAGCCGCGCACGCGCAGCACGTTGTGCAGCGTGAGGCCGTACTTGAGGCAGTGCACGCCGCCCGAGTTCTCGGCCACGTTGCCGCCGATGGTGCAGGCGATCTGGCTCGAGGGATCGGGCGCGTAGTAGAGGTTGAAGGGCGCGGCGGCCTCGCTGATCGCGAGGTTGCGCACGCCGCACTGCACGACCGCGGTGCGGCTCACCGGGTCGATCTTGAGAATCCTGTTGAACTTGGCCAGCGACAGGGTCACGCCCAGCGCATGCGGCATCGCGCCGCCCGACAGGCCGGTGCCCGCGCCGCGCGCCACCACCGGCACGCCCAGCGCATGGCAGGTGCGCAGCACCGCCGCCACCTGCGCCTCGGTCTCGGGCAGCGCCACCACCAGCGGGCGCTGGCGGTAGGCGGTCAGGCCGTCGCACTCGTAGGGCGTGGTGTCCTCGTCGTGCCAGATCAGCGCATGGGCCGGCAGGTGGGCCTGCAGCGCGCGCACGGTCTGCGACTGGCGCTCGGCGCGCGCATGCTGCGCGTTCTCGGTGGGCGTGGCGGGAGCGTTCATGGCCTCACTCTACGACGCAAGCGCGCCCGGGGGTTACTTGAAGACGACGGTCTTGTGGCCGTTCATGACCACGCGGTGCTCGCTGTGCCACTTGACGGCACGGGCCAGCACCTGGCTCTCGGTGTCGCGGCCGCGGGCCGTGAGGTCTTCCACGGTGTCGGTGTGGTCGGCGCGTGCCACGTCCTGTTCGATGATCGGGCCCTCGTCGAGGTCGGCCGTCACGTAGTGGGCGGTGGCGCCGATCAGCTTCACGCCGCGGTCGTGCGCCTGGTAGTAGGGCTTGGCGCCCTTGAAGCTGGGCAGGAAGGAGTGGTGGATGTTGATCGCGCGGCCGTTGAGCTTGACGCACAGGTCGTTGCTCAGGATCTGCATGTAGCGCGCGAGCACCACCAGTTCGGCGCCTTCGGCCTCGATGATTTCCATCTGCTTCGCCTCGCCCTGCGCCTTGGTGGCGGCGGTGACGGGGATGTGATGGAAGGGCACGTTGTAGCTGGCCGCGAGCTGGTAGAAGTCGCGGTGGTTCGAGATGATGGCGCGCACGTCGATGGCCAGCAGGCCGCTCTTCCAGCGGAACAGCAGGTCGTTGAGGCAGTGGCCTTCCTTGCTCACGAGGATCACGGTCTTCATCGGCTGGGCGGCGGCGTGCAGCTGCAGCGACATGCCGAAGCCCTCGGCGAAACCGGCCAGCTGTTCGCGCAGGGCGGCCTCGCTGTGGTCGCTGCAGGCGAAGCGCACGCGCATGAAGAACAGGCCGGTGCCGGCGTCGTAGTACTGCGCCGCTTCCTCGATGTTGCCGTTGCGTTCCAGCAGGAAGCCCGAGACGGCATGGACGATGCCGGTGCGGTCGGGACAGGACAGGGTCAGGATGTAGGCGGAGGTCATAAGGGCCGCCATTGTCGCAGTCCTGCCCGCGCCTCGCCGCGGTGCCAGAATGTGCTTTTCCTTCTCACGCACGCCTCAGCAGGAGTGACCATGGCTCAGAACGACTTCAACATGGACAACCAGTGGTTGCCCTTCACCCCCAACCGCGCCTTCCAGAAGGACCCGCGGGTCTTCGTGGCCGCCGACGGCATGGAATTCACCACCCACGACGGCCGCAAGGTGATCGACGGCATCTCCTCGCTGTGGTGCGTGGGCGCGGGCCACAACCGTAAGCCGATCAACGAGGCGATCAAGAAGCAGCTCGACACGCTCGACTACGCCACCGCCTTCCAGATCAGCAACGACAAGGCGTTCAAGGCCGCCGAGATGATCGCGGCGCTGGCCCCGGGCGACCTCAACAAGGTGCTGTTCTGCAACTCGGGCTCCGAGGCGGCCGACACCTCGATGAAGGTGGCGCTGGCCTACCACCGCGCACGTGGCGAAGGCCACCGCAACGTGTTCATCGGCCGCGAGAAGGGCTACCACGGCGTGGGCTTCGGCGGCATGTCGGTGGGCGGCATTCCGGGCAACCGCAAGGTCTTCGGCTCGGCCTTCCTGCCGCGCGTGGACCACATGCGCTTCATCCACGACCCGGTGAACCATGCCTACATTCACAACCAGGAACCGGTCTGGGCCGAGGACCCGCTGCTCGAACTCGAACAGCGCATCCTGCCGCTGCACGACCCGAGCAACGTGGCCGCGATCATCGTCGAGCCGGTGGCCGGTTCGGCCGGCTGGTACCTGCCGCCGCAGGGCTACCTCAAGCGCCTGCGCGAGATCTGCGACAAGCACGGCATCCTGCTGATCTTCGACGAAGTCATCACCGGCTTCGGCCGCATGGGCACCAACTTCGGCGCCGACTACTACGGCGTGGTGCCCGACATGCTGAACTTCGCCAAGTGCGTGACCAACGGCGTGATCCCGATGGGCGGCGTGATCTGCCGCGACAAGCTGTACGACGCGATGATGAAGACCGACGCGCCCGAGCACGTGGTCGAGTTCTTCCACGGCTACACCTACTCGGGCCATCCGGTGGCGGCCGCCGCGGCCATCGCCACGCTCGAGCTGTTCCAGCAGGAGAACCTCTTCGCGCGGGCCGGCGAGATGAGCCAGGTGCTGGGCGATGCCTTCCACAGCGCCTTCAAGGGCCTGCCCAATGTGATCGGCATCCGCAGCCTGGGCCTGGCCGCGGCCGTGGAACTGGCGCCGATCGCCGGCGCGCCGGGCAAGCGCGCCTACGACATCTTCGTCGACTGCTTCCACAAGGGCGCGCTGGTGCGCCCGGCCGGCGACGTGGTGGTGATCGCGCCTCCCTACATCGTCGAAAAGTCGCACATCGACACGCTGGTCAACACGCTGGCCGACGCGATCCGCAAGGCGGCCTGAGTCGGGTCCTTCATCAGGGACGCGCGGGTGCCTTGACGCCCGCGCAGTAGTCCTTGGCAGGCAGCGGCGGGGTGCGCCAGGTGGCGTCGTAGCCGCGGGCGCCGTCCGCATCGACGGCCGCCGAGGCCAGCAGCCGCACGCTCGTCACCTTGAAGTCGCTCGGCAGGTGCTGCGGCACGCCCAGCGGCCGCAGCACGTGGCCGGCGCCGGCGACCAGCAGCACCGTCTTGCCGGGCTGGCGCGCCTTGAGCACCGCCTGCGCCATCGCGCGGTCGCGCGCGATCTGGATGCGCGTCATGGGCCCGATCTGCGTTTCGGGCAGCAGGCCGCAATGGCCGCTGCGCACCGCCTCGCGCTGCGCCTCGCGGGCCGCCTCGTCCAACTGCGCATCGAGCGACACGTCGGCCATCGCATCCTTCATGCGCGCGCGCGGCAGGTTGGCGCCGACCACCGGCACGCCGGCACGCACCGCCGCCATCACCGCCGGGCCGTAATCGGCCCAGGGCCAGGCCTTGTCGTTCCAGCGCAGGGCCGTCTGCACCTGGGCCTCGGTCGCATTGGCGGGCAGATGGGCGGTGTCGTTGCCTTCCTCGGCCATCTCCAGCGCCAGCGCCGCGAGCCGGCCGCGCGCGGCCAGGGCCTCGACGGTCTCGCGTTCGATCGCATGGTGCGCGGCCGCGTCGTGCTGCTCGCCGAGCAGCAAGGCATCGACAGGCAGCAGCGTGGCCACCTTGCGTTCCACCGGCGCGTCGTCGGCGGGCGGAAGCAGGGTGCAGGCGGACAGCGCCACGACAGCGCCCAGGAGGACGGCCCAAGGCCGGACGGAGGAGAGGCGGACAGGCATCGGGCGATACTACGCGTGGCCTGCGGTGCCTGGCCGCCATCTCCTGTCGCCTACCTTTGCCCGCTTCCTTCCGTTTCCCGCTGCGCGTCGCCGCCACGCTCCTGCTCGCGCTGGCCGCCGCCGGTGTCTGCCTGGCGCTGCACACGCCCCTGCCCTGGATGATCGGCCCGCTGCTGGCCGTGTCGATCGCGTCCATCGCCAATGCGCCGACCGCCAGCGCCACGGTGCTGCGCAACAGCGGCCAGTGGGTGATCGGCGGTGCGCTGGGCCTCTATTTCACGCCGCACGTGGTCGCGCTGGTGGCCGGCATCTGGTGGGCGATTGCGCTGGCGATCGTCTGGGCCCTGCTGGCCGGCGGGCTGTTCGGCCTCTGGCTCGAGCGTGGGCACGGACCTCGGATGCCCCATGTGCCCGAGCGTTCCATGAGAGCCACCGCTTACTTTGCAGGCGCGATCGGCGGCGCGTCGGAGATGACGCTGATGGCCGAGAAAGTCGGCGCGCGCACCGACCTGGTGGCGGCGGCGCACAGCCTGCGGCTGGTGATCGTGACCATCGCGATCCCCTTCGCGATGCAGTGGAGCGGATTGCAGGGCCTGGAGATCAACCCGCCCTCGGTGCGCAACGTGCAGTGGGGCGGCCTGGTGCTGCTGGCGCTGGCCACCGGTGCCGGCGCCTTGCTGATGCGCGCCACCGGCCGCAACAACCCCTGGTTCATCGGGCCGCTGCTGGTGGCGATCGGTTTCACGGTGAGCGGCGTGCAGCTGTCGGCCGTGCCGCAATGGCTGTCGAACGCGGCGCAATTGGTGATCGCGGTGAGCCTGGGCGTGCGCTTCAGCCGGGAATTCCTGCACACCGCGCCACGCTGGCTGCTGAGCGTGGCCTGCGGCACGCTGGTGCTGATCGCGGTCTGCGCGGGTTTCGCCTTCCTGCTGGCCTGGGGCACGGGGCTGCATCCGGCCACGATGATCCTCGGCACTTCGCCGGGCGGCATCGCCGAGATGTCGATCACCGCCAAGGTGCTGCAGCTGGGCGTGCCGGTGGTGACGGCCTTCCAGGTCTGCCGGCTGGTGGCGGTGCTGCTGCTGGTCGGGCCGATGTACGGCTGGCTCTACGGCCGACGCTGAGGCCCTTAGTGCACCAGTACGGGGTTCTGCGCGAGCTCCGCGTAGCCCTCGAGCGTGTCCTCGACCTCTTCCTGCGTCGGCGTGTTGAGCTGCCAGGCGGTGATCTGCTGCTGGAACAGCTCGGCCCAGGAACCGTCGAGGTAGACCTCCTTGCCCGAGCGTTTGTCGACGATCTCGAAACCGTGGCGCGCCAGCACCGGTATGTGCGGCGCGACCGGTGCCTCGCCCTCGGTGGGCTGCACGTGCACGACGACGAAGGACTCCGAGTCGTAAAGCATGTTCATGGCGGATCCCGTGAGGATGTCGATGGCGTTCATGGAAGGATAGATAGCATTTAACGCGCCAGTTTCAAGGCCGGCGCGCTGATCTTCTGGTCGGGCTATTGTGGGATTCAGTTCGCCGCCGCCGGGGCGAGCCGTTCGCGCAAACGCATGTCGGCGAAGTCGCCGTTGGGCTGTGTGAGCAGGATGCGCACCGGCAGGTAGCCCAGCGCGGGCGCCAGCCAGAGCTCGACCTTGTCGTCGTACGGGTAGCGCGGGTTGCGCGTGAGCTTGCGGGCCGCGAAATCCCCGCCGGGCAGCCGCAGGTTCTCTTCCTCGCCGATCTTGAAGATCCAGATGTCGGCATCGCGCGGCCCCGCGGTCTGGATGGCGATCGCGCCGTCGGTCGGGTAGCGCGCCGGGTCGCCCGCGAGCAGTGCGCCGAGCTGCAGGATCACGCTCAGGCGGTCCTGCGCGCCGGGCATCAACGGCACGCTGGGCGCGTTGTTGCTGAACACGATCTGGCCCTGGTCGCGCACGAAATGCGAGGCCACCTCGGTCTTGCGGGTGTCGGAGAAGCGGTCGGGCGTGATGCCCGCGGGCCCGATGTGGCCGGTGCTCTGCTGGGTGCGCAGGGTCTTGAACAGGAAGCTCAGCGACAGCCGCGCCTCGTAGGCCTGGCCGTCCTGCTGCCAGCTGAGCTCGCCGAAGACGCCGCTCATCGGTGCCACGCCTTGCTGGCCGGTGACGGCGAACTTGAGCCGGACCGCGCCGGGAACGGCCAGCGGCGGCGGGACCTCGGCGGGTGCAGGAGGAGGGGGTGGTGGCGGCTCGGGTGCGGCACTGGCCGTGGGGGGCGTCGTGTCTCCCGCGGAGGCTGCGCCCTCGGGCGCGGCCGACGAAGCCGCAGCGGGCGCTTCCGGCGCCGGTTCGGGCTCCGCCGTGATCGCCTGCAGCACGGGCGCCGGTGCGGGCGCAGGACGCGGCTTCACCGGCTTGGGCCGGGGCGCGGCGCGCGGTGGCGCCGGCGTGGGCGCCGGCTTCGGCGCCTCCGCCACCGGCGGCGGCGGCGTGATCACGATCGTGCGGGTGACGAAGCGCTCGGCCGGCGCCTGTGCATCCGGCGTGTTGCCCAGCGGAATGGCGCCCAGCAACGCCAGGTGCGCGGCCACCACCACCGCGCTCACCAGCAGCGGCGTGCGCCATGCGGTGCGCTCGGCCGGCAGATGGCCGGCGGCGGGGGAGAGGGCGTTCAGCGTCATCAGGTATGGACCGGGCGGCGCGCCGGAGGTTCACCTCGGTACACTGCCGCCGTTCCACCAGTTTAGTAGCGAGGCCGCATCCGGGCTCGCCGCCACCATGAAACTCGCCACCCTCAAGGACGGCTCGCGCGACGGCCAGCTCGTCGTCGTCTCGCGTGATCTCTCGCTCGCCCACTACGCCACCGGCATCGCCAGCCGCCTGCAGCAGGTGCTCGACGACTGGGGCTTCCTGAGCCCGCAGTTGCAGGACCTGTACGACGAGCTCAACAACGGCCGCGCGCGCCACGCCTTCCCCTTCGACCCCGCCCGCTGCATGGCGCCGCTGCCGCGCGCCTACCAGTGGGCCGATGGATCGGCCTACATCAACCACGTCGAGCTGGTGCGCAAGGCGCGCAACGCCGAGGTGCCCGAGAGCTTCTATACCGACCCGCTGATGTACCAGGGCGGCAGCGACGACTTCATCGGCCCGACCGACGACGTGGTGGTGCCCAGCGAAGCCATGGGCATCGACTTCGAGGCCGAACTCGCGGTCGTGACTGGCGACGTGCGCATGGGCGCCTCGCCCGAGCAGGCGCTCGACGGCATCCGCCTGGTGATGCTGGTCAACGACGTGAGCCTGCGCAACCTGATCCCGGCCGAACTCGGCAAGGGCTTCGGCTTCTTCCAGAGCAAGCCGGCCACCGCCTTCAGCCCGGTCGCCGTGACGCTCGACGAGATCGGCGAGGCCTGGCGCGACGGCCGCGTCCACCTGCCGCTGCAGAGCACCTGGAACGGCCGCAAGGTCGGCCTGTGCGATGCGGGCGAGGAAATGACCTTCCACTTCGGCCAGCTGATCGCCCACATCGCCAAGACGCGCAACGTGCGCGCCGGCAGCATCGTCGGCAGCGGCACCGTGAGCAACAAGGGCGTCGAGCGCAAGGGCGGCGGCATGGACTGGCCCAAGGGCTATTCCTGCATCGCCGAGAAGCGCTGCATCGAGACGATTCAAGACGGCCAGCCCAGCACCGAGTTCATGCGCTACGGGGACACCATCCGCATCGAGATGAAGGGCCCGGACGGGCGCTCGTTGTTCGGCGCGATCGACCAGGAAGTCGTGGCGCCGGGCGCGCGCGAGCGGGCGGCGGCGGAGGCGCTCAAGGCGCAGGCCTTGGCGCGCAGCCAGGCGGTGGCCGAGGGCTGAAAAGTTTCAGGCGGCGGCGCCACCGCCGCGCAACAGCTCCCTCAGCGACCCGATCCCCAGCCGCCGGAACGCCCGGTACTGATGTGTGCGCACCGTCGTGAGCGCGATCCCCATCTCGCGTGCCGTTGCCTTGGCGGTGCGGCCGGCCCGCAGATGCCCGATCACCTCGCGTTCGCGCTGGCTGAGCGCGAGCAGGCGCGGCGCGAGCGCGGGGTCGGCGGTCTCGCGGGCGACCACGGCGCTGCGGCCGTGGGCGGCGGTCGCGTCGGCCAGCAGCGCGGCGTGCACTTCGAGTTGCGCGAAGTCGCCGGCGTCGAATGCCGGCTGGGCGAGGCTGCGGTAGAAGCTCACGGCCGCGCGCTGGCCCGTGGGCAGCAGCAACAGCACCGACGCACGCTCGCGGATGCCCACGTCGCTGTAGCAGGCGGCGCGGTAGACCGCATCCTCGATCTCGTCGCCAAGGTGGTGGCCGATCCAGCGCTGCGCCTGCTTCGGCCGCGCGCGGGCCGCGAGCCAGACCATGTGCGGATCGAGCCGGTCGAAGCGCTCGGCGATGTAGCGCGCGGCCGTGCGTTCGGCGGTGTTGCCGTAGCTGCTGGCCGCGGACACGGCCTCCAGCGCGCCCGAGGCGCCGACCGCGAACACGGTGCAGAAGGTCGCGGGCAGCACGCGCTGCATGGCGGCCAGGCAATGGGTCGCGAGCTCCGGCGTGCCGATGCCCGCGAGCACGTCGCCGATCACGGCGGGCGCGATCGGCAGGTCGGACGGAGGGATGCGCCAGCGCTTCATTGATTGCAAGTCGGGAAAGGGCGCCCTAGGGTAAGCACCTCGTACGAGATTACGACACCGCTCGGGCTGCGTCATCGGGAGAATCCCGTCGCATGAACACCGCAGCTCCTGTCGCCCCCTCCGCGCGCCCCGGCGATGCCGCCAGCGGGCCCGTGCCGCCGCGCGCGGACGAAAGCACGCTGCCGCCCTCGGTCGGCAGCTTCCACTACACGCGCTACGCGCCGCGCACGCCGGCGCTGGTCGATGGCCGCGAACCCGGCGTGCATCCGGTGCTGCTCGCTGGCGGCGGGCCGGTCGGCATGGCGCTGGCGCTCGGGCTGGCCAACCATGGGGTGCGCAGCGTGCTGATCGAGGCCGACGACACGGTGTGCGTGGGCAGCCGCGCGATCTGCGTGTCGCGCCGCAGCCTGCAGATCATGGAACGGCTGGGCGCGCTGCCGGGCTTCCTGGCCAAGGGCCTGCCGTGGTCGGTGGGGCGCAGCTTCTACAGGACCGACGAGGTGTTCCGCTTCGAGATGCCGCAGGACCCGCGCCAGCCACTGCCGCCGATGGTCAACCTCGCGCAGTACGACATCGAGCAGAGCCTGCTCGACGCGATCCATCGTCGCAATGCCCAGCAGCCCGGACTCATCGACATCCGCTGGGCCACCGAGGTGACGGCGCTCGCGCAGGATGCCGAGGGCGTGACGCTCGAGGTGCGCAACCATGACGCGGCCTACACGCTGCAGGGCCGCTGGCTCGCGGCCTGCGACGGCGGCCAGAGCTTCGTGCGCAAGACGCTCGGCCTGTCGCTCGAAGGCGCGGCCTACGAGGGCCGCTACGTGATCATCGACATCGAACTGCCGAGCGCCTACCCGACCGAGCGGCGCGCCTGGTTCGATCCGCCCTGGCACCGCGGCGCGACCGTGCTGATGCACCGCCAGCCCGACGACATCTGGCGCATCGACTACCAACTGCGCGCCGGCCAGCGCACCGAGGACGCGATGACGCCCGAGGCGATCCGCGTGTTCGTGCAGCGCCACCTCGACGCCATCGGCGAAGGCCACCTGCCGTGGAAGACCGTGTGGTCCTCGGTCTACCGCGCGGGCGCGATGACGCTGGCCGACTACCGCCATGGCCGGATCCTGTTCGCGGGCAACGCGGCCCATGCGATGCCGATCTTCGGTGTGCGCGGGCTCAACTCGGGCTTCGACGATGCCGACAACCTGGCCTGGAAACTGGCGGCGGTGGCGGAGGGCTTCGCGGGCGAGGCGCTGCTCGACAGCTACTCGCAGGAGCGCATCGAAGCCTTCCACATCAACGCCGAGAACGCGATGCGCAGCACCGAGTTCATGTCGCCGCCCTCGCGCGGCTTCGACCTGATGCGCGAGGCCGCGCTGTCGCTGGCCGGCGCGCACCGCGACATCGCGCAGCTCGTGAACCCGCGTCAGACCGAAGCGGTGCGCTATGCGGCGTCGGCGCTGTCGAGCGCGGGCGATGCCTTGCCCGCGTGCCCGTTGCCGGGCGAGGCGATGCCGGGCTACGTGGACGTGAACCTGCCGGCGTTCACGCTGCTGGTGCTGGCGCCCGAGAACGTGGCCGAGCCGGTCGACGAAGCCGAACTCGCGCAGGCACGGCAGGTCGCGGCTGGCCGGCTGCAACTGCGCCGCCTCGAAGCCGATGCCGCGCTGTTCGCGGCCCTGGGCGCGCAGGAGGGCGCTGCCTACCTGTTGCGTCCCGACGGCCATGTCGCCGCGCGCTGGCGCCGCGTGCCGCCCGGTGCGCTCGCGGCCGCGCTGCGCCGCGCCCTGTGCGCCATCCCAACCGAAAGCCAGCCATGAGCACTGCCCTGCCTCCCGAAGCCCGCGACCGCCTCTACGCCGCCTGCGCGCGCGCCATCACCGAAGCCGGGCCTGAGCGCGAGTCGCTGTTCCTGGCGCGGCTCGCGCTGCTGCTGTTCGAACAGGTCGGCGACGAGGCGCGCTGCAGCGAAGCGCTGGCGCACGCGCTGCAGGACCTGCCCGTACCATCCCTGTCTGCCCTCATAACCACAAACGGAGATTGAATCCATGGACCGTCGTACCCTCCTGGCCACGCTCGCATCGGGCGCCGCCGTCGCTGCCGCACCCTTTGCCCGCGCACAGTCGGCCTATCCCGAACAGATCATCAAGTGGGTCGTGCCGTACCCGGCAGGCGGCGGCACCGACGTCATCGCGCGCACGCTGGCCGAAGCCATGCGCCAGACGCTGGGCCAGCAGATCGTGATCGACAACCGCCCCGGCGCGGCCACCAACATCGGCGCCGACCTGGTGGCCAAGAGCAAGCCCGACGGCTATACCATCCTGTCGGCCGACAACGCGGTGCTGGCCTTCAACGAGCACCTGTTCGGCAAGCTGCCCTTCAATCCGCAGAAGGACTTCAGCTACATCGGCGCGATCGGCAAGTTCCCGCTGGCGCTGGTGGTGCATCCCGATTTCCCGGCCAAGGACTTCAAGGAGTTCCTGGCCTACGTGAAGGCCAACCCCGGCAAGGTGAACTACGCGTCGCCGGGCAACGGCTCGCCGCACCATCTGGCGATGGAGCTGTTCAAGAACCGCACCGGCACCTTCATCACGCACATCCCCTACCGCGGCGCGGCACCGGCCATGGCCGACGTGATGGGCGGCCAGGTGCCGTGCATGTTCCTGGACCTGGCCTCGGGCCTGACCATCATGCAGAGCCACAAGGTGCGCGTGCTGGCCATCGGCTCGGGCGTGCGCAGCAAGCTGCTGCCCAACGTGCCGACGCTGGCCGAAGTGGGTGTGCGCGACAGCGAGGTGTTCGCGTTCCAGGGCCTGCTGGGCCCGGCCGGCCTGCCGGCCAACGTGGTGAGCAAGCTCAACGGCGACCTCAACAAGGCCTTCACCACGGCCGCGGTGCAGAAGCGCTTTGCCGACATCGGCATGGAAGCCATGCCCGGCACGCCCGAGCAGTTCTTCGGCCTGGCGCGGGCGGAAGCCAAACGCTGGGGCCCGGTGATCCAGGCCGCGGGCGTCAAGCTGGATTGATCCGACGTCGGCCCGCGCCGAGCCGCCAGGGCTACTTGGCGTAGGCCTTGCGCGAGCCGTCCTCGAAGACCTCGTCGTCGCGGTCGGGCAGGCCGTTGGCGTCCCAGGTGCGCTCGCGCGTGACGCGCCCCTTGTCGTCGTAGTTGGATTCGCTGATCAGCCGGCCCTGCAGATCGAAGCGTCGGTGCAGGCCCACCGCGATCAGACGCCCGCGCGGCGCGGGGGCGCCGAAACGGCCCTGCGCGGCGCGCTGGCCGTTGTCGTGGAACTCGGTGATGTCGGCGACGCGCGCCAGGCCCTCGCCGCTGTAGACGGTCTTGCTGCGCGGCTGGCTGTTGAGGTAGTAGCTGTCGTCGCTCAGGGGCAGGCCGGCGGGCGTCCAGCGCTGCTCGCGCACCAGCGAACCCTTCTCCGAGTACTCGCTCTCGTGCTGCTTGAGCGCACTGCGCTCGGCGATCAGCGAGACCAGTTCGTAGCGCTTGATGCCTTCGGAGGAGAAGCGGCGCTCGGTGCGCTGGCTGCCGCTGAGTTCGTCCACCGACTCGGGCTTGCCGTTGTCGTAGAGACGTTCGCTGCGCACCCGCTTGCCGGTCGTGAAGGACAGCCGCGCGCGCAGTCCGCCCTTGCCGTCGAACAGCTCGACCTGCGAGGGCTGGGGCCCGACGAAGCCGCACAGGCGCGCGTCGTCGAGCGCCGGCGCCAGCACCGGCCGATCGGCGCAGCGCAGGGCCGAGAGCTGGCCGCTGGGGGTGAATTCGGCCGCCGCGCGCTCGCCGCCGGGGTCGGCGTAGAAGGCCAGGCGGCGCAACTGGCCATTGGGGTGGAAGCTGCGCACCAGCCCGAGTTCGTGGCCGTCGTCGTAGGTGGCTTCACGCAGCACCTGGCCATCGGGGTAGAGCTCGCGTGCGCGTCCGTGCAGGTTGCCCTTGGCGTTGACGCTCTGCTCCTTGGCCAGCTTGCCCTTGTCGTAGTAGCGCACGATGCCCATGAAGACGCCGTTGCGCAGTTCCTGCTCGCGCTGCAGCTCGCCGCTGTCGCGGTCCTTGCAGCGCATCAGGCCGGTCTTGCCCTGCGTGGTGTAGCCATTGGCGGGATTCACGGGCTCGCCGTTGAGCTCGCAGTCCTGCACCGCATGCGCGGCGCCTGTCAGTCCCATCAGGACCGACATCCAGGCCATGTGCGTGCGTGCGTTCATGGGTTCATTTCTCCAGCGCCGGCGAGGCGAGGTCGCGAATCGTCGTCTCGGGCGCCACGGCTACTTGTCGTAGAGCGCGGCGAAGGAGCGGAAGCCCTTGACCTCGATCGGGTTGCCGAAGGGGTCGCAGAAGAACATGGTCCATTGTTCGCCGGGTTGGCCTTCGAAGCGCACCTGCGGCTTCAGCACGAAGTCGGTGCCGGCGGCCTCGAGGCGTTCGGCGAGCGCGCGCCAGTCGGGCAACTCGAGCACGATGCCGAAGTGCGGCATCGGCACCATCGCGTCGCCGACGCGCCCGGTGCGCGTGGTGGCGAAGGGCTCGCCCAGGTGCAGCGAGAGCTGGTGGCCGAAGAAATCGAAGTCGACCCAGGTCTCGGTGCTGCGGCCTTCGGCGCAGCCGAGCACGTCGCCGTAGAAGCGGCGCGCACCGTCGAGGTCGCGAACGTGGATGGCGAGGTGAAATATGCTCTGCATGCGATCAGCATAGCTGCCTTGTAACCAAATCCATACTTCTGTCTACGGGGAAGACCATGCGCCTGCAGCGCCATTGGCTGTCGTTTCGATGCCCGCGCCCGGGCCGCTTTTTCCGGCGCATGGCGGCGGCCGTGCTGGCCTTCGGCATGGCGGGCGCGGCGCTGGCGGCCGACGCGCCGGCCGTCTGCGTGCCCACCGTCACGCCGTCCGGGGACGCGGTGCAGAAGGCCTCCGGGCCGGCGCTGGACCGTGGCTTCCTGTGGCGCCTCGAGAAGGACGGCCGCAGCTCCTGGCTCTACGGCACCATGCATGTGGGCAAGCCGGCCTGGATGTCGCCCGGCGCACGGGTGCGCGCCGCGCTGCGTCAGAGCGACATCCTCGCGCTGGAGCTCGACCTGACGGACCCGGCCACGCTGGCGGTGTTCACCGAACCGCTCGACGCGGCTGTCATGGCGCGCATCCTCACGCCCGATCGCCAGCGCCGGCTCGACCGGCAGATCGCGCTGGCCTGCCTGCCGGCCCATGCGCTGGGGCGCCTGCGGCCGATCCTGCAAGCCACCACCCTGGCAGGGCTCGCGGTGCGCCACGATGGGATGTTCTCGGAGTGGGGCAGCGAACAATTTCTGGCGCTCCATGCGCGCAGCCACGCCAAGCCGGTCGTCGCGCTCGAGGATGCGCGCACGCAGCTGCGGGCCTTGACGGGTGACAGCGAGGCCGACGAGATCGCGCAGGTCGACGAGACGCTCGACGAGCTCGAGTCCGGCCAGGCCCGCGCGATGGGTGCCGAGCTCGCCGCCGTCTGGGCGACCAGCGACTGGAAGAAGCTCAGCGACTACCGCCGATGGTGCGACTGCGTGAAGACGCCGGCCGACGAAAGTGCGCTGCAGCGCCTGCTGGACGACCGCAATCCCGGCCTGGCCGACGGCATCGCGCGCGTGCATGGCCAGGGGCACCGCGTTTTCGCGGCGGTCGGTGCGCTGCACATGGTCGGCCCCAAGGGCCTGCCGGCCCTGCTGGCGGCCCGGGGCTTCCGCGTGACGCGCCAGGTGCCGGCGCCATAATCGGCGCTCCCATGCCTGCCGCCCTGCGCCACGTCCTCTGCCTCCGCCGTTTCAGCCTGCTCGGCCGCTTCGTGCTGTGGAGTTTCGTGCTGTCGCTCGGGGTGGCCGCGGCATCGCCGCTGGTGCGGTCGCAGGCGCTGGAGCTGGTCTGCTCCAGCGTCGGTGCGGTGAAGATGGTGCTTCACACGGCCGACGGCGTGCAGGAGATCGGCGCGGGCCACCTCGACTGCCCGCTGTGCCTGCCGGGGGGCGCGCCGCCGCAGGCCGCGGCCGGGCGGCCGGGGCCGACCGTGCGGCCGCTCGGCCGCCTCGTGCGATCGCTCGAGGCCACGCGCGTGGCGCTGGCCGCCGCGCCGCTGCCGGCCCGCGGCCCGCCGCTTCGCGCCTGAGCCCCAGCTTGTCTGGCCGCGCCGTGCACCTGCCGGCCGCGCCACACGGACCAGGCCGCAGGCCTGCGCCGCCCATTCGATCCCTGACGTTTTCTGTCTTCGAGGAGTTTTGCATGACCTTCACCACCACCTTTCGCCGCGCGGCGACCTGCATGGCCTTTGCCGCCTGCGCTTCGGCCTGGGCTCAGACCGCCGCGCCGGTCGACGTGCAGGACGCCTGGGTCCGCGCCGCCGTGCCCGGCCAGAGCGGCACCGGCGCCTTCATGAAGCTCACGGCCCACGAAGGCCTCAAGCTGGTCGGCGCCAGCACGCCGGCCGCCGGGGTGGCCGAGGTCCATGAAATGAAGATGGAAGGCGACACCATGCGCATGCGCGGGGTGTCCAGCGTCGAGCTGCCCGCGCATCGCACGGTCGAACTCAAGCCGGGCGGCTACCACCTCATGCTGATGGACCTGAAGCAACCCATCGTCAAGGACGCGACCCTGCCCCTCACGCTGCAGTTCGAGGATGCCAAGGGCGCCAAGAGTTCGCTGGCGCTGAACGTGCCGGTGCGCAGCGTGGCCCCGGGGGCCGCCACCGGGGCCGCCGCGCCTGCGCACCGTCACTGACCTGCCGCCGTGGCGGCGCGGCGTCTGGCACGCCACGCCGGCGGCGTGGAGTAAGCTGGCGCACACCACTGCCGGAGACAGCCATGAGCGACGCGAATTCCCCTTTTGCCTTCAGTCAGTTCGTTCCCGGCTTCGATTTTCTCAAGGGCTTGGCCGGCGGCACGGCCACCGGTGGCGGCGCTGCCCACGGCATGCCCAGCCTGTCGAGTTGGGTGGCGCCGACGCTCAGCGTCGAAGAGCTCGAAAAGCGCATCCAGGAACTCAAGACGGTGCAGTACTGGCTCGAGCAGAACGGCCATGCGTTGAAGGCCACCATCCAGGCGCTCGAAGTGCAGAAGATGACCTTGTCGACGCTGCGCGGCATGAACGTGCAGATGGAAGACCTGGCCAAGGTGTTCACCCGTCCGGCGGCGGAGCCGGTCGAAGCGCCGGCACCCGCGCCCGCGCCTGAACCGGCTGCTGCGCCATTGGCGTCGTCCGCCGATGCCGACGGCGCAAAGCCGGCACCGGCCGCGGCGCCCGGGGTGGTCGACCCTCTCCAGTGGTGGAATGCGCTGACCCAGCAGTTCCAGCAGATCGCCAGCACGGCGATGCAGGATGCGGCCCACGCCAAGATGCCGGGCGCGATGCCCGTGCAGAAGTCCGCGGCAAAGCCCGCCGCGCGCACCGCCGCCAAGACCGCCAGCCGGAAGACCGCCCCGCGCAAGAGCGCGGCCAAGCCTTCCGCCGCAGCCGCGCCCCGGCGCGCGCGCGGCTGAGCTCTTTTTCTTTTCTCTCCACCAGGATCCCGGACCGCGCGCATGAAGCTCTTTCCCACCGGCCACGCCACCCATCCGCAATGGCGGATGGCGGCGGGCCTTGCGCTGGCGCAGTTGCGCGCGCAGATGGCCTTGCCCGACTACGCCGCCGCGCCCACGCTGGGCCTGCTCTACATCACCGACCACTATGCGGCCGAGGCGCAGGACATCCTCGACCACCTCGGGGCCGAACTGCCCGAGATCACCGACTGGTCGGGCACTGTGGGCTTCGGCGTCGCGGCCAACAACGCCGAATACTTCGACGAGCCGGCCCTGAGCGTGATGCTGTGCGCGCTGCCCAGCGACCAGTACCGCGTGTTCTCCGGCGTGGCGCCGCTGGGCAGTTCCGAGATGAGCGGCTTCGAGGCGCACACCGCGCTGGTGCATGCCGACCCGAGCACGCCGGAACTGGCCGAACTGGTCGGCGAGATGGCCGGGCGCACCGACACCGGCTACCTGTTCGGCGGCCTGTCGTCCGGGCGTCGCGGGGCGCTGCAGTTCGCGCTGGGCGGCAACGGCAACATCCGGGGCCACGGCGCGGCGCGCGGCGTGTTCTCGGGCGGGATGTCGGGCGTGGTGTTCGGCGAGGGCGTGCGGCTGGTGTCGCGCGTCACGCAGGGCTGCCAGCCGGTGTCGCGCGAGCGCGAGATCACCGAGGTCGACGGCAACCTGCTGCTCCGCCTCGACGGCGAGCCCGCGCTCGACGTGCTGTTGAGCGACCTGCAGATCTCGCTCGATGCGCCGCAGGAAGCGATCGAGGTGGTGCGCGCCACGCTGGTTGGGCTCGCGGATGCGGGCAGCGACGGCATCCGACGCACCGGCGATCTGGGGGCCGACGTGCTGGTGCGTCACATCATCGGCCTGGACCCGACGCGCCGCGGCATCGCGATCGCCGACACCGCCGAAGCCGGTATGCGCATGAGCTTCTGCCGGCGCAGCCCCCAGGCCGCGCGTGCCGACCTGATGCGCATCTGCGCCGAGATCCGCGAAGAGCTCGAGCCCGAGGAGCAGACGCTGGCCACGGCATGCGCCGTGGCGGCGGGTGAAGCCGAGGCCGCGCCGCATCCGGCGCGCCGCATCGCGGGTGCGGTGTATGTGAGCTGTTCAGGGCGCGGCGGTGCGCATTTCGGCGCGCCGGGTGCCGAGATGCAGATCGTGCGCCACGCGCTGGGCGACGTGCCGCTGACCGGCTTCTTCGCGGCCGGCGAGATCGCGCGCCACCATGTGTACGGCTACACCGGCGTGCTCACGGTGTTCGTCACGGACTGAGGCGCGACTGCGCGCGTCGGGCGCTCAGCCCTTCGCGAAGGCGAATTCCACCTCGGGCGAGAGCCCGCTCACGATGCGTGCGATCGACTTGCCCGCGCCGCAGGCGTTGACCCAGCCCTGCGCCCCCGGCGCGGTGTTGAGGAACAGGTTGCGCAGCGGCGTGCGGCCGATCAGCGGCATGCCGCTGGCGCTGCGCGCGTGCAGCGTGCTCGAGAACTCCGCGTGCGTCGGGTCGACCACGCCCGGCAGCAGCGTCTCGACCCGCGCCAGCATGCGGGCGTAGTGCGTGGAGTCGGGCAGGTCCTGCGCATCGGTGGCCAGGCGCACGGTGCAGCACACCCGCAGCCGCTCGCCCTGCGGCGTTTCGATGCGGTGGATGCGCAGGCGCTCCGTGCGATCGTTGAGCATCACCTGCGGCGCGCGCGCCGCGTTCTGGATCGGCAGCTCGATGCGGTATTCGCGCACCCGCCGCAGCGGCATGGCGATGCCCAGCGCCTGCGCATGCGGCACGCTGCCGGTGCCCAGCGCCAGCACGTAGGCATCGGCGCGCAGCATGCTGCGCTCGCCGTCGACGTTGGCGAGTTCCACGTGATCGATCCGGCCGTCGCGCGCATGCAGCCGGACGACCGAGTGGTTCATCAGGAAGCGCACGCCGGCAGCGCGGCACATGAAGGCCAGGCTGGCCGCGAAGGCCGCGGGGTCGCGCGAGGTGTCCTCGGGCGTGAAGGCGGCGCCGGCGATCTGGCCGCGCAGATGCCCGAGCGCGGGTTCGATGCCGAGGGCCTCTTCGGGCGACAGCAGCTGCAGCGAGCAGCCCAGCGCCTGCAGCCGGCGCACGTTGTGCGAAAAGGACTCGAAAGCCTTGGCGTCGGTGTAGATGCGCATCCAGCCGGCGCTTCGGAGGTCCTGCGACACGCCGGCCTCCTGGCGCAGCTCATGCACGGTTTCGCGGCTGTAGGTGGCCAGGCGGACCATGTGCTCCAGCCGGGCGGCAGGCCGGTGGCGCGTGCCGGTGAGGTAGCCGGACACACGGCGCAGCCGGCGCCGCAGCCCGTCGATCGCCGTGCTGCACAGGCTGCGTTCGGGCGTCGCCGAAGGGGGCAGCCGGGCGGGCGCACTCGCCATGCCGCGAGCCTTGGCCGCGGGTGCCGCATGGCGGTCGATCACAGTGACCTCGTGGCCCAGCTGCTGGAGGTAGTAAGCCGAAGCGACGCCGAGCAGGCCGCCGCCCAGAACAATCACGCGCATGGTCCGATTCCTTTTGGGAAGGCACAAACGGCGGACCGGCGCACGCGGCAGATAGGGCGTGCGGGCCGGGCCCGAGGTTCAGGTTGCCGCTCCCTCTGTCCTGGGTACCTGAGAGATTCACCCGCTGCGCCTTGCAACGGGTTTGCTCCTTCGGTGCATCGCACGGAGGCGATGGCTCTTCAGACGGCGAATCGAAATGAGGCAGTCGTCGAACCGGCAGGGCGGTTCACCTCGGCGTTCATGGGAGTTTGCGCTTGCGGTGGGGCCCGGAGGCCCTCTTTTCTGCAGAAATAGGAGTTTACCCGTCTTGACAAACTAGAGAAACGTGTAATCGATATTCGTCGGATATGCGCCGAAATATGCGGCATCGGCGCCACAGCCTCTGTTCAGTTGCGGCGAAGCCGGGTAAAGGCCTCGAATTCCCAGTTCCGCATGCCCAGCAGCAGCGTGTAGCCCTCGCGGTCGTCGGGCGAGAGTTTCTGGTCGGTCTGGTGCTGCTGCGCGAAGTCCTGCGCCACGCGTTGCAGCCGTTCGAGGAAGGACGGCGCCAGCGCCCGGCTGATCGAGCCGTGCACCAGCAGCAAGCCCTCGGCCGGGCCGTCGAAGCCGCCGCTGTAGTAGTCGAGCACCACGTTGTCGCGGAAGAAGTTCATCACCGGCCCGTGCGGGCGCCAGCGGAAGGTCTTGGCCAGCTTGAGCCGGTAGCGGTTGAGCGGCCGCAGTTCGATGATGCCGATGCGGTCGAGCTGGGCGAAGCAGGTGATGCACTCGGCTTCGCTCAGGCGGTAGGCGCCGACGATCTGCTCCAGCGTCCACTGGCTCAGCACGCTGATCGCGACCAGGATCAGCTTCTTGTCGCGCACCACGGCCTTTTCCTGCTCGAGCGTGAGCTCGCGCAGCAGCGGCTGGGCGTCGGCCACGCGGCGCGCGAGCTCGGCGAAGTCCATCTTGAGCGCGCGGCAGATCGCATCGACCCGGCTCAGCGGCATGTCGGACTTGGCCAGCATGCGCTTGACGCTGGACTCCGCCATGCCCAGCGCGCGGGCCAGGTCGGCGTAGGTCATGCGGGCGTTCTTGAGTTCGTTCTTCAGGGCCTGAACCAGATCGACAGTGGTGCTCATGAGGGAGGAGGGTATTGCAAGACGATACCGATCGGATGCGACCGGCGGACCGTATCGATTTTCGATGCCAATGCATGGGTGCTGGCGCCTAGATTCGCGCCATGAACCGAACGCCTCCCCGTTTCCCGGCCACGCTCGACCCGCGCGAGCGCGAGCTTCTGGCCGCCCTGCTGCTCGGCGTGCTCGCCGCCTGCCTGGGCCCCGCGCTGCCCGATCCGATGGCCGGCACCGGCTTTGCCGACGGCCGCGGTTGGGGGGGCCTGCCCCATGCGATGGACGTGCTGAGCAACCTGCCGTTCGCGGTGCTGGGCGTCTGGGGGCTGCTCCGGCTGCGCCGCCTCGACGGGGCGGCGGCCGGCACGGCCGCGGTGCGGCACTGTGCCGGGCTTTTCTTCGGGGGCCTGGTCCTGACCGCGTTCGGCTCGGCCTTCTACCACCTGCATCCCGATGCGCTGCGGCTGACGGCCGACCGCCTGGGCATGGCCGTCGCCTTCGCCGGCATGGTCGGGCTGGCGGTCAGCGAGCGCATCGGCCGCCGGGTCGCCTGGCCGGTGGCCTGCGGCATGCTGGTGGCCGGGTTGCTGGCGCTGGCAGCCTGCCATCTGCGCGGCAACGTGCTGCCCTGGGCCGTGCTGCAGTTCGGCGGGATGGCGCTGGTGCTCGGCCTGGCGCTGCTTCGGCCGGTGCCGGGCGCGCTCGGCCTGAAGCTCGGCGTGGTCATCTGCTGCTACGGCGTGGCCAAGCTGCTGGGGCTGGGCGATGACGCGATCTACCAGGCGACCGGGCAACTGGTGTCGGGCCACAGCCTCAAGCATCTGGCCGCGGCCTGCGCAGGCTGGCCCGCATTGCAGATGCTGCGGGCCCTTCGGCCGCCGGCCCCTGCGGCACAATCCACGCGCAGCCGCCTCGCCGGCCTGAGGAGCCCCACCGGGACATTCGAATGACAACATCCGCCATGGCATCCGATGCCCACGCCAACCAGTTCGCCCTGCTGAAGCAGCGCCGCTTCGCGCCCTTCTTCTGGACGCAGTTCGCCGGCGCGGCCAACGACAACCTGTTCAAGTTCGCCTTCACCGTGATGGTGACCTACCAGCTGCAGCTCAGCTGGATGCCGCCGGCCATGGCGGGTCTGGTGATCGGGGCGCTGTTCATCCTGCCCTTCCTGCTGTTCTCGGCCACGGCCGGCCAGCTCACCGACAAGTACGACAAGACCAGGATCATCCGTTTCGTCAAGAACCTCGAGATCGCGATCATGGTGCTCGCGGCCTGGGGCTTCTTCCGTGCCGATGCGGTGGTGCTGCTGGCCTGCGTGTTCCTGATGGGGCTGCACTCCACGCTCTTCGGCCCGGTCAAGTTCGCCTACCTGCCGCAGGTGCTGGCGGCGCGCGAGCTCACCGGCGGCAACGGCATGGTCGAGATGGGCACCTTCGTCGCCATCCTGCTGGGCCAGGTGGCGGGCGGCCTGCTGGTGGCGCTGCCTCAGATCGGCCACACGAGCGTGGCCGTGGCCTGCGTGCTGCTGGCGCTGGTCGGCCGTGGCGTCGCGCAGGCCATTCCGACGGCCCCGGCCACCGACCCGCAGCTGGTCGTCAACTGGAACCCCTTCAGCGAGACCTGGCGCAACCTCAAGCTCGCGCGCGGCAACATCGTGGTGTTCCGCTCGCTGCTGGGCATCTCGTGGATGTGGTTCTTCGGCGCGGTGTTCCTGAGCCAGTTCCCCAGCTTCGCCAAGGAAGTGCTGCACGGCAACGAGCAGGTCGCCTCGCTGCTGCTGGTGGTGTTCTCGGTCGGCATCGGCATCGGCTCGCTGCTGTGCGAAACGCTGAGCCGGCGCCAGGTGGAGATCGGCCTGGTGCCGCTGGGCGCGATCGGCATGAGCGTGTTCGCGATCGACCTGTACTTCGCCTCGCGCGGCCTGCCGGCCGGGCCCGAGATGGGCCTGGGCGCCTTCCTCGCGCAGTCGGCGCACTGGCGCGTGATGGCCGACCTCGGCCTGCTGTCGCTGTTCGCCGGGCTCTACAGCGTGCCGATGTACGCGCTGATCCAGCTGCGCAGCCAGCCCACGCACCGCGCGCGCATCATCGCCGCCAACAACATCCTCAACGCGCTGTTCATGATCGCGAGCTCGGTGATCGCCGGCGCCTTGCTCGGGGCCGGCTTCACCATCCCGCAGATCTTCCTGTTCACCGGCATCGCCAACGCGCTGGTGGCCTTCTACATCTTCCTGCTGGTGCCCGAGTACCTGCTGCGCTTCGTGGCCTGGGTGCTGTCGCGCTTCGTCTACCGCTTCAAGATCGAAGGCGACGAGCACATCCCGACCGAAGGCCCGGCCGTGCTGGTGTGCAACCACGTGAGCTTCATCGACGCGGTGCTGCTGATGGCCGCCAGCCCGCGTCCGATCCGCTTCATCATGGACCACCGGATCTTCCGCGTGCCGGTGCTGGGCTGGCTGTTCCGGCTGGCCAAGGCGATCCCGATCGCGCCGCAGAAGGACAACCCCGCGGCCTACGAGCGCGCGTTCGCGCAGGCCGTCGAGGTGCTGCGCGAAGGCGATCTGCTGGCCATCTTCCCCGAGGGTGCGATCACCAGCGACGGCTCGCTGCAGCCCTTCAAGGGCGGCGTCATGAAGATCCTTGCCGGCGCGCGCGCCGTGGGCGTCGAGCCGCCGGTGATCCCGATGGCACTGACCAACCTCTGGGGTTCCTTCTTCAGCCGCGTCGAGGTGCGCGAGGGCAAGAACGTGGCGATGGTGCAGCCCTTCCGCCGCGGCCTGTTCAGCCGGGTCGGCCTCCAGGTGGGGGCGGTGGTGCCGCCGGCGCAGGTGACGCCGGAACTGCTCCAGTCGCGCGTGAGCGGGCTGCTTTCGGCTTGATGGCGGGGTTGCTCGCCATCGTTCCTGCAGACGCCTGGCACGCCTTCACCTGGCTGGGCGACAGCGCCCTGATGCTGCCTGTCGCCTTGCTGATCGCCGTGATGCTGTGGATCTCCCGCGACGGGCGCGGCACCGCGCTGGCGTGGTGCCTGGCCTTCGGCGCGGGCAGCGGCCTGATCCTGCTGAGCAAGCTGGCCTTCATGGGCTGGGGCATCGGCAGTGCTCGCTGGGACTTCACCGGCTTCAGCGGTCACACGGCCATCGGCACCAGCGTGTGGCCGGTGCTGTTGTGGCTGGCGTCGGCGCGGGCCTCGCGGCGTGTGCGTGGCATCGCGTGGGGCGCCGGCTGGTGCCTGGGCGCGGCCATCGGCGTGTCGCGGCTGGCCCTGGATGCGCACTCGGTCTCCGAGGTGCTCGCAGGCTTCCTGCTCGGCGTGGTCGTCAGCCTCGGCTTCCTGTGGCTGGCGCGTCGCCGTGCGCCGCCACGCCCGCCCTGGTTCGTATGGCTGGGTGCGTTGCTGGTGCCGCTGCTGTTCCAGACGCCGGGCCAGCCGGCCCCGACGCAGGGCCTGCTCGAGACGGTGGCCGTGCGGCTGGCCGGCATCGAACGGCCCTTCACGCGCGCCGATCTGCGCTCCCTCTGAGGCGCCAAGCGGCCTCCGAGAAGTATCGAATCCAGATACTTCCGGCCTCTTTGGGAGGAACTGGTGCATTCAGTCGCGCCCTTTTGCCCGTCGGGCCGCCATCATCCGGGCTTCTTTACATGGCCGCGAGGCAGCGCATGCAAGCCCTTGTCTGACCGATACGGCATCCGCTTTTCCTTCGTCTTCTTTTCCTCTTCTTTTCTTCGAAAGTTCCTCATGAAAAAACAACGGATCCTGGCCTGGATGAGCGCTGCCGCCATCGCGGCGTCGCTGCTCTCTCCGCTGTCGGTTCGTGCGCAAAGCGAAACCTCGGCTGCGTTGTCGCTGATGCCCGTGGCCTCGGTGGTGGGTGCCGCATCGGCCGCCGGCGGCGCGGTCGGCGCCTCGGTCGCAGTGCCCGCCGCGCTGTCGGTCGGCGGCTCGGTGCTCACCGTGGTGGCGGTCGAAGCCTCGGTCGACGGCGTCACCTACGTGCTGGCGCGGGCCTCCGACGGCGCGCGTGCGAGCGTGCGGGTGGCGGGCCGCGCAGTGGGCGGCGTGTCGACGGCGGTCGGCACGGCGGTGACGGTCAGCGTGATCGCTTCGGGCGTGGTGCTCTCGGCCGCCGGCGAGGTGCTGGCCTTCGTGCCCAACGCCATCGGCCGCGCACTGCTGCACAACGAGAGGCTGGTGTGAGTTCGCAGATGAGCGCTTCTTTCAACCTCGACGAGGAGGTCCGGGTGCCGCGCTGGCGGCGCAACCTGCAGATGGCGCTGCGCATCCTGGCGCTGGTCCTGGTGGTGTGCCTGGCAGGCGCCCTCCTTTTTCCCATGCAGGCGCACGCGGGACGCTCCTGCGAACAGGTGCGGCCGACGCCGGACAACGTGGTCAAGGGCATGCAGTTGGCCGAGCGCACCTCGCAGGCGCTCGATGCGAGCGGTGCCCGTGTCGTGCTGCTGGCGCGTGCCGGCCAGGACCTGACGCGCTACGGCCTGCAGTGGTCGCACCTGGGCCTGGCCTACAAGACCGAGGCTGGACCCTGGCGCGTGGCGCACAAGCTCAACCAGTGCGGCACCGCGGTCGCCGGCGTGTACCGCCAGGGCCTGGGCGAGTTCTTCCTCGACGACCCCTGGCGCTACCAGGCCGCGTGGTCGGTGCCGACGCCGGCCGTGCAGGCGCAACTGCTGGCGCTGCTGGAAGCGCCGACCGACAGCCTCGTGCGGCTGCACACCCCGGCCTACAGCATCGTGAGCTATGCCTGGGCGCAGAAGTACCAGCAGTCCAACCAGTGGGCGCTCGAGACGCTGGCCGCCGCGATGGAGCCCGGCACCATCCGCACCCGTGCCCAGGCCCAGGCCTGGCTGCAGTTCAAGGGCTACGAGCCGGGCGTGCTGGCGCTCGGGCCGCTCACGCGGCTCGGGGGGCGGGTGAGCAAGGCCAACGTGGCCTTCGACGACCATCCCAACGACAAGCGCTTCTCGGACCGCATCGAGACCATCACGGCCGATTCGGTGTTCGCCTGGCTGCAGCGCAGCGGGCTGGGCGCGGCTCCGGTCACACTGGCGCTCTAGGCGTCTGCCTTCCAACCCTCCTGAAGGAAAAAAAGAATGAGCAAATCACTGCGTCTCTCGGAGAAATGGTTTCGTCGCGGCCTGTGGGTCGTGGCGCTGGTGTTCGCCGGCTTCCTGACCGGGCTCGGCGGCACGCTGGTCAACGACCTGCCGCGGGTCGAGCGCACGCTGCAGACCGACGACTTCATCGATCGCGCCGCGGCCGATCCGCTGCGCGACGGCGTGCGCGAGGCCGAGCGCATCGAACAGGAGGCCGCCAACGCGCTGGAGCAGGCCGAGCTCAAGCGCAGCGCCGCCGCGCAGAGCAGCCGCAGCGCGCGCGAGACCTTCGACAACTGGATCGCCACGCGCCACGCCACGGCGCAACCCGACCAGGACACCGAACTCATCGCCCGCACCCGTGCACTGGACGCGCTCAAGGCCCGGGAGGACGCGGCGCAGCAGAAGGTCGAGGCGCAGCAGCAGGTGGCGCTCGACGCGCGCCAGGCGCAGGAGGCCGCGCAGCGCAAGCTGTCGGTGCTCGAGTACGACGCCGAGCAGCGGCTGCAGGCCGAGTACCGCCGCGTCGAGCTGCGCGTGTTCGGCTACCGGCTCGCGCTGACGCTGCCGCTGCTGCTGATCGCGGGCTGGCTGTTCGTGAAGAAGCGCAAGAGCACCTACTGGCCCTTCGTCTGGGGCTTCATCTTCTTCGCGCTGTTCGCCTTCTTCGTCGAGCTGGTGCCCTACCTGCCCAGCTACGGCGGCTACGTGCGCTACATCGTGGGCATCGTGATCACCGTGCTGGTGGGGCGCTATGCGATCGTCGGGCTCAACCGCTACCTCGCGCGCCAGAAGCTGGCCGAGGCCCAGCCCGACATCGTGCGCCGCGAGGAGCTGAGCTACGACACCGCGCTGACCCGGCTGGCCAAGAGCGTGTGCCCGGGCTGCGAGCGGCCGGTCGACCTGAAGAACGCCGAGATCGACTTCTGCCCGCACTGCGGCATCGGCCTGTTCGACCACTGCGGCACCTGCGATGCGCGCAAGAGCGCCTTCTCGAAGTTCTGCCATGCCTGCGGGACTTCCGCACATCCCACCGCGCGATCGCAAGGGGAACCGCTGGCCGGTGCGGCACCTGCGTGATAGAAGCTGGGGCGGCGCCTTGCGCGCGCGTTCCATCGCCTGTTCAACCACCACCAAGGAATTTCCATGAGCATCTTCGGCAGCATCCTCTCCAAGATCTTCCCGTCGGCCCAGGCCGCTCCTGCGCCGGCCCCCGCGCCCGCACCGGCCGCTGCCGGCGCACCCGCAGTCGCGGCGCCACCCCCGGCCATTCCGCTGGGCGACGTGGCCGCCGTCCTCGATGCGATGCCCGGCGCCGCCAGCCTCAACTGGCGCACCTCCATCGTCGACCTCATGAAGTTGCTCGGCCTCGACAGCAGCCTGGCCGCGCGCAAGGAACTGGCGGCCGAGCTGAGCTACGGCCAGGACACCAGCGACAGCGCCAAGATGAACGTCTGGCTGCATCGCCAGGTGATGACCAAACTGGCGGCCAACGGCGGCACCGTGCCGGCCGAACTGCGCGACTGATCGCCTCGGCTGCGCGCCCCTCCGAAGCCCGGCCATGCCGGGCTTTTTTTCGCGCTGCCCGAATGGAAGGTCTGGTCCGACATCGCTGGCCAGCGATGGCGTCTAAGGTGAAGCCACGGTGTCGCCCGGCATCGCAATCAGACAGAAGGAGATTCATCCATGGCCTACACCTTGACCCAAGCCCGCGGCTTGCTCACCGCAGCCGAACTGAGTCTGTTCGACCAAAGCCGCGCCGCCCCGATCAAGGATCTGACCGCGGCGCGTCTGCGCGGGAAGGTGACACGCGCACGCGCCTTGCGCGACAAGTACCGGGACCTGTATCGCCGCCAGACCGTGGCCACGCGCGGCGCGGCCACCAGCAAGCGCTCGGCCGTCGGCGGCGACAACCAGCGCACCGGCCGCAAGGCCGAGGTCTTCGCCGAGGTGCTCGGGCGTTTCGAGGATCGGCTGACGCTGCTCGAGGGCCGTGCCGAGCGCGAGTCCGGCAAGGCCGCGCCGGCGAAGAAGACCGCACGAGCGAAGGCCGTGGCAGCGCCCAAGACCCCCGCCAAGAAGGTCGTCGCGAAGAAAGCCGTCGCCACGAAGGCCAAGCCCATTCGCCTCAAGACTGCGGTCAAGAAGGCGCTGAAGCTCAAGCAGGCGGCCGTGGGCAATGGCTCTTCGGACACGCGCTCGGCCAAGGCACCCGCTGCGCAATCGCCACTGGGTGCGGCCGCCGCCGGCGTGCCGCCGCTGACCGCGCCGCTCGACATCCCCGCGCGTGCCGCGCGCCGCAACCCCTTGAAGGAAAGCGCCGCGGGCATCGCGCTGCATGCGCATGCCGGCTCGCAGACCCGGCGCGCACAGGGCAAGCGCGACAGCCGCTGATCCGAGGCGCTGCGCCGCCCGCTGCATAGACGTTTTTCGCATGAGCATGGCCGCTAAGAATCGTTGGCGGACAAGGCGCACACGCCTAGATTGAGGTCCCCGCGTGGCCGCCCGACGGCGGCCCTCGACCCTCCAGGCTGCGTGTGACCTCTCTGCTTTCCTCGCCACTGCCCTCGGCATCTTCCTCGGCATACCCCTCGGTTCATTCGACCGACCTCGGCCCCTTCGAGGCGGTCGTGGAGCACACGGCAAGCGCGCTGGCTGCCACGGCGGCCGAGCGCGACCGGGCCGGCGGCACGGCGCTGACCGAGCGGCAACTGCTGCGCGACAGCGGCCTCCTCACGCTTGCGGTGCCACGCGCCTACGGTGGCCAGGAAGCGGACTGGCCCTTGATCCTGCGGATCGTCCGGCGCCTGGCCGCAGCCGACAGCTCGCTGGCACATCTCGTCGGTTTCCAGCACCTGCAGGTGGCCAGCGTGCTGCTCTTCGGGTCGCCTGTGCAGCACGACCGCTACCTGGGCGCCACCGTCTCGCAGAAGTGGTTCTGGGGCAATGCCGTGAACGCCCGCGACACGCGGCTCAGCGTGCGCCGCACGGCCTCCGGTTATGAACTGAACGGCGTCAAGAGCTTCTGCTCGGGCGCCAGCGATTCCGACCTGCTCAACGTCTCGGTCGCACTGGGCCCGGAGCCGACCGAGCGGATCTTCGCCGTCGTGCCCACGCGGCGCAGCGGCATCACCGTCAACGACGACTGGGACAACCTCGGCCAGCGCCAGACCGACAGCGGCAGCGTGCGCTTCGACCGGGTCGAGGTCGCGGCCGGCGAGGTGCTCGGGCCGCCCGGTGCGGCCTCGAGCGCGCGGGCCTCGCTGCGCAACCTGATCGGCCAGCTGGTGCTCACCGAGATCTACCTGGGCAACGCGCAGGGCGCACTGGCCGAAGCGATCGGCTACGTGCGCGAGCAGGCCGAGCCCTGGCCCGGCGCCGGCGTGGCGCGCGCGCAGGACGACGGCCTGCTGCAACTGCGCGCCGGCGAACTCTGGGGCCAGCTGCGCGCTGCCACGGCGCTGGCCGACGAGGCGCTGCGCGACTTCCAGCGCGCCTGGGACCTGGGCGGTGCGCTCGACTTCGTGCAGCGCGGGCAGCTCGCGATGTCGATCGCAGCAGCGCGCCTGCAGGCCGGACGCACGGCCCTGCATGTGACCGCGCAGATCTTCGAGCTCATGGGGGCGCGCGCGACCACGCGCCGCCACGGCTTCGACCGCTACTGGCGCAACGTGCGCGTCCACACGCTGCATGACCCGCTCGACCAGCGCCAGAAAGGCCTCGGTCGCTGGCTTCTCACCGGACAGGCGCCGGAGCCCTACGGTTACGGCTGAGCCTTCTCGCTTTCCTTCCTTCGTCCCTTCTTTCCTGGATTCCCGCATGACCGATCTCCTGATCAACCGCCGCCAGTTCGGCCTCGGCGCCGCCGGCCTGGCCCTGGCCGCCTCTCCCTTCGCGCGTGCCGCCGCGGCCGAGAAGATCGTCGTGGCCGAGAGCCAGGGCTTCAGCTGGGCCGTGCCCTACCTCGTGTCCAGCAGGAACTACTGGAAGAACTACGGCATCGAGGCCAGCACGCTGCAGTTCACCTCGGGCCGGCTGGCCTTCGATGCCGCGGTTTCGAGCAAGGCGCAGTTCGCCACTGCAACCGACAGCGTGGTCGGGCTGGCCGGTGCCAACGGCGTGCGCGCGGTGATCGTGGCCGAGTTCACGCGCCTGTCCAGCGGCATGGTGGTGGCCGCGCGCACCGACCGCGGCATCGACACCCCGGCGCAGCTCAAGGGCAAGCGCGTGGCCACGCCGCTGGGCACCAGCGGCCATTACTTTCTCGCACGCTACCTGTCGCTGTACGGCCTCACGCCCAAGGACGTGACGCTGGTCAACCTGCGCGGACCGGACGCCATCACCGCCATCAATCAGGGCGGCATCGATGCCTTCGCCTGGGGCTTCGACTCGGGCCAGAAGGCCGTCGACGACAGCGGCGGCAAGGTGCGCATCCTGCCCGACACCGGTCTGGACAAGGTGTTCCTGAGCCATTACGTGTTGACGGCCGCGGAAGAACTGGTTCAGCGCCAGCCCAAGCTGGTCGAGTCCGCGGTGCGCGCGTTGATCGATGCCGAGAAGTTCTACCGCGGCAGCCATGCCGAGGCCGTCGCGCTGGTGGCCGAGCGCACCAAGACCTCGGTCGAGACCACCAAGGCCGGGCTCGACACGATCCAGGTCGGCGTGCGGCTGGACAACCGGCTGCTCGACGACCTGGTGCTCAACGGCGAATGGGCGATCGAGGCCGGCCTGGCGCAACGCCCGAAGGAAGACCTGCGCACGCTCTACCGCAAGCTGATCTATCCCGACGCGCTGCGGGCCGCGGCGCCCGACCGCGTGACGCTGTCGTGAGCGCCGAGCTGACGCCGGCCCCGGCGGTGAGCCTGCGCGAGGTGTCGCAGCTCTATGCCTCGGCCGGCGGCGAATTGCATTGGGCCTTGACCGACGTCGACCTCGACATCGGCGCCGGCGAGTTCGTCTGCGCCATCGGTCCGAGCGGCTGCGGCAAGACCACGCTGCTCAACATGATCGCGGGCTTCCTGCAGCCGACGCTGGGCCGCGTGACGGTGCAGGGCCAGCCGGTGACCGGGCCCGGCCCGGACCGCGGGGTGGTGTTCCAGGAGTACGCACTGTTTCCCTGGCTGACCGCGCGGCGCAACGTCGAGTTCGGGCTCAAGCAGCAAGGGCTGGCCCGGCCCGAGCGGCGCGCCCGCGCCGAGGAACTGCTGGCCCTCACCGGGCTGGCGCACGCCGCCGACCGCTATCCCTTCGAACTCTCGGGCGGCATGCGCCAGCGCGTGGCGGTGGCGCGCGCGCTCGCCACGCAGCCGCAGGTGCTGCTGATGGACGAGCCCTTCGCCGCCATCGATGCGCTCACGCGCGCCACGCTGCAGCGCGAGCTGCTGCGCATCTGGGAGGCGCTGCAGCTGTCGATCTTCTTCATCACGCACAACATCGAGGAGGCAGTGTTCCTCGCGCAGCGCGTGGTCGTGATGAGCCCGCATCCGGGCCGCATCCACGAGATCATCGAAGTGCCGCTGCCGTACCCGCGCGAGCGCAGCGACCCGGCCTTCGGCGCGATCTATGCGCGCATCGGCCAAGCCTTCGCGCAACTGCACGGGACGCAAGAGGAGGCCGCGGCATGAGCGCGATCGGACCTTTCCCCCATGCGACCCCGGCTGCGCGTCCTGCGCCCGCCGGGCCGCCCTTGGCACGCGACGCCGCCGGCCGGCGCGCCGCGATCGAACGCGAGTTCCTGCAGAAGCGCCAGACGCGCCAGCGCGGCGCGCTCGGTCGCCAGTTCGTGCTCGGCGTGCTGGGCTTCCTGGTCTTCCTGGCGGTCTGGGAGATCGCCCCGCGCGTGGTGCCTGGCATCAACACCAAGATGTTCCCGCCGCCCTCGCAGGTGGCGGGCGTGTTCGCCGAGATGACCTGGGGCACGGGCGAGATCTGGCCGCACCTCGGCGCCAGCCTGCAGCGCGCGCTCTGGGGCTTCCTGCTGGGCGCCTCGACCGGCGTGCTGGCGGGTGTGCTGACCGGGCGCTTCACCGTGCTGCGCCAGCTCAGCGACCCGGTGCTGCACGGCCTGCGCGCGATCCCGGCGATCGCCATCGTGCCCCTGGCCATCGTCTGGTTCGGCCTGGGCGATGTGTCGAAGGTCATGCTGATCGCCTGGGGCGCCTTCTTCCCGGTCTGGGTCAACACCTTCATCGGCGTGCGCGACATCCCGCCGGTGTACCTGCGTTCGGCCGCCACGCTGGGCGCGCGGCCGGTGGCGGCCCTGCTCCAGGTGGCACTGCCTGCGGCACTGCCCTTTGTCTTCGCCGGTCTGCGGCAGGCCACCGCGGTGGCTTTCGTGGTGCTGGTGGCAGCCGAACTGGTAGGTGCGGAGAAGGGGCTGGGCTTCCTGATCTCGTTCGCGCACCTGGTGTTCCGCGTCGACATCATGTTCGTCGGGCTGATCTACCTGGGCGCCGTCGGATTCCTGGCCGACCAGCTGTTTGCGCTGCTGCTGCAGAAGCTGTTCCCCTGGTACGGCGCGGAGCGGCGCCGATGAGCGCGGCAGCCGATCTGGTGCTCACTGGCGGCCAGGTGCTTACGATGGTGCCGGGTGCCGCGCCGGCGCAGGCCGTGGCCATCGCGGGCGAGCACATCGTGGCGGTGGGCAGCGATGTCGACATCGCGCGCTGGCAGAGGCCGCACACGCGACACATCGCGCTGGCCGGGCGCACCGTGCTGCCGGGCCTGATCGACGCGCATGCCCACATGGAGCGTGAAGGCCTCAAGACCCTGCGCCCGAGCCTGGCGCATGCGCGCTGCATCGCCGACGTGCTCGCGGTGGTGCGGCAGGAAGTAGAGCGGCTGCCCAAGGGGCAGTGGATCCTCACCATGCCGGTCGGCCAGCCACCCTTCTATTTCGGCGGCCCCGAGACGCTGGCCGAGAAGCGCATGCCCGACCGGCACGAACTCGACGCGGTCGCACCCGACCATCCCGTGTACATCCCGGGCCTGTTCGGCAACTGGGGCGTGCCGCCGGGCCACAGCGCGCTCAATTCGCTGGCGCTGCAGCGCAACCACATCACGGCCGACACCTGCCCCGACTGCGGCGGCCTGAGCATCGAACGGGGTGCCGACGGTGCGCCCAGCGGCGTGATCGTCGAGACCAACAAGCGGCCGCTGGTCGAGTTCTCGATCCTCACACAGGTGCCGGCCTTCGGCTTCGCCGACCGGCTCGAGGGCCTGCGCCGTTCGCTGCCGCTGTACCACGCCTTCGGCACCACCAGCGTCTACGAAGGCCATGGCTCCGCGCCCGAGACCATTGCGGTCTATCGCGCACTGTGGGAAGAGGGCGGGCTCAGCATGCGCACCCGCCTGTGCGTCAGTCCGACCTGGGACAACGCCGCCGAGGCGCAGCGCGCCATGCGTGACTGGCTCGCGTTCGCGCGCGGCCGCGGCACGGGCGATCCGTGGCTTGCCATCGGCGGCGTCTTCATCGGCCTGGGCGGCCAGCCGGCGACCGCGCGCGCGGTGCGGCGCGCCTTGCCCAACACCGGCTGGGCTGGCTTCGTGGAGTGGGCCAACCGCATCGAGGATTTCAGCGACTACGCCTGGCTCGCGGCCGAGCACGACCTGCGCGTGCACTGCGTGGTGGTCGACCGCCTCTCGGAGGTGCTCGACGTCTTCGATGCCATCGACGCGCGCTTCCCGCTGGCCGGGCGGCGCTGGGTGGTCGAGCACATCGGCCGCGTGCAGCCGGCGGACATTCCGCGGCTGCTGCGCCTGGGTCTGCAGGTCACGACCATCCCGTTCTACATGCTGTGGAAGAACGGTGCGTCGCGGCTCGACGAAGCGACGGACGGCGATGGCTTCCTGCCGCAGCGCGCGCTGCTCGAGGCCGGCATCGACGTGGCGGCCGGCAGCGACAACATCCCGGTGAGTCCGTTCAGCGCGGTGTGGGCATCGGTGGTGCGGCAGGAGCGCACCACGGGCCGCATCCTCGGCGCGGGGCAGCGGCTCGATCGCCTTCAGGCGCTGCAGACGGTCACGCGCAATGGCGCCTTCCTGAGCTTCGAGGAAGACCGCAAGGGCACGCTGGAGGCGGGCAAGTGGGCCGACCTCGCCGTGCTCGATGCCGACCCGTTGACCGTGACCGACGATGCGCTGGCCCTTCTGCAGGCCGAGCGGACCTTCGTCGCCGGGCGCGAGGTCTACGTCAAGCCCTGAGCCGGGCGGCCGTGCGCCTCAGACGCCGCGCGCCCGTTCGGCCTTGAACTGCGCGCGGAACTCGGTGAAGCGCCCGGCGTCGAGCGCCTCGCGGATCTCGCGCATCAGGTTCAGGTAGTAGTGCAGGTTGTGGATGGTGCACAGCATCGGCCCGAGCATTTCACCGCAGCGGTCGAGGTGGTGCAGGTAGGCGCGGCTGAAGCCCTCGCGGCCACCGTCGTTCCACGACACGCCCGAGGTTCCCGCGCAGGCATGGCAGGTGCAGCTCGGGTCGACCGGCTGCGGGTCGCTCTTGTGGCGCGCGTTGCGCATCTTGAGGTCGCCGAAGCGGGTGAACATCGTGCCGTTGCGCGCATTGCGCGTGGGCATCACGCAGTCGAACATGTCGACGCCGTCGGCCACGCCCTGCACCAGGTCCTCGGGCGTGCCCACGCCCATCAGGTAGCGCGGCTTGTGGGCCGGCAGCCGGTGCGGCGTGTGGGCCATGATGTGCAGCATTTCGGCCTTGGGCTCGCCCACGCTCACGCCGCCGATGGCATAGCCGGGGAAGTCCATCTCGACCAGCGCGGCCAGCGACTCCTCGCGCAGGTTCTCGAACATGCCACCCTGCACGATGCCGAACAGCGCGTTCGGGTTCTCCAGCTTCTCGAACTCGGCCTGGCAGCGCTTGGCCCAGCGCAGGCTGAGCTCCATCGAGGTGCGGGCCTCGGCCTCGGTCGTGATGTGGCCGTTGGTGTCGTAGGGCGTGCACTCGTCGAACTGCATGACGATGTCGCTGTTGAGCACCGTCTGGATCTGCATCGAGACCTCGGGCGTGAGGAACAGCTTGTCGCCATTGACGGGCGAGGCGAACTTCACGCCTTCCTCGCTGATCTTGCGCATCGCGCCCAGCGACCAGACCTGGAAGCCGCCCGAGTCGGTGAGGATGGGCTTGTCCCATTTCTCGAAGCCGTGCAGCCCGCCGAAGCTGGCCATCACGTCCAGGCCGGGCCGCATCCACAGGTGGAAGGTGTTGCCCAGGATGATCTGCGCGCCCATCTCCTCGAGGCTGCGCGGCATCACGCCCTTGACGGTGCCGTAGGTGCCCACGGGCATGAAGATCGGCGTCTGCACCTTGCCGTGGTTGAGCGTGAGCGTGCCGCGGCGTGCGTGGCTGTCGGGGTCGGTGGTGAGGAGGTCGAAGTTCAGCATGTTCAGTCCTGTCGTGCCAGCAGCATGGCATCGCCATAGCTGAAGAAGCGGTAGCGGTTCTCGATCGCGTGCGCATAGAGCGCCATCACGCGCTCGTAGCCGGCCAGCGCGCTCACCAGCATCATCAGCGTGCTCTTGGGCAGGTGGAAGTTGGTCAGCAGCAGGTCCACGTGCGCGAAGGCGAAGCCCGGCGTGATGAAGATGCGGGTGTCGCCCGAGGCTTCGCCGCTCTTGGCCCACGATTCGAGTGTGCGCACGGTGGTCGTGCCGACCGCGACCACGCGGCCGCCGCGGGCCTTGCATTCGGCAATGGCGCGCTGCGTGGCTTCGGGCACGTCGTAGCGCTCGGCGTGCATCGTGTGCTCGGCGATGTTCTCGGTCTTGACCGGCTGGAAGGTGCCGGCGCCCACATGCAGCGTCACGTTGGCGCGCTGCACGCCGCGCGCTTCGAGCTGGGCCAGCAGGCCTTCGTCGAAGTGCAGCGCGGCGGTCGGCGCGGCCACCGCGCCGGGCACGCGCGCGAACACGGTCTGGTAGCGGCTCTCGTCCTCGGCCGAATCGCTGTGTTCGATGTAGGGCGGCAGCGGCACGTGGCCGCAGCGGGCCATCAGCGCATACGGGTCTTCGCCGGCCGGGCTCTCGAAGGCGAAGCGGAACAGCGCGCCGTCTTCCTCGGGCCAGCGGCCGAGCAGGGTGGCGGTGAAGCCGCCGACCATCTGCAGCACGGTGCCCACGGGCGGTTTCTTGCTGACCTTCATGTGGGCCACGACTTCCTGGCCGGTCAGCACGCGCTCGACCAGCAGCTCGAGCTTGCCGCCGGTTGGCTTCTCGCCGAACAGCCGGGCCTTGACCACGCGGGTGTCGTTGAAGACCAGCAGGTCGCCGCTGCGCAGCAGGCCGGGCAGGTCGCGGAAGATGCGGTCGACCGGTGCATCGTCCGTGCCGTCGAGCAGACGGGAGGAGGTGCGTTCGGTGGCCGGGTGTTGTGCCACCAGGTCGGGCGGCAGGTCGAAATCGAAATCGGAGAGCGTGAAGGCGCGCATGGTGCTTGAGGGCCGGACGGGCCCGTGCCAAGGAGGCATGGGGAGAGGAAAGGGGAAGGCGGCTGGAATTGTCCCATGCCAGGAAACAGGGCATCGAAACGGGGGCATGGCGCCCGGTGGCCGAGGCAGAATCGACGCATGCCTGATTCCCTTGCCGCGCGCCTCTCACACCAGCCCGGCCCCTCCGAAGGTGAACTCTTCAAGAAGATCCTCGGGCGCAAGTGGCAGGGCCTGCATCCCGACATCCGGCGGCGCTTCGACAAGAACCCGTCGCCGGGTCAGGCGCTGCATTACCGGGGCGCACTCAGCGAGCTGCGCTGCTCGCGTTTCGGCAGGCTGCTGGGCCACCTGACGCAGCCGCTGATCCAGGGCGCACTGATTCCCTACAGCGACGCCGACTTTCCGGTCGAGATCCAGGTCTACGCCAGGCCGCAGGACCCGGCCATCTACAAGCAGCGCACCTACCGCCTCCATGGCCGCAAGCCGATCCAGTTCACCAGCTTCATGCGCGAGAGCGCGCGCGGCGAGGTGCTGGAGTACGTGGGCATGGGCCTGGGCATGAAGCTGGTCCTGAGCGTGGAAGACAACGGCAGCCTGCATTTCCAGAGCGACGGCTACTTCTGGGACGTGTTCGGCTGGCGCATTCCGCTGCCCGGCCTGCTCACGCCCGGCAAGACCTTTTTGTGGCACCACAACGAGACGCCGGAGCGCTTCAACATCCGCATCGAGATCCGGCACTGGCTGATGGGCACCACCTTCACCCAGGTCGGCGTGTTCGAGGAAGTGGCCGCGCCGCAGGCGGTGGCCGCATGAGCATCGATACCCACCTGCTGGCGCTGCAGCTCATGGCCGCCCAGGGTGTGATGGGCGCCTTCGACACGCTCTATCACCACGAAGGCACCGAAGCGCTGGCGCAGCGCAACAGCGCGCGGCGCGAGCTGTCCATCCATGCGCTGCGCTCGGCCATCTACTGCGCGATGTTCATCGGGCTGTCGTCGTGGGCCTGGCACGGCGCGTGGGCCGGGGTGCTGCTCGCGGTGTTCGGCGTCGAGATCGGGCTCACGCTGTGGGACTTCGTGGTCGAAGACGGCAGCCGGCTGCTGCCGCCGACCGAGCGCGTCACGCACACGGTGCTGGCCATCAATGCCGGCGCGTTCATCGCGCTGCTGGCCATGAACGCGGTGGACTGGGCGGCGCAGCCGACGGCGCTGGTGTGGCAGCCGCAGGGCTGGCTCGGCGCCTTCCTCGCGCTGTGCGGCGTGGGTGTCGGCATTTCGGGGCTGCGCGACGGGTTGGCGGCGCGCGCGCTGTTTCGCCGCACCGCGCAGGAAGAACAGCGCACGGTCGACGCACCGGTGCGCTTCGGCACCCAAGCGCAGCGCGTGCTGGTGACCGGCGGCACCGGTTTCATCGGCCAGATCCTGGTGCGCCACCTGCTGGCCGACGGCCACGCGGTGACGGTCTGGACGCGCGATGCGCGCGCGGCCGCCTGGGGCTTCGGCGGCGCGGTGCGCTGCGTGCAGGCGCTCGAGCAGATCCCGGCGACCGACGATGTCGATGTGGTCATCAACCTGGCCGGTGCGCGCATCCTCGGCCAGCGCTGGAGCCAGCGGCGCCAGCGCCAGCTGATGCAAAGCCGCGCCGGCCTGACGAACACGCTGGTCGCGTGGATCGCCACGCGCCCGCGCAAGCCCTGGCTGCTGCTGTCGGGCTCGGCCATCGGTTACTACGGCGTGCAGCCGCAGGGCGACGCCACCGAACTGGCCGAAGAGGCACCGCCGCAGGCCGTCTTCATGTCGACGCTGTGCCAGGGATGGGAGCAGGCGGCGCGGGGTGCCGTGGCGCATGGCGTGCACGTGGCCTGCATGCGCTTCGGCTTCGTGCTGGGCCACAAGGGTTCGCTGCCGCAACTGCTGCTGCCGGTGGCGCTCGGCATGGGCGGGCGCCTGGGCAGCGGACGGCAGTGGCTGTCGTGGGTGCACGTGCACGACCTGATCCGCGCCATGGCCCACGTGTGGACGCTGACCGAACGGGCCGGCGACGGTGCGGCCGCGCAGGCCTTCAACTTCACCGCGCCCGGCGCGCTCACGCAGGAAGAGTTCACCCGCACGGCCGCCAGCGTGATGCACCGTCCCTGCTGGATGCCGACGCCCGCCGCGCCGGTCAGGCTGCTGTTGGGCGAGCAGGCCGACCTGCTGCTCGAGGGCCAGCGCGTGGTGCCTGCGCACCTGATGCAGACCGGCTTCCGCTTCACCTTTCCCGATGCGCGCAGTGCCTTGACGGACCTTTGCCGCCCGCGCTAGAAGCCCCTCCGTGCCCGCCAAGAAAGTTCCATCCCCCGCCACCGCCGCAAGCGCGCCTGCGCCTGCGCCCGCAGGTCCGCCCGGCACCGGTCTGAGCCTGGTGCAGCGTGCCTTGCGCAAGCTCGGCCTGGTGCGTGACATCGACTTCGCGCTCTACCTGCCGATGCGCTACGAGGACGAGACGCGCATTGTGCGCATCGCCGACCTGCGCGAGGGCGACCTCGGCCAGTTCGAGGCCGTCGTGACCGAGAGCGAGGTGAGCTACAGGCCGCGCCGCCAGCTGGTGGTGACGGTCGACGATGGCAGCGACACCTGCCAGCTGCGCTTTTTCAACTTCTATCCCTCGCAGCAGAAGCAGCTCGCGGTCGGCGCCAGGGTGCGCGTGCGCGGCGAGATGCGCGGCGGCTTCATCGGGCGACAGATGCTGCATCCCACGATCAAGGCCGCGGGCACCGCGCTGCCCAACGCGCTCACACCCGTCTACCCGACCGTGGCCGGCCTCGCGCAGCCGGTGTTGCGACGCGAGGTGCGTTCGGGCCTGGCCCGCGCGGTGCTCGACGAGACCATTCCGGTGCAGATCGGCCTGCGCGGCGCCTGGGACCTGCGCGCCTCGCTGAGCTTCCTGCACTACCCGACGCCCGACGTGTCGATGGCCGCGCTCGAGGACCACAGCCACCCGGCCTGGCAGCGCATCAAGGCCGAGGAACTGCTGGCGCAGCAGCTCTCGCAGATGCAGGCCCGGCTGGAGCGCGCGGCGCAGCGCGCGCCGAGGCTCCCTTCTTCGCCCGAACCATTGGCGAGTTCGCTGCATGCGCAGCTGCTCGCGGTGCTGCCCTTTGGCCTGACCGGCGCCCAGCAGCGCGTGGGCCAGGAGATCACGCACGACCTCGGCCGCGAGATCCCGATGCACCGGCTGCTGCAGGGCGACGTGGGCTCGGGCAAGACCGTGGTGGCCGCGCTGGCGGCGGCGCGCGCGATCGACGCGGGCTTCCAGTGCGCGCTGATGGCGCCCACCGAGATCCTCGCGGCCCAGCACTTCGGCAAGCTGGTGGGCTGGCTCGATCCGCTGCTGGCCGCGCGCGGCCTGCGCGTGGCCTGGCTCACGGGCAGCCAGAAGAAGAAGGAACGCGACCAGATGTCGGCCGCCGTCGAGAGCGGCGAGGCCGCGCTGGTGATCGGCACCCATGCCGTGATCTCGGAGAAGGTGCGCTTCAAGAACCTCGCGCTCGCGCTGATCGACGAGCAGCACCGCTTCGGCGTGGCGCAGCGGCTTGCGCTGCGCGGCAAGGCCGGCGGCGAGCTCGAGCCCCACCTGCTGATGATGAGCGCCACGCCCATCCCGCGCACCCTGGCGATGAGCTATTACGCCGACCTCGACGTCTCCACGCTCGACGAACTGCCGCCGGGCCGCACGCCCATCGTGACCAAGCTGGTGGCCGAGCATCGGCGCGACGAGGTCATCGACCGCATCCAGTCGCAGATTTCGCAGGGCCGGCAGGTCTACTGGGTCTGTCCGCTGATCGAGGAGAGCGAGGCGGTCGACTTGCGCAACGCCACCGAGACGCGCGACGAGCTGGCCGGCACGCTGGGCGACGCCGTCCAGGTCGGCCTGCTGCATTCGCGCATGCCCACGGCCGAGAAGGCGGCGGTGATGGCGGCGTTCACCGCCAACGAGATCCAGGTGCTGGTGAGCACCACCGTGATCGAGGTGGGGGTCGACGTGCCCAACGCTTCGCTGATGGTGATCGAGCATGCCGAGCGCTTCGGCCTGTCGCAGCTGCACCAGCTGCGCGGCCGCGTGGGGCGCGGCGCCGCGGCTTCGGCCTGCGTGCTGCTCTACGCGCCGGGCGACAGCGGCCGCGTGGGCGAGACCGCGCGCGCGCGGCTCAAGGCCATGGCCGAGACCAGCGACGGCTTCGAGATCGCGCGGCGCGACCTCGAGATCCGCGGGCCGGGCGAATTCCTCGGCGCGCGCCAGTCGGGTGCGCCGCTGCTGCGCTTCGCCGACCTCACGACCGACGTGCTGCTGCTCGACTGGGCGCGCGAACTGGCGCCGGTGATGCTCGAGAAGCACCCTGAACTGGCGCAACGCCACATCGACCGATGGCTGGGGACCAAGGCCGAATACCTGAAAGCCTGAGCGAACTCAGTCGGTGTGTTCGAACAGATCGAGCAGCCGGTCGAGTCCGCCTTCGTCGATGCGCACCATGGCCTGGGCGCGCACCGCGGGCTTGGCGTGGTAGGCCACCGACAGCCCAGCCGCGCCCAGCATCGGCAGGTCGTTGGCGCCGTCGCCCACGGCGATGGCCTGGGCCGGCGCGATGCCCAGCGCGCGGCAGCATTCGAGCAGCTTGTCTTTCTTGGCCTCGCCGTCGCAGACCTCGCCCCAGGGCTGGGCCAGCATGCGGCCGGTGAGCTTTCCGTCCTCGATCTCGAGCACGTTGGAGCGCGTGTCGTCGAGCTTCAGCCGGTCGCGCAGGCGATCGGTGAAGAAGGTGAAGCCGCCGCTCAGCAGGATCACCCGCAGGCCGGCGCGCTGGCAGGTGGCGATCAGGGTCTCGGCGCCGGGGTTCAGGCGCAGGCGGTCGTAGACGGCCTGCAGGGCCGACAGCGGCAGGCCGCGCAACAGGGCCACGCGCTCGCGCAGACTCGTCTTGTAGTCGGCGATCTCGCCGCGCATCGCGGCCTCGGTGAGGGCCGCGACCTCGGCGCCGCAGCCCGCGATCTCGGCCAGCGCGTCGACCGTCTCGATATCGATCAGCGTCGAGTCCATGTCGAAGGCGATCAGCCGGAAGTCCGACAGGCGCAGCGTGGCGGGGAGGGGCGTGCGGAGGTTCATGGCGCGGTCCAGTGTTGCGTGCTCAGCCAGTCGACGAACTGCCTCGACAGTGCGGCCGTCGGTCCCTCGCTGCGGTACAGCGCGTAGACGCCGGAGGCCGGCAGGCGCGGTTCGGGGAACACCAGGCGCAGCCGGTCGGCCTGGATGTCTTCCTGCAGCAGGCACCAGGGCGCGAGCGCCAGGCCGAGGTCGTTCATGGCGGCCTGCATGCAGAGGAAATGGTGGTCGAACACCGGGCCCGGCAACTGGGCCGGCACGCGCACGCCGGCCAGCTCGAACCAGCGCGGCCAGTTCTCCTGGCTGCCGGCCGCCTGCAGCAGCGGGTGGCCCAGGCAGTCGGCCACGCCCGCGATGCGATGGCGTTCGATGAAGCGCGGCGAGGCCACGGGCACCAGGTGGTCGTCGAGGCAGCGCACGCAGGTGTGGTCGGGGCGCTGCATGGGCATGCGGCGCACCAGTACGTCGCTGCCGGACTCGGCCTGGTCGAAGAACTGGCGCCCCAGCGTCGACAGCTGCACGTCGGCCTGCGGCGCCAGCGCCTGGAAGCCGGCCAGGCGCGGGATCAGCCACTTCATGGCCAGCGAGGGCGTGGTGCACACGCGCAGGGTGCTGCGCTGGTGGGGCGACTTCAGCGCGGCGGTGGCGCTGGCGATGCGGTCCAGGCTGGCCTGCACCTCGTTGAAGTAGTCGCGCGCATGCGGCAGCAGGCTCGCGCCGCGGGCTTCGCGCGCGAACAGCGGCTGACCCAGGTAGTCCTCCAGCAGGCGGATCTGCTGGCTGACGGCACTGTGGGTGATGCTGAGTTCGTCGGCGGCCGCGGTGAAGTTGGCATGGCGCGCCGCCGCCTCGAAGGCGCGCAGCGCCTTCAACGGGGGCAGGCGTCGGGTCACCACCGGCGTGCCTTGGCGGACGGGCTGCTCTTCCTCATGCGTTCGATGCGTTTTCTTGTGTTCTGGGGTTGCTTGCCGCCTTCGGCGGGGGCTCGGCGCGCATCGTAGACCGGGAAGCCTGCAGAAAAACTAACCGCCGGCCCCAAAAAATACGGCTGGTGGCGGGGCCGGGGCGCCCCTAGCATCGCGCCTTCTTCCACCCTGAACAAGAGACATGGCTTCCATCACCATCGACAACGTCGTGAAGCAGTTCGCCAACCAGACGGTGCTGCAGAACCTGTCGCTGCATGTGCCGGATGGCGCCTTCTACACCCTGCTGGGCCCGAGCGGCTGCGGCAAGACGACCTTGCTGCGCTGCATCGCGGGCTTCAACGAACCCGATGGCGGCCGCATCCTGTTCGACCAGGACGACGTGACGCGCGTGTCGACCCACCACCGCGACATCGGCATGGTGTTCCAGGACTACGCGCTGTTCCCCGACAAGACCGCCTTCGACAACCTGGCCTACGGGCTGCGTGCGCGCAAGGTGCCCAAGGCCGAGATCACGCGCCGCGTCAACGAGGCGCTGGACAAGGTGAGCCTGCTGCCGCTGGCCGACCGCTACCCGGCGCAGATGAGCGGCGGCCAGCGGCAGCGCGTGGCGCTGGCCCGCGCGCTGGTGATCCGCCCGCGCGTGCTGCTGATGGACGAGCCGCTGTCGAACCTCGACGCCAAGATGCGGCTGCAGATGCGCGACGTGATCCTCGACCTGGTGCGCGAGGCCGGCATCACCACCGTCTTCGTCACCCACGACCAGGAGGAGGCGCTGGCGATGTCGGACCGCATCGCCATCATGGACCGCGGCAGCATCGCGCAACTGGGCACGCCCGAGGAGCTCTACGGCACGCCGGTCAACGCCTACGTGGCGGACTTCATCGGCTCGGCCAACGTGATTCCCGTGGCGGCCGAGCGCGTGGGCGCGTTGCCCGCGGGCGACGCGCCGCCGCACGTGCGCTACCGCCTGTGCGGCCAGCAGCTCGACGGCGTCCAGGGCAGCCCCACGCTGGGCGCGCAAGGCACGCTGATCGCGCGCCCCGAGGCGCTGTCGCTGATGGCGCCCGCGCCCCATGTGCCCAACGCGATCGCGGGCGTGGTGCTGCGGCGCCAGTACCTGGGCTTCAAGACCGCCTACCGCATCCGGCTGCACGACGACTCGGAGATCCGGGTCGAGCTGCACGCGGGCAACATGGTGGCCGACTTCCAGGCCGGTGACGCGGTGCAGGTGCTGGTGCCGGCCGACAGCCGGGTCGTCAGCCGCGCGCTCGGCGCCTGATCGGGACGCACGCCATGAAAATCAAATGGTGGCCCTGGGGCTTCCTGACCCTGCTGAGCCTGGTCCTGCTGCTGTTCTTCGTGTTCTATCCCTTGGGCACGCTGTTCGTGAACAGCGTGCGCGACGAGTCGGGCGCGTTTTCGCTGGCCGGCTTCGTCACGCTGCTCGAAGACAGCGAGTACCTGCAGGCCTTCCGCAACACGCTGGTGCTGGGCGTGTCGGTCACGGCCTGCACGGTGGCGGTGGGCGTGCCCTTCGCCTACATGGTTGCGCGCTACGACTTCCCGCTGAAGAACCTGGTGGCGGTGCTGCCGATCATGACCATCGTGATCCCCGAGATCATCGTGGGCCAGTCGTGGCTGCTGCTGCTGGGCAACAACGGGCTGGTGACCAACCTGTTCGCGGGCATCGGCATCGAACTGCCGACCTTCTACGGCTGGACCGGCATGGTCTTCTCCATGACGCTGGTCTACTACACCTACATCTACCTGGGCGTGCTGGCCGCATTGCGCGGCTTCGACGGCCAGCTGGAGGAAGCCGGCCTGAGCCTGGGCACCTCGCCCTTCGTGACCAAGCTGCGCGTGCTGGTGCCGGTGATCCTGCCGGCGGTGCTGGTCAACGCGCTGGTGGTGTTCACGCTGGTGGTCGGAAACTTCGCGCTCTCGGTGGTGCTGGGCAGCCGCGTGCCGCTGCTCTCGGTCATGACCTACAACGCCTTCGTCGGCGAGATGGGCGGCAGTCCGGCGCTGCAGAGCGCGATGTCGGTGATCTCCATCGGCATCGTGGCGGTGGTGCTGTTCTTCCAGAAGCGCGTGGTCGAGCGCAAGGTCTACACCATGACGCAGGGCCGCGCACCGGCCGTGCTGCGTGTGCGCTCGGGCGCGGCGCTCTTCTACACGCTCAGCGTGGGCGTGATCATCGTGCTGTCGATGCTGCCGCTGCTGATCGTCTTCGTGGGCGCGTTCACCGAGACCAGCGGGCCGGTGATGCGCTGGGGCCAGTGGTCGCTGTCGAGCCTGGAGCGCGCGCTGCGCGGCGCCCCCGAGCCGATCTTCAACTCGCTCAAGTTCGCCTCGATGGCGACGGTGACGGGCGTGGCCTTCGCGGTGCTGGTGAGCTACCTGACGATCAAGAAGCGCAATCCCTTCACCCAGCTGCTGGACTACATCGTGGTGCTGCCGCTGACCATCTCCGGCACGGTGCTGGGCATCGCGCTCGTGCAGACCTTCAACACCGGCTGGCTGGTGCTCGCGGGCTCGTCGGGGATCATGGTGCTGTGCTACACGGTGCGCCGGCTGCCCTTCGCGGTGCGCAACGCCTCGTCGACGCTGTTCAACATCCCGGACTCGATCGAGGAGGCCTCGATCAGCCTGGGCGTGTCGCCGCTGATGACCTTCTTCAAGGTGCTGCTGCCGGCGATGCAGGCCTCGATCATCTCGGCCGCCATCCTGATGTGGGTGACGACGATCTCGGAGCTGTCCGCTTCCATCGTGGTCTACACGGGCGGCCTCGAGACCATGCCCATCGCCATCTTCCGCCAGGTCGACGGCGGCCGGCTGGGCCTGGCCTCGGCTTACGGCGCGGCGCTGGTCAGCGTGATCCTGTTGCCCATCGTCGTGTCGATCAAGGTCTTCCGCATCAATCTCTTTTCCAGCAAATAACTCAACCTGCGAGGTTTTCATGTCCTTCAAGTCCCTGGCGAAATACGCGATCGCGGCCCTGGCCCTCACGGTGGGTGCTGCGAATGCGCAGACCGTGGTGCTCTATTCGTCCAACAACACCGAGACCGTCGAGACCGCGCTGGGCGTGGTCAAGAAGAAGACGCCTGCGCTGACGGTGCAGCAGGTCACGGGCGGCACCGGCACGCTGATGAAGCGCATCCAGGCCGAGGCCAAGAGCCCGCGCGGCGACGTGCTCTGGAGCGGCGGCTTCGGCACGCTGGGCGCCTACAAGGACCTGATGGCGCCCTACAAGTCGCCCGAGCTGGCGGCCGTGCCCGCGATCTTCCGCGGCCCGAACGACCTGTGGGTCGGCACCAACGTGCACGTGATGGTGATGATGGTCAACGAGCGCCAGCTCAAGGGCCTGCCCGCGCCCAAGACCTGGTCGGACCTGATGCGTCCCGAGTGGAAGGGCAAGTTCGCCATCACCGACCCGAGCAAGAGCGCCACGGCCTACATGCTGGTCTACGGCCTGCTCAAGCAGTTCGGCCGCGACGGCCTCGACAAGCTGGCGGCCAACGCGGTCGTCACCGCCTCCTCGGGCAGCACCTACAAGGGCGTGGCCGCGGGCGAGTACCCGGTGGGCCTGACCATCGAGTACGCGGCGCAGGAGTATGTGGCCGGCGGCCAGAAGGAAATCAAGCTGGTCTATCCCACCGAGGGCAGCTACCTCGCGCCCGAAGGCATGTTCATCGTCAAGGGCGCGAAGAACATGGATGCGGCCGTCGCGCTCTACAACGGCCTGCTGAGCAAGGAGACGCAGCAGGAACTGCTGGTCAAGAACTTCCGCCGCCCGGTGCGCACCGACATCCCGGTGTCCAAGCTGACCTCGCTGCCCGACCTGGGCGCGATCAAGATCTTCCCGCTCGACCAGGAAGCGGCCTCGGCCGAGTACGAGCAGCTGGTGGCGCTGTGGAACCTGGCGGTGAAGGGGCGCTGAGCGATGGGGGCATGATCGGCCTTCCACCGACGCCACACGCCCCATGACCGCTCTCCAGATCCGCCCGGCCGTGCAGGCGGACCTCCCCGCCATCGCCGCGCTGCTGGCCGACGACGTGCTCGGCGCCCAGCGCGAGCGCCCGGGCGATGCCTCGCTCTACGACACCGCCTGGCGCCAGATCTCAGCGCAGCCGGGCAACGACATCTGGGTGGCGGTGCTGCCCGAGGGCGTGGTCGGCTGCCTGCAGCTGATCGTGATCCCGGGGCTGGCCCGCCAGGGCGCGCTGCGGGCGCAGATCGAGGGCGTGCGCGTGGCCTCCACCCACCGCGGGCAGGAGATCGGCGAGCGACTGTTCGCCCACGCCATCGGGACCGCGCGCGCGGCGGGCTGCCGGCTGGTGCAGCTCACGACCGACAAGCGCCGCACCGACGCGCACCGCTTCTATGCGCGGCTGGGCTTCGAGGCCACGCACGAAGGCATGAAGCTCGAGCTGGACTGAAGCGACGGATCAGCCGTCGATGCCGCTCTCGGGCATCTGCCGCGCGTACACCGCGAGCACGATGCGCTCGGAGTGGATCAGGTAGTCGTTGAGCGCCGCCGCGCCCTCGGCGAACTTGCCGGCCTCGATGAGCTCGAGCAGCTTGGTGTTCATGTCCACGTAGGGCGCGTGCAGGAATTCCGGATCTTTCAGCAGGCCGAAGGCCAGCCGCAGCTCGACCAGGATGTGCGCGAAGAGCACGTTCAGCCGCTCGCTGTCGGCCAGTTCCACGATGCCCTGGTGGAACTCCATGTTGGCCGTGCCCACGCCCAGCCAGTCGCCGGCGTCGCGGCAGCGCAGGGCCATTTCGACCGCCTCGCGCATGTGCTTCTTGGCCGGGTGCCGCGGATAGGCCTGCGCCAGCGCCTGGCACTCGATGAGCCGGCGCACGCGGTAGATGTCGATGATCGACGCGATGCTCGGCACCGCCACGAACACGCCGCGGTTCGGCGCGTGCTTGAGCAGCCCCTCCTTGGTCAGTGTGCGGAACACCTCGCGCAGGGTGTTGCGCGAGATCTCGAAGCTGTCGGCCAGCGCGGCCTCCGACAGCCGCTGCCCGGGCGAGAACTCGCCCTTCACGATCTGCTGGCGGATGCGTTCGGCCACCCGGTCGTTCAGCGTCTGGGTGCCGGCGGCGGGCGCCGCAGGGGAGGTCGGGGAAGCCATTGAAGTCATGCCGGGAGTCGAAGGAAGAGAAGGGTGCGCAGCGGGACCCGCGAGTTTGCAGCACTTTCAGCCCCCCGGAACGTGGCCTTTCGATCCGGCCGGGCGATGCACCAAAGGCGGAAGAACTCAGGGTTTTCCTGGGGCATCTTGGGCACTGTTGTTGGGCACACTCCATGGAATTGTTCAACAATCTTATATAAATGAGTGAATCAAAGAAATTTGATTGCTCATTCATTGGCACGAGGTTTGCATCAACCGAGTGGCCGGCGCTCCCGCGCCAGGTGTCGCTGAATCCAAAACGAAAGACCAACATGACCCCTGACATCCCTCACCTGTGGCCGCTGATCGGCGTGGCCGTGATCATTGCGGGCTTCATCCTGCGCTTCAATCCGATGCTGGTGGTGATCGTCACGGCCATCGTGACGGCGGCCGCCGCGGGCTTCGGCCCGATGGCCATCCTCACGGCCATCGGCACCGGCTTCATCAAGACCCGCAACCTGCCGCTGATCATTCTTCTGCCGCTGGCGGTGATCGGCCTGCTCGAGCGCCACGGCCTGCGCCAGCACGCGCAGAACTGGATCAGCAGCATCAAGTCGGCCACCGCCGGGCGCCTGCTGATCGTCTATCTGGCGGCGCGCGAACTCACCGCCGCCATCGGCCTCACCAGCCTTGGCGGCCACCCGCAGATGGTGCGACCGCTGCTCGCGCCGATGGCCGAGGGCGCCACCGAGACCCGCTACGGCAAGCTGCCCGACCGCCTGCGCCACAAGCTGCGCGCCTATGCCGCGGCCACCGACAACGTGGGCCTGTTCTTCGGCGAGGACATCTTCGTGGCCTTCGGCGCGATCGTGCTGATGAGCACCTTCCTGCATGAGGCCGGCATCGACGTGGAGCCGCTGCACATCGCGCTGTGGGGCATCCCGACCGCGATCGCCGCCTTCGTCATCCATTCATGGCGTCTGCGCCGCCTCGACCAGTCGATCGCACGCGAGATGGCGAGCGAGCCGCAACCGGTGGTGCCCGCCGTCGCCATGCCGGAGGGCCGCTGATCATGATTCTCTCGATCCAGCATCTCTACATCCTGGTCGGCCTGATCCTCGCGGTCACGGCCATCATGACGCTGACCGACAGGCAGCACCCCAAGCGCTACACCAGCGGCCTGTTCTGGGCGCTCTATGCCCTCGTGTTCCTGATCGGCGACAAGCTGCCGCCGGCCGTGGTCGGCGTCGGCGCCATCGCGATGGCCGTGATCGCCGGCCTGCGCGGCGTCGGCGCGGGCAAGCACCGCGAACCCACGCCGGCCCAATACAAGGCCAGCGCCGCGCGCCTGGGCAACAAGCTGTTCATGCCGGCACTGGCGATCCCGCTGGTCACCGTGATCGGCACGGTGCTGATGAGCAAGGTGAAGATCGGCGACGCCTTCCTGCTCGACCCCAAGAACACCACGCTGGTGAGCCTGGGCGTGGGCTGCGTCATCGCGTTGGCGCTGGCCTGCTGGCTGACGCGCGAGACGCCGGTGCAGGGCCTGCGCGAGTCGCGCCGCCTGACCGACGCGCTGGGATGGGCCGTGGTGCTGCCGCAGATGCTCGGCATGCTGGGCCTGGTGTTCTCCGACGCGGGCGTGGGCAAGGCCGTGGCGCACATCACCACCAGCTACATCAACATGGACATCCGCTTCGTGGCGGTGGTGGTGTATGTGTTGGGCATGGCGCTGTTCACCATCATCATGGGCAACGGCTTCGCGGCCTTCCCGGTGATGACCGGCGGCGTGGGCGTGCCGGTGCTGGTGGGCGTGTACCACGGCGACCCGGCCGTGATGGCGGCCATCGGCATGTTCTCGGGCTACTGCGGCACGCTGATGACGCCGATGGCCGCCAACTTCAACATCGTGCCGGCCGCGCTGCTGGAGCTGCCCGACAAGAACGCGGTGATCAAGGTGCAGATACCGACCGCGGCGGCCTTGCTGGTGGTCAACATCTTCCTGCTCTACTTCCTGATGTTCCGCTGAGGTGCCGCCCATGACCCCGGTTGCCACGCCACCCCGCGTGCTCGTCGCGGGCTTCGAGCCCTTCGAGAACGATCCCGTCAACCCGGCCTGGGAGATCGCCCGCGCGCTCGACGGCTGGGCCTGCGAGGGCGCGGTGGTGCAGGCACTGCAGCTGCCTTGCGTGTTCGGCCGCGCGATCGACACGCTCGACTCGGCGCTGGCCGGCCCCGCGCCGACCCTGGTGCTGTGCCTCGGCGCGGCCGGCGGGCGCACCGAGATCTCGCTCGAGCGCGCGGCGCTGAACGTCGACGATGCGCGCATCCCCGACAACGCGGGCCAGCAGCCGATCGACGTCGAGGTGGTGGCCGGCGGACCGGCCGCCTACTTCTCGACCTTGCCGATCAAGGCCATGGTGCGCGACATGCGCGCCGCAGGCCTGCCGGCCGCGGTGTCCAACACCGCCGGCACCTTCGTCTGCAACCACATCTTCTATGCGCTGATGCACCGGCTAGCGACGCAGCCCGCGCTCGCGCACACGCGCGGCGGCTTCGTGCATGTGCCCTACCTGCCCGAGCAGGCCGCGTCCAGGCCGGGCGTGGCGAGCATGGCGCTGGCCACCCAGGTCGAGGCCTTCCGCGTGGCGATCCGCACCGCACTCACGGTGCGCAACGACGTGCGCGAGACCGCCGGCCGTCTGCATTGATTCCCTGAGGTACGCGTCGTGCGTGCCGGAGAAAAAGAGAACACGATGAACATCGACCTGAACAGTGACCTGGGCGAGAGCCTGGGTGTGTGGCGCATGGGCGACGACGCCGCCATGCTGTCGCTGGTGAGCAGCGCCAACGTGGCCTGCGGCTTCCATGCCGGCGACCCCGCCGGCATCCTGCGCACACTGCGCGAGGCCAAGGCGCGCGGCGTCGCGGTCGGCGCGCACGTGGCCTACCGCGACCTCGTGGGCTTCGGTCGCCGCAACATGGACGTGGACAGCGCCGACCTGCGCGCCGACGTGATCTACCAGATCGGCGCGTTGAAGGGCCTGGCCGCCGCGGCCGGCACCACCGTGCGCTACGTGAAGCCGCACGGCGCGCTCTACAACACCATCGCCCACGACGAGCGCCAGGCGCGCGACGTGATCGCCGCCCTCCGCGAAGCCGACCCCACGCTGTGCCTGGTGGCGCTCGCGGGCTCGCCGCTGCTGGGCTGGGCGCGCGGCGAAGGCCTGCGCGCCGTGGCCGAGGCCTTCGCCGACCGGGCCTACACGCCGCAGGGCACGCTGGTGTCGCGGCGCGAACCCGGCGCAGTGCTGCACGACGCCGACGAAGTGGCCGAACGCATGCTGCGCCTGGTCACCGAGGGCGTGGTCACGGCCATCGACGGCAGCACGGTGCGCATCGAGGCCGAGTCGGTCTGCGTGCACGGCGACAGCCCGGGTGCGGTCGAGATGGCGCGCCAGGTGCGCGCGCGGCTCGCGCAGGCGGGCGTGACGATCCGATCCTTCGTGGACGCGACATGACGATGCGCTTCCTGCCGGTCAACCTGAACGCGCTGCTGGTCGAGCTGGACGACCTGCCGCAGACGCTGGCGCTGCTGGCCTCGCTGCGCGCCGAACCCATCGCGGGCATCGAGGAGCTGGTGCCCGCGGCGCGCACGCTGCTGGTCAGCTTCCGGCCGGCGGCGATCGCGGCCGACGAGCTCCGGCGGCGCATCGGCCAGCGCCGGCTCGACGCCCGCGAGACGCGCGTCGACAAGCGCATCGAGATCCCGGTGCGCTACGACGGCGAGGACCTCGCCGAAGTCGCCGCGCTGCTGGGCACCACGCCCGAGGACGTGGTGCGCCGCCACACCGGCAGCGACTACACCGTGGCCTTCACCGGCTTCGCGCCCGGCTTCGCCTACCTCTCGGGCGGCGATCCGAGCCTGGACGTGCCGCGCCGCCAGGTGCCGCGCACGCGCATCCCGGCCGGCGCGGTCGGCCTGGCGGGCCGCTTCAGCGGCGTCTATCCGCAGGCCAGCCCGGGCGGCTGGCAGATCCTCGGCATCACCGATGCGCCGATGTGGGACCTGTCGCGCGCGCAGCCGGCCCTGCTGCAGCCGGGCGACACGGTGCGCTTCGTGGATGTCACGGCGCAGCCGCGCGCGGCGACTGTGGCCGTGGCCGCCGCGCCTGCCCGCCCTGTGGCGTCGAAGGGCAACGCCCTCGAGGTCCGCGCCGCCGGCCTGCAAACCCTGCTGCAGGATCGCGGCCGCCATGGCCAGGCCGGGCAGGGCGTGTCCGCGTCGGGCGCCATGGACCAGCGCTCGCTGCAGGCCGCCAACCGGCTGGTGGGCAATGCATCGGACGCAGCCTGCCTGGAGATCGCCTATGGCGGCTTCCAGCTCGCGTGCCACGGCGATGCGGTGATCGCCATCACCGGTGCCGAGGGCCCCGTCACGCTGACGCGTGCCGACGGTGGCAGCGGGCCGCTGCCGCGCTGGCAGCCGATCGCCCTGGCCGACGGCGACGTGCTCGCGCTGGGCGAGCCGCGCGCCGGCATCCGCTGCTACCTGGCCGTGCGCGGCGGCTTCGACCTGGTGCCGGTGCTCGGCAGCCTCTCGACCGACACGCTGGCGCGCATCGGCCCGCCGGCCGTGGCCGCGGGCGATCGGCTGCCGGTGCGCGCGGTGGCCGCGGGTGCGCTGGTCGGCGCCCCCGAGGCACCGCCCGCCGATCTGCCCAAGGTGCAGGAAGAGGTCGTGCTCGACATCGTGCTGGGCCCGCGCACCGACTGGTTCACGCCCGACGCGGTCGCGCTGCTGTGCAGCCAGTCATGGGCCGTCACGCCGCAGTCGAACCGGGTCGGCATCCGGCTCGCGGGCGAGGTGCCGCTGGCACGCGCCAACCACGCCGAGCTGCCCAGCGAGGGCACGGCCTACGGCGCGCTCCAGGTACCGCCCAGCGGCCAGCCGGTGCTGTTCCTGGCCGACCACCCGCTGACCGGCGGCTATCCCGTGATCGCCTGTGTCGCCACCCACCACCTCGATCGCGCGGGCCAGATCCCGGTGAACGCGCGCATCCGCTTCAATCCGATCGCCTCCTGAGAGCCCTCCAGATGAAAAAACTCCTGATCGCCAACCGCGGCGAAATCGCGGTGCGCATCGTGCGCGCCTGTGTCGACCACGGCGTCCAGTCGGTCGCGGTCTACGCCGATGCCGACCTGAACGCGATGCATGCGCGCATGGCCGACGAGGCCTACGGGCTCGAGGGTGACAAGCCCGCCGACACCTACCTGAACATCGCCAAGCTGCTGGCGGTCGCGAAGCGCAGCGGTGCCGATGCGGTGCATCCGGGCTACGGCTTCCTGTCGGAAAGCGCGGCCTTCGCGCAGGCCGTGATCGACGCCGGCCTGACCTGGGTCGGCCCCTCGCCGGCCGCGATCGCGATGCTGGGCGACAAGGTGCAGGCGCGCAAGCTCGCGCTCCAGGTCGGCGCGCCGCTGGTGGCGGGCACGGCCGACCCGGTGACGAGTGCCGCCGAGGTGCTGGCCTTCGCCGAGCAGCACGGCCTGCCGGTCGCGATCAAGGCGGCCTTCGGCGGCGGCGGGCGTGGCATCAAGGTGGCCTGGCGGCTCGACGAGGTCGAGGGCCTCTACGAGTCGGCGGTGCGCGAGGCCGTGACGGCCTTCGGCCGCGGCGAGTGCTACGTCGAGCAGTTCCTCGACCGCCCACGCCATGTCGAGGCCCAGGTGCTGGCCGACATGCACGGCCACGTGGTGGTGGTCGGCACGCGCGACTGCTCGCTGCAGCGGCGCAACCAGAAGCTGGTGGAGGAGGCGCCCGCGCCCTTCCTGAGCGACGAACAGCGCGCGCGCATCCATCAGTCGGCGCGCGACATCTGCGCCGCGGCCGGCTACACCGGCGCGGGCACGGTCGAGTTCATGCTGAGCGCGAGCGGTGCGATCTCCTTCCTCGAGGTCAACACACGGCTGCAGGTCGAGCATCCGGTGACCGAGGAAACCACGGGCATCGACCTGGTGATCGAGCAGCTGCGCATCGCCGACGGCCTGCCGCTGTCGATCACCGAGACGCCGGTGCCGCGCGGCCATGCCTTCGAGTTCCGCATCAACGCGGAAGACGTGGGCCGCGGCTTCCTGCCCTCGCCAGGCCCGGTCAAGGTCTTCGATGCGCCCTCGGGTCCGGGCGTGCGCGTGGACACCGGCGTCGATGCCGGCTCGCAGGTGCCGGGCAGCTTCGACTCGCTGATGGCCAAGTTGATCGTCAGCGGCGCCACGCGCGAACAGGCCATTGCGCGCGCCCGCCGTGCGCTCAAGGAATTCCGCATCGAGGGCCTGCCTACGGTGCTGCCTTTCCACCGCGCGGCGATGGTGCATCCGGACTTCGTGTCGGCCGACGCCTTCAAGGTGCACACGCGCTGGATCGAGACCGACTTCGCCAACGGCGAGGCCGCGGCCGTGCGCCCCGACCCGCTGCCCGACACCGCGCTGCTGCGCACCGCGATCGAGGTGGACGGCCGGCGCCTGGCGCTCGGCCTGCCGGCGGTGCTGCTGAGCGGCCTGGCCGCGGTGGCGGGCGGGCCGGGCATCGCGCCGGCCGAGGCGCGCGTGGCCGACGCCGCGGCGCTGGCCGCGCCGGTGTCGGGCACGCTGCAGGGCTGGAAGGTGGCCGACGGCGAGACGGTGGCGCAGGGCGCGATCGTGGCCGTGATGGAGGCGATGAAGATGGAGATGCAGGTGGTCGCGCACCGCGCCGGGCGCATCGCCTTCGCGGCCGCGGCGGGGGGCTACGTGGCGGCGGGCGCGGTGCTCGCGACCATCGGCTGAGCGGCTGGCGAAGGGTTCGCGGAAACCCCCGGCCCGATCGGGTCGGGCCCCTTGCGCATAATTGACGCAAGCTATGACTCTCACCGAACTCAAATACATCGTCGCAGTGGCCCGTGAGCGGCACTTCGGCAAGGCGGCAGAGGCCTGCTACGTTTCCCAGCCGACGCTGTCGGTCGCGATCAAGAAGCTCGAGGACGAACTCGAGGTGAAGCTGTTCGAGCGCAGCGCGGGCGAGGTCACGGTCACGCCGCTGGGCGAGCAGATCGTGCAGCAGGCGCAGAGCGTGCTCGACCAGGCCGCCAGCATCAAGGAGATCGCCAAGCGCGGCAAGGACCCGCTGGCGGGCGCGCTGAACCTCGGCATCATCTACACCATCGGCCCCTACCTGCTGCCCGACCTGGTGCGCCAGAACATCGCGCGCACGCCGCAGATGCCGCTGATGCTGCAGGAGAACTTCACCGTCAAGCTGCTGGAGATGCTGCGCGCCGGCGAGATCGACTGCGCCATCATGGCCGAGCCCTTTCCCGACACCGGCCTGGCCATCGCGGCGCTCTACGACGAGCCCTTCGTCGCGGTGCTGCCGGTCCACCATCCGCTGGCCGCCAACGAGTCGATCAGTTCGGACGAGCTCAAGAACGAGACCATGCTGCTGCTGGGCGCGGGCCACTGCTTCCGCGACCACGTGCTCGAGGTCTGCCCCGAGTTCGCGCGCTTCTCGAGCAATGCCGAAGGCATCCGCAAGAGCTTCGAGGGCTCGTCGCTCGAGACCATCAAGCACATGGTGGCCTCGGGCATGGGCGTGACGCTGGTGCCGCGGCTGTCGGTGCCGGCCGAGGCGCTCAAGCCCAAGGCCAAGGGCCGCAAGGAGCCCGAGCAGATCGTGCGCTACCTGCCGGTGCGCGACGGCGACGGGCGCGAGCCGCCGACGCGCCGCGTGGTGCTGGCCTGGCGCCGCAGCTTCACGCGCTACGAGGCGATCGCGGCCTTGCGCAATGCGATCTATGCCTGTGAACTGCCCGGCGTGAAGCGGCTCTCCTGAGCGCGCGGCGGTGCGGCCAATGGCTGCGATAGAGTCTCGCTGTTGCGACTGGGCCCACCGGCCTCTACAGTCGTGCTGGCATCCACCATCCCACCATCAACGAGGAGTCGTCATGGCCAAAGCCCCGAGCAACAACAAGTCCCCCAAGAAAGCCAAGCCGCTGAGCACCGCCGCTGCGCCGAGCGGCGTCGGCAAGGTGCCGACCAAGGGCGGCACGCAGGTCGCGCAGGAATCGGGCAGCCGCAACGCACCGATCATCAACATCGGCATCGAACGCCAGGACCGCGCGGCCATCGCCGAAGGCCTGAGCCGCGTGCTGGCCGACACCTACACGCTCTACCTCACGACCCACAACTTCCACTGGAACGTGACCGGCCCGCACTTCAACTCGCTGCACGCGATGTTCATGGGCCAGTACACCGAACTCTGGAACTCGACCGACGTGCTGGCCGAGCGCATCCGCGCGCTGGGCCACTACGCGCCGGGCTCGTATGCCGAGTTCAGCAAGATCGCCACCGTGCCCGACGTGCCGCAGACGCCGCCCAAGGCCATGGAGATGGTGCGCATCCTGGTCAAGGGCCACGAAACCGTGTCGCGCATCGCGCGCGAGTTCATCCCCGTGGCCGAAGAGGCCGGCGACGATCCGACCGCCGACATGCTGACCGCGCGCTGCACGGTGCACGACCAGACCGCGTGGATGCTGCGCTCGCTGCTCGAAGAGTAAGCGGCCCCCGGCCCCGCGGGGCCTGCGCACGAGAGCGGCACAATGGCCGCTCTTTTTTTGTCCGCCGCATGCCTGCCAGCCGTCTCTCCCTGTACCTCGACCTGATCCGCTGGAACCGGCCCGCCGGCTGGCTGCTGCTGCTGTGGCCCACGCTGGGGGCGCTGTGGTTCGCGGCCGGCGGGTGGCCGGGCTGGCACCTGCTCGCGGTGTTCGTGCTCGGCACCATCCTCATGCGCAGCGCCGGCTGCTGCGTCAACGACGTGGCCGACCGCGACTTCGATCGCCACGTCAAGCGCACGGCCCAGCGGCCGGTCACCAGCGGCGCGATCTCGGTCAAGCAGGCGCTGGCGCTGGGCGGCGTGCTGGCGCTGGTGGCTTTCGGCCTGGCGCTCACCACCAATGCGGCGGTGATCGTCTGGTCCTTCGTCGGGCTGGGCGTGACCCTGTTCTATCCCTTCGCCAAGCGCTTCGTCTCGCTGCCGCAGGCGGTGCTGGGCATTGCCTTCTCGATCGGCATCCCGATGGCCTTCTGTGCCGCCGGCGGGGCCGATGTGCCCGCCGCCGAGGCGTTCTCCCGTGTGCCGGGCCACGGCTGGGCGCTGCTGATCGGCAACCTGTGCTGGGTGCTGGCCTACGACACCGAGTACGCGATGGTCGACCGCGACGACGACCTGAAGATCGGCATGAAGACCTCGGCCATCACCTTCGGCCGCTTCGACGTGGCGGCAGTGATGCTCTGCTACGCGGTCTTTCTGGTCGTCTGGGGCGTGGTCGGCGTGCGGGCGGGGCTGGGCCTGCCCTTCTTCGTCGGCCTGGCCGCCGCGGCCGCGCAGGCGCTGTGGCACGGGGTGCTGATCCGCGATCGCACGCGTGAAGGCTGCTTCAAGGCCTTCCGCCTGAACCACTGGCTGGGCTTCGCGGTCTTTGCCGGCATCGTGGCCGACTTCGCACTGCGCGGTCTTTAGGCGCCGCCGAATTCCTTCGCCAGTTCGCGCGCCCGCTGCTCGGCCGCGCGGATGGCGCGCTTGAACTGCGCCTTGACGCCGGCCGCCTCGAGCGCGCTGAGGGCGGCGTAGGTGGTGCCGCCCTTGGACGTGACGCGCTCGCGCAGCACTGCCGGCGGGTCTTCCGAGGCGCGGGCCAGCGCCGAGGCACCGGTGAAGGTGCCGACGGCCAGGCGCTGGGCCTGTTCCGGCGGCAATCCCATCTCGATGCCGGCTTCGGTCATGGCCTCGATGAAATAGAAGACGTAGGCCGGGCCCGAGCCCGAGACGGCCGTGACCGCGTCGAGCGCGGCCTCGCCGTCGACCCACAGCAGGTCGCCGGTCGGGGCCAGCAGCTGCTCGACCTGCACCCGTTCCTCGGCGCTCACGGCCGGGCGGGCGAACAGGCCGGTCATGCCCTGGCCGACCAGCGCGGGCGTGTTGGGCATCGCGCGCACGATGCGCTCGCCGCCCAGCCAGCGGGCGATGCTGTCCGAGGGGATGCCCGCGGCCACGCTCAGGTGCAGCGCGTCGGGCGTCCAGGGCTGGACCGCCCGGGCGGCCTCGGCGAAGGTCTGGGGCTTGACCGCCCAGACCACAATCTTGCAGCGGGCCAAGGCGGCGCCGGCCTCGGCCTGGGCGGCGAGGCCGAACTGCGCGGCCAGGCGCGCGCGGGCTGCTTCGAAAGGTTCGACCACCTCGAAGGTTTCGGGCGGCAGGCCCTGGCGGATCAGCCCGCCCAGGATGGCGCTGGCCATGTTGCCGCCCCCGATGAAGGCGATGGGGGGCAGGGCGGCGGCGTGGTCTTGCTGGGGCATGGGAGGTCGACGTGGCAAGGTGGAGGGAAGCGTGCGCGGGGCACGGGCCGATTGTCGCCCCGACGCCACGGCCCGCTCAAAGCTTTGGAAAACAGGTCGTTGACATGCGGGGTTCGGCATGTGACAATCGCGGGCTTCGCTTCAAAAAGGCGAAGCTTTCCGCCCATACGAAGGCGCTCCAAGTGGTTTGGGGCGTTGACGACGGGCCCAAGACTGACTGCGGTGCTGCCATGAGGCGGTTTCTCGGTACAAGTTGGGAACCAATCGAAATGATCCAAACTGAATCCCGGCTCGAAGTGGCCGACAACACGGGCGCGAAATCCGTCCTGTGCATCAAGGTGCTCGGTGGCTCCAAGCGGCGTTATGCCAGCGTGGGCGACGTCATCAAGGTCAGCATCAAGGAATGCGCCCCCCGTGGTCGCGTCAAGAAGGGCGAAATCTACAGCGCCGTCGTGGTGCGTACCGCCAAGGGCATCCGTCGTGCAGACGGTTCGCTCGTCAAGTTCGACGGCAATGCCGCCGTTTTGCTCAACGCCAAGCTGGAGCCGATCGGCACCCGCATCTTCGGACCGGTCACGCGCGAACTGCGCACCGAGAAGTTCATGAAGATCGTCTCGCTGGCTCCCGAAGTTCTGTAAGGACACAACGCCATGAACAAGATTCGCAAAGGCGACCAGGTCATCGTGTTGGCCGGTCGTGACAAGGGCAAGCGCGGCACCGTCTCGCTGCGCAAGGACGACTCGCATCTGATCGTCGACGGCATCAACATCGTCAAGAAGCACACCAAGCCGAACCCCCTCAAGGGTACGACCGGTGGCATCACCGAAAAGACCATGCCGATCCATCAATCCAACGTGGCCATCTTCAATGCTGCGACCGGCAAGGCCGATCGCGTGGGCATCAAGATCGCCGACGGCAAGCGCGTGCGGATCTTCAAGTCCAGCGGCGACGAAATCAAGACCGCCTAAGGAGCATTCAGATGGCACGTCTCCAACAAATCTACCGCGAAAAGATCGCGAAAGACCTGACCGAAAAGTTCGGCTACAAGTCGCCGATGCAGGTTCCGCGCATCACCAAGATCACCCTGAACATGGGTGTCGGTGAAGCCGTTGCCGACAAGAAGGTTCTCGACAACGCTGTCGGCGACCTGACCAAGATCGCTGGCCAAAAGCCTGTCGTGACCAAGTCGAAGAAGGCCATCGCCGGCTTCAAGATCCGCGAAATGCAACCGATCGGCTGCATGGTCACGCTGCGCGGCGTGCAGATGTATGAGTTCCTGGACCGTTTCGTGACCATCGCGCTGCCGCGTGTTCGCGACTTCCGCGGCATCTCCGGCCGTGCGTTCGATGGCCGTGGCAACTACAACATCGGCGTGAAAGAGCAGATCATTTTCCCCGAGATCGAATACGACAAGGTCGATGCCCTGCGCGGTCTCAACATCAGCATCACGACGACGGCAAAGAACGACGAAGAGGCCAAGGCGCTTCTCGCCGGCTTCCGTTTCCCGTTCAAGAACTGAGGCGAACCGTGGCTAAACAATCCCTGATCCAGCGCGAAATCAAGCGCGACAAGCTGGTCGCCAAGTACGCAGCGAAGCACGCCGAACTGAAGGCGACTTCCAACGACACCAAGAAGAGCGACGAAGAGCGCGCTGCTGCACGCCTGGGCCTGCAAAAGCTCCCGCGCAACGCCAACCCGACGCGCCAGCGCAATCGTTGCGCCATCACCGGCCGTCCGCGTGGCACCTTCCGTCAATTCGGTCTGGCCCGCGCCAAGATCCGCGAACTGGCTTTCAATGGCGACATCCCCGGTGTCACCAAGGCCAGCTGGTAAGCCAGGCAGGAGCAAAAAACATGAGCATGAGTGATCCCATTGCCGACCTGTTGACGCGTATCCGTAACGCGCAAATGGTGGCGAAGCCGACCGTGTCGATCCCGTCTTCCAAGGTGAAGGCCGCGATTGCACAAGTCCTCAAGGACGAAGGCTACATCGACAGCTTCGAAGTGAAGACCGAAGACGGCAAGTCCGAACTCGTCATCACGCTGAAGTACTACGCTGGCCGCCCGGTCATCGAGCGCATCGAGCGCGTGAGCCGTCCCGGCCTGCGTGTCTACAAGGCCAGCGCAGCCATTCCGCAAGTCCAGAACGGCCTCGGCGTCGCCATCGTCACGACCCCCCAGGGCGTGATGACCGACCGCAAGGCGCGCGCTACCGGTGTCGGTGGCGAAGTCCTGTGCTACGTCGCCTAACCGAGACATCAAGGAGTTACTGAAATGTCCCGAGTAGGAAAAATGCCCGTCACCATCCCCGCTGGCGTGGATGTGTCGATCAAGGAAGACCAGATCAGCGTCAAGGGTTCGGGCGGTTCGCTCAACCTGGCCCGCAACCCCCTGGTCAACGTCGTGAACAACGACGGCAAGCTGAGCTTCGAGCCCGCCAACGATTCGCGCGAAGCGAATGCGATGAGCGGCACGCTGCGCCAGCTGGTCAACAACATGGTGGTCGGTGTGACGAAGGGCTTCGAGAAGAAGCTCAACCTCGTCGGCGTCGGCTACAAGGCTGCAGCTTCGAACAACAAGCTGAACCTGCAAGTCGGATATTCGCACCCGGTCAACTTCGACATGCCGCAAGGCATCACCGTTGCCACCGCGACCCCGACCGAAATCGTGATCAAGGGTGCTGACCGTCAGCGCGTTGGTCAAATCGCCGCTGAGATCCGCGCTGTTCGTCCGCCTGAGCCTTACAAGGGCAAGGGCATCCGTTATTCGGACGAGAAGATCGTGATCAAAGAGACCAAGAAGAAGTAAGGGGCAGCAAAATGATGTTGACCAAAAAAGCACAGCGTCTGCGCCGCTCGCGTCAGACCCGCATCCGGATCGCGACGCAAGGCGTGGCCCGTCTGACGGTGAACCGCACCAACCTGCACATCTATGCCACCGTCATCTCTGGCGACGGCACCAAGGTGATCGCGACTGCATCGACGGCCGAAGCCGAAGTTCGCAGCACGCTCGGCGGTTCCGGCAAGGGCGGCAATGCCGCTGCCGCCACCGCGATCGGCAAGCGCATCGCTGAAAAGGCGAAGGCTGCCGGCGTCGAGAAGGTTGCTTTCGACCGCGCAGGTTTCGCGTACCACGGCCGCGTCAAGGCGCTGGCCGACGCAGCCCGCGAAGCCGGCTTGCAGTTCTAACCGGACACGAGATTCAAAATGGCAAAGATTCAAGCAAGAACGCAGAACGAAGGACCCGAGGACGGTCTGCGCGAGAAGATGATCGCGATCAACCGCGTCACCAAGGTGGTGAAGGGTGGTCGTATCCTCGGTTTCGCAGCATTGACCGTGGTCGGTGACGGCGACGGCAAGGTCGGCATGGGCAAGGGCAAGTCGAAGGAAGTGCCTGCTGCCGTGCAGAAGGCCATGGAAGAAGCCCGCCGCAACCTGTTCAAGATCTCGATCAAGAACGGCACGCTGCACCACCGCGTGACGGGTCACCATGGCGCCGCTTCGGTGGTCATGATCCCCGCTCCCAAGGGTACCGGCATCATCGCTGGCGGCCCGATGCGCGCCGTGTTCGAAGTGCTGGGCATCACCGACATCGTGGCCAAGAGCCATGGTTCGTCGAACCCCTACAACATGGTCCGCGCCACGCTGGACGGCCTGAAGAACTCGACGACTGCGTCGGCCGTGGCTGCCAAGCGCGGTCTGACGGTCGAAGAGCTGTTCGCTTGAACGGGAGCATCGATATGACGACCCAACAACAAACCGTCAAGGTGCAGCTGGTGAAGAGCCCGATCGGCACCAAGGAATCGCATCGCGCGACCGTGCGTGGCCTCGGCCTGCGCAAGATCAACAGCGTGAGCGAGCTGCAAGACACGCCCGCAGTGCGCGGCATGATCAACAAGATCAGTTATCTGGTCAAAGTTCTGTAAGAGAGACTGATATGGAACTCAATGGCATCAAGCCCGCAGCCGGCGCCAAGCACGCAAAGCGTCGCGTCGGTCGCGGTATCGGCTCCGGCATCGGCAAGACCGCAGGTCGCGGTCACAAGGGCCAGAAGTCGCGCGCAGGTGGCTTCCACAAGGTGGGCTTCGAAGGCGGTCAAATGCCTCTGCAGCGCCGTCTGCCGAAGCGCGGCTTCAAGTCGCAGACGCTCAAGTACAACGATGAAGTCACGCTGACGGCGCTGGAAGCCCTCGGCCTGGCCGAAGTCGACCTGCTGGCACTCAAGCAGGCTGGCCTCGTCGGTCACATGATCAAGGTCGTCAAGGTCATCAAGACCGGCGAACTGACCAAGGCCGTCAAGCTGACGGGCATCGGCGCTACCGCCGGCGCCAAGGCAGCCATCGAAGCTGCCGGCGGCAGCGTCGCCTGAAGTCGGACTGAGAGAGATCCCTCGTGGCAACTAACGCGGCAACGCTCGCAAAAACAGGCAAGTTCGGCGACCTGCGTCGTCGGCTGGTCTTTTTGCTGCTCGCACTCGTGGTGTACCGGATCGGCGCGCACATTCCTGTTCCGGGCATCAACCCGGACCAGCTGGCGCAGTTGTTCCAGGGGCAGCAGGGCGGGATCCTGAGCCTGTTCAACATGTTCTCGGGCGGTGCGCTGTCGCGCTTCACCGTGTTCGCGTTGGGCATCATGCCGTACATCTCCGCGTCGATCATCATGCAACTGATGACCTACGTGGTGCCGACCTTCGAGCAATTGAAGAAGGAAGGCGAGGCAGGGCGGCGCAAGATCACGCAGTACACGCGTTATGGCACTTTGGGCCTCGCGCTGTTCCAGTCCTTCAGCATCGCAGTGGCACTCGAATCGTCGGCCGGCCTGGTGATCGCACCTGGCTTCGGCTTCCGGCTCACCGCCATGATCAGCCTCACGGCCGGTTCGATGTTCCTGATGTGGCTCGGCGAGCAGATCACCGAACGTGGTCTGGGCAATGGCATCTCGATCCTGATCTTCTCGGGTATCGCAGCCGGTCTGCCCAGCGCCGTCGGCGGCTTGGCTTCCCTGGTGACGACCGGCGCGATGAATCCCATCGTGGCCATCTTCATCATCGCAGTCGTGGTGCTGGTGACCTACTTCGTGGTGTTCGTCGAACGCGGCCAGCGCAAGATCCTCGTGAACTATGCGCGTCGCCAGGTGGGCAACAAGGTCTATGGTGGCCAGTCGTCGCACCTGCCGCTGAAGCTGAACATGGCTGGCGTGATTCCGCCGATCTTCGCATCGTCGATCATCCTGCTGCCGGCCACCGTCGTGGGCTGGTTCAGTACCGGTGACAGCATGCGCTGGATCAAGGACATTGCCGGAGCACTCACACCGGGTCAGCCGATCTATGTGATGCTCTATGCTGCTGCGATCGTCTTCTTCTGCTTCTTCTACACGGCTCTCGTGTTCAACAGCAAGGAAACGGCCGACAACCTCAAGAAGAGCGGTGCGTTCATCCCGGGCATTCGTCCGGGTGATCAGACGGCCCGCTACATCGACAAGATCCTGGTTCGCCTGACGTTGGCTGGCGCGGTGTACATCACCTTCGTCTGCCTGCTGCCGGAGTTCCTGATCCTCAAGTACAACGTGCCGTTCTATTTTGGCGGCACCTCCTTGCTGATCATCGTGGTCGTGACGATGGACTTCATGGCCCAGGTACAGAACTACATGATGTCGCAGCAGTACGAATCACTGCTCAAGAAGGCCAACTTCAAGACATCGTAGGACTGGCGTTTCAAGTATTGAGTCCGGGCGGCTGACGCCACGTTAAACAGTTTTAGGAGAATGAAATGAGAGTTTCGGCTTCGGTCAAACCCATCTGCCGTAATTGCAAGGTCATCCGCCGCAAGGGTGTGGTTCGTGTGATCTGTTCTGACCCGCGCCACAAGCAGCGCCAGGGTTAAGTCAAAGAAGTATTAGAGGACGCACATGGCACGTATTGCAGGCATCAACATCCCGCCGCACAAGCACGCTGAAATCGGCCTGACCGCCATTTTCGGTATCGGACGCACCCGCGCCCGTCAAATCTGCGAAGCGAGCGGCATCGAATATTCGAAGAAGATCAAGGATCTGACCGACGGGGATCTCGAAAAGATCCGCGACCAGATCGCTCTCTTCACCATTGAAGGCGATCTGCGCCGCGAAACGACGATGAACATCAAGCGCTTGATGGACATCGGTTGCTACCGCGGCTTCCGTCATCGCCGTGGCCTGCCGATGCGCGGCCAGCGCACGCGCACCAATGCCCGTACCCGCAAGGGTCCGCGCAAGGCCGCGCAGTCCCTGAAGAAATAAGGATTGAAACAGCATGGCTAAAGCTCCTGCCAATAACGCCGCACAGCGCGTCCGCAAGAAGGTTCGCAAGAACGTTGCAGACGGTATCGCTCACGTGCACGCCTCGTTCAACAACACGATCATCACGATCACGGACCGCCAGGGCAACGCCCTGTCGTGGGCCTCGTCGGGTGGCCAGGGCTTCAAGGGTTCGCGCAAGTCGACGCCTTTCGCAGCCCAGGTGGCGTCGGAAGTGGCCGGTCGTGCTGCTGTCGAACAAGGCATCAAGAACCTCGACGTCGAGATCAAGGGCCCCGGCCCCGGTCGCGAATCGTCGGTGCGCGCCCTGGCTGCGCTCGGCATCCGGATCAATTCCATTGCCGACGTGACCCCGGTTCCGCACAACGGTTGCCGTCCCCAAAAGCGTCGTCGCATCTAAGCGTCGATGCCCTAGCGCAGTCTGCTTCACAGCGGCTGCGCGTTTTGTTTTCAACAAGCCCACCGCCATCGGCACGCCGCTGATGGCTCCTGCAGACAGACTCTGCAGCAGATGACACAAAGGAAGATCACGTGGCACGCTACCTCGGCCCCAAGGCCAAACTCTCCCGCCGTGAAGGCACCGACCTGTTCCTGAAGAGCGCTCGCCGTTCGATCCAGGACAAGTCGAAGTTCGACTCCAAGCCCGGCCAGCACGGTCGCACTTCGGGTCAGCGCACCTCCGACTTCGGCCTGCAACTGCGTGAAAAGCAGAAGGTCAAGCGCATGTACGGCGTGCTGGAAAAGCAATTCCGCCGCTACTTCGAGGAAGCCGATCGCCGCCGTGGCAACACCGGCGCGAACCTGCTGTTCATCCTCGAATCGCGCCTGGACAACGTCGTCTACCGCATGGGCTTCGGCTCGACCCGCGCTGAAGCACGTCAGCTGGTGTCGCATCGCGCGATCACCGTGAACGGCCAGTCGGTCAACATCGCGTCGTACCTGGTCAAGACCGGTGACGTGATCGCCGTGCGCGACAAGTCGAAGAAGCAGACCCGCATCGCAGAAGCGCTGCAACTGGCTGCACAGGTCGGCATGCCGGCCTGGGTCGACGTGAACGCCGACAAGGCAGAGGGCGTGTTCAAGAAGGTTCCGGATCGCGACGAGTTCGCTGCCGACATCAACGAATCGCTGATCGTCGAACTGTATTCGCGTTAAGCGGACCCAACGAGCCGCACCGCGCGGCTCGTTTTTGTTTTTTTGTTCCCGCCGGGATCGATTCCGCCGGGCGCTTCACCAGCCTTACCGGTGTAACGAACCGGGGGTATTGAGAGGAAGTCTGCATGCAAACCACCCTGCTGAAACCCAAGACCATCCAGGTCGAGCAAATGGCCGCCAACAAGGCAAAGGTCACGCTCGAGCCTTTCGAGCGCGGCTACGGCCACACGCTCGGCAACGCGCTGCGTCGCGTGCTGCTGTCGTCGATGGTCGGTTATTCGGCCACCGAAGTCACGATCGCCGGCGTGCTCCACGAGTACTCGTCGATCGATGGCGTCCAGGAAGATGTCGTCAACATCCTGCTGAACCTCAAGGGTGTGGTGTTCAAGCTCCACAACCGCGACGAAGTCACGCTGAGCCTGCGCAAGGACGGTGACGGCCCGGTGCTGGCATCGGACATCCAGACGCCGCACGACGTCGAGATCATCAACCCCGATCACGTGATCGCGCATCTGTCGCAAGGCGGCAAGCTCGACATGCAGATCAAGGTTGAAAAGGGTCGCGGCTATGTGCCCGGCACGATGCGCCGTTATGCGGACGAACCGACGAAGTCGATCGGCCGCATCGTTCTCGATGCGTCGTTCTCGCCCGTCAAGCGCGTGAGCTACATCGTCGAAAGCGCCCGTGTCGAACAGCGCACCGACCTCGACAAGCTGCTGATCGAAATCGAAACCAACGGTGCCATCACCGCTGAAGATGCGGTTCGTGCTTCGGCCAAGATCCTGGTGGAACAGCTGGCTGTGTTCGCGCAGCTCGAAGGCGGCGAACTCGCTGCATTCGACGCACCCGCGCCGCGCAGTGCACAGCAGTTCGATCCGATCCTGCTGCGCCCGGTCGACGAGCTCGAGCTCACCGTGCGTTCGGCCAACTGTCTCAAGGCCGAGAACATCTACTACATCGGCGACCTGATCCAGCGCACCGAGAACGAGCTGCTCAAGACCCCCAACCTGGGTCGCAAGTCGCTCAACGAAATCAAGGAAGTGCTCGCTTCGCGCGGCCTGACCTTGGGCATGAAGCTCGAGAGCTGGCCCCCGGCCGGCCTCGATAAGCGATAATCCGCGATTCGGCCAAAAAGTAATCGGCCCCCGCTTCGCGAGAAGCAGGCCAGTGCAATGGGCAGTACCTGATACGGCTGCCTGTTTTTATAAAGTAAAGGAAAAGCACCATGCGTCACGGACACGGACTCCGCAAACTCAACCGCACCAGCTCGCACCGCCTTGCGATGCTGCAGAACATGATGAACTCGCTCATCGAGCACGAAGTCATCAAGACCACGGTCCCCAAGGCCAAGGAACTGCGCCGCGTCATCGAACCGATGATCACGCTGGCCAAGAACCCCACGCTCGCGAACAAGCGCCTGGCATTCGACCGCCTGCGCGACCGCGACAGCGTCGTCAAGCTCTTCGCCGATCTGGGCCCGCGTTTCGCGGCGCGTCCGGGCGGCTACACGCGCATCCTGAAGATGGGTTTCCGCGTGGGCGACAACGCGCCGATGGCATTGGTCGAACTGGTCGATCGTCCCGAAATTAAAGAATCTGATGCGCAAAGCGCCGCAGAATAAGGTATACTTCTAGCTTGCCGCGCGATGGAGCAGCCTGGTAGCTCGTTGGGCTCATAACCCAAAGGTCGCAAGTTCAAATCTTGCTCGCGCAACCAACATATCAGCCTACCAGCTGATACCCAAAACACCCACTTTTCAGTGGGTGTTTTGCTTTGTGCGTTCGATGTTGGCAAGACGTCGAACGCGTCCTCGAGGGGCGAAAAAAAGCCAGGTCTGCACCTGGCTTCGCCGATTCGGCGGCGTGTCAGCGAACGCTCGGAACGCTCAGCGTGTCAGGGCCGACAGCGTGCGCAGCAGCGCCCGATTGATCTCTTCCGTGCCCATCTCGTAGGCCTGCCGCAGTGCACGCAGCGGCTGCGGATCTTCCGATTCGAGCGCGAAGGCGACCTGCAGCGAGGGCGCATAGGGCCCGGTGCCCGAGATCGCGGCCGTCACGATGCGATCGGCCAGCGGAATGCGTGCGAAGCTGGCGCGCAGCGGCTCGTCGAGCACCAGGTCGAGCTGGGCGAACAGGCCGCACAGATAGACCTCCCGGCGCAGATCGTCCTCGATGCCGGCATCCATCAGATGCTCCATCAGGTGGCCGCGCATCACCATGGTCGCATTCACGGGGCGCAGGTTGGCGTCCTCGCTGGCGTGCGGCAACTGCTCGGCCAGCCACGTGTTGAGGGCCCGGAAGCCCAGCATCATGAAGCCGTGGCGCAGCGAGGAGACCCCGTTGCGCAGCCCCAGCCCGGCCGAGTTGAGGTACAGAAACAGCCGGTAGGCCAGGCTGGGTTCCTGGCCGAACATCTGCTCGATGCGGTCGAGCGACTGCTCGCTGTCCAGCGCATTCATCGCCTGCACGATGGTGCGGCGGGTCGGCGGCAGGGGCTGGCCGGCGTAGCGGTGCAGCACGTCCTCGGTCGGCCAGCCGGCCACGGCCCAGGCACCTTGCTGGTCCAGTGCGTGCTCGGCCAGTGCGCGGCTGGCCACGCCTTCGACCAGCGCATTGGCACCGATCGGGCTGTCGGTCGCACGGCCGAGCATGCGGCCACCGGCCACGGCCTGACGTGACTTGAGCGCGGCCTGCAGTGCATTGGCCGCATCCGCGGGCGCCAGGCGCAACGCGCGTTGCTTGGCCCACCGGTCGGCGCCGGCATCGGCCAGCGCCGTCGGCGCGCCGCTCGCGAGCAGATGCACGCCGCGCTGATGGGCCATCCGCAGCGCGTCGCGCACACCGGCCTGGTCGCGCCATGCGGCCGGCACCACGATCGCCGGGCCACCGGCGGTGGCGTGGGTCAGCAGGCCGGCGAGCAGGTCGGGGGCACTGGGCGAGAGCAGCAGCAGGGGCGACTCGGCCGACCATTGCTCCGCCAGGGTTCGCAGCAGATGCTGCCCGTCGATGCCCTGGTCGTCGGCGTGCACGAAGAGTTGCACGCCGGCCAGCGCGCGGGCCTTGTTCCAGAGAGGGCGATAGCCCAGGGTGAGACTGCCGAGTACCGATTGCGCCATGAAGAAAATGACCGTGCAGCCATCAGCTGAGGAAGTTGAACAGGGAAAGCTTCTGGATCTGTGCGTAGGAGCCGAGGGCCGCCGAATAGACGGTCTCCTGCGTCTTGAAGTCCGACAGCGCCTTGACCACGTCGAGGTCTTCGGCACGTGAGCGATCGGCCTCGAGCTGAAGACTGCGCGAAGCCTGCCGATCGCTGATGTTGTCGACGCGGTTGAGCAGGTCGCCGGCACGGCCGCGCGAGGCCGACAACCGCGAGCTGGCCGCGTCGATCTGCGACAGCGCCTGGGCCACGGTCTGCGCCACGGCGCTGCCGCTGGTGCCGTCGCGCACGCCGGCGATGGCCTGGTCGAGCACGCCGAACAGGCTGGTGCGGGTGCTCGGCGCGATCTCCAGCGATTCGCCCGCGCCCGGTGTGCCGCTGGCCACCAGCGACAGGCCGTCGAAGCTGATCGCCTGGCCGCTCTTGTAGGGCTGCGCGGATTGCACGGCCGTGTTGGTGGTGGTGTCGATCACGTCGTACTGCGTCACGCCTGCGTTCACGCTGAAGCTGATGCGGTAGCCGTGGCCGGTGAGCGCCGTGGGATCGGTGACCTTGCCGGCGTCGCTCGAGACCTTCGAGGTGCCTGCGCCCAGCGCGACGGTGAACACGCCATTGCCCGTGGGCACGTCCATCCAGGTCGCATGGCCGTCGAAGGAGGCCGGCACCGCCACCTCGCCCGCCGCGGCCTGGCCCGCGATGCCCTGGTAGCTCACGCCCGCGCCGCCGCCGTCCACGAAAGGCGCTTCGGTGCTGCCCAGGCCGCCGAACAGCGGCTGGCCATTGCTGTCCTTGACGTTGGCATAGCCCAGCAACTGATCGCGCAAGGTGCCGAGCTGCTGCGCGATGCTCACGCGGTCGCTGGCCGACAGGCCCGGGTTGCCGGCCTGCACGACCAGCGTGCGAAAACTCTGCATCGCCGAGACCGCATCGCCGAGCGTCGACTCGGCCGTGGCCACCGCGTTGCGCTGCACCTCCAGCGAGCGCTGGTCGGCCGTCACACGGGCCATGCGGGTCTGGGCACGTTCGGCCTGGGCGGCGGCGGTCGGGTCGTCGCTCGGGCGGATCACCCGCTTGCTCGCGGCCATCTGCTCCTGCAGGCGGGAGAGCTGCGATTGCCGTGCCGTGAGCTGGCTCAGCGCGTTGTCGTAGGTGTTGGTGGTCGCGAGGCGTGTGTTCATGGCGTTCTCTGTGTTCCGGATTCGGCGCCGCGGCCTCAGGCCATGCCGTGCAGCAGCGAGTCGAAGATGTTCTGCGCGATCTGGATCATCTTGGCGGAGGCCTGGTAGGCCTGCTGGTACTGCATCAGCTTGGCCGCCTCCTCGTCGAGATTGACGCCCGAGCCGTTGGCCCGCTCGGTCTCCAGGTTGGTGGCGATGCTGCCCGACACGTTGGCCGCGTATTGCGCGCTCTGCGAGCGCACGCCGATCTGCGCCATCAGGCCCGCGTAGCCGTCGACCATCGACGCGCCGTCGAACATCGACTTGTCGCGCAGTCCGGCCAGCGCGCCGGCGTTGCCGGTGCCGAAGCCGCTGTAGCCGGGCGTCGCCGCCTGCACGGTGATCACGTCGCCGGCCTTGGGCGTGCCGCTGAGCGCCAGCGACCAGCCATTGAACTGGATCGGCTGACCGGCCACGTAGGCCTGGCCTGTCGGATTGCCCGTGCCGGTGCCCGACACGCTGTAGCTGCCGTCGGCCGCGAAGGTCAGCGTGACCGTGGCACCCCGGTTCGGATCGTTCGACGTGGCCGCCAGCGAGGCCACGCTCACGCTGCCGGTGTTGGCCGTGCCGGGCCGGGCCTCGACCGGGCTGGCCGCGGCGATCTCGCGCGGCGACGTCATGGCCATCGCCACGCCGCCCGCCGCATTGGCGTAGGGCTTGAGGACGAAGCTGTCACCGGCCGCGGGCGTGCCGCCGTTGAGCTCGAAGGTCAGGCCGTCGATCTGCAGCGGCAGCGGGCCGGCGAAGCTGCTCACCTTGCCGTCGGACAGGCGGGTCACCTCGATCGCGCCGCCGCTGCCGAAGTTCACCTGGTACGAGGACGCCACCAGCGCGCTGGCATCGCTCACCGTGGCGCCGAGCGCCGCGGTGCCGGTGTTGGCGGCGTTGCCCTGTGCATCGGGAATCGCGATCGGGCGGAACATCGCCGCCCCCGGATGGCCATCGAGGTCCAGCCCGAGCTGGTTCTGCGCGTTCAGCTCGGTCGTGATCGCCAGCGCCATGCGCCCGAGCCCGTCGCGCGCGGCGGCGAGGTCGGTGTTCTGAAAACGCAGCAGGCCGGCCACCGCACCGCCGCCCAGCGTGGCTTCGTTCAGCGGCGTGCTGAGCGCCCCGCGCGTCACGGCCAGCTGGCGGGTGCCGTCTTCACCGATCGACAGCGACATCGTCGCGGCGCTGGTGCCCAGCACCAGGGCCTGGCTGCCGACGAACACGCTGAGCGTGCCGTCGCCCGCATCCACCGTCGTGACCTGCACCTGCAGGCCCAGAGAGCGCACCAGCTGGTCGCGCTGGTCCAGCAGATCGTTCGGGCTCTGGCCGCTGCCGTTGGCGCGGGCGATCTGGGTGTTCAGCGAGGCGACGCGCTGGGCCATGCTGTTGATCTCGGTCACGGCGTCGCCGAGCTGCGCGTTCACGCCCCGCTGCAGGTCGTCGAGTTGCGACTGGGCGTTGCGAAAGCGCGAGGCCATCTCGTCGGCGCGCGTCAGCACCACGTTGCGTGCGCTGATGTCCTTGGGCGCACTGGCCACGTTGGTGAAGGCATTGAGCATGTCGCTCACCGAGGCGCCCAGGCCGCTGGCGCCGCCCTTGAAGATGTCTTCCAGCGAGCCCAGGCGGTCGGCGCGGGTCGCGTCCATGGCCGCCACCGACTGCGCCAGCGAGGCCTGGCGCGTGAGGAACTCGTTGTGTGCCCGCTCAATGGTGCTCACTGTCACGCCGCTGCCGATGTAGCCGCTGCCGGTGTACTGTCCCGGCACCTGCTGCAGCACCGCGCTCTGGCGCGAATAGCCGACCGTGCTGGCGTTGGAGATGTTGTGGCCGGTGGTGGACAGCGCCACCTGGTTGGCGAGCAGGGCCCGCGTGCCGATGTTGAGCAGGGAACTCATGGGAAGGGACTTGCCTTATGCCTGTTGGGAGCGCTGGATCTGCAGGGTCGAATTGATGGCCCGGCTCAACTTGGCCGCATAGGCCGGGTCGGTGGCGTAGCCGGCGCGCTGCAGCTCGGTGGCATAGGCCGCGGCCGAGCCGGTGCTGGCGCGCGCCTGCGCGTAGCGCGGGCTTTCGCCGATCAGCCGTGCGTAGTCGCGAAACGACGCCTCGTAGGAGTCGTAGGCGCGGAACCTGGCCGACACCTTGCGCGGCTCGCCGTCGATGTATTCGGTGGTGGTGATGGTGGCCACCTTGCCGGTCCAGCCCGGGCCGGCCTTGATGCCGAACAGGTTGAACGAATTGCCGCCGTCGGCGTTGCGGATCTCGCTGCGGCCCCAGCCGGTCTCGTGGCCGGCCTGGCCGATCATGAAGCTCGACGGAATGCCGGTGGCCTGGGCCACGCGCTCGGCCGCCGCGGTGTGCTGCGAGACGAATCCGCTCTGCGAGGCCGTCGGATTGATGCGCGTCGCGGCCGATGGCAGCGACACGGTCGGCACGCTGCCGCGCGCATTGCCCGTCATCTGCTGCGTGAGCTGGCGCGCGATCGCGTCGGTCAGCCCGCCGGGCATGCCCGACAGCTGCACCGCGAACTGCTGGTCGAGCAGGTCGGTGCCCAGCTTCTCGCCGTCGCTGTCCATCAGGCCCGACTTCATCGTCGCCTCGCGCATGCTCTTGAGCAGCTCGCGCATGAACAGCGACTCGAACTGCTTGGCCGCCTCCTTGATCGCCTTGGGATCGTTTGCGCCCGCGGCGAGCTTGAGCGAATCCAGCGAACGCGCGTCGGCCGCGAGGCTGTTGCTGTTCATCGCCGGGATCGAGTTCGAGATCGCCACGGCTTATATGACTTCGAGTTCGGCGTTCATGGCACCCGAGGCCTTGATGGCCTGCAGGATCGCGAGCAGGTCCTGCGGCGTCGCGCCCAGCGCATTCAAGGCGCGCACCACGTCCGACAGCTGCGGCGAATTCGGCACCTGGATCAGGATGCCCGGCTCCTGCTTGATCTGGATGCTGGCCTGCTCGGCCACCACCGTGCGGCCACCCGACAGCGGCGCGGGCTGGCTGATCACCGGCGTCGAGCTGATCGTGACCGACAGGTTGCCGTGCGCGATCGCGCAGGGGCCCAGCGTCACGGCCTGGTTCAGCACGATCGAACCGGTGCGGGCGTTGATCACCACCTTGGCTGCCGGCGCGGCCTGCTCGAGCGTGATCTCCTCGAGTTCGGCGATGAAGTTCACGCGGGCGTTGGCCTCGGTCGGCGCACGCACTTCGACCGAGCGGCCATCCAGGGCGCGCGCGGTGCCCAGGCCCATCTTGCGGTCGATGGCCTGTGCCACGCGGCGAGCGGTCTGGAAGTCGGCCGCGTTGAGGCCTAGCGTCACGCTGTCGCCCTCGTGCAGCGGCGAAGGCACGCTGCGTTCCACCTGCGCACCGTTGGGCACGCGGCCCGCGCTCAGGTGGTTGATCTGCACCTTGCTGCCGCCGGCCGACGCGCCCGCGCCGCCGACCACCAGGTTGCCCTGCGCCAGCGCGTAGATCTCGCCGTCGGCGCCGCGCAGCGGCGTCGCCACCAGCATGCCGCCCTTGAGCGACTTGGCATTGCCCATCGACGACACGTTGATGTCCAGGGTCTGGCCGGGCTGCGCGAAGGCCGGCAGTTGCGCGGTGACGATCACGGCCGCCACGTTCTTCAATTGCAGCTGGGCCGCGCGGTTGTCGGGCAGCGTGATGCCCAGCTGCTGCAGGTAGTTGGCGACGCTCTGCGTGGTGTAGGGCATCTGCGTGGTCTGGTCGCCGGTGCCGTCGAGGCCCACCACCAGGCCGTAGCCGGTCAATTGGTTGCTGCGCACGCCCTGCACGGCGGCCAGTTCCTTGATGCGCACCGCGTGGGCGGCGGGCAGCAGCAGCGCGATCAGTGCGACCGAAGCCAGCAGTCGGCGAAGAAGAAGGCTGTGCATGGTCAGAAGGGCAGCACGTTCATGAAGAAGCGGCCGAGCCAGGGCATGACCTGCGACTCCTGCTGCGCGCCGCGCCCGCGCGACTCGATGCGCACGTTGGCCACCTGCAGCGAGTTCACCACGCTGCCGGCCTGGATCGAGCGCGGGTCGACCGTGCCCGAGAAGCGCAGCACGTCGACGTTCTGGTTCACGCCGATCTGCTTCTCGCCCGTCACCACCAGGTGGCCGTTGGGCTGCACGTCGACCACCGTGGCGGTGATCGAGCCCTGGAAGGTGTTGGCGCTCTCGGTGCCGCCCTTGCCTGCGAAGTTGTTGGCCGAGTCGGCGTTCACGCTGGCGCGCTTGAAGGAGTTGGCCGACAGCAGCGGGAAGGCGCTGATGCCTGCGTCGATGCCGCTCTTCTTGTCGATGGTCGAGGTCGACTTCTGGCTCGCGCTCACGTTCTCGACGATCAGGATCGTCACCGTGTCGCCCTGCATGCGCGCGCGGCGGTCCTCGAACAGCGGGCGGTAGCGCACCGACTGGAACAGGCTGCCGGTGGGCGCGCGGCTCACGGCCGCGGCCGGTGCCTGCGGCGCCAGCGCGGGCGCAACGGTCGGCGGCATGTCGACCTGCGGCGTCTGGGCCAGCGTCGAGCAGCCGGCGACGAAGGCGCAGGCCAGCGCGGCCGATGCGAGGCGAAGAAGGGCCGACATCAGAGCTGCCCTAATTTCTGCAGCATCTGGTCGCTGGTCTGGATCGCCTTCGAGTTCATCTCGTAGGCGCGCTGCGTCTGGATCATCGACACGAGCTCCTGCACCACGTTCACGTTCGAGGTCTCCAGGAAGCCCTGCATCACCGTGCCCAGGCCGTTGGTGCCGGCCGTGCCGCCGTTGGGCTGGCCCGAGGCCGCGGTCTCGGCATAGAGGTTCTCGCCGCGCGGCTCCAGCCCGGCCGGATTCACGAAGTTGGCCAGCGCCAGCGTGCCAATGTTCTGCGGCGCGGCGTTGCCCGAGAGCGTGGCCGACACCGTGCCGTCGGTCGCGATGCTCACGCTGATGGCGTTCGGCGGCACCGTGATGCCGTTGGCCACGGGCAGGCCGGACGAGGTGACCAGCCGGCCCTGCGCATCGACCTGGAACGAACCGTCGCGCGTGTAGCCGATGGTGCCGTCGGGCTGCGTGACCTGGAAGAAACCGTTGCCCTTGACCGCCACGTCGAGCTGGTTGTTGGTCTGCTGCATGCTGCCCTGCGTGAACGAGCGGCTGGTGGCCACCGTGCGCACGCCCAGGCCCAGCTGCAGGCCGGTGGGCAGCTGCGACTGCTCGGTGCTGTTGGCGCCGACCTGGCGCAGGTTCTGGTACATCAGGTCCTCGAACACCGCGTTGGCGCGCTTGAAGCCGGTGGTCGAGACGTTGGCCAGGTTGTGCGAGATGACGTCCAGCTGGGTCTGCTGGGCTTCCATGCCGGTCTTGGAGATCCAGAGCGAATTGATCATGGCGAATGAGATCCTGGTGCGCGGGCGGTCAGCCCACGTTGAGCAATTGGGCGGCCGACTTGTCCGAGGTCTCGGCGGTCTGGAGCAGGCGCATCTGCTGCTCGAACTGTCGGGCGGCGGCGATCATTCCGACCATGGTCTCGATCGGGTTCACGTTCGAGCCCTCGAGCGCGCCGGTCTCCAGGCGCGCGCCGGCATCGTTGGCCAGCGGGTTGAGCGAGGCGGTGCGGAACAGGCCGTCCTCGCTGCGCACGAGCCGGTCTTCGGCGGTGGCGCTGGCGAGCTTGATGCGGCCGATGGTGGAGGAGGGCGTGCCCGGCGTCTGCGCGCTCACCGTGCCGTCGCTGCCCACCGAGATGTCGGCGCCCGGCGGCACGTCGATCGGTGCGCCGCCGTCGGACAGCACCATCAGGCCGCTGGTGGTCATCAGCGTGCCCTCGGGCGACACCTGGAAGGCGCCGGCGCGGGTGTAGGCCTCGGTGCCGTCGAGGCCCTGCACCGCGAACCAGGCGTTGCCCTGCGCGGCCATGTCGAGCGTGCGGCCGGTGCGCTGGATGGCGCCGGGCTTCTCGTCGTGGCCCGAGGTGGCTTCCATCGCGAACACGCGCGTGGTCGCGCCGTCGCCGCGCAGCGGCACCGCACGGAAGGTCGACAGCTCCGCGCGAAAGCCCTGCGTCGAAGCGTTCGCCAGGTTGTTGGCGAGCACGCTCTGCCGCTGGGCGGCGGCGCTGGCGCCGCTCATGGCGGTGTAGATCAGGTGGTCCATCGCGCGGCGTCCGTTGTCGTCCCGGCCGTGCTCAGCGCAGGTTCACCAGCGTGGACATCACCTGGTCCTGCGTCTTGATGGTCTGCGCGTTGGCCTGGTAGGCGCGCTGCGTGGTCATCATGTTGACCAGCTCGGCGGTGAGGTCGACGTTCGACTCTTCCAGCGCGCCGGAGCGCAGGTGGCCGAAGGTGCCTTCGCCCGGCGCGCCGCGCACCGGCTGGCCCGAGGCGAAAGTCTCGCTCCAGTAGCCCGAGCCCGTGGGCGCCAGGCCCTGGTCGTTGCGGAAGTTCACCAGCGCGAGCTGGCCGGCGGCCTGCGTCTGGCCGTTGGAGTAGGTGGCGGTGACGACGCCGTTGTCCTCGATCTTCATGCCCACCAGCTGGCCCGCGGTGTAGCCGTTCTGCTGCAGGTCGGCCACCGAGAAGCGCGCGTTCACCTGGGTCATCTTGCTCAGGTCGAGCGAGGCGGTGAAGGTCTGCGACGGGTCGTTGGGCGAGACCAGCGTGAGGTTCGGGATGGTCGAGTTCGCGAGGTCCAGGCTGCCGTCGGTCTTGAACTTGAGCTGGAAGGGCGTGGACGCGGACGGCGCGCTGCCGTTGATGCTGGTGTAGACGTTCCACTCGTTGTTGGCCGTCTTCTGGAAGTACAGGCCCACCGGCACTTCCAGGCCCTGCGAATCGAAGGCCGTGAGCGAGGTGCCGTAGGTGGTGAGCGGCGTGGGCGGCGTGGCGGTCGAGGCGACCACGGCCGCGGCGTCGAGCGTGATCTCGGCCATCATCGAACTGGTCTGCTTGGCCGGGATCGGCGTGCCGGTGGGCAGGCGCAGCGGCTGCACGTCGAAGCTCTGGCGCACGCCGTTGGCGTTGGTCGGGTAGCCCATCAGTGCGGCACCACTGTTGGTGATGATGTTGCCTTCCTTGTCCAGCTTGAAGTTGCCGGCGCGGGTGTAGGCGGTGGTGCCGTCGCTGTTGCGCACCTGGAAGAAGCCGCCGCCGTTGATGGCCACGTCGAGGTCGTTGCCCGTGATGCTCAAGGTGCCCTGCGAGAACTGCTGCGTCACCGCGCCCACCGACACGCCGAGGCCGACGTTGGTGCCGCCCAGGCTGCCGGCCGAGCTCGCGTAGATCTCGGCGAACTCGGCGCGCGAGGACTTCATGCCGGTGGTGCCGGCGTTGGCGATGTTGTGCCCGATCACGTCGAGGCTGCGGCTGGCCGCGTTCAGACCGGAAAGCGCTTGCTGAAAGCTCATGAGGAATGCTCCTGGAAATGAAGGGGCGCGTTCAGAGAACCGAACGCACGCTGGCGTACGGCTTGACGCCAGCCGCAAGCAGGGTGAGGGTGAGGCCGTCGGCGCCGCTGCCGACCGCGACCACCTTGTCGTGCATCAGCGCGGTGGCCTCGACGGTGGCCGAGCCGTTGGTGGCCACGACCTTGAAGTTGAGTTCGGTGTCTTCGGGGTACTTGCTGGCGTCGACGCTGAAGCCGTGCTGGCCGGCCTCGAGCGCGCCCAGCGACAGCGTGTCGATCACCTTGCCGCCCGGCGTGAGCACCTGCACTTCGACCTTGCTGGCCTTGCCCGCGAGCTCGATGGCGCCGATGCCGGTCTTGCCTTCGCTGTCGAAGGCCAGCTTGTTGCCTTCGATGAGCACGCCGTGGCCGACCAGGTTGCCGGCCTGCAGCACCTGCATCGCGCCCATCTGCGTCGACATGCTCTTCATCGTGTCGTTGAGCTGCTGGATGCCGGTGACCGTGTTGATCTGCGCGATCTGCGAGGTCATCTGCGCGTTGTCCATCGGATTCATCGGGTCCTGGTTGCTCAGCTGCGCGACCAGCAGCTTGAGGAAGCGGTCCTGCGCCTCGGTCGAGCCGTTGGTGGTCAGCGACGAGGCGTCGGCGCTGCTCGTGGGCTTGTAGGTGGCGGTGCCGGCGATGCCGGAGGTGGCGGTGGTGGCGGTCATGGGGTGTTCACTGGCCGATCTGCAGCGTCTTGAGCAGCAGCGTCTTGGCCGTGTTCATGACTTCGACGTTGTTCTGGTACGAGCGCGAGGCGGAGATCATGTTGACCATCTCCTCCACCGCGTTCACGTTGGAATGGGTGACGTAGCCCTGGGCATCGGCCATCGGGTTGACCGGGTCGTGCACCTTGCGGCCGGGGGCCTGGTTCTCGGTGATCGCGTCGACGCGCACGCCGGGTGCGTTGTCCGCGCCCATGGCGACCGTCTGGAACACCACCTGGCGCGCCTTGTAGGGCTGGCCGTCGGGGCCGGCCACCGCATCGGCGTTGGCCAGGTTGCTGGCCACCACGTTGAGGCGCTGCGACTGCGCGCTCACCGCGCTGCCCGAAATCCCGAAGATGGAGAACATCGACATGGTCATTGACCCTGGATGGCCGCCAGCATGGTCTTGCCGTGGCCGTTGATGAAGCGCAGCGTGGCTTCGTAGCGCACCGCGTTGTCGGCGAAGGCGGCGCGTTCGCGGTCGAGGTCCACGCTGTTGCCGTCCATCGTGGGCTGGGTCTGCACCGTGTAGTCGCGCGGCAGGTTGCTGCCGCCGAGCGAGGCGCTGCTGTTGCTGCTGCTGCCCAGCGGGATGTGGCGCGCATCGCTGCGGCCGCTGGCCAGGGTCGGGCCGCCGACACCGGCCGTGCTGCCGGTGGCGTCCTTGAGTGCATCGGAGAAGGCGAAGTCGCGTGCCGCGTAGCCGGGCGTGTCGGCGTTGGCGATGTTGCCGGCGATGGCGCGCTGGCGTTCGGCGCGCAGCACCAGGGCCTTCGAATGGAAGTCCAGCGTGTTCGTCAGTTTGTCCAGCATGTGTTCGTCCTCGCCATCGCAAAGGGCCCGGTCCGGGCCGTGCAGAAATTGTGAAAGCACGGGCCGAGCGGGAAGCGCCGAGAAAAGGGGGGATTCGCGGCCTGTTCCCGGCTTAGTCCGGCGCGCGCCTGCCTACAGTTGCCTGCACCTTCGATCCACCGTCGCCTGTCCGTCGCCTTCCGCGCCGACGGCTGTGCCGGGAGCCTCCATGCCCTTGTTCTCGTCCTCCTTCTCCCTGCTTCGCACGCGTGTGCCGGGCCGCCTGTGGGCGGCTGCGCTGTGCATCGCACTGCCCGCTGCGGCCCAGCAGGCGCCCTCGGACGGTGCCGTCGTCGGTCCCGAGTTCGTGGCCAGCACCCAGCACTGGCTGGACGAGGCCGTGGCCAAGGCGCAGGCCGGCAACCCCGCGCCGCTGCGCATGGAAGTGAGCATTGGCTCGCTGGATTCGCGGCTGCGGCTCGCGCCGTGTTCGCGCGTCGAGCCCTACGTGCCGGTGGGCGTGCGGCTCTGGGGCCGCGGCCGGCTGGGCCTGCGCTGCGTCGAGGGCGGTGGCCGCTGGAACGTGTTCCTGCCGCTGACCGTCAAGGCCTTCGGCCCGGCCTGGGTGCTGCGTGACAACGTGCTGGCCGGCGCCGTGCTGACCGAGGCGGATGCGGTCGAGGAGGAGGTCGACTGGGCCGCCGAGATCTCTCCCGTGGTCGCCGATCCGGCCCAGTGGGTCGGCACCGTCGCCAGCCGTGCGCTGGTCGCGGGCCAGCCGATCCGCCAGTCGATGGTCAAGGCCGCGCAGGCCTTCCAGGCCGGCTCCCAGGTGCGGGTGGTGGCGCAGGGCCCGGGCTTCGAGATCAGCTCCGATGCCCAGGCGCTGGCCGCGGGCGTGGTCGGGCAGCCGGTGCGCGTTCGCATGGAGAATGGCCGCATCACGCAGGGCGTGGTGCAGGACACGCGCACCGTGCGGCTGGCCATGTAGGCGCCGACCGCCGGCGATCTTTACAAAAGGCTGCTGCAAAAAGAATTCAAGTTTCCATCCGCCCCGCCGAAACCCATGGAACGACCCCGCCGAATGGGGTCATTGGAGTCAGCGATGAAGATCAATCCACTGAACGATGCCGCGCTGGCGGCAGCCGCCCTCGGCGCCGCCCGGCCCGAGCGCCCGGCCGCAGGCGTGGGCAGCAGCAGCGGTGCCACGGGGGCCGGGGTGCCCGTCACCGTGTCGGCGGCCGCGCGTTCGCTGGAAGTGACCTCCGCTGGCAGCGGGATCGACGAAGCCAAGGTGGCCGCGGTCAAGGCCGCCATCGCCGACGGCAGCTTCACCGTGAATCCCGGTGCCATCGCCGACAAGCTCCTGGCCAATGCCCAGGAAGTCCTGAGCCGCACCCGGAGCTGAGCATGCCCGACACCCGTGAATCCGTGGAACTGCTGCTGAGCGACGTCGAGCAGCAGCTCGACCAGGTCGATGCGGCCCTGCTCGACAGCGACCCCTCCCGCATGAGCGAACTCTGTGCCGACATGCGGCGCGCGGCGGTGGCCTTCGCCGGTGCGCTGCAGGCCGCGCTCTCGGCCGAGGCCTTCGACACCGGCTTCCGCAGCCGCATCGAGACCGTGGCGCGCCGCCTGGCGCTGCAACGCGAGGGCCTGGCACGCCGCAGCGCATCGGTCGACCGCGTGCTGGCGTCGCTGGTGCGTCCGGCGCCCAGCCCCACCTACGCCATCCCCGGTGCAAGGGGCATGGCCCCGGCGCATTAGGCCTCCCCCGAGGGCTTGCGCACTGCGTGTCGCATCGCCTTCCCCCATCAGGGGGCGACACCGACGGCCCGGCGAAGCCGGTTCCGTGGTGTCTCTGGCATTTTCTAATGTGATCGCATCTTGGCGCGCAGCCGTGCGATGGACTGGCTGTGCAGCTGGCACACGCGCGATTCGGTCACGCCCAGCACCGCCGCGATCTCCTTGAGGTTCATGTCCTGCTCGTAGTACATGCCCATGATGAAGCGCTCGCGCTCGGGCAGGGCTTCGATGGCCGTCACCAGCGCGGCGCGCAGGCGCTGGTCCTTGAGCAGGCTCAGCGGATCGGCCTCGGCGTCGGCCACGTTGGCGTGGCGTTCGAGAAAGCCTTCGTCGTCGCCGTCGGTGCCGCCGCCCATGTCCTCCAGGTACACCAGCTGCGTGCCGCGCACCCGCCCCAGCAGCGACTGGTAGTCGGCCAGCGGCATCTTGAGTTCGGCCGCGATCTCGGACTCGACCGGCGCGCGGCCCAGCCGGTGTTCGAGCCGGTGCACCGCCTTCTCGATGTCCTTCTGGCTCTTGCGCGAGCCGCGTGAGAGCCAGTCGCCCTCGCGCAGCTCGTCGAGCATCGCGCCGCGGATGCGCTGCGTGGCGAAGGTCTCGAACTGCACGCCCTGGCTGGCCTCGTAGCGCGACAGCGCATCGGCCAGGCCGATCATGCCGACCTGGATCAGGTCGTCGACCTCCACGTTGGGTGGCAGCTTGGCGATCATGTGATGCGCCAGCCGCTGCACCAGCGGCACGTATTGCTTGATCAGCGCATCCCGATCGAGATGGCCGCGTGGTGTGTACATCTGTGCAGAAAAAGTGGCTGCATGCATGGTCGGTTCAACTCCGGGCCGCGGGCCTCAGACGGCGCATGCGGCAGGCGAGAAGAAGAAGTCCATGTCGGCGGTGCGCGGGTCGAAGGGCGAGCGCTGCGCCGCGCGCATCGAGCTGCGCACCAGCGCCTCGGCGTCGGGCGCCTGCCAGTCCTCGGGAATGCGCTGGCCGTCGCCCACGCCGCGCAGCTGGAGCTGGTGGCGGATCAGCACGTCGAGCGCCGGGCCGAGCTTGGAGGCCTCGTCGATCTTGGTCAGCACGGCCTGCTGCGTGCCGCCCGGCTTGAAGGCGGTCGCGATGTCGTCGAGCGTGTCGCCGTGCGCGCCGGCGTTGAGCACCAGCACGCGCTGGATCGCGGGCAGGTCCAGCAGGTCGAGCAGCTCGCGCCGGCGCAGGTCGCGCGGCGCGATGCCGGCGGTGTCGATCAGCACCAGGCGCTTGCCCGACAGCAGGCCCAGCATCTCCTGCAGCGCGGCACGGTCATGGGCGAGGTGCGCCACCACGCCCAGGCCGCGGCCGTAGGCGCGCAGCTGCTCGTGCGCGCCGGCGCGGTGGGTGTCGAGCGTGATCAGGCCCACGCTGCTGGTGCCGTGCTGGCGCGCGCACTGCGCCGCCAGTTTGGCGATGGTGGTGGTCTTGCCGACGCCGGTGGCGCCGATCAGCGCGAACACGCCGCCTTCCTCGGGAATCGTCGGCGCATCGGCCACGATGGGCAGCATGCGCTGCAGCGCCTCCATCACCGCGCGCACCGTGTCGCCGACGTCGATGCCGCAAGGGATGGGCTCGAGCACCGTACGCGCCAGGGTGGGCGAGTAACCCGCGCGCACCAGCTTGAGCATCAGGTTCGAGTGGATCGGGTCCTGCCGCGCCTGGCCCAGCCAGGCCAGCGTGTTGAAGCGCTCTTCCATCAGCCGCTTGAGACCGTCGAGTTCGTCGAGCACGGCGCGCGAGGTGTCGGGGGCCGCGGGTGCGGCGACCGGCGCGGCGGGCAGCTCGATCGGTGCCGGCACGGCCACGGGAGCGGCGATGGCGGCACGCGGCGGCGGCGGCGCCTTGTCTTCGCGCGGCACGGCGGCCGGCGCCGGCTGGCCGTGCTGGCGCCGCAGCATGCGCTCGCGCACATAGTCCTGGAAGGACAGCGTGCTCATCGCCAGCTGTTCGACGTCGGCCTGCACGCCATCTTCCGCGACCGGCGCGGGCGCGGCCTCGGGCGTGGCCGCGGCTTCGGCCGCCGGCGCCTCGGCCGCCGTCTCCAGCGGCGCCAGCGCCTCTTCCGTCGCGGCCATCACCTCGACGCCGGTCGGCACCTGGCGGTTCGACAGGATCAGCGTCGCGTCGCCGAAGGCGGCGCGCGCCAGGGCCAGGGCCTCGCGGGCGGTCGGGGCGTGGAAACGCTGGATGTTCATGCGGCTCATGGATGGGTCCTCCGTGCGGCGCGTTGCGGCGCCAGCGGTCTGCAAATGTGGGGTGTCGGTGCGCTCGGGTGCGGTGTCCATGGCGCTCATGCGCCAGCGCCACGCAGGATCGGGCCGATGCGGATCGTGTGGGTCTCAGGGATCTCGCTGTGCGCGAGCACCTGCAGCCGCGGTGCCGCGCGCTTGACCAGGCGCGCGATGGTGCTGCGGATCGCATCGGGCACCAGCAGGCAGGCGGGCACGCCTTTCTCTTCCTGCTTGAGCGCCACTTCGGCCGCGGTGCGCGTGAAGACCTCGGCCACGCCCGGATCGAGCGAGGGCGCCTGCGCATTGCCCAGCGCCTGCATCAGCAGCCGCTCGAAGCCGGGTTCGATCGCGATCACGTCGAGCTCCTTCACCGGGCCGTAGATCTGCTGCACGATGGCCGGCGCCAGCGCGGTGCGCACGCGGCGCGCGAGTTCCTGCGGGTCGGTGGTGCTGCCTGCGTGCTCGGCCAGCGTCTCGACGATGGTGCGGATGTCGCGGATGTTCACGGATTCGTCCAGCAGCAGCTGCAGCACCTTCTGGAAGGTGGCGATCGGCACCAGCTTGGGCACGACTTCCTCGATCAGTTTGGGCGCCAGCTTGCTCACGTGTTCCACCAGTTGTTGGGTCTCGGTGCGGCTGAGCAATCGCGCGGCCTGCACCTGCATCAAATGTGACAGGTGGGTCGCCATCACGGTCTCCGAATCAACGACCGTGAAACCGCCCATTTGTGCGGCTTCCTTCTGGCGCTCCTCGATCCAGTGCGCGGGCAGGCCGAAGGCCGGGTCGGTGGTCGGCGTGCCGATCAGCGGCGTGGTCAGGCCGCCCGGATTGATCGCCAGGTACATGCCCGGAAAGGCCTCGCCCTCGGCCACCACCACGCCGCGCAGGGTCACGCGGTAGCCGCTGGGCTTGAGCTCGAGGTTGTCGCGCACGTGCACGGCCGGCGGCAGGAAGCCCACCTCCTGCGCGAACTTGCGTCGCACGCCCTTGATGCGCGTGAGCAGGTCGCCCTGGCGGTTCTTGTCGACCAGCGCGATCAGGCGGTAGCCCAGCTCCAGGCCCAGCAGGTCGACCGGCTGCAGGTCGTCCCAGGTGGCTTCGGCGTCGGGCGCCGGGGCCGCGTGGACCGCCGCAGCCTCGACCGGTGCGGGCCGGCGGTGGATGCTCCAGGCGCCGTAGCCCAGCAGCGCGGCCATGCCCAGGAACACCACGTGCGGCATGCCCGGCACGATGCCCAGCAGGCCCAGGATGCCGGCCGTCAGGCCCAGCACGCGCGGCGAGGTCAGCAGCTGCTGCACGATCTGGCGGCCCACGTCTTCCTCGCGGCCCACGCGCGAGATCACCATGGCCGCGGCCACCGAGATCAGCAGGCCGGGGATCTGCGCCACCAGGGCATCGCCCACGGCCAGCAGCACGTAGGTGTCGGCGGCCTTGCCGGGCGACAGGCCGTGCTGCAGCACGCCGATGGCGAAGCCGCCCACGATGCTGATGACCAGGATCAGGATGCCGGCGATGGCGTCGCCGCGCACGAACTTCGAGGCGCCGTCCATCGAGCCGAAGAAGTTGGCTTCTTCCGCGACTTCGGCGCGCCGGCGGCGGGCTTCCTTCTCGTCGATGTTGCCCGAGTTGAGGTCGGCATCGACCGCCATCTGCTTGCCCGGCATCGCGTCGAGCGTGAAGCGCGCCGACACTTCGGCGATGCGCTCCGAGCCCTTGGTCACGACCACGAAGTTGATCACCACCAGGATCGCGAAGACGATCAGGCCGACCGCGAAGTTGCCGCCGATCAGGAAGTGGCCGAAGGCCTCGATCACCGCGCCGGCCGCGCCCGGGCCGGTGTGGCCCTCGAGCAGCACCACGCGCGTCGAGGCCACGTTGAGCGACAGCCGCATCAGCGTGGTCAGCAGCAGCACGCTGGGAAAGGCCGCGAAGTCCAGCGGCCGCACCATGTAGGCCGCGACCATCATCACCATCAGTGCGACTGCGATGTTGAGCGTGAAGAAGCCGTCGAGCAGCCAGGGCGGGATCGGCAGCACCATCAGCGCCAGGATCGCGATCACCAGCAGCGGTGCGGCGGCGCGCTGGAACACGCCGCCGTTCGTGCCCAGCCAGTGGCGGGCGGAGGCGAAGGTCGGGGTCATGCGGTGGTCTTCTTGCTCAGCGGATCGAGTTCGGGCGGCACCTCGGGCGTCGGCACGGCCTGGGGCATCGGGCCTTCACCGCGCATCGCGGCCTTGAGGCGGTAGACATAGGCCAGCACCTGTGCCACCGCGGTGAACAGGCTGGCCGGAATGGCCTGGTCGATCTCGGCATGCGCGTACAGCGCGCGCGCCAGCATGGGCGACTGCACGACCGGGATCTTGTGTTCGTTGGCGATCTCGCGGATCTTCATGGCCAGCACGTCGGCGCCCTTGGAGATCACCTGCGGCGCGCTCATCGTCGCGTCGTCGTAGCGCAGCGCCACCGCGAAGTGGGTCGGGTTCATCAGGATGAAGTCGGCGCGCGGCACGGCCGTGATGCTGGCGCGCTGCGAGATCTCGCGCGCGGTGCTGCGCTGGCGGCCCTTGGTGTGCGGGTCGCCGTCGGATTCCTTGTGCTCCTGCTTGATCTCCTGGTGCGACATCTTGAGCTTGGCGCGATGGAAGAAGGCCTGCAGCGGCACGTCGACCACCGCGGTCGCGAGCACCACCAGCAGCACCAGGCTCAGGCCCGAGACCAGCCAGTCGCCCAGCGCACGCAAGGCCGAAGGCGAAGGCTGCAGCACCAGCCGCGCGATGGTGTCGAGCGAGTTGCTGATGAACAGCCAGCCCACGAAGGCCATCAGCGCCGACAGGAACACCAGCTTGGCGACGTTGAACAGCTGCTGCTTGGAGAACAGGTTGGCCAGCCCCGAGAGCGGGTTGAGCCGGCTCAGGTTGGGCATGATCGACTTGGTGCTGGCGACCCAGCCGCCGGCGGCCACCGCGCTCACCACCGCGGCCGCGATCACGATCGCCGCGAAGGTGGTGCACAGCAGCAGCCCCACGCCGGCGAACTGGCTCAGGCGCTTGAGCATCTCGCCCGGCTCGGTGAGCGTGGCGTGGTCGAACACCAGGGCCTTGATCAGCGCCGAGCGCAGTTGCTCGAAGCCGGTCGGCGCCAGCAGCAGCAGGGCCACGGCGCCGGTGCCCACCACCGCGAGGTGCGAGAGGTCGCGCGAGCGCGCCGCCTGGCCGTCCTTGCGTGCCTGGTCCAGCTTGCGCTGGGTGGCGGGGAGTTGGCGGTCCTGGCTGCTGGATTCCATGGCGATGCGTTGTGCGTTGCCATGAATTGTCCGCAGCGGAGGCGAAATCTAAAGGGCGATAAGGAGGGGGAAAGCGGCTGTTTCCAACGCCTGTTCCCAGCGCCTGCGGTCGCTACTGCGCGGCAGGCGTCTTCGCGTCGCGTGCGATCTGTTCCTGGATCGCCTTCACCGCATCGTTGCCTTCGATGCGTCCGCCGCCGAACAGCCGCGACTCGGCATCGCGCGTGAGCACCGTCACGCTGATGCGGCGGTTCACGGGCGCGAGCTTGTTGTCCTTGTCGAGCAGGTCGCTGGCCGCGAGGCCGACCACGCGCACCAGCTTGTCGTCGGGCATGCCCGAGCCCACGAGCTCGCGGCGCGAGGCGTTGGCGCGGTCGGCCGAGAGTTCCCAGTTGCCGTAGCCGCGGTCGCCGTTGCCGTAGGGCGCGGCATCGGTGTGGCCGGCCAGGCTCACGCGGTTCTCGATGCCGTTGAGTGCGGTGCCGATCTCGTGGAGGATGTCGCGCATGTAGGGCTTCACCAGCGCGCTGCCGCTGTCGAACATCGGCCGGTTCTGCTCGTCGACGATCTGGATCTCCAGGCCGTCGACCGTGACCTGCAGCCGGATCTGCGAGCGGTAGTCGCGCAGCTTGGGGTTGGCCTCGATTAGCGCCTCGATCTTCGCGCGCAGCGCCGACATGCGGCGCGCATCCTGGCGCGCCTGCTCGCTCTTCTTGTCTTCGGCCAGCACCGAGGTCTGCTTGCCCGGCGCATCCGACTGCTTGACCTGGCCGTTGGTACGCGTCAGGTCCTTGCCGCCGCCGGTCACGATGCTCGAACTGCTGCCCGAACCGGGCCCGCCGGCCATCTCGACCTTGAACGGCGAATGGAAGTACGAGGCGATGCCCTGCAGGTCGCCCTTGGCCGTCGAGCCCAGCAGCCACATCAGCAGGAAGAAGGCCATCATCGCGGTCACGAAGTCCGCATACGCGATCTTCCAGGCGCCGCCATGGTGGCCGTGCGAGATCTTCTTGACCCGCTTGATGATGATGGGCTGCAGCTTCTTGCTGCCTTGCGACGTCGCCATGTCAGTGAAACCTCATGCGATGGAGTGACCCGCACCGGCCGCAACCGGGGCGCAGAAGGCGCATCGGGGGTGGTTCATTTCTTCTTCACGTAGGCCTCGAGTTCGGTGAAGCTCGGGCGTTCGGTCGTGAACAGCACCTTGCGCCCGAACTCGATCGCGGTCGTCGGGTTGTAGCCCTGCATGCTCGCGAGCAGCGTGCTCTTGATGCACTGCAGTTCCTTGGTGCTGTCCTCGGCCTTCTGCTCGAGCAGGCCGCCCAGCGGCTCGACGATGCCGTAGGCCAGCAGGATGCCCAGGAAGGTGCCGACCAGCGCCGAGCCGATCATCGCGCCCAGCACCGCCGGCGGCTGGCCCACCGAGCCCATGGTGTTGACCACGCCCAGCACCGCGGCCACGATGCCGAAAGCGGGCAGGCCGCCGGCCAGGCGCGCGATGGCGGCGACCGGCGCATGCGATTCGGCATGGTGCGTCTCGATCTCGCTCTCCATCAGCGACTCGATCTCGTGCGCGTTGAGGTTGCCCGACACCATCATGCGCAGGTAGTCGGTCATGAACTCGACGATGTGGTGGTCGCTGCCCAGCTTCGGGTACTTCTGGAACAGCGGCGATTCGGCCGGCGACTCGACGTCTTTCTCGATCGACATCAGGCCGTCCTTGCGCGCCTTCTGCAGGATGTCGTAGAGCAGCGCCATCAGTTCGAGGTAGCGCGCCTTGGTGTACTTCGAGCCTTTGAAGGCCTGCGGCAGCATCTTCAGCGTGCCCTTGAGCACCTTGGGCTGGTTGTTCACGACGAAGGCGCCGAGGGCGCCGCCGCCGATCACCATCAGCTCAATCGGCAGGGCGTGCAGCACCACGTCGATGTTGCCCCCGTGGATGATGTATCCACCGAAGATGCAGCCGAGGGCAACGAGGTAACCGATGATGACGAACATGGCGCGGTCTGGGATTCAGTGGCCCCCATTGGGCCTTGGGAAGCGGGTCGACGGTCCATGAATAAGGGCCCTCGAAGGGCCCCTATTCCTTTCTTAGCGTCCGCCTCACTGCAGCGGGAGGCTGGCAGCGGCGGCGCCCTTGCCGGCGCGTGCCGGCGGCTCGCACAGGCCGCACACGAAGTGGCGCGTGTTCTCGTAGGGCTCGGTCACGAAGTGGCCGCCGCACTTGGAGCAGGGCGTCATCGCCAGCATCTTGTTTTCCATGAAGCGGACCAAGCGCCAGGCGCGCGTGATCGACAGCTGCGGCTCGAGTCCGCAGGTCTGGATCTGTTCGGTGTACAGCTGGAAGGCCTTGATCAGCGCGTCGATGGGCTCGAGCGGGCTGGTCTTCATCAGGTGCGTGTAGATGTTCTGGAACAGCGAGGCATGGATGTTCGGCTGCCAGGTCAGGAACCAGTCGGTCGAGAAGGGCAACTGGCCCTTCGATGGCGACTTGCCCGCGACTTCCTTGTAGAGGCGCAGCAGGCGTTCGTAGGAAAGCTCGGTCTCGCTCTCCAGCACCTGCAGGCGGGCGCCCATCTCGATCAGGCTGACGGCGCGCTCGATCTGGCGCGACTCGTTGCGAATGCTCTTGTGCGTGGCCATGTTCGCTGGGTTTTGCTTCGGTATTTTTTCAGAACGCCGTTTCGGCGAAGCGGCTCGACATCAGGATGCTGGCGTGCAGCCGCGTGGTCGATTCGTTGACCGTGCGCGTGGCCACGGTCTGGTTCGTGAGCAGGTTCCACACCATGTCGTCGCCGGCGCGGAAGCGGCACAGCAGCATGGTGTCGGAAGCCAGCTTCATGATCTGTGCCGGCGACAGCATCTCGATCAGGTCGGCGGATTCCTCCGAGATCCCGAGCCGGAACAAGGCCTGGGCCTTGTCCTGCCGGATCAGGTTCTGCGCCAGCATCAGGTAGGTGAGGTTGGCCTCCTTGATCTCCGCCAGCATCTGTTCGCTTGTCATCTGCATCCCTTTTCAGGCCCGAGGCCCAGTCGTTCGATGGGCTCGATTCTGGTGGGAGTAACAAAATCTTTAATAGGTAAAATTCTGTAAACAGATGTTTTTTCGCTGACAGGCCTGCAAGGGAAATTCCTACGTCATAAGTATGCATTTGGATTTTTTAAACGCTAAAGAATTACTTTTCTTTGGCCGGTAAAAAAGCGAACGCAATCCTAGGTATTCATTATTTTCCGAGCGACGGGATGCCGTCGCGGCACCGCGGCGCGCCGATGGCGGCCGAGCGATGCGCATTTCCGTGACTTTGTTACAGCCTCGGCGCCGCTTGTTGCGAACCGCCAACGAGCGCCGCCGCGCGGCCAGCGATGGCCTTCCACACCCTCCGATGCCGTCGTTCGGATTTCTTGAGGGTGCAAAGCAAAAAATAAAAGCCTCAAGCGCGGGCCTCAAGCACCCGAAAACCACCCATCGGGCCACACAACGCGGTTCGACCGGCGGCCAGTGTCATCGACTGGCATTGGCAGCGATGCCGCAACTCAACGTTCTTCTTCAGGAGTTTCCATCATGGCTTCGATCATCAACACCAACATCAGCTCCCTCAACGCCCAGCGCAACCTGATGAGCAGCCAGAACTCGCTGGCCACCTCGATGCAGCGCCTGTCGTCGGGCCTGCGCATCAACAGCGCCAAGGACGACGCCGCCGGCCTCGCCATCTCGGAACGCATGACCGCGCAGATCAAGGGCCTGACCCAGGCCGGCCGCAACGCCAACGACGGCATCTCGCTGGCGCAGACCGCGGAAGGCGCACTGGGCACCATCGGCAACAACCTGCAGCGGATTCGTGAGCTGGCGGTGCAATCGCGCAATGCGACCAATTCGAGCGACGACCGCCAAGCACTGCAGAAGGAAGTGAACCAGCTCAAGAGCGAAATCGACCGCGTGGCGACGCAGACCTCGTTCAACGGCACCAAGCTGCTGGACGGCAGCTTCACGGCCCAGACCTTCCAGGTCGGTGCCAACCAGGGCGAAACCATCTCCATCGCCGGTATCGCCAACTCGACCACGGCCACCCTCGGCAGTTGGACCTCGGGCGCCACAACCACCTACACGCAAACCACCACCAACGGTGCCGCCGCCACCGCATTCGGTAGCTCGTTCTCGATGTCGATCAACGGCGTGAACATTGCGGCCCCGGGTCAGGCATCGGCAGGTGCCGCCACCACCGCGCTGAAGACCTACTTCGACGCCGCCAAGGCCGCCAACCCCGGCGCGCTGGCCAACGTGTCGATGGCTGCCGACGGCAAGATCACCTCGACCGACGCGACGCTGACGATCTCCAACCTCGTCAACATCGGCGGTGTGACCGCCGGCACGAGCAACGGGGCCGCCACGGTGGTGGCCGGCACGGCGCAGACCGGTATCGGCGGCGTGGACATCTCGACCCAGGCCGGCGCCGACGACGCGTTGCTGGCCATGGACGCCGCACTGAAGTCGGTGAACTCCTCGCGCGCCGACCTCGGCGCCATCCAGAACCGTTTCGAATCGGTGGTGTCGAACCTCGCGACCACGGCGGAAAACCTGACCGCCTCGCGCAGCCGCATCCAGGACGCCGACTTCGCGGCCGAAACCGCCAACCTGTCGCGCTCGCAGATCCTGCAGCAGGCCGGCACCGCGATGGTGGCCCAGGCCAACCAGCTGCCGCAAAGCGTGATGGCGCTGCTGCGCTGATCGCCGATAAGGCGTGAACAGGGGGCTCTTCGCGGGCTTCCTGAGCGTTTCACTCCAGGGCGGCGAACGGACAATTCCGTTCGCCGCCTTTTCGCTTGGCGCGTACACGGAGAACACCAATGGCAATCACATCGACAGGCCTGGGCAGCGGGCTCGAGGTCGAGAACATCATCACGCAGCTGATGGCGCTCGAGAAGAAGCCGCTGACCTCGCTGCAGACCAAGGCCAGCACGATCGACAGCAAGATCTCCGCCTTCGGCACGGTGAAGTCGCAGCTCTCGACCCTGTCCGATGCGGTGACGGCGTTGTCGAAGGCCTCGACCTGGAACGCCAAGACGGTGAGTTCCAGCAATGCCGCGGCCGTGTCCGCCACGGTGGCCAATGGCACCAACGCATCGGTGAGCTCGTTCAGCGTGACCGTCTCGCAGCTGGCGCGCACCCAATCCATCTCCTCGGCCCCCGTGACCAACGGTGCGACCGTGGGCAGCGGCACGCTGACCTTCTCGCTGGGCACCTGGAGCGCCGGCGCCACGCCGGCCTTCGCGCAGGGTGCAACCGCCGCCGTGTCGGTCGACATCGCCGCCACGGACACGATGGCCGACATCGCCTCGAAGATCAACAAGGCCGGTGCCGGCGTGACCGCCACCGTGCTCAAGGACGTCTCGGGGGACCGGCTCATGATGCGTTCGAGCGTCACCGGCGAGGCCGCGGGCTTTCGCGTGACGGCCAGCGACGACAGCGTCGGCCTGGATGCGCTGAGCTTCGACAATCCTGCGGCTGCTGCCGGGATGGCGGCCAACCCCATCCAGTACGGCCAGAACGCCAAGGCGGCGATCAACGGCGTCGAGATCGAGTCGCCAAGCAACACGCTGGCCGAGACCCTGCCGGGCCTGACGCTCACGCTGTCGCAGGTCACGACCGGGCCGGTGGAGATCACGGCGACGACCGACACCAGCGGCATGCGCACCGCGATCAACACCTTCGTCACCGCCTACAACGCGATGAACCAGATGCTCAACAGCGCCACCAAGTACGACGCGACGACCAAGACCGCCGCGCTGCTGCAGGGCGACGCCACCACCACCGGCCTGCAGGCTGCGCTGCGCAGCCTGGTCGGGTCGCCGTCGGGGGGCGGGGCGCTGCAGTACCTGTCGGACGTGGGCGTGTCCATCGCCCGGGACGGCGCGGGCAACCTTGCGGTCGACACGGCCAAGCTCGACAAAGCGCTCAAGAACCCCGATGCGGTCAAGCAGTTCTTCTCGGCCGAAGCCGGTGCCGACCCCAGCGCCACGGGCTTCGCCACGCGCCTCGCGGCCTTCACCCAGGCCGCCATCGGCGCCGACGGCACGCTGACCGTCAAGACCGATGCGCTCGACGTGCAGAAGAAGGCCAACACCAAGGACCAGGAGCGCGTGAGCGACCGGCTGAGCCTCACCGAGACCCGGCTGCGCAAGCAGTACACCGCGCTCGACACGCAGATGAGCAAGTTGACCGCACTGAACACCTATGTGGCGCAGCAGATCGCGCAATGGAACAAGTCCACGAGCTGAAAGCCCTGAACAGGACAAAAGGCCGTTGATTTTTCGCGTCCGATGCCGATAACAAAGACAAGAACCGCAAAGGACACGCCGCCATGTACACCGCTCCCCATCTCCGCGCAGCTTCGGCCTACAAGACAGTCGGCGCTCAATCCAGCGTCGACGGCGCCGATGCGCACCAGCTCATCGTGCTGGTGTTCGACGGCCTGCTGCAAGCCGTCAATGCGGCACGCGGCGCGTTGACGCGCGGCGAGGTGGCGCTCAAGGGCGAGCAGATCCAGCGCGCGGTGCGCCTGCTCGAGGAAGGCCTCAAGGGCGGTCTCGACATGGCGCGCGGCGGCGAACTGGCCGGCCAGCTGCGTGCGCTGTACGACTACTGCATCGAGCGCCTGACCCTGGCCAACCTCTACAACGACGGTGAAGCGCTGGCCGAAGTCGTGCGCCTTGTCACGCCGGTCGCCGAAGGCTGGAAGGAAATGGGTCGTCAGCGCAGCGCCCAGCCGGCATGATCCGGGTGCAGCTTCGCACGGAGTCTTTTGTCATGCAGGACCGCTTGCTCAACTACTACACGGCCATCGAGGAGGCGAGCCGCCAGATGCTCGAGGCCGCGCGCCGCGAGGACTGGGATGCGGTCGTGCGCTGCGAAGGCGTATGCGCCGTGCTGATCGAGCAGCTGCGCTTCAAGGCCCGCACCGAGGAACTCTCGCGCGAAGACCGCGCCGAGAAGATGCGCGTGATGCAACGCATCCTGCGCCACGACGCCGAGATCCGCACCCTGGCCGAACCTTGGCTGTCGCAGTTCGACCAGCTGCTCGACGGCAAGCTGCAGGTCATCCACTGACCCGCGGCCAAAGCAGCCAACGAAAAAGGGCGCCACGAGGCGCCCTTGTCGTTTCCCCAGCCCTTCCAGCGCGCTCTGTTCGTGAGACACCGCAGAACCGGCTTCGCCGGGCCGCTGGTGTCGCTGTGTGAGAGCGCCCGGGGGGGAGTCCTGGATTGCCAACCGAGCGGCGGTTCTCGGGCCTCTCCCATTCCAGGGACACCACGGAACCGGCTTCGCCGGGCCGTCGGTGTCGCCCCCTGGGGGGAGGCGCCGAAGGCGCTTCGGGGGGTCAGACTTGCATGTTCATGATGTCGGAATAAGCCTGCACCATCCGGTTGCGCACATGCAGCGTGGCCTGGAAGCCGATCTGCGACTTCTGGATCGCGACCATGGTCTCTTCGAGGCTCACGGCCGGATTCTCCATCTGCACTTCGCGCTGCAGCCGCGTGGCCTCGTTCTGCGAGGCGCTGACCGCGTTGAGCGCGCCCGACAGCGCACCGGCAAAGCCGGTTTCCGTGGGTGACTGCGCGGCGCGTGCCAGGGCGGCCGGGGCTGCGGTGATCGGGGCGGTGACGGGAGCGAGGCGAAGGTCCATGGGCTGAATGCTAGGGCGGGGCGGCACGATCGATCGCCGGGAAATGGGTGGGAAAGCAGCGCTTTATCGGCCTTATGTTTTGGGGGGTGGCCCGAATAATCGGCAGCGGGAAGTCATCTGGCTTTCTGCCGCCTACCGATCGAGCCCATGTCCGCTGTCGCCGAACTTCCTGTCGCCGCTCTCTCCGCACCACCCGCACCCTGGGCTGGCCGGCTCGCCTCGCTCGACCGCCGCCAGCGCATGCGCCTGGCCGTGGGGGCGGTGGTGCTGGTGGCCATCGCCATCGCGGCGATCGTGCTGGGCCGCCAGCCCGACTGGCGCGTGCTCTATGCCAACCTGAGCGACAAGGACGGTGGCGCGGTGGTCGCGCAACTCGCGACCATGAACGTGCCCTACAAATATTCCGAAGGCGGCGGCGCGGTGATGGTGCCGTCCGACAAGGTGCACGACGTGCGCCTGCGCTTGGCCTCGCAGGGCCTGCCCAAGGGCTCGGTCGCGGGTTTCGAGCTGATGGAGAACAACCGTTTCGGCATGACGCAGTTCCAGGAGAAGCTGAGCTTCCAGCGCGGCCTCGAAGGCGAGCTGACGCGCTCGATCCAGGCGCTGGGCTCGGTGCAGAGCGCGCGCGTGCACCTGGCGCTGCCCAACCAGAACGGCTTCTTCCGCGAGCAGCAGAAACCCTCGGCTTCGGTGTTGCTGAGCCTGTACCCGGGCCGCGTGCTCGAGCGCAGCCAGATCGCGGGCATCGTGCATCTGGTCGCCTCCAGCGTGCCCGAACTCAGCCCCGGCGCGGTCAGCGTGCTCGACGACAGCGGCAAGCTGCTGTCGAACACCGGCGACGGCCCCGGCGGCGCGGCGGGCGCGGTCGACGGCCAGCAGCTGGCCTACGTACAGCAGCTCGAGCAGCAGTACACGCGCCGCATCCTCGACATCCTCGAGCCGGTGGTCGGACGCCAGAACGTGAAGGCGCAGGTCACGGCCGACGTCGATTTCTCGCAGACCGAGGCCACCTCGGAAGAACACCGGCCCAACCTCTCGGCCGATGCCAGCGCGGTGCGCAGCCAGCAGACCGTCGAGAGCCATGGCGCCGCGGCGGCCGGTGCGGCGGCCGCCACGGGCGTGCCGGGCGCGACCTCCAACCAGCCGCCCGGTGCCTCGTCGGCCCCGATCAACGGCGCGGCCGCGCCGCTGGCACCGACCGGCACCGCGGCCGCCACGCCCGATGCCGCCGCCAAGACGCCGGGCAAGCGCGAGTCGATCATCAACTACGAGGTCGACAAGACGGTGAAGACCGTGCGCGGCGCGACCGGCCAGATCCGCCGCCTGAGCGCCGCGGTGGTGGTGAACTACCAGAGCATCGCCGACGCGCAGGGCAAGGCCAGCGCCACCGCGCTCACGCCCCAGCAGATCGAGCAGATGACCGCACTGATCCGCGAGACCATCGGCTTCAACAAGGAGCGCGGCGATTCGGTGAACCTGATGAACACGCCCTTCCTGGTCGAGGCCGGCACGCCGGTCGAGCTGCCGCTGTGGAAGCGCCCCGAGGTGCTCGACCTGGTGCGCAGCTTCGCCTGGCCCGTGGGGCTGGCGGTGATCGGCCTGATCGTGCTCTTCGGCCTGGTGCGCCCCGGCCTCAAGGCGATCGCGGTTGCGGCGCCGACGCCGCCCGCGCTGGTGCCGCTGCCCGGCGCGCAGCTCAGCGCGATGGTGTCGGAGACGCCGCTGCGGCCCGCGCTCGCCTCGCCCGAAGCCGCGCAGGCGCTGCCCTCGCCCTCGCAGGAGGTGCCCGAGCAGGCCCGGCTCGAAGGCGCGCGCCAGATGGCGCGGCAGAACCCGGTGGCGGTGGCGAACATCGTCAAGAGCTGGGTCAACGGCGATGCCGCTGCAGGAGCCTGACCCGTGGCCATGGACGAACAAGGACTCAACGACGCGGCGATCCTGCTGATGTCGCTCGGCGAAGAGGAAGCCGGCCAGGTGCTGCGCCATCTCTCGCCGCGCGAGGTGCAGAAGATCGGCGAGACCATCGCCAAGACCCGCGCCGTCTCGCGCGAACGGCTGGGCGAGGTGGCCGACCGCTTCATCTCCGCGACCGCCGGCCAGAGCCTGTTCGCAGCCGACACCGGCGACTACGTGCGCTCGATCATGCAGCACGCGCTGGGCCACGAGAAGGCCACGATCCTGGTCGACCGCATCCTGCAGGCGCCCGACCTGAGCGGCATCGAGAACCTCAAGTGGATGGACGCGCCCTCGGTGGCCGAGGTGCTCAAGGTCGAGCACCCGCAGATCGTCGCGGCCATCCTGGTGCACCTGGAGCCCGAGCATGCCTCGGCCATCCTGGTGCAGCTGCCCGAGTCGCAGCGCGCCGAGGTGCTGCTGCGCGTGGCCACGCTCGAGGGCATCCAGCCCGCGGCGCTGGAAGACCTCAACGAGGTGATGTTCCGCGTGCTGCAGGGTGGCGCCAAGATCCGCAAGGCCTCGCTGGGCGGCGCCAAGACCGCGGCCGGCATGATCAACATGCTGGGTGCGGGCATCGACACCCGGGCCATCGACGCGATCCGCGCGCACGACCCCGACCTGGCGCAGCAGATCGCCGACCTGATGTTCGTCTTCGACGACGTCATGAAGCTGGACAACAAGTCGCTGCAGCTGGTGCTCAAGGAAGTGGCTTCGGAGACGCTGATCGTCGCGCTCAAGGGCGCGGCCCCGGCGCTGCGCGACAAGTTCCTGGCCAACATGTCCTCGCGCGCGGCCGAGGCCCTGCGCGAAGACCTCGAGTCGCGCGGCCCGCTGCGGCTGTCGGAGGTCGAGGCGCAGCAGAAGGAAATCCTCAAGGCCGTGCGACGCCTGGCCGACGAAGGCCAGATCGTGCTGGGCGGCGGCGCCGACGGCGGTTTCGTCTAGAGAAGGCAGGCGATGCGCGGCACCTTCATCCCCAGCGAGGACATCGCCGGCTTCTCGCGCTGGCAGTTCGCCACCGTCGGCCCCACGGGCGAGCCGCAGGGCGGCATCGCCGACCCGGCCGCCCTCAGCGAGGCGAAGGCGCAAGGCTTTGCCGAAGGCCATGCGGCCGGGCGGGCCGAAGCCCTGGCCCAGGCGCGTGGCGAGATGGAGGCCTACGTCGCCACGCAGGGCCTGGACACCGCGCAACGGCTGGCCGCGCTGCTGGCCGCAGCCGAGGCCGGCTTGGCCGATGCGCAGCAGGACATCGCGCGCGGCACGCTGGAGATCGCCTGTGCGCTCGCGCGCCAGGTGCTGCGCCACGAACTCGCGACGCAGCCGCTGGCGCTCGAGCCCGTGGTACGCGAGGCGATCGCGTTGCTGCGCGCCGACGGCAGGAGCGCCTGCGTGCGCCTGGCGCCGCCCGACTTCGAGGCGCTCGATGCGCACCTGCGCGCCGAGTTCGCGGGCCAGGCCATGACGGTGGTCTCCGACGCCTCGGTGACGGCCGGCGACTGCCGCGTCGAGTCGGCGGGTGCGGTGGTCGATGGCGGCGTGGCCACGCGCTGGTCGCGTGCGGTCGCGAGCCTGGGGCTGGCGATGCCGTGGCACGAGACGCCGGCCTTGCCCGAGATGGCCGGGGACGATTCGCATGCCGCCTGAACGCGCCGCCTGGCAACGCTTCATGACCGATGCGCGTGCGCGCGTCGAGCAGGCGCCCGGGCTCGAGGTGCAGGGCACGCTCACGCGGCTGGCCGGCCTGGTGCTCGAGGCCACGGGCATCCGTTCGCCGGTCGGCTCGCAGTGCCTGGTGCGCATGGGCGCGCAGCCGCCGGTGCTGGCCGAAGTGGTGGGCTTCGCCAGCGACCGCGCCTTCCTGATGCCCGCGGGCGACGTGCACGGCCTGTCGAGCGGCGCCAGCGTGACGCCGGCGGCGCCCTATGTGCCGGTGCCGCGCCTGGGCGAGCCCGAACGCGAGGTCTCGATGCGCATGGGCGCCCTGCGGCTGCCGCTGGGCCAGGGCCTGCTGGGCCGGGTGGTCGACCCGCAAGGCCACCCGCTCGACCACCAGGGTCCGATGAACGACGTGACGGCCGAGCCGCTGGACCGCCAGCCGATCAACGCGATGGACCGCGACCCGGTGCGCGAACCGCTGGACACCGGCGTGCGCGCCATCAACGCGCTGCTCACCGTGGGCCGCGGCCAGCGCATCGGCCTGTTCGCGGGCTCGGGCGTGGGCAAGAGCGTGCTGCTGGGCATGATGGCCCGCTACACCGAGGCCGACGTGATCGTGGTCGGCCTGATCGGCGAGCGCGGCCGCGAGGTCAAGGAATTCATCGAGGACATCCTGGGCGAGGAGGGCCGTGCCCGCTCGGTCGTGGTGGCCGCGCCGGCCGATGCGCCGCCGCTGCTGCGGATGCAGGGCGCCGCCTATGCGACCGCGATCGCCGAACACTTCCGCGACAAGGGGCAGCATGTGCTGCTGCTGATGGATTCGCTCACTCGCTATGCGATGGCGCAGCGCGAGATCGCGCTGGCCATCGGCGAGCCGCCGGCCACCAAGGGCTACCCGCCTTCGTGCTTCGCCAAGCTGCCGCAGCTGGTCGAGCGCAGCGGCAACGGCCTGCACGGCGTGGGCTCGATCACCGCCTTCTACACCGTGCTGTCCGAGGGCGACGACCAGCAGGACCCGATCGCCGATGCGGCGCGCGCGATCCTCGACGGCCACATCGTGCTGTCGCGCGGGCTGGCCGAGGAGGCGCATTTCCCCGCCATCGATATCGAGCAGTCGGCCTCGCGCGTGATGCACAACGTGGTCGCGCCCGCGCACCTCGATGCAGCCCGGCAGTTCCGCGCCATCTATTCGCGCTACCGCAAGAGCCGCGACCTGGTGCGCCTGGGTGTGTACGTGCCCGGCAGCGACCCGGCGCTCGACGAGGCGATCCGGCTGCAGCCGGCCATGAGCGCCTTCCTGCAGCAGAACATGCACGAGGGCGCCGCCTTCGCGCACAGCGTCGACAGCATGGCCTGGGCGTTGACATGAGACCCCCACCCCACGCGCACACCAAGGAGTCCGTATGTCCGGGATGAATGGATTGGAGCTGGCGATGACGCAGGCGCGCGATCGGCGCGATGCCGCGGCCCAGGGCGTGGCGCAGGCGCTGCAGGGCTGGACCGCCGCCAAGCAGCAGCTCGACCAGCTCGAGAGCTATGCCACCGAATGCACCGAGCGCTGGGCGCGCCAGCAGGCGAACTGCATGCCCGAGATCATGCGGCACCACTACCAGTTCATGGCACGCCTCACGCATGCCATCGGCCTGCAGACCGGCATCGTGGCCGACCATGGGCGCCAGGTCGAACGCGTCTCGGTCACGCTGCGCGCGGCCGAAGCGAGGCTGGAAAGCCTGCGCCAGCTGCATGCGACGCGCCAGCGCAGCGAGCAGATCACGCTGGAGCGTCGCGAGCAGAAGCAATCCGACGAGCGTGCCGCGCTGCAGTACAGCCGGCGCCACGGCAACCCGCTGGGCGGGCTGCTCTGATGGCGGTCGAAGGACTTCGCGCCCCCGCGCCGACGGCGGCTCCGGCCTCTGCACGCGGGCGATCGTCGGCCGAGGCCGCCGATGGCGCGGGCTTCGGTGCCGCGCTGGCCGCCTGCGAGCGCGAGGCGCCGTCCACGGCGGGGCAGGAGGCCGAGGCTGGGACCGGCACCGCTGCCGACGCCACCACGCCCGCAAAGGACAAGGAGCAGGCGGCGACCGAGGCCGCGACGGCCCCAGCGCTCGGCGTCGCGGTGGACGCGCCGACCGGCGACGCCGCGTGGCTGGCCCAGAGCGGCGGCGTGCCGCGCCTGCCGGCCCTCGTGCCGGTGGTCGTGCCGGTGGCCGCGCCGGGACCAACCGCTGCACGCGGCGTCGGGTCCGTGGGCACGGCCGAAAGCAGCGTGAGCGCGCGCACGGCGCCGTCGGCGCAGCCCCTGGCGGCCCACGATGCCGCAACGCCCGGCGTGCCTCCCGCGCCAGCCACCGCAGCCGACGGGCCCACGGCAACCCCGGCCAACGCGCTGCTGCTGCAACAGCAACGCATCGTCCAGCGCGACGCGGCAGCGGCGGCCGAGCCCCCTGCGCGCCAGACGCTCACGGCGCTGGCGCAGCACCCGGGCGCCGAACTGCAGGCGCTGCCCGGCACGGGCCTGGGACTGCTCTCGGCCGAGGCCCAGGGCCTGCCGCGCCGATGGGAGCGGGCTGCCGCTGCGGCCGGCCCGGTCGCCGGCACCGGGCCGTCGTCCGTCGCAGGCAGTGATGCGTCGGCCCCGTCGCCCTTCATGGCGCCGGTCGATGCCGCTTCCGCCGGTGCGTCGCTGGGCCATCCGGGCCTGGCCGAACGCATGACCGAGCAGGTGAGCTGGTGGATGGCGCAAAAGACGCAGGGCGCCGAACTCAGCATGGCGCTCGACGGCCGGCCGGTGTCGGTGAGCGTGAAGCTGCAGGGCAACGAGGCGCAGGTGGTGTTCCGCAGCGACCAGCCCGAGGCGCGCCAGATGCTCACGCAGGCCCTGCCCGAGCTCAAGCAGATGTTCGGCAACGAAGGCCTGCTGCTGTCGCAGGCCTCGGTCGGCAGCCAGGCCCGCGACCCGCAGGGGCAGGGCGGGCCGCCCGCGCGGCCGCCTGGCGCGGGCCGGGCCTCGGCCGGCGCGGTCGATGCGGTCGAGGTGCGGCCCCGGGTCATGGCATTGCGCGCCGACGGCAGCCGCCCCCTCGACCTCTACGTTTGAGGCCGCCATAAGCGCGGCTTTTGCGCCGCTTTTCCCGGGCTTCGCTTCGCCGTGCCGATCGAATAATCGACCGCATGCACAGCGCATCCGGCGCGCCGGACGCTGTGCCTTCCGAATCCCAACGAACGACGCAAGGAACGCCCGTGTCCGCCAAAGCTGCCGAATCCGCGCCGGCCACCGACAAGCCCAAGGGCAAGATGAAGCCCCTGCTGCTGGGGCTCGCCGGCGTGCTGCTGCTCGTCAGCGGGGCCGGCGGCACCTGGTTCTTCCTCAACAACAAGAAGGCGCACGCACCGGCCCATGAGGAAGAGGCCGTGGCCGAGACGCCCAAGGCCGCCGCATCGAGCTACCTGGCGCTGGACAACATGGTGTTCAACCTGGCCGACGGCGGTGGCGACCGCGTGGCGCAGGTCGGCATCACGCTCGAGCTCCAGAACGACAAGGCGGCCGAGCAGATCAAGCAGCTGATGCCGAAGATCCGCAACGGCGTGCTGATGATGGTCTCGCAGCGCACGTCCGAAGAGCTGCTCAAGCGCGACGGCAAGGAAAAGCTCGCCACCGACATCCAGGTCGAGGTCTCGCGCCTGCTGGGATACGACATCGAGCCGCCCAAGCCGGCCAAGGGCGACGAGGACGCGCCGGTGCGCCGCAAGAAAAGCGCACAGGGCCCGGTGCAGGCCGTGCTGTTCTCCAGCTTCATCGTGCAATGAGCACCGACCCCGCCATCGACGACGCAGCGACCGGCGCCACGCCGGCCGACCCGGTGGCGCGCATGGCCGAGGCGGCCGCGCGTGCCTACGACCTGGCCGCGGCCGACCGCCTGGTGCGCCGCCCGATGCCCACGCTGGACATCGTGAACGAGCGCTTCCTGCGGCACCTGCGCGTGGGCGTGTTCCAGCTGGTGCGCCGCAGCACCGAGATTGCGATCGCGCCGGTCGAGGTGCAGAGCTACACCGACTTCCTGGCTTCGCTGGCGCTGCCGACCAACTTCAACGTGGTGTCGCTGCAGCCGCTGCGCGGCCACGGCCTGGTGGTGTGCGACGCCACGCTGATCTCGGTGCTGGTGGATGCGCTCTACGGCGGCGCCTGCACGCTGCAGGCGCCGATGGAAGGCCGCGATTTCTCGCCCACCGAACAGCGTGTGATCCAGCGCCTGCTGGGCATCGTCTGCACCGAATACAACAAGGCCTGGAAAGAGATCTATCCGCTCGAGCTCGCGCATGTGCGCAGCGAGACGCACCTGCAGTTCGTCAACGTGGCGGCACCGGCCGACAAGGTGGTGGTGACCACGCTGAAGATCGCGGTCGGCGACTTCGAGGGTGCGGTGCGCATCTGCCTGCCCTACGGCGCGCTGGACCCGATCCGCGACGTGCTCTACGGCGCGCAGCAGGCCCAGGCGATGGCCGAGGACCGGCGCTGGGTCACGGCGCTCACGCGCGAGATCCAATCGGCCGAGGTCACGCTGGTGGCCGAGTTCGCGCAGCCCGAGCTCACCGTCTCGCAACTGCTGGCGATGAAGGCCGGCGACTTCATCCAGTTCGACCGGCCGACGCGCGTCGTCGCCGCGGTCGACGGCACGCCCGTCTTCGCCTGCCACTACGGCACCCACAACACGCGCTATGCGCTGCGCATCGATGAATGCCTGCGCGGGGACGACCCGCACTGGCTTGGAGGTTCCCATGACCGTTGAACAGCAAAGCATCCCTTCTTCTTCCGGCGAGGCCGGCTGGGCCGAGGCGCTGGACGGTGCCGGCAGCACCGTCGCGGCCGACGCGCAGGCGCCGCTGCAGGACATCCAGCGCGTGCTCGACATCCCGGTGCAGCTCACCGTGGAGCTGGGCCGCAAGAAGGTGTCGATCAAGCACGTGCTGCAACTGGGCCAAGGCTCGATCGTCGAGCTCGACACGCTGGCCGGCGAACCCATGGACGTGCTGGTCAACGGCTACCTGGTCGCGCAGGGCGAGGTGGTGGTGGTCAACAACAAGTTCGGCATCCGCCTGACCGACGTCGTCACGCCGTCGGAGCGGCTGCGCCGCGTGCACCGCGCTTGATCGCACAGGCGTCCATGACACAGAGTCTCGTCACCGTCGTTCTTTTCGTCGCGGCCATCCTCTCGATGCCGTTCCTGCTCAAGCGCTACCAGCAGCGCCGCGGCCTGCAGCAGGGCGGCCCATCGGGCACGGCCTCGAAGCTGGTCTCGGCGGTCGCGGTCGGGCCGCAGCAGCGCGTGGTCACGGTCGAGGTCGGGCCCGAGGATGCGCGCACCTGGCTCGTGCTGGGCGTGACGGGCCAGTCCATCACCTGCCTGCATGCGCTGCCGGTCGCGAAAGGCGCGGTGGCGAATGTCCAGTAGGTTCCCGGGCGCCGCGCTGCTGGCGCTGGCCGTCGTCGCGCTGCCGGCGCAGGCGCAGGAGGCCGCGGGCGGCCAGCTGCCGCTGCTGATCGGCCAGGGCGCGGGTGGCACCAGTTTCTCGGTGCCGGTGCAGACGCTGTTGTTCTTCACCGCGCTGTCCTTCCTGCCGGCCATCCTGCTGATGATGACGGGCTTCACGCGCATCGTGATCGTGCTGTCGCTGCTGCGCCAGGCGCTGGGCACGCAGTCGGCACCGCCCAACCAGGTGGTGATCGGCCTGTCGCTGTTCCTCACGCTGTTCGTCATGGGGCCGACGCTCGACCGCGTCTACAACGAGGCCTACAAGCCCTACACCGAGAACACGCTGGGCTTCGAGGCCGCGGTGGCCAAGGCCGAGGTGCCGATGCGCCAGTTCATGTTGAAGCAGACGCGCCAGTCGGACTTCGCGCTGTTCGCGCGGCTGGCCCGGCTGCCCGCCGACGTGACGGCCGAGACCGCGCCGATGCGCGTGCTGATCCCGGCCTTCGCCACCAGCGAACTGAAGTCGGCCTTCCAGATCGGCTTCATGATCTTCATCCCCTTCCTGGTGATCGACATCGTGGTGTCGAGCGTGCTGATGTCGCTGGGCATGATGATGCTGTCACCGGTGCTGGTGGCGCTGCCGTTCAAGCTCATGCTGTTCGTGCTGGCCGACGGCTGGAACCTGCTGATCGGCTCGCTGGCCGCCAGCTTCGCGATTTGAGGAGACTGCCGCCATGAATGCAGAGATGGTTCTCACGATGGGGCGCGACGCGCTCGTCATTCTGTTGATGGTCTCGATGCCGGTGCTGCTGGCCGTGCTCGCGGTGGGCCTGGTGGTGAGCATCTTCCAGGCGATCACGCAGATCAACGAGGCCACGCTGGCCTTCGTGCCCAAGCTCATCGCGGCGGTGGTGGTGTTCGCCATCGCCGGGCCGTGGATGCTGGGCACGCTGGTCGACTACATCCGCCGCACCATCGAGTCCATCCCGCAGATGGTGCTGTAGCCCTGCGCTGCGACAGCTTCGCGTGCTGACCTTTACCGAAGCGCAGCTCATGGCCTGGGTCACGCCGGTGCTGTGGCCCTTCCTGCGCGTGCTGGGCGTGTTCACCACCGCGCCGATCTTCAACTCGCGCGCCTTCCCGGTGCGCGCGCGCGTGGGCCTGGCCTTCATGGTGGCGCTGTGCGCGCAGGCCACGCTGGCCACGCAGCCGGTGGTGGCGCTCAATGCGACCGCGGGCCTGGGCGCGCTGGTCCAGCAGGTGGGCATCGGCATGACCATCGGCTTCGCGGTGCGGCTGGTGTTCGCCTCGGTCGAGCTCGCGGGCGAACTGGTGGGCCTGCAGATGGGGCTGAACTTCGCGGCCTTCTTCGACCCGATGAGCAATGCGCAGACCAGCGCGGTGTCGCGCTTCCTGGGCAACATCGCGGTGCTGCTGTTCATCGCGATCAACGGGCATCTCACGGTGCTGATGGCGATCGTCAAGAGCTTCGACACCTTCCCGGTGGGCGGCAGCGTCTTCGATGCGCTCACGCGGCTGCGCATGCACGAACTCGGCACCGACCTGTTCGCGAGCGCGCTGTGGATCGCGCTGCCGATGATCGGCCTGCTGCTGTTCGTGAACCTGGTGCTGGGCGTGATCTCGCGCGTGGCGCCGCAGATGAACATCTACGCCATCGGTTTCCCGGTCACGCTGACCACCGGCCTGGCCGGCATCGCGCTGGTGCTGCCGATGATGGAGCAGCCCTTGCTCCAGCTGATGGAGCGGATGATCTCGTTGTTTGCCGGCGGCCGCTAAGCCCGCCTGAACGCGTGAAGGAACCGTCGCGAGCGCCCCGAGCCTGCATCGAGGACCGGAGCCGCACTCCCGTGCGGTGAGGACCGCAGGTGCGGGATCGGGGTGCGCAGCAGGTTCATTTGCGCGTTCAAACGAGGTTGTTGCGGATCGCGTAGACCGTGATGGCCGCGTTGTTCGCGAGGTTGAGCTTCTCCAGCACGCGCGAGCGGTAGACGCTCACGGTCTTCGGGCTCAGCATCAGTTCCTCGGCGATGCTCGACAGGCGCTTGCCCGAGGCGATCATCACCAGCGTCTGCAGTTCGCGGTCGGACAGCACCGTGTGCGGGGCGGCCGCCTCGGTGGGCCGCGAGACGCTGTCGGCCAGCATCTGCGCGAGCTCGGGCGTGACGTGCTTGCGGCCGTAGGCCACGGTGCGGGTCGCGGCGATCAGCTCGGCCGGATCGCCGGCCTTGCTCACGAAACCCTGGGCACCGGCCTTGAGGCAGCGGATCGCGTACTGCTCCTCGGTGAACATCGACACCACCAGCACGCGGATCGGCGTTTCGCCGTCGGCGAGGATGGCGCTCAGCACCTCGAGCCCGCTGCGCCCGGGCAGGCCCAGGTCGAGCAGCAGCACGTCGCACGGCGTGTTGTTGCGCAGCAGCTCGCGCACCTCGGCATAGCTCGCGGCTTCGGCCGTCACGCGGATGTCGACGGCCTCGCCCAGCGTCTGGCGGATGCCGCGGCGCACCAGCGCATGGTCGTCGCAGATCACCACGTTGATCATGCCGGCGCTCCTTGCGCGAGCGGTGCCACCAGCGTCACGGTGGTGCCGGCGCCCGGCGCGCTGTCGACCTGCAGCCGGCCGCCGACCGACCGTGCACGCTCGGCCAGGCCGCGCAGGCCGAAGGACGGCCGGTCGTCGGGCGTGGCCTCGGCCGTGATGCCGCGGCCGTCGTCCTGTACGGCCACGCGCAGCATGCCGTCGGCGGCGTCCAGCGTGACGTCGACCCGGTGGCCTTGCGCATGGCGCGCGACGTTGCTCAGCGCTTCCTGCACCGTGCGGTAGGCCGTCAACTGCAGCGCAGCCGACGGCCGCGTGTCGCCGATCGATCCGGTGAAGGTGCCCGCGAGGCCGGTGCGCCGGCGGAAGCGGTCCACCAGGCCGCGCAGCGCGGCGTCCAGTCCGTCGTCGAGGTCGGGCGGGTAGAGCGCGTGCACCACGCGCTGGGTCGCCTCGATCGCCTGGCGCAAGGCCTCCTGCACCGCGCGCAGGCGCTCCGGCGCCTCGGCGGCATCGGGGTGGCGGACGAACTGGTCGAGGTCGAAGTGCAGGGCGGTCAGCGCGCCGCCGATGTCGTCGTGGACCTCGCGTGCCAGGGCCAGGCGCTGGGCTTCGAGCAAGGGCGCTGTTTCCGCACGGCCGGCGTGCTGCACGGGTTCAGTGGTGATGAGGTGGCGGGTGGTGGCGGGGGCCCTCGGCATGGGGCGCAATGATATTTGACAAATGTCATCAGGGCGGTCGCGAAAGGGTGGAAGTTTGAACTTTCTTCGCAATTTCGCATCGGGCCCGCGCCCACGCGCCGGTGCCGCAAGGCGCTCAGCCGTGCCAGGCCGAGCAGCGGATCAGGCTGCAGAAATTGCCGCGGTGGAAGTGCGGCTCCTTGTCGGCGATCACATCGGCCTTGACGTTGCCGAAGGTCGTGTCGGGCTTGTGGCGGATGCCGTCGTAGAAGGCCTGGAGGATGTCCTCTTTGAAGTGTTCGGTGCGCGGATGCGCCTGCACGACCTGCGTGCGCTCGGCCTCGCTGAAGGCCGGGTAGTCCAGGCCCAGCACGTCCATCTCGACGCCGGCCGTGACCAGCGCCACCACCGGGTGCATGTGCTGCGGGATGCCGGGCGTGGTGTGCAGCGCGATCGCGTTCCAGACCAGGTCGATGTCGTGCGGCGCGATGCCGTGGCCGCGCAGGAAATCGCGCGCCACGTTGGCGCCGTCGACCTCGAAGCGCTCGTTCGCGCTGCTGTGCTTCGGCACCAGGCCCATGTCGTGGAACATCGCGCCGGCGTAGAGCAGCTCGGGGTCGAAAGTCAGGCCGCGCCGCTTGCCGGCCAGCGCGCCGAAGTAGTAGACCCGGCTCGAGTGATGGAACAGCAGCGGCGGCACGGTGTCGCGCACCTGCTCGGTGATCTCGCGGGCCAGCTGGCTGTCGGGGATGCGCACCCCGTCGAGGGTGGTCGTCGATGTCATGTGGATTGCTCCTGTGAAGATGGCTTCCACTCTAGGATTCGGCGATGATGTCCGGCATCGTCTTGATGCGACGAATCAAGACATTGCCCGTACAAAGAGGACACCCCCGTGCGCACCCCCAAGACCATCGCGATCCTGGCCCTGCCCGGTGTGCAGCTGCTCGACGTCTCGGGGCCGCTCGACGTCTTCGCCGAGGCCAACCTGCAGGCCGGCGCCGAGGCCTACCGGCTGCGCGTGGTGGCGAGCCGGCCCGGCGCGATCCGCAGTTCCTCGGGTGTGCGGCTGATGCCCGATGCGGTGATCGGCCGCGACGACGAGGCCGGCGAACCGATCCACACGCTGCTGGTGGCCGGCTCGCCGCATGCGGCCGGCGCGGTGGCCGATGCGGACGTCGCGGCCTGGCTGCGTGCGCGCATCCCGGCGGTGCGGCGCTATGGCTCGGTCTGCAGCGGTGCCTTCGTGCTCGCGCAGGCCGGGCTGCTGAACGGCAGGCGCGTGACCACGCACTGGGCCGTGGCCGAGCAGCTGGCGCGCGACTTCCCCGCGGTCACGGTCGATGCCGATGCGATCCATGTGCGCGACGGCCGGCTGCGCACGGCCGCCGGTGTCACGGCCGGCCTCGACCTGGCGCTGGTGCTGGTCGAGGAAGACCTGGGCCGCGCGGTCGCGATGCAGGTCGCGGCGCAGCTGGTGATGTTCTTCAAGCGGCCCGGCGGCCAGATGCAGTTCAGCCGCAAGGGCGACGCCGTGCCGGCGGGCCGCTCCGCCTTGCAGGAGGTGCAGCGCTGGGCCGCGGCGAATCCGGCGGCCGAGCTGGGCATCGCGCAGCTCGCGGCCCGCATGGGATTGAGCGCACGCCACTTCGCACGGCTGTTCGCGCAGGAGGTCGGCGTCACGCCCGCGGCCTGGGTCGAGGGCGTGCGCGTGGCGGCTGCGCGTGCGCTGCTCGAGGCCGGCGAGGCCGCGCCCAAGCAGGTCGCGGCGGTCTGCGGCTTCAGCGATGTCGACACGCTGCGCCGTGCGTTCCAGCGCCGCCTGGGCATCACGCCTGCGGAGTACCGCAGGCGGCATGGGCATGCGCGGGGCTGAAGCCTCAGTCCGGCAGCACCGCCGTCACTTCGATCTCCACCTTGGCGCGCGTCTCCACCAGCGCCGCCACCTGCACGCAGGTCATCGCGGGAAAGTTGCGGCCCATCGCGTCGCGGTAGACCGGGCCCAGCTCGGCCAGGCGGCGGTTGTATTCGTCGCGGTCGGTGATGTACCAGGTCATGCGCACCATGTGCTCGGGCCCGGCGCCGGCCTCGCGCAGCACCTCGACGATGTTGCGCAGCGCCTGGCCGGTCTGCGCGATGAAGTCGTCGGTCTCGAAGACCTGTTGCGCGTTCCAGCCGATCTGGCCGCCGACGAAGATCTGGGTGCCGCGCGCGGCGATGCCGTTGGCGTAGCCCTTGGGTGGCAGCCAGCCCGGTGGTTGCAGTAGCTTGTTCATCATGTGTTCTGTCTCAGTTTGAAGCGTTGGAGCTTGCCGGTCTCGGTGCGGGGCAGCACGTCGACGAATTCGATCTCGCGCGGGTACTTGTAGGGCGCGATGGCGGCCTTGACGTGGTCCTGCAGTGCCTTGCACAGCGCGGCGTCGCCGGTGATGCCGGGCTTGAGCACGCAGAAGGCCTTGACGATCATGCCGCGGTCCTCGTCGGGCTTGCCGACCACGCCGCACTCGGCCACGGCCGGGTGCTGCAGCAGCGCGTCCTCGACCTCGGGACCACCGACGTTGTAGCCGGCGGTGATGATCATGTCGTCGTCGCGCGCCTGGTAGAAGAAGTAGCCGTCTTCGTCCTGGCGGAAGGCATCGCCCGGGTAGTTCCAGCCGTTCTTGACGTACTTGGCCTGGCGCGGGTCGTCGAAGTAGCGGCAGCCCACCGGCCCCTGGATGGCCAGCTTGCCGACGGTGCCGCGCGGCACTTCATGGCCTTCGTCGTCGACCACCTTGGCGGTGAAGCCGGGCACGGCCTTGCCCACGGCACCGCGCCGCACGTCGGCGCCGGCGGCCGAGATGTAGATGTGGAACACCTCGGTGCCGCCGATGCCGTCGAGCATCTCGATGCCGGTCGCATCCTTCCACAGTTGGCGCGTGGCGTCGGGCAAGGCCTCGCCCGCGCTCACCGTGATGCGCAGCGTGGGCGTGCCCAGCTGCTTGGCGAAGGGCGCCATCTGCCGGTAGAAGGTGGGCGCGGTGTAGACGATGGTGGCGCCGGTCTCGTTGATCAGCTTGACCATGCCCTCGGGCGTGTACGGGATGTCGGGGTAGTAGACCGAGGAGCCGGCCCACATCGGATAGACCAGCAGGCCGCCCAGGCCGAAGGTGAAGGCCAGCGGCGGCGAGCCCATCACGATGTCCTCGGGCCGGGCCTTGAGCACATGGCGCGGCCAGGTCTCGCACATCGCGAGCACGTCGCGGTGCGTGGTGGCCGGCGCCTTGGGCTTGCCGGTGGTGCCCGAGGTGAAGGCCAGCAGCGCGATGTCGTCGGCGGCGGTGGGGCAGGCGGTGAACACGCCGCGCTTCTTCGCGGCCAGCGCCTCGAGCGCATCGGGCGCGTCCGACTTGAAGGCCACGATGGTCTTCAACACCGGATTCGCCTTCTGCGCGACCTGCATGTCGTCGAGCAGCCGGGCCTCGCACAGCGCGACCGTGGGTTTGGCCTTGTCGAGGATGTCGCCGAGTTCGCGCGCGCGCAGCAGCGGCATGGTCGCGACCGCGATCAGGCCCGCCTTGACCACCGCGAGCCAGGCCAGCGCCATCGGGATCGAGTTGCCGCCGCGCAGCAGCACGCGGTTGCCGGGCACCAGGCCCAGGTCCTCGGTCAGCACCTGCGCGATGCGGTTGACTTCGACGGCCGCCTGCGCGTAGCTCAAGGTGCGGGTGGGAGAACGCAGCATCGGCCGGTCGGCGAAGCCCTTGGCCCCCGCCTTGTCCAGCAGTTCCTCGACCAGGTTCAACTGGTCGGGCAGTTGCAGTTCCGGCAGGTCGTACCGGAAGACCGGCAATTGATCCGCAGGCGGAAGTCCATCGTGGACGAAACGGTCGATTTGTGCGCTCAAGGTGTCTACTCCCGCAGGACGGATTTGCCGATGATCAGTTGCTGGACCTCCGTCGCGCCTTCGTAGATGCGCAGCGCGCGGATGTCACGGTAGAGACTCTCAACTTTCGTGCCCACCTGCACGCCGCTGCCGCCGTGCATCTGCAGTGCCATGTCGATCACGCGCTGCGCGTTCTCGGTGGCGCACATCTTGGCCATCGCCGCGGCCGCGGTGTAGTCGGCGAAGGGCTTGCCGATGCGCTCGCCTTCGTCGCGCATCCAGGCCGCGCGGTAGGTGAGCAATGCGGCGCTGTCAACCAGCGCGGCCATGTCGCCGAGCTTGGCCTGCGTGAGCTGGAAATCGGCCAGGGTCTGGCCGAACATGCGGCGCGACTTGGCATGCGCGATGGCTTCGCTCAAGGCGCGGCGCGCCATGCCCAGTGCGGCCGCGGCCACCGAAGCACGGAAGATGTCGAGCGTGCGCATCGCGAGCTTGAAGCCGCCATGCAGATCGCCCAGCTGCGCACCGTGCGGCACCTCGCAGGCACCAAAGCGCAGCGTGGCGAGCGGATGTGGTGCCATCACCTGGATGTGCTCGCTGGTGTCGAGGCCCTTGGCATCGGCATCGACGATGAAGGCCGTGATGCCGCGCGTGCCGCCGGCGGGGTCGGTCTTGGCGAACACCACGTAGAAGTCGGCGATGCCGCCGTTGCTGATCCAGGTCTTGGCGCCGTCGAGTCGCCAGCCGCTGCCGGTGTCGACGGCCTGCATCGCCATCGCGCCCACGTCGGAGCCGGCCTCGGGTTCGCTCAAGGCGAAGGCCGCGATCTTGTCGCCGCGCGCGACCGCGCTCAGGTAGTCCGACTGCTGCGCGGCGTTGCCCGCGAGCGTGATCGCGCCGCTGCCCAGGCCCTGCATCGCGAAGGCGAAGTCGGCCAGCGGCGAATGGAAGGCCAGCGTCTCGCGCAGCAGCACCAGCGCGCGCGAGTCCAGGCGCTCGAGTGCACCGCCGAAGGCCGCGGGCACGCAGTAGCGCAGCCAGCCGCCATCGCCCAGGCGCCGGACCCAGTCGCGGCAGGCCGCGCGGTCGTCGCGCTCGTCCACGTCCTGCGCGGCGGTCCAGGGCAGCAGGCCGTGCGCGAGTTCGCGGTGCGCGTCATCGAAGAAGGGCAGCGCCAGGTGCGCCGTCGAGGGATCGACCTTGGAGACGGACATGGTTCAGTCTCCGCCGAAGACCGGCTTCTGCTTGGCGGCGAAGGCTTCGTAGGCGCGCGTGAAGTCGGCCGTCTGCATGCAGATGGCCTGGGCCTGCGCTTCGGCTTCGATCGCCTGCTCGATGGTCATCGACCACTCCTGCGACAGCATGGTCTTGGTCATGCCGTGCGCGAAGGTCGGGCCGGCCGCGAGATCGCGCGCCATCTTGGTGGCCGCGGCCAGCACCGCGTCGCTCGCATGCAGCGCGTTGAAGAAGCCCCAGGCCAGGCCTTCGTCGGCGGTCATCGCGCGGCCGCTGAACAGCAGCTCCGAGGCGCGGCCCTGGCCGATCATGCGCGGCAGCAGCGCGCAGGCGCCCATGTCCGCACCGGCCAGGCCGACGCGCGTGAACAGGAAGGCGGTGCGCGTGGCGGGCGTGCCGTAGCGGATGTCGCAGGCCAGCGCGATCATCGCGCCGGCGCCGGCGCAGATGCCGTCGATGGCGCCGATGATGGGCTGCGGGCACTGGCGGATCGCCTTCACCAGGTCGCCGGTCATGCGCGTGAACTCGAGCATCTCGGGCATGCTCATCTTGGTGAGCGGGCCGATGATCTCGTGCACGTCGCCGCCCGAGCAGAAGTTGCCGCCGGCGCCGGTCACGACGATGGCTTTCACGTCGGTGGCGTAGTGCAGCGCGCGGAACAGGTCGCGCAGTTCGGCATACGACTGGAAGGTCAGCGGGTTCTTGCGCTCGGGCCGGTTGAGCGTGACGGTGCCCACGCCGTCTTCATAGGTCCACTGGAAGTGCGTGGCCTGGTAGCCGGCCTTGGCTTCGAATTGCGCATGCATGGGATTGCCCGCGCCGATGTAGTGCTTCATTCGGTCTCCGTCTCTGTGTTCGTCTGGGGGTGGGTGTGCTGCTTGACCTTGCCGAGCAGCTTGTGCAGCTGGGTGATCTCCTTGGGCGCGAGGCCGGCGAAGGCCTCGACGATCCAGGCTTCGTGCTGGTGTGCCATCTCGTTGAAGAGTGCGCGGCCGCGTGTCGTGAGGCGCACGCGCCAGGCGCGCCGGTCGCCCTCGACGTTGACGCGCTCGACCAGTTCCTCGGCCACCAGCTGGTCGGTGATGCCGGTCACGTTGCCGCCCGTGACCATCATGCGGCGTGAGAGCTCGTTCATCTTCAGCCCTTCGGGCGAACGTTCGAGCTGCGACATCAGGTCGAAGCGCGGCAGCGTGGTGGCGAACTGCTCGCGCAGGCTGTTGCGCACTTCCTTCTCGATCAGCTGGGTGCAGGTCAAGAGCCGCAGCCAGAGCCGCAACTCGTCGGGGTGTTCGCTGTGGGCGCGGGCTTCGAGGTCCATTCAGCGCTCCTCTTCTGCCTGCAGCGCGGCCGGGCCGGCGGCCAGGGCCTGCTGCTTGGCGATCTCGCGGTACAGCTGGTCGCGGCCCGCGGTGTATTGCTTGGGCCAGTCGACATGGCGGCTCTGCAGCTTGGCGGCCTCGTGCAGCGTCCAGGCCGGGTCGGCCAGGTGCGGGCGCGCGACGGCGCACAGGTCGGCGCGGCCGGCCGCGATGATGCTGTTGGCCTGGTCGGCGTCGGTGATCGCGCCCACCGCGATGGTCGCGATGCCGACCTCGTTGCGGATGCGGTCGGCAAAGGGCGTCTGGTACATGCGGCCGTAGATCGGCTGGGCGTCGCGCGTGGTCTGGCCCGAGGACACGTCGATGAAGTCGCAGCCCGCGGCCTTGAACAGCCGCGCGATCGCGACCGCGTCGTCGTCGGTGTTGCCGCCGGGCGCCCAGTCGTGGGCCGAGATGCGCACGCTCATCGGGCGCTCGGCCGGCCAGGCCGCGCGCATGGCTTCGAACACCTCCAGCGGGTAGCGCGCACGGTGCGCGATGTCGCCGCCGTAGTCGTCGGTGCGCTGGTTGGTGAGCGGACTCAGGAAGGAAGCCAGCACATAGCCGTGTGCGCAGTGCAGCTCGAGCCAGTCGAAGCCGGCCTCGGCGGCGCGGCGCGTGGACGCGACGAACTGCTCGCGCAGCGTGTCCATGTCGGCGCGCGTCATCGCGGCCGGCGTCTGGTTCTGCGCGCCGTAGGATTGCGCGCTGGCGGCGATCAGCGGCCAGTTGCCCGCGGGCAGCGGTTCGTCGGTGCCTTCCCAGCCCACCTGCGTCGAGCCCTTGGGGCCGCTGTGGCCCAGTTGCATGCCGATCCTGGCGCTGGTCTGCGTGTGGACGAAGTCGACGATGCGCTTGAACGCGGCGCCTTGTTCGTCGGTATAGAGGCCGGGGCAGGCCGGCGTGATGCGGCCTTCGGGCGTGGGGCTGGTCATCTCGACGAAGACCAGCGCGGCGCCGCCCATGGCGCGCGCGCCCAGGTGCACCAGGTGGAAGTCCTGCGGCAGGCCGTCGACCGCACTGTAGGTGGCCATCGGCGAGACCACGATGCGGTTCTTGAGTTCGAGCCCGCGCACCTTGAGCGGCGTGAGCATGGGGGCGATCTTCTGGCCGCCGGCCAGCCACTTCTCGTAGCCGCCGAGCCAGGCCGCATCGCGCAGCCGCAGGTTCTCGTGGCTGATGCGCTGGCTGCGCGTGAGCATCGAATAGGCGAACTGCTCGACCTGCATGCCGGTGTAGCGCGAGACGTTCTCGAACCACTCCGTGGAGTTGCGCGCGGCGTTCTGGATCTTCAGCACCTCGACGCTGCGGCGTGCCTCGTAGCCCACCAGCACCTCGTCGATGTCGCCGCCATGGCCGAACTCGTCGGCCAGGTCGATCGCGTCTTCCAGCGCCAGCTTGGTGCCCGAGCCGATCGAGAAGTGCGCGGTGTGGGCGGCGTCGCCCATCAGCACCACGGGCACGGTCCTGCCGTCGACTTCGACGCGGTGCGTCCAGTGCTTGCAGATCACGCGCGGGAAGCGGATCCAGTTGGCCGAGCCGCGCAGGTGCGAGGCGTTGCTGATCAGCGCATGGCCGCCCAGGTACTTGGCGAACAGCTTCTCGCAGAAGGCCACGGCCTCGGGCTGCTCCATCTGGTCGAGGCCGTGCGCCTTCCAGACCTCTTCGGGCGTCTCGACGATGAAGGTCGAGGTCTCGTCGTCGAACTGGTAGGCATGGGCCTGGAACCAGCCGTGCTCGGTTTCCTCGAAGGCGAAGGTGAAGGCATCGAAGGTCTGGTGCGTGCCCAGCCAGACGAAGCGGCACTTGCGCTGGTCGATGTCGGGCTGGAACACCTCGGCGTAGCGCGTGCGGATGCGGCTGTTGAGGCCGTCGCTGGCGATCACCAGGTCGGCGCGGTACTGCGCGGCCAGCGCCTGGTCATCGGTGGCATCGGTCTCGAACACCAGGTCCACGCCCAGCGCGAGGCAACGTTCCTGCAGGATGTTGAGCAGCCGCTTGCGCCCGATGCCGCAGAAGCCGTGGCCGCCCGAGCGCACCTGGCGGTCCTTGAAGAAGACCTGGATGTCGTCCCAGTGATGGAAGGACTGGCCGATGAGCGCGGCCGTTTCCGCTTCGGCGGCCGCCAGGTTGGCCAGCGTCTGGTCGCTGAGCACCACGCCCCAGCCGAAGGTGTCGAAGGGCCGGTTGCGTTCGACCACGGTGATCTCGAGGTGCGGATGGCGAGCCTTCATCAGCAGGGCGAAGTACAGGCCCGCGGGCCCACCGCCGATGCACAGGATGCGTTGCAGGGATGGCGCGAGGATGTTCATGGATAAATAGTTTAGGCATAAACATTTGGGTGTCAATGGGGGAAGGGTCTTAGGAGGGGGGCGGTTGACGCGTGTCGAGCGGCTGGGAAAAATCATCGCCATGCCAAGCCTGATACCGAAGATCGAGTCTCAACTTGCCAGCCTGCCGGTGCCCATCGCGCTGCAGCTGCCCGACGGTCGAACCGTCTCCCAGCCTGGTTCCCGGGTCACGCTGGCCTTCGAGGACTGGACCTCGCTGGCCAAGCTGGCGGCGCGCCAGATTGGTGCCATCGGCGAGGCCTATGTCGAGGGCCGCGTCCAGATCGACGGCGCGATGCGCGACCTGACCGACGCGGCCGCCGGCCTGCTGCCGGGCAACCCGGCCGAGACCGACACCGGCTGGTGGTCGCGCCTCATGCGGCGCGCCAAGTCGCGCGGCTCGCACACGCTGGGCAAGGACGCGGCGCAGATCGAGTTCCACTACGACGTCTCGGACGACTTCTACGCGCTGTGGCTGGACCCGCGCCGGGTCTACTCCTGCGCCTACTACCGCAGCGAGGACCTGACGCTGGCGCAGGCCCAGGAGGCCAAGCTCGACCACATCTGCCGCAAGCTCATGCTCAAGCCCGGCGAGCGTTATCTCGACGTCGGTTCGGGCTGGGGCGGGCTGCTGCTGTGGGCCGCCGAGCACTACGGCGTGGACGCCACGGGCATCACGCTGTCGAAGAACCAGCATGCGCACGTGCAGCGGCTGATCGAGGAAAAGGGCTTGCAGGGCCGCGTGCGCGTCGAGCTGCGCGACTACCGCCTGCTCGACACCGCGCAGCCTTTCGACAAGATCTCCTCGGTGGGCATGTTCGAGCACGTGGGGCGCGCCAACATGCCGACCTACTTCCAGCACATCCACGACCTGCTGAAGCCGGGCGGCCTGGTGATGAACCACGGCATCACCTCGGGCCAGCTCGACTACCAGCAGCTGGGCGCGGGCATGGGCGACTTCATCGAGAAGTACATCTTCCCGGGCGGCGAGCTGCTGCATGTCACGCAGGTGCTGCGCGACACGGCCGCCTCGGGCCTGGAGATGGTCGACACCGAGAACCTGCGGCCGCACTACGCGCGCACGCTGTGGGCCTGGTCGGATGCACTGGAGGCCCAGCTCGACGAGGCCCGGGCGGTGCTGCGCCGCACCAGCACCGACGACGAGCGGGCCGAGCGCATCCTGCGTGCGTACCGCCTGTATCTGGCAGGCTCGGCGATGAGTTTCGAGCGGGGCTGGATCGCGCTGCACCAGATGCTGGCGACGCGACCGGACGGTGAGGTCAAGGGCGGTTCGATGCGCGGTGCGCAATCGGTGTACCCTTTCGTCCGGGACTTCATCTACAAGTAAAGAACATGCTCTACCGTTTCAAATCTCAGGCCACCGCCGACGTCGTGATGCTCGAACCCAATGCGCGTCAATTGCTCGAGGTCATCGGCAAGGCACCCGGTGCACAAGGCATCATCACCAGCGACCAGATTCCCGGCGCCATCTCCGCGCTCGAGGCCGCCATCGCGCGCGAGCACGCGCAGCACCGCAACAACGACGACGCCTTCGCGTCCGAGAAGCACGAGGAGCCCGCCGAGCGCGAGCACGTGGCGCTGCACCAGCGCGCCGCGCCCCTGATCGACATGCTCAAGCGCTCGTCCGCGGAAGGCAAGGACGTCGTCTGGGGAGTCTGACCTCTTCGTCGTGAAGCACGGCGGAACCGGCTTCGCCGGGCCGCTGGTGCGACCCCCCCGGAAAGGGGCGGGCGCACGCGACACGCCGTGCGCGCAGCCTACGGAGGTCAGTCCACCTTCGCGCCGGAGTCCTTGACCACCTTGGCCCACTTGGTGTGCTCGCGCTCGATGTGCTTCGCGAACTCGGCCGGCGAATTGCCGCTGGGGATCGCGCCCTGCGCGAGCAGCTTTTCCTTCATGGCCGGCGTGCCCAGCGACTTCGCGACCTCCTGCTGGATCCGGCTCACGATCTCGGGCGGCGTGCCCGCGGGCGCGAGCAGGCCGAACCACGAGCTGGCCTCGAAGCCCTTGAGCGCGGGGCCGCCGGCTTCCTCGACCGTGGGCACGTCGGGCAGCGCGGGCGAACGCTGTGCGCTGGTCACGGCCAGGGCCACCAGCTTGCCGGCCTTGATCTGCTGCATCGACGAAGGCAGGTTGTCGAACATCACGTCGGCGCTGCCGCCCACCATGTCGAGCAGCGCGGGCCCTGAACCCCGGTAGGGGATATGGGTCATGAAGCTGCCGGTCATGCTCTTGAACAGCTCGCCGGCCAGATGGATCGAGGTGCCGCTGCCGCTGGACGCCATGTTGAGCTTGCCCGGATTGGCCTTGGCGTACCGGATGAAGTCCTGCACGTTGTGGATGTCGAGCGCCTTGGCCTTGTCGGCGTTCATCTCCATCACGTTGGGTACCGCGGCGACCATCGTGACCGGCGCGAAGTCCTTGATCGGGTCGAAGGGCAGCTTGGGGTAGAGCGCGCGGTTGATGCCGTGCGTGCCCACCGTGCCCATCAGCAGCGTGTAGCCGTCGGCCGGTGCCTTGGCCACCATGTCGGTGCCCACGTTGCCGCCCGCGCCGCCGCGGTTGTCCACGATGAAGGGTTGGCCGAAGGCCTTGGACAGCTCGGGCGCCATGGCCCGCGCCAGGATGTCGGTGGTGCCGCCGGCCGCGAAGGGCACGACGATGCGCACCGGCTTGTTCGGCCAGGCGCCCTGCGCCCATGCGGGGGCGGCGATCACGGTGAGGGCGGTGGCGGCTGCAACCAGCGCAGTGCGGCGGTGCGAGGAGAAGAGGGAAGAGGTCATGCGCGTGTTGTACAGGCGCGCACCGCGGGCGTCGCGAGTGGAAACCCCCTGAGCCGGTCGCTCAGCCGACCTGCATGCGCTGGGCGAATTGCTCTTGCCGAAAGCGCGCCAGCACGAAGTCGATGAACACGCGCGTCTTCGGCGGCAGCAGCTTCTTGCTCGGGTAGTAGAGCCACACCGCGCCGGCATCCTGGTACCACTCGGGCAGCAGCCGCAGCAGCTCGCCGTCGCGCAGGCCGCGTTCGACGAAGGGCATCGGCAGCATGGCCGCGCCCAGCCCCATGCGCGTGGCCTGCGCGATGGCTTCGGGGTCGTTGAAGATCGCGCGCGGATGTGGCAGCTCGACCGTGACCTCCTCGCCGCGCGCGGCATGCCGCAGCGTCCAGCCGCGCAGCCGGCCCGTGGGCGAGGAGCGGCGCAGCAGCGTGTCGAGCGCGGCCAGTTCCGAAGGGTGGCGCGGCCGCTTGCGGCCCTTCATGTACGCGGGCGAGGCCACCGCCACCACGTGGATGCGCGCCAGCTCGCGCGCCACCAGCCCCGCAGACAATTCGATGCCGCCGCCGATGGCCGCATCGAAGCCTTCGCCGACGAGGTCGACCTGCTGGTTGTCGAAGTGCCAGTCGGGCAGGATGGCCGGGTAGCGCGCGAGGAAGTCGCCCATCAGCGGCAGCACATGTTCGCGCCCGAAGGCCTGTCCCATGCTCACCTTGAGCGTGCCGGCCGGCTGGCCGTCGTCGGTGTCGAGGCCGGCCACCGCGTCCTGCAGCGTGGCCAGTGCAGGACCGATCTGCGCGAGGAAGCGTTCGCCGCCTTCGGTCAGCGTGAGGCGGCGCGTGCTGCGCTGGAACAACCGCACGCCCAGCCGCGCCTCGAGCCGCGCCACGTTCTTGCTCACCGCCGCCGGTGTCAGTCCCAGGCGCCGCGCCGCGGCGGAGAAGCTGCCGCCTTCGGCGCTCTGGACGAAGGACGCGAGATGGTTGAGCGGTTCCATGGCCGCATTGTCATGCGCATCTTCAACTTCGGGTTGAAGCTTCTTGCGGTCATTGATGGCTACCGGAGAAGGAATGGAATGCCGACACTGAAGGCCTTCCTCCTCCACTCCCGCCTCAAGCGATCGGACAAACCATGACCTCGAACACTGCATCCCTCTCCCCCGTGCTGGCCGGCAAGGTCGCCTTCGTCACCGGCGGCTCGCGCGGCATCGGCGCCGCCATCGTGCGCCGGCTGGCGCGCGACGGCGCGGCCGTGGCCTTCAGCTACAGCAACGCGCAGGCCGCGGCCGACGAGCTCGTGCGTACGCTCGAAGCCGAAGGCGGCCGCGCACTGGCCCTGAAGATCGACAGCGCCGACGCCGATGCGCTCAAGGCCGGCATCGACCGGGCCGCGAAGCACTTCGGCGGGCGCATCGACATCCTGGTGAACAGCGCCGGCGTGCTGCACCTGGGCCCGATCGAGCAGTTCAGCCTGGCCGACTTCGACCGCACGCTCGCGGTCAACGTGCGCGCCGTGTTCGTCGCGATCCAGGCCGCGCTGGCGCACATGGGCACGGGCGGGCGCATCGTCAACATCGGCAGCACCAACGCCGAGCGCATGCCATTCGCGGGCGGCAGCGTCTATGCGATGAGCAAGTCGGCGCTGACCGGCCTGGTGCAGGGCCTGGCGCGCGACCTGGGCCCGCGCGGCATCACGGTCAACAACGTGCAGCCCGGCCCGGTCGACACCGAGATGAACCCGGCCGACGGCCCGATGGCCGCGACCATGCACGGCTTCATGGCCCTGGCCCGCCACGGCCATGCCGACGAGATCGCCGGCATGGTGGCCTACCTGGCCAGCCCCGAGGCGGCCTTCGTGACCGGTGCCGGCCTGAACATCGACGGCGGCTTCGCGGCCTGAGTGCCCGGCGCGGAGTTCAGCCGGCGGCTGGTGCGTCCGCCAACCCCGCCAGGCCGGTGGCCAGATGCGCGGCCAGCGCGCGGGCCGCGGGCTTGGCCGCGCGCCCGGCGGGAAACACGGCATGCAGGTCGACGGGGGCCATGCGCCAGCCTTCGAGCACCCGCGTCAGCGCGCCGCTTTCGAGTTCGGCGCGGCAGCCCAGGATGGCGGTGGAGGTGATGCCCAGGCCCGCGACCGCGGCCGCCACCGCGCCTTCGTTGATCGAGATGCCGAGCTGGCCTTCCACCCTGACGGACAGGGCGCGTCCGTCGCGCTCGAAGTGCCAGTGCACGCCGCTCGGCCCCGCGATCACCGCATGCCCGGCCAGGTCGTCCGGCACGCGCGGCGCACCGGCGCGCGCCAGGTAGGCCGGCGAGGCCACCAGCACGCGTTCGAAGGCACAGAGCCGGCGCGCGGTGGCGCTGGAGTCGGGCAGGGCGCCGAAGCGCAGCGCCACGTCGGCGCCCGCGCTCACCAGGTCCTGGTACTGGTCGCTCATGAGCAGCTCGATGCGCAACGCCGGGTGCAGGGCCATGAAGGCCGGCAGCCGCGGTATCGCCTCGCGCACCGCGAAGCTCGACGACAGCGCCACCCGCAGCACGCCGCGCAACTCGCCCGTGCCGCGCGCGGCGTAATCGGCCTCTTCCAGCGCCGCGAGGATCGGCTCGACGCGCGCAAGGTAATCGGCCCCGGCCTCCGTCAGCGTGAGCGCGCGCGTGGTGCGCGTCAGCAGGCCCGCGCCCACCTCCTGCTCGAGCGCGGCGATCACGCGCGAGACGGAGGGCTGCGACAGGCCGAGTTCGCGCCCCGCGCGCGAAAAGCTGCCGGCGCGGGCCACGCGCACAAACAGCTTCAAGGCACCCAGCCGGTCGGTCATGGCGTCCGATTCATGCAATTCATGGATGGATCTTAGTCATTGAGGCCTGCTACCGCTCGTGTGTCGAATGAAAGACAGTGAGGTCACGGTGCCGCTTCCGGTGCCGGCCTCACTGGAGATCCACCATGTCATTGCCCGAAAAACTCGCCGCCTTCCGCGCCAACTTCGAAGCCGGCGGCCCGCCGCGCAACGCGCCCGCGTGGATCCACGAGGTGATGCACCGCGCCACGGCCGAACTCGTGGCTTCCGGCGCGGCCGAGCGTGCGCTCCAGGCCGGCGACACCGCGCCCGCCTTCACGCTGCAGGACGCCGACGGTGTGGCGCATGCATCCACCGACCTGCTGGCACGCGGCCCGCTGGTGCTGACCTTCTACCGCGGCGTGTGGTGCCCGTACTGCAACATGGACCTGCAGGCCTTGCAGGAGGCGCTGCCGGCCCTGCGCGAGCGCGGTGCCGGGCTGGCCGCGGTGTCGCCGCAGACGCCGGCCAACAGCCGCAAGTCGGCGCGCGACAACCAGCTGGAATTCCCGATCCTCTCGGACCCCGGCAACGCGGTGGCGGCCGCCTTCGGCCTGCGCTTCAGGCTGCCTGACGACCTGATCGCGCTCTACCGCGACACGCTGAAGAAGGACCTGGCCGTGATCAACGACGAGCCGAGCTGGACGTTGCCGATGCCGGCGCGCTACGTGATCGCGCCCGACGGCGTCATCGCCTATGCCGAGGTCAACCCCGACTACACGCGCCGGCCCGATCCCTCGGAGCTGCTGCCGGTGCTGGATCGCCTGCAGCGCGGCGTCGCGGCCTGACGGGTCCGCGCGCGGGAACCGGCGCGGCCCTCAGCCGAGCAGCTTTTTCGCGGCGGCCGTGATCGCCTCGGCCGTGACGCGCGACTGCGTCTCCAGCACCTGCGCATAGCCCACCGGGATGCGCGGTGCGCCCAGCCGCGCGATGCGGCAGCCCGTGGCCTCGGCCGCGGTGGCCGCGATCTCGGCGCCGAAGCCCGCGGCCTGCACCGCCTCGTGCACCACCAGCAGGCGGCCGGTGCGCGCGCACGAGGACAGCACCGTCTCGCGGTCCCAGGGCCAGAGCGTGCGCAGGTCGATCAGCTCGACGGCGAGGCCTTCGGCGGCCAGCGCATCGCAGGCCGCGGCACAGGCCTGCAACTGCTTGCCCCAGCTCACCAGCGTGAGCGCATCGCCCTGGCGCAGGCAGGCCGCCTTGCCCAGCGGCACGGCCAGCGTCTCGTCGACCGGCCCGCGCGCGCCCCACAGCGCCTTGTGCTCGATGTAGACGACAGGGTCGCCGCATTGCAGGGCCGCGCGCAGCAGGCTGTAGTTGTCCTGCGGCGTCGACGGGCTCACCACCACCAGGCCCGGCATGTGCGCGAACCAGGCTTCGAGCGACTGCGAATGCTGCGCGGCCGAGGCGTCCCAGATGCCGCCGGGCATGCGCGCCACCAGCGGCACGCGGCCCTGGCCGCCGAACATGAAGCGGTTCTTCGCGGCCTGGTTGACCAGCTCGTCCATGCCGCACAGCGCGAAGTCGACCACGCGCATCTCGACCACCGGGCGCAGGCCCGCCAGCGCCATGCCCACACCGGCGCCCATGATCGCGGCCTCGCTGATCGGCGTGTCGATCACGCGCTGGTCGCCGAAGCGCTGCTGCAGCCCCTTGTACTGGCCGAAGATGCCGCCGCGGCCCACGTCCTCGCCCAGCACCACCACCTTCGGGTCGGCCTCCATCTCGCGCTGCACCGCCAGCACCGCGGCCTCGGCGTAGCTCATGTCCGTCGTCGTCGTCATCGTCGTGTCGTTCAGTGCCATTGACCGGCTCCCGTGGTCTGGATGTCGGTGAAGGCGGCGCCGGCCTCGGGCCAGGGCGCGGCGGCCGCGGCCGCGAGCGCGGCCTCGACTTCGGCATGGGCCTCGGCCTCGATGGCGTCGAGCAGCGCGGCGGCCGTGCCCGCCTGCAGGCAACGGGCGCGGGCCTGGGCGATCGGGTCGGTCTCGAGCGCCGCGGCCAGTTCGGCCGGGTCGCGGTAGGCGGCCGGATCGACCGACACATGGCCCTTCACGCGGTAGGTCAGCGCGTGCAGCAGGCGCGGCCCGCTGCCGCTGCGCACCTGGTCGACCAGCCGGGCCGCGGCCGCATGCACCGCGAACACGTCGTTGCCGTCGACCTGCGTGGCCGCGATGCCCAGCGCCTCGGCGCGCACCGAGGCGCCGTCGCCCGCAGTCATCGGGCCGCTGGCCGTCGTCGCGCTCCAGCGGTTGTCCTCGCAGACGAAGAGCACCGGCAGGCTGTAGACCTGCGCCCAGTTGAGCGCTTCGAGGAAGGGCCCGCGGTTGATCGCGCCGTCGCCGAAGAAGCAGACGGTGATCGCGTCCTGCTTCTGGATCTTCTGCGCATGCGCCGCGCCGACCGCGATCGGCAGGCCGGCCGCCACCACGCCGTTGGCGCCCAGCATGCCGACCGAGAAATCGGCGATGTGCATCGAGCCGCCCTTGCCGCCGTTGAAGCCGGTGGCCTTGCCGAACAGCTCGGCCATCATGCGGCCCAGGTCGGCGCCCTTGGCCAGCGTGTGGCCGTGGCCGCGGTGGGTCGAGGTCAGGTAGTCGGCGGCCTTCAGGTGCGCGCACACGCCGGCCGGCACGGCCTCCTGGCCGGTCGACAGGTGCAGCGGCCCGCGCACGCGCACCGTGCCGGTCGCCTGCTGGCCATAGGCGCTCACGCCGCCCTGGCTCGCGATCTCGGCGGCGTTCTCGAAGGCGCGGATGCGCAGCATCGTGCGGTAGAGCGCCTGCGCGCGTTCCGCCGGGGGGAAGTTCAAATCCATGTCGTCTTGTCTCCAGCGCGCCGGTTCTTTTTTGACGCGTCCCGGTGATCGTAACGAAGGCTGCGCCGGCGGCGCTGAGGGCTAACCTCCAGACGGCGGCTTCTCGGTACCCGGGCTGCGTCGCAGTTGCCGGTACAGCGTGCCCCGCGACACGCCCAGCTGGCGCGCGGCCTGCGAGATGTTGCCGCCCTGCGCCTGGAGCGTGTCCTCGATCAGCTTGCGGTGCTGCGCGCGCAGCGTCTCGGCCGTGGCCGTGGCCGATGGCGGGGTGGCGGCAGGCGGCGCGGGCGCCACGACCGCGGGCGGCGCGTCGGCCACCGTGGCCGGCGCACGCCCGACCACCACCGCATGCCGGAAGTCGGTGCCGTGCGACGACGGCAGCGCAGCCTGCAGCCACACGCCGAGCCCGCTCGGCAGGCGCAGCGCCAGCGCCGCCGTGCTGCGGCCCACGCGCAGCAGGCTGGCCAGGTCGTGGCCCAGCACCTGTTCGACGGCGCGCTCCGCCGCCGCCGCGGGCAGGCTGCCCAGCAGGCGCGCGGCGGCATCGTTGAGCCAGCGCACATGGCCATCGGACGACACCCCCGCCAGCGCTTCCAGCGGCGTGCCCAGCAGCGTCGGGTGGGCCTGGAAGCGCAGCACCAGCTGCTCGCGCGACTGTGCCTGCATCAGGCGGTTCTCGATGGTCGTCGCATACAGGCCGACCATCGCCGCCGCATCGAAGCCGAAGTGCCGTTGCTCCGCCGTGAGGTCGAGCACGCCGGCCAGCCGCCCGTGCACGTCGCGGATCGGGGCCGCCGCGCACTGCATGCTGTGCAGCACGTCGAAGAAGTGCTCGGCGCCGTCGACCGTGCAGGCCTTGCCGGTCCGGGCCACGATGCCTGGCGCGGTGGTGCCCACGACGCCCTCGGCGATGTTCACGCCCACGCGCGAGGTGGCGTGCAGCACGGGCTGGCGCGCGGCGGCGGGATGGTGCGTGGCATGCAGCACCACGCCGTCGCGGTCGGTCAGGAGCACCCGGCAGTCGGTCCCCGCGAGCGTGCCTTCCATCGCGAGCAGGTCGGGGCCGGCCGCGTCGATCAGCGCCCGGTTGCGTTGCACCACCGATTGCCGGCGGCTGGGCGTGACCGGGTCGAAGGGCACGATCCGCTTGGGATCGCGGTGCAGGCGGCTGCAGCGCAGCCACGACTGGATGACCTCCTCGCCCACCAGGCCCGAGGGCCGGATGCCTTGCTCGAAGAACTGATGGCGCGCCAGCGCGGTCCGCTGGGCGACCGTGCGGGGGAAGAGTTCGCGAGGAATGGCGTCTGACGGGAGCGTTCGGTGAGCCATGGGTGCTGCCTGCAGGGCGCAAATGCAAGCTGTCGACTGTGTTCCGCAATGGAACAGTCGCGGGACCGGGAAATCCCGAGGGTGAACAAAGTGCGCCGAAGGAACATCCTTCGCGCAAGAACAACAGGAGACGACACGATGAGAAGAATCACCGGCGCCATCGCGCTCGGCGCATGGTTGTGCGCGGGCCATGTCTTTCCCGCGCACGCGCAGCCCGCCGCCAAGGGCTCGACCGCCCACCTGCAGGCCACCGCGGCCAAGGTCGACGGCAACTTCATCCGGCAGAACGCCGCCAAGACACCCGACTGGCCCAGCCACGGACTCGACTACGCCGAGACCCGCTTCAGCCGGCTCGACCAGATCAGCAGCGCGAACGTCAAGGGCCTGGGCCTGGTGTGGTCCTACGACCTCGAGTCGACGCGCGGCGTGGAAGCCACGCCGCTGGTGGTCGACGGCGTGATGTACGTCACCGCCTCCTGGAGCGTGGTGCATGCCATCGACGTGCGCACCGGCCGCCGGCTCTGGAGCTTCGACCCGCAGGTCGACAAGTCCAAGGGCTTCCGCGGCTGCTGCGACGTGGTGAACCGCGGCGTGGCGCTCTACCAGGGCAAGGTCTACGTGGCGGCCTACGACGGCCGGCTGATCGCGCTCGACGCGGCCACGGGCCAGAAGGCCTGGGAGAAGAACACCATCGAGGGCCAGAAGGGCAGCTACACCATCACCGGCGCACCGCGCGTGTTCAAGGGCAAGGTGATCATCGGCAACGGCGGCGCCGAGTACGGCGTGCGCGGCTACGTCACGGCCTACGACGCGAAGACCGGCGACCAGAAATGGCGCTGGTTCGTGGTGCCGGGCGATCCGTCCAAGCCCTTCGAGGATGCCTCGATGGCCAAGGCCGCCAAGACCTGGGACCCTTCGGCCAAGTACTGGGAAGCGGGCGGTGGCGGCACCGCCTGGGACAGCTTCGCCTTCGACCCCGAGCTCAACCTGATGTACGTGGGCACCGGCAACGGCTCGCCCTGGTCGCACAAGGCGCGCAGCCCGAAGGGCGGCGACAACCTCTATCTGGGCTCGGTGGTGGCGCTCGACCCCGACACCGGCAAGTACAAGTGGCACTACCAGGAGACGCCGGGCGACAACTGGGACTACACCTCGACCCAGTCGATGATCCTGGCCGACCTCAAGGTCGACGGCAAGCCGCGCAAGGTGCTGCTGCATGCGCCGAAGAACGGCTTCTTCTTCGTGATCGATCGCACCAACGGCAAGTTCGTGTCGGCCAAGAACTTCACCGAGGTCAACTGGGCCACGGGCTACGACAAGAACGGGCGCCCGATCGAACTGGCCGCCGCGCGCGACGGCAGCAAGCCCTACGACGCGATCCCCGGCCCCTTCGGCGCGCACAACTGGCATCCGATGTCCTTCAATCCGCAGACCGGCCTGGCCTACCTGCCCGCGCAGCACGTGCCGCTCAACCTGATGGACGACAAGGACTGGAAGTTCGACGAGGACAAGCCCGGCCGCCCGCATGCCGCGCTGGGCTGGAACACCGCCAAGTTCGCCAACGCCGAGGCGCCCAAGAGCAAGCCCTTCGGCCGGCTGGTGGCCTGGGACCCGGTGGCGCAGAAGGAGGCCTGGGGCGTGGACTACGCATCGCCCTGGAACGGCGGCACGCTCACCACCGCCGGCAACCTGGTGTTCCAGGGCACGGCCGACGGCCGGCTGGTGGCCTACGACGCCAAGGACGGCACCAAGCTCTGGGAATCGCCCACCGGCACCGGCGTGGTGGCCGCACCCGCGACCTACATGGTCGATGGCAAGCAGTACGTGTCGGTGGCCGTGGGCTGGGGCGGCGTCTATGGCCTGGCCCAGCGCGCCACCGAACGGCAGGGCCCGGGCACGGTCTACACCTTCGCGGTCGGCGGCACGGCCAAGATGCCGGAGTTCGTGCAGTACCGCATGGACAAGCTGGTGCAGGGCGTGAAGTACGACCCGGCCAAGGTGCAGGCGGGCACGATGCTCTATGTCGCCAACTGCGTGTTCTGCCACGGCGTGCCGGGCGTGGACCGCGGCGGCAACATCCCCAACCTCGGCTATATGGACCCGGCCTACATCGAGAACCTCGACAAGTTCGTGCTCAAGGGGCCGGCCATGGCACGCGGCATGCCCGACTTCACGGGCAAGCTCAGCAACGACGACATCGACAGCCTCAAGGCCTTCATCCAGGGCACGGCCGACGCGATCCGGCCGAAGTGAAGTGAAGCGGGGCCGGGCCGCTCAGCCCGCGAGCTGCAGCTCGTGGATCAGGCCGGCCACGTTGCCCACCTCCAGCTTGTCGTAGATCGACTGGATGTGGTTGCGCACCGTGGCCGGCGAGCGGCTCAGGAGGGCGGCGATGTCCTTGTGCGTGTCGCCGCGCGCCAGCAGCTCGGCGACCGTGCGCTCGCGCGGCGTGAGGCCGTCGGCGCGACAGCGCGGGCGGATGCCGAGGAACAGCAGGCGCTGTTCGAGCCGGTACGTCAGCGCCACATGCCGGCCCAGGTAGGCCGCCTGCACCGTCATGAAGTGTTCGAGCAACGCAGGCGGCAGCGCCTGGCGCGGCCAGCCCGTGAACTCCTCCTGCATCAGCGCGACGAAGCGCACGTCGCAGTGGTAGATCGCGCCCTTCAGGTCGGCGATCGCCGAACCGTGGCCGGGCGCATCGGCATTCGGTGAGCGCGTCCGGTCCAGGTGCATCACGCGGTTGAGCGCCAGCGCCTGCATGAGGTGCGGCGACAGGCTGGCCAGCAGGCCTTCTTCCTCGGGCCTGCAATGCGCCTCCGGGTCGACGCGGAACAGCGAGACCCATTGCATGAAGTTGGACCGCGGGTCACTGTCCACGGTGATGAAGATGTTGTTCTGCTCATGGCGCTGCAGGAAATCCAGCAGCGGCGCGTCCTTCGGTGCATTGAACCAGCGCGCCGAGTTGAAACCCCTGGTGTCATGCCCCTTGTCGAAGAGGCTCGCTGCCGCGGAGTCAAGGTGCTTGTGGTGCTCGTACTCGGCCATCATTTCAGGGGTCTTCTGGTGCAGGTGCAGCGTGTGCACGTCGATGCCCTCGGCGGCGGTGGTCGCCGTGCCCCACATCGATGCGTCGAAGGGCAGCACCGGCTTGATGAGGTCGAGCGCCGCGTCCTGGAAGACATGGATCGGCAGTTCGTGCGAGAGCCGGTACAGCTGCAGGAGCAGCGTGCTGAAGTCATGCGGGACGGGCCGGTTCATCGCCCCAGTGTTCCCGTCACGGCGGACGGGCGCATCCCTTGTTCGGGGGATCTTGCGGCGCGCACTTTCCGCCTCTTTTCTTTGAATTTCGCACTCTGTTCCGGCGTTCGAAGAATGGTGCATTTGCATCATTTGTTTTGGGAAAAGTGAAAGTTATTGTTTGCGGGCCCCGGTGCTGCCGGCCTCTCAACCTTCTTTCCAAGAGCTGCTCCATGACCCTTTCCGCCCGGACGATTCCTTGTGCCCTGTCTGTTCTTGTCCTTGCCTTGTTGACGGCGTGCGGCGGTGGGGGCGGCAGCGATGCGTCCAGTGCGCCGCCCGTGAGCGGCGGCGATCCGCCCGCCGCGGCCACGACCCTCACGGGCACCGTCGCAACCGGCGCGCCCTTCGCCGATGCCGCGCTCACGGTGTTCGACCGTGACGGCAAGCCGGTCTGCGAGGTGCGCACCACGCCCGAGGGCGGCTACACCTGCACGCTGGCCGCCGGCACCCAGGCGCCGCTGGTGATCCAGGCCGTGCGTGGCGACCAGACGCTCTACAGCATCACCGCCAGCGCCGCGACCGGTACCACCAACGTCACGCCGCTGACGACCATCGTCGCGGCGCAGCTGGCGCCGCAGGGCGATCCGTCGAAGCTGGCCGGTGCGGCCGGCACGGTCACCGCCGCCGCGATCAGCGAACAGGTGGCGAAGCTCATCGCCGCGCTGCAGCCGCTGCTGACCGCGCTCAACACCACCTTCGACCCGATGAGCGGCGTGTTCAAGGCCGACGGCACGGGCCAGGACCGCGTGCTCGACACGATCAACGTGTCGGTGCGGCCCGACGGCAGCGCCGCGAGCATCGAGGTCACCGTCAAGGCGTTGCCGGCCGATGATGCAAGTGCGCCGCTGTCCATCGTGTTCCGCAGCGACGATGCGAGCATCACGCCCCTGCCAGCGATCAGCGACACGGCGCTGGTCACGCCGCCCACGCCGGCGATGGTGCAGGCGCTGCTCGACCGGATCAACGCCTGCTACGCGCTGCCGTTGAACCAGCGCGTCAACAGCACGATCCAGCCCGACGGCAATGCCTACGGGGGCGCCTCGAACGTTGTCGCGCCGGCCTGCCGCACGCTGTTCGTGGGCGACGACCCGGCCAACTTCGTCTCGGCCGGTGCTCCCGTGGGTCGGGTCGCCAGCGGCGCGCGCCGCTCGTTCGAGAGCCTGTTCCGCGCCGGCCCGACCAACATCAAATACGACCGCGGCAACTTCGAGTTCTTCCATCCCAACGGCGAGATCCTGTTCACCCACCGCTGGACCGACGTGTTGGGCAACACCGACAACGATTTCTTCAACGCCAGGATCGTGGACGGGGCATTGAAGCTCACGCCCACCGTCTATCCCTACCGCGCCTTCGTGCGGCCGCAGAGCGAGAAGCGCGATTACCTGAAGCACCAGAACCTCAACTACCACTCGGTGGGCTACACCGTCACGGTCGACAACCTGCGAGATGGCGAGGGCGCCCCGCTGTTCAAGAAGGTCGTGGTCACGACGCCCTCGCTGCCTGAGCGCGAAGTGGTGCTGATCCCGAAGGCCGGCTCGAGCACACTGGTCATCACGCGGGACGGCACGGGTGCAACGGCCCTGAACACGTCGACACTGCGCCTTGCGTCACGCTTCGTGGACCCGGCCCAGGGCGGCAGCCCGAGTGCGGTGGAGACCGGCTCGTACTTCGCCAGCCCGGCCTACACGGAGGCGCAGATCCGTGCGATTCCCGAGCAGTCGGTGTGGAAGCTGGAGTTCTTCCATGCCAACACGGCCACGCCCAACCAGGTCCAGTACGTGCGTACCGTCTCCCGTGCACCCACGCTCGCCGAGGCCGTGCAGACGCCAACCGTCGAGCTGGTCCCTGCCATGCGGGCCGACCTGCTGGCGGCCAGCCAGGCCAGCGCGCGCGGGATCGTCTTCGGCTATGCGGACCCGGTGGCTCACGAGGCGAACAACATCGACTTCATCGCGCCGGGCAACGCCGACGCCTGGGTGGTGCCCGAGGGCGCGCTCGCCCCGACATCGCTGACTGCCGTCGGTCGTGCCGCCGGCGATGACGGCGCCCGCTTCAGCGACTCCGCGACCGTGCGCAACACGGCGCGCAAGACCGTCGTCTATTGCCAGCCGGTAGCGTCGACCGATACGCACTGCGCGCCGGTCAACGGCATCTACACGCAATACAACACGGGCACCACGGTGAGCACCTTCTCCTTCCTGTCGCGCACCGCCCGCCAGGGCGACGTGCGCAAGAACTTCGAAGTCTGGACCGTCGCGCAGCCCTGATCTCCCGCTGTCACCACCATTGAAAAAGCCGCCGGTCCCGAAGGGCCGGCGGCTTTGTCTGTTCAAGCGAAGCGCGAGATCAGTCTGCGTACACGCCCGCGGCCTTGATCACCGGGCCGAAGCGCGCGACTTCCGCCTGCACGAACTTCTTGTGCTCGGCCGGCTCCACGCGCTTGTCCGTCACCACCACCGCACCCAGGCCCTCTTCCTTCTTGATGAAGTCCGGGTCCTTGAGCGCCACCTTGACCGCGTCGTTGAGCTTCTTGAGCACCGCCGGCGGCGTGCCCTTGGGCGCGTACAGCCCGTGCCAGATCGTGACCTGGAAGTTCTTCATGCCCGACTCGTCCAGCGTCGGGATGTCCTTCAAGGCCGGCGTCGTCAGCCGCTTGAGCGTGGTCACCGCGTACGGCTTGACCTTCTTCGCCTCGATCTGGCTCGTGGTGTTGGTCGTCTGGTCGCACAGCAGGTCGATCTGGCCGCCCAGCAGGTCGGCGATGGCAGGCGCCGTGCCCTTGTACGGCACGGTGGTCATTTCCGCCTTCAGCTCGCTCTGGAACAGCAGGCCACACAGGTGCGAGGCCGAGCCGATGCCCGCGTTGCCCAGGTTCACCTTGCCCGGGTTCTTGCCGATCCACTCGCGCAGTTCCTTGAAGTTGTTGGCTTCGAGCTGCGGCTTGCCGATCACGGTCATGGGCACGTCGTTGATCAGGCCCAGGTACTCGAAGTCGGTCTCGTAGTTGTAGGGCAGCTTGCGGTAGAGCACCGGCGTGGTGGCCATGCCCACGTGCGTGAGCAGCAGCGTGTAGCCGTCGGCCTTGGCACGTGCGACCTTGGCGTTGCCGATGGTGCTGCCCGCGCCGGCGGCGTTGTCGATCACGATGCTCACGCCGTCCAGCGGCTTGCGCATGGCTTCGGCCAGGTCGCGCGCCACGCGGTCGGTCGGGCCGCCGGCTGCGAAGGGCACCACGATCGTGATGACCTTGCCGTCCGGAAAGTTCTGGGCGAAGGCCCCTGCTGAGACGGTGGCGGCAATGGCGGCCATTGCGAACAGTTTCTTCATGAAAAGCACTCCGGAGGGTTCAAAGGGCGCGATCTTACGGGCTGATACGTGTTGGGTTCATCCCGGAATGCCCTTAGAAATAACCCCTATTTTTTGGGGTGGCAGCGCCCGGATCGCGTGCGCACAGGGGGACCGGACGTGGCGCTTTCGGCGCCCGGCGCAGGGCGTTGGCCGACACCGCCGAGGCCCTGCGCTGGCCAGCATGGGCCGCATCGTGCCAACCCAGGAGTCCGCCGCATGGCCAAGTCCGCCGCCACCCCCACCCGTTCCCTCGTCGCGCGCCAGCGCGCCATCCAGCGCAGCCAGGATGCGCGCGACCGCGCCGCCCCCGCGTCGCGCAAGAAGACCCGCGCGGTGCAGGCCGGCGACCGGGCGCAGCCCGACACGCTGCCGGGCCAGCACCTGGCCAAGCCCGGCCGCGAGAAGGACATGGCGCTGCGCCCGCGCTACACCGCACCCGGCTACAGCGGCAGCGGCAAGCTGGCCGGCTTCGCCTCCATCGTGACCGGCGGCGACTCGGGCATCGGCCGCGCCGTGGCCGTGCTGTTCGCACGCGAAGGCGCCGATGTGGCGATCGTCTACCTGGACGAAGACGCCGATGCGAAGGAAACGCAGGCCGCGGTCGAGGCCGAGGGGCGGCGCTGCCTGCTGATCCGCGGCGACGTGCGGCGCACGGCGTTCTGCGAACGCGCGGTGGCGCGCACCGTGAAGGCCTTCGGCCGGCTCGACGTGCTGGTCAACAACGCGGCCTTCCAGATGCATGCCGAGCAGCTGGAGGACATCGACGACGCGCGCATCGACCTCACGCTGCAGACCAACATCGGCGGCTACCTGCGCATGGCGCGCGCCGCGCTGCCGCACATGAAGAACGGCGCATCGATCGTCAACACCGGCTCGCGCACCGGGCTGCAGGGCAGCCGCAACCTGATCGACTACTCGGCCACCAAGGGCGCGATCCATGCGTTCACCAAGGCGCTGGCGTTGAACGTGATCGACCGCGGCATCCGCGTCAACGCGGTCGCGCCCGGGCCGGTGTGGACGCCGCTCAACCCGGCCGACAAGAAGCCCGCCGACGTGCGCAAGTTCGGCAAGGAGACCGACTTCAAGCGCGTGGCCCAGCCCGAGGAGCTGTCGCCGGCCTATGTGTTCCTGGCCTCGCCGGTGTGCGCGGGCTACATCACGGGCATCGTGCTGCCGGTGACGGGCAGCGTGGCGGCGATCTGAGCACGGGCCGGTGAACAGGCCCTACTTGTAGCTGCGGGCGTCCTCGATCACCTTGCCGTCGTTGGGCAGCGAGCCCGGCGCGACCACCTCGACCGTGCAGCGCAGCTTGGTCACGTCGCGCATCGCCTCGGCGATCTGTGCGGCCATGTCGGCCGAAGCCGCTTCCACCTTGAGCGTCATGCGGTCGTCGGCCATCTCGCCCTCGACCACCAGGCGGGCCCGCAGCACGTCCGGGAAGCGCCTGAGCACGGTCGCGACCTGGCCCGGGTGCACGAACATGCCGCGCACCTTGGTGGTCTGGTCGGCCCGGCCCATCCAGCCCTTGATGCGGGTGTTGGTGCGGCCCGTGGGGCAGTGGCCCGGCAGCACGGCCGAGAGGTCGCCGGTGCCGAAGCGCACCAGCGGGTAGTCGCGGTTGAAGGTGGTCACCACCACCTCGCCGACCTCGCCCTCGGGCACCGGGTCGCCGGTGCCGGGACGCACGATCTCGAGGATCACGCCTTCGTCGAGCACCAAGCCTTCGCGGGCGCCGGTCTCGTAGGCGATCAGGCCCAGGTCGGCCGTGGCGTAGCACTGCTTGCCGTCGATGCCGCGCTCGGCCAGCCAGTCGCGCAGGCTGGGCGGGAAGGCCTCGCCCGACAGCAGCGCCTTGGTCAGGCTGGGCAGCGCCACGTTCATGGCGGCCGCCTTCTCCAGCAGGATGCGCAGGAAGCTGGGCGTGCCGATGTAGCCGTCGGGCCGCAGCTCGGCCATGGCCTCGACCTGCTGCTCGCTCTGGCCGGTGCCGCCCGGGAACACCGTGCAGCCCAGCGCATGCGCGCCGTTCTCCAGGATCGCCCCGGCCGGCGTCATGTGGTAGCTGAAGCTGTTGTGCAGCAGCTCGCCGCTGCGAAAGCCCGCGGCATGCAGCGCGCGCGCGGTGCGCCAGTAGTCGCGGGTCGCACCCTCGGGCTCGTAGATGGTGCCGGGGCTGGCAAACACGCGCAGCATGGCCGGGCCGCGCGCGATCGCGCTGAAGCCGCCGAAGGGGTCGCTCGCGCGCAGCTGCTTCTGCCGCTCCAGCAGCTCGGACTTGCGGATCACGGGCAGTTTCGCCAGCGCCTCGCGGCTCGTGACCTGGGTGGCGTCGACGCCTTTGAGCAGCGTGGCGAAAGCAGGCGCCGCGGCCTGCGCGTGCGCGATCTGGCGGGGCAGGGCGGCCAGCAGGGCGGCCTCGCGCTGGGCGGGGTCGCGGGCTTCGAGTGCGTCGTAGAAATCAGTCATGGATTCGGTTCCGTCGCGCGCTCATGCCAACCAGCGTTTGCGGCGCTTGTAGCTCTTGACGTCCTTGAAGCTCTTGCGGTCGGCGCCGCCGACGCCGAGGTAGAACTCCTTGACGTCCTCGTTCTCGCGCAGGCTCTGGGCCTCGCCGTCCATCACGATGCGGCCGTTCTCGAGGATGTAGCCGTAGTCGGCGAAGCGCAGCGCCATGTTGGTGTTCTGCTCGGCCAGCAGGAAGGTCACGCGCTCCTTCTCGTTCAGGTCCTTCACGATCGCGAACACTTCCTCGACGATCTGCGGCGCCAGCCCCATCGAGGGCTCGTCGAGCAGCACCATGGTGGGGTTGGCCATCAGCGCGCGGCCGATGGCGCACATCTGCTGTTCGCCGCCCGAGGTGTAGGCCGCCTGCGAGGCGCGCCGGGTCTTCAGGCGCGGGAAGTAGGCGTAGACCTTCTCCAGCGTCTCGGCGATCGCGGCCTTGCCGTCGGTGCGCGTGTAGGCGCCGGTCAGGAGGTTGTCCTCGATGCTCAGGTGGGCGAAGCAGTGGCGGCCCTCCATCACCTGGATCAGGCCGCGCTGCACCAGCGCCGCGGGCGACAGCGCCTCGATGCGCTCGCCGCGCAGCTCGATCGTGCCCTTGGTCACCGCGCCGCGTTCGCCCGCGAGCAGGTTCGACACCGCGCGCAGCGTGGTGGTCTTGCCCGCGCCGTTGCCGCCGAGCAGCGCCACGATGCCGCCTTCGGGCACGGTCAGCGACACGCCCTTGAGCACCAGGATCACGTGGTTGTAGATGACCTCGATGCCGTTGACGTTGAGAAGGATGTTGGGTTCGCTCATGGTGGTGTCCGAAGCATGTGGAAGGCGGGCCTGCGCGCGCCTTTCAGATGCCGGCTCGCAAGGAGCCGACGGGGAGGGCGCCGCGCTGCGCGCGGGCCCTCGTGGCGATCAGCAGGCGCGTGGCTTGACGTTCTTGTCCTTGGCGTACTTGGCCGCGTATTCCTTGACCAGCGGGTCGATGTGCGTCTTGTCCGACTGGTACCAGTCCGACTTGATCTCCCACTTGCCGCCGTCCCACTGCACGATGCGCGCCCAGTCGTCGCCCATGTGGTTGCTGCACGAGGTCTTGACCGGCCGCATGACTTCACCGAAGCCCAGTGCCTTGAGCTTGTCGGCCGTGAGGTTCAGGTTCTCGAAGCCCCAGCGCACCTGCTCGGGCGTGAGCGACTTGCCCTTGCCGTACTTCTCCTGCGCCGCGCGGATCGCCTCGACCTGCAGCATCGAGATCATCATCCCGCGGGTGTGGGCGATCGAGCCGATGCCGTCGGCCGGGCCCGTGCCCTGGCCCTTGTCGTACACCAGCTTCTTCAGGTCGTCATGGACCTTGTCCTTGGCCGCGCTGTTGTGCAGCGTGATCGCGTTGTAGCCCTTGGCACCGGCGCCGATGTCCTTCACGTCGTGGTCCGAACCGGCCCACCAGACCGCGTAGATCTTCTCGCGCGGGTAGCCGCTGGCCTGTGCCTCGCGGATGCCGGCGGGCGTCATCACGCCGGCCGACCAGAACAGCACGTAGTCGGGCTTCTGCTGGCGGATCTGCAGCCAGGTGGATTTCTGCTCCACGCCGGGCGGCGTGACCGGGAACAGCGAGAGCTCGAAGCCTTCGGCCGCGGCGCGCTTCTGCAGCAGCGGGATCGGCTCCTTGCCGTAGGGCGAGTCGTGATAGACCAGCGCGATCTTCTTGCCCTTGAGGTTGCCCTTCTCCTTCTTCGCGATGTCCTGGATCATCACGTCGGCCGCGGTCCAGTAGGTGCCCAGCAGCGGGAAGTTCCACTCGAACACGGTGCCGTCGGCCGACTGCGACAGGCCATAGCCCGGGGTCTCGACGACCACCTTGTCGACGAAGGCCTTGTCGGTCACGGCGAAGGTGATGCCGGTCGATTGGGTGTCGAAGCCCGAGGCACCCGAACCCTTGCCCTTGAGGCGCTCGTAGCACTCCACGCCCTTGGCCGCGTCGTAGGCGGTTTCGCATTCCTCATAGGTCAGCTTGACGCCGTTGACGCCGCCGTCGCGCGCGTTCACCAGCTTCAGGTAGTCCTGCTTGCCGTCGGCCCATGGGATGCCCAGCGGTGCGAACTGGCCGGTGCGGTAGACCAGCAGCGGCACGAACTGCTCGGCCGGCTGGGCCTGCGCGAGCGAACCCGCGACGACCATCGAAAGCCCCGCGGCGGCGAGTGCCGCGGTGCGTGCGAGATTCCTGAATTGCATGGCTTGTCTCCTTGTAATGAGCACGTGAGTGCGTGGTGGAACCGGGATACGGGAATCAGTGGGGATCAATGAGGGAAGGGCCACAGCCGCAGCTTCTGCCGCGCGGTGGACCACAGGCGCGCCAGGCCGTGCGGCTCGACGATCAGGAAGAACACGATCAGCGCGCCGAAGATCATGTGTTCCAGGTGCGAGGCCGTGGCCGTCGAGATCGACAGCCCCAGCCAGTGCGGCACGTAGTTCAGCAGCAGCGGCAGCAGCACGATGAAGGCCGCGCCGAAGAAGCTGCCGGCGATCGAGCCCAGCCCGCCGATGATGATCATGAACAGCAGCTGCAGCGACTTGTCGATGCCGAAGGCGGCCGGCTCCCAGGCGCCCAGGTGCACGAAGCCCCAGAGCGCGCCGGCCACGCCGACGATGAAGCTGCTCACCGCGAAGGCCGTGAGCTTGGCGTAGACCGGGCGGATGCCGATCACCGAGGCCGCGACGTCCATGTCGCGCATCGCCATCCATTCGCGGCCGATCGCGCCGCGCACCAGGTTCTTGGCCAAGAGCGCGAACACCACCACCAGGCTCAGGCACAGCAGGTACTTCTGCGTCGGCGTGTTGAACTCGTAGCCGAACATCTGCAGCGAGTTGACGCTGACCGAGCCAGAGGACGAATCGTTGGTGACCCACTTCACGCGGTTGGTGAACCAGTCCATGAAGAACTGCGCCGCCAGCGTGGCCACCGCGAGATACAGGCCGCGGATGCGCAGGCTGGGGATGCCGAACAGCACCCCCACCACCGTGGCCGCCAGCCCGCCGCCGATCAGCGACACCAGCAGCGGCATGCCCTCGATGCGCACCTGCAGGTTGTAGGCCGCATAGGCACCCACCGCCATGAAGGCGCCGGTGCCCAGCGAGATCTGGCCGCAGTAGCCGACCAGGATGTTGAGGCCGATCGCGGCCAGCGCCAGGATCAGGAAGGGGATCAGCACCGCGCGGAAGCTGTAGTCGCTGGCCAGCATCGGCACCGCGACGAAGGCGATGGCCGCGAAGGCGAGCATGAACCAGCGGTCCTGCGCGACCGGGAACAGCGCCAGGTCCGCGCGGTAGCTGCTCTTGAATTGACCGTTTTCTCTGTAGAACATCTCAGTGCCTTTAGACGCGGTCGATGATCTTGTCGCCGAACAGGCCTTGAGGCCTGATGAGCAGCACCGCCAGCGCGAGGACGTAGGCGAACCAGTTCTCGATGCCGCCGCCGAGGAAGGGCCCGAGGTAGATCTCGGAGAGCTTCTCGCCCATGCCGATGATCAGTCCGCCGAGGATGGCGCCGGGCACCGAAGTGAGGCCGCCGAGGATCACCACCGGGAAGGCCTTGAGCGCCACCAGCGAGATCGAGAACTGCACGCCCAGCTTGCTGCCCCAGATCACGCCGGCCACCAGCGCGACGATGCCGCCGATCGACCAGACGATGACCCAGATGCGCGCCAGCGGAATGCCGATCGACTGCGCGGCCTGGTGGTCGTCGGCGACCGCGCGCAGGGCGCGGCCGGTGCCGGTCTTCTGGAAGAACAGCGTGAGCAGCACCACCAGCGTGGCGGCGATCGCGGCCGCGTAGAGGTCTTCCTTGCTCAGCAGCAGGCCGCCTTCGAACATGTTCTCGAGCACCAGCAGCGGCTCCTTGGGCATGCCGATGTCGATCTTGTAGGTGGCGCTGCCGAAGATCAGCTGGCCCGCGCCGTCGAGCACATGCGAGATGCCCAGCGTGGCCATCAGCAGCGTGATGCCTTCCTGGTTGACCAGCCGGCGCAGCGCCAGCCGTTCGATCAGCCAGGCCACGATCACCATGCACAGCGCCGCGGCGATGAAGCCCAGCACGGCGCCCAGCACCACGCTCTGGAAGCCCAACCACTTGGGAATCCATTCGGCGAAGCGTGCCATCGCCAGCGCCGCGAACAACACCATCGCGCCCTGCGCGAAGTTGAAGACACCCGAGGCCTTGAAGATCAGCACGAAGCCCAGCGCGACCAGGGCGTAGAGCATGCCGGCCATCAAGCCGCCGAAAACCGTTTCGAGAAAGAAACCCATGGGGCCCGCCGTTCCTAGTGTTCCGCGCCGAGATAAGCCCGGATCACGTCTTCGTTGCTGCGTACTTCGTCGGGGGTGCCGTCGCCGATCTTCTTGCCGTAGTCGAGCACCACCACGCGGTCGGAGATGTCCATCACCACGCCCATGTCGTGTTCGATCAGCACGATGGTCGTGCCGAACTCGTCGTTCACATCGAGGATGAAGCGGCTCATGTCCTGCTTCTCCTCCACGTTCATGCCGGCCATCGGCTCGTCGAGCAGCAGCACCTGCGGCTCCATCGCCAGCGCGCGGCCGAGGTCGACGCGCTTCTGCAGGCCGTAGGGCAGCTGGCCCACGGGGGTCTTGCGGAAGGGCTGGATCTCGAGGAAGTCGATGATGCGTTCGACGAACTCGCGCTGCTCCAGCTCCTCGCGTTCGGCCGAGCCCCAGCCGAAGGGATTGCGGAAGGCCTGCGCCAGCAGGCCGCTCTTCATCTTGAGGTTGCGCCCCGTCATGATGTTGTCGAGCGCGCTCATGCCCTTGAACAGCGCCAGGTTCTGGAAGGTGCGCGCCACGCCCATCTCGGCCACCTGGCGCGAGTTCATGTGCTTGAAGGTCTGGCCGCGGAAGGTGATCGAGCCCTGCTGCGGCGCATAGACGCCGTTGATGCAGTTGAGCATCGAGCTCTTGCCCGCGCCGTTGGGGCCGATGATGGCCCGCACCTCGTGCTCGCGCACGTTGAAGCTGATGTCCGTCAGCGCCTTCACGCCGCCGAAGCTGAGACTGATGTTCTGGACGTCGAGGATGACCTCGCCGGTCTTCCTGGAATTCATGGACGAACCTTCGTGCTCCGCACTGCGGTGCGAGCTTGCTTGGGGCGGCCCGGCGCTGCGCTCATGCTGCGGCCCTCACTTCGGGATAACGCTTGGCATCGACGATCTGCAGCGTGGCGCTGACCGAGCCGGTGCGGCCGTCCTCGAACTTCACCTGCGTCTCGATGAACTGTTCGCTCCTGCCGCCATACAGCGCCTCGAGCAGCACCGCGTATTTCTGCGCCACGAAACCGCGGCGCACCTTGCGTGTGCGGGTCATCTCGTCGTCGTCGGGGTCGAGTTCCTTGTGCAGCACCAGGAAGCGCGCGATCTGCGTGTCGGCCATGCCGGCTTCGGCCGCCAGGTCGGCATTGACCTTGGCGATGCACTCGGCGATCAGCGTCAGCACCTCGGGCTTGCCCGCCAGGTCGACGTAGCCGCCGTAGGCCAGTCCGCGGCGCTCGGCCCAGTTGCCGACCGCTTCGAAGTCGATGTTGATGAAGGCGCAGACCGCCTCGCGCGCATCGCCGAAGCACACGGCTTCCTTGATCTGCGGGAAGAACTTGAGCTTGTTCTCGATGTAGTTGGGCGCGAACATCGCGCCGCCCGCCATGCGGCCCACGTCCTTGGCGCGATCGATGATGCGCAGGTGGCCTTCGCTGTCGAGCACGCCGGCGTCGCCGGTGTGGAAGTAGCCGTCGGCATCGAGCACCTCGGCCGTGGCGTCGGGGCGCTTGTAGTACTCCTTGAGCACCGACACGCCGCGCACCAGCACCTCGCCGTTGTCGGCGATGCGCAGTTCCATGCCGGGCGCCGCCGGGCCCACGGTCTGCAGCTTGACCTTGCCGTCCTGCTGCAGGCAGACGTAGGCGCAGGTCTCGGTCTGGCCGTAGAACTGCTTGAGGTTGACGCCGATCGAGCGGTAGAAGCGGAACAGGTCGGGGCCGATGGCCGCGCCCGCGGTGTAGGCCACGCGGATGCGGCTCATGCCCAGCACGTTGCGCAGCGGGCCGTAGACCAGCACGTTGCCGATGCCGTAGAGCAGGCGGTCGCCCGCGCCGACCGGCGCGCCGTTCAGGATGTCGGCGCCCACGCGCTGCGCCAGCGCCATGAACTTCGCATAGAGCCAGCGCTTGGGCGCGGCCGCGTCTTCCATGCGGATCGACACGGCGGTCAGCAGGCCCTCGAAGGTGCGCGGCGGGCCGAAGTAGTAGCTCGGGCCGATCTCGCGCATGTCGTTCATCACGGTCGCGGCCGATTCGGGGCAGTTGAGCGTGAAGCCGCCCACCAGCCACTGCGCGACCGAGAACAGGTGGTCGCCGACCCAGGCCATCGGCAGGTAACTCATCACGTTGTCGCCCGGGCCGAGCCTGTCGGTGACCACGCCGCCGTGGCCCGCGGCGATGAAGCTGGCGTGCGTCTGGCACACGCCCTTGGGCCGGCCGGTGGTGCCCGAGGTGTAGAGGATCACGCCGACGTCGCCGGGCTCGCCGCTGGCCACGCGAACGTCGAAGAAGCCGGGGTGGGCGGCGTCGTAGGCACGGCCCAGTTCGCGCAGCCCTTCGAAGCTGAGGAGCCCCGGCTGCGTGTAGTGGCGCAGGCCGCGCGGGTCGTCATAGATGATGTGGCGGATCGCGTGGCCGCTGTCCTTCTGCAGCTCGCGGCACTCGAGCAGCTTGTCGACCTGCTCCTGGTCCTCGGCGATGACGAACTGGATCTCCGCGTCGTCGAGCATGAAGACCATCTCGCTGGCGACCGCGTCCTGGTACAGCGGCACCGGCACGCCGCGCAGGCTCTGCGCCGCGACCACCGCCATGTACAGGTGCGGGCGGTTGGCGCCCACGATGGCCAGATTGTCGAAGGCCTCGAAGCCCAGACTCGCCAGGCCGCAGGCCATCTCGCGCACCGCTTGCGCGGTCTCGCCCCAGGTCCAGGTCTGCCAGATGCCCAGGTCCTTCTCGCGCACGGCCGGCGCGTCGGGCTGCGCGGCGGCATGGGCGCGCAGCAGGCGGGGAAAGGTGGTGTCGGCCGGTGTGCTTTTGTTCACGATGGGGCGACTGTAGGACCGACTTTGACGTCGAGTTGTCGTTCCAACGACAATCTCAGGGTCTCCACTCCCCCGGACTTACCCGATGACCTCCGTGGCCCCTGCCTCCGGTTCGATCCGGGATCGCTTGCGCGCGCCGCGTGCCGACGAGCTGCGCAACATCCCCTGGCTCGAGGCGCTGGGCCCGGGCGAGCGGCAGCGCACCGAGGCCGCGCTGGTGGTCAGCGAGGCCGAACCCGGCGACCTGATCTGCCGTGTGGGCCGTCCGCCGACCTACTGGTTCGGCGTGATCGAGGGCCTGTTCAAGATGAGCAACGACAACGCCGACGGCACCTCGATGACCTACAGCGGCCTGCCGCCCGGCGGCTGGTTCGGCGAGGGCACGGTGATGAAGCGCGAGCCCTACCGCTACAACATCCAGGCGCTGCGCCGCAGCGTCATCGCCGGCCTGCCGGTCGACGATTTCCACTGGCTGCTCGACCACTCCATCGGCTTCAACCGCTTCGTGATGAACCAGCTCAACGAGCGGCTGGCCCAGTTCATTGCGGCGCGCGAGGCGGATCGATTGAACAACCCCGACGTGCGCGTGGCGCGCAACCTCGCGGCGCTGTTCAACCCGGTGCTGTTCCCCGGCGTGGGCCAGCTGCTGCGCATCACGCAGCAGGAACTGGCCTACCTGATCGGCCTGTCGCGCCAGCGCGTGAACGAGGCGCTGCGCACACTCGAGGCACAAGGCATGATCCAGGTCGAGTACGGCGGCCTGCGCGTGCTCGACCTGCCGGCGCTGCGCGCCAGCGTCACGGCCCCTTCTTCCAGTTCTTCTTCTTCTTCTTCTTCCGCCATCTTCCTCCAGGACAAAAAGCAATGAGCGCACAGCACCTCACCCTCCTCACCGGCGCCTCCCGCGGCATGGGCCGCGCCATGGCCGAACAGCTGATCGAGGCCGGCCACACGCTGGTCTGCATCTCGCGCAAGACCGACGACGCGCTGGCCGCCAAGGCCGCGCAGCACGGCGCGAAGATCGAGCAATGGTCCTTCGACCTGTCCGCGCCCGCCGCCGCCGCCGAGCGCGTGGCCGCCTGGCTCGCCACGCAGGACGCGCAGGCCTTCGACAGCGTCACGCTGATCAACAACGCCGGCACCGTGGGCCAGTTGGGCCCGCTCGAGAAGGCCGATGCGGCCGACCTCGCGCAGTCGCTGCGCATCGGGCTCGAAGCGCCCTTGCTGCTCACGGCGGCCTTCCTGCGCGCCACGCAGGACTGGCGCGGCGCCCGCAAGGTGCTCAACATCTCCTCGGGCCTGGGCCGCAACGCCATGGCCAGCCAGGCGCCGTACTGCGCGGCCAAGGCCGGCATGGACCACTTCTCGCGCGCGGTCGCACTCGAGGAGGCGCTGCGCCCCAACGGCGCGAAGATCGTCTCCCTCGCGCCCGGCGTGATCGACACCGACATGCAGGTCGCGATGCGCGGCACCGAGGCCGGCCTGTTCCCCGACCGTGCGCGCTTCGAGAAGCTCAAGGCCGACGGCCTGCTCGACTCGCCCGCGACCGCCGGTGCCAAGGTGCTGGCCTACCTGGCACGCGCGGACTTCGGCAGCAAGCCCGTGGCCGACGTGCGCGACCCCGCCTGAGCATGGCCACCGCCCAGGCCCTGAGCACCGCGGAATACAAGCTCTTTCCCAATCCGCGCAACCTGCACCGCGTGGTGTTCGCGCACCAGGTCTTCGTGCCCTATCCGTACATGCTCATCGAGATGGAGAGCTACTACCTCAAGGGCCGCTACAGCCTGTTCGCGGCGCACCGGATCGTGGACAACAAGGCGGGCCAGCTGGTGACCTTCGAGGACGCGGCGGACGAGGCGAAGTTCAAGTCGATGTTCGTGCCGGACTGAGGATTCTCAAAATTTTTGTGCGAGTTGTCCGGAAGGGCTCGAAATTCGGGCTAGAATTGCAGACTCGATGCGGGATTAGCTCAGTTGGTAGAGCGCAACCTTGCCAAGGTTGAGGTCGAGAGTTCGAGTCTCTTATCCCGCTCCACATCCAGTAAAAAGGCCACCTTTCCAGGTGGCCTTTTTCATTGGCGCGTCGGTTGCGTGGCCTGCCATCGCCAGGGCACACGCGGTGCCTCGGCCTCGCGCTTCAGGCGATCAGCCGCAGCGCCGATTCCCACGCCATCTGCGCATGCGCCAGCCCTTCCTCGCGGTTGAACTGCGCCGCGGTGCGCTCGCACACCGCCTGCGGGGGCAGGCTCAGCGGGCGGCCGCTGCTGGTGGCCTTGACCTGGGCCTGGCAGGCGCGTTCCAGGAAGTAGATGTTCTGGAAGGCCTCGGCGATGGTGCGGCCCGCGGCCAGCAGGCCGTGGTTGCGCAGGATCATCACGCGGTGCTCGCCCAGGCTCGCGACCAGGCGTGCGCGCTCCTCGAGATCGAGCGCGATGCCTTCGTAGGCGTGGTAGCCCAGGTGGCCGTAGAACTTGAGCGCGTGCTGCGAGATGGGCAGCAGGCCTTCCTGCTGGCACGACACCGCGATGCCGTCGGCCGTGTGCGTGTGGATCACGCACGCCAGGTCGTGGCGCGCCATGTGCACGGCCGAGTGGATGGTGAAGCCCGCGGCGTTGACGCGTTGCCCCGCATCGGCCGCGTCCACCACCTTGCCGGCGGTGTCGATCTTCACCAGATCGTCCGGCCCCATCTCGTGGAACAGCACGCCATAGCGGTTGATCAGGAAGTGGTCCGGCGTGCCGGGGATGCGCGCGCTGATGTGGGTGTCGATCAGGTCGGTCATGCGGAAATGCGCGACCAGGCGGTAGAGCGCGGCGAGGTCGCGGCGGGTCTGGGTTTCGGCGTCCGTGCGCACGGGATGGTCGAGGGCGGTCATGTCTGCGGTGTTCCTGTGGTTGTCTTTTTTCTCGCGCTCAGTGCGAAGCGAGGTCGGGCTGGCTGCGGATCAGCGCGGCCACGGCCAGGCCCTGCGCGTCGCCCTGCTTCTCCAGCGCGGCAATCACGCCGAGCCGGTCGGCCACCGACTTGTCCTGGTTGAGCTTCATCTTTCCCTCGATGCGCGCGATGGGGATGCGCACGGCCGCAATGGCCTTGAGGCGTGATGCGGTCAGCTCCTGCGGCATGGCGTCGAAGGCCCATTCGCCACCCAGCGGCGTGTCGTAGGCCGCGACCGTGCGCTGCAGCACCGCATGGATGGCCGAGGTGTCGTCCACCACTTCCGGCGTGCCCTGCGCATGGATGGCCGTGTAGTTCCAGGTCGGGAAGGTCAGCCGGTTCGTGTACCAGCTCGGCGAGATGAAGGCATGCGGCCCCTGGAAGATGACCAGCGCCGGCGCGCCGGCCTTCAGGTCGCGGTACTGCGCGTTGCCGCGCGCCAGGTGCGTGGTCAGCAGGCCGTGCGGCCCGTCGTCGTCCACCAGGAAGGGCAGGTGGGTGGCGTTGAGCCCTTCGGCGCCGTGCGTCACGAGCGTGGCGAAACTCCAGGCGCGCATGCGCTCGCGCAGCAGGGCCTCGTCGGATTCCGCGTAGGCGGGCGGTGTGTACATCGTGGCCCCCTCAGGCGTGCTTGCGCAGCCAGCGCACCGTGTCGTCGAAGGCTTCGCCGGCCACGTCGGCCACCGACACGGCTTCGAGAAAGCTGTGGACCGTGCCCGGGTAGATCTTGGACTCGACGTCGAGGCCCTCCGCCTTCATCTTGGCCGCCATGTCGATGTTGCCGTCGTACAGCGGGTCGCATTCGGTGATGACCAGGAAGGTCGGCGGAATGTCGTGCAGGTCGGCGTCGAGCAGGTTCATGCGCGGGTCGGTGAAGTCTTCCTTGCGGCCCAGGTAGTTGCGGTAGAACCAGACCATCATGTGCAGCGAGAGGCCGTAGTCGCCCGCGCCGTAGCGCACCACCGAGTCCTGGTAGAGGTCGGTGCTGAAGCCGGTGTAGTTGAGCACCAGGCCGCGGATCGGGCTCGCGCCCTGGTCGCGGAAGTGCATGGCGGTGCACAGCGAGAGGTTGCCGCCGGCCGAGTCGCCGCCCACGAAGAACTGCTCCGGGTCGAAACCGATCTCCCCCGCGTGCGCGATCAGCCAGCACACGGTGTCGATGCATTCCTCGATCGGCTGCGGGAACTTGGCCTCGGGTGCGCGCGTGTAGTTGATGCCGATCACCACGATGCCGGCACGCTCGGCGTACTCGCGCATCAGCCGGTCGTGGGTGTCGATGCTGAACAGCACGAAGCCGCCGCCGTGGATGTAGAAGAAGGCGCCGGGCATGCGGCGTTCCTTCGGGTAGTGGGTACGGATCAGCACCTCGCCGTGGCGCGTGGGCACCTGCTGCTCGGTCGTGCGTTCCATCACCGGGCCGCCCGCGGCCCAGGGTGCGCGCACCTTCTCGGCGATGTCGCGGCCTTCGGCGATCGACACCGTGTCGCGGCGCGGGAACTTCGAAGCGTCGGCGCTCATGCGCTGCACGAAGAGCTGGACTTGCGGGTCGAGGGGCGCGGGCTTGGCGCCTTGGGTCGAGGCGGCGAAGGCAGGGTCGAGGTTGCTCATGTCGATTCCAGTTGCGAGTGAAGATTCGGGGAAGTCGAAGCGCTTGCAGTCAATGCCAGGGACACCGCGGAACCGGCTTTGCCAGGCCGCTGGTGTCGCCCCCTCGAAGGCGCTTCGGGGGTGTGTCATCAGTAGCCGCGCGCGGTGTCGACCTGGTTGAAGAAGGGGCCGTTCTCGCGCAGCTGCGCGATGTTCCGCACCACCTGCCGCGCCACCACGTCGAAGGTGGCCATGGTCGCCATGTGGGGCGTGACCACCACGCCGGGCGTGGTCCACAGCGGGTGGTCTGGCGGCAGCGGTTCGTTCTCGAACACGTCGACGATCGCGCCGCGCAGTTGCCCGCTGCCCAGCGCCGCGATCAGGTCGGCCTCGACCAGGTGTTCGCCGCGGCCGCAATGGATCAGCGCGGCGCCCCGGGGCAGGGCCGAGAAGGTGCGCTCGCAGAGGATGCCGCGGGTCTGCGCCGTGAGCGGCAGCAGGCACACCAGCACATCGGTCTGCGCGAGGAAATCTTCGTAGCTGTCGTCGCCGCTGAACACCGTCATGCCGGCGATCTCGCGCGGCGTGCGGGCCCAGCCGCTGACCGGGTAGCCCAGCAGGGGCAGGCGCGCAGCGATGTGGCCGCCGAGTTCGCCCATGCCCATCAGCCCGACGCGGCAGGCCGAGGCCGGCGTCTGCAGCGGGCGCTTCCATTGTTTTGCGCGCTGGCTGGCCAGGGCGGCATCGAGCTGCCGGTGGAAATGCAGCACGCCCCAGAGCACGAACTGCAGCATGCCCTCGGCCAGCATCGGGTCGACCACGCGGCACACCGGCAGTTCGCGCAGGTCCTGCCCCGCGACCACGTTGTCCACGCCGGCCGCGATGCTGTGCACCAGCTTCAGTCTCGGCATCTGCGCGTACACGCCGGGCGGCGCGTTCCAGCAGACGGCCACTTCGGCCTCGAGGCAGCGCGGGTCGGGCCAGGTGGCGATGTCCAGCGACGGGTCGGCCGCCAGCAGCAGCGGGCGCAGGAAGTCGAGGTCGACGGAATGGCTGAGCAGGGCAACGGTGGTCATGGGCAGGCGAGAAGATGCTGTGCCAGCGCTTGGTACGCGGGCAGGGTGGTCGGGTCGGTGTTGGCGCTGGCGGCCTTGGGGTGCGAGGCGAAGCGCGCGATCACCATCTCGGCCTTCGGGTCGATGTAGAGGTTCTGGCCGTGGATGCCGCGCGCGCAATAGGCGCCGTGCGCGTTGTGCGTCATCCACCACATGTGGCGATAGCTCCAGCCCGGCAGCAGCGCATAGCCCGCCCGCGCGAAGTGCGCGGGGCTGGCGCCCAGGCGGATGTCGGCCACGGCGGCCTCGGGCACGACCTGCCGGCCGTTGAAGAAGCCATCGCAACGCATGGTCTCGCCGAAGCGCGCCATGTCGCGCAGTGCGCCGCTGAAGGCACCGCCCGCGCCGGCGTGGCCGCGCGGGTCGACCACGAAGAAGGCGTCCTGCTCGGCGCCCATCGGCGTCCACAGGCGCTCCTCGACCAACCGCTCCAGCGGCAGGCCGGTCACCTTGCAGAGGATCCAGCCCAGCACCTCGGTGTTGACCGTCTTGTAGGCGAAGCCTTCGCCGTGCGCTCCGCTGGCGCGGACGGTGCGCAGGAAGTCGCGGACGCCGACCGGACTGCCGGCGGGCGCGGGCATGCCAGGCAGCTGCGCGGCCGCGCGCAGGTAGGTCCAGACCTCCGCGTCGGCGCGGCCGTAGTCCTCGTCGTAGTGCAGCGCGGTGGTCATGTCCATCACCTGGCGCACCGTGGCCTCGGCCCAGGCGCTCGCGCCGAGCTCGGGCACGTACACCGGCACCGGTGCATCGGGGTCGATGCGGCCGGCGACCATCTCGGCGGCCGCGAGCGTGCCGACCAGCGACTTGGTCACCGACATGCAGACGTGCGGCCTGTGCGGCTGCAGCGGGCCGTCGAAGTGCTCGTAGACGATGCGGCCGCGATGCAGCACCACGATGCCGTCGGTGTGGTTCGCGGCCAGCGAGGCGTCCCAGCGCATCGGCGCCGCGGCGCCCAGGGGCACGAACGCGAGCGCGTCGATGTCGTCGCGCAGCGCATACGGCAGCGTGCTGGCGGGGCCGGGCCCGCGCCAGACGTTCACCGTCGGGCCGGTCGCGCGCATGCCGCTGAAGCGCGCGCGCATGCGTGCGGGCGACAGCGCATCGGGGTCGATCGCCAGCGAGGGCGCACCCATGTGCCAGCCGAGGTCGACGCAAGAAGACGGCGCGGCGCTCATGCGGCCAGCCTGTGCTCGAAGAAGTCCAGGCCCGGCATCGCACCCAGCAGCGTGCGGGTGTACGCATGCTGGGGGTTGCTGAAGAGCTGGCCGGGCGCGCCGCGCTCGACGATCTGGCCCCTCTGCATCACCACCACCGCGTTCGAGATTTCCGCGGCCACGCGCAGGTCGTGGGTGATGAACATCATGGTCAGGCCCAGCTCGGCCTTGAGTTCGGCCAGCAGTGCGAGCACCTGCGACTGGATCGACACGTCGAGCGCCGACACCGCCTCGTCGGCGATCAGCAGGCGCGGCTTGAGGGCCAGCGCGCGTGCGATCGAGATGCGCTGGCGCTGCCCGCCCGAGAACTCGTGCGGGAAGCGGTTCACCGCCGAGGCACCGAGCCCCACGCGGTCCAGCAGCGCGGCCGCGACCTTGAGCGCTTCGGCGCGGGGCATGCCGTGGATCATCGGTCCGCGGGCGATCGCATCGCCCACCTTCTGGCGCGGGTTGAGCGAGGCGAAGGGGTCCTGGAAGATGATCTGCACCTGCTTGCGATAGGCGCGCAGCGCGGCCGCATCCTGGCCCAGGATCGGCTGGCCGGCAAAGGTGATCGCACCGCTGTCGGGTTCGATCAGGCGCATCACCATGCGGCCCAGCGTCGACTTGCCCGAACCCGATTCGCCCACCACCGACACCGTCTCGCCTTCCTGGATGGCCAGGTCGATGCCGTCGGCCGCGACCACCGTGCGCGGCGCGGAGAACAGCCCCGATTTCGAGACGAAGGTCTTCCTCAGGTTCTCGATCTTCAGCAGCGGCTCGGCCGTCTTCTGCGTGCGCGGCGTGCTGCGTGCACTGCGCCCGGGGACGGCGGCGATCAGTGCCTTCGTGTAGTCGTGCTGCGGGTTGCGCAGCACCGCGTCGCGCGAGCCCTGCTCGACCACGCGGCCGTGGCGCATGACGACCACGCGGTCGGCAATGTCCGCCACCACGCCGAAATCGTGCGTGATGAAGAGCACGCCCATGCGGCGCTCGACCTGCAGCGTCTGGATCAGGTCCAGGATCTGGCGCTGCGTGGTCACGTCCAGCGCAGTGGTGGGCTCGTCGGCCAGCAGCAGGCGCGGGTTGTTCAGCAGTGCCATCGCGATCATCACGCGCTGGCGCTGGCCGCCCGAGAGCTGGAAGGGGTAGCTGCGGACGATCTGCTTCGGCGAAGGCAGGCCCACCGCGTCGATGATCGCGAGGCAGCGTTCCTCGATCGCCGTGGCGCCCAGGCCGGCCGTGTTGTGCAGCTGCAGGGCCTCGGCCACCTGCGCGCCGATGCGCTGCAGCGGGTTGAGCGCGCTCATCGGCTCCTGGAACACCATCGCGATGCGCTCGCCGCGCAGCTTGCGCATCTGCGCGGCAGGGAGCTTCGTGAGGTCGGTGCCCTCCAGCAGCACGCGGCTGCGCGGGTCGATCGACACGCGCGGCGGCAGCAGCCCGAGGATGGCGTGCGCGGTCATCGACTTGCCCGAGCCGGACTCGCCGACCAGGCAGACGATCTCGTTCTCGGCGATGTCCAGCGACAGGCGTTCCACCGCATGGCCGCGGTCGCCCGAACTGGGCAGCACGATCGACAGGTCCTGGATCGACAGCAGGGGGGAAGAGGGCTTCGTCATTGGCGCGAGATCCGGGGGTTGAGCACGTCGTTGAGGCCTTCGCCCACGAGGTTGATGGCCAGCACGGTCAGCAGGATGGCGATGCCCGGGAACAGGCTCATCCACCAGGCCTGGCGCAGCATGGTGCGCGCCGCGCCGATCATGAAACCCCAGCTCATGAGGTTGGGGTCGCCCAGGCCCATGAAGCTCAGCGCGCTCTCGATCAGGATCGCGCTCGCGATCGACAGTGAACCCGCGACGATGATCGGCGACAGGGCGTTGGGCAGGATGTAGCGCGTGATCAGCGACAGCGGCGATTCGCCCTGGCAGCGCGCGGCCTGCACGAACTCGCGCTCCTTCAGGGCCAGGAACTCGCCGCGCGTGAGGCGCGCCACCTGCGGCCAGCTCACCAGCGCGATGGCGATCACGATGGTGCGGATCGAGGGTTCGAGGATCGCCACCAGCAGGATGCACAGCATGAAGGCCGGGATGGTCTGGAACAGCTCGGTGAAGCGCATCAGCCATTCGCCGACGCGCCCGCCCACATAGCCCGAGAGCGCGCCCACCACCACGCCGATGAGCAGCGCCACCAGCGTCGAGGCCAGGCCGATCATCAGCGAGACGCGGGTGCCGTGCGCGATGCCCGCGGCGATGTCGCGCCCCAGGCTGTCGCTGCCCAGCAGCATGCCGTCGGTCTGCGGTGGCGTGAAGGGCGCGGCCACCGTGTCCCAGGGGTCGCCCGGGAACAGCAGCGGCGCGCTGAGCGCCAGCACGATCACCGCCAGCAGGATCACCAGGCCGAGCATGCCGCTCGGGTGGCGCAGAAAGGATCGGAGGGTCTGTTTCATTGCGCGGTCATGCCTTGATTCTTGGGTCGATCACGCGATAGAGCAGATCGGTCAGCCAGTTGAAGGCAATGACCAGCACCGAGAGCACCAGGAAGATGCCCAGCATCATCTGGTAGTCGCGCTGCAGCACCGCGTCGTAGGTGAGGCGACCCAGGCCGGGCCAGGCGAACACGGTCTCGATCACGACCGAGCCGCCGATCAGCGTGCCGGCCTGCACGCCGGCCATGGTCACCACCGGCAGCAGCGCATTGCGCAGCATGTGGCGCCAGAGGATGCGGCTCTCCGAGGCACCCTTGGCGCGCGCGGTCTTCACGTAGTCCTGGTGGCTGACCTCGATGACCGAGGAGCGCATCAGGCGCGCATAGATGGCCAGGTAGAGCATGCCCAGCGTGAAGGCCGGCAGCGCCAGGTGCTTGAGCTTGTCGAGCACGGCGGCACCGCCGGACATCGTCACGCCGATGGTCTCGTAGCCGAAGGCGGGCAGCCAGCCCAGCTGGACCGAGAACAGCAGCACCAGCATCAGGCCGAGCCAGAACACCGGCGTGGCATAGATCACCATGGCCAGCAGGCTGATCAGCGTGTCCCACACCGTGCCCGCGCGCACACCGGCCAGGCTGCCCAGCACCACCCCGCCGACCAGCGAGATGGCGAAGGCCGAGAGCGTGAGCAGCAGCGTGGCGGGCAGGCGCTGGCCGATGGCGCTCGCCACCGTGCGTTGCTGGCGATGCGAATAGCCGAGGTCCAGCCGCACCACCTTGCCGAGGTAGGTGGCGAGCTGCGTGGGCAGTGGCTGGTCGAGTCCGTAGTCGGCCCGCACACGCGCGAGGAAGGCCTCGTCGGTGGCGCCCGACTGGCCGGCCATCACGAGCGCCGGGTCGCCGGGTGCGGCGCGCACCAGCATGAAATTGAAGATGGCGATCAGCAGGATGACCGCCGCCATTTTTGCGATGCGCACGCCCAGGGCGCCCGCGATCGTCAGCCATTTGAGGTTCATAGAGCAGATCGTGGAGTCAGGCAGGCATGCCCTTCGGCACGCGCGCGGAGAACGCGGGAAAGGCATGCCATGGCGCTCAGCCCTTGAAGTAGATGGTGTCGAAGCTCTCGTGCACGCCGATGGCCGTGGTCACGACGTTCTGCAGGCGCTTGTCGTGGATCGTCGGGAATTCCATCTCGACCAGCCAGGCGATCGGCACCTCGTCCACGATGATCTTCTGCATCTCGCTGTAGAGCGCCTGGCGCTTGGCTTCGTCCACCTCCACCGCGGCCTGGTCGGCGAGCTTGTCGACCTGCGGGTTCGAGTAGCCGACCGTGTTGGTGAACAGGATCTTGCGGATGTTCGCCGTCAGGTAGTTGCGCGTCACGCCCAGGGCCGGGTCGCCGAACTGGTAAAGCCACGACAGGTTGAGGTCGTAGTCCCAGTTGCTCACGCGCTGCGTGTAGCTGCCGGGGTCGGTCGACTCCAGCACCACCGCGATGCCCACCTTGGCCAGCGACTGGCGGATGTACTCGCAGGTGCGCTGCACCATCTCGCCGTAAGGCGACACCGGCAGGCGCACCGTCACGCGCGTGCCCTTGGCGTCGGGCTTGAGGCCCATCTCGTCGAGCAGCGCCTTGGCCTTGTCGATCGAGAAGTCGTACTTCGTGACGTTGGCTTCGTAGTACTTGGTCTTCGAGTTGACCGGGCCGGTCGCGACCTTGCCGAAGCCGTAGAGGATCTTGTCCTTGATGAAGTTGCGGTCGATCGCGTGCATCACCGCCTTGCGGAAGCGCTTGTCGGCCAGCGGTGCGTTGCGGTTGTTGATCTCCAGCCACATGATGGGCGCGAAGTACTCGTAGCCCTTGGTGGTGACGGCCAGGTTCGGCTTCTTGCTCAGGCGCTGGGCGTCGAACAGTTCCAGGTCGGTCCACTGCGTGAGCTGCACCGTGCCGTTCTCCAGCGCCAGGGCGCGCGAGGCACCGTCGGGCACCACGCGGTAGATGATCGCGTCGAGATAGGGCAGGCCCGGCTTGAAGTACGCCTCGTTGCGAACGAGATGGATGTGCGAACCGCGCACCCACTCCTTGAGCTTGAACGGTCCCGAGCCGATCGGGTTCAGGTTGGCGGGGTTCTTCACCACGTCGGTGCCCGCGTAGATGTGCTTGGGCATCACCGGCAGGTTCGAGATGTCGAAGGCACCGATGAAGGGACTGAAGGGCTCGGCCAGCTTGAAGACCACCGTGTGCGCATCGGGCGCGGTGATCGATTCGCAGCGACCGAACAGCGCCTTGGCGCGCGGGTGCGTGATCGGCAGGAACTCCTTGACCGTGTAGAGCACGTCGTCCGACGTCAGCGGCTTGCCGTCGTGCCACTTCACGTTGGGCTCGAGCTTGAAGGTGTAGGTCTTGCCGTCGGGCGAGATGGTCCAGCTCTTCGCCAGGCTGGGCAAGGGCTTGAGGTTGACGTCGTAGGTCAGCAGGCTCAGGAAGATCTTGCCCGCCACCATCTGCGTGGGCGTGAGCTGGCTCACCGCCAGGTTGAGGATCGGCGGCTCGGGCTGCACGATGGAGTTGAGGGTGCCGCCCCTGACGCCGCCCGTGGCCTGGGCGAAGGCCTGTGAAAAGCCCAGCGGGAACTCGGCCAGGCCCATGGCGCCGGTTGCGAGCAGGAACTTGTGGAACTCACGTTTCTTCATGGTGATCCTCGGGAAGGGATGGGACTGCCGCACGGTGTGTGCGGTGAGCGTCGTATGGCGAATTCAGTGTAGGGAGCCCCCTCCGCCCGCGTTGCAGGGTTCGAGCCGAGTTCTGTTCCGCACGGGCCATCCTCGGCCTGGGTTGACCCTCGGACTTGCGCGGGCCACCATCCGTTACCCTCGTTTGGCGCAATTCTTGCGTGCCGGAACACCGTGATGATCAACAGCTTGAACCCCGTCCGCAGCCAGCTCGCCGTCGATTACCAGGACATCCCGCGCCCGGTGTCGATGATCATCGTGGAGCACGATCCAGAGCCCTCGATGATCGTTCCGCGCCATTCGCATCCGAGGGCCCAGCTGGCCTACGCGGTGAAGGGCATGTTCACCCTCCACACGCAGGAAGGCGCGTGGCTGGTGCCGCCCAACCGTGCCGTCTGGGTGCCGGGCGGCATCGAGCACGAGATGCATGCGCGCGGCCAGCCGGTGTCGAACCGCTCGCTCTACATCCAGCCGGACGCGTCGCCCAACCTGCCCGACGAATGCTGCGTGATCGAGGTCTCGCCGCTGATGCGCCAGCTGATCATCGAGGCCATCGACATTCCGCTGCTCTACGACGAAGCGGGCCGCGACGGCCGCGTGATGCGGCTGATCCTCGACGAGATCTGCGCCGCGCCGAAGGTGCCGCTGCACGTGCCCATGCCCAGCGATGCACGCCTGCTGCGCATCTGCAAGGCGTTGCTGGCCGACCCGGGCCGGGAAGGCGATCTGGAGGACTGGGCGCGCTTCGGCGCACTGGGCCGGCGCACCCTGACCCGGCTGTTCCGCGACGAGACCGGCATCACCTTCACGCTGTGGCGCCAGCAGGTGCGGCTGATGGAAGCCGTGCGGCGCCTGTCGCTGGGCACCGCCGTCACCACCGTGGCGATGGACCTGGGCTACGAGAGCCCCAGTGCGTTCACCGCGATGTTCCGGCGCGTGATGGGCAAGACGCCCAAGCACTACCTGGGACGCAACGACCTCGACTGAAAGGGCGAATTCGCCTGCTGCGCGACCCGATCCCGCACCTGCGGTCCTCACTGCACGTGCGTGCGGCGCCGATCCTCGATGCAGGCTCGGGCCGCTCGCGACGGCGCCTTCGCCCTTTCAGGCGCTGGGGGCGGCGGTCAGTCGATTGACCCCGCACCAGCGCGCCATGAACACCGCCAGCACCGCGGTGGTCTGCATCAGGCTGTCGATCGACACCCACTCGTCGATGCCGTGGATGTTGGCGCCGCCCGAGGGGCCGTAGCAGATGGCCGGCGTCTCGCCGTAGAGGTTGAAGAACTTCGCGTCGGTGGTGCCGGTGAAGGCGGTCGGTGTCAGGTCGATGCCGACGATGTCCTTGTGGCACTGCGAGATGGCGGTGACGATCGGCGCGTCGTCGGGCACGTGGCAGCCGTCGGCCTGGAAGCCCTCGTAGACGATCTTGTAGCTCAGCGCGGTGTGCGCCGGGTGTGCCTCGTAGGCGGCCGCCAGCACGGCCTCGACTTCCTTTTTGGCCTTCTCGACCTTCATGTCCGGGTAGAAGCCGATGCGCACGTCGGCGCGGCAGGCCGAGGGCACGGAAGACGCCCATTCGCCGCCGCTGATCTTGCCGAGGTTGAAGTTCACCGGGTGGTTGTGGTGCGCGAAGCTGCGGTAGCGCGCGCTCGGGGCGTTCCACCTTTCTTCCAGCTTCTTCAGCTCGCCGAACAGGTACATCGTGAAGTCGATCGCGCCCACGCCGGTCTGCGCGACGGAGGCATGCACGGGCTTGCCCAGCACCTCGATGGCCAGCCACAGCACGCCCATCTGGCAGGTCATGACGCCGTTCTCGGCGATCGGCTCGGTGATGACGGCCGCATCCGCGCGGTAGCCGGCCACCAGGCAGGCCAGCGCGCCGTTGCCGGTGCATTCCTCTTCGATCACCGACTGGAAATACACCGGCGACGCGGGCTCGAGCCCCAGCGACTTCAGCGTTCTGTAGGCCATCGTGTAGGCCACGATGCCTGCCTTCATGTCCGACGCGCCGCGGCCGTACAGCCGGTCGCCGTCGACCTTGCCGGAGAAGGGCGCGTCGGTCCACAGCACCTCGGCGCCGGTGGGCACCACGTCGATGTGGCCGTTGAAGATCAGCGAATTGCCCTTGAACGGACCGCTCGGGCGGTGGATGCCGACCACGTTGGTGCGGCCTTCGTAGGAGACGATCGAGGGCGAGTAACCGGGATGGGCCTTCAGCTTCTCCTCGTCGATCTGGAACTGGTCCACCTGCAGGCCCAGGCCCTCGAAGGCCTCGGCCATGAAGGCCTGCGCGCTCTGCTCGTGGCCGAGCAGCGACGGGTGGGTGACCAGTTCGCTCAGCATGGCGACGGATTCGGCACGCAGGGCGTGAGCGGCGGCGACGATGGCGGCTTCGTCGGTGAGCATTTCGTGGGCTTCTTGCATGCGTCCATTCTTCCAGCGGCCCATGCCTCGCACCGTTGGGAATGGGCCGCTGTCTGTCGCGTCCGCGCCTAAAAGTGACATCGCCCGAATCCCCTTTCATAATGGCCACGCGCCCTTGAACCACGAGACAGTGGCGAGGATGCGATCAACGAAGGGAGTTCGACATGAAGGCACTGTCACGCACGCTCGAAGTGAAGAGCGTGGCCATACCTCAGTTTTCGGGCCGGCCGGCATTGGAGCCGGTTCGCCTTTCGGGTTGCGAGGGCCTCGATCGTCTCTTCGCGTACGAGTTGTGGCTCAAGACGCCCGAAGACTTGAACCTGGGGGCGAGCGAGGCGATCGACTGGGACCTCGACAGCTTCATCGGTCACGAGATCAGTTGCCGCATCGAACTCGATGGTTCGGGCCAGTTCGTGCCGGGCCGGGTCGGTCGCGCCGTCGACGGCCTGGGTGCCGGTGTGCGGCAGGTGAATGCGCTCATCACGGCTGCCGAGCTGTGGGGCGAGGAGGGCCGCGACATCCAGTACAAGCTGACGTTGCGACCCTGGCTGTACCTCGCGACGCTGTCGATCGACTGCAAGATCTACCAGAACAAGACCGTGGCCGAGCTCCTCGACGAGCTGTTGGGCGACTACCCGTTCTCGGTGGAGAAGCGCTTCATCGCGACCTATCCGTCGCGCGATTTCCAAACCCAGTTCAACGAGTCCGACTTCGACTTCTTCGTACGGCTGACCCAGGAAAACGGGATCAATTTCTTCTTCGAGCACGACGACGACAAGCACCGCCTGGTGCTCATCGACAACAAGGGCGCCTTGGGGGCGCAGCCGAGCGCTGCCTATCGGGAGGTCGACTATCACCCTCCCGGCTGGAAGACCGATGCCGAGTACATCAGCAGCTTCGTGCCGCACCACCGGCTCACCAGCGGCCGCTACACGACGCGCGACTACGACTACACCCGCCCGCGGGCCGACCTCAGCGTCAGCCATAGCGATCCGCGGCCCACGGGCCAGGCCGAGGGCGAGGTCTACCAATGGCATGCCAGCCCGGAGGGCGCCCACTTCGTGCAGCCGAGCGCCGGCACCGGCGAGCCCAACGACCCGCTGGACGAAGGCCGGAACTTCGCGCTGCTGCGCATGCAGGCCTTGCGCACCCATGGCGCCCGCGCCCGGGCGAGTGGCAACCTGCGGGGCATGCAGCCTGGCAGCACCTTTCGCCTGCGAAAGCATCCTCAGCAAAAGGCCAATACCGAGTACCTGGTGCTCGACAGCGTGCTCGTGATCGAGGATGTCGCGGCATCCAGCCAGCGGATCGACGCGGCCATCGGCCGCACGCAACGCTGGCAGGTGAGCTGCGACTTCACGGTGCATCCGATGAGCGAGCCCTTGCGCCCGGCGCTGACCCAGCCCAAGCCGCACACCCACGGACCGCAGGTCGCCTTGGTCGTCGGGCCCGAAGGGCAGAACATCTGGACCGACGCGCTGGGCCGTATCAAGGTCCAGTTTCCCTGGGACCGTATCGGTGGAAAGAACCAGCACGCCACCTGCTGGCTGCGCGTGAACTATTCCGGGGCCGGCAACCAGCTCGGGAGCATCCAGATCCCCCGGATCGGCCAGGAGGTCATCGTCGACTTCATCGGGGGCGACCCGGACCTGCCGTTCTGCCTGGGTCAACTGCACAACCAGATGAACCTGCCGCCATGGCAGCTGCCGGGCCAGTCGGCACTGTCGGGTTTTCGCAGCCGCGAACTCGTGCCGGACGGCGGCAACGCCGCGGCGGGGCGCTCCAACCATCTCGTGCTGGACGACACCGCGTCGAGGATCCAGGTCCAGCTCAAGAGCGATCACCAGCACAGCCAGCTGAGCCTGGGGCACATCGCGCGCATCGAAGACAACGCCGGTCGAACGGATCTGCGCGGGGAAGGCTTCGAGTTGCGCACCGATGCGCATGGCGCTGTGCGCGCGCGGCAGGGCCTGCTCATCACCACCGAGGGGCGCGAACGTGCGCGAGCGCATGTCAAGCACATGGACGAGACCTTGCAACGCCTGGTCGATGCGCGCGACCGCCATGAAGCATTGGCGGACCTGGCACGGCACCACCAGACGCAGGATGCAGACCAGGACCAGGCCGAAGTGAGCCGGCAGCTCAAGGCGCAGAACGATGCACTCCAGGGCGCCGGTCGTGTCGATGTCAACCAGGGCCGCTTCCCCGAAATGGCAGCACCGCATCTCGTGCTGGCCAGTGCCGAGGGCCTTGGCGCGACCGTCGCTGGCACCCTGCACCTGGCTGCGGGTGCGCACGTGGCCACAACGAGCGCCGGCCACACCAGCATCGGCAGCGGCAAGAGCTTGCTGGCCAGCGCCATGGAGGCGATCCGGCTGTTCGCCAACAAAGCCGGCATCCGTCTTTTCGCAGCACAGGGCGCGGTGCAGGTCCAGGCGCAGGACGACATGATCGAACTGATCGCCAAGAAGGCCGTCGAACTCATCAGCACCACCGACTGGATACACCTCAAGGCCAAGGAAGGCATCTCGCTCGAAGCCGCCGGCAGTGCCTTCAAGATCGACGCGCAAGGCTTTCGCTTCTACACGCCCGCCGCGCACCACGTCTGGGCGGCAGACCACCAGACCTTCGGGCCGAAAGCCCTGCTGCCGCCTTTGCCGCAGCTTCCCCGCAGCGTTTGCGTGCCGTGCCTGCTCAAAGCGGCCAAGGCTGGCAGCGCGCTCACGCGTTTTTGAGGAAGGCATTCGGACATGAAGGAATTTGTTCTTCTCGATGGCGCGATGGTGGCCGGCGCCCTTGGGACATCGACCTACTTCGCAGACCCGAAAGCCGACGGCGTCGCCTCCTTGATGCCTCGGGAAGAAGCGCTTCGGCTCGTCGGACCCCTGCTTCTCGATGGGTCGAAGCTTCGTTCACTGGCGCCTGCGATGTTCGAGGACATCCAGCGTGTCTACCGTGCATACCCACACATGCTGCATGTGTCGATCTGCCAGTCTGCGCTCGAACTCGACGCACTGGCCGAACACTTGCGGTCTTTCGCCTGCTTCTACGATGCGCTCGGTCATCCCTATGGTCTGCGCGTGGCCGACTGCCGTGTGCTGTCGTACCTGCCGGATGTATTGACCGAAGCGCAGTGGGATGCCATGACCGCGCCCATGGCGCAATGGAAGATCCACGATCGGTCCGGCCAGATGCGGACGCTGCGTTTACACGACGGCCGCCTTTCGCCGGTGGCCGAGCCTCCGATCTTCCGGCTTGACGACGCGCAGATCGAAGCCCTGATGCAGGCAGGCGAAGCCGACCTTCTGTTGTCCTTGCTGGGACTGCAGCCAGAGGCCACGGCACTCCAGCATGTGCAGGCGAATCACGACACGGCGCGGGCATGCCTTGCGTACTGGCAGCGGCGGGGAAGCGCCGACCGCGGGCTGCTGATCGCGTTTGCGCGCAGCGTGTTCAAGGCCGGTGCGGCAGTGCTGAAGAATTCGCAACGCACCGACGCCCTGTGGGTTGCCGCGGGGAAGTTCCGGTGAAGGGCGCGGTGCATGGAGACCCTCCCATGGGGCGCTCATCCGTGATGCCGCTCAGCACGGCGATCGCGCGTGACCATGCGGGGGCGCGGATTGCCTCACTGCTCTGGCGTTTCGCGCGGAGAGCGCTGGCGCTGCTTGTCATGTCGGTGGTGACCGCAGCATGTACGAGCGTCGAGAGCGATTTCTCGCCGCGCGCGGACCTGATCGGTGTGCCTGTGTCGGCGGTGGGGCACTACGGAAAGATGATCGGCATTCCGCAGTTCTCGATCAATGGGTATGGGGGAGGCAACAGCACCGGCTGGGGAGGCGGTGGCAAGTCGAGTTGCTGTGTGTTGCTGCCACGAAACCCTGCCAAGCCGGTGATGGTGACGGTGAGGTGGAGAACGTGTGATATCGGGCATATCAAGTTTGCGAACGGTCGAATCGTGAATCCGAACGACGAGTGCAAAGCGGAAGCGCACGAGGCAACGGTGCCGATCCACTTCGCCGTGGCGCCAGGGGACAGCTCGGGCCTCTTCGTTCACTTTCTGCCCGGTCACAAGGTCGAACTGTGGATGGCGCCGGGCTATCCATGGGGCTCCGCATACCCAGGTCCTCCTTACCCCCAAGACCCCGGGCCGGCCTACGCACCATTGCCGGATGAGAAGCCAATGCCGCCGGCCGCAGGCGTCAGGTAGAGAAGCAAAAGCACTACAGGGAGTTCACGAATGCATCCACACAAGAAAGCGCTCGAACGTCTCAATGCCGCGATATCGAACTTCGCGCTGTTCATGCCTGCTGCGCTGAGGACGTTGACGTTGCTCGTAGTGGCCGGTTTGGCCGCGGCCTGTACGAGCGTCGAGAGTGACTTCTCGCCGCGCGCGGACCTGATCGGTGTGCCTGTGTCGGCGGTGGGGCACTACGGAAAGATGATCGGCATTCCGCAGTTTTCGATCAATGGGTATGGGGGAGGCAACAGCACTGGCTGGGGCGGCGGGGGCGGTAGCGTCTGCTGCGTGTTGCTGCCACGAAACCCTGCCAAGCCGGTGATGGTGACGGTGAGGTGGGAGACCTATCGCAGCAACGTGGACGAGGACCGATGGCACGAGGCAACAGTGCCGATCCACTTCGCAGTGGCGCCAGGCAAGAGTTCGGGCCTCTTCGTTCACTTCCTGCCTGGTCACAGGGTCGAGCTGTGGATGGCGCCGGGCTATCCGGAGGGCTCCGCATACCCCGGTCCGCCTTATCCCCAAGACCCCGGTCCAGCCTACGCACCGTTGCCGGATGAGAAGCCAATGCCACCGGCCGCGGGCGTCAGATAGAAAAGTAAAAACACTACAAGGGAGTTCACCATGAGCCAATTCAAGACGGCGCTCGAAAGCCTCGAAGCTGCGACGCTGAGTCGTGCACTGTTAGGACGCGTTGCGCTACGAATGCTGGCGTTGTTCGCTGCGGCGGTCCTGGCCACGGCCTGTGCAAGTGTCGAGAGCGACTTCTCGCCGCGTGCGGACCTGATCGGTGTGCCTGTGTCGGCGGTGGGGCACTACGGAAAGATGATCGGCATTCCTCAGTTCTCGATCAATGGATATGGGGGAGGCAACAGCACTGGCTGGGGAGGCGGGGGCGGTAGCGTCTGCTGCGTTTTGCTGCCACGAAACCCTGTCAAGCCGGTGATGGTGACGGTGAAGTGGAGAACGTGTGATATCGGGCATATCAAGTTCGAGAACGGTCGAATCGTGAACCCGAACGACCAGTGCAAAGCGGAAGAGCACGAGGCAAGGGTGCCGATCCACTTCGCGGTGGCGCCAGGCAAGAGCTCGGGCCTCTTTGTTCATTTTCTGCCTGGTCACAGGGTCGAACTGTGGATGGCGCCGGGCTATCCGGAGGGCTCCGCATACCCCGGTCCGCCTTATCCCCGAGAGCCCGGTCCAGCCTACGCACCATTGCCGGATGAGAAGCCAATGCCGCCGGCCGCAGGCGTCAGGTAGGAAAGTAAAAACACTACAAGGGAGTTCACCATGAGCCAATTCAAGACGGCGCTCGAACGCCTCGAGGCTGCGACGTTGAGTCGTGCACTGTCTGGACGCGTTGCGCTACGGATGCTGGCGTTGTTCGCTGCGGCGGTCCTGGCCACGGCCTGTGCAAGTGTCGAGAGCGACTTCTCGCCGCGCGCGGACCTGATCGGTGCGCCTGTGTCGGCGGTGGGGCACTACGGAAAGATGATCGGCATTCCGCAGTTCTCGATCAATGGATATGGAGGAGGCAACAGCACTGGCTGGGGTGGTGGTGGCGGCAGCGTCTGCTGTGTATTGCTGCCACGAAACCCTGCCAAGCCGGTGCTGGTGACGGTGAAGTGGCAGACATGCGATATCGGCCACATCGTGTATCTGAACGATCGCAAAGTGAATCCAGACGACAGGTGCAAGCTGGAAGCGCACGAGGCAACGGTACCGATCCACTTCGCAGTGGCGCCAGGGGACAGCTCGGGCCTCTTCGTTCACTTCCTGCCTGGACACAAGGTCGAACTGTGGATGGCGCCGGGTTATCCGGAGGGCTCCGCATACCCTGGTCCGCCTTATCCCCGAGAGCCCGGCCCAGCCTACGCACCGCTGCCGGATGAGAAGCCAATGACGCCGGCCGCGGGCGTCAGATAGAAAAGTAAAAACACTACAAGGGAGTTCACCATGAGCCAATTCAAGACCGCGCTCGAAAGCGCCACCGTCGGTTGCCCGCGCCCGTTGCCGTCCACGAACCCGAGCGAGTGCGAGTTCACGTTGAACATCGGCTTGTTCTTCGATGGAACCGACAACAATTCGAACGTTCAGAAGGAAATCGAGAACCCGAGCCTCAACACGAATGTCGCGCGGTTGTCGGTGGCCTATAGGAATGCCCCGATGGACGGGGGCTTCAAGTTTTACGTCTCTGGTGTGGGCACGCCATTCACCGAGATCGAGGAGCTTGAAGCGCCGATGCTCGGCTCCCCCGCAGGCGCGGGCGGCGAAGAGCGCATCGTGTACGGACTCCTTCAGGTCCTCAATGCGGTGCATCGCTTCGTGAATGGCGACAAGGCTCGCTTTGGTTTGAAGCAATTGGCGGCCCTGTGCTCCCGCACCACCGTCCCCATCGACGGCAGCACCCCCACGGCGCCCCAGGCGATCCTCGCCGACCTGGGCCTCGGCAGCGGCCTGATCGGGCATTCCGACCTGCGCGCCCGTTTCATCCGCACCGAAGCGGCCCGGCTCGCGCAGCAGGTCCAGGCCAGTGCCCGCCCGAAGATCAAGGCGATCTACCTCGACGTCTTCGGTTTCAGCCGCGGCGCGGCCCAGGCGCGTGTCTTCGTCACCTGGCTGCACGAGCTGTTGCTCGGCCAGGGGCAGTTGTTCGGCGTGCCCAGCTACGTGCGCATGCTGGGGCTGTTCGACACGGTGTCTTCGGTCGGCCTCACCAACGCCTTCGGCGCCAGCGGCCACAGCGACTGGGCCCTGGCGCGCGACCTGCCGATCCACGCGGCGGTGAAGAACTGCGTGCACTACGTGGCGCTGCACGAGCTGCGCGCCAACTTTCCCTGCGACAGCGTCGGTGTCGGCCCGGGGGGCGTGATCCCGACGAACTGCGACGAACTGTTCTATCCCGGTGCACACAGCGACGTGGGCGGTGGCTATGCGGCCGGCGAGCAGGGCAAGGGCGTGCGCTCGGAATGGGTCGATCCGCGTGTCCCGCCGAGCCAAGGCGGGATGCTGCAGCTTGTGCGAGACGACGGGCTGCGCCTGTCGCAGCTGCCGCTCAACAACATGTACACGGCAGCGCGCCGGACCTGCGTGGGGCATGAGTCGGCGCCCTGGATTGCACTCGATTCTGCCGAGGCGGATCAACTCGGGCTCGCGGAGCGCTTCGCCATGGCCACCAACGGTGTCGGCGTGCCCCTGGTGCGCAAGGCCGTCACCGATTACCTTGTCGAACTCAGCGGCGTGACCGCGGGCCTGACGGTGCGTGACGCGCTGCGCGCCCATGGTCTGCGTTATCTTGCATGGCGCTGGCGGGTGAACATGCAGCAACGCTTCGAGCAGCTCCCGAGCGTGGAGCGGGCCGGCAGGCTGAGCGATCCGAGCCTGGTCAACTACCGCAAGGGCGAGCGCATCTTCGACAAGCAGGTGCGGCTGTTGAGCACCCGCGCACCGGTGCTCGACCTGAACCTGACCGGCGACAAGGATGTGCGCAACGGCTTCAGCCCGCATGCGCAGGAGATCTTCGAGCAGATGCGCTCGCTGAAGGTCGGCGGCGACCTGGAGCGCTTCTTCGACGACTGGGTGCACGACTCCTACGCGGGCTTCATCGGCAAGTTCGAAGGCGTGCAGATCAGTTGGGCGCGATTGAACTTCGGCAACATCGCCCACATCGCGGCCGAGCCGCAGCGCTATGTGCGCTGGCGTGGGCTTTACTGCGGTGGCAACGACCAGCTGAACGCACAGCAGCAGGAAGGCGGCAGCGGCCAGCGCCGCATGGCATGACGCGGACCGCACCCAAGGCCATCGCATGAAAGACGCCAACAACCGCCGGGCGATTCGTCTGGGCGACCCCACCGACCATGGCGGCGAGGTCAAGACTGCGCTGACCAGCATCCTGGTGCGCGGCCTGCCTGTTGCCGCGGAGGGATGCCTCGTCACGTGCCCGCGATGCGGTGGTGATTTTCGGATCCTTCCGTCGGCCTCGCCGTCGCCGCGCCGGCATCTCGGCCAGACGATCGCCTTCGAGGACGACCTGACCGAATGCGGCGCGCGGCTGCTCTCTACGCTGCCCGGCTGACCGAGGCGCCCAGGCTCTCGAGCAGCACACGAAACGCCGGCGCGATGTGCTCTTCCTGCACGCACGCAAACCCCAACAGCAGCCCGCGTTGCGCACCGCCGCGCTGGTAGTACGACGACAGCGGCCGCGTGAGCACGCCGCGCGCCTGCGCCGCCCGGGCGATCGCCACGTCGTCGCTGCCGTCCGGCAGGCGCAGCACCAGGTGCAGACCCGCGTTGCTGGCTTGCGGGTGCAGAAAGTCCGGCCCCAGGTGCTCGCCGATCAGCCCGGCCAGCAAGGCGCGCCGGCGCGCATAGAGCACGCGCATGCGCCGGATGTGCGCGGCATAGTGGCCCTGGTCGATCAGTTCGGCCAGGGCGGCCTGCGTGATGGCATGGCCCTCGCGGTACAGGTCGGCATGGGCCGTGCGAAAGGGCGTCGCCAGCGCGCGCGGCAGCACCATGTAGCCCACGCGCAGGCCCGGGAACAGCGTCTTGCTGAAGGTGCCGACGTAGATCACCGGGCTGTCGGGCTCCAGGCCCTGCATCGCGGGGATGGGGCGGCCGGCGAAGCGGAACTCGCTGTCGTAGTCGTCCTCGACGATCCAGCTGCCGGACGTGCGCGCGAAATCCAGCAGCTCGCGCCGCCGCGCCAGGCTCATCACAGACCCCAGCGGGTACTGGTGCGAGGGCGTGACGAAGATCAGCCGCGGTGGCTTGCCGCCCTTGGGCCAGCCCGCGCCGGGGCCTTCGTCGTCGCTTTCCACATGCAGCGGCCGCACGCGCGCGGCGTCCATCTGCAGCACCTTGTGGAAGCCCCAGTAGCCGGGCTCCTCCACCCACACCGTCTCGCGTGGATCGACCAGCATGCGCAGCGTCATGTCGATGGCCTGGTGCACGCCCTCGGTCACGAGGACCTGGTCGGCATCGCAGCGCACCGAGCGCGCCACGCGCAGGTGTTCGGCGATCGCGGCGCGCAGGGCGGGGTGGCCGCCGCCGTGCGAATAGGTCAGCAGTTCGGGCGCGGGCGCGCGCCACAGCCGGTGGAGGATGCGGCTGTATTGCCGATGCGGGAATTGCGTGACGTCGGGCACGCCGGGCATGAAGGCGCCCCACTGCACCGGAGCGGCCGAGGCGTTGGCCAGCAAGGTCTGCGCGCGCTTCGACAGCCGCACCGGCGCACTCGCGGCGGCGGCGGCGGTGACGGGGCGGCCCGCACTCAGGAAATTGTCGGGTGCGGTGTCGGCGACGAAGGTGCCGCTGCCCACACGCGAATGCACATAGCCCTCGGCCTGCAGCTGCGCATAGGCATGCAGCACGGTGTTGCGCGACATGCCGATCTCGCGCGCCAGGTCGCGTGACGCGGGCAGCGGGCTCGACGGCGGCAGGCTGCCGTCGAGGATGGCCTCGCGCAGGCAGTCGTAGAGCTGGCGGTTGAGCGCCGCGCCGGCCTCGGGTGCCAGGCGTTGCAACACCAGGTCGGCGCAGATGGACTTCATGGTCTGGGTTTGGTCTTTTCGATTGGCTCCAACAAGATAACGGAAGTGGATCTTTTCGATGGGGCCAATCCGGCTTTCAATCATGCACCACCCATCGACTTCCTTCAGGACCTTTGACATGACCCGCAACACCGAACTCCATGCCCGGCGCCTCGCCGCCACGCCCCGCGGCGTGGGCGTGATGTGCGACTTCTTCGCCCAGCGCGCCGAGAACGCGAGCCTGTGGGACGTGGAAGGGCGCGAGTACATCGACTTCGCCGCCGGCATCGCGGTGCTCAACACCGGCCACCGCCATCCGCGCATCGAGGCCGCCATCGCCGCGCAGCTCAAGCAGTTCACCCACACCGCCTACCAGATCGTTCCCTACGAGAGCGTGGTGACGCTGGCCGAGCGGCTGAACGCGCTGGTGCCCATCAGCGGCCCGGTGAAGACGGCCTTCTTCACCACCGGTGCCGAGGCGGTGGAGAACGCGGTGAAGATCGCGCGCGCCCACACCGGCCGCGCGGGCGTGGTCACCTTCGGCGGCGGCTTCCATGGCCGCACGCTGATGGCGCTGGCCATGACCGGCAAGGTCGCGCCCTACAAGATCGGCTTCGGGCCTTTCCCGGCCGACGTGTTCCACGTGCCTTTCCCGAGCGCTATCGAAGGCGTGAGCGCGGCGGATTCGCTGGCGGCGCTGGCCCGGCTGTTCAAGACCGACATCGAGCCGCAGCGGGTGGCCGCGATCGTGATCGAGCCGGTGCAGGGCGAGGGCGGCTTCAACGTCGCGCCGACCGAACTGCTGCAGGGCCTGCGCGCGTTGTGCGATGCGCACGGCATCGTGTTCATCGCCGACGAGGTGCAGAGCGGCTTCGCGCGCACCGGCAGGTTGTTCTCGATGCAGCACCACGGCGTCGAGCCCGACCTGATCACGCTGGCCAAGAGCCTGGCCGGCGGCATGCCGCTGTCGGCCGTTTCGGGCCGCGCCGCGATCATGGACGCGCCCGCGCCGGGCGGCCTGGGCGGCACCTACGCGGGCAACCCGCTGGCCGTGGCCTCGGCCCATGCGGTGCTCGACGTGATCGCCGACGAGCAGCTGTGCGAACGCGCCGCCGCACTGGGCGCCAGGCTGGTGGCCCGCCTGCTGGGCGCCAAGGAATCGAATCCGGCCATCGCCGACGTGCGGGCCCAGGGATCGATGGTCGCGATCGAACTGCGCGACCCGGCCACCGGCGCCCACGACGCCGAAGCCGTGAAGCGCGTGCAGGCCAGGGCCTTGGCGCAAGGCCTGCTGCTGCTGAGCTGCGGCATGTACGGCAACGTGATCCGCTTCCTGTACCCGCTGACCATCCCCGAGGCGCTGTTCGACCGCGCGCTGGACGTCATCGACGAGGCACTGCAGGCATGAACGCGCGCGTCCCCACCGACACCCTGGGCCTCGCCCGTCCCGACCTGCTGCAGCAGGCCTGCCTGATCGACGGCTGCTGGGTCGCGGCCGACGACGGCCGCACGGTCGAGGTGACCGACCCCGCCACCGGCGCGGTGCTGGCTCGCGTGCCCCACATGGGTCGCGCCGAAACCGAACGCGCCATCGCCGGCGCCGCCGCGGCGCTGCCCGCCTGGCGCGCGCGCAGCGCCCGCGAGCGCGCCCAGGTGCTGCGCCGCTGGGCCGACCTGATGGTCGCGCACCAGGACGATCTCGGTCGCCTGATGACGCTCGAGCAGGGCAAGCCGCTGGCCGAGGCCAGGGGCGAGATCGCCTATGCGGCCTCCTTCATCGAGTGGTTCGCCGAAGAGGCCAAGCGCGTCGACGGCGAGGTGCTGCAGCCGCAGCGCGGCGGCCAGCGCATGGTGGTGCTCAAGCAGCCCATCGGCGTCTGTGCCGCGATCACGCCCTGGAACTTCCCGGCCGCGATGATCACGCGCAAGGTCGGCCCGGCGCTGGCCGCGGGCTGCACCATCGTCGTGAAGCCGGCCGAGCTCACGCCGCTCAGCGCCTTCGCGCTCGGCGTGCTGGCGCTCGAGGCCGGCCTGCCACCGGGCGTGCTGCAGATCCTGACCGGCGACGCGCCGGCCATCGGTGGCGCGTTGTGCGAGAGCGAGGTGGTGCGCAAGCTCAGCTTCACCGGCTCGACCGGCGTGGGCCGCACGCTGATGCAGCAGTGCGCGCCGACCATCAAGAAGCTCTCGCTCGAGCTCGGCGGCAACGCGCCCCTGATCGTGTTCGACGATGCCGACCTCGACACCGCCGTGCAGGGCATCCTGGCCTCCAAGTTCCGCAACGCCGGCCAGACCTGCGTGTGCGCCAACCGCATCTACGTGCAGGCCGGCATCCACGATGCGCTGGTCGAGCGGCTGGTGCAGGCGGTGGCCGCGCTGCCGGTGGGCAACGGCCTCGAGGCCGGCGTCACGCAGGGCCCGCTGATCGACACGCGCGCCGTCGCCAAGGTGCAGCAGCACATCGAAGACGCGCTCGCGCAGGGCGCGCAACTGCGCACCGGCGGCAAGCCGCATGCGCTGGGCGGCACCTTCTTCGAGCCCACGGTGCTGAGCGGCGTGACGCAGGCCATGCGCGTGGCGCGCGAAGAAACCTTCGGCCCGCTGGCGCCGATCTTCCGCTTCGAGACCGAGGACGAAGCCGTCGCGATGGCCAACGACACCGAGTTCGGCCTGGCGGCCTACCTGTTCACCGAGGACCGCCGCCGCATCTGGCGTGTGGGCGAGCAGTTGGAGACCGGCATGGTCGGCGTCAACACCGGCCTGATCTCCAACGAGGTCGCGCCCTTCGGCGGCGTCAAGCAGTCGGGCCTGGGCCGCGAAGGCTCGCGCCACGGCATCGAGGACTACCTGGAACTCAAATACCTCTGCTTGCAAGATTGAGCCGGCGCGCGCGAGAGGGAGGGGGTTGCCTTCGTTAACCTCAGGAACATGCTTGCAGCTTCCCCTTTCTCTCTTGTCCGACGACTCGCCATGACTGCGCTGCTCTGCGCGGGCCTGTCGGCGGCCCAGGCGGCCCCGCCCGCCGCCGCCATGTCCAAGCCCAGCTGGGGCGCGATCGCGGCCAAGCCCGGCGCCCATGGCTATGCCTTCAACCAGCCCTCGCGCGCCACGGCCGAGCGGCTGGCGCGCGCGCAGTGCGAGCGCGCGACCGGCGCCAAGCGCGTGCCGGGCGCCTGCGAGGTGCGCGTGTATTTCGATCGCAGCTGCGGCGCGCTGGCGACCGGCAACTTCGGCGAATGGGCCGGGGGCCTCGGGCCCGATGCCAAGGCTGCGGGCCAGGCCGCCGTGACCGCCTGCGATGCCCATCTGCCGACCGAGCCCTGCAAGCTCGCGGTGAGCGTCTGCTCGCTGCCCTGAGCGCTGTCGCGCGCGATCAGCGCGGCGTGGCCGCGCGCCACAGCGTCAACAGCCCGGCCAGAGTCAGCGCCAGCAGCGCCCCGAGGTAGGGCAGCACGTCGTGCAGCGGCGCGCCCATCTGGTTGAGCCGCAGCGAGGCCTGGATGCCCGCGGTGCTCGGAAAGAGCCAACGCAGCGCCTGCAGCTGCGCCGGCAGCGCCTCCACGGGCCATGAGAAACCCGAGAGAAAAGCCATCGGCAGGGCGGTGAACAGCAGCACCTGCAGGGCCCGCTCGCGGTCGCGGAACCAGCAGCCCAGCAGCAGGCCGAGCGTGCAGATCGCGGGCACGTAGAAGACCAGCAGCACCAAGGCGCCCCAGGGATTGCCGCCGCGCGGATAGTCCTGCAGGAAGAACACCCAGCCGAAGTAGAAGAGCCCGCTCAGGACACCGAACACCGAGAGCGCGCCCAGCCGTCCCAGCCAGGCGCCCATCGACGCGCGCAGCCGCCCGGCTTCGGCCCAGGTGCCCGCCAGCATGGCCGCGCCCATCAGCAGCGTCTGCTGCAGGATCAGCAGCGCCACCGCCGGCACCACATAGCTGCCGTAGCCCTCGGTCGGGTTGAACAGCGCGACCAGCTGCGTGTTGAGCGGGCTGCGGCTGCGCGCCGCCTGCGCGGCACTCTGCCCGCCGGCCTGCAGCTTGCGGATCTCGACGCCCGCCGACACCGTGCCCACGGCCTCCGAGAAGCCGTAGAGCACCGCCTTGTTGAGCAGCGCATAGGCGCCGTTGCCCTCGATGCTGACCACGGCCGAGGTGCCGCGCAGCACGTTGCGCTTGAGGTCGGCCGGCAGCAGTGCATAGCCCTCGATCTCGCCGCGCCACAGCGCCTGCTGCGCCTCGTGCACGTCGGCCGTGACCAGGCGCACGTCGAGGCGCGGGTTGGCCATCGCGAAGCGCGCGATCTGGCGCGACAGCGCGCTGTGGTCCTGGTCGACCACCGCCACCGGCACGCGCGTGACGGCCTGCGTGCCGTAGGGCCAGGGGTAGAAGAAGCCGTAGAGGATGGGCGCGAGCAGCATGATCAGCAGCACGCCCTTGTCGCGCAGCACGGCCAGCGCGGTGTCGCGCCAGGCGGCGCCGAGGTGGAGGCGGTCGCCGGTCATCAGCGTCCGCCCCAGCTGTCCGGCGCGCCGGCCGCGCGCACCAGCGTGCCCGCCGTGGCGGCCAGCAGCACGGCTGTGCCCAGCACCATCCACAGCGGCGTCGCCACCGAATAGGCCAGTGGCGCGCCCATCTGCAATTGCTCCATCTGCACGCGGATGTAGTGCGTGTAGGGCAGCAGCGTGGCCCACAGCTGTGCGAAGAAGGGCATCGCGACCAGCGGGAAGCCCACGCCGCCGAAGGCGAAGGCCGGCGCGGTGATGAAGCCCGTGGCCGACAGCGAGGTGCGCAGCGAGCGCGTGAGCCCCGCCACGAAGGCGCCGAGCGCGATCGACAGCGCGAGGAACACCACCAGTGCGATGAGCGTCCAGCCCAGCGAGCCGACCGGATGCCAGCCGCGCCCGGCCGTGATCCACAGCATCGCGGTGATGGCCACCGTGGACAGGCCCGCCAGCGGCAACGCCAGCTTGCCCGCCAGCGCGGCCAGCGCCTCGTGCCAGCGCGGCGCGGCGCCCAGCCAGGCGCCGAGGCTGCGGTCGCGCAGCTCGCGGCCCACGGCCCAGGCGCCCGCGGTCATGGCCAGGATGTGCAGCACGGCCGGAATGAGCGCGGCGCCCAGGAATTGCTCGTAGTCGGTCGAGGTGTTGAACAGCGCCACCGTGCTGGCCTTGATCGGCTCCATGCTCACGCGCGCCGCGGTCATCGATTCGCCGCGCTTGTTGCGCACCGCGAGCTCGACCCCGGCCGACACCGTGCCCACGGCCGTGCGCACGTCGCGCTGGATCAGGCTCGAATGCGTGCCCAGCTGCGCGTTGTGCAGCAGCACGACCTGGCCGACCCGGCCCTGCTTGACGTCGCGGCTCAGGTCGCGCGGCAGCTGCACGGCCGCATCGACCGCGCCGCTGGTGAGCGCGCGCGCCATCTCGCCTTCGTCGCTGTATTGCTGCACCACGCGCAGGCCCGGCGTGGCGTCGAGAAAGCGCACCAGCTGGCGCGACAGCGCGGAGTGGTCCTGGTCGAGCACGCCGATCGGCAGGCGCTGCGGCAGGCCGGCCGAGAAGATCCACCAGATCAGGAACACCGCGAGCAGCGGCACCCACGAGACCATGGCCAGGTCCCAGGGGCGCGTGCGCAGCAGCGCGAACTCGCGCCGTGCACTGGCGGTGGAGAAGCCTCTGAGGCTCATCGCGCGTTGCCTCCGTTCCGCATCGCGTGGCCCAGGCCTGCCACGCACGAAACCGTCACGGCGCAAGGCCAGGAACACCGCGGAACCGGCTTTGCCGGGCCGCTGGTGTTGCCCCCGGTCGGGGGTGGGCGAAGCGGACACGAAGTGCCGCGCAGCCTGGGGGCGAGCCTCATTCCACGAGCACGCTCATGCCGGGGCGCGCGCCTTCGATGGGCTGCAAGGGCCGTGCGCGAACCTCGAAGGTGCGCACGTCGAAGCCCGCGCCGCCGCGCGTGGCGCGCCAGGTCGCGAAGTCGGGCAGCACGGCGCTGTAGTAGACCTTGAAGCGGGCCGTGCGCTGGCCTTCGGGCAACGCGGGCAGGCGGGCGTCGAACTCCTGGCCCATCGCAAAACGCGCGAGCCGGTCTTCGCGCACGTTGAGCACCAGCCACTGGTCGCTCAGGTCGACCACGGTCACCACCGCCACGCCCTGCGGCGACAGCTCGCCGACCTTGGCCAGCACCTTGGCCACCTCGCCGCCGACCGGGCTGCGCAGCTCGGTCTCGGCCTTGGCGGCCTCGGCTTCGGCCAGCACCCCGGCCACCTGGCGCGCCTGCGCGCTGGCCGCGGCCTTGTCCTCGGGGCGGGCGCCGCTGCGCGCCATGTCGTACTGCGCGCGGGCGGCGATGGCGGCGTCGCGCGAGGCCTTCCAGTTGGCCTCGGCCTCGTCGCGCTTCTGGTCGGCCACCAGGCCTTCGCGCGCCAGGCCGTCGACGCGGCGGAACGAGGTCTGCGCGAGTTGCGCCGCGGTCTCGGCGCGCTGCCATTGCATGCGCGCCATCTCGACCTCCTGCGGGCGGGCGCCGTTCTGCGCCTTGTCGGCCACGGCCTGCGCGGCCTGTTCGGCGGCGGTGGCCTGGGCGAGCTTGGCGCGCACCTCGGGGCTGTCCATGCGCACCAGCACTGCGCCGGCCTGGATGCGATCGCCTTCCTTGACCGCCACCTCGGCCACGCGGGCCGTTACCTTGCCGGCCACGTCGGTCTCGCGCGCTTCCATCTGGCCCTGGAACACCTCGGGCGCGGGCTGCGACGCGCGCCAGAAGCCCCAGACCAGCAGCGCGAGCACGAGCAGCGCGGCGAGGATCGCGATCAGTTTTCGGGTCTTGGCACTCATCATCAATTCACCTTCACGTCGGCACGCGCGATGTAGTCGGAAAAGCTGTCGGACAGGCCGGCGCTCTCGAGCAGTTGCGCGAGTGCCTGCACATAGTCGTTGGCGGCCTGCGCGCGCTCGGTCAGCACCTTGGCCTGGTTGGTCTCGGCGTCGATCAGGTCGAGCGTGGTGCTGGTGCCCTCGCGCAGCCCCGAGGTGCGCAGCCTGAGCACCTCCTGCGCGAGTTCGACCGAGACCTTCATCTCCAGGTACTGGCGGCGTGCGTTCTCCAGCGCGCGCCAGTTGCGCTCGACCAGCAGCGCGATGTCGCTGCGCGCCTGCGCGTCGGTGCGTTCGGCCTGTTCGATCTGCTTGAGCGACGCCGCCGACAGCGCGTTGCGGTCGACCGAGTCGTACAGCGACCAGCGCACGCCGACGCCGGCCACCCAGTCGGCGTTGCCGCTCTTGAGCTCGCGCGTGCCGAAGGCGATGACCTGCGGGCGGCGCAGCGCCTCTTCGCCTTCGTGCAGCTGCTCGGCCTGCGACTTCTTGGCCGCGACCTTGCCCAGGCCCGGGTGGCGCACGAGCGCCGAATCGATGAAGTAGCCCAGCGGCTCGACCGGCGTGCTGAGGATGAACAGCGGCGTCTGCGGCGCCACGCTGCCCTCGGCGCGCACGGTGCGGGCCAGCGCCACGGCGGCCAGGGCCGCGTCGTCCTCGGCCTTGCGTGCGTTGCGCCGCGCCTCTTCATAGGCCGCGCCGGCCTGCAGCCGCTCGACGCGCGAGATCACGCCGGCGGCGAGCATCTTCTGCGCCGCCGCGTCGTGCTGTGCGATGGTGCGCTCGGCCTGCGCGCGCAGCAGGGCCGCGCGCTGCGCGAGCTGGGCGCTGAAGTAGCGCTGCACCAGCAGCGTGTCGACCTCGTGGCCGGCCTGTTCGGCATCGGCCTGCGCCTCGCGCGTCTGCGCCGAGACGAAGCCGCGCACCGCATCGGTCGCGCCGCCGAGGTAGAGCGGCCAGACGGCCGAGACCGAGGCGTTGGCGCCGGTGTCGTGCCGGTTCAGCGTGTAGCTGTTCGGCAGCTGCGGGATGGGCAGGCGCGAGACGAAGCCCTGGAGCGAAGGCGGAAGCATCGCGCCGGCCTGCCCGAGCTTCTGGTTGAGCGGGTCCAGGTCGAGGTTCAGGTTGGCGTTGTAGGCATAGGCCAGGCCCGAGATGCTGACCGTCGGCCCGCCCAGGCCCTGGAGGCCCTGGCGCTGCAGCTCCTTGGCGTCGACCGCGGCGCGCGCGGCGGCCAGCTTGTCGGAGCGGTCGAGCATGCGGGCGCGGGCCGCGTCGAAGCTCAGTGCGAGAGTGTCGGCACTGGGCGGCGCCGGTGCCTGTGCGAGGGCCGCGGCACCGAACCCCAGCAGAGCCGGCAGCCACAGCAGGGAAGAGCGGAGTGCGGGGCGGTGTCGTTGCATCGTTTCAGGTTGCCTTGCGCAGAGCATGTCTGGCGCTTGCTGCAGGTTCACGGGGACGTCGCCTGCACCGCGCCAGGGATTCCGGCATATGGATCACGGGTCCGAGTGGCAGGCCGAGCGCGAGGTCTAGCTTGCATTCAGGGGGTCGATCAATTGTTACATCGACGATGTTACAGAGATCGAAAGCCGCGAACCCGGAGAAGCCGGTCCACGACCGGCGCCTTTCGACTTTCGATCGCAGCTGCGGCGCGCTGGCGACCGGCAACTTCGGCGAAAGCGCCGGCGGACTCGGGCCGATTCGAAAGCCGCGGGCCAGGCCGCCGCGATCGCCTGCGATGCCCACCGGCCGACCGAACCTTGCCAGCGGGCGGTGAGCGCAGGCGCGCTGCCCCGATTCGCCGAGACATCCGTCACGCGAGTGAATTTTCGATGCCGCACGGGCCCGGCCGCGGTGCAATCCCCCCTTAGAGTCGTCGCTTCATTTCCGCCGCCAGGCGTGCACTGCGATGCGACCTCACTCCGACCCTTTTCCGACAGCCTTCCAGGCCGTGCTGCTGTTCATCGCCCTGGTGCTGTTCGAGCAGTTGATCGCCTATGCCTTGTTCGATGCCCGGGCGCTGCTCGACCTGACGGAAGCTCAGCGAAGTTCATTGACCGTGCTGCTGGGCAACGGCTGTGTCTTCGCCCTGGTGATGCATTTCCAGGATCTCGGCTATCGCGACCTGTTCCACAGCGGCGCATCGTCGGCCAGGGCGACGCTGGGTTTGATCGTGCCGCCCACGCTGCTGCTGGTGCCCCTGCTGCTCCTGGTCATGGGCTGGGTGCAGGCAGTGATGACTCATTTCTTTCCGCTGTCCGCATGGGAGGAGCAGGGCTTCGCGCGCATGGGATCGGATGAATTCGCGTCCCTGCTGGCGGTGTGCGTGCTCGCGCCCGTGCTGGAGGAAATGCTCTTCCGTGGCATCGTGCTGCGCGGCTTTCTGCAACGCTACAGCCGCGCCACGGCGATCGTCGGATCGGCCGTGCTGTTCGGTGCGGTTCATCTGAACATGTACCAGTTCATGGGCGGCCTGGTGGCGGGCCTGATCCTGGGGTGGCTGTACGAGCGCACGCGTTCGCTCATTCCCTGCATTGCGCTTCACGGGGCCTACAACACGGGCGCCACGATGTTGTCCGAGGCGCCGCACAGGGCCGAGGACGGCATGGCCTTCGGTCTGCTGTCGCTGGTGGCCGCAGTCTGCGGGGCACTCGCCTTGCGACGCCTTCTGGGCGGCGAGCGCGCCGTGCGCTGACAGGCTTTTCCCGACGGTCTCCGCACGCCGTTTTTACGCTTTCTTTACGCCCCCCACACGCCTCTGTTCCCCGTTTTTACGCCCCTCTGCCGAGACTGACACCCGTGTCTCGAACTTGAGGAGTGCTGTATGGACATCGTATGGATGGCGGCGGTTGCCGTGCTGTGGGTGGTGGTCGCGGAGATGGTGGTCGGCCTGAACAGGCTGGCCCGGCCGAAGGCCACCGAAGGAGATCGCTCGTGATCGGCCTCGACGTGCTCTATGGCGCGGGCGGCCTGATCGCGGTGATCCTGTTCACCTACCTGGTCTTCGCGCTGATCTGCGCGGAGGAGTTCTGACCATGACTTCCTCCGCCTGGGGCCTGCTGGCCCTTCTGCTGGTCGCGCTGCTCGTGCTGGGCTGGCCGCTGGGCCGCTTCATCGCGGCGCTGTGCGACGGTCGCCTGCCGCGCTGGATGCAGCGCATCGAGATCCCGCTCTACAAGCTGGCCGGCGTCGCGCCCGGCGAGTCGATGCACTGGCGCACCTACGCGCTGGCGCTGCTGGCCTTCAATGCCATCGGCACCTTCTTCGTCTACGGCCTGCAGCGCCTGCAAGGCCTGCTGCCGCTCAACCCCGCGGGCATGGCGGCGGTGTCGCCCGATTCCGCCTTCAACACCGCGGTGAGCTTCGTCGCCAACACCAACTGGCAGGGCTATGCGGGCGAGTCGACCATGAGCTATCTCACGCAGATGCTCGGCCTCACGGTGCAGAACTTCCTCTCGGCCGCGACCGGCATCGCGGTGGCCTTCGCGCTGGCGCGCGGCTTCGCGGCGCGGCGCACCGATGGCAAGGGCTTCGTGGGCAACTTCTGGGTCGACATGACCCGCATCACGACCTGGCTGCTGCTGCCGATCTCCTTCGTGCTGGCGCTGTTCTTCGCGGGCCAGGGCGTGATCCAGAACTTCGATGCCTACAAGACCGTGACCACGCTCGAGGCCACGGCCTACAAGGCGCCCAAGCTCGACGCGGCCGGCCAGCCGCTGCTCGACAAGGCCGGCGCGCCGGTGACCGAAGACGCGAACACCACGACCCAGACGCTCGCCATGGGCCCGGTCGCGTCGCAGGAGGCGATCAAGATGCTGGGCACCAACGGGGGCGGCTTCTTCAACGCCAACTCGGCCCACCCCTACGAGAACCCGACCGCGCTCACCAACTTCGTGCAGATGCTGGCGATCCTGTTGATCCCCGTCGCGCTGTGCTTCGCCTTCGGCCGCGTGGTCGGCGACCTGCGCCAGGGCTGGGCCGTGCTGGCCGCGATGACGGTGCTGTTCGTGATCGCCGTGATCGTGGTGATCCCGGCCGAGCAGGTGGGCAACCCGCTGCTGGCGCCGCTGGGCGTCGACCAGGTGCAGTCCGCGCTGCAGGCCGGCGGCAACATGGAAGGCAAGGAAACGCGCTTCGGCATCACCGCCTCGGCGCTGTTCGCGGCCGTCACCACCGCCGCTTCGTGCGGCGCGGTGAACGCCATGCACGACTCCTTCACGCCGCTGGGCGGCATGGTGCCGATCGTGCTGATGCAGCTGGGCGAGGTGGTCTTCGGCGGCGTCGGCAGCGGGCTCTACGGCATGCTGATCTTCGCCATCCTCGCAGTGTTCATCGCCGGCCTGATGATCGGCCGCACGCCCGAGTACCTGGGCAAGAAGATCGAGGTGCACGAGATGAAGCTGACGTCGATCGCGATCCTGGTCACGCCGATCCTGGTGCTGGCCGGCACGGCCGTCGCGGTGAGCCTGGGCGCGGGCAAGGCGGGCATCGCCAACCCCGGCGCGCACGGCTTCTCCGAGATCCTCTATGCGCTGACCTCGGCCGCCAACAACAACGGCAGCGCCTTCGCCGGCCTGTCGGCCAACACGCCCTTCTACAACGCGCTGCTGGCCATCGCGATGTGGTTCGGCCGCTTCGCGATGATCGTGCCGGTGCTGGCCATCGCCGGCGCGCTGGCCGCCAAGAAACGCCTGCCGGTGACGGCCGGCACCATGCCCACGCACGGACCGCTGTTCGTGGCACTGCTGATCGGCACCGTGCTGCTGGTCGGCCTGCTCAACTACGTGCCGGCGCTCGCGCTGGGCCCGATGGTCGAGCACCTGATGCTCTGGAAGTGAGGGTCGCACCATGACCTCGAAAACTGCAAGTTCCCTTTCCCTGTTCGACATGGCGCTGGTCCGGCCGGCCCTGTGGGGCGCGGTCGCCAAGCTGAGCCCGCGGGTGCAATGGCGCAACCCGGTGATGTTCATCGTCTACATCGGCAGCATCATGACCACGCTGCTGTGGCTGCATGCGCTGAGCTTCCCGGGCGACAGCGGCATGCCGCCGGCCTTCGTGCTCGCGATCTCGGTCTGGCTCTGGTTCACCGTGCTGTTCGCGAACTTCGCCGAGGCCCTGGCCGAAGGCCGCAGCAAGGCGCAGGCCGCCTCGCTGCGTGGCCTGCGCAAGGACACCTGGGCCAAGAAGCTCAGCGAGCCTTTCCATGGCGCGGCCTTCCTGCCGGAGCAGGCGCCGAACCTGCGCAAGGGCGACGTCGTGCTGGTCGAGACCGGTGACGTGATCCCGCTCGACGGCGAGGTCATCGAAGGCGTGGCCTCGGTCGACGAGAGCGCGATCACCGGCGAATCGGCACCCGTGGTGCGCGAGTCGGGCGGCGACTTCTCGGCCGTGACCGGCGGCACCCGCGTGCTGTCCGACTGGCTGGTGGTGCGCATCAGCGTGAACCCGGGCGAGTCCTTCCTCGACCGCATGATCGGCATGGTCGAGGCGGCCAAGCGCCAGAAGACGCCCAACGAGGTCGCGCTGACCATCCTGCTGGTCGCGCTCACGCTGGTGTTCCTGATGGTCACGGTCACGCTGCTGCCCTACTCGGTGTTCAGCGTGGGCGCGATGGGCACGGGCACCGTGGTCTCGCTCACCGCGCTGGTGGCGCTGCTGGTGTGCCTGATCCCGACCACCATCGGCGGCCTGCTGTCGGCCGTGGGCGTGGCCGGCATGAGCCGCATGATGCAGGCCAACGTGATCGCGACCTCGGGCCGCGCGGTGGAAGCCGCAGGCGACGTCGACGTGCTGCTGCTCGACAAGACCGGCACCATCACGCACGGCAATCGCCAGGCCAGCGCCTTCCTCCCGGCACCTGGCGTGACGCCCGAGCGCCTGGCGCGCGCCGCGCTGCTCTCGTCGCTGCCGGACGAAACGCCCGAGGGCCGCAGCATCGTCGAGCTGGCACGCCGCGGCGGCACCGACGACAGCGCCATCGCCGATGCGCGCTTCGTGCCCTTCACCGCGCAGACCCGCATGAGTGGGGTCGACCTGCCCGCCGCCCCGAACAGCCTGGACACCGATCCGGTGCTCCTGCGCAAGGGCGCGGTCGAGGCCCTGCGCCGCCATGTCGAGGCGCTGGGCGGCAGCGTGCCGCCCGAGGTGCTGCGCGCCGCCGAGGAAGCGGCCCGCCGCGGCAGCACGCCGCTGGCCGTGGCCGAAGGCAACCGCGTGCTCGGCGTGGTCGAGCTCAAGGACATCGTCAAGACCGGCATCAAGGAACGTTTTGCCGAACTGCGCGCGATGGGCATCAAGACGGTGATGATCACCGGCGACAACAAGCTCACGGCCGCGGCCATCGCGGCCGAGGCCGGCGTCGACGACTTCCTGGCCGAGGCCACGCCCGAGGACAAGCTGGCGCTGATCCGCAAGTACCAGGCCGAGGGCCGGCTGGTCGCGATGACCGGCGACGGCACCAACGACGCCCCCGCGCTGGCGCAGGCCGACGTGGCGGTGGCTATGGGCAGCGGCACGCAGGCCGCGAAGGAGGCCGGCAACATGGTCGACCTCGACTCCAACCCGACCAAGCTGCTCGAGGTGGTGGAGACCGGCAAGGCGCTCTTGATGACGCGCGGTTCGCTCACCACCTTCTCGATCGCCAACGACGTGGCGAAGTACTTCGCGATCATTCCCGCGATCTTCGTGAGCACCTACCCGCAACTGGGCGCGCTCAACGTGATGCGGCTCGCGAGCCCCTCGTCGGCCATCCTGAGCGCGGTGATCTTCAATGCGCTGGTGATCGTTTTCCTGATCCCGCTGGCGCTCAAGGGCGTGCGCTACCGGCCGGTCGGCGCGGCCGCGCTGCTGCGCCGCAACCTCGCGATCTACGGCCTCGGCGGCCTGGTCGTGCCCTTCATCGGCATCAAGCTGATCGACTGGCTGCTGGTTGCCATCCATCTCGTCTGAGGACACCACCATCATGAAAAACATCCTTCGCCCCGCGCTGGTTCTCTTCGTCGCACTCAGCGTGCTCACGGGCCTGCTCTATCCGCTGGCCGTGACCGGCGCCGCCCAGGCCGTGTTTCCCGACCAGGCCGCGGGCAGCCTGGTCGAGCGCGACGGCCAAGCCGTCGGCTCGCGGCTGATCGGCCAGAACTTCAGCGACCCCCAGCATTTCTGGGGCCGTCCCTCGGCCACCGCGCCCATGCCCTACAACGCCAGCGCCTCGGGCGGCGCCAACCAGGGCCCGCTCAACCCGGCGCTGGTCGACGCCGTCAAGGGCCGTGTCGAGGCGCTGCGCGCAGCCGACCCGGGCCACACCGCACCGGTGCCGGTCGATCTGGTGACCACCTCGGCCAGCGGCCTCGATCCCGAGATCAGCCCCGCGGCCGCGCTCTATCAGGTGCCCCGCATCGCGCGCCTGCGGCAATTGCCGCTCGACCAGGTGACGGCACTGGTCCATCGCCAGACCGAGACGCCGCTGGGCGGCTTCTTCGGTGAGCCGCGGGTGAATGTGCTGGCGCTGAACCTGGCGCTCGATGCGCTGGCGAAGTAGCGTTGTTGCAACGCATGTCCGGCGCTTTTGTTGCCGTTAGCGCGAGAGCATGGGAGAAGGCTTGCGTCTCAACCTGCTCCCGCGCAGATGAAACGACTGCCGAGCCCGAAGAGCAGGATCACGCCAAGCAAGGACGCGACAGCAATTTTTTTCTCAAGAACCTGATCTCCGTTGGATGCTTTCGGAGCATCCACCAGAGCAAGCCATTGAGCACCTGCGTTGCGGCGATCACCAGGATTGTCTCTGCCGCCTGACTGACAACGGGCCCCGACATTGCGTTGCTCGTGGTCGGCAAACCAGATGGCATAGCTGGCCGTTGCCGCAGACACCACGATTTGCGGGAAGTTCAGCAGCAGGATCAGCGAAGAAGCCAACGACGCATCGCTCAGGGAGGGGGGCTTCGTGCGCCGCCGCCACGGGCTTTGGCAATGCTCCAGACGCAGCCGACAACGCAGGCACTCAAGATCATGAAGCTCGAAACATCGGTGCTCCAATGACCGTCGAGAACTCGGCTTACGACAGCTCCGATGCACATGAACCCCGTGGCATAGAAAAACTCCCCCGCGAGCAACGCAAACCACGCATGCCGCCTGAGGATGGGCCGTTTGAAGTGAGTCCAGAGCGCCATGCCGAAGCCCGCCACACTCGTTAGCACCCAAGAGAGAAGCGATAGGCCCGTCAACAAGGTAATAGGCCCTACAAAAACGGTCCCCCTATTGATAGGGAAGAGAAGAACGGCTGCCAGCAACGGTGCCACTGATGCCGCAACCGCGATTCCTGCAAGCCGGCCGAGCCAGATTGCTCTGGCAGCGCTATCGGACACCGGCATCAAAGACGTTCTGGGCCAGAGACTTCCAGCGTGCCGGCGAATCCTTGACCACTTGGGCGTAATAAAAATGACCTTCTGCCTTGCCCGATCCGAATTGCCTGCCCAGCGTTGGAATCGCCAGTGCAACTTCAAGTTGTGTCATTCCCGCGTGGAGCACGTCTCCCTTGTCGGTCAGATCGACGACCACCACGCTCTGGATGTGCTGATTGGCACGCAATTTGGCAAGGAACTCACGGTCGATGGGCGATCCGATCAGTACGAGGTGATCGACGATGTGGCCCTTGTTTGCATAAAAGTTGGCGGTCTGGGCCGCGAGCAGCGAGCCATAGGAATAACCGATCAAGTTGAACTGGCCTTCTTTTGCGTCCATCCCAGTTGTCAAGACCCAATCGCCGCTGTCTTCATAGCGAATGACCAAGCCAGCCCTGAATGCGTCAATAAAGGTGCCGCCAATGTCCTTTCCGTAGGGGAAATTCGCGCCGCCGGTGTTCGTGAGACCCACGCTCAGGTTCTTGATGCCCGCCACCTGAAATGCAGCCAGGGTCGGCTTGATGTAGTCACCATTCAGGCCGGCACCGCCCCAGTAAAGCGTGCCTCGTGGTGTCTTGACATAGACCTTGACCGGCGCCGTATCGCTCTTGAGCGTGAGCGCTGCAGTGAACGTCGCAATGGGTACAACCGCTTGGAGGACCATGTCACTCACCCCCTGGGAGAATTTCCAACGTCGCTTGCATTGCGTCCTTGGCAAGGATTCGTTGCGTCCGACCTTCGCTGTCGGTCACGCCCTCGAAGCGCAGGCCGTCGACGCTGATGCGGTAGCGGCGGTTCGCCATCGGCTGGCCCGTCACTTCATCGAGAACCTCGAAATGTTGGTCAAAGTCTTTGGGAGATGCGTCCGAATGATGATCGTCAAGCATGCCTTCGACTGCAGGCCCGAACGCGAGGCCCGCTGCCGCCGTGTGGTCGATCGCTACGCGAGCGTTTCGTTGAGACGCAACGAGCGCCGCACCGCACGAAGTCAGCATGCCCTCCAAGGCGATCGGTATGCCGTTGACGGTGCGGTTCTCCGCCCCTTCGATGATGCTGAATATGCCCTTGCAACGCGGACATCGAACCTTGTGGCCCATGCCGGACGCAAGCCGTCCATACACGTTCAAGGTCGGGAAACCCTCGAGCACGGTGCCGCCGTGCGAGGTCGTATCTCCCACGCAAATGATGGGCCGTTCTGCCATGATCAGTACCTCCTTGTGCCAGCGTGCTGGCCTACTGTTCGTCAACGCTGCCTCTCGGGTTTGCCGTGCCGCACGGACACCCAGATGTATGGCGCGGTGCAGCCTATCACCAAAGAGAAGCGCGCGAAACAAAGCTGGATTGCGTTCTCTTTCTGAATGCGCCGCAGCCCTTCATCATCTTTTGAACTTTCGTTTTGACTGATACCCGCCCCGACCCCGACGCGCTGCTCGCGCAGATGCGCAGCGACGAAGCCCGCGCGCGCCGCGGGCGGCTGCGCATCTACTTCGGCGCCACCGCGGGCGTCGGCAAGACCTGGGCCATGCTCTCGGCCGCGCAGCGCGAGCGCGCCGCGGGCCGCGAGGTGCTGATCGGCGTGGTCGAGACCCACGGGCGCAGCGAGACCGCCGCGCTGCTCGACGGCCTCGAGCGGCTGCCGCTGCGCGACGTGGCCTACCGCGGCCGCACGCTGGCCGAGTTCGATCTCGATGCCGCACTGGCGCGCAAGCCCGCGGTGCTGCTGGTCGACGAACTCGCGCACTCCAACGCGCCGGGCTCGCGCCATGCCAAGCGCTGGCAGGACGTGCAGGAGCTGCTGGCCGCGGGCATCGAGGTCTGGTCGGCGCTCAACGTGCAGCACCTCGAGAGCCTCAACGGCACGGTCGGCACCATCACCGGCGTGCGGGTGCACGAGACCGTGCCCGACAGCGTGCTCGACGAGGCCGACGAGGTGGTGCTGGTCGACGTCACGCCCGACGAACTGACGGCGCGGCTGGCGGCCGGCAAGGTCTACCTGCCGCAGCAGGCCGAACGCGCCAAGCAGAACTTCTTCCGCAAGGGCAACCTGATCGCGCTGCGCGAGATCGCCCTGCGCCGCACCGCCGAACACGTGGAAGACGACGTGCGCGGCTGGCGGGTCGAGCAGTCCGGCCCGGGCCGCAAGGGCAACGGCCTGCAGGCCTGGAACACCTCGGGCGCGATCCTGGCCTGCGTCGGCCCGCACGAGGGCGCGGCCCAGACGGTGCGCAGCGCCGCGCGGCTGGCCGGCCAGCTCAGCGTGCGCTGGTATGCCGCCTACGTCGAGACGCCGGCGCTGCAGCGGCTGCCGGCGGCGCAGCGCGACCGCGTGCTGGCGGTGCTCAAGCTGGCCGAGGAACTCGGCGCGGTGACCGCGGTGCTGACCGGCGACGATGTGGCGCAGGCGCTGGCCGCGCAGGCCCAGCGGCTCAATTGCGCCACGCTGGTGGTGGGGCGCGCCGAGCCGGCCACGGGCTGGCGGCGCTGGTGGTCGTCGCCTGCGCTGACGCGCGAGCTGGCGCGCCGCGGGCCCGCGCTCGACATCGTCGAGACGGCCCGCGCCGACAGCGCGCGCCGCCTGCCGCGCACGCCGCTGGGCGCGGCGCGCGAGCTGGCGAACGGCGACGAACGCTCCGACGACGATGCCGACCGGCCGCATGCGCGCTGGCCCGGCTACGTCTGGGCCGCGGCCATGGGCATCGCCGTCACGCTGGTCGCGACACCGCTGTCGGGCGTGCTCGAGCAGGTCAACATCGTGATGCTGTTCCTGCTCGGCGTGGTGGGCATCGCGATGCGCTTCGGCCGCGGGCCGGCGGCGCTGGCCGCGATGCTCAACGTGGCGGCCTTCGATTTCTTCTTCGTCTCGCCGCGGCTGTCGTTCGCGATCGGCGACGTGCAGTACGTCGTGACCTTCGCCGTGATGCTGGGCGTGGGCCTGCTGGTGGGCCAGCTCACCGCCGGTCTGCGCTTCGCGGCCAGCGTGTCGACCAGCCGCGAGCGCCGCGCGCAGTCGCTGTTCGAGCTCACGCGCGAACTCTCGGCCGCGCTGCAGAGCGAGCAGGTGGTGGCGCTCGGCGCAGCGGCCGTGCAGGGCCACTTCGGCGGCCATGCGCTGGTGCTGGTGGCCGATGCGGCCGACCGGCTGCAGCTGCCCGAGACCCCGCCGCCGGGCTTCGATGCCAGCGTGGCCGACTGGGCTTTCCGCCAGGGCCAGCCGGCCGGCCTGGCGACCGCCACGCTGGCCGCGCAGCCCTGGCACTACGTGCCGCTCCAGGCGCCGATGCGGGTGCGCGGCGTGCTGGCGCTCGAGCCCGCGCAGCCGCGCTGGCTGCTGATTCCCGAGCAGGCGCAGCAGCTCGACACGCTGGCGCGCCAGATCGCGATCGCGCTGGAGCGCGTGCACTATGTCGAGGTCGCGCAGCAGGCGGTCGTCGAGATGGAATCGGAACGGCTGCGCAACACGCTGCTGGCCGCCATCTCGCACGACGTGCGCACGCCGCTGACCGCACTCATCGGCCTGGCCGAATCGCTGCAGACGGCCGATGCCGACACCCGCGTGCAGACCACGCAGGCCATCGTGGGGCAGGCGCATCAGCTCAACGCGCTGGTCAACAACCTGCTCGACATGGCCCGGCTCGAAAGCGGCATCGCGGGCGGCGCGGTGAATCTGCGGCGCGACTGGCAGTCGGTGGAGGAGGTGGTCGGCTCGGCCATCCGCGCAGCCGGCCCGGCGCTGGCCGGCGGCACGGTGCAGACGGCGCTCGCGCCCGACCTGCCGCTGGTCGAGTTCGATGCGGTGCTGATGGAGCGCGTACTGGTCAACCTGCTGGAGAACGCGGCCAAGTACGGCGCACCGCCGATCGTGGTCGGCGCGCGCGCCGAAACGCAGAGCCTGGTGCTCAGCGTGCGCGACCATGGCGCCGGCCTGCCGCTGGCACTGCGCGGCCGCGAGCACCTGTTGTTCGACAAGTTCACCCGCGGCCAGGCCGAGTCGGCCACGCCGGGCGTGGGCCTCGGGCTGGCCATCTGCAAGGCCATCGTCTCGGCACACGGCGGCGAGATCACGGCCGCGAACGCGCCGGGCGGCGGCGCAGAATTCACCATCACGCTGCCGCGCCGGGCCCCGCCGGTTTCGCCTGTCACGTCCGACGATCCTTTTCCTGCCTGAGTCCCGCCATGCCTTCCCCTGTTGCCATCGTGATCGAAGACGAACCGCAGATCCGCCGTTTCGTGCGCGGCGCGCTCGAGGCCGAGGGCTGGCAGGTGCATGAGGTCGGCAGCCTGCGCGATGGCCTGGCCGCGGCCGGCACGCGCCAGCCCGACCTGGTGGTGCTCGACCTCGGTCTGCCCGACGGCGACGGGCTCTCGCTGATCCGCGACGTGCGCGGCTGGTCGGCGGTGCCGATCATCGTGCTGTCGGCGCGCGTCGACGAGGCCGACAAGATCGCGGCCCTCGATGCCGGCGCCGACGACTACCTGACCAAGCCCTTCGGCACCGGCGAACTGCTGGCCCGCGTGCGCGCCAACCTGCGGCGCCCGCGCGCCGCGGCGGGCAGCACCGCCACGGCCGAAGCCGGCGAGCCGGTGTTCCGCTTCGGCGAGATCGAGGTCGACCGCGCCGCGCGGCTGGTGCGGCGCGCCGGCGTCGAAGTGCACCTCACGCCCACCGAATACCGGTTGCTCGGCGTGCTGGTCGCCAATGCGGGCCGGGTGCTCACGCAACGGCAGTTGCTGCGCGAGGTGTGGGGCCCGTCGCATGCCGAGCAGAGCCACTACCTGCGCATCTACATGGGCCACCTGCGGCAGAAGCTCGAAGCCGACCCGGCGCAACCGCGGCATCTGCTGACGGAGACGGCGGTGGGGTATCGGCTGGTGGTCTAAAGGCACGCTATCCAGAGCCTGTTGCTTGCGTCGAGCGCCGAGACGACAGGCGTTCTCCGGCGCGTATCGGGGCAACAGTTGCGCCGCGGATCATTTCGCACACAGCCCCGTCGGCACTGAGCGCGCGTTGGCAGTGCCCAGCGCAGCCGCATCGCCCGCGAAGAAGATGCCACTCCCGGGCGAGTGCCCTTTGCAAGCGTTCGTCGGCTCGACCGTGCGGGCGGTTCGTCGCGTCCCGCCCACCTCGGCGCACCAACGCACCGCACCCACCAGATGGGCATTCGGCCTTGCGTCCGAGCGGAAGTTGCATGCGCGGATTCAATGCGCATGATTCGATTATCTAAAAACAGAATAACTAAAGACGATTTAATTTCTTATGGGTTCTGGTGTCGGCCAAATAAACTAAATCCGTTCTCAATGCCAAATCATTGAAACTCATCGGGAGACTGATCGTTCAATCGAACTACTTCGCCCTGCTTCACCATTCGCGAAAAGTTCTCATGTCTCCTGCTGGCTCCGAAGCGCTTTCTATTCCGTCTGCATCCAGCGGCGACACGCAAGAAAAATCACAAACAAGGCAGCGACTGACTCGCGCAAAGCTGGAGTTGCTCTCTTGGCTGGTGCCCGTGGTGGTGGTGGTGGTCTGGGAGCTTTTTTCGCGCATCGGTTACATCCGCCCCCAACTTCTTCCTGCGCCCAGCAGCGTGGCGGCCACAGCCTGGCAGATGCTGCTGGACGGGACGCTGATTGAGCACCTGAGCTACAGCCTGGTGCGCGCGACCATTGGCTTTCTGATTGGCGGCGGCATCGGCTTCGCACTGGGCATTCTGGTGGGATTCTCTCCGCTCGCACAGGCCGTGTTGGACCGCCCGATACAGATGATTCGAGCCATTCCATTCCTGGCATTGCTGCCACTGGTGATCATCTGGTTCGGTGTCGACGAAGGCGGAAAGATCTTTTTGGTCGCATTGGGCGTGATGTTTCCCATCTACATCAACACGGTGCTGGGCATCCGGCAGGTGGACCCCAAATTGCTGGAGCTCGGCCGAATAACCGGTCTCAGCTGGGCAGGTCTCGTGCGTCGAATCATCCTTCCGGGCGCGATGCCGTCGATCCTGACGGGCGTGCGCTACGCGCTGGCCGTTGCCTGGCTGGCGCTGGTGGTTGCAGAGACGCTGGCGACCAACAAAGGCATCGGCTTCCTCGCGATGGATGCGCGAGAGTTCCTGCAAACCAATGTGATTGTTCTGACCATCCTGATCTATGCATTCATCGGCGTTCTGGCGGATGGCGTAGCCCGCTGGCTGGAGCGCAGATTGCTGCAATGGCACCCCAATTACGACAAGGAAAATCGTTGAGCGCCGAGACCCCCACATTGAATCCAGGTCAGGAAGCGGTGCGCGTACGGGGCTTGCGCCGGCAGTACGGCAGCCGTGTGGTCATCGACGGACTGGATCTCAGCATTCGTCATGGCGAGTTCGTCGCCCTGCTCGGGGAAAGCGGTTGCGGCAAGACGACCCTGCTGCGAGCACTGGCCGGCCTGGATGTCATCGATGCCGGAACCATCGTCAGCCCGGCGCAGCCTGCCGTGGTGTTTCAAGAGCACCGTCTCTTGCCCTGGGCAACGCTCTGGCGCAACGTGGCACTGGGAATGGACGATGCCACGGGCCGCCCGTTGGCCGAAGCAGCGCTGCGCGAAGTCGGCCTGGCCGGACGCGAAGACGATTGGCCGCGGCGACTCTCGGGGGGGCAATCGCAACGCGTAGCGCTTGCGCGCGCCTTGGTGCGGGGCCCGGGCCTGCTGCTGCTGGATGAGCCGTTTGCCGCGCTCGATGCCTTGACGCGCATCAAGATGCATGTGCTCATCAAGGAACTCGTCGCACGCCACCAGCCGGGTGTATTGCTGGTTACGCACGATGTCGATGAGGCGATTTCAATCTCCGATCGCATCCTGGTGATGCGCAAAGGAAAGGTCGCTGCCTCCTACGACGTCGGAACGGCCGCGCATATCGATCGCGAGCCTTTGCGCCTGCAGCTGCTGCAGGAGCTCGGTGTCGACATCCGAAACCCTTCAGACCCAGAACGTCCTCGGAAAGCTGAAAGCATCAGCTTGGCGGCGTGAAGTCAATCCATCACTCCATCTCAATTGACATGAACTTCCTCCCTTCTGCAAACCCCGGCGATGCCGGCTCCGAGCCTGTCGCAGTGAACCGCCGCCGCCTTCTTCAGGGCGCGGGCATCGCTGCCGCAGCAGCCTCCGGGCTGTGGCTTCCGCAAGGCGCAGGCGCGCAGAACAAGCGCAATACCGATAGCGTGCGCCTTGCCTACAGCCGGGGCGTTCTGTCCCATATCGCCCGCGAACGCGGGGAACTCCAGAAGACGCTGGCGGCCAAGGACATCAAGGTGGAGTGGGTGGGGCCCTTTCCCAATCTCGCGCCGGCGATCCAGGCCATGGTGGGCGGCAGCACGGATTTCGCGTTTTGGGGCAGTGCGGCCCCCGCACTGGCATCCACGATTGCCGGGACGCCGCTCGTGTTCACGCAGTTCGACGACCGGACGCCGCGCAGTTCCACCATCATCGTCAAGAAAGACTCTGGCATTCATTCCGTCAAGGACCTGATCGGGAAGCGGGTCGCGGTCAACCGATCCGGCATCGGAGAGTTCCTGCTGGTCGCCGCGCTCGAGAAGTTCAACCTGGACCGCAATGCCGTCGAATTCGTCTACTTGAATCCGGCCGATGCTTCACTGGCCTTTGGGCAAAGCAAGGTGGATGCCTGGTCCATGTGGGCGCCTTTCGTGGACATTGCCCGCGACAAATACGATGCGAAAGACATCTTCAACGAAGGCAAGGATCTGGATTTCGCGCTGGACTTCTCCGGTCTCACGGCGCTGCGCCAGTATGCAACCGACAACTCGGCCGTGGTCCGCGAGGTCATCAGTGCATTCCGAGACGAAGCCAAATGGGTCAACGGTCACGTGCGCGATGCGGAGTTGGTCGTACAGAAAGACGCCAAGTACAACGATGCCGTGCGTGATCACCTGATTGCCTACAACCGCCAGCATCACCTGTACGAGCCGACGGACCAGGAGTTTCTACGCCGCTTCCAGCGATCTGCCGATTGGCTCACCAGCCACGGGGTCCTGCCCAAGAAAGTCAATGTGAGTGAGTTGGTCGTGCGCACCTGACACGCCAGAACCATCGCGCAGATCTCTGAAATTGCCCACCATGTCCAACAAGAAACCTGTTCGCCTGGGACTCAACGTGCTGGCCTCGGGCCGCCACGATGCGGCCTGGAAAACGTTGCCGGATGCGGCGAAGCTCCCCACCGATATCGACACCTTCATCCGTATCGCGCAGCTCGCCGAGCGCGGAAAGATCGATGCACTGTTTCTCGCCGACGGCCCGGGCGGCCTGGTGCCGGAAGCCTACGAGCGCCCCTGGCGCGCCTTCGATCCGGTCGCTCTCAACGCGGCGCTCAGCCAGGCCACGCATCACATCGGACTGGTGGTGACGACCACCAGCCTGTTCGGTCACCCCCACACGGTGGCGCGGCAGATCTCCTCGCTGGATCACCTCAGCAAGGGCCGCGCGGCCTGGAACATCATCACCAGTCAGGCCCCGGTGGCGCTCGCAGCCTATGGCTTCGACAAGGGGTTCGAGCAGCATCAGCGCTATGAACGCGCCGGTGAGTTCACCGAGATCGTCACCGGGCTCTGGGATTCGTTTCCATGGGATGCGGTCGTCGCCGATCCGCAGTCGGGCGTCTTCGTCGATCCCGCGAAGTTGCATCCGATCGACGTTCAAGGACGCCACTTCAAGGCCGCCGGAGCGCTCTCCTTGCCGACCAGTCCGCAGGGTCGCCCGGTCATCTTCCAGGCCGGTGACTCCGAGGACAGCAAAGCCTTCGGAGCGCGTTGGGCCGATGCGCTTTTCACGGGCCAGCGCCTGCTCGAGAAGGGTCAGAATTTCTACGCCGATGTGAAGGCGCTGGCGCGGAGTCATGGGCGAAATCCGGAGCATCTGCTGGTTGTGCCGGGTCTGTTCCCGATCCTTGGGGGCACGGAAGCCGAGGCTCTCCGGCGCAAGGACGAACTCGACGAAGGGTTGGACCACACGGCGCTGCGCGAGGCGCTGGCCCGTCATCTGGCCCTGGAACCTGAAGACCTGCCTTTTGACGAGCCGCTGCCTTTCGACAAGATCGAGCAGGCGGAGAGTCGCGTGCCTCTGGCCGCGCGATGGCGACGGCGCGAGATGATCAAGGTGCTCGACGAGGCCCGCAGGCACCGTTGGACGGTTCGCCAGACACTGCGCGACAACCTCACGGGCGGCCATCGGGTGGTCGTCGGAACGCCCGAGCAGGTGGCTGCGAACATCGTGAACTGGGTCGACAGCGGCGCTGCGGACGGTTTCAACCTGAACATCGACGTCCAGACCGATGGCCTGGAAGCGGTGGTGGACCACCTGATTCCAGAATTGCAAAAAGCCGGCCGCTTCCGCCATGAATATGAAGGCACCACGTTGCGGGAGAACCTGGGCCTTCCGCTGTACCGCGCCGAGGCGAATCGCCGCCGTGTCGACGCCATCGCAGCCTGAGGTGGTGCCATGACCCGACACAACACGACGGACAGCCCGTTGACGTGGCACGAAGCGACCCATCGCCTGGGCTACGCGGACCTGTTTCAGCAGTTCGCCGAAGGGGCGGCGCAGCGCGATGTGCAGCGTCAGGCCATCCACCCGGAGGTGGCCGAACTGAAGCGCCGCGGTTACGGCGCCTTGCGATTGCCCAAGGCGCTGGGCGGCGCGGGCATCGCGCTTCCAGACCTGTTCGCGCTGACGCGCGACCTGGCCTCGGCCGACCCCAACATCGCCCACATCTTTCGCAATCACCTGTTCTCGGTCGAGCAGCATCTGGCCGCTCCGTCCAGCGTCTTTGCGCAACGCCTGCTGTCCATCGCCGCCGAGGGAAAGATCATCGGATTGGCGCTGCACGAGCAGACCAACAAGCCGTCAGGCCAAGTGGGGCGCCGCCCAGGAATGCAATTGGAATGGTCCGCGTCGCATCAAGCCTGGGAAGCTTCGGGCATCAAGATCTACTCGACCGGGAACCTGTACGCCGACTTCATCCTGGCCAATGCGTCGGAGCCCGGGCGAGACACCGAGCGGCAATTCCTCGTTCCCTCCAGCACGGCCGGCATCGTGCTGGAAGACGACTGGTCCGGGTTCGGTCAGAAACTGACGGGCTCCGGCACCACCGTCTTTGACAAGGTTCGGGTTCGTGAAGAAGACCTTTTCACCATTCCAAAGCGAGCGACCGCCACCACGCCCGAAGGCGAACGACCGTTGTTCGGCTTCACCTTTCACCAGGTCTATCTCACGACGGTCATCGTGGGCATCGTCAATCGCATCCACGCCGATGCGCTGACGCTGGTGCGCCAACGCAGTCGCAATTTCTATCATGGCGTGGCCGAGCTGCCGGCGCACGAGCCGGAGGTGCAATCGACCATTGGCCGCATCGCGGCATGGCGCAGTGCCGTGGAGGCCATCACCGACAGAGCCGCCCACAAGCTCGACCGTGCCTGGAAGGCGGTCGGTACGCCCGATGCATGGCCCCTGTCACTTGAAGCTGCACTTGCTGCATCGGAGGCGAAAGTGGTCGTGGACGAGACCGCTGCCAACCTTGCCAGCACCCTGATCGATGTGGCGAGCGGCAGCGGGGTTTCGGTGCAATCCGCGCTCGACAGGCATTGGCGCAACATCAAGGTTCTGTCCTCGCACAATCCGAGAACCTACAAGGAGCGCCTGCTCGGCGACCACTACATCAATGGAACAGACCTCCCGCTCGGAGCGTATTTCTGATTGAAAGGGTCTTCGCGAGCGCGCGGCACGGGTCGTCCCCGCGGGCCGATGCGGCGCCGCTATCCGACGTACGAAAAAACGAGATAGCGCGCGGCGTTGAGCTCGAAGTGCGCGACCTCCCGCATGCCCATGCGCCGATGCGCGCGCAACGAGGGCTCGTTGTCGGCGCGAATGAAGAGCACGCCTTCGCGTCCCGGCTCGTGCCGTCGGAGCTCGGCGAACATGGCTTCGGCCAGGCCTTTCCCGCGCTCCTCCTGCCCGACGCACACCGGCCCGTAGACGTATGCATCCTCGGCCCCGGCGTAGGCCTGGAACATCGCGCGAATCACCGGAACGTCGGCATTCATGGCGCGTGTCGTGGACATCAGGAAGCCGGTCACGCGGCCCTCGCGTCGGGCCACAATCAGCGGCATGCTGTGCATCATCGCTTCGATGCGTGCGCGCGGAAATTCGGCCGAGAGCATGCCGCCGCGCGTGATCTGATTGGCGGCCTGCAGGTCCAGGATGCCTTCCAGATCGGCTGCGGTGGCTTTGCCGATGTCTTCTTGTGTGCTTGCCATGGGGGGACACTCTTTCGGGATGTGGCGCTATCGTAGTTCGTGGTCGCGTGGCGCGCCGCGGCGGCGGTGGCGCAGGGCCAGCAGCACCGCCGTGACCACGAGGCCGCTCCAGTAGTCGACCGGCAGGCCCCAGAGCCAGCGCTTGTGCCAGGCGATGCCGGCCGGGTTGAAGCGCTCCCAGCCGTAGGCCGGATTGAGCAGGAACCACAGCCCGTCCTCGCAGACCCAGAACAGGCTGAGTCCCGCGAGCGCCAGCCCGAGGTCGCGCAGCGTCCAGCGGCCGTTGAAGGCCAGCGGCGAGAGGAAGGCCAGCGCCATGAAGGAGAACACCCAGGCGTGGTAGCCCGTCATGGGCCGGCCGCCCCAGAAGATGTCGAGCCAGAGGCTGTGCTCGATGCGCCAGGTGGGCAGCGATGCGGCCCAGCCTGCGCCGCCCTCGATCTGGATCTCGACCTTGGCAAAGAAGAAGGCCATCACCAGCACCCAGGCCAGGTAGACCAGCGTGTGGCGCAGGCGGGGCTGCCCGATGGCCGACGACGTCATGCGGACGCGCGCTGCAGCACGCGTTGCAGCACCGCGGCCGCGGCCCGGGGCTTGCCCAGGGCACGGCTGCGCTCGGCCATGCGCGCGAGCTTGGGCCGGTCTGCCATCAGGCGCGCCACCTTGTAGTCGAGGCCGATGGCGTCGTAGGCCAGCCAGGCCGCGCCTTCTTCCATGAGGAAGCCGGCGTTGTGCTCCTCCTGGCCCGGGATGGGCGAGATCAGCAGCATGGGCCTGCCCAGCGCCAGGCATTCGGACACCGTGAGGCCGCCGGGCTTGGTGACCACCAGGTCGGCCGCGGCCATGAGCTTGTGCATCTCGTCGGTGAAGCCGATGGCCACCAGGCGGCCGGGGTGGCGCGCGGCCATGGCCTCGAGCCTGGCGTGCGCCTCGGCATTGCGGCCCGCGACCGCGATCACCTGGGCCGCATCCGTCGTGGCCAGCACGCGCTCGACCATGCTCGGCAGGTCACCCACCCCGGCGCCGCCCGAAGCCATCAGCAGGATCGGGTGTGCGGGGTCGAGGCCGAGCCTGGTGGCGCAGGGGGCGCGCGCGAGCGCCGGCGCGTCGGGCTGCGAGAAGGCCGGCATCACCGGGATGCCCGTGACGTGGATGCGTTCGGCCGGTATGCCGCGTGCACGCAGCCGGAAGGCGACCTCCTCGGTGGCGGCGAGGTAGCCCGTCATCTCGGGCACCAGCCACATGTTGTGCAGGTCGTAGTCGGTGATCTGCAGCCATACCGGGTAGTCGATGCGGCCGCGCCGGCGCTCGCGCATCAGCAGTTCGGCCGGCAGGAAGTGGGTGCAGACCACGGCGTCGGGCCTGGCGCGGCGGATCTCGCGCAGCAGCGCGCCGGTGCTCAGCCGCTCGATGCCTCGGCGCAGGCGCTGCGAGGCCGCATGGTGGGGCGTGACGTCGGCGCGCTGGTGCAGGTACGACCACAGGTCGGGTGCGCGGTTCACGAGCTGGATGTACCCCTCGGTGTAGACCTTGCGAAAGCCCCCCGCCACATGGGCCATGGCGTCGATGTGCACCGCGGTGCACGGCGGGCTGAGGGTCTGGGCGGTGGCGGCGAGCGCCTGGGCCGCACGCACGTGGCCGTTGCCGGCGCTCACGCTGAGGATCAGGAGTTGGGTCATGGGTCCGGCGGATTATGGCCATGACCCCCCGGTGCCGGCCGACGTCGGCCGTGACGGATGTCTCGTCCGGACCGGGATCAGGCCCACCAGCGCGCGGAGGGCTTGCCCACGCGCAACGCGCCGGCCCCCATCACCGCGATGGTCACGGCGTTCAGCAGGAAGAAGGCCTGCAGCTCGAGCGACCAGCCGCCCATCTTCGACATCGTGAAGAACTGGCCGGTGTGCACCAGCAGCAGCGCCACCGCCATGTTGAAGGCGATCACCAGCGCGGCCGGGCGGGCGAACAGGCCCCCCAGCACCAGCAGCGGGGCGACGAACTCGCCCAGGTACACGCCGTAGGCCAGCCAGTCGGGCAGTCCGGCCGCACCGACCATGCGGTGGATGCCGTCGGCGCCCTGGAAGACCTTCGACAGGCCGTGGAACAGCAGCAGCCCGCCGAGCGTGATGCGCAGCAGCAGCTTGCCGAGGTCGTCGTTGCGTGTGGCGTTCATCGGTGCTTACTGCGCGTTGATCGAAGGCGTGCCGGCGACGGCGTTGGCGTTGCCCTGCACGCGCTGCACCTCGGCGGTGTAGACGTTGCTGTTGCGGGCGTGGCTGTAGGCGGCCAGCTGCTGGGCATAGCGCGGGTTGGCGCTGTCGACGGTGTCGGCGAGCGCGGCGCTCTCGAGGCCGGCACGGCGCCAGAGGTTCAGGTCGGCCACGACTTCGGCGCGGCTCAGCGAACCGGCGGCGATGCCGGCCGAGGCCTGCGATCCGACCCATTGCTCGGCCGGTGCGCTGGCGCTGCGGGCGCTGCGCTGCAGATCGGCGACCACGTCGGCGCGCTTCACGGCACCGGTGGTGGCAATGGGCGCGCCGACCCATTGTTCGGCCGGAACGGTCTGGGCAGAGGCGGTGCCGAGGGTGGCGGCCAGGGCGGCGAGGGCGAGGAGGGATTTGACTTGCATGAGGGGCTCCTGAACTGAAGGGTTCGGGTCACCGCAGGGAACAGCAGTGACGAGGCCCTCAGTCTCATCGCCGGCGCCGGATCGCGATGTGCGCCAGCGCACAGTTTCCGGCAACTGCGCGGGGTCGGCCGGTGGTCAGCCGGGGACCGGCCGCGGCACGTGCAGCACCTCGAGCGGCTCGCTGCGCCCGCGCAGTTGCACCGTCTGCACCGCCTGCGTCGTGGCCAGCCGCTCGGCGATGCCGGCCTGCCGCGCGGCGAACAGGGAGATCACCAGCCGTGCGTCGGCCACCTTCGAGTGGTCCTGCAGCCGGCTGGCGGTGTTGACCACCTCGCCGACCGCGGTGAAGGTGGTGGTCTCGAGGTAGCCCACCTCGCCGACCGCGGTGCGCCCGGCGTGCAGGCCCATGCCGAAATCCAGCCGGTGGCCGAACTGCGATTCGAAGCCGCTGCTCCAGGCGTCCATCCGCTCGCCGATCAATTCGGCCGCGCGCACGGCCTGACGGCAGGCGGTCGGCAGGTCGACCTCGAGGCCGAAGATCGCCATCACGCTGTCGCCGATGAACTGGTTGGGCACGCCGCCGCTCTCGCGCACCGCGGCGCCGACGGTGGCGAAATAGCGCTCCAGCAGGTAGGCCAGGTCGAAAGGCCACTGGTTCTCCGACAGGCCCGACCAGCGCCGCAGGTCGACGAACAGGATCGCCACGTCGCGCTCGCGGCCGAAGTGGCCCGAGCGCTCGGTGGCGGCGGGCGCGAACAGCGGCGTGACCGCGATGTCGCCGCGCGGGCGCAGCTGGCAGGCCAGGCGCACGTCGGCCGGCGCGCGCACCCGCTCCAGCGTGCGGCGCTCGTCGCGGCCCGGCGCCTCGAGGTGCGCGGGCGGGCCCTGCACCCGCACCCGGCAGGTCGAGCAGCGCGCGCGCCCGCCGCAGACCGACAGGTGCGCGATGCCGTGGGCGCGGCTGGCGTCGAGCACGCTCCAGCCGCGCGGCACGCGCACGCTGCGTTCGGGGTAGCGCAGCGTGATCGCACCGCTGTCGGGCCTGCGTTCGCGGCGGCTGCGCAACTGCCGCGCCGCGAACAGCGCGAGCAGCAGCAGGCCGTAGAAGACCTCGATGCGGCGTTCGGTGGTCTCGATGGCCTCGCCCTGCGCCGGCGTCGGTCCCTGGACCGCCACGGTGCCCGACCACTCCAGCTCGCGGCCCATGCTGAGGAAGCCCGCGACCGCCAGCACCGGCAGCAGCACCGCCGCCACCAGCAGCCCGTGCGAATGCCGGCGATAGCCCGCCTTCGCGCGCAAGGCCATGTGCACGCCCAGGCAGCCGTGCGCCCAGGCGGCGGCCATCAGCGCGAACTGGCCGCCCGCGCCGGCGAAGCTCCAGAGCCCGCGCACCACGCGCGCATAGGACGGTTCGAGCGCAAAGGCCTCGTAGGCCCAGCGCATCGCGCTCAGGTGCGAGGCCAGCAGCAGCGGCAGCGAGAAGCCCAGCAGCAGCCGCAGCGCATCGAGGGGTTGCATGCGCAGGCTGCGGCGGTCCCAGACGCTGCGCAGGGCCAGCACGATGTGCGTGGTGGCCGCGCCGTAGAGCAGCAGCGTGCCCGGCAGGCTGTGCCAGAAGGAATGCACCGCGTGCAGCACCGCTTCGGCCAGGGCCAGCGACACCAGGCCCAGCGCGTGGTTCAGCAGATGGGCGCTGACGTAGCCCATGAGGACCAGCCCGCTGATCCATCGCAGGTCGCGCCGCGTGGGCAGGGCGAAGCGAGGAGGGGAACGCAGGGGCATGAAGGGGCTCGAAGACGGGCCCCGAGCATAATCCGCGCAGCCCCGCGGCCGGCCCTTCCATGACCTCACCTGTCCTCCGTTCTTCCCTCGCGCTGCGCCGCATCGCGCTGTTCGAGGCGCTGCCCGACGACCGGCTCGACCGCATCGCGCAGGCCTGCCACTGGCAGAGCGTGGAGGCCGACCATCCGCTGGTGCTGCGTGCGCAGGACCAGGGCGAGGTCTATTTCATCGTCTCGGGCCGCGTGCGCATCACCACCTATGCGGTCCAGGGCCGGCAGGTGACCTTCCGCGACTGTGGCGAGGGCGAACTCTTCGGCGAACTGGCCGCGATCGACGGCGGGCCGCGTTCGGCCGACGTCGTCACGCTGGCGCCCAGCGTGGTCGCCAGCCTCGCGCCGACGGCCTTCCGCGCGCTGCTGCGCGAGGAGCCGCTGCTGGCCGAGCGCGTGATGCTGCGCCTGGCCTCGCTGGTGCGCCAGCTCTCCGAACGCATCATCGACTTGAGCACGCTCGACGTGGCCGGGCGCCTGCACGCCGAGCTGCTCCGGCTGGCGCAGGCCGCGGGCGTGTCGGGCAACGGCGCCCGGCTGGAGCCGGCCCCCAAGCATGCCGCGCTGGCCAGCCAGATCAGCACCAACCGCGAGCAGGTGACGCGCGAACTCAACGCGCTGGTGCGCCGGGGCGTGCTGCACAAGGACGGCAAGGCGCTGGTCGTGGCCGATGTGCGGCAACTGTCCGACACGCTGGCACTGGCGCGCGGCGACCGTTAGGGCGAAGGGTGGCGCCGGATGGCGAGCTCGTTCCAGCCCGTGGCCGCATCGGGTGCGCGCGAGAAGTGCCAGTCCGGCAGCAGGCACAGCAGGATCTCGGCCGTGGTGCGCACGATGCAGCCGTAGCCGGCGTGACCGCCCGTGACGCGGCCCTGCGTATCGGCTACGCTGAGGTGAAGGTGCCCGCCGTCGACGCCCAGGCTGCCTGACAGGGTCAGCAGTTCCATGTCGCCGTCGAGGATCGAAGCGTTCTGCGCGCCAGCCAGCCGGATGGCCGCGGTCCGCAGGCTGCCGATGCCCGCCACGACGAAGGCCGCACTGACGCCCGATGCCACGACTTGCGCTTCGAGCGCGCGCCGCAGGTCGTCGCCGGGCTGCAGCCGCAGCGGCAGGGGGCGCGGGGAGAAGTCCGGTGCCGTCGTCATGCGCGGATCATGCCAAAGCGGTGCGGATCAGTCCGGCTTGGCCGGCGGCTCCAGCTTCGCGCGAAGCACGCCGTTGAGCTCGGCGCCGAAGATCAGCGTGGTCGCGCTGATGTAGAGGAAGACCAGCGTGGCCACCACGCCGGCGAAGCTGCCGTAGAGCAGGGCCAGCTTGCCGGCGGTGCGCAGCGTGTACGACAGCGTGGCGGCCGCGCCCACCCACAGGGCCGCGCCCAGCAGCGCGCCGGGCAGCACGGTGTAGAGCCGCTGGCGGATGTCGGGCAGCCAGCCGTACATCAGCGCGTAGAGCAGCGCGAGCACCCCGAAGGCCGAGCCGTAGCGCACGCTGTTGCGCAGCCAGAGCGACTCCTGCCCGGCCCCGAGGCTGGCCTCGAGCAGTTGCCACAGGGAGGGCACGATCACCACCGAGCTGAAGGTGGCCACGACGCCCAGGCCCACGATCGCGGTGAACAGGGTGACCTTGATGCGGGCCTTCCAGAAGGGCAGGCCGCGCTCGATGCCGTAGGCCCGGTTGAGCGCGCTGCGCACCGCCTGCATGCCCGAGGACGCGGTCCACAGCGTGGCGAGCACGCCGATGGTCAGCAGCGCCTGGTTGCGCTGGGCCAGCACCTGCCGGATCACCGGCTGCATCGCGTCGCGCACCACCTGCGGCGCATAGCCCATGACCCGGTCGGCCAGCGCCGCCGCATCGCCGGGCTGGCCGACGTAGCCCGCCGCGGCCGACACCAGGATCAGCAGCGGGAACATGGCCAGCACCGAGGAGAAAGCCAGGCTGCCGGCCTGGTTGGCGCTCTGGTGCAGGATGTAGTTGCGGATGGCGAGCAGGACCGCGCACAGGCCCGGCGTGGCCAGCGCACCGTCGCGCACGCGGCGCCAGAGCTCGCCCAGGCGGTTCATGGGGCGTGCGCTCCGAAGGGGAGAGGGCCGGCGGGCATGAGGCGGTGCAGGGGAAAGAAGAGAGGCGAAGCCACGATCTTCGAGGCTACCCCGCGTGCCACGGGACGGCAATCGCCTGATTCGCTGTAGGCACGGGTGCCGGCGGGCATTTACACCGCCTTTGCACCGCCCGCCCCAAGCTTTGCACCGTTTTGACGGGCCCGTGCCGACACTGGATGCCTGTTCTTTTCCAAGCAGGACCCTCATGGCTTATGCCGCTTACCGGGAACCTCCCGGCGCCATTTCCGCCTCCGCCGCCGCTGCCGTCGGCGAGACGGTGTTCCAGGTGCTCGATGTGACCGTCGCCTCGGTCGATGCCTGCCGCGTGCGGCGCGCGCTGGCCGCGTGCCAGGGCGTGGGCGTGCTGCGCTGCGAGCCGCTGCTGCACACCGGGGCCGCCTGGGCGACGACTGCGCCCCGGGTGAGGCTGATGGTCCGGCTGCCGTTCGCGCGCTATGCCGAGGTGCTGCATTGCCTGCTCGACTGCGTGCCCGACGGCGAGATCGGTGCCTTGACCAGCTGGCGCGCCCACCTGCGGCGCTGCGGTGTGGCCCATGGCGGGTGAATGGCTGCGGGCGCTCTGCGCGCTCGGCACGGTCTTCATCCCGCTGGCCATCGCGGGCCTGGCCGTGCACTTCGGCGCGCGTCGCGCCGTGTCGGACACATCCTGCAACGTCGATCCGTTTCGTCCTGTCGCGCCGCGCCTTCCCGCAGGGGAAAGTTCCTGCGCATTGACGCAAACGACGGAGACACTGAGATGGCCTACGAACTCGACGTTCGCAGCCCGCGCGACACGGGCTGGATCAACCTTGAAGAACCCCGCGAGGTCCGCTACTGGACGCGAACCTTCGCCGTGACCGAGACCCGGCTGCGCAGCGCCGTGTGCGCCGCCGGCGATTCGACGCAGGCGGTGTGCCGCTACCTGGGCATCCCGCGCGTGAGCCGACAGGCGCCCGCGCTGCAGGAAGCCGACCAGATCTGAGCGGCCCGCGCCGCGCGCCGCTGCGGGGCCGGACGGTAGACTGGCGCCCGACATGACAGCGCCAAACACTTCCGAACCCGTCCGACTCAACAAACGCATGGCCGAACTCGGCATCTGCTCGCGCCGCGAGGCCGACGACTGGATCGCGCAGGGCTGGGTCCGGGTCAACGGCCAGCCGGCCGAGATGGGCGTGAAGGTCACGCCGGCCGACCGCGTGGAGGTCGACAAGCGCGCCCATGGCCAGCAGGCGCAGCAGGTCACGATCCTGCTGCACAAGCCCATGGGCTACGTGAGCGGCCAGGCCGAGGACGGCCACGAGCCGGCCGTGATGCTGATCAACCCGCGCACCCATTGGCGCGAAGACACCAGCACCCACCGTTTCTCGCCGCCGCAACTGCGCGGCCTCGCGCCGGCCGGCCGGCTCGACATCGACTCGGTGGGTCTGCTGGTGCTCACCCAGGACGGCCGCGTGGCGCGCCAGCTGATCGGCGAGGACTCGGGCATCGAGAAGGAATACCTGGTGCGCGTGACCTGGTCGCCGCAGGCCGGCGCCACCGGCGGCCCCGGGGCGCACGGCGACGTCACGACCGACGTGCAGCGCGTGTTTCCGCCCGCGATGCTGGCGCGGCTGCGCCACGGACTGAGCCTGGACGGCCAGCCGCTCAAGCCGGCGCGCGTCGACTGGCAGAACCCCGAGCAGTTGCGCTTCATCCTGACCGAGGGCAAGAAGCGCCAGATCCGTCGCATGTGCGAGCAGGTCGGCCTGAAGGTGGTGGGCCTCAAGCGCATCCGCATCGGCCGCGTGGTGCTGGGCAACCTGCCGGTGGGCCAGTGGCGCTACCTGGGCGCGCACGAGAAGTTCTGAGGCCTGCGGGGGCTCTCAGCCTCCTCTAAGAATCGGCGCCTAGCCTTCGGCTTCTCACTGGAGATCCCGATGCGCACCTTGCTGGTCGAAGACGACGAGATGATCGGCCGCAGCCTGCGGCAGGCGCTCGAGGGCGCGGGCTGGTCGGTCGACTGGGTGCGCGACGGCAGCTTGGCACAGAGCGCGCTGGACGACGGCGGCTACGCCTGCGTGCTGCTCGACCTGGGCCTGCCGGAGCGCGACGGCACCGACGTGCTGCGCCGCGCCCGAGCGCGCGGCGACGTGACGCCGATCGTGGTGCTGACCGCGCGCGGCGGCCTCGAGGACCGTATCGACGCGCTCGACCTGGGCGCCGACGACTACCTGCTCAAGCCCTTCGCCTTCCGCGAGCTCATGGCCCGCATGCGCGCGGTGGTGCGGCGGCGCGACGGCGCCGCCCAGTCGCTGATCGGCACCCCCGCGCTGCAGCTCGACCTGGGCACGCGCGAGGTGCTGGTCGCGGGCGTGCGGGAGGCGCTCACCGCGCGCGAATTCGCGCTGCTGCATGCGCTGCTCGAGCGGCCCGGTGCGATCCTGTCGCGCGAGCAGCTCGAGCACCGCATCTACGGCTGGGGCGAGGAGGTCAGCAGCAACGCGGTCGACGTACTGATCTACGGCATGCGCCGCAAGCTCGGCCCCGACGCGATCCGCAACGTGCGCGGCCTGGGCTGGCGGGTGGCGGCAGCATGACGGCCGACGCGCCATTCCAGAGCGCGCCCTCGCTGCGCCGTCGCCTGCTGCGCGGGCTGGTGGTGCTGCACTTGCTGGCCATGGCAGCGACCGCCGGCTACTCCTACCTGGCCTTCGGCCGGCTGGTCCACCACTTCCTCGACGAGCAGATGCAGCGGGTGGCGCTGTCGCAGGCGGCGCACCCCATGGCTTCGGCGCTGGTGCCGTTGAGCATCGACGACGTGCAGCGCCATGGGGCGGTGGTGGTGCAGCTCTGGAGCCCGGACGGCACGCGCCTGATCGCGAGTTCGCTGTCGGCGCTCGCCTCGCCGCTGCGCTCGGACAGCGGCTTCGGCGAGGCGCGCACCGGCAACGACGAGTCGGTGGCCTGGCGCGTCTACACCGCGCCCGCCGAGGACCCCGCGCTGCCGCGCGTGCAGGTGCTGCAGAGCGAGGCCTACCGCCAGGGCCGGGTGCTGCAGCGCGCGCTGCTCGAAGGCCTGCCGATCCTGCTGCTGTTGCCGGTGGCGTTCTGGATCCTGTGGGCCATCGTTTCGGGCGCCTCGCGTTCGCTGCGCGCCGTGGCACGCGATGTGGCGCGGCAGGACGAGCGCAGTCCGGCGGGCGTCTCGCCGGACCGCGTGCCCGAGGAGATCGCGCCGCTGGTCGAGGCCTTCAACAGCCTGCTGGCGCGCACGCGCGGCGTGATGCAGACCCAGCGCCGCTTCGTGCAGGAGGCGGCGCACGAGCTGCGCACGCCGATGGCCGCGATCGGCCTGCAGATCGACAACCTGCGCGGCCACGTGCCCGACGGCGAGGCGAGCGAGCGCTTCGCGCAGCTCGAGGCCGGCGTGCTGCGTGCCCAGCACCTGATCGAGCAGTTGCTGCGCATGTCGCGCCAGGACGATGCACAGGCGGACGGCGCCACCGAGCCGGTCAACATCGCCGTGCTGCTGCGCGACAGCGTGAGCCAGCTGATGCCGCTGGCCGACCAGCGCCGCATCGATGTCGGCTTCGACGGCCGGGCCGCGCTGGTGCTGGTGGCCTCCACCAGCGCGTTGCGCAGCCTGTTCGACAACCTGATCGACAACGCGCTGCGCTACACGCCCGAAGGCGGCACGGTCGACGTGCGGCTGCACCGCGTGCCCGGCGGCACGGTGGTGGTGGACGTGGTGGACAGCGGGCCGGGCATTCCGCCCGACTGCATCGAGCGGGTGTTCGACCGCTTCTACCGGGTGGCCGGCACCGCCGCAGGCGGCAGCGGGCTGGGCCTGGCCATCGCGCAGGCCGCGGCGCATCGGCACGGGCTGCGCATCGAGTTGCGCAACCGGTGCGACGAGAGAGAGGTCGAAGCCCTGGCGGCGACGGGGCTGATCGCACGGGTGCACATGCCGGCCTGAGGGCGGCTTGCTCATTCAGGGCTCATTCTGGCGGCCTAGAGTGGGCGAAGGCCGACCACGGGGCATTCCGCCCCGCGGCGCCGGTCCTTCTCTTCCTCCTTCAGGAGACAACCATGACCGCATCCCTCACACGCCGCCTCGCCACCACCGCCTTCGTCACGCTCGCCGCCCTGGGCGCGGGCATGGCCTCGGCCGAGACGACCGACGGTTCGGACTTTCATCCGCTGCTGATGAATTCGCCGACCAATGCCCAGGTGCAGGCCGGCGCCATCGCCGCATCGCACCCCACCGGCACCGAATCGATCGGGCAGTCGACCGCGATGCCGATGCCGACGTCGAACGTGTCGCCCGACGAGGTCTACCGCGGCGCCGTGCAGGCGAGCCACCCGACCGGCACCGAGTCGATCGGCCAGTCGACCGCGATGCCGCGCGTGCAATCGGCCACGGGCAGCTGAGCCACCCCGGGCTTCACTCGTCCTTGAGCAGCGCGTTGTAGATCAGCGCGCCGATCACGGCGCCGGCGATCGGCGCCACCCAGAACAGCCACAGTTCGGACACCGCGTACGACGGTCCGAACAGCGCCGGGCCGGTGCTGCGCGCCGGATTGACCGAGGTGTTGGTCACCGGGATCGAGATCAGGTGGATCAGCGTCAGGCACAGGCCGATCGCCAGGCCGCCGAAGCCCGCGGCCGCGCGCTTGGCCGTGGCGCCGAGGATCACGATCAGGAAGATCGCGGTGAGCACCACCTCGGTGATCAGCGCCGCTACCATGTTGAACTTGCCCGGCGAATGCTCGCCATAGCCATTGGTGGCGAAGCCGCCGATGTCGGCACCGGGCTTGCCGGTGGCGATCAGGTACAGCACGCCGGCCGCGACGATCGCGCCAAGCACCTGCGCGATCACGTAGCCCGGCAGCTGCGAGGCCTTGAAGCGCCCCCCGACCACCAGACCGACCGACACCGCGGGGTTGAAATGGCCCCCCGAGATCGGGCCCAGCGCATAGGCGCCGGTCACCACCGTCAGCCCGAAGGCCAGCGCGACACCGGCGAAGCCGATGCCGAGCTCCGGAAAGGCCGCCGCGAGCACGGCGCTGCCGCAGCCGCCGAAGGTGAGCCAGAAGGTCCCGATGAACTCGGCTGACCACTTCTTGAAGGTGCTGTGTTCCATTTTCTAACCCCGTTTTTTCGCTGTTGTTGAACCAATTGCGGAAAGGGCCTCCGCCCCGGCGCGGGCGGATTCTAGAAACGGAATGTATTCTTTTTGGTTAACGTTTGTCATCCCGCTGGAAGCAGTTCACGGATCGTGCTGCTTTCTGGCCGACAACCGCGTGGCGGACAGAAACCGTCATGAAACTCAGTAGGTGATGGTTGCGGTGACCGTGTCGCTGTAGATGCCGGCCGGCACGTTCTGACCGGACGGGACCCGCCCGTAGACCGTGCGCGTGTCGAGCGCACCGGTCCCGCTGCCGGCCAGCGTGTCGCCGGCGCTCTGGCCCCAGGGGAGGCTGCGGCCGGTGTCGTGGTACAGGCCGTAGCGCACGTACGAATCGGTGCCGTCGATGCGCATGCGGCGGGTGCCGCTATCGAAGTACTTGCCGTTGTCCAGGCTCAGGGTCCAGGGCGTGCCGCCCCGGCACTGCATGCTCAGCGTGGTCGTGTTGTCGTACACCGCAGCGATCGGGCCGGGGTGGGGGCCGAAGTCGAGGTCTGCCCCCACCAGCAGCGTGCAACTGCGCGGGACCGAGGCCGACACGGTGAAGCCGAAGGGCACGTTGGTGCCGCCACCCGCGCCGCCGGTGGTGCAGGTGTCGGGATACTGGGCGGGCAGGACCAGCAGGGGTTCGTCGAAACGGTAGTCGAGCGCCGTGCTGAGGGTGTAGTCCGCGCTGTAGCTGCCGGCCCAGGCAGCCGACTGTGCGGTGGTGGCCGCGTAGACCGTGATGTTCTGGGTCTTGCCGCCGGCCAGCGTCACGTCGTATTCCATGTCGAGCAGCAAGGCGCTCGGCGTCCCCGTTCGCGTGCCCCAGATCAGGGTGCGGGGCGCGTCCTTGTAGATCTGGAAATTGAGCGAATGCGTGCCCCCGTCGGACATCGTGCGGGGTTGGGTGGCGTTGCCGATGCCCAGGCACATCCGCACCTTGACCCGCGCCAGCGTGGTCAGCGAGATGCGGGTGTCGCAACGCACGGTCAGGGTCGCCGTGGTGGTGCTCGCCGTCCCGGGGTCGGTGATGCTGCCGAAGGCCAGCGGGCTCATGCTGGCGGTGCAGGTGGTCGTCGCCCGGGCAGTCGATGGCGCGGCGAGCGCCACCAGCAGGGTCAGCAGCGCGAGTGCGTAGAGTGCCGAGCGTCGCATCAGGGGCGTGCCTCCGTCAGGCAGGTCAAGGGGCCGATCCGCTGGATGCCGTCGGCCGTGGGCGGCAGCTCGAAGCGAAGTTCGCAGGCGGTGCCGCTGTCGGGCAGCCGGATCCTCAGCCGATTGTGCGTCGGGAGGTCGTCCAGGTAGAGCTCGCCGTCGTAGCCGACGATGGCCTCTGTCGCCGGTGCGCCGCCATCGAGGACGGTGGCACGGCTGCCCATCGGCAGCGGCCGGCCCTGGGCGTCGTGGACCACCAGCAGGGCCGCACGCACGGGGTGCAGCGCGAAGTGCACCAGCGTGCCCGCGCGGTCGCTCGGCGTGGCGTTCTGTTCGGTGTCGCGCACGCGCACGTTGGCCGGGAGGTCCATCGGATCGATGCCGATCCGGTTGTACTGCCAGGCATTGAGGTGCGTCACGAGCAGCCGGCCGTCGGCGTCGGTGGTGCCGACCACGCGGTTCTCCAGTTTCACCGGCACGCCGACCAGCCCGTCGGTGCTGACGACCGCGAAACCGTCGCTGATGTCGCGCGTGGCGAACAGGCCGCCGTTCATCAGGACCAGTGCGCCACTCGCGCTCGCGTAGCCGTAGCTGCTGCCCGCGAAGCTCGCCGCGCCGACGCCGAGGCGGCCGAAACGATTCAGCCAGCTGGCCTCGGCCTGGGCGCCCGGCTGCCCTGCATCGTTGCGCACCTGTGTGCGCCAGCCCACACCGCCATCGCCCTGCACCGGACTCGACACTTCGGCGCTGCTGCCGGTACGGCCGTAGGCGCGCTGCATGGCCGCACTGGCGTACAGGCCATCGTCGAGGCACCAGCTGGCGCCGAAGAAGACCGCCAGGCTGCGACGGTCGTTCAGTTGCCGGGTCAGCGAGGCGCTGAGCGACAGCCGACCGCCGAGCTGGCGCGACCACGAGACGCTGGCATAGCGCGCATCGTCGCCCTGCGGATAGGCCAGCCGCACATAGCTCAGCGCCAGGCTGCCGATCGGCGCCAGGTTCAGGCCGGTGCTGACGCGGTCGCTCACGCTGGCGGGTGGCTGGCCGTAGCGCGAGGCGATGTCGCGGTAGTCGCCGCGCGTGTGCTGCGTGTGGAGGTCGACGAACAGGCTGTTGCGGTTCCATTGGTAGCCCAGTGCCCACTGGTGCCCGCTGTCGGCGTTCAGCGCGCCATGCGCGGCCGAGGCGCGCAGCACACCGGCCGTGCCTTCGGCGCCCAGCAGCCACAGGCCGCCGAGGCCGCCGTTGCGCACGCCGGCACCGCCTTCGGCATGCGCCTCGAGCGTGAGGCGGTCGCTCCAGCCGTGGCGCCAGCTGCTGCTCATGACCGTCGCGCCGTCGTAGGAGAAAGATTTCTGGCCGTAGTCCAGGCGCACCCGGCCGAGCGACGCCGACCAGTCGTTCAGGCCGGCAGCCAGCAGCTGCTGCGTGCCGTAGAAGGGCAGGGTCAGCGTGCGCGTGCGGCCGAAGGCGTCGCTGATCACGATCTGGGCCTGGCCGGCGCCAGTGATGCCAGGCCGGCTGTCGATCGCGAAAGGCCCGGGCGGCACCTGGCCGCTGTACTGCTTGAGGCCGTTGACGTAGAGCTCGACCGTCGATGGCACCGCGACCTCGCCGTAGAAGGCCGGCTGCGGCGTGGTGGCGCGGTAGGGCTGCAGGCTGAAGTCGCTGCCGATGCGCACGCCGCCCATGCGCAGCGCACGGCTCCAGTCGAGCGCGCCGCTCACGCTGTCGCCGAGCTGCAGCGTCAGCATGCGCTCGGGCCAGGCGAACTGCCACTGGGTGTCGAGCCGCACGGATCGGCTGTGCCACGCGTCGCCGCCAGGGCCTTCCGCGCGCAACACGCGGTTGAGCATCGTCTGGCTCACGATGCCGGCGCCGAAGCCGAACAGGCGCGTCTCGTGCGCGGCGTTCCACTGGCTGCCGCCGCGGCCGTGCGAGGCATAGAGGTCGTAGTTGAAGAGCGCGCCGGGTGCCTCGGGGCTCAGCGTCGGCGTGCTGCTGCGCCGGGCGTCGAGCCGGGTCGTGGGCAGCGACAGCAGCGCGATCGGAGCCTGCAATGCCACGCGTTGAAGGCGGCTGTCGAAGGCGATGTCGAGGCCCTGCAGTTCGCTCAGTGCGAGCAGCCGATCGGCCGGTTGTTTGTCCAGTGTGAAACCGAGTTCGCGCAAGGTGCCCGCGGTGGCGTGCAGTTGGCCGTCACGCAGCACGAAGGGCTGCAACTGTGCGCTGGTGCGCTGGTTGAGCGTGACTTCGAGGTAGAGCGCGACGCCGGCCTCCGGCACCGCGACCGGCGCTGCTGAGAAGCAGGGCCCGCACAGCCCCGCCAGCACGGCGACGATGGCGGCGTGCGGGCAGCCCATGCGTGACCGCGTCAGCGCGGGCCGTTGGCCTGCGGCGGCGTGGGTTCGGACGGCAGCAGCGCGCTTTCCTCCAGGGCGCCATTGATTCGCGCCTTGAAGCTGCCTCGGCGCAAGGCGTCGATGCCGCCCGGGCTGGCCACGGGCCAGCGTTTGATTCCGCCCGGGAGCACGTAGCCTGCCAGGCCCTGGCGCAGCACCAGGCGCTTGCCAGCAGGATCGATGAACACCAGGTCGGCGATCTGAACATGTCCGGTGCCCCGGTTCTCGAGCTGGAGTTGCATCTGGCCGCCGCCGTCGACCAGGGTTGCGGTCAGCGGGGCGGGCGTGGCCGGCGCGGCGCGGTCGGCGTCGGACAGCGGCCGCAGGAACATCGGCAGCGAGTAGCGCAGCACGAAATCGAGCCCGGGCCGTGGCGGCGCATTGGCGGCGACCGGCACCGGCAGTTCGTCGACGATCACGCGGTAGCTCGCCTCGACCGTGTCCGGCGGCGGGCCGAGGCGGATCACGCGCACCAGTTGCCGCTCGCCTGGGCCCACCTGCAGCATCGGTGGACTGAGGGTCAGGTCGCGCGTCGGCTCCAGCCGGTCTTCCCCGTCGACCTGGGTCCAGCGGTAGATCCGGACCTGTGCCTGCAGCGGCGCATCGCCGCTGTTGCTCAGCCAGAGCCCGTCGGCGTTCTGGCGCGGCGACAGTGTGAGCGTGACCGGCGCCACCTGCAGGCTGGCGGCGTGGCCGGGTTCGACCACCAGTGCGAGGCCGCACAGGGCGAGCAGGGACAGCGCCCGTGCGGTGGTCGTGTGCATCGTCATGACGGCCGGGCCCTCATGCCTTTGCGAGGGTCAATAGGTGACGGTCGCCACGATGATGTCCTTGTAGCTGTCGGCCGGGAAGTTGGCGCTTGGCACCCGGCCGTAGACCGTGATCGCCTGCTCGGTGCCCAGACCGGCGGAGCCCAGGGTGTCGGGGCTCGCGGCATCGCCCCAGTTCAGCGTGCGCGCGCTGTCACGGTAGAGCACGTAGGGCACCTCCTCGGTGTTGCCGGCCGTGGTGGCCTTCATCTTGCGCGCGGCCGTGGTGGCGCCCGTGCCGTTGCCGACGCCGAGGCCGATGGTGAAAGGCGTGCCCTTGGTGCAGGTCACGCGCAGGGTGCCGGCGTTCTCGATGCTGGTGGCGGTCGACAGGTTCGAGCCGAAGTCCACGTCGCTGGCGGCGGTCGTGAAGTTGCAGGCCTTGGTGATGGTCAGCAGCACGTTGAAGCTGGTGGTCTTCGTGTCGGCGATGGCCGTGGACACGGCACTCAGGGCGACAAGAACGGCAAGCGTGAGTTTGAGCATGGTGTGTTCCCGGACGGTTGAAAAAAGATGACACCGACACACCGAAGGCGTCGAAACGCGTCATCCGGTGCTTGCCCAAATGCTAGGTGGGCAGCGAATCCAGCGGGCAACTCAAAAGAACATGTAAGTGATTGAAACGTTAATTTCGCACCAAGTAGGGCTGGCTTTCCCTTAGACGTGGCGTCGAAGAAACGGCACGCGCGAATGGCCCTTAGGGGCAAAGTATTCATTTCATCCGGGCGACGGTATCGGGCTGCGCTGCATTGAAAATACCGGCACGGCCGCCACCTTCCGACATGGCCACTGCGGCCCCTGTTTCATCTCTCTAGGCTTTTCGAATCCATGACCACCACCGCATCGACCAAACTTCCTTTCCAGGCCGAAGTCGCGCAGCTGCTGCACCTCGTCACGCACTCGCTGTACTCGAACAAGGAAATCTTCCTGCGCGAGCTGATCTCGAATGCTTCGGACGCCTGCGACAAGCTGCGCTTCGAAGGCATCAACAACGCCGCGCTGTATGAAGACGCACCCAACCTCGAGGTGCGCGTGTCCTTCGACAAGGCCGCCCGCACGCTGACCATTGCCGACAACGGCATCGGCCTGTCGAAGCAGGAAGCCATCGACAACCTCGGCACCATCGCCAAGAGCGGCACCAAGGACTTCATGAGCAAGCTCTCGGGCGACCAGAAGGCCGATGCGCAGCTCATCGGCCAGTTCGGCGTGGGCTTCTACTCGGGCTTCATCGTGGCCGACCGCATCACGGTCGAGTCGCGCCGCGCGGGCCTGCCCGCCGACCAGGGCGTGCGCTGGGCCAGTACCGGCGCCGGCGACTTCGAGGTCGACGACATCGACCGCGCGCAACGCGGCACCAGCGTCACGCTGCACCTGCGCGAAGACGCCGAGGACTACCTCAACGCCTGGAAACTCAAGTCGGTGATCGGCAAGTACTCCGACCACATCTCGCTGCCCATCCTGATGGAAAAGGAAGAGTGGAAGGAAGGCGAGAACGATCAGCCCGGCGACATGGTCAAGACCGGCGAATGGGAGCCGGTCAACAAGGCCAGCGCGCTGTGGGCGCGCGCCAAGAAGGACGTCACGACCGAGGAGTACACCGAGTTCTACAAGAACATCAGCCACGACTACGAGGCGCCGCTGACCTGGAGCCACAACCGCGTCGAGGGCAGCACCGAGTACACGCAGCTGCTCTACATCCCGTCCAAGGCGCCGATGGACCTGTGGAACCGCGACAAGACAGCGGGCGTGAAGCTCTACGTCAAGCGCGTCTTCATCATGGACGACGCCGAGGCGCTGATGCCCAGCTACCTGCGCTTCGTCAAGGGTGTGATCGACTCGGCCGACCTGCCGCTCAACGTGAGCCGCGAGCTGCTGCAGGAAAGCCGCGACGTGAAGGCCATCCGCGAAGGCAGCACCAAGCGCGTGCTGTCGATGCTGGAAGACCTGGCGAAGAAGCAGAAGGCCGCGGCGGACAGCGCCGCCGCCAAGATCGATGTGGGCTCGGGCGAGTCGGTGCCGGCACCGGAGCCCACCGAGAGCGATGTGACCGACGTGGTCGACAAGACGGTCACGCCCGCGGCCGAGGCCGCCGCGGAGTTCGCCGCCGATGCGGACGCGGGCAAGTACGCGGCCTTCTACGCCGAGTTCGGCGCGGTGCTCAAGGAAGGCCTGGGCGAGGACCACGGCAACCGCGATCGCATCGCCAAGCTGCTGCGCTTCGCCTCGACCGCCAGCGACGCGCAGACGGTGAGCTTCGCCGACTACAAGGCGCGCATGAAGGAAGGCCAGGAGGCCATCTACTACATCACGGCCGATTCGCTGGCTGCGGCCAAGAACAGCCCGCAGCTCGAGCTGTTCAAGAAGAAGGGCATCGAGGTGCTGCTGATGACCGACCGCGTGGACGAGTGGTCGCTCAACTACCTGCAGGACTTCGACGGCACACCGCTGCAGAGCGTGGCCAAGGGCGCGGTCGACCTGGGTTCGCTGCAGGACGAGGCCGAGAAGAAGGCCGCCGAGGAGGCCGCCGAGAGCTTCAAGCCCGTGCTCGACCGCCTCAAGGAAGCGCTCAAGGACAAGGCCGAGGACGTGCGCATCACCACCCGTCTGGTCGATTCGCCGGCCTGCCTGGTGGTGCAGGATGGCGGCATGAGCACGCAACTCGCGCGCATGTTGAAGCAGGCCGGCCAGCCCGCGCCGGAACTCAAACCCGTGCTCGAAGTCAACGCAGACCATCCGCTGGTCAAGAAGCTGGGGGAATCGGCCCATTTCGAGGACCTGGCGAATATCCTGTTCGACCAGGCCCTGCTGGCCGAAGGCGGCCTGCCGGCGGACCCGGCGGCCTACGTGCGGCGCGTCAACGCGCTGTTGGTTTAAAGAACGCACGAGGCGGCCCGACGGTCGTTTCATCATCGCGAGGGAGCGACCGTCACCATGAAGCCCACCACACGTCTTGCCACTTCCGCCGCTGCGCTGCTCGCGGCCACCCTGCTCGCGGGCTGTGCTGGCGGCGTGGGCATCGGCATCCCGCTGGTGCCCGGCCTCTCGCTCGGCGTCGGCATGGGCTCGGGCGGGCTCGGCACCGGCTGGGGCCCGCTGGGCGCCGGCGTGGGCGTGAACTCGGGCGGGCAGGTCTACGGCAGCGCCGGTGTGGGGGCGAGCACCGGTGTCGGTGGTGGCGCGGCCGTGGGTGCGGGTGTCGGCACCAGCGTGCTGCTGCACGATCCGAACGCGCCGCCGCGCTTCAACGCGGTGCCGCCGGCCGAGCGCACGCTGGGCACGCCGGCCCAGCCGATCGCGCCGTAGAACGTGGGAATGAACCTGCTGCGCACCCCGATCCTGCGCCTGCGGTCCTCACCGCACGCAAGTGCGGCTCCGGTCCTCGACGCGGGCTCGGGGCGCTCGCGACGGTTCCTTCACACGTTCTAGGCCCGTCCTTGGTCGGATGCGAGGGCTTCGCGCATAGTCAGGGTTCCATTCCACTCAAGGACGAAACCATGCCTCTGATCCGCGTCGAACTCTTCGAGGGCCGCACCGTCGAGCAGAAGCGGGCCCTGGCGGCCGCGCTCACCGAAGCCACCATGAAGACGCTCGGCAGCCCTGCCGACGCGGTCGACGTCATGTTCTTCGACGTGCCCCGGCACAACTGGGCCAGCGCGGGCGTGCTGTCCAGCGACAAGGCGGGCGCGCCGCCGGTGCCCGCCGCGGCCCGCCCTCATGCGTAGAGCGGCTCCTCGTCCATCGACTCGCACTGGTCTTCCAGCATCTGGATCTGCCCCTTCCAGTAGTCGCTGGTGCCGAACCACGGGAAGTTGATCGGGAAGATCGGGTCTTCCCAGCGCCGCGCCAGCCAGGCGCTGTAGTGGATCAGCCGCAAGGTGCGCAGCGGCTCGATCAGCGCGAGTTCGCGGCGGTCGAAGGAGCGGAACTGCTCGTAGCCGTCGAGCAGGCCGCTCAGCTGGCCGGTGCGCTGCGCGCGGTCGCCCGACAGCAGCATCCACAGGTCCTGCACCGCGAAGCCGCTGCGCGCGTCGTCGAGGTCGACGAAGTGCGGGCCGCCGTGGGGGCGGTCGGTCGGGGTCCAGAGGATGTTGCCCGGGTGCACGTCGCCGTGCAGGCGCAGCTTGCGCAGTTGCGTGTCGGTGGCGGTGGGCGAGAGCGCGGTGGCCGCGATGCGGTCGAGCGCGGCGTTGCAGGCGGTTTCCCAGGCGCGCTGCACGTCGAGCGGCACCTTGTCGTGGCCCAGCAGCCAGTCGCGCGAGGCGATGCCGAAGCTCTGCAGGTCGAGCGCCGGGCGCGCGACGAAGGGCCGGGCCGCGCCGATGGTGTGGATGCGCGCCAGGAAGCGGCCCACCCATTCGAGCACCTCGAAATCGTCGAGCTCGGGCGAGCGGCCGCCGCGGTAGGGGCTCACGCTGAAGGCGAAGCCGTCGTGGTGGTGCAAGGTGCGGCCGTGCACCTCGATCGGTGGCACGGCGGGCACGTCGGCCGCGGCGAGTTCGAGCGCGAAGGCGTGCTCCTCGAGGATCTCGGCCGTGGTCCAGCGTTCGGGCCGGTAGAACTTGACGACCACCGACGCATGGGCGGCCGGCTGGTCGAGGAACACCTGGTAGACGCGGTTTTCGTAGGAGTTGAGGGCGGTCAGCCGCCCGTCGCCGTGCAGGTCGAGCGTGGCCAGCGCGTCGAGCACCACGTCGGGCGTGAGGCTCTCATAGGGATGGGTGTTGGCGGGCGCACTGGAAGAGGTCATGCGGCGATTGTCGCCACACCGACCCCCGGGGCGATCACTGCCCGCCCGGTTGCGTGTAAAGCGAAAGGATATGGCCGACGCGCGGGTCGCCCTGGCCCGCCAGCACCTGCGCGTAGGCGGCCTGCACCGCCTCGCCGCCGTCGTGGTGTTCGGCGCGCAGCCAGGGCTGGCGCGGGTCGCTCACCGTGGCGAGGAAGTCGTGCCAGGCGGCCACCATGCGCCGACCGAATTCGTCGGCGCCCCATTCGGCGCTGCGCTTCTGGATCTGCGCGGGCGCGAAGAACAGCGTGGCGCGCGGGCCGGGCAGGTCCTTGCCCGCGCCCTTGGCCGAGAGCTGCTCCACATGGGTGCCGCCGATCGAGCTGCTGTAGCGCAGATCGGTGAAGCGCGTGTGGATCGCCGTGCGCAGCGCGCCGTTGCCTGCGAAATCGATGTAGACGCAGGGCGTGTCGGCCGCGATGGCGTCGAGCGCGTCGTAGCGCAGGACGCGGTGGTAGCAGCCCAGGCTCTCGCAGAAAGCCACGTTGGCGGCCGAGGTGAGGCCGACCACCTCGATGCCCTGGCGCTGGTGCAGCTGGAAGGCCGTGCCGTAGGCGGTCTTGCTGGAGGCGCTGGACAGCAGCAGGGTGCGGGCGCCGAAGAAGTCGTTGTCGGCCATGAAGTCGTCGATCAGCCACGAGGTGATGAACAGCGGCCGCAGCAGGGCCTGCAGGTCCTCGGTGTCCGCGGTGTAGAGCGGATCGGCGTTGCAGCGGAAATACTGGTTGTAGACGGCCGGCAGTTCGGCGCGGTGCGGCGCCGCGTCGGTGAAGCGCGCGGGGGAGAGCCGGTCGGGGCTCAGCACCGTGCCCGACGCCATCGGCCAGTAGCCGTAGAGGCGCTCGCCCACCGCCACGCCGGGGTGCAGCGACTGCACCACGCTGGCGAACCCCCACACCGGGATCTGGCCCCAGCCCTCTTCCCCGGCGGGGAAGAACTGCCAGTAGCGCATCGCGTCGCCGAAGGCGGCGTAGGTGATGTTGTTGGACGTCAGCGCGAAGCGTTCGATGCGCACGCGCCCCTGGCCATCGGCCAGGGGCTGGTCGTCGGCGGTCTGCAGGCGCGTGGTGGCGAGCTGGTCCTTGCGGACCTGGAAGCGGGTGGTGCTGCTCATGGGGGCGATCTCCACGGGGCGTGATGAGGGGAGTCGCCACGTTAGCGAGGCTGGGTGAAAGGCGCTATCGCGTGGCGTGTCCGGGCGTCGCCCGCGAGACAGGCGCGACCATGAAAAAAAGCGCCCCGGCTTGTGGCCGGGGCGCTTCGTCTTGGCGAGGAACGCGAGATCAGACGATCACGAGTTCGACGTCGATGTTGCCGCGGGTGGCGTTCGAGTAGGGGCAGACCTGGTGCGCCGTGTCGACCAGCTTCTTCTTCGTCTCGGCGTCGAGGCCGGGCAGGGTGATCGACAGTTGCACCGAGATGCCGTAGGCCGCGCCGCCATTCGTCGGGCCCAGGGAAACCTTGGAGTCGATGGCCACGTCGTCGGGCACCTTGACGCTGATCTTCGGGCCCACGGCCTTCATCGCGCCGATGAAGCAGGCGGCGTAGCCGACCGCGAACAGCTGCTCGGGGTTGGTGCCCGGCTTGCCCGAACCTGGCGAGCTCAGCTGCACGTCGATCGCGCCGTCGCTGCTCTTGCCTGCGCCATCGCGGCCGCCGGTGGTGTGGGCTTCGGCGGTGTAGAGAACCTTGTCGAGTTTGGTGGTCATGGTCGTTCCTTGAAGAGGAGGTGGGAAAAATGCTTCCGAAAGAAGAAGCGGTGGGATGGAAACAGGTGGGTGGCTACGCGGCCTTGATGCGGTCGCGCAGGGTCTGGATCTGCTGCGTCAGCGCGACGAGTTCGGGCACCGAGCACTGGGCCGCGGCCATCAGACAGGCGGGCACATCGGCGGCGCGCGCTTTGAGCCGGCGGCCGGCCGACGTGAGGGTGATGCGCACACGGCGCTCGTCGGCTGCATCGCGCATCCGCGTCAGGTAGCCGTTGGCCTCGAGGCGCTTGAGCAGCGGCGTGAGCGTGCCCGAATCGAGCGACAGGCGTTCGCCGAGCTCGGACACCATCTCGCCGTCGCGTTCCCACAGCGCGAGCATCACCAGGTACTGCGGATAGGTGAGCTGCAGCTTCTCGAGCATCGGCTTGTAGAGCCGCGTCATGGCCAGCGAGGTGGAGTACACGGCGAAGCACAGCTGGTTGTCCAGCTTGAGCATGTCGTCGAGGGTGGGGGCGGAGCGCATGGCTTGAACTATAGCGAACAATTGAATTGTGTGCAAAGTAATCGCCCAGATGCCGGCAGGGTTGAAGCGAGGGCGTCATAGCGCCGTCATGCAGCGCCGCCTCTGGTCGAGGGGCGGCGCTGCAGGCGAACTCAATGGCCCATCAAGGCCTTGGCCACCGCGTGGAAGGCCGGCAGCGTCAGCGGGTCGTTGCCGGCGTTGGCGGCGATCGGGTGCGCGGCATAGCGCACGATCACCATTTCGGCCTTCGGGTCGACATAGATGCTCTGGCCGTGGATGCCGCGCGCCATGTAGGCCTGGTGCTCGTTGTGCGTGATCCACCACATGTCGCGGTACGACCAGCCGGGCAGCAGCGCATAGCCGGCCTTGGCGAAGTCGGCCTTGCTCGCGCCGCGCGTGATGTCGGCCACGGCGGCCGCGGGAATCACCTGCTGCCCGTTGGCCCGGCCGCCGTTGCGCATCGTTTCGCCGAAGCGGGCCAGGTCGCGCAGCGTGGTGTTGAGGCCACCGCCGCCCGATTCGGTGCCGATGCGGTCGACCATGAAGTAGGCGTCCTGCTCGGCGCCGATGCGGCGCCAGATCTTCTCGCTCATCAACTCGGCCAGCGACTGGTTCGATGCGCGCCGCAGGATCCAGGCCAGCACCTCGGCGTTGACTGTCTTGTAGGCGAAGGCTTCGCCGTGCGCGCCTTCCTTCTGCAGCGTCTGGAGGAAGTCGTAGAAGGTCTTGGGCCCGGTGTAGCCCGGTGCCTGCGCGAGCATGCCGCCGGCGCGTGCGTAGTCCCAGATCTCGGCTTTGGGATCGGCGTAGTTCTCGGAGTACTTCACGCCGATGGTCATGTCCATCACCTGGCGCACGGTGGCGTCGCCGTAGGCGCTGTCCTTGAGTTCGGGAAGGTATTTCGTGACCGGGGCGTTGGGGTCGAGCCGGCCCTCGGCCGCCAGGATCGCAGCCAGCGTGCCGACGAAGGATTTGGTCACCGACATCGCCAGGTGCGGCCGTTCGGGCGTGAGCGCGCCGAAGTACTTCTCATAGACCACCTGGCCGCGGTGCAGCACCAGGATGCCGTCGGTGTAGGTGCGCGTCACCATCTGGCCGAAGTTCATCGTCTCGCCGCCGATCGCCTGGAAGCTGATGCCATCGAGGTCGCGCGGCGCCGCAGGCAGGGGCGACCCCGCGCCGCTGCCGCGCCACACGTTGGCCGTCGGCACCGTCTCGCGCACATGCGAGAAGGTCCAGCGGTTGCGGGGGAAGACACCGCCCACGCCGTTCTCGAAGACGATGAGCTTGTCGGGCGGCGGCGGGAAGCCCTGCATCCAGCCCAGCGCCTCGACCGAGGTCGCCGCGGGATCGGGCAGCTTGGGCGGCGGCGTCTGTGCACTGGCGATGTTCATCGCGAACAGTGTGCCAGCGGCCAGCGATGCCGCGCGGCGCAGGAGGGATGGAACAGGCATGGGTGGGTCTCCTCTGTTGAAAAACCTGCGGGTGGGGCGAGCGGTGCGGATGCCGTCGCCCGGGTGTCTCAGCGGCCGGTGAAGCGGGCCGGTCGGCGCTCGATGAAGGCGCGCACGCCCTCGGCGGCGTCCTCGCTGCTGGCCAGGCGCTTCTGCGTGTCGATGAACTCGGCCACCGCGGCCATCGGCCCCTGCTCGACGGCCTTGAGCACGTTGAGCCGCGTGGCGATCACCGCCTGCGGTGCCTGGGCCGCGATCTGCTGGGCGATGCGCAGGGCTTCGCCAAGCTCCTCGCCGGCCGGCATCACGCGCTGCACGAAATTCAGCCGCAGGGCTTCGGCGCTGCCGAACTCGTCGGCCGTGAGCAGGTGCAGCATCGCGTTGCCCAGCCCCGCGCGCTCGGCCATGCGCAGCGTCGCGCCGCCTGTGGCCATGATGCCGCGCTGTACTTCGAGCTGCGAGAAGCGGCAGTTGTCGGCGGCGATCACGATGTCGGCGCCCAGCATGAGCTCGATGCCCACGGTGAAGCAGATGCCCTTGACCGCCACCACCATCGGCTTGGTGCGCCGGCGATAACCCTCGAGCCCGAAGTCGTGCGGCTCGACCATGCCCTTGGGCACGACCTTCTCGCCGCGCTGCATGAATTCGGAAAAGGCCGGCAAATCGAGCCCGGCCGTGAAGTGATCGCCGAACGCATGCAGCACGCCGACGCGCAGCGACGGATCGTCGTCGAGCCGGGTGTAGGCCTCGGCCATTTCGCGGAACATGCGCGGCGTCCAGCCGTTGCGCTTGGCAGGGCGGTTGATGCCGATCAACAGCACATGGTCGAGGACCTGCGTGTCGATGCATCCTTCGGGCGGCGGGGTGGTGCCGGTGGCGATCATTTCTTGTCTCCTGTCTTTTTGTTCTTCCTGCGCTCTATCTTCTCTTATCGCGGAACACCGCGGAACCGGCTTTGCCGGGCCGCCGGTGTGGCCCCCTGGAAAGGGGGAAGGGCGCCGCCACACGAAGCGGGCCAGCCCCTCGGGGGTCAGTAGGTGTAGACGCCTTGGCCGGTCTTGCGGCCGAGTTGGCCCGCAGCGACCATTTCCTTCAACAGCGGGCAGGGGCGGTACTTCGAGTCGCCGTACTCCTCGAGGTAGACCTCCATCACGGCCAGGCACACGTCCAGGCCGATCATGTCGGCCAGGGCCAGCGGGCCGATCGGCTGGTTGGTGCCCAGCTTCATGCCGGCGTCGATGTCCTCGGCGGTCGCGATGCCTTCGGACAGCACGAAGAAGGCCTCGTTGATCATCGGCACCAGGATGCGGTTGACCACGAAGCCCGGTGCGTTCTTCACCGTGATGGGCGACTTGCCCAGGCGCACCGCCAGTTCCTTGACTGCGTCGTGCGTGGCGTCGCTGGTGAGGTAGCCGCGGATCAGTTCGACCAGCGCCATCATCGGCACCGGGTTGAAGAAGTGCATGCCGATGAAGCGGTCGGCGCGCGAGGTGGCGGCCGCCAGCTTGGTGATCGAGATCGACGAGGTGTTGGTCGCGATGATCACCTCGGGCGCCAGCAGCGCATCGACCTGGCCCAGGATCTTGAGCTTGAGCGCGTGGTTCTCGGTGGCGGCCTCGATCACCAGCTGCGCGCCCTTGAGGTCGTCGTAGTTCGTCGAGCCCTGGATCAGCGCCAGCGCGGCGGTCTTCTGCTCGGCCGTGAGCTTTTCCTTCTTGATCAGGCGGTCGAGGCTGCCGCCCACGGTGGTCAGGCCCTTGTCGACCGCGGCCTGCGAGATGTCGACCATCACGACCTTGACGCCTGCGACGGCGCACGCCTGTGCGATGCCGTTGCCCATGGTTCCGGCGCCGATGATGCCGACGGTTTGAATGCGCATGCGAGAACTCCAAAAAATGCAGAAAGAGGATGGGTGGAATGCTAACGAGGCGGCACGCTGTCGGCGGTCGCGTTCGTGCCATGGCCTGGAGGGCACCCGGTTGCAGGGATACATTGTCGTCGGCGGGCACGACGTCCGCACCCCTCGCCCCATGCTCCACCTCAGCGACCAGATCTCGATCCTGCCCGCCCCACCCGCGCAAAGCGACCAGCCGCCGCGCTGTGAACTGCGCATCGACGGGCGCGCCACCGGGCTGTGCCTGTCCGGCGTGGTGCTGGAAGCCGCGCTCCGGTGCGACGCGGGCTGGCTGCTGTTCCTCACCGACGACGTGCCGTTCGAGGACATGCTGAGCATCCATCTGCTGAACCCCGCGGGCACGTTGCGGCTGGACTCGGCGCGCATCGGCAGCGCCTATGCCACCGGAAACTTCCGCGCATTGCAGATCCAGCCGCCGGACACCCTGGCGTTCCACTTCATGGGCGGCACGCCCTGGAGCGTGCAACTGCTCGCCGTTCCCGCCTGGCGGCTGCCCTTCGTCGGGGAGCCTGCCGGCGTGCATCGCCCCTTCGGTTTCCTGCGCCGATTCGTCGTGCGCGGCGCGCCGCGGCCAGCGCCGCGCTGAGGCAGGCACAGCGCTACGATGGCAACCCTCGACACCCTCTCATCGTTTGCACCATGACCACCCTCGGCACCCCCCTGTCCCCCTCGGCCACCCGCGTGATGCTGCTCGGCTCCGGCGAGCTCGGCAAGGAGGTGCTGATCGCGCTGCAGCGCCTGGGCGTCGAGACCATCGCGGTCGACCGCTACGAGAACGCGCCGGGCCAGCAGGTGGCGCACCATGCGCGGACCATCACGATGAGCGATCCGGCCCAGCTCAAGGCGCTGATCGAGGCCGAGCGCCCACACCTGGTGGTGCCCGAGATCGAGGCCATCGCCACGCCGATGCTGCAGGAGCTCGAAGCCGCGGGCGTGGTGCGCGTGATCCCGACCGCGCGCGCCGCGCGGCTCACGATGGACCGCGAAGGCATCCGTCGCCTGGCGGCCGAGACGCTGGGCGTGCCGACCAGCCCCTACAAGTTCTGCGATTCGCTGGCCGAGCTGCAGGCCGCCATCGATGCCGGCATCGGCTACCCCTGCATCGTCAAGCCCGTGATGAGCAGCTCGGGCAAGGGCCAGAGCAAGATCGACGGGCCCGCCGACGTGCAGAAAGCCTGGGACTACGCGATGGCGGGCGGCCGCGTGAGCCACGGCCGCGTGATCGTCGAGGGCTTCATCGACTTCGACTACGAGATCACGCTGCTGACCGTGCGCGCGCCCGACGCCCAGGCGGCGGTGCAGACGCACTTCTGCGAGCCCATCGGCCATGTGCAGGTGGGCGGCGACTATGTCGAGAGCTGGCAGCCGCATCCGATGTCGCCGGTCGCGCTCAAGAAAGCACAGCAGATCGCGCGCGCCGTGACCGACGACCTGGGCGGCCAGGGCCTGTTCGGCGTCGAGCTCTTCGTCAAGGGCGAGGAGGTCTGGTTCAGCGAAGTCAGCCCGCGCCCTCACGATACCGGCATGGTGACCATGGCCACCCAGTGGCAGAACGAGTTCGAGCTGCACGCGCGCGCGATCCTGGGCCTGCCGGTCGACACCACGCTCAAGAGCGCCGGCGCCAGCGCGGTGATCTACGGTGGCGTCGACGCCACCGGCATCGTGTTCGACGGCGTGGCCGATGCGCTGTCGGTGCATGGCGTCGACATCCGCCTGTTCGGCAAGCCCGAGAGCTTCGTCAAGCGCCGCATGGGCGTCGCGCTCGCGCATGCAGCCGATGTCGACACCGCACGCGCCAACGCCAAGGAAGCCGCCTCGCGCGTGAAGCCGCGCCAGGCCTGATCCACCCCTCCATCCACCCCCCGGAAGAGAGCGTCCCATGCTGCATCCCCAGGCCCGTGCCCTGCTCGATCTGATGAAGGAACGCGGCGTGCCGCCTACGCACACGCTCTCGCCGGCCGAGGCCCGCGCCACCTACCGCGAGCGCCGCACCTTCACCCAGCCCGATGCGCCCGAGGTGGCGGAGGTCCGCGATCTGCAGGCCGAGGGGATTCCCTTGCGGCTCTACCGGCCGCTGGGTTCGGTGCCCGGTGCGCTGCTGCCGGTGCTGGTGTACTTCCACGGCGGCGGCTGGGTCATCGGCGACCTCGAAACCCACGACGTGCTGTGCCGCGGCCTGGCCAACGGCGCGGGCTGCGCCGTGGTCGCGGTCGACTACCGCATGGGGCCCGAGCACCGCTTTCCTGCGGCCGTGGACGATGCCCTGGCGGCCACACGCTGGGTGCATGACCACGCGGCGTCGCTGGGCCTGGATGCGCAGCGGCTCGCCGTGGGCGGCGACAGCGCAGGCGGCAACCTCGCGGCCGTGGTCGCGATCGCGGCGCGCGATGCGGGCGACCTGCCGATCGCCTTCCAGCTGCTGATCTACCCGGCCACCGACATGCGGCGCGGCCAGCCCTCGCACAGCACCAACGGCGAGGGCTACCTGCTCACGCGCGATACGCTGGCCTATTTCCACGACCACTACATCGACGACGCTCGGCACGACCTCGACTGGCGCGCTTCGCCGCTGCTGCACACCGACCTGTCTCGGCTGCCGCCCGCACTCGTGCTCACGGCCGGCTACGACCCGCTGCGCGACGAAGGCCTAGCCTACGCGAATGCGCTCGCCGCGGCCGGCAACCGCACCAGCTACGTCTGTTTCGAGCGCCAGATCCACGGTTTCCTGCCGATGGGCCGGGTGCTCGACGAAGCGAACACCGCGCTCGCGCTGTGCGCGGCCGAACTGCGGCGCGCCTTGCAGGCCTGATTTCTAGGTGCCGGCCTTGGCGCGCCGGCCCTTCGCGGCCGGGCGCAGCCCATGGATCACATGGTCCGCGAAGGCCGCGGCGATCGCGTCGCCACGGGTCTCGCCCTTCTCGGTGAACCAGCGGTTGATGTTGTTGATCGCGCCCATGAAGAAGAACACCGCGAGCTTGGGATCGCAGGGCGCGATCGCGCCCTCGTCGATGCAGCGCGTGACCAGCGCGCGCAGCTGCGTGTCGACCACGCGGCGGCGCTGCTGGATCAGCGCGTGGTGCTGCGCGGTCATCGAGTAGTACTCGGTCAGCACCACGCAGGTGCCGAGCTCGCTGGTCATCTTGCGGATGTAGCGCTCGACGAAGTCGCGCAGTGCATCGAGCGCCGCGGGCTGCTCGGCCTCGGCTTCGGCCAGCGCCTCCTCGGCCATGCCGATGGCCAGCCGATGGCATTCGTAGAGGATCTCGTGCTTGTTCTTGACGTAGCGGTAGAGCGCGGGCTTGGTCACGGCCAGCGCGTTCGCGATGTCGTCCAGCGTGGTGTTGTGGAAGCCCTTGACGCCGAAGGTGCGGCCGGCGGCGGCGATCAGCGCGCGCTTGCGGATCTCGCGCGGGTCGGGCGTGCCGGCCAGCGCATTGTTCCAGCGCGGCGGCTTCGGCGGGGTTTTGACTTTGGACGTGGAGGCCATGGATGCAGGGGATTGTGGGCCAAGCGCGCAACGGGTCTGCCCGCTTGACGAGGCGCCTTGTCGTTCCTATATTAACGACAAGTTACTGCAGAGTAACTTTCATTGACCTCAAAGAAACGAGCGGGTGCGGACCTCCCGCGCACCGACTTCCTCCGGAGACAAACCATGGCATTCCTTCGTTCACTGTGCCGCTCCCTGTGTGTGGGCGCCGCGCTCGTTCCCTGGGCGCTCGCGGCCAACGCGCAAGCGCAACCGACGCTCAAGATCTCGCACATCGACACCTTCTCGGGGCCCACCGCCTCGACCGGTGTCACGGTGGCCAAGACGCTGCTCTATGCGGTGGACCTGATCAACGAGCGTGGCGGCGTGCTGGGCCGCAAGCTCGAGGTGGTGCCGATGGACAACGCGGGCGATCCGGCCAAGGCGATCTCGATGCTCAACAGCACCATCGACCAGAAGATCAGCTTCATGGTGCAGGCCGGCAACTCGGGCATCGCGGGCGCGCTCGAGGGCGCGGTGGAAAAGCACAACGCGCGCAACCCCGATTCGCGCGTGCTCTACCTCAACTACGGCTCGGCGCTGCCCGAACTGACCGGCGAGAAGTGCAGCTTCTGGATGTTCCGCTTCGAGGCCCACCAGCTGATGAAGATGTACGCCATCGCCGACTACGTGAAGCAGAACCCGCAGATCAAGAAGATCTACCTGATCAACCAGGACTACGCCTTCGGCCGCCAGGTCAGCGCCGACGCACGCGCCATCATCGGCAAGGCGCGGCCCGACGTGCAGTTCGTCGGCGACGACTTCCATCCCTTCGGCAAGGTCAAGGACTTCTCGCCCTACGTGCTCAAGATCAAGCAGTCGGGCGCCGACACGGTGCTCACCGGCAACTGGGGCAACGACCTGTCGCTGCTGGTGCGCGCGAGCAAGGAGTCGGGCTCGAACGCGCGCTATGTGACCTACTACGGCGGCCTGTTCGGCGTGCCCACCTCGATCGGCGCCGCGGGGGAAGACACGGTGTTCCAGATCTCGTCGTGGCACCCCAACGTGCCGGTCGAGGACAAGCAGCCGGCCCTCGAGAAATACCAGCGCGACTTCAAGGCCAAGTACGGCGAGGACCTCTACTACACCTCGATCCTGGTGCAGATGGACATGCTGGCGCGCGCCATCCAGAAGGTGGGCAACACCACCGACCTGGTGAAGATCGCGCAGGCGCTCGAAGGCATGGAGTACGACTCGCCCTTCGGCAAGATCCAGATGCGCAAGGAAGACCACCAGGCCACGCATCCGCTCTACATCAACCAGCTGGTGAAGGGCGTCAAGTACGACGCCGAGGGCCTGGGCATGGGGTGGAAGACGGTGGCGAAGATACCGGGGCCGGTCACAGAACTCCCCGTGAACTGCCAGATGAACCGTCCGGGCGCATGACCCGCCCCCGTCGCGCCTGTGGCGCTTCCCCCTCGAAGGGACGACGCCCCCGGCCTGGCAGAGCCAGTGCCGTGGTGTCCCTGGACTTTGGCCTTGGCGGTGTCATGCCTCGTGCTTCGTGCGACGGTGTGAGGGAGGCCTGAGATGCCCGTGCAAGACATGCGTTCGACGATCGCAGACAAGGTGGCGGTGGTCACCGGCGGCGCCTCGGGCCTGGGCGCGGCGACCGCGCAGGCGCTGCGGGCGGCCGGTGCCCGTGTGGTGCTGATCGACCGCGATGCGGTGGCGGTCGAAGCGGCGGCGGCTCGCCTCGGCGCCACCGGCTTCGCGGCCGACGTGGCCGATGCCGAGGGCATCGAGGCCGTGTTCGCGCAGGTCGAGGCGCGGCTGGGCCGCACCGCGCTGCTGGTCAATTGCGCGGGCATCGCCGACCCCGGCAGCGTGGTGCGCCGCGGCGTCGCCATGCCGCTGGCCGCCTTCCGCCGTGTGGTCGAGATCAACCTGCTGGGTGCGATCAACTGCATCCGCTGCGCGGTGCCGCAGATGATCGAAGGCCGCACCGGCGACGCCGAGGCCGGCGTGATCGTCAACACCGCCTCGATCGCGGCCTTCGACGGCCAGATGGGGCAGGCGGCCTATGCGGCCTCGAAGGGCGGCGTGGCCGGCATGGTGCTGCCGCTGGCGCGCGAGCTGGGCGAACACGGCATCCGCGTGATGGGCATCGCGCCGGGCGTGTTCGAGACGCCGATGACGCTCAACCTCGCGCCGAAGTCGCGCGAGGTGGTGTTCGCGGCCGTGCCGCCGTTCCCCAAGCGGCCGGGCCGGGCCGACGAATTCGCGGCGCTGGTGCTGGCCATCGTCGCCAACCCGATGCTCAACGGCGAGGTGATCCGCCTCGACGGCGGGCTGCGCATGCCGGCCCGCGTCTGACGCGGGCGCTTCAAGATAGAGAAGAAAAGGACACGATGCAGATCGACCAAACAGTGGCCGTCGTCACCGGCGCGGCCTCGGGCCTGGGTCGTGCCACGGTGCAGCGGCTCGCGGCGCAGGGCGCGCGCGTGGCCGCGATCGACCTGGCCGGCGCGCCGCTCGACGCCCTGGCGAAGGCGATGCCGCAGGTGCTCGCGCTCGGCGGCGACGTGTGCTCCGACGCCGGCATGGAAGCGGCCTTCGCCCAGCTGCGCGACGCGTTGGGCACGCCGCGCATCCTGGTCAATTGCGCCGGCGTGCTCGGCCCCGCGCGCGTGTTCCGCACCGACAAGGCCACGGGCAGGGTCGTGCCGCGCGAACTCGACGTGTTCCGCCGCGTGATCGAGGTCAACCTGGTCGGCACCTTCAACACCATCCGCCTGTTCGCCGAAGGCCTGAGCAGCGACGATGCGGCCGACGGCGAGGACCGCGGCGTGATCGTCAACACCGCCTCGGTGGCCGCCTACGAGGCGCTGTCGGCGCAAACCGCCTACGGCGCGTCGAAGGCCGGCGTGGCCAGCATGACCTTGCCGCTGGCGCGCGAGCTCGCGCGCTTCGGCATCCGCGTGATGGCGATCGCGCCCGGCACCTTCGAGACCGGCATGTACGAGGTGGTGCCCACCCACACCCGCCGCACGCTGATCGACGACGTGCCCTTCCCGCCGCGCCCGGGCCGGCCCGAGGAGTTCGCGCACATGGTGCAGGCGCTGATCGAGAACGGGATGATGAACGGCTCGGTGGTGCGCATCGACGGCGCGGTGCGCATGCGCGAACCCACGGCACCGCGCGAAGCGAGGCCGCAGCCATGAGCGACGCACTGCGCCTGGAGGCGCTCTACGGCGACCGGCTCGTGCCCTGCTACGCCGAGCGCTCGCGCAACCTCGACGCGATGCTGCGCGCCTCGGTGGCCGCGCGCGGCGAGGCGCCGGCGATCGAGGACGGCGAACGCACCCTCAGCTACAAGCAGCTCGACCGCCTGGCCGACCGCGTCGCCAGCGGCTTGCTCGCGCTGGATGTGAAAGCCGGCGACCGCGTGGCGCTGTTCGTGGGCAACCGCGCCGAATTCGTGGTGCTGCTGGCCGGCCTCTGGCGCCTCGGCGCGATCGCGGTGCCGATCGGCGTGCGGCAGAGCGCGCCCGAGCTGGCCTACATGCTCAACCAGTGCGGTGCGGCGGCGCTGGTGTTCGACGCCTCGCTGGCCGACCGGCTGCCGCCGCGCGAAGAGATCACGGGCGTGCACTGCCGGGTGTGCATCGAGGAAGCCGGTCACCCCACGGATGGGCTGACATACACCGGACTGCTGGCCGGCGGCAACGACGCACCCGTGGCGGCCGGCTTCGCCGACACGCAGCCCGCCTGCATCATGTACACCTCGGGCACCACCGGCCACCCCAAGGGCGCGGTGCTGTCGCACCTGGGCTTCTTCCACACCGCGCGCCACTACGTGCGGCGCTTCGGCTACACGGCCGACGACCGGCTGCTGCTGACCATCCCCGGCTCGCACATCTCGGGGCTGCTGGCGGTGGTCGTGGTCGCGCTGCAGGTGGGCGGCTGCCTGGTGCTGCAGCGCCAGTTCAACGCCGGCGAGACGCTGGCGCTGATCGAGGCGCGCCGCGTGAGCGCGGCGGTGATGGTGCCGGCCATGTACAACCTGTGCCTGTTGCATCCGGAGTTGCCGCAGCGCGATCTCTCGTGCTGGCGCATCGGCCATTTCGGCGGCGCCGCGATGCCCGAGGTCACGATCGCACGGCTGGCCGAGGCGCTGCCGGGCCTGGCGCTCTACAACGGCTTCGGCGCCACCGAGACGACCTCGGCCGTCACGCTCACCGAGCGCGGCGATGCGGCGCGCCACCCCGACACCGTGGGCACGGTCGTGCCCTGCGTCGACATCCGCGTGCTCGATGCCGACGGGCTCGAGGTGGCGGTCGGTGCATCGGGCGAGCTGTGGATCCGCAGCCCGGGCAACGCCATCGGCTACTGGGCCAATGCCGAGGCCACGCGCGCGTCCTTCGTGGCCGGCTACTGGCGCTCGGGCGACATCGGCAGCATCGATGCCGAGGGCTTCGTGCGCGTGTTCGACCGCCTCAAGGACATGATCAACCGCGGCGGCTTCAAGGTCTACTGCGTGGAGCTGGAGAACGTGATCCAGCGCCATCCCGGCGTGGTCGAGGTGGCCGCGGTCGCGAGCCCGTGTGCGGTGCTGGGCGAGCGCATCCATGTGTTCGTGCACGCGACCGAGGCGATCGACACCGAGGCGGTGCGCGCGCTGTGCCGCCGCATGCTGGCCGACTACAAGACGCCCGACTTCGTCACGGTCAGCGCCACGCCGCTGCCGCGCAACCTCAACGGCAAGCTGGTCAAGGCACCGCTGCGCGCCCAGGCGCGCGAGGCGGCCGTGCAGCGCCACGCCACCCCTTCCTCAGAAAGACGCGCATGACATCCTCCCCTGTCTACATCCTCGGCGGTCACCAGACCGACTTCGCGCGCAACGCCGCGCGCGCTGGCGACGGCCTGTTCGAACTCATGCGCGAAGCGGTGCAGGGCGCGCTGGCCGATGCACGGCTCGACGCGCGCGACATCGAGGCCGGCCACGTCGGCAATTTCGTGGGCGAGCTGTTCACCGGCCAGGGCCAGCTGGGCGGCATGCTCGCGGCCATCGACCCGGGTTTCGACGGCACGCCCGCGGGCCGGCACGAAGCGGCCTGCGCTTCGGGCAGCATCGCGCTGCTGGCCGCGACCGCGGAGATCGAATGCGGCCGCTACGACTGCGTGCTGGTCACCGGCGTGGAGCTCGAGCGCAACGTGCCCGGCGCGGTGGCGGCGCAGCACCTGGGCGCGGCCACCTGGGTCGGCCAGGAAGGCGAGGGCGCGACCTACGTCTGGCCGCACATGTTCCATCTGGTGGGGCAGGAATACGAGCGGCGCTTCGGCCTGAAGTACGAACACCTGGCGCGCATCGCCGAGATCAACATCGGCAACGCGCGCCGCAACCCCTTGGCGCAGACGCGCGGCTGGCTGTACACCGACGCCAGCTTCACCGCCGACGACGAGGCCAACCCGGTGATCGAAGGCATGATCCGGCGCCAGGACTGCGGCCAGGTGACCGACGGCGCCGCGGCCGTGGTCCTCGCCTCGCCGCGCTTTGCGAAAGCCTGGGCTGCACGCCAGGGGTTGTCGCTCGAAGCGCTGCCGCGCATCGCGGGCTGGGGTCACCGCACCGCGCACCTGCAGCTCGCGCCCAAGCTGCAGGCCAGCGCGGGCCAGCCCTATGTGTTCCCGCATGTGCGCGAGGCGATCCAGGGCGCGTTCCGGCGCGCGGGCGTGGCCGACGTCTTCGCGCTCGACGGCATCGAGACGCACGACTGCTTCACCACCACCGAGTACATGGCCATCGACCACTTCGGCCTCACCGCGCCCGGCCAGAGCTGGCGCGCGATCGAGGACGGCACCATCGCCCACGGCGGCCGCCTGCCCATCAACCCCAGCGGCGGCCTGATCGGCCTGGGCCACCCGGTCGGCGCCACCGGCGTGCGCATGGTCCTCGACGCCGCCCGCCAGGTCACCGGCCGCGCCGGCGCCTGCCAGGTCGAAGGCGCCCGCCGCTTCGCGACCCTGAACATCGGCGGCAGCGCCACCACGGTCGTGAGCTTCGTCGTCGAAGCGAGCTGAACGCAAACAAACCATCCCGCCCCAAAGCAGAAAACCGCCCGAGAGGGCGGCTTTCTTGTTCGTGAGACACCGCGGAACCGGCTTTGCCGGGCCGCTGGTGTCGCCCCCGGAAGGGGGAGGGGCGAAGCGACACGCAGTGCGCGAGCCCTTGGGGGAGAGCCAAGTACTACCGCGGAACCGGCTCTGCCGGGCCGCCGGTGTCGCCCCCCGGAAGGGGGGAGGGCGAAGCGACACGCGGTGCGCGAGCCCCCGGGGGAGAGTCATTCCTCTACGAAGGCTTCCTCGCGCTTGGCCTTGATCGACGGCAGCAGCACGATGCCCAGCAGCAGCACGGCGGCGACCAGCAGGCCGGCCGACAGCGGCCGCGTGACGAACACGCTCCAGGTGCCGCGCGACAGCAGCAGCGCACGGCGCAGGTTCTCTTCCATCATCGGGCCCAGGATGAAGCCCAGCAGCAGCGGCGCGGGTTCGGCCTTGAGCTTGAGGAACAGGTAGCCGATGAAACCGAACAGGCCCACCATCCAGACGTCGAAGGTGTTGTTGTTGGTCGAGTACACGCCCACTGCGCAGAACAGCACGATGGCCGGGAACAGGAACTTGTAGGGCACCGT
>NZ_JAAAFX010000004.1:1286990-1449275 GCF_019352895.1 Variovorax boronicumulans | reverse complement strand
GCTGGTCATGACCTGCGGGCCGGGCTGGATGTTGTGGATGGTCATCGCACCCACCATCAGCGCCATCACGGCGTTGGGCGGGATGCCCAGCGTCAGCAGCGGGATGAAGGAGGTCTGCGCACCGGCGTTGTTGGCCGACTCGGGCGATGCGACGCCGCGGATGTTGCCCTTGCCGAAGGGCACTTCGCCCGGCTGCATCTTGATCTTCTTCTCGAGCGCGTAGGCCGCGAAGGCCGCCAGCAACGCACCGCCGCCGGGCAGGATGCCCAACGCGGAACCCAGTGCCGTGCCGCGCAGCACGGCCGGCGTCATGCGCTTGAAGTCGTCCTTGGTGGGCCACAGGCCCTTGACGTTGGCGGTGAACACTTCGCGCTCGTCGTCGGGCTGCGAGAGGTTGCCGATGATTTCGCCGTAGCCGAACACGCCCATGGCGATCACGACGAAACCGATGCCGTCGGTCAGTTCAGGGATGTCGAAGCTGAAGCGGGCCACGCCCGAGTTCACGTCGGTGCCGACGATGCCCAGCAGCAGGCCCAGCACGATCATCGCGACCGCCTTGAGCAGCGAGCCCGAGGCCAGCACCACCGCGCCGATCAGGCCCAGCACCATCAGCGAGAAGTACTCGGCGGGACCGAACTTGAAGGCCAGTTCGGTCAAGGGCGGTGCGAAGGCCGCGAGGATCAGCGTGCCCACGCAGCCGGCGAAGAAGGAGCCCAGGCCGGCCGCCGCGAGCGCGGGGCCCGCGCGTCCCTGTCGGGCCATCTGGTAGCCGTCGATGCAGGTCACGACCGAGGACGATTCCCCGGGAAGATTGACCAGGATGGCGGTGGTCGAGCCACCGTACTGCGCGCCGTAGTAGATGCCGGCCAGCATGATCAGCGCCGACACGGGCGGCAATGCGTAGGTGGCGGGCAGCAGCATCGCGATGGTCGCGACCGGGCCGATGCCGGGGAGCACGCCGATCAGCGTGCCCAGGATGCAGCCGATCAGGCAGTACAGCAGGTTCGTGAAAGTGAACGCGACGCCGAAGCCGATCGAGAGGTTGTGAATCAGATCCATGATGTTTTTCTTTCTTTTTCTCTCAGCCCGAAATGAACGTGGGCCAGACCTGGATCTGCAACTTGAGCGCCCAGATGAAGGCGACGTAGCTGCCGACGGCGAGGATGGTGGCCAGCACCAGCACGTCGCGCAGCTTGAAATGCTCGCCCGCAAGGCTGGCGATGATGGTCAGTGCGTAGATCGCGAGGATCAGCCCCATGGCGGGCAGGCCGATGCTCGGCAGGCCGCCCAGCAGCACGCCGAAGGCCAGGTTGGCGGCGATCACGAAGAACAGCGGCTTCCAGGCCCATTTGCCGATCTTTCCGCCGTCCGCGGTTTCGACCACCAGGGACTGGAAGATGATCACCAGCCCCAGCAGGGCCAGCAGCACGCCCAGCATGAGCGGGAAATAGCCGGGCCCCATGCGGGCGCCGTCTCCGATGTTGTACGTGGTGGCGCCGACCGCGAAAGTGGCGCCCACGGCAGTGAACATGACCCCTGAAAAGAAGTCAGCTTGACTCTTGATACCCATTGTCTCGACCCTCTGTATTGGAGCCGTGAGGGTCGTTTGCGGCGCCTGACCGCTGGCTGACCAAGGCGCTACGCACTAACGCGTAGCGCCTCGTGCGGGTCTTCGTGGACAGGCCTCGATGGCTGCGAGAAGACGCAAAAAAGGCTCCCGAAGGAGCCTTTTCTTTTCACGGATGTGAGGTCGAGGGCTTAGTAGCCGCCGCGGCCACCGCCGCCGCCGCCGCCGTAACCACCGCCGCCGCCGCCACCGCTGCGGCCACCGCCACCGCCGTAACCGCCGCCGCCACCACCACCGCCGTAGCCGCCACCACCACCGCCGCCGCTACGGCCACCGCCGAAGCCGCCGCCGGCCGGACGGGGTTCCATCGGGCGAGCTTCGTTGACGGTCAGAGCGCGACCGTCGAGGGTGTGGCCGTTCAGGCCTTCGATGGCTGCGAGCGCTTCAGCGTCGGAACCCATTTCGACGAAACCGAAACCCTTGGAGCGGCCCGTTTCGCGTTCCATCATGACCTTGGCGCTGGTGACAGCACCGAACTCGCCGAAGGCTTGTTCCAGATCGTTGTCGCGGATGGAGTAGGACAGATTGCCTACGTACAGTTTTTTGCCCATGGAGGGACTCCTAATTCAAACCAAAATAACAAAGCGATGGAGTCCCAGAATCACAACTGACTGAAAGAGCGCTGTGGCGCGAAACTGACCGATCACCGGTTCACGCTGCAGACGGAGACCGCCTGAAACGCTGAAGCATTGTCGTCCACTCCTGGCGTTTTGGGTGAAAAGCTTTTACGACTCGCGCGTAAACCCTGAAAAAAAAGCATCGGAACCGGCGGCGAGACAGGCTGGCTATGCTTCCGGCTTCCCCTTCGCCCCCTTTTCGGGCCTCGTTCACGACACCATTTCCGCATGCCATTCACCGCCCTGGGCCTTCTTTCTCCTCTCGCGCTGGCTGCCAGCGCCCAGGGCTATGCCGAGCCGACGCCGGTGCAAAGCGCGGCCATCCCGGCCGTGCTGGCGGGACGCGATCTGCTGGCCTCGGCCCAGACCGGGTCGGGCAAGACGGCCGCCTATGCGCTGCCTTTGCTCCAAAAACTGTTGGCTGAACGCAACGGTTCGGCGCGCGATCTGCCGGCGCTGGTGCTGGTGCCCACGCGCGAACTCGCCGCCCAGGTCGGCGAAACCCTGCGGGAACTGGCGCGCGCCTTGCCCACCACCTTGCGCATCGGCGTGGCTTTCGGCGGCGTGTCGATCAACCCCCAGCTGATGGCGCTGCGCGGCGGCGCCGACGTGATGGTCGCCACGCCGGGCCGGCTGCTGGATCTGGTGGACCACAACGCCCTGCGCCTGGGCGCGCTGTCGACGCTGGTGCTGGATGAGGCCGACCGGCTGCTCGACCTGGGCTTTGCCGACGAACTGCAGCGCATCCTGGGCCTGCTGCCCGCGCGCCGCCAGACCCTGCTGTTCTCGGCCACTTTCCCGCCGGCCATCGAGGCGCTGGCCGCGACGGTGCTGCGCGACCCCCTGCGCATCGACGTGCCCTCCGAGCCGGCCACCGCGCCCGACATCGCGCAGCGCGCCATCGAGGTCGACACCTCGCGCCGCACCCAGTTGCTCGCCAAGCTGGTGCGCGACGAGGGCTGGGCGCGCGTGCTGGTGTTCGTCGCGACCAAGCATGCGGCCGAGATCGTGGCCGACAAGTTGCGCAAGACCGGCCTCGAGGCCGAGCCTTTCCATGGCGTGCTGAGCCAGGGCAAGCGCAGCCAGGTGCTGGCCGACTTCAAGGCTTCGCGCGTGCAGGTGGTGGTGGCCACCGACCTGGCCGCGCGCGGCATCGACGTGGTGCAGCTGCCCGCAGTGGTCAACTACGACCTTCCGCGCTCCGCGGTCGACCATGTGCACCGCATCGGCCGCACCGGGCGCGCGGGCGAGCGCGGCGTGGCCGTGAGCTTCATCACCGAGAACGACGAGGCGCATTTCCGCCTGATCGAGAAGCGCCAGGGCGCCCAGGTGCCGCGCGAACGGATCGCGGGTTTCGAGCCGGCCCCGCGAGAGGTGCCGAACGCCCAGGCCGAAGCCGGCACGGGCGGCATCAAGGGCAAGCGCCCGAGCAAGAAGGACAAGCTGCGCGCGGCGGCCGCGGCCGCTGCGGCCAAGGCCGGCGGCTGAAAAGCCTGCGCGTCTGAAAGCGGCGCCGCCGCGAGCGCGCCGAGCCCTTCGGCCTGACGGGGCTCGCTTCGAAGCGCAGCGGGCACGCCTCCCCTGAATTTCCATCGACTGCCGCTGCCGGCCGCCCGGCCTGCCGCTGGCGTACGGCCCGAGGGCATCGCGTGCCCGGCCCTGCGCAGGGCACAGCTCTCATGGTTTCCACCAGTAAAACGTTACACCGACCGGGCTTAGGATTCAAAAACGGCTTGTGTAACGATTTACCGATTTCTGTTGGAGTCGGCATTGCCCGCCGTCCACCAGGAGACAACCCCATGAACCAGCCTTCCCGACGCCTCGTCCTGGGCCGCGCCTGCGCTGCCGCTGCGGCGCTCGCCGTGCCTGCTTTCGCGCGCGCCCAGTCGACGGTCCAGCTGCGGATGAGTTCCTCGCTCACGGCCGACAGCAATTCCTCGCACTTCCTCTGGTACCAGCGCTTCGCCCAGAACCTCAAGGCCGCCACCGGCGACAAGGTGGCGCTGACCTATTTCCCGAACAACCAGCTGGGCAAGGAGTCCGACATCGTCCAGCAGGTTCGCCTGGGCGCCATCGACATGATGATTTCCGGGACCTCGATCTGGGCCACAGCGGTCCCGGAGATCGGCGTGCTCGACATGGGCTATTTGTTCCAGAACGCCGACCATGTGGGCAAGTCGCTCGACGGACCGGCCGGTGCCGCGCTGTCGAAGCTGTTGATGGACCGCGCGTCGGTGAACGTGCTGGGCTATGCCTACAGCCTGGGCGCGCGCAACGTCTACACCAAGGCGCCGATGAAGTCGGCGACCGAGCTGCGCGGCGTCAAGATCCGGGTGCTGCCGGTGCCCAACTTCGTCGCCACCCTCAAGTACATGGGCGCGGTGGCCACGCCGATTCCCTTCGGCGAGATCTACACCGCGCTGCAGACCGGCGTGGTCGACGGCCTCGAGCAGGACGCGCCGACCGTGCTGTCGGGCAAGTTCTACGAGGTCGCGAAGCACTGCATGCTGACCGAGCACATCTTCAATCCCGTCATGCCGGTGATCAGCAAGCGGGCCTTCGACCGCATCCCGGCCGCGCTGCAGAAGCCTTTCCTCGAGGCCGCGCGCGACGCCACGCAGTTCCAGCGCGCCCAGGCCGCCAGCACCGAGGCCAAGGCCTTCGAACAGCTCAAGGCGCTGGGCGTCACGGTGACGACGGTGGACCGTGCCGCGCTGACGCGCGACGTGTCGAAGCTGTGGACGGAGTTCGCCACGCAGTACCCGGCGACGCGGCCGATCATCGATGCCATCGGCAGCGCCAAGGGCTGAGGTCATGGCGCTGGCGACCTCACCCCATTTTTCCGCGGTGTCCGCCCCGGCGCCGTCCGGGCGCGAGCGCATCGAGCGCGCCTCCGCGCGCCTGCGCGTGGCGATCGAAGCCGTGGCCGCGCTGGTGCTCGCCATCGACGTGCTCGTGGTGTTCTGCTCGGTCGTGTGGCGCTACTTCCTGCACGACCCCTTCGACTGGGCCGAGGAAGTGGCCAGCGGCCTGTTGCTGCTGCTGGTGTTCCTCGGCGCCTCCATCGGGCTGGCCAGGGGCCAGCACATGGGCATCGACAGCATCCGCGGCCTGCTGCCGGCGCGCGGCAGGGATTTCGCGCTGCAGTGCTGCAACTGGGTGGTGCTGCTGGTGGCCGCGGTGATGAGCGTCTCCGGCCTGCAGCTGATGGCGTCCAGCCGCGGCCAGATCACGCCGCTCGGCCTGCCGCAGGTGATCCTGGTGGCGCCGGTCGTCATCGGCGGCCTGCTGTTCCTGGTGTTCGCGCTGCGCAACCTGCTGCTGGCGCCGAAGGGCGAAGTGCGCGGACCCGGCATCGCGGTGGCGGCGATCGTGCTGGCGGTGATCGGCCTGCAGCTGTTCGCGCCCGCGGCCATGCCGGGCGCCGGCGTGTGGATGCTGCTGTCCTTCGTGCTGTGCCTGGTCGGTGGCGTGCCGATCGCCTTCGCGCTGGCCTTCAGCTCGGCCACCTACTTCACGCTCAACCCGAGCCTGCCGATGGTGGTGTATTCGCAGCAGGTGGCGGCCGGCGCGGAGCACTTCGTGCTGCTGGCCATTCCCTTCTTCGTGCTGGCCGGCCTGGTGATGGAGGTCAACGGCATGTCGTCGCGGCTGATCGAGCTGCTGGTGCGCGCCGTGGGTCGTCTGCGTGGCGGCATCAACCTGATCATGATCGTCGCGGTGGCCTTCTTCTCCGGCATCTCGGGCTCGAAGCTGGCCGACGTGGCGGCGGTCGGCGGCATCATGATGCCCGCCGTGCGGCGCTGCAAGCAGGACGAGAACGAGGCCGCCGGCCTGCTGGCCGCGACGGCGGTGATGGCCGAGACCATCCCGCCCTGCATCAACCTGATCATCTTCGGCTTCGTGGCCAACGTGTCGATCGGCGGCCTGTTCATCGCGGGGCTGGTGCCGGCCGCTTTCCTCGCCGCGGCCCTGGCCGTGCTGGCCGTGATCGTCGGCACCCGCGCCGACCCGGCGCAGGCCTTTCCCCAGCGCCGCCGCCTGCTGACGCTCATCGGCGGCGCCATGGTCGGGCTGTTGATGATCTTGATGATCGGCAAGGGCGTGACCTCGGGCATCGCCACCTCGACCGAGGTGTCGGCCTTCGCCGTGGTGTACGCGCTGCTGGTCGGCGGCCTGGCCTTTCGCGAGCTCAGCTGGCGCAGCGTCTACAAGCTGTTCGTGGACTCGGCAGCGCTGGCCGGTTCGATCCTCTTCATCGTCGCGGCGGCCTCCAGCGTGTCCTATGCGCTGACCATCGAGCAGATCCCGCAGGACCTGGCGGCCGCGATGGTGAATGCCGGCCACACCTACGGCGTCTGGCTCTTCATGCTGATCTCGATCGCGCTGCTGATCGTCTTCGGCTCGGTGCTCGAAGGCGCGCCGGCGCTGATCATCTTCGGGCCGCTGCTCACGCCGGTCGCCACGCAGCTGGGCATCCACCCGCTGCACTACGGCATCGTGCTGGTGATCGCGATGGGCTTCGGCCTGTTCGCGCCGCCGCTCGGGCTGGGCCTGTTCGCCACCTGTGCGGTGACCGGCACGCGCATGGTCGACGTCGCGCGGCCGATGGCAAAGTACCTGGCCGTGTTGCTGGTGGCCTTGCTGGTCATCGCCTTCGTGCCCTCCCTCACCCTCTGGCTGCCCGCCCGCTTCGGATTCTCTTGAAAAACCCCACCGTCACCATCGAGGACGTCGCCCGTCAGGCGGGCGTGTCCATCAGCACCGTCTCGAACGTGCTCAACGGCCGCGAGGCCCGCATGACGCCCGACACGCTGGCGCGCGTCCGGCAGGTCATCGAGACGCTGGGCTTCCGGCCCAACCAGTCGGCGCGCCGCCTGAAGACCGGCCACATGCCGATGATCGGCCTGCTCGTGCCCTCGATCGCCAACCCCTTCTTCGGCGCGCTGGCGCGCTGGGTGGAGGACGCCGCCCTGGCGCGCGGCTACGGCGTGCTGCTGTGCAACACGCAGCGCAGCGCCACCCGCGAACGCGAGTACGCGCAGGCCTTCATGGCGCAGGGGATCCAGGGCGTGATCCTCGGCTCGTCGCTGCAGGCCCAGGAACACCTGGGGCCGATGATCAAGAACGGGCTGGCCGCGGTCTGCTTCGACCGCACGGCCCAGCATGCCGAGCTGCCGATCGACTACGTCAGCCTGGACAACCGCAGCGCCGGTGCGATGGCGGCCGAGCACCTGATGTCGCTGGGGCACCGCCAGATCGCCTATGTCTCGGCACCGCTGCATTCCGTCAACCGCATCGCGCGGCTCGAAGGTGCGCGCGAGGCCTGCCAGCGCGCGGGCGTGCGTTTCGAAGTGCACACCCAGGAAGTGGCACCCGGCCAGTCCGAGATGGAGATGGCCGAGATCGGCCGCACGGCCGCGCTGGCGCTGCACGCGCAGGGCGTGCGCGCCACCGGCATCGTGGCCATGAACGACATGCTGGCCATCGGCCTGCTCGCAGGCCTGCGGCAATCGGGGCGGCGGGTGCCGGAGGACGTGTCCGTGATCGGCATCGACGACATGTTCCTCGGCCAGTACCTGAGCCCCGGGCTCAGCACCGTGCGCCAGCCCATGCACGAGATGGCGGTCGCCGCGGTCGAGCGCGTGCTGGAGCGCATGAAAGACACCGACCAGGCGCCGCACGAACTGATCTTCGTGCCCGAACTGGTCGTTCGCGAATCCACCGCCGTCGTCGGCGTGCGCCACCAACCCACCAGGAACCAACAGGCATGACTCCACAGCAAGAAAACCTCACCACCCTCGTCACCGGCGGCGCGTCGGGCATCGGCGCCGCCATCGTGCGCGCCTGCGCCGCGCGCGGCGACAACGTGGTCTTCACCTACTGGTCCAGCGAGGACGAGGCCAAGGCCCTGGCGGCGGAGTTCGGTGACCGGGTGCTGGCCCTGCGCTCGGACGTGACCGACGAGCAGCAGGTCGATGCCGCCTTCGAGGCCGCCATCGGTCGCTTCGGTCGCGTCGACGTGCTGGTCGCCAATGCCGGCGGCCTGCTGCAGCGCGTGAAGTGCGCCGACACCACGCTCGCGTTCTGGCGCCAGGCCATGGACCTGAACCTCACCAGCGCCTTCCTGTGCTGCCGCGCCGCGCTGCGGCACATGACGCCACGGCGCACGGGCAACATCGTGATCATGGCCTCGCTGGCCGGCCACGACGGCGGCGGCCCGGCCGCCACGCACTACGGGGCCGCGAAGGGCGCGCTGCTGGCCTATGCGCGCGGGCTGGCCAAGGAGGTCGGCCCCGATGGCATCCGCGTCAACGCGATCGCACCCGGCCTGATCGCCACGCGCTTCCACGACGTGTTCAACACGCCGCAGGGCCGCGCCGCCGGCGTCGAGCGCACGCCGCTGCGCCGCGAAGGCCAGCCGGAAGACGTGGCCAAGGCCGCGCTGTTCCTGAGCTCGGACAGTTCGTCCTTCATCACCGGCGAGGTGATGGAGATCAACGGCGGCATGGCGCTGTTCTGACGCGGCCACGCCCCGAAGCGGCTAAGCCTTGAAGCGCTTGCGCGTGAGCGCGAGCGCCAGCCAGAACGCCGCCACGCCGTAGACCACCAGCACCAGGCCGTGCCGCAGCGCATCGGCCGGCCACTGGTCCATGAACAGCGGCCGCACCAGCGCCACCGCGTTGGTCAGCGGCAGCCAGGCCGCGATCGCGCGCACGAAGCCGGGCAGCTGTTCCAGCGGGAAGAACACGCCCGAGAGGAACATCATCGGCGTCATGAACAGCGTGAAGTAGTAGGTGAAGAAGTCGTAGCCCTTGGCCAGCGCGTTGAAGATCAGCGCGATCGACGAGAAGGTGATGCCCGCGCCCGCGAGCACGCACCAGGCCACCAGCAGCTTCGGGCTGTGGCTGATGCCCAGGCCCAGCATCACCAGCAGGATCGCGGTGGTGGTGAAGATGGCCTTGAAAGCGGCCCACAGCATCTCGGCCAGCACCACGTCGTCGAGCCCGACCGGCGCGTTCATGATGCCGTCCCAGGTCTTCTGCACGTGCATGCGCGAGAAGGCCGAGTACAGCGCCTCGAAGGAGGCCGCGTTCATCGCGCTCATGCAGATCGAGCCGCTCGCGAGGAACAGGATGTAGGGCACCTTGGTGCCATTGACCTCCACCTGCCCGACCAGCGCGCCCATTCCGTAGCCGAAGGCCACCAGCCAGATCAGCGGCTCGGCGATGTTGCCGATCAGGCTGGGGATCGCGAGCTTGCGCCACACCAGCAGGTTGCGCAGAAACACCGGCCACCAGCGCATGGACAGCGCGGGTGGGCGCCAGATGGAGGGGCGGGCTTCGTTCAAGGGCAGGGGGGTGGCGGACATGGCTATCCATCCTCGCGGATCTGGCGGCCGGTGAGCTTGAGGAACAGGTCCTCGAGGTTGGCCGGCCGGTGGAAGGTGCGCAGCCCGCCGTGCCGGGTCAACGCGTTCAGCAGCGCACGCGCGTCCTGCGTGTAGAAGAACACGGTCTCGCCGCTGACCTCGATGCGCGCGGCCAGCGCCTGGAGTTCGGGCGCCTTGGCCAGCGTGAGCGCGCCGTTGCCGTAGACCTCGACCACGTCGGGTTCGAGGTGCTCGGCGATCAGGTCGCGCGGCCGGCCCTCGGCGATCTTGCGGCCGTGGTCGAGCACCAGCAGCCGCGAGCACAGCCGCTCGGCCTCGTCCATGAAGTGGGTGGTCAGCAGGATCGACTTACCCTGCTGCAGCAGCACCTGCAGCCGCTCCCACATCAGGTGGCGCGCCTGCGGATCGAGGCCGGTGGTGGGCTCGTCGAGCAGCAGCAGCCGGGGGTCGTTGACCAGCGCGCGCGCCAGCGACAGCCGCCGCCGCATGCCGCCCGAGAGTTCGCCGGGCTTGGCCGCGGCCTTGTGCGAGAGCGCGGCGAACTCCAGCAGCTGCGGGATGCGCGGTGCGATCTGCGCGCGCCGAAAGCCGAAGTAGCGGCCGTAGACCAGCAGGTTCTCGGCGCAGCTGAAGTCGGGGTCGAGGGTGTCGAACTGCGTCACCACGCCGAGCCGCGCCTTGATCGCCAGCGCGTCGCGCGGCATCTGCAGCGGGCCGTCCTCGCCCTGGTAGGTGATCCGGCCGCCGTCGGGGGCGGTCAGGCCCAGGCACATGCGCAGCGTGGTGGTCTTGCCCGCGCCGTTGGGGCCGATCACGCCCAGGCATTCGCCGGCCGCGATGTCGAAGGACAGGTCGTCGACCACGGTGGTCTCGCCGTAGCGCTTGCGCAGCCGCTCGGCCTGGAAGAGGGGCGGCGCGCCCGGGTGGGCCGCGTGCGGCAGCGTCGCCTCAGCCATGCACGCTGCGGCTGTCGGCCGGTGCCTCGTCGCGTTCGTCCATGCCGTAGTCGCGCACCACGCTGGCGATGCGCAGCCGGTAGTTGCCGAACACGTGGCTGCGGCCCGCGGCCTGCGCGCGCCGGTGGGCATCGAGTGCCCGCCAGGCGGCCAGCGAGGCCTCGTCGCGCCAGAAGCTCAGGCTCAGCATCTTGCCGGGTTCGTAGAGGCTCTCGAAGCGGTCGATGGACAGGAAGCCGTCCATCTTCAGCAGGTCCTCGCGCAGGGCCGCGGCCATCTGCAGGTAGGTGTCGCGCTGGCCTTCTGCGGGCCAGACTTCGAAGATCACAGCCATCATCGTGAAGCGTCTCCATGAAGGTCGGCCGATGGGGTCAGCGGCCGGCCTGGGTCGTGATGATCGCATCTTCGCTGCGCATTCGTCAGGGTCCCGCGCCGGGCCGGGCTCTTACACTGGCGCGTCCATCCGGGCGCATGGCAACTGGGAGTTCAGGGAATGAAGGTTCTTGTTCTGGGCAGCGGCGTGATCGGCGTGAGTTCGGCCTACCAGCTGGCGCTGGCCGGCCACGAGGTCACGGTGGTGGACCGGCAGCCGGCCGCGGGCATGGAGACCAGCTACGGCAATGCCGGCGAGGTCTCGCCCGGCTATTCCTCGCCCTGGGCCGGGCCGGGCGTGCCGCTCAAGGCCGTGAAATGGCTGCTGATGCACCACCGCCCGCTGGTGATCCGGCCGCAGCTCGACCTGGCGCTGGTGCGCTGGGGCTTCGCGATGCTGCGCAACTGCACCGCCACGCGCTACGACCTCAACAAGGGCCGCATGGTGCGCCTGGCCGAGTACAGCCGCGACTGCCTGCGCGAGCTGCGCGCGCAGACCGGCATCGAGTACGACCAGCGCATGCAGGGCACGCTGCAGCTGTTCCGCACCCAGGCCCAGCTCGACGGCACCGCGGCCGACATCGCGGTGCTGCGGCGCGACGGCGTGCCCTTCGAACTGCTCGACCGCGAGGGCTGCATCCGCCACGAGCCGGCGCTGGCCGCGGTGCGCGAGAAGTTCGTCGGCGGCCTGCTGCTGCCGGGCGACGAGACCGGCGACTGCTTCCAGTTCACGCAGCGGCTGGCGGCGCTGGCGGCCGGGCTGGGCGTGCAGTTCCGCTACGGCACGCAGATCCGCCGCATCGAATCGTCGGGCGGCACCATCACCGGCGTGCAGACCGCCGCCGGCACGCTCGCCGCCGATGCCTACCTGGTGGCGCTGGGCAGCCATTCGCCGCTGCTGCTCAAAGACCTGGGCCTGCGCATTCCGGTGTACCCGGTCAAGGGCTACTCGATCACCGTGCCGATCACCGACGCGGCCGGTGCGCCCGAGTCGACCGTGATGGACGAGACGCACAAGGTGGCGGTCACGCGCCTGGGCGAGCGCATCCGCGTGGGCGGCACGGCCGAGCTGGCCGGCTACACGCTGAAGCTGCACGAGGCGCGCCGGCAGACGCTGGAACACGTGGTGACCGACCTGTTCCCGCAGGGCGGCGATGTGTCGCGCGCCGAGTTCTGGTGCGGGCTGCGCCCCATGACGCCCGACGGCACGCCCATCGTCGGCGCCACGCGCTGGCCCAACCTGTTCCTGGCCACCGGCCACGGCACGCTGGGCTGGACCATGGCGGCCGGCACCGGCCGCATGCTGGCCGACGTGATCTCGGGCCGCACGCCCGACATCGACCTCGACGGCCTGACGGTCGCGCGCTACGCCGACGCCTACCGATGAGCGCGGGGGCGGGTGCGCAGCGGATCGAGCAGCGGCTTGAGCCCGTTGTGGTCGATCTCGTGCATCAGCTGCAGCAGCCGGCCGATCTCGCCCTTGGGAAAGCCTTCGCGCGCGAACCAGGTCAGGTAGTTGCCGGGCAGGTCGGCGATCAGGATGCCCTTGTGCTTGCCGAAGGGCATCTCCAGGGTCACGAGGCGTTGCAGGTCTTCGGGGTTCATTGGGGCGGATGGCGTTCAGTGCCGTTCCAGGGAATGGGCCACGCCGAAGCGCGCGGCCAGGTCGCGCAGCCGGCGATCGAGTGTCCAGAGCCTGGCATCGGGCGTGATCAGCGTGGAGGCCAGCAGGTTCAGGTCCACCAGGCCACAGCCGAGGCCATAGAGTTTTTCCTGCTCCACGAACGCCAGCACTTCCGCGGGCGTGGCCTGTCGCGCCGCGCGCAGCAGTCCGATGTCGTCGAGCGTTCTGCGGCGCGGTGCAGGCGGCGTGCCGCAGGCCAGCTCCAGCACGACCATGGGATGGGTCAGCACCCGATCCAGCGCCATCAGCGCGACCAGCGCATCGTTGCCATGCCGGAAGTGGTCCACCCAGACGGAGGTGTCGACCAGCACACTCATCGCGTGGCAGGCTCCTCGCGGCGGCGCGGAATGTCCGGCATCGTGCGCGCCTTGCCACCCAGGGCCGACAGGCGCCTGGCGGCCTGCACGCGGACGAAGGTCTGGATCGCCTCGCGGAACAGGTCGGCCTTGTCCATGCTCGGGTCGGCCATCTCCAGCGCCTGCTGGTAGAGCGTGTCGTCAATGGTGACGGTGGTGCGCATGACGGCTCCTTTTTTGATGCTATATCGCATCAATACTAGCATCAACAGGGCTGCGCGTCAGAGCGAAGGGCGCTGCATCAGCCGCCCGCGCGCTTGACCGTCATGCCCTTCTTCTGCAGCGCGGCGATCACGGTCTCGCGGTGGTCGCCCTGGATCTCGATCACGCCGTCCTTCACCGTGCCGCCCGAGCCGCAATTGGCCTTGAGCTGCTTGCCGAGCGCGGTCAGGGCCTCGGCATCGAGGGGCGCGCCGCGCACCAGCGTCACGCCCTTGCCCTTGCGGCCCTTGGTTTCGTGCGACACCCGCACGATGCCGTCGCCGGCCGGCACGGCCTTGCGCAAGGCCTTGCAGACGCAGGCCGTCATCGGCTTGGCGCAATCGTGGCACACGCGGCCCGTGTCGGTGGAATAGACCAGGCGGCTGCCTGGGGTGCTGCTGTTCATCGTCGATCGTCGAAAGAAGGGGGGAAAGGCTCAGGCCGGGGCCAGCGGAAAACGCACGCTGAACACGACGAAGGGCTCGGCATGAGCGTAGCCGATCTGGCCGCCGTGGGCGCGCACGACCGCCTGCGCGATGTACAGCCCCAGCCCCAGGCCGTTGCGGTTGCGCGGGTTGTGGTGCTCGCGCCGCTTGAAGGCATTGAACAGCTGCGACGCCACCTCGGGCGCGATCGGCGGGCTGACGTTGCTGACGTCGAGCGTCGCCTGGCCCGCTTCGTGGCTCAGCTGCACGATGATCGATTCGCCCGGCGCGCCGTGCTGGCGCGCGTTGCTGATCAGGTTGCTGAAGACCTGCGCCATGCGGTCGCCATCGACCTGTGCCAGCAGCGTGTGCGGCGCTTCCCGGATCAGCTGCACGCCGGGATGCGCGGTGCGCATCTCGTCGAGCAGATCGTCGAGCAGTTCGGTGAGGTCGACCTCGGTCCGATGAATGTCCAGGCCGCCGCCGGTCTGCAGTCGCGACATGTCGAGCACCTGCGAGATCATGCGCGCCATGCGCGTGCTCGAGGCCTGGATGCGCTGTCCCATGCGGCCACCCGAGCCCGAGCTGCCGTGGGCCTCGGCCTCCTTGCCGAGCAGCCGCGCGGCCATCGCGATCGACTGCAGGGGATCGCGCAGATCGTGCCCCAGCATCGCCATCAACTCTGCGCGTCCGCGCGCCACCTCCGCCATCCGGGCCGAGCGCGCGCGCAGCAGTTCGTCGAGCAGGCGGCGACCGAAGGCCATGTCGTCGGCGTCCCAGGGCACCGAGGTGTCGCGCACCGTCTCGCGCCAGACGTCGAAGGAGCCCCGCGGCGTCAGGCGCGGGCCGAGCGGGCCGATCCGGTAGGTCTTCTCGGGGTGGCCGCCCCACTGGATGGTCTCGGGCTGCTCCTTGCGCAGCAGCACCAGCCAGCCGTGGGCGGCAGGGTCGAAGGACAGCGCGAGCATGCCGCACCACACGCCAGCGGCATCGGCCAGCGCCGGGGCCAGCTGCCGCAGCGACGGCGTCGCCAGCATCTGGCCGACCGGCGTTTGCGCCGCGTCGAGCCAATGCATCAGTTGCACCGCGAACTCGTGCGGCACCTCGCCCTCGATGTGCAGCTTCGATTCCTCGGCGATCAGCACGGCGTGGGCCTGGAAGGCGACGGCCAGGTCCGGCGCCATCGCCGCCAGGGCGGTGGCGGTGTCGTCGGAATGCAGCGCGGCTTCGATCAGGCGCGTGCGCAGGTCGGCCGCCTCGGCGCTGCGGCGGGCATGGTCGCGCGCCATCAGGCTCTGCACATTGGCCGCCAGGATCTGCGCGAGCACGTCGCAGGCCATGCGCACCGAGTACGGAACCTGCAGCGGCGCCATGTGATGGCAGGCCAGCATGCCCCAGAGCTGGCCGTTGACCACGATCGAGATGCTCATCGACGCGCCGACGCCCATGTTCTGCAGGTACTCGATGTGGATCGGCGACACGCTGCGCAGCACGCAGTGGCTCATGTCGAGCGCCTCGACCACGCCGGGCGCCGGTGGCACCGGCACCGGTGCCGCATGCACGTCGGCGATCAGGCGCAGCGTGTTGACGACGTAGAGTCGCCGCGCCTGCGCCGGGATGTCGCTCGCCGGGTAGCGCCGCCCGAGGAAAGGCTCGAGCGACGCGATGCGGTCTTCGGCCACCACGTCGCCGCTGTCGTCGTGCCGGAAGCGGTAGGCCATCACGCGGTCGAAGCCGGTGAGCTGTCGCACCGCGCGCACGGCGAAGGCCATCAGGTCGGCGACCGAGTTCTGGCGCTTGATGCGTTCCATGGCCCGGTGCGCCTTGAGTGCGAAGTCGGCCATCACATCGGGCTTGACCGGGCGGAGTTCGAACTCGGCGATGACCAGGCCGCCTGAACCGTGCACCACCAGGTCGAACACCTGGCCGTTCACGCGCACCTCGGAACTGGTGGGCAGGCCGTCGGCGGGCAGGGCCAGCAGATCGTCGATGGCGGCGTGCACGTCGGCATCGCCTGCGAAGTGGTGCGGCGGCGACAGGATCTCGCCGGCCACCGGCGCCGTCGGCCCGAGCAACTCGGCGGCATTGGCGCTGACGTGGACTGCAACCCGACCGGTCGAGAAGGCCAGCAACGCGCCATGTGACTGAATCAGCCCCGGGATGTGGATCGGCTCACGCGCGCAGTTGTCGAGGTTGATCGGCAGGTCGGCGTTCACGCGCAGGCCTCCGCGCGGCGATGGCATTGCAGCAGCAGCTCGAAGGCATGCACGGCGCCGTCGCAGGCGCTGCGCACCGCATCGGGCGCGAAGGGCTGCCCGCGCAGCTCGGCGATGAAGGCCTTCCAGCGCGCGCCGGTCTGTTCGCCCGCGCCCTGCAGGTAGTTCAGCGGATGCGGTGCCAGGCGCTCGGCCAATTGGCGGTAGAGCACCCGGCCGCCCAGGCGTGAGCCTTCGAGTACGTAGGCGATGCCCCAGAGGAAGGCGGCGTCGCGGTGCAGGCTCCGGGGGGCGGCGTCGGTCTCGTGCGGCGAGGGTTCGGCGGGCAGCAGCGCGTCGCACAGGCGCAGGTCGTCCGCGAGCTGTCGACGGTGCGCCTCCAGCGGCGGCGGCCCGGGTTCAAAGGCGGAGAGCCGGTGCATCCAGGCGTCGAGCAGCCGCAGGTGGGCGCGGTAGTCCGCCAGGCTGGGCAGGGGGCGCGCCAGCGGCAGGCATTGGTCGACTTCGGAATGAAGAGGGCCGGTGGCCGCTCGCAGGGCTTCGAGGATGTCGGTAGGCACTGGGACTGGCCTGTGAGGAAATGTGGGGAGGATCCCGACATCGCTGCGCGGCAGTACTTTCGGGGCCATGATAGGCGTGATGCGGTCGGCATCACCGTTCTATTTTCGAGCACGATAACGCACGCTGGCATGTCAAAAGACATATCTCATGCGCCCTCCGCCTTGACGGCGCTGGGCTGGCGCCGTCCGGCTTACTGGAACGCGACCTCGGCAAAGCTGCGCAGCTTGCGGCTGTGCAGCCGGCTCGAGCCTTCGGCGCGCAGGATCTCGATGGCCTTCATGCCGATGCGCAGGTGCTGTTCCACGCGTTCGCGGTAGAAGTGGTTGGCCATGCCCGGCAGCTTGATCTCGCCGTGCAGCGGCTTGTCGCTCACGCACAGCAGGGTGCCGTAGGGCACGCGGAAGCGGAAGCCGTTGGCCGCGATGGTCGCGCTCTCCATGTCCAGCGCCACCGCGCGGCTCTGGCTGAAGCGGCGCTGCGGCTCGTTCTGGGGCAGCAGCTCCCAGTTGCGGTTGTCGGTGCTGGCCACGGTGCCGGTGCGCATGATGGTCTTCAGGGCCGGGCCGTCGAGCTGCGTGACGTCGGCCACGGCCTTTTCCAGCGCCAGCTGGATCTCGGCCAGCGCCGGGATCGGCACCCACAGCGGCAGCTCCTCGTCGAGCACATGGTCCTCGCGCACATAGGCGTGGGCCAGCACGTAGTCGCCCAGCTGCTGGCTGTTGCGCAGGCCCGCGCAGTGGCCCAGCATCATCCAGGCGTGCGGGCGCAGCACCGCGATGTGGTCGGTGATGGTCTTGGCGTTGGACGGGCCGACGCCGATGTTGACCATCGTGATGCCGGTGCGGTCCTCGCGCACCAGGTGGTAGGCCGGCATCTGCGGCAGCCGCGGCGGCGCCATGCCGCCCTCGGGGCCGTCGTAGCCGCTGCGGTAGTGGGTCACGTTGCCCGGCTCGATGAACGCGACGTAGGGGCTGTCGGGGTCGGCCATCTCCTTGTGCCCGAGCGCCACGAATTCGTCGATGTAGAACTGGTAGTTGGTGAACAGCACGAAGTTCTGGAACCACTCGGGCGCGGTGCCGGTGTAGTGGCGCAGCCGGTGCAGCGAGTAGTCGACGCGCGCGCCGGTGAACAGCGCCAGCGGCTCCGGCTCGCCCGGCTTGGCTTCGTAGGTGCCATTGGCGATGCCGTCGTCCATGGCGGCCAGGTCGGGCAGGTCGAACACGTCGCGCATCAGCGCGCGCCGCTCGGCGGTCATCGTGCCTTCGATGTGGTCGTTCTCGGCGAAGGAGAAATGGATCGGGATCGGCTGCGTGGCGGTGCCGACCTCGAGTTCGACGCCATGGTTTTCCAGCAGCAGCCGGAACTGCTCGAGGTAGTAGCGGTGGAACAGGTCGGGCCGCGTCAGCGTGGTCTCGTAGCGGCCGGGGCCGGCCACGAAGCCGTAGCTCAGGCCGGCCGTGGTGGGCGGACTCTGGCGCGACACGGTGTGGGTGTGGACCCGCACGAAGGGATAGCAGGCGCGCACCCGGCCGGGCATGGTTTCGCCGGCCACGAAGCGCAGCATCGAGTCGCGCAGGTGGGACAGCGCCTGTTGGTAGATCATCTGCACTTGCGCCAGCGCCGCGGCGGCGTCGGTGAAGCGGGCGGGAGCGACGAAGGGAGGCATGTAGGGCATGACGGCATTGTGCAATGCCGCCCGGCCACCCGGACGTGCGATGCACCCCGACAGGGCACATGCCGATGCATGGCGTAGCATCTTTTCGCTACCCTGCGTCTAGAGAACAACCAAGGAATCGAAGCGATGAAAGTTGCAGTCATGGGCGCCGGCGCAGTCGGTTGCTACTACGGCGCCATGCTGGCGCGCGCGGGCCACGCGGTGGTGCTGATCGGGCGGCCCGCGCATGTGGAGGCGGTCAGGACCCAGGGCCTCCGGTTGGAGACCCGGGCCTTCGACGAACAGGTACGGCTCGACGCGAGCACCGAAGCCAGCGCCGTGCAGGGCGCCGACCTGGTGCTGTTCTGCGTGAAGTCCACCGACACCGAAGCGAGCGCCGCGCAGATCGCGCCGCACCTCGCCCCCGATGCGCTGGTGCTCACGCTGCAGAACGGCGTGGACAACGACGAACGCGTGCGCGCGGTGCTGCCGTCGAACGAGGTGGCCGCGGCCGTGGTCTACGTGGCGACCGAGATGGCCGGGCCGGGCCATGTGAAGCACCACGGACGCGGCGAGCTGGTGATCGCGCCGTCGCGACGCAGCGTTGAAGTGGCCGGACACCTGGTCGGCGCGGGCGTGCCCACGCAGATCTCCGACAACGTGCGCGGCGCGCTCTGGGCCAAGCTGATCCTGAACTGCGCCTACAACGCCCTGTCGGCCATCACGCAACGGCCCTACGGTGTGCTGGCGCAGGGCGCGGGCGTGACCGAGGTGCTGCGCGACGTGGTGGCCGAATGCCTGGCGGTGGCCAAGGCCGAAGGCATCGAGGTGGTCGGCGACACGGCCGCCGCCGTGCGCGCCATCGCGCAGACCATGCCCTCGCAATATTCATCGACCGCACAGGACCTGGCACGCGGCAAGCGCAGCGAGATCGACCACCTCAACGGCCTGATCGTGCGGCGCGGCGAGGCGCTGGGCGTCCCCACGCCCGCGAACCGCGTGCTGTTCGTGCTGGTGAAGCTGCTCGAAGAAAAACACGAAGCTCGCTGACCGGCTCTTGGGGCGAGCCCTCGAGGCGAGCCGATCAGCCAGGCATGGGTTCGCGCATCGTCACGAACTCTTCCGCAGCGGTCGGGTGGATGCCGATCGTGCTGTCGAACAGCGCCTTGGTCGCGCCCGCGCGCATCGCCACCGCGAAGCCCTGCACCACTTCGCCCGCATCGGCACCCACCATGTGCAGGCCGACCACGCGGTCGCTCTTCTTGTCGACCACCAGCTTCATGAAGGTGCGCTCGGTGCTGCCCGACAGCGTGTGGCGCAGCGACTTGAACTCGCTGGAGAACACCGTCACTTCGCCGAACTTCGCGCGCGCATCGATCTCGCTGTAGCCGCAGGTGCCGATGTTCGGGTGCGTGAACACGGCCGTGGGAATGAACTCGTAGTCCATCCGGCGCTGGCCCTTGCCGAACAGCGCGTCGACCACCACCATCGCCTCGGCCAATGCCACCGGCGTGAGCTGCACGCTGGTCGACACGTCGCCCACCGCGTAGATCGACGACACCGAACTGCGGTAGTGCGCATCGACCGCGATGGCGCCCTTGTCGTCGAGCTTCACGCCTGCGGCCTCGAGGCCCAGGCCCTGTGTGTTGGGCACGCGGCCGGTCGCGAACAGCACCGTGTCGGCCTCGATCTGCTGGCCGCGCGTGAGCGTGACGGTCAGGCCCTGCGCGCCACGCGTGATCGAGGCGACCTCGCTGTTGAGCCGGATGTCGACGCCGGCCTTGCCCATCTCGCGGGCGACGAACTGCCGCACGTCGTCGTCGAAGCCCGTGAGCAGGTGCGCGCGGCGATGCAGCTGCGTGACCTGGGAACCCAGGCCGTTGAAGATCGATGCGAACTCGGAGGCGATGTAGCCGCCGCCGACCACCAGCAGGCGCTTCGGGAAGGGGTCGAGGTCGAACATCGCGTCGGAGCTCACGGCGTGTTCGCGCCCCGGGAAGTCGGGCACGAAGGGCGTGCCGCCCGTGGCCACCAGCAGGTGCCTGGCGGTGCGGCGCTGGCCGTCGACCTCCACCGTGTGGGCATCGATCAACTGCGCCCAGCCGGTGACCAGCGTGACGCCCGAATTCTTCAGCAGCGAGGCATAGACGCCGTTGAGCCGGCCGATCTCCTTGGCGCGCTGCGTCTTGAGATGGGCCCAGTCGAAGCGCGGCGCCTCGGGCAGCGTCCAGCCGTAGCCCGCGCTTTCCGCGAAGGCTTCGGCATAGCCGGCCGCGTAGCTGTAGAGCTTCTTGGGAATGCAGCCCACGTTGACGCAGGTGCCGCCCAATTCAGCCGCCTCGGCCAGGCCGACGCGGGCACCGGTCTGCGCGGCCATGCGGGCGGCGCGCACGCCCCCGCTGCCGCCGCCGATGACGAAGAGATCGAAGTCGAATGTGCGCATGAAGGCTCCTTGCGCCGACTGTAGCGGGCGGGGGCGGATGGCGGCCCGGTTCGCCGATCAAGCCCCCGCGTGGGGTACGTGCACCGCGCAGCCGATGCACACGCCCGGCTGCCAGACGCGCGAAAATCGCGCGGCCTGCACGATGCCGGCCATCCACGACAGAAAGAGGACCTCCATGCCCGACACCACGCCTTCCTTCCGCCCCGCAGACGGCTATGCCGGCGACGTCACGCCCGCGCAGGCTGCGCAATGGGTGGCGCGCGGCGAAGCGGTGCTGATCGATGTGCGCACCGACGCCGAACGCGAATGGGTGGGCTATGTGCCGGGCGCCGTGCCGCTGGCCTGGAAGCAATGGCCGGGCATGGCGCTCAATGCCGGTTTCGACGAGGGCCTGCGTGCGGCCGTGCCCGCCGGTGGCAAGGCCGTGATGCTATGCCGCAGCGGCGTGCGCTCGATCGCTGCCGCGAAGCGCGCCACCGAACTGGGCCTCGAGGCCTACAACATCCTCGAAGGCTTCGAAGGCAACCCCGACGAGAGCGGGCACCGCGGGCAGGTCGGCGGCTGGCGCAAGCACGGCCTGCCCTGGAAGCAGAACTAGATTTTTGGAATCCGCAGCTTCTGCCCCGGATAGATCTTGTCCGGGTTGCTGAGCATGGGCTTGTTGGCCTCGAAGATCGCGTTGTACTTGTTGGCGTCGCCGTAGTACTTCTTGGAAATCGCCGACAGCGTGTCGCCGCGCACCACGTCGTGGTACTGGGCCGGCGGCGCGGCCGGGGCGACCAGGTTGTTGTCGACGCTGGTCACGTTGGCGACGTTGCCGGCCGCGAGACCGGCCTTCTCGCTGGCTTCCTGCGAGGGCGCATTGCCGGCCAGCGTGACCACGCCCGTGGCCGCGGAATAGCACACGGCCAGGTTGCTCAGGCCGAGGTTCTGCGTCTCGATGTAGGTCTTGATCGCGGCGGCCGCCGCAGCATTCGGGTCGGTGCCCGCTTCGGCGGCATGTGCCGACGAACCGCCGAACAGCTTCTCGCCCGCTTCCTTGATGAAACTCAGCAAACCCATGGTGTTCTCACTTCGCGTGGTGGTGAATCGGACCGCAACTTTAAGCACGGCCCCGGCCTTCCCGGTGTCAGCCGCCGACGCGTGTGCAAGCATTGGTAAACCCCGGCCGACAAAGTCGCAATAATCCCGCCATGACCTTTCTCGCCATCGACATCGGCAACACGCGCCTCAAATGGGCGCTCTATGCGGCTGGACACCCCGGTGCGGAACTGCTGGCCAGCGGCGCCGAGTTCCTCGACCACATCGAGCGCCTGGCCGAGGGCCCCTGGGCCGACATGGCCTCGCCGACCGCGATGCTGGGCTGCGCGGTGGCCGGCGATGCGGTGCGCCGCCGTGCCGAGGAGCAGGTGACGGAGCGCTTCGACTGCGCCGCGCGCTGGGTCGTCTCGAGCGCGGCTGAGGCCGGCATGGTCAACGGCTACGACCACCCGACGCGGCTGGGTGCCGACCGCTGGGTCGCGATGATCGGCGCGCGCCACCGCATGCTGTCGCAGGGCGCGCCGCGCCCGATGGTGGTGGTGATGATCGGCACCGCCGTCACGGTCGAGGCCATCGACGTCGACGGCCGCTTCCTCGGCGGCCTGATCCTGCCGGGCCACGGCATCATGCTGCGCGCGCTCGAGTCGGGCACCGCGGGCCTGCACGTGCCCACTGGCGATGTGCGGGAGTTCCCGACCAACACCAGCGACGCCCTCACCAGCGGCGGCACCTATGCGATCGCGGGTGCGGTCGAGCGCATGCGCCAGCATGTGAAGGCGCACTGCGGCGCCGAGCCCGCCTGCTACATGACGGGCGGCGCGGGCTGGAAGATGGCGCCGTCGATGGTGAGCCCCTTCGAACTGGTCGACGGGCTCATCATGGACGGGCTGCTGGTGATCGCCGAGGCGCGCGCGGCGGCCTGAACCCGGGCGGAACTCAGGCGGCCCTGGCGCCGGTGAGCCCGTCCACCGCCTGGAACATCGCCTGGCGTGCCTGGCTGATGATCTGGCCCTTCCAGGCATCGGTGTCGGTGTAGAAGGCCTCGCGCATGCGCGCATGGATCGCGTCCGCCAGCTCGGGCGCGGCCTCCGGATGCTTGTGCAGCCAGTGGTCGGCGCGCAGCGCGCCGGTCATCTCGAGGATGGGCAGCGTGCCGTACTCCAGCGCGATGCCGGTGTACTCGGCCTGCGGGCATTCCGCGTAGATCGCACCCCAGTTCAGGCCGGTCAGCAGCGCCGAGGTCGAGGAGCCGTCGTAGATCGAGGTGACCGGTGTCTCGGCGCCCCACCAGGCGTTGGCGCGCGCAAAGGCGGCGGCATCGTCGCGGCAGGCGAAGATGCGTTCGCCGATGCCGTTCGGCCCCAGGCCGGTGTGCAGGTCGATCCAGGCCAGTCGCTGCGCCTTCTGCGCATGCGTCTGCAGCACCTGGCGGAAGGTGCGGTTGCTCCAGGTCGGCGCGGTGCCGCCGAAGAACACGCCGTCGTCGAACTGGTACTGGCCACCCGAGACCGCGGCCTGGTAGGCGACCACGCCGTGCTCGCCGATCCAGGCCTCGAGCTCGGCCTGGTTCTGCGCCGACGGCGGCCATTCCTCGGGCAGCAGCAGCGGGTGCAGGCCGGCGTAGGCGGCGTTGACCGGCAGCGGCTGCGTGAAATCCATGAAGTTGCGGTTGAGGTCGACGTTCTCGTTCGTCACGCGCCGGCTGTAGGAGAAGCCGTGCGGGTTGAGCGCATGCACGTAGAGCACGCCGACGCCGGCCGCGCGGGCCTTTTCGCGCCACTCGGCGTCATGCAGCGCGAACACCTGCACGCCGCTGCCGCAGTGGCCTTCGACGCCGTGGCAGGCGCTGCTGACCAGCAGCAGGTTCTCCGCATCGGCCGGGCCTTCGTAGGCCACGTCCATCGCCAGCGCCTCGCCCTCGCGGCCGGGCAGCGGATGGGGATGGGTCTCGACCGTGAGGCCCGCCGTGACGCAGCCCTGCAGGAACTTGCGGCGCGCTTGCGCGTAGGTCGGCGAGAAGGCTTCGGTCACGCCGATCACGCGGCGGCTCCGGGCTGGCCCTGGGCGAGGAACTGCTCGGCCAGCTCGACCCAGCAGGTGGCGCCCAGCGGGATCAGGTCGTCGTTGAAGTCGTAGCTGGCGTTGTGCAGCGTGCACGGGCCCCCGCCGTGGTGCATGTCGCGGTGCGCGCCGTCGCCGTTGCCGATGAAGGCGTAGGCGCCGGGCTTGGCCTGCAGCATGAAGGCGAAGTCCTCGGCGGTCATCGCGCCTTCCTGCGGCAGCACGTTCTCGGCGCCCACGATGCCGGCCATCACCCGGCGCGCGAAGTTGGCTTCGGCCTCGGTGTTGATGGTTGGCGGGTAGTTGCGATGGAAATAGAAATCGACCTCGGCGTCGTGCGCCGCGCAGATGTGCTCGGCGATCTTCTTCATGCGCGACTCGATCAGGTCGAGCACCTCGAGCGTGAAGGTGCGCACCGTGCCCTGCAGCTCGCAGCTGTCGGGGATCACATTGTTGGCTTCGCCGGCGTGGATCATCGTGACCGAGATCAGGCCGGTCTCGGTGGGCTTCTTGCTGCGCGTGAGGATGGTCTGGAAGGCCTGCACCATCTCGCAGGCCACCGGCACCGGGTCGATGCCGGTGTGCGGCAGCGCCGCATGGCCGCCCTTGCCGCGGATGGTGATCTTGAAGTCGTTGCTCGAGGCCATGGCCGGGCCCGGGCTCACCGCGAACTGGCCGGCCTTCATGCCGGGCCAGTTGTGCATGCCGAACACGGCGTCCATCGGGAAGCGTTCGAACAGCCCTTCCTTGATCATCTCGCGCGCGCCGCCGCCGCCTTCCTCGGCCGGCTGGAAGATCAGGTAGACCGTGCCGTCGAAGTTGCGGTGCTTGGAAAGGTGCTGCGCCGCGGCCAGCAGCATAGCGGTGTGGCCGTCGTGGCCGCAGGCGTGCATCTTGCCGTGGTGCTTGCTCGCGTGCTCGAAGGTGTTGAGTTCGGTCACGGGCAGCGCGTCCATGTCGGCGCGCAGGCCGATGGCCCGGATGCTGGTGCCGTTCTTCACGATGCCGACCACGCCGGTGGTGCCGAGCCCGCGGTGGATCGGAATGCCCCATTCGGTGAGCTTGGCCGCGACCACGTCGGCCGTGCGCACTTCCTGGAAGCAGAGTTCGGGATGGGCATGCAGGTCGCGTCGGATGGACGCGATGCCTGCAGCCTGGGTAACGAGCGAATCGATGAGTTTCATAAGGAGACAGTCTAGGCGGGGTCTGACTCACCCGCAAAGACCGTGCCTATGGCTTACCCTAACGCTGCGCTTCCTTGAGCCAGGTCGCGCGCGCCGCCAGCGCCGTATCGGTGAAGTCGGTGAACACGCCGTCCACCCCCAGCCGGTAGTAGGCCAGGTACTCGTTCTTCGGGTCGCCCTTGTAGTCGGCCGCGAGCCGGCGCGACTCGTTGCGGAAGGTGAAGGGGTGGACGAACAGGCCGGCCTTGTGGGCGTCGGCCACCAGCGTGGTGGGGGCCAGCGAGGTGGCGTCGGCGTCGTTGACCTTGCCGTCGCCGTTGAGGTCGCGGGCCTTGCCGTCGGCGCCGACCGTGCCCTTGATGCTCAGGATGTAGCGCTTCCAGGGGCCGATGCCGTCGGCGTAGGTCGCGATCTCGGCCAGGCCGGCCGGCGTCACCATGGTGTCGAAGTTACGCTTGTCGCCGGCCAGCGTCCATTCGTAGGGGCGGTCGACCGGCACCGCATAGGTCATGACGCCGGTGCGCAGGTCGATGCCGTCGCCGTCGATCAGCTGGATCCGCTTGGTCTTCAGGCCCTTGGCCTTCATGTACTTGAGGCTGCCCGGCTCGAAGGACTGCACGAAGACCGGTGCGCTGGCGCTGTTCCAGCCGGCAGCTTCGAGGGTGGCGATCAGCTTGTCCTCCAGCGGCAGGCCCAGGTTGCGGAACCAGGTCGGGTTCTTGGTCTCGGGGTAGATCGCGACGGTGCGGCCGGTCTCGCGCGACTTGGCCTTGGCCAGGTCGATCACGGCCTGGAAGGTGGGCACCTTGAAGCGGCCGTTGAACTGCTGCGGCCGCTCGGCGTCGGTCGAGATCGCGCCCAGCGTCTGCAACTCGGCCAGCGTGAACTCGTGGATGAACCAGCCGGTCTGCGTCTCGCCGTCGACCTGGATGGTCTTCTTGCGCGAGGCGAACTCGGGGTGCGTCGCCACATCGGTGCTGATCGCCAGGTTGGGGTCGTGCCGCGTGACCAGCACGCCGTCCTTGGTCGACAGCAGGTCCATCTCGATCACGTCGGCGCCCAGCTCGATCGCGCGGGCGTAGGCCTCGAGCGTCTCCTCCGGCAGGTAGCCCGAGGCGCCGCGGTGGGCCACCACCAGCGGCGGCTTGCCGTCGAGCGTGGGCAGGGCGGCGGTCTGCAGCGGGGCGGTGCAACCGGCGGCGGCGAGGGCGGCGGTGGCGCCGAGGGCCCACAGCGCGGCGCGGCGCGGCGCCGGACGGAAAGAGGCGGCACGGGCGAAAGACGGGAAGGTCATGGCATCTCCGGGTGGACGTTGGGAGGCGCAGCCTACACCCGCACCATGACATGTCCGATGCACCGGCCGGCGTCTTCCCGGACAATGGTCCGCATGCCGCACATCCTTTCCGCCCGCAGCCTCGAAACCGCGCAGACCCTGGTGCGCATGAACACCGTCAGCGCCAACAGCAACCTCGAACTGATCGATTTCTTGCGAGACCGGCTGGCCGCGCTGGGCGTGCGCAGCCGCCTGACCTACAACGCCGACAGGACCAAGGCCAACCTGTTCGCCACCCTGGGCGAGGGCCGGCCCAGCGGCATCATCGTCTCGGGTCATACCGACACCGTGCCCTGGGACGGCCAGGACTGGAGCGTCGACCCGCTGTCGGCCATGGTCCAGCACTGGCCCGTCGAGGGCGGCGGCCCGGTGCCCGTGGGACGGGTCGCCGAACTCGCCGCGCTGGGCAGTCCGCGGCTCTACGGGCGCGGCGCGGCCGACATGAAGGGCTTCATCGCGGTGGCGCTGGCCAACGCCGAGCACTTCCTCGAAAGCGATTCGCCCTTCGCGGTGCACTTCGCCTTCAGCTACGACGAGGAGGTGGGCTGCTTCGGCGTGCGCGAACTCATCGCCGACATGAAGGCGCAGGCCATCCGGCCCGTGGCCTGCATCATCGGCGAGCCGACCAGCATGGTGCCTGCCATCGCGCACAAGGGCGTGTACCGCTACCGCTGCTGCGTGCGCGGCAAGGAAGCGCATTCCTCGCTCACGCCGCAGTCGGTCAACGCCATCGAGATGGCCGCGCGGGTGGTCGGCAAAGTGCGCGACATGGCCGAAGGCTTCGAGCAGCACGAGCCGCGCTACGACGGCTTCGACGTGCCCTTCAGCACCGCGAGCGTGGGCCAGTTCCATGGCGGCATCGCCGACAACGTGGTGCCACGCGACGCCGAGTTCCGCTACGAATTCCGCAACCTGCCGACCGCCGACGCGCAGCAGATGCAGAAGGAGGTCCGCGCCTACGCGAGCCGCCTCGAGGAACCGATGAAGAAGGTGGCGCCCGACACCGGCTTCCAGTTCGAGACCATCTGCGAAGTGCCCAGCTTCCTCGGCTCCGCGAAGGACCCCATCACGCGGCTCGCCCAGCGGCTCGCGGGCGAGGACCGCACCACGCTGGTGGCTTTCGGCACCGAAGCGGGGCTCTTCAAGGGCGCGGGCATTCCCACCATCGTGTGCGGCCCGGGCAGCATCACCCAGGCGCACCAGCCCGACGAGTTCGTCACGCTCGAGCAGCTGGCGCGTTGCGAGGCCTTCCTGCAGGGGCTGGCGCGCACGCAGAGCCTCGACTGATGCCGCGCGCCCCGGCCCGCGGAGCTGCATGGTCACGATGAAACGCGTCGCGCTGGGCCTGCTGTGCGGCGCCGCGCTGCTGTACGGCCTGGCGCACTTCATGGAGACGCGCCATCCGGCCGGCGGCGCGGTCTGGGGCTATGTCGCGGCCTTCGCCGAAGCCGCGATGGTGGGCGCCATCGCCGACTGGTTCGCGGTGGTCGCGCTGTTCCGCCGGCCGCTGGGCCTGCCCATCCCGCACACCGCGATCATCCCGGCCAACAAGGACCGCATCGGTGCCAAGCTGGCCGGCTTCATCCTCGACAATTTCCTGAGCACGCCGCAGGTGCTGGCCAAGCTGCAGGCTTTCGATCCCGCGGCGCGGCTCGCGCAATGGCTGGCGCTGCCGGCCAACGCCGAGCGCCTGGGCGAGCACGCGGTGACCGCGGTGCGCTATGGGCTCACGGCCTTCGACGACGACCGCGCGCGCGCCTTCCTGGGCCGCGCCGCCGCCGCGGGCCTGGCGCAGCTCGACCTGTCGCGGCTGCTGGGCCAGGTGCTCGATGCCGTGACCGCCGACGGCAAGCACCAGGCGCTGCTCGACGACGTGCTGGCGCAGGTGGCGAAGGTGGTGGAAGGCGAAGAGGTGCAGGAGCGCATCGCCGAGGCCATCGCACGCGAGATCCGTACCTTGAAGTACGTGGGCCTCGACCAGGTGGCCGCGCGCGTCGCCACGCGCAAGATCGTCGCTGCCGTTTCGCGCACGCTGGGCGAGCTCGCCGCCGAGCCCGCGCACCCTCTGCGCAAGCGCTTCGACCACTTCATGGACGACTTCGTGGTGCGGCTCAAGCACGACCCCGAGTTCCGTGCGCGCGGCGAGCAGATCCGTGCCGAGCTGCAGGCCCATCCCGCGCTGGGCGAGTACCTGCACGGCCTCTGGAGCGAGCTGCTGGCCTGGCTGCACGACGACCTGGGGCGTGGCGACTCGAGCATCCGCCGCCGCGTCGCCGGCATGGCCGCCTCGCTGGGCCAGCGCCTGCAGCAGGACGAGCCCTTCCGGCGCTGGATCAACGAGCAGATCACCGACGCCGCGCCCGTGGCCATCGAGCGCTACCGCGAGGACATCCGGCGCTACATCGTCGAGCGCGTGGGGCAGTGGAACGCGCAGGAGATGACGCTCGAACTCGAGCGCCACATCGGGCGGGACCTGCAGTTCATCCGGGTCAACGGGACGCTGGTGGGGGGACTGGTGGGGCTGGTGATCCACACGGTGACGCGATTCTTCGCGGCGTGATGCAGGCACGAGGGTGCGCTGGCGCTGCGTGCCTCGACGCTTCGCATGCGCCGAGCTACGCGGCCAATCCCCGGTACAGGAAGTCCACGCCCTCGACCAGGCTGGGGTCGGAGGCGGGGAGGCCCGCCATGGCGAAGCCGTTCAGGTAATCCGCGAGCACCGCGCCGGCGATCGCGGCGTGCGCAGCGCCCAGGGCCAGGCCTTCGACGGCATTGCCGAACAGCCTGGCGAAGTGGTGGGCCACGCCTGCCCGGACACCCGGGTCGCGCGCCATGACGACGGTCAGCATGGGGGCCGCCGCCGCCAGTTCCACATAGGCCTGCGCAACGAAGCGCAGGCGCGTGCGCGGCGTCCTCGCGCGCCGGGGGATCTCCAGCTCGCCGAGCCGCGAGAAATGATGGTCGGCCAGGGCCTGCAGCAGCGCCGTCTTGTTGGGAAAGTAGTGGTAGACCGCCATCGGGTCGACCTCCAGCGCACGCGCGAGTTCGCGCATCGAGAAATCGGTGCCGCCGGTCTCCAGCAGCTTCGCGGCCGCGACCAGGATCCGGTCGGGTTCCAGACGCGTCCTGGGGCGGTCGAGTGCCATGCCGGGTGGCGGGGGAATTGCTTTCATCTCTAGAATTCTACGTTGTAGAAATTCTGGAGATTCCAATGCATCGACCCCATGTCCGCGTGTTCGTCGCCGCCAGCCTCGATGGCTTCATCGCCGGTGCCCAAGGCGACCTGTCATGGTTGTCGGCCTTCGACGACCCGCCCGAACTGACCGGCTACGCGCGCCTGAGCGCGCAGACCGATACCGTCGTCCTTGGACGCAACACCTACGACACCGTGCAGGGCTTCGATGGCTGGCCCTATGACGGCAAGCGGGTCGTGGTGCTCACGAAGCGCAGCCTCGAGGGCGCGCAGGGCGAGGAGGCGCATGCCGGCAGCCTGGAAATACTGCTGCAAACGCTTTGGACGCAAGGCAGCCGCAACGTCTACCTGGACGGTGGCCAGGCCATCCGCCAGGGCCTGCAGTCGGGATGCGTCGACGAGCTGACGATCTCCTGGGCGCCCGTGCTCCTGGGCACGGGCGTGCCGCTCTTCGGCCCGGAGCTTGCGATGACGCGCCTGCCGCTTGTGGCGAGCCGAAGCCTGCCGAGCGGCCTGGTGCAATGCACCTACGCGCCGAAATCTCGAGCGCGGCTGGCGCTGGATCTCGCACAATGCCCGCGAACGGCAAATGCTTCGATTCCACCGCCAGAAAAAAAGGAGACACCATGACGGAGACACCCAAGATCAAGGGCCCTGCCTCTTACTTCCCTTCCATCGAGAAGACCTACGCGAAGCCGATCGCCCATTGGATGGCGGTGCTCGAGCAGGCGCCGACACGCAAGCACATGGAACTCGTGAACCTGCTCAAGACGGACCATGGGATGGGGCACGGGCATGCGAACGCGCTGGTGGCCGTGTTCCTGGCGCAGGCGTCGCCGGCGAAGCCCTAGGGTGGGGCGGGCCTATGCCGCCACCGTCGCGGCGCCGTGCCGGATGCCCATGGCCTCCAGCGTCTGCGCGATCGCCTCGACCGCGCCCGGGATGCCCGCCTCGCCGAAGTGGCCCATGCAGCCGACGCGGAAGGTCTCGACCTGGGTCAGCTTGCCCGGGTAGAGGATGTAGCCGCGCTTCTTGACCTCCTGGTAGAAGGTCTTGAAGTCGTAGTTGGCATCGGCCGGCGCGTGGAAGGTGACGATGATGGGCGCCTGGATCGCCGGGTCCAGGAAGCTGCGCAGGCCAAGCGCGGCCAGGCCGTCGACCAGCGCCTTGCAGTTGCGCGCGTAGCGGCCGCCGCGCGCCGCGAGGCCGCCTTCCTCGATGTACTGCGCAATGGCCTCGTCGAGCGCGGCCACCACGTGGGTCGGTGGCGTGAAGCGCCACTGGGTGGTCTTCTCCATGTACGTCCACTGCTCGTACAGGTCCATGCTCAGCGAGTGGCAGTGGCCTTCGCACTGCTCGAGCACGGCCCGCCGAACGACCACGAAGCCCATGCCCGGCACGCCTTCCAGGCACTTGCCCGAGGCCGCGATCACCGCGTCGAAGGGCGTCTTGCGCGCATCGATCTCGAGCGCGCCGAAGGAGCTCATGGCGTCGACGATCAGGCCGCGCCCATGCCGGGCCACGACCTGTGCGATGTCGTGCAGCGGGTTGAGCACGCCGGCCCCGGTCTCGCAATGCACCACGGCCACGTGCGTGATGCCCGGGTCAGCGGCCAGGGCGCGGTCGACGTCGGCGGCCTGCACCTGCTGGTCCTCGGTGTAGTCGATGGTCGTGACCTTTCGGCCCAGCACCCGGCAGATCTTCGCCAGGCGCTGGCAGTAGGCGCCGTTGCTCGGCACCAGCACATGGCCGTCGCGCGGCACCAGGGTGCCGATGGCGGCCTCGACCGAGAAGGTGCCGCTGCCCTGCATGGGCACGCACTCGTGCGTGCCCTGGCCGTGCACGATGTCGAGCACGCGCGTGCGGATGCGCGCGGTGATCTTGTTGAAGTCGCCGTCCCACGAGCCCCAGTCGCGCAGCATCGCCTGGCGCGTGCGGTCCGAGGTGGTGAGCGGGCCCGGCGTGAGCAGGATGGGGCTGGTGCTGGAACTCATCGTGATGTCTCCGTACGGGTGGGGGAGGGGGGGGAGAAGGGAGGAAGCGACTCAGCCGCGTCCGAGCTGGCGCCAGGCCTGCGTGCGCGACAGCAGCACGCGCGTGAGCAGCGAGTAGACGATGCACACCACGGTCGAGGTGACCACGATCAGGCTGGCCAGCGCCGCGGCCGGGCCGATGTCGCCGGCGTCGTCCATGTGCATGATCGCGACCGAGGCCAGGATGGTGTCGGGCGTGTAGAGGAAGATGGCGCACGACAGGCTGGCCATCGACACGACGAAGAAGTAGCGGCCGATGTCGAGGATGGCGGGCAGGCACACCGGCACCGTCACGCGGAAGAAGGTCTTGATGAACGGCACCTTGAGCGAGGCGGAGACGGCCTCGAACTCGTTGTCGATCTGCTTGAGCGCCGTCACCGCCGTGAGGTGGCTGGAGGTGTAGTAGTGCACCACCATCGAGATCACCAGGATCGCCATCGTCTGGTAGAGGAAGCCCAGCGGGTTGCCCGGGTAGTTGAAGAACATCACGTAGCCCAGGCCCAGCACCAGCCCGGGCACGGCCATCGACAGCACCGCCATCATGTGCATCGTGCGGCGCATGAGCCCGAGGTTGCGCGTCTTCTCGATCAGGTACGCGCCCACGAAGACGATGAACGAGCCAGCCACGGCCGTGATGGCCGCCACGGTCAGGCTGTTGAAGTAGGCCGCCGCCATGTCGCTCTCGAGCAGCACGAAGTGGTAGTGCTTGAGCGTCAGCGACAGGTCGTAGGGCCACAGCGTGATCAGCGAGGTGTAGACCGCCATGCCGATGGTGGCCAGCAGCAGGCCGCACACCCCGGTGCAGAACAGCAGCAGCATCGCATCGGCCACCTTGCGCGGCTTGGGGCTGTAGGGCACCGAACGGGCCGTGAGCTGGGCCTTGAGCTTGCGGCGCACCACCCAGTCGATGGCGAACGAGATCACCGAGGGCAGCAGCAGCAGCATGCCCACCACCGCGCCGATCGAGAAGTTGTGCTGGCCCACCACCTGCTTGAACACGTCGACCGACAGCACGTTGAAGTTGCCGCCGATCACCTTGGGTGCGCCGAAGTCGCTCACCACGTAGGTGAAGACCACGGTCGATGCGCTGATCAGACCGTACTTGCATGACGGCAGCGTGATGGTCATGAACTGGCGCAGCGGCCGGGTGCGCAGTGCGGTGGCGGCCTCGTAGAGCCGGCCGTCGGCCAGCGACAGCGCCGTGACCAGGATCATCAGCGCATGCGGGAAGGTGTTGTAGACCTCGGCCAGGATGATGCCGGGGGCACCGTAGATCGACATGCCGCCCAGCAGGAACTTGAGCGCGCCCTGGTTGCCGAACCATTGCACGAAGGAAATGGCCGACAGCAGCGAGGGCGCCAGCAGCGGAATGAGCGCGATCAGCCGGAAGATCGCCTTGAGCCAGGTCGGCATGCAGCTGCGTGTGAGCGCATAGGCGAAGACGAAAGCCGTCGGCACCGCGATGGCGACGACCGCCGCGGAGACCCAGACCGAGTTCCAGGCCGCGCGCAGCAGGCTCGGCGTCTGGAAGTAGGTGATGAAGTGCGCCAGGCCCACGAAGCGGCCGTCCTTGTCCTGCACCGCGTGCGCCAGGATGGTCGCCAGCGGCGCGACCAGGAACACGAACAGCATGGCCATCACCGCGAGCAGCACGGTGCGCGCGATGATCTCGTCGCGGCTCCAGCGCATGCCCGGGCGGCGGAAGGCGGCGCGTGGCGTCAGGGTCGGGGCGTGTGCCAGCGTGTTCATGCGTGGACTCGCGCGGCGGGTGCCGACGGCGCGGCGAAGGCGCGGATGCGGTTGGCGCGCAGCGCGATCTCGATGGTGTGGCCCTCGCGGATGTCGAGGTCGTGCAGCTGGTTGAGCGAGAAGTGCAGGCCCAGCGTCTGGCCGTGCAGTGCGTCGGCCGTGACTTCGGCGATGCACAGCCCGCCCAGGAACTCGACCTTGCTCACCAGCACGTTCATGCGGTTGGCCGTGTCCTCGCGCAGGTTCTCGGCCATGCGGTCCTCGGGCCGCAGGTAGAGGTTGACCGCGTCGCCGGGGGCAAAGGCCGCGTCGCAGGCGTCGCACTGCAGCTCCAGGTCGCCGACCTTGAAGCGCTGCTGGCCCAGCGCCATCGCGCGCAGCACGTTGACCTTGCCCACGAAGTCGGCCACGAAGGGCGTGGCCGGCCGCTCGTAGATGTCCATCGGCGTGCCGACCTGCTCGATCACGCCATGGTTCATGACCACGATGCGGTCGGCCATCGACAGCGCCTCTTCCTGGTCGTGCGTGACCATGATGGTGGTGATGCCGACCTGCTTCTGCAGCCGGCGGATCTCGCCGCGCAGGCGGATGCGCTCGATCGCGTCGAGCGCCGACAGCGGTTCGTCGAGCAGCAGCAGGCCCGGCCGGGTGGCGAGCGCGCGGGCCAGGGCCACGCGCTGCTGCTGCCCGCCCGAGAGTTGGCTCGGGTACTTGTGGCCCGAGGTCGGCAGCCCCACCAGCGTGAGCAGTTCGTCGACGCGGGCCTTGATCTCGGCCTTGCGGGCACGTGAATTCACCAGCCCGTAGCCCACGTTGTCGGCGATGCTCAGGTTGGGAAACAGCGCATAGGACTGGAACACGATGCCGTAGTCGCGCCGGTCGGGCGGGAGCCACGAGACGTCCTTGCCGTTCTGCAGGATCTGGCCGGCGGTCTGGGTCTCCAGCCCCGCGATGATGCGCAGCAGCGTGGTCTTGCCGCAGCCCGAGGGGCCGAGAAAGCACAGCATCTCGCCCGCGTTCACCCGCAGGTGGATGTCGCGCAGCGCGCTGAAAGTCTCGAAGTCCTTGCGGATGCCGACGATTTCCAGCGCGGCGGCGCGGGGCGTTTCGGCGAGAGGGTGGCCAGCGGTCATGTCCATGGTTCGCACTCGGTGTGACGAACGCCGCGGGGCGCGGCGTCGCAGGTTGGAAAAACTGGAACGCCGCTCAACTCATTTAGGTTCGGCCTTGCCTTCGTAGCGCTTGCTCCACTCGGCCAGGATGCGCTCGCGGTTCTTGGCGGCCCAGTTCAGGTCGTTCTTGGCCAGCAGCTTCTCGTAGTTCTCCGGAATGCCCTCGAGCTTCGATGCCACGCCCGGGTAGGCCACCACCGCCCACCAGGTGGAAGTGATCTGGTTGGCCTCCTTGCTGGCCATCCAGTCGGCGAAGCGCTTGGCCAGTTCCATCTTCTTGCTGGTCTTCATGATGCTGGTGGCCTCGATGTCCCAGCCCAGGCCTTCCTTGGGGAAGACCAGGTCGACCGGCGCGCCCGACTTCTTGACCTGGTGCGCGCGGAACTCGAAGGAGATGCCGATGGGGAATTCGCCCGCGCCCGCCTGCTTGCAGGGCTTGGAGCCCGAGTGCACGTACTGGGCCACGTTCTGGTGCAGCGCGTCCATGTACTTCCAGCCTTCGGCCTCGCCCATGTTCTGCAGCCAATACGACACGTCGAGGTAGCCGGTGCCGCTGGAAGCCGGATGCGGCATGGTGATCGCGCCCTTGTAGATCGGCTTGGCCAGGTCCTGCCAGCTCTCGGGCTTGGGCAGGCCCAGCTTCTTGGCCTCCACGCGGTTGAAGCAGACGGTGGCGGCCCAGACGTCCATGCCGACCCAGGCCGGTGGCCGCGCGGTGTCGGAATAGGCGGGGTTGAGCGCGCCGAAGCCCTTGGGCTCGTAGGCCTGCAGCATGCCCTCCTGCGCCAGCAGCGCCAGGCTGCTGGCGGCCAGGCCGGCGACCACGTCGGCCTGCGGGTTGGCCTTCTCGGCCAGCAGCTTGGCGGTGACGATGCCGGTCGAGTCGCGCACCCACTTCACCTCGATGTCGGGGTTGGCCTTCTCGAAGGCGTCCTTGTAGAGCTTCATGGCGTCGGTCTCGAGCGCCGTGTAGACCAGGAGCGGCGTGCGCTGCTGGGCCAGCGCAAGACCGCTCGCGGCGAGGCCGATGGCCGCGGTGACTGCGATGGAGAGGGCCGTCGTGAGGCGGCGCGCGCTTCGGATCATCGTCATCTTCAACTCCTGTTCAGCTGGCTGTCGAACCCCCGTGGCGGGGGTGGATTGGCGGGCTCCCGAAGGCGGATGCGGGTCTACGGTCGGCTCGGGGTGAAGGCAATGTAGATTGTGTATTGCGGACTGTCAATAAAAAATTGTTGACAGTTTTCAATTCGAAGCCAAAATGAGGTCATGGCAACGCACAACTCCACCTCCGCCCTGGCCTTCCTTCAATCGAGCTCGCTGCCGATGCTCATGCAGGACGAGATCGAGCGACTGATCATGAATGGCGAGCTGGCCGTGGGCAGCCGCATCAACGAGAGCGAGCTGTCGCAGCGCTTCAACACCAGCCGCGGCCCGATCCGCGAGGCGCTGCGTGCGCTGGAAGAGGCGGGCCTGGTGCGCAACGAGAAGAACCGGGGCGTCTTCGTGCGCGAGATCTCCTTCGAGGAGGCCGACGAGATCTACGAACTGCGCGAGGCGCTGGAAGAGATCATCGGCCGGCGCGTGGCCGCCAGCATGCAGCCCGACGCGCTCGAGCGCCTGCGCGCCATGATCGAGCCGATGCGCGAGGCCGCGCTGGCGCAGGACCTGGAGCAGTACGCGCAGCTCAACCTGCAGTTCCACGACATCCTGCTGGACACCGCGGGCAGCCGCAAGCTCACCGAGACCTACAAGCGCCTGGTGAAGGAGCTGCACCTGTTCCGCATGCGTGCCCTCGACACCGGCGGCGGCCTGCGGGTGTCGGCCGACGAGCACCGCGAGATCGTCGACGCCATCGCCAGCCGCGACCCCGAAGCCGCCGGCCAGGTGCTGCGCCGGCATGTGGCCGGCAGCCGCGCCCGCATGCACAAGGCCATGGGCCGCCCCGACAGTACGCCCGAATCCCATCTGCAGAAAACCCCCAGGACAACCTGACCCGCAAGGAGATCCGAGATGACCGTGAAGACGCTGGAAGTCAATGCCCGAAGCTATCGCTGGATGAGCCGACCCGTCGTGGTCGTCTGCGTCGACGGCTGCGAGCCCGCCTACCTGGATGCGGCCATCGCGGCCGGCGTGGCGCCGACCATCGCGCGCATGCGAGCGTCCGGCGCCGACCTGCTGGCCGACTGCGTGGTGCCCTCGTTCACCAACCCCAACAACCTGTCGATCGTGACCGGCGCGCCGCCGGCAGTGCACGGCATCTGCGGCAACTACTTCTTCGACCGCGAGCTGGGCCAGGAAGTGATGATGAACGACCCCAAGTACCTGCGCGCCGGCACGGTGCTCGCGGCCTTCGCCGATGCGGGCGCGAAGCTCGCGGTGGTGACCGCCAAGGACAAGCTGCGCAAGCTGCTGGGCCACCGCATGAAGGGCATCTGTTTCTCCTCGGAGAAGGCCGACCAAGCGACGATCGAGGAGAACGGCATCGAGGGCGTGGTCGAACTGGTCGGCATGCCCGTGCCCTCGGTCTACAGCGCGGAGCTGTCGGAGTTCGTGTTCGCCGCCGGCGTGAAGCTCATGGCCTCGCGCCGCCCCGACCTGATGTACCTGTCGACCACCGACTACGTGCAGCACAAGGCCGCGCCCGGCAGCCCGGCCGCCAATGCCTTCTACGCCATGATGGACGGCTACCTCGCGCAGCTCGACGCGATGGGCGCCACCATCGTGCTCACGGCCGACCACGGCATGAACGACAAGCACAACGCCGACGGCTCGCCGCAGGTGATCTACCTGCAGGACGTGCTCGACGGCTGGTACGGCAAGGAGGTGGCGCGGGTCATCCTGCCGATCACCGACCCGTACGTGGTGCACCATGGTGCGCTGGGCTCCTTCGCCACGGTCTATGCGCCCGACGAAGCCCGCGTGCCCGGCTGGATCGAACGCATCAGGGGCGTGCCCGGCATGGAGCTGGTGCTCTCGCGCAAGGAAGCGGCCGAACGCTTCGAGCTGCCGCCCGACCGCATCGGCGACATCGTGGTGGTCAGCGAGCGCCACACGGTCATCGGCACCTCGGCCAGCCGGCACGACCTGTCGGCGCTCGAAGTGCCGCTGCGCTCGCACGGCGGCGTGTCGGAGCAGCGGGTCCCGCTGATCTGCAACCGGCCCGTCACCGGCATCGCCGCCAACCGCCGCCTGCGCAACTTCGACGCGCTCGACATCGCCCTGAACCACGCGCAGTAATCCGGAGCACCCTCACCATGAGCCAAGCCACGTTGAAGCCAGGCACCGTCCACCACGAAGCGCTGCGCATCGCCGGCGAGAAGATCCACCGCGAGCGCACGATCGAGGTCTGCTATCCCTACACCGGCGAAGTGATCGCCACCGTGCCCAAGGCCACGCTGGACGACCTGCGGCTGGCCTTTCGCATCGCGCGCGACTACAAGCCCACCCTCACGCGCTACGAGCGCTACAAGATCCTGATGCGCGCCGGCGAGATCATCGCCTCGCGGCTGGACGAGATCTCGCGCGTGATCACGCTCGAATCGGGCCTCTCGCGCAAGGACTCGCTCTACGAAGTGGGCCGCGCGTCCGACGTGCTGCTGTTCGCCGCCAACCAGGCGCTGGTGGACGACGGCCAGGTGTTCTCCTGCGACCTCACGCACCACGGCAAGAGCCGCAAGGTCTACACGCTGCGCGAGCCGCTGCAGGGCGTGATCACCGCGATCACGCCTTTCAACCATCCGCTGAACCAGGTGATCCACAAGGTCGCGCCGTCGATTGCCACCAACAACCGCATGGTGCTCAAGCCCAGCGAGAAGACGCCGCTCACGGCCTTCCTGCTGGCCGACATCCTCTACGAGGCGGGCCTGCCGCCGCCGATGCTCTCGGTGGTCACCGGCGACCCGCGCGAGATCGCCGACGAGATGCTCACGCACGCCGACGTCGACCTCGTGACCTTCACCGGCGGCGTGGCGATCGGCAAGTACATCGCGGGCAAGGCGGTCTACAAGCGCCAGATCCTGGAGCTGGGCGGCAACGATCCGATCATCGTGATGGACGACGCCGACATCGAGGAAGCGGCCACGCTCGCGGCCAGCGGCTCGTACAAGAACTCGGGCCAGCGCTGCACCGCGATCAAGCGCATGCTGGTGCAGGAGAGCGTGGCCGACCGCTTCGTCGAACTGCTGGTCGAGAAGACCCGCGCGCTCAAGCACGGTGACCCGATGGACCCGGCCACCGACGTGGGCACGGTGATCGACGAGGCGGCGGCGCAGCAGTTCGAGGCCGTGGTCAACCAGGCCATCGCCGCGGGCGCGCGCCTGCTGCACGGCAACGTGCGCAACGGCGCGTCGTATTCACCCACGGTGCTCGACCGCGTCGACCCCGAGATGACGGTGGCCAAGCACGAGACCTTCGGCCCGGTCTCGCCGGTGATCCGCTTCAAGACCATCGAGGACGCGATCCGGATCTCCAACGGCACGGCCTACGGCCTGTCGTCCTCGGTCTGCACCAACCGGCTCGACCACATCACGCGCTTCATCCGCGAGCTGAACGTGGGGAGCGTCAACGTGCGCGAGGTGCCGGGCTACCGGCTCGAGCTCACGCCCTTCGGCGGCATCAAGGACTCGGGCCTGGGCTACAAGGAAGGCGTGCTCGAGGCGATAAAGAGCTTCACCAACACCAAGACCTATTCGCTGCCGTGGTAGCCAACGCACCGCTCGACATCGCGGGCATCGTCGCCCTGTTCGAGGCCAGGGGCCATGCGCAGTACGACGGCGAACCCGTGACGCAGCTGCAGCATGCGCTGCAGTCCGCGCACCTGGCCGAGCAGGCCGGCGCGTCCAGCGAGCTCATCACCGCCAGCCTGCTGCACGACCTGGGGCACCTGCTGCACGGCATGGAAGGCACACCCACGCAGCAGGGGCTGGACGACCTGCACCAGTACCGAAGCCGCGCCTTCCTCAAGCACCTGTTCGGCCCGGCCACGCTGGACCCGATACGGCTGCACGTGGACGCCAAGCGCTACCTGTGCGCGCGCGAGCCGGGCTACCTCGAAGCCCTGTCGGCCGATTCGCAGCGCAGCCTGGTGCTGCAGGGCGGCGTGTTCGACGACGCCCAGGCGCTGCAGTTCGAGGCGCTGCCGCATGCGCTCGATGCGGTGCGCCTGCGACGCTGGGACGACAGCGCCAAGTGCGCCGATGCCAGGACGCCCGACCTGGCCCACTACGCGCGGCACATGGCGATCGCGGCCACGGGGCGGGCGTGAGCGCCGTGCGGCCGCGCGCGCTTACGCGCCGTCCGGCCACGCCGCAGGACATCCCCTTCCTGTTCGCGCTGCGCCAGCAGACGATGAACGGCCACCTCGTCGCATCGGGTGCCGAGATCGACGATGCCCATCACATGGCGCGGCTGATGCACCGCTTCGAGTGCGCCGAATTGCTGCTGCAAGAGGGCGTGCCGGTCGGCCTGCTCAAGGTGTCGCGCGACGCGCTGGAGTGGGTCGTCATCCAGATCCAGCTGGTGCCGGCCTGCCAGGGCAGCGGCATCGGCGCCGCCTTGCTGGGCGAAGTCGTCGATCAGGCCACGCAGGCAGGTGCCGACCTCACGCTCAGCGTGCTGAAAGCCAATCCGGCCCGCGGGCTCTACCAGCGCCTGGGCTTCGTCATCGAGCGCGAGAACGGCTTTTCCCACGAGATGCGGCGCAAGCCCTGACCACCTGAGAGAGCACGCGACATGCGCCCCTTCTGGATCGAACAGGCCCTGTTCAACGACGGCGAACTCGCCCCTGCGCTGCAGGGCGCGCAGCACGCCGACGTGTGCATCGTGGGCGGCGGCTTCACCGGGCTGTGGACCGCCATCCAGGCCAAGCAGCGCAACCCCGCGCTCGACATCGCCATCCTCGAGAGCGACCTCTGCGGCGCCGGCGCGAGCGGGCGCAACGGCGGCTGCCTGCTGACCTGGTCGGCCAAGTTCTTCACCCTGCGCCGGCTGTTCGGCGAGGCCGAGGCCATCCGCCTGGTCAAGGCCTCGGAGGCCGCGGTGCAGCACATCGCGGACTTCTGCCGCGCACAGGGCATCGATGCCGAGCTGCGGCAGGACGGCACGCTCTACACCGCCACCTCGCAGGCCCAGGTCGGCACGCTCGACCCGGTGATGAAGGCGCTGGAGGACTGCGGGATCCATTCGTACCGCACCCTGCCGCCCGAAGAGGTGGCCCGCCGCTCGGGCTCGGCGCGCAACCTGGCGGGCGTGTACTCGCCCATCGCGGCCACCGTCCACCCGGGCAAGCTGGTGCGCGGCCTGCGGCGCGTGGCGCTGCGCATGGGCATCCGCATCTACGAGCGCAGCCCGATGCTCGACTTCACGCGCGGCCACCCGGTCACGGTGCGCACGCCCGCCGGCAGCCTCGAGGCGCCCAAGCTGGTGCTGGCGATGAACGCCTGGATGGCCCGCGCGCTGCCGCAGTTCGAGCGCAGCATCGCCATCGTCTCGAGCGACATGGTGATCACCGAGAAGTGTCCCGAGCTGCTGCAGGCCATGGGGCTGACCGACGGCGTGTCGGTGCTGGACTCGCGCACCTTCGTCTACTACTACCGCAGCACCGCCGACGGCCGGCTGATGCTGGGCAAGGGCGGCAACACCTTCGCCTGGGGTGGGCGCATCGCGCCGGTGTTCGACCAGCGCTCGCCCTACGAGGCCGACCTCAAGCGCGCGCTCGACGACTTCTTTCCCTCGCTGCGCGGCGTGCCCGTCACCGCAAGCTGGAACGGCCCCTCGGACCGCTCGGCGACCGGCTTCCCCTTCTTCGGCCGCCTGAACGGCGCGCGGCACATCTTCTACGGCTTCGGCTACTCGGGCAACGGCGTGGGTCCCACCTACATGGGCGGGCAGATCCTCTCGTCGCTGGTGCTCGATGAAGACAACGCCTGGACACGCAGCCCGCTGCTCCAGGGGCCGCTGGGGTTGTTCCCGCCGGAGCCGATCCGCTACGTTGGCTCACTGGTGGTGCGCAACGCCATCCGCCGCAAGGAAGCGGCGGAAGACCGCGACCTGCAGCCCTGGAGGGTCGACCGCCTGCTCAGCAAGTTCGCCAATGCGGCGGGGAAGGCGGACAAGGCCTGAGACCGGGTGCACGCGCGCGTGGCCGCATCGCCCTGATGCCGGACTGACCGCGCCCCTTCGCCCGACCGCAGGACTTCAGGCCAGTCCGAGCGCCCGCCCATAGGCGGTCGCCAGGTCGGCCGACAACTGCTGGATGCGCGCGGGCGCGGTCTCCTTGCGCACGATGGCCGACCACGCCACGTGCTCGACGCCGCCGTAGACCATGTCGCGTGCCACTGGAAAATCGAGGCCCGGTGTCGGTTTGGCGCCGTCGATGCAGGGGCGCAGCAGGTCGGTGTAGCGCCTGTTGAGAGCCCGGCCGCCCGAGGATTCGTAGGTCGGGCTGGCGCGCACCTCGCGGATGAACAGCAGGTACATCGAGGGATGGGCCAGGATCATCTCGAGATGGCTGCGGATCAGGAACTGCAGTCGAGCCGGCAGTGCGGCGATCGCCTCCGCCTCGCGTTCGGTCTGGTCGACGATGTCGCCGAACCAGGCGATCGCCACCGCGGTGACCAGCATCCGCTTGTTGTCGAAATAGAGATAGACCGTGCCCTCGGCCAGCTCCAGCGACGCGGCGATCTCCGCCATCGTGGTCGCCTCGTAGCCCTTGGCCGCGAAAAGCCGCCGCGCGGCCGAAATGATGTCGTCGCGCCGATCGCCGCGCACGCCCCGCACTTCCAGTGCCTTCTCTTTTGCCTTTTTTGCCATGGCAGCTTTGTACCGCCTTTCCACCTAGGGCAAATCCTGACCATCCAGGGCGATCAAAGTCCACACAATGGAGAAAATGAGGATGCCTCAGTTTGAGTGCATTCATCCGATCCAGCCTCTCCGTTGCCGCCATGAACCTGAACCTCGATCCCGCTGCCGCAGGCAGCGACGACTGGATGTCCCGCTACCGGGCCCTCGCATTTGCGCGCGCCGGCCGTGTATTGCGCATCAGCCTGAACCGGCCCGATCAACTCAACGCCATCGATGACGACCTGCATCGCGAACTGGCACATGTCTTCATCGATGCCAACGACGACCCGGGTTCCGACGTCGTGGTGCTGACCGGCGCGGGCCGCGCCTTCTGCGCGGGCGGCGACACGGCGTGGATGCAGGGAATGATCGACGTGCCCGAGCGTTTCCGTGCGATCGCGCCGCACGGCAAGCGCATCGTGACCAGCCTGCTCGATCTCGAGAAGCCGCTGATCTGCCGCCTCAACGGCCCGGCGGCAGGGCTGGGCGCCACCATGGCCCTGCTGTGCGACATCGTGATCGCCGGCCGGTCTGCGTCCATCGGCGATCCCCATGTGCGCATGGGCTTCGTGGCCGGGGACGGCGGTCCGGTGATCTGGCCGCAGCTGATCGGATTCGCGCGGGCCAAGGAACTGCTCATGACGGGCCAGATGCTCACCGCCGAAGAAGCGCGCGAGCTCGGCCTGGTCAACCACGTGGTGGACGACGCCGACCTCGACGCCCGGGTCGACGCGATGGCCGAGAAGCTGGCGAGCGGCGCGACCTGGGCCATCCGCTGGACCAAGACCGTGGCCAACATCCCGCTGCGCAAACTGGCCGTGGAGCTGATGGATGCATCGGTGGGCTACGAGATGCTGAGCAATCTGCTGCCCGACCACCAGGAGGCAGTCAACGCCTTCAATGAGAAGCGTCGCCCGCGCTTCAACGGCCGCTGAACGGCACCCCCCGACCAATTTGCCCCCCATGTACTTCACATCCGAACCCGAACACATCACCCAGTTGCGAGAGACCGTACGTCGTTTCGCCGAGCGCGAGATGCCGCGCGAGAGCGTGCGCCAGTGGGACCGCGATTGCACCTTCTCGATGCCGCTGTTTCGCAAGCTCGCGGCGCTGGGCGTCTGCGGCCTCACCATCGACGAAGCGCATGGCGGGGCGGGCCGCGACATCGTTGCCGCCTGCGCGGTGATCGAGGAGCTCGCGCAGCACGGCGTCTCGATGGCGGCGGCGTTCACGCATTGCGCCTTCTACGGTGGACTGAACGTCGGCGAAAACGGCTCGCAGGCGCAGAAGCGCGACTGGCTGCCGCGCATCGCGCGCGGCGAAATGCTGTTCGCCTACGGTCTGTCGGAGCCCGACGTCGGCGGCGACCTGGCCAGCGTCACGACCAGCGCGCGCCTGAGCGAGGACGGCCAACGCGTGATCCTCAACGGCACCAAGCGCTGGTGCACCGGCGCGCGCTTCGCCGACCTGATCGTCTGTCTGGTCAAGTCGGACGCCGAGGCGCCGCGCTACCGCAACCTGTCGATGGTGCTCGTCTCACCGCAGTTGCCGGGCGTGACGATCCGCGACATCGATCACATCGGCATCCGCTATGCCAAGACCACCGACGTGATCTTCGACAACGTCGAGGTGCCGGTCGATCACATCATGGGGGGGCTCGAGGGCTGGAACCAGGGCTGGAAGATGCTGGCCGGGCCGGCGCTCGATTGCGAGAAGCTCGAGATCACGGCCAGCGCGCTGGGCATCGCGACCGCCGCCGTCAACGAGGCCTGGGCCTATGCGCAGGAGCGTCGCCAGTTCGGCAAGCCGATCTGCGCCCACCAGTCGGTACGGCACTCCCTGGTCGAGGCGCGCACGCGCCTGCAGGCCTGCCGCCACATGCTCTATCACGCAGCCTGGCTCGCCACCGAACACCGGCCCGCGAGCATCGAGTCCTCGATGGCCAAGCTGTTCGTCGGCGACACCGCCGTCGACATCGTGCTGGCCTGCCAGCGAGTGATGGGGGCTTACGGTTGCGCCGAGGAGTACGACATGGAGCGCCATGTGCGCGACATCTGCGTGATGCCGATCGTCGGCGGCTCTTCCAACATCCAGAAGAACAACATCGCCGCACGCATGCGGCTGCCGGAATAGGAGCGCGCCATGCGGACACGCGAGATCGTGCTGGCGCGGCGCCCCGAAGGCCTGGCCCGGCCCTCGGACTTCGGCCTCGAGACGCGGGTGCTGCCACCCCTGCCGCCGGGTTCCGTGCGCGTGCGCGCGCTGTACTGGGCGGCCGATCCCGGCATGCGCGCCCGGCTCGGTGGCGTTCGCAGCTATGTCGAGCCGGTGGCGATCGGCGGTGTGGTCGGCGGCGCCGCCATCGCCGAAGTGCTGGAGAGCTGCAGCGACAGTTTTGCCGCCGGCGATCTGGTCACCGGCCTGCTGGGCTGGCGCGAGGCCGGCGACTTTCCTGAGGCCGCGTTGAAGAAGGCACCGGAGCGCGGCGGCATGCCGATCGGCGCCCTGCTGGGCCTGCTCGGAACACCGGGCATAACGGCCTACTTCGGCATCGGCGAAGTAGGGCGCGTGAAGGCTGGCGACACGGTGCTGGTCACCTCGGCCGCAGGCGCGGTCGGCGCGGCGGCCGGGCAGATCGCTCGCCTGCGGGGCGCGCATGTGGTCGGGCTGGCGGGCAGCGATGCCAAGGCCGAGTGGTTGACCACCGCAGCTGGCTTTGCGCAGGCTGTCAACTACCGCAAGCTCGACGATCTCTCCACCGCGCTCGGACGCCTCTTTCCCGATGGCATCGACGTCCTGTTCGACAACGTCGGCAACCGGATGGTGGACGTCGTCTTGCCCCACATGAAGCTTCGGGGTCGCATCGTGGTGTGCGGACAGACCGAGGACTACAGCCTCGCGCCCGAGCGGCGCCACGGCATCCGGAACACCAGCCATGTGATCTCGCAGCGCTTGCGCATCGAGGGCCTGCTGGCCTACGACCACGCGCCGCGCTACGGCGAGGCCATCGCACACATCAGGGACTGGTGGCAGGCTGGCCAGCTGGTCGCGCACGAAGACATCGTCGAGGGCTTCGAGCAGTTGCCGGGCGCCTTCTGCGATCTCTTCGCGGGCCAGAGCTTCGGCCGCAAGCTGGTGGCCGCGTCGCCGCAAGGAGGACCGGCGCAATGACCCCGGCCTGGTTGGATTCGTATGGCGACGGCGTGCCGCACGCCCTGCCGCCCCTGGTGGATCGATCGCTGATCGCGCTGTACGAGCGTGCGGCCGCACAGTTTGCTGATCGCGTGGCGCTGCAGGAGGGCGAACGCAGCCTGCGCTACGCCGATTGGGATCGACAGTCACGCAGCTTTGCCGCCTTGCTGCAAAGCGAGTTGAACGTGCTGCCGGGCGAGCGCGTGGCCATGATGTGCCCCAACGTGCTGGCGTCGCCCATCGGGATGATCGGGATCCTGCGCACCGGCGCCGCGCAGGTCAACGTGAACCCGATGTACTCGCCGGCGGAGCTGGCGCATCAGCTCAAGGATGCGGATGCCGGGGTCATCGTGGTGCATCGCAGCGCGCTGCCGACCTTGCTGCAGGTGATCGCATCGACGGCAATCCGTACCGTGATCGTCGCGGCCGACGATCCCTTCGAAACGCTCGGTGCCGCGCTGGACGAAGCACCGTGCACGGGCGTGCAGGTGCTCGATTTCGCGGATTGCCTGCAGCGCGGCGCACGCCTGCCTTTCGCCGCGCCCGAACTGGCCGCGCAGGACCTGGCCTTCCTGCAGTACACCGGCGGCACGACCGGCCTGTCGAAGGGCGCAATGCTCTCGCACGGCAACCTGCTGGCCAACATCGCCCAGTACCGTGCCTTCGCCGGCGCGGCGATGTCGCAGGATGGCGAGACCGTGATCACGGCCTTGCCGCTGTATCACATCTTCGCGCTGATGGTGAACACGCTGTCGTACCTGTCGGTGGGTGCCACGAACGTGCTCGTCGCCAACGCGCGCGACATGGATGGCTTCGTGGCGCTGTTGAAGCGCAGTCCCTTCACTGCCATCACGGGTGTCAACACGCTGTTCGTCGGGCTGATGGCGCATCCGGCGTTCGACCAGATCGATTTCTCGCGCCACCGCGTGAGCTGGGGCGGCGGCGCACCGATTCCGCCGTCGACCTCGGCGCGCTGGAAGCGCTTCACCGGCGCGCACATCAAGCTCGGTTATGGCCTGTCCGAGACCTCGCCGATCCTGACCCTCAACCCGGTCCACATCGCGCACTTCACCGACACGGTGGGCGTGCCCTTGCCCGGCACCGAGATCAGCCTGCGCGACGCCGAAGGCGCGCAAGTGCCGCAGGGGGAGCGCGGCGAGATCTGGGCCCGCGGTGCGCAGGTGATGGCCGGCTACTGGCGCAATCCGGCGGCCACGGCCGAGGCTTTCAGCGCCGACGGCTTCTTCAAGACCGGCGACATCGGCGTCTTCGACGAACACGGCTTCCTGCGCATCGTCGACCGCAAGAAAGACATGATTCTGGTGTCCGGCTTCAACGTCTATCCGGCCGAGGTCGAGGCGGTGGCGCAGGCCTTCGACGGCGTGCGCGAATGCGCCGTGGTGGCGGTCGACGACGAGCGCACCGGCGAGGCCGTGAAGCTTTACTACGCCGTGCTGCCGGGCCACCGCGTCGACACCGCTGCATTGCAGCGGCACTGCCGAGCGCATCTGGCCGCCTACAAGGTCCCCCGGCATCTCGAGCAACTCGCCGAACTGCCCAAGTCCACCGTCGGAAAAGTGCTGCGCCGTGCGCTTCGCTCCGATGGTGACACCCGAGCCTAGTCCCATTCCCATCCTCAGGAGACAACAGAACATGAGCCATCGTCGAAGCATCCAGCGCTGGGGCACTGTCGCCGCGGCGGCCGCCGGCCTCCTCGTTTCGGGCGCACTGCAGGCGCAGATCCGGATCGCGGTGATCGATCCGCTGTCCGGTCCCTTCGCCAACTTCGGGCAGTTCGGACTCAAGCACTTCCAGCTGGCGGCGGCGGACGTGAACGCGCGCGGCGGCGTGCTGGGCGGCCAGAAGATCGAGATCGTGCCTTTCGACGGCAAGGGCTCGCCGCAGGAGAGCATGTCGGCGGCGCAAGCGGCCATCGGCCAGGGCATCCACTTCGTGGCCTCGTCGAGTTCCAACGTCGTGACGGCGCTGGTCGACACCGCCGGCAAGGTCGCGGCACGCGATCCGGCGCGTTCCTTCCTGGTCCTGAACTACGCGGGCGCGGACCCGGAGCAGACCAACAACGGCTGCAGCTTCTGGCACTTCCGCTTCTATCCGCACAGCGACATGCAGATGGATGCGATCACACAGCATCTGGCCGCCGACACGAGCGTGAAGAAGGTCTTCATCATCGGCCAGGACTATTCGTTCGGAAAGCAGGTTTCGCGCGCCGCCAAAGAGATGATCGCGAAGAAGCGGCCCGATGTGCAGATCGTTGGCGATGACCTGCACCCGCTCGGACAGGTCAAGGATTTCGCGCCCTATGTGGCCCGCATCGCGGCGTCGGGTGCCGATACGGTGATCACCGGCAACTATGGCAACGACCTGGCGCTGCTGGTGCGGGCGGCCAAGGACTATGGACTGAAGACCAAGTTCTACACTTACTATGCGGGCGGTCTGGGGGCGCCCACCGCCATCGGCGAGTCGGGCATCGACCGCGTCCGCATGATCAGCGAGTGGCATCCCAACATCGCCGGCGACAAGGCGCGCAACTACGCCACTGCCTTCAAGCAGAAGGCCGCCGTCGACTTCTATTACCTGCGCGTCAACACCCTGCTCGACATGCTGGTGAAGGCCATGAACACGGCCGGTACCACCGACCCCGTCAAGGTTGGGCTGGCGCTCGAGGGCATGCGCTTCCAGAGCGACACGGGTGAAGTGACGATGCGCAGGGACGACCATCAGATCCTGATGCCGCTCTACATCTCGAGCTTCGTGAAGGCCGACGGCAAGACTGTCAAGTACGACCTCGAGGGCTCCGGCATCGGCACCAAGACCGATCTCGCCGTGCCGGCCAGACAGACCGAGATGCCCACCACCTGCAACATGCGGCGGCCGGTGTGAGCATGCCGCAAGCAGAGGCGACGATCGAGCGGCCCTGGCTGCCCCACTATCCCGCCGGCGTGCAGTGGGCGCAGACGATCGCGCCGTCGATGGTGCCCGAACTCCTGCGCGCTTCCGCCCATCGATGGCCGGACCGACTGGCGCTCGAGTGCGGCACGCAGCGCTGGAGCTACCGGCAGCTCGACGATGCGGTGACGCGGCTGGCGCGCACCCTCGTGGCGCAATCGCTGGCCCAACCCGGTGCTGTCGTGGCGCTGTGGATGGGCAACCGGCCGGAGCAGGTGCTCTACGCACTGGCCGTGCTGCGCGCGGGTGCGGCACTGGTGCTGCTGTCGCCGCTGGACGCACCGGCCACGCTGGCGGGCAAGCTGGCCGATTGCGGTGCATCCGTGCTGGTGGCCGAGCGCGCGCTTTGGGCGACCATGGCCGATGTGCTGGCGGGCACTTCATTGCAGACCCTGGTCGACGTCGGTGCCGAAGACGAGCCGGTCGGCACGCCATCGCGCCTGAGCCGGCTGCAGTCCGACCACCTGCTGGCGACCGACGCGCCGCATGCGCCATTGCCACGCATCGGTGCCGACATGCCGGCCTTGCTGCAATACACCGGCGGCACCACCGGTGTGCCCAAGGCGGCCGTGCTGACGCATGGCAACCTCACGGCCGCTTGTGAGCAGTACTGGCATATCACGCACGGCGTGCCGGCGATCCTGGAAGATGGACGCGAGACCCTGCTGCTGTGCCTGCCGCTGTTCCACATCTATGCGTTCACCGCCAATCTTCTGTTCGGCCTGCGGCTTGGGGCCAGCATCCTGCTGCAGTCGAGATTCGATGCCGCCGCGGTGATCGCCTGTGTCGGCGAGCGGCGGGTCACGATGTTCTCGGGCGTGCCCACGATGTACGCCTTGCTGATCGACGCGTGCGCCGGCGCACGGCCCGATCTGTCGTCGCTGCGCTTCTGCCTGTCGGGCGGCGCACCGCTGCCGGGCGAGACCCATCGTGCCTTCGAGTCACTGACTGGCCTGCGTCTCACCGAAGGCTGGGGCATGACCGAGACCGCGTCGGCGGGCACCTACGCGCCACCCACGGGCCCGATCAAGATCGGTTCCTGCGGCCTGCCGATTCCCGGAGTCGATCTCCGGCTCGTGGACCTGGATGATTTCGATCGACCCGCCGCCGCCGGTTCAGTCGGCGAACTGTGCATCCGCGGGCCGAACGTGATGCGCCACTACCTGGGGCAGGCGCCGCATCTGCAGGGTGTCTTCACGGCCGACGGCTACCTGCGGACCGGCGACATCGCGCGCATCGACGAGGACGGTTATGTCCATATCGTCGACCGGCTCAAGGACATGATGCTGTGCGGTGGATACAACGTCTACCCGCGTGCCATCGAAGAGGCGCTCTATGCGCATCCGGCGGTGCAGGACGCGCTGGTGGTCGGCATTCCCGATGCGCTCAAGGGCCAGGTGCCCAAGGCCTTCGTGCAGTTGCGGCCACAGGCAGCGGGCTTCAGCCTCGACGAACTCAAGACCTTCCTGAAGGGCCGCGTCGGCCGCCATGAAATGGTGCAGGCGCTCGAGTTCCGCGCCGAGCTGCCGCGCACCGCCGTCGGCAAGCTGTCGAAAAAGGCCCTGCTCGACGGGGAACGCGGGGCTGCGCCATGAGCCTCCAGACGCTGTTGTCGCTACAGGGGTGCCGGGCGCTGGTGACCGGTGCGTCGCGTGGGTTGGGCCTGCAGATCGCCCAGGGCCTGTGCGAGCAAGGCGCCGCAGTGGTGCTGCACGCCAGGCCACAGGATGCCGACGAACTTGCCGAGGCGGCGCAGGCCCTGCGCGCGGCCGGCGCCACCGACGTCCGGCTCTGGGTGCACGACCTGCTGCACATCGATGGCATCGCCGAATCGCTCGCGGCCGTCGAAGGGCCGATCGATATCCTGGTCAACAACGCTGGCGCGAGCTGGGCCGAACCCGCCGAAAGCCATGGCCGGGCCGCCTGGACGCGATTGATGGACCTCAACCTCAATGCGGTGTTCGTGCTGACGCAAGAGGTCGGGCGGCGCTGGATGATCCCCCGGCGCTGCGGGAAGATCCTCAACATCGCCTCGGTGGCCGGCCTGCGCGGCAATCCGCCGGCACTGCAGATGCAGACCCTGGCCTACAACGCGAGCAAGGGGGGGCTGGTGAACTTCACGCGCGCACTGGCGGTCGAATGGGGCCGCTTCGGCATCAACGTCAACGCGATCTGTCCGGGCTTCTTCCCCTCGCGTTTGACGGTCGACATGCTGGCGCGCGCCAGCGCGGAGATCGCGGTGCTGACCCCGCTGGGCCGCGTGGGGACCGAGGAAGACCTCAAGGGGCTTTCCGTGGTGCTGTGCTCCGACGCCGGCAGGCACATCTCGGGGCAGGCCATCGCGGTGGATGGCGGGCTGTCGGCGGCGTGAGTGCCGGTTTGCCCGCCGCCTGCCCGGGCGTCAAGGCCGCGGCCCGAAGGGCAGCACCGGCACCACCGGCGGCGGCCGCTGCGGATACACCGAAGTGCCGAAGGTGTTGCCCATGCGGTGGCTGGTGGCGGCGCGGTTGAACACGCCCAACTGGTTGCCGGGCCGCTGCACGATGGCTTCCGAGCCCAGGGTCGCATCGCGGGGCTGCGAGGGTGCGGCGCTCGGGCGCAGTCGCTCGCTGAGGCAGGCGAAGGACGCGGGCGCGCGGGCGCCGTCGACTTCCACCTCGACGCAGCGGGCCGGGCCGTCCTGGGCTTCGTCCGCCAGCGCCGGCGCCATCGCCGCGCACAGGGCGAGGGCAAGGGCGAGGGCAGGCGGGAACAGCAGCGGGCGGCGGGCGATGGGCATGGGAACTCCGGTCGCGCGAGGGCGCGCAACCCGCCAGCCTGGCGCCTGCATGTGACATGCGCATGTCGCGCGGCGCCAGGCGGTGCGGCGTCACGGATCGGTCATGCGCGCCGCCTAGCATGCCGCGTACTTCCAACGTGCAGGGCCGAGGCCCTGCCGCAGCGTCGCCCGCGCGTTCTTCCCGTGTCCGTCCTGATGATTCCAACCCATGGTGCTTTCTCTCGCTCCAGGCTGCCGATGGGCACAGGCCTGGTGCCTGGTGTGGATGCTCGCCTGGGGCGGCACGGCCGCGGCCACGACGGAGCCGCGCGACATGGCTGAGGCCGGTCCGCGCCTGCACTTCGACCTGCCGTCCCAGCCGCTGCAGAAGGCGCTCGCGGATTTCGGCGGGCTCACCGGCCACTCGGTGCTGGTCGACAGCACGCTGGCGCAGGGCCGCACCGCACAGGCGGTGCACGGCGCGTTCCCGGCGCAGGAGGCGCTGCGGCTGCTGCTGGCCGGCACCGGCCTGCATGCGCGCTACAGCGGGCGCAATGCGTTCACGCTGGTGCCCGAGCCGGCGACGGCGGAGGTGCCGATGCCCGAGGCGCCTACCGCACCGACGGCGCCGGGCCTGGGGGGCGTCGCGCCTTCCGCCGCCGCCGACTTCGCGGGCGCGCTCCAGTCCGCCATCACGCGGGCCCTGTGCGCGGCGCAGCCCGGCACCTTCGGCCGCTACCGCGCTGCGCTGCAGCTCTGGACCGGGCCCGAGGGACGCATCCGACGCGCGAGCCTGCTCGAGCCGAGCGGCGAGGCCGCGCGCGACACCGTCCTGCTCGCGCAGCTGCGCGGGCTGGCCATCGGCCGCGTGCCGCCGCCCGGGCTCGCGCAGCCGGTCACGGTGCTGCTGAGCCCGCGCGCCGACCCGGTCGCGGTCTGCCGCGCTGCGCTGGCGGACGGGAGCTGAGCCGCATGCCCGAATCGATCAAGGCTGCGCTGCGCGCGCTGTTCCTGTCGCGCTACGACCAGTTCCGGCGCCACCTGCACCAGCGCCTGGGCTCTGAAGACCTGGCCAACGACGCGCTGCACGAGACCTACCTGCGCATGGAATCGATGAGCGTGCTGGGCGCGATCCGCTACCCCTCGGCCTACCTGTTCCGCATCGCGCTCAACATCGCCGAAGACCAGCGCAAGAGCAGCGCGCGGCTGCTGAGCGTGCCCGACGTCGAGGCGCTCTACGAGATGGCCGACGAGATGGCCGACCCGGCCCGCACCGCCGAGGCGCGCGGCGAGATCGAGGCGCTCGAGCGCGCGCTGGCCGAGCTGCCGCGGCGGCGTCGCGCCATCGTGGTGGCGGCGCGCATCGACGAGATGCCGCACCGCGAGATCGCGCGGCGCTTCGGCGTGTCGGAGCGCACCATCGAGAAGGAATTGCGCGCCGGCCTCGAGCATTGCTGCGAACGGCTGGGCCGCGATTTCATCCAGCGCTTCGGTCCGGGCGCGGGAAAACCGTCTAAGTCTCATGAGTGAAGAAGTGAACGACAGCGCCGAACAGCAGGCCATCCGGCGCCAGGCCCGGCAATGGGTGGTGCGGCTGGCCTCGCACGCGGCCGACGCCGACGATGCACTGGCCTTCAGGCGCTGGTGCGAGCGCAGCCGCGACCATGCGTCGGCCTTCGTGCAGGCGCGCGCGGTCTGGCAGGACCTGCGGCCGGCGGCGCAGCACGTGCAGCGCGCCGAGGTGGCGCGGGCTGCGCAGCGCGATGCCGGCCGCTTCGGGCGGCGCGCCTTCCTGGGCGCCGCCCTGGCGGGCACGGCCGCCTGGGCGGTGGTGCGCCCGCCGTTGGGCCTGTGGCCCGCGCTGGGCGACCTGGCGGCCGACCTGCGCACCGGCACCGGCGAGCAGCGCGAGTGGGTCACGCCAGAGGGCATCGTGGTGCAGCTCAACACCCGCACGCGCATGGACCTGCGTGCCGCCGAGGGCGGCGTGGCGCGGCTGGAGTTGCTCGAGGGCGAGGCCGAGATCCGTACCGACCTGGACGGCGCCGCGCCCGCGGTGCAGGTGCGCGCCGGCGATGGCCTGATCACGGCGCAGCGCGCGCGCTTCAACGTGCGCTTCATCGACGGCGAGGTCTGCGTGACCTGCCTCGCGGGCCGCGTCGACGTGCGCCGCGGCGAGGCGGCCAGCACCGCGGTGGATGTCGACCGGCAACTGCTCTACGCCAGGGCGCGGCCCGGCGTCGCGCGGCCCGCCGATGCGGCGGCCGTCAGCGCCTGGCGGCGGCGCCAGCTGGTGTTCGACCAGACGCCGCTGGCCGAGGTGGTGGCCGAAGTCAACCGCTACCGGCCGGGCAAGCTGATCCTGACCAGCACCGAGATCGGACGCAAGCGTGTGCAGGCCAGCTTCTCCATCGACCGGCTCGACGACGTGATCGCGCTGGTGCGCGAGGTCTACCGGCTCGACGTCACGACGCTGCCGGGCGGCATCGTGCTGCTGGGCAGCGCATAGGGCGCGCGGCCGGGCCTGGACGGGGCGATGGCGCCGGGCTCGCGCACCGTGAGGCCGGTGTTGGCGTGCTTGGCCTCGTGCTTGGCGATGGCCGCTTCGGCCGCCACGTCCTCGGCATGGGCGAAGCGGCCGGGCGCGATGCGCACCGCGCCGATCGACAGCGTGGTGAAGGGGAAGAAGTGCGTCGTGCCGCGCCGGTCCTTGCCCTCGATGCCGCCCGCGTCGCGCGCGGCATCGTCGTAGAGCCCGAGGGCCTCGAGGTCGAAGTCCTCGATCATGCGCGCGCAGCGGGCCTGCCAGTCCTCGCTCTGGAACAGCACCAGGAAGTCGTCGCCGCCGATGTGGCCCACGAAATCGCGGTGCGCGTCGGCATGCTTCACGGCCAGCCGCGCGAGCATGCGGATCATCTCGTCGCCGCGCCAGTAGCCGTAGTGGTCGTTGAAGACCTTGAAGTTGTTCAGGTCTGCATAGCAGGCAGCGAAGCCCGCATGGCTGGCCAGCAGGCGTTCGATGTGAATGCTGATTGGGATGTTGCCGGGCAGGAAGGTCAGCGGGTTCGCATGGCGCGCGGCCTCGATGCGTGCCTCGGTCACGGCGCGCACCAGCTGTTCGCCCGTGCCCAGGCCCAGGTAGCGCCTGTCCTCGGTGACGATGAAGCCGTCGTTGAGGTAGCGCTGGTCTTCCGACATCAGGATGCCCACCAGCTGCTCGACGTTGTCCTCGAGCTCGACCACGCGCGGGCTGGTGTTGGCGTAGCCGATGCAGGGCCGGCGCCCATGCACCTCGCGGAAGTAGAGCCGCGCGTAGTCGTTCATGAACGCCTGCCGGTTGATCAAAGCCACGGGCCGGCCCGCGTCGAGCACTGCCAGCGCATGCAGTTCGGGATGGGCCTGGAACAGCGTCGAGACCTCGTCGATGGGCGTGGCCGGGCCCAGCGTCGGCGCCTGGATCACCGCCAGGCTGCGCAGCACGCCGGGCTGCGCCTGCTGCGCCGCATGCGGCATCACGGCGATGCGGCTGTCGCGGATGGCCTCGGTGATCGGCGAGGGCGCGGCCTCGTGCAGCACGCGGGTCGGGCGGCCCAGCAGGTAGCCCTGTCCGTGGTCGATGCCCAGGTCGCGCAGCACCCGCAGGTCCTTGGTGTCTTCCACGCCCTCGGCGACCAGAGTCGTACCCAGCGTGTGGCCGAAGCCGACGATGGTGCGCACCAGCTCGAGGTTCTGCGGCGAGCTCGCAATGCCGTGGGTGAAGAACTTGTCGATCTTCACGAAGTCCGGCCGGAGCTCGCTCCACAGCCGAAGGTTCGACTGGCCCTCGCCGAAGTCGTCCAGCGCCACGCGCGCGCCGGTGCTGTGCAGGGCCTTGACGGCCAGTCGCAACGCACCCATGTCGCTGGCGGCGCGTTCCTCGGTGATCTCGACGGTGACGGTGCGTGGCGCGATGCCGTGCAGGGCCAGCGTGCGCTCGAAGCGGCTCGGCGCGGGGCCGTCCATGGCGGCCGACAGCGCGTCGGAACTCATGTTGAGGAACAGCTGGCCCGGCGCGGTGAGTCCGCCCCAGTGCCGCAGGATGACGTCGACGCAGGCGAGTTCGAAATCGGTCAGGCAGTCTTCCTCCGCGGCCAGTGCCAGCAGCGCGGCCGGCGTGTGGAAGGGCGTGCCCAGCGGGCCGCGGATCAGCGCCTCGTGGCCGAAGATGCTGCCCTTGCGCAGGTCCACGATCGGCTGGAACACCGGGTACAGCGCCTCGTCGCGGTACAGCCGTGCCAGCGTTTTTTCGGACGGATTCATTCGGGGGCCAGGCGCTCGCGGCGTCGTCGGTTCGCAAAGGAGGAAGGGCAGACGGATCGCGTCCGCGTGCAGCATGGACGGCTTGTGTGTCAGCACTGCGACCGTGTGCCGCGCGGGTGCAATCGGCGTCGCCGTGTCATGGCCGGGTCATGCCGATCGGAAGAATCGAGACGCCCGGCCGCGTGGCCGGCACGCCCACCTGCTTTGTGAAGTTTTCGTGACATGCTGCAGTCGCGTTTCCCCTGTTCTGTCATAGCTCCCGTAGGTCACGACAACCCCGCGCCGGCACGGCCGGTGGGCGTCGTGGCGCGGTCCAGCCATTGAACACGAACAGGTCACCCATGCAACGCAACACGGCGGTCACGCGCAACAGGAGCGCATCCTCTTCCTCGGCCTTCCTTTCGGGCCCGCGAAGCTCGCTGCGGCGCACGCGGCTCAACCCGATGATGCGGGCCGTGGCGGCCCTGCTCACGGCCGGCGTGGCGATGGGGGCGGCGGGCCCCGCGCAGGCGCAACGCGCCCTCGGCGCCGCCTGGATGGCGCAGAAGAACCTGGCGCAGGACACGGCCGCCGCCACGGGGCGGCTGCCCAACGGACAGTTGGCATCGACGCTCACCAACCCGCTGGCGCAGCAGCAGCAGGCCCAGGCGCAACTGCAGCGTTCGATCGGCAACCTGAACCTCGCGGCACGCAGCATTGCGGCGCAGCAGGCGGCCCAGGCCGCGGCGCGCGCGGCGGCGTTGGCCGGCGCCTCGAGCGTGCCCGACGGGCTGGGCGAAGGCGGCCTCCAGGTCGACACGAACAGCCTCACGGCCGGCTGGGCCCACGCACAGGCGCCGGTGCAGACCCGCAGCGGCGGCCAGACGCAGGTCACGATCGCCCAGACCGGCGCACAGGCGGTGCTCAACTGGGAGAGCTTCAACGTCGGGCGCGACACCACCCTGAAGTTCGAGCAACAGCCGAGCTGGTCGGTGCTCAACCGGGTCAACGATCCGCAGGCGCGGCCTTCTCGGATCCAGGGCCGGATCCAGGCCGACGGCACGGTGATGGTGGTCAACCGCAACGGCATCGTGTTCAGCGGCTCGAGCCAGGTCGACACGCGCAACCTGGTGGCCTCGGCCGTCGGCATGAGCGATGCGCAGTTCAAGAAGGGGCTGTTCAGCGAGGCCCAGGGCACGAAGTTCATCCCCAGCCTGGCCAACGACCTCGCGACCACCGCCAGCAGCTTCAGCCATGGCGCGGCCACGGGCGACGTGGTGGTCGAGGCCGGCGCGCGCCTGCAGACGGCGCAGCCGACCAGCGTCACCGACGGCGGCGGCTATGTGCTGCTGGCGGGGCGCGAGGTGCACAACGCGGGCCAGATCCACACCGCCGCAGGGCAGGCCGTGTTGGCCGCGGGCGATGCCTTCGTGATCCGCCGCGGTCAGGGCACCGAGGCCAACCCGAACGCGACCACGCGCGGCAACGTGGTGAGCACGCTGCGCCAGGACGGCTCGGCCGCCGGCCTGGTCCGCAACACCGGCCTGATCCAGGCCGCCACCGGCGACATCACGCTCACCGGACAGGATGTGCGCCAGCAGGGCGTGGCGGTGGCCACCACCTCGGTGACCGTGCGCGGCACGGTGCACCTGAACAATGCGGGCGGCGACACCGACGGCCGGGTCCAGCTGGGCGAAGGCAGCCTCACGGCCGTGCTGCTGTCCGAGTCCGCCGCCACCGCGCTGGATGCGCAGCGCGATGCGCTGATCAAGGAGTCCGACAAGAGCGGCGACGGCGTGCAGCACCGGCGCGACCAGTCGCTGGTGCTGATCGACAGCGCGGGCGCGGTCGACTTCCGCGCCGACTCGCTCACGCTGGCGACCGGCGGCCAGGTGATGGTGAACGCGGCACGCGCCGCGCTGGCCGGCGGCGCCACCATCGACGTGTCCGGCGCGGTGGGCGTGCGCGTGGCGATGGAAGCCAACAACGTGCTCGTCAATGCGCAGGGCAACGAGCAGCGCGACGCGCCCGTCAACCGCGACGACAAGAGCCTGAACAACAAGAACATCTGGATCGACCGGCGCACCCTCGTCAAAGTCCCGGCGGGCACCAACGGCTACGAAACCGACCGCTGGTACACCGCGGGCGGGCTGCTCGAAGTGGGCGGCTACCTGGGCATCACCGGCCACAGCATCGGCGAATGGGCGGCGCAGGGCGGCACGGTGCAGTTCACCGGCGGCGAGCTGACCACCCACGAGGGCAGCCTGATCAACCTGGCCGGCGGCTCGCTCGACGTGCAGACCGGCTACGTCAAACAGACCTTCCTCAAGGGCGCCGATGGCCGCCTTTACAGCGCCTCCCGTGCACCGGGCGACCTGCGCTACACCGGCGTGTACCAGGGCTTCGAGTCCGTGCATGCGCGCTGGGGCGTGACCGAGAACTTCGCCAGCCCGCTGATCGCACCGGAGCGTCGGCTGGAGAGTGGCTACACGGTGGGCCGGGATGCGGGCCGGCTGATCGTGGCGACGCAGGCGGCCACGTTGCAGGGGCAGCTGGACACCGGCGTCTACCAGGGTCCGCAGCAGACGCGCGCCCGCGATGCGGGCCTGGACGGTTACGCGCAGGCGCAGACGGCGGCGGCGCGTGGTGCGCAACTGATCGTGGGCCGCTACACGCCGGTCTACGACAAGGACACGCGCACCCTGCGCGACAACCCGGGCGCCGTGGTGAACGAGGTGGTCATCGGCAACGCCGACGCCGGTCCGTCCAGCGCCGGCCGCATCGTGCTGGATGCGGCCTGGCTCGGCGCGCAGCGGCTCGACACGCTGCATGCCTACGCCCTCGGCAGCCTGACGGTGGACGAGGCCGTCAGCGTGGCGCAGGGCGGCAGCATCGCGCTGCACGCCACCGAGGTGCAGGTGAATGCCGACCTCACGGCGCGTGGCGGCAGCATCGCGCTGGGCAACCTGGTCGAGCGCATCACCAGCGCCGGCCTGGGCTGGCTGTACAGCCCCGTCGCCGCGCAGACGCCGGCCGGGGTCATCGAGCGCACCACCGTCGCCGGGGGCGTGACGCTCGATGCGCGCGGCGTGTGGACCAACCTGCGCCAGGACGCGAGCGATGCCGGTGGCCTGCCCTACGTCCACGGCGGCCGCATCGCGCTGCGCAGCAGCGGCGACGTGACGGTGGGCGCCGGCGCGCTGCTCGACGTGTCCTCGGGCGCGGCACTGCTGGCCGATGGCAAGACGCGCGGCGGCAAGGGCGGCAGCATCACGCTGATCGCCGATGGCCTGCCGGCGGGCGGCAGCAAGGCCGGCCACCTGCGCCTGGAGGGCGAGCTGCGCGGCCACGGCGTGCAGGGCGGCGGCACGCTGCACCTGCAGACCGGCGATGCCGTGGTCATCGGCGGCCAGGTGGCCGGCAGCGACGGCACGCTGGCTGCGGGCCAGGCCTCCCTGTCCGACCTGGTCACGCAGGGCGCGTTCTCCGTGGCCGAAGGCGCGGTGCTGCCGGCCGACTTCCATTTCGTGCGAACCCGCGCGCTGCCGGGCGAGGCGGTCGGCGGCTCGCCGCTGATCGACCTGAACCAGTCCGCCAGCTGGATCACGCTGGCCGCGGACTGGCTGGCGCCGGTGCCCACCGGCAGCAACTCCTACTCCATCGTCCGGATGGGGGGGCAGCAGATCAACATGTACGCCTGGAACCAGCCGGTGCGTGTGCCGGCCGGCACCGTGATCATGGCGATCAGCAACGCGAACGGCTTCCCGGTGAGCTATGTGCTGCCGGCCGATGCCTTCCCGGACGGCATGGGCATTGCGCCCTCGGCCGGCGTGATGAAGGCCGGCACGCTCGCTCCCAAGGAGATCACCTATGCCGCCGGTACCGTGTTGCGCGCGGGCACGGTGCTGCCGCAGCCGGTGTCCGTGGCGCCGCTGATGCACCTGGCGGCGAACACCTTCGGCCAGGGTTTCTCGCGCTACGAGGTGGTGGGCCTGGGCGGCGTGGCGGTGGCCGAGGGCGCCGACGTGGCCGTGCGCATGCCGGTGCTGCAGCTCGATCGCCGCGCCGCCTACGACCTGGCCACCGGCGCCGAGCCGGCACAGGCGCTCGGCCTGTGGGAGCCGCCGCTGTTCACCGAAGACGCGGCGGCGCACCGCCTGGGGCAGCGCGCCGGCGCCAGCATCGCGCTGACGGCCGGCCGCCAGGCCAGCGCCCTGGCGCCCACGCTGGCTGTGGGTGCGGATGCGAAGCTCACGGTCGATCCGGGTCAGGCCATCGCGCTCACGGGCAATGGCCAGATCACGATCGAGGGCGCACTGCATGCCGCCGGCGGCCGCATCGAGGTACAGCCGCTGGGCTATGGCAACGACGACATCGCTTCGGTCAAGGCGCACGACCGCTCGGTCTGGATCGGCTCGCGGGCCGTGCTCGACGTGGCCGGGCTGGCCGCCACCGCCACCGATGTGCTGGGGCACCGCTATGGCACGGTGCTGAACGGCGGCAGCATCCAGATCGGTGGCCGCTACCGTGCCGACGCCACCCTGGCCAACGGCATCGACAACTTCATCGTCGTGCGCTCCGGCGCGCGGCTGGACGCCTCCGGCACCTCGGCCCTGCTCGACCTGCCGCAGCAGGGCGCCACCGTGGTGGCCTCCGACGGCGGCCTGCTCTACCTGAGCAGCTTCAACGGCCTGTACCTCGACGGCGAACTGCGCGCGGCCGCGGGTGGCGCGGGCGCCGCTGGCGGCACGCTGGCCCTGGCGCTGGACACGCCCAACTACGTGAACAGTGCCGGCCCCGACGCCGGCGTGCTGGTGCCGCGCGAGATCGCGCTGCTGAACCGGCAGGCGCCCGAGCCGCTGGCGGCCGGCCTGCGGCCCGGCCAGGGCGATGCGGCGCTGATGTACGGCCATGCGCGCCTCGGCGCCGACCGCATCGAGGCCGGTGGCTTCGACAACCTGAGCCTGCTGTCGGGCGGCATGATCACGCTCGAAGGCGGGCTCGACCTGACGCTGGGCCAGAGCCTGCGCCTCACGTCCGGCAGCATCAGCCTGGTCGAAGGGTCCGCCGAGGGCGCCAGCGTGCGCCTGGCCGCGCCGCACGTGCGCCTGGCCGGGGTCACACGCAGCCAGAAGGACTTCAACCTGCTGCCGCGTGCGCTGCCCCAGCCTTCGGGCATCCTCGGCATGGTGGAAGTGGCCGCGGATTCGCGGCTGCTGGTGGAGTCCTCGCTGCTCGACGTGCTCGACGAGGTGAAGTTCGGCACCTTCGGCCAGGTGCGTGCGGCCGATCCGCTGATCCAGCGGGCCGGCTTCGACCTCGTGACGCTGCGCAGCGAGGGCGACCTGCGCTTCCTGGCCTCCAGCCGCGGCGTGCTCTTCAACACCTCGCTCACCACCGTGGGCGACCTGGTGCTGGCGGCCAGCCAGCTGTACCCGGCCACTGGCGCCCGCGCGCAGGTCATCGCCGGCCAGCGCGGCGCACTCTCCAACTGGGGCAGCTTCGAGATCGGCTACGACCCGGCGCGCAGCCTGCGCATCGAACACAGCGGCGGGCCCGAAGCGGCGCTGCCCTATGCGGTGTTCGGCTCGCTGCAGCTGCTGTCGGCCAACGTGGCGCAGGGGGGCGTGGTGCGCGCGCCGCTGGGCACGGTCACGCTGGGCATCGGCGCGGCCCAGGGCACGCCGCCGTCCACCGTGCAACTGCTGCCGGGCAGCGTCACGTCGGTGAGCGCGGCCGGGCTGGTGATGCCCTATGGCGGCACGGTCGACGGGCTGACCTACAACTACGCCGGCCTCGACGTGCCTTACTACGGCCTGGGCGACCTGCTGGGCAGCGTGCGCCTGACGGCGCGCGACATCGATGTGCAGGCCGGCGCCACGCTCGACCTGCGCGGCGGCGGTGCGCTCCAGGGCGCCGGCTTCCTGTCGGGCCGCGGCGGTTCCACCGACGCGCGCCTGCACCCGCTGCTGCAGGTGCAGGCGAACGGCCGCTTCGTGCTGCCGGGCCTGGCCACCAACCCGGTCTACGCCATCGTGCCGGGGGTGCAAGCCGCGGCCGCGCCGGTCGCGGCCGAGAAGGGCGCGGGCGACCCGGGGGTGGGCCGCCAGATCACCATCGGCGAAGGCGTGCCGGGGCTGCCCGCGGGCACCTACACGCTGCTGCCTTCCAGCTACGCGCTGATGCCCGGCGCCTTCCGCGTCGAGCTCAACGGCCTGGCCCCGAGCCAGGCCGCCTTCGGCGGCACCCACGCCATGCGCAATGGCTCGTACAGCACGGCGGCGCGCCTGGGCGTGGCCCACACCGGCATCGTCGATGCGCTGAGCACGCAGGCCGTGCTGACGCCGGGCGGCACGCTGCGCAGCTATGCGCAATACAACGAGACCAGCTACGCGCAGTTCGGCCTGGACTGGGCCCTGCGCGACAGCGTGCCGCGCCCGCAGCTCGAGCGCGACGCGCGCGTGCTCTCGCTGTTGCCGGGCGCGCAGCTGCAGATCGCCCCTGGCACGGTGCAGTTCGCCGCAGCCGAGGGAGGGCGCGGCGGCACGGTGTCGCTGCTCGCGCCCCAGGTCGAGGTGCTGGCCGGCGGCGCCGCGCCCACCACGGGCTACGCAGGCCTCTCGGTACAGGCCGACCTGCTCAACGGCATCGGCGCCAGCGTGATCGCCATCGGCGGCTTGCCGGCCTCCACCTTCACCGTCCTGGCAGGCTACGGCTCGACCGCCGACGCCTGGCGCGTCGGCCTGGGCTCGTCCTCCGGCACCACTGCCGAGATCGTGCTGCGCGCGGGCGCCGTGCTGTCGGCCCCGCAGGTCTTCCTGGTGACCGGCCGCACGGACGGCGGCATCACGCTGGAGCAGGGCGCAGGCATCGACACCCTGCGCCGCGGCGCGGCCGCCTGGAGCGCGGCCGACGGCTACGTCGTCGCGCCGGGACCGGCCTCCGTGCTGGCGCTGAGCAACGGCCGCCTCGACGTGCTGCCGCCCACGACCACCGGCACGCCGGGCGCTGGCGCGGGCCGCATCCACATCGGCACCTGCGCCGCCGGTGCCAGCTGCACCGGCGAGACCCGCCTGTATTCGGAGGGCACCATCACCGCGGTGACCGACCAGTCCTTCCTGCTGGACGATTCGGTGCGCTATGGCGCGCGCGACCTGGTGCTGGCCGTGGGCGCCATCAACGTCGGCACGCAGGCGCAGCTGGCGGCCGCCCATGACGGCGGCATCCTGCCCGCGGGCCTCACGCTCGACCAGCAGGTGCTGGACCGGCTGCTGCAGGGCGACACCCGCACCGGCGCACCCGCACTGGAAAACCTGGTGCTGAGCGCACGCGACGCGGTCAACTTCTTCGGCAGCGTGAAGCTCTCCACCGTCGACGCGGCCACCGGCCGCTCCGCGCTGCAGAACCTGGTGCTGGGTGCGCCCGCGATCTACGGCTGGGGTGCGGCCGGCGACGTGGCGCACATCGAGACCGACAGGCTGGTGTGGAACGGTGCGCTGAGCCTTCCGGGCACGGTGGTGGCCGGCGGCGCCGGCAGCGGCAGCGGCCGCTTCGTGGTGGACGCGCGCCAGATCGAATTCGGCTACGGCCCGCGCAGCCAGGCCGACACCCTGAACAGCCACGACCGCCTGGTGCTGGGCTTCGACAGCGTGCACCTGAATGCCAGCGAGCGCATCACCGCCAACCACAAGGGCTCGCTGGCCGTGTACCGGTCGCAGGGCGACTGGGACGACGCGGCCCAGGCCTGCCACTACAGCGGTGGCGACCTGCACCTGCTGACACCGCTTTTGACCGGCCACGCCGGCTCGGTGAACACCCTCAAGGCCGGCGGTGCCATCACGGCCAAGGCGCCGGCCGGCAGCGCCTCGCCGCTGCCCGACAACGCCACGCTGGCCGATGCGCTGGGCGCCACGCTGTCGCTCGATGCAGGCCGAGGGCTCACGCTCGACACCGCCGTGCTGCTGCCCAGCGGCAAGCTCGGCCTGTCGGCCGGCGACGATGTGCGGCTGGACGACGGCGCGCAGCTGGACCTGGCGGGCCGCAAGATCGACTTCTTCGACGTCAGCAGCTACAGCTGGGGCGGCGAAGTGAAGCTCGACAGCCGCAGCGGCAATGTGACGCAGGCCGCCGCGTCGCGCATCGACCTGTCGGCCCAGCAGAATCGCGCCGGCCGGCTCACGGCCATCGCCGTCGAGGGCACGGTGGGCCTGGCCGGCGCCATCGACGGCCGCACCAGCGGCCGCTACGACGCCGGCGGCACGCAGGTGCCTTTCGCAGCCGGCACGGTGGAGGTGCATGGCCTGCGCATCGACGACTTCGCAGGCCTCAACGCGCGCCTGAGCGACGGCGGCGTGTTCGGCGGCCGCAGCTTCCGCCTCGGCCAGGGCGACCTGGCGATCGGCGACGAGCTCAAGGCCCGCGAGATCAACGTCTCGGTCGACAACGGCCACCTCACGGTCAACGGGCGCATCGATGCCAGCGGCGAGCAGGCCGGCACCATCCGCCTGGCCGCGAACCACGGCCTGACCGTGGCCGGCACGGGCGTGCTCGATGCCCGCGCCAGCGTGCTGCGCCGCGACAGCTACGGCCAGGCGATCGAGGCGCCCAACCGCGCCGTGATCGAGATCGATGCGGGCGACGGCCGCCTGCTGCTCGCGCCGGGCGCCACGATGCGGCTCGACGTGGCCGGCGCGGATGCCCGCTACGGCACGGTGGCGCTCAATGCCCGGCGCCTGGGCGGCGCCACCGGCCACGACGTGGACATCGACGCCGCCGGCGCGCTGACCATCACCGGCGCGCGTTCCATCGCGCTCAACGCCTTCCAGCGCTACGAAGACGCGCCCCTGGGCACCGAGACCACGGTCGACGGACGCCCCTACCAGGCCATCGACCAGGCCTGGCTGGACGCGCGCCACGGCGAAAGCGCCACCTTCATCGGCCACGCGCTGGCCAACGGCGCGTTGATGAACGGCCGGCTCGCCGGCCTGCGGGCCTACAGCGACCAGTTCCGCCTGCGTCCCGGTGTCGAAGTGGCCACCACGGGCGACCTGCATGTGGATGGCGACATCGACCTGTCGGGCCATCGCTACGCCAGCGTCAACCCGCATTCGCAGCGGACCGGCGTCCACGGCTCCGGTGAAGCCGGCGCGCTGGTGCTGCGCGCGGGCGGCAACCTGCAGATCTTCGGCAGCATCAGCGACGGCTTCGATGGCTCGCGATTGGGCGAGACGCCCGACGACAGGGGCTGGGTGCTGCCGGCCGGCCGCATGCCCTTCGGCGGCGACCTGGTGATTCCGCATGCGGGCGTGGCCACGCTGGACGCGGGCACGGTGTTCAAGGCCGGCCGCACGCTCAACTACGACCTGCCCGTCGCAGGCCTGAGCCTGCCCGCCGGCAGCGTGCTGCCCGTGGCCATGCCGCTGGGCCAGAGCCTGAGCCTGCCCGCCGGCACCGTGCTGGCCGCGGCGGTGCGCGATGCCGATGGCACGCTGCTGCACGCCGCCGGCACCGTGCTGCGCGAGCCGTTGGTGCTCGCGGCCGGCCTGCGGCTGGATGCGGGCTTCCGCCTCACGGCGCCCACGACGCTGGCGGCCAGCTTCTGGCCGGCCGGCCGGAAGCTGCCGATGGACCTGACGCTGGCGCAGCCGCTGACCCTGGCCAAGGGCGCGATCGTGCCCTCGGAAACCGACGTCGTGCTGCCGGACGGCGCGACGGTGGTGGATCTGCGTCCCGCCGACGCGCAGGGCCGGCAGGGCCGCACCTGGGCGCTGGCACCCATGCTGGCGCCGGGCTCGCAGTCGAGCGACCTGCGCCTGGTGGCCGGCGCCGACCTGGGCGCTGCCGATTCGCGCCTGACCCGGCCCGGCAGCACGGCACGGCTGCAGTTGGCCGATACCCACTTCGGCCTGGGCACCGCCTACGACCAGACCTATCAGCTGCCCCTCGGCGTCGACCCCGGCTTCCTCGAGATGATGAGCCTGTACTACGGCTTCGACTGGCAGCCGGGCACGCTGCTGAAGTCCGACACCATCCAGGTGCTGAAGGACTATGGGGTGATCTGGCAGAAGGTCGAGGAACTCAACGACTACGGCTTCGGCACGGTGGTCGAGTTCCTGAGCGCCGAGGTGGTGATGAAGCCGGCGCGCCAGCAGCTGTTCAGCGTGCTGCGCACCGGCACCGGCGATCTGGACCTGATCGCCGCCGGCGACCTGGACCTGCGCACGCCCTACGGCGTGTACACGGCCGGCACGCCCTCGGCCGCGCCGGGCGCCGGTTTCGACCGCGCGCGCGCCCGCGCCGCCGATGGCACCATCCTGCAGCCCGAAGGCGCGGCCTTCGAACCCCTGGTGGACGGCGGCGCCGCCAGCCTCTATGCGGCCTGGTACCCCGAGCGCGGCGGCAACGTGCTGCTGCGTGCCGGCGGCAATCTCACGGGTGACCTGATCGGCAACAACGCCGCCTACATCGAGCCCTCCTACACCTTCGGCAACACGCGCCAGCAGCACGCCAGCACAGCGGTCGGCAACTGGCTCTGGCGCCAGGGCACCGGCTCGGTGGAAAGCGGCGCCAGCGCCGTGCCCACGGCCTGGTGGATCAACTTCGGCACCTACGTGGGCGGCGGCGCCGACGGCAATCCCGACGAGTACGGGACCTACCTGTACGGCAACGACCCGTCCCTGGTCGGCTTCACCGGCGTGGGCACGCTGGGTGGCGGCAACCTGCGGGTGGAAGCGGGTGGCAACGCCGGCATCATCGATCCGCGCGGCAGCACGCGGCCCAACCCGTCCGGCCAACAGCTCGAAGCGTCCTCGCACAACCCGCGCAGCCAGGGCCTGCACCTGGCCGTGGCCAGCACCGGCCGCATCACGGCCGACGGCACGCTGGTGCAGACCGGCGGCGGCGACCTGGACCTGCGCCTGGGCGGCACGCTCAACCCCGACGCCACCTGGCGCCGCAACGAGCACGACCTCAACAGCACCTTCGTCAACCTGCGTGGCGCGCTGCACATCGACGCCGGCGCCATCGGCGGCACGCAGCCGCGCTATGGCGCGCTGAACCTGGTGGACACGCGCACCGGCGACCCGTACGCGGCCGGTGCGGCGCTGGCCGGCGGCGGCCCGATCCTGGTGCTGGGCGACAGCACGGTGCGCATCGAGACGCGCGGCGACCTGGTGCTGGGCGGCGTGGCCGACCCCGGGCGCACGCTGATGCTCGAATCGACCTCGTTCTCCTACCAGGGCACGCAGCATGCGGACCTGGGCTGGACCTGGTTCTCGATGTGGACACCGACCACGGCCATCGACCTGCTGAGCGCGGGCGGGAACCTCACCCCCACCACGGCCTGGGCCGAAGGCGGTGGACAGGAAGACCTGCGCTGGAACGGCGACGGGCGCAACCAGTCGGCCAACAGCGACGGCTATTTCTACCCGTCGATCCTGCGCGCGGCGGCGGCCAACGGCAGCCTCTACTACGGCGTGAGCACCACCTCGCTGGTCAACAACTTCGGCCAGACCCCCCTGCGCGTGGCCTTCGGCGTGGTGCTGGCGCCGTCGCCGACCGATGCGCAGTTCGCCAACGCCACCGGCCGCGGCGAACTGCAGCTGCTGGCGCGCGACTCGATCTTCGGCAGCGGCTTCGTGTTCAGCGCCTCGACGGCCGATCCGGCCGCGATGTCCAGCGTGTTCCGGCCCGGCTTCGTCGGCCAGGTGGCGGACTCGGGCGGAGGACCCTACGGTTGGGACCCGCTCTGGGTGCACAACACCGCGGCCGAGGTGGCGAGCCGCAACACCTGGATCAGCGCGGAGGGTGGCCGCGCCAACGTGGCGCCGCTCTTCACCTTCGGCAGCGCGGCCACGGCCGCCTACGCCAGCGTGGGCCAGGCGCCGGCGCGCTACTACGCGGTGGAGGGCGACATCGTCGGCCTGCGCGTGGGCCAGGAAGTGCTGCTGGGCTTTCCGGCGGGGGCCCAGGGCTCGCGCTATGAAGGCTCGATGCCGGTGGCGGTGCGCGCCGGGCGCGACATCACCGACTCGGGCACGCAGCTCGGTCGCGCGGACACCGTCACGGGTGTCAAGGACTCCACCGGCAACAGCCGCGGCAACCTGATCGCGCACGCCTTCGCCGACGATGTCTCGGTGGTGCAGGCCGGCCGCGACATCCGCTACAGCAGCTTCTACGTCACCGGCCCCGGCCTGCTGGACGTGAGCGCCGGGCGCAACATCTACCTGGCCGACAAGGGCGAGTTCAAGAGCCTGGGCCCGGCCGTCGACGGGGTGGCGTCCGACCGCGCCAGCGGCGCCAGCATCGCCGTGGCCGCCGGCCTGGGCTCGGGCGCGCACTGGGATGCGTTCGCCGCGCGCTACCTCGATCCGGCCCACCTCGCCAATCCCGATCTGCCCTTTGCCGACCAGCCCGGGACCGCGCTGACCGTGTACGGCGGGCAGCTCACGCTGTCGCAATGGCTGGCGCGCGAGTTCGGCTACACCGGCGACGAGGCCGGTGCCGAGGCTTTCCTGGCCGCGCAGCAGGGCACGCTCGACCACCGGCGCGAGCAGGCCCTGGCCGGTGGCGACACGGCCGCCAGCCGGGCGCTGGCGCGCGAGTACAAGGTCGAGAGCCGGCTGCACCTGGTCAACTGGCTGAACGAACGCTTCGGCAAGGCGGGCGCCAACCGTTCGGGCCTGCACTTCGATGCCGCCACCATGGATGCGCGCGCCTTCTTCGACGCGCTGCCGGCCGAGCAACGCAGCGCCTTCCTGCGCAACGTGTATTACGCCGAGATCAAGGCCGGTGGGCGCGAGTACAACGACGAGGGCGGCAAGCGCTTCGGCAGCTACCTGCGCGGGCGCGAAGCCATCGCCACGCTGCTGCCTTCGCACGACGCACAGGGCCAGGCGCTGTCGTATGCGGGCGACCTGACGATGTTCAGCAGCGCGCTCTACTACAACGCCGACTATGTGAACAACGGCACCGGCCAGGCGCGCCCGCGCCCGGGGGTGAACTACCTGACCTACGCGGAGTGGGTGGCGCTGAACCGGCCGGGCTACGGCGTGTCCTTCTACGACGTGCTGGACGCCGGCATCCACACCAACTTCGGCGGCGATATCAGCATCATGACGCCGGGCGGGCGCACGCTGGTGGGTGTCGACGGCGGCTTCGTGCCAGGCCCGGGCTCGGGCGTGATGACGCTGGGCGAGGGCGACATCCACATCTACGCGAAGGGCGACATCCTGATGGGGCAGAGCCGCATCTTCACCACCTTCGGCGGCAGCATCCTGGCCTGGTCGGCCGAGGGCGACATCAACGCCGGGCGCGGCGCCAAGACCACGGTGGTGGCCACGCCGCAGCGGCGCGTCTACGACAGCGTGGGCAACGTGACGCTGTCGCCGGCCACGCCCAGCACCGGTGCCGGCATCGCCACGCTGAACCCGATCCCGGAGATCCCGCCGGGCGACGTCGACCTGATCGCGCCGCTGGGCACCATCGATGCGGGCGAGGCCGGCATCCGCGTGTCGGGCAACGTGAACCTGGCGGCACTGCAGGTGGTGAACGCGGAGAACATCCAGGTCAAGGGGCAGTCGATCGGCATGCCGGTGGTGGCGTCGGTGAACGTGGGCGCGCTGAGCAACGCCAGCGCCGCCGCCGCCCAGGCCGCGGTGGCGGCGCAGGAGGTGATGCAGCGCGAACGGGCAGCGGCGCGCCAGGCGCTGCCCTCGGTGTTCACCGTGCGGGTGCTGGGCTTCGGCAACGAGGCCCCCGCGGCGCCGCCGCAGGGCCGTGAAGGCGGCGCGGCCGAACGCGTGGGCTACAACCCCGACGGCGTGGTGCAGGTGCTGGGCGCGGGCACGCTGACCGCGGCGCAGCAGCAGCCGCTCACGCCGGGCGAGCGGCGCGGGCTGGTGCGCTGAGAGGGCCGGCAGCGGGTCGAATGCGCGGATGACATGACAGTGTCATCCGCGGTCTTCAGCATCCGGCTGCGCAGTGACGGCCTTGGGGCGCGCCTGCGCGCCTCTTCGCCATGCAACACCTCACCCTCTTCCGTGAAGCCCCCCCATGCCAGCCGCCATGCGACGCGTGCTGGCCATCGTGACCGCCATGGCGAGCATGTGCGCGATTGCGCAGGGCGCATCGGTGGGACCCGTGGCTTCGTCGTCGATCGGCACCTTGCGCTTCGACATCGCCGCGCAGCCTCTGGCCGAGGCGCTCACTGCCTTCCATCGGCTCACCGGCGCCTCGCTGCTCTATGAAGCCAGCACCGCCAGCGGCCTGAGCGCCGCCGCGGTGCAGGGCCAGATGACGCCGGCCGCCGCGCTGCAGCGGCTGCTCGAGGGCACGGGGGTGGTGGCGCGGCCTACGTCCGCCACCGGCTTCATGCTGGCGCGCGAGTCGCTCGAGGCGGCCGCGCCCCTGCCCGCGCTCGCCGCGGCGCCGGCCGATGCCGCGCAGGCCGCCCCCGACCCGGCCCTGCTGCGCTACCGCGGCCGGCTGCAGGCGCGCATCCTGTCGGCGCTGTGCGCGGATCCGCGCACTGTGCCAGGTACCTACCGGCTGGCGATGAACCTCTGGACCGGTGCCGACGGCCGCATCGTGCGCCTGCGCATCCATCCCACGGGGGAGGCGGCGCGCGACGCACGCATCGAGTCCCGGCTGACTGGCCTCGACCTGGGCGACGCGGCACCGGCGCCGGGTACCTCGCCGGTCGCGCTGCTGGTGCTGCCGCGGCCGCCGTCGCAGACCGGCGACTGCGCGGCGGAGGCCCCATGAGCGAGATGCCGTCCGAGCTGCTGCGCTTCTTCGTCGACCGCTACGACATGCTCAAGCGCAAGCTGGTGCATCGGCTGGGCTCGACCGAGATGGCCGAGGACGTGCTGCACGACACCTACGTCAAGCTCTCGACCCGCGCGCTCGGCGCGCCGGTGAAGAGCCCGCAGAGCTTCCTGCTGCGCACCGCGGTCAACCTGGCGATCGATCGCATCCGTGCCGATCGGCAGCTGTTGTCGATGGAGGACGTGGATGCGCTGCTGCTGCCCGACAAGGGTGCCAACCCCGCCGACGCGGCCGCGGCGCGCATCGAGCTCGAGGCCGTGGCGCATGCCATGGACCGCCTGCCGCCACTGCGCCGCCAACTGCTGTTCGCCTCGCGGGTCGAAGGCACGCCGCAGAAGGAGCTGGCGCAGCGCTACAACATCTCGCTGCGGCGCGTCGAGCGCGAGATCCACCTGGCCCACGCCTTCTGCGCCGAGCAGATGCAGATCAACAGGAAATAGAAATCTTGGCGGTTGCGGGCCGCGCCATTCGTCCAGGGTGTGATGCGTCGCGCAGACATCGCCCGCGCCTTCCGTCGAAGGCGGCGCGCCCAGTATCCAATCGATGAACGTGAACATGGCTTTCAACTCCTCCGGCGAACCGGCATCCTCCCTCGACGAGGAGGCGCGCGCCTGGGTGCACCGGCTGCAATCGGGCCAGGCGCGTGGCCGCGATGCGCGGCTGCTGTCGGACTGGTGCGCGCGCAGTGCCGCCCACCGCGAGGCCTTCGCGCGTGCGCGCCAGGAGTGGCATGACATCGCCGCGGTCGCGCGCACGCACGACCGGCTGTTCCCCGAACGCCGGCGGCGCGGCGCCGCAGTGGCGGTGACGGCCGGCGTCGATCCGCGGCGCCGCTGGCTGCTGGGCGCGGGCATGTCGGCCGTGGGCGCGGCGGTGGTGGTGGCGGCGGTGCGGCCGCCGCTGGGCCTGTGGCCTTCGTGGGGCGAGTTCGCGGCCGACTACCGCACCGGCATCGGAGAGCAGAGCCGGGTGGCCTTGGCCGACGCGCTCGACGTCACGCTCAACACCCGCACCAGCCTGTCGCTGCGGCCGGCCGGTGGCGCGGAGGAGGGCCGCCGCATCCAGCTGATCGCGGGCGAGATCGCGGTGCGTCGCGGACCCGATGCGCTGCCGCTCACGGTGGACATCGAGGGCGCGCAGGTGCTGCCGGGCGTGGGCAGCGTGGCGGTGCGGCGCATGGCCGAGCGCTGTGTGGTCACCTGCACCGAAGGCGCGGCGGTGGTGCTGTCCGAAGCGGGGCGCCTGGCGCTGCGGGCCGGTGAGCGCGTGGACGTGGGGGCCGGCGGCGTGGGCGCGGTGTCGGCGGTCGACGTGGCGCAGGCGCTGGCCTGGCGCCGCGGCGTGGTGGCATTCAGCAACACGCCGCTGTCGGAGGCGGTGGAAGAGATCAACCGCTACCGCGCGGGCCGCGTGGTGCTCACCAGCAACGCGCTGGCTCGCCATCGGCTCAGCGGGCATTTCCGCATCGATGCGCTGGACGAGGCGATCGGGCAGATCGAGGTGCTGTTCGGCGCGCGTGTCACACGGCTGCCGGCCGGACTGGTGATGCTGGGGTAGGGCGAGCGCGCGGCGCAAATAAGTTCGGAATTGCTGGCGGGTCTTTCGCGCTGCAACGTCTAGGGAAGGTCGTCCACTCCGCGCCCGCATGCGAGCGCCGGACAGCCCGAATCCAACCGACGTCCTCACGAGTCCCCTCATGTCGCCACGCCAGAGCCCCGCACGCCCCGTCTCCTCCTTTCATCCCGATCGCGATGCCGCGCACGGCCGGCCCATGCGCTCGCCGCGCCTGAAGCCCGTGACCGCGGCCGTCGTCGTGCTGCTGCTCGCCGGCGGCGCCCACGCGCAGCGCGCCTTCAGCCCGGCATGGATGGCGCAGAAGAACGTGACGCAGAACAGCGCGGCCGCGACGGGGCGTTTGCCCAACGGGCAGCCGGTGTCGATGCTCAACAACCCGCTGGCGCAGCAGCAGCAGGCCAATGCGCAGCTCGCGCGTTCGATCGATAACCTGAACCTTGCGGCCCGCGGCATCGCGGCGCAGCAGGCGGCGCAGGCCGCGGCACGCGCGGCGGCGCTGGCGGCCGGTGGCGGCGTGCCCGACGGCCTGGCCGAAGGCGGCCTGAAGGTCGACACGAACAGCCTCACGGCCGGCTGGCTGAATGCCAACGGGCCGGTCCAGACCACGGCCGACGGCAAGACGAACGTGGCGATCCAGCAGACCGCCGACAAGGCGATCCTCAACTGGGAGAGCTTCAACGTCGGCAAGAACACGACGGTCGACTTCAAGCAGCAGGCCGACTGGGCCGTGCTCAACCGCGTCAACGATCCGAACGCGCGGCCTTCGCAGATCCAGGGCCGGATCAAGGGCGACGGCACCGTGCTGATCGCCAATCGCAACGGCATCGTGTTCAGCGGCACGAGCCAGGTCGACACGCGCAACCTGGTGGCGGCAGCCGCACACCTCGACGACGCGGGCTTCAAGGCCAACGGCATCTACGCGCCGGGCAACACGCCCAACTTCAAGGACGCGTTGGGCCAGGTCGAGGTGCAGGCCGGCGCGCGCATCACGACCCCGGCGCCGAAGACGGCCACGCAGGGCGGCGGCTATGTGCTGCTGATGGGCAGCGAGGTGCGCAACGCGGGGGCGATCTCCACGCCCGGCGGCCAGGCGCTGCTGGCGGCGGGCGACGGCTTCACGATCCGCAAGGGCGTGGGCACCGACGGCAACCAGGCCTCGACCACGCGCGGCAACGAAGCGCTGGTGGTGCTCAACGCGGGCAGCACGGCCGGCAAGGTGGTCAACACCGGGCTGATCGCGGCGACCACGGGCGATGTGACGTTGACCGGCCGCGAGGTGCACCAGGACGGCGTGGTGGTGTCCAGCACCACGGTCAACACGCGCGGCACCGTGCACCTCGGCGCGATCGGGACCGCCGGCGCCGTGACCCTGGGCGCGGGCAGCACCACGGCGATCCTGCTCGACACCAGCGGCGCCTCGGCACTCGACAGCCAGCGCGCGGGCCTGGTGACGCCGGTGGTGGGCGGCGGCGGCAACATCATCGATGCCGGCAACGACCGGCGCGACCTCTCGCGCGTGGAGATCACGAGCGGCGGCACCGTTGACTTCGCGCGCGACTCGCTCACCCTGGCCACGGGCGGCCAGGTGGTGGTCAACGCTGCAAAGCGCAGCCTGGTGCGCGACGGCGCGGTGATCGACGTCGCGGGCGCGGTGGGCGTGCAGCTCACGATGGAGAGCAACAACGTCAAGATCAACGTGCAGGGCAACGAGCAGCGCGATGCGCCGGTCAACCGCGACGGCAAGGCGCTCAACAGCAACGACGTCTGGATCGACCGCCGCAGCCTGGTCTTCGTGCCCAAGGGCACCAACGGCTACGAGAACGACCGCTGGTACACGGCCGGCGGCCTGCTGGAAGTCGGCGGCTACCTGGGCACGCAGGGCCACACGGTCGGCGAATGGATGGCGCAGGGCGGGGTGGTGAACTTCGGCGGCGCCGAGGTGGTCACGCAGGCGGGCTCGGCCATCAACCTCTCCGGCGGCACGCTGGACGTGCAGACCGGCAAGCTCAACCAGAGCTGGCTCAAGGGCGCCGACGGCCGCCTGTATGAATTGAACAAGGCGCCGGGCGACCTGCGCTACACCGGGCTCTACAAGGGCTTCGAGGACACGCACGAGCGTTGGGGCGACAAGGCCACCGAGTACTTCCACAGCCCGCTGATCGCGGCGCGCCAGCGCCTGGAGAACGGCTACACCGTGGGCCGCGACGCCGGCCTGCTGGTGGTGGGCACGCGCAGCGCGGTGCTCGAAGGCGGCATCGTCGGCGACACCTACCAGGGCCCGCGCCAGACGCAGGCGCCCAACGCCGCGCTCGACGGCTACAACCAGTCGCAGAAGGCGGTGGCGCGCGGCGCGCAGCTGGTGGTCGGCAGCTATGCGGCGCTCTACGACAAGAGCACCGGCCTGATGCACCGGCGGCTCGATACCGCGGGCGCGAAGGACGTGGTGCTGGGCGACACCGCAGAGCGCATCGCCGCCGGGCTCGACCTCACGGCGGCGCTGCCGGCCGCGCGCCGGGACACGCTCTACCTCGACACCACGCTGCTCAACGGCTTCGCGCTGGGCGCGGTGCGCATCGCGGCCACGGGCTCGATCACGGTGGAGGGGGAACTGACGCTGGGCAATGGCGGCGACCTCACGCTCTACGGCCCGAAGGTCGACGTGAACGCCGACCTCACGGCGCACGGCGGCCGCATCCGCCTGGGCGACACGCTCACGCAGGCCAGCACCAACTACATCGACGACACCACCCGCATCCTGACGCCCGCAGACACGCGCGCGGGCGTGGCGGTGGCCCAGGGCGTGACGCTGGACACGCGCGGCCTGTGGAGCAACCTGTGGCGCGATGCGGCCGACACGCATGCCATGGCTTGGCGCGACGGCGGCAGCGTCTCGATCCGCAGCAGCGGCGACGTGCGGCTGGCCGAGGGCAGCGCGATCGACGTGTCCTCGGGCGCGGCACTGCTGGCCGACGGCAAGGCGCAGCAGGGCGGCAAGGGCGGCGACATCCGGCTGCAGGCCAATGCCGGTGGCGGCAGCACCGACGGCGTGCTGGCGATCGAGGGCGCGCTGCGCGGCAGCGGTACCACGGGCGGCGGCACGCTGAGCCTGGAGACGGGCCGCATCCGCATCGGTGGCGAGGCTGCAGGCGTTGCAGCGCCCGGCACGCTGGTGCTGGGCGGCAGCTTCTTCGACAAGGGCTTCGGCCGCTACGAACTCATCGGCGACGGCGGCCTCACGGTGGCCGAGGGCACGCAGGTCGAGGTGACGATGCCGGTGCTGCGCGTCACGCCCGAGGCGAAGAAGGTCGCGACCGGCGCCGATGCCGGCGCCGCACTGCAGGCCTGGACGCCGCCGCTCTACACCGAGGACGCCGCCAAGGGCGTGCTCAAGCAGCGCGCGGGCGCGAGCCTGAGTCTGCAGGCGGGCACGGCGCAGACGCTGGCAGCCGACCTGCCGAAGGTGTCGGCGGTGATCGGCCACGGCGCGCAGGTCACGGTCGATGCGGGCCAATCGATACAGGTGCTGAGCGTGGGCCAGCTCACGCTGCAGGGCGCGCTGCAGGCCCATGGCGGCAGCATCGCGCTCAAGAACCTCGACCTCACCCGGATCGAGCAGGAGCGCGCCGTGGACGTGGCGCACAGCCGTTCGATCTGGATCGGCGAGCAGGCGGTGGTCGACGTGTCGGCCACGCCCGCCACCGCGCTCGACGCGCAGGGCCGGCGCTACGGCATCGTGCGCGACGGCGGCAGCATCGTGATCGGCGGCGAGATCAAGGAGAGCGACGGCTCGGCCACGGCCGCCAACGGCTTCATCGTCGTGCGCGAAGGCGCGCTGCTCGATGCCTCGGGCACCGCGGCCGTGCTCGACCTGGGCGATGCCGGCCCGGTCGCGGTCGCGAGCCGCGGCGGGCGCATCGCGCTGGCCACGAACAACGGCCTCTACCTGAACGGCGAACTGCGCGCCCATGCCGGCGGCGCGGGCGCGGCCGGCGGCACGCTGCAGGTCGCGCTGGAATCGCCCGAGGTGCGCACGAGCCCCGGCGCCCCGGGCTACACGCTGGTCGAGAACGGGGCGCGCGGCCATCGCGACCTGGTGATCGGCGGGCTGCAGGGCCCATCGGACCTGCCGGCCGGGCTGGCGCCGGGCGCGGCCGATGCGGCACTGGTCTATGGCCACGGCCGCCTGGGCGTGGACACCCTTGCGCAGGGCGGCTTCGACACGCTGGCGCTGTTCACCGCCGGCAGCATCAGCCTCGAGGAGAACGCCAGCCTGCGGCTGGGCCAGAGCCTGTCGATCTACGGCGCGCTGGTGCTGGCCGCCGGCGCGCGCAGCGATGCGCGCATCACGCTCGAAGCACCTTACGTGCGACTGGCCGGCATCACGCAGAGCAGCTCTCAGGACGTGACCCGCGGGCGCATCGGCGTCGTCGACACCGGCGGCTGGCTGCCCTCCAAGGCCCAGCTGGAGGTGCGCGCCGGCCTGATCGACGTGCGTTCGCAGTATGCGATGAGCAGCATCCACGGCCGCGTCCCGCTGAGTCCGGCAGCCGGCGACCCGACACCGCCGACCGGGCCCCTGATCGAGCGGCTGGGCTTCGACCATCTCACGCTGGTCAGCGAGGGCGACCTGCGCTTCCTCGCGGACAAGCCGCCGTCCGCGAACGGCGCGCCGGTCACGGGCCTCTCGACCCCGGGCGACCTCACATTGCGGGCCGCGCAGATCTACCCGGCCACCGGCGTCTCGGCCTCGATCTATGCCGGCCGGCAGCAGAACGGCAGCTACGCGCCCGATCGGGTGCTGCGCATCGAAGGCAACGGCCAGGCCGCGCCGGCGGTGCCCTACGCGGTGTTCGGCCGGCTGGTGCTGGGCTCCGCGGTGATCGAGCAGGGCGGCGTGCTGCGCGTGCCGCTGGGCAACCTGCTGATCGGCGACCAGAACACGACGCGCGTCGATTTCCTGCCGGGCAGCCTGAGCTCGGTCAGCGGCAACGGCCTGCTGATGCCCTATGGCGGCACGGTCGACGGCCTCAACTACCTCTACGACGGCAAGAAGGTCGAACTGACCGGTGTGGGCGGCACCGACACGCGCGGCCAGACGCTGGTGGCCGGCCTCACGCTCGGCGGCGCGCGTGCCAATGTGCAGGCCGGCGCGGTGCTGGACCTGTCGGGCGGTGGTGAACTCACGGGCACCGGCTTCATCGGTGGCCGCGGCGGCTCGACCGATGCGCGCTACAACCCGCTGGTGCGCAACGCGGCCGACGGCAGCTTCAGCCTGCCGGGCCTGGCGACGAACCCGGTCTATGCGATCGTGCCCGGCGTGCAGGCGCCGCAAGCGCCGGTCGCGAACGAGCGCGGTGCGGTCGATCCGCTGGTCGGCCAGCGGATCACGCTGGGCGCCGGCGTGCCGGGCCTGCCCGCGGGCACCTACACGCTGATGCCCTCGACCTATGCCTTGCTGCCCGGCGCGTTCCGCGTCGAGCTCAATGGCAGCGCCGCGCGCCAGGGTTCGGCCATGGCCAGCAGCGCGATGCGCAACGGCTCCTGGTCGGCCGCCGCGCAGCTGAGCGTGGCGCGCACTGCCATCGGCGACACGCTGTTCCGCCAGGCCATCCTGACGCCGGCGGCCGTGCTGCGCAGCTACTCGCAGTACGACGAGACCACGTTCAACCAGTTCATCCTGAGCGACGCCGCGCGCCAGGGCGTGCCGCGCGCGATGGCGCCCGCGGACGCGCGCACGCTGCTGCTGAACTTCACGCCGGGCGCCGGCAAGGACGTGCTCCGGTTCGACGGCATCGGCCGCTTCGACGCGGCCCAGGGCGGCTACGGCGGCACGGTGGCCGCCATCGCGGGATCGGGCGGCGGCCGGATCGAGATCGTGGGCGCCGGGGCGGCCGCCACGCCGGGCTTCACAGGCGTGACGTTGAGCGCCGATGCGCTCAACCGCATGGGCGCATCGAGGCTCATGCTCGGCGGCCTGCAGTACGTGACCTACGGCCCGGGTGGCCGCATCGTGATGTTCAACAGCGGCGCCAGCGAGCTCACGTTGCGTCAGGGCGCGCTGTTGTCGGCACCCGAGGTGTTCCTGCTGGCCGATGCCGCCAACGCCTTGATCCCCAGCCACCTCGTGATCGAGCAGGGCGCGGGCATCCACACGCTCGGCAAGGGCCGTGCCGCCTACGACTCGGCGGACGGCTTCGTCTACGCGGGCTCGGCCGGCAGCCTGGTGGCCGTGTCCAACGGCGTGCTCACCATGCTGCCGGTGCCCGCCAGCGTCGACACCTACGGCAACCGCAGCCTGCAGGTCGGCGCCTGCACCGTCTCGCCTTGCGTGGGCGTGACCGAGCTGTATTCCGAAGGCACCATCGCGCTGTCCACGCCCGACCGCTTCGTGCTCGACGACACCGTGCGCTACGGCACGCGCAACCTCACGCTGGCGGTGCAGGGCATCAACGTCGGCGACAGCGCGGCGCTGGCCGATGCGGCCGCGCGCCAGGTGCTGCCCTCGGGCCTGGCGCTGAACCAGGGCGTGCTGAACCGGCTGCTGCGCGGCGACACGCAATACGGCGCGCCGGCGCTCGAGACGCTGGAGCTCAACGCGAGCGGCGGCATGCGCTTCTTCGGCAGCGCCTCGCTCGACACCATCAACCCGGCCACCGGCAAATCCTCGCTGGCGCGGCTGGTGCTGGGCACGCCCGCCATCTACGGCGCGGGCGATGCGAACGACGTGGCCACCATCCGCACCCAGCACCTGATCTGGAAGGGCGCGCCCGACGCGCCGGCGATCGCGGTCACGGGCGGCGCGGGCACCGGCAGCGGCACGCTGGCCATCGAGGCCGCGCGCATCGAGTTCGGCTACGGCCCCGGCACGCAGCCCACGGGCACCAGCGACGATGCGCGGCTGGCACTGGGCTTCGCCGAGGTGCGGCTCCAGGCCAGCGATCGCATCACGTCCAACCACAAGGGCAGCCTCTCGGTCTACCAGTCGCAGGGCGCCTACGACGCGGCCAAGGGCTACGCCTACAGCGGCGGCAACCTCACGATCGACGCGCCGCTGGTGACCGGCGAGGCCGGTTCCATCCAGCGCATCACCGCCGGTGGCGAGCTGCGGGTGACGACATCCGTGCCCGCGCGCACGCCGGTCGCCGACGCCGCACTCGGCGCGGAACTGCGCCTCGCGGGCCGCGATGTGCAGATCGACAGCACGCTGGCGCTGCCCACCGGCAAGCTGGTGATCACGGCCCAGAACGAACTCACCTTGACCGGGCGCGCGCAGCTCGACCTGGCCGGCCGCAGGATCGACTTCAACGACGTCAGCAAGTACAGCTGGGGCGGCGACCTCACGCTGGAAAGCCTCGCCGGCAACGTGCGCCAGGCCGAGGGCTCGGTGATCGACCTCTCGGCGCAGAACAACCGCGCCGGCACGCTCAAGGTCGTGGCACTGGGCGAACAGGCCGGCGTGGTCGATCTGCAGGGCACGCTTCGCGGCGCCAGCAGCGGCCGCTACGACGCGGGCGGCACGCGGGTGCCCTACCTCGCGGGCGCCGTGGAGATCCGCGCCCAGCGCCTGGGCGATGCCGGCACGCTCGACAGCCAGTTCGCCGCGCTCAACCAGCGCCTCAACGACGGCGGCGTGTTCGGCGCCCGCACCTTCCAGCTCAAGCAGGGCGACCTCACGATCGGCGACGGCCTCAAGGCCGGCGAGATCAACGTGTCGGTCGACAACGGCAGCCTCACGGTCACCGGCACCGTGGACGCCAGCGGCGCGCGCGTGGGCCAGATCCACCTGGCGGCGAAGCACGCGCTGACGCTGGCGGGCACGGCCGTGCTCGATGCGCACGGCACGCTGCTGCGCGTGGACAGCTACGGCAAGATCATCGATTCGCCCAACCGCGCGATCGTCGACCTGAGCACGCGCGAGGGCGTGCTCACGCTGGCCGACGGCGCGCGCATCGACCTGCGCCACGGCACGGCCGCGACTGTGGGCACGCAGCCGGGCCAGAACGACGGCCGGGCACGCGGCACGCTGGAGCTCTCGGCCCCGCGCCTGGGCGCCAACGGCCTGCCGGATACCCCCGACGCGGCCGTCTACGGCGACATCGCGATCGACGCGCGCGGCGCGCTCGACATCCGCGGCGCGCGCTCCATCGCGGTCAACGGCATGCAGCGCTACGACGACGCGCCGCTGATCGCCACCCCGGCCGCCAGCGGCCGGCCCTACCAGGAGATCACCCAGGCCTGGCTCGACGGCAGGCACGCGGAGAACACGAAGTTCATCGATGCCGCGCTGGCCCGTGACAGCCTCGTCAGCCTGGTGAACGGCAAGCTGGCCGGCCTGCGCAGCGCGGCCTATGCCGACGCCCTGCACCTGCGCCCGGGCGTCGAGATCGTGAGCAACGCGGTGACCAACCCCGGCGGAGACCTCGTGGTCTCGGGCGACCTCGACCTCTCGGGCTACCGCTATGCGAGCCTGAACCCGCACACGCAGCAGACCGACGTCTATGGCTCGGGCGAGGTCGGCACGCTGCGCATCCGCGCGGCCGGCAACCTCGACATTTTCGGCAGCATCAACGACGGCTTCGCGCCGCCGCCCGCCACGCCGGACGACAAGGGCTGGCTGCTGCTGCCGGGCGTGAGCTTCTACGGCGGCGACACGGTGATACCGCGCGCCGGCATCGTGCTGGGCGACGGCACGGCCTTCGAGGGCGGCACCGCGCTCAACTTCGACCTGCCGATCCAGTCGCGCGCCTTCGGCGCGGGCATGGTGATCCCCGTGACCAGCGAACTGGCGGCGCCGATGGTGCTGGCCGCGGGCACGGTGCTCGCGGCGAACGTGCGCGATGCCTCGGGCAAGGTCCTCCACATGGCCGGCAGCATCGTCGGCGAAACCGTGACGCTGCCCCAGGGCACGCGCCTGGATGCAGGCATGCGCCTGCCGACGAACGCCACGCTGGCCGCGATGGTCTGGCCGAGGGGCGTGCTGCTGCCGGGCGTCGGCACGCGCTATGTGATGAATGGCAACACGCTGCTGCCGGTGGGCGCGCTGTTGCCCGCGGCGACGAACATCAAGCTGCCGGGCGACGCCACGTCGGTCGACCTGCGCCCGGACGGCGCGGGTCGACTCTGGGGCGCGGCCGCGATGCTGCCCGAAGGCTCGCAGTCGTGGTCGCTACAGCTGGTGGCGGGCGCCGACCTCGGCGCGGCCGATGCGCGCACGCTGCAGCAGCACCCGCTGGCGGGCGACCTGCGCCTGGCCGACACCCACTACGGCCTGTTCGCCAAGGCGCTGCCGTTCAAGGGCTCGTTCGCGTGGACGCAGCAGGCGGCCGATGACCTGGGCCTCGAGGCAGGTGCAAAGATCACCGACGAAATCGCCCAGCAACTCAGCGAGGGCGCCTACCAGACCGCCGCGGCGCTGTGCGCGGACAACCCGTCCTACTGCGCGCCCATCTCCGCCTACACCTGGACGCAGGCCGCGGTCGACGAGATCGGGCTGCCGGAGATCGTGGCGGGCCAGCCCATCGACGACCAGTGGCTGCGCGATGCCACCGGCGACCCGACGCAGAGTGCGGCCAACTACTGCTCGGCTTCGCCCTCGCATTGCGCCTCCAGCGCGGTGACGGAATACGAACACCTGCCCGGCAGCACCCGCTTCAGCGTGCTGCGCACCGGCGCCGCCGACCTCGAGTTGCGCGCCGCGGGCGACCTGGCGATGAAGTCGCTGTACGGCGTGTACACGGCCGGCACCTCGTCGCAGGCCACGCAGGCCGGCGACCCCTACAACCTGCCCCGCGGCGTGGGCAGCAAGGGCACGGTGCTGATCGATGGCAACGAAGGCTACGAGAAGCTGGTCAACGGCGGCGCCGACAGCCTGGCGCGCGCCTGGTACCCGGCCGGCGGCGGCAACCTGACGCTGCAGGCCGGCGGCAACCTGACCGGCGACCTGGTGCAGGCGATCACCGTCGGTGGCTTCGGTCGCCCCAACGTGCTTGACGGCGGCGTGACCAGCCCCGACACCGCCAACTGGCTGTGGCGCCAGGGCAGTGGCCAGACCCTCGGCGCGGGCAGCGACCAGGCCACGGCCTGGTGGATCAACTTCGGCAGCTACGCGACGCGCGGCGCCGCCGACGCGCTGGTCGGCTTCACCGGCTTCGGCACGCTGGGCGGCGGCGACCTGCGCGTGGACGTGGGCGGCGACGCGGGCATCGTGGCCAAGCGCGGCACGGAGATCCGCAACGAAGGCAACAACCGGCGCAGCGACGGCCTGGTGCTGGCCGTGGGCAGCACCGGCCGCGTGCTGGCCGATGGCAGCTTGGCGCTCACGGGCGGCGGCGACCTGAACCTGCGCGTGGGCGGCGCGCTCAACCCCTTCGCACTCGAATCGATCAACGACATACAGGCCAACGGCCTGCTCAACGGCACCATCGTCAACCTGCGCGGCGACGTGCAACTGCAGACCGGCGCCATCGGCACCCAGTCGCTGCGCTATTCGCAATACGTCTCCCTGCTGTCCGAGCGCGACAGCCGCGCCCTCGATCCCTTCTCGGCCGGGCGTGCGGTGGCGCAGGGCGGCATCGTGCTGGTGCCGGGCGATGCGGCCTACCAGCTCAACACCCGCGGCGACCTGGTCGTGATGGGCGCCAACGACGCTGGCCGGGCCGTGCTGCAGAACCCCACGCCCTTCAGCAGCGCCGCGGGCGCGGGCAGCGGCGAGGGCTGGTTCACGCTGTGGACGCCCCACACCGCCATCCGCCTGTTCTCGGCCGGTGGCGACCTGACGCCGCAGCTGGCCAACGCCGGCGTGCCCGCGACCGACATGGGCAACGTCTACCCGTCGATCCTGAGCGCGGTCGCGGCCAGCGGCAGCCTCTACTACGGCAGCATGGCCACGGCCAACACGACGACAGCGGGCGGCGCGCTGGTGCTCGCGCCTTCGTCCAACAGCCTGCTGGAGTTCCTCGCCAGCGAGTCGATCTACGGCGGCGGCTTCACCGTCAGTCCCTCGGGCGCGGCCGAGAGCGCCATGGCCACGCCCTTCCATCCGGCCTTCCAGGGCACGCTGGCGGACGGCACGGCGGTGAGCAACCTCGCGCGTGCCGCCAACGTCGTCGAGATCGGCCGGCCGCTGTTCGCGCTCGGGGCCAACACCGTCTCGGCAGGCAGCGAACACGGCAGCGAACCCGTGCGCTTCTATGCGGCGAGCGGCGACCTGGTGGGCGTGGCCACGGGGCGGATCAACGTCTTTGCGCCCAACGACCTGACGCGCGCCGGCCAGACCTGGTACGAGGCCGGGCAGCCGGTGTGGATGATGGCTGGGCGCGACATCGTCGGCAGCGGCACGCCCATCGGCCAGGGCATCAGCACGGGCTATGGCTACGGCGCCATCTACACGACCTCGGGCAACCTGTTCGCGCACGACGATCCGACCGACGTGTCGGTGGTGTCGGCGGGCCGCGACATCCTCTACGGCAACTTCAGCGTCGCCGGCCCCGGCACGCTGGAGATCAGCGCCGGGCGCCACATCCAGATGGAAGACCGCGCGGGCGTGGCCAGCCTGGGGCCGGTGGTGCCGGGCGACAGCCGGCCCGGCGCGCGCATCGCGATGCTGGCCGGCGTGGGTGCCCAGGGCCCCGACTACAGCGGCTTCCTGTCGCGCTACCTCGACGCGGCCAACCGCGCGCAGCGCGGCACGCCGCTGGCGGATCAGCCGGGCAAGGTGGTCAAGACCTACGAGGCCGAGCTGCTCGCATGGCTGGCCGACAAGGACAACGGCTACGGCTTCCAGGGCACGGCGGCCGAGGCGCGCGTCTTCTTCGACGCGCTGCCGGCCGCGCAGCAGCGCATCTTCGCGCGCCAGGCCTACTTCGCCGAACTGCAGGCGGGCGGGCGCGAGTACAACGATGCGGACAGCACGCGCTTCGGCAGCTACCTGCGCGGACGCAACGCCATCGCCACGCTGTTCCCCGCCACGGAGGCCGGCGACCGCGGCGACATCACGATGTTCCGGGGCACGCGCACCACGATCGCCGACGGCGTCAGCACGACCATCGTGCGCAGCGGCTACGTGCGCACGCTGTTCGGCGGCGACATCCAGCTGCTCACGCCGGGGGGACGCCAGGTCTTCGGCATCGAGGGCGAGGCGCCGCCGGCCAGCTCGGGCGTGCTGACGCAGGGTGCGGGCGACATCGCGATCTACTCGCTGGGCAGCATCCTGCTGGGCCAGAGCCGGATCATGACCACCTTCGGTGGCGGCATCCTGGGTTGGTCGGCCGAGGGCGACATCAACGCGGGCCGGGGCTCGAAGACCACGGTGGTCTACACGCCGCCCAAGCGGGTCTACGACAGCTGGGGCAACGTCACGTTGTCTTCCGATGTGCCGAGCACGGGTGCGGGCATCGCGACGCTGGCGCCGATCGCGGAAGTGCCGGCGGGCGACATCGACCTGATCGCGCCGCTGGGCACCATCGACGCGGGCGAGGCGGGCATCCGCGTGTCGGGCAACGTCAACCTGGCGGCGCTGCAGGTGGTGAACGCGGCCAACATCCAGGTCAAGGGGCAGTCGGTGGGCATCCCGACGGTTGCGGCGGTGAACGTGGGCGCGCTGAGCAATGCGAGCGCTGCCGCCTCGCAGGCCGCGGGCGCGGCGCAGGAGGTGCTGCAGCGCGAGCGCATGGCCTCGCGCCAGGCGCTGCCTTCGGTGTTCACGGTGCGGGTGCTGGGCTTCGGCACCGAAGCGCTGCCGGCCGAGCCGGCCGACACCGGTGCGCGCCCGGGCCCCGGCGGCCTGCAGCGCGCGGTGCGCTACGACCCGGACAGCGCCTTCCAGCTGCTGGGCCAGGGCGCGCTCGACCCGGCGCAGCGCGCACGGCTGACCGAAGCGGAGCAGCGCCGGCTGCCGCGCTGAGCGACGGCGCCAGGAACGGCGCCATCGATCGGTGGCGCCGTTCTTTCTTCATGAAGTTTTTGTGACAAACGACAGTGGCGCGCGCGCTGTTCCGTCTTGGATCAGGGCCGCGCATCGCCAGGAGGCGGTGCGCGCCCCACCCACCCGACGACCGACCGCCACCATGCCTTCCTTCCTGCCGCGATCCACGCGCGCCATGCCGCGCGCCAGCCTCTGGGCGGCAGGGGTGCTGCTCGCCTGCGCCATGCCCGCGGCGGTCGGGGCGGCCGCGCCCGAGGCCAATGCCAGCGGCGTGTTCCTCAACGAAGAGGGCGAGGTGCTCACGGCCGCGCATGCGGTGGCCAACTGCAAGTCGCTGTTCGTGATGAAGGGCGCGCAGGTGGCCGAGGCCCGCGTGCGCGCGCTCGATGCCGGGCTCGACCTGGCCGTGCTGCAGAGCACGCTCAAGCCCTACCTGAGCGCCACGCTGGCGCAGGCCGATGCGCTGCCCGCGACCAGCATCGGCGTGTTCGCCGAAGCCTACGAGACGCTGCAGCGGCTGCCCGACCGCGCGCTGCTGCGCAGCAACGCGATGACCGTGCCCGGCGCCGAGGGCCTGCAGCTGCTGTCGGGCGCGCGGCCCGGCGCCAGCGGCACGGCGGTGCTGGGCGCCGACGGCCTGCTGCTGGGCGTGGTGGTCGAGCGCGTGGCCGCGGCACCGCATGCGTCGGGCCAGGTGCTGAGCCGCACCTCCTCGACCGCGCCGCTCACCGGCGCCACGCAGGTGCGTGCGGTGTCGGCGGCGGCCATCAAGCCCTTCCTGGCGGCGCACGGCATCGCCTTCTCGCAGAGCACCAGCGCGCAGCTGAGCGCCTACCAATCGCCGGCCGCACGTGCATCGACGCTCTCCGTCGGCGTGCTGTGCGGCGGACCCCGACCGATCGATTCCACGACTGCCCCATGACCTCTTCCTCCGCCTCTACCTCCTCTTTCTCGACCCTGCGCCGCGGCTGGGGCCGCCTGCTGCGCGCCTGCGGGCTGGTCGGCCTCGGCCTGGCCGCCACGGGCGCGCCGGTGCGGGCCCAGACGCCCGTGCCGCAGCACTGGATCAGCTACGCCAACCTGGCCGGCAACCAGCTGCAGTCCACGCTCAGCGATCCGGCCGACGCCGTCGTCCAGCGGCTGCATGCCTGGATGCAGGCGCGGCTGCTGCGCGAAGGCGCGCCGCCACCGCCGCCGCTGGTGGTGCGGGTCTGGGTCGCGGCCGACGGCCGGGTCGAGCGCGTGGCCTTCGACTCGCTGGGCGACGCGCAGGCCGACGCCGACCTGCGTGCGCTGCTCACCGCGCAGCCGCTGAGCGAGCCGCCGCCGCGCGACATGCGCCAGCCCATGGTGCTGCAGCTCACGCTGAGCTTCACGGCCGCCACCTGAGCGCCATGGCCGCGCGCATGCAAGGGTGGCGCCGGGGGCTGGTCGCGGCGTGCCTGGGCGTCGCGTGCACGCTCGCGCCGGCCGCCGCGCCCTGGCCGGTCGCGGGCCTGTCGGCGCTGGTCAAGGCCCAGGGGCCGGCCGTGGTGCATATCGGCGTCGAGCGCGACGCCACGCCGCCGCGGCGCTACAGCGACCGCGGGTTGCAGGGTGCAGAGCCCGCGGCCGACACGCGCAGCTTCGGCACCGGCTTCATCCTCGAGGCCGACGGGCTGATCCTCACCAACGCCCACGTGGTCGCGCGCGGCACGCAGATCCGCGTGACCCTGCCCGACCGGCGCGAGTTCAAGGCGCAGGTGGTGGGGCTCGACGCGGCCTCCGACATCGCGCTGCTGCGCATCGAGGCCCAGGGCCTGCCCACGGTGCGCATCGGCGACCCGGCGCGCGCCGAGCCCGGCGACGGCGTGGTCGCGATCGGCTCGCCCTACGGCTTCGGCAACTCGGTCACCGCGGGCATCGTGAGCGCCAAGGGCCGGCTGCTGCCCGGCGCCGACGCGATGCAGTTCCTGCAGACCGACGTGCCGATCAACCCCGGCAACTCGGGCGGCCCGCTGTTCAACCTGCAGGGCGAGGTGATCGGCATCAACTCGCGCATCTACAGCCGCAGCGGCGGCTACCAGGGCCTGTCCTTCGCGATCCCGATCGACACCGCGATGCGCATCAAGGACCAGCTGCTGGCCACCGGCCGCGTCACGCGCGGGCGCATCGGCGTGTCGGTGCAGGAGGTCGGGCAGGCACTGGCCGACACCTTCGGCCTGCCGCGGCCGGCCGGTGCGCTGGTCAACGACGTGGCGCCGCGCGGCGCGGCCGAGCGCGGCGGGCTGCGGCCCGGCGACGTGATCCGCCAGGTGCAGGGCCGCGAGGTGGTGCAGGCCGCCGATGCGCTGGGCCTGATCGCCGAACAGCCGCCCGGCCGCACGCTGCGGCTGGTGGTCTGGCGCGAGCGTGCCGAGCGCGTGATCGAGGTGCAGGTCGAGGGCTACGACGCGCCCCGGGCCGCGCCGGCTGCGTCCTCGGCACCCTCGGCCCCGGCCCGCCTGGGCTTCGCGGTGCGGCCGCTGGCGCCACACGAGCAGCAGTTGCTGCGCGTCGAGGGCGGGCTGCTGGTGCAGCGCGTGAACGCGGCCGCCTCGCGCGCCGGCGTGCAGGCCGGCGACCTGATCCTGGCCTTCAACGGCCAGCCCATCGACAGCGCCGAGACGCTGGCCAACGAACTCGAGCTGGCGGACGGCGCCGCGGCCCTGCTGGTGCAGCGCGGCGCGACCCGGCTCTTCGTGCCGATCTGCGCGCGCGCGGGTCAAGCCAAGTGCTGAGGCGGCGGTGCCGAGAGGCGGTCGGCCGCCGCGTTGTCACCGAAAGGTCATGCCGCCTGCCTACGATCCGCGGCGCACGCGTGCCGGGCGATTCTGCGTCGGTGCGATTCATCGATCGGCATGGACGACAGGACGCGCGACTCCCGATGGCAAGCATGGCGCTGTGCGCCCGCAACTGGTTGCTGGCGGGCTGCATGGCGGTCCTGGGCGCGGGCGCGCCGCCAGCCGGCGCGGCCACGGCCGGCGAGCCGGTGGCCGAGGCCGCCTTCGATCTGCCCGCGCTGCCGCTGGCCGAAGCGCTCGCACGCTACGACGCGCTCACCCACCTCTCGGTCTTCTTCGCCTCGGCGCTGGTCGAGGGCCGGCGCAGTACTGCGCTGCGCGGCCGCCTCGCGCCGGCCGAGGCGCTGCACCGGTTGCTCGAAGGCAGCGGCCTGCAGGCGCGCGCGGTGGCGCCCGATGCCTTCGTGCTGATGCCGGCCGCGCAAGCCGCTCCACCCGCGTCCCCGGCGACCAAGGCGAACGCGGGCCGCGCGGCCTCGGACAACGCGCGCGTGCAGGCCGCGCTGCTGCAGGCGCTGTGCGCGCGCGACGACTTGGCGCTGGGCCGCTACCGGCTCGCGCTGCGCGTGCGCATCGACGGCACCGGGCGCGTGGCGCAGGCGCGGCTGCTCGACACCACCGGCGATGCGCGGCGCGATGCGGCCATCGTCGCGGCCGTCGCGCGGGCCGAGCTGGCGCAGGCGCCTGCCGACCCGCGCCAGCCCTTTGTCGTGCTGCTGCGCGCACAGCCCGCGGACGCGCCGCCGGTCTGCGCGCAACCCTGAGCCCGTTCCATGAGCCAAGCGAGCCTGTCCGCCCTGCGCGAGCTGTTGACCCAGCGCTACGACGAGCTCAAGCGCCGCCTGAGCTTCCGCCTGGGCTCGGTCGACCTGGCCAGCGATGCGCTGCACGACACCTGGGTGCGGCTCGACGAGCGCAAGGAGGCGCTGGGCCCGATCGCCAACCCGGCCGCCTACCTGATGCGCATGGCGACCAACGTGGCGCTCGACCGCATGGAGCGCGACAAGCGCTACATGGGCGCCGACGAGATCGATGCGCTGATGGACGAGATCGTCGACCCCGCGCCCGGCCCGGCCGAACTCGCGGCCGCGCGCGACGAGATCGAGGCGCTGTCGCGCGTGATCGACAGCATGCCGCCGCGGCGCCGCGCGATCTTCCTCGCGGTGCGCGTGGACGAGCTCTCGAACCAGGCCGCGGCGGCGCGCTTCGGCGTGTCGGCGCGGCTGATCGGGCTCGAGCTCAAGCGCGCCCACGAGTACTGCATGGCCCGCCGGCCGAACAAGGACGTCTGAGTTGTTGTTTGCCGATCCGGTGCCCGCCAACCGTCTTGTGAGGACGGCCTTCCGACCATGACCCTGTCTCACTCCTTTCCCCCCACGCCACCGCGCGACGCCACCGCGCGCCGGGCCCGCGCGTGGATAGACCGCATCGCGGCCGGCGAGATGACGCCGGCCGATGGCGAGGCGCTGCGCCGTTGGTGCCGCGCCGACCCCGCGCACCAGGCCGCGCTGAGCGAGGCGCGGCGCGGCTGGGCGCTGCTGGGCGCGGCCGGTGCGCTGTCGGCCGCGCGCGCGCCGCAGCGCGCGGCCGTGCGCTCGCCGTCGCGCCGCTGGTTCATCGGCGGCGGCCTGGGCTTCGCCACCGCGGCGGCGGCCGCGGCCATCGTGCACCCGCCGCTGGGGCTCTGGCCGTCGATCGGCGAACTGCAGGCCGACCACCGCACCGGCATCGGCGAGCGCCGCAGCGTGGCGCTGGGCGAGGGCGTGCGCGTGGAGCTCAACACCCGCACCAGCATCGCGCTGCGCCCCGATGGCATCGCGCTGATCGCGGGCGAGGCCGCGGTCGACCTGCAGGGGCCGGGCAGCCGCATCACGGTCGAGGCCGGCCCGGGCCGGGTGAGCGCCGCGGATGCACGCTTCGCGCTGCGCCGCGGGCCCGAGGGCATCTGCGTGAGCTGCCTGGCCGGCCGCGTCGAGGTCGCGCATGCGGCCGGTGTGCGCATGCTCGCGGACGGCCAGCAGCTGGTCTACGACGCGCGCGTGCTGGGCCCCGCACGCGCGGTCGATGCCGGCGCGCTGTCGCGGCTCTCGGCCTGGCGCGAGGGCTACCTGCGCTTCGTCGACACGCCGCTGGGCGAGGTGGTGGCCGAGATCAACCGCTACCGCGCGGGCCAGGTGGTGCTGCTCGACCGGCAGCTGGCCGGCAGGCAGGTGACGGGTCGCTTCCAGATCGCCGCGCTCGACCGCGCCATCGCGCAGATCCAGCATTCGTTGGGTCTGGGCGTGCGCTCGTTGCCGGGCGGGCTGGTGTTGTTGAGTTGACGGCCGGCGCCGCCGCGCTGTCACGAAATCTTCAAAAGAAAAGCTTGCCGATCCGGGCAGGCCCGCCGGTCTAGTCCCTGAGTGCCGCCATTTCGTCGCGGCGCACCGGGTTCACAGAAGAAGGATCGAGGGCATCACCATGGATACGCGCATTCACCACCCGACCGGGGCCGCCACGTCGTCACATTCCCAGGCGCGCAGCGCCTTGCGCCCCACACCGCTGGTGCAGGCCCTGATGCTGGCACTGGCCGCCGGCGGCATGGTGGGCAGCGCGCATGCGCAGCGTGCGCTGGGCGCGGCCTGGATGGCGCAGAAGAACGTGATCCAGGGCACGGCGCAGGCCACCGGCCGGCTGCCCAACGGCCAGCCGGTGTCGAGCCTCACGAACCCCACGCAGCAGCGCGACAACGCGCAGATGCAGCGCTCGCTCGACAACCTCAACCTCGCCGCACGCGGCATCGCGGCCCAGCAGGCGGCCCAGGAAGCGGCGCGGCTGGCGGCGTTGAACGGAACGGGCACGGTGCCCGATGGCCTGGTCGACGGCGGCCTGAAGGTCGACACGAACAGCCTCACGGCCGGCTGGCTCAACGCCAAGGCGCCGGTGCAGAGCGTCGCGGACGGTCGCACGGTGGTGGGCATCGAGCAGACCGACGAGAAGGCGATCCTCAACTGGGAGAGCTTCAACGTGGGCCGGAACACCACGGTGAAGTTCGACCAGTCCAAGGGCCGCAACGCCAAGGACGGCACGAACAGCTGGATCGCGCTCAACCGCATCAACGACCCGGGCGGCAAGCCGAGCCAGATCGCGGGCCAGATCCAGGCCGAGGGTTCGGTCTATCTGGTCAACCGCAACGGCATCGTGTTCCATGGCAGCAGCCAGGTGAACACGCGCTCGCTGGTGGCCTCGAGCCTGTCGCTGTCGGACAAGCAGTTCAAGCTGGGCATCAACAACCAGCAGTCCTTCCCCGATGCCTACGAGGGGCAGGGCGACGCCTTCGGCATTCCGCAGTTCGGCGACTTCACGGCCGTGCGCCCCGACATCAACCTGGGCTTCGAGCCCGGCCGGAACGGCGCGCCCGACAAGCTGGGCGGCGTGGACCGCTTCGTGCCCGGTGCGACGCCGGGCGCGGTGCAGGTGTTGGCCGGCGCGCGGCTGGAGGCGGCCAGCGGCGGCAAGGTGATGCTGTTCGCGCCCAAGGTCAGCAACGCCGGGCGCATCTCGGCACCCGACGGGCAGGTGATCCTGGCGGCGGGCGAGAACGTCTACCTCAACGCGTCGCGCGCCACCGACCGCGACCCGCTGCGCGGGCTCGACGTCGCGGTGTCGGCCTCGCAGGGCTGGGCCTTCGCCTGGACGCACCTCTACAACGCGCTCACCACCGGCACCAGTCCCTACAACCCGGCCTTCACCGAAGCGCTCAAGGCGGTGGTGCTCAAGGAGATGGCGGAGCGCGCCAGCAGCGTCGGCTACGACGTCACCAACAGCGGCATCGTGCAGGCCGAGCGCGGCAACATCACGATGCAGGCCATGGACGTGCACCAGAACGGCGTCGCCCTGGCCACCACCGCGCTCAACAACCGCAACGGCTCGGTGCTGCTGCGCGCCTGGGGCCTGGGCACGCATGCCTGGCAGAACAGCGACACCAACGACGTGCTGCTGAACTGGGCCGCCGGCACGCTCACGCTGGGCGAGGGCAGCGTGACGCGCGTGGGCTTCGACGCCGGCGACACCAGCGAGATCGAGACCACCGCGCTGGCCACGCGCTACCAGCCGGGCTGGATCAGCCTCTACGGCCAGCTGATCGACTTCCGGCCCCAGGCGGGCGTGATCGCGCCCGCGGGAACGGTCAAGGTCGAGTCGGCGGTCAATCCGCTCAACATCCAGCTCGGCTACTTCCGCCCCAGCCACCTGGGCGACGCGAGCCGGATCTACCTGGACCGTGACGCCTACGTCAGCGTGGCGGGCGTGCAGGGCGCGCGGGTCGACATGGCGCGCAACTTCATCGAGGCCGAGCTGCGCATCAACGAGCTGCGCGATTCGCCGCTGCAGCTCGACGCCTGGCTGCGTGGCAAGAAGCTGATCGTCGACCGGCGCGCCAACGGCGTGTTCACCGACGGGCCGATGGCCGGCGTCGAGTGGGTGAAGAACGCCGCCGGCGCCTACATCCCCGGCGCCTGGGTCGGCACGCCGCTGGCCGACGTGGCGGGCTGGGTCGGCGTGGGCAAGACCGACCTGGCCGAGCTGTCGACCGACGCCGGCACCATCACGCTGCGCGCGGGCGGCGCCTTCATCTCGCGCGAGGGCTCGCTGCTCGACGTCTCGGGCGGCTCGGTGCGCTATGCCGACGGGCTCAACACCGCGACCAAGCTGATCGGCGCCGACGGCCGGGTCTACGGCGCGGACAAGGCCATGCCCGACATGGCCTTCACCGGCATCGCGGGCCAGTACGTGGAGAGCCATTCGCGCTGGGGCGTGTCCACCGCCTGGCAGAGCCCGGTCATCGGCCGCCACATGCTCGAGTCGGGCTACACCGAAGGCCGCGCGGCCGGCACGGTGAAGATCTTCGCGGGCTCGGGCATGGTGCTCGAGGGCGGCTACGCGGGCGACGTGGTGGTCGGCGAGCGGCAGCAGAAGCAGGCGGCGAAGAAGGCCGGTGGCACGCTGGCCTTCGGCAATGGCAGCGTCGAGGAGCGGCCCTGGTCGCTGGGCGAGCTGGTGATCGGCCACGACCCGCACCGGCTGGCCGCGGACTTCGGCGCCAGGTCGTCGCTGGGCGAGGACTTCGTGGCCGCGCCGCTGCCGGGACGCGTGGACAAGCTCAGCTACATCCGCGACGACGAGCTCAGCGCCTCGGGCATGGGCACCATCGAGTTCCACCTGCGGCGCGACTTCACGCTGCAGGCCGGCGCGGTGCTGGACCTGGCGCCGGGCGCCTCGCTGCTGGTCAACGAGTTCGAGAACTCGACCAACACGGTCACGATCGACGGCACCGTCCGCGCGGCCGGTGGCGACATCCGCATCACGGCGGCCAAAGGCACGCTCCGGCTCGGCGAGCAGGGCCGGCTCGACACCGGCGGCCAGTGGATCAACAGCTGGCTCGACGGCGTGCAGCCGCGGCAATGGGCGATCCATGGCGGCACGGTCATGCTCGATGGCGAGAAGCTCGACATCGCCACCCAGGCCGTGATCGACGTCTCGGGCGGTGGTCGCGTCGACGCCGGCAAGAAGGGCCTGCCGGCACTGCGCGTGGGCAACGCGGGGACGGTCGGCCTGACCGGCCTGGCCGCGGGCGCCGACCTCGGCGCGCTCGACCTGCGCGCGCTGGCCGCGGGCTCGGCCGGCACGCTGGCGCTGACCACGGCTGCGTCGGTGCAGCTCGGCGGCAGCGCGGCCGCGCCCGATGTGCTGTGGCTGCCGGGCGACCTGTACGGCGCGCGCGGCTTCGGCGTGGTGTCGGTGAACAGCCTGGGCGACATCCGCGTGCCCGACGGTGCGCAGGTCACGCAGCTGCCGCACAGCCTGGCGCTGGACGGCTTCGACTACCGCCACCTGGCCAGCGGCACGCGCCTGGCCGAGGCGACACCCATCGCGGTGCTGGCGCCCGAGCAGCGCTTCGCGCGGCGTCCGGTGCAGCTGGCGCTGGGTGGGACGGGTGACATCACGGTCGGCAGCGGTGCGGTCGTGCGTTCCGATGCGGGCGGCACGCTCCGCCTCAAGACCGAAGCCGGCGCGACCACGGTGCACGGCACGCTGGAGGCGCCGGCCGGTCGCATCGAGCTCGAAGGACGGCAGGTCGCACTGAGCACCGGTGCGCAGCTGCTGGCGCGCGGCGTGCCGCTGCTGCATGCCGACACCACGGGCGCGCGGGTTGGCCAGGTGCTGGACGGCGGCACGGTGTCCCTCGGCAAGGGCCCTTCTCTGCTGACGCTGGAAGAGGGTGCGCTGGTCGACGTGTCGGGCGCCACCGGGCGCATCGACGGTGTGCGCAGCGGCAACCGTTTCGGCGGCAGCGCGGCGCCGATGCAGACGCTCGACAGCCACGGCGGCAGCATCCTGATCTCTGGCACCGGCCTGATCGCGAGCACGCTCAAGGCCGAGGCCGGCGGCCCCGGTGCGCGCGGCGGCCGGCTGCAGCTCACGCTGGCGGCGCCCACGTCGGCGCGCGGATCGCCGCTCGAACAGCTCGCGCAGAACCTGGTCGACCCCGACTGCTTCGGCCTGCCGGGCGACGGCGTCTGCGGCAACTGGACCGGCGGCCTCGACTACGACTGGGCACCCGGCCTGCGCAGCTGGGGCTACGACATCGACCGGCCGATGGTCATCCCGACCGCGCTGCTCGCGCACCTCCAGGACACGCAGGAGATCGTGCTGTCCGACCGGCTCGCGCAGCCGGGCCGGACGCCGGCGCTCGACGGCACCGCCTTCGGCCTCACGCCCGAAGTGCTGGACCTGTTCCGCGACAACCTGTTCTATTCCGACCTGCTGCGCGAGGCGCTGGCCACGCCGGGCCAGCGCTACGCCCTGACGGTGCGGCCCGGCAGCATCGCGCGCGGCGGCTTCGCCGACCTCGCGATGACCGGCAACGTGCGGCTGGACCAGGTCGATCTTTCGCTGGGCCGCTCGATCGCCATCACCGGACCGATCGTCGGCCACGAAGGCACGAGCTCGCGGCTGCGCGCGCCGCACCTGGTGTTCGGCGCGCTGAGCGAGGGCGTGGCCGCGGCCGCGGCGGCCGGTGCCGAGGCCGCCGGCCAGCTCACGCTCGCGGGCCAGCTGGTCGATATCCGCCGCGACACGCAGGGGGGCGACGCGGGCATGCACATCGGCGGCTTCGCGCGCACCGTGATCGAAGGCGACGAGATCCGCTTCGCGGGCGAGCTGCCCACGCAGGTCCAGGACGGCAGCCGCTTCGACATCCGCCTGGCCGTCGACGGCGCGCTGGTGCTGCGCGCGGGCCAGGTCTATCCCTCGACCGGCATGACCGGCGTGGTGCAGGCCGGCGATGCGATCACGGTCGAGCGCCTGGGCGACGCCGGCTCGGCGCCGCTGTCGGCCGGCGGCACGCTGCGCCTGGAGGCGCCGGTGATCACGCAGAACGGCGTGCTGCGCGCGCCCTTCGGCCAGATCGAACTGGTCGCGGGCCGCCAGCTCACGCTGGGCGAGGGCAGCCTGAGCTCGGTGTCGGGCGCGGGCCTGGACGTGCCCTACGGCTACCTGGTCAACAACGAGCACTGGCACGACCCGCGCAAGGCCTCCGACGGCACCACCGCGGGCGGCTCGATGACCGCGCCGCCCGAGAAGCGCATCACGCTCAAGGCGCCCGAGGTGAACCTCGCCAAGGGCGCGGTGCTGGACATCACGGGTGGCGGCGACCTGCATGCGGCCGAGTTCGTGCCCGGCCCCGGCGGCTCGCACGACGTGCTCAACGTGCCCGGCATGTACGCCATCGTTCCCGGCTACGACAGCGCCGCACCGGTCAGCGGCGTGCCTGCGGGTGCGCGCGTCTGGCTCGCGGGCGGCCCGGGGCTGGCGGCCGGCTGGTACACGCTGCTGCCGGCACGCTATGCGCTGCTGCCCGGCGCCTTCGCGGTGCAGGGCAACGGCCGCGACTGGCGCGGCGTGGCCACCGGCGCGGCCCGCCTGCCCGACGGCAGCTTCGTGGTCCAGGGCCGCCGCGGCGACAGCCTGGGCGGCACGCAGGACGAGCAGGCCTCGGGCTGGCGCGTGCTGCCCGGTGCCACGGTGCGCAAGTACACCGAATACAACGAAGCCTTCGCCAACGACTTCTTCTCGTCCGAGGCCTTCAAGCTCACGCAGTACCGGCTGACCGGCCAGAACGTGGTCACGCCGCGGCTGGCGCGCGACGGCGGCGCGGTGCTGTTCGAGGCCACGCAGGCGCTGCTGCTCGACGGCACGCTGCGCTCGCAGCCCGATGCGGGCGGACGCGGCGGCCTGGTCGACATCGCGGGCCAGAAGATCGCCATCGTCGGCGCCGGCCAGGACGCGGGCGACCTGCGGCGCGACGGCTACCTGGTGATCGACGCGACCAGCCTCTCGGGCTTCGGCGCGGGCAGCCTGCTGGTGGGCGGCAAGCGCAGCGGCGATGCGCTGGGCCTGCGGCTGGACGTGACGGCCAGCGACATCGTGGTGCGCAACGACGCGGGCTCGGCGCTCTACGGGCCCGAGATCATCCTGGCCGCGAGCGAGCAGGTGCGCGTCGACGCGGGCAGCCGGCTGGCGGTCAAGGGCCGGGCCACGTCCGGCGGCGGCGACCTGATCGTCACGCCGCACACGCGGGCGGTCTACACCGACCCCGACGGTCAGCTCGACGACAACGGCGACGGCGTGATCGACGCCAGGGATGCCAAGGACGACGTGCTCACCACGCCGGCGCGCGACCACGGTGCGCTGCTGCGCCTGTCGAGCGGCGAAGCGGCGCGCGTGGTGCGGCAGAACGTCGACATCGGCGAGGGCGGCCTGGTGCGCATCGGCGCGGGCGCGGTCATCGACGGCGGCGCGGCGCTGCTGATCGATGCCACGCGCAGCACCGAGCTGGCGGGCTCGGCGCAGATCCGCGCGACCGACCTGTCGGTGGCGGCCGGGCGCATCGGCTTCGGCGGCGGCAGCGGCGGCATGGTGCTGGACGCGGGCTCGCTGGCGCAGCTGTCGGATTCGACGCGGCTCACGCTGCGCAGCTATTCGAGCTTCGACTTCTACCGCTCGCTGGACCTGGGCGCCGCGGGCCTGGCCTCGCTGACCTTCGACGGCGCGGCCTTCGTGGCGGCGGGCGCGGGCGACATCACGGTCCAGGGCGACCGCGTGACGCTGGCCAACAGCGGCGGCACGGCGGCACCGATGCCCGCCGGCGGCAGCGGCAGCCTGCGCATCGATGCGCGCGAGCTGGTGCTGGGCCAGGGCCAGAAGACCTTCGCGGGCTTCGCCGCGGTGTCGCTGGGCGGCAGCGAGCGCATCGTGGGCGAGGGCCGGGGCGGCATCGACAGCGGCGCGAACGCGCTCACGCTGCGCACGCCGCTGTTGACCGGCCGCGGCGGCGCGGTGCAGACGGTGAGCACGCAGGGCGACCTTGAGGTGCTGGCGCCTGCGCAACCGGGCACGGCCCCGGCCGATGCCCAGGCCAGCCTGGGCGCGAGCCTCTCGCTGGCCGGGCGCAACGTGCGGGTCGCGAGCCGCGCGCAGGCGCTGGGCGGCAGTATCGACATCACGGCCAACGGCGGCAGCGTGGTGGTGGCCGAGGGCGCGGTGCTCGACGTCGGCGGCTTCGCCAAGCAGTTCTTCGACGTGGCCGAATACGCGGACGCGGGCAGCATCCGGATCGGCGCCATCGGCGGCGACATCCGGCTGCAAGGCGGCAGCCGCCTGAACCTGGCCGCGCACCCGGACGGCGGCAACGCGGGCCGGCTGAGCCTGGCAGCGTCGGGCGGCGGCACCGTGCGGCTGGACGGCGAGATCGCGGCGCAGGCCGGCGCCGACGGCGGCAAGGCCGGCGCCTTCTCGCTCGACATCGCGGCACTGCCCGACTTCGCGGCCTTCAGCCAGCGCCTCAACGATTCGGGCTTCAACCGTTCGCGGCAGTTCCGCGTGCGCGAGGGCGACGTGCTGCTCGACGGCAGCACCACGGTGGAAGACTTCGCGCTGGTGGCCGACCAGGGCCGGGTCGACATCACCGGCCGCATCGACGCGCGCAGCGCCTACGGCGGCGCGATCCGCATCGTCGGCGGCGACGGCCTGACGATGCAGTCCGGCGCGCAGCTGCTGGCCGGCGCGACCGGCGAACTCGGCAGCGGCCGGGTCACGCTCGAGGCCACGGGCGGCGTGCTCGCGCTGCGCGGCGGGCGCATCGACGTGGCGGGCGCCGATGGCGGCGTGCTGCGCCTGCGGGCGCTGCGCAATGCCGGCAACGACGACATCGCGGTGACGCAGCTCGCGGTCGAGGTGGTCGGCGCGCGCTCGGCCGTGCTCGAGGGCACGGCCAGCTACACGGCCGACACGGTCGAGGCGGTCAAGGCCGTGGCGGTCGCCGAGGCCAACGCCTTCGCGGCCCGCGCCGCGGCGATCCAGGCGCGGCTGGGCAGCGGCATGCAGGTGATGGCCGGCATCGAGATCCAGAGCCAGGGCGACCTCACGCTGGGCAGCGACTGGAACCTGCACCAGGACTTCGCCGGCGCGCACGAGGGCACGCTGAGCCTGCGCGCCGCGGGCAACCTGATCCTCCATGGCCACCTGAGCGACGGCTTCGACGCGGCCGACCGCACGGGCGTGCTGCAGGATGCCGCGTCGTGGAACCTGCGGCTGGTGGCCGGCGCCGACCTGGCATCGGCCGACCGGCTAGCGCTGCGGCCGCTGGCCGGCCTGGCGGCGGGCCAGGGCTCGATCACGATCGGCACCGCCAACAGCGCCGCGGCCGGCGAACCGGACAACGGCGCCGGCAAGCTGATCCGCACCGGCACCGGCGACATCGAAGTGCGCGCCGGCCGCGACCTGACACTGGCGCACCGCGACTCGGTGATCTACACCGCGGGCCGCAAGGACCTGAGCCGCTGGGCCGACTTCACGACCGCGCGCGCCGATGCGCGCTACGGCACCGCGGGCGGCAACCTGGACCTGGGCGCACAGGGCAACATCACGGCCGCGCCCTCCGACCAGCGCTACACGCAATGGCTCAACCGCCAGGGCAACCTCAGCCCCGGCTTCTTCTTCGGCGAGTACAACGACGGCACCTTCGGCGAGATCGACGGCGTCTACGGGCCGATCCCGCACGCACCCGAGCAATCGAGCTGGTGGGTCGACCACGGCGCGTTCCGCCAGGGCGTGGGCGTGTTCGGCGGTGGCAACGTCCGGGTCCGCGCGGGCGGCGACGTGGTGGACCTGGGCGTCTCGCTCACCACCACCGCGCGCGTGCGCGGCGGCCTGTCGGTGGGCGCGCCGATGACGATGGAGATGCGAAACGGCGGCGCCATGACGGTGGATGCCGCCGGCGCGCTGCGCGGCGGCCAGTACTACGTGGCGCGCGGCGCGGCCGAGATCAGCGCGGGCGAAACCGCCACCGGGCGCAGCGTGGACGTGCGCCGCCACGACAGCGGCGCCCCGACCGTCACCACCACCTACGCGCTGGCACCGGTGCTGGCGCTCGGCGATGCGACGCTCACGCTGCGCACCGCCGGCGACCTGAAGGTGCAGACCGTGCTCGACCCGCTGCTGGTGCGCTACGGCGAGGGTTACCGACCCACGGGCCTGGTGCTCGACTACGGCGCCTACATGAGCGGCTACACCGCGCGCACCGCACTGCGCCTGCTGTCCACGGGCGGCGACGTGACGCTGGTGAACCAGGGCGAGTACATCTTCCGAGACGTCGACCTCTACAGCAACACCACGCCCGACAACAACCTGGCCGGCAAGGGCGCCAACCGCTACCCGGCCATGGTGCAGGCGACCGCGATGAACGGCTCGCTGGCCCTCGAGGGTGCGATGTACCTGATGCCCGCGGCCCGCAGCGACCTGCGCCTGCTGGCCCAGCAGGACGTGGTGCTGCGTAACGGACCCAACGCCGGCACGCCCGAGCAGCCGTTCACCGAGATCGTGATGGCACGCGCCACGCCGGCCATGATGCCCTCGGCCTTCGTGCCGCTGGGTGGCAACGGCGCGCTGCACCAGGTCAACCTGGATGCGCTGCTGCGCAACGACATGGGGCTGAGCTACACCGGCGCGACCCAGGAGCTCTACTACCAGGGCCTGCGCAACCCCGATCTGCTGCCGCTGGCCGACGACCGGGAGCCCAGCCGCGTCTATGCGGCGAAGGGCTCGATCCTGGGCCTGGACATGACGGCCAGCGAGCAGACCTGGGCCCGGGCCGGCACCGACATCCGCGGCATCCGGCTGATCGCGCGCAACGTCCATGCGCAGGACAGCACGCTGCTCGAGGCCGGCAACGACATCCTCTCGATGCGCTCGGTGCGCAACGCCAGCGCAGGCGCGGGCCTGATCACGGTCGAAGGCGCGGGCGCCCTCGTGCTGTCGGCCGGCCGCGACGTGTATGCCGACGACCTGCAGATCCAGACGCTGGGCAACCGGCGCTACGACAGCAACAACCGGCCGGTGCCGCTGACGCAGGTCAACGGCCTGCCCGACAACGGCGCGTCGATCACGGTGATGGCCGGCATGAACGCCGCGGCCGGCTACGGCGCCTTCGCCTCGGCCTATCTCGACCCCGCGAAGGTCGCGGCCATGCCGGCCTACCTCACGACCCGCGGTGCCGACGGCACGCTGCTGCCCAGCTACCTGACCGACCGCATCGAGACCCGTCCCGGCGGCCTGCAGAAGACGGTGCGGCGCGGCCTGGTCTCGTACATGCACGACATGACCGGCGAGACGCTGGCGCCGCTCGAGGCCTGGGCACGCTTCAACACGCTGCCCGCGTCGGCGCAGCAGCAGTTCATCCGCCAGGTCTACCTGCTCGAGCTGCGCGAGGCCGGGCGCGACCAGAACGAGCCGGGCACCGGCGGCCTGCCGCGCAACGGCGGCTACAACCGCGGCTACGAGGCCATCAAGACCCTGTTCCCCGGCACCGGCTGGAAGGGCGATGTGGCGGCCAACCAGCTGATGCTGCGCACCATGGCCGGCGGCGACATCAATGTGTTGACGCCGGGCGGCGGGCTGCAGGTGGCGGCGCTGGGCGCGACCGTGCCCGAGGGCTACGGCCTGGTCACGCTGGCCTCGGGCCACATCGACATCTTCGCCCACGACGACGTGACGGTGAACCGCTCGCGCATCCTGTCCTTCGTGCCCGAGGCCACGCAGCAGGGCAGCGACCAGATCATCTGGTCCACCGTAGGCGACATCGACGCGGGCCGCGGCTCGAAGACCGTGCGCGTGCCCTCGGCGCCCGAGGTGCTGACCGACCTGGACGGCAACACCACGGTGCGCGAGAAGTCGGACATGAGCGGCAGCGGCATCGGCACCGTGGGCGACGGCGACGTCGACCTGGTGGCGCCGCTGGGCACGGTGAACGCGGGCGATGCCGGCCTGCGGGTGGCGGGCAACCTCAACATCGCGGCGTTGCAGGTGCTCAACGCCGACAACATCCAGGTCAAGGGTGAGAGCAAGGGCATCCCGGTGGTCGCCGCGGTGAACATCGGCGCGCTGACCAACGCCAGCGCCGCGACCGCGCAGGCCACGGCCGCGGCGCAGGAGGTGCTGCAGCGCGAACGCGCGGCGGCGCGCCAGGCGCTGCCCTCGGTGTTCACGGTGCGGGTGCTGGGCTTCGGCAGCGAGGCGCCCGAGGGCGCACCCCGTTCGCCGGCACCGGCCGCGCGCGGCGGCAACGCAGGCGCCCCTGGCCAGGCGCTCGAGGTGCTGGGCCAGATGGACCTGCCGGCGGCGCAACTGGGCCAGCTGACCGCGACGGAGCAGCGCAACCTGCGGCGCTGAGCCCGGGCCGGCGCATGCCGTGTCGCACGCGCGCGGCACGACACGGCATGCGCCTTCGGCCTGGATGTGCGCGACAGCGCGGCCTGCGGTCGGTTCGCACGCGAGGCGATCGATTTCGCTGTCCGCGGCTTCCCGCAGATCATCAACGCCCACTTGATAATCGATGCATGCCGCTGACCCGCTTCACCTTGCGCCAGATCGAGGCCTTCGTGGCCGTCGCCGACCAGCACAGCTTCGCGGGCGCCGCGCAGCTGCTGGGCATGACCTCCCAGGCCGTGAGCCAGCTGGTGGCCGAGCTGGAGACCTTGCTGGGCTTCCGCGTGTTCGACCGCACCACGCGCCGTGTGAGCCTGTCGAGCGCGGGCATGGACTTCCTGAGTTCGGCGCAGAGCATCCTGCGCCATGTGCAGGGCGCCGAAAGCGCGGCCTCGGACCTGCGCAACCGGGCCGCCGGCATCGTGCGGGTGGGGGCGCCGCTGGTCCTGGCCAGCGCGGCGATTCCCGCAGCGATCCGGGCCTACCAGGCCGAGCGGCCGCGGGTGATCATCCGCATCAAGGACGTCTCGGTCGACACGCTGGTCGATGCGGTGGTCGCCGGCGACGTCGACCTCGCCGTGGGGCCGGATCGCCCCGTCGGCCCGGACGCCAGCCGGGACGTCGTGTTCGACAGCCTCTGGGTGCTCTGGTGCGCGCGCACGCATCCGCTGGCGCGCCGCAAGGTGCTGCGCTGGGCGGACCTGCATGGCACACCGCTGGTGGCCGCCGGGCGCGACCACGAGCGCAGCGTGGCGCAGATGCACGTGAACGTGCCGGAAGGCGAACGCGTGACGCCGGTCGAGATCGTGGACAACGTCTCGACGGCGCTGGGCCTCGCGGCGCAGGGGCTGGCGGCCACGCTGGCGCCGGCCTATGTCGGCGTGATGGCGACCCCGCTCGGCCTGGTCATGCGGCGCGTGGTCGACCCGGAGACCGTGCGCACGGTCTGCCTCTACCGCCCCAACGGCCGCCACCTTTCACCGGCGGCCGAAGGCTTCGCCGAACACCTGATGCGCTGGCTCCCCCAGTGGGCCGCACCGACGAAGACCTGAACCGCGCGAGTCCAGGGCAGATCCTTGTGCCTGACCTGGCGGGCCGCCAGGCGTCGGCGTTCGTCTGCGGGCGGGGGGACGAAGCACGGCCCGCGGCGGGTCCGGATTGACAGTTGCACAAATTCTAATTAAATTAAATTTAAGGTAATTTCGATGGCGCCGCCATCGGGTTGCTGCCCCGCAAGCGCGCCGAAGGCTCTTGCCCCATCCAAAAAGTGCGCTTGTGCGCCTGGAGACATCCCTTGATTCCTCGTCTGGTTTCCGCTGCCGCATGCAGCTTTCTCGTGTTGTGCGCCGCCTCCGTGCAGGCGCAGGTCAAGGTCGGCGTGATCGTGTCGGCGACCGGCGCCGGCGCCTCGCTGGGCTCGGTGCAGAAAAAGGCCGTGGCCATGCTGCCGACCGAGCTGGGTGGCCAGAAGGTCAGCTACATCGTGATGGACGACGCCTCCGACACCAACCAGTCGGTCAAGGCGGCGCGCAAGCTGATCTCCGACGAGAAGGTCGACGTGCTGATCGGCTCGTCGATGTCGGCGCCCTCGATCGCGCTGGTCGACGTGGTGGCCGAGCAGAAGGTGCCGCTGGTCAGCATGGCCGGCAGCTCGCGCATCACGACCCCGGTGGACGACAAGCGCCGCTGGGCCTTCAAGACGCCCTTCGACGAAGCGCTGGCCATCGACGCCACGCTCAAGCGCGCCAGCGCCTCGGGCACCAAGCGCCTGGGCGTGCTGGCCACCTCCGACGCCTACGGCGACACCTGGACCGCCGAGCTCAACCGCCTCAAGTCGAAGTACCCGCTGGAGATCGTGGCCGTCGAGCGCTATGCGCCGGCCGACACCACGGTGCTGGCCCAGGCCGCCAAGGTACTGGCCGCCAAGCCCGACGCGATCCTGGTGGCGGCCTCGGGCACGCCGGCCGCGCTGCCGCACAAGACGGTGCGCGAGCGCGGCTTCAAGGGCACCGTCTACCAGACCTACGCGGCGCTGGCGCCCGAGGTCTACAAGCTCGGCGGCAAGGACATGGAAGGCACCATCGCCGTGACCTCGGCCGGCTTCCAGCCCGACCAGCTCGACCCGTCGAACCCGATCCGCAAGGCCTCGGCGCTGCTGATCGACAAGTACGAGGCGCTCTACGGCAAGGGCAGCTTCAGCTCCTACGTGGGCAACCTCTGGATGGCCTCGCAGCTGGTCGAAGCCGCCGTGCCCGAGGCCCTGAAGACGCAGAAGCCCGGCACGCCGGAGTTCCGCGCGGCCATCCGCGACCAGATCGAGCGCGTCAAGGGCATGGTCACCCAGACCGGCTACGTGAACATGTCGCCGACCGACCACGTGGGCTACGACGAGCGCGCCACGGGCGTCTTCGAGTACCGCAACAACGCCTGGGTCCTGCTGTCCAAGTAAGCGCCATGCCGGTCCGGTGCCGCGCCTGATTGCAGGCGGGGAGCCGGACCTTTTCAATGTGCTTTCCGAACGCCCCATGGACACCTCACTCGCCATCCTCCTGACCCAAGACGGCATCGTCACCGGCGCGATCTATGCGCTGCTCGCGACCGCACTGGTGCTGGTCTTCAGCATCACCCACGTGCCCTTCGTGCCGCTGGGCGGCTTCGTCACCTTCACCGCGCTGACGCTGGTCGCGATCCAGGAACAGCGCACGCCGCTGGTCGCCTACGTGGTCATGACCCTGGGCGTGCTGTGCTTCCTGCTCGAGGTGGCCGGCGCCTGGCGCAGCGGCGCGGGTGGCCGTGCCGTGCTGCGCGCGGCCGGCCAGTACCTGCTCGCGCCGGCCGTGCTGAGCGCGCTGGCCGTGGCCGCGAGCCGCGCCACCGTGCCGGTGCCCGTGGGCATGCTGGCGGCCTGCCTGCTGATCGTGCCGATCGGGCCGATGATCTACCGCCTGGCCTTCCAGCCTTTGATCGACAGCGACCCGCTGACCTTCTTCATGCTGTCGATCGCGGTCGAGGTCTCGATGATCGGCATGGGCCTGGTGCTGTTCGGGCCCGAGGGCGCGCGCACCGAGGCATACACCGACTTCCAGCTCACGCTCGGAGACCTGGTGATCCCGGGCCAGAGCCTGTTCATCCTCGGCGCGGCGGTGCTGCTGACCGTGGGGCTGTTCTTCTTCTTCAACCGCACCATCCGCGGCAAGATGCTGCGCGCCACCGCGGTCAACCGCACGGGCGCGCAGCTCATGGGCATCAGCGTGGTCCGGTCGGGCCAGCTGGCCTTCACCTTGGCCGCGCTGATCGGCGCCATCTGCGGGCTGCTCATCGCGCCGCGCATCACGCTCAACTATTCGTCGGGCCTGATGATCGGCATGAAGGGCTTCATCGCCGCCGTGGTCGGCGGTTTCGTGAGCTACCCGATCGCCGCGCTGGGCGCGCTGCTGATCGGCCTGCTCGAGTCCTTCTCCTCGTTCTGGATGAGTGCGTGGAAGGAAGTCATCGTCTTCACGCTGATCATTCCGGTGCTGCTGTTCCGCACGCTGCACGGTGGCGACGGCGACGACACGCATTGAGGCGCGACGTGAAGCATTCCTATCTCAAGAACACGGCGCTCGCGCTGCTGCCGCTGGTCGTGCTGACGGTGCTGATCCCGGTGCTGCCGATCCGCGAATCCTGGGTCACCACCTTCAGCTACATCGGCATCTACGCGATGGTGGCGCTCAGCGTGGTGCTGCTCACCGGCATGGCCGGCATGCTGTCCTTCGGCCAGGCCGCCTTCGTCGGCCTCGGCGCCTATGCCACCGCCGCGCTCACCACGCACTGGGGCTGGTCGCCCTGGGTCGGCCTGCTGGCCGGCTGGGGCATCACGGCCTGCTCGGCCTGGGTGCTGGGGCGCGTCACGCTGCGCATGACCGGGCCCTACCTGCCGATCACCACCATGCTGTGGGGACTGGCGCTGTTCTTCACCTTCGCCAACCTCGACGTGCTGGGCCGCAACGACGGCATCAGCGGCATCCCGGCCATCGGGCTGGGCGGCTGGTCGCTCGAAGGGCAGACCGCGATGTACGGCCTGATCTGGCTGGCGGTGGTGCTGGCGCTGCTGGGCCTGCGCAACTACCTGAACTCGCGGCTGGGCCGGGCCACGCGCGCGCTGCTCAGCGGCACCGTGATGCCCGAGGCCATGGGCATCGACGCGGTGCACCTGAAGACGCTGGTGTTCGTCTACGCCGCGCTGCTCGCGTCGACGGCGGGCTGGCTCTATGCGCACATGGTGCGTGCCGTGAGCCCGAGCGCCTTCGGCTTCAACTACAGCGTGGAGTTCGTCTTCATGGCGGTGGTCGGCGGCGTGGGCCAGCTCTGGGGCGCGCTGATCGGCGCCGGCGTGCTGACCATCCTCAAGGACCTGCTGCAGAGCTACGTGCCGCGCCTGCTGCCTCTCGAAGGCAACTTCGAGAGCATCCTGTTCGGCGTGCTGATCGTGGTCATCCTGATCAAGACGCGTCAGGGCCTGTGGCCCTACATCCAGCGCAAGTTCAAGGTCGCGCCGGTGGCCGTGGCGCCGGCCGATGCGGCCTTCCTGCCGCGCTCGGAGAAGCCGGCGGCCGGCACGCTGCTGCTCAAGCTCGAAGGCGTGATGCGCGTCTTCGGCGGGCTGGTGGCGGTCAACAAGGTGTCCTTCGAAGTCAAGGCGCGCCAGATCGTGGCGCTGATCGGGCCCAACGGCGCGGGCAAGTCGACCACCTTCAACCTGGTCACGGGCGTGCTGCCGGTGAGCGGCGGGCGCATCGAGTACCGGGGCCAGCCGATCTCGGGCCTGAGCTCGCGCCAGATCGTCAAGGGCGGCATCTGCCGCACCTTCCAGCACGTGCGCCTGCTGCCCGAGATGTCGGTGCTGGAGAACACCGCCATCGGCGCGCACCTGCGCCCGGCCGGCGACGCGCGCCGCGGCGTGCTGCGCAGCATCCTGCGGCTCAATGGCCGCGAGGAGCGCGAACTGCTGGGCGAAGCCGCGCGGCAGCTGGAGCGCGTGGGCCTGGGCGATTTCCTCTATGCCAACGCCGGTTCGCTGTCGCTGGGCCAGCAGCGGCTGATCGAGATCGCGCGCGCACTGTGCGCCGACCCGGTGCTGCTGATGCTGGACGAACCCGCGGCCGGCCTGCGCCACCTCGAGAAGCAGGCGCTGGCCGCGCTGCTGCGCCAGCTGCGCAGCGAGGGCGTGACGGTGCTGCTGGTCGAGCACGACATGGAGTTCGTGATGGGCCTGGCCGACGACATCGTCGTGATGGACTTCGGCTCGAAGATCGCGCAGGGCACACCCGCGCACGTGCAGCAGGACCCGGCGGTGCTGCAGGCCTACCTGGGAGGAGAAGAGCTATGAACGCCACCACCGCGCCACAAGACATCCTGTCGCTGCACGACGTGCATGTGGCCTACGGCAACGCGCAGGCCATCGAGGGCGTGTCGCTGCGCATGCGGCCCGGCCAGATCGTCAGCGTGATCGGGCCCAACGGGGCCGGCAAGTCGACGCTGCTCAACACGGTGATGGGCATCCTGCCGCCGTACTCGCGCGTCGACGGCCGCTTCGTCTTCAACGGCGCCGACATGAGCCGCAGCGACGTGGCGGCGCGCGTCGGCCTGGGCATCAGCCTGGTGCCCGAGAAGCGCGAGCTGTTCGGCACCATGAGCGTGCTCGACAACCTGATCCTCGGCGCGATCCCGCGCCGCGCCAGCGGCCAGGCCGGCTGGATGGACCAGCTCGACACGGTCTACGACATCTTCCCGCGCCTGCGCGAGCGCCGCGAGCAGATGGCGGCCACGCTGTCGGGCGGCGAGCGCCAGATGCTGGCGCTGGGCCGCGCACTGATGTCCAGGCCCGCGCTGCTGATGCTCGACGAGCCCAGCCTGGGCCTGGCGCCGCGTGTGTGCCGCGAGATCTTCGCGGTGGTGAGCGCGCTGCGCTCGACCGGCGTGTCGATCCTGCTGATCGAGCAGAACGCGCGCGCCGCGCTGCAGATCTCCGACTATGCCTACGTGCTGGAGATGGGCCGGCTCACGCTCGAAGGCGAGGCCGCCGAGGTGGCCGCCAACGAGCGCGTGATCCAGGCCTACCTGGGCGTGGGCCGAAGCACGGCCGCCGCCTGATGGCACAGTCGAAGGCTCCGCCTGCGGCGCGAAAGAAGGCCGCAGTTCCCCACGACACTCCGCCGGAGACCCCACCCATGGTGAAGCCGACCGCGACGAAGCGCAAGAAAGCCGCCGTGTCCCCCGACACGGAGATCTCGACCGACCTCTTGGTCAACCAATGGAAGCGCGAGCGACCCGACCTCGACATGCGGGCCTTCGGCCTGACCTTGCGCATCACCGGCCTGGCCATGCTGATCGGCCAGTTCGGTGAGAAGGTGGCCAAGCGGCTCGGGCTGCGCTACAGCGAGATGCTGCTGCTGCATGCGCTGCGCCGCGAGGGCGAGCCCTACGTGCTGCGCCCGACCGACATCCTCAAGCTGCTCAAGGTCACCTCGGGCACGGTCACCTACCGCGTCGACCGGCTGGAGAAGATGGGCGTGGTGCGCCGCATCCCCGACCCCGAGGACCGGCGCAGCATGATGGTCCAGCTCACCGCGCTCGGCATGCAGCGCATCGACGAAGCCGTCGACATCACCGTGGGCCAGGCGGCCGTCGACCTCAAGGAACTGGTCGACGACGAGGCCGCCTTCGCCGCGACCACCGAGGCGCTGCGCCTGATCAACGCCGCCTACGACCGAACCATGACGGCCGCGGAAAACCCGCTGCTGCACCAGAACCCCAAGCGCAAATGACCCTTCGTCCCTCTTCGCCGCCCGCGGACACCGACACTTCCACGAACCCCTGGCGCGTCCATGCCGCCGTGCGCCATCCGCAGTCCTACGACGAGGGCCTGCCGCACGCCATCGGGCTGCACCTGCCGCTGCCCGGCAAGGTGCCGGGATGGCCCAAGTCGCTGTTCGGCCAGTGGCGCCTCGACCCGGTCGGCGAGGCCGCGGGCTGGCTGGAGGCGCACCGCGTCTGGCGCCGCGAGCACATGTCGCGCATCGGCTACGACGACGCCGAGTACCGGCGGCCCGAGCTGGCCTGGTCGCAGCGCAACTTCGTCCACACCCAGATGATGGTGGAGGACCGCTACTTCTACGACCCGGTGCAGGGCCGCTACACGGTGGACCGCTACCTCGACGACCTCGAGCAGCGCTTCGGCGGGCTCGACAGCGTGCTGATCTGGTGGGTCTACCCCAACATCGGCATCGACGACCGCAACCAGCTCGACATGGCGCACGCGCTGCCCGGCGGCGTGGCGGGCCTGAAGCAGGCGGTGGCCGACTTCCACCGACGCGGCGTCAAGGTCTTCCTGCCCACCATGCCCTGGGACCACGGCACGCGCGACGACGGCCTGTCGGGCTGCGAAGCCATCGTGCGGCTGGCGGTCGAGGTCGGCGCCGACGGCATCAACGGCGACACCTACGGCAGCGTGCCGCGCATCTACGCCGAAGTGGCCGAGCGGCTGGGCCATCCGCTGGTGCTGCAGCCGGAGGTGTCGACCACGGTGGAAGAGGCGCTGCGCTGGAACCTGCAGAGCTGGGGCAAGCCCTCGGCCGAGATCATCCCGGCGGTGAGCAAGCTCAAGTGGCTGGAGCCGCGCCACACCGTGAGCGTCGAGAACCGCTGGTCGCGCGACCGCACCGACGACCTGCACTACATCTTCTTCAACGGCATCGGCTACGTGGCATGGGAGAACGTTTGGGGCATCTGGAACGGCCTCACCGCGCGCGACGGCGCGGCGCTGCGCCGCATCGCGGCCATCGAGCGGCGCTTCGCGCACCTGATCACCAGCGCCGACTGGGCCCCCTACGCGACCACGCTGCAGCAGGGCGTGTTCGCCTCGCTGTTCCCCGGCGAGGACCAGGCGCTCTGGACGGTCGTGAACCGCAACGAGTACGCGATGCAGGGCGAGCAGCTGGCGGTGCCGCATGAGGCGGGCGCGCGCTATTTCGACCTGTGGAACGGCGTGCCGCTCGAGCCGCACCTGCAGGACGGCACGGCGATCCTCTCGCTGGACCTGGAAACGCGCGGCTTCGGCTGCGTGCTGGCGCTGGGTGCGTCGGCCTCGCTCGAGGCCGTGCAGCCCTTCCTCGACCAGATGAAGGTGCTGGCGCAGGTGCCGCTGTCCGCACTGTCGAAGCAGTGGACGCCGCTCGCGCAGCAGATGGTCGAGGTGCCGGCCACAGCGGCGCGCGCCGAGGCGCCCGAGGGCATGGTCGCCATCCCCGGCGGCGACTTTTTGTTCCAGGTCGCGGGCATCGAGATCGAGGGTGCGACCTGGGCCGGCCTCGACGTGCAGTACCCGTGGGAGCCGGGCGCGCGCCGCAGCCACCGGCACCGCATGGCGATGCGGCCCTTCCACATCGACCGGCATCCGGTCACGCACGGCGCCTTCGAGGGCTTCATCGCCGCGACCGGCTACCGGCCCGCCGACGCGCAGAACTTCCTGCGCGACTGGACCGACGGAAAGCCGCCGCAGGGTTGGGCCGAAAAACCCGTCACCTGGGTGTCGATCGAGGATGCGCGAGCCTATGCGGCCTGGGCCGGCAAGCGCCTGCCGCACGAGTGGGAGTGGCAATACGCGGCCCAGGGCAACGACGGCCGCCGCTACCCATGGGGCGACACCTGGCGCGCGGACGCCGTGCCGGCCGCCAACACCGGCCGCGGGCTGCAGCCGCTGGACGACGTGGGCATGCATCCCGAGGGCGCGAGCCCCTTCGGCGTACAGGACCTGGTCGGCACGGTCTGGCAGTGGACCGACGAGTTCCACGACGCGCACACGCGCGCCGCCGTGCTGCGCGGCGGCAGCGCCTACCAGCCGCAAAGCTCGCACTGGTATTTCCCGCAGGCCCATCGCCTCGACCAGCACGGCAAGTACCTGCTGATGGCGCCAGGGCGCGATCGGTCGGGCATGGTCGGGTTCCGCTGCGTGGTCGACGCGCAAGGCTGAGCCTGGGAGCAGGGCGCGGCGCCCTGGCCCGAGCAGCGCGCGACGTTAGAACTTAGACTCGCCCGATGCTCGCCACCCCGGCTTCCCCCCCGACGCTTTCCCCCGCCGTGACCGTCCACGGCGCCTGCCCCCACGACTGCCCCGACACCTGCGCGCTGGTCACCACCGTACAGGACGGCGTGGCGGTCAAGCTGCAGGGCAATCCCGCGCATCCGCACACCGGCGGCGTGCTGTGCACCAAGGTTTCGCGCTACCTCGAGCGCAGCGTGCACCCCGAGCGGCTGCTGTATCCGATGAAGCGCAGCGGGCCCAAGGGTTCGGGCCAATTCGAGCGCATCTCGTGGGACGAGGCGCTGGACGCCATCGCGGGCCGTCTGGGCCAGCTGGCGGGCAACGACCCGAGCACCATCCTGCCCTACAGCTATGCCGGCACCATGGGCCTGGTGCAGGGCGAGTCGATGGACCGCCGCTTCTTCCACAAGCTGGGCGCCTCGCTGCTCGACCGCACCATCTGCTCGACCGCGGGCGGCGAGGCGATAGCGCTGACGCTGGGCGGCAAGGTGGGCATGCGGGTCGAGTTCTTCGCCGAGGCGAAGCTGATCCTGATCTGGGGCAGCAACTCGATCGGCAGCAACCTGCATTTCTGGCGCCACGCCCAGGCCGCCAAACGCGCCGGCGCGCGGCTGGTGTGCATCGACCCGCGCAAGACCGAGACGGCCGACAAGTGCGACGAGCACATCGCACTGCTGCCCGGCACCGACGGCGCGCTGGCCCTGGCGCTGATGCACGAGCTGATCGTGCACGACTGGCTCGACCACGACTACATCGCACGCTACGCCCTGGGCTGGGAGGCGTTGCGCCAACGCGCGCTGCAGTGGCCGCCGTCCCGCGCCGCGGCGGTGTGCGGCGTGCCCGAGGCGCAGATCGTCGCGCTGGCCCGCGACTACGGCCAGACGAAACCCGCCGCCATCCGGCTGAACTACGGCATGCAGCGCGTGCGCGGCGGCGGCAACGCGGTGCGCGCCGTGGCCTGCCTGCCCGCGCTGACCGGTGCCTGGCGGCACCGGGCCGGCGGCGTGCTGCTGAGCAGTTCGGGCGCCTACCCGATCGACCGCGCGGCGTTGCACCGGCCCGACCTGCTGGCCGGCCGCCGGCCGCGCACCATCAACATGAGCTGCATCGGCGATGCGCTCGCGGGCGACGCGCAGGCGCTGTCGGGCGGTGCGCCCGTGAAGGCGGTGGTGGTCTACAACAGCAACCCGGTGGCGGTGGCGCCCGAATCGGCCAAGGTGGCGACCGGCTTCGCGCGCGAAGACCTGTTCACCGTGGTGCTCGAGCAGTTCCAGACCGACACCGCCGATTACGCCGACTACCTGCTGCCCGCCAGCGTGCAGATCGAACACTGGGACATCCACACCAGCTACGGCCACACCGACGTGCTGCTCAACCGCCCTGCGGTGGCGCCGCGCGGCGAGGCGCGCAGCAACGCCTGGGTGTTTCGCGAACTGGCGCGGCGCATGGGCTTCGACGAACCCTGCTTCGCCGACGACGACGAGGCGTTGTGCCGCGCCGCCTTCGCGCCGGGCGTGATCGACGTCGAACAGTTGCACGCGCAAGGCTTCACCACGCTGCGGCTGCCCGATGCGCCCTTCGCCGAGGGTCACTTCCCCACGCCCTCGGGCCGCTGCGAGTTCTTCAGCGAACGCCTCGCGGCGCAGGGCGTCGACGGCCTGCCCGACTACCTGCCCAACCACGAGCCGGCCGGCAGCTCGACCGAATTCCCGCTGGCGATGATCTCGCCGCCCGCACGCAACTTCCTGAACTCGACCTTCGTCAACGTGACCAGCCTGCGCGCCATCGAAGGTGAGCCGCTGCTGGAGATCCATGCCGACGACGCCGCGGCGCGCGGCATCGAGAGCGGCGCCATGGTGCGGGTGTTCAACGGGCGCGGCGAGCACCGCTGCCGCGCCGAGGTGTCGCGCCGCGCACGGGTGGGCGTGGTGCACGGCCTGGGCATCTGGTGGCGCAAGCTGGGCCACGACGGCACCAACGTCAACGAGCTCACCAGCCAGCGGCTCACCGACATCGGCCGCGGCCCGACCTTCTACGACTGCCTGGTGCAGGTGGAGCGCCTGCCATGAGCCGTGTGCGGCGAGCGATCGTCGCGGCCGGCGCGGTCGCGCTGGTCGGGCTCTCGGGCTGCGCCGACCTCGGCTACTACTGGCAGTCGGCCAGCGGCCACATCCACGTGATGCGCGCAGCCCGGCCCGTGCCCCAGTGGCTCGACGACCCCTCGACATCGGCGGCGCTCAAGGCCAAGCTCGAACTCACGCAGCGCATCCGGCGTTTCGCGGTCACCGACCTCGGGCTGCCCGACAACCCCAGCTACACCGGCTATGCCGACCTGCACCGCGGTGCCGCGGTGTGGAACGTGGTGGCCGCGCCCCCGTACTCGCTGACGCTGCAGACCTGGTGCTTCCCGGTGGCGGGCTGTGTCGGCTATCGCGGCTACTACGACGAAGCGCTGGCGCAGACCGAGGCGCAGAGCCAGCGCGCCAAGGGGCTGGAGGCCGCGGTGTACCCGGTGCCGGCCTACTCGACGCTGGGCTGGCTCAACTGGGCCGGCGGCGATCCGCTGCTGAGCACCTTCATCGGTTACCCGGAAGGCGAACTCGCGCGGCTGATCTTCCACGAGCTCTCGCACCAGCTGGTCTACGCGTCGGGCGACACCTCGTTCAACGAGTCCTTTGCCACCACGGTCGAGCGCATCGGCGGTGCGCGTTGGCTCGCCACGCAATCGAGCGAGGCGGCGCGCGCGGAGTACGCGCAGTTCGATGCGCGGCGCCAGCAGTTCCGCGCGCTCACGCTGGCCACGCGGCAGCGATTGCAGGTGGTCTACACCTCGCCGCAGGCGATGGCCAAGGACTGGACCGCCGTCGAGGCGCAGAAGCGGGCGGTGATGGACGGCTTCCGCGCCGAGTTCGCCACGCTGCGCAGCGGCTGGCCGCCGCGGCAGCAAGTGGCTTACGACGGCTGGGTGGCGCGCGCCAACAATGCGGCCTTTGGGGCGCAGGCTGCCTACGACGACCTGGTGCCGGGCTTCGAGGCGCTGTTCGAGCACGAGGGCCGCGACTGGCCGCGCTTCTACGCCGAGGTCAAGCGCCTCGCGGCCCTGCCCAAGGCCGAGCGGCATGCGGCGCTGCAGGCGGGATTGCCGCTCACGGCGCAGCGTTCAGAACGTGAGAAGGAACCGTCGCGAGCGCCCTGAGCCGGCATCGAAGACCGGAGCCGCACTTGCGTTCGGTGCGGATGCGGGATCGTGGCGCGCCGCAGGTTCATTCCACGTTCTCAGCGCAGGGATTCGATCAGGTCGATGTACTTCTGCCTGGCCTCGTCCGCCGACAGGCCCTTCTGCGCGGTCCAGGCATCCCACTTGGCGCGCGCGACGATGTCGCTGAAGCTGGGCCGTTTGGCCGTGTTGTCGCCTTCGGTGGCTTGCTTGAAGAGCCCGTAGATCTTCAGCAGCGTCGGGTTGTCGGGGCGTTCGGCCAGCAGCTTGGAGTTGGCCTGGGCGGCTTCGAAGAGGGATTGCAGGTCGGACATGAGAACGCACTCGGGAAAACAGGGAAGGGCATCTTAAGGGAGCCTCAGTCCCTCAGGCCGGCCCGCGCCAGTTCCACATCGAGGCGCTCGCGCGCATCGACCGGCACCACGGCCGCGGCCTTCTCGTACAGCTGCGTGGCCTCGGACAGACGGGCATCGCCCTCGAGCATCAGCAGGGCGCGGCCGTATTCCATCCAGCCGCTGGCCGATGCCGGGTTGAGCGCCAGGCCGCGCTCGAACAGCGCACGTGCCGTCTCGGCGCGCACGCCATAGGTCATGCGCCCGACCAGCGGGCCGACCTTGTCGATCACCTCGGCATGGAAGGCGCCGAGCGCCAGGTGGGCATCGGCATGCCGGGGCTGGAGCGCGATCACGCGTTCGAGCACCAGCTTGACCTTGCTGCCCAGCCCCTGGGCCAGTGCGCGCGCCACGCTGATGCCCTGAGCGTAGCGCCCGAGCGCATAGGCCTCCCAGTAGAGCGCATGGCAGTTGTCCGGTTCGACTGCGGCCTGGCCTGCGGCCCGTTCGGCCACCTGCAGGAACAGCGCGAGCCGGACCCGTTCGCGCGGCTCCAGGTAGTTGGCATAGACCGCGGTGGCCTGGTTGGCCAGCGCGAGGCCTTCGGCGCCGAGTTGCAGCCCGAGCGCGACCGCCTGCCCGAATTCGCCGTTGTGGTACATCGTCCAGCCTTCGGCGAGCGTGGCACTCTCAGGTGCCGGCCCGGTCTGGCCCGCGTGCAGCCGGACCCAGTGCGCCAGCAGATTCTGCCGGTCGAGGCGCGGCACGTCGTCGTAAGGAAAGGGCACCCAATGCGTGGTGGCCGTGGCGTCGGTTCCTGGGCCATGACAGCCCGGGGGCAACAGGGAAAGGGGCTGGAAATCCTGCGTGGCCATGGTGTGTCTCGCGTGCTGGCTGCGTCGTTGTCTCGTGCGCTGGCTGTTCTTGTTCTGTCGCTGCTAAGTGGTCAGGGCCGCATCTTCGCCTTCGTAGGCCCGGCTCAATGTCAGCAAATGCCGACGCTGTTCGGGCGCCAGGTAAGGGGTGAGCAGGTGCAGCGTGTGGTGGGCGCCACGCAACAGCGCGCCTTGTGCGTGGGCCGGCTCCAGCGCCTCGCGCGGGTTGCGCACGTACTCGTAGCTCAGCCAATAGGTCAGCACCACCACCATGCTCTGGGCCAGGGTGTCGACCTCCCGGGGATCGATGTCGAGATGCCCGGCGCCATCCAGGCCGGACAGCAGTGCGCGGATGGCCTTCGCCTTGTTTCGCAGCACCAGCTGGAATTGCGTTTCCAGGTGCCGGTTCTTGCTCAGCAGGTCGTTCAGGTCGCGGTACAGGAAGCGGTAGCGCCACAGCAGCTCGAACAGGCTGTGCATGAAGAACCAGGCATCTTCCACGTCGCCGACGCCTTCGCTGGCGTGCAGCAGCTCGTCGAGTTCGGCCTCGTACTGGCTGTAGAGCCGGTTGATCAGCTCGTCCTTGGCCGGGTAGTGGTAGTAGAGGTTGCCGGGACTGATGTTCAGTTCGCCGGCCACGAGCGTCGTCGACACGTTCGGTTCACCGAAACGATTGAACAGGTCGAGCGCTGCTTCGAGGATGCGCTCGGCAGTGCGGCGCGGCGCCTTCTTGGCCATATGTCCGCCTTGTGATGTCAGCCTTGTTTTGTCTCTGGCCCCACTCTAGCGCAAGTGAGTGCCACCGGGGTGACGTCGATCGGGAGAAGGCCGCGGCGCGGGGTTTCTCAGCCTTCGCTGCGCGGTGTGCGGCGGCGGCGGGGCGTCTCGGCCGGCTCCGCCTGCGGGGCGCTCGCCTTGAGTTGGGCTTCCAGGGCCTCGACCCGTGCACGCAGGGCGTCGAGTTCCTCGAGCGAAGGGTAGCCGAGGTTGGTCAGTGCGCGCGCGACCCGCTCCTCGAAGATGTTCTCCAGCTTGCCCCAACCGGCGGCGGTCTTGGTGCCGAGCTCGCTGGCCAGGCCCGCCATGCGGCTCTGCGCCTGGGCCAGTGTCTCTTCGGCGGCCTGCTGGGTCTTCTTCTGCATGCCGGTGCCGTCCTTGACCAGCGCCTCGAAGGCCTTGCTGCCTTCCTGCTGCATCTTGGCGAAGGCGCCCAGGCCGGCCAGCCAGATCTGCTGGGCGGAGTCCTTGATCGGGTCGGCCTTCCTGTCGTCGTCCTTCGTTGCCATGGCGTGTTCCTCAGTCTTCCTTGCTGACGGCGACGCGGTACCCGTGGGTCTTGAGCAGCGAATGCTGGCGCGAAGCCTCGAGGTCGTTGGCGACCATCTCGCTGATCATCTCATCGAGCGTGATCTCGGGGATCCAGCCCAGGTCCTTCTTGGCCAGCGAGGGGTCGCCCAGCAGGGTCTCGACCTCGGCAGGGCGGAAGTAGCGCGGATCGACCGAGACGATCACGTCGCCCGGCTTCACGCCCGGTGCCGAATCGCCCTCGATGCTGCGCACGATGGCCTTCTCTTCCACGCCGGTGCCGACGAAGTCGAGCGTGATGCCCAGTTCGGCCGCTGTCTTGCGCACGAAGTCGCGCACGCTGTACTGCACGCCGGTGGCGATCACGTAGTCCTTGGCGTGGTCCTGCTGCAGCATCATCCACTGCATGCGCACGTAGTCCTTGGCATGGCCCCAGTCGCGCAGCGCGTCCAGGTTGCCGACGAACAGGCAGGCTTCCAGGCCCTGCGCGATGTTGCACAGGCCGCGCGTGATCTTGCGCGTGACGAAGGTCTCGCCGCGGCGCGGGCTCTCGTGGTTGAACAGCACGCCGTTGCAGGCGTACATGCCGTAGGCCTCGCGGTAGTTCTTGGTGATCCAGTAGGCGTAGAGCTTGGCCACGCCGTAAGGACTGCGCGGGTAGAAAGGCGTGCTCTCGCGCTGCGGGATCTCCTGCACCAGGCCGTACAGCTCGCTGGTGCTGGCCTGGTAGAAGCGCGTCTTGTCCTGCAAGCCCAGCAGACGAACGGCCTCGAGCAGCCGCAGCGTACCGATCGCATCGACGTCGGCCGTGTACTCGGGAGCCTCGAAGCTCACGGCCACATGGCTCTGCGCGCCGAGGTTGTAGATCTCGTCGGGTTGCACCTGCTGCACGATGCGCGTCAGGTTGCTGGTGTCCGTGAGGTCGCCGTAGTGCAGGTGCAGCTTGCGGTTCTTCTCGTGCGGATCCTGGTAGAGGTGGTCGATGCGAGTGGTGTTGAACGACGACGCGCGGCGCTTGATGCCGTGCACCTCGTAGCCTTTTTCCAGCAGGAATTCCGCCAGGTAGGAGCCGTCCTGGCCGGTGATGCCGGTGATGAGTGCTTTCTTGGAGGTCATGGTGGGCGTGCTCATGGTGTTCATTTGGTTTGTGCGACCAGCGCGACGCGGCCGTAGGTGTCGTCGAAGCGCACGATGTCGTCTTCGCCGAGGTAGCTGCCGGACTGGACCTCGATCACTTCGAGCATCGTCTTGCCGGGGTTTTCCAGCCGGTGCACCGTGCCCAGCGGGATGTAGACCGACTCGTTCTCGCGCACCAGGAGGGTCTCCTCGTCGCGCGTGACCTTGGCCGTGCCCTTGACCACCACCCAGTGTTCGGCGCGGTGGTAGTGCATCTGCAGCGACAGCTTGGCGCCGGGCTTGACCGTCAGGCGCTTGACCTGGAAGCGCTCGCCGTTGTCCACGCTGTCGTAGGCGCCCCAGGGGCGCGCCACGCGTCGGTGCTCGGTGGCTTCGTTGCGGCCTTCGCGGTTGAGCATCGCGACCACGTCCTTGACCTGCTCGGCGCAGGCGGCGCTGGCCACCAGCACCGCATCCTGCGTGTCCACGATGATCAGGTCCTCGGTGCCCAGCGCCACCACGGGGCGCAGCGGGGCGTGTACGAAGGTGTTGCGTGCATTCAGCGCACTGGCCATGCCGCTCAGGCGGTTGCCGTCGTCGTCGGCGGGGTAGAGCCCCGCCACGGCGTTCCAGCTGCCCACGTCGCTCCAGGCGCCAGCGAAGGGCACGACGGCGATCTGCTTGTGTTTTTCGAGCACTGCGTAGTCGATGCTCTCGCTGCGGCAGGCCTCGAAGGCCTCGCGGTTCAGGCGCACGAAGCTGCCGTCGGTGGCCGGGGTCTGGGTGGCCTGCTGGCAGGCCGCGAGGATGTCCGGCGCGTGCGCGCGCAGTGCCGCGATCAGCGTGGAGGCCTGGACCAGGAAGATGCCGGCGTTCCAGAAGTAGCCGCCCTTGAGCAGCAGCGACTGGGCGACCTCGGCGTTGGGCTTCTCGACGAAGCGCACCACGGCCTGGCTGCCCGGCGCCGTGGCCAGCGCCGCGCCGGATTCGATGTAGCCGTAGGCGGTGCTGGGGAAGCTCGGCACCACGCCGAAGGTCACGATGTTGCCGGCCAGCGCGGCGTCGATGCCGGCGCGCACCGTCTGGGCGAACAGCGCCGCATCGGGGATGTGGTGGTCGGCCGGCGCGAAGAGCAGCAGGTCGTCGGGGGCGGCCAGCAGGGCGGCCACGGCCATTGCCGCGGCGGTGTTGCGGCCCATGGGCTCGAGCAGCTGGGTGCCGCCGACGCCGGCGGCCTCCATCGCCTCCTGCACCAGGAAGCGGTGGTCATCGGCCGCGACGCAGGTGATGCGCGGGTTGAGCACCTGCAGGCGTTCCAGGGTCAACTGCAACAGGCTCTTGCCGTCGATCAGCGGCGCGAACTGCTTGGGCAGCGACTTGCGCGAGAGTGGCCACAGCCGCGTACCGCTGCCACCGCACAGAACGACCGGATGTATGGAATTTGTCATGGTATTTCGTGGACTGGAGAACGATGGGGTTGATGTGGCAACGTCGCGCACAGCGCTGGATTCAGTTGTCCGAAGATGTAAAACTAAAGATTGCTTACTTTAGCGGTAGATTGTTTCTAATCGTGTGCTTCATTTGGCGTATTCCCCTATTTTGTGGGCCGTTGCGCCTGTGTATTCCTGTCAGCGGCTTCTACACATGGATTCGACCGTTGCAACAACCCTGACATGCCGCGTCCTGAAACGTCATTCGCCCGCAATGTGCCATGGATAATCCCTCGCAAGGACCGTCCGGCGGCCGACTCACCAGACCAAGAAGCTTCCCACATGATCCTTGTCACCGGCGGCGCCGGATTCATCGGCGCCAACTTCGTACTCGACTGGCTGGCCCAAGGCGACGAGCCCGTTGTCAATCTCGACAAGCTCACCTATGCGGGCAATCCGGAGACGCTGGCATCGCTCAAGGATGATGCACGCCACATTTTCGTGCAGGGCGACATCGGCGACAGCGCCCTGATCGATCGGCTGCTGGCCGAGCACCGCCCGCGCGCGGTGCTGAACTTCGCGGCCGAGTCGCACGTCGACCGTTCCATCCATGGGCCCGAGGACTTCGTCCAGACCAACGTGCTGGGCACCTTCCGCCTGCTCGAGTCGGTGCGCGGTTACTGGAGCGCGCTGCCCGCCGACCAGAAGGCCGCCTTCCGTTTCCTGCATGTGTCCACCGACGAGGTGTACGGCTCGCTGTCGGCCACCGACCCGGCCTTCACCGAAGACAACAAGTACGAGCCCAACAGCCCGTACTCGGCCAGCAAGGCCGCCAGCGACCATTTGGTGCGGGCCTGGCACCACACCTACGGCCTGCCGGTAGTGACCACCAACTGCTCGAACAACTACGGCCCCTTCCATTTCCCCGAGAAGCTGATCCCGCTGATGATCGTGAACGCGCTGGCCGGGAAGCCGCTGCCGGTGTACGGCGACGGCATGCAGGTGCGCGACTGGCTCTATGTGAAGGACCACTGCAGCGCCATCCGCCGCGTGCTCGAGGCCGGCCGGCTGGGCGAGACCTACAACGTGGGCGGCTGGAACGAGAAGCCCAACATCGAGATCGTGCACACCGTCTGCGCGCTGCTCGACGAACTGAGCCCGCGTGCCGACGGCCAGCCCTACAAGGCGCAGATCAGCTATGTGACCGATCGCCCGGGCCACGACCGCCGTTACGCGATCGATGCGCGCAAGCTCGAACGCGAGCTGGGCTGGAAGCCCGCCGAGACCTTCGACAGCGGCATCCGCAAGACCGTGGCGTGGTACCTGGCCCACGGCGACTGGGTGCGCAACGTGCAGAGTGGCGCGTACCGCGAATGGGTCGAGAAGCAATACGACAGCGCGTCGACCAAGGCCGTCGCATGAAGGTGCTGCTGCTGGGCAAGGGCGGCCAGGTCGGATGGGAGTTGCAGCGCAGCCTGGCGCCGCTCGGTGAGCTGGTGGCGCTGGACTTCGACAGCACGGATTTCCATGCCGACTTCAGCCGCCCCGAGCAACTGGCCGAGACCGTGCTGAAAGTGCGCCCCGACGTCGTCGTCAATGCCGCCGCGCACACGGCGGTCGACAAGGCCGAGGGCGAGGCAGACTTCGCGCGCACCCTCAACGCGACTTCGCCCGGCGTGGTCGCCGAGGCCGCGCAGCAGGTCGGCGCGCTGATGGTGCACTACTCCACCGACTACGTCTTCGACGGCAGCGGCAGCGCGCCGTGGAAGGAAGACGACCCCACCGGCCCGCTGAGTGTCTACGGTCGCACCAAGCTCGAGGGCGAGCAGCTGGTCGCGAACAACTGCGCCAGGCACCTGATCTTCCGCACCAGCTGGGTGTACGCCGCACGCGGCGGCAACTTCGCCAAGACCATGCTGCGCCTGGCGAAGGAGCGCGAGCGGCTGACCGTCATTGATGACCAGTTCGGCGCCCCCACCGGTGCCGAGCTGCTGGCCGACGTCACGGCCCACGCGATCCGGGCGACGCTGCTGGACCCGCAGAAGGCGGGCCTCTACCACCTGGTGGCCGGTGGCGAAACGACGTGGCACGGCTATGCGCGTTTCGTCATCGAACAGGCGCAGGCGGCCGGCGTCGAAATCAAGGCCGGGCCCGAAGCGGTCGACGCCGTGCCCACCAGCGCCTTCCCGACGCCTGCGACGCGGCCGCACAACTCGCGGCTGGACACCACCAGGCTGCAGTCGACCTTCGGCCTGACACTGCCGCACTGGCAGGTCGGCGTGGCGCGCATGCTGCGCGAAACGCTCTGACAACGAGACCCCAGAACATGACCAATCGCAAGGGAATCATCCTGGCCGGGGGCTCCGGCACCCGGCTGCATCCCGCCACGCTGGCGATGAGCAAGCAACTGCTGCCCGTCTACGACAAGCCCATGATCTATTACCCGCTGAGCACCTTGATGCTCGGGGGCATCCGCGACGTGCTGATCATCAGCACGCCGCAGGACACGCCGCGCTTCCAGCAGCTGCTCGGCGACGGCAGCCAGTGGGGCATGAACCTGCAGTACGCGGTGCAGCCCAGTCCCGACGGCCTGGCCCAGGCCTTCCTGATCGGCGAGCAGTTCATCGGCAACGCGCCCAGCGCGCTGGTGCTGGGCGACAACATCTTCTATGGCCATGACTTCGCGCAACTGCTCGGCGGTGCCGATGCGCAAGCCGCGGGCGCGACCGTCTTCGCCTACCACGTGCAGGACCCGGAACGCTACGGCGTCGTCGACTTCGATCCGCAGGGCAAGGCCCGCAGCATCGAGGAGAAGCCCAAGCAGCCCAAGAGCAACTACGCGGTGACCGGCCTGTACTTCTACGACAAGCAGGTGGTGGACATCGCCAAGGCCGTGAAGCCGAGTGCGCGCGGCGAGCTCGAGATCACGGCCGTTAACCAGGCCTACCTGGAGCGCGGCCAGCTGAACGTGCAGATCATGCAGCGCGGCTACGCGTGGCTGGACACCGGCACCCACGAGAGCCTGCTGGAAGCCGGACAGTTCATCGCCACGCTGGAGCACCGCCAGGGCCTGAAGATCGCCTGCCCCGAGGAGATCGCCTGGCGCGGCGGCTTCATCGACAGCGAGCAGCTGGCCAGACTGGCCGCGCCGCTGCACAAGAGCGGCTACGGCAAATACCTGAGCCACCTGCTGGCGGAAAGAGTGCGCGCATGAAGGCAACCCCCACGGCCATTGCGGACGTACTGATCATCGAACCCAAGGTCTTCGGCGACGCGCGCGGCTTCTTCTTCGAGAGCTTCAACCAGAAGGCCTTCGACGAAGCGGTCGGCCACCATGTCGACTTCGTCCAGGACAATCATTCGCGCTCGCGCAAGGGGGTGTTGCGCGGGCTGCATTACCAGCTGCAGCAGCCGCAGGGCAAGCTGGTGCGGGTCGTCTCCGGCGCCGTCTTCGACGTGGCCGTCGACATCCGCAAGGCATCGCCGACCTTTGGTCAATGGGTTGGCGTCGAACTCACGGAGGAGAACCAGCGCCAGCTCTGGGTGCCCGCGGGCTTTGCGCACGGCTTCCTGGTGCTCAGCGAGACGGCCGATTTCCTGTACAAGACGACCGACTACTACGCACCGGCTTACGAGAGGTGCATCGCCTGGAACGATGAACAGATCGGCATCGTGTGGCCTGTGCAAGGGTTGACGCCGGCTCTTTCCGAGAAGGACCGCCAAGGGCGTTTGCTTCAGGACGCGGAGGTCTTTTCTTGAGTGCAGTGGCGCGGGGCTTGTTTGCAGGGTCCTGCGCGAGCGCAGGCGGCAGCAATGAATGATGGGAAGGGAGCACTCAGTGGCAATCGGTCAAGGTAGGGAAAAAGTCAGCGGTGTCGTGATCTCGTTCAATCGGGCCGACCTGATCGGCACGTGCCTCAAGGGCTTGTCCTTCGTCGACGAGCTGATCGTCATCGACAAGTCCTCGACCGATGGCACAGCCGAGCTGGCGGCGCGTTTCGCCGACCGGGTCATTTCCGTGCCCTGGAGCCCCGTGGTCGAGCAGACGCGTGCCTTCGCGGTGGCGCAGTGCACGCACGACTGGATCGTCTGCCTCGACGACGACGAGTGCCTGAGCGTCGACGGCATTCGTTTCATCGAGCAGGAGTTGGCGGCGCCTCGCGCCAGCGTGTACCTGATACCGCAACGCCACTACATCCTGGGACAACACGACGAGCGTGCCTATTACTGGCCCGAGTACCAGATGCGCTTCTTCCGGCGCGAGGCCGTGCAGTTCCGGTCCACCGTCCACGACGGCGCCCAGTACGACGAGGCAAGCGCCTTCAGGATTCCGCCCGAGAGCGGCGCCTGCCTGCATCACTTATCGCACAAGAACGTGGCGCAGTGGATCGAGAAGGCCAACCGCTACACCTCGAACCCTGATCGTGCGCGGCCGGATCACTCCGGGAACGATCTGCGCGCGTTCGCGCACGATCGCGTCGATCGCTACCAGCCGGATACCACGACGGCGGCATCGGGGTACCCGGTCGCGGTGGGCCTGCTGCGCAGCACCTACGACCTGATCGACCGGCTCAAGACCTGGGAGCAGGAAGAAGGCGTCGACGGCGAAGCGGCTTTTCAGCGCGTGTGCCGTGAACTCGAGGCCGACTACGAGCGTGCGGGCACGCTCAGGCCGCATGCTGCGTCATCGATCGTGCATTCGCCCGGCCCGGTGCCCGACACACAGGCGCCTCTGCCAAATATGCAGGATGCCGCTGCACTTGAAGCGCTGAAAACGACCATCCGAAAGCTGCGCATGGAGGTCGAGGCGTCGCATGCGACGCTTGCGCGGCAGCAGTCCGAGCACGAAGAGATGGAAAAGGCCTTTCGCCTGGCAGAGCGTACCGCGGCCGAGAATGAGCGAGAGCATCACCGCGTCGGCGCGCTCTACAAGCAGCAGCAGGCTGGCCTGCAGACCGAACTGGATGCGGCGCGGACCGTCGTGCTTGGCATGCAGTCCTCGCTCAGTTGGCGCGTGACCATGCCGCTGCGGATGGCCTCGCGCGTCGTGCGCGGTGAATGGTCGACCTTGCGTGTCATGCTCGCGCCGCATGCCGTGCGCTGGGGCAAACGCGTGTACGGCAGCCTTCCGCTGTCCCGCAGCGCCAAGGACCGTCTGGTCCAGTTCGCATACCGGGTCGCGGGGCCGTTGTTTGAAGGCGTGGTGCACTACGAGGTGTGGCGCCGTCAACGTGACAACGCACCGCCCAAGCCAGTCGGTGAGGGCCCTGTGCCGAAAGAGCGCTACGACGAGGTGCTGGCCTCGCTGCGCTTCGACGTGGTCGAGACCCCGGAGGTCTCAGTCATCATCCCGACCTACGGCAACCTGCGGCATACCTTGTCCTGCCTGCGGTCCATCGCGCGGCATCTGCCCGCGGCTTCGATCGAGGTGATCGTGGCGGAGGACACCTCCGGCGACGCCGAAATCCAGCGTCTCAAGCCCGTGCCCGGCCTGCGCTTCCTCGAGAACCCGGTCAATCTCGGCTTCCTGCGTTCCTGCAATGCGGCCGTGAAGGCTTCGCGCGGACGCTATGTCTACCTGCTCAACAACGACACGGAGGTGACGCCGGACTGGCTCGACAGCATGCTGCGCCTGTTCGACACGATGCCCGACTGCGGCATGGTGGGTTCCAAGCTGGTGTATCCCGACGGCCGGCTGCAGGAGGCCGGGGGCATCCTCTGGCGCGACGGCTCGGCGTGGAACTACGGCCGGCTCGACGATCCTTCGCGCAGCGTCTACAACTACGTCAAGGAAACCGACTACTGTTCGGGTGCCTCACTGTTGCTGCCCAGAACCTTATGGGACGAACTCGGCGGCTTCGACGAGCACTACCTGCCGGCCTACTACGAAGACACCGACCTCGCCTTCCGCGTGCGCGCTGCGGGCAAGAAGGTGTACTACCAACCCGAGTCCGTCGTGATCCACTACGAGGGCATCTCCCATGGGACCGACACCGGGAGCGGTGTCAAGGCGCATCAGGTAGAGAACCAGAAGAAGTTCTATCGCCGTTGGACGGAGGAACTGGAGCGCCGACATTTGCCGAATGCGCTCAGCCCCTTCGTCGCACGCGATCGTTCGGTGCAGAAGAAGACGATCCTGGTCGTCGATCACTACGTGCCGCAGCCTGATCGCGACGCGGGCTCGCGCAGCATGTGGTGCTTCCTGCGCGAGTTCAAGGCCATGGGGCTCAACGTCAAGTTCTGGCCCGCCAATCTCTGGCATGACCCACAGTATTCGTCGTTGCTCCAGCAGGAGGGCATCGAGGTCTACTACGGGAACGAATACGTCGGTGGCTTCGAGGATTGGGTCAAGGCGAACGCCGCCCACGTCGACTATGTGCTGCTGAGCCGGCCCCATGTGGCCGAGGAGCATCTGGACGCGGTTCGCGCGCACACCCAGGCGAAGGTGCTGTTCTACGGTCATGACCTCCACTACGCCCGCCTGCTCGGGGAGTATGAGAAGACCGGTGATGCACGGCTGCTCAAGCAGTCGCAGGAAAGCCGTCGGCTGGAGGAGGCGATCTGGCGCAAGGTCGACGTGATCTATTACCCTTCGGCCTCTGAGACTGCCGCAGTGCGAAAACTGCTGCCTGATGCCAAGGCGCGCACAGTGCCGCTCTTCTTCTTCGATGCGCGGGAGATCGAGATCACCGCCGAAGGGCGTCGTGGCGAGGATTTGCTGTTCGTCGCCGGATTCGGTCACCCACCCAATGTTGATGCGGCCAAATGGCTGGTCTCGGAGATCTTTCCGAAGCTGCAGCAACGCGTGCCCGCCGCCAGGCTGATCCTCGTCGGCTCGAACCCGACCGCGGAGGTGAAGGTGCTGGCCAACGACGTGATCACCGTGACCGGCTACGTCACCGACGCGCAGCTGGCCGATTTCTATAGACATTCGGGTGCCGCTGTCGTTCCGCTGCGCTTTGGCGCGGGCGTCAAAGGCAAGGTGCTGGAGGCCCTCCACCATGCATTGCCGATCGTGACGACCTCGGTCGGTGCACAGGGGCTCGATGGGCTGGAGGAAGCTGTTCCCGTGCTCGACGATGCCGGGGCGATGGCGCAGGCGCTGGGGGACATCATGACCGACCCTGTTCGATGGATGCGCACCGCAGAAGCGGGCAGCGCCTTCGTGCATGCGCGTTTCTCGCAGGAGGCTGTCAGGGCCGTTTTCGATCTGGATCTCGGCTCGAATGCTTGAATCCGAAAGGCCTCAAGGGGCCTTCACGCAATTCGTCCGTTTTCTGATCGTGGGCGGTGGCGCCACCTTGGTGCAGTACCTCGCCTTCGGGCTGGGGCTGCGGATCACGGATGGTTCCGCGACGGTGGTTTCAAGCGTTGCATATCTGCTTGGGTCCATCGTCAGCTACGCGCTGAACTACACCTTCACCTTCGCCAGCGAGCAGCCCCACCGGCGCGTCGTGCCGAAGTTCTACCTGATGGTGCTGTCGGGATGGTTGCTTAACACGGCATTGATGGCGTTTATGACAGGCCGCCTGGAGATGAACGCTTGGCTTGCACAGGCACTGGCCACGATGACATGCCTGGTCTGGAATTTCTTGGTAAGTAGAATATTTGTTTTCGGAGACAAGTCTTGAAAAAATTGATCTCTGTCGTTGTTCCTGCCTACAACGAAGAGGCGGTGTTGTGGGAGTTTTACTCGAGACTCAATCTCGTTTTTCAGTCGCTGACGGAATTCCGTTGCGAAGTCATATTCGTCAACGATGGCAGTACCGATGCAACCCAGAAGATCATCGAAGACATTGCGGCGCAATGCGGCTATGTGACGTCGATCGATTTGTCGAGGAATTTTGGAAAAGAAATAGCAATGACCGCCGGCCTGGATCACGCTTCGGGTGACGCGGTGGTCGTTATCGATGCCGACCTTCAGGATCCTCCCGAACTCATACATGAATTTGTCAAGGAGTGGGCAGGCGGCTACGACGTCGTTTATGCCAAAAGAACACATCGTGACGGCGAAACCTGGCTGAAAAAGGCCACTGCGAGTGGTTTCTACCGACTCATGGCGAAGCTTTCCAAAGTGCAGATTCCCCAGGATACAGGCGACTATCGATTGATGAGTCGTCGTGCCGTGGATGCGCTCTCTCAACTTCGGGAACACCATCGTTTCATGAAGGGACTTTTTGCCTGGATCGGTTATCCGTCGAAGGCGGTCGAGTACCGACGCGACCCCAGGGCAGCCGGGACCGGTAAATTTAATTATTGGAAGCTCTGGAACTTCGCGCTCGAAGGCATCACCTCGTTCACGACCGCGCCGCTCAAGCTCGCGACCTATCTGGGGACCGCGATCGCTCTCTTATCATTCGTCTTCGGATCATGGATCGTGTTCCGGACGCTATGGTGGGGCGAAGCAGTCCGTGGCTATCCCACGCTGATGGTCACGATCCTTTTCCTCGGGGGCGTGCAACTTTTCTGCATCGGCGTCCTTGGCGAGTATCTGGGGCGAATCTTTGGAGAAACCAAGGCGCGGCCACTGTACCTGGTCAAGCAGTACTCTCGTGCAAGGATTGTCAGCGATGCAGAGTAATGCGATGCCCAGCAACTCATTGGGCGCACTTTTTGCGAACAGGTCGAACAATTTCAATTTGATCCGTCTGTTTGCCGCGTTGTCCGTTATTTATGGACATGCCGGTGTCGTCACCGGCGGAGGAGAGCCCGATATTCTTCTGCGGTTGATGGGGTACAAATTCATCGGTGGCGTGGCTGTCGATGTCTTCTTTGTACTGAGTGGATTCCTGATTTCTGCGAGCGCCCAAAGCGGGCAGGGCGCAATTTACTATATTGCATCACGTGTCCTCCGGATTTATCCGGCCCTCATAGTTTGCGTGTGCTTGTCGATCCTGGTATTGGGCGTTTTCTACTCCGGGGATTCATTCGATTTCTTCTCGGTATCGACATGGCGGTATCTTTGGGTGAACAGCTCGGCCCTGAATACGGAGTATTTTCTTCCCGGTGTGTTCGACGGAAGGCCGGACAAGGCGATCAATGGTTCGCTCTGGTCGATTCCCGTCGAACTGCGAATGTATTTCGTGGTGCTGCTCCTTCATTTTGTGGGGTGCCTGGAGCGAAAATCCATTTTCAATTTGTTGTTCTTCGTTTGTGCATTGCTCGCGTTTTTCAGGCCGAGCATTTTCAATCCTTCGCTGTTGCATCCTTCTCATCTTCATGTGGTAGGCATGTTCGCGCTTGGAATGTTTTATTGGGTCAATAGAGGGTCTGTCTTCATCAATCCCTGGGTGCTCTTGATGATGCTGCTTTTCGCCGGGGTGGTGCATGGCACTCCAAATTTTGGTTATGCGTACGTCATCCTGTTACCTTACGCTCTCTGGTGCATCGCCTTTTCTCCCGGATTTTTTTGGTTCAATCGAGTGGGAGATTACTCCTATGGTGTGTATCTTTATGGATGGCCAGTGCAGCAGTGCATCGCGGCCTCTTTCCCCTCGATGACGACGCTGCAAAACACGATGGCTGCTGTAATTGTTGCGCTCGGTATGGGGTTTCTTTCCTGGAATATTGTCGAAAAGCCATCGTTGCAGCTTAAAAAGTTGTTTCGAAAAAGAGTCGCGAAGAGAGTGCATGCATGAAGCAATATTTTTCATCTTTGTTGAAATGTCCGGAGCGGAACAGAACCGTCGCCGTCGGCCTACTTTGCATTGCGACACTCTGGTGCCTGATGCTGATCGCGAATCCGGGATTTTTCAATCACGATGAACTGCAGAAAATTGATCACATCCGGCGATTTGGTTTCTCGGACTATTTGAGGAATCACGTCAAGCTTTACCAGGGGACTGAGTTTGGTCAGCCGGTGAGGCCATTCAGCTTCCTCGTTCAGGGGCTGGTCTCGTACTTCATTCCAAGCTATCCGTTCATTGTCCATTTTGTGGACGTCCTGACGCATGCTGTCATTGCGATGCTGCTCTTCGGTGCATTGACCGATACGTATAGAAATCGACAATTCGCGTGGATCGCCGCCATCGTTTTCGTGTGCAGCCCACTGGCGACTTTTTCCGTCGGATGGTCTGCTGCATTGATGGATCGGTTCTACGTTCTGTTCGGCCTTCTAGCATTTATCGCATCGGCGCGCTATGTCAGCCTGCGATCGGGGCCAATTGCGCTCGCAGGGGTTTTCCTCGCGTCGACGCTGGCAATGTTTTCCAAGGAAACAGCCGCCGTTCTGCCGGGATCTTTGCTTCTATTCTTGTTTTTTCCGCCCGCGGCAGGAATGGATTTCAAGCGACTGATCAAGGCCTTCGTGGTATGGAGTCTGCCGGTCTTGATGTTTCTGGCGTATCGGGCCACCGCGCTGATCGGATCATTTGCCGCTAAGGAATCCAGTCCCTATGCGGCATCACTCTCGCACTTGCTCGATGGCGTGCTGGTGTACGGTATTTATCCTTTCCTTCCTTCGCTGACGGAGGCCGGAATATGGCAGTTCCAGCCGGTCTGGGAAATGGTGGCTGCGGCCGTAGCTCACTTTTTGGTCGTCGGCTTGCTCTGGCGATCCTTCTCGATCAGAGTTGCGATTCTGTATGTGGTCTGTTATTACAGCTTTCTGGCGCCTGTGTTGTTGATTCCCACGCGAGGTGCTCATTACCTTTATGGTTCAGGCATTGCGCAAAGCGTGGCCCTTGCCGCCATCTTTGTGCTGTCTCCTCAACGGAAAAAAATGTGGGGGAATCTACTCGTTATTTGCCTTTTTGCCGGGGCATCCATCCATGCCTTTGTGAGCCAAAATTTCATTTATAGTCTGGGCTCCTGCATGAACTCGGCCTCTGTCTCGCTCGAGAGTGCTTACCTTTCCGGTGGGCGCCCGGAGCGCATGCAGATTTCCGTCGACGAAGGCGCCCCGGGCCATATTCTCCATCGATTGACAACAGGACGGGAACAGATCGGGAACTACTATCCTGTCCACTTTGAAATTCTTGACCGAGCACAGGGGGGAGCAGCTGCTGCTCCTTATGGGTTCAATGAAAGTTGCATCGTCTTCAAGCGGTGATCGAAGCTGATCGATTTTCTTGTTTTGCCGTACAGGTGCACTCATCATGACCCTTGGTCTCGGAAGTTGGCGTTTCTTGTTGGCCTTCTTGGTCGTCATTTCGCACCTGTGGGGCGGAATGATTCATGGGCCGGCCGCCTATGCTGTATGGGGATTTTTTGTGCTGAGCGGGTTTTTGATGACCCACGTGCTACGCCACAAGTACGGTGATTCAGCCGCCGGCCTTCGCGATTTTGCATTCAACCGGATTCTCAGAATTTTTCCGGCCTATTGGATCTCCTGCATTCTGGGTGGCATCGCCATTCTGATCCTGCCCAAAATCGGCGTTGCCCTGTCGACATTGAACCCGCAGTTTGCATGGCCGCAGGGCCTGGTCGGTTGGTTTGGAAATATCACGCTGCTTCCCTTGCCTGTCGGCAATCTTCTGGTGCCCGTCTCGGGCGCTCTGGCCGTGGAAGTCGGAGCGTACATGTTGATGCCGTTGATGGCTTTCAATCGGCCGGCTGCTTGGCTGGGATTGATCTTGAGCCTTTTGCTCAATGCCGTTCACGGCTTTCAGCCCGACACGTTCGCTTTAAGGTATTCATCGTTCTTGACGGCGTTCTGGGTTTTTGCGTTCGGGGCATTGATCTCGCACTACCAGGGGCATCTTCGTCGCCTGGAAGCACCGAGGCTAAGCGTCATTTTCTGGCTTGCAAACTCGCTTGTATGGTTGTGGAATGACGCGTGGCCATGGACCTATGGCCTTTATTGTTCCGTGCTGCTTTCGGCCTGGGTTGTCTTGTCATTGGCGACCCGCAGACCCGGTCGCGTGGACGGCTTTCTCGGCGATCTTTCCTATCCTATCTACCTTTTTCACACCGTGGCCGGCGCCTTCGTCTGGCTGGTGGTTCCGCAGGAGCGCTCCCTCCTTTTCTTAGCTCTTTCGTTCGGTGTGACCTTGGCCGTTTCATGGCTGGTGGTGGTATTCGTCGACCGGCGAATTGACGGCCTCAAGAAGCGAAAGGTTTTCAAGGACCTGGCGGCGACTCCGTCGGGACTGACCGCCGACACGTCCGTCGCAGGGGCGCATGCGGGCGCGGCGATAAACAAGTGATCCGGCTGCAGCGCCGTCAACGGGCGATGCAACGCCTTTCCTGATACCGTCTCTCCAGTCGTCTGAATCGAGGCCACTATCCAGTGACTCCCGTGTGGCATGAGGACCACGCGATCTACCGAAGCGGGGAAGAGATTCCTGACCGGGCTTGGACCGAAGGCTGTCTCAGAGCGAATTTTGGAAGTATTTTTCTCGACCGGTTTGCGCTCAAACTTGCTGACAGCCGCCGCCCGATTCAATGTTTGCCTATTACCCCTCGATGAACCAGACCACCAACCAAACCTACCGCCCGGATATCGACGGATTGCGAGCGATTGCCGTGGGCGCTGTTCTGGTGTTTCATGCATTTCCAGCCGCCTTGCCCGGAGGGTTCGTTGGGGTTGACATCTTCTTCGTGATCTCCGGATTTCTCATATCGAGGATTATCTTCAGCAGCCTCGAGAAGGGGACATTCAAGTTTTTGGATTTTTACGCGAGACGCATCAAACGGATCTACCCGGCGCTACTGCTGGTATTGACTGCGACCATGGCGTTCGGTTGGATCACGCTTTTTGCCGGGGAATACGAGCGACTCGGGAAGCATGTGGCATCTGGTGCCGCATTTGTTTCCAATTTTGTTCTTTGGCAGGAAAGTGGCTATTTTGATGCCACTGCGATGGCGAAGCCATTGTTGCACCTCTGGTCATTGGGCGTGGAGGAGCAGTTCTATATTTTCTGGCCCCTGTTTCTCTGGGTCGCCTGGCGGTATTCCTCCAATTTTCTTTTGATGACGGGGGTGGTCGCGCTTTTGTCTTTTGGCGCGAATCTTCTCTTCATCGGAGCCTATCCTTCGACGGTTTTCTACTTTCCATTCACGCGCTTCTGGGAGTTGATGGCCGGGGCCATGCTGGCTTATGTGATCACGCATCGATCGATGGCGCCGGCAGGCGGTGTTCGGCAGCCGACCGGTCCACTTCATCTTCGGGCGTCTTTGTTGTCGCTCATCGGCATCGGCATGCTGGTGCTGAGCATTCTTTTCGTCAGGGAGAAGAATTTTCCCGGCTGGCAGGCACTGGTGCCGACACTGGGTACGCTGCTGTTGATCGCAGCCGGCCCGGATGCATTTGTGAACAGGCGGATTCTTTCCAGCCGCACGATGGTCGGCATCGGCTTGATCAGTTATCCGCTCTATCTGTGGCATTGGCCACTGATTTCGTACGTGACGATCATTCAGGGCGAAGTCGCGCCTGCCATGCGCGCGGGCGTGCTGGGCGCAAGTGTCTTGCTGGCCTGGGCGACCTATCGGCTTGTGGAGAGGCCTTTGAAAAAGGTTTCGGACCGGCGCGTCACGACCATGTCGCTGTCCTTGGCGATGGTTGCGATCGGAGGGGTCGGTTTGGGCACCTATTTTCAGCAGGGCGCCCCGGAGCGGCCGGTGGTGCGGATGAACAGGACACTCGCCACGGGTCTCGATGGCGGTTACCCAACGTATGCTGGCCCTTGCGCATTTCTCAAATCGGAGCAAATCCCACTCTTCTACTGCGCTGTGGATACAAGGGAGACGCCCAGATTCGCCTTGCTGGGCGACAGCAAGGCGCTGGCCCTTTTTTCAGGCCTTTTTCGGACATCCCAGCCCGGCGGGACTTGGCTCGTCCTGGGTTCGGGCGACAGCGGCCCGCTTGTTCCTATCCTCACCGATGACCGCAGGTATGCCTATGTCAAGAAGAACGCCGTGGCCTCGGCCATTCAGCAGATCAATGACATGGACAGCGTGCATACGGTGGTCGTCGCCACCGCCGCGCGTGCGCTGTTTCAACTCCAGAACGACTTCTCGATCTCGGATCTGCCCGCGAGCAAGAATTACGCGGTGGCTTTTGAAGGACTCGACGCGGCCGTGTCACGGCTCGTGGCCAAGGGGAAGCAGGTCGTGCTTCTCGTCGACAACCCGACGTTGCCTCATATGGAAAACTGCATCGACCGAGCGACCAGTTCGGCCTGGGTGAATCGGTGGCTGGCCAAGCCTTCAAGTCCCGACTGCCGCGTCACTGTTCTCCGGCAGAGGGAACTCTCGGCGCAATACCTGGAATTGCTCGGTGCGGTGGCACGTGCGCATCCGGGGCGGGTTCGCATCGTCGACAGCTTGGATGTGCTTTGCGATGACGGCGTCTGCATGCCGACGAAAAATGGGCGATTTGTCTACCAGGTCACCGATCACATTTCTGACTACGGCGCGACATTGGTCGGCGGGCAGTTGAATCAGTCGCTGCGCAGCGATCGGCGCGAGGTGCCGCCACTGGAAGCGGTCTCGGTGAAGAACTGGGGACCGAGAGACACGCGTGTCGGGCGAGGTGCCAACGTGCAGCCGAACGGGGCCTCCGTCCTCTGGATGCAGGTGGAGAATGTCAGCCGCTTCGGCGAGGTGCTCGTGTATTTTGGCGAGCAAGGTCTCAAGCGAGTGGCGAGCGTGGGCGACAAGGTACTAACGGTCGACATCCCGCCGGAAGTCATTGGAAAGGCCGGTCAGTACGCGCTCGTGCTGGAGGAGGCGAGCGGGCGCAGAACAAGGATAGGCGTTTTTTCGGTGAGCCCTTGACGTCGGCCGGGCCGGGCGCGACGGGGGGCCAGCCACGGTCGCTGTTCGAGGGCCGGCGGGCCTGGTTGCGGTCGGATGCGGCCTGCCGTCGAACCGGCGGTCCCGCAGAGGGGCCAGGCGAAGGTCGTGCTGGCGACCGTCAAGCGCTCAGCGTTCGACGAGCCTGCCGTGTTCCAGTTGGACCACCCGATTGCACTCGCGGGCAATCAGTTCCGGCGAATGCGAGGCCAGCACCAGGATGCCGGATTTCGACACCACGTCCTTCATCCGCTTCTCAGCCTTCTCGGTGAACTCCGCATCGCCCACGGACAGCCATTCGTCCATCAGCAGGATGTCCGCCTGCACGCTGGTCGAGATCGAGAACGCCAGGCGCATCAGCATGCCGGTCGAGTAGGTGCGCACCGGCATGTTGACGTATTCGCCCAGGCCGCTGAACTCGCAGATCTCGGCAGTCAGGCCCTCGACCTGCTTGCGGCTCATGCCCATGACCAGGCCGCGCAGCATGATGTTCTCGATGCCGCTGGCATCGGGCTCGATCCCCAGCGAGGGGTCGATCAGGCTGGCCACGGTGCCCTGGCGGACGAAGTCGCCGGCCGAGGGCTCGTAGACGCCCGCGAGTGTGCGCAGCAGCGTCGACTTGCCGGCGCCGTTGTGGCCCAGCAGGCCCAGGCGGTCGCCGCTCCTCAGTTCCAGGTTGATGTCGTGCAGGGCCTGCACCACGTTCACGCCGGTTTCCTTGCCGAAGCGGCCGCCGGTGACCGAAGCCGCCAGCGTCTTCTTCAGTGACGCGGAGCCCGCACCGTAGATGGGGAAGCTGACCGAGACGTTTTTGAGGGAGATGAGCGCCATGTTCAGAGCCAGTAGACGACGCGACGACGGTACTTCGCGAAGAGGAGGGTGGCGACGACGAGGCCGCCCGCCGTCCAGCCGAGAATGCCGAGCCAGCTGTGCAGCGTGGCCGTGCCGCCCATCAACGGGGTGCGCAGCAGATCCAGCATCTGCGCGAAGGGGTTCCAGAGGATGTACCGGGCGCGTCCTGGCAAGCCTTCGGGCATCCAGAACACGGGGGTAAGGAACATCAGCATCTGCATCAGGCTGGTCACGATCTGCGTCACGTCTCGGAAGCGCGTGCACACCAGCCCCAGCACCAGGCCGATCGCGTGCGCGTTGATCAGCAGCAGCACGAAGGCCGGGATCACGAGCAGCGCGGACCACGACAGCGAGATACCGGCCCAGAGTGCCACCGGGACGTAGAGCACGATCTGGTGCAGGAACTGGATCAGGTTGCGCGACATGCTGCGCCACACGAAAAGGCTGATCGGGAAGTAGCCCTGCTTCAGGTAGTGGGCCGAGCCGATGAAGGCGTTGCAGCCTTCGGTCACCATGGCCGAGAACAGGCCCCAGAAGATCAGGCCCAGCGTCAGGTGGGGGAAGAACTTGGACAGGTTGGTGCCGAACAGCGAGCTGTAGAGCGGGCCCATGCCGGCGATCATCGCGCCCATGCTGAGCGTCAGCCACAGGGGGCCGAGCATCGAGCGGCGGTAGCGCAGCACGATGTCGAACCAGGCGAGCGTCCACCAGATGTCGGTGCGGCGGGTGCCTTCCCACCAGTCGGCCCAGGCGCTGCGATGCAGGTTGGAGTGTGCCTGGCTCATGGCGCGGTGGACCGATGCGCCCGTGAATGCGCGATGTCAGAGAGGGGTGTCATTTTTGGGGGGCACGCTGGGCGCGTGGGAGGCCGGCAGGATGCGCAGTAGGAAATGAATGGAGGGCGTGCTTCGGGCGGGCGCGAAAGAGAGAGCGCTGATTTTACCGGCCCCCATGTTGCAGGACGTAGCGCCAGAACGCCCGCGACGTCCAGACCTTCAGCAGGCTGGTCACATGCCAGTAAAGGTGCCGGCGGCTGGCATGGCTGGCCCGCTGGGCCTCGTGCCTTGCCAGCAGCTTCTCCGCCACCTCCAGCTTCCAGCCGGCCAGCTGCGTGCGGGCGCAGATGTCGAAGTCCTCGCCATACATGAAGAAACGTTCGTCGAAGCCGTGGATCTGCGCGTACGTAGCGCTCCTGAACAGCATGAACAGCCCCGGGATCCAGCTGGGCACCGAGGGGGCCGCATAGCCCGGCCGATTCCGCGTGAGGATCTCGACCGGCGTGATGAGCGCGCGGTGCGCCTCCGGCGCTGATTTGCCCGGCTCCAGGATGCGCGGCGTCAGCAGGCCGCTGTCGGCGCCGGCTTGCAGGATCAGCGGCGCGAGCACGTCGCCATCGAGGCGGATGTCCGGATTCAGCACCAGGAACCAGGGCGTGGCGCAACGGGTGAACGCCGCGTTGTGGTTGGCGCCGAAGCCCTTGGGCGCCGGGTTCTCGATGCGCTCGACAGGAAAGCTCCAGCGCATTCCTCCCAGCAGGTCGGTTTCGGGGATGTTGATCGTGAGCACCACCTTCTCGATCGAGTCGGTGCACCAGCGATCGAGCTGTCCCAGCAAGGGTTGGATCAGGCTCAACTGGCCATGGCTGACGATCGAGACCGTGATGGGCTTGTGCGGGAGGGAAGGTGTCGGCATGGTCTAATTTCGCTCGGGAATTCTAGGTCCCGCACACTCCCCACATGATTGCCCTGATCGTTGTCAGTTTCGTCGTCTCCGCGTTCGCCGTGCTGGTGTTCATGCGGCGGGCGCGCCGCCACGCGCGCCTCTACGCGGCCGACATGCCCCAGCGCTTCCACAAGGGTCATGTGCCGCGTCTTGGCGGCGCAGGCATCTTTCTCGGCACCGGCGTGGCATGGCTGTTCGCCGGCCTGTTCGGCGATCCCTTCAATGTCGGCTGGCCATTGATGGCCTCGGCGCTGATGTTGTTGTGCATCGCGCCTGCGGTGTTGGGGGGCATCACGGAAGACATGACGCAGCGGGTGCCGGTGCGCTACCGCCTGGGCTTGACCCTCGGATCGGCCTTGCTGCTGTGCTGGCTGCTGGACCTGGGCGTGCACCGCACCGGCTTCGACACCGTGGACGGCTGGGTGGCGCTGGTGCCCTGGGGCGCGATGCTGATCGCGGTGCTGGCCATCGGCGGCCTGCCCCATGCCTTCAACATCATCGACGGCTACAACGGGCTCGCGGGCACGGTCGCGGTGCTGGTGTGCCTGGCGATCTCGCATGTGGCGCTGCAGGTGGGTGATCGGCAGCTGGCGGTCATGGTGATCTGCCTGTTCGGGGCCACGCTCGGTTTCCTGATGTGGAACTACCCCAGCGGCCGCATCTTCGCCGGCGACGGCGGGGCCTATGTCTGGGGCATCGTGATCGCGGTGGCCTGCGTGATGCTGGTGCAGCGCCATCCGAACGTCTCGCCGTGGTTCCCGATGCTGCTGCTGATCTACCCGGTGTGGGAGACGCTGTTCTCCATCTACCGCAAGCTCGCGCGCGGCCAGTCGCCGGGCACGGCCGATGCGCTGCATTTCCACCAGCTGATCTTCCGGCGCATCGTCCGGGTGGCCTTTTCCGACGACGAGGCACGGCAGCTGCTGGCGCGCAACAACCGCACCTCGCCTTACCTCTGGATGTTCGCCGCCCTGTCGGTCGTGCCGGCGGTGCTGTTCTGGAACAACACCCTGGTGCTGATGCTGTGCACGCTGCTGTTCGTGGCGACTTACGTGGCGGCCTACCTGATGATCGTGCGCTTCAAGGTCCCACCCTGGTTGAAGCCGTGACCCGCGCGTCACGCTGAGCGCGAAGATGTCCTTGCGGCGCAATGTCGGGTGGAACCTCGCAGGCGCGGGCCTGCCATTGCTGGCGGGCGCCGCGCTCATTCCGTACCTGGTGCGCAGCCTCGGCGTCGAAGTCTTCGGCATCCTCACGCTGGTGTGGGCCCTGGTGGGCTATTTCAGCCTGTTCGACCTGGGACTGGGGCGCGCGCTCACGCAGCAGGTGGCACAACAGCTGGCCGACGATCGGCGCGCCGGGATTCCCTCGCTGGTGCGCAGCGGGCTCATGCTGGCGTCGGCAACCGGTGCGCTGGGCGGCGTCGCGCTGGCCTTTGCCGCCGAACCGCTGGCGGTCCATGTGCTGAAGGTGTCGGAGGCGCTGCACGTCGATGTCTTCCACGCGCTGCTCATCGCGGCGGTGGGCGTGCCCTTGACGACGGCGACCGTCGGGCTGCGCGGCGTGCTCGAGGCCTATGAAGACTTTCGCGACGTCAACCTGCTGCGCATGCTGCTCGGCGTGGCCAACTTCGGGCTGCCGGCCCTGAGCGTCCTGCTCTTCGGCCCGTCCCTGGTGCCGATCGTGGCGGCGCTGATCTTGGCGCGCGCCGTGTTCGGTACGGCGCATTGGGTGCTGGTGCGCAGGAGGCTGGGCGGCGGTTTCCGTGGCGTGCCGCTCGAGCGCCGCCACCTGCGGCATCTGATGTCCTTCGGCCTGTGGATGACCGTCTCCAACGTGATCAGTCCGCTGATGGTCACGGCCGACCGCTTCATGATCTCCGGGGTGCTGGGGGCCGCCGTCGTCGCCTATTACACGGTGCCCTCCGAGGTGCTGGCACGCGTGCTGATCCTGCCCGGTGCGCTCACCGGTGCGCTGTTCCCGCGCCTGGCTTCGCTGATGGCCCGCGACCTCGATGCGGCCCGGCGCCTGTATCACCGGTGCGTGGGGTGGGTGGCGCTGACACTGCTGCCGCTGTGCGCCGTGATCGCCTGGGGCGCCCACGCAGGCCTGACGCTCTGGCTCGGTGCCGATTTCGCCGACCACTCCGCGCCGGTGGTGGCGATCTTCGCGCTGGGCCTGCTGCTCAATGGCGTGGCCTTCGTGCCTTTCGCCGCGGTGCAGGCCGCCGGCCTGGCACGGCTGACCGCGCAACTGCACCTGGTCGAGGCCGCCTTCTACTTTCCCATGCTGCTCGCGGGCCTGTACCAGTTCGGCCTCGTGGGCGCAGCCCTGGCCTGGACCGGCCGCGTCGGCGTCGATCTGGTGTTGCTGCTCTTGGTAGCGCAGCGGCAGGTCTTCGCACGCGGGCTCACGCCGCCCTTGCGGCACAATTTGGCAACCTCCGAAACGGAACGCTCATGACAGACCCCGTCCTCAACATCCCCCCCCGCGACAAGGCCGAGATCCTGGCCCAGGCGCTGCCCTACATCCGCAAGTTCCACGGCAAGACCATCGTCATCAAGTACGGCGGCAACGCCATGACCGATCCGGCCCTGCAGGCCGACTTCGCCGAAGACGTGGTGCTGCTCAAGCTGGTCGGCATGAACCCGGTGGTGGTGCATGGCGGCGGGCCGCAGATCGAGGCTGCGCTCAACAAGCTCGGCAAGAAGGGCCACTTCATCCAGGGCATGCGGGTCACCGACTCCGAGACCATGGAAGTCGTCGAATGGGTGCTGGCCGGAGAGGTGCAGCAGGACATCGTGGGCCTGATCAACCAGGCCGGCGGCAAGGCCGTGGGTTTGACCGGGCGTGACGGCGGATTGATCCGCGCGCAGAAGCTCAAGCTGGCCGACCGCAACGATCCCAGCGTGCAGCACGACGTGGGGCAGGTGGGCGAGATCGTGTCGATCGACCCGAGCGTGGTGAAGGCGCTGCAGGACGATGCCTTCATCCCCGTCATCAGCCCGATCGGCTTCGGCGAGGAGAACGAGAGCTACAACATCAACGCCGACGTGGTGGCCGGCAAGTTGGCCACGGTGCTCAAGGCTGAGAAGCTGATGCTGCTGACCAACACGCCGGGCGTGCTCGACAAGTCCGGCAAGCTGCTGACCAACCTGAGCGCGCGCGAGATCGACGAGCTGTTCGCCGACGGCACGATCTCCGGCGGCATGCTGCCAAAGATCGAGGGCGCACTCGATGCCGCCAAGAGCGGCGTGAACGCGGTGCACATCATCGACGGGCGCGTGCCGCACGCGATGCTGCTGGAAATCCTCACGGACCAGGCCTACGGCACGATGATCCGGGCACGGTAGGCTCGCCCCCGAGGGCTTGCGCACTTCGTGTCGCTTCGCCTTCCCCCCGTCCGGGGGCGATACCGGTGGCCCGGCAAAGCCGGTTCCACGATATCACTGGGCTCTCCCCCGAGGGCTCGCGCACTGCGTGTCGCCTCGCCTTCCCCTTCCGGGGCCGACACCAGCGGCCCGGCGAAGCCGGTTCCGCGGTGTCTCACGCTCAAAATATTCAGGGCGCGTAGCCGCGGGGGTTGGCTTGCTGCCAGCGCCAGCTGTCGGCGCACATCGCATCGAGCCCGCGCCGTGCGCGCCAGCCCAGCGTGGCCTGTGCGAGCGTCGGATCGCCCCAGTAGGCCGGCACGTCGCCCGGCCGGCGGGGGCCGATCTCGCAGGCGATCTGTCGTCCGCTGGCGCGTTCGAAGGCCTTGACGACCTCCAGCACCGACGCGCCGGTGCCCGTGCCCAGGTTGAGCGTGACCAGCCCCGCGGCCTTCTCGGCATGGCGCAGCGCCGCCACATGGCCTTCGGCCAGGTCCATCACGTGCACGTAGTCGCGCACGCCCGTGCCGTCGGGCGTGGGGTAGTCGCCGCCATGCACCGACAGCTTGTCGCGCAGGCCCACCGCCACCTGGCAGACGAAGGGCATGAGGTTGTTGGGCTTGCCCTGCGGGTGCTCGCCGATCAGCCCGCTCTCGTGCGCACCGACCGGGTTGAAATAGCGCAGCAGTGCGATGCGCCAGTCCGGCTGTGCGAGCTGCAGGTCGATCAGGGCCTCTTCGACCATGCGCTTGGAGCGGCCGTAGGGGTTGGCCGGACGGCAGGGCGCATCTTCGGGAATGGGCGAGCGCTCGGGCTCGCCGTAGACCGTGGCGGACGATGAAAAGATCAGTGTCCGGACGCCCGCGGCCTGCATCGCGGCTGCCAGCACCCAGGTGCCGTGCACGTTGTTGTCGTAGTAGCCGATCGGGTCGGCCACCGAATCGCCGACCGCCTTGAGGCCCGCGAAGTGGATGACCCCCGAGATCTCGTGCGTGCGGAACACCTGGTCGAGCAGGGCGCGGTCGCGCACATCGCCTTCGATGAAGGCCGGCGCGGTGCCGGTGATGCGTGCCAGCCGTTCGAGCACACGAACATCGCTGTTGCCGAGGTTGTCCAGGATCACCGGCGCATAGCCGGCTTCGATCAAGGCCACGCAGGTGTGGCTTCCGATAAAGCCGGCACCGCCTGTCACCAGAATGTTCTTGGGCATCGCTTGTTCGGTCCGTGGTCAAAAGGGCTATTCTGCGCGACGCACAAGCGCCTCATTGCCGCTCGCGCAGTAGGCACGCACTCACCGCGCTGTGCGAGAATCATTTTTTTACATATGCGCGCGCCGCCCATGCAAAACGAAGAGACCAGCGCTCCTCCGTCCCGCGACTCTGCTCCGCTGTCCGATACGCCGCCGTCCGTCCGCAAGCGGCCGAAGCCCGGCGAGCGCCGCGTGCAGATCCTGCAGACCCTGGCGGCCATGCTGGAGCGGCCAGGGGCCGAGCGCGTGACTACCGCCGCGCTGGCAGCGCAGCTCGACGTCAGCGAGGCCGCGCTCTATCGGCACTTCGCCAGCAAGGCGCAGATGTTCGAGGGGCTGATCGATTTCATCGAGCAGAGCGTGTTCACGCTGGTCAACCAGATCGCCGAGCGCGACGGCGCCGGCCGCGAGCAGGCCGCGCGCATCGTGACGATGGTGGTGCAGTTCGCCGAGAAGAATCCGGGCATGACGCGGGTCATGGTGGGCGATGCGCTGGTCTACGAGAACGAGCGGCTGCAGAGCCGCATGAACCAGTTCTTCGACAAGATCGAGGCTACGCTGCGCCAGGTGCTGCGCGACGTCACGGTGGCCGAGGGCTCCGCGACGCCCACGGTCGATGCGCAGGTGCGCGCGGGCGCGCTCACCGCCTTCGTGGTCGGGCGCCTGCAGCGCTTCGTGCGTTCGGGCTTCCGCCGCCTGCCTTCGGAGCACCTGGACGCCGCCGTCCAACTGATGCTCTGAAGAACGAACGCGGCGTCGGGCGTGCTCAGCCCTGCAGCTGCTTGAGCGCCTGCGCCACGCCGGCACCGTAGGCCGGGTCGGCCTTCGTGCAGTTGTCGATGTGGCGCTGCTTGATGAAGTCCGGCGCATCGCCCATGGCGCGCGCCGTGTTCTCGAACAGCACCTGCTGCTGGGCCGGGCTCATCAGGCGGAACAGGTCGCCGGGCTGCTTGTAGTAGTCGGCATCGTCCTCGCGGAAATTCCAGAAGTCGGTATCGCCCTTGATCTTCAGCGGCGGCTCGCGGTAGTCGGGCTGCTCCTGCCAGTGGCCGAAGCTGTTCGGCTCGTAGTGCGGCGTGCCGCCGTAGTTGCCGTCGACACGCATCGCGCCGTCGCGGTGGTTGCTGTGCACCGGGCAGCGCGCGGCGTTCACCGGGATCTGGTGGTGGTTCACGCCCAGGCGGTAGCGCTGCGCGTCCGAGTAGGCGAACAGCCGCGCCTGCAGCATCTTGTCGGGCGACACGCTGATGCCGGGCACCAGGTTGTTGGGCGCGAAGGCGCTCTGCTCGACGTCGGCGAAGAAGTTCTCCGAATTCTTGTTCAACTCGATCACGCCGACCTCGATCAGCGGGTAGTCCTTCTTGGGCCAGACCTTGGTCAGGTCGAAGGGGTGGTAGGGCACGGTGTCGGCATCGGCCTCGGGCATGACCTGCACGAACACGGTCCACTTGGGGAAGTCCTTGCGTTCGATCGCGTCGAACAGGTCGCGCTGGTGGCTCTCGCGGTCGGAGCCCACGAGCGCGGCCGCTTCGGCATCCGTCAGGTTCTGGATGCCCTGCTGCGTCTTCATGTGGAACTTGACCCAGAAGCGCTCGTTGCTGGCACTGATGAAGCTGTAGGTGTGCGAGCCGAAGCCGTGCATGTGGCGGTAGCTGGACGGGATGCCGCGGTCGCTCATCACGATGGTGACCTGGTGCAGCGCCTCGGGCAGGCTGGTCCAGAAGTCCCAATTGTTGGTGGCACTGCGCAGGTTGGTGCGCGGGTCGCGCTTGACCGCCTTGTTGAGGTCGGGGAACTTGCGCGGATCGCGCAGGAAGAACACCGGCGTGTTGTTGCCCACCAGGTCCCAGTTGCCTTCCTCGGTGTAGAACTTGAGCGCGAAGCCGCGGATGTCGCGCTCGGCATCGGCCGCGCCGCGTTCGCCGGCCACGGTGGTGAAGCGGGCGAACATCTCGGTTTTCTTGCCGACCGCGCTGAACAGCTTGGCGCGCGTGTACTGCGTGATGTCGTGCGTGACCGTGAAGGTGCCGAAGGCGCCCGATCCCTTCGCGTGCATGCGCCGTTCGGGGATCACCTCGCGGTTGAGGTTGGCCAGCTTCTCGAACAGCCAGACATCCTGCGAGAGCAGGGGCCCGCGCGGGCCCGCGGTCAGGCTGTTCTGGTTGTCGACGACGGGGGCGCCGAAGGCGGTGGTGAGTTTGGACATCGGGAGGGCTTCCTTCTAGAAAAATAGCATCGAACTATCGAGTGCGTACCGATTGTGGTTCGGAGCTATCGACTGCGCAATGCGACTGCCATTGGATTTTCCGAAGCCCATCATAGGCAGGCGCCGCACGGGCCCGGCGCGATGGCCGCCTCGCGACGCGGGGCTCAGGCCATCGCGGCAACACCCAGGCTGGCGCCCGCCGCCACGATCTCGGCCCAGGTCGCGTCGTCGACCACCACGCCGTCGCGCTCGCGCGCCAGGCGTGCCGCGCGCTCGGGCTCGCCCGCGATCTGCACGGCGTCGAAGCCCGCGCCCGGCGGGCTCTGGCGCAGCCAGTCGACGAAGCCGCGGGCTTCCTGTTCGAAGCTGGCCTGCGTGCCCAGTCTGGCGGGATCGATCAGCACCGTCAGCATGCCGTTGAAGACCGAGCGCGCGGTGTCCGCGGGCCGGTGCCAGGTGCCGCCACCGCTGAGCGCACCGCCCAGCAGTTCGCAGGCCACGGCCATGCCATAGCCCTTGTGCTCGCCGAAGGTCATGAGCGCGCCGAACAAACCTGGCCCGCCCGCGGGCCCTCCGCTGCCTGCTTGCGGCACCACCACCACGCCCGGGTCGTCGGTGGGCCGGCCCTGTTCGTCGATCAGGTAGCCGGGCGCGATGCGCTCGCCCTTGTTGTGGGCCACGCGCATCTTGCCTTGCGCGACGCGGCTGGTCGCGAAGTCGAGGACAAAGGGCTCGGCGCCGGCCAGCGGCACGCCGATGCAGCAGGGGTTGGTGCCGAAGCGCCCGTCGCCGCCGCCCCAGGGCGCGACCACGGGCCGTGACAGCACGTTGACGAAGTGCATCGCCACCAGACCCTGCGCCGTCGCCATCTCCGCGAAATGCCCGATGCGGCCCAGGTGGTGCGCATGGGCGAGCGTGAAGATGCAGCTGCCGTGCTGCTTGGCGCGCGCGATGCCCATCTCCATGGCCTGCACGCCCACCACCTGCCCATAGCCGCCCTGGCCGTCGAGCGCCAGCAGCGTGCCGATGTCCGCGGTGACCGCGACGGATGTGTTGGGCTTCAACCCGCCCTCGGCCACCGCGTCGACATAGCGCGGCACCATGCCGACGCCGTGCGAGTCATGGCCGCTGAGATTGGCCAGCACGAGGTTGGCCGCGACCTGTTCGGCTTCGGCGGGGGCGCTGCCGGCGGCGGTGAGGATTTGGGCCACCTGTTGGCGAAGGAGGGCGGCGGAAACGGTTCTGGACATTCGAAAGCTCCTGGGTGTTTGGCTCCTTCCCCCTCTGGGGGAAGGCTGGGATGGGGGCTGCGTCGAAGCGGGCGCAAGGCTTGGGAAGCCGCGGGCCCTCACCCCCGCCCTCTCCCGGAGGGAGAGGGAGCAAGAAAGGGCGGCGAATTACATGACCGCGCCGACCTGCCACGGCACGAACTCGTTCTGCCCATAGCCATGCTTCTCGCTCTTCGACGGCTCGCCCGAGGCGGTGGCCAGCACCATCTCGAAGATGCGCTGCCCCATCTCCTGGATCGACACCGTGCCCTCGACGATCTCGCCGCAGTTGATGTCCATGTCCTCTTCCTGGCGCTTCCACAGCGCCGAGTTGGTGGCGAGCTTGAGCGAGGGCGAGGGCGCGCAGCCGTAGGCCGAGCCGCGGCCGGTGGTGAAGCAGATCAGGTTGGCGCCGCCCGCGACCTGGCCGGTCGCGCTCACCGGGTCGTAGCCCGGCGTGTCCATGTAGACGAAGCCGTGCGCCGTCACCGACTCGGCGTACTCGTACACCGCCTCGAGGTTGCTGGTGCCGCCCTTGGCCACCGCGCCCAGCGACTTCTCCAGGATGGTCGTGAGCCCGCCCGCCTTGTTGCCCGGCGAGGGGTTGTTGTTCATCTCGCCCTGGTTGATCTCGGTGTAGTGCTCCCACCACTTGATGCGCTGCACCAGCTTCTCGCCGACTTCGCGCTTGACCGCGCGCCGCGTGAGCAGGTGCTCGGCGCCGTAGACCTCGGGCGTCTCGCTGAGGATGGCCGTGCCGCCATGCGCCACCAGCAGGTCGACCGCCGCGCCCAGCGCCGGGTTGGCGCTGATGCCCGAGTAGCCGTCGGAGCCGCCGCACTGCAGGCCGATCGTGATGTGCGAGGCGCTGCAGGGTTCGCGCTTCACGGCGTTGGCGCGCGGCAGCATCTCCTGGATCTGCGCCACGCCTTTCTCCACCGTCTTGCGCGTGCCGCCGGTGTCCTGGATGTTGAAGGTGCGGAAGTTCTCGCCCTCGGCCAGGTGGCCGGTGTCGAGCCAGGCCTTGATCTGGTTGGCCTCGCAGCCCAGGCCCACCACCAGCACCGCGGCGAAGTTCGGGTGCGTGGCGTAGCCGGTCAGCGTGCGCTCGAGGATCTGCATGCCCATGCCCTGCGTGTCCATGCCGCAGCCGGTGCCGTGGGTGAGCGCGACGATGCCGTCGACGTTCGGGTAGTCGGCCAGTGCCTGCGGATTGGTCTTGCGCGAGAAGTGGTCGGCGATGGCGCGCGCGGCGGTGGCCGAGCAGTTCACGCTGGTCAGCACGCCGATGTAGTTGCGCGTGGCCACGCGGCCGTCGGCGCGCTTGATGCCCATGAAGGTCGCTTCGCGCCGTGCGGGCGCGGGCTTGACGTCGGCGCCGTAGGCGTAGTCGCGCGCGAAGTCGCCCTTGTCCGGGCCCATGTCGAGGTTGTGCGTGTGCACATGCTCGCCCGCGCCGATGGGTTTGCTGGCGAAGCCGATGATCTGGTTGTAGCGGCGCACCGGCGCGCCGGCCTCGATGGCGTGGGCCGCCACCTTGTGGCCGGCCGGCACCAGGCCGCGCACGGTGAAGTTCTCCACCGCGGTGCCGCCCACCAGCTGGCTGCGGGCGATCACCACGTCATCGGATGGGTGGAGGCGAATGAAAGGGGTCATCGGGGGCTCGTGTTTTGGAGAGAGAAGGAAAAGAAGGAACTCATTGCATGAGCTTGGGCAGCCACAGGACGGTGGCCGGCCAGTAGGTGATCAGCGCCAGGCTCAGCAGCAGCGGCACCAGCCAGGGCAGGATCGCCATGGTCGTGCGTTCGATGCTGAGGTTGGCTATGCGGGCCAGCACGAACAGCACCATGCCCATGGGCGGGTGCAGCACGCCGATCATCAGGTTCAGCACCATCACCACGCCGAAGTGCACCGGGTCGATGCCCAGCTGGGTCGAGATCGGCAGCAGGATGGGCACCAGGATCGTGATGGCGGCGGTGGTCTCGAGGAAGCAGCCGACGAAGAGCATCAGCAGGTTGGCCAGCAGCAGGAACAGCCAGGGCTCCTTGGTGAAGTTCAGCACCCAGGTCGCGATGTCCGCGGTCACGCCGGTGGCCGTCAGCATCCAGCCGAAGATCGAGGCGGCGGCCACGATGAACAGCACCGTCGCGGTGGACTCCACCGTGTCGAGGCACACGCGCACGAACATCTTCCACTTGAGCGTGCGGTACCAGAAGAAGCCCAGCACCATGGCCCAGACGCAGGCCGCGATCGCGCCTTCGGTGGCGGTGAACAGGCCGGTCGCCATGCCGCCGATCAGCAGCACCGGCGTCATGATCGGCAGCACCGCCTCGAACTTGAAGACCTTGTCGGCCACGAACAGGATCACCAGCGCGACCAGCACGGCCGGCTGCGCGGGCACGCCCAGCGTGTCGACCGCGAACCACAGCGCCATCGGCCAGACGCAGACCACCAGCAGTTCGATCAGTGCCTTGATCACGCGCGGCCAGACCAGCTTGACGTCGGCGCCCCAGCCGTTCTTGTGCGCGTAGTAGGCGACCGTGAGCATCATCAGGAGGGTCATGATCGCGCCGGGCATCAGCCCCGCGATGAACAGCGCGCCCACCGAGACATTGGCCATCATCCCGTAGATCACGAAGGGCAGGCTGGGCGGAATGATCGGGCCCAGCGTGGCCGAGGCAGCGGTCACGCCGACCGCGAACTCGGTCGAGTAGCCGTGCTCCTTCATGGCCTTGATCTCGATCGTGCCCAGTCCGGCCGCATCGGCGATGGCCGTGCCGCTCATGCCCGAGAAGATCACCGAGCCCAGGATGTTGACGTGGCCCAGCCCGCCGCGCATCCAGCCCACCAGCGCGAGCGCGAAGTTGTAGATGCGGTTGGTGATGCCCGCGTTGTTCATCAGGTTGCCGGCCAGGATGAAGAAGGGCACGGCCAGCAGCGGGAAGCTGTCGATGCCGCTCACCATGCGGTGGATCACGACGAAGGGCGGCAGGTTGCCCGACCAGTAGATGTAGACCAGCGAGGCGCCGGCCATGGCCACGGCGACCGGCAGGCCGGCGCTCATGAAGAGAAGGAAGGCGATCTTGAGCATGGCGTGTTCCGCTCAGCGGTCCTGGATCGTGGACTCGGGGCGCTCGAGCACGCAGTAGCCGCGCTGCCAGTGCACCCAGCTCACCTGCAGCGAGCGCGCCAGCATCGCGACGAAGCCCAGCAGGCAGACGCCGTAGACCAGGTTCATCGGCAGGTCGACGATGGTCATGGCGGCGTTGTTGCCGATCTTGACCATCATCTGCACCGTCATCACCACCGCCGCCACGAAGAACAGCGTGCGCAGCACGTCGACCGCGATGCCCAGCACCTTGCCCATGCGCGCGGGCATGTGGCGGTAGAAGAAGTCGACCTGGATGTGGTTGTTCTTCGCCACCCCGATCGAGGCGCCGATGAACACCACGCCGATCAGCAGGTAGCGTGCGATCTCCTCCGTCCAGGCGGCCGAGTCGTTGAGCACGTAGCGCGTGACGAACTGGTAGAGCACCGTCAGCCCCAGTGCCCAGAAGATCCCCAGTGCGGCCCAGGCCTCGACCGTCGTGCCCGACAGGTCGACCGCCTCGTCGGTCACATGAAACTCCCCGTCATCCCCCAGCAATTTCTCGCTCATCGCATCTCCATCGTGTTGTGTTTTGGTTTTTTCTCGACAGCCTCAAGGGGGATGCAGGAAGCGTCGCGAGCCCCGCCAGCTTGTACCGAGAAGCGCAGACGTACTTTTGTACGTCGAGCATCGCAGGTGCAAGATCGCGGGGCGCAGCAGCTTCCTGCGCCCCATCAACGGATAGCGAGGATGCGGTCGTAGTCTTGTTGGCGGTAGCCATGATCCGTCGGCTTGGTGTTCTTCAGCACCGCGTCGCGGAAGGCGTTCTTGTCGACCGTGATGATGTTGTTGCCGCGCTTCCTGAACTCCTCGACCAGGCGGGCTTCCGCCGCGATGATCTCGCGGCCGGTCTTCTCGGCCGCTTCCTGCGTGACCTCGGTGAAGACCTTCTTGTCGTCGGCACTGAGCTTGCCCCAGAGCTGGCCCGAGACCACGGTCAGCAGCGAGTCGACGATGTGGCCGGTCAGCGAGATGTTCTTCTGCACCTCGAAGAACTTCTTGGCCTCGATGGTGGGCAGCGGGTTCTCCTGCGCGTCGACGGTGCCGCTCTGCAGCGCGAGATACACCTCGGCGAAGGCGATCGGCGTGGCGTTGGCGCCCAGTGCCTTGGGGAAGGCCAGGTAGGCCGGCGCGTCGGGCACGCGGATCTTCAGGCCCTTCATGTCCTCGGGCTTGGCCACCGGCCGTGCCGCGCTCGAGGTCACGTGGCGCGCGCCGTAGTAGTTGAGCGCGGTGATGTGGTTGCCGGTCTTGTCGTCGTAGCCCTTGGCCAGTTCCTTGAAGACGTCGCTCTTGGCGTACTTCAGCTGGTGCTCGGCATCACGGAAGATAAAAGGGAAGTAGGAGATCGCCAGTGGCGTGTAGCTGCGCCCGGCGAAGCTGGCGCCCGTGAGCACCATGTCGACCGTGCCCAGCGTCAGGCCCTGGTTGATGTCGGCTTCCTTGCCCAGGCTGGAGGCCGGGAACACCTGGATGTCGTAGCGGCCGTTGGTGCGCTTCTTGATCTCTTCCGCGGCCCAGACCGAGTACTTGTGGAAGGGCTCCGAGGTCTCGTACACATGGGCCCACTTGAGCTTGGTCTGTGCGCCCGCGGTGCCCGCCACCCCGAAGGTGGTGGCGGCCAGGGCGCCCAGCGCCACGGCCTTGAGGACCCAACGCTTGCTCTTGTCGTTCGTGCGATTCATGTGGCTTGTCTCCGTTGTTGTCTGATGAGAAACGAGAAACTCTGCTGGCGCGTCGATCAGGCAGCTTTCTTCGCGCGGCGCCAGCTCGCGCTGAATCTCTGGTGGGACTTGTCCATGTGTTCGTGCATCGCCGTGCGCGCCGCATCGGCGTCGCGCGCGGCGATGGCATCGAGGATCTGCTCGTGTTCCGCAATGGCCGAGCGCCAGGAGGGCAGGGTCTCGAAGTAGCCACCCAGCCGCGTGAAGATCGGGCCGTTGCGCGAATCCCAGAAGCCTTCGACCGTCTCCTGCAGCACCACGTTGCCGCAGGCGCCGACGATGGCCAGGTGGAAGGCGCGGTCGCCTTCGAGCGGCATCACGTTGCGGCCGGCCAGTTCCTGCATCAGCGCGATGGCGCGCGTCATCGCGTCCACGTCCTTGCGCCGGCCCTGGGCCGCGGCCAGTGCGGCGGTCTCGCCCTCGACCACGCGGCGCGCGCGGATCAGCTCCAGCGGCCCCCATTCGAGGGCAGCGACCGGCGCTGCCTGGCGTTGCGAGCGGTCCTGCACGTACACGCCCGAGCCGGTGCGCACCTCGACCCAGCCCTCGACCTCGAGCGCGATCAGCGCCTCGCGCACCGAAGGCCGGCTCACGCCCAGCTGGCGCGCCAGGTCGCGCTCGGCCGGTAGCCGTGCGCCGGTGGCGAATTCGCCGTCGCCGATCAGCGTGCGCAGCTGGTCGGCGATCTGGCGGTAGAGGCGCTGGGGCGCGATGGACTGCAGGGGCACGGGCAGGAAAGAAGAAAAAGGGGGGGGGTTAAGGGTTGTCCTGAATTGGACAAGTGGTCAGACCAATTCAGAATACGGGCGCCGCCGGGTGCTCGCCATCGGGCGAAACCCTGAAAAGCCACACATCCATCCCCCACTCACCAGGACATCGCATGAGACTCCAGGGAAAGACTGCCCTCATCACGGCCGCCGGCCAGGGCATCGGCCGCGCCACCGCCCTCGCCATGGCCGCCGAAGGCGCCCAGGTCTGGGCCACCGACGTCAACGCCGCGCTGCTCGAGAGCTACGCCGGCACGCCCAACGTGCAGACCGCGGTGCTCGACGTGCTCGACAAGGCCGCCATCCAGGCGCTGGTGGCGCGCATGCCGGCCGTCGACGTGCTGTTCAACTGCGCGGGCGTGGTGCACAACGGCACCATCCTCGACGCCACCGACGACGACCTCGACTTCGCCTTCCGACTCAATGTGCGGGCCCAGTTCTGGGCCATCCAGGCGGTGCTGCCGCGCATGCTGGCCGCGGGCGGCGGCAGCATCATCAACATGGCCAGCGTCTGCTCGAGCATCAAGGGCCTGCCCAACCGCAACGTCTACGGCACCACCAAGGCCGCGGTGCTGGGCCTGACCAAGAGCGTGGCGGCCGACTACGTGCTGCAGGGCGTGCGCTGCAATGCGGTGTGCCCGGGCACGGTCGACACGCCCTCGCTGGGCGAACGCATCAACGCCAACGCCGATCCGGTCGAGGCGCGCAAGGCCTTCATCGCGCGCCAGCCCATGGGCCGGCTCGCGCAGGCGCACGAGATCGCGCCGGTCGTGGTGTTCCTGGCCAGCGACGAAGCCATCTTCGCCACCGGTCAGGCCTTCTCCGTCGACGGCGGCATCACGATCTGAAGCACGCCGGCAGCGGCCGGCACCACTGAATACACTCCTCACCACCTTTGAAAGGAATCTCTGAATGAAACTCGTGCGTTACGGCAACCCCGGCAAGGAAAAGCCAGGCCTCATCGATGACAACGGACAACTGCGTGACCTGAGCGCGGTGGTCAAGGACCTGGGGCCGGACCAGCTGGGCGATGCCGCGCTGGCCAAGCTGCGCAAGCTCAAGACCGACAAGCTGCCGCTGGTCAAGGGCAAGCCCCGCCTGGGCAGCCCGGTGGCCAACGTCGGCAAGTTCATCGCCATCGGCCTGAACTATGCGGACCACGCCGCGGAATCGAACCTGCCGATTCCCAAGGAACCGATCGTGTTCATGAAGGCCACGAGCTGCATCCAGGGCCCCAACGACCCGGTGATGCTGCCCAAGGGCTCGGTCAAGTCCGACTGGGAAGTCGAACTCGGCGTGGTCATCGGCACGCGCGCACGCTATGTCTCGCAAAAGGACGCGCTCAACTTCGTGGCCGGCTACTGCACCATCAACGACATCAGCGAACGCGAGTACCAGATCGAGCGCGGCGGCACCTGGGACAAGGGCAAGGGTTGCGACACCTTCGGCCCGATCGGCCCCTGGCTGGTGACGCGCGACGACGTGCCCAACCCGCAGAAGCTCGCCATGTGGCTCGACCTCAACGGCAAGCGCGTGCAGACCGGCAGCACCAAGACCATGATCTTCTCGGTGGCCAAGCTGGTGAGCTACGTCAGCCAGTTCATGACGCTGATGCCCGGCGACGTCATCACCACCGGCACGCCCCCCGGCGTGGGCCTGGGCATGAAGCCGCCGCTCTACCTGAAGAAGGGCGACGTCATGACCCTGGGCATCGAAGGCCTGGGCGACCAGCGCCAGGAAGTGGTCCCCTTCAAGCTCTGAAGGCGGTGAGGGCGGGCGCGCCATGCGCCCGCCAGGTGTCATTCGACGCGTTCAGCGCAGCACGCGCACCAGTTCGTCGAACACCAGCCGCACGCGCGCCGGCACCGGCGCGCGCTGCGGTCGATAGACATTGATAGGCCAGGGCACCGGCGCCTCGGCCTCCAGCACCTCCACCAGCGCGCCCGATGCCAGCCACGGTTCGGCCAGGGGTGCGATCAGCTGACCGAAACCCAGGCCCGCCAGCACGGCCGCGCATTCGGCATCGATGTGGTCCGTCACGAAGGCGGGCGACGACACGGTGAACAGCCGCTTGCGGCTGAAAGCCCAGGGCCAGGGACGGCCCGAACTCCGGTCGATCAGCGCCGTCAGCGGCAGCGCCGACAGCGCCTCGATGTCGCGCGGCGTGCCGACGCGCGCGATCAGCGCCGGTGCGCCCACCACGCGCAATGGCATCTTGCCCACGGTCCGCGAGACGAAGCGTGCATCGCGCAGCGGACCCACGCGCACGCCGATGTCGATCTGCTGGTCGACCACGTCGGCATGCTGCTCCGACAGCCGCAGGTCGAGCACCAACCCCGGGTGCGTCGCCAGCAGCGGCGCCAGCGCCCGGGGGATCGCGTGCGCATACACCTGCGGCGCCGTGACGCGTACCGTGCCGCTGTGCTGCGACAGCGCGCGCCGGTCGATGCGGTGGAAGAGTTCGTCGACCCCGCCTACCGCCACCCGTGCGCGCTCCGCGAGCTGGCGACCGAAGTCGGTGAGCTGCACGCCGCGCGTGCTGCGATGGAACAGCGGCTCGCCCAGTTCGTCCTCCAGTTCGCGCACCGCACGCGTCACCACCTGGGGCGAGACCGACAGGCGCACCGCGGCCTCGCGGAAGTTGGCGGCGTCGGCCGCGGTGCAGAACACGCGCAGGGCTTCGAGACGGTTGGACATGGGCGTTCCTATTCAGGGAATTCTGAAGGCGCTAAGCCTTCATTTACGGGAATGCCTGGATTTTCCACACTGCATGCACTTCTTCAACACCCTTCAAAGGAATTCCCATGACATCCGTTCAAGACAACATCCGCGGCAAGGTCGCGATCGTCACCGGCGCGAGCAGCGGCATCGGCGAATCGATGGCCCGCCACCTGGCGGCACGCGGCGCCAAGGTGGTGCTCGCGGCGCGCCGCACCGAGCGGCTCGAGCAGGTGGTCGCCGAGATCCGCGAAGCCGGCGGCGAGGCCATCGCGGTGGCCACCGACGTGTCCAAGCGTGCCGACCTCGAGAAGCTCGCCACCGCCACCATCGAGGCCTTCGGCCGCATCGACGTGCTGGTCAACAACGCGGGCGTGATGCCGCTGTCGCCCATCGAGCGCCTCAAGGTCGACGAGTGGGACCGCACCATCGACGTCAACATCAAGGGCGTGCTCTACGGCATCGCCGCCGTGCTGCCGCGCATGCAGGCGCAGGGCAGCGGCCACATCCTGAACGTGGCGTCGATCGCCGGCTTCAAGGTGTTCACGCCCATCGGCACGGTGTACAGCGCGAGCAAGCACGCCGTGCGCGCGATCTCCGAGGGCCTGCGCGTCGAGATGGGCAACAGCGGCGTGCGCGTGACGGTGGTGTCGCCCGGCGCGGTCGAGTCGGAACTGCGCTTCGGCAGCACCGATGCCGACGCCACCGCCGGCCTCAAGGCCTTCTACGAGGCCAACCAGATCCCGGCCGACGCGGTGGCGCGCGCCGTGGTCTATGCGGTGGAGCAGCCGGCCGACGTGGACATCAACGAGGTGGTGGTGCGGCCGGTGTCGCAGGACTTCTGAGAACGGACATGCGAGGGAAGCTGCCGCGCACCCAGATCCCGCATCCGCGGTGCCCACCGCATGTGAGTGCGGCCCCGCTCCTCCATGCAGGCTCGGGGCGTTCGCGACGCGTCCTTCGCCTGTTTTGAGCCGGCTGCTTCTGCCGAAGCCCTTCAACAGTTGAGGGCTTCTTTTAGCCAAAAGGCCAAAGCCACGACAAAATAGAACGATCGTTCGTTTTTATGTCGAGGCTTTCACCATGTCTGTCAACGCTGTTCCCGCCAAGCCCGCAAGGGTTGCCCAGAAGGGCCAGCAGACCAAGGCCGTCATCGTCGACGCCGCGCTCGCGCTGGCCGCGCAGATCGGGCTCGAAGGCCTGTCGATCGGCGCGGTGGCCGAGATCACCAAGATGAGCAAGTCGGGCGTGTTCGCCCACTTCGGCTCGCGCGAGGAACTGCAGATCTCGGTGGTGCGCGAGTACCACGCACGTTTCGAGCAGGAGGTGTTCTTCCCGGCGCTGAAGGCGCCGCGCGGCCTGCCGCGGCTGCGCGCCATGTTCGCCAACTGGATGAAACGCACCTCGACCGAGATCGATTCGGGCTGCATCTACATCAGCGGCGCCTCCGAATTCGACGACCGCCCGGGCCCGGTGCGCGATGCGCTGGTCGAGTCGGTCAGCATCTGGCAGGCCGCGGTGCTGCGTGCCATCGTGCAGGCCCAGGGCGAAGGCCATCTGCGCGCCGACGCCGACGAACGCCAGATCGGCTTCGAGATACACGGGCTGATCCTGGCGCTGCACTACGAGGCGCGCTTCCTGCAGGTGCCCGGCTCCATCGGCCGCGCCAACACCGGCTTCGACAACATCCTCGCGCGCAGCGCCACCGCCGAGGCGCCCACACCGGCGCCCGCGGGCCGCCGCCTCAAGACGGTGCGCTGAGGCGCCGCCGTCTTCGTTCTTTTCGCGTTTTTCCCTTTCTCTTTCCTCTTTCCTTTTCCGGAGTCCATCGATGCCGCTCTACACCCCACCGCTGCGCGACATGCAGTTCGTCCTGCACGAAGTCCTCAAGGTCACCGACGAGTTCAAGGCGCTGCCGGTCCATGCCGAGACCGACATCGACACCGTCAACGCGGTCATCGAGGAGGCCGGCAAGTTCGCGGCCGAAGTCACCTTCCCGCTGAACATCGGCGGCGACGAAGAGGGCTGCGTGCTCGACAAGGCCACGCACGAGGTCAAGACGCCCACGGGCTTCAAGGACGCCTACGCCAAGTTCGTCGAAGGTGGCTGGGCCGCGCTGTCCTGCGACCCGAAGTTCGGCGGCCAGGGCCTGCCCTTCGTGGTCAACCAGTGCCTCTACGAAATGCTCAACAGCGCCAACCAGGCCTGGACCATGTACCCGGGCCTCTCGCACGGCGCCTACGAGGCGCTGGTGGCGCACGGCACCGACGAGCAGAAGAAGACCTACCTGCCCAAGCTGGTGAGCGGCGAGTGGACCGGCACCATGTGCCTGACCGAGCCCCATTGCGGCACCGACCTGGGCCTGCTGCGCACCAAGGCCGAACCGCAGGCCGACGGCAGCTACCGCATCACCGGCAGCAAGATCTTCATCTCGGCCGGTGAGCACGACATGACGGACAACATCATCCATCTGGTGCTGGCCCGCCTGCCCGACGCGCCCAAGGGCAGCAAGGGGATCAGCCTGTTCGTGGTGCCCAAGTTCCACGTCAAGGCCGACGGCTCGCTGGGCGAGCGCAACCCGATCTTCTGCGCCGGCCTCGAGCACAAGATGGGCATCCACGGCAACGCCACCGCGCAGATCGTGATCGAAGGCGCCACCGGCACGCTGGTGGGCGAGCCCAACAAGGGCCTGGCCGCCATGTTCGTGATGATGAACGCCGCCCGCCTGGGCGTGGGCAACCAGTCGCTGGGCCTGACCGAAGTGGCCTACCAGAACGCGCTGGCCTATGCCAAGGACCGGCTGCAGATGCGCTCGCTGTCGGGCGTGAAGGCCAAGGACAAGGAAGCCGATCCGATCATCGTGCACCCCGACGTGCGCAAGATGCTGCTCACGGCCAAGGCCTATGCCGAAGGCGGCCGCGCGCTGCAGATCTTCTGCACGCTGCTGCTCGACAAGGAACACCACCATCCCGACGAGAAGGTGCGCAAGGACAGCGGCGAACTGGTCGCGCTGCTCACGCCCATCGTCAAGGCCTTCATCACCGACAACGGCCACACCGCGACCAACGCCTGCATGCAGGTCTTCGGCGGCCACGGCTTCATCAAGGAATGGGGCATGGAGCAGTTCGTGCGGGACAACCGCATCAACATGATCTACGAAGGCACCAACACCATCCAGTCGCTGGACCTGCTGGGCCGCAAGATCCTGGGCAACAACGGTGCCACGCTCAAGAAGTTCGGCAAGCTGGTCGGCGCACTGGTGGCCGAAGAGGGCGTGAACGAGAAGATGAGCGAGTTCATCACGCCGATCGCGGTGCTGGGCGAACAGCTGACCAAGTTCACCACCGAGATCGGCTTCAAGGGCTTCCAGAACCCCGACGAAGTGGGCGCCGCCGCGGTGGACTACCTGCGCGTGGCTGGCCATTTCGTGTTCGGCTACCTGTTCGCCCGCATGGCCCAGGTCGCGCTGCGCGAGATCGCCGCCGGCAACACCGACCCCTTCTACGTCGCCAAGCTGCAGACGGCTCGCTTCTACTTCGCCAAGCTGTTCCCCGAGACCGCGACGCTGATGCGCACCGCGCGTGCCGGCAGCAAGGTGTTGATGGACACCGACGCCGCACTGGCCTGAGGCCAACCCTTCCCATCCTTCTTCAACGCACCGGGAGACACGCATGAAAAAAACACTCGCGACCCTTCTGTTCGGCGCCATCGCGGCGTCGGCCATGGCCCAGAGCAGCCCGGTGGGGCTGTGGCGCAACGTCGACGACAAGACCGGCGAGGCCAAGGCCGAGATCCGCATCGGTGAGACCAACGGTGCGCTGCTCGGGCGCATCGAGAAGTCGTTGAAGAAGGACGGCAAGCCCGACGCGGTCTGCGAGGAATGCAGCGACGACCGCAAGGGCCAGCCCATGGCCGGCCTCGAGATCATCCGTGGCGGCAAGAAGGCCGAAGGCAAGGACGTCTGGGAAGGGGGCAAGATCCTCGACCCCGAGAACGGCAAGGAATACCGCGCGAGCTTCACGCCCATCGAGGGCGGCAAGAAGCTCGAGGTGCGCGGCTACCTGGGCCCTTTCTGGCGCACCCAAACCTGGAACCGTGTTCCTTGACCCACTCCCGTCGCTGCTCACTTCGTGTAGCAGCCTCCCCCTCAAGGGGGCAACACCAGCGGCCCGGCACAGCCGGTTCCGCGGTGTTCCCCGAACTGACTCAGAACTTCGAAACCCCGCTATGTCCCGATTTCAAGTGAAGAAAGTCGCCGTGCTCGGCGCCGGCGTGATGGGTGCGCAGATCGCGGCCCACCTCGTCAACGTGCGCGTCCCCGTCGTGCTGTTCGATCTTGCGGCCAAGGACGGCCCCAAGAACGGCATCGTCACGCGCGCCATCGACAACCTCAAGAAGCAGAAGCCCGCGCCTCTGGGCGATGTGGCCGATGCCGTGCTGATCGAGCCCGCCAACTACGAGGACGACCTGGCCAAGCTCGGCGAGTGCGACCTGATCATCGAGGCCATCGCCGAGCGCATGGACTGGAAGCTCGATCTCTACAAGAAGATCGCGCCGCACGTCGCCAAGCATTCGATCCTGGCTTCGAACACCTCGGGCCTGTCCATCACCAAGTTGAGCGAGGCGCTGCCCGAAGCCCTGAAGCCGCGCTTCTGCGGCATCCACTTCTTCAACCCGCCGCGCTACATGTTCCTGGTGGAGCTGATCAACACGCCCACCACGCAGCCGCAGGTGCTCGACGACCTCGAAGCCTTCGTCACCAGCACGCTGGGCAAGGGCGTGGTGCGTGCGCACGACACGCCCAACTTCATCGCCAACCGCGTCGGCATCGCCGGCATGCTGGCGACCTTGAAGGAAGTCGAGAAGTTCGACCTCACGCCCGACGTGGTGGACGACCTCACGGGCAAGAAGCTGGGCCGCGCGAGCTCGGGCACCTTCCGCACCGCCGACGTGGTCGGCCTGGACACCATGGCCCACGTCGTGAAGACGCTGCAGGACAACCTGAACGCCGAGACCGATCCCTTCTATGCCAACTTCGCGACGCCGCCGGTGCTCGCCAAGCTGCTCGAACTCGGCAACCTGGGCCAGAAGACCAAGGCCGGTTTCTTCAAGAAGGTCGGCCGCGACATCCTGCGCTTCGACCTGGCGAGCGGCGACTACGTGCCCGCCGGCGAGAAGGCCGACGAGGTCTACGGCCGCATGCTCAGGAAACCCGCGGGCGAACGCCTGAAGCTGTTGCGCGAGAGCGAAGGACCGCAGGGCCAGTTCCTCTGGGCCATCCTGCGCGACGGCTTCCACTATGCCGCCGTGCACCTGGCCGAGATCGCCGAGAGCGCGCGCGACATCGACTTCGCGATGCGCTGGGGCTTCGGCATGAAGCAGGGCCCGTTCGAGCTCTGGCAGGAAGCAGGGTGGGCGCAGGTCGCGAAGTGGGTGCAGGAAGACATCGACGCCGGCAAGGCGCTCAGCACGGCACCGCTGCCGAAGTGGGTGTTCGAAGGCCCGGTGGCCGAGGCGGGTGGCGTGCACACGCCCGAAGGCTCGTGGAGCGCGTCGCAGAACAAATTCGTGGCGCAGCGCAAGCTGCCGGTGCATGACCGCCAGCTGTTCCCCGAGAGCGTGCGCGGCGCCAACGCGGCCGATGCCAACACGGCCGGCACGACGCTCAGCGACGAGGGCGACGTGCGCGTCTGGACGCTCGACGGCGAAGTGCTGATCGCCAGCATCCAGTCGAAGATGCACGCCATCAGCCCCGACGTGGCCGAGGCGCTGGGCGCCGCGGTCGACCTGGCCGAGGCCGAATACAAGGGCCTGGTGATCTGGTCGCCCGACGAGGTGTTCTCGGTCGGCGCCGACCTGCAGGCCATGTTGCCGGCCTTCGTGGTGGCGGGCATCGGCGCGGTCGAGGGCGCGGAAGAAGAGCTGCAGAACACCATGCTCAAGATCCGCTACGCCAGCGTGCCGGTGATCTCCGCCGTGCGCGGCATGGCGCTGGGTGGTGGTTGCGAGCTGGCGGTGTACTCGGCGAAGCGTGTCGCGGCGATGGAGAGCTACATCGGCCTGGTCGAGGTCGGCGTGGGTCTGATCCCCGGCGCGGGCGGCCTGACCTACATCGCACGCCGCGCGGCCGAGAACGCCGCGGCTTCGACGGGCACCGACCTGCTGCCCTTCCTCACCGAAGGCTTCACCGCCGCGGCGATGGCCAAGGTCGGCACCGGCGCGCTCGATTCGAAGAAGCTGGGCTACCTGCTCGACAGCGATGTGATCGTGCCGAACAAGGACGAACTGCTCTACGTGGCGCTGCAGCAGGCCAGGGCCATGGCCGACGCCGGCTACCGCGCCCCGCTGCGCCGCACGTTCCGCGTGGCGGGCCGCAGCGGCGCCGCGACCATCAAGGGGCAACTCGTGAACATGCGCGACGGCGGCTTCATCAGCGCGCACGACTTCCACATCGCGAGCCTGATCGCGCACGTGGTCACCGGCGGCGACGTGGACGCGGGCTCGCTCGTGACCGAGGAATACGTCATGGCGCTGGAACGCAAGGCCTTCTGCTCGCTCATCGTGCATCCGAAGACGCAGGAACGGATCATGGGGATGCTGGGCACGGGGAAGCCGGTTCGGAACTGAGCGGATCCCGCGTTTCTCCTTCCCCCTCTGGGGGAAGGCAGGGATGGGGGCATGCAGCCGATGCAAAACCAATCCACCTCCAAAGCTCAGCAGAACGCCCGCGTCCTGCGCCGCGGGATGACCGACGCCGAGCGCAGGCTCTGGAGCGGCCTGCGCAACGAGCAGTTGGGCGTGAAGTTTCGTCGGCAGCATCCGCTGGGCCACTACATCGCCGACTTCGCCTGTCTCGGTCCGAAGCTGATCGTCGAACTCGACGGCTCGCAGCATCAAGCGCAGCAGGACCACGACGCACGACGCGACACCTTCCTGCGTGCGCAGGGCTTCGAGGTGCTGCGCTTCGGATCGAACGATCCCTTTGTCAATCTTGAAGGGGTGTTGCAGGTGATCGTCAATCGCATCGACGAATTGACGGCCGCCTGCCCCCATCCCAACCTTCCCCCAGAGGGGGAAGGAGCCACATCCAGGAGCTCTCCATGAAACAAGTCCAAGACGCCTACATCGTCTCCGCCACCCGCACCCCCATCGGCAAGTCGCACCGCGGCTACTTCCGCAACTACCGGCCCGACGACCTGCTTGCGACCACGCTCAAGGCCGCGCTCGCGGCCGTGCCGGGCCTCGACCCCAAGGCCATCGAGGACATCATCTGCGGCTGCGCGATCCCCGAATCGCAACAGGGCCTGAACATCGCGCGCATCGGCGCGGTGCTGGCCGGCCTGCCCAACAGCATCGGCGGCATCACGGTCAACCGCTTCTGCGCTTCGGGCCTGTCGGCCGTGCAGATGGCGGCCGACCGCATCCGCGTGGGCGAGGCCGACGTGATGATCGCGGCCGGTGTCGAGAGCATGAGCATGGTGCCGATGATGGGCAACGCGCCCTCGCTGTCGCCCTCGATCTTCGAGCGCGAGGGCGACTTGGGCATCGCCTACGGCATGGGCCTGACGGCCGAGAAGGTCGCGCAGCAGTGGAAGGTGAGCCGCGAGGCGCAGGACGAATTCGCGCTCGCCTCGCACCAGAAGGCGCTCGCGGCACAGCAGGCCGGCGAGTTCGCCGACGAGATCACGCCGATCGAGGTGACCGACCGCACGCCCGACCTCGCCACCGGCGAAGCGATCGCCAAGCGCCGCACCGTGTCGCTCGACGAAGGCGCACGGCCCGACACCTCGATCGAAGGCCTGGCCCGGCTGCGCACCGTGTTCGCGGCGCGCGGCACGGTCACGGCGGGCAACAGCTCGCAGACCTCCGACGGCGCGGGCGCGCTGATTCTCGCCAGCGAGAAGGCGGTCAAGCAGTTCGGCCTGACGCCGCTGGCGCGCTTCGTGAGCTTCGCGAGCAAGGGCGTGCCGCCCGAGATCATGGGCATCGGCCCGATCGAGGCGATCCCGGCCGCGCTGCGCTATGCGGGCCTCAAGCACGAGGACATCGACTGGTTCGAGCTCAACGAGGCCTTCGCGGCGCAGTCGCTGGCCGTGATCCGCACGCTGGGCCTCGACCCGTCCAAGGTCAATCCCATGGGCGGCGCGATCGCGCTGGGCCACCCCTTGGGTGCGACGGGTGCTATCCGCTCCGCGACAGTCGTGCATGCCTTGCGGCGCAAGAATCTGAAGTACGGCATGGTCACGATGTGCGTGGGCATGGGCCAGGGCGCCGCCGGCATCTTCGAGCGGGTCTGATCCCCGCGGGGTCCGGCGCCACCGATCGAACAGGAGACAGGCAGTGACAACAGAACACGTATTCGACAAGGCGCTCGCGCTCCAGCACAGCGACATCCGCGCCGGGCATTTCACCGGCATGACCAGTCCGGACTACTGGAACATGGTCGGGCCCTTCGGCGGCATGACCGCGGCGATCGCGCTGCAGGCGGTGCTCCAGCATCCCGACCTGCTGGGCGCGCCGATCGCGCTCACGGTGAACTTCGCGGCCGCGATCGAGGCCGGTGCCTTCGACGTGCAGGCCACGCCGGTGCGCACCAACCGCTCGACCCAGCACTGGACCGTGCAGATCACGCAGGCGGGCATCGACGGCGCGCCGCAGATGACCACCACCGCCACCGTGGTCACGGCCGCGCGCCGCGACACCTGGGGCGGCACCGACCTGGCGATGCCGGAGGTCGCGCGGCCCGACACCCTGGCGCGCATGGAAGCCGCGCGCGCCGGCGTGGCCTGGTTCGCGCAGTACGACATGCGCCCGGTCAGCGGCGCGCCGCCCTCGACCTGGGACGGCGGCGGCGACCACAGCCAGACCCGGCTCTGGGTGCGCGATGCGCAGGCCCGCGCGCTCGACTTCCCCTCGCTCGCGGCCATGAGCGACGTGTTCTTCCCGCGCGTCTGGCTGCGCCGCGCCAAGCCGGTACCGGCCGGCACGGTCTCGATCACCACCTACTTCCACACCGACGCGGCGCAGATGGCCGAGGTCGGCAGCGGCTATCTTCTGGCCTGTGCGGCCGGGCAACAGTTCCGCAACGGCTTCTTCGACCAGAGCGCCCAGCTCTGGAGCGAAGCCGGCGTGCTGCTCGCCACCTCCAACCAGATCGTTTATTTCAAGGAATGACCCCATGAGCGACATCCTCGTCCACGCCGAAGCCGGCGTGATGACCCTGACTTTCAACCGCGTCGACAAGAAGAACTCGATCACCGGCGCGATGTACGGCGAGCTGGCCGACGCGCTGGCCCTTGCCGAGCAGGACCCGGCCGTGCGCGCCGTGCTGATCCAGGGCGACCCGACCATCTTCAGCGCCGGCAACGACATCGGCGACTTCCTCAACGCGCCGCCCGCGACCACCGAGTCGCCGGTGTTCCGCTTCCTGCGCGGCATCGCGACCTTCCCCAAACCCCTCGTCGCCGCCGTCTGCGGTCCGGCCGTGGGCGTGGGCACCACGATGCTGTTCCATTGCGACCTGGTCTACGCGGGCGACAATGCGGCCTTCTCGATGCCCTTCGTCAATCTGGGCCTGTGCCCGGAGGCGGCTTCCAGCCTGCTGGTGCCGCAGATGTTCGGCTACCACCGCGCGGCCGAGGCGCTGCTGCTGGGCGAACCCTTCATGGCCGAGGCCGCGCTCGAGATCGGCCTGGTGAACCGCGTGGTGCCGCCGACCGAAGCCAACGGCATCGCCCAGGCGCAAGCCCGCAAGCTGGCGGCCAAGCCGCTCACGGCGCTGATCGAGACCAAGCGCCTGCTCAAGAAATCGCAGCAGGCCGCGGTGCTCGAGCGCATGGACGAGGAAGGCCAGAGCTTCGGCCGCATGCTGCGCGAGCCGGCGGCACGCGAAGCATTTGGCGCATTCATGG
>NZ_JAAAFX010000004.1:736713-1286980 GCF_019352895.1 Variovorax boronicumulans | reverse complement strand
AAGGTCTGAAATCGATGCCTCGCCAGAGGCATGGCCGCGAAGCGGCGCGCGCAAGCTTTCGACAAAAGCGCAAGCCCGATTTCAGCAAGGTCTGAAATCGATGCCTCGCCAGAGGCATGGCCGCGAAGCGGCGCGAGCAAGCTTTCGACAAAAGCGCAAGCCCGATTTCAGCAAGGTCTGAAATCGATGCCTCGCCAGAGGCATGGCCGCGAAGCGGCGCGCGCAAGCTTTCGACAAAAGCGCAAGCCCGATTTCAGCAAGGTCTGAAATCGATGCCTCGTCAGAGGCATGGCCGCGAAGCGGCGCGAGCCGGCTTTTGTCAGAAACAGAAGCCCGACTTCTCCAAGCTCCGATCGGCAGCGTCGTTATTCCACGCCCAGCAGGTCGTACACCCGCCGCACATAGTCGCCGAAGGCCGGACTGGTCTTGAGGTGCAGCCGGCGCGGCGCGGGCAGGTCGATGGGGAAGAAGTCGGCCATGCGTGCCGGGCCGGCCGTGAGCACGGCGCAGTGCGTGCCCAGGAACACGGCCTCCTGGATGCTGTGGGTCACGACCACGAAGGTCTTGCCCGTCTCTTCCCAGATGCGCAGCATCTCGAGGTTCATCTTCTCACGCGTCAGCGCGTCGAGCGCGCCGAAGGGCTCGTCCATCAGCACCAGCTTCGGGTCGTGGATCAGCGCCCGCGCGATCGCCGCGCGCTGCTGCATGCCGCCCGAGAGTTCGTAGGGCAGCTTGTCGGCGAAGCCGGTGAGGCCCACCATCTCCAGCAGTTCGTGCGCGCGCACCCGGGCCTTCTTGCGGTCCAGCCCCAGGATGTCCGCAGGCAGCATCACGTTCTCGAGGATGGTGCGCCACTTGAGCAGCACCGGCTGCTGGAACACCATGCCCACGTCGCGGCCCGCGTTGAAGGGCGCGCCGCCGGCGCCACCGCCGATCTGCAGCGTGCCGCCGTCGTGGCCGTGCAGCCCCGACAGGATCTTGAGCAGGGTCGACTTGCCGCAGCCCGAGGGCCCGACCAGCGACACCATGTCGCCCTCGTGGATGTCCATCGACACGTCGGAGACCGCGAGGAACTCCTCGGTCCTGCCGCCCGCCTGCTTCTTGCGGTAGACCTTGCGCAGCTGCTGCATGCGGATCAGCGGTGCGCCGGTCGCGACGCGCTCGCGCAGGACGGCGCTCATGCCAGCCACCGTGCCAGGTTGTCGCGCACGAAGGCGTCGTCGGCCAGGTCGCCGTGCAGGCGGTAGACGCGATCGATCTCTTCGCTCTGGCCCGCGCCCATGCCCTCGGCCGGGTCCAGGCACCAGATGCCATCGAGCAGGCCCTGGCGCCGCAGCACTTCATGGCAGCCGGCGATGCAGCCGTGGAAGTTGTTCTTCACGTCGAAGAAGGCCGCATTGCAGTCGGTCACGCGCGAATCGAGCGCAAGCAGCGCCGGGCTCAGTGCGCCGCCCTGCGCCGCGATCTCGGCCTTGATCTGCGCCAGCTGCTGCACCGCGCTCGCGGTCCAGACCGACCAGTGGCCCAGCAGGCCGCCGCGGAAGCGCACCTGCACCTGGGCGCCGTCGCGCATCGCGCTGAAGGGCAGGGCGAGGTCGAGCACGATGTGGTCGTCGTTGCCGGTGTAGAGGAAGACGCGCTCCTCGGCCCGCGCATCGACCACGCCGCGCACCACGTCGATGGTGCGGTAGCGGTTGAAGGGCGCGACCTTGATCGCCAGCACGTTGGGGATCAGCGCGAAGCGGCGCCAGAAGTCGCTCGACAGGATCGGGCCGCCGACCACGGTCTGCAGGTAGAAGCCGATCAGCGGGATCTCCTGTGCCACCGCTTCGCAATGGGCGATCAGTTCGTCCTCCGAGGCCGAGGCCACGGCCGCGAGGCTCAGCAGGCCCGCGTGGTAGCCCAGGCCGACGGCCGTCCGCGCTTCGGCGCGCGCCTGGGCGGTGGGGCCGCACAGGCCGGCGACCATGGCCATGGGGCGGTCGGTCCAGGCGGCGCGGTCTTCGGCCGCGGCGCGCAGCACCGTCTCGTAGAGGCCGCGTTCGCGGATGCTGAACTGGGTGGTGTGCACGCCCACGGCCAGGCCGCCCGCGCCGGCGTCGGTGTAGTAGCGGGTGAGCGCGCGCTGGCGGCGGCGGTCGAATTGGCGGTCGGCGTCGAGCGCCAGCGGGTGGGCCGGAATCACCGTGCCCTGCGCCAGCAGCGCCAGCACGTCGGCGGGAAGATCGGATCGTTGCAAGGCCATCGAAACTCCTGGAAAAGTGTAGGGGCGCTCAGCCGTACTCGGGGCCGGCGATGGCGTGGAGGAAGGCGGTCTGGCCATGGGGCACGGGTTCGCCCAGGGCCATGCGCACGAAGCCGCGCTGCGGCGTGAAGCCGGCGGCGGCGAGCTGCTCGCGCAGCAGCGCGCGCATGTCGGGCACGTCGACCATCAACGGGCCGGGCGTGCCCTCGACAAGCTCGGCCAGCAGCCGCGCGGCGGCGGCCTCGTCGGTCGCGATCAGCGGGCCGATCTGGTGGGCGATGCGGCCGGCGCGCACGATCGCGAAGCCCTGCGCATGGCGCTGCAGGCGCGAGCCCGCGCGTCCGGCCAGGTGCGCGAGCACGGGGCCGCGCGCCAAGCCCAGGGCCTCGGCGTCGAGGGCGGCCAGATGCGCGAGGCCGGCCGGTTCCTGTCGGGCGAGTGCTGCGGTCGGCGCGGTGGCGGGGCGCTGCCAGCGCGTGAGGCGCCACAGCGGCGTGAAGCCGTACTGCGCATAGAGCCGCTCGCCCGCAGGCGTGGCGTCGAGCAGCGCGACGCGGCCCTGACGCCGCACCTCGCGCAGGCATTGCTCGAAGACCGTACGGCCCAGGCCCTGGCCGCGCAGCGCGGGCGCGACCAGGATCATGCTGATCCAGGCGCCGGTGTCGCCCATCGGCAGCACCGCGCCGCTGGCGACGATGCGGCCGTCGTGGCCCTCGCCATTGCGCACCGCGAACAGCGTGCCCTGCTGCGAGAACAGCGCCCAGTCCTCGGTGGTCTGGTTCCAGCCGCTCTGCACCACCAGCGCGTCGAGCATCGCCAGCGTCTCGCCGTCGAGCGCGCCGAGCGTCTCGACCACGTGCACCGGTGCGTCGAGTTCAGTACTTGCCATCGCGCGACTCGAACTTGGTCGGCTTGCCGTAGAGCCGCTGTTCGCGCGCGATCCAGTCGGCGACCCAGCCCAGCTGCTGCGACAGCGGCACCTGCGGGTAGCCGAACAGGCGCTCGGCCTCGCCGGTGTTCATGAGCCAGGCGGTGGGCGCTTCGCTGCCGGTGATCTGCACCGGCTTGCCGAAGCGGCGGCCGAACTCCTCGGCCAGCCAGCGGATCGATGTGGTCTCGGGGCCGCTCACGTTGATCGGCGAGGTCGGCACCGTGGCCACGGCCAGGCAGCGCAGCGCCTGCGCGTTGGCGTCGCCCTGCCAGATCACGTTGACGTGGCCCATGGTCACGTCCACCGGCTCGCCGCGCCAGACCTTCTGCGCCACGTCGGCCAGCACGCCGTAGCGCAGGTCGATCGCGTAACTCAGGCGGAACAGCCGGCCGGGCGTGCCGTGCTGGCGCGAGAAGTACTCGAACATGCGCTCGCGGCCGACGCAGGAGTTCGCGTACTCGCCGGGCGGGCTGGGCGGCAGGTCTTCGGAGGCGCCCTGGCCCGTGACCGGCACGAAGGGGTACACGCAGGCGGTGGAGAAGGCCACGATGCGCGAGCCGCTGAAGGCCTGCGCAACCAGCGCGGGCACATGGACGTTCATGGCCCAGGTCAGCGGGTTGTTGTCGTCGCCGCCGAACTTGCGCCCGGCCATGAAGACCACGTTGGCGCAGCGGGGCAGCGCGGCCACGGCGGCCGCATCGAGCAGGTCGCAGACGATCGTTTCGATGCCGTGCGCATGCAGCATCTCGCGCATGCCGGCCTCGCTGAAGCGCGCCACCGCGATCACGCGGCGCCCGGCGGGCAGGGCGTTGCGCGCCAGCCGTGCCAGCGTCGGGCCCATCTTGCCGCCCACGCCGAGGATCATCAGGTCGCCGTCCAGGCGCGCGAGGTCGTCGATGAGTTCGCGCGAGGGCGTGGCCAGGTAGTCCTCGAGCGCCTGTTCGGTCTCGAAGTGCGTGGGGAAGGCGCGCGTGTCGAGCACGGCGGTGGGCGTGGTGGGGGAGGTGGTCATTGGATGCGGGCGTCCTGGGTGATGAAGAAGCGCTCCAGCAGCAGGACCAGCAGGTAGAGCAGCACGCCGAGGCCGGTGATCAGCAGCACGGCCATGAAGACGGCAGGGGTGTCGAGCGAGGCCTGCACCTGGATCATCAGGTAGCCCAGGCCCTTGTCGGAGGCGATGAACTCGCCCACCACCGCACCGGCGACGGCCAGGATGGTTGCGACCTTCATGCCCGAGAACACGTAGGGCAGCGAACCCGGCAGCTGGATGTAGCGGAACAGCTGCCAGCGCGAACCCTTGAGCGCGCGCACCAGGTTCAGCAGCTCGGGCTCGGTCTCGTTGAGCCCGCGGATGGTGGTCAGCAGGATCGGGAAGAAGCACAGGCTGAAGGTGATCAGGATGTTGGGCCCGATGCCGTAGCTGAACCACACGATGATCAGCGGCCCCATCGCCACCTTCGGGATCATGTTGAGCGTGACCAGCAGCGGGAAGGCCAGCAGCATCAGGCGCCGGCTGGTGATGAACAGCAGCGCGCAAAGAATGCCCAGCACCAGGGCCAGCACATAGCCGCCGAACACCTCGAGCGCGGTCACGCCGGTGTTGGACAGCCAGTGGTAGTTGCTGTTGCCCAGCGTGGCCAGCACGCGCGAGGGCGCGGGCAGGATGAAGGTCTGGATCGAGAACATGCGCACCGCGAGTTCCCACAAGGCCACGCCGGCCAGGTGGACCCCGACGATGGCCGCCCAGCGCTGCCAGGCAGGACTGTCGTAGCTGCTGTCGGGGCCGCCCGCCGCCTGGATGGCGGGCGGGTCGGCGGCGGGTGCGGTGGCGGAGGCCGTCATGGGTGCGTCTTCCTCGGGAGTGCGGGTCGAATCCAAATCATAGGATTCGACCGATGCACTGTCAACCAACTGGTTGATAAATTATCGAGAAGACGCCGGCCAGGTCGGCCGGGCCTCAGCGGCTCAGGGCCGCAGCGCGTTGAGCGCGAAGGCGATCACATGGCGCCGCCGCTGCACCAGCGCGCCGCGCGAGCCCAGCGGCTTGCCGAAGATGGCCGACAGCGTGTGGTTGTTGGAGAAGAAGAAGTAGGAGATGCCGGCGATCGAGATGTAGAGGTTGATCGCATCGAAGTCGTTGCGGAACACGCCCTGCTGCACGCCGCGTTCGAGCGTGGCCTCGAGCATCTCGATGAAGGGCGAGTGCATCTTCTGCAGCCGCTCCGAGCCCAGGATGTGCTGGCCCTGGTTGCGGTTCTCGTCGGTCAACAGCGCGAGGAATTCCGGGTGCTCGGCCAGGTAGTCGAAGGAGAAGCCGATGAGCTGCGTCATGGCTTCCACCGGCTCCAGCGCGCCCAGCGACAGCGCCTGCTCCTTCTCGCGGATCGCCGCATAGACCGACTCGAGCGCCACCAGGTACAGGCCCTGCTTGCTCTCGAAGTAGTGGTAGACCAGTTGCTTGTTGGCGCCGGCCGTGCGCGCGATCTCGTCGACCCGCGCGCCGGCGAAGCCGTTGCGCGAGAACTCGGCCACCGCGGCGGCCAGCAGGGCCTCGCGCGTGGCGGCGGCGTCGCGGCGTGCCACGCCCTCGGCCGGTGCGGCCTTCTTCTTGCGAGGAGCGATCGTGGAGGGGGCGGTGGAAGAAGGTGCCATGCGTACTGCTCGTTCTGTTGTATTGATTGTCAACCAAACAGTTGGTAATATGAATTCTAGTCCTGATCCACCCCTTCATTCTGGAGCGATCCCATGCGAGCACGCGCGTCTTCCGTCCTCTTCACCGCCCTGTGCGCCCTCGGGCTCGCCGGCACGGCCTCGGCCGCGGATCCGATGAACCTGATGCTCAACTGGACGCCGACCGCGGACCATGCGCCGATCTACTTCGCCAAGGCCAAGGGCTGGTACACCGAGGCCGGCATCGACCTCAGCATCGAGGCCGGCAAGGGCTCGGCGCTGTCGGCGCAGCGCGTGGGATCGGGCGGCGCCAACCTGGGCATCGCCGACCTGCCGACCGCGATCCAGGCCGTGGGCAAGGGCGCCGACCTGAAGGCGATCATGGTGATCTACGCCAACAGCCCGCAGGGCTTCTACTGGCTCAAGTCCTCGGGCATCAACGGGCCCAAGGATTTCGTCGGCCGCAAGATCGGCAACCCGCCCGGCGACGCCGCGCGCCTGATGTGGCCGGCCTTCGCCAAGAAGACCGGCATCGACCCGGCGGGCGTGAACTTCGTCAACCTGAGCCCGCAGGCCAAGGTGGGCGCGCTCAAGAGCAAGTCGGTCGACATCATCAGCGACTTCTACAACGAGCACGACCTCAAGGTGCGCGAGTTCGGCCCCGACCTGGGCTTCGTGGCCTGGCGCACGGTGGGTGTGAACGTGTACGGCAACTCGCTGTTCGTGAACGGCGCCTATCTCAAGGCCAACCCCGAGCGCGTGCGCAAGTTCGCGGCCGTCACGCAGCGCGCCTATGCGGCCTGCGTGAAGGACTTCGCACCCTGCCTCGATGCGTTGACCGCCAGCGTGAGCGGCCTGACGCCCGACAACCAGCGCGACCAGTGGGAACGCATCAAGCAGCTGATGCGCGACGACACCACCACCGGCGTGGCGCTGGGCGCCTTCGACGGCGCGCGCGTCAAGACCGACTACGAACTGGTCAAGGAAATGATCGGCATCGAAAAGGCCTTCGAGCCGGCCACGCTGTTCACCAACGAGTACCTGGACAAGTCGGTGCGCATGAGCAACTAGGCCGTAGGCGCGATCGGCCGCGGCCGCCCGTGGTCGTCGATCGCGACGTAGGTGAAGGTGGCTTCGGTCACCTTGATGTAGTTGCCCTGGGCCTTGAAGCGCTCGGCGAAGACCTCGACCGTGACCGTGACCGAGGTGCGCCCGATGCGCACCAGCTTCGAATAGAAAGACAGGATGTCGCCGATGCGCACCGGCTGCTTGAAGACGAACTCGTTGACCGCCACCGTCGCCATCCGGCCCTGGGTGTAGCGCGCCGGAATCACCGAGCCGGCCAGGTCGCACTGGGCCATGACCCAGCCGCCGAAGATGTCGCCGTTGGCATTGCAGTCGGCCGGCATCGGGATGACCTTGAGCACCAGCTCCATGTCGGTGGGCAGGCTCTTGAGGACGGCGGCCACGTTGGCGTCGGGAGAATGGGACATGGGCACAATCGAAGCAAATAACAGCCAGATTGTCCCCCATGCGCCGCAGCGGCGAAGCCATTCCCTCTCCCCACCATGCCCCCGGCGGCGCGCCCGAACGGGCCGACCGCTCCGACTGGGCGACGCTGCGGCGCCTCTTCCCCTACCTCTGGGACTACAAATGGCGGGTGCTGGCCGCGCTGACCTTCATGGTCGGCGCCAAGGTCGCCAACGTCGGCGTGCCGGTGCTGCTCAAGACCCTGGTCGACACCATGACGCCCAAGCCCGACATGGCGCAGGCGCTGCTCGTGGTGCCGATCGCGCTGCTGGTCGGCTACGGCCTGCTGCGGCTGTCGACCTCGCTGTTCAGCGAGCTGCGCGAGCTGGTGTTCGCCAAGGCCACCGAGGGCGCGGCGCGGCGCATTTCGCTGGAGGTGTTCCGCCACCTGCATGCGCTGAGCCTGCGCTTCCACCTCGAGCGGCAGACCGGCGGCATGACGCGCGACATCGAGCGCGGCACGCGCGGCGTGCACTCGCTGATCTCGATGTCGCTCTACAGCATCGTGCCGACCATCATCGAGCTGGCGCTGGTGCTGACCATCCTGGGCGTCAAGTTCGATGCGCTGTTCGTCTGGATTACCGGCGCAGCGCTGGTGCTCTACATCGGCTTCACCGTGACCGTGACCGAATGGCGCACGCAGTTCCGCAAGACCATGAACGAGCTCGACACCATGGCGCAGAGCCGTGCCGTCGACTCGCTGCTGAACTACGAAACCGTCAAGTATTTCAACAACGAGGAGTTCGAGGCCAGGCGCTACGACGCCAGCCTCGACCGCTACCGCAAGGCCGCGATCAAGAGCCAGCGCACGCTGTCGATGCTCAATGCGGGCCAGCAGTTGCTGATCGCCGTCAGCCTGGTGCTGATGCTGTGGCGCGCCACCTCGGGCGTGGTCGAGGGCCGCATGACGCTGGGCGACCTGGTGATGGTCAACGCCTTCATGATCCAGCTCTACATCCCGCTCAATTTCCTGGGCGTGATCTACCGCGAGATCAAGCAGAGCCTGACCGACCTCGACAAGATGTTCGTGCTGATGGAGAAGGACCGCGAGGTGCAGGACGCGCCGGGCGCCCGGGCTCTGTCCTTGCGCCCTCTGCCTCCGGAAGAGGGCGGCGGGGGGGAGGGCGGCAGCGTCGACGCCACCATCCGTTTCGAGGACGTCAGCTTCGCCTACGAGCCCTCGAGGCCGATCCTCCAGCATGTGAGCTTCGAGATCCCGGCCGGCAAGACGGTGGCGGTGGTGGGCCCTTCAGGCTCCGGAAAATCCACGCTGGCCCGACTCCTGTACCGCTTCTATGACGTCCAGCAGGGGAAGATCACCATCGGCGGCGAAGACATCCGCCTGGTGACCCAGTCCAGCGTGCGCCAGGCCATCGGCATCGTGCCGCAGGACACGGTGCTGTTCAACGACAGCGTGGCCTACAACATCGCCTACGGCCGGCCCGGCGCCACGACCGACGAGATCGAGGCCGCGGCCAAGGCCGCGCGCATCCACGACTTCATCGCCGTCACGCCCAAGGGCTACGACACGCCGGTCGGTGAGCGCGGCCTGAAGCTCTCGGGCGGCGAGAAGCAGCGCGTGGCGATCGCGCGCACCTTGCTCAAGAACCCGCCGATCGTGATCTTCGACGAGGCCACCTCGGCGCTTGATTCGGCTAACGAACGCGCGATCCAGTCGGAGCTCAAGAGCGCGGCGCAGAACAAGACCACGCTGGTCATCGCGCACCGGCTGTCGACGGTGGTCGATGCGCACGAGATCCTGGTGCTGGAGGCCGGCGTGATCGTCGAGCGCGGCACCCATGCGGAGCTGCTGGCACGCCAGGGGCGCTATGCGCAGATGTGGGCGCTGCAGAAAATCGAGGCGACGCCGGTCAATCTTTGAACACATTTCTCATCGCTTTGTAGCTTGCTTGAGGGGAAGTAGCATGCGCCAAAACGGATGGTGTGCGGCGGCATGGACCGCTGTCATTTCGTCCGGGATGTGCATGCTTCAGCCATCACAGGGAGCCTCAAAGAATGGGCGATCACAGACACCAGGCCGATCAGAGCCTGCCGCCGCGCTATGGCAATTCACCCGGCGCCGACTACTTCGGAGGGGGCAGCCAGATCCATCCCGCCAAGGGCAGCCGGCCTGATCTGTATGGCACCGCGCTGCCGAATGGCGACCGGGTCTACAACCTCGATGCGCAGGTGGCGGCGCACTACACGATCCACCAGCAACTTGCCGACCCCGAGGTGCCGCGCACGACGGGCGCGAATTCCTACGCGGACACCATCGCCCAGCGCCACGACATCGAATGCTGGTATGCGGCCGACCAGCGCGATCGCATGCTGCAAGGTCACAAAGAATTTGAACGCCCCGGGCGCCCCGGGCGCCCCGGCGAATACCGCACCTGGGCCGAACTGAGCGGCTGGGAGCGATCCACCAACGCCACCGCCCTGGCCGCCGACGCCCGCTACCACGACATCCGTACCACGGCCGAAACTGAGTTTCTGCATGGCCTGCAAGACTGGAAGCCCGAAGGCGCCGTCGCCGGCTATTTCAAGAACAAGGGCGTGGCCGGCTTCGAAGCGCTGGCTGGCAGCTACCCCGCGTCCGCTCGCGAACGCATGCTGGCCGAAATGCCGGCCTTGCGCGACAAGGGCGGCGGCGTGGACTTCAATCCCCTTTCGATGGGCGGACATGCGATGGGGGCCGTGGGCCTCAAGAAGACCGCGTTCGAGCAGTTCGTCACGCTGCCCCTGAGCGACCGCGAGCGCGACTTTTTCCACAACAGCATCGACAGCATCAAACAACGTGGTGCGCCGGTGTGGGAGCCCCATCCAGACCACCCTGCCAATCAGGCGGGCGCCATGGCGCACGGCCGCTTCAAGCTCGGCTACACCGACGAGCAAGGCCACCGCGTCGAGAAGGTGCTGGACCTCGATCAAGGCCGGCGCTTCACCACCACGACGAGCGACCCCGCGACCGGCCAGGCCTTGAGCACCGAAACCAGAACGCCGACAGGGCCGCTCATTGCCCAGAACTACTTCACGCCCAGCTACGCCGTCGAAACGCGCGATGGGCAAGGGCAGGTTGTCAGCCAAAGCTCGCTGCCCGAAGGGAAGAATGACCATCCGAGGGTGGACGGCAGTCCGTTGTATCAGGAGGCGCTGCGGGATTTGGAGGGGAAGTTCCAGGCTATTGCGAACGACCCTAAACCCGAGCGGAAAGCGGTTATTCGAGAGGTGGAAGCCGATATCGAGGTCCAACGCACCCAAGCCCAGCAACACTACCTTGCCAAGGATCACCCGCTGCATCTGGACGCGGTACCCCACCCGCACGGCAAGCACACGCAGCGACGACAAACCCAGGTGCCAATCTCCGTCGAGCCGCCCGCGAAGACAATGCCCACGGCCGCGCAAGATCAGCCGCTGGGTGCTTCGATCACCCCTCAAAGTTCCATCGACGAGCGATTCAAGGCGCTGGTCGACGCCATCGAGCGCAAAGACGACAAAGCCTACGACCAAGTGCTCCAGGCGCACCAAGCTTCCCCTGAATTGCAGGCCTTCCAACAGCAGAGTCAAGACTACGAGCAAGCCTTGATCGCCCAGCAGCAGCTTGAACGCGAGCAAAAAATCGCCGCGCAGCTACAAGAAGAAGCTCAGCAGCAACAACAACGCGGCCTGGTGATGGGTCGATAGGAGAGTGTGCGATGCAGAACAATGCTTCTCAGAAATGCAAGTGGCTCGCCGTCGCATGGGTGGCGCTGGCACTGCCGGGCTGTGCGATGACGCAGTACGGTGAATGCTTCAGCCGCTGCGGGGGCAACATGCCTCGGAGCTTTGCCGCGCCTGCTGACCCGCTACGCGGAGCGCTTTGGGGCGATGTCGTTTTTGGTAAGACCGAGAAGTACACCATCTTTGGCTTTGGCACATTGGAGCGCGTTGGCGAGCCACTGGGTACCGGGAAGGTCGACGCGCAAGCCTATGTGCCTGGCGTCACAGCGCAGCAGGCCCAAGGCAGCGCATGGTTCAGCGCCGTTTTCGGCGACGACTACATCGATCCAGCCACCTTGATGTCAAGAAAAGGACGCATTCCTACGAACGCCCCATTGATGCCGCCCGGAATCTACAAACTGACAGCCCAGGCCAGCATCGTGGAAAAGGTGAGCCTCCCCAGCAAAAAGTACGCCTTCCTGAGTCCACCCCAAAGCACCAACATCGTCGTCGAAGCCGGCAAGTGGACCATTCTCTGGCACAGGGTGAAGGTTGACGAAAGCACCGAACCCATGACGGTCACCGTCGAGTTCGGGCAATCAGGTCAGGATGCCCTGCCCCGACTGAGAAAAAGCGGTGGCTCCTCCTTCAGCCCCGAATTCCTGATCGCCGACCCCTTGCCTCCATCGGCCTCGTCGGCCCCACCCCTCCAGACAGGTGCGCCATGACCCCCGAACAACTGCAAGAGCTCGCGCTGAACCTGTCGAGCGTGACCGAGCACCTGCGCCGACAGAACGAGGGCGCCGCGGCGCGGATCGCGCAGGCCAGCCAGCAGCTCGACCAAAGCGCTTCGCGTCTGTCGGCCGATGTCGACGCCGCGCATCGCGAGGGACAGAAGAACATGCAGCGCGAGCTGACGAATGCGGAGCAGTTCTTGCAGAGGGCGCAGGGCCAGCTGCTCACGGCCCAGAAGGCATGGCTGTGGAAAGTCTCGCTGGCGCTGCTTGCCATGGCGGTGCTGGTGGTGGGTGGCAGCAGCTACTGGGTGTGGCGCAATGCCCAGGCGCTGCAGGAGATCGACTACAACCGAGAGGTCCTTGGCGCCATCGCCGCGGGCGACCTGAACCTGTGCAACCAGCGCCTGTGCGCCAAGGTGGCTCCGAAGGCCGACAAGTTCGGCGATGGCTATGTGGTGATCGGCAATCGCTAGGAACAGGAATGCCCGACTGCCAGCACGGCCGGCTGCTTTTCATGGACGATACGGGATGCGCGACGCCGCGATCGCGGTCATGGCGCTCAATTGCTCGTTTCCCGCGTGGAAAATGCTTCCCTCGCCCGAGACGGTGACGAGACAAGGCCATTCAGGCCGTAGCCACCCGTCCAGCGGGCGCAGCCCACTCTTCATTCGGAACCCATCACAGATGACGACCAAGATTCCCCTGCTGGTGTTGAGCCACGTCTCGCACGAACACCAGGCCGTGCTCGCCGAGCACTTCGACCTGCGCTACGCCGCCGAGCCCGCCGAGCGCACGGCCACGATCGCCGCGCGCGGTGCCGATGTCCGCGTGGTGCTGACCATCGGCGTGACCGGCCTGACGGCCGACGAGATGGCCGCGATGCCGGCGCTCGAACTGGTGTGCTGCATGGGCGCGGGCTACGAGAAGGTCGACCTCGCCGCGGCGCGTGCGCGCGGCATCGTGGTGGCGAACGGGCAGGGCACCAACGACGACTGCGTGGCCGACCACGCCTTCGGCCTGCTGATCTCGGCGATGCGCAACTTCCGCCAGCTCGACCGGCTGTGCCGCGACGGCGTCTGGCGCCTGGCCATCCCGCAGCCGCCCAACGTCTCGGGCAAGCGCCTGGGCATCCTCGGCCTGGGCACCATCGGCCAGAAGATTGCCAAGCGCGCGGCCGGCTTCGACATGGCCATCGGCTATCACAACCGCCGGCCCAAGGAAGGCGTGGCGCACCGCTACTTCGACGACCTGCATGCGCTGGCCGAATGGTGCGACGTGCTGGTGTGCGCGGCGCCGGGCGGCGCGGCCACGCACCACATCATCGACGCGCGCATCCTCGACGCGCTGGGGCCCAAGGGCTTCCTGGTGAACATCGGCCGCGGCAGCGTGGTCGACACCGAGGCGCTGGCCGCGGCGCTGCGCGACGGCCGCATCGCGGGCGCCGGGCTCGACGTCTACGAGAGCGAGCCGCTGCCGCCCCAGCCGCTGATCGGCCTGGACAACGTGATCCTCACGCCGCATCTGGCCGGCTGGTCGCCCGAGGCCACGCAGGCCTCCTTCGAGCGTTTCCTGGCCAATGCCGAAGGCCACTTCACCGGCCGCGGCGTGATCTCGCCGGTCTGAAAAAGCACACCGCAGGGCGCCACCGCGAGCCGGGCGGACGCACATAATCCAGCCCCATGGAAACCAAGTGGCTCGAAGACTTCGTCAGTCTTGCTGAAACCCGCAGCTTCAGCCGCTCGGCCCAGCTGCGTCATGTGACGCAGCCGGCCTTCTCGCGCCGCATCCAGGCGCTCGAGGGCTGGGCCGGCACCGACCTGGTGGACCGCTCGTCCTACCCCACGCGCCTCACACCGGCCGGCCAGACGCTGTATGGCCAGGCGCTCGAGATGCTGCAGGGCCTGCAGAGCACGCGCGCGATGCTGCGCGGGCATTCGGCCGCAGCGCACGACGTGATCGAGTTCGCGGTCCCGCACACGCTGGCCTTCACCTTCTTCCCGGCCTGGGCCACCACGCTGCGCGAGCATTTCGGGCCGCTCAAGAGCCGGCTCATCGCACTCAACGTGCACGACGCGGTGATGCGCCTGGTCGAGGGCAGCTGCGACCTGCTGATCGCCTACCAGCACCCCTCGCAGCCGCTGCAGCTCGACACCAACCGCTACGAGATGGTGGTGCTGGGTCAGGAGGTGGTCGCACCCTGGGTCAAGCCCGATGCCGAGGGCGCGCCGCGCTACCGGCTGCCGGGCCGCCAGGGCCAGCCGCTGCCCTACCTGGGCTACGCGCCGGGCGCCTACATGAGCGGTATCGTCGACCAGCTGATCAAGGAGTCGGACACCGCGATCCACCTCGACCGCGTCTATGAGACCGACATGTCCGAAGGCCTGAAGGCGATGGCGCTCGAGGGCCACGGCATCGCCTTCCTGCCGCAGAGCGCGGTGCGCAAGGAGGTCAAGGCGCGGCGGCTGGTGAGCGCGTTGCCGCCCGAGATCGACCGGCTCGAGGCCACGATGGAAATACGCGCCTATCGCGAGCGTCCCGTGGCCGCGCCGGCCAAGGCCGGCCGTGCCGCCGCCAAGCCGACCCACGACGAGGTCGCACCACCCAAGCGCGCGCTGGATGCGCTGTGGGCCTATCTGGTCGAAACCCAACCCGTCAACTGACTATTTGCTGCACTGCACAAACTATGATCGATGTGCATGACGACGCGCACATACGGCATTGGTCAGCAAGGGGTGCGCCGCATACAGTCCCGCCTGCTTTGCTGTCACACGGTGGGAAAAGCGGTGCATGTGTGTTCTTTTTCGCGCTGACGCCAAGGTCTGGCCTGCTGGGATGTGAAGCGGGCACAAAGACTGCTTAGTCCCTTGCATGTCATGCGTCGGCGGTGCGGTGCACCAAGGAGGCATCGAGGGCTTTCGCGCCGCGCCAGATCGGTGCCGGTAGACGCACCGGGTTGGACCGGGTATTCCCGTCCGCGCGACTGTCTAAAATTTGGCTGTTTCAGTTTCACTCAGGAGTTTCGTAATGAAGAAGCAAGTATTGGCGTTGACCATCGCCGTCATGGCCGCCGGCGGTGCGTTCGCACAAGCCAACGACACCCTCGCCAAGATCAAGGCCTCGGGCAGCATCACCGAAGGCGTGCGCGAATCCTCCGGACTTTCCTACACCCTCGGTAACGGCCAGTACACCGGCTTCCACTACGACATCTGCGCCAACATCATCAAGGATCTGGAAAAGTCGCTCGGCAAGAAGCTGGAAACCAAGTACCAGCCCGTGACTTCGCAGAACCGCGTGCCGCTGGTGCAGAACGGCACCGTCGACCTGGAATGCGGCTCGACCACCAACAACGCCACCCGTGCCAAGGACGTGTCCTTCGCCGTCACCACCTACGTCGAGGAAATCCGCATCGCCGTCAAGGCGAACTCGGGCATCACCTCGATCAAGGACCTGAACGGCAAGACCGTCGCGACCACCACCGGCACCACCTCGGTGCAGACCCTGCGCAAGAACGAACGCGCCGGCGGCATCGACTTCAAGGAAGTCTTCGGCAAGGACCACGCCGACAGCTTCCTGCTGCTCGAGTCGGGCCGTGCCGACGCCTTCGTGATGGACGGTTCCATCCTGGCTTCGAACATCGCCAAGTCCAAGGCTCCCAACGATTTCAAGATCGTCGGTGAAGTCCTGAGCGTCGAGCCGATCGCCATCATGATCCGCAAGGACGACCCGGCCTTCAAGAAGGCCGTGGACGACAGCATCAAGGCCCAGATCAAGAACGGCGACCTGGCCAAGCTGTGGGACAAGTGGTTCCTGCAACCGATCCCGCCGTCGAACGTGAAGATCGGCCTGGCCCTGTCGGACGCGACGAAGGACGCCTGGGCGAACCCGAACGACAAGCCGATGGAAGACTACGCCGCGAAGAAGTAATCGCTTCGCAGGTCATTGCGCCAACGCCCGCCACATCCGGCGGGCGTTTCTGTTGAAGCAGGGCGCGCTTCACATCGAATCAGTCGACAACAACAAGGAGAGTCCCGATGGGATCAAACTGGGATTGGCAGGTCTTCTTGCAGGATCCGGGCGGGAAATTCCCGACCTATTGGCAATGGATGCTTTCGGCCTGGGGCTGGACGCTGTCGGTCTCGCTGCTGGCGCTGATCGTCGCGCTGGTGCTGGGCTCGCTGGTGGGCATCATCCGCACGCTGCCGGACAACCCATGGCTCATTCGCCTCGGCAATGCATGGGTCGAGCTGTTCCGCAACATTCCGCTCCTGGTCCAGATCTTTCTCTGGTACCACGTCATCCCCGCGCTCATCCCACCGATGAAGACGGTGCCCAGCTTCGTGCTGGTCGTGCTGGCGCTGGGCTTCTTCACCTCCGCGCGTATCGCCGAGCAGGTGCGTTCCGGCATCCAGGCGCTGCCCAAGGGCCAGCGCTACGCGGGCATGGCGATGGGTTTCACCACCTTCCAGTACTACCGCTACGTGATCCTGCCGATGGCCTATCGCATCATCATTCCGCCGCTCACGAGCGAGACGATGAACATCTTCAAGAACTCGTCGGTGGCGTTCGCCGTGTCGGTGTCCGAACTCACCATGTTCGCGATGCAGGCGCAGGAAGAAACCTCGCGCGGCATCGAGGTCTACCTGGCCGTGACGGCGCTCTACGTGGTCTCGGCCTTCGCAATCAACCGCCTCATGTCCTTCATCGAAAAGAAAACGCGCGTTCCGGGCTTCATCGTCTCGGCCAGCGGCGGCGGGGGACACTGACATGTTGAACCTCGATTTTTCCTTCTACAACTGGGAAGTCATCTCCAACTTCGTGTTGAAGGGCTTCTACTTCAGCGTGATGCTGACCCTGATCGCCACCATCGGCGGCGTGTTCTTCGGCACCCTGCTGGCGCTGATGCGCCTGTCGGGCAAGAAGTGGCTCGACGCACCGGCGGCCGTCTACGTCAACGGCATGCGCAGCATCCCGCTGGTGATGGTGATCCTCTGGTTCTTCCTGCTGGTGCCGGCCTCGTTCTACAACCTGTTCGGCTCGATGGGCGCCAACTACCGCTCGGAAATCTCGGCGGTGATCACCTTCATCGCGTTCGAGGCGGCCTACTTCAGCGAGATCATGCGGGCCGGCATCCAGTCGATCCCGCGCGGTCAGGTGAACGCGGGCCAGGCGGTGGGCATGACCTACGGCCAGAACATGCGCCTGGTGATCCTGCCGCAGGCCTTCCGCAACATGCTGCCGGTGCTGCTCACGCAGACCATCATCCTGTTCCAGGACACCTCGCTGGTCTACGCCATCGGCGCCTACGACCTGCTCAAGGGCTTCGACACGATGGGCAAGCAGTACGGTCGTACCGTCGAGTCCTACCTGCTGGCCGCGGTCGTCTACTTCATCCTGTGCTATTCGCTGTCCTGGATGGTCAAGCGCCTGCACAAGAAGATCGCCATCATCCGCTGACCCTGCCGTCTTCGCGCACCGTGGGGACCCACGGTGCGACGAACACACTCATAGGAGTTTGAAATGTCCGAAAAAATGATTGAAATCAAGAACGTCTCCAAGTGGTATGGCCCGGTGCAGGTGCTCAACGAGTGCTCGGTGAACATTGCCAAGGGCGACGTGGTGGTGGTGTGCGGCCCCTCGGGTTCGGGCAAGTCGACGCTGATCAAGACGGTCAATGCGCTCGAGCCCTTCCAGAAGGGCGAGATCACCGTCAACGGCATCCCCTTGCACGACCCCAAGACCAACCTGCCCAAGCTGCGCTCCAAGGTCGGCATGGTGTTCCAGCACTTCGAGCTGTTCCCGCACCTGTCGGTGACCGAGAACCTCACGATCGCGCAGATCAAGGTGCTGGGCCGCAGCGCCGACGAGGCCAAGACCCGCGGCCTCAAGATGCTCGACCGCGTGGGCCTGATGGCGCACAAGGACAAGTTCCCCGGCCAGCTGTCGGGCGGCCAGCAGCAGCGCGTGGCGATCGCCCGTGCGCTGTCGATGGACCCGATCGTGATGCTGTTCGACGAGCCCACCTCGGCGCTCGACCCGGAAATGGTGGGCGAAGTGCTCGACGTGATGGTCACGCTGGCCAAGGAAGGCATGACCATGATGGTGGTCACGCACGAGATGGCCTTCGCGCGCAAGGTCGCGAGCCGTGTGATCTTCATCGACGTGGGCGGCCGCATCCTGGAAGACTGCGAGAAGGACGAGTTCTTCAACCACCCGGAGAATCGTCAGCCGCGCACCAAGGAATTCCTCAACAAGATCCTGCAGCACTGAGCCAGCGGATCGCCGGCACCTGGCTGCACCGAGGCCCCGCGATGCGGGGCCTTTTTACTGGGTGCGCCCGGTACCTGATGCCGCGCAAGGCTATTGCCCGCACGCGGGCCGAGCCGGCCTACGATATCGACATGCGTTCCATCGCGTTCTCCCTCGGCTGCGTTCTCGCTCGCCGGCTCGTCTCGAGCCGCCCGGCGACGCGGCCGCGCGCGGAGCTTCGTCAGATGCCGCCGGCTCGAAGTGCTGCTGCACATTCCTGAGCCCGGCGATCCGCTTCCCTCCTTTCATTCCCGCCACTGGATCGCCGGGCGCCCTCCGTCCGGCGTTGTGCATTTCCTCCAGGAGCGTTCCATGGTCCAACCCCTTTCCTCTTCTTCTCCCGTCTCGTCCGCGATCCTTGCCGGCCGCACCCTGACCGAACTCGATCACGCCCGGCTGGCCAAGTACGCCGACGCCGATGCGGTCTATTCGCCGGCCATCCAGGCCGTGCTCGACAACGCCGACCTGGTGTCGCCGACCGACATCGCGGCCGACGTCGTCACGATGCGTTCGCGCGTCAACGTGACCGAACTGGCAGGTGCCGGCGAGCGCACGCTGACGCTGAGCTATCCGCAGGACGCCGATCCCGCCACCGGCTGCATCTCGGTGCTGTCGCCCGTCGGTACCGCGCTGCTGGGCCTGCGCGTGGGCGACGTGGCGAACTGGGTCGCGCCCGACGGCTCGGGCGGCGCGCTGCGCATCGCCGGCATCGCCTTCCAGCCCGAGGCCAGCGGCGAGTACCTGCGCTAGGAACAACGCAGCGCGCACTCACGAAAAAGGCCCCGCATGCGGGGCCTTCGTCGTTGCGGCGCGGGCGCCTTACTTCTTGCGCGCCTCGATGGCCTTCTCGGCCTTGGCCATGAGGTCGTTGCCCACCGTCGGGCGCCACTTGGCGTACACCGAACGCGTGGCCTTGACGAAGGCTTCGCGTTCTTCCGGCGTCAGCTGCGTCACCGTCACGCCCATGCCGGCGATGTCCTTGAGCACCGGCTTGTCGGCTTCGACCAGGCCCTTGCGCGCGATCGCGATTTCCTGCTTGCCGGCATCGATGGCGGCCTGTTTCACGATGGCCTGGTCGGCCGGCGTCCACGAGGCCCAGATCTCCTTGTTGACCACGAAGATCAGCGGGTCGGCCACATAGCCCCAGGTGGTGACGAACTTCTGGCCCACGTTGTGCATCTTCAGCACGGTGAACAGGAACAGCGGGTTCTCCTGGCCGTCGACCGCGCCGCTGGCGAGCGCGGGCTGCGCATCGGCCCAGCTCATCTGCGTCGGGTTGGCACCCAGCGCGGTGAACAGGTCGGCGAACAGCGGCGAGCCGACCACGCGGATCTTCATGCCCTTCAGGTCGGCCGGTGACTTGATCGCGTGCTTGGAGTTGGTGATCTCGCGGTAGCCGTTCTCGCCCCAGGCCAGCGGCATCACGCCGGCCTTGTCGATGATCTTGAACAGATCGGCGCCCACTTCACCCTGCGTGAGCGCGTCGACCGCCGCATAGTCGGGCATCAGGAAGGGCATCGAGAACAGGTTGAGCTGCTTGACCTGCGGCGACCAGTTGATGGTCGAGCCCACCGCCATGTCGATCACGCCCTGGCGCAGCGCGCTGAACTCGCGCGTCTGGTCGCCCTGGATCAGCGACACGCCCGGGTACAGCTTGATGTTGATGCGGCCCTGGGTGCGCTCCTTCACCAGGTTGGCCCAGATCTGGCCGGCCTGGCCCCAGGGCGTGGGCGGACCCAGCACCAGCGACATCTTGTACTCGGCCTTGTACGCCGCTTGCGCCATGGCGCCGGTGGTGAAGCCGAGAGCGGTCGCGACGAGTGCGAGGCCGAGCAGGGTGCGGCGGAATTTCATGGTCTTGTCTCCGTGTGAAAAATCAGGGGCAGGGGCAGGGGCGGGGTCAGTAGCCGAGCTTGGCCGGCAGCCACAGCGCGAGCTGCGGCCAGATGATCACGGCCACCATCACCATGAACATCGCGAACAGCATCCAGCCGACCCAGCGCACGGTCTCTTCCATGCGCACGTTGGCGATGCGGCACGACACCATCAGGTTGACCGCGAGCGGCGGCGTGAACTGGCCCAGCGCGACCTTGAGCGTGAGGATCACGCCGAACCAGACCGGGTCCCACTTGTAGTGCTGCACGATGGGCCACAGCAGTGGCACGAAGATCAGGAAGATCGACACGCCGTCGAGGAACATGCCGACCGTGATCAGCAGCACGATCAGCAGTGCCAGCACGCCGTACTCGCCCAGGCCGGAGTTGACGATGGCCGTGGCCACCGGGTCGATCACGCCCAGTGTCGACAGCGAATACGCGAAGATGCCCGCGAGCGACACCACCAGCAGGATCACGGCCGAGAGTTCGCCCGATTCGCGCAGGATCACGAACAGGTCGCGCACCTTGATGGTCCGGTAGATCACCATGCCCACGAACAGGCCGTAGAACACCGCGACCACCGCGGCCTCGGTCGGCGTGAACCAGCCGGCGCGCATGCCGCCAAGGATCAGGATCGGCGCCGCCAGGCCCCAGGTGGCTTCGCGAAAGCTCTTCCAGAACGCGGGCCGCGGCATGCTGGCTTCCAGCGCGCCCATCTTGTGACTGCGCGCCATCCAGACCGCGGGAATGATCAGCGCCAGGCCGGCCAGGATGCCGGGGATCATGCCGGCGGCGAACAGCGCCGGCACCGAGGCGCCGGGCACCAGCACCGAATACACGATGAAGGCCACCGAGGGCGGAATCAGGATGTCGGTCGCGGCGGCCGCACCGACCACGCTGGCGGAGAAGGCCGGCGGGTAGCCTGCGCGCGACATCGCCGCGATCATCACCGCGCCCACGGCGGCGGCGTTGGCCGGGCCCGAGCCCGAGATGCCGCCCAGGAACATCGCCACCAGGATCGCGACCATCGGCAGCATGCCCGGGCCGCGCCCGACCATTGCCACCGCGAAGTTCACCAGCCGCAGCGCGACGCCGGACCGGTCGAAGATCGAGCCCACGAGCACGAACATCGGGATCGCCAGCAGCGGGTACTTGCCCAGGCCGGCGTAGAAGTTCTGGGGCACGGCCAGGAGGCCGAACCACTGGGCGTCGGCGTTCGCGAGCGCGATGCAGGCCGCGCCGGCCAGGCCCAGCGCCGCGCCGATCGGCACGCCGACCAGCATCAGCACCACGAAGGCGACGAAGAGCAAGGTCGCGATCATTTCGGCGCGCCTTCGCTGTCATCGCGGCGGCCGCGCCGGATGAACAGGCCCACGGCCCGCAGCGCGATCGCGGTCGACACGATGGGCAGCCAGATCGAGTACCACCACTGCGGCACGCCGATGCCCGGCGAGGTCTCGTCGAAGCGGTAGTCGTCCCAGACCATGCGCGTGCTCAGCGCTGCGATCAGCAGGAACAGCGCCGCCACCAGCACCGCGCCGAACTGCGACAGCCGCTTGCGCCGCGCCATCGAGCCGCTTTCCGAGAAGTACTCGATGCGGATGTGGCGGTCGCGCGCCACCGCGGCCGAGCCGGCCACCATGGCCAGCAGGATCATCAGGAAGACCGAGAACTCCTCGGTCCAGGCGAAGGACGAGTCGGTGAAGTAGCGCACCAGCACGTTGGCGAAGGTGATGCAGGCCAGCAGGCCCATGATCACGACGGTGGCCCAGTCCTCGATGGCCAGCGGCACCTTGGCCGGTTCGTCGGCGGCTTCGATCTGCGGGGGGAGGGGGCTGGTGGCGTCCAACAGGGCGCCGGACTCGGGAGGGGAGGACATCGGAGGAGGGCGGGAGGCTGCGAAGCGGGTGGTGGATGTTGGAGTCGTTGTGTCACCGGGGCAGGCACCGGAAACGGGGTCCGTGCACCTTGCCGCTGGCAAGGCTGCGAAGATCGTAACGACTTGCAGCCCCAGCTCTATCGGGGGTTTCCTTAGCTACCGGCCCGCCGTGCCAGGCCCGTGCCAGGCCCGTGCCAGGTCCGCCGCGGGGCGCGGGCCGATGGGACAATCGGGGCATGACACGCTCTGCCGACACCCTCACGATCACCCGCCCGGACGACTGGCACCTGCATGTGCGCGACGGCGCCGCCCTCGAAGCCGTCGTGCCGCATTCGGCCCGCCAGATGGGCCGCGCGCTGATCATGCCCAACCTGCGCCCGCCGGTCACGACCGCGCAACAGGCCCTGGCCTACCGCGACCGCATCCTGGCGGCGGTGCCCGCCGGCACGGCCTTCGAGCCCGTGATGTCGCTGTACCTCACCGACCGGCTGCCGCCCGAGGAAATCGCGCTGGCCGCCGAAGCCGGCGTGCGCGCGCTCAAGCTCTACCCGGCCGGCGCCACCACCAACAGCGACGCCGGCGTGACCGACCTGCGCCACACCTACAAGACGCTCGAGGCCATGCAGAAGCACGGCCTGCTGTTCCTGGTGCATGGCGAAGTCACCGACCCGAGCATCGACCTGTTCGACCGCGAGGCGGTGTTCATCGACCGCGTGCTGATCCCGCTGCGGCGCGACTTCCCCGAACTCAAGATCGTGTTCGAGCACCTGACCACCAAGGAAGGCGCCGACTACGTGCGCGCGGCCGACCGCTTCACCGCGGCCACGATCACGGCCCACCACCTGCTCTACAACCGCAACGCGATCTTCACCGGCGGCATCCGGCCGCATTACTACTGCCTGCCGGTGCTCAAGCGCGAGACCCACCGCGTGGCGCTGGTCGAGGCCGCCACCAGCGGCAGCGACCGTTTCTTCCTCGGCACCGACAGCGCGCCGCACGCCTCGCACCTCAAGGAGCATGCGCTGGGCTGCGCGGGCTGCTACACCGCGCTGACCGCGATCGAGCTCTACGCCGAGGCCTTCGACAACGCCGGCGCGCTCGACAAGCTCGAGGGCTTCGCGAGCTTCCACGGCCCCGACTTCTACAGCCTGCCGCGCAACACCGACACCATCACGCTGCGCCGCGAGCCGTGGACCGTGCCCGAGACCGTGCCCTATGGCGAGGCCGAACTGAAACCCTTGCGCGGCGGCGAGTCGCTGCCCTGGAAGCTCGTATGAACGCCGCCCCGAAGGTCATGCTGCTGATCGACGCCGACAACGTGTCGGCCGACGTGATGGAGCAGGCGGTGCAGTTGGTGCTGAAGGAACACGGCGCGCTGCATGTGCGCCGCGCCTACGGCACGCCCGAGGTCGCGCTCAAGCACCAGGCGCTGTTCAAGCGGCTGTCGGTGCGGCCGATGGTCAACCTGGCCGCGGGCAAGAACAGCACCGACATCGCGCTGGCCGTCGATGCGATCGACCTGGCCATCGCCGAGCGGCCGCAGATCGTCTACCTGGTGTCCTCCGACTCCGACTTCGCGCCGCTGGTGATCCGGCTGCGCGAGAAGGGCTGCCGCGTCTGCGGCATCGGCCAGCAGGGCAAGACCGGCGAAGAGACCGTGGCCGCCTACGACGCCTTCACCGACCTGCAGCACCATGCGGCGCGCCCGCAGCTTGCGGCCGAAGCGGCGCCTCGCTCGCGGCGCTCGCAGGCCGCGGCCGAAGCGGCGCCCCGTCCGGCCCGCAAGACTGCCGTGAAGGCCGTCGCCAAGCCGGCCGCCCGCACGGTCGCGCCTGCGCCCGCTGCTGCAGCCAAGACCGCGCCGGCCAAGAAGGTCGCGCGCAAGACCGCGGCCCGCAAGACGGCCGCCGCGCCCCAGCCCGCGCCGGTGTCCGAAGCCGCCGAGTTCATCCTCGCGGCCGTGCCGGCACTGCGCAGCGGGCACGAGGTGCAGCTCAACGACGTGGCGCAGGCGCTGCGCGCAGCCGGCCTGCTGAGCAAGAGCGGCAGTTCGCTCAAGCTCTTCGACAAGCTCACGTCGGAGTTCGCGGTCATGCAGCACCCCGACCGCATCCGCTGGACGGGCGCGCCCCTGCCTTGAGCCTGAGCGCGATCGACTGGGCGCAGCCCTGGCTCGCGCCGTACCGCGCCCGCGGCGAAGCGGTGGCGCAGGCCGTGCAGCAGGCCTCGTCGGTGGCCGCCGCGCTGTCGGCCTTGAGACCCGAGAACGCGCCCGCCTTCGTGCCGCAGGACGCGCTGCCCACCGGCCAGGCCTACGAGGCGCACATCTTCGAGACCCGCACCGTCCCGACCCGCGACAACCTGCACGATTTCTTCAACGGCCTCGTGTGGCTCGCGTTCCCGCACACCAAGCGTCGGCTCAACCAGCTGCAGGCCGGCGAGATCGCGCGCCGCGGCGTGGCCACCGTGCGCGGCCCGCTGCGCGACGCGCTCACGCTGTTCGACGAGAACGGTGCACTGCTCGACGCACCGCCCGTGCTCTGGCAGGCGCTGGTCGAGCGCGACTGGCAGCGGCTGTTCGTCACCGAGCGGGCGCGCTGGCAGGAGGCGCGGCTGTGGCTCTTCGGTCACGCACTGCTCGAGAAACTGGTGACGCCGCGCAAGCCGATCACCGCGCATGTGCTGCGCACGCCCGCGGGCGCATCGGCGGCCCTCGACGATGCCGCGCTGGCGGGCACCCTCGACCCGGCATGGCTGCGGACCAAGCCCTTCGCGGCATTGCCGGTGCTGGGCGTTCCCGGCTGGTGCGCGGAGAACGCATCGCCCGCTTTCTACGCCGACGCGCAGGTCTTCAGGCCCAGGGCCTGAGCTGGGGCGCCGCGCGCTCCGCCCGGGCCGCACCCGGTCGGCCCACAGGCCTTGGTGAACACAGGGATTACCAGGGCGCGCCGATTTTTGCTCCTATCATGGTTGCCCGGTTGCCGCCGCCCGGGGCGCCCATGACGCATCACAACGCCAGGGCCTCCATGCCGCGCACGGCTTGAAGAGAGCCCCGGGGCCCCCATTTGAGGGGCAGATTTCCCCACGGAGAAACCAACTTGAAACGCATTCTTCTGTTCGTCCTGACCAACGTGATGGTGGTCGCGGTGCTGGGCGTGGTCGCGAGCCTGCTCGGCGTGAACCGCTTCCTCACGGCCAACGGGCTCAACCTCACGGCGCTGCTCGGCTTCGCGCTGATCATGGGCTTCGGCGGCGCGATCATCTCGCTGCTGATCAGCAAGCCGATGGCCAAGTGGACCGCCGGCCTGCGCATGATCGACACGCCCCAGTCGGCCGACGAGGCCTGGATCGTCGGCACCGTGCGCAAGTTCGCCGACAAGGCCGGCATCGGCATGCCCGAAGTCGCGATCTTCGAGGGCGAGCCCAACGCCTTCGCCACCGGCGCGTTCAAGAACTCGTCGCTGGTCGCGGTGTCGACCGGCCTGCTGCAGGGCATGACGCGCGAAGAGGTCGAGGCCGTGATCGGCCACGAGGTGGCCCACATTGCCAACGGCGACATGGTCACGATGACGCTGATCCAGGGCGTGATGAACACCTTCGTGGTGTTCCTTTCGCGCGTGATCGGCTATGCGGTCGACTCCTTCCTGCGCCGCGGCGACGACCGCAATTCGGGCCCGGGCATCGGCTACTACGTGAGCACCATCGTGCTCGACATCGTGCTGGGCTTCGCCGCGGCGATCGTCGTGGCCTGGTTCTCGCGCCAGCGCGAATTCCGCGCCGATGCCGGTGCGGCCGAACTCATGGGCCGCAAGCAGCCGATGATGAACGCGCTGGCCCGCCTGGGCGGCATGCCCGCCGGCGAGCTGCCGAAGGCGGTCGAGGCCATGGGCATCACGGGTGCGATGGGCAAGCTGTTCGCCACCCACCCGCCGATCGAGGAGCGCATCGCGGCGCTGCAGAATTCGCAGCGCGGCTGAGCGACGGCACACCCTTCGCCCCATGAAAAAAGCCGGCGCTGGACGCCGGCTTTTTCATGGGCGCGGGGCGCTCAGGCGGCGGGCGTTTCCGTCGTCGATGCCGTGTCGTCGGCGACCGCGGTTTCGGGTTCGGCGGCCTTGGCGGCCTCGACTTCGGTAGCGGCCGCTGCAACGGCTGCCGCAGCCGCGCGCTTCTCGTCCTCGGCCTTGTCGCGGCGCACCCGGTTCAGCGTGCGCGAGACGTCCTTCGGGTCCATGCCGTACATGTCGGCGAACTCGGCCTCGGTCTTGCCGCTGGCCTCGAAGGCGCGCACCAGCGCTTCCCGCTTGGCGGCCTGGCGGCCCAGTTCGGCCAGCGCGTCGTCGAGCGCGGCATTCGATGCATCGTCGCGTGCGCGCACGCGCTCGGCATAGGCTTCGCGGCCGACGCCCGAGGCCTCGATCGCGGCCATGATGCGTTCGCGCAGCTGCGGGCCCAGGTCTTCCTTGCTGCGCGCCTGGCGGCGGCGGAAGGCCTCGAGGATCGCGTGGTGGATGTGCTCGGGCGCCACCGGCTCGACCGGGTTGCCCTGCAGGTCATGGCGCGGATGGCCCGCGGCCACGCATTCGAGATAACGGGTCGAACGGGCATGCAGGCCCATCGCGAGCTTCAGGTCCTCGGCCTTGAACTCGTCGCCGTGGGCGGCCAGCAGTTCCTGGTAGATGCCCAGCTTGAGCGGCAGGAAGCGCGCGCCGAAGAGCTTGGGGTAGAGCTCGAACAGGCGTTCGAGCACCGGGTGCACCTTGCGCGCGGCCTGCTGCTGCGGCTTGCGCTGGGCATTCGGCTGCTTCGCCGCCGGCTGCGCGGCTTGCTGTTCCTGTTCGGGCGCGGCTGCGCCTTCGGTCGGGCGTGCGCGCCGGCCGCGGCCGCCGCGCGAGCGGGGCGGGCGTCCGGTCGATTCCGGCTGTGCTGCGGGCGCTGCGGCGTCGGCCGCTGGCGAGGGCACGGCGACGGCTTCGGCCGGTGCGGAGGTGGTGGTTTCGGGTGCGTCTGTCATGGTTCTGTTCGGGGTGAGGGCCGCACCGAGGTGCCGCAAAGCGAAGGGCCCGCGCTCAGCGCGGACGGAACATCTTGAAGAGATTGTCGTGGGTCACGGAAAAGTAGTCGGCCGGGCCGCCTGCGCGCAGGATTGGTTCGGCCGCCGCCGTGTCGTAGATGCCGTTCTTGAGCAGGTGGCGCGCGATGTGCACGCCCACCACTTCGCCCAGCACCAGCCAGGTCTCGACGGCCTGGCCGTCGGCGCGCTGCAGTTGCACGATCTGGGTGAGCTTGCACTCGAAGGACACCGGGCTCTCGGCCACGCGCGGCGCCGCGATGCAGCGCGAGGCCACCGGCGTGAGCCCGGCGAGCTCGAACTCGTCGACCTCGGGCGGCACCGCGGCGCACGACGCGTTCATGCGCTCGGCCAGCGGCCGGGTCGCGAGGTTCCAGCCGAACTCGCCGGTCTGGCGGATGTTGTGCAGGCTGTCCTTGGCGCCGATGCTGGCGAAGCCGATGATCGGCGGCGTGTAGTTGAAGCCGTTGAAGAAGCTGTAGGGCGCGAGGTTGCGCCGGCCTTCGCTGTCCTGCGAGGAGATCCAGCCGATCGGCCGCGGCCCGACCATCGCGTTGAACGGGTCGTGCGGCAGGCCGTGGCCCTTGGCGGGTTCGTAGAAATGGAAGTCGTGGAAATCGGTCTCGTCGGCCATGGGCTTCTCCTTCCTGTGTTTCAGCGACCGGTCGCCTGTGCCGGACCCGCGCCGACCGCACGGCCGATCAGCAGCCGGAAGGGCAGCAGCATCAGCACGCCGACCGCCAGCTTCACGCCCAGGTCGCCCAGCGCCCAGGTCAGCCAGGGGCCGTCGGTGCCCGCGAAGGCGATGCCCCAGAACACCGCGCTGTCGAGCACGGCCGCGATCACCGTGGCCACCAGCGGCGCGCGCCACCAGGTGCCGCGGCGCAGCCGGTCGAAGATGCCGATGTCGAGCAGCTGCGAGGCGATGAAGGCCAGGCCCGACGCGATCGCGATGCGCGCCGGTGCGAGCGCCAGCGACGCCATCACCGCCACCGCGAAGCCGATGTACGCCACGCGGCGTGCCGGGCCGGGGCCGAAGCGGCGGTTGATCAGGTCGCTCACCAGGAAGGCCACCGGGTAGCTGAAGGCGCCCCAGGTCAGCCAGTCGTTGATCGCGAACTGCACCAGGATGTTCGAGGCCAGCACCACCGCCGCCATCGCGAGCGTGGCGCCGGCGAACTGCGCGGCGGAGGCCTTGGGAAACGCCATCACGCGGCCTTCGGCAGGCGCTCGGCGTCCTGCAGCACGGCGCGCGCCACGGCCTCGGCGACCTTGATGCCGTCGACGCCGGCCGACAGGATGCCGCCCGCGTAGCTCGCGCCTTCGCCGGCCGGGTACAGGCCGCGGGTGTTGAGGCTCTGGAAGTCCTCGCCGCGCGTGATCCGGATCGGCGACGAGGTGCGCGTCTCGACGCCGGTCAGCACCGCGTCGTGCGTGTCGAAGCCCTTGATCTTGCGGCCGAAGGCCGGGAAGGCCTCGCGCATCGCCTCGATCGCATAGGCCGGCAGGGCCTGGTGCAGGTCGGTCGGCGTCACGCCCGGCTTGTACGAGGGCACGATGCTGCCGAGCGCGGTCGAGGGCGTGCCGGCGACGAAGTCGCCCACCAGCTGCCCCGGCGCGCGGTAGTCGCTGCCGCCGAGCACGAAGGCATTGGATTCGAGCTCGCGCTGCAGCACCATGCCGGCCAGCGGCGAGCCGGTTTGGCCGTTTTCCCAACCGGGATAGTCCGTGGGCTCGATGCCCACCACGATGCCCGCATTGGCGTTGCGCTCGTTGCGCGAGTACTGGCTCATGCCGTTGGTCACGACGCGCCCCGGCTCGCTGGTGGCCGCGACCACCGTGCCGCCCGGGCACATGCAGAAGCTGTAGACCGAGCGGCCGTTGCTCGCGTGGTGCACCAGCTTGTAGTCGGCCGCGCCCAGCAGTGGATGGCCCGCATGCCGGCCCCAGCGCGCGCGATCGATCAGCCCTTGCGGGTGCTCGACGCGGAAGCCGATCGAGAAAGGCTTGGCCTCGATGTGCACGCCGCGGGCATGCAGCATCTCGAAGGTGTCGCGCGCGCTGTGGCCCAGCGCCATCACGACGTGGTCGCAGCGCAGTTCGCTCGAGGCGCCGGTCTGCTGGTCGCGCACGGTCAGGCCGCGCAGGTGGCCGTCTTCGATGTGCACGTCGGTCACGCGCTGCTCGAAGCGGATCTCGCCGCCCAGCGCCACGATCTGCTCGCGGATGTTCTCCACCACCTTCACCAGCTTGAAGGTGCCGATGTGCGGGTGCGCGACGTAGAGGATCTCCGGTGGCGCGCCGGCTTTGACGAACTCTTCCATCACCTTGCGGCCCAGGAAGCGCGGGTCCTTGATCTGGCTGTAGAGCTTGCCGTCGGAGAAGGTGCCGGCGCCGCCTTCGCCGAACTGCACGTTCGACTCGGGGTTGAGCACGCTCTTGCGCCACAGGCCCCAGGTGTCGCGGGTGCGTTGGCGCACGGTCTTGCCGCGTTCGAGCACGATGGGCTTGAAGCCCATCTTCGCCAGCATCAGCGCCGCGAAGATGCCGCAGGGGCCGAAGCCGATCACCACCGGGCGGATCGGCAACTCGGCCGGCGCCTGCGCGCTCGGCCGGTAGACCATGTCGGGCGCGGTCGTCACCCGCGGGTTGCCGGCCAGCTTGGCCAGCAGGCGCGCGTCGTCGGCCGGGTCGGCCAGCGTCACGTCGACGATGTAGACCTGCAGCAGGTCGACCTTGCGGGCGTCGAAGCTGCGCTTGTGGACGTGGATGTTGGCGATCGCTGCGGCGTCGACGCCGAGCAGGCCCTGCACGGCATGCGCGAGCGCATCGGCGGGCGGATCGAGCGGGAGCTTGATTTCTGAAAGTCTGAGCATGGGAATGGGCTTGTGGTTATCAAGCAGGGCCCGAATCTTAGACCCATTGGCCATCCCCTGGCTGACAGCCGCCTTCCGCGGCCAAGGGGCAGGCGCCTTCAGCCCCGGTCGTTCGCGCGCCAGCTGCCATGAAAGCCGAATGGCACACGGTGCGGCAGCCGGGCGATCGCCAGCGGCCCGGCATCGAGCCGCTGGGCATCGAGCACCAGCAGGTCGCTGCGCTGCTCGGCTGCGCGCCAGACCACGCTGAGCAGCCAGCCGTCGGCTTCGGGCGCGTCGGCGCTGCGTGGCACGAACACCGGCTCGGAGGCCACGTCGCCGGCAGGCAGGGTGTAAACGCGGCGTCGGCCGGTCGTGAAATCGAAGCAGGCGAGGCTGTCGTAGAGCGTGCTTTCGGCATCGCCACGCGCCCGCGGCGTCGCATGGCAGGCATAGAAGCCGTAGCGGTTGCGCAGCCCGGTGCAGCGCTCGTCGATGCGCGGGAACTCGGCCACCAGGTCGTCGAGCTGCACGCGCGCGAAGTTGGGGGCGTCGCCGGCGAGGTCGAAGGTCCAGCGCCACAGGCGCGCGGCCATGGCCTCGGGGTCGCCGGGCCGGCCTTCGGCGTCGGGCAGGCCCGGCGCCTGGTCGGCCTGCATCACGTAGGCGACCACGGTGTCGCCGTCGTCCCAGGCGTTCATCACATGGAAGACGTGGCAGGCCTCGGTCTGGAACCAGCGCATGGCCGAGGCCGGCGCGCCGCGCCGCAGCACGCCCACGTGGGTGCGCAGGCCGTCCTCCCAGGCCAGCAGCGGCTTGCCGCGCATGGCGCGGTCGACGCTCATCGTCAGCGGCATGACGGGGAACAGCACATGGCGGCTCGTGAGCATGAAGTCGTGGACCATGCTGGCGTAGGGCGCATCGAAGCTGTCGAGGCGCGTCACCCGGCACTGCGCGTCCATCACGCCGTACTGCATGGCGCGCGTGCCCGGGCCGTCGGGCGAGTAGGCGAAGAAGTGCAGCTCGCCGGTGGCCGCATCGGCCTTGGGATGGGCGGTGCAACGCGCCGCGATCCGGCCGTCGAAGTCCTGGTGGCCCCGGGATTCGAGCGTGAAGGCATCGAGCTCGAAGGGCTGGTGCGATTCCTCCAGCGCGAAGAGCCGCTCGCCGTGCCACACGATGTGGGTGTTGGCCGTGCCGCTGTTGCGACCCAGCGCCGACGGGTCGCTGGTCGCGGGGTTGCCGAAGGAGCCGAACAACGCGCGGCCGGCCTGGTGCTCGAGTTGCCACTTGGGCGTGCGCGCCCAGCGGTTGCGGTAGCGGACGCTGCCGCCGTCGATGAAGAACGCATGCACCATGCCGTCGCCCGAGAACCAGTGGTAGTGGTCGTCGCGCGGCGTGTGCTGCGGGTTGGGGCCGACGCGGTAGAGCGCGCCGGACAGGGCTGCGGGGATCTGGCCGATCAGCTCGAGGGTGTCGAGGTCGTGCTCGGTGGCGATCGGCGCGAAGTTGCCGGTGAAGAAGTGGGCGGTGGCGGGCGGGTTGGAGGTCATGCGGAGCGGTGGTCGAAAAGATTCGATGCGCGGAGGGCTGCGCCGACATAGGCCGTCAGCGCCGTGTCGATGCCCGAGCCCCGGCGCAGCTCGGGCTCGTGCTCGAAGGCGGCCTGCAGCCGGGCCTGCAGGACCGCGTCGCCACCGGCCTTGGCCAGCGACAGCGCCTGCCAGTCCGCGGCCAGCGCCTGCATCTCAGGGGCGCTCGCGGGCACGCCGCGCTGCAGGCAGTCGCGCACGCGGGCGATCAGCGCGGGCCAGTCGTCGGTGCGGTCGATGTAGTGCCGGCGCAGCAGCGTCATCTCCTCGGGGCTGCAGAAGGGCGCGTAGAGGCTCAGCCGATGGTGCGCCATGGCCAGCGAGATGAAGCGCATGGCGGCTTGGTCGACGCCGGTGAGCGCGCGCAGGCCGGGCTCGTGCCAGTGCATGGCGTAGAGCTTCATCAGCAGGCCCTCGTCGCCCCGGGCCTCGTCGAGCAGCATCGCGATCCATTGGCGCGCGAGGTCGATGGCTTCGGCGCCGTCCGGCGCGGCGCCCGTGCGCATCAGGGCCTGCAGCGTGGCGGTCAGCGCGGCCTTGTGCGCCCGCTGGGCCTCGGCCGCGGGCGGCTTCAATCGGGCGCGTTCGTCGTCGCTGAAGTACCGGGCGCCCGCGACCATGCCCTCGAGCGCGAGCAGCCACTCGTCCATGCCCGGCTCCGCCTGGGCGCGCAGCTGCGCCTGCAGTGCGATCAGGTGATCGCGCAGCGCGCTGGCCTGGCGGATCTGTTGTTCGAGCGCGCCCAGCTGCCGGGCCACGATGTCATCGATCCCGTGGGCCTCGTCGTCGAGCAGGGCCGCGATGTCGGCCAGCGACACGTCGAGCCGGCGCAGCGCCTGGATGCGGTAGAGCCGCGCGATGTCTTCGCGGCCATAGAGCCGGTAGCCGCTCGCGCCGCGCGTCGCGGGCTTGAGCAGGCCGATGTCGTCGTAGTGGTGCAGGGTGCGCACGGTCAGGCCGGTGCGCCGCGCGAGTTCGCCAATCTTCAAATGCATGCCTTCTCTCGAAAAGTTGAAGGCATCGTAGGACCTCACGTTGCGTGAGGGTCAAGACGCTTTGCGAAGAAAGATCGGCACCTTCGGCGCCGCGCAGCGCCACTCAGCGCTTGCGCGCGACGGCCGCATCCCAGAGCGTCAGGACCTGCGTGATCGCCGCGTCGAGCAGCGCATGCCGGGCGCCGTCGCGCGCGCGGATCGACAGGCCCAGCAGGAAGCTGTCGAACACCGCGGCCAGCGATTTGGCATCGGTCGTGGCCGACAGCTCGCCGCTCTTGATGCCGCGCTCCACGCAGGCGAGGAGGCCTGCGCGGGTGCGGTCGCGCGAGTCGCGCAGCGGCTGCGTGATCGTGTCCTGGCCTGGGCCGCCGACATAGGCCGCGCCCAGCGCCACCATGCAGCCGCGCGGATGGCCGGCTTCGCATTGCATCCTGGCGGAGGTGCGCAAGGCCTGCTCGATGGCGTCGCGCGGCGCCAGCGCCTTGTCGAACAGCGCCTGCGTGACCTGGCCGTGCGTGGCGAGGTAGCACGCCATGGCCTCCTGGTAGAGCGCCTCCTTCGAGCCGAAGGCCGCATAGAAGCTGGGCGCCGAGATGCCGCCGCCGATCGCGGCCTTGAGCTGGCTCAGCGAGGTCGACTCGAAGCCCTGCTCCCAGAACAAGTGCATGGCCTGGGTCAGCGCGGCATCGCGGTCGAAGCTTCGGGGGCGGCCCATCTGTGCCACGGCAGTCTCCTGGTTGCAAGTTCACTTCAATACTAGTCGATACAAAAGTCGTTGACAAGCCAGTGACAGGCGGCCTACATTTGTACCAATCGATATATATGTCGTGGCCGCAGTCCTCGCGGCTTCTCTTGCAACCCCCACTCAGGAATCCCATGTCTTCTTCCCGAACCGCGCCACCGGAGCGCATGCCCGCCAACGAGCGCGCCGAACCCCTGCCCCTGGCCGCCCTGCTGGCGCTGGCCATGACCGGCTTCATCTGCATCGTCACCGAGACCCTGCCGGCCGGCCTGCTGCCCCAGATCGTCGAGGGGTTGGGCGTGTCGCCCTCGCTGGCCGGCCAGATGGTCACGCTCTACGCGCTGGGCTCGCTGCTCGCGGCCATCCCGCTGACGATCGCCACGCGCCGCTGGCGCCGCCGCACGGTGCTGCTCGCGACCATCGTGGGTTTTCTGGTCTTCAACACGCTCACGGCCCTGTCCTCGAGCTATGCGCTCACGCTGGTGGCGCGCTTCTTCGCCGGCGCCTCGGCGGGCCTGGCCTGGGCGCTGCTTGCGGGCTATGCGCGGCGCATGGTCCCGTCGCACCAGCAGGGCCGGGCCATGGCGGTGGCGATGGTCGGCGCGCCGGTCGCGCTGTCGCTGGGTGTGCCGCTGGGCACCTGGATGGGGGCGCTGTTGGGCTGGCGCACCACCTTCGGCCTGATGTCGCTGCTAAGCCTGCTCCTGATCGGCTGGGTCGTCGCCAAGGTGCCGGACTACCCCGGCCAGGCGTCGGACGCGCAGGCCATGCCGCTGCGCCAGGTGCTCACGACCCCGGGTGTGCGTCCGGTGCTGGGCGTGGTGCTGGCCTGGATGCTCGCGCACAACCTGCTCTACACCTATGTCGCGCCCTTCGTGGCGCCCTCGGGCCTGGGCGATGCGGTCGACGTGGTGCTGTTGGTCTTCGGCGCCGCGGCGCTGCTGGGCATCTGGATCACGGGCCGCGTGGTCGACCGGCACCTGCGGCTGTCGGTGCTGGCCAGCCTGGGCGTGTTCGCGCTGGTCACGCTGCTGTTCGGACTCTTCGCGTCCCTCCCGCTCATGATCTTCGTCGGGGTCGGCATCTGGGGGGCGACCTTCGGCGGCGCGGCGACCCTGCTGCAGACGGCCCTGGCCGACACGGCCGGCGAGGGCGCGGACGTGGCGCTGTCGATGAACGTCGTGACCTGGAACAGCGCCATCGCGGGCGCCGGGGTGCTGGGCGGCGTGCTGCTGGGCAGCCTCGGTGTCGGATCCTTGCCCTGGGTGGCGCTGGTGCTGGTCGTGATCGGCTTCGCGATCGCGGCAGGGGCACGCGGGCGCGGTTTTCCGGCCCGGCGTGCGGTGAGGCGCTGACCCACCGGTCCGCGCGGCGCGGCGACAATCGAGGGCTCCCCTGAATGAACGCCCCGATGTCGCTGCCCACGTACCTGCTCCTTTCCCTTGCCGACGCTTCCACCTCCTCGGCTGCTTCGGCCGAGTCGGTGCGCTGCCTCAACAGCGCGGGCCGCTGGGCGGTTCAGGGCTTTGCGTCGGTGCCGCTGCTGGCGTGGCCGTCGGCGCAGGCCGAGGCCGCTCAGGCCGCAGCCGAACGCGCCTCGGCGGCGCGCGGCGCCGAGGTCCAGGTGGTCTCGCGCGCCGATGCCGCATGGGTCGTAGGGCGCGAGATCGTCTTCTTTACCGAAGCCCACGAGTCAGCCCTGCTGAGCGCGGCGGTCCACAGCGCGGCCAAGGCGCGCCGCCTGCACACCGAAGCCGAAAAATTCGAGGCCTTCTGCGTGATCGTGCGGGCCGCCTCGACGGCCGCGGACCAGGCGTCCTTCGCCGAGGTGGGCCGGGCGGCGGCGAAGGCGCTGCGCGCCAAGTTCGGCGGCGGCTCGATCACCTCGGCCTTTGCCTGGGTCGCGGGGCCGGCGGGCAGCGAGGCCCTGAAGAGCCTGCTCACGGGCGAAGTGGAGACCACCGGCCCGCTGTCGATCGCACAACTCGCCGAGGCGGCGGCGCTGGCGCAGAAGGCCGAGCGCCTGCGCGAACAGTCGCGCTGAAAACCCTCAGGCCGGCAGGAAGCCTTCGACCGACAGGTAGCGTTCGCCGGTGTCGTAGTTGAAGCCCAGCACCACGGCGTCGTCGGCCAGTTCGGGCAGCTTCTGTGCGATGGCGGCCAGCGTGGCGCCCGAGGAGATGCCGACCAGCGTGCCTTCCTCGCGCGCCGAGCGGCGTGCCATCTCGCGCGCCGGATCGGCATCGACCTGGATCACGCCGTCGATCAGGCCCATGTCCAGGATCTTGGGCACGAAGCCCGCGCCGATGCCCTGGATCGGGTGCGGTGCCGGGCTGCCGCCCGACAGCACCGGCGAAGCGACCGGCTCGACCGCGTAGACCTTGAGCTTCGGCCACCTGGCCTTGAGCACCTTGGCCACGCCCGTGATGTGGCCGCCCGTGCCCACGCCGGTGATGATGGCGTCCAGGCCCTCGGGGAAATCGGCCGCGATCTCCTCGGCCGTGGTGCGCACATGCACCGCCACGTTGGCCGGGTTGTTGAACTGCTGCGGCATCCAGCTGTCGGGCGTGCTCGCCACCAGCTCCTCGGCGCGCGCGATCGCGGCCTTCATGCCGCCGGCGCGCGGCGTGAGGTCGAAGGTCGCGCCGTAGGCAAGCATCAGGCGGCGGCGTTCGACCGACATCGAATCGGGCATCACCAGCACCAGCTTGTAGCCCTTGACCGCCGCGACCATCGCCAGGCCGATGCCGGTGTTGCCCGAGGTCGGTTCGATGATGGTGCCGCCGGGCTTCAGCGCGCCGGATTTCTCCGCGTCCTCGACCATCGACAGCGCGATGCGGTCCTTGATCGAGCCGCCGGGGTTGGCGCGCTCGGACTTGATCCAGACCTGCTGCGTGCCCTTGGCCGTGCCCGCGAACAGCCGCTGGATCCGGATGTGGGGCGTGCGGCCGATGGTGGCGAGGATGGTGTCGGCTTTCATGGGGGCGGTCTCCTTCAGGGTCGGTCTTTGCGGACCGCCATTGTGGCGCCGACCGGTGGCTTCCGTGCGGAGAACGGGGCTTTCCAGAGCTCGGCCAGCAGCACGCCCCCGACCGTCAGCACGCCGCCGATCGCGTGGTAGCCCTCGAGCGTCTCGCCCAGCGTGGCGGCCGCGATCAGCGCGGTGAACAGCGGCATCAGGTTGAAGAACATGCTGGTGCGGCTGGGGCCGAGCCGGCCCACCGCATGCATCCACAGCAGCGGCGCCGCCATCGAGGCGAACACGCCCGCGAACAGCACCAGCGGCAGGTTGGTGGCCGACAGGCCCATGCGCGGCGACAGCAGGTAGACCGGGAACAGCGCCACCGCGGCCACCAGCACCTGCAGGTACATCAGCTGCAGCGGCGGCACCTCGCGCAGGTTCCAGCGCTTGAGCAGCACCACGTAGAGCGAATAGGCCAGCATGGCCAGCAGCATCAGCCCGTCGCCCGGGCCGATGCCCGAGGCGAGCAGGGCGTGCAGGCTGCCTTCGCTCACCACGATCAGCACGCCGACGATCGACAGCAGCGAGCCCGCCACCGCACCCGGCGTGAGCCGCTGGCGCAGCATCGGCACCGACAGCCCGAGCACCAGCAGCGGCGTGAGCGAAGCGATGATGCCCATGTGGGTGGCGCTGGTCATGTAGGCCGCGTAGTAGGCGAGGCTCTGGTAGATCACCATGCCCAGCAGGCCCAGCACCACGATGCGGCCCAGTGCCGGGCGGATCGCCTGCCGGTTGCGCAGCGTCGCGCGCAGCGCCAGCGGCGTGAGCAGCAGCGCGGCCAGCAGCCAGCGGTAGAAGCTGATCTCGGCGGGTGCGATCACGCCCGCGGCCATCTTGCTCACGACTGTGTTGAAGGACCAGATCACCACCGCGATCAGGGGAAATGCATAGCGCCACATAGGGATTCCTTGAAGGGGTCCTATGATCGGTTCGTCTGTCCTGAGGCATATAGCGCATTCAGGACATTCAGTCCGGCGTTTCGGACCTTCTCCAACTCAGCACCCGTCATGGCCACCCAGCAGCTGCGCATCCAGGACGTCGAGGGCAAGCCCGGCCCCTTCTATTTCCGCTACGACGAGTTCGACGCGGACAGCGTGGCCGCGGCCCACAGCCACAGCTGGGGCCACCTCAACTACGCGGCCCACGGCACGCTGCAGATGGACACCGAGGGCCTGCGCATGCTGTCGCCGCCGCAGTACGCGGTCTGGATACCGCCCGACGTGGTGCACAGCTGCCACCTGCGCCATGCGATCGCCTACCGCTCGATCTACGTCGAGCGCGCGCTCTGCGCAGCGTTGCCGGCCACGCCCTGCACGGTGCGCGTGGGCCCGATCGTGCGCAGCATCCTGGCCGACTTCGCCGCGCGCGCGCTCCACGAGCCTCGCACCGAGGCCGACCTGCGGCTGGCGCACGTGGTGGTCGACCAGCTGGCCCAGGCGCCGCAGCAGCGCTGCTACCTGCCCGATGCGCAGTCGCCCGCGCTGGTCTCGGTGCTCGATGCGCTGCAGGCCGCGCCGGGCGACCACCGTTCGCTGGCCGACTGGGCGCAGCAGGTGCACGTCACCGAGCGCACGCTGGCGCGGCACTGCCAGCGCGAACTCGGGATGAGCCTGGGCGAATGGCGCCAGCGCCTGCGCTTCCTGCGTGCCGTCGACGCGCTCGAGGCCGGCCAGACGGTGCAGCAGATCGGCTTCGACCTGGGCTACGGCACCGCCTCGGCCTTCATCGCGATGTTCCAGCGCGAGGCCGGCGCCACGCCCGAGCAGTACCGAAAAGAGTTCTGCGGAATGTGAGGCGATAATCCACCGCGTGAAGCACGCCAGACCGCCGCTGGTGCAAGCCCGCAAGGGGCGACGCCGCAAGGGGTCGTGTCGAAAGACCGCACTGGAGGAACGTCCGGACTGCACAGGACAGCGCAGGAGCTAACGGCTCTCCACCGTGAGGTGAGGATCAGAGCAACAGAGACGAGTCGGTGAAGGGGCAACCCGGATCCGGGTGAAACGGGCAATCTCTGCGCGCAGCAACACCAAGTAGGCCAGTATCGAGGTGGTTCCGCTGAGCTGGCGGGTAGGTGGCATCGAGCCGTCTGGTGACAGACGGCCCAGAGTAATGGCGGTCACGCCGGCATTCCGCAAGGAGCGCCGGTGCACAGAATCCGGCTTATCGGCGCGCTTCACACTTTATTTTTCGGCCCCGCTGCCTGCGGGCCGCACGCATGCACCCTAGAACCGGTAGCGCGCCGTCACCGTCGCGCTGCGCAGGTTCCCGCGGTAGCACTCGCCGTGGTAGCAGATGGCCTTGTAGTCCTTGTCGAACAGGTTCGACACGTTGAGCGCGAGCCGCCACGGCCCCTGCTCGTAGTGCAGCGCCGCGTCGACCAGCGTCACGCCGCGCTCGAAGGACGTGTTGTATTCGTCGTTGGCGCGCCGGCCGATGTAGCGCACGCCCGCGCCCGCACCCCAACCGTTGCCCAGCGTGTAGTCGAGCCAGGCCGAGGCGGTCTGCCGAGGCACCAGCGGCGGGATCTTGCCGGCTTCGCCGGGATCGGCGCTCTCGAGCACCTTGGTGTCCATCCAGGTGTACGAGGCCAGCGCATTCAGGCCGGGGATGATCTCGGCCTTGGCCTCGAGCTCGAGGCCGCGCGAGCGCTGCCTGCCGATCTGCCGGCCTTCGAAGTTCACCGGGTCGTAGGTGACCACGTTGGTCTTGCGCAGGTCGAACACCGCGGCCGTGACCAGCGTGCGGCTGCCCTCGGGCTGGAACTTCACGCCCGCCTCGACCTGCTTGCCGCGCATCGGCTTGAACGGGTTGTTGTCCGCGTCGGCACCGCTCACGGGCAGGAACGATTCGGTGTAGCCCACATACGGCGCCCAGCCGTTGCCCGCGAGGTAGGTCAGCCCTGCGCGGCCGCTGAAGGCATCGTCGCTTTTCTTCGTGACGGTGGCGTGGAGTTGGTCGTCGGTGACCGAGCGCACATGGTCCTGGCGCCCGCCCAGCGTGACGACCCAGCGGTCCGCGAACTTGATCTGGTCCTGCGCGTAGAGGCCGATCTGCCGCGTGGTCTGCCTGTAGTGGGCCAGCGGGTCCTGCGGCGTGTCGACGTGCTGGCCATAGACCGGCGCCAGCAGGTCCAGGGCGGGCGCCGGCCCGATGAAGCGCCGTGCGGTGCCGCGCTGTTCGCTGAAGTCCACGCCGAACAGCAGCGTGTGCGCGACCTCGCCGGTGCGCAGCTTGCCCTGCACGTGGGTGTCGAGGCTGGCCTGGTTCACCGGGTCGTCCCAGGTGCGGGCGATGCGCGAGATGCTGTGTGCGTCGGCATCCACTTCGTCGACCCACACCGTGCGCCGGGTCAGTGCCACATGGCTGTAGCGGAAGTTCTGGCGCAGCGTCCAGGCGCTGTCGAGCGCGGTCTCGAAGTTGTAGCCCACGGCGCTCTGGCGCTGCTTCATGCGGCTGAAGCTGTAGTCGCCCATCTTCACGTCGGTGAGCACGTTGTTCTGGCTGAAATAGTAGGTGTCCTCCTGCGACTTGTTGTCCAGCACATTGGCGTACAGCGTCAGCGAGGTCCCGGCATGGGGCTGCCAGCGCACCGAGGGCGCGAGGTAGGTGCGCTTGCGATTGAGCTTGTGGCCGTCGGGGTAGCGGTCCTGGTCGTTGCTGTCGAGCCCCACGCCGATCAGCCGGTAGCTCCAGTCGGAATCGGCGCCGAAGCGGTCGCCGATGTCGAAGGCCAGCTGCTTGCGGTCGAAGCTGCCGACCTGCGCCTCGATCTCGCGGATCCGTTCGCCCGTGGGCTGCTTGCTCACGCGGTTGATGACCCCGGCCGCATCGCCCTGGCCGAAGGCCATCGAGGCCGGCCCGCGCAGCACCTCGACGCGTTCCAGCGCATAGGGCTCGGTCAGGAAGCGGTTGACGCCGAACAGCGCCTGCGAGAGCCCATCCAGGTAGGTGCTGTTGGAGGTGTCGAAGCCGCGCAGCAGCATCAGGTCCCAGCCGCGGTTGTCCGGGCCGTAGATGCCCACCGTGATGCCGGGGCTGTAGCGGATGGCCTCCATCACGTCCTGCACGCCGCGCGCGTCCATCTCCTCGCGGCCGATCACCGAGACCGATTGCGGCACCTCGAGCAGCGGCGTGTCGGTCTTGGTGGCCGTGGCGCTGCGCCGCGCCACGTAGCCGTTGACCGGGCCGGTGGCTGTCTCGGGGCTGGCTGCCAGCACGGTGACGGTGGCCAGCGTGGTGCCGCTCGATGCATTCGACGCGCGCTCGATCACCAGCGTGCTGCCGTCGATGCGGCCCGACAGGCCGCTGCCCTGCAGCAGCTGCGCGACGGCCGCGTTGGCGCTCAGGCTGCCCTGCACCGCACGGCCCTGCTGACCTTGCAGCAGCGCGGGTGCGGCCATCAGCTGCAGCCTGGCCTGGCGCGCCAGCTGGCCCAGCGCCTGGTCCAGCGGCTGCGCGGGGATCGCGAAGGCGATGGCCGCGCGCTGCGAGGGCGCTGGCGCAGCGCCGGTCTGGGCCTGGCCCTGCTGGGCGGCCAGGGCCATGACGGCCACGGCGATCAGGCGGCGGGCGCCAGCGTGAAGACGGGGAGGATGATCAGCAGCAACAGCAGGCATTCGGGTTTCTCGGCTCGTTCGGGTCCATCGACATCCCGCGCCCCGAAGTCGGTCGGCGCGGGCTCATGGAGTACTGAAACGTACGAACTTCCGAAATCCCTCAGCCGCGACCTTCGATCACCAGCGAACGCCCCGGCCCCCGCTCGCGCACCTGCACCGGCAGGCTGCCCGGCAGCAGCCGCAGCCAGGCCCGGCTGTCGGCGATGCGCACCCGGCCCACCACCGGCAGCTGCGCGACCTCGGGCGCCACCTCGATCGGCTGCGTGCCATAGCGCGCGAGCCGCGCCACCACCTCGCCCAGCGGCGTGTGCTGGAAGTCGAGCCAGCCCTCGCGCCAGGGCGCGACCGCGGCCGCATCGCCGTCGCGGCTGACCGTGAGCTGCGCCCCTTCGATGCGCACGCGCTCGCCTGCGCCCAGCACGCACTGCGCGCCCGCGCCGCTGCGCACCCGCACCTGGCCCGACTCGACCGCCACCTGCAGGTCGCCTGATGGTTGCAGCGCCACTTCGAAGCGCGTGCCCAGCACCGTGACCTCGTGCGCGCCGGCCGCCACGGTGAAGGGCCGCTCCGGGTCGCGCGCCACGTCGAAGAACACGCTGCCGGCCAGCAGCCGCGTGGTGCGCCGAGCCGCGTAATAGGCCACCTCGAGCTGGGTGGCCGCATCGAGCGTGAGCCGGCTGCCGTCGGGCAGCGTCTGCTGCCGGATGCGCCCGGGCGCGGTGGCCAGCGTGAGCGACTGCTCCGGCACATACCGGCGCCAGGCCTGCCAGACCCCCGCGCTGCCCACGCCCATGCCCGCCACGCCCAGCAGCGCCGACAGCGCACGCCGCCGCCCCGTGCGCGCCGGCGGCACCGCCTCGCCACGCCAGCGGTGCAGCGCGGCCTCGACGCCGTCCATGGCGCGCATCACCTCGCGCTCGATGGTCTTGACCGACACCCCATGCTGCGCCGCGAGCTCTGCATGGCTCGCGCCATCGAGCCGGTCCGCCAAAAAGATGTCTCGGCTGCGCGCCGGCAACGCTGCCAGCGCCGCGGCCACCGCATCGAGTGCCTGCCGATGGCCCAGCCGCTCGGCGATGTCGGGCGTCAGCGGCTCACGCAACGGCGCTTCGCCCTCCGCGCGCTGCGGCGTGAAGCGCTCCTGGCCGCGCTGCCGCCGGCGCAGATGGTCGATCGCGATGTTCTCCGCCACCGTGTAGACATACGCCCGCGCGGCCGGGGCCGGCGGCGCCTCATCGCCGGCCGCCCCCCGCTCGGCCAGCCGGATCCAGGTGTCATGCGCCAGCTCCCGCGCGTCCTGCGCACTGCCCGTGCGGCGCGCGATGAAGCGCACCACCTCCGGATAGCTTTCCTGGAAAGCCGAGAGCAGCGGGGTGGGGGAGAGTTGGGCGGACATGGGCGGGAGGAGGGCACGCGGATCGCGCTGGCATTATGACGAGAATGGTTCTCATTTGTGAATGCTTTGTGCGTGGGTGGGGGTGGGTGTCGTGTGGGTGCTGCAGGAGGTGACCATCCCGTCGAGGGCTTTGGGCGACGACACGCAGGGCCGAAATAACTCCGTCGCTCGTATTCACAGGGCAAGCGCCGAGCGGTGTTTTCAGTTTCGACGAGTAGGGTCTAGGCCACCTGGCTTGCGAACTCGCGGTCTATCTGTCGAGTCTCCATCCGCGCACGCCCGAAGGAGCTTGGAGCGACAAAGCGGCAGGGGCAGTTGCGACACTTCATCGCGGTGCGGGAGTTCTGGCTGTTGGCGAGCACGCAGGGTGGGTTTCCGTTTGGGATTCCCAGGCCATGCCGACGGACTATTTGCGTCGGCAGGCGAAGATGCTTTCGCGGCGGGAGGTATCGGAATTGCCGGTGTACGCAGCAATGCTTTCTAGACAGAGACACGGCTGAGAGCTTGTGACCCGGGCGCGCTGTCGGGGTCAAGCTCGGCGGCACCTAGGAAGGATGCTAGAAGTCAACAACGGGCCTTTAGGGTGCCGTAGCGGAACTTCTGCTTTGCATCGGTGCGGTTCGCTTGGACAGCAACTCTTGTCGGCCGGTTGCTACCAAAGCAGCCATTCCATACGGACGAGTGGCTCTCCGCGCAGCACTTGGTGCGGCTTGCCTATGCGGGCCGCCTTGTCCTGCTGCTCTACGGCTGGAATGAACTGGCCGCCGAGGCCCGGCTGCGCGCCATTCGGGAGCTCGACATGTTGCGGCGCGAGTATCTGCTGCTGTGCGTGATCGCGGGCACCCGCACGGACGCTGAACTCGTCAACACGATGCTGGATGCGGCCATCGAGACGGTTGTCGATACTGAAGACCGCCCGTTGTTCACTCCGATCGTGGTGCCCACTATCGCTGGTTAGGCTGGCTCTCGCGTATCGCTGATGCAAAGTTCATTCGCTCGATGTCTCGCAAGGGGTACTCGCCTGATAACGCGGCATGCGAAGACTTCTTCGGTCGATTGAAAGCCGAGCTGTTCTATCTCGCAATTGGCAGTCCACAACCATCGAGCAGTTCATCCAAGCCGTGGACGGCTACATCCGTTGGTACAACGAACAGCGAATCAAGATCTCCCTGGGCTCTCTCAGCCCCATCGAATACCGAGAGAGTCTTGGACTTACAGCATAAAACCAGTCCAAGCTTTTATCCGCCCCCCCAGGGGGTCAGTTTTACTTCGGTGCGAACAGGCCTGAGCAAGGGCTCGCGATCACCGTCAGGCAACAACTGACTGCTCCGAACGAGCCAGAATTGCTTCGCATTCGTTGACTAGAGTCTTTAGCGCTGATTGCCGCCACGGCTTCTGCCCGCTCTTCCCATCGCCCTCTTCAAGTATTGCGAGCGTTGCGTGGCAGACGAGCGGCCCCACCGGGATGCCAACTTCGCGCGCGATGCACGCTTGCAGCCGCGCAAGACCCTTGAAGTTTCCAAGCGCTTTCTGAATGAAGAATTGGTATCGGTAGATCGCCGTGAGGTAGAGCTCTTTGTTTGGCCCTAGCTTCAGGCTGATGTGACTGAGGCACTGCCCACCACGTCCGTTGTCGTAGTCATTCTCAGCGTCGTAGAGCTTCAACTCCAGTGGAGAAAACGTCAGGTCGAGTTCATACGTCGCCCTCGGAGGGCCACCCTTCTTGACCCGCTCGGACGTCTCAATCGCCTTCTTCATTTTTTCTATGGCGAGCTTGAGCGGGTTGATGGCTGTGCCGTCAGCACACTCGCGCCGGGTCAGCCGCAGTGCGTAGGTTCCCCACTGGTTCGCGCGAACTGCCTTAATGTGTGGATAGACAGCGGTCGGATAGTCATAAACCTTTTTCAGTCCGCCAGATTTGTACTCTGTCGCGGGAAAAATCGTGTCTGACACGGTCTGCACCGGAAGGCAGTTGTGGTTAGCCAAGAACGCGTCCACGCGCTGTTCGATAGCCTTGGTCACCTCGGTCTCAGCTCCCGGCTGTTCGATCTCGACGATGAGGTTGTAGATGCGCTCATGCTCGTCCAGCAGATGACGAGCAGACTCCAGCCAAGCTTCGGCGCGAGACGTTTTAGATACGAGTTTCATGGTGTCCTTTCGCTATGCCGGCGGGGGCAGCGTCGCAATCGTTCTTGACCCGACAAGGTTGTCCTTCAGGTAGTCCAGTGGCAGCCAGGCATGACCGCCCGCTCCCCACCTGAACCCCCAGCTGTTTCGGATGAGCACTAGGTCGTTGTATCTGCCTTCAACCGAAGAGCCCAGTCCTACGCACAACACGGCATGCCCGCCAGCAGCCTTGCCAGACGTGTCAATGACATGGGGAGCAACTTGGACCCGGTTGAACCCAGGGACTAAGCGCAAACCCAGCACCACGGGCATCCCTGCCTGTAATGAGTCGATGACGCCAGATGCCCCATCAGCGCACACATTCAGGCTGCCACGCCAAATCTTTGTCAGCGCCGGGGGCTCCCAGGGATCCGGCGTCTTCGGCTGATAGGGCCACTCGACCTCACTGGGCTGTCCATCGTTGCGCAGCGCTTGGTCAGCTGCGACCAGCGTCAGGCCATCTGCCACGATCAGCGAGGGGACTCTCTTGAAGCCCGTGTAAAACAGGTATTCCGCCGACAGTCGGTGCTCCAAGCCTTGGGCATGGGCGTGAGCGTCCGACACGACACAGGCCAAGCACGTGGGTCGCGCACCCTGATCCCGTACTCCGGTCCAAGCGCCGCGTATATCGGCATGGACAACGATGCCTCCGACTTCGCTCATGCAGCCATCAACCTTTCGGCGCGAAGCAGACCAACGGGCTCCTTCCCCAGGAGGGCCAGTTTGAACTCCATCGAGTTCAGCGCGCTGTCGCTGCCTTCCCAAGGTCGACGCTCTTCCAGGCGCAGTGTGGTACGGCCGGGCGCAGCCCTGCCTTGAACGACGACGCGTCGGGATACGGTACCGCCCAGTGAGGCGTCGACTGGCTCGGCACGGTCATCCTTTCGCACCTCGAAGTCGGTAGATGGGACAGGCTCGATGTCCCATTCGTAGCCACTCGCCAGGTGCTCCTCAAGGTTGAGAACAACGAAATCTTCGGGACTGCCGAGGAGTTGAGCGCCTTTGTCGCGATCGGAAAGGAGCCATACGTCCTGACGCCAGGAAGATGGAACAACGTCATACATCGTCCGCTGTTTCGATTCCTTCGGTGCTTTGGCGGCGAGCGCTCCAGCTTCCCGCTGGGTCAGCAGATTTGCCGAAGCAAGCGCGTAGCACGTAGCTTGATAACTGGCAGCCAGGCGTAAAGACAGCTGATACACGACCTCGCTGCGCCGCAACTCAACTACTCCCCAGCCTTGCCGTCGAGCGTGCGCAACGATCAACCACTTCGGCAGCATGAACTCTCCAGCGAAGGAGTCAGCCTCAAGCTCTTGCTCGTCGTAGCCCGTCTTCTCACCACGTCCGACGTAGCCGACGCTGATGTCGAGGCTGACGGTCCGGTGCTGGAGCACATGGTGGCCAAGCTCGTGGGCCGCGGTGAATCGCTGGACGTGATGGTCGCGTTGTGTCGTCACAAGCATCCCGGCAGAATTTGGTGTCGGCACGTAAACGCCAAGAAGCCCATCCAACGGCCGGAATAGCACCATGATCCTAAGCGCTTCAATGGCGGCAAAGATGTCCATCGGGCGGCTGCCGTCCTTCAACTGCTCCCGAAAGCCAAGCTTGTGGTGAAGCTCGGCCGCACGAGCGATGCCGTTGAGGATGGCGTCGCGCTTAGTCATTACCGCCTCCGTCGGACTGCGACCGCTGCATCAGGAACTCGGTAAATCTCAGGACTTCCGAGCGGTCCTTCTCAGACAGAGTTGAAGCCTGCCGCGCCAGCATGTTGACGTCAGCTGGATACTCGACCTGCTCTTCGCCAGTGAAGTGCGCCGTGGGCCTTTGATAGAGCCGAGCCAGAGCGGTCAGTTCTTGGGCTACGACGCTGCGCTTACCGCTCTCAATGAGCGAGACCGCCGAGCGGGGAATGCTTGTTGCGTGGGCGACCTCTTGCTGCGAGAGGCCGAGGTACTCACGCGCTTCCTTGAGCCTTGCAGCAATTGCGGCTTGGTCGTCGGACATGTTCAGGTCTCCTGCTCTAGTGAACCGCGTCGGCCTCTTCCGGTGCGGGCACGGAAGCCGGCTCAGCCGGAACCGCGACGCGGTGCTGTTTGATCTGGTTGAGGATGTGTGTCACCGCGGCTTCCACCGTTTGGTAGCCGCCACGCTGGATCCAGCGTGGGTCAAGGGACTCGCCGGTCAGCTCTTTGACCGCCGGCGATAGTTTCGCGACCGTCTTCGAGTCCACGACAGGGGTATCCCACAAAGGGTCTTTCGCGAGATCCGGGAGCGCACAGTCCTCCTGCTCTCGCTCAAGGTCCTTCGTCAACCGGTCCTTCAACGTGGGCAATAGCTCCCAGAATTTGGCCGGGGTCATCATCTTCGGCTTGCTCATGCGCACTCCTGTTCGGAATTCAAACGAAGTTTATCACATGTTGTTCGATATTCAAACAATCCGTTTTTTAGCCTAGCCGTCCCCACTACGGGAAAGCGGCTGCGGAGATGGTGGCGATCGCCAGGGGTGCGCCCTCAAAGCCGACGCGCCGCACGCGCATCAGGTCGAGCACGCGCGCCGTGGAGCGCGCTGCGCGCCAGCCTGCGACGACCATTTCGCCATCAGCTGGGTGGTGTGTTGCCAACAGCCGCGCCTGATGCGCTTTAAGGGCAGCGTCCTGTGTCAGCGGGAACTGGCACTTGAAGATCGCCTCCTTCGCGGAGAACGCAAAGTTCTGGGCAACTGCACGCTCGCTCACCCCCAAAGCGCGCTGGACGCGCTGGACCTCGGACTCCCAGGTCACGCCGGCGGCGGCTTCATCCCCCAACGGACGCGCGTCGTCCATATCGACACCTACCGAGCGATACTCGGTGGCAAGACCGATCAGCGCGACGGCACGCGCGTGCGTGTGACTGATGCTCCCGCGAAGCCCGGCCGGGAAGACGGGCTCTCCTTCGGCACCCCGCCCAATACCAACGGCACGTAGCCCAAGGGCAACCATCGCTTGGCGGGCCGCATCACGCCCTGCAGCGAATTCGGCGCGCCGTCGTAGGGTGGCATCGGCCATGAGAGCCTCCTCGTCGAGCCGCAGCTCTTCAGGCGTCCGTGACACTGTCACAAAGCAAGCGACCAGGTGCTCGCCAATCCAGTGCAGTCCTATAGGTGGCAACTCCGACGTCCTTTTGGGCATGAGACAATGAAGCGCTGGCGAAAGAGGCGCATTGAGCGCCTCCAAACGACTTCACTCAGCGACGCGAGATTTGTAACGGTGACCGGAAAAAACCTTGGGCCTAGGCCCAACTCCTCGAAGACGAACGGAGCAACCACGTTCGCAAAGCGCACGGAGCCTACCCCGACCATCGTCTACGACTCCTACTGGAAGTTCGCCGCTGAGCGCCAGCAGCTCTACTTCAATCGGCTCACCGACGAGCATGGCCCTTGGACTCAAGATCCTGTGCTCAAAGAGTACAAGTTCACAAATGCCTACCGGGCGGCCGACCGCGTGAGCCAGTACCTTATCAGACAGGTCATCTACCGAGGCTCGTTCGATGAGTTGGACGTGGCATTCCGCACCCTGCTGTTCAAGCTCTTCAACAAGATAGAGACTTGGGAGCTTCTCACGGCGCGCTTTGGGCCCCTATCGAGGGCGACCTTCGACGTAGCGAGGTTTGACGCAGCTCTAAGCGAAGCGATACGGGCCAACCAGCGGATCTACTCCGCTGCGTACATCATGCCCAACGCTCCTCGCTTGATTGAGGGGTCGTACAAGCACCGCACTCATCTGGATCTGCTGAGCTCAATGGTCAAAACTGGGCTCTTCGAAAAGCTCTTCGCTACAGGTTCCATGCGAGAGGTTTACGAACTCTTGCTCTCCCTTCCCAGCATTGGGCCCTTCCTCGCCTACCAGTACGCTGTGGACCTCAACTACAGCGATATTTTTGAGTTCAGCGAGAACGAGTTTGTTCAGCCGGGCCCCGGTGCCTTGAACGGTTTGACGAAGTGCTTCTCCTCGCTTGGAGACTACTCTCCAGCTGACGCCATTCGGTGGGTTACCGAACGTCAAGAGTCTGAGTTCAAGACAAGAGGACTCGACTTTAAGTCCCTGTGGGGGCGGCCACTTCAGCTCATCGACTGCCAAAATCTGTTCTGTGAGGTCGACAAGTACGCACGAGTGGTACATCCAGAGTTCAGCGTCCTTACAGGCCGCGCTCGCATCAAGCAGAAGTTTTCGAGCAGCGGAGAACTCCCTTCTCCCTACTTCCCGCCCAAGTGGAAGCTCAAACTCGAGCTGCCTAAGAAAACAAGCCATTGGCCGTTTCCCAAAGCAAAGGTCAGGTGCCAGAACGAACTCTTTGTCTGAACTCGAGGAGGCTTAGAAACCGCGAAGCGGGTCGCCTCAGCGTGTCTTGAAAGTCAAAGAGTGCTCGTCCAGATCCACAATGACCTGGCCGCCTCGATGCTCCTTTAGCAGTCGGAAAACACGGTAGCCCTCGAGGATCGCGGCCTCCCACTGCCACATCGGCCTCACGTCGACCTCGTAGCCCTGGACAAAGTCCCGCACCGACTTCAATAGGTCGAAGTCCAATGAAGTCGTCGAGCGGAAAAACATCGCACGCGACGCATGGGTGAAGATCCAGGACGAGATGCCCTCCTCAATGAGAATGGCACGCGCTCCATCCTCATTTCGGTCGATCTCCGGTTTAGACTTGCGCTTGCGCTTGAGCAAAGCACGCAGGGTTGGTGACCAACCCAGCACTGCGGCGTGAGCCAGATGGAAAATATCGTGGAAGCGATAGTCGTCCTCCACGGGCCGATTGTCGGTGAGGATGTCGCCGACGTAGACGCCGTTCATTTCGAGCACCACGAACGTGTTGCCGTTCACGGTCCGCTCGGAGAAGTCGAACACCATGTGGCGTAGGAATTGCTCCGGCGCCGGGTAACCCTCATCGAACGGGCGTCCCCAGACCCGCTTGTGAGGCCAACGGCCTTCGGACTTGACCACGTTCTGCCGCGCGGCAATGTCAAGGCTGATGTCCGCGTCGTCGGCCGCACGTACTAGAGCGCGGAAGACCTCGACCAGGTCCGCGGCCAGCCGATCACGGTTGCTGCCAGTACGGCCACTCGCATAACTGTCCAGGAGACCACCTGCTTTCGCTGCCAACTCGATGAGGCGGGTCTCGAAGGCTGTGCTGGTCGAGGCTTCGTAATTGCTAGTGTTCTGCAAGTGTGCAAAAGTGTGCACGATCGGCTGGCCGTGATAGCTCCAGTCAACGTGGCTGGCCACCACACGACCCGCTAGGTCGGAAAGCTTAAGGCCGACCCGGTTCGCAGCATTGGCAAGATACCAGAGCGCGTCGCCAAACTCCTCCACCACCGCCGACTCGTACGCGATGAAGGCATCCTTGTCGCGCCGCTTCTTCTTGAGAGCGCTCAGCAGGCTACCAACCTCACCAAACAAGCCAAGCAGCATGAACCCAACGCCGTCTGCCCCTGAGAGGCCGGACCTATCAGAGATTGCCGTAAAGTCTTGGTACTCGTCGAGCTGAAGGGCGTCGCCGACTTCTTCGAACAGCTGGGCTTGATTGAGTGGCAAGTATTCATCTCCGGGCGCCCGGCGGAGCGGAGGTCGCGAGCCGGTAGATCGCCCATTCTTACAAATTCTAGGCCAGCATCGACAACATAGGAGAAACCATGGCGCCAGCAGCGCGTTTTCTGCATATCACTGATACGCACCTGAAGCCGGGAGGCTCCGAGTACAAACTCGACGAACGGAAGGTTGACGTGCAGCTGGAGCCTCAGACTCGAGAAATTGCCCTAGAGGGCGGACTTGAACGGCTGGCAGAACGGCTTAAGGACGCTCGTGCACGGCTGGATGGCGTCATCTTTAGCGGAGATGCGTTGAGCGGCGGAACCCCCGGCGGTGACAAGCTCCTGCTTGAACTCATGCTCCGTCACCTTGAGCCGTTCGGCATCACAGCGAAACAGATTGTCGCCGTACCTGGGAATCACGACGTGCCTCGAGGTGTTGCACCGAGCTCCCAGGATCGCTACGAGCAATTCCTCGCGGCTTGGCGCGATGCTGGCTGCATAACGCCCTGGATCGACGGAATTGACGCGGCGAAACCGGACTTCAGAGACCACATTCTGCTCGGCCCGGATAACGAATGGGCGGTCTTGGCAGTCAACTCCAGCAACTGGTCGCACGTCAGCGCCCTCCCCAAAAATCTGCTAGCCAGATGGGCCGACATTCCAAAGGCCCTGGCACCTACTGACGCTGTGCTGAGGAAGACGCTCACCGACGAGCTTGATTCCTTAAGCCGCTACGACATGGCGCGCGTATCACCAGCCCAGCTTGCCGCCGTGCGGCACATGCTCGCGCAGTTGCCCCCACCGACGCGTGGCCGGCAACTGAGGGTGATGGCCCTTCACCACCACCTGCGCTCGCCCTCTCTTGCGGAGGAGGTGAAACCTTTTTCTGACCTAAGCAATCTCGAACAAGTACGGACCTTCATTGCCGAACAGGGCATTCGCGTGGTGCTCCATGGCCACAAGCATGCGGCACGCGTCCACTCCGACTTCATTGAGTCAGCCGCAAGTCATCTACCGCATAAAGTGTTGATGGTTGCAGGCTCGTCGTTCAGCGCTTCCGATCATGCAGATGCGATGAGGCTTCTCAGCCTTACTGGACTGCCGTGGGTTCCTACGCTGGATATTGAGCCAATCGCGCTCCCTCGGCAGGGCCTAGGTACGGCTGCAGGGAAATCCACGTCTGTGCGACTGTGGTCTCCGACGGATAGTGCTGAGGAAGCTCCGGTAGCTATCCAAGGCACCAACTTCGATGAGGTCTACGCACGTGTCGTTGTCGCAGCACGCGAGGAAGCAAAGGAGCGGACTCTCATTGTCCAACTCGACCTCTCAGACTTCACTACCGTGAAGCGGCTCCCTGAGGGCTATCCGACCAAGCTAAGGACCACTGAGGAACGCAGCCACTGGCTCGCGGACCTGGTGAACTGGTGGCAACTGCCTCAGTCGCAGCTCCAGGAACGTGTGCCCTATATCCACGGCGCCCGATTGCACAACTATGCTAGCAACCTCAATCAGATTGATCGAGTCCGCAGCCTCTTGAAAACCAAGCAGACGACGCGTGCTATCGCCCTGCTGGTTGACCCTTCAATTGATTTCAAAGATGTCGCTGGCGCCAAGAACGACTTTGCATCATTCTGTCTGGTTCAGTTTACCCGCCGGGATGAGGGGGGTGCAATTTATGTGGACTGCGTCGGCTACTATCGAACCCAAGAAATGGTTCAGTGGTGGCCGATCAACGTAGCTGAGCTATTACACCTCCAGACTGAAGTCGCCAAAGGCTTTGCAGGACGTCCCGGCCGCATCACCACGGTGACCGCATGTGCACGTTCTGCTGGAGTTCTGCCGACGCATGTGGCGATGCCGGTCATTGACCGCTGGCTCGATCAGACACCTGAGAAGTACTTCATCTTGGCCTCTACGCTGCTCAGCGGGAAGGCAATGACCGAAGACCCACACGGTGTGCTCGAAGAGTGGCTAGCCTCACTGGACGAGCTCGCCGAAGCCGCCACCACCGTGACTCCGGACGGAGGTCCGGTTGTTGCAATCGAAGGCCCCGCTCGGCTAGCGAAATATCTCCTCAGTGGTGCCGGGCCAAAAATTGACGAATGCAAAAAGCTTGCGGGCGATCTTGAGGAGATTGCCCGGATGGGCAGAACGCCTCCCTCAGCAGATCAGCACTCAAATCGTCACGCCTGGGGTGAGCGTCTTTCCCGGCTACTTAGAAGCTGCGTGACCCAGTGCCGAGCGATCGTACAGTAGCTCAATACGTCTAGGACAACGTTGCAGCAGTCGATACGGCTCGGTTCGCCCTCTATGGGCTCGCTCGATTGAGAGATGCAAGAAACGGGGTGCAGGAGATGCCAGCATCTCGTTGGCCTATTAACGCAAAGCGCTGGGTCAAGGGCTTCATGAGCGCATGCTGCTGCACACAAAGACCAGTTCTCCGAAAGCTGCCGGACCAGTAGAGATAAGCAAACAGTTCATTTGCCTACGACTTGAGCGTCCACTCTCACAAAGATCAGTCAACGAAAAAGCTGTTGCGGGCCGACACCGTTCAGCCTGCAGCAGACGTCGAGCATCGGCAAGCTTCGTGCCGTAGCTGCCCAAACCTCTCACCGCCAAACGTAATGCCCCTTCACCACCCGCCCATGCTCCCGATGCGCCTTGACCCAAATCTTCTTCTTCGCATGCGGCCGATGCACCTGGTGTGACGGGGCGCGCTTCATGTGCGGGCCGTTGCCGTGATGGGCCGGGCCGGGTTGGGCGAAGGACAGTGAGGAAACGAGAACAGCCGCGGCGAACAATGCGATTTTTTTCATGTGTAACTCCAATCAAGAGAAGAGACGACGACCTGAGCTTAGAAGGGCTCTGTGAAAGCAGCCTTAGGTAGAAGAACGCTTTACGCAGCTTTACGGCCGACAGGCCGCCCAGGCCTCACCCTCAAAACTTTTCATGCGGCAGCAGATAGCGCCAGTTCCCCGGCGCCATCCCCGCCAGCGACATGCGCCCCACGCGCTGCCGCTTCATCGCCACGATGCGCAGGTCCACGCTGTCGCACATCTGCGCGATCTGACCGGGCCAGGCGCCCTTCATTGCGAAGCGCAGGCCGGTCACGCCCTCGTTCTGGCGGTTGATGCTGACCTTGGCCGGCAGCATGGCGCGGCCGTCGATCACGGGCGACTGGTTGAGGCGGTGCAGCGCCTGCGGGCCGACCTCGCCCTGCACGTCGACCATCACCTCGTATTCCATCAGCGCGGCGTCTTCGACCAGCTTGCGCTCGATGCGCGGGTCCTGCGTGAAGACGATCAGGCCGCCGGCGCCGGTCTCCAGCGGCGTGAAGCAGCGCTGGTTCGCGAAATGGCGCTGCAGCGTGGGGCGCTGCGACACGTCGTGCTCGCAGCGTTGGTCGGGCACCAGCAGGCGCGCGATCGGCGCGTCGAAGGCCATGCCCGGCAGCTTGTTCAGCAGCAGGGTCACGACCTGCACCGGCTCGGGCTTGGCGCTCTTGTCGACCTCGACGGTCTGCTCGGGCTTGACGCGGGCCTGCGGCACCTCGATGCGCTGGCCGTCGACGCGCACGGCGCCGTTCTCGATCAGCAGCTCGGCCTCGCGGCGCGAGCACCCGACCTGCGCCGCGACGCGCTTGGCCAGGCGGATGCCTTCGTCGCTCTCGTCGTTCCGGGTGTCATGGCGTGCGGGTGCGCGGTTCATGCCAGGCCTTTCTCGCGGATGCGTTCGACATGTGCGGTCAGCGATCGCGCTGCCACCGGCCACATGCGTTGCGGCACATCGCTGTACGCGACCGGCAGCCATTCCTCGGGCGTGCCCTGCGGCTGCGCGCGCATGGCGGCCAGGATGCGGGCCTCGCGCCGCAGGCGGTGCATCTTCAGGTACGCGATGGCATCGCGCGCCGAGCCCAGCACATAGCCGTGCGCGGGCAGGATGAAGTTGACATCGCCGGTCGCGCAGGCCTCGTCCAGGGTGTCGAGCGAATCGAGGTACGCGTCCATGTGGCCGTCCGGTGGGTCGACCACCGTGGTGCTGCCGTTGAGGATGTGGTCGCCGGAGAACAGCAGGCCGTCTTCCTCCAGCACCAGGCACAGGTGGTTGGCCGCGTGGCCGGGCGTGTGGATCACGCGCAGCGTGTGGGTGGTCTCGCGCGATGCGCCCTGCAACACCAGGCGCTCGCCGTCGGCCAGGGCGCGGTCGGGCGTGAACTGCGCATGGGCGCGTGCGGTGGGCGCCGAGGGCAGGCCGAGGATCGGCGGCTTCGTCGACGTGCACAGCGCCTGCAGCGGCGCGGCGGCCGGCGAATGGTCGGCGTGCGAATGGGTGCAGACGATCATGCGGATGTCGCCGCCCGTGGCCGCGTGCAGCCGCGCGATGTGCGCTTCGTCGCGCGGGCCCGGGTCGACCACGATGTAGCCGGTGGCGGCGTCGCCCACGATGTAGCTGTTGGTGCCGGGGCCGGTCATGGCGCTGGGGTTGGGCGCGGTCAGGCGCTGCAGGTTGTGCAGCAGCCGCACCGGCGCCTCGCTCTGCCAGTCGAGCGCATGCACGATCTGGCCGTCGGGGCAGACCAGCGCGAGCTCGCCATACGGCGTGTCGCTTTCCATGAAGCGGGCTTCCTGGCCCTTGAGCAGGCCGGCGCGCGGGCAGCTAGTGAACAGCGGCTGTTCCTGCGCGCAGGCGGCCAGCACCGCGTCGACCGTGGCGTAGGCGGTGAAGCGTTCGAGCGTGCGCACGGTCGGGAACATCAGCAGGAAGCCGCCGGCCTTGTGGCGCTCCAGCGCGTCGGCCGGCCGCACCCACACGGGTTCGAACTGCTCGGTCTCGTCGGCCGTGGGCGTCTGGCCCTCGGGCATGCGCGCCACCAGGAAGGGCACGTCGAAACGCTTGGGCAGGTCGCGGTCGGTGATCCAGTGGGCGAAGGTGAAGACCTGGTCGGTCGCCAGGCGCAGGCCCTGCGTGGCGCATTGGGCGGCGAAGGGCTGCGTGCCGTCGGTGGTGCTGCGGTCCATGGCCGCGACTTCGGCGGCCTCGACCGGGCGGCCGTCGGCATGGCGCGCCAGCAGCACGCCCAGTTCCTCGAAGCATTCGCGCAGCGCGGCGATCGATTGGGTGAGCTGCAGGTCGCTCTGCGTGACGCGGCGTTCGGCCACGCCGTGGGCCTGGGCGTCGCCCGCATCGATGCGGCCGCCGGGGAAGACGTAGGCACCGGCGCCGAAGCTGGCCTTGTCGGAGCGGCGCGTCATCAGCACCTCGATGCCGGCCGGCGTGTCGCGCAGCAGCAGCAGGGTGGCGGCGTCGCGCACGGGGGCGGCTTCGCGTGGGGGGTATGTGAGTTGTGTGGGGCGGACCATGCGTCGATTATCGGCAGCATGGCGCCGGCCCGCCGGTCACGTACTCGACGCCCCCTGTCGGCGCATCACAGGGTCTTGGCCAGCGTCAGCACCAGCCGCGGCCGGTTGGGCGACCAGCCGGCGTCGGGGCCGCTGGTCAGCGCGTAGGCGCGCTCGTGGCTCGCGCCCTGCATCGCGCCGCCCAGCGACACGCCGCTGCCCAGGTCCAGGCTGGCGCCCACGCTGTAGTCGACGAAGCTGCGGTAGCCCAGGCGCCGGATGTCGCTGGCCATGCGGGTGTGGCCCAGCGCCGCCTTGAGCGTGACGCCCGCGCCGATCTCCTTGCTGTAGGCCAGGCTCAGGTAGCCGGTGTTGCGGCCCGACAGGCCCGAGCCCGCGGCGCTGCCCGCGTAGTTGAAGTAGTCCTTCGACACGGTGTGCGCGTACTTGAGCGTCACGCTGCCCAGCGTCGCGTCGGTGTAGCTCGCGCCAGCGTACAGCTCGGTCGTGTTGCCCGCATGGTTGCCGGGGTAGAGGTAGGTCAGCGCGCCGAGGTCGATGTCGAACACGTCGGCCTTGAACTTGTAGCCGCCGTACAGGTCGCTTTCGATGCTGTTGCCGGCCAGCCAGCCGACGCTGGCGTTCCAGTTGCCCACATACCAGCCGCTGTCGCCGAAGGCGTGGTCGAAGCCGCCCTGCAGCGAGGGCTTGAGCGCGCGGGTCTTGGCGCCGCCGTCGTGGCCCAGCACGTCCTGGTCCTGGCCGCGAAACTTGTAGTCGCTGCTGAGCGCGATGTTGGCCGTGGTCTGGGCGTTGGCGAAGGCCGGCAGCACGGCGAGTGCGAGCAGGGCCAGGGTGGAGTGCGAGGTGGGGAAATACATGAAGAGAATGAGCTGGGAATGAGGAAGCGCGAGCGTAGAAGCGGGCGCGTAAAACCCGCGTAAAAAGGCGGGGCCCCGGCGTAAAAAGGCGTGCGGGCGGCGTCGGGCCACGCAGGCCGGCGCGTGGCAAGATGCACACGTCTCCATCGCTCCACGGTCTTTCGCATGCTCATCAATTGCGTTGTCTACGAAGACGGCTCCAAGCTCGCCGACATCCCCGTGAGCCGCATCGGCGAATACCTCTCGCTGCCGCGCTGTTTCGTCTGGGTCGCGCTGAACGACGCCTCGCAGGAAGAACTGCTCGAACTGCAGCAGGCCTTCGACCTGCACCCATTGGCCGTCGAGGACGCGCAGAACGGTCACCAGCGACCCAAGGTGGAGGAGTACGGCGACTCGCTGTTCGTGGTGCTGCACCTGCTCGATGCCGACGCCGACGCGCCGCGCACCGCCATGGAGGTCGGCGAGCTCGACGTGTTCGTCGGTCGCAACTATGTGGTGTCGGTGCGCAACCGCAGCAGCCACGGTTTCGTCGAGGTGCGCGAGCGCTGCCAGCGCGAACCCGAACTGCTCAGGAACGGCCCGGGCTTCGTGCTTTATGCGCTGATGGACGCGGTGGTCGACCGTTACTTCCCGGCCATCGACGCCTTCGACGTCGAGCTCGAGGGCATCGAGGAGCGCATCTTCACGCAGGGTGGGGCGCGCGAGAACATCCAGGGCCTCTACGGCCTGAAGCAGCGGCTCACGGTGCTCAAGCACGCGGTCGCGCCGCTGCTCGAGGGCGCCAACAAGCTGCACGGCGGCCGCGTGCCGCAGCTCTGCGTGGGCACGCAGGAATACTTCCGCGACGTGCTCGACCACCTCAACCGCATCAACGGCTCCATCGACGCGATGCGCGACACGATCGGCATCGCGATCCAGGCCAACCTGTCGATGGTCACCATCGCCGACGGCGAGGTCACCAAGCGGCTCGCCGCCTGGGCCGCGATCTTCGCGGTGTGCACCGCCTTCGTCGGCATCTGGGGCATGAACTTCGAGCAGATGCCCGAGCTGAAATGGCGCTACGGCTATGCGATGGCGCTGGGCCTGATCGTCAGCATCTGCGGCTACCTCTACTACCGCTTCCGCCGGGCCGGCTGGGTCTGAGCGCGCGCCCCTTCCGGAGAAAACCATGTTCCCCCTCGACCTGCTGCTGACCTACGTGGCCGCCTGCCTGATCGTCGTGATCGCGCCCGGCCCCGACAACATCCTCGCGATCAGCCGGGGCCTGAGCCAGGGCCGTGCCGCGGCCTGCCTGTCGGCCACCGGCGCCGGGCTGGGGATCATGGTGCATGCGCTGGCCGCGGCGCTGGGCCTGTCGCTGCTGATCCAGGCCTCGCCCGTGGCCTTCTGGGTGGTCAAGGCGGTGGGCGGGGTGTATCTGCTGTGGCTGGGCTGGAAGGCGCTGGCCTCGCGCAACCTGATCTCCTTCGAACCCCGCGCGCACCAGTCGCTGCGCAAGGTCTTCTTCACCGGCCTGCTGTCGAACGTGCTCAACCCCAAGCCGGGCCTGTTCGTGCTGGCCTTCCTGCCGCAGTTCGTGAGCGCGAGCCGCGGCCCGGTGGCGGTGCAGATGCTGGTCTACGGCGCGATCTTCGCGCTGCTCACGGCCGTGATCTTCTCCGTGCTGGGCTGCTGCGCCTCCACCCTGTCGGCCTGGCTGCGCCGCCACCCGCGCTTCGGCTCCGGCCTCAACGTGGGCGCGGGCCTGACCTTCATCGCGTCGGGGCTGTCGGTGCTGGCGCTCAAGCAGCGCGCTTGAAGGGCGCTGCCTGAGGCCATGGCCGCCTAGTCGAGCAGGTTGATCTGCAGGTAGCCGACGTTGGCGGAGGGCGCCGCGCCGCCGACGAGCACCAGGAGCTTCGTGTTGTAGATGGCGAAGTATCCGGCACCTGGTGCGGCGTTGGAAATGTCGCGCATGCCGAGCGGTCCCGTGGTCCCCAAGCCCCCGAAGAAGTTCGTGGACGTGGACGTGCTGCCGTTGGCGGCGATCACGTTGCGCGTGTTGCCCGTGGCGCTGAGGGTGACCTTGCCCCACGAGCCACCGGTCGACGCCCCGTAGCCGGCGGCGGCGTTCCACACCGGGGTGTCCTGCACGCCGATCCGCATCAGGTAGCGCCCGGCGATCGCGATGGAGGCACCGCCCGAGAGGTAGACGTTCTGGTTGCCGATGCGCGCGACCGAGAAGCGGCTGGTGTCGTTGGGGTTCGCGTCGTTGACCATGCGCCAGGTGCCGGCCACATCGGTGGGCGCGACGGTGTAGGTCAGGAGCACGTTGGCCGGGCAATTGGCGATGCTGAAGATCTGCATGCTGTTGCAGAGCTTGAACACCGTGCCGCCTGCGGACAGCGACGTCTGCGTGATCGCCGAGCCGTCGCCGGCCGCTTCACGGCTGATGCCGAACAGGTTGTAGGTGCCGTCGAGCTCTGCCGCGGCCGTGATCAGCTTGCGCGCCGCGATGAAGGGCTTGACCACGTAGGTGGGGGTGGCCGCCAGTGGCTCGACAAAGGGGAAAGCGCCGACCACCGCGTCGGTCGTGACCCGGAAGCGCGACACGTTGGCTGTCGACGGCGCCCGGTCGCTCTTGAAGAAGTAGCTGCCGGCTTCGGATGCATCCGTGCCGAAGGTGTTGGAGACCGGGTGGCTGCCGTCCTGGTCGGTGAAGGTATAGCGATTCTGGTCGAAGTCCAGGCTCAGCTGGTATTGCAGCCCGTTGCTCGCGTAGACCCGGTAGCTGCCGTTGCGCGCGTCGGCGGTCGGGACGTCGGGCGCCGAAGGTGTCGCAGCGCCACCACCACCACCTCCTCCTCCACACCCTGTCAAACCTGCCAGTGCAGCCACGCAGGCCAATGAAAACAGAATCCTCATGCTCTTCCTTGTGTTGTTATCGCTGGCGCGGCGAGATGCCGGCGCCACCCGGGAAGATACATGCTGTTTCAAGTGCGGGCGATGCGGACCGACACCCCGCTGAATACCTTGGTGACACCTCGACGCCGCAGCGCTTGAAGCGCATGAGTTTTTGTCACCCGCTGCGCGAACTTTTCTGGTTTGCCGCCCGACTTCTCGTTGCCTAGACTGCGGGCCGACTCCACAAGGTATCGCATGACTTCCCATTCCACTTCCGCCCGACCGCGCCTGGGCTTCATCGGCCTCGGGCTGCTGGGCTCGGCCATGGCGCAGCGCCTGCTCGAACAAGGCTGGGCGCTCACGGTCTGGAACCTCGAGCCCGAACGCATGGCGCCGCTGGTCGCGGCCGGCGCGGTCGCGGCGCCGAACCCGGCGGGCGTGGCCGCGGCCAGCGACATCGTGCTGCTGTGCGTGCTCGACGGGCCGGCCGTGCAGGCCTGCGTCTTCGGCGACGGCGGCATCGCGTCGGCCGGACCCGCGGCGGGCAAGCTGCTGCTCGACCACTCCACCATCACGCCCGACGCCACGCGCGCCATGGCCGCGCGGCTGGCGGCCGAGACCGGCATGGGCTGGGTCGATGCGCCGGTGTCGGGCGGGCCGCTGCAGGCGCGCGACGGCACGCTCACGCTCATGACCGGCGGCAGCGAGGCCGACTTCGCGCGCGCCGGGCCGGTGTTCGCCGACCTCGCGGCCAACTGCACCCGCATGGGGCCGGTGGGCGCGGGCCAGGCGGCCAAGACGATCAACCAGGCCATCGTCGGCACCGGCTATGTGCTGATGGCCGAGGCGCTGGTGCTGGCCGAGGTCGCCGGCATCGCGGCCGCCGACCTGCCGCGCTGCCTCGCGGGCGGGCTGGCCGACAGCGGCCTGCTGCAGAAGATCTACCCGCAGATGCAGGCGCGCGATTTCGCGCAGCCGCGCGGCTATGCGCGGCAGCTGCTCAAGGACATGCGCGCGGTGCAGGCGCTGTCGTCGCAGCTGCAGCTCGACCTGCCGCTGGTGGCGGCCGCCACCGCGCGCTATGCAGACTACGTGGGCCGCGGCAACGAGACGGCCGACTCGGCCTCCGTCGTGCGCCTCTACGACGAGGAGGCCGGCCTCAGCGCCGGGCAGGGCGCGCCTATTTCTGCAGCAGCACCACCCGGCTCAGGATGTCCTTGATGTAGGCGCTCTCCTGGGCCATGCGGGCCTCGAAGGCCGCGCTGTCCAGGTCGGTGTCGACGGTGAAGTTCAGCCGTTCCATGTCGGCGCGCAGCGAGGGCTCCTTCATGGTCTTGGCGGTCGCCGCCTTGAGCACCGCGATCACCTCGGGCGGCGTGCCCTTGGGCACAGCCAGGCCGCGCCAGGTGCCGAGCTCGAGGTCGATGCCGCGCTCCTTGAGCGTGGGCACGGTCTCGAAGCCCTTCACGCGCCGGTCGGCCATCACGCCCAGCGCGCGCAGCTTGCCCGCGGCGATGTGGGCCGCGACCTCGGGCGTGCTGACGGTGACCGCGTCCACATGGCCGCCCAGCAGCGCGAGCACGGCCGGCGCACCGCCCGCGTAGGGGATGTAGTTGAAGCTGGCGCCGGTGCGGTCGGCCAGCGCGGCCGCCGCCAGGTGCCACATCGAACCCTGGCCCGCATTGCCGACGCGGACGTTGGCGTCGGGCTTCTTCGCCGCGGCGACGAACTGCTCCAGCGTGGTCCAGGGCGCGTCGGTGCGCACCACCACCACGGCCGGGTCGGCGTTGAGGCGGGCGATGGGCGTGAGGTCGTTCCAGCCGAACTTGGCCAGCCCGATCTGGTTCAGGAAAGTGACCTCCACCGTGGTCAGCGCCAGCCGGTAGCCGTCGGGCTTGGCGTTGATCACGTCGTTCCAGCCGATCACGCCGGCCGCGCCGGGCTTGTTGACCACCACGATGGGCTGCGGCAGGTGCTTCACCGCCGCGGCGGCGAAGCCGCGCGCCATCACGTCGGCCCCGCCCCCGGCCTGGTAGGGCACCACCAGCTCGATCGGGCGCACCGGATAGTCCGCGGCCTGCGTGGCGCCGGTGGCCAGCAGGCCGCCGAGGGCCAGCGACACGGCGAGCAAGGGGCGAGGGGAACGGAAGGAAGCGAGGGTCGGCATGGTGTCTCCAGGGGTGGCGGAAAGGCGAGCGTGCGTTGCGCTCAGAACATGGGGAAGCCGGGCGATGGTGCGGGTTCGTCGAGCAGGATGCTGCGGTCCACCGTGCGCACGTCGGTGCGCCCGCAGAAGGCCATGGTCAGGTCCAGCTCCTTGTGGATCACCTGCAGCGCGCGCGTCACGCCCGCCTCGCCCATCGCGCCCAGGCCGTAGAGCATGGCGCGGCCGATGAAGGTGCCCTTGGCGCCCAGGGCCAGCGCCTTGAGCACGTCCTGGCCCGAGCGGATGCCACCGTCCATGTGGACCTCGATGCGGTGGCCCACGGCCTCGGCGATGCGCGGCAGCGCGCGGATCGAGGAGGGCGCGCCGTCGAGCTGGCGCCCGCCGTGGTTCGACACGATCAGCGCGTCGGCGCCGCTGTCGGCCGCGAGCTTCGCGTCGTCCACGTCCTGGATGCCCTTGAGGATCAGCTTGCCTGGCCACTCCTTGCGGATCCAGGCCACGTCCTGCCAGTTGAGCGTGGGGTCGTACTGCTGCGCGGTCCAGTCGGCCAGCGAGCTCATGGTCTCCACGCCCTCGACATGGCCGACGATGTTGCCGAAGCTGCGGCGCTTGGTGCCCAGCATGCCCGCGCACCAGCGCGGCTTGCTCGCCATGTTGAGCAGGTTGGGCAAGGTGAGCCGCGGCGGCGCCGAGAGGCCGTTGCGCAGGTCCTTGTGGCGCTGGCCGCTGATCTGCAGGTCGAGCGTGAGCACCAGCGCCGTACAGTTGGCGGCGTGTGCGCGCGCCATCAGCCGCTCGACGAAGGCGCGGTCGCGCATCACGTAGAGCTGGAACCAGAAGGGATGGCCGTCGGTGGCCTCGGCCACGTCCTCGATCGAGCAGATGCTCACGGTCGACAGCGTGAACGGGATGCCGAAGGCCTTGGCCGCGCGCGCCGCCAAAATCTCGCCGTCGGCGTGCTGCATGCCGGTCAGGCCGGTGGGCGCGATGGCCACCGGCATCGCCACGTCCTGCCCGAGCATCTGCGTGCGCGTGCTGCGCGCGCCGATGTCCACCGCCACCCGCTGGCGCAGCAGGATGCGCTGGAAGTCGGCCTCGTTGGCGCGGTAGGTGCTCTCGGTCCAGGAGCCGGCGTCGGCGTACTCGTAGAACATGCGCGGCACGCGCTTCTTCGCGAGCAGGCGCAGGTCTTCGATGTTGGTGATCAGGGTCATGAAGCAGGGGGGAAGGAAAGGGAGATCAGCGCAGCCAGCTCGCCGGCACCAGGATCAGCTGCGGGAACAGCACGAACAGGAACATCAGCGCGGTCAGCGAGAGCAGGAAGGGCCAGACGCCCGAGATCACGCTGTCGAGGCTCACGCGCGCCGTGCCCGCCACCACGTTGAGCACCGTGCCCACGGGCGGCGTGAGCAAGCCGATGGCGTTGTTCATGATGAACATCACGCCGAAGTACACCGGATCGATGCCGGCCTTGGTGATCACCGGCATCAGGATGGGCGTCATGATCAGCACGGTGGGCATCAGGTCGAGCGCGGTGCCCACGATGATCACCAGCACCATGATCACGAACATCAGCAGGACCGGGCTGTCGACGAAGGGCTCGAGCAGCGCCGTCACCTGCGCCGGGATGTTGGCGATGGTGATGAGCCACGCCGACACCAGCGCGCAGGCCACGAGGAACAGCACCGTGCTCGAGGTCTTGGCGGCGCTCAGCACCAGTTCGGGCACGCGCGAGAGCTTGAGCTCGCCGTAGACGAACATGCCCACCACGAAGGCGTAGACCACCGCCACCACCGCGGCCTCGGTCGGCGTGAAGACGCCGAACTTCATGCCGCCGATGATCACGATCGGCAGGATCAGGGCCCACACGCCGTCGAGCAGCGCACGGCCCAGTGCGGCGCCGCTGAATTCGCGCACCGCCACGCTCTTCTCCTTCTTCGCGCACAGCCACCAGGTGGCGGTGAGCGTGAGCGCCATCATGATCCCGGGGAACAGGCCGGCCAGGAACAGCTTGGTGATCGAGACCTGTGCTACCACCCCGAACACCACGATGGCGATCGAGGGCGGGATCACCGGCGCGATGATGCCGCCCGCGGCGATCAGCCCGGCCGCGCGCGGCACGTTGTAGCCGGCGTTGCGCATCATCGGGATCAGCAGCGCCGCCACCGCCGCGGTGTCGGCCACGGCCGAGCCCGAGATGCTGGCGACCACCGTGGCCGCGATGATCGCCACGTAGCCCAGGCCGCCGCGCACGTGGCCGACCATCGCGTCGGCCACCCGCACGATGCGCGTCGAAAGGCCGCCGGCGTTCATCAGTTCGCCGGCCAGCATGAAGAAGGGCACCGCCATCAGCGGGTAGTTGTTGACGCCCTCGAGCATGTTCTGCGCGAGGATCTGGGTGTCGAAGGTGCCCAGGTGGACCATCAGCGCCACGCCGCAGAACAGCAGCGCGAACGCGATGGGCATGCCGAAGGCCATGGCCCCGAGCAGCGAGGAAACGAAGACGAAGATGGTCATGCGTGCTTTCGGAATCGGAGGTTCGTCATTCGCCGGCGCTGCCGGTGTCGTTGACCAGTTCGGAGCGCGGCATGCGCCCGCTCAGCAGGCGCCAGAGCGAGCGCACCAGCAGCAGCGCCATGCCGGCGCTGCTCACCAGCAGGCAGGCATAGACCACGCCGATGGGCACGCCCGTGACCGGCGCGCGGTCGTCCATGCCGATCACGACCAGCTTCCAGGCGCCGTGCACCAGCAGCAGGCAGCAGCCCAGCGCGCCCACGTCGGCGACGAAGCGGCAGAAGCGCTGGCCGCGTTCGCCCAGCCGCGCGACGATGGTCGACATGCCCAGGTGCATGTTGTCCTTCATGACCATCAGCGCGCCGATCAGCGTGAGCCACATGAAGACGAAGCGCGAGGCTTCCTCCGAGAAGACGATGCCCGAGTTGAAGGCGTAGCGCAGCACCACGTTGCCGAACACGAGCGCGACCATGACGGCCATCATCGTGATCATCAGCACGTTCGCGGTGCGCTCGAAAAGGCGGGACAGCATGACGGTCTCCTGTTGTTGTCGGTATGGGATGCGTCGGCTTCAGCGGCTGGCGGGCGCGATGCGGTAGACGCGCAGCGCGTTGCCGCACCAGATCGCGTCGCGCGCCGCCGCGTCCAGCGGCGCCAGCGCCTCGGCCACCGTGCGCACCACCTCGGAGAAGGGCGCACGCAGGCCCGACACCGGCAGGTTGCTGGCGAACATGCAGCGCTGCGCACCGAAGATCTCGACCGTCTCGCGGATCACGCGCACGTTGCTCGCGGCGTCCCAGGGCGCGTCGGGCAGGCCGAACTCGGACAGCTTCACCACCACCTCGGGCAGGGCGGCGAGTGCCGTCATGCCGCGGCGCCAGTGCGCGAGGCCGTCCTCGCTGCGGTCCCAGGGCAGGCCCGCATGCTCGACCGCCACGCGCAGGCCGGGAAAGCGCGCGATGGCCTCGGCCGCTTCCTCCAGGTGCCAGTAGGGCACGCGCACGTCCCACAGCAGGTCGTGCTCGCGCAGCAGGCCCAGGCCCGCGAGCCAGGGTTCGTGCTGCAGCGTGCCGGGCTGGCCGCGCACGCTGTCGACCGGGCTGCGCGCGATGCGGGGCTTGCAGCGCACGCCGCGCACCAGCGGCCATTCGGCCTGCTGGCGCATCTGGGCCTCGGCGTCGAGTGCGAGGAACTCCACGTTGGCGATCACCGCGTCGGGAAAGCCGTGCTGCGCATGGACGGCGTGCAGCCAGCGCGTCTCGGCCAGCGACTCGGCGCGCGAGCGCTCGGCTTCCACGTGCACGGTGGCGACGATCGGCAGGCCCGCGGTCACGGCGCGGTAGTCGGCCACGCCGAAGTCGCGCTGCAGCACGCTGTAGTCGCCGAGGAAGAAGGCTTCGGCGTCGTAGCCGTCCTGCAGCCAGGGGAAGTGGCCCTCCGCCAGGTGCCAGAGGTGGTGGTGCGCGTCGACGATCGCGGTGGGGAGCGGCGGCGTGCTCACGGCTGCGCGTCCATGGCCTTGAGCACCGCGTCGCCGTTCTTCTCGACGTAGAGCTTGCGCGTCTCGTCGCGCACGATCTGGCGGATGCTGGCGATATCAGGGTTCTCGTTGATCTGCATGCCCTTGGCGCGCAGCTGGGCGATGGCGTCCTTCTCGCCGTCGGCGTTGAGCTTGCGCTGGAAGTTCGCGGCGGCGGTGGCCTCCTCGAGGATGACCTTCTGGAACTCGGGCTTGAGCGATTCGAAGCGCGCCTTGTTCATGATCACCACCAGCGGGGTGTAGGCATGGCGCGTGAGCGAGAGGTACTTCTGCACCTCGTACATCTTCGACGACAGCATCAGCGTGGGCGGGTTCTCCTGGCCGTCGACCGCGCCCGACTCGAGCGCACCGAAGACCTCGGCGAAGGGCATGGGCTGCGGGTTCGCGCCCAGCAGCTGGAAGGCTTTCAGGTGCGAAGGGTTCGGCGTGGTGCGGATCTTCAGACCCTTGATGTCGGCGGCGGTGTTGATCGGCCGCTTGTTGTTGCCCAGGCTGCGGAAGCCGATCTCCCAGAAGGCCAGGCCCTTGATCTGGTGCGCGCCCAGCTCGTCGAGCAGGCCGCGGCCGACCGGGCCGTCGAGCGTGCGGTAGGCCTGCTGCGCATCGGCGAACTGGTAGGGCAGGTCGAGCGCGTTGAGCTTGGGCGCGAGGCCGGTGACGAAGGGGTTGCCGGTGGCGCCGATGTCGATGGTGCCGCTGCGCACGCCGGTCACCAGCGTCACGTCGTTGCCCAGCTGGCTGTTGGCGAAGACCTGGATCTCCACCCCGCCCTGGGTGCGTTCCTTGACGCGCTTGCTGAAGTCGAGCGCGGCCTTGTGCTGCGAGTCGCTCTCGGGCACGGTGTGGCTGAAGCGCAGCTTGACCGGCGTCTGCGCGGCGGCCGTGCCGGCGCCGAGTGCGAAGGCGAGGGCCAGCAGGCCGCCCGCGAGGGGCTTGAAGGGTGTGTGCATGCTTGTCTCCTGTGGTGGATGGCTGCCGCGATGCGGCTCAGACCGTGACCTTGGCGTCCTTGACCACCTTGGCCCATTTCTCCTTCTCAACCGCGATGAAGTCGACGAATTTCGCGGCCGAGCCGCCGCCGTCCTCGGCGCCGTAGCTGGCCAGCTTCTCGGCCACGTCGGGCATCGAGAGCACCTTGTTGAAGTCCTCGTTCATGCGCTGCACCATGGCCGGCGCCATGCGCGCCGGGCCGGCCAGGCCGTACCAGGTGCTGGCGTCGAAGCCCGGGTAGCCCAGCTCGGCCACGGTCGGCACGTTGGGCTGGGCCTTCGAGCGCTGCGGCCGGGTCTGCGCGATGGCCAGCAGCTTGCCGCTGGCCACGTGCGGCGTGGCCGAGGTCATGGTCTCGAAGCTGTAGTTGATCTGGCCGCCGATCAGGTCGGTCAGCATCGGCGCCGAGCCGCGGTAGGGCACGTGCAGCGCATCGACCTTGGCGCGCAGCTTGAACAGCTCGGTCGCCAGGTGCTGCGAGGCGCCCGCGCCCGAGGAGCCGAAGGTGATCGCGCCGGGCTGGGCGCGGCACAGCGCGACCACGTCCTTGAGCGTGCGCGCCGGCTGGCTGGTGTTGCAGATCAGCAGGTTGGGCGTGATGCCCACCAGCACGATGGGCGTGAAGTCGCGCTCCACCACATAGGACAGCGTGGGGTAGAGCGCGGGCGCGATCGCGTGGTTGCTGATGTTGGTCATCAGTAGCGTGGTGCCGTCGCCGGGCTGCTTGGCCACGTACTCGGCCGCGATCACGCCGCCCGCGCCGGTCTTGTTCTCGACGGTGACCGGCGTGCCCCACATCACCGACAGCTTTTGCGCCATCACGCGCGCCATCACGTCGGTGCCGCCGCCGGGCGGGAAGCCCACCACGATGCGGATCGGGCCGCTCGGCAGCGGCGATTGCGCGTGCACCAGCGGCACGCTGCAGGCGGCGAGGGTGGTGGCGAGGAAGTGGCGTCTTTGCATGTCTTTGTCTCCGGTTTTTTCTTTGGAAAGGCCGCTGTCGAAGGGGCTCAGAGCGAGTCCATCAACATCGCCTGGTAGTCGGCGGGGCTGGCCTCGCGCGGGTTGGTCTTGTGGCAGTGGTCCTTGAGCGCGCCCTCGATCACGCGCGGGAAGAGCTCGGGCGACACGTCGAGCGCGGCCAGGCCGGTGGGCAGGCCGAGCCGGCGGTTCATCGCGTCCACGGCGGGCGCCACCTCGTCGGCGCTGCCCAGGCCCATGGCCTGCGCCATGCGCGCGAGCCGCTGCTCCTGCTGCATCGACGGGGCCTCGGCGTTGAAGCGGATCACGGCCGGCAGCAGGATCGCGTTGAGCGTGCCGTGGTGCAGCCGCGGGCTCAGGCCGCCCATCGAATGGCTCAGGCTGTGAACGCAGCCCAGGCCCTTCTGGAAGGCCAGCGCGCCCTGCATCGAGGCGCTCATCATGTGCAGCCGGGCCGCGCGGTCGCCGGGCGTCGAGGTGGCGGTCTCGATGTGCAGCCAGCCGCGGCGCAGGCCGTCGAGCGCGATGCCGTCGGCCGGCGGGTTGAAGGCCGGCGCCATGAAGGTCTCCATGCAGTGGGCGATCGCGTCCATGCCGGTGGCGGCGGTGAGCAGCGGCGGCAGGCCCAGCGTGAGTTCGGGGTCGCACAGCGCGACGCGCGGCACCAGGTGGGGCGAGAGCACACCGACCTTACGGCCGTCATCGAGGATCAGCACCGCGCCGCGGCCGACTTCGCTGCCGGTGCCGGCCGTGGTGGGCACGGCGATCACCGGCGCGGTGGCGGCGGTGATGCGCGCCGCGCCGCCTTCGATGGCCGCGAAGGACTTGAGCGGGCCTTCGTGCGTGGCGCACACCGCCACGCCCTTGGCCAGGTCGATCGGCGAACCGCCGCCGACCGCGACGATGCCGTCGCACTGGTTCTCCACGTACATCGCCACCGCGGCGCGCATCGCCCGCTCGGTGGGGTTCGAGGGCGTGCCGTCGAACACCACGAAGGGCAGGCCGCCCAGCTGCGCGGTCACGCGGTCGAGCACGCCCGCGGCGCGCACGCCGGCGTCGGTGACCACCAGCGGCCGGCGGATGCCGATGCGCTCGCATTCCTGCGCGAGCAGCTTGACGGCGCCGAAGTCGATCTGGATCTGGGTGATGTAGTGGATGAGGGCCATGCGGTCTCCGGTCGGGCTGCGAAATCGGGTGTTGTCTCGTCGACGGCGGCCTCGGCTGGGCGCTCTGCCGTCGTGGGCCGCGAGTCTAGGAAGGGGGCGCCGGCGGGGCAACGTGGAATAACTTGAAGCCCGACCGAGAAAAATTCACAAGCCATGCGCTGGGAGCGACGCGAGTTTTTCTTGAAGACCGGCCCAGTTTTTTTCGTTTGTCGGCAGGGCGTGCCATTCCTAGACTTCGGGCCGTTCACACCCCTCATCCCACGCCGCCGAAGAAGGCGCGGCGCACCACACGAAAGAGACGCCCCGACATGACCCCGCTCATCCTCATCGAGCGCGACGAGCGCATCGCCACCGTCATCCTCAACAAGCCCGACAAGATGAATGCCATGGACCTGGGCATGTGGCAGGGCCTGACCGACGCCTTCGCCGAGCTGTCGGCCGACGACGAACTGCGCTGCATCGTGCTGCGCGGCGCCGGCGGCAAGGCCTTCTCGGCCGGCGCCGACATCGAGGAGTTCACCCGCCTGCGCTCCAGCGCGGCCCAGGCCGGCGACTACGCCAAGGTCACGCATGCCGCGATGCAGGCCATCGCGCACAGCAAGCACCCGACGCTGGCCGTGATCGAGGGCGCCTGCGTGGGCGGCGGGCTGGAGATCGCCTCGGTCTGCGACATGCGCATCTGCGGCACGTCGAGCCGCTTCGGCGTGCCGGTCAACAAGCTGGGCCTGGTGATGTCGTACGGCGAGCTGGGCGGCCTGGTCGACCTGGTGGGCAGCGCGACCGCGCTCGAGATCGTGCTCGAGGGCCGGGTGTTCGACGCCAAGGAGGCCTTCGAGAAGCGCCTGGTCAACCGCGTGGTCGACGACGCCGAGGTGCTGGCGCAGGGCCAGGCCACCGCGCGCCGCATCGCCAACGGCGCGCCGCTGGTGGCGCGCTGGCACAAGCAGTTCGTGCGCCGGCTGGCGCAACCGCAGCCGCTGACGGCCGCCGAGGCCGACGAGGCCTACGCCTGCTTCGACACCGAGGACTTCCGCATCGGCTTCCAGGCCTTCCTCGCCAAGACCAAGCCGGTCTTCACGGGCCGCTGAGTGCGCCTGATCCCCCCGACATTCCCACGGAGCATCGCGTGACCCTTCCTCTTTCCCGCATCAAGGTCCTGGACGTCAGCCAGATCATGGCCGGCCCTTTCTGCTGCATGCTGCTCGGCGACATGGGCGCGGACGTCATCAAGGTCGAGACGCCGGGCATCGGCGACCAGACCCGCAAGTCGATGGGCTTCCGCCTCAAGGGCGAGGACAGCGGCGGCTTCCTGGCGCTCAACCGCAACAAGCGCAGCGTCGAGATCGACCTCAAGAGCCCGGCCGGCCTCGAAGCCTTCTACGCGCTGGTGAAAGAGGCCGACGTGCTGGTCGAGAACAACCGCCCCGGTGTGGTCGCGCGGCTCAAGATCGACTACGCCACCCTGCGCGAGATCAACCCGCGGCTGGTCTACGCCAGCATCTCGGGCTTCGGCCAGACCGGCCCCTGGTCGCGCCGCCCCGGCCTCGACCTGATCGCGCAGGCCATGACCGGCGTGATGAGCGTGATGGGCCATGCGGGCCAGCCGCCCGTCAAGTCGAGCGTGCCGCTGGCCGACCTGGGCGCGGGCTTGTTCGCGGCCTACGGCATCCTGAGCGCGATCATCGGCCGCGGCATCACCGGCGAGGGCCAGTTCATCGACGCCTCGCTGTTCGAGACCGCGCTGAGTCTGTCGGTGTGGGAATCGGCCGAGTACTGGGGCACGGGCGAGGTGCCGGTGCCCATCGGCAGCGCCAACCGCATGAGCGCGCCCTACCAGGCGGTGCGCGCGTCCGACCGCCCCTTCGTCATCGGCGCGGCCAACCAGAAACTCTGGAAGGCGCTGTGCGGCGTGATCGGGCGCGACGACCTGGTGCAGGATGCGCGCTTCACCGACAACGTGCTGCGCATCCGCAACCGCGAGGTGCTGATCGCCGAGATCGAGGCCGAGTTCGCGCGCGGCACCGCCGACGAATGGGTCGCCGCGCTGCTCGCCGCCGGCGTGCCCGCGGGCCCGATCTACGACTATGCCGAGGCGCTGAACAGCGAACAGGCCGTGGCGCGCGACATGGTGCTCACCATCGACCATCCGGTCGAAGGCAAGACCCGCGCGCTGGGCTTCCCGGTCAAACTCAGCGGCACGCCGCAGCAGGTGCGCCATCCCGCGCCGCTGCTGGGCCAGCACACCGAGCAGGTGCTGGGCGAGATCGGCCTGTCGGCAGAGCGCATCGACGCATTGCGCCAGGCCGGCGCCTTCGGCCCGGCCAAGGTCGGAGCCGCGGCCGCCAGCTGAAGCGAGACGAACAAGGAACGGAGACACGACATGACGACAGAACAATCCTTCGACCCCGCGCGCCGCCACGGCCTGCGCGCGGCCCTGATGCTCGGCGCCACGCTGGCCGTGCCCGCCTGGGCCCAGCCCGGCGCCTACCCGAGCAAGCCGATCGAGCTGGTCGTGCCTTGGCAGGCGGGCGGCGGCGCCGACGTGGTCGGCCGCTCCTTCGGTGCCGCGGTCGCCAAGTTCCTGCCGCAGCCGCTGGTGGTGGTCAACCGCCCCGGCGCCAGCGGCGTGCTGGGCCTGGGCGACGTGGTCAACGCCAAGCCCGACGGCTACAAGATCGTGCTCTCGTCGACCGAACTCACCTTCCTCAACCACCTGGGCCTGGCCAAGTTCTCGTACAAGGACCTGCGCCCGATCGCGCGCCTGAACGCCGACCCGGCCGCGGTGGTGGTGCGCGCCGATGCGCCCTGGACCACGCTGGAGCAGTTCCTCGACGCCGCGCGCAAGGCCGACGCGAACATCCGCGTGGGCAACGCCGGCCATGGCTCGACCTGGCACATGGCGGCCGCGGCGCTGGGCGAGAAGACCGGCGCGAAGTTCAACCACATCCCCTACCCCGGCGGCGCGCCCGCGGTGCTGGCGCTGCTGGGCGGCCACATCGAGGCGGTGACGGTCAGCACGGCCGAGGTGTCGAGCTACGTGGCGGCCGGCAAGCTCAAGGCGCTGGCCGTGATGGCCGACAAGCGCGTGGCCGACGGCTTCGAGACCATCCCCACGCTCAAGGAGCGCAACATCGACCTGTCGATCGGCATCTGGCGCGGCCTCTCGGCGCCGCGCAACACGCCCGACGAGGTGATGGCCGTGCTCAAGGCCGCGACCGCCAAGGCGGTCAAGGAGCCGGTCTGGATCGACGCGCTGACCAAGCTGCACTTCAGCACCGACACCTACGCCGACGACGCGACGCTCGAGGCCGTGATGACCCGGGAGAGCGCCTTCTTCAAGGAGCTGGCGGGCAAGCTCAAGCTCGCGGGCTGAGCGCGAGAATCCGGCGATGGATTTCGAGTTCGACGAACCCTTCATCGACGCGCACCAGCACTTCTGGGACCTGGGCGCCAACCCCTATCCCTGGCTGCAGGGCGAGACGGTGCCGAACTTCCGCTACGGCGACTATTCGGCGCTCCAGCGCAACTACCTGCCCGAGGACCTGGCGCGCGACACGCGCGGCCATGCGCCCGCGGGCACGGTGCACATCGAGGCCGAGTGGGACCGGACCGACCCGGTGGCCGAGACACGCTGGCTCACGCAGCTCGCGCAAACCCACGGCCGGCCCACCGCGCTGGTCGCGCACGTGGCGCTCGACCATGGCGACGCGCCCGCGCTGCTGGCCGCGCAGGCCGCCTTCCCGCTGGTGCGCGGCATCCGGCACAAGCCGGTGACGGCGGCTTCGGCCGATGTCGCGCAGCGCGGCCTCGCGGGTTCGATGGACGACGCGCGCTGGCGCCGCGGCTATGCGCTGCTGCAGCCGCATGGCCTGTCCTTCGACCTGCAGGCGCCCTGGTGGAACCTCGACCAGGCGGCGGACCTGGCGCGTGATTTTCCGCAGACCTTGCTGATCCTCAACCACACGGGCCTGCCCGCCGACCGCAGCCCGGCCGGGCTCGCGCGCTGGCGCCGCGCGCTGGAGGCGCTGGCCGCGCAGCCCAACACCGCGATCAAGATCTCGGGGCTGGGCCAGCGCGGCAAGCCCTGGACGCAGGCCGACAACCTGCCGGTGATCCGCGACGCGATCGCGATCTTCGGCGCGAGCCGCAGCCTGTTCGCGAGCAATTTCCCGGTCGACAGCCTGGTGGCCGGCTACGGCACGATCCTCGCGGGCTTCGTGGCCGCCATTGCCGACCGGCCCGCACACGAGCGGCGTGCGCTGCTGCACGACAACGCGGTGCGGCTCTACCGGCTGGAGTGAACGGGGCTGGTGCTGCCTCGAAGAGACGCGCAAAATGACCGCGCGTTTTTTCCAGGGAGTACATGAATGGCCAAAGCCATCGAAGGAAAACTCACGTACCTCAAGTCCAGCAACTTCTTGCGGCGCTGGACCGTGCGTGAATGCGAAGTCTGCGATCTCGCGGATGTGAAGCTGTCTTCCGCGCGGCCCGCACCGCGCGTTGCACATGCGCGGCCCAAGGAGGTTCCACCGCGGGCGAATAAAACGGTGCCTGCCAGAAAGAAGCTGACGTCGGAAGACCGGCTCGTGAACCTGCTGAACATGGCATTCGCGACCGCCGATGCGGTGTCTCGCTTTTCTGATTGGGTGCGCAGTCCGGCGCCGCCACCCGCACCACTCCTGCCCCCGGCGCCACCGCCTCCCCCGGCACGCAAACCCGTTCCACCCTTCGACATCCAGGATGTGCCCAAGGCCATGCGCAAGGTCGGCATGCCGATAGCGGCGAAGCTGCAGGAGCGGTGGTTTGCAGGGCAGGCGAACTATTCAAGATCCTCGCAGGACCTCATGGATGAGATCGATCAAAGCGGGGCGCGATATGCGCAGGCCATGGTCGATTCGACGACGGTCAAGATGGAGTGGGTTCTATCGTTCGCGCGCGCAAAAAAGGAATTCGATGAACTTGTCAATGCGCATTTGTGGACGCCCGCAGCACTCGAGATCTTGCGACGCAAGTTGATGCCCTATCGGGCTCGCCAGGATATCGTTGCATGGAATGTAGCCAATTCTGATTTCCTGGCGTTTCATCAAAAATTCCAGTTCCAGTTCCAGCCGGTCAACGCAACCTGGGCGCAGCGGATCGGCGAATTCCTCGATCGATCGGCCAAGGCGAATGGCGTGCCCGATGACCTCACTGGTGCCTTGGGCGCGTTCAATGCCGCCGTTCAGTACGCCTACTTCGACCATCCGAGACCTGAGGTCGTGGTAACGCATATCTCTGTATACGTGCGCGATCCCTATGAGTTCTCCGACGATCAGTATCTTGGGCATTGGAGTCCCAGCCATGTAGCGGTGGTGCCCGCACATCAATTGGCAGGAGGATCGGGCTGGCTCGACTATCCGATAGTGGACGGCAGCGTGCATGAAAAGGATGCCGTGCTGTATCCCGTGACGAACAAGGACTACCGGGACTGGCGTTTTCAATACGCCCAAGGGGGGGACTTCATGATCTATACGGATCGCGTCAGCGTGAAACTCGATCGTCCGATTCGGGTCCGGCTTTGATTGCCATGCATCGCGTCGCAAGGCTGGGGTCTGTGCTCATTCGCTGTGCGGCATGGCTTGCGGTGCTCGTCTTCGTGTTTCAGGTGTCCGACTACCTTGTTGACGCCAGAAAGAGAACGACAAGAGCGCCATCCTGCCAATGGAACGCGGTACCCGATGCAGGCAATGCACCGTACACCGCGAGGTGGTGCAAGTTGACCAATGACACGGTGTGGATCCAACTCCACGATGCCGATGGCCAGAAAATGCTTGCCGATCGAACCTACTTCCAGCTAGGTACCCCCAATGTCGGTTGGGCACAGGACCGCATCTGGTACGACACCTATCCCGAAGACGCCTACATCGCCTTGCCGCCCACACTGCTCGATCGCCTGCGCGCCAAGTTGCCTTGAGGCTCCCGTCGGCCCTCAGGCCAGCAGAACCTCGGTGATCAGCCGCCAGTGCGCTTCGTCCACCGGCGTGATCGACAGCCGGTTGCCGCGCTGGAGCACCACCAGCTCGGCCAGCGCCGGCGTGGCGCGCAGCTCGGGCAGGCCGAGCAGACGGGTCTTGCGCAGGGCCTGCACGTCCAGCAGCAGCCAGCGCGGCGCATCGGCCTTCGAGGCCGCGTCGAAGTAGGGCGAGGCGGGGTCGAACTGCGTCGGGTCGGGGCGCGTGCCCGAGGCCACGCGCGCGATGCCGGCAATGCCCGGCTCGGGGCAGCTCGAGTGGTAGAACAGCACGCCGTCGCCCACCTGCATGCCGTCGCGCATGAAGTTGCGCGCCTGGTAGTTGCGCACGCCGGTCCAGGGCACGGTGGATGCGGGCGCGGCCAGCGCGTCGTCGATCGCGCATTCGTCGGGCTCGGACTTCATCAGCCAGTAGCGGGTCATGGCGCGTCTCCTCCCTTTGTCAGGACGCGAAGGCCGTCAGGCCGGCGATGGCCGGGGCCACGCCGGACGGCTCGCTCGCCACCTCCTGGCGCACCCAGTCGACGAAGGCCGCGATGCGGCGGTCGTGGACCCGCTCCTCGGGGTAGACGATGAAGTAGGAGAACTCCACCGGCAGGCTGATGTCGAAGGGCCGCACCAGCAGGCCGTCGGCCAGGTCCTTGAGCACCCAGTTCTTCTTGGCCAGCGCCACGCCCAGGCCGTCGACCGCGGCGTTGATCACCAGGTGGCTGGGCCAGAACGAAGGGCCGCGCGTGGCATCCACGTCGGTCACGCCGGCATGCTCGAGCCACATGGCCCAGTGCGGGTTGCTCACGTCGCTGTAGGTGCTGTCGTCGTGCAGCAGCGTGTGGAAGCGCAGGTCGGCCGGTGTGTGCAGCGGGTGCTCGCCGCGCATCAGCGCCGGGCTGCAGACCGGGAACACCTCGACCGGCAGGCACAGCTCGGAATGCAGGCCCGGGTACCGGCCGCGGCCGTAGCGCACCGCCAGGTCGAAGTCCTCGCGCGCGAAGTCGACCATGTGCTTGGAGGTCGAGACCTTGAGGTCGATCTCGGGATGCGCCTTCATGAAGCGGTCCATGCGCGGGATCAGCCACTTGACCGCGAAGGTCGGCGGCACGTTGATCTTGAGCGCGGGCATGCCCTGGGTCTGCAGCTGGTGCGTGGCATGCGCGAGCTGCTTGAAGGCCTGCTGCACACCCGGCAGGTAGGCCTTGCCGGCGGCAGTGAGCGAGAGCGACTTGGCGTCGCGCGTGAACAGCGCGATGCCCAGGCTTTCTTCCAGCGTCTTGATCTGGTGGCTGACCGCCGAGGGCGTGACGAACAGTTCCTCCGCGGCGCGCGTGAAGCTCAGGTGCCGGGCGGCGACTTCGAAAGCCCTCAGGGGATTGAGCGGCGGGATGGGGCGCGACACAGTGGATTCCTTCGATGACCGGCCCGGATCGACAGACCCGGTGCGCCGAGCTGCACCTTGCAGGTCGGGAGCGCCGAGTGTGCGCCAAAAGCCTTCAATATTTTCTCCGCATTCGCCCTAGAAAAACTCGTTTGCCCGTTGGCGGGTGCCTTCCTAGACTGCGCTCTGTTCACACTCCCACGCGCTGCGGCGCCCTTGGAAAATCGGCATGACAAACGAACTCGTGGTGGGCGCCGTCGCCCATCGGCAACTGGTGGTGGACCGGCCGCGCACCGTGGACTTCCTGGGCGAGGCACTGCGCCTCTACGCCACGCCCGAGCTGGTGCGCGACGTGGAGCAGACCTGCCTCGACTTCCTGCTCGGCCATGTGGCCACGGGCGAGAACTCGGTGGGCACGGCGATTGCACTCACGCACGGCGGCGCCACGCTGCTGGGCCAGGCGGTGCGCATCGAGGCGCGCGTGAACGCGGTCGACGGCCGCAGCGTGGGCTTCGACTTCACGGTGCACGAGGGCGACAAGGAAGTCGCGCGCGGCACCCACAGCCGCTTCGTGGTGAACGTCGAGCGCCTGCGCGCCAAGGTGCAGGGCAGCCTGCCGAAGACCGCCGCCGCGGGCTGATCTCCTTCGGCCTCCGCGGAGGCCTCCAGCGTCGAACGACTGCGCGCACGGCCCCGGCCGCGCGTGCAGCCGTTCCTCACCCGGCCGGAACCGTTCGAGGGGCGGCGACGGCCATCGCGCGGCGCAAGCCGCATCCGTGCATCACCCTCTCACCCAAACCAAGAAATCGAGGCATCCCATGGTCATCAAGACTTTCACATCCCTGTGCATTGCGCTGCTCGCCGCGCTCGCCTTCGGCACGTCGGCCCAGGCGCAGGACCTGACCGGCAAGGTCACGCGCACGCCCACCGGCTACCTGATGGTGCTGCGCAACGGCGACGACGTGCTCGCGCACATCGAGAAGCTGGCGCAAGTCGAGCAGATCCAGAGCGCGAGCATCTTCGGCATCGGCTTCATGCGCGAGGCGACCTTCGGCTTCTACGACTTCTCGAAGAAGGTCTTCAACCCGAAGACCTTCAAGGACGTCGAGATGGCCAACCTCACCGGAAGCATTGCGTGGAAGGAAGGCAAGCCCTCGATCCACGCCCACGGCATCGTGACCGACGGCACCTTCATCGGCGCCGGCGGCCACTTCCTCGGCATGACGGTGGGCACGGGCTCGTGCGAGATCACGGTGATCCTGCATCCGCAGCGGCTGGAGCGCTTCGTCGACCCCGCCATCGGCGCCAACGTGCTGGGGCTGTACCCGGGCGCGAAGTAAGGCGATGCGCGCCAGCCCGGGCGTGTTGTGCACCGTGGCGGTGCGAGCACGCCCCGCCGCGCGCTTAGGCTGGATTCGACAGCTGCCGTAGGAGGGGGCCGACGGCGCCTGATCGCGCGGGGCCATCTCCCTCTGAGGCGCGGCTTCGGGCGCCGATTTGCCCTCACTGCTGGGCACGGGGTCGGGCGCTGCGCCTCTGGTGTGATGCGCCATCGGTCCCTAGAGTGGTTCGTTCGGTGTGCGAGCGGCGGGCGATGCCCGTGCAGCGCTCGACACCGCCTCCCCACGAAGAAGGACGAACCCATGCAAACCTCGAACCATTTGCCGATCACCCGGCGTGGCCTGCTCGCCGCCGGCGCGGCATCCGCCTCGGCCACCATGGTCGCCAGGCCGGCCCAGGCGCAGGACGCCGCGCGCTCCCCGAACACGCCCGCCGGCGGCCCGCCGCTCACCACCGTGACGCTCCAGGTCAACGGCAAGACCCAGCGCATGGCGCTCGACACGCGCACCACGCTGCTCGATGCGCTGCGCGAGCACCTGCACCTCACCGGCACCAAGAAGGGCTGCGACCACGGCCAGTGCGGCGCCTGCACCGTGATCGTCGACGGCCAGCGCATCAATTCCTGCCTCACGCTCGCGGTCATGCACGAGGGCAGCGCGGTCACCACCATCGAAGGCCTGGGCACGCCCGAGCGGCTGCATCCGCTGCAGGCGGCCTTCGTCAAGCACGACGGCTTCCAGTGCGGCTACTGCACGCCGGGCCAGATCTGTTCGGCCGCGGGCGTGCTCGACGAGATCGCGAAGGGCATTCCCAGCCACGTGAGCGAGGACCTGAACGCGCAGCCGATGTTCTCGGCGGGCGAACTGCGCGAACGCATGAGTGGCAACATCTGCCGCTGCGGCGCGTACAGCAACATCGTCGACGCGATCACCGAAGTCGCGGGCGGCACGGGAGCCAAGGCATGAAGTCCTTCACCTACCAACGCGTGTCCTCGACCGAGGACGCGCTGGCGCAGGCGGTGCGCGTGCCGGGCGCGAAGTTCATTGCCGGCGGCACCAACCTGCTCGACCTGATGAAGCTGGAGATCGAGACGCCGGCCCACCTGGTCGACCTCAACGGGCTCGGCCTGAAAACGATCGAGGCGACGCCCGAGGGCGGCCTGCGCATCGGCGCGCTGGTGAGCAACACCCAGCTCGCGGCCGACCTGCGCGTGCGGCGCGACTACGGCGTGCTGTCGCGCGCGCTGCTGGCCGGCGCCTCGGGCCAGCTGCGCAACAAGGCCAGCACCGCGGGCAACCTGCTGCAGCGCACGCGCTGCCCCTACTTCTACGACACGAACCAGGCCTGCAACAAGCGCCAGCCGGGCAGCGGCTGCGCGGCCCTCGGCGGCGTGAGCAAGCAACTGGCGGTGGTGGGCACCAGCGAGGCCTGCATCGCCACGCACCCGAGCGACATGGCGGTCGCGATGCGGGTGCTCGATGCCGCGGTCGAGACCCTGCGCCCCGACGGCACGCGCCGCGTGATCCCGATCGCCGAACTGCACCGGCTGCCCGGCACCACGCCGCAGGTCGAGACCGCGCTGGCCGCGGGCGAGCTGATCACGGCCGTCACGCTGCCCAGCCCCGTCGGCGGCACGCACATCTATCACAAGGTGCGTGACCGCGCGTCCTATGCCTTCGCCGTGGTGTCGGTGGCCGCCATCGTGCAGCGCGACGGCAGCGGGCGCGTCGCGCTGGGCGGCGTGGCGCCACGGCCCTGGCGCATGGAGCGCGCCGACGCGCTCATGCCGCGGGGTGCCAAGGCCGTGGCCGATGCGCTGTTCGCCGACGCCCGGCCGACATCGCACAACGCCTTCAAGCTGCCGCTGGCCGAGCGCACGCTGGCCGCCACCTTTGCCCAGGCGAGGAGCTGAGCCATGAAGTTCGACACCCCCGCCACCACCAACCCGATCGACCAGCTCAAGGTCGTCGGCCAGGCCGTCGACCGCGTGGACGGCCGCCTCAAGACCACCGGCACCGCGCGCTATGCCTACGAGCAGCACGACGTGGTCGCGAACCAGGCCTATGGCGTCGTGGTCGGCGCCGGCATCGCCAAGGGCCGCATCGTGTCGATGGACACGTCGCTGGCCCAGGCCGCGCCCGGCGTGATCGCCGTCGTCACCGCGCAAAACGCGGGCAAGCTGGGCAAGGGCGAGCGCAATACCGCCAGGCTGCTCGGCGGACCGGGCATCGACCACTACCACCAGGCGATCGCGCTGGTGGTCGCCGAGAGCTTCGAGCAGGCGCGTGCGGCCGCGGCGCTCTTGCGCATCGACTACGCGCCGGCCGACGGCAGCTTCGACCTGGCGCAGGCCAAGGCGTCGCAGCCCAAGCTGGTCAAGAAGGACAAGAAGGTCGGCGACTTCGCCACCCACTTCGAGCAGGCCGAAGTCCAGCTCGACACCACCTACACCACGCCCGACCACTCGCACGCGATGATGGAGCCGATGGCGAGCATCGCCGCCTGGCGCGGTGACCAGCTCACGGTCTGGACCTCGAACCAGATGATCGACTGGGCCGCCACCGACCTGGCCAAGACCCTGGGCATCCCCAAGGCCAAGGTGCGCGTGGTCTCGCCCTTCATCGGCGGCGGCTTCGGCGGCAAGCTGTTCCTGCGTGCCGACGTGCTGCTCGCGGCGCTGGGCGCGCGCATCGCCCGGCGGCCGGTGAAGGTCGCGCTGCAGCGTCCCCTGATCGCCAACAACGCCACCCATCGGCCGGCCACCGTCCAGCGCATCCGGCTGGGCGCGGGCAAGGACGGCCGGCTCACGGCCATCGGCCACGAGAGCTGGTCCGGCGACCAGCCCGGCGGCCAGCCCGAAGAGGCCACGCAGCAGAGCGCGCTGCTTTACGCCGCGCCCCACCGGCTGACGGGCACGCGGCTCGCGGTGCTGAACCTGCCCGAAGGCAACGCGATGCGCGCCCCTGGCGAGGCGCCGGGCCTGATGGCGCTGGAGGTCGCGATGGACGAGATGGCCGAGCGCCTGGGGCTGGACCCGATCGCGTTCCGCGCGCTCAACGACACGCAGGTCGATCCGGCCAAGCCCGAGCGCAGGTTCTCGCAGCGTCGTTTGATCGAGTGCATGCGCATCGGCGCCGAGCGCTTCGGCTGGGACCGACGCAACCCGGTGCCCGGCCGCGTGCGCGACGGGCAATGGTGGGTCGGCATGGGCATGGCCGCCGCCTTCCGCAACAACCTGGTGATGAAGTCGGCCGCGCGCGTGCGGCTTGATGCGCAGGGCGTGGTCACGGTCGAGACCGACATGACGGACATCGGTACCGGCAGCTACACCATCATCGCGCAGACCGCGGCCGAGATGCTGGGCGTGCCGATCGAGCGCGTGGTGGTACGGCTGGGCGACTCGAGCTTCCCCGTTTCCGCCGGCTCCGGCGGGCAGTGGGGCGCCAACAGCTCGACCGCGGGCGTCTACGCGGCCTGCGTGAAGCTGCGCCAGTTGGTGGCGCAGCGCGCCGGCCTCGACATCGCCAGCGCCACCTTCGCCGATGGCCGCGTGACGACCGGCGGGCGCAGCGTGCCGCTGGCCGAACTCGCCTCGGCCCAGGCGCTGGTGGCCGAGGACACCATGAACTACGGCGACCTGGACAAGAAGTTCCAGCAGTCCACCTTCGGCGCGCACTTCGTCGAGGTCGGCGTGCATGCCTTCACCGCCGAGGTGCGCGTGCGTCGCATGCTCGCGGTCTGCGCCTCGGGCCGCATCCTCAACCCCAAGACCGCGCGCAGCCAGGTGATCGGCGGCATGACCATGGGCGTGGGCGCGGCGCTGATGGAGGAACTGGCGGTCGACCCCCGGCTGGGCTTCTTCGTCAACCACGACCTGGCCGGCTACGAGGTGCCGGTGCATGCCGACATTCCGCACCAGGACGTGATCTTTCTCGACGAGACCGACCCGATGTCCTCGCCGATGAAGGCCAAGGGCGTGGGCGAACTGGGCATCTGCGGCGTGGGGGCCGCGGTGTCGAACGCGATGTACAACGCGACCGGCACGCGGGTGCGCGACTACCCGCTCACGCTGGACAAGCGCATCGGCGCGCTGCCGCCCCTGGAAGCCTGAGCCGGCGCGGCGTTTGCCTTCTGTTGCAGCCGTACCGCGCAATCCGACAAGGCGGCGCCTTTTTGTTCAAGCCACCGGTGCCGTGCGCCGGTAGCCTGCGGACTCCTTTCGGGCGTCTGACGGGAGGGCGCGTGTCCTGCGCTGCCCTCTGCCGCCAGCGCTCCTCAGCCGGAGTCCGACATGAGCACTTTCACCACACGCGATGGATGCGAGATCTACTACAAGGACTGGGGCCAGGGCCAGCCGGTCGTCTTCTGCCACGGTTGGCCGCTCGACGCCGACATGTGGGAGTACCAGATGCACTTCCTGGCCGAGCACGGCCTGCGCGCGATCGCCTACGACCGCCGCGGCTTCGGCCGCTCGGGCCAGCCGTGGACCGGCTATGACTACGACACCTTCGCCGACGACCTGTCGGAACTGATCGAGACCCTCGACCTGCAGGACGTGGTGCTGGTCGGCTTCTCGATGGGCGGCGGCGACGTGGCGCGCTACATCGGCCGCCACGGCACGGCGCGCATCGCCAGGGTGGCGCTGCTGAGCGCGGTCACGCCGCTGTTCATCAAGACCGCCGCGCATCCGCAGGGCGTGGACAAGGCCGTGTTCGACGGCATCAAGGCCGGCATCCTGGCCGACCGCCCGCAGTTCCTCGACGACTTCGGCACCTTGTTCTACGGTACCAACCGCGAAGGCGCCAAGGTGTCGAAGGGCATCCTCGCCCAGACGCTGCAGATCGCGCTGCTGGCCTCGATCAAGGCCACGGTCGATTGCGTCACCGCCTTCTCCGAGACCGACTTCTTCGCCGACCTGAAGAAGTTCGACGTGCCCACGCTGGTCGTGCACGGCGACGACGACCAGGTGGTGCCCTTCGAGGCCACGGGAAAGCTCGCCGCCGAGAACATCGCCGGTGCCACGCTCAAGGTGTACCCGGGCGCGCCGCACGCGCTGCCGTTCACCCACAAGGAACGGCTCAACGCCGACCTGCTGGCCTTCCTCCAGGCCTGAAGAAGGTGCGCATGGCCGCTCGCACCTTCTGAACTCCCCTCCACACTTCCCCGAAAGAAACACCATGTCCCTCACCGCCACGCCGACCCCCGGCGCCAAGCTGCTCAACCCGCAGGACCACACGCTGCTGATGATCGACTTCCAGTCGCAGATGGCCTTCGCCACGCACTCGATCGAAGCCGTCACGCTGCGCAACAACGCCGCGCTGGTGGCGAACGCCGCGGCCGGCTTCGGCGTGTCGACCGTCCTCACGACGGTGGCCGAGAAGAGCTTCTCGGGCCCGATGTTCGACGAGATCACCGCCGCCTTCCCGGGCCAGGCCATGCTCGACCGCACGTCGATGAACACCTGGGAGGACGCCGCCGTGATCCGCCGGATCAACGAGATCGGCAAGTCGCGCATCGTGCTCTCGGGCCTGTGGACCGGCGTGTGCATCGTGGGCCCGGCGCTGTCGGCGCTGGACCAGGGCTTCGAGGTCTACGTGATCGCCGATGCCTGCGGCGACGTCTCCGCCGAGGCCCACGACCGCGCGATGGACCGCATGGTGCAGGCCGGCGCACAGCCGATGACCGCGCTGCAGTACCTGCTCGAACTGCAGCGCGACTGGGCCCGCACCGACAGCTACGAGATGACCACGGGCATCGCGCGCCGGTTCGGCGGTGCGTACGGCCTGGGCATCGCCTACGCGAAGACCATGTTCAACGCGCATGAGGCTTGAGCGCCAGCGCGCCATGAAGCCCTACATCGTCTCGCTTGCCCTCGGCGTGTTGGTCGGCGTGATCTACGCGTTGTTCAGCGTGCGCTCGCCGGCGCCGCCGATCATCGCGCTGGTCGGCCTGCTGGGCATCCTCGCGGGCGAGCAGCTGCCGCCGCTGGTCAAGCGCGTGCTCGACCGCGGCCCCACGGCCACATCCTGGCTGCAGCACCAGGTCAAGCCGCACATGTTCGGCCAACTGCCGCAATGCGCGAAGCCTGCGGCCGACGGTGCGCAGGCACCTGTCGAGCGCAAGGCATGAGCGCCGGATCCGATCCCCGGGGACGCCGCCAGTTCGTCGGTGCGCTGGGCGCACTGGGCGCCGCATGGGCCGCGCCCGGCCTGGCGCAAACTCCCGCTTCTTCAAGGACGCCCGACATGGTCGATGCCCCCGAACTCATCCTGCACCACGGCCGCTTCACCACGCTGGACCGCGCCAACCCGACGGCCACCGCGGTCGCGATCCGCGACGGCCGCTTCACGCACGTGGGCCGCGATGCCGACATCCTGCCGCTCGCGCGCGACGGCACGCGCGTGATCGACCTGCAGGGCCGCGCGGTGCTGCCGGGCCTGATCGACAACCACCTGCACATCATCCGCGGCGGGCTCAATCACAACCTCGAACTGCGCTGGGACGGCACGCGCAGCCTGGCCGATGCGATGGGCATGCTGAAGCGCCAGGTCGCGATCACGCCCGCGCCGCAATGGGTGCGCGTGGTGGGTGGCTTCACCGAGCACCAGTTCGCCGAGAAGCGGCTGCCGACCATCGCCGAGCTCAATGCGGTGGCGCCCGACACGCCGGTGTTCCTGCTGCACCTGTACGACCGCGCGCTGCTCAACGGCGCCGCGCTGCGTGCCGTGGGCTACACCAAAGACACGCCCGCGCCGCCGGGCGGCGAGATCGTGCGCGACGCGGCCGGCAACCCGAGCGGGCTGCTGCTGGCCAAGCCCAACGCCAGCATCCTCTACGCGACGCTGGCCAAGGGGCCCAAACTGCCCTTCGACTACCAGCTCAACTCCACGCGCCACTTCATGCGCGAGCTCAACCGTCTGGGCGTGACCGGCGCCATCGACGCGGGCGGCGGCTTCCAGAACTTCCCCGAGGACTACCAGGTGATCCAGCAGCTGGCCGACGCCGGCCAGCTCACCCTCCGCCTGGCCTACAACCTGTTCACGCAGAAGCCCAGGCAGGAGAAGCAGGACTTCCTCAACTGGACCGCGAGCTCGAAATACAAGCAGGGCGACGACTACTTCCGGCACAACGGCGCGGGCGAGATGCTGGTCTTCTCGGCCGCCGACTTCGAGGATTTCCGCCAGCCGCGCCCCGACATGGCGCCCGAGATGGAAGGCGAACTCGAGGAAGTGGTGCGCGTGCTGGTGCAGAACAAGTGGCCCTGGCGCCTGCATGCGACCTACGACGAGACCATCGAGCGCGCGCTCGACGTGTTCGAGAAGGTGGACCGCGACACGCCGCTGGCCGGCCTGAACTGGTTCTTCGACCACTGCGAGACCATCTCCGAGAAATCGATCGACCGCATCGCCGCGCTGGGCGGCGGCATCGCGGTGCAGCACCGCATGGCCTACCAGGGCGAGTATTTCGTCGAGCGCTACGGCGCGGGCGCGGCCGCGGCCACGCCGCCGGTCAAGCGCATGCTGGAGAAGGGCGTGAAGGTCTCGGCCGGCACCGACGCCACGCGCGTGGCCTCGTACAACCCCTGGGTCTCGCTGTCGTGGCTGGTCACGGGCAAGACGGTCGGCGGCCTGCAGCTCTATCCGCAGCGCAACTGCATCGACCGCGAAGCGGCCCTGCGCATGTGGACCGAGAACGTGACCTGGTTCTCCAACGAGGTCGGCAAGAAAGGGCGCATCGAGCCCGGCATGCTGGCCGACCTGGTGGTGCCCGACCGCGATTTCTTCGCCTGCCCCGAATCCGAGATCGCCGACACCACCGCGCTGCTGACGATGGTCGGCGGCCGGGTGGTCTACGGCGCGGGCCCTTTCCAGTCGCATGACGACGGCACGCCGCCGCCCGCCATGCCCGACTGGTCGCCGGTGCGCACCTTCGGCGGCTACGGCGGCTGGGGCGAAAAGGAGGGCCAGCCGATGCAGGCCACGCTGCGTCGCATGGCCGCCGACTGCGCCTGCGCCAACGACTGCAACGTGCACGGGCACCAGCATGCGACCGCGTGGAGCAGCCAGCTGCCGATCGCGGACTTGAAGAGTTTCTGGGGCGCCTTGGGTTGCGCCTGCTGGGCCGTCTAGATGCGCCGCCTCTTCACCACGCGCGCAGTGCACTGGCTCGCACTGCTCTTCCTCTGTGCCGCCTACCTGCAAGGCGGCTTCAACAAGGCGACCGACTTTCCCTCGGCCATCGCCGAGATGAATCACTTCGGGCTGTCGCCCGCCGGGCCGATGGCGGTGGCGGTCATCGTGTTCGAGCTGGGTGCGGCGCTGATGATCCTCACCGGCTTCCATCGCTGGGTCGGCGCGCTGGGCCTGGCGGGATTCACGCTGATGGCGACCTTCGTGGCCAACCGCTTCTGGGAGATCGCTGTGGCGGCGCCCGAGCGCTTCATGGCGGCCAACGCCTTCTTCGAGCACTGGGGCCTGGTAGGCGGCTTCCTGCTGGTGGCCTGGCATGACCTGAAGGGGCGTGATGAGCACTGACGCAACCAAGGCGCAAGGCAGCTTCGCGCCCTTGCGCCAGCCCGTGTTCGCGGTGCTCTGGGCCGCGACGGTGCTGGGCAACGTCGGCAGCTTCATGCGCGACGTGGCCAGTTCGTGGATGGTCACCGAGCTGTCGGCCAGCCCTGCGGCCGTGGCGCTGATCCAGACCGCGGCCATGCTGCCGATCTTCCTGCTCGCGATCCCGGCGGGCGTGCTGTCGGACATCCTCGACCGCCGGCGCTTCCTGATCTTCATCCAGGTGATGCTGGCCTGCGTCAGCGCCACGCTGCTGCTGCTGTCGCGCAGCAACGCGCTCACGGTCGAGTACCTGGTCGCGCTGACCTTCGTCGGCGGCATCGGTGCCGCGCTGATGGGGCCGACCTGGCAATCGATCGTGCCCGAGCTGGTGCCGCGCGCCGACCTGAAGAACGCGGTGGCGCTCAACTCGCTGGGCATCAACATCGCGCGCGCCATCGGCCCGGCCGTGGGCGGCCTGCTGCTCGCGAGCTTCGGCGCGGCCACGGCCTATGGGGCCGACGTGCTGAGCTATGTGTTCGTGATCGCGGCGCTGCTGTGGTGGAAGCGGCCGGCCGCCGTCGACACCGGCCTGTCGGAGCAGTTCTTCGGTGCCTTCCGCGCCGGCCTGCGCTATGCGCGCGCCAGCCGCGAGCTGCACGTGGTGCTGTTGCGCGCAGCGGTGTTCTTCCTGTTCGCCAGCGCGGTCTGGGCGCTGCTGCCGCTGGTGGCGCGCAAGATGCTCGGCGGCACGGCCGGCTTCTACGGGGTGATGCTGGGCGCGGTGGGCGCGGGCGCGATCCTCGGTGCGGTGCTGCTGCCGCGCCTGCGCGCGAAGCTCGATGCCGACGGGCTGGTGCTCGCCGCCTCGCTGATCTCGGCCGTGGTGATGGTGGCACTGGCCCTCGCGCCGCCGCAGTGGGTGGCCGTGCTGCTGATGCTGCTGCTGGGCGTGGGCTGGATCATCGCGCTCACCACGCTCAATGGCGTGGCGCAGGCGGTGCTGCCCAACTGGGTGCGCGGCCGCGGGCTGGCGATCTACCTCACGGTCTTCAACGGCGCGATGGCCGGCGGCAGCCTGGGCTGGGGCCTGGTCGCGCAGCAGATCGGCGTGCCGACGACCCTGGTCATCGGCGCCGCGGGCCTGGCCGTGGTGGCCTTCGTGTTCCACCGCATCAGGCTGCCCACCGGCGAGGCCGACCTGCAGGCCTCGAACCACTGGCCCGAGCCCCTGCTGACCGCGCCGGTGGCGCACGATCGCGGCCCGGTCATGGTGCAGGTCGAGTACCGCATCCGCAAGGAAGACCAGCCGGCCTTCGTGCAGGCGATGGAACGGGTGTCGCTCGAGCGCCGGCGCGACGGCGCCTACGCCTGGGGCCTGACCGAGCACACCAGCGAGCCCGAGCGGCTGATGGAGTGGTTCCTGGTCGAGTCCTGGGCCGAGCACCTGCGGCAGCACCACCGCGTATCGCATGCCGATGCCGACCTGCAGAACGAGGCGATCCGCTTCCACATCGGGCCGGGCCAGCCGGTGGTGCACCACTTCCTGGCGCTGGACATGAAGCATGCGCGGGCCGCCGCCGCGAAGGACTGAGCTACAGCCCCAGCAGGGCCCGCCCCTCGGGCGCGAGCAGGTCGTGTGTCTCGGGGTGCTTGCGCATGTAGGCGGCGAACACCGGGCAGCGGGGGATCACCGCCAGCCCGCGTTCGCGCGCCGAGGCCAGGCCGGCCAGCACCAACTGCCGGGCCAGGCCGTTGCCCTGCAGCTCGTCGGGCACCAGCGTGTGAACGAAGGTGATGACGCCGGGCGCGTGTTCGTAGATGGCGACCGCGCGGTGGCCGTCGAGCGCGATCTCGAAGCGGCTCTTCTCGGGGCGGTCCCTCACGATCGCGGGCTGGGCTTGCGGGTCTTGCATGCTGCGTTTCCTGGTTTGTTCCGTGCTCACATCGACGGCAGCTCGTGCGGCCGCAGGTCGAACACAAGCACCTCGGCCTGCTCGCCCTTGGCGAAGCGCAACTGCCTTTCGCCGCGGATGCGCGCGCCGTCGCCTTCGCCGAGCCGCTCGCCATTCACTTCCACGCTGCCGCGTGCCACATGCACGTAAGCGTAGCGGTCGGCGGGCAGTTCCAGCGTGGCGCTTTCGCCGGCGCCGTCGAACAGGCCGGCGTACATGCGCATGTCCTGGTGCACGCCCAGCGAGCCGCCGTCGCCCTCGGGCGAGGCGATCAGGCGCAGCCGGCCGCGCTTCTCGGCCTCGGCGAAATGCACCTGCTGGTAGCGCGGCGCCGCGCCCTTGAGCGAGGGCACGATCCAGATCTGCAGGAAGTGCACGCCGTCGGTCTTCGAGTGGTTGAACTCGCTGTGGCGCACGCCGGTGCCGGCGCTCATCATCTGCACGTCGCCGGGGCGGATGACCGAACCGGTGCCCATCGAGTCCTGGTGCGCCAGCGCGCCCTCCAGCACATAGGAAAAGATCTCCATGTCGCGGTGCGGATGGGTGCCGAAGCCCTGGGCCGGGTCGACGCGGTCGTCGTTGATCACCAGCAGGTCGGAGAAGCCCTGCTGCCGGGCGTCGTGGTAGTGGCCGAAGGAGAAGGTGTGGCGCGAGCGGAGCCAGCCGTGGTTGGCGACGCCGCGGTGATCGGCCTTGCGAAGTTCGAGCATGATGGGGTCCTTTTGCGTTGAGACTGTCGATAAGATTCACGAGAAGATCCGCGGTGGATCGGTCGCCCTGTTCGGGCGATCCACAGAGGAAGATCTCTCGGTGTGAAAGAAGTATCGAACGCCGGGAGGCCGTCCATGCTGAAGGTTTTATGCGAGAACAATCGAATATTTCGATGATCAAGAAAGAGGCAGGCCCATGCTGAAGATCACCCTCGAGGCGATCGAGCTGGTCGATGCGATCGCGCGCCACGGCTCCTTCGCGGCCGCGTCGGAGCGGCTGCACAAGGTGCCCTCGACCATCTCCTACGCGATCGGCAAGCTGGAGGAGCAGCTGGGCCTCGCGCTGTTCACGCGCCAGGGGCCGCGCGTCACGCTGACGCCGGCCGGGCAGGAGATGCTCAAGGAGGGGCGCTGGCTGCTGGCGGCCGCGGGCGAGCTCGAATCGCGCATGCGGCAGATCGCCACCGGCTTCGAGTCCGAACTGCGGCTGGTGCACGACTCGCTGATCCCCACCAGCGCCTTCAACCACGACATCTGCGCCTTCGAGGACCTGAACTGCGGCACCCGGCTGCGCATCGCCTGCGAGACCATGACCGGCACCTGGGAGGCGCTGCGCGACGGCCGGGCCGACATCATCGTGGCCGCCGGCGACGGCCCGGCCGGTGGCGGCTACAAGGCGGTGGCCGTGGGCAGCCTGGCCTTCGTGTTCTGCGTGGCGCCGACGCACCCGCTGGCGATGCTGCGGCGCCCGCTCACGCGCGCCGACCTGCTGCAGCACACGGCGGTGGTGGTGGGCGACGGCGCACGCACGATGTCCGACCGCACCATCGGCCTGCTGGCCGGGCAGCGGCGCATCACGGTGCCGTCGATGGCGGCCAAGATCACCTGCCAGATCGACGGCCTGGGCCACGGCTTCCTGCCGCGCGACTGCGTGAAGGACGCGCTGGCGCGTGGCACGCTGGTCGAACTGGCCTGCGAGGAATCGCGGCCCGACGAGACCTTCTGGCTGGCCTGGAAGCCCAGCGCCATGGGCGAGGCGCTCAAGTGGTGGCGCGCGCGCCTTCAGCGGCCGCTGGTGCCGGACATCCTGCCGTCGTGACATCGGTGTGCGCGGGCGCGGCCAGCGTGATGGTCACGTCGATCGGCCCGGGCACGGCGAAGTGTTCGGCGCCGAAGTCGAGCCGGCCCAGCAGCTCGAAGCCGCCGCGCAGGGGCTGGCCGTCCTGGCGGTGCAGGATCGCCAGGTCCGGGCCGGCCGTCCAGCACACGATGTCGCCCACCGCATAGCCCCGCTCGCGCGTGCCGCGGCCCGAGACGAGGCCGGGCAGCGGGCCGAATTTCTCGCGCCGGAACAGGTCGTGCAGCGTGAGGGTCAGCGGCAGCATGGCCACGAAATCCTCGGCCGTCCTGTGGTCCGCCAGCGTGGCGGAAATCACCGTGCCATGGTTCAGTGTCAGATGGATTTTCATGGGGTACCCCTAGGGTGTTGGCTGCCCAGCGAAGGAACGGATGCGACCGCGGTGCGCCGCTGGGCGGCACCGACAGTGCTTTTTTCTCGGAAATGCGGCCGCCGCCCTTGCGGGTGCGACGGGTGTGCGGGATGGCGCGGGCCGACGCCCGTCAGCTGTCCGGGCGCCCCAGCTGGCGTTCGCGCAGGCGCTTGATGTCGCGCGCGGGCGGCGAGCCGAAGAAGCGGCTGTACTCGCGGTTGAACTGCGACTGGCTCTCGTAGCCCACGCGGTGCCCCGCGGTGGCGGCGTCGAGGTGTTCGCCGATCATGATGCGCCGGGCCTCCTGCAGCCGCAGCTGCTTCTGGAACTGCAGCGGGCTCATCGCGGTGACGGCCTTGAAGTGCTGGTGCAGCGAGGACACGCTCATGTGCACCTGGTCGGCCAGGTCTTCGATGCGCAACGGCGCCTGGAAGCGCTGCGACAGCAGGCTGATGACCTGCGCGATGCGCTGGCTGTGGCTGTCGACCACCGCCATCTGCGCGAGCCGCCAGCCGTCGGTCGAGCGCAGCACGCGGTACAGGATCTCGCGCGTGATCAGCGGCGCGAGCGCCCCGATGTCCTCGGGCGAGTCCAGCAGCTTGACCAGCCGCAGCACGGGATCGAGCAAGGTGGGCGACAGTTCCCCGGTGAAGATGCCGCGCTGGGAGGCGCGCGTCGGCGCGGTCTTGCCGAAGGCGAGATCGAGCGCGAGCGCGGTGACTTCCTTGACGTCGAAGCCGAGCCGCAAGCCCAGGTAGGGCGCTTCCGGCGAGGCGTCGATCACCTGGCTTGTCACCGGCAGGTTCTGCGCGGCCACCAGGTACTGGCTGCTGTCGTAGATGTAGACCTCGTCGCAGAGCAGCACGCGCTTGCTGCCCTGGGCGAGCACGCAGAAGGCCGGCTCGCACATGCCGTGCACCGGGTGCTGGGTCTGGGTGGCGCGGACCAGGCCGAGGCGCGGGATCGCGGTCTCGTGGGCGCCGTCGGTGACGGTGAGGCGATCGATCATCGCGGCCAACTCGGCCCGCATCACGGTCGCCCGCAGCCGGTCGACGGGTGGGTCGTTGCGCAGGGTGTGGGGGGTCGAGGTCAGCATGGACCGAAGCTTAGGCAACTCGCCGCCGCTTGTCTCGCCCGCCGATGCGTCGCCGGAGGATCGTGCAAGGATCTCCAAGAATTCTGCAAGGCCAGCGGCCCCGCGCACTCAAACGGCGCGTGAGGCGACCGCGTGCTGGTGGTGGTGCCGCAGGCAGTGGTCCAGGAACTGGTCGAGCTCGGTGGTCTTGTCGTAGACCGCGCGTGCGCCCAATTGCAGGCAGCGGCTGCGGTTCTCGCGGGTGGCGGAGTTGGTCAGCACGATGACCCGGTCCTTGGCCTCGCCGGCCAGCTTCTGCAGGATGCCGAAACCGGTGCCGTCCCGCAGGAACAGGTCCAGCACGGCCAGGCCCCAGTCGCGGGGATGGGCATTGAGCCAGCGCACGGCATCGGCTTCGGTTTCGGCGGTCGCGACGACTTCGGCGTCGCACACGGCGTCCATGGCGGCGATCAGGGCGTCGCGCAGCCGGGCATCGTCTTCGGCAAGGAATATGGGCAGGGGCATGGTGAAGAACCTTTGCTCCGATTCTTCGCGTTGCCGCCTCGCGCCGGGTGAGCCCAGGGCATGAACGGGCGCAGGAAAGAGCCTACGCGTCGTCCTGCGCGCCGAGCATCCGGTTGACCTTGTGCAGCAGCGCATCGGCGTCGAAGGGCTTGGTCATCAGCTCGACGTTGCCCTGCAGCAGCGCCGCGTCGGTGGCGACGTGGGCCGCATAGCCGGTCATCAGGATCACCCGGATGCCGGGCCGGCGCGTGAGCGCGAAATCCGCGAGCTGGCGGCCGTTGGGGCCGGGCAGGCCGACGTCCGACAACAGCAGGTCGATGTGGGGCGCCTGCTCCAGCCAGGCCATGCCGGCCGTGCCGTCGGCGGCCTCGAGCACCTCGTAGCCCTGGTCGCGCAGCAGCTCGACCGCGATCTGCCGTACGACGGCGTCGTCCTCGACCACCAGGATGCGGCGGCGCGTGGGGCCTGCGCCCGGGGCCGGCGGCGCCAGGGCGTCCTCGGGCGCCGCGGCCAGCGGCGCGCGCGGCAGGAACAGGCTGACCGTGGTGCCCGTGCCTTCCGCGCTCTCGATCGTGATGCTGCCCTTGGACTGCCGGGTGTAGCCGTAGATCATCGACAGGCCCAGTCCGGTGCCCTGGCCCATCGGCTTGGTGGTGAAGAAGGGCTCGAAGGCCTGCGTGATCACCGCGGCCGACATGCCGATCCCGGTGTCGGCGACCGAGACCCGCACGTAATCGCCGGCCATCAGCCCCTGGATGCGGCTGGCCTCCGACGCGCTCAGGCTGAGGTTGCGCACCTGGATCGACAGCGTGCCGCCGACCGGCATGGCGTCGCGTGCATTGATCGTCAGGTTGAGCAGCGCGCTGTCGAACTGGTGCGGGTCGGTCAGCACGTCCCAGGTGCCCTCCTGCTCGTCGAACACCACCGCGACGTTCTCGCCCACTGCGTTGCGCAGGATCTCTTCCAGGCCGCGCAGCGCGGTCGCGATCTCGAGGCTGCGGTTGGCCAGCGGCTGGCGTCGCGAGAAGGCCAGCAGCCGCTGCGTGATCGAGGCGGCGCGGCGCGCCGAGTCGAGGCCGGCCTCGATGTAGCGTTCCAGGCCTTCGTAGCGCCGCTGCTCGAGCCGTTTCCTCATCAGCTGCAGTGGCATCACGATGCCCTGCAGCATGTTGTTGAAGTCGTGCGCGATGCCGCCCGTGAGCAGGCCCAGCGCCTCCATCTTCTGCGACTGGCGCAGCTGTTCCTCGAGCTGGCGCTGGCCGGTCATGTCGATGCCGACGCCGGTGCGGCGCACGGCCTGGCCGGCGTCGTCGAAGTAGGTGTGGCCGCGCGAGAGCACGCTGCGCACCGAGCCGTCGGGGTGGCGGATGCGGTACTCGAGCTCGAGCGCGCCCTCGTTGCGCAGGCCGCCGGACATGGTCTCGCGCAGCCGCGGCAGGTCGTCGGGGTGCACGTTGGCGAGGAAGGCGGTGCGCGGGATGCCCTTGGCCGCGACCTTGGGGTCGAGTCCGTACAGCTCGGAGATCGCCGCGTCGCAGAAGAAGGTGTCGCTGGCCACGCGGTACGACCATACGCCCACGCCGCCGGTGGCGCCCAGTGCGAGCCGGGTGAAGTCTTCCGAGTCCTGCAGCGCGCGCGTGCGTTCCTCCACCTGCTGTTCGAGCGAAGCCGCCAGCTCCCTGAGTCGGGTCTCGCTCGCGGCCAGGTCGGACTTGGCGCGCTCGTGCTCGGTGATGTCGTAGCCCCCGACGAAGATGCCGGTCGTCTGGCCGTTGTCGTCGCGGATGGCCTCGTAGAGCAGGTCGATGTAGCGGGCTTCCCGGTCGCCCTCGAGCAGCAGCGGCAGGGCCTTGGCGTGCACCGGCTGGCCGGTCGAAAAGACGCGGTCGAGCCGTTCGTAGATGTCCTGGCCGTCGAGCTCGGGGAAGACCTCGCGCACGGTGCGGCCGATGAAGTCGCGCGGCCCCGCGATCTGGACATAGGCGTCGTTCACGTAGGTGAAGACATGGGTCGGGCCCGACAGCACCGCGACGAAGCCGGGCATCTGCTGCAGCAGGTTCTGCTGCCGCTCGCGCTCGTGCCGCAGGCCGCGTTCGGCCAGCACCTTGCCGGTGGTCTCGACCACCGTGTCGAGCACGCCCAGGATGTCGCCGTGCGCGTCGTACTGCGGGCTGTAGCAGAAGGTGAAGAAGGCCTCTTCGAGGACGCCGTAGCGGTCGATGTGGATCGGGAAGTCTTCGATGAAGGTCGACTCGCCCTGCAGGGCCTTCTCCGCGATGGGCCGCAGCGTCTCCCAGACTTCCTGCCAGGTCACGCGAAAGGGTTGGCCCAGCGCGTCGGGCTTGTTGCCCAGCAGCTTGCGGTAGCCGTCGTTGTAGAGGGCGATCAGGTCAGGGCCCCAGAACAGGCAGGCCGGGAAGTCCGAGGACAGCATGCTGTCGACCGAGATCCGCAGCGCGGCCGGCCAGGCGGCGATGGGCCCGATCGGCGTGGCCGACCAGTCGAAGGCGCGCATCCGGGCCCCCATCTCGCCGCCACCGGACGCGAAGGCGGAGCTGCGCTGGCGGCTCATGGCGTGGCGCCCCCGGGCAGTGGAAGGCGGCGGGTCGCGGGCGGGACGAGGAGCGTGTCGACGGACATCGGGGCAGCAACGGACGGGGTGGGGAAGGCCGCATGGCGCGCGGGTCCGCGCGCCGGCGCAAATCTTAGTGGTTCCCGGGGCGCCGACGGCGCTGACTGCTGACGGCCCGCTGACCTTGCGGTGTGAACCGGCTCTACGTCCTGCGCATGCGCCGCCACTGCGCGGGCGAACGGCCCACCCGCGCGCTGAAGGCGCGTGTCAGGTGGCTCTGGTCCGCAAAGCCGCAGGCGATGGCGATCTCCGACAGCGGGGCGTCGTCGTGCCGCAGCATGGCCTGCGCGGCCTCGATGCGGCGGCCGATGCGCCAGGCGTGCGGCGCGAGGCCGGTGCTCGCCTTGAAGGCCTTGCCGAAATGGCTGCGCGAGAGCGCGCATTCGGCCGCCACCTCGGCCAGCGACAGCTCGCGCGCGAGGTCGGTGCCCAGCAGTTCCTTGGCGCGCCGCTCCTGCCACGGTGCCAGCCGGCACGCAACGGCCGCCGCGCGCTGCGCCGTGTCGCCGTAGGCGTGGGCCACGTGCGCGTAGAGCGCCAGCGCCATCTGGTCGAGGAACAGCGGGCAGGCTTCCTCCGGCCGCTGCAGCGAAGGCAGCAGGGCGGCGGCCAGATGGACCAGCACCGGGTCGGTGACGCCAGGCGTGCAGCGCAGGGCCGTGGCCGGGGCCTGGCCGGCGTCGCGCGCGAAGTCGTCCATCGCCGCGCGCGTGATGCGGAACAGCACCGAATGGAAGGGGCTGCAGACGTAGGCCGCGGGCCGGGCGGCCAGGTCGGCGATGTGCACCGCGCCGACCTCCATCAGGCCCAGCCGCGTCTGCGCATCGCCCTGGAAGAAGCGCCGGCTGCCTGCGCGCGACAGCTCCACGCTGACCACGAAGGCATCGTCGGCCGGCAGCGGGGCCAGCACGAACAGATGCGGCTGCTCGTAGTGCATGCGCACCATGTCCAGCGGCCGCGTGCCGGCGCTCGCGGTGGCAACTTCGTCCAGCCCGTACTGGTGCGCGAGCTGGCGGGCAAATCGGCTGGGCGATGCGGCGACGGCAGTCATGGGCGGGGTCGGTGGCGGAGCGGCATCTTAGGCACAGGTGCGCGACCCTGGGAGCGTGCGGGTCAAGGCCGAGGCGGCGTGCCGTCGAAGGCGTCCTGCAGCAGAGCCCGCAAGGGCCGTGCCTCGACCGCACGCGGGTTGGCGTAGGCGTTCTGCAGGGCGATGTCGCAGGCGTGATCCAGGTCTTGCGCGCGCAGGCCGATGTCCTTGAGCGCGGTTGGCGCACCGTGGCGCCGGGCCAGGTCGTACACCGCCTGCGCCGCGTCACTCGCCTGCAGCGCATCCGCGATGCGGCGCATCGCCTCGGGCGCCGCCGCCGCGTTGTAGGCCAGCACGTGAGGCAGCACGATGGTGTGGGTCTCGGCATGCGGCAGGTTGAAGCTGCCGCCCAGCGTGTGGCACAGCTTGTGGTGCAGCGACATGCCGACGCTGCCCAGCACCGTGCCGCAGAGCCAGGCACCGTAGAGCGCGTCGGTGCGCGCCTGCAGGTCGCCCGCGTCGGCATGCAGCCCGGGCAGCGCGCGACCGAGCGCGGCGATGCCTTCGGCGGCCATCAGCTCGATGACCGGATTGCCGTCGGGCGCGTAGAGGCCCTCGGCCGCATGCGCGATGGCGTTGATGCCGCTGGTCACCGAGATGCCCGGCGGCAGGCCCAGCGTGAGCGCGGGGTCGTAGATCACGGTGCGCGGCAGCACGCGCGGATCGCGGCCGGTCCGCTTGAGGCCGTCTTCGGTCAGGCCGTAGATCGGCGTCATCTCCGAGCCGGCGTAGGTGGTCGGGATCGCGAGGATGGGCAGCCCCGAGTCGAGCGCGATGGCCTTGCCCAGTCCGATGGTCGAGCCGCCGCCCACGGCCACCGCCGCATCGGCGCCGGCGCGCTCGGCCGCGGCGCGTGCCGCGCGTGCGCTCGCGATCGGCACATGCATCACCGCGCCGTCGAAGATGCCGGCAGACCGCTCGCCCAGCAAGGCGGCCACGCGCTCGGCCTGGGCGCGCTGCTGCGGCGTGCACAGCACCAGCGCCTTGCGTGCGCCCATCGCGGCGAGCTCGGCCGCGACCTGGCCCAGCGTGCCATGGCCGAACAGCACGCGCTGCGCGCGCGTCTCGAAGGCGAAAGGCTTGCGAGCGGCCATGCCGGGGTCCTTCATTCGGCGACGATCTTGTGGCTCTGGATCAGCCGGCCCCAGCGCGCGCTCTCGGCCTTGACCAGCTGGTCCATCTGCTCGCGCCCGCCCGCCACCACTTCGAAGCCGCCGTCCGACAGCCGCTTGGCCACTTCGGGATCACGCAGCGTGGCGCTCATTTCGGCGGCCAGCTTGTCGAGCACGGCCGCAGGCGTCTTCGCGGGCGCGACCATGCCGACCCACGAATAGACCTCGAAGCCCTTGTAGCGCTCGGCCACTGCCGGCACCTCGGGCAGCGCGGCATTGCGTTGCGGCGAGGTCACGGCGAGTGCGCGCAGCTTGCCGCTCTGCACCTGCTGCAGCACCAGCGGCAGGCTGGCGATCATCGAGTCGACATGGCCGCCCATCAGGTCGGTGATGGCCGGTCCGCCGCCCTTGAAAGGCACGTGCAGGCCGTGGCTGCCCGCGGTCTCGTGGAACAGCTCGGCCGCCAGGTGGTTCGAGCTGCCCGCGCCGACCGAGGCGTACGACACCGCGCCTGGCTTCTTTGCGGCCTCGACGTAGTCCTGCAGCGTCTTGTAGGGCGAGGCCGCCGGCACCACCAGCACCATGGGCGAGCGCGCCACGTACGACACGCCGCTGAAGTCGCGCAGCGTGTGGTACGAGAGCTTCGGGTAGATGTGCTGCTCGGTCGCGTACGAATCGAACACCAGTGCCACCGTGTAGCCGTCGGGCGTGCTCTTGGCGAGCGCCGCCATGCCGATGGTGCCGCCCGCGCCACCGCGGTTGTCGATGATCACCTGCTGGCCGAGTCGGGCGCGCAGCGGCTCCTGGATCTGGCGTGCGACCTTGTCGACCGTGCCGCCCGCGGCGAAGGGCACGATCACCGTGACCAGCCGCGACGGATAGGCCGCCTGCTGCGCGAAGGCCGGCACGGCGCCAGCCAGCAGCGCCGCAGCAATGGCGACGCGGCGCGAGAAAACCGAGGGGAAGCGTCGTGCGACGACGGGCGTTGTCTCTTGTGAGTGCATGGGAACGGGTCCTGGTTGGAGGGTCGCAGCGATGCTATTCTTTGCGCCCGATCAGGGGAATCCATCCCGAAGGCCAAAGGCCTTTGCACAGGCCGCACAAATGGAATCCATCCGATTCGCCGAAAGCCTCTCGATGTTCGTCGACGTGGCCCAGGACAAGAGCTTCTCCGCAGTGGCGCGTCGGCGCGGCTTGGCGGCCTCGTCGGTGGCGCGCCAGATCGATGCGCTGGAGGACGACCTCCAGGTGCCGCTGTTCACGCGCTCGACCCGTGCGCTGGTCATGACCGAGGCCGGCACGCTGCTGTACGAGCGCGCGCTCAAGATCCTCCATGACATGACCGACGCGCGCAGCGAGGTGGTGTCGCTCGACGGCAGCGTGCAGGGCCTGCTGCGCGTGAGCTGCGTGCCCGCCTTCGGGCGGCGCCATGTCACGCCGCACCTGGCCTCGCTGTTCGACAAGCACCCGGCGCTGCGCGTGGAGCTGGAACTCACCGAGCGCGTGGTCGACCCGGTGCTCGAGCGTTTCGACATCGTGATCCGCATTGGCGACCAGCCCGACAGCAGCCTGGTCTGCCAGCGCATCGGCAGCCAGCGCTACATCATGGGTGCCTCGCCGGCCTACCTGCGCCGGCACGGCCACCCCACGCGCTTCGAGGAGCTGGCGCATCACCGGCTGATCGACCGCCAGCACAGCACCAGCGCGCGCGGCTGGCGCGAGCTCGCGGGCTTCGACTGGAGCCGGCCGCCGCAATTCGCGCTCGAGAGCAACGACTGCGACGCGCGCCGCATGTGCGCCTCGCAGGGCCTGGGCATCGCGCTGATGCCCAACTGGGCGATCGGGGAGGATCTGGCGGCGGGCCGCATCGTCGAGCTCGACCTCGAAGGCGCGCCGCGGCAGGAAGCCAGCGGCATCTACCTGCTGCGTGCCGGTGCGCGCGCCAGCGTCAAGGTGCGCGCCTTCACGCAGCACCTGCTCGACAGCATCGGCCGCTCGGCCAGCTGGGTCAGCGACGCGGCGGTGGCGCTCGACTGAGCCGGCCCGGCGCTCAAGCCGCCGTCGCCGCCGCCTGCCGTCGGCGCAGGGCCGCACCGCCCAGCACCAGCAACAGGCCGCCACCGGCCAGCACCGCGCCCGCGATCGGCACCGCGGCATAGCCCAGGCCGGCCGAGATCACGCCGCCGCCCACGGCCGCGCCCAGCGCGTTGCCGAGGTTGAATGCACCGACGTTGACCGACGAGGCCAGCCCCGGTGCGCCGGCCGCGGCCTGCATCACGCGCATCTGCACCGGCGGCACGATCGCGAAGGTGGCGATGCCCCACACCAGCAGGCCGACCAGCGCGCCGGCCTGGCTGGGCAGCAGCCAGGGCAGCGCCAGCATGATCACCGCCAGCGCGGCCAGGAACAGCCGGGTGGCGCCGTCGAGCGACCAGTCGGCGAGCCGGCCGCCCAGTGCATTGCCGATCGTGAAGCCGATGCCGATCAGCACCAGCGCCAGCGTGACGAAGCCGGTGGAGGCGTGCGTCAGGCTCTGCAGCACCGGCGCGATGTAGGTGTAGAGCGTGAACATCGCGCCCGCGCCCATCACGGTGGTGGCCATGGCCATCAGCACCTCGGGTTGGCCGAGCACGCGCAGTTCCTTGCGGACCTCGGGCATCTGGCCGGCCTCGCCGCGTGGCAGCGCCCAGGCCAGGGCCGCGATGGCCAGCAGGCCCAGCCCGGCCGTGGCGGCGAAGGCCATCCGCCAGCCGATCTGCTGGCCGATCCAGGTGGCGGCGGGCACGCCGCCGATGTTGGCGATGGTCAGGCCCATGAACATGGTCGCCACCGCGCTGGCCTGCTTGTCCTTGGGCACCAGGCTGGCCGCCACCACCGAGCCGAGCCCGAAGAAGGCACCGTGGTTGAGGCTGGTGACCAGCCGCGCGGCCAGCAGCGTCCAGTAGCCGGGCGCCAGCGCCGACAACAGGTTGCCGAGCACGAAGATGCTCATCAGCGTGATCAGCGCCGCCTTCACGCGGATGCGCCCGAGCGCCAGCGTCATCAGCGGCGCGCCCACCATCACGCCGATGGCGTAGGCGCTGATCAGCAGGCCGGCGGAGGGGATCGACACCTGCACGCCGTCGGCGATCACGGGCAGCAGGCCCATGGGCGCGAACTCGGTGGTGCCGATGCCGAAGGCGCCGACGGCGAGCGCCAGCAGGGACCAGGTGGATTTCATGGGGAGATCGTTCGTTGAGTGAAGGATGCGCAAGCAGGAACGATGCCGCCGCGTGGGGCGACGGCATCCTGCCTGCGCCGTGTGTCAGAGGCCCAGCACGTTGGCGCCGATGCACTCGTCGATGGCGCGCTCGAGGCGCTTGTCGTGCAGCAGCAGCGTGATTTCGAGCGAGCCGGTGCCGACCTCCAGCCCCAGCAGGTGCCCGCCGTAGGCGCGGAAGTCGCGCCCGGCGGCCACGCCGTGGGCATGGACCGAGGGCCGGCCCTCCTTCCACGCCAGGCTGCCGACCAGGCTGCCCAGCTCGACGTCGCGGAAGGTCTGCGGCTCGAACACCTTCTTCGCCGCGTCCCAGAAGCCGAAGGTGGCGTGCGCGAAGCCCAGCCCGGTGAAGCTGGCCGAGGGGATCGCTTCCGCGATCGCCAGCTGCTCGAGCCGCGCGAACACGTCCGCGCCCTGGCGCAGCACCATCAGGTAGCCGGTCGGCGTGCGGATGTACTCGGGCGCGGTGCTCATGGCGCGGGCTGTTCGATGCGCGTCAGCGTGCCGGCCATGCGGAACAGTTCGAGCCCGGCGGTCGTGTAGAAGCTGCGCGAGCTGCCGGCCGAGAAGTCGTCGAGGTGCACCACCACGCCGCGGTCGGCTTCCTGCCACGACAGGGCGAACAGGCCCGGCGACAGCGCCACCGCCTCGTACTGCACCGTGGCCGTGGCCCCGGCGAACTCGCCCTCGGTGACCTCGTAGGTCATGGTGCGGCCGTCGTCGGCGTAGCTGTTGCGCACCGTCATCGCCGTGCCGTAGCGGATCTCGAAGGCGTGGCCCACGAAGGGCAGGGTGTCTTGGGCCATGGCGCTCAATCCCAGGCCGGCGCCAGGCCGTCGGGGTTGACCAGCCGGCCGTTGCGCTCGAGCGCGGCGATCTGCGCCATGTCGGCGTCGCTCAGCTGGAGCTGCTGCGCCAGCAGGTTGCTCGCCAGGTTTTCGCGCTTCGTGGACGAGGGGATCACCGCGTAGCCCAGCTGCATCGCCCAGGCCAGGATCACCTGCGCGGGCGTCGCGTCGTGCGCCTTGGCGATGGCGCCGATCACCGGGTCCTGCAGCGCCTTGCCGTAGGCCAGCGTCATGTAGGAGGTGATGTGGATGCCCTGGCTTTTCGCGAAGTCGACCACCTTGCGGTTCTGCAGGAAGGGGGAGAGTTCGATCTGGTTCGTCGCGATGGCTTCGGCGCCCACGGCCGCGATGGCTTCCTTCATCAGCGCGATGTTGAAGTTCGACACGCCGATGCGCTTCGTCAGGCCCTGCGCCTTGGCTTCGGCCAGCGCGCCCATGAACTGGGCCACCGGCACGGCGTTGCCGGGCGAGGGCCAGTGGATCAGCGTCAGGTCGACCTGGTCGGTGCGCAGCTTGGCCAGGCTGTCCTTGAGGCTGGGCACCAGCTTGTCCTGCGCGTAGTTGTCGGTCCAGATCTTGGTGGTGATGAACAGGTCCTGGCGGGCCACGCCGCTCTCGGCGATGGCCTGGCCGACCTCGGCTTCGTTGCCGTAGATCTGCGCGGTGTCGATCGCGCGGTAGCCGAGTTCGAGGCCGGTCTTGACCGAGTCGATCACGACCTGGTCCTTCAGGCGGAAGGTGCCGAGGCCGAAGGCGGGGATGGTGTTGTGCGTGCGCATGGTGAGGTTCTTTCTCTTGCGTGGATGATCCGGCGGATCGCCTGTGCGGATGCCGGGGGATCGGATTTGGCCCCTTCAGGGGGCCGGGAAAAAGCGGGTGTCGCGAAGCGCAACCCGCCGGTGTGGCAAAGGCTTCAGTGGCCCACGGGGACCGGGCCGCTGGAGCGCAGCGGGATGCCGGCACGCCGGTCGAGCTTGCCGCTCCACAGCGTCAGGGCCAGCGAGACCAGCACCACCGCGGCGCCGATCCAGGGCGTGTGCATCAGCCCCAGGTGGGTGACGATCAGGCCGCCTGCCCAGGCCGCGCCGGCGATGCCGAGGTTGAAGGCCGCGATGTTCAGGCCCGAGGCCACGTCCACCGCCTGCGGCGTGAAGCGTTCGGCCTGCATCACCACGTAGACCTGCAGGCCCGGCACGTTGCCGAAGGCGACCGCGCCCCAGGCCAGCACCGTGGCCAGCGCCAGCCACTTGTGCGGCGCGGTGAACTGCAGCAACAGCAGCACGGCCGCCAGCAGCGCGAAGATGATCTTCAGCGCGGGGATCGGGCCCAGGCGGTCGGCCAGCTTGCCGCCCCAGATGTTGCCCGCGGCCACCGAGATGCCGTAGACCAGCATCACCCAGCCCACGGCGCCGGCGCTGAAGCCCGAGACCTCGGTCAGGATCGATGCCAGGAAGGTGAAGGGGATGAAGGTGCCGCCATAGCCGATGGCCGTCTTGGCGTAGACCAGCAGCAGGCGCGGTTCGGCCAGCACCTTGGCCTGCTCCGCCAGCGAGGCGGGCGCGGTGTGGCGGATGTTGCGGGGCACGAAGATCCAGCTGCCGATGAAGGCGATCACGCCGAGCGCGGACACGGCCAGGAAGGTCTCGCGCCAGCCGAAGTGCTGACCGATGAAGGTGCCCAGCGGCACGCCCGTGACCAGCGCCACCGTCAGGCCGGTGAACATGATCGCGATCGCGCTGGCCGCCTTCTCCTTGGGCACCAGGCCGGTGGCGATGGTCGAGCCGATCGAGAAGAACACGCCGTGCGCGAGCCCGGTCAGGATGCGCGCGGCGACCAGCGTTTCGTAGCTGGGCGCCTGCCAGGCCAGCAGGTTGCCGACCGTGAACAGCGCCATCAGGCCGAGCAGCAGTGCCTTGCGCGGCAGCTTGCCCGTGAGGGCGGTGAGCACCGGCGCGCCGATGGCGACGCCCAGTGCATAAAGGCTGACCAGCAGGCCGGCCGAGGGCAGGCCGATGCCGAGGTCGGCGGCCACGGTGGGTAACAGGCCGACGATCACGAACTCTGTCGTGCCGATGGCGTAGGCGCTGAGCGTCAGCGCGAGCAGGGCGATGGGCATGGAAGGGACTCCTTGGGAATGGGCTGGAGTCTGAGGCTGGGGTCCTTGCAGAAAAAGTGGGTTTTTCTCCAAAGATACTTGCGGTGAGATCAATAATATCCGCCGCGTCGAAAGGAATCAGCCATGAAAACCACCCTCGAAGAACTCCAGGCCTTCGCCGCCGTCGTCGCCACCGGCTCCCTGACCGCTGCGGCCGACCAGCTGGAGCAGACCGTCTCCGGCGTCAGCCGCGCGCTGGGTCGGCTGGAGAAGAAGCTCGACACCACGCTGCTGCGCCGGACCACGCGCCGGATCGAGCTCACGGAGGAGGGCGCGCTGTTCCTGGGCCGCACGCGCGCGATCCTGGCCTCGATCGACGATGCCGAGGAGCAGATGGCAGCGCGGCGCCAGAAGCCGGCCGGGCGGCTGCGGGTGAATGCGGCCACGCCCTTCATGCTGCATGCCATCGTGCCGCTGGTGCCCGAGTTCCGGCGCAGCTACCCCGAGATCACGCTGGAGCTCGACACCGACGAGCTCAACATCGACCTGCTCGAGCGCCGCACCGACATCGCGATCCGCATCGGCGTGCTGCGCGATTCCACGCTGCACGCGCGCCCGCTGTGCACCAGCCGGCTGCGGCTGCTCGCGAGCCCGGCCTACATCGCCGAGCACGGCAAGCCCAAGGGCGTGCTTGGCCTGGCGCCGCACACGCTGCTGGGCTTCACCCAGCCCGAGTCGCTCAACCGCTGGCCGCTGCGCGGCGCGCACGGCGACGAGTGGCCGATCACGCCCGACATCACGGTGTCGAACGGCGAGACGCTGCGCCAGCTCGCGCTGCAGGGCGTGGGCATTGCCTGCCTGTCGGACTTCATGACCGGGCCCGACCGCGAGCGCGGCGAGCTGGTGCAGGTGCTGGCGAAGGACACGGTCGACGTGCGCCAGCCGATCAACGCCGTGTACTACCGCAACACCCAGCTGGCGGCGCGCATCGCCTGCTTCCTCGATTTCCTGGGGGCGCGCCTGGGCGAGGCCTGAGCAGGGGCAAGCGCGCGCGGCGGATAATCCGCCGATGCGAATCCGCTTTACCAAGATGCAGGGTGCCGGCAACGACTTCGTCGTGCTCGACGAGACCCGTGCGCCGCTCGGCCTGTCGACCGCGCAGTACCACTTCCTGGCCGACCGCCACTTCGGCGTGGGCGCCGACCAGATCCTCTCGGTGCGGCCCTCGCCCGCGGCGGGCGTCGATTTCCAGTACGTGATCCACAACGCCGACGGCGGCGAGGTGGAGCAATGCGGCAACGGCGCGCGCTGCTTCATGCGCTTCGTGCGCGAGCAGGGCCTGACGACGAAGGATGCGGTGCGCGTGCAGACGCTGTCGGGCGTGATCGAGCCGCGCATGAATGCCGACGGCCGCGTCACGGTCGACATGGGCGCGCCGGTCTTCGAGCTGGCGCGCGTGCCCTTCGACGCGGCCGGCCTCTCGCCGCAGGCCGACGGCGGCTGGGAGAACTGGCACCTGGCGCTGTCGACCCACGCCGAGGGCGCGATCGTCGCGCTGGCGGTGCTGTCGATGGGCAACCCGCATGCGGTGCAGATCGTCGACGACGTCGAGACCGCGCCCGTGGCCACCCAGGGCCCGCTGATCGAGCACCATCCGCGCTTTCCGCAGCGCGTGAACGCGGGCTTCCTGCAGATCGTCGACCGCACGCATGTGCGGCTGCGCGTGTACGAACGCGGCGCGGGCGAGACCCTGGCCTGCGGCACCGGCGCCTGTGCGGCGGTGGTGGCGGGCATCCGGCTCGGTCGGCTCGACGCGCGGGTCGATGTCGAGACGCGCGGCGGCCTCCTCACGATCGAATGGCAGGGCCTGGGCCAGCCGGTGCGCATGACCGGGCCGGCCGTGACGGTGTTCGCCGGCGAGATCGAGATCCCGGAAATTTGAGCCGCGCGCACTGCGTGTCGTCTGCCCACCTCGGCTGATGCAGCCGGTTGACCCGTCCTCATGGAACCCTGAATGACCCCCTCCTACAACGACGCCGCCATGAACCCGATCACCGAGGACGACATCGCCAATTACCTGGCGAACACGCCCGACTTTTTCGAGCGCCATGCGCAGCTGCTGGCCCAGGTGCAGCTCACCAGCCCGCACGGCAACCGGGCCGTGAGCCTGCAGGAACGCCAGGCCGAGATGCTGCGCGAGAAGATCAAGGCGCTCGAGCACCGGCTGATGGACATGGTGCGCCACGGCACCGAGAACGCCATGACGGCCGACCGCATGCAGCGCTGGACCCGCGGCCTGCTGACCACGCGCGACCCGCGCGGGCTGCCCTACCGCCTGACCGACGAACTCCAGTCCTTCTTCATGGTGCCGCAGGCCGCGATCAAACTCTGGGACTGCGACGCCGCCTACCAGAGCGAGGCCTATGCCCAGTGGGTGAGCGACGACGTCAAGGCGCTGGCCACCTCGCTGAGCGCGCCCTATTGCGGCCTCAACTCGGGCTTCGAGGCCTCAGGCTGGCTCGAGGACGCGCGCGCCGCCGTCTCGATCGCGCTGATCCCGCTGCGCCCCGACGCCGAGTCTCCTGCCTTCGGCATGCTGGTGCTGGCATCGCCCGATTCGCAGCGCTTCAACCCCGACATGGGCACCGACTTCCTCGAGCGCATCGCCGAACTCGCCTCGGCCGCGCTGTCGCGCCTGCAGCCCTGAGGGCCTGCAGGGCCTTGCCACCGTGAACCCCGCTGCGCATGGCCACTGCTGAACCCCACCCCACGGACGAGGCACTGATCGCGCGCTACCTCGAACACGCGCGCGTAGAGCGCCGGCTGGCCGCGCGCACGCTCGACATCTACGCCGAACACCTGCGGCTGCTGGCCGCGAAGATCGCCGAGGCCGGGCTCGGTGCCGACCGCGTCACCGCGGCCCACATCCGCCGCTGGATGGCGCAACTGCACGGCGCCGGCCGCGAGCCGCGCGGTATCGCGCTGGTGCTGTCGTGCTGGCGCAGCTTCTACCGCTGGCTCGGCCACGAGGGCCTGGTGGCATCGAACCCGGTGCAGGACGTGCGCGCGCCCAAGGCCGGCCGGCCGCTGCCCAAGGCGCTGGCGGTCGACGACGCGGTGCGGCTGGCCGAATGGCATGACGCCGAGGCCGACCCCTGGACCGAGGCGCGCGACCGCGCGGTGGTCGAGATGCTCTACGGCTGCGGCCTGCGCGTGAGCGAGCTCACCGGCCTCGACCTGCACGCCAGCCGCGACGCCGCGGGCTGGGTCGACCTGGCCGCGGGCGAGGCGCACGTGCTGGGCAAGGGCGGCAAGCGCCGCAGCGTGCCGGTCGGCAGCAAGGCGGCCGAGGCGCTGCGCGCCTGGCTGGCGGTGCGCGCCGATGCGCCCGCGCTGGCTGCCGCGACGCTGCGCGATCCGGCCAGCGCCGCCGCGCTGTTCCTGGGCCGCACCGGCCTGCGCCTGACGCCGCAGGCGGCCTGGAAGCAGGTCCGCACGCGCAGCCTCAAGGCCGGGCTGGCCGCGCCCGTGCATCCGCACATGCTGCGCCACTCCTTCGCCAGCCATGTGCTGCAATCGAGCAGCGACCTGCGCGCGGTGCAGGAGCTGCTGGGCCACGCCAGCATCACGACCACGCAGGTCTACACCCGGCTGGACTTCCAGCACCTGGCCAGGGCCTACGACGCCGCCCATCCGCGCGCCCAGGCGCGCACCGACGATTTTCCTGCGACTAAAGAAAAAGACACCAAATGAAGGCATTGCGGCTACGGCCTGGCAAGGAGCGCTCGCTGCTGCGGCGCCATCCCTGGGTATTCGATTCGGCCATCGCCAAGGGCAGCGGCGACGCAGGCGAGACGGTGCGCATCGAATCCAGCGAGGGCCAGTTCCTGGCCTGGGCCTCGACCAGCCCGGCCTCGAAGATCCGGGCGCGGGCCTGGAGCTTCGTGGAGACGCAGCGCATCGACGCGGCCTTCTTCCACGAGCGCGTGAAGAAGGCCGTCGACGCCCGCGGCCTGTTCGACCTGCAGAGCGACGGCGTGCGCCTGGTGCACGGCGAGGCCGACGGCCTGCCGGGCCTGATCGTCGACCGTTATGGCGACACGCTGGTTGCGCAGTTCCTGTCGGCCGGCGTCGAGCGCTGGAAGCCGGTGCTGGCCGACGCGCTGCTGGCCGCCACGGGTCTGTCGAAGCTCTATGAACGCTCCGACGCCAGCGGGCGCGAGCGCGAGGGCCTCAAGCCCGTCACGGGCTGGCTGCGCGGGGAGGGCGACACCGCCCAGGTGATCCGCGAGCACGCCTGGCGGCTGTCGCTGGACATCGCGACCGGCCACAAGACCGGCTTCTACCTCGACCAGCGCGACAGCCGGCAACGCTTCGCCGAGATGGCGCAGCACCGCAAGTTCCGCCGCGTGCTCAACTGCTTCTGCTACACGGGCGGCTTCACCGTGGCTGCGCTGGCCGGGCTGAAGGCGGCCGGTGCCCTCGAGGGCGCCGAACTGACCTCCATCGACTCCTCGCTGCCCGCGCTCGACCGCGCGCGCGCCAACCTGGCGCTCAACGGCTTCGAGGGCGCCAACGCGCAGTTCCTCGACGCCGACGTCAACGCCTCGCTGCGCCGCTTCATCGAGGAAGGCCGGACTTTCGACGCGATCGTGCTCGATCCGCCCAAGTTCGCGCCCACCGTGGCCCATGCCGAGCGCGCCGCGCGCGCCTACAAGGACATCAACCGGCTCGGGCTCAAGCTGCTGGCGCCCGGTGGCGTGCTGCTGACCTTCAGCTGCTCGGGCGGCATCGGCGCCGACCTGTTCCACAAGATCGTGGCCTCGGCCGGCATCGACGCCGGCGTCGACGGCTACATCAGCGAGCGCCTGGGCGCGGCGCCCGACCACCCGATGACCATCGAATTCCCCGAAGGCGAGTACCTCAAGGGCCTGGTGGTGGTGCGCAAATAGGCTTTGCCCTTGCACGAGCGGGCGTTGGCCCGCCTCGTTAAACTTTCTGCCCTTTCCCGTTTTCGACCCTCCGGAGCATCCCATGGCCCTCATCCCCGCCACCATCCTCACCGGCTTCCTCGGCTCCGGCAAGACCACGCTGCTCAAGCGCATCCTCACCGAGGCCCACGGCCAGAAGATCGCCGTGATCGAGAACGAGTTCGGCGAGGAGAACATCGACAGCGACATCCTGGTGACCGAGTCCAAGGAGCAGATCGTGCAGATGAGCAACGGCTGCGTCTGCTGCACCATCCGCGAAGACCTGCGCGAGGCGCTGCAGCTGCTGGCCGCCAAGAAGCGCCAGGGCCTGCTGGACTTCGACCGCGTGGTGATCGAGACCACCGGCCTGGCCGACCCCGGCCCGGTGGCCCAGACCTTCTTCATGGACGACGAGATCGCCGAGAGCTACCTGCTCGACTCGATCCTGACGCTGGTCGACGCCAAGCACGCGCCGCAGCAGCTCAACGACCGCCAGGAAGCGCGCCGCCAGGTGGGCTTCGCCGACCAGATCTTCATCAGCAAGAGCGAGCTGGTGTCGGCCGAGGAGACCGACGCGCTGATCCACCGCCTCAAGCACATGAACCCGCGCGCGCCCCAGCAGAAGGTGCATTTCGGCGAAGTGCCGCTGACCAGCGTGTTCGACCTGCGCGGCTTCAACCTCAACGCCAAGCTGGACATCGACCCCGACTTCCTCAAGGAAGACGACCACGATCACGACCACGCAGGCCACGACCATGAACACGGCGAGCATTGCGACCATCCCTCGCATGCGAAAGAAGGCCACGGCCATCACCACCACCATGACGACGACGTCAAGAGCTTCGTCTACAAGGCCGACCGCGCCTTCGACCCGGCCAAGCTCGAGGACTTCCTGGGCGCCATCGTCAACATCTACGGGCCGCGCATGCTGCGCTACAAGGGCGTGCTCCACATGAAGGGCACCGACCGCAAGGTGATCTTCCAGGGCGTGCACCAGCTCATGGGCAGCGACCTGGGCCCGGAATGGGGCAAGGACGAAGCGCGCAACAGCCGGATGGTGTTCATCGGCATCGAACTGCCGCGCGACATCCTGGTGCAGGGCCTGGACCAGTGCCTGGTCTGACGCGATTGCGGCTTCGGCCCTGAAGCACGGCGCGCTTTCGCCAGGAGGCGCGCCGTTTTTTCATGGGGCCGGGTGGGGGCATGGCACCGGCCGAGCGCGCGGGCCGTGCCGATCCGGGCACCCATACTGCCTTTTTATTCAAGGTCTTCCATTCCGGGTCGAGGGACGGAAGGCCGCCGACGCCTGCGCCCGGACGGCGCAAGGCGTCGCCCTCCCGTGCGCGGCGCGGCCGTGCCGGCGGGGACAGGCAGCGCGCCAAGACCTCGCCCGCGCCCCCGAGTTCTCTATACAATCGCGCGCCTGTTCCGAGAGCCAGACCGGTCCCCCACGACGGGATGTGGCTGTCGGCACGGGGTGCCGCGTGTTTCTGGAGAGCTTTAAGGGGTATAACCCCGGGGTTCGCCGACAGGCGAGCACCTCGACAACGTGGAGCCCGCAGGGCTCCCATGGGAGGAGACACCCAGTGAAAGCGCGTTCCAGTTCGTTCAAGGAGCCAGTCACCGTGAAGAAACCCGCCGCCAAGGCAACGCCCGCCACCCGGCCCGCCGCAGCAAAGCATGCGGCGGCGGCCAAGCAGGCGTCCCCTGCGGTGAAGAAGGTTTCCGCCACCGCGCCGGCTTCTGCCCCGAAGGAGAAGAGCGCTTCCAAAAAGTCCGCAGCGTCACCGGCCAAGGCCGCGCCCGCTGCGAAAAAATCCGCCAAGCTTGTCGCTGCTGCAACCAAGACTGCAGGCGTGGGCCCATCGTCATCCAAACCTGTCGGCAGTTCCGCTGCCGTTCTTCCAGCTCCCCCGACCCCCATGAAAAAGACGGCTGCCGCCTCCACTTCCGCCCCGGCGACAACTTCGACCGCGACCATCGCCACGCCTCCAGCGCCCGCCGCACGCGGCGGACGGGTCTCGCGCCTGTCGCAACTGACCGTGCCTTCGATGGCCCAGTCGGTCGCTTCGACCGCCGCCAAGTCCAGCTTCACCCAGATCGTGTCGACCGCCCTGGTGCCGCCGCCGCATGTGGCCGTGAAGAAAGACCCGAAGCTCGCCAACAACTGGAAGACCAAGACCGCCGAGGAACTGGTCGATGCCGAGGTCATCGCCATGCCCGACGCCGAGTACATGAACGACAAGCAGATGGCGTTCTTCCGCCTGAAGCTGGTCGAGCTCAAGCGCGGCATCCTCGAGAACGCCGGCGAGACCACCGAGCACCTGCGCGAAGACACCGTCGTCGTGCCGGACCCGGCCGACCGCGCGACCATCGAGGAAGAGCATGCGCTGGAACTGCGCACGCGCGACCGCGAACGCAAGCTGCTCAAGAAGATCGAGCAATCGATCCAGCGCATCGATGCCGGCGACTACGGCTACTGCGACGAGACCGGCGAGCCGATCGGCGTCGGCCGCCTGCTGGCCCGCCCGACCGCCACGCTGTCGCTCGAAGCGCAGCAACGCCGCGAACTCAAGCAGAAGATGTTCGGTGACTAGCCTGCGTGCGTGTCCCGTGCTGTGGCTGACCCGGCTTCCGGTTCGGGCGCAGCCTTGCATGGGCGTGCGTGGCGCTGGCCACGACGCGGCTTCGGGTTCCTGACGGGAAGGCCATGTCCAAGGAAGAACCGTCCGGCCGCCTGCTCTCGAAAGTGGCCAAGTTCGTGCGCAATCCGCTCAAGGACTGGACCGAGCTCGATGCGCAGGAGACCGGCACCGACGAGAACGGCTACAGCCGCGAGATGCTCAAGGAGATGATCGAGCGGCGCCAGCGCAACGACTTCGTGCGCCGCCGCGAGTTCGACGTGCTGCGCAAGCTGCGCCAGCGCGAGGCCGCCGGCGCACACGACCCCGACCAGCCGTCCTCGCTCAACGTCGGCAACTCCTCGGGCAAGACCGAGGGGCGGGCCCTGACGCTCAAGAAGATCGACGAGATCGAAGAGCAGATGTCCCAACAGTGGTGGAAGGGCGGCCCGGCCGAGGAATCGGTCTCGTCGGTCAATCCCGAGGAACTGGCCGCGCAGCGTGCCCGCGCCTACGCCGACACCACGCCCGGCCTGCCGCCCGAACACGCGGTGCCTGCCGCGTCGTCCCCCATGGCCGTCGACCACGCGCCGTCCAGCGTGCCGTCGCCGTTGCTGGTCTACGACAGCGCGCTCGACGAGGCCGCGATCCGCTTTGCGCATGGCGACGATGCCGGTGCCGAATCGATCCTGCTGCAGAGCCTGGTGGTCGAAGGCCAGGTCGATCACAACGAGAACTGGCTGGCGCTGCTCGACCTCTACCGCGCGACCGGCGATGCCGAGAAATTCGCGGCCGCCAGCACCCGCTACGCCCAGCGCCTCAAGCGCAACGGCCCCGCCTGGGTGTCGCTGCGCGCGCTCGCGCGCAACGTGAAGACCCAGGCGGCCGTCGGTGGCAGCCACGAGGCCGACTGGCGCAGCCCGGCCCAGGTCACGCGCGAAAGCCTGGCCGAGCTCACGCGGGCGCTGTCCGCGGCCGGCAATGTCTGGACGCTCGACTGGCGGCTGTTGAGCGGCATCGAGCCCAATGCGGCCGGGCCCTTGCGCGCGCTGTTCGCCCACTGGGCGGCGTCGCCGGTCGACATGCGTTTCCTGGGCGCCGGGCGCCTGCTGGCGGTGCTCGAAAAGGCCACGCCGGTCAACGAACGAAACACCGAACAGGGATGGTGGCAGTTGCGCATGGCGGCGCTGCGGCTGCTGAACCTGGTCGACCCCTTCGAGCTGGCCGCGCTCAACTACTGCATCACCTACGAGGTGTCGCCGCCGCCCTGGGAAGACCCGCGCGGCCGTTGCCTGGCATCGGATGCCTCGGCCGCGCCCCGTTCCGGCCCGATGGGCCTCTCGGCCGCTGCCCTGCCCGCGGCGAACGCCGGACCGGACTCGATGCGAGCCACGCTGGCCGGCGACCTGAGCGGTGATTCGGTCTCGACCTGGCGCCGGCTCGATGCCGAGATTGCCGAGGCCGGCACCAGCCATCCGGCGGGCGCCGCCACCATTTCCTGCGCCGCGCTGGTGCGGCTCGATCTCGCGGCCGCGGGCACGCTGCTGAACTGGGTCACCGAACGCGACGCCAGCGGCCAGCGCGTGCAGTTCGTCGATGCGCACCGGCTGATCGCGGCCTTCTTCAAGGTGGTGGGCATCGCCGACCACGCGCTGGTGCGGGTGCGCGAGAACTAGGGTGGTGGGCGTCCGGTCCCGCGATCCGGGGTCACCGCGGCACCCATGAAGAGCGGGGCCTCTACGGTCAAGGTGTGGTCCTTCCAGGCCGAGGCTCAACTGCATGCCCTGCTGCGCGACAGCCTGCTGACGGGGCACTGGACGCATGTGTCTCCGGATGAGACGGCGGCGTACCGCTTCATGTGTCTGGCCATGGCGGAACGCGGGTTGTCGTGCGGCGTCCATCCGCCGGTCTGGGGTTGGCATTCCTGCGGCGCACACCAGCGGCCGCCCGGTGCTGAGGTGGCGCGCATGCTGCTGAGCGACGACCAGCTGGAAGATGGCCGGATGGTGCTGCTCGAACTCGACTGTCCTGCCGACCAGGTGCTGCTTTCCGACTATGGCGCCTGGTGCGACAGCGTCTACTTCGCAGAGGCGGCGGCGCGCTGGTCGGACACCCCGCAAAAGGCGCGCCGACTGTTCGAGACCGACAGTGCGGCCCTGACGCCGGATGCGCTGATCCAGGCGACGCTGCCCTGCATTCGCCGCGATTGGCTTGTCCAGGCGCGGCAGCTCGCGCTGGACGCGCAGGGCGGGGTACGCATCCTCGATGCGCCATGTCCTCCGCAGGGCTTCTGACGCCCGCCCGCTCTTGCATTGGGGCCGGGTGACCCCAAGTGGCTCCGATGGAACAATTTCACGGAACCACGATCATCAGCGTGCGCCGCAAGGGCCCCGGGGGCGACCAGGTCGCCATCGGCGGCGACGGGCAGGTCACGCTCGGCAACATCGTCATCAAGGGCTCGGCGCGCAAGGTGCGCCGGCTGCACCACGGCAAGGTCATCGCGGGCTTTGCCGGTGCCACGGCCGATGCCTTCACTCTGTTCGAGCGTTTCGAGGCCAAGCTCGAGAAGCACCAGGGCCAGCTGGCCCGCGCCGCGGTCGAGCTGACCAAGGACTGGCGCACCGACCGCGTGCTGCGCCGCCTCGAGGCCATGCTGGCCGTGGCCGACGCCACCACCTCGCTGATCATCACCGGCAACGGCGACGTGCTCGAGCCCGAAGACGGCATCGTGGCCATCGGTTCGGGCGGTGCCTATGCCCAGTCGGCTGCCAAGGCATTGCTCGAGAACACCGAGCTCTCGGCCGCGGAGATCGTCAAGAAGTCGCTCGAGATCGCCGCCGACCTCTGCATCTACACCAACATGCACCACACGATTGAGACGCTCTGACATGTCCATGACCCCGCAGGAGATCGTCTCCGAACTCGACAACCACATCGTCGGCCAGCCGGACGCCAAGCGCGCCGTGGCCATTGCGCTGCGCAACCGCTGGCGCCGCCAGCAGGTCGAAGGCACGCTGCGCCACGAGATCACGCCCAAGAACATCCTGATGATCGGCCCGACGGGTGTCGGCAAGACCGAGATCGCACGCCGCCTGGCGCGGCTGGCCGATGCGCCCTTCATCAAGGTCGAGGCCACCAAGTTCACCGAGGTCGGCTACGTCGGCAAGGACGTCGACGCGATCATCCGCGACCTGGCCGAGATCGCGGTCAAGCAGACCCGCGAGAAGGAAAGCACCAAGGTGCGCATGCGCGCCGAGGACGCGGCCGAGGAGCGCATCCTCGACGTGCTGCTGCCGCCCGCGCGCGGTGCCGACGGCGCCGCGGTGCTGGACGCGCCCAACCCCACCCGCCAGGCCTTCCGCAAGAAGCTGCGCGAGCACGAGCTCGACGACAAGGAGATCGAGCTCGACCTGGCCGAGACCCGCACGCCGCTCGAGATCATGGGCCCCGCCGGCATGGAGGAGATGACCGAGCAATTGCGCGGCATGTTTGGCCAGATGGGCGGCGCCAAGCGCAAGACGCGCAAGCTCAAGATCGCCGAGGCGATGCGCCTGCTGATCGACGAGGAGGCCGGCAAGCTGGTCAACGAGGAAGAGATCCGCGCCCAGGCCATCGCCAACGCCGAGCAGAACGGCATCGTGTTCATCGACGAGATCGACAAGGTCGCCACCCGCGCCGAGGCGCAGGGCAGCGACGTGTCGCGCCAGGGCGTGCAGCGCGACCTGCTGCCGCTGGTCGAGGGCACGGCCGTGAGCACCAAGTACGGCGTGGTGCGCACCGACCACATCCTGTTCATCGCCAGCGGCGCGTTCCATGTGAGCAAGCCCAGCGACCTGATCCCCGAGCTGCAGGGCCGCTTCCCGATCCGCGTCGAGCTGCAGTCGCTGTCGGTGGCCGATTTCGAGGCCATCCTCACGCAGACCCGTGCTTCGCTGGTCAAGCAGTACCAGGCCCTGCTGGCCACCGAAGGCGTGACCATCGAGTTCGCGCCCGAAGGCATCACGCGGCTGGCGAGCATCGCCTTCGAGGTCAACGAGCGCACCGAGAACATCGGCGCACGGCGGCTGTCGACGGTGATGGAGCGGCTGCTCGACGAGATCAGCTTCGACGCCACCAAGCTGTCCGGTCAGACGGTCCGCATCGACGCGGCCTACGTCGATCAGCGGCTTGCGGCACTAAGTCACGACGAGGACCTGTCGCGTTTCATCCTTTGAGGCGGACTGCAACGGCCTGTCGGTTCACGCAACACATTCACTGCGTGAGCTAAGTGCTTCATTTGCAACGGAATTCGCGGTTTCCGAAGGTTCGGAAACCGCGCTAAGTCGTTGATTCCATTACAAAAAATACTCGCGACGCCTGATTGCACGCCTGAACTTTGCTGCTACAGTGGAAAAAAGTGCAGTTAAGTGGGAAAAAGTGTCGGTTAGTGCCTCGTCGAGGTGCCCGCGCTGTCCCATCACAAGGGTTTCGTGGCCGTGTTTCAAGGCGCTTCATCGCTGAGTCTGGATGCCAAGGGTCGCCTTTCAGTGCCGACCCGGCATCGTGACGTGCTGGCCGCAACGGCCGGCGGTCAACTCACGATCACCCGTCATCCGCACGGCTGCCTGATGGTCTTCCCGCGCCCGGCCTGGGAAGAGTTCCGCGAACGCATCGCCGCGATGTCGCTCAAGGACCAGTGGCTCAAGCGCCTGTTCCTCGGCAACGCGATGGACGTCGACATGGACGGCACCGGCCGCGTGCTGGTGTCGCCCGAACTGCGGGCCGCGGCCAACATCTCGCGTGACGCGCTGCTGCTGGGCATGGGCAGTCACTTCGAGCTGTGGGACAAGGCCACGCACGACGCCAAGGAGGCCGAGGCCCTGCAGGCCGGCCTTGCTTCGGAGTCCTTCCAGGACCTCGCTTTCTGATGACGAGTGCTGCCTTGGACACTTCATGGACCCACACCACCGTCTTGCTGGAGGAAGCGGTCGACGCACTGACCGCCGACCGGCCGGACGCGCTCGGTGGCACCTTTGTCGATGCCACCTTCGGCCGCGGGGGACACACCCGGCGGCTGCTGGAAAAACTGGCGCCGGAGGCCCGGCTCATCGCGTTCGACAAGGACGCGGAAGCGGTGGCCGAAGCAGCGCGCATCACCGATGCGCGTTTTTCGATTCGGCACCAGGGTTTCAAGAATCTGGGGGAGCTGCCGCCACGCAGCGTGACCGGCTTGCTCATGGACTTGGGCATCAGCTCTCCGCAGATCGACAACCCCGCACGGGGTTTTTCTTTTCGTTTCGACGGCCCGCTCGACATGCGCATGGACACCACGCGCGGCGAAAGCGTGGCCGACTGGCTGGCGACGGCCGAAACTCAGCAGATTGCAGAGGTGATTCGTGACTATGGCGAAGAACGGTTTGCTGTTCAGATTGCAAAGGCGATTGATGCTCGCCGACAAGAACGGGGCCCAATTTCAACCACCACCGAGCTGGCCGAGCTCGTGGCTGGCGCGGTCAAAACCCGCGAGCAGGGCCAGAACCCTGCAACGCGCACATTTCAGGCTCTTCGGATTTTCATCAACGCCGAGCTTGAAGAGCTGCAACAAGCGCTAGAGGCCAGCCTCTCGGTGCTCGAACCCGGCGGGCGGCTCGCGGTGATCGCGTTCCACTCGCTCGAAGACCGGATCGTCAAGCAGTTCATCGCGACCCACTCGAAGGAGGTCTACGACCGCCGCGCGCCCTTCGCGGCGCCCAAGGTGATGAAGCTGCGCGCGCTCGGCCGGGTCCGCCCGTCGGCGGCCGAGGTGGCGGGCAACCCCCGCTCGCGCAGCGCGATCCTGCGCATCGCGGAGCGCACCGAGAGCTGACATGGCGCGCCTCAACGTGCTCCTGCTGATGGCCGTGATGGCGACCGCGCTGTTCCTGGTCCACACGCAGTACCGCTCGCGTCTGCTCTTCACCGAGCTCGACCGCGCCAACACCGAAGCGCGCCGGCTCGAGGTCGACGGCGATCGGCTGCAGGTCGAGAAGCGGGCCCAGGCCACGCCGCTGCGCGTCGAGCGGCTGGCCAAGGAGCAGCTCAAGATGCGCACCACCACGCCGGCGATCACGCAGTACGTGCGCCCCGACGGCACGGTGATCCCGCCGATCCCGGCGCCGCCCCCGGCGCCGCCGGCAGCGCGAAGGGGCGGTTGATGGCCCGCAACAGCCGCAGCGTCCAGTACACGACCAGCCCCTTGCTCGCGAGCAAGACGCCGGTCTGGCGCAGCAAGTTCATCGTGGCCGCGATCGCGCTCGGCTTCGTGGTGCTGGCCGCCCGCGCCACCTATGTGCAGGTGATCGGCAACGACTTCTTCCAGCGCCAGGGCGAGGTGCGCTTCGCGCGCACGCTCGAGCTCCCGGCCAACCGCGGCCGCATCCTCGACCGCAACGGCCTGCTGCTGGCGTCGAGCGTGGTCGCGCCCAGCATCTGGGCCATCCCGGAAGACGTCGAGCGCAACGACCCCGAGGTGCGGGCCAAGCTCAGGCAGGTGGCCAAGCTGCTGGGCATGGCGCAGAAGGATTTCGACAAGAAGCTCGAGGACGAGGACAAGACCTTCGTCTGGATCCAGCGCCAGGTCGATGCGCCCATCGCCAAGCAGATCGCCGACCTCAACCTCAAGGGCATCTACCAGCGCAAGGAATACAAGCGCCAGTACCCCGAAGGCGAGGCCGCCGCGCACGTGGTCGGCTTCACCAACGTGGAAGACCACGGCCAGGAAGGCATCGAGCTCGCGTTCGACAAGGAGCTGGCCGGCAAGGCCGGCTCGCGCCGCGTGATCAAGGACCGGCTGGGCCGCGTGGTCGAGGGCGTGGGCGAGACCGTGCCGCCGCTCGACGGCAAGGACATCCAGCTCAGCGTCGACAGCAAGGTGCAGTTCTTCGCCTACCAGAAGCTGCGCGACGCGGTGATCGCACGCAAGGCCAAGGCCGGCAGCGTGGTGGTGCTCGACGCCATCACCGGCGAAGTGCTGGCGCTGGCCAACTACCCGAGCTACGTGCCCGACAAGCGCCAGAACCTGACCGGCGAACAGCTGCGCAACCGCGCCATCACCGACACCTTCGAGCCCGGCTCGACCATGAAGCCGATCACCGTCGGGATGGCGCTCGAGGCGGGCCGCGTCAAGCCGTCGACCATCATCGACACCGCCCCCGGCCGCTACCAGATCGGCGGCTTCACCATCAGCGACACGCACAACTACGGCGCGCTGACGGTCGAGGGCGTGATCCAGAAGTCCAGCAACGTCGGCGCGCTCAAGATCGCGCAGAAGATGACGCCCCACGAGATGTGGGACACCTACACCGCGCTCGGCTACGGCCAGAAGCCGCAGATCCAGTTCCCCGGCGCGGTCACCGGCCGGCTGCGGCCCTGGAAGAACTGGAAGCCGGTCGAGCAGGCCACCATGGCCTACGGCTACGGCCTGTCGGCCTCGCTGTTTCAGATGGCACATTCGTACACCTCCTTCGCGCACGACGGCAGCATCATCCCGGTGACCATGCTGAAGAGTTCGGAGCCGGCCGTCGGCGTGCGCGTGTTCTCGGCCGAGAACGCGCACGCGGTGCGCAAGATGCTGCAGATGGCCGCGGGCCCCGGCGGCACCGGCCAGCTGGCGCAGACCGTGGGCTATTCCGTCGGCGGCAAGTCCGGCACCGCGCACAAGCAGGTCGGCAAGGGCTACGCCAGCAACAAGTACCGCGCCTGGTTCACCGGCATGGCGCCGATCGAGACGCCGCGCATCATCGTGGGCGTGATGATCGACGAGCCCGGTGACGGCCGCTACTTCGGCGGCATCGCCGCCGCCCCGGTGTTCAGCGAAGTGGTGCAGCAGACGCTGCGCATGATGAATGTGGCGCCCGACCTGGCGGTGAAGCCGCTGGTCCTGACCAAGGGCGTCGACGAGAGTTTCTAATGGACGACGAACGCCTCCTTTCCAGCCCCAACGAAGCCGCGCACTGGCTGCGTTCGTGCGTGCCGGGCGACCTGCATGCAGACAGCCGCCGCGTCGGCGACGGCGACGCCTTCATCGCCTGGCCCGGCGCCGCCACCGACGGCCGCGCCCATGTGGCCGCGGCGCTGGCGCAGGGCGCGGTCGCCTGCCTAGTCGAGCGCGAGGGCGTCGAGGCCTTCGGCTTCGAACACGAGGGCATCGCATCCTTCCCCGGCCTCAAGGCCGCCACCGGCCCGATCGCATCCTCCTTCTACGGCCAGCCCTCGAGCCAGATCCCGCTGATCGCCGTCACCGGCACCAACGGCAAGACCTCGACCGCCTGGTGGCTGGCCGAGGCGCTGTCGCAGCGGCCCGGCCAGGGACCCTGCGCGCTGGTCGGCACGCTGGGCATCGGCGTGCCGCCCGACATGGTCCACACCGGCCTGACCACGCCCGACCCGGTGATGCTGCAGCGCGAGCTGCGCGGTTTCGTGGCGCGCGGCTTCAGCGCCTGCGCCATCGAGGCCTCGTCGATCGGCATCGCCGAGCGCCGGCTCGACGGCTGCGAGATCCGCGTGGCGGTGTTCACCAACTTCACGCAGGACCACCTCGACTACCACGGCGACATGGACGCCTACTGGGAAGCCAAGGCCGAGCTGTTCCGCTGGCCGGGCCTGGGCGCGGCGGTGGTCAACATCGACGACCTGCACGGCGCGAGCCTGGTGGCCCAGCTGATCGACCGCGGCACCGGCGCGCTCGACATCTGGACCACCTCCGCCAACGGCGGCGCGGCGCGGCTGATGGCCCAGAACATCCACTACGGCGCCGAAGGCCTGTCCTTCGAGGTGGTCGAGCAGGGCGCAGCGCCGCAGCCGCTCGCCACGCAGCTCATCGGCCAGTACAACGTGGCCAACCTGCTGGGCGTGATCGGTGCGCTGCGCGCGCTGGGCATGACGCTGGTGCAGGCGGTCGACGCCTGCCGCGGCCTGCACAGCGTGCCCGGCCGCATGGAGCGCGTCGCGCTGCCCGGTCGGCCGCTGGCGGTGGTCGACTACGCCCACACGCCCGATGCGCTCGACAAGGCGCTGGCCGGCCTGCGCCCGCTGGCCGACCAACGCGGCGGCAAGCTGTGGTGCGTGTTCGGCTGCGGTGGCGACCGCGATGCGACCAAGCGCCCGATGATGGCCGCCGTGGCCGAGCGCCAGGCCGACCGCGTGGTGCTGACCAGCGACAACCCGCGCAGCGAGAAGCCGGCCGCCATCCTGAGCCAGATCTTGCTGGGCCTGTCCCGGCCCGAGGCGGCCCAGGTCGAGCCCGACCGTGCCGCCGCCATCGCGGCCACGCTAGCCCAGGCCGCGCCCGAAGACGTGGTGCTGATCGCCGGCAAGGGTCACGAGGCCTGGCAGGAGATCGCGGGCGAGCGCATCGTGTTCTCCGACCGTGTGCATGCCATCGACGCGTTGACGGCAAGGGGCGCCGCATGACGCAAGCCAACGCCACCATGACGACGCTGGGCCAGGTGCTGGCCTGGGTGCCCGGCGCCCGCCTGGTGGGCGACCCCGCCACGCCGATCGCGCGCGTGCACTCCGACAGCCGCACGCTGCAGCCCGGCGACCTGTTCGTCGCGCTCAAGGGCGAACGCTTCGATGCCAACGCCTTCCTGGCCGAGGCCCGCGCCAGCGGCGCCGTCGCGGCCATCGCCCACGGCGGCCTGCGCGAAGCCGGCCTGGCGGGCCTCGAGGTGCCCGACACCCTGCAGGCCCTGGGCGCGCTGGCGGCCGGATGGCGCGCGCAGTTCGCGCTGCCGCTGGTGGCCGTGACCGGCAGCAACGGCAAGACCACCGTCACGCAGATGATCGCGACGATCCTGCAGGCCGCCTGGGGCGAGCGCGCGTTCGCCACGGTCGGCAACTTCAACAACGAGATCGGCCTGCCGCTCACGCTGCTGCGGCTGCGCCCGCAGCACCAGCTCGCGGTGGTCGAACTGGGCATGAACCATCCGGGCGAGATCGCGCGGCTGGCGGCCATCGCCAAGCCGACCATCGCCCTGGTCAACAACGCGCAGCGCGAGCACCAGGAATTCATGCGCACCGTCGAGGCGGTGGCGCTGGAGAACGCGGCCGTGTTCTCGGCGCTGCCCGACAACGGCACCGCGGTGTTCCCGGCCGATGACGCCTTCACCCCGCTGTGGAACGAGATCGCGCGCGAAGGCGCGACGCGCCGCTGCATGACCTTCGGCGACACGCCCGATGCCGACATTTCGCTGGGCAGCGCGACCTGGGCGCATGGCGCCTGGCAGGTCGAGGTGCGCACGCCGCTCGGCGCCTTCCACACGACATTGCGCATCGCCGGACGCCACAACGTGATCAACGCGCTGGCCGCCACGGCCTGCGCGCTGGCCACCGGCGTGTCGGTCGAGAAGATCGCCGAGGGCCTGGCGGCCTTCGAGCCGGTCAAGGGCCGCTCGCGCGCGCTCGAACTGCAGATGGCCGACGACCGCACGCTGGTGCTGATCGACGACAGCTACAACGCCAACCCCGACTCCGTGCGCGCCGCCATCGACGTGCTGGCCGCGCTGCCCGGGCCGCGCCTGCTGGTGCTGGGCGACATGGCCGAGGTGGGTGACCAGTCCGAGGGCTTCCATGCCGAAGTCGGCACCTGGGCGCGCGAGCAGGGCATCGACGTGCTGTTCGCGCTGGGCGACGCCACGGCGCACAGCGTCGCGGCCTTCGACGACGCGCGCCAGCGCCGTGACGGCCGGCACTTCGGCGACATCGACGCGCTGCAGGCCGCGGTGCGCGAACAACTGCCCCGTACCGCCAGCGTGCTGGTCAAGGGCTCGCGCTCCATGCGCATGGAGCGGGTGGTGCAGGCCGTGACGGCCGCCGCCGTGAATCTCGCGTCGAACGACGACAACAACAACAAGGAGGCCGGTCATGCTGCATGAGCCGCGCAACACCCCATGCTGATGAGCCTGGCCCAATGGCTGCAGACGCTGTCGCCCGAACTCGGGTTCCTGCGTGTCTTCCAGTACCTGACCTTCCGCGCGCTGATGGCCGCGACCACCGCGCTGCTGATCGGCCTGGCGGTCGGCCCCTACGCGATCCGCCGCCTGACCGCGCTCAAGATCGGCCAGCCGGTGCGCGGCTACGGCATGGAAACGCACCTGAGCAAGAGCGGCACGCCCACCATGGGCGGTGTGCTGGTGCTGTTCTCGATCGCGTTCTCGACCGTGATGTGGTTCGACCTGAGCAACCGCTTCGTCTGGATCGTGCTGTGGGTCACGCTGGGCTTCGGCGCCATCGGCTGGGTCGACGACTGGCGCAAGGTGGTGCGCAAGGACCCCGAGGGCATGCGTTCGCGCGAGAAGTATTTGTGGCAGTCGCTGGTCGGCCTGGTGGCCGGCTTCTACCTGCTGTTCAGCATTTCCGAGAGCTCCAATTGGCGCGTGCTGGAACTGTTCGCGGCCTGGGTGCGTTCGGGCTTCGCGCTCGAGTTCTCGCCCAAGATCAACCTGCTGGTGCCCTTCTTCAAGGAAGTCAGCTACCCGCTGGGCGGCATCGGCTTCGTGATCCTGACCTACCTGGTGATCGTGGGCGCGAGCAACGCGGTGAACCTCACCGACGGGCTCGACGGCCTGGCGATCATGCCGGTGGTGATGGTCGGCTCGGCGCTGGGCGTGTTCGCCTATGTCACCGGCAGCTCGGTGTATTCGAAGTACTTGCTGTTCCCGCACATCCCCGGCTCGGGCGAGTTGCTGGTGTTCTGCTCGGCCATGGCCGGCGCGGGCCTGGCCTTCCTGTGGTTCAACACCCACCCGGCGCAGGTCTTCATGGGCGACGTCGGCGCGCTGGCGCTGGGCGGCGCGCTGGGCACCATCGCGGTCATCGTGCGCCAGGAGATCGTGTTCTTCGTGATGGGCGGCATCTTCGTGGTCGAGGCGATCTCGGTGATGGCCCAGGTCGCGTACTTCAAGTACACCAAGAAGCGCTTCGGCGAAGGCCGGCGCATCCTCAAGATGGCGCCGCTGCATCATCACTTCGAGAAGAGCGGCTGGCGCGAGACCCAGGTCGTGGTGCGTTTCTGGATCATCACGATGCTGCTGTGCCTCGTGGGCCTGTCGACGCTGAAGCTGCGGTAACGGAACCATGCGGCACTTGAAAGACCTCCCCGTCCTCGTCCTCGGCCTCGGTGCGTCCGGGCTGGCGATGGCGCGCTGGTGCGCGCGCCACGGTGCACAGGTCACGGTCGCCGACACGCGCGAAGCGCCGGCACTGCTCGGCAGGCTGCAGGCCGAATGGCCCGAGGTCGTCTTCGTCGGCGGGCCGCTGAGCGCCGCGCTGATCGAGGGCACGCCGGTGCGCGCGGTCTACTGCTCGCCGGGCCTGACGCCCGCCACGCTGGCACCGGTGGTCGATGCGGCACGCGCGGTCGGCCTGCCGGTCGGCGGTGAGCTCGACCTGTTCGCACATGCGCTGAGCGACCTGCGCACGGTCGAGCTGCCGCCGTCGGTGGAGGCCGAGGTGGCGGTGCAGGCCGAGGCCGCGCCTGGACTCGAAGTCCAGCTGCAGATCGAGATGCCGCCACAGACCACGGAGGTGCCCGAAGCGCCAGCGGCGGTCGAAGCGCAGCCGACCGACGACCTGCCTTCGGCGGAACTTCCGGCAAGCGACGCCCCTGTGCCGGCCGAAGCGACTGAAACCATCGAAGCCATCGAAGCAGCCGCCACGACCGAAGCGGAAGTCGTCGAGCCCGAACCCGCCGCCACGCCGAGCGCGATGGCCGAGGCCATGCCGCGTGACCCGTCGACCCATGTGGCGGTGACCCCGCCCGAGGACGCTGCGCCGGCCGATGCCGATGCCGATGTGGATGCGGAAGCCGAGGGGACCAACGCACCGGCCGAGTCCGTCGCACCCGCGACGCCTGCAACGCCCGTTGCAGCCGTCCCCCGCCAGCCCATCGCCGGCCAGCCCTACGTCCCCAGCGCCGCTAAGGAAGCGGCCGAGTTCGTCGCGCGCATCGCCGAACTGGCGGTCTCGAATCCGGCCTCGGCCGCGGTCGAGGAAGCCGCCTCCGCGCCCGCGCCGCTGCCGGTCGCCGAGATCGCACCGCCCAAGGGCTACGAGCCCGCGGTGCTGGCCATCACCGGCACCAACGGCAAGACCACCGTCACCGCGCTCACCGGCCAGCTGGTCGAGCGCGCCGGCAAGACCGTGGCCGTGGCCGGCAACATCGGCCCGACCTTGCTCGACACGCTGAGCGCGCACATGGATGCCGACACGCTGCCCGAGGTCTGGGTGCTCGAACTCTCCAGCTTCCAGCTCGACAGTGTGCAGGGCTTCGAGCCCACGGCCGCGACGGTGCTCAACCTCACGCAGGACCATCTGGACTGGCATGGCGACATGGCGGCCTACAGCGCCGCCAAGCAGCGCATCTTCGGCGCGCGCGGGCTGATGATCCTCAACCGCGACGACGCCGGCGTGATGGCGATGCTGCCGCCGCCGGTGCGCGTCAAGCTGCAGCGCCCGCAGATCCGCACCCACATCACTTTCGGCGCCGGCCTGCCGATGCGGCCTTCCGACTTCGGCATCGAGCGCATCAACGGCATGAGCTGGCTGGTGCGTGCGCTCGAGGCCGACGAAACCATCAAGCGCAAGCGTGGCGCGGCGGCGCAGGAAGAGGACATCATCCTGCAGCGCCTGATGCCAGCCGATGCACTGCGCATCCGCGGCCAGCACAACGCGCTCAACGCCCTGGCCGCGCTCGCGCTGGCCAGCGCGGCCGGCTGCCAGCTGGGCCCGATGCTCTACGGCCTGCGCGAATACCAGGGCGAGCCGCACCGCGTCGAGTCGGTCGCGATCCTCGACCAGGTCGAGTATTTCGACGACAGCAAGGGCACCAACGTGGGCGCCACCGTGGCCGCGCTGGGCGGCCTCGGTGCCGAGCGCCGCGTGGTCGCGATCCTGGGCGGCGACGGCAAGGGCCAGGACTTCGCGCCGCTGGCCGCGCCGGTGCGCCAGTTCGCGCGTGCGGTGGTGCTGATCGGACGCGACGCGCCGGTGATCGAGGCCGCGCTGGCCGACACCGGCGTCACGATCGTGCATGCCGACTCGATGGAACAGGCCGTGCAACTGGCCGCGCGCCGCGCCCACCCGGGCGACGCGGTGCTGCTGTCGCCGGCCTGCGCGAGCTTCGACATGTTCAGGGACTATGGCCACCGCGCCGCGGTGTTCTGCGAGGCGGTGCAGGCCTTGCCAGAGTCGTCCTACGACGGCATCGACGAGGGGCATTCGGCATGAGCAACGCCAGCGCCGCCACCCCCAACGAAACGCCGGGCCGCCTCAAGGGCTGGTTCACGCGTGCCGCCAAGACCGGCATCGATGCGCTGCCGATGCACCTGCCGGTGCGGCTGAGCGGCGGCACCATGTCGCAGACCAAGGCCGCACCGATGCGCGTGCTGGGCTTCGACCAAGCGCTGCTGTGGGTCACGCTGGCGCTTCTGGCCTGGGGCGCGGTGATGGTCTATTCGGCCTCGATCGCGCTGCCGGACAACCCGCGCTTCGCGCGTGCCGGCTACGGGCCGATGTTCTTCTTCCTGCGGCATGTGCTGTTCATCGCGATCGCCTTCGTGGCGGCGCTGCTGGCCTTCCAGATCCCGATGCAGACCTGGGAGCGCATCGCGCCCTGGCTGTTCGTCGTGTCGCTGCTGCTGCTGGTGGCGGTGCTGATCCCGCACGTCGGGCGCGTGGTCAACGGCGCGCGCCGCTGGCTGCCGCTGGGCATCATGAACTTCCAGCCCTCCGAGCTCGCCAAGCTCGCGATGGTGCTCTATGCCGCCAGCTACATGGTGCGCAAGATGGAGATCAAGGAACGCTTCTTCCGCGCCGTGCTGCCGATGGGCGTGGCGGTGGTGGTGGTCGGCATGCTGCTGCTGGCCGAACCCGACATGGGCGCCTTCATGGTGATCGCGGTCATCGCCATGGGCATCCTGTTCCTGGGCGGCGTCAATGCGCGCATGTTCTTCGTGATCGCCACGCTGGTGGTGGCGGCCTTCGCGCTGATCGTGATGACCAGCGAATGGCGGCGCGAGCGGATCTTCGCCTACCTCGACCCCTTCAGCGAAGCGCACGCGCTGGGCAAGGGCTACCAGCTCTCGCACTCGCTGATCGCGATCGGCCGCGGCGAGATCTTTGGCGTGGGGCTGGGCGGCAGCGTCGAGAAGCTGCACTGGCTGCCCGAGGCCCACACCGACTTCCTGCTGGCCGTGCTGGGCGAGGAATTCGGCCTGATCGGCGTGCTGCTGGTGATCGGCCTGTTCCTCTGGCTCACGCGCCGCATCATGCACATCGGCCGCCAGGCGATCGCGCTCGACCGCGTGTTCTCCGGCCTGGTGGCGCAGGGCATCGGCATCTGGATCGGCTTCCAGTCCTTCATCAACATGGGCGTGAACCTGGGCGCGCTGCCGACCAAGGGCCTGGGCCTGCCGCTGATGAGCTTTGGCGGCTCGGCGATCCTGATGATCTCGATCGCGCTGGCCGTGGTGTTGCGCGTCGACTATGAAAACCGCGTCCTCATGCGCGGAGGCCGCATATGAGCCGCACCGCACTGGTCATGGCCGGCGGCACCGGCGGCCACATCTTCCCCGGCCTGGCCGTGGCCGAGGCGCTGCGCGCGCGCGGCTGGGCCGTGCACTGGCTGGGCGCGCCCGGCAGCATGGAGCAGCAGCTGGTGCCGCCGCGCGGCTTCGCCTTCGAGCCGGTGCAGTTCGGTGGCCTGCGCGGCAAGGGCCCGCTCACGGTGCTGATGCTGCCGGTGCGCCTGCTGCGCGCCTTCGCGCAGAGCGTCGGCGTGCTGCGCCGCGTCAAGCCCGACGTGGTCATCGGCCTGGGCGGCTACATCACCTTCCCCGGCGGCCTGATGAGCGTGCTGCTGGGCAGCCCGCTGGTGCTGCACGAGCAGAACTCGGTGGCGGGCCTGGCCAACAAGGTGCTGGCCAGCGTCGCGAACCGGGTCTTCACCGCCTTCCCGAACGTGCTGAAGAACGCCGAATGGGTCGGCAACCCGCTGCGCGCGGCCTTCACTTCGCAGCCCGATCCGGCTACCCGCTTCCTGGGCCGCAGCGGTCCGCTGAAGCTGCTGGTCGTGGGGGGCAGCCTGGGTGCGCGGGCGCTCAACACCATCGTGCCGCAGGCCCTGGCGCGCATCGCGCCCGGCGAACGCCCGATCGTGCTGCACCAGAGCGGCGCCAAGCAGATCGACGAACTGCGCGCCAACTACGCGGCCGCCGGCGTCGACGCCGAGCTCACGCCCTTCATCGACGACACGGCCGAGGCCTATGCCATGGCCGACCTGATCGTCGCGCGCGCCGGTGCCAGCACCGTCACCGAAATCGCGGCCGTCGGCGCAGCAGCGCTGTTCGTGCCTTTCCCCTCGGCGGTGGACGACCACCAGACCACCAACGCGCGATTCCTGGTCGACGCGGGTGGCGGCTGGCTCGTCCAGCAGACCGAACTCACTCCCGAATTGCTGGCTGACTTGCTACAGAAAACCGAACGAACCACATTGGTGGACAAGGCCTCAAAGGCCAAGACGATGCAGAAGACCGAGGCCGTCGACCTCATGGTCCGCGCCTGCGAGGAACTCGCCGACAAAAAGAACAAGGGGAGCCGCGCATGAAGCACGCCATCCGCCACATCCACTTCGTCGGCCTGGGCGGCGCCGGCATGAGCGGCATCGCCGAGGTGCTGTTCAACCTGGGCTACCAGATCTCCGGCTCCGACCTGAGCGACAGCGCCACGCTGCGCCGGCTCGCCGGCCTGGGCATCACCACCTACGTGGGCCACGGCGCGGCGAACATCGCGGGTGCCGACGCGGTCGTCACCTCGACCGCGGTGCAGTCCGAGAACCCCGAAGTGCTGGCCGCGCGCGAGAAGCGCATTCCCGTGGTGCCGCGCGCCATGATGCTGGCCGAGCTGATGCGCCTCAAGCAGGGCATCGCGATCGCCGGCACGCACGGCAAGACCACCACCACCAGCCTGGCGGCCAGCGTGCTGGCCGCGGCCGGGCTGGACCCGACCTTCGTGATCGGCGGCCGGCTCAACAGCGCCGGCGCCAATGCGCAGCTGGGCAGCGGCGACTACATCGTGGTCGAGGCCGACGAGTCGGATGCGTCCTTCCTGAACCTGCTGCCGGTGATGGCGGTGGTCACGAACATCGACGCCGACCACATGGAGACCTACGGGCACGACTTCGGCAACCTCAAGAAGGCTTTCGTCGATTTCCTGCACCGCATGCCCTTCTACGGCGTGGCGATCCTGTGCACCGACGACGCCGCGGTGCGGGACATCGTGCCCCAGGTGACCTGCCCGGTGACCAGCTACGGTTTCAACGACGAAGCCCAGGTGCGCGCGGTCAATGTGCGCGCGGTGGGCGCGCAGATGCATTTCACCGCGCAGCGCCGCAACGGCGTGACCTTGCCCGACCTGGACATCGTGCTCAACCTGGCGGGCGAACACAACGTGCTCAACGCGCTGTCGGTAATCGCGATGGCGGTCGAGCTCGGCGTGCCGGACGAAGCCGTGCAGCGCGGCCTGGCCGACTTCAAGGGCGTGGGCCGGCGCTTCCAGAGCTACGGCGACGTGCCGGCGAAGGACGCAGCGGCCGCGGGTGCCTTCACCCTGATCGAGGACTACGGCCACCATCCGGTCGAGATGGCGGCCACCATCGCCGCCGCGCGCGGCGCCTTCCCGGGCCGCCGGCTGATGCTGGCCTTCCAGCCGCACCGCTACACCCGCACGCGCGACTGCTTCGAGGACTTCGTCAAGGTGCTGGGCACCGCCGACGCCGTGCTGCTGAGCGAGGTCTATGCGGCCGGCGAAGCGCCGATCGTGGCGGCCGACGGCCGGGCCTTGACGCGTGCGCTGCGCGTGGCCGGCAAGGTCGAGCCGGTGTTCGTCGACGAGATCGGCGCGATGGCGCAGGCCATCCTGGACAACGCCCGTGCGGGCGATGTCGTGGTCTGCATGGGCGCCGGTTCGATCGGCGCGGTGCCGGGCCGGGTGGTCGAGCTGGGCGGCGCGGCCGCCTCGCCGAAGACGGTTTCTTTCACCTCCGAGGGGCGTGCACTGTGAGCACACCATCCATTTCCACTTCTTCCGTTTCCTCCCTGGGCAAGGTTGCCGTGCTGTTCGGCGGCACCTCGGCCGAGCGCGACATCTCCATCCTCTCGGGCACCGGCGTGCTGGAGGCGCTGCGCGCGCGCGGCGTCGACGCCCATGCCTTCGACCCGGCCGAGCGCGAGCTGGTCGAGCTCAAGCGCGAAGGCTTCGCGCGCTGCTTCATCGCGCTGCACGGCCGCCACGGCGAAGACGGCACGGTGCAGGGCGCGCTCGAACTGCTGGGCATTCCCTACACCGGCTCGGGCGTGATGGCCTCGAGCGTGGCGATGGACAAGGTCATGACCAAGCGCATCTGGGTGGCCGACGGATTGCCCACGCCCAAGTACGTGCGCCTGGCCGCCGACCAGCAGAGCCGCGAGCAGGTCCGCGTGGTGCCCGATGTGCTGGGGCTGCCGCTGATCGTCAAGCCGCCGCGTGAGGGATCGTCGATCGGCGTGACCAAGGTGCAGGGCTACTCCGAGATGCAGGACGCGGTCACGCTGTCGGCGAAGTACGACGCCGACGTGCTGTGCGAGGAATTCATCGAGGGCGAGGAAGTCACCTGCGCGGTGCTGGGCCACGGCTTCGACGCGCAGGCGCTGCCGGTGGTGCGCATCGCCGCCCCCGAGGGCGCCTACGACTACCAGAACAAGTACTTCACCGACGACGTGAAGTACCACTGCCCGAGCGGCCTGCCCGAGGCCGAGGAGCGCGAGATCCAGCGCATCGCGCTGGCCGCCTACCGCACGCTGGGCTGCCGCGGCTGGGGCCGCGCCGACGTGATGATCCGCGCCAGCGACCGCAAGCCCTTCCTGCTCGAGATGAACACCTCGCCCGGCATGACCACCCATTCGCTGGTGCCTATGTCGGCGCGCGCGGTGGGCATCGCCTACGAGGACCTGTGCGTGCGCGTGCTCGCTTCCGCGGCCCTGGATTCGGAAGGCAAGGTCTAACCCCATGGCCACCACCGCCCCCGTCCCCTTCGACGTCAAGCTGATGAACTTCACGGCCACGCTGGTGTTCGTGTCGTTCGCGCTGGTGTTGCTGGCGGCGGGCGCGTGGTGGGTGCTGCGGCAGCCTTTCTTCCCGATCGCCGGCCTCAAGGTCGACGGCGAGGTCACGCACAACAACGCGGTCACCTTGCGCGCCAACGTGGCGCCGCAGCTGGCCGGCAACTTCTTCACGGTCGACCTGGCACGCGCGCGCAGCGCCTTCGAGTCGGTGCCCTGGGTGCGCAAGGCGGTGGTGCGGCGCGAGTTCCCGAACCGGCTGCGCGCCACGCTGACCGAGCACGTGCCGGTCGCGCACTGGGGCGACGAGACGGCCTCGAAGATGGTCAACGGCTTCGGCGAGGTGTTCGAAGCCAACACGGCCGAGGTCGACGACGACCTGCCGCGCCTCGACGGCCCGATCGAACAGGCCGGCCAGGTGCTGGGCATGTACCGGCTGCTGGCGCCGCTGTTCAAGCCCTACGACCTGGCGGTCGAGGAACTGGGCCTGTCGAGCCGCGGCAGCTGGCATGTGCTGCTGGACAACGGCGCCACGGTCGAACTCGGCCGCGGGCGCAGCGAAGAGGTGGTGGTGCGCACCGAGCGTTTCCTGCGCACCGTGAAGCAGGTGGCCGCGCAGTACGGGCGCACCGTGGCCTCGGTGGAGGGCGCGGACCTGCGTCACAACGAGGGTTATGCGCTGCGCATGCGCGGCGTCACCACGGTCGTCAACGACCCCAAGAAGAAATAAGCGAATACCGAGGACATTTCATGCCCAAAGAATACAAAGACCTGGTTGTCGGCCTCGACATCGGCACCGCCAAGGTGATGGTGGTGGTGGCCGAGGTGCTGCCCAACGGCGAACTCAAGCTCGCCGGCCTGGGGGTGGCGCCGAGCAATGGCCTGAAGCGCGGCGTGGTGGTCAACATCGACGCCACGGTGCAGAGCATCCAGCAGGCCCTGAAGGAGGCCGAGCTGATGGCCGACTGCAAGATCGGCCGGGTCTACACCGGCATCACCGGCAGTCACATCCGCGGCATCAACTCCAGCGGCATGGTGGCGGTCAAGGACAAGGAAGTCACGCCGGCCGACGTGGCCCGCGTGGTCGAGACCGCGCGCGCGATCAACATCTCCAGCGACCAGCGCCTGCTGCTGGTCGAGCCGCAGGAATTCGTGATCGACGGCCAGGACGTCAAGGAACCGATCGGCATGAGCGGCATGCGCCTGGAGGCCAAGGTGCACATCGTGACCGGCGCCCAGAGCGCGGCCGAGAACATCATCAAGTGCGTGCGCCGCTGCGGCCTCGAGGTCGACCAGCTGATGCTCAACCCGCTGGCCTCGAGCCAGGCGGTGCTGACCGAGGACGAGCGCGAACTGGGCGTGTGCCTGGTGGACATCGGCGCCGGCACCACCGACGTGGCGATCTTCACCAACGGCGCGATCCGCCACACCGCGGTGATCCCGATCGCGGGCGACCTGATCACCAGCGACATCGCGATGGCGCTGCGCACTCCGACCAAGGACGCCGAGGACATCAAGGTCGAGAACGGCTACGCCAAGCAGCTGCTGGCCGACCCCGACACGCAGGTCGAAGTGCCGGGCCTGGGCGACCGCGGCCCGCGCATGCTGAGCAAGCAGGCGCTGGCCGGCGTGATCGAGCCGCGCATCGAGGAGATCTTCTCGCTGGTGCAGCAGGTCATCCGCGAATCCGGCTACGAGGAAGTGCTGTCGTCGGGCATCGTGCTGACCGGCGGCAGCGCCGTGATGCCGGGCATGGTCGAACTGGGCGAGGACATCTTCCTCAAGCCGGTGCGCCGCGGCATCCCCAAATATGCGAGCGCGCTGTCCGACATGGTGGCCCAGCCCCGTGCCGCGACGGTGATGGGTCTGCTCGAGGAAGCCCGCTTTGCCCGCATGCGCGGCTACAAGGTGGCCCAGAAAAACGGTTCCGTGAAAACGGCCTTCGGCCGCTTCAAGGACTTCATCGTGGGGAACTTCTGAGATGACCCATTACCCCCTCTGGCTGGCGCGCGGAAGTCCCCCCCGGCATTTCAATGAGCGATGGCGACGAACCGGCCCGCCCTCATGACATGCATCCGGCGACAGACAAGAAAAATTCATTGAAACAACAGCAACTGCAGTAGCAAGAAATTAGGAGTTCCAAATGGCCATCGAAATGATCGAAATGGAAGAGTTCAACCAAGGCACCCAGATCAAGGTGATCGGCGTGGGCGGCGGCGGCGGCAACGCGGTCGCGCACATGATCGAGCGCGGCGTGCAGGGCGTGCAGTTTTCCTGCGCGAACACCGACGCGCAGGCGCTGTCGCGCAGCAACGCGCCCAAGCTGATCCAGCTGGGCAACAACGGCCTGGGCGCTGGCGGCAAGCCGGACAAGGGCCGTGAAGCGGCCGAACTGGCGGTCGACGAGATCCGCGCGGCCATCGACGGCGCGCACATGCTGTTCATCACCGCCGGCATGGGCGGCGGCACCGGCACCGGCGCGGCCCCCGTGATCGCGCGCATCGCCAAGGAAATGGGCATCCTGACCGTGGGCGTGGTGACCAAGCCCTTCGACTGGGAAGGCGGCAAGCGCATGACCAACGCCGACAGCGGCCTGGCCGAGCTCGAAGCCAACGTCGACTCGCTGATCGTGATCCTGAACGAGAAGCTGCTCGAAGTGCTGGGCGAGGACGTGACGCAGGCCGAGGCCTTCGCGCATGCCAACGACGTGCTGAAGAACGCTGTGGGCGGCATCTCGGAAATCATCAACGAGTACGGCGGCGTGAACGTCGACTTCGAAGACGTGCGCACCGTGATGGGCGAGCCCGGCAAGGCCATGATGGGCACGGCCGCGGCCAGCGGCCCGGACCGCGCGCGCATCGCCGCCGAGCAGGCCGTGGCCTGCCCGCTGCTCGAAGGCATCGACCTGTCGGGCGCCAAGGGCGTGCTGGTGCTGGTGACGGCCTCGAAGGGCTCGCTGAAGCTGTCGGAATCGAAGCTGGCGATGAACACCATCCGCGCCTACGCTTCGCCCGACGCGCACGTGATCTACGGCGCAGCCTACGACGAGGCCCTGGGCGACGAGATGCGCGTGACGGTGGTCGCCACCGGCCTGTCGCGCGCCGACGCACGTCGCCAGGCACCGCTGCTCGAAGTCATCCGCACCGGCACCGACAACATCCCGTTCAATGTGCCGACCATGGGTGGCATGGGCCACGCCGGCGCGCACGGCCAGCCCAACTACGAAGGCATGGCGGTGCCCAGCGTGTGGCGCACCAACCGCACGATGGCCGCGGCCAAGGTCGACGCGCTGTCTTCGGGCGGCATGGACGATTTCGAGATCCCCGCCTTCCTGCGCCGCCAAGCGGATTGATGGGTGTGAAGCTGCTGCGCGACCCGATCTCGCACCTGTGCTGCTCGCCGTACCTGCGTACGGCTGCGCTGCTCGGCGTGAGCTCGGGCCGCTCGCGACGCTTCCCATCCCATCAATCCCGTGCACTATGGGCAAGATAGTCTGGAGCGTGGCCCGCGGGGAACGGCGCGCTCTTAAAATCACGTCCGTGCTGCAACAAAGAACCCTCAAATCCATCACCCGCGCCGTCGGCGTGGGGCTGCACAGCGGGCAGCGGGTGGAGCTCACGCTGCGGCCTTCGGCGCCGGACACGGGCATCGTGTTCCGCCGCGTCGATCTGCCCGAACCCGTTTCCATTCCGATGACGGCCGAGGCCGTCACCGACACGCGCCTGGCGTCGACCGTCTCCAACGGCGGCGCCAAGGTGCAGACCATCGAGCACCTGATGTCGGCCTGCGCGGGCCTGGGCATCGACAACCTGCTGATCGACATCACGGCCGACGAGGTGCCGATCCTCGACGGCTCCGCCTCTTCCTTCGTGTTCCTGCTGCAGAGCGCGGGCATCGCGCTGCAGAACGCACCGCGGCGCTTCATCAAGCTGCTCAAGCCCGTGGAAGTGCGCGAAGGCGAGGGTGCCAACGCCAAGTGGGCACGGCTGGAGCCCTACCACGGCTTCAAGCTGAGCTTCGAGATCGACTTCGACCACCGGGTGGTCGATTCCACCGGCCAGCGCGTCGAGTTCGATCTGGGGCACGACTCCTACAGCCGCGACATCGCGCGCGCGCGCACCTTCGGCTTCACCAAGGAAGTCGAGTACATGCGCAGCAAGGGCCTGGCCCTGGGCGGCGGGCTCGACAACGCGATCGTGATGGACGACACCAAGGTGCTGAACGTCGGCGGCCTGCGCTATGACGACGAGTTCGTGAAGCACAAGATCCTCGATGCGATGGGCGACCTCTACGTGGTCGGCCGACCGCTGCTGGCCGCCTACAGCGCCTTCCGCTCGGGCCATGCGATGAACAACCAGCTGCTGCGCGAGCTGCTGGCGCATCCCGATGCCTTCGAGATCGTCACCTTCGACGACGAGAAGCGCGCGCCGGTCGGTTTCGCCGAAGTCGCGCGCGCCTGGTAACGCAGGCGCCGACGACCGATGCTGCTGTTCCGCTGGGCCATCCTGCTGCTGTTGCTGATCGCCGGCGTGTCTTTCGCGTTCTACGCGGGCACGGGCCAGATGAAGTACCGCCGCTTCGGCTGGATCGTGCTCAAGTGGACGCTGCTCGCGGCCTTCGGCTTCTTCGCGGTGCTGATCGCCGAACGCGTCGCTTAGGCGTCGTCCAGGCGTCGCCTAGCGGGTTCGTCCCTGCCGGTACATCCCGCTGGTGCTGCGCGCCAGTGCCGAGGCCTCGCCCAGCCGCGCCATCGAGCTGCCCACGTGGGCATGCGTGATCGCGATGCCCAGCGCGTCGGCCGCGTCGCTGCCGGGCAAGCCGGGCAGGTCGAGCAGGCGCTTGACCATTTCCTGCACCTGCGCCTTGGCCGCCTGGCCGTGGCCCGCGACCGCGCGCTTCATCTGCAGCGCCGTGTACTCGGCCACGGGCAGGTCGTGCGAGACCAGCGCGGTCAGGCAGGCGCCGCGGGCCTGGCCCAGCAGCAGCGTGGACTGCGGGTTCACGTTGACGAACACGATCTCGACCGCCGAGGTGGTCGGCTGGTAGCGCGTCACGATCTCGCCGATGCCGTCGAACAGCACCTTGAGCCGCGCCGGCAGGTTGCCGCGCTCGAGCTTGCTCGTGCTGATGGTGCCGCTGGCCACGTAGCGCAGCGCGTGGCCATCGAGGTCCACCACGCCGAAGCCGGTGGTCTGCAGGCCGGGGTCGATGCCGAGGATGCGCACGCGATCAGACGCCGAAGTACCAGCGCACCGAATGGAAGAAGATCGGCGCCGCGAAGCACAGCGCATCGACCCGGTCGAGCAGGCCGTTGGCGCCCGTCACGCCCACGCCCTTCGGCCCCCAGTTGGGGATGCCGCGGTCGCGCTTGAGGGCCTTCATCACCAGGTGGCCCATCGAGCCCGCGACGCAGGCGATCAGCGCCATGGCCAGGGCCTGGCCGAACTTGAAGGGCGTGATGAAGGACATCAGCGCCCCCACCACGCTCGCGATCGCCATGCCCACGCCCCAGCTGGCCCAGTTGAAGCTGCGGCTCACGTTGGGTGCGAAGGGCGCGCGGCCCAGCAGGCGCTGGAGCCGGCCGCGCAGGCCGGCGGGTTGCGGCGCGTCGGCCGGCAGATGGGCGAACTGGCGCGCGATCAGGTGCTGCACCACCATGCAGGTCTGCACCACGAACACCAGGAAGAAGACCAGGAAGGCGCTCTTGCCCTCGTAGCCCGGAAAGCTCAGCAGCAGCAGCGCCGGCACATGGCTCATGCCGTAGACACAGACCGTGATGCCCCACTGCAGCTTGGCGTTGCGTTCGAGGAAGTGGCTCGGGTCGTTGGCCAGCGCGCTCACCACCGGGATGGCGATGAAGACATAGACCGGGATGAAGACCGTGAACAGGTCGAAGCGCGCCGTGCCCACCAGCAGGAACTGGATCGGCAGCACCACGAAGAAGGCCAGGATCAGGCTGCGGTGGTCGCCGCGGCGCGTGGGCGAGAGCGTGATGAACTCGCGCAGCGCGAAGAAGGAGATGATCGCGAACAGCACGGTCGCCACGCTCGGGCCCAGCGCCCAGCCGATCCAGAACACGACCACCATGAACCAGGTGGTGTTCAGCAGCGCGCGGAAGTCGTTGAATTCGCGCAGCCAGCCTTCGCCGTGCGCGGCATTGCGCCGTTCGCGGAAGCCGACCAGCAGCGTCACGATGCTGACCACGGTCAGCAGGCCGAACACGATCACGAACAGGGCCGCCACCTGCTGGGTCGGCGTGAGGTTGCGCAGGAAGGCGTTCATACGTTGCGCAGTGCGACCACCGCTTCGCGCGCGCGGTCCAGGAAGGCCCGGCGCTCCTCGTCGGCGCCCAGCGCGATGGGCGCGCCGAAGGTCACCGAGCACAGGATCGGCACCGGCACGATCTCGCCCTTGGGCATCACGCGCTGCACGTTGTCGATCCAGGCCGGCACCAGCACCACCTCGGGGAACATCTGGGCCAGCGTGAACAGGCCCGACTTGAACTTCTGCGGCTCGCCGGTGTGGCCGCGCGTGCCTTCGGGAAAGATGATGATCGAGTCGCCGCTCTTGAGCGCCTCGATCAGCGGCATGAGCGGTGCCATCGGGTCGGGGGCGGGGGCGCCTTCCTCGGCCGGCGCCGGCGTGCCGCCGCGCTCCACGTAGATCGCGTTGAACACCTCGGTGGTGATCCAGCGCTTCATCGGCGTGTTGGCCCAGTAGTCGCGCGCCGCGATCGGCCGCGTGATGGTGCGCAGCTCCTCGGGCAATGCAGCCCAGATCATCACCAGGTCGAGGTGGCTCTGGTGGTTGGCGAAGTAGATGCGCTGCTCGGCCTTGGGCGGACAGCCCCACCAGCGTGCCTGTGCCCCGGTGAGCAAACGCACCACGCCCAGCAAGACCCACCCCAGCAACTTCGCAGCAAACATGGAGGCGATGATACGGGCCATGACATGGCATTCCCTCGACCGGCCCGCCGCGGCCTGGCGCTTCGATCCACGCGCGGGCCTGGCGGCGCTGATCCTGTTCATCCTGCTGGCACTGCTGGCCACCGTGGGGGCGCGCGCCGGCTGGCTGCGCAGCTTCTTCGGCGACGTGCTGGCCGTCGCGTGGCTCTACTTCGTCTTCAAGACCGTGGTGGCCGCGCGGCCCTGGCAGCTGGCGCTGGCGGCCTTCGGCTGCGGCTGCCTGCTGGAGCTCGGCCAGTACCTGGCGAGGCTCTGGCAATGGCAGATCCCGAACCCGGTGCTGCGCATCCTGCTGGGCAGCACGCCGGACTGGCTGGACGTGCTGGCCTACGCGCTCGGCGGCGCGGCGGTGTGGATGATCGACACGGCCATCTCCAAGGGGAAAAAACGATGACCTGGCAGATCGATGCGGCGACGGCCGCCGACATTCCCGTGCTGACCGCGCTGATCCTCACGCACGGCCCCAACGTCTGGAACTGGCTGCCGCCCGAGGAGGTGGCGGCCCACCTGGCGCAGATCGCGACCGGCGAGGTCGGCGCCGTGGTGGCACGCGAGAACGATGCCCTGCTGGGCGTGGTCAGCTTCTGCCGCACGACGCACTTCGCGCGCTACCAGACCGAGGACCGGCGCGAGGCGGTGCATGGCTACGTCTGCGAGGCCGCGGTGCACCGCGAGGGCACGGGCCGCGGCATCGGCGCGGCCTTGCTCAAGGCCGCATTGGGCGCGCTCGAAGCGCAGGGCCTGCGCGAGGTCTACATCGACCGCCACGAAGAGAACGCAGCCTCCGCGGGAATGATGCGCAAGGCCGGCTTCACCGTGATCGACACCTTCGCCGAGCCGGCGCGCCGGCCGCATGGCTCGGGCCGCACCGCGGTCTCGCGCATCGTGTTCGAGCGCGCCTGACGCAGGCTCAGGGCAGCTCGGCCGCCGGCATGCGCGCCATGATGGTCGCGGCCCGGCCGCTGACGTAGGGCGAGCCCGGCCGGCGCTCGAAGAACTTGGGGCTGGGCAGCATCACCGCGAGCCGCGCCGCCTCGTTGGCGCTCAGGCGCGCGGCCGGCTTGTTGAAGTAATGCTGCGCGGCGGCCTCGGCGCCGAACACGCCTTCGCCCCATTCGACGTTGTTGAGGTAGATCTCGAGGATGCGGCGCTTGCCCAGCAGGAACTCGAGCGTGGTCGCAAGCATCAACTCCTGGCCCTTGCGCAGCAGCGTGCGCTCGCCCGACAGCAGCAGGTTCTTGGCCAGTTGCTGCGTGATGGTCGAGCCGCCGCGGATCTTGGCCGGCGCGGGTTCCTTGCCACGCGCGCGGGCCTGGGCGGCGCGGCGGGCCGCGATCTCCTCGGCCTTGGCATTGCGCTGGCGCGCCCGCTCGATGGCCTCCCATTCGACGCCGCCGTGGGAGATGAAATCGGCATCCTCGCTGGCGATCACCGCGCGCTTGAGGGTGTCGGCGATGCGGTCGTAGGGCACCCACTCCTGCTGCCAGGCGCGCGACGCGCCCTGCGTGGCGTTGTCGCGGCCCGCGGTCGCGATGCGCCAGGCTTCGGAGCGCTGGAAGGTGGTCGATTGCGGATCGATGGCGATCATCAACGCGATGCGGCCGATGAAGAACAGCTGCAGCGCCAGACCGGCGGCGGCGAGGCAGGCGATCAGGCGCAGCAGCGCGCGCACGGACTCAGCCCTCGAGCTGCGCGCGCAGCTCGGCCAGCACCTGGGCCGACGGCGGCCGCACGGCGCGCCAGATCGCGAAGGACTCGGCCGCCTGCTCGACCAGCATGCCCAGCCCGTCACGCGGCACCGCGCCGTGGGCGCGGGCCCAGTCCATGAAGCCCGCGGCTGCCGGCCCGTACATCATGTCGACGGCCAGTGCCCCCGGGCGCAGCACGCTGGCGGCCACCGGCACCGCGCCGCCCGACAGGCTCGAAGCGGTGGCGTTGACCACGATGTCGAAGTCGCCGGGCACCGTGTGCAGTTCGTGGGCCTCGAGCACCGCGCCATGCGACAGCGCGAGCACCGCGTGCCGTTGCACCAGCGCCACGGCCTTGGCCAGCGTGCGGTTGGCCAGCACGATGCGCTGCGCGCCGGCCTCGAGCAGCGGACCGATCACGCCGGCCGCCGCGCCGCCGGCACCGATCAGCAGCACCTCGCGGCCCGCGATCGCGACGTGCGCGTTGCGCTGGATGTCGTTCACCAGGCCCACGCCGTCGGTGTTGTCGCCGTGCACGCCATCGTCGCGAAAGCTCAGCGTGTTCACGGCCTGGGCCAATGCCGCGCGCGGGCTCACGTGCTGGGCGATGTCGCCTGCATCGAACTTGAAGGGCACGGTCACGTTGCAGCCGCGGGCCGTGCCCTCGGGGTCGGCGCGAAAGGCCGCGATGCCCCGGGCAAAGCCGTCGATCTCGATGTGGCGGCGGCCGTAGCTGAGGGCCTGGCCCGTGAGTTCGGCAAAGCGGGCGTGGATCCACGGCGAGCGGCTGTGCGCGACCGGGTTGCCCATGACGCAGTAGAGGTCCATGGTCTCAGGGTTGGCGCGCGGACAGCTGCGTTTCCAGCGTCTCGTCGCGGGTGAAGCGGAAGCGCGAAGGCAGCACGATCTGGTCGGCCTGGCGCCGCATCGCGTCGCTGAAGCGGCCGAAGTTGCCGACGCTGCGCACGATGGCCTGGGCCCGGCGGTCGAGCGCCAGGTTGCCCGAGGTCTGGACGATCTCGGTGCCGAGCACGCTGCCGTCGAAGTTGACGGTGACCAGCATCGTGAGTTCGCCGTAGAGCTTGCGGCCCGCGACTTCGGGAAAGTTCTCGGTGCCGCGTGATTCGATGCGCCGGCGCAGCGCATCGACGTACACGGCGTAGGCCTCCTCGCGCGTCGACGGGCTGATGTAGCGCTTCTTGGGGCGCGCGTTCTCCTCGTTCACGCGGCGTTCGATCTCGGCCAGCAGGTTGAGCAGCTGGCGGCGCTTCTGCTCCTGCGCCGCGGCGTCGTTCGGCTGGCCGGTCTGGCGCGGATCGGGGGCCGGCATGGCCGCGAGCTGCTGCTTGATCTGCGCCAGCAACAGCTGCTGCTGCGCCTGCATCGCCTCGACCTTGCGCTCGGCGTCTTCCATTGCGTCGCCGACGGCGGTGAAGGTCGAAGGGGGCAGGGGGCTGGTGGCGCGACCGCGCTCGAGGTCGCCACCGCCGGCCATCGATTTCTGCGCGATGGCCAGGGCCTTGTCGGGCCGCTCCTGCGTGGCGGCGTTGACCAGGATCACCTCGAGCGGCGTGTCGCGGAACACGCGGTTCATGGCCTCCGGGTCGATGAAGCGCACCGTGAGCAGCAGGGCATGGGCCACCACCGACAGGCCCAGCGCGATCTGCAGGGTGCTCAGGTCTTTCAGGTTCATCGGGCTTGCGTCGGTGGCGGTGGCGCTCAGCCCGGCGTGTTTTCCGTGCCGGCCTCGCTGTCGCTCAGGTCCACGGCGATGGCGATCGGACCGGCCACTTCCTCGTCGTCCTCACCTGCGCCGTCGTCCAGCGCGGCGTCATCGACCAGTGCGTCGAGGCGTTCGAGCACGGTGCCGTGCACGTCGAGCGCGATCTCGTCGATCTCGCCCAGCTTCACGCGCAGGTGGGCGCCGCGTTCCTGCTGGCCGGCCACCGGGAACACCAGCGGCAGCGTGTCGGCCCGCACCAGCGCGCCGTTGGGCAGGTCCTTGATCACCGTCGCGGTGAGCTCGGTGATGCCCTGCTGCGCCAGGTACTTGAGCGTCCAGAAGCGCTCCATGCCGCCCTGGTAGGCGTTGTAGGTGCTGTAGGCCGCATCGAAACCCGAGAGGATCGAGAACAGGTCGGCATCCTTGGGCTTGAAGGGTGCGGCCAGCGCGGCGGTCTTGCCGTGGCGCGCCGCGGCGATGATCTGCCACTGGTTCACCAGGTCGGTGTAGCGGCGCAGCGGCGAGGTGCTCCAGGCGTAGCTCTTCACGCCCAGGCCCGCATGCGGCAACGCGCGCGTGCCCATGCGCACCTTGATGCCGGGCGCCAGGCTGGCCTGGCTGCGGTAGAGGCCGGGCACGCCCAGCTCACCCAGCCAGCTGCCCCAGGTGCTGTTGGCCAGGATCATGGCCTCGGAGACGATCAGGTCGAGCGGCGCACCGCGCTGGCGGGTGCTGATCTGCACCTGCTCGCTGCCCTCGGGCTCGCCCTCGTTGCCGACCAGGCGGAAGTTGTAGTCCGGCCGGTTGAAGTTCTCCGGCTTGCCGCGTACCACCTCGCGCTGCGCTTTCAGCGTCTTGGCCAGGCGGAACAGGAACATCAGCGGGTCGCGCAGCGTCGTGACGATGGCGGGGGCGTCGGCGCCGGGCACCGAGGCGTCCTCGAGCCAGGCCTGGGTGATCACGCTGTCGAGCTGGTCGTGGCGCAGGTTGGCGACGATCGGCACGCGCTCGATCTTCGTCTCGGTGCCTTGCAGCTCGAGCGTGGCTTCGTCGTAGCGCGCATAGAGCGACACGGCCGGGCGGTCGCCGCCGTCGAGCAGCGTGTAGGTCTGCACCACCGCGTCGGGCAGCATGGTGATCTTGTGGCCCGGCATGTAGACGGTGGACATGCGCGCACGCGCCACCTGGTCGAGCGGCGTGCCGGGCGCGAAGGCCAAGCCGGGCGCCGCGATGTGCACGCCGACCGTGACGGTGCCCGTGCCCAGGCCCTGCACCGACAGCGCATCGTCGATCTCGGTGGTCTGCGAATCGTCGATCGAGAAGGCCTGCACGCCTTCGGCCAGCGGCAGGTCGTCGGCGATCGGCGGGGCCGCGAGCGCGGGGAAGGCCGTGCCCTTGGGGAAGTTCTCGAACAGGAAGCGCTTCCAGTGGAACTGGTAGGCCGAGTCGATGGCGCCCGCGCGCTCGAGCAGCTCGAGCGGCGCGCGCTGCGCGGTGCGCGAGGCCTCGACCACGGCCTTGTATTCGGGGGCGTTCTTGTCGGGCTTGAACAGGATCTTGTAGAGCTGCTCGCGCACCGGCGCCGGGCATTCGCCGGCCACCAGCTGGGTCGCCCACTCGGCGATCTGGGCCAGCACCTGCTTCTTCTTCTCGATCGCGGCCAGCGCCTGCTGGACGATCTCGGCCGGGGCCTTCTTGAAGCGGCCCTTGCCGGCGCGCCGGAAGTAGTGGGGCGCCTCGAACAGCGCGAACAGCGCGGCCGCCTGCTGGGCCTGCGTCGGGTTGGCCTGGAAATAGTCGGCCGCGAGGTCGGCAAAGCCGAATTCCCCCTCGGCCGCGAATTCCCACGCCAGGTCGAGGTCCATGGTGGCGGCCAGCGCGCGTGCCTCGACGATCAGCTCGGCCGGGGCCGGTTTCTCGAAACGCAGCACGATGTGGGCGCTCTTGACCTTGAGCCGCTTGCCGGTGTCGAGCTCGACCTGCGCCGACGCTTCGGCCTCCGACAAAACGCGGCCGCCGAGGTACTTTCCGGCTTCTTCGAACAATACAAACATGGGGCGGATTGTCCCACGGGCCTCGGCACCGACGCCGAGGCCGTCCTCAGCGCGGATCGACGAAGCGCATCACGTCGTCGAGGTGCTTCGCGGCGAAGTCCGACAGCGCATGGTCGCCGCCCTCGAGCAGCCGGATCCGGCTGCCCGGGTAGCGGGCCGACATCTCGCGCCAGTCGAGCACCTCGTCGCCCTTGGCGAGGATGGCGAACACCCGTTCCGGGCGCGACAGCTCGCCGACTTCGAGTGCCCTCAGTTCGTCGATGAATTCGGGGCGGAAGAAGAAATGCTGCTGCGGATCGTGCCAGGCCGTCTGCTCGCCGATGTACCGGGCCAGGTCGCGCGCCGGGTTGACGGCCGGGTTCAGCAGTGCCGCGCGGCAGCGCGTCATGGCCGCCACATAGGTCGCATAGAAGCCGCCGAGCGACGAGCCGATGACCGCCATCGATTCGCGCGGCCAGTCGGCGATGCCGCGCATCACCCCGTCCATGGCTTCGCGCGGCGACGGTGGCAACTGCGGGCACCACCACTGGATGTCGGGGCGATGCTGCCGCACGTGCTCGGCCACCAGCCGTGCCTTCATGGACTGCGGCGAAGAACGGAAACCGTGCAGGTAGAGCAGGTGGGTGGCGGGACGCTTTGGCATGCGAGGGAAGCTGTCGACGATCGCGATGGAACCAGGGTGGGCGGGTGTCGATTCTGCAAGAAGAAAGCCCCGCCGGGGCGGGGCTTTCGTGGTGCCGAAGGGGCTTACTGGATGCTGTAGAGCCCGATCTTGCTGCTGAGCTCGACCTGGCGCGCGCTGCGAGCCCAGAGGTCGAAGGTGTTCAGGCTGGCGCCCGGCCGGTACTCGCGGGCGTTGTTGAGGGTCACGCAGTGGGCATCCGTGGCTGCATAGGGCGAGCAGTTGAGGATCGTCGTGCGCGCGGTGTTGCGCACCGTCACCGAGTCTTCCCAGCGCGTGCCGTTGTTCCGGCCGTAGGCGGTGAACAGCGTGGGCGCCAGTGCACCGGTCGGCACCGCCCAGCCCGGGTTGTTGCCGTCGGCACTGAAGTCGATGAGGTTCGGCTCCTGCGGCGTGCTGGTGCCGAACACCAGCACGTTGTCCGTGTTGTTCACCGTCTCGGCGCGCAGTTCGTCGCGCAGGGCGGGCGTGATCGCGGCAAAGGCCAGCTGCCTGATCTCGTCGAGGGTCTGGGCCCGGGCGATGGTGCGCGCGCTCTGGGTGGTCGACGGCACGGTGTCACCGACGCGATAGAACTCGAGCTTCCACACGCTCTGGTCCTTCAGCGCGCGCAGTTCCGCATCGCCGAGGGCCGGGCTGACGAAGTTCAGGTTGCCTTCCTTGTCGGCCGGCGTGCCGGCCGTGGCCGGGTTGTCGAAGCGGCCTGCCAGGTAGATCACGCTGCCGCTGGCGTTGGCGGCGTTGCCGTTCGGCCGCGCCACCGTGAGGTACGAGAAGCCCGGCTGGGGCCGGTAGGTCTGCGGCGCACCGAAGGGCGGCGTGACCACCACCTTGTCGAGCACGGGCTGGAAGCTCTCGTCGAGCCGGTTCTCGATGTTGACGTTGTAGCCCGTCGCGCTGTAGCTGAAGTTGGGCGTGTTGATCATCTCGCGCTTCTCGGAGATCGCGCGCACCGACACGCGGTACGTGTTGCCGTTGCCGGTCAGCTTGAGCACGCCGTTCTCGGTGCGCAGCAGGAAGGTGTCGTTGTCGGTGTTGCCGAGGGTGTCGGTCCAGCGGTAGGTGATCACCACGTCGGTCGCGTTGCGGAAGAACTCGAAGTTGCCGCGGTCGTTGACCAGGCCGGTCGGCCCCGACCGGAACAGGCTTTCGAAGGCGCCGCGGCCGCTGGCGTTGCGGCCCACGCTGGCGCCGTTGGCCTGGTAGGTGGCCGGGTCGTCGCCGACGAACAGCGTGCGGCAGGCCGGGGCCACCAGGTCGGCGGCGGTGCCGGTGGCGTTCACGCCATCGTTCACGGCCGTGACGCGCTGGGCGAGTGGCAGGGCGTAGCAGGCGTTGAGGCGGGCCAGGAAGGAGGCGATCAGTGCCGGTGTCGGCGGCTGCACCAGCGTGCTGGCATCGACCGGTGCGAGCACCGGCGTGCCCGTGTCGGCGGTGCTGAAGCTGATCGACAGGGGCTCGGGGCTGCCGCTGGACGGCACGCTCTTGACCGTGATCTGGATGTTGGCGGCGGTGCCGTCGGGCTGCACGCTGACGGCGATCGAGTCCAGCAGGCGGTCCTGGCCGGTGCCGTCGGCGGCGAAGTCGCCGTTCATCAGGTCCAGGCCGCTCTGGCCGAGTGCATCGAACAGCGGCTTGAGCGCGGCGCTGAGTTCCGCCACCTGGGTCTGGATGGTGGCGGCCGTCACGGTGTCGGGGCGGGTCTGGATCGCACCGGCCAGGCTGGCCGGGTTGCCGTCGGGCGAGAGCTGCGAAACGATGATCGTGGTCAGGGGCGTGACGTTGACGATGCCGCCGGTGGCGCTGGCGGTGGTGCTGTAGAGGGTCAGGTCGTCGCGGCTGGCGCGGATCACCAGCGGGGCCTTGGTGCCCGCGGGCAGCTCGCAGGTGTAGGTGCCGTTCGCATCGGTGGTACGGGTGCAGACGACGGCGCCGGTCTGGTCGGTCACGGTCACCTCGGCGTTGCTGAAAGGCGCGCCGGTGGCGGCGACGCCGTGCAGCTGCGCCAGCGCCACCGGTTGCTCGGTGCCGCCTCCGCCGCCCGCGGAGCCACCTCCACCGGAGGCGCCATCGCCCCCGCCTCCGCCCCCGCAGGCGGCGAGGGTGAGCAGCAGGGCGGCGGCCCAGGCAATGGGGGCTCTGGAGGGGGTGGGGTTCTTCATCGGAGGTCCTTCCTTGGGGGATCGAGGGAGTAACGGCGGCGTTACACACCGGCGCCCGCGCAGTCTGAAGCGGTGCCCGCGCTCGCGCATCCCATGAATCGGTGAGTTCCAGCGGATTTCCCGCGCTTTCGCGGCTTATGCTCGGTGCCTATGCAAACCGAGGTCGATGCGTCGGACGTGGGGCGCCCGTTCAGCGTTCTGGTGGTGGAAGACGACGAAGGCACGCGCGCCTTCTTCGAGCGCAGCGTGCGCGCCAGCCCCCGGCTGCGCTGGCTGGCGGGGGTGGGCACGGTGCGCGAGGCGCTGGCCTGGCTGGCGACGACGACCGAGACCCCCGATGTGCTGCTGTCGGACCTGGGCCTGCCCGACGGCAGCGGGCTGGAGGTGATCCGTGCCGCGGTCGCGCGCTTCCCGCAATGCGAGCCGCTGGTGATCTCGGTGTTCGGGGACGAAGACAATGTGCTGGCCAGCATCGAGGCCGGTGCCGTCGGCTACCTGCACAAGGACGCCCCGCCCGAAGACATCGCCCAGACCATCCTGGAGATGAAGGCCGGCGCCTCGCCGATCTCGCCCATGATCGCGCGCCGCGTGCTGGCCAAGTACCGGAGCCTGCAGACCGAAGCCAGCGAGGCGGCCGACGCCGCGCGAGCCGCGTTGCCGGTCCCTGTCACGCCCGCATCGCCCTCGCTGCTGTCCGGGCGCGAGCAGGAGGTGCTGACGCTGATCGCGCGGGGTTTTTCGTACGCCGAGATCGCGCGCCTCAAGTCCCTGAGCGTGCACACCGTGCAGACGCACATCAAGAGCCTCTACGGCAAGCTGGCGGTGCACTCCAAGAACGAGGCGGTGTTCGAAGCCACGCGGCTGGGCCTGCTGCGCCATCCCGGCGGAGGTTGAGTCGCGGCTGCGCTCGCCGATCGCGCCGCCGCCCTGGCGGCCGCTAGAGAATCCGGTTGAACCAGAACAGCGACAGGCCGGCCGACAGGAAGGCCAGCAGCGCCGCGCCCAGTGCGAACAGCGCGGAGATCTCGGTTTCCTTCTTCTCTACCGTGAGGCGCGAACTCAGCGTGTCGTAGACCTTCTTCAGGTCGGCCGCCGTGCCCGCGTAGAAGTACTCGCCCTGGGTCTTGTTGGCGATGGCCTTGAGCGTCTCCTCGTCGAGCCGCACGCGCATCGACCAGCCTTCGAAGCCGATGGTCTCGCCGTCGACGGTGCCGATCCCCACGGTGTAGACGCGCACACCGCGGTCCGCCGCCACCTTGGCCGCCTCGAGCGGATCGACGCCGGTGGTGCGCTGGCCATCGGTCAGCATGATCACCGCGGCCGAGGTGTAGGAGCCGGGTGCCACCGGCACGAAGTCCTTGGGCGGCGCCTTGCCGGCCAGCTCGATCGGCACGCCGCGCTGCCGGCTCTGCGGGTCGAAGTTCGCGATGTCGATGCCTTCGTTGGGGAACAGCGTGGCGAGCGAGACCACGATGGCGTTGCCGGTCGCGGTGGCGCGCTGCAGCTGGAAGGCGTCGATGGCGGTCACGAGGTCGTCGCGGTTGGTGGTCGGCAGCTGCGCCACCTGCGCGCTGCCGGCGAAGGCCACGATGCCGACCTTCACGGTGCGCGGCAGGTCCTTGATGAAGCCCTTGGCCGCGTCCTGCGCGGCCACCAGCCGGTTGGGCTGCACGTCGGTGGCGCGCATGCTGCCCGACACGTCCATCGCCAGGATGATGGTCTGCTGGTTCGAAGGCAGCACCACCACCGCCATCGGCCGGGCCGCGGCGATCAGCATCGCGGCCATGGCCAGCAGGAACAGCAGCGGCGGAATGTGGCGGCGCACCGTCTGGCCCGCGCCCATGGCCTCGCGCACGATCGAGAGGCTGGCATAGCGCAGTGCCAGCTTCTTCTTGCGGCGCATCAGCCAGACATAGAGCAGCACCAGCAGCGGCAATGCCGCCAGCAGCCAGAGGAACTGGGGCCACAGGAAGCTCATGGGGTGCTCCGGGTTGGCAGGGGGGTCATGCGGTGGCTGCCTTCAGGGGTCGGGCCGCGTTGCCGGCGCGCACGCGGCGCTTGCGCAGGTCGGCAAAACGAAGGATGGCTTCGGCGAGGTCGTCGTCGGTCGACAGCTCGAGCGCATCGACGCCGGCCTTGGCCAGCGCCGCGCGCAGCGTGTCCTCGCGTTCGGCCGCGATGCGCGCGAAGCGTCGGCGAAAACCCGCGTCGTGCGTGTCGACCCAGAGCTGCTCGCCGGTCTCGGCATCGCGCAGCGGCACCAGGCCGAGGTCGGGCAGCGCGAGTTCGAGCGGGTCGAACAGGCGCACCGCGATGACCTCATGGCGCTGTGCGAGGCGCGCCAGCGGTTTCTCCCACCCCGGCTCGCTGAGGAAGTCGGACACCACGAACACGGTGGCGCGCCGCGGCATCAGCGTGGCCGCCGAATGCAGCAGGTCGGCCAGCCGCGTCATGCCCTGCGCCGCCGGGCCTTCGACCGCGCGGCGTTCCATCGAATGCAGCAGGTGCAGCACATGGCGGCGTCCGCTGCGCGGCGGGATCACGGCCTCGAGGTCGCTGCCGTAGACCAGGGCGCCCACGCGGTTGCCGTGCCGCGTGAGCAGGCGCGCCAGCACGCCCACGAAGCCGGCCGAGATCTCACGCTTGGCCCGCAGGCCCGAGCCGAAGTCGACCGAGCGGCTCAGGTCGAGCACGAACCAGGCGGCCATCTCGCGGTCTTCGGTGAACACCCGCACGTGGGGCGTCTGCAGCCGCGCCGTGACGTTCCAGTCGATGTGGCGCACGTCGTCGTGCAACTGGTACTCACGCAGGTCGGCCAGGTCCAGCCCGGTGCCGCGCATCAGCGTGCGGTAGTTGCCCTGCAGCAGGCCGTCGAGCCGGCGGATCACGGTCCATTCGAGCCGGCGCAGCAGGCGCTCGGCAGCGCCCGCGGCCGTCTCGGCGACGGCTGCGAGGTGCGCGTCGTTGGCTGCGCGCGCCCGCTTGCTAGGCCACCAGTTTTTCATGTCCATTCCAGAACACCGCAGAACCGGCCTTGCCGGGCTGCCCCCTCGAGGGACAGGAGGCTACACGCGCTGCAGCGCTTCGGGGGTGGGCCAGAGATACCGTGGAACCGGCTTTGCCGGGCCACTGGTATCGCCCCCTCGAGGGGGAGGCGGCTACACGAAGTGAGCTGCATCGGGGGTGGGTCATGTTCAGGCCACCAGTTTTTCATGTTCGAGCGGCTTCGGTGGCGCGGGGATGGCCCGCATGATCTTGTCGATCAGCCCGTCGGGCGTCAGGCCCTCCGACAGGCCTTCGTACGACAGCGTGACGCGATGGCGCAGCACGTCGGGCACCAGCGCCGTCATGTCCTCGGGCAGCGCGTAGCTGCGGCCGCGCAGCATCGCCAGTGCGCGCGCGCCCTCGGTGAGGTTGATGGTGGCGCGCGGGCTGGCGCCGAAGGTGATGAAGCGGCGCAGCTCCTTGAGGCCGTGCTTCTCCGGGTTGCGCGTGGCCGACACCAGCTTCACCGCGTACTGGATCAGCGAGGGGTCGACGTAGACGCGGCGCGCCTCGGCCTGCAATGCCGCGAGCTGCTCGGTGCTGGCCACGGCCACGGCCTCCACCGGCGGGCCGATCACGCGCTGCACGATCACGAACTCCTCCTCGTCCGTCGGGTAGTCGACCAGCACCTTCATCATGAAGCGGTCGACCTGGGCCTCGGGCAGCGGGTAGGTGCCCTCGGTCTCGATCGGGTTCTGCGTGGCCATCACGAGGAAGGGGCGTGGCACCTTGTGCGTCTCGCCCGCGATCGTGACCTGCCGTTCCTGCATCACCTCCAGCAGCGCACTCTGCACCTTGGCCGGCGCGCGGTTGATCTCGTCGGCCAGCAGCAGGTTGGTGAAGACCGGGCCCAGCGAGGTGCTGAACTCGCCGGTCTTTTGGTTGTAGATGCGCGTGCCCACCAGGTCGGCCGGCACCAGGTCGGGCGTGAACTGGATGCGCTTGAACTGGCCGCGCATGGTGTCGGCCAGCGTCTTGATGGTGAGCGTCTTGGCCAGTCCGGGCACGCCCTCGACCAGCAGGTGGCCGCCGGCGAGCATCGCCACCATGACGCGTTCGAGAAAGCGGTCCTGCCCGACCACGACGCGCTTGACCTGGTAGAGGATCTGCTCCATCAGCTCGGCGGTGGCGGGCGGATTCGACGGCGGCGTGGTCTCTGGGCTCATGCGACGGCTTTCGGGTTGAGGGTGAGGAGGACGGAGGGCGAGCGCGTCAGAACGGCGGCGAGCCGATCGCCGAGGCGGCGTTCTCGATCGGCACGGCAAAACCGATGCCGATGAAGGTGCGCTGCTGGGTCGGGTTGAGGATGGCGGTGACGATGCCGACCACCTGGCCTTCCATGTTCACCAGCGGGCCGCCCGAGTTGCCGGGGTTGGCGGCGGCATCGAACTGGATCAGGTTGCCCAGCTCCTGCTTGCCCTCGGGCGAGCGGAAGGAGCGATTGAGGCCCGACACCACGCCGGCCGACACCGAGGGGCCGATGCCGAAGGGGAAGCCGACCGCGACCACCTGGTCGCCCGACTGGAGGTTGGCGGTGGAGGCCAGGGTGGCGGGGATCAGGTCGTCGGGAATCTTGCGCGCCTGCAGCACGGCCAGGTCGTTCTCGGGCTGGACGCCGGTGATGGTGGCGAGCGCTTCCAGCCCGTCGGCAAAGGTCACCTTGATGGTCTGGGCCCCGGCCACCACGTGCAGGTTGGTGAGGATCACGCCCTTGTCGACGATCACCACGCCGGTGCCGATGCCGCGCTCGACCTCGCCGGGCGGCCCGTCGGCCTCGGGCGGCTTGCCGCGCGCGAGGTTGCGGCCGCGCTTTTCGGTCTTGGCTTCGGGCGAGGTGCGCTCGGGGCCGTAGCTCACCACGCGCACCACCGAAGGCTGGACAAGGGCCGCCGCCCGGGCCGCGGGCGACGGCAGCGTGGCGGTCTGCAGCGTGCGCAGCACCGCGGCGTCGATGTCCTTCTGGGTCAGCGTGTGGGCGGCCTGGCGGGGCCAGAGCGCGACACCGCCCGCGCCCAGCGCCAGGGTCAGCACCAGCAAGGCGCCGAAGGCACGCCGTCCGGGCTGCCATCGCACGGGGGGCGCCGTCGGCGTGGCGAGGGCGTCCGGTGCGTCGGCCACAGGCGCCTGGGCGTCCTTCGACGCCTGCGGCGAGCGGCTGTAGAGTGCAGTCCTGCGCATCGGCACCTCCGGCAAAGAGTGACCTGTGAAGGAAATCACGGTAGCACGCTTTGTGGCCCTTTGCATGCGTTCGGGCATCATGAAGCGATGGTCGCCTTCATCGATACACACTGTCACCTGGACGCCCCCGAATTCGGCGACGAGATGCCGACGGTCCGCGCCCGTGCCGCGGCGGCCGGCGTGGCACTGTGCGTCATTCCCGCGGTGGCGGCCTTCAACTTCGAAACCGTGCGTGCACTGGCGCATGTGCAGGGCGATGCCTATGCCCTGGGCATCCATCCCTTGTTCACCGGCAAGGCCGACGACACGGACCTCGCGACGCTCGATGCCGCGCTCCAGGACCATCTCTCGGACCCGCGGCTGGTGGCGCTGGGCGAGATCGGCCTCGACGGTTTCGTGCCCGGTCTGGATTGGGCAAGGCAGGAGCACTTCTTCCATGCACAGCTGCAGCTCGCACGCCGGCACGACCTGCCGGTGCTGATCCATGTGCGGCGTTCGGTCGACAAGGTGCTCAAGCAGCTGCGCCAGGTCGGCGCGGGCCGGCCCTGGCGCGGCATCGCCCATGCCTTCAACGGCAGTGCGCAGCAGGCGCAGGCCTGCCTCGACCTGGGGCTGAAGCTGGGCTTCGGCGGCACGCTGACCTTCGACCGCGCGCTGCAGGTGCGCCGGCTGGCCGCGACGCTGCCGCTCGAGGCGATCGTGATGGAGACCGATGCGCCCGACATCCAGCCGCACTGGCTCTACCGCACGCGCGAGGAGCGCGAGGCCGGTGCGCCACAAGGCCGCAACGAACCGGGCGAGCTGCCGCGCATCGCGCGGGAACTGGCCCAATTGCGTGGGATCTCGCTGGAAACACTGGCCGAGGCCACCACCCGCAATGCGTTGGAAGCGATGCCCCGTCTGCGCGCGCTGACAGCCGAGTCAGCCTCCGGTCAGCTTGGGCTGTAGGCGCGCGGCCTGATTTGTGTTTCGACCCTTACTCCTTGTGTTTTTGCTGTCATCCTGATCGCCATGTCGTCCGTTGTTCGATCAGTGCGGCCCAGTCCGTGACTACAACTCTTCAAGGAGAATCTTCATGACCTCGTCTTTCATCCGTACCGTCCCCGCCATCCTCGCACTGGGCATCGCGTCCATCGGTTTCTCCGCCATGGCGCAGCAGCCGGCACCGGCGACCACCACGATGGCACCGGCCGCCGCACCTGAGCCGACCGTGGTCGACAAGGCCAAGACCGGCACCAAGAAGGCCTACAAGGCCACCAAGCGCACCGCCAAGAAGGCCGGCCACGCGACCAGCAACGCCGCCAAGAAGACCGGCCACGCCGTCGCCGGCGTGGGCCACAAGGCTGCCGACGGCATGCGCAGCGCCGGCCACAAGATCGGCGAGAAGATCCCCGGCACCGCCGAGAATGCAGCCGCCAAGCCCTGATCGTCCGGGCGGCGACAGCCGCAACGGCCCCAGCGAAAACCCGCCTCGGCGGGTTTTTTCTCGTGGGCCCGCCGAAGGCCGGACGCTCGAAGGGCTGGCGCCGATCGTGTCGCCGGATGTGGTGCTGCTGGTGCTCGGCAGCTTCCCGGGTGCGCGCTCGCTGGCGGAGGGGCGCTACTATGCCCACCCGCAAAACCAATTCTGGAAGATCTTGCAAGCCCTCTGGCCCTCCAGCCCGCTGCCGCCCGGCACGGCTTTCTCCCAACGCGCCGACTGGCTGCTCGAACGCGGTCTCGGCGTCTGGGACGTCTACGGCACCTGTGCCCGCGAAGGCAGCCTCGACGCCTCGATCCGCGACGCGGTGCTCAACGATTTCGCCGGCCTCGAACTGCCGCGCCTGGCGGCGGTGGCGCACAACGGCGCCGAGAGCTTCCGGCATGCGCCCAAGGTGGTCGAGGCGCTGCGCGCCGGCGGCCATGGCGAACTGCCGGCCTACAAGCTGCCCTCGACCAGCCCGGCCCATGCCACCTGGTCCTTCGAGCGCAAGCGCGACGCCTGGCGCGAGGTGTTCGCGCAGCACGGGCTGGTGGCCTGATGGCGGCGCGCAAACCGGCCTTGCCCGAGGTCAACTTTTCCGATTGGGGCGACATCCGCTACCTGCACCTGGGCACCGAATGGGTCCAGGGCTCGATGAAGATCGATGCGCCCTTCGAGATCGAGCTCGAGTACGTGCAGCGCATGATGGCCTGGCTGCTGTTCGTCGAACCCTCGAGCGTGATGAGCCGCCATGCGATGCAGCTGGGCCTGGGCGCGGCCACGCTGACCAAGTTCAGCCGCAAGCAGCTGCGCATGCGCACCACCGCGATCGAACTCAACCCGCAGGTGCTCGCGGCCTGCCGCGGCTGGTTCAAGCTGCCGGCCGACGATGCCAAGCTCCGCGTGGTGCTGGCCGACGCCGGCCTCGAGATCCAGAAGCCCCAGTGGCACGGCACCGTCGATGCGCTGCAGGTCGACCTGTACGACCATGAGGCGGCGGCGCCGGTGCTCGACAGCGAAAGCTTCTATGCCGACTGCCGCGCGCTGCTCACGGAAGACGGCGCGATGACGGTCAATTTGTTCGGCCGCTCGTCGAGCTACGAGCGCAGCCTCGAGAAGATCGCCGCGGTCTTCGGTGCCGACGCGGTGTGGGCCTTCAAGCCCACGCGCGAGGGCAACACCGTGGTGCTGGCCCAGCGCACGCCGGCCCGGCCGGCGCGTGGCGTGCTTGCCGAGCGTGCGCAAACCATCCAGACTCGCTGGGGCCTGCCGGCCCCCAAGTGGCTGCGGGTCTTCAAAGCCATGTCATGAATGCCGTCTCGCCGCCCGTGCCCGCGCCTGCGCCTTCGCGCCACGAAGGTCCGCTCGACCTGCGGCTGCTGATCGGCTGGCTGGCCACCGACGGCGTGATCTCGCCGCACGAGGCGCAGCGCACCATCGCGCGCTGTGCGCAGGCCGAGAGCCGGCAGGCACCGCTGGTGCGCCTGGCCAATGTGGCGATGACGCGCGAGCGCGACGGCAAGCCGCTCGACCTCGAGATGCTCACCGAATGGCTGGCCGGCCGCGCCGGGCTCAGCTACCTGCGCATCGATCCGCTCAAGGTCGACGTGGGCAAGGTGGCCGACACCATGAGCGCGGCCTATGCCGAGCGCCACAAGGTGCTGCCGGTGCAGGTCACGCCCAGCGAGGTGGTGGTGGCCACGGCCGAGCCCTTCCTGGTCGACTGGGTGTCCGAGGTCGAGCGCCAGTCGCGCCGCTCGGTGCGCCGCGTGGTCGCCAACCCGACCGACATCCAGCGCTACACCGCCGAGTTCTTCGCGCTCGCCAAGTCGGTGCGCGCGGCGCAGAAGGCCGGCGGCAACGCGGGCGGCGCGAGCTTCGAGCAACTGGTCGAGCTGGGCAAGAGCAACAAGCAGCTCGATGCCAACGACCAGAGCGTGGTGCAGGTGGTCGACTGGCTCTGGCAGTACGCCTTCGACCAGCGCGCCAGCGACATCCATCTCGAGCCGCGGCGCGACCAGGGCGTGATCCGCTTCCGCATCGACGGCGTGCTGCACCCGGCCTACCAGATGCCGATGGGCGTGATGAACGCGATGGTCGCGCGCATCAAGCTGCTGGGCCGCATGGACGTGGTCGAGAAGCGCCGCCCGCTCGACGGCCGCATCAAGACCCGCAACATGCGCGGCGACGAGGTCGAGATGCGGCTGTCGACGCTGCCCACGGCCTTCGGCGAGAAGATGGTGATGCGCATCTTCGACCCCGACACCGCGGTCAAGGACCTCGATGCGCTGGGCTTCTCGCAGCACGATGCCAAGCGCTGGGAGCAACTGGTCACGCGGCCGCACGGCATCGTCCTCGTGACCGGGCCTACGGGTTCGGGCAAGACCACCACGCTGTACTCCACGCTCAAGCGCGTGGCGACCGAGCAGGTCAACGTGAGCACCATCGAGGACCCGATCGAGATGATCGAGCCTTCGTTCAACCAGACACAGGTGCAGCCGCAGCTCGACTTCGGCTTCACCGAGGGGCTGCGCGCGCTGATGCGCCAGGACCCGGACATCATCATGGTCGGCGAGATCCGCGACCTCGCCACCGCCGAGATGGCGGTGCAGTCGGCACTCACCGGCCACCTGGTGTTCAGCACGCTGCACACCAACGACGCGCCCAGTGCCATTACGCGGCTGATGGAGCTCGGCGTGCCCTCTTACCTGATCAACGCCGTGATGCTGGGCGTGCTTGCGCAGCGCCTGGTGCGCACGCTGTGCCCGCTGTGCAAGCAGCCCGACGAATCGGTCACGCGCGAGAAGCTCGCGGCCTTCGTTGCGCCCTGGCAGATCACCGGCTCTGTGCGCGCCTACAAGCCCGTGGGGTGCGTCGATTGCCGCATGACCGGTTACATGGGGCGCATGGGTTTGTACGAACTGCTGAGCCTCAGCGAGGACTTCAAGGCCCGCATCACCAAGGAGCCCAACCTCGCCGCCCTGCGCCGCCAGGCCGTGGCCGACGGCATGCGCCCGCTGCGCCTGGCCGGTGCGCTGCGCGTGGCCGAGGGCGTGACCACCATCGAGGAAGTGCTGAGCGCCACGCCGCCCCTCGAGTAGCGCGGTTCCGCGTGTCCCCTTCAAGGGACACCGCGGAACCGGCTTTGCCGGGCCGCAGCTGTCGCGCCCCGGAAGGAAGGCAAGCGACACGCAGTGCGCAAGGCCCTCGGGGGAGAGCCGTTGCTCTCGGGTCTAACCCTAGGTGTTCGCTAGGTGGAATCCACATCGACCTGACCGGAAGCTGACCAGACAATCTCCCGTTCGATTTGTTCGAGGAGACTGTTCGTGAAAATCAAAAGTCAACGCGACTTTTTTGCAGGGCTGATGTTCGCCGTGGTGGGCATCGCCTTCGCATGGGGTGCATCGACCTACAACGTCGGCAGCGGCGCCCGCATGGGCCCGGGCTACTTCCCGCTGATGCTGGGCATCGTCATGGCGCTGATCGGCCTGGGCATCATGTTCACCGGCCTGACGGTCGAGACCGAAGACGGTGAAAAGATCGGCAAGTGGGCCTGGAAGCAGGTGGTCTACATCATCGGCGCCAACCTGGCCTTCGGCATCCTGCTGGGCGGCCTGCCGAGCGTCGGCATCCCGGCCATGGGAATGATCATCGCCATCTATGCGCTGGTGATCATCTCCAGCCTGGCCGGCACCGAGTTCGATCTGAAGAAGGTGCTGGCCCTCGCGACCGTGCTGGCCGTCGGCAGCTACGTGGCTTTCATCTGGGCGCTCAAGCTGCAGATCCAGGTCTGGCCGACCTTCATCACGGCCTGAGGAACAAAAAATGGATCTGATCAACAACCTCTCGATCGGCTTCGGCGTCGCGTTCACTTTCACGAACCTGCTGTACTGCCTGGTCGGTTGCATTCTCGGCACGCTGATCGGCGTGCTCCCCGGCATCGGCCCGGTCGCGACCATCGCGATGCTGCTGCCCGCCACCTACGCGCTGCCCCCCGTGTCGGCGCTGATCATGCTGGCCGGCATCTACTACGGCGCGCAATACGGTGGCTCGACCACCGCCATCCTGGTCAACCTGCCGGGCGAATCGTCCTCGGTGGTGACCGTGATCGACGGCTACCAGATGGCGCGCAAGGGCAGGGCCGGACCGGCACTCGCCGCGGCCGGGCTGGGTTCCTTCTTCGCCGGCTGCGTGGGCACGCTGATCCTCGCGGCCTTCGCGCCGCCGCTGACCGAGATCGCCTTCAAGTTCGGCCCGGCCGAATATTTCTCGCTGATGATCCTGGGCCTGATCGGCGCCGTGGTGCTGGCTTCGGGCTCGCTGCTCAAGGCCATCGCGATGATCGTGCTGGGCCTGCTGCTGGGCCTGGTCGGCACCGACGTGAACTCGGGCGTGGCCCGCTTCAGCTTCGACATTCCTGAACTGACCGACGGCATCGGCTTCGTGGCCATCGCCATGGGCGTGTTCGGCTACGGCGAAATCATCGCCAACCTGTCGCGCCCCGAAGAAGAGCGTGAAGTGTTCACCGCCAAGGTGTCCGGCCTGTTCCCGACCAAGGAAGACTTCAAGCGCATGATCCCGGCCGTGCTGCGCGGCACGGCACTCGGTGCGGCCCTCGGCATCCTGCCCGGCGGCGGCGCGCTGCTGGCGGCTTTCGCGGCCTACACGATCGAGAAGAAGACCAAGCTGAAGCCGGGCGAAGTGCCCTTCGGCAAGGGCAACATCCGCGGCGTGGCCGCGCCCGAGTCGGCCAACAACGCCGGCGCGCAAACGTCGTTCATCCCGCTGCTGACGCTGGGCATCCCGCCCAACGCCGTGATGGCGCTGATGGTGGGTGCGATGACCATCCACAACATCCAGCCCGGCCCGCAGGTCATGACCAGCAACCCCGAACTGTTCTGGGGCCTGATCGCCTCGATGTGGATCGGCAACGCGATGCTGATCATCCTGAACCTGCCGCTGATCGGCATGTGGATCAAGCTGCTGTCGGTGCCCTACAAGTACCTGTTCCCGGCCATCGTGCTGTTCTGCGCGATCGGCGTGTACTCGACCAACAACAACACCTTCGACATCTGGATGGTGGGTGCCTTCGGCTTCATCGGCTATGCCTTCTTCAAGCTGGGCTGCGAACCCGCGCCGCTGCTGCTGGGCTTCATCCTGGGCCCGATGATGGAGGAGAACCTGCGCCGTGCGCTGCTGCTGTCGCGTGGCGACTGGAGCGTGTTCGTGAGCCGTCCGATCTCTGCCGGTCTGCTGGCCGCCGCGCTGCTGCTGCTGATCATCGTGCTGCTGCCGGCCGTGAAGTCCAAGCGCGAAGAGGCCTTCGTCGAGGATTGAGCGGGGAGGCTTTGCCCCTCCACAGGACGGCGCCTTCGGGCGCCGTTTTTTTTGCTTTGGAGCACCCGGCGTTCGCTCAGGGCCTGCCGCCGCGCGGCGGTTTCATGTGCTGCCTGGCCATGGCCAGGAAGGCCATCGCCGCCGGGCTCAGCGGATGCTTGGCCAGCCGGATGGCGACCACCGGGTATTCCAGCGTCGGGCGCGTCACGGCCACGGCGCGCAGGTTGCCCGGCATCAGCACTTCCACATAGCGCGGCAGCAGCGCCACGCCCGCACCCGCCTGGATCAGGCCGAAGGCCGTCGACAGCATCGACACGTGATGCACCACATGCGGGTACACGTTGGCCACGCTCGAGAGCTGGCGGCTGACCGCGCGCCACACGTTGGCATCGGGGTTGACGTGGATGAAGGGCAGCGGCTCGAGGTGCCTGGCATCGACCACCACGCGTTGCGCCAGCGGATGGTCGTCGCGCACGAACAGCGCCATGCGCTCGGTGAACAGCGGCTCGGTCGCCAGCTCGGAATGCTTCTGCCCGATGTCCGAGCCGAAACCCAGGTCGGCCTCCTGCGAAAGGATGCGCGAGATCATCTGCTCGGCCGTGCTGTCGAGCAGCGTCGCCGCGAGCGTGGGATGCGTCCGGGAAAAACGCCCCAGCACCGGCGGCAGCAGGGCGCCCGCCGTGAGATGGCCCACCGCCAGCACCACGCGTCCCTCGCGCAGTTGCGACTGCGAGCGGCAGGCCCCGACGGATTCGTCGATCAGGCGCAGCGCGCGCACGGCGGTTTCAACCATCACCTGGCCGGCGCTCGTCAGTTGGATGCGGCGGCCCCGCACCACCAGCGGCTGCCCCAGTTCCTGCTCCATGCGCTTGATCAGGTGGCTGATGGCGGGCTGCGTCAGCTGCAGGGCTTCCGCCGCCAGCGTGAAGCTGCCCGATTCGGCGACGGCCGCCAGCGCCCGCAACTGCTGCAGCGAGACCTCTTCCGTGGCGTTCTTTGTCATAAGCAGCGCTCATAGTTGAATAAGTGGAATTATCTGGCTTGATGCACGGGCGCTGCATAGCATGCGAGCTTTCCTCCACGGGGCCAGAATCAGCACCATGAAAAGAATCCAGTTCCTTCAAGGGGTGGCCATTGCGCTGTGCGTGGTCGCGTCGTCCGCCAGCCTGGCGCAGGGCTACCCGGCCAAGCCGATCCGGCTGATCGTGCCGTTCCCCGCGGCCGGTGCCACCGACCTGTTCGCACGCACGCTGTCGCAGAAGATGGGCGAGAAGCTCGGCACCACGATCGTGATCGACAACAAGCCGGGCGCCGGCGGCGCGATCGGCTCCGACCAGGCGGCCAAGGCCGCGCCCGACGGCTACACGCTGCTGCTGGCCACCACCAGCACGCATTCGATCGGCCCGGCCATCAACAAGCTGCCCTACGACACGGTGCGCGACTTCACGCCCATCGCGCACGTGGGCGATGCGCCCAGCATCATGCTGGTGCCCAACAGCTCGCCCGCGAAGACGGTGCGCGAGTGGATCGACTACGCGAAGAAGAACCCCGGCAAGCTCAACTACGCCTCGAGCGGCAACGGCACCATCGTCCAGCTGACGGCCGAGCTGTTCAAGTCGCAGGCCGGCGTGTTCGTCACGCACATCCCGTACAAGGGCACGGCGCTGGCCATTCCCGACCTGATCAGCGGCAAGGTCGATGTGCTCTTCGATTCCCTGCCCACCGGCATGCCGCACGTGCGCGACGGCCGGCTGCGCGCGCTGGGCGTGACCTCGCTCAAGCGCAGCCCGCTCGCACCCGATCTGCCGGCCATCGCCGACGTGCTGCCGGGCTTCGAGTCGAACACCTGGTTCGGGCTCTATGGCCCCAAGGGCCTGCCGGCCGAGATGGTGGCGCGCATCAACACCGCGGCCAACCAGTCGCTGGCTGACCCGGAGGTGCGCGACAAGCTCTCGCGCCTGGGCATCGAGCCGACGACCAGCACGCCGGCCGAACTGGCGAGCATGGTGGCGCAGGACGCCGCCAAGTGGAAAAAGATCATCACCGAACGCCGCATCGTCGGCGACTGAACCGACCGACCCAGCCTTGACCCTTCTCATGAAATTCGACTACGCCAATCCCTACCGCTCCACCCGCATCCCGGTCTTCGCACGCAACGTCGTCTCGACCTCCCATCCCCTCGCGGCCCAGGCCGGCCTGCGCATCCTGCAGCAGGGCGGCAACGCGGTCGATGCCGCGATCGCCACCGCAGCCGTGATGACGCTGGTCGAGCCGGTGAGCAACGGCCTGGGCAGCGACGCCTTCTGCATCCTGTGGGACGGCAAGGAACTGCATGGCCTGAACGCCTCGGGCTGCGCACCGCAGGCCTGGACGCCCGAGTACTTCCGGCGCAAGCACGGCGACGGCGCCGCCACGCCGCCGCAGCGCGGCATGGATTCGGTCACGGTGCCGGGCGCGGTCGGCGGCTGGGTCGCACTGTCGGAGCGTTTCGGCAAGCTGCCCTTCGAGGCGCTGATGGCGCCGGCCATCGAGGTCGCCGAGCGCGGCTACCTGGTGCCGCCCGTGGTACAGCAGAAGTGGGCCGCGGCCACGCCGATCCTGCAGAACCAACCCGGCTTCGCCCAGAGCTTCCTGCCCTGGGGCCGCGCGCCCGAGGTGGGTGAACTGTTCCGCTTCCCCGCCGCGGCGCGCGCGCTGCGTGCCATCGGCGCGACCCGTGGCGAGGCCTTCTACAGCGGCGAGATCGCCGAGGCGCTGGAGAAATTCTCCAATGCCAACGGCGGCAGCCTCAAGGTGCGCGACCTCGCGAACTGGAAGCCCGAATGGGTCACGCCGATCTCGCAGGACTACGCCGGCCACACGCTGCACGAGATCCCGCCCAGCGGGCAGGGCATCGCGGCGCTGATCGCGCTGGGCATCTTGAAGAACTTCGACCTGGCCTCGATGCCGGTCGACTCGGTGGCTTCGCAGCATCTGCAGATCGAAGCCATGAAGCTGGCCTTCGCCGACGTCTACCGTTATGTGTCGGAGCCCTCGTCGATGGAGACGACGCCCGCGCAAATGCTCGATGGCGCCTATCTGGCTTCGCGTGCCAAACTCATCGATGTGAACAAGGCACAAGATTTCAAGGCGGGCAACCCGGTCAAGGGCGGCACGATCTACCTCACGGCGGCCGACGAGAGCGGCATGATGGTGAGCTTCATCCAGAGCAACTACATGGGCTTCGGCTCGGGCTGCGTCGAACCCGACTTCGGCATCAGCCTGCAGAACCGCGGCCACGGCTTCAGCCTGGACGCGGCCAGCCCCAACGTCGCGGCACCGGGCAAGCGCCCCTTCCACACCATCATCCCGGCCTTCCTCACCAAGGACGGCCAGCCGGTCATGAGCTTCGGCGTGATGGGCGGCAACATGCAGCCGCAGGGCCACATGCAGACGCTGGTGCGCATGCTCGACCACGGCCAGAACCCGCAGGCGGCCTGCGATGCGCCGCGCTGGCGCTTCAACAGCGGGCTCGAGATCAACGCCGAGGCCGCGATGGATCCGCAGGTCCTGCAGGGGCTGAGCGCGCTGGGCCACAAAGTCGACGTGATCAACGACTCGTACCAGGACTTCGGTGCCGGCCAGTTCATCTGGCGCGCGGGCGATCCGGCGGTCGAAGGCTATGTGGCGGCGAGCGATCCGCGGCGCGACGGCCTTGCTGCAGGGTACTAGGACCACCCCGAAACGGCGCACTGCGTGTCGCCGTCTCCCCTCAAGGGGCCGCATTGGCTCTCCCCCGAGGAGCTCGCGCACTTCGTGTCGCGTCGCTCTTCCCCCTTCCGGGGGCGACACCGGCGGCCCGGCAAAGCCGGTTCCGCGGTGTCCCTGGAACTAAGAGAGTGCGCGCGAGAGAGAGAATTGGCGCTGTGTGCCCTTTGGGGCGACGCCAGCAGTCCGGCAGCGCCGGATCCGCGGTGTCTCTGGAATAAGAAAACTTGACCTCATCTACTGCTCCCTCGGCCACGGCCCCCAAATCGATCCGCACCGGCCTGATCCTCGCCACCTTCGGCGCCATCGCGTTCAGCGGCAAGGCGATCATCGTGAAGCTGGCCTACCGCCACAACGTGGACGCGGTCACGCTGATCATGCTGCGCATGCTGTTCGCGTTGCCGCTGTTCCTGGCGATGGCGTGGTGGGCGGGGCGGGGCAAGGCGGCGTTGACCTTGCGCGACTGGCTGGGGGTGATCGGGCTGGGCTTCTCGGGCTATTACCTGTCGAGCTTCCTCGACTTCGCCGGGCTGGCCTACATCACGGCCAGCCTGGAGCGGCTGATCCTGTACCTCAACCCCACGCTGGTGCTGCTGTTCGGCTGGATCGTCTACCGCCGCCGCATCGTGCGCCAGCAACTGATCGGCATGGCGATCAGCTACGCGGGCGTGCTGCTGGTGTTCGGCCACGAGGTGCAGCTGGGTCAGAGCAGCACCGCGGCCTGGGGCACGCTGCTGGTCTTCCTGAGTGCGGTGAGCTATGCGGTCTACCTCGTGGCGAGCGGCGAGTTCGTCAAGCGCCTGGGCTCGCTGCGGCTGGTCGGGCTGGCGACCAGCGTGGCCTGCGTGTTGTGCATCGCGCAGTTCCTGCTGCTGCGGCCGATCGACGTGGCGCTGAACGTGGCGCCCGAGGTGATCTGGCTGTCGGTGCTCAATGCGACGCTGTGCACGGCGGTGCCGGTGCTGGCCGTGATGATGGCGATCGAGCGCATCGGTGCGGCCATGGCGGCGCAGACCGGCATGGTCGGGCCGCTCTCGACTATTCTCATGGGCGTGGTGCTGCTCGGCGAACCTTTCACCGTCTGGATTGCGGCCGGCACCGTGCTGGTCATTACCGGAATTTTTGTCTTTACGCGTAGCGGGCGCTGAGCCCGCAGGAGAATTTGAATGGACCTCGGAATTGCAGGCAGGACGGCCCTGGTGTGCGGCGCGAGCAAGGGGCTGGGCCTGGGCTGTGCCGAAGCCCTGGTGCGCGAAGGCGTGAACGTGGTGGTGGTGGCGCGTGGCGCCGAAGTGCTGAACGCCGCGGCGGCGCAGCTCGAAGCCCTGGCTGCGGGCGTGGCGAACAAGCCCTTCGTCAAGGCCGTGGCGGCCGACATCACGACGCCCGAAGGCCGCGCCGCGGCTTTTGCCGCGCATGCGGACTACGACATCGTCGTGACCAACGCCGGCGGCCCGCCGCCCGGCGATTTCCGCGACTGGGACCGCGAAGCCTGGATCAAGGCGGTCGACGCCAACATGCTCACGCCGATCGAACTCATCAAGGCCACGGTCGACGGCATGGCCGCACGCGGCTACGGCCGCATCGTCAACATCACCTCGAGTTCGGTGAAGGCGCCGATCGACATCCTGGGCCTGTCCAACGGCGCGCGCAGCGGCCTGACCGGCTTCGTGGCGGGCGTGGCGCGCACGCCGATCGCGGCCAAGGGCGTGACGATCAACAACCTGCTGCCGGGCGCCTTCGACACCGACCGTCTCAAGGGCACCATGGCTGGCGCGGCGAAGAAGACCGGCCAGGACGTCGAGGTGCTGCGCGCGGCGCGCCAGAAGAACATTCCCGCCGGCCGTTTCGGCACCGCCGAGGAGTTCGGTGCCGTCTGCGCTTTCCTTTGCAGCCTGCAGGCCGGCTACATCACGGGCCAGAACGTGCTGACCGACGGCGGCGCGTACCCGGGCACCTACTAGGCCCGACGAAGGCGCGCATGAGCGGGCAGGCGTTCCGGCAGATCACCCTGGTGTCGGTCACCGGGCTGCCCGACGCGCGCGGCGCCGCGCTGGCGCTGCAGTGGAGCCTGCAGCAGATGCCGGGCGCGCGGGCCCTGCTGTGCTGCCCGCAGGCGCCGCCCGACCTGGCGCCCGGCATCGTGCACCTGGCGATCGCCCCGCTGAACTACCACGAGTACAGCTGGTTCATGATGTTCGCGCTCTGGCGCGTGGTGCAGAGCGAGTTCGCGCTGGTGGTGCAGGACGACGGCTGGGTCGTCGATGCCGCCCAGTGGCGCGACGATTTCCTGGACTGCGACTACATCGGCGCGCCGATCCACCTCGCGCGCATCGACGGGCCCGAGGGCACGGTCTGGCGCACCTCCTTCGACTGGGTGCGGGAACTGCAGCAGCCCGAGCTCGCCGTCACGCCGGTCCAGAACGGCGGCTTCAGCCTGCGCAGCCGGCGCTTCATGCAGGCGCTGGTCGACCATCCGCAGATCCGCGTGGAGATCCCGCCGCCCGATGCGGTGGGGGGTGACCCGCTTCGGATGCACTGGCATCACAACGCGCTGCTGGAAGACGTGCAGCTCAGCGGCGTGCTGCGCCCTGCGCTCGAGGCCGTCGGCCTGCGCTTCGCGCCGCTGGCGCTGGCGCGCGACTTCGCCATCGAGCATGCAGGGCCGCAACTGCACCATGGCTACGACCCGATGCGGCTGTTCGGCCACCATGCGCGGGTGCGCCAGCTGGTGTCGCTGGCGCCGCTCACGCTGCGCTCGCAGATTCCGCTGTCGCAGCTCGACCACTGGTACGGCGAGCGCGAGATCCTGCAGATGTTCGAGCGCAGGGGCTACCGCATCGAGTTCGCGCCAGAGCCGCCACCGGCCTGACAGGGCAATGTCCTGCGCCCTCGGGGCCAGGCCAAACGTGGCACGATGCGCCTCTCTTTTCTGCGTGTGGAGATAGCAACGATGTTGAGCAAAGCCGTCCGTATCGACCGCCATGGCGGTCCCGAAGAATTGAAGATCGTCGAGGTCGACGTCGGCGAGCCCGGCCCCGGTGAGATCCGCATCCGCCACCAGGCCGTGGGCCTGAACTTCATCGACACCTACCAGCGCAGCGGCCTGTACCCCTTCGCGATGCCGCTGCAGCTGGGCATGGAAGCCTCCGGCATCGTCGAGGCGGTGGGCGCGGGCGTGACGCACCTCCAGGTCGGCGATCGCGCTGCCTACGCCAGCCCGCCACCGGGCGCGTACTGCGAGCTGCGCGTGCTGCCCGCCAAGAACGTCTGCCGGCTGCCCGACGCGATCTCCTTCGAGACCGGCGCGGCCATGATGCTCAAGGGCCTGACCACGCAGTACCTGCTGAAGAAGACGCTGCCGGCCGAAGGCCTGCAGCCCGGCGATTTCGTCCTGTTCCATGCGGCCGCGGGCGGCGTGGGCCTGATCGCCTGCCAATGGGCCAAGGCGCTGGGCCTGCAGCTGATCGGCACGGCCGGCAGCGATGCCAAGTGCCAGCTCGCGCTCGAACACGGCGCGGCGCACGCGATCAACTACAGCACCGAGAACTTTGCGGCGCGGGTGAAGGAGATCACCGGCGGCAAGGGCGTGAAGGTGGTCTACGACTCGGTGGGAAAGGACACCTACGAAGGCTCGCTCGACTGCCTGCGGCCCTTCGGCCTGCTGGCGGTGTTCGGCAACGGTTCGGGCCCGGTGCCGCCGATCAACCTGGGCACGCTGGCCTCCAAGGGCTCGCTCTACGTCACGCGGCCCACGTTGTTCACCCACATGTCCTCGCGCGAGGCCACCCAGGCCATGGCCGACGACCTGTTCGCGGTGGTGCAGAGCGGCGCGGTGAAGATCCCGATCGCCCAGCGCTACGCGCTGGAAGACGTGCAGCAGGCACACCGCGACCTCGAGGCACGCAAGACCACCGGCTGCACCATCCTCACGCTGTAGCCGCCGTATCCTGCCGCGCGATCTCGCGCACCAGCCGCCACACCCGCTGCGCCAGCGGCGAGGGCGCGCGGTTGCGCCGGTGCACCAGCATCACCTGGCGCTGCACCCGCGGCGTCAGCGGCAATGCGACCAGCGCGCCCAGCCCCTGCGGCGGCACGGCCAGCGCGGGCATCACGCTGATGCCGATGCCGGCCTCGACCATGCGGAACACCGTGGTCGGGTGGCCCAGCTGCTGCGCCACCTCGGCCTGCACGCCATGCGCGAGCAGCGCCTCGTCGATCAGACGGCGGCTGCCCGAGGCATGGTCGAGCAGCACCAGCGCGTGGCCGCGCAGCATCGACCAGCGCACGCTGCGGTGCCCCGCCAGCGCATGGCCGCGTGGCACCACCAGCACGAAGGGGTCGTCGAGGATGGTCTCGGTCTGCAGGTCCTCGGCCGCCGAGGGCTCGATCACCACGCCGAAGTCGACCTCGCCGCTGCGCACGCTGTCGAGCACGTCCTGCTGGATGCGGTCGAGCAGCACCAGCTGGATCTCGGGCTCCTGGCGTGCGCAGGCCGCGATGCAGGCCGGCATGAGCTGGGCCGACAGCGTGGGGCTGCTGGCCACGCGCACCTTGCCGCGTCGCGCATGGGCCATGCCCTGCACGTCGAGCAGGGTCTGGTCGAGCTCGTCGAGCACCCGGCCCAGGCGCGCGGCCAGCGACTGGCCGGCCTCGGTCAGCACCACCTCGCGCGTGGTGCGGTCGAGCAGCTTCAGGCCCAGCTGCGTTTCGAGTTCGAGGATCGAGCGGCTCACCGCGGGCTGGGTGAGCGCGATCGCATCGCCGGCACGGCTGAAATTGCGCTCCTCGGCCACCGCCAGGAACACGCGGAGCTGGCGCAGGCTGATGTTCATGAGGAGAAATCATATATCCATCAGATAAATCCATTTCTCATTTGAGCCGAACCCGGGCCCAATCGCGCCATGGCCCGATCACGCTTCCTCCCCGACAACTTCACCCTCGCCCTGGTCACGACCGTGGCGCTCGCTTCGCTGCTGCCCGCTGCCGGCCGCACGGCGCACTTCTTCGAGGGCCTCACGACGGTGGCCATCGGCCTGCTGTTCTTCCTGCATGGCGCCAAGCTGCCGCGCGAGGCCATCGTGGCCGGCGTGGGCCACTGGCGGTTGCACCTGCTGGTGTTCCTCAGCACCTTCGTGCTGTTCCCGCTGCTCGGGCTCGCGCTGCGGCCCGTGCTGCAGCCGCTGGTGACGCCCGAGCTCTACACCGGCGTGCTGTACCTGTGCGTGCTGCCGGCCACGGTGCAGTCGGCCATCGCCTTCACCTCGCTGGCGCGCGGCAACGTGCCGGCGGCGGTCTGCAGCGCCTCGGCCTCGACCCTGCTGGGCGTGTTCGTCACGCCGCTGCTGGTGAACCTGCTGGTGGTCTCGGGCGGCGCCGCGTCTTCTTCGCTCGATGCCATCGGCCGCATCCTGCTGCAACTCATGGTGCCCTTCGTCGTCGGCCACCTGCTGCGGCCCTGGATCGGCGCCTGGATCAAGCAGCGCGCCTCGGTGCTGAGCTTCGTCGACCGCGGTTCGATCCTGCTGGTGGTCTACACCGCCTTCAGCGCGGCCGTGATCGAAGGCCTGTGGCGCCAAGTGCCGCTGAGCGCGCTGGCCGGGCTGTTCGTGGTCTGCGCGGTGCTGCTGGCGCTGGCGCTGTTCGCCACCACCTGGACCGCGCGCAAGCTGGGCTTCGACAAGGCCGACGAGGTCACGATCGTGTTCTGCGGCTCCAAGAAGAGCCTGGCCAGCGGCATCCCGATGGCGCACGTGCTGTTCGCCTCGGGCGCGGTGGGCGCCATCGTGCTGCCGCTGATGCTGTTCCACCAGATGCAGCTGATGGTGTGTGCGGTGCTGGCGCAGCGCTATGCGCGCCGGCCGGCCGACGAGGCCGTGGAAGCGGCCGCGGCCCGCGCCGCCTGATCCGTTCTCAGGATTCCTTGACCGGCGTGAGCTGCGCCTCGCGCAACCGGTTGGGTGCCAGCGCGCCGGCCGAGTCGAGGATCGGGTAGGCGATCGAGCAGATGTGCGAATTGATGCGCTTCAGGTCGCTGATCAGGTCGATGTGCAGCGAGCTGGTCTCCATGCTCGGCGTGGTGCGGTCCATGAGCCGGGTCAGGTGGGTGTTGGCGTAGGCGCGCTCGAGGTCGCGGAAGCGCGCCTTCTCTTCGAGCAGCTTCTGCGCATCGCGCACGTTGCCGTTCAGGAACACGCTCATGCCCAGCCGCAGGTTCGCCACCAGGCGCTCGTGCAGCTCGACGATCTCGGCCATGCCGGCCTCGGAGAAGTTGCGCTGCGGCTTGATCTTCTTGTCCTCGATGTCGATGATCACGCGCTCGATGATGTCGCCCACCTGCTCCATGTTGATGGTGAAGCTGATGATGTCGGTCCAGCGCTTGCTCTCTTCCTCGCCCAGCGCCTCGCGCGAGATCTTGGTGAGGTAGTACTTGATGTCGGAGTAGAGCCGGTCCACCACGTCGTCGAGCTTGCGCAGTTCGTCGGCCAGCCGCAGGTCGTTGTTGCGGATCACGTTGAGCATGCCGATCAGCATGGTCTCGACGATGTCGGCCTGGTGCAGCGCCTCGCGCGCCGCGTTGGAGATGGCCAGCGTGGGCGTGGACAGCGCCGAGGGGTCCAGGTGCTGCGGCCGCGCGGTGGTCGAGCCTTCCTGAGGCACCGGCAGCAGCTTCTTCACCAGCCGCGCCACCCAGTCGGTCAGGCCGATGAAGCCGATGCTCACCACGACGTTGAAGGCCAGGTGGTAGAGCACCACCAGCTGCGTCGCATCGGACACGTAGGCCCGCACGTGCGTCAGGTACAGCCCGACGAAGGGCGCCGCGACGGCCACGCCCATCAGCTTGAACAGCAGGTTGCCGACCGTCACCTGCCGCACCGACATCTCGGACTTGGCGGTGGTCAGCACCGCGAGGATGCCGCTGCCCAGGTTGGCACCCAGCACCAGGCCCAGCGCCACGTCGAGCGGCACCACGGCCGAGGTCGCCATCGCGGCCACCAGCAGCACCACGGCCAGGCTCGAATAGGCCACCACGGCGAGCGCCGCGCCGATGGTGATCTCGAGCAGGATGTCGCTGCTGATCGACACCAGGATCGCACGCATGGCCGGCGAGTCGAACAGCGGGCCAGTGGCCTGCACCACCAGTTGCAGTGCCAGCAGCATCAGGCCCAGGCCGATCAGGATGCGGCCGAAGCGCCCGGCGGCGCTCGCGGGCCGGGTGATGGAGAAGACCACGCCGGTGAAGATAAACAGCGGTGACAGCCAGGAGAGGTCGGTCGAGAACAGCACCGACATCAGCGCCGTGCCCACGTCGGCGCCGCGCATCACGGCCAGCGCGGCCGGCAGCGCGATCAGGCCCTGGCCCACGAAGGACGAGGTCATGAGCGAGGTGGCCGTGCTCGACTGCACCAGCGCCGTCACGCCGATGCCCGACAGTGCCGCCGTGAAACGGTTGCGCATGCTGCGCGCGAGCAGGGTACGGAGGTTGGCGCCGAACACGCGCAGCACGCCCGTACGGACCAGGTGGGTGCCCCAGACGAGGAGTGCGACTGCTGCCAGCAGGTTCAGCAGATGTTTCATGGGCGGCGGATGGCTTTCTCTTCTTTGTTGTTCAGTGAGCCTCTATTGTCAACACGGGATGTGCGGCAAGGCGTCAGCGAGGGACGCCGGGTTCAGTCGATCAAGGCCCCATTCTCATGGAAAGGGTAGGGACCTTCAAATTCGCCCGATGCGGCCAGGTGCGTGACCAGCCGTTCGCCGTCCCACGCATGCACGCGGAAGCCCGGCGGCTCGAGGCCCCAGGAGGAGGGCGCCTGCGGGTCGAGATCGAGCGTGACCTGGTGGCCCGGTGCCGGCGAGGTCGAGGCGATGGTGCCGCCGAAGCGCACGTCGATCGTGCGGTGCAGGTGGCCGCAGATCACGCGCTCGACGTTGGGATGGCGCGCCACCAGTGCTTCGAGCTCGGCCCGGCCCTCGAGCAGGCCGATGTCGTCCATGTGGCCGATCAGCGTGCGGAAGGGCGGATGGTGCATCGCGATGACCACCGGCTCGCCCTTGCAGGCCGCGAGCTGCGCTTCGAGCCAGGCCAGGCGCTCGGCGTCGAGCGTGCCGTGGCTGTGGCCGGGCACGCAGGTGTCGAGCGTGAGCAGGCGCAGCGCACCGACCTTCACGCTGTACTGCACGAACTCGCCGATCGCACCGAGGTAGCTGTGGCCGGGGAAGCTGCGGCGCAATTGGTCGCGGTCGTCGTGGTTGCCGGGCATCAGGTAGACCGGCATGGTCAGCGGCGCCAGCAGCTCGGCCATGTGCGCGTACTCGGCCGCGCGCCCGAAGTCGCTGAGGTCGCCGGTGATCACCACCGCATCGGGCGCCTGGCGCAGGCGCAGCACGCTCTGCACCGCGCGCTTCAGGTAGGGCGCGGTGTCGATCCGGCCGTAGGCCAGGCGGCCCGGTTCACGGATGTGGAGATCGGTCAGTTGAACGAGAACGGTGTAGGTCATGCGCTGACCTCCTCCTGCGAGGTCATGAGGCGGTGGGGTTGGACACGGATGCCGATGGCATCGCCGGCGTTGAAGGGCGTGTCTCGCACCGCGTCGGCCAGCAGGCCCGGCTGGTCGGCCAGGCTCAGGCGCAGCTGCACGCGGTCGCCGAGGAAGGTGCGCTGTTCGACGCGGGCGGTGCCCCAGCCGGCCTGGCCGGGCGCGCCGATCTCGACGTCTTCGGGGCGCAGCAGCAGGGTCGGGTGGTTCATCCAGTCGGCAGGGCATGCAATGGTCGTGCCGCCGAAGGCGAGCACGCCCTGCGCGATGGCCTGCGCCGAACGCTCGAGCCGGTTCACCCGGCCCAGGAACTCGGCCACGAAGGGATGGCTGGGCGCGCGGTAGAGGTCTTCGCCGCGGCCGATCTGCACGATGCGGCCGGCGCGCATCACGGCCAGCCGGTCGGCGATGGCCATGGCTTCCTGCTGGTCGTGCGTGACGTGGATGGCCGTGATGTGCAGCCGGCGCAGCAGCTCGGCCAGCTCGTCGCGCAGCGACTCCTTGAGCTTGGCGTCGAGCGCGGCCAGCGGCTCGTCGAGCAGCAGCACGCGCGGGCGCACGGCCACGGCGCGGGCCAGGGCCACGCGCTGGCGCTGGCCGCCCGAGAGTTCGGCCGGGCGCTTGTTCTCCAGGCCCGTGAGGCGCGTGAGTTCGACCAGTTCGCCCACCGTGCGGCGCTCGTCGGCCGCGCTCACGCCGCGGATGCGCAGGCCGTAGCCGATGTTGGCGGCGACGCTCAGCTGCGGGAACAGCGCGTAGCTCTGGAACACCATGCCCACGCCGCGCTGCTCGACGGGCTTGTTCGTCACGTCCTGGTCGCCGAAGCGGATGCGGCCGCCCGCGTCCAGCGTCTCGAGGCCGGCGATCAGGCGCAGCAGCGTGGTCTTGCCGCAGCCCGAGGGGCCGAGCAGCGCGAGCACTTCGCCCGGCTCGACATGGAGGTGCGTGGGTTGCAGGCCGCGGGTGCCGTCGGCGTAGGTCTTGGCGACGTTCTCGACGTCGACCGGGATGCGTTCAAGTTCCATAGCGTTTCTGCATGAGATGGGCGAGGGACTGCAGGCCCCACAGCACCGGGAGAATGACGATGAAGAAGACCAGCGTGTAGGCCGAGCCGACTTCGATGCGCATCGAGGCGTAGCTGTCGGCCAGGCCCACGGGCAGCGTGCGCGTGAGCGGCGTGTGCAGCATCCAGGTCAGGTTGAATTCGCCGACCGAGAGCGTGAAGACCATCAGGCTGCCCGCGACGATGGCCGGGAACACCGCCGGCACCAGCACGCCGAGGAAGCGTTGGGGAAAGCTCGCGCCCAGCGTGCGCGCGGCTTCTTCCAGTGCGACCAGGTCGTTGCGCTGGAAGGCCGAGGCCACGGTGCGCACCATGAAGGGCAGGGTGAAGACGATGTGGCCGACCAGGATGAAGGCGAAGCTCTGGCGGAAGGCCGTGATCTGGCCGTAGGCCAGGATCAGCGCCAGCGCGGTCGCCAGGCCCGGCACCGCCACCGGCAGCGTGAGCAGCTCCTCGAAGATGCGTGCGGTGCGCGAGCGGCTGCGCGCCAGCGCGTAGGCGCAGGGCACGCCGAGCACGACGGTGCCCGCGACGCAGACCAGCGCCAGCGCGAGCGACCAGCCGACGGTGCCGCCGTAGACCTCCCACACCTCGCCGAGCCAGCGGGTCGTGAGGCCGCTCTTGAGGCCCACGCTGTAGTTGTTGACCAGGCCCGCCATTACCGACAGCAGCATCGGCGCGATCATGAAGAAGCTCACGATGGCCGTCACCGCGAACAGGAAGGGCGCCTTGGGTTGCGTGTTCTTTCGCATGCTTGCTCCTCGCCCTCAGCGCACGGTTGGGTTGCCGCCGAAATGGCGCGCCACGAACAGCACCAGCCAGGTCACGACGCCCAGCGCGATCGACAGCGAGGCGGCCAGCGCGAAGTTGGCGTAGTTGGTGAACTCGTTGTAGATGGTGATGGGGATCACCTCGAACTTGCTGGCCAGCGTGAAGGCCGTGCCGAAGGCGCCCATCGAGGTCGCGAACAGGATCGCGCCGCAGGCCAGCGTGGTGGGCGCCAGCTCGGGCAGCCACACGTCGCGCACCACGCGCAGGCGCGAGGCGCCCAGCGAACGGGCCGCTTCCTCGAGCTGCATGTTCATCGACTCCGCGGCCGCGGCGTAGGTGGCGATGGCGCGCGGCAGCGAGAAGTAGAGGTACGCGAGGAACAGGCCCAGCAGGCCATAGGCGAAGGTGATGCGCTCGCCGACCAGTGCGTCGGACAGGTCGGCCACCAGGCCCTGCCGGCCGCCCAGCAGGATCACGAAGAAGCCGATGATCACGCCGGGGAAGGACAGCGGCAGCGTCAGCAGCGACAGCAGCATGCGCTTGCCGACGAACTCGCGCCGCGCCAGGTAGACGCCGACCGCGCCGCCGAGGATCAGGGTGGCCAGCGTGACGCCCAGGGACAGCAGCACGGTGTTGACCATGCTCTGCACATAGCGGCCGTCGGTCAGCACCGCGAAATAGGTGGCCCAGCCCTTCTCCGCCGGCAGCGCCATCAGGCGGAGCACCGGCAACAGCCAGAACATCAGGAAGAAAGCGGCGGCCGGGGCTGCACAGCCCAGCAGCAGCCAGTGCTGCCTGGACTTCAACGCACGTCCTTCAGGTAGCGGTCGGAGAAGGCGCGCTGCGCCGCGGCCATGCGGCCGTAGTCGACGGTCTTGGCGCGCGCGTATTCGGCGGCGGGCAGGAACTGGGCCTCGACGTCCTTGGGCATGGCGCTGGCGCGCACCGGGCGCAGGTAGGCCTTGGCCCAGATCGCCTGGCCTTCGTCGGACAGCGTGAAGTCCAGCACCTTCTTCGCCTCGGCCGCGTGCGGGGCCTTGGCCACCATGCTCATCACATAGGGCACGACCACCGTGCCTTCGGCCGGGATCACGAAGGCCACGTTGGCCTTGTCCTTGTACTTGGCGCGGTAGGCGTTGAAGTCGTAGTCGAGCAGGATCGCGATCTCGCCCGACAGCACGCGCGCGTACGAAGTCTGCTTGGGCACGATGGGTTCGTTCTTCTGCAGCGCCTTGAAGTAGTCGATGGCCGGGCCGAAGTTGTCGAGGTTGCCGCCGCGCGCTTCGTTGACTGCCACCGCGCCGACGTAGCCGACGAAGGCCGAGGCCGGGTCGAGGTAGCCGATCAGGCCCTTGTATTCGGGCTTGAGCAGGTCGGCCCACGACTTCGGCACCGGCTTGCCCTTGAGCGCGTCGACGTTGACCATGAAGCCCAGCGTGCCCGAGTGGATGCTGAACCAGTTGCCGGCCGGGTCCTTGAGGCCGTCGGGGATGTCCTTGAAGTTGGCCGGCTGGTAGGGCGCGACCACGCCTTCCTTCTGCGCCTGGATGGCGAAGGTCACGCCCAGGTAGGTCACGTCGGCCACCGGGCTGGCCTTCTCGGCCACCATCTGCGCCAGCGCCTGGCCCGAGTTCTTGTTGTCGGCCGGCACGGTGACGCCGGTCTTGGCCTTGACGGCGCGCAGCTGCGTGCCCCAGTCGGCCCATTCGGTCGGGCAGTTGTAGCAGATGGCCGTCTGGGCCATGGTCACGCTGGCGGCGGCGAGGCCGGCGGCCAGCACGCCCAGGCGGGCGATGCGTCGAAGGGTCGAAGACATGGAAGGCTCCTTGGTCTGAAGGGATCGGGTGGGGAGAAAGAGAAAACGAAAGAGGTCAGGCCGGCGCCGCCGCATAGGACTCGCCTTCGCGGAAGGCATGGGGCAGCAGCAGGCTGGCGTCGGCGCCGGGCGCGGTGCCGGCGGCCAGCGCCTTCACCAGCAGTTCCACCGCATGGCGGCCGATGTCGTGGTTGGGCTGGGTCACGGTGCTCAGGGCGGGCGTCAGGTCCTCGCCGAGCGCGATGCCGTCGAAGCCCACCACCGCCAGGTCCTGCGGCACGCGCAGGCCGTTGCGGTGCGCGGCGCGGATGCAGCGGATCGCCAGCAGGTCGTTCGAGCAGAACAGGGCGCTGGGGCGCGGCGCGGCCTCGAGGTAGTGGCGCACGGCCTCGACCGCCGTCTCGACGAAGGGCACCTCGAGCAGCGGCAGCGCGTCCAGGCCGGCGTCGGCCATGCCCTGGAGGTAGCCACGAAAGCGTTGCTGCGAGCGGTCGGACGCGGCCAGCGTGCCGCTGACCATGGCGATGCGCCGGTGGCCCAGCCGCACCAGCCGCTCGACCACCTCGGCCGAGGCGCGCTCGCTGTCGACCGAGACGCAGGGATGGGCCGGGTGCCGGTTGTAGGCCAGCACGTAGGGCACGGCCGCGCCGTGCAGCCGCTGCAGCGCGACCGAGTTCGAGGGGTTGGAGACCACCAGGATCATCCCGTCGACATTGCCGGCCAGCAGCTGGTGGACCGAGCGCTGCTCCTCCTCGACCTCGTAGCCGGTGGTGACCGGGATGATCGCATAGCCGCCGGCCGCCGCAGCCTCGGCGATGCCCTGCAGGCATTCGGCGAAGGTCGGGTTCAGCAGCGTGGGCAGCACCACGCCCAGCACGCGGCTGCGCTGGGTGCGCAGCGTGCGGGCGCTGGCGTTGGGCAGGTAACCCAGCTCCTTGGCCACGCGCTCGACCAGCTCACGGGTGGCGGGCGCGACCTTGTCCGGGAAATTGAATGCACGTGAAACCGTGGCGACGGAGACGCCGGCACGTTCGGCAACGATCTGGATGTTCATCTGTGGTGGCGATATGTAATCGATTACATTGCACCACGGCAGTATGACCCTGTGATGACGAACGAGAAAACCGCGTAAACCCTAGGAGGGTCGACGCGGTTTTCGTGAGAAGCGAAGGGAGATGGCTTACTTGCCGCGTTTGACGCGCCGCAGCTCGTCCAGGATCAGGCAGATGGCGCCGATGGTGATCGCCGCATCGGCCACGTTGAAGGCCGGGAAGTGGCGCCCGGCGAGGTGGAAGTCCAGGAAGTCCACCACGTAGCCGTGCATCATGCGGTCGACCACGTTGCCCACGGCGCCGCCCAGGATGCAGGCCATGGCGAAGCTGAACAGCTTCTGGCCCGCGTGCGACTTCAGCATCCAGACGATGAACACCGCAGCCGCCAGGCCGATGCCGGTGAACAGCCAGCGCTGCCAGCCCGAGCTGTCGGCCAGGAAGGAGAAGGCCGCGCCGGTGTTGTGCGCACGCACGATGTTGAAGAAGCCGGTGATCTGGGTCCAGTCGCCGAGCCGGTAGTAGCCCAGGATCAGCGTCTTGGTGAACTGGTCGAGGATGAACAGCACCAGCGCCAGGCCCAGCCAGGGCCAGATGCTGTTGGCCAGGCTCTTGCCCGCACCCCGCTTGGCGGTGACGGCGCGGGCCATCAGGCGACGCTCCGCGCTTCGCCGGCGCCGTAGAGGTTGCTGGTGCAGCGGCCGCACAGCGTCGGGTGCGCCGCATCGTGTCCCACGTCGGCACGCCAGTGCCAGCAGCGCTCGCACTTGGTGTCGGCGCTGGGCGTGACCAGCACCGAGGGTGCGTCGCCGGCCACCAGCGTGACGGCCGAGGTGATGAACACGAACTTCAGGTCTTCGCCCAGCGAGGCCAGCAGCGCATGGTCTTCCGGCGTGGCGGTGAGCACCACGTTGGCCTGCAGCGAGGAGCCGACCTGGCCGGTGGCGCGCACCGTCTCGATCTCCTTGTTGACGCTGTCGCGGATCTCGCAGATGCGCGTCCACTTGGCCAGCAGGCCGTCGTCGGGCGTGCCCAGGTCGCTGTAGACCTGCGTGAAGATCGAGGTGCCGGGCGCGCCCGTGCCCACCAGCTTCCACGCCTCTTCGGCGGTGAAGCTCAGGAAGGGCGCCATCCAGCGCAGCATCGCCTGCGTGATGTGCCACAGCGCGGTCTGCGCGCTGCGGCGCGCCTGCGAGCCGGGTGCCGTGGTGTAGAGCCGGTCCTTGAGCACGTCGAGGTAGAAGCCGCCCAGGTCTTCGGAGCAGTAGATCTGCAGCTTGGCCACCACCGGGTGGAACTCGTAGACCTGGTAGTGGGCCAGGATCTCGGCCTGGAACTCGGCCGCGCGCGCCAGCGCGTAGCGGTCGATCTCGAGCAGCTGGTCGAGCGGCACCGCGTCCTTGGCGATGTCGAAGTCGCTGGTGTTGGCCAGCAGGAAGCGCAGCGTGTTGCGGATCCGGCGGTAGGCATCGACCACGCGCGCCAGGATCTTGTCGTCGCCCGCGATGTCGCCCGAGTAGTCGCTGGCCGCCACCCACAGGCGGATGATCTCGGCGCCCAGCTTCTTGCTGACCTCCTGCGGGTCGATGCCGTTGCCCAGCGACTTGCTCATCTTGCGGCCCTGGCTGTCGACCGTGAAGCCGTGCGTCAGCAGGCCCTTGTAGGGCGCGCGGCCCTCGAGCGCCGAGGCGATCAGCAGCGACGAATGGAACCAGCCGCGGTGCTGGTCATGGCCTTCGAGGTACAGGTCGGCCTCGGGGCCGACGTCGTGGTGCACGTTGGGGTGGGTGCCGCGCAGCACGTGATAGAAGGTCGAGCCGGAGTCGAACCACACCTCGAGGATGTCGGTGCTCTTGGTGTAGCTGGGCGCGTCCTCGGCGCCGAGGATCTCCTCGGTCGTGACGCGGCTCCAGGCCTCGATGCCGCCCTTTTCGACGATGTCGGCGGCCTGGTCGAGGATCTCCATGGTGCGCGGATGCAGCTCGCCCGAATCCTTGTGCAGGAAGAAGGGGATCGGCACGCCCCAGCTGCGCTGGCGCGAGATGCACCAGTCGGGCCGGCCGGCGATCATGTCGTGCAGGCGCGCCTTGCCGTTCTCCGGGTAGAAGCTGGTCTGCTCGATGGCGTCGAGCGCGGTCTGGCGCAGCGTCTTGGGCGCCTTGTCCTTGGTGAACACGCCTTCGCCCTCGTCCATGCGGATGAACCACTGCGCCGCGGCGCGGTAGATCACCGGCGTCTTGTGGCGCCAGCAGTGCGGGTAGCTGTGGGTGATGCCCTCGGTGGCCAGCAGGCGGTTGGCGTCGCGCAGCGCGGCGATGATCTCCGGCACGGCCTTCCAGATGTGCTGCCCGCCGAACAGCGGGAAGTCCGGGGCGTAGGTGCCGTTGCCCTGCACCGGGTTCAGGATGTCGTCGTAGGCGACGCCGTGGGCGATGCAGGAGTTGAAGTCGTCCACGCCATAGGCGGGCGACGAGTGGACCAGGCCGGTGCCGTCGCTGGCGGTGGCGTAGTCGGCCAGGTAGACCGGCGACAGGCGCTGGTAGCCGGCATCCACGTCGTACAGCGGATGCTCGAATTCCAGCCCGCCCAGTGCCTCGCCCTTGACCGTGGCCAGCACCTTGCCGTCGAGCGCATAGCGCGTCATGCACATCTCGACCAGGGAATTGGCCAGGATCAGCAGGCCGCGCTCGGTGTCGACCAGCGAGTACTCGAGCTCGGGGTTCAGGTTGATGGCCTGGTTGGCCGGGATGGTCCAGGCGGTGGTGGTCCAGATGACCGCGAAGATGTCGCCCAGCACATCGGGGCGGCCGAAGGCTTCGAGCACCTTGGCGCGCTCGTGCGCCTTGAAGGCCACGTCGATGGTCTGCGACTTCTTGTCGGCGTACTCGATCTCGAACTCGGCCAGCGAGGAACCGCAGTCGAAGCACCAGTACACGGGCTTCAGCCCGCGGTAGACGAAACCGCGCTCGATCACGCGCTTGAAGGCGCGCAGCTCGCCGGCCTCGTTGGCGAAGTCCATGGTCTTGTACGGGTGGTCCCACTCGCCCAGCACGCCCAGGCGCTGGAAGTCGGCCATCTGCTGCGCGATCTGCTCGGTCGCGAAGGCGCGGCTCTTGGCCTGCATGTCGTCGCGGCTCAGGTTGCGGCCGTGCTTCTTCTCGATCGCGTTCTCGATCGGCAGGCCGTGGCAGTCCCAGCCGGGCACGTAGAGCGCGTCGAAGCCTTCGAGCTGGCGCGCCTTGGTGATCATGTCCTTGAGGATCTTGTTGACCGCATGGCCCATGTGGATCTGGCCGTTGGCGTAGGGCGGGCCGTCGTGCAGGATGAACTTCGGCTTGCCGATGCGGGCGTCGCGCAGCCGCTTGTAGAGGCCCTGGTCTTCCCACTCCTTGACCCAGCCCGGCTCGCGCTTGGACATGTCGCCGCGCATCGGGAAGGGGGTGTCGGGCAGGTTGAGGGTGGCGCGGTAATCGGTGCCGCCTGCGGTTTTGTTGTCAGCCATGGGGTTTCCAGGTGTCTGCGCTGCGGGGCAGCGCTCGAAGAATCGGGGGAGGGTGCGGCGCCGATGTGACACAAGGGCGGCCGCGCGCGGCGGAAGACGGTTCCGCTTTAAATTCGGTCGCGCGTGGTCTGACGGTGGGTGGACGCAAAGAAGGCGCGTGCGTCGTCGCCATCCTTGGCGATGCCCGCGGTGAGGGCTTCGAGGCTGGTGTAGCGCAATTCGTCGTGCAGTTTGTGCAGCAGTTCCACGCGGACGATTTTACCGTAGCCGCCTTCTCGCCCCAGTTCGGCGGGCCAATCGAGGCAATGGGTTTCCAGCAGCACGCGGCCCGCGTTGACGTCGTTCGGGTCCAGCGAGGGGCGCACGCCGAGGTTCGCCACGCCCTGCAGCGGGCGCTCGGCCAGCCCGTGCACCAGCACCGCGAAGATGCCGCTGGCGGCCGGCTTCCAGTGCTTGAAGCGCAGGTTGAGCGTGCGGAAGCCGTCGTCCTGGCCCGGCGCGGTGGCGCCCAGCGCGCGCCCCAGCTTGCGGCCGTGCACCACATGGCCCGAGATGGCGTAGGGCCGGCCCAGCAGGGTCTGGGCGTCGGCCATGCGGCCCTCGGCCAGCGCCTCGCGCACCGCCGAACTCGACACCCGCAGCCCGCGGACTTCATAGCTGTTCATGCGCGCCACGTCGAAGCCATGTTGTTCACCGGCGGCGTCGAGCATCGCGTAGTCGCCGGCCCGCTTGGCGCCGAAGCGGAAGTCATCGCCCACCAGCACGTAGCGCGTGCCCAGGCCCTCGATCAGCACGTTCCGGATAAATTCCTCGGGCGATTGCGCGGCCAGCCGGGCGTCGAAGGGCAGCACGATGGTCTGCGCCACCCCGCAGGCCGCCAGCTCACCCAGCTTGTCGCGCAGCGTGCCGATGCGCGCGGGCGCCAGCGCCGGCTGCTTGGTGAGCGCCGAGAAGTAGTCGCGCGGGTGGGGTTCGAAGGTCAGCACGCAGCTGGGCAGGCCGCGCTGGCGCGCTTCGGTCTGCAGCAGCGCCAGCATGGCCTGGTGGCCACGGTGCACGCCGTCGAAATTGCCGATGGTGAGGGCGCAGGCCGAAGCCACGCCAGGATGCCGGAATCCGCGAAAAACCTGCATGGATCGATCTGTTTTTGAGAGCGCTGCAAGCCCGCGGAATGGGGCCACGGCAGGGCGTGTTGTCACAAAGCCGGTATATTGTGACGCAGTGCGTCGCGGTGCGTGCCCTCCGGGGTGCTGCCGTGGTCCGGGTCTCTCCGTGTTCTTCCCTGTTGTCAGGAGGCGTGTGTGAAGGTCTTGAAGCTGTCGGCCCAAGGGCTGCCCCAGTCGTGGATTTCGCTTGAAGAGGCGGTGCTCCACTACGCGGCGGGCGAGGTGCGCTGGGAGGTCGGCGCGCAGGTGGCGGTCTTCCGTGGCGGCCACAATGCGGTCACCGGCCTGCAGTCGCAGATCGCGATCAACAGCATCATCGGCACCAAGGGTGTGCCCCGCATCAATCCGTTCACGCAGCGGCCCGGCCTGAGCAACAGCAAGCTGTTCGCGCGCGACCGCAATGTCTGCGCCTATTGCGGCGGCCATTTCCACGAGGACGAACTCACGCGCGAGCACATCATCCCCTTCGCGCAGCAGGGCATCGACGTGTGGATGAACGTGGTCACGGCCTGCAAGCCCTGCAACCACCGCAAGAGCAGCCGCACGCCCGAGCAGGCCAACATGCCGCTGCTCTACACGCCCTACGTGCCCAGCCTCTGGGAGGACTTCATCCTGCGCAACCGCCGCATCCTGGCGGACCAGATGGAGTTCCTGATGGCGCACCTGCCGCAGAGTTCGCGGCTGCACGACAGCTAGCGCCAGTCGGGCGGGCGCTTCTCGATGAAGGCCTGCACGCCTTCCAGCGCGCTCTCGTCCATCATGTTGCAGGCCATGGTCTGGCTGGCGTCGGCCAGCGCAGCCTCGATGCCGGTTTCGAGCTGGCGGTAGAACAGGCCCTTGCCGAGCGCCAGCGCGATGCGCGGCTTGGCGACGATGCTCGCGACCAGCGATTCGACCTCGGCGTCGAGGGCCTCGGGCGGCGCCACGCGGTTGACCAGCCCCTTGTCCCGGGCCTCCTCGGCGCCGATGAACTCGCCCGTCACCAGCATCTCGAAGGCCGCCTTGCGCCCCAGGTTGCGCGACAGCGTGACGCTGGGCGTGGCGCAGAACAGGCCCACGTTGACGCCGCTGACCGCGAAGCGCGCATCGCTCGCGGCCACCGCCAGGTCGCACATCGCCACCAGCTGGCAGCCGGCCGCGGTGGCGATGCCGTGCACGCGCGCGATCACGGGCACCGGCAGGCGCTGGATCCGCAGCATCATCGCGCCGCAGCGCTCGAACAGCTGCTGGTAGTAGTTCAACGAGGGCTCTGCGCGCATCTCCTTGAGGTCATGCCCGGCGCAGAAGGCCTTGCCGGCGCCGGCGATCACGACCGCGCGCACCTGCTCGTCTTCTGCGATACCGTCCAGCGCCTGCTCGAGCGCCTCGATCAGGGCTTGCGACAGCGCGTTGAAGGCCGCGGGCCGGTTCAGCGTCAGCGTGACCACGCCGCGCGCGTCGCGCGTCTGCAGCAGGCAGGGCGTCGGGGTGGCGTCCATGGCGTCAGTAGGTGAGTTCGAGCACCGTCACATGGCCCTGTGCCGCGGGCCAGGTCTGGCCGGCGATGCGTTCGCCGTTGAACTCGCCGCTGACCGCGCGTTGCGGCGCATCCGCCGCGATGCGCAGCCTGGAACTCGACACGCCCGCGCCCTTGGGCGGCACGCCGGCCGGCGGGCTCTGGCCGTCGAAGCGCAGGGTGTCGCGTTGCACGTCGAAGTAGCCGCGCGGCCGCGTGAAGACCACGACCGCATTCGCGCCGCTGTCGGCGGCCGCGAGGCGTTCGGGGCGCAGGTGGACCACGCTGCTGCTGCGCGGGAAGGGGCTGCGGTAGATGTGGGTCACGCCGCCCGCGGCGCTGACGGCGAACTCATGGAACGTGTCGCCGCGTGCGGCGAAGGGGCCCCAGCGGCCGTCGGCGCCGATGTCCTGGCGGTGCACCGCCTCGCCGCGCCGCACGCCCGTGGCCGGGTCGACCGCGTAGATGGCGAGCTGCGCACCGGCCAGCGGCAGGTTCTCCGCGTTGAGCACGCGGCCGCCGAGCACCACACTGGCTTCGGGCGCGATGGCCGTGCTGCGTGGCGCCTCGCCCGTGAGGAACTGCCAGGTGGCGGCAAAGGCGGCCGGCGAGAACGAGACCTCGCGGTGGTCGGCGCGCGGCAGCACGAGGTTGGTCGCCCCCTTGAGCGCCGGTCCGTCGAAGCCGATGTTCGTCGGCTGGCCCGGCGCGCCGATCCACGCACCGTCGGGCTGCGCGTACTTGTCGTTGTTGTCCGAGCGCAGGGTCAGCCATTTCACGCTCGGCGTGACCTCGTCGCCGTTCGGGCCCTTGGGCGCATTGAGCTGCTGCATGAAGCGCGAGAGCCCCGAGAACTCGTTGTTCTCGCGGAAGCCCCTGACCGCCCAGATGCCGTGCGCCGGGTTGCCGCCCAGCACCACGTGGCTCACCACGGCCGCGCCGCCGCCGTTCTGCACGTAGTTGCGGATCGTGTTGCCGCCGCGCGAGTTGCCGATCAGCACCACCTTGCTGGCGCCGGTCGCCTTGAGCACCCGGTCGACCTCGGCCTTCAGGAAGGCGGCCGATTCGGCGCTCGAACTGCGGCCGGGCTGCGCCACGGCATCGTCGTCGCGTGCCAGCGGCGTGGGCTGGTCGACCGCGAACAGCCGATCGCGCGGCCAGCCGTTGGATTCGAAGCGCCAGAGCGTGGTCTGCCACAGTGCGGCCGAATCGCCGTTGCCGTGCATGAAGACGATCGGCGGGCGTTCGGTGGTCGATGGCGGGGAGGACGTTGCGCAGGCGGTCAGCATGGCGGTGGCGGCGGTCCCGAGGACGGCCATGGCGAGGAGGGTGCGGCGGGATGGCATGTTGCGTTCCTGGGGCTGGGGTCCACGTGAAAACGCCCGCCGGCGCAGAAGCGGGCGGGCGTTGGATGCTAAGAGGGAAAGACCGTCAGGCGAAGACGCCGGCCGTGTCCTGCATGCGGGCCGACACTTCGCCCAGGTGGTGCAGCGTGTCGCCGAAGGTCAGTTCCAGCTGCGTGAGCTTGCGGAAGTAGTGGCTGCCGATGTATTCGTCGGTCACGCCGATGCCGCCGTGCAGCTGCACCGAGTTCGCGGCCACATAGCGCATCGACGTGCCCAGCTGGTACTTGGCGCGCGCCAGCGCCTGGCGGCGCTCGTCGGCCGGTGCGTTGAGCTTGAGCGTCGCGTAGTAGCTCATCGAGCGTGCGAGTTCGAGCTGCATCTTCATGTCGGCGACGCGATGGCGCAGCGCCTGGAAGCTGGAGATCACCACACCGAACTGCTTGCGCTGGTTCATGTAGTCGATGGTCAGGGCGACGGTCTTGTCCATCACGCCGACGGCTTCGGCGCAGGTGGCGGCGATGCCGACGTCCACCGCGTACTCCAGCGCAGCCAGGCCGTCGGCCGTGATCAGCGCGGCATCGGCCTTGTCGAACACGACCTCGGCCGCGCGGCTGCCGTCCTGCGTGCCGTAGCCGCGGGCTTCGACGCCGCTGGCGCTGCGCTCGACCAGGAACAGGGCGATCTTGCCGTCGACCTTGGCGGGCACGATGAAGGCATCGGCCTCGTCACCCACCGCCACCAGGCTCTTGGCGCCGGTCAGCGAATGACCGCTGCCCGACTTCACGACCGTGGCCTCGCACACGTCGAGGCGGTAGCGCGCCTTGCGCTCCTGGTAGGCCAGCACCACGATGGCCTGGCCACCCGCGATGCGCGGCAGCCAGTTGTCCTTGAGGTTGCCGTCGGCATAGCCGCCGAGCACCGCACCCGCGATCAGCGTTTGCGCGAAGGGCTCGAGCACGATGCCGCGGCCCAGTTCTTCCATCACGACCATGCCGGCCACCGGGCCCATGCCCAGGCCACCGTCGTCTTCGGAGATGTACAGGCCGCCCAGGCCGAGTTCGGCCAGTTCGTCCCAGGCCTCGCGCGAGAAGCCGCCCTTGGCCTCGATGCCGCGGCGGCGCTCGAAGTCGTAGCCCTTGTCGACCCACTTGCGGACCGCGTCGCGCAGCTGTTCCTGGTCGTCGGTGAAATTGAAGTCCATGTTCGTGTCTCCTCAGCCCAGGACCGTCTGCGCGACGATGTTGCGTTGCACTTCGTTCGAACCGCCGTAGATGGTGGTCTTGCGCATGTTGAAGAAGGTCGACGTCAGCGGCGCGAGCGCCGGGTTGCCGCCCGGGAAGTTGCCCTGCCAGCCGGCTTCCATGGCTTCGCGGATCAGCGGCAGCGAATACGGGCCGCCGGCCAGCATCATCAGTTCGCTGTAGCGCTGCTGGATCTCGCTGCCGCGGATCTTGAGCAGGCCTGCGACGTCGAGCGAGTTCTTGCCCGAGGTGGCGGCCGACAGCACGCGCAGCACCATCATCTCGAGCGCGACGATGTCGACCTCGAGCTTGGCGACCTCGTCGCGGAAGCGCGGCTCGTCGTAGACACCTTCGCTCTTGGCGATGCGCTTCAAGCGCTCGAGCTCGCGCTTGGCGCGGTTCACGTCGGCGATGTTGGTGCGTTCGTGCGAGAGCAGGTGCTTGGCGTAGGTCCAGCCCTTGTTCTCTTCGCCGATCAGGTTCTCGGCCGGCACTTCGACGTTGTCGAAGAACACTTCGTTCACTTCATGGCCGCCGTCGAGCAGCTTGATCGGGCGCACCGTGACGCCGGGCGACTTCATGTCGAGCAGCAGGAAGCTGATGCCGGTCTGCGGCTTGCCTTCGTTGCTGGTGCGCACGAGGTTGAACATCCAGTCGCCGTACTGGCCCAGCGTGGTCCAGGTCTTCTGGCCGTTCACGATGTACTTGTCGCCTTGGCGCTCGGCCTTGGTCTTGACCGACGCCAGGTCGGAGCCCGAGCCGGGTTCGCTGTAGCCCTGGCTCCACCAGACTTCGCCGCTGGCGATGCCGGGCAGGAAGCGTTTCTGCTGTTCGGCGTTGCCGAAGGCCATGATCACCGGGGCCACCATCACGGGGCCGAAGGGGATGATGCGCGGCGCGCCGGCCAGTGCGGTCTCTTCCTCGAACAGGTGGCGCTGGATCGCGGTCCAGCCGGGGCCGCCGAATTCCTTCGGCCAGCCGTAGCCCAGCCAGCCCTTCTTGCCGAGGATCTTGGCCCAGCCTTGCAGATCGTCGCGCGTGAGTTCGAGCGCGTTGTGCACCTTGTGCGAAATCTCGTGCGGAAGGTTTTCCTTGACCCAGGCGCGAACCTCTTCGCGGAACTTCTGTTCTTCGGGTGTGAAGCTCAAATCCATGCTTGCCTCGAATGGTTGATTCCGTCGCCGCGAGGAGGGCGGCGTGTCTCCGGAATCCGACTTTTTAGCACGGTCGTGCGTGATTCGGGTGTCCGCGCTGCGACAACCGGGCACGCCAGGACCGCGGTGCAGGCGCACGGATAATCCCGCGACCCATGAAAAACATCGTGATCCTGATTTCGGGCGGAGGCTCCAACATGGCCGCCATCGTGCGCGCGGCGGCCCAAGAACGCTGGGCCGAGCGCTTCGACGCGCGCATCGCCGCCGTCGTGAGCAACAAGGCCGACGCAGGCGGACTGGCTTTCGCGCAGGCCGAGGGCATCGCCACGGCGGTGCTGTCGCATAAGGCCTTCGCGACGCGCGAGGCCTTCGATGCGGCGCTGGCCGAAGCCATCGATGTCCATGCGCCGGCGCTGGTGGTGCTCGCAGGCTTCATGCGCATCCTCACGCCGGGCTTCGTGGCGCGCTACGAGGGGCGGCTGCTCAATATCCATCCCTCGCTGCTGCCGGCCTTTCCGGGCCTGGACACGCACCGGCGCGCCCTCGAGGCGGGCTGCCGCGTGGCGGGCGCCACGGTGCACCAGGTCACGGCCGTGCTCGACCATGGCCCGATCGTCGACCAGGCCGTGGTGCCCGTATTCGCCGACGACACGCCCGAGGCCCTGGCCGCACGCGTGCTGACGCAGGAGCACCGGCTCTATCCGCGTGCGATCGCCCGCTGGCTGGCGCAGTCCCGATGACACAATCCGGTTTTTCAGGGAGTGCCCGAATGACCCGAAGAACGATCGGTTTTTCCATCGCCGCCCTGGCGATCGGCCTGCTGACCGCCTGTGCGGCGCCCGCGCCGGCGCCTGCGCCGGTGGTCGAGGCGCCGGTGGTGGCCAGGCCGGCACCGGTGCCCGCGCCCGTGCCGCAGCCCGAGTGCAGCGCCGCGGGTGCCCGGTTCGCGGTGGGCCAGACGCTGTCGCCGCAGCTCGAAGCCGCCGCCCGCACCCGCGCCAACGCGACGGTGTCGCGCGTGCTCAGGCCCGGTCAGGCCGTGACCCTGGAGTTCAATGCCGCGCGCCTGAATCTCGAGGTCGATGCGCGCAGCCGCGTGACCGCCGTTCGTTGCGGCTGAGCACGCCCCGGCGGCTTCAGTCGATCTTGCGGAAGCGGGGCTGCGCACGCCCCTCGAAGACGATCTCTTCCCCGAACATGGCGGCCGGGCGCACCCACAGGCCGCGCTGGCCGTAGAGCGCGCGGTAGAGCGTCATCGGCTCGAGGGTTTCGCTGTGCCGCACGGTGCCGACGACGTCGTATTCGCCTCCTTTGTAGTGGCGGTAGCGCCCGGGTGGCGTTTCGATCAGGGGCGGCAGGTCGGTGTCGTTCATGCACGCATTTTCGTGCGCGCGGCCGGCCTGGAAGCAGGCGAGGTCCCGCGGCTGAGACAATCGGGGCATGCACCCCAAAGCCCTGTTGGAAGCCTGCGCCGATCTGGTCGGCCTTGTCTTGAAGTTCGATCACCCGGCCGATCAGGTCGTTTCCCGATTTTTCCGCGAGCACCGCGAGTTCGGCCCGCGCGAGCGCGCCACCCTGGCAGAGACCGTTTTCACGGTCCTGCGCAAGAAGCTGCTGTTCGACCACCTGTCCCCCTCGGGCACCGGCTCGAAGGAGCGCCGCATGGCGATCCTGGGCTTTCACGGCCCGCGCGATTTCCTCAAGAGCGCACTCAACGACACCGAAAAGCGCTGGCTCGACAACTGCGACGCGGTCCGTCCCGACGATCTGCTCGAGCGCCATCGCCACAACCTGCCCGAGTGGCTGGTCGCGCCGCTCAAGGCGCAGCTGGGCGACCAGTTCTGGCCCCTGGTCGAGAGCCTGCAGCAGCCGGCCCCGCTCGACTTGCGCGTGAACGTGCTGCACGACAAGCGCCCCGACGTTCAGAAGGAACTGGCGCTGGCGTCGATCAAAGCCCTGCCCACCCCCTTTTCCCCGTGGGGCCTGCGCATCGACGGCAAGCCGGCGCTGACCAAGCTCGACGCCTTCGCGCGCGGCGCGGTCGAGGTGCAGGACGAAGGCTCGCAGTTGCTGGCCCTGCTGCTCGATGCCAAGCGCGGCGAGATGGTGGTGGACTTCTGCGCCGGCGCCGGTGGCAAGACGCTGGCGATCGGCGCCACCATGCGCAACACCGGCCGGCTCTACGCCTTCGACACCTCGGCGCACCGGCTCGACGCGCTCAAGCCGCGGCTGGCGCGCAGCAAGCTGTCGAATGTTCATCCGGCGGCCATCGCGCACGAGCGCGACGAGCGCATCAAGCGCCTGGCCGGCAAGATCGACCGGGTGCTGGTCGATGCCCCCTGTTCCGGCCTGGGCACGCTGCGGCGCAACCCGGACCTCAAGTGGCGCCAGTCGCCGAAGTCGGTCGAGGAACTGACCGCCAAGCAGACGGCGATCCTGCAGAGCGCCGCGCGGCTCGTGAAATCGGGCGGCCGTCTCGTCTACGCAACATGCAGCGTGTTGCCCGAGGAGAACGAAGCCATTGCCGAAGCCTTCAGTGCCGCCAACCCGGATTTCGAGCCGCAGGAGGCGACGGCCCTGCTGACGGACCTGAAGGTGGCCGGCGCGGAGCAACTGGGGGCCGGCGGCGAGGGCGCCACCCGTTACCTGCGGCTCTGGCCGCACCGGCATGCGACCGACGGCTTCTTCGCGGCCGTCTGGACACGGAAATAGGGAACCGGGGCTAGGTTCGGCACTCCAAAGTAGGGGAAAACGCCTGTGGCATCAAGGATTTAGGCCTCTTTGAGGGGCCCAACCCTTAAAATCACAGGTTACCTGGAGGCTGCACCTTCGTGCGGCCATGGAGTACCGAATTCAATGTTGCTTCCTGACTCTGCCGTCCTGAGCGCGGCCATCGACTGGCTCGGACACGGCTTGTGGGACATCGCATGGTGGCAGATCGTGTTGTACACGCTCGTCACCACGCATATCACCATCGCCGGTGTGACGATCTTCCTGCACCGCACGCAGACGCACCGGGCCATGGATCTGGGGCCCATCCCCTCGCATTTCTTCCGCTTCTGGCTGTGGCTGGGCACGGGCATGGTGACCAAGGAATGGGTCGCCATCCACCGCAAGCACCACGCCAAGTGCGAGACCGAGGAAGATCCGCACAGCCCGCAGGTCAAGGGCATCGACGAAGTCATGTGGCGCGGCGCCGAGCTGTACCGCAAGGAATCGAAGAACAAGGAAACCATGGCGCGCTACGGCCATGGCACGCCCGATGACTGGATCGAGCGCAACCTGTATTCGCGCTTCAGCTGGCAGGGTGTGGGCCTGATGCTGGTGATCAACCTCGGCCTGTTCGGCGCGGCCGGCGCGGCTGTCTGGGCCGTGCAGATGCTCTGGATCCCGTTCTGGGCGGCCGGCGTGGTCAACGGCATCGGTCACTTCTGGGGCTACCGCAATTTCGAGGCGGTGGACGCCAGCCGCAACATCTCGCCGATCGGCCTGATCATCGGCGGCGAAGAGTTGCACAACAACCACCACACCTACCCGACCTCGGCCAAGTTCTCGGTCAAGAAGTACGAGTTCGACATCGGCTGGCTCTACATCCAGGCCTTCCAGGCCATCGGCTGGGCCAAGGTCAAGAAGGTGCCGCCGAAGATGCTGATCGGCGAGGTGCGCCCGGTGGCCGACGAGAAGACGCTCGAGGCCGTGATCGCCAACCGCTACGAAGTCATGGCCGGCTATGCCCGCGGCATGCGCAGCACCGTCAAGGACGAGCTCGCGCAGCTCAAGGCCAAGGGCGCCGACCTGTCGGTGCTCAAGGCCGCGAACCGCTGGCTGCACCGCGACGACGACAAGGTGCCGGCGGCCGCCAAGCCGAACCTGGTGCAGGCCCGCGAGGCACATCCGGTGCTCGACAAGATGGTGACGATGCGCGAAGAGCTGCGTCAGCTATGGCTCAACACCTCGCAATCGCGCGAGCAGCTGGCCGTCGACCTGGCCGCCTGGTGCCACCGCGCCGAGGCCAGCGGCATCGCTGCGCTGCACGAGTTCTCGGTTCGCCTGCGCGCCGCCCGCGGCTGAGCGTTCTGCGCCTCTGCTTCAAAGCCGGCTTGCGAGCCGGCTTTTTCATTGGCGGCTGCTGGGGCGAAGCGTGCGGCGGATGCGGCTCCTGATGGGCCGTGGCGGCAGGGGGCCAGGGCTGGATCGCCTCACTGCTCCCCTGGCTTCTCCGAAGCGCAGACAGCAAAACCGCCGCCAAAGCAGACGCAAAAAAACCCGCTGGATCACAGCGGGTTTTTCGTGGGCTTCAGGCTGAATTACTTCAGCTTGATTTCCTTGTATTCGACATGCTTGCGTGCCTTGGGGTCGAACTTCATGATCGACATCTTTTCAGGCATCGTCTTCTTGTTCTTGCTCGTGGTGTAGAAGTGACCGGTACCCGCGGTGGATTCCAGCTTGATCTTCTCGCGTCCGCCTTTGCTCGTTGCCATGATTCAGCTCCTTAAGCTTGGCCGCGTGCGCGCAGGTCTGCGAGCACGGCATCAATGCCGTTCTTGTCGATCAGGCGCAGTGCAGCGCTCGAAACCCGCAGGCGAACCCAACGGTTTTCGGTTTCGACCCAGAAACGACGGTATTGCAGGTTCGGGAGGAACCGGCGCTTGGTTTTGTTGTTGGCGTGGGAAACATTGTTCCCGACCATCGGGCCTTTGCCCGTGACGTCACATACGCGTGCCATGTGGACACTTCTTTCATAAACAGCTGGCACCCATGGAGCCTTGCCTGAAGCAGGAGGGCTCGCACACAACAGGGCGTTGCGGGATGTTTTGCAGCTTGACCTCGCCAGAAACGGGTGGCGGTACCCCGGCTGCCGCTCACACGTCGACGTTTTTCAACGTGCGCAGATTTCGGCAAAGCCTGAGATTATAGCGCAGCGCGGCTTTTGCGCCTGCTGTTGTGCTTCGGCGCGAAGACGGGGCCGCCTTCGCGCCGAAAAACAAGCCTATTCCTGCTCGAGGAAGCGCTGGGCGTCGAGGGCCGCCATGCAGCCCGTGCCGGCGCTGGTGATGGCCTGGCGGTAGATGTTGTCCTGCACATCGCCGGCGGCGAACACGCCGGGCACGCTGGTCATCGTGGCGAAGCCCTGCAGGCCCGAGCGGGTGACGATGTAGCCGCCCTTCATGTCGAGCTGGCCTTCGAAGATGTCGGTGTTCGGGTGGTGGCCGATGGCGATGAAGCAGCCCTTGAGCGTGAGGTCCTCGGTGGCGCCGGTCTCGGTGCTCTTGAGCCGGATGCCGGTCACGCCGGTGCTGTCGCCCAGCACTTCGTCGAGCGTGTTGTGGGTCTTGAGTTCGATCTTGCCTTCGGCCACCTTCTCGTGCAGCTTGTCGACCAGGATCGGCTCGGCCTTGAACTTGTCGCGGCGGTGCACCAGCGTGACCTTGCTCGCGATGTTCGACAGGTACAGCGCTTCTTCCACGGCCGTGTTGCCGCCGCCGATCACGCAGACTTCCTCGTTCTTGTAGAAGAAGCCGTCGCAGGTCGCGCAGCCCGAGACGCCGCGGCCCATGAAGGCTTCCTCGGAGGGCAGGCCCAGGTACTTGGCCGAGGCGCCGGTCGCGATGATCAGGGCGTCGCAGGTGTAGGTGCCGCTGTCGCCGGTCAGCGTGAACGGGCGCTGGCTGAAGTCGACCTTGTTGATGTGGTCGAACACGATCTGGGTCTTGAAGCGTTCGGCATGCTCCAGGAAACGCTGCATCAGTTCGGGGCCCTGCACGCCGTGGACGTCGGCCGGCCAGTTGTCGACTTCCGTCGTGGTCATGAGCTGTCCGCCCTGGGCCATGCCGGTGATCAGCAGGGGCTGCAGATTGGCCCGGGCGGCGTAGACGGCGGCCGTGTAGCCGGCGGGGCCGGAGCCCAGGATAAGGACCTTTGCGTGTGTTGGCGACGTCATATGTGGAAAACTTGGCGTTCTTCCTGTATCAGGGTGTACATTTTGAGGGGTGATAGCCTAGGAGTATCACTTGCAGGGCCGCCTCCGGTGGGAGGCGTTTTCAATGCGTGCGATTGTATTAATCGATAGATTTGAAATCGCGCGCTCTACGGGGACTGATGAATGTCGATGCTGTCCAATCTTGAATTGCTCAGGCGTGTGCCTTTGTTCGCGGCCCTGACGCCGACGCAATCGGCCAGCATTGCCGATGCCATCGTCAAGAAGCGTTTCAAGCGCGCCGAGATGGTGGTGGAGCAGGGCAAGAAGTCGGATTCTCTCTTCATCATCCTGACCGGTCGGGCCCGGGTGATGAGCACCGACAGCCGGGGCCGCGAGGTCATCCTGGCCACGCTGCAGCCGGGTGACTACATCGGCGAGATGAGCCTGATCGACGACGAGCCGCATTCGGCCACCGTGCGCACCGAGGTCCAGACCGACGTGCTGATGCTCGACCGCGATGCCTTCTCCCGCTGCCTGCCGGAGAACTCCTCGATGTCGTACAACATCATGCGCGGCCTGGTGCAGCGCCTGCGCCACGCCGACCGCAAGATCGAATCGCTGGCGCTGATGGACGTCTACGGGCGCGTCGCGCGCTCGCTGATCGAGTTCGCGGTCGACGACGGCCAGGGCAACCTCAAGATCCGCGACAAGATCTCCCGGCAGGACCTGGCCAAGATGGTCGGCGCTTCGCGCGAGATGGTCAGTCGCGTCATGAAGGACCTCGAAGAGCGTGGTTTCGTTCAGACACAAGTTGATGGCTCGATGATCGTCAAGGAACGGCTCGCCTCGCTGGCGTGAGTCCCCGAGGGGCAAAGGCCCGTTCAGCCTCGCTGTGCCCGTGTGTAACCGCCACGCTCCTGCTCGGACCGTGGCGTTTTCCGTTGTAGGCTCCATGCGCCCGCGGATACTTTTCGCCGATGGGGCGTTGCGCCATACATGACCTATTCGCTGAACACACTCCAGTCCTCCAATTCCGGTGAGCCGCCGCCGGTTCGCCTGCGCGCCATGCGCTTCGCCCACGAGATCACGCTGATCGCGGGCTTCGTGGTGCTGCTCTTCTGGCTGATCGCCATGCTGAGCTTCACGCCCTCCGATGCGGCCTGGTCCACCTCCGGCACCGGCGGCGACATCAAGAACTGGGGCGGGCGCATCGGCGCCTGGGTGGCCGACGGCAGCTACTTCCTGGCCGGGTATTCGGTCTGGTGGTGCCTGGCGGCAGGGCTGCGGGTCTGGCTGTCGTCGCTGGCCGGCTGGTTGCGCGGCGGCGAGGCCGGTGGCGGGACGCCACCCGCGCCCCTGGGCCGCTTCAACCGCAGCCGCCTGGCCTTCTGGTTCGGCCTGGTGCTGCTGCTGTGCGCCAGCGCGATGCTCGAATGGTCGCGCCTCTACCGGCTCGAATTCCGGCTGCCCGGTCATGGCGGCGGCGTGCTGGGCTATTTCGTCGGCCCGATGAGCGTGAAGTGGATGGGCTTCACCGGTTCGGCGCTGATCGCGATCGCGGCCGGCGTGATCGGCTCGGCGCTGGTCTTCCGTTTTTCCTGGAGCCACATCGCCGAGCGCATCGGCGAGCGGGTCTATTCGCTGTTCGAGTCGCGCCGCGAGAAGCGCGAGATCGCCGAAGACATCAAGCTGGGTCGCCAGGCGGCGCGCGAGCGCGAGGAGGTCGGTGCACTGGACGATCCCCGGGCCAACGAGCCGATGCTCGACGAAGCGGCCGAGCCCCGGCCGCGCCGCCGGCCCGCGTCGCCGCCGGTGCAGATCGAGCCCGCGCTGGCCGAGGTGCCCAAGAGCGAGCGCGTGGCCAAAGAGCGGCAGAAGCCGCTGTTCCGCGAACTGCCCGACAGCAAGCTGCCGCAGGTCGACCTGCTCGACGCGGCGCAGCTGCGCCAGGAGACCGTCTCCAGCGACACGCTCGAGATGACCTCGCGCATGATCGAGAAGAAGCTCAAGGACTTCGGCGTCGAGGTGCGCGTGGTGCTGGCCTCGCCCGGCCCGGTGATCACGCGCTACGAGATCGAACCCGCCACCGGCGTCAAGGGCTCGCAGATCGTCGGCCTGGCCAAGGACCTGGCGCGCTCGCTGTCGCTGGTGTCGATCCGGGTGGTCGAGACCATCCCCGGCAAGAACTACATGGCGCTGGAGCTGCCCAACGCCAAGCGCCAGTCGATCAAGCTCAGCGAGATCCTGGGCTCGCAGGTCTACAACGAAGGCAAGTCCTTCCTGACCATGGGCCTGGGCAAGGACATCATCGGCAACCCGGTGGTGGCCGACCTGGCCAAGATGCCGCACGTGCTGGTGGCCGGCACCACCGGTTCGGGCAAGTCGGTGGGCATCAACGCGATGATCCTGAGCCTGCTCTACAAGGCCGAGGCGCGCGACGTGCGCCTGCTGATGATCGACCCCAAGATGCTCGAGATGTCGGTCTACGAAGGCATCCCGCATCTGCTGGCGCCGGTGGTCACCGACATGCGCCAGGCCGCCCACGGCCTGACCTGGTGCGTGGCCGAGATGGAGCGCCGCTACAAGCTCATGAGCAAGCTCGGCGTGCGCAACCTGGCCGGCTACAACGTGAAGATCGACGAGGCCAAGGCGCGCGAGGAGTTCATCTACAACCCCTTCAGCTTGACGCCCGACGATCCCGAGCCGCTCAAGCGCGAGCCGCACATCGTGGTGGTGATCGACGAACTGGCCGACCTGATGATGGTGGTCGGCAAGAAGATCGAGGAACTCATTGCCCGCCTCGCGCAGAAGGCGCGCGCCGCCGGCATCCACCTGATCCTGGCCACCCAGCGGCCCAGCGTGGACGTGATCACCGGCCTGATCAAGGCCAACATCCCGACCCGCATCGCATTCCAGGTCTCGAGCAAGATCGACAGCCGCACCATCCTCGACCAGATGGGCGCCGAGGCGCTGCTGGGCATGGGTGACATGCTTTACATGCCGAGCGGTACGGGCTTGCCGATCCGCGTGCATGGTGCGTTCGTGAGCGACGAGGAAGTGCACCGCGTGGTGGCCTACCTCAAGAGCCAGGGCGAGCCCGACTACATCGAAGGCGTGCTCGAAGGCGGAACCGTCGACGGCGAGGGCGATCTACTGGGTGAAGGTGGCGATGCCGAGAAGGACCCGATGTACGACCAGGCGGTCGAGGTCGTGCTCAAGAACCGCAAGGCCAGCATCTCGCTGGTGCAGCGCCACCTGAAGATCGGCTACAACCGCGCGGCGCGGCTGGTCGAGGACATGGAAAAAGCCGGGCTGGTCAGCGCCATGAGTGGTGCCGGCCAGCGCGAAATCCTGGTGCCTGCGCGCACCGAGTGAACGGAGCGGGATGTTGTTGTTTTTGAAGAAGTCACTGATCGGCCTCGGCATGGCGGGCGCGACGCTGAGCGTCTGGGCCGGCGGCATGGAAAGCCTCGAAGCCTTCGTGAAGAACGTGAAGTCCGGACGGGCCGAGTTCACGCAGACCGTGACGGCGCCGACCCGGGAGGGCGAGCCCGCGCGCGCCAAGGTGTCGACCGGCACCTTCGCCTTCCAGCGCCCGGGCCAGTTCAAGTTCGACTACCAGAAGCCCTTCGCGCAGACCATCGTGGCCGACGGCAAGAACCTCTGGCTCTACGACGTCGACCTCAACCAGGTCACGCAGCGCGCGCAGGCCCAGGCCCTGGGTTCGACCCCGGCCGCACTGATCGCGGCCGCGCCCGACCTGCGCGCGCTGCAGGCCGATTTCACGCTGGAATCGGCCCCCGAGCGCGACGGCCTGCAATGGGTCAAGGCCACGCCCAAGACCAAGGACGGCCAGTTGCAGGGCATCCAGGTCGGCTTCCAGGGCGATGCGCTGGCGGCGCTCGAGATCCAGGACAGCTTCGGCCAGCGCTCGGTGCTCAAGTTCAGCAAGGTGGAGGTCAACCCGGCCCTGCCCGCGGGCACCTTCGTCTTCAAGGCGCCGGCCGGCGCCGACGTCCTCAAGCCCTGAACAGGCTTTGTGCGGCAGCCGCCGTGACGTGGTCGCCGCGGCGAGAATGCTGACCCTGTCATGGCCATTTCCTCCCTGCCTCCTCTTGCCGAACGGCTGCGCCCCAAGACCCTGGCCGAAGTGATCGGCCAGCAGCACCTGCTGGGCCCGGGCATGCCGTTGCGCATCGCCTTCGAATCCGGCCAGCCGCATTCCTGCATCCTCTGGGGCCCGCCGGGCACCGGCAAGACCACCATCGCGCGGCTCATGGCCGATGCCTTCGACGCCCAGTTCCTGAGCATCAGCGCGGTGCTCGGCGGTGTGAAGGACATCCGCGAGGCGGTCGAGCGCGCCACCGTGGCGCGCGACGGCCTCGAGCAGCGTCGCACCATCGTCTTCGTCGACGAGGTGCATCGCTTCAACAAGAGCCAGCAGGACGCCTTCCTGCCGCATGTGGAGTCGGGGCTGTTCACCTTCATCGGTGCCACGACCGAGAACCCATCCTTCGAGGTCAACTCGGCGCTGCTGTCCCGTGCCGCGGTGTATGTGCTGCAGTCGCTCGAAGAGAAAGACCTGAAACAGATCGTTGCCAAGGCCCAGGCCATCGACGCGGTGCCGGCGATCGAGGAAGACGCCATCGACCGCCTGGTGGCCTATGCCGACGGCGATGCGCGCCGGCTGCTCAACACGCTGGAAACGCTGGCGGTCGCCGCGGGCGCGGAGAAGCTCGCGCAGATCACCGACGAATGGCTGCTGCGTGTGCTCGGCGAGCGCATGCGGCGCTACGACAAGGGCGGCGAGCAGTTCTACGACACCATCAGCGCGCTGCACAAATCGGTGCGCGGCAGCGACCCGGACGCTGCGCTGTATTGGTTCGTGCGCATGCTCGACGGTGGTGCCGACCCGCGCTACATGGCGCGCCGGCTGGTGCGCATGGCCAGCGAGGACATCGGCCTGGCCGACCCGCGCGCGCTGCGGCTGGCGCTCGATGCCGCCGAGGTCTACGAGCGGCTGGGCACGCCAGAGGGCGAGCTGGCACTGGCCGAATGCGTGATCTACCTCGCGGTGGCGCCCAAGTCCAACGCGGTCTACAAGGCCTACAACGAGGTCAAGGCCTTCATCAAGAAGGACGGTACCCGGCCGGTGCCCATGCACCTGCGCAATGCGCCGACCCAGCTCATGAAAGAGCTCGACTACGGCAAGGGCTACCGCTACGCGCACGACGAGGAAGACGGCTTCGCCGCGGGCGAGACCTACCTGCCCGAGGGCATGGCGTCGCCCGGTTTCTACCGGCCGGTAGAGCGGGGTCTGGAGATCCGCATCGCCGAAAAACTGCGCAGCCTGCAAAAGCGCAACACCGACGCCGACAACTGAGCGCCGCGCCTTCGGCTGGGCGCAAAACGCGCCGATGACCTCTGTGAACACCCCGAAGTCAATGGGTAAAGCACCGGGCAGGGGGGCGCCGATTCGGCCCGAACCCGTGACTACAATCCGGCCAAACCCGTCGGGAGCTACCTGTTGGCGGGTTTTTTGCTAGATGAAGCCACGGGGCCCATCCGGGGCCGCCGTGAAGCGCAAGCGCCATCCAAAGGTGCCATCACATAGGGACGCTCGTTATGGAAATATTGCTGCAGCAGATCATCAACGGTCTGGTCCTCGGCAGCATGTATGCCTTGATAGCCTTGGGCTACACCATGGTGTACGGCATCATCAACTTGATCAACTTTGCGCACGGCGAAGTCCTGATGGTCGGGGCCCTGACCAGCTGGACCATCATCGGCATGATGCGGGAATCGATGCCCTGGCTCCCGGGCTGGCTCATGCTGCTGATCGCGCTGATCATCGCCTGCGTGGTGGCGGCCACGCTCAACTTCGTGATCGAGAAGGTGGCCTACCGGCCGCTGCGCAACAGCCCCAAGCTGGCACCGCTGATCACCGCCATCGGCATGTCGATCCTGCTGCAGACGCTGGCCATGATCATCTGGCGTCCCACCAACAAGGCCTATCCGACGCTGCTGCCCAGCGAGTCGATCGTGGTGGCCGGTGCCTCGATTTCGCCCACCCAGATCATGATCCTGGTCGTGACCGCGGTGTCGCTGGCGATCCTGACCTGGGTCGTGAACTACACCAAGCTGGGCCGCGCGATGCGCGCCACGGCCGAGAACCCGCGGGTGGCCGCGCTGATGGGCATCCGGCCCGACATGGTGATCTCGGCGACCTTCATCATCGGCGCCGTGCTGGCGGCCATCGCCGGCGTGATGTACGCCTCCAACTACGGCATCGCGCAGCACGCCATGGGCTTCGGCCCGGGCCTCAAGGCCTTCACGGCCGCGGTCTTCGGCGGCATCGGCAACCTGGCCGGCGCGGTGGTCGGCGGCATCCTGCTGGGCCTGATCGAGGCCATCGGCGCGGGCTACCTGGGCACGGTCACCGGCGGCGTGCTGGGCAGCCAGCACAGCGACATCTTCGCTTTCGTCATCCTGATCCTGACGCTGACCGTGCGGCCCTCGGGCCTGCTGGGCGAGCGCGTGGCGGACCGAGCCTGAGGAACAGCCATCATGAAAAGCAAGAACCTCATCGTCTTCCTCATCGCGGCGCTCGCGCTGCTGGCGCTGCCGCTGCTGCTGCAGACCCAGGGCAATGCCTGGGTGCGCATCGTCGACATCGCGCTGCTCTACGTGCTGCTGGCGCTGGGCCTGAACATCGTTGTCGGCTACGCCGGCCTGCTCGACCTGGGCTACGTGGCCTTCTTCGCCATCGGGGCCTACCTCTACGCGCTGATGGGTTCGCCGCACCTGACCGAGACCTTCCCGGCCTTCAAGGCGATGTTCCCCAACGGGCTGCACACCTCGTTGCTGATCGTGATCCCGCTGGCACTGGGGCTGGCCGGGGTGTTCGGCGTGCTGCTGGGCGCGCCGACGCTGCGGCTGCGCGGCGACTACCTGGCGATCGTCACGCTGGGTTTCGGCGAGATCATCCGCGTGTTCCTCAACACGCTGGACCATCCCTACAACATCACCAACGGTCCCAAGGGCCTGGACGCGATCGACCCGGTGCACTTCTGGAGCCTGAACCTGGGCAAGCCGTTGAAGCTGGGCGACTACACGATCTCCTCGGTCTCGCTCTACTACTACCTGTTCCTGGCGCTGGTGATCGTCACGGTGATCATCTCGCACCGGCTGCAGCTCTCGCGCGTGGGCCGGGCCTGGATGGCGATCCGCGAGGACGAGATCGCGGCCAAGGCGATGGGCATCAACACCCGCAACCTCAAGCTGCTGGCCTTCGGCATGGGCGCGAGCTTCGGCGGCATGTCGGGCGCGATGTTCGCGGCCTTCCAGAGCTTCGTGTCGCCCGAGTCCTTCAGCCTGATGGAGTCGGTGATGATCGTCGCGATGGTGGTGCTGGGGGGCATCGGCCACCTGCCGGGCGTGATCCTGGGCGCGGTGCTGCTGGCGGCGCTGCCCGAGGTGCTGCGCTACGTGGCCGGCCCGCTGCAGGCCATGACCGACGGCCGGCTCGACGCCTCCATCCTGCGCCAGCTCTTCATCGCGCTGGCGATGATCGTGATCATGCTGGTGCGCCCGCGCGGCCTCTGGCCCTCGCCCGACCATGGCAAGTCGCTCAAGCGCAAGGGCAGCGATGCCACGCCGGTCACGCCGATCGAGGCTCCGGGCGTCGACAGCCCGGCCGATGCGGTGCCCGGTTCGCCTTCGCGTCCGATGTCGATCAATCCCTGAGATGGCAGGAAGGAAGCTCCAATGACTGAAACCATCCTCGAGGTCCGCGGCATCTCCAAGCGCTTCGGCGGCCTGCAGGCGCTGTCCGATGTGGGCATCAAGATCCAGCGCGGCCAGGTCTACGGCCTGATCGGCCCCAACGGCGCTGGCAAGACCACCTTCTTCAACGTGATCACCGGGCTCTACACGCCCGACAGCGGCACCTTCGAACTGGCTGGCAAGCCCTACCAGCCTTCGGCGGTGCACGAGGTGGCCAAGGCCGGAATCGCGCGCACCTTCCAGAACATCCGGCTGTTCGCCGACATGACGGCGCTCGAGAACGTGATGGTCGGGCGCCATGTGCGCACCCATTCGGGCGTGATCGGCGCGATCCTGCGCACCTCGAGCTTCAAGGCCGAGGAGGCCGCGATCGCGCAGCGCGCGCACGAACTGCTCGACTACGTGGGCATCGGCAAGTTCGCCGACTACAAGGCCCGGACGCTGAGCTACGGCGACCAGCGCCGTCTCGAGATCGCACGCGCGCTGGCCACCGACCCGCAGCTCATCGCGCTCGACGAGCCCGCCGCAGGCATGAACGCCACCGAGAAGATCATGCTGCGCGAGCTCATCAGCCGCATCCGCAAGGACAACCGCACCATCCTCTTGATCGAACACGACGTGAAGCTGGTGATGGGCCTGTGCGACCGGCTCACCGTGCTCGATTACGGCAAGCAGATCGCCGAAGGCACGCCGGCCGAGGTGCAGAAGAACGAAAAGGTGATCGAGGCCTACCTCGGCACCGGAGGACATTGACATGAGCGAAACGATCAGCCCCGTGGCGGTGCCGACCACCGCCAGGCCCGCGGGCAAGGTGCTTCTGAAAGTCAGCGGCCTCAAGGTCGCGTATGGCGGCATCCAGGCCGTGAAAGGCGTGGACTTCGAGGTGCACGAGGGCGAGCTGGTGTCGCTGATCGGCTCCAACGGTGCCGGCAAGACCACCACCATGAAGGCCATCACCGCCACGCTGCCCTTCCTCGACGGCGACATCGAATTCCTGGGCCGCAGCATCAAGGGCCGCGGTGCCTGGGACCTGGTGGGCGAGGGGCTGGTGATGGTGCCCGAGGGCCGCGGCGTGTTCACGCGCATGACGATCACCGAGAACCTGCAGATCGGCGCCTACATCCGCGACGACAAGGGCGGCATCGCGGCCGACATCGAGCGCATGTTCACGATCTTCCCGCGGCTGCGCGAGCGCAAGGACCAGCTGGCGGGCACCATGTCGGGCGGCGAGCAGCAGATGCTGGCCATGGGCCGCGCCCTGATGGCGCGCCCCAAGGTGCTGCTGCTCGACGAGCCTTCGATGGGCCTGTCGCCGATCATGGTCGACAAGATCTTCGAGGTGGTGAAGAACGTCTACGACCAGGGCGTGACCGTGCTGCTGGTCGAGCAGAACGCGAGCCGCGCGCTGCAGATCGCCGACCGCGGCTATGTGATGGAGTCCGGGCTGATCACCATGAGCGGCGACGCCAAGGTCATGCTCGACGATCCCAAGGTCCGGGCTGCCTACCTGGGCGAATGAAAAAGCCGCCCGAGGGCGGCTTTTGCTTTTTCCAGGGACACCGCGGAACCGGCTTTGCCGGGCCGCTGGTGTCGCCCCCGGAAGGGGGAAGGCGCAGCGACACGCAGTGCGCAAGCCTCGGGGGAGATCCCAGTGCTGCGGAACCGGCTTTGCCGGGCCGCCGGTGTAGCCCCCGGAAGGGGGAAGGCGCTGCGACACGCAGTGCGCGCGCCCCTCGGGGGTCAGTCTACTTTCGCTCCCGTCGCCTTCACGACCTTCTCGTACTTCGCCAACTCGCTTTTCATGAATGCGCCGAACTGCTCGGGCGTGTTCGACACCGGTTCGGCCAGCAGGTTGGCGAAGCGGGTCTTGGTCTCGGGCGAGTTCAGTGCCGCCACGAAGGCGTGGTTGAGCTTGGCCAGCACCTCGTGCGGCGTGCCGGCGGGCGCCACCAGGCCCCACCAGGTGTCGATCGCGAAGCCCGGCAGCGTGGCCGCCACCGCAGGCACGCCGGGCAGCGACGCGCTGGGTTGCGCGGTGGTCACGGCGATGGCCTTGAGCTTGCCCGAGCGGATGTTCGGCGCCGCGGTCGCGAGGTTGTCGAAGTTGAAGTCGACCTGGCCCGACAGCAGCGCCAGCTGCGCCGGGTTGCCGCCGTTGTAGGGGATGTGGACCGCGAAGATGCCGGCCTGCTGCTTGAACATCTCGCCGGCCAGGTGACCCGCGCTGCCGTTGCCGCCGCTGCCGTAGTTGAGCTTGCCCGGGTTGGCCTTGGCGTAGGCGATCAGTTCGGGCACGGTGTTGATCTTCAACCGCTGGGCGATCTCGGCATTCATCACCAGCACGTTGGGCACGCGCACCATCTGCGTGATGGGCGCGAAGTCGGTCGCCGCGTTGTAGGGCATGCGGCTGTAGAGCCAGGGGTTGACCGCGTTGGTGGCGGTCGCGGCGATGCCGATGGTCAGGCCGTCGGGCGCGGCCTTGGCCACCGCATCGGCGCCGATGTTGCCGCCCGCGCCGGGCTTGTTGTCGATGATCACCGTGCCCAGCGACTCCTTCACGCGCTCGGCCAGCACGCGCGCCGTGACGTCGATCGGGCCGCCGGCGGCATACGGGACGATCAGCCGGATCGGGCGCTGCTGCGCGCCGGCGTGGAAGGCGCTCAGCACGGTGGCGCCGGCGAGCAGGGTGCAGAGGAAGTGTCGGGTGTGCATGTTGTTGTCTTTGTCTCGGGTCGGTGAAGGGCGGCGCGCTGCGCTCAGGGCTGGGCCTTGTCGGCTTCGGTGGTGAAGGCGTCGGCGAAGAATTCCTCTTCCGGCAGCGCGGCCTCGGCCAGGTAGTCGCGCTTGGCCGAATCGACCACGATCGGCGCGCCGCAGGCGTAGACCTGGTGGCCCGACAGGTCGGGGAAGTCCTCCAGCACCGCGCGGTGGACGAAGCCGGTGCGGCCGGTCCAGTTGTCCTCGGGCACGGCGTTCGACACCACCGGCACGTAGCGCAGGTGCGGCATGGCCGCGGCCTGCTCGCGCACCCAGGCGTCCATGTAGAGGTCCTCGGGGCGGCGGCCGCCCCAGTACAGCGTGGCCGGGCGTTCGATGCCTTTGTGCTGCATGTGCTCGATCAGCGCCTTGATGGGCGCGAAGCCGGTGCCCGAGGCCAGCAGCACCATCGGCTTGTCGGAGTCCTCGCGCAGGAAGAAGCTGCCGTAGGGCCCTTCGATGCGCAGGATTTCCTTTTCCTTCATGGCGCCGAACACATGGTCGGTGAACTTGCCGCCGGGCAGGTGGCGGATGTGCAGCTCGATGCCGGTGCCGGGCACGGCCAGCGTGTGCGGCGCGTTGGCCATCGAGTAGCTGCGGCGGGCGCCGTCGCGCAGGATGAACTCGACGTACTGGCCCGCATGGAACTGCATCGGCTCGCCGGCCGGCAGTTGCAGGCGCACCAGCATCACGTCGTGCGACTGCTTGCCCAGCGACAGCACGCGCGAGGGCATCTTGCGGATCGGGAAGGCGCCGGCCTCGGTGACCTGGCGCGATTCGAGCATCACGTCGCTGGTCGGGCGGGCGCAGCAGGTCAGCACGAAGCCGGCCAGCTCTTCCTCGGCGCTCAGCGCCTTGCTCTGGTGCGGGCCGTGCGTGACCTCGCCCGAGAGCTTGCGGCACTTGCAGGAGCCGCAGGCGCCGTCCTTGCAGCCATAGGGCAGGCCGATGCCCTGGCGGATGCCGGCCGCAAGGATGGTTTCGTCGCTCTGGGCCACGAACTGGCGTCCACTGGGCTCGACGGTGATCTGGAAGCCGGAATCGTGCGGCGATGCGCTGGTCATGGGTATTCTTGGAGCTCGTCTCTACGCGGAAGCCCGGATTTTGCCCTCAATCAACAACCCTCCCGGCGCGCTGCCTGCGCGCTTCCGCCGACAGCGCCTCCTGATCGTCGGTTGCGGCGACGTCGGCATGCGTGCCGCGGCCCTGCTGCGCGGCCGTGTCCAGCTGATCGCCGTGACCTCCTCGGCCGAGCGTGTGCCGGCCTTGCGGGCCGCCGGATTGCGCCCGCTGGTGGCCGATCTCGATGCGCCGCAGGCCCTGCGCCGGCTGGCCGGGCTGGGCACGCGGGTGCTGCACCTGGCGCCGCCGCCCACCACCTCGGGCGCGCGCGATCCGCGCACCCTGGCGCTTGTGCGTGCGCTGCGCCTGCGTTCGCTGCCCGACGCGCTGGTCTACGGCTCGACCAGCGGCGTCTACGGCGACTGCGGCGGCGCGCGCATCGACGAGACCCGTGCGCTGCGGCCCGGCACCGCGCGCGCTCAGCGCCGCGTCGATGCCGAGCAGGCGGTGCGCTGGCTCGGCCGCGCGGGCGTGGCCACGCGCATCCTGCGCATCCCGGGCATCTACGCGCCCGACCGGGTCGGCGGCACCCCGCACGAGCGGCTGCGCAAGGGGACGCCGGTGCTGCACAGCGAGGACGACGTCTACACCAACCACATCCATGCCGACGACCTGGCGCGCATCTGCGTGGCGGCGCTGTGGCGCGGCGGCACGCAGCGGGCCTTCCATGCCAGCGACGACACCGAACTGAAGATGGGCGACTACTTCGACCTGGCGGCCGACCTCTATGGCATGCCCCGTCCGCCGCGCATCGCGCGCGATGCGGCCCGGGAACAGCTGCCGGCCTCGCTGCTGAGCTTCATGGGCGAATCGCGGCGGCTGGACAACACGCGGCTGCGGCGGGAGCTGCGGGTGCGTCTGCGCCATCCCACAGTTGCCACCGGGCTGCGGCCCGATTCTTGAATGCGGCGCCCATAATCGCCGCCGGACGCCCATTTCATAAACGTCCACAGAACCAGACCGCTCGATGCCCACGACCCAGCTTTCCGTCTATTTCTTCCTGCAGGTGGCGGTCATCATCACCGTCTGCCAGCTGGTGGGCCGGCTGGCGCAGAAGCTGGGCCAGCCGCAGGTGGTGGGCGAGATGATCGCCGGCGTCACGCTCGGGCCCTCGCTGCTGGGCTGGCTGTTCCCCGAGCTGCAGCGCGCGCTGTTCCCCAAGGAAACGCTGGGCATGCTCTATGTCGGCGGGCAGCTGGGCGTGGGGATGTACATGTTCCTGGTCGGCACCGAATTCCGGGCCGACCACTTCAAGAGCCGCTTCCGCAGTGCCGCCTCGGTGTCGGCCGCGGGCATCGTGGTGCCCTTCCTGCTGGCCTTCGCGCTGATCCCCTGGCTGCTGACCGTGCCCGGCCTGTTCTCGCCGAAGGCCAAGGCGCTGGAAGCCTCGCTCTTCCTCGGAGCCGCGATCGCCATCACGGCCTTCCCGATGCTGGCGCGCATCATCCACGAGCGCGGGCTGGCCGGCACCTCGCTGGGCACGCTGGCGCTGACGGCTGGCGCGGTCGACGATGCGGCCGCCTGGTGCATCCTGGCCATCGTGCTGGCGAGCTTCGGCGGCGCCTGGGGCGGCGCCTATGCCGCGATCGGCGGTGGCGTGCTCTATGCGCTGTTCATGATCTTCGTGGGCTCGCGCCTGCTCCAGCGCCTGGCGGCCCATGTGCGCCCCGATGCGCCGTTGAGTTCGACCCTGCTGGCCACGGTGCTGGTGCTGTTCGCGCTGAGCGCCTTCGCGATGGACGCGATCGGCATCCACGCGGTCTTTGGCGGCTTCCTGCTGGGCGTGGTGCTGCCGCGCGGTGCGCTCACCGAAAAGCTGCGCGCGCAGTTGCAGCCCTTCGTGGTGATCTTCCTGCTGCCGCTGTTCTTCACCTATTCGGGCCTCAACACCCACATGGCGGTGCTGATGGCGCCGGGCATCCTGCTGGCCGCCGTCGCGATCCTGGCGGCCTCGTTCTGCGGCAAGGGCCTGGCCTGCTGGGCCGCGGCGCGTGCTTCCGGCGAGAGCAACCGCGACGCGATGGCCATCGGCTCGCTCATGAACGCGCGCGGGCTCATGGAGCTGATCATCATCAACATCGGCCTGCAGGCGGGCGTGATCCTGCCCGGCCTGTTCTCGATCCTGGTGCTGATGGCGATCCTCAGCACCCTGATGGCCACCCCGCTTTTCAACTGGGTCACGCGCGTGCGCCGGCCGCCGCTGGCCGATCGCGCGCCGGTCTGAAGCCTCCCGAAAGAAGACATGTCTCTCTCGACCGATTTCGAATCCATGTTCGACCTGGCGCCGGTGTCGCTCTGGCTGGAGGACTACAGCGGGCTGCGGCAGCTCTTCGACCGCTGGCGCGCCGAGGGCGTGGAGGATCTGGCCGCCTACCTGAAGGCCGACCGGCAGCGCGTCGGCGCCTGCATGGCGGCGCTCAAGGTGCTGCGCGTCAACGAAACCACGCTGCGGGTGTTTGCCGCGGCCGACCAGGACGAGCTGCTCGCCAACCTCGGGCGGATCTTCCGCGGCGACATGGCCGACGGCGTGATCTACGAGCTCGAGCAGCTGTGGCGCGGCGAGCTGCTGGTCGAGAACCAGACCGTCAACTACGCGCTCGACGGCCGCCGGCTCGACGTGCAGCTGCGCGTGCGCATCCTGCCGGGCCACGAAGGCAGCTGGGGCCGCGTGCTGGTGTCGCTCGACGACATCACGGCCCGCGTGACCGCGGAGCGCGAGCGCGCGCAGAGCTCGCAGTACGCGAGCGGCCTGTTCGACCACTCGCCGGTGTCGCTGTGGGTCGAGGACTTCAGCGCCGTGAAACGCCTCCTCGATGACATCCGCGCGCGCGGCATCTCCGACTTCAACACCTTCCTCAAGGTGCACCCGGAGTTCATCACGCGCTGCATCCAGGAGATCCGCGTCATCGACGTCAACCGCGAGACGCTGCGCATGTTCGCCGCCGACAGCCGCAAGATGCTGCTGGAGAACATCTCGCGCGTGTTCCGCGACGAGATGCAGGACTCCTTCTCCGAGCAGCTGCAGGACCTGTGGGCCGGCAAGACGCAGCAGCACCGCGAGGTGATCAACTACTCGCTCAACGGCGAACTCATCAACATCCACATGCAGTTCAGCGTGCTGGAGGACCACCTCGCGGAGTGGGACCTGGTGCTGGTGTCGCTGATGGACATCACGGCCCGCAAGAAGGCCGAGGCCTACCTGGAATACCTGGGCAAGCACGACGTGCTCACGCAGCTGCGCAACCGCACCTTCTACACCGAGGAGCTCAACCGCCTGACGCGCAAGGGGCCCTGGCCGGTGTCGGTGCTGTCGATCGACCTCAACGGCCTCAAGCAGATCAACGACGACGCCGGGCATGCGGCCGGCGACGCGATGCTGCGCCGCGTCGGCGAAGTGCTGGGCAAGGCCGTGGAGGCGCCGGCCTGGCCGGCGCGCGTCGGCGGCGACGAATTCGCGGTGCTGCTGCCCGCCACCGACGAACGCGGCGCGCAGGTGACCTGCGAACGCATCCTGTCGATGGTCGACCTCAACAACCAGTTCTACGCGGGGCGCAGCGGCCAGCCACTGAGCCTGGCGATCGGCATGGCCACCTGCGAGTTCGGCGACTCCCTCGAGAGCGCGCTGCTGCGGGCGGACAAGGCGATGTACCGGGCCAAGGCGGTGCACTACGATGCGCAGGGCGTGGAGCGCCGTCGTTGACGCGCGCCGTGCCACCCCCGCGCCGGTTTGAGACAACAATAGGCCCCTTCGAACCCTTCGCCGCTCTTATTTTTCCATCCCTCGTCGTGCCGCCACTCGTGTTCCTGCCATGCCCACCCGTCTGCTCGCCGGCCATCTGAAGATCTGCGACGGGCAGATCCTTTGGGCGGACGAGGACGCGCATGAACTGCTGGACTACCCGCAGGGCGCGCTCACGGACCTGCCGTTTTCCGACCTGCACGGGCTGCCGCTCGACGAGGACGGCGCATCCGCCGCCGAACTGCTGGTGCCGGCGCGCGGTGCCGCCGACAGCCGCCATTTCGTGCTGCACATGCGCGACGGCGGCAGCCTGGTGGTCGACATGCGCGGCGAGCGGATGGACGACCGTTGCACCCTGTGGAGCTTCAGCCCGGCGGGCCGCAGCGTGCGGGCGCAGCGGCTCGAACTGCTGGCGCGCCGCGACGCGCTGACGCGGCTGCCCAACCGGATTCCGCAGGTCGACGAATTGCGCCAGCGCCTGCGCCTCGACGACGGCCGGCTGCTGGCCGTCTGCTACCTCGACATCGACCGTTTCCGCGACATCAACGAGCAGTTCGGCCCGATGGGCGGTGACACCATCCTGCGCGAGGTGGCGCGCCGGCTCAAGGCCGCGCTGCCGCACGATGCCATCGTGGCGCGCGTGGGCGGCGACGAATTCGCGCTGGTCGTGGCACTCGGCAGCCGGGTGCAGTGCGAGGACCTGATCCAGCAGGTGCTGGCGCGGCTGGCCCATCCGTACCGGCTGCAGAACCGTTCGGCCCGGCTGCACGCCAGCGTCGGCGTGGCGCTCATGGCCGACACCGAGCAGCCCACCGAAGTGATGCTGCAGCATGCGCAGCATGCGGTGTTCTTCGCCAAACGCGCGGGCGGCGGGCAGCTGCATTTCTTCGATGCGAGCCAGGCGCTGGACGAGCAGGAGGGCCTGGCGCTGCGACGCGACATCGTCGAGGGCGTGGCCCGCAACGAATTCTGGCTGGCCTACCAGCCCAAGGTGGACATGCGCTGCGGCCGCGTGATCGGCTTCGAGGGGCTGATCCGCTGGCAGCACCCGAAGCACGGGGCGCTGCAGCCGGCCGATTTCATTCCGCTGGTCGAGGACCACGAACTCATCGAGCAACTGGGCGACTGGGCCATCGGCGAGGCGCTGCGCCAGGCGGCCGCGTGGCAGGTGGCGGGCGTCAGCACCTCGGTCAGCGTCAACATCAGCCCGCGCCACATGCAGCGCCCCGACTTCATCGAGCGGCTGGCCGAGCACCTGGCGCGCCATCCGCAGCTGCACCCCGGCGTGCTGGAGCTCGAGATCCTCGAGACCACCGCCATCAAGGACTTCGCCACCGTCGCGGTCTTCATCGAAGCCTGCAAGGTGCTGGGCGTGCCGGTCGCGATGGACGACTTCGGCACCGGCTATTCGTCGCTGACCTACCTGCGCCGGCTGCCGGTGGCGGCGCTCAAGCTCGACCAGTCCTTCGTCAACGGCGTGATCGACAGCACCGAGGACCAGGCCATCGTCCGGGGCATCCTGCTGCTGGCGCGCGGGCTGGGGCGCAAGGCCATCGCCGAGGGCGTGGAGTCGGTGGCCCATGGGCAGGCGCTGATGGCGCTGGGCTGCACGCTGGGCCAGGGCTACGGCATCGCCCGGCCGATGGAGCCGGTGCTGGTGCCGGCCTGGATCGCCGAATACGAACGCGCGCCGCTCTGGGGCCGCGCAGCCGACTGCGCGTGATGGCATCAGCCCATCGATGCGCGCACGCAATGACCGGCCGCGCAGGCGGCCGGCCACACTTCACAGCAGCGGCGTGTAGGGCGAATTCAGCGGGCTGAAGCTCGGCGTCGCCGACGCATTGCCCAGGAAGTTCGAGCCCCCGAACAGGTAGCGCAGGTAGATGCTGCCGGTCAGTTGCCGGTAGTTCTGCGCGTTGCTCAGCCCCAGTGCGCCGCCCAGGTAGAGCTGCGGCGCGAGCTGGTACTCGAGCATGCCGGCGAAGTTGTAGGCAAAGCCGGTGTGGCTCTCGCCCGCGTACATGCCGGTGAAGTTGGCGTTGGTGAGGTTGAGTTCCTTGGCCGCGGCCGCCGCCACGTAGGCCGCGCGCTGGCGCAGCGGGTCGGTCGGGAAGTAGGGCGCGTCGTCCTGGGTGAAGGACTGCACGCCCAGCGAGGCGTTGACGCGCCACGACAGCCGGTTGCTGCGCCCGCTCCAGTCCACCGGGAAGGCCACGCTCACATAGCGCTGCGGGCTGAAGTAGCCGCCGTGGCCGAAGGTGAAGTAGCTCAGGTTCTTGTCGTAGGCCATCACGCCCAGGTTCAGGCCGGCGGTCAGCGTCGAGCCGGCGCCGCGCAGGATGTGCATGTACAGCCCGCCGCCGAGCTCGGTGCGGTTGTTGTCCTCGACGTTGGTGCCGGTGAGCACGTGGTAGGAGCCGTAGCCGTAGAGGCCGTAGGTGCCGTCGTCGCGCGTGGCGTCGATGCGCCCGCCGGTCGCGACCACGCCGCCGCGGCGCTCGCCGCTCAGCGTGTCCTTGGTGCCGGCAAAGGACAGCTGGCTGTCGGTGATCGGCTGGCGCGTGAGGTTGCCCTTGAGCGAGAAGGTGTCGGTGAGCGCGGCCGTGTAGCCGAGGTTGCCGATCACGTTGGTCTCCTCGAAGCCCAGCGGCGTGGTGCCGATGCTGGCGTTGAGGGTTTTGCTCTCGTAGCCCACGCTCAGGCCCACGCCGCTCGCGTTCTGCGAGCCCGGCGGTGCGGCATAGCCCTGCGTCTGCGCCAGGGCACCCAGCGGCCCTTCGCCGTAGCGGCTCAGCGACGAATAGTCGGCCTGGACGCGGCCGGCATCGATCACCGTCGGCGTGGCCGTGACCACGATCTTGCCGCTGCCCACCGGGATGCGGGCCTGCACCGGCACCTGCAGGTCGGCCAGCTGGCTCAGGCCGGCCTCGCCCGCGCGGTTGCGGTAGACGGTGCCGGCGGTGATGGTGGTGGCGTGCTCGGTCTCGAGCGCCTGCAGTTCGGAGCGCAGCGGATCGAGCGGCTGCGAGCTGTTGCGCAGCGCGCCGTTCCAGTCGCCTTCGTTGATCAGCGGCTGGCCGCGCTGCGGCGGCGGCAGGGCGTAGCCACCGGCCTGCGCGCTGCCGGCCTGCGCGGGCAGCGGATAGAAGGGCGCGGCCGGCGCGTTGACCGGGGCGTTGCGCGTCGCGGGGACCGCGGCCGTGCGGCGTGCGGCGTTGTTGCTGGCCGTGGTGGCGGCGCGGCCGGTGGCGGGTGCGCGGGCCGTGCTGGCGGGCTCGCTCCAGGGCAGGCCTGCAGTGCCACCGGGTGCGTTGACGTTGCCGTAGGTGGCGGGCGGGCCGGCGTAGCCCTGCGCGGCGAGCGGCGGCAACTGGCCGCCCTGGGCGCCGGCAAAGGGCAGGGCCCCGCCGCCGCCCTGGAACGCGACCGGCTGCGGCGCCGCGACCGCCTGGCCGCTCAGCACGGCGGCGGCCGAGGGCGCGCCGCCGGTCATGCCGGCGAAGGGGTTGGCCGCGGGCGCGTTGACACTGCCCGGCACCGGCGAACGGGCCTGGCCGCTGGCCAGCCGGTTCTCGGCCATCACGGCCGCGCGCAGGTACTGCTCGGCACGCGCGTTGTCGCCGGCGTTGCGGTAGACGCGGCCGGTGGCGGCCAGCGTGCGCGACTGGTCGGGCGCCTGCTTGAGCGCGGCCAGCACATAGCTCTCGGCATCGCCGTGTTCCTTGAGCGCGCTGGCGCTGGCGGCCGCGGCCAGCAGGGTGTCGAGGTCCATCGGCGTGCGCTGCAGCACGCGCTGGTAGAGCGCCAGCGCCTGGCGCTCGTCGCGTGCGGCGGAATAGAGCCGCGCCAGCGCGCCCATCACGCCCACGTCGGACGGCCGCTCGGCCAGCACCGGTGCCAGCGCGCTGTAGGCGGCTTCGAGGTTGCCGGCTTCGCGCAGCGCATCGGCCTGGCGCACGCTCCAGGCGCTGCGCAGGTTGTCGAAGTCGGTGCGCTGCGCGGCCGTCATCTGCGTGGCCTGCAGCTGGCGCAGCACGGCGGTCAGCTCGACGTCCTGCTGCGTCTTCATCAGGATCGAGGCGTAGAGCAGCCGGTCGCCGATGCTCGGGTTGGGGCCGCGCGCGAGCAGTTGCCGGCTCATGGCCAGCGCGCGCGGCGCGTCGCCGACCTCGGCGTAGGCCGTGGCCAGGTCGCCCCAGATGTCGGCCGGGATCTCGCGGCCCAGCGTGGCCTCGGTCTGCGCGAGCAGGTTGCGCGCCACCGCGGTCTGGCCCTGGCGTGCGAGCGCCAGCGCCTGCTGGGTCTGGCCCTGCGCCCAGAGCTTGCGCTGCAGCTGGGTCATGTCGCGGGTGCGGGTGGCGGCCGGCACGCGCTCGAGGTACTGCAGGCCGGCCACCGGGTCGCCGGCGTCCGAGGCCAGCAGCGCGCTGGCGTACAGCGCATCGGGCATGTCGGGCTGCGACATCAGCAGGCCGTCCATCACGCCGCGGGCCTGGGGCATCAGGCCCTGCTTGCGATAGAGGTTGGCCAGGTCGAGCCGGACCCACGGGCTGTCGGGGTTGACCAGCATCGCGTCTTCCAGCGTGCGCTGGGCCCCCGCGGTGTTGCCGGCCTCGCCCTGCTGGCGGGCCTGGGCGCGCGCCTGCTCGACGCGCACGTTCTGCAGGCCGCCGATCTGCGCGGCCTGCTCGGGCGTGAGCTTCTGCGACAGCGCGAGCGCCTCGTCGGCGCGGCCCTGCCGGGTGTAGACGGTGATCAGGCCGCGGATGGCCTGGGCATCGCTGGGTTTGCTGTCGTAGACGCGCTTGTAGCCCTGCTCGGCCGCCGCGAGTTCGCCCTGCGCGAGCCGGATGTCGGCCAGCGCGATCTGCCCCACGGGTTCGCGCGCATCGAGGCGCACCGCGCGCTCGAGCAGCGCCTGCGCGGCCGCGGTGTCGTTCTTGTCGCGGGCCGCGTTGGCCTGGCCGATCAGGGTCCAGTAACTCGCGCTCTGCAGGGCCGAGGCCCACTTGCGCCCGCCGCTGCGGCTGGCCTGTTCGAGGTAGTCCTGGGCCTGGGCGAAGCGCTCCTGCCGCAACCGGATCAGGCCCAGGCCGCCCAGCGCTTCCGAGTCGCCGGGCTGCAGCCGCAGCGCCTGCTGGAAGCGCGCCTCGGCCGTGGCCTGGTCGCCGCGGTCCAGTGCCCGGAAGCCTTCGCCCAGCGGCTGGGCGGCCGGCGAGGCGGGCGTGGCGGCGGCCTGCGCGGCGGTCAGGCTCTCGAGCCGGGCCGAGACGGCCGGGTCGCTCTGGCCCTCGAGGTAGGCCTGGTAGAGCGGCGCATCGGCTTCGCGCGCATCAAGCCAGATCAGCGCCTGGCGCCAGGCGGCGCGCGCGGCGCTGCCCACGCCGGGGCGCTTCGACAGGTCGGCCAGCGTGCGGACGCCTTCGCGGCGCGAGGGCTCGCGGTAGGTCTGCAGCTGCGCCAGCGCCAGCTTGTAATTGAGGTTGTCGGGCTTGTCGCGCACCAGCTGCTCGAGCCCCTTGCGGCCGTCGTCCCAGCCCTGCGGCGTGCCGCCCAGCAGCTGGTAGTACTCGACCGCCAGCGGTTCTGGCGGCGGCTTGTTGTCGAACAGCGTGCGGTAGAGCTGGATGGCTTCGGTCGTGCGGCCGGCCTGGGCCGCGCTGCGCGCGCGCTGCAGGTCGGTCTGCGGGCCACCGGGCTGTTGCGCCTGCTGCTGGAAGCGCGCCAGGCGCGCGTCGTTCGGGTGCGCGGTGCGCAGGCGGGCGATCCATTCGCGCGCCGCATCGGCCTTGCTGCGCGAGAGCTCGACCTGGGCCATGCCGTAGAGCGCATCGGCGGCGTTCGGGTCCACGCGCAGCAGCTTGCGCCAGCTTTCCTCGGCCAGGTCGGCGCGGCCCATGCTCTGCCAGTAGTTGCCCTGTTCAACCAGGGCGGCGCTGGCGTCGCCCTGCGCATGCAGCGTGCCGCTGGCGCACAGTGCGCCGACCAGGCCCAGGCAGGCCATCCACTGGCTGGCGGTGGGGCGGCGTGCCCCGGGCACGGCGCCGCGCGGCGGGCGCTTCATGCGGTTCGGGTGGAAGGGCATGCGGGTCTCCATTGGGGTTGCAGCTGTCCGGTCCGGCTGAAGGCGTAGCGGCCATCGAGCCAGCCTTGTCCGAACAACAGCAACATGCGTTCGTAATAGGGAAGGGGCGCCGCCGGCGCCGCGGCGGTGCCGCCGAGGTCGACCGGGATGCGGGCCTGTTGGGCGGCGAGCGCGGCGCTCGCGCCCTGCGCTTTGAGATAGGGCAGCAATGCACCGCTGAAACCGGCCGGGCCGGTGCCGCGCACGGTGCCGGCGGCGGTGTCCACGTACTCGGGCGGCGCCTGCGGCCGCTCGACGATGCGGCGCGGGCCGTAGAGCGATTTCAGCAGCGCGGCGCGCGCCGGCTCCTGCGGATGCAGCATGCCGGCCCAGAGGTAGACGCGGATCGCGTCGTAGCTGCCGACCGAGCCCTTGTCGGGGTCGGCCACGAAGGCCTTCTGCTCGGTGGCCCAGGCGCACCAGTCGGGCGTGAAGCCCTGCGGCGAGGTGTCGACGACCATGCGCACCGTGTTGTCGGCGATCTCCTTCCACGGGCCGGTCGGCTTCTCCTGCTGGAAGCGGCGCAGCAACTGCAGCGGCAGGTAGCTGGGGTTGAGCCGCCACACCGGGCCGCTGGCCACGTTGCGGCTCCAGGGCAGCAGCATGCGGCCCAGGCCGGGCAGCGTGATCACTTCCTCGCGCTCGACCAGTGCGAGCAGCGCCAGGCCGAGCGTGCGCCAGGCCGGCACGTCCCACAGGCGCGCGGCTTCGAGCAGCGCGTACGCGATCCAGAGGTCGGCGTCGGAGGCCGGGTTCGGGTCGATCACGCCCCAGCCGCCCTCGGTCTTGCGGCCCCATTGCCAGGCCGGCAGGTGCTGGGCCAGACTGCCGCCGCAGAGGTTGGTCTCGGTCCAGGCCAGCACGCGCTCGAAGCGGCGCCGGTCGTCGTGCACCAGCGCGAAGAACAGCCCGTAGGACTGGCCTTCGGAGGTCGATTGCTGCTGCGGCGTGTCGAAATCGATCACCCGGCCGTCGGGCTGGATGTGGCGCGCGGCGAAGCTGCGCCAGTCGTCCTGCGGCATGCAGCCGCCGAGCGAGGATTGGGCCAGCGCGGGCACGGCGATGCCGGCCGGCAGCAGGGCCAGGGCGGCGAGTGCGTGGCGGCGCTGCATCATTTGTTGCGCAACCTGCGGCGGGCCACGCCCTGCAGGCTCGCATAGGCCGCGGCCGCGCCCAGCAAGGCCAGCAGGATGGCCGCACCGGCCAGACCCAGCGGGCTGCGCGACAGGTTCCATTGCAGCCAGGCCAGCGGCGGCAGCTTGCCGACGTAGTAGCTGTCGCCGGTCAGCACGCTGTGGACCTGCGCGCCGCGCACGATGGCGGTGCTGCCCTGCACGCGCTGCAGCAGGTCGGGTGTCATCAGCGCGTTGAGCAGCGAAGGCTGCGAGGCCGCGTTGCTCACCACCGCGACCACGCTGCGCCCGGCGCGCAGCGGCGATTCGAAGCCGGCCAGCACCGCGTCGCTGCCGTCTTCGGCGACGGTCATCTGCGTGGTGTTGGGCAGGTCCTCGCGCTGGCGCGTGCCGGTGATCAGATGCAGGTTGTCGTCGATCCAGCGGCCGAGCACGAAGGTCTGCGCCTCGGCCTTGCGCCGCAGCGGCATGCGCTCGGCCCATTGGGTGAACAGCGGCTGGTTCTGCAGATCGCCGATCACCAGCAGGTCCTTGTCGGCCCACTGCGACACGTTGGCCGCACGGCCCACCGCCACGCGCAGCGCGGGGTAGCCGGTGGCGTTGCCGATCTGGCCGAGCAGCGCCAGGTAGGTCTCGGTGTCGACCGTGCCGGGCTGGTCGGGCAGCACCACGGCGGTCTCGGCCAGGTCGGCCAGCCGGCTGAAGGGGAAGCCGCTGTTGGCATAGGCCGCGAGCTCGGGCATCGCCATGTAGTGCGGGAAGGAGGAGATGTCGAGCGTCGAGCTCGGGTCGATCGCGCCGCGCACGTTGTCCAGCAGCGTCTGGCAGTTGCCTGCCGCGGGCTGGAAGTAGTAGTGCATGCGCAGCTGGCTGCGCGAGCCCAGCGCCAGCGGCGGCAGCAGCACCTCGCGGCGCTGGCTGGCGGTGCCGTCGGCCATCACCTTGATGGCCAGCGGATTCCACCAGCGGTCGTCGCCGGGGTTGGCGGTGCGCAGCGGCAGCGAGCCGATGAAGTTGTCGTCGACGCTCAGGTTCAAGGTCGACTGGTCGTTGCGCACCCGTGGCGTGTAGCGGTATTGCAGGTCGAGCGGGATGCCGCGCGAGCGCCAGGTGAACAGGTCGGGCGGCATCTGCAGGTTGACCTTGACCACGTCGGGCGTGTAGCCGCTGACGTTGAGGTCGGCCGGCTGCGCGAGTTCGCCAAGCTGCACCGGCCGGTCGCTGGCGATCCAGCGCGGCGCGTCGTAGGGCTTGCGCGCGGGCGTCTCCTGCAGGCTGGCGATGGTCGCGCTGCTGCCGCTGAAGGCGCGCGCATTGAGCGTCAGCGCGGTGGCGGCGCTGCGCAGCTCGCCGGCGTTGCGGCCCAGCACCAGCAGCAGCTTGCGCGTGGCGTCCTGCGGGTGGTCGACCACCGTGACCATGGGGCCGGTGATGGCCGGCAGCGTGAGGCCCGCGATGGCGGTCTCGGGCGTGGCGAAGACCACGGCGTTGCCCGCGGGCAGCGCGTCGTTCGACACCGGGAAGGTCGCGCCGCGGTAGCCCGCCAGCGCACCGAACCACGAGGACACGATGCCGGCGACCTCGAGCGTGGTCGACGAGGGCGTGCCGCCGAAGACGAAGGGAATGTTGGCGCGGCGCACGTCGCGCCGGTCGAAGAAGGGCTGCGGCAGCACCGCGAGGTCGCTCGCGGTCTTCAGCGGCGTGACGCTCAGCCGCAGCGTGCTTGAGGCGTCGATCTTGGCCCACAGGCTGCTGTGCTGCGGGTCCTCGCATTCGCGCGTGTAGTGGCCGACCAGCTCGACGTTGATGCGGTTGAAGTCGGTCACCAGCCGGCGGTCGATCGTGATGTCGGCGGTCTGCGCCTTGCCCGCGCCTTCGCGCGGCAGCGCCAGCGTGGCCACCAGCACGTCGTTCACGCTGACCTTGAGGTGCGACAGCTCGGGGATCAGCGACGGCGAGTAGGCGTAGTTCAGCCGCAGCGCGGCGCTGGTGACCAGCTCGTCGGCGCGCACGCTGAACGGGATGCCCACGGTGCCGCTCACGCCGCGCAGCTGCACCGCGTAGTTGAGGCCCAGCTGGGTCAGGTTGAACTCGCGGGGCGCGCCCTCGGCAGGGGCTGCCGCGGTCAGCGGGCGGGGCTGCGCCAGCGCCGGATCGGCGGCGCCGCCGGCCCAGGCCAGCAGGGCCAGCATGACGGCGCTGGCACGCGGCCAGGTCTGCGCGGCGAGGCGGGAAGAAAGGGGAGCGGCCTGCATCAGGTGGGTTCCTTGGCGCCGGCGGCGGGTTGCGGCTGGCGGGGTGCGGGGCGCAGCTTCTGCAGTCCCGCGCGATAGTAATGGGCGAACATGTCCTTGAAGCCGATCGCGCTGATGCGCGCGATGTGGCCGAGCACCCGGTGCACCGCGGCGCGCGGGTGGTTGCCCCAGCGCGCGGCCCAGATGTCGGCCCGGGCCGTGGTGCACTGGACCAGCGCGCGCTCCTGGTCGAAGCTCAGAGGGTCGAACTGCAGGCCCAGGCGCTTGCCGCGGTTGAAGCGCACATGGGCCGGGAAGCGGAATTCGTTGTCGCCGCGGAACAGCGCGACCGTCACCGGCGCCTCGGCCACGGCCGTCACTTCGGTGGGCAGGTCCAGGCCCAGGCCGCCGGTGGAGAAGTCGTAGGTCTCGCAGCGCATCGAATGGCCGTCGGGGAAGTAGAGCGTGGCCGGGATCTGCAGCGCGATGCGGTGCGCGTTGCGCAGCTGGCGCGTCTCGTTGGCCGCTGCCACGCAGGCGCCGAGGATCACCAGGTTGTAGAAGGTCCAGGCCAGGTTGAGCCAGACGGTGGCGATGTTGTCCGAGTCGACCCAGCTCAGGCGCCACAGGCCCGCGGCCACGCCCAGGAAGTTCAGCGCCAGCAGGAACAGGCTGGCCTTGGCGATGGTGGTGTCGAAGTATTCCTTCTCGATCAGGCCGCCCTTGGCCGTCACGTTGAAGCTGCCGAGCTTGGGGTTGATCAGCGCCACCAGCGTGGGACGGAAGATGTACCAGGCCAGCACCGCCTCGTAGACCTCGTTCCAGAACAGGTAGCGGAAGCGCCCCTGGATCCGGCTGTTGGTGAGGTTGGCGTGGAAGATGTGCGGCAGCGCGTAGGCGAAGATCATCGAGGCCGAGGCGTGGATCACGCTGGCGCCGAAGAACAGGTAGGCCAGCGGGGCCGTCAGGTAGATCAGCCGCGGCAGGCCGTACAGGAAGTGCAGCATCGCGTTGACGTAGCACAGGCGCTGCGCCCATTTCAGGCCACGGCCGAACAGCGGGTTGTCGATGCGGAAGATCTGCGCCATGCCGCGCGCCCAGCGGATGCGCTGGCCCACGTGGCCCGAGAGGCTTTCGGTCGCCAGGCCCGCGGCCTGCGGCAGCGCGAGGTAGGCGGTGGTGTAGCCCAGGCGGTGCATCTTGAGCGCGGTGTGCGCGTCCTCGGTCACGGTCTCGACCGCGATGCCGCCGACCTCTTCGCAGATCGTGCGGCGCAACACCGCGCAGGAGCCGCAGAAGAAGGTGGCGTTCCAGAGGTCGTTGCCGTCCTGGATCAGGCCGTAGAACAGCTCGCCCTCGTTGGGCACGGTGCCGAAGGTGCCCAGGTTCTTCTCGAAGGGGTCGGCCGAGAAGAAATAGTGCGGCGTCTGCACCATGCCCAGCTTCGGGTCCTTGCCGAACCAGCCCATCGTGACCTGCAGGAAGGAGCGCGTGGGGATGTGGTCGCAGTCGAAAATGGCGATGAACTCGCCATTCGTGTTCTTCAGCGCGGCGTTGATGTTGCCGGCCTTGGCGTGGCGGTTGTTGTCGCGCGTGACGTGGGTCACGCCCACGGCTTCGCAGAACACGCGGAACTCCTCGCGCCGGCCGTCGTCGAGCACGAAGATCTTGAGCTTGTCGCGCGGCCAGTCGATCGACTGCGCGGCCAGCACCGTGGCGCGCACCACCGACAGCGATTCGTTGTAGGTGGGAATGAACAGGTCGACCGTGGGCCAGTGGTCGACGTCGTCGGGCATCGCGACCGGCTTGCGCTCCAGCGGCCAGGCGGTCTGCACGTAGCCCAGCAGCAGCACGACGAAGGCGTAGACCTCGGCTACCAGCAGGCCGCAGCCCAGCACCAGGTCGAGCGGGTTGTCCATGACCATGGTCTCGGTCAGGCGCCAGTACATGTAGCGCGAGGACACCACCACCGACAGGAAGATCATCGCCAGCGTGCCGAAGCGGCCGGCGAAGCGGTTGATCACCAGCGCCGCGATGAAGATCGCGATCGACAGCGTGAGCTGCTGCTGCAGGCTCAGCGGCGTGATGATCAGCGCCACCATCAGCAGGCCGGTGACGAGCCAGGCCGCCGCGCGCAGCAGGGGATGGCGGCCGAGCAGCGTGTCGTCGGCGTGGGATTCGGCGGGAGGGGTCATGCGGAGAGCCTGGCTGGAGAAGGCGACGGCGTGGGCATGCCGGTCATCGGTAAAGGTGGGTGCCGGCCACGGGCGCTGCGGCGAAGTGCGCGAGCAGCCGGTCGGCGCAGTGGGCGAAGTCGTCGACCGCCTGGCTGTGCGGCGCGTAGTGCCGCACCGTCGTGGCCGAAGCCAGGGCCTCGCTGACGGCCTGGTCCTGCTGCACCACGCCGAGCAACTGCGGTCCGAGTTCGTCGCGCAGCGTCTGCAGCACGTCGCGGTTGAGCCGGCGCGAGGCGTCGGCCTGGTTGATCACATGGGTGCTGGCGATGAAATCCGCGCGCGGGCGGCAGTACTTGTCGACCATGCGTTCGACGATCGGCAGCGTGGCGAAGGAGCCGGCATCGGGCAGCAGCGTCACCACGTTGAGCTGCGACACCCGCAGCGCCTGCTGCAGGTAGACCGACGGACCCGGCGGCGTGTCGAGCAGCACGAAGCTGTCGTCCGGCAGCCGGAAGGATGCGAGGGTGTCGGCCAGCCAGTGCGGCTGCGCGGCGAGCCGGCCTTCGAGGTCGATCTGCGCCTCGTCGTCGATCGCGCCGAAGGGCAGCAGCACCACGCCGTGGTGGCCGCGCTGCATGGCCTGGGTCCAGCTGCAGGCGCCGCGTTCGGCATCGACCAGGCCCGCGGCGTCGCCGGCGCGCAGGTCGGCCGCCAGATGGAAGCGCAGCGCATTCTGCGGATCGAGGTCGATGGCCAGCACCGGGCGGCCACTGGCCGCCAGCGCGATGCACAGGTTGGCAGTCACCGTGGTCTTGCCGACGCCTCCCTTGGCAGCGATGACGGACACGACCCGCATCGTCAGCCGGGTCGTCGCCAGTGCGACATCAATCCTTGGCCGGCGGCTGCGGCCGGCTGCGCGGCGCCCAGCAAGCGGGCGAACAGCGCATCGAGTTCGCGTGGCGCGGAGGCGGTGCCTGTGGTTTCGGCCACGGGGGCGGGTGCGGGGGCGGGTGCGGCCACTGCGACGGTCGGCGCCGGTGTCACCACCGGGGCCGGTTGGGCGGCGGCTGGCGGCCGCGCCTCGGCTGCGGGCGCGCTGCGCGCACCGTTGACCAGCGGCCAGCTGCCCGCGGCACGGGGTGATTCCGCGGGTGCGAATTCCTTGTAGCGCGTGGCATCGCCGCCGAACTTGCGGAACAGGCCGGCCACGTCTTCCTGCTGGCGATCGTCTTGGCTCATGCGCTCGGCCTCCCCAGCGTCAGCCCGACCACGGGCAGGCCGTCGGCGGCGGGCGCGGCATCGGCGCGCACCCGGAGTTCGGCCGGCGAGCCTTGCGCCTGGAACCACGCCTGGTAGGCGCCTTCGAAGAAACCGGCGGCCCAGTCCGTGGTGTCGGGCCCGAAAGCCATCGCGATCGGGCTGCAGGCATGGACGATCGACAGGCGATCCGCGCTCTCTTCCAGGGTCGCGAAACCCCAGTCGATCGATTCCCATCGCGCATTGATCGCGGCCTGCAATTCGACCAGCGTGCCGCAGCGCGCCACCGGCAGGCCGTGGGCCACGCGCTCGCCGATGCGAAAGAACAGGCGACGGTTTTCCTCAGGCGGCAGGCCGGCACTCAGTTCGGCGGCCAGGGCCCGGGTGAAATCCAGCCATTGCGCAGAGCATGTAATGCGTTCGTAGTAGCCGATTAGCGAGGTGGTAGTGGTCATGAATTGTTTCTTGATTGTCATGGCGCCAGGGCCTGTTGACAACAAAGCTGCCCTGCCTCGCGGGACGATGCGTGTGATCCGGACAACGGATTCCGGGCGGCTGTTTCCACCTGTGAGCCCGGGCGCCGGGGACGCCGGTGTGAGGCGGGTCTAGTGCGTCGCACGCGTGCCGGCATGGAGGGCGCCGGTGTGCGCCATATTTGTTAACTTAAGTGTGATGTTTTTGCTTGTGAGTCGATACGAAAGTACACACAATCGATCTAATGGCACCCGCCCACTCCGCCACTTCTCCCCTCCGCGACGCCGTGCACGATGCCCCGCGGCCCGTTTCGCCCTGCGCCCTCGACCGGTCTCCTCACGTGGCCAGCTGGTGGCGCCCGGCGGCGCCCGGTTTCTTCCTGCACGCCTGGCCCCAGCGCTCCCATGGGACGCCGTTGCCATGATGGGGCGTGACGATGTCCGCTTCGCCCGACTGCGGCCCGAGGATCTGGAAGAGATTGCGTTGGACCTGCGCATGCGCTCGATCGGTGGCGACACCACGGCCGGGGCGGTGGCCGAAGCGCTGGAAGCGGTGATCCGGCGCCGTCACCTGGCGCAGGAGCGCAAGATGGCGGCGCACTTCATGTCGTCGACCTGGCACCGCATGGCCTCCTGGGCGACGACGCGCCAGTAGGGCCTTGCGGCCTGCTGGCGCGGGGCCGGTCAATCCGGCGTGGCGCAGGGCCGGGTGGTTTCCGGCGCCGGGGCGAATTTCCGGGCGTACGCGCTCGGCGAGCTGCCGTACTTCCTGCGAAACACCTGACCGAAGTACCCGGGATCGGAGAAACCACATCGATCGGCAATGTCCGACATCGGTATCTGCGTCTTGGCGGCGCTTTGCAGCCACTGCGCCGCGGCCTCCAGGCGCGCGAGACGGACGGCGTCCAGGAAGGTCTGGCCCTGGCCGGCATTCAGGAAGACCTTGTGCACATAGCGCGTGGACACGCCGAATCGGTCGGCGAGCGTCGCGACGCCGATGTCCGGGTTCGAGTAGTTGTCCCGAATCCATTGCTGCATGCGGGTGTACAGGCCGCGGTCCCGCGCGCAGACGCGCGGCGCGTCGCAGGCCGCGCAGCTTTGCGCCAGCGCCATCGAGAGCAGGGACATCACATGCTCGCCAATGATCTCCTTCTCGAAGGGACTGATCAGGCCGCGCAGGGGGTCGAGTTCCCAGTTCCGCAGGTAGGCAGACAGCACCCTGGCCCACCCCTGATCACCCTGCAATCGCTGGGCGGTGACCGTCGGCAGGCCCTGGAGCCAGCGCGCGATCAGGGGCTCCGACAGGCCGATGATCCAGGCATCGACCCACTGGAGCGAGAGCAGCTCCGTCGTCCCGCCGCCCTCGATGAGCGCCATGTCGTCGGGCCCCAGCGTGACGCTGGACCCCGACTGATCGTTCGCCGTGAGGCTGCCACGGCGGATCACCAGCAATTGCAGCGGGAGCCGCCGCCCCTCGCGGATCGCCTGCATGGCCTGCAGGCAGGCCTCCTGCGCGGGGCCCTGCATGCGCATGAAGGACATGCTGCCGAGCTCGACCGTGGTGCAGCAGGCCGGGCCGCTGTCATGCGCAGGCGCGTCGCCGTCGCCGTCGCTGTTGAGGCCCTGTCGCGTGGACAGCGATGCCGCACGCGAACCGGGCCCATGGGATGCCAGAAGCGTACCGGCATGTCTTTCGTCTGCGAATGTCATCGCACCTCCCTTTTGCTTCTACGAATGAATGTCTCTGGTTCCGTCTTGCGGACCCGCCGCGGGCGGCGGTCGGTCGGCCGGGAACACCCGCCCGCCCTGCACCACGCCCCAGACGCCGATGTCCTTCAGGGCCTCTGGCGGGCAGTCCAGCGGGTCGTCGTTCAGCACGGCGAAGTCCGCGCGCTTGCCGGCTTCGATCGAGCCGATCTCGGCGTCCAGGCCCAGCGTGTAGGCGGCGCCCAGGGTGATGGCGTGCAGTGCCTGTCCGACGCCGATGCATTGCGCCGCCCCCAGCACCCGACCGGCGGCCGTGCGGCGGTTGACCGCGCACCAGGCCGTGAACAGGGGCGCCAGCGGCGTGACGGGTGCGTCGGAGTGGATGGCAAAGGGCACGCCGGCGTCGATGGCGCTCGCACAGGCGTTCATCCGCTCGGCGCGTTCGGGGCCCAGCGTCCGCGCGTAGTGGACGTCGCCCCAGTAATACAGGTGGTTGGCGAAGAGATTGACGCACAGGCCCAGCGAGCGCATCCGCAGGAACTGCGCGGGGGTGCTCATCTGCGCATGCTGGAGCGTGCAGCGGTGGTCGAAGGCCGGCGACTCCGACAGCGCGGCCTGCATGCAGTCGAGCGCCAGTTCCGTGGCCTCATCGCCATTGGTGTGCAGGTGCACCGGCACCTTGCTGCCCAGGGCGTGGGACAGCAGCGTGCACAGCTGTTCGGGGGCCACGTACCAGAGGCCGTTGTCGGCGCCGTTGAAATAGCCGGGCCATTGGACGCGTGCCGTCAGGCCCTGGATGGAGCCGTCGACCACGACCTTGACGAAGCCGAGGCGCAAGCGATCGCTGCTCAAGTCCTTGAGGCGCACGGCGTTGGCCACCGTTTCGACGGGGCCTTGCCCGGCCATGCGCTGCATCGAGACCACGCGCAGCGGGAAGTCGGGCGCGCCCGTGACGCGCCGCATCATGGCGACGATCTCGTCGGTCAGCGGGTTGGACAGGTCGGCGGCGGTGGTGACGCCGGTGCGCACGCACAGCCGTGCAAAGACCCCGATGCCGTCCTCGTCCGCCGCCAGCAGGCCGCGGCTCAGGCCGGCCGCTTCGGCCACGGGCCACATGGCATCCGGCCCGCGAAGCTCCCCGGCGGGCAGCCCGTCGGGGCCGAGCGGAAGCCCGGGATGGTCGATGCCCGCACGCAGGTAGCCACCGACCCGCAGGCCCGGCGTGTTGGTGGTGATGACATGCAGGCTGGCGTGCATCAGCACCACCGCCTGCTGGTCGGACACGGTGTCGAGGTCGTGCCGGCTGCAGCGCGGGCCCTGCATCGACAGCGGATCGAAACCCCAGGCGACCACCGGCAGGTGAGGCGCGCTGTCGTGGGCGGTCTTGAGGCGCGCGACCACCGCCGCCAGCGTGGTGACGGCGGGCCAGGTCTGCCCGTTCGGGTCGACGCGATCGTGCGGACCGACATAGACGAAGCGCCACAGCGCCCCCTGGGACAGGTGGCAGTGGCCCTCGACGAAGCCGGGCATCAGCACCTGGTGCTGGAAGCGCGTGTCGACCCGGTGTTCGCCCCATCGCGCCAGTTCCTCGAGGGAGCCCGTGCCGAGAATCCGCCCGTCGCGAACCGCCACGCAGTCGGCCAGCGGCCGGTTCGGGTTCATCGTGATGACTTTGCGGGCAGGGTAGAGCGTGGTCTTCATGGGCGCGCCGCCTCGGAAGCGGGGTGGGTGGTGGGCAGCGGGCGCGAGCGCGAGCGTGAACGCTCGCGCGGCACGGCGCAGGGCCAGACGAGCGCGCGCATCAGGGTCTCGTTCCAGGTCGCGGCCGGTCCGATGCACACCAGCCGGCCCATGGTGAAGGGCTTGCCCTGCCAGGCGGTGACCGTGCAATGCGTGCCGGAAAACTGCAGTTGCACGGCGGCGCCGCCGGCATCGCGCATCAGGCCCTTGGCCCGCACGATCCGGTCCGCATGGGCGAGCAGCGCCTGCGAGAGGGCCTCGGTGTCCACGGTGCCCGCGAAGGCGAAGCTGATGCTCCGGAACACGCCCTTCGCATGCATCGAGCGACCCGGCGCCCGGCGGGCCACGCCTTCGCCCCGGGGCAGGGCCATGTCGAACAGCAGCTCGGGCGCCACCTGGCAGCGCGTGGCTTCCAGCACGAAGGCCTGCGGCGCGGCGTGCGTCGCCCATCGACGCAGGCTCTGCGAGGGCGCCGGCCCCAGAAGGTCGAGCTTGTTCAGCACGACCAGATCGGCCTGTTCCAGCTGTCGCTGCACCGTCTCGCCGACGTAGCGGTCCGAGGCCTGCTGCCGGACCGCGTTGGCATCGGCCAGCACCACCACGGCGTTCAGGCGCAGGCCTTCCACCAGCCGGACGGTGCTCGCCACGCTGGCTGGCAGGGCCACGCCGCTGGTCTCGATCAGCACATGGTCCAGCGATGCGATGCGCTGGCGCAGGCGCTGCAGGGCATCCATCAGGTCGCTGCCGAAGCTGCAGCAGACACAGCCTCCGGCCAGGGTGATGACATCGCCCTCCCGGGCCTCGATCAGGTCGCCGTCGATGCCCAGGTCGCCGAAGTCGTTGACCAGCACGGCGATGCGGCGGCCGTGGGCGGCCCGCAGCAGGTGGTTGACCAGGGTGGTCTTGCCCGCGCCGAGGTAGCCCCCGAGGAGGGTGACCGGCAGCGCCGGCGCGACGGTGGTGGGGGTCGGCGTCGTCATGGGAAGGGCCTCGCCTCGCCCGAGGTCCGCATCAGGATCTTGCGGACCTCCGCTTCGGTGGCGGTCCAGGCGCGCGCGTAGTCCGCGGGCGTCGCGTACGACAGGTGGATCGCCAGCTCGTCCATCCGCTCGCGCAGCGTCGGGTCCAGCGAAATCGCCTCGAGCATGGCCGACCAGGCCTGGACCGTGGCCTCCGGTGTCCCGCGCGCCAGCGTCAGGCCGGTGTTGCTGCCGAGCTTGGAGATCTCCAGTCCCAGCGAAGCCGAGGTCGGCGTGTCGGGAAAGTACTTGAGCCCGGTGTCGCCACTGACCATGAGCGCGCGCAGGCGCCCCGACCGGACGTGCGGCAGCGCCACCGCGGGATTGGAGGTCGCCAGATCGATGTGGCCGCCCAGCAGGGCGCTGACCAGCGAGGGTGCGTCGTTGAAGGGGACGCCGGTGAGCCGGGCCCCCGCCTTCTTTTCGAATTCCTCCAGATAGAGAACCGCCGGCCCGCGGGCGGCCGGCGTTCCGAAACTCAATTCCCCGGGGCGGTGGCGTGCGGCGTCGAGCAGCGCCCCCATCGTGCGGTACGGGCTGTTGGACCTGACAAGCCACACCGAAGGCGTGCTTTGAATCATACCGACCGGTATGAAGCTGCTGCGCGAATAGGGCGCCTTGGCTTCGGCATTGAGATAGCTCATCTGGGTGTCGAAACCCTGTGTGAACGCAATGGTTCGCCCGTCGGGTTTTTGCTTCAGCATTTCGGTCAATGCAATTTGCCCATTGGCGCCCGGCCTGTTCAATACGACCGTCCGCGTTCCCCACTTGGCGTCCCAATTCGGCGCCATCGCACGCGCCATCAGGTCGACCATGCCACCTGCGCCAAAGGGCACGATCACGGTGATCGTGCTGGCTGGTTCCGGAAAGTCGGCCGCCAATGCAGACGAAGAAACCAATACCGATATGGCCATGGTGGCAATGATCTTGTTCAAGCTCGGCGAAGACTTTTCTATTCGTTTCATGCGGAAGCCCCCGGAAATATGAGGTGCGAAATGGATTCGATGGCCAATGCTAAATTGATTCTTGTTGTTTACAATTTGCCAATCTGTGCCATCCGTGGTGAGCCATGATTGACAATTCTTTTGACCTGAATTTGATTCGGCTATTCGTGAAAATGGTCGAATCCAAGACGCTCACGGCCGCGGCAGCCGCCAGTGGAATGACGCGCTCCAATGTCTCGCGCAGCCTGAAGGCCCTGGAGTTGCGCCTGAACGCGCAACTGATGCTGCGCACCACGCGCCATGTCGAACTCACGGAGGCCGGGCGTCACCTGTACGCGCATGGCTTGCGCATGCTCGACGAGATTCAGGCGGCGGCCTCCTCGATCGACAGCCTGGGCCAGACCGTGCGAGGCGATGTGCGCATCCGCCTGCCCACCGGCCTGGGGCACCTCTATCTCACGCCGGTGCTGATGGAGTTCGCGCGGCAGTACCCGGACATCTCACTGCGGGTCCTGATCAACGACTACATCTCCGACGTGATTTCCGCCGAGGTCGACGTGGCCATGAAAGTCACGTCGAACCCGCCTGAAGACCATGTGGCGCGGCGAATCTGCGACGTGAGCTGGTGCCTGTGTGCGACACCGGAATTCCTCGCCAAGCAGGAGCCTGTCGTGCACGCGCAGGACCTCGCGCGCTGCGACCTCATCGCACCGGCCTCGATGGGGCGGCACTTCGACCTGAAGCTCAGGGCATCCGGCAGCCCGTTGGCACTGCGGGTGACCCCGCGCATCCAGTCGGGGGACTATCGATTCATCTACGAAGCGATGCTGGCAGGGCTGGGGATTGCCCTGCTGCCGCGCTATGCCGTGTGGCAGCAGCTGGCATCCGGGCAGGTGGTCGAGGTCCTGAGTGACTACGACCCCGAAGGCGTGGGCGATGGCATCTACATGCTCACGGCATCGAACCGATTCCCCGCGCTGGCGACGCGAACGCTGATGGACTTCATCCGGCGCCATCTGGAAGAAAAACAGAAGAACTGGGCGCGAGCGGTGGCGGTTCCAGACGCGACGCCATCGATCTGAGCGAGTGCTGCGGTTTTTCAGGCGTGCCTGGCGCGTGGGCGCCAAGTTCGGCGTCGCCTCTACCCTCGGGCATGCCGAGGGACGTGCTGCAGACGAGAGCAGGGGAATGGTTTGCGCGGCACACGTCGCGCATCGCGAACACGACGCGTGGCGCCATGTGCGGGCGTGCGGCCTGCCGCATCGCGCCTGAAAACGTGGTGCCCGGGGCCGGAATCGAACCGGCACACCTTTCGGTGGGGGATTTTGAGTCCCCTGCGTCTACCAATTTCACCACCCGGGCACGGAAGGAGAGAAGCTCAAAATTATGGCACAGTGCTCAGCATGAAATACCCGACCATCGAAGATGCCATCGGCAAGACGCCGCTGGTGGCACTGCAGCGCATCGGCGCGGCAGAGAACGTACGGCGCGGTAACGTGATCCTGGGCAAGCTGGAAGGCAACAACCCGGCCGGTTCGGTCAAGGACCGTCCGGCCCTGTCGATGATCCGGCGCGCCGAGGAGCGCGGCGAGATCAAGCCCGGCGACACGCTGATCGAAGCCACCTCCGGCAACACCGGCATCGCGCTGGCCATGGCCGCGGCCATCAGGGGCTACCGCATGGTGCTGATCATGCCGGAGGACCTCTCGATCGAGCGCGCCCAGACCATGAAGGCCTTCGGTGCCGAACTCGTGCTGACGCCCAAGAGCGGCGGCATGGAGTACGCCCGTGACCTGGCCGACCAGATGGTCGCGCAGGGCAAGGGGATCGTGCTCGACCAGTTCGCCAACCCCGACAACCCGCGCATCCACTACGAGACCACCGGCCCCGAGATCTGGGCCGACACCCAGGGCAAGGTCACGCATTTCGTGAGCGCCATGGGCACCACCGGCACCATCACCGGTGTGTCGCGCTTCCTCAAGGAAAAGAACCCGGCGGTGCAGATCGTGGGCGCGCAACCCGAGGACGGCTCGCGCATCCCGGGCATCCGCAAGTGGCCGCAGGAATACATGCCCAAGATCTTCGACCCGAGCCGGGTCGACCAGGTGGTCAACGTGAGCCAGGACAACGCCGAGGAGATGGCCCGCCGACTGGCGCGCGAAGAGGGCATCTTCGGCGGCATCTCGGCCGCCGGCGCACTCTGGGCGGCGCTCGAGATCGGCAAGACGGTCGAGAACGCGACCATCGTGTTCGTGGTCTGCGACCGGGGCGACCGTTACCTGTCCACCGGCGTGTTCCCCGCCTGATCGCACCCGATGGTCTTCGTCCCCACCTTCTGCCCGGCCTGCGCGACGCCGCTGGCCCACATCGAACAGCTCGAGGACAGCGGCCTCACCACGCGCCTGCGCTGCCCGAACTGCGACTGGACGCACTGGAACAACCCGACGCCCGTGCTGGCCGCGATCGTCGAGTACCGCGGGCAGGTGCTGCTGGCGCGCAATGCCGCCTGGCAGCACAAAATGTACGCCCTGATCACCGGCTTCATGGAGGCCGGCGAGACGCCGCAGGAGGGCATCGCGCGCGAGGTCAAGGAAGAAACCAACCTCGACGCGAGCGCGGTGACGCTGGTCGGCGTCTACGACTTCCAGCGCATGAACCAGGTCATCGTGGCCTACCACGTGGTGGCCGATGGCGAGGTCCGGCTCTCGCCCGAACTGGTGGACTATCGGCTCTACGACCTGCCGGACCTCAAATGCTGGCCGGCCGGCACCGGCTACGCGCTGGCCGACTGGCTGCGCACCCGCGGCCACGAGCCCGAGTTCGTCGAATGGCCGCGCCCGGCGGCCCCGTCCGCCGACCTGGCCACCTAGAATCGGGAACGCCATGCACATCCATCAAGAGCTCGACACCCGTGGCCTGAACTGCCCGCTGCCCATCCTCAAGGCCAAGCGATCGCTCAACGACATGCAGAGCGGCCAGCTGCTCAAGGTGGTGTCGACCGACGCGGGCTCGCTGCGCGACTTCCAGGCCTTCGCCCGCCAGACCGGCAACGACCTGGTCGAGCAGCAGACCGTGGGCAGCGACTACATCCACATCCTGCGCCGGCGCTGAGAACGCGCGCATGAAGCTGCTGCGCCCATCGCCGGTCTTTCATGCGGGCCCGGCGCTTTCGCGACGGCCAACGCACGCGTAGTGGGCACCATGCGACGCCTCATCCAGTGGACAGGCCTCGCGATCGCACTCTGCGCAGCGCTGGCCTGGGGGCTGCTGCGATGGGGTTCCGACCTGCCCGCCGAGGCCCGGCACCGCAGTGTGCCGGCCACGGCCATTCCGCTGGCGATCCTGGGCGATTCCAACAGCCATTCCTACCAGGACCGGCTGTCCTTTCCCGAAGCGTCGGGCGAGCGCGGCGGAAGCAACCAGGCCCGCACCTTCCAATGGGGCGAGATCCTCGCGCGACTGCGCGGTGACGAATTCGAACTCGGTCCCTGGGTGCGCTGGGGCCGTTCGGGCATCGAGCCACGCCTGTTCGACCTGCTGGGCCTGCCCGTGGGGCGTGCGCCGCGCAAGGACGACTACCTCTACAACTTCGCCTACTCGGCCATGGGATGCAACGAGCTGACCCAGGGGAAGTTCAGGCAGGCGCCGCGGCTGGTCGCGCTGATGGACCAGGAGCCCGAGCGCTGGCGCCGGGGCGTGGTCGTGATCCGCAGCGGGCTCGGCGACTGGTCTGCGCACCTGGCCGAGCAGGCCGAGGATCCGCGTTCACCCGTGGTGCGCGAGGTGGCGCAGCGTTGCACGCAGCGCATCCGCGAGAGCGTGCGCCTGATCCATGCGCGTCATCCGGACACCCGCGTCGTGGTGGTGGGCGTGTCGAACGAGGCCGCCGATCCGCTGCAGTTCGAGCGCTGGCGGAGCGCGCGCGAGTCGGGCAACATCGTGGCTGCGCTGGACCAACTCAACGCGGCGCTGCGCGCCATGGCCGAGGCGGAGCCCCGAACGATCTTCTTCGACGACGATGCCTGGGTACAGGCGCACTGGGGTGCACGCGATGCCGAGGGCAAGCCGGCCTACCGCACGCTCACGATCGGCGGCTCGCTGCAGGTGCGCAACACCATGGGCGATGCGCCCACGCATGCGATCCTGCAGGACGACCACGCGGGTCTGGTCTACAACGCCCTGTGGGCCCAGTCGCTGGTGGCGCGGCTGCGCGAGGGCTTCGGCCTGCCGCTCACGCCGATCAGCGACGCCGACGTGGCGCGCTTCGTGTTGCCGCTGGCCGAGGCCTCGCTCAGAGCGCCAGGGTCTTGAGGTATTCGCGGAACTGGCCGCCGACTTCGGGGTGGGCCAGCGCCAGTTCGACCGTGGCCTGCAGGAAGCCTTCCTTGCTGCCGCAGTCGTAGCGGATGCCCTTGTAGGCATAGGCGTAGACCGCTTCCTTCTTCATCAGCGCCGCGATGCCGTCGGTCAGCTGGATCTCGCCGCCCGCGCCCTTGGGCTGGTTGCGGATCTCGGCGAACACGCCCGGCGTGAGCACATAGCGGCCGGCCACGCCCAGGCGCGACGGTGCGGCTTCGGGCGAGGGCTTCTCGACCATCTTGTTGACCTTGATCAGGCCCTCGTCGATGGTGTCGCCGGCCACGATGCCGTAGCGCTTGACCTGGTCGAGCGGGACTTCCTGCACCGCCAGCAGCGAACGGCCCAGCTGCGAGAAGGCCGCGGTCATCTGTGCGAGCACGGGCTGGCCGCCCGGCGGGCCGACCATCAGGTCGTCGGCCAGCAGCACGGCGAAGGGCTCGTTGCCCACCAGATGCTCGGCGCACAGCACCGCATGGCCCAGGCCCAGCATGCGCGGCTGGCGCACATAGGACACGGTCATGTCGTCGGGCATGACCGAGCGCGCGATGTTGAGCAGCGCGGTCTTGCCGCTGGCTTCGAGCTGGTTCTCCAGTTCGTAGGCCGTGTCGTAGTGGTCTTCGATGGCGCGCTTGTTGCGCCCCGTCACGAAGATCATGTCGCGGATGCCGGCCGCATAGGCCTCTTCGACCGCGTACTGGATCAGCGGCTTGTCGACCACCGGCAGCATCTCCTTGGGCTGCGCCTTGGTGGCGGGCAGGAAGCGGGTGCCGAAACCGGCCACGGGGAAAACTGCTTTGCGGATGCGCGTGGTGTTGGACATGAACTCGATCGCAGGAAGAGTTGGGGACGGTGGATGGTACGGGCTGAGCGTGGCCTTGGCTGTCAGCCGAGGCGCACTCGCTGATCGTTCAGCCGGGCGAGCAGGGCATTGAAGTCCGTCAGGCGCTGGCGTTCCTGGGTGATCACGGCTGCCGGCGCCTTGGCCACGAAAGCCTCGTTGCCGAGTTTGCCGTTGACTTTGGCAATCTCACCCTCGATCCGCGCAATTTCCTTGCCGATCCGGGCCTTTTCCGCCACCTTGTCGACTTCCATGTGCAGGCACAGGCGCGAAGCGCCCACCACCGCCACGGGGGCCGCGCCCGCGGCGCCGGCCCAGGTGGCTTCGTCGTCGAAGACCCGGACTTCCTTGAGCTTGGCCAGCGTCTGCAGCACCGGTGCCACCTCGCGCAGGAAGGCGCTGTCGGCGGGCGCATCGGCCACGGCGTAGAGCGGCAGCCGGGTCGCGGGCGAGACGTTCATCTCGCCGCGCAGCGTGCGGCAGGCGTCGACCAGCGCCTTGAGCCGTGCCACATGGGCCTCGGCCGCTTCGTCAATCTTCTCGGGCTGGCTCTGCGGGTAGGCCGCGATCATGATCGACTCGGCCTGCCGGCCCGCGACCGGCGCGACCTTCTGCCAGAGCTCTTCGGTGATGAAGGGGATCACCGGGTGCGCCAGGCGCAGCAGCGTCTCGAGCGTGCGGATCAGCGTGCGGCGCGTGGCGCGCTGCTGGGCCTCGGTGCCGGTCTGGATCTGCACCTTGGCGATTTCCAGGTACCAGTCGCAGAACTCGTCCCAGGCGAACTGGTAGATCGCGTTGGCCACGTTGTCCAGGCGGTAGTCCTCGAAGCCCTTGGCGACTTCGGCCTCGACGCGCTGCAGGCGCGACACGATCCAGCGATCGGCCTGGCTGAATTGCAGGTAGCCGTGCGACGGACCCGCAGGAATGAGAAGTCCGCTCGCACTGTCGGTGCGAGCGGGTGCGCATTCTTCCTTGGTGTGCTCGCGCAGGCCGCAGTCCTGGCCTTCGCAGTTCATCAGCACGAAGCGGGTGGCATTCCAGAGCTTGTTGCAGAAGTTGCGGTAGCCCTCGCAGCGCTTCGAGTCGAAGTTGATGTTGCGGCCCAGCGAGGCCAGCGAGGCGAAGGTGAAGCGCAGCGCATCGGCGCCGAAGGCCGGGATGCCGTCGGGGAATTCCTTCTGCGTGTTCTTGCGCACCGTGGGCGCGGTCTCGGGCTTGCGCAGGCCCTGGGTGCGCTTGTCCAGCAGTTCGGGCAGCGCGATGCCGTCGATCAGGTCGACCGGATCGAGCACGTTGCCCTCGGACTTGCTCATCTTCTTGCCCTGCGCGTCGCGCACCAGGCCGTGCATGTAGACGTCGCGGAACGGGACCTTGCCGATGAAATGCTTGGTCATCATGATCATCCGGGCGACCCAGAAGAAGATGATGTCGTAGCCCGTGACCAGCACGGAGGAGGGCAGGTAGAGCTCGAGCTCCTTGGTCTTCTCGGGCCAGCCGAGCGACGAGAAGGGCACCAGCGCCGACGAGTACCAGGTGTCGAGCACGTCCTCGTCGCGGCGCAGCGTCTTGCCGGGCGCCTTGGCCTGCGCCTCGGCCTCGTCGTGCGCGACGTAGACCTTGCCGTCCTCGTCGTACCAGGCCGGGATCTGGTGGCCCCACCAGAGCTGGCGGGAGATGGTCCAGTCCTGGATGTTCTCCATCCAGTGGTTGTAGGTGTTGACCCAGTTCTCGGGCACGAAGCGCACCTCGCCCGACTTCACCACGTCGATGGCCTTCTGCGCGATCGACTGGCCGTCGTGGCCGGCCTTGGTCATGGCCACGTACCACTGGTCGGTCAGCATGGGCTCGACCACCGCGCCCGAGCGGGCGCAGCGCGGCACCATGAGCTTGTGCTTCTTGACCTCGACCAGCAGGCCCAGGGCCTCGAGGTCGGCCACGATGGCCTTGCGTGCCACGAAGCGGTCCATGTCGCGGTACTTCTCGGGCGCGTTGTGGTTGATGGTCGCGTCGAGCGTCAGCACGCCGATCATCTCCAGGTGGTGGCGCTGGCCGACCGCGTAGTCGTTGTAGTCGTGGGCCGGCGTGACCTTGACCACGCCGGTGCCGAAGGCCTTGTCGACGTAGTCGTCCGCGATGATCGGGATCAGCTTGTCGACCAGCGGCAGCTTCACGCGCTGGCCGATCAGGTGCTTGTAGCGCTCGTCCTCGGGGTGGACCATCACGGCCGTGTCGCCCAGCATGGTCTCGGGCCGGGTGGTGGCCACGGTCAGCGTGCCGCTGCCGTCTTCCAGCGGGTAGGCGATGTGCCAGAGGAAGCCGTCTTCCTCCTCGCTCTCGACTTCCAGGTCGCTCACCGAGGTCTTGAGCACCGGGTCCCAGTTGCCCAGGCGCTTGCCGCGGTAGATCAGGCCTTCTTCGTAGAGCGAGACGAAGGTCTGCGTGACGACCTTCGAGAGGTCGTCGTCCATCGTGAAGTATTCGCGGCTCCAGTCCACCGTGTCGCCCATGCGGCGCATCTGCTGGGTGATGGTGTTGCCCGACTGCTCCTTCCATTCCCAGACCTTGGCGACGAAGTTCTTGCGCGCCTCGGCCGGCGTCGGGCCCATGTCGTGTCGGCTGATGTTCTGCGCCTGCAGCTGGCGCTCGACCACGATCTGCGTGGCGATGCCCGCATGGTCGGTGCCCGGCACCCAGAGCGTGTTGGCGCCCTTCATGCGGTGGTAGCGCGTCAGGCTGTCCATGACGGTCTGGTTGAACGCATGGCCCATGTGCAGCGTGCCGGTCACGTTGGGCGGCGGCAGCTGGATCGCGAAGGCGTCGGCGCCGTCCTTGGGTTGCTGCGTGCCGCGGTAGCCGGCCTTGGCGTAGCCGCGCCGCTCCCACTCCGGACCCCAGTGCGCCTCGATGGCGACGGGTTCGAAGGATTTGGACAGGCTCTCGAGGCCGGGTTGGGCAGTGGGTTCGCTCATGGCGTGATGAAGGGCGAACGGCACCTCTTCGGGGCCGTCGCTGACAGAAGATGGGGAAGCCCGCAATTTTACCCGGGCCCTTCAGGGCGGACCCGGGCGTGTCGCGGGCCGCGCCCATAATTCCGGCCATGCTTTTCCTGCTCTCGCCCGCCAAGTCGCTCGACTACGACAGCCCCCTTCCCGAAGGACTCCCCGCCACCCAGCCCGTCTTCGAGGGCCCGCGCGGCCCGGCCGCCGAACTGATCGGCCTGCTGCGCCAGCAGTCGCCGCAGCAGATCGCCGAGCTGATGCACCTGTCGGACAAGCTGTCGACGCTCAACGTCACCCGCTACGCCGCCTGGTCGTCCAGGGGCACCGAGAAGAACGCGCGCCAGGCCGCGCTGGCCTTCGACGGCGACGTGTACGGCGGCCTCGATGCCAGGACCCTGACGGCCAGGCAGCTCGACTGGGCCCAGGACCACGTCTGCATCCTCAGCGGCCTCTACGGCGTGCTGCGCCCGCTCGACCGGCTGCAGCCCTATCGCCTGGAGATGGGCACGCAGCTGGCCAACCGCCATGGCAAGGACCTCTATGCCTTCTGGGGCGCGCGCATCGCCGCCCATCTCAACGAGCGGCTGGCGGCCGACCTCACGCCGGTGGTGATCAACCTCGCGTCGCAGGAGTACTTCAAGTCGGTCGATCGCAAGGTGCTCAAGGCGCGCGTGGTCGAATGCGTGTTCCAGGAAGGCAAGGGCGGCCAGTACAAGATCGTGAGCTTCTATGCCAAGCGGGCCCGCGGCCTGATGGCGCGCTGGGCCGTGCTGCACAAGGCGGTCACGCCCAAGGCGCTGGAGAAGTTCGACCTGGAAGGGTATGCCTTCGACGCAGCCGTCTCGCTGCCTGAAAGGCTGGTGTTCAGAAGGAAGACCTGAGGAGGATGCGATGACGCAACCCGTCACCCCCGAATTGCGCGCCTGGGTCGTGGCCCAGCTGTCCGCCGGCCATTCCGTGGCCGCGCTGCGCACATCCATGCACATGGCCGGCTGGCAGGAGGCGACCACCGATGCCGCGCTGGCCGAGATCGAACGCGGCGCTGCCGACGTCGCGCCGGTGACGGTGACCGGCACCGCGCGGGCCATGCCCTGGCCCGACCTCGACGGCTCGCCGCTCTACCTCGACGCCGGCGACCGCCGGGTGCATGTGCTGCACACGCTGGCGCATCCGCGCGTGGTGGTGTTCGGCGACCTGCTGGCCGACGAGGAGTGCGATGCGCTGATCGCCAGCGCGCGCAAGCGGCTGGCGCGTTCGCTCACGGTCGAGACCCAGACCGGCGGCGAGGTGCTCAACGTCGACCGCACCAGCGACGGCATGTTCTTCGAGCGCGGCGAGACCGAGGTGGTGGCGCGCATCGAGCAGCGCATCGCCGCACTGCTGAACTGGCCGCTGGTGTTCGGCGAAGGGCTGCAGGTGCTGCGCTACGGGCCCGGCGCCCAGTACCGGCCGCACTACGACTACTTCGATCCGGCCGAGCCCGGCACGCCGACCATCCTGCGGCGCGGCGGCCAGCGCGTGGGCACGCTCGTGATGTACCTGCAGGAGCCGGCGAAGGGCGGGGCCACGACCTTCCCCGACGTCGGGCTCGAGGTCGCGCCCAAGCGCGGCACCGGCGTCTTCTTCAGCTACGACCGGCCCCATCCCGACACCCGCACGCTGCACGGCGGCGCGCCGGTGCTCGAAGGCGAGAAGTGGGTCGCGACCAAGTGGCTGCGCGAGCGCGAGTTCATATGAATCGCAAGGCCCGGCCATGAAGGTGCGCGCCAACGGCATCGGCATCGAGGTCGAGGACAGCGGCGACGGTGGCGACCCGGACCGTCCCGTGGTCCTGCTGATCATGGGCCTGGGCATGCAGCTGATCGCCTGGCCCGACAGCTTCGTGCAGTCGCTGGTCGACGCCGGCTTCCGGGTGCTGCGCCACGACAACCGAGACGCCGGCCTGAGCCAGCACTTCGACGCGGCCGGCACCGGCAACCTGCTGTGGCAGGGGCTGCGTTTCCAGCTGCGCCTGCCGGTGCGCTCGGCCTACGCGATCCAGGACATGGCCGACGACGCGATCGGCGTGCTCGATGCGCTGGGCGTGCAGCGCGCCCACGTGATCGGCGCCTCGATGGGCGGCATGATCGCCCAGCGCATGGCCGCCACCGCGCCGCAGCGCGTGGCCAGCCTGGTCAGCCTGATGAGTTCCAGCGGTGCGCGCGGCCTGCCCGGCCCGCGCCGCGACGTGATGGCGCTGTCGCTGCGCCGGCCGCTGGCGCGCGACGAGGCGGCGCGCGTGCACCACAGCATGCAGCTGGTGCGGCTGATCGCCGGCCCGGCCTATCCGCCCGACGAGACCGCGCTGCGTGAACGCCTCGTCCGCGCACTGCGCCGCGCCTACCGCCCGCACGGCCTGGTGCGCCAGATGACCGCGGTGGCCGCCGACAGCGGCCGCGAACGGCTGCTGGCGCGCATCGCCTGCCCGACGCTGGTGATCCACGGCGACGCCGACCCGCTGGTGCCCTTCGCCTGCGGCCAGGACACCGCGCGGCGCATCCCGGGCGCGCAGTTCGTCGCGATTCCCGGCATGGGCCACGACCTGTCGCCGCGGCTGGCCGAAGTCCTGCTCGCGCACATGGTTCCTTTCCTCCAGGCGTCGCAAGAAACGCAATCCGCCTAAAAGACACCCCATGAGCCTCGACAACACCCCCGAACAATCCCAGCTGGGCCGCAGCTCGGCCTACGCCGACCGCTACGACCCCACGCTGCTGTTTCCCATCGCGCGCGCCACCCAGCGCGCCGCCATGGGCATCGCCGACGACGCGCTGCCCTTCTTCGGCGCCGACCTCTGGACGGCCTTCGAGCTGAGCTGGCTCAACCCGCGCGGCAAGCCGCAGGTCGCGATCGCGCACATCACCGTGCCCTGCGAGACGCCCCACATCATCGAGAGCAAGTCCTTCAAGCTCTACCTCAACAGCTTCAACAACAGCGTCTTCGCCGACCTGGACGCGGTGCGCGACACGCTGCGCGCCGACCTGTCCGAGGCGGCCTGGCGCGGCAGCGGACGCAGTGGCGGCATCGGCGTGAAGCTGCTGACGCCGGAGCTGTTCGACCGCGAGCCGGTGCACGAACTCGACGGCCTCGACCTGGACCGCCTCGACATCGAGTGCACGCGCTACCAGCCCGCGCCCGAACTGCTGACCAGCGACGCCAGCCAGCCGGCCGTCACCGAGACGCTGACCAGCCGGCTGCTCAAGAGCAATTGCCTGGTCACGGGCCAGCCCGACTGGGGCAGCGTGCAGATCCGCTACAGCGGTCCGGCCATCGACCAGGCGGGGCTGCTGGCCTACATCGTGAGCTTTCGCAACCACAACGAATTCCACGAGCCCTGTGCCGAGCGCATGTTCCGTGACATCTGGGAACGTTGCCGTCCGACCAAGCTGGCCGTGTACGCGCGCTACACGCGTCGCGGTGGACTGGACATCAATCCATTTCGTACCAGCTGGCCGCAGACCCTGCCGCTCAACGCACGAACGGCGCGTCAGTAGGCTTGCTCCTACAGGTCCCGGAGGGGGCTACGTCGATACTAGGTGACATTTATTTCTGGAACACTGCCGTGAATGTGTTGATCGTTGATGACAACGAAGCCGCTGCCGATCTGCTGCAGGAACTGCTGTCGCTGCAGGATCACAGCGCGCGCTGCACCTATTCGGCCCGGGAGGCCCTGGCGGTCTGCGCCAACGAGTCCTTCGACGTGGCGCTGATCGACATCACCCTGCCCGATCTGCCGGGCACCGAGGTTGCGCGCCAACTGCGCGACCGCACGCACCCCCCGCTGCTGGTGGCGGTCACGGGCCTGTCCTCGCGCGAGGCCTCCGGCACCCCCGGTCTTTTCGACCACCACCTGCAAAAGCCCATCGACTTCGATGCGCTGGATCGCATCCTCGAGATGGCCCGCGGCGCCTCGGCCTCCTCTTCATGAAAGCCTCGCCCGGCGCGCGCAGCTGGATCGCTGCGGGCGTTCGCCACGAACTGCTCATCCGGGCCCTGCCGGCACTGCGCCACGACATGACGGGGCCGGTGTCGGTGATGCGCATGGGGCTGCTGATGCTGCGGCGCCAGGTGGCGTCGCCGACCATCGACCCGATGGTCTGTGAACAACGCGTGACGCTGATCGACAGCCAGATCGCCGAGCTGGTGAACGCGGTTCGCTCGCTGCGCGATTGGGAACTCGCCATCGACGACGAAGGCATCACGCGGCATGCCCTGGTGACCCAAGGCGTCGGGCTGATGCGCGCCGCCTTCGAGCTGCAGGGCATCCACCTGCAGGTCGATGCGTCGCTGCAGACGCCCGGCGACGATGAGCCCAAGTGGCCCTCCGGCGCTGCGCTGCGCTACCTGTTCCTGGGCGCGCTGGGCTACCTGCACGACACGCCCACCGATGTCGGCACGGTCACGGTGTCGGCCGACGGCGACGACGCGCTGTGGTTGCGCGTGACGGCCGGCGAGGCCGACGGGGCCGATGTCATGGCCGGTGCGCACCGCGCGCCGCGCATGCTGGCGATCGACGCCATTGCGCTGCAATCGCTGGCCGACGACCTGGGCTATGCACTGACCATCGAACGCGATGCGGTGCGGCTGAAGCTCGCGGCGGACTGAGTCGCCTTGGCACGGCGGGGGCGCCGTGGCGTGCCGGCGGCCGAGGCCTTCCTGGCTTCGCGGGTCGCCCTACGTCCATGGGCCGTCAGAAACGCCAGCAGTCGCGCTTCGGCGGCATAGAGCCGGCGCCTGGTCTTGGCCTGTCCCGCGATCTTCTCCCAGACCTCGCTCATCGTGCCCGCATCGCTGGCCAGCGTGGCGCCGAGCGCGAGCACGGCCGGGTGCACATAGGCCTTGCGGCAGACGGCCGGCGTGTTGCCCAGCTGGCGCGCGACCGCCGCCACGATCTCCTTGGCGCTGTAGCGCATCGCGGGCGTGGCCGCTTCGTCGCCGTTGCGGTCGCAGGCCAGGCGCGTGAGCTCCAGCGCCTGCACCGTGCCGTGCCAGGTGCGGAAATCCTTGGCCGTGAAGTTGTCGCCCGCGGCCTCGCGCAGGTAGTCGTTCACGTCGGTCGACGACAGGCCGTGCGGCGCGCCCTCGGCATCGACGTACTGGAACAGTTCCTGGCCCGGCAGCTGCTGGCAGGCGCGCACCACCCGGGCCACGCGCGGGTCGTCCACCTCGGCCTCGTGCTGCACGCCGCTCTTGCCGCGAAAGCGCAGCTTGAGTGCGCTGCCGCGCACCGCCGCATGCTTGTTGCGCAGGGTGGTCAGGCCGTAGGAGCCGTTGCTGGCCGCGTATTCCTCGTTGCCCACGCGCAGGAAGGTGGTGTCGAGCAGGCGCACCAGCGTGGCCAGCACGCGCTCGCGCGTCGGTGCGGCACGGGGGCCGCCCTCGAGGTCGCGGGCCACGCGTGCGCGGATGCGCGGCAGCGCGCGGCCGAAGGCCTCGAGCCGCTCGAACTTGCTCTCGTCCTTGAGCAGGCGCCAGTCGGGATGGTAGCGGTACTGCTTGCGGCCCCGGGCGTCGAGGCCGGTGGCCTGCAGGTGGCCGTTGGGCAGCGGGCAGATCCAGACCTCGGTGTAGGCCGGCGGGATCGCCAGGCTGCGGATGCGCGCGATCTCGTCGGCATCGCGCACCCATTGACCCTTGGCATCCTTGAAGCGGAAGTGCTCGCCCTGGCGAAAACGTCGCAGGCCGGGCATCTCCGGATTCACGTAGACCAGTCCGTTGGCGAGCGGGGCGGGGCGCAGGGAAGCAGCGGTAGGCATGTGATGTGCTTGGATGAGTGGCGCCACGATGCGGCTCGCCGCGTCGTGCGGATGTAGGACGCCGCAAACGCGCCGGGTGCGCGGCGTGCCCGTTCTCTTTCCCTGCCTCTTAGACTTCCATGATTCCTTTCGAAAGCCCCACCATGTCCGTCTCCTTCCTGTCCCGCGCGCGCTGGCCCGCGCTGCTCATGGCCGCCGCCGTCTCCGCCGGCTGCGCCTCCACGCCCTCGACCCCTACCGCCGCGGCGCCGGTCCGCGTCAAGGTCTTCGTGGCCGCCATGTTCGAGATCGGCCAGAACACCGGCGACCGCGCGGGCGAGTTCCAGCACTGGTACGAGCGCTACTGGAAGGACGCCAAGCCGGTCACCGTGCCCGGCGCGCTGCAGCCCGTGTACTGCAACGTTGACGGCGTCTGCGGCGCGGTGCTGGGCATGGGCAAGGTCAATTCGTCCTCGTCGATGCAGGCCATCCTGCTGAACCCGGCCTTCGACTTCTCGCAGGCCTACTACGTGATCTCGGGCGTGGCCGGCACGCCGCCTTCGCGCGGCACCATCGGCGAGGTCAACTGGGCCACCTGGCTGGTCGACTACGACCTCGGCCACCGCTGGGCGCCCGAAGAGAACAAGCCGGGCGAGCCGACCTTCATGCCGCGCAAGGGCTACGAGAACTACCGCCGCTTCCAGCTCAACCCGGCGCTGGTCGGCTGGGCCATGAAGCTCTCGGGCGACACGCCGCTCAAGGATTCGGACAGCGCCCGCACCTACCGCCTGCGCTACCCAGACGCCGCGGCCCGCCGCGCGCCCTTCGTCGGCACCGGCACCCACATGACCGGCGACACCTTCTTCCACGGCCCGGGCATGTCGAACCAGGCGCAGTACATCGCCAAGCTCTATGGCGCCGACGACTACGTGATCACCGAGATGGAAGCGGCCGCGATCACGCTGGTGATCAACCGCACCCACGGGACCGACCGCGTGATGAGCCTGCGCGGCGCGGTCAACTTCGACCAGGGCAACCCGAAGGAAACCACGCTGCAGCACCTGGACCCGGCCCCGGGCGAGACCGCCGGCGGCTTTGCCGAGACGGTGGAGAACATCGAGAAGGTGGGCAGCCGCGTGGTCGACCACATCGTGGCGAACTGGCCGCAGTGGCAGGGCGGCGTGCCCAAGCTTTGACCGGCTGCAGTTTAAAGTGTGCGCAATGCGTAAATTTTGATGTGAAGTGATGGCTCATGGCGTATATTTCGCGCCCATGAGCCAGCAACAAGACATCCTGCGCGACGCCATGCGTCGCCTCAACCTCACCCGCGACGCCTTCTCCGAACGGCTGGGCGTGCGCCGACGAGCCCTCGACACCTGGCTGCTGCCAGCCGACTCCGGCGAATCGCGCGCCATGCCCGAGATGGTGGGCAAGTTCGTCGCCGAGATCCTGCAGCGCGAGGCCCTGCCGGCCTCGGGCGCCGACGCCCGCCCGCTGGGCCAGCGCATCGCGGCCGAGGGCCGGCCGCACCTGCTGTCGGTGGCGCAGTTCAACCGCGACAGCCTCGAGGACCTGTTCCAGGTGGCCGACGTGATGCAGCCCATCGCGCGGCGCCAGAAGGTCTCGCGCGTGCTCGAGGGCGCGGTGCTGGGCAGCCTGTTCTTCGAGGCCAGCACCCGCACCCGCGTGAGCTTCGGCGCGGCCTTCTGCCGGCTGGGCGGCACGGTCTGCGACACCACCGGCTTCACCTTCTCGTCGATGGCCAAGGGCGAGTCGATCTACGACACCAGCCGCGTGATGAGCGGCTACGTCGATGCGCTGGTGGTGCGCCATCCCGAGCAGGGCTCGGTGGCCGAGTTCGCGCGCGCCACCAACATCCCGGTCATCAACGCCGGCGACGGCCCGGGCGAGCACCCGAGCCAGGCCATCCTCGACCTCTACACCATCCAGCGCGAGTTCTCGCGCATGGGCAAGCTGGTCGACGGCACGCACGTGGCGATGGTGGGCGACCTCAAGTACGGCCGCACGGTGCATTCGCTGATCCGGCTGCTGGCGCTGTACCGCGGGCTGAAGTTCACGCTGATCGCGCCGCCCTCGCTGGAGATGCCGGCTTACCTGGTCGACCTGGTAGCGCGCAACGGCCACGTGGTCGAGCAGACGCCCTCGCTCGAGGAAGGCCTGCGCGGCGCCGACGTGGTCTATGCCACGCGGATCCAGAAGGAGCGCTTCGCGGGCGAGGAGATCGAGGGCTACACGCCCGAGTTCCAGGTCTGCAAGGCGCTGGTCGACCGGGTCTGCAAGCCCGACACCATCCTGATGCACCCGCTGCCGCGCGACGGCCGCCCGGGCGCGAACGACCTGAGCATCGACCTCAACCACGACCCGCGGCTGGCGATCTTCCGCCAGACCGACAACGGCATCCCGGTGCGCATGGCGCTGTTCGCGGTGCTGATGGGCGTCGAGCACCAGGTGGCGCGCTCGATGCGCGACGCGGGCTGGCGCTCGCCCGCGCACATCGGGCCCGACGACGCGGAGTTCGACGGGCTGGACTGAGCCACCGCGCTCAGGGTGTCGCCGGCGCGAGGTGCCAGGTCACGTTGAAGTCGAAGGGCGTCCAGCGGCTCACCGTGACGCCCGCGCGCCGCAGTCCGCGGCCGGTCCAGGTGTTGCAGGTCTCGAAGAGGTTGTAGCCGCCCTCGGCTTCGTAGAAGGCGTCCTGCGCGTCGTAGTGCGCGCCGGCGATGGGGATCGCGCGGCCCGAAGGCAGCGCGGCGCGCACATGGTCCACCAGCCGTGCGTACTGCGCGGCCGAGAGCGGCAGCCGGTAGGCGCCCTGGCGCAGCTGCGCGCGCTGCAGGTAGCTCACGTGCAGCAGCGCACGGTTGCCGCCCATCAGCGCCCCGGCGGCGCGCCTGGCCGTGAGGTCGGCCCAGGTGGGCGTGTGCAGGTAGAACTCGCGGTCGCCCCAGCCGATGGCGACGAATTCGGCGTCGGCCGGCACGGCCCTGAAATCGGTGAGCGGGAAGAGCTGCTGCCAGTCGACGGCGGCCGAGCGGACCGGCAGCACCAGGTCGGTGTGCACGCCGTTGCTCAGCACCCAGGCCTCGATCGCGGGCGGCTGCTGCACCGGGCCGGTATTGGCGGGCCAGAACACCAGCGCGCAGGCCACGGCCCCATACAGCCCGATCGCCGCCACCAACCCCAGCAGTACGAAGGCGATGCGCCGGCGCCAGCGTGCGATCGCGGCCATCTCAGAACAGGGAGGCGGTGGTCGACACCGGCTCCGCCGTGGCGCGCGTCCCGACCGGCGCCAGCGCCTCGGGGCTGCCCGCCTTGGCCAGTGCGCCCACGCGCACCCCCAGCAGCCGCAGCGGCCGCTCCAGTGGCACCCGCTTGAGGCACTGGCCGCCGATCTGGCGGATGGTCCTGCCGTCGTCGATGAAGCGGTCGATGGTCTGGTCGCGCGTGGCGCTCCTGAAGTCGTCGTAGCGCAGCTTGATGCCGATGGTCTTGCCGACATAGCCCTTGCGCTGCAGGTCGTCGGCGAGGCGTTCGCACAGGTCGGTGAAGATGGCGCCCAGCGCGGCCCGGTCGCGCACCGCGTGCAGGTCGCGGTCGAAGGTGGTCTCGCGGCTCATCGAGACTGGCTCGCTCTCGGTCACCACCGGCCGGTCGTCGCGGCCCCAGGACACCTCGTGCATCCAGGCGCCGGTGGCCTTGCCGAAGTTCGCGATCAGCCAGTCGCGGTCGCACGCCGCCAGCTGGCCCACGGTCTCGATGCCCAGGCGCCGGAGCTTCTCGTCGGCTTTGGGGCCGATGCCGTTGACCTTGCGGCAGGGCAGCGGCCAGATGCGGGGCTCCAGGTCGCTCTCGTAGACGATCGAGATGCCGTTGGGCTTGTCGAACTCGCTGGCCAGCTTGGCGATCAGCTTGTTGGGCGCCACGCCGATGGAGCAGGTCAGGCCGGTGGCCTGGAAGATCGATTTCTGGATCAGCCGCGCCAGCACCCGGCCGCCTTCGCGCTGGCCGCCGGGCACCTCGGTGAAGTCGATGTAGACCTCGTCGACGCCGCGGTCTTCCACCACCGGCGCGATCTCGCGGATCACGCTCTTGAACAGCCGCGAGAGCCGCCGCACCTCGTCGAAGTCCACCGGCAGCACGATCGCCTGCGGACACAGCTTGGCGGCCTTCATCATGCCCATGGCCGAGCCCACGCCGAACTGCCGCGCCGCATAGGTGGCGGTGGTGATCACGCCGCGGCCCACGTAGTCCTTGAGCAGCGGAAAGGCCTCGACCGGGATCTCGGACAGCGCCCGCCCGGCATGGTCGTGCTCCACGATCTCGTCGACCTTGCGCCGCCCGCCGCCGATCACCATCGGCAGGCCCTTGAGCTGCGGATAGCGCAGCAGCTCGACTGACGCGAAGAACGCATCCATGTCCAGATGGGCGATGCGGCGCAAGGGAGAAGGGGAAACAACGGTCACAGCATGATTTTCGCTTGTGACGAAACCTTGTGCAGCGCTTGCGCCGAGCCGGGCGGCGCGCCATCATCGCGCCCATGCACACCGTCGCCTCGATCCTCTGGCGCCGCCTCGACGCGCCAGGCCACGATGCCTGCCGGCTCGAGCGCAACGACACGGCATGGCAGCTCGACGGTGCGGCCGTCTTCCGCGACGCGCAGGGCCGGCATGCCCAGCTCCACTACCGGGTGCGCTGCGATGCGCTGTGGCACACGCAATGGGGCACGGTGCGCGGCTGGATCGGCGGCGAGAGCATCGACCTGTCGGTCACGCGCAACGCGCGTGGCGGCTGGTTGCTCAACGACGAGGCGGTGCCCGATCTGGCGCACTGCATGGACCTGGACCTGGGCTTCACGCCCGCCACCAACCTGATCCCGCTGCGGCGCCTGGGCCTCAAGCCCGGCGAGGCGGTCGATGCGCCGGCCGCATGGCTGGATGTCGACGAACGCAGCCTGGGACTGATCGAACAACGCTACGCGCAACGCAGCGCCGGCGCCTGCTGGTACGAGGCGCCGCGTTTCGGCTATGCCGCCTTGCTGAACCTCACGCCCGAGGGCTTCGTTTCGCATTACCCCGAACGCTGGCTGACCGCCGACTGACTGAAAACCTGCCCGTCAAGGAGGAGAATCCACGCCCGCATCGGCGGGCCGAAAACGATCCCGGAAGCCACACCGGCGCCCAGGCATCGTCGTTCCCGTGAGCAGACATCCTTACTTTCCTGCAGGCAAAAACATGACAACACAGCCAAGCACACGCAAGCTTCCCCTCTACCGGTCGCTCTATGCGCAGGTCATCACGGCGGTGATCATCGGCGTGGCCCTGGGCTACTTCTATCCCCAGGTCGGCGAATCGATGAAGCCGTTGGGCGACGCCTTCATCAAGCTCATCAAGATGATGATCGCGCCGATCATCTTCTGCACCGTCGTGATCGGCATCGCCGGCATGGAGGACATGAAGAAGGTCGGCAAGACCGGCGGCCTGGCGCTGCTGTATTTCGAGGTGGTGAGCAGCATCGCGCTGGTGGTCGGCCTGGTGCTGGTCAACGTGTTCAAGCCCGGCGCGGGCATGAACATCGACCCGTCCACCATCGACACCAAGTCCATCGCCGCCTACACCGGCCCGGGCAAGATGCAGGGCACGGTCGACTTCCTGATCAACATCATCCCCAACACGCTGGTCGATGCCTTCGCCAAGGGCGAGATCCTGCAGGTGCTGCTGATCGCCATATTGTTCGGCTTCGCGCTGCACAAGTTCGGCGGCCGCGGCACGCTGGTGTTCGATGTGATCGAGAAGGGCTCGCACGTGCTCTTCGTGATCGTCAACTACATCATGAAGCTGGCACCCGTCGGTGCCTTCGGTGCCATGGCCTTCACCATCGGCAAGTACGGCATCGGCTCGCTGTTCTCGCTGGGCAAGCTGATGGGCGTGTTCTACCTGACCTGCCTGCTGTTCATCTTCGTGGTGCTGGGCTCCATCGCGCGCTTCCACGGCTTCAGCATCTGGAAGTTCATCAAGTACATCAAGGAAGAGCTGCTGATCGTGCTGGGCACCTCGTCGTCCGAGTCGGTGCTGCCGCGCATGATGGAGAAGATGGAGAACCTGGGCGCCAAGAAGACCTGCGTGGGCCTGGTGATCCCGACCGGTTATTCCTTCAACCTCGACGGCACCTCGATCTACCTGACGATGGCCGCGGTGTTCATCGCGCAGGCCACCAACACCGACATGACGCTGGTGCAGGAGATCACGCTGCTGGCGGTGCTGCTGCTGACCTCCAAGGGGGCGGCCGGCGTCACGGGCAGCGGCTTCATCGTGCTGGCGGCCACGCTGTCGGCCGTGGGCCATGTGCCGGTGGCAGGGCTGGCACTGATCCTCGGCATCGACCGCTTCATGTCCGAGGCGCGCGCCCTGACCAACCTGATCGGCAACGGCGTGGCCACCATCGTGGTCGCCAAGTGGACCGACGAGCTCGACGAGAAGCGGCTGCACGCGGCGCTCAACAACGAGACCTGGGTCGAGGCCAACGAGCCCGAGGTGCTGGTGAACGCGACGACCGAGCGCATGGCGGGCGAGGCGCCACGCGCCTGACGGCACCTGTGCCGGCAAATGGCGATGCGATGCGCGCGCATCTCCATATTTTTCAAGTATCGAACGGGTCCTGTTTTCATATTTGACCTGGGGTTGGCGTGCCGCCTATCGTCGGCTCGCCTATCACCAAGGGGCCCCATGAGGCCCCCGTTCGGAGACCTCCATGCCTTTGCGCCATTCCTCTCTCGCCTGCCGCGCTGCCGCGTTGCCGGCGCTCTTCGGCCTTGCGCTGCTGTTGACCGCCTGCGGTGGCGGCGACGGCGGCGCAGCCGCGCTGCCGCCCACTGCCACCCTCCCACCGCCGACCGGCGTCGATCCCGACGGCCCGGCACCGCAACCCGATCCACCGACCGTGCCCCTGGCGACCTGCGGCGCGCTGGCCGGCACGGTCATCGCGCCCGCGCGGATCGGCCTGCCGACCCAGGGCGCCACCATCACGAGCGCAACGGCCGTGGGCGCAGGCGATGCCGGCAACACGCTGGGCGACTACTGCCGCGTGCGCGGCACCATCGCGCCGATCGACGCGCAGGCGCCGGTGATCCAGTTCGCGGTGAACCTGCCGCAGCAGTGGAACCGCAAGGTGATCCACTTCGGCGGCGGTGGCTTCAACGGCCGGTTGATCGACGGCACCGAGCCGATCCGCTTCGGCCCGATCGACAAGCCCGCGCCCCTTGCGCTGGGCTACGTGACCTTCGGCGACGACGGCGGCCACCAGAGCGGCAGCATCACCGACGCGCAGTTCGCCACCAACGACGAGGCGCTGGCCAACTACGGAGGGCAGGCCCTGAAGAAGACGCACGACGTGGCGCTGCAACTGGTGCAGGCGCTCTACGGGCGCGCGCCGGCGCATGCCTACTTCCTCGGCACCTCCACCGGCGGGCGCGACGCGCTGGCCCACATCCAGCGCTGGCCGGCCGACTATGACGGCGTGATCGCCAACGAGCCGGCCCTCAACTACGCCGGCACCCGGCTGTCGAACCTGGCGGTGGGCCGTGCGCTCTACGCCAACGGCGGTGCCGGCTGGCTCAATGTCGCGAAGACGCTGCTGGTGCAGCGCACCGTGCTGGCGGCCTGCGACAAGCTCGACGGCGCAGCCGACGGCATCGTGAGCAATGTCGAGAGCTGCCGCCAGCTCAACACGCAGATCCTCGACACCTTGCGCTGCAGCGGCGGCGCCGACACCGGCGACAGCTGCCTGTCGAACGCACAGCTGGCGAGCATCCGCGCGATCGAGTCGCCGCTCGACTTCAGCACCTACGCGCTGGCCAACGGCACCACGCGCGCTGGCGGCTACAACATCCTCGAAGGCGCGCTGGTGGCCGGCCCCTTCACCACGCGCGACCTCGGCACGCGCCGCACGCCGGGCAACCCCGCGACCTCGGCCGACGCCAACATGTACGTCACCGGCGACCAGTGGGCCAAGTTCTTCGTGACGCGCAACGCCGCCTTCGATTCGCTGACGCTCGATCCGCTCGACCCGGCCCCGTTCACCGCCCGCGTCGTCGAGGCCTCGGCCATCACCGATGCGACCGATCCCGACCTGCGGCCCTTCCTGTCGCGCGGCGGCCGGCTGATCCTGCTGCACGGCCTGGCCGACGAGGTGATCAGCCCCAACTCGACCATCGACTACTACCGGCGCGTGGTCGCCACGGTGGGGCAGGCCGCGGTCGACCAGGGCGTGCGCTTCTACACGGTGCCGGGCATGGGCCACGGCACCGGGGTCTTCATTCCCAACTGGGACTCGCTCGCGGCGCTGGAGAACTGGGTCGAGGGCGGCCTCGCGCCCGCCACCGGCGTGGCGGTCGACGCGGTGCCCGCCACCTACGGCCGCACCCGGCCGCTGTGCCAGTTCCCGGCCTGGCCCAAGTACAAGGGCAGCGGCAGCCTGGACGCGGCGGTCAACTACAGCTGCGTGAACGAGACGGTCGACCCGCTGGCCTGCCCGAACCTGCCCGCGGTCGCCACGGTCTACAAGGGCGGCGACTTCCTCGGCGAGGAACTGCGCCTGTCGCTCGACCCGGCCACGCTGCACTACACGCTCACGCTCGACGCCAGCCTGCAGCGCCCGGTCGGCACGCAGCGCACGGGCACGCTGCTGCCGCTGGGTGCCTGCAGCTACGGCAGCGCCGAGAACGGCGCGACCTTCGTGCTGGGCGCCGGCGGAGTGGTGCAGGGCGGCATCGCGGCGCCGAGCGGCAACACCTTCGTGCCGCTGATCGCGTTCCAGAACACCTTCGAGAACAGCGCGTCTCCGGCGGTCTTCAACCCGGTCGCCAACATCTTCAACACCGCCGGCGTGCAGTACGGCGCGGGGGGCGCGGCCAGCGCCTATGCGGGGTCGACGCGGGTGCGCAACGCAGGCACCTTCCAGGCCTGCCAGGACCCGGTGACGGGCGGCTTCATGACCTACGATGCGGACTGCACCTCCACCACCAAGGGCTACCTCGTGTACAACGCCGGCCGCAACGCTTTCGACCTCATGAGCACCTCGCCGACCGGTTCGGCCACGACCACCGGCGGCACGCTCGGCGGCTCGGTCATCTTCGGGAAGGTGGGGGCCACCACGGTGCCGCTGTTCCTGTTGCGCGAGTCGGCCACGCGCTTCGGCCTGCGCCTGCAGGCGGTGCAGCAGGGCGTGGTGCCGGGTGCGGCCGATGGCCGCTACTTGATGGCCGGCAGCGACGGCACGGCGCACGAGACGACCCTCTCGGGCAGCAGCGTGAACCTCGGTGGCGCGAACGGCACGCTGGTGGCCGACAGCCCGGTGCTCGGTGTGCTCCAGGCCAGCGGCACGCGGGCCGGCCATTTCATCCACAGCGCGGGTGTGCTGGGCTTCGTCGCCCAGGGCAGCACCGGCGCGGCCTTCGAACTTGGGGTGCGGAATTGAACGCGCGCCGGGGCCGCCGCGCCGCGATCGCCTTCGGCCTGGCCTGCATGGCCGGCCTGGCGGCGGCGGCGCCGCCCGCGACCGCGCCGCAACCGGCCGCCTGCCCGGCCAGCGTGCCCGCCGATGCGCACTGCTACAACGGCAGCGACGGCGAGGGCGCGCTCTACTGGATCGCGATCCCTGCCGGCTGGCAGCGCGAGGTGCTGGTGATGCACGCGCACGGCGGCCCCGAGCTGGGCGCGCCGAGCTTGGCGCGGGGCGCCGAGGACCTGCAGCGCTGGTCGGTGATGGTCAAGGCCGGCTATGCCTGGGCCGGGTCGACCTACCGCCGCGGCGGCTATGGCGTGACGATGGCGGGCGAGGACACCGAGCGCCTGCGCCGACTGTTCGTGCGCTACTTCGGCCAGCCCCGGCGCACCGTGCTGCACGGCCAGAGCTACGGCGGTGGCGTCGCCTCGAAGGCCGCCGAACGCTACGGCCCGGTGCCCGGCCAGCGTCCCGCCTACGACGGCGTGCTGCTCACCAGCGGCGTGCTCAGCGGCGGCGGCAATGCCTACGAATTCCGGCTCGACCTGCGCGTGGTCTACCAGTACGTCTGCCGCAACCATCCGCGGCCCGACGAGCCGTCCTACCCGCTGTGGCAGGGCCTGCCGCCGGGCGCGACGCTCACGCATGCCGATCTCGCCGAACGCGTGCGCGAGTGCACCGGCGTCGGCCTGCCCGCGGCGCAGCGCAGTCCGGAGCAGGCGCAGCGGCTGGCCACCATCCTGTCGGTGGTGCCCATCCCCGAACGCAGCCTGCTCAGTCACCTGAGCTGGGCCACCTTCTTGTTCAGGGACCTCACGCAGAAGCGGCTCGATGGCCGCAACCCCTTCGGCAATGCGCAGGTGGTCTACAGCGGCTCGAGCGACGACGCGGCATTGAACGCCGGCGTGCTGCGCTACGAGGCCGATCCCGTGGCCGTGGCGCAGCTGGCCCTCGACAGCCGCCCCGGCGGGCGTCTGCGTCTGCCGGTGCTCACGCTGCATGCCATCCACGACCCGACGGCCTTCGTCGAGCTCGAGCACAGCTACAAGGACATCGTCGAGGCGGCCGGTGCGTCGGATCAGTTGGTGCAGACCTTCAGCGACCAGTCGACCCACAGCTACCTCAGCGATCCGGAGTACCCGGCGCTGATGCGTGCGCTGCTCGACTGGATCGATCGGGGCGAGAAGCCCACGCCGCAGAAGGTGGCGCAGTTGTGTGCGCAGTACGAGGCCGGCTACGGCAAGGGCTGCGCGCTGCAACCCGACTACGCGCCGCCAGCGTTGGCGACACGCGTGCCGGCCGCGGGCCGCTGACGCTCAGTGATCGTGGTGCAGGTAGCTCGCCTGCCGGGGCAGCCGCAGGCTCACCACGAAGGCGATCACCATCATCGCCGTCACGTACCAGTAGAAGGCCGACTCGTGACCCAGCGTCTTGAGCCCGAGGGCCACGTACTCGGCCGAGCCGCCGAAGATCGCATTGGCCACTGCATAGGCCAGGCCCACGCCCAGCGCGCGCACTTCGGGCGGGAACATCTCGGCCTTCACGATGCCGCTGATCGAGGTGTAGAAGCTTACGATGGCCAGCGCCACGATGATCAGCACGAAGGCCACCACAGGGTTCGTCACATGCTGCAGGGCCGTCAGGATCGGCACCGTGGCGAGCGCGCCCAGGCCACCGAACAGCAGCATGTTGTTGCGCCGGCCGATGCGGTCCGACAGCATGCCGAACAGCGGCTGCATGCACATGTAGACGAACAGCGCGCAGGTCATCACGTAGCTGGTGGTCTTGATCGGCAGGTGCACCGTGTTCACCAGGTACTTCTGCATGTAGGTGGTGAAGGTGTAGAAGATCAGCGAGCCGCCGGCCGTGTAGCCCAGCACCGTGAAGAAGGCGGCCTTGTGGTGCTTGAACAGCCCGGCCATACTGCCGGCTTCCTTGTTGGCCTTGGCTTCGGCGGTCTGCGTCTCGTGCAATGTGCGGCGCAGCAGCAGCGCGACCACGGCCGCGATGGCGCCGATCACGAAGGGGATGCGCCAGCCCCAGGCCTTGAGCTCGGCCTCGTCGAGGAACTGTTCGAGCACCACGATCACCAGCACCGCGAGCAGCTGTCCGCCGATCAGCGTGACGTACTGGAAGGACGAGAAGAAGCCGCGCTGGCCGCGCAGCGCGATCTCGCTCATGTAGGTGGCGGTGGTGCCATATTCACCGCCGACCGACAGGCCCTGGAACAGCCGGCACACCAGCAGCAGGAAGGGCGCCCAGGCGCCGATCTGCGCATAGGTCGGCAGGCAGGCGATCACCAGCGAGCCGCCGCACATCATCGTGACCGAGATCAGCATCGAGGTCTTGCGTCCCACCCGGTCGGCGATCCGGCCGAACAGCCAGCCGCCGATCGGCCGCATCAGGAAGCCGGCCGCGAACACGCCCGCGGTGTTGAGCAGCTGGGCCGTGGGATCGGACTTGGGGAAGAAGGCCGGCGCGAAATACAGCGCGGAGAAGGCGTAGACGTAGAAGTCGAACCATTCGACCAGGTTGCCGGAGGAGGCCGCCATGATCGCGAAGATGCGGTGGCGTTTTTCCTCGGCGGTGTAGGCGCGCGGCGGGGCCGAGGCGCTCGTGGCGGGGGGTGCGGTGACAGACATGGATTCGCCTTGTTGTATGAGATTTGGGCGCCTCCGATTGTGCGGCGACCTGCTCGGGCGTGCTGTCAGCGGGCATCGCGTCCGACCCGCGTGCAGGGGGATCGCGGTCGGGCCTAATGTCTGGCGAGCACGCCGGCGCCGCGCACTTCGAGCCGGACCTGGTCGAGCACGCGGCCGCGTGCATCGGTCAGCTCGATCACATGCCGCCCGGGCCAGGGCAGCCACAGCGCACGGTTGCCGCGCGCGAAGGGCTTGCCGTCGATGCGCCACTGCAGGCCGCTGCCATGGGCCTCGAAGCGCACGCGCTGGCGTGTGGGCGGGATGTCGGGGTCGATCGCGATGATCGAGCCGTCGGCCGGTGCGGTGATGCGCGCGCCGGCCTCAGGGTCGGCGGCCGGGGTGTCGCGCGCGAACAGCGGCTGCTCGGTGCCGGCGATGAACCACTCCTCGCGCGGGGCTTCGATCGCCTCGCCGAAGCGCACCGGCAGCTGCACCAGGCCCGCGGGCGGCGTCGGGGCGCGGCTGGGTTCGCGGGCATGCAGGAAGCCCATCACCTCGGCCCAGACCGGTGCCGCGCCGCTGGTGCCGCTCACGTCCCACATCGGCGCGCCGCTGGCGTTGCCGACCCACACGCCCACGGTGTAGCGCTGCGACCAGCCCACGGCCCAGTTGTCGCGCATGTCCTTGCTGGTGCCGGTCTTCACGGCCGTCCAGAAGCGCGTGCCGAGCACGCTGTCGACGCCGAAGGTGCGGGTGCGTGCATTGGCATCGGACAGGATGTCGCCCACGATGAAGGTGGCGCGCGCATCGAGGGCCTGGGTCGCGGTCGCCGGCTGCGCGGCGGGCAGGATGCGCGTCTCGCCGAAGCGGCCGCCGTTGGCCAGCGTGCGATAGCTGTTGGTCAGCGCCAGCAGAGAGACCTCGGCGCTGCCGAGCGCCAGGCTGTAGCCGTAGTAGCCGCCGCTCTCGCGCAGCGCGATGCCGGCGCTGCGCAGCTGGCGCGCGAAGGCCTCGGGCGAGACCATCACCAGCGTGCGCACCGCCGGCACGTTGAGCGAGGCGGCCAGCGCGGTGCGCGCCGAGACCAGGCCCTTGAAGCGCCGGTCGTAGTTCTGCGGGATGTAGAGGCCGCTCGCGGTGTTGATCTGGGCCGACGAATCGTCGAGCAGCGAGGCCGCGGTCAGGCGCCGTTCGGCGATCGCCTGCGCATAGAGCAGCGGCTTGAGCGTCGAGCCGGGCTGGCGCTGCGCGAGCACGCCGTCGACCTCGGCCGCACGGCTCAGCTCGCCCGATGAGCCGACCCAGGCCAGCACCTCGCCGCTGGCGTTGTCGAGCACCACCAGTGCGGCGTCCTCGACGTTGCGGCCGTGCAGCTCGCGCAGATGGCGCAGCAGCGTGGCCTGCGCAAAGCGCTGCAGCGGGGCGCGCAGCGTGGTGCGCAGTTCGGTGTCGACGCCGTCGGTGGCACCGGCCTTTGCCATCAGCGCGCGCCGCTCCTGCAGCGCGCGACGCGCCAGGTGCGGCGCGATGCCTTCGCTGGGATCGAAGGCGCGCCGCTGCAGGGCCGCGCTGGTGAACATGTCGAGCGCCGAGCAGTCGACACGGCGGCGATCGGCCTCGCTGCTCTCCATCGCCTGCATCACTTCGCAGGCGCGCTGCGCGACCCGCGCGGGCTTGGCGTTGGGGGCGCGCACCAGCGACGCCGCCACCGCGGCCTCGCGCGCGTCGAGGCCGTGGGGCGCCTTGCCGAACAGCGTGCGCGAGAGCGCATCGATGCCGACGAGTTCGCCGCGAAAGGACACGCTGTTGAGGTAGGCCTCGAGGATCTGGTCCTTGCGCCACTGGCGCTCCAGTTGGCCGGCCGCGACCGTCTGGCCGAGCTTCTGCGTCAGGCTGCGGCCGCCGCCGGCGCGCCGCAGCTCGTCGTCGAGCAGGCCGGCCAGCTGCATCGTGATGGTCGAGGCGCCGCGCGTGCGGGTGTTCCAGAGGTTGCCCCAGGCCGCGGCCGAGACCGCGCGCCAGTCGACGCCGCTGTGCTCGTAGAAGCGGCGGTCCTCGCTGAGCACCATCGCCGTGCGCAGCGCGGGCGACACGTCGGCCAGTGCGATCCACTGGCCGCGGCGCACCGTGGCGTCGGTGCGCACGCGCTGCAGCAGCACGCCGTCGCGGTCGAGCACGGCCGTGTCGGAGGGCTGGTGCGCGCGCCGCACTGCATCGAAGCTGTCGAGCGCAAGGGCCGGTGCCGACGCCGCCAGCAGCAGCGCCGCGGTGGTGAGGAGGAGGGTGGGCGAGGTGAACTTCATGGAAGGGGGCGAGGCCCGGGGAAGCCCTCATTCTGCCGCGCCGCGGACGGGGCCTTGGCCTACGTCAAGGGGGCGCGGCGCACCGACGGTGCCGGGCTGGCCGTCGGCCACATTGGGCGCACGCCGCGTCACGCGGCACTTGGCCATCGGAAGGAACACGCCATGAAGACCCTGCTCGTCCTGCTCGTCGCATCCGCCACCCTGGCCGGTTGCGTGGTGGCGCCCTACGACAACCGTCCGCCCCCGCCCGGCCCGGGCTACCGAGATCGCGATCGCGACGGCACACCCAACCGCTACGACCGCGATCGCGACGGCGATGGCGTGCCCAACCGCTACGACCGACGGCCCGACGATCCACGCCGCGACTGATCGCGGGACGGGCCGCGCCGGCGCGCTTCAGCGCCGTCCCTTGGCCTGCTTGTCGTACTTGCGCCAGTAGTCGAATTCTTCCTCGTGGACCTCGATGTCGATCTCCGAGACGCGGGCCTGTAGCCGCTCCTGGGCATCGGCCACGCCCCGGTTGTAGAGCACCGGGCCGATCTCCTCGAGGAAGAAGCCCAGCAGCGCGCCGGCCGTGATGTTGCCGATCTTCTGGCCGTCCATGTGCTCGACGAAGTAGCGTTCGATGGAGCTGATGGCTTGCTGGCGTGCTTCACGGGACAGTTCGATGGTCATGGCGGCAACTCGGTGGGACAGGGGTTGGATTCGTCGGGTCCGCAGGCCCGTGGCGTGTTCCCAGTGTGCCGCCTTTGAGGGCCGTGGCGCTGAACCAATGCCGCCGGCCAGGCTCGAATGGGTGTCACACATCCTGGGAGACGCACATGACCGACAAGAATTCGGGGCCGAGCCGCGCCACGGCCCCCTCGGCACGCCGCAGCGGCACCCCGCTGCGGCGCTGGCTCTGGCTGCTGACGCTGGGCCTGTCCATCGCATGCTTCGCGGTGCAGGTGCTGTTCGGCACCAGCGAGATCGACCCCCACGGCTTTCTGTACGAACCGCTGTTCGGCCTCATCCCCGTGAGCCTGGCGCTCCTGTTCATCGCCATCGTGCTGGTGGTGCTGGACATCGCGTTCAGCCGCAGCGCGCGCCGCGACACCGCGGACTGACGCAGGCCGCGCGGGACCGGCCACTGTGGCATCCTCGACCGGGTCGCCAGCGACCGGGCACGAGGATGAACAGACGCACTGCAACAAGCCACCGCCGCGCGCCGCAGGGCCGCCAGGTGGACGCCTTCGAGCGCAAGGTGCGCTTCGGCTGTGGCGCCCTGCTGGGCCTGGTGGTGGGCCTGGGCCTGTGCTTACGTCTGTGGCCGCTGAGCGCCTTCGCGATGGGCGCGCTCGTGTTGCTGGCCATCGTCGCGTGCGGCCTGTGCGCGGTCCGCTGGGGCGATCGCTTCTGGGCCCATCTCCGATGGCTGCAGTAGCGGCATCCCGTCTTTCAACTTTCCACTCCTGTCCATGAGCGATCTTCACCCACGCATTGCCGCCAGCTTCGACGCCCAGGGCCTGATGCGCACCATCGGCGCCAGGCTGGTGCACGTCGCCGACGGCGAAGTGCACATCGAACTGCCCTTCGCCAAGTCCCTGTCGCAGCAGCACGGCTACCTGCACGCCGGCGCCACCACCAGCATCGTCGACAGCGCCTGCGGCTATGCAGCGCTGACCAGGGCGCCTGCGGGTTTCGAGGTCGTCACCGCCGAGTTCAAGATCAACCTGATGCGGCCCGCGCTGGGCGAGCGTTTCCTTGCCATCGGCCGCGTGGTCAACGCGGGCAAGCTCATGACCGTCTGTTCGGGCGAGGTGCGTGCCTTCGCGGGCGCGGGCGAGGCCTACAAGGTGGTCGCGCTGATGCAGGCGACCATCGTCAACGTCCAGCGCTGAGCCAGGCGCGGTGCGCCCGGCCATGCCGGGCGCACCGCTTCGGGTCTACTTCGCCGCCGCTTCCACCTTCACGCGCGCATTCGGCGCCTCGCCGAACATCTCGGGCGCATAGAGCGCCTCGACGCGGCTGGGCGGCAGCGCGAAGTCGCCCACGTTGTTCAGCCGCACCGTGTACTCCATCTTCACCACGCCCTTGGGCAGGTACTCGTAGTAGCTGCGGAAGGACTCGAAGCTGCGCTCCTCGAAGGCCGGCCAGCCGGCGCCGCTGCGCTTCTCGCCCTGCGTGGCGATCTGCGAATCGCGGCCCAGGCCGCTGCCCAGGATGGTCGCGCCGCCGGGCACGGGGTCGGTGATCGCGACCCAGGTCATGTCGGCGCTGGCGTTGACCTCGAGCGTGACGCGCAGGATGTCGCCGCGCGTGTACTGGCCGGCCTTGGCCTGCTCGACCGGCGTGATGGTCTTCTTGATCGCATAGCCGGCCGCGAAGGGCGCCTTGAGCTGCACCGCGGCCACCGACTGCAGCGTGAGCCAGGGCTTGCCGGTGCCGCTCTGGGTGACGGTCAGCGTTTCCTTGGTGGGCAGCTTCCAGGGCAGGAACATGGTGTTGTTGCGCAGGTTGCCCGGCGACGCAGGGGCGCCGAACCAGGTGCCCTGGTTGGGGGCGCCCGCGGCGTCGCTGGCCTTTACGCGCTCGACGCGGCTCCAGTCCACGCTGTCGGTGCGGGCCGCTGAATCGGCGTTGCCCACGGCCGGCGGGCGCAGCACGGCGGTGGTGGTGCCGGTCACGGGCGTGCTCTCGAACACCTTCGAGAAGCGATCCAGCGCGAGCCCGCCCCAGAGGTTGGCCGTGGTGGTGTGCCAGGCGCCGTTCTGCTGGCGGCCGATGAAGCCGTTGGCCAGCCGGCCGATGTCGTCCTTCCAGGCCGGGTCGTCCATCACCGCGAGCAGCAGCCGCGCGGTGTTGACGTCGCCGTTGGTCATCAGCCACCACCAGTAGTCGTCCTGCTCGGTGCTGAAGATCAGCTTGGTGCCCTGGTAGGACAGCCGTGCCTTGAGCACGTTGCCGGCCTCGTCCAGCCGCTGCTGGCGCTGCGGCACGTCGGGCACGCGCTTCAAGATCTGCATCCAGTCGATCACCGCGCTGGTGGGCCACTGGTTGGGCGCGATGGTGATGCTCGCGGTCATGGCGCCGCGTGCCTTGCCGTAGCGCGACAGGGCTTCCAGCGCGGCCAGCTTGCGCACGTCCAGGTCCTTGCGCGGGCTCCAGAACTCGCGCTGGATCCGGCCTTCGACGAAGGCGATCAGCCCGCTTTCCATCGGCGCGCGCGCCGCGTCCGACAGCCCGAAGGCCGGGTCGATGGACGAGGCCTCGTGCGTGGCGGCCAGCAGGTAGGAGGTCAGGATGTCGCTGCCGCGGTTCGACTCGCCGTCGCGTGGCGGGAAGTAGCTCGCGAGGCCGTCGCTGTCGAGGTAGCTCGGCAGCTGCGCCACCACGCCCTGCCACAGCTTGCCGTCGCGCAGGCCGATGGCCTTGCTGGTCTTCTGCTCGAGGCAGCTGAAGGGGTAGTTGGCGAACCAGTCGCGCACGCCCGGCATGCCTTCGGCCAGCTTGGGCTGCAGCGACATCTTCAGGCCGCCGCGCTCGGGCAGCGCGTCGGCGGGCGGCGCCACGTCGAGCGTGAAGCTGCCGTCGACCTGCACCAGCGTGGCCTGCTGCACCGTGAGCGGCACGGCCGGCACGATGCGCTGGCGCACCTTGAGCGCATCGCGCGCGCCGCCCAGCGTGTCCCTGGCCTCGATCTCCCACAGGATGGCCTCGGTGCGCGTCTGCGCGAGCTGGGCCGGCGCCGTCACGTTCCAGGCCAGCTCGCGCGCTTCGCCGGCCGGGATCTCGACGGTCTGCGGCTCGAGCGTGAGCAGGGTCGCGCGCGGCGTGGCCTCGACCTTCATGGCCTTCTGCGTGGTGTTGCGCAAGGTGAGCTGCGCGCGGAACTGGTCGTCCTCGCGCACCAGCGGCGGCAGGCCGCTGATGATCTGCAGGTCCTGCGTGGCCTGGATGCTCGCCTGCCCGGTGCCGAACAGGCCGGTGCCCATGTCGGCCACGGCGACGATCTTGAAGGTGGTCAGCGCATCGTTGAGCGGCACCGTCACCACGGCCTGGCCGTTGGTATCGAGCACCACCGAGGGGTTCCACAGCAGCAGGGTGTCGAGCAACTCGCGCGTCTGGCCCTTGCCGCCGCCGCCGCCCGCGGGCACGGCCTTCTTGCCGTAATGCCGGCGTCCGACGATCTCCATCTGCGCGGTCGAGGTCGAGACGCCCCAGCTGCGCCGCTGCAGCATGGCCTCGAGCAGGTCCCAACTGTCGTTGGGCATCAGCTCGAGCAGCGCCTGGTCGACCGCGGCCAGTGCGACTTCGGCACCGGCGGCCGGCTTGCCGTCGGGCAGCTTGGCCGAGATCGTGACCTGGGCCTGGCCGCGCACCGGGTAGCTGGGCTTGTCGCTCGTGACCTTGACGTCGATGCGGTGCGCCTGCGTGCCCACGCGGATCTCGGCCAGGCCGAAGCGGTAGGCCGGCTTGCTCAGGTCGACCAGCGCGGTCGGCGCGACGTATTCCTTGCCCTCGTACCAGAAGGCGGTCCACCACTCGCGCGGCGCCTTGAAGCCCCAAGTGAAGAAGCTGTACCAGGGCACCTCGCGCAGCCGGCCGCGCAGCGCGAGCACGCTGACGTAGGCGTTCGGGCCCCATTCGGGCTTGACCTGCAGGCTGACCGTCGGGTCCTGGCCGTTGAGCTGCACCACGTGCGTCTCGATCACGCCCTCGCGCTCCACCGCGACCAGCGCGGTCGCGAAGCGGAAGGGGCTGCGCACCTGGAACTTGGCGACTTCGCCGGGCTGGTAGTTCTTCTTCTCGGGCAGCACGTCGATGCGGTCGTTGTCCTCGCCGCCGAACCACAGCTCGCCCTGCCGGGTCACGTAGACCGAGCCCGCGGCCTTGCTCTCGCGGCCTTCCTTGTCGGTGGCGGTCACGACCAGCTCGACCTCGCCGGCTTCCTTGAGCGCCGACTCGCACAGCACCAGGCCGCGCAGGTCGCTGGTGCCGGTGCACACCGTGCCCAGGTCCTTGAGCTCGGTCTTGTTGTCGTAGGTGTAGAAGCCCCCGACCATGCGTTTGCGGCTGGTGGTGGTGATGCGCGCGACGGCGTTCACCTGCACCTTCACGCCGGCCTGCGCCTTGCCGGCGAGGTCGAGCGCGAGCGCCTGGAACTTGAGCTTCTTGTCGGTCGAGACCCAGCCCTCGGTCTTGAGGCCGGCGATCACCGAGGCCGGCCACAGCGTCTGCGTGCTGCGGATCGTCTGCACCTCGCCGTTGGGGTCGGAATAGGTGGCCTCGATCAGCAGTTCGCGCGGCGTGGCCTTGGCCAGCGGCACCTTGTCGATCGTGAGCTTGCCGGCGCCGTTGCGGTCCAGCGTGACCGGCAGCTTGTCGGCGATCACGCGGGTGTCGGCCGAGGCCGAAGCCTCCTCGTCCGCATCGGCGGCCGTGCTGTCGCCCTGCTGGCGCGGCGGCGAGAAGTTGAAGCTGTCGTAGTCGGCGAAGGACAGGCTCTTGCCGCGCACCATGGCCGACACGCGCACCGGCAGGTTGGCCGCGCCCCCGCCCGCCACGTAGTTGATCTGCACGTCGGTCGGCAGCGAGGTGACCGCCACCAGCGGTGTCTTCTCGCTGGGCGTCACGCGGCCCTCGAGCACCGGCAGGCGGAACTCCTCGACCCGGAACTGGCCGCTGCCGAAGCTGCGCCCGTCGTCGTCGTCGCTGCCCCTGCCCTTGGCGCTGCGCAGTTCGACCTGGTAGACGCCCAGCTTGGCGGCCGGCGGAATGGCGAAGGTGTTGAGCGCGCTCAAGCCGCCGGTGGCGGTCTTGCGCCAGGCCACGGGCTGGGTGAATTTCTGGCCGCTGCCGCTGTGCGTGACGACCAGCGTGTCGGGCAGCGCATCGGGCAGGCCGAAGCCCTTGGCGGTCTGAGAGCGGATCAGGTGCTTCATCGACACCGTCTCGCCGGCGCGGAACAGCGTGCGGTCGAACACCGTGTGGGCGATGCGGTCGGGCTCGGGCTCGAGGCTGGTCGGTACGTTGAAGCGCCAGGGCTCGATGCCGCGCTGCCAGTCGCTCCAGGTGAAGGCCAGGTCTTCCACCGGCTTGGCGTTCTTGTCGCCGGCGTCGGTCAGCGTGGCGCGGGCGCTCACGAAGTAGGCGTCGTTGCCGTAATCGTTCTGGCCCGAGCAGCTGGGTGGGCTGGACGAGATGCCGGCCAGCGTCACGATGCCGCTGGCGTCGGTGCTGCCGGTCGCCACTTCGCGCCCGCGGCAGTCCGAGACCCGCACCGCGGCGTTCGGGACCACCTGGCCCTTGTCGAGCGTCGTGACCCAGGCCACCGAATTCTCGCGGCCCAGCTTGAAGTGCACCGCCAGGTTGGTGGCCAGCGCGGTGGTGCGCACGTACATCGTGCGGCCGTCGCCATAGCGTTCGTCGAGCAGCGCATCGCCCAGCTTCTTCGAGGCGATCTCCAGCACGTGGAAGCCCGGCGTCAGCGGGATGCCGATGACCTCGAAGGGGCGTCCGGCGGCGCCTGCGTCGCCGGCCTTGGGCATGTCGAGCGTTTTCACGCCGGGCAGGCCGCCCAGCAGCGACACCATGCGGGTCTGCACGCTGCTGCGGTTGTCACGGTCGATCACCGGCGGCAGGGGGCCTCGGCTGTCGCGGGTCGCGGTGGGGCGGTCGATGGACGAGCGTTCGTCGTAGCGCCGCACCTTGCGGTACCAGGCGATGATTTCCGCGTCGGTCTTCGGGTTGAGGTCGCTGACCTTGCCGGGCGTGAGCGCCTGCACCTGCAGCTCGGGCTCCACGCGCCGCACCGTGACCGGCATCATCGCGACGCCGCCGGGCTCGGCCAGGCGCTCGAGCACGCCGAAGGGCGAGGCCGCGAACTTGGCCAGCGGCGGCATCGCACCGGTGGCGACGGCCAGCGGGAAGGTGTCGGGTTCGCCCAGCGCGCGGCCCGAGGCGTCCTCGAACTTCGAGGGCAGCTCGACCTTGAACTGCGTCTCTTCCGGGAAGGGCGGCACGAAGCGCACCGACTCGATCACCGCGTCGTCGCTGGCCGCGTTCTCCTCGTCGTTGAACTTGGGCTTGAGCGTCTGGCCGCCGCCGCTCAGGCGGATCTGGCCAGCCAGCTTGCGCGTGACCGGCGCGTTGAAGCGCAGTTCCATCGGCCGCAGCGGCAGGCAGGCGGCCTGCGCGTTCTCGCGCTCGCAGGTGAAGGACACCGCGAAGGGGTCGCGCACGTCGTAGGTGAAGCGCTTCTCGGTGGTGTTGACGATGCCCGAAGGCGTGGCCACGCCCTGGCCGTAGACCAGCTGGATGCGGCTGCCCGCGCTCAGCGTGCGGTTGCACTGCAACGTGGCGAAGCGCAGCGGCTCCTTCTGCGCGGCGCGGTCGCGGCCGGCGGCCTTGAGCAGCGCCTCGCGGTCGCCACCCTCGAGCAGCCTGACGGGGATGCGTTCGCCGATGTCGTCGGCCGCGCACCAGACGTTGTCGCGCACGCTGGCCAGCGTGGCCGGGCCGTTGAACTCGAGCACGAAAGACTGCTGCTCGTCGATCTTCCCGTAGCTGGGCTGGATGTTGCGCACGAAGGGGCCGCCGGTGTTGAAGCTGTGGCGCTCCGGGCCGGTCCAGTCGCCGCCCGCGGCGGGCTTGAAGTTGGGCACGCGGCTCACCGTGCAGCGCACGCCGGGCGGCAGGTCGTTCTCGAAGTCGTAGACCCACTGCTTCTCGCCGGTCCAGCGCCCGGTGCCCTTGGCGGCCTGGGCGTCGTTGCAACTCACGGTGAAGGGCGCGGCGGCCTTGGGGTCGCCGAAGTTGACGGCGGCCGCATCGAACTTGGCCACCACCTGGCGGACGCGGGCCACTTCGCCCTGTGGCGTGACGCTCAAGGTCTGCAAGGCGCTGGCCTCGAAGGCGGCCAGCGAGAGCAGGGCGGCGGTGATGACGGATGCAGTTGTTCTTGTCTTCAAGGGACGATCTCCTTCGGATTCGCAGCGTAGCGCAATTTGAAGGCGCAACTTGCAGGCCGAAAGGCCTCATCGGATCGTGCCAAACGCCCGTTTTCGCCCGCTCTGGAAACAATCGCTCAACTATGATCGGCCGCCATGACACTGCTGTTGAGCCATCCCGCGGGCAATCAGAATGTGCGCGCCATGCTCGACGCCCTGCAGGGAGCCGGAATGCTGGGCCGCTTCGCCACCACCGTCGCCGCCGACGACCAGAGCCTCGCCCTGAAGCTGATGCCCGGTCGCGTGCGCAACGAATGGATGCGCCGGCGCTTCGACGTGCCGCGCGACAAGCTGCTGCAGCACCCCGGGCGCGAAATCGCGCGCGTGGCTTGCGGTGCGCTGGGCTGGCGCGGTCCGCTGCGGCACGAAGAGGGCTTCGCCTCGGTCGATGCGGTGATCCGCGATTTCGACCGCTTCGTCGCGGGCACCTTGCCCCGGCTGCAGGCGCGCGAAGGCCTGAAGGGCGTGTACGCCTACGAGGACGGCGCGCTCGCCACCTTCCGCGCGGCCCGCACGCTGGGCCTGAAGCGCATCTACGACCTGCCCATCGCCTACTGGGAACTGGGCCGGCGCCTGATGCAGGAGGAGGGCGAACGCCTGCCCGCCTGGGCGCCCACGCTGGGCGGCGGCCTGCTCGACTCGCAGGCCAAGCTCGACCGCAAGACCGAGGAGCTGGCGCTGGCCGACCTGGTCGTGGTGGCCAGCCATTTCGTGCGCGACTCGCTGCCCGCCTCGGCGGCGCAGAAGGCCTGCGTGATGTCGCCCTTCGGTTCCCCCCCGGTCTGGACCGGCGGCTGGTCCGAGGCCGCGCTCGACCCGGCGCGGCCGATGCGCGTGCTTTTCGCGGGCTCGATGGGCCAGCGCAAGGGCCTGGCCGACCTGATGCAGGCGATGCGCCTGCTCGGCGGCGAGAACATCGAACTGCGCGTGATGGGCGCGCCGCTGGCCGACCTGGACTTCTACCAGCGCGAGTGCCCGGGCTTCATCCACGAGAAGGGCCGCCCGCATGCCGAGGTGCTGGCGCTGATGCGCAGCTGCGACGTGTTCTGCCTGCCCTCGATCGTCGAGGGTCGCGCGCTGGTGATGCAGGAGGCCATGAGCCAGGGCTTGCCGGTGGTGATCACGCCCAACACCGGCGGCGCCGACCTGGTGATCGAGGGCCAGACCGGCTTCCTGGTGCCGATCCGTTCGCCCGAGGCCATCGCCGACAGGCTGGCCTGGCTCAACCAGCACCGCCCCGAGCTGGTGGCGATGAAGGCCCGGGCGGCACGGCATGCGGCCGAGTATTCGTGGCAGCGCTATGGTGAAACCATCGTGAACGCGATCCGCGCGATCGTCTGAGCCGGAACGCATGGCGCCGATCCACGCCCAGGGCGCACCGTCGGTGCGCCTGGCCTCGCCACGCTACTGGGAGGTCGATGCGCTGCGCGGGCTGATGCTCGTGCTGATGACGCTCACGCACCTGCCCTCGCGCCTGACCGATCCGCTGGGCCAGCCCTTCGGCTTCGTGTCGGCGGCCGAAGGCTTCGTGTTGCTGTCGGCCTTCATGGCCGGCCTGGTCTACAGCCGCGCCGGCTACCGCGAGGGGGTCGATGCGATGCGCCGCGCCTTCTGGCGCCGCGCGCTGCGCATCTACCTGGCGCAGGCGGCCACGCTGCTGTTCCTGTTCACCATCATCGCGGCCGTCGGCCTGCGCATCGACCAGCCGGCCGTGAAGGACCTGATGTCCTTCTACCTGGAGCAGCCGCGCGAAGGCTTCCTGTTCGGCCTGCTGCTGGTCTACGAGCCGCCGCTGCTGGACATCCTGCCGATGTACATCTTCTTCATGCTGCTCAGCCCCTGGGTGCTGGCCTTCGCGATGCGCCACGGCTGGCTGGGCGTGGTGCTGGCCAGCACCACCGTCTGGGCGCTGGCGCAGTTCGGCCTGAGCGAATGGATCTACGTGGGGGTGGTGCGCTGGACCGGCCTGTCGGTGCCCTTCCACGAGATGGGGGCCTTCAATGCCTATGCCTGGCAGTTCCTGTGGTTCATGGGCCTGTGGCTGGGCGCCAGCCGCAGTGCGCCGGGCGCGCGGCCGATACGGCTGCCGCCGTGGCTGCTGCTGGCGGCCACCGCCGTTGCGCTGTACGGGCTCTACTGGCGCCACCATGGCCTCAACGGCCAGGCGCCTTTCGGTGCCGACGAGCAGCTCAACCTGCTGTTCGACAAGTGGCAGCTCGGCCCGCTGCGGATATTGAACCTGGTCGCGCTGGGCGTGCTGGCGATCGGCTTCGGGCCCGCGCTGGCGCGCAGGCTGCCGCGGCTGCATGCGCTGGAGGCGATGGGCTCGGCCTCGCTGCCGGTGTTCTGCGCCCACCTGGTCGCGGTGCTGCTGGTGCTGGCCTTCTACGGCAGCAACCAGATGGTGCGGCCGTGGTGGGGCGATGTGCTGCTGCTCGGCGTGGTGTTCACCGGGCTCTATGCCGTGGCGCGGGTCACGCTGTGGCTTGACGTGCGCAAGGCGGCGCGGCTGCGGCGCCGCGCATCGGCCTGAGCCTCGGCCCGGTCCTCAGACGCTGTTGCGGCCGATGCCGTGGTAGGTCACGCCGCCGGCCTTCATGACCGCCGGTTCGTAGAGGTTGCGGCCGTCGAACACGATCGGCGACTTCATGGTCGACTTGAGCCGTTCGATGTTGGGGCTGTGGTAGGCCTTCCACTCGGTCACGATGACCAGTGCGTCGGCACCCTCGAGCGCCGTCATCGGGTCCTTGGCATAGGTGATCTGGTCGAGCAGCACCGGCGCGTCGGCGAAGTCGAGCGCGAGCACGCGGCGCGTCTCGGTCACGGCGATCGGATCGTGCGCCACGATGCGCGCACCGGCGCGCAGCAGCGCACCGATCACCACCCGGCTGGGCGCTTCGCGCATGTCGTCGGTGTTGGGCTTGAAGGCCAGGCCCCACAGCGCGAAGCTGCGGCCGCTCAGGTCGGCGCCGAAGCGCGCGAAGACCTTGTCGGTCAGCACCGTCTTCTGCTCGTCGTTCACCGCCTCGACCGATTCCAGCACGCGCAGCGTCTGGCCGTTGTCGCGCGCGATGCGGGTCAGCGCCTGGATGTCCTTGGGGAAGCAGCTGCCGCCGTAGCCGGTGCCGGCGTACAGGAAGCTGTAGCCGATGCGCGGATCGGAGCCGATGCCCTGGCGCACCGACTCGATGTCGGCGCCCACGCGGTCGGCCAGGTTGGCCAGCTCGTTCATGAAGCTGATGCGCGTGGCCAGCATGGCGTTGGCCGCGTACTTGGCGAACTCGGCCGAGCGCACGTCCATCACGCGGGTGCGCTCGTGGTTGCGGTTGAAGGGCGAATAGAGCTTGCGCATCGCGGCCAGCGCCGTGCGGCCGTTCTCGTCGTCGGCCACGCCGATCACGATGCGGTCGGGGCGCATGAAGTCGTCGACCGCCGCGCCTTCCTTGAGGAACTCGGGGTTGCTCACCACCGAGAAGCCCAGGTCGGTGCGGCCACGCTTCTCGAGCTCCTCGCGGATCACCGCGCTCACCTTGTCGGCGGTGCCCACCGGCACGGTCGACTTGTCGACCACCACCTTGAAGCTTTCCATGTAGCGGCCGATGTTGCGGGCCGCGGCCAGCACGTACTGCAGGTCGGCGCTGCCGTCCTCGTCGGGCGGGGTGCCGACCGCGATGAACTGCACTTCGCCGTGCGCCACCGAGGCCTCGATGTCGGTGGAGAACTCCAGCCGGCCCGCCTCCACGTTGGACTGCACCACGTCGGCCAGGCCGGGTTCGTAGATCGGGATGCCGCCTTCCTTCAAGATGGCGATCTTGCGCGGGTCCACGTCCAGGCAGAAGACGTTGTTGCCGATGTCCGCGAGGCAGGCGCCGGTGACGAGGCCGACATAGCCGGTGCCGATGATCGAGATTTTCATTTGTTCGGGTCCTTCAGGCCGCGGCGGGCGCAGTGAGAAGCTGGTCGAAATAGGCGATGGTCTTGCCCAGGCCTTCGTCGAGCTGCGTGGTCGGCGTCCAGCCGCCGAGCTCCTTTTGCGCCACCGAGATGTCGGGCTGGCGCTGCTTGGGGTCGTCCGAGGGCAGGGGCAGGCGCACCAGCTTGCTCTTCGAGCCGGTGAGCTCGATCACCTTGTTGGCCAGCTCCAACATCGAGAACTCGTTGGGGTTGCCGATGTTGACCGGGCCCGGGAAGTGGTCGCCGGTGCCCATCATGCGCAGCATGGCTTCGAGCAGGTCGTCGACATAGCAGAAGCTGCGCGTCTGCTGGCCGTTGCCGTAGATCGTGATGTCCTCGCCCTTGAGCGCCTGGACGATGAAGTTCGACACCACGCGGCCGTCGTTGGCATGCATGCGCGGGCCGTAGGTGTTGAAGATGCGCACGACCTTGATGCGCAACTGGTGCTGGCGGTGGTAGTCGAAGAACAGCGTCTCGGCGCAGCGCTTGCCTTCGTCGTAGCAGCTGCGGATGCCGATCGGGTTCACGCGGCCCCAGTAGCTTTCGACCTGCGGATGCACTTCGGGGTCGCCGTAGACCTCGCTGGTCGAAGCCTGCAGGATCTTGGCGCGCACGCGCTTGGCCAGGCCCAGCATGTTGATCGCGCCGTGCACGCTGGTCTTGGTGGTCTGGACCGGGTCGTGCTGGTAGTGGATCGGCGAGGCCGGGCAGGCCAGGTTGAAGATTTCGTCGACTTCCACGTACAGCGGGAAGGTCACGTCGTGGCGCATCAGCTCGAAGCGCGGATGGTCGAGCAGGTGCTCGACGTTGCGCTTGGTGCCGGTGAAGAAGTTGTCGACGCAGAGCACGTCGTGGCCCTGTTCGAGCAGCCGGTCGCACAGGTGGCTGCCCAGGAAACCGGCGCCGCCGGTGACGAGAACTCGCTTGGAGGCGTTGTATTGGCGCATGGGCGGCATCACTCCGTAAGAACAGATAAAAAGGATCAGGGCGCGCGCTGCTGGGCGCGCTGCTCGTACATCTTGGCGTCGACCAGCATGCGGAACCACAGGGCCTGGAAGAACGCGAAATAGAAGCCCGTCACGCCGTCGAGGAAGCCCAGGCGGAAGACGTAGCGGTAGAGGAAGTAGCTCGAGACCCGCAGCCCGCTCGGCAGCTTGTAGTAGAGCTCCTTGATGAAGCGCGTGCGCTCCCGTGGGTCGCCCAGGAGGCGCGGCTGCAGCACGCCCTCGGCGGCGCCCCTGGGCGCGAGCTTCTCCTTGGCCTCGGCGTCGCTCCAGCGGTTGTGGCTGGCGATCCAGTCGGACAGCCTGGCGGAGTTCTTGTCGTGCATGAAGCCCGCGAGCCGGGCCGGCGTGGCCGGGCTGATGAAATGCTGGTCGTAGAGCCGCGACTCGCAGCGGCCGCGGCCCGAGCGGAACAGCCGAAGGTGCCAGGGGTTGACACCGCTGAAGCGCAGCATCTTGCCCATGAAGTAGTCGCGCCGGCGCAGCAGGTAGGCGTCGTGGTCGGGCGTGCCGGCGAGCAGGGCGCCGATCTCGCGCACGGCCTGCGCATCGAGCACCTCGTCGGCGTCCAGGTGCAGCTGCCAGTCGCAGTGCGCTTCCACCTGGGCGATGGCCCAGTTGCGCTGGTCGCTGTAGTTGGAGAACGCGCGCTGGACCACGGTGCAGCCCAGTTCCTTCAGGATCTCCGGCGTGCCGTCGCTCGAGAAGGAATCCACCACGTAGACATGGGGGCTGACCTTGAGCGCCTCGCCCACCGTCTCGCGAACGATCGCGGCGGAGTTGAAGGTGAGGATGACGACGATGCAGCGGGAATGTTCCATGGCTTTCAAGGTGTGCAGTGCGGGTTTTCGCCCTTGCAAAGGCCAGTGCACGGCCTGAAAAGGAATTTAAACTTTAGCACCAATTGCTTACATTTCGCGGAATGCAGACCGGCCGGAGCCCTGCCTTCTGTGTGAATGTGCCGAGAAATGCCGGAACGCGACACGAATGTGAACCGGGCTGGCCAGCGGGATGCTTCGTGCGCAGCACTTCGCGTGCCACGGCGCCGCCGGGCCGGGCAGGAAGGTCTTGACGGCGGGTCGGGTCGACGGCCGTCGGGCCGGCGCAAAAGCGGGGGATCGGGGGCGCTGCGCCCGCTCAGGGCGCGGCGCTCAACAGCCCGGAGGGCGTGCCCGGGCCGGACTGCACCGGCCGCGGCGCGGGGCTGGCTGCCAGGGTCTCGGGGGCGGTCACGTGGGCCGAGATCACCGACTGCCAGAGCCGGTAGCCGGTCTCGTTCATGTGCAGCCGGTCGCCGAGGAAGAGCTCTGCGCGCGGGCGTCCGTCGGCGCCCAGCATCGGCGTGAAGATGTCGATGTACTCGGCATTGGCCATGGTGCGCACGTAGGCCGCGATGATGTCGTTGGTGCTGCGGATCTTGGGCATCAGCGCCTCGCGCGAGGGGCTGGGCTTGATCGAGATGTAGCTGATGCGCGCCTCGGGCAGCGTTTCGCGCACCGTGTTGGCGAACTGGGCGAAGCTCTCCAGCACCTGCAGCGGCGTGCGGCCCTCGGCCAGGTCGTTGTCGCCCGCATAGACCAGCACATGGCGCGGACGGTAGCGCACCACCAGCTCATGGGTGAACAGGCTGCAGTCGGCCATGGTCGAACCGCCGAAACCGCGGTTGATGACCACCGGCGACTGCCGGAAGTCCTGCGCCAGGTGGGTCCACATGCGGATGGTGGAACTGCCCACGAACAGCACGCCGTCGGTGGCGGGCAGCTTTTCCTTGTCGGCGCTCGCGAAGGCGCTCAGCGAACTGCGCCAGCGGTTCATGGCGGCCAGGTAGTCGGGGGAGGTCGCGGAGGGCAGGGCCGGTGGCGCGGCGGGTGGCGCCCCGGCGGGCAACTGGGCGCTGGCGGCACCGCAAGCGCTCAGGCCGAGCGCCAGGCACAGGACGAAGAGGGGAAATTTCATCGACGGCATGGAGTCCACACAACGCACGGCAGCCGCGCGCGGTTGGCAGACAGATGCCGTGCGAGCGAAAAATCGCAACGATTGTTCCCCGTCAGAGCATCTTTTCGATCAGCGCGCCCTTGAAGACGATCGGTCCGGCCGGTCCCTGGCCGCGCGGCACACCGCCCTTGCGTTCGAGCGAGATCGCGAGCGCCGGCACCTCGCGCACCTCGGATTCCGCCACCGCCAGCCGCAGCGCGGGCGCGCGGTCGAGCACGCCCAGCGAGCGCGGCGCGCCGCCGGGCGGCAGCGCCCAGAGCTCGAGCGACTTGTCCTCGCCCTCGCTGTACTCGCCGACCCGCTGCAGCGTCAGCTGGCGCTTGGTCGGGTCGAAGGTCACCAGCATCGAGGCGGCGGCCTTGTCGTCGGACAGCACGGCCACGTAGCGCACGTTGGGGGCGTTGCGCAGCTCGTCGCGCAGGTTCACGCCCACCACCACCGCCAGCACGGTCGCCAGCGCGCCCGCGGCGGTGGCGCCACGCCACAGCGCCAGGCTGCGCAGCCAGCCGCGCGGCGGCGGCGCGGCGGCGGGCGCCGCAGCGGCACGCTGGCGCGCCAGCGCCTGTTCCTGCTTCTCGACCTCGATCTGGTTTCGCACGCGGGTCCAGACCGCGGCGTCGGGCACCGTGCTGGCCTCGAGTTCGGTCAGGCTGGCGAGCCGGCCTTGCCAGATCAGCGCCGCGGCGCGCACCGGCGCCTGCTCGCGCGCCAGGGTTTCGAAGCGGCGGCGGGCGCCACCGCGCAGCGTGCCCAGCGCATAGCTGGCGGCCAGCAGTTCGAGTCGTTCGGCGGGGGTGGAAATGTTCATGATGCGTCCTTCACGCGAAGCGGCCCATGCAGACGCGCAGCTTCTCCAGCCCTCGGCGAATCCAGGTCTTGACCGTGCCCAGCGGCAGCTTGAGCTGCTCGGCCAGCTCGCCATGGCTCAGGTCGCGCAGGTAGGCCAGGCTCACGACCTCGCGCTGCCTGCCCTCGAGCTGCTGCAGGCACTGGTGCAGCGCCCAGGCCTGCTCGCCGGCATCGGCCATGTCCATGGGGTTGGGGGCACCGGACTCCAGTGTCTCGGCCATCACCTCGTCGAACTCCTGCGTGAGCTGGGCGCGGTCGGCGGTGCGGCGGCGCAGCAGGTCGAGCGCCCGGCTGCGCACGATCAGCCCCAGCCAGGCCAGCGGCGGGCTCAGCGTGCCTCGGTAGTCGCCGGCCACGCGCCAGACGGTCATGAAGGCTTCCTGCAGCACGTCCTCGGCCCATTCGCGCTGGCGCACCACGCGCAGGGCCAGCCCGAACAGGCGCGGCGAGGTCCGGTCGTAGAGCTGGCGCAGCGCGGCTTCGTCGCGCTGGCCGACGCGGTCGATCAGCGCCATCAGTTCGGTGTCGGGGCTGGGATCTGTCATGAAGACATTGTGGGGCAGCAGTGGCCATCCCAAGGGTACGGCCTGCAGGCCTCGCCGGATTCAGCCCGGCGCCGGTTCAGGGCAGCGGTTCGAAACGCTTGCGCTCGCGCACCGCCCGGCCTGGGTTGCCCGCGTACACGGTCCAGGGGGCGAGTTCGCCGAAGGCCACGCAGCGAGCGCCGACCACCGCGCCTTCGCCGACCTGGGTGCCGGGCCCGACGAAGGCCTCGGCGCAGACCCAGGCCTGGGCACCGATGACGATCGCGCGCGCCTGCAGCTGGAAGTGCGGGTCGTCGAAGTCGTGCGTGCCGCTGCACAGGTGGGCGTCCTGCGAGATCAGCGCCCGGCGCCCGATCGTGATCGGGCCCAGGTTGTAGCAATTGACCCGCGGGCCGATCACCGCGCCCTCGTGCATCACCAGGTTGGGCGGGTACCAGACCCTGGCGCTGCCGCGCACGTCGCTGCGCGGCGCCATCGAGGCGCCGAAGGCCCGCAGCAGCAGGCGCCGCCAGGGCGCGAGCTGGCGCGGCGTCCAGGCGGCGGTGGCGGCCCACACAACGATGAAGAGCGCGCGCAGCAGCCGGTTGCGCAGCGAGAAGCTCGGGCCGTTGAAAGAGGGGCGCGAGGCGAGCGCGTCCAGGATCTCGGACTTGCCGGTGTCCTCGGGTGGGCGGACGGCGCTCATGGGGGGCTTATCCCAGCCGGGCGCGGTGGCGTGCCACCTGCGCGCGCACCTGGGCCGGTGCGGTGCCGCCGAGGATGTCGCGGGCGTTGAGCGAGCCGCGCAAACTCAGCACGTCGTAGACGTCCTTCTCGATGTTCGGGTTGAACTGCTGCAGCACCGCCAGCGGCAGCTCCGACAGGTCGACCTGGTGCGAGATCGCGGCCTTCACCGCATGGGCCACGGTCTCGTGGGCGTCGCGGAAGGGCAGGCCCTTCTTGACCAGGTAGTCGGCCAGGTCGGTGGCGGTGGCGTAGCCGCGCAGCGCGGCCTTTTCCATCGCCTCAGGCTTGACCGTGATGCCGCCGACCATCTCCGCGAAGATGCGCAGCGTGTCCTTGAGCGTGTCGACGGTGTCGAACAGCGGCTCCTTGTCTTCCTGGTTGTCCTTGTTGTAGGCCAGCGGCTGGCCCTTCATCAGCGTGATCAGGCCCATCAGGTGGCCGACCACGCGGCCGGTCTTGCCGCGCGCCAGCTCGGGCACGTCGGGGTTCTTCTTCTGCGGCATGATCGACGAGCCGGTGCAGAAGCGGTCGGCGATGTCGATGAAGCCGAAGCTCTGGCTCATCCAGAGCACCAGCTCCTCGCTCAGCCGGCTGATGTGGACCATCGCCAGCGAAGCGGCGGCGGTGAACTCGATCGCGAAGTCGCGGTCGCTCACCGCGTCCAGGCTGTTCTGGCAGACGCCGTCCATGCCCAGCGCGCGCGCCACGGCCTCGCGGTCCAGCGGGTAGCTGGTGCCGGCCAGCGCGGCGGCGCCCAGCGGAAGCCGGTTCACGCGCTTGCGCACGTCGAGCAGGCGCTCGGCGTCGCGGCTGAACATCTCGACATAGGCCAGCATGTGGTGGCCGAAGCTCACCGGCTGGGCCACCTGCAGGTGGGTGAAGCCCGGCAGGATCACTTCCACGTTCTTGTCGGCCAGCTCGACCAGCGCCTTCTGCAGCGCGACCAGCAGCTCGCCGATCAGGTCGATCTCGCCGCGCAGCCAGAGCCGCACGTCGGTCGCGACCTGGTCGTTGCGGCTGCGGCCGGTGTGCAGGCGCTTGCCGGCATCGCCCACCAGTTGCGTGAGGCGGGCCTCGATGTTGAGGTGCACGTCCTCGAGGTCGAGTTTCCAGTCGAAGGCGCCGGATTCGATCTCGGCGCGGATCTGCGCCATCCCACCCTGGATCGAGGCCAGGTCCTGCGCGCCGATGATCTTCTGGGCGGCGAGCATGCCGGCATGCGCCAGCGAGCCCTCGATGTCCGCCTGCCAGAGTCGCTTGTCGAAGAACACGCTGGCCGTGTAGCGCTTCACCAGATCGCTCATGGGTTCGGAGAACAGGGCCGACCAGGCTTCGGATTTCTTGTCGAGTTGGTTTTGGGTCATGGGAGGCCTAGGCAAGGCAATAATGGGTTGATAACCCGATGTGTCTGTGATGCGCAATCCGGCGATTTTATCGGCCACCCCTTCGACACTCGCGCGAACCCCGGCGCGAGGGTCGGCGCGCGTGGCTTCGGGCGGCCTGTTCGACGCCTGCCAGATCGGCGTGGTGCTGCGCGCCGTGCTGCTGGTGGAGGCCGTCGTGGGGGTCGCCACGCTGTTCGTGGGCCGCTCGCCGGCCGACTGGCTGATGCTCGCCGCCACGGTCACCGGCGGTGCGCTGCCCGCCACGCTGCTCTGGCTGGTGCTGGCCTGTGCGCTCAAGAAGCTGCTGGCACGGCTGTCGCGCCCGGCCCAGTATGCGGCCGGCGCGGCGCTCGGTGCGATGGCCGCGCTCTACGGCTGTGCGCTGCTCTGGCTCACCGGCGTGGTGGCGTCCGCGCCCTGGGTCGCCAGCGCGGCGGCCGGCGTCATGTTCGCGGGCCTGATCATGGCCGGGCTGGTGCTGCGCGCCCGTGGCCGCACGCCGGCGGCCACCACCGCGCGGCTGGAAGAACTGCAGGCCCGCATCCGGCCCCACTTCCTGTTCAACACGCTCAACACCGCGATCGCGCTGGTGCGCGAGGAACCGGCCAAGGCCGAGGCCATGCTCGAAGACCTGGCCGAGCTGTTCCGCCGCGCGCTGGCCGATCCGGGCGAATCGGTCACGCTGGCCGACGAGATCGCGCTGGCCGCGCACTACCTGGCGATCGAGCAGGTGCGCTTCGGCGAGCGGCTGGCGGTCCGCTGGGACCTCGATCCGGCCGCCAGCGGCGCGCGGCTGCCCGCGCTGCTGCTGCAGCCGCTGGTCGAGAATGCGGTCAAGCATGGGGTGGAGCCCAGTCCGGAGGGCGCGCAGCTGCGCATCCGCACCGAGCGGCGCGGCGCGCTGGTGGTGATCGAGGTGACCAACAGCCTGCCGCCGCTGCGCTGGGCCGACCAGCCGCTGCCGCGCGGCCACGGCATCGCCTTGGCCAATGTGCGCGACCGGCTGCGCCTGCTGCACGACGTACAGGCCCAGTTCAGCGCCGGACTGGAGCAGAAGAATTACCGTGTGCGCATCGTGGTCCCGCTGGGATCATGATGACGAACCACGGGTTGGAGGGAGGAGAAAAAAATGACGTTGAGAACCCTGATCGTCGATGACGAAGCCCTGGCGCGGTCGCGCCTGCGCACGCTGCTGGGCGACTGTCGCGCGCCCGGCGCGGAAGTGGTGGCCGAGGCCGCGCATGCCGAGCAGGCGCGCGAGCAGGTCGAGCGCATGCCGCTCGACCTGGTGCTGCTCGACATCCACATGCCGGGCATGGATGGCATGGCCTTCGCGCGCAGCCTGCGCGGCCGACCCGACGCGCCGGCCATCGTGTTCGTGACCGCCCACGCGGCCCATGCCGTGACCGCCTTCGAGCTCGATGCGGTCGACTACCTGACCAAGCCGGTGCGCATCGAGCGCCTGCAGCAGGCCTTGCAGAAGGCCGAGCGCCATCTCAAGGAACGGCGCGCGCCGCCGAAGGAGGCGCCAGCGCAGCCGCATCTGCTGATCCAGGACCGGGGCCGGACCGAGCGCGTGCCGCTGGCCGCCGTGCTCTACCTCAAGTCGGAATACAAGTACCTCACGGTGCGAACGGCCGCCCGCAGCCACATCCTTGACGGCTCGCTGGCCGAGTTCGAGGCGCGCTATCCGCAGCACTTCGTGCGCGTGCACCGCAACGCGCTGGTGGCGCGGGCCGCGATCCGCGCGCTGGAGAAATACGACGATGGCGAGGACGCCGAGGGCTGGGCGCTGCGCCTGGAAGGCATCAGCGAACCGGTGGTGGTGTCGCGTCGGCAGTTGGCTTGTGTGCGCGAAGCATTGAAGGAAACACCATGAGTGCCATCCATCCCCCCGAGGGCACGCCGGTCGAGGCGGCGCCCGAGCCCGAGCCTTCGCCTGCCGCCGAGGTCCCCGCGCCGGCGCCGGAAGTGGTGCGCGAAGTCATGCAGGAGGCGGCCCAGGAGGCCCGCGACCGCGTGCTGCTCCACATGCCGGTCGACGTGCGCAGCGCCTCGCTGGTGGTGCTCGCGGTGCTGGCCAGCGTGTTCGCGCTGCACTGGGCCGCGGCGGTCTTCATCCCGCTGATGCTGAGCCTGCTGCTGACCTATGCGCTGGCGCCGGTGGTCAACCGGCTGGTGCGCTGGCATGTGCCGCGCGCGCTGGCCGCGGCCGTCATCCTGCTGGCCATCGGCGGCGCCTTCGGCTGGACCGGCTATTCCCTGTCGGGCAGCGCGGCCCAACTGGTCGATTCGCTACCGGTGGCCGCGCAGAAGCTGCGGCTGGCGATGCTGCGCGGGCCGCGCGACAACGCCAGTGCGCTCGACACGGTGCAGAAGGCCGCAGCCCAGCTCGAGCAGGCCGCGCAGGCCGCGCCGGCCGCGCGCCGCGGCGTGCAGCGGGTGATCGTCGAGCGCCCGCCCTTCAATGTGCGCGACTACCTCTGGAGCGGCACGGTCGGCCTCATGACCGCGGCCGGCCAGCTCACGCTGGTGGCCTTCCTGACCTTCTTCGCGCTGTGCTCGGGCGACACCTTCCGGCGCAAGCTGGTGAAGATCGCAGGCAACAGCCTCAGCAAGAAGCGGGTCACGGTGCATGTGCTGGACGACATCACCGGCCACATCCAGCGCTACCTGCTGGTGCAGATCGCCAGCAGCGCGCTGGTGGGCGTGGCCACCGGCCTGGCCTTCTGGGCCATCGGGCTGGAGAACGCGGCGGTCTGGGGCATCCTCGCGGCGGTCACCAACCTGATCCCCTACGTGGGGTCGGTGATCGTGATGGGCGCCTCGGCGCTGGTGGCCTTCCTGCAGTTCAACGGCGTCGAGATGGCGCTGGGGGTGGGCGGCACCTCGCTGCTGATCCACACGCTGGTGGGCAACCTGCTGGTGCCCTGGCTCACCAGCCGCACCAGCCGCATGAACCCGGTGGCGGTGTTCATCGGCGTGATCTTCTGGGGCTGGCTCTGGGGCATCTGGGGCCTGCTGCTGGGCATCCCGATCATGATGGTCGTGAAGTCCATCTGCGACCGCGTCGAGGACCTGCAACCCATCGGCGAACTGCTCGGTGACTGAAGCGGTGCGCCGCCTGGGCCTCGTGGGCCGAGTGCAGCTGCTGGCGGCCGCGCTGCTGGGCATGGCCGCCGTATCGGCGCAGCCGCGCACGCCGGGCACGGCCGATCTCGACGACGCCTACCGCCACGAGATGCAGGCCGAGCAGCGGGCGCTGGCCGCGCGCATCCGGGTGCTGCCCCCGGATGCGCGCGAACGCAATGCGCGCATCGGGCAGGCGGTGCGCGAGGGCGACCTGGCCCTGGCGCTGCAACGCGCGCAGGAGCTCGATGCGGCCTATCCGGAGCAGGCCGACGTGCAGAACTTCATCGCCTCGCTCCTGGCCCGCGACGGCCAGCTGTTTGACGCGCTGGCCCACATGCAGCGCGCGACGCGGCTGGCGCCCGACAACCGCTGGTTCGCGGTGCGCCAGGTCGGCATCGAGGCCGAACTGGGGCGCCTGGCCGACGCGCTGGCGACGGTCGATGCGCTCATCGTGCGCGCGCCCGGCTGGAGCCTCGCGCACAACCTGCGCGCCGGGCTGCTGAGCGACCTCGGGCGCGAACCCGAAGCACTGGCCGCCTATGGGACGGCCATCGCGGCGCAGCCGCCCAGCGCGCAGATCCTCTGCAATCGCGCCGACCTGCTGGCCCGGACCGGCCGCTCCGCCGACGCGAAGGCCGACTACCGGCGTGCGCTGCTGCTGCAGCCGGGCTATGTGCGCGCCGAAGAGGGGCTCGCCGCGACGCGGTAGGGCGGCACGTCGGGGCCTCGGCGCCGCTGGCCGCCCGGAACGCCGCCTTCGCCTGCCGTCGTCTCGCTGAAACAACAGTTGATTGACGTTTGTGGCTCGGCGCGTGGCGAATGACAAGATTGGTTACACAGAAAACTATAATGAGAATCGTTGTCATTGCGTTTCGCTTTTGAATTGCACCGACACACCGCATGACCCGCGTCGCCGTGCCACGCCGGGCCGCACGATTCTTCCGGCACCGCCGGTTTCCGTTCGCCTTTTTCCCCCTTCCGCTCCCATGCATTCGTTCTCCGGTTCCTCCTCGTCGCGCGCTGAATTCCGTTTCACTCCCACCCCGCTGGCGCGCCTGTTGCGCCATTCCCTGGGCGCCTGCCTGGTGCTGGCCGCCGCGGGTGCCGGCGCGCAGACCACGGACAGCCAGCTCAAGGAAGTGGTGGTCACCGACCAGGCCGAGGCCATCGGCGGCCTGCAGAAGACCTACTCGGGCGGCCAGTTCGCACGCGGCGGCAGCCTGGGCATCCTGGGCATCACCGACCTGATGAACGTGCCCTTCAGCACCACCAACTACACCTCGGAGCTGATCGACAACCAGCAGGCGCTGACCATCGCCGACGTGGTCATGAACGATGCCTCGGTGCGCACGCTCGCCGCCCGCGGCGGCTATGGCGACGACTTCCAGATCCGCGGCTTTTCCGTCGGCTCGCGCGATGTCGGCATGAACGGCCTGTACGGCCTGGCGCCCGCCACCCGCATCCCGCTGGAGATGATCGAGCGCGTGGAAGTGCTCAAGGGTCCCGGCGCGCTGACCCACGGCATCGGACCCAACGCCAGCATCGGCGGCAGCATCAACGTGGTGACCAAGCGCGCCGCCGATGTGCCGCTCACGCGCCTGAGCACCACCTACATGAGCGACGCCCAGTTCGGCACCCACCTGGACGTGGGCCGCCGCTTCGGCGAGGACAACCAGTGGGGCGTGCGCGTGAACGGCGTGTGGCGCAACGGCGAAGGCAACGTCGATGGCGGCCGCCAGCGCCTGGGCCTGGGATCGGTGGGCATCGACTACGCGGGCAGCCGCCTGCGCTGGTCGCTGGACGCGCTCACCACCAGCGGCAAGACCACCGAGTTCCGCCCGCAGATCGCCTTCCGCGGCGGCATCACCCAGGTCCCGGCCGTGCCGGACAACCGCGCCAGCTTCTACCCGGGCGCCGAACTCACGGACAAGGCCAAGACCGTGATGTCGCGCCTCGAGTTCGACATCGACAGCGACACCACCGTCTATGGCGGCGTGGGCTACAGCGACGTCTCGACCGACCAGAACTTCCCGACCGCCGTGACCCGCCCGGTCGACCTGCGCCCCAACACCCAGGGCAACTTCTCGGTCAACAACGGCTACTACGACGAGTACAACAAGACCACGTCGGCCGAGATCGGCCTGCGCACGCGCTTCAAGACCGGCGCCGTCGGCCACTCGCTGGTGCTGGCGGCGAACACCCTGTCGCGCGAGACCGGCTATTTCTACCAGCTGACCACCACGCCCGTGGCGTCGAACCTCTACAACCCGTCGCCGCTGCCGGCGATCAACTTCGCGCGCGGCGAGCCCAGCAAGACGGGTGACCTGGCACTGCACAGCATCGCGGTCGCCGACACGATGTCCTTCCTCAGCGACCGCCTGCTGCTGACATTGGGCCTGCGCGACCAGACCATCAACCAGAAGAGCGTCAACGGTTCCACCGCCTACGACGCCAGCGCCATCACGCCGCTGGTCGGCCTGGTGTTCAAGCCGCAGCAGAACATCTCGGTGTACGGCAACTACACCGCGGGCCTGCAGCAAGGTGGCGTTGCCGGTCCGACGGCCGCCAACCGTGGCGAGGTGTTCGCACCGCAGAAGTCCAAGCAGTACGAAGTCGGCGTCAAGGCCGACTGGGGCACGCTGACCACCCAGGCCGCGCTCTACCAGATCACCCGGCCGAACGCCACCACCGACACCGTCACCCAGATCTACAGCTTCGGCGGCGAGCAGCGCAACCGCGGCCTGGAGCTGACGATGTACGGCGAGGTCCAGCGTGGCCTGCGTGCCATGGCCAGCGCCTCGTTCAACGACGCCAAGCTGACCCGCACGCAAGGCGGCGTGAACCAGGGCAACGACGCCAACGGCGTGCCGGACCGCACCTTCAACGTCGGCCTCGACTGGGACACCCCGTGGGTGCCGGGCCTGAGCCTCAACGGCCGCGTGATCAACACCTCGTCGACCTACTACGACGCCGCCAACCTGCTGCGCATGCCCAGCTGGACACGCCTGGACATCGGCGCGCGCTACGTCACCAAGGTGGCGGGCAAGCCCCTGACCCTGCGCGCCAACCTCGAGAACGTGGCCGACAAGGCCTATTGGGTGACCAGCACCTACGTGACCGTCGGCGCGCCGCGCACGCTGATGCTGTCGGCCGCGATCGACTTCTGAGTCGCGGCATCCCTTCGACCGGCCTCGGGGGAGGCGGTCGAGCTCAGGCCGCGGGGGGGATCGACACCCAGACGGCGCTCGACGCATCGGCCGTTGACGCGTCTCCTATCGTCGCTTGGCGCCAGTCGATCCACGCGCCGGCCGCGAGCGCCACACCCTGCGTGCGCGCATCGCCGTACTGCAGCGTGACCACCCGGCCGTCCAGCCGCAACACCAGCTCGAAGCCCGGCCAGTGCGCCGGCACGCGCGGCGTGATCGACAGCCGGTCGCCGCGCACCACCAGCCCCAGCAGGGTCTCGATCGCGGCGCGGTGCAGCCAGGCGGCCGAACCCGTGTACCAGCTCCAGCCGCCACGGCCCACATAAGGCGCGGCGCCGTAGATGTCGCCGGCCATCACGTAGGGCTCGAGCTCGTAGAGCGGGCCGCGCGTCGCATGGCGCGCGCGGTGCGCCGGGCTCAGGCCCTCGAAGCTCTGCCAGGCGGCCTCGGTGTCGCCCGACAGCGCCTGCGCCATCAGCGCCCATACGGCCGCGTGCGCGTACTGGCCGCCGTTCTCGCGCACGCCCGGCGGGTAGGCCTGGATGTAGCCCGGGTTGTTGGCCGAATGCGCGAGCGGCGGATGCAGCAGCCGCAGCAGGCCCGCGGCGTCGTCGTGCAGCTGGGCCTTCATCGACGCCATTGCGGGTCGCGTGTGGGCCGCATCGGACGCACCCGACAGCACCGACCAGGCCTGTGCGATCAGGTCGATGCGGCACTCGTCGTTGGCCGACGAGCCCAGCGGCGCGCCGTTGTCGAAGAAGGCGCGACGGAACCAGGCGCCGTCCCAGCCTGCGTCGTGCAGCGCGGCGATCCAGCCCTGGCGCGCGGCCAGCCAGCGTTCGGCGCGCGCGTGTTCGTGGCGCGACTGCGCGATCGGCGCATAGCGCTCGACCACGCTGCACAGGAACCACGCGAGCCACACCGATTCGCCGCGGCCCTCGTGGCCGACGCGGTTCATGCCGTCGTTCCAGTCGCCCGTGCCCATCAGCGGCAGGCCGTGCACGCCGACCGCCAGGCTGTGGTCGATGGCGCGCGCGCCATGCTCGTAGACGCTGGCGCTTTCCGCGCTGGTCTGCGGCGCGTAGTACGCGTCTTCCGCGCCTTCGGGGATGGCCGGGCCGTCGATGAAGGGCACGGTGTGTTCGAGCACCGTCGTGTCGCCAGACACCTCCACGTAGTGCGCCACCGCATAGGGCAGCCACAGCAGGTCGTCGGAGAAATGCGTGCGCACGCCGGCGCCGCCGGGCATGTGCCACCAGTGCTGCACGTCACCCTCGGGGAACTGGCGCGCCGCGTTGACGACGATCTGCTCGCGCAGCCGTGCCGGGTCGGTCAGTGCGAAGGCCATCGCGTCCTGCAGCTGGTCGCGGAAGCCGAAGGCGCCGCCGGCCTGGTAGAAGCCGGCCTTCGACCAGAGCCGGCAGACCAGCGTCTGGTAGACCAGCCAGCGGTTGACCATGGCATCGAACAGCGGATCGGGCGTGCGCACCTGCAGCCGGCCCAGCAGCTCGTCCCAGAAGCCGCGCGCCAGCAACAGCGCCTCGGCCACATCGCGCGTCTGCCAGCGGCGTGCCAGTTGCGTGGCGGCCTCGGCATCGTCGGCCTGGCCCAGCATGAAACTGAAGCGCTGGCCCTGGCCGGCCTCGAGCGTGAAGGTGGCGCCGATCGCGGCGCAGGCATCGAGCCCGCTGCCGGCACGTTCGCCCAGCGTGTCGGGCACCTCGATGCCGCCATGGCCGGCGAAGAACTCGCTGCGCTCGCAGGTCCACTGCACCGCGCCCGGCAGGCCGCCGAGCGCGACGAAGGCCGTGCTGCCGCCGAAGCCGGCACTGGACTCGCGCTGCTGGCCGAACACCACGGGCAGGTCCTCGCCCTTCCAGCTGTGCACGGTGCGGCGCTCGCCGCGCGCGGCGCCCATCTGCCACTCGACCATGGCCAGCGCGCGCAGGCGGCGTCGGCCGATGCCCTCGTTGCGCACCTCCACCTGCACCAGCTTCATGCGCTCGTCGCGGTCGGCGAAGAAGGTGGTCTCGAGCACGATGTTGTGGTGCAGGCACTCGAACACGGTGTAGCCCTGGCCATGGCGCACGCGGTGCCGCGCGGCGCTGCCACCGCGGCTCGCGGGCGTGAGCGGCAGCAGTTCGCGCGTGTCCAGGTCCTGCAGCAGGTAGTGCTCGAAGGCCGGGTCCTGCACCGGGTCGTTGGACCAGGGCGTGAGCTGGTGCATGCGGCTGTTGACGGCCCAGGTGTAGCCGGTGCCCGACTCCGAGACCTGGAAGCCGAAGGACGCGTTGGCGATCACGTTGACCCAGGGCTTGGGTGTGCGCCGGTTGAGATCGACCTCGAAGCGGAACTCGCCGCTCTCGGCATCGAAGCCGCCTTGCGGTGCCTGTGCGGCGGCGTCGACCTGCGCCGGCACGGGCGGCAACGCGAGCGGCGTGTGCGGCACCGCGGCGTCGGCCACCGCGGGCACGGCGGCGTCGCGCAACGCACCCACCTGCGCTTCGAGCGAACGGCCGTCGGCGCTGAACACCGCACGGGCCAGCGTCGACAGCGCGGCCTTCTCCGAAGCGGCGACCTCGGCATCGCGCAGCAGGTAGAAGCCGGCCGCATCGTTGCGCGGAAAGCTGTTCTGCGTCTCGTGCGCCACGCGGGCGCGCAGCGCCTCGATCTCGCGCTGCAGCGGCATCAGGTAGGAATTGGGTTCGCCGTTGAGCACCACCAGGTCGCAGGCCACCCCACCGAAGCCCCACCAGGGCTGGGCGCGCAGCAGCGTGTTGACCAGCCCGATGCCGATCATCGAATGGATGTGCACCAGCACGATCGGCTTGTCGCCCGAGATGCCGAAGCGCCAGATCTGCCGCAGGTCGATCTGCCCGCGGTCGCTCATCACGCGCGGCGTGGTGTAGGTGAGGATGGTGGTCAGGTCCTGCAGCGCGCGGGTCTTGACCGGGTCGATCGCGAGGTCGCGCAGCCGCACCTGCGCCAGCGTGGCGGCCATGCGCATCGCGCGCTCGACGTGCATCGGCTGCAGGTAGCGGTCGATGCGCGGCATCAGCGTCTCGAGGTCGAGGTCGGCGCTGGTCGCGAAGGTCAGCCACGCGGTAGCGCCGGCCGCGATGCGCAGCCGCACGCGCAGGCAGGCGATCGGGTCGAGCCCGTTGACCGGTGCGCCGGCCGCGTCGACCGGTTGCGCATCGAGCCGTGGCGTGGCCAGCGTGTGGTTGCGCCCGAGGAAGGCGCGCCGGTCGGCCATGCAGTCGACGCCCAGCACATGGGCGTCGGTGGAGGCGAGGAAGTGCGCCGCCGCCACCACCGCGTCGCCGTGCAGCCGCGGCTTGCGCGACAGCAGCAGCGCGCGCAGTGCAGGTTCCCAGCGCGTCTCGACGAACAGGTTGGCAAAGGCGGGATGGGCCTCGTCGGCCTTGGGGTTCGACAGCACCGGCTCGAAGTAGGAGAGCAACTCGATGGTGCGCGCCTCGGTGCCGGTGTTGTGCAGCGCGACGGTGCGCAACTCGGTGTCGTCCTCTGGGCTGATGAGCACGGTGATGCGCGTCTGCAGCCCGGCTCCGGCGGCCTCGAAATGCGCCTGGTCGGCCAGGAAGCGCGTGCGGTACTGCCAGCCCTTGCCGGGCGCGGGCAGGGAGGTGAGCGAGGTGAGTGCCGGGCTGTGCTCGTCACGCACGTAGAAGAAGGTGCCGTGCCCGTCGCGCAGCGGATCGTCGCGCCAGCGCGTGACGTTGAACGAGCGCCAGCGGCTCACGCCCGCGCCGCTGGCGCGCAGCGCCACGGTGTAGCGACCGTTCGACAGCAGGTGCGTCGGCTGGAAACCCGGCAGCATCGGGTCGACCAGGCGCGGCTGGTGGGCCGGCGCCGCGTCGGCCACGCTGGGCTCGGGAGGCGGACGCGGGTCGGCGCTGCCGATGATCTGGCGCGGCGTGCGTTCGTGCAGCAGTGCCACATGCGCCTGCACCAGCGGCGCGCTGCCGAACCAGCGCTGGGGCGCGCCGTCGCGCAGCACGTTGCACAGTGCCACCAGCGACATGCCCTGGTGGTGTGCCATGAAGTTGCGCACCACGGTCAGCGGCTCGCCCTCGGGCTGGCGCGACAGCGTGAAGTCGACGGCATCGAAGAAGCCGAAGTCGCCGCGCGCGCCCATCGCCTCGAGCCGGCGCAGGTTGGCCACCGCGTCGCCCGGCGTGACCTGCGCGGCCATCGCGCTGGCATAGGGCGCGACCACGCGGTCGGTCGGCGGCGTGCGGCGCAGCGCGAGCCGCGGCACGCCGAAGGGCGAGTACTGGTAGGCCAGCGAATGGTCGCGTGCGAAGTAGGCCGACTCGGACACGCCCCAGGGCAGGCCCTGCGCCTTGCCGAAGGCCTGCTGCTCGCGCACCGCCGCGAGGTTGGCCACCTGCAGCAGGCCGTCGTCGGGCTCGGCCATCACCAGCGCGGGCATCAGGTACTCGAACATCGAGCCCGACCAGGACTTCAGGCCCGATTGCGCGCCCACCGACAGGAAGGGCCGGCCGAGCGCCATCCAGTGGCGGCGCGGCACATCGCCCTTGGCGATGGCGAGGAAGCTCAGCAACCGAGACTCGGAGGCCAGCAGGTCGTAGTAGCTGGCATCGAGCACGTCGTCGTCGACCCGCAGGCCGATGTGGAACAGGTGGCGCTTGGGGTCGTAGAGACCGCGGAAGTCCATGCCGTGGCACAGCACCTCGCAGCGTGCGGCGAGGCCCTGCAGCGCCGTGCGCGAGGGGTCGTCGGCGAGCGATGCGAACGTGCGGCAGGCCTGCGCCACCGCGAGCAGGTGGCCGGCCAGGTTGCCGCTGTCCACGCTCGACACGTAGGCCGGCTGCAGCGTCGCCAGCGTCTGCGTGTCGTACCAGTTGTAGAGGTGGCCGCGGTGCTTGGCCAGCCGGTCCACGCTGTCCAGCGTCGCACCCAGGCGGTTGGCCAGCGCGGCGTCGTCGATCCAGCCGAAGTCGCGCGCGCAGCAGCTCGCCAGCAGGTACATGCCGATGTTGGTGGGCGAGGTGCGGTGCGCGGTCGTCGTCTCGGGCTCGAGCTGCAGGTTGTCGGGCGGCAGGTGGTTGTCCTCGGCGCCCACCGCATGTTCGAAGAAGCGCCAGGTGTCGCGCGCCAGCGTGTCGAGGTAGGCGCGCTGGTCGGCCGGCAGTGCCGCGCCGGCGCTGTCCGGCACGCGGCTGGCCCACCAGGCGGCCAGCGGCGCGAGCGCCCACAGGCCGAACAGCAGCACGCCTGCCAGCGGGTGCGGGCTCCACAGCGCCGCGACGGCCAGCACCAGGCACAGCAGGCTCAGCGGCGCCGAAGCGCGCACGAAGGCCCACAGGCCATAGCGCGCCTGGGCCTGCGCCTGGGCGGCGGTGGTCCATTCGAGCAGCCGGCGGCGGCTCACGGTCAGGCGCCAGACCGCGCGCAGCGTGGCATCGAGCAGCAGGCGGGTCTGCGTGGCCAGCTGGCTGAACTGCCACAGCGCGCCGGTGAGCGCCCGCACGAGCTCGGTGAAACCGACGTCGAAGAAATGGCGCAGCTCGATCGAGCGCCGCGTCGGCACCAGGCCGGCCAGCGCGCCCAGCAGCGGCCCGAAGGCCAGCGCCGCCACCACGGCCGCGAAGGCCCAGCGCAGCGGCATCGCCTGGCTGAAGACCGCCAGCACGAGCAGCGCGGTCGAGGCCGGCAGTACCAGCGCGCGGCGCAGGTTGTCGCTCATCTTCCAGAGGCCCAGCGCGTCGATGCCGAAGCGGCGCGCGCGCAGCATCAGCGGCAGCAGCTGCCAGTCGCCGCGGGTCCAGCGGTGGCTGCGCGAGGCGGCCACGCCCGCATGGTGCGGATGGTCCTCGATCAGCACCAGATCGCTCACGACCGCGCAGCGCGCCACCGCGCCTTCGAGCAGGTCGTGGCTCAGCACCGCGCCGTCGGGAAGGCGGCGGTCGAGCGTGGCGTGCACCGCACGCACGTCGAGCAGGCCCTTTCCGGTGAAGGAGCCACTGCCGAACAGGTCCTGGTAGATGTCGGAGGCACCGCTGCTGTAGGGGTCGATGCCGCACTGGCCGGCGAACATCCAGTGGAAGGCCGAGCGCTCCTCGCGCGTGGGCAGGGGCGTGACCACGCGTGGCTGCAGGATGCCGAAGCCCGCGACCACGCGCCGGCCGCCGGCATCGAGTTGCGGTGCATTGAGCGGATGGGCCGCGATGGCCACCAGTTCGCGCAGCATGCCCGGCGGCAGGCCGGTGTCGCTGTCGAGCGTGAGCACATAGGGAATGGGCGCGGCCAGCCGCAGCCCGGGTGCGAGCGGCAGGAAACCGCTGGCATCGCCGGCGGCCAGCAGGCGCAGCAACATCTCGAGCTTGCCGCGCTTGCGCTCCCAGCCGATCCAGCGCTGTTCGGTCTCGCACCAGCTGCGCGGCCGGTGCAGCAGCAGGAAGCGTGGCACGGCACCCTCGGCGGCGGGGTGCAAGGCATTGAGCGCGGCGATGCGTTGGAGCGCGTCGGCCAGCAGCGCATCGTCGCCGGGCTGCACGGCCTGCACCGCATCGGCCCAGTCGGTGAGCAGCGCAAACTGCGCATAGGGCTCGCGATTGGCCAGCCAGTGCAGTTCGAGGCGCTGCACCAGCTGGGCATTGGACTCGGTCGAACTCAGCAGCGTGGGGATCACGACGAGCACGCGGTGCGCGGCCGGGATGCCGGTGGCGAAGTCCAGCCGCGGCAGGGCCTGCACACGCACCGATTCCGCGACGATGCGATGCAGCAGCGCGATCACGACCTCCGACAGCGGCCAGGCCATCAGCAGCAGCGCGACGATCGCGGCCACGCCGAGATCGTCGGGCCCGATGCGGTGCAGGCCATGCACAACCAGCGCCAGCAGCAGGGCGGTCCCGAGCGCGATGCAGCCCAGGTAGAGCGGCAGCCGCCAGTGGCGTTCCGCCCGGGGCCGTGCGCCCGCGGCATGGCGTGGCGGCTGGCCCGGTCCTGCGGAGGCGAGTGCCGCCATCAGCGCGGGTCGGCCCAGACCGAAGAGGTGGTAGCCCGCGGTGCGCTCCACGCCGGAGCGCTGGCCCTTGGCCACGGGCGTCTTGCGCGCCAGCTTCAGCACGGCTTCGGCCACCTGGCGCTCGGTGCGTGCGCTGGTGCGCGCGACCTGTTCCATCGCATGCGTGATCTGCTGGCGCGTGAGTTCGCTCTCGGCCGCGAAGCTGGGCAGTTCGCGCAGCACGCGCAGCGAGCGGCTCACGGGTTCGATCAGGTCGACCCAGTCGACCTGGCCGATCATGCGCAGCGTGGTGATGATGTTGCCGACCGTGAGGTTGGCGGCGGCCTGGGCCGTCTGCGCCTGGTCGATCAGCAGCGGCCCGTTGGGGCAGTTGGTTTCGGTCCAGGCGACGAGCGCCGGCGGCCGTGCGCCGCGCTCGACGGGCAGCCGCTGCCACAGCTGCATGCAGTAGCTCGCCTGCAGGCCACGTTCGCAGACCGCAGCGTAGAGCAGGTCGAGCTGCGCCGTCGACAGCGTGTCGGCCGCATCCCAGACCGCGTGCGCCAACTCGCGCGCCACCTTGTTCTCGGCGATGCTCTCGGCCACGCGGCGCAGGTTTTCCAGCAGCACCACGCGCAGCGTCGTGGGCAGCGCCCACAGTTCACCCAGCGTGAGTTCGTCGATGTCCTGGTAGGCATCGAGGAAGGCGGTGAACAGCTCCTTGTTGAGCACGCTGTCGGTGTGGGCCACGTAGGCCCAGGCAATGCCGTAGACGCGTGGCAGGCCGGCCAGCGGCGCATCGGCCAGCTTGGGCAGGCGCGCGTAGTAGCTGCGCGGCACGCCTTCGCGGATCTGCTGCAGCTGGGCCTCGACCAGATGGAAGTTGTCGAGCAGCCATTCGGCCGCGGGCGAGACGTAGCGCCCGCTCTGCGAGATCAGCGCGATGTAGTCGAAGGCACTGCGCAGCGAGGCCAGGTTCTCGTCGACGCGTGGAAAGAAGGGCGCGCCCACGCGCGCGGCATCGGCCGTCTGCACTCCTTGCGCGCGGGCCAAGCTGCGCCCATGCTGCTTGAAGCGCTGGTTGCCGAAGAGTTCGGCCCGGATGGGGGGCTGGACCGGTGCGTGCGGTCTTTGGAGGAGGTGGGTGGCGTAGGTGCTGAGCGTGGCGAGGCGGGCGATCACCGCGGCGGCGGTCACCGATCAGGCTGCGACAGCGAATCCGATACCGAGGACGACCGCCACGCAGGCGAGGGTGACGATGCGCCCGGCGGCCATCGCGCGAACGTGCTGCAGATGGCCTCGCACCGCGGACCAGCGACCCTGTGCCCGCGCGCACTGATGCATGTGGGACGCCAGCGCGTCCACGTCGGTGCGGACGAAGTCGATCTTCGACGGGGCGAGGGAGTGCGGGTAAGACATGACACGGTTTCCTGTGAGGACGTTGTTTCAACCACCGCGCGAGAGAGAGCGAAAGCCACTGACGTAGGGGACAGGGTACTCCCTATGTCAAGCCCGCCGCATCGCGGTGACTTTCGACACCGTGTGTAGGAGACGGCCCACATGCCCTGCACGCGGACCGTCGTGGCATGTCAGCCGGTGTTGCGCAGCCCCGCGGCCACGCCGTTGATCGAGATGTGGATGCCGCGCTGCAGCCGCTCGCCGCCTTCGCCCGCGCGGTAGCGCCGCATCAGTTCGACCTGCAGGTGGTGCAGCGGGTCGATGTAGGGGAAACGATGGCGCACCGAGCGCTGCATCTCGGCATTGCCTTCGAGCCGCTGCTTGGCGCCGGTGATCAGCGTGAGCGCGTCCGAGGTGCGATGCCACTCGGCCTCGATCATGCCGAACACCTTCTGGCGCAGCTTGCGGTCGGCCACCAGCTCCGAGTAGCGCGAGGCCAGTGCCAGGTCGCTCTTGGCCAGCACCATGTCCATGTTCGACAGCAGCGTGCGGAAGAAGGGCCACTGCACGTACATGCGCTGCAGCAGCGCCTGGCGTTCCTTCTTGGCCGCGGCGTTGGGCGCGCCGGCGACGAACTGCTCGATCGCCGAGCCGAAGCCGTACCAGCCCGGCAGCGTGAGCCGGCACTGGCCCCAGCTGAAGCTCCAGGGCACGGCGCGCAGGTCCTCGATGCTGCGGCTGGGGTTGCGCGACGCGGGCCGCGAACCGATGTTGAGCTCGGCGATCTCGCGGATCGGCGTGGCGCTGAAGAAGTAGTCGCCGAAGCCCGGGGTCTCGTACACCAGCTTGCGGTAGGCCGCCATGCTGGCGGCCGAGAGTTCGGCGGCCGCGCCCAGGAAGGCCGCGGGCGCGGCCTTGCCGGCCGGCAGCAGCGTGGCTTCCAGCGTGGCGGCGACCAGCGTCTCGAGGTTGCGCCGGCCGATCTCGCGGTTGGCGTACTTGGAGCCGATGACTTCGCCCTGTTCGGTCAGCCGGATCTGGCCGCGCACCGTGCCCGGCGGCTGCGCGAGGATGGCCTGGTAGCTGGGGCCGCCGCCGCGGCCCACCGTGCCGCCGCGGCCATGGAACATGCGCAGGCGGATCGGCGTGACGGCGTTCTTCTTGCTGCCCGCGGCCGGCGCGTTGAGTTCGTCGAACAGCGCCACCAGCGCGAGGCCCGTGCGGTAGAGCTCCCAGTTGCTGGTGAAGATGCCGCCGTCCTTGTTGCTGTCGCTGTAGCCCAGCATCACGTCCTGCAGCGCGCCCGAGCGCTGGATCAGCGCCTTGATGCCCGGCAGCGCATAGAAGGCCCGCATGATCGGCGCGGCGTTGCGCAGGTCCTCGATGGTCTCGAACAGCGGCACCACGATCAGGTCGTGCACCGCGCTGTCGTCCAGCGTGCCGCGCAGCAGGCCCACTTCCTTCTGCAGCAGCAGCGCCTCCAGCAGGTCGCTGACGGTCTCGGTGTGGCTGATGATGTAGTGGCGGATCGCGGCGGCACCGTAGCGCGCCCGCGAGGCGCGCGCCGCGGTGAAGATCGCAAGCTCGCTGTGCGTGAGCGGCGCGTACTGCGCATCGGGCACGCGCAGCGGGCGCGCCTCGTTGAGCAGGCGCAGCAGCAGCGTCTGCTTGGCGTCCTCGGCCAGCGCCGCGTAGTCGGGTTCGATGCGCGCCTGCGCGAGCAGGTCGGCCACCACGGCCTCGTGCTTGTCCGAGCTCTGGCGCAGGTCGACCGTGGCCAGGTGGAAGCCGAACACCTCGACCGCGCGGACCAGCGGGCCCAGGCGTTGCGCGATCAGCGCGGCACCGTGCTTGTCGGTCAGCGACTCGGCGATGGTGCGCAGGTCGGCCAGGAAGGCCTCGGCGTGGGGGTAGGGGTTCTGCGGCGCGACCGCATGGCGCGCGGCCTCGCCGCCGGTCAGTTCGCGCAGCGTGGCCGCCAGGCGCGCATAGACGCCGGTCAGCGCGCGCCGGTAGGGCTCGTCGATGCGGTGCTCGCTGGCATCGGGCGAGCTTTCGGCCAGCGCCTGCATCTCGACCGACACGTCGACCAGCGTGGCCGACAGCGACAGCTCGCCGCCCAGGTAGTGGACCTCGGTCAGGTAGTGGCGCAGCACCAGCTCCGACTGGCGGCGCAGCGCGTATTCGAGCGTCTCGGCCGTCACGTTGGGATTGCCGTCGCGGTCCCCGCCGATCCACTGGCCCATGCGCAGGAAGGGCGCGATGCCGTCGTGGCCCAGCGCGCGTTCGAGCTCGGCATAGACGCGCGGAATCTCGCGCAGGAAGGTCGCTTCGTAATAGCTCAGCGCGTTCTCGATCTCGTCGGCCACCGTGAGCTTGGAGAAGCGCAGCAGGCGGGTCTGCCAGAGCTGCGTGACGCGGATGCGGATCTGGCTCTCGTTCTCGGCGTACTCGCGCGGCGAGAGCGCGTCCTTCTTGCCCGCGAAGGCCTGCTGGCGCCAGCCGATCTCGTCGCGCGCGGTCAGCAACTGCGCGATCGCGCGCTCGGCATCCAGGATGCTCTTGCGCTGCACTTCGGTCGGGTGCGCGGTCAGCACCGGCGAGACATAGCTCTGGGCCAGCGACTCGACCACCGCGGCCGGCGACACGCCCGCCTTGCGGATGCGCGCCAGCGCGGTCTCGAGGCTGCCGTCGGGGCTCTCGCCCGCGCGGTCTTCCTCGGCGCGGCGGCGGATCTGGTGCCGGTCCTCGGCCAGGTTGGCCAGGTGGCTGAAGTAGGTGAAGGCACGGATCACGCGCACCGTCTCGGCCGCGCTCAGGCCCTTGAGCAGGTTCTTCAGCGCGCGGTCGGCGGCCTGGTCGGCATCGCGCCGGAACGAGACCGACAGCGTGCGGACCTTCTCCACCAGCTCGTAGGTCTCCTTGCCTTCCTGTTCGCGAATGACGTCGCCAAGAATTCGTCCCAGCAGCCGGATGTCGTCGATCAGTGGCTGGTCTTCACTGCGTGCGCGTCGGGGTGCGGGGGCCGGCGCTTTCTTGCCTGTCGTCATTCGCGTTTTCTCCTCGGTGGAACGGGTAGGCCGACAGCGTTGCTGCGGCGCAACATGCTAGCATCCCGCAGGTCATCTTCATCACTGGATATCGGCTTTGAGCAACATCGTGATCGCGACGCGCGAAAGCCGTCTGGCCCTCTGGCAGGCTGAACATGTTCAGGCCCTGCTGCAAGAACGAGGCCACACCGTCAGCCTGCTCGGCATGACCACCCGCGGCGACCAGATCCTCGACCGCTCGCTGAGCAAGGTCGGCGGCAAGGGACTGTTCGTCAAGGAACTCGAACTCGCGCTCGAGGAAGGGCGCGCCGACATCGCCGTCCATTCGCTCAAGGACGTGCCGATGGACCTGCCCGAGGGCTTCGCGCTGGCCTGCGTGCTCGAGCGCGAGGACCCGCGCGACGCCTTCGTCTCGCCGCGCTACGCCACGCTCGACGAACTGCCGCAGGGCGCGGTGGTCGGCACCTCCAGCCTGCGCCGCGTGGTGCTGCTGCGCGCGCTGCGGCCCGACCTGCGCATCGAACCGCTGCGCGGCAACCTCGACACCCGGTTGCGCAAGCTCGACGAAGGCCACTACGACGCGATCATCCTCGCGGCCGCCGGCCTGATGCGGCTGGGCCTGGCCGAGCGCATCCGCACCGCCTTCGCGCCCGAGACCATGCTGCCGGCCGCGGGGCAGGGCGCCTTGGGCATCGAGATCCGTGCCGACCGCACCGACCTGCTCGAACTGCTGGCACCGCTGGCGCACCGCCGCGACGCTCTGGCCACGGCCGCCGAGCGCGCCGTGAGCCGCACCATGGGCGGCAGCTGCTCGATGCCGCTGGCCGCGCATGCGCGCTGGCAGCCCGACGGCCGGCTGCGCATCGAAGCCGCCTGGGGCGATGCCGAAGGGTCGGGCGCCCTGCTGCAGACCGAAGCGACCGGCACCGCCGAAGACCCGGCCCAGGCCGAGGCGCTGGGCGTGGCGGTGGCCGAACAGCTGCGTGCCGCCGGCGCGCGCTAGCCGGGCCATGCCGAGTCGCGTGATCGTCACCCGCCCCGCGCGCGAAGCGCGGCGCTGGATCGCCGAATGGCAGGGCGCGGGCGTCGAGGCCGTGGCGCTGCCGCTGATCGTGATCGACGCGGTCGCGGACGACGCCGAACTGCGCGCCGTGCGCGAACGCCTGGCCGACTGGTCGGCGCTGATGTTCGTCAGTGCTGCCGCGGCCGCGAATTTCTTCGAGGGCGTCACGCTCGGCGACAGCCTGCCGCGCTGCTGGGCCACCGGGCCCGGCACGGTGCGCGGCCTGCGCGAGGCCGGTGTGCCCGCGGCGGGCATCGATGCACCGTCGGCCGAGGCCGCCCAGTTCGATTCCGAAACCCTGTGGGCCGACGTGCGCGCGCAGGTCGGGCCGGGCACGCGGGTGCTGATCGTGCGCGGCGGCAATGCCGCGGGCCAACCCATCGGCCGCGGCTGGCTGGCCCGTGAGATCGAGGCTGCGGGCGGTCAGATCGACACCGTGGTGGCCTACCGCCGGCTGGCGCCGTCGCTGGGGGAAAGCGAGCGGCAGTTGGCGACCGCTGCCGCAACCGACGGCAGCGTCTGGCTGTTCAGCAGCGGCGAGGCCATCGCCAACCTGTGCGCCGCGCTGCCCGGGCTGCGCTGGGACCAGGCCCGCGCCGTCGCCACCCATCCGCGCATCGGCGACGCCGCGCGCGCGGCCGGTTTCGGTTCGGTGCGGGTCGCGCCATCCGGTTCGGCCGCCTTGAACGCGTCGATAGAATCGTTCGCATGAGTCAAGCGCTGCCGCCCCCCGAAGAACGCGTGCCCGATGCCGCGCCGCGGATCGTGGTGCCGGTGGCCGCGCATGGCTCGGCCGCGCTCGGCGCGCTGGTGCTGTCGCGCATCTTCTTCGGCCTGCTTGCCTTGCTGACGCTCATCGCACTGGTGCTGGTGCTGGTGCTGTGGCAGAAGGTCGGCGGCATGCAGGAGCAGCTCGCGCGCCAGAGCGGCGACTCCCTGGCGCAGTCGCTCGAGGCGCGCACGCTGGCGCGTCAGGCCAACGAGACGGTGCGCGACACCGCCGCGCGGCTGGCGCTGGCCGAGGGCCGCCTGGCCGAGGTGGCATTGCAGCGCTCGCAGCTCGAGGAGCTGATGCAGAGCCTGTCGCGCTCGCGTGACGAGAACCTGGTGGTCGACATCGAATCGACGCTGCGCCTGGCGCTGCAGCAGGCGCAGGCCACCGGCAATGTCGAACCGCTGCTGGCGGCGCTGAAGGCCGCCGACGTGCGCATCACGCGCGCCGCGCAACCGCGGCTGGCGCCGCTGCAGCGCGCCATCCAGCGCGACGCCGACCGGCTGCGCGCCACGGCCAGCAGCGACGGCGGCGATGCGCTGCAGAAGCTCGACGAACTGATGCGCGGCGTCGACGACCTGCCGACGCTCAATGCCGTGGCGGTGCGCCGCGGCGGCGCGAACCCCTGGCAGCCCGAACCGATTCCGGCCGATGCCCCCTGGTGGGAGCGCCTGCTGCTCACGGTGCGGGGCGAAGCGCGTTCGCTGGTGCGCGTAGGGCGCATCGAGCGGCCCGAGGCGGTGCTGCTGGCGCCCGACCAGACTTTCTTCCTGCGTGAGAACCTCAAGCTCAAGCTGCTCAACATCCGCCTCGCGCTGCTGTCGCGCCAGGCCGAGACTGCCCGCAGCGAACTGACGCTGGTGGCCGGCTCGCTCAACCGCTACTTCGATCCTGCGTCGCGCCGGGTGCAGATGGCCGCCACCCTGCTGCAGCAACTGCAGTTGCAGGTGCGCACCGCCGAGCCGCCGCGGGTCGACGAAACCCTTGCCGCGCTGGCCACGGCGGCGGCCGGTCGCTGAGCGATGCGCGCTGCACTCTGGCTACTCGCGCTGTTCGGCATTGCGGCCGCGGTCGCGCTGTTCGCCGGCAACAACCAGGGCACCGTCACCGTGTTCTGGCCGCCCTGGCGGGTCGACCTGTCGCTCAATCTGGTGCTGCTGCTGCTGGCCGGCGCCTTCGTGCTGCTGTATGCCGCCCTGCGCGCGCTGGCGGCACTGCTGTCCTTGCCGCACCAGGCGCGCCAATGGCGGGTGCAGCAGAAGGAACGTGCCCTGCATTCGGCGTTGCTCGATGCCATGGTGCAGCTGATCGCCGGGCGTTTCTCGCGTGCCCGCAAGGCGGCGCTGGCCGCGCTGGCGCAGGAGCGTGCGCTCGAGGGGCTCGACGTGTCCCTGCCGCAGGCACGCCAGCTGCGGGTGCTGTCGCATCTGCTGGCCGCGGAAAGCGCGCAATCCCTGCAGGACCGGCCGGCCCGCGATGCGCATCTTCAACTGGCGCTCAACGAGAGCGCCGAGCGCGGCGTGCTCAGCCCCGAGACCCGCGAAGGCGTGCAATTGCGGTCGGCCCGCTGGGCGCTCGAAGACCGCGATCCGGCCGCCGCCCTGGCGCGCCTGGAAGAGCTGCCGCAGGGCGTCCAGCGGCGCACGCTGGCCTTGCGCCTGCATCTCAAGGCCGCACGGCAGGAGCGCCGCACTCTCGAAGCCTTGCAGACGGCGCGCCTGCTGGCCAAGCATCGGGCCTTCTCCGATGCGGCCGCGCAGAGCATCGTGCGCGGGTTGGCGACCGAGGTGCTGGCGGATTCCCACGACGCGGCCCAGCTGCTGCGTGCCTGGAGCGCGCTCGAAAGCAACGAGCGTGAGATGCCCGAGGTCGCGATCCAGGCCGCCCAGCGCATGGTCGCGCTCAATGGCGACCTGGCGTTGGCCCGCGGCTGGCTGCTGCCGGTGTGGGAGCGAATGGTCGAACAGCCGCGCAGCCTGGGCGATGGCCTGCGCGTGCGGCTGACGCGGGCTTTGGAGGCGGGCCTGGACTCGGTCGATGCCGACTGGCTGGCGCGCATCGAATCGGCCCAGCGCAACAACCCGCGCGACGCCAACCTGCAATACCTGGCCGGCATGGCCTGCATGAAGCGGCAGCTCTGGGGCAAGGCCCAGCAGCTGTTGACCCAGGCCGGTCTCGGCCTGCAGGACACCGAGCTCTACCGTCGCGCCTGGCTGGCGCTGGCCCAGCTGGCCGAAGCGCGCGATGATGCGCCGCAGGCTCTGGCGGCCTGGAAGCGCGCGGCCCAGACCGAAAACCTTTAGGGTTTCCTGGTTTTCGCGCAAGCCGACGAGGCGCGCGCCGCCATCGCGCTGCGCCTTCGAGGGGCGCCGTTTCTGCACTTTCGACCTCGCCATCGTGACCTTGTGCACGATCTGGCCCGTCGCGGTCGGGGATACCTTGAGAAACAATTTGAATGAAACATGTGACCTGCTGTACAGTCGCAACTGTTTCCAAAAGTATTCATTTTGGTTTCTGTGGAGTCCGGTTTGAAAAGTTTTGTAGTACACGCCGCCTTGTTTGCCGCTGCCGCCCTGGTGCTGCAGGGGTGCGCACCGCTCGCCCCCGGCTTCAGTTCCGCCAGCGGCGAGGCCGCCAAGGCCGTGTCGCCGTCGGGCTATGCGGGCCCCAATGACGACCCGCCACCCGCCGGTGCGCTGACGGCCATCACGCCGGAACTCATTCATGCACAGAACAAGGCCGCGTCGGTCGGCATCGGCCCCGAGGTGCGGGCCCTGATCGGCAACCCCGAGGCCTATCGCATCGGCCCGGGCGACGTGATCGGCATCGTGGTCTACGACCATCCGGAGATCGCCTTCAGCAGCACGCCGGCGACCACCGTGGCCGACCCGGCCAGCATCTCGCCGGCACCTGGCTTCATCGTCTCGGACACCGGCCAGCTGACCTTCCCCTATGCCGGTCCGCTCAATGCCGCCGGCATGACCGTGCAGCAGATCGAGAACACGCTGGTCCAGCGCCTGTCGCGCGTTTTCAAGAACCCCCAGCTGAGCGTGCGCGTGACCGCCTTCCGCAGCAAGCGCGCCTATGTCGAGGGCGAAGTGCGCACGCCGGGCCTGTTGGTGTTCACCGACATTCCCATGACGTTGGCCGAAGCGCTCAATCGCGCCGGTGGGCTGCTGCCCAACGGCGACCGTTCCTTCGTGACCCTGACGCGCAACGGCGTCACCACCACGCTGGACCTGGTCGGCCTGGCGGGCGTGGGTGTGGACCCGACCCGCATTCCGCTGAAGAACGGCGACATGGTGATGGTGCGCGGACGCGACGAGCGCAAGGTCACGGTGATGGGCGAAGTCCTCCAACAGGCCGCCATCCCGATGCGCAACGGCCGCCTGAGCCTCAACGAAGCGCTGAGCGAGGTCGGCGGCGTCAACCTGACATCGGCGAATCCGCGCCAGATCTACGTGGTGCGCAACGAGCCCACGGGCGGGCAGTCGCTGTTCCATCTCGATGCGCGCACGCCCACGGCGCTGGCGCTGGCCGACCAGTTCGCGCTGCGGCCGAGGGATGTGGTCTACGTTGATCCGGTGCCATTGGTGCAGTGGAACCGCGTGATCAATCTCATCCTGCCCTCGACCACGACCGCGACCTCGGTGCGCGACCTGTCGCAGCCGTCGACGCGCTGATTTCCAGAGTATCCAGCCGATGAATTCCCCCACTCCCTATTCCAACACCGATCTGCCGATGGCCAGCGAGGGCGGCGGCGATGCGGACTTCGGTCGCTACGTCGATGTGCTGCGCACGCAGAAGTGGATGATCCTCGCGATCACGCTCGTGGTGCTGGGCATCGGCATCGTCTATGCCTTGCTGGCGCGGCCGGTCTACGAGACCGCCGTGGTGGTGCAGGTCGAAGATGGCAGTGGAAACAACTCCAAGGGTGTGCTCAACGAAGCGGCCGGCCTGTTCGACTTGCGCACGCCGACCAGCGCCGAGATGGAGATCATCCGTTCGCGCATGGTGGTGGCCCCCGCGGTCGAGGCGAGCAAGCTCTACATCACCAGCGCCCCGCGCTACATTCCCTACATCGGCGGCTGGATGGCGCGCCGCTCGAACGGGCTGTCGGACCCGGGCTTCCTGGGCATGAAGGGCTATGTCTCGGGCACCGAGCAGATCGTCGCCTCGAGCTTCGACGTTCCCGAAGCGATGGAGGGTTCGGAATTCCGCGTGACGGCCCAGGGCGGCGGCCAGTACAGCCTGACGAATCCACGCCTGGCGACGCCGCTCGAGGGCACCGTCGGCACGTTGCTGAAGGCCCAGACCGATGAGGGCGCGATCGAGCTCATGATCGACCGGCTGTCCGGCAAGGCGGGTGCGGAGTTCGACCTGGTCCGTCATCGCAAATCCGGCATCGTGGCCGAGGTGCAGGCCGGCCTGGCGCTGACCGAGCGCGGCAAGCAGTCGGGCATCATCGAGGTGTCGACGCGCGGCGCCAACCCGTTCCAGATCACGCGTGTGCTCAACGCCGTCGGCGCCCAGTACGTGCGCCAGAATATCGAGCGCAAGGCGGCCGAGGCACAGAAGACGCTGACCTTCCTCGACGTGCAACTGCCGCAGTTCAAGCGCCAGCTCGAAGCCTCCGAAGAAATCTACAACCGCTTTCGCAACCAGAAGGCCACCGTCGCCTTCGGCGAAGAAGCGACGGCCGTGCTGGGTGAAGCGGTAGACCGCCAGAGCAAGTTGCTCGAAGCCCAGCAGCGCCGCCGCGAGCTCGAGAGCCGCTTCACCGCCGAGCATCCTTCGGTGCAGACGCTCGATGCGCAGATCGCCGCCTTGCAGCGCGACATCGGCAACATCCAGACCCGCATCAAGGGGCTGCCGGCCATCCAGCAGGAAGCCGTGCGCATGGAGCGCGACGTCAAGGTCAACACCGAGCTGTACCAGTCGCTGCTGAACAACGCACTGCAGTTGCGCCTGGTGAAGGAAGGCAAGGTCGGCAACGTGCGCGTGCTCGACGAGGCCCTGGTGCCGACCCTGCCGGTCAAGCCGCGTCGCTCGGTCATCGTCGGTGCCGCGCTGGCGTTGGGCCTGTTCCTCGGCATCGTGGCCGCCTACCTGCGCAATGCCTTCATTGAGCAGCGCATCCGCGATCCGCATGAGGTCGAGAGCCACAGCGGGCTGCCGGTGTTCTCCACCATTCCGTTGAGCGGCGCACAGGACGCGATCGCCAAGCGCCGCTTGACCGGTGCCACCGGCGTGCGCCTGCTGGCCATCGAGCACCCGGACGATCCGGCGGTGGAAAGCCTGCGCAGCCTGCGTACCGCCATGCAGTTCGCGATGCTCGAGTCGCCCAACAACCGGGTGCTGATCACCGGCGCCACGCCCGGCGTGGGCAAGAGTTTCGTCACGGCCAACTTCGCGGCCCTGATGGCGGCCGCGGGCAAGCGCACGCTGCTGATCGACGCCGACCTGCGGCGCGGCCATGCGCACCAGTACTTCGGTCTGCAGCGCCATGGCGGCCTGTCGGAACTGATCGCCGGCAGCCTGACGGTGCAGCAGACCGTGCACCGCCAGGTGGTGCCCGATCTCGACTTCCTGGCCACCGGCCAGCTGCCGCCGAATCCGTCGGAACTGCTGGTGTCGGAGTCGTTCAAGTCCACGCTGGAGAAGCTCTCCGAGCTCTACGACCTGATCGTGATCGACACGCCGCCGGTGCTGGTGGCGGCCGACACGATGACGGTGGCGATGCATGCCGGCACGGTGCTGCTGGTGGCGCGCGCCGACCAGTCGACCATGGGCGAATTGAAGGAGAGCACGCGTCGCCTGGCCCTCGGCGGCCGCGCGGCGACCGGTGTGCTGCTCAACGCCATGGACGTCGAACGTCGCGCCTACACGCCCTACAAGTACGGGCGCTACCGCTACACCAACTACAACTACGACAGCATCCTGCCCGACGAGCAGTGAGACGCGAGGGGCGACATGCCCCATCGACGCGAATGAAAAAACCGCCTCTCGGGGCGGTTTTTTCATGGGTCAAGGCCGTCAGTCTTTGCGCGGGCCGATGCAGTCCTGCAGGTCACGTTCGAAACGCGCGAGCACCGCATCGCGGTCCAGGCGTTCTTCGGCATAGCGACGGGCGCGCAGGCCGAGTTCGCGGCGCAGCACGGGGTCTGCGGCCAACTGCAGCAGGGCTTCGGCAAAAGCCGGCGCATCTTCGGGCGGCACGATGCGCCCGCATTGCGCCACCACCTGGCCCAGCTCCGTCTCGGGCCGTGCGCCGGCGAGCACCGGCCGGCCGCTGCTGAGCATGCCGGTGAGCTTCGAGGGCATGACCAGGTCGGCCGCATCGGCGCGCTGCGGCAGCAGATGGACGTCGGCCAGCCCCAGCAGGTCGCCCAGGCGCTCGACCGGTTGCAGGTCGATGAAGCGCACGCTGTCGAGCCCGGCGCAACGCGCCCTCAGCGCGTCCCGCCCGGCACCGCCGCCGCAGAAGACGAACACGATATCGGGCCGTGCGCGCAACTGGAGTGCGAGTTCGGCCAGCAGTTCGAGGCCCTGCTTGGCGCCCATGTTGCCCGCGTAGAGCGCGACCACGGCATCGTCGGCGATGCCGAGCTCGGTGCGGTAGGGGCTCGGGCTCGCCAGCGGCCGGACGGCCGAGATGTCGGCCCAATTGGGAAAGGACAGCAGGCGCGTGGCCGGCACGCCCTTGGCGCTGGCGCGCTCGAGCATGCGCTGGGAGATGGTGGAGACGCGATCGAAGCGGCCCAGCAGCCAGCGTTCGGCGCCGCTCACGAAGGCCCGCAGCCGTGCGCCCCTGAGCAGCCCCAGTTCGAAGGCTGCATCGACCTCGTAGTCCTGGATGTGCAGCCAGGCCCTGCCAGAGCGCAGCCGCGCGAAGGCCAGGCCGGCCGGGGTGCAGAACAGCGGTGGCTCGGTCATCCAGATCACGTCGGGCTTCCAGCGCCACTGGGCCAGCAAGGCGGGAACGCTGGCCAGCGCGAAGCTGGCCAGGTGCAGCAGGCGGCGCAGGCCATTGACCTTGGTGGGCACCCACAGCGGCGTGCGAAACACCTGCGCGCCGTGCCATGTCTCGCGGGTGTAACGCGTCGCGCTGTAGCCTTCGCGCACCTTCCACTCGGGGTAGTAGGGCGGTGCCGTGATCACGCGCACGTCGTGCCCGCGGGCGGTCAGCCACGCCACCATTTCGCCGCTGTATTTGCCGATGCCAGTGAGTTCGGGTGCGAAGTTGATGCCGTAGACGAGAAGTTTCATCGGTGCGAAGGAAGGGACAGGCCGGGTCGGCATCCGTCGCGGCAGCAACTCACTGGGAGGGCGATCGCATCGGGAAGAAGTCGTTCGAAGGGTAACGGAACACCAGCAGGAAGTAACCGATCAACAGGCCCAGCAAGGCATTGGCGGTGAGCTGGCCGATGGCTTGCCACGTCATGAGCGCGATCACCAGCGTGAGCCACAGCAGCACCGGGAAAGGTGAGTGGCGCCGGGCCGAGAGGCGCACGCTGTGGTAGAAACAGGCCGCCAGCACCAGCACCTTGAGGGCAATGAAGGCAAAGCCCAGCAGGCCGCCTTCGAGCAGGATGCGCCCGGTCTCCGATTCGGCCAGCCCGAAATTGTCCGCACCGGACTTCAATGATGCCGCGAGGTTCGAGCCCGCGCCCAGGCCACTGCCCAGCCAAGTCCCGGCACGCAGCACGTTCGGCTCGCCGACGAAGGTCGCCAGCAATCGGTCAAAGAAGTCCTCGCCGCCGGCGGCCTGTTCGAAGCGTTGCTGCGTCACCTGCACCGCATCCGAAAGAAAGAAGACGAAGACGGCGGTCAGCATGCAGGCCACCAGCACCTCGCCCAGCGCCGCGGGCTTGTCGCGGCCTTTGGCGAACAGGAACCGTGCGCCCAGGTAGGCGGCCAGCATGAAGCCTGCCGAGAGCACCGCTGCACGCGAGCCGCTCACCATGCTGCAGACCAGGAAGGCGCCGAAGCCCGCGAGGCTGAAGAGGCGTTGCCGCTTGTTTCGCTTGGTTGCGGCCATCAGGCCGAAGACCAGCGGCGCGATCATGATCAGGTAGGTCGCGTAGCCGGAGGTGAAGCTGAAGGTGCCTGTGGTCCGCACCACGCCGGCAATCACCACGAACACCGAGTTCTCGTCGCCGTCGAGCTGGCGGTTGATGGTGGCACCTGGCGGCGAATAGTGCTGCAGCACGGCCAGTGGCGTGAGTATCAGCAGGGTCATGACCGCCATTCGCACGGCCGCGCGGTAGTCGGCCGCGTTCATCGCCGCGGCGGCGGCCACGCCGAACCAGAGGTAGAGCAGCCAGAAGCGCATGCCGATCACGAATACGATCGGCGAGCTCTCGCCGGCCACCATCTGCACCAGTCCCCATGCGATCACGCAGCAGGACCAGATCAGCAGCGGGACCGTGACCTTGGCAAAGCGATGCAGATGGCCGGCCCAGGTCGCATGGACGATCACGGCCAGCGCCAGCAGGTCACGCAACAGGATCAGCGGCAGCGTGGCCGAGGACGCCACCCATTTGCGGATCGCGCCTTCGAACACGACGATCAGCAGCACCGCGATGAACATCCGGCCGACGGGGCTGAGCGCGGCCGACCGGCTCGCAGGGCGAGCGGCCACGCGGGCCGGCATCGGCATCGACGGCAGGGCGGCCTGTTTCATGCGCGGGTCTCGCTGCTCAATGCCTGCAGGGCCGCGGCATGGGCTGCGATGCAGTGCGGTTCATACCAGAGGCGTGCCGCGCGGCCGATCGCGCGCGGGTCGAGCGCCGGGCGGCGCTCCAGCGCGTCGAAGCCGGCGGCGTACTCGACGTTGGGTTGCATGCCGTCGTGGGGCGCCAGGCCTTTCCAGAGCAGGATCGGGCAGGTGCCATGCGATGCGTAGGCGGCGAAGATGCCGCTCTTGCCCACGTAGTCGGCCGGATAGGCGAGCACGCCGTGGCGCGCGTTCGAGAGCGCCTGGCTGACCTGTGCGGCCGGCAGCATGCCGCGCACGCGCACACCTTCCTGGGCCAGGCGACTCGACAGCGCCGCGTCCTGCAGCGGGGCGCCGATGTCGTCGATGCGCAGGCCATGTCGTTTGGCAAAGCGGAAGATCTCGCCGTCGTTCCAGGCATAGGCCGGCGCGCGGATGCCGGCGCTGCCGAAGACCACAATGGATGCTTCGCGTTCATGGTCGGCCGCGGCGGGCTCGCCCACGTTCGAGAACACGGGCAGCACGCGGTGCGGTGCCTCGGGCGCCTGTTCGCGCAGCCATTGCCCCGCGAGCTCGCGGTTGGTGAGCCAGAAGTCGGCCTGGCCGGCCAGTTCGCGCGCGATGCGCCGCTGCATGCCGCTCAGCCAGAAGGCCGAGCGCCAGGGCGGTCCGGACGCATAGAGTTCGTGAAAAACCACGCCGAACACGCGAAAGCGCTCGCGCAGGCTCGTCAGCTCCTCGAGCAACCAGGAGGGAACGCCCCGCTTGTGATAGCCGTAGCCGCTGAAGTGCAGCAGCAGCACGTCGCCCGACCAGCCGCGCGTGTCGGTCTGGGCCGACAGCTCGCGCACCGGTGCACGGATCGAACCGCCGACGATGGCGGCGTAGTCGCGCACCCCGCCGGTGCCGGGCGGGATCAGGGAGAGCGAGGTGGCTGCGTGCATGGACGGGCAGGGGCGTGGCTGTATCAGGCGGCCACGCGCTCGTGCGCCAGGAAGTCCTGGTAGGCGCGTGCGATGCCTTCGCGCAGGCCGACGCGTGGGGCCCAGCCCAGCGCGCGGACGCGCGAGATGTCCAGCAGCTTGCGCGGCGCGCCGTCGGGCTTGCTGGCGTCGCACTGGATCTGGCCGCCGTAGCCGACCACGTCGCCGACCAGTTGCGCCAGCTCGGCGATTGACAGGTCTTCACCGCTGCCGACGTTGATGTGGCTGTTCATCGGCTCGGTGCAGGCCGCGTAGCGGTCCTGCGGCAGGTCCATGACGTGCACGCAGGCCGCGGCCATGTCGTCCACATAGAGGAACTCGCGCTTGGGCGTGCCGGTGCCCCAGATCACGACCGACGGCGCTGCGGCCTCCCGTGCCTCGTGGAAGCGGCGGATCAGCGCCGGCAGCACGTGGCTGTTGTCCGGGTGGTAGTTGTCGCCGGGCCCGTAGAGGTTGGTCGGCATCACGCTGCGGTAGTCGGTGCCGTACTGGCGGTTGTAGCTCTCGCAGAGCTTGATGCCCGCGATCTTGGCGATGGCGTAGGGCTCGTTGGTGGGTTCGAGCTTGCCGGTGAGCAATGCGTCCTCGGCCATCGGCTGGGCCGCCAGCCGCGGATAGATGCAGCTCGAGCCGAGAAACAGCAGCCGCGTCACGCCGCTGCGCCAGGCCTCGTGGACCACATTGGCCTCGAGCATCAGGTTCGTGTAGAGGAACTCCGCGGGGTAGGTGGCGTTGGCATGGATGCCGCCCACCTTGGCCGCGGCCAGGTACACCGCGTCGGGCTTTTCCGTGGCGAAGAAGTCGCGCACCGCAGCCTGGTCTGTCAGGTCGAGTTCGGCGTGGGTGCGCGTGATGATGCGTTCGTGCCCGCGGGCTTCGAGCGCGCGCACGATGGCGCTCCCGACCATGCCGCGATGGCCAGCCACGTAGATGCCTTTGCGAAGCGCGTTCATGGAGTCTCTGAGATAGGTTGGCTGTGAGGCCGTCGTCGGAAAAAGAAGGTTTGGAAGGACCGGGTCCGGGCAGTGCACCGACCGCTCCGTCCGACCCGTTGGTACGGGCCTTGCGCCGCATCATCCCTCGTTTATCGCAAGGCCGGAAGCGATATGCGCTGCGGCCCCTGGCCGAGCCGCAGTTTCGGACCCGGGTCCGTTCAGCGCGAGCCTTCGCCCGAGATCACGGCCGTTGCGGTCTTGGCGAGGATCTTGATGTCCAGCCAGAGCGACCAGTTGTTCACGTACTGCGCATCGAGCTCGACGCGCTGGGCATAGGACAGCCGGTTGCGGCCGCTCACTTGCCACAGGCCGGTGATGCCGGGACGCATCGCGCAATAGTGATCCCAGTGCTTGCCATAGAGGCTGCGCTGGCGTTCCATGCAGGGGCGCGGGCCGATCAGGCTCATGTCGCCCTTGAGCACGTTCCAGAACTGCGGCAGCTCGTCCAGGCTCAGCTTGCGGATCAGGCGGCCCAGCGGCGTGATGCGCGGGTCCACTTCGAGCTTCTGGAAGGTCTCCCACTGGGTGCGGGCCACGTCGTTCTTGCTCAGGTACTCGTCGAGGATGTTCTCGGAGTTGCGCACCATGGAACGGAACTTGTAGAACTTGAAGCGCTGGCCGCCTTCGCCCAGACGGGTTTGAAAGAAGTGCACCGGTCGGCCCATGCTGATGGCGACGGCCAGGGCCACGCACAGATAGATGGGTCCGAACAGGGTGAAGAAGGTCAGGGCCGCGAGGATGTCGACGCTTCGTTTGACGCCGCGTTGCAGCAACGTCAGACCCTTCGGTTGTGCGGCGATGGGCGTGGGTGCAGGCTCCCCGCGCCCGGAGGAGCGGTGCCTGAGCAGTTGGCCTTGCGCAGTCGAATCGGTACGAAACATGTGAATCCCCTTGGGGTTTCTGCCTACGGCGTGGCAGTGTAACGCTTTAATACTACAGGAAAGAATTTGAACACATTTGTTCTAGTATGTCCTGTAAGTCTACGGTACTCATTTTGTAAGGAGACCGAGGACCGGCACTATTTCACGTCCGACAACACGTTGTGCGATGCAACATTCTAAATACGTTTGTAGAACTTTTGTACGAAGACGCATCAAGAGTACTGAGTACCTTGTTGCTACATGTTTCCCGAAGGGTGTGGCGACGGCGCTGTGAGTTCCGATCGTCGGCTGGCGGCGAAACAAAAAAAAACGTCGGCCGCCGGTGAAGGCGGCCGACGTCCGGGTCGGCATAGGGGTGCACCCCACGCGGGTGCCCCTGCAAGCGACGGTCAGCGGGCGGCGTCGCCCTCGTGCACGGCGCGTTCGAAAGGCAGCACCGTGGCGGCCAGGTCCCGACGCGTTTCGACCAGCACCAGCGGGCCTTCGTTCAGCACCTGCACGGGCGGGCGCTCGCGGGGCACGTGGATCGGCTTGATTTCCGCCGCGATGGCATCCCGAACCTGCGCCACGCGCTCGGCGTCGGAGTTCACCCAATGCAGTCCCGAGCCTTCCGCCACCTGGGCGAGCTGTGCCAGGGGCAATTCAAAGGGCTGAACCTTCGGCAGGGCGCCGCGGCCGTTGGTCGGCTGGCTGTTCGCCACCGCTGGCGCGGCTGCGGCGGGGCGAGGCGCGCGCTCGGTACGGACCGGGGCGGTTGCTGCCGTCACGGTCTGGACTTCAGGCGCGGGCGTCGCGACAGGCGCCGCGACGGGCACGACCGCTGCGGCCACCGGCTGGGCCGGTGCGACGACGGGTGCTGCTGCGACCGCTTCCACGGCGATCGGCTCGGCGCCCGCGCTGGTCGCGGTTTCGTCACCTTCGCGCGGTGCACGCTCGCGACGATCGCGGCCGTAACGGTCACGCGAGCGGCCGCGGCGTTCGTCGCCGTCCTGGCGAGGGGCCTGCTCGGTCGGTGCGCCGTTGTCGGTTGCACCTTCCAGGGCTTCGGGGTTCGCTGCAGTGACCGTCTCAGGAGTCGACTCGGCCGGACGCGGCGCGCCGTCGCGGCGTTCACGGCGGCCTTCGCCGGCGCGTTCGCCGCGGGGCTCGCGGTCCTCGCGCGGTGCACGGTCTTCACGCGGCGCACGCTCCTCACGTGGTGCACGCTCTTCACGCGGTGCGCGTTCATTGCGTTCGGTCGTGCTGTCGGCCGGCGGTGCGTCGCCGTTCAGGAAGCGTGCGGGGGTATCGGCAGTGCTGCGTTCGCGCGGCTCGCCGTTGCGCTCGCCGCCACGTTCGCCGCGCTCTGCGCGTTCGCCACGCTCGCCGCGTTCGCGGCGGGCGCGCGGTGCGCGCTCGATCGGGGCACCGTTCTCGTCGACGGCAGGGGCCGGGTTTTGAATCGCTTCCTGCTGGCCTTCGGTGCCTTCCAGCGTCACTGGACGGTCGGCATCGCGGCGTTCGCCACGGCCGCCGTTGCGGCGCTCACCGTCGCGCGGACCGCGGCCTTCGCGGCCACCTTCACGGGGCTCACGGGGTTCGCGCGGTTCGCGTGCTTCACGCACGGGTGCGTCGGCGCGGAGTTCGGTCCGGGCTTCACGCGGTTGGCGTTCGCCGGCGCGTTCGCCCGAACGTTCGCCACCGCGTCCGCCGCGGCGCTCGCCGTCGCGACCGTTGCGGCCTTCGCCATCACGGCCGCCACGGCCTTCACCGCGGCCGCCGCGGCGTGGTTCGCCGTCGCGTGCCGAGCGGGCTTCGCCGTCGCGTCCGCCACGGCCGTCGCGGCGTGGCTTCGGTGCTTCCACCGGGATGGCGCTGGCGGGGGTGCCGTTGCTGGAGGCCGGTGCGGGCTTGGCCGCGGGCGTTTCGGCACCGAACAGGCGCTTGATGAAGGCGAAGAAGCCGCGTTCGGCCGGCGCGGCCACCGGGGCTGCGGGTGGCGGTGCCACGGGCGGCTGCACCGCGACGGGCGGGCGCACCGGTTCGGGCTTGGGCACGGCGACCGGGGCCGGTGCGTCGGGCAGCACGCCCTTGATCACCGGCGTCTGCTTGTTGGTGGGTTCCTGCGAGCGGCGCGTGACCGAGGTCGGGTCTTCCACCTCTTCGGCCATCTTGTAGCTGGCCTGGATGTGGTCGAGGCGCGGGTCGTCGTGCTTGAGGCGCTCGAGCTTGTAGTGCGGCGTCTCGAAGGTCTTGTTGGGGACCATCAGCACGGTCACGCGCTGCTTGAGCTCGATCTTGGCGATCTCGGGGCGCTTCTCGTTGAGCAGGAACGAGGCCACTTCGACCGGCACCTGGACGTGCACGGCGGCCGTGTTGTCCTTGAGGCACTCTTCCTGAATGATGCGCAGGATCTGCAGCGCGCTCGATTCGGTGTCGCGGATGTGGCCCGAGCCGCCGCAACGCGGGCAGGGGATCGACGAGCCTTCGCTGAGCGCCGGCTTGAGGCGCTGGCGGCTCATTTCCATCAGGCCGAACTTGCTGATCGAGCCGAACTGCACGCGGGCGCGGTCTTGGCGCAGCGCGTCGCGCAGGCGGCTTTCGACCTCGCGGCGGTTCTTCGACTCGTCCATGTCGATGAAGTCGATGACGATCAGGCCGCCCAGGTCGCGCAGGCGCATCTGGCGGGCCACTTCGTCGGCGGCTTCGAGGTTGGTGCGGGTGGCGGTCTCTTCGATGTCGCCGCCCTTGATGGCGCGCGCCGAGTTGACGTCGATGGACACCAGCGCTTCGGTATGGTCGATCACGATGGCGCCGCCCGAGGGCAGCTGCACGGTGCGGGCGTAGGCCGACTCGATCTGGTGCTCGATCTGGAAGCGGCTGAACAGCGCCGCGTCGTCGCGGTAGCGCTTCACGCGGGCCGCATGCTCCGGCATCACGTGGGCCATGAACTGCTGGGCCTGCTCGTAGATGTCGTCGGTGTCGATCAGGATGTCGCCGATGTCGTGATTGAAGTAGTCACGGATCGCGCGGATCACCAGGCTCGATTCCTGGTAGATCAGGAAGGCGCCCTTGGCGCCCTTGGCCGCGCCGTCGATGGCGGTCCAGAGCTTGAGCAGGTAGTTCAGGTCCCACTGGAGTTCGGGCGCCGAGCGGCCGATGCCGGCGGTGCGCGCGATGATGCTCATGCCCTTCGGGTACTCGAGCTGGTCCATCGCCTCCTTGAGCTCGGCGCGGTCGTCGCCCTCGATGCGACGCGAAACACCACCGCCGCGCGGGTTGTTCGGCATCAGCACGACGTAGCGGCCGGCCAGCGAGACGAAGGTGGTCAGGGCCGCGCCCTTGTTGCCGCGCTCTTCCTTCTCGACCTGCACGACCAGTTCCTGGCCCTCGCGGATCGCGTCCTGGATGCGGGCCTGGCTGGCCGACACGCCTTCGGCGAAGTACTGCTTGGAGATTTCCTTGAAGGGCAGGAAGCCGTGGCGGTCCTCGCCGTAGTCGACGAAACAGGCTTCGAGCGAGGGCTCGACGCGCGTCACGACGGCCTTGTAGATATTGCCCTTGCGCTGTTCGCGCCCTTCGATTTCGATTTCGTAGTCGAGGAGCTTCTGCCCGTCGACGATGGCCAGGCGGCGCTCTTCCGGCTGCGTGGCGTTGATCAACATCCGCTTCATGATGCGTTGTCCTTAATAGATATATGCGTTCGAACCGGCCCCTGACGGGCCAACGATGCACGGACGACGCTTCGCGAAACGAGGGGGAATTGCCGCTAACACTCCGGCTGCCTGGCCGCCGCGCGAACGCGGCCGGCCGTTGTCGAGCGTCAGCTCAACGGCAGCAGGCGAGGGGGCGCATGGATGGGGGCGAGCCCGGGACGGTGTCGAGTCGCCATGGATGTCATGGCGGATTGCGCAGGGGTGGCGCGCGCTGCGGACAATTCCATGCCGGAGGCCGCTGGCATCAGCGGGCGCAGGCAAATTTGAATCAGCAGCATCAACACAAGTGGGCTCGCTTCGATCCGCCGGCAGCTTGGAGCCTGCCGGCTGGGTATTCCGTATCGGTGTTTCGTGGGCGTCGGCTTGGCTGGGGCGTCTCGTCTGCCACTTTGCGCTTCAGCGCGGGGTTTGCGGACTCGGCGCCCAAACGGCATCGACCTCACAGCGCTTTCGGTGGTGCTCTAAACTTCTGCTTAATCAAGCACTTACAAGACCGCGCTGGTGAAAAACATTATAGGTGCGAAGCCGGGCCCCGAAGCGGCCGAAGTCCGTTTTCTGACGGTCGATGAAGAATCGGCCGGGCAGCGACTCGACAATTTCCTGTTCCGCCATCTCAAGGGCGTTCCCAAGACGCATGTCTACCGGATCATCCGGTCGGGCGAGGTGCGCATCAACAAGGGGCGGGCGCAGGCCGAGACCCGGATCGAAGTGGGGGACGTGCTGCGCCTGCCACCGGTGCGGATTTCGCCGCGCGCGGAGGAGGGCGCCACCCCGCCCGCGCCGGCGCGCGAGTTCCCGGTGCTGCTGGAAGACGATGCCGTCCTTGCCATCGACAAGCCCGCGGGCACTGCGGTGCACGGCGGCAGCGGTGTCAGCTTCGGCGTGATCGAGCAGTTGCGCACGGCGCGCCCGGGCGCCAAATTCCTCGAACTGGTGCACCGGCTCGACCGGGAAACCTCGGGCATCCTGCTGGTGGCCAAGAAGCGCAGCGCGCTGCTGGCGCTGCAGGACCAGTTCCGCGAGCGTGAAACCGGCAAGACCTACCTGGCGCTGGTCGAAGGCCGCTGGCCCGCCAACCGCAAGGTGCTGGACGCGCCCCTGGCCAAATACCTGCTGCCGGACGGCGAACGCCGCGTCCGGGTGGTGGCCAAGGACCATCCCGATGCGATGCACGCCGTGACGCTGGTGCGCGTGCTGGCGAGCTTTGCCATGCCCGGCGATGCCGCGCCAGCCTCCTTGCTGGCCGTGACCATCAAGACCGGCCGCACGCACCAGATCCGGGTGCACCTGGCCTCGGCCGGCCACGCGATCGCCGGCGACGACAAGTACGGCGACTTCGAGCGCAACCGCCAGTTGCAGAAGCGCGGCCTCAAGCGCATGTTCCTGCATGCTTGGCGGCTGCAGTTCAATCACCCGGCGCTCGGCCAGCGCATGGCGCTGCAGGCCGACCTGCCGCCGGAACTCCTGGCGTTCCTGCCACCCGAAGCCCTGGCTTCCCTCGCCACCCCTCTTTCGCCCGCTTCCCCATGACCGATGCTGTTTCCGCCCGCCGTTTCGACCTGATCGTCTTCGATTGGGACGGCACCCTCTACGACTCCACCCGCCTGATCGCACGCTGCATCCAGGAGGCGGTCGTCGATGTGGGGGGCGCCCGGCCCAACGAACGCGACGCCGCCTGGGTCATCGGCCTGGGCCTGGCCGAGGCGCTGGCCCGCGCCGCGCCCGACGTGCCGCGCGAGAAGTACGCCGAGCTCGGCGCCCGCTACCGCTTCCACTACCTGCAGCACCAGGACGACGTGATGCTGTTCGACGGCGTGCTGCCCATGCTCGACGCCCTCAAGGCCCGCGGCCACCTGCTGGCCATTGCCACCGGCAAATCACGCCGCGGCCTCAACGAGGCGCTGGCCGCGCGCGACATGCGCGGGCGTTTCGACGGCTCGCGCACCGCCGACGAAACGCACGGCAAGCCCCATCCGCGCATGCTGCTCGAACTGATGGAGGAACTCGACGTGCCGGCCGAGCGCACCCTGATGATCGGCGACACCACGCACGACCTGCAGCTGGCCGTCAATGCCGGCTGCGCGGGCGTGGGCGTGGGCTACGGCGCGCACGAGGTGGCCGGCTTCGAGGCGCTGTCGCCGTTGCACGTGGCCCACTCCGTCGCCGAACTGTCGGACTGGCTGCGGGACAATGCCTGACCGCCAACCTCCACGCATCGATTGATCGACGAGCAGCCATGAGCGACATCATTCCCCTGTGCAATTCCGCCGACCTGGTCGAGGGTGGGCGGGCCGTGTCCTTCGATGTGGTGCACCAGGGCGAGAGCCTGCGCGCCTTCGCCATCCGCTTCGAGGGCCAGCCGCACGCCTATCTGAACCGTTGCACCCACGTGGCGATGGAGATGGACTACCAGCCCGACCGCTTTTTCGACGACAGCGGGCAATGGCTGCTGTGCGCCACGCACGGCGCCGCCTACCAGCCCGACACCGGCGACTGTGCCGGCGGCCCTTGCCGTGGCGGACTGGTGAAGATCGCCCTGAGCGAGCACGACGGCGTGGTGCACTGGCATACTGACTGGAACCTGCTGCCGCTCGTTTTCTAGGATGCCCTCCCTTCCTTTCCTCTCGCAGCTGTCGTTCGTTCGCGGGCTGCGCACATTCAAATGACCGATCCCACCCGCACGGAACCCCAGGGTTTCGAGCCCTTCGAGCGGCCCGCGCCGCTTTCCTCCGCGCAACCGGCCCCCACCATGTCCAAGAACGACCCTACTTCGCAACCCGGCTGGGAGCGTGCCACGCTCGAGAAGCTCGCTTTCTCGGCGCTGCGCGAGCAGCGGGCCACGCGCCGCTGGAAAACCTTCGTGCGCCTGAGCTGGCTGGCCTTCTTCATCTTCCTGGTCTGGTTCGCGATGTCGCGCACCTCGGCGAGTACCACCGCGAGCACGGCGCACACCGCCGTGGTCGAGATCAAGGGCGAAATCGCCAACGGTTCCGACGCCAGCGCGGAATTCGTCGTCGCGGCTCTGAAGACGGCCTTCGAGGATGCGGGCGCCAAAGGCGTGGTGTTGCTGATCAACTCGCCGGGCGGCAGTCCGGTGCAGGCCGGCATCATCAACGACGAGATCAAGCGCCTCAAGGCCAAGCACAACAAGCCGGTCTATGCCGTGGTCGAGGAGACCTGTGCCTCGGCCGCCTACTACATCGCGGCCGCCGCCGACCAGATCTACGTCGACAAGGCCAGCATCGTGGGCAGCATCGGCGTGCTGATGGACGGCTTCGGCTTCACCGGCACCATGGAAAAGCTCGGTGTGGAGCGGCGCCTGCTCACCGCTGGCGAGAACAAGGGCTTCCTCGATCCGTTCAGCCCGATGAGCGAGCCGCAGCGCGCCCATGCGCAGCAGATGCTCGACCAGATCCACACGCAGTTCATCAACGTGGTCAAGGCCGGCCGCGGCGACCGCCTCAAGCTCGACACGCCGGGCCTGTTCAGCGGCCTGTTCTGGAGCGGCCAGCAGGCCGTGGACCTGGGGCTGGCCGACCACCTCGGCAACGTCGACTACGTGGCCCGTGAAGTGATCAAGGCCGAAGACGTCATCGACTACACGCGCCGTGACAACGTGGCGGAAAAGCTGGCCAAGAAGTTCGGCGCCGCGATGGGCAATGCCTCGGTGAGCGCGCTGCGCAGCGCGCCAGCACTGCGCTGAACCGCATTCAGCGCGCGTTCGCGTAGCGTGCCGAGGCGGCCAGCGCGACCGCGAAGGCCACCACCGTGTACAGCGCGATCGTCAGCGAGCTGACGCGCGCCAGCAGGCCGATCACCGGCGGGCCGGCCATGAAACCCAGGTAGGCCGCGGCCGACACCGCCGCGATGCCGCGCGAGGGTTCCACGCCCGGCACCTGGGCCGAGGCCGCGAACAGGATCGGCACCACGTTCGCGAAGCCCACGCCCACGCCGGCGAAGCCCACCAGCGCGAGCCAGGGCAAGTCGGTCAGCAATACCAGGGTCATCGAGGCCGCGGCCAGCAGCGCGCTGGCGCGCAGCAGCTGCGCCGGCGCGAAGCGGGCGCGCAGCGCGTCGCCGCCGAAGCGCGCGGCGGCCATGGCGGCGGAGAAGCTCGCGTAGGCCAGCGCGGCCTGTTGCTGCGGTGCCCCCAGTTCCTGGTTCAGGTAGAGCACGCTCCAGTCGTAGATCGCACCTTCGGCGATCAGGCCCAGCGCCGCCAGCACCCCCATCACGACCAGCGCGCCGCGCGGCAGGCGGAAGCGCGTGTCGGCATCGCCGACGACGCTGGCGGGCTTGGGCAGCATGCGGATCGACGAGCTGCCGACGGCAAGCGCCATCACGGCGGCCACGGCCAGCAGATGCGCCTGCACGCCCAGGCCGGTGGCCAGGGCGGCGCCGCCGCTCACCGCGCCCACCATGCCGCCCAGGCTGAACATGCCGTGCATGCCGCTCATCAGGTGCGTGCCTTCACGCGCTTCCAACTGCGCGGCATCGGTGTTGATGGCCACATCGAACAGGCTGGTCACCAGGCCGAAGGCGGCCAGCAGGCCGAGCAGCGCCAGGTAGCCGGGCATGAGGACCAGCAGGGCGATCAGCAACGCGTAGACCGTGCCCGCGCAGCCGGCCACCTGCCGCGCGCCATGGCGGCCGATCCAGCGGCTGGCGCGCGTGATGCCCAGCAGCGCGCCGACGCCCGCCGCCAGCATCGCGAAGCCCAGTTGCGCCTCGTCGAGCCCGTAGTGGGCCTTGATCGTCGGTACGTGCACGCCCCAGGTCGCGAAAATGAAGCCGGAGCAGAAGAACTGGGTACGGGTCGCCCAGCGATTGCCACGGGAGGTCGCGCCCATTTCAGCGGCCGATGGCGAACACGGCCGGCAGCCGCTCCTCCGCGGCCACCGGTTTGGCGCGCCAGGCTTTCACGGTGTCGCTGCGCACGCTGGCGTTGGCCAGCGTGAGGCCGCGTGCCACGGCGAGGCGGGTGTGATGTTGCAGTGTCTGCGTGAGCGACTGCAGCAACGCGGCGTTGCGGTAGGGCGTCTCGATGAAGAGCTGGGTCTGGCCGGTTCTCAAGGCCAGCGCCTCGAGCTCGCGGATGCGCTGGACGCGGCCGTCGGCGTCCTGCGGCAGGTAGCCGACGAAGGCGAAGTTCTGGCCGTTGAGGCCGCTGGCCGCCAGCGCGAGCAGCAGCGACACCGGGCCGATCAGCGGCACCACCTCGAGTCCGAGATCGTGCGCGGCGCGCGCCACCGACGAGCCCGGATCGGCCACGGCCGGCATGCCGGCCTCGCTCATCAGGCCGATGTCGTGGCCTTCCAGTGCCGCCGCCAGCAGCGGGCGGGCGTCGAACTGGCCTGCGTGGTCGCCCTTCTTGTGCACCTCGCGCGGCAGTTCCTGGATCTGCTGGGCCTGCAGCGGTTGGGCCAGCGGCACGACGGCGTCGATGCGCTTGAGGTAGGCGCGTGCCGTCTTGGCGTTCTCGCAGACCCAGTGGGTGATTCGGGCGGCGGTCTGCAGCGTGCCCAGCGGCAGCGCGTCCTGCAGCGGGGCCTGCGTGTCGCAGCCGAAATCCAGCGGGGCCGGGATCAGGTAGAGCTTGCCGCGGGTGTTCGCCGGCGCGTCCGCGGCGCTCACAGCAGGTCCACGCCGGCGGCGCGCAGCATGCGGCAGGTGCGGATCAGCGGCAGGCCGACCAGCGCCGTCGGGTCGTCGCTGTCGATCGACTCGAGCAGGGCGATGCCCAGGCCTTCGCTCTTGGCGCTGCCGGCGCAGTCATAGGGTTGCTCGGCATGCAGATAGCTGTCGATGGCCGCGTCGCTCAGGTCGCGGAACACCACCCGCACCGGGGCCACGTCGTGGGCGACGAAATCGCTTTCGCGGCAAACCACCGCCACGGCGGTCTGGAACACCATCGTCTGCCCGCGCATGCGCTGCAGCTGCGCGGTGGCGCGCGCGTGGTCGCCGGGCTTGCCAAGCGGCTCGCCATGGAGGTCGGCCACCTGGTCGGAGCCGATCACCACGGCATTCGGAAAACGGGCCGCCACGGCCTGGGCCTTGGCCAGCGCCAGGCGTTGCGCCAGGTCCAGCGAGTTTTCTCCCGGCAGCGGCGTTTCGTCCACTTCAGGCGATTCGACGCTGAAGGGCAGGCGAAGGCGGGTGAGCAGCTCGCGGCGATAGCGCGAGGTCGAGGCGAGGATCAGCGGGCGTTGCATGGGGCGTGATTGTGCGTGACCGGTTTAGACTGACCGGGATGAACAGAGAATTTGTGCCTTCCCGCCTCGATGTGACCGGCTTCGCCGAGGCCGCCGCCACTTTGAGTGGCAGCGATCCGGTCGCTGATTACGCCCGCCTGAGCGCCGAACTCGCCGAGCCTGCATCCGAGGCGCAGGTGCGCTGGACGGTGCAGGGTGAAAACCGCCCCGGCAGCGAGGGTGAGCCCGTCGCCTGGCTGCATCTGCATGCCGAATCGACCTTGCCCTTCGTCTGCCAGCGCTGCCTGGCGCCGGTGTCGATCGACCTCGAGGTCGATCGCTGGTTCCGCTTTGCGGCCGACGAAGAGGCCGCTGCGATCGAAGACGAAGAGTCGGACGAAGACGTTCTGGTGGCCGCCCGGGACTTCGACCTCAAGGGCCTGATCGAGGACGAACTGCTCATGGAGATCCCCGTCACCCCGCGCCATGAGGTGTGCCCCGAGCCGGTGCAGCTGTCTGCGGCCGATGACGATTTCGAAGAGGCCAACGAGGCCCGGCCCAACCCCTTCGCGGTGCTGGGCGGACTCAAGAAGCCCAAGGGCGGATAGTGCCCCGAACACGCTGCTCTGGCGCAGCCGGATCGACCGCGCTATAATCGAGGGCTTCGCGCGCGCCGCCGTCGACCTTTTTGCAGAATTTCTCGTGGTTTGCTTGAGATTTGCAGAAGACGCCAGGTCGATGCCGCCCCGCTTGCCCGCTCACCTAACCGAATTCCAGGAGCCATCATGGCCGTTCAGCAAAACAAGAAGTCGCCTTCCAAGCGCGGCATGCACCGTTCGCACAACGCACTCGTCGTGCCCGGTATCGCCGTCGAGCCGACCACCGGCGAAATCCACCTGCGCCACCACATCAGCCCCAACGGTTTCTACCGTGGCCGCAAGGTTCTGAAGACCAAGTCGGACTCCTGATCTCCGAACCCAAGGCCGAGGCCCGAAGCTACTATCCTTGTAGCGTCGGGCCTTTGTTTTGATGGTCATCTCTCCCACCATTGCTCCTGCACCCTCTGTGATCACGCTTGCCGTGGATTGCATGGGTGGCGATCACGGACCCCGCGTCACGCTCGCGGCGTGCCGCGCATTCCTGGAGCGACACCCCGAAGCGCATCTGCTCGTGGTCGGTTTGCCGGCCGCAATGAGCGGGTTTTCGCACGCCCGGGCCAAGGTCATCGGCGCGACCGAGGTGGTCGCGATGGACGATCCGATCGAGATTGCGCTGCGCAAGAAGAAGGATTCTTCGATGCGGGTGGCGATCCAGCAGGTCAAGGACGGTTCCGCCCAGGCGGCGGTTTCTGCCGGCAACACGGGTGCATTGATGGCGATCGCGCGCTATCTGCTTAAAACCCTCGACGGCATCGACCGGCCCGCCATTGCGCCGCAACTGCCCAACAGGACCGGCGGCGCCACCACCGTGCTCGACCTGGGGGCCAATGTCGATTGCGACGCCGAGGACCTGCTGCAGTTCGCCGTGCTGGGTTCCGCGCTGGTTTCGGCGCTCACTGGCAACGAGACGCCTTCGGTGGGCTTGCTCAATGTAGGCGAGGAAGCCATCAAAGGCAGCGAAACCATCAAGAAAGCCAGCGTTCTGCTGCGAGCTGCTGCCAAATCCAAGGATCTGAACTTCTACGGCAACGTCGAAGGCAACGATATCTTCAAAGGTACCACCGACATCGTGGTGTGTGACGGTTTCGTCGGGAACGTCACATTGAAGGCTTCCGAGGGCGTGGCTTCGATGATCGTGGACTTCCTGCGGATCGAATATTCGAACGGTCTGTTCAGCAAGTTTGCTGCGATCGTTTCCTATCCGGTGCTAAAAGCGCTTAAAAAGCGCCTGGATCACCGGCGCTACAACGGTGCGGCGTTGCTGGGCCTGCGCGGGCTGGTGTTCAAGAGCCATGGCTCGGCGGACGAGGAGGCTTTCGGCTATGCGCTGGATCGCGCTTATGATGCCGCTCGCAACAACCTGCTCGAGCGTGTGCGGGCTCGTATCGCCCGTGCCGCGCCGCTGCTAGCGCGGTCGGAATCGGCGGTGCCAGCCGACGCGCCCTCGCTCCACGCCTGATGACCCTCTTTTCTCGTATCACCGGCACCGGCAGCTATCTGCCGCCGCGCCGAGTCACCAACGACGACCTGGCCCGTGAACTGGCCGAACGCGGCGTCGAAACCTCCGACCAGTGGATCGTCGAGCGCACCGGCATCCGGGCCCGGCACTTCGCCGCGCCGGACGTCACCAGCAGCGACCTCGGTCTCGAGGCCTGCAAGCGGGCGCTGGAAGCCGCGGGCCGCCAGGCCAGCGAAGTCGACCTGATCGTGGTGGCCACCTCGACCCCCGACATGGTGTTCCCGTCGTCGGCGGCGATCCTCCAGCACAAGCTCGGCATTGCCGGCTGCCCGGCCTTCGACGTGCAGGCGGTGTGCAGCGGCTTCGTCTATGCGCTGACGGTGGCCGACGCGCTGATCAAGACCGGCAGCGCCCGCTGCGCGCTGGTCGTCGGCGCCGAAGTGTTCTCCCGCATCCTCGACTTCAACGATCGCACCACCTGCGTGCTGTTCGGCGATGGCGCCGGCGCCGTGGTGCTGGAAGCCAGCGACGAGCCGGGCATCCTGGCCAGCGACCTGCATGCCGATGGCAAGCACGTCGGCATCCTCTGTGTGCCCGGGCACGTGTCCGGCGGCAACGTGCTGGGCACGCCGCTGCTGCACATGGACGGCCAGGCGGTGTTCAAGCTGGCGGTGCGCGTGCTCGAAGAGGCCGCCCGCACCACGCTCGCCAAGGCGGGCAAGACCGAGGCCGACATCGACTGGCTGATTCCCCATCAGGCCAACATCCGGATCATGGAAGGCACGGCGAAGAAGCTCAAGCTCTCGCTGGACAAGCTGGTGGTGACGGTGCACGAGCACGGCAACACTTCGGCGGCCTCGATTCCGCTGGCGCTCGACGAATCGGTGCGCAGTGGCAAGGTCAAGAAGGGCGACACCGTCATGCTCGAAGGCGTGGGCGGCGGTTTCACCTGGGGCGCGGTACTCCTGACCCTGTAGTTGCCAGATGTGGCGGGGCCCGAGGCGGCCCGGCATCGACACCACAAGAGACAAACCCATGACATCCTTTGCTTTCGTTTTTCCCGGCCAGGGCTCGCAGGCCGTCGGCATGCTCGACGCCTGGGGCGATCACCCGGCCGTCACCGAAACCCTGCGCGAGGCCTCCGACGCCCTGGGTGAAGATGTCGCCGCGCTGATCCACGACGGCCCCAAGGAAGCGCTGGCGCTGACCACCAACACCCAGCCCGTGATGCTGGTGGCCGGTGTGGCCGCCTGGCGCGCCTGGCTGGCCGAAGGCGGCGCCAAGCCGTCGGTGGTGGCCGGCCATTCGCTCGGCGAATATTCGGCCCTGGTGGCTTCGGGCGTGCTCACGCTGGCCCAGGCGGCGCCGCTGGTGCGCTTCCGCGCCCAGGCGATGCAGCAGGCCGTGCCCGTGGGTGTGGGCGCGATGGCCGCAGTGCTGGGCATGGCGGCCGAGCAGGTGATCGCCGGCTGCGCCGAGGTCACGGCCGGCTTCGGTGCCGACAGCATCGAAGTGGTCGAGGCCGTGAACTTCAACGATCCGATGCAGACCGTGATCGCCGGCAGCAAGGCCGCCGTCGACAAGGCCTGCGAAGTGCTCAAGGCCAAGGGCGCCAAGCGCGCGCTGCCGCTGCCCGTGTCGGCACCGTTCCATTCGAGCCTGATGCGGCCGGCCGCCGAGGCGCTGCGCGAGAAGCTGGCGTCGGTCGAACTGGGCGCCCCGCAGATCCCCGTGCTGAACAACATCGACGTGGCCGTCGAGACCGATGCCGATCGCATCCGCGACGCCCTGGTGCGCCAGGCCGCGGGCCCGGTGCGCTGGGTCGAGAGCGTGCAGGCGCTCCAGGCGCGCGGCATCTCGGCGCTGGTCGAATGCGGACCGGGTCGCGTGCTGGCCGGCATGGCCAAGCGCATCGCCCCCGATCTGGCCGCGGCCTCGGTCTACGATCCGGCGACACTCGCCGAAACCCGGCAACTGCTGAACACCCCATGAGCATCCCCAAATTCGAAGGCCAGGTCGCCCTGGTGACCGGCGCATCGCGCGGCATCGGCGCGGCCATCGCGCTGGAACTCGCCCAGCGCGGTCTCAAGGTCATCGGCACCGGCACCACCGACGAGAGCGCCCAGAAGATCACCTCCGCGCTCGGCGCCTTCGACGGCCGCGGCCGTGCGCTCAATGTCAACGACGGCGCGGCGCTCGATGCGCTGGTCGACGAGATCGTCAAGGCCTACGGCGGCCTGCACGTGGTGGTCAACAACGCGGGCATCACCCGCGACATGCTGGCCATGCGCCTGAAGGACGACGACTGGGACGCGGTGCTCGACACCAACCTCAAGGCCGTCTTCCGGCTCTCGCGCGCCGCGATCCGCCCGATGATGAAGCAGCGCTACGGCCGCATCATCAGCATCACCAGCGTGGTGGGTGCCTCGGGCAATGCGGGGCAGGCCAACTACGCGGCGGCCAAGGCCGGCGTGGCCGGCATGACCCGTGCCCTGGCACGCGAACTGGGCAGCCGCAACATCACGGTCAACTGCGTCGCGCCGGGCTTCATCGAAACCGACATGACGGCCAGCCTGCCCGAAGCACAGCAGCAGGCGCTGCTGTCGCAAATTCCATTGGGCCACCTTGGCAAGCCCGCGGACATCGCGCATGCGGTAGCCTACCTGGCTTCGCCGCAGGCCGGTTATGTGACGGGGCAGGAGCTCCACGTCAACGGCGGCATGCACATGTAGCCGTCCGGCGCAATCCCCAGCCGTACGGACCGTGAGGCAAATGCCCTGGGCCGGACGGCTAAAATCAACCGATTCTTTATAAACCCTCAGAGGGAACCAAATGAGCGATATCGAAGCACGTGTCAAGAAAATCATCGCCGAGCAGCTCGGCGTGGAAGAGTCTCAAGTCACCAACGAAAAGGCTTTCGTGGCCGATCTGGGTGCCGACTCCCTGGACACGGTGGAACTGGTGATGGCACTCGAAGACGAGTTCGGCATCGAGATCCCTGACGAAGACGCAGAGAAGATCACCACGGTGCAGAACGCCGTCGACTACGCTTCCAAGAATCAAAAGGCCTGATCGGCCGCGCGTGGAAAACCCGTTCCGGTCCGCGGCGCTTCGTCGCCGCGTGGCTCGCGAGAGGGCTTCTGTGCTTCCCCAGAAAGGTTTGCCGGCATGACCAAACGCCGCGTCGTCGTGACCGGGCTCGGTTGCATCGCCCCTGTTGGCAACACGGTGGCCGAATCCTGGTCCAACCTGTTGGCCGGCAATTCGGGCATTGACACCATCAAGGCCTTCGATGCCAGCCCCTTCGCCTGCAAATTCGCAGGCGAGGTCAAAGGCTTCGACATCACCCAATATATTTCCGAGAAGGAAGCGCGCCACATGGACCGCTTCATCCATCTCGGGATGGCCGCCGCCATGCAGGCGGTGCAGGACAGCGGTCTCAAGACCAACGATGCGCTCTCGCCTGAAGAGGCGACACGCATCGGCTGCAACATCGGTTCGGGGATCGGCGGCCTGCCGCTGATCGAGAACACGCACGCCGAACTGGTGGCCCGTGGCCCGCGCCGCGTGTCGCCGTTCTTCGTGCCGGCCTCGATCATCAACATGATCTCGGGCCACGTGTCGATCAAGTACGGCTTCCAGGGCCCGAACATCGCCGTGGTCACCGCCTGCACGACCGGCCTGCATGCCATCGGCCTGTCGGCACGCATGATCGAATACGGCGACGCCGACGTGATGATCGCGGGCGGCTCCGAGTCGACCGTGTCGCCACTGGGCATCGGCGGCTTCGCGGCGGCGCGTGCGCTGTCCACCCGCAACGAAGACCCCAAGACCGCGTCCCGCCCCTGGGACAAGGACCGCGACGGCTTCGTGCTGGGAGAGGGCGCAGGCGTGGTGGTGCTCGAGGAATACGAGCATGCCAAGGCGCGCGGCGCCAAGATCTACGCCGAGGTCTCGGGCTTCGGCATGAGCGCCGACGCGTACCACATGACGGCGCCCAACGTCGACGGCCCGCGCCGCTCGATGGCTTCGGCTCTGGCCAACGCCGGCGTCAATGCCGACGATGTGCAGTACCTGAATGCCCATGGCACCTCGACGCAGATCGGCGACATCAACGAGACCAACGCCATCAAGAACACCTTCGGCGCGCACGCGAAGAAGCTGGTGGTCAACTCGACCAAGTCGATGACCGGCCACCTGCTGGGCGGCGCCGGCGGCATCGAGTCGGTCTTCACAGTGCTGGCACTGCATCACCAGAAGAGCCCGCCGACCATCAACATCTTCAACCAGGATCCGGAATGCGACCTGGACTACTGCGCCAACGAGGCGCGGGACCTGAAGATCGACGTTGCAGTAAAGAACAACTTCGGCTTCGGCGGCACCAACGGCACGCTGGTGTTCAAGCGCGCTTGAAGCGAAGCCTTCCATGCACAGCGCCCCAGCGGTGATTTATCCGGTGGGGCGTTCGCGCGATGCGGATCGGCTGTTGTTCGGGCTGTGGGCCCTGGGCGCGGCTTGCGCGGGCGGCGCCATGCTCGAGTTCGACGACATCCTGGGCGGCCGCGCCGCGCTGCTGGCGTTGAGCGTGCTGTTCGCGGGCGCGGCGGCGCTGTGGCTCGACCGCGGCGTCGCTTCCGGCGCATTGCGCTTCGATGGCCGGCATTGGTCGCTGGACGAGGCCACGTCCTCGCCCGCGTTCGCCGCGGCGCGTGCCGAGGTCGGCCTGGACCTTCAATTCCTGATGCTGCTGCGCCTGGTCGAGCCCGGGCGTCCGCACCGATGGCTGTGGCTCGAGCGGCGCGCGCATCCGTCGCGCTGGCAGGATCTGCGGCGTGCGGTATATTCGCGCGCCCCGACGAGCTCCCCGGTGGGCGCGCCTGCCGACGCTGCGGCGCTTGCTGCGTCTCCGTCTTCTCCTTCATGACCGCTTCTCCTCCGCCCGTGCCACCGGACGCCGGCCTGACCGACGTGGCCGAGCCGCGCCCGGGCGAGGTCGATTTCCAGCTGGTCCAGCGCACGGTGGCGGGCGACCAGAAGGCTTTCGAGCTGCTGGTCATCAAGTACCAGCGCCGCATCGAACGCCTGATCGGCCGCATGGTGCGGGATGTCGACCTGGTCGAGGACATCGCGCAGGAGACCTTCATCCGGGCCTACCGCGCGCTGCACCAGTTCCGCGGCGAGGCCCAGTTCTACACCTGGCTCTACCGGATCGCGGTGAACACCGCCAAGAAGGCGCTGGTCGACATGAAGCGCGATCCGACGATCTCGGAAAGCGCCTTGCGGCCATCTTCGTCGGACGACGATGAAACTTACCGTCCCGGAAACGAACCAATCAGCGACGAAACCCCCGAAACCGTGCTGGCTGCGCAAGAGATCGCAGCCGCAGTCGAAGCTGCGATGGAAGCCTTGCCGGCCGAATTGCGCCAGGCCGTGACGTTGCGCGAGATCGAGGGCATGAGCTACGAAGAGATTGCTGAGTTGATGAATTGCCCGATCGGCACGGTTCGCTCCCGGATTTTCCGGGCCCGCGAGGCGATTTCCGCGCGGGTCAAGCCGATGCTCGACAACCAGTCCGGCAAGCGTTGGTAAGAGGTGAATGAAATGAAACAAAACCCAGAGTCAGTGCGCGAACAGATTTCCGCCTTGGCAGACGGCCGGTTGCAGGGCGATGCGTTCAAGCAGGCCATGGACCGGCTGGCCGTCGATGACGAATCGCAATCCACATGGCAGGCCTATCACCTGATCGGCGATGTGCTGAGGACGGGCCGCCCGTCGGCCTGCAGCGACAGCTCGGCCTTTCTGGCGCGGTTCCAGCAGCGCCTCGCCGAAGAGGCGCCGGTCGTGTCGGTCGCGGCTGCGGCGGTGCTGGCAACGCCCGTGGCCGTGCCGGTGTCGGTGCAGCGACAGGTGGAGGCCGCGAACGAGCCGATCTTCCGCTGGAAACTCGTGGCGGGCGCCGCCTCGCTGGTCGCGGCTGCGGCCATTGGCTGGAACTGGGTCGGTGTCGGCCCCGGTGCGGCACCGGCCGGCGCTCAAATGGCCCAGCAGCAGCAGTCCGCGCCCTCGGTCCAGGTCGCGAAGGCGGCCGAAGGCTCGGTGTTGACGGCGGTCCAGCAGGGGGGAGCGACCTTCGGCGGTCCGATGGGGCCGACCCGCGTGATCGTCGGCAGTGGCAGCGGCAACCCGCAGGTGATGCTGCGCGATCCGCGCCTGGACCAATTGCTCGAAGCACATCGGCAGGCCGCAGGCGGGGCACAGATGCCCTCGGGCTTCCTTCGCAATGCGACCTTTGAAAGTTCGGCGCGTTGACGCGCCCGACTGTTCGTTGAATTCCCTGACCTCACCCGATTCATGCCGATGACCGCTCGCCGCTCCATGCTGCTGCTTTCCGTGCTCTGCCTGGGGCAGTTGGCGGTCGCACAGACGCGCGCGCCGTCGGTCGCCGGCAAGAGCCCGGCTCAGCCGCTGGCCGGCGAGCTGTCGTCCCTGGGCACGGTGGGCTGGCTGCGCCGCATGCATGCGGCTTCGCGGCAGCGCACCTACGTCGGCACCTTCGTGGTGTCCGCGGCCAGCGGCAATCTCTCGAGTTCGCGGATCTGGCATGTGGCCGATGGCGAGCAGCTGCTGGAGCGCATCGAAGCGCTGTCGGGCGCGCCGCGCTCGACCTTCCGTCGCAACGACCACGTCATGACCTTCCTGCCCGAGGACAAGGTCGTGCGCAGCGAGAAGCGCGAGAACCTGGACTTCTTCCCCAACCTGCCCGGCGGTGCCGCGGATGCGGCGGTCGGCGACTTCTACGACGTGAACCTGCTGGGCAAGGGCCGCGTCGCCGGTTTCGATGCCGACGTGCTGCAACTCGCACCCCGCGACGGATTGCGCTTCGCCTACCGCGTCTGGAGCGAGCGTCGCTCGGGCCTGGTCGTGGCCCTGCAGACGGTGGATGGCGATGGCCGGGTGGTCGAGCAATCGGCGTTTTCCGAGCTTCAGTTCGATGCGCCGATCAAGCCGCAGGCCCTGGCCCAGATGATGGGCAACACCGCGGGCTACCGCGTGGAGAAGTCGGAGCTGGAGCGCACCACGGCCGCCGCCGAAGGCTGGTCCTTGCGCGAGCCGGTGCCCGGATTCAAGCCGGTCAACTGCTACCGGCGCGCGCTCGACGGCGTCGCGAAGCCCGAGCGCACCATGCAGTGGACTTTCTCCGACGGCCTGGCTTCGGTCTCGCTGTTCGTCGAGCCTTATGACGCGCAGCGCGCGTCGAAGGAAGCGCTGATGGCGCTCGGTGCCACCTACACGCTGACCCGTCGAATGACCGACAAGGGGGGCGACTGGTGGCTCACGATCGTCGGCGAAGTACCGCCTCAGACGCTGCAGGCTTTTGCGCAGAATCTTGTCCGCACACGCTAGCCTGTGGCCGGTGGGGCGCTGCGGCAGCGCGCGCTGAACCAAATGGGCGTTGCCCATTCATAGCTGGATACTGTTCGCTGTTCTTCCATGAAAAGAAATCCAATGATGATGCTCAAAGCCGAGGGGAAAAAACTCCGCGCCTGCCTGCTGGCTTCTGCGCTGGTCTTGGTGGCGGGCGGCGGCCTGCTGCCGCTGGCCAGTGCGCAGGCGCAGACCCGCACCCTGCCTGATTTCACCGACCTGGTCGATCAGGTCGGTCCGGCGGTGGTCAACATCCGTACCGTCGAGAAGGTGACCCAGCGCGGTGGCGGCGCCAACGGCGAGATGGACGAGGAGATGCAGGAGTTCTTCCGCCGCTTCTTCGGGCAGCCGGCCCCAGGCGCGCCGCGTTCGGCGCCGCGTCCCAATCGCCCGCAGGAGCCGCAGGAAGAAAGCCGGCCGCGCGGCGTGGGCTCGGGCTTCATCCTGAGCGCCGACGGTTTCGTGATGACCAATGCGCACGTGGTCGAAGACGCCTCCGAAGTGCTGGTCACGCTGCCGGACAAGCGCGAATTCAAGGCCAAGATCATCGGTGCCGACAAGCGCACCGACGTGGCGGTCGTGAAGATCGATGCCACCGGCCTGCCGGCGCTGAAGGTCGGCGACGTATCGAAGCTGCGCGTGGGCGAATGGGTGATGGCCATCGGCTCGCCGTTCGGCCTCGAGAACACCGTGACCGCGGGCATCGTCAGCGCCAAGCAGCGCGACACCGGCGACTACCTGCCTTTCATCCAGACCGATGTGGCGATCAACCCCGGCAACTCCGGCGGCCCGCTGATCAACATGCGCGGCGAGGTGGTCGGCATCAACAGCCAGATCTACTCGCGTTCGGGCGGCTTCATGGGCATCTCCTTCTCGATCCCGATCGACGAGGCGATCCGCGTGAGCGAACAGCTGCGGGCCACGGGCCGCGTGTCGCGCGGCCGGATCGGCGTGAGCATCGACCAGGTGACCAAGGATGTCGCCGAGTCGATCGGCCTGGGCAAGGCGCAGGGCGCGCTGGTGCGCAGCGTCGAGGCCGGCTCGCCGGGCGAGAAGGCCGGCGTCGAGGCGGGTGACATCATCACCAAGTTCGACGGCAAGGCCATCGAGAACTCGCGCGACCTGCCACGGCTGGTCGGCAACACCAAGCCGGGCACGAAGAGCACGATCACCGTGTACCGACGCGGCGCCTTCCGCGACCTGAATGTGACCATTGCCGAAATCGAGCCCGACAAGCCGGCGCGCCCGGCCGTGGAGCGCGAGGAGCCGGCACCGAAGTCCTCGGCTTCCGCGGCAGCCAAGTCGCTGGGCCTCGCCGTGAGCGACCTGACCGAGGTGCAGAAGAAGGCGCTGAAGGTGCGCGGTGGCGTGAAGATCGACGCCGCCACCGACGCGGCCGCACGTGCCGGCCTGCGCGAAGGCGACGTGATCCTGGCGCTCGGCAATGCCGAGGTGACCAGCGTCAAGGAACTCGACGCTGCCCTGGGCAAGGCCGACAAGTCCAAGCCCGTGAGCGTGCTGTTCCGCCGCGGCGAGTGGGCGCAGTACGCGCTGATCCGACCCACCCGCTGATCTTCGGACGCCGGTCAAGTGGCCCCACCCGGCAGTCGGGTTTGGGGCCTTTTTTCCGGGCTTGAACGGGCTTCGAAGACCCATCGCGAAGATTTTTTCGGCGGCTTCGGAGGCTTCATAAGTTAGTGAAAGCCAACATTTCCGTAAGACTAACGACTTGTTTTAGTAGAATGGGCCGCGATTGAGACGCTGGGACGGCATAAAGGCATCGGACGCGTTCACCATGCGGTATGTCCCCTGACAGTCCACTGGTGGTCCACAGATCACCCACAAGTTGTCCCGCCAGTTGCCCACCCTATCTGTTAACAAGCTGTTCATAACTTTCCTGTTGCTGACCTGCAACGAGCCTTCCTGACCTGGCCACTACATGTACGCGCGCCCCTTTTTGCCTACAATGAAGTCCCAACTACTGCAGTTGCCATTGCTTGTTGGTTCAGGGCGCGTCTCTTTCGGACGCGCCCTTTTTTCTTGCCTGTCGCCTTCTGCGCACGAGGCAATTCAAGTACTTAAGCGTTCCCGTTGATGAATCACATCAGAAATTTTTCGATCATTGCGCACATCGACCACGGCAAGTCGACGCTCGCCGACCGCCTGATCCAGCGTTGCGGCGGCCTTGCGGAACGCGAGATGGAAGCGCAGGTTCTCGACTCGATGGACATCGAGAAAGAGCGTGGGATAACCATCAAGGCGCAGACCGCTGCGCTGCACTACAAGGCACGTGATGGGCAGGTCTACAACCTCAATCTGATCGACACGCCGGGCCACGTCGACTTCTCCTACGAAGTGAGTCGTTCGCTGTCGGCATGCGAAGGCGCGCTGCTCGTCGTCGATGCATCGCAGGGTGTGGAAGCGCAGACGGTGGCCAACTGCTACACCGCGCTCGACCTCGGCGTCGAAGTGCTGCCGGTGCTCAACAAGATTGACTTGCCGAACGCGGATCCCGACAACGCCAGGTCGGAAATCGAAGACGTGATCGGCATCGATGCCACCGAGGCGATCCTGTGCTCTGCCAAGACCGGCGTCGGCATCGACGACATCCTCGAAGCGGTGGTCGCCAACGTGCCTCCGCCGCGTGGCAACCCCGATGCGGCGCTGCGCGCCATGATCATCGACAGCTGGTTCGATCCGTACGTCGGTGTCGTGATGCTGGTGCGCGTGGTGGATGGCCGGCTGGTCCAAGGCGAGCGCATCAAGATGATGGCCTCGGGCGCGATGTACAACGCCGACAAGCTGGGCGTGTTCACGCCGGCCACCGAGAAACGCGAGTCGCTCGAAGCGGGCGAGGTGGGCTTCATCATCGCCGGCATCAAGGAACTGCAGGCGGCCAAGGTGGGCGACACGGTGACCTTGATCAAGCACGGCACCGGCGGCGCGGCGGCCACCGCGACCGAGGCGCTGCCCGGCTTCAAGGAAATCCAGCCGCAGGTGTTCGCCGGGCTGTACCCGACCGAAGCCAGCGAATACGACTCGCTGCGCGACGCCCTTGAAAAGCTCAAGCTCAACGACGCGTCGCTGCACTACGAGCCCGAGGTCAGCCAGGCGCTGGGCTTCGGCTTTCGCTGCGGCTTCCTGGGCCTGCTGCACATGGAGATCGTGCAGGAGCGACTGGAGCGCGAGTTCGACCAGGACCTGATCACCACCGCGCCGAGCGTGGTCTACGAGGTCGTCAAGAACGATGGCCAGGTCATCATGGTCGAGAACCCGTCCAAGATGCCCGAGATCGGCAAGACCGCCGAGATCCGCGAACCCATCGTGACCATGCACCTCTACATGCCGCAGGAGTACGTGGGCGTGGTGATGACGCTGGCCAATCAGAAGCGCGGCGTGCAGATGAACATGGCCTACAAAGGCCGCCAGGTGGTGTTGACCTACGAGATGCCGCTGGCTGAAATCGTGCTCGATTTCTTCGACAAGCTCAAGAGTGTCAGCCGGGGTTATGCCTCGATGGACTACGAGTTCAAGGAGTACCGCGCGGCCGAGGTGGTGAAGGTCGACATTCTGCTCAACGGCGAGAAGGTCGATGCGCTGTCGATCATGTTGCACCGCAGCCAGAGCGTGTACCGCGGCCGGGCGGTGGTGGCCAAGATGCGCGAGATCATTTCGCGCCAGATGTTCGACGTGGCGATCCAGGCCGCGATCGGCGTCACCATCATCGCGCGTGAGACAATCAAGGCCCTTCGCAAGAACGTGCTCGCCAAGTGCTACGGCGGCGACATCTCCCGCAAGAAGAAGCTGCTCGAGAAGCAGAAGGCGGGCAAGAAGCGAATGAAGCAGATCGGCTCCGTCGAGGTGCCGCAAGAGGCCTTCCTCGCGATCCTGCAAGTCGAAGACTGAGAATGAACCACCTCCGTAGCGCCTCGCGCCGCCCCCTCGAAGGGCGATACCGGCGGCCCGGCATCGCCGGTTGCGCGGTATTACCGGCATGGGACCGCGTCGTTCCTGACGCCTGCAGCATCTAAAAAAAACGAAGATGGCATTCCTCACCTCTCTCATCCTCGCCGCGTTTGCCGCTTACGTCGGCGCCTGGTATTTCGGTGCGGTCGAAGGCAACTTCGCGCTGCTGCTGTTCGTGGCGACGGTCGTCACCGGCCTGTACTGGCTGGCCGAGCGCTTCTACTTCCTGCCCCGGCGCCGGCGCGCCGCCGAACGGCTCGACGCCTCGCTCGTGCAGCGGCGCGAAGAACTGGCGCGCCAGGGCATCGAGCAGGTCGACCGCGTCGACGTCAAGGCACGCGAGCGGCTGATCATGCAGCCCTGGTGGCTGGACTGGACCGCCGGCCTGTTCCCGGTGATCCTGGTGGTGTTCCTGCTGCGTTCCTTCCTGTTCGAGCCGTTCAAGATCCCGTCGGGCTCGATGATGCCGACGCTGCTCACGGGCGACCTGATCCTGGTGAACAAGTTCACCTACGGCCTGCGCCTGCCGGTGCTCAACACCAAGATCACCGAAGGCAAGGCGCCGGCCCGCGGCGACGTGATGGTGTTCCGCTACCCGCCCAAGCCCAGCCTCGACTACATCAAGCGCGTGGTCGGCGTGCCCGGCGACGAGGTGGCCTACCTGAACAAGCAGCTGACCATCAACGGCCAGCCGGTGAGCAAGGACGCGATCCCCGAGTTCTTCGACGAGGAGACCATGCGCTACCTCAAGCAGTACACCGAGACGCTGGGCACCACGCAGCACAAGCTGCTCAATGACGAAACCCGCCGTGCCGGCATCTCGGACGTGGAAGTGATGAGCTTTCCGGACCGGGACAATTGTCGTTACAGTGTCGAGGGCGTGGTCTGCAAGGTGCCCGCCGGCCACTATTTCATGATGGGCGACAACCGCGACAACTCCCTCGATTCGCGCTATTGGGGCTTCGTTCCCGATCAGAACATCGTGGGGCGCGCGTTCTTCGTCTGGATGAACTTCGGCAATCTCAAGCGCATCGGCGCGTTCCAATAAAAGCAATCATTCGAGGGTAGAGCAATGGCAAAGAGGATCGATCGGTCGATGGGCGCGTCGAGGCAGCGTGGCATCTCCTTCATCGGGCTGCTGTTCGTGGCCATCGTGCTGGCCTGCGTCGGCGTGGTGGTGGCACAGGTCATTCCCACGCTGATCGAGTACCAGGCCATCAACAAGGCCGCCGCCAAGGCCGCCGAAGGCAGCACGGTGCCCGAAGTGCGCGCCATCTTCGACCGCGCCCAGGCCATCGACGACTTCAAGTCGGTCAGCGGCAAGGACCTCGACGTGCAGAAGGTCGGCGACAAGGTCGTCGTGTCCTATGCCTACGACCGCGAAATCCATCTGTTCGGCCCGGCCTACCTGGTACTCAAGTACAAGGGCCAGGGCCAGTCCCGCTGACCGTGGCAGAAGGCGCTCTTGTTGCGCTGCAGGCGCGCCTCCGGCATACCTTCGCCGACGCGCGGCTGCTTCAGCGCGCACTCACCCATCGCAGTTTTTCCGCCGACCACAACGAGCGGCTCGAATTTCTCGGCGATTCGGTCCTGAGCCTGGCCGTCTCGCACCTGCTCTACGAGCGGCTCGCGGACCTGCCCGAGGGCGATCTCTCGCGGGTGCGCGCCAACCTGGTCAAGCAGGACACGCTGCACCAGCTGGCCGTCAAGCTGGCGATCTCGCCGCTGCTGCGGCTCGGCGAGGGCGAGGCCCGCTCGGGCGGCCCCAGCCGGCCCTCGATCCTGGCCGATGCGCTCGAGGCGCTGATCGGTGCCGTCTACCTCGATGCCGGCTACGGCGCCGCGCAGGCGCTGGTGCGCCGGCTCTACGAAGCGGTCGAGATCACGCCGCGCATGGACGCCGCCGCCAAAGACCCCAAGACCGAATTGCAGGAATGGCTGCAGGGGCACAAAATGAAACTGCCGGTCTACCGCGTCAGCGGCACGCTCGGCGCAGCCCACAAGCAGACCTTCGATGTCGAGTGCGAGGTGCCCGAACTGGGGCTGACCGAGCGCGGCATCGGCGGTTCGCGACGCGCCGGCGAGCAGGCCGCGGCCGCGGCGATGCTGATCCGACTCAAGGCCCGCGGCACGAAAGCAACATGACCCCTACACACGATGTCCCCGACGCCGACGGCGCCCCCGAGAACCTGCTCCCGCCCATTCCCGGCATGCCCCCCATGCCCGCGATGCCCGGCGCTGCAAGCGCTGAAGCCTTGGCCCACGGCCCGCAGCACTGCGGCCTGATCGCCATCGTCGGCAAGCCCAACGTGGGCAAGTCGACGCTGCTCAATGCGCTGGTCGGCCAGAAGATCAGCATCACCTCGCGCAAGGCGCAAACCACGCGCCACCGCATCACCGGCATGCGCACCCGCGAGGCCACGCAGTTCGTGTTCGTCGACACGCCCGGCTTCCAGACACTGCACGCCAACGCGCTCAACAAGTCGCTCAACAAGACCGTGCTGGGCGCGGTCGGCGACGTGGACCTGATCCTGTTCGTGGTCGAGGCCGGCAGCTTCACGCCGGCCGACGAGCGCGTGCTCAAGCTGCTGGGCAAGGGCATCCCGACGGTGCTGCTGGCCAACAAGCTCGACAACATCCACCGCCGTGGCGACGTGGCCCCCTGGCTGCAGACCATGCACGAGAAGCACGACTTTGCCGAGCTCGTGCCGATGTCGGCCAAGAGCGCCAAGGACGTCGAGCGCCTGTTCGCCATCTGCGCCAAGTACCTGCCCGAGCAGCCCTGGTTCTATGGCGAGGACGAACTCACCGACCGCAGCGAGAAATTCCTGGCCGGCGAAATGGTGCGCGAGAAGCTGTTCCGCCTGACCGGCGACGAACTGCCCTACACCTCGACCGTGATCATCGACAAGTTCGAGGAAGAGCCGCCGCAGAAGAAGGGCCAGAAGCGCCTCATGCGCATCGCCGCGACCATCGTGGTCGAGCGCGATACGCACAAGGCCATGGTCATCGGCGACAAGGGCGACCGCATCAAGCGCATCGGCACCGAGACCCGCGTCGAGCTCGAGAAGCTGATGGACGCCAAGGTGTTCATCGAGCTGTGGGTCAAGGTGCGCTCCGGCTGGGCCGACGACGAAGCCCGCGTGCGCAGCTTCGGTTACGAATAAGCACAGCCCGGACTCGCGCGCCGCGCGTCGTCGCCGGGCGCCGCGCCTGCGGCCGGCCGGCGGCCTCGACGCCCCTCGCGCACTGACATGGCCACCCAACGCGTTTCCCACGAACCCGCCTACGTGCTGCACCGCTACGACTGGAGCGAGTCGAGCGTGATCCTGGAGGTCTTCACCCGCCACCACGGCCGCGTGGCCATCGTGGCCAAGGGCGCGAAGCGGCCCAGCTCCAACTTCCGGCCGGTGCTGCTGCCGCTGCAGCCGCTGCAGCTCAACTACGGCGGCGACGCCGAGATCCGCACGCTCAAGAGCGCCGAATGGATGGGCGGCCTGGTGATGCCCACCGGCGAAGCGCTGCTGTCGGGCTACTACGTCAACGAACTGCTGCTGCGTCTGCTGGCGCGCGACGATGCGCACGAGGCGCTGTTCGACGCCTATGCCGGGGTGGTCGAGGTGCTGGCCAGCGACCATGGCGTGGCCCAGGCCGCGACGCAGGCGGCCGCGCTGCGGGCCTTCGAGCTGCTGCTGCTGCGCGGCGTCGGCCTGCTGCCCACGCTCGACACCGAAACCCTGACGCTGGCGCCGCTGGCCGACGATCTGCGCTACGTGCTGCTGCCCGAGGCCGGCCTGCGCGAGGCGGCCCCCGCCGACGCCGCGCTCGCGGGCGCCGACTGGCTGGCGCTGCAGGACGCGCTGGACGAGCGCGCACCCTTTTCGGCCACGCTGCGCTGCGTGGCCCTGCTCAGCGCCGGCAGCAACGCGGCCCTGCGCAGCCAGCTGCGCACGCTGCTGAACTACCATTGCGGCGTTACCACCCTGCGGACCCGGCAGATGATGCGGGATCTGCAAGCCCTCTGATCGCCCATGACCACGCCTTCCTCCCCCACGGCCCTTTCGGTCAACCTGAACAAGGTTGCACTGGTGCGCAACACGCGCCACCTCGGCATCCCCAGCGTGCTGCGCGCCGCGACCCTGTGCCTGGAAGCCGGCGCCACGGGCATCACGGTGCACCCGCGGCCCGACGAGCGCCACATCCGCGCACACGACGTGCACGATCTCTGGGCGCTGCTGTCGCGCGACTGGCAGCAGGTCGAGTTCAACATCGAAGGCAACCCCTTCCACAACCTGATGGACTTCGTGCGCGCCTGCCGGCCCCACCAGGCCACCTTCGTGCCCGACAGCGAGACGCAGTCGACCAGCGACCACGGCTGGAGCTTTCCGGCCGACGCCGAGCGCCTGCGCGCGCTGATCGCCGAAACCAAGGCGCTGGGCGTGCGCGTGAGCCTGTTCATGGACCCGATCCCCGAGATGATGGCCGCGGTCAAGGCCGTGGGCGCCGACCGGGTCGAGCTCTACACCGAAGGCTATGCAGCCTCGCGCGGCACGGCAAAGGCCGCCGAAGTGCTGGCACGCTATGCCGAGACCGCGCGCGCCGCCCAGGCCGCGGGCCTCGAGGTCAATGCCGGCCACGACCTGAGCCGCGACAACCTCAGCGATTTCCTGCGGGAAGTGCCGGGTGTCAAGGAGGTCTCGATCGGCCATGCCTTCGTCGCCGACGCGCTCGAGCTGGGCTACGCGGCCACCACGCGCGACTACCTGCGCTGCATCGACGAGGCGCAGGCCGCCAAGTGAACGCGTGATCTACGGCATCGGCACCGACATCTGCGACCTGCGCCGCGTCGCCGCCACCTTCGAGCGCCAGGGCGAGCGCTTTGCGCGCAAGGTGCTCAGCGACGCCGAATTCGCGGTCTGGCAGGCGCGCAGCGCGCGCTGGCCCAAGCGCGGCCTGAGCTACCTGGCGACGCGCTTCTCGGCCAAGGAGGCCTTCAGCAAGGCCGTCGGCATGGGCATGCGCATGCCCATGAGCTGGCGGCTCTGCGAGATCGCCAACGAGCGCAGCGGCAAGCCGGTGATCGTGCTGCACGGCGTGCTCAAGGAGTGGTTCGAGGCCCGCGGGCTCACGGCCCACGTCACTGTGACCGACGAAACCGATTACGCGGCCAGCTTCGTGGTGGTCGAGCAGAACCCGAAGACGGACCCGAGCCCATGAATTCCCCGACGACGACCCAGCGGCCCCTCGTGATCGACGTGGCCGGCACCGCGCTCACGCCCGCCGACCGGCGCCGGCTCGCCCATCCGCAGGTCGGCGGCGTGATCCATTTCGCGCGCAACTGGCAGGACAGGGCACAGATGCAGGCGCTCAATGCCGAGATCAAGGCGATCCGGCCCGACATCCTGGTCTGCGTCGACCACGAGGGCGGGCGCGTGCAGCGCTTCCGCACCGACGGTTTCACCCGGCTGCCCTCGATGCGCACGCTGGGCACGCTGTGGATGGACGACGCGATGCGCGCCGTGCAGGCCGCGACCGCGGCCGGCTTCGTGCTGGCCAGCGAGCTGCGCGCGGTCGGCGTCGACTTCAGCTTCGCGCCGGTGCTCGATCTCGACCATGGCGAGAGCTCGGTGATCGGCGACCGCAGCTTCCATCGCGACCCGCGCGTCGCCGCGCTGCTGGCCAAGAGCCTGATGCACGGCCTGCTGCAGGCCGGCATGGCCAACTGCGGCAAGCACTTTCCCGGCCATGGCTTCGTCAAGGCCGACTCGCATGTCGCGATCCCGGTCGACCGGCGCAGCCTCAAGGCCATCCTGGCCGACGACGCACGGCCCTTCGAATGGCTCGGCGGCACGCTGGCCGCAGTGATGCCGGCCCATGTGATCTATCCCAAGGTCGATGCACGCCCCGCGGGCTTCTCGGCCCGATGGCTGCAGGCCATCCTGCGCGGCCGATTGGGCTTCGAGGGGGCGATCTTCAGCGACGACCTGAGCATGGAGGCCGGCCGCTACATCGACGGCCAGCTGCTCAGCTACACCGACGCCGCCTTGGCCGCGCTCGCGGCCGGCTGCGACCTGGCGATGCTCTGCAACCAGAGCGTGGGCGAGGGTGCGCCGTTGGATGAACTGCTGGCCGGCTTCAGTGCCGCAGCGAACGACGGCCGCTGGCAGCCCGATGCCGCCGGCGAGGCCCGGCGCCGCGCCTTGCTGCCCACGTCGGCCGCCCTGGACTGGGACGCCTTGACCGCGTCCGCGGCCTACCGTCGGGCAGCGGCCCTGCTGCCCGGCTGAAGCCTCTCAGGCGTCGGGGTTGTCCGAGGCCGGGTCCGGCTCGGCGCTCCACAGCCGCGCGCCACCAGTGTCGAGGTGCGTCAGGTAGAGCCGCAGGTCGAACTCGCGCTGGTGGTAGTCGGGGTCCATGTGCGTGCACAGCGCATAGAAGGCCTTGTCGTGCTCGCGCTCCTTCATGTGCGCGAGCTCGTGCACCACGATCATCCGCAGCCACTCGAGCGGCACCGCCTTGAACAGGTTGGCCACGCGGATCTCGCGCTTGGCCTTGAGCTTGCTGCCCTGCACGCGCGAGACCGTGGTGTGGGTGCCCAACGCATGGCGGATCACGTGCAGCTTGCTGTCGAACATCACCTTGGACAGCGGATCGGCGTTGCGCAGGAACTCGTTCTTGAGGCCGGTCACGTAGTCGTACAGCGCGCGGTCGGTGCGCACCGCGTGCATCGCCGGGTAGCGCTTGCGCAGCATCGGCGCCAGCCCCTGCGTGGCGATCAGCTCGCGCACCTGCGCCTGCAGCGCAGGCGGGTAGTGCGCGAGGTACTTCACGCCGTGCTGGCGGTCTTGCGCGTGGCCCGGGCCGCGTAGGCCAGGCCCGCGGCCACGCCGCCGAACAGGTCGCCCTCGACCAGCTTGACGCCGGCGAAGCTGCGCCGCAGCGCGTCCTGAAAGGGGCGCAGCGCCGAGGAGCCGCCGGTCAGGTAGATCGCGTCGAGGTCGTGGCTGCGCAGGCCCGCGCGGCGCACGCATTCGTGCGCGCTGGCCACCACCTTGCCCAGCGCATCGGCCAGCTGCTCGGCCATGTCCTGGGGCGTCAGCGAGGCGCCCAGGCCGGCTTCGGCAAAGGAGAGGTCGATGGTCACGGCCGCATTGCCGACCGAGCTGTCGATCTTGGCCTGCTCGACCTCGCTGGCGATGCGGTGGCCGTAGCGCTCTTCCAGCACCGTCATGAGCCGGGCGTGCAGCCGCGGATCGGCATAGCTGGTGCGCAGCTCCTGCGCCTGGCGCACCGCCTTGGGCGCGTAGAGCCAGTTGATCAGGTGCCAGGACGAGAGCTCGAAGAAGACCTTGCTCGGCACCTCGCGCCCGCGCGCGTCGTGGTGGCGGAAGCCCAGCAGCGGCATCACGCGTTCGAGGTTCAGTCGCTGGTCGAAGTCGGTGCCGCCGATGTGCACGCCGCTGGTGGCCAGCACGTCGTCGCTGCGTTCGGGCCGCACCGCACGCTCGGGGCCGAGCCGGACCACGGTGAAGTCGGAGGTGCCGCCGCCGATGTCGACGATCAGGATCACCGACTCTTTGCTCACGCGCTGCTCGTAGTCGAAGGCCGCGGCGATCGGCTCGAACTGGAAGGCGATCTCGCGGAAGCCCGCGGCGCGCGCGGCCAGGCGCAGGCTGTCTTCGGCCTGGCGGTCGCGCTTGGCGTCGTCGTCGACGAAGTGCACCGGCCGGCCGAGCACCACGCGCTCGGGCCGGTGGCCCAGCGTCTTCTCGGCGCGCGTGCCCAGCTCGTGCAGGAAGCGCGCGACGATGTCCTGGAAGCTGATCAGCCCGTCGTAGACGGCCGTGGTCTCCTGCATCAGCGAACTGCCCAGCAGGCTCTTGAGCGAGCGCATCAGCCGGCCTTCGACGCCGGCCAGGTACATGGCGACGGCGTCGCGGCCGAAGTGCGTCGTGCGGTCTTCGGCGTTGTAGAACAGGGCGGTCGGCATGGTCGTGGCCGTGCCCTCGAGCGGCAGCGCCTCGGCGATGCCGCCATCGATCGCCCAGGCGATCGCGGAGTTGGAGGTGCCGAAATCGATGCCGATGCCGGCGTTCGTCGCGTTCAAACTTCTCGACGCAGTGCGGGGAACAGGATCACGTCGCGGATGCTCGGCGAGTCGGTCAGCAGCATCATGAAGCGGTCGATGCCGATGCCGCAGCCGCCGGTGGGCGGCATGCCGTATTCGAGTGCGCGCACGAAATCGTGGTCGTAGAACATGGCTTCGTCGTCGCCCGAGTCCTTGGCCGCGACCTGCGCGTTGAAGCGCGCGGCCTGGTCTTCGGCGTCGTTGAGCTCGCTGAAGCCGTTGCCGAACTCGCGGCCGGTGATGTAGAGCTCGAAACGCTCGGTGACTTCCGGGCGGTCGTCGTTGGCGCGTGCCAGCGGCGAGATCTCGGTCGGGTGCTCCATGATGAAGGTCGGCTGCCAGAGCTTCTCTTCGACCGTCTCCTCGAAGTACAGCACCTGCAGGCTCGCCAGGCTGCGCTGCGAGAGCTTGTTCTTTTCCTCGCTCAGGCCGATCTTGCGCAGGGCGTTGATCAGCCAGGTGGTGTCGTCGACGTTCTCGCCGGCGTCGGTGTGCTTGACGATGGCTTCGCGGATCGTGAGCCGCTCGAAAGGCTGGCTCAGGTCGACCGCCTTGCCCTGGTACGTCAGCTGCTCGCCGCCGGTGGTCTTCTTCGCGATCGTGCGGATGATCAGTTCGGTGAAGTCCATCAGGTCCTGGTAGTTCCAGTAGGCCGCGTAGAACTCCATCATCGTGAACTCGGGGTTGTGCCGCACCGAGATGCCTTCGTTGCGGTAGCTCCGGTTGATCTCGAACACGCGCTCGAAGCCGCCCACGATCAGGCGCTTGAGGTAGAGCTCGGGCGCGATGCGCAGGAACATCTCCTGGTCGAGCGCGTTGTGGTGCGTCTTGAAGGGCTTGGCGTTGGCGCCGCCCGGAATGGGGTGCAGCATGGGCGTCTCGACCTCGAGGAAGTCGTTGGCCACCATGAACTCGCGCAGCGCGCTCACGGCCTTGCTGCGCGCCTTGAAGCGGTCACGCGCCGATTCGTCGGTGATCAGGTCGACGTAGCGCTGGCGGTACTTCTGCTCCTGGTCGGCCATGCCGTGGAACTTGTCGGGCAGCGGGCGCAGGCTCTTGGTGAGCAGGCGCAGCTTCGTGACCTTGACCGACAGCTCGCCGGTCTTGGTCTTCATCAAGGTGCCTTCGGCGCCGACGATGTCGCCCAGGTCCCAGCGCTTGAAGTCGGCGTAGACCTCTTCGCCCAGCGCGTCGCGCGTCACGTAGAGCTGGATGCGGCCGGTGGCGTCCTGCACCGAGGCGAAGCTGGCCTTGCCCATCACGCGCTTGAGCATCATGCGGCCGGCCACGCTGACCGTCACGGGCTGCGCTTCGAGCGTTTCGGCGCTGGCTTCGCCGTGCGAGGCGGTCAGGCCCACGGCGCGGTGCTGCGGCTTGAAGTCGTTGGGGAAGGCGACGCCCTGGCCGGCGCGCAGCGCCTTGAGTTTCTCGCGCCGCTCGGCCATCAATTGGTTTTCGTCGATTGCGGGAGCGGGGGAGGTCGTAGTTTCGGTCATGGGCAAGGGTCTGGAGGGCACGAGCGGTGCCGCGCGAAGCCCGTGATTTTAGCCCGCCGTCCCCTGGCAGGCACCGCGCCGCCCGCGGTCGGCGCCGGGCCGGTCAGCCAGCAATGTTGTGGCGCGCCAGCAGGTCGCTCACCAGTTCCAGCCGCATGAGCGGGCTGTCGAGTTCCATCAGCCGCTGCTTGAGCGTGTTCTCCATGGGCAGCAGCTCGGCCCAGCGGTTGGCGACCCAGCCGCAGTCGTCGAAGCGATAGGGCGCGGCAATCGGCAGGCGCAGGTCCTCGTCCTGCGCGGCGATGCGCCGCTGCTCCAGCGTGTCGACCAGCCGGCGCAGCGCATCTGCCGCATGCTGCAGATCGCTCGGCAGGCCGAGCGCGATGTCGTTGGCCACCGGGTCGACTTCGGCGGTCCAGAGGCCGTGCTTCTGCAGCTCGCTGCTGCGGACTTCGAAGCGTTGCGTGCCCACGCATTCGATCTCGAGCAGGCCGGGCTGCGGGCTGTGCAGGCTGCGGATGGTGGCCAGCGTGCCGACCGTGGCGAAGCGCTCGGCGCCCGCGCCGGCCACACGCACCTCGGCGCCGGCCGTCAGGCTCACCACGCCGAAGGGCAGGCCCTGCTGGTGGCACCTGCCGATCAGGTCGAGGTAGCGCACCTCGAAGATGCGCAGCGGCAGGTAGCCATCGGGAAACAGCACCGATCCCAGCGGGAACAGCGGCAGCGGCGAGGGGAGCGGGGCGGAGGGCGGCATGGTGTCGAAAGGACAAGTTGGCGCAAGCTGCACCGTAGCAGATGCGCGCCCGAATGACAGAGACCCTTGCACTCCTGCGCCGAAGCGCCTGGCCTGCGGCGCGCATGACTATCATCCCTGTCCCTTCACGCCGCACGCGCCATGCTCTACCAGATCCCCTCTTTCCTGCTCGATGTGATCGTGGGCCTGCTGGGCGGCGCCTGCCTGCTGCGGCTGTACATGCAGTACCACCGCGTGCCTTTCGGCAACCCGCTGGGCCGCTTCGTGTTCGCGGTGAGCGACTGGATCGTGATGCCGTTGCGGCGCATCGTGCCTTCGATCAAGCGCTGGGACGTGGCCAGTGCCGTGGCGGCCTGGCTGCTGGTGATGGTGAAGTTCCTGCTGCTGTTGCTGCTGGTCGGCCAGTTCGGCCGCATCGCGATCCTGCCGCTGGTCTCGCTGATCGGCCTGCTGCAGCTGGTGGTCTCGGGCCTGACGGCCCTGCTGCTGGTCTACGCGGTGCTGTCGTGGGTGCCGGGCGCCTCGGCCATGCTGCTCGACCTGGTGTCGCGCCTGGCCGAACCCATCGTGCGCCCGTTGCGCCGCGTGATCCCGCTGGTCGGTGGCATCGACCTCTCGCCGCTGGCCGCCATCGTGCTGCTGCAGGTCGTGGCCATCGTGCTGGGCAACCTGATGGCGCGGGTGTTCATGATCTGAGGCAAACGCCAGCCTCTCGCGGAGGCCGGGTCAGGCCTTGCAGGCGCTAGAGAATCGCGTCGGCGGGCTGGCGCAGCAGCATCGCCAAGGTGCTGGCAATCGTCTTGCGCAGCTCGCGCCGGTCGCTGATGAAGTCGATCGCGCCCTTGGTCTGCAGGAACTCGGCGCGCTGGAAGCCTTCGGGCAGCGTCACGCGCACGGTGGATTCGATCACGCGCGGGCCGGCGAAGCCGATCAGCGCCTTGGGCTCGGCGATCACCACATCGCCGACGAAGGCGAAGCCGGCGCTCACGCCGCCCATGGTCGGGTCGGTCAGCACGCTGATGTAGGGCAGGCCCTTCTTCGCCAGGTGCGTGAGGGCGGAATTGGTCTTGGCCATCTGCATCAGCGACAGCAGGCCTTCCTGCATGCGCGCGCCGCCGGTGGCGGTGAAGCAGATGAAGGGCACCTTCTGTTCGATCGCGGTCTCGACGCCGCGCACGAAGCGTTCGCCGACCACGCTGCCCATGCTGCCGCCCATGAATTCGAATTCAAAGCAGGCCACGACCACGTTGATGCTGTGGACCGACCCGCCCATGACGATCAGCGCGTCGGTCTCGCCGGTGTTCTCCAGCGCTTCCTTGAGCCGCTCGGGGTACTTGCGGCTGTCCTTGAACTTGAGCGCGTCGACCGGCAGCACTTCCTGGCCCAGTTCGTAGCGGCCTTCGGGGTCGAGGAAGGCGTCGAGCCGCGCCCGCGCGCCGATGCGGTGGTGGTGGCTGCAGCTCGGGCAGACGTTCTGGTTGTGCTCGAGGTCGGTTTTGTAGAGCACGGTCTCGCAGCTCGGGCACTTGATCCAGAGGCCTTCGGGCATCTGGCGGCGCTCGCTGGGGTCGGTCTGGGCGATCTTCGGGGGTAGCAGTTTTTCAAGCCAGCTCATGGGCAATCCTATGTTTTCGCACGGGCAGGCCCGCGCGACGATCTGCTCCCCTCTCCCACCATGTGAAAGAGGGGCTGGGGTCAGGCAACGGGCAATTATCTGCCAGCCGCGTTCTTGGGGGTAGCCGCGGGCAGGGCGTCCAGCGCCTGGCGGATGCCGGACAGGAACTCGCGCACCGCCGGCACCACCTTCTCGCGCGGCTGGCCGTCGATCAGCTGGATGATCCGGGTGCCGATCACCACCGCATCGGCGGCAGAGCCGACCGCCTGCGCCGTGGCCGCGTCGCGGATGCCGAAGCCCACGCCCACCGGCACGCTCACGTGCTGGCGGATGCGCGGAACCATGCGGCCGACCGCTTCGGTGTCGAGGTGGCCGGCGCCGGTCACGCCCTTGAGCGAGACGTAATAGACGTAGCCGGTCGCGATGCGCCCGACCTGCGCCATGCGCTCGTCGGTGCTGGTGGGCGCCAACAGGAAGATCAGGTCGATGCCGGCCGTGCGCAGGTCGGCCGCGAAGTCCTCGCATTCCTCGGGCGGGTAGTCGACGACCAGCAGGCCGTCGACGCCGGCGGCGGCCGCGTCGCGGATGAAGCTGCCCTCGCCGTGCACGCCGTTGTAGCGCTCGACCGGGTTGGCGTAGCCCATCAGCACGACCGGCGTGTGGTCGTTGGTCTGGCGGAAGGCCGCGACCATGGCCAGCACCTGCTTCGTGCCCACGCCCAGCGCCAGTGCGGCCTCGCCGGCCTTCTGGATCACGGGACCGTCGGCCATCGGGTCGGAGAAGGGCACGCCCAGCTCGATCACGTCGGCACCGGCCTCGACCATGCCGTGCATGAGCTCGGGTGTGATGTCGGCGTAGGGAAAGCCGGCGGTGACGTAGGGCACGAGCGCGCGGCGCCCGTCCTTTTGCAGGGCCTCGAAGGCGGCAGCGATGCGGCTCATGGTGCCTCCTGACGAGCCGCCTCTAGGGAGGCACGCGCCCCCTCGGGGGGCAGCGAGAACACGAAGTGGCGAGCGTGGGGGTACTTCATCATTTGCCTCCCTTCACGCTCAGGCCACGCATGGAAGGGCGGTCATAGAAATCGACGCCCGAGAGGTCGGCCACGGTGCCGATGTCCTTGTCGCCGCGTCCCGAGAGGTTCACCAGGATCGACTGGTCGGTGCGCATGGTCTTGGCGAGCTTCATCGCGTGGGCCACGGCGTGGCTGGATTCGAGCGCGGGAATGATGCCCTCCGTGCGGCACAGGTAGTGGAAGGCTTCGAGCGCCTCCATGTCGGTGATGCCCACGTATTCGGCGCGGCCGATGTCCGCCAGGTAGGCGTGCTCGGGGCCGACGCCGGGATAGTCGAGGCCGGCGCTGATGCTGTGGGTTTCGGTCACCTGGCCGTCCTCGTTCTGCAGCAGGTAGGTGCGGTTGCCGTGCAGCACGCCCGAGCTGCCGCGCAGGATCGAGGCCGAATGCTTGCCGCTGTCCAGGCCCTCGCCCGCCGCCTCGACGCCGATCAGGCGGGTGCCGGCGAAGGGGATGTAGGGGTGGAAGATGCCCATCGCGTTGCTGCCACCGCCCACGCAGGCGACCACCGCGTCGGGTTGGCGGCCGTCGCCCAGCAGGCCCTGGGCCGCCAGCATCGAGGGCATCTGTTCGATGCATTCGGTGCCGATCACGCTCTGGAAGTCGCGCACCATGGTCGGGTAGGGGTGCGGGCCGGCCACGGTGCCAATGATGTAGAAGGTGTTTTCCACGTTCGTGACCCAGTCGCGCATCGCCTCGTTGAGCGCGTCCTTGAGCGTCTTGCTGCCCGATTCCACCGGCACCACCGTGGCGCCCAGCAGGTTCATGCGGTAGACGTTGGGGCTCTGGCGCTGCACGTCCTGGCTGCCCATGTAGACCACGCATTCGAGGCCGTAGCGCGCGCAGATGGTGGCTGTCGCCACGCCGTGCTGGCCGGCGCCGGTCTCGGCGATCACGCGCGGCTTGCCCATGCGGCGCGCGAGCATGGCCTGGCCGATCACGTTGTTGATCTTGTGCGCGCCGGTGTGGTTAAGGTCCTCGCGCTTGAGGTAGATCTGCGCGCCGCCCACCTCGCGGCTGGTGCGAGCCGCGTGGTAGATCGGCGAGGGCCGGCCCACGAAGTGCTTGAGCTCGTAGTGGAATTCGGCCAGGAAGTCCGGGTCGTCCTTGAACTTGGCGTAGGCATCGCGCAGTTCGGCGATGGCATGGGTGAGCGTCTCGCTCGCGAAGCTGCCGCCGTAGGGGCCGAAATGGCCGCTGGCATCGGGTTGCTGGTAGGTCATAGGTCTCGATTCGATGGGCCGCGCCCGTCGGAAACAAGACGGTGCGGCGGTCAGGAGGATGCGAGCTCGGCGGCCCTGACGGCCGCGACGAAATCGCGGATCTTGGCGGCGTCCTTGATGCCCTTGGACATCTCGACGCCGGAACTCACGTCAACGGCCAGCGATCGGCAGCGCGGCCGGAGCTGGCGAATGCCATCGGCCACGTTTGCAGGTGTGAGTCCACCACTCAAGACGAGGTGAGCGTCGACGGCGGGTGGAAGAAGTGACCAATCGAATGCCTTGCCGCCACCGCCATAACCGTCGACATGGGCGTCGAGCAGGATGGCCTGGGCGTGGGAGAAATCGGAAGCGTATTTTACGAGGTCGAAGCCTGCCCCTGCCAAACCCAGCGGAATACGGGCGGCGCGCAGGAAGCGGTAGGCGCCGTGGCCGCTCGCATCCGAGCACTGCGCGGGCGATTCGTCGCCATGGAACTGGGCCATCGCGCCCCGCACGCGGGCCAGCGCCGCCACGGTGTTCTCCGGCGTCTCGTTGACGAACAGCAGCACCGGCGTGACGAAGGGCGGCAGCCGCGACGCGAGTTCGGCGGCGCGCTCGGCGCTCACGGCGCGCGGGCTGGCCGGGTAGAGCACGAAACCGACGGCGTCGACGCCGGCATCCACGGCCGCGTCGAGATCCTGTTCACGGGTGAGGCCGCAGACCTTGATGCGGATGCGCGAGGCGGAAGTCATGGCGAACCATCATACGCAGCGTCGTCGGCCTGCCAGGTCGACTCGGGCGGCAGGCCCCAGGCGGCGTCGTACAACGGGCCGACGAAGTAGAGGCCGTCCGCGGCAAAGGTGGGCGCCGCGACCTTGCGGCTGCGCGCGGCCAGCACCTCGGCGATCCAGTCGGGCCGCGCGTCGCCCCGGCCGATGCGCACCAGGCAGCCCATGAGGTTGCGGATCATGTGGTGCAGGAAGGCATCGGCCTCGAACTCGAAATGCCAGTGGCAGCGCTCGCCGTCCGGCGAGGCGTCGTGCTGCGTGATGGCGATGCGGCGCAGCGTCTTGACCGGCGAACGCGCCTGGCAGGCCGAGGCGCGGAAGGAGCTGAAGTCGTGCTGGCCGATCAGCAGCGCGGCCGCGGCGCGCATCGCGTCGCCGTCCAGCGGGTACATCGACCAGCCGACGCGGCCGGCATCGAGGCTGGGGCGCACCGGCGACTGCGACAGCACATAGCGGTAGCGGCGCGCCAGCGCGCTGGCGCGGCAGTGGAAGGCGTCGGGCACCGGATGGGCCCATTGGAGCGCGATGTCCGGCGGCAGGTAGCGGTTGGTGCCGCGCACCCAGGAAAAGGGCGTGCGCTCGATGTCGGTGTCGAAGTGCACCACCTGGGTCAGGCCATGCACACCGGCGTCGGTGCGGCCCGCGCACAGCGTGGAGATGGGACGGTCGGCGAAGCGGGCCAGCGCGGCTTCGAGCTTGTCCTGCACGGTCTGGCCCGACAGCTGGCTCTGCCAGCCCTGGTAGGCCTGGCCGTTGTAGCGGACGCCGAGGGCCAGCCTCACGGGAGTCGGCGGGCCGCGGTCGGTGCGGCGCGCGTGTTCAAGCCCACTCGGCGAGCAACTGCTTCGCCTGTGTCTTCAGGTCGCCGAAGCTTTCGGCTTCGACTTCCTCGACCAGCGAGCGCGCGCCTTCGGTGTCGCCCAGGGCCTGCAGTTCGCGGGCCAGCGAGAGCTTGATCGCATGCGGACTCTCGCTGTCGTCCAGCGGCTCGAGGCGGCCCGGTTCGGTCTCGGTGGCATCGCGCCCGTTCAGGCCCGACAGCGCGCTCATGTCGAATTCAATGAAGCCGGAGTCGTCTTTGGGCGCTGCATGCAGGGCCGCGGGCCGGGTGTGCTCCTCGACCGGGATCGAAAGCGAGAGACCCGGTGTTTCCAGGGCGCCGGGGGCGGTATTGAAGTCGGTGTCGAAGTCGCCCGATGCATCGTGATCGGACGGCAGCGCCGGCGGCGCGTCATGCAGGCCCTGTCCGAAGCGTGCCGGTGCGGGGCTGGGCGGGTGGGGCAGATTGGCCTGGATGGCCGGCTGCTCGGTGATCGGCGCCGTCATGGTCGTCGGATAGGCGTCGGGGATCTGGAGATCGAGGTCGAAATCCAGCGGCGCGACGGAGGAGACGAAGGCCGGCGGCGGCGGCACGGCCGCGGGAGGCGGGGGCGGCGTCAGTGTGGCGGCCGCCACGGCGACCGCTGCGATCGGCAAGGCGGCTTCGGCTGCGGGGCGCACGCCCGCTTCATACAGCGGGTTGCCCGGGTCCAGTTCCTTGCCCATGTCGACCACGCGGTTCCAGTCGCTGCCGGTGCCACCGGTGAGCTTGTGGACGTCGGCGGCCAGCGCCTCGTAGGCGCGCAGGTCGCGGCGCTTGGCGTGGATCTCGAGCAGCTTGAGATGGATGGCCGCGCGCTCCGGATTGATGCGCAGCGCTTCGCGCAGGATCTCCTCGGCCTGCAGGTCGCGGCCATAGGCCAGGTAGACGTCGGCCTCCGCCACCGGGTCCACATCGCCGGTGTCGAGCTGGCTTGGCGAGTACGACAGCGACGACACGATGGAGCTGCGGTTCTTGGTGTCGACCGATTCGCCTCCGCTGGCCGCGAAGAAGGAATCCTTGGGCAGCCGGCTTTCCAGAAATACGCTTTCGCTGGCGTCGCGGCGCCGGCTCTGGGTCAGGCGATAGGCCAGGAAGGCCAGCAGCAGCAGGATCAGCGCGCCGCCGCCCAGCATCAGCGGGTTGCCCAGCAGTTCGTCGAGGAAGTTGGTCTCGGCGGGCGGTGCATCGGTTGCCGCGGGTGCGCGAGGAGCGGACGCCGCGGCCGCAGCAGGGGGCGTGACCACGGTCGCGGTGGGCGCCGCGGCGGCGGCCGCCAGGGCCGCGGGTGCCGCGACTGCGGGAAGGGTGCCGGGCGTGGCGGATGCGGCCACGGGTGTGGCCGGTGCGGCGGAGGGGTTTGCCGTCGCAGCGGGCGCGGCGGTCGGCGCAGCCGAGGGACCTGCCGGTGCCACGGCGGCCGCGGGCGCTCCGGCGCCCTGGAGCTTGTTCAGCTCGTTGATGTTCTTCGAGAGCTCCGCCAGGCGGGCGTTGCTTTCCTGGGCCTGGCGCGCCTGCGCCAGCTTGTCGTCGGCGGCGCGGGCCTGCGCGATGGTCAGCTTGTCGGGCGAGGCGGCGGTCGCATTGCGATCCTGGACGTTGGCCTGCAGCTTGCCCGAGGCCTGGCGATCGGCGCCCGCGACCTTGGCGTTCGGTGCGTTGTCGGCCAGCCGCCGGCGGTAGTCGCCGAAGTCGCGGCTTTGCGCGATCACGGTGCGGCGTGCTTCGGCGGCGGGCGTGGCCGAGGCCTGTGCGGCGCTCGGCAGATCGAGCACCGCGCCGGCACGCACGCGGTTCACGTTGCCGTTGATGAAGGCGTTGGGGTTGGCGCGCAGCAGGGCCACCAGCATCTGGTCGAGCGAGACCTCGGCCGGCTTGTGCGCGCCGGCGATCTTGCTGGCGGTGTCGCCGGTGCGGACCGTGACCTGGCCGCCGTCGCCTGCGGCGGCGCCGCGGGCTGCGGGGGGCTCGCTCGGCGCGGCCGGAGCGGGCGGGGGCGGTGCCACGGCGGCGGCCACCGCGCGCGGGCGAGGCGGTGCCGAAGCCATCGGCGCTTGCGCGGCGGGCGGGCTGATCTGGGCTTGTGTTGGCGCGATGGGCGCTGCTGCGGCGGCGGAGGGCCGGCTGCTCGGTGGGTCCAGCAGCACGGTGTAGTCGCGCGTGATGCGGCCCGAGCCCCAGCTGGCTTCGATCACCAGGTCGATGAAGGGGTCGGAGACCGAGCGGTTGCTGCTCAGGCGCACCACGTAGCGGCCGTCGGCGCGCCGCTGCAGCGTGCTGCGCACGTCGGACAGCGCCGAGTTGTAGGGCACGCCGGCACTGCGGAAAACCTCCGGCGATCCGACGTTCACCCGCAGGCCCTCGGCCTCGGCGGCGCTGATCTCGGTGACGTCGATCTCCGCGCGCAGCGGTTCGCCGAGCGCCGACTGCACCGTGATCCGGCCCAGCGACAAGGCCTGCGCATCGAAGGCCACGCCGCCCAGCGCCAGCGCGATGGCCGCGCCGAGCGCGGAAAGCGGCGCCCGGCCCGGAAGCGTCCGGGGCGGGCGGGTGGCCAGAACGCGGGCCGCAGGCAACGGAGGTCTTGTCATGCTGAAGGGGGGCACCGCGGCCCGAAAGTGTAAGGGGACGTTAACATCATCAACCGACACTGACAAGGCGACAGGCCTGTGGGACCCAGTGCGCACCAACTTCGGTAGCGAGGAGCCGTTGCGGCCAAGCAACTCACGCCCCTGCGATGTCTCCGTCCCGCAACGACTTCAGGCTTCCAGCAGGATCCGCAGCATGCGGCGCAGCGGTTCCGCGGCGCCCCACAGCAGCTGGTCGCCGATGGTGAAGGCGCCGACGTACTCGGGCCCCATCGCCAGCTTGCGGATGCGGCCCACCGGGATGTCCATGGTGCCGGTGACGGCCACGGGCGTGAGGTCCTTGACCGTGGCTTCACGGGTGTTGGGAATCACCTTGGCCCAGGCGTTGTCGCCGGCGATCAGCGCCTCGATGTCGGCCAGCGGCACGTTCTTCTTGAGCTTAAAGGTCAGGGCCTGGCTGTGGCAGCGCATCGCGCCGATGCGCACGCAGAAGCCGTCGACCGGCGTGGCCGCGGTGCCGAAGCCCGCGCCCTGGCCCAGGATCTTGTTGGTTTCGGCGCCGCCCTTCCACTCTTCCTTGGAGACGCCCCAGTCGGCGTCGTCCTGGCGCTTGCCGATACCGAGGTCCTTGTCGATCCAGGGAATCAGCGAGCCGCCCAGCGGGGCGCCGAAGTTGGCGGTCTCGGCGGCCGACAGGTTCTGCTGCTTGTGCAGCACCTTGCGGTCAATCTCGAGGATGGCCGACTTGGGGTCGTCGAGCAGCGAACGCACTTCGGCGTTGAGCGTGCCGAACTGGGTCAGCAGTTCGCGCATGTGCTGCGCGCCGCCACCCGAGGCCGCCTGGTAGGTCATGCTGGTCATCCACTCGACCAGGCCGGCCTTGTACAGCGCGCCCACACCCATCAGCATGCAGCTCACGGTGCAGTTGCCGCCGATCCAGTTCTTGCCGCCCTTGGCCAGCGCGTTCTGGATCACGGGCAGGTTGACCGGGTCGAGCACGATGATCGCGTCGTCGTTCATGCGCAGCGTCGAAGCCGCGTCGATCCAGTGGCCGTTCCAGCCGGCGGCCCGCAGCTTGGGGAACACTTCGCTGGTGTAGTCGCCGCCTTGCGCGGTGATGACGATGTCGCACTTCTTCAGCGCGTCGATGTCGTGTGCGTCCTTGAGCGTGGTCTCGTTCTTGGCCATCGCCGGGGCCTTGCCGCCGGCATTGGAGGTCGAGAAGAAGACCGGCTCGATCAGACCGAAGTCACCCTCGGCCACCATGCGGTCCATCAGGACCGAACCCACCATGCCGCGCCATCCGACGAGGCCCACCAACTTGCTCATGTCAACGCCCTTCAATAGATAAAGATTCCCGCGGTCAGCAACGGCTGAGGGGCCCGGCTCGTCAGGGCCGGGGGAGGGCGCACGACGAACCAGGCTGGATCAGCCCTTAATGGTCGTGGTTTTGATGATGATTGCGCACACGGCCACATCGGCCGGGGCGGCGGATGCTGGGTTCAGGGTGAACGGACGGGCGACAAACATGGCGGACATTGTAGCGGATGTGCGCGAGATGGTGTATGAATGCCAACCCACCCCGACCCCGCCAGGAGACCAGCCCATGCCCACCGGTACCGTCCGACTGCATCGCATCCTCAAGACCCGGCCCGAGAAGGTCTACCGCGCCTTCCTCGACGCCGACGCCATGGCCAAGTGGCTGCCGCCCTACGGCTTCGTTTGCAAGGTCCACCATTTCGAGCCGAAGGTGGGCGGCCGCTTCAAGATGTCCTTCCAGAACTTCTCCACCGGCAACGGTCATGCCTTCGGTGGCGAGTACCTGGAACTGGTGCCCAACGAGCGCCTGCGCTATACGGACCGCTTCGACGACCCGAACCTGCCGGGTGAACTGCAGGTGACGGTGGTGCTCAAGGCCGTGCTCGGCGGCACCGAACTGAGCATCGTGCAGGAAGGGATTCCGGAGGTGATTCCGGTGGAGATGTGCTACCTGGGCTGGCAGGAGTCGCTGGCGCAGCTTGCGCAGCTGGTCGAGCCCGAGATCCCGGGCTGAACCGCGGCCCTGCCGCGCCTCCACGTCGTGGGGCGCGGCAGGGTGGCCGCGAGGCGGCCTTACAGCGCCTTCAGCACCGCATCGCCCATCGCCACCGTGCCCACCTTGGTGGTGCCTTCGCTGTAGATGTCGGGCGTGCGCAGGCCCTGGGCCAGCACCTTCTTGACAGCGGTCTCGATGCGCTGGGCGGACTCTTCCTGGTTCAGCGAGTAGCGCAGCATCATCGCGGCGCTCAGGATGGTCGCCAGCGGGTTGGCCACGCCCTTGCCCGCGATGTCGGGCGCGCTGCCGTGGCTGGGTTCGTACAGGCCCTGGTTGCTCGAATTGAGCGAGGCCGAGGGCAGCATGCCGATCGAGCCGGTGAGCATCGCCGCTTCGTCCGACAGGATGTCGCCGAACATGTTGCCGGTGACTACCACGTCGAACTTCTTCGGCGCCTTGACGAGCTGCATGGCCGCGTTGTCGACATACATGTGGTCGAGCTCGACGTCCGGGTACTCCTTGCCCACTTCCGTGACGATGTCCTTCCAGAACTGGAAGGTCTCGAGCACGTTGGCCTTGTCGACGCTGGTCACGCGCTTGCTGCGCTTGCGCGCGGCTTCGAAGGCGACGCGCGCGATGCGTTCGACCTCGGGGCGCGAATAGCGCATCGTGTCGAAGGCTTCCTCGGCACCGGGGAAGTGGCCGTCGACGGCGGTGCGGCGGCCGCGCGGCTGGCCAAAGTAGATGTCGCCGGTCAGCTCGCGGATGATCAGGATGTCCAGGCCGGCGATCAGCTCGGGCTTGAGGCTCGAGGCCGCGACCAGCTGCTCGTAGCAGATGGCCGGGCGGAAGTTGGCGAACAGGCCGAGGTTCTTGCGCAGGCCCAGGATCGCCTGCTCGGGGCGGAACTGGCGCTCGAGCGTGTCGTACTTCCAGTCGCCCACGGCGCCGAACAGCACCGCGTCGGATTCCTTCGCGAGCTTGAGCGTGGCCTCGGGCAGCGGATGGCCGTGCGCGTCGTAGGCGGCGCCGCCGACGAGGGCCGTTTCCATCTCGAACTTCAGGTCGAGCGCGTGGAGCACCTTGACGGCTTCCGCCACGATTTCGGTGCCGATGCCATCACCTGGGAGAACTGCGATTTTCATTTTGTCGTTGCTTGTGGAGAGAGATAAGGAGGGCGACGCTCAGGCGTTGGCCAGCATCGTGTGCGCGAGCCAGGGCTTCTGCGCCAGCCGCTCGGCCTCGAAGGCCTTGATCTTGTCCTTGTGACGCAGCGTCAGGCCGATGTCGTCGAGGCCGTTGATCAGGCAGTACTTGCGGAAGGCCTGCACGTCGAAGGCGAGTTCGCCGCCGTCGGGCTTCACCACCACCTGGCGCTCCAGGTCGATGGTCAGCTTGTAGCCGGGGAACGCAAGGGCCTCGTCGAACAACTGAGCCACCTGGGCTTCGGGCAGCACGATCGGCAGCAGGCCGTTCTTGAAGCTGTTGTTGAAGAAGATGTCGGCGTAGCTCGGCGCGATGATCGCGCGGAAGCCGTACTGGTCGAGCGCCCACGGTGCGTGTTCGCGCGACGAGCCGCAGCCGAAGTTCTTGCGTGCCAGCAGCACGGACGCCCCGGCGTAGCGCGGCTGGTTGAGTACGAAGTCGGGGTTGGGCTTGCGGCTGGCCGGATCCTGGCCCGGGAAGCCGGCGTCGAGGTAGCGCCATTCGTCGAACAGGTTCACGCCGAAGCCGGTCTTCTTGATCGACTTGAGGAACTGCTTGGGAATGATCGCGTCGGTGTCGACGTTCTCGCGGTCCATCGGGGCCACGAGGCCCTGGTGCACGGTGAATTTCTGCATGTGATGTCTCCAGATCAGGCGAAGGTGCGCACGTCGACGAAATGGCCGTGCACGGCGGCGGCGGCGGCCATGGCCGGGCTCACGAGGTGGGTGCGGCCACCCGCGCCCTGGCGGCCTTCGAAGTTGCGGTTCGACGTCGAGGCGCAGCGCTCGCCGGGCTCGAGCCGGTCGGCGTTCATCGCCAGGCACATCGAGCAGCCGGGCTCGCGCCATTCGAAGCCGGCGGCCTTGAAGATCACGTCCAGGCCTTCACGTTCGGCCTGTTCCTTCACCACGCCCGAACCGGGCACGACCATCGCGAGCTTGACGTTCTTCGCGACCTTCTGGCCCAGCTTCTTGACCACGGCCGCGGCTTCGCGCATGTCCTCGATGCGGCTGTTGGTGCACGAGCCGATGAACACCTTGTCGATGAAGATGTCGTTCATGGCCTTGTTGGGCTCCAGGCCCATGTAGACCAGCGCGCGTTCGATGGCGCCGCGCTTGTTGGCGTCCTTTTCCTTGTCGGGATCGGGCACGCGGCCGTTGATGTCGACGACCATCTCGGGCGAGGTGCCCCAGGTGACCTGCGGCGGGATCTGCGTGGCGTCGAGCGTGACCACGGCGTCGAAGTTCGCGCCCGGGTCGGACTGCAGCGTGCGCCAGTAGCTCACGGCGTGCTCCCATTCCACGCCGGTGGGCGCGAGCGGGCGGCCCTTGACGTAGCTGATGGTCTTTTCGTCGACCGCCACCAGCCCGGCGCGCGCGCCGGCTTCGATGGCCATGTTGCAGACCGTCATGCGGCCTTCCATGCTCAGGTCGCGAATCGCCGAGCCCGCGAATTCGATGGTGTAGCCCGTGCCGCCGGCGGTGCCGATCTTGCCGATGATGGCCAGCACGATGTCCTTGGCGGTGCAGCCCAGCGGCAGCTTGCCGTCGACCTTCACGAGCATGTTCTTGGCCTTCTTGCCCAGCAGCGTCTGCGTGGCCATCACGTGCTCGACCTCGCTGGTGCCGATGCCGTGCGCCAGCGCGCCGAAGGCGCCATGGGTGGAGGTGTGCGAGTCGCCGCAGACCACGGTCATGCCCGGCAAGGTCGCGCCGCTTTCCGGGCCGATCACGTGCACGATGCCCTGGCGCTTGCTCAGGAAGGGGAAGAAGGCCGCGGCGCCGAACTCGGCGATGTTGTGGTCCAGCGTGGTGACCTGCTCCTTGCTGGTCGGGTCGGCGATGCCCTCGTAGCCGCGTTCCCAGCCGGTGGTCGGCGTGTTGTGGTCGGCCGTGGCGACCACCGAGCTGATGCGCCACAGCTTGCGGCCGGCCTCGCGCAGGCCTTCGAAGGCTTGCGGGCTGGTCACTTCGTGCACCAGGTGGCGGTCGATGTAGAGGATCGCGGTGCCGTCGTCCTCGGTGTGGACGACGTGTTCGTCCCAGATCTTGTCGTAGAGCGTGCGTGCCATGGTCGGTCTTCTTTCGTGGGGTGATTCGTGGGATGCGCGTTGGCGCCGGGTCAGGCCGCGAGCGCAAGGCCTTCGTTGGCCGCGCCCGAGGCCTGCAGGTGCGCGACCAGCGAGCGCGCGGCCACCGGCAGCGTCGAGAAGTCGCGTGCCACCAGCCGGATCTCGCGCCGCGCCCAGAGGTCGCTCAGCGCCACACTGGTGAGCCGGCGCCCGATGCCGCCGCGCATCAGTTCGAAGGCATGGCCGGGCATCACGCCGATGCCCAGGCCGTTCTCGATCATGCGGCACATCGCGTCGAGGCCGGTCACGTGGATGCGCAGCTTGATGGTGCGGCCGGCGTCGAGCGCGGCCTGCCGCGTCGCGACGTAGATGGAGCTGTTGGTGTGCAGGCCGACGTGGTCGTACTCGAGCGACTCGGCAAAAGCGAGTTCGGCCTTCTCGGCCAGTGCGTGGCCAAGCGGCACGATCAGCACGAGGCGGTCGTGGCGGTATGACAGGCTCTGGAGTTCGCTCGCGCCGTCGGACAGGTAGCAGATGCCCAGGTCGGCCGCGCCCTCGTGCACTGCGCGCTGCACTTCGGCGCTCAGGTGCTCCTCGAGATCGATCTTGATCTCTTCATGGTCGCGGCGGAACGCGCCCAGGTCCTCGGGCAGGAACTGCACGATGGCCGAGATGTTGGCGTGCACGCGGACGTGACCGCGCACGCCGTCGGCGTATTCGCTGAGTTCGCCCTGCATCTTCTCGAGGCTGTAGAGCACCGAGCGCGCGTGGTGCAGCAGGCTCTCGCCGGCGGGCGTGAGGTCGACGCCGCGCGTGTGGCGGTAGAGCAGCGGCGTGCCAAGTGCCGATTCCAGGTCCGACAGCCGCTTGCTGATGGCCGAGGCCGCGATGAACTCGCGCTCCGCCGCGCGGCCGATGCTGCCCAGCTCGCACACCGCCACGAAGAGCTGGAGCGAGGTGAGATCGATGCGGCGGGCAAAGGTGCGTTCGGACGCGGTCACGGCGAGGGCATCGTGCTGGAAGATGGTGGGAGGGCTATTGTCCTATAGAGAGAATTTCTCCGCCATCGTGATACACGATGGCCAGGTTGCCTGCCCACGATGCGTCCGCCCACGAAAAAAAGCGGGCCCGTGGCCCGCTTTGCGTCATTCGGCCTGGCCGGCTTACTGGCGCTTCGTTGCGGCGTCCTCGATCTTGTTGCCGCCCTTCTGGATGTCCTGGCCTGCGCCCTTGACGGTGTTGCACCCGGCCAGGGGCACGGCGAAAGCGAACGTGACGGCGAGCAGTGCGGCTAGTTTCTTCATGACAGAACTCCTTGGATAGAGCGTTGAGCAGTTGTTGACGGGATCGAATGGGGAGTCACCCTCCGGAACCCAAGTTAACAATCGCTCAAGAATTTCCTGTAAGCCAAGACGCAAAAAAGCTGCCCGAAGGCAGCTTTTTTCAAGGCGCGAGCGGCGGGGCTCAGCGTTGGGCGATGGGCTTCACGTCGCGTTGGACCGAGCCTTCGAACAGCTGGCGCGGACGGCCGATCTTGTACTCGGGGTCGCCGATCATCTCGTTGAGCTGGGCGATCCAGCCGACCGTGCGGGCCAGCGCGAACACCGCGGTGAACAGCGGCACCGGGATGCCGATGGCGCGTTGCACGATGCCCGAGTAGAAGTCGACGTTCGGGTAGAGCTTGCGCGACACGAAGTATTCGTCTTCCAGGGCGATCTTCTCGAGCGCCATGGCCAGCTTGAACAGCGGGTCGTTTTCCAGGCCCAGCTCGGCCAGCACTTCCTTGCAGGTTTCCTGCATCAGCTTGGCGCGCGGATCGTAGTTCTTGTAGACACGATGACCGAAGCCCATCAGCTTGACGTTGGAGTTCTTGTCCTTGACCTGCTTGATGAAGTCGCCGATCTTCTCCACGCCGCCAGCCTTCTGGATGTCGTAGAGCATGTTGAGCGCCGCTTCGTTGGCGCCGCCGTGGGCCGGGCCCCAGAGGCAGGCCACGCCGGCTGCGATGGCCGCGAAGGGGTTGGTGCCCGACGAGCCGCACAGGCGCACGGTCGAGGTCGAGGCGTTCTGCTCGTGGTCCGCGTGCAGGATGAAGATGCGGTCGAGCGCGCGCTCGAGCACCGGGTTCACCTTGTACTCTTCGCACGGCGTGGCGAACATCATGTGCAGGAAGTTGCCGGCGTAGCTCAGGTCGTTCTTCGGGTACATGTAGGGCTGGCCCACCGTGTACTTGTACGCCATGGCCACCAGCGTGGGCATCTTCGCGATCAGGCGGATCGCGGCGATCTCGCGGTGCTTCGGATTGTTGATGTCCGTGCTGTCGTGATAGAAGGCCGACAGGGCGCCGACCAGGCCGGTCATGATGGCCATCGGATGCGCATCGCGACGGAAGCCGCGCAGGAAGAACTGCATCTGCTCGTTGACCATCGTGTGGTTGGTCACGAGCTTGGTGAACTCTTCCTTCTTCGGTGCGTCCGGCAGTTCTCCGTACAGCAGCAGATGGCAGGTTTCCAGAAAGTCGCAGTTGGTCGCGAGCTGTTCGATGGGGTAGCCGCGGTACAGCAGTTCGCCCTTGTCGCCGTCGATGTAGGTGATCGAGGACTGGCATGCCGCGGTCGACATGAAGCCCGGGTCGTACGTGAACATGCCGGTCTGTGCGTACAGCTTGCGGATGTCGATCACGTCGGGACCCACGGTGCCCTTGTAGACCGGCAGGTCGACGCTGTTGCCGCCGTTGCTGAACGACAGGGTGGCTTTGGTCTCGGAAGCTTTCATTTCGACTTTCTTTCTCAAAAGATGAATGTTCGGGGGAGCATGAACCTGTGGTGCGGCGCTCAGACGCGCAGCAGTCGCAGCAGGTCCACCACGTCGGCGTCGGCCCAGCCCGCATCGGGCTCGGTGCGCCGCATGAAAAGATCCATCAGATCGTGATCCGACAGATCCATCAAGGTCTCCATGGCCTGCGCCTGGCGCTCGGTCATGCCAGATTCATGCCGCTCGAAGAAGCGCGCGATGAACAGGTCGTTTTCCAGCAGGCCGCGACGGCAGCGCCACTTGAGCTTGCTCAAGCGCCGCTCGCCGAGCGGGGTATCGAGTGTGTCGACCTGTGTCATGGCGGGCAGGATGTCCTGAAGAAGGTCAGATGGCGCGACGCACCATCAGTTCCTTGATCTTCCCGATGGCCTTGGTGGGGTTCAGGTTCTTCGGGCACACGTCGACGCAGTTCATGATCGTGTGGCAGCGGAACAGGCGGTACGGGTCTTCCAGGTTGTCCAGGCGCTCGGCGGTGGCTTCGTCGCGGCTGTCGGCGATGAAGCGGTAGGCCTGCAGCAGGCCGGCCGGGCCCACGAACTTGTCGGGGTTCCACCAGAAGCTCGGGCAGCTGGTCGAGCAGCTCGCGCACAGGATGCACTCGTAGAGGCCGTCGAGCTCTTCGCGCTCTTCGGGGCTCTGCAGGCGTTCCTTCTCGGGCGGCACGTTGTCGTTCTGCAGGTACGGCTTGATCGAGTTGTACTGCTTGAAGAACTGCGTCATGTCCACGATCAGGTCGCGGATCACGGGCAGGCCCGGCAGCGGCTTGAGCACCACCGTGCCCTTGAGCGTGTTCATGTTGGTCAGGCAGGCCAGACCGTTCTTGCCGTTGATGTTCATCGCATCGGAGCCGCAGACGCCCTCGCGGCACGAGCGGCGGAACGACAGCGTCGGGTCCTGCGCCTTGAGCTTCATCAGCGCGTCGAGCAGCATGCGTTCGTGGCCGTCGAGTTCGACCTCGATGGTCTGCATGTACGGCTTCGCGTCCTTGTCCGGGTCGTAGCGGTAGATCTGGAATGTGCGCTTCATCGTGGTGACCTTGTGATGTTTTGTTCTTGCATGCTTAGAACGTACGGACCTTGGGCGGCACCGAATCGACCGTCAGCGGCTTGAGCCGGACCGGCTTGTACGAGAGGCTATTGCTCTCGCTGTGCCACAGCGTGTGCTTGAGCCAGTTCGCGTCGTCGCGGCCGAGCGGCGCGACGGGATCGTCGGCCGGGCGCTCGTAGTCTTCGACGGTGTGCGCGCCACGGCATTCGGTGCGGGCGGCGGCCGAGACCATGGTGGCTTGCGCGACTTCGATCAGGTTGTCGACTTCCAGCGCCTCGATGCGGGCGGTGTTGAACACGCGCGACTTGTCCTTGAGCGTGATGGCCTTGACGCGGTCACGCATCGCGGCGATCTTGACCACGCCTTCGTCCATCGACGCCTGCTTGCGGAACACGGCGGCGTGCTGCTGCATGACGGAGCGGATCTCGCCGGCCACATCCTGGGCGTACTCGCCGGCGGTGGAGCTTTCGAGCTGGTTCAGGCGTTCGAGCGAGCGGTCGGCCGCATCGGCCGGCAGCGGCTTGTGCTCCTTCTGCTTGTCGTTGAACTGCACGATGTGGTTGCCGGCGGCCTTGCCGAACACCAGCAGGTCGAGCAGCGAGTTGGTGCCCAGGCGGTTGGCGCCGTGCACGCTCACGCAGGAGCATTCGCCCACGGCATAGAGACCGTTCACCGCCAGGCTGTTCTCTTCGCCCTTCTGGATCACGACCTGGCCGTTGATGTTGGTCGGGATGCCGCCCATCTGGTAGTGGATGGTGGGCACCACCGGAATCGGTTCCTTCGTGACGTCGACGTTCGCGAAGTTGATGCCGATCTCGTAGACCGAGGGCAGGCGCTTGTGGATGGTGTCGGCGCCCAGGTGGTCGAGCTTCATGTGGATGTAGTCCTTGTTGGGACCGCAGCCGCGACCTTCCTTGATTTCCTGGTCCATCGAACGCGACACGAAGTCGCGCGGTGCCAGATCCTTCATGGTGGGCGCATAGCGCTCCATGAAGCGCTCGCCGTTGCTGTTGAGCAGGATCGCGCCTTCGCCGCGGCAGCCTTCGGTCAGCAGCACGCCCGCGCCGGCCACGCCGGTCGGGTGGAACTGCCAGAACTCCATGTCCTGCAGCGGGATGCCCGAACGCGCGGCCATGCCCAGGCCGTCGCCGGTGTTGATGAAGGCGTTGGTCGAGGCCTGGAAGATCCGGCCGGCGCCGCCGGTGGCCAGCAGCACGGTCTTGGCCTGCAGGATGTGCAGGTCGCCGGTTTCCATTTCGAGCGCGGTCACGCCGACCACGTCGCCTTCGGCGTCGCGGATCAGGTCCAGCGCCATCCATTCGACGAAGAACTGGGTGCGGGCTTCGACGTTCTTCTGATAGAGCGTGTGCAGCATCGCGTGGCCGGTGCGGTCGGCCGCGGCGCAGGCGCGCTGCACGGGCTTCTCGCCGTAGTTGGCCGTGTGGCCGCCGAAGGGACGCTGGTAGATCGTGCCGTCGGGGTTGCGGTCGAAGGGCATGCCGAAGTGTTCGAGCTCGTACACCACCTTCGGGGCTTCACGGCACATGAACTCGATCGCGTCCTGGTCGCCGAGCCAGTCGGAGCCCTTGATCGTGTCGTAGAAATGGAAGTGCCAGTTGTCTTCGCTCATGTTGCCGAGCGAGGCGCCCACGCCACCTTGTGCGGCGACAGTGTGCGAGCGGGTCGGGAAAACCTTGGAGAGCACGGCCACGTTGAGGCCGGCGCGTGCGAGTTGCAGCGAGGCGCGCATGCCGGAGCCGCCGGCGCCCACGATGACGACGTCGAACTTGCGCTTGGTGATTTGGTCTTTGGTATAGGCAGTCATGGGGTCAGAGTCTCCAGAGCACTTGAATGGCCCAACCCGCGCAACCCACAAGCCAGACGATCGTGAAAATTTGAAGGGCGAGGCGGATGCCGACCGGCTGGACGTAGTCCATCCAGATGTCGCGCATGCCGACCCACACGTGGTAGAGGATCGAAGCGATCACGACGAAGGTGAGCACCTTCATCCATTGGGCCGAGAAGATGCCGGCCCAGGTGTCATAGCCGATCGGGCCGCGCGAGAACAGCACTTGCGCGAGCAGGATGATCGTGAAGAGCGCCATCAGGGCGCCGGTGACGCGCTGGCTGAGCCAGTCGCGAAGTCCGTAGTGCGCGCCGACGACGATGCGCTTGGAGCCGTAGTTCACAGACATTTTTACAACTCTCTTTTCAGTACAGGCCGAACAGCTTGGCGCCGAGCACCACGGTCAGCGCGATGCTGATCGCCAGCGTGCCGATGGCCGAGCTCTTGCCGAATTCCTTGGTCACCGCGGCATGGCTCACGTCCATCCACAGATGGCGCAGGCCGGCGATGAAGTGGTGCAGGTAGGCCCAGATCAGGGCCAGTGCCACCAGCTTGAAGAACCAGCCCGGCGCGAAGCCGACGCCGACGTTGAAGACGGCCTTGAAGCGGGCAAAGGAAATCTCGGAAGACACCGAGGTGTCGAACATCCAGATGATGAAGGGCAGCAACAGGAACATCAATGCGCCGCTCACGCGGTGCAGGATCGACACGATGCCCGCCGGCGGCAGCCGGTAGGTGGTCAGGTCGGTGAAGGCATTGATGTTGCGGAACTGGCGTCGCGGCGGACGGGGTGAGTTAGCAAGCTCGGTCATGGGGGCTTTCGTTGCTTTTTCGAGGGGCAGCTTGTTCTTTGGCGAAATGCAAACAACGCAAAATTCTATTGCAATGCACCATCAGGCCGCAGTCGGCTCCGTGTCATCGCACTGGATTGGTGGGATGCTCGGGCGCCGGAGGCACTGCAGCTGTCGTCAAAGGGCGCTTTTACGGGTGTAAAGACGGGTTTCATCATCATCCGAGTTCGTTGCGATAGTGGTGCGTGTCGGTGCGGTAAAGCCCTCGACGCAGCTCCATCGGCGTGTCGTGGTAGGTATGGGCGAGGCGCTCGACGCTCAGCAGCGGCGTCGCCGCATCGACGGCCAGCAAGGCCGCCTGCTCGGTGTCGGGCAGCACGGCGCGGATCTTTTCCTCGGCGCGCACCATGCGCACGCCGAACTCGGTCTCGAACATCGCGTACATCGGCCCGCGCGAGGCGCGCAGCCGTTCGGCCGTGAGGCCCTTGAACGGCAGGCCGGGCAGCCACAGGTCTTCCAGGATGGTGGGCACGCCGCGGTAGGCCAGCACGCGCCGCACCTGCAGCACGGCATCGCCTGAACGCAGCGCGAGCGCGCGCGCCACGTCGGCCGAGGCGCGCAGCCGCCGGCAATCGACGATGGTGCGTTCGGCCGGGCCTTCGGTGGCGGTGTCGCCGCTGTCGGGCACCAGCTTCAGGAAGCGGTACTGCACGTGCTGCTCGGCATGGGTGGCGACGAAGGTGCCCTTGCCCTGGCGGCGCACCACCAGGTTCTCGGCGGCCAGTTCGTCGATGGCCTTGCGCACCGTGCCCTGGCTCACGCGAAAGCGCGCCGCCAGGTCCATTTCGCTCGGGATCGGCTCGCCGGGCTTCCATTCGCCCGCCTGCAGGCTCTGCAGGATCAGGGTCTTGATCTGCTGATACAGCGGGCTGAACGAAGGTGTGGCCGTGTCGGCGAGAAGGGGCGTATTCATGGCGTGGGGCGCTCTGCGCGGTCTGCGCAGGGGCCGTATCTTATATAAGACATAAGACGTTCGTGCTCCGAATCTCGATTCGGCTTAAAATGTGCGCCGGTTCCGCCCCCGGCTCAGCCTTGCGCGGGGCCTCGGCAGCCGCCCGAGCTTGCCGCCGCCGTTTTCACCATCTTCTGGAGTCTTTCCCATGAGCAAAAAGCCTGTTCGCGTCGCCGTCACCGGTGCCGCCGGCCAAATCGGTTACGCCCTGTTGTTCCGCATCGCTTCCGGCGAAATGCTCGGCAAGGACCAGCCCGTCATCCTGCAACTGCTCGAGATCCCCGACGAGAAGGCCCAGAAGGCTCTCAAGGGCGTGATCATGGAGCTCGAAGACTGCGCCTTCCCGCTGCTCGCCGGCGTGATCCCGTCGGGCGACCCGATGGTGGCCTTCAAGGACGCCGACTACGCACTGCTGGTTGGTTCGCGTCCCCGCGGCCCCGGCATGGAACGTGCCGAGCTGCTGGCCGTCAACGGCGCGATCTTCACGGCACAAGGCAAGGCGCTCAACGCCGTCGCCAGCCGCAACGTCAAGGTGCTGGTGGTGGGCAACCCCGCCAACACCAATGCCTACATCGCGATGAAGAGCGCACCCGACCTGCCGCGCAAGAACTTCACCGCCATGCTGCGCCTGGACCACAACCGCGCCCTGAGCCAGATCGCCGCCAAGACCGGCACCGCCGTGGCCGACATCGAGAAGCTCACCGTCTGGGGCAACCACTCGCCCACGATGTACGCCGACTACCGCTTCGCCACCGTGGCCGGCAAGAGCGTCAAGGACCTGATCAACGACCAGGTCTGGAATGCCGACACCTTCCTGCCGACCGTCGGCAAGCGCGGTGCCGCGATCATCGAAGCCCGTGGCCTGTCCTCGGCGGCTTCGGCGGCCAACGCCGCCATCGACCACATGCGCGACTGGGCCCTGGGCACCAACGGCAAGTGGGTCACGATGGGCATCCCGTCGGACGGCCAGTACGGCATTCCCAAGGACGTCATGTTCGGCTTCCCGGTGACCACCGAGAACGGCGAATACAAGATCGTCGAAGGCCTGGACATCGATGCCTTCAGCCAGGAACGCATCGACAAGACGCTCAAGGAACTGACCGACGAGCAGGCCGGCGTCGCCCACCTGCTGTAATCCCCCGGCCATCGGGCATGTCGCGCCGAATGCGCGCCGTGCGTCGATGGCCCCAGGAGTCTCATTGCCCATGTCCGACCGGAATCCTCCTCTTGATGACCGTCGCTGCCTGCAGGCTCGCTTCGAAGCGAGCGACATCGCGACCTGGGCGCCGCGCAAAGCGCCCGACCTGATCACTGCTGCATGAGCGCGGCTTCGATGCACCCCCGTGACGTGCTGCTCGGCGCCCAGGCGGGCGCCATCCTGCTGCCGGTCTGCGACCATTACAGCGGCGTCGAAGTCCGCATGAAGAAGAGCCTCGCGCTCCAGGCCGAGATGGCCGCGGAGTTCGGCGCCTGCGTGTTCGACGTCACCCTCGACTGTGAAGACGGCGCCCCTGTGGGCGGCGAAGCCGAGCATGCGCAACTCGTCACCGAGCTGGCACTGGCCTCGGCGCCCGGCATGCGGGTCGGGGTGCGCGTGCACCCGGTCGACCATGCGGCCTTCGACGCCGACATCGCCACCATCGCCGGCCGTGCCGGCCCGCGCCTGAGCCACCTGATGGTGCCCAAGGTCGAGTCGATCGACGACGTGACCCGCGCCGTGGCCGCGCTCGATGCCGCCGGCGCGCAGACGCTGCCGTTGCACGTGCTCATCGAATCGCCGCTGGCGGTGCACAACGCCTTTGCCATCGCGGCCCATCCACGCGTGCAGTCGCTGAGCTTCGGGCTCATGGACTTCGTCTCGGCCCACGCCGGCGCGATCCCGGCCGACGGCATGGGTGTCGCAGGCCAGTTCAGCCATCCCCTGGTGGTGCGCGCCAAGCTGGCGATCGCCTCGGCCGCGCACGCCTACGGCAAGGTGCCGTCGCACTGCGTCGTCACCGAATTCAGCAACGTCGAGGCCCTGCGTGCCGCGGCGAAACGGGCCGCCGCCGAGTTCGGCTACACCCGCATGTGGAGCATCCATCCCAGCCAGATCCGCCCGATCCTCGAGGCCTTCGCGCCCGAGGAAGGCCAGATCGAGCAGGCCGCGCGCATCGTCGACGCGGCCGTGCGCCAGGCCTGGGCGCCGGTCAACATCGACGGCACGCTCCACGATCGCGCGAGCTACCGCCACTTCTGGCAGGTGCTCGAGCGCGCCCATGCCACAGGCCGTGTGCTGCCTCCCGAGGCACAGACCTGGTTTTCGTCTTCTTCCCCGAACACCCCAGACAACCGTCCCCCAAGGAACCCTCGATGACCAAGACCCTCGCACTGATTGCCGCCGCCGTTCTGGCGCTCCCGCTGGCGGCCACGGCCCAGAGCAGCACCGACGCGAAGCCGGCCGCCAAGGCCGCGGCAAAGCCTGCCGCGAAGCCCGCGCCCAAGAAGAAGCCCCAGGTCACGCGCCGTGCCGCCAAGGCTGTCGAGGAAGTCACGCCGATCGACACCAGCACCGACGTCACGCTCAACGAGGCCGACCTGGCCGTGGCCGGCCGTGTGCACACCGGCAAGATCCAATGCGAGCTGGGCGCCGACGTGACCGTGACCGCCGACGAGAGCAAGCCCGGCTACTTCACCGTGTCGACCAAGGGTGCCAAGTACCGCATGCACCCGGTCGAAAGCCGCACCGGCGCGATCCGCCTGGAAGACCCGCGCGCGGGCGCCATGTGGCTCCAGCTCGGCAACAAGTCGATGCTGATGAACCAGAAGCAGGGCCTGCGTCTGGCCGATGACTGCCAGGCACCGGCGCAGGTCGCCATGTCGGCGGAACTCAAGCTCAACCCACCCAAGAGCCTGTTCGAGGGTGCTGACGCGCCGACCAGCGGCCCCGTCAAGAAGTAAGAAGAAGTAAGGCAAGGCTGTCCCCCGCAGCCAGCCCCGTCGTACCCGTTTCCGGAGAATCTAGAAGATGTTGCAAGCCTACGTTGACCATGTCGCAGAGCGCGCCGCGCTCGGCATCCCGCCCCTGCCCCTCACCGCCAAACAGACTGGCGAAGTGATCGAGCTGATGAAGTCCGCCACGTCGAACGACGGCGAGTTCCTGCTCAACCTGATCACCCACCGCGTGCCTGCGGGCGTCGACGACGCCGCCAAAGTCAAGGCCAGCTATCTGGCGGCCGTGGCGCACGGGACGGAGAAGAGCCTGTTGCTGTCGCGCGCGCGCGCCACCGAACTGCTCGGCACCATGCTCGGCGGCTACAACATCAGCCCGATGATCGACCTGCTCGACGACGCCGAAGTCGGCGCCGTCGCGGCCGAGGGCCTCAAGAAGACGTTGCTGATGTTCGACCAGTTCCACGACGTCAAGGAAAAGGCCGACAAGGGCAACGTCAACGCCAAGGGCGTGCTGCAGAGCTGGGCCGACGCGGAATGGTTCACCAGCCGTCCCGAAGTGCCCCAGAGCATCACGGTCAGCATCTTCAAGGTGGCCGGCGAGATCAACACCGACGACCTGTCGCCCGCGCCCGACGCGACCACGCGTCCCGACATCCCGATGCACGCGCTGGCGATGCACAAGAACGCACGCCCCGGCATCGTTCCGGAAGAAGACGGCAAGCGTGGCCCGGTGAAGTTCATCGAGGACCTGCGCGCGCGCGGCCACCTCGTGGCCTACGCGGGCGACGTGGTCGGCACGGGTTCGTCGCGCAAGAGCGCCACCAACTCGGTGCTGTGGTTCACCGGCGAGGACATCCCCTTCGTGCCGAACAAGCGCTTCGGCGGCGTCTGCCTGGGCGGCAAGATCGCGCCGATCTTCTACAACACCATGGAAGACTCGGGCGCGCTGCCGATCGAACTCGACGTGGCGCAGATGAACATGGGCGACGTGGTCGAACTGCGTCCCTACGAAGGCAAGGCCCTCAAGGACGGCAAGGTCATCGCCGAGTTCCAGGTCAAGAGCGACGTGCTGTTCGACGAAGTGCGCGCCGGCGGCCGCATTCCGCTGATCATCGGCCGCGGCCTGACGGCCAAGGCGCGCGAAGCACTGGGCCTGCCCGTGTCGACGCTGTTCCGCCTGCCGACCAGCCCGGTCGACACCAAGAAGGGCTACTCGCTCGCACAGAAGATGGTCGGCCGCGCCTGCGGCCTGCCCGAAGGCACTGGCGTGCGCCCGGGCACGTACTGCGAACCCAAGATGACCTCGGTCGGCTCGCAGGACACCACCGGCCCGATGACGCGCGACGAGCTCAAGGACCTGGCCTGCCTGGGCTTCTCGGCCGACCTCGTGATGCAGTCGTTCTGCCACACGGCGGCGTACCCGAAGAAGGTCGACGTCAAGATGCACCACGAGCTGCCGGACTTCATGGCCAACCGTGGCGGCGTTTCGCTGCGCCCGGGCGACGGCGTGATCCACAGCTGGCTCAACCGCCTGCTCACGCCCGACACCGTCGGCACCGGCGGCGACAGCCACACGCGTTTCCCGATCGGCATCAGCTTCCCCGCCGGCTCCGGCCTGGTGGCTTTCGCGGCCGCGACCGGCGTGATGCCGCTCGACATGCCCGAATCGGTGCTGGTGCGCTTCAAGGGCAAGATGCAGCCCGGCGTCACGCTGCGTGACCTGGTCAACGCGATCCCGCTGTACGCCATCAAGGCTGGCCTGCTGACCGTGGCCAAGCAGGGCAAGGTCAACATCTTCTCGGGCCGCATCCTGGAAATCGAAGGCCTGCCTGACCTCAAGGTCGAGCAAGCCTTCGAGCTGAGCGACGCTTCGGCCGAACGCTCGGCCGCCGGTTGCACGGTGCACCTGAACAAGGAACCGATCATCGAGTACATCCACAGCAACATCACGCTGATGAAGTGGATGATTGCCGAAGGCTATGCCGATGCCCGCACGCTGGCCCGCCGCATCGCGGCGCAGGAAGCCTGGCTCAAGGACCCGCAACTGCTCAAGGGCGACGACGACGCCGACTACGCGGCCGTCATCGAGATCGACCTGGCCGACATCCACGAGCCGATCTGCGCCTGCCCCAACGACCCGGACGACGTGAAGACGCTGTCCGACGTGGCCGGTGCGAAGATCGACGAAGTGTTCATCGGTTCGTGCATGACCAACATCGGCCACTTCCGTGCCGCATCGAAGCTGCTCGAAGGCAAGCGCGACATCCCGGTCAAGCTGTGGATCGCACCGCCGACCAAGATGGACGCGCAGCAGCTCACCGAAGAGGGCCACTACGGCGTGTTCGGCAATGCCGGTGCCCGCACCGAGATGCCGGGCTGCTCGCTGTGCATGGGCAACCAGGCGCAGGTGCGCGAAGGCGCGACCGTGATGTCGACCAGCACGCGCAACTTCCCCAACCGCCTGGGCAAGAACACCAACGTGTACCTCGGCTCGGCCGAGCTGGCAGCGATCTGCTCGCGCCTGGGCCGCATTCCGACCAAGGAAGAGTACATGGCGAGCGTGGGCGTGCTGGATGCGTCCAGCGCGCAGATCTACCAGTACCTGAACTTCGACAAGATCGAGGAATACCAGAACGTGGCCGACGGCGTCACCGCCTGATCCACCTGCCTGCCAGATCAAGGCCCGCTTCGGCGGGCCTTTTTCATGGGGCCGGCGCGTCGGTGATCAACTGCGGCACCACGGCCGCGCTCAGCCCGGCTGCAATGACCGCCAGCAGCGTGTCGCCGAAGCCGCCGCGCGCCCGCGCATCGGCACGCGCACTGGTGGACACGCGTGGCGCGGCACTCCAGGCGATGCGTGCGCCCGAGGCCTGCAGGGCCTCGACGAGTGCCACATCCTCGCTGCAGGCCAGCGCGCGGAAGCCGCCGGCGCGCACATAGGCGGCGGCCGAGACCCCGAGGTTGGCGCCATGGATGTGGCGATGCCCGTCGGCATCGGTGTAGGTGCGTGCGAAGTGCTCGCGCAGCGATTCGGCATGGTGGCCGTGCACGCTCCAGTCGTCCACGCCGATCGAGCCGCAGACCGCGTCCGCGCCGAGCTCCAGCTGGCGCACCAGCCAGTCGGGTGACACGCGGGTGTCGGCATCGGTGAAGGCCAGCCAGCGCGCGCCTTCGGCGAGCAGCTGTTGCGCGCCGGCGGCGCGGGCCTGGCCCACGTTGCGCGCCGACACGGTCAAGGTGCGCGCGCCCTGCCACCGTGCAATGGGGCCGGTGGCATCGCTGCAGCTGTCCAGCACGACCAGCAGCTGCACTGCCTCGCCCTGCAGTCCCGGATGGACGCTCGCGGCGCGCAGGCTGGCCACGGTGGCCGCGATGTGCGCTTCCTCGTCGTGCGCGGGAACGACGATGCCGATCACCGGATGCCTTCCCGTTGGGCCACCGAGCGCGGGTCGCGGCACCAGACGTCGAGCACGAAGTCGCTCTCGGTGTGGGCCACGGTGCGCGCCAGTCCGGTGGCGGCGCAGGCCTGGTGCACGGTGTCGGTCGACAGCACGCGTGCCTCGAAATCGGGGCGCCAGTTGCAGGCCACCAGCACGCCATCGTCGCTCAATGCGTCGGCGCAGCAGCGCGCCAGCGTCTGCATGGCGTCCTCGGTCAGGAAGTAGCCGAGCTCGCTGAGCACCACCAGGTCGAAGGGGCCTTCGGCGTGGGGAAAATCCTGCGGCAAGGCATGGGTTGCGATACGCACGTTGGGCAGCGCGGCGGTGCGCGCCTGCGCAGAAGCCCGTGCCTGCGGACTGAAGTCGCTGGCCAGCACGCGATCGCAGCGCGCCGCCAGGGCCACCGTCAATTCGCCCGCGCCGCAGCCGGGTTCGTAGGCGTTCGCATAACGCCGATGGGGCAGGGCCGCGAGCAGCAGCGCACGCTTGCGTTCCTCGTACCAGCGGGTGCGCTGGCCGTAGGGGTCGTCGTTGTCGCCGTACAGCGATTCGAAGTAGGCAAGGCGGTCGTGACGGCTCGCAGCCTGGCGGGTCTGCATGTCGGTGGTCATGAGAAGAACACCTCGAAAGGACGTTGTGCGCGCTGCACCGTGGTGTCGCGCAGGATCGGGCCGGCGCCGGTCGAGGGGTCGTGCTCGAGCTGGCTGGCGAAGGCGTTGACGGCCTCGCGCTTGGCGCGCGCGGCACCGGCATCGAGCGCCAGCCGCATCGCACGCTGCCAGGGCATCCGTGCGTCCCCCGGCGCCGCCCAGTGCCAGGCCCACACCGGGACCTCGATCAACCGGACGCCAACACAGGCCGCCGCGGCCGCGCAGGCCTGGCCGGTGGCCTCGTGGTCGGGATGGCCGTCGTGGCGCCAGGTGGTGAAGACCACGTCCCTGGGCCGCAGCAGTGCGGCGATCTGGCGGGCCAGCGGGCCGCGCTGGCGCATCAGGCCGCCGTCGTCGAAACCCAGGCGACGCACTTCGGTCATCCGGTCGACATCGAGCCCGAGCGTCTGCCATGCCCGTCGGCTCTCCAGCGGGCGTTCGATCGCGAGACGGTGCGGCGGCCAGGCGATCGATGCCGGGTGGCTGGCCGTGCCGTCGGTCACCGCGGCGATCAGCATCGGCCGCTGCAGGGCGCGCAGCTGCGCGAGCAGTCCGCCCACGGCCAGCACCTCGTCGTCTGGATGCGGTGCGACGACCACGGCGCGACAGCCCGGCGGCACGAGCTGAGCGGCGTCGATTTCCATCATCGGTTGGTGTGCAAGCCAGGGCAGCCACTGCGCCTCGGGCGTGCCCTGGCCGGCGATCGCACGGTCGGCTACAGCGGCCATGGCGCCTCCGCACGCTGAAGCAGCGCACCGCCGAGTGCGGCCAGATCGCGCTCGGCGTGGCTCTGGCGCAGGAAGATCGGCAGGTCGACCATGGCCTGCGCAAAGCGTGCGTCGCGACACAGCGGCGCGGCGCCGAGGGCGCGGCCGGCATGCGCCATCACCGCGGTGGCTGCGGCTTCGACCACCAGCCGTGCGCGCTGCGCCGGCAACTGGGCGCTGGCTTGTGGCCAGGCGTCGATCCATGCCGCGGTCTCGCGCAGCACGGCCGCGGCGCCGGCCAGCGCCACGTCGATGGCGCCGAGGTGGGCGAGCCGATGCGCATCGGGCCGCGGCCCGCAGCGCTGCCGCGTCATTTCGGCAATGCCCGCGGCACCGCCGTACCAGCAGGCCGCGATGCCCGCGCCTCCGTGCCAGAAGCCGGGCCGCGCCACATAGTCGCCCGGCCGGCCCACCGGGTGTGCGACAGCGGCGTCGAGGTGCACGTCGACGGTACGCGCGCCGGCCATGCCGGCGGCCTGCCAGCCATGGTCGCCCACGGTGACGCGGGCCTGATCGAGTTCGATCGCAGCCAGGCAGGGTTCGCCGGCTTCGTTCCACGCGCTGATGACTGCGTGCGTGACGCTGTGGGCGCCCGAGCACCAGGCCTTGGTGCCTGTGAGATGGCAGCTGCCGTCAGGTTGCAGGCTCAGCGTGACGCGCGCATCCGGCGGCTCGGCGCACCAGGTGCCCCAGCGGCTGCCGGGCGGTGCCGCAGGCGCGCCCAGTTCCGCCAGGATGGCGAGGGCGTCGGTGTGGCCTTCGAACAGCTTCACCAGCGACAGGTCGTGCGCTGCCACGGCGGCCAGCATCTGCCAGCGTTCGAGCGTCCGGCCGGCACCGGGCAAGGGGAGAGGGTCGAAGCCGCCGTCCACCAACTCGCTCAGTGCGAGCGGTGCATCGGCAGCGTCCAGCAGCGAACGAAGTCGCCGGTCCGCGCGTGGAGCGAGCATGGCGCAGCGGCGATCAGCCGACGTTCAGCGTCTTGTGCTCGCCCAGCTTCTTCGGCGTCTCGCCGGTGACGGCGGCCTTCATCATCTTGAAGACCTGCACCATCTTGCTGTCGTCGACATCCCAGAATTCGGCGTGGCCGATGCGCACGGTGAGCAGGCCCAGGTTCGGGTCGGTCACGCCGGCGGGGAACCACGCCTTGGCCATCGAGGTGAAGAGCTCTTCCTTCTTCGCGGGGTCTTCGAGCAATGCGGCATGGCCGGACACCGAGACATAGCTGTCCTTGTCGGTGTCGGCATAGGCGACGTTCACCACGTCGTCGGCCGGCAGGTTGCGCGCGATCTCGCCGTCCTTGGGCACGAAGAAGTAGAGCATGGCACCTTCGTCGAGCTGCTTGTTCTGGGTCGTCAGCGGATGGCTGTGCAGCATGCCGTCGTGGTGACGGTGCACGAACATCCCGAAGCGGGTGTCCTTGATCAGTTCCCAGAGCTTCTGATGGTCGTTGGTGGTGTCGGTGGTCGTGGTCATGGTGATGCGCCTGAGGAGTTGTCTACAAGCGCTTCAACATACGGAGGGTGTCGATGCCGCGGTCGGGACCAACGCCGCGTGTTGGTGTGGGCCGGCGCCGACGGCCGCTGTCATGTGCCCAGGCTGGCCAGCGCAGTCGCGGTGGCCGCGTCGGCCGGGAAGAAGGACTCGACCGCGAGCTCCTGCAGCGTCACGTCGACCGGCGTGCCGAAGATGGTGGTGGTGCTGATGAAGCTCAGCACGCCGGCCGGTGTCGCCAACTGGAAGGGCACGACCACGCCGGCCAGTTCGCCGCCCGCGCGCGGCACCGCATGGCCGGCGTCGGCCACCGGATAGGCGGCCAGTTCGTCGTGCAGCGCCTGCAGCGTGGCGTCGCCGGTGGCCGCGACCTGCTGCTGCAGCCGCTCCAGCAGGTGCAGTCGCCATTGCGCAAGGTTGGCGATGCGCGGCGCCAGGCCCTGCGGATGCAGGCTCAGGCGCAGCACGTTGATCGGCAGCTCGAGCAGTTCCGGTGCGGCGCCGGCCATCAGCAGTGGCACGATGCGGTTGGCCGCGACCAGCTGCCAGTGCCGGTCGATGGCCAGGGCCGGGTAGGGCTCGTGGCCCTTGAGCACCAGTTCGACCGCCTGGCGCGCCGCGGCCAGCGCCGGATCGTCGAGCGCGCGCTGGCGGTACATGGGCGCGAAGCCGGCCGCCACCAGCAGCGCGTTGCGCTCGCGCAGCGGCACGCCCAGCCGTTCGGCCAGCCGCAGCACCATCTCCCGGCTGGGCGCGGCGCGGCCGGTCTCGACATAGCTCAGGTGCCGGGTCGAGACTTCGGCCTCGTGCGCCAGGTCGAGCTGGCTCAGGTGCCGGCGCTGGCGCCAATGACGTAGGTGCGCGCCGAAGGGCTCGCGGGCGCCGGGGGCGAGGGAGGGCGAGGTTTGCGCAGGAGGGGTCATGGTGCCGATTCTGTGGCGCGCCGCGCGCCACCGCCATGACCTCGAAGGTCATCGCCGCGCCGATCTGGCGGCGCCAGCATCGCTTCCGACGCGGGTCGGGAAGGGCCGGGCCTTTCTCGCTGGGCCCGGGCTCAGGGCGGCGGAAGGTTCGGCGCCAAGTGTTCCTGCCCCCTGAGGACCATGGCAGCGCCGGGCGGGCCGCCCACCGCGTGGGGCAGCGAGGTCACCAGCGAGTCGGCGAGGTTGCCGCGGTACAGCTTGGCGCCCTGGTGCGAGAGGTTGGAGTTGGCATCGACATGGATCGACTCGCCCAGCCCCGACCACAGGCGGCAGAAGCCGTAATCTTCCGACAGGTAGCGCCGGGTCTTCGGATCGACCATCACGTCGAAGAAGCGGTAGTGCAGGCCGCGGTCGATATCGCCGATGCCGTCGGGCGCATAGCTGAGATCGGGGTAGCTGGCCATGAGGCGCTCGAAGACGGCGCGCTTGATGGCCATGAACCCTGTCGGTGCTTCGGTCACTTTCATGAAGCCGTCGGGCTGGATGACGAGGTCGACCTCTGCGGTCTCTTCCGACGCTTCGGTGTTGATGGTGTAGCGCGTGAACGTGGCGTCGAACTGCTGGCGCGTCATGCCCCGGGCCACGCCCTCGGCCGGCCAGTCTTCGCGCTTGAGCGGATACACACCGGCCGCGATGTCGTAATTGGCCTGCAGCAGCCGGAAAGCGGCCTGGGCCGAAAAGCCGATGTCGGCATCGATCCAGAACAGGTGGGTCCATTGCGGGTTGGCCAGGAACTGCGCCACGCAATTGTTGCGCGCACGCGTGACCAGGCTTTCGCCCTGGTGGAGCAGCGCCTGCAGCCGCATGCCGGCGCGCTCGGCTTCGACGGTGAAGTTCATCATCGATACGACGTAGTTCTGAAAGAACTTGCCGTCGTGGCTGGGCGTGACGATCAAGGGGAAAAACGCCTGGAGTTCGGATTTGTCGAGCATGGAGGAAGGTCCGGTGGTGAGGGGGTGCCGCAGCCGATATCGGCGCGCTGTGGCGCGCTTGGCCCCAGGAGGCGGCACGGCGCCGGGCTGGGGATCTGGGATTCCTTGATTTCTATTCGCTGCGCATGGATGAATATCCTCGGGTCGGCGTCGATGGGTTGTCCTGGCCTGAATTCGGTGAATGAAATTCGATCTTGCAAAAAAAGGATTAATGCGAAATTGGCGTGTGTCACCGAATGGTTGCAATTGAGAAAGACTGTATTCAAATCTTGAATTCGGAACTATTAAATTTGCGCACGTTCGGTGCGTCTGAATATGGAAATTGCGCACGCCTACGCCGGTGCCTTCGGCAGGGCCCCGTCGGCGCTTGCGGTGCTACGGCGCGGTGAGCGCGTCGCGCAGTCAGGCAGCGGTGGCGTGAGGGCGCGGGAATCGAGATCCGGAGGCGAGGACCGAGCGCTGGCAGGTGCCGCCCAAGGGGTGCCGCGCGTGGAAAGGCCGCAGCGGGGAAGACCGACTACAACAGCTGCCATTGAACCCCGCTATCCTTGAGGAGCTTCCACGAACACACAGGAGTTTCCCCATGGCCAAAGCACCGGCGCACGCCTTTGCGTCCTCCCTCAAGACCTTCAAGACCGCATCGGGCAAGTCCGGAAAGTACTGGTCGCTGAAGGAACTGGCCAAGCAATATCCGAGCATCGAGCGCCTGCCGGTCTCGATCCGCATCGTGCTTGAATCGGTGCTGCGCAATTGCGATGGGCAGAAGGTCGGTGCCGAGAACGTCGAGCAGCTGGCCAACTGGCAGCCCAACGCCGAGCGCACCGAGGAAATTCCCTTCGTCGTGACGCGCGTGGTGCTGCAGGACTTCACCGGCGTGCCGCTGCTGGCTGACCTGGCCGCCATGCGCAGCGTGGCCGCCCAGCTGGGCAAGTCGCCCAAGACCATCGAGCCGCTGGTGCCGGTCGACCTGGTGGTCGACCACTCGGTGATGGTCGACTACTACGGCACGCCCAAGGCCCTCGACCTCAACATGAAGCTCGAGTTCCAGCGCAACAACGAGCGCTACCAGTTCATGAAGTGGGGCATGCAGGCCTTCGACACCTTCGGCGTCGTGCCGCCGGGCTTCGGCATCGTGCACCAGGTGAACCTCGAGTACTTCGCGCGTGGCGTCTACAAGGCGGCCGACGACAACGACAAGGTGCCGACCTGGTACCCCGACTCGCTGGTCGGCACCGACAGCCACACCACCATGATCAACGGCATCGGCGTGGTCGGTTGGGGCGTGGGCGGCATCGAGGCCGAGGCCGCGATGCTGGGCCAGCCCGTCTACATGCTCACGCCCGACGTGGTGGGCTTCGAGCTCACGGGCAAGCTGCGCGAAGGCGTGACCGCCACCGACCTGGTGCTCTTCGTCACGGCCATCCTGCGCACCGAGAAGGTGGTGGGCAAGTTCGTCGAATTCTTCGGCCCGGGCGCCGCGTCGATCGCCGTGCCCGACCGCGCGACCATCGGCAACATGGCGCCCGAGTACGGCGCGACCATGGGCTTCTTCCCGGTCGACGAGATGACGGTGGCCTACTTCAAGGGCACCGGCCGCACCGACAAGGAAATCGAGCTGTTCGAGGCCTACTACAAGGCCCAGGGCCTGTTCGGCATGCCGGCCCCCGGCGACATCGACTACACGAAGGTCGTGCGCCTCGATCTCGGCACCGTGTCGCCCAGCCTGGCCGGCCCCAAGCGCCCGCAGGACCGCATCGACCTGGGCCACCTGTCGACCAAGTTCTCCGAGCTCTACAGCAAGCCCAACGACGCCAACGGCTTCAACCAGCCGGCCGACAAGCTCAAGATCCGCTACCCGCTGCTGAAGAACGGGCAAGGCGACGACAACGAGGCGCCCGCGCCCGCACCGGGCGCACCGCGCCAGGTGGTCGAGATGGTGGCCAACCGCTCGACCAAGGCCGCCGCGCATGTGAGCGCCACGGCACCGATCGCCCCCAAGGGCACGGTCACCATCGGCAACGGCGACGTGTTGATCGCCGCCATCACCTCCTGTACCAACACCTCGAACCCGAGCGTGATGCTCGCCGCAGGCCTGCTCGCCAAGAAGGCGGTGGAAGCCGGCCTCACGGTCAAGCCGCACGTCAAGACCTCGCTGGCGCCCGGCTCGCGCATCGTGACGGAGTACCTCGAGAAGGCCGGCCTGCTGCCCTACCTGGAGAAGCTGGGCTTCTACCTCGCGGGCTACGGCTGCACCACCTGCATCGGCAACGCCGGAGACCTGACGGCCGAGATCAACGAGGCCATCACCGACAACAACCTGGTGGCGGCCGCGGTGCTCTCGGGCAACCGCAACTTCGAGGCCCGCATCCACCCGAACCTCAAGGCCAACTTCCTGGCCTCGCCGCCGCTGGTGGTGGCCTTCGCCATCGCGGGCAACGTGATGGTCGACCTGATGACCGAGCCCGTGGGCAAGGGCAAGCACGGCAAGGACGTGTACCTGGGCGACATCTGGCCCACGCCGCAGGAGATCGACGCCAACCTGCGCTTCGCGATGAACGCCAAGGCCTTCCGCGCGAACTACGACAAGGTCAAGACCGATCCGGGCAAGTTCTGGAGCAGCATCAAGGGCACCACCGGCCAGGTCTACGACTGGCCCACCTCGACCTACATCGCCGAGCCGCCCTTCTTCGAGGGCTTCAAGATGAAGCCGGCGGCCACCAACCCCGGCTTCTCGGGCGCGCGCGTGATGGCGCTGTTCGGCGACTCGATCACCACCGACCACATCTCGCCGGCCGGCTCGATCAAGGAAAGCTCGCCCGCGGGCGTGTGGCTCAAGGCGCACGGCGTGCCCAAGGCCGACTTCAACAGCTACGGCTCGCGCCGCGGCAACCACGAGATCATGATGCGCGGCACCTTCGCCAACGTGCGCATCAAGAACCTCATGCTGCCGCCCGACGACAAGGGCACGCAGGAAGAGGGTGGCCTCACGCTGTTCCAGCCCGGCAACGAGAAGATGTTCATCTACGACGCCGCGATGAAGTACATCGAGCAGGAAGTGCCCACCGTGGTCTTCGGCGGCGAGGAGTACGGCACCGGCTCGTCGCGCGACTGGGCCGCCAAGGGCACGCAGCTGCTGGGCATCAAGGCCGTGGTGGCGCGCAGCTTCGAGCGCATCCACCGCGCCAACCTGGTCGGCATGGGCGTGCTGCCGTTGCAGTTCCGCGGCGCCGATTCGTGGCAGAGCCTGGGCCTGACCGGCCACGAGAAGATCGACGTGGTGATCGAGGGCGACCTCAAGCCCCAAATGGACGTCAAGCTGGTGGTGCACCGCCCCGACGGCACCCACCAGGAGGCCACGGTGCGCCTGCGCATCGACACGCCGATCGAGGTCGACTACTACAAGCACGGCGGCATCCTGCCCTTCGTGTTGCGGCAGTTGCTGGCGGCCTGATGAGGCGGGGCGCCGGCTTCAGAACGATATGAATCGGCCCTTGCCCAGCAGGGGGCCCGAGCTTGTTGGGCTGGATGCCGATGTAAATCGTCATCTTCTTCTTGCGAACATCGGTGAATGGCCTGTCGCGGTGGCACTGAAGAACTCGCCCCGTCTGCCTGGTCCACGCCAGAAGCCACTTAGAAACCTTGCGCTGGACGCCAGCACCTATCATCCGCCGTCCCCTCCAACGAAGGTGCCAGATGGCGGAAACAGCCCACTACACAGAGACCTACAAGTCCTTGATTACGCTCTCAGTCGAGGGCTTCAAGTTCTGTGCGCTAGCAAATGGTGGCGCAGCCGTGGCTTTGCTTGCCTATCTTGGCAATATCGCTGGCAAGGGGGCCGCAGCGCCTGATATGCGAATCCCCATGGCCTGGTTTTTGGGCGGCGTTGCACTGTGCGGATTGGCGATGGTTTTGGCCTACCTCACGCAGCTCTTTCTATTTCGCGAGACTCGTGATGCGCCGCTGACTGCAGCGGGCACGCGAGGTGGTCATAGATGGCCGCATACAAGCAGCATGATCGTCTTTGCATTGAGCCTCGCGGCGTTCTGCGGGGGCTCGTGGACAGCGGTAACGCGATTCGCTTGACAGGGGCCTTTGGCGATGGCCCTTGGCGCACTAGCTCGACCAACCACGCCACTCGATATGGCAATCATCCCGTCGAAGGTCGGTGACTGCTGAACCGTCGTGGACTATGACGTGCACATCGGCATAGAGCACGAGAAAGATCATGAGCTCGCATTGATCGGAGACGATCACCGATTCCTCGGCTTCCAGAGAGCGGTGCGCGCGCGGCCAGTCACAGCCACCGCATCCGGCTCTCCAGATCGCGTCTTTGCTTGCCGCTTGATCCGGCCCGAGGCCGCTGACCCCATGTGCCCCTGCGCCCCCATGGGGCCATTCCGATCAAATGAGAACTTTTCGTATTTGATCGGCTAAGCTCGGAGGGTGTCTCCCGCGCAGCGTGCACCGTTCCGGTGCCGGGCGGGGGCTCGACTTTTTTCGATCCCGATGCTCATCCCCTTTCTCATCATGCTGCGCGAAGGCATCGAAGCCGCGCTCATCGTCAGCATCGTTGCCAGTTATCTCCACCAGAGCGGTCGCAGCAAGCTGATGCCAGCGGTCTGGGTGGGCGTGCTGCTCGCCGCGGCCCTGTCGCTGTTCGTGGGCGCCGGCCTGCAACTGGTGGCCGCCGAATTCCCGCAGAAGCAGCAGGAGCTGTTCGAAGGCGTGGTCGGGCTGATCGCCGTGGTCATGCTGACCTCGATGGTGTTCTGGATGCGCAAGGCGGCGCGCTCGATCAAGGGCCAGCTGCATGCATCCATCGACCGTGCCCTGGGCGATGGCGGGGGCCAGGCCTGGGCCTTGATCGGCATGGTCTTCCTGGCCGTGGCGCGCGAGGGGCTCGAGTCGGTGTTCTTCCTGCTCGCGATCTTCCAGCAGAGCAGCGGCTGGGAAGCGCCCGTGGGGGCGCTGGCCGGCATCGCGGTCTCGGTGGTGCTGGGCTACGGGCTCTACGCCGGCGGCGTGCGGCTCGACCTGCGGCGCTTCTTCCGCTACACCGGCGTGTTCATCCTGCTGGTCGCGGCCGGGCTGCTGGCCGGCGTGCTGCGCAAGCTGCACGAAGGCGGCGTCTGGAACCATCTGCAGACGGTGGTCTTCGACATGAGCGAAGCGCTGCCGATGGACAGCCCGGTCGGTGCCGTGCTGTCGGGCCTGCTGGGCTACCAGGCGGCACCCGTGGTGGGCGAGGTGATCGCCTACCTGGCCTTCCTGGTCGTCTCGCTCTTCTTTTTCTTCCGACCGGCCGCGCCGGCGCCGAGCCCTGTCGCGGCCCGTTGAGATCACGATGTCTTCCCCTTCGCCCAAAGAACCTTCGCCTTCTTCCTCTTCTTCTTCGTCCTCGGTGCTGATGCGCGTGGCCGTCGGCGCTTCCGCACTGCTGGTGGTCGCCGGCCTCGCGGCCTTCTGGTACGCCTCGGGCGTGGCCCGCAAGGCGCCGCCCAAGGCCTCGGACCATGCGGTCACGGTGACCATCCAGGGCAACGCCTGCGAGCCCAACGACATCACGGTGCCCGCGGGTCGCACCACCTTCACCATCGTCAACCAGTCCAAGCGCGCGCTCGAGTGGGAGATCCTCGATGGCGTGATGGTGGTCGAGGAGCGCGAGAACATCGCGCCCGGCTTCTCGCAGACCATGACGGTCAAGCTGCATCCCGGCACCTACGACATCACCTGCGGCCTGCTGAGCAACCCGCGCGGCAAGCTGCACGTCACGCCCTCGGCCGAGTCCGATGCGGAAGCCGCACGGCCCTCGCTGGTCAACTACGTGGGCGCGCTGGCCGAGTACCGCGTGTTCCTGGCGCTCGAGGCCGGCACGCTGGAAGACGCCACGCAGGCGCTGGTGGACGCGCTCAAGGCCGGCGACCTGGCCCAGGCGCGCACGCTCTATTCGCCCGCGCACCAGGCCTACAAACGCATCGAGCCGATGGCCGAGCTGTTCTCCGATCTCGACACCCGCCTCAATGCGCGCGCCGACTACTTCGAGCAGCGCGAGGCCGATCCGGGCTTCACCGGCTTCCATCGGATCGAGTACCTGCTGTTCGCGAAGAGCGACACCCAGGCCGCGCTGCCCGTGGCCGACCAGCTGATGGCCGACGTCACTGCGCTGAAGGCCCGGTTGCGCGCGCTGGCGATTCCGCCCGAGCGCATGGCCGCCTCGGCCGCCAAGCTGCTGCGCCGCGTGGCCGACAACCTGCCGGCCGGCGGCGAAGACCATTACGGGCACGGCGAACTGGTGAACCTGCAAGGCACCTTCGACGGCACCCGCAAGATCGCCGACCTGCTGTCGCCGCTGCTGACCAAGGCGGCGCCCGAACTGCAGAAGACCCTCGACCAGCGCTTCGCCGCCTTCGATGCCGCGCTCTCGCCCTACCGCGACGGCGAGGGCTTCAAGCCCGCTCCCCTCGACGAGACCCAGCGCAAGGCACTGGCCGAACCCGTGCGCGCGCTGGCCGATGCCTTCGGCCAGGTCAATGCCGCACTCGGACTGGAATAAGCGCCCGACGACATGAAAGACAAGAACCTCCTCATTCCCGCTCCCGTTCAACCTGCTTCGCCCGAGCGTCGGCGCATGCTCGGCGGACTGGGCGCTGCCGGTGCCGCGCTGGCCGGCCTGTCGGCCGCGCGCGCCGCTGCACCAGCGCCGTCCGGCCCGCCCGAAGGCCCGGGCGCGGGCGCGCAGGTGACCGATGCGCCGCAAAGCACCCACACACAGGACCGTGTGCCTTTCACCGGCCGCCACCAGGCCGGCATCGTCACGCCGCGGCCGACCGCGGGCATGGTCGCGTCCTTCTTCGTGCTGGCCGAGAACCGCGTCGACCTTGAGCGCCTGTTCCGCACGCTGACCGCGCGCATCGCCTTCCTGACCCAGGGCGGCGCCCAGCCCGACCTCGACCCCAAGCTGCCGCCCGCGGGCTCCGGCATCCTGGGCCCGGTGGTGCAGCCCGATGCGCTGACCATCACCGTGTCGGTGGGCCATTCGCTGTTCGACGAGCGCTTCGGCCTGGCCAAGCACAAGCCGCTGCGGCTGACCCAGATGCAGCGCCATCCCAACGACGCGCTCGACGCGGCGCTGTGCCACGGTGACCTGTCGCTGCAGTTCTGCGCCAACACGCCCGACACCAACATCCACGCGCTGCGCGACATCATCAAGAACACGCCGGACCTGCTGGTGCTGCACTGGAAGCAGGAGGGCTCGGTGCCGCCCATCCCCGCGGTGCCGGGCCAGCCGGCAGAGAGCGCGCGCAACTTCCTGGGCTTCCGCGACGGCTCGGCCAACCCCGACGGCGGCGATGCGCCGCTGATGGACAAGCTGGTGTGGATCGGCCCCGACGACAAGGGAGAGCCGGCCTGGGCCGTGGACGGCACCTACCAGGCGGTGCGCATCATCCGCAACTTCGTCGAGCGCTGGGACCGTACGCCGCTGCAGGAGCAGGAGCTGATCATGGGCCGCGTCAAGCCCAGCGGGGCGCCGCTCGACGGCGGCCGCACCGAGCACGACGTGCCCGACTACACGAAGGACCCCGAAGGCAAGGTCACGCCGATGGACGCCCACATCCGCCTGGCCAACCCGCGCACGCGTGCGTCGGACGCCAACCTGATGCTGCGCCGGCCCTTCAACTACTCCAACGGCGTCACCAAGTCGGGCCAACTCGAGATGGGCCTGCTGTTCATCTGCTACCAGGCCGATCTGGAGAAGGGTTTCATCGCGGTGCAGAAGCGCCTCGACGGCGAACCGCTGGAGGAATACATCAAGCCGATCGGCGGTGGCTTCTTCTTCACGCTGCCCGGCGTGCGCGATGCGCGCGACTGGCTCGGCCGGACGCTGATGCAGGCCTAGGCCGCGTCGTTCACTCGTTTTTTCACCATCATTCTTCAAGGAGACCCATGTCCGTGCACTTCCGTCGTCGCTTCCTCGCCACCCTCGTTGCCGGTGCCGCCGGCCTGTATGCCGCCGGTTCGCTGGCGGCCGTGTCACCGCTCGAACTGGTCGCGCCCATCGCCGACTACAAGATCTACGTGGCCGAGAACGTGCGCAAGCTGGCGACCGACACGCGCGCCTTCACGGCCGCGGTGAAGGCCGGTGACATCGAGAGGGCCAAGAAGCTCTATGCGCCGACGCGCACCAGCTACGAGAAGATCGAGCCCATCGCCGAACTCTTCAGCGACCTCGACAGCGCCATCGACTCGCGCGCCGACGACCACGAGAAGGCCGAGAAGGACCCGGCCTTCGGCGGCTTCCACCGCATCGAGTACGCGCTGTGGGTGCAGAAGAGCACCAAGGACGTCAACAAGACCGCCGACAAGCTGCTGGCCGACGTGCTCGAGTTGCAGAAGCGTCTGGTGGCCCTGACCTTCCCGCCCGAGAAGGTGGTGGGCGGCGCCGCGGTGCTGATGGAAGAAGTGGCCGCGACCAAGATCTCGGGCGAGGAAAACCGCTACAGCCACACCGACCTGTGGGACTTCCAGGCCAACTTCGAGGGCGCCTACAAGATCGTCGAGCTGCTGCGCCCGCTGATCGCGAAGGACAACAAGACCTTCTCGGACAAGACCGACGCCAACTTCAAGACGGTGTTCGACACGCTGGCCAAGTACCGCAGCGCGGACGGCGGCTTCGAGACCTATTCGAAGCTCACCGAGCGCGACCGCAAGCTGCTGGCCGGTCGCGTGAACACGCTGGCCGAAGACCTGTCGAAGCTGCGTGGCATGCTCGGCTTGAACTGAGCCCGCGCACAGGCGGCATTCAGGGCTTCGTGCTGCCGACCGTGGCCGCGAAGTCCGCCAGCAATCGGTTGAACACCTCGGGGGCTTCGCGGAAGGGCGCATGGCCCACGCCGGCGATCGCATGCAGGCTGGCCGCGGGCAGCAGCGCCTTGATGTGCTGGCTGCCCGCCGGCAGCAGGATGGCGTCTTCGCTGCCGTGCACCAGCATCACGGGCCGCTGCTGGAGCGAGGCCAGCACATCGTCGTTGTCGAGCTGGCGGCTGAACAGGCCCAGGCGCACCGCCGGCGGCGTGGCGCAGTTGAATCCCAGGGTCTCGTAGAACGCGCTGTCGGACAGGGGCGCGGCCTCGCAATCTCGCACGAACTGGCCCAGCGTGCGCACCGCTTCGGTAGCGTCATGGCTGAACAGCGCCGGGATGTGGCGGGTCAGCTTCGGGCCCAGCAGGGCCATCGCCTCGGGCGCGCCGACTTTGGTCACGGCGCTCACGAAGGCCACGCCGGCCACCTGCTGCTGGCCGAAGCGGCGCAGGTAGTCGCACACCACCAGTCCGCCATAGGACCAGCCCACCAGCAGCACCTGCGGCGCGCCGATCGAGGCGATCAGCGCCGCCACGTCCTCTGCCCAGAGGCCGCTGTCGGTGTAGTGCGCGGCCTCGAGCGGCTTGCCCGACTCGCCGTGGCCGCGCAGGTCCAGCGCGACCAATTGATGCCGGTCCGCCAGGGCGCTTTCGAGCTGGTGTTTCCAGCTCAGCGCGCTCTGCGAGAAGCCGTGGATGAAGACGATGGGAAGGCCCGCGCGGGCGCCTGAATCGAGCACGCTCAGGGTCAGGCCGCCACCGCCGGTGAGAGATCGTCGTTGCATGAATTTCCTTGGAAGGGTGGGAAGGTGAAGGCGAGCGACGCAGCGTGTGAGCTCGCTCGCGGAAGATGGCGGAGGGCGCCGGCGTTCTCAGGCCGCAAGTTCGGCCAGGCCCACGCCGGTGGGCGCATTGGGTTCGCCGCGCATCTGGCGCAGCACGGTCTCCAAGTCGAAGTACACCCGCTCGGTCAGCAGCTTGCCGGCCTCTGCGCCCTGGCCGAAAAGGTAGAAGGCGGCCAGCTCGAACTTCACCTTCTGGCCCGTGGGCTGCACGCCGCAGAACTCGGCCTGGTGAGTGCCGGTCACGGTGACCTCGCGGATCGAGCAGCCGGCGACGTCGTATTCGGCGGTGTTGACCAGCTTGAAGTCGGGGACCGCGGCATCGAAGGCGGTGTAGAAATCGACCACGCCCGCGAAGCCGGCGAAGTGCGTCGACAGGGGCACCACGTCGTACGAGGCGCGCTCGTCGCGGATGAAGGTCTCGTAGACCGCCGGCCAGTCATGGGCGTTCTCGCCGCGCATGTGTTCGACGATGCAGGCCCGCTGAAGGGCGATGCGCTCTTGTTCGCTCAGTGTTGTCATGTGCTTGTCTCCGTGTGTGGATGCGATCGAGGCGCAGCGCCGTCTCGTGGGTGAAGTTGCTGCGCGTCGCCAGTATATAAATTACATTGTCAATATCAACACTGTTTACTATGTATGCACTAAGTACAATCCCGCATCGCCTTTGCGCCACTCACTTTTGCTGTCGATGACCCCTCACCCTCCCAAGACCGCCGCGCCGCCGGCCGACCCGCACGCGCTGGCGCCGGTCCCCAGCGATGCGATCGACGAGGCCATCGTGGCCTTCCATGTGGCCTTCCGTCATGTGGTGCAGGGTGCGGACGAGAAGCTGGCGACGCTGCGCATGGGGCGCCCGCACCACAAGATCCTGTTCCACACGGCCCGGCATCCGCGCTGTGCCGTGTCGGAGGTGCGCGATTTCATCGGCGTGTCGCGCCAGGCGCTGCAGCGCCCGCTCAACGACCTGCATCGCGCGGGCCTGGTGCAGACGCTGGTCGCACCGGAAAACCGGCGCATTCATCAGCTGGTGCTGACGGCCGCCGGCCTGGCACTTGAGCGCGAGGTGACCGAGCTGGTGCGGGTGCGCTTCGCCGCGGTCTTCGAGGCGCAGGGCGAAGGCCAGTGCACGCAATGGCTGGCGGTGATGCACGCGCTGGGTGTCGCGTGATGGGTGGGCGCCTGTTTTGACGCCCTGGCGCTCACTCACGAGTGAGAATTGCTAGCATTGAGCCTTCGCTTACTGGCGCGCCCGGGTCTCGGGTGCCTCTCACCGTGCCAAACACCCCCCTCGACGCCGCGCCGGCCCCGACCGCGCTGCGTCTCGACCAGCTTCCCGACAACCAATGGGCCACGGTGCTCGACGTGGCCCGGCCCGACAGCGCGGAAGACCGCGAACTGGTGCTGCGCCTCACCGAGATCGGCTTCGTGCCGGGCGAGGCGGTGCGCATCGTCGCGTCCGGCGTGCCGGGCCGCGAGCCGATCGCTGTGCGGCTCGGCCACACCACCTTCGCGCTGCGCCGCCACGAGGCGGCCTTCATCCACGTGACGCGAGGCGCGGCCCACCATGGTTGAAGCGACCATCGACTTCCGCCCCGGCGCGGCCAAGCCCGCGGCGGCGCCGCCCGAACGCGTCGCGCTGCTGGGCAACCCGAACTGCGGCAAGACCGCGCTGTTCAACCTGCTGACCGGCAGCCGCCAGAAGGTGGCCAACTACGCCGGCGTCACGGTCGAGCGTAAAGAGGGCGTGCTGCTCACCGCCGCCGGCCGCCGGGTCTTCGTGCTCGACCTGCCGGGCGCCTACAGCCTCAATGCGCTGTCGGCCGACGAGGCCGTGACGCGCGACGTCGTCACGGGCCGCAGCAAGGAACTGCCGCCCGACCTGCTGGTGAGCGTGACCGACGCCACCAACCTGCGGCTGAACCTGCGGCTGGTGCTGGAGGCCAAGAAGCTGGGCCTGCCGATGGTCATGGCGCTCAACATGACCGACATGGCCAGGAAGCAGGGCATCGTGGTCGACGTGGCCGTGCTCTCGCGTGAACTCGGCATGCCGGTGATCGAGACCGTGGGCGTGCACACCGGTGGCGCCAAGGACCTGCTGGCCGCGCTCGACGCACCCGTGGTCGCCGCCGCCGTGGCCGCGCCCTGGGTCGCGCCCGAGCTCGACGACGTGCTCGCCACGCAGCGCGAGGTGCGCCGCATCCTCGGCCTGGCCGTGACCGAGCCGGTCGGCAGCCTCGCCACCAGCGACCGCATCGACCGCGTGGTGCTGCACCCGCTGTGGGGCATGGCGGTGCTGGCCGTCACGCTGTTCCTGATGTTCCAGGCGGTGTTCAGCTGGGCCAACGTGCCGATGGACGCGATCAAGGCGGCCACCGAATGGGTGGGCGAGGCGGTCAAGACGGTGGTGCCCGACGGCCTGCTGCAGAGCCTGCTGGTCGACGGCATCGTGGCCGGCGTGGGCGGCGTGATCGTGTTCCTGCCGCAGATCCTGATCCTGTTCCTGTTCATCCTCGCGCTGGAGGATTCGGGCTACCTGCCGCGCGCCGCCTTCCTGCTCGACCGCGTGATGGGCACGGTCGGCCTGTCGGGCCGCTCCTTCATCCCATTGCTGTCGAGCTTCGCCTGCGCCATCCCCGGCGTGATGGCCACGCGCACCATCAGCAACTGGCGCGACCGGCTCACCACCATCATGATCGCGCCGCTCATGACCTGTTCGGCGCGGCTGCCGGTGTATGCGCTCTTGATCGCGGCCTTCATCCCGGCGCGCACGGTGGCGGGCGTGTTCAACCTGCAGGGCATCGTGCTGTTCGCGCTCTATGTGTTCGGCATCGTCTCGGCGATGGCCGTGGCCTGGGTGATGAAGCGCTTTCGCGACCACACGCAGCATTCGCCGCTGCTGATGGAACTGCCGGCCTACCGCTGGCCCAACCTGCGCAACCTGGCGCTGGGCCTGTGGGAGCGCGCCTGGATCTTCCTGCAGCGCGTGGGCACGATCATCCTCACGCTGACCATCCTGCTGTGGTTCCTGTCGACCTTCCCCTCGCCGCCCGAAGGCGCGACCGGCCCGGCCATCCAGTACAGCCTGGCGGGCATCATCGGCCGCGGGCTCGAACACATCTTCGCGCCCATCGGCTTCAACTGGCAGATCTCGATCGCGCTGGTGCCGGGCATGGCGGCGCGCGAGGTCGCGGTGGGCGCGCTGGGCACGGTGTACGCGCTGTCGGCCACCGGCGATGCCGCGGCCACGGCGCTCGAGCCGCTGATCGCGGGCAGCTGGTCACTGGCCACCGCGCTGTCGCTGCTGGTCTGGTACGTGTTCGCACCGCAATGCATTTCCACACTGGCCGCGGTGAAACGCGAGACCAATGCCTGGAAGTACGTCTGGATCATGGCAGGCTACCTGTTCGCGCTGGCCTACGCGGCCTGCTTCGTCACCTACCGCATCGCGCTCGCACTGGGCTGGGGTTGAGCACAACATGACACAGAACCTGATCGTCGGATTGATCGTCGCCTTCGCCGCGCTTTACGCGGTCTGGCGCTGGATGCCCGCCGCCTGGCGCCGCGCCGCGGCCACGCGCGTGGCGGCCGGCTCGCACAAGGCCGGGCTGGTCGATGCGCAGCGCGCCGAGGCGCTCGCCGCCTCGCTGGCCAAGAGCTCGGGCTGCGGTTCGTGCGACAGCTGCGGCAGCTGCGCCAAGCCCGGCGACAAGGCCCCCGCCGCCACCCCACGATCGGCACCCTGACGGCATGCCCCTGCAGCTCCTGATCGCGGGCGGCGGCATCGGCGGACTGGCGGGTGCACTGGCGCTGGCGCGTGTGGGCCACCGCATCGAAGTGCTCGAGCAGGCGCCGGCCTTCGGCGAGGTCGGTGCCGGCATCCAACTCGGCCCCAACGCCACCCGCCGGCTGCAGGCGCTGGGCCTGGCCGACGCGCTCGACGGCATCGCGGCCCGGCCCGAGGCCCTGGTGGTGCGCGCGGCCGATGACGACGCCGAACTCGCGCGCCTGCCGCTGGGCGAGGCCATGCAACGGCGCTACGGCGCGCCGTACTGCTGCGTGCACCGCGCCGACCTGCATGCGCTGCTGCACGGTGCCGCAGGCGCGCACGACGCGGTGGTGCTCAACACCGACGCGCGCATCACCCAGGTCGAGGTCTGCGACGACGCGGTGGCGGTCGGCACGGCCGATGCGCGCGCCTGGGAGGGCGATGCGCTGGTCGGCGCCGACGGCCTCTGGAGCACGGTGCGCCCGAAGGTGGTGGAGGCCTCGGAGCCGCCGCATGTCACCGGCCACACGGCCTGGCGGGCGATGCTGGAGCAGGCCGCGTTGCCCGCCGCGCTGCGCAGCACGCAGGTGCGCGTGTGGCTGGGGGCACGGCTGCATGCGGTGGCCTACCCGGTGCGCCGCGGCGAAGCGCTCAATGTGGTGGTGCTGGCCGAGTCCGCGCCCACCGGCGATGCGCGCGACTGGGACCAGGCCACCAGCCTGGCCGCACTGCAGCAGGCCACGGGCCGCTGCGGCCCCGCGCTGCAGGCCTTGCTCGAGGCCGCGCCGGCCTGGCGTGGCTGGACGCTCAGCGACCGCGCGCCCATGAGCGGTCCGCAGCAGATGGCCGGCGAGCGCATCGCGCTGCTGGGCGATGCGGCCCACCCCATGCTGCCCTACATGGCGCAGGGCGCGGGCATGGCGATCGAGGACGCGCTGGCCTTGGCCGAGGCGCTGGCCGGCGCGCGCACCGAGCAGGTCCCCGCCGCCTTCGCGCGCTATGCCGACGCCCGCTGGCGGCGCAATGCACAGGTCCAGGCCAGGGCGCGGCGCAACGGCGAGGTCTTCCACGCGACAGGCCCCGTGCGCTTCGGCCGCGACATGGCGATGCGGCTGCTGGGGGCGAAGCTGCTCGATCAGCCGTGGCTGTACGGCGGGTAGACGGCGGGTAGACGGCGGATAGACGCTGGGCAAGCGGCGAACAATCGGCGATTGAGCGGCGGCTGAACCCGCGCGGCCTCAGAGCCTGAAGTCCTGCAGCCGCTCGATGCGCTGGGCCAGCCCTTCGCGGCCCAGGTAGTGGCCGTGGTGGCCGTCGGCCATTTGCGCGAGCGCGCTTTCCAGTTCGCCCAGCATCGCGTCGCGGTCGGTGGCGAAAGCCATGGGCACGTCGATGCCGGCCTGCGTGCAGGCCTCCGCGATCAGGTGCGCGCTGGCCGGTGCGCCGCAGGCGGCGCACTTGACGATCGCCTCGACGTCGGGCTCGGCGCCGTTGGCCAGCAGGGCGGCCGTGAGTTCGGGGCCGATCTGGCCGTCGATGTTGCGCAGCGCGTCCGCCGCCACCGGCGCGCCCGCACGCACCAGCGCCGCGGCCGCCACATAGGCGCCCTGCGCGAGCGCCACGTCGGTCGCCAGCGCGCTGCCCTGCAGCGGGCCTTCGAAGCGCAGGCCCGCCGCGGCCAGTTCCACGATCAACGCGGCATCGTCGGTGGCCACCGCATGGCGCAGCGCCGCGCGCGCGAGCGCCGGCTGGTGGCGCAGCGTGCCGTCGGCCAGCGGCGTGCGCCAGTCGTGGATGGCGAGGCGGTAGAAGCCCACCAGCTTGTCCATCAGGTCGAGGTCCAGCCCGTGGTCCTGGTGCCGGTCGTCGAGGTAGGCCAGCAGGGTCTGGCCCGAGAAGTAGTCGCTGGTGGGCGCCAGCGGGTCGTCGTCGAGGTGCAGTGCCGTGAAGGCGCCGGGCAGGTCGGGCGCGACCACGCTCAGGCCGTCCTCGTGCAGCGCATGGGTCCAGGCCGGCGGCAGGCCCTGCTTCCAGGCCACGATCCTGCCGTAATCGGCGCCGGGCTCGACCACCGCGTAGAGGCGGTCGCAGTACTCGAAGCCCCCGAAGGGCAGCAGCGCCAGCGTGCCCTGCCAGGGCGGGCCGCCGTCCTCGGCCGCTTCCTCGGCCAGTTCCTGCTCGTGCACGATCCAGCCCTGCAGGTCGCGGTAGCCGTCGCTGCCGTTCCAGAACAGCTCGGACCAGCTCACGGCCTCGACGTTGCCGTTCATCTCCAGCGTGAGGTCGTAGTCGAGCCGGCCACCCGCCGTCTGCTGCCACAGCGCGAGCAGCGCCTCGGGCAGCGGCCCGGCGCACAGCGCCTGCACGGCCGCGATCTGCGACGCCGGCATCGGCGGCTGGGCGTCGAAGATCACGCGCTCGGCGAACAGCACGATGCCGTGGGCGCGCAGCGCGGCGCGCTCGTCGGATGTGAACCGGATGTCGTTCATGGCAGGCACCTCCGTGTGTTGCAAAACTGTAGCGTTTTGTACGGAGGGGGCAATCCATGCGAGCCCTGCCTTGGTGGAAAAACTCAGAGTTCGGTCCGCAAGCGCCAGATCTCCGGAAACAGCACCACGTCGAGCATCTTGCGCAGGTAGCTCACGCCGCCGGTGCCGCCGGTGCCGCGCTTGAAGCCGATCACGCGCTCGACGGTGGTCACGTGGCGGAAGCGCCAGAGGCGGAAGGCGTCCTCGAGGTCGGTGAGCTTCTCGCCCAGCTGGTAGAGGTCCCAGTGTTCGTGCGGCGCGCGGTAGACCGTGAGCCAGGCGGCCTCGACGCCGTCGCTGGCCTCGTAGGGCTGGGTCCAGTCGCGCTCCAACCGGTCGGCCGGCACCGGCAGGCCGCGCCGCGCGAGCAGGCGCAGCGACTCGTCGTAGAGCGAGGGCGCGCGGTAGGCCGCGTCGACCTGGGCCAGCAGGTCGGCGCGGTGGGCGTGCGGCTTGAGCATGGCAGCGTTCTTGTTGCCCAGCGCGAACTCGATGCAGCGGTACTGCGCGCTCTGGAAGCCGCTGGAGTTCGCGAGGTAGGGGCGCATCGCGGTGTACTCGGGCGGCGTCATGGTCGAGAGCACGGTCCAGGCGCTGACCAGCTGTTCCATGATGCGGCTCACGCGCGCCAGCATCTTGAAGGCATCGGCCAGCTGCTCGGTGGCAATGCAGCGGGTGGCCGCGTTGAGCTCGTGCAGCATGAGCTTCATCCAGAGCTCGCTGGTCTGGTGCTGCACGATGAACAGCATCTCGTCGTGCGCGGGCGAGAGCGGGTGCTGCGCGCCCAGGATCTCGTCGAGGTGCAGGTAGTCGCCGTAGCTCATCGAGGCGCTGAAATCCAGCTGCGCCTTTTCCTCGTGGACGATCTTTTCGGTGCCCTTCGTCATCAGGTCACCGCGTTCTTCTGATTGAACTCGGCGCGCTTCCATTCTTCCTGCTCGAGCACCTGCACCAGATGCTCGACCGATTGCCACACGTCCTCGAAGCGCAGGTACAGCGGCGTGAAGCCGAAGCGCAGGATGTCGGGCACCTGCGCGTCGCCGGCGCGGAAGTCGCCGATCACGCCGCGCGCGATCAGCGCCTGCACGATCGCATAGGCGCTGGCGCTGGCGCTGGCCGCGTCCTGCAGCGCCAGGCAGACCTGCGAGCCGCGCTGCGCATGCGCGCGCGGCGTGACCAGGGTGAAGCGGCCGGGGCAGCGCGCCTCGACCAGCGCGATGAAGGCATCGGTCAGCGCCAGCGACTTGGTGCGCAGGGCCGACATGGCGCCTGCTTCGCCGTCGAAGGCTTCGGCGGCCAGCACGGTGTCGAGCCCGCATTCGAGCGCCGACAGGCTCACGATGGGCTGCGTGCCGCACAGGTAGCGGCCCACGCCCGGCGCGGGCCGGTAGTGGGGCGTGAATTCGAAGGGGGCGGCATGGCCCCACCAACCCGACAGCGGCTGCTCGAAGCGGCCCGCGTGCCGCGTGTGCACCCACACGAAGGCCGGCGCGCCCGGGCCGCCGTTCAAGTACTTGTAGCCGCAGCCGATCGCGTAGTCGGCATCGCTGTCGTTGAGCCTCACAGGCACCGCGCCCGCACTGTGGGCCAGGTCCCAGACCGTCAGCGCGCCCACCGCATGCGCGGCGGCCGTGACGGCCTTCATGTCGTGCATCGCGCCGGTGCGGTAGTTGACGTGCGTGAGCATCAGCACCGCGACCTCGGCCGTGAGCGCGGTGGGCAGCGCATCGACGCTGTCGATCAGCCGCAGCGTGAAGCCGCGCTCGCGGCACAGCGACTCGGCGATGTAGAGGTCGGTCGGGAAGTTGCTGCGTTCGCTGACCACGGTGCGGCGCGCGTCGTCGCCGTACTCGAGCACCTGGCTCATGGCGGCGAACAGCACCTTGTAGAGGTTGATGGAGGTGCTGTCGGTGCACACCACCTCTCCGGGCGCGGCGCCGATCAGCCGGGCCAGCTTGTCGCCCAGGCGCTGCGGCAGGTCGAACCAGCTGGCGCTGTTCCACGAGCGGATCAGGCCCTGGCCCCATTCCTCGGCCACCACCGCGGCGATGCGCGCGGGGGCGGCCGCGGGCAGCACGCCCAGCGAATTGCCGTCGAGGTAGATCACGTCGGCGGGCAGCGTGAATTGGGCGCGCAGGTCGCGCAGCGGATCGGCGCAGTCGAGGGCGCGGCAGTCGTCGAGGGTCATGGGGGTCTTCATGGGTTCAGAGGCTGCGCAGCACTGCGCGCACGGGAGAGGCATCGGCGCTGACCAGCTTGAGCGGCAGCGCGATGAGTTCGTAGTCGCCCTCGGGCACCGCGTCGAGCACGAGGTTCTCGAGCACGCGCAGGTCGAGCCGGCGGATCACCTGGTGGCTGTCCAGTGTCTTGCTGTCGGCCGGGTCGATGCTGGCGGTGTCGATGCCCACCAGCGTCACGCCCAGCGCGGCCAGGCGCTCGATGGTGGCGGGCGCGTAGGCGGCGAGGGCGCCGTCCCAGTGGTCGACCGGTGCGCGCGCATAGGTGCGCACCAGCACGCGCGGCGGCAGGTCGGCCAGCGCGTGTTCGAGGTGCGCCCATTCGATCAGCGGGCCCTTGGCGATCGCATGGATCACGCGGCAGCGGCCCAGGTAGGGCGCGAGGTCGACGTGGCCGATGGTGGCGCCCTCGGGGTCGTAGTGCAGCGGGGCGTCGGCATGCGCGCCGACATGCGGCGACAGGCCGATCTCGCTCACGTTGACCGGGCAGCCCGGGCCGATGCGCGCGGCCCAGCGCTGGCGGTAGGGCGTGTCGCCGGGAAAGACCGGCGCGCCCTCGTACACGGGGGGAGAGATGTCCCAGATTCTTTTGGCTTGACTCATGGCGCCAAAGTTAGCGCCGCGCGATGGGTCGTGGTGTCGGTTATTTCCAACGCTGAACGAAAAGCGCCGTGTCGGGGTGTCAGGGCGTTGCGCTCGGCGCCGGGTACTCGTCGTGCAGCCGCTGCCAGCTGTAGGTCGGGTCCTGGGGCCAGCCGGGCGGCGAGACCTCCCAGGTCTCCTGCCGGCCCCAGGGCGTGAGGTCGAGCAGGTTGAAGGTGTTGCTGGCCTGCTCGACGCCGCGGCCCGAGGTGAACCAGGTCTGGAACACGCGCGGGCCCTGGCGCATGAACACCGACAGGCCGAAGGCCGCGTTGTCCTGCGCGGTCACGAAGTCTTCGTGGAAGGTCGTGCCCTCGCACGACACCCACGGAAAGGTCCAGCCCAGCCGCGCCTTGACCGCCTCGATGCGCGCCACGCTCGCGCGCGCCACCATCACGAAGTTCGTGTCGCGTGCATGCAGGTGCGAGAAGTCGTTCATCATGTTGTCGCTGACGAAGGAGCAGCCCGGGCAGATGTGGCTCTCGGTGAGCATGTTGTGATAGACGATGAGCTGGTCGTGGCCCTCGAACAGGTCGACCAGGCGCAGGTCCTTTCGCGTCGTCGAGGCGAAGACGTAGTCGTGTGTGATCTCGGTCATCGGCAGTTGCCGTCGTCGCGCGTTGAGCACATCGTGCGCGCGGGTCAGTTCCTTCTCCGCCTTCAGCAGTTCGTCGCGCGCCGCCTGCCAGGTCGGGCGCGGGACGATGTCCGGGTATGCCATGGTCGTGCCTCCAGGTTTGTGGACAGAGTACACATATCGGCAGGGGCGGTAAAGACGAAGCGAAAAACCCTGCTCAGAGGAGCGTCTCGATGTGCTGCGCGCACTGCAGCACGCGTGCGTCCTCGTAGCAGGGCGCCACCACCTGCAGCCCGACCGGCAATCCGCGCACTTCGCCCGCCGGCACCGAGCAGGCCGGCACGCCGCAGTAGTTGAACAGCGGCGTGAAGGCCGCGTGGCCGCGCGGTCCGGCAGGCCGCCCGCCGATGGTGGGCGGGCCCAGCTGGTCGAGCGGCCAGGCCGTGACCGGGGTGGTCGGGCACAGCAGCACATCGAAGGATTCGAAGAAGCGCGCCAGGCTGGCGCCGATGCGCTGCCGCAGGCGCAGGGCGCGCGCCACGTCGGCCGATGTGACCCGGGCGCCGGCCTCGATCTGCTGCACCAGCACCGGGTCGATGCGTTCGCGTTCCTCGGCCAGCCGGTGGCCGTAGAGCGCATGCAGGCCGGCCTGCTGCAGCGCGAGCAAGGGGTACTCGCGCGCTTCGAGGGGCCAGGGCGGATCGGCATCGGCGATCCGCCAGCCCGCGGCGCGCAGCGCATCGACGCGCGACTGCAGTGCGGCCAACACGTCGTCGTCGATCGCGAAGTCGCAGCCCAGCTGCGGGCTCCAGGCGACGCGCAGGTCGCCAGGCAGCGGTGCATCGAGCGATGGCAGGGCATCGAGCCCGACGCCGATCGGCACGCCCGCCGGGTCGGCCGCGTCGTAGGCCAGCAGTTGGTCGTAGAGCCAGGCGCTGTCGGCCACGTTGCGCGCTATCACGCCGATCACCGACAGGCCGTAGTTCGGCTCGGCAAAGCCCCACGGATGCGGGATCAGGCCGGGGCTGGGCTTGAAGCCCACGAGCCCGCAATGGGCTGCGGGGCGGCGCGTGGAGCCGCCCGCGTCGGTGCCCAGCGCGAGCAGGCCCAGGCCCGCGGCCAGCGCCGACACCGCGCCGCCCGAGGAGCCGCCGGGCGTGAGCGTCGGGTCGATCGGGTGCCGCGTCGCGCCGTACAGCAGGTTGGACGTCACGCCCTTGCAGGCGAACTCCGAGCAGTTGGTGATGCCCAGCACCACCGCACCGCGCTCGCGCAGCCGCGCCACGGCCCAGGCATCGCGCGGCGCGACGAAATCCTCGAACAGCCGCGAGCCCTGTGCGATGTGCCGGCCCTCGACCCAGAGGTTGTCCTTGACGGTGAAGGGCACGCCGGCCATCGGCAGCGTCTCGCCGGACGCGAGGCGGTGCTCGACCGCGGCAGCATCGTCCAGGACCTGCCGCGCATCGAACTGCACGATGGCGTTGAGCGCGGGGTTGAGCCGCTCGACGCGTTCGATGAAGTGGCGCGCGACATCGGTCGCACGCAGCGCACCCGAGGCCACGCGCGCCGCCATCTCGCGTGCGCCCATCTCGTGCAATGCAGTCATCGCGTCGACTCCGCGGGCACGTGGGCCAGCCAGTGGCGCGCGATCTGCTCACGCGTCGCGCACCAGGCGCCGCCGCGCTGCGCGATGTGCGCGAGCAGCGTCGCCAGGCCGTTGATGCGTCCGGGCCGGCCGATGATGCGCGTGTGCAGGCCGATCGACATCATGCGCGGCGCGTGCCGCGACTCGGCCAGCAGGCAGTCGAAGGCATCGATCGCATAGTCGGCGAAGTCGCTGCCGCGCACATAGGCGAAGTTGTCGAAGAAGCGCATGTCGTTGGTGTCGAAGGCATAGGGCAGCACCAGGTGCGGCCGGCCGGCCGCCTGCACGTAGTAGGGCACATCGTCGTTGTAGGCGTCGCTGTCGTAGAGAAAGCCGCCGTGTTCGGCCAGCAGCCGGCGCGTGTTCACCGAGGCCGAGGACTTCGTGTGCCAGCCCACGGGCGCGCGGCCGTGCAGCCGGCGGATGCTCTCGACGCAGCGCGCGATCAGCGCGCGCTCGTCGGCCTCGGCCATGCCCGCGTGCGATTCCCAGCGCCAGCCGTGGCAGCAGACCTCGAAGCCCTGTTGCGCGGCATCGGTCGCGATCCAGGGCGTGGCCTCGAGCGCACGCGCGCAGGCGTTGAGCGTGAGCGGCACGCCGGCCTCCCTCAGCATGCGCGTGATGCGCCCGTAGCCCACGCGCGCGCCGTACTCGAACTGGCTTTCCATGCAGAGGTCGGGCGCCCCCACCACCTCGTGGTTGACCTCGTGGCGGCTCTCGTTGCGCGCATCGCCCGCGCTCAGCGCGAACTCGGCGCCTTCCTCGACGTTGAGCACGAAGGACACGGCCAGGCCCGCATCGCCGGGCCAGCGCAGCACAGGGTAGTTCCCGCGGTAGCCCGCGAAGTCGCGCGGCGTGCTCATGCGAGCCTCGCGGCGAAGGTGTCGGGCGCGATGGCCGTGGCCAGGCCCTCGCGGTGGATGCGCTCCACCGCCTCGAGCACCGGCGCCATCTGGGCCTCGGCCTGCGCGTAGCGCGGCGCCAGGTCCTGGAACTCGCGCTCGATCTCGCGCAGCAGCGCGGCCTCGTCGACGCGCGTGAGCACGCCGCCCTCGATCGCGACCTCGCCCGCGACCATCGAGAAGTCCAGGCCCGCGCCGCGCTCGGCATAGACCAGCTGGCGCACGGGGTCGTTGAAGGGCGTGAAGGTCACGCTGTCGGTGCGGTAGGCCACCAGGTCGGCGATGGCGCCCACGCGCAGCGAGCCCAGCGCCTCGCCGAAGCCCAGGGCGCGGCCGCCCGCGAGCGTGCCGGCATGCAGGGCCTCGTGCGCCGACAGCCAGCGCCGGTGGTCGTCGCCGCGCAGCTTCGACACCGCGGCCGCGCTGCCCAGCACGTTGAGCATGTTCACCGTCACCGTCGAGCAGCTGCCGTCGGAGCCCAGGCTCACGTTGACGCCCGCGTCGAGCAGTTCGCGCACCGGCTGCACGCCCGAGCCCAGCAGCAGGTTGCTCCAGGGGTTGTGCTGCGCGGTGGCGCCACTGCGCGCCAGCGCGTCGATCTCGCGCGGGTTGAGCCAGACCGCATGGATCAGGCTGGTGGCCGGCTTCAGGAAGCCGATGCGGTCGAGGTACTCGACGATCGGGCAGCCGAAGAAGAGCTGGCCCGTGACCACCTGCAGCCGCGTTTCCTGCACGTGCGTGATGACGGGCAGGGCCAGATCGTCGGCGAGGCCGCGCACGGCCTGCAGGAAGCCCTCGGTGCAGCGCTGCGGTGCCGACGCCGACACCAGCACGCCCACGCGCTTCGATTGCGGATGCCGCGTGCGCGCGAGTTCGCGCACCAGCGCCAACTGGTCTTCGGGCGCGGGCCGCGAGGCCGCGCGCAGCTCGGCCGCCAGTTCGGCGGGAAAGTGCTTCTCGACGAAGGGGAAGTTGTCGACGATGGGCTTGTCCATCATCGCGAAGCCCACCAGCGCGCGGATGCCGGCGTCGTCGTAGGCCTGCAGCGCGGCCTCGATGCGCGCGCGGTCGATCGCGCCGCCCAGGGCGGTGTCGTCGACCAGCGTGGTGCAGCCGGTGCGCAGCGACTCGATCGCACCGATCATGGTGCGCAGGTAGACCTGGCGCGGTGTCAGCGCGACGGGCGTGCGGGTGCGCACCAGGTGCATCCAGAGTTCGAGCGGCAGGTTCTCGGTGCGCCCGCGCTGGAAGTGCTCGTGCGAATGCTGGTGGCCGTTGACCAGGCCGGGCACCAGCAGGCGGTCGCGCAGGTCGATGGTGTGCTCGGCATCGGCCAGCGTGCCGGCCGGCTCGATCGCGGCGATGCGATCGCCCTCGACCAGCACGTCGCGCGGCTGGCCGTCGAAGGCCAGCGCATCGCCCAGCAGGGCGCGCGCGTGGCGCAGAAGGGTGCGTTTCTTGCTCATGGACAAGCTCCTGGATTTGCTGTGAACGGACGACCGCCATGAACGACACGACGAACGAAGACGATGTGCGCTGGATGCAGCTGGCGCTGGCCGAGGCGCGCGAGGCGTACGCGCGCGGCGACTGGCCTACCGGCGCGGTGCTGGTGAAGGACGGGTGCCTGCTCGGGCGCGGCCAGAACCGGCAGGTCACGCGCGGCGACGTCACGGCCCATGCCGAGCCCGAGGCCCTGCGCGATGCCTTCGCGCAGCACGGCCCCGAGGCCGCGCAGGGCGCCACGCTCTACTGCACGATGGAGCCCTGCCCGATGTGCGCGGGCGCGCTCAAGCTGGGCGGCGTGCACACGCTGGTGCTGGGCCTGCGCCATGCGCGGCTGCGGCGCGCGGACCTCGGCGACTACGGCATCGAGGCCTTCTGCCGCCTGACCGGTTTCGCGCTTGCGCTGCGCGACGGCGTCTGCGAAGCCGAGTACCTGGCGCTGCGGCTGCGCTGGGGCGGCGACCGCGTGCGGCCCTGACATCGCAGGCATCAGCGGAAGTGGCGCGAGATGCCCGCCACGCGCTCCATCACCACCATCAGCACCAGCGTGGCCGCGATCAGCACGCCCGACACCGCGGCGGCACGCACGTCGAGGTTGGATTCGATGATGTGCCACATGCGGATCGGCAGCACCTCGCTGCGCGCGTCCGAAAGGAACAGCGACACCGCCACGTTGTCGAAGGAGTACATGAAGCCGATGAAGGCGCCGGCCGCGATGCCGCGCGCGATCAGCGGCAGCGTCACGGTGCGGAACACATAGAGCGGCGAGGCGCCCAGCGAATGCGCGCTCTCGAGCAGGCTGCCGTCCATCTGCAGCAGGCTGGCCGAGGTGGTGCGCAGGATGTAGGGCGTGGTGATGGCCACGTGGCCGATCACCAGCGTCCAGAGCGACAGCCCGGTGCCCGCCAGGTTGAACAGCATCAGCAGCGACAGGCCGATGGCCAGCGCGGGCAGCATCAGCGGTGACAGCAGCACCGACTCGGCCACGCGCGCCCAGGCCTCGCGCCGGCGGGCCAGCGCCAGCGCGGCGGCCACGGCCAGCACGATCGACGCACTGGTGGCGATGGCCGCGAGCTTGAGCGACAGCACGAAGGCGTCGATCAGTTCGGGCGATTCGTTCCACAGTGCCACGTACCAGCGGCTTGAATAGCCGGGCGGAGGGAACTTGAGCGAGTAGCCGCTGGTGAAGGAGGTGATCAGCACCACCACCGTGGGCGCCATCAGCAGCACGCCCGCGAACAGGCCCAGCAGGCCGAACACCGCCCAGAAGGAGCGCCGCTCGATCAGGCCGCGCAGCGATTCGGCGGCCCGCGGGACGGCGGAGGGCACGCGCGGCGTGCCCGAGACGAAGGCTTCAGCCATGGACGAACCCCTTGCTGCGCCGACCGAGCGCATTGATGGCGACCACCACGGCCAGCACGCACACCAGCAGCAGCATGGCGATGGCGGCCGCGAACGGATAGTTGTTGGCCTGGATGGCCTGCTGGTACATGTAGTAGGGCATGAACATCTGCTGCCCGCCGCCCACCAGCGTCTGCGTCACGAAGGCGCTCACGCTGGAGGCGAACACCAGCAGCGAGCCCGCGAGCAGCCCCGGCATCGACAGCGGCAGCGTCACCTGCCAGAAGGTGCGCCAGTGGCCCGCGCCCAGCGCGAGCGAGGCCTGGCGCAGGTTGGCGTCGACGTTCATGAGTGCGGTGATCAACGGCAGCACCATCAGCGGCAGTTCGATCTGCGCCAGCGCAACGGCTACCGCGCCGGGCGTGTAGAGCAGCTTGATCGGCTCGGCGATCAGGCCCAGGTCGAGCAGCGCGGTGTTGAGGATGCCCTGGCGCCCGAGGATCACGACCCAGGCGAAGGTGCGTACCACCGAGCTGGTCAGGAGCGGCAGGATGATCAGCAGCATCAGCGGGCCCTGCCAGCGGCCCGGCGCCTGCGTGTAGAGGTAGGCCAGCGGGAAGCCGATCAGGATCGTCAGCACCGTGACCTCGACGCCCAGCCACAGCGTGTTGCCGAGCACCACGAGGTTGAAGCCGTCGGTGAGGAACTTGGCGTACTGGCCGAAGCCGGCCTGCGTCATCTCGGGGTCGTTGTGCAGGCTGACCCAGGCCAGCAGCAGCATCGGCGCCAGCACGAAGGCGACGAAGAACAGGCCCAGGGGAAGGCTCAGCGGCAGCGCAGAAGCCGAGCGCGCGGTGGAGGCGTTGGCAGCCATCGCGTCAGCCCGCGAAGACGCCGGCCGGCGAGCCCGGGCGCAGGCTCAGGCCCACGCGGTCGCCGGCTGCATAGCGGTGCAGCTCGGCATTGCGCGGCTGCGTGACCTTGACCGTGCGGCCGTTGCCCAGCAGCAGCTCGTAGACCAGCGAGGGGCCCAGCGGCAGCACCATCTCGACGGTGGCCGGCAGCGTGTATTCGGATGGCGCGGCCAGCGCCAGGTGCTCGGGCCGGGCCGCGACCACCACCGCGCCGCTGCGCGAGCAGGGCGCGGCGCGCTCGAGTGCCAGCGCGCCGCCGCCTTCGCAGGCCACCGAGAAGCCGCCTTGATCGCCCGCGGCCAGGCGGCCGGCCAGCAGGTTGGCGGTGCCGATGAAGGTCGCGACGAAGAGCGTGGCGGGCCGGTCGTAGATGGCCTCGGGCGTGTCGAACTGCTCGACGCGACCAGCATGCATTACCGCGATGCGGTCGGCCATCGACATCGCCTCGTCCTGGTCGTGCGTGACCAGCAGCGTGGTGATGCCGAGCTCGCGCTGGATGCGCTTGATCTCGATCTGCATGTCCAGCCGCAGGTTCTTGTCGAGCGCGGCGAAGGGCTCGTCGAGCAGCAGCACGCGCGGCCGCACCGCCAGCGTGCGGGCCAGCGCCACGCGCTGCTGCTGGCCGCCCGAGAGCTCGCGCGGGTAGCGCTTGCCGTAGTCGGCCATGCGCACCATCGACAGCATTTCCAGCGCCGTAGCGCGCGCGGCCGCGGCGTCGACGCCGCGTGCGCGCAGGCCGTAGGCCACGTTGGCCTCCACCGTCATGTGCGGGAACAGCGCGTAGTTCTGGAACACGATGCCCGCGCCGCGTTCGTTGGTCGGCAGCGCGTCGACGATCTCGGTGCCGATGCGCACCGTGCCGCCGGTCTGGCGCAGCAGGCCGGCCACCACGCGCAGCAGCGTGGTCTTGCCGCAGCCGCTGGGGCCCAGCAGCGCGACCAGTTCGCCCGCGGGAATGGCCAGCGACACCGACTCGACCGCGGTGGCACCGGCGTAGCGGTGATGGATCTGGTCGAGGACGACGTCGACGCCGGGCGCGCGAACGGGACTTTGCATGCGTGTGAGGACCAGCTGGTGCAACGTCGGAATGACGTCGCCATGCCTGCACGTCTCAAGAAACGTGCCATGCGATGCGGAGCGCGGCGGCAACCGATCCTGGCTACAACCAACCGGAAGATTGGCGCCAATATCGCATGAACTTGTGCACAGATGGTGCGTTTCGTTCCATGTTGGCGCATGCGGCCGCACCGCCATGGGGGCCGCTCCCGAGGCATCTCCCGGGCCGTCGGGGAGGGCGCTGCGTGGCACAAAGATTGCGCTGGATGGCCGAGCCTGGATCGCAGGCGTTGCCGCACCACCCCAAGGAATCCGCACCATGAGCACCTCCAGCACCTTCTTGTCCCGCCGCCAGCTGCTGCAAGGCGTGGCCGGCCTCGGCGCCGCCCAACTGGCCGCCCACACCGGCCTCGTGCACGCGCAATCGCGTTCGATCTCGGCCACCACCTACCCCGGTGCCTGGGAGTCGGCGCACCGCGCGATCCTGCTGCCGGCCTTCGCCAAGGCCACGGGCGCCTCGACCAACCTGGTGTCCTCGCTGGCGGTCGACACGGTGTCGAAGGTGGTGGCCTCCAAGGCCAATCCGCCCTACGACGTGATCATCCTGGACGAGGGCCCCTACCTGGCCGCGCTGTCGCAGGACATCTTCGAGAAGGTGCCGGTCGACAAGATGCCCTACCTCAAGGACGTGCCCTCGAAGCTGGTCGACCCGCGCGGCCTGGGCGTGTTCGTGTCGGGCCAGATCATCGGCATCGCCTACAACACCGAGAAGATCAAGAACCCGCCGCGTTCGTGGAACGACCTGCTCAAGCCCGAGTACAAGGGCCGCGTGGGCCTGGCGGGCATGGGCTCGACCCTGATGTCGGCCTGGATGGTCGAGATCGCGCGCCTCAACGGCGGCAGCGAGGAGAACCTCGAGCCGGCCTTCGCCTTCGTCAAGAAGCTCATGCCCAACGTGAGCGCGGTGGCCAGCAACCCGGGCTCGCTCGCCACGCTGTTCCAGCAGGGCCAGATCGACATTTCGGTGCACTACAACAACAACGTGGGCGACCTGCAGGGCAAGGGCGTGCCGGTGGCGCTGGCCAAGCCCGACACCGGCTGGATCCACATCAAGAGCGTGATGCACATCGTGAAGAACACCAAGAACCCTGACCTGGCCGCGGCCTACATCAACGCCGCGCTGAGCCCCGAGGTGCAGACCCGCATGGCGGCCGCACCGTACTTCGTCGCGCCGGTGAGTTCCAAGGCCGTGTTCAGCGAGGGCCTGCAGGCCTACGCGAAGAACACCGCCGACATCGAGGCGATGAATGGCGTCGACTGGGCCAAGCTCAATCCTCGTCGCGCGGAATACATCGACCGCTTCAACCGCGAAGTGAAAGTCTGACCGCATGAAGCGTGTACTGCTGGGGATGCTCACCCCCTCGTCCAACACCGCGCTGGAGCCGCTGACCTCGGCGATGGTCGCGGGCCTGCCCGAGGTGTCGGCGCATTTCGCGCGCTTTCGCGTGACCGAGATCTCGCTGCGCAGCCAGGCGCTGGGCCAGTTCGACATCGAGCCGATCCTCGAGGCGGCGCGGCTGCTGGCCGATGCGCGCGTCGACGTGATCGCCTGGAACGGGACGTCGTCGGGCTGGCTCGGCTTCGAGACCGACGAGGCGCTGTGCGCGCGCATCACCGCCGAGACGGGCATCCCGGCCTGCACCTCGGTGCTGGCCTTCAACGAAGCGATGGCGATGTCGGGCCGCCGGCGCTTCGCGCTCGCCACGCCCTACCTGGCCGACGTGCAGGAACGCATCGTGGCCAACTACCGCGCCAGTGGCCATGACTGCGTGGCCGAGCGCCACCTGGACCGCCATGTGAACTTCGAGTTTGCCGAGGTCACGACCGAGGAGATCCGCGCCATGGTGCGCGAACTCGCGGCCGCGTCGCCGCAGTGCATCTCCACCTTCTGCACCAACCTGCGCGCGGCGCGGCTGGTGCCGGCGCTCGAAGCCGAGCTCGGCATCCCGGTCTACGACACGGTCAGCACCGCGGTGTGGAAGGCGCTGCGGCTGTGCGGCGTCGACACGCGGCGGGTCGAGGGCTGGGGCAGCCTGTTCACCGAACTGCATGGCCTGCACTGAAGCCTGCACGGGGCGGACCGTCTCTGGGTACCATCCGAGCGTTCCTCGCTTTTCCTTTCGCACGCAAGCTCACACCATGGCCTCTTCCACTCCCCGGCGCGCGGCCAAGCCGGCCGCGAAGACCGCGTCCAAGGCCGACATTTACGAGCGCATCTACGAGGCCGTGGTCGAGCACCGGCTGCTGCCCGGCACCAAGCTCTCGGAGGAGCGCGTGGCCGAGCTGTTCGCGGTCAGCCGCACGCAGGTGCGTGGCGTGCTGCAGCGGCTGGCGGTGGAGCAACTGGTCACGCTGATCCCCAACCGCGGCGCCTTCGTCACCACGCCCAGCGTCGACGAGGCGCACGACGTGCTCGAGGTGCGCCGCACGCTCGAGCCCGCCGTCGTGCTGCGGCTCATCGACCGCATCGCCGAGGGCAAGGCGCCGACCGCCGTCAAGCAGTTGCGCGCGCTGCTCAAGCGCGAGCAGCAGGCCCACGCCAGCGGCGACCGGCGGGCCGCGGTGCGGCTGTCGGGCGAGTTCCACGTGCAGCTCGCTCAGCTCTCGGGCAGCAGCATCATGGCGCGCATGATGCGCGAGCTCACGCCACTGACCTGCCTCGCGATCCTGACCTTCGAGGCGCCCACCGTGGCCGCCTGTCCCAACGACGAGCACGCCCTGCTGATCGACGCCATCGAGACGGGCCAGAAGAAGGCCGCGGTCGCGCTCATGACCGAGCACCTGCACCACATCGAGCGCTCGCTCAACCTGCACGAGCGGGAGGAGCCGGAGATCGACCTGGCGGAGGCTTTGCTGGGCTGAGGCGCCCGCCGGACCCTTCGCAAGGATTGGATACACAACGCGGCATGCCCATTGCTTCGGCAACAGCATGGAACACGCTGCACCACCCCTCACGCCCCACCTCTTCGACCTGCTGCTGCTCGACGCCATCGCGCTGACCGCAGACCCCGCCCGCCCCGAGATCCGGGGCAGCGCCATCGGCATCCGTGACGGCTGCATCACCTGGCTCGATGCGCAACCGCCCGCCCACTACCAGGCCGCACGCACGCTGCGCCTGCCGGGCCACTTCGTCACGCCCGGCTTCGTCAACGTCCACACCCACGGCATCCTGACCATGGTCCGCGGCGTGGCGGCCGACCTGGGCTTCGCGCCCTCGTACACGCCAGGCATTCCCAAGGGCACGCAAGTCGACCCCGCGCAGGCGCGTGCGCTCGCGCGGCTGGGCGCGCTGGAGGCGCTCCTGTTCGGCTCGACCGTGATCGGCGACAACTTCGTGCATGCCGACGTCAGCACCGAGGCCGTGGTCGAACTCGGCGTGCGGCTGTGCCCGAGCTGGCGCATCCACGACGTGGACTTTGCGCGCGTGGCGCATGGCGACTGGCATCACGACCCGGCCATCGGCCAGCGCACGCTCGAGGCCGGCCTGGCGCTGCACGCACGCTGGGCAGGCCACCCGCGGGTGCGCGTCAACTTGGCGGCGCATGCGGTCGACACCTGCTCTGACGGCTTCCTCAAGGAGGTGGCGGCCGCTTCGGCACTGCACGGCCTCACGGTCAGCACCCACCTGGGCCAGAGCCAGGTCGAGGTCGACCGGGTGCGCGCGCGCAGCGGGCGCACCTCGACCGAGGTGCTGGAGGAGGTGGGCCTGCTCAACGAGCGGTTGATGGGCGGGCATTGCATCTACGTCACGCCATCGGACGCGCAGAAGATGGCCGCGGCCGGCGCGCACGCGGTGCACATCCCGAAGTGCAATGCCACCTCGGGCCGGCTCGCGCCCACGCCGATGCTGCAACGCGCGGGCGTGAACATGGCGCTGGCCACCGACACGCAGCACGGCGACATGGTCGAGCTGATGCGCTGGGCACTGGTCACGGCGCGGGTGCAGGAGGGCAAGGTCGACGACAGCTGGCAGCCGCGCCACGTGTTCCACATGGCCACCATGGGCGGCGCCAAGGCGCTGGGCATGGACGACACGCTGGGCAGCCTGGCCGTGGGCAAGGCGGCCGACCTGGTGGTGTTCGACGCCAACCGGCCGCACCTGCGTCCGCACGTCAACCCGCTGGGCAACCTGGTCCACACGGGCCAGGGCCGCGACGTGCGCATGGTGATGGTGGCGGGCGAGGTGCTGGTCGAGGACGGGCGCCCGACGAAGGTCGACATGGAGGCCGTCTGCGCTGAGGCCGAGGCGGCCTCGCGCGCGCTGTGGGGCGACGAGGGGCGGCGCTACTGGGAGTGAAGCCGCGGTGCATCGCGCACCATCGGCGGGAACTTTGTATCCAATCTGTGCGCTGCGTTGTTCTCAAAGACCCGCCGGGCATCCTTCTTTCGTCATGCGCTAGAGGAGAAAGGTGCTTTCGAAGATTGGATACAAAGCTGGCACGTCATTTGCTGAACAGGGGCAGGCACCGACATCGCGGTGCCATCCACCATCCCGGGGAACCCATGTTCAAGTTCATTGCCCAACTCTTCTTCCTGGCGGCCGCGGTGCTGCCGATGGCCAGCCAGGCCCAGGACGCGATCAAGCTCGGCTACGCCAAGTGCGCGCATTGCACGCCGCTGGCGCTCACGCCTGAGAACGCCACCGGCGTGAAGCTCGAGGCCATCGCCTTCAACACCGGCAACGACGTGCTGACCGCGCTGCTGTCCAAGAGCATCGACGTGGCCCAGGTCACCTACCTGCACTACGCCACCGCGCTCGACAAGGGCTTCGACGTGGTGGCGATCTCGGGCCAGATCAACGGCGGCTCGCAGATCCTGGTGGGCAACGACCTGCCGCTGGCCGAGAACGACTGGGCCGGCCTGAAGAAGCTGATCGCCGACTACAAGGCCCAGGGCAAGCCCTTCCGCGTGGCGGCCTCGCGCGGCAATGCGCAGGACATCCACATGCGCGGCGCCTTCGCCAAGCAGGGCATCGACATCAACAAGGACGTGCAGTTCATCAACATCCCGAACCCGTCGGACCACGTGCAGGCACTGCGCCGCGGCGAGGTCGAGCTGATCTGCTCGGTCGACCCCTTCGCCACCCAGATCCGCGAAGTCAAGGCCGCCAAACTGTTCGCCTACCCCTATGACCAGGCCGCGGGCAAGCTCACCAACCTGATCGTGACGCGCTCCGACGTGATCGCCTCGCGTCCCAAGGGCGTGGAAGAGACGGTGCGCTCGATCGTCAAGGTCAACGACCTGATGAGCAGCAACAAGACGCTGTTCGTCGACACGATCCAGAAGGTCACGGGCCTGGACAAGGCCGTCGCCACCGGCGCGGTCGCGAACCTCTACCCCGACTACGAGATGCACCGCGCCTCGGCCGTGGCCATCGCCAGGATGATGCGCGACCTCAAGTACATCAACACCGACGTGAGCGCTGCGGTGGAGAAGAACATGGACTACCGCTTCCTCGAGGCGGTCACGGGCAAGCCCAAGTCCGCACTGGGGTATTGACCCACCCCCGATCCGGCGCACTTCGTGTCGCCGGTCCCCCCTCAAGGGGGCGCACCCGATGGCCCGGCAAAGCCGAAGGCATGACCCACCCCCGATCGGCTCACTGCGTGTAGCCGGTCCCCCCTCAAGGGGGCGCACCCGGCGGCCCGGCTAAGCCGGTTCCGCGGGTGCCCGCGAAGGGGTCCGAGGAAAGGGAAGGGCGCACTGCGCATTGAAAGAGTAAAGGTTTTGCAGATGACACAGCTATCCACTTCACTGCCGGCGGCGCAAGCGGCGGTGGTTTCCGTTCCGCTCTGGAAGCGGTTCTACAGCCGCATCGAGCGTGCGATCGTGCCGGTCCTGCTACTGGCGGGCTGGGAGATCTTTTCGCGCTCGGGGGTGCTGCCGCCCGCGCTGCTGCCGGCGCCGTCGCAGGTGCTGGTGGCCTGGGCCGACTGGGTGTTCGCGACCGACGGCAACACGCAGACCTACAGCGGGCACTGGATCCACGACGTGGCGTCGAGTGCGCTGCGGGTGTTCGCGGGCTTCGCGATCTCGACCGTGCTGGGCGTGGGCATCGGCATGGCGATCGGCTGGTCGCGCACGGTGGAGCGGCTGATCGAGCCGGTGCTGCAGATCCTGCGGCCGGTGCCGCCGGTGTCGTGGATTCCGCTGGCCATCATCTGGTTCGGCATCGCCGACAAGCCCGCCATCTTCCTGGTCTTCCTGGGCTCCTTCTTCCCGGTGTTGCTGAGCACCATCCACGGCGTGAAGAGCTGCGACCGCAACCTGCTGCGGGCCGGCGCCATGACCGGCGGCACGCCGGGCAAGCTGCTGCGCTACATCGTGTTCCCGGCGGCGCTGCCGAGCATCTTTTCGGGCCTGCGCATCGCGATCGGCTCGGCCTGGATGCTGACCGTCACGGCCGAGATGGTGGCGGTGAAGAGCGGCGTGGGCTACGTGCTCTGGGATTCGTACTACTTCCTGCGCTACGACATCGTGATCGCTGCGATGGTCAGCATCGGCCTGCTCGGCTTCTTGAGCGACCTGGCGATCAAGCTGATCGCCGCCCGCGTGCTGCGTTGGCAGCGCGGCACCACCAAGGAGGCCTGAGATGAGCCTGATCGAAATCAACAACGCCACGCGGCTGTTCGACGACCCCAAGCGCAAGGGCTCGGTCAAGGCGCTCGACAACGTGAGCCTGCACGTGGCGCGCAACGAGTTCCTGTGCCTGCTGGGCCCGAGCGGCTGCGGCAAGTCGACGCTGCTCAACCTGATCGCGGGCTTCGACAAGCCCAGTTCGGGCACGGTGCGCGTGGGCGGCCAGATCGTGAGCGCGCCCGGCGCCGACCGCGGCGTGGTGTTCCAGCAGCCCACGCTGATGCCCTGGCTCAGCGTCTGGGAGAACGTGGCCTTCCACCTCACGATGCAGGGCGTGGGCAAGGAGCTGCGGCGCAAGAAGGCGCAGCACTTCATCGAGATGGTCAACCTCAAGGGCTTCGAGAACCACTTCCCGAGCGAGCTCTCGGGCGGCATGAACCAGCGCGTGGGCATCGCGCGCGCGTTGCTCATGAACCCCGAGGTGATCCTGATGGACGAGCCCTTCGGCGCGCTCGACGAGCAGACCAAGATGGAGATGCATGCCGAGCTGGTGCGCATCTGGCGCGACAGCCAGAGCACCATCGTCTTCGTGACGCACGGCATCGACGAATCGCTGGCGCTGGGCACGCACGTGGCCGTGATGTCGGCGCGGCCGGGCCGCATCCGCGAGATGATCACGGTCGACCTGCCGCGCCCGCGCGACCCGACCAGCCCCGAGTTCAACGACGCCAAGCGCCACATCCTGTCGCTGCTGCGCCCCGAGCCCGTGGCCACGGAGGCCTGAGGTGTCGACCTTCGTCACCGGTGCCTGCGGCTTCGTCGGCCTGGCGCTGACCGAGCACCTGCTGTGGCGCGGCGAGGACGTGGTCGGCTTCGACCGCGCCGCGCCGCCGCCCGCCGCGCTGCGGGCCTTCGAGGGCCTGCCGGGGCGCTTCGAGATGGCGCAGGGCGACGTGCGCGACGCCGATGCGCTGCAGCAGGCCATGGCCGCGCACCGGCCGCAGCGGCTGGTGACGCTGGCCGCGATCACCGCCGATGCGCAGCGCGAGCGCGCCACGCCGGGCGCGATCTTCGACGTCAACGTGGGCGGCGTGATCGCGGCGCTCACGGCCGCCGCGGCCTGCGGCGTGACGCGGGTGCTGCATGCGAGCTCGGGCTCGGTCTATGGCGCGAGCGGCGCGGGCGCCGAGGCGCTGTGCGAAGACACGACACCGCTGCGGCCCGAAGGGCTCTACGGCATCTCCAAGCAGGCGGCCGAGGGTGCGGCACTGCGGCTCGCGGCGCTGCACGGCCTCGACCTGGTGGTGGGCCGGCTCGGCACCTGCTTCGGCCCCTGGGAGGCCGACACCGGCGTGCGCGACACGCTCAGCGCACCGCTGCAGATCCTGCGCCTGGCCGAGCGCCGCGAGCCGGTGCGGCTGCCGCGCGCGGGCCGGCGCGACTGGCTCTATGTGCGCGACGTGGCGGCCGCGATCAGCGCGCTGCTCGATCGTCCGCACCTGCCCCGCGCCGTCTACAACGTCGCCGCGGGCTTCAGCGGCGCGATGACCGAGTGGTGCGCCGCGGTGGCCGCGCGCCATCCGGGCTTCGACTGGCGGCTGGCGCGCGAGGGCGAGCCGGCCAACATCGACTACTACGCGCCCTACGACCGTGCGCCCATGGCCATCGACCACCTGCGCGCCGACACCGGCTTCGCGCCGCGCTTCGACCTCGCGGCCGCGGCCAAGGACTTTCTCGGCTGGCGTGACGGCCAGGGCCTTTCACCTCGCACGCGGCGCCTGTCGCATCCTGCCCATGCCTGATTCCTCATCCTCCCAACGCATGGCCGGCCAGGTCTGCATCGTCACCGGTGCCGCCTCGGGCATCGGCCGCGCGATCGCGCGCACGCTGGCCGCGCAGGGCGCGACGGTGGTGGTGGCCGACGTCACGACCGAGGTCATCGAAGGCGGCGCGCCTACCGCGGAAGTGATTGCAGCGGAAGGTGGCCAGGCCGTCTTCATCCCGACCGACGTGGCGCGCACCGAACAGGTCGATGCGCTGGTGGACCAGGCCGTCGCGCGCTTCGGCCGGCTCGATGTGCTGGTCAACAACGCCTGCATCCGCCACGCGCGGCCGTTGCTCGCGCTCGAGGAGGCCGACTGGCTGCGCGTGCTCGACGTGAACCTGGGCGGCGTCTACCGCTGCTGCCGCGCGGCGGTGCGCCAGATGGTGCGGCAGGCGCCGGTCGACGAGGTGCGCGGGCGCATCGTGAACCTGTCCTCGCAGCACGGCATCATCGCCGCGCCCGGCGACCTGGCCTACGGCACCAGCAAGGCCGGCACCGCCTACCTCACGCGCCAGGTCGCGGCCGACTACGCGGCGCAGCAGATCGTCTGCAACGCGGTCGCGCCCGGCAAGATCCAGACCGGCGCCGGCGGCCGCGCCATCGACCCGGTGGTGATGGAACGCGCCGAGCGCCGCACGCCCTGGCCCCGGCTGGGCCGGCCCGACGACGTGGCGCGCGCGGTGCTGTTCCTGGCCAGCAGCGAAGCCCGCTTCATCACCGGCACCGAGTTGATGGTCGACGGTGGCTGGATGGCGGCATGACCCACCGTCCGACGCCGTCGGGCGCCCCTTCTTGATTTCTTCACCCCGCACACCTCCCATGTCCGACTTCGACCTCGTCATCCGCAACGCGCGCGCCGTGACCGCTTCCGACACCTTCGACTGCGACATCGGCATCCGCGCCGGCCGCATCGTGCAATTGGGCGCGGGCCTCGGGCCGGGCGCGCGCGAGATCGATGCGGCCGGCCGCACCGTGACGCCCGGCGGCGTCGATGCGCACTGCCACCTCGACCAGCCGATGCCGCCGCCCCAGCGCATGGCCGACGACTTCGACAGCGGCACGCGCTCGGCGGCCTGCGGCGGCACCACCACCGTGATCCCCTTCGCGGCGCAGCACAAGGGGCAGTCGCTGCGCGCCGCGGTCGAGGACTACCGCGCGCGCGCCGAGGGCAAGGCGCATGTGGACTACGCCTTCCACCTGATCGTGAGCGACCCCACGCCCGAGGTGCTGAAGGTGGAGCTGCCGGCGCTGATCCGCGAGGGCTTCACCTCCTTCAAGATCTACATGACCTACGACGACATGAAGCTCGACGACGGCCAGATCCTCGACGTGCTCGACGTCGCGCGCCAGGAAGGCGCGATGGCGATGCTGCATGCCGAGAACTCCGACTGCATCGAGTGGCTCACGCGCCGGCTCGAGGCCGCGGGCCGCACCGCGCCGCGCTTCCATGCGCATGCGCGGCCGATGCTGGTCGAGCGCGAGGCCACGCACCGCGCGATCGCGCTGGCCGAGCTGGTCGACGTGCCGATCCTGATCGTGCACGTGTCGGGCCGCGAGGCGGTCGAGCAGATCCGCTGGGCCCGCGCGCATGGCCTCAACGTGTTCGCCGAGACCTGCCCGCAGTACCTGTTCCTCACGGCCGAAGACCTGGGCATCGACGACAGCTACAAGGGCGCGAAGTGCGTCTGCAGCCCGCCGCCGCGCGACAAGGCCAACCAGCAGGTGATCTGGGACGGGCTCAACGACGGGCTGTTCACCGTCTTCTCGTCCGACCACGCGCCCTTCAAGTACGACGCGCCCGAGGGCAAGAAGCCCGACGGCGAGGAGGTGGCCTTCCGCCACATCCCCAACGGCATCCCGGGCCTGGAGACGCGCATGGCGCTGCTGTGGTCCGAGGGCGTGCTGGCCGGCCGCATGACGGCCAACCGCTTCGTCGACCTCACCGCCACCGGGCCGGCCAAGGCCTACGGCCTGCACCCGCGCAAGGGCACGATCGCGATCGGCGCCGATGCCGATTTGGTGGTCTGGGACGAGCGCGAGGTGGTGATCGAGAACGCCAAGCTGCACCACGAGGTCGACTACACGCCCTACGAGGGCATGCGCCTCAAGGCCTGGCCGGGGCTCACGATCAGCCGCGGCGAGGTGGTGTGGGACGGGCAGGACTTCCATCCGCGGCGCGGGCGCGGCGAGCTGCTGGCCTGCGGCAGGCCCTCGCTGCTGCCGGCGCGGCGCGCGGCTTGAGCGGGGCGAACGCGATGCGCCTGCTCGTCATCAACCCCAACATCTCCGAGAGCGTCACCGCGCTGATCGAGGCCGAGGCGCGCCGCAGCATGGCGAGCGGCACGCAGCTCACGATGAAGACCGCGCCCTTCGGCGTGGCCTACATCGAGACCCGCTTCGAGGCGCTGATCGGCGCCTACGCGGTGGCGCAGGTGGCGGCCGAACATGCCGAGGGCCACGACGCGGTGATCGTGGCGGCCTTCGGCGACCCGGGCCTGGGCGGCCTGCGCGAGGTGCTGCCGATGCCGGTGCTTGGACTCACCGAGTCTGCGCTGGCCAGCGCCTGCCTGCTGGGCCACCGCTTCTCGATCGTCGCGATCTCGCAGCGCATCAGCGCCTGGTACCGCGAGGTGGTCGAGGCCAACGGCCTGGTCGGCCGGCTGGCGAGCATCCGTGCGCTCGACCAGCCGCTGCCCGGCATCGGCAGCGTGCAGACCGACCATGCGCAGGCGCTGCGCGCGCTGTGCTTGAGGGCGGTGGAGGAGGATGGTGCCGAGGTCGTCGTGCTGGCCGGCGCGCCGCTGGCGGGCCTGGCGCGCACGCTGCGCGGCGAGCTGCCGGTGCCGGTGGTGGATGGCGTGTCGAGCGCGGTGCGGCATGCCGAGTCGCTGGTGGCCCTGGCGCCCGGCAAGGCGACCCGGGGCAGCTTCGCGCCGCCGCCGCTCAAGCCCAACGCCGGGCTGCCGCCGGCGATCGAGCGTCTGCTGCAGCGCCGCTGAACGGGCGCCGCGGCGCTCCCGTCAGGCCGTCAGGCGGTGAGTCGGCCCAGCAGCAGGAACTCCATCAGCGCCTTCTGCATGTGCAGCCGGTTCTCGGCTTCGTCCCAGACCACGGACTGCGGCCCGTCGATCACCTCGGCCTCGACTTCCTCCCCGCGGTGCGCGGGCAGGCAGTGCATGAACAGCGCGTCGGGCTGGGCCACGCGCATCATCTCGGCGTCGACGCACCAGTCGGCGAAGGCGGTGCGGCGCGCGTCGTTCTCGGCCTCGTAGCCCATGCTGGTCCAGACGTCGGTGGTGACCAGGTCGGCGCCGCGGCAGGCTTCCATCGGGTCCTTGAAGACCTTGTAGCTTTCGGCCGAGCGGATGCCCGCGATCGACTGGTCGACCTCGTAGCCGCTGGGCGTGCTCAGGTGCACCTTGAAGCCCAGGATCTCGCTGGCCTGCAGCCAGCTGTTGGCCATGTTGTTGCCGTCGCCCACCCAGGCCACCGTCTTGCCCTTGATCGAGCCGCGGTGCTCGATGAAGGTGAAGATGTCGGCCAGGATCTGGCAGGGATGGAACTCGTTGGTCAGGCCGTTGATGACCGGCACGCGCGAGTTGGCGGCGAAGGCGTCGATCTTGTCCTGGCCGAAGGTGCGGATCATCACGATGTCGACCATGCGGCTGATGACCTTGGCGCTGTCCTCGATCGGTTCGGCGCGGCCCAGCTGGCTGTCGCCGGTGGTGAGGTTCACCACGCTGCCGCCCAGCTGGTACATGCCGGCCTCGAAGCTCACGCGGGTGCGCGTCGAGGCCTTCTCGAAGATCATCGCCAGCGTGCGGTCGACCAGCGGCTGGTGGCGCTCGTAGGCCTTGAACTTCTTCTTGATCAGCGCGGCGCGCTCGAACAGGTAGCCGTACTCCTCGGCCGAGAGGTCGGAGAACTGCAGGTAGTGCCGGATCGGCGCGGCGGCGGGGCTCGAGGTGCTCATGGCTTGGGCTCCGCGAGGAAGGTCTTCACCAGCGGCGCCAGGATGGCGACGATCTCGTCGGCCTCGGCCACGCTGAGGATCAGCGGCGGCACCAGGCGGATCACGCTGTCGGCCGTGACCGAGAGCAGCAGGCCGGCCTCGCAGGCGCGGTTGAGGATCACGCCGCATGGACGGTCGAGCTCGATGCCCAGCATCAGGCCCTGACCGCGCACTTCCTTCACGCCGGCCAGGCCCTCGAACTCGCGCTCGAGCGCGGCCTTCAAGTGGGCGCCGACGTTGGCCGCGTTCTCGAGCAGCTTGTGCTCTTCCATGATGCGGATGGTTTCGACACCGGCGCGCATCGCCAGCGGGTTGCCGCCGAAGGTGGTGCCGTGGTTGCCCGGGCCGAAGATGTTGGCGGCCTTGGGGCCGGCCACGACCGCGCCGATCGGCACGCCCGAGCCCAGGCCCTTGGCCAGCGGCATGACGTCCGGCTTGATGCCGGCCCACTGGTGGGCGAACCACTTGCCGGTGCGGCCCATGCCGCACTGCACCTCGTCGATCATCAGCAGCCAGTCGCGCTCGTCGCACAGCGCGCGCACCTGCTTGAGGTACTCGATGCGCATCGGGTGGATGCCGCCTTCGCCCTGGATGGTCTCGAAGAACACGGCGACCACGTTGGGGTTGCCTTCGGTGGCCTTCCTGATGGCCTCGATGTCATTGAGCGGCACGCGGATGAAGCCCTCGACCAGCGGGCCGAAGCCCTTCTGGACCTTGGGGTTGCCGGTGGCCGACAGCGTGGCGATCGAGCGGCCATGGAAGGCGGCTTCGTAGACCACGATCTCGGGGCGTTCGATGCCCTTGTCGTGGCCGAACTTGCGCGCCAGTTTGAGCGCCGCCTCGTTGGCCTCCAGGCCGGTGGAACAGAAGAAGGCGTTGGTCAGGCCCGACAGCTCGGTCAGCTTGGCGGCGAGCTGCTCCTGGCCGGGCACGTGGTAGTAGTTGGAGCTGTGGATCAGCTTGGCGATCTGGTCCTGCAGCGCGGGTACCAGTTCGGGGTGGTTGTGACCCAGCGTGTTCACGGCGATGCCGCCCAGCCCGTCGAGGTAGACGCGACCGTTCGTGTCCCAGACTCGGCAGCCCTGGCCGTGCGACAACGCGATCGGCAGGCGGCCGTAGGTGTTCATGACGTGGGGCGAGGTGGGTTCGGCAAGGGCGCTCATGCGGTTCTCCGGGAAAGGGAAGGGGATTCTAGGCCGCGCTCTCCCTGGGGTTGTTGCTGATTCCGCATCGCAGCAATGTCGTCCCGCATCCGTCGGGCCGGGCCGCCGGATAGAATCGTTGTGCGCTGCAGCACCATTGCCAGCCGCTTTCCTCCCAAGATGATTTCTCCCAACGCCAAAGAAGTTTTCATCCAGGGCATCACGGCCGATGGCCGTACGTTCCGTCCCAGCGACTGGGCCGAGCGCCTGGCCGGGGTGATGAGCCCCTTCCGCCCGGGCGGCGCGACCCCGGGCAGCCACCTGAGCTATTCGCCCTGGTGCGTGCCGACCTCGATCGGCGGCGTCAAGTGCGTGATCGTCCATGCCGACCTGCGCGCCCACGATGTGATGGCCTGGGACTTCGTGATGAACTTCGCCCGCGACAACGGCCTGCAGATCGCCGAGGCCTGCCTGGTGCCCGATACGCCGCCGCCCGCGGCCAAATAGCCCGGCGCGGGTCGACAGCCCCTATTCCTCCCAGGTGCGCGTGCCGCCCTGCTGGAAGCTGCGCCGGTAGGCCGAGGGCGTCGAGCCCACCATCTGCCGGAAGCGGCGCGCGAAGTGTGCGGGCTCGCCGAAGCCCGTGCTCTCGCCGATCTCTGCCGCCGACGCGGCCGTGAACACCAGCAGCGTCTTGGCGCGCTCGATGCGGCGTTCGGTCACCAGCTCCAGGAAGGTCTTGCCGGTCTCGCCCTTGAGCAGGTGGGCCAGGTGCGTGGGCGACACATGGCTGGCCTGCGCCGCGTCGCCCAGCGTGAGTTCCTGCGCCAGGTTCTGGCTGATGTAGCGGATGCAGCGCAGCACCGCCGGCCGGTACGACTGCAGCGCCATGCCCCGGGCCTCGCAATCGCGGAAGTCCTCGCCGTAGCGGCGCCACACCATGCCGATCAGGTGCAGCAGGTGGCTGCGGATCAGCAGGTGGCTGGCCGTGTCCTCGCCGGGCGGGCGCTGCGCCTCCTGCGCCATGCGCTCGCACAGATCCTGCAGTTGCCGGGTTTCCTCGGCATCGAAGCGGAAGTCCAGGCAATGCTGGAAGCGGAAGGGCGCGAGCTCGGGCGCGCGCGACAGCGGCACTTCCGACAGTTCGAACACATCGAGGTCCAGCGCGGGCAGCAGGTAGTCCTTGCTGATGTTGATCACATGGAACACGCCGTCGGCCGCGTTCGGAATGTAGTGCACCAGAAAGGGCAGCACGAAGCTCACCGTGCCCGCCGCGATGGGGCGCTGGCTGCCGCCGATGTAGTGCGTGGTGTCGCCGCGCGTGTTGACGTAGATCTGGAAGTACTCGTGCCGGTGCGGCACCGGGTTCGGCAGGCAGTTGCTCTGGTCGTGGATGCCGAAGTAGGCACGCTGCGCCCGCGCCGCCATCGTGTAGTTGCTGATGGCGGCACGCGCCGCACCCGAACGGGGCGGCGTGAGTGCGATGAGGGAAGAGGGCGCTGGTTGCATGGAGGAGCCGGTCGCAAGATCGCAAGGATTGCATAGCTTTGCGCAAGCCTGTGCGTTGAGGCCGGGGGGCCTCGTTCCTAGACTCTAGCAACGCTTCCTCAAACCTTCCAGAGAGACAAACCTGATGTCCGTCGAAACCACCACGCCCCCCGCACCGAGCCCCGATACCCTGCAGGTCCAGCCCGTCTCCATCGCCATCGTGGGCAGCGACCAGCGCTTCCCGGTGCGCCGCGTCTACTGCGTGGGCCGCAACTACCTGGCCCACATCCGCGAGATGAAGGAGGGCGACGAGCGCGATCCGCCCTTCTTCTTCCAGAAGCCCGCCGATTCGGTCGTGACCGACGGCCGCGTGCCCTACCCGGTGCTGACGGACGACTTCCAGTTCGAGTTCGAACTGGTCGTGGCCATCGGCAGCGAAGCCCAGGACGTGTCGCCCGAGGATTCGCTCGACCATGTGTTCGGCTATGCCGCCGGCCTGGACATGACACGGCGCGACCGCCAGCGCGAATGCAACAAGCGCGGCCTGCCCTGGGAGCAGGGCAAGTCCTTCGACCACTCGGCCCCCTGCGGCCCCATCCACCCGGTGGCGCAGGTCGGCCACATTCGCTCGGGCGCGCTGAGCCTCGCGGTCAACGGCGCGGCGCGCCAGGACTCGGTGCTCGAGAAGATGATCTGGAACGTGCACGAGATCGTCAGCGAGCTGTCCAGACAGTACCGGCTGTTCCCCGGCGACCTGATCTACACCGGCACGCCCGAAGGCGTGGGCCCGGTGCAGCGCGGCGACCAGCTGGTCGGCCGCATCGAGGGGCTCGCGCCCCTGCAGGTCGAGATCGTCTGAGCCCCCGTCACCGCATCGAAAGCAGGAGCAAGCAACCATGAAACCAATCGAACGCATCTCGTACTCGGCGATCTCCGACCGCCCCGCGCTCAAGCTGCCCGGCGGCAAGCGCTTGGCGGTCTGGGTCATCGTCAACGTCGAGGAATGGAACATCGACGAGACCATGCCCCGCACGGTGCTCACGCCGCCGGCCGGCGGCTCGCCGATGCCCGACATCCCGAACTGGGCCTGGCACGAGTACGGCAACCGCGTGGGCTTCTGGCGCATGCTGGAAGTGATCGACCAGCTGGGCATCGGCGCCACGCTGGCCATCAACGGCTCGGCCATCGCGGCCTACGAGCCGATCGCGCGCGCGGCCAAGGAACGCCAGTGGGAATTCATCGGCCACGGCTTCGGCCAGCGCAACATGCAGAAGGTGCCCGACGAGGTCGAGGACATCGCCAAGACCACCGAGGCCATCCGTGCCTACACCGGCAAGCGCCCACGCGGCTGGCTGGGCCCGGGCCTGACCGAGACGTGGCACACGCCCGACATCCTGGCCGAGCAGGGCTACGAGTACGTCTGCGACTGGGTGCTCGACGACCAGCCGGTGCAGCTCAAGACGCGCAACGGCGGCACCATCGTCAACGTGCCCTACACGCAGGAGTGCAACGACGTGGCGATGATGCTGATCCAGCACCACAAGGCCTGCGAGTACCGCGACCGCGCGATCGACCAGTTCGAGCAGCTCTACGCCGACGCCAAGGATTCGGCGCGCGTGATGGCGCTGGTGGTGCACCCCTACATCATGGGCGCGCCGCACCGCCTGCGCTATTTCCGCGAGGCGCTGGCCCACATCCAGGCGCATGAGGACGTGGCCTTCCTGACGGGCGAGCAGATCCTCGACTGGTACGGCGCCGCGCGCAACGCGGCCTGAATCCTCGCCGGCGCGGCGGCGCCGGCGATCTTTGCAGAAGAACCAACAACAGACAGATTTCTCGCCCGGCGAGAAGGAGACAAACCGTGCATTCCTCAACCTCGGCCATTCCCTCCGTCGGCGATGCGCGCCGCGAGGCGCCCATCACCGCGCTGGAGATCGGCATGTTCCTGGTGCTGCTGGCCTCGTACGCGCTCAACGCGATGGACCGGCAGATCTTCCCGCTGATCGCGGCCGACGTGCGCCGCGAGTTCGGCTTCGGCCTGGCCGACACCGGCCTGCTGTCGACCATCTTCACGCTGGGCATGGCGGTGGCCGGCGTGCCCACCGGCTACCTGCTGGCGCGGCTCTCGCGCAAGACGGTGCTGCAGATCGGCATCGCGATCTTCTCGGCCGGCACGCTGCTGACCGCCTACTCGCACGGCTTCGCCGACATGATCCTCTACCGCGCCGCCACCGGCATCGGCGAGGCCATGCAGCTCACGGTGGTGATCGCGATCGCCGCCAGCTACTTCGCGCGCTACCGGGCGACGGCCGTGGGCGCGATCAACTTCTCCTTCGGCATCGGCGCGATCGTCGGGCCGCTGCTGGGCGGCCACCTGATCGGCGCCGAGCGCGACTGGCGCCTGCCGCTGCTGGCCTTCGGCCTTGCGGGCTTCGGGGCCATGGCGCTGATCGCGCTCGTCGTGAGCCGGCGCATGACCGAGAAGGTCGCGGCCGCGGGCACACGCATCGACGAGCGCGGCGCCACCCGCATGTGGAACCGCAACACGGTGCTGCTGACCGGCATGAGCGTGATCGGCGGGCTCTGCATCTACGGCTACCTGGGCATGTACCCGACCTTCCTGCGCGAGCACCTGCACTACACGCCGGCCGACACCGGCCGCGTGATGAGCATCTTCGGCTTCGGCGTGTTCGCCTCGATCTTCGGCGGCTGGCTCGGCGACCGCTTCCATCCCAAGCTCGTGCTGTCGCTGAGCTTTCTCGGCACCGGCCTGCTGGGCTTCCTGATGTTCTCGGGGCCGACCGGCATCGGCGTGCAGTCGGTGCTGTCCTTCGCCTGGGGCTTCGTGGTGAGCGGCGTGCTCTACGTGAACCTGGCCGGCTATCACATCAAGGCCGTGCGGGCCGCGCTGACCAACCGCGCCACCGGCGTGTTCGTGACCACGCTGTACGGCGCCGGCGCCTTCGCGGGCTTCATCATCGGCGGCATCGCGGCACGCTTCGGCTGGAGCGTGGCCGGCATCGTGCAGATCACGCTGCTGGCGGGCGTCGGGATCGTGCTCACGCTGCTGCTGCGCACCGACCGCATGGCGCTGCCGGCGCGCTCTGCATCGTGATGCTGCTGGATTGGGCGCTGCTCGGCGGCGCCGCGGCCCTGGCGGGCGCGCTCAACGCGGTGGCCGGCGGCGGCAGCTTTCTGACCTTGCCGGCACTGGCGATGGTCGGCGTGCCGCTGGTGTCGGCCAACGCCACGGGCACCGCCGCACTGCTGCCGGGCTACTTGGCCGGCGCCTGGGCCATGCGGCGCGAGTTGTCGGGGCCGATGTCGCCCTCGCTGCTGCGGCTGGCGGTGCTGTCGGTGCTGGGCGGCGCGGCCGGTGCGGTACTGCTGCTCTCGACCTCGAACCAGGCCTTCGCGCGCATCGTGCCCTGGTTGCTGCTGGCTGCGACCTTGCTGTTCGCGATCGGACCGGGCCTGGTGCGCCGCCGTGCCGCCGATACGAAACCGCGCGGCCCCTGGCTCGCCGACCTGGGCATCGTGGCGGTCGCGGTCTATGGCGGCTACTTCAATGGCGGCCTGGGCATCCTGCTGCTCGCAGTGCTGGGCGCGCTGGGCCACACCGACATGGGCCGCATGAATGGCATCAAGAACTTCGTCTCGGCCATCCTGACGCTGATCGCGGTGCTGCTCTATGCGGCCAGCGGCGCGATCGTCTGGTCGCATGCATTGTGGATGGCGCTGTTCGCCACGCTCGGCGGCTATGGGGGCGGCACGCTCGCGCGGCGGCTCAGGCCCGACGTGCTGCGCGGCTTCGTCGTGCTCACCGGGCTGGCGATGACCGCGGCCTTTCTCTACAAGGCCCACTGAGCGGGCATCTGCTTCTTTCTTTCACCACGGGGCTCGGAACATGACAACAAGCAAGAGATCGTTCATCCGCATGGCCGGCGCGCTGGCGGTCGCGGCCACCGGTGCGCCGGCGCTGATCGGCGTGGCGTCGGCGCGCACGGCGCCCGCGGCCGCGCGCCGCGGCAGCTACCTGATCCGCAACGGCGCGGTGATCACGGTCGACCGCGCCACGGGTGTGCTGCCGCGCGCCGATGTGTGGGTGCGCGACGGCGTGATCGAGAAGGTCGGGCCGGGCCTGCGCGCGCCGGGCGCCGAGGTCATCGATGCCACCGACATGATCGTGATGCCGGGCTTCGTCAATTCCCACTACCACATGTGGAGCGCCATCGGCCGCAGCTTCACCGCGCGCGAGGGCGGCTTCTCCTACTACCCGGCCAAGGGCGCGACCTCGGTGCTGTATTCGGCCGAGGACTTCTACAACAGCGTGCTGCTGGGCTGCGCCGAGCTGGCCAGCGGTGGCACCACCACCGTGCACAACTGGTCGCACAACACGCGCTCGCCGGCCCATGCCGACGCCGAACTGCGGGCCCACCGGCAGGCGCTGCTGCGCGCCCGCTATGCCTACGGCCACGTCGACCAGATGCCGGCCGACGAGGTCAACCGCTACCAGGACCTGCCGCGCGTGCAGCGCGAGTGGTTCGGCGAGCGCTCGCCCCTGGACGGCCTGGTGCACCTGGGGCTCAACCTGCGCGGGCCGCAGCAGAGCACCGACGCGGTGTTCCACGAGGAGATGAAGTTCGCCAAGGCCAGCGGGCTGCCGGTGGCGATCCATGCGCCGCAGGAGGCCCCGAACAACGTCGACGCGCTCGACTACGAGCGGCGCGGCTACCTGGGACCGGATTTCATGATCGCCCACTACGTGCCGGCCACCCCGGCCGACCTGGCGGCCATGGCGCGCACGAAGACGCCGCTGACCTTCGCCACGCACTCCGAACTGCGCCTGAGCAGCACTGGCGATGCGCGCGCCGCGCTGTTCGCGATGCGCGCGGCGGGCCTGACGATTTCACTTTCGAGCGACGCCACCTCGATCGCGCCGCCGGACATGTTCGAGATGATGCGCTTCACCTGGAATCTGGGCGTGCCATGGACCGGCACGCCGAGCGAGAAGGCCCAGGCGGTGGGCGTGCAGGAGGTGATCGAGATGGCGACGATCAACGGCGCCCGCGCGATGGGCCTGGCCGACGTCACCGGTTCGCTCACCGAGGGCAAGCGCGCCGACATCATCCTGGTGCGGACCCGGGACCTGAACATGTGGCCGGTGGGCAACATCGAGACCGCGATCGTGCAGGGCGGGACCGGCAGCAACGTCGATACCGTGCTGGTCGACGGCCGCATCCTCAAGCGCAACGGCCGGCTCACGGCCTACAACCTGGCGCAGATCCGCCAGCGGGCCCAGGCTTCGGCCACCCGGATCCGGGCCGCGGCGGGGGACAAGCTGGTCTTCTGATCGCCCGTGGGGAAGGCAGAAATGAAAAAACCGCCCGAAGGCGGTTTTTCACTTTTTGCTGCTGCAGCGCACCCCTGTCAAACGGCGGACTGGAAACCAGTCCGGGCTTGGCCTGACAGGGTCAGGCGGCGGTTGCCGGTGCGGCCAGGGCGAGTGCCTTGACCTTGGCCGACAGGCGGCTCTTGTCGCGAGCAGCCTTGTTCTTGTGGAAGATGCCCTTGTCGGCGACGGTGTCGACGATGCTCTGGGCCTTCGCGAAGAGTTCGGTGGCCTTGGTCTTGTCGCCGGCCAGCACGGCCTTCTCGACGTTCTTGACCGCGGTACGGTATTTGGAGCGCAGCGAGGTGTTCGCAGCGTTGAGCTTGGCGTCCTGGCGGACGCGCTTGCGGCCCGACGCCAGGCGCGGGTTCTTCTTTTTAGGTTTTGCGGATGCCATTTTTAGGTTCCTTGTGTCTGGGGATGATGCAGCAAAGCCAGAGATTATAGCCCGAGCACTGGATCTCCCCCGTGGCTTGCCCACTTCGGGTAGCCTCCCGCCCCCTTCCGGGGGCGACACCAGCGGCCCGGCGAAGCCGGTTCCGCGGTCGCACTGGGCTCCCCCCCGAGGGCTTTGCGCACTTCGTGTCGCTTCGCCTTCCCCCTTCCGGGGGCGACACCAGCGGCCCGGCGAAGCCGGTTCCGCGGGGTCCCTGGACCTCGCTGGGGCGGCTGTTGCCATATCGACGGGGCGCTTGCCGGATGCTCCGGGGCTCGCTTCGGCGCTGTTTCTGCGCTTCGGGGTCGGGGCGCGGTCGGGGGGAGCCTACACTTCCGCGCCGTGTCCCTGCTCAAATCCGCCTCCACCGTTTCGCTCCTGACCCTCGCTTCGCGGGTCGCGGGCCTGGTCCGTGATCTGTTGATGGCTTCGGTATTCGGCGTGAGTGCGCTGACCGATGCCTTCAATGTCGCGTTCCGCATTCCCAACCTGTTTCGCCGGGTGCTGGGGGAGGGCGCGTTCAGCCAGGCCTTCGTGCCGGTGCTGGCGGCCACGCGCACCGAACAGGGCGATGCGGGGGCGCGGGCGCTGGTCGACCATGTGGCGACGCTGCTGACCTGGACGCTGGTGCTGCTGTGCATCGCCGGGGTGCTGGGCGCGCCGCTGATGGTCTGGGGCATGGCCAGCGGGCTGCAGCAGACGGCGCAGGGCTACGAGGCGGCCATCTTCATGACGCGCTGGATGTTCCCCTACATCGGCTTCATGTCGCTGGTGGCGCTGGCGGGCGGCGTGCTCAACACCTGGCGCAAGTTCGCGGTGCCGGCGGCCTCGCCCGTGCTGCTCAACGTGGCGCTGATCCTGTCGATCCTGATCGGCGCGCCGCTGTTCCGGCGCTGGGGGATCGAGCCGATCTACGCGCAGTGCATCGGCGTGATGGTCGGCGGCCTGCTGCAGCTGGGCATCCAGCTGCCGGCGCTGCGGCGCATCGGCATGCTGCCGCGCGTGGGCGTGCGCTGGCGCGAGGTGCGCGCGGCCTGGGCCGACCCGACCACGCGCAAGATCGTCAGGCTCATGCTGCCGGCGCTGATCGGCGTGAGCGTGGCCCAGATCTCGCTGCTGATCAACACGCAGATCGCCTCGCACCTCGCGCCCGGCAGCGTCACCTGGGTCAGCTACGCCGACCGGCTGATGGAATTCCCGACCGCGATGCTGGGCGTGGCGCTGGGCGTGGTGCTGATGCCGCAGCTCGCCGGTGCGCGCGCGGCCAAGGACGATGCCCGCTATTCCTCGCTGCTCGACTGGGGCCTGCGCCTGGTCGTGCTGCTGTCGGTGCCCTGCGCGGTCGCGCTGCTGGTGTTTTCGGGGCCGCTGGTGGCGGTGTTGTTCCATTACGGCGCCCTCAAGGACGACGACGTGCCGCGCATCGCGCTGGCCCTGGCGGGCTATGGCGCCGGCCTGGTCGGCATCGTCGCCATCAAGGTGCTGGCGCCCGGCTACTACGCCAAGCACGACATGCGCTCGCCGATGCGGATCGCCGTCGCCGTGCTGGTGCTCACCCAGTTGCTCAACCTGGTGCTGGTGCCGATCCTGCAGCACGCGGCGCTCACGCTCACGATCGCCATCGGCGCCGTGGTCAACGCGCTGTGGCTGCTGTGGGGCCTGATGCGGCGCGGCAGCTACCAGCCGGAGCCGGGGTGGCTGCGCTTCGTGATCCAGGTGGTGCTGGCCTCGGCGCTTCTGGGCCTGCTGCTGTACTGGGGCGCCCATCATTTCGACTGGGTCGCGCTGCGGGCCGAGAAGCTGCAGCGCATCGGCCTGCTGGCCGCGCTGATCGCCGCCGCGGCCCTGCTCTATTTCTCGGCGCTGGCCCTGCTGGGCATCAAGCTGCGCAGTTTCATCAAGCGATAGCCCGCGCGACGGGGTGTTGTCGCCTTGACGCTCCCTTCGCGCTCCTCTACAAAGCCACATGACGTTCAGCTTCTCGGCGCCGACCGCCCTCGAATACTTCGATTCGCTCGTCAAGAGCGACGATCAGTTTCCGCTGCTCGAAGCGGCCGCTGCGCTGGCCCAGGACGAATACCCCGAACTCGACGTGCAGCAGGTGCTGGGCGACATCGACCAGCTGCTGGCCCGCCTCAAGCGCCGGCTGCCGGCCGATGCGGCCCCGCTGGCCCGGCTGCGCGCGCTCAACCAGTTCTTCTTCCACGACCTGAGCTTCGGCGGCAACGTCAACGACTACTACGACCCGGACAACAGCTACCTCAACGCGGTGCTGCGCACGCGGCGCGGCATCCCGATCTCGCTGGCCGTGCTGTGGATGGAGCTGGCCCAGGGCCTGGGCCTGCAGGCGCGCGGCGTGGCCTTTCCGGGCCATTTCATGATCAAGGTCACGCTGCCCAAGGGGCAGGTGGTGATCGACCCCTTCAATGGCAAGTCGCTGTCGCGCGAAGAGCTCAGCGAGCGCCTCGAGCCCTACAAGCGCAGCAACGGGCTGGTCGGTGATTTCGACATCCCGCTGGGCCTGTACCTGCAGCCCGCCGAGCCGCGCGAGATCATCGCCCGCATGCTGCGCAACCTCAAGGAAGTGCACCGCGCGCAGGAAGACTGGCAGCGCGTGATCGCGGTGCAGGACCGCCTCGTGGCGCTGCTGCCCGAGGCCTGGGCCGAGCACCGCGACCGCGGCCTGGCCCACGCCGCGCAGGGCCACACGGCGCTGGCGGTGCGCGACCTGGAAACCTACCTGCGGCACGCCGACGATGCGCTCGACATCGATGCGGTGGCCGAGCAGGCGGCGGCGCTGCGCCGCGCGAGAAGCTGATGGCCGTCGACCTCGGCACCCGGCACCAGTTCCATGGCGTGCAGCCGGTGCTGCCGGTGGCCGATGCCGCGCGTGCGGCGCGCTATTTCAGCGAAGTCCTCGGCTTCGAGCTGGACTTCATCGCCGGCGAGCCGCCCAGCTACGCCAGAGTCAAGAAGGGCGACCGCAGCTACGGCGACCCCGTCTACATCCGCCTGTGGCAATGCAACACGCGCGAGGCGCGGCCCTGGCGCGGCGAGATCGTGATCCACGTCGGCCATGACCTCGACGGCCTGCATGCGGCCTACCTTCAACGTGGCGTCGACATCATCGAGCCGCCCACGTCGCAGCCCTGGGGCCTGCGCGAGTTCGCGATCCGCGAGCCCGACGGCCACGTGCTGCGCTTCTGCGGCTACCTCTGAGCGTCACCTTGCCGAAGCGCGTCGCCACGGCGTGGCACGCATCCTGCAGCAAGACCCCATGACCGATCCCGTGCTCACCCTGTCGCCGCGCCGCTGGCTCTTTGCCGCCGGCGGCCAGCCGCTGCGCGTGCTGCTGGCGCTGGGCAGCCTGATGCTGTTCTGCGTGCTGTCGGGCCAGGCGCATGCGCTGATCCCGCTGGCGCTGGGCACCATCGCGAGCGCGCTGTCCGAGACCGACGACAGCTGGCAGGGCCGCTGGCGCGCGCAGGCACTCACGCTGGTCTGTTTCGCCGCCATGGCCTTCACGATCGAGGCGCTGTTCGGCCGCCCCTGGCTGTTCATCGCCGGCCTGGCGTTCTCGGCCTTCGCGCTGACCATGCTGGGCGCGATCGAGGCGCGCTTCAAGGCCATCGGCCATGCCACGCTGATCCTCGCGATGTACACCACGCTGAGCCTCGACCATGTGGCCGCCACCGAGCCGCGCTGGCACGAAGTGGCGCTGCTGCTGGCCGGTGCGGCCTGGTACGGCGCCTGGTCGGTGGGCTGGGCCGCGCTGTTCCCGGCCGAGCCGGTGCAGGCGCTGCTGGTGCGGCTCTTCGATGCGCTGGGCGGCTATGTGCGCTTCAAGGCCTCGCTGTTCGAGCCGCTGCGCGGCGTCGACATCGAGAGCAAGCGGCTGTCGCTGGCGCAGCTCAACAGCCGCGTGGTGGCCGAACTCAATGCCGCCAAGGAGAGCATCTTCCGGCGCGTCGGCGTCCGCGTGCCGACCGGCCGCATCACGCGCTACCGCGGGCTCTACCTGATCGCGCAGGACGTGCACGAACGCGCCAGCTCCTCGCACGACGACTACAACGCGCTGGCCGACGCCTTCTTCCACAGCGACGTGCTCTACCGCTGCCAGCGCGTGCTGGCGCTGCAGGGCGAGGCCTGCCAGCGGCTGGCGCTGTCGATCGCGCGGCGCGAGCCCTTCGTGGTGGGCGGTGCGACCGTGCAGGCGCTGTCCGACCTGCGCAGCGCCATCGCGCACGAACGCGCGCGCGACCCCACGCCGCAGCGGCGCGCGCTGCTGGCCTCGGTCGAGGCGCTGGCGCGCAACCTGGCACAGCTCGACGGCCAGCTCGCGGGCGCGAGCCAGCCCGCGGCGCAGGCCGGCCGCACCGACATGGACCTCTACGACCGCTCGCCGCGCAGCGGACGCGATGCGGTCGAGCGCGTGCGGCGCCAGCTCACGCCGCGCACACCGCTGTTCCGACATGCGGTGCGGCTCGCGGTGGCGCTGGTGGCGGGCTACGGCTTGATGCAGTGGATCCACCCGGCGCAGGGCTACTGGATCCTGCTGACCACGCTGTTCGTCTGCCAGCAGACCTACGGCGAGACCATGGCGCGCATGGGCCAGCGCGTGGCGGGCACCGCCCTGGGCGTGGTGCTGGGCTGGGCCGTGCTCACGCTGTTCCCGCTGCCCTGGCTGCAGTCGCTGGTGGCCGTGGCGGCCGGCGTGTTCTTCTTCGCCGCGCGCGCCCGCCGCTACCTGCTCGCGACCGCCGCGATCACGCTGCTGGTGCTGATGTTCTTCAACCAGGTCGGCGACAGCGGGCTGCTGCTGTGGCCGCGGCTGATCGACACAGCCATCGGCAGCGCGCTCGCAGGCCTGGCCATGGTGCTGGTGCTGCCGCACTGGGCCGCGCGCCGCATCAACGCGCTGGCGGCCGACGCGATGCGCGCCCACGCCGCCTACCTGCGGCAGATCGGCGACCAGTACCGCTCGGGGGCGCGCGACGACCTGGCCTACCGGCTCGCGCGGCGCAACGCCCACAACGCCGATGCGGCGCTGTCGACCGCGGTCAGCGACATGTTCCGCGAGCCCGGCGTGGTGCGCCCGCACGCGGGCGTGGCGCTGCGCTTCCTGATCCGCTCGCACACGCTGCTGAGCTATGTGTCGGCACTCGGCGCGCACCGGATCTCGCTGGCGCAGGCGCATTCGGCGGCTGCGTTGCAGCAGAGCATCGAGGGCGGCGCGGCGGCGCTCGACGGGCTGGCCGCGGCCTTCGCGCGCGGTGCGCCGGAGGCCGGCGGCAGTGCGGCGGGCCAGCCGGTGCGCGAGGCGCTGGCGCTGGCGGTCGCGCCCGATGCCGACGAGGCCGTCGCGCTGGTGCGCACGCAGCTGGGCCTGATCGCCCTGCAGATCGATGCGCTGGGCGCGCACACCGAGGAATGGCTGCGTGCGGCCGCGGCGCCAGCGCCCGGCCCGGCACCCATCGCGACCGAAGGCAGCGGCGGCGCGCGCTGAGCCTGCTGCCGCTCAGTGGGGCCGCGTGCCCGCCGTCGACGGCGAGCCGGCCAGCCCGAACTGCCGCCAGGCGCGGCGCAGCTGTGTGTCGGAACCGAAGCCCGACAGTTCGGCCGCGCGCGTGACGTTGGCGCCGGATTGCAGCGCGAGCTGCGCCGAGGCCAGCCGCAGGCGCCGCAGGTAGGCCAGCGGGGCGACGCCCGCATGCGCCATGAAGAGCCGCGTGAGGTGGCGCGGCGAGGTGTGGGCCACCTCGGCCATACGCGGCACCGTCCAGTCTTCCTGCGGCTGGGCGCTCACCGCGTCCTGCACCCGGTGCAGCGCGGCGTGCAGGTGGTGGCGGTGCGCAAGAAAGGGCGAGAGTTCGGGGTCCTGCGGCCCGCGCCGCAGCGCGACCACCATGGTCTGCGCGACCTGCGCCGCCAGGGCTTCACCGCAGAGCTCGCCGATGCGGTGCAGCACCAGGTCGATGCCGGTCGTCACGCCCGCGCTGCTGTAGATGGGCGGATCGAGCACGAACACGCGGTTGGCCACGACCTCGCAGCGCGGTTCCACGGCCCGCAACTCATCGAGGTGGTGATGGTGGGTGGTGGCGCGCCGGCCCGCGAGCACGCCCGCGTGCGCGGCCAGCACGGCGCCGGCGCAGATCGTGACCAGTTCCAGCTTGCCGCGCTCGAAGCGCTGGCCGCGCAGCCAGTGCAGCAGCTCCTGTGCTTCGGGCGTGTCGACGGCCAGCGTGCCGCCGGGCAGGCCGACCAGCACGATCCACCCCGGACGATCGCTGGGTGGCGGCAGCGCGGACAGGCCGGAGATCGTGATGCCGACCGAGCCCACCGAGGTCGGGCGCGGACTCGCGAACGCGATCTCGAAGCGTGCGGGCTGGCCCGCGGCGCGCAGCAGCTGGTTGGCGATGCGCAGCGCCTCGGCCGGGCCGGCCCAGTCGAGCACCAGGCTGTGGGGCAGCAGCACGAAGACGACGCGGATCGGGTCCATCTCCACTCAGGCCGGGCGAACCGCGCGCAACGTCATGCGACCGCGCGTTCGAGCGCCTGCGTCACGCTGCAGACATCCGCGAAGCGGTCCTGCAGCACCGTGGCCGTGCGGGCCTTGATGTCGGCGGCGGGCAGCGGCCGGCCGTCGGGCTGCGTCATGTCGAAGGTCAGCGTGGCGTCGAGCACGTAGTCGATCTGCCAGCCGAGGTCGGACGCGTGGCGGGTGGTGGTCTCGCAGCATTGCTCGGTGCGGATGCCGCTCACGATGATCCGGCCGATGCCGTTCTGCGTGAGCCAGACGTCGAGCCCGGTGTTGACCAGCGCGCTGTGCCGGTGCTTGGTGAAGCTCGCGGCCGGCTGGAAGTCGGCCAGGCCCTCGAGCGGCCGCACATGGCCCGATGCGATGGCGAAGGGGTTGTCGCTGCGCTCCGGGCCGTCGACGTGGAACACGCGAAGGATCGGCACGCCGGCCGCGCGGCAGCCCTCGATGAGCGCGTTCTGGGCCGCCAGGTAGGGGCCGATGTCGCGTTCGGTGCTGTAGGGGCGGTGGCGGAACGACTCCTGGGCGTCGATCACTATGAGACAGGTTTTCATGGCAGGGTGCACAAGGCGTGGAGGAATGGTGCGCCCTATTCTTCAGGGCGGCAAGCCCGCCGTCCGTGCCATGCCGGACCTGTGTCGATCAATTCAGGACATCACAGCTCGACCAGCGTCTTGAAGCCGCCGAAGAACATGCGCTGGGTGTCGAAGGGCATGGCCTTCGGGTCCATCATCGACTTCAGGCGCGGATCGGCCATCACCTTGGCGTTGATCGCATCGCGCTGCTTGCGCGAGGTGTAGGCGATCCAGGAGAACACCACCACCTCGTCCTCCTGCAGCTTGACGCTCTGCGGGAAGGAGGTGCTCTTGCCCGGCTTCACGTCGTCGGCCACGCACTCGATGTATTCCAGCGCGCCGTGCTCGCGCCAGATCTTGCCGGCCTTCTGCGCCATCCGGCGATAGGCCGGCAGCTTGTCCTTGGGGACGGGAACGACGAAACCATCGACATAGCGGGCCATGGGAAGTCTCCTTGCGGGATCGGGGCAGGGGGCAAAGCGCCAGCGCGGCAGCAGCAGGTGGATCGGTGGCGTCACGCGGGCTTCGACATGCCGGCGTTGACCATCCAGGGCGTGCCGAAGCGGTCCTTGCACATGCCGAAGCGTTCGGCCCAGAAAGTCTTGGCCAGCGGCATGGTGACGGTGCCGCCTTCGGCCAGCGCGTTGAACACGCGCTCGGCCTCGGGCACCTCGTCGTAGTTGAGCGTGAGCGAGAAGCCCTTCATCGGGTCGTAGGGCTTGCCCTCCATGTCGTCGGAAGCCATCAGCGCGCCGTGATCGAAGGTCAAGCAGGCATGCATCACGCGCGCCGCCGAGGTGGCCGACAGCTTGTCGGCCTCGCCGCCGGGCATCTGAGCGTAAGTCATGACCTCGAGCTTGCCGCCGAGCACGCTCTTGTAGAAGGGCATGGCCTGGGCCGCGGTGCCGTCGAAGAAAAGGTAGGCATTGAAGGAAGACATGGACGCTCCTTGGCGGGTGGGGTGGGGGCGCGGCGCGATTTGTGTACGCCGTCCACAAAGCGTAGCAAGGCGCCGTGACGGCGTCCAGACAAGACCCGTCCGCCGTCGCGGGAACAAGGAGAGAACGAGCGAAGGCTCAGACCAGCTGCGCGGCCTGAAGCTCCTTCTTGAGGTAGGCGTAGAACAGCGGCGCCGCCACCAGGCCTGCGGGCCCGAACACCGCCTCGGCCACGAACATCACGGCCAGCAGCTCCCAGACGGCCATCTGCGTGCGGCTGCCCACCACCTTGGCGTTGATCACGTACTCGGCCTTGTGGATCAGGATCAGGAAGCCCAGGCAGGCCAGCGCCGTGACCGGCGACACCGACAGCCCGACCACCGTGATCACCACGTTGCACAGCAGGTTGCCCACGATCGGCACCAGGCCGGCGACGAAGGTCAGCGTGATCAGCGCCGGCGTGTAGGGCAGGCGCAGGTCCCACAGCGGCAGCAGGAACAGCAGGAAGATGCCGGTCAGGAAGGTGTTGAAGGCCGCGATCCAGAACTGGGCCGCGACGATCTGGCCGAAGGTCTCGCCGAACAGCGTGATGCGCCGGTGCAGCTGCTGGGCCAGCGGGCGACGGGTCAGGGCCGCGTGCGCGACGGCCGCGAGCGAGCCCACGATCAGGCCCACGTAGGCGAACAGCAGGCCGCCGAGCCAGGCGCGTCCGGTGAGCGCCAGCGCGCCGGCCTGCGCGCGCAGGTAGCCGGCGATCACGCGCTGGATCTCGGCCGCGCCCTCGGGCAGGTAGATCGCCACCTCGGGCGGCAGCTTGAGCCGCAGCTCGAGCACGGTGCGCGCGATGTAGTCGAGCAGTTCACGGTACTGCTCCGAGGCGTTGAGCACGAAGTCGCGCGCCTCGGAGAAGGCCAGCGCCATCAGCGCGATGGGTGCCAGCATGACCAGCGTGGCCGCGAGGGTGCGCGCGGTCGGCGAGGTGGGGGCGCCGATGCGCGGCACGGTCTTGACGCGCCGGCTGCGCCGCAGGCCGGCGTCGATCACGCGTGCGAACCAGCGCGTGGCCAGGAAGCCGATGCAGACGCACAGCAGGCCGGGCAGCAGGCCCTGCCACATGACCAGCAACAGGGCCGCGGCGATCAGCACGTAGCTGGCAATCACCACGGGACGGGATCGGACGGCGTCGGGGGCTTCGATCACGTGGCGGGGGCGCGTCGGTCGGGGCGGGTCAGGCGACGACGACGGCTGCGCCGGTACCGCGTTCGGCGATGGTGCCGATCTCGTGCACCGTCTCGCCCGCGGCGCGCAGCGTGGCGGCGCAGGCGGCGGCCTCGGCCGCATCGATCACCACCACCATGCCGATGCCGTTGTTGAAGGTGCGGTTCATCTCGATGTCGTCGATGCCGGCCACCTTCTGCAGCCAGGCGAACAACTCGGTCTGCGGCCAGCTGCCCTTCTTCAGGTGGGCGGCCGTGCCTTCGGGCAGCACGCGCGGGATGTTCTCCAGCAGGCCGCCGCCGGTGATGTGCGCCAGCGCCTTGATCGGGTGCTTGCCCAGCGCTTCGAGCACCGGCTTCACGTACAGGTGCGTGGGTTCCATGATGGCTTCACGGAAAGGCTTGCCGTCGAGCGTGGCGGGCAGGTCGGCACCGGCGCGCTCGATCACCTTGCGCACCAGGCTGAAACCGTTGGAATGCACGCCGCTGGAGACCAGGCCCAGCACCACGTCGCCGGGCTTGACGTCCTGGCCGGTGAGGATCTTCGACTTCTCGACCGCGCCGACCGCGAAGCCCGCCAGGTCGTATTCGCCGGCCGGGTACATGCCGGGCATCTCGGCGGTCTCGCCGCCGATCAGCGCGCAGCCCGAGAGCTCGCAGCCGCGGGCGATGCCGCCGACCACCGCAGCAGCGGTGTCGACGTCGAGCTTGCCGCAGGCGAAGTAGTCGAGGAAGAACAGCGGCTCGGCGCCCTGCACCAGCACGTCGTTGACGCTCATGGCGACCAGGTCGATGCCGACCGTGTCGTGCATCTGCCATTCGAAGGCCAGCTTGAGCTTGGTGCCCACGCCGTCGGTGCCGCTGACCAGCACGGGTTCCTTGTAGCGCTTGGGCACCTCGAACAGTGCGCCGAAACCACCGATACCGGCCAGCACGCCCTCGCGCATCGTCTTCTTGGCCAGGGGCTTGATGCGGTCGACCAGCGCATCGCCGGCATCGATGTCGACGCCGGCGTCCTTGTAGCTGAGCGGGGTGTTCGTGGTGGAGTTCATGGGCAGGCGAGGCTTGACAGACGGGGGCGGGAAGAGGGGAGGCAGGGCACCGGGGACCGGAACATCCGGGCCGATAGAATTCATGACGATTTTAAGGGCCGCCGCGTCCTTCGCCATGAACCCCTTATTTGTGCCCACCTTGCCACGGCTGCCGCCCGCTTCGCTCCAGGGATGAAGCAGCTCGTGCTCGACATCGGTCTTTCGACCGTCCCCAGTCTGTCCGGCTTCTTCGCCGGACCGAACGAGGCGGCCGTGCGTCACCTGCGTGTCTGGCTTGGCGAGGCCCATGTGCCGACCCTGCATTCCCCGGTGCCGACCTACCTGTGGGGCGAAAGTGGCAGCGGCAAGACCCACCTGCTCGAATCGGTGCACAGCGCCTTGCGCGAGCAGGGCGCGCTCGTCGGCTGGATGAGTGCAGCCACACTGCATCCGCCCGAGTTCGACGAGCGCTGGGGCGCGGTGGTGCTCGACGACGTGCACCTCTACACCGCGGTGCAGCAGCACGCGGCCTTCAACTGGTTCGTCAATGCGCAGTCCCTGCAGCGCGGCGTGGTGGCGGCCGGGGCGCTGCCGCCGGCCGACCTGGCGCTGCGCGAGGACCTGCGCACCCGGCTCGGTTGGGGCCACGTGTTCCACTTGCAGCTGCTCGACGAGGCCGAACGCCGCTCCGTGCTGCGCCAGGCGGCCGATGCGCGCGGCGTGCTGCTGAACGACGAGGTGCTGGATTACATGCTGCACCGCTTCAGCCGCGATCTGGGCAGCCTCATGGAGCTGCTCGATCATCTCGACGGCTATGCGCTGCAGACGCAGCGCGCGGTGACGATCCCGTTGATCCGATCGATGCTCGAAAACGAATGAAGCCAACTGGGGCGCCATCCCGCGCCCGGACCCTCTCCCAATGATCAAGACATTCATCGACAAACTGCTGGGCAAGTCGGCCGGCGCGGGCGCCAGCGCCAAGTCGCGCTTCGGCAAGCGGCAGGAAGTGCCGGCCAGCGTGCACGGCATCGACCCGGCGCTGGTCGACGAGCGCGCCAAGAACGTGGTCACCACGCTGCAGCAGGCCGGCTACGAGGCCTATGTGGTGGGCGGCGCGGTGCGCGACCTGCTGCTGGGCCTGCGGCCCAAGGACTTCGACGTGGCCACCAATGCCACGCCCGAGCAGGTCAAGGGCCTGTTCCGCCGCGCCTTCATCATCGGCCGGCGCTTCCGCATCGTGCACGTGGTCTACGGCCGCGGCCGCGAACACGAGGTGATCGAGGTCTCGACCTTCCGCGCCTACATGGACAACGCGGCCGCCGAGCAGGTCAAGGGCAACGAGCGCACCAGCAAGGGCGAGCTCGCGGGCATGACCCACGCGGTCGACTCCAGCGGCCGCGTGCTGCGCGACAACGTCTGGGGCCCGCAGGAGGAAGACGCGGCGCGCCGCGACTTCAGCGTGAACGCCATGTACTACGACCCGGCCAGCCAGATCGTGGTGGACTATCACAACGGCATCAAGGACGCCAAGAAGCTGGTGCTGCGCATGATCGGCGACCCGGTCACGCGCTACCGCGAAGACCCGGTGCGCATCATTCGCGCGATCCGCTTCTCCGCCAAGCTGGCCGCGCTGGGCTTCGAGATCGAACCCAAGACGGCCGCGCCGCTGATCGCCTCGAGCAAGCTGCTGGCCGACGTGCCGCAGAGCCGGCTGTTCGACGAGATGCTCAAGCTGCTGCAGACCGGCCATGCCATCGCCACCATCGCCCAGCTGCGCAAGCTGGGCCTGGCGACCGGCATCTACCCGCTGCTCGACGTGGTGGTGGAGCGTGCCGACCAGCCCTTCGTCAAGGCGGCGCTGGCCGACACCGACCGCCGCGTGGGCGAGGGCAAGCCGGTGGCGCCCAGCTTCCTGCTGGCCTGCGTGCTGTGGGCCGACGTGCGCGACGGCTGGGCCCAGCGCCTCGAGGGCCGCCACGGCCAGCGCGGCCAGCCGGCCTTCCCGGCGCTGCAGGACGCGATCGACGACGTGTTCAACACCCGCATCGGCGACGTCTCGGGTCGCGGCAAGCTCGGCGGCGACATGCGCGAGATCTGGATGATGCAGCCGCGCTTCGACAAGCGGGTGGGTTCCACGCCCTACAGCCTGGTCGAGCAGGCGCGCTTCCGCGCGGCCTTCGACTTCATGCGGCTGCGCGCCGACGTCGGCGAGGTCAGCGAGGCGATTGCCGAGTGGTGGCAGGAATTCAGCACCGCCGACGACCTGCGCCGCCAGGATCTGCTCGACCAGGTGCGCGAGGAGGCCAAGGCGCCGGTGCGCACCCGGGTACGGGCCCGTGCGCCGGTCGCATCCGATGCACCGGGCCGGCAGGAAGCGCCGGAATCCGACGCGTCCGAGGCCGAATTCGAATCCGATGCGCCGTCGGCTGTGCCGCCCGATGGCGAAGCGCCGCGCAAGCGCCGCCGCCGCCGCAAGCCCCGTCCGGCCGGCGCGGGCGAAGGCGGCTCGGGCGCTACCGACGCATGACCCTGGCCTTCGTCGCCATCGGGGCCAACCTGGGCGACGCGCAGGCCACGGTGCGCCAGGCGATGGCCGATCTCGCGGGCCTGCCGCACAGCCAGGTGACGGCCCGCTCCTCGCTCTACCGCAGCGCTCCGGTCGACGCGACCGGGCCGGACTTCATCAATGCGGTCGTGGCGGTCGAGACCGCCCTGGCGCCCGAAGCGCTGCTGGCCGCGCTCCAGCAGCTGGAGCTGCGCGCCGGGCGCGAGCGTCCCTACCGCAACGCCCCGCGCACGCTCGACCTCGACTTGCTGAGCCACGGCCACACCGTGATGCAGAGCGCAACCCTGACCTTGCCGCACCCCCGCCTGCAGGAGCGTGCCTTCGTGCTGCTGCCGCTGGCCGAGGTTGCACCCGACCGGGTCGCCGCGTCGGATCTGGCCCGGGTCGCGGACCAGGCGATCCAGCGGCTCTGAGCCGTTTTGTCGTCATGCGTGCACATCTGCACGCTTCCTTGTCTGCCGGCTCTACTGCGAAAGTTCGCAAATTGGTCAGGTAGCGTTAAGATAAGTAACCAAACCGCGCGGTCAGCAGCCAGGGCGCAGCCCTGATTGAATTATTCCTACAACAGTTGTCGAGCAGTTGCGTAACGGGGTACGAGGCAACCAGGAATAACCGTCGAATGAAGATCTTGATTTACAGCTCGGTGTTTCATCCGGCCATCGGAGGCATCGAAAACCTGACCTTGTCGCTGGCCCAGGAATTCCAGAAGTCCGGGCACGAGGTCAAGGTGGTCACCGAGCAGGTCCAGAAGAAGAACGCCCCGCTGCAGGGCATCGAAGTCGTGCACGCCTCCAGCAAATGGGCGCAGCTGAAGCTTTTCTTCTGGAGCGACGTGGTCTACATGCCCAACATCACGCTCAAGGGCATGTGGCTGTTCCTGTTCAATCCGTTCAAGAAATGGGTCGTCTCGCACAACGACTTCCACCTGACCGAGTCCGGCGACCTGAAGACGCGGCTGAAGAAGCTCGTGATCAAGGCCGCGGGGACCAACATCGCCGTCAGCCACAGCGTGGCGCGCGCCTTGAACGTCGATTCGACGGTCGTCTACAACTGCTACAAGGACGACGTGTTCCGGCTCTATCCCGAGGAGCCCCGCACCATCGACTTCCTGTTCGTGGGCCGGCTGGTCTCGCAGAAGGGCTGCGAGTTGCTGATCGAGGCCTGCAGCCGGCTGCGCCGCCCGTTCCGGCTGAACATCGTCGGGCACGGCTTCGAATACGACGCGCTGAACGCCAAGGTCAAGCGCCTGGGCCTGGGCGATTGCGTCGGGTTCCTGGGCTTCATGCGGGACGAGGAACTGGCCCGCACCATGAACCGCCACCGCGTGATGATCGTGCCGTCGACGGGCCCGGAAGGTTTCGGCATCGTCGCGCTCGAGGGCCTGGCGTGCGGCTGCAGGATGGTGGTGGCCGATGCGGGCGGGTTGTCGGAAGCGGTCGATGGATTCGGCGAGGTCTTTCCCATGGGCGACGTCGATGCGCTCACCGCGCTCCTGCAGCGTGCCCTCGATGAACGCGACGGCGATCCGATGTCGAACGCCAGGGTGGCGTATCTGCGCGATCGTTCCACTCGGAACGTGGCTCAGAAGTACCTGAACCTGTTCGCCTGAGCGCCGCCGTCTTCCTTGCCGACCACCCTGGACAAGAAAACATGTTTGCGCTGAAGAACATCGAGGACATCCGCCTGCCCGACAAGACGCTGTGCCTCACCTACGACGACGGGCCCGGACCCGACAGTGCCGAGATCGGACGCTTCCTCAGGGAGCGGGGCGTACGCGCGACTTTCTTTGTGGTGGGGAAGTACGCGGTCGAGCACCCGGACATCCTCGACCGGCTGCACGCCGACGGCCATCTGATCGGCAATCACACCTACGAGCATCCCGACCTGCCGTACTACGTCTCGGTGAACGGCGACGTGCGCGACCAGATCATCCGCACCAACACCGTCATCCAGAAGTACAACGAGGGCAAGCCGATCTATTTCCGGGCCACCTACGGCAAATGGTCGCCCGAGGTCGCGAAGGAACTCAACGTCGACATCCGAAGTTCGTTCCGGCACGTGGGCCCGGTCTACTGGGACATCGCGGGCATCGACTGCCACTTCTGGCGCCTGGGCAAGTCGGTCGAGGAAACCGCCGAGGCCTACCTGGCGGACATCGCGTCGAAGGGCCGGGGGGTGGTCGTCATGCACGACGGCTCGGCCGACATGGACACGGTGGCGGCCAAGAACCGCACGCTGGCGCTGACCTTGAACCTCATCCCGCGGCTGCAGGCACTGGGCTATCGCTTCGTCGGCCTCGACGAGATCGACGACCCGCAATTGACCGCGCCCGCGCATGACACCTTCGGCCTCAAGGGGCACAACGGCCGCTTCCTGCAGTACGAGGATGCAGCTGCGGCCACGCTGAGTTGGTCGGGCGGCCAGGCCGGCGGCGGCGGCAGCCAGTTCGCGATGGAGCAACGGGGCCGTGGCAAGGTGGCGATTCGCACGGCCCAGGGCCGCTACCTGCGCGTTGACCCGGATGTCGACGAAACGGTGCGCCTCAGCGAGGAGGCCGACGTCTTCGCGCTGTTCGACAGCATTCCGGTCAACGCGTCGCAACTGATGCTGCGCTCCCACAACGGCAACTACCTGGCGGCGCAGACTCCGCGCGGTGGCCTGTTGCAGGCGAACGCGCCCTTCATGCGGCAGGCCTGGCGCATCGACTACGTGCCGGGAACGCACGCCCACCACCGGCCAGTGAGCCTGGCGCGCAGGTTGCAAAACCTCAAGAAGGCCGCGCTGTTCGTCAAATCGAAGGTGCTTCAGTCCTGAGTCTGCGGCGTGCCCGCCACACCGCGCGGTGTGCGGCGCAGCACGGCCCCTTACACTCCCGGGTGTCACGAAATCGTCATCACGATGACATCCGTATTGTTTAAGGAGCCAACGTCATGTTCGGCAAGCTGCTGCCCCGAGAGGGCAATTTTTTTGAGATGTTCAACCAGCACGCCGATCGCATCGTGGAGGCGGCGCGTGCATTCGAGAACCTGGTCACCAACTACAACGACGTGCATCTGCGCGAGCAGTACAACCGCGACGTCGACAACGCCGAGCGCGCGGCCGACCGCGTCACGCACGACGTCAACCGGCTGATCCACAAGACCTTCATCACGCCCATCGACCGCGAGCAGATCCACAAGCTCATCAACACGATGGACGACGTGGCCGACCTGATCCAGGACTCGGCCGAGACCATGGCGCTGTACGACGTGCGCCACATGACCGAGGAGATCGTTCGCCTCACCGCGCTGAGCGTGAAGTGCTGCGACCGCCTCAAGGACGCCGTCAAGTGCCTGGGCAAGATCGCCGACCCGACGGTGGCCGAGGCGGTGCTCAAGACCTGCGAGGAAATCGACCGCCTCGAGTCGGATGCCGACCGCGTGATGCGCAGCGCCATGAGCAAGCTGTTCCGCGAAGAGCCCGATGTGCGCGAGGTGATCAAGCTCAAGGCCATCTACGAGCTGCTCGAGACCATCACCGACAAGTGCGAGGACGTCGCCAACGTGATCGAGGGCATCGTCCTCGAGAACTCCTGAAGCGCGGGGGCTCATGGCAACCGTACAGGTAGGCCTGTGGGTCGTGGTGCTGCTGGTGCTGCTGGCCATCGCCTTCGACTTCATGAACGGCTTCCACGATGCGGCGAACTCGATCGCCACCGTGGTCTCGACAGGGGTGCTCAAGCCCGCGCAGGCGGTGGCTTTCGCAGCCTTCTTCAATCTGCTGGCGATCTTCGTCTTCCACCTGAGCGTGGCGGCAACCGTGGGCAAGGGCATCGTGCAGCCGGGCATCGTCGACGTGCACGTGGTGTTCGGCGCGCTCATCGGTGCGATCACCTGGAACCTGGTGACCTGGTACTACGGCATTCCCAGCAGCTCCTCGCATGCGCTGATCGGCGGCATCGTGGGGGCGGTGATCGCCAAGTCCGGCGCCAGCGCGCTGGTGGCCGGCGGCATCTGGAAGACCGTGGCCTTCATCTTCGTGTCGCCGCTGCTGGGCTTCCTGCTCGGCTCGATCATGATGGTGGTGGTGGCCTGGGTCTGCCGGCGCGCCACGCCTTCGCGTGTGGACCGGTGGTTCCGCCGGCTGCAACTGGTGTCTGCCGGTGCCTACAGCCTGGGCCACGGCGGCAACGACGCGCAGAAGACCATCGGCATCATCTGGATGCTGCTGATCGCCACCGGCCATTCGGCCGTCGACGCGCCCCCCACCTGGACCATCATCAGCTGCTACGCGGCGATCGCGCTGGGCACCATGTTCGGCGGCTGGCGCATCGTGAAGACCATGGGCCAGAAGATCACCAAGCTCAAACCCGTGGGCGGCTTCTGCGCCGAGACCGGCGGTGCGCTGACGCTGTTCCTGGCCACCGCGATGGGCATTCCGGTGTCGACCACCCACACCATCACCGGCGCCATCGTCGGCGTGGGCTCGGTGCAGCGCGCGAGCGCGGTGCGCTGGGGCGTGGCGGGCAACATCGTCTGGGCCTGGATCTTCACGATCCCGGCGGCGGCCTTCGTGGCGGCCATTGCCTACTGGGTGAGCCTGCAGATCTTTTGATCCCACCGCAGCGGGGCGCCGACGGGCGCCCTGGCGGCCTGCGCGCATGCCGTTGCCGCGCTGGCGCCGGGCCTCTTCGTCACTCCATGGCGGTGTAGCCGACCTGCTTGACCACCGCGCCCCAACGTTCGGTGTCCGCCTTCAGCAGCGCCGCGAAGGCGGCCATGGGCATCGACTTCGGCTCCATCCCGATCACCGCCAGCATCTCGGCCGCTGCGGGTTGCACGAGCGCGGCGACGACGCGCGCATGCAGTTCCTGCGCCACGGCGTCGGGCGTGGCCGCCGGTGCGAACAGCCCGAACCAGGTCGAGGACTCGATCCCCTGCAGCCCCTGTTCCCTGAAGCTGGGCACGTTGGGCGTGAAGCGTGAACGCTTGGCCTCGGAAGTGCCCAGCAGACGGAGCTTGCCGCCACTGGCCAGCGGCATCAGGTCGGTCAGCACGCCGATGCACGCGGCGATCTGGCCGCCCGCCACGTCCTGCGCGGCGAGGTTGGCGCCCCGGTAGGGCACATGCGTCAGCTCGATCTGCGCGGTGCGGGCGAACATCACGCCGGTGAAATGCAGGGTCGAGCCGGCGCCCGAGGTGCCGAACGCCGCCTGCCCCGGATGGGCCTTGCACCAACGTGCGAAGTCGCTCATGTTGCGCACGTCCGCCGGTACCATCGGGCCGACCGCCAGCGCGATCGGCACCGTGCACAAGGTGGTGATGGGGCGAAAGTCGGTCAGCGGTGCATACGGCAGGTTGCGGTACACATGCGGGTACAGCACCATGATCGCATCGGGCGTCGCGAGCAGCGTGCGCCCGTCCGCCGCGGCGCGCTTGACGTATTCGGCCGCGAGCCGGCCGCCGGCGCCAGTGCGGTTGTCCACGACGTAGTTGATCGCGTTTTGTGTGAGCTGGTTGGCCGCCAGGCGGGCGACGCTGTCGCCCGAAGACCCGGGCGGGAAGCCACTGACCACACGGCCGAAGTTGGCGGTCTGGGCGCGGCCCGCGGACATCGTCAATGCGCCCAGGGCCGCAGCGGTGGTGGCGGCAAAGCGCCGTCGGTTCAGCATGGTGTTGTCTCCTTGTGTGGTGTTTGTTTTTTTGCGTCGGCTCGGTCCGGACTCAGCCGGGGTCGCCGTGCCATCCAGCCGCGTCGATGCCGGCGAGCGCGCAGTGTTCGTCCTGGTCTGGCAGGTCGCCGCTGATGCCCACCGCGCCGACGATGTCGCTTTGCGCATTGCGCACCAGCACGCCCCCGGCCACGGGCAGCATGCGGCCGTCGGAGGCGGCGGCCAGCGCCGTGTAGAAGCCCGGATGGGCCTGGGCACGCTCGGCGAGGGCGCGGCCGCCCATGCCCATGCCCAGCGCGCCCCAGGCCTTGCCGATCGCGATCTGGGGCCGCAGGATGCCGCAGCCGTCCTCGCGCACGAAGGCCAGCAGATGGCCGCCGGCATCGAGGACCGCCACCGTGAGGGGCTTGAGCTGCAGCCGCCGGCCTTGGGCCAGCGCGACCTCGGCGATCCGCGAGGCGGAGGCCAGGTCCAGGCGGTGCGACGAATGCACAGGGGTGGGGGCGGTGCTCATGCCGCGAAGCCGAGGGCACGCGCCACGTTGCGCGTCGCGAAGCGCCAATGGCCGTCGGCGTCCTTGCCGAAGGTGTCGGCCATGTCGTTCACCCGGACCTGCATGGCTTGGTCGGCGCCGGGCTGTTCGTAAGTGACCTGGATGGCGGTGGTGACGACCTGCGACGGCTGGGCGCGCTCGATGCGCAGGTTCGACCAGACATGGCGCGTGCGGCGCCCAGGCTGTGCTGCGCGGCGCCGGCAATCGTCGGCGATGGCCTGCCGGCCGTTGAGGTCGAGGCCCCCGACGTGCAGCGCGCCGTCGGGCAGGAACAGTTCGGCCAGCGCCGAAGCGTCGCCGCGGTCGGCATGCCAGGCGAAGTCGCTCAGGAGCCGTTCGATGGCGGCTTGGTCGGCGATGGGGAGCGCGGCGGTTACAGCCGGCTGTTGTGAGGAGGGTGGCATGGCTTGTTGTGACGGTTGCGGCATAGGATCGGGTGGACGTTTACCTGAGTGATTCAATCTAAAGTCACCAGGTGACTTAGTAAAATGTAGCCAACGAAAACAAAGAAGTCAAATGAGCGAAACGCCTTCGGCCGCCCTGGTGCCATGGATACCCCGACGCATCGAGCGCGGCAATGCCGCCGATCAAATCCTGCAGGAGCTGCGGGAGCGCATCCTGTGCGGCGCCTTCGCGCGCGGTGCGCGCCTGCCCACCGAGAAGCAGCTCGCCACCGGCTATGGCGTGAGTGGCGCGACTGTGCGCGAGGCCGTGCGCGGCCTGACCACCCTGGGCTTGATCGAGGTGCGGCACGGCAGTGGGGCTTATGTGACGGCACGCCCCGATCAGTTGCTCTCGGCGCCCCTGCATTCGGTGATCGAACTCGAGCAGGTCGGCATCACGGAGATCTTTGGCGTGTTGGGTGCGCTCAACGCGCATGCCGCCGAAGTCGCGGCGCGCGATGCCACGGATGCCGACATCACCGCCATGCGCGAGGCACTCGCAGCCATCGAAGCGGCCACGGACCGTGACGGCGTGTCGCAAGGGCTGGCCGCTTTTCTGGATGCACTCGCCCTGGCTTCGGGCAACCCCCTGCTGGTGGTCCTGTGCCGCTTCCTGTCGCGCATCCAGATCGACATCGCGCGCGAGCATTCGGGCGAGAGCTTGAAGGACTGGCGCCGCACCGTGCGCAAGCTGGCGGCCGAGCGGGCACTGCTGGTCGATGCCATCGCGGCACGCACGCCGGAAGCCGCTGCGGCCGCCGCTCGCGCGTACCACGCGCAGGCGCTGGCGGTCATCGGCGCGTTGCCACGTTCGTCCAGCGTGCGCATCCAGGATCCGATGCTGGCGCGTCTGTTCCAGACCGCGCACCAGGGGCTTCGTCCCAGAGCGCTGTGAGGTGGGGAGGGGCCGTTTCCACCGCGCAAGGCTTCAGCCCTTGCGCGGTGGAGGCCGCCACTCAGCGGTGGTCGGTCGAATGGATCTGCAGCGCCTCGAGGAAGCGCGAAACCATGTTGTAGGCCGCCACGGTCGCGGTCAGTTCCACGAGCTGCTGCGATTCGAAGACCTGGGCCACGCTGGCGAAGACCGCATCGTCGACCTGCACGTTGCGGGTCATGGCGTCGGTGTAGGCCAGCACCGCGCGCTCGGTGGCGTTGAACAGCGGGCTGTCGGCCCAGTGCTCCAGCGCGTCCAGCTTCTCCGCGGACACGCCTTCCTTGCGCGCGATCGGGATGTGCTGGTCGGCTTCGTAAGGCGCGCGGTTGATCTGCGCCACGCGGATGATGACCATCTCGCGGATCGCGCCGGACAGCGTCGACTGCTGCCGGATGGCCGTCAGGTAGCCCAGCCAGCCCTGCGCCACGGGCGGGCTGTGCAGCAGCATTTGATAAAGGTGGAGGATGCTGCCGCGCTCGGCCACGATGCGCTGGGCCAGCGGGCGCGTGGCCTCGTTGTCGGTGTCGGCGTAGGGGATGCGTGCCATGGGGAGTCTTTCGGGGGAGGGCGTCAATCTGCCAGAACGATCTTGCGTTTCACCAGGTCGGCCATGATGTCCGAGTCCTTGCGCACGCGCGTGGCGAAGACTTCAGGGCTGCTGTTGACGATGTCGAAGGCGTTGTCGGCGAAGCGGCGTTCCACCTGCGGGTCGTGCATCACGTCGTGGACCGCCTTGAGGATCTTCTCGCGCACCGGTGCGGGCAGTCCCTTGGGGCCGACCAGGCCGATCCAGGTCGGAAACTCGAAGCCGGGAATCGATTCGTTCATCGCCGGCACCTCGGGCAGTTGCTTGGAGCGGCCCGGCGAGCTGACCGCGATGGCCTTGACCTTGCCGGCCTTGACGTGCGGCAGCATCACCGACAGGCCCGCAAAGGCGAAGTCGATGTGCCCGCCGAGCAGGTCGGTCAGCAGCGGCGCGGCACCCTTGTAGGGCACGTGCGTGGTCTGCAGCTGCTTGATGATCGAGAGCTGGGCGCTGTTCACATGCCCGGCCGACGCGGTGCCCGCCGAGCCATACGCGGTGCCCGGGTGGGCCTTCACATAGCTCACGAACTCCTCGATGGTCTTGGGCGGCAGGTCGTTGCGCGTGACCAGGATCTGCGGCGTGGTCACCAGCAAACTCAAGTAATCGAAGTCCTTGAAGGTGTCGAAGGACAGGTTCTTGACGATGTGGTGGTTCACCGCCTGCGAGTCGAGTGCCAGCATCAGCGTGTAGCCGTCGGGCTTGGCGCGGTAGAGCTCGCCCGCGCCCAGCGTGCCGCTGGCACCCGGCTTGTTCTCCACCACGATGGCCTGCCCGAGCCGCTCGCCCAGCGCATTGCTGATGGTGCGAGCGGTCTGGTCCACGGCACCGCCCGGTGCGAAGGGCACGATCAGGCGGATCGGCTGGCTGGGGTAGGGCGCCTGCGCCCAGCCCGTGAGCGGCGCGGCCAGGGAGGCGGCCACGGCGCCGGCGATGAGCAGTCTGCGATGGATCATGTGTTGTCTCTCTTGAATCTTGTTCTGGGTGGGGCGGCGTCGTCGCTCAGCGTGTGGCGGCGACCAGGCCGCCGTCCACCACGATCTCGGTGCCGGTGATGTAGCGGCTCTCGTCGGCGGCGAGGAACAGCGTGGCGTGGGCCGTGTCCCAGCCGGTGCCCATGTGCTTCATCGGCACCTGGTTGTTGCGGTGCGCGGCGAAGCCCTCGGCGTCGCCCTGGGCGTACTTGGCGGCCAGGCCCTCGAACAGCGGCGTGTGCATCAGGCCCGGCACCACGCAGTTCATCCGGATGCGCTCGGGCGCATGGATCACCGCGCTGGTGCGGGTGAAGTGCATCAGCGCCGCCTTGGCCGCGGCGTAGCCGACCTGTGGCTTGCCGACGTAACGCAGGCCGGCCACCGAGGAGATGCTGACGATCGAGCCGCCGCCCTGGCGCTGCATGTGCGGGATCACATGCTTGCACGCGAGGAACGCGCCCTTGAGGTTGACCTGGAACTGCGCGTCCCATACCTCTTCGTCCATGTCGACCGGCCCGCCCGGCTGCGACACGCCCACGTTGTTGACCAGGATGTCGATGCGGCCGAAGCGCGCGATGCATTCGGCCACCGCTTGCGCCACCTGGTCCGAGCGGGTGGCATCGCAGCGCTGCACCACGCCTTCGTGGCCCTCGGCTTCGATGATGTCGAGCGTGGCCTGCGCGGCCTCCAGCTTCAGGTCGGTGCCGAACACCCGCGCGCCCTGGCGCGCGAACAGCACCGCGGTGGCGCGCCCATTGCCCCAGCCCTCGGCCACGGCCCCGCAGCCCATGACCAGGGCCACCTTGTTCTTCAGATCCAGCACGTCGTCTCCTTGTCGGTCCGCAGGGCGGCATTGCCCCGCACTGGGCCATCCTAGGGAGCCGGAATTGATCTGTGAAATTCTTTCGATCTATGGATTGATAGACTGGAGGAATGAATGTCTCCCCCCGGCAGCTGCGTATGTTCCTGGCGCTCACGGCCTCGCTGAACTTCAGCCGTACCGCGGAGCAGTTCTTCGTCACCCAGCCCTCGCTGAGCAAGGCCATCCGCGATCTCGAGGAAGAGCTGGGCCTGCGCCTGTTCGAGCGCAGCACGCGCAGCGTCAAGCTGACCGAGAGCGGGGAGCGGCTGGCGGCGCTCGCGCGTGGCGTGATCGGGGAATTCGATGCGGGGCTGGAGCGCCTGCGCACCAGCGCCGAGCGCGCGTCGAAGCAGCTGGCCATCGCGTCGCTGCCCTCGCTGGCCAACGTGCTGCTGCCGGCCGCCTGCAGCGCGCTCGAGGCGCGCTATGTGGATCCGCAGATCACCATCCACGACTGCTCCAACGGCGCGTCGATCCAGCGCCTGATCAACGGCCAGGTCGACTTCTCGATCGCCTCGGTGGCGCCGTCGCATCCCGACGTGCACTACGAGGAGATCCTGCGCGACCGCTTCGTGCTGCTGTCGTCGGCGCGCTGGCATGCGCGGGTGGCCGAGCGCATGCGCCTCGACGACATGGTCGACCTGCCGCTGATCAGCATGACCGATTCCAGCACCGCCATGCGCTACATGAGCGCGGCCTACCTGCAGCGCGGCGTCGAGTTCCGCCCGAAGATGCAGTTCGACCAGGTCGGCACCATCGCGGGCTTCGTGAAGCAGGGCCTGGGCATCGCGGTGCTGCCCTATCTGGGCACGACGCCGTTGCTCACCTTGCGCGGCCTGCGGGTCAGCGAGATCGTCGACGGGCCGGTGCGCTCCGTGGGCATCGTCACGCGGCGTGCCGGCACGTCGACGGCGATCGCGCAGCAGGCGATGCAGGAGGTGCGCACCGTGGCGGGCGCGCTGATCGAGCGGCAGTCCGAGTGGGTGCTGCCGCCATCGACGCGCCGCCTGCGCCCCAAGTCGCCGTGAGGGCGCTCTGCCGGCGGCCCTCCTTGCACGCGGCAGGGCTGCGCACCACGGGCCGCACTTGCGGCGTCCGGTGCCTTGCCGTAGAGTGAGATGCCGGTCGGCGGGGTGGTCGAGGGGCGCACGGAAACCGCCCGCTGGCCGGGATGCACATGCACTCGCATTGCCACATGCCTTTGGAGGAGATCGCATGATCACCGTCACCGCCATGAAGTGGGCCCCGCCGTTCGCGTCCGGCCAGGTGCGCGACCACCGCGTTCGCTGGATCCTGAACGAGGTCGGCTGGCCCTACGAGGTCCGGCTGGTCGATGCACCGACGATGAAGTCGCCGCCTTACCTGGGCGGCCTGCAGCCCTTCGGACAGCTGCCCGTGCTCGAAGAGGAAGGCCGACCGCCGATGTTCGAGAGCGGCGCCATCGTGCTCGACGTTGCCATGCGCTCCGGACGCTGCATCGGTGGCGAAGGAACGCCCGAGCGTGCAGCCGCCATCCAATGGGTGGTCGCCGGACTGAACTCCGTCGAGCCTTACCTCTTCAACGTCGCGGAGGTCGAGTACTTCATGGCGGACGAGGCCGCGAAGGCCGCCAGGAAACCCGTCGTCGTGGCGCTTGCGAAAGAGCGCCTTGTGCTGCTCGACAAGGCGCGCAACGGACGCGATTGGTTCGTCGGTGACGCGTTCACGGTCGCCGACCTCATGTTCGCCTCGATCCTCAAGATCGCCCACAGGCTCGACCTGTTGGACGGGTTGCCGGCGCTGGCCGCATGGCAGCAGTCGATCCTGGCCCGCCCGGCGCACGCCAAGGCCGAGCAGGACCAGATGGCAGAAATTGCCCGCCACTCGGCCGCCGACATGCGCTACGACGCGCTGCCTCGGAAGGCGTCGGGCCGATGAGCCTCGCCGAGCGCTACTGTGAAATCTTCCGGCCTTCTTCGACCTGGTGCTCGAAGTAGCGCTGGAAGCTGAAGGCGATGCTGGCCATCAGCACGGTGCTGCCGATCAGCAGCGAAAAGACCACCGCGCCGATCGTGATCCAGCCGGTGCGACCGGGCACAGCGTCGGTCGGTGCCGAGGCATTGAAGCGCGCGTTCCACTTCTCCGGCGTCGTCAGGCCGTAGACGATGGCCGTGAGCGCGCAGCCGGCGATGGTGAAGCCCAGCAGCGGCACCAGCGCCCAGCTCAGGCCGTCGTCCAGGCCGTACATGCGCGCCCGCTCGATGCCGTAGAGGCCCAGCGCGGTCGGGATCGGCAGCAGCCAGCCCAGGGTGTCGCCCAGCCCGTGCAGGTAGAAGCGGTGCAGGCCGAAGGGCCCGCCCAGGAAGGCGAGCCATGCGGCCAGGGTCTTGTTCTTCATTCGGTCTTTCTTCTCTTCATTCAGGCGCGGTGCTGCTGCCCACGCCAAGCGACTTTTCCATCAGCACCACGTCGAGCCAGCGGCCGAACTTCCAGCCGCAGTCCTTGAGCACGCCCACATGGGTGAAGCCCTGCGCGCGGTGCACGCCGACCGACCCGGCATTGGCCGAATCGCCGATCACCGCGATCAGCTTGCGCACGCCCGCGGCTTCCGCGGCTTGCGACAGCGCGGTCAGCAGCTGCGAGCCGACCCGCTGGCCGCGCGCGGCCTCGGCCAGGTAGATCGAGTCCTCGGCGGAGAAGCGGTAGGCGGGGCGCGGCTTGAACCAGTTGCAGTAGGCGAAGCCGAGCACTTCGCCGTCGCGTTCGGCCACCAGGTAGGGCAGGCCCTTGGCCAGCACGTCGGCGCGGCGTGCGGCCATGTCGGCCTCGCTCGGGGCGTCGGTCTCGAAGGTGCCGGTGCCGGTGAGCACGTGGTGGGCGTAGATGGCGGCGATGGCGGCGACGTCTTCATCGCGGCTGGGGCGGAGGATCAGGGTCATGGGGAGGCGCAGGCGTTGCGCAGACGGGACTGGAAGGGGGAAAGCATACGCAAAAGCACCTGACTGGGGCCTATCGGCACAGATAACAGTCGGCAAAAAAAGCCTGCGCGCTATAATCGTGGGCTATTCAGCGTGTCGCTGGCCGGGTGGCCATGTCGCGTGTCTCGACGCTGGAAGAACTCTGTGGGCGGCCCTTTCGGGTTTGCTGCACCACCCGAAGGATAAATCATGGTCGTCATTCGACTCTCCCGCGGCGGCTCCAAGGGCCGTCCGTTCTTCAACATCGTCGTGTCGGACAAGCGCGTTCGTCGCGATGGCCGCTTCATCGAGCGTCTGGGTTTCTACAACCCGACCGCGAAGGAAAACGAAGAAAGCATCCGTATCGCTCAGGACCGCCTGACGTACTGGAAGAGCGTTGGCGCCCAAGCGTCGCCGACGGTCGACCGCCTGATCAAGCAAGCTGCTGCAGCTGCTCCCAAGGCTGCGGCCTAAGCTGTCAGCCAAGGCGATGCTGCCCACACTCGAAGCCGCCGAACTGCCGGCGGATGCGGTCGAGGTCGGACGCATCGCCGATGCCTGGGGCATCAAGGGCTGGTTCAAGGTCCTGCCCCACAGCGCCCAGCCTGAGGCGCTCTTCTCTTCGAAGCGCTGGTTCATCCAGCCTTCCGGCCCGGTGAATGCGCCTGCGCGCACCGGTGCCTTCCGGCTCGCCATCCGCGAGGCCAAGGAACATTCCGACTGCATCGTCGCGACTTCGCCCGACGTGCCCGACCGCAATGCGGCCGAGGCGCTGCGCGGCGCGCGCGTGTTCGTCCCGCGTTCGAGCTTCCCCTCGGCCGGTGACGACGAGTACTACTGGGTCGACCTGCTCGGCCTGAACGTGGTCAACCGCGAAGGCGTGGCGCTGGGCACGGTGCGCGAACTGCTCTCGGGCGGATCGCAGACCACGCTGGTGCTCGAGTACGAGCAAGACGGCAAGCCCGTCGAGCGCATGGTGCCTTTCGTCTCCGCCTTCGTCGACAAGGTCGACCTGGCGGGTCGTCTGATCACGGTCGACTGGCAGCCCGACTACTGAGTGCGTCGTCGCCATGCGCTTCGACATCCTCACGCTGTTTCCCGAACTGTTCGCGCCGCTGCTCGCCAGCGGCGTGACGCGGCGCGCCTACGAATCCAGGCAGGTCGAGGTGGTGTTCTGGAACCCGCGCGACTTCGCCGAAGGCAACTACCGCCGTGTCGACGACCGCCCCTTCGGTGGCGGCCCGGGCATGGTGATGATGGCCGAGCCTTTGTCGGCCTGCCTCGATGCGGCGCTGGCCGCGCGCGCCGCGCCGGCACCGGTGGTGCTGTTCTCGCCCATCGGCGAGACGCTGCGCCACGCGGCCGTCGAGACCTGGGCGGCGGGCGAGGGCGCGGTGCTGGTGTGCGGGCGCTACGAAGGCATCGACCAGCGCTTCATCGACGCCCGCGTCACCCACCAGATCAGCCTGGGCGACTTCGTGCTCTCCGGTGGCGAGATCGCCGCGATGGCGCTGCTCGATGCGGTCACGCGGCTGCAGCCGGGCGTGCTGGGCGACCAGGCCAGCCATGTGCAGGACAGCTTCAATCCCGCGCTCGACGGCCTGCTCGACTGCCCCCACTACACGCGGCCCGAGCACTGGAACGGCCAGGCCGTGCCGGCCCCGCTGATGTCGGGTCACCATGTGCAGATCGAGCGCTGGCGGCGCGACCAGCGGCTGGCCATCTCGGCGGCGCGGCGCCCGGAGCTGGTCGAGGCGGCGCGCGCCGCGGGCCGCCTGACCAAGGCCGATTTGGCGACGCTGCAAAAAAAGCTATAATCCGCGGTTCCCCGATCCTCTGTCTGGCCGCGCTTCGGTATTCGTCCGGTTCCTTCGTGAATCCGCGACAGCCAAAAGCGCCTTTTGTGCAGCCCACACGATCGACTATCAGGAAATCATGAACCTCATCGAAACCCTCGAGCAGGAAGAGATTGCCCGCCTCGGCAAGACCATTCCTTCCTTCATGCCCGGTGACACGGTCATCGTCAGCGTCAACGTCGTCGAAGGCAGCCGCAAGCGCGTGCAGGCCTACGAAGGCGTCGTGATCGCCAAGCGCAATCGCGGCCTCAACAGCGGCTTCACGGTGCGCAAGATCTCCAGCGGCGAAGGCGTGGAACGTACGTTCCAGACCTACAGCCCGTTGATCGCCGGCATCGAAGTCAAGCGCCGCGGCGACGTCCGTCGTGCCAAGCTGTACTACCTGCGCGAGCGCAGCGGTCGTTCGGCACGCATCAAGGAAAAGCTGCCGGGCAAGCGCGTCAAGCAGGCAGCCGAAGTCGCCGCTCAATAAGCTGCGTCCTTGCCGTGAAAAAAGCCGCCATTCCTGGCGGCTTTTTGCATTGGCGCGCTGCTTGCGTGTGCTGCATGCCCTATGTTCTCAGGCGGCTGTCGCCGCCTGGCCTCTTCTTTCGTTCGCATCCTCTCCCGGAGATCCTTCTTGACCCCCCGCTCTGCCGCCATGGACGCCCCGGCTTCCGTCGAACCGATCAACGCCGTCTCGCTCGCATCCTTCGAGCCGCGCGACGTGCCGGTGATCCGCGTCGACAGCGATCTGCCGGCAGTGGCGGCGGACCAGCTCACGACGCGTGCGCTGCGCGCGCGTTTCGCGCGCCCGCCGGTCTGGGAGCCCGAGCTGCGTCGCGAGCCCCGCATGGGCAACCGGCAGCCCGCACAGGCGGCCGTGCTGGTGCCGATCGTGATGCGCGAGAAAGAGCCCATGGTGCTGCTGACCGAGCGTGCGACGCAGATGTCCACGCACTCGGGCCAGGTGGCCTTCCCGGGTGGCCGGCTCGATCCGGAAGATGCCAACATCGCGGCTGCCGCGCTGCGCGAGGCCTGGGAAGAGGTGGGTCTGTCGGCCGACTACATCGAGGTGCTGGGCAGCCTGCCGACCTACACCACCGTCACCTCCTTCATCGTCACGCCGGTGATCGCGCTGGTGCAGCCGGGCTTTGCGCTCACGCTGAGCCCGTCGGAGGTGGCCGATGCCTTCGAGGTGCCGCTGTCGCACCTGATGAACCCGGCCAACCATCGGCGCCATGAGATGGTGGGCGAAGGCCTGAATGCACGCCAATGGTTCTCGATGCCCTACCAGGACGGTGCGCGGGAGCGCTTCGTCTGGGGCGCGACAGCGGGCATGCTGCGCAATCTCTATCGCTTCCTCGTCGCTTGAGCTCGGGGAGCGCAACAAGCCTTCAGAACGCGTGAAGGAACCGTCGCGAGCGCCCCGAGCCTGCCAAGGCTGAGTTCGGGAGCGGCGCCGCACTCGCGTGCGGTGAGCACCGCAGATGCGGGATCGGGGTGCGCAGCAGGTTCATTCATGCGTTCTCAGCCTTGCTTGGCCTGATGGAATCGCTCGAGGAACGACACCAGCTTCGCATCCTGCGGCCGGTTCATGATGGCCTCGGCCGGGCCGATCTCCGCCATCACGCCGTCGCGCATGAAGCCGATACGGTCCGACACATTGGCCGCGAAGGCCATCTCGTGCGTGACCAGCACCATCGTCATGCCCTCGGCCGCGAGTTCGCGGATCACCGACAGCACCTCGCCGACCAGTTCGGGGTCGAGCGCCGAGGTGGGCTCGTCGAACAGCATCACGGCCGGCTGCATCGCCAGCGCGCGGGCGATCGCCACGCGCTGCTTCTGGCCGCCCGACAGGCGCGCCGGATGCTGCTGCGCCTTCTCGGCGAGGCCGACCTTGCCCAGCAGCGTCATCGCCAGGGCCTTGGCCTCGTCGACGCTCTTGCCCTGCACCTGGACCGGGCCTTCGATGATGTTCTGCAGCACCGTCATGTGCGGGAACAGGTTGAAGTGCTGGAACACCATGCCGATGTTGGCGCGCAGGCCGGCCAGCTTCTCGTCCTTGGGCGGACGCCCGCTGGCGCTGAAGGCGAAGCGGTGGCCGCTGACATCGAGCTGGCCGTCTTCGGGCATCTCGAGCAGGTTCATGCAGCGCAGGAAGGTCGACTTGCCCGAGCCGCTGGCGCCGATCAGCGTGACCACTTCGCCGGGCTGCACCGCGAGCGACACGCCCTTGAGCACATGGTGGTCGCCGAAGGACTTGTGGATGCCCGTGGCCTGCAGGATCGGGGCGGCAGAGGAGGTTTGCGGGGTTGGCATCACTTGGAGGCTCCCAGGCGGCGCTCGACGCGGGTCGCGATGAGGGTGAGCGGGAACAGCACGGCGAAGTAGATCACCGCGATGGTGGTGTAGACCTCGAGCGGCCGGTAGCTCGCGCCGGTGATGACCGAGCCCTGGTAGAGCAGGTCGCCCACGGCCACGGCCGACACCAGCGAGGTGTTCTTCAGCTGCATGATGGTCTGGTTGATCAGCGAGGGGATCATCAGCGGGAAGGCCTGCGGCAGGATGATGCGGCGGAAGATCTTGCTGCGGCGCATGCCGATCGCGCGGCCGGCTTCCCACTGGCCGCGGTCCACGGCCTCGATGCCGCCGCGGAAGATCTCGCTGTAGAAGGCGCCCGCATAGAAGGACAGCGCCAGGAAGCAGGCGGTGGTGGCCGACATGTCGACACCGATCAGCACCGGCAGCGCGTAGTAGGCCCAGACCAGTTGCACCAGCAGCGGCGTGCAGCGGAAGATCTCGGTCCAGATCTGCAGCGGCACGGACACCCAGCGCGTCATGGTCGGGTTGCGCAGCACGCCGGTGATCAGGCCCAGCACGAGGCCGACCAGCACCGTGCTCACGGTGAAGGCCAGCGTCACGCCCAGCCCGCGCCAGATCAGCGGCAGGTAGGGAACGAGGGACCCGAAGTCCCAGGCGTAGGAAGCGTTGTCCATGCGGTCGCGCTCAGAACTGGATTTCGCTCGGAATGTCTTCGGGCTTGATGTTCAGCGCCTGGAAGCCCTTGAGCATCCACTCGCGCGTCTGGCCGCTGAAGCGGTTGTTGTCGGCCCACACGCTGAGGAAGTTCTTGAAGCGCGGATCGGTCTCCATGCGGATGCCCAGGTTGGTCGGCATCGTCAGCGTGGGCTTGGGGATCACCAGGGTGCCCAGCGTCGGGTTCTTCTTCATGGTCGAGATCGCCAGCACGGCCAGCACCACGGTGCAGTCGGCGCGGCCCGTGGCCACGGCCAGCACGGCCTCGTCGCGCGTCTTGAAGCCCAGGATGTTGGCCTTGGGGCAGTAGCGGCGGGCGATGGTCTCGTGCGTCGAGCCGATGTCCACGGCGATCTTCACGGTCGGCTTGTTGAGTTCCTCCCAGGTGGTGGTCTTGGCGAAGCCCTTGCGCGTGATCGCGGTGTACGAGTGCACCAGGATGGGCGTGGAGAAGTCGATCACCAGCGCGCGTTGCGGCGTCGGGCTGACGGCAAACGCCAGGTCCACCTTGCCGGACTGCAGGTCCAGGATCTGGTTGCCCCAGCTCGATTCGACCGTTTCCACCTTGGCGCGCAGCAGCGTGGCGATGTCGGTGGCCATGTCGATGCAGGCGCCGCTCCAGGCGTTGGTCACCAGGTCCTTGTGGAAATAGGGCTCCTGGCCGGGGATCACGGCGACGCGCAGCACGCCGCTCTTCTGGACCTTGTCCAGCGTGGAGCCGCTGGCGGGCGTCGATGCGGCGGGTTGGGCCAGGGCCTGGGTGGCGGTCGCTGCGGTGACGGCGACGGCGGCGCCGGCGACGGCCAATTGATTGAACATGGCTCTGCGTTGCATGAAGAACTCCTTCGGGGACGAATTAAAGAGAGCGTGTCCCCAATGAAAAAGGAACAGCGCAGCACATCGGCAATTCAGCCGAATTGAATTGAATAAAAGAGCGTGAGAATCTGCGGGCGCCCGTCACGGCGGACCGTGGATCATAAACGTTGGGCGTCGGGTTGCAACTATTTCCCAGGCGTTTCTACCTAGGGGTTGCACCTATTGTTCGGGCCCATTGTTGTGCGGATTCAACGAAGTTCGCCAGTAGGCGCACAACGCTGGTGCATCGCGGGGCTGTGTGAGCAAGAAGGGGCGCAAGAGAAGGGTCATGACCGATGCGGAGTGCAATAAGCAGGCCAGGTTGCCTGTGCTTGTTGCGCAAGGTGCAACCCGAGTGCGTTTCGATTGTTGGGTTGCACCTTTTAATTGGAAAAGCGGTTGCGCCTCGCTCGGGGTTGATTTAACATCCGCCGCAATTCAATCTCCTAGCCTTAAAGCGATTCAATGTCCCTGACCACACTCGGCGTGAAGCTGGACGACAGCGTGCGCGAGCGCCTCAAGAAGGCCGCGCTCAAGGTCGACCGCACCACCCACTGGCTGATCAAGCAGTCCATCTACGCGCACCTCGAACGGCTGGAGCGCGGCCTGCCGCTCGACGAGGTCTTCGGTGCCGCACCGTCGGCGCTCAACGGCGCCGAGCACCCCTGCGTCGCGGCCGAGCCCGAGTCCTCCCACCAGCCCTTCCTCGACTTCGCCGAGAACGTGCTGCCGCAGAGCGTGCTGCGCGCGGCCATCACCGCGGCCTACCGCCGGCCCGAGGCCGAGCAGGTCGCGATGCTGCTGCCGCAGGCGCGCCTGCCTGAGGACATGGCGGCCGCCACGCACCGGCTGGCGTGCCAGCTGTCCGAGAAACTGCGCGGCCACCAGGCCGGCGGCCGCGCGGGCGTGGTGCAGAACCTGCTGCAGGAGTTCTCGCTGTCCTCGCAGGAAGGCGTGGCGCTGATGTGCCTGGCCGAGGCGCTGCTGCGCATCCCCGACAAGGGCACGCGCGACGCGCTCATCCGCGACAAGATCAGCAACGGCAACTGGCAGCCGCACCTGGGCAAGAGCACCTCGCTGTTCGTCAACGCCGCGACCTGGGGGCTGATGCTCACCGGCAAGCTGGTGTCCACCCACAACGAGTCGGGCCTGAGCCATTCGCTGGGCCGCGTGCTCACGCGCGGCGGCGAGCCCGTGGTGCGCAAGGGCGTGGACATGGCGATGCGCCTGATGGGCGAGCAGTTCGTCACCGGCGAGACCATCGGCAAGGCGCTGGCCAACGCCGGCAAGCTCGAGGCGCGCGGCTTCCGCTACTCCTACGACATGCTGGGCGAGGCCGCGCTCACCGACGCCGATGCGCTGCGCTACATGGCCTCCTACGAGCAGGCCATCCACGCGATCGGCATGGCGGCCTCGGGCGCGGGCATCTACCGCGGCCCGGGCATCTCGATCAAGCTGTCGGCGCTGCACCCGCGCTACAGCCGCGCGCAGTACCCGCGCGTGATGGACGAGCTGTACCCGCGCCTGCTCACGCTCACGCTGCTGGCGCGCAAGTACGACATCGGCCTCAACATCGACGCCGAGGAGGCCGACCGGCTCGAGCTCTCGCTCGACCTGCTCGAGCGCCTGTGCCACGAGCCCGGCCTGGCCGGCTGGAACGGCATCGGCTTCGTGATCCAGGCCTACCAGAAGCGCTGCGCGGGCGTGATCGCCTACCTGATCGACCTGGCACGCCGCAGCCGCCACCGGCTGATGGTCCGGCTGGTCAAGGGCGCCTACTGGGACAGCGAGATCAAGCGCGCCCAGATCGACGGCCTCGAGGACTACCCGGTCTACACGCGCAAGGTGCACACCGACGTGTCCTACCTGGCCTGCGCGCGCCAGCTGCTGGCCGCGCCCGAGGCGGTGTACCCGCAGTTCGCCACCCACAACGCGCACACGCTGGCCGCCATCTACCACCTCGCGGGCCAGAACTACTACGAAGGCCAGTACGAGTTCCAGTGCCTGCACGGCATGGGCGAACCGCTCTACGACCAGGTCGTGGGCCCGCTCGACGAGGGCCGGCTCGGCCGCCCCTGCCGCATCTACGCGCCCGTGGGCAGCCACCAGACGCTGCTGGCCTACCTGGTGCGCCGGCTGCTGGAGAACGGCGCCAACACCTCCTTCGTCAACCGCATCGCCGACAAGAGCCTGTCGATCGAGGCGCTGGTCGCCGACCCGGTGAAGGCGGTCGAGGCGCAGGGCAAGGCCGACGGCCGCACCGGCCTGCCGCACCCGCGCATCCCGCTGCCGCGCGACCTGTACCCGGGCCGCGCCAATGCGCCGGGCCTCGACCTGTCGAACGAGCAGCGGCTGGCGTCGCTCTCGAGCGCACTGCTGCACACCGCCAACGGCGACTGGCTCGCGCAACCGATGCTCGCGCAGCCGGTGGCCGCGGGCCTGCGCCAGCCGGTGCTCAACCCGGCGCGCCACGACGACGTGGTGGGCCAGGTGCAGGAAGCCACGGCCGACGACGTGGAACGCGCGCTGCAGTCCGCGCAGGACGCCTTCCAGATCTGGCAGGCCACGCCCGCCATCGAGCGCGCCGACATGCTCGAGCGCAGCGCCGAGATGCTCGAAGGCCGCATGCAGCCGCTGCTGGGCCTCTTGGTGCGCGAGTCCGGCAAGACGCTGCCCAACGCCATCGCCGAGGTGCGCGAGGCGGTCGACTTCCTGCGCTACTACGCGGCCCAGGTGCGCACCGACTTCAGCAACAAGACCCACCGCCCGCTGGGCCCGGTGGTCTGCATCAGCCCCTGGAATTTCCCGCTGGCCATCTTCATCGGCCAGATCGCCGCGGCGCTGGCCGCCGGCAACACGGTGCTGGCCAAGCCGGCCGAACAGACCCCGCTGATCGCGGCGCAGGCGGTGCAGATCCTGCACGCGGCCGGGCTGCCGCCGGGCGTGCTGCAGCTGCTGCCCGGCACGGGCGAGATCGTCGGTGCGGCACTGGTGGCCGATGCGCGCGTGCAGGCGGTGCTGTTCACCGGCTCCACGCAGGTCGCGCGCATCCTGCAGCGCGTGATCGCCGGGCGCCTCGATGCGCTGGGCCATCCGATCCCGCTGATCGCCGAGACCGGCGGCCAGAACGCGATGATCGTGGACTCGTCCGCGCTGGTCGAACAGGTCGTGACCGACGTGGTCGCCTCGGCCTTCGACAGCGCCGGCCAGCGCTGCTCGGCGCTGCGCATCCTGTGCGTGCAGGAGGACATCGCCGAGCGCACCATCGAGATGCTGCAGGGCGCGATGAGCGAATGCACGCTGGGCAATCCCGAGCATTTCAGCGTCGACATCGGCCCGGTGATCGACCGCGAGGCGCAGCAGTCGCTGCTGCAGCACATCGAGGCCATGCGCGCCAAGGGCCGGCCGGTGTTCCAGGTCGCGCGCGCCCATGGCGACGACGCGGCACGCGGCACCTTCGTCACGCCCACGCTGATCGAGATCGAGCGTATCGACGAACTCGAGCGCGAGGTCTTCGGCCCGGTGCTGCACGTGCTGCGCTATGCGCGCAACGAACTCGACGGGCTGCTCGAGCAGGTCAACGCCAGCGGCTACGGCCTCACGCTGGGCGTTCACTCGCGCATCGACGAGACCATCCAGAAGATCGTGGCGCGCGCCAAGGTCGGCAACCTCTACGTGAACCGCAACATGGTGGGCGCGGTGGTGGGCGTGCAGCCCTTCGGCGGCGAGGGCCTGTCGGGCACCGGCCCCAAGGCAGGCGGCCCGCTCTACCTCTACCGGCTGCTGTCGAGCGCGCCCGCACAGGCCGTGTTCGCGAGCCTGAGGCCGGCCGCGGGCACCGCGGTCGAAGGCCATGCGACCGATGCCGTGCGCAGCCCGCTGCTGGCGGCGTTGGCGCAATGGAGTGACGGTGCCCAGCCCGAACTCGCGACGCTCTGCGCGCAGTACGCCGCGCAGTCGCTGGCCGGCACCGAGCTGCTGCTCGACGGCCCGACCGGCGAACGCAATGCCTACCGGTTGTCGGCGCGCGAAGCGGTGCTGTGCCTGGCTGCGTCGGATGCCGACCTGCTGTGCCAACTCGCGGCCGTGCTGGCCGTCGGTGCGTGCCCGGTCTGGCCCGACACGGCGGCCGCGCGTGCCCTGGCCGCACGCCTGCCGAAGCTGGTGCGCGAAGCGATCGACTGGCGCAGCGACTGGACCCGCGGCGGCGAGAGCGAAGGCGACTTCAGCGCGGTGATCTACCACGGCGACTCCGACCAGTTGCGCGGCGTGAGCGAGCAACTGGCGCAGCGTGCCGGCCCGATCGTCAACCTGCAGGGCCTGGCGCCCGGCGAGACCGAGATCGTGCTCGAGCGCCTGCTGATCGAGCGCAGCCTGAGCGTCAACACCGCGGCGGCGGGCGGCAATGCCAGCCTGATGAGCGTGGGCTGAAGCGCACGCGCGCACCACGCATTTCCTTCTTCCACAACGACAACCGAAGAGAAGAGTTCAAAGCATGAAAGTCCTGTTCCTGGGCTACGGCCACATGGGCGGCGCACTGGGCGAAGCCTGGAAGCGCAGCGGCCTCGCCGCGCAGGTGCTGGCGGTCGATCCGGCCAGCACGTCCGATCAGCCCGACCGCTACCCGAGCGTCGACGCGCTGGTCGCGGCCGGCGCCGGCGAGGGCATCGCGCTGATCGTGCTGGCGGTCAAGCCGGCCAAGGCGCTCGACGCGCTGCGCGCGCTGCCGCCGAAGGTGCTGGCGGGTGCGGCCGTGGTCTCGATCGCGGCCGGCGTCCCGATCGCCGCCTTGTCCTCCGCGTTGCCTTCGGGCACGCCCGTGGTGCGCGCGATGCCCAACACGCCGGTGATCCTCAACGCCGGCTGCACCGGCCTGTTCGCGGGCGCCACCGTCGATGCGGCGCTGCGCGCCAGCGTCGACCGCCTGTTCGCCACCGTGGGCTCGGCCCACTGGGTCGATGCCGAGCCCCTGCTCGACGCCGTGACCGCGCTCAGCGGCAGCGGCCCGGCCTACTACCACCTGTTCAGCGAAGCGCTGGCCGCGGCCGGCGTCGCGCTGGGCCTGGACGCCGCGCTGGCGCGCAAGCTCGCGGCCGACACCGCCTGGGGTGCGGCCGCGCTGCAGCACGCACCCGGGGCCGACTTCGCCGCGCTGCGCCAGGCCGTGACCTCGCCCAACGGCACCACCGCCGCTGCCATCGCGGTGTTCGAGGAGGAGGGCGCGCTGCGCCGCCTGATCGAACGCGCCGCACTCGCTGCGCGCGACCGCGCCGTCGAACTCTCCGCCTCCTGATCGTCTCTCACTCCCTCCCTTTGTTGACAAGGATTCGCCATGTCGGAACCCACCCCAGCCACCGCCAGCACCACCTACTTCGACGCCAGGAAGGTCGATGAGGCCTACATCCCCGTGATCGACATCTCCGGCCTGATCGACGGCCGCCCCGGCGCGCTCGAAGACGTGGCCGCGCGCATCATGGACGCCTCGCAGCGCATCGGCTTCTTCTACATCCAGGGCCACGGCATCCCGCAGGCCGTGATCGACGGCGCGAGCCGCGCGATGCGCGACTACTTCGCGCTGCCGCCCGAGGTCAAGGGCCTGCACCCGGTCAACACCAGCCAGCGCGGCTGGATGGCCACCGGCATGACGCGCCTCGAAGGCTCGAAGACGCACGACCTCAAGGAGATCTTCTTCTGGGGCCCCGAGCAGTGGTCGGAACACCTGGCCGCGCAGAAGGGCGCCGACTCGCTGATCGCCGACAACGTCTGGCCCGACGCCGAGTTCCCGGCCCTGCGCGCCGACCTGCTGCCCTACTACGACGCGGTCTGCCGCATCGGCCACCGGCTGCTGTCGGCCGTGGCGCTGGGCCTGAAGCGCGACCCGGCCTTCTTCGCCAGCAAGTACACCAGCCCGATGGCGCGCGGCCAGCTCGTCTACTACCCGGTGTCGAGCGCCAAGGACGAGAGCGAAGAGCGCTTCGGCTCGGCCCCGCACACCGACTTCGGCGTGCTCACGCTGCTGCTGCAGGATTCGAACGGCGGCCTGCAGGTGCGCAACCGCGAAGGCGAGTGGGTGGCGGCGCAGCCGATCCCCGGCACGCTTGTCTGCAACATCGGCGACCTGCTCCACCGCTGGTCGAACGAGACGCTGAGCTCCAACCTGCACCGCGTGATCAACCGCTCGGGCAACGAGCGCCATTCGATCGCGATCTTCTTCGACCCGACGCCCGACGCCGTGATCGACCCGACCGACCTGGGCTTCCCCGAAGGCGTCGAGAAGTACCCGCCGATCACGGCCTCGGGTTACATCCACGGCAAGAACAAGAAGAACTTCTCGCAGTACAAGTAGCCGAAAGACGAAGGCCGATCCTCTGGCGCAGAGGTCGGCCGGCGGCGAGGCGTGGAGTGGAGTGGAGTGGAGGCGGCGCGCGGAAAAGGGCATCCTGACCGCCGTTTTCTCTCTCGTGCCCGCTGCGCGCGCGCCGATCCTTTCGTGGTTTGCATCACGCCGGGAGCCGGCGCGTGGCGCCACGGCCCAGGACCGCAACGTCCCGCTGCCCTAGACTCGGCCGGCACTCCATGCCGTCCTGATGTCCACCCATCTGCACCAAATGCCACGCCGCGTTTATCCGCTGCGGGTCCTGGGCATGGGCCTGGGGGGCGTGGTCACGGCGGTGGTGTTGCAGGGCAGGGACGCCTCTCTCGCCACCTGGCTCGGCGTGCTGCTGCCCGCCTTTGTCTGGCCCCACGTGGCCTATCAGCTCGCCGTGCGCAGTGCCGATCCCTATCGCGCCGAGATCCGCAACCTGCTCGTCGATTCGGCCATCACCGGGGCCTGGGTCCCGCTGATGCACTACGGTCTGCTGCCGTCGGTGTTGCTGTGCACCTTGACCATGGTCGACAAGATCACGACCGGCATCAAGGGCCTGTGGGCGCGCTCGGTGCCGGGCATGCTCGGCGCCGGCCTGCTCACCGGGCTGGTCACCGGCGCCCCGGTCGTGCTGGAGAGCTCGCTGACGGTGGTGATCGCCTGCATGCCCGTGCTGATGCTGCACACCCTGTCGGTGAGCGTGGTCAGCTACCGGCTGATCCGCAAGGTGTCGCGCCAGAACCAGGAGCTCGAGGTGCTGCGGCGCATCGATGCCGTCACCGGGCTCTACGACCGCGCGCACTGGGAGGTGCAGGCGCAGGAAGCGCTGCGCCGGCACGTGTCGACCGGCGCGCCCGCCAGCTTGCTGATGCTGGACATCGACCAATTCAAGATGGTGAACGATTCGCGCGGCCACACGACGGGCGACGAGGTGATCCGCGTCGTGGCCGGCATCGTGCGCGACTGCTTGCGTGGCGGCGACTGCGCGGGCCGTTACGGGGGCGACGAGTTCGCGGTCGTGCTGCCCGGTGCATCGGCGCAAGAGGCCGCGCAGCTCGCGCAGCGCATCCGGGACAAGGTGGAGCACAGCCGCTTCCGCGATTTTGCGGATCTGCGCGTCACCAGCAGCATCGGCGTGGCGGCATTGGACGGCCGTCATGCGACCTTGCTGGACTGGCTGAACGCGGCCGACGCCGCGCTCTACGAGGCCAAGGCCGCCGGCCGCAACCGGGTCGTCATGGCGAGCTGAGGGGCATCGCTTCCGGTCTCGGTGCGCGGAGTTTCGAGAATGGGGCCGCGATTCTCCGCTGCCAGCGCGATGCGCGAAAGCGACTCGCTATCATCGGCCGATGAGCTTCTTTGCCATCCTGTGCGCCTTGTTGATCGAGCAGGTGCGGCCGCTCACCGTCCACAACCCGGTGTATGCCGCGGTGCTCGCCTGGACGCGCTGGACCAGCCGCAATTTCGATGCCGGCAAGTCGCACCACGGCTGGGTCGCCTGGGGTCTGGCGGTCTTCGTGCCCACGCTGCTGACGCTGGGCGTCCACTGGCTGCTGGTGCTCACGCTGGGCCTGCCTTTCGCGGTGCTGTGGAGCGTCGCGATGCTCTACATCACGCTGGGCTTTCGCCAGTTCAGCCATCACTTCACCGGCATCCGCGACGCGCTCGAAGAGGGCGACCAGCCGCTCGCGCGCTCGCTGCTCGCGCACTGGCAGCACGCCGATGCGGCCGACCTGCCGCGCAGCGAGATCGTGCGCCATGTGATCGAGCATTCGGTCATCGCCGCGCACCGCCATGTGTTCGGCGTGCTGGCCTGGTTCTCGGTGCTCGCGGCCCTGGGGCTGGGTCCCGCCGGCGCGGTGTTCTACCGCATGAGCGAATTCGTCGCGCGCTACTGGACCCACAAGGACGGTGCCACGGTGCAGCCCTCCAGCCTCTCGGTGCAACAGGCCGCGCGCCGTGCCTGGGCGCTGACCGACTGGCTGCCCGCGCGCATCACCGCGCTCGGCTTCGCCGTGGTGGGCAGCTTCGAGGATGCGATCGACTCCTGGCGCAACGACGCCAAGCGCTTTCCCGACCCCAACGACGGCGTGATCCTGGCCGCCACCTCGGGGGCCGTGAACGTGCGCCTCGGCGGCGGCACGTTGCGGCCGCTGGACGGCGGCGATGCGCTCACGCATGCGCAGGCCGGCGACACCCACTGGGCCGACCCCGAACACGACAGCGGCAGCACCGGCGGCCGCGAGCCCGACCTGGCGCACCTGCGCAGCGTGGTGGGCCTGGTGTGGCGCTCGGTCGTGATGTGGATGGTGCTGCTGGCGCTGCTCACGCTCGCGCGCCTGCTCGGTTGAGGCGCCCGTCCGCATGACCGCCATCCCTTCCTTCTGGAGCCCGCGCATCGGTGCGCTCCAGCCCTACGTGCCCGGCGAGCAGCCGCGCATCGACGGGCTGGTCAAGCTCAACACCAACGAGAACCCGTACCCGCCGTCGCCCGCCGTGCTCGACGCGATCCAGGCCGCGGCGGCCCACGGGCTCGAGCGCTACCCCGATCCCGAATCGCAGGCGCTGCGTGAAGCCATCGCGGCGCGCCACGGGCTGCAGGCCGACCAGCTGTTCGTCGGCAACGGCTCCGACGAAGTGCTGGCACACGCCTTCTTCGCCTTCTTCCAGCAGGCCGAGCCGCTGCTGTTCCCCGACGTCACCTACAGCTTCTACCGCGTCTATGCGCAGCTCTACGGCATCGACTGCGTGCTGCAGCCGGTCGACGCCGCGCTGCGCATCGACGTCGATGCGCTGGCGGCGCGCGCGGCCCAGGGCTGTGCCGGCCTGGTGATCGCCAACCCGAACGCGCCCACCGGCTGCGGATTGCCGCTGGCCGACATCGAGCGCCTGCTCGCGGCCTGCCCGTCGCGGGTGGTGCTGGTTGATGAGGCCTATGTCGATTTCGGCGGCGAGAGCGCGCTGGCGCTGGTCGACCGCCATCCGAACCTGCTGGTGGTGCAGACCCTGTCCAAGTCGCGTTCGCTGGCCGGCCTGCGCGTGGGCTTCGCCTGCGGCCAGGCCTCGCTGATCGACGCGCTGACTCGTGTGAAGAACAGCTTCAACTCCTACCCGCTCGACCGCCTCGCGCAGGCCGGCGCGATCGCCGCGATGCAGGACGACGCATGGTTCCAGCAGACGCGCGACGCCGTCATCGACACGCGCGAAGGGCTGGTGCTGCAGCTCGAAGACTTCGGCTTCGAGGTGCTGCCCTCGCAGGCCAACTTCGTGTTCGCGCGGCATCCGTCGCATGACGCCGCCGCGCTGGCCGCGGCCTTGCGCGAACGGGCGGTGCTGGTGCGCCACTTCTCCCAGCCGCGCATCGCGGCCTACCTGCGCATCAGCATCGGCACGCGGGCGCAATGCGGGCAGCTGGTCGACGCGCTGGCGGCGATCCTCGCCTAGGGGCCGCCGCCCTCAAAGCCCCTGCCTCAACTTGCGCAGGTCCGTCTCTGCGCGATCGAGCTCCTTGCGCAGGTCTGCAATTTCCTTTTGTAGCCGCGCGATGCCGGCCTCACGGCTTTGCACCGGAGGATGCGTTCCGCAGCGCAGCTGGACCGCTGCCAACTGCTCGGCGAGCTGCCGGCGTTGCAGCATGCGCCCTCTGGCCTGGGCTATGTCCATCTCCTGGATGAGCGACGCCTCTTCGCTCTTGCATCCGGCTTCATCGACCGGGTTCGATGGCTGCGCCAGGGCCGACGTCGCGAGAAGGATTGGAATGACAAGAAGGCAGTTGAGGAGGGGGTGCATGGCTGTGCTTTTACGACACGGCGCGCACTTTCGCTCTCAATCTGTCTCGGACATCAAGGTCAAGCCCACCCGCGCCAGGGCGCTATCGCCGGGCTGTTATCGCCGCGCCACCACGTCCTGCAGCAGCCCCACATACTGCGCCACGAAGCGCCCCGGCAGGAACTGCTGCGCGCGCGTGCGCGCGGCCGACGACAGCGCGGCGCGGCGTACCGGGTCGTCGAGCAGTTGCTGCATGCGCTCTGCCAGCGCCGCGTGGTCGCCGTTGGGAAAGCTCAGGCCCGCATCGCCCACGCATTCGGCCAGGCCACCCTGCGCCGACACGATCAGGCATTTGCCCGCGGCCATGAGTTCGATCGCCACGCCGCCCATGGGCTCGTACCAGGCCGAGGGAATGATGCCGATGGCGCCGTGGCCGACGGCTTCGACCAGCGCGGCGCCCGATTGCCGGCCGGCGAACACCACCGCATCCGCAAGGCCGAGTTCGGCCACCATCTGCTCGATCACCGGCCGCGCCGCGCCGTCGCCGATCAGCAGCAGGCGCGGGCCGGGGCCGTGGCGCTTGAGCAATTCGGCAAAGGCCCGCACCAGCACGTCGACGCCCTTCTCCTGGACCAGGCGTCCCATGTAGAAGAAGTCGAACGCGGGATTCGGCAGGTCTGCGCCGGCAAACTGCGCGATCGGGAAGGGGTTGTAGATCTGCACCTGGCGCGGCAGCGGCAACGCCTGCTGCATCCACTGCGTGATCGCCACGTGGCGGTCGACCGCAAACTGGGCGACACCGCGCCGCAGCCACAGCTTGAGCCCCTCGCGCAGCGCCGTGGCCCAGCCGCTGCGGCGCGCGTGGAAGCGCACCGAGGCGAGCGGCGTGATGGGTGCACTCGCGTTGTCGACCCAGCCCAGGCCGTCGATGCACGCCACCTGGTAGCCCACGTGCACCCAGACGAAGGGCTTGCGTGCCAGCAGCACCCAGGGCTGCAATGCCAGGCTCGCGCCGTTGAACAGCACCACGTCGGCCCAGCGCACGAGTTCGCGTTGTTGCGCGCGCTGGGGGCGGCGGATCACCTCGAAACCATAGTCCGTGGGGGGCGCGCTGCCGGCCTCGCTTTGCGTGACGACCCGGCACTCGATGCCGCCGGTGGCCAGGAAGCCCTGTGCCAGCGCCATCGACACGGTTTCGACGCCGCCCACCGAGGGGTGGAAGGCATGGGAGTACAGCAGGACCTTCATGGCCGAGGGTGGGTGGTCAGTAGCGCGTCTGGCTCAGCTCGGCAAAGAGCTCGCCGTAGATCCGATAGCGCGTGGCGTGGATCTCGCCCGGGTGCGTGGGCGAATCGACTTGCGCGATCACGCCGCAGCCGGGTTCGTGCAGGTGCGAGCAGTTGTAGAACTTGCAGTTGTTCGCATGCGCGGCGATGTCGGGCATCAGCTTGGCGAGCTGCATGGGCTCGATGTGGTTGAGCCCGAATTCCTGGAAGCCCGGCGAATCGATCAGCCCGGTGCTGCGCTCGGCGTCGACCCAGTACCAGGTGGTGCTGGTGGTGGTGTGCTTGCCCGAGTTGAGCGCGTAGGAGATCTCGTTGGTCAGCGCCGAGGCGCTGGGCACCAGCAGGTTGATCAGCGTGCTCTTGCCCGCGCCCGAGGGCCCGAGCACCAGCGTGCTCTTGCCGGCCAGCTGCTGCATCAGCAGTGCGCGGTCTTCGGCGCCCGTGGCCGTGAGCGCCAGCGACAGCACGCCGGGGTACATGCGGCGGTAGGGCGCGAGCCGGGCCCAGGCGCGCTCGAAGGGCACGGCCAGGTCGCGCTTGTTGAGCGCGATGATCGGCGTGATGCGCTCGGCCTCGGCCGCGATCAGCGCACGCGCCAGCTGGTGCTCGGAGAACTCCGGCTCGGCCGCGATCAGGATCAGCACCTGGTCGAGGTTGGCCGCGAAGGACTTGGTGCGGATCTCGTCCTGCCGGTAGAACAGGTTCTTGCGCTCGACCACCTTCTCGATGGTGCCCTCGTCCTCGCTGGCCTGCCACTTCACGCGGTCGCCGACCACCGCCTGGCTCTTCTTGCCGCGCGGATGGCAGATGCGGCGTTCGCCGTCGGGCGTCTCGACCAGGCAATGGCGGCCGTGGCTCGCGATCACCAGGCCGTCGTGCAGGGCGGCGTTGGGAGCGGCCGTGGCGCTGCGTGGCTTAGCCACGGTGAACGCTCATGCCGCCGCCAGCAGGGCGTCGGCCTGGGCCGCGCACTCGAAGTCGGTGGCCGAGATGCCGGCCACGTCGTGCGTGTTGAAGCGCACCACGCAGCGGTTGTAGTGCACCGAGAGGTCCGGGTGGTGGTCGAAGCGGTGCGCCACCAGGGCCAGCGCATTCACGAAGGCGATGGTCTCGAAGTAGTTCGTGAAGGTGTAGGTCTTCTCGATCGCCACGGCCGCGCCGTCGCCTGTGAGCTTCCAGCCCTCGAGGCGGGCGAGGGCGCTGACGATCTCGGTGGCGCTCTGGGCACGCCGCGGTGGCGTGTTCTTCCAGTCCTTGATGTTGAGCATGCTGGTCATGGTGCGAAATCTCCAGAAGGGGTCATCAGGCCGCGCCCATGCGCGCCAGGCGCTCCGAGGCCGGCGGATGCGAGTAGTAGAACTTGACGAACACCGGGTCGGGCGTGAGCGTCGACGCGTTGTCCTGGTAGAGCTTGAGCAGGGCGGCGGCCAGGTCGGCACCGCTGGTCTGGGCCACCGCATAGGCGTCGGCCTCGAACTCGTGCTTGCGCGACATCCGGGCCGACAGCGGCGCGACGAAGAAGCTGAACACCGGCACCGCCAGCATGAACAGCAGCAGTGCCAGCGCGTTGTTGGGCGCGGCCATGTTGGGCTGCACGCCCAGGCCCGCATAGAACCACGACTGGCCCGACACCCAGCCCAGCAGCGCGAAGCCGGCCAGGCTCAGCGCGAACATCGCCACCATGCGCTTGACGATGTGGCGATGCTTGAAGTGGCCCAGCTCGTGGGCCAGCACCGCCTCGACCTCGCCGGCGTTGAGCTGGCGCAGCAGCGTGTCGTAGAACACCACGCGCTTGCTGGCGCCGAAGCCGGTGAAGTAGGCGTTGGCATGCGCGCTGCGGCGGCTGCCGTCCATCACGAACAGGCCCTTGGCCGCGAAGCCGCAGCGCTGCATCAGCGCGGTCACGCGGGCCTTGAGGCCGGCGTCGTCGAGCGGCTTGAACTTGTTGAACAGCGGTGCGATGAAGCTCGGGTACACCAGCATCAGCAGCAGGTTGAAGCCCATCCATGCGGCCCAGGCCCAGAACCACCAGAGCGTGCCGGCCGCGCCCATCAGCCAGAGGATCAGCGCCGCGATCGGCAGGCCGATGACCGCGCCCAGCAGCGTGCCCTTGACCGCGTCGCCCAGCCAGAGCTTGAAGGTCATCTTGTTGAAGCCGAAGCGCTCCTCGAGCCGGAAGGTCTGCCACAGCGTGAAGGGCAGGTCGAGCAGCCCGCCGATCAGCGCAAAGGCCGCAAGCAGCGCCAGTTGCTGCGCCATGCCGCCGCCCATCCAGGCCAGCAGCACCTTGTTGAGCAGGTCCAGCCCGCCCAGCAGCGTCCAGGCCAGCAGCAGCGCCGCGCCCCAGGCCATCTCGAGCAGGCCGAAACGGACCTTGGCGATGGTGTAGTCGGCGGCCTTCTGGTGGCCCGACAGCGTCATGGTCTGGGCGAAGACGGCCGGGACCGCGTCGCGGTGGCGCGCCACATGGCGGATCTGGCGCGTGGCGAGCCAGAACTTCACGGCGAGGCCGGCGAGGAGTGCGGCGGCGAAGGCGCAGGTGAAGCCGAGTGCGTAGGACATGGGTCGCCGAGTTTAGCCCCGGGGTCGTGACGCCATGCGGTGCCCGTACACCATCGACGACAATCCGCCGATGTCCGAATCCACCGCTCCGACCCCCGCCGCACCCGTCCCCACGCTGAAGAAGAGCGACCAGAACCTGGTCTGGCTCGACTGCGAAATGAGCGGCCTCGACCCCGAGAAAGAACACCTGCTGGAGATCGCCGTGGTCATCACCGGCCCCGACCTCACGCCGCGCATCGAAGGCCCGGTGCTGGTCATCCACCAGAGCGATGCCGTGCTCGACGCCATGGACGCCTGGAACAAGGGCACCCACGGCCGCAGCGGCCTGATCGACAAGGTCAAGGCCTCGACCCTCGACGAAGCCGCCGCCGAGAAGCAGCTGATCGAGTTCATCTCGCGCTACATCCCCAGGCAGGGTTCGCCCATGTGCGGCAACACCATCGGCCAGGACCGCCGCTTCCTGGTGAAGTACATGCCCAAGCTCGAGGCCTACTTCCACTACCGCAACCTCGACGTCAGCACCCTCAAGGAGCTGGCCAAGCGCTGGAAGCCCGCGGCCTACACCAGCTTCAAGAAGCAGCAGGCCCACACCGCGCTGGCCGACGTGCACGAGTCCATCGAGGAGCTGGCGCACTACCGCACCACCTTCCTGCGGCTGGAAGACTAGTTTCCCCCTGGGGATTAGGTAAAAACCCCAGGATGTGTCATAATTGCGGGCTTCGCTGCACAGTGCAGCGTTTCTCGCATCTCCCTATCTTGCACACCGCGCCCGATGAACGGGCCGCAGCCAAGGCAGACCTCCGGCAAACGGGTGGTCATGGCTCTTGCTGAATGTCGTTGGATGGTTGATGTTTTTAACCACCCGACGGGGCGCCGCCTACGGCAGCGCTCGCGTATGAGCTATCTACATGACCGACGCTTACATCCAAGCGCAGGGCGATTCCGCGCCTGTGCAATCTTCTGACGACTTCGCGGTTGTCATTGAATCCAATACCGCTGACCTGCAAGTGCTGCACGACGTGGCCGAAACCGCTGAAGCGGCCGATACCGTCGCAGCTGCTGCAGTCATCGACGACGCCGAGCCGGCCGTCGAAGAAGCCCCCAAGCTGCCCAACGGTTTCGTGCGCCTCGGCCTGGCTGCCGAGCTCGTTGCTGCCGTGGCCGACCTCGGCTTCGACCAGCCGACCGCCGTGCAGGACAAGGTCATTCCTCTGGCACTGACCAGTTCGGAAGAGGGCAACGCCCGCTTCATCGACCTGATGGTCTCGAGCCAGACCGGCAGCGGCAAGACCGCCGCCTTCCTGCTGCCCGTGCTGCACACGCTGCTCAAGCAGGAAGCCGAAGCCGAAGCCGTCGCCAAGGCCGAATTCAAGCGCCTGGCCGACGAAGCCGCCGCCCGCGGCGAAGCGCCCCCCAAGAAGGCCAAGCGCAAGGACCCGACCAACACCCGCAACTTCAAGGCCGCCACCCCCGGCGCCCTGATCCTGTGCCCGACGCGCGAACTCGCGCAGCAGGTTGCACACGACGCCATCGACCTGGTCAAGCATTGCCGCGGCCTGCGCGTGGCCAGCGTGGTGGGCGGCATGCCTTACCAGCTGCAGATCGCCAAGCTGCAGAACGCCAACCTCGTGGTCGCCACGCCCGGCCGCCTGCTCGACCTGCAACGCTCGATGCAGATCAAGCTCGACCAGGTGCAATTCCTGGTCGTCGACGAAGCCGACCGCATGCTCGACCTGGGCTTCTCGGACGATCTGGCTGAAGTCAACCAGCTCACCGTCGGCCGCAAGCAGACCATGATGTTCAGCGCCACCTTCGCGCCGCGCATCCAGCAGCTCGCCACCCGCGTGATGCGCCAGCCGCAGAAGATCCAGATCGACTCGCCGCAGGAAAAGCACGCGAACATCAAGCAAGTGCTGTTCTGGGCCGACAACGTCCAGCACAAGCGCAAGATGCTCGACCACTGGCTGCGTGACACCACGATCAACCAGGCCATCGTGTTCGCCAGCACCCAAGTCGAGTGCGACGGCCTCGCCAACGACCTGCAGCAAGACGGCTTCAGCGCCGTTGCACTGCACGGTGCCCTGAGCCAGGGCCTGCGCAACCGCCGCCTGATGGCGCTGCGCCAAGGCCAGGTGCAGATCCTGGTGGCCACCGACGTTGCCGCCCGCGGCATCGACGTGCCGACCATCACCCACGTCTTCAACTTCGGCCTGCCGATGAAGGCCGAGGATTACACCCACCGCATCGGTCGTACCGGCCGTGCCGGCCGCGACGGCATCGCCGTGACCTTTGCCGAGTTCCGCGATCGCCGCAAGATCATGGACATCGAGCATTACAGCCACCAGCAGTTCAAGGCCGAGACCATCCCCGGCCTCGAACCCCAGCAACGCATGCCGCAATCGCGTCCGCAAGGCGACTTCGGTGGCCGTGGCCGCGACAACAACAGCCATTCGCGTGGCGGTGAGCGCAAGTTCGGCGGCGGCGGTGCAGGCCCCCGTGGCAACTTCGGCGGCGGTGGTGGCGGCTTCGGCGGTGGCAATGACCGCGGCGGCAACGAGCGCAGCTATGCCGGCGCCAGCAGCTTCAACGACCGCGGCCCGCGCGGCGCGGCACCGGGTGCCCGTCCTCACCATGGCCACAACGCCGGTTTCGGCGGCGGCCGTGAAGAAGGCGGCGGCGGTGCAGGCTACGGCCGCAAGCCGGGCTGGGGCGACAGCGCTCCGCGCGGTGCCGGTGGCCCGTCGCGTGGCGAAGGTTTTGCACCCCGTGGCGAGGGCTTTGCCCCCCGCAATGAAGGTTTCGCTCCGCGTGGCGAGAACTTTGCACCCCGCGGCGCAGGCGGCGGCGGCAAAGTGTTTGTTCCGCGCGACGCAGCCAAGCGTGCATTCAAGCCCAGCCGCTAATTAAATAGCATTCAATTTTCGAGTTGGCGAAGGCCATTGAGTCATCTTCGGGTGACTCAATGGCCTTTTTTATTGCTTTCGATTTACTTTTTGAGGCCCGGGGTTTCACCGTCTTGCGGAATGGCATAAATGGGGGATGCGTCCCGATTTGGGGCTGATACACTCGCTTCGCAACCGTTAACAATCGTCAAAGTGACAAGTTATTGGTGCTTCCCCCGCCGAATTTCTCCGTTTCGACTTGATCGACCGATGAATTCGTGCTGTTTTCAATTGCGCCCGGCACGCTTCGCGCACCGGGTTCCCCAGTCTTCACAGAGCGGAAAAACTCGATGACAAACTTCACGCAATCGGCACGCGCCAAGTTCCTGGTTTCGGCCGTAGCCCTTCTCGGCCTGGCCGCCTGTGGCGGCGGCGGTGGTGGCGGCGGCAGCGGTACAGGCTCGGAAATCTCCGTCAGCGGCACGACCGCTCGCGGCGCCGCGCTGGCCAATGCGACCGTCGACATGACCTGCGCCAACGGCGCCCGTGTCACGAGCACGTCCGATGCCAACGGCGCGTTTGTCAGCAGCCGAGTTGCTTTGACCTATCCCTGCATCGGCACTGCCAAGACCAGCACGCTCACGTACCGTGGCATCCTGTTTGGCGGCAACATCTCGAACTTCACGCCCCTGACCGACCTGCTGGTCGAGACCGTGCTCGCTGCTTCTGCCAGCGGCAGCGCCGGCCTGACGCTGGACCAGTTCATCGCCAAGATCCGCTCGGACAGCACCTTCGCCGCGAACGTGAGCTCGTCGACCACGGTGGCTGCCTACCGCGCTTCGGTGCTCAAGGTGGTCAAGGACCAACTCGTCGGCTCCGGCCTGACCAGCGCGCAAGCCGATGCCATCATCGCCGCCGCCGGCAACTTCGACTCCACCTCCTTCGCCATCGGCTCGCCGCTGGACAAGGTGCTCGACAACACCGCATCGGTGCTGCAGAACGCTGACGGCAGCCTGAAGGCCGCCATCCTGGCGATCGCCAAGGCTGCCGGCGACCTGCTGCCGACCCCGGGCTCGGGCGGCACCGGTGGCACTGGCGGCACGGGCGGCACCGGCGGCACCGGTGGCACGGGAGGCTGATCGCGCACCGTTCCCGCAATCGCCAGTCCTAGCCGCCGCCCTCGCGCTGCTCGGTCTGGCGGGCGCGGCGGCGGTGCCCTCAGCACATGCACAGATCGCACCGTCGCTCAACGCGAGCGGTGCGACCGGTTTGTCGGTCACCCCCACGGCACAGCTGTTGCCCTGGGGAAGTGCGTCGCTGGGCTACGACAACGAAGTGGTAGGCGGCCCCATCGGGGCACGCTACGGCACCAGTGGCCACAACCTGGTGGCGGGCTTCGGCCTGCTCCCCAATCTCGAGATCTCCGGCCGGATTGCCAGCAACAAGTTCAACACGAACTGCTACACCAGCAACTGCGGCATTCGCGACCTCTCCTTCAATTTCAAGGCCGGTGCCCAGATCGATCGTGACGGCCGCTGGAAGATCGCTGCCGGTGGCACCGACGTTGGCGGCGAGACCGGCAATTTCCGCTCGCTGTACGGCGTGCTCACGTACACGCCCGTCGACCCGCTCGACCTGACCGTGGGCTATGCGCGCCGCGGCACCGCGCGCAACGTCAGCACGCCGCTCGATGGCCCCTTCGCCAGCGCGGCCTACCGGCCCTTGCCCTGGCTGCAGACCCACATCGAATACGTCGACAGCCAGGCCTGGGCCGGCGCGCGCGTCTACGCGCCCTCCGAATGGCTGCCGGCCGGCTGGTCGGCCCACGTGGGCGCCAACGTGCGCTTGCGGGGCGACGAGCGCACCGCCCGCAGCTGGGTGAGCATCGGCCTCAACGTGCCCCTGTACAAGGTGCCCGAGAGCCGCCCCGCCGCCGTGTCGACCATCACCACCACGACGACCACGGCCACCGTGTTCCCGTCTGCGTCTGCGTCTGCGTCTGGGCAGCCAGCGCCGTCGGCCGAACGCAAGGCCTTTTCGCAAGATGGCCTGCGCGTATCCGACGTGCCCTTGCAGCCCGACCTGTCGCCGCCCAACGTGGGCCCGCGCCCGCCGGCCTCGGCACTGCTCAGCGTGGCACCCACCGCCTCGGAAGAGACCCGCGCCATGGTGGCGGCCAGCGTCGCCGCATCGGCGCCCCCGCCGCCCGCGCCCGTGACCGACGCTCAACTCGTCGCGCTCGGCGAGGCGCTGCGCGCCAAGGGCTTCGAGGACATCCGCGTGGGCCGCGCGCCCGACGGCGCCGTGGCCGTGCGCGTGAACAACGCCAGCTACAACGTCAACACGGCCGACGGCCTGGGCGTGGCGCTGGGCGTGATCGCACGCAACCTGGCGGCACAACGCGCTGGCTACCGCCTGGTGCTGATGCAACGCCAGCTCGACATCGTGGGCGTGACTGGCCAGGCCGACTGCTTGGCGCAATGGATCGCACTCGGTCCGGCGCGCTGCACCGCGGGCCAGCTCTACACCCCCGGCACCACCGCGATCAACGCACTGCTGGCCGACGCCAGCTGGGTCGTCGACGGGCGCTCGCCCAGCTGGGCCACGCCGCGCATCATCCTGCAACCGGTGCTGCGCAGCACCGTGGCCACCGAATATGGCGTGTTCGATCATTCGCTGGCGATGCGCGCCATGCTGCAGCAGCCGCTGTGGTCGGGTGCCTGGGCCGAGGTGGCCGGCAACACGCCGATTCACGACTCCGACGACTTCAAGAAGGGCCAGGCCTTCGGCAACAGCCGCTTCGTGAGCCAGACCGACCGCTACATGGTTCACCAGATGTTCCGCCTGCCGATAGAGCACCTGTTCGGCAAGGACAACGCCGAGACGGCCGCGCTGTGGGGCGCCAATGCGCTGACGGGCCATGTGGCCGCTGGCCGCATCGATGCCAACTACCGTGGCACCTATGGCGAAGTCCGCTGGGAGCCGGGCGAAGGCCGTCATCGCTTGCATGCCGAAGCGGGTCGTTTCGAACGCATCCAGTTCTACGACGCCAACCTGCCGGTGCATTCGCGCACGGCGCTCGCGAGCTATCGCTATGCCTACACCCCCACGCGTACCTACGCAGAGGTGACGGCAGGGCAGTTCCTCTACAACGACCGCGGCGTGCGTTTTGGCATCAAGCAATGGTTCGACGACGTCGCCATCACGCTGTATGTGCGGCGCACCAAGTTCGAGTGGGCTGCCGCGTCACGTACGTCGGCGGGCATCGAGCTGTCGATTCCGCTCACACCACGCAAAGACATGTCGCCGACCTACCCGGTGCAGGTGACTGGGAATCCGAGGTGGTCGTATGGCATTGAAACCGTCATACGTGAAGGTTCCAATGTGCTGAGCACGAATCAAGGTGTGGGTGCCAACGTTTCCATGCTCGACCGGACCTTCAACTTTGACCGTTCTGGGTTGGCCTATTTTGAAGACAACATGCCCCGCGTGCGGAGCGCCGCACGGCAGTAGTTATTCCTCTTTCATTAAGATTTCATGTATTCATTAGAATTGAACGCACCTATCGCAGTCATCGGATTGGGTTACGTTGGATTGCCGCTCGCCGTCGAATTTGGAAAGAAGCGTACCGTCATTGGATTCGACATCAATGAAAAACGCATTGCCGAATTGCAAAGCGGTCATGACCATACCTTGGAAACATCGCCCGAGGAACTGAAGGAGGCAGCAAAGCTGGCATTCACCTCCAAGGCCCAAGACTTGTCGGACTGCTCCGTATTCATCGTGACGGTGCCGACCCCTGTCGACATCGCCAACAGGCCGGATCTAACCCCCCTGATCAAGGCCAGCGAGACTGTCGGCAAGGTCCTGCGCGATGGGGCCATTGTAATTTTTGAGTCCACAGTGTACCCCGGCGCGACCGAAGAGGTTTGTGTGCCTGTATTGGAGAAATTCAGCGGTAAAAAATTCAACGTCGACTTCTTCTGTGGTTACAGCCCAGAGCGAATTAACCCAGGCGACAAGGAACATCGACTGCCCAGCATCAAGAAGGTGACCAGCGGCAGTACGCCGGAGGTAGCCGAAATCGTGGACCAGTTGTACCGTCAAATCATCACGGCAGGTACTTACAAGGCTAGCAGCATCAAGGTCGCCGAAGCCGCCAAAGTGATCGAGAACACGCAGCGGGACGTCAACATTGCGTTGATGAATGAACTTAGCTTGATCTTTCATCGATTAGGAATTGACACCTTAGAAGTATTGCAGGCAGCGGGCACTAAATGGAATTTCCTGCCATTTCGCCCGGGTCTAGTCGGCGGGCATTGTATTGGCGTGGACCCTTATTACCTTACCCACAAGGCCGTGGAAGTTGGCTATCACCCCGAGGTAATACTGGCTGGCCGCCGAATCAATGACAACATGGCCAGCCATGTCGCAGATGAAGTCATCAAGCTGATGTTGCGCAAGAACGTGCCGGTGCTGGGCAGCAAGGTACTGGTGCTGGGTTTGACCTTCAAAGAAAATTGCCCTGACGTGCGCAACACCAAAGTCGTGGACATCGTGCGCACTTTGAAGTGCTACAACACGCAGGTCGACGTATTCGATCCGTGGATCGATGTGGCCGAGGCCGAACATGAATACGGTCTTGAGTGCCTGACCGAGATGCCCGCTCCGGGTCAATATGCCGCCATCGTGCTGGCCGTCGGTCATCACCAATTCGTGACTATGGGTGAAGCTGGCATCAAGGCGCTGGGTCAACCTAATGCCGTCCTGTTCGACGTGAAAAGTCTGCTGCCACTAGGCGCCGCAGACGGCCGGCTTTGAGCGAGGCTGCCTCAGCATGAACAACCTAAAGCCAGGCCCGACGGCATACGAGAACCTGCGCGCTCGCCTGATAAAAGAGACCCACACTTGGTTAGTCACTGGCGTGGCCGGCTTTATCGGCAGCAACTTACTGGAAAACTTGCTCAAACTTAACCAACGCGTAGTCGGTCTTGACAACTTCGCCACTGGTCACCGTCGCAACCTCGCGGAGGTTCAAACCCTTGTAGCGCCCGAGCAATGGAGAAACTTCCATTTTATCGAGGGGGATATTCGCAATCTCGACGATTGTCAGCGGGCCATGATTTTTCCATGTCATAACGCTCCTTCCGGTACGGGAAATAGTGAGCATTGTCCTGTCGAGTATGTTCTTCACGAAGCCGCACTTGGAAGCGTTCCGCGAAGCCTCGCAGATCCAATTGCCACCAACGGAGTCAACATCGGCGGATTTCTGAACATGCTAGTGGCTTCACGCAACGCTGGTGTAAAAAGTTTCACATATGCGGCGAGCAGTAGTACTTACGGAGATCACCCTGATTTGCCGAAGGTCGAAGATGTGATCGGCAAGCCACTGAGCCCGTACGCAGTTACAAAATACGTAAATGAAGTCTACGCGGAAGTCTTTGCTCTATCTTACGGATTTGAGTCAATTGGGCTGCGCTATTTCAATGTATTCGGTCGACGACAAGACCCAATGGGCGCTTACGCTGCAGTGATACCAAAATGGGTTTATGCGATTATCAAAGATGAACCCATTAGTGTAAATGGTGACGGCTCTACCAGTAGAGACTTTTGCTATATAGAGAATGTGGTGCAGGCAAACATTTTGGCGGCGCTGTCGGATGAAAAAAGGGCAAAAAATAAAATTTACAACGTCGCCGTCGGAAAGCAGACAACGCTCCTTGATCTATTTTCTATGATTAGTGAAGTTCTTGTGACACACAAGGTGAACTATAAAAAGTCACCCTTGATGAAAGAATTTCGAGGAGGAGACGTGCGCCACTCATTGGCCGACATATCAAAAGCAGCAACCCTGCTGAATTATTGGCCTACCCATGAGTTGCAAGTGGGGCTGAAAGATATGATGGGTTGGTACGTGAGTGCCGCAAAATCGCTGGAAGGCGAAAAGCCATGAGTTTCAAGCGATCGTCATTGGGCCGGTCTGCCTATTCAATCGTACAGACCTTCGGGGCGCGACTATATCGCAGATCCATTATCTCGGCTGAAAAATTAACTGCAGATCAAGCCGAAGACTATCTTCTAAGCAATGCGAAAAAAGAGCTTCTGCAGGCAAAAAAAAGCATCTTATTCTACGATGGACAAGGGTATTCCAAAGCGGCATTGTCTACTAGCTTGTCAGATTTCTTGAAATGCTTGCCTGTTATTAATAAGGCGACGTTAAAGAATAAAGACGGAAGCTTTTTCCCAAAAAATTGGAAAAAAGGAAAAACTTCACATACGACAAGTGGGTCAAGCGGCAGCCCCCTGACAATATTCTCTTCAATAAAAGAGCGATTTTATGGGGAAGCGCTCTTATGTCGGCAAATAGAAAAAGTAACTCAAAAGTGGGGCGTGAGAAATTGTTTGATTTTGTCCGGCTTTTATGTGAATGATAGCCATGATGAGGAGCGATTTTTCACAAGGGATTGGATCAACAACAACATCTATATCTCGATATACCATTTAACCCCGGCAAATGTTGGCAAGTACATAGCTGCATTGCAAAAATTCAAGCCGGAGATTATCTATGGCTACGCATCCTCACTGCACACCGTTGCACAAATGTTGGCGGCTGTGAACTATGTTGCAAGTGACGTAAAGATGATTATTTCAACTTCTGAAATATTGCAGCAAAATTGGAGAACTCTGATTGGGCAATCATTTGGGGCCCCAGTGCACAACTTGTACGGGTCTCAAGAAGGCTGTCATTTTGCATTCGAATGCGCTAACGGTGTGATGCATATTCATCCCGCAAGGGGGGTCATCGAGGTGCAGAATTCTGAAGGCTTGCACAGAGATGGTCGTGGAGTTGCTGTTGTGACGCCGATTAAACGACCGAGTTTTCCTGTTTTTAGATACAGCCTTGAAGATGTAGTGAAAATATCTTCGCCAAAAAAATGTGCATGTGGGCTCAATACATATCAGATTGATGAAATTGATGGGCGGAGCGAGGATTTAGTAGTCTCAAGAGATGGTAGAAAGGTCGGTTATCTGAATTTTCATGCCACAAAAGACGTCAAGGGACTTCTGGAAAGTCAGCTTGTTCAAAAAAATTGGGAAGATTTTGATTTCCTTTATGTCCCTTCAATCGTCGATGAAGCGAAATTATTGGAATTGGAGGGGAAAATTAAGTCCGAATTGTCTAGGCGCCTGGGCATGCCGATAAAGGTGGACTTTCTTAGGGTTGAGCGGATTCCTCGCAATGCTCGCGGGAAATTCAAAGCGGTTGTTGTGGATCGGAAGTTTCTTGAGACTTGCTCGCCGATTTAATTAAATATTTTATCCTGTGAGCAACCTTCCCCATGAGTAATAAATTTAAAATCTGATGGAGTTTTTTCTTAGTTCTTTTGCTGTGGCGATTTCTCTGGGCCTGTATATTTTCTGCGTCCGAAATGGAAATGGAATAGATCGAAGAGCTGCCTCGTTGCAAGGGTACTACCTCATATTTTTCTTCTTTCTAGCGCCGCTGTTGCATATATTTTTGGACACCTTTGTTGACGTGTCTATCTCGGACTGGAACGCGGCGCTGACGAAATTCAATATGATGAATGCGATCGGCCTTCTGTTTGCAATTATCGGCTTCAAGTTCGGCAGAGGTAATTTCAATTTAAGGCCTCGCTCCGTATTGAATTGGGGACGGTTGCAGCGAATTTGCATTTTCGTTGCCACTTTGGGCGCCCTTGTTTACTTGCTCATGTGGATAGTTGCCCCAAGCTCCATGCTACTGGGTGCAGGATCAGAAGGAGAGGGACCGCTCCCCATCTACTTTTATATGTTAGTCGAGTGCATTCCAATGCTAGTAGGTTGGATTTATATTTCGGCTAATAAGAAGAAAAATAGAAATCTGAGCCCTAGGGGGTTTTGGGTAATATTTTTGATAGTTGCTGTCTTGTCAATTATCTTTTCAGGTATGAGAGGGAGTCGAGTTTCCGTTATCTTTCAAGTACTTTCGTTTGTTCTTCTGTACGACGCTGCAATACAACGAATCCGAATTGGTAAGTTGCTGATTTTGGCTGTTGCGGCCATTTCGTTTAATAGCATTTTTAGTGTCTATAAGTATGGTGGCGTCGATGCCTTCTCTGATTACGCTTCAAACGGGGAGCGCTCAGAGTATGTTGAAAAAGTTTCGGCTCCAGCGCGAATTTTGCTCCACGATTTCGGGCGCGCTGACGTGGCCGCGCTAGTGCTAGACCGCGCAACGACAGGCGGGTATAGGGCCCCACTTTTCCCTGAAACATATCTTTATGGGATTCAGCTGCTCTTGCCTCAGTCACTACGCAGTGAAGATTTTTCCAGCAAAACAGTTCTAGGTGCGAGTGCGCAATATCAAGTGTCGATTCAAGACGCTGAGCCTTCGTCTCGCATATACGGGGTCATTGCGGAATCAATTCTGAACTTTGGGCTGCTTCTGTTGCCCTTTGTTTTTCTATTTTTTGGATACGTTCATCGAAGAACTCTGACAGCAGCCGTTCAAGCTAAGGAAAATGAGTTTTTGCTTTTTTATCCTCTTTTTGTTCTGGCCCCTATTTTTTTTCTGTTCTACGATTTCGATAACATTCTTTTTCTGTTAGTCAAGACGTGGCTAATTCCAGCGGTGGTTTTTGTTGTTAGCGGGAAGTCGAGACTGTTATCCAATGCGTCTTAACGAATGGAGGGCCCGAATCAGCAAGAGTCGAATCGCTTTGCTTGGGGCCGGCTTATTGCTTGCGGGAAATATTTTTTTCGCCGGCGCTCAATGGCTTTTAATTTCATATCTCGCGAGAGTTCACGGCGTCAAGGCGCTGGGCGAATACTCTTTGGCACTAGCGATATTGGCACCATTTTATTCCATCACCTACTACGGCCTAAGATCGATGCTTGCTCGCGATGCAAGAGAGTTGTTGAATGTTGAGGAACTGCTCCGACTGCGCCTGTGCATTTTTTTTGTGGCTAGTGCTTTTTTCTGGATATTGGTATGGGTGATGGGGTGGGATTTTGGCGCTGTCGAAGTGATCGCTTTTGTGTATTTTGCGAAATTTATTGAATCAATATCTGATATTTGCTACGGCGCAATGTACAGAAGCGGGCGGCCCCAATTCCATGGGTTGTCACTCCTCTTGCGCGCGACATCAGCAGTTTTTTTGGTGTACGCGGTGGCGGCTTTTAATTACGAAAAAATTGAAGCAATATTCTTCTCCATAATCGCATCGTGGGCTGCGGTGCTGCTTCTACATGATATCTACGTCGCAAGAATTGAGTTGAGGAATGTCCTGCGCCCGTTAAGCATGTCAGAGCTTCATCGATTCAAAGGACTGCTGTTGACAGGCGTGCCGCTCGTTTTTTCTGCGGTAATCGGAGCAATGCTTTTTAATATTCCAAACTATGCCTTGGGATATTTTCAAGGCAGTGAAGCAGTAGGGTTATATGCTTCAATGTTCTCTTTTTCTATATTTCTGAATCTTATTGCAATCACTGTAGGACAAGCTGCACTGCCAGGGCTCGCTGCGGCTTTTGTGAAAGGGAATCGCTCTGAATTCAATTTCACTTTAATTGTTTGCGTGGGATTTGTCGCGGCGCTGTCGATTTTTGCGGTTCTTGTAGGTTATTTTGCTGGAATGCCGATTCTTCAGTTTGCTTTTGGCTCGTCAATAAGTGCTCAGGCGCCGATTTTTCCGATAATTTTGCTCATGTCAGCGCCATTTTTAGTGGCGCAAATTCTTTCGTATGCGGTTACGGCGCTAGGAAATTATGGCGCTCTAGCTAAAGTTAATGTTTTTGCGACGGCCGTCGCTGCAGTTGCAGCCGCACCTCTTGTGATTAGATTTTCTGTTCTCGGCGCTGGGGGGGTTGTACTTCTGACCGGTGGAGTTCAAGTGATCGGGTATTGGCTCGTGCTTCGGCGTATTTCTGTAAATAATGAGTTGACTGGCGATGCGATCTAAATTATTGATTGTATATCTGGAGGAGAGATTTACTTTCTCTTCTGACGGGGCGTACGGCGGCTCTACTGTTTATGGTGATGGGTTTTGGGATAGGTATTTGTCGGTCTACGAATCAATTCTTATTGTGGCGAGAGCCCGAAGGGTAGAAAAATCTTCGGATGTTGTGAATGCAATCTCGAATCCAAAAATTAAGTTTCACGCAGTTCCTTATTACGAGGGGCCGATAAACTTTTTAAAAGTTATGCCTGCGGTCTTCTATTCTATTGGGCGCGCCGTGAAAGAGGGTGGAGTGCACCTTTTGAGATTGCCAGGTACGCTCGGGAGTATTGCCTACCTGCAATTGAAGATGCGAAGAAAGAGTTTTGGAGTTGAACTTGTAGGTGATCCTGCCGCTGTATTTGGAGCGGCTGGCGTTGGTGGGGTGTTCGCCCGATTTTACAAGCGGGTGTTTACTACATTGACGCATCATGCATGCATCCATGCAAAGGCAGTTGCGTATGTGACGAAAAACTTTCTTCAAGAAAAATACCCATTTGGCCCTAATGCATTTGCGACTCACTATTCGAGTATTCAGCTTGCGCCGGAAATGATTCGTTTGGATCGGTCTATTGATTTCGTGGGTGCGGGGCGGCCATTTATCATCCTTGCGGCCGGATCAATGGCGCAGCGGTATAAGGGATTTGATGTTTTAATTCGCGCGGTTCTCTTGCTTGAACTCGAAGGTGTTCGAGTTGAATTGCAGATTGCAGGTGACGGAGCGCACAGAGGAGGGTTGGAGGAATTGGCCTCAAAGATTCCGCAAGAGCGGGTTAAGTTTCTGGGCGTAATCACTAGGTCGGAATTGATGGATCGGATGGATCGGGCTAACTTATTCGTTATGCCTTCTAGAACTGAAGGGTTGCCTCGCGTACTAATCGAAGCTATGGCGCGAGGTCTCCCTGCAATTGGAAGCGATGTCGGAGGAATACCTGAATTATTGCCGATCGAATTTTTATTCGAGAGTGAAAATGAAACGCAACTTGCGCAAAAGATAAAGTACGTTCGGGAGAATTTCTCCATCCAGCGTGACATGTCTCAGCGAAATTTGAGAGTTGCTTCTGAATACGAATCGTCATATCTTACGCGCCGTCGAGATGAGTTTTATCATAAGCTTTGCGGGCTGGAGAAGGAGGGGGGGGAATGAAAGCCTTGCATCTAATAAAGACGACGATCGGTGCTACTTGGGCTTTAAAAGAAATTGAAGTGCTAATTTCACTGGGGTGTTCGGTGCACGTGGTTCTTCCCTCTAACACAGGGCTGGCGTCAAAGTATTCATCGGCGGGAGCCATAGTGCACGTTGTGAATTTTAATTTCATGACGGGGAACCTGTTGCGCGTTCTTGCGGAACTGATAAAGCTTCGAAAACTTGTGTCTGAAATAAAACCAGACATCATTCATTCGCATTTTGTTGGCACAACCTTATTTATGAGGATGGCCATGATTTTTTGCAAAATTCCTCGCGTATTTCAGGTTCCAGGGCCTTTGCATCTTGAGAATAAGCTAACTAGATCGGTGGAGATTCTTAGTGCGAATTCCTCTGACTATTGGATAGCGACCTGTGCTAGGACTAGTAGATATTATCTTGAGGCTGGGGTGGCTTCTGCACGAATTCGCACTATATTTTATGGGACTGATGTTTCTCTTTTTTCCGCGGACGTCAACGAATCGTTGAGAAACGAGTTGGGTCTGGGGCCTGATGTGGCCATTATTGGCATGGTTGCTTATGTTTATCCGCCGAAGCGGTGGCTTGGTCAGCGAAGAGGAATTAAAGGCCACGAGGATCTTATTGATGCCGTTGCATTGGTTCTGAAGCATCGACCCAATACGGTTTGTGTGTTTGTGGGAGGGGCGTGGGGGGACTCGAGGCAGTACTTCGAGGAGGTTGTTCGGTATTCATCAAAAGAGCTTGGGGCAAAAGGAATCTTCTTGGGCTCTAGAAATGATGTCGCTCGAATCTACGGGGGGTTCGATTTGGTTGTTCACCCCTCTCATTCCGAGAATTTGGGAGGGGCTGGAGAGTCGCTGTTAATGGCTGTTCCTACCCTTGCGACTAATGTGGGTGGTTTTCCCGATATAGTTGTGGACGGGCTCACTGGATGGCTTGTGGAGCCGGGAGATCCTGAGGAGATGGCCATTAAGATCCAAGAGGTACTTTCTGATCCTGTTGAGGCGAGAAAACGGGCCAACGCCGGGAGAGCGCTGGTTTTGGAATCGCTCGATGTGAAAAAGACAGGGGAGAAGGTGCTTGAATTCTATTTAGAAATAATCGGGCGGTCAAATGCTTAAAAGAGCAATTGATGTATTTGCTTCTTTGGGTGGTCTGATTCTTTTCTCGCCCTTGTTTGCAATTTTGATGGGGGCGGCCCTCTTTTCAATTGGGCGTCCGATATTCTTTTCTCAAGATCGCCCGGGGCTAAGGGGGGGGATTTTTAAGTTATATAAGTTCCGATCGATGAGGATTGCGCACGATCGAGAAGGGCGTCCGCTGGAGGATGCGGAACGTCTTACTCGATTCGGATCGTTTCTTCGCCGTACGAGCCTTGATGAACTGCCGGGCCTATGGAATGTATTAAGAGGAGACATGAGTCTTGTGGGTCCTAGGCCGTTACTGGTTGAATACTTGCCTCTTTATTCTGCAGCGCAGGCGAGGCGCCATGAGGTGCGGCCTGGTATAACAGGATGGGCTCAGGTCAATGGGCGTAATGCGCTGAGTTGGGAAAGAAAATTTGAGCTTGATATTTGGTATGTCGATAATCGATCGATGTTGATGGATATCAAGATTCTTGGACTTACGTTTTGCAAAGTATTCCTGAGAGATGGCATCAGCGCTCCGGGCGAAGCGACGATGTCCCGTTTTTTGGGTTCTAGAAATGAAGGAAAATAATGACTGCTCCTTTTTTTGCCGTCTATGGTAGTAGTGGCTATGGGCGCGAAGTAATGCCCTTGGCGCGCGAGCAACTGCAACGCCAAGGCATAGGAAGTGAACGATTAGTATTTGTTGACGACCAGCCGGAGGCGCGGGAGCTGAATGGCCATCGAGTATTGAGCTATGCGGAATTCATGGAGACTGAGGCCAGCGTTCGACATGCTGTGCTCGCAATCGCCAACAGTGCGGTGCGCGAAAAACTGGCTGCCCGGTGTGCTGGGGACAACGTAAGGCCGTGGACGGTCAGTGCGAGCAATGTCGTGGCGCTCGATGACGTAGTGCTTGGAGAAGGGGCTGTGCTCAGTTCCTTTTCGATGCTCACTTCCAGCATCCGCATCGGTCGTTACTTTCAAGCCAATATCTACAGCTATGTCGCGCACGATTGCGTGATTGGTGATTTCGTCACTTTCGCACCAGGTGTGAAATGCAACGGCAACGTTGTGATCGAAGACCATGCCTATATCGGCACGGGAGCCGTCATCAAGCAGGGCAAGCCGGGCCAACCGCTGGTTATCGGGCGAGGTGCAGTCGTCGGCATGGGAGCTGTAGTCACCCGCGATGTGCCGTCCGGTACCACGGTGGTTGGTAATCCCGCCAAACCCTTCCTCAAGAACTGAATCCCGTGTTGAACTCTCCTTTCTCCCCCTGGCCCAGCTTCACCACCGAAGAAGCCGACGCCGTGCAGCGTGTGCTGCTCTCCAACAAGGTCAACTACTGGACTGGCACCGAGTGCCGCGAATTCGAGAAGGAATTCGCGAGCTGGTCCGGAGCTGCGCATGCAGTCGCCTTGGCCAACGGCACGCTGGCGCTCGACGTGGCACTCAAGGCGCTGAACATCGGCCCGGGTGACGAAGTCATCGTCACACCGCGCACCTTCATGGCCAGCGTTTCCTGCGTGGTCACGGCCGGCGCCACCCCGGTGTTCGCCGAGGTCGAAGCCGACAGCGGCAACCTGTCCGCGGCCACCATCGCCAAAGTCGTTACGCCTCGCACCAAGGCCGTGATCTGTGTGCACTTGGGCGGCTGGCCCTGCGACATGGACCCGATCATGGCCCTGGCCGCCGAGCACGATTTCAAGGTGATCGAGGATTGCGCGCAGGCGCACGGCGCGCGCTACAAGGGCCGGGCGGTGGGGTCCATCGGCCACATCGGCGCCTGGTCCTTCTGCCAAGACAAGGTCATGACCACGGGCGGCGAGGGCGGCATGGTCACGACTAATGACGAGTCGCTGTGGCGAGCCATGTGGGAATACAAGGACCACGGCAAGAGCTACGAAGCGATCTACGAGCGCCAGCACCCACCGGGTTTCCGCTGGGTGATCGAGAGCTTTGGCACCAACTGGCGCATGCTCGAGATCCAGGCGGTCATCGGACGGATCCAGTTGCGTCGCATGGCCGACTGGACGGCGCAGCGCACGCGCAATGCCGAGGCCATCGCCGCGGCTGCGCAGCCCTTCGGTGCCGTGCGTGTGCCGGTGCTGCCCGACGGCAGCGTGCATGCGCAGTACAAGGCCTACGTCTACACCCGGCCCGACCAACTCGCACCGGGCTGGACACGCGACCGCATCGTCGAAGCCATCAACGCACTCGGCGTGCCTTGCTTCCAGGGTTCGTGCTCCGAGGTCTACCTCGAGAAGGCCTTCGACGCCACTGGCTGGCGCCCCGCAGAGCGCTTCGAGGTCGCACGTGAACTGGGTGACACGAGCGTGATGTTCCTGGTGCACCCCACGCTCACGGCCGCCGAGATCGACAAGACCTGCGCGGCCATCCGCGAGGTGCTGACGCAGGCGAGCGGCGCGTGAGCTTTCGCCGGCGCATGCCGAGCGTCGCGACATGGCGATGGCTGTTGGCCATTGCCATGTTGGCACTGCTGGTGCTCAGCCTGATGCCGGCTACACAACGCATGCCCACCACGGGCTGGGACAAGAGCAACCACATGCTCGGTTTCGCGGTGTTGGCGGTGCTTGGGCATGCGGCTTGGCCGGGCCGGATCTGGACCGTGCTGGCGGGGCTGCTGGCCTACGGCGGCTTGATCGAAGTGCTGCAGTCCTTCACGCCCGATCGCATGGCCGAGTGGGGTGACTTGCTGGCCGATGGGGTCGGGTTGCTGATGGGAAAGGCTTGCGCGTTGTTGTTAATGCGCCGCCGCATGTCGCCAGAATGAAAACTAAAGACTGAAGGCCACTGTATTTTTCTGTCGGCTCCATGAAGAGGGGAGCGCGGTCGTCATCATATCGAGACACAATTGGGCAACAGTCTGTTGAAATTGTGTTCGAGCTAGGAGTTTCCCGTTGATCAATCGTATGGCAGAGCCTTTGCTCGGTCTGCCCCGGGCTGCCAAGCGCACGCTGGCACTGGTCGTCGACGCGAGCCTTTGCATTCTCTGTGTCTGGCTTGCTTTCAGCCTCCGCTACGAACAGTGGGTTGCGTTGCGCGGCGTTCAATGGATGGCGGTCGGCATGGCCATTGTGATGGCGCTTCCCTTGTTCGTCGTCTCGGGTTTCTACCGTGCCATCTTCCGCTACGCGGGTGGCGCGGCGTTGCTGGCATTGGTCAAGGCTTGCGCCTTGTTCATGCTTGGCTATGTCTTGATGTTTAGTGTTGTCGGCGTCCCGAACGTCCCACGCACCATCGGTGTGATCACGCCGCTGTTGCTGTTCCTGAGCGTTGGCGGCTCCCGTTTGCTAGCGCGCTATTGGCTCGGCGGCCTATATGTGAGCAGCTTGCGTCGCAAGACATTGCCGCAGGTCGTGATCTACGGGGCAGGCGGTGCAGGGCGGCAACTCACCGCGGCCCTGGCCCACAGCCAGGACATGGTCGTGCGGGCCTACATCGACGATGCCGAGCACCTGCAGGGCAGTACGCTCAACGGCGTGCGCATCCAGCCCTTGCGCTGGCTCAAGCTGAACAGTGCGACGCTGGGCATTACCGACGTGTTGCTGGCCATGCCCTCGGCGAGCCACAAGCGGCGAGCCGAGATTCTGAGCGACCTGCTACCCCTTCATCTGCATGTGCGCACGCTGCCTGCCATGGCCGACCTCGCGCATGGCCGTGTACAGGTGCAGGACCTGCATGAAGTTGACATCGAAGACTTGCTGGGCCGCGACCCGGTGGCCCCTGTCGACGATCTGCTGCAACGCCCGATCCGCGGGCAGGTGGTGCTGGTCACGGGCGCGGGCGGCTCCATCGGCAGCGAGCTGTGCCGACAGATCGCGATGCAGTCGCCCAGCACCTTGCTGCTGGTCGAACTGAGCGAATACGCGCTCTATGCGATCCATCAAGAGCTGCTGGCACAGGCACCAAGCCTGCGCGTGCTACCTTTGCTGGCGTCGGTGCGCGACGAGGCACGCATGCGCGAAATCATGAGCACCTGGCGGCCCGACACGGTCTACCACGCAGCTGCCTACAAGCACGTGCCGATGGTCGAGCACAACCCGGCCGAAGGCGTGAGGAACAACGCATTGGGCACACTGATCACGGCGCAGGCCGCCATGGCCAGCCAGGTGCGGCGCTTCGTGCTGGTCAGCACCGACAAGGCCGTGCGGCCGACCAACATCATGGGCGCGAGCAAGCGGGTGGCCGAGATGGCGCTGCAAGGGCTGGCGCAGCAGTCGGGTCAATCGGGCACCTGTTTCTCGATGGTGCGCTTCGGCAATGTGCTGGGCTCGAGCGGCTCTGTCGTGCCGCTGTTCCGCAAGCAGATCGAGGCGGGTGGGCCCATCACGCTCACGCACGCCGACATCACGCGCTACTTTATGACCATTCCCGAGGCGGCCCAACTGGTGATCCAGGCGGGCACCATGGCGGTGGGTGGTGATGTGTTCGTGCTCGACATGGGAGAGCCGGTGCGCATCATCGACCTGGCCCGCCGCCTGGTCGAACTGTCGGGCCGCACCGTGCGCGACGAGACCACGCCCGACGGCGACATCGCCTTCCATATCGCCGGCCTGCGGCCCGGCGAGAAGCTCTACGAAGAGCTGCTCATCGGCGACAATGCCATGCCCACCATGCACCCGCGCGTGATGAAGGCGCACGAGGAGTGCCCACCCTGGGAAGAGCTGTCGCGGCTGTTCGGCTTGCTCAATGCCGCGCTGTCGAAGAACGACGTGCCCGCGCTTAAGACTGTGCTCAAGCAGATGCTGCCGGGCTACCAGCCGCATGCCGATGTGGTCGATTGGGTGCATCTGGAGCACCAGCGCACGCCTGCGGTCCCGTCGTTGGCCGACCGTCGCCGCAACCTCCAGACCTATGCCGACAGTGGTTGGTTGCCGGTGGAGTCGGAGCCGTTGGATGTCGCGGCTTGAGCGTTTCGATCGCTTCGGTGTGATGTAATCCGCCGCGTAAGTAGCCCCATTGCGCGATGAACGATGCCCCGCACAAGCGGGGCATTTTTCATGGAGCCACGTGCAAGCGATAGGGCACAAAAGCTTTTGTCCGATTTATCGACGCGTAGCGCATACATGAAGCCTGTCTTGCTCCCTCTCCCTCCGGGAGAGGGCGGGGGTGAGGGCTTCGAGCCTCCACCCTGACGCGGCCCTTCGTCTGACCGCGATGGCCCCTATTCCCTCTCTTTGCCAGAGCGAAAGGGAAAAGACGCGGCGCGCTTCCCATCGTCGGAGGCATCCGCACTGCCCCATGGCTTCGCCATAAAAAATGCCCACCAGGCAAAGCGCCTAGCGGGCATCTCTCAGTCAGTAGAACAGGCCGCCGAGGCCCGCTCGACCACTCAAGTCTTGTACTTGTACTCGGTGTACCGATAGCCGCCGTACTTGTAGCCATAGCTGCCGTAATGGCGGCGCGTCATATCCATCGCATTGAACAGTACGCCACTCGCCGTCTTGCCCGCATGGGCCAGGCGCTTGGCACTTTCATTGAGCTCACCCAATTGCGTCTGGTCGGCTCGCGCCACCAGCAGCACGACGCCGGCATGCGGTGCCACGGCTGCGGCATCGGCCGCCACCAGCACAGGCGGCGTATCGATGATCACCAATTCGTACTGTTCCGACAGCGTGTCCAGCAGGCGGCTGAAGGTTTCCGACATCATCATGTCGGCCGGATTCGAAGGCAACTTGCCGGTGGTCAGTACATCCAGGTTCGGCAGCACTTGAGTGCGAATCGCCTGCGTGGAAGTGAGCACGCCGGCCAGCAGTTCCGACAGGCCATTCTCTCGCTGCATGCCGAGTTCCTGGTGGATGTGACCCTTGCGCATGTCGGCATCGATCAGCAGCACTCGCTTGCCTGCGGCAGCCATGATGGCGGCGAAGTTGGCGGAGATAAAGCTTTTGCCGACACCAGGGGTCGCACCGGTAATCATCACGCGATTGTTGCCTGCTTCTAGCGTGGCGAACTGCAGTGCAATTCGTAGGCTGCGCAGCGCTTCTATGGCTGGGCTTTCGGGGTGAAGTACCGCCAGTAGTTGCACACTCGACGCGTTGCGCTGGTCGACCGGAACCTGCTCTGCTGTGAATGGAACCACGGAATAGACATTGAGCCCTGTGTGTGCTTCGATCTCATCCGGGTTGCGAATTCCGCCCATGAACAAGCTGCGAACAATAGCTAATGCCGCGCCGGCTAATAGGCCTACAATCAGCGCCAGTGCCACGATAGTGGACTTCTGCGGTTTGATTGGCTTTTGGGGTTGCACTGCCTGGTCAAGCAGGCGCACGTTCCCAACCTTGCCCTCTTTCACCAAGCGCAGTTGCAATGCGCTATTGAGCAGTGATTTGTAGAGCTCTCCGTTCACGCGCACGTCGCGCTCCAGCCGCAATGCATCCCGCTGAATGGTCGGCATGCCGCTTACACGGGCATTTAGGGTGCCGAGCTCGTTCTGGATCGCGCCGATCTGGCCGTCGATGGTTTTGATCCTTGGATTGATGTCCGTGTACTTGGCTGCCAGTGCGCGACGCTGCTGCTGGGCCTCGAGAAGCTTGGTCTGCAACTCGATCGATTGTGTCAGTACCCCCTTAGCCTCTTCGTCAAACGCAACAGTGCCGTTCTTGTTTCGGAATTTGGTGTAAGCGTCTTCGGAGGCTTCTAACTGGCGCTTGAATGCCGGCAATTGCTCATCGAGAAAACCCAAAGTCTTTTGCGCCTCTGCGGCTTTGCGCTCGACGTTCTGACGTACATATTGATCGCCGATGGCATTGAGGATGCGAGATAGACGAGGGCGATCACTGTCTTCCAGCGTCACGCTGATCACGTTTGACTGCTTGCCCTGTTCGGCGAGTTGAAGACGTTTTTGCAGATTCTCGATGGTGCCTAGGCGGGAGTCTCGCGACACGATGAATTGGGCGCCGGGCTTGCCGTCGAGCTTGGCAATCAGAAGCGTGATCGTGCCGCCATCACCGTCCGAATGCACCAGCGGTTGGCCTACGAGACCAGTCAGCACTTCGCCGAAATCTTCGCTGCTCAGCGTATAGCGGCCTTCACCCACTGCGGTAACGATGAAAGGCTTGCCGTCTTCCAGTGCCGTTGGTACATCGAACTGAGTGACTTCGATGCGTTCCTTGCCGTTCACATAGCCAGTCATACCTAGAAATCCGGGCTCTGAAAGACCGCTAGCGCGGCGGCTGAGCCACTGGCCAATGATCGGGAGGTACCGAGGCGTTGCATCGATATAAAGGCGTGTCTGATCGACCGCGGCACCGAGCACCAGACGCGATCGGAGAATTTGAATTTCTCCGCTGGCAGGCGTCTTTACATCGAACAGGCTAGCCGAGTCGCCCAGAAATCCCTTCGCGTCCGGCGCCGAGTCCTCCACCTGTACCAGCAGGTTCGATTGGTAGACGGGCGTCGAGAACAGCGCATAGGCCACGCCGATCGCGACGGCCACGGCCGTGACGCCGGCCACCAGCCATTTGCGGTCGAGCAGGATGTCGACGTATTCCGACAGGTTGATCTCGTCGTCTTGTGCCGCAGGGTTCTGGGGCAAGGTCGGGGCGGCGGCGGAAGGGGTCATTTGAATTTCTGTATCCGTTCGGCCCAGGCTTGGGCACCGGCGTCGATGAGTTGCAGGGCGTGCTCGAAGGCGTCCTGGCCCTGGCGATAAGGGTCGGGTACGTCCTGCTTGATGCTTTCGGCGATGCGAAATACCTTGCCGCGCGTGAGCGGGTAGCGGCTTTCGATATGGCGGCGCTGGCCTTCGTCCATGGTGAGGATCAGGTCGGCCTGCTGGCACATCAGTTGCGTGATCTGACGTGCGCGATGGGCTTCGATGTCGAGTCCGCGCGCGCTCATCAGGGCCTTGGCGATGTCGTCGGCCGGGTGGCCGATGAGCGCACCGGTGCCGGCTGACGACACAGCGATCTGCGGCAGCGCGGCGGCCAGCAGGGCTTCACCCATGGGGCTGCGGCAGATGTTGCCGATGCAGACGACCAGGACGGACTTCACCGGGCGCTGATCTCGCTGCCGACGTTCACCACCTGCGCGCTCGGCAGGATCAGGCTGATGATGCGGTTCCATTGCACCAGCGGCACGGGGTCGATGTACACCACATCGCGTGGCTTGAGCGCGAAGTTTTCGGCCAGTGCCAGCGCTGCAGGCGAGGCTGCGTTCAGATGGAACAGCGCCGGGTCGCCCTGGGCGTTGTTGCGGATCACGTAGATCTGCGAGGTGTTGGCCGTGAGCACGCTGGCGCCACCGGCTTCGCCCAAGGCCTGGTTCAGGGTCAGGCGGCCGTTGTTCATGAGCAGTGCGGCGGGGCGTGTGACCTCGCCCATCACATACACCTTGTTCTCTTCGCGGCTGCGTACCGAGACCAGGTCGTCGCTTTGCAGCAGGATCTTGTTGGCGTTGACACCCAGTGCCTCGAGCAGGGGCATGTCGATGCGCGTCGTGACGTCGTTGCGAGTGAGCGTGACCATGGTGCGGTCGCCGGCGGCCGTGATGCCACCCGCGCGGCTGATGGCCTGCGGCAGCGTCATGGGCACGTCGGTGAAGATCTGCATGCCCGGTACGCGCACTTCACCTTCGACAAAGGCGCGGCGGCTGCGGAAGGAGGCGATGCGGATCGTGACTTGCGGGTCCCGGATGTACGGGGCCAGCTTCTTGGCCATCATGTCGCTGGCTTCGATCTCCGTGAGCCCTGCGATCTTGGTGCGACCGATGTAGGGGAAGCTGATTTCACCGGAAGCACTCACGATGAAGCCGGGCGCTGCGCTGATGCCCGTGGGGTCGGCCTGCTGGCTGATCACCGCGCCGGCGGAGGGCAGCAGGTCGGGATGGTCGTACACCACGATGCCGATCACGTCGCTCGGGCCGATGGTGTAAGGGGTGGGTGTGCCGAACAGCGCCTTGACTTCCGGCGCGATGTCGCGCGGCTGCGAGAGCCTTTGCGCCTGGATCAGGTCCTTGGTGATCGGAATGATCACGCCCTGCGCGGGGTTGTCCGGGTCGCCGGCCACATACTGCCCGAGCGGCACGCTGGTGCGCGTGCCCGCGTCGGCATAGCCGAAGCCCGGTGCCGTGACCACTGCACAGCCTTGCAGCGCGAGAACACTGGCGCAGACGGCCATCATCCACCCGCCTCGTGCGGGATTTTTCGATGCAAAGCGCTTCAAAACTGGTTGTTCCTTGACTGTCTCGGTGATGACGCATAGCCGGTCAATCCGTTGCACGTTCGACTGCATGCGGCGCAGAAGAAGGCCTCGGTGAGACTGAAAGTCGGCGCGCACTTCAGGGACGAAGCAGCGTCAGTTTGCAATTGTAGCCAACGCTCTATTCGCAAAAATGACGAACTGCGGTCAAGCGGTCCCATGAAGATGGGAGGCTCTTAAATTCGAGAAACTTTTGTATTCACTTTGTGCAGCATCGGGGCTTGCACTGTCTCTCACACACAACTAGCGGCACATGAGGCCGGCGCGTCGGCGGGGGCATGCCGCGCATGCTGCGTCGCCGCCGACGCCTCGAAGACCCTGTCTAGGAAGGCTTCGAGTTCGACGCGTTCGGCGTCGCACGCTCCGTCGTCCCGACTTCCAGCACATTCCCCAGCGGGTCGAATATCTTGGCCCTCTGCGTCAGGGCCCGCACCGCATGGATGGCCTGAAGTGCTGCGTCACGCGTCGCGAAATTCGAGGTGCTGCCGCACACCGCGACGCCTTCCGCGTCGCGTAATTCCCAGACCCAGCGGCCGCCCCTGAGGGGTATCACTACATATTTCATCGTTCGCTTTTGCCTGTTGCGCTCCGTGCCGGCGCTTGACCATTGTCTCTTCTTTGACGACTGAGTTCGTTCATGCGTTCACATTTTTAAACATGGCGTCTGTCATTTGTCTGTAGGCGAAAAACGGTTCCTGTTCGCCGCTCGAAAAACGCTGTGCGCCGTGAGCCGCTAGACTTCCGGGTGCATCCATCGGCGTGGCTTTTGCGTCGAGCGCGTTGCTCTTTTTTCGCACCGCCTTCGCATCGTCGAAGTGCCGTGATGTCGCGCTGATTTATCGCATTCTCTCCATGACGCTTCGTGTTTTCCTGGTTGAAGACAACCCCTCCATCCGTGATGTTCTCCTTGGCTTGCTGGAAGACTCGGTCGACTGCGAAGTCGTGGGCATCGCACCCACGCAGGCAGAGGCCACGCAATGGCTGGCCCGCAACGCGCATGGATGGGACCTGATGGTGACCGACCTGTTCCTCGAAGAGGGTTCGGGCATGGAGGTGATCAAGGCCTGCGCGGATCGCAAGCCGCATCAGCGGGTGGTGGTGCTCACCAACTATGCAGAAGCGTCCGCCAATCGCGCGATCTCCCAGGGCGCCGACGCGGTGTTCGACAAGGCGACGCAGTTCGATGCGTTCATGGCCTATGCGGGTGCGTTGATACGGGTCTCCAACAGTTGAGCCTTCGTCGGCCGTTCCTATAATCGCCGCGCTGGACTGACGCCGCTGTGGTGGCGTCGTTGTCCGGCTCGATCCGAAGGTGCCTCGCTGCCAGACATGGCATGCAGGTCAAACGGGAAACAGGTGACCCGCATCGTTGTTTGTGCACGATGCGACAGGCCTGTGCTGCCCCCGCAACGGTCAGCGGATTCGGAGCCCTCACGCGATGCCTTTTCGGCGTCGCCAGCCACTGCGCCTTCGGGCGTGGGAAGGCGAGGGCTTCTGTCTTGTCCATGTCGCCACGGCGCATGGATGAAGGCGCTCCGCGAGCCCGGATACCGGCCTTCGACATCATCTTCGGACGCTGCGGGAGTGCGTGATCCGGGCCGACCGCGCATCTTTTTCCTCCGGGGTTCGAAGCGCGGCGACGCCGCGTCTTGTCACGCCCTACCAACGTGTCCTTCGCAAGCAGAGCCTGCGGGGACGCCGGCCGTTGGAGGAGTGTTCGCATGAGTTCGTTGTCGTCGCCCGCGCGTGGTCGCATGGGCCGGGTCCGTCGTGGCCCATCGTTTCTCTTCAATCCACCCGTTGCGAGCCGTTGGCCGGCAATGCTGGTGATCGGCGCCTTGTCGGCCGGCGCTTCGGCCCAGGAGGCCTCGCTCTCGTCGATCGAGGTGCGCAGCGACGGCCTGCGCCCCGGCCAGGCGTCGAGCGCGAGCAAGAGCGCGACGCCGATCGAGCGCTTGCCACGCTCGGTGAGCGTGGTCACCGAAACCGAGATCAAGGCGCGCGATGCACAGTCGCTGATGGAGGCGCTGGCTTACACGCCGGGCGTTTATGGCGGCGGCTACGGCAGTGCGTCGCTGTCGCGCGAGTACCCGCTGGTGCGCGGCTTCCTGGCCTACCAGTTTCTCGATGGGCTGAAACTGCACGACAGCAACCGGGCCGAAGAGCCCTATGGGCTCGAGCGCGTCGAACTGCTGCGTGGTCCTGCGTCGTCGCTGTACGGGCAGGGCAGCCCGGGTGGCCTGATCAACTTGCGGAGCAAGCGCCCCACGGCCGAGACGGTGCGCGAGATCGGCGTGCGCGTGGGCAGCCAGGGCCTGCGGCAGGGCCAGTTCGACCTGGGCGGCGCGCTGAATGCCGACGCCTCGCTGCAGTATCGCATGACAGGCATGGTGCGCAAGAGCGATGGCGAGATCGACTACACCGAGGCCGATCGCCGCTACTTCGCCGGCGCCATGGCGTGGAAGCCCAATGCCGCCACCAGCCTGACGCTGATGGCGAGCCGCCAGGACGACCCCAGCCTCACGGCGCACCAGCCGCTGCCGCGTGCGGGCACGCTCGAGCCGGGTGTGAACGGGCGCGTCATCTCGCGCAACCTGTTCCTCGGCGAGCCGTCGCGGCACGATTCGCACAAGGAGAGCTGGCGCGTCGGCTACGAGTTCACGCACCGCTTCAACGACGTGTGGTCGATCGAGCAGAACGCGGCCTACAAGAAGGGCGATGTCCACGTCGACGAGGTGCAGGCGCGTGGCATCGCCTCGGGCTCGACGCGCTGGGTGCGCCAGCTGTTCGCTGCCGACTACAGCATCGTGACGAAGCAGGTCGACACGCGCCTGGTGGGCCAGATCGACGCGGCCGGCCTCAAGCACCGCGTGCTGTTGGGCTACGACTTCGCGAGCGTGCCCAACACGCAGGCCACGGGGACCAACCGGGCCTCGACCTACCTGCTCGATCTGTACGACCCTGTGTATGGCCAGGCCACGCCCGCCAACCCGATCACGTCGAACCGAACGCAGCAGTTGCGCCAGGGCGGCTTCTATCTGCAGGACCAGGTCGAGTGGGGCCGCTGGTCCGTGCTCGCGGGACTGCGGCGCGATCGCGCGGTGCTTGACCAGAAGACGGCTGTGCTGAACCCGGTCACGGGGCTGTTCAGCGACCCGCCCTATGTGCTCAAGCGCGACATGGCCACGACCGGGCAACTGGGCGTGGCCTACGAACTGGGCGGTGGCTGGTCGCCTTACCTGAACTACGCCGAGTCCTTCGCGCCGGTCACCGGCAGCACCGCGGCAGGGCTGCCTTTCGAGCCGACGCAGGGCCGGCAGGTCGAGGCCGGCATCAAGTGGGTGCCCGCAGGGCGTGCGCTCATGGGATCGGCATCGATCTACCAGATCAAGCAACGCAATGTGCTCGGCCCGGACCTGGCCAACCCCGGCTTCGCGGCACAGACCGGCGAGGTGCGTTCGCGCGGTGGTGAGATCGAGCTCAAGGCCGGGCTCGCGCCGGGGCTGGACCTGACGGCGTCGTATGCCTACACCGATGCGATCGTCACCGCGACCACGGTGGTCAACGGGCTCGACAAGCACCCGGTGGGCATCCCGCGGCAGACTGCCTCGGCCTGGTTGTCGTACCGGGTCGGTGGCGTGGCCGCGCTGCAAGGAATGACGCTGTCGGCGGGCGTGCACCATGTGGGCGAGTCGTGGGGCGACAGCCTCAATACCTTCGATGTGCCTGCGGTGACGCTGGTCGACCTGGGCCTGCGCTGGAACCTGGTGAACCTCTCGCCGGCGCTCAAGGGTTGGGACACCTCGCTGGTCGTGAAGAACGTCGCCAACCGCCGCTACGTCGCCAACTGCGACAACGCCCTGAACTGCTACTACGGGGTAGGACGGCGCGTGGCGCTGACGGCTTCGGCGTCGTTCTAGCCACAGCAGATCGGGACGCACGAGCAATGCGCGCGCAATGCCCAGGCGTTGGCGCTCGCCAGCCGACAGGCTGCCGGCCCACGGCTGCCCGGAGGGGAGCTGCTCGACCAGCGCGCCCAGTCCGACATGGACCAGCGCCTCGGCCGCCATTGCCAGCGAGACTTCGGCACCACTGCGCGGATACGCGAGTGCGTCGCGCAGCGAGCCCGCCGGGACGTAGCTTTCGCGTTGCACCACCCAGGGCCGGCGAAAGCTGCTGGCGGCTTCGCCCGATGCGAGCGGCCAGATGCCCATCGCAGCACGCATCACACTGGTCTTGCCGGCGCCCGGCGCGCCAAGTACCAGCACTTGCTCTCCGGGGGCGATCTGCAAGGACGCGACGCGTGCGATCGGTGAGGCCGCGCCCACAGCGCCGACCGCCAGCGAATCGATCAACAGCCCGCCCTCCTCGGCCCGTGCGCTCGACAACCCGTCGCTTGCCGCGGCGTTGCGCGCGATGGCGGCCTCGAATTCCGTAAGCCGGTGGATCACCGCCGCGGCCTCGGCCAGGGTGGCATAGGAGGTGATCAGGAACGACATGGCCGAGCGCACCTGCGCGAAGGCCGAGCCGGTCTGCATCAGCACGCCCAGCGTCATCTTTCCCGCAAAGTAGAGCGGGCCCACCACCAGGTACGGAAACACCAGCGATGCGTGCTTGTAGCCAGCGGTCATGAAAGACAGCGAGCGCTTCCGGCGCATCAGTGCGGAGGTGTTGCGCACCAGCGCATCGAAGCGCAGCGCCAACCCCTCGCGCTCGCGGGCCTCGCCGCCCGCCAGCGCCACCGCCTCGCCCTCATCGCGCAGGCGCACCAGCGCGTAGCGATAGTCGGCCTCGCGTCGCTCCTGCTCGACATCGAGCGGTATCAGCGCGCGGCCGATCAGGTGCGTGAGCACCGTGCCCACCAGCGCATAAGCCAGAGCGACCCAGACCAGATAGCCCGGCAGGGTCCAGGACAACCCCAGCAACGTCAACGGCGCCGCGGCCGAAAGCTCCCAGAGGATGAAGACGAAGGACGCCAGCGACACCAGGTTGCCCAGCACGCCGACCGTCAACGAGATCGACAGCCGCACGAACGAACGCACGTCTTCCGCGATGCGCTGGTCGGGGTTGTCCGGGCCCTCGCCCGCCGTAGCCATCACCTGCATGCGGTAGTGCGTCGGGCCGTCGAGCCAGCGCGCGGCGAGCCCGTCGCTCATCCAGCGGCGCCAGCGGATCGACAGCCATTGCGTCACGTAGTCCTTGAAGGTGGTCGCAAGGATGAAGCCGGCGCCGATCACGCAGTAGATCCAGAGCTGCCGCACGAAGGCGCAGCCATCGCGCTTCTGCAGCGCCTCGAAGAAGGCGCCGCGCCAATGGTTGAGCGCGACATCGATGCCGACCACGCACAGCTGCAAGGCGATCACGCCGATGAACAGCGCCCAGGCCATGCCGCGTTCGCGCGAACCGAAGTAAGGCCGCGCCAGGCGGATGCCGTCCTTGAGCGCACGCCACAGGCTGCGATGCGACGGCGTCATGGGTTCGCCTCCGGCGGCTTGCAGGCCTTGTTCTCCGCCTCGAGAAGCGGGCTCGGACAGGTGGTGCAGAAGACCCGGTCGGGCACGAGATAGCGCATGCAACAGATTCGGCGCATGCGATGCAGGTCTTCGGCACGCGGCAGGTAGAGCACCGGCTGAAACATCGGATTCGGCTGCCCGCGTGCATCGACCTCGGTCTCGAGCCAGCGGCGCGCCTGTGCCAGCCCATCGAGGCCCGGATGTGTTTCGTCGAGGCGGCGGATAAAGGCCTCGAACAGATTGCCCGCATTGCTCCACAGCACGCGGTGCGTTACGCCCGTGCGCTCGGCCAGCTGCGCGATGAAGGGCGTCAGGTGCTGATCCATCAGCTCGGACATCGCCCGCTCGGCATCAGCGGCGCCGCCGATGCGCTCGCCGCCGTCGGGCAGGCGCAGGCCCAGCGTGCGGCCCTCCCCGTCCATGTCGAAGCGCAGTGCGCCGAGCGCCATCGGCAACCGGCGCCCGAGCAGCACATGACCGATGAACCAGGCGGGCATGACGATGGCGAAATGCCACTTCGACCAGATCGACGCCACCACGCGCGCTGGCGTGGCGCCGTGCTTCGCATCGAAATGCCCACATACCTGCTGCAGGTGCTCAGGCGTCATCAACGCATCGACCGGCACGCTGTGCACAGGCAGCACTGCGGCATCGGGCGGACCGAAGCACAGGCGGCCGCGAAACGGCGCCAGCGGGCCGGTCAGCACCGATTCAAGTGCGGCGTGCAGGTCGCCACCCAGAGCGGCCACGGTGGCCGCCTAGACGAAGCCTTCTGCTCGCTGCCCGCGCAGGAGGCGCGGCACCTCCATGGGCTGCTTCGGCGTGAGCTGGCCGATGTGGCGATCGTCTATTTGGGCCACGGGGCGCCCGAGTGGCTGGCTGCGACGCGCATCGTTCGTCTGGATGCGGCCGCCTGAAGCGAATGGCGTGCAGCTTGAAGAACTGCGCCGCTTCGGTGGCAACACGTTCAATTTGATCGGCCTGCGCGGGCCGCTGCGGCAGGGCGGGGCTCGGCGGAAAGTAGCCGATCTGAACGCGCTCTCTCGGCCAAGCTGCCGCGCAGCGGTTGCGGTGTGCGACTGAACGACGGTTAAAAGTACTCATGTCCTTCATCTGAATGCAGGCTTCTGCAAGGTAACTGGCCAAAAAACATCTTTAACTGCGTATTAATGCGCGTTCTGATGCCTCGCTTCTTCGAGGTAACTTTTCTCCACAATCCCAATGTGCGAGGGCATCCGTTCACCACCAGAATCTGCGCTTACTAAAAGATACGGGAACGGGGGGAGTCTCATGGCTCGAAAAGTGGGAGCGGAACAGCGCCCGATGGAAGGGCGTGTGGGCGATCTGCGCATCGGGCGGCGCGGTCTGCACGGCGCGATCGCGCACCCGACCGCAGGCCCGTTTGACGTTCACATGGGGCGTTGAGCGCGATGGCCATCTCCCGACGCGCACTTTTCGGCAAGCTCAATCTCACCCTGTTCCGGGCGCTCGAGTCCGCGACGGCATTTGCCAAGCTCCGGGGCAATCCTTACGTTGAGCTCATTCACTGGCTTCACCAGCTCTGGCAGCTGAGCGACAGTGACCTGCACCGGATCCTGCGCCACTACCAGGTCGATCCGCAGGTTGTCGAGAAGGATCTGGCTGTTGCGTTGTCCGCTTTGCCGGCGGGCGCGACCTCGTTGAGTGATTTCTCGCATCACATCGGCAGCACGATCGAGCGCGCCTGGCTCCTTTCGAGCCTGGAGTTCGGGGGACGCAGCATCCGCAGCGGCTGGTTGCTCGTGGCACTTGTGCAGACGCCCGAGTTGCGAGGTGTGCTGATTGGTGCGTCTGCTGCGTTCCAGAAGATTCCAGTCGACGCTCTCAACGAATCGATCATGGCCATCGTCGGTGGCTCCCCCGAAGACAAAGAGGGAGCGCACGACGGCTCGGGATTGACCGCCGCAGTGCCAGGGGAGTCCAGTGGTGCGCTGGCAGATGTGCAGGACGGCAAGTCTGCGCTGAGCAAGTACTGCAGCGACCTGACGGCGCGTGCACGCGCCGGTGAGATCGATCCTGTGATTGGCCGCGAGAACGAGATCCGGACGATGGTAGACATCCTGCTGCGCCGCCGCCAGAACAACCCGCTGTTGACCGGAGAAGCGGGTGTCGGCAAGACGGCTGTGGTCGAGGGGTTGGCGCTCGCCATTGCGCGAGCCGAGGTGCCTCCAATCCTGCGCGAGGTGCGGCTCCTCAGTCTGGATGTGGGTGCGTTGTTGGCCGGCGCCAGCATGCGCGGCGAATTCGAATCCCGGTTGAAGGCACTGCTCGAAGAAGCCGGCCAGTCGGTCCAGCCGGTGATCCTTTTCGTGGACGAGGTGCACACGCTGATCGGTGCGGGCGGCCAGGCCGGCACGGGCGATGCGGCGAACCTGCTCAAGCCCGCGCTGGCGCGTGGCACGTTGCGCACCGTCGGTGCCACGACATGGAGCGAATACAAGCGACACATCGAAAAGGATCCTGCGTTGACGCGCCGCTTCCAGGTGTTGCAGGTGCCGGAGCCAGAGGAAGTCTCGGCCATCGAGATGGTGCGGGGCCTGGTTTCCACGTTCACGCAACACCATGGCGTGACGGTGCTCGATGAGGCTGTGCGCGCGGCGGTGACGCTGTCGCACCGCTACATTCCATCGCGTCAGCTGCCCGACAAGGCCATCAGCCTGCTCGACACCGCCTGCGCACGCGTGGCCATGTCCTTGCATACCCCTCCGGCTACGGTGGAGCACCTGCGTCAGCGCATCGCGGCACTCGATACCGAACTGAGTCTGCTCGCGCAAGAGGGCGTCATCGCGCACGGCAGCGGTGCACGTGCGCCCATGGCGCCCACGAAAAATGGCCGCACTGACAGCATGTTCGGCAGCATTTACGTCTATCTGCCGGCCGGCACGCCGACCCGAACGACGGCCCCAACCAGTCATCTGCAAGGACAGCGCGGCACAGGGGGCGGGGGCGCCAGTGCTGCCTCTGACCACTTTCCCCCGAATACGCTGCACGCTGCTCAGTGGGTCGAGATCCGCTACGAGAGGGGCAGCGCCCACGTCAGCAGCTACCGCGCTACCGCCGATACGACATCTCTGGTCGATGTCGGCTACCCCATTGGAAGCCCCAATTTCGAGACGGATTTTGAATACACCCTCTACACCAAAGCCGTAGAGCGACACAACAGCCTGGATGCCGCCACCCAAGCCGCCAGCAGCCCGAGCGGTTGGTACGAACTGCTGCGTTTCGGGCGAAATCTGGGTGCTGATCCGCTGCCGACCAACGCCGCTCATTGGCGCGAAATTCCGACGGCCACCGGCACCATTTGGGCGGACCTCAACGCGCCGGGCACGTTCAAATTCAGCGACGCGGACTTCCTGCCCGTCAGGGGCTGGAACTGTTTCAACGACGATGCCACCCCAAACGACCAGCGTTGTGACTCACTGCATCTGAGGGGACTGATCCGCGACCCCGATCCCCAAAATGAGCGGCGCATGGAACCCGCGCAACTCGCGCGGCGGCTGGGCGAAGCCACTGTGCGAGAAAAGCTCCGTCGGGCCATCTGCCAGTTCCCCAGCGAATGGGATCAAACCAACATCGAAGCGCGCTACGGGTGGCTGGAAACCGAGGACTACAAGGATACTGACGACGACGCGACGGGCGCGCAGAAATGGAATCGCTTTGTGAAGCACGCCAAGGCGATCAGTTTCCTCGACCTGCCGGGGGACTTCCTCAAGGCCGACTGGCGGTTTCATCCGAGGGAGTTTGTGGGGCATTTCAGGCAGTGCTTTTGGCTGAGTGAGAAAGAGGCCATCCAACTGTTCCCGAAAACGGCGCTGCGCAACGCGGGGGCTAAGGGGTGGGTCAGCGAGGGGGTGAATCCCGGGAAACAGATTCTTAAAGACAACCTGACGTACTTGAACAAGACCACCCGCAAATACTGCATCACCACCCCAAGCCGACTAGCCGCGTTCTATGGCAATGCGATGCAAGAAACCCAACGGTTTGCTTTGTTAGCTGAAACCGGTGGCGCGAGTACCCGATACGCCCCTTGGTTCGGTCGAGGGTTTCTGCAACTGACCTGGCCAGAAAACTACATTCAGTATGCGAAGTTCAAAGGGATCAGTGTAAGCACGCAACTGGAGGCTCAGTTTGTGGCTGCACATCGAATTGTCCAAAGCACAGGCGTAAGTACGGCATTCATGGCATTAGAGAGACAGACCTCCTCCGAACTCATTAAGTTGCGCGATGCTGTCGAAACGCTTGGTGAAGGTGGCTTCGAAGCCAGCGACAGCGCCGGCGCTTACTGGGCTTGGAGTGCGGCCGGCCGCAGCGCTGACCCAACTGCTGCGTTTATGCGGGCAACTGCAGGCGGTGTGACTTACTACACCCATGGCAGCTTCGGTGACGTGGCCGCAACGGTCAATGTGGGGCATCCGTCCAGCAGTTATGCCCTTATCTATGGCGTGCAAGCGCGCTTCCAAGCGCACGTCGCTGCGACGATGACGCTGACAGACAGGGAGCAGTTTCCGGATGCCCAGGGACAGATGAAAGACGTGCCCGAGGGATGGGTCAGGAGGCTACTGTGAACAAGGCGCACCGCGCGTTGCGTGATCTGCTTCTACTTGGATTGTTCGCCATTTTCGGCATTGCTCAGGCGCAAATTGCGTCGAATCTGAGACGGCCAAAATTCGCGGCCATGGTGCCCATGCACATGGTTGATTTGAGTGGGGGCTGTCATTTCACCGTGAGTGACCTAAAAGGCCATCATTTCCGTGGCCCCGATAAAGACGGGGTCGGTGGAGTCTCGTTTTACCTCGCTTACCCCAGCGAGAAAAAATGGGTGCCAGAATCGGCTATTCCCCTGTTCTGCACTAAGCCCAACGCGAAGAACGAAATGGCTGCCGATCTTGGTGCAAACGAACTCTCTTTCAGGTTGGGGGCCAAGCAGGTCAGCGACGAATGGGTGCCCGTGGACTTACGAGAGAGAACCTGTGATCCAAAGCGATTTCCTGAAGCCGTGCGGAAGGGCATCGACGTCAATGCGCCATGCTTTTACCCGGAAGAGCACTTCAAGGCATTCGAGTTCCGAGGCAAGAACTGGCTGGGCACGGGCACCTTGCTGGACGCAACCACAGGGGAGCCCAAGTTCCGGCAAAGGACATTCAACTACTGCCTTATTCCTGAGAAAGGTGAAAGTATTTTGTGTGGATATACGCAGGTTCGCTACTTGAGCCATCCCAGTGGCGATGTCCTTTTCGCGAGCATGAAGATGCTGAGCAGCATCGAGTTTGTGGATTCATTGCCGTCCACATCTGCGCCTACTGTACCCCGTAAATGATGGAAAGTTTCGCGCCCAATTTGCTCCTGTTGGCGTTGATATGCGTCAATTGTTTGGTGTTTTCTAAAAGGGATAAAAGCGCCGCATCGTCTAGGTGGCCGTCACCCGAGATGCAAACGCCCACACACGGCGCCGCCCCTTATTACACGCACAGCAGCTTCGGCAATGTTGCGGCAACGGTGAACGTGGGGCACCCATCCTTCAACTATGCGTCCATTTACGGGGTTCAGGCACGGTTCCAGGCGCATGTCTCAGCGGTCATGGTGTTGATGGATCGCGAAAAGTTTCCTGATGCACAGGGACAAACGAAAGATGAACCCGAAGGCTGGTCCAGGAGGGGGCCATGAAGATGTTTGGCCATCTGTTTCGCTCAACGATTTTGGTGCTGATGGGCATAGGTAGTACAGCGTGGGCGCAAAAAATTGGTGCAACACTGCCACGATCCGAGACTCATGCCCCTACGCGTGCAGTAAGTTTGAAGGGCGATTGCAGATTCCTCATCAATGACTTGGCGGGAGGCTATTTTTTTGGTCCTCATCGCGATGGGGCTGAGGGTGCTGCTGTCTACTTTGATGAAGTCAAGAACCGTCAGTATTTTTCTTTGAACATTCCACTCGAATGCACAGACACCAACGCCCGCCCTGCGCTTGCCGTCAGTCCGGGCGAGGACGCGGTTTCCTTCAATCTCGGCGCCGCTCAAGTCGATGGCGAGTGGGTCCCAGCAGATGGGCGAGACAAATCCTGCGATCTCACTCGATATTCCAAGAGCCAGCGTAAGCGCATCGATCCGAACGCGCCATGCTTCTATCCGAACGAGCACTTCAAGGCCATCACCTTCCAAGGAAAGAACTGGCATGGCGTAGGCACCTTGCTGGACATGACCACCGGCGAGCCCAAGTTCAGACAACGGAAATTCAGCTATTGCCTCATTTCGGAAAAAAATCCTGACCGTGCGTTGTGCGGATCGACCCACGTGCGCTACCTCATGAAACCCAGCAGCAACGTGCTACCCAGGGTACTGAAGGTTTTGACTCGCATTGAGTTTGTTGAGCCCTCCGCGTCGAAGCCTGTATCCACCCACCGAACGGACCAGAAGATCCAGGACCAGTTGAAGAGGGTGCACCAATCAGGCGCGATCAGCCCAGGGTTCATTGCGCGCATTGCGGACAAACAGGGATGCAAGGACCTCGGAGGTGAGGGCTTTGAACACAGAACGAATGGGCATGGGGCGACGCGGGCCAACGACGGACTGCCGATCCTGAATACGTACCCCCGTTGCGCCAGCAGCGCTCGATGTCACTTCCATGCGTGCCACGGCTCGCCTTGACCTCCCTCAATGACCATGTCCAATGTTCCCACCTTCTCTTCGGGCGCGGCCCAGTCCTTCCGCGAGTGGTCTCATGCCAAGCCGCTGAGCGAAGCGCTGAGCCGTGCTGAAGCCGCCGTGCGCAGCAAGCCGAGAGAACCGCAGGCACGCTGGCTCTTGTTCGAACTGCTGTGCGTGCTGGGCCGTTGGCAGCGTGCGCTCAAGCAACTGCAGACCTGGGCCGGCCTGTCGAAGGACTTCGACAACACCGCGCATGTGATGCGGGGTCTGATTCGCGCAGAGCACCAGCGCATGGAGGTGTTTGCAGGCCGGATCGCACCGGCCACAGTAGCCGCGGCCGACGCACCGGCGCCTGCCTGGATGACGGGCCTGGACGAAGCGCTCAGGCACGCCGCCGAAGGCGATGCGAGGGGCCTCGAGGCGAGCGACCTCGTGCGTGAGACGGCCCTGGCCGGTGCACCCGACACGCCGGGCCGCTGCGATGCACAGCCGCAGTTCGCGTGGGTCACCGACGCCGACACGCGCCTGGGACCGGTCTGCGAAGTGATCCTGGTCGGTGCCTACCGGTGGGTGGCGTTCGCCGACCTCGCCTCGGTTCAGAAGTCGGCCCCCCGAAGCCTGCTCGACCTGCTGTGGGCACAGGTGGATCTCGTGCTGCGCGACGGCGCCGCGCTCAAGGGCTACATGCCGATGCGCTATCCGGTGCATGAGGGCGAGCGCGATGCGTTGCTGACCGCACGTGAAACGTTGTGGAGCGACCATGGCCGGACTGGCGTGCATGGCCGTGGGCAGAAGATGTGGATGACGGACGTGGGCGATCTTTCGCTGCTCGATCTGCGCCATTGCAGTTTCGGAGGCGCCCTTCATGACGCAGCCTGAGCTCCCGGAGACGGCGCAGATCGAAGATGTGGCCAGGGTCGAGCGCCGGCCCGTGCACCCCGGCATTCGTTCTCCTCGTCCTGCCGACGCGACGGCGGCGCGTGCCAATGCGCAGCTGTTGCCGACGCTGTTCGACCGCCTGCGTGACGAGCACCCGGCGCGCAAGTCCGAACTGCCATCGGAATACACCGCCAACGCGGCGCAGGTTCGCGACATCATTCAGCGTGATCTCGCTTTCTTGCTGAACACGACGAACGCCGAGGACCTCATCGACCGCGAGCGCTACCCCGACGCGGCAGCTTCGTCGATCAACTTCGGCGTACAGCCGTTGGCAGGAAGCTACCTGTCGGAGCGTCGCTGGGCCGACATCGAACGCATCATCCGCCGCGCCATCTCCGATTACGAGCCGAGGCTGATTCCTGAGACTGTCACCGTGCTGCCCCTGATGAAGGAGGGCGCCAGCGACGAGTACAACGTCCTGCTTTTCGAGATCCGCGCCATGATCAATCTCAAGCCCTACCCGCTCGAACTCACGGTGCAAAGTTCGGTCGACCTCGAGACCAATCGCATGAGCGTGACGCGTCATTCGCACGGGCCCACCCGCGCGATTCGTTAACCGGGAATTTCCATGGATCCGCACCTCCTCGACTACTACAACAAAGAACTGGTCTACATGCGCGAGATGGCGGGTGAGTTCGCCGCCTCGCACCCGAAGATCGCGCGCCGTCTGGGCATGCATGGCATCGAGGTAGACGACCCTTACGTCGAACGTCTGATCGAGTCTTTCAGCTTCCTGTCTGCCCGCATGCAGATCAAGTTGGACGCGGAGTTTCCGCGCTTTACGCAACGGTTGCTTGAGGTGCTCTACCCGAACTACCTGAGCCCGACGCCGTCGATGGCCGTGGCGCAGCTGCATCCGAGCGTGAAAGAAGGCGACTTCACGCGCGGCTTCACCGTGCCGCGGGGCACGGCCTTCCACGCGAAGGTGCCTGCCGGCGAAGAGACGCCCTGCGAGTTCCGTTCCAGCCAGGACGTGACGATGTGGCCGATCGAGATCGTGGAGGCCAAGCTCACCGGGGCGCCTCCGGACATCCCGGCGCTGGAGCGCTATGTGCCGCCGCATGTGCAGGTCACGGGTGCGTTGCGCTTGCGGTTGCGCATGGTGGGCGAGGGCAGCTTCGCCAAGCTGGACGGGCTCGACCGCTTGCCGATCTACCTGCGCGGCAACGAGCAGGTGGCATCGCACCTGTTCGAGCTGCTGCATACCTCGGCCGTCGCGACCTTCACGGGCGAGCCGGGCCAACTGATGCAGCGGCCGCATGTCGTCACCGAGGGCGCCTTGGTGCACGAGGGCCTGCAGCCCGACCAGGGGCTGCTGCCACTGGAGTGGAACACTTTTCATGGCCACAACCTGTTGCACGAGTACTTCGCCTGCCCCGAGCGCTTCTATTTCTTCACACTCACGCAGCTCGCGGCCGGGCTCAAGCGGATCAACGGCCGGGAGGTCGAGATCCTGGTGTTGCTGACCAAGCCGCCCGGGCCGTTGGGCGGGTTGGTCGACGCGGGGCAGTTCGCGCTCTTCTGTACCCCGGTCGTCAACCTGTTCGAGCGTCGCACGGATCGCATCGAGCTGAACGCGGCACAGCCGGAATTCCATCTGGTGCCCGACCGCTCGCGGCCGCTGGACTTCGAGGTGTACGCCGTGCGCCACATCACGGGGCAGCAGGCACAGACCACGGCGGCGATGGACTTCCGGCCGCTCTACCAGACGCTCAACGAGGACGAGGGCAACTACGGCCGCTACTTCTCGCTGCGCCGCGAGCCGCGGCTGGCGTCCGACACCTCGCGCAAGTACGGCACGCGCACGCCCTATGTTGGGACCGAGGTGTTCCTCTCGCTGGTCGACCAGAACGAGGCGCCATACTCCGACAGCATCCGCTACCTGTCGGTCAAGGCGCTGCTGACCAACCGGGACCTGCCTTGCCTCGTGCCGCGCAACGGCCGGTCCGACCTGGCTGTCTCCGATTCGATCCCTGTCGCCAGCGTGGGCCTGATCCGCGCACCGAGCACGCCCAAGTCGCCGTTCGCGCAGCGTGAAGTCGCCTGGCGGCTGATCCGGCAGCTGGGCTTCAACCACCTGCCGCTGGCCGACATGCCGCACCGCGAAGGCGCGCAGGCGTTGCGCGACATGCTGCGTCTGTTCGTGTCGAGCGACAACGAGGGGCAGCGTCGGCAGATCGAGAGCCTGGTCGGCTCGCGCATCGAACCGGTCACGCGCCGACTGCCCGGCGCCGGTCCGCTGGTCTACGGGCGCGGCGTGCAGTGCACCTTGAGCGTCGACGAGGAGGGCTTCTCTGGCACCAGCCCCTATCTGTTCGGCCTGGTGCTGGAACACTACCTCGCACGCCACGTCAGCATCAACGTTTTCACCCAGACCGTGCTCGAGTCGATGCAACGCGGCACCGTGGCGCGCTGGCCGGTGCGCATGGGCGGGCGAGGGATCGTCTGATGCAACGCGACCCGAACGCCAGCGGACTCGGCCTGCAGGAACTGCTCGGGCGCCTGCGCGAGACGCCCTGGAAGTTCGGCTTTACCGCACTCATGCGCCGCTTCGGCGCCGTGCACACGGCGCGGCCACGCATCGGCCTGGCGAGTCGGCCGCAGCAGGAGCCTTTTCGGCTCGGGCAGACCGCCGCCCTGACCTTTGCGCCGCGGGAGATCGCCGAGGTCGTGCTGCCGGGCAAGGAGGACGCGCTCGCGGTGGCAGGCGGCCCGGCGCCGCGCTTCGGCAACAACCCGGCCTTTCCGATGGTGCGCCTGTACGGCCTCGGCCTGCTGGGGCCCAACGGGCCGCTGCCGCTGCACTACACGGAGCTGGTGCGCGAGCGCACCGAAAACCACAACGACAGCACGCTGGCCGACTTCCTGGACATCTTCCACCACCGCTACCTCACGCACATGTACCGCGCGTGGGCGCAGAGCCAGGCGGCGGCCGGGCTGGATCGGGCCGACGACGAGACGTTCAGTCGCTATATCGCACAGCTGACGGGGCACGATCCGCTGGAGATCCGCGATTCCGTGCTGCCGGCCCATGCGCGCATGGCGGCGTCGACCCACCTGGGGCGCGAGGCGCGCAACCCCGACGGCCTGGCCCAGACATTGGCGCGCTTCTTCGCTGTGCCGGTGCAGTTGCAGGAGTTCGTCATGCACTGGATCCGCATCGACGAGGAGGACCAAAGCCACCTGGGCAAGCCGCGCACGTCCAGCGTGATGGGCGTGGGCGCGATCGCCGGCGAGGTGGTGGCCGACCGGCAGAACAAGTTCCGGCTGGTGCTCGGTCCGCTGCACCTGGATCAGTACCTGCGCTTCACGCCCCAGGGCAAGGACCTGCCGCTGCTGGTCGAATGGGTGCGCGGCTTCGTGGGCTACGAGTTCGTCTGGGAGCTCGAGCTGCGCGTGCGCATCGACAGTGCGCCGCCGGCCCGTCTCGACGGCACTGAGAAGCTTGGCTGGTCCACCTGGCTGGGCGGTTCCGAGGCCGCCGGCGCCAGCCCAGCGAACCGACCTTTCGATGCCGCGGCTGCGCCGGCTTACGCCGTCGGCATGGTGTTCGAGCCTGAGCAGTACATCGGCCTGCGCTACTGCGCTTGAATGTCAGTTCCTCCATCCATTGCATCGCATGACCCCCGACGCTACCTCCCCCCGAGCCACGCCGCCTGCCGTTGCCGCGGCACGCCCTGTCATCGACTGGTTGCAGCCGATCGGTGCACTCGAACCGTGCGGGCCGAGCCTGGAGTATGACCACGAGTACGCGGTGCTGTTCTCGCGCATGGCACCGCAGGCTGACGCTCAGTACGGCAGTTTCGTCGTCACGCGCGAGGCACCGAACTGGGCCGAAGTCGAGCGTGATTGCCAGCGGCTGCTGCTGCGTACCAAAGACATCAACCTGCTCGTGTGGCTGTGCCGCGCCCGCACGCGCCTGGGCCAGGCGACCGGTCTGGCGCATGTACTGGGCATGCTGCTCCAGGTGCTGCAGGCCTGGCCCGAAGCGGTGCATCCGCAATGGCTCATCGACGGCATGCCAGAGCCTGCGGTGCGTGCCAACGCCCTGGCTGGCTTGGTCGACCCGGAGGGGCTGCTGGCGGATGTGTGCGAGATCGTGGTGGCCTCGAGCACCGCGATGCGACTGACGGTGCGCGATGTGGAACGTGCCTTCGCCGTGCCGCGCTTGCCGGATGCGCCCAGTCCGGAATCCGTGTCGCAGCAGCTTGCCGCGTTGCGCGCCGCATCGCAGGGCCGGGCCCAGACGCCCTTGGCGCTGCTGGTGCAGGCCGCGGCGTACGTGCATGCGATCGAGGACTGGGCACGCGCCCAACTGAGCGATGAAGCGCCTTCGCTGCGCGCGCTCAGCCGCATCCTCGACCTGTTTTGCGATCCGGCGCAGAAGGTGGTTGGCCAGCCGTCCTTGCCGGAGCCTGTCGATCTTCCGGTGCATGTTTCCGAAAGCCCAGCAATGACGCCGAATCCGAGTCAGGCACGAACCCGCGACGATGTGCTCGCCGACATCCGAAGCGCCCGCGAATGGTTCGAGCGCCACGAGCCCAGCAGCCCGGTGGCGGTGTTGCTCAAGCAGGCCGAACGCATGGTCGGCAAGCGTTTTTCGCAGGTCGCCGATTCGATCCCGCTCGATCTGCTGCAAAAGTGGGAATCGGCCGAAGACGTCGAGGAGGGACGCGCATGAACGACGACGCGCTGATGCTGGCCATGGGCGGGCTGGCCGGGGGGCTGCTCGGGGCGCTGTGGGGCGGCCTGCTGGTGTGGCGGCAGATTCGTGCCCGGCTTGCGCGCGACTTGCCGATGCAGTTGGGCGCCGCCATGGCACCGCTGCTGGGTGCCCACCTTGAGCGGATGCAGTCCAACGTGATACCGGCAGTGGTTGCACCGGCTGCACTGGATGGGGGGACGCCGTCCTGGGTCGAAAGCGTATTGCAGGCGGCAACTGCGGCATCGCGCTCGGCTGCGCGCGCGGAGCAGTGCATCCACGATGTGGCCGCGTCCGCGGCAGAAACGTTCGGATCGCATCAGGCAGCGCAGCTGAGGGAACTGCGTGCCTTGCAGGACCGGATCGAGCGCTGGCAGCAGGCAGTCGAACAAGCATCGCGGTCGGCTGCAGCTGTCGTTGACTCCGCGCCCTCGGTCGCACCCGCTGCGACAGCCGCCGCCGTCATCGACCTCGAGCCGCTGCTGCTGCAAGTCGGCGCCACGCTCGATGTGCACTTCGATGCACAGGGACAGGCCTGGCAGGCGCTGCTGCAGCGCATTCCTCAGGCCTTGCAGCAGGCGCTGCAGGTGGAACTGGACTTTCTCGCGCAGCAGCAGGCGCACCGGGACGCGGCCGCCTCACTGCGTGACGACGAGCGTGCCGCAGCACTCGTTGCGCTCATCGGTGGCTTGGGGCTGTCGACAGCATCCGACCATGTGCCTGCAGGCCCCGGGGCTAGGTCACCTGCGCCGGCACTGGTACCGGTACCGCGGCCCGTGGCGCCCTCGCCGCGGGCTGTCTCCGCGCGCCCGCCCGAACTGCTGCTCACGCCCTTGCCACGCCCCGAGCCGATTTACGACGAGCCCGAGCCGGAGCCCGAACTCAGCGACGAAGAACTCGATGCGCTGCCCCCCGAACTGCCCGTGCCGGACAGACCCCGAAGACGCATCCTGCCGGCACCGAAGAAGCCGGTGCTGCGCAACCTCTGAACCGTCCCCAGAGACGGGTTGCACCAGAACACACCAGGGAGAGTCAGATGTCACACACCTTGTCCATCCACAGCCCGGCCATCCCCATGGTGGGAGGCGTTGCAGCGCTGGAGCCCGTGCGCCTGAGCGGACGCGAAGGCGTCAACAGCTTGTTCGAATACGAGCTTCTCTTGAAGACCCCGGAGGCGCTGAACCTTGGCGCCAGCGGCGCCATGGACTTCGACCTCGATGCCTTCATCGGACGCGAACTGGGCTGCGTCATCGAGCTGGACGGCTCCGGCGAGTTTGTGCCCGGCGCGGTCGGTGCGAGCGTGGACCGTGTCGGTGCCGGCAAGCGCGAGATCAACGCCCTCATCACCGACGCATGCCTGTGGGGAGAAGAAGGCCGCCACGTCCAGTACAAGCTCACCCTGCGCCCCTGGCTGCACCTGGCCACGCTGAGCACCGACTGCAAGATCTACCAGAACCAGAGCGTCGTCCAGATCCTGGAGGCGCTGCTGGGCGACTACCCCTTCCCTGTGGACAAGCGCCTGATCGAGCGCTACCCGGTACGCGACTACCAGACCCAGTACAACGAGAGCGACTTCGAGTTCTTCAGCCGGCTGTGCCAGGAGTGGGGCATCAACTACTTCTTCGAGCACAGTGACGACAAGCACCGCCTGGTGCTCATCGACGGCATGGGGGGTTACCAGAAGAACCCCAGCAAGGCCTATCAGGCGGTCGAGTACCACGCGCCGGGCTGGAAGACCGATGCGGAGTACCTGCACAGCTTCGTGCCGGCCAACCGGCTCACCAGCGGGCAGTACAGCACCCGGGACTACGACTACACGCGGCCGCGGGCCGACCTGTCGGTTGGGCGCGGCGAACCCCGGCCGACGGGGCAGGCCAATGGTGAGGTCTACCAGTGGCATGCGGGAGGCGGGAACGGCACGGGACCGGCGGGCAGCCACTACGTGCAGCCCAGAGCCGGCGCCAAGGAAGGCGCCAAGGAAGGCGGCGACCCGCTCACCGAAGGGCGCCAGCTGGCCTTGCTGCGCATGCAGGCCCTGCGCACCGCGGGCAGCCGGGCCACGGCCAGCGGCAACCTGCGCGCCATGGTGCCCGGCTGCAGCTTCAAGCTGCAGAAGCACCCGCGCGATGCGGCCAACACCGAGTACCTGATCCTGGAGACCCGGCTGCTGATCGAAGACGTGGCCCAGGACAGCCAGAACAGGGATGCGGCCCTTGGGCGCAAACAGCAGTGGAAGGTCGAAGTGGAGCTGACTGCGCATCCGTTGACCGAGCCCCTGCGCCCGGTCATGTGCCAGCCCAAGCCGCATACGCAGGGCCCGCAGGTGGCCATCGTCGTCGGCCCGGCGGGCGAGAACCTGTGGACCGATGAGCTGGGTCGCATCAAGGTGCAGTTCCCCTGGGACCGGCTGGGGCAGAAGAACGAGCACGCCAGCTGCTGGATCCGGGTCAGCTCGCCCTGGGCGGGCAACCAGCTGGGGGGCGTGCACATCCCGCGCGTCGGCCAGGAGGTGGTGGTGGACTTCATCGGGGGCGATGCGGACCTGCCGATCTGCACGGGCCGGGTGCACAACCAGATGAACCTGCCGCCGTGGGAGCTGCCGGGGCAGGGTGCCCTGAGCGGGTTCCGCAGCAGGGAGCTGACGAAGGAGGGGGGCAACAGTGCGGCGGGCAGGAGCAACCACCTGGTGTTGGACGACACCGAGGGGAAGATCCAGGCGCAGTTGAAGAGCGATCACCAATCAAGCTCGATCAGCCTGGGGTTCATCACGCGCATCGAGGACAACCAAGGCCGCAAGGACCCCAGAGGTGAAGGTTTTGAGCTGAGGACGGACGGGCACGGGGCGATACGGGCCAGTGACGGGCTGTTGATCACGACCGAGGGACGGCCCAATGCGGCCAGCCATGTGAAGTACATGGGGGAGACGGTGACGCGGCTGAAGGCCGCGCAAACGCAGCACGAAAGCCTGGCGCAAGCTGCGAGCACGGCCAAGGCGCAATCCAACGACCAAGATCAAGGCACTGTCGCCAAGACCCTCAAGGCCCAGCACGACGCCATTCAAGGCGAAGGCCAAGCTGACCGCGACAAGGCCAGCTTCCCTGAGCTGTCCGGCCCGCACCTCGTGCTCGCCTCGGCTGCTGGCGTGGCGGCCACCACATCGCAGAGCGTGCACCTGCAGGCGGGCGAGCACATTGCCGTCACCAGCCAGGCCCACACCAGCCTGAGCGTGGCCAAACGCTTGCTCATCAGCGCCAAGGACGGCCTGCGACTCTTTGCGCTGAAAAACAGCATCAAGGTGATCGCCGGCAACGGCAAGGTCCAGATTGAGGCGCACAAGGACAAGCTCGACGCCACGGCCAGGCAGGCCGTGCGCATCACGAGCAGCACCGAATCGATCCTGATTTCGGCGCCGAAGAAGGTGGTTTTCAACGGGGGTGGGAGTTTCACGGAATGGAGCGGTGCAGGCATCGTGCACGGCACCCGGGGCGCATGGGTCGAGCATGCGGGCAGTCATGTGAAGAAGGGGCCCACGAAGTTGGCGTTGGAACCGGAAGCCTTCAAAAAATGCGCTCCGAACGACTCCAGCGCCGCGACTGGCGGCGGGGCAGTCATATGAGTTCGACTTATGAGGATTTGACACCTCATCCGGGCACCACGCACAACACGCTTTCCGGATGGCCATGGCGCGACTTGCCTGACGCCCTGGTGCCGCAGTTGACGGACACCTTGGCGCACCATCTCACGACTGGTCCGTTGTATGTACTGATCGATCCATTCGCAGGTGACCTCGACCTTGGCATCGATGCCACGGGGAAGCCCCACCGGCGCATTCAAGTTCCGGGTACAGATTTGAATCAGGCCGCCGAGCAATTGCCCTTTCTTGTCGAAATCGAGGACACCCTTGATCCGCTGTTGGCTCAAAGCGTCGAATGGGCCGCTCTGGAGCACATGGTCGCGTGCGGTGCTGGCGACGGCCCCTATCGCATCGGCGGTTGGCTGCAGCCGCACGCCACCGGAAACGGCGCCGGCCTCGCACGCCAGATCGGCGCATTACTTCGCGCCAGCGGCGCGCCCCATGGTGGCCGATATCTGCGGCTTGCGGATCGACGGGTGCTGGCGCTGCTGCGGCACGCCCCGCTCTTGTCTGTGGCCATACCCGCCGCACCCACCTTGCACCCCATCGATTGGCACAAGCAGTTGCAGGGCATTGCCGCCTGGATCTACCTCGACGCGAACTTCGGGCTGCAACGCCTGGAAGGCCACCAGGGGGCGCCGACCAACGCTGCGCTGAAGTTGGACGACGCGTACTGGCAGTTATTGGGCGCCTCCGAAACCATCAACCGAACCCTGATGGCGTGGCAGGGCACGCAACACCCGCTGCCCGCCGACGCCTTGGGGCAAACGGTTCAGCACCTGGTGCTCGCTCGGGAGGCCGGCTTACGCGATCCGCAGGACTGCGTGGCCTATGCCGCCGAGGCGCTGAACTTTCCGGCCTTTTCAGCGTGGAAGAACCTGCAGGCCTACATCGCGCATTGCCAAAAGAAACAACAAGCCTTCGCCGAAGAATTGCCCTCGTTGCGCCGGCACTGGGTCACAACCCCTCTTTGACCTCTTCCTTTCAGCCTCCGCACGCGCGGCACAGAAAACACTAACCCCATGGCCGATACCTCCTGCAAGAAGTGCGAAAACAAAACCGGCATCTCGATCCTGCCGGTGCGCCTCACTGCCATCGCGATCGATCCACAGCTGGCGCCGCCCGGCGCCTTTGCGCTCAAGCCTGCCAACGACATCGGCGTCGCGCTTGGCGCAGGTCTGATTCCTCGCAAGAAGTCGAACTTGGCGCTACGCCTGCTGCGCGAAGAAGGTTTTGTCTATGTCTACTTTCCGGGCGCCACGCCGAATAGCCAGGCGAGCAGGTGGAACATCTACAAAGTCAGCGCGCGTGCCGGGCTGCTGCCGGTGGGCGAGTTCTCGCTGGGCCAGAGCGAAAAAGCCTGCAGCAAGAAACCGTCGCACCCGCACGACCTGCGCACCATCTGCATCGCAGAGCCCGACAAAGTCAAGACTGCGTGGATCGGCTTCAGCATGAACTGGTGGAGCGAGAAGGTCAAAAGCCGCATGGCCACCAGCGCAAAGTACCGCCAGGCCGCTTGCATGGTTGAAGTGCAACTCAATCAGGGGCCGCCGGCCAGCGGTTTCGAAGTGACCGAACAAGCGCTCTTCACGCGCGTGGCCGACTACTCGCTGCAACGTCTTCAACATGGCGGGGTCGACAGCGCCACGCGCTTCACAACGTCCGACCTCAGCACTTCGCTGCAGGAATCGCAGACGCTCGCGAAGGTCATGCAAAAGCAAAGCACCACCGGCAGCAAGCCCGTGGTGCTGGGCCTGTTCGACCCCGTGGGCCTGGCCGCCGACCTGAACGGCATCCGTCAGGCGCGCGACAAGCTCTTCAAGGACGAGGGCCTCAAAGCCGACACCAACGGCTGGCCCAACGTGTGCAACGCGTCGTTGAACACCCTGCAGGCCAGCATGCAGATGGCCGGCATGATGCGTGCTGAACTCGAAGGCCACGGCACGCCCATCTCCAAAAGCGAGTGGGAGACGCGGCTGAAGCCCCTGCCTTACTACCAGGGCTACGAGTGGGTTCCCTCGGCCGAAGGCGCCAGCGTCGGACACGTCGAGCTTCCTGGCAACTCCCTGCAGAAGCGAAACGTCGACCGCTATGGCAAACGCATAGGCAAACTCGACTGGAGCGGCATCCAGAGCCAAATTGACACCGGCCAACGCGAAGCCTGGCAAAAGGCACGCAACGCAACATTCGAAAAAGAGGCCGCCGAACTCGGCGAGTACGAGGCCGACTGGCTGGCGGCCATGAAGGCCAAGCCCACGCTCGATTGCTTTGCACACCACTACGACCCCGAAGACGACACGCCGCCTCACGCCTACTTCCAACCGGGGCGTGTCTACGCCAGCGAGAGCCACCTCATCCACTTCCCCCAGCCCCTGAGCACCAAAGGGCGGCGCGAAACGTACGTCAAGCAAACGCTCGATCAGGCCGTGGTCGAAGAAACGGCCGTTGCCCTGCGGGCCCTCGTCGGCAACCAGAAGGCGGCCATCACGCTGATGCACGAGATGCTCGTCGGCCGCTGGGATCGCTATTCCGACGAGAACGAAGGCATCCCCGACAACCTTCGCGACAAAACCTACGACTTCATCAAGGGCCTCGTGCCCGAAGCGGCCAGACTGAAATACGGTTGGCTGACCGACGCCGTGATGGCGTTCTCGGCGGGCCAGATCGCCGCGTTGAGCGCCGCCGTCACCAGCCTGATTCAGAGCAAGGCCGACATCGACAAGCTGGAGCCCCGCCTGGCCAAGACACTTCAAGTCGTGCTGGTGCAGCAAGCCACCGAAAGCGCGCTGGGTGCCAGCCGGCGTGGCGGCACGTTGGACATGCCGCTGCTGCGCAAGCTGGACTTCGATGCGAAAAGCGCGCTGGGCTTGATGGCCGGCTCGCCGGCCACCCGGGCGCCGACCTCGGCCTGGATGCAAAGCGCCGAGCAGGGCCAGCAGAAGGTGCGCATGCTGGTGATGGTGCGCCTGAGCGAATGGAATGCCGCCGGCGGCATGCCGAACACGGGCGACTTCGAGGTCCGGGCCCAGAAAGTGCGCCTGTTGCCCAACGACAAGGTCCTGGCGCTGGTCAAGGCCCAGCAGCAGCAAGCCCACGCGCTGGCGGCTGCCAACGAAGAGATCTTCAAAGGCAACATGGAAGCGCGCCTGGCCATCGGCGGGCTGATTGTGCAGGGGCTGGGCATGGTGTGGGCCGTGCCCAAGCTGTGGGCGGCGCTGCATGCCGAGAAGCGAAACCCCGCCCAGTTGCGCGAAGCCTGGCTGGGGGTGGCCGATGGCACATCAGGGCTGGTGGCGGCGCTGGCCGAACTGGCAAAGGCGGGGCTCACGATGCGGTTGGCCAAGACGGTGGGCAAAGCAGCGGTGGAGGCCAGCATGCGGTTGCCTGTGTTGTCGATGGCGGCGGCGCTGGCGGGGGTTGCGGGGGGGATCGTGAATGGGATGGCTTGTTGGGATAAGGCGGAGGGGGCGGCGGCCAAAGGGGATCTTGAGGCCAAGAGAGCGTATGTAGCTGCTTCAGTTTCCTTTTACGCCACCGTTGCTCCGGCCGGCGCCTTGACCGTTCAAGCTGGCGCTACTGTGGCGGCCAGATTCCTCATGCAACGCGGCATCGTGGCCGCCGCTTCCGTTACGGCACTGTCTGAACTCACGTTTGGCGGCGTGGCAATTGGCGGCGTGGCAATTGGCGGCGCGGTATCTGGTGTGGGCCTTCTCTTCCTGGGCATGGGGATCGTCTCCTTGTTGATTGCAGCGCAAGAACCCACGGAACTGGAACACTGGGCCAGCGGCTGCTATTTCGGCAAGGCGCAGCGCCGGACCAAATTCGAGAGCTTGGAGAAGGAGCAGCAAGGTCTGGAAGAAGCCTTGCATCCGAAGCCCAGGGAGGCACCCAGGTTCGATGTGGAGAAGGTCAACGAAGAGAACCGGCGCCTGACACTCAAGCCCGGCCAGACGCCCGTGTACGGAGATTGACGATGAGCACCACGCCAACCAAAAGGCGCGTCGATGTCCTGGCGCGCTTCGACCGGCACCGCATGGTCAGCGGGGATGCGACCGACTTGGGGCTGGTTCAGCAGGTGTATGCGCAGGCAATTGCGCTTGGAGGGGAGAGTGCGCAGTTCATGCGAGGGCTATCGCAGGTTGTAGCAATAGGCATGACTTGGGTCTGCGGTTTCATTTTTCAGCGGATGTGGTTGATCTATTTGGACCCAGATATGTTTATCCATGTACTTGGCTTTTGCGCGATGGTCTTTTTCGGTTTCTCCGGCCTCGGCTTCCTCATCTGGACCTACTTCCTCACCTTCTTCCTCCCTGGCGACAGCAGCGTGGTCTTCGACCGCAAGAACAAGTACGTCCACTGGGTCACGGTCGACCGCGCCAAGGCCACCGGCCTGTCGGCGCTGGGCCGCATGCCCCTGCGCGTGGTCAGCGTCCCCTGGTCTCTGATCGATGCCGAGCACCGGGCCGTCTTCCGCGCCAACACGGCCTCGGCCAGCTACGACCATGACCTGGCCTTCATCGTGCACCGCAGTGCGGCCGATCCCACCGTGATGGAAGAGTTCGGTCTGGCCCCCAGCATGTTGCTGGGCCGCGAGACAGTGCCTGCGCTCTACGAGCACATCCGCCGCTACATGGAAGAAGACGGACCCCCCTGGTCGCCCGGCGTGACCGAACCTGCGCCTTTCATCCCCAAGCCCAAGAACTGGTGGCAAAGCATGGGCCTGGTCGGCCCCTTCGGCCCCAGGTACTTGGCGTGGTGGAAACAGCATCCTGGCCTCACGCTGGCCGTGCATCTGCTGTTCCCCATCACGATCCCGGTCTATCTACTGTGGGGCTTGTTCAACTGGCTGAGCTACGCAACCGAGCAAAAGGTGGCCTGGCCGCAGAACGTGCTGGACACGCTGGGGCCGGTGCTGAAGGATGATGAGGTGCGGGCGGGCAAGGGCGGGAAGTTGGTGGCCCGGTAGTGAAGGGCGCTGTGAATTCGACGGTTTTTTGCGAGAGAAGGAGCCTGGGCAGATACGCGCAGAGTTTCGATGTAGCCGATTGAGCCAACGGCAGAACCAGCCAGAAGGACACCCCCATCTGGGGTAACTCAATGGGCGGGTGACCCATATGATCCGGCTTGGGCCTCGCAGGAGCGGATGGAGATCAGGTCGGCGTGGGGGATTTGCCTCTTGGTCAGGCTGACGGGAGACCTGCCTGCCTGGTTTGCTCCGTGGTGGCGCAAAATGGAAAATAAACAGGGAGAAAAATGACGAATGCCATTAAGGGCGAGCCGCGCGCAGGCTCGCGCACAAGTTCGATGAGGTTGCCGTTCAAAAGTCGGCAGGTTTCGCTGCTGCTGCCATTGATGCTCAGTGCATGCGGCATTTTCTCGGGCGGCAGCGGGCCTCTTCCGCAGAAGGAGGCGGCCCGCCTCGAGATCGTGATCAGTGCAGACCCGGATCTCAACACTGACACCAAAGGTCGTGGCGCGCCAATGTTGCTGCGCGTCTTCGAACTGAAGTCGGAGGTAGCGTTTCAGGAGGCCGAGTTTTTTGCGCTGCAGAACACTGCTAAAGCGGTGTTGGGGGCGGACCTTTTGGCGGTCGATCAGTTCATCATCCGGCCAGGCGAAGCGCGCGAGATCAAGCGTAAGGCCAACCCCGAGACAACAGCGATCGGGATCTTTGCTGGCTACCGGGATCTGCCCAACTCTGTGTGGCGTGTGGTGCACAAGATGCCGCCGGCGCCGGATGTCAGTTGGTACCGCGCCGTGATCCCCTCCAACAAGGCGGCCCTCAAGATCGATCTGCAGGGCAATGCCATTGTCATGACCGATAAGGATGCGAGAACGCGGTCAACACAGTTCGCCAACGAGTCGCTCAAGGGTCTCGACCAAGATTCACTCGGCGCGGCGCGCCAGCAGGCCGAGGCTGTCTCGAAGATGCCAGACGCGCTGTCGCAAGGCGCATCGAAGGTTCCAGAACTGCCCGCAGCAGACCGTATCTTCAAGAGCCCGGTCGACGGTATCCAGAAGCTCTCCTCCTCGCCCAGGTGAGCGCACCATTCATAGTCCGATCGTGACAGTTTGACCGCTGTCGCGACGTAAAACAAAAACGCCTGCTATCTATTTGATAGCAGGCGTTTTAAACGCTTACGCGTATGTTGGTGGTGGGCCCTGAGTGACTCGAACACTCGACCTACGGATTAAGAGTCCGCTGCTCTACCAACTGAGCTAAGAGCCCCTGAGAAGCATTGCTGCTATCAGGCAAGACTGCGATTATAGCCATAGAAAAAGCGCTGTCGTAGGATCCCTCCACATTCTTTGGAAAAAACTTCATGACCACTCCTGTTTCCCCCTCATCCAACCCTGCGGCGCACGTCGTCATCACAGGGGCAGCAGGCGCGCTGGGCCACGCGACGGTGCAGCGGTTCCTGGATGAAGGCGCGCGCATCGCGCTCATCGCCCGCAACGAGCAGCAGCTCATCGATGCCTTCCCGGGCCTGAACAACTCGCAGCACCTGCTGGTCGCGGCCGACGTGACGTCCGCCGACAGCATGAAGGCGGCGGCCGCGCGCATCGCGCAGGTGTTCCAGCATGTCGACACCGTGGTGCACACCGCGGGCGGCTTCGAGATGGGGCCGACCGTGCATGCGCTCGAGCGCGCAAGCTGGGACCGCATGATGGATCTCAATGCCTGGTCGTTCGTGAACGTCGCGCAGGCCTTTGCGCCGCTGATGGTCGCGCAGGGCCATGGCAGCGTGATTGCCGTGAGCGCGAAGGTCGCGGGCCGCGGCCTGGCTTCGATGTCCGCCTACATCGCTTCCAAGAGCGCGCTGCAGCGGCTGGTGGAGTCGATGGCGGCCGAGCTGGCGCCGCATGGCGTCCGGGTCAACAGCATCGCGCCGAGCGTGTTGGACACGCCCGCCAACCGCCAGGCAATGCCCGATGCGAATCCGGCCGACTGGGTGTCGACCGCCGTGGCGGCCCAGACCATCTCGTTCCTGGCCTCTTCCGCTGCGCAGGCCCTGAATGGACAGCATCTGGCGCTGGGCGCTTGAGATTGGCTGCTGGCGCCTGGCGGCTGCTCCCCTGAGATAGAACAAAAAAACCCCGGCGGCGACGTCGGGGCTTTTTGTCTGGGTTGGTGGAGAGGAGGAGGATCGAACTCCCGACCTCCGCATTGCGAACGCGGCGCTCTCCCAGCTGAGCTACCCCCCCAACACCGCCGAATTTTCTCAGGGACGGCGTGTGTTTGCACGCTGTTTTCCTTTTTGTAATTCGCTTTACTGACCGTCACGATGGGGCCCGATGGACTTCGCAATTGCGTTCGGCTTTGATCCTCCGAAAGCTCGGTGTGCTGCATCTATTTGGTGCGGAAACCGAAGTGGCGAGCGGACTGCCAAACGCCTGCTTGCCAGCATTCGGTAGATAAGCCTGGCCGATTGCAGAGTGCCTGTCAGTCGGAAGGTTCAATATTGCGGTGACAAGCCAACTTGTAAGACGGAACCTATTTTTTGTTACCGTCGCTTGTGCCTATAGGATTTTCAATTAAAATTTTTCCTTTCAATCCGAATGAGAACATCGATGGCCTCCACCCTTGCCGACATCAATTCACAGATCAAAAAGAACGAAGAGCACATCGCGCAATTGCGTGCGCAGGCCGAAGAGCTGCGCAATCACGAGCGTGCCGGTGTGATCGACGAACTGCGCCAGAAGATTGCCGAATACGGCCTGACCGCCTCCGACCTCAAGCTGACCACGCGTGCCACCGGCAAGCGCAGCGTCGCTGCAGCCCCCGTCAAGGCGGCTGCCAAGTACCGCGGCCCGACGGGCGAAACCTGGTCGGGTGGCCGTGGCCGCAAGCCGCGCTGGGTGACCGAAGCCCTGGCAGCTGGCAAATCGCTGTCCGACTACGAAATCAAGTGAGCTGCAGGTGAGGCGAAGCCCCCCGGCCTTCTGTTCTCCCAATGAAAAGGCCCGCATGTGCGGGCCTTTTTTATTGCCTGGGGCGCTTCAGTTCACCAGGACGAGTTTGCCTTTGACGCCGCGCGAGCCCATGTGCGCGTAGGCGGCCTTCAATTCGGCCATCGGCATGGTCTGGTCGATCACGGGCTTGATCTTGCCCTGGGCGTACCACTGCGCCAATTCGGCCATCATTTGGGCGTTGGCCTGCGGTTCGCGCTTGGCGAAATCGCCCCAGAACACACCGACCAGCGAGGCGCCCTTGAGCAGCGTCAAATTCAGGGGCAATGACGGAATGCCGCCCGCGGCGAATCCCACCACCAGATAGCGTCCGCGCCAGCCGATCGAGCGGAAAGCCGGTTCGGCGAAATCGCCGCCCACCGGGTCATAGATGACGTCCGGGCCTTTGCCGTCGGTGGCGGCCTTGATGGCATCGCGAAATCCGCCCGGCAGCGCATGCTTGCTGTAGTTGATGCTGATATCGGCGCCGATCGATTCGCACAGCGCGCATTTCTCGTCGGTGGAAGCCGCGGCAATGACCTTGGCACCCGCGGCTTTGGCGATCTGGATCGCGGCGGTGCCGACGCCGCCGGCCGCGCCCAATACCAGCACGGTCTCGCCGGCCTTGAGTTGCGCACGGTCCATGAGCGCATGCCAGGAGGTGCCGTAGGTCATGATGAACGCGGCCGCATCGACGTGGCTGAAGCCGTCCGGCAAAGGCAGGCACAGGCTGGCGGTGGCCAGCGTATGGGTGGCGAAACCGCCGGTGCCCGACAGGCAGGCGACGTTCTGGCCAACCTTCAGGTGCTTGACGCCTTCGCCCACGGCGCGCACCACGCCGGCGTATTCCGATCCGGGCACGAAGGGCAGCGGCGGCTTGATCTGGTACTTGTTCTGGACGATCAGCAGGTCGGGGAAGTTGAGGCTGGCGGCCTTGATCTCGATCAGTACCTGGCCCGGGCCGGGCGTCGGGGTCGGCTGTTCGGTCCAGGTGAGGGCGTCGACGCCGGTGGGGTTTTCGCAAAGCCAGGCATGCATGAAGATGTCTCCTTCGAAGGTCGTTAGGGCGGTGATTCGGGGCGATGATAGGTGGCCCGCCCCGACGCTCTTGTCCCTGCCGTGACGGCCCGCCGCCTACAATCGCGCCCACTCCCAGACGCCATGAAGATACTCATTTCCAACGACGACGGCTTCCAGGCTCCAGGCCTCGTCGCCTTGCACGATGCGCTCAAGGATGTGGCCGACGTCGAGGTCATCGCCCCTGAACACAACAACAGCGCCAAGTCCAACGCACTGACGCTGCAGGCGCCGCTCTACGTGCACCAGGCGCACAACGGTTTTCGCTACGTGACCGGCACGCCGGCCGACTGCGTGCACATCGCGCTCAAGGGCGTGCTCGACTACCGGCCCGACCTGGTGGTGTCCGGCATCAACAACGGCGCCAACATGGGCGACGACACCATCTATTCAGGCACCGTGGGCGCCGCCATGGAGGCCTATCTGTTCGGCATCCCGGCCATCGCCTTCTCGCAGACGCAGAAGGGCTGGGCCCATGTCGATGCGGCCGCACGCGTGGCGCGCCGCCTGGTCGAGCGCATCGAGCGCGAACGCATGCTCGAAGGGCCGGCCTGGCTGCTCAACGTCAACGTGCCGAACCTGCCCTTCGACGAGCTCAAGCCGATCAAGGTCTGCCGCCTGGGCCGACGCCATGCCTCCGAGAAGGTCGTCACACAGGAAAGCCCGCGCGGCGAGACCATGTACTGGATCGCCGGCGCCGGTGGCGCCAAGGACAGCGGCGAGGGCACCGATTTCCATGCGACGGCGGCCGGCCATGTGGCGCTCACGCCCCTGCAGATCGACCTGACCGACCACGCCAACCTCGGGCAATGGGGCGAGACCGTGGCGCGGTTGCTGCGGTGAAACGACCCCTCCGATTCTCTTTGCCGACGACGGTGCTTGCGCTCGGCGCGGGACCACGCTGATGGCCAGCCAACCGCCCGCACGCCCCAGCTTTCCCGTGCGCCTGACGCCTGCCGCGCCGGGGGCGCCGCGTGGCCGCCAACCCTCGGTGCCGATGGCGCCGACGGTGTCTGCCACGCCGTCGATGGCGTCCGATGCCGTGCGCGCGCGCATGGTCCAGCGGCTTGCCGCGCAGGGCGTGGCCGATGCACGGGTGCTGCGTGCGATGGGGCTGGTCGAGCGGCACCGCTTCGTCGACAGCGCGCTGGTCAACCAGGCCTACGAAGACACCAGCCTGCCGATCGGCCTGGGCCAGACCATCTCCAAGCCCAACGTGGTGGCCCGCATGATCGAGCTGCTGCTGGGCGCGCCCGCCTTGGCCGGCAAGCCCCACGACAAGCTGGGCCGGGTGCTGGAGATCGGCACCGGTTGCGGCTACCAGGCGACCGTGCTGAGCCACGTGGCCAGCGAGGTGTACAGCATCGAACGGCTGCGCGGCCTGCACGAGCGGGCCCGCACCAACATCCGGCATTTCCGCCTGGCGACGCTGCATCTGATCCTGGGCGACGGCATGATCGGCTATGCCAAGGGCGGGCCCTATGCGGGCATCATTGCAGCGGCCGGCGGCGAGGCCGTGCCCGAGGCCTGGATCGAACAACTGGCCGTGGGCGGCCGCATCGTGGCGCCCACGCATTCGATCAGCGGCGGACAGGCGCTGGTCGTGATCGACAAGACGGCCAAGGGACTGCAGCGGAGCATTCTCGAGGCCGTCCATTTTGTCCCCCTAAAATCGGGGATTGCTTGAAGGAAGAACACATGCAGGGTTTTGGCAATCGGAGCTGGTGGACCGGCTTGGCGCTGGTGGCGACGCTCGTGATTGCGGGCTGTTCCACACCCAGTGGTCCCGTGCCGGTCGAAGACCGCGGCACCATGTCCCGCAGCACAGGGAGCGCACCCGGCACAGGGCTTCCCCCTATCACCACCGATGCCTCGGGCAAGCCCCTGCAGGGCATCGAGAACTACGGCAAGCCCGGCTACTACTCGGTGCGCCCGGGTGACACCATTCGCCGCATCGCCAACGAGACCGGCCAGACCTGGCAGAACATCGCGCGCTGGAACAGCCTGGACAACCCCGACCTGATCGAGGTGGGCCAGGTGCTGCGCGTCGTGCCGCCGACCGCGTCGGCCTCGGCGCCCGCCACCGTCGAGCCCAATGGCGTGGTCACGCGTCCCGTGACGCCGCAGCCCGCGATCATCGCGTCGGCACCGGCCGCCGCCGCCAGCGCGCCGGCCAAGCCCGCCGCGCCGCCCGCGGCCGCTTCGGGCGACGAGGACCTGGGCTGGATCTGGCCCGCGCAAGGTTCGCTGATCGCCGGTTTCGACGAGGCCAAGAACAAGGGCCTGGACATCAGCGGCAAGGCCGGCGATGCGGTGCTGGCCGCGGCGGACGGCCGCGTTGTGTACGCGGGCGCCGGTCTGCGCGGCTACGGCAACCTGATCATCCTCAAGCACAACAACACCTACCTCACGGCCTATGCGCACAACCAGGCGCTGCTGGTCAAGGAAGACCAGTCGGTGCAGAAGGGGCAGAAGATCGCCGAGATGGGCAACAGCGACGCCGACCGCGTGAAGCTGCATTTCGAGATCCGCCGCCAGGGCAAGCCGGTCGATCCCGCGCGCTACCTGCCTTCGCGCTAAGCCTCTCTTTCCCTCCTCCTGTGCGGCGCGCGACCCCCTGGGCCGCGCGCCGCATCGTTATGTGACGCCGCCCCATGCGGCCTGAGACAATTTCCCCATGACGGATTCGACGACAGAAGAAAAGAGGGATGCAGTGCCTGCTCCCCACGATGAATGGCTGAAGGTCGAGTCGCTCGACCTCGACGCGCAAGGCGTGGCCCACCGGGCCGATGGCATGGTGGTCTTCATCGAAGGTGCCTTGCCCTTCGAGGAGGTGCAGTTCAACCAGCATCGCAAGAAGAACAACTGGGCCCAGGGCACGGTCACGGCGATCCGGCGCGAGTCCTCGCAGCGCGTGCGCCCCGGCTGTCCGCATTTCGGCCTGCACACCGGCGCCTGCGGCGGCTGCAAGATGCAGCACCTCGATGCGACGGCGCAGGTGGCCGTCAAGCAGCGCGCGCTGGAGGACAACCTCTGGCACCTGGGCAAGGTCCGGCCCGAGAACATGCTGCGGCCGCTCGAAGGCCCGGCCTGGCACTACCGCTACCGGGCGCGGCTGTCGGTGCGCTACGTGGTCAAGAAGGGCACGGTGCTGATCGGTTTCCACGAGCGCAAGAGCCGCTACCTGGCCGACATGGAAGTCTGCCCGGTGCTGCCGGAGCAGGTCAGCGACATGCTGATGCCGTTGCGCGCGCTGATCGGCTCGCTCGATGCGCGCGACACCTGCCCGCAGATCGAGCTGGCCTGCGGCGATGCCGCGGGCACCACCCGACTGGGCGTGATCGCGCTGGTGCTGCGGCACCTGCAGCCGCTGTCGGCGCCCGACCTGCAACGCCTGCGCGACTTTGCCGCGCAGAACGAGGGCGTGCAGTGGTGGCTGCAGCCCAAGGGCCCGGACACGGTGAAACTGCTCGACGAGGGCGGTCCGGTGCTGTCGTACGGGCTGCCGGAGTTCGGCGTCACCATGCCCTTCAAGCCGACCGACTTCACCCAGGTCAATCCGCACATCAACCGGGTGCTGGTCGGCCGCGCGCTGCGCCTGCTCGACGTGCAGTCCGACGAGCGCGTGATCGACTGGTTCTGCGGCCTGGGCAACTTCACGCTGCCGCTCGCCACGCAGGCCCGCGAGGTGCTGGGCATCGAAGGCAGCGACACGCTGGTGGCCCGGGCCACCGACAACTTCCAGCGCAACCATCCGGCGCTGCCGGTACGCGGCGCGCTGGCGGCCACGCGTTTCGTGGCCCGCGATCTGTTCGAGATGACGCCCGACATGCTGGTGGCCGACGGTGCCGCCGACAAGTGGCTGGTCGATCCGCCGCGCGAGGGCGCCTTCGCGCTGGTCAAGGCGCTGGCCGACCTGAATCAGCAGGAAGGTGCGCGCACGGACGGCTGGACGCCGCCGCGGCGCATCGTCTACGTGAGCTGCAACCCGTCGACGCTGGCGCGCGATGCCGGCGTGCTGGTGCATCTGGCCGGCTACCGCTGCACGGCCGCGGGGGTGGTCAACATGTTCCCGCACACGGCCCACGTCGAGTCGATCGCGGTGTTCGAGCGCCCATGAAAAAAGGCCCCTCGGGGCCTTTTTGCTTGGGGCGCGGTCAGCGCTCAGTCGCGTTCGCCGCCGAAGATGCCCAGCAATGCCAGCAGGCTCTGGAACACGTTGAACAGGTCGAGGTACAGCGCGAGGGTGGCGCTGATGTAGTTGGTCTCGCCGCCGTCCATGATCTGCTTGAGGTCATAGAGCATGAAGGCCGAGAAGATGCCGATGGCCGCCACCGAGATCGCCATCATGCCGGCGCTCGAGCCGACGAAGATGTTGATGACGGCGCCGATCATCAGCACCATCGCGCCGACGAACAGCCACTTGCCCATGCCCGAGATGTCGCGCTTGATGACGGTGGCCAGCGAGGCCATCACGAAGAACACGCCAGCGGTGCCGCCGAAGGCCGTCATGATGAGTTCGGAACCGTTCTTGAAGCCCAGCACCATCGCGATCAGCCGCGAGAGCATCAGGCCCATGAAGAAGGTGAAGGCCAGCAGCACCGGCACGCCGGCGGCCGAGTTCTTGGTCTTCTCGATGGCGTACATGAAGCCGAAGGCGCCGCCCATGAAGACGATCAGGCCGAAGCCGCCCGTGAGCGAGCGGGTGATGCCGGTGGCCACGCCCATCCAGGCGCCGAGCACGGTGGGCAGCAGGCTCAGGGCCAGCAGCCAGTAGGTATTGCGCAGGACGCGCTGGCGTTCGGCCTGCGGCAGCGCCTGGCCGTAGCCGGCGGTGGTGTCGAGGGTGGTGACGCGGTCGTTCATTGCTGAAACTCCAGGGTTGGCTGCAGGACTGCAGATGGCACATTCTAGGTGGCGCGGTCCCAAGGGTACGGCAAAAACCGTCCAACGGTCCGCCCTCCCGCGATCAGGGTTTTGGGGGCCAGAACGGTATGCTCGCAGGTTCACTCAACCTGCCATACGCCATGAAGACCAAGTCCTTTCTCGAACTCGCCGACGTCAAGACCATCGCCGCAGCGGCCGAAGCCGAAGCCCTGAAGAACAACTGGGCCGTGACGATCGCGATCTCCGACGACGCCGGCAACCTGCTGTGGCTGCAACGCCTCGACGGCGCGGCCGCACTGTCGTCGCACATCGCCCCGGCGAAGGCCCACACGGCTGCGCTGGGTCGCCGCGAGAGCAAGGTCTACGAGGACATCATCAACGGTGGCCGCACGGCCTTCCTGACGGCGCCCCTGGTGCAGGGTCTGCTCGAAGGCGGCGTGCCGATCGTGAAGGACGGCCACGTCATCGGCGCGGTCGGCGTCAGCGGCGTGAAGTCGAATGAAGATGCACAGATCGCCAAGGCCGGCATCGCCGCGCTCGGCCTCTGAGGACATCCGCTCCTCCAAGCAAAACGCCGACCTGAGGGTCGGCGTTTTTTTTGGACGGCGTCAAAGTGAAAAAAAGCTTGGCTAGTCGGCAAGCCGTTGGCTAGCAAAAAACGACCCTTTGGAGAGTGATCTCCTCGAGTCGCCCCACGATGAAACTTGCGAGGGAGGCGGGCTGATCGCTTACTTGGTGAGGATCAGCTTGCCGAGTTTGGTGGCTTGCAGGCGGTACAGCGAGCCGTTGTGCATGATGCCGACCGTCTTGCTGCCGCGCAGCAGATCGGTGCTTTCCACCATCGGCGTCGGCCGGGCGATTTGCGCGGAAGTCATGCCGCTGCCCGATTGGTCGAGCGACGGGTGGCTCAGGACGGCGAAGGAGGCGAGGTTGGCTTGCATCTGGAGTTCCTTTATCGAAACGATGTCTGAATGATAATGATTCGCAATAATTTAGTCAATCACTGCGATCATCTTTTTTTCAGTCGATCCGATGCGCGGCTTACTTGGCCGCGTTGGGCTCGGTGATGAAGCCGATCTTGCGCACGCCGGCTTCGCGCGCCGCCGACATGGCCTGCGCCACGCGTTCGTAGCGCACCGCCTTGTCGCCGCGGATGTGCAGCTCGGGTTGCGGGTCCTTGCTGGCCTCGGCCGCGAGCAGCGAGGGCAGCGCGCTGTCCTCGATCTTGTTCTCGTTCCAGTAGTAGCTGCCGTCGGCGGCCACCGTGAACAGGATGTTCTGCGGTTTGGTCTGCTCGGGCTCGCTGGTCGCCTGGGGCAGGTCGATGTTCACCGCGTGCTTCATCACGGGCACCGTGATGATGAAGATGATCAGCAGGACCAGCATGACGTCGACCAGCGGCGTCATGTTGATCTCGTTCATCACCTCATCGGGTTCGTCTTGGGTTCCGAAGGCCATGGGTCATGCCTCCCGACGGGTCTGAGCTGGGGTGCGCATGGTGTCAGCCCTTCTTGAGCGGCACGATGGTGGCGTCGGTCGCCTGGACGCGCGCACCGGTCACGAAGTAGGCGTGCAGGTCGTGGGCGAAGCTGTTGAGCTTGGTCAGCACGAACTTGTTGCCGCGCACCAGGGCGTTGTAGCCCAGCACGGCGGGAATGGCCACGGCCAGGCCGAGCGCCGTCATGATCAGCGCCTCGCCGATCGGGCCCGCCACCTTGTCGATGGTGGCCTGGCCGGCCGAGCCGATGCTCATCAGCGCGTGGTAGATGCCCCACACCGTGCCGAACAGGCCGATGAACGGTGCGGTCGAACCCACCGAGGCCAGGATCGCCAGGCCGGATTGCAGGCGGGCGGTGAATTCGTCGATGCCGTTGCGCAGGGCGCGCGTGATCCAGTCGCTCACGTCCAGCGAATCATGCAGATGCGCCTTGGTGTTGCGATGGTGGGCGGCGGCTTCGCGGCCTTCCAGGGCCAGGCCGCGGAAGGGGTTGCTTTCGTCCTTGCCCAGCTTGTTCAGTGCGGTGGCGAAATCCTCGCTGTGCCAGAAATCCTGCGAGTGGCGCGCCAGGCGCTTGTACTTGATGACGTCGATCGCCTTGATGAAGATCACGATCCAGGAGGCCAGCGACATGCCGATCAGGAGGACGGCAACGAACTTCGTGACGAAGTCGCCCTGACTCCATACGTTCATCAGGCCAAAGTGGGAATCCATACGAAACTGCTCCAGAAAAATTAGTTGAGAACCCAGTTGATCGGCACGTTGAACTCCATCGGTTCAACCACCCCATTTCGCTTGCCCGGCACGTAGCGCCAGCTCAGGACGGCCGTGCGCGCGGCTTCGTCGAGGCGCTCGTAGCCGCTCGACTCGCGGATGCTGGCGCTCTTGGGCAGGCCGTCGACGCCGATCAGTACGCGGACGATTGTCTTGCCCTGCTCGCCCAAGCGCTTGCTCATGGCGGGATACACCGGTTTCGGATTGTTCAGGTAGTCGGCATTGCTCGACGGCAGCTGAACCGCAGGCGGCGCGGGCGGCGCCGGCGGCGGGGCCGGTGGCGCGGGCGGGGCCGGCGGTGCGGGGGCTGCGAGCGGCGGTGCCGGCGGCTGCGGCTCGGTCACGCCGGTCGGCGCGTTGGGTGCCGGCGCGGGCGTGCGGATGGCCATCGGCCGCGGCGGCGGGGGCGTCTTGACCTGCTTGGGCTGCGGCGTGGGGGGAGGCGGGGGCGGCGGAGGCGGTTCCTTGGGCTTGGGCGGTTCGATGAACTCGCTCAGGATTTCCACCGGGATGATCACTTCGGCGGCTTTGCGGATCAGGCCGCTTTGCAGCGCCCAGAGTGCGGCCACATGGAACAGCACCACGCTGCCCGCGATGATGGCGTTGCGGGACAGGCCCAGCGCCGTGGGAGGAGACGAAGAAAAGCGGTCGGACACGATTCACCCATCGATCAGGATTTGCCAAGGCAAATCCCAGTGCAGCACAAACCGCTGTCTATTTGCGAAAAATCCACCAGACCGAGCCGGCGACGAAGATCAGGCTGCCAGCGAGTGCGGAGAAGAGTTCCATGCGCTGCTTTCCTGGATGGAAGTGGCAAGCTGGATGGTCCGGACCCCGTCATCGCGGTTGAGTGCGGCGACAGGATGCGAAACGCTGCATTGCGCGACGACGTCGCGGGCACAGCCCTCGCATTGACCACATTGCGTGGCGACACCCAACTCGAACTGCACTTCGTCGAAGGTCATGCCGGCGCGCACATGACGTGCGATTTCCCGGTCGGACACTCGGCGGCACACGCAGACGATCATGGCAGTGAAGGCGCTTTGGCTGGCTGATTGAAGAAAGCCAATTATAAATACGAATTCGTCGCATTTGCAATGACTATCCCTTGACGCTGCCAGGGTTCCCGTCCGACCGCCGCCTCGGGGCATGGAAAGGAGCCGTGGCGAGCGCCCCGAGCCTGCGTCGGAGACCGGCGCCGCGCCTGCGTGCGGCGAGCGCCGCCGATGCGGGATCGGGGGGCGCAGCAGGGTCATCCACCGGTTCTCAGACCTCCGACCACATGCGCAGCAGGTTGTGGTACTGGCCGGTGAGCGCCACGGTCTCTTCCGACTCGCCCCAGCGCGCCCGCAGCTTCTGGATCGTCTGGTCGAGCTCGAACAGCATGGCGCGCTGCGCGTTGTCGCGCACCATGCTCTGCAGCCAGAAGAAGGAGCACACCCGGGCGCCGCGCGTGACCGGCGTCACGCGGTGCAGGCTCGAGGCCGGATACAGGATCAGGTCGCCGGCCGGCAGCTTGACCTCGTGCACGCCGTAGGTGTCGACCACCTCGAGCTCGCCGCCGTCGTAGTCGTCCGGCCCGGTCAGGAACAGCGTGCAGGACAGGTCGGTGCGCAGCTGCTGGCCCGACCCGGTGCGTCGCACCGAACCGTCGACATGCAGGCCGTAGTGCTCGCCGCCTTCGTAGCGGTTGAACAGGGGCGGCACGAAGCGCAGAGGCAGGGCCGCGGAAAAGAACAGGGTGCTGCGTGCCAGCGCGGCCAGCACCAGGCCGCCGAGCTGGGCCGTGACCGGCGACTGCTCGGGCAGCTGCCGGTTGCGCTTGACCTGCGCGCCTTGCGCGCCCACCGTCTCGCGCCCGTCGACCCAGTCGGTCGCTTCGAGCGCGGCGCGCATCTCGCTCACCTGGGTCGCGGTCAGCACCTCGGGAATGTGCAGCATCATTTCGGGAGCCTCACCATCAAAAAAGCCCCGGCGGGAGGCGCCGGGGCTGGGAGTGTCGCACCCGACCGGATGCGGCAGGCTGACGCAGGTCAGAAGGCGAAGTTGGCGGTCAGGCGCGCGGTGCGGGGCGCGCCCGGCGTGTAGCGGTAGCCGCTCTTGTTGATCGCCGCGACGTATTCCTTGTCGAACACGTTGTACAGGTTGAACTGCAGGTCGATGTTCTTGTTGATGCGGTAGGAGGCCATCGCATCGATCACCCAGTACGCGTCGACCGAGGCCGGCGTGCCGACCGCGCCGTCGGAGCCGCGGTGCAGCTTGCCGTTGTAGCGCGCGCCGCCGCCGATGGTCAGGCCGAAGGGCAGCACGTAGGTGGTCCAGGCCGTGAAGGCATTCTTGGGCGTGTAGGCCAGTGCGGTGCCGCCGTCCGCCAGCACGACCGGGCCGCTGGCGACCTTGGTGTCCATGGTGGTGAAGCCCGCGCTGACGCCCCATGCGTCGGTGATGGCCCCAGCCGCGCCGAGCTCGATGCCCTGGACGCGCTTCTTGCCGGTCTGGTAGTACAGCTGCGAGACCGAGTCCTGCACCACTTCATTGGTCACGTCGGTGCGGTAGATGGCCGCCGTCAGCGCCAGGCGCTTGTTCAGCACGTCCCACTTGGTGCCGAATTCGACGGTCTTGGCCTTCTGCGGGTTGAAGTCCACGCGTGCCGCGCTGTTGCCCGTGCCGCCTGCGCTCAGCGCGAAGTTGGCGCCGCCCGGGGGCTGTGCCGCGGTGCCGTAGGCGGCATAGATGCTGCCGTTCTCGGCCGGCTTGTAGACCACGCCGATCTTGCCGGTGAACAGGTTGTCCGACAGCTTCAGCGAGGTGGGCATCAGCGTGCCGACGGGCAGTGCGGGCGCGGTGGTGGCCGTCGACAGCGTGGCGGCCGTGTAGTCCGTGCTGTAGTGGTCGAAGCGCAGGCCGCCGGTGATCTGCCACTGCTCGTTGAGCTTGAGCGTGTCGAAGGCGTACAGGCCGATGGTGGTGGTGGTGCCCTTGCTGTCGGCGCCGCTGCGGATGCGCTGGTAGCCCGTCACGTTCGGGTCGGGTGCGTAGAGGTTGGCCGCGGGCCAGTAGCCGTTGTTGACGGGTTGGCCGTTCGAGGTCGCCGCCGGCCCGAAGAAGCCGCGGCTGGCCTGCTCTTCGCGCATCAGTTCGACACCGGCGCTCAGCGAGTGGCCGATCGAGCCGGTGTTGAACTTGGCGTTGAGGTTCGTCTGGTTGGCGAAGATCGTGTTTTCCTGCAGCTTGTTGGTGGGCAGGTTGCGCGAAACGGTCCAGGTCGCAGGGTTGCCGGCCACGGGCGTGGCCAGGTAGGCCGAGGTCGGCGTGAGGGGGACGAGTGCGCCCTTCGCATCCAGCGTCCGGCCGGCGCCCATGAAGGCGGTCAGCATGTAGTCCTGCGAGGTCTTGCCGTAGCGCGTGGTGTTGCGGATCGTCATGTCGGGCGTGATGTCGTGCTCGACGCGCGCGGTGAACATGTCGCTCTTGACCTTGTCGAAGTCGGACGAGGTGCCGTAGAAGTTGCTCGAATCGACCCGGCCGGCGGTGTCGAGGAAGCTGCGGCGTGCCGCGCCCAGCTTGAGCGCATCGGGGTTGGTGTAGCCGGGCAGGCCGATGGTCGGCACGCCGCCGTCGGGGATGTTGTCCTGCTGGACATGCACGTAGTCGAAGAACAGGCGGGTGGGCGTGTTGAGCCCGAGTGCCAGCGAGGGGGCGACGCCCCAGCGCTTGTTCTTCACCACGTCGCGGCCGGCCACGTCGGCGTCTTCGCCGACCACGTTCAGCCGGAAGGCGGCGCCGGCGCCGTTTTCGCCGCTCAGGGCCTTGTTCCAGTCGAGGCTGCCGCGCTTGTAGCTGTCGGTGCCCAGGCCGACCGAGCCGGTGAAGCTGTCCTCGAGCTTCGGCTTCTTGGTGATCAGGTTGATGTAGCCGGTGGGCGAGGTGCGGCCCACGTCGGTGCCGGCCGGGCCCTTGACCACTTCGACCTGCTCGATGTTGAACACGTCGCGCGAGACCGAGCCCAGGTCGCGCACGCCGTCCACGAAGATGCTGCTGGAGCTGTCGAAGCCACGCATGTAGATCGCGTCACCGGTGCTGGTGTTGCCGTTCTCGCCCAGGTAGAAGGCGCTGGCGCCGGGCGTGTTGCGCAGGGCTTCCGACAGCGTGGTCGCACCCTGTTCGCGAATGATCTGTTCCTTGATCACCGAGATGGTCTGCGGGGTGTCGACCAGCGGGGCCGTGAACTTGGTGTTGGCCGAGGTGTCTGCCTTGTAGTCGGCAGCGGTGGTGGAGTCCTGCACACGCACTTCCTTGAGCGTGTTGGCGGTCTGCGCGGCCACGGGCATCGCGAAGGCGGCGAGCGTGGCGGCGGCGATGCCGCTCAGGGGGACGATGGCGCGTGTTGTGTTGTGCTTGCGACTTTGGATATAGGCCATGGAGGTTCTCCGTAAGGGAGGGGAAAAAATCGAGAACTCGACTGGCGGATCAGGCGCTGCACACGGGCGCGTGCAGGCGAAGACTGGCTGGGTGGAGGTGCCCCGGACGGCGCTGCGTGAGGCGTGCGAATGATAATGACTATCAATACTGGATGTCACGAATCTGCGTGCGAAACGTGGCGGCCACGCAACGCCCGTGCGGCCCCGTGTGACGTCGGGCGCGCCGGTGTCAGTACACGTCGCGCCGGTAGCGGCCGCTGGCCGTGAGGTCGCGCAGCACCGCGTCGCCTGCGATCTGGCGCAGCGCCGCATCGACACCGCCGGCCATGCCCTGCAGGCTGCCGCACACATAGACGGCCGCGCCGCGCGCCAGCCAGGCATTCACCTCGTCGCCGGCCTGCAGCAGGCGGTGCTGCACGTAGAGGCGTTCGGCCTGGTCGCGCGAGAACACCCGGTCCAGCCGCTGGAGCACGCCGCTGGCCTGCCAGGCGTCGATTTCGTCGCGGTAGAGCTGGTCGTGGGCCGCATGACGCTCGCCGAACAGCAGCCAGTTCTCGTGCTGGCCGGCGAGGGCCCGGGCGCGCAGGTGGCCGCGCAGGCCTGCCAGGCCGGTGCCGTTGCCGATCAGGATCAGCGGGCGCCCGGCATTGGCATCGAGCCGGAAGTTGCGATGCGCACGCACGCGCAGCGCCACCGAATCGCCCGGCGCCAGTGTGGACGTCAGCAGGCCCGAAGCCCGGCCCAGCGTGCCGTCCGGATGGCATTCCTGGCGCACCAGCAGCTGCAACTCGCCATCCGGGGGCAGCGAGGCGATCGAGTAGTCGCGCGGCCGGCCGGGGTCGTCGGCCAGCGCGATCTGCGCCAGGTCGCCGGACTGCCAATGCAGCGCGACACCCGCAGGGGGCCGCAGGCCGAGGTGGAAGACCGGGCCGCCCTCGCTGCCCGGATTGAGCAACGCGCGCGAGACCAGTTGCCACGGCTCGAAAGCCGCGCTTTCCGCCTCGGCGCCGCCGCCGCCCCACTGGGCATGCCATTCGGCCAGCGCCCCGGGGTCGCCGTTGTCGACCTCGACGCGGGGCGCCAGCGGCACGGCGCCGCTGGACTGCAGCCAGCCGTCGAGCGCGCGTGCGAAGCCGCAGAAGTGGGTGTACTGGCGGTCGCCCAGTGCCAGCAGTGCATAGCGCAGCATGGGCAGCGCCTCGGCCGCGCCCATCAGGTTCTCGGTGAACAGGCTGGCGCCGTCGGGCGCATCGCCCTCGCCGTAGGTGCTCACCACGAAGAGCGCACGCTGTGCGGCGCGCAGCGTGGTCGCATCGAGGTCGTTGAGCGACATGACGCGCACCGGCGTGCCCTGTGCGTGCAGCGCGCGCCCGGTCTGCCAGGCGATGGTTTCGGCCTGGCCGGTCTGGCTGGCGAACAGCACCAGCAGCGGCGGCTGTGCGCCGTCGCCGGCCAGCGCTGCCGCGGCGCGCGCGTCCGCGTCATGGCGGCGACGCTCGCGCCGCCAGATCGCCAGGCACATCGCCGCATAGGCCAGCACCATCAGGCCCGCGGCCAGGGCGCGCAGAAGAGGCTCGGTCATCTTCAGGTGTTCAGCGCGCGCCAGGCTTCGGTGGTCGTCACGCGTGGCGCGCTGTCGTCGCGGCAGACGAAGAGCGCGGCGATGCCATGGCGCCGGGCGAAGGCAGGGCCGTCGATCGCGCCCAGCACGGTGAGCGCGGTGGCCAGCGCATCGGCCTGCATGCAGCGCGCATGCAGCACCGTGACCGAGGCCAGCGCGGCCGAGGCGGGCTCGCCCGTGCGCGGATCGATGGTGTGCGACCAGCGGCGCCCGCCATGTTCGTGCGCATGCCAGCGATCGCCCGAGGTGGCGATGGCGAGGTCGTTCAGCGTCACCGGCGGCAGGTCTTCACCGGCCGCATCGATGCGTACGCGCCAGGGCGCGCCGCCGGGGCGCTGTCCCAGGCCGCGCAGCTCGCCGCCCACTTCGACCAGCAGGTCGCGCAGGCCTAGCGCCTGCAGGGCCTCGGCCACCTGATCGACCGCGAAGCCCTTGGCCACGCCGGACAGGTCGAGCGACAGGCCGCCGGGCTGCGTGATGCGGCCTTCGGCGGCGTCGAATTCGAGCCGCTGCCAGCCGGTGCGCGAATGCGCTTCGGCCAGTGCGGCGGGGGAGGGCGTCTGCATCGCCTCAGCGACGTCTTGCGCATGCGCGCCGAAGCCCCAGAGCGCGACCAGCGGGCCGACGGTCGGGTCGATCGCGCCGTCGCTGGCGTGCGCCCAGTGCAAGGCACAGCCCAGCACTTCGGCAAATGCCGGGGGCAACGCATGCCGGCTGCCGGCAGGCGCGGCGTTGAAGCGGCTGATGTCCGATCCGCTCTCCCAGGTGCTCATCTGCGCGATCACGCGGTCCAGCGCCGTCTGCACGGCAGTTTCGACGGCGTCGAGCGTCAGCATCGCCGGGTTGTCGAACACCAGCGACCAGGTCGTGCCCATCGTGCGACCGGCCAGCTTCTGAAGGCTGGCCGGATCGGCGCGGCGCGGCGCGGCCGCATTCGCGTAGCCGCCGGCGCGCCAGGTGGCGAAGGAGGGACGCTCCGTCACGGCTTCTTTCGGGGCCGCAAGGCTCAGGGCATCACTTCCACGGTGGCGGCGTAGCTCAGGCGGCGTTCCTTGGCTTGCGGCAGCGTGGTCTTGCCGTCCTTGGTGCTGGCATCGATCCAGTACATGCCGGCCGCGGGCCAGGTCACGCTGAACTGGCCCTTGTCGTCGGTCTTGAGCTTCAGCTCGCCCAGCGCATCGCGGTACTGCGTGTTGCTGGCGGTCACCGTGACTTCGAGGTCCTTGGCCGGCTGGCCGTCGACGTGCAGCGTGAAGCTGGACTTCTCGCCTTTGGCCAGGTCGGTGAGCGCACCGCTGGACGCCACCAGTTCCAGGCCCTGTCCGATGGCCTTGGGCGCGGACGGCTTGCCGACCGAGACGAAGGTTTCGATGCGGCCGATCGATTGCGTGATGACCACGTCCTGCGCGTCGGCCGGGATGTCCTTGGCGATCGATTCGGCGGTGCCGCGCGCGCGCTTGGCCTGGCCCGTGGCCTTGTCCTTCCAGCTGGCGAAGGCGCCGTTGTTGACCACCGCGATGCGGTAGGTGCCCGGCAGCGCCGCGTTGACGTCGAACACGCTGCGGTGCTTGAGCTTGGCTTCGCTCTCGGCCTTGACAGCGCTGCCGTCCGGCGCCGTGATCTGCAGGTTCTCGAGCCGCATGGCCGCATGGTTGGCGACGAACAGGTCGTTCGAGATGGCGGCGTCCACCGAGATCGTGTCGGGCTTGGACAGCACGGTGGACGAGGGCAGCAGCCAGGCGTTGTGCGCATGGGCGGCGCCGAGCGTGGCGGCCAGGGTCGCGGCCAGGGCGATGGAGCGAAGCGAGAGGTTCATGTCAGTGTTCCGGTAAGGGGAGGGATCGGTGACGCTCAGGGCTTGAGTTCGAGTTTGATTTCGCCCAGTTCCGTGCTTCCGCTGGCGCTTTGCAGGTCGGTCTTGGCCGGCGGCCATTGGAAGGGAATCGTCACCACCTCGCGGCCGCCGACTTCGCGCGCGGCCTCGACCACGAACTTGTAGGCGCCCGGTGCGAGCTTGGCGGTCGCGGCATCGGCCAGGCTGACCTGGTGCTTGCCGGCGGGCTTGGTCGCGCCGGTCACGCCGTCGATCGGCACCTCGAGCTCGCGGCCGGTGCGGCGCCACCACTGGCGCAGGTCTTTGAGCCACTTGGTGCCTTCGCCCTCGGGGTTGTTGGTCTTGGTCCGCACGTCGTACCAGACGGCGACCGTGGCGGCTACGCTGTTGTCGGCCCGTTCGATCCACGCCGCCACGTAGGGCCGGTGGTATTCGGAAGCGTTGATGCGCGGCACCTCGATGCTGGCGCCGAGACCGGCCGCGAAGACGGGGGCGCCGAACAGGGCGGCGAGCGCTGGCACGGCCAGGGAGTAGCGGACTTGCACGGAGAAGCCTTTCTGTCGAACGAACGATCTAGTGAATGAACAGCAATGCCAGCAGCACCGGGATGACCAGGCCCATGCCGACCATCGGCCAGGTGAAGGGCCGGTTGCCGGCGTGCATCTTGAGAATGAACAGGCCGGTGATCGAGAACACCAGCGCGGCGCCCGCGAAGACGTCGATGAACCAGCTCCAGGCCACGCCGGTGTGGCGGCCCTTGTGCAGGTCGTTGAGGTAGGAGATCCAGCCGCGGTCGGTGCGTTCGTACTCGACCTCGCCGTCGTCCAGGTTGAGCCGCATCCAGGCGTCGCCACCAGGGCGGGGCAGCGAGAGGTAGATTTCCTCGTCCGTCCACTCGGCCTCGCCGGGCGTGTCGAGCTGCCAGTTCTTCTTCACCCAGGCCTGCAGTTCGGCAGGCAACTCGGCCCGGCCCTTGCGGGTCTTCACGATCTCGCCGGCCTGCTGCGCGAGCCGCTCGCGCTGGGCCGCATCGACGCTCGCGCGCAGCGTGGTGATCCTGGGCTTGGACTCGATCTGCGAGGCGTGATTGAGCGTGAAGCCGGTGACCGCGAACAGGATCATCCCGATCAGGCACAGCGCCGAGCTCACCCAATGCCATTCGTGCAGGGTCTTGAGCCAGTAGGCACGTCGGCGGTTGTCGGGAGCGGAAGCGGTCTTCATTGGAAGGGCCGGATTCTAGCCCTTCAAATGAGAATGAATGTCATTCTTGGCCTTGTGCCCCGATGGAGAAAAGCGCCCGCATCCTACGCGCGCCCGAGGGGCGATGCTCCGGATTCCATAGCGTGTGAAGTTGCGTAAAGGGCCGGAGCGCCCATGAAAAAACGGGACCGAAGTCCCGTTGTGCAAAGCGAAGCGCGTGCGGCCGCTTACTGGATCTCGCCCATCTGCGACTGCAGGTAGTTCTGCAGGCCGACGCGGTCGACCAGGTCGATCTGGGTCTCCAGGAAGTCGATGTGCTCTTCGGTGTCGTCGAGGATCTTCTGCAGCAGGTCGCGCGAGACGTAGTCACGCACCGTTTCGCAGTGGGCGATGCCCGCCTTGATGGTGGCCTGGGCGCCGTATTCGGCCTTGAGGTCGCAGGCCAGCAGTTCGGGCACGTCCTCACCGACGTTCAGCTTGGCCAGGTCCTGCAGGTTGGGCAGGCCGTCGAGCATGAAGATGCGGTCCATGAGCCAGTCGGCGTGCTTCATCTCGCCGATCGACTCTTCGTATTCCTTCTTGGCCAGCTTGTCCAGGCCCCAGTGCTTGAGCATCCGGTAGTGCAGGAAGTACTGGTTGATCGCAGTCAGCTCGTTCTTGAGCTGCGCCTGCAGATGTTCGATGACTTGTGGGTCGCCCTTCATGATCGTTTTCCTTGTTCTGAAAGAGGGGATTGTCCGGGTCCTCGCAGGGCGCACGCAAGCAATCCCATGCGCGGCCGGTCTGCATGCGTACGAGGGTGATAGGCGTTCGTATTCGGTCTGCCGAGGGGCGAGGCAGGCCTTTGTTTTTCATAGGGGCCGGCGATGCTGTCGATAGTTCAATGCTATGAATCTGTCTTATTTGGTAGCTATACTCATGGCTCGCACCCAATTTTGTCCACCCGCAGCATCCAAGGAATCACCATGTCCCTGATCAATACCCAAGTCCAACCCTTCAAGACCCAGGCCTACCTCAACGGCAAGTTCATCGACGTGTCCGACGAGACGCTCAAGGGCAAATGGTCGGTCCTGATCTTCATGCCGGCGGCCTTCACCTTCAACTGCCCGACCGAAGTCGAAGACGCAGCCGACAACTACCCCGAATTCCAGAAGCTGGGTGCCGAGGTCTACATCGTGACCACCGACACGCACTTCTCGCACAAGGTCTGGCACGACACCTCGCCGGCCGTCGGCAAGGCCAAGTTCCCGCTGGTGGGCGACCCGACCCACACGCTGACCAACGCCTTCGGCGTGCACATCCCCGAAGAAGGCCTGGCACTGCGCGGCACCTTCGTGATCAACCCCGACGGCATCATCAAGACCGCCGAAGTGCACTCGAACGAAATCGCCCGCGACGTGAAGGAAACGCTGCGCAAGCTCAAGGCCGCCGTGTACACCGCTGCGCACCCCAACGAAGTCTGCCCGGCCAAGTGGAATGACGGCGACAAGACCATCGCGCCGTCCTTCGACCTCGTCGGCAAGATCTAAGCGCCCCGCGCAGAAAAGCCCGGGCGCTCACGAGGCCCCGGGCCTTTTTGGCCCTAGTTGATAGTTTTAAGATATCGAAAGTGAGTCCGTCATGCTCGACGCAAGCACCAAAGCCCAATTGAAGAGTTACCTCGAACGCGCCACCCAGCCGATCGAGATCGTCGCCTCGCTCGACGACAGCAAGGCCTCGGGCGAGTTGCTGTCGCTGCTGAAGGACGTCGCCGAATCGTCGCCGCTGGTCAAGCTCAGCGAAAGCCGCGACGACAACCATCGCAAGCCCTCGTTCTCGGTCAACCGCCCGAGCGAGAACCACGGCCCGCGCTTCGCCGGCCTGCCGATGGGCCATGAATTCACCTCGCTGATCCTGGCATTGCTCCAGATCGGCGGCTATCCCCCGAAGGTCGAGCAGGAAGTGCTTGACCAGATCAAGGCGCTCGACGGCGATTTCGAATTCGAGATCTACGTCTCGCTGACCTGCCACAACTGCCCCGACGTGGTCCAGGCCCTGAACCTGATGGCGGTGCAAAACCCGCGCATCCGCACCACGATGATCGAAGGCGGCACCTTCCCCGACGAAGTCGCGGAACGCCAGATCATGGCCGTGCCCACCGTGTTCTTGAACGGCACCGAGTTCGGCCAGGGCCGCATGAGCCTCGAGGAAATCCTCGCCAAGATCGACACCAGCGGCGTCGAGCGCGAAGCCAAGAAGATCGATGCCAAGGCCCCGTTCGACGTGCTGATCGTCGGTGGCGGCCCGGCCGGTGCCGCAGCGGCCGTGTACGCCGCACGCAAGGGCATCCGCACCGGCGTGGCGTCGGAGCGCTTCGGCGGGCAGGTGCTCGACACCATGGGCATCGAGAACTTCATCTCGGTCAAGGAAACGGTCGGTCCGAAGTTCGCGGTGGCGCTCGAGGAGCATGTGCGTGCCTACGACGTCGACATCATGAACCTGCAACGCGCCGCGGCCCTGGTGCCGGGTGAGGACTATGTCGAGATCAAGCTCGAGAGCGGCGCCTCGCTCAGGAGCCGCACCGTGATCCTGTCGACCGGCGCGCGCTGGCGCAACATCAACGTGCCCGGCGAGCACGAGTTCAAGAACAAGGGCGTGGCCTACTGCCCGCATTGCGACGGTCCGCTGTTCAAGGGCAAGCGGGTCGCGGTGGTGGGCGGCGGCAACTCGGGTGTCGAGGCCGCGATCGACCTGGCCGGCATCGTGGGCCACGTCACGCTGATCGAGTTCGACAAGCAACTGCGCGCCGACGAAGTGCTGCAACGCAAGCTGCGCAGCCTGAAGAACGTCGATGTGTTCACCAACGCGCAGACCACCGAGATCACCGGCGACCAGACGGTCAACGGCCTGGTCTACAAGGACCGTGCGAGCGGCGAACTGCACACCGTGGCGCTCGAAGGCGTGTTCATCCAGATCGGCCTGGTGCCCAACACCGACTGGCTCAAGGGCACGGTCGAGCTGTCGAAGCACGGCGAGATCGTGGTCGATGCAAGGGGCCAGACCTCGGTGCCGGGCGTGTTCGCCGCGGGCGACGCGACGACCGTGCCGTTCAAGCAGATCATCATCGCGGCCGGTGACGGCGCGAAGGCGGCACTCAGCGCTTTCGACCACCTGATCCGCACGCCGGCACCGGCTGAAAAGGTCGAGGAAGCCCTGGCCGTCGCCTGAGGTCTTTGCTTCAGATGAGAATTGTTCTCATATAATTTGGCGGCCCGGGCATCGTGCCCGGCCACCGCCAGCCAGACGGGCCGCACGATGTGCGCGCACAGGTCCAGCGAGCAGTTTCAACCACTGTTCCCTGGACCTTTGTTTTGGCCTCTCATCCTTCCCCTCATCGTCTTTCCACCCTCTGCGCGCTGATCGCCATCGGCTTCGGCACGGCATCGCCCGCCCTGGCGCAGCAGGTGCCCGATCTTCGCACCGCGGCGCTGGGCGAGGTCGTGGTGAGCGGCTCGCGCACCGAGCAGAAGAAGGACGACCTGGCGGCCAGCGTCGAGGTGATCGACCGCGAGGCCATCGAGGCGCAGCAGATCCACGACATCCGCGATGCGGTGCGCGAACTGCCCAACGTGTCGGTCAAACGCGCACCGGCGCGCTTCGGCCTGGCCTCGGGCAACACCGGCCGCGACGGCAATGCGGGCTTCAACATCCGCGGTCTCGACGGCAACCGCGTGCTGCTGCTGACCGACGGCATCCGCTCGCCGCGCAGCTACGTCTTCAGCGCCAACGCCTTCGGCCGCGACTACTTCGACATCGGCCTGGTCGAGCGCATCGAGATCATCAAGGGCCCGGCGTCGGCGCTCTACGGCTCCGACGGCCTCGCGGGCCTGGTCAACTTCATCACGCGTGAACCCGCTTCCTTCCTGCAGGAGGGCAAGACCTTCGGCGGCAGCGCGAGCGTGGGCTACAGCGGCGACGACAAGGGCTGGCACACCGGCGTCACGCTGGCCGGCAAGCCCAGCGAGACCGTGCAGTGGCTGCTGTCGGCGAACCTCAACCGCGCGCATGCATTGGAGAACATGGGCGACAACGATGCGGCCAACATCGACCGCACCACGCCCAACCCCGAACGCAGCCGCGGCAATTCGCTGCTGGGCAAGGTGATCCTCACGCCCAACGCCGACCAGCGCCACAGCTTCACTTTCGAGCACGTCGAGAAGACCTCGCGCTACGACCTGCTCTCAGGCATCGCCAAGCCGCCCTATGCTGCGGCCTCGGTCATCGGCCTGAACGCCAAGACCGACCAGGAGCGCAACCGCCTGAGCTACGACGGCCGCCTGCGCGTGAACTCGGCGCTGGCCGACAACCTGCAGGCCGTGGTGAGCTACCAAAAGGCCAACTCGCGGGAGTTCATCTTCGAAGACCGCTTCAGCTCGCCCGACCGCACCCGCGACGTGACCTACGACGAGAACACGCTGCAGCTGGGCCTGCAGGCCGACAAGACGATCCGCATGGGCAGCGACTGGGCGCAGCGCATCACCTACGGCTTCGACTACACGCTGGCGAAGATCGAGAACCTGCAGACCGGCCTAGTGCCGCCGGCCGGCGAGAGCTATCCGCTCAAGCGCTTCCCCGACACCAAGGAACGCACCAGCGCCTTCTACGTGCAGGACGAGTTCATCCACGACCGCTGGAGCATCACGCCGGGCGTGCGCGTCGACCATTTCTCCATCGATGCCGACCAGGCCGGCTTCAACGCCACCGCGGTCTCGCTGTCGGATTCGGCCGTGTCGCCCAAGCTGGGCGTGTTGTTTCGCGCCGCGCCGCAATGGAGCGTCTACGGCAACTACGCCGCGGGCTTCAAGGCACCCAACGCCTTCCAGATCAACAACTTCTTCGAGAACATCACCTCGGGCTACAAGACCATCCCGAACCCGAACCTCAAGCCCGAGAAGAGCCAGAACTTCGAGCTGGGCCTGCGTGGCCGCACCGGCATCGTGAACTTCGACGTGGCGGCCTTCACCGGCAACTACCGGGACCTGATCGAGAACGACCGGCTGGTCGGCGGCCGCGGCATTCCGCGCATCGATCCGCTGATCTACCAGTCGGTGAACATCGGGCGCGCGCGCATCAGCGGCTTCGAGATCAAGGGCGAGGTGGACTGGACCGCTTCCGGCAACGGCTTCTCGCTGCCCTTCGCCTACGGCCAGACGCGCGGGCGCGACCGCACCACCAACACGCCGCTCAACTCGGTCGATCCGCAGAAGCTCTACGTCGGCCTCAAGTACCAGGCGCCGGTGTGGAGCGTGCGCCTCGATGCGGTCCATCATTCGGCCAAGAAGAGCGCCGACGTCGACCACAGCGAGATCGTCGCGGCCACGCGCAACCCGGCCGCCACGCAGTTCGTCACGCCCTCGGCCACCACGCTGGACCTGAGCGCGCAATGGCGCATCCGCAAGGACTTGCGCTTGAACGCGTCGGTGGTCAACCTGACGGACAAGAAGTACTGGATGTGGAGCGACGTGCGCGGCGTGGCGTCGAACTCGAACATCCGCGATGCCTACACCCAGCCCGGCCGCAGCTTCAATGTGTCGCTGGTGGCCGATTTCTGATCCACGCCTGAAGAAGGACAAACACGATGAACGTTCATGAGATCCGCGCGCAGTTCGCCGCCTTGCGTGCGCAGGGCCGGCGCCACAAGGACGCGGCCGAGGCGCTGTCGATCAGCGAAGGCGAGGCCATCGCCGCGCACGCGGGCGAACATGCGCAGGCGCTGCGCGCCACGCCCCTGCGCGGACCCTGGCTCGCGCTGCTGCAATCGCTGGAGCGCTGCGGCCCGGTGCTGGCGCTGACGCGCAACCCGTCGACGGTGCACGAGAAGACCGGCATCTACCAGAAGCTCTCGGGCTCCGGCCATGTCGCGCTGGCGTTGGGCGAGGACATCGACCTGCGCCTGTTCTTGGGCCAGTGGCACGCGGGCTTCGCGGTCAGCGAGGCCGCGGCCAACGCCGACCAGCCGCCGTCGCTGAGCCTGCAGTTCTACGATCCGCACGGCCTGGCGGTGCACAAGATCTTCGCGCGCGACGCGACCGATCGCGCAGCGCTGCAGTCGGTGATCGATGCGCACACCGACCGGTCGTTGGCGCCGGCGTTCACGCCGCCCACGCCCAAGGCGCCGCCGCGGCCCGACGCGCAGATCGATGCCGACGGCCTGCGCACGGCCTGGGCCGCGATGCAGGACACGCACCAGTTCTTCGGCCTGCTCAACACCTTCGAGGTCGAGCGCCAGCAGAGCTTCCGGCTCACGCAGGGGCGCTTCAGCCAGCGCGCCGCCACCTCGGCGATCCGCGCGCTGCTGCACGAGGCGGCCTTCGAGGGCGTGCCGATCATGGTGTTCGTATCGAACGCCGGCTGCATCCAGATCCACACCGGCCCGGTGGTACGCATCGAGCCGATGGAGATGCGTGGCATGCAGTGGCTCAACGTGCTCGACCCGGGCTTCAACCTGCACCTGCGCGAGGACCTGATCGAGGCCGTGTGGATCGTCGAGAAGCCGACCAGCGACGGCATCGTGACCTCGGTCGAGGCCTTCGATCGCGACGGCCACCTGATGGCCATGTTCTTCGGCGCGCGCAAACCTGGCGCCGCCGAGCGCGAGGACTGGCGCGCGGTGGTGCGCAAGCTGGAGCGCGCGGAGGCGGTGGCATGAGCAATCTCAAGACGGTCGAGATCAAGGCCTTCGTGCCCGCGAAGGACTATGCGCTGTCGCAGGCCTTCTACCGGGACCTCGGCTTCACGATGGCGTCGGACGGCGGCGGCGTCTCGTACTTCCACCACGGTTCCGTGAGCTTCCTGCTGTGCGATTTCTATGTGCAGGCGCTGGCCGAGAACCTCTCGATGCACCTGCTGGTGGAAGACGTGCACGCCTGGTGGGCGCAAGTGCAGGCCAGCGGCGTGGTCGAGCGCTACGACCTGCGGATCACGCCACCGGTCGAGCAGCCCTGGGCCATGATCGATTTCACGCTGACCGACCCCGCTGGCGTGTGCTGGCGCATCGCGCAGAACATTCCGCGCAAGGCCTGAGCACTGCATGAACACTTCGTCCTTCTCCGACGCCCGGCGCGATGCCTTGCGCCTCGCCTTTGCATCCGCCGGCGCGCTGGCGCTGCCCGCGCTTGCCCAGGCCAGGGCGCCGCGCCTTGTCACCATCAGCGGTGCGATCACCGAGGTGGTCTATGTGCTGGGCGCCGAAGCCCAGCTGGTGGGCACCGACACCACCAGCATCTACCCGGCCGCCGCACTGAAGACGCCCAAGGTCGGCTACATGCGCCAGCTCTCGGCCGAAGGCCTGTTGTCGCTCAAGCCCGATGCGGTGATCGCCACCACCGAGTCCGGCCCGACCGTGGTGCTCGACCAGTTGCGCAGCGCCGGTGTGAAGCTGGAGCTGATCGAGGCCGACCACAGCTGGGCCGAGGTGCAGCGCAAGGTGCAGGCCGTGGGTCGTGCCGCCGCGCGCGAGGCGCAGGCCCGCGAACTGCAGGCCAGGCTCGACGCCGAGTGGGCCCAGGTGCAGCAGCGCGTGGCCGCGGCCTCGGGACGCAAGCCGCGCGTGCTCTTCGTGCTGTCGCACAGCGCCACGCCGCAGGTCTCGGGCGAGAAGACCGCTGCGCATGCGGTGATCGGCTTTGCGGGCGGCGTGAACTGCCTCAGCGGCTTCCAGGGCTACCGCCCGATGACCGCCGAAGCCATGGCCAGCGCCGCGCCCGACGTGATCCTGACCACCACCCAGAGTCTCGAGGCGCACGGCGGCATCGACAAGTTCTGGCAACGGCCCGAGCTGGCGCTGACGCCGGCCTTCAGGAAGCGTGCGCTGATCGCGCACGACGCGGTGCTGTTGCTGGGCTTCGGGCCGCGGCTGCCGGGGGCCATCGGCGAGTTGCACACGCAATTGCTCAAAGCATGACCACGCGCTGGTCCGCGCGCACGGTGCTGGGCACCGGCGCGGCGCTGCTCGCGCTGGTGCTCGCCGTGGCCGCGTCCTCGGGCGCCTATGCGATCAGCGCCGCGCAGCTGATCGGGGTGGTGCGCGACATCTGGCAGGGCACGTCGCAGCCCTCGCCCGAGCACCTGGTCTTCGTCAACATCCGGCTGCCGCGCCTGATCCTGGGCCTGGTGGCCGGTGCGGGCCTGGGCATGGCGGGCACGCTGATGCAGGGGCTGTTCCGCAATCCGCTGGCCGACCCGGGCCTGATCGGCATCAGCAGCGGCGCCGCGCTGGCGGCGGGCGTGACCATCGTGCTCGGTGCGTCATTTTTCCCGGACCTGCCGCGCAGCCTGGGCAGCTGGACGCTGGTGGCCACGGCCTTCGGTGGCGGCTTCGCGGTGACGCTGCTGATCTACAGCCTGTCGCAGAGCGAGGGCGGCACGCGCATGGCGCTGATGCTGCTCGCGGGCATCGCGATCAACGCGCTGGCCGGCGCCGGCCTGGGCTTCCTGAGTGTGATGGCCAGCGACGAGCAGCTGCGCAGCCTGCAGTTCTGGCTGCTGGGCAGCCTGGGCGGCGCGCGCTGGGGCGCGGTGCTGCTGGTGGGCAGCGTGGTGCTGGTCGCGCTGGCGGCGGGCATGTCGCTGGCGCGGCCGCTTAACGCCATCGCGCTGGGCGAGGCGCAGGCGGCGATGCTGGGCGTCGACGTCGAGCGCATCAAGCGGCGCGCGATCTGGGTCACGGCCTTCGCGGTCGGCGCCGTGACCGCGACCACCGGCATCATCGGCTTCGTCGGCCTGATCGCGCCGCACTGGGTGCGGCTGATCGCGGGGCCCGACCACCGCATCGTGCTGCCGGCCTCGGCCCTGCTGGGCGCGGTGCTGGTGCTGGCCGCCGACACGGTGGCGCGCACCGCCATGGCGCCCACCGAGCTGCCGCTGGGCGTGCTCACGGCCGCGATCGGCGTGCCGATGTTCCTGCTGATGCTGCGGCATTTCCGGGGGCGGCTGTGACGCTGGCCTGCATCGAGGTGTCGGTCGCCATCGGCGGCAAGACGCTGCTGCCACCGGCGAGCGCCCGTTTCCTGCCCGGCCGCGTGGCGGCGATCCTCGGACCCAATGGCGCGGGCAAGTCGACGCTGCTGTCGCTGCTGAGCGGCCAGCGCGCGCCCACCCGGGGCCGGGTGCTGCTGGATGAGCGCCCACTCTCGGCGCACGGCCCGGCCGCGCTGGCGCTGCGGCGCGCGGTGATGCCGCAGGAGAGCGCGGTGGCCTTCGATTTCAATGCGGGCGACATCGTGGCGCTGGGCCGCTATCCGCACCGGCGCACGCCGAGCGCGGACGAGGACGCGATCGTGGCCGCGGCGATGGCCCTGACCGACGTGACGGCGCTGGCGCCGCGGGTGCTCAACACCTTGTCGGGCGGGGAGAAGGCGAGGGTGCACCTGGCGCGCGCGCTGGCCCAGCTGTGGTCGCCGCGGCCCGATGGCGCGGTGCGCTGGCTGCTGCTCGACGAACCCACGGCCGCGCTCGACCTGGCGCATCAGCACGCGGCCATGCAGCTGCTGCGCGCGCGAGCCGCCGAAGGCGTCGGCGTGGTGGCCGTGCTGCACGACCTGAACCTGGCACGCCGCTATGCCGACGACGTGCTGGTGCTGGACGGCGCCGGCGGCATGCACCAGGGGCCGGCGGCCGAGGTGCTGCAACCCGCGCTGATCGAACGGGTGTGGCGCATGCCCTGCCAGCCGGTCACCAGCGCCGACGGCACCGCGCAGTTCCTGTTCGGCTGAACGCTCAGTACGTCAGCCTTTGCGGCTGCAGCTCCTGCAGGATCGTCGTGGCGATCTCCTCGATCGACTTGGTGGTGGTGCTGAGCCAGCGGATGCCCGCGCGCCGCATCATGGCCTCGGCTTCGCTGACCTCGTGGCGGCAGTTCTCGAGACTGGCGTAGCGCGAGTTCGGCCGCCGTTCGTTGCGGATCTCGCTCAGGCGCTCGGGCTGGATCGTGAGGCCGAAGATCTTCTTGCGGTGCGGCATCAGCGCGGGCGGCAGCTGGCGGCGATCGAAGTCTTCGGGGATCAGCGGGTAGTTGGCGGCCTTGAGGCCGTGCTGCATCGCCAGGTAGAGCGAGGTCGGCGTCTTGCCGCTGCGGCTCACGCCCACCAGGATCACGTCGGCGCCCTGCAGGTCGCGGTTGCTCTGGCCGTCGTCGTGCGCCAGGCTGAAGTCGATGGCGGCGATGCGCGCGGTGTACTCCTTGCTCTTGCTGACGTCGCTGAAGCGCCCGATCCGGTGGTTGGACTTCATCGCCAGCTCGATTTCCAGCGGCCGCACGAAGGTGCCGAACATGTCGAGCAGCATGCCCTTGCAGCCGGTCTCGATCACGCCCAGCACGTCCATGTTGGCCAGCGTGGTGAAGACGATGGGGCGCTGGCCCTCGATTTCGGCCGTGTGGTTGATCTGCCGCACCGCCTGATGCGCCTTGTCGACCGTGTCGGTGAAGGGCAGCCGGATGTGCCTCGGCTTGATTTCGAACTGCGCCAGCACGGCGTTGCCGAAGGTTTCTGCGGTGATGCCGGTGCCGTCGGAGACGAAGAAAACAGAGCGTGTGGTCATGATGAGGCGGTTTTGTCCTTCGGCACGACCAGCAGGGTCGCGCCTACAATCCGGCCCATTATCGAGATTTCGTCCAGCCGCCTGCACTTTCTCGACACCCGAATTCATCCCATGTCCACCGCGCCCGCACCCAAAGCAACGACAACGATCGTGCAGCGCCGTCCGCATGCGGCACCGGTTTCAACTTCTGGAGCTTTCCCATGTCTGCACTTTTCGACGCGACCGCCTTGGTCGTTCCGTTTGAAAACCTGAGAATGACCGACGTCGAGTCGGTCGGCGGTAAAAACGCCAGTCTCGGCGAGATGATTTCGCAGCTGCCGCAAGGCGTGCGCGTACCCACGGGCTTCGCGACCACGGCCCATGCGTTCCGTGAATTCCTGGCCCACGACGGCCTGGCCGACAAGATCAGCAAGCGCCTGGCCGCGCTCGACACCGAGGACGTGCGCGCGCTGGCCGTGGCCGGCGCCGAGATCCGCGCCATGGTCGAGGCGCAGCCCTTCCCGGCCGACCTGCAGAAAGCCATCGGCGACGCCTTCGCCACGCTGAGCGCGGGCAACCCCGCGGCATCGTTCGCCGTGCGTTCCTCGGCCACCGCCGAAGACCTCCCTGACGCCTCCTTCGCGGGCCAGCAGGAGACCTTTCTCAACGTGGTCGGCATCGACGACGTGCTGCACAAGATGAAGGAAGTGTTCGCTTCCCTCTACAACGACCGTGCGATCAGCTATCGCGTGCACAAGGGCTTCGCGCACGACGTGGTCGCACTGTCGGCCGGCGTGCAGCGCATGGTGCGCTCCGACCTCGGGGCGGCCGGCGTGATGTTCACCATCGACACCGAGTCGGGCTTCGAGGACGTGGTGTTCATCACCTCGAGCTACGGCCTGGGCGAGACGGTGGTGCAGGGCGCCGTGAACCCCGACGAGTTCTACGTGCACAAGCCGACGCTGCGCGCCGGCAAGCGCGCCGTGATCCGCCGCAACCTGGGTTCCAAGCTGATCCAGATGGAGTTCGCCACGCCCGAGGAGAAGAAGGCCGACGGCAAGCTGGTCAAGACCACCGACGTCAAGGCGGAACACCGCAACCGCTATTCGCTGAGCGACGCCGACGTCGAGCAGCTGGCCAAGTACGCGCTGGTGATCGAAGAGCATTACGGCCGCCCGATGGACATCGAGTGGGGCAAGGACGGCACCGACGGCCACCTCTACATCCTGCAGGCGCGTCCCGAGACCGTGAAGAGCCAGCAGCAGGGCAAGCCCGAGCAGCGCTACAAGCTGCTGGGCCGCGGCGCCGTGCTGGCCGAAGGCCGTGCCATCGGCCAGAAGATCGGCACCGGCCCCGTGCGCCTGGTGCACAACATCAGCGAGATGGACAAGGTCCAGGCCGGCGACGTGCTGGTCACCGACATGACCGACCCCAACTGGGAGCCGGTGATGAAGCGTGCCGCCGCCATCGTGACCAACCGCGGCGGACGCACCTGCCACGCAGCCATCATCGCGCGCGAACTCGGCATTCCGGCCGTGGTGGGCTGCGGCGACGCGACCGACCTGCTCAAGGAAGGCACGCTGGTCACCGTCAGCTGCGCCGAGGGCGACACCGGCTTCATCTACGACGGCCTGCTCGAGACCGAGGTGACCGAGGTCCAGCGCGGCGAGATGCCGCCGGTCGACCTGAAGATCATGATGAACGTGGGCAACCCCCAGCTGGCCTTCGACTTCTGCCAACTGCCCAACCACGGTGTGGGCCTGGCCCGGCTCGAGTTCATCATCAACAACAACATCGGCGTGCACCCGAAGGCCATCCTCGACTACCCGAACGTCGACACCGACCTGAAGAAGGCCGTCGAATCGGTGGCGCGCGGCCACGCCTCGCCGCGTGCCTTCTACGTCGACAAGGTGGCCGAAGGCATCGCCACCATCGGCGCGGCCTTTTGGCCCAAGCCGGTGATCGTGCGCCTGTCGGACTTCAAGTCCAACGAGTACCGCAAGCTGATCGGCGGCAGCCGCTACGAGCCGGAAGAAGAGAACCCGATGCTGGGCTTCCGCGGCGCGGCGCGCTACGTCAGCGACGAGTTCCGCGAGGCCTTCCTGATGGAGTGCGAGGCGCTCAAGCGCGTGCGCAACGAGATGGGCCTGACCAACGTGCAGATCATGGTGCCCTTCGTGCGCACCCTGAAGCAGGCCGAGCGCGTGACCGACCTGCTGGCGGCCGAAGGCCTCAAGCGCGGCGAGAACGAGCTCAAGATCATCATGATGTGCGAGGTGCCGAGCAACGCCATCCTGGCCGACGAGTTCCTGCAGTACTTCGACGGCTTCTCGATCGGCTCGAACGACCTGACCCAGCTCACGCTGGGCCTGGACCGCGATTCGGGCCTGGAACTGCTGGCCGCCGACTTCGACGAACGCGACCCGGCCGTCAAGGCCATGCTGAGCCGTGCCATCAAGGCCTGCAAGGCACAGGGCAAGTACGTCGGCATCTGCGGCCAGGGCCCCAGCGACCACCCGGACTTCGCGCTGTGGCTGGCCGATGAGGGCATCGAATCGATCTCGCTGAACCCCGACAGCGTGATCGACACCTGGCAGCAGCTCGCCAAGCGCTGAGCCGGCTGTACCGTGGCGCGGGCCGCTCCCGCGCCACGCCAGGTCCTTCCAGGCCTGTGCGCGAACAGGGTGTAACTTTGTTGCGCATGATGCAATTTGAAGCAATTAAGTCTTTTTGCTGTCAAACTGGCTGTTCGAGACACAGCTTGGAAGGCACCATGATTCTTCTCAAGACAGAAGCGGGCCAACGCGTCTTCAAGGACCGTTCGATCCGCCTGACACCGCGGCAGCGTTCCGCCTTCATTCTTTGCGACGGCCAGCGCTCGGTCGACGAGGTGCTGGCCTCGGGCATGGGCATCGCGCGCGAGGACATCGATCAGATGATCGAACTGGGCGTGCTGAGTCCGCGCAACGCCGCCACGACGACAACGACGGCGGCGCCCGCGCCCGCGGCGATACCCCATCCCGCCGGCCTGGTGTTGGCCGAGTCGGCCCCGGCGGGCGAGCGGTCGGCGCAGCAGCGCTACCAGGACGCGTACCCGGTCGCGACGCAGCTGACCGGCGCGCTGGGCCTGCGCGGCTTCCGGCTCAACCTGGCCGTCGAAGGCACGGGTTCCTATGAGGAACTGGTGGCGCTGGCGCCGAAGATCCGTGCCGCCGTCGGCCAGGACAAGGCCGATATGCTGGACCGTGCGCTGGGCCTCGGGGCGGATTCCTAGGCTTTCCCGGCCTTGTTGCTATAATCGCCGGCTTTGCCTTGCCACACTGCGCCGACGCTGCGGGTGGCTTTAACCCTTCTACGGAAGATCCACAAGGAGTGCCATGCGTCATTACGAAATCATTTTGCTGATCCATCCGGATCAGAGCGAGCAAGTTCCGGCCATGCTGGAACGCTACAAGGGCCTGATCACGACCGGCGGCGGCAAGATCCACCGCGTCGAAGACTGGGGCCGTCGCCAACTGGCGTACCAAATCAACAAGCTCAACAAGGCGCACTACCTGTGCGTCAACATCGAGGCTGAACAGGCCGTGATGGCCGAGCTGGAACACGCGTTCAAGTTCAACGACGCCGTGCTGCGTCACCTGACCGTTCAGAAGAAGAAGGCCGACACCGGTCCTTCGTCGATGATGAAGACGGTCGAACGCGAAGAAGCCCGCAAGGCTCAGCAGGCCGAATACGCTGCCAACAACAACTGATGATGTGTCTCCGGCTGCCGCGGTCAATCAGCTTCTGCTGACGGCCCGCGTCGTCGAACTCGGTGCTCTGCGGTTCACCCCCGCGGGTCTGCCTGCCCTGGATCTGAAGCTCGAACACGAGTCGACGGTCCAAGAGGTCGGAAGGCCCCGGCAGGTCAGGGCGGTCCTCAAGGCCGTCGCCTTCGGCGCAGTGGCCGAACGGTTCGCGACGCAGGCGCTGGGAAGTCTCTGGCAATTCAGAGGTTTTCTGGCGACACCCGGAACGGCCAAGCACCCGGTGCTCCACATCCAGGATTTTCAGCAAGATTAATTTTCGAAGAGAGGTCCCGAAATGGCCACGTTCAAGAAATTCAACAAAGACAAGCGCCCCAAGCGCAACACCCAGTCGCTGCTGTTCAAGCGCAAGCGCTTCTGCCGCTTCACGGTCGCTGGCGTCGAAGAGATCGACTACAAGGACATCGACACGCTGCGTGACTTCATCAGCGAAAACGGCAAGATCATCCCCGCACGCCTGACCGGCACGCGCGCGATCTACCAGCGTCAGCTCAACACCGCCATCAAGCGCGCGCGCTTCCTGGCCATGGTCCCGTACAGCGACCAGCACCGCGTCTAAGGGGAATACACATGCAGATCATTCTTCTGGACAAGGTCGTCAACGTCGGTGCCCTGGGCGATATCGTCAAGGTCAAGGACGGCTACGCTCGCAACTTCCTGATCCCGTCGGGCCGCGCCCGTCGCGCCACGGAAGCCAACAAGGCCGAATTCGAAGCCAAGCGCGTCGAACTCGAAAAGGCTGCGGCCGCCAAGCTGGCCGATTCGCAAGCCCAAGGCGAGAAGCTCGCCGGTACCGCGGTCAAGATCACGCAGAAGGCCGGCGTCGACGGTCGTCTGTTCGGTTCGGTCACCAACGGTGACATCTCCGAAGAGCTGAACAAGCTCGGCTACAAGGTCGTGAAGTCGCAAGTGCGCATGCCCAATGGCCAGATCAAGGTCGTCGGCGACAGCACCGTCAGCGTCGCACTGCACACCGACGTGGTGGTCGACATCACCGTGTCGGTCTACGGCGAAACCGCCTGATCGTCGCTCGCGCTCCCTGCGCGTCGCAAAAGCCGCCTTCGGGCGGCTTTTGTTTTTTCGGATGACCCTGCTGCGGGTTGTCCTCATCGCTTCACCGGAAGATCACACCTTATCCACAGTGTTGTCCCGTGACGCACCCTGCCGCGCGCCGTAGCATCGGTGATTGCAAGGAAAGCCCATGTCCGCCGTTTTCTCCTATGCCGACAATGATTCGTCGGGCGATCGCGAAGTCGCGAAGTTACGCATTCCCCCGCATTCCATCGAAGCCGAATCCAGCGTGCTGGGCGGCCTCCTGCTCGACAACGGGGCCTGGGACCGGATGGGCGACCTGCTGGTCGATGCCGACTTCTACCGCTACGAACACAAGCTGATCTACGGCGCCATCGGCACGCTGATCAACGGCTCCAAGCCGGCCGACGTGATCACGGTGTTCGAGCACCTGGAGAACCTCGGCAAGGCCGGCGAAGTGGGCGGGCTGCTGTACCTCAACTCGCTCGCGCAGTACGTGCCGAGCGCGAGCAACATCCGCCGCTATGCCGAGATCGTGCGCGAGCGCTCGATCCTGCGCAAGCTGGTGACGGCAGCCGACGAGATCTCGACCGAGGCCTTCAACCCGCAGGGCAAGGCGGTCGACAAGCTGCTCGACGAGGCTGAGCAGAAGATCTTCAACATCGGCGAAGAGGGCTCGCGCTCGAAGCAGGGCTTCCAGGGCATGGACACCCTGGTGCTCGAGCTGCTCGACCGCGTGACCGAGATGGCCGACAACCCGGCCGACATCACGGGTGTGCCGACCGGCTTCATCGACCTCGACCGCATGACCTCGGGCTTCCAGGCCGGCGACATGATCGTGCTGGCCGCACGCCCTTCGATGGGCAAGACCGCGCTGGCGATCAACATCGCCGAGAACGTGGCGCTCAACGAAGGCCTGCCCGTGGCCATCTTCTCGATGGAAATGGGCGCCTCGCAGCTCGCGGTGCGGATCGTCGGCTCGATCGGCCGCATCGACCAGACCCATCTGCGCACCGGCAAGCTCACCGACGAGGAATGGCCGCGCCTGACCGAAGCCATCGAGAAGCTGCGCACCATCTCGCTGCACATCGACGAGACGCCGGGCCTGACGACCAGCGAACTGCGCGCGAACTCGCGTCGGCTCGCGCGCACCTGCGGACAGCTGGGCCTGATCGTGGTCGACTACCTGCAGCTCATGAGCGTGTCGACGTCCATGAACGACGAGAACCGGGCCACGGCCGTGGGCGAAATCTCGCGTGGCCTGAAGATGCTGGCCAAGGAACTCAAGTGCCCGGTGATCGCGCTGTCGCAGCTCAGCCGCGGCGTGGAGTCGCGCACCGACAAGCGCCCGATGATGAGCGACCTGCGTGAATCGGGCGCCATCGAGCAGGACGCGGACGTGATCATGTTCATCTACCGCGACGACTACTACGACAAGAACAGCAAGGAGCCCGGCGTCGCCGAGGTGATCATCAGCAAGCAGCGGAACGGCCCGACGGGCACGGTCAAGCTGGCTTTCCTCAAATCGATCACCAAGTTCGAGAGCCTGGCCATGGGCGGCGGCGGCGGCGACTTTTGAGCATGCCGTCGACGGCTGCGGTCCGTCTGCCGCAACCGGCCCAGTTCGTGGTCCGGGGCATCGTGCCGACCGCGGAGCAGGCGGCGATCCAGATCGCGCCCGAGAACACGATCATCATCGAGGCCAATGCCGGCGCGGCCAAGACCACCACCCTGGCCCTGCGCATGGCCGAGTCGTGGACGCGTGGCGTGCAGCCCCGGGATTGCCTGGCGCTGACCTACACCGACGAGGCGCGCGAGGCCCTCGCGCTGGCGCTGGCTCGCATCGGCGTGCCGGCCGCCGTGGTGCGTCAGTTCGGCATCGAGACCTTCGAATCCTTCTCGCGCTCGGTGCTGCGTGATCTCGACGGCGCCGTGGTGCCGGTCAAGCCCGATGCCGAGGCGCTCAAGGGCGTGGTGTGGGAGGCCATAGAGGCGGTGGCCGGCAACGCGTCGGAGCGCTGGCGCAGCGAGCTGGTGATTCCGTCGATGGGCGACAACGCCACCGTCGAAGCCTTCCTGCAGGTCGACCTGAACCTCAAGGGGCGCATGCTGCTCGACCTGGGCGAGCACGAGGGCGCCACAGACCCGAGCTTCGCGGCCTCGCTGGGTTGCGACTACACGCTGCTCAAGATCTTCAAGGCCTACGAGCGGATCCGGCGCGGCGGTCACCCGGACCATCCGGTGTTCCGCGGCCCCTTTGACGCGACCTACGATCTGGCCAAGGTCATTCTCGACGGCGAATTGCCCGAGTCGCTGGCGGCCTGGCCGCAGCGCGTGAAGATGGTGATGGTCGACGAGATGCACGACATGAACCAGGCGATGCACATGATCCTGTCGAAGCTGTTGGGCACGCACCGCTTCTTCTGCGGCGTGGGCGACGTCGACCAGGTCATCTATTCGGCGGCCGGTGCGGATGCGCGTTTTCTGGGCGACGAGATCGAGCGTACGAATGCGCGCCGCATCCGGCGCTATGCGCTGACGGCCAGCTTCCGCTACGACACCTCGCTCGCCAGGGCGGTGTCGCGCTTCAAACAGAAGAAGTGCGCATCGGCCAGTGCGCATGCCACCGCCGTGCGCACCCAGGTCTACGAGGACGAAGGCGCGCAGAGCTGCGAGAGCCTGCTGGTCGAGGAGATCCGGCAAGCCAAGCTGGGACGCAAGCGCCAACCCGCCTTTGCGGTGCTGTTGCGGCACCCGGACCAGTCGGTCGAGCTGGAGAACGCCTTGCTCGCTGCCGACATCGCCTACACGACGCGCGGCTTCGACAGCTACCTGATGCGCCCCGAGATCCTGCTGGTGCGCGGCCTGCTGGCCGTGGCGGCGGACCGCTTCACCAGCATCGACGATCCGCAGACGCGGCGTCGCGTGGTCGAGGCCTTCGTGTTCTTCTGCGACGTGCGCATCAGTTCGACAGGGCAGGAGAACCGCACGCAGCGCGAGCTGCTCGAGGATGCGGTCCGCTATGTCACGGACAACCCGCTGATCCTCAAGCTGTTCT
>NZ_JAAAFX010000004.1:584213-731713 GCF_019352895.1 Variovorax boronicumulans | reverse complement strand
TTCCAGGAAAAGCCACTAAGCTTCAGCTATATACGACCGTACCGCAAACCGACACTGGTGCGCGAGATGAGTATTCTAAGGCGCTTGAGAGAACTCAGGAGAAGGAACTCGGCAAATTGACACCGTAACTTCGGAAGAAGGTGTGCCCTATTAGTGTGTAGTGAACAACGAAGCATGAATGGGTTGCAAAAAATCGGTGGCTGCGACTGTTTATTAAAAACACAGCACTCTGCAAACACGAAAGTGGACGTATAGGGTGTGACGCCTGCCCGGTGCTGGAAGATTAAATGATGGGGTGCAAGCTCTTGATTGAAGTCCCAGTAAACGGCGGCCGTAACTATAACGGTCCTAAGGTAGCGAAATTCCTTGTCGGGTAAGTTCCGACCTGCACGAATGGCGTAACGATGGCCACACTGTCTCCTCCTGAGACTCAGCGAAGTTGAAATGTTTGTGATGATGCAATCTCCCCGCGGAAAGACGGAAAGACCCCATGAACCTTTACTGTAGCTTTGTATTGGACTTTGAACAGATCTGTGTAGGATAGGTGGGAGGCTTTGAAGCAGGGTCGCTAGATCTTGTGGAGCCAACGTTGAAATACCACCCTGGTGTGTTTGAGGTTCTAACCTAGGTCCATTATCTGGATCGGGGACAGTGCATGGTAGGCAGTTTGACTGGGGCGGTCTCCTCCCAAAGCGTAACGGAGGAGTTCGAAGGTACGCTAGTTACGGTCGGACATCGTGACGATAGTGCAATGGCATAAGCGTGCTTAACTGCGAGACTGACAAGTCGAGCAGATGCGAAAGCAGGACATAGTGATCCGGTGGTTCTGTATGGAAGGGCCATCGCTCAACGGATAAAAGGTACTCTGGGGATAACAGGCTGATACCGCCCAAGAGTTCATATCGACGGCGGTGTTTGGCACCTCGATGTCGGCTCATCTCATCCTGGGGCTGTAGCCGGTCCCAAGGGTATGGCTGTTCGCCATTTAAAGAGGTACGTGAGCTGGGTTTAAAACGTCGTGAGACAGTTTGGTCCCTATCTTCCGTGGGCGCTGCAGATTTGAGGAAGCCTGCTCCTAGTACGAGAGGACCGGAGTGGACACACCTCTGGTGTATCGGTTGTCACGCCAGTGGCATTGCCGAGTAGCTAAGTGTGGAAGAGATAACCGCTGAAAGCATCTAAGCGGGAAACTCGTTTCAAGATGAGATCTGCCGGGGCCTTGAGCCCCCTAAAGAGTCGTTCAAGACCAGGACGTTGATAGGTCAGGTGTGGAAGCGCAGTAATGCGTTAAGCTAACTGATACTAATTGCTCGTGCGGCTTGACCCTATAACTTTGATCAATCTGATCAAGGTGTTATGCCAAGTTGACGCATTCAAAATAATTCGCCAAAAGCTGATTCCAAACTCTATGAATTCGTTTGGTTGATCATGTGATCAGCCAGACAACAAGTTATGCCTGATGACCATAGCGACGTGGTACCACTCCTTCCCATCCCGAACAGGACAGTGAAACGCGTCAGCGCCGATGATAGTGCGGGTTCCCGTGTGAAAGTAGGTCATCGTCAGGCTCTTACAGCCCTAGACAAGCCCCAACCAACCGGTTGGGGCTTTTCTTTTTGGGGAAACGGAAATGGAATTGCGGGCGCAATGGCAATGCCGCAGCATGCATTCACCTGAACACCCATTCCGTTCATGCAGTGATGCGGCCATCGGTATTGGCCCGCAAACTAGACATTGAGCAGGCTGTCGCCCTCCCGGCGCGCCGCGCCCGAGCCAATAAGCTCGTCCAGCAGTTCCTCGCTCAGCGATTCCAGCGCCCGTGCGCTGAAAAAACGCGTGTGAATCGCTTTGAAGTACGGCGTCGCGTCTCGCCACTCCGCCCATTGCGCCGTGGACATGCGCTGCTGCTCCAGCAGCTTGAACTTGATCAATACCTTGAAGGCATGCCTTGCATGCTTGACCGGGTCGCGGACCATGCCGTCCAGACGTCGGCGGGCTGTAGACAAGGCCGTGCCGACGTCCGAAAACACGCGGCCGTGGCCAGGCACGACCCATTGAGGGTCCAGCCGTTCGATATGGTCCAGCGTCGCCGCCACTTCCGCGAAAGAGGGCTCTCCGATCAGTTCGGGAAACACCACGCCGAAACCGTGTTCCCACAGGGCATCCGCCGAGATCAAGGTGCGCGATTCCGGCTCGAACAGCATCACCGAATGGGGATCGTGCCCCGGTGCGGCGTGCACTTCCCAGCGCCGATCGCCCAGCTGTCGTTCGGTCTGGCCGGTCACGGTTCCCTGCGCCCTGAAACGAGGGCACTGCTGTCCTGTCGCGCGATAGCTCAGCGCACCTTGATCCCACATCGCCACGGCACTGGCCTCGCCCGCAGGGACTTCGGTGCGAAGTGTCGGATAGCGCTGTTGCAGCGCGGCGTTGCCGCCGCAGTGGTCGCTGTGAAGGTGCGTGTTGATCAGCAAGGACAACGCTTGCCCGTGCAACGCTTCTTCGACCAGCGCCACGGTCTGCGCCGCATGCGTGACATAGCCGCTGTCGATCAGAACCGCCTGCTCGCCTTGCAGCAGGATGTTGTTCGACGACAGCCAGCCGCGCTCGAAGACCGTGATGTCCGCCGGAAAAGGGCGCGTCACGCCGATGTCGTCGTGGTGGTGCGCAGCTCGCGCCGAAGAATCTTCCCGACGTTGGTCTTGGGCAGGGCGTCCTTGAACTCGATGTGCCGGGGCCGCTTGTAGCCGGTGAGGTTCTCGTGGCAGTAGCGCAGCACGGCCTCTTCCGTCACCGTGGCGTCCTTGCGCACCACGAAGACCTTGATGGCCTCGCCCTGCTTCTCGTCGGGCACGCCGATGGCTGCACATTCCACGACGCCAGGGCACAGCGAGATGACGTTCTCGAGTTCGTTGGGAAAGACGTTGAAGCCGCTGACCAGGATCATGTCCTTCTTGCGGTCCACGATGCGGCTGTAGCCGTCGTCCTGCATCACGGCGATGTCGCCGGTGCGCATGAAGCCGTCGGCGGTGAACGCCGCGGCCGTCTCCGCGGGTTGGTTGTGATAGCCCCTCATCACGTTGGGCCCCTTGATGCAGAGCTCGCCGGCCTGCCCGTTCGGCAAGGAGCGGCCTTCGTCATCCTTGATGGCAATCTCGATGCCCGGCAAGGGAAGGCCGATGGTGCCGGTGAACGCGGTGTTGCTCACGGGGTTGTTGGTGCCGATGGCGCAGGTCTCGCTCATGCCCCAGCCTTCGATCATGGGGCAACCCGTGGTCTCGAACCAGCGCTTGGCCGTGCCCTCGGAGGCGGCCATGCCGCCCGCCTGCGACACGAACAGGGTCGAGAAGTCCAGCTTCTTGAATTCGGGATGCACCAGCAGCGCGTTGAACAGCGTGTTGACCGCCGGCAGCATGTGGAAGGGCCGCTTCTTCAGCACGGCGATGAACTTGTTGAGATCGCGCGGGTTGGGAATCAGCGTCAGGTGCGAGCCCTGGCGGATCGCCAGCAGGCACAGCGTGAGCGCGAAGATGTGATACAGCGGCAAGGCTGCGATGCTGTTGACCTTGGACAGATCGCCCGCGCGCCCGAGCGCCGGCGTGAACCAGGCCTCGGCCTGCAGCGTGGCGGCGACGATGTTGCGGTGCGTGAGCACCGCGCCCTTGGACAGCCCGGTCGTGCCGCCCGTGTACTGCAGAAAGGCCACCGAATCGAGCGTGCTGGGATCCTTGCTCAACGTGCGTTGCGCACCCTGGCTCATGACCTGCGAGAAAGGCGTGACCGTGCGCCCGCCGTCCAGCGGCAGCTTGTAGGGCGGCACCATGCGCGCGAGGTGCCGCACGGCCAGCGTGATCCAGGTGCCGTAGAGGCCGCCGAGCAGATCGCCCATCGACGTGATCACCACATGCTGGATCGGCGTGCGCTCGATCACCTGCTGCAGCGTGGTCGCGAAGTTCTCGAGGATCACGATGGTCGTGGCGCCCGAATCCTTCAGTTGGTGCTCGAGTTCACGCGCGGTGTAGAGCGGGTTGACGTTCACGCAGGTGAAGCCGGCGCGCAGCACGCCGCACATCGTGACCGCGAACTGTGGCACGTTGGGCAGCATGATCGCGACCTTGGCACCGGGCTCGAGCCCCTGCGACTGCAGCCAGGCGCCCATGGCCTTGGACTGCCGGTCGAGCTGCGCATAGGACATCCATTGCTCCATGCACACCGAGAACGGGCGCTCGGCGTAGCGCTGGAAGGCCTCGTCGAACATATGGCCCAGCGACCGGTATTGCTCGGGATGAACCTCGTGAGGCACTCCAGGCGGATAGCTATTCAAGACGGATGACTGCATGCGCGCTCCTTTGCAACGCATTGTGCGAGGCCGCATGGCAATCCGGTCTGGGGGCTTGCCCCAGTGCAGCGCGCTACTTGAGCCAGCGGTCCATCACGCGCGGCAGTTCGCCGCTCGCTTGCGCGAGGTGCAGCCATTGGTCGACGTAGGCCTTGAAGGCCCCGTCGTCGCGCGGCAGCATCCAGGCCATCTCGCCGTACTGCAGCGGCTTGTCGGGGTTGACGGCGCAGAGCCCGGGCTTGAGCCGCTGCTGCGTGAGCGCCTCGGCGGCTTCGGTGACGAACACGTCGGCGCGGTTGGCGAGGATCTCGTCGAAGATCGTCACGTTCTCGCCATGCAGCGTCATCTGCGCGCGCTTGAAGTTGGCACGGGCGAAGCGCTCGTTGCTGCCGCCCGGGTTGAAGATCACACGCGTGCCCGGCTGGTCGATGGCCGCGACGCTCTGGTACTTCTGCACGTCCGCGCAACGCGCGATCGGCGTCTTGCCGTTGACCATGTAAGGCGTACTGAAGAACGCTTTCTTCTGACGGTCCGTCGTCACCGAGACCCCACCGACGGCGATGTCGCAGCGGTCGGCGACCAGGTCGGGCAGCAGGTTGGCCCAGGTGGTCTTGACCCAGGTCGGCTTTGCGCCCAAGCTCGCCGCCAGGCTGTCCACCAGGTCGACGTCGATGCCCTCGAAGCCGGCATCCGGCTTCTGGAAGCTGAAGGGCTTGTAGTCGCCGGGCGTGCAGACACGCAGCCGGGCTGAGCTCTGCACCGTGTCCAGCCGCGAGGGCGCCGGAGCGGGCGGGGGCGTGGTGCAGGCGCCGAGCAAGGCGATGCTGACGATGACCAGGGCAACACGAGGCAAGGACAGACGATGCATGGGCACTCTCCGGTGGCGGCAAGTCAAGGATGGAAAGGCATTCTGCGCCCGCGGAATGCGGGTGCCGACGCGGCCATCGCGCAACGCTTTCTGGGGACTGCTCTCCAATCCGTGCGTTTCTTCTCGCCTTGTGAAAACTGATACTTGTGTAATAGGGATAAACCCTTATATTTGACCCATGCACCCCGTCAAGGCCTTTTTCCAAGCCACCCTGGGCATCGGCTCCTTCTTTCGCGCGCCGATCGTCGAGGCGCAGGCGCGCAGCCGCCCCGCGCCGACGCCGGTGCTGGTCCCCATCCGCACCATCGGTCCGCGCGAGCGGCACCGGATCGCCACCCATCTGCTGGCGCTGACGCCCAACGACCGCTACCTTCGTTTCGGCTACGCCGCCTCCGACGAGCAGGTGCAGCGCTATGTCGACGGCCTCGACTTCGAGCGCGACGAACTGTTCGGCATCTACAACCGCCGCCTCGATCTCATCGCGATGGCGCACGTCGCCTTCGCGCCCGCCGACCAGCCCCGCGAATGCGCGGAATTCGGTGTGTCGGTGGCGGCCCATGCGCGCGGCCGCGGCTACGGCGCGCGCCTGTTCGAGCGCGCGGTCGTCACGGCGCGCAACGAGGGCGTGGGCATGCTGTTCATCCATGCGCTCAGCGAGAACGCGGCAATGCTCAAGATCGCCCGCAAGGCCGGGGCCTCCGTGGTGCGCAGCGGCTCGGAATCCGAGGCCCATCTGCAGCTGCCTTCGGCCACGCTCGACAGTCGCCTGAACGCGATCGCACTCGAGCATTACGCCGAGGTCGACTACCAACTGAAGACCCGCGCCAAGCAGTTCTGGTCCTTCCTGGCCACCGTGCAGGAAGTGCGCAGCGGCATGCGCGCCGCGCGCGAGAAATCGGCCCCCTGAGCAGGCCTCCGGGGCGGGCGCAACGGAGGGCATTGCCTTTCCGTTATCCTTGCGCTTCCCCAACTCCGCCCTCCCGCAGTGGCCGACCCTCACCCTGATCGCACTCCCGTTGAACGGGAAGACAAACGCAGCTTTCTTCAAAAACTCGCCGAATTCATCCATCCAGGACCGGATTCGCGCGACGAGCTGATCGAAACCCTCGCAGACGCCGAAGACAACGACGTGATCGGCGCCGAATCGCGCGTCATGCTCGAAGGGGTGCTGCGGATGGCCGACATGACGGCTGGCGACGTGATGGTCGCCGCGCCGCGCATGGACCTGGTGAACATCGACTCGCCCTATGACGCGCTGCTGCACGTCGTGATCGACACCGCGCACTCGCGCTTTCCGGTGTACGAGGGCGAGAAGGAAAACATCATCGGCATCCTGCTCGCGAAGGACCTGCTCAAGCTGCAGCGCGCGCCGGGTCTCAACATCCGGGCGCTGCTGCGGCCCGCGACCTTCGTGCCCGAGAGCAAGGGCCTGAACGACCTGCTGCGCGAGTTTCGCGGCAACCGCAACCACCTCGCGATCGTGATCGACGAGTTCGGCCGCGTGGCCGGGCTGATCACCATCGAGGACGTGCTCGAGCAGATCGTCGGCGAGATCGAGGACGAGTTCGACATCGCCGAAGACGAGGGCGACATCTTCGGCCTGGCCGACCACACCTACCGCGTCTCGGGCGACACGCCGATCGAGCGCGTCGGCGAGGCCTTCGGCATCACCTTCGACGACGAGGCGCTGAGCGAGGACTTCGACACCATCGGCGGCCTGATCGCCCACGAGATGGGCCACGTGCCCAAGAAGGGCGAGCACCACGCGCTGGGCGGCTTCGACTTCGTGGTGCTGCACACCAAGGGCGGCGCGGTGCGCTGGTTCAAGGTGTCGCCGGCCCGCGGCAGCGACGCGGCCGACTGATGCGCGGCGCGCCGGCTTCCACCTCCGCCAACCTGTTCCGCCTGCTGGGCTTCGGCGTTGCCGGGCTGGCCCAGGCCCTGTCGATGGCCTCGCCCGCGGGCGGCAAGCCGCTGTGGTGGCTGCAGCTGCTGTCGCTGGCCGCACTGGTCTGGCTGCTCGACGGCCTGCGCGCGCAGGGCGCGGGCTGGCGCCGCGCCGGCCTGCATGGCTGGCTGTTCTCGACCGCCTGGCTGGCCGGCAGCTTCTGGTGGCTGTTCATCTCGATGCACACCTACGGCGGCCTGCCGGCGCCGCTGGCCGCGCTCGCCGTGCTCGCGCTGGCGGCGGGGCTGGGCCTCTACTACGCGGTCGCGGCCGCCTGGTTCGTGGTGCGCGGTCCCAGGGGACGTGTGACGGGCGCGCTGGTCTTCGCCGCGCTCTGGACACTGGCCGAACTCGTGCGCGGCAGCTGGTTCACCGGCCTGCCATGGGGCGCCGGCGGCTATGCGCATGTCGAGGGCCCGCTGGCCGCACTCGCGCCCTGGGTCGGCGTCTACGGCATCGGCGCGGCCGCCGCGCTGGTGGTGGCACTGGCGGCGCTGCGGCGTGCGGTGCGGAGCGTCGAGCTCGGTGCGGCGCTGTTGCTGATGGCGCTGGTGTTCGCGCTGCCGCAGCTCGTGCCCGCGCTGCGCGCCGACGTGCAGGGCGACAAGGGCTCGACCGGCAAACTCGAGGTCGCGCTGCTCCAGGGCAACATCCCGCAGGACGAGAAATTCATTCCCGGCGGCGGCATCGACCTCGCGCTGCGCTGGTACGGCGAGCAGCTGCGCGACGCCAAGGCCTCGCTGGTGGTCACGCCCGAGACCGCCCTGCCCCTGCTGCCGCGCCAGCTGCCGCCCGGCTACCTCGATGCGATCCAGGCCCGCTACAGCCAGGGCCATCAGGCGGCGATCGTCGGCCTGCCCATGAGCGACACGGCCGGCCCGGGCACCTACAGCAACGCGGTGCTCGGCTTCCAGCCCCAGGCCGCGCAAGCCTATGTCTACAGCAAGCACCACCTGGTGCCTTTCGGCGAGTTCATCCCCACGGGCTTCCGCTGGTTCATCGACATGATGCGCATCCCGCTGGGCGACTTCGCGCGCGGTGGCCTCGCGCAGGCGCCCCTTCTCTGGCAGGGCCAGCGCATCGCGCCCAACATCTGCTACGAAGATCTGTTCGGCGACGAGATCGGCGCCAACTTCAAGGACGAGGCCACGGCCCCGACCATCCTGCTCAACGTGAGCAACATCGCATGGTTCGGCGACTCGGTGGCCATCGACCAGCACCTGTCGATCTCGCGCATGCGCGCGCTCGAGTTCGCACGGCCGATGGTGCGTGCCACCAACACCGGCGCCACGGTGGTGATCGACGCCCAGGGCCGTGTCACGCACGCGCTGCCGCGGCTCACGCGCGGCGTGCTCGAGGCCAGCGTCGAAGGCCGCCGCGGGCTCACGCCCTATGCACGCTGGGTCGCGCCCTTCGGCCTGTGGCCGCTGTGGATCCTCGCGCTGGGCACCGTGGCCTCGGCCTTCGTGCTGGGCCGCCGCCCGCGCTGAACCTCAGGCGCCGGTCTTCACCGGCCAGTCGCGCAGCTTGCCCGGGTTGAGCAGGCCCAGCGGATCGAAGCGGTGCTTGACCGCGATGACCTCGGGCGGCAGCGGGCCGCCGGCCTTGCCGTCTTCCACGATGTTCACGTGCGGGTTGTTGATGTGCACCTGGTGCGCGCGGTGGATGTCGATGATCTCGTTGAGCCGCTCCTCGGTGCGAAAGCGCACCAGCTGCAGCCCGCTGCAGGTCATGAGCCCGGCCACGTTGCGGATGAACTCGGTGTGCATCATCACCTCGCCGCCCAGCAGCTTCTCCATCTCGACGATCTGCTCGACGTGCCGGCCGGGGATGAAGCCGCTCTGCAGGTAGGTCAGCGTCGGGTCGACCTTGAGCGCGTGCAGCGTCGTGTGGTTCCAGGTGAACTCCATCAGCGTGCGGTTGCTCTTCTGCACCTCGGCCGCCGTCTTGCGGTAGCTCACCGTGCCGCCATGCGCTTCCACCAGCAGCAGCATCGCGGGCTCCGACGATTCGGCCACCAGCGACAGCACCGTGTGGCAGCCCTTGGGCAGGTGCGCGGCCAGCTGCGCCAGATGATCGGAAATCGGCGCCGCGAAGAAGGAGACGCCGCGCTTCACGATGCCCGGCGCGTTCGCGAGCTTGTCGGCGAAATTCAGCGCGCGTTCGAAGTCGTCGAAAGTCACGAGCGTCTCGAGCCACGGATGCGCCGGCGCCAGCGCGAATTCCAGTTCGAGCACCAGGCCGTTGGTGCCCCACAGGTGGTGCATGCGCATCGCCTCGGCGCCGCGCAGCTCGATCATCTGCGGCTCGGCCTCGATGGTCATCGCACGGATGCCGAGCACGTTGCCCGGCGCGCTCAGCGGCCCGTGGTTGATCGAGCCCACGCCGCCGAAGCCGCCGCCGAACAGGCCGCCCAGCGTGGCGCTGCGGTAGGTCGAGGGCACGCAGCGCAGTTCCTGGCCCGTGGCCTTGGTCTTCTTCTCCAGCTCGCCCAGCCGGATGCCGGCCTGCGCGCGCACCACGCCCGGCTGCACCCAGAGGCAGGCGTTGTAGCCGGTCATGTCGAGCACCACGCCGCCGGCGAGCGGCGTGGTCTGGCCGTAGTTGCCGGTGCCGCTGCCGCGGATGGTGATTGGCACGCCGCGGCGCGCGCAGGCACCGACCACGGCGCGGATCTCGTCCTCGGTGCGCGGGCGCACGACGACATCGGCGCGCTTGCCCTCGAGCTGGCGCACCAGCACCGGGCTGAACCAGGAGAAGTCCTGCGACAGGCGCGTGACGCGGCCTTCGTCGGTGATCCATTCGAGGTCGGGGAGTTCGAGCAGCAGCTGCTCGATGGCGGAGGCGGGAGCGTTCATGGTCAAGTCAGTCCTGGGAAAGTTCGCTCGCGTGCCACGAGCCCAGCGCCAGCTTCGAGAGCCAGGCCATGAGCACGAAGAGCGCGACGCCGGTGAGGGAAATCAGCAGCAGGGCCGCGAACATGCGCGGGATGTTGAGCTGGAAGCCGGCCTGCAGGATCTGGTAGGCCAGCCCCGCGCCCGAGCCGCCCGTGCCCGCGACGAACTCGGCCACCACCGCGCCGATCAGCGCGAGGCCGCTGGAGATGCGCAGGCCGCCGAAGAAGTAGGGCAGCGCGCTCGGGATGCGCAGCCGCACCAGCTGCTGCCAGCGCGTGGCGCGGTTGAGCTTGAAGTAGCTCTGCAGGTCGGGGTCGATGCTGCGCAGGCCCAGCGTGGTGTTGGCGATGATCGGGAACAGCGCCACCAGCGCGGCGCACACTGTCATGGCCGCGACCGGGTTCTTGACCCAGATGATGATCAGCGGCGCCACCGCCACGATGGGCGTGACCTGCAGCAGCACCGCATAGGGGAAGAGCGCGGTCTCGATGCGCTTGCTCTGCACGAACAGGAAGGAGATCAGCACGCCCGCCACCGTGGCCAGCCCGAAGGACAGCAAGGTGATCTTGAGCGTGACAAGCAGCGCATTGCCCAGCGGCACCCAGTCGGCGATCAGCGTCTGCAGCATCAGGTACGGCGAGGGCACGAGGTAGGGCGGCAGCTCCATCGCCACCACCATCCATTGCCACAGCGCCACCAGCACCACGCCGATCAGCACCGGATACAGCACGCGCTGCACGCGCGGCTGGTCCAGCAAGGGCACGCGCGCCTTGTAGGGGGCGTTCATCGCGCCGCCTCCTCTTCCAGCGTGCTGGCGCGCAGCAGGCTGTCCTGCAGTTGCTTGGCGTAGCGCGCGAACGCGGGCGTGACCATGAAGTCGGCGCTGCGCGGATAGGGCTCGTCGATCTGGAACTGTTCCACCACGCGGCCTGGCCGGGCGGCCATCATCACCACGCGGCTCGACAGGAAGACGGCCTCGTGGATCGAATGCGTGACGAAGATCACCGTCAGCTTCTTCTTGCGCCAGAGCTCGAGCAGGTCGGCGTCGAGCTTGTGGCGCGTGATCTCGTCGAGCGCGCCGAAGGGCTCGTCCATCAGCAGCAGGTCGGGCTGCGTGACCAGGCCGCGCGCGATCGACACGCGCATCTGCATGCCGCCCGAGAGCGCACGCGGCAGCGCGTCGGCGAACTTCTCCAGGCCCACCAGCGCCAGCGATTCGCTCACACGCGCCTCGGCCTCGGCGCGCGGCACGCCGGCCAGGTCCAGCGGCAGCCGCACGTTGGTGCGCACGCTGGCCCAGGGCATCAGCGTGGCCGACTGGAACACGAAGGACATCCGGCGCGTGCTGTCGTGCAGCTGGCTCACCGGCTTGCGCCAGACCAGCAGCCGCCCGTCGCTGGGTTCGAGCATGCCGGCCACCATCTTGAGCAGCGTGCTCTTGCCGCAGCCCGAGGGACCGAGCAGCGTGACGAACTCGCCCTCGGCGATCGACAGGTCCACCGGCAGCAGCGCCTGCGTGCCGTTGGGATAGGTCTTGTCGGCCGAGAGGATCTCGACAGCGGGCACCGCGGGAGCAAGCGCCTGGGGTTCGATGCGATTCATGCCAAAGGCCTTTCGAGCACGGCCGCCACGCGCGGCCGTCGGGTGTCAGGGCTGAACGATGTCCAGGCGATCAGGGCAGGACCTTGAGGTCTTTCACGAACTCGGTCGTGTAGGTCTTGGCCACATCCACCTTGGCCGGGTCGAGCAGCTTGGCGCTCACCAGGAAGCCGTAGCTGGCCTTGGCGCGCGCATCGGTGATCACGCCGATGCCCAGCTTGGCCGCGTCGCCGCCGGTGATCATCCCCAGCTCCTTGAGCTTGGCCACGCTGTAGGCCAGCTGTTCGTCGGTCATGTTGGGGTTGTCCTTCTTGATCAGCGCGTTGGCGGGCGCGGGATCGGCGAGGTAGCTCTTCCAGCCTTCGGCCGAAGCCTTGACGAAGGCCGCGACCTGCTTGCTGCGCTCCTTCACGGTCTTGTCCATGCACGACACCGTGACCGCGTACGAGGGATAGCCGTGGTCGCTGAACATCAGCACCGTGCTCTTCACGCCGGCCTTCTGGATCGCGTAGGGCTCCGAGGTCAGGTAGCCCTGCTGCGCGGCATTCTTGTCGGCCACGAAGGGCTGGATGTTGAAGGTGTAGGGCCGCGCCTGTTCGTCGGTGAAGCCGAACTTGGCCTTGAGCCAGGGCCAGTAGCCGCGGTTGGCCTGCGCGCCGATCAGCAGCGTCTTGCCCTTGAGGTCCTCGAACTTCTTGACGTCGTCGTGCGCGATCAGCACCTGCGGGTCCTTCTGCATGAAGGCCGCGACGTTGACCACCGGCACGCCGCCTTCGCGCACCTGCATCATCTGGATGTCGCTCGAACCCATGATGCAGTCGGCCTGGCCGGCGGCCATCATCTGCGTGATGTTGACCTGCGGGCCGCCCATCTTGATGGTCACGTCCAGGCCATGCTTCTTGTAGAGGCCCTGCGCCACGGCCTGGTAGAAGCCGCCGTGCTCGGCCTGCGCGTACCAGTTGGTCATGTAGGTGAACTTGTCGTCGGCGTGCGCGGACGCGGCGGCGAACAGGGCGATGGCGGCGGCGCCGACCAGGGAACGTGCGAGAGAGCGCATGGCGTGGACCTCTTTGAAGATGAAGGGGACGAAAAAGGAGCGCCGCTTCAGGCCGGCGTGAAGCTTTGCTGGATGAAGCCCTGCTGGTGGCCGCGCGCCCAGGTGGCTTCCTCGCGCACGATCCACTGCAGCGCATGCAGCTCGGTCAGCGCCTGGGCCCAGCTGTCGGACAGCGTGTCGAGGATGGCGTGGCCCTGTTCGCGCGTGGCGGTGGTCGGGTCGCCGATCACGCCGCTGGGGCCGAAGTCGCGCGCGGTCCAGGCGCAGGCCGGGCGGCCGTCGGCCGACAGCAGCTTGATCGGGAAGGGCGGCGGGAAGTTGGCGACCGCGCGCTCCATGTGCACCGTCTCGGGTGCGAGCGCGAGCATCAGCGCGGTCTCGGAATGGCCGGCATGCATCGCGAGCTTCTTCTCCTGTTCGCTGACCTGCTGGCTGGCCGCGCTCGGCAGGCGCGACACGCCGTGCGGCACCACCACGAAGTCGCCATGGCGCAGCCGCAGTTCACGCGCCGCCATCTCCAGCACCTGCGGCTGGCCGCCATGGCCGTTGGCGAACAGCAGCTTGCGGAAACCCGAGCGGTAGACCGACTCGCCGATCTCGATCACGGTCGAGAGCAGCGTGGTGCCGGTCAAGGTCATGGTGCCGGGGAAGTGCAGGTGCTCTTCCGACTTGCCGTAGGTGAGGGTGGGCAGCGCGAAGGCGCGCACCTCGGCCGGCAGCTTCTCCAGCGCCTTGCCCATCACGCCCGAGCTGATCACGCTGTCGACCGAACACGGCAGGTGCGGGCCGTGCTGCTCGATGGCGCCGCAGGGCAGCACGATCACGGTGTTCTCGCGGTTGGGCAGCGCGGCGATTTCGGTCCAGCTCAGGTAGGGCAGGAAGCGGTGGGGCGGGATGTAGCCGTGGAGCATGGGAATTCCTGTTCGTCAGGTCGGGAGAAAAGGCGTGGCGTCGCCGTGCGCCACATGGCCGTCGCGCAGCACCACGCGGTTCGCGCTGCGCGAGGGCCAGCCGTGGCGGTCGGCATCGGTGAAGAGCACCAGATCGGCGCGCTCGCCGACCAGCGTGGGGCGTGCGGGCGCCGTGCCGCGCCGCAACCAGTCGGCGCGGCACAGCGCCTGCGACCAGGTGTCGAAAGGCGCGTCGAGCTGCGCCACCAGCGCGGCCGTGCCCAGCGCCTCGATCGGGTCGAAGCTGCCGAGCCGGCAGAAGGGGTCCTGCACGTTGTCGCTGGCGAACAGCAGCGGAATGCCGCGGGCCTGCGCTTCCTTCACCAGCGTGATGCCGCGCAGCCGAGGCGTGCGGCCGGTGACCGCGTCCTGCAGCAGCAGGTTGGTGGCGGGCAGCGACACCACCGTGATCGGTGCGCGCGCCACGGCGTCGAGCGTGGCGAAGGCCTGTGCCTCGGGCTGGGCCGCGAGCGCGCAGAGGTGGCCGCAGACCACGCGGCCCTCGTAGCCGATCTCGCGCAGGAGGCGTGCGGTGGTCTGCAGGCCGACCGCCGCGGCGTTGAGTTCCTCGTCGACATGCAGGTCGATGTCCAGCTCGCAGGCCTGGGCCGCCACCAGCAGGTTGCGCAGCGCGCGCTCGCTCCAGTTGGTCGAATGCACGAAGCCGCCGAGCAGTGCATGCGGCCCCGTGGCCTTGACCTGCTGCGCGAGCCGCAGCGCCTGCGCCGCGTCCTCGAACAGCGGCAGCTTGATCAGCGCCACCTGCTCCAGCCGCACCCTGCCGGCCCAGTCCTGCGCCAGCTCGGCCATCACGGGCCAGGCCATGGGCACCGAGTCGGGCTCCCACCAGTCGACGTGCGTGCGCACATGGGTGGTGCCGCATGCCCAGGCCCACTGCAGGCCGCGCGCGGCGCGCTCGCGCACGTCTTCGGGCGTCCAGTGCGCGCGGTCGGTGAGCATCGCGTCGATGGCGCCCAGCAGGCCGGGCTGCACCGCTTTCATGCGCGGCAAGGTGAAGGCCTTGTCGAGGTGCGTGTGGGCGTCGACGAAGCCGGGCAGCGCCAGCCGGCCGCCGAGGTCCCAGGCCGAAGGCGATGGCGTGGCCGGCTGCACCGACCGCACGCGGCCGCCCTCGATCGCCACGCCCGCCAGCACCGGCACGCCGTCGCGCTGCGGCCAGTCGCCCGCCAGCAGCCAGCGCGGCAGACGCACATTGTTCAGGAGGACCGGCTCGCGCATTTGAATTTGACCGCTTAATCAGAGTAAGTGGTCAGGTTATGCAAGCGACGTGCCAGCGCAGGCGCACCGGCATGGGGCGCCTGGGTCGTTCGGCCGGGAATCAGCGGGCGCGGTGCCCGTGTGGCATCAGCTCTTGATATCGCAGCCGTGCAGCACGAAGGCCACCAGCTCGCGCGCGATCGGCTCGCGGTCGATCGGCGCGTCGGGCGGCAGGCCGAGCATCACGCGGGTCTGGATCGCGTAGTCGGCGTAGCTCTGGGTCATGGCCCAGATGTGCATCAGCAGGATGCGCGCGTCGAGCGGGCGCATCTGGCCGCGCGCGATCCAGCCGTTGATCACGTCGACCTTCTTCTGCGTCCAGGCCCGCGCGTTGGGCCAGTAGCGGTCGAGGTTACGCCCGCCGTCGAGGATCTCGCGCGTGAAGATGCGCGACATCTCGGGACTGTCGATGGCGTGGTCGAGCTTCTTGCGGATGTAGTCGCCCAGCACCGTGGCCGGGTCGCTCGCGTCGCCGAAGGAGAACACCACCTTCCAGGCATGCAGCACCTGCATCAGTAGCTCTTCGTAGAGCTCCTCCTTGCCGACGATGTAGTAGTGCAGCTGGGGCTTGGTCAGGCCGGCGCGCGCCGCGATGGCCTGGGTCGAGGTGCCCTTGAGCCCGTGCAGGCTGAATTCCGCGACCGCCGCGGTGCGGATCGCCGCCATGATGCGTTCGCGCCCCGGCCGCGCGCGCGACAGCGGGCCCTCGGGGGCGGGCATTTCGGGGGCGGTCGACAGCGAAGGGGCGGCGGATTCGGTGGTCATGGCAAAGGGGCGCGGGGTGCGCCCGACCGATGGTAATCCTTGGGGCATCACGGCATGCGATGGCGGCATGGCGGCGCGAAGCAAGCGGGCACGGTTCCTGTATCTTCCTCGCCGCTTCGCCAAGATTCATCACCACCCAAGGAGTTTCCATGTACCTCTCTCCCCGTTTCCGCGCCTTCGCGGCCGGTGCCGCACTGCTGGCCGCCAGCGCGCTGGCGCAGGCACAGCAGGCCCTGCCCAATGTGGTGATCCTGGCCACCGGCGGCACCATCGCCGGGGCCGGCGCCTCGGCCGTCAACAGCGCCACCTATGCGGCCGCCAAGGTGGGCGTCGAGAAGCTCATCGCCGGCCTGCCCGAACTGACGAAGATCGCCAACGTCAAGGGCGAGCAGGTGTTCCAGGTGGCCTCCGAAAGCCTGACCGACGACAACCTGCTGACGCTGGCCAAACGCGTCTCGGCGCTGTCCAAGCAGAGCGACGTCGACGGCATCGTCATCACCCACGGCACCGACACGCTGGAGGAAACCGCCTACTTCCTGACGCTGACCGTGCACACCGCCAAGCCGATCATCGTGGTCGGCTCGATGCGCCCGGGCACCGCGCTGTCGGCCGACGGCGCGCTCAACCTCTACAACGCGGTCAGCGTCGCGGGCAGCAAGGACGCGATGGGCAAGGGCGTGCTTGTGACCATGAACGACGAGATCCAGAGCGGTCGCGACGTGAGTAAGTCCATCAACATCAAGACCGAGGCCTTCAAGAGCCAGTGGGGCCCGCTGGGCATGGTGGTCGAGGGCCGGAACTACTGGTTCCGCGCGCCGGTCAAGCGCCACACGATGCAGTCGGAGTTCGACATCGACGCCATCACCGCGCTGCCGCCGGTCGAGATCGCCATGGGCTACGAAGGCGTGTCCTCGACGGCCATCGACGCGCTGGGCAAGAGCGGCATCAAGGCGCTGATCCACGGCGGCACCGGCAACGGCTCGGTGGCCAACCGCATCGTGCCCAACCTGCAGAAGGTGCGTGCCGACGGTGTGATCGTGATCCGCAGCTCGCGCGTGCCCGACGGCTTCGTGCTGCGCAACGCCGAGCAGCCCGACGACAAGTACGACTGGGTGGTGGCGCACGACCTGCGCCCGCAGAAGGCCCGCATCCTGGCGATGGTCGCGCTGACCAAGACCAGCGACACCAAGGAACTGCAGCGGATCTTCTGGGAATACTGATCCGCAACCCGCCCGCTACACCGCGCGCTTCAGGCTGCGGTGGCGGGCGAACTCGATGCTCGCGATGCACACCGCGAGCCAGGCGCCGCCTGAGCACAGGCCGGCGATCACGTCGCTCGGGAAGTGCGCGCGCAGGAAGATGCGGCTGCAGGCCACGGTGAACACGATCACCGAGGCCGCCACCACCGTCGGCACGCGCCAGCCCGGCGGCAGCATGCGAAAGCCCAGGTAGCCCAGCATGCCGTACATCACCATCGAGCCCGAGCTGTGGCCGCTCGGGAAGCTGTAGCCCGAGACCTGCACGAAGCCGGCCTCGTGCACCGGGCGGGCGCGCTCGAAGATGTGCTTGAGCACATGGTTGAGCACCGCGATGCCGCCGGTCGCCGCCACCCATCCGGCAGCGAAGCCCCGGTGGCCGCGCAGCCACAGCCACAGCGCCACCGCCACCGACAGCGGTGCCCCGAACCAGGGATCGGCCAGGTGCGTGAGCTGCGCGAACACGGCGCGCACGCCGGGCGGCGTGTGGGCGCCGACGGCGCTGCTCATGGCGTCGTCGAACACGCCCATCGGCCGGCCCTGGCCCAGTTCCTCCGCCACTTCGGCAAAGCCCCAGGCCAGCAGCAGCACCAGCGCCAGGCCCAGCGCCAGGCCGGCGAACAGGCGCCGCGGTTGCGGCTCGCCGCTCGCCACGTACCGATGGCGCAGGTGCTCGAAGGCCCAGGCCGCGCCGCCGGCCGCCAGGGCCACCACCGCCAGCAGCACGAGGAAGCCGGGCCAGGCATGCGCGCCCAGCAGTTCTCCAAGGGCGGCGATGTCGGCGTGGTCGTTGGGCATGGGGCGAAAGCGGGGGGCGCGGAGGAAAGGGGGGATCGAGCATAGCCGCCGAGGGCGCCGTCAGCGGTCGATACCCCCGCGCCGGCCCCACCCTAAAATAGCCGGTTCGTTGCGCCACGGGGTTCTCCCGCCGGGCGGCCGCCATCACGCAGAGCCATGCTGACCTTCCAACAAATCATTCTCAAACTGCAGTCGTACTGGGCCGAACAGGGCTGCGCATTGCTGCAGCCCTACGACATGGAAGTGGGCGCGGGCACCTCGCACACCGCCACCTTCCTGCGCGCCCTCGGCCCCGAGCCCTGGAAGGCTGCCTACGTGCAGCCCAGCCGCCGACCCAAGGACGGCCGCTACGGCGAGAACCCGAACCGCCTGCAGCACTACTACCAGTACCAGGTGGTGCTCAAGCCCGCGCCGTCGAACATCCTCGAGCTGTACCTCGGTTCGCTCGAGGCGCTGGGCTTCGACCTGAAGAAGAACGACATCCGCTTCGTCGAGGACGATTGGGAAAACCCCACGCTCGGCGCCTGGGGCCTGGGCTGGGAAGTCTGGCTCAACGGCATGGAAGTGACGCAGTTCACCTACTTCCAGCAGGTGGGCGGTATCGATTGCAGGCCCATCACCGGCGAGATCACCTACGGCCTCGAGCGCCTGGCGATGTACCTGCAGGGCGTGGACAACGTCTACAACCTGACCTGGACCGACGGCCTGAGCTATGGCGACGTCTACAAGCAGAACGAGGTCGAACAGTCGACCTACAACTTCGAGCACAGCGACGCCGACTTCCTGTTCTCGGCCTTCACCGCGCACGAGAAGCAGGCCAAGCACCTGATCGAAGCCCAGCTCGCGCTGCCGGCCTACGAACAGGTGCTGAAGGCCGCGCACAGCTTCAACCTGCTCGACGCGCGCGGCGCGATCAGCGTGACCGAGCGCGCGGCCTACATCGGCCGCATCCGCAACCTCGCGCGCGCCGTGGCCCAGAGCTACTACGAGAGCCGTGAACGGCTGGGCTTCCCGATGGCGCCGCCCGAGTGGGTGGCGCAGATGACGCCGGCAACGAAGAAAGCAGCCTGAGCGATGACGATGACTCCCACCAAGAACCTGCTGGTCGAACTGTTCGTTGAAGAACTCCCGCCCAAGGCACTGAAGAAACTGGGCGATGCCTTTGCCGGCGTGCTGCGCGACCAGCTGGTCGCCCAGGGGCTGGCCTCCGCCGAGAGCGTGCTCACGGCGTTCGCGTCCCCGCGCCGGCTCGCCGCGCACCTTACGGGCGTGCTGGCGCAGGCCGCCGACAAGGCCGTCTCGCAGAAGCTGATGCCGGTGAGCGTCGGCCTCGATGCGTCGGGCAACGCCACGCCGGCCCTGCTCAAGCGCCTGGGCGCGCTGGGCGCCGACGCCTCCGCCGTGCCCGGGCTCAAGCGCGCGCCCGACGGCAAGGGCGAGGCCCTGTTCTACGAAAGCACCGCCAAGGGCGCCACGCTGGCCGAGGGCCTGCAGAAGGCGCTGGCCGAAGCCATCGCCAAGCTGCCGATCCCCAAGGTCATGAGCTACCAGCTCGAGAGCGGCTGCGAACTGCCGGGCTGGAGCAGCGTGAGCTTCGTGCGCCCCGCGCACGGCCTGGTCGCGCTGCACGGTGCCGACGTGGTGGCGATCGAGGCGCTGGGCCTGCACGCCGGCCGCGACACGCACGGCCATCGCTTCGAGGCCCAGGTCGATCCGGTGGTGCTGCGCAATGCCGACAGCTATGCGCAGCAGCTGGCCGACGAGGGCGCGGTGATCGCGTCCTTCGACGCCCGCCGCGCCGAGATCGTGCGCCAGCTGGCCGCGGCCGCCGCGAAGGTCGGCGGCGGCGTCAAGCCGATCCATGACGATGCGCTGCTCGACGAAGTCACGGCACTGGTCGAGCGCCCCAACGTGCTGGTCTGCGAATTCGAGCGCGAGTTCCTCGACGTGCCGCAGGAGTGCCTGATCCTCACGATGAAGGCCAACCAGAAGTACTTCCCGCTGCTCGATGCAACCGACAAGCTGACCCACCAGTTCCTGGTGGTGAGCAACATCTCGCCGGAAGATGCCAGCGCCGTGATCGGCGGCAACGAGCGCGTGGTGCGCCCGCGCCTGGCCGACGCCAAGTTCTTCTTCGACCAGGACCGCAAGAAGTCGCTGGCCTCGCGCGTCGAGTCGCTGGCCAAGGTGGTCTATCACAACAGGCTGGGCACGCAGGGCGAGCGCGTGGCGCGCGTGATGCGCATCGCGCAGGCCATCGCCACGCAGATCGCCGAATCGACCGGCGACACCGGCCTGGCCGCCAAGGCCGTGCAGGCCGCGCAGCTGGCCAAGGCCGACCTGGTGACCGACATGGTGGGCGAGTTCCCCGAACTGCAAGGCACGATGGGCCGCTACTACGCGCTGCACGACGGCCTCGACGCCGCAGTGGCCGACGCCATCGAGGACCACTACAAGCCGCGCTTCGCCGGCGACACGCTGCCGCGCCACGCGGTCGGCACCGTGGTCGCGATGGCCGACAAGCTCGAGACGCTGGTCGGCATGTTCGGCATCGGCAACCTGCCCACCGGCGACCGCGACCCGTTCGCGCTGCGCCGCCATGCGCTGGGCGTGCTGCGCATGCTGATCGAGGGCAAGCTGCCGCTGCAGCTGCGCGAGGTGCTGGCCCAGGCCTTCGCGGCCTTCAGTGCACCGCTGGCCGGCGGCGCCGCGCTGACCGACCCGACCGATGCGCTCGAGTCCTTCATCTTCGACCGGCTCGCCGGCAGCCTGCGCGAGCAGGGCGCCAGCGCGCAGGAAGTCGATGCCGTGCTGGCCTCGCGCCCGCAGCGCCTGGCCGAAGTGCCCGCGCTGCTGGCGGCCGTGCGCGCCTTCGCGGTGCTGCCCGAAGCGCCCGCGCTGGCCGCGGCCAACAAGCGCATCGGCAACATCCTCAAGAAGTCGCCCGAGGCCGATGCCCACGTGAGCGAACTGCTGCTGCAGGAACCGGCCGAGAAGGCGCTGTACGACGCGATGCAGCAGACCGTGCCCGCGGCCGACGCGCAGTTCGCCGCCGGCGACTACACCGCCTCGCTGCAGACCCTGGCCGCGCTGCGCGCACCCGTCGACGCCTTCTTCGACGGCGTGATGGTGAACGCCGAACAGGTCGACCTGCGGCTGAACCGCCTGGGCCTGCTGATGCTGCTGCATGCGGCGATGAACCGCGTGGCGCAGCTCGAACGGCTGGCGGCCTGAGGCACCGCGCTCGATAATTCGATCCATGAACCGGCAACAGCAGATCGACTCGTTCCTGCTGCAGGCGCATCGCCTCGCAGTCGCGCGGCTGCGCGCCGATCCGTCGCGGATCGCGGAACTGGCGCACACGCTGTCGCAGTGGCGCGTGCGCGCAGGTGCGACGCGCTCGGATCCGTACTGGGACGAGTGGCAGACCCTGCTCGACGCCGGCATCGACGCCATCGAGAGCGGCGCCTGCGGCGTCGACGACCATGCGGCTGCACTGCGCAACGTATCGCCGGTGGGCGTTCTGATCAGCGCGACCGAACGCAGCCAGCTGTTGCAGGCCGCCCGCAGGAGCGGCGATGCAGCGCAGTGAAGTCGAGCACGTCCTGCGTGCGGCTGCCGCCATCGCCCAGGAGCAGTCCTTCGTCGTGGTGGGCAGTCAGGCGCTTCTTTTCCTGTTGCCGAATGCGCCCGACGCCTTGCTCGTTTCACGCGAACTCGATCTCTATCCTGCGCTGAGCCCGGAGAAATCGGACCTCATCGATGGTGCCATCGGTGCGTTGTCCAGTTTCGACACCACCTTCGGCTATCACGCCGACGGTGTCGGGCCGGAAACCGCCGTCATGCCGCCCGACTGGATGCAGCGTGCGACGTTGCACTACGTCGGCGAGCTGACGGTCATCTGCCCCGATCTCCACGATCTCGCATTGTCCAAATGCGTCGCTGCCAGAGAAAAGGACGCGACCTTCGTGCGCGAACTGATCCGGCATTCGCTCGTCAGTGCGGCCTTACTCAAGGCGCGAGCCGACATGCTGGACGCGGCGCAGCACCCGGTGGCCAAGATCCTTGCGTGGATCGATCGGCGCGCCCTCGAAGCCCGGACGGACACCCCATGAAACTCGTCATCCTCGACCGCAACGGCACCATCAACGTGCACCGCGACGACTTCGTCAAGAGCGAGGTCGAGTGGACGCCGCTGCCGCACGCGCTGGAAGCCATCGCCCGGCTCAACCATGCGGGCTGGCATGTGGTGATCGCCTCGAACCAGTCGGGCCTGGGCCGCGGGCTGTTCGACGTGGCCTCGCTCAACGCCATGCACGCCAAGATGCACAAGATGCTCGCCGCGGTGGGCGGGCGCGTGGATGCGGTCTTCTACTGCCCGCACAGCCCCGACGAGGACTGCGGCTGCCGCAAGCCGCAGCCCGGCCTGTTCCGCCAGATCGGCGAGCGCTACGGCATCGACCTCGCGGGCGTGCCGACCGCCGGCGACAGCCTGCGCGACCTGCAGGCCGGCGCCGCCGCGGGCTGCGAGCCGCACCTGCTGCTGACCGGCATGGGCGCGGCCTGCCGCAACGTCGATCCGCTGCCGCCCGAGTACCCGCCCGACACGCACGTGCACGACGACCTGGGCGCTTTCGTTGAATTCCTGCTGGCGCGCGAAGCGCAGCAGGCCTTGTTGCAGGTGGCTGTCTGATGGCCTTGATTCGTTCGGTGATCCACATGCTGTGGATGCTGGTCACGGTGATCCCCTGGGGCATCATCATGTGCGTTGCGTCGCTGTGGCGCCGCGGCGAGCCCCTCTACTGGATGGCCGAGCGCTGGCTGGGCTGGGCCATCGGCGGCGCCCGGGTCATCCTGGGCATCCGCACGCGCGTGAGCGGCATGGAGAACCTGCCGCAGGAAAAGCGCGCGGGCGCGGTGCTGCTGGTCAAGCACCAGTCCACGCTCGAGACCTTCCTCATGCCCACGCTGATGCCGCATCCGCTGGCCTACGTGTTCAAGAAGGAACTGATCTACGTGCCCTTCTTCGGCTGGGCCATGGCGCGGCTGGACATGATCCACATCGACCGCAGCCAGAAGGCCAAGGCTTTCCACAAGGTGGTGGCCCAGGGCAAGGACCTGCTCGCGCAGGGCATCTGGATCATCATGTTCCCCGAAGGCACGCGCATCCCGCGCGGCCAGAAGGGCACCTACAAGAGCGGCGGCACGCGGCTCGCGGTGGAGACCGGCGCGCCCGTGATCCCGATCGCCGTGACCTCGGCCAAGGTCTGGCCGCGCAAGGCCTTCATCAAGCGCCCGGGCGTGGTCGACGTGTCGATCGGCCCCGCGATCCCGAGCGTGGGCCGCAAGCCCGACGAGCTGATGCGCGAGGTCGAGGCCTGGATCGAGGCCGAGATGCGCCGGCTCGACCCGGACGCCTACCGCTGAAGAAAGAGCATCCGATGCAGGGCCTGCTGCAGTTCACCATGGACCTGTTCGAGGGGCTCGGCAGCGAGTTCGCACGGCCCGAGCCGCCGGCGCCGCCCCCGAAGAAGCGGGCGCGCAAGGCGGCACCGCCCACGCCGCCGGTCGCGACGCCGCTGCCGCAGCAGGACGCGTCCGATGCGGGCCCCGCGTTGCCTGCGATCCCGCTGCGCGACACGCTGACGCTCGCGCGCTTCGTGCATCCGCAGGCCACGCGCGAAGCGGTGCTGGGGTCGGCCCGCGTGGCCTACGAGTTCAAGCGCGGCAAGCGCAAGACCATCGGCTTCCTGGTGGGCGCCGAAGGGCTGTCGGTGCGCGCGCCGCGCTGGGTCGCGCTGCGCGATGTCGATGCCGCGGTGCAGGAGAAGGCCGACTGGATCCTGCGCAAGCTCGCGGAAACGCAGCAGCGCCACGCGCGCGTCGAAGCCACGCGCATCGAATGGCAGGACGGCGCGACCTTTCCCTTCCTGGGCGAGACGGTCGCGATCCGGCTCGATCCGAAGCATGCCTTCATCGGCGTGGGCGGTGCGCTCGATGACATGGCCGATGGCACGGGCGCACCGCGCGCGCTGCGGCTGGCCGTGGCACAGAACGCCGAGCCCTCGCAGATCCGCGATGTCGCGCAGGCCTGGCTCATGCGGCAGGCGCGCAAGCTCTTCATCGAGCGGCTCGACCATTTCGCGCCGCTGCTCGGCGTGCGCTGGCAGAAGCTCACGCTGTCGAATGCGGCCACGCGCTGGGGCAGCGCCAGCATCGACGGCTCGATCCGCCTCAACTGGCGGCTGATCCATTTCGGCCTGCCGGTGATCGACTACGTGGTGGCACACGAACTGGCCCATCTGCGCGTGATGGACCATTCGCACCGCTTCTGGGAAACCGTCGAGAGCGTGGTGCCCGACTACGGCGCGCTGCGCCAGCAGCTCAAGGACCAACCCGTACCGAAGTGGTGACCCTGGCGTTTCGTTTCCCCCGTCTTGTCCAGAGCAGCCGCGGAACCGGCTTCGCCGGGCCGTTGGCTGCGCCCCCGGTAGGGGGTGGGAGGAGGCGACACGCAGTGCGCCGCAGCCTGGGGGCGAGCCACATTCTTATTCCTTCACCGAGCCGGTCATTCCCGACACGTAGTACTCCACGAAGAAGGAGTAGATGAAGGCCACGGGCAGCGAGCCCAGCAACGCCCCCGCCATCAGCGGGCCCCACTGGTACACGTCGCCCTGCACCAGCTCGGTCACCACGCCCACGGGCAGGGTCTTCATCTCGGACGAGGAGATGAAGGTCAGCGCATAGATGAACTCGTTCCACGACAGCGTGAAGGCGAAGATGCCGGCGGAGATCAGGCCAGGCACGGCCAGCGGCAGCACGATCTTGACCAGGATCTGCCAGCGGTTGGCGCCGTCGATCAGCGCGCATTCCTCGAGCTCGGCCGGGATCGATCGGAAGTAGCCCATCAGCAGCCAGGTGCAGAAGGGGATCAGGAAGGTCGGGTAGGTCAGGATCAGTGCCCAGCGCGAGTCGAACAGCCCGAGGTTGAACACCACGTTGGCCAGCGGGATGAACAGGATCGACGGCGGCACCATGTAGGCCAGGAAGATCGACAGGCCGACCTGCTTGGAGCCCTTGAAGCGCAGCCGCTCGATCGCATAGGCCGCGAACACCGACACCGCCAGCGAGACGAAGGTCGACACCACCGACACCAGCACCGTGTTCCAGAGCCACTGCGGGTAGGAGGTCTCGAACAGCAGCTTGTAGAAGTGCGACAGCGTGGGCTGGATCACCCAGAAGGGATTGCCATCGCGCGACAGCAGCTCCGCGTCGGGCTTCACCGAGGTGATGGCCATCCAGTAGAAGGGGAACAGCAGCACGACCAGGAAGGCGAACAGCGGCAGGTAGACCAGCACCGCCTTGCGGCGGGTCGAGTCCAGGAAGCTCATGCCGACGGTGTCGGACTGGGCGGTGTTGCTGCTCATTTGTCGGTGCCCCCTTGTTGCCATGCGCGCCGTTGCAGGCCGAAGAAACTGAACATCACGCAGGCCAGCAGGAAGGGCACCATCGCGATCGCGATGGCCGCGCCTTCGCCCAGGGCGCCGCCCGAGATCGCGCGCTGGAAGGACAGCGTGGCCATCAGGTGCGTGGCGTTGAGCGGGCCGCCGCGGGTGATCACGTAGATCAGCTGGAAGTCGGTGAAGGTGAACAGCACCGAGAAGGTCATGACCACCGCGATGATGGGCGTGAGCAGCGGCATCGTCACGTGGCGGAACTGCTGCCACGGCGTCGCGCCGTCGATGGCCGAGGCCTCGTAGTACGAGGGCGAGATGGTCTGCAGCCCGGCCAGCAGTGTGATCGCCACGAAAGGCACGCCGCGCCACACGTTGGCGATGATCACCGCGATGCGGGCATTCCAGGGGCTGCCGAGGAAGTCGATATAGGCGTCGATCAGGCCCATCTTCATCAGCGCCCAGCTGATGATCGAGAACTGCGAGTCGTAGATCCACCAGAAGGCGATCGCCGACAGCGCGGTCGGCACGATGTAGGGCAGCAGGATGACGGCGCGGAAGAAGGTCTTGAAGCGGATGTTCTTGTTCAGCAGGATCGCCAGCCACAGGCCCAGCAGGAACTTGAACACGCTCGCCACGAAGGTATAGAACAGCGTGTTGAACAGGGCCAGCCGCGTGACCGCGTCGCCCCACAGATACTCGTAGTTCTCCAGGCCGATCCACTGGCCGACCCGCCCGACCTTGGCATCGGTGAAGCCCAGGTAGGTGCCCAGCCCGAGCGGATAGGTGAGGAAGACCAGCAACAGCAAGGCGGCCGGCAACATGAACATGAAGCCGAGCGCATTGCGACTGTTCTGCATTCTCTGGATCAGCGTCATGAGACCCTCAATGGACAGAGCCGCGTGCGCCGGCTCTTTTCAGGAAATGCGCGGAACCGGCATGGCCGGCCCGCGAGGCCCCCGGTACAACCGAGGGCGAGGGAGCTCTTTAGAGCTTGTAGTAGCGCTCGGCGCGTTTTTGCGCGCGCTCCGCGGCTTCCTTCGGCGTCTTCGATCCGCTGGCGGCTTCGGCCACCATGTTCGGGATGATGAAGTCGGCCGCGGCGCCGGCCGAGGCGTAGCCCAGCTTGCCGTCGTAGCCGGCCGGACGCAGGTTCTTCACCGAGTCGCGGTAGGGCGTGTTCTTCGGGTCCGAGCTCCAGATCGCGCTGTTCTCGTAGAAGCGCAGGGGCTGCGCCACGTAGCCGCCGCCGCCCTGCAGCCAGGGGTCGAACTGCTCCTTCTCCATCATGAAGCGCAGGAACTCCTTGGCCGCCTGCGGAAACTTGGTGTACTTCATGATCATCTGGTTGAAGAACAGATGCGACTCGGTGGGCACGCCCACCGGCCCGATCGGGAACACCGCGTGGTTGATGTCGGCGGCCATCTCCTTGAGCTTGGGGTCGGGCGAGTTCTTGGCCGCGTAATAGACCGAGATGCCGTTGTTCGTGACGCTGATCTGGCCGTCGAGGAAGGCCTTGTTGTTGTTCGGGTCCAGCCACGACAGCGTGCCGGGGATGAAGTTCGCGTAGAGCTCCTTGCCGTACTCCAGCGCCTTGATCGTCTCGGGGCTGTCGATCACCACCTTGTTGGTCTTGTCGACCAGCTTGCCGCCGTGCGACCAGATCAGCCAGTTGCACCAGGTGCTGTCGCCGGTCGCGTTGCCCAGCGCCATGCCGCCCGGCGTGCCCTTTTCCTTGAGCGCCTTGTAGAGCTTGAGAAAGTCGTCGGTGGTCTTGGGGAAGGCATCGAAGCCGGCCGCCTTGACCATGCTCTCGCGGTAGACGATCAGCGAGCCCGAGGCGCCCAGGGGCAGGCCCAGCCAGCGCTTGCCGTCGGGGCGCATGAAGGTCTCGCCCGCGGGGTACCAGCCGCCGTACTTCTTGCCCAGGTACTCGGCCAGGTCGGTCACGTCGAGCAGCTTGTCGGGGTAGAGGTTGGCGTCGTCGTTGGTCGACAGGATGATGTCCGGGCCGGCGCCGGTGTTGGCCGCCACCGCGGCCTTGGGACGCACGTCCTCCCAGCCTTCGTTGTCCACGCGCACCTCGACGCCGGTGGTCTCGGTGAACTTCTTGACGTTGGCCATGTAGGCGTCGATGTCGCCCTGCACGAAGCGGCTCCAGCGCAGCACGCGCAGCTTGGCGCCCTTCTCCGGCTTGAAGCTCAGCGTCTGGGCCTGCGCGAACGGGGCGAACAAGGCCGTCCCCGTGCCGATGGTCGCGGCTGCGGCGACGCCGGCGGAACCTTCTAGAAACTTGCGGCGATTGAAATCACTCATGGATGTCTCCTTCGTTGTAGGTAAGCGAACCGGGGGGCTGAAAAAGAGGGGAGGGCTGGCGCTCAGGCCGCAAGCCTTTGGCCGGTCGCGGCATCGAACAGATGCGCGCGCTGCAGGTCGGGCTGCAGGTGGATGGTGCTGCCGGGCGCGAAGTCGTGGCGCTCGCGGAACACGGCCGACAGTTCGGCGCCCTCGTGGCGGCAGGCCACGAAGGTGTCCATGCCGGTGGGCTCCATCACCACCACGCGCGAGGGGATGCCGCCGCTCGCGGCCAGCGTCAGATGCTCGGGCCGGGTGCCGTACACCACCGGCTGGCCGTCGGTGCCGCCGGCCTGCAGCGGGGCCGCGAGCAGGGTGCCGTCGTGGAGTTCGACATGGGCCGCACCGGCGCCGCGGCGCAGCGTGCCCGGCAGGAAGTTCATCGAGGGCGAACCGATGAAGCCGGCCACGAACTGGTTGGCCGGATGGTCGTAGAGCTCGAGCGGGCTGCCCGTCTGCTCGATGCGGCCATCGCGCATGACCACGATCTTGTCGCCCATGGTCATGGCCTCGATCTGGTCGTGCGTGACGTAGATCGAGGTGGTCTTCAGGCGCTGGTGCAGTTCCTTGATCTCGCTGCGCATCGCCACGCGCAGCTTGGCGTCGAGGTTCGACAGCGGCTCGTCGAACAAAAAGACCTGCGGGTCGCGCACGATCGCGCGGCCCATGGCCACGCGCTGGCGCTGGCCGCCGGAGAGCTGGCGCGGGTAGCGGTCGAGCAGCGGCACCAGGGCCAGGATCTCGGCCGCGCGCTTGACCTTGGTCTCGATGGTCGCCTTGTCGGCCTTGGCCAGGGCCAGCGAGAAGGCCATGTTGTCGCGCACCGTCATGTGCGGGTACAGCGCGTAGTTCTGGAACACCATCGCGATGTCGCGTTCCTTGGGCGGCAGGTCGTTCACGCGCCGCTCGCCGATGCGGATCTCGCCGCCGTGGATTTCCTCCAGCCCCGCGATCATGCGCAGCAGCGTGGATTTGCCGCAGCCCGAGGGCCCCACCAGCACCGTGAACGAGCCGTCCGGAATATCGATGTCCACACCATGCAGGATGGCCACATCGCCGAAGCTCTTCCTGACTGCCTGAATCGTGACACTGGCCATGCAAGGAGTCCTCAAGATCGCAAAGAAGGGCGCGACTCGGAGACCTCCGCATCGCAGCCAGCGCAGTATCGACACTGCATCCTTGCTCCGGTATCAGGGCAAACCGGTAGGAGAAAACCCCTGTAGATTTGTATGATCACCTGATAACTGTGCTCCACACCGCCACTGCCGTGCAGGCCCTCTCCCCCTCCGAGCCCCTCCGTCGCGTGGCCGATCGCCTGTCCGATCGGCTGGCGTTGCGGCTGGGCGCGCAGATCGAATCCGGTGCGCTGCGCCCGGGCGATCGGCTGCCAACCGAGCAGCAGCTGGCCACCGAGCACGGCGTGTCGCGCACCGTGGTGCGCGAGGCCGTGCACCAGCTCAAGTCGCGCGCACTGGTGGTGTCGCGCCAGGGCTCGGGCGTGTTCGTCGCCCAGGCGCCGCTCAACCAGCCGCTGGCCTTCGACCCGATGGTGCTGGGCTCGGTCCAGGCCGTGGTGCATGTGGTCGAGGTGCGGCGCGTGCTCGAGGGCGAGATCGCCGCGCTGGCGGCCGAGCGCGCCACGCGCAGCCAGATCGCGGCGCTGCGGCGTGCGCTCAAGGCCATCGACACCGCGGTCGCGGCCGGCCAGGACGGCGTGGCCGAGGACCTGGCCTTCCACCGCGTGATCGGCGAGGCCACCGGCAACCCGCAGTTCCGGCTGCTGCTGGGCTTTCTGGAGCAGTACCTGCGCGAAGGCATGCGCATCACGCGCGGCAACGAGGCGCGCCGGCTCGACTTCATGCAGGCCGTGCAGCTGGAGCACCGCGCGATGGTCGAGGCCATCGCCGCGCGCGATCCGGACCGCGCGCGGCGCTGCGCCACCGAGCACATTCTTTCCGGCGAACGCCGACTGGTCGAGGGCGGCGTGATCGCCGGCCGTCGGCAGGCGGCGTCGAAACCACGCACAAGCCCTAGCAAACACCTGAAGGAGACCCCATGAAACTGATGATCACCGGCGGCGGCGGCTTTCTCGGCGCCCGCCTGGCGCGCACCCTGCTCGCGCGCGGCACGCTCGCGGGCCAGCGCATCGAGCGCATCGTGCTGACCGACATCGCGCCCCCGCCGGCCGACCTCCTGGTCGACGCACGCGTCGAGGCCCGCACCGGCCCGCTGCTCGGCCAGACCGAGGCGCTCAAGACCGAGGCCTTCGACGGCATCTTCCACCTGGCCTCGGCGGTGTCGGGCGAGTGCGAGGCCGACTTCGACCTGGGCCTGCGCTCCAACCTCGACAGCACGCGCGCGCTGCTCGACGCGCTGCGCGCCAACTTCAACACCGGCGGCAAGGTCACGCGCTTCGTGTTCTCGAGTTCGGTCGCGGTGTTCGGGCCCGACCCGGCCATCCCCTTCCCCAAGCTGGTGGCCGACGACACGCTGCCCACGCCGCAGACCTCCTACGGCACGCAGAAGCTGATCTGCGAGCACCTGATCGCCGACTACACGCGCAAGGGCTACATCGACGGCCGCGCGGCGCGGCTCATGACCGTGACCGTGCGCCCCGGCAAGCCCAACGGCGCGGCCTCGTCCTTCTTCAGCGGCATCATCCGCGAGCCACTGGCGGGCGTGGAATCGATCTGCCCGGTGTCGCCCGAGGTCTCGCACCCGATGGCCTCGCCCACCCGCACCGTCGAAGGCCTGATCGCGGTCTACGAAGCCACGCGCGAGGCCTTCGTGGGCCGCACCGCGCTCAACCTGCCGGGGCTCAACGTGCGCGTGGCCGACATGCTCGACGCGCTGGAGGAAGTGGCCGGTGCCAAGGTGCGTGCGCTGGTGCGCTTCGAGCGCGACGAGCGCGTGGCGGGCATCGTGGCCAACTGGCCCAGCGGCTCGACCGCGGTGCGCGCGGCCGGGCTGGGCCTGCATCCGCACGACAACTTCGCCGACATCATCCGGCTCTACATCGAAGATTGCAAAGCGCTGCCGAACGCAGCCGAAACCCTGAAAGGCATGTCCTGAAAATGAGCAACAAGAACCCCACGGCGAAACCGGCGTCGAAGAGCGCGGCAGCGACGAAGAAGAAGTCCGCGGTCAAGAAGGCGGCACCGCAGAAGCTGCGTTCGCAGGCCTGGTTCGACAACCCCGCCAACACCGACATGACCGCGCTCTACATCGAGCGCACCATGAACTTCGGCCTGGGCCTCGACGAACTGCAGTCGGGCCGCCCGATCATCGGCATCGCGCAGACCGGCTCGGACATCGCGCCCTGCAACCGCCACCACCTGGTGCTGGCCGAGCGCACGCGCGAAGGCATCCGCGACGCGGGCGGCATCGCCTTCGAGTTCCCGATCCACCCGATTCAGGAGACCTGCAAGCGGCCCACGGCCTCGCTGGACCGCAACCTGCAGTACCTCTCGCTGGTCGAGATCCTCTACGGCTATCCGATCGACGGCGTGGTGCTGACCACCGGCTGCGACAAGACCACGCCGGCCCAGCTGATGGCAGCCGCCACGGTCGACATCCCGGCCATCGCGCTCAACTCGGGCCCGATGCTCAACGGCTGGTACAAGGGCGAGCGCACCGGCTCGGGCACCATCGTCTGGAAGGCGCGCGAGCTGCTGGCCGCGGGCGAGATCGACGACAAGGGCTTCCTCAAGCTGGTGGCCTCGTCGGCCCCCTCGACCGGCCACTGCAACACCATGGGCACGGCCTCGACCATGAATTCACTGGCCGAGGCACTGGGCATGACGCTGCCGGGCAGCGCGGCCATTCCCGCGCCCTACCGCGACCGCCAGGAGATGGCCTACATGACGGGCCGGCGCATCGTTGAGATGGTGCGCGAGAACCTCAAGCCTTCGGACATCATGACCCGCGCGGCCTTCGAGAACGCGATCGTCGTGAACTCGGCCATCGGCGGCTCGACCAACGCCCCGATCCACCTGAACGCGATCGCGCGCCACATCGGCGTCGAGCTGCACACGTCCGACTGGGAGAAGCACGGCTACAAGATCCCGCTGCTGGTCAACCTGCAGCCGGCCGGCGAGTACCTGGGCGAGGACTACTACCGCGCGGGCGGCGTGCCGGCCGTGGTGGCCGAGCTGATCGGCAAGGACCTGATCCAGCCTGCGCTCACGGTCAACGGCAAGACGCTGGTCGACAACTGCAAGGGCCGCTTCACCGAAGACCGGAAGGTGATCTTCCCCTACGCCAAGCCGATGAAGAAGAACGCCGGCTTCCTCAACTTCAAGGGCAACCTGTTCGACTCCGCGATCATGAAGACCAGCGTGATCGGCCCCGAGTTCCACCAGCGCTACCTCGAGAACCCGGCCGACCCGATGGCCTTCGAAGGCACGGCCGTGGTGTTCGACGGCCCCGAGGACTACCACGCGCGCATCGACGATCCGAAGATGAAGATCGACGAGCACAGCGTGCTGTTCATGCGCGGCGTGGGCCCGGTGGGCTACCCCGGCGCGGCCGAGGTAGTGAACATGCGTGCGCCCAGCTACCTGCTGAAGAAGGGCATCACCGCGCTGCCCTGCATCGGCGACGGCCGCCAGTCGGGCACCTCGGGCTCGCCCTCGATCCTCAACGCCTCGCCCGAGGCGGCCACGGGCGGCGCGCTGGCGCTGCTCAAGACCGGCGACCGGGTGCGCATCGATTTGAAGAAGCGCACCGCCAACATGCTGGTGTCGGACGAGGAACTGGCCCAGCGCCGCGCCAAGCTCGACGCCGCGGGCGGCTACGCCTTCCCGCCGAGCCAGACGCCGTGGCAGGAGATCCAGCGCGGCGTGATCGGCGAGCTGTCGGAGGGCATGGTGCTCAAGCCGGCGGTGAAGTACCAGAAGATCCACGCCACGTACGGCATCCCGCGCGACAACCATTGAGAACGCGCGAATGAACCTGCTGCGCACCCCGATCCCGCACCTGCGGTGCTCACCGCACGGGAGTGCGGCGCCGGTCCCGAGCGCGGCTGCGGCAGGCTCGGGGCGCTCGCGACGGTTCCTTCACGCGTTCTCGCGCCCGGCTTGATCCTTGGTCAGAATGGGGGGTGCGGCTGCGCCGCATCCTGCCTTTCCATGGGGTCGCCATGAAACGTCTTCTCGCGCTCTGCCTTCTGTCGATCGGCCTCGCTGTGCCGGCCACCGCGCAGGTCATGCGCTGTGTCGACGCGGCCGGCCGCGTGAGCTATACCGATTCCGCCTGCCCCGCCGAGACGCGGCGCGCCGAGACGGTGCAGGGCATCGAGGCCACCGAGCGCCGCAGCGAGCCCGAGGGCGCGCGCCGGCAGGAGCAGCTCGACAGCGTGGAACGGGCGAGCCGGCTGCAGCGCGAGACGGTCGAGGCGGCCATGCCGCCCGCGGCGCCGCCGGGCGGGCCGATCGTGCTGGACCGCCGCGGCGATGAATCGCGCGCGGCCGAGCGCGAACGGGAAAAGGAAAGGGAACGGGCCGCGGCCGAGGCCTGGTACCCGCCCGCCGTGGTCCCGTCGCGGCCGCAGCGGCCGCAGGACATGCGCCCGCGCATCCGCAACTGCGGCCCCTCGGGCTGCAACGACACCCAGGGCAACCACTACGACAACGCCGGCAAGCTCGACCGCTACACGCGGCCCGACGGCCGGACCTGCCGGCCCGTGGGCACCACCGTGGTCTGCAACTAGCGCGTGTACATCACCCCGCCGTCGACCACCAGCGTCGCGCCCATCACGTAGTCGCCGGCGCGCGAGGCCAGGAAGATGGCCGCGCCGGCCATGTCCTCGGGCGTGCCGATGCGGCCGGCCGGGATGCGGGCCTTGACCTCGTCGCCGTGGTCGCGCGCGTCCTTGTTCATGTCCGATGCAAAGGCGCCGGGGGCGATCGCGCTCACGGCGATGCGCTCGGGCGCCAGGTGCAGCGCCATGCGGCGCGTGAGGTGCACCAAGCCGGCCTTGCTGGCCGCGTAGGAATAGGTTTCCTGCGGGTTCACCGACAGGCCGTCGATCGAAGCGATGTGGATCACCTTGGCCAGGTGGTCGGTGGCGGCCTTCTTGAGCATGGGCGTGAGTGCCTGGGTCAGGAAGAAGGGCGCCTTGAGGTTGAGGTCGACCACCTTGTCCCAGCCGCTCTCCGGGAACTCCGCATAGGGCGCACCCCAGGCCGCGCCGGCGTTGTTGACCAGGATGTCGAGCGAGTCCTCGTGCTTGGCATAGGCCGCGACCAGCGCATGCGCGCCTTCCACGGTCGACACGTCGCCCGGCAGCGAGATGCAGGTGCCGAAGGCCGACAGCTCCTTGGCGGTCTGGTCGCAGGCCGCGGCCTTGCGGGCCGAGATGTAGACGCGGGCGCCCTGGGCGAGGAAGCCCTCGGCGATCATGCGGCCGATGCCGCGCGAGCCGCCGGTGATGAGCGCGCTGCGGCCTTGCAGGGAAAAGAGTTGGCTGGTGTCCATGCGATGTCTCCTGAAAACGTCGATCACGCCGTCGAGCGGCGGCGGTGCAGCTTAGTGTCAGCCTGCGGCGGGCGCCGTCGCCAAGGTGCCAGCCAGGGCGCGCACGATCTCGTCGAAGGCCGGGCGCGCGGCCGCGTCGGGCTGCAGGCAGCGCGCGGCCACCGCGGCCAGGGGCGCGAGCAACGGGGCCGCCGGATCGCTGTGGTGAAGCAGTTCCTCGGCCAGGCAGCCGAAGGCGCGGGCCTCGAGGCCTTGCAGCGCCGCGGTTCCCTCCACCAGGAAGGAGGCCGCCCCCAGATCGCCCAGCCGCGCCTCGCCGTCGGCGCGCCACAGGATGTTGTGGCCGTACAGGTCGCCGTGCAGCAGGCCGCGCGCATGCAGATCGGCCACGGCCTCGGCGATGCCGCGTGCCAGCCGCAGCGCGGCCTCGGGCGCGATGCGCTTGCCTTCGGCATAGACGTCGCGGGTGCAGCTGTCGAAGCTGGGCGGGCCGGCGAGCGTGCCGAAGCGCGCGTCGACCCAAGGCATCACCAGGCCTTCCGTGCCCTCGGGGTGGCCCGCGAGCCGCCCTTCGGCGCCGATGCGGTGGCGGTGCGCGCCAGCCGCCAGGCTCGCGGCCAGTTCGCTCTGCGGCGCGCCGTCGCTGGTGAGCGTGCCCTTGAACAGCTTGAGTGCGACCTGGCGTGCGCCGCCCGGCGCATCGGCCCAGGTGGCGCGATGGATCACGCCCGACGCACCTTGACCCACGACCTCGTGCACGGCCAGCGCCTGCCAGTCGATGGCCGGCAGCGGCGGCGCGGCCAGCACCGCGGCTTCACGCGCTGCATTCAGCGGGTTGCCGCCGAAGGCCAGCCAGCTCAGGCGCGGGAGCCGCGTCAGCCACGCGGGCAGGGTGTCGAAGCGGTTGGCCGCGATGCGCAGCAGCTCCAGCCGGTCGCAGCCCGCCAGCGTGGCCGGCAGCGCCTGCAGCCGGTTGCCGGCCAGCATGAGCTTCTGCAGCCGATGGCGCCGGCCGAGTGCATCGGGCAGGTGTTCGACCGCGTTGTCGCTCAGGATCAGCCAGCGCAGCCGCGGCGGCAGCGAAGACGCGGGCACTTCGGCGATGCGGTTGGCCTTGAAGCCGACCATCTCGAGCTGCGCGCAGCGGCCCAGGCTTTCGGGCAGCACGGTGAAGCGGTTGTCGGAACAGAAGAGCACGCGCAGCCTGTGCAGGCGGTGCAGGTCCTCGGGCAGCGCGTCCAGCGCATTGCCCGAGAGGTCGAGGATCTCGAGGGTGTCGGCCAGCGCGAAGATCTCGCGCGGAAAGGTCGTGAGGCCTTCGCGCAGCGCGAGCCGCCTGGCGCCGTGAAGCTGGCCGCCGCGCAGGCGGGAGAGGGTGTCGTTCATGCAGCGCCGAGCATGCCACGGCGCCGCGTCGCCGCGGCGCCGTGGCCTCAGGCGGCCGAGGGCAGGCTGAAGCGGTAGATGCCGTCGGCGCCCAGCGTGCGGCGCAACTGGCCTGCATGCCACAGCAGGTGGAAGTGCGCGATGGTCTCGCCCATCGCGAAGGTCAGCTGGTGCAGGTCGAGCTCGCGCTTGAACATGATCGGCACGCCGTCGGCGGCGCTCAGCGCGCGCGCGCTGCAGCCGGCCAGCAGCTCGGCCAGGCGGTCGCGGTGGTGCTCCTCGAGCTGCTCGACGCGCCGGTGCACGCCGGTGAAGGGCTTGCCGTGAGAGGGCAGCGCCAGCACGTCGACCGGCAGCGTGCGGAAGCGCGCGATGCTGTCGAGGAACAGGCGCAGCGAGTCCGCCTCGGGCTCGTCGGCCTGCACGCTCACGTTGGTCGAGATGCGCGGCAGCATCATGTCGCCGCCGATCAGCACATTGAGCGCCTCGCAGTACAGCGCGATGTGCTCGAAGGAATGGCCGTAGCCGCTGATGCAGCGCCAGGCCTGGCCGCCGATGGTGACGGTGCCGCCGTCCATCAGCCGCACATAGCTCGGCGGCACACCGGGCACCATGTTGCGGTAGTAGTCGGCGCGCGAGCGGATCTTCTCGACCGCGTCGGCATCGACCAGGCCGTGCGAGGCGAAGAAGCGCGCCGCGACGTCGCCGCCGGCGGCGTTGTCCATGCCGTTGGGGCTGGTGAGGTTGCGCGCCACGTAGTAGTCGGTGGCGCTCATCCACAGCGCCACTTTCCAGCGCTCGCAGAGCCACTGTGCGAGCCCGACGTGGTCGGGGTGCATGTGCGTCACGATCACGCGCAGGATCGGCAGCCCGTCGAGCTGGGTGTCGAACACCTGCTCCCACTGCGCCTTGGCCTCTTCGCGCGCGATGCAGCAGTCCACCACGGTCCAGCCTTCGACGCCGTCGAGCGTGTCGCGCATCAGCCAGAGGTTGATATGGTCGAGCGCGAAGGGCAGGCGCATGCGGATCCAGCGCACGCCGGGTGCGACCTCGACCGTTTCGCCGGGCGCCGGCAGCCGGTCGCCGAGGGGGTAGTGGAGTTCGCGTTCGAGGAGGTTCATGTAAGATTGACGTTTACGTAAACGTCACGTAGTGGGCCTTCATTTTAGGCAGTGGGGCGCCGATGTGCTGTCGCCACCGTGATGCCCCGCGTTTTCGCTCTTGTTTCGCCTCAGGCGTCCATGTCCTCATCGACCTATTCCATCAGCGAGCTGGCCCGTGAATTCGATCTCACCACGCGTGCGATCCGTTTCTACGAGGACAAGGGCCTGCTGGCGCCCGAGCGTTCGGGCGCGGGCGGGCTGCAGCGCGTGTACAGCGCGCGCGACCGCACGCGGCTGGCGCTCACGCTGCGCGCCAAGCGGCTGGGCCTGAGCCTGGACGAGGCCAGGGACATCCTCGACATCTACGACAGCCCGCGCGACACGGTGGTGCAATTGCAGAAGTTCCTGGACGTGCTGGGCGTGCATCGGGAGCAGCTCGAGGCGCAGCTGGCCGAACTGCAGGCCAACCTCGCCGAAGTGCGCGACCAGGAGCAGCAGGCGCGCGACACGCTGGCCCGGGCGCAGAAGCCCGCCAGGCCGGCGAAGTCGCGGCTGCGATGACCCTGGCCTGCCCCGCGAAAAACGTCCTGAAGCCACCCCAAGATACCCGTCACCGACAATACGACCATGCCTGAAAACAACCGCGACGACTCCCTCGACGACCTGTTTGCCCACAACCGCGCCTGGTCCGCGCAGATGGAGCGCGACCGCCCCGGCTTCTTCACCGGCCTGGTGAAGCAGCAGACGCCGCGCTACATGTGGATCGGCTGCTCCGACAGCCGCGTGCCTGCCAACCAGATCACCGGCCTCGAGCCCGGCGAAGTGTTCGTGCACCGCAACGTGGCCAACATCGTGGTGCACTCCGACCTCAACGCGCTGTCGGCGATCCAGTTCGCCGTCGAGCACCTGAAGGTCGAGCACATCATGGTGGTGGGCCACTACGGCTGCGCCGGCGTCAAGGCCGCCTTGAGCGGCAAGCGCATCGGCCTGGCCGACAACTGGATCCGCCACATCCAGGACGTGCGCGACCGCCACATCGTGATGCTCGAGAGCCTGCCCGAGGAAGTGCGCGCCGATGCGCTGTGCGAACTCAACGTGGCCGAGCAGGTGGTCAACGTGGCCGTGAGCACCGTGATGGTCGACGCCTGGAGCCGCGGCCAGAAGGTGCGCATCCACGGCTGGAGCTTCGGCGTGCACGACGGCCTGCTGCAGGACCTGGAACTCAGCGTCAACGGCAGCAAGCCGCTGGACGCGATCTACAAGGCCGCGGTGCAGCGCATCCGCTACAAGTGGAGCAAGCCCGGCCAGGCGCTGACCATCTCGCCGCGTCCGAAGGCCGAAGAGCCGACACGCGCCCCCACACCGAGCACGGACCTGGACGGCGCGACCGACCATGTTCCCCCAACGGCTTGATTCGCCGCTGGCCTACGACATCGCCAAGGCGCTGATCGACGGCTTCAACCGGCACTACCGCCTGTTCCGCGGTGAATCGGCGCGTGCCAAGCATCGCTTCGAGACCGCCGACTGGCACGGCCAGCAGCGGGCCCAGCGCGAGCGCATCGAGTTCTACGACCTGCGCGTGGGCGAGGCCGTGGCCCGGCTCGAGAAGGAGTTCAAGGCCGGCGAGCAGCCGATGGCCGTGTGGCACCAGGTCAAGCTGCACTGCATCGGGCTCCTGGTCGACCACCACCAGCCCGAGCTGGCCGAGAGCTTCTTCAACTCGGTGACCACCAAGATCCTGCACCGCGCGTACTTCCAGAACGACTTCATCTTCGTGCGCCCGGCGATCAGCACCGAGTACATCGAGCCGCGCGGCGCGCCGACCTACCGCCCCTACTACCCGGCCCACGACACGCTGGCCCAGACCGTCGAGCGCATGCTCGAGGACTTCGCGCTGCAGGGTCGCTTCGCCGATCGCACGCGCGATGCCGAGCGCGTCGCGGCTGCGGTGCGAGGGCGTTTCCACCAGGTCAAGCTGCGCGCCAACTTCCAGCTGCAGGTGCTGTCCGGCCTGTTCTTCCGGAACAAGGGCGCCTACGTGGTGGGCAAGGTCATCAACGGCTATGTCGAGCTGCCCTTCGCGCTGCCGATCCTGCACGACGACCAGGGCCGCTTCCATGTCGATGCGGTGCTGTTCGGCGAGGACGAGCTGCAGATGCTGTTCAGCTTCGCGCGTGCCTACTTCATGGTCGACATGGAGGTGCCCTCGGCCTGGGTGCAGTTCCTGCGCTCGCTGATGCCGCGCAAGCCGCGCGCCGAGATCTACAACGCGCTGGGCCTGGCCAAGCAGGGCAAGACGCTGTTCTACCGCGACTTCCTCTCGCACCTGAACTTCAGCAGCGACCGCTTCCGCATCGCGCCCGGCATCAAGGGCATGGTGATGCTGGTGTTCGACCTGCCGTCCTTCCCCTACGTGTTCAAGCTCATCAAGGACTTCTTCCCGGAACCCAAGGACACCACGCGCGAGCAGGTCAAGGCCAAGTACCAGCTGGTCAAGCAGCACGACCGCGTGGGCCGCATGGCCGACACGCTGGAGTACAGCGACGTGGGCTTTCCGCTCGACCGCTTCGAGCCCGCGCTGGTCGAGGAGATCCGCCGCTTCGCGCCCAGCCAGCTCGAGATCGGCGACCGCGACGGCAACGGCGAGCTGGAGATCGTGCTCAAGCACGTCTACATCGAGCGCCGGATGATCCCGCTCAACCTCTACCTGCAGGAGACCTTCGACCTGCTCGCGCACCCCGAGAACGAGGCCCAGGCCAGGCGCGCGAAGGAGCAGCTGGTGCACGCGGTGGTCGAGTACGGCAACGCGATCAAGGACATGGTGGCGGCCAACATCTTCCCCGGCGACATGCTCTGGAAGAACTTCGGCGTCACGCGCAACGGCAAGGTCGTGTTCTACGACTACGACGAGATCGAGTACCTGACCGACTGCAACTTCCGCCGCGTGCCCGAGCCGCGCAACGAGGAAGACGAGATGAGCGACGAGGTCTGGTACGCGGTCGGGCCCAAGGACGTGTTCCCCGAGACCTTCGCCCCCTTCCTGCTGGGCAACGACGCGGTGCGCGAAGCCTTCATGGCGCACCATGCCGACCTGCTCGAGGCCGCGTTCTGGCAGCAGCACCAGCAGCGCATCCGCGCCGGCCAGATGCTCGACGTGTTTCCCTACGACGCGGCGCAGCGCTTTGCGCACGCCGCGCGCGCCATCCCTTTCTGATCCGCACTTTCAATTTTCCAAGGAGACCCTCATGTCCGAATCCATCGTCATCGTCGGCGCCGCACGCACCCCCATGGGCGCGTTCCAGGGCGACTTCTCTTCCCTCTCGGCCCATGACCTGGGCGGCGCCGCGATCAAGGCGGCCGTCGAGCGCGCGGGCATCGACCCGGCCGTGGTCGGCGAGGTGCTGTTCGGCAACTGCCTGATGGCAGGGCAGGGCCAGGCGCCGGCGCGCCAGGCGGCCTACAAGGGCGGCCTGCCCGACGCCGCGGGCGCCGTCACGCTCAGCAAGATGTGCGGCTCGGCCATGAAGGCCGCGATGCTGTCGCACGACATGCTGCTGGCCGGCACGCACGACGTCATGGTCGCGGGCGGCATGGAGAGCATGACCAATGCGCCCTACCTGATGCTCAAGGGCCGTGGCGGCTACCGCATGGGCCACGACCGGATCTTCGACCACATGATGCTCGACGGCCTGGAAGACGCCTACCAGCCGGGCCGCTCGATGGGCACCTTCGGCGAAGACTGCGCCGCCAAGTACAACTTCACGCGCGAGCAGCAGGACGCCTTCGCCACCGCCAGCGTCGAGCGCGCCAAGCAGGCCACTGTCGACGGCCTGTTCAAGACCGAGATCACGCCCGTGACGGTCAAGGGCCGCGGCGGCGAGACCGTGATCTCCATCGACGAAGGCCCGGGCAAGGTCAAGCTCGACAAGATCCCCACGCTCAAGCCCGCCTTCAAGAAGGACGGCGGCACCATCACCGCGGCCTCGAGCTCGTCGATCAACGACGGCGCGGCCGCGCTGGTCATGACCACCGCCTCGCAGGCGCAGAAGCTGGGCGCCAAGCCCATCGCCCGCATCGTCGGCCACGCCACGCACGCGCAGCAGCCCGAGTGGTTCTCGACCGCGCCGGTGGGCGCCGTCGCCAAGCTGTTCAAGAAGATCGGCTGGAGCGTCAAGGACGTCGACCTTTGGGAGGTCAACGAGGCCTTCGCCGTGGTGCCGATGGCGCTGATGAAGGAGCTGGGCGTGTCGCACGACATCGTCAACGTGCACGGCGGCGCCTGCGCGCTGGGCCACCCGATCGGCGCAAGCGGCGCACGCATCATGGTCACGCTGATCCACGCGCTGCAGTCGCGCGGCCTCAAGCGCGGCGTGGCGACGCTGTGCATCGGCGGCGGCGAGGGCACGGCCGTGGCGCTGGAACTGCTGTGAGCGCGATGACGCTTCACACGCCACGCACCGGCCTGCGCCTGACCCTGCTGGCGCTCTGCATGGCGGCACTCGTGCCGTCGGCCTGGGCCCAGAAACGCGACAACGTGCTGTTCGATGCGGCCACCGCCGAGCAACCGGCGGTCGTGAAGACGCTGGAGCGGCTGGTCAACATCGAGAGCGGCACCGGCGACGCCGAGGGCATCGCGGCCGCAGGCAAGCTGCTGGAGGACGAGCTCAAGGCGCTGGGCTTCACGGTCACGCGCCACAAGGCGGTGGCGCCCGCGGTGGGCGACAACATCGTCGGCAAGCTGCGCGGCCGGCTCGACGGCCGGGCAGGCAGGCACCTGCTGCTGATCTCGCACATGGACACCGTCTACCCGCGCGGCATGCTGGCGCGCGCGCCCTTCCGCATCGAGGGCAACAAGGCCTACGGGCCGGGCATCGCCGACGACAAGGGCGGCAGCGCGGTGATCCTGCATGCGCTCAAGGTGCTCACCACCTACGGCTTCCGCGACTTCGGCAGCCTGACGGTGCTGTTCAACGTCGACGAGGAAAAGGGATCGTTCGGCTCGCGCGACCTGATCCAGAGTGAGGCCCGCGCGGCCGACTACGTGCTGTCCTTCGAGCCCACCAATGCCGAGCGCGAGAGCTTCTACCTCGGTACCTCGGGCATCGCCTACGTGCAGGCCGACATCAAGGGCAAGGCCTCGCATGCGGGCGCCGCGCCCGAGCTGGGCATCAACGCGCTGGTCGAGGCCTCCGATCTGGTGCTGCGCACCCAGGACATCGACGACAAGGCGCGCGGCCTGCGCTTCAACTGGACCGTGGCCAAGGCCGGCACCGTGTCGAACATCATCCCCGACAGCGCCACGCTCAATGCCGACGTGCGCTACGCGCGCAACGAGGACCTCGAGGCCGCGCTCAAGGTGCTGGAAGAACGCGCCCAGGCGCGCAAGCTGCCCGGCGCCGAGGTCAAGATCACCGTCACGCGCGGCCGGCCGGCCTTCAACGCCGGCACCGAAGGCCGCAAGCTGATCGACAAGGCCAGCGCCTTCTACCGCGAGGCCGGTGGCCAGCTCGAGGTCGACGAGCGCAGCGGCGGCGGCACCGACGCGGCCTATGCGGGCCTGTCGGGCAAGCCGGTGATCGAGGGCCTGGGCCTGCCGGGCTTCGGCTACCACAGCGACAAGGCCGAGTACGTGCTGGTCGACGCCATCCCGCGCCGGCTCTACATGACGGCGCGGCTGATCATGGACCTGGGCCAGGGCAAGTAAGGCCCGAGAAGAAACCAAGAGAAACGAAGGAGACCTGCATGCTGCTCACCACCGACCAGGAAGCGATCCGCGACGCGGTTCGGGACTTCTGCCAGACCGAGATCTGGCCGCACGCCCCGCGCTGGGACCGCGAACACCACTTCCCCAAGGAAGTGCACCAGGGCCTGGCGGCGCTGGGCGCCTACGGCATCTGCGTGCCCGAGGAAGACGGCGGCGCCGGCCTCGACTACCTCACGCTGGCGCTGGTGCTCGAAGAGATCGCGGCCGGCGACGGCGGCACCAGCACCGCGATCAGCGTGACCAACTGCCCGGTCAATGCGATCCTCATGCGCTACGGCAACGCCCAGCAGAAGAAGCAGTGGCTCTGGCCGCTGGCGCAGGGCCAGATGCTCGGCGCCTTCTGCCTGACCGAGCCGCAGGCCGGCAGCGATGCCTCGAGCCTGCGCACCACGGCGCGCAAGGACGGCGACGCCTACGTGATCGACGGCGTCAAGCAGTTCATCACCAGCGGCAAGAACGGCCAGGTCGCGATCGTGATCGCGGTCACCGACAAGGCCGCGGGCAAGCGCGGCATGAGCGCCTTCATCGTGCCCACCGATGCACCGGGCTACAGCGTGGCGCGGCTGGAAGAGAAGCTGGGCCAGCACAGCAGCGACACCGCGCTGATCAACTTCGACGGTTGCCGCATCCCGCGCGAGAACCTGATCGGCGCCGAGGGCGAGGGCTACAAGATCGCGCTGGGCGCGCTCGAGGGCGGCCGCATCGGCATCGCGGCGCAGAGCGTGGGCATGGCGCGCAGCGCCTTCGACGTGGCGCTGGCCTATGCCAAGGAACGCCAGGCCTTCGGCGGCAGCATCTTCGAGCAGCAGGCCGTGGGCTTCCGCCTGGCCGAATGCGCGACCCAGCTCGAGGCCGCGCGCCAGCTGATCTGGCATGCGGCCGCGCTGCGCGACGCGGGCCGGCCCTGCCTCAAGGAAGCGGCCATGGCCAAGCTGTTCGCCAGCGAGATGGCCGAGAAGGTCTGCAGCGCCGCGATCCAGACGCTGGGCGGCTACGGCTACGTCAACGACTTCCCGCTGGAACGCATCTACCGCGACGTGCGGGTCTGCCAGATCTACGAAGGCACCTCGGACATCCAGAAGCTGCTGATCCAGCGCGCGCTGGCGTGAAACGGCGCCATCTGCTGGCCACGGGCGCGGCGTTGGCCGTGGCACCGTGGGCGCATGCACAGAACGCGGCTGACGCCGGCCCGCTGCGCATCGTCGTGCCCTTCCCGCGGGGCGGGCGCACCACCTACCTGGCCGAGACCTTCGCCGCCGCGCTGCGCCGCGTGGGGACCGAACCGGTGGCGGTCGACTACCGCCAGGGCGACGTCACGGCCGAGATCCGGGCCTTCGCCCAGGGCACGCCCGACGCCCGCACGCTGCTGCTCGCGGGCGTGCGACTGCCGCGCCGGGGCACGCCCGTCGCGCCACCCGACGCCGAGAACCGGCTCATGGAGAGCCTGGTGCCGGTGACGCTGGTGGCGCGCGATCCGATGGTGCTGCTGATGAACCCGGCACGCGCCGACGCGCTGCGCATCCGCAACACCGCGGACCTGCTGCGCTACCTGCGCGCCCATCCCGGCCAGCTCACCATCGCCACCGGCGTCGACGGGACCATCGACCACATGGCGACCGAGCTGTTCAAGAGCATGACCCGCACCTACCTCACGCGGCTGCCGGCGAACGGGCTCACGCCCGATGCGCTGGGTGTGGCCGGCGGGCGGGTCGACCTGCTGTTCGCCGAACTGAGCGCGGCCATCGACAGCGTGCGCGACGGCGCCTTTCGCGTGCTCGGCATCGCCTGCGGTGCCGACGATCCGCAGCCCACGCCGCGCACGCTGGGCATGGCGAGCGGCCCGGTGACGCTGCAGCAGGCCGACCGCTCGCTGGCGCGCTTCGAGGCCTACAGCTACTACTCGCTGTTCGCGCCGCCCGGCACGCCCGAGGGCCTCACGGCGCCGCTGCAGCAGGCCGGCGCGCGGGCCCTGGCGCTGCCCGACGTGCGACGCGAACTGCTGCAGCACAGCGCCATCCCGGGCGGGCAGACGCAGGCCGAATTCCTGCGCATCGAAGACGACGAGGCCGCGCGCTGGCGCGTCGGGCAGGCGCGATGGTGAACGCCTTCGTCGAGGCGGCGGCGGATGGTGTTCCAATGGAGCCCGTCATGAGCAGCAGCCCGATCATTCCCCCCGCCGGACCTTGTCCCTGTGGTCGCACCGACCGCCGCGACAAGCCCTTCGCCTTTTCGCTGTGCTGCGGCCGTTATCTCGACGACTTCGACCAGACGCCCGCGCCCGACGCCGAGTCGCTGATGCGCTCGCGCTATGCGGCCTTCGTGCTGCAGCGCGCCGAGTACCTGCTGGCGACCTGGCATCCGACGACGCGGCCGGCCACGGTCGAGTTCGAGGCCGGCGTGAAGTGGCTGGGCCTGGACGTGCGTTCGCGCTCGGTGCTCGATGCCGACCATGCCGAGGTCGAGTTCGTCGCCCGCCAGCGCGATGCCAGCGGCGTCGCCACGCGGCTGCACGAGCGCAGCCGCTTCGTGCGCGAGGTCGAGCCTGCCGTGGGCGAGCAGGCCGAGCGCCAGCGCTGGTACTACGTGGACGGCGAGCCGCGCTAGCGGCCGACCCGATCATCGATCGCTCGCTTCACGGAGCGGTCGAATTTTCCTCCACTGAACAACCTGGAGGATGCCGCGTGCGCTGCGCCATCAGTCTATCAGTTGCGCCGTGATGTTGGAGCCGCCGCGCTGGAGTGTGTTGAAGATGGGGCAGTTCGATGTGAAGCTGTCGACCAGATCCTGGGCCACGTCGCGCGCAACGCCGTCGATTTCAAAAGAGAGGCTGATGAAGTCGTACCGGGTTCCATCGTCTTCGGAGCGCTTCGCGTAGGCCTTGACCTTGGCGAGTGGAACCGAGACGGCCCTCTCTTCAGCCCTTTTGTAGACGAGGGCCAGACCGCACGATCCCAGCGAGCTCAGCAGCAGCTCGGCGGCGTTGACGGCGACGCCCGGTCCGCCGTTGGATGCCTTCGAGTCGGTCACGAAACTGAAGCGGGAATTGCTTGCGGTGAACCGTCCATGGGTTTCGCTGGATTCCACGACGACGTGGGCGTCGTGAGGGATGTGTGGGGTAGCGGACATCGTTGTCTTCAGGTCGGTGGGTGGGGTTCGGTGTCGGTGCGCGACCGTTGCCGCACGGGACTCGGCAGGGGCAGGCCGGCAAGGCTCCCGATGCGTGTCAATGTGGCGGCCAAGGTGGGGGCGATGGGGATCCCCTCGTCGAGCGCCTGCGTGAGGCTGCGGACTGCCCGATCACCGGGCACCCGGGCCGTGGCACCGCCAGCTTGCTGGTAGATGTCGATCCACGCCTGCATCTTCTGGGCGTAGACATCCGCTCCTGCGATCTCGGGGCTGGCCACAAAGCCGAAGGCACCGCATCCGGGGGCCGCCGAAGGCTCGGCAAGATCGGGGGCGGCGTTGGTCAGGACGCCTGCGAGGACCTGCACGATCATCGCCAGCGCCAGGCCCTTGTGGCCCGCCATCGGCTGCATGGCACCTTGGAGCGCGGCGCTCGGATCGGTCGTGGGTCGGCCCGAGGAATCGATGGCCCAGTGATCGGGAATCGGGCGGTTTTCGCGGTGCGCATCGAGGACGTGGCTGAACGCGACCTGGCTGGCGGCGAAATCGATCAACAGCGGAGCGGTGCCCGGTCGTGGCGCGGCAAATGCGATCGGATTGTTCCCGATGGCCGGCCCGCTCGAACCGATGCCGGCCATCACCGGCTGGGTCGACTGCATCAGCAGGGCCACGCTGCCCGTTTGCGCCGCGCGATAGACGTGGGTGGCGAGCGCGCCCAGATGACCTGCATCGTGGATGAGAAAAGGCACGAACCGGCGCTGCGCGTTCAGCTGTGCTTGCGCCAGCATCACGGCCTGCTCTCCGGCCCAGGGGCCGAAGCCCCTGTTCGTCTCGATGTGGAACACGCCGGCCTTCCAATGGGCGTTGATCGTGGCCTCGGGTCTGAGCACCTTTCGACGCAGCTGGTCCCAGTAGGTGGGCCAGCGCGCCAGCCCGTGCGTGTCGATGCCGAAAGCGTCCGCCAGCAGCAGCTGCCGGGCACCCCGTTGGGCCGCCTCCGCGGGAAGCTCCGCCTGAGCGAGCAGCGCAGCGATCCACGCCGTCATGTCCGCCAGCGTCCATCGCGCAGCGGTGGTGTGGGGGCTCGACATCTAGCGGCCCCAGCGATGCTGTGCGTTCGCGATGAGCGAGTCCGCCGCGTAGCCGACGGCCACGGTCAGCAGCACGCAGGCATAGACCTTGGATGTCTGGAAGTACCGCTGCGCGAGCACGATGACCTCGCCCAGTCCGCCGCCCGTGACCATCTCGGCCGTGAAGACGGTGATCAGGCCGATCGGAAAGGCGATGCGCAGGCCGGTGAGGATGGAGGGCAGCGTCGCAGGCATCACCACGCGCGGGATCAGCGCGAGCGGCGACGTCCCCATCGAACGTGCGGCCCACAGCATCTTGGTCGGAATCTGTTCGGCGGCCGCCTTGGCTGAAAGAAGGAAGGGAAAGACGCAGGTCACGAAAACCAGAACGATCTTCGACGCATCCTCGATTCCGAACCAGAGCGTGACAACGGGGATCAGCGCGATCTTCGGCATCGGAAAACCGAGCGCGGTGACGGGCTCGAACGCCCAGCGCAACCACTTGAATCGCGCCAGCATGTAGCCCAGAGGTACGCCGACCACCAGCGCGATGCCGATGCCGAGCACGGCGCGGTACAGGCTGACCCCCAATGCCGGCAGCAGGTCCCCGCCTGCGAGGCCGGCGCCCAATGCCTGGAGCACGTCGCTCAATGCGGGCAGGAACAGCGGGCGGACCCAGCCCGCCCGGGCCACGAGTTCCCAGGCGAGTGCCAGCAGGACCAAGGGATAGACGGCAACCCCTGCGGCACTCGCCAGACCCAGGACCTGGCGGGCCGGCTGTCTAGCGCTGGCCATCGGAGACCTCCTGCCAGCGCAGCGCGCGATCCGAAAAGGCGACCAGCGCGACGTCGCTGAGGTAAGCCACTGCGACCACGACGATCAAGGACGCGAACATGTAGTCGTAGCTTCCGGAGTCGCCGTACTGGAAGATCAGCTTGCCGATGCCCTGGTTGGACACGATCATCTCGCACGCGATCACCACCAGGAACGCGAAGCCCAGCGCGATGCGCAGGCCGATCAGGATCGCAGGCACGGTCGCGGGGAGCAGCACGCGCGTGAGAACGGTCCATTTCGACGCGCCCATCGACTGCGCGCTCCACCGCAAGACCGTGGGCACCTCGCATGCGCCGCGGTAGGTGTAGAGCACGATGGGCAGCAGGGACGTCACCGCGACGATCACCACATTGGTCGCCGTGCCGACGCCGAACCACAGCACCAACAAAGGAATGAGGGTGGTCTTGGGCAGGGCGTAGGTCGCCTTGAGCAGCGGGTTGAAAAAGCGCTCGGCCCCGCGGCTCGTGGCCATCCAGAGACCCACGGGAACGCCGATGACGAGACCCATGCCAAGGCCCAGTGCGCCCGATCGCAGCGTGGCGCCCAGGTTGGCGGCCAGTTCGCCTCCCCTCAGCAGGTCTGCGAAAGCCTTCAACACGGCCGCGAGCGAGGGCATGAACGCCGGATCGACCCCGCCCCATTGCGTCGCGCCCTGCCACAACGCCAGCGCGGCGGCGAGGGTGAGCAGGCCGCAGGCCCGCCGCTTCCACGCGGAGGACGGCGAGAAGGCTGGCGAGGGCGCCGGTGAGGGCCGCGACAGGGAGAAGTCGGTGCCGCTCAAGCCTGGACCTCGGACAGTGAAGCCTTGACCTGCTCGCGCACCGACAGCCAGACCTGGTTGTGCAGCTCGGTGAACTGAGGCGACAGCATGATCTGCTCGCGTTCGAGTGCGTGGTCGATGGTGCTCGTGTAGTGCGCCACGATGCGACCTGGACGCTTGGACATCACATAGATGTCGTCGGACAGGTAGGCCGCTTCGTGCAGGTCATGCGTGACCATGAGCACCGTCATCCCGGAGGATTGCCACATGCGGAGCAGTTCGTCCTGCATGAGTTCACGGGTCTGCGAGTCGAGCGCGCCGAAGGGTTCGTCGAGCAGCAGGATGTCGGGTTCGTAGGCGAAGGTCCGCGCCAGTGCGACCCGCTGGCGCATTCCGCCCGAGAGCTCACGGGGATACCGCGCACCGAAGCCCTCGAGATGCATGAGCTGGAGGTAGCGGTGGACGGTGTCGCGCACTTCCTCTTTGGAGGCGCCCTTGGATTGGAGGCCGTAGGCAATGTTCTGGCTCACCGTGAGCCAGGGGAACAGCGCGTATTCCTGAAAGACCACCCCGCGATCGATGCCCGGGCCGGTGACCGATCGGCCCAGCGCCTCGACCACGCCCGAACTGGGGGACTCGAAGCCCCCGAGGATGTAGAGCAGGGTGCTCTTGCCGCAGCCGGACGGTCCCACCAGGCTTGCGAACCTGCCCCGCTTGACCTCCAGTGTGGCCTGGTGCAGCGCGGTGACGTTCTGGCTGCCGTCGCCGAATGTCTTGCTGACTTCGCGCAGGGAGATCCCCGCGTCCTGCGAAGCGCTCAAAGCTTGCATGCCGCGGGCAGGAACGAGGAGTCCACGCTGTGGGCCAGCGAAACCGCGTTGGGCAACAGGCCGAGCTTGTGCATCGCATCGACCGGCGCCTGCACGTCCGCGACCGAGATGCACGCGTTGATGTCGCGGTAGAAATCCGCCGGCTTCAGGAAGTACTCGTCGAGTTCGGCCTCCGGACTCTTGATGAGCTCGGCCGTGACCTTGACGACGGTCTTGCGATTCGCGGGATCGTAGATCCACGCGCGTGCCTCGACAAAGTCCGCAAGCCATGCCTTGACGGCCGGGCCTTGGGCCTTGAGGAAGGTGTTGCGGGCGGCCTGGAAGAGCACGGGATAGGGGGGCACGACACCCACCGCATCGAAGACGAAACGGATGCCGCCCTTTTTCTTTTCCTGCACCTGGAAAGGCATCGCCAGCACGCCGACGTCGATGCGCTTTTGCCGCAGCGCCGGGCCGATGTTGCCGAAGGGCATCTCGACGACCCGCACATCGCGCTTCGGATCGAGGCCGGCCTTCTCCAGCGCCAGCCGCAGGATGATGTCGACGCTGCCGTTGAAGGCGTTGACCGCCACCGTCTTTCCCTTGAAGTCCGCGACCGTCCTGATGGCGCTGTCTTCCAGCACGACGAAGGGATTCGACGCATAGCCCTTGACGCCGTCCTGATGAATGGCCGCGATCGCGCTCACGCCGCCGGTGACGCCACCGGTCTGGACCAGCGTGGCCAGCGTCGTGAAGGCCAGCGTGCCGATGTCTACCTGATCGGCGGCCAGCAGCGTGGCCACGCCCGGCGTTCCCTTCGCGGTGGTCGCCTCGAGGGTGTAGTCCTTGCCATGGCGCTTGAGCACGTTGGCCTTGAAGTAGTCGCTGAAGATCACCGTTTCGATCTCCCCGGGGCCGACCACCCCGGCCGACGCGTAGCGGATGACCGGCACGGAGGACGCCTTCACGATCGAAGGCATCAGCACGGCGCCTCCCAGGAGGGCGGAAGCCTGGAGGAACCGGCGGCGGGAAGTCGTGGTGCTACGTTCTGTCGGATGGAGCAGGGGATGCATGGTGGAGTGATTCAGATGTTGGACGTTCGGCGCGGCCGAACTCAGTCAGGCAGGGACAGGCCCAGTTGATCGCGGAGGGTCGGACCCTCGTAGGCGGAGCGGAACACGCCGAGGGTCTGCAACTCGGGCACGACAAGCCGTGTGAAGTCCTCGATGCCCCCCGGCAGGTAAGGCATCTGGACCATGAAGCCATCGCACGCGCGCTCGTCGAACCAGCGCTTGAGCGTGCGCGCGACTTCCGCGCCGGTGCCGTTGAAGTCCCGCAGCGGCCCGATGGCATAGCGCGTACCGATTTCCGACAGCGACAGGCCCTGCTTCTGGCTCAACTCGGCGACTTCCTTGTAGTGGCCCTGAACGCCGGGCGGTGCGATGGCGGGCAGGACCTCGTCGAGCGGGAACTCCGAGAGGTCGATGTCCAGGTGGTAGGACAGCGTCGACAGTCCCGCCTCCGGGCTGGTCAGTCGGTCCAGGAGCGCCTGCTTCTCCTGCGCGATGGCAAGGGTCTCGCCGACGACCGGCACGACCCCCAACAGGACATGGACGTCGTCGGGATTGCGTCCGTGCCGCGCCACGCGCTCCTTGATGTCGCGATAGAAGGCTTGCGCCGAGGTGATCGACGAGTGCGTGACGAAGATGACTTCCGCCCATTTGGCCGCGAAGTCCTTGCCGCGATCCGAAGCCCCTGCCTGGATGAACACCGGCCGTCCCTGCGGCGGCCGGCTGACGTTGAGTGGACCTTCGACATCGAACCATTCGCCCTTGTGCGAGATGGCCCGGACCTTGGCAGGGTCCGCGAACAGGGGCGTCGTCTTGTCGAGCACCACGGCGTCCTGCTGCCAGCTCTCCCACAGCTTGCACGCCACCGACAGGAACTCGTCTGCGCGGTCGTAGCGCTGGTTCTTGTCGGGCAGGCCTGCCTGGCCGAAGTTGGCCGCTTCGGCCGGCTGGAACGAGGTCACGATGTTCCACGCGGCCCGTCCCGCACTCAGGTGATCGAGCGTGGCCAAGGAGCGAGCCAGTTGGAAGGGCTCGATGTAGGAAGTGGAGATCGTGCTGGCCAGGCCCAGCCGCTTGGTTGCCGTGGCCACGGCGGTGAGCACCACGACCGGGTCGAGCCGCAACGCGCCCAGGGCACCATGGATCAGCTGGCTTGCCGCGCTGTTCCTGAACTTGTGCGGGACCGCCAGGATATCGGGAATGAACAGCATGTCGAAGAGACCGGCTTCGAGCTGGCGTCCGATTTCCTGGTAGTAATCCAGCGAAAGAATGTCCGTCCGGGCGCTGGGATAGCGCCAGCCGCCATGGTGACCGGAGACCGGCCCCGCCATCACGTAAGCGGCGAGCTTGATTTGACGCGAACGCTGCGATTTCATTTGGACCTAACGACGGTTGAAGAGCTTGCCGGTCAATTCATTCATATCTGTTTATCAAATAACGATATGGATATTTCAAATAAAGCCATCAGGCAATCTTGAATTGCCGACTTCTGAAAGGGCGCAGTGCCAGCCAGCGCATGCGACTTTGAGTAACAATCAGGAGGCGCTGGCGATATTTTCGATTTGTAAAAAATTCCTGCTTGCGCCGACGGGTTTGATTGTAGAAGTTCGATTGCAAACCGGATTGTTTGCATTAATAAAACGTTCTCATAAGCATATTTTTCGATTTCAGAATTATTTTTCGTAAATGGAAATCCAATGAGCGCACTCCCCCATGACATCGATGTGCCGTCGCTCGACCACGCGTTCGCCACGCGGCTGCGCCAGATCATTGCGAAGGTCGGCAATGCGAGCACCCTGGCACGTCGGGTAGGGGTGTCGAACAGCGCCCTCACGCGCTACCTGGCGGGCAGCGAACCGTCGCGCCGTGTGTTGATGGCGCTCGCTGATGCGGCCGATGTGTCGCTGGAATGGCTGATCCGGGGAACCGGCCGGGCGCAGCCGTGGGCGCCGACGGATCTGCCCAAGACGATGACCACGCTGCCCCTCTATCGCCTGGCCGGCAAGGAGCCGGGCGTCTTCGGTGACGCGATGCCGACGATCTTTCGCGCCCAGGCGTTCTGCAGCGAATGGCTGCGCGACCAGGACCTGGACAGCGAGCACCTCGCCGCGATGAAGATGCCGGGCGACGCCATGCGCCCCACGTTGAGTTCGGGCGACATCATCCTCATCGACACGCGCCAGAATCAAATCACCGATGGTCGGATCCATCTCATCACCGACCACACGCGCAACCTGCTGCTGCGCCGGCTCCAGGTACACATCGGCGGCCAGGTGCGTGTGCTGGCCGACAACCCCGACTACAACGAAACGACCGTCGATGCCGATCAGCTGACCGTGCTGGGCCTGGTGGTCTGGCGAGGTGCGGTGCTGCGCTGAGCAAACCGAGGGCTTGCGCCGTAGGGCGGAAGACGCCGGCAAATCGCGCGTGATTCCAGAGGCGTGCTGGTGCGCGAGCCCTCGATCGTCCACGGCGCGCGAACGCAACGGTTCGTTGCCGCGTCACCTGCCCGGGCGCCGAACACGGCACACTGCCAGCTGTTCGGCAACCCCCTGGCGGAAGGCGCTCCCGATGACCCCGTTACGTCGTTCCTGCATGGCGGCCCTGGCGCTGCTGTGGTGTCTTGCTGTTCTGCCCACCGCGCAGGCACAGGGCGCCCCGGCGCCGATCCTCACGCCTTTCGTGGTCACGTCGACCGGGGTGGCGCCCGCGCCCTGGCGTTTCAGCACGCTGCCCCACAAGAACGCCACGCGTTTCGAGGTGATGCGCCAGGACGGCCGGACGGTGCTGCAGGTCGAAACCGACAATGCCTACGGCAATCTGGTGCATCCGGTGCACGTCACGCTCGACGCCGGCGCCACGCTGGCCTGGCGCTGGCGGGTCGATCGCTTCGTCGAGGGCGCCGACCTGCGCACCCGCGCGGGCGACGACGGCGCCGCCAAGCTCTGCGTGTTCTTTGCGCTGCCGACCGACCGGCTGTCCTTCGGCGAGCGGGCGCGGCTCGCGCTGGCCCGCAGCGCGACCGGCGAAGACGTGCCGAGCGAAACGCTGTGCTACGTGTGGGACGAGAAGGAGGCGCGCAACACCGCGCTGGTCAATGCCTTCACCCAGCGCATCCGGATGCTGGTGCTGGAGTCCGGCCCGGCCGAGCCGGGCGCCTGGCGCAGCGAGCGGCGCAACCTGCTGGCCGACTACCAGCGGGCCTTCGGCGCGGAGGCCGGCGGGCTGCAGCCCGACGTGGTGGGCGTGGCGGTCTCGGCCGATGCCGACAACACCGGCGGCCACGGCCTGGCCTACTTCGCCGACCTCGACCTGCGCGGCATGCAGGCCGGACCGTCGATGCAGACGGTGCACGGCCCCTGAGCCCTTAGGGCCTGTTCACCGGCCCTAGCGGGCGATGGTCTTGCCCGTGGCCACCTCGGTCACCGTGCCGTCGACCAGGCTGATGCGGTAGATCTCGCGCGTCACGTTGCCGGCGAAGGCCAGCTCGACGATCGACACGTCGCGGAAGGTGGTGGCGATGCCGTCGGGCAGCGCGGCGTTGAACTTGGCCGCTTCCTGGTTCATCGCCGCCTGCACCGCGGGCGTGAAGGGCGCCATGCTGTAGACCAGCGTGTTGTGCGGGTTATGCGAGCGCAGTTCCTTGCCGTCCTTGACCACGTTGACGCCGCTCACGCCCACGGTCTTCACCAGCTCGCGGCCGGCCTCGCCCATCTTGGCGTAGACCGGGCCGGTCACGCGCGGCAGCGGGCCGTCGCGCAGCGGGGCCATGGCGGCGGTGGTCACGGTGTTGTAGGCCATCAGCGCCTCGAAGCCGGGGCCGGTCTTGACGATGCCCAGGTCCAGCCACCAGGGGCGGCCCGCGTCCTTGGCGGCCTCGGTCGTGTAGAAGGTCTTGAGCGTCAGCGCGATCGGTGCGGGCGGCTTGGGCAGCGCCTTGAGCATCTTCAGCGGCGTGCCCGGGTCGGCACTGTGGATGTGCACCACCGTCACGTGCGGGATGTTGAAGTTCTGCGCTTCGGCCTGCAGGCCCAGGCGCACCAGGTCCTGGCGCAGCACCGGGTACACGCGGGCGTCGAGCACGTCGTTCACTTCCTTGGGCAGCTTGTAGACCACGCCGTAGGTGGCGGTGTGGGCGCGGAATTCGGGTTGGCCGATGGCGCTGTTGTCGATGGCGGGCGCCGACGGGCCGGGGGCACTGCAGGCCGTGAGGAACGAACCGAAGACGACGGCGAGGGCCAGGGGCCGGAGGGTGCGGATCATTGGGAAAACTCCATTTTTAAGGACGCGGCGGCTGGTGGCCACCGACGAGGCGAGGCCCTGCGCAGGCGGATTCCTGCGCAGGCGGGGGGAACAACGGTGAATCAGTCGGGCAGCGAAGGCGAGGCGGGCGGGGCCGCGATCACGGCGTGGTCGCTGCGGTCCTTGAGCTGCACGCCGGTGAGCTGCAGGCGCTTGGCTTCGCGGGCCAGCCACCAGAAGCGGCGGGCGGCGGTTTCGGGGTCCAGGCCCTCGGGCCGGATGTTCGAGATGCAGTTGCGCTCGGCGTCGTGGCGGCCGACCGCGGGCTGCCAGGTCAGGTACAGGCCCAGGCTGTCGGGCGAACTCAGGCCGGGGCGCTCGCCGATCAGCATCGCCACCAGTTGCGCGCCGAGCAGCGCGCCGGCCTCGTCGGCCAGTGCCACGCGCGCCTGCTGCGCGATCACCACCGGGCCGAGGCGCCAGTCGGCGGGCGCGTGCGTGCGCAGCGCGGCGATCAGCGGGCGGGCATTGCGCTCGACCGCCAGCGAGGACAGGCCGTCGCCCACCACCAGCAGCAGGTCGCAGCCGGCCACCGGGCTCGGGCCCGCAGCCATGCGCAGCGCCTGCACGCTCGCATCGTCCAGGCGCCGTCCCAGGTCGGGCCGCAGCAGGTAGGCCGCGCGATCGGGCGCGGCGCTGTGGACGGGCACGCTGGCCAGGCCGTCGTCGGCCAGCGCCTGCGCGAGTGCGTCGACGTCGAGGGCCGCATGCACCGCGTCGCGCGCCTGCGCATGGGCGAAGCCGAAGCGCAACAGCTCGCCCGTGGGCATGCTGGCGCCGCTGCGGCCCAAAGCCAGCCGGGCCGCGGTGTAGGCGCGCAGGTCGTCCCAGGGATCGGCGTCGGTCATGGCGTGCCTCCGTCGCCGATGCGCAGCTGGCGCATCTGCTGCAGCGCCGGGTGCTGCGCCGTCAGCGGCAGCATGCGGCCACTCGCATCGCTCAGCTGCATCGCCTGCAGCCAGGCCTCGAACTCGGGGGCGCGTTTCAGGCCCAGCAGCTCGCGCAGGTAGAGCGCGTCGTGGAAGGAGGTGCTCTGGTAGTTGAGCATGATGTCGTCGGCGCCCGGCACGCCCATGAGGAAGGTCAGGCCGGCCGTGCCCAGCAGCGTCATCAGCGCGTCCATGTCGTCGGAGTCGGCCTCGGCATGGTTGGTGTAGCAGACGTCGCAGCCCAGCGGCAGGCCCATGAGCTTGCCGCAGAAGTGGTCCTCCAAGCCGGCGCGGACGATCTGCTTGCCGTCGTACAGGTACTCGGGCCCGATGAAGCCGACGACGGTGTTCACCAGCAGCGGCCGGAAGGCGCGCGCCACCGCATAGGCACGCGCCTCGCAGGTCTGCTGGTCGACGCCGTGGTGCGCATCGGCCGACAGCGCGCTGCCCTGGCCGGTCTCGAAATACATCACGTTGTCGCCCAGCGGGCCGCGCCGCAGCGACAGCGCGGCGTCGTGCGCCTCGCGCAGCAGCGCCAGGTCGATGCCGAAGCTGGTGTTGGCCTTCTGGGTGCCGGCCACCGACTGGAACACCAGGTCGACCGGCGCGCCCTGTTCGATCATCTGCACGGTGTTGGTCACGTGCGTGAGCACGCAGGACTGCGTGGGGATGCCCAGCTTGGCGATCAGCTCGTCGAGCATGTGCACCAGCCGCGTGAGCGCGGGCAGGCTGTCGGTCGCGGGGTTGATGCCGATCACCGCGTCGCCCGCACCGTAGAGCAGGCCGTCGACCATCGAGGCCGCGATGCCGCGCAGGTCGTCGGTCGGGTGGTTGGGCTGCAGCCGCACCGCCAGGTGGCCGGGCAGGCCGAGGGTGTTGCGAAAGCGTGTGACCACGCGGCACTTGCGCGCCACCAGGATCAGGTCCTGCTGGCGCATCAGCTTGCTCACCGCGGCCGCCATCTCGGGCGTGATGCCGGGCGCCACGCGCGCCAGCATCGCGCTGTCGGCCGCCTCGGACAGCAGCCAGTCGCGGAAGTCGCCGACCGTGAGGTGCGCGATCGGCGCGAAGGCCGCGGCGTCGTGCGTGTCGACGATCAGCCGCGTGACCTCGTCGCTTTCGTAGGGCACCAGCAGCTCCTCGAGGAAGCGCCGCAGCGGCACCTCGGCCAGGCACATGCGCGCGGCCATGCGCTCCACCGCATTCGCCGCCGCCAGCCCCGCCAGCACGTCACCCGAGCGCGCCGGCGTGGCCTTGGCCATCAGCGTGCGCAGGTCGGAGAAGGCCCAGGTGGCGGTGCCGAGGGTGTGGCGGTAGGGCATGGCGCGGGTCCGTGGGGGCTCAGGCGACGATGACGCGCTCGCAGGCCTTGCGCAGGCCGGCCAGCGCCGCCACGCCGCGCGCCTTGGCGTCGGTCACGATGACGTCGATGTCGGCGCAGCGCGCGTAGGTCACGCGGCTGGCCACGCCGATCTTGCTGTGGTCGGCCAGGATCACCAGTTGCTGCGCCTGCTCGGCCATGGCGCGCGCCACCGCGGCCTCGTGGTGCGCGAAGCTCATCGCGCCGTGCTTGGCGTGCAGGCCCACGGGCGACATCAGCGCCACGTCGACCCGGAAGCGGCGGATGTCCTCCAGCGTGCCGTCGCCGTGCGTGGCCTGCGTGCCCACGTCGATGCCGCCGCCCAGCAGGCGCACCACGTTGTGCGAGCTGCGGCCCTCGTCGGCACCGGCCAGCTTGAGCGCGATGTTCAGCGAGTTGGTGATCACCGTCATGCCGCTGAGCATGGCGATTTCCTCGGCCAGGATCGCGGTGGTGCTGCCGGCGTCGAGGAACAGCGTCTGGCCCGGGCGCAGCAGGCCGACCGCGGCCTTGGCGATGGCGCGCTTCTCCTTCTGGCGCGCCACCAGCCGCACGGCCAGCGGCGCCTCGGGTTCGGGGCCGGTGGCGACGGCGCCGCCGTGCACGCGGCGCAGCTCGCCCGTGCCTTCGAGTTCGAGCAGGTCGCGCCGCACGGTCTCGCGCGAGACCGAGAGGTCCTGCACGATGCGCTCGACGCTCACGCGCGAGAAGGTGGCCAGCAGGTTGCGGATGCGCAGGAATCGTTCTTCTTGAAGCATGGTGGACAAAACGGTACGGGTTTCAGTGGGCGGCCGGCACGGGGCGGCGCGTGATCAGGTGCAGCAGCAGCGCCATCGCGCCGACCACCGCCATGATGCAGGTGGAGAAGGCCGCGGCCTGGGAAGTGAAGCCGGCCTCGTCGAGCCGCATCACCGTGACCGCGCTCAGCGTGAGCGAGGGCGTGATCAGGAAGATCACGGCCGACAGCGTGACCATCGAGCGCATGAACAGGAACACCGCAATGGCCAGCAGCGTGGTACGCAGCGCGGGCCAGTAGACGTCGGCCAGCACGCGCGCCACGCCGCCGCCCAGCACCGTGGTGGCGTCTTCGAGGGCGACGGGGACGGTGCGCATGCCCGTCATCATGCTCACAAATCCCTGCGTGTGGTGGTGGTAGTAGTTGCACATCGCCAGCAGCACCGCGCTGCCGTAGAGCAGGCCCCAGGGCATGGCGGCCGAATTGAAGGTGAAGACGTAGGCCAGGCCCAGCACCAGGCCGGGCACGGCCACCGGCAGCGCGCTCAGCAGCCGCGCCGCGTTGGCGGTGCGCCCGGGCAGCCGCTGCACGCCGAAGGCCAGCAGGAACAGCAGCAGCGTGCCCACCACCGCGGCGATCAGCGAGACCAGGATCGAGGTCCACAGCGGTGCGTAGCCGCCCGCGATCTGGATGTCGTAGTGCTTGAGCGTGAGGTCGAGCCGGTAGGGCCAGAGCCGGATGAAGCTCGCCACCACCACCGTCAGCACCACCGCGTAGATCGCGCCCACGATCAGCAGCGAAGCCGCGAAGAAGGCGCCGTCGCGCGCCGGCCGGGGCTTGGGGACCGGCGGCTGGGCCGATTCGGCGCCCAGGCCGGCCTGGCGCTGCGCCGCCAGGTGCTCGATGGCCACCGACAGCGCGGCCGGCACCAGCAGCACGATGCCGATCACCGCGCCCATGCCGAACTTCATCTGGCCGCTGACTTGGTTGTAGATCTCGGTGGCCAGCACCTGGAAGTTGCCGCCGATCACCACCGCGTTGCCGAAGTCGGTGATGGTCAGCGTGAACACCACGAAGCCTGCGCTCAGCACGCCGTAGCGCACCCCCGGCAGCGTGATGTCGACGAACTGTCGCCAGGGCGTGGCGCCCAGCACCTCGGCCGCGTCGTACTGGCGCGCGTCACCGTGGCGCAGCGCAGTGCGCAGGATCAGCACCGCCTGCGGCAGTGCGTAGAGCACGTCGGCGATCAGCAGGCCCCAGAAGCCGTAGATCTCGGGCCGCACGCCGAAGGCCTTGCCGACCACGCCGTTGCGCCCCAGCAGGAAGATCAGGCCCAGGCCCAGCACCAGCGAGGGCGCGAGCACCGGCAGCGACATGCCGATGGCGGTGAAGTTGCGCCCGGGCATGCAGGTGCGCTCGATGCCGAAGGCCACGACGAAGGCCAGCAGCAGCGTGACCACCGTGGTCGCGCCGCCCAGCAGCAGGCTGTTGCCCAGCGCGCGCCAGACGCCTGGCGCGTCCCACAGCGCCGCGTAGTTGCCCAGCCCGATGCCCCCGCCCGCGCCGTCCTGCACCAGGCTGCGCCAGGCGATGGCCAGCATCGGCAGGCCGAAGAACAGCAGCAGCCCGGCCAGCGGCAGCCACAGGCAGGCGCGCAGCAGCCAGCGGTCGGCGACGTGCAGGGGCAGCGAGGGCGTCATGCGCGCACCCAGCTGCAGTCGTCGGCGCCGACCGCGAGGAAGACGCTCTGGCCCGGCTGCAGCGGCACGGCGCTCGAGGTCTCGGCCAGCAGCTCATGGTCGTTCCAGCGCAGCCGCACGCGCTGGATGCTGCCCAGGAAGGAGATGTCTGTGACCTGGCCCACCGCTGCCGACGCGGCGCCGAGCCGGATGCGCTCGGGCCGAACGCACAGCAGTGCCTCGGCCTCGGCGAGGCCCGCGGGCAGCGGCGGCAGCGCGGGCACCCACTGGCGCGCGAGCGCGGGCGGCAGCAGGTTGCTGTGACCCATGAAGTCGGCCACGAAGCGGGTGCGCGGGCGCAGGTACAGGTCCTGAGGCGCGCCCTGCTGTTCGATGTGGCCGTGGTTCATGCAGACGATGGTGTCGGCCATCGACATGGCTTCTTCCTGGTCGTGCGTGACCATCAGCGTCGGGATGCCCAGGCTGCGCTGCACTTCGCGCAGCTCGCCGCGCAGGTCGGCGCGCACCCGCGCGTCGAGCGCCGACAGCGGCTCGTCGAGCAGCAGCAGCGAGGGGTTCACGGCCAGCGCGCGCGCGATCGCCACGCGCTGCTGCTGGCCGCCCGAGAGCTGGCCCGGAAAGCGCGTGCCGAAGCCCGGCAGCTTGACCATGTCGAGCAGCACGGCCACGCGCTGGTCGATGGTGGCGGCACCTTCGCCGCGGATGCGCAGGCCGTAGCCCACGTTCTGCGCCACCGTCATGTGCGGGAACAGCGAATAGGACTGGAACACGATGCCGAAGCCGCGCTCGCGCGCCGGCATCTGCGCCAGGTCGCGGCCGTTGAGCGACACGCTGCCGCCGTCGGCGGCCATCAGGCCCGCGATGATGCGCAGCAGCGTGGTCTTGCCGCAGCCGCTCGGGCCCAGCAGGCAGACGAATTCGGCGCCCCCCACGTCGAGTTCGATGCGCTCCAGTGCGGGCTGGCCGCCGAAGCTCTTGTGGAGGTTCCTGATCTGCAGTGCCATGTCGTTTCTGTTCCTTGTTCTTCGATTGCGGCGGTGCGCCTCAGGCCGGTGCGAGCAGCCCCATCGCGGGGTCGCTGATGCCGTCCGCGCCCGTCTCCACCCGGCCGGCGAAGCGGCGCAGGTAGACGTCGCCGTCGTCGGCGTTGGCGCTCACGACGAAGTCGTACCACTGCCGGCTGTAGCTCAGGTCCCAGCGCTGCTGCACGACCTGGCCCGGCGCCAGCGTGAAGGTCCAGGGGCCGTCGGTGCGGTAGGCCGCGGGGGCGATGCGCACGGTGCAGGCGATGTTGCCGAGGTTCTGCAGTTCGAGGTAGACCTCGCCGTTGGCCGTGTCGTAGCAGACGCGGGTCTCGGGCAGGCCCGCGCCGCCGGCCAGCGTGGCCGGCAGCTTGCCGCGGAAGCGCCGGAAGAAGCCGTTGGGGCCGAACACCGACAGGTCGTAGCCGCCGTCCCTGGCCACCGCCCAGCTGTCGTTGAGCATCTTGCCGGCCTCGACCGTGTAGCGGCGCGGCACCGCGTTGAGCGCGAGGTGGTTGTAGACATGGAACACCGCGCCCGCCTTGCCGGTGTTGCTGAACACCAGCCAGAACTGCTGGCGCGCCACGTCGGGCCGGCCGCTGGTGTGCAGTTCGTAGGGCAGGGCGCGCGAGTAGCGCACGCCGCTGGCTTGCAGTGGCAGGCTGCCGGTGCCCGGGGCGGGCGCCGACGGCGTCGGATAGGTCAGTTGTTGCGCAATGGCCGCGTCCGCCGCGGCGCTGGTGATCACCGGCAGCTCGGGCAGCGTGGCGTTGGGGGTGGCGAAGTTGAAGCAGGAGAGCAGGTCGCTGCTGACCGCACGGCGCCAGGCGCTGATGTTGGGCTCGACCACGCCGAAGCGGACTTCGAGGAAGCGGATCACCGAGGTGTGGTCGGCGACCTGGGAGTCGACCCAGCCGCCGCGGCTCCAGGGCGACACCACGTACATCGGCACGCGCCAGCCCATGCCGTAGGGCGAGCCGCGGTAGGGCGCCTTGAGGTCGTTGCGCTCGCCGAGCGTCGACACCGTGCTCTGGCCGGCCGGCGTACCGTCGTCGTTGAGCGAGGGGATGGCGGGCGGCGGCATGTGGTCGAAGTAGCCGTCGTTCTCGTCGAACATGACGAACAGCACGGTCTTGCTCCAGACCGCCGGGTCGGCGGTGAGCGCGTCCAGCACGCGCGAGGTGTACTCGGCGCCCCACAGCGGCGACGAGGGTCCGGGGTGTTCGGAGTACTTGGCCGGCGCCACGATCCAGCTGACCTGCGGCAGCGTGCCGCCCGTCACATCGGCGCGCAGGTCGTCCAGCGAGCGGGTCGACAGCGCGCGGGCCTTGAGCGAGGCCTGGGCCGCGTTCGGCGTGGCCGTGTAGTAGGCGTTGCGGTAGTTGGTGAAGCCTTCAAGCGGGTTGTCGGTGTAGTTGTCCGCCATGTCCTGGTAGACCTGCCAGCGGATGCCCGCGGCCTCCAGCCGCTCGGGGTAGGTGGTCCAGCTGTAGCCCGGCGCGTTGGCGAGGTCGTCGTTGGTGTTGTCGATGGCCGGGCCGCCACCCTGGCCCAGCGGGTCGTTGGTGCCGGTCCAGAGGAACAGCCGGTTCGAGTTGGTGCCCGTGAGTTCGCTGCAGTGGTAGGCATCGCACACCGTGAAGGCGTTGGCCAGCGCGAACTGGAAAGGCATGTCGCTTTCCTTGTAGTGGCCCAGCGCGCGCGCCGTCTTGGCCGCCACCCACTGGTTCATGCGCCCGCCGTTCCAGGCCTGCTGGCCGTCGGCCCAGCTGTGGGCCATGCCGGTGGTGCGCTGCGCGCTGGTGCGGGTGGTGTCGTAGTGGAAGGGCAGGCAGGTCGCGCTGCCGCTGGTGGCCGGCTGGTTCCAGACCGGCTGGCCGTTGGCCAGCGGCACCGGGAAGCGGTCGCCGAAGCCGCGCACGCCGCGCAGCGTGCCGAAGTAGTGGTCGAAGGAGCGGTTCTCCTGCATCAGGATCACCACGTGCTGTACATCGTTGATCGTGCCGGTGTCCTGCGCGGCCGGGATGGCCAGCGCGCGGCGTATGCTGGGCGGCAGTAGGCCCAGCGCGGCGGCGGCACCGGCCGTGCCGGTGGCGGCGCGCAGGAAGCCGCGGCGGCTTGGGGAATGGTCGTCGTTCTTCTTCATGGACGGATCTCGGGAACTCAGGGCGCGCAGCGCACCGATGCAGGGCGCCGGGGCGGGGTGGAAGGGTCTTGCGGCGTTTCGCCCGGCGGCGTCAGTGCGTCGGCAGGCGGGCCGGCGGTGGCCGGGTCGTTGGGCGTGACCACCACCGTGGGCGTGTCGCCGCCCGGGTTGCCGTCGCCCGTGGCCGGGTCGGCGGGAGCGGCGCCGCCGCTGCCACCGCCGCAGGCGGCCAGCGCGCAGGCGAGCGCCGCGGTCGAGAGCCACCGCCAGGCGGCGGGGCGCGAAGCCGGGGCGGTGCCAAGCGTCTGCATGCGGGCCTCCGTCATGGCAGCAGCGTGGTGATCGACTTGCCCGAGCGCGCGATCGAGGTGATCTCGGCCAGGGTCAGCGCGCGGTTCCAGCTGCCGAACTCGCTGTAGTCGAAGCGGCCGCCGATGGTGTTGCTGGCGTTGCCGTTGCGGTAGCCCGGGCCGTAGCCGCCGTCGCCGTCCTCGTTCAGCGAGAAGCCGTTGTTGAGGCCGTTCAGTGCCGCCACGTAGTCCGCCGTCAGCGTGCCCGAACTGCTCTGCATGCCGAGCACCGGATCGAACACGTAGTAGGTCGCTTTGAGGGCCGGGATGTCGACCGTCATCGCGGCGTAGACCCAGGTGTTGGCGCTGAAATTGAGGTCCTTGTCGCCCAGGCGCGTGCCGCCCTTGCCGATGTTGAAGCGGATGGCGCTGCCGTACTGCCCCAGCGCGATGCCGGGGTTGACGCCGCTGCCCCAGTTCTTGTTCGACACGATCGGCATGCCCGAGCGCGTGGCGTCGGAGCGGAACCAGAAGCCGAAGCTGAAGGAGGTGCTGGTGCTGGTGACCTTCGCGGTCGGGATGCGCAGGCCGCCGTCGCAGGACGCGCAGACCGTGGGCCCGGCGTAGTTGGTCGAGGCCAGCGCGCGGCCCGTGCCCTTGAAGGGCGCATCGCCGGCGGCGGTGTAGACCGGCGCGGCAGCCGTGACCCAGGGCGTGAAGACCGTGCCGGCGTCGATGCGGTCGGCCAGCGCGCCCTGCAGCGCGAACAGGTGCGTGAGGCCGTCGCGCAGGCTGGCGAGCAGCTCGATCGGCGGCTCCGGCTTCTTGTAGTCCAGCGTGGCGCGCAGCGAGGTGGGCACGCTGCCCGCCACTACCGTGTAGTTGTAGGTGTAGAAGCCGCTGGCCGCAGGCTTCATCGCCGTGTCCTCGTAGCCGGTCGCGTCGGCGGGAAGGGTGGCCAGCACTTCGCCGTCGCGCAGCACCGTGAGCGCGGCCGGCGGCGTCGGCAGGGTCCAGCCCAGCACCACGCCACTGCGGGCCTCGTTGGTCGCGGCCTGGAGCTGCCGTACCGCCGACGGGCCGACCAGCGGGCTGCCGTCGATGGCGTAGGCGTTGGCGGCGGGGCGGGCCGACAGGTGGGTCAGCAGCGTGGGCGCGATGTCGGTCGGGGCCGCATAGGCGTACCACGGCGCGATCGCCGTCGGCAGCGTGGGGGGCGCGGTGACCGCGAGGTTGGCGGGACGGTCGAGCGCCACGAAGGTGGCGAGGTTCGACGGCATCGGAATGCCGTCGGCGACGCCGGTGGCGCCCAGGCCATGGGTGCCCGCGACGATCACCAGCCAGTCTTCCTCGGGGTGCGCCTGGCGGCGGCTGGCCAGCGTGGTGCGCACGGCGGCCAGGCGGCGGTCCAGCGTGGCCAGGGCGTTCTGGTAGTCGCTGCCGTAGCCGGCCACGTCGGCGACCTGGGCCGGACCCTGGAAGTCGGCGACCACCAATGCGTAATCGCCGGAGGCGATGGCGGCCGAGGTCTCGCTGCCCACGCAGGCGTCGTCGCCGGCGCAATCCTTGGCCATGTCGAGGTAGCCCGCCGCGCGGTCGGCGCGCAGCAGCTGCGGCAGGCCGCCCCAGCTGGCGATGGTGGCGGTGCGCGCGCCGGCCTGCACGGACTTGAGCTGCTTGAACACCGTGTCGGCGCTGAAGGCCTGGCCTTCGTAGTTGGAGCGGATCTCGTGGCGGTCGGCCCAGGTGCCGGTCAGCAGCGTGGCCCAGCCCGGTCCGGCGGTCGCCTGCTGCTGCGTGGCGCTGCCCAGTACGCCGCCGGTGTAGGCCGGCAGCAGCGTGCCCAGGCCCTGCAGCGCGGGCATGCGCGTCGCGCCCAGCGCCTGTTGCAGGGCTTCGTACTGCACGCCGTCGACGCCGATCAGCAATGCCTTGCTGACCGTCGAGGGCGTGGGGGGCGGTGCAGGAGGATCGACCGGCGTCACGGGCGGCGTGGGCGGCTGCTCCGGCGTGCTCGTGTTGCCACCGCTGCCGCCGCCGCAGGCGGCCAGCAGGACGGCCAGGCTCAGGCCGATGGCGGCGCGGCCCAGGCGGGCGTGGGTTGGATGTTGTTCTCTCACGGGAAGGCTCCGTCGACGACAGGAAGGACAGGCGCGCCGGCGGCTCGGTGCCGCGTGCGCCGGGGAATCAGGAAAAGGGAAAAGAAGGCGGTCGCACCCGGCGACCGCCGCGGTGGCCGCTCAGCGGCCGATGTTCTTGGTCCAGGCCGAGAGGATCGCGTCGCGGTCCTTGGCCGATTGCGCGAAGTCCATCTTGTAGAGCACGGTGCTCAGGTCGGCCGGCAGGCCCGCGGCCTTGGCGGCCTTGGATTGCGGCGCGCCCGGGATCGTGACCATTTCCTTGTACTTGGTGTAGAGCGCGGTGGCGCCGGGCGACAGCGTCCAGTCGAGGAAGCGCTGCGCGTCGGCCTTGTTGCGGGCCTTGGCCATCAGGCCCGAGGCCTCGAGTTCGTAGCCCGCGCCGTCACTCGGGATCACCATCTTCACCGGGTAGCCTTCCTCGACCGACTGCATGGCGGCGAAGGCCAACGAGGTGCCGATGGCGAACTCGCCGGCACGCGCGGCCTTGCACGGGCGCGAACCCGACTTGATGTACTGCGCCACGTTGCCGTCGAGCGTCTTGAGGAACTTCCAGCCTTCGTCGCTGCCCTTGGACTGCAGCAGCGCCGCGATCTGCAGGTAGCCGGTGCCCGAGGACACCGGGTTGGGCATCACGACCTCGCCCTTGTAGACCGGGTTGCTCAGGTCCTTCCAGCTGGTGGGCATGGGCAGGTTCTTGGCCTTGAGCACTTCGGTGTTGACGCAGAAGGCGCCCACGTAGCCGGTGGTGGTGAACCACTTGCCGTCGGCCGCCTTGTTGGCGGGCGCCAGCTTCTCGCTGCCCTTGGCCGCATAGGGCTCGAGCAGCGCGGTGATGCGCGGGTCGAGCATGTTGGTCAGCGCCCAGCCCCAGATCACGTCGTGCTGCGGGTTGGCCGACTCGGCCAGGATGCGCGCACCCAGGTCGCCGGTCGACAGGCGCAGCACCTTCACGTCGACATCGGGCATGTCCTTCTTGGCGGCCGCGACATAGTCCTTGATCTCGTCTTCCTCGAGCGCCGAGTAGACGGTGATGGTGCCGGCGTGCGCGGCGGCGGCCAGCAGGGCGGCGGCGAGCACGGCGGTGGTGCGGAAGCGGGAAGCGAAGGAAGCGATGGTGGACATGGAGGACTCCAGAGTGCAGTGATCGGAAATGGGGCGGAACGGATCGGGGTGCTTCACCAAGATTGGGCGAATAATTGCGTTTGTGCGATTACTGGTAATTTGCAACAATATCCACAAGCACCATTCATGCCACGATATTGATCGATGCGTATGACAACTCCTTGACAACCTTTTGGGTTCTGCCCAGGCCCTTTTCATGTCCTCCAAGCCTTCTCATTTCCCGATCGATCTCCTGTCGCTGGCCGGCCAGCTGGCCGACCTGGCGGCGGCGCATTCGCTACGCACGTTCCGTACCGCCCTGGAGGTCGACCTCAAGGCCGATGCCAGCCCGGTCACGCAGGCCGACCGCGCGGCCGAGGCGGCGATGCGCGCGCTGCTCGAGGTCGAGGTGCCCACGCACGGCATCCTGGGCGAAGAGCACGGCCGCGTGCGCATCGAGGCCGATCACGTCTGGGTGCTCGACCCCATCGACGGCACCAAGAGCTTCATCACCGGCTCGCCGCTGTGGGGCACGCTGATCGCATTGGTGCACCAGGGGCGTGTCGAGATGGGAATGATCGACATGCCGGTGCTGGGCGAACGCTGGGTCGGCCAGGCCGGCCGCGGTGCCCGCTGCAACGGGCGCGCGGTGCATGCCAGCGGCTGCACCACGCTGGCGCAGGCGCGCATCGTCACGACCTCGCCCGATGCCTTCGCGGCCGATGAATGGGCGGCCTACGACGCGCTCAGCAAAGCCTGCGCGATGCGCCGCTTCGGCGGCGACTGCTACGGCTATGCGCAGCTCGCGGGCGGCCACGTCGACCTGGTGGCCGAATGCCAGCTGCAGCCCTACGACTACATGGCGCTGGTCGGCGTGGTGGAAGGCGCGGGCGGCGTGATCACCGACTGGCGCGGGCGTGCGCTGCACATCGGCTCGAACGGCCGCGTGCTGGCGGCCGCCACACCGGCGCTGCATGCGCAGGCGCTGGCACTGCTGGCTGGCGTGCCCGACATCGGCGCCTGAAAACGGCAACGGCCCGCGCTGGGCGGGCCGTCTTTTCTTTTTCGTCTTCAGCGCGTGGCGATCAGAGGCTGGTCGAGCCCATCGCCGGGTCGCTCACCGAATGCTGGCCGGTTTCCACGCGGCCCGCGAAGCGCCGGTAGTAGGCCGGGTCGGCATCGCAGGTCACGGCGAAGTCGTACCAGCGCCCGCTGCCGGCCAGTTCCCAGTGCTGCTCGACCGTGGCGCCGCCGGCCACGGTCGCGGTCCAGGGGCCGTCCTCGCGGTAGGCCTTGGCCTGGAGGCTGAACTTCACCGCCTTCGAACCCGTGTTGTTCATGCTCAGGTAGACGTTGCCGTTGGCGATGTCGTAGCAGACGCGCACTTCGGGGATGGCCGCCTTGCTGTCGCGCAGCTGCTTCAGGTCGCCCTTGAAGTGGCGATGGAAGCCGTTGGGGCCCAGCACCCAGAGGTCGTAGAGGCCGTCGTCGCCCGCCGTGCTCCAGGCGTCGTCCAGCGTCTTGCCGGCCTCCACCATGTAGCGACGCGGCAGCCGGTCGAGGTGCTTCTGGTCGTAGACATGGAACACCGCACCGGCCTTGCCGGTGTTGGCAAACAGCAGGCGTGCGTTGCCGCTCAGCGCATCGGCGCGAGCGCTCACGTGCAGTTCGTAGGGCAGGGCGCGCGAGGGGCGGGTGCCGGTGGCCTGCGTCGGTCGCACGGCCGTGCCGGGCAACGCCACCTGTGTCAATGCATCCTGGGCTGCGCGCAACGTGTCGGCATCGCTCCGGGTCTTGCGGCCGGCGAGCGTGGGCAGTACTTCGGAGTTCGGCGTTGCAAAGTTGAAAGCACTGGTGAGATCGCCGCACACCGCGCGCCGGAATGGACTGATGTTCGTCTCCTTGACGCCGAAACGGGCCTCCAGGAAGCGCAGCACGGAGGTATGGTCGAACGCTTGCGAATTGACCCAGCCGCCGCGGCTCCAGGGCGAGATGACGTACATCGGCACCCGCATTCCGGGGCCGTACACGCGGCCGTCTGGCGTGTCCTGGTCGACCGTTCCGGGAGGCGCGGGATGGTTGAAGTACTCGAAGGCCATGTCGGCATCGCTCAGCGTGCTTTTGCCGGCAGCCTTGCCGCTGGCGTCTTTCGACGGTGCGGCGGGAGAGGGAATGTGGTCGAAGAAACCGTCGTTCTCGTCGAAGTTGACGATCAGCACCGTCTTGCTCCAGACCTCGGGCACGGCGGTGAGGGCGTCCAGGACTTCCTGGATGTACCAGGCACCTTGCACGGGGCTGGACGGGCTCGGGTGCTCGGAGTAGGTCGACGGGGCGACGATCCAGCTGACGTTCGGCAGCTTTCGGTTCAGGATGTCCTGCTTGAAAGTGCCGAGAAAGCCGCCGTCCGGCATCGTGTTGGCGATGCCCTTGTAGAGTGGATTGCCGACGTTGTCGGTCGCTGGGTCATAGGCGGGTGAAACGACGTTGCCGTCGTGGCTCACGGGCTTGCCGGAAGCCTCGTTCGCACGCCGGTACTGCTTGAAGCCCACCAGCGAGTTGTCGGTGTAGTTCGACGGCATGTTCTGGTAGACGATCCAGCTCACGCCGGCCTTCTCGAGGCGCTCGGGATAGGTGGTCCAGTCGTAGCCGCTGGTCGAGGGGCCGATGTCGTCCCATTCGTTGGTGACCATGGCGACGTTGGCGCCGGTTGGGCCGTTGGTGCCCGTCCACAGGAAGGTCCGGTTGGAATTGGTGCCGGTGTGCATTGCACAGTGGTAGGCATCGCATACGGTGAACGCATTGGTCAGGGCGAACTGGAACGGCAACTCCGCTTCCTTGTAGTAGCCCATCGATTGGGTGAAAGGATCTTTCGAGGTCTTCTTATAGGTCGGCCACTGGCTCAAGCGACCGCCGTCCCAGGCGTTCTGGCCGTCGTTCCAGTCGTGTGGCGTGCCCTTGACGCGCAGCGCATTGCCTTTGGAGCTGTCAAGGTAATACGGTGTCACGATCTGGCCGGCCAGGTATTCCTGATCCCACACCGTACGCCCGTTGGGCAGCGGAATGGTGAATCGATCACCGAAGCCTCGCACGCCTTTCAGGGTGCCGAAGTAATGGTCGAAGGAGCGGTTCTCCTGCATCAGAATCACGACGTGCTCGACGTCCATGATGGTGCCGGTCGTGTTGTTCGCCTCGATGGCGAGCGCGCGGCGGATGCTGGGCGGGAAGGCGGCCAGCGTGGCGGCGGCCATGCCGGTGGTGGCGGTGCTGCGCAGGAAGTTGCGGCGTGAGGCCATGGTGTTGTGCCTTGTTTTCTGGACGAGGGGTTCAGGGCGCGCAGCGCATCTCGGGCTTGACGGTGGGGTCCGTCGGCGTGCCGGGGTCGGTCGGCGTGGTCGGGGTCGTGGTGGGCGGTGTCGGCGTGCTGCCACCGCTGCCGCCACCGCAGGCGGCGAGCACGCCGGTCAGCAGCACGATCGCGGCAGCGGCCGCCAGCCGCTGGGCGGGGGCACGCAGGAAAGAGGGCGTGGAGGTCATCGAGGGTTTCCTGAAATTGAAGGAATGGGGAACCGGGCGTTGAGGCGCATCCATGGAGTTGCAACAAAATCCACAACTACCATTTGCGCCGCAATCTTCTGCCCCGTTCGTGACAGGCGATTGACACCACGATGTCATCGCGCGCTGGGTCAAATGCATCGAAGCCATTGCGGTCGCGGCGATGCGCTCCTAGAATCCATCCCGCTCCGGGGCGCACGTGCAACGTGCTGAGATGGCGATACCTATCGCTGATCCCGCGAACTTGAACCGGTTAGTACCGGCGTAAGAAGAGCTGCAGTTCCCCTGGTCCACAGGTCCCCTTTTTTCTCGATGGGGCCGTGGGTCCGTCGAGCGATTGCGGAGCACCCATTCAAACCAGGAGTGCCCCATGAACGCCATCGACAACTTCGCCTCGCTGCTCACGCTCACACGCGAGCCCTTCCCCGCCTCGACCAAGACCTTCATCACCGGCAGCCGGCCCGACCTGCGCGTGCCGGTGCGCGACGTCGCGCTGAGCAACGGCGAATGCGTGTCGCTCTACGACACCTCGGGTCCGTACACCGACGCCACGGTCGACATCGATGTGCGCCGTGGCCTGCCCGACCTGCGCGGCGCCTGGATCGCCGAGCGCGGCGACACCGAAGGCTACGAGGGCCGCGTGCGCGTGGCGCTCGACGATGGCGGCAAGAGCGAAGAGAGCGAGCGCATCGCGCAACTGCGTGCCGACGCGGCCGCGCTGCAGCGCGCACCGCGGCGCGCCAGGAGCGGCGCCAACGTGACGCAGATGCACTACGCGCGCCGCGGCATCGTCACGCCCGAGATGGAGTACGTGGCGCTGCGCGAGAACGGCAAGCGCGAATGGATGGCCGAGTACCTGGCCCACGAGGAGCGCGCCAAGCGCGTGATGGGCAACCCGATGGGCGCGCGCATCCCGAAGATCATCACGCCCGAGTTCGTGCGCGACGAGGTGGCACGTGGCCGCGCGATCATTCCCGCGAACATCAACCACCCCGAGGTCGAGCCGATGGCCATCGGGCGCAACTTCAAGGTCAAGATCAACGCCAACATCGGCAACTCGGCCGTGACCTCGAGCATCGAGGAAGAGGTGGAAAAGCTGGTGTGGGCGATCCGCTGGGGCGCCGACAACGTGATGGACCTGTCGACCGGCAAGAACATCCACACCACGCGCGACTGGATCGTGCGCAACAGCCCCGTGCCCATCGGCACCGTGCCGATCTACCAGGCGCTGGAGAAGGTGGGCGGCGTGGCCGAGGACCTGACCTGGGCGATCTTCCGCGACACGCTGATCGAGCAGGCCGAGCAGGGCATCGACTACTTCACCATCCATGCGGGCGTGCGCCTACCCTTCATCCACCTCACGGCCGACCGCATGACCGGCATCGTCTCGCGCGGCGGCTCGATCATGGCCAAGTGGTGCATCGCGCACCACAAGGAGAGCTTCCTGTACGAGCACTTCGAGGACATCTGCGACATCATGAAGGCCTACGACGTGAGCTTCTCGCTGGGCGACGGCCTGCGGCCGGGCTCGGGCGCCGACGCCAACGACGAGGCGCAGTTCGCCGAGCTGCGCACTTTGGGCGAGCTCACGCAGGTGGCCTGGAAGCACGACGTGCAGACCATGATCGAAGGCCCGGGCCATGTGCCGATGCACATGATCCAGGCCAACATGGACGAGCAGCTCAAGCACTGCCACGAAGCGCCCTTCTACACGCTGGGCCCGCTGACCATCGACATCGCGCCCGGGTATGACCACATCTCGAGCGCCATCGGCGCGGCCATGATCGGCTGGGCGGGGACGGCGATGCTCTGCTACGTAACGCCCAAGGAGCACCTGGGCCTGCCGGACCGCGACGACGTGAAGCAGGGGATCATCGCGTACAAGATCGCGGCGCATGCGGCCGATGTGGCCAAGGGGCATCCGGGGGCGCGCTCGCGCGACGATGCGCTGAGCAAGGCGCGCTTCGAGTTCCGCTGGCAGGACCAGTTCAACCTCGGGCTCGACCCGGACACGGCGCGTGAGTTCCATGACGAGACGCTGCCGAAGGATTCGAGCAAGGTGGCGCACTTCTGTTCGATGTGCGGGCCGAAGTTTTGTTCGATGAAGATTACGCAGGAGGTGAGGGAGTACGCGGCTGCGAAAGGGGTTGCTGAGGCGCAGGCTTTGAGTGATGGGATGTTGGAGAAGTCGGAGGAGTTTGCTGCTGGAGGGGGGGAGATCTACATACCGATTCGTTCGGTGGGCTGATTTCGGCGTTGTGCTTTGTTGGAGGCAGGGGCCGGGACTCGCCCCGGCGGGCGACTCACTTTTCTTTGCTTCGCCAAAGAAAAGTAAGCAAAAGAAAGGCGACCCCACCGTCTGCGACCCTTCCGCTTCGCTCCAGGGCACCCTGCGGTGCTCACGTTTCGCGGGGTCTCGCAGAACTCGCTTCGCTCAAACAACTGCGAGCCCTGATCCGCGAAACGCTGCGCTCCTCAGCGCATCCAGAGGGGCTTGAAGAGCATCCGGGCCTTTGCTTCGCTCGGCCTCCAACGCACCACAGGCGCGAAGCGCCTGTGGTGCTGAGAATCTGCGGGCAGGTTGTTGGTATTTCTCTTCTTCTGGCCGAGCGAAGCGATGGCCCGTTCGGTTCCCGTTTCCAAATCCCTTCTGGCTGCGCCGAGGAGCGCAGCGGTTCGCGGATCAGGGCTCGCGATTGTCTGAGCGAAGCGAGTTCGAGCGAGACCCCGCGAACCGCGAGCACCGCAGGTTGCCCGGAGCGAAGCGGAGGGTCGCAGACAGCAGGGTCGCCTTTCTTTTGCCTACGTTTCTTTGGCGAAGCAAAGAAAAGTAGGTCGCCTGCCGGGGCGAGACCCGGCTCCCCCTTCCAAAGAAGCTAACGGACGACCGACCATGCTGACAGTCAAGAACATCCACCAGTACTACGGCGGCTCCCACATCCTCCGCGACCTCAGCTTCGAAGCCAGGCTCGGCAAGGTCACCGTCCTGCTGGGCCGCAACGGCGTCGGCAAGACCACGCTGCTGAAATCGCTGATGGGCCTGGTCCCCATCAAGAGCGGCAGCATCGAGTTCGACGGCCAGCCGATCCAGAAGAAGACGCCTTACGACAGGGCCCGGGCCGGCATGGGCTTCGTCCCCCAGGGACGGGAGATCTTCGCGCGCCTCACAGTCGAGGAGAACCTGCGCATGGGCCTGGCCTACAAGAGCGGCAGCACCCCGATCCCGGCCGAGCTGTTCGAGCTCTTCCCCGTGCTCAAGCAGATGATCCACCGCCGAGGCGGCGACCTGTCCGGCGGCCAGCAGCAGCAGCTCGCCATCGCGCGCGCCCTGGCACCGAAACCCAAGCTGCTGATCCTCGACGAGCCCACCGAGGGCATCCAGCCCTCGATCATCAAGGACATCGGCCGCGTGATCCGCATGCTGGCCGACCGCGGCGACATGGCGATCGTGCTGTGCGAGCAGTACTACGACTTCGCGCAGGAACTGGCCGACGACTACCTGGTGATGGAGCGCGGTGAGGTGATCGCGCGCGGGCTGGGCAAGGACATGGAAGCCGACGGCGTGCGCCAGCTGGTCGCCATCTGATCCCCTGCGGCCGGGCGCGGCGAAACTGACAGAACCGTCATAAATCCGACAGCGTGCGGTCTGTGCCGGGTGCCTAGAGTGCATCCACCATGGACGCATCCGATGCCGCACGCGCGCCACGACCGGCGCGCCTTCTCCGTTTTCCACCTCCCGCGCTGAGCCTGCTCGCGCTGGCGACACTGCTGCTCGCGGGCTGCGCGGTCGGTCCCGACTACGTCCGCCCGCAGCTGGACCTGCCGCTCGCCTACAAGGAAAGCGGCGGCCCCTGGAAAGCCGCCGCCCCGCAGGCCATCGACGCCAGCCACCCCTGGTGGGACGCCTACGGCGACCCCACGCTGGGCGCGCTGATCGTGCGGGCCAACGCGGCCAACCAGAACCTCCGCGTGGCCGAGGCCCAGTACCGCCAGGCGCAGGCCATCACCGCGTCGGCGCGTGCCAACTTCTACCCGAGCGTGGGCCTCAACGCCGGCGCCACCCGTGCGCAGAGCAACAGCACCGGCGCCGTCCGGCTCGGCACCACCGACACCCTGGGCCTGGGCGCCAGCTGGGAGCCCGACCTCTGGGGTGCGGTGCGCCGCTCGGTCGAGGCGGGCAGTGCCAGCGAGCAGGCCAGCGCCGACGACCTGGCGGGCGCGCGCCTGAGCATCCAGACCACGCTCGCGCAGGACTACCTGCAGGTGCGCGTGATCGACCTGCAGCGCGACCTCTACGCCAGCACCACCGCGGCCTATGCCAAGGCGCTGGAGCTCACGCAGCACCAGTACGCCGCCGGCACCGTGCTGCGCTCCGACGTGGCGCTGGCCGAAAGCCAGCTCAAGACCGCGCAGGCCCAGGCCGTGGACCTCGAAGCCCAGCGGGCGCAACTCGAGCATGCGATCGCGGTGCTCACGGGGCAGGCGCCCGCGTCGTTCTCGCTGGCGCCGCTCGCCGCGACCTCGCAGCCGCCGACCGCCGAGACGCTGTCCTCTTCGGCCGCGCTCAAGCTCCAGCTGCCGGTCACGCCGACCGGCCTGCCGTCGCAACTGCTGGAGCGCCGCCCCGACATCGCCGGCGCCGAGCGCCGCGTGCAGGCCGCCAACGCCAACATCGGCGTGGCCAAGGCCGCGTACTTTCCGCAGATCACGCTCAGCGCCAGCGGCGGCTTCAGTGCGGCCAGCCTGGCCACGCTGTTCGACACGCCCAGCCGCGTCTGGTCGCTGGGCGCGGTGCTGGCGCAGACCGTGTTCGACGGCGGCCTGCGCAAGGCGCACACCGACCAGGCCGTGGCCGCCTACGACGCCTCGGTCGCGCAATACAAGCAGACCGTGCTCGGGGGCTTCCAGCAGGTGGAAGACAACCTCGCCACGCTGCGCGTGCTCGACCGCGAATCCGCCTTGCAGGCCGACGCCGTGCGCGCCGCGCAGCTCGCCGAGCGGCTAGCACTGAGCCAGTACCGCGCCGGCACCGCCACCTACCTGAGCGTCGTGACGGCGCAGACGCTCTCGCTGACCAACCAGCGCACCGCCGCGCAGGTGCTCGGCCGCCAGCTGGCCGCCAGCGTCTCGCTGATCGCGGCCACGGGCGGCGGCTGGAGCGCCGCCACCGACCTGCCCCCGCCTTCCGGAAGCTGATGCCATGACCTCCACAAGCCCTCTTCTTCAACGCCGCGCGACCTGGCTCGCGGGCGCCGTGCTGCTGCTCCTGCTGGGCGGCGCCGCCTGGTCGGTGCACCCCGTCGCCTTCGCGGCCAAGCCCGAGGCCAAGGTGCCGCCGGTGCAGGTGACGACCACGCGCGTCAAGCGGCAGGACGTGCAGGTCTACCGCGCGGGCATCGGCACCGTGAGCTCGATGGCCACGGTCACGGTCAAGGCCCGCATCGACGGCCAGCTCGACAAGGTCGGCTTCGCCGAAGGGCAGGACGTGCAGGCGGGCCAATTGCTGGCCCAGCTCGATCCGCGCACGCTGCAGGCGCAGCTGGCGCAGGCCAAGGCCGCGCGCGCCAAGGACCAGGCCCAGTTGACCAACGCGCGCGCCGACCTGCAGCGCTACACCACGCTGATCGCCCAGGACGCCGCCACGCAGCAGCAGCTCGACACCCAGAAGGCGCTGGTCGCGCAGCTCGATGCGGCGGTGCTGACCGACAGCGCGGCCGTGCAGTACGCCGAGGTGCAGCTGAGCTTCACCCGCATCGTCTCGCCGATCAGCGGCCGCGCGGGTGCGCGGCTGGTCGACCCGGGCAACATCGTGCATGCGGCCGATGCCAACGGCCTGGTCGTGATCAACCAGATCGACCCGATCGCCGTGCAGTTCACGCTGCCGGAAGACGCGGTGCAGGACATCCACCGCGCGCAGCAGCAGCCGGAGCGGGGCGGCCAGCCCTTGGGCGTGGTGGCCTACGACCGCAGCGGCACCGACCGGCTCGGCACCGGCAAGCTGATCCTGCTGAACAACCAGATCGATACCAGCACCGGCACCGTGCAGCTCAAAGGCAGCTTCGCCAACCCGCAGCACACGCTGTGGCCGGGGCAGTTCGTCAACGTGCAACTGCAGCTGGGCCTGCGCAAGAACGCGCTCACCGTGCCGGCCGCGGCGGTGCAGCGCGGCCAGGACGCGACCTACGTCTGGACCGTGGGCGACGACGACACGGTGGCCAGCGTGCCGGTGCACGTGGCGCAGATCGCCGACGGCACGGCCGTGATCGACAAGGGCCTGCTGGAAGGCCAGCGGGTGGTGCTCGACGGCCAGTACAAGCTGCGCCCGGGCGCGACGGTCACCGAGCCGCCGGCCAAGGCCGCCGCCGGCGCAGGGGCCGCCAAGTGAGCATTTCCGCCGGCTTCATCAAGCGCCCGATCGGCACCACGCTGCTGGCGCTGGCGATCCTGCTGGTCGGCGCGGCGGTGTTCCCGCTGCTGCCGGTGGCGCCGCTGCCGCAGGTCGACTTCCCGACCATCCAGGTCTCGGCGACGCTGCCCGGTGCCAGTCCCGAGACCATGGCGTCGAACGTGGCGCAGCCGCTCGAGCGGCAGTTCTCGCTGATCGCGGGGCTGTCGCAGATGACTTCCACCAGCGGCCTGGGCTCGACCCAGATCACGCTGCAGTTCGACCTCGACCGCAGCATCGACGCGGCCGCGCTCGACGTGCAGGCGGCGATCAACGCCTCGACCGGCCAGTTGCCGGCCAACCTGCCGAGCCCGCCGACCTTCCGCAAGGTCAACCCGGCCGACTCGCCGATCCTGATCCTCGCGGTGCAGTCGAAGACACTGCCGCTGACCGAGGTCAACGACTTCGCCGACAACATCCTGGCGCAGCAGATCTCGCAGATCGCGGGCGTGGGCCTGGTCAACATCGGTGGCGCGCAGAAGCCCGCGGTGCGGGTGCAGGTCGACCCGGCCCGGATGGCCGCGCTGGGCATGAGCCTGGAAGACGTGCGCGGCGTGATCGCGACGGCGACCGTGAATGCGCCCAAGGGCACGATCGACGGGCCGAACCAGAGCTTCACGGTCTACACCAACGACCAGCTGCTCAAGGCGGCGCCCTGGAACGACCTGATCCTGGCCTACCGCAACGGCGCACCGGTGCGCGTGCGCGACATCGGCGTGGCGGTCGATGCGCCCGAGAACGCCAAGATCGCAGGCTGGGCCTACGCCGGCGCCGGCGCGGCCAAGGACGGCACGGTGCAGGACGGTCGCTCGATCGTGCTGGCGATCACCAAGCAGCCCGGCGCCAACGTGATCGAGACCGTCGACCGCATCAACGCCGCGCTGCCGCGGCTCAAGGCGTCGATCCCGCCCACGGTCGAGGTCAACGCGATCATCGACCGCACGCAGACCATACGGGCCTCGGTGAAAGACGTCGAGTTCACGCTGCTGCTGACCATCGCGCTGGTGGTGGCGGTGATCTTCGTGTTCCTGCGCAACGTGCCCGCCACGCTGATCCCGAGCGTGACCGTGCCGCTCGCGCTGCTGGGCACGGTCGCGGTGATGTACCTGCTGGGCTACAGCCTGGACAACCTGTCGCTGATGGCGCTGACCATCGCGGTGGGCTTCGTGGTGGACGATGCCATCGTGATGCTCGAGAACATCTACCGCTACGTGGAAGAGGGCATGACGCCGATGGAAGCGGCCTACAAGGGCGCGGGCGAGATCGGCTTCACCATCATCTCGATCTCGGTGTCGCTGATCGCGGTGTTCATCCCGTTGCTGCTGATGGGCGGCATCGTGGGCCGGCTGTTCCGCGAGTTCGCGGTCACGGTGACGCTGACCATCGTGGTGTCGGTGGTGATCTCGCTCACGCTCACGCCCATGCTGTGCTCACGCTTCCTCAAGAACGAGCATGCGCGCCGGCACGGCCGGATGTACCAGCTCTTCGAGCGCGGCTTCGACGCCATGCTGGGCGGCTACAAGCGCGGCCTGCACGTGGTGCTGCGCCACCAGTTCCTCACGCTCATGGTGTTCATCGCCACGGTGGCGGCCACCGGCGTGCTGTTCGTGGTCATTCCCAAGGGCTTCTTCCCGCAGCAGGACACGGGCTTCATCTCGGGCTTCGCCGAATCGGCGCAGGACACGTCCTTCTCGTCGATGAACCGGCGCATGGTCGCGCTGGCCGACGTGGTGCGCCAGGACCCCGACGTGACCGGCTTCGGCATGAACGGCAGCTCGTCGACCTTCAACAGCGGCAACTTCTTCATCAGCCTGAAGCCCAAGGAAGACGGCCGCACCGCCACGGCCGACGAGATCATCGCGCGGCTGCGGCCGCAGCTCGCCAAGGTGCAGGGCGTGAACCTGTTCCTGCAGGCCGGCCAGGACATCCGCGTGGGCGCGCGGGCCTCGCGCACGCAGTACCAGTACACGGTGACCGACTCGAACCTCGACGAGCTCAACACCTGGGCGCCGAAGCTGCTGCAGCGCTTCCGCCAGCTGCCCGAGCTGACCGACCTGGCCTCGGACCAGCAGAACGCAGCCGCCTCGGCGGTGCTCACCATCGACCGCGACCGCGCGTCGAGCTTCGGCATCACGCCGGCCACCATCGACGCCACGCTCTACGACGCGATCGGCCAGCGCCAGGTGGCCCAGTACTTCACACAGCTCAACAGCTACCACGTGGTGCTCGAGGTCACGCCTGCGCTGCAGCAGGACCCGTCGCTGTTCGGCAAGCTCTACCTCAACTCGCCGCTGACCGGCCAGCAGGTGCCGCTGTCGACCTTCGTCAAGGTCGACACCAGCAAGACCGCCTACCTGGCGATCAACCACCAGGGCCAGTTCCCGGCTGTGACGATCTCCTTCAACCTCGCGCCGGGCCATGCGCTGGGCGATGCGGTCAATGCCATCCACAAGGCGCAGGCCGACATGGGCCTGCCGCAGTCGCTCAGCGGCGCCTTCCAGGGCACGGCGCAGGCCTTCCAGGACTCGCTGTCCTCGCAGCCCTACCTGATCGCGGCGGCGCTGGTGGCGGTGTACATCGTGCTGGGCCTGCTCTACGAGAGCTACATCCACCCGCTGACGATCCTCTCGACGCTGCCCTCGGCCGGCGTGGGCGCGCTGCTGATCCTGATGGCCGGCGGCTACGACCTGAGCGTGATCGCGCTGATCGGCATCATCCTGCTGATCGGCATCGTGAAGAAGAACGGCATCATGATGATCGACTTCGCGCTCAAGGCCGAGCGCGAGCAGGGCATGGCGCCGCAGGAGGCGATCTACCAGGCCTGCCTGCTGCGCTTCCGCCCGATCATGATGACGACCATGTGCGCGCTGCTCTCGGGCCTGCCGCTGATGCTGGGCCACGGCTCGGGCTCCGAGCTGCGCCGGCCGCTGGGCTACGCGATGGTCGGCGGTCTGATACTGTCGCAGGCACTCACCCTGTTCACGACACCCGTGGTCTACCTCTACCTCGACCGAGCCCACTTCTGGTTCCAGCGCCGCAAGGACGCGCGCGCCGCGCGCAAGGCCGCCCGCACGGAACAAGGGGAGGCCACGGCCACGCCATGAAGATCCTGATCGTCGAGGACGAGCTCAAGACCGCCGACTACCTGCACAAGGGGTTGAGCGAGCAGGGCTGCGCGGTCGACATGGCGCACAACGGGCTCGACGGCCAGCACCTAGCGCTGGAGCACGACTACGACGTGATCGTGCTCGACGCGATGCTGCCCGGCCTCGACGGCTTCTCGGTGCTGCGCGCGCTGCGCACGGTCAAGCAGACGCCGGTGATCATGCTGACCGCGCGCGACAGCGTGGAAGACCGCATCAAGGGCCTGCACGACGGCGCCGACGACTACCTGATCAAGCCCTTCTCCTTCCTCGAGCTGCTGGCACGGCTGCAGGCGCTCAACCGGCGCGGCCGCACGCAGGAGCCGATGCAGCTGCGGATCGCCAACCTGCAGATCGACCTGCTGGGGCGCAAGGCCTTCCGCGGCGGCACGCGCATCGACCTCACGGCCAAGGAGTTCGCACTGCTGGCGGTGCTGGCGCGGCGCCAGGGCGAGATCCTGTCGAAGACGGCCATCGCCGAGCTGGTCTGGGACATGAACTTCGACAGCAACACCAACGTGGTCGAGGTCGCGATCAAGCGGCTGCGCGACAAGATCGACGTGCCCTTCGCGGCCTCCTCGCCCAAGCTGCTGCACACCATCCGCGGCATGGGCTACGTGCTGGAGCTGCGCGCGGAGGAGGGCGCGGCGCCATGAAGCGCTCGATCGCCGCGCGGCTGGTGCTGATGTTCGTCGCGGCCTCGCTCGCGACCTTCGCGCTGGTCGGCGCGGCGCTGCAGGGCGTGCTCACGCGCGAGCTGGAGCGCCACCAGTACGAGGAGCTCGACACCACGCTCAAGAGCCTGCAGTTCTGGATCCAGTCGATCGGCACGCCCGAGCGCTGGGCGCGGGTGCAGGCGCGCATGGATGCGCTCACGCCCGAGGACGGCAGCGTGCGCTTCTGGGTGCTGAGCGACGACCCGCGCTTCCAGTACGGCAAGGGCCTGGCCGAGATCGACGGCCTGGTGCGCGAGGCCGACGGTCGCAACAGCGACGTGATGCTGCCGGGCCAGGAGCGGCCCTTCCGCACGCTGTCGGTCCACATCCCGCCCTTCGAGAGCCGGCCGGCGGTGCGGCTGGTGGTCGGGCGCAATTCCGAGCCCTACGCGCGCACCCGCGAGACCTTCCTGAGCGCGCTGGTCGCGCTGGGCCTGGGCTCGGTGTTGGTGGTGGCGCTGGCGGGCTACTGGATCGCGCGGGTGGGGCTGCGCCCGCTCGATCGCCTGTCGCAGGAAGCGCAGGCCCTGCGGCCCAAGACGCTGTCGCAGCGGCTGCAGGCCGAGGCGCTGCCGGTCGAGCTCTCGGCGCTGGCCGAGGCCTTCAACGGCGCGCTGGCACGGCTCGAGCAGGCCTATGCGCAGCTCGAGGCCTTCAACGCCGACGTGGCGCACGAGCTGCGCACCCCGCTGGCCAACCTGATCGGCGGCACCCAGGTGGCGCTGTCGCGGCAGCGCCCCGCGCCCGAGCTGCAGGAGGTGCTGGCCTCGAACCTCGAGGATCTCGAGCGGCTGCGCTCGATCGTCAACGACATGCTGTTCCTGGCCCGCGCCGACCGCGGCGAGGTCGCCACCGGCCTGGTGGGGGTGCCGATCGCCGAGGAGGTGCGCAAGACCATCGAGTTCTTCGAGTTCGTGCTCGACGACAAGGGGGTGAAGGTGCGCGTCGAGGGCGACCTGGGCGCCGCGGCGCGCATCGAGCGCGCGCTGTTCCGGCGCGCGATGTCGAACCTGCTGCAGAACGCGATCGAGCATTCCGAAGCCGGCGCCGACGTGTCGGTGGCGCTGGACGCGCAGGCCGACGCCACCTGGATCCGGGTGTCCAACCCGGGCGAGCCGATCGCGCCGGCGCACATCGGGCAGCTCTTCGACCGCTTCTACCGGGTCGACGAATCGCGGCGCGGCCAGGGCGAGCACCACGGCCACGGCCTGGGCCTGGCGATCGTGAAGGCGGTGGCGGCGATGCACGGCGGGCAGGTCGGTGTCCGCAGCGAAGGGGGCATCAACACCTTCGGCTTCAGCGTGTCGCACTCGCCGGCACCGGCCGGCGAGGACGCCTCGGCGCAGGCGGGCGCTCGGGAAATACCGGGCCCGCTGCAGGATCGGCCCGCTCGTGATACGGTTGGGAACCTAGGGTAACTACCCATCCCGCTGCAAAGGCCGGCCGCACGCCGCGTGCCCGTCGCCTTCGCCGACGCCACGTTCGCGGGCCGAGGCACTGCCGGCGGGGCCCACCGACACAACGACCGACGATGACCTCCGTGACCGCCTCCACGCCCGCCGACGGCGCCTCCCTTCCCGCGGCCTCCGACGCGGCGCGCGACCGCACGCTGCTGCGCGCCGTGCTGGCGCTGGGCATCGGCGGCTTCTCCATCGGCACCGGCGAGTTCGTGATCATGGGCCTGCTGCCCGAGGTCGCGAAGGACATCGGCGCCACCATCCCGCAGGCCGGCCACGTGATCAGCGCCTATGCGCTGGGCGTGGTGATCGGCGCACCGGTGCTGGCCGTGCTGGCCGCGGGCTGGAACCGCCGCGCGCTGCTGATCGCGCTGATGGGCGTCTATGCGCTGGGCAACTTCGCCTCGGCCATGGCGCCGGGGTACGGCTCGCTCAACCTGCTGCGCTTCTTCACCGGGCTGCCGCACGGCACCTACTTCGGCGTGGCCGCGCTGGTGGCCGCCACGCTGGCGCCCCCGGGGCAGCGCGCCCGCGCGGTCGGGCTGGTGATGCTGGGGCTCACCGGCGCCACGCTGGTGGGCGTGCCCATCGCGGCCTGGCTGGGCCAGGTCTTCGGCTGGCGCGCGGCCTTCGTCTTCGTCGGCCTGATCGCGCTGCTGGCCATGGCCATGCTGCGCCGCGGCGTGCCCGACATGCCGGCCGCCTCCGGTGCCAGCCCGATGCGCGAGCTCGGCGCGCTGCGCCGCCCGCAGGTCTGGCTCACGCTGGGCATCGGTGCCATCGGCTTCGGCGGCATGTTCGCGGTGTTCAGCTACATCAAGCCCACGCTGATCGAAGTGGCCGGCCTCTCGCTGGGCGCCGTGCCCTTCGTGCTGGCGCTGTTCGGCCTGGGCATGGTGACCGGCAACATCGTGGGCTCGCGGCTGGCCGACAAGTCGCTGATGCGCACCATCGGCGGCCTGCTCGTGTGGTCGGTGGTGGTGCTGATCGGCTTCGTGTTCGCCGCGCACCATGTGGTCACGGCCGGCCTCGCCACCTTCTTCCTCGGCACCATCGTGGCCATCGGCGCACCGCTGCAGATCCGGTTGATGGATGTGGCCGGCGAAGCCCAGACGCTGGCCGCCGCGCTCAACCACTCGGCCTTCAACACCGCCAACGCGCTGGGCGCCTGGCTGGGCGGCGTGGCCATCACGGCCGGCCTGGGCTGGACCTCCACCGGCTGGGTCGGCGCGCTGCTGGGCCTGGCTGGGCTGGGCATCTTCGCCTGGTCGCTCAAGGCCGAGCGGCGCAGCGCAACGCCCACGGTCGGCACGGTCGCCGCGGAACGCGCATGAACCTGAAGAAGGCTGCTTCGCCCGCGGCCCTGCCGTGGCTGGTGGCGGCGGCCTTCTTCATGGAGAACCTCGACGGCACGGTGATCGTCACCGCGCTGCCGCAGATGGCCAAGGCCTTCGGTGTGGCGCCGGTGGCCATGAGCATCGGCGTCTCGGCCTATGTGCTGACGCTGGCGGTGCTGATTCCGGCCAGCGGCTGGGTGGCCGACCGCTTTGGCGCGCGCCGCGTGTTCGCGGCGGCCATCGTGCTGTTCACGCTGGCCTCGGTGCTGTGCGGCCTGTCCACCGATCTCGCCAGCTTCACCGCGGCGCGCGTGCTGCAGGGCGCGGCCGGCGCGATGATGGTGCCGGTGGGTCGCCTCGTCGTGTTGCGCAACACGCCCAAGCCGCAGCTCATGCGGGCCATCGCGACCATCACCTGGCCAGGGCTCGCGGCGCCGGTGCTCGGGCCGCCCGTGGGCGGCTTCATCACCACCCACTGGTCGTGGCACTGGATCTTCTTTCTCAACGTGCCGCTGGGCCTGCTGGGCCTGGTCGCGGCCTTGCTGCTGATCCCCAAGGGTCATGCCGAGACGCGCCGGCCCTTCGACGTCGGCGGCTTCGTGTTCACCAGCGGCGCCTGCCTGGCGCTGATGGCGGCCGTCGAACTGCTGAGCCATGGCGGCGAGGGCCTCGCAGCCGCGGCCTGCGCGGTGGCGGCGCTGGTGCTGGGCGTGCTCGCGGTGCGGCATGCGCGCGGCCATCCGTATCCGATGGTGGACCTGTGGGCGCTGCGCTTGCCCAGCTTCGCGGTCACGGTGTATGGTGGCTCGATGTTCCGCATCGCCATCGGTGCCGTGCCTTTTCTCCTGCCCTTGATGTTCCAGCTCGGTTTCGGGCTGAACGCCTTCGAGGCCGGCCTGCTGGTGCTCGCGGTGTTCGCGGGCAACATCGCGATGAAGCCGCTGACCGGGCCGGTGCTGCGCCGCTTCAGCTTCCGCCAGGTGCTGCTGTTCAACGGGCTGATCAATGCGGCGGCGATCTTCTCCTGCGCCCTGATGTCGCCGACCACCCCCGTGCCGGTGATCGCCGCCGTGCTCTTCGTGAGCGGCCTGGCGCGCTCGATGCAGTTCACCGCGCTCGCCACGCTGGCCTTCGCCGAGGTGCCGCAGCCGCGCATGAGCGGCGCCAACACCTTGTTCAACACCTTGCAGCAGATGGCGCTGGGCATGGGCATCGCGATCGGTGCGCTGGCGCTGCGCCTGGGTGCCTGGCTGCTGGGCGGCGAGGGCGCCCCCGGCTCGGCCCTGGCGCTCAATGAATTCCGGATTGCCTTCGTCACGATCGGCGTGCTGGCGGTGCTGCCGCTGTTCGATGTGCGCCGGCTGGCGGGTGATGCGGGCGACGAAGTGCGTCGACCGCTCGCGCGCTCATCCGGCTGAATGCCGCAGGCGCGTTTCGCGCGCCTTTTCTTTTTTGCGAGAGGCCACAGAGGAGAAGCCCATGCCCCACGACACCTCCAAGCCCGCGGACACCACGCGTCCCCTTCAACTGACACGCCGCGAGGCCGTGCTGGCCGCGGCGGCCGTCGCATCGACGAGCCTGCTGGGCTGGTCCGCCAGCGGCGTGGCGCAGCCCGCGGCCACTGCGGCGGCAGGTGCCACCGGGACGGCGGTCGATGCCGCGGCCGTCGGCCGCTTCTTCGCCTTCTCCCAGGCCATCACCGGCCACGCGGACATCGACGCGGTGACCGCGGGCCGCATCCGCGCGGCGATGGTGCAGGGCGATGGCGCCTTCGCCGCGCAGGCCGAGACCCTGGCCGGCCTGGTCCAGCCCGGCATGGCGCCCGACGCACTGCTGGCCGCGGCCTCGGGCGCGGGCCTGCGCGATGCGGCACTGGCCGTGGTGTCGGCCTGGTACACGGGCACCGTGACCGCGGGCCCCGTCACCACCGTCGTGGCCTACGAGCAGGCGCTGATGTACCGACCCGTGGCCGACGGCCTCTCGGTGCCGACCTACTGCAACGAAGGGCCGCTGTGGTGGACCGCGGCGCCGCCCGAGGTCGGCGTGCCGACGCCGCAGCAGGCCGCGCAGGCCAAGCCGAAGGCGCCACCGCCGCCGGTGATGCGCAGCCAGTAGCCGCCGCACCCCGCGCGCACCCCGCGCGCGCTGCGCGCCTCCCCCAGAACAACACAAAGAAGAAATCACGATGAAAAAAGCAGTCTTCACAGCCGACGGCGATGCCACCGCCGACGTGGTCGTGGTCGGCTCCGGCGTGGTCGGTGCGATGATCGCCGACCAGCTCGCGGGCGCCGGCCACTCGGTGCTGATGCTCGAAGCCGGCCCGCGCATCCAGCGCGCCCAGGCGGTCGAGAACTGGCGCAACATGCCCTTCGGCAACCGCGTGGGTTCGGACTTCCAGGGCCTGTTCCCGCAGTCGCCGCTCGCGCCCGCGCCGCTGTACTTCCCCGCCAACAACTACGTCGGCCTGTCGGGCCCCGATGGCCAGGGCTTCCAGCAGGGCTACCTGCGCGTGGTGGGCGGCACGACCTGGCACTGGGCCGCCTCGAGCTGGCGCCACCTGCCGGTCGACCTGCGCATGAAGTCGACCTACGGCGTGGGCCGCGACTGGCCCATCGGCTACGACGAGCTCGAGCCCTACTACTGCCGCGCCGAGGAAGAGATGGGCGTGGCCGGCCCCAACGATCCCGCGCAGCAGTCGCCATCGGAGCGCAGCAAGCCCTACCCGATGGACATGGTGCCGTGGAGCTACGGCGACAAGCGCTTCGCCGAGGTGGTGAATGCGCACGGCTACCGCTCGGTGCCGATCCCGCAGGGCCGCAGCACGCGGCCCTGGAACGGCCGGCCGACCTGCTGCGGCAACAACAACTGCCAGCCGATCTGCCCGATCGGCGCGATGTACAACGGCATCCACCATGTGCAGACGGCCGAGGCCAAGGGCACCACGCTGCTGCCCGAAGCCGTGGCCTACAAGATCGACACCGATGCCAACAACCGCATCACCGCGATCCACTGGTACGACAAGGACAGGAAGTCGCACAAGGCCACCGGGCGCCAGTTCGTGATCGCCTGCAACAGCCTGGAGACGCCGCGCCTGCTGCTGCTCGCGGCCAACGAGCGCAACCCCACGGGCATCGCCAACAGCTCCGACCAGGTGGGCCGCAACATGATGGACCACTCGGGCTTCCACTGCACCTTCCTGGCCAACGAGCCGCTGTGGATCGGCCGCGGCCCGGCCCAGAGCAGTTGCCTGGTGGGCCCGCGCGACGGCGCCTTCCGCAGCGAGTATTCATCCAACAAGATGATCCTCAACAACATCACGCGCGTCGGCCCGGCCACGCAGCAGGCGCTCAAGCTCGGCCTGGTGGGCCAGGCGCTCGATGAAGAGATCCGCCGCCGCGCGGCCTTCGGCGTCGACCTGTCGATCAGCCTGGAGCCGCTGCCGGACCCGAACAACCGGCTCACGCTGAGCGCGACCCGCCACGACCCGCTGGGCCTGGCCTGCCCGGAGATCCACTACGACGTGGGCGACTACGTGCGCAAGGGCGCGGCCGCCGCGCACAAGCAGCTGGAGCACATCGGCCAGCTCTTCGGCGCGACCGAATTCAACATCACGACCTCGCTCAACGCCAACAACCACATCATGGGCGGCACCATCATGGGCGCCGACAGGAAGGATTCGGTGGTCGACGGCGACTGCCGCACGCACGACCACGACAACCTCTGGCTGCCCGGCGGCGGCCCGATCCCCTCGGCCAGCGTGGTCAACAGCACGCTGACCATGGCGGCGCTGGGCCTGAAGGCCGCCGATGCGATCGGCCGCGCACTGGCGAAGGGCTGAGCCATGACGTTGCATTCACTGATCCGCCGCACCGCCTCGTCGCTGGGTTTGGCGATGCTGCTGGCGCACGCCGCGATGGCGCAGCAGGCACCACCCGCCGAGCTGATCGACAAGGGCCGCCAGCTCGCCATCGCGGCCGACTGCATGGCCTGCCACACCCTGCCCGCGGGCAAGGGCAAGCCTTTCGCGGGTGGCTACTCGATCGAGTCGCCGCTGGGCGCCATCTACGCGACCAACATCACGCCGTCGAAGACGGCCGGCATCGGCGCCTACAGCGAGGCCGAGTTCGCGCGCGCGCTGCGCCAGGGCGTGCGCCGCGACGGCGCGCGGCTCTACCCGGCCATGCCCTACACCTCGTACACGCAGCTCAGCGACGCCGACACCTCGGCGCTCTACGCCTACTTCATGCACGGTGTGGCGCCGGTCGACACCGAGGCCGCGCAGACCGCGTTGCCCTTTCCCTTCAACCTGCGCTTCTCGATGGCCGTGTGGAACCTGCTGTTCCTCGACGACCGCCGCTTCGAGCCCGACGCCTCCAAGAGCGCCGAATGGAACCGCGGCGCCTACCTGGCCGGTGCGCTGGGCCACTGCAGCGCCTGCCACACGCCGCGCAATGCGCTGATGGCCGAGCAGGGCGGCCAGGCGCTGGCCGGCGGCATGGTCGGGCCCTGGCTCGCGCCCAACATCAGCTCCGACCCGGTCAGCGGCATCGGCGCCTGGAGCGAGGCCGAGCTGGTGCAGTACCTGCGCACCGGCCGCGTCGAAGGCAAGGCCCAGGCCGCGGGCGGCATGGCCGAGGCGGTGGAGAACAGCCTGCAGCACCTGCCCGAGGCCGACCTGAAGGCCATCGCCGTGTACCTCAAGGGCACGGTGCCGATCCGCGACAAGGGCGATGCCGAGGGCGCGAAGCCCGCGCATGCCTGGGGCGCGGCCTGGAGCAGCGAGGCCACGAAGCGCGGTACCGCGCCCTTCAACAACCCGCAGCGGCTCACCACCGGCGAGCAGCTCTACAACGGCTACTGCGCGAGCTGCCACCAGGCCAGCGGCGCGGGCAGCCGCAACCAGGCCTATCCCTCGCTGTTCCACAACACCGCGACCGGGCTGGCGAATTCGGCCAACCTGGTGGCGGCGATCCTCTACGGCGTGGACCGCAAGGTGGGTGACGATCACGTGCTGATGCCGCGCTTCGATGCGCTGTCGTACGTCGATCCGCTGACCGATGGGCAGATCGCCGCCATCGCCAACCACGTGCTCGTGCGCTACGGCAACAGCGCCGCCACCGTGAGCGAGCGCGACGTGGCCGTGGCACGGGCGGGCGGCGCGAAGCCGCTGCTGGCGCAGGCGCAGCCCTTCATGCTGCCGGCGATGATCGCGGGATTGGTGCTGGTGATCGTGCTGCTCAGCGTCTGGCTGCGACGCCGACGTCGCCGGCCGGGCTGACATCCGAGCCCATGGGCGGTGCGATGTCCTCGAGCGAACGGCGCTCGGCGTCCACGCCCCAGCGCAGCGCGATCAGGCCGGCGGCGATCACCAGCGCCGCGCCGATCGCATAGCCGACGGCCACCGCGCCCCGGCTGCCGGTGTCGATCAGCAGGCCGAACAGCAGCGGCGCCGCGAAGCCGCCGGCCCCGGTGCCCACCGCATAGAACAGCGAGATCGCCAGCGCGCGCATCTCGAGCGGGAACACCTCGCTGACCGTGAGGTAGGCCGAGCTGGCCGCGGCCGAGGCCAGGAAGAACACCGCCGACCAGCACAGCGCCTGCGTCAGCGCATTCAACCAACCGGCCATGAAGGCGGCGCCGGTCAGCGCCAGGCCGATGCCCGACAGCACATAGGTCAAGGCGATCATGCGTCGGCGCCCCACACGGTCGAACAGCGGGCCCAGCAGCAGCGGCCCCAGCACGTTGCCGAGCGCGAAGGGAAAGATGTAGAGCGCCACGCGGTTGTCGGGCACGCCGTGGAAGCGCGTGAGCACCAGCGCGTAGGTGAAGAAGATCGCGTTGTAGAAGAAGGCCTGCGAGACCATCAGCGAGAGCGCCACCACGCTGCGCTTGCGGTAGCGGTGCAGCAGCACCTCGGCCACCTGGCGCAGCGAGGGCGCGGCCTGGCGCGTGAAGACCAGGCGCTGTGTCACGGGCGCCAGCGGCCCGTGCCGGGCCGCCACCTCGGCCTCGATGCGTGCGACCACGGCCTCGGCCTCGTCGGCGCGGCCGTGCGCGATCAGCCAGCGCGGGCTCTCGGGCACGTGGCGGCGCACCAGCAGGATCGCGAGCGCGAGCAGCGCGCCCAGGCCGAAGCCCGCGCGCCAGCCCCACACGGGCCCCAGCACGCGCGGGTCGAGCAGCACCAGGCTCAGGCCCGCGCCCAGCGCGGCCCCGACCCAGAAGCTGCCGTTGATCGCCAGGTTGACCCGGCCGCGCACGCGCGCCGGGATCAGTTCGTCGATGGCCGAGTTGATGGCCGCGTACTCGCCGCCGATGCCCACGCCGGTGAAGAAGCGGCACAGCGCGAAGAGGCCGAAGCCGGGCGAAAACGCGGTGGCGAAGCTGGCGACCGTGTAGACGGCCAGCGTGATCAGGAACAGCTTCTTGCGGCCCCAGCGGTCAGCCAGCCGGCCGAAGACCAGCGCCCCGACCACCGCGCCGCCGATGTAGAGCGAGCCCGCACCGCCGATCTGCGCGGCCGTGAGCCCCAGCGTGTCGTTGCGCTCGAGCACGCCGCCCAGCGAACCGACCAAGGTGACCTCGAGCCCGTCGAGCACCCAGGCCACACCGAGTGCGATCACCACGCGCCAGTGCCAGCGCGACCAGGGCAGGCGGTCGAGGCGGGCGGGGATGTCGGTGGTGGTCGATGTCGTCATGCGGCAGGCTTGCACTGTAGGCAGCAGGCCCCGGCGGGCGCTGTCGGCCAAGGCCCCGAATGCGGCGGCGGCCTGTCGGTTACGCTTGGCAACCTCGCCTCGCCACAGCCGCCATGCCGACCCTGTCCTCCGCCCTGGACCCTCGTTCCGTCATCGTCCTCGCCGGCGTGATGGGCTTGCTCATGTCGCTGGTGATGTTCTCCATGCGCCGCAGCTACCCGTCGAGCATCCGCGGGCTGCGCGAATGGACGCTGGCGCCGCTGATTTGCTTTGGCAGCACGGTGCTGTTCGCGATGCGCGGCGTGCTGCCCGACGTGCTCACGATCCCGCTGGCCAACATGGTGCTGTTCCAGGGTTGCATCACCTACTACGCCGGCAGCCAGCTGTTCCTGGGCCACGCGCGCAACACGCGCGGCTGGAGCATCGTCACGCCGGTGCTGGGTGCGGTGCTGTTCTGGTACTCGCAATTCCAGCCGAGCTACACGGTGCGCCTGGCGGTGTTCACGGTCGCCATCGCCGCGCTCTTCACCGCGCATGCGAGCCTCTACCTGCGGCATCCGTTGACGCACCTCGGCCTGCGCGTCATGACCGGCCTGCTGGTGCTGCAGGCCACGGTGGCGGCACTGCGCTTCGTGACGGTGCTGCTGGGCGAGGCCGGCACCAACCTGCTCGAAGCCACCTGGCTGCAGGTGGTCTACATCGTGATGTATTCCTTCACCGCGCTGCTGATGAGCATCGCCGGCGTGTTGATGGCCACCGACCGGGTGCGTGTGGAGTTCGAGTTCATGGCCACCCACGACCCGCTGACCGGCGTGCTGAACCGGCGTGCGCTGTTCGCGCAGTCGCAGAAAGCCTTTGCGCGCAGCCAGCGCGGCGAGACGCCGATGGCGCTGCTGATGCTGGACGCCGACCACTTCAAGCGCATCAACGACGCCTTCGGCCACCAGACCGGCGACGAGGTGCTGCGCGAACTGGCGCAGCGGCTGCAGGGGCCGCTGCCCGCCTCGGCGCACCTGGGCCGCTATGGCGGCGAGGAGTTTCTCGCGGTGTTGCCGGGCCTGACGCCGGATGCGGCCCATGCCGTGGCCGAGCGGGTGCGCGCAGACCTGGCCCGGCCCTTCGACGCCGGCTCGCGCCTTGCGGACGCCGGCATCGAGCGGCTCACCGTGAGCATCGGCATGGCCTCCTTCCGGGGTGCGGCCGACACGCTGGACGCGATGCTGGCGCGCGCCGATGCGGCGCTCTACCGCGCCAAGGCCGCGGGCCGCGATCGCGTCGAGGTGGCCTGAGCCCTACATCGCCCAGATGCGCGGCGCGCCGGCCGGCATCTGCCACAGCGCCGTGCGCCAGGCCTGCCAGACCTGACGCAGCAGCTGCATCGCGGGCTCGACCACCGGGGCGAGCACGCGCAGCACCAGCACCTCGGCATGCGGGCCGGTCGCGCCGGCGGTGGCGGCCAGCGGGTGGGCGTCGGCCAGCGCGCGCGCGATGTCGAGCAGCGCCTCGCGCCGTGCGCGCGGGATCGGCGTGCCGGACACGAAGAACAGCGAGGCGATGCAGCGGTGGCCGGCCAGCCCGATCGGGCTTTGCAGCAGGCGCAGGTCGGTGGCGTCGATGCGGCCGCGTTCGAGCCACACGCCAGGCACCTCGATGTGCTGCAGCAGGCTGCCGCGCTCGAAGGGCCGGTCGGCACCGGGCAGGCCCAGCGCGCTCACGTCCCAGCCCAGCAGTTCGGCGCCGGGCGCGAGCTCCATGCGCAACCGGTTCTCGGCCCGGCAGCCGCTGTAGCACAGCGCCTCGAGCGGCAGCCACTCGAGCCGCGCGCCGGCTTCGAGCTTGATCTGCGTGTGCTGGATCGCCGCCTCGCCCTCGGAGCGGTAGAAGCGCGTGGCGCCGGGGGTGGTCACCAGCCCGTGGCTGCCGGGGGCGCCGGTGATGGTGATGTCCAGCGTGTCGCCGCCCACCAGCCCGCCCGGCGGATGCACCAGCACGTTGTGGCAGACCGCATCCCCCTCGGGGTAGAGGCTTTGCAGGATGCGCAGCGGTCCGTCGTGGCGAAAGCGTGCGACGCTGCGTTGGTTTTCGGCGCTGTAGTCGAGCGCGAGTCGGGCGTGCCAGGGCATGGAGGGAGTCTAGGGCCTGTTCACACTATTTCCGGGGTCGCGAAGGCCTGCCATGGCGGGCCAATCAAGGCGCGTGACGCTGCGCGTGCTGCCGCACGCGGAAGGAGCGCAACGCCGAGTGGCCGGTCATGGCAGGCCTTCCCGAAGGGTTGGTTGAGCCAGGGGCCGTCTGCGGCGTTGCCCGCGCTTGCAAGGCGCAAGCCTTGCTGCGCGCGTGCGCCTTGCATCCAGCCCCTGGCTCAACCAACGCGATCCCCGAAAATAGTGCGAACAGGCCCTAGAGCCTCAGGTCTTCCAGGCGCCTTCGTGCGCCGCGCTCGCCTCGTCGATCAGCGCCGGCCCGATGCACGCGATCGGATGCGGCGAGGCCGCGAACACGTCGCGGCACGAGAGCTCGGCGTCGCGCTGGTCCTGGCGCTCGCCGCGGAAGGCGCGCAGGCGCTCGGCGTCGATGCCGAACACCACGCGGCCGATGTTGGCCCAGAAGATCGCGCCCGCACACATCACGCAGGGCTCGGCCGAGGAATACAGCGTGGCCTCGGCCAGCAGGGCGCGGTCGGGGCGCTTCGCCGCGAGCGCGCGGATCGCGCTGACTTCGGCGTGGCCGGTGCAGTCGCCGGTCTCGAAGGTGTTGTTGTAGCCCTCGGCCAGCACCTCGCCCTCGGCCGACACGATGATCGCGCCGAAGGGCCGGTTGCCGCGGCGGCCCGAGGCGTGCGACCACAGGATCGCCTTGCGCAGGTAGCGGCCGTCGCGCTCGTCGAGCGCGGTTTCGAGGGGAAGGGCGGTGGGGGAGGTGAATTTCATGCCTTGACCATGCGTTCGCTGCGCGCAGGCAGCATCGAGCCGTTGAAGATCGCGTCGGCCGAGGGGTGGGTCTTGAGGCCGAAGACCTCGGCCACCTGGTCGACCTGCTGCTCGAGCAGCAGCTTGCGGATGTCGCCCACGCCGTGCGCGCGGGTGTCGGGCGCGGCCACGTACTGCGCGGTGATGGCCCAGCGCTCGAGCTCGACCTTCTCGTCGAGGATCGGTTCGCGCTGGCGCATCGCCGCGATCGACGGCGCGGGCGCGGCCAGCGTCTCCATGACCGCGCGGTGGGTGGCGCGCAGGAAGGCCGCGACCACCGCCGGCTTCTCGGCGATCAGGCGGCTGCTCGCGAGGATGGCGTTGCCGTAGAGATCGACGCCGGCGTCGGAATACCGGAGCACCGACAGCTCGTCGCGCTTCATGCGCGCGAACAGCGACACCGCCGAGTCGTGGAAGTAGGTGGCGGCATCGACGTCGCCGCGCACCATCACGTTGTCGCGCGCGCTGAAGTCGGTGGTCTGCCACTGGAAGGCATCGGGCTTCATGCCCTTCCTGCGCGCCACCATCGGCCAGGCGCGGCGGGTCGATTCGACGGCCGCGGCCGCCACCTTCTTGCCCTGCAGGCTGGCGAAGTCGCCGGTCACGCCGCGGTCCTTGCGGCCGATGATCACGAAGGGTGCGCGGTTGTAGTACTGGTAGACGGCCTGCACCATCGGCGTGCCCGTGTTCTGTGCGTTGAACTCGATCAGCGAGCTGATGTCGCCCAGGCCCAGTTGGTAGACGCCGCTCGCGATGCGCGTGATCGACGCCACCGAGCCCGCGCCCGTGTCGATGCTCACGTCCAGGCCCTCGTCCTCGTAGTAGCCGCGGCTGTGGGCCAGGAAGAAGGGCGCGGTCTGGCCGTTGATGCGGAAGTCCAGCGTGAACTTGAGCGGCGTGAGCCTGGCACTCTGCGCGAGGATGAACGGCGCCGACAGGCTGGCGGCGATGGCGGTGGACGTGGCGAGAAAGCTGCGGCGTTGCATGAGAAAGCTCCGGCGTCTTGAAGGAAACCCGCTGCGCATGCAGCAGGCGATTCAAGAGCAATTTCCGGGCGGCGCACGGGGGAGGTGCGGTGCGCTGCTGAACGCTTCTACTCTTGCGTTCTTTCAAGCACGAGGCATGCCAGGCGGGCGTTTCTCTCGCCTCCCGGTCTTGCTCCCTCCCCGTCCGGGGGAGGGCAGGGGTGGGGGCACGCAGCCTTCGATGGGCACGCCGCAGTCCCCTTCTCGACTTTCCCCCGGCGGGGAAGGCGCAAGAGAAACAGCCTCTGGTGCGCAACTTGCTTGTGCATCGGCTCAGAGTAGAAGCGTTCAGCCGGCACGGTCGGCGGGAAATTGCTCTTTCATGTTTGTTCCCACGCAACCGAAGGAGTCCGCTCATGCTCGTCACCCGACAACCCGTCTTCCGCAAGTTCTGGCATGCGGTCATGCCGCTCACCGACCTGGCGCAGGGCCCCAAGCCGTTCCGGCTGCTGGGCGAGGACATCGTGCTGTTCATCGACGCCGACGGCCAGCCGGCCGCGCTGCGCGACCGTTGCTGCCACCGCACCGCGAAGCTCTCGAAGGGCTGGTGCGTCGATGCGCAGGGCCAGGCCTGCGCATCGGGCGCGATCCAGTGCGGCTACCACGGCTGGACCTACGACCGCAGCGGCCAGGTGATCCGCATTCCGCAGTACGAGGCCGACCGCAAGATCTCGGCCGAGTACCGGACCACCGCCTACCGCTGCACCGCGCGCTATGGCTACGCCTGGGTCGCGCTGGAGGACCCGATCGCCGACATCCCCGCCGTGCCGGAGTTCGACGACCCGGCCTACCGCACCATCTTCCAGTTCCACGAGGAATGGCAGACCAGCCCGATGCGCGCGCTGGAGAACTCCTTCGACAACTCGCACTTCAGCTTCGTGCATCGCGCCACCTTCGGCGTGCCCGACAAGCCCAAGCCCAGCACCTACGACTTCGTCGAGCGCGAGAACGGCTTCTATGCCGAGACCGTGATCGCCGCGGCCAACCCGGCGCGCTTCCATGCGATCAGCGGCGTGAGCGATCCGGTGACGCAGCGCCACATGCGCAACGCCTACTTCCTGCCCTTCTCGCGCCGGCTCGACATCGAGTACCCCTCGGGCATCCGCCACATCATCATCAACTGCTTCACGCCCATCGACGACGGCCGCATGCAGCTGTGCCAATGGCTCTACCGCAACGACACCGAGGCCGACTGCCCGGCGCAGATGCTGATCGACTTCGACGAGGAGATCACGCGCGAGGACAAGGACATCCTCGAATCGACCGACCCCGATGCGATGGTCGACACGCGCCGCCGTGGCGTCGAGTACTCGATGGAGTCCGACAAGCCCGGCATCATGATCCGGCGCCATCTGATGCAGCTGCTGGCCCGGCACGGCGAGAGCGAGGTGCACCGTGGCGCGCGCACCATCCCGCTGATGCAGGCTGCCTGAGGGCGCGGGGGGCGGCGCTACCATGGCCGCTCACATCCCAGGAGCCCCCATGAGCATTTCAGTCCGCCGCGACGGCACCTCCGGCACGCGCCACACCGTGCATGTGCGCAACCACGCCTTCGCGGTCGATGCCTCGCCCGTGGGCGGCGGGGCCGATGCGGGCCCGTCCCCGCACGACCTCTACGACGCCGCGCTGGCCTCGTGCAAGGCGCTCACGGTGCTGCTCTACGCGCAGCGCAAGAACATGCCGGTCGAAGACATCGAGGTCAGGATCGAGCGCGACGACAGCCAGGAGCGCCAGGGCGTCTACCGGCTCAAGGCCTCGCTGCACGTGACCGGTGCGCTCGACGAGGCGCAGCGTGCCGAGCTGCTGCGCGTGGCCGCCAAGTGCCCGGTGCACCGGCTCATGGTCGACGTGAAGACCGAGATCGAAACCGGCTGGGCCTAAGCCGCTGACGCGTCGAGTACTTGCAGCACCCGCCCGTCGCCGACGAAGGAGTCGCCCACCAGCATGCGGAACACCGTGCCGGGCTGGAACTTCGGCAGCGCGAGCGCCGGCGTGAGGAACTCGACCGGCAGCACCTGCGCCGTGCCGCGCCGGAACGAACCGCCCTCAGGCACCTGCCATTTGCCCGAGAAGCCCTCGTTGCCGAGCACGAAGGCGCAGTGATGCTCGCCTTCGGCGATGACGATGTCCTCGGCCGGCACCGAGGGCGGGCGCAGCGTGAGCTCGACCTGCACTTGCGCCCGGAAGGGCGCGGCCTCGGCGAAGGGGGCGACCGGCGCCTCGGCCGCGGGCTTGCGCCTGACGCGGCCGATCAGCCAGGCGATCACGTTGCCGATCACTGGAATCCACAGCAGCATCAGCAGCGTGCCGATGTCGCGCGCGGTGGTGCCGGGGGCGCTCAGGTGCCGCAGCGCGGCGCCGCCCAGGGCGACGCACAGGAGAAGGATGACGATGAGTTGGCGGCGGGCTTGGATTTGGGTCATGGAGGCAGAGGGCAAGGAAAGGCCCGCGCCACTGTAACCACTTGGCGACCGCGTCCGCTCAGCCGGCGCCGTCGCGCGCCCAGAAGCCGCGGTGCGTGGCGGTCATCTCGTCGGCCACTTCGGCCACCGGTCCGATCACCTCGATGCGTTTCTGGCCGCGTGCGAAGACCTCGCGGCAGGGCAGCGACAGCGTCGGGTTCTCGGGATGGTCGCCGGTCAGCGCGAGCAGCGCCGATTCCTCGGCGCCATAGACGACGCGGCCGATGTTGGCCCAGTAGGCCGTGCCCGCGCACATGGCGCAGGGCTCGAAGGTCGTGACCAGCGTGCACTGCCACAGGTAGTCGGCCGGCCAGTTGAGTGCCGCGGTGCGCGCCAGCGTGGCCTCGGCATGCTGCACCGTGTCGATGTTGCCCTGCTCGGCCAGCACCGTCTCGCCGTCGGGCGCGACCAGCACCGCGCCGAAGGGGTGGCGGCCCATGGCCATCGCGCGCCGGGCCACGGTGTCGGCGCGGCGCAGCGCCTTGGTGATCTGTTCAGGTGTCATCCGCCCATTATTGGTCTTGTGATCCGCGATGCGCCCAGCCCGTGGTGTGCTTCTCGACCACGCTGAACAGTTCGTACATGGCCATCGCCATCGCGCCCACCACCATCAGGCCCGCGAAGGCCAGGCCCATCTGCATGGCCGAGCCCGCGGAGATCAGCAGGTAGCCGATGCCCTCGTTGGCGGCGGTCATCTCGCTGACCGTGGTGCCGACGAAGGCCAGCGTGATCGCGACCTTGAGCGAGGCGAAGAAGTAGGGCATGGAGCGCGGCAGGCCGATCTTCATCAGCACGTCCCAGCGCTTGGCACCCAGCACGCGCAGCACGTCCTCCAGCTCCGGCTCGAGCGTGGCCAGGCCGGTCGCGATGTTCACCATGATCGGGAAGAAGCTGATCAGGAAGGCCGTGAGGATGGCCGGCCCGACGCCGATGCCGAACCACACCACCAGGATCGGCACGAAGGCCGCCTTGGGCAGCGCGTTGAAGGCCGTCATCAGCGGGTACATCGCCGCATACGCGAGGCGCGAGCTGCCGACCACGAAGCCCAGCAGCACGCCCACCACGATCGCCAGGCCGAAGCCCGCCATCGTGACCCAGAAGGTGCGCCAGGCATGGCCCGCGATGATTTCCTTGAACTCCCAGAACTGGTTCCAGATGCGGATCGGGCTCGGGAAGATGAAGTCCGACACCTCGAAGCCCGAGCAGACGATCTGCCACAGCACGAGCACCGCGACCAGCAGGATCCAGGGCGACCAGCGTTCGATCTGCTTGCTGTTCTTCTTCATGCGGCGGCTCCTGCGGCGGCGGTCTGGGCGGCTGAGATGCCGGTGTTGCGGATGGCGCCGATGTGGCTGCGCAGCTCGAGCACGATGTCGGTGAATTCCTTGGTGTAGGTGAGCTCGAGCTCGCGCGGGCGCGGCAGCTCGATCTCGCGCTTGACCACGAAGCGGCCCGGGCTCTTGCTCATCACGTAGACCGTGTCGGCCAGGAACACGCTCTCGCGCAGGTCGTGCGTGACCAGGATCACGTTGAACTGCTGCTCGGTCCAGAGGTCGCGCAGGATGCACCACAGCTCTTCGCGCGTGAAGGCGTCGAGCGCGCCGAAGGGCTCGTCGAGCAGCAGCATCTTGGGCTCGTGGATCAGCGCGCGGCAGATGCTCGCGCGCTGCTGCATGCCGCCCGAGAGCTGCCAAGGGAACTTGTCTTCATAGCCCGCAAGGCCCACTTTCTGCAGCAGCTTGCGCGCGCGCTCGACGTACTCCTTGCGTTTGGCCTTGAAGCTCGAGCGGTAGGGCTCGACGATCTCCAGCGGCAGCAGCACGTTGTCGACCGTGGTGCGCCAGGGCAGCAGCGAGGGCGCCTGGAAGGCCATGCCCGAGATCTTGAGCGGGCCGGTCACGGGCTGGCCGTCGATGCGGATCTTGCCCATCGAAGGCATCTTGAGCCCGGTCGTGAGCTTCATGAAGGTGGACTTGCCGCAGCCCGAAGGGCCGACGATGGCGATGAACTCGCCGCGCTTGACCTTCAGGTCGATGGCCTCGACCGCGAAGTGGTTCTCGCGCAGCAGTTCTTCGTTGTAGGCGAGCCAGACGTCCTGGAAGTCGACGAAGGGGGCGCCGGTGCCGGGTGCGTCGGCCATCACTTCTTGAGGATGTTGAGTTCGGCCGCGGGCGGCAGCAGCGCCGCGGTCCACACCGCATCGGGGCTCACGCGTGTCTTGGTGTTGAAGGCGTCCGACACCTGCGAGGCCATCAGCGCCATGCGGCCGGCGTTGACCGCGCCGAAGCCTTCGGCCCGCGCATCGGGGCTGTTGATCACGGTGTCGATGGCCAGCTGCAGGCGGCGCGTCTCGAGCTTGCTGTCGATGATGCCGTCGCGTGCCTTGACCGATTCGATCGCCACGGCCGGGTTGGCGATGACTTCCTTGGCGCCCTTGGCGAAGGCCGAGAGGAAGGCCTTCACCGCCGCCGGGTTCTCCTTGATCAGCTTGGGCGACGCGATGATCACGTTGCCGTAGAGCTTCACGCCGTAGTCGGGGTAGGGCAGGATCACCACGTCGGCCGCCTTGGCGCCGCGCGCCTCGAGGTTGAGCAGCGAGGTGAAGGTGAAGCCGGTGATGGCGTCGATGTCGCCGCGCACCAGCATGGTCTCGCGCAGGCTCGGGTCCATCGCGGTCCAGTTGACCGCGCCCACGTTGTTGGCCTTGGCGAAGATCGGGAAGGCGCGGCGGCCCGCGTCGAACACCGGCGCGCCCAGCTTCTTGCCGGCCAGGTCCGCGGGCTTGGTGATGCCGCTCTTCTTGAGCGCCATGACCGAGGCCGGCGTGTTGTTGTAGACCATCATCACCGCGACCGGCTTGTTGGGGCTGTCGGGGTTGTTGGCGTGGAATTCCATCAGCGCCGCGAGGTCGGCGAAGCCCATCTCGTAGGCGCCCGAGGCCACGCGCGTGACCGTGCCGCCCGAGCCGTTGCCCGCGTCGATGGTCACGTCGAGCCCGGCGTTCTTGAAGTAGCCCTTGGCGGCCGGGTGCAGGAACAGCGCGGCCGGTCCTTCGAAGCGCCAGTCCAGCTGGAACTTGATCGGTGTCGTGCCCTGGGCGAAGACTGGCGAGAGACCGAAGCTGAGCGCCGAGGCGGCAAGGAAGGACTGGAGCAGTTGGCGCTTGTTCATGCGGGCGATCCTTGAAAGATGAATGCAGAGGTGTTCCCCACATCCAAAGCAAAAACGGTGCCCGCACGCGATTGGTGCAGGCCTTTCAAGAGATCACAGGATGGTGCGTCGCGCACCCCTTCAAAGCACGGGCGTGGAGATCAGGCTTCGGCTGCACCAAAGCCGAGCCAATACGGGTCGCCGACCCGCTTGCCCACGCTGGCCGCCGCATCGCGCACGATGCCGCCGAAGCGTTCGACCAACGCGTCCGTCAGCGTGTCGGCCGGCAGCGCGATGCCGAAGGCATAGCTCTGGCGCGTGGCCGAGTCGAACACCGAGGAGGAGATGCCCGCCACGTTGGGCACGGCCTCGCCGCGCGACAGCGCCCAGCCGCTGGCGCGGATCACCGCCAGCCGCGCCAGCAGCTCCTTGCGCGTCTTGGGCGCATCGCCCTGGGCGCGGTCGAGCCGGGGCTCGAACAGCGCCGTCACCTCCGCGTCGCTGGCGCGGGCCAGCAGCGCGCGGCCCATGGCGCTGGAGTAGGCCGGCGCGCGGCTGCCCGGCGGCGTGTAGATCTGCAGCGCACCGGCGCCGATGCGCATCTGGATCACCAGCGTGTCGATGCCCTCGAGCACGTTGACGTAGCCGGTGAAGCCGGTCTCGCGCACCAGCGCGTCGAGCGCCTCCTCGACCAGCGAGGCGGCGTTGTGCGAGGCGCGGAAGTGGTAGGAGGCTTCCATGATCACGCCGCCCGGGCGGTAGGCGCGCGTGGCGGCGTCGCGGTCGAGAAAACCGTAGCCGGCCATCATGCTCAGCGTGCGCGAGGCCGAGCTCTTGGGCAGGCCCAGCTCGTTCACCACGTCGGTCACCGTGATGTCGCGACGCAGCCGCGCGATCAGCTTCAGGACGTCCATGGCGTTGGCGAGAGTGCTCATAGTTCAAGGGAGTTGGCGAGGGGGGAATCATAGGTTCCACCCCTGCGCCGTTTGGCCGATCAGGGTGAACCGGCCTTGACAGCGCAAGGTGCGGTTCTATCATTGGTTCAATTTTATTGGATATGGTTCCATAAAATGGAACTACAAGGAAGAACCATGACCCATGAAGCGAGGGCGGCCGGACCGCTCCAGGCCGACAACGCAGGCCCTGCGCCCACCGAGCTGCATCCGAAGGCGCTGGCGCCCGCCAACCTGGTCCTCACGGTGGTGCTGAGCGTGTTCGGCGCCATCGTCGGCATCCAGATGCTGGCCAGCCTGGGCATCACGCCCAGCACCTCGCTGATCGGTGCGCTCGCGGCCATGACGCTGGCGCGCGTGCCGCTGGCCATGTTCCGCGGCTTCCGTTCGGTGCATGCGCAGAACCTGGCGCAGACCAGCATCTCCTCGGCCACCTTCGGCGCGGCCAACAGCCTGTTCCTGCCGATCGGCATCCCCTTCCTGTTCGGCCTGCCCGACATGGTGGTGCCCATGCTCGTCGGCGTGAGCCTGGCGATGCTGCTCGACGCCTGGCTGCTCTACCGCATGTTCGACACGCCGGCCTTCCCCGCGAAGAACCCCTGGCCGCTGGGCATCGCTGCGGCCGAGGCGATCAAGGCCGGCGACGGCGGCGGCAAGCAGGCCTGGCTGCTGCTGGGCGGGCTGGCCACCGGCGTGGCGGGCGCGGTGTTCAAGCTGCCGATGTCGGCCTTCGGCGTGGCGCTGATCGGCGGGCTGGGCGCGATGACCGCCTTCGGCATCGGCCTGCTGGTGCGCGGCTATTCGGCGCCGCTGTTCGGGCTGGACATCGGCGCGCTCTACGTGCCGCACGGGATGATGATCGGTGCCGGCATCGTGGCGCTGGTGCAGGTGGCGCGGGTGGTGCTGCACAAGCGCGAGCGCACGGCGGGCGCCCCGGCCGCGGTCGCCGCACAGGAAGCGCGCGGCGCCACGGCACTCGGCCGCTCGCTGCGTCTTGGCAGCGTCGGCTACCTCGCGATCATGGTGCTGCTGGCCGTGGGCACGGGCGTGTACACCGGCATGTCGCCCGCCATGCTGGTGTGCTTCGTGGTCTACGGCACCTTCGCGGCCTTCGTGCACGAACTGATCGTGGGCATCGCGGCCATGCACTCGGGCTGGTTCCCGGCCTTCGCGGTGGCGCTGATCTCGCTGCTGATCGGCATCCTGATCGGCTTCCCGCCCGAGGCGCTGGTGGTGCTGGCCGGCTTCTCGGCCGCCACCGGCCCGGCCTTCGCCGACATGGGCTACGACCTCAAGGCCGGCCACATCCTGCGCGGCGAGACGTCGGACACGGCCTTCGAACTGGACGGCCGGCGCGAACAGATGATCGCGGGCATGGTGGGCTTCGGCGTGGCCATCGTGGTGGTGGCCTGCACCTACCGCATGTTCTTCGCCAACCACCAGACCGCGCCCATCAACGCGGCCTATGTGGCGGCCATCAAGGCCGGCATCTCGCTGGACACCGCACGCAACCTCGCGCTGTGGGCCGTGCCCGGCGCCGTCCTGCAGATCCTGGGCGGCGCGCGCCAGCAGCTGGGCGTGCTGTTCGCCACCGGCCTGTTGATCGCGAGCCCCATGGCCGGCTGGATGGTCGCGGCCGGCATCGGCTGCCGGCTGGTCGTGCACCGCGTGGTCGGCGCCTCGGCGCGCGAAAAGCTCGAGGTCTTCGCGGGCGGCGTGATCGCCGGGGATGCGCTCTACAGCTTCTTCTCGGGCGCGGTGAAGAGCCTGCGCAAGTAGCCCGCCCTGTTTTCTCTTCTTCTTCTTCTTCTTCACTCACAGGACCCATACATCCATGAAACGCAACCTCACACCCGACGACGTCCGCGCAGCCATCTGGGGCGGCGCCATCCTGGGCGGCGGCGGCGGCGGGCTGATCGCCTCGGGCGAGCGCGCCGCCGGGCTGGCGCTGCAGGTCGGCACCCCGCAGCTCTGGAGCGTCGACGAATTCGACCCGGGCGCGCTGACCGCCACCATGGCGTTGGTCGGCGCGCCGGCCGCGCCCGATCCGCATGTGCAGCCCGCGCACCTGCTGCGCACGCTCGAGCTGCTGCAGCGCGAGCTGCCCGCGGGCCAGAAGCTGGTTGGCCTGCATGCCAACGAGAACGGCGCCGAGACCACGGTCAACGGCTGGTTCCATGCCGCCATGACCGGCCTGCCGGTGATCGACCTGGCCTGCAACGGCCGCGCCCATCCGTCGAGCGTGATGGGCGCGCTGGGCCTGCACACCGAACCGGATTACCGCTCGGTGCAGGCCTATGCGGGCGGCGAGCCGGGACGCTATGTCGAAGGCGTGGTGGCCGGCCGGCTCGAGCAGACCTCGGCCGTGGTGCGCCGCGCCTCGGTGGAAGCCGGCGGCCTGGTGGCCGTGGCGCGCAACCCGGTCACGGTGGGCTACGCGACGCAGCACGGCGCGCCGGGCGCCATCAGCCATGCGATCGCGCTGGGCCAGACTTTTCTCGACGGCGGCGTGGACGCCGTGGCCCATGCGCTCGACGGCCGCATCGTGGCCGAAGGCACGGTGCGCAGCTACCGCTGCGAACAGCAGGAAGGCCTGGACGTGGGCATCGTCGAACTCGACGACGCGGCGCGCACCACGCTGCGCTTCATCAACGAGTACATGCTGCTCGAACAGCAGGGCCGGCGCATCGCGCGCTTCCCCGATCTGGTCATGACCTTCTCCGGCGACGGCCAGCCGGTGGTGTCGGCCCATGTGCGCGAGGGCGCGACGCTGCGCGTGCTGGTGGCGCCGCGCGCGCGGCTGCTGCTCTCGCGCACGATGTTCATGCCCGAGCTCTACCGGCCGCTGGAGCAGTCGCTGGGCGAGGCCTTCGCGCCGACGGAAGACGCGCTGGCCTGAGCGCCCTGGCCTCTACCAGTAGTACTTGACGCTGACCGTGGCTTCCCGGTCCGCGGCGCGGAAGGTGCCCGCGAAGTACTTCTTGTCGAACACGTTGTTGATGTTCAGCGCGATCCGGTACCTGGCCGTCTCGTAGGCGATGGCCAGGTCGGCCACCGTGACCTCGTCGTTGACGTTCACGAGGCCGGTGGACGAGAGGTTGTAGGGCGAGCGGCCCTTGTAGCGCAGGCCGCCCGCGACCATCAGGCCCGGCACGCTGCGCGGCCGGTAGTCCAGCCAGACGCTGGCGGTGTGGCGCCAGGTCTGGAAGGTCTGGCGGCCGATCTCCGCGGGGCGCGTGCTCCGGGTGGTGCGCGGGTCCAGGTAGGTGTAGCTGGTGAGCGTGCTCAGTTCGCGCGTCAGCGGGAAGCGGCCTTCGAGCTCGAGGCCGGTGGAACGCACTTCGCCGGTCTGGACGTTGAAGCGCGGATGGTCCGGGTCCTGGGTCGAGACGTTGGTCTGGGTCAGGTCGAAGACCGAGGCCGTGAGCAGCGTCGTGCTGCCCGCCGGCTGGTACTTCAGGCCGACTTCGTACTGCTTGCCGCGCCGGGGCTTGAAGGTGCTGCCGTCGTACTGCAGGCCGGTGACCGGGTCGAAGGAGGTCGCGTAGCTGAGGTAGGGCGCCCAGCCGCTGTCGAACAGGTAGAGCAGTCCGGCGCTGCCGGTGGTGGCCTGGTCGCGCATCTGCGGCTGCGTGGTGCTGGTCTGCTCGGTGCGGACCCGGTCGTGCCGCAGGCTCAGGTTGCCGATCCAGCGGTTCCACTTCAGCTGGTTGAGCGTGTAGAGGCCGGTCTGCCGCAGGTCGGCATTGCTCTCGGAGAGCTCGGGCGGCGCGATGTATTGCCCGTAGACCGGCGCGTACATGTCGAGGTTCGGCACGTCCCAGCCGAAGCCCAGGCCGCCGCGTTCCTTGTAGCGCACATGGTCCACGCCCAGCGAGAAGGTGTGCTGCAGTTCGCCCCAGCGCAGGTCCTTCTGGATGCGGGTGTCGAAGGCCAGCGTCTTGCCCTCGGTGCGCTGCGCCAGGCTGGCCCGCGAGATGTTGCGCCCGTCGGCCAGCACGTCCATGGCGTAGATGTGGCGATAGTCGATGTCGATGGTGGAGTAGCGCAGGTTCTGCGTGAGCTTCCAGCCGTTGTCGGTCTCGTGCGAGAACGCGTAGCCGATGGCGCGCGTGTCGCGGTTGAAGCGATCGAAGGCCGGCTCGCCGGCCGTCAGGCGCGCCGGCAGGTCCTTGATCTGCGGATAGGTGAACAGGCTCGGCCACCACGACTTGGGTGTGCCGCGCTCGTTGGAGTACTGGGCTGCGAGCGTCAGCTGGGTGCGCGCGGAGAGGTTCCAGCGCAGCGAAGGCGCGATGGACACGCGGTCGTCGCGCGAGCCGATGGTGCGGTCGTCGCCGTCGCGGCCCTTGAGGTTCAGGCGGTACAGCAGGTCGCCGTCGTTGCCGATCGCACCGCCGAGGTCGGCGCTGAGCTCGCGGCGATGGTAGCTGCCGTAGGAGACGCCCACGCTGTTGACGTGGCCGGCCTCCGGGCGCTTGGACACCACGTTGATCACGCCGCCCGGGCGTCCCTGCCCGAACAGGATCGACGCCGGCCCCTTGATCACCTCGATGCTCTCGAGCTCGTCGATGTCGTCGTTCCAGGAGCCGTAGGAGCCGGCGGCGAACTGCCGCAGCCCGTCCTTGTAGTAGGAGCTGCCGTCGCTGAAGCCGCGGATGGTGGCGCCGGCCATGCGCACGTCGGCCCCCGTCACCTCGGTCGAGACGCCGGCGGTGTACGACAGGGCTTGCGAGAGGGACTTGGGCGCCTGGGTCTGCAACTGCTCCTGGCTCACGATGGAGATCGAGCGCGGGGTCTCGATCAGCGGCGTGCCCAGCTTGGTGCCGGCGCTGCGGTCGGTGCCCGCGTAGCTGCCGTTCAGGCGCTCGCCGAGGGAGGTCACGGTGACGGTCGACAGCGTGGCGGCGCTGCCTTCGCGCAGTTCCGGTGCCACCACCTTGCGCAGCGTGAAGCTGCCTTGCTCGGCGCTGTGCGCGCTCAGGCCCGCGCCCGCGATCAGCCGCTCGATGGCCTCGCGCGGCGTGAAGCGGCCGTTGAGCGCGGGTGCCTGGCGCCCGGCGATCAACGCGCCGTCGTAGAGCACCTGGTACTGCGTCTGCCGGCCGAAGGCGCGCAAGGCGTTCAGCAGGGGCTGCGCGGGCAGATCGAAGGCGATGCGCTCGGCCGGCGCCACGGCCGGCTGCGCTTGCACCGCCACGGGGGCCGCCATGCCGGCCAGCGCGCCGGCCACCATCCAGGCCATCAGCCGTGGCCGCATCGCGTGGCCTCTCGTCGTCACCGCGGGCCGCCGCTGTCCTGCCGCCGTGTGTTCCATCCCGCCCTCATTGCGTCGTGCGCTTTCCGCTTGCATTGCCACTCCAGTGCTGTGCCGTTGTTCGATGGGCGCGCGCGTGCTTGGCCGGGCGGTGTTCCGCCGACCCGCACGCGAAAACGCGCCGGGGTTGTGGCCGTGGCTGGGTGGCGAAGGCGGGTGCCTTCAAGGGTCCGTGGCTGGCAGCCGTGCGGGCGCGAGGAATTCCGCGCCCCTGCCTCTAGAGAAGCCGGATCGGGCGCAAACCTGGAACCTGCGTCGTCGGCGAATTTTGAAACAAAATGTGTCTTTCGTGCGTGCGTGCCTCAGCCCTTGCGCAGCAGCCAGCCGCCGCCCTCGCGCGGCTGCACGCGCACCGGGATCAGGCTCGGCAGGGCCCGCAGGAAACGCTCGGGCGCGTGCGTGGCGAGCAGGCCCGAGACGCGCAGCTGGCCGAGCGCAGGGTCTTCCAGCAGCACCGGCGCGCCGATGTAGCGCGCCAGCTCCTGCGCCACCTCCGCCAGCGGGGCGCCGCTGAAGCGGACCTGGCCGGTGCGCCAGTCGCCCACGGTGTCGGCCTCGGCCGGCACGCCGTGGCGCTGGCCGGTGGCCGTGTCGATGGCCATGCCGGCGCCGGCGGCGAGCCGCAGGACCTCGGCGTCGGGCCGGTCGCGGTCGGCCCGCAGCTGCACCACCCCTTCCAGCACCTTCACGACCAGCCGGGGCGGCCCCGCGCGCACGTTGAAGGCCGTGCCCACCACCCGCACCTGGCTGGAGCCGGCGTCCACGGTGAAGGGGCGGTCGCTGTCGGCCGCGACCTTGAAGAAGGCCTCGCCCTGTTCCAGCACGAGTTCGCGCCGGCGCGGGTAGTAGCGCACCGAAAGGCGGCTGTCGATGTTGAGCGCCACCCGCGAGCCGTCGGGCAACTGCAGTTCGCGGGTCTCGCCGGGCGCGGTGCGGGCCTGCAGCGTGTAGCTGGCGGTGTGCTCCCATCGGTACCAGCCGCCCAGCGCGGCGACGAGGACCAGGGCCAGGAGCCCCGAGGCCAGCGCCGGGAGAAAGCGCCGCCGCGGCGCTGTCGGCAGGGGGCGCTCGACGGGCGCGGCAGCCGCGGGTGCGGTCGTGCCGAAGGTTTCCGGAAACAGCGCCTTGAGTTGCGGCGCCTGCTGCCAGCGGCGCGCCATGCCGTCGAGGATCTCGCGGTGCAGCGGGCTCTGCTCCAGCCAGTCGTTCAGCGCGCGCTCGTCGGCGCCGGTCCAGCCGGTCTGCTGGCGGCGCACGAACCAGTCGGCCGCCATCTCGTGCAGCCGGGCCAGGGCCTGGGGCGAGGGGTCTGGTGGAAGTGCTTGCATCATCGTGGGGGCTCGGCCGCGTCCGGTCCGGCTTCCTGCGCGGCCGCGAAGGCCTGCATCTGGGCGCGATCGGCGTAGCGTACGCGGAGTTCGCAATAGGCCAAGGCCCGGCTCAAGTGCCGCGACACCATGCGCACCGTGATGCCCATCCGCTGCGCGGTCTGCTCCAGCGTCAGCTCCTGCACCCGGTGCAGCACGAAGGCCTGGCGTTGCCGCTCGGGCAGTTCGTGCAGGGCATCGCGCAGCCGCGTGAGTTGCTGGCGCTGCTCGGCCTCCAGCGCGGTGTCGCCGCGGCCTTCGACCGGCAGCGCATCGACCTCCTCGCGGCAGTCCTCGACCGACACGACATGCACGCCGGCCTGCTGCGGTGCCTTGCGCTGCGCGAAGGCCGCCACGCTGCGCACCACCTGGTGCAGGTAGGGGCGTTCCTCGTCGGCGGGCAGGCGCTTGTCCGCGACCAGCATCCGCACGAAGACTTCCTGCGTCGCGTCCTCGATGTCGGCCGGTGTCTTGAAGTAGCGCGCCAGCATGCGCCCGAGCGGTGCCCGCCAGCGCCTGTAGAAGTGGCCGAACGGGCCGGACTCCTCGTCGTGACTCATCGCCGTCCCCACGGGACAGGCGCGCGCCATCGCCCGGAGCGGCACGGGGCCGCGCGAAGGCAGGCAGCAGCGAAGGGGAGGGCAAGCACAGGACGCACCGGGAGGCCACGGATCCGAAATGGCGGAACCCCGTGCACTGCCTGTGAGGCAGCGAGGGGCTGGCGGGCCTGGCGGCCTGGCTATGCGCGGATGCCGGGTGGCGGAATGAAACCGGCGGCCATTCTATCGAGCGCGTGATGCACGGCGTGGCGGGGATGGCGGGCCGCGCGCCCGCCGTCCCCGCGGTGCCTTACTTCTGGATCGAGGCCTGCGCCACCGCCAGTGCCGTCATGTTGAGCACGCGGCGCACCGTGGCCGAGGGCGTGAGGATGTGCACCGTGGCCGCGGCGCCCAGCAGGATCGGGCCGACCGTGATGCCGTTGCCGCCGGTCATCTTGAGCACGTTGAACAGGATGTTCGCCGCGTCGAGGTTGGGGCAGATCAGCAGGTTGGCCTCGCCGGTCAGCGTGCTGGTGGGCAGCGCGGTGCGGCGGATGTCTTCCGACAGCGCCGCATCGCCGTGCATCTCGCCGTCGCATTCGATGTCGGGCGCCATCTTGGCGAACAGGTCGCGCGCGATGCGCATCTTGCGCGCCGAGGCGCGCTCCGAGGTGCCGAAGTTCGAGTGCGACAGGAAGGCCACCTTGGGCGGCAGGCCGAAGCGGCGCACTTCCTCGGCCGCCATCAGCGCGATGTGGGCCAGCTGCTCGGCCGTCGGGTCTTCGTGCACGCTGGTGTCGGCGATGAACAGCGTGTACTTCTCCAGCGTCAGCGCATTGAGCGTGGCGAAGCCCGGCGCGCCGCGCTTGGTGCCCAGCAGCTGCTGCAGGATCTTGAGGTGGCTGTCGAAACGGCCCACCAGGCCGCACAGCATGGCATCGGCATCGCCCAGGTGCACCATCAGCGCGGCGATGCTGGTGTTGGAGCGGCGCACCATGCTCTTCGAGGCTTCGGGCGTGATGCCCTGGCGGCCCATGAGCTGGTGGTAGGCCTCCCAGTAGGTGCGGAAGCGCGGATCGTTCTCGGGGTCGACCACCTCGGCATCGACGCCCAGGCGCAGGTGCAGGCCGGCCTTCTTGATGCGGGCCTCGATCACCGACGGGCGACCGATCAGGATCGGCTTGGCCAGGTCTTCGTCCACCGCCAGCTGGGCGGCGCGCAGCACGCGGTCGTCCTCGCCCTCGGCATAAGCCACGCGCTTCTTGGTCGCGAGCTTGGCGGCGCCGAACACCGGGCGCATGAACATGCCGGTCTGGTAGACGAAGCGCGTCAGGTGCTGGCGGTAGGCTTCCATGTCCTCGATCGGGCGGGTCGCCACGCCCGAGGCGGCGGCGGCCTTGGCCACGGCCGGCGCGATGCGCAGGATCAGGCGCGAGTCGAAGGGCTTGGGGATCAGGTAGTCGGGGCCGAAGACCAGTTCCTGGCCCGCGTAGGCGGTGGCCACTTCTTCGCTGATGTCGGCCTTGGTCAGCTCGGCGATCTCGCGCACGCAGGCCAGCTTCATCTCTTCCGTGATCTTGGTGGCGCCGCAATCGAGCGCACCGCGGAAGATGTAGGGGAAGCACAGCACGTTGTTGACCTGGTTCGGGTAGTCCGAACGGCCGGTGGCGATGATGCAGTCGGGCCGCACTTCCTTGGCCAGCTCGGGCCGGATCTCGGGCTCGGGGTTGGCCAGCGCCAGGATGATGGGCTGCGTGCCCATGCCCTTGACCATGTCCTGCGTGACCACGCCCGGTGCCGAGCAGCCGAGGAACACGTCGGCGTCCTTCATGACGTCGGCCAGCGTGCGTGCGCCGCTGTCGGTCTGCGCGAAGCGCGCCTTCGATTCGTCGAAGCCGCCCGCGCGGCCGACGTAGATCAGGCCCTTGGAGTCGACCACGTGGATGTTGGCCTTGCGCGCGCCCAGGCCGACCATCACGTCCAGGCAGGCCAGCGCCGCGGCGCCCGCGCCCGACACGGCGATCTTCACGTCCTCGATCTTCTTGTCGACCAGCTCCAGGCCGTTGAGCAGCGCGGCGGCCGAGATGATGGCCGTGCCGTGCTGGTCGTCGTGGAACACCGGAATGTTCATGCGCTCGCGCAGCTTCTGCTCGATGTAGAAGCACTCGGGCGCCTTGATGTCCTCGAGGTTGATGCCGCCCAGCGTGGGCTCGAGCGCCGCGATGATCTCGACCAGCTTGTCGGGGTCGGTCTCGGCCAGCTCGATGTCGAACACGTCGATGCCGGCGAATTTCTTGAACAGGCAGCCCTTGCCCTCCATCACCGGCTTGGCGGCCAGCGGGCCGATGTTGCCCAGGCCTAGCACCGCGGTGCCGTTGGTGACCACCCCCACCAGGTTGCCGCGCGAGGTGTACTCGGCCGCCAGGCTGGGGTCGGCCTCGATGTCGAGGCAGGGATAGGCCACGCCGGGCGAGTAGGCCAGCGACAGGTCGCGCTGGTTGAGCAGCGGCTTGGTGGGCGTGACGGAAATCTTGCCGCGCACGGGGCTGCGGTGGTATTCGCGCGCTGCTTCGCGCAGGGCTTCTTCGGCGGGTGACAGTGTGTGGGCCATGGGGGCTCTCCGTGATCGTCGTTGTCAGTCAAAAAACACAAGGAGAGGCTACCGCAAAGCGGCACCTCTCCTGTAGGGTGGAAACACGGCTGAGGACCGTGCCGGGTTATTGCGCGGGATCGCGCGTCACCGGATGTTGCGCCATGGCTTCCAGCGCCTTGACCAGCGCCGAATGGTCGGACTGCGCATGGCCCAGCGCGGCGCAGGTGTTCATCAGTTGCGCGGCCGCGGCGGTCTGCGGCAGCGCCATCCCCAGGCTGCGCGCGCCCTGCAGCGCGAGCTGCAGGTCCTTCTGGTGCAGCGCGATGCGGAAGCCCGGCGAAAAGGTGCGCTTGATCATGCGTTCGCCGTGCACCTCGAGCACGCGCGATGACGCGAAGCCGCCCATCAGCGCCTGCCGCACCTTGGCCGGATCGGCGCCGGCCTTGGACGCGAACACCAGCGCCTCGGCCACGGCCGCGATGTTGAGCGCCACGATGATCTGGTTCGCCACCTTGGTGACCTGGCCCGCGCCCACGTCGCCCACGTGCGTGATGTTCTTGCCCATCGCCTCGAGCAGCGGCCGGGCGCGCCCGAAGTCGGCCTCGGTGCCGCCGCACATGATGGTCAGGCTGGCCGCGCGCGCGCCGACCTCGCCGCCCGAGACCGGCGCATCGACGTAGCCGCAGCCCAGCGCCGCGATCCGTTGCGCGAACGCGCGGGTGGCGATCGGGTCGATCGAGCTGCAGTCGACCACCAGCTTGCCGGCCGAGAGTCCGGCGGCCACGCCGTCCTCGGCGAACAGCACCTTCTGCACGTCGGGCGTGTCCGGCACCATGAGGAAGACGATGTTGGCCTGGCGCGCGACCTCGGTGGCCGAGGCGCAGACCCGGGCCTGCGAGGCGAAGGGCTCGGGCGCGCCGCTGCGCGTGTGGACGAACAGCGCGTGGCCCGCGTCGAGCAGGTGGGCCGCCATGGGCGCGCCCATGATGCCGAGGCCGATGAAGCCGATCTTCTGGGGGGATGCCATGTCTTTGTCGTCCTATTGCCTTGAAGTGAGTGCTTCGCGCCAGCCGAGGCCGTCGACCGTCGTGCCGCGCGGCTTGTACTCGCAGCCGATCCAGCCGTCGTAGCCCAGCGCATCGATGTGCCGCAACAGCCAGGGGTAGTGGATTTCTCCCGTGCCCGGCTCGCCGCGGCCCGGGTTGTCGGCCAGCTGGATGTGGCCGATGCGCGCCAGGTGCTTCGTCAGCGTCTGGCCCAGCTCGCCCTCCATGCGCTGCGCGTGGTAGATGTCGTACTGCAGCCGCAGGTTGGCCGAGCCGACTTCGTCGATCAGCGCCAGCGCCTGGTCGGTGCGTGTGAGGAAGAAGCCGGGGATGTCGAAGCTGTTGACCGGCTCGATCAGCAGCCGGATGCCGGCGGCTTCGAGTTCGCGCGCCGCGCGGTGCAGGTTGTAGACCACCGTCTGGTGCGCGAGCTTCGCATCGACACCCGCGGGCAGCTTGCCGACCAGGCAATTCACCTGCGGGCAGCCGAGCGCGGTCGCGTGGTCGATCGCCATGCCGATGCCTTCGGCGAATTCGCCCGTGCGGTCGGGGTGGCAGGCGATGCCGCGCTCGCCCTGGTCCCAGTCGCCGGCCGGCAGGTTGTGCAGCACCTGCTGCAGGCCATTGGCGCGCAGGGCCGCGGCCAGTTCCTTCTTGTCGAAGGCGTAGGGGAAGAGGTACTCCACGCCTTCGAAGCCGGCCCTGGCGGCGGCCTCGAAGCGTTGCATGAAGGGCAGCTCGGTAAAGAGCATCGTGAGGTTGGCGGCGAATCTGGGCATGGTGCGGTGTCTCTGGAATTCGGGATCGGAAGGCCCTGCGCGAAGGGCGCGAAGGTTTCGCGAAAGATGCGAAAGAACATCGAAGAAATATTTGGGGCTTTTCCTTTTGCGTCCTTTGCGAAACCTTCGCGTCCTCTGCGTCCGGAAGTCCGTGTCCTGGAAGTCCGCATCTCTCTCAATCCAGCATGGCAGCAGCCAACGAAGTGGGCGCATCGGCCATGCTTTCGGCCAGCGGCTCGAATTCGTTGATGGCGTCGATCTCGGTGCCCATCGCGATGTTGGTCACGCGCTCGAGCATCACCTCGATCACCACCGGTACGCTGAACTCGGCCATCAGCGCTTCGGCGCGGGCGATGGCGGGCGCCATCTCTTCCTGGGTGCGCACGCGGATCGCCTTGCAGCCCAGGCCCTCGACCACCTTGAGGTGGTCCACGCCGTAGCTGCGCTCGATGCCGGCGTCGGGCGCGGCGTTGATGTTGTCGAAGGCGAGCTGCACGCAGTAGTCCATCTCGAAACCGCGCTGCGACTGGCGGATCAGCCCGAGGTAGGAGTTGTTGACCACGATGTGCAGGTAGGGCAACTTGAACTGCGCGCCCACGGCCAGCTCCTCGATCATGAACTGGAAGTCGTAGTCGCCCGAGAGCGCGACGATCTTGCGCGTGGGGTCGGCCGCGCGCACCCCCAGCGCGGCGGGAATGGTCCAGCCCAGCGGGCCGGCCTGGCCGCAGTTGATCCAGTGGCGCGGGTTGTAGACGTGCAGGAATTGCGCGGCCGCGATCTGCGACAGCCCGATGGTGCTCACGTAGCAGGTGTCGCGCTCCAGATGGTTGTTCATGCACTGGTACACGCGCTGCGGCTTCATCGGCACGTCGGCGAAATTCGTCTTGCGCAGCAGGGTGCGCTTGCGGTCGCGGCAGGCGCCGGCCCAGTCGCCGCGGTCCGGCAGCCTGCCCGCGGCCTTCCAGGCCTCGGCCACTTCGACGAACAGTTCGAGCGCCGCCTTCGCGTCCGACACGATGCCGAAGTCGGGCGTGAACACGCGGCCGATCTGCGTGGGTTCGATGTCCACGTGCACGAAAGTGCGGCCCTGGGTGTAGACCTCGACCGAGCCCGTGTGGCGGTTGGCCCAGCGGTTGCCGATGCCCAGCACGAAGTCGCTGGCCAGCATCGTCGCGTTGCCGTAGCGGTGGCTGGTCTGCAGCCCGCACATGCCGGCCATCAGCGGGTGGTCGTCGGGGATCGCGCCCCAGGCCATCAAGGTGGGGATCACCGGCACGCCGGTGGCTTCGGCGAAGCGCACCAGCAACTCGCTCGCATCGGCATTGATCACGCCGCCGCCGGCCACGATCAACGGCCGCTCGGCGGCGTTCAGCATCGCCAGCGCCTTCTCGATCTGCGCGCGGGTGGCGGCCGGCTTGTAGGGTACGAGCGGTTCGTAGCTGTCGATGTCGAACTCGATCTGCGCCATCTGCACGTCGAAGGGCAGGTCGACCAGCACCGGCCCGGGGCGGCCCGAGCGCATCAGGTGGAAGGCCTGCTGGAACACCTGCGGCACCTGGCCGGGCTCGCGCACCGTGACCGACCACTTGGTCACGGGCTTGGAGATCGACTCGATGTCGACCGCCTGGAAGTCTTCCTTGTAGAGCCGCGCACGCGGCGCCTGGCCGGTGATGCAGAGGATGGGGATCGAATCGGCCCAGGCCGAGTAGAGGCCGGTGATCATGTCGGTGCCGGCCGGGCCTGAGGTGCCGATGCACACGCCGATGTTGCCGGCGATGGCCCGGGTGTAGCCCTCGGCCATGTGCGAGGCGCCCTCGACATGCCGCGCCAGGATGTGCGCGATGCTGCCGCGCTGGCGCAGCGCCGAATACAGCGGGTTGATGGCCGCACCCGGCACGCCGAAGGCCTGCGTCACGCCTTCCTTTTCCATCACCAGCACTGCGGCCTGGGCCGCGGTCATCTTTGCCATGGGAACTCTCCTTGAGGTGGGCCCACTGTAGGAAGCGGGGCGCGTTCGAAGAAGAGGGCCGGGGACCATAAAAGCTATTCCGTGGTGGAATAAGTGGCTAGGATGCGGGCCATGGACCGCCTCTTAGCCATGGAGATGTTCGTGCGCGTGGTGGAGACCGGAAGCTTCTCCAAAGCCGCGCGCGAGTTCAACACCACCCAGCCCACCGTGACCAAGCAGGTCGCGGCCACCGAGGCGCGGCTCAAGGTGCGGCTGCTCAACCGCAACACGCGCGGGGTGAGCCTGACCGAGCCCGGTGCGCTGTACTACGAGAAATGCAAGAGCATCGTGCGCGACGCGCAGGAGGCCGACAGCATCGTGCAGCTGCGGCAGAACCAGGCGCAGGGGCTGCTGCGCATCGGCACCTCGGTGGCCTTCGGCCGCCGCGTGGTGGTGCCGCTGGCGCTGGCCTACATGCGACGCCATCCGCAGCTGCAGCTCGACCTGAGCTTCGAGGACCGCTATGTCGACCTGATCGCGCAGGGCATCGACGTCGCGGTCCGCATGGGCAAGCTGGCCGATTCCTCGCTGGGCGCGCGCTACCTGGGCGTCAACCCGTGGGTCATGGTGGCGTCACCGGCCTACCTGAAGAAGCACGGCACGCCCAGGCGCGCGCAGGACCTGGGCGCGCATGTGGCGCTGGTCTACAGCAGCGTGGTGGGCGACGAGTTCTGGCGCATGCACACGCCCCGGGGCGACGCGGTCACGGTGCCGGTGTCGGGGCGCTTCCGCTCGAACAACCTGTCGGCCGTGCTGGCGGCCGCGCGCGACGGGCTGGGCATCGCGCTGATGCCGCGCTACGTGGCGAGCGAGTCGCTGGCGTCCGGCAAGGTGCAGGCGGTGCTGGCCGACCACAGCCTGCCCGAGCAGGAGATCCATGCGGTCTTTCCCTCGCCCAAGCTGGTGCCGGGCAAGGTGTCGGGCTTCGTGGCCTTCCTGCAGGGGCATTTCGACGAGGGCTGGTGGGAGCGCTGAGGAGGCCGTGTCAGGCCGGCACGAAGGCGCCATGCAGTCCCAAGGGCAGCGCGTACGGCAGCGTGGCCTGCGCCACCGGCCCCGCCCCGAGGTGGTCGGCGGCGAAGCACGACAGCACGGTCTTCTGCCGGCCGAAGTCGAGCACCGTGCCCAGCACCCAGCCGGGCTTCGCACCGTCCGGCACGAAGACGTGTTCTTCCACGATGGCCTGCGTGCCGTAGCTGAAGCGCTGGCTGCGGCCGGTCTCGACATCGGTGCGCGCGACCGCGCCGAAGCCGGGCAGGTCGGGCCGGATCTGCGTGGCGTGCACCACCTGGCGGTGACGCAGGCCGACGCGGCGCGGATCGATGCGCGGGAACTCGGCCTCCTGCGCCACGGCGGCCTGCGTGGCCCGGCCGGTGCCGAGGTTCAGCGTGGCCACGGCAAGGTGCGGGTCGGCGCCCCGCACGCGGCGCGCGCGCATCACTTCGCGGTTGGTGGTGAACACCGAATCGGCGTTGTCCGAACGCACATAGTCGACGTGGATCAAGGTGCCGCGCGGCGTTTCTTCTTCCCAGGCATTGCCCACGTGAAAGAGAAAGCCCGCCGGCAGTTCGAGCGTGTAGCGCCGCGCCCAGTCCTTCTTGTCGATCACCAGCGCGCGCATGCCGAGTTCGGGCCGCCAGACGTAGGCATCGAGAAAGCTCGCGCCGGCTTCCTTGCGCTTGCCGTCGTAGACCAGCGGCGGCATCAGGAACACCAGGTGCCGCTCGGTCACCGCGAAGTCGTGGACCATCGGCATGTCGGCCACCGGCACCACCGCCGCGCGGCGCAGCGTGCCCTCGGGCGCGATCTCGTAGAGCGCCAGCAGGCCCTGGCTGGCGCCGACGCCGAAGTTCCACACCGCGCCGTCCGGGTCCACCTTGGGATGCGCCGAGAAGGGCATGCCCGCGAGGTCGGCGCGCCAGGTCTTCACGCCCAGGGTCTCGAGCGTGTGTGCATCGATGCGCGTGGCCGAGCCGCCTTCCCAGAGCGCCAGCAGCTCGCCCTGCAGCGGCAGCACGCTGATGTTGGCCACGTTGATGCTGTCGGCCGAGGTGGGCGGCTCGGCGCCCGCGGGGAGGGTGCCGAAGGCTTCGACGAGGTGCCGCCCGGCTTTCACCTCGGCCATGCGCTTGGGCGTGGCGACATAGCGGCCCTGGTGCCGCACATCGGCGCCGTCGATCACGAAGCGGTGCACCATGCCGTCGCCGTCGAACCAGTGGTGGTAGCGCTCGCCGCCCAGGTCGTGGCCGGCCGGGCCGATGCGAAACAGCGTGCCGGCCACGGCATCGGGAAAGCGCCCGCGCACCGTGGCGCGGGCCAGCGGCAGGTCGCCCGCCGGCGTGGCGAAGCCGATCTTCCAGGGCGCGCTGGCGGCCTCGAACTGGGCTTGCCAGTCGTCGGTGCCGGCGGCGTGTGCCAACGTGGCCAAGGCGGCCGAGGGGGCCAGGGGTGCCAGCAAGGGCAGGGCGCCGGCCGAGGCCAGCAGGCGCAGGAGTTCGCGTCGTTCCATGGTGGCCCCTCAGCGCAGGTGGATGACGGTCTGCAGATCGGCGTCGACGGCGATCGCCGCGGCCTCGAAGTCCGGCGCGGCGCGGTTGCCCTTGGCGTCGTTCGAGAAGCCGTAGCGCTCGGTCGGCATGCCCATGAGGTTGGTGTCGAGCTTGCCGTTGCCGTTCTCGTCGGCGAACACCCTCAATGCATAGCGGCCGGGTGCCAGCCCCGCGAACAGGAGCCGGGCCTTGCCATCGCGCATCGGGGCGGTCTGCGAGGCCGCGGCCTTGCCGGCGGCATAGCTGGCGGCGTCGCTGTACAGCGCGACGTAGAGCGTGGACTCGGCGCCCGGGCCGTCGGCGACGCTCAGGCTCAGGTCGGCGGCGAAGGCGCCTGCCGGCGCGAGGACCACGGCGGTGCACAGGGCGCGCACGGCCGGGCGGGACAGGAGGGCGGGAAGATGCATGGCGGGCCTCGTCGGAAGTTGGAGGCTCGACGATCTCGCAGGCGCCTTGCGGTGCCCAGCGCCATGCGACGGAATGCGGAAATGCGTGCGCGAAACGCTTGGTTGGGGCGCCGCAGGGGCGCGGAACGGCCGGCCGATCGCCGTTCAGCCCTCTACCGGTTCTTCTTCGTGTGCTCGACGGCGTCCAGGTCGTCTGCACCTTCGAGGGGGGTGTGCCCCGGACCCACATGGCCCGAGTCCGCGAACAGGCTCCAGGCCGCCATGAACAGCGCCGCGATCACCGGGCCGACCACGAAGCCGTTGATGCCGAACAGCGCCATGCCGCCGATGGTCGACATCAGCACGATGTAGTCGGGCATCTGCGTGTCCTTGCCCACCAGCAGCGGGCGCAGGATGTTGTCGACCAGGCCGATCACGAACACGCCCACGAAGATCAGCACCCCACCCTGCCACCATTGGCCGGTCGCGAGGTAGTAGATCGCCACCGGCCCCCAGATCAGCGCCGCGCCCACCGCGGGCAGCAGCGACAGGAAGGCCATCAGCACGGCCCACAGCAGCGCGCCCTGCACGCCCAGGAACCAGAAGGTCAGGCCGCCCAGCGTGCCCTGCGCCACCGCCACCGCCACGTTGCCCTTGATGGTGGCCCGGATCACGGTGGTGAACTTGTTGAGCAGGTAGTGCGTGTGCGGCTTGGCGAGCGGCAGCGCGTCGCGCATCTTCTTGGAGAGCTCGGCGCCGTCGCGCACCAGGAAGAACAGCAGGTAGAGCATCACGAAGAAGCTCACCACGAAATCGAAGGTGTTCTGCCCGATGGTCAGGGCCTGGCTGGCGACCAGCTGGCTGCCCTGCGCGGCGCCGGCCGAGATGCGGGCCTGCCAGGCTTCCATGTTGCCGAGGTTGAAGCGCTGCACGAGGTTGAGCATCCACTGCGGCAGCGCATCGAGGATCTGCTGGAAGTAGGTGGCGAAGTTGATCTCGCCCGAACGGATGTTCTGCGTGACCAGTGCGATCTCCTGCACCAGCGACACGCCCACCATGGCCAGTGGCAGGATCACGATGAACAGGCAGATGGCCAGGGTCGACAGCGCCGCCACGTTGCGTTTGCCGGGCATCTTCCGCAGCAGCCACTTGAACAGCGGCGTGAACAGGATGGCCAGTGCCACGCCCCAGAGCACCGCGCCGAAGAAGGGATGCAGCACCCAGACGAAGGCGGCGGTGACGGCGGCGAGCAGGGCGAGGAACACGCCGCGCTGAAGTTGGGGTGAATTCATAGGTGAGGAGGACTTTATCCGAGCCCGCTGCCGCCGTCGTGTCGGCGGGCATGCCCTCATGAGCCCCCACGGGGCCGGTCCAGGAACCGGCGCCGGGCGGCGGCCAGCGCTGGGCCTCTAGCTACGCATTCGATAGCAGCCGGCGGTAATAAGTCACGGCTTCAGCGTTTGCTGCGCGGCAGCTCGACGGGCGACAGCGCGGCCCGCAGGCGGCCCGGCGCATCGAGCCCGGGCGCCGGCGCGACCTCGAGCGCGCGTTCGACGTTGCCGATGTGCGTGATCATCAGCGTGCGCGCCGCGGCGTTGTCGCCCGCCTCGAGCGCGGCGACGATCGCGCCGTGCTCGGCGCACGACTGCCCCGCATCGTGCTTCGACTGGTAGAGCGTGGCGGCCAGCGTGGTGCGGGCCGTGAGGTCGCGCAGCACGTCGACCAGCAGCCGGTGGCCCATCTGCTCGGCCAGGCACACATGGAAGTCGGCCAGCAGGAAGGCGCGGGTGGCGGCATCGGCGCCGTCGATGGCGCGCTGCTCCTGGCCGATGTGCTCGCGCAGCTTGCGGATCACCTTCTGCAGCGGCCGGCCCTTGCTCTCGGCCAGGATGCCCGACTCGACGATGCGGCGCGCGGCGAAGGCGTCCTGCGCCTCCTCGGCCGAGGGCTCCACCACGTACCAGCCGCGGCGCGGCTGCACCTCGACGAAGCCGCGCGCCTGCAGCTGCATCAGCGCCTCGCGCACCATGGTGCGGCTCACGTCGAAGGTCTCGGCCAGCGTCTGCTCGCCCAGCCGTTCGCCCGGCGCCAGCTTCTGCGCCAGGATGGCCTCGACCACGCGCGCGGCGATGGCGGTGGGGCTGACGTCGGTCGCCATGGCGCTCAGTGGCCCGCGGACAGCGGGGCGGCTTCGGCCAGCGGCTCGTCGTCGGGCGCATAGGTGCCGTCGAGCACCGCATGCGCGCGCTCGCGGTCGATGTCGCCTTCCCAGGCGGCGATGGCGACCGTGGCCACGCAGTTGCCGATCAGGTTGCCCAGCGCGCGGGCGATGCCCATGAACCAGTCGACCGACAGCACCAGCACCAGCCCGATCGCGGGGATCGCCGGAATGGCATGCAGCGTGGCGGCCAGCACCACGATGGCCGAGCCCGGCACGCCGTGCGCGCCCTTCGACGTGACCAGTGCGATCGCCAGGATGGTCATCAGGTCGGCCATCGAGATCGGCGTGTTGGTGGCCTGGGCGATGAACACCGCAGCCAGCGTGATGTAGATCGAGAAGGCGTCGAGGTTGAACGAGTAGCCCGTGGGAATCACCAGGCCCACCGTCGAATCGCGGATGCCCATGCGGCGCAGCTTGGCCATGATCTGCGGCAGCACGCTGTCCGAGGAGGTGGTGGCGAACACCACCGCCAGTTCCTCGCGCAGGTAGCGCAGCAGCTTCCAGAGGCTGAAGCCCGAGAAGCGCATCACCAGGCCCAGCACCACGAACACGAAGACCAGCACCGCGCCGTAGAACAGCGCCACCAGCATGCCCAGCTGCTTGAGCGAGCCGATGCCGTACTGGCCGACGGTGAAGGCGATCGCACCCAGCACGCCCAGCGGCGCCAGCTTGATGAGGATGCCCATGATCTTGAACAGCACCAGCGAGAGCGCGTCCACCACCACCGCCACCGGCTTGCCGCGCTCGCCCAGCAGCGTGAGCGCGCAGCCGAACAGCACCGCGAACAGCAGCACCTGCAGCACGTCGCCGGTGGCGAAGGCGTTGACCACCGTGGTCGGGATCAGCTTCATCAGGAAGTCGACCGTGCCGCCGCTGGTGAGCTTGTCGGCATTGGAGGCATAGGCGCTCATGGCGGCCGGGTCGAGCTTGGACGGATCGACGTTCATGCCCACGCCCGGCTCGAACACGAAGGCCAGCACCAGGCCCATGGCCAGTGCGATGGTGGTCAGCACCTCGAAGTAGATCAGCGACTTGATGCCCACCCGGCCCACGCGGCGCAGGTCGCCGGCGCCGGCGATGCCGTGCACCACCACGCAGAACACCAGCACAGGGATGATCATCTTGATCAGCTTGATGAAGCCGTCCCCCAGCGGCTTGAGCTTGACGGCGTACTCGGGGGCGAACAGCCCCGCGAGCACGCCCAGCACCAGCGCGATGACCACCTGACCGAAAAGCGATTTGGCGAAGCGAGGCATGGAGTCTCCTGTTGTCTTTGGGTTTGCATGCAAGGACCGCTCTATCTTGCATACAAGAAATGTAGGCAAGATGCCCGGGGCGCCACAGAGGGTTATCCCGGGGCGGATTCCGGGGCGCTCGTACCATCGGCGCCATGCGAAAACTTCCCCTTCCCACCGGTGGCGCGATGCCGGTTCTCGGTCTCGGCACCTGGCAGATGGGCGAGGCCGAAGCGCGCCGCGCGGCTGAGGTCGCGGCGCTGCGCGAGGCCATCGTGCTGGGCTACCGGCTCATCGACACGGCCGAGATGTACGGCGAGGGCGGCGCCGAAACCGTGGTGGGCCAGGCGGTGGCCGAGGCCCTGCGTGCCGGCGACGTGCGGCGCGAGGAGCTGTTCATCGTGAGCAAGGTCTACCCGCACAACGCCAGCCGCGAGGACACGCGCGACGCCTGCGAACGCAGCCTGCAGCGGCTTGGGCTCGACGCGATCGACCTCTACCTGCTGCACTGGCGCGGCAACCATCCTTTGCGCGAAACCGTGGAGGCGATGCAGGCGCTGGTGGCCGACGGCCGCATCGGCCACTGGGGCGTGAGCAACTTCGACACCGACGACATGGAGGAACTGACGCAGGCCATCGGCGGCGGCCCCGGCTGCGCGGTCAACCAGGTCTACCTGTCGATGGGTGAGCGCGGTTCCGAGTTCGCGCTGCTGCCCTGGCTGCGCGAGCGCGGCATGCCGCTGATGGCCTACAGCCCGATCGACCAGGGCGCGCTGGCCGGGGATGCGGCGCTGGGCCGGCTCGCGACCCGGCTGGGCGTGACGGCCGCGCAGCTCGCGCTGGCCGCGGTGATCGCCCGGCCCGGCGTGGTCGCGATCCCGAAGGCGGCGCGCAGTGCGCACCTGAAGGAGAACCTGGCCGCCGTCGACCTGGTGCTGGATGCGGCGACCCTGGCCGAGCTGGACCGGCTGCGGCCACCGCCGCGGCGCAAGACGCCGCTGGCGATGATCTGACGCACGCTCAGTGGGCTTCGGCCTGCTTGGCCGCGGTGATGATCGCCTGCTCGTCGTGCTTGGCGCCGTTGAGGAACAGGTTCAGCAGCACCGCCGTGATCGACGCCAGCAAAATGCCCGACTCGATCAGCGAGTGCAGGCCGTGCGGCATCCACTGCTTGAAGTTGGGCGCGATCAGCGGAATCATGCCGACGCCGATCGACACCGCGACGATCATCGGGTTGTGGCGGTTGGTCTTGAAGTCCACGCCCGAGAGGATGCGGATGCCGGTGGCGGCCACCATGCCGAACATCACCAGGCCCGCGCCGCCCAGCACCACGGTGGGCAGCGACTCGATCAGCGCCGCCATCTTGGGCAGCAGGCCCAGCACCACCAGGATCACGCCGCCGGCCGCGCAGACATAGCGACTCTTGATGCCGGTGACCGCCACCAGGCCCACGTTCTGCGAGAAGCTGGTGTAGGGGAAGGTGTTGAAGATGCCGCCGATCAGCGTGCCCAGGCCATCGGTGCGCAGGCCCTTGGCAAGCGCCTTCTGGTCGACCTTGCGGTCGGTCATCTCGCCCAGCGCCAGGAACATGCCGGTGGACTCGATCATCACCACGATCATGATCAGCGTCATGGTGAGGATCAGCACCGGGTCGAACGCCGGCATGCCGAAGTGGAAGGGCAGCACGACGTCGAACCAGGGCGCCTTGCCGACCTTCTCGTAGGTCATGATGCCCATTACCGAGGCCACCACCGCGCCGATCACGATGCCCAGCAGCACCGAGATGTTGGCGACGAAGCCCTTGGCGTATTTCACGATCAGCAGGATCGACACCAGCACCAGCGCGGCCACGCCCAGGCCGGTGAGGTCGGCGTACTTGGGGTTAGGCATGGTGGGCATGATCGCGAAGCCCTTGGGCACCGGCGGGATCGAGCTGCCGGGCGAGGTGACCTCGGCCAGCCACTTGGCATAGACCGGGTCGACCACCGCGGGCGCGGTCGGGCCGAAGGGGTTGCCGAAGATCCAGTTGATGCCCACGCGCATCAGGCTGATGCCGATCACCGCGATGATGGTGCCGGTGACCACCGGCGGGAAGAAGCGCAGCATGCGGCTGACCATGGGCGCGATCAGGATCGAGATGACGCCGGCCCCGATGATCGAGCCGAACAGCAGCTGCGCCCCCGCGGTGCCGGGGTTGGCATTGGCGATGGCGACCATCGGCGCGACCGAGGCGAAGGTCACGCCCATCATCACCGGCAGCTTGATGCCGAACCATTGCGTGGCGCCCAGCGACTGGATCAGCGTGGCGATGCCGCAGCAGAACAGGTCGGCCGAGATCAGCAGCGCGACCTCGTCGGGCGTGAGCTTGAGCGCGCGGCCCACGATCAGCGGCACCGCGACGGCCCCGGCATACATCACCAGCACATGCTGCAGCCCGAGGGCCGAAACCTTGCCGAGGGGAAGCCGCTGGTCCACGGGATGGACCGTGGCGGGCGGTGCGGACGAGTGAGTGCTCATGGCGAAAACTCCTGCTGAAAACGACAGATCGGTCGATGGTCAGTCCACATTAACTGTATACAAAGATGTGCGCAATAGTGGTTTCGATGGGGTCTGGCGAGCGATCGAGAGGCGTGCGAACGTAGAAGTCCCGAGCGAAACGGGCCTCGCGCAGGGGGGCGTGTTCGCTGCCGTCGAAGTCTGCGACAAGCCATGAAAGTCCCGTCCGTGACAGCAGCCGCGGAGACCACCAGGTCGACCGCGCGGGCCGATAAGGTGCGAGAAGCCGCGTCTCGAGGGCGGGTGTCGAAGGCGGATTCACCCCTTCATCGGCGGTGTCGCGACGCTGGCCGCCACGGGATGGCGCGCTGCAAGACAGGCAAAGCACGGTGGTCGGCCTGGCCCTTGTGGCACGGAGAAAGCGTTCGTGCTGGCTGTGCCTGTCGAGCGGGCGATGAACGGTTTTTGAAGAGCCTCGAAAGGTTGACCGCAGCTCGCCGCGTGTGCAGCATGGCGCACAAAGCCGATGATCCTTCGCATCGACGACCCACCCGATTGCCGGCGGGTGCGCACATTCGTTGGCGCTCGGCACGCGCCATGGAAGGAACCGCATGAGACCTGTCGCCCACATCGGCATCGTTGGCTGCTCGGCCGAGGGCGCGGCGCTGTGCTATCGCACGATCTGCGCCGAGGGCGCCCTGCGACTGGGCCCGCACGCGCATCCGGAAGTCTCCATGCACACGCCATCACTGGCCGAGTACGTCGAATGCCTCGATCGCCATGACCTCGATGGCGTGGCGGCCCTGATGTTGGCATCGGCCGAAAAGCTGGCGCGTGCGGGCGCCCATTTCCTGATCTGCCCCGACAACACCATCCACGCCGCGTTCTCGCGTGTCGCAGCGCGCTCGCCGCTCCCTTGGCTGCACATTGCCGACGTGGTCGCGGCCGAGGCGCAGCGAAGGGGCTTCCGGCGCGTCGGTGTCACCGGCACGCGCTGGCTGGTTCAAAGCGATGTGTATCAACAGCAACTGACTGCGCGGGGCATTCAGTCGGAGCGTCCGCCCGATGCGGCCCGCGACGAGATGAACCGCATCATCATGGACGAGCTGGTCAACGGCGTGATCCGGCCCGAATCGGTGGCGGTGTTTCGCGCCGCCATCGAACACTTCAAGACCCGGCAGGGCTGCGATGCCGTGGTCCTGGGCTGCACCGAGATCCCGCTGATCATCGACGACGCGAACTCGGTGCTGCCGACACTGGATTCGACCCGCTTGCTGGCGCGTGCGGCGCTGGATCGCGCTGTGGGCCGCGTCCATGCCACTTGAAGACGGCAAGCGCTGATCCAGGCCGCCTGGCTGCAGGACATCCGTCATGAAGCACTGTGGCCTGCCGGGCACACCTGCATTCGCCCAGGTGTGCCTGTTGCGTCGCGGCGCTTCGGGCCGGTGCCGAAGCGTTCGCTGCATCACTCAGGCCTTGATCCGGTCGGACCCCACAGCCAGGCTCATCGGCTGCACCGCGAGGCGCGAGTCTTCACGCAGAGGCTCCGTTCTCCCGCTGGGGCGGAAGCCACATGCCAGATACAAGTGCATCGCTGGCGTCTCTGCCACAGTGACACCCAGGCAGACGCGACGCGCGCCCAGGCCCTCCGCCCAAGCGATGGCCTCTTCAAGCAAGGCACGGCCTGCCCCCATTCCGCGAGATGCCGGGTCGACCCACATCTGGAACAGATTCGCCACCGTCGGCGCGTCGGTCGACAACTTGCACCACACGAGACCGCACACCTCCTCGCGATGGCGCGCGAGAAGCACGCGGTCCTGACCGGAGGACGTGGCTGCTGAAATCCGGCCGGCCCACATGGCGTCCGTTCGGTCGGCTTCGGCTGCATAGGTGCTGCCGAAAGCGTCGGGCGAATCAAGCAGCGCGCGCAGGCGCACATCGCGATAGGTTCGCCATTCGTTCGGTCCTGCGGGTCGAACTGAGATCACAACACCCACTTTCCGGCTGAGAAGTATCTGGATCCGGCGCGATGGGCTTGCATCTCCGATACCGCCGGCCTGCGCTCACCTCGGCAGAATTCTGTCGCAGACCTCAGCGCCGGATCGCACTCGCAGCGCCCGGCGAAAAAATGGTGCGCGAGCTGGCGGAATGCGCCTCTGTCTTTGGACCTGTCAGGGCACCTGGCGGGTCGGCCGGAACAGGATCTCGTTCACATCCATGTCCTCGGGCTGCTCGATGGCGAAGGCCACGGCGCGCGCGAAGGCGTCGGCCGGGATGGCCACGGCCTGGTAGAAGTCGCGCATGCCGCGTGCGATGTCCGGCTCCGTGACGCTGCCCTGCAACTCGGTGTCCACCGCACCCGGCGACACGATGGTGGTGCGGATGTTCCAGGCCTTGGTCTCCTGCCGCAGGCCTTCGGACAGCGCCCGCACCGCATGCTTGGTCGCGCTGTAGACGGCGCCGTTCAGCATGACCTTGTGGCCGGCCACCGACGACACGTTGACGAACTGGCCGGACATCTGGCGCTGCATGTGCGGCAGGGCCGCCGCGATGCCGTAGAGCACGCCCTTGAGGTTCACGTCGATCATGCGGTCCCAGTCGCCGACCGCGAGCCGCTCGATCGGCGCGAGCGGCATGAGGCCCGCGTTGTTGACCATCACGTCGATGCGCCCGAAGGTCTGCACGGCGGTGTCCACCAGATGCGCGACCTGTTCGCGTACGGTGACGTCGGTGGCGACGGCGATCGCGCGCTGCCCCGAGGGATCGAGTTCGTCGGCCAGTTGCTGCAGGCGATCGGTGCGCCGCGCGCCGAGCACGAGGCGTGCGCCCCGTGCGCTCAAGAGGCGCGCGGCCGCTTCGCCCAGGCCGCTGCTGGCGCCGGTGATGACGATGACCTTGCCATCGATGTTGCTGCGCATGAGATTCTCCTGTGGTGGTGATGTGGGCCTCCAATCTAGGTGGCCCGGTGTCAATCCACTAGAAGGCTGGGTCTTGATCCAGTGGCAAGTACTGGTTGATACTGGCGACCCACACTTCCGGGGAGCAGCACGTGCCCATCAGCGACTTTCGCGCCATCGAGACCTTGGCCAAGGCCGTCGAGCTCGGCAGCATCCGGCGGGCCGCGGCCGTCCAGGGCGTCAGCCCGCAGGCCGCGAGCCAGGCGCTCGCGGCGCTGGAAGCGCGGCTGGGCGTGCGCCTGCTGCATCGCACGACGCGCAGCATCGCGCTCACGTCCGAAGGACAGCAGTTGCTCGAAGCCACGCAGCCCGCGCTGGCGGCACTGGAGCGCGCGCTCGACCGTGCGCGCACCGCGAAGGACGAGATCGCCGGCCCGCTGCGCATCGTCGCGCCGAAGTACTCCTTCCTGCCCGTGCTGTGGCCGCTGGTCGACGAGTTCTGTCGCCGCCATCCCGATGTCCAGCCCGACGTGAAGCTCGACGACCGCATCGGCAACTGGGTGCAGGATCGCGCCGATGTCGGCTTTCGCATCGGCTCGCCACCCGAAGACGGCCTGGCCGCCCGCCGTCTGTTCGCGATGCAGTTGATCGTGTGCGCGGCGCCGGCCTACATCGCGGCGCACGGCGCGCCGGATTCGATCGAGCAACTGGCCTCGCACCGCTGCAGCGTGTTCCGGCAACCCGGCACCGGTCGCGTGCTCCCCTGGCTGCTCAAGGTGGGCGGCGAAGTGATCTCCCACGACCTGCCGCCCGCGCTGTCGACGAACGATGCCCAGTTCGAGACCGAGGCGGTGCTCGCGGGCCACGTGATCGGATTGTTGTCGGGCCTGTCGGCGGCGCCGCTGATTCGCGCGGGACGGCTGGTGCCGCTGCTCACGGCGCACGCCGCCGACCACCTGAGCGTCCACGTCTACTACGGCAGCCGCACGGCGCTGCCCTCGCGCGTGCGCGCCTTCGTCGACCTGAGCGTGGAGCGGCTGGCCCAGTCGTCCGCTTACGTGCTGGACGCGCGGGAACTGGCGGCGGCGGAAGCCAAGGGGCGCAGGAAGCCCCGGCGGCGATGAAGCGAGGTCCGGTGCAGTCGTCGTCGACCCGGGCGGTCTTCAACGCTCCCGCATGCCCTCAGGCCAGCAGGTCGGCCAGCGTGCGCGCGATGACCTTGGTCGCGCGGCGCAGGTCTTCGAGCACCACGCGCTCGTCGCTGCGCTTGGCATGCGACTCGAGCACGGTGCGCGGGCCGGCGCCGTAGATCACGCCCGGGATGCCGGCTTCGCCGTACAGGCGCACGTCGGTGTAGAGCGGCGTGCCCATGGCCTTGATGGGTTCGCCGAACACGTCCTGGCCGTGCTTCTGGATCGCGTCGACCAGCGGCTTGTTGCCGGCCAGCGGCTTCATCGAGTTGGCCAGCAGCAGGCGCTTGATCTCGACCGTGATGCCCGCGCTCTCGGCGGCCGCATCGGCGATCACCTGGCGGATGGCGGCCTCGACCTCGACCGGGTTCTCCTCGGGGATCATGCGGCGGTCGAGCTTGAACACCACCTTGCCGGGCACCACGTTGGTGTTGGTGCCGCCTTCGATGCGGCCCACGTTGAGGTAGGGGTGCGTGATGCCCTCGACCTTCGACGTGACCTGCTGGTAGAGCATGTTCTGCGCATAGAGCGCGTTGAGGATCTTGACCGCGCCCTGCAGCGCGTCGACGCCGGTGGTGGGGATGGCCGCGTGGGCCATCTTGCCGTGCACCGTGACTTCCATCTGCAGGCAGCCGTTGTGGGCCGTGACCACTTCGTAGCTGAAGCCGGCCGCGATCATCAGGTCGGGCTTCGTCAGGCCCTTCTCGAGCAGCCAGCCCGGGCCGAGGATGCCGCCGAATTCCTCGTCGTAGGTGAAGTGCAGCTCGACCGCGCCCTTCGTCGGCCTGGCCACGGCCTCGAGCGCGCGCAGCGCGAAGGTGAAGCTGGCGAAGTCGCTCTTGCTGACCGCGGTGGCGCGGCCGTAGAGGCTGCCGTCGACGATCTCGCCGCCGTAGGGGTCGTGCGTCCAGCCGTCGCCCGGGGGCACGACGTCGCCGTGCGCATTGAGCGCCACGGTGCGGCCGCCGCTGCCGTAGGGGCGGCGCACGATCAGGTTGGTGATCGATTCGAGCCCGTAGTCCTGCACTTCCTGCGCGGGCACGGCGTGCTTCTCGGCCTCGAAGCCGAAGTCCTTCAGCAGCTCGGCCGTGCGCTCGGCGTGCGGCGCGTTGTTGCCGGGCGGCGTGTCGGTGGGTACCTGCACCAGTTGCTGCAGGAACTTCACTTCCTCGTCGAAGTGGGCGTCGATCCAGGCGTCGAGCTTGGCGTAGTCGGTCATGTCGTGTCTTCTCCGAATCAGGGGGCGGGGTCAGCAGCCAGGCCTTCGAGCAGGAGCTGGAAGGCCTGGACAGCCAGCTGGATGTCGTCGTTGGTGCTCGATTCGAGCGGGTTGTGGCTGATGCCCGAGTTGATGCCGCGCACGAAGAGCATGGCCTGGGGCATGACCTCGTGCAGCTTCATCGCATCGTGGCCGGCGCCGCTGGGCATGCGGAACAGCGGGATGCCCAGGGCATCGACCGCTGTCTCCCAGCGCTGCTGCCAGGCGGGCGCGCTGGGCGCGGCGGCGGCGCGCATGGTTTCCTCGAGCTCGAAGCGCACGCCGCGGCGCTCGCAGATGGCCTGGAGCTCGGCCACCACGTCGGTGGCCAGCGCGTCGCGCTGCGTGTTGTGGGGGGCGCGCAGGTCCAGGCTGAACTTGCAGCGGCCCGGCACCACGTTGATCGAACCGCTGGGCACTTCGAGCATGCCCACGGTGCCGACCGAGTCGCCATCCTGCGCGGCGCGCCGTTCGGTGTAGAGGATCAGCTCGGCCACCGCGGCGGCGGCGTCGCGGCGGCGGTCCATAGGTGTGGTGCCGGCGTGGCTGGCCATGCCGATGACTTCGCCCACGTAGCGCACGCTGCCGTTGATCGAAGTCACGATGCCCAGCGGCAGGTCGAGCTCGGTCAGCACCGGGCCCTGCTCGATGTGCACCTCAACGAAGCCCAGGTAGCGCGCCGGATCGCGCTGGATCTTCGGGATGTCCTCTTCCTTGAGGCCTGCGTGCTGCATGGCCTCGCGCATGGTGATGCCGTCGGCGTCCTTCTGCACGAGCCAGCGCGCGTCGAAGTGGCCGATGAGCGCGCCCGAGCCCAGGAAGGTCGCCTTGTAGCGCTGGCCTTCCTCCTCGGCGAAGCCCACCACCTCGAAGGCGAAGGGCAGGCGCCGGCTCTGGCGCTTGAGTTCGCGCACGCAGGCGATGGGCACGAAGATGCCCAGCCGGCCGTCGTACTTGCCGCCGTTGCGCACGGTGTCGTAGTGCGAGCCGGTGAGCAGCGTCTTGGCGTCGGGCGTGGCGCCTTCATAGCGCCCCACCACATTGCCGACCGCGTCGATGTGCACCGAGTCGAAACCCGTGGCGAGCATCAAGGCCGAGATCTGGGCGGCGCAGGCGCGGTGCGCGTCGGTCAGGTAGGTGACGGTGAGCTGGCCCTTCTCGGCGTAGCCGGGATCGGTGTGCACCGACAGCTGTTCCTGCCAGTCCCAGACGTCGTTGCCCAGCGTGAGGTCGACGGCGAACTTGTCGTCGAGCCGGATCTCGGCGATCCGGTGGATGTTGCGCAGCGCCTCGCCGCGCTCGAAGGCCGGATGGTGGTGCAGCCGGCGCGCGAAGGTCTCGATGATCTCGCGCTTGGGCAGCCCCGCGCCGCGCGGGCCGCGCACCGCCAGGATGAAGGGGAAGCCGAACTTCGCGTTGTAGTCGGCGTTGAGCTGCTGGATGGTCGCGAACTCCTCGGGCGTGCAGTCGGTCAGGCCGGCCTTGCGCTGCTCGTTGGTCGATTCGGCCGTCAGCGTCTGGCTGACCATGGCCTTGCCCGCGAGTTCGGGGTGGGCCGCGATCAGGCCGATCTGTTCGTCGGCCGAGGCGGTGTTCACGACCTGCGCCAGCGCATGCTTGAGATGCGCGAGCGAACGGAAAGGCCGCGCGGCGAGCGCGCGCTCGGCGATCCAGGGCGAGTGCTCGTAGACGCCGTCGAGCAGCGCGACGGCCTCGGCCGGCGCAGCGGCGTTGAGTTGGGCAACGGTCAGATTCGTCTGGCTCATATCGTTCCTTGTCTGGTTCCCTCCCCTGTGGGGGGAGGGCAGGGGTGGGGGCACGCGGCGCTGGGTGCAACGGCAGCCCGGGTGCCTGCCCCCATCCCGGTCTTCCCCCGGCGGGGGAAGGGGTGGAGACCGTTGCGACCGACCGTGGCCAGCGTCATACCGGGTGGACCTGCTTCCAGTGGCGCGCGATGTCGACGCGGCGGCAGACCCAGACCTTGTCGTGCTGCGCGATGTGGTCGAGGAAGCGCTGCAGCGCGGTGATGCGGCCCGGCCGGCCGAGCAGCCGGCAATGCATGCCGATGCTCATCATCTTCGGACTGTCGTCGCCGTTCGGGTCGCCTTCGGCATAGAGCGCGTCGAAGGTGTCCTTCATGTACTGGAAGAAGGGGTCGGCGTGCGAGTAGCCCTGCGGCAGCGCGAAGCGCATGTCGTTGACGTCCAGCGTGTAGGGCACGATGAGCTGCGGCACCGTGCTGCCGTCGGTCTTCTGCACCTTCATCCAGAAGGGCAGGTCGTCGCCGTAGTAGTCGCTGTCGTATTCGAAGCCGCCGTAGTCGGCCACCAGCCGGCGCGTGCGCGGGCTGTCGCGGCCGGTGTACCAGCCCAGCGCGCGTTCGCCGGTGAGCTGCTCGATGGCTTCCATGCCCAGGCGCATGTGTTCGCGCTCGGTGGCTTCGTCGAGGTTCTGGTAGTGGATCCAGCGCCAGCCGTGGCAGGCGATCTCGTGACCCAGTTCCTGGAAGGCGGCCGTGAGTTCGGGGTAGCGCTGCAGTGCCATGCCCACGCCGAACACCGTCAGCGGCAGGCCGCGCTTCTCGAACTCGCGCAGGATGCGCCAGACGCCAGCCCGCGAGCCGTACTCGTAGATGCCTTCCATGCTGATGTGGCGGTCCGGGTAGCTGGCCGGATTGAACATCTCGGACAGGAACTGTTCGGAGCCCGCGTCGCCGTGCAGCGTGGCGTTCTCGCCGCCTTCCTCGTAGTTGAGGACGAACTGCACCGCGATGCGGGCGCCGCCGGGCCAGCGCGCATGCGGCGGGTTGCGGCCGTAGCCGACCAGGTCGCGCGGGTAGGGCAGGGTGGAGTCGTAGGTCATTGCTCGCCCCCAGGTTGCCCGCACTGCGTGTCGGGCCCCCACCCCCGACCGGGGGCGCTGCGTTGCGGCCCGGCAAAGCCGGTTCCGCCGCAGCCCACGAACAGACGGGTTGCCCCTCGCAAGGGGGGGGGCAAAGCGACGCGACGTGCGCGGAGAACGAGTGGGAGCGTCATGAAAGGGCCAGGGAGATGTCGTTGGTGGGGACTTTGCGGTCGAAGGTGAGTTCGGCTTCGACGTGTTCCAGGTGTTCGGTCATGAGGCGCACCGCGCGTTCCTCGTCGCGGGCGGCCAGCGCCTTCACGATGTCGGCATGCTCGTCGTGCGAGTGCTCGGCCGCAGTGCTGCTCTGGTACATCAGCGTGATCAGCGCGCAGCGCGAGACCAGTTCGCCCAGCATCTGCGCCAGCACCTCGTTGCCCATGAGCTCGGCCATGCGCACGTGGAAGTCGCCCAGCAGTTCGTTGCGGCGCCGGGCGCTGCCGCCGGACACGGCGTCTTTCTCCTGGGACACGTGATCGCGCAGCGCCTTGATCCGGGCCGGCGTGCTCTCGCGCACGAAGGCACGCGTCATCTCGGCTTCGAGCATGCGGCGCACCGCGAAGACCTGCCGCGCCTCGTCGACCGTGGGGGCGGCCACGAAGGCACCCCGCGCGGGCTCGAGCCGGATCAGCCGGTTCTGCGACAGCTGGAACAGGGCCTGGCGCACCAGCGTGCGCGAGACCCCGAAATGATCGGCCAGTTTCTGCTCGGCGAGCTTGCTGCCGGGCTGCAGGCGGTGCTCGACAATCGCCTTGGTCAGTGCGTCGACGATCGCGCCGGTGGTGGAGGGCTCCATGCATTCATGATAGACCCGAATCCCACAACTGTATACACTTTTGTCCACCAAACTACCGGCACCGCCGGACCGAAGGAGCGAGCCATGGGCCTGAGCACTCACGTACTGGACACGATGCACGGCGGGCCCGCCGCCGGCATGGCGGTGGCGCTGTACACCACGCAAGGCGAACAGGCCACGCTGGTCAAGCGCTTCACCCTGAACGCCGACGGCCGCAGCGACGGGCCGCTCTACGACAACGACAGCCTGCGCACGGGCACCTACCGCCTGACCTTCGACGTGGCAGCGTATTTCAAGGCGCGCGGCGTGAAGCTGCCCGAGCCCAATTTCCTGGACAAGGTCTCGTTGGACTTCGGCGTGGCCCACACCGACCAGCACTACCACGTGCCCTTGCTGGTCAGCCCGTGGAGCTATTCCACCTACCGCGGGTCCTGAGCGGCGCTACTTCTCCTCGTAGGCCTCGGCCGGCCGGTCGTTGGGCGCCAGGAACGCGGCCTTGAGCGAGTCGCTCAGCGGGATGTTGATGACCGCGTTCTTGGGCGGGATCGGCGCCATGAACCACTTGGCGTAGAGCTTCTCCAGCGCGCCCGAGGCCATGGCCGCAGCCAGGTAGCCGTCGACCGCGCTCTTGAAGGCCGGATCGTCCTTGCGCAGCATGATCGCGATCGGCTCGATGCCCAGCGGCTTGCCCACGATCCTGAAGTCCGCGGGGTTGCGCGCGTTGGCGATGTTGCCGGCCAGCGTGTTGTCGTCCATCGCGAAGGCGTCGGCGCGCCCGCTCTCCAGCAGCAGGAAGCTCTCCGCATGGTCCTTGGCCAGCACCACCGTGATGTGCCGCTCCTGTTCGAGTCGGCGCAGCCGCTGGACCAGCGTGGTGCCGGTGGTCGTCACCACGGTCTTGCCCTTGAGCTGCTCGACCGAAGCGATGCCGCTCGCGGCCCGCACCGCGAAGCGCGCTTCGGTGATGTAGGTCGTGTGGGCGAAGGCGGCCTGCTGCTGGCGGGCCGTGTTGTTGGTGGTCGAACCGCACTCGATGTCGACGGTGCCGTTCTGCAGCAGCGGCAGCCGGTTCTGCGAGGTCACGGCCATCTGCCGGATGGCGACGCCGGGCAGCAGCTTCGACAGCATCTGCTCGCACAGCTCGACGTGGTAGCCCGCGTAGCCGGTACCCAGCGAGTACGAAAGCGGCGGCGAGGCGTCGCGCACGCCCATCGTGACGCTGCCCGCGGCCCGGGCCTTGGCGAGCGTGCCGCTGTCCTGCGCGCTGGCGCCCATGCATGCAAGGGCCAGCGCGACGCCGAGGAGAAGAGGTCGGGTCATGGTGACGCCGCCGTTCAGTGGTTCGCCGCCGCGACGGCCTTGCCGGCCACCTTCGCGTCCGCGCGGGCCACGGGCGCGGGCCGCGCGATCTCGTCCAGGCTCTCGCGCAGCGCGCGGTCGAGGATGGCGATAGCACGGTCGATCTCCTCGTGGCGCACGGTGAGCGGCGGCGCGATGCGCCAGACCGAGCCGCGCTCGGGCCGGCGGCGGATGTTCATGCTCAGGCCCAGCTCGAAGCACTTCTTCGTGGTGCGCGCGCCGAGCTCGTGGTAGGGCAGGCGCGAGTCGCGGTCCTGCACCAGTTCCACGCCCAGCAGCAGGCCCTCGCCGCGCACGTCGCCGATGGCCTCGTAGCGCTGCTGCATGTCGAGCAGCTGGCCGCGCAGGTAGGCGCCGGTGCTGCGGGCGCGTTCGATCAGGCCCTCGCTGCGGATGGTCTCGAGCACGGCCAGGCCCACGGTGGCGGGCAGCGGATCGGAGACGTGGCTGGTGTAGAAGGTGAAGCCCTTCTCGAACACGTCCTGCTCGATCTTCGGGCTGGTCACGGTCGCGGCCAGCGGCAGGCCGCCGCCCATGGTCTTGCTGACCGACATGATGTCCGGCACCACGCCGTAGAAGTCCGAGGCGGTGCGGTGGCCGATGCGGCCGAAGGCGGTCTGCGCCTCGTCGAAGATCAGCAGCATGCCGCGATCGTCCGCCGCCTTGCGCAGGGCCTGCATGTACGACCTGGGCGGCACCAGCACGCCGCCGGCGCTGATGATGGGCTCGATGATGATGGCCGCGCGGCGGCCGGTCGAGGCCATGTCGTACATCTTGAGGCCGAGCTCAAGGCAGGTCAGCGCCGACTCCTCGGCCGACATGCCCTGGATATAGGGCCGGTAGGCGTTGGGCTCGGGCATGAGGAACACGCCGGGCACGTGCACGCCGTAGCCCTTGCGGTCGCTCGCGAAGGACACGGCGCTGGTGCCGCCCGTGACGCCGTGCCAGGAGCCGCCCACGGCCAGGATCTCGAAGCCGCCGGTGTACATCTTCGCCATGCGCAGCGCCACCTCGTTGCTCTCGGAACCGGTGTTGACGAAGATCGACTTGGTCAGCGGCGCGGGCATCCAGTCGGTGGCCATCTTCTGTGCGAGCTCGGCCACCACTTCGGGGATCATGCCGCTGAACATGTGGAAGGCCTTCTCGCCGGCCTCGTGCACCGCGCGCACGATGGCCGGGTGGTTGTGGCCGATGGTGGCGCACATCTGGCCCGAGGTGAAGTCGAGGATCTCGCGGCCGGTGTCGTCGATCACGATGGCGCCACGGGCGCTGCGGAACAGGTTGGGAAAGGTGTCGCCGCCGTAGCGGACCATGTATTCCTTGGCCGCCGCGCGAAGTTGCTCGCTCATGATGAATCCTTTGGGTTGTGAAGAGGGGATTCGTGATGGTCGCGAGCGGGCGGCCTGCGGTCCAATGTTGAGTTTGCATCCGGCCGCAATGCGCGTCACGCATGGCCGATGCGCAAATCGAATCGGCATGCGACTTGCAAAAGCCCGCAGCAAAGGAGCAAATCAGGCGATGGACACCCGTTGGTTTCAGGACTTCGTGACGCTGGCCGAAGTGCAGAACTTCACCCGCGCGGCAGAGATGCGCAACGTGTCGCAGGCCGCGTTCAGCCGCCGCATCCAGGCGCTGGAGCAATGGCTGGGCGCCAAGCTCATCGACCGCGCCGCGTTCCCGACGCGGCTCACGCCCGCAGGCGATCATTTCCGCAAGGTCGCGACCGGCCTGTTGAACCAGATCGCCGACGCCAAGGCTGCGATCGGCGATGCGCCCTCGCGCAACCATGTGCGCATCGCCTCGACCTATGCGCTGGCCAGCACGCGGCTGCCGGGATGGTGGCGGCAATGGTCGGGCGAAGGCGCGATCACCTGCAGCCTGGAGGTGGGCAATGTGCACGACACGGTGTCGGCCTTCAACGCGGGCTCGGCCGACATCCTGATCGGCTTCCACCAGGCGGCGCATCCGATCCAGCTCGACATGGCGCGCTTCGAGCGGCACGAACTGGGCGTGGAGCAGGTGCGCCCGTACGCGTCGCGCGCGCTGGCCGCCTCGGGCGGGCTCGCGCTGCCCGGCACGTCAGCCCGGCCGGTGCCGCTGCTCATGTACTCGGCCAGCGGCTACTTTGCGCGTGTGGTCGATTCGGCCATCGAGCAGTCGTCGCAGGCGCTCGTCGGCTACCGGGCCTTCGAGGCCGAGATGACCGACGTGCTGGGCGACCTGGCGTCGCAGGGCCTGGGCGTCGCCTGGCTGCCCGACAGCTCCTTCGTCGCGGGGCGGCTGGCCGACCTCGTGCCGGTGGGCGAGGGCGCCTGGGACGTCGAGGTGAGCATCGTGGCCTACCGCGCCCGGACGCAGGCGCGGGCGGTCGTCGGGCAGCTGTGGGAGCGGGTCTGCAGCGGGGCGCCGTCCCCGTGCGAGGCTACAGCTGACCCTCGGTGAGGGTGTCGAGCTGGAAGCGGCCGCCCTTGTCCCACAGCCAGGTGTCGGTCCAGGTCACCGGACCCAGGCGCTGCGCCGCCGGGAAGGGCGCGGCGGCGAGCACGGTGCGTTCGATCTCGGCGATCACTTCCGGCGCATGCTGCGGTGCACGCATCCAGTGCATCGACAGCACCTTGCCGCCGGCGTCCAGGTTCACCTGCAGCGTGCCCACGGCATAGAGCACGGCCGGCAGCTGGCCGCCGTAGATGCGGTCCTTGTTGGCGTCGTAGATGTGGCGCGCGGCATCGCGCCGGTACTCGCGCGGGTTGGCCGCGACCGACGCGCGGGGCGCCGGCTGCTGGACCGGGCCCGGTGGCGCCGAGGTGGCGTTGCTGAGCTGGCCGGGCACCTGGCCGGGCGTGGTGGCGGTGGGGGCGGTGCCGCAACCGGCGAGCCATAGCGTGGCGGACAGGGCGGCGGCGAGCGCGACATGGCGCGGGGTGAGGCGGAAAATCATCGCCGACGTTATACCGTGCATACGCCAGGCCGATGCATCGGCGTGTGATCCGGGAGGACAATCCCGCGATGATCCCGGCCCTCGACGAACTGCTGCAGCGCCTCGGCCGCGAGGCCGCGGTGCTGGTGCGCGTCGCGTCGACGCAGGGCTCGGTGCCGCGCGAGGCCGGCACCTGGATGGCGGTCTGGCAGGACGACCTGACCGGCACCATCGGCGGTGGCCAGCTCGAATTCCAGGCGGTGCAGGAAGCGCGGGCCTGGCTGGCCGGCGGGGACCCGATCGAGGCCGTGCGCCGCTACCCGCTGGGCCCCAGCCTCGGGCAGTGCTGCGGCGGCGTGGTGTTCCTGGCCTTCCAGCGGGTCATCGCGCGTGACGTGCCGGCGCTGACCCGCGAACTCAGCGCGCACTTCAAGCCGGTCGCGCTGTTCGGCGGCGGGCACGTGGGGGCCGCCTTGGCCCGCCTGCTCGCCACGCTGCCGTTCTCGGTGCGCTGGATCGACAGCCGTGAAGGCGTGTTCGCGCCCGCGCTGCCGGTGCAGATCGAGACCGAGCATTCCGAGCCGGTGCAGGGCGCGGTGGCCGGCTTGGCGCCGGGCTCGCGCGTGCTGATCATGAGCTTCAGCCATGCCGAGGATTTCGACGTGGTGATCGCCTGCCTGCAGCGCCTGCGCGCGCGCGACGACCTGCCTTTCGTGGGCCTGATCGGCAGCAGGACCAAGTGGGCGACCTTTCGCCACCGGCTCGAGGCGCGCGGCTTCACGCCAGAGGAGCTGGCACGCATCACCTGCCCGATCGGTGTGCCGGGCATCGAGGGCAAGGAGCCCGAGGTGATCGCGGTGGCGGTGGCGGCGCAGCTGCTGATGCCGCCGTGAGCGCCGCCGGGCCGATTCAGGGCGCCGACCAGACCGCGAGCTCGTAACCGTCGGGGTCCGTGAAGTGGAAGCGCCGGCCGCCCGGGAAGGCGAACACCGGCCGCGAGATCGCCGCACCCGCGGCTTCGATGCGCCGCTGCGTTTCGGCCAGGTCGTCGGCATACAGGATCACCAGCGGGCCTCCCGGCCGCACCGGCTCGCCCGTGGTGAAGCCGCCGGTCAGCCGGCCGTCGCTGAATTCCGTGTAGGTGGGGCCGTAGTCGGTGAAGGCCCAGCCGAACACGGCGCCGTAGAAGGCCTTGCTGCGCGCGATGTCCGCGACGTTGAACTCGATGTTGTCGATCTGCCGATCCCGGCCCGTGGCTGCCATGGCGTTCCAATGCGTGAAGGTGGCCCGGATTGTGCTGGGCGATGCGGTAAATCCCTGCCCATAAAAACCACCCGACACGGGGGAATTGTGTATACACTTTGGTCCACAACAAGCCGCAGCGGAGCGAGGTCGCCAGACCTGCGTTCGCGGCCATTCATCTGCTTACAGCGCCCGCAGTGGTGAGCAGATTCAAACCCTCACAAGGCGCACCCACGCGCCGACAAGGTTGAGCATGGAAAGCTACTACCTCGACTGGGCCAACCTGCTGCTGCGCTGGGTCCACGTCATCACCGCCGTCGCCTGGATCGGCGCCTCCTTCTATTTCGTGATGCTGGACAACAGCCTCGAGAAACCGCAGGACGCCGAGTCGCTCGACAAGGGCGTGGGCGGCGAGCAATGGGCGGTGCACGGCGGCGGCTTCTACAACATGCAGAAGTACACGCTGGCGCCCAAGAAGGTGCCCGACCACCTGCACTGGTCCTACTGGGAGAGCTACTCGACCTGGCTCACCGGCTTCGCGCTGTTCACGATGTCCTATCTGTGGAACGCCAGCACCTACCTGATCGACAAGAGCAAGATGGACTGGGAGCCGGGTGCCGCGATCTCGGTGGCGCTGGCCTTCTTCGTGGTGTTCTGGATCGTCTACGACGGCATCTGCCAGATCTTCGGGCGGCGCAAGAACGGCGACACCATCGTCGGCGTGCTGATCGCGGTCTTCATCGCGTTCGCGACCTGGCTGGCCTGCCAGTGGTTCGCCGGCCGCGCGGCCTTCCTGCTGGTCGGCGCCATGATGGCCACGACCATGAGCGGCAACGTGTTCTTCTGGATCATTCCCGGCCAGCGCAAGAACGTGCAGGCGCTGCGCGAGGGCCGGCCGGTCGATCCGGTGCACGGCCAGCGCGGCAAGCAGCGCAGCGTGCACAACACCTACTTCACGCTGCCGGTGCTGTTCGCGATGCTGAGCAACCACTACAGCTTCACCTACACCCACAAGTACAACTGGGTGGTGCTGCTGCTGATCATGCTGGGTGGCGCGGCCATTCGCCAGTTCTTCGTGGTGCGCCACCGCTTCAAGCTGGGCAATGCGCGCCATCCGCTGCCCTATGCGCTGTTCGGCATCGCGGTGCTGGGCCTGACCATCGTCTGGATGAAGCCCGAACCGGTGGCCGCGCCCGTGGCCGGTGCCGAAGTGCCCAAGGTGGCTTTCGGCGACGTGCAGAAGGTGCTGGAGCAGCGCTGCTACATGTGTCATGGCGCGGCCGTGCAGATGAAGAACGTGCGGCTCGACACGCCCGACCAGGTCAAGTCCCACGCGCAGGCGGTGTACCAGCAGGTGGTGGTCACGAAGATCATGCCGATGAACAACGCCACGCAGATCACCGATGCGGAGCGCGCCTTGATCGGCCGCTGGTTCCAGGCCGGCGCAAAGACCAACTAGCGGCCGGCAGGGCGAGCGTGCGGCAAAATTCGGGGATTGGAGACAAGCCACACATGACAGCCTCGACCCCGGTCACCGCCCCCGATCCCCGCACGGCGCCGCGCGCCTTCCTCGAACATCTCTACCGCGCAGCGGTCGAGCGTGCGCTGCCGCTGCACACGCTGGGCGCGCACCTGCCACCGCCGCCCAAGGGCCGCACGCTGGTGCTGGGCGCGGGCAAGGCGGCCGGCTCGATGGTGCAGGCGCTCGAGGCGCTGTGGCCGGCCGAGGCGCCGCTGTCGGGGCTGGTGGTCACGCGCTATGACCACATCCCGCCGCGCCCCGAGGGCGTGCCGCAACGCGTCGAGATCGTCGAGGCGGCCCACCCCGTGCCCGACGCGGCCGGCATGCAGGCTGCCGAGCGCATCCTCGCGCTGACCGAGGGCCTGACGGCCGACGACCTGGTGCTGTGCCTGATCTCGGGCGGCGGCTCCTCGCTGCTGGTGCTGCCGGCCGAAGGCCTGACGCTGGAAGACAAGCAGCGCATCAACAAGCAGCTGCTGGAGAGCGGCGCCAGCATCGGCGAGATGAACTGCGTGCGCAAGCACCTGTCGCGCATCAAGGGCGGCCGGCTGGCCGCGGCCTGCGCGCCGGCGCGCGTGCTGACGCTGACCATCAGCGACGTGCCGGGCGACGACGTGGCCGTGATCGCCAGCGGTCCCACCGTGCCCGACGCCACCACCTGCGCCGAAGCGCTGGCCATCCTCGACCGCTACGCCATCGAGGTGCCCGCGCCGGTGCGCGCCCGGCTCCAGAGCGGCGAGCTCGAGACGCCCAAGCCCGACAACGCCGTCTTTCGCGGCCATGAGACCCATCTGATCGCCACGCCGCAGCAGTCGCTCGAAGCGGCCGCCAAGGCCGCGCGCGACGCCGGCATGGCGACGCACATCCTCAGCGACGAGATGGAAGGCGAATCGCGCGAGGTCGGCAAGGTGCATGCGGCCCTGGCGCGCGCCGTGGCGCTGCGCGGCGAGCCCTTCGCGCGGCCCTGCGTGATCCTCTCGGGCGGCGAGACCACGGTGACGATCCGGCCGCGCCAGCCGGGCCAGGCCAAGGGCCGGGGTGGCCGGGCCGGCGAGTTCTGCATGGGGCTGGCCGGCGCGCTGATGGGCCAGCCGGACGTGTGGGCACTGGCCGCCGACACCGACGGCATCGACGGCGTGGAGGACAACGCCGGCGCCTTCGTCACGCCCGACACGCTGGCACGCGCGACGGCCGCGGGCCGCAAGCTGTCCGACCACCTGGACCGCAACGACGCCTACGGCTACTTCGACGCGATCGGCGACCTGCTGGTCACCGGGCCGACGCACACCAACGTCAACGACTTCCGGGCGCTGCTGATTCTCTGAGCCGTCTCAGGCCGCCTTGGTCTCGGGCAGTACGGTCGTCAGCGCGAAGTCGACCAGGTTCAGCCAGGTCGCCTCGAGGCCCATGATGTTGTGGTGGTCGGAGTCCGCCACCGTCTGGACGTGGACCGGCGTGGGCCAGGCGTCGATGAGCTTCTGCGAACGCTCGGGCAGCACCACCACGTCGTGCTCGGCCAGCAGCACCTGGGTCTTGGCCGCGACCTCCTGGCTGTGTGTCAGCGAGTCGAAGCGATGCCGCAGCAAGAGCGCCAGCGGCACCAGCGGGAAGCGCTTCTTCGCCACCTCCAGCATCGAGTCGTAGGGCGTCACCAGCTGCAGGCTCGCGAAGTCGCGCTGCGCCGCCAGCTGGATCGCCACGCCCGTGCCCAGGCTGCGGCCCACCACATGCAGCCGCGCGCGCGGGAAGGCGCGGCGCAGGTGGCCGGCGAACTGGATCGCGTCCGCGACCGATGCGATCTCCGACGGGTCGCCCTGCGAATCGGCCACGCCGCGGTAGTTGAAGGCCGCGAGGCCGAAGCCCTCGGGCAGCCAGTGCAGCGCCTGCGCCGTGGCCCGCACGTCCTCGCCGCGGCCTGCGAAGTAGATGAACAGGTCCTGCAGCGCCTCTTCACCGAGCGGGTGGTAGACATAGCCGCGCACCATGCCGCCCGGCACGGTGTGCGAATAGGTGGAGAAGTGCTCGGACAGGTGCACCACCGGCAGCTTGCGGGCGTTGAACAGGATATGGCCTTGCCGCGTGGCGAGGAGCGTCCAGTAGGCCGCGAGGCTGCCGAGGGCGGCCGCCGAGGCGGACAGTGCGATGCGAGAGGCTTTGGATGACAAGAAGACTCCGAGGGGAAAGACAGGCCCTAGTTTCGCCGCATCGGGCGAGGCCGCGATTTCGTCAGTTTCGACCCATCCTCCCATGCTAGCTTCGCACCCATGAAAAACCGGATCCCGTCCTTTCTCAGCCACGTGGGCCCCGGCGTCGTCACCGGTGCGGCGGACGACGATCCCTCGGGCATCGCCACCTACACCCAGGCCGGTGCGCAGTTCGGCACCGGCCTGCTCTGGACGGTGTTCCTCTCGCTGCCCTTCATGATCGCGATCCAGATGGTCTCGGCGCGCATCGGCCGGGTCACCGGCAAGGGCGTGGCGGCCAACCTGCGCGACCACATGCCGCGCTGGCTGCTGCTGGGACTGATCGGGCTGCTGGTGCTGGCCAACACCATCAACATCGCGGCCGACATCGGCGCCATGGGCGAGGCGCTGCAGCTGGTGGTCGGCGGCGGCCAGCACTTCCATTCGCTGCTGTTCGGCGTGGTCACGGTGCTGCTGCAGATCTTCGTGCCCTACCGGCGGCTGGCCCACATCCTCAAGTGGCTCACCTTGACGCTGTTCGCCTATGTGGCGACGGTGTTCGCGGTGAAGGTGCCCTGGGCCAAGGTGCTGCACGACCTGGTGGTGCCGCAGCTGCAGTGGAGCAGCGACTACTGGATGATGATCGTGGCGCTGCTGGGCACCACGATCTCGCCGTACCTGTTCTTCTGGCAGGCCTCGCAGGAAGTCGAGGAACTGCGGCAGAAGGGCGGTGGCGTGAGCCATGTCGGCACCGAGGCCGAGATCTGGCGCGGCCTGCGGCGCGTCAAGCTCGACACCTGGATCGGCATGATCTTCTCCAACACCATCGCCTTCTTCGTGATGGTGGTGGGCGCCTCGGTGCTCTACACCGCGGGCATCCACGACGTGACCTCGGCCGCGCAGGCCGCCGAGGCGCTGCGCCCGCTGGCCGGCGACTTCGCCTTCTGGCTGTTCGCCGGCGGCATCATCGCCACCGGCCTGCTGGCGGTGCCGGTGCTGGCCTCGTCGGCGGCCTACGCCGTGGCCGAGGCCTTCGGCTGGGAAGAGGGGCTGGAGCTGCACTGGCGCGAGGCCAAGCCCTTCTACGGAATCATCGGCATCGCGACGCTGGTGGGCACCGCGCTGGACTTCACGCCCATCGACCCGATGAAGGCGCTGTACTGGAGCGCGGTGGTCAACGGCGTGGTGGCGGTGCCGATCATGGCGGCCATGATGATGCTGGTGGCCAAGGAGCGCGTGATGGGCGTCTTCGTCTCGAGCCGGCGCACGCGCTGGCTGGGCTGGGGCGGCACCGCGCTCATGGGTTTCGCGGTGCTGATGATGGCGCGCGATCTGTTCGCCTGAGGCTTTCGCTGCCCCGTTGTCGGGATGACAATGGCTGGATCGACGCCCCGCACAGCGGCTTGCCCATATAGCCACTATGGTGACGTCCGTATGAAACAGAGGCCTGCGGGCCTTAAGTTCCAGCATGGGCGGAATGCACCGCCTGGAATGGGCGAAACGCACCGCCCGACCGACCCGAGCCGCACCAGAACATGACGCCCACGACGACATCACCGATCCGCTTTTTCCACCAGGGCCGCACCGTCGAGGTGGGCGGCGTGCATCCCACGCGCTCGGTGCTCGACTGGCTGCGCGAGGACGCCCATTGCACCGGCACCAAGGAAGGCTGCAACGAAGGCGACTGCGGCGCCTGCACCGTGGTCATCGGCGAACTGGCCCCCGAGGGCACGCCCGGCACCGTGGGCGGACTCAAGCTGGAAACGGTCAACGCCTGCATCCAGTTCCTGCCGACCTTGCACGGCAAGGCGCTGTTCACCGTCGAGGACCTGAAGACGCGCGGCGGTGCCGACTGCACCCACGACGCCGCGCGGCACGACAAGCACCCGGTGCAGCGCCTGCATCCGGTGCAGCAGGCGATGGTCGACTGCCACGGCTCGCAGTGCGGCTTCTGCACCCCCGGCTTCGTGATGTCGCTGTGGTCGACCTACGAACACCACCAGACCACCGGCACCCGCCCGAGCCGTCAGCAGCTGGCCGACGACCTGTCGGGCAACCTGTGTCGCTGCACCGGCTACCGGCCGATCCTCGATGCCGGCCAGCGCATGTTCGACCTGCCGGCCGTGCCTTTCGACACCCGGCCCGTGGTGCAGGCGCTCGAAGGCCTGCGGCGCGACGCCACCTTCCATTACGCCGCCCCACGTGGCGAGCGCCTCGATCACTTCCACGCCCCGACCACGCTCGAAGCCCTGGCCGCGCTGCGCGAAAGCAAGCCTGCCGCGCGGCTGCTCGCGGGCTCGACCGACGTGGGCCTGTGGGTCAACAAGCAGTTCCGCGACCTGGGCGACATCGTCTACGTGGGCGACGTGGCCGAGCTGAAGGTGGTCGAGGAACGCGGCGACGCGCTCTACATCGGCGCCGGCGCCTCGCTCGAGGCCGCCTGGAGCGCGCTGGCGCAGCGCGCGCCCTCGCTGGTCGAGGTCTGGCTGCGCTTCGCCTCGCCGCCGATCCGCCATGCGGGCACCATGGGCGGCAACGTGGCCAACGGCTCGCCCATCGGCGATTCGCCGCCGGTGCTGATGGCGCTGGACGCGCAGATCGAGCTGCGCCGCGGCGAGCGCACGCGCCGCCTGCCGCTGACCGATTTCTACCTCGACTACATGAAGAACCGGCTCGAACCTGGCGAGTTCGTCCAGGGCCTGTCGGTGCCGCTGGCCGCGCTGCGGCGCCAGGTGCGGGCCTACAAGATCAGCAAGCGCTTCGACTGCGACATCTCGGCGCTGTGCGCGGGCTTCGCGCTCACGCTCGACGGCGACACCGTGAAGGAGGTGCGGCTGGCGTTCGGCGGCATGGCCGGTATCGTCAAGCGCGCGGCCGGCGCCGAGGCCGCGCTGCTCGGCCAGCCCTGGACGCAGCAGGCCGTCAAGGCAGCCCAGCAGGCGCTGGCGCAGGATTTCCAGCCGCTGTCGGACATGCGCGCCTCGGCCGCCTACCGGCTGCAGGTGGCGCAGAACCTGATCCAGCGCCTGTGGCTGGAAACCCGCGCCACCGATGCACTGCCGCTGGCGGCCACCAGCGTGTGGAGCGTGATGCCGCACGACGTGCTGGCCGTGCAGGAGTCCGCCCAATGAACAAGCCCATCGAAGCCCTGCTGCTCAAGCCCACCGAGGCTTTTGCCGACTACCAGGCCAACATCCTGGCGCGCATCGACCGCGGCGCCGAGGCCAAGGCGCAGGACGGCGGCGCGCGCGTGGGCATCAGCCGCCCGCACGAATCCGCCCAGCTGCACGTGGCCGGCGAGGCCACCTACATCGACGACATCCCCGAGCTGCGCGGCACGCTGCACTGCGCGCTGGGCCTGTCGCCGGTGGCCAACGGCCGGCTGACCGGCATGAACCTCGATGTGCTGCGCGCCATGCCCGGCGTGGTGGCGGTGCTGTCGGCGGCCGACATCCCGGGCAGCAACGACTGCGGCTCGATCGTGCACGACGACCCGATCCTGTGCAGCGGCGACATCCGCTACCTGGGCCAGCCGGTGTTCGCGGTGATCGCGCAGACCCGCGCCGTGGCCCGCGGCGCGGCCGCGCGTGCCAAGGAGGTGCTCACGGTCGAGACCGCGCCGCCGGTGCTCACGCCGCAGGACGCGCACGCGCGCGGCCAGTACGTGGTGCCGCCGATGCACCTGCGCCGCAGCACCGCGGCGCCCGGTGGCGACGAGCAGGCGGCGGTGCGCGCCGCCATCGCGGCCGCGCCCCATCGCCTGAAGGCTACGCTCGATGTCGGCGGGCAGGAGCAGTTCTACCTCGAGGGCCAGATCAGCTACGCGATCCCGAAGGAGGGCGGCGGCATGCACGTGCACTGCTCGACCCAGCACCCGAGCGAGATGCAGCATCTGGTGGCGCACGCGCTGCACCTGCACGCCAACGAGGTGCACGTCGAATGCCGGCGCATGGGCGGCGGCTTCGGCGGCAAGGAGTCGCAGTCGGGCCTGTTCGCCTGCGTGGCGGCGGTGGCGGCGCACAGGCTGCAGCGCCCGGTCAAGCTGCGGCTGGACCGCGACGACGACTTCATGGTCACCGGTCGGCGCCACTGCTTCTGGTACGACTACGAGGTCGGCTACGACGACGAGGGCCGGCTGCTGGGCGCGGAGATCTCGATGGTCTCGCGCGCCGGCCACTCGGCCGACCTGTCGGGTCCGGTGATGACGCGCGCGCTGTGCCACTTCGACAACGCCTACTGGCTGCCCGAGGTGGCTATGCACGGCTATTCGGGCCGCACCAACACCCAGAGCAACACGGCCTTCCGCGGTTTCGGCGGGCCCCAGGGCGCGATCGCGGTCGAGAACATCCTCGACACCGTGGCGCGGGCGCTGGGCCGCGATCCGCTCGACGTGCGGCGCATCAATTTCTACGGCAAGGACGAGCGCAACGTCACGCCCTACGAGCAGGTCGTGACCGACAACGTGATCCACGAGCTGGTGGCCAAGCTCGAACAGACCAGCGACTACCGCGCGCGGCGCGAGGCGATCGCCGACTTCAACCTGCGCAGCCCGGTGCTCAAGCGCGGCCTGGCGCTGGCGCCGCTGAAGTTCGGCATCTCGTTCAACGTCAAGCACTTCAACCAGGCCGGCGCGCTGGTCCATGTCTACAGCGACGGCTCGATCCTGGTCAACCACGGCGGCACCGAGATGGGGCAGGGGCTCAACACCAAGGTGGCGCAGGTCGTGGCCCACGAGCTGGGCGTGGGCTTCGAGAGCGTGCGCGTGACCGCCACCGACACCACCAAGGTCGCCAACACCTCGGCCACCGCGGCCTCGACCGGCGCCGACCTCAACGGCAAGGCCGCGCAGGACGCGGCGCGCCAGATCCGCGAGCGGCTGGCCGTGTGCGCCGCCGCGCGCCATGGCGGCGAGCCGGCCGACGTGCGCTTCGCCAACGACCAGGTCGAGGTCGCCGGCCGCACGCTGAGCTTTGCCACGCTGGTGGGCGAGGCCTACCTCGACCGGGTGCAGCTGTGGTCCGACGGCTTCTACGCCACGCCGGGCCTGAGCTGGGACCGCGACCGGCTCAAGGGCCGGCCTTTCTATTACTTCGCCTACGGCGCGGCCGTGAGCGAAGTCGTGGTGGACACGCTGACCGGCGAATGGAAGCTGCTGCGCGCCGACATCCTGCAGGACGCGGGCCGCTCGCTGAACCCGGCCATCGACATCGGCCAGGTCGAGGGCGCGTTCATCCAGGGCATGGGCTGGCTCACGACCGAGGAACTGGTCTGGCATCCGCAGAGCGGCAAGCTCACGACCCACGCCCCCAGCACCTACAAGATCCCGACCGCCAACGACTGCCCGCCGGTGTTCAACGTGCGGCTGTTCGACGGCCCGAACGCCGAGGATTCGATCCACCGCAGCAAGGCGGTGGGCGAGCCGCCGTTGCTGCTGCCCTTCTCGGTGTTCTTCGCGATCCGCGACGCCGTGTCGGCCGCCGGCGAGCACAAGATCGACCCGCCGCTGCGCGCGCCGGCGACCAGCGAGGCGATTTTGAGCGCGATCACCGCGGTGCAGGCGGTCGCGGGGTGAAGCAGCGGTATAACCGTCCGCATATTGTGAAAATGTGTAGATCGTTATGAGAGACCAAACGCTGTTCGACAAGATCGACCTGCACCTGATCCGGGTCCTCCACACCGTGCTGACCGATCGCAGCGTGTCGCGCGCCGCCATCCGGCTGGGCATGTACCAGCCCGCCGTGTCGGCCGCGCTCAAGCGGCTGCGCGAACTCTCGGGCGACCCGCTGCTGGTGCGCTCCGGTTCGGGCATGGTGCCGACCGACGCCGCGCTGCGCATGATCGAGCCCGCCGCCAGCATCCTGCGCTCGGCCGAGGTGCTGTTCAGCGACGCCCGCGGCTTCGACCCGCAGACCGCCACCAACACCTTCCGGGTGGCCGCCAGCGACTACCTCGACCCGATGTTCCTGCCGATGTTCGTCACGCAGGTGAAGGCGCAGGCGCCGCTGTGCAAGATCGAGATCCATCCGCTGTCGCCCGACTCCAACTACCACGGCCACCTGTCGCTGGGCGACGTCGACCTGGTGATCGGCAACTGGCTCAAGCCACCCGAGGACCTGCACATGGCGCGGCTGTTCGGCGACGAGATCGTCTCGCTGGTGAGCGCCGACCACCCGGTGCTGCGCCGCGGCTGGGACGCCGAGACCTGGCTGGCCGCCGAGCACGTCGCGCCCACGCCAATGCACCCGGGCGCGCGCGGCATCATCGACCAGATGCTCGACGCGCAGGACCTGCAGCGCAACATCACGGCGCGCTGCGCGCACTTCGGCCTGATTCCCGACATGGTGGCCTCGAGCCTGCTGGTGCTGACCACCGGACGCCAGTACTGCGAGCGTTTCGCGGCCCGGCTGCCGGTGCGCATCGTCGAGTGCCCGGTGAGCTTCCCGCGGCTGATGTACTACCAGCTGTGGCACGAGCGAACGCACGCGTCGAGTTCGGCGCGCTGGCTGCGCGAGCGCATCAAGTCGGTGGCCGCCTCGCTGCGTTCGCCCGCCGCCGCCGCCGCCGTTCTGGAACCCTAGCGCCCCGGGCACCGCGCGTGGCCTGCTTCCTGCTTCCACGTCGATGCCGAACCCGAAGAACAAAGATGGATCCACGGACCGATTCGGCCCCTATGACAACCACGATGCCAGCGAGACACGCATGACCACGTCACGACTCCAGCTCTCCCACATCACCAAGCGCTACCCGGCGGTGGTGGCCAACAGCGACGTGTCGCTGGTGGTCCAGCCGGGCGAGACGCACGCCGTGCTCGGCGAGAACGGCGCCGGCAAGTCGACGCTGATGAAGATCATCTACGGCTCCGTCAAGCCCGACGAAGGCACCGTGATGTTCAACGGCCAGGCCGTGAACGTGCGCAATCCGCAGGAGGCGCGCGCGCTGGGCATCAGCATGGTGTTCCAGCACTTCAGCCTGTTCGACACGCTCACCGTGGCCGAGAACGTGTGGCTCGGGCTCGACAAGAGCCTGGCGCTGGCCGAGGTCACGCGCCGCATCACGGCCAAGGCCGGCGAGTACGGGCTCGACATCGACCCCTCGCGCCCGGTGCACA
>NZ_JAAAFX010000004.1:0-584121 GCF_019352895.1 Variovorax boronicumulans | reverse complement strand
GATGCAGCGCGTGGAGATCATCCGCGCGCTGCTGACCGACCCCAAGCTGCTGATCCTCGACGAGCCGACCTCGGTGCTGACACCGCAGGCGGTGGTCAAGCTGTTCGTGGTGCTCAAGAAGCTCGCGTCCGAGGGCTGCAGCATCCTCTACATCAGCCACAAGCTGCACGAGATCCGCGAGCTCTGCACCGCCTGCACCGTGCTGCGCGGCGGCAAGGTCACGGGCGTGTGCAATCCGCAGAACGAGACCAACGAGTCGCTGTCGCGGCTGATGATCGGCGCCGAGCCGCCGCCGCTGCAGCACCGCGAACTCAAGGCGGGCGCGGTGGCGCTGCGCGTGAAGGCGCTGACGCTGGCGCGCGAGGACCAGTTCGGCGTCGACCTCGACCGCGTGTCGCTCGACGTGCGCGCGGGCGAGGTGGTGGGCATCGCCGGCGTCTCGGGCAACGGCCAGAAGGAACTGCTCTATGCACTGTCGGGCGAGGACACGCGCGCCGAGGCCGGGATGATCGAGGTCTTCGGCCAGGCTGCGGCCCGGCTGCGTCCGCGCCAGCGCCGCGCGCTGGGCGTGCACTTCGTGCCCGAGGAGCGGCTGGGTCGCGGTGCGGTGCCCACGCTGGGCCTGGCGCACAACATGCTGCTCACGCGCAGCAACGCGGTCGGCCGTGGCGGCTGGATCCGCACCGGCCAGCTCGCGCAGCATGCCAGCGAGATCATCCGGCGCTTCAACGTCAAGGCCGGCGGCCCGCACGCGGCGGCGCGCTCGCTGTCGGGCGGCAACCTGCAGAAATTCATCGTCGGGCGCGAGATCGACGCCAACCCCAGGCTGTTCATCGTGTCGCAGCCGACCTGGGGCGTGGACGTGGGTGCGGCCGCGCTGATCCGCAACGAGATCCTGGCGCTGCGCGACGCCGGCTGCGCGGTGCTGGTGGTGAGCGAGGAGCTCGACGAGCTGTTCGAGATCAGCGACCGGCTCTACGTGATCGCCAAGGGGCGGCTGTCGCCCTCGGTCGACCGCGCCGACGCGACCGTGCCGAAGATCGGCGAATGGATGAGCGGCCTCTGGGACGCCCATGGCGCACCCGCTGTCGCCAAGGAGATGGCCCATGTTTAAGCTCGAACCCCGCCCGCAACTCTCGCGTTTCTGGACCTACGGTTCGCCGATCCTTGCGCTGCTGATCACGGTGGTGATCGGCGTGGCGCTGTTCGCGCTGCTCGGCAAGGACCCGGTCAAGGGCCTGGGCGTGTTCTTCTGGGAGCCGATCAAGAGCGGCTACGCGCTGGGCGAGCTGATGGTCAAGGCCACGCCGCTCTTGATCATCGCGCTGGGCCTGGCCGTGTGCTTCCGCTCCAACGTCTGGAACATCGGCGCCGAAGGCCAGTTCGTCATGGGCGCGATCTTCGCCGGCGGCGTGGCACTGCTGGCCGACAAGAGCACCGGCCCGTGGATCGTGGTGCCGATCCTCATGGCCGGCATCCTGGGCGGCATGGTGTGGGCCGGCATCGTGGCTTTCCTGCGCGACAAGTGCAACGCCAACGAGATCCTGGTGAGCCTGATGCTGGTCTACGTCGCGACGCTGCTGCTGGGCTACATGGTCTACGGGCCGTGGAAGGACCCGGCGGGCTACAACTTCCCGCAGACCAAGACCTTCGACGCGGTCACGCAGATCCCGCGGCTGATCCAGGGCTCGCGCGTGAGCATCGGCCTCCTGATCGCGCTGGTGGGCGCGGGCGCGCTGTGGGTCTTCCTGTTCCGCACCCGCGCCGGCTTCGCGCAGCAGGTCGGCGGCCTGGCGCCGGCGGCCGCGCGCTATGCGGGCTTCTCGGCGCGGCGCGCGGTCTGGATCGCGCTGCTGACCTCGGGCGGCGCGGCCGGCCTGGCGGGCGCGCTCGAGGTGGCGGGCCCGATCGGCCAGCTCACGCCCTACGTGCCCGCGGGCTACGGCTTCGCCGCCATCATCGTGGCCTTCGTCGGCCGACTGCATCCGGTGGGCATGATCTTCTCGGCCATCCTGATGAGCATGTTCTACATCGGCGGCGAGCTGGCGCAGTCGCGCCTGGGCCTGCCCAAGTCGCTGACCGGCGTGTTCCAGGGCCTGCTGCTGTTCTCGCTGCTGGCCTGCGACACGCTGATCGTCTATCGCGTGCGCCGCAAGGCCGCGGCCAAGGCGGCGTCGGCCGCCGCCACCACTTCTTCGCTGCAAGCCAGCACACCACTCACCGCGCCCGTCGCGCGCACCACCGGGGGACAAGTCTGATGGACTCCTACGCACTGCTCATCGGCTCCTCGCTGAGCGCCGGCACCGTGCTGGCGATCGCGGCGCTCGGCCTGCTGATCAACGAGAAGGCCGGCATCGTCAACCTCGGCGCCGAAGGCATGATGCTGTGCGCCGCCATCGCGGGCTTCGCGACGGTGGTGACCACGCACAACCCCTGGCTGGGCTTCCTGGCCGGCATGGCGGCCGGCGCGGCGATGGCCGCGATCTTCGGCGTGCTGGTGATCTGGCTCAACACCAACCAGTACGCGACCGGGCTCGCGCTGAGCCTGTTCGGCGTCGGCTTCTCGGCCTTCGTCGGCATCAACTTCGTGCAGGCCAAGCTGCCCGACAGCGTGTCCTATGCGCTGCCGGTGCTGGGCGACATCCCGCTGGTCGGCCCGGCCCTGTTCCGCCACCACCCGATGGTGTATTTCGCGGTGGCGCTGACCCTCGGCCTGATCTGGTTCCTCTACCGCACGCGCGCCGGCCTGGTGCTGCGCTCGGTGGGCGAGTCGCCCGAGTCCGCGCATGCGCTGGGCTATCCGGTGCGGCGCATCCGCTTCATGGCGGTGGTCGCGGGTGGCGCGCTGTGCGGGCTGTCGGGCGCCTACCTGTCGACCGTCTACACGCCGCTGTGGGTCGAGGGCATGGTGGCCGGCCGCGGATGGATCGCGCTGGCGCTGACCACCTTCGCCACCTGGCGGCCGACGCGCGTGCTGCTGGGGGCCTACCTGTTCGGCGGCGTGTCGATGCTGGGCTTTCATCTGCAGAGCACCGGCGTCGACGTGCCCAGCCAGTTTCTCAGCATGCTGCAGTACATCGCGCCGATCGTGGTGCTGGCGCTGATCTCGCGCAACCCTGCCTTCATCCGCATCAACATGCCGGCTTCGATCGGGAAACCCTTCTACCCCGGCTCATAATCTGTTTCCTTTCGTTTCTTCGCCAACCCGTCCTTCGAGGATTTAGACCAATGAATGATTTGAACAAGCGCTCCCTGCTCAAGCTGGCCGCCGTCACGGCCGTCGCTTCCGCCGCCCTGATCGGCTGTGGCAAGAAGGAAGAGCCGGCGGCCGCCGCACCGGCCCCTGCGCCCGCACCGGCCGCGGCTGCTGCGCCGGCTGCCGCCGCGCCGCTCAACATCGCATTCGCCTACGTCGGCCCGGTGGGCGACGGCGGCTGGTCCTTCGCGCACGACAACGGCCGTAAGGCGCTCGAGAAGGAATTCGGCGACAAGATCAAGACCACCTTCGTCGAGAGCGTGCCCGAGTCGGCCGACGCCGAGCGCGTGTTCCGCGACCTGGTGGGCCAGGGCAACAAGCTGATCTTCGGCACCACCTTCGGCTACATGGAGCCGCTGCTCAAGGTCGCCGCCGACAACAAGGAAGTCAAGTTCGAGCATGCCACCGGCTACAAGACGGCCGAGAACATGCGCACCTACGACAGCCGCACCTACGAAGGCGCGTACATGGCCGGCATCATCGCGGGCGCGATGACCAAGTCGAACACGCTGGGCGTGGTCGGCTCGGTGCCGATCCCCGAAGTGCTGCGCAACATCAACAGCTTCACGCTGGGCGCGCAGTCGGTGAACCCGAAGATCACGACCAAGGTGGTGTGGGTCAACGAATGGTTCAGCCCGCCGAAGGAAACCGAAGCCGCCACCGCGCTGATCAACGGCGGCGCCGACGTGCTGTTCCAGAACACCGACTCGCCGGCCGTGCTCAAGACCGCACAGGAAAAGGGCAAGCGCGCCTTCGGCTGGGATTCCGACATGACCGCCTACGGTCCCAAGGCCCACCTGGCCTCGGCCGTGATCAACTGGGGCCCGTACTACATCAAGGCCACCCAGGACGCGCTCGACGGCAAGTGGACCACCGGCCAGAGCTGGTGGGGCGTGAAGGAAGGCGCGATCGACCTGGTGTCGGTGGCTGAAGACGTGCCGGCCGACATCAAGGCCAAGGTCGACACCGTGAAGGCCGGCCTGAAGGACGGCAGCTTCTCGATCTGGAAGGGCCCGATCCTGGGCCAGGACGGCAAGGACGTGGTCGCGGCCGGTGCCGTGGCCGACGACAAGTTCCTCTCGGGCGTGAACTTCTACGTCAAGGGCGTCGAAGGCAAGGTGCCGGGCGGCGACAAGAAGTAAAAGCACAAGGCAAAGCCAACTGCTTCACGGGCCGCACCTGCAAGGGTGCGGCCCGTTGTCGTTTTCGGGGGGCTTGGCGGTCTAGGATGGTCTGGCATGGCCCGCATTTTTTGTGCGCTATGCACGACTTCTCTATAAGACTGTCAGGGAGAAAACAATATGGCTACAAGTCCTCGAGCCGGGCTGGCGCCCGCGTCCGCTGCAAATGGACGCTCTGGCAATGAGCTGAGCGGTCGGCAATGGGTTTCAAGATTTCCGAGTGGAACATCGATCAATGATCTGACACCGGTGTTCAGGCGAAGCGTCGACAGCTTCATTGGCGCCATCCAGGCTGCCGGCGGATCGGTGAGGATTTCAGCAACCTATCGGCCGAAGGAGCGCGCCTACCTGATGCATTACGCGGCGGCGATCGCCAACGGGGCCATTGCCGCGGAACGTGCGCCGGCAATGGTTGGCGTCAACATCGAGTGGAACCACGGCTCGACCGAGCGCTCGCGGGCCGCGGCTCGGGAGATGGCATCGGCCTATCAAATCGTCTATCCACCCGCGCTGGTATCCCGCCATACGGAGCGAAGCGCGATTGACATGGCCATCTCGGGGCTGAAGAACAAGAAGATCAAGGACGCTTCGGGCCGCGAAGTGTTGATCAAGAAAGACAGCGACCTTCATGCCGTGGGTGCTTCCTATGGCGTCAACAAACTGCTGAGCGACCCCTCGCATTGGTCCGACAATGGCTTCTAAAAAGTACATCATGCCGATGGTGCTGTTCGCCGCCCTCGCCGCGTCGGCCGCGCCACCTGCTGCAGGGCTGATCGAAGTACGCCCGGACGGGATGCGCACCTTGTTCACGACCGAGCGCCTGCACCGCAACGACCAGGTCGTTGCGCAATCTGCCGAGTCGCAGGGCATTGCGAAATGCTGTGTCGCCTTGCGCATCCTTGGACCGCAACGACGAAGGTCCGATGTCTCGGATGAGTTGACGGGGCGTCGGGTGAGGGCGTACGCCTTGCCGTCATTGAAGGCGCCCGATACGCTGCCTTACCTGGGGGGGGCGCTGGTGTTCCACGCGAGAGACGAGGATGCAAGCCAGGTCGAACACGCGCTGTCGGGTGATCCAGCAGGCAAGGCGTTGCCGACCGTCTGCATCAGCAGCGAGGGGGCGCATCTGCTGCAATGGCTTGACGGCAAGCCCAAGGCGCACCTCTACATGCATTTCGACTATGCCGTCGAGCCGAGCTGCAGCGAGGACATGCTCAAGAAATCTCATTGAGCGCGAATCGCCGGCGCAGCGCTACCGCCCGCTGCCCAGCCGATCGATCAGCACCCGGCTCGCCGCATTCAACCCCACCACCTCGACCACGCTGCCGTGCTTGCGCAGGCGCTGCACCACGGTGTCGAGCGCCTCGACCGCGGTGACGTCCCAGAAATGCGCCTGCGTCACGTCGATGCGCACCGGGCGGTTCTCGGTGTCGCGGGTGTCGAAGGCGTCGACGAACAGTTCGGCCGAGGCGAAGAAGACCTGGCCGGTGACACGGTAGACGCGGGTGCCGTCGGGGGCGTCGTCCGCGATGGCCACGCCCATCAGCCGCGCCACCTTGAAGGTGAAGAACACGCCGCTGAGCATCACGCCCACGGCGACGCCGGCGGCGAGGTTCTCGGTCGCGACGGTCACCGCGACGGTGACCAGCATCACCGCGCTCGACACGCGCGGGTGGCGCACCATGCCGCGCAGCGAGCCCCAGTCGAAGGTCGAGGCCGAGACCATCACCATGATCGCCACCAGTGCGATCACCGGCACCTGAGACACCCAGGGCTTGAGCAGCACCATGAGGATCAGCAGGAAGGCGCCGGCGAACAGCGTCGACAGCCGGCCGCGGCCGCCGTAGCGCACGTTGCTCACCGTCTGGCCGATCATCCCGCAGCCCGCGATGCCGCCGAACAGGCTGGCCGCGACGTTGGCGATGCCCAGGCCGGTGCATTCGCGGTTCTTCGAACTGGGCGTGTCGGTGAGTTCGTCCACCACCTTGGCCGTCATCATCGATTCGAGCAGGCCGACCATGGCGATGGCCAGCGCCGGCAGCGCGATCAGGCGCAGCGTGGCCAGGTCGAGCGGCACGTCCGGCCAGCCGAACATCGGCAGTGCATCGGGCAGCCGGCCGAGGTCGGCCACGGTCTTCACCGGCAGGCCGGCCACGGCCGCCAGCACCGACAGCACCACGATGCAGACCAGCGGAGAGGGCACGGCCGAAGTGAGCCGGGGCAGCAGGTAGATGATCGCCAGGCCCAGGATCAACAGGCTCCAGGTCGCGCCGTTGGCGCCCACCAGGTGCGGCATCTGGGCCGCGAAGATCAGGATCGCGAGCGCGTTCACGAAGCCGGTGCGCACCGAGGACGAGACGAAGCGCATCAATGCGCCGAGCCGCAGCAGGCCGAACGCGACCTGCACCAGGCCGGCCAGCGCACCGGCGGCGAGCAGGTAGGCCAGGCCGTGCGACTGCACCAGCGGCGCGGCCACCAGCGCGACCGAGCCGGCCGCCGCCGAGATCATTGCCGGGCGGCCGCCGGTGAAGGCGATCACGATGCTGATCACGAAGGAGGCGAACAGGCCGACCGAGGGGTCAACGCCCGCCACGAAAGAGAAGGCGATGACTTCGGGGATCAGCGCGAAGGTGGCGACGGCGCCCGCCATGAGTTCGCGGGGGATGCTTGGCGCCCATTCGGCGCGCAGTCGGGAAAAGGACATCGTGAAAGCAGACAGTGCGAAAAAATTCTGGTAAGGGCCGATTGGTGTCCCAGGTATCCACTGCTCAATATTTGAGCGGACTAAGGTTTCTTCTTTTAAAACAACGACTTGCGTCCTCTTTACAAGGAATCGCCTGAGTTATTCACAGAGTTACCCAAGTTTTGTGGGGAGAACCCTGGGGTTCAGCCGGCGCTGGTCAGGCGTGGCGCCCTGTCGCTGCGGCGCAGCCAGGTCGGATGCCGGCCCAGTTGAAGTTGCACCAGCGCCAGCAGGGCCAGCAAGGGCAGCGCCAGTTCGAGGACTTCCTCGAGGCCCAGCAACAGATAGTGCAGGGCGGCCGGCACTTCGCGCAGCAGGCCGGAATCGACCAGGATGCCTGGCAGTTCGTCGAGGACTTTGATGGTCACGATGGCAACCCCGAAGGAGACGGCCGTGCGGGTCGCGGCGCGCCAGCGGCGGCGCGCCAGCGCGCTGCGCCAGACGCCGTGCGAGCGGCGCAGCAGCCAGCCGGCCGCGACGGCGATCGGCGCCAGCACGGCCAGCGCCACTGCGATCTGCCACAGCGCGCCGCCGCTGTAGAAGCGCGCCTTCAGGATGCTGACGCCGAACAGCGCGACGTGCAGGCCGGCCTCGTTCGCGGCCAGGGCCAGCAGCACGATGACCAGGGCGCCGGCATCGCGCTTCGACCACGCCGGCGGACGGCCCTTGAGCACGAACAGCGCCGCGACCAGGTAGCAGATCAGCGTGCTGTTCCCGATGGCGCCGCCCTGCTGCAGCAGGGTGGGCTGGAAGGACAGGGGCGTGTTCAATCCGACCCAGGTCGCGACCAGCGCGAAGCCGACCAGCAGCCAGGGGCCGAAGCGCGGGTGGGACAGGGTCTGCATCAGCCCCACCAGTTGCGGTTCGGCGTTCTCCCGCAGGCGCCCGGCGCCCGTCAGCACGGCCTGCGCCGTCAAGGCGATGCAGCCGCCGAGCACGGCGCCGGCGACGACGTCCAGCGGGAAATGAACGCCGACGTAGACCCGCGATACGGCCGTCAGCAATGCCATGGCCAGCACGGCCCGGCCGATGGTCCGCAGGCGCCGGTCGGCCAGCAGCATGAAGGCGACGGTGAACATCACCGAGGCATGGGTGCTGGGCAGGCCGGGGCGCGCGTCGTGCTGGATGTGCAGGGGGCTGAGCCCGAGCATGAAGGGCCGGGGCATCGCGAGCACGGCGGCGATCTCGCGGGAGAGCAGCGAGGCCAGTCCCGCCACCACCAGGATCAGCGCGAGCCGGGTGCGCACCGCCGGCTGCATCCAGGCGGCCCCGACGATCAACGCGGCGCACAGCCAGGTGGAGCCCTCGGCGAGCAGCGAGGCGATGCGCAGCAGGGCGGGGTGGGGCGCGAAGCCCGCGCCCATCCAGTCGAACAGCACCAGGTTCAATGCGTTCAACGTCCGCCTCCCGGGGCGCCGAGGGCTGCAACCATTCGCTTCGACATGACGACCACTCTTTTTCCGAAAAACGTCGGACCCGGCGACCGACGGTGGTGTCGGCAAAAAGGCGTCCATTGTCGCTGCGCCGGAAATCGATTTAGAGTTCCGGCATGAACCCCCACGATTTCAAGATTCCCGCCGAGCGCCTGCCCGAGCTGCTGTGCGCCATGCCCAAGGCCGAACTGCACATGCACATCGAGGGCTCGCTCGAGCCCGAGCTGATCTTCGCGCTGGCACAGCGCAACGGCGTCGAGATCCCCTATGCGAGCGTCGAGGAACTGCGCCAGGCCTACGCCTTCACCAATCTCCAGAGCTTCCTCGACATCTATTACGCCGGCGCCAGCGTGCTCATCGAGGAACAGGATTTCTATGACATGGCCTGGGCCTACCTCGAGCGCGCCGCGGCCGACAACGTGGTGCGCACCGAAATGTTCTTCGACCCGCAGACCCACACCGCGCGCGGTGTCGACGTCAAGGTGGTGATCGACGGCCTGCACCGCGCCTGCGTCGATGCCGAAGCCAGGCTGGGCGTGAGCGCCGCGCTGATCCTGTGCTTCCTGCGCCACCTGAGCGAGGAAGAGGCCTTCGAGACGCTCGAACAGGCGCTGCCCTACCGGGACAAGTTCATCGGCGTCGGCCTCGATTCGAGCGAGGTCGGTCATCCGCCCGAGAAGTTCGCCAAGGTGTTCGCACGCTGCCGCGAACTGGGCCTGCACCTGGTGGCGCATGCAGGCGAGGAAGGCCCGCCGGCCTATGTGTGGAGCGCGCTCGACGTGCTGCATGTGGAGCGCATCGACCACGGCGTGCAGAGCGCCAAGGACCCGGCGCTGATGGCGCGCCTGGCCAAGGAACGCATCCCGCTGACCGTGTGCCCGCTGTCGAACCTCAAGCTCTGCGTGTTCCCCGACCTGGCGCAGCACAACCTCGGCACGTTGCTCGACGCCGGCCTGTGCGCCACCGTCAACTCCGACGATCCGGCCTACTTCGGCGGCTACATGAACGAGAACTTCCTGCAGACCTTCGCGGCCACCGGCCTCACGGCGCAACACGCCTGGCAGCTCGCGGCCAACAGCTTCGAAGGCAGCTTCATCGACGACGCGGCCAAGGCGCGCTACATCGATCGCCTGAACGAGACCTTCGCGCGCTTCGCCGCCGCCTGAAGCGCCGTCACTCGACCTGCACGTTCGCCTTCTTCACCAGCCGGGCGTAGCGCTCCTGCTCGGTCCTGAAGAACTGCGCCGCGGCCTCGGGCGTGGTGGGGGCGATGAAGTTGTCCTGCCGCGCCATCGCGGCCTTGACCTCGGGGTCGTTGAAGGCGGCGACGATGGCGTCGTGCAGCCGCTTGACCTGCGCGGCCGGCAGCTTCGCCGGCCCCACCAGCGCGAACCAGCCTTCGACGTCCACGCTCGGGAAGCCCTGCTCGGCGATGGTCGGCACCTCGGGCAGCGAGGCCACGCGCTGCTTGCCCATCACGCCGATGGCGCGCAAGGTGCCGGCCTTGAGGTGGCCCTGCACCGCGGGCACCGCGCCCACGCCCATCTCGACCTGGCCGCCCACGATGTCGGCCAGCATCGGACCCATGCCTTTGTACGGGATGTGGCGCACCTCGACGCCTGCGGCCTCCATGTACATCTCGCCCGCCAGATGGATGATGGTGCCGTTGCCCGAGGAGCCGTAGTTGTAGGCGCCCGGCCTGGCCTTGAGGAAGGCCTGCAGTTCCTTGGCATTCTTCGCCGGCACCTTGGCCGGGTTCACCACCAGCACGAAGGGCGAGCCGCCGATCACGGTGATGGGCGTGAGGTCGGCGATGCCGTCGTAGGGCATCTTCTTGAACACGCTGGGGTTCACCGCGTGGTTGTTCGACACCACGCCCACGGTGTTGCCGTCGGGCGCGGCCTTGACCACCGCCTGCGTGCCGCTGATGCCGCCCGCGCCGGGCAGGTTCTCGATCACCACCGGCTGGCCGCCCAGCGCCTTCGACAGCGCGACCTGGGCCGAACGCATGATGGTGTCGACGCCCGAGCCCGCCCCCACGGGCAGGATCACGCGCAGCGGCGTGGTGTTCTGTGCGCTGGCCAGCCCGATTGCCGCGCACAGCGCGGCGGCGCCCAGGGCGAGCAGGGTGCGGCGTGCAATGGCTGTGTTCATTTCTTTGTCTCCGTCTTGTGTCAATCGAATGGGATTCAGCGCGCGTTCAGTCCGGCCAGCACTTCGTCGGTGTGCTCGCCGATCTTCGCCAGCGGCTGCCGCACGCCCGGCCGCCGGCCACCCATGAGCAGGGGCAGCAGCACGACCTGCGTCGGGCTGCCGTCCTCGGCCTGCATCGGCGGTGCGGGCTCGCCGGTCATGAGGAACTGTTGCACATGCTGGGCCGAGAGGAAGGCGCAGTTCTCGAACAGCGCGCTCTGGATCTCCTGGCCGCGGCCGGTGCGCTCGCGCTCGCGCAGCGCGGCCAGCACGCCGATCGCGCCGAACATGCCGCCCATGATGTCGTTCACGCTGGTGCCCGCGCGCAGCGGCCGGCCCTCGGGGCCGGTCATGTACGACAGGCCGCCCATCATCTGCACCACCTCGTCGAGCGCGGTGCGGTGTTCGTAGGGGCCGGGCAGGAAGCCCTTGTGGCTCACGTAGATCAGGCGCGGATGGCGCGCCGACAGCGTGGCGTGGTCCAGGCCCAGCTGCGCCATCAGGCCGGGGCGGAAGTTCTCGAGCATCACGTCGCACTGGCCGATCAGCTCGATCGCGGTGGCGAGGCCCTCGGGCGTGCGGATGTCGAGCACCACGCTCTTCTTGTTGCGGTTGAAGCTGCGGAAGAAGCCGATGCCCAGGCCCGGCAGCTGGCGTGTCTTGTCGCCACCGGGCGGCTCGACCTTGATGACCTCGGCGCCCAGGTCGGCCAGGATCATGCCGCAGGTCGGGCCCATGACCATGTGGGTGAATTCGACGACGCGCACGCCTTCGAGCGGCAGGCCGGTGGCGGTCGGGGAAGTGCTCATGGAAACGTTTCTTTCAGTGCGCCGCGGCGCGTGGGAAGGTCTTCGGCAGGCCGGCCCGCCACAGCGCGCCGTTCGTCTGCTCGCCCGCGAGCCAGCCCGCGACCTTGGCGCGCAGCGCGAGCAGCGCGTCCATGTCGAGGCCGGTGTCGATGCCCATCGCGGCCAGCATGAAGCCCAGGTCCTCGGTGGCGGCGTTGCCGCTCGCGCCGGGCGCATGCGGACAGCCGCCGATCCCGGCCAGCGAGGCGTCGAAGCGGCTCACGCCCAGCTGCGCCGCGGCCAGCACGTTGGCCAGTGCCAGGCCGCGCGTGTCGTGGAAGTGGCCGCAGCAGAAGCGGTCGCCGGCGATCTTCAGCGCCTGATCGAACAGCCGGCTCACCGACAGCGGGTCGGCATAGCCCACGGTGTCGGCCAGGCTCACGCGGTCGGCACCCGCATCGAGCAGGGCCTGCAGCAGGCGCAGCACCTCGGCCGGTTCGACCGCGCCCTGCAGTGTGCAGCCGAAGGCCGTGCCCACGCCGCCCTCGATCAGCGTCTTGCGGCCCGAGGCGTCGCGCGCCGCGCGGATGCGGCCCAGCTCGGCCACCACCTCGTCGGGCGTCTTGCGCAGGTTGGCCAGGCTGTGGGCGTGGCTGGCCGACAGCGGCAGGATCATCAGGTCGGCATCGCCCTCGAGCGCGCTCTCGGCGCCGCGCAGGTTGGGCACCAGCACCGAGGCCGAAAGGCCCGGCAGGGTCTTGGCATAGGCCAGCAGCTCGGCCGTGTCGGCCAGCTGCGGCAGCAGGCGCGCCGGCACGAAGGAGCCGACCTCGATCTCGCGCTGGCCCGCGGCCACCGCGTCGCGCAGCCATTCGCGCTTGCGCTCGGTCGGCAGCACCGTGGCGATGCTCTGCAGGCCGTCGCGCAGGCCGACTTCGCGCACCGTGGCGCGGGCGGGCAATCCATTCATCGTGTGTCTCCGGGTCGGGCCGCAGGCTGCGGCACGCTGTCGGAGAACTATAGGAATTCCCGATCGCTGGCTAAAGTGGTAAATGGGAACAGGCAAAATTCCGGATCGGAATCTCTCACATCCAGCCCATGCAAGACCTCGATCTCAAGATCCTGCGGCTGCTGGTGGCCGTGTGCGACCACCGCAGCATCAAGCAGGCGGCGGCGCAGGAGCACATCGAGCCCTCGGCCATCAGCAAGCGCATCGCCCAGCTCGAGCATCAGCTGGGCGCGCCGCTGCTGGTGCGCGGGCGGCGCGGCGTCGAGCCCACGCCGGCCGGGCTGGCGCTGCTGGAGCATGCGCGCACGCTGCTGTTCACCCTGGCGCGCATCGAGTCCGACGTGGCGGCCTTCGCGGGCGGCATCCGGGGCCAGGTGCGGCTGGTGGCCAGCGCCTCGGCCATCGCCGAATCGCTGCTCGACGACGTGGCGGCCTTCATGCGCGAGCCGGCGCATCGCGACATCAAGGTCGACATCGAGGAGCGCTTCTCGCGCGACCTGGTGCGCATGGTGCGCGAGGGCAGCGCGTCGCTGGGCGTGTGCTGGGACAGCATCGGCTTCGAGGGCCTGCAGCACCGGCCCTACCGGCGCGACGAGCTCGCGGTGGCGGTGCACCCCGACCATCCGCTGGCGCGCAGGCGCACGCTGCGCTTCGAGCAGACGCTGGACTTCGAGCACGTGGGCCTGCCCCCGGCCACGGCGGTGCACACCATGCTGCACCGCGCTGCGGCGCGCGCCGGCCGCACGCTGAGCTACCGCGTGGTGGTGTCGAACTTCGACGCCGCGCTGCGCGTGGTGGCGGCCAACCTGGGCATCAGCGTGATCCCGCGCCAGGTCGGCCTGGCCTCCGCACGCATGGGCATGGTCAAGGTGATCCCGCTGCAGGAGACATGGGCGCGGCGGCGCTTCGCGATCTGCTACCGCGAGGCCGAGAGCCTGCAGCCCGCGGCCGCGAAGATGGTGGAGTTTCTGGTCAAGAAGGGCGAGGCCGAGGAGGCCGGCGCATGACGATCACCATCCGCGGCGCCGAGGCCGCCGACGCCCCCGCGCTGCGCGCGCTGTTCCTGCGCTCGCGCCGCGAGACCTTCGTGTGGCAGCCCGCCGAGGCCTTTGCGCTGGCCGACTTCGACGCGCAGACGCAGGACGAAAGGCTCTGGGTGGCGCAGGACGAGGCGGCGCGGCCGGTCGGCTTCATCGCGCTCTGGGAGCCCGAGCAGTTCATCCATCACCTGTATGTGGACCGTGCATGGATGGGGCGCGGCGTGGGCCGGGCCCTGCTGCATGCGCTGCCGGGCTGGCCTCGCACGCGCTTCGTGCTCAAGTGCCTGAGCCGCAACGAAGCGGCGCTGGGCTTCTATGGCGCGTGTGCTTTCACCGAAATCGGCCGCGGGGGCGAGGGCGACAGGGCCTACCTGCTGCTGGCCTCGCGCGCTGACGGCGCGGGCTGAGCGCGCTACTTCCGGCAGTCCCCACCCATCGAGACCGAACCGTCCCGGCACTCGGTGACGATGGCCGCACCGCGCGGCTTCGGGGCCGCCGTGCTCTGCGAGGGGCCGGTGGCGTCGGTCGTCTCATAGACGATCTTCTTCGAGCCCAGCTCGCAACTGCCCACGACCTTGCCCTTCGCGGTGGCGTTGGCGTCGACCGTGGTGACGCTGAAGTGCGCCACGCCCGCCGCGGCAATGCGCGACTCGATCTGTGCGCGCAGCGTCTCGCAGCTCGCGCCGGTGTTGTTCTGCGCGTGGGCGGCGCCGGTGAGCATCAGGGCCGCCAGCCCGAGGTATGGCCAGGCGGAAGCGTGTCGTTGAAGGAGATTTCTTTTTTCCATGAAGTCCAGAGGTTGCCAGCATCCAGTCCCCCGCCTGCAACTGAATGCTTCAGCCGCGCGGACTGGCGCGGACCCGGCGCTTCCTCAATTCGCAATCTCTGCTTGTGAATGTCTCCGAAACCATTGCTTGTGAGGGCGCAGTGCGCGGCCGAAACTCGTGGCCCGCACCCTGAACCCCAAGACGGAGACACCCCCATGCTCGATGCGTCGATCCACGCCGCGCTGGCGCGCGAACTGCAGCAGTCGCAGCGCAGTCGCGTGCAGCTCGCACAGTTCTCGCGCCGCCATCCCACGATGACCATCGAGGACAGCTACGCGATCCAGGCCGAGTGGATGAAGCTGTGCCTGGCCGAGGGCCGGCGCGTGATCGGCCACAAGATCGGCCTGACTTCGCGCGCGATGCAGTTGGCCTCGCAGATCACCGAGCCCGACTACGGCACCCTGCTCGACGACATGCTGCTGCGCGACGGCGCCGAGGTGGAGGCGAGCCGCTTCATCGTGCCGCGCTTCGAGACCGAGTTCGCCTTCATCCTCGCGAAGCCGCTCAAGGGCCCGGGCGTGACGCTGTTCGACGTGCTCAACGCCACCGACTACGTGGTGCCCGCGCTGGAACTGATCGACGCACGCATCGAGCAGTTCGACCGCGAGACCAAGGCGCCGCGCAAGGTGCTCGACACCATCGCCGACAACGCGGCCAATGCCGCCATCGTGCTGGGCGGCCGGCCGATGCGGCCTGATGCGGTCGACTGGCGCTGGGCCGGCGCGCTGCTGTTCAAGAACGGCGTGATCGAGGAATCGGGCCTGGGCGCCGCGGTGCTCAACCACCCGGCCAACGGCGTGGCCTGGCTGGCCAACAAGCTCGCGGCCTTCGACCAGGGCCTGGACGCCGGCGAGATCGTGCTGGGCGGCTCGTTCACCCGGCCCGTGCCCTGTGCGGCGGGCGATGTGTTCCATGCGGACTACGGGCCGCTCGGCTCCATCTCCGTCCGCTTCGTCTGAAATGAAGCCCACCCCCGAACCCCCTCAAGGTGGCGATACCAGCGGCCCGGCAAAGCCGGTTCCGCGGTATCTCTCGCCTTGGCTGCACCCGTTTCGTCGGCTGCGGGCGGCGTGTAGCGCAATGGACAACCGACTTGTGAAGGTGTACCCATGACAACCCTCGACGTGGCCGGCATCGCCGTGTCCCCCGACCACTACATCGACGGCCGCCGCGTGCCGTCCGACCAGCATTTCGACTTGCACAGCCCGATCGACCAGCGCCTGCTGGGCCGGATCGCCGAAGGCACGGCCGCGCATGTCGAGGCCGCGATCGCCGCCGCGCAGAAGGCCTTTCCGGCCTGGAGCGCGCTGACGGCGGCCGAGCGCCAGCCGCTGCTGGACCGCTTCGCCGAGGAGATCGGCCAGCGCGCCGAGGCCTTCTGCCTGCTCGAGAGCAACGACGCCGGCGTGCTGCTCTCGCGCATGCGCCACGGCGTGGTGCCGCGCGCCATGCTCAACATCCGCTGGTTCGCGCAGCACGCGCTGACGCTGCAGGACCGGCCCATCGACACCGAGCAGGCGCATCACATCGTGCGCCACGACCCGGCCGGGGTGGTGGTGATCATCACGCCCTGGAACGCGCCGCTGATGCTCTCGACCTGGAAGCTCGGGCCCGCGCTCGCGGCCGGCAACACCTGCATCCTCAAGCCGCCGGAGTGGGCGCCGCTGACCTGCTCGCTGCTGGCCGATGCCGCGCACGCGGCCGGCCTGCCGCCGGGCGTGTTCAACGTGGTGCAGGGCACGGGCGCGCGCACCGGCGCCGCGCTGGTGGCCGACGCGCGCATCGCCCGCGTGTCCTTCACCGGCTCGGTGCCCACCGCCAGGACCATCGCGCAGGCGGCCGGCGCCAACCTCGTGCCCTGCAGCCTGGAACTGGGCGGCAAGAGCCCCTTCATCGTGCTGGAGGACGCCGACCTCGAGGCCGCCGCCGCGACCGGCGCGCTGATGTACCGCAACGCGGGCCAGGTCTGCCTCGCGGGCACGCGCTTCCTGGTGCACGAGAAGGTGGCCGAGGCCTTCGTCGCCGCGATGCGCGGCCACGTCGAGAAGCTCACGGTCGGCGATCCGCGCGAGGAATCCACCGAGGTCGGGCCGATCATCCATCCGCGCCAGGTCGAGCGCGTGGCCGGCTTCGTCGAGCGCGCGGTGGCCGGCGGCGCGCAGCTGCTGTGGGGCGGCGCCAGGCACGGCTTCGGCGCGCAGTACTTCCAGCCCACCATGCTCACCGGCCTGCAGCAGGACGACGAGATCGTGCAGAACGAGGTCTTCGGACCGGTGCTCACCTTGCAGACCTTTGCCGACGACGACGAGGCCATCGCATTGGCCAATGGCACCGACTACGGCCTGGGCGGCGTCTGCTACGGCGAGACCGCGCATGCGACGGCGGTGGCGCAGCGGGTGCGCACCGGCTTCATCTGGGTCAACAGCTTCGGCATCCGCGACCTGGCCGCGCCCTTCGGCGGCATCAAGAGGAGCGGCGTGGGCCGCGAGGGGGGCGACTGGAGCTTCGAGTTCTTCTGCGACGTCAAGGATGTCGTGGTCCCGAAGAAGCCTTTCAAGGCCAGTTTCAGCCACCGTTGAAAAGGAAACAACACATGGGAACGATCGTTGGCGCCGCACTGGTCTCGCACCATCCGGGCCTGATGCAGTGCGAGGAATTCCGCCGGCTCCAGGGCGCGGGCGAGGACTCGGACCTGATCGCCGGCTACGCCCGGCTGCGCGCGAAGATCGCCGAGGCCAGGCCCGACGTAGCGGTGATCTTCGACACCCACTGGTTCACCACCGGCTACCACCTGGTCGACGGCGGCCGTCAGTACAGCGGCATGTACACCTCCGACGAGATGCCCTGGTACCTGCACGGCGTGCCCTACGACTACCGCGGCCATCCGGCGCTGGCGCAGGCCATCGAGACGGTGTCGCGCGAACGCGGCGGCTACAACCGCGTGATCGCCCACCCCGACCTGGGACGGCAGTACCCGACCATCAACCTCGTGAAGCACCTGCGCTTCGAGGAGCCTGCGCTGCCGGTGGTCACGGTGAGCTCGTGCCAGAACTGCGAGTGGCCTCACTTCCTGAAGTCGGGCGAGGCCGTCGGCGAGGCCATCGAACGCAGCGACCTGCGCGTGCTGCTCATCGCCTCGGGCGCGCTGAGCCACAAGTTCAACGGCATCGACTGGAAGCCCAACCATCCGCGCATCTTCCACGAGAGCAACGTGTCGCGGCCCGAGAACATCGCGAGCGACAAGGGCGCGATCGAGCTGCTGCGCCAGGGCCGCCACGACCAGATCCTCGAGCGCTGGGACACCGAGTACCGCCGCCTGCCCTGGGAGGCCTTCGGCGCGCATTACCTGCAGATGCTGGGCGCGCTGGGCGGCGCGCAATGTCGCACGCCGGGCGAGACGCTCTCCGCATATGAAAACGCGAGAGGCACCGGCAACATCCACATGTGGTTTCAGGGAACGCCATGAACTTCGAATTTCCGTTTGATGAACTGCCCGCGGTGATGCGCGGCCCGCGCGTCGAGCGCCGCCGCGTGCTGGTGGGTGGCAGCGCCTTCTGGGGCACGGTGGTGGAAGAGGGCGCCGACGCCGGCCGGCTGCGGCTCGACGACGGCCGGCTGCTCGAGGCCGAAGGCCGGCACTACCTGCCGCCGGTCTCGCCCAGCAAGATCATCGCGGTCCACATCTCCTACCGCTCGCGCAGCCACGAGACGCGCAACAAGCCCAAGCCCAGCGAGACGCCGACCTACTTCACCAAGCCGCCGACGGCGCTCAACGGCCACGGCGGCCAGATCCTCAAGCCGGCCGATGTGAAGTACCTCAACTACGAGGGCGAGTACGCGGTGGTGATCGGCAAGACCTGCCGCAACGTCACGCCCGACGAGGCCTGGGACTTCATCGAGGGCTTCTGTCCCGCGCTCGACATGGGGCTGCAGGACTTCCGCGACACCGACCAGGGCTCGATGCTGCGCGTCAAAGGCGCCGACACGCTGCTGCCCATCGGGCCCGGCATCGTGCGCGGCGTCGACCTGTTCGCCCAGACCCTGCGCACCACGGTCAACGGCCGCGTGGTGCAGGAAGCCCACATCGGCGACGAGACGATCTGGGGCCCGCACTACGTGATCGCCGACATCGCGCGCCACATCACGCTGGTGCCGGGCGACGTGATCCTCATGGGCACGCCCTGCCATTCGCGTTCGGTCGATGCGGGCGACGTGGTGGCCTGCGAGATCACCGGCATCGGCCGGGTCGAGGGCACGGTGGTGGCCATCGACGCGCCGCGCGCCAGCGCGCTCGGCGTGGGCCATGCGCCCACCGACACGCCCGAGGTGCGGCGCGTGGCGCTGGGCTTCGACGAGCGCGTGCCCGCGCATCTGAAGGACAACCTGCGCCAGGCCAAGGCGGGGCGATGACGGTGGCTTAAAATACCGCCCCGCGTTGCAGGCGTCCCGGCTGCAACGCGTTTTTCATTCACCGGGGCCATGTAGAGGAACACCATGTACAAAAACCTCGTGGCCGCGCTCGCGGCTGCCTGTTGCTTTTCGTCTCCCGCCTTTTCACAACCCGCGACCGCACCCGTTGCACCGCCGCTGAAGATCGGCTTCGTCTATGTCGCGCCGCTCGCCGATGCCGGCTGGGTCTACCAGCACGACCAGGGCCGCAAGGCCGTCGAGGCCGCGCTGGGCCCCAGGGTGCAGACCACCTTCGTCGAGAACGTGCCCGAGGGCGCCGACGCCGAGCGCGTGATCCGCGACCTGGCGCAGCAGGGGAACAAGCTGATCTTCACGCCCAGCTTCGGCTACATGGAGCCGACGTTGAAGGTCGCGAAGGACTTCCCCGACGTGAAGTTCGAGTCGATCACCGGCTACAAGACCACGCCCAACGTCGCGGCCGCCAATGCGCGCTACTACGAGGGCCGCTACCTGGCCGGCGTGGCGGCCGGGCGCATGACCAGGACGCACGTGGCGGGCTATGTCGCGGGCTTCCCGATCCCCGAGGTGCTGCAGGGCATCAACGCCTTCACGCTGGGCATGCGCTCGGTCGACCCCAAGGCGCAGGTCAAGGTGGTGTGGCTCGACGTCTGGTTCGACCCGCCCAAGGAGCGCGACGCGGCCATGGCGCTGTTCAACCAGGACGTCGACGTGATCGCCTTCCACACCGGCTCGACCGCCGTGATGGCCGCCGCACAGGAGCGCGGCAAGATGGCCGTGGCCTACCACTCCGACATGCGCAAGGTCGCGCCCGATGCGCAGATCGTCGCGGTCACGCACCAGTGGGGCGGCTACTACACGCAGCGTGCGCGCGCCGTGCTCGACGGCAGCTGGAAGACCGGCAATCTCTGGGGCGGCGTCAAGGAGGGAATGATCCGCGTGGGCGACTTCGGACCCAAGGTGCCCAAGGCGGTGCAGGACGAGGTGCTGGCGCGGCAGAAGGACATCGCGGCGGGCAAGCTGCAGCCATTCGCGGCCGTGGCGGCCGACGTGCGCGACAACGAAGGGCATGTGGAGATCGCCAGGGGCAGCGCGCTGACCGACGAGCAGATCCTCAAGATGAACTGGCTGGTCGAGGGTGTGCAGGGGCGTGTCGCCCGATAGCCGCTATACGCGGGGGCGGATCGGCGCCGGCGCGTCTTGCGCTAGGCTTCGGCCACGATGAAACGAGCCTACCGCGCCGCCCTCCTGCGCTTCGACGACCACGGTCGACCCCTCTACGAGGAGGATGGCCTGCTGGTCGTCGCGCCCGATGACCAGGGCCGCCAGCGCGTGCTCGATGCCGGCAGCCATGCGGCCGTGGCGCCGCGCCATCCCGATGCCGCGGTCACGCACTGGCCCGGCCGCATCCTGGCGCCGGGCTTCGTCGACATGCACATCCACTTCCCCCAGACCGACATCGTCGGCGCACCCGCCGACGGCCTGCTGCCCTGGCTGGAGAACTACACCTTCCCGGCCGAGAGCCGGTTCGCCGATCCCGCGCATTCGCGTGAAGTGGCCGAGGTGTTCTTCGACGAGCTGCTGCGCAACGGCGTGACGACCTCACTGACCTTCGCGACCTCGCACCCGGCATCGGTCGATGCCTTCTTCGAGAGCGCGCAGCGCCGCCAGTTGCGCATGATCACCGGCAAGGTGCTGCAGGACCGCCACTCGCCCGACGGCGTGCGCGACGACACCGAGCAGAGCCTGGTCGACACCGAGGCGCTGATCCGCAAGTGGCACAAGGTCGACCGCCTCGGCTATGCCATCACCCCGCGCTTCGCGCCCACCAGCACCGATGCGCAGCTGCGCGGCGCGGGCGAGCTGGCCGCGCGCTATGCCGACACCTGGGTCCATTCGCACGTGGCGGAGAACAAGGACGAAGTGAAGTGGGCGCGCGAGCTGTTCCCGCAGGCGCGCTCCTACCTCGAGGTCTACAACGGCTTCGGCCTGATGCGCGAGCGCGCGGTCTATGCGCACTGCATCCATTTCGACGACGCCGACCGGCAACTGATGCGCGCCACCCGCACCGCCACCGCGGTGAGCCCGACCAGCAACCTGTTCCTGGGCAGCGGCTTCTTCGACTTCGAGGGCGCCGACCGCATCGGCTATGCCTACGGCCTGGCCAGCGACGTGGGTGGCGGCACCAGCTTCAGCCCCTTCGCCACCATGCTGGCCGCCTACTACGTGGGCCGCGAGGGCCAGACCAAGCCCGGCATCAGCATCGCCCCGTCCGAACTCTGGTGGCGCCACACCGGCGGCGCGGCCGAGGCGCTGGGCCTGGCCGGCACCATCGGCAACCTGCAGCCGGGCTGCGAAGCGGATTTCGTGGTGATCAATCCCCAGGCCACGCCGCTGCTCGCGCGCAAGACCGGGCTGGCGCAGAACCTCGAGGAGCTGCTGTTCGCGATGATCGTGCTGGGCGACGACCGGCTGATCGAGCGCACGGTGATTTCGCAGGCGCTGCCGGGCTGAGCGGGCCGGTCCGGGCGACGGGGTGCCTAGAATAGCGGCCCCTAAGGACACCCCGACATGACCATCAAGAGCGACAAGTGGATCCGGCGCATGGCCGAGCAGAACGGCATGATCGAGCCCTTCGAGCCGGGCCAGGTGCGCGAGGCCGCGGGTCAGAAGATCATCAGCTACGGCACCTCGAGCTACGGCTACGACATCCGTTGCGCGCCCGAATTCAAGGTCTTCACCAACATCCACAGCACCGTGGTCGATCCGAAGAACTTCGACGAGAAGAGCTTCGTCGACATGCACGGCGACTACTGCATCATCCCGCCCAACAGCTTCGCGCTGGCGCGCACCGTCGAGTACTTCCGGATTCCGCGCAACGTGCTGACCATCTGCCTGGGCAAGAGCACCTATGCGCGCTGCGGCATCATCGTCAACGTCACGCCCTTCGAGCCCGAGTGGGAAGGCTACGTGACGCTGGAGTTCAGCAACACCACGCCGCTGCCGGCCAAGATCTACGCGGGCGAGGGCTGCGCGCAGGTGCTGTTCTTCGAGAGCGACGAGGTCTGCGAAGTGAGCTACAAGGACCGCGGCGGCAAGTACCAGGGCCAGCGCGGCGTGACGCTGCCCAAGGCCTGAGGTCCAGGCCGAGGCGTGGGGCCGCTGCGGTCCTACAGCCGTTTGCGCTCCGTCGCCCCCGGACCACGGGGGCCGGCGCGGCAAGATCGCATCCGACCGCGCTGTGCCCGCGGGACCGGAGCCCCCATGACCCCCTCGACTGCCAAGCGCGAGACCCGTCCCCTTCGCTGGCTGCTGCTCGCCGTCCTCTCGGGCGTCGTGCTGGTCCAGATCGTCTGGATGGTGTCGCTGACCCGTTCCCAGGTCGAGAAGGCCGCGCAGTTCTACGCGGCCGAACGCCAGGGCACCCACGTGCTGAACGCGTCGCTGGCCGCCACGCCGGCGCCGTCCGCCGCGCCGGCCGGCATGCTGAACGTCAGTTACGTTTCCGCCCGTTGAGCGCGTACGATCCGGGCGTCGCCGTCATCCACCGGCGAAGGAGCGCGCGATGAGATGGGAAGGCAACGAACAGTCGGACAACGTCGAAGACCGCCGCGATGGCGGTGGCGGTGGCGGTGGCTTTCCGATCGGAGGGCGCAGCGTCGGCATCGGTACCGTCGCGGTCGCGCTGATCGCGGGCTGGATCTTCGGCATCAACCCGCTGACCGTGCTGGGTTTGCTCAGCGGCGGCCAGTCCGCCCCGCAGGTGCAGCAGCAGGGCCCGGCCCACAAACCGCCGCCCGACGACCGCGAGGCGGCCTTCGTCTCGACGGTGCTCAAGAACACCGAGGTGGCCTGGACCGCCGTCTTCCAGCAGAACGGCAGCACCTACACGGCACCGCGGCTGGTGCTGTTCCGCGGCGCCACGCCCACGGCCTGCGGCACCGGCCAGTCGGCCATGGGCCCCTTCTATTGCCCCGGCGACAAGAAGGTCTACATCGACCTGGGCTTCTTCGACACGCTCAAGCGCGACCTCGGGGCGCCGGGCGAGTTCGCCCAGGCCTATGTCATCGCGCACGAGGTGGGCCATCACGTGCAGGACGAACTGGGCATCACGGCCAAGGTCGACGGCATGCGCGGGCGGCTGAGTCCGACCCAGAACAACGCGGTCAGCGTGCGCGTGGAGCTGCAGGCCGACTGCTTCGCGGGCGTCTGGGCCAACCGTTCGCAGCAGTCCAAGCAATGGCTGGACCCGGGCGACATCGAATCGGCCATGAATGCGGCGCAGAAGATCGGCGACGACGCGCTGCAGCGCTCGGCCGGCCGGGCCGTGGTGCCCGACAGCTTCACGCACGGCACCAGCGCCCAGCGCCAGCGCTGGTTCGGCGCGGGCTACAAGACCGGCACCATGCAGTCCTGCGACACCTTCGCGGCCAAGCAGTTGTAAAGAATGTAAGGGCGGTGGCGCGTCGTTTTCGCGCCACCCGAAGGGCCCGGAAAGCCGCTTTTCCGCGTTGTCATCGCCGTTTTTTGCCGCGGTGCGACAATAGCGGGCTTCATGACAAGCTCCTTCTCCAATCTTTCGCTGGCTGAACCGCTGGCGCGCGCCGTAGCCGAAATGGGCTACGAGACCATGACGCCGATCCAGGAACAGGCCATTCCGGTGGTGCTGTCGGGTCAGGACGTGATGGGCGCCGCCCAGACCGGCACCGGCAAGACGGCCGCCTTTTCGCTGCCCCTGCTGCAGCGCATGCTCAAGCACGAGAACAGTTCCACCTCTCCCGCGCGCCATCCGGTGCGGGCGTTGGTGCTGCTTCCCACGCGCGAGCTGGCCGACCAGGTCGCCCAGCAGGTCAAGCTCTATGCCAAGTACACCAACCTGCGCTGCGCGGTGGTGTTCGGCGGCATGGACATGAAACCCCAGACGCTGGAACTGAAAAAGGGCGTCGAGGTGCTGGTCGCCACGCCCGGCCGGCTGCTCGACCACATCGAAGCCAAGAACGCGGTGCTCAACCAGGTCGAGTACGTGGTGCTCGACGAGGCCGACCGCATGCTGGACATCGGCTTCCTGCCCGACCTGCAGCGCATCCTGAGCTACCTGCCCAAGCAGCGCATCACGCTGCTGTTCTCGGCCACCTTCTCGCCCGAGATCAAGCGCCTGGCCGGCAGCTACCTGCAGGACCCGGTCACCATCGAGGTGGCGCGCCCCAACGAAACCGCATCGACCGTCGAGCAGCGCTTCTACAGCGTGAGCGACGACGACAAGCGCCGTGCGCTCAAGCAGATCGTGCGCCAGCGCGGCATCACGCAGGCCTTCGTCTTCGTGAACAGCAAGCTGGGCTGCGCCCGGCTGGCCCGCTCGCTCGAGCGTGAAGGCCTCAAGACCACCGCGCTGCACGGCGACAAGAGCCAGGACGAACGCCTGAAGGCGCTCGAGGCCTTCAAGAAGGGCGAAGTCGACCTGCTGGTGTGCACCGACGTCGCGGCCCGTGGCCTGGACATCAAGGACGTGCCGGCGGTGTTCAACTTCGACATCCCGTTCAACGCCGAGGACTACGTGCACCGCATCGGCCGCACCGGCCGTGCAGGCGCGTCCGGCCTGGCCGTGAGCTTCGCCAGCGGCGGCAACGACGCGCGCCTGGTGGCCGACATCGAGAAGCTGATCAAGAAGCCGATCGAGCTCGAGGCCATGGAGTACGAGGAAGACCGCCCGCGCGGCCGCATCAACGACGGCCGTCGCCATTGGCGCGAAGAGGGCGAGGCCGGCGATGCACGCGACGTGCTCGACAAGCTCGATGCGCCGCGCGAGCCGCGCCCCGAAGTGCGCAGCAGCAGCCCCGCGCGCGGCCCGGTGGGTGGTCGTCCGCACCGCTCGGCTTCGCGCGACCCGTTCTTCGACAAGCCCTACGAAGCCGGCGAGCCCGACACCACGCCCGCCTGGGAGGCTGCCGCCAAGGCCGCCCCCGCGCGCGGCATCTCGAGCAACATCAAGCCCAAGCGCAAGGTCGCGGCGCTGTTCAAGAGCGCCGAGCCGAGCTGAGGCTCAGACGCCGAGCCCGACCAGGGCTCCGTGTGCTCCTTTTCCCTTCGTGAAACACCGCGGAACCGGCTTTGCCGGGCCGCTGGTGGGGGAAGGCGAAGCGACACGCAGTGCGCGAAGCCCTCGGGGGAGAGCCTATCTCCATCCACGGTGCCAACCGTATTGCGGGTGGTGCCAGCCCCAGCCGTAGCGCGGGTGGTAGGCCCAGACGAATCCCACACCTGGCGACACATAGGTCGGCGCGACGTAGGCCACCCCCGGCGGGGCCGCGTAGGCGGGGCCCACCGGCGCGACCACGCAGCCGGTGAGTGCTGCCGCCAGCGCGGCGGCGGACAAGGCAAGGACGGGAAGTCTGATCATGGCAAAGCTCCTGACACGTGTTGTTGTGGATGTTCACAACCAACGCCCAGGCCCTTCGGCGGATGACGGCCGCGGCCGCCGCCCGCCATCCTTTACCCGGCCGACATGGTGTCACGGCCGCGTTGCGATGCTTTCAAGCCGCTTTCGCCGGCTGATCGATAACCTTGAAATGGTGCGTGCCGTCGCGCCCCAGCTGCGCGACCAGGCCGTACTCCCAGTCGAGGTAAGCCTGCATGGCCTCGGCGGGTGCATCGGTGCCCTCGTAGGGCCGGCGGTAGCGGTCGGTGCGCGGGTTGGCCAGCCGCGCCTCGCCGCTCTCGCCCTCGAAGCCGGCGGCAAACCAGGCGGCGTTGCCGCCCGCGAGCACCACCACCTCGACCTCCTGCTGCCCGCGCGCATCGAGTAGCGCGCGCAGGTCGGCCGCGGCATAGCGCGCGAGCAGGCTGCTGCCGCAGGTCAGCACATAGCGCTGCGCGGCCGGGACCACCGCCAGCGCATCCGCGAGCTGTGCGCGGATCGCCCACCAGGCACCCGGGATGTGGCGCTTGACGTGGTTGGCGCTGGTGGTCACGTCGATCACGGCCGTGCCTGAAGGCAGCTTCAGCAGCGCCGCCAGTTCACTGGGCGTGATCTCCGCCACCACCGCGGCCACCGGCGGGTAGGCGGGCGCAGGCACGGTCTTCTCGCCGAGCGCCGCCGTGTCGGGCACGCTGCTCAGCACATAGACCTCCCAGCCCATCTGCGCCAGCCACGAGGCGCTCATGGAGGCGCGCACGCCGTCGTCGTCGGCCAGCACGATACGTGCGCCGCGCACCGGCACCTGGTGGTCGGTTTCCTGCACCAGCTGGCCGCCGGGCGCGTTCGCGAAGCCCGGCAGATGGCCGGCCGCGTATTCCTCGGGCGTGCGCACGTCGAAACGGTAGATGGTGCGGGCGGGGGCTTCCAGCGTGTGCAGGGCGGCCAGCGCGATGCGGCGCACGCCCGCCTCGTCGGCCACGCGGCGCGCATCGGCCTGGGCCTGGGCGCGCTGCGCGTCGGACAGCGCGGCGGGGGCCTGCCGATCGGCGCCGTGGTCCAGCACCTGGCCGGCCAGCTTCCAGCCGATGGTGCCGTTGCGCAGCGCCGCCACGGGGTTGGGGATGCCGGCGTTCACCAGCGACTGCGTGCCGATGATGCTGCGCGTGCGGCCCGCGCAGTTGACGATCACCTGCGTGCTCGGGTCGGGCGCCAGCGCGCGCACCCGCAGCACCAGTTCGGCACCGGGCACGCTGGTGGCCGACGGGATGCTCATGGTCTGGTACTCGTCGAAGCGGCGCGCATCGAGCACCACCACATTGGCTTTCGCGTCGACCAGGGCCTTGACCTCGGGTGCCGACAGCGAAGGCGTGTGCCGCTCGTGCTCGACCAGTTCGCCGAAGGACTTGCTCGGCACGTTGACGTCGCGGAACAGCTCGCCACCGGCCGCGCGCCAGCCTTCGAGGCCGCCTTCGAGCAGGTGGACATGCGTGTAGCCCAGCGCGGCGAAGACCTTCGCGCCCTGGGGCGCGAGGTCGATGCCGCCGTGTTCGCCGTACAGCACGATCAGCGTGTCGCGCCGCGGGATCCGGCGCCAGGCCTCGATCTCGATGCGCGACAGCGGCAGGTTGGCGGCCCACAGCGGATGTTCCTGGGCAAAGGGGTCTTCCTCGCGCAGGTCGATCAGCGCGATCTCCGGCTCGCGGGCGAGCAGGTGGCGGCGGACGTCGGCACAGGTGAGCGTGGCGGTGGCAGTGGTCATGGAAGGGATTGTCGATCGTTCGGGGCCCGTCAGGCCGCGGGACGCAGCGCGGCCTTGCCGGCCGCGACCAGGATGGCATCGTTCTGCGGCGTGTGGATGCGGCTGCAGAGCACGTCGCGGTAGTGGCGCTCGAGCGGGTTGCGGCGGTTCAGGCCGTGGTTGCCGCACAGCTGCAACGCGATCTCCACGGCGCGCACCGCATCGCGCGTCACGGTGAATTTCAGCAGGCCGCTGTCGACCGCACTGGGCGCACGCCCGGCATCGACCTCGGCTGCCGCATGGTCGAGCAGCACCCGGTTGCTGCGCAGCAGCGCGCGGATCTCGCCCACCTGTTCCTGCACGCGCGGCAGGCTGGCCAGCGGCGCCCCCAGGCTGCCCGGCGCGCGTTCGTTGAGAAAGCCGGCCAGCCAGTCGGCCGCGGACTGCGCGACGGCGTCGTAGAGCGATCCCAGCATCACCACCATCCAGGCCTGCTGCGTGGCGTGGCCGTCGATGTCGGTCTGGCTGCCGGCGTCGGGCGCCCAGTCGGCCGGTGCACGCAGGTCCACCGCATGGTCGAGCGGGATGCGCACGTTCTCGAACACCACTTCGTGGCTGCCCGAGGCGCGCAGGCCCAGGTGGTCCCAGCTCTCGATCACGCGCACGCCGGGCGCATCGCGCGGCACGAGGAAGGTGCCGACCCGCGGCTCGTCCTCGTCGGTGCGGCCCCAGACCGACAGCCAGCCCAGGCCCTCGATGCCGGTGGTGTAGAGCTTGTGGCCGTCGATCGTCCAGCCCTCGTCGTCGCGGCGGGCGATGGTGTCGGGCAGGCCGCCGCGCGCGGGCGAGCCCAGCGCCGGCTCCACGCGCAGCGAATTCATGAGTGCACCGTGCTGTGCTGCGTCCTGCAGCACGCGCTCGCGCAGGTGCCGCGGCCAGCGGCTGTCGGCGCGTGCGATGGCGTTGTGCTGCAGGTAGGTCATGGTCAGGATCAGCGCGGTCGCGGGCTCGCCGCGCGCCACCGCCGCGATCACCCGCCGTGCCGTGCCCAGCGAGGCGCCGCCGCCGCCAACGGCAGTGGGCGCGACCAGCGCGATCAGGCCGTGCCGCTGCAGCGCGGCGAAGTTGTCGTGCGGAAAGCTGCCGTATCGGTCGTGGTCGGCCGCGGTCGCGGCGAAGCGCGCCGTCAGTTGCGCGAGCACCACGTCGTCGATTCCGGTGTCGAAGGGAAGGGCGGGGCGTTGCAGGGCATGGGGGCTCATGCCCTCGACGGTAAGCGCCGGCCCCGGCCGGGCGAACAAAGTTTCGCGCATATCCAAACGCGCTTTTCCTTCTTGGGTTTCGACCGGACGGGGCTTACGGTCTCGGTCCTCTTATCCGCTTTGAAGGACCGTGTTCATGCCATTCGAATCCAGCGAGTGCCTGCCGCAGCGCGCGTGGTCGCGTCGCCAATGGCTGCAGGCCGCCGGCGGCGTCGCCACCGCGGCGGCAGGAGGCTGGCCCGCGGCGCACGCCGCCAGCGCGCCGTCGCTGTCGGGCGTGACGCTGCGCATCGCGTTCTACAAGGGCCTGCACCAGACCCTGCTGCAGTCCGCGGGCCTGGCCGACACGCCCTATCGCATCGAATGGAAGGAGTTCAACTCCGGCGTGCTGCACATCGAGGCGATCAACGGCGATGCGCTCGACCTCGGCTCGGGCAGCGAGATTCCGCCCGTGTTCGCGGCGCGTGCCAGGTCGCCGGTGCGCATCGTCGCGGTCTACCACGAGGACCTGAACAACCAGGGCACCTTCGTGACCAAGGATTCGCCGGTGCGCAGCGTGGCCGACCTGCGCGGCAAGCGCGTGGGCTATGTGCGCGGCACCACGGCCCACTACTACCTCTACAAGCAGTTGGTCGAAGCCGGGCTGGGCTTCAACGACATCCAGGCCATCAACCTCACGCCGGCCGATGGGCTCTCGGCCTTTGCGCGCGGCGATCTCGATGCCTGGGCGATCTGGGGCTACAACGGCCAGCTGGCGCGCACCCGCTACGGCGCACGCACGCTCAAGACCGGTGTCGGCTACCTGTCGGGCAATTTCCTGATCTACGCGAACCCCAAGGCCATCGCCGACCCCTTGCGCCAGGCCGCGATCGCCGACTACCTGCAGCGGCTGCAGCGCGCCTATGCGTGGAGCAACGACAACTACCGCGTCTATGCCGAGGCGCAGGCCAGGGAAACGCGGGTGCCGGTGGGCGACATCCTCGAGCTCTACAACAACCGCAGCCAGGACGGCAGCCTGGTGGCCAGCAGCGAGGCTGCGATCCGCAGTCACCAGGCGGTCGCGGACGCCTTCCTCCAACTCGGCGTGCTGGACGGCCCGGCCGACGTGCGGCCCCTGTGGGACCGCAGCTTCGACAAGGTGCTGCGCCGTCCTTCGGCCGCCTGAATCTCTTGCCAGCCCATTCCCATTGAAGGAAAGACCCATGAGCAGTCCCATCGAATTCATCGGCATGATCCAGGGCCAGAAGGTCTCGGAGGTCCATGCGCCCAGCGGTCCCGCGATCGACCGCGACTACGTGAGGGCCTTCGCGCAGGCGCACGAGAACGCGGGCTTCGACCGCATCCTGGTGCCGCACCACTCGACCGGCCCCGACGCCACGCTGACCGTCGCCTACGCCGCCTCGGTCACCGAGCGCATCCACTTCATGCTGGCGCACCGGCCCGGTTTCGTGTCGCCCACGCTGGCGGCGCGGCAGTTCGCCTCGCTCGACCAGTTCAGCGGCGGCCGGCTCGCGGTGCACTACATCTCGGGCGGCTCCGACGACGAGCAGAAACGCGACGGCGACTGGCTCGACCACGACCAGCGCTATGCGCGCACCGACGAGTACCTCGAGGTGCTGCACAAGGTGTGGGCCGCCGACAAGCCCTTCGACCACGACGGCGCGCACTACCGCTTCCAGAACGCCTTCTCGGAGGTCAAGCCGGTGCAGACGCGCCACGGCACGCCGCATGTGCCGGTGTACTTCGGTGGCGCTTCGGCGGCGGCGATCCCGGTCGCCGGCAAGTACGCCGACGTGTACGCGCTGTGGGGCGAATCCCTGAACCAGGCGCGCGAGCTGACCACGCGCGTGCGCGCCGAGGCCGCGAAGCATGGGCGCAGCGTGCGCTTCTCGGTGTCGTTCCGGCCGATCCTCGCGCAGACCGAGGAGGCCGCCTGGGCACGCGCCGAGCGCATCCTGGCCGAGACCAAGCGCCTGCGCGTGGTGCAGGGCTACAACCGCGGCGGGCCGCAGCAGAGCGAAGGCGCGAAACGCCTGCTGGCCGCGGCCGCACAGGGCTCGCGCGTCGACAAGCGCCTGTGGACCGCGGTGGCCGAGGAGATCGGCGGGCGCTCCAACAGCACCGCGCTGGTCGGCACGCCCGAGCAGGTCGCCGATGCGCTGCTCGACTACTACGACCTGGGCGTGACCACCTTCCTGATCCGAGGCTTCGACCCGCTGGAGGATGCGAGCGACTACGGCCGCGAGCTGATCCCGCGCACGCACGAATTGGTGGCCCAGCGCATCGCGTCGGCGCGCAAGGCGGCCTGAGCTTTTTTCTTTCTCCCTCCCCCGCTGGGGGAGGGTGGGGGTGGGGGCCCGCGGCCTTTGAGATCGCCGCACCGGTCGATGCGCCGCGAGCCCCCATCCCCGCCTTCCCCCAGAGGGGGAAGGGGCAACTCCCCCTACACAAGGAATCACCCCATGAGCGCCGTTCTTTCCATCGACCGCCACGCGGCCCAGCCGCTGAAGCTCAACCCGAACCCGCAGCAGAAGTTCTGGTTCGACCCGCCCGCGCCGCGCACCAGCGTCGAGGCCGAACGCCGGCATCGGCAGGAGCGGCTGGCGGGTGCGTTCCGGCTGTTCGCGCGCTTCGGTTTCGCGCAGGGCCTGGCGGGCCACATCACGGCGCGCGACCCCGAGCTCAGCGACCACTTCTGGGTCAATCCGCTGGGCATCCACTTCTCGCGCATCAAGGTGTCCGACCTGCTGCTGGTCAATTCGAAGGGCGAGACCGTGATCGGCGACCGGCCGCTCAACAAGGCGGCCTTCGCGATCCATGCGGCGATCCACGAGTACAACCCCGGGATCATCGCCGCCGCCCACACGCACTCGACCTACGGCAAGGCCTGGTCGACGCTGGGCCGCAAGCTCGACACGCTCACGCAGGACAGCTGCGTGTTCCATGGCGACGTGGCGCTGTTCGACGACTTCACCGGCATGGTGGTCGACGACAGCGAAGGCCTGCGCATCGCGAAGGCGCTGGGCGACGGCAAGGGCGCGATCCTGAAGAACCACGGCATCCTGAGCGCGGGCCCGAGCGTCGAGGCCGCGGCCTGGTGGTACATCGCGCTCGACAACGCCTGCCACACGCAACTGCTGGCCGAGGCGGCCGGCACGCCGCAGCCCATCGACGAGGCGGTGGCGCGCCACACGCACGGCCAGATCGGCGGGCCCGAGGGCGCGCGCCATGCCTTCGAGAGCCTCTACGAAGGGCTGGTCGAGGCCGAGCCCGAACTGCTCCTGTAACTCCAAGAACGAGGCCCCTCCAGCATGAACACATCCCTTTCCCGTCGCGGCGTCCTGCGTGCCGGCGGCGCGGCCGCGGTCGTCGCATCGAGCGGCCTGCTCGCCTCGCGCGCCTGGTCGCAGCCGCGCAAGCTCACCTTCGCCTGGAACGCATCGGCCTTCTGCCTGTCGCCGGTGGTGGTGGCGCAGGAGCGCGGCTTCTTCGAGAAGAACGGCCTGCAGGTGGACCTGATCAACTACACCGGCTCGACCGACCAGCTGCTCGAGTCGCTGGCCACGGCCAAGGCCGATGCCGCGGTCGGCATGATCCACCGCTGGCTCAAGCCGCTGGAGTCGGGCTTCGACGTGAAGATCGTGGGCAGCTCGCACGGCGGCTGCGTGCGGCTGGTGGGCGTGAAGGAGGCCGGCATCACCGACCTGCAGAAGCTCAAGGGCAAGACCATCGGCGTGTCGGACATCGCGAGCCCGGGCAAGAACTTCTTCTCCATCCTGCTCAAGAAGAACGGCATCGACGCCGACAAGGACGTGGCCTGGCGCCAGTACCCGGCCGACCTGCTCGACATCGCGGTCAACAAGGGCGAGATCCAGGCGATCGCCGACGGCGACCCGACGCTCTACCTGATCGAGAAGCGCAACAAGGGCCGCTACATCGAGCTCGCATCGAACCTCTCGGGCGAATACAAGGACAAGGTCTGCTGCATCGTCGGCGCGCGCGGCGAACTGGTGCGCAAGGACAAGCCCACGGTCGCAGCGCTGGTGCGCTCCATCGTGCAGGCCTCGGACTTCGTGGCCGAGAACCCCAACGAATCGGCCAAGCTGTTCGCCAAGTACTCGCCCAAGGTGCCGGTCGAAGACCTGCAGGCGCTGCTGGGCACGCTCACGCATGGCCACCATCCGGTGGGCAAGAACCTGCGCGACGAGGTCGAGTTCTATGCGCGCGACTTCCGCTCGGTCGGCGTGCTCAAGGCCTCGACCGATCCGGCGCGGCTGGCGAACCACGTGGCGGTGGATGTGCTGGCATGAGCGCCGCGCCGGGCCGCTCGAGGCCAGCTCTTGCACTGCGGTGCGCAACACGGAGGGACTCCCATGACGACCGCTGAACAGATCCTGGGCGGGCGCCTCGACAGGCCATCGCCCGCACCCGCGCCGCCGCGGGCGCAGCCACCGCGCGCGACGGACGTGCCCGCCTCGCTGCAGGACGCCGTCGCCATCGGCCTCTGGCGCACCGGCATCGTCGCCGCCATCGCCTGGCTGGCGCTGGGCACGCTCACGCTCTACTGGCCCAACAAGGAAGTGGGCTTCAACGACTGGACCTTCACCACCGAACTGGGCGTGGCGACGCTGGTCGTGGGCGTGCTGCTGCTGGCCGTGGCCTTGCTCGGCACGCACGCGGGCCGGGCCGGCCGCCGCTTGCGCCCCGCAGGGCAATGGCTGATCGCCGCGCCGCTGCTGCTGGCGCTGTGGGAGGTGCTGACCGCCAAGCTGGGCCTGCTGCCGCCGCCTTTCTTCGCGCCGCCGCAGAGCCTGATCGACGTGGCCTACGAGGACTGGGCCCGGCTCGGCCTGTCGACCGCGCATTCGCTGCGCCTGCTCGCGCACGGCTTCGTGCTGGGCGCGCTGGTCGGCTTCGGCACCGGCGTGTGGATCGGCTGGTCGCGCATCGCGGGCTACTGGGTGCACCCGGTGCTGCGTTTCCTCGGGCCGGTGCCGGCATCCGCCCTGCTGCCGCTGGCCTTCTTCTTCGCACCCTCGAGCTATGCCGCGGCCGTGTTCCTGGTCGGGCTGGCCACCTTCTTCCCGGTGGCGGTGCTAACCTGGTCGGGCGTGGCCTCGGTGAACAAGAGCTACTACGACGTGGCGCGCACGCTGGGCGCCACCGAGTGGTTCCTGGTGCGGCGGGTGGCGATCCCGGCGGCGCTGCCGCAGGTCTTCGTCGGCCTGTTCATGGGCCTGGGCGCCTCGTTCTCGGTGCTGGTCACGGCCGAGATGATGGGCGTCAAGGCCGGCCTGGGCTGGTACCTGCAGTGGGCCCAGGGCTGGGCCGCCTACGCCAACATGTATGCGGCACTGGGGGTGATGGCGGTGCTGTGCTCGGGCCTGATCACGCTGCTGTTCACGGTGCGCGACCGCGCGCTGTCGTGGCAGAAGGGGACCGTCAAATGGTAGCCACCGCCACGGCCGGCGCCCACATCGACATCGAGGGCGTGAGCCACTGGTTCAAGCAGCAGGACGGCGTGCTGCAGGTGCTCGACCACATCGACCTGCGCGTGCAGCCCGGCGAGTTCGTCGCACTGCTGGGGCCCAGCGGCTGCGGCAAGTCGACGCTGCTGCGCCTCGTGGCCGGGCTCGAGCCCGCGACCGTGGGCAGCATCGCGCAGGACGGCGAGGCCATCACGCGGCCCGACCCCTCGCGCATCGTCGTGTTCCAGGACCCGACGCTCTACCCGTGGCGCAACGTCTGGGACAACGTGGCGCTGGGCCTGCAGGCGCGCGGCCTGTTGAAGACGCAGCGTTCGCGCGTCGACGATGCGCTGGCGCTGGTCGGCCTCGCCGATTTCGCCAAGAGCTTCCCGCACCAGCTCTCGGGCGGCATGGCGCAGCGCGTGGCGCTGGCGCGCGCGCTGGTCAACGACCCGCAGCTGCTGGTGCTCGACGAGCCGCTGGGCAAGCTCGACTCGCTCACGCGCATCGCGATGCAGAGCGAGCTGGTCAAGCTCTGGCAGCGCGCCGGCTTCTCGGCGCTGCTGGTGACGCACGACGTGGAGGAGGCGCTGTTCCTCGCCAACCGCGTGATCGTGCTCAGCGACCGCCCGGCGCGCATCGTGGCCGAGCTGGTGGTCGACCTGCCGTACCCGCGGCACCGCAACCATCCGCGGCTGGTCGAGCTGCGGCACGAGGCGCTGCGTCACCTCGGCTTGGACGCGACATGGTGAAACCGACTCACCCCCGATGGGGCTCACTTCGTGTAGCCCCTTCCCCCTCAAGGGGGCAACACCGGCGGCCCGGCGAAGCCGGTTCCGCGGTGTTCTTGGCCGACCCCCCGATGGGCGCACTGCGTGTCGCTGCTTCTGCGTCGAGCTGAGGTGTGAGTGCCCTGTGGGACGATGGCGAGTGGCTCAATGCGCTGATCGCGCTGCTGCAGGCGCTCCAGCTCGCGCTGCTGCGCGTGCTCGGCTGGCTGGGGCTGTCGGGCACCAGCCATGGCCAGCCGGCCTGGCCCTGGGCCTGGCGGCTGTCGGGCGAGAACCTGCTGATCGACCTGGGCCAGGCGCGGCGCCTGGGCCTCACGGTGGCGGTGCTCGCGTTGTGCGCCCTCGTGCTGCTGCTGGCGGTCTTCTGGCGCCGCCGACGCTGGCCCCTGCTGGCCAGCGTGCCCCTGTTGCTGCTGCTCGCGCCCTGGCCCGACGCGCGCGTGGCCTGGGTGCCGGCCACGCCGACCAGCTTCCATCGCTCGCCCAGCGGCTTCACCGTGGAATCGATCGCACAGGGCCGCGCGCTCTATGCGCAGCATTGCGTGGCCTGCCACGGCACGGACGGCAGAGGGCAGGGGCCGCTTGCGGCCGCGCAGCCCGTATGGCCGCCCAACCTGAGCGGCCCGCTGCTGTGGCGGCGCGCCGATGGCGACCTGCTGTGGCATGTGCTCAACGGCACGCGCGACCGACACGGCACACCGTCGATGCCGGCCTTCGGCGCCGTGCTGCGCGACGACGAGGCCTGGGCGTTGATCGATTTCATGAAGGCGCAGGCCGCGGGCGAAACCTTGCGCGCGACCGGCGCCTGGGCCCTGCCGGTGGCGCTGCCCGATGCCGCCGTGCGCTGCGACGGCGGCCCGGCACGTCCGCTCGCGAGCTGGCGCGGCCAGCGCGTGCGCATCGTGGCCGCGGGCGCGCCGCCGCTGGAAGACCCGCGCCTCGTGACGGTCTGGCTGCGCCCCGCCGCCTCGGCCGCGCCGAGCGCGGGCTGCGTGCTCGACGGCGACGCCGCCTGGGCCGTGTTCTCGCAGGTCGCCGGCAGCGCGACGCTGGCCGGCGTCGAACTGCTCGCCGACCGCGACGGCTGGCTGCGCGCGCTCGGCCGGCCGGGCCAGGCGGGCTGGTCCGACGACGACCTGCTGTGCCGCACCGAGATCGCGCCGCGCACCGTGGACGCGGCACCGCCCACCGACGGCCTGGAGGCGCTGATCCGCCGCATGGACGCGCAGCCGGTGCGCTTCGTCAAGGGCGGCTTCGTCCACTGAATTCATCCATCTCCCAAGGAAAGACATCGCCATGACCTTCGCCTCCCGCCGCCAGTTCGTGACCCAAGCCCTCGGCACCGCCGCGGCCCTGGCCTTGCCCGCCCTCGCATCGCATGCCCAGTCCCGCCCGGTGCTCAAGGCCGGAGACCAGAAGGGCGGGCTGCGCGCGCTGCTCGAGGCCGCGGGCGGGCTCGACGGGCTGGGCTACGACATCCAGTGGTCGGAGTTCCCGGCCGCCGCGCCGCTGGCCGAGGCGCTCAATGCGGGCGCGGTCGATTCGGGGCCGATCGGCGACGCGCCGCTGATCTTCGCGCTGGCCGCGGGCACGCGCGTCAAGGCCATCGGCGCCAACCGCTCCGACGCCTACGGCACGGCCGTGCTGGTGCGCCCCGACTCGCCGCTGAAGACCGCGGCCGAGCTCAAGGGCAAAAGCATCGCCACCAACCGCGGCTCGATCGGGCACTACGTGGCGCTCAAGGCCATCGGCTCGGCCGGCCTCCAGCCCGAGGACGTGAACATCCGCTTCCTCGCGCCCGCCGATGCCAAGCTGGCGCTCACGCAGGGTTCGGTCGATGCCTGGGCCACCTGGGAGCCCTACACCGCGCTGGCCGAGGTCAGCAAGCACGCGCGAGTGCTGGTCAGCGGGCGCGGCCTGCTGCCGGGCCTGAGCTACCTCGCCGCCACCGACAGCGCCATCGCCGCCAAGCGGCCGGTGCTGCAGGATTTCCTGCAGCGCGTGGTGAAGGCGCAGCGCTGGTCCTACGACAACGTCGACGCCTACTCGGCCGCGCTGGCCCGGATCATCGGTATCCCGCCCGAGGCGGCAAAGCTGCAGTTCGAACGCCGCCAGCAGAAGTGGGTGGCCATCGACGCGCAGGTGGTCGCCGACCAGCAGGCCACGGCCGACTTCTACCGCCAGGTCGGGCTGATCAAGCAGCCGCTCGATGTGAAGGGGACCTTCGACACCGGCTTCAGCGTGGCCGGCTGAGCGCGCTGAAACGTAGCGGAGTCCAAGACCTGCGTAGACGCGTGCCCGGCGCGCGGGCCGTCGCTGGCTAGAGTCGATCCATGACTTCCACCGACACCCGCTACGCCATCGCCCCCGCGCCCGTCCACTCGCTGCCCATCGCGCGCGAGCGCGCGCGCTTCCCGGTCAACCGCATCTTTTGCGTGGGCCGCAACTACGCCGAACACACACGCGAGATGGGCCACAACCCCGAGCGCGAGCCGCCCTTCTTCTTCATGAAGCCGGCCAATGCGATCGTCGCGGACGGCGCGGCCTTCGCCTATCCGACGCTGTCTAAGGACGTGCACCACGAGATCGAACTGGTGGTCGCGCTGAAGACCGGCGGCGCGAACATCGCGGCGGCGGATGCGCTCGCGCATGTCTACGGCTATGCCGTCGGCCTGGACATGACGCGCCGCGACCTGCAGGCCGAGGCCAAGAAGGCGGGCCGGCCCTGGGACACCGGCAAGGCTTTCGACGGCTCCGCGCCCTGCGGCGAACTGGTGCCGGTGGCGCAGGCCGGCCATCCCGCCGCGGGCGAGATCCGGCTCGAGGTCAACGGCGCGCAACGCCAGGTCGGCGACCTGGCCGACATGATCTGGAACGTGCCCGACACCATCGCCTACCTGTCGACGCTGTTCACGCTGCAGCCCGGCGACCTGATCTTCACCGGCACGCCGGCCGGCGTGGGCGCGGTGCAGCGCGGCGACCGGCTGCGCGGCACGGTGGCGGGCGTCGGCGTGCTGGAGGCCGAGGTCGTCTGAAGCGGCGGCGCGCCGGCTGGCGTACGCTCGCGGGCGCGATGCGCTCTTCCTCTTCTTCTTCCCTTCCCACGTCCGTCCGCACCTACGGCATGCACGAGCGTGCCGATCACCTGGATTTCGACATCCGCTTCCAGGGCGCGCGCAACGAGCTCACGCTGCCGCACCGGCATGCCTACTTCCAGATCCAGGTCGGTATCGAAGGGCGGTCGCAGCAGGCCATCGGCGGCGCGGTGCGGCCCTTCGGCCCGCGCCACCTGAGCTTCGTGCTGCCCTACCGGGTGCACGTGATCCCGCACCCGCCCGAGGCGCTGTACTGCATCGTCAACTTCGACCAGCGCTTCCTCTGGCCGACGCTCGAGGTCGATGCGCTGGACCTCGACGACGTGTCGCTCGCGCGCCATCCCGACCTCGCGCCCTTCCTGTTCCAGGAGTACGTCGACTTCGCCTTCGACGCGGCGGACTTCGCGCGCATCCGCGGCTGGCTCGACGAACTGCAGGCGCTCAACGCGGGCCGCGGCTTCGGCGCCAAGATCGCGATGCGCGGCATCGTGCAGCAGATCATCGGGCTGGCCTGCATCCGGCAGGAAGAAGCGCTGATGCGGCGCTCGCTGCAGCACAACGGCCGGACCTCGCAGCGCGACGCCCTGCAGCGCGTGGTGCGCTATGTGCGCGACAACCTCGACCAGCCGCTGTCGCTCACCGATGCGGCCGCCGCCGCCTTCCTCTCGCCCAACTACTTGGCCAACCTGCTGCGCAAGAAGACCGACCGCACTTTCACCGAACTGGTGACCGAGCGGCGCATGGAGCGCGCGAAGGAACTGCTCGCGTCCACCTCGCTGCAGGTGCGCGAGATCGCCCACCAGTGCGGCTTCACCGACGAGGCCTACTTCAATCGGCGCTTTCGCCAGTGGGTCGGGTCCACGCCGCGCAGCTTCCGGCGCGAGCGTGAGGCGAGCACACCCAGCTAGGCGCGCGCGGACGCCCGCGCGATCTGCGACAGCCGCCTGACCAGCGGCTCGAACAGTTCGGCCGAGGTGTTGCCGTAGCCCAGCACCAGGCCGTTGTCGCCGGCGAGCGGCTGCAGCGCGAAGCCCGACAGCGGGGAGGGTGCGATGCGGTGGCGCAGCGCCTCGGCCGCGATCCGGCGGTCGTCGAATTCCGCGGGCAGGCGCACCGTCAGGTGCAGGCCGCAATGGCCGCCCTCGATGCGGTGCGGCACCTTCAGGTGCTGCTGCAGCGCCAGCCGCAGGGCCTGCTGCCGGCCGCGGTAGAGCCGCCGCATGCGGCCCAGGTGGCGGCTGAACTGGCCGCTCTCGATGAAGTCGGCCATCGCGAGCTGCTCGCCGCGGTGGCCGCCGCGCAGCATCTCCTCGAGCGGCGCCTGCACGCCCGGCAGCAGCGCCTCGGGCAGCACCAGGAAGCCCAGCCGCAGGGAGGGGAACATCGTCTTGCTGAAGGTGCCGACGTAGAGCACGGGCGCGTCCTCCACCAGCCCCTGCATCGCGCCGATGGGCTCGCCGGCGTGGCGGAACTCGCTGTCGTAGTCGTCCTCGACGATCCATGCGCCGTGCGCGCGCGCCCGGGCGATCAGTTCGAGCCGGCGCGCGATGCTCAGCACCGCGCCGCCCGGGTACTGGTGCGAGGGCGAGGTGTAGACCAGCCGCGGCGGGTGCTGCTGCCAGTCGCGCTCGCGCGCCTGCAGGCCCTCGGCGTCGACCCGCAGCGGCACGATGCGCAGGTCGCCCGCGCGCATCGCGGCCTTGGCGCCGCCGTAGCCCGGGTCCTCGACCCAGCCCGTGTCGCCCGGATTGGTGAGCAGGCGCACGCACAGCGTCAGCGCCTCCTGCGCGCCCTCGGTGACGACGATCTGCCGCGGTGCGCAGCGCACGCCGCGTGCCACCGACAGGTGCCGCGCGATGGCCGCGCGCAGCGGCGCTTCGCCCAGCGGGTCGCCGTAGCCCAGCGCGGCCGGGCCCGCCGCGCGCAGCGCCCGGTCGAGCGCGCGGCGCCAGGCGGTCAGCGGGAAGTGCGACAGCGCGGGCACGCCGGGGCGCAGCGCGGCGTCCGAGTCGGGACGCGATGCGTTCGGCGGGAAGGCCGCGAGGCGGCGCGCGGTGACCGGGGTGCCGGTAGGGGCGGCCGTGCGCCCGCGCAGGTCCGGCGCCGAGAGCGCCGTCACACGCGTACCCTGGCGGTCGGGCTGCACATAGCCTTCGGCCGCCAGGTGCTCGTAGGTCGCGCTCACGGTGTTGCGCGAGATGGCCAGCGTCTCGGCCAGCGCGCGCGAACCCGGCAGCCGGCTGCCGGGCGCAAGGCTGCCGTCGAGGATGGCGTGCCTGAGCCGCTCGTACAACTGGCGCTGCATCGGGCCCGCGTCGCGCTCCCGGCGCAGCGGGGCCTCGAGCAGGGCAGTGGGGGAGCGTGCGGATCGTGGCACCATGAAACACATTCTGCCTGGCACTTTCAGTGAGGCCATGGCATGGCTACCTTCGGTGCTTCTGCTGGCCGCGCCAGCCCCTTTTTTCGAAGGACCTCGCCATGCCCACCCGCCTCAACGATTTCGGCCAACCCGTCGGTCCCGCGCTGCCCGACTGGACCCCGCATGCCCTGCCGCCGCGCGAAGCCATCGAAGGCCGCTTCTGCCGGGTCGAGCCGCTCGACGCGGCCCGGCATGCCGACGACCTGCACGCCGCCTACGCGCAGGCGCCCGACGGCCGCGACTGGACCTATCTGTCGATCGAGCGCTCCGACGATCCCGCGGCCACGCGCGCCTACGTCGAACGCCTCGCGCAGAGCGCCGACCCCATGCATTTCGCGGTGATCGACCGCGCCAGCGGCCGCGCGGTGGGCACGCTGGCGCTGATGCGCATCGAGCCCGCGCACGGCGTGATGGAGGTCGGCCACGTCACCTTCTCGCCGCTGCTCAAGAAGACGCCGCTGTCGACCGAGGCGCAGTACCTGCTGATGCGCCTGGCCTTCGACACGCTGGGCTACCGCCGCTACGAATGGAAGTGCGACAGCTGCAACGCGCCCTCGCGGCGCGCGGCCCAGCGGCTGGGCTTCCGCTTCGAAGGTATCTTCCGCCAGGTGCTGGTCTACAAGGGCCGCAGCCGCGACACGGCGTGGTTCTCGGTCATCGACAGCGAATGGCCGGCGCTGCGCAGTGCCTTCGAGCGCTGGCTGGCGCCGGACAACTTCGACGCGCAGGGGCGGCAGCGCAGCGCGCTGGAGCGGTTCAGGCCGGCCGACTGAGCGGCTGCACCGAGATCAGGCGCCGGGCTTCTGCGCCTGGTCGCACTGCACCTCGAGGTGCTCGACCTCGTCCAGCGTGGCGCCGATGCGCGCCGCGCTGAGGCAGCCGCCCCAGACGCAGCCGGTGTCGGTCGAGAGCAGGCCAGGCCGGTCGATCCAGCCCAGCGTGGACCAGTGGCCGAAGGCGATGGTGGCGTTGGCCGCGCGGCGCTGCGGCACCTCGAACCAGGGCATGAAGCCGGCCGGCGGGGCGTCGGCGCTGTCCTTGGTGTCGAAGTCCATCACGCCGTCGGCGGTGCAGAAGCGCAAGCGCGTGAGGCCGTTGACGATGGCGCGCAGCCGCGCGGTGCCGGTCAGTGCGTCGTTCCACTGCGCGGGTTCGTTGCCGTACATGGTGCGCACGAACTCGCCCAGCGTCGGGCCGCGCAGCACCGACTCGACTTCCGAGGCCAGCACCAGGGTCTGCGCCACCGACCATTGCGGCAGCACGCCCGCGTGCACCATCAGCAGGTCGCGCCCGCCCACGGTCTGGTGCAACGCCATTGCCTGGTGGCGCAGCCAGTCGATCAGCGCGTCGCGGTCGGGCGCGTCGAGCACGCCGTCGAGCGTGTCCTTGCGGCCCGACTTGCGCGCGCCGTGCGCCACGCCCAGCAGGTGCAGGTCGTGGTTGCCCAGCAGGCTGCGCGCCGCGCCGCCCAGCGCCTGCACCCGTCGCAGCACGTCGGCCGAGGCGGGGCCGCGGTTGACCAGGTCGCCCAGCAGCACCAGCGTGTCGCGGCTGGGGGAGAAGTCGATGCGTTGCAGCAGGCGGCCCAGGGCCTCGTCGCAGCCCTGCACGTCGCCGATCAAGTAAAGTGCCATGTCCCCATTCTCTCCTTCGTTCATGGATGTTTTCCTGCTGGCCTTGCTGACCACGCTCAATGCGCTGTTCGCAATGTCCGAAATGGCCCTTTCCACCAGCCGTCGCGCGCGGCTTGCCGCATTGGCCGAAACAGGAGATGCCGGCGCCGCCGCGGCGCTCAAGCTCATGCAGGACCCGACCCAGTTCCTGTCCAGCGTACAGATCGGCATCACGTCGATCGGCATGCTCAGCGGCATCGTCGGCGAAGCCGCCTTCGCGGCGCCGCTGGCGGTCTGGATGGAAAGCGTGGGCATGGGCGCCGGCACGGCCAGCGTGGCCTCGACCGCGGCGGTCGTGACCTGCATCACCTTCTTCACCATCATCTTCGGCGAGCTGGTGCCCAAGCGCATCGGCCAGCTCTATCCGGAGCCGGTGGCGCGCTTCGTCTCGCGGCCCATGCGGGCGCTGGCCACCGGCGCCAAGCCCTTCGTGCTGCTGCTCTCGGGCGCCACCGCGATGATCCTGAAGCTGCTGCGCATCGACGCCAACGCCGCCCGCACCGTGACCGAAGAAGAGATCTCCGCCAGCCTGGAGGAGGGCGTGGACGCCGGCGTGATCGAGATGCACGAGCACCAGATGGTGCGCAACGTGTTCCACCTCGACGACCGTCGCCTGAGCTCGCTGATGGTGCCGCGCGCCGACATCGAATGGCTCGACGCCACCGACACCGTGGCCGCCAGCCTGCAGAAGGTGGCGGCCGCCGGTGCGCTCAACCTGGTGCATTCCTGGTACCCGGTGTGCCGCAACTCGCTCGACGACGTGGTGGGCGTGATCAGCGTGGCGCACCTGCTGCGGCTCGGCCCGCAGCACGAGGGCACCATCGAGGGCGTGGCGCAGCCCGCCTCCTTCGTGCCCGAGACGCTCACCGGCATGGAACTGCTCGAACAGTTCCGCATGCGCGCCGGCCGGCTGGTGTTCGTGGTCGACGAATACGGCGTGGTGCAGGGCCTGATGACGCCGCGCGACCTGCTCGAGGCCATCACCGGCGAGCTGCAGTCCAACACCACCACCGACGCCTGGGCCCACAAGCGTGAGGACGGTGCCTGGGAACTCGACGGCCTGATGCCGGTATCCGAACTGCGGGCGCGGCTCGCGATCCGCGAGCTGCCCGAGGAAGAACGTGGCCGCTACAACACCGTGGCCGGCCTGCTGATGGCCGTGTCGGGCCAGCTGCCGATCGTCGGCGAGCGCATCGAATGCGCGGGCTGGACCTTCGAGGTCACGGCCCTCGAGGGCCGCCGCATCGACCGCGTGGTGGCCCATGCAAGCACCGAGACCGACGATGGACGATCCTGAATACGAGTACCTCAAGGGCCAGGCCCGACCGGGCTTTCCCGCGCTGTTCGCCGAGTTCGACCGACGCAGCGCCGAGGCGGTGCGCGCGGGCCGCTGCGAACTCGACCTGCGCTACGGCGCGGGCGAGCGCTGCACCTTCGACTTCTTCGACGCCGGCCCCGGCGCCCGAGGCGTGCTGGTGTACCTGCACCCCGGCTACTGGCAGTGGCGCGACAAGGCGGCCTTCCGCTTCGTGGCGCCCTCGCTGGTGCAGCGCGGGCTGCACGTCGCGATGCTCAACTACCCGCTGTGCCCCTCGGTCTCGCTGGCCACGCTGACCGACACGGTGCGCAGCGCCATGCCCGCGGTGCTCGCGCGTGCGGGCGACACGCTGCCGCTGATCGCGGCCGGCCATTCCGCCGGCGGTCACCTGGCGATGGAGCTGGGGCTCACCGACTGGGCCGCGCGTGGCCTGCCGACGGTCGGCGTGGCCGGCGTGGTGGCGCTCAGCGGGCTCTACGACGTTATGCCGCTGGCCCAGACCTCGCTCAACGAGAACCTGCGGCTCGACGCCGACAGCGCGATGGCCGCCTCGCCGCTCTACCGCGCGGTGTCGAACGGCCCGCCGCTGCTGCTGGCGGCCGGGGCCGACGAGACGCCGGCTATGCGCGAACAGAGCCGGCGCATGCACGAGGTCTGGCTGGCCATGGGCAACCATTCCGCGCTGCACTTCGAGCCCGGCACCGACCACTTCAGCCTGCTGCAGCGGCTGGTCGAACCCGAGAGCGCGTTGGGGCGACAGATCGATCTGCTGCTGGAACACGCCCTGAGCTGAGAACGTGCGAAGGAGCCTGCTGCGCACGCCGATCCCGCATCTGCGGTGCTCGGCGCGCGGGCATGCGGTTGCGCTCCGGAACCTCACTCTGGCTGGCGCGGCGCGCTCGCGACGGCTCCTGCACACATTCTGAGCCGTTGAGGCGTACGCGCAACGCTTCGGCGTGCGCAGGGCCGCGGTGGGCGGACCGCTGGATAGAATGCGAATCTTTCTCATTTCAATATTGGTGACGATTCGCATGACGCCACATTTCGCCCGTCGCTCGACGCTTTCCCTCGCACTGGGCCTGCTGTCGCTGCAGGCCACCGCGCAAGGCGCAAGCCAGACCCTGCCCGAGGTGCGTGTCGACGCCAACACCGAGCGCGAGACCGCCACCTCGGCGGTGATCGGCTACCGTGCGAAGAACGCCGCCACCGCGACCAAGACCGACACGCCGCTGGCCGAGACGCCGCAGGCCGTCACCGTCGTGACCCGCGACCAGATCGTCGACCAGGGCGCGACCAGCCTGCAGGATGCGCTGGGCTATGCCGCCGGCGTGCGCTCCGATGCTTACGGCCTCGATGCGCGGACCGACTCGGTGCGCGTGCGTGGCACCAGCCCCGACGTCTACCTCGACGGCCTGCGCCAGGCCTATGGCTACTACACCAGCACCACGCGCACCGAGCCCTACACGCTGGAGCGGCTCGAGGTGCTGCGCGGCCCGGCGGGCATGCTGTTCGGCTCGGGCACCGCGGCCGGCATCGTCAACATGGTCAGCAAACGGCCGCAGACCGAGACGCAGCGCGAGGTCGGCGTGCAGTTCGGCAGCTGGGGCCGCAAGCAGGTCCAGGCCGACCTGACCGGCGCGCTGAGCGCGGACGGCGACTGGTCCTACCGGCTGATCGCGCTGCACCGCCATGCCGACACGCAGGTCGACTTCGTGCCCGACGACCGCAGCCTGATCGCGCCTTCGCTGACCTGGCGGCCCAGCGCCGCCACCTCGCTCACACTGCAGGCGCTGTGGCAGAAGGACAAGACCGGCTCGAGCTCGCAGTTCCTGCCCTGGGAAGGCACCATCCTGCCCAACCCCAACGGCCGCATTCCCGCGAGCCGCTTCATCGGCGAGCCCGGCGACTACTACAACAGCGAGCGCAAGACCTTCGGCTGGCTGTTCGAGCACAAGTTCAACGACACCTGGACGGTGCGCCAGAACTTCCGCCTGGCGCAGAACGAGAACGACAACCGCTACCACTACGGCGACTTCTTCACGATCACCGGCGGCTGGGGCCTGGACCCGGTCAACAAGCGCCTGCTGGGCCGCGTGACCGACAGCTCGGCCACGCGCAACCGCATCGCGGCGCTCGACAATCATGCCGAGGCGCACTTCGCCACCGGCGAGGTGCAGCACACGCTGCTGCTGGGCGCCGACTTCTCGCGCCAGACCGAGAACGTCGCGAGCGGGGCGCTCTATGGGGCGATCGATGCCTACGCGCCGGTCTACGGCAACTTCGTCGAGCCCGTGCGCACCGACCTGCCGCGCACCACCCAGCGCAACATGGGCGTCTATGCGCAGGACCAGATCAAGTGGAAGCAGTGGATCTTCCTGGCCGGCCTGCGCCATGACCGTGCGGTGTCGGGCGCGGCCGGCAGCGAGGACCAGACCACCAGCGCCACCACCAAGCGCTTCGGCGTGATGTATGGGCTGCCCTCGGGCTTCTCGCCCTACCTCAGCTACGCCGAGTCCTTCACGCCGCAGGCGGCGGCCATGGGCCAGACCTTCAAGCCGCTGCGCGGCGAGCAGTGGGAAGTCGGCGTCAAGTACGAGCCCAAGGAGCGTGCGATGGCCTTCAGCGCCGCGGTCTACGACCTGCGCGAGAAGAACCAGATCCTCCAGCCGATGCCGGGTGTCTTCACCCAGCTGGGCGAGACGAAGAACAGGGGCGTCGAGCTCGAGGCCAAGGGCTCGATCGGCCGCGACCTCGACCTGATCGCGAACTACACCTATACCGACGCCGACGCGCAGCTCGAAGGCCTGCCGAAGAACCAGGCCAGCGTCTGGGCCAAGTACCGCTTCGCGCTCGCCGGCACGACCGGCTTCTCGGTGGGCGCGGGCGTGCGCTACCTGAGCAATTTCCGCGACACTTCGGGCGGTGGCTACGGTCCGAACATCCCGAGCGTGGCCTTGCTCGACTTCGTGCTGGCCTACGACACCGCCCAGTGGCGCTATGCGCTCAATGTGAACAACGCCACCGACAAGACCTACTTCAGCACCTGCCTGGCGCGCGGCGACTGCTGGTACGGCAAGGGCCGGGAGGTGGTGGTCAGCGCCACCTACCGTTTCTGATCCGCGACTGAACGACAAAAAAGACCACGATGAACAGCCGAAGAATCAAGACCTGGGCCTGGGTCCACAAGTGGAGCAGCCTGGTCTGCACCGTGTTCATGCTGCTGCTGTGCCTCACCGGGCTGCCGCTGATCTTCCACCACGAGATCGGCCACCTGCTGGGCACCGAGATCGAGGCCCCGAAGATGCCAGCCAGCACGCCGCGCGTGAGCCTCGACCGCGTGCTCGAGGTCGCGAAGTCGAAGCACCCCGATCGCGTGGTGCAGTTCGTCTCGCAGCCGGAGGACGACGACGGCCTGTGGTTCGTCACGCTCACGCCCACGCCCGCCCCCACCGAGGACTTCAAGTCGGTGGCGGTCGACGCGCGCACGGGCGAGGTGCTGGCGCAGCCCAAGTTCGACGAGGGCTTCATGTACGTGATGTTCAAGCTGCACGTCGACCTGTTCGCGGGGCTGCCGGGCAAGCTGTTCCTGGGCTTCATGGGCCTGCTGCTGCTGGTGGCCATCGTCTCGGGCGTGGTGCTCTACGCGCCCTTCATGCGCAAGCTCGAGTTCGGCACCGTGCGCCGCGAGAAGCGCCCGCGCCTCAAGTGGCTGGACCTGCACAATCTGCTGGGCGTCGTCACGCTGGTCTGGGCCTTCGTGGTGGGCTCCACCGGCATGATCAACACCTGGGCCGACCTGGTGATCAAGTACTGGCAGTACGACCAGCTGAGCGCGCTGCTCGCGCCCTACAAGGACCAGCCGGTGGTGACGGTGGGCGAGCGGGCCTCGGTGCAGAAATCGCTGGATGCGGCCTACGCCGTCGCACCGCATTCCAAGCTGTCCTTCATCGCCTTCCCGGGCACCGCCTTCTCGAGCCCGCACCACACGACGGTGTTCCTCAAGGGCAACGAGCCCTTCACCTCGAAGCTGCTGCAGCCGGTGCTGGTCGACGCCAAGACCGCCGAGGTGAGCGCGGCGCCCAAGCTGCCCTGGTACCTGACGGCGCTGCTGGTGTCGCAGCCGCTGCACTTCGGCGACTACGGCGGCATGCCGATGCAGATCCTCTGGGCGCTGCTCGACATCGCCACCATCATCGTGCTGGGCAGCGGCCTCTATCTCTGGCTCAAGCGCGGCAACAGCGTGCCGCTGCCGAAGGCAAGGGAGGCCGGGGCGCCGTCGCCGCAGCAGCCACAGCAAGCCGCCGCCGTGCTGAAGGAGCGCCGCCCATGAACCCGCGTCACGCTTTCTGGCGGCTCTGGGGCTGGCCCCTGGTGATGGGCCTGTTGACCACCGTGGGCCTGATCTCCGCGCTGTTCAGCGACGGCGGCGCGGGCGACATGCTGGCTTGGCTCACGCTGGGCATCCCGGTGGGGGTGTGCATCTGGTTCGGGTGGGTGCGCAAGCGACGCTAGGCCCTGCATTGCGCAACCGGAGGGAACGCCGGCGCCTCGTGCACGCCGGGCATGCATCCTCAGGGGCGCAGCACGATCGCGCCGGTGCTCGCGCGGCGCTCCGCGGCCCGGTGGGCGTCCGCCACCTGGTCGAGGCGGAAGGTCGCCCCGATCGCGGCACGCACGGCACCGCTCTGCATGGCGGCGAACACATCCGCGGCGTTGGCGCGGAAGGTCGCCACGTCGGCGTTGTGCGGAAACACGGACGGTCGCGTGAGGAACAGGCAGCCCTTCTTGTTCAGCAGCTCGGGATCGATGGCGGGTGCAGGCCCCGACGCCGCGCCGAAGAGCACCACCAGGCCGAAAGGCGCCGTGCAATCCAGCGACCCCATGAAGGTGTGCCGGGCCACCGAGTCATAGACCACGCGTGCCTTGCGTCCGTCCATGGCCGCTAGGACCTGGGCCACCCAGTCGGGCTGTGAATAGTCGATCGCAGCGTCGCAGCCGGCGGCCAGCGCCGCCGCGCACTTGGCCGGCGAACCGGCGGTGCCGATCACGGTGGCGCCCAGCGCCTTGGCCCAGCCGCTGAGGATCTGCCCGACGCCGCCCGCCGCGGCGTGGACCAGCACCACGTCGCCCGGCTGCACGGCGTGGGTCTTCTTCACCAGGTACTGCGCCGTCATGGCCTTGAAGAACACGGCTGCGGCGTCCTCGTCGCCGATGCCGGCCGGAATCTTCACCAGCTTGCTGGCCGCGACATTGCGCCGGTCCGCGTAGGCGCCCACACCGGCGTTCATGTAGACGACGTGGTCGCCCACCGCCAGGTCGCTCACGTCCGCGCCCAGGGCTTCCACCACGCCGGCGGCTTCATGCCCGAGCCCGGTCGGTGTCGGCAGCGGGTACTTGCCGGCGCGCTGGTAGATGTCGATGTAGTTGAAGCCGATCGCGGTCTGGCGCAGCTGGACTTCGCCCGGGGAGGGCGGCGGCAGGTCGAGCCGTTCGAGGCGCATGACCTCCGGTCCGCCGAATTCTGTGAGCCGGATGGCGTGTGCAACGGTCATGGAAGATTCGCTCCTGTGGTGGAATGGCCGGCGCCTGTCTTCGTCAGGTGTCGACGGCAGGCCTCGGTCCCTCGGGGATGGGCCGAATTCTTGCAGGACTTGCCGGTGTGTGCTTGGGGCCCGGCAGGCCTTCCGGCGCGCGAACCGACGCCCTACCGGAGTCCGGCCTGGATGTGCCTCAGGTTCGAGAGCCAGGCGCGGTAGTCTTCATCGTCCTCGCCCAGCTCCGCCCAGGTGTCGTGTCCGTCCGCTTCCGGGTCGTCGAGGATGGCCTGGAGCGCATCGATGGCGGCTTGCTTGAGCGCGGCCGGCGGTGCCGCCTTTCCGGCACACCACTCGGCCACGTCCGGGTGCAGGTCGGCGCCGTCGCTGCCGTTGAGCAATGCCAGCACCGCGCCGGCGGCGACGACGCTTTCCGTCGAGCCGGAAGCCAAGGTCTGCTGGATGAACGGCAGCGCGCTGGGGGCTTCGCGCAGTTCGCCAAACCAGTCCAGCGCATCGTCGTTGCCAAAGCTGTCGGTAGACCACGTGCCCATTTCAAACGCCCCTCTCGGTGTGTGGATGCGAAAGCACGCAGCCTAGCATCCGACGCATGACGCGACGCCGTCGGCGCCGGGCGGCCGGGCCGCAGACGCCGGTGGCGTGGATCGATGGAGGACGCCATCGAGGCACTGCGTGCGGCCGGATACCATTCGTCGCGACGAACTCTGCTGCCTTGGTGCAAGCGACGACATGCGACAAGTCTTCTATTACGCGTTGATGCTCCTGCTCGGATTCGCCTGGTACCGGTTCGGGCAGCGGCTGATCCGCAAGGGCTATCGCGATGAGCGCGGTGAACTCACCGAAGGGATGATGGGCCCGCTCGGGCTGCTGCTGGTGTCGGGGGTGCTCTGCGTGCTCTTCTTCTCCTTGTTGCGCGCCTTGATCCGGCGCGAGATTCAATGCCTCGGCAAAGGCTGCCATGGGCAGATATACACCCTCGCGGCCCATGCGGCCGACTACTGGGCCAACATGTTCTTCCTGTTGTGGATGGTGCTGGGCCTGGGCTATGCGATCTACGTGACGCTCAAGATCTGGTTCCTGCGCTAGATGTGAAGGAGCCAAGATTGCAAGTCAAAAGAGTGGTCATCAATGTCAAGGCGCTCGATCTCGACCGGGCGCGGTCCTTCTATCAGGACGTCCTGGGGCTCGAGCTTCTGATGGACCATGGCTGGATACGAACCTATGGCTCCCAGGTCCGGATGAGCGTTCAGCTGAGCTTCGCCACGGAAGGCGGCTCCGGCACGCCCGTACCGGACCTGTCGATCGAAGTGGACGATGCGGACGTCGCACTCCAGCGCATGAAGGCGGCGGGCTTCGCCATCGAATACGGGCCGGTGGACGAGCCCTGGGGCGTGCGCCGGTTCTTCGTTCGCGACCCCTTCGGCCAACTGGTCAACATCCTTTCGCACAGCTGAGTGCGGTCCGGGAGATGGCCCCCTGGCGCCGGTCCTGAGCGGCAAGCGCTGAAAGCCGCCGGGGGCGTCCAGAGGCGACCGGTTCCGACGCGGCAAGAGGCGTGCCGCGAATGGTTAGCATGCCCCTGTTGCCCTGCGTAGCTGATGGAGCCGCCATGTTCGAACTGTCCACCCTCGTGTCCTATACCGCCGTCGTGATCGGCCTGTTCCTGATCCCGGGGCCGGCCGTGCTGCTGGTCTTCATGCGAACCGCGCAAGGCGGGCGTTCCGTCGGCATCGCGACGGGCCTGGGCATCGCCTGCGGCGACTTTGTCCATGCCATGGCCGCCGCCGTGGGCCTGTCGGCGATCCTGATGACATCGGCACTGGCCTTCAACATCGTCAAGCTCGTCGGTGCGGGCTACCTGATCTGGCTGGGCGTCCAGGCACTCCTCGAGAAGGCCGGTGATCCGCAAGTCGAAGCAGTGCGGCCCCGTGTCACCGCGAAACAGGCCTTCCTGCAAGCCATTCCCGCCGAGGTGTTGAACCCGAAGACGGCGTTGTTCTTCCTTGCCTTCCTGCCGCAGTTCGTGCATCCGGGGCACGGGTCGACCTTCGCGCAGTTCGCTGTCCTGGGCCTGATCTTCGTCGCACTGAGCGCGCTCTATTCCACCCTGCTCGCGCTGTCCGTGCGCCCCCTGGGCCGCGTGCTGGGCCGGCTCGCCTGGCTGAACCGCTGGAAGGGAAAGATCGTCGGCACGATCTTCATCGGCCTCGGCCTGAAGGTGGCCGTCCAGCAGCGCTGAAGCAGGGCCTGATTCGGCCGCGACGGTCGTCCGCAGGCACCTGAGCGTGCGTCGCCGCGGCGCATCGGGCGGGCCGCATGCCGTCGACACGGTGATCCGTGCCGTGTTGGCGCCAGACGGGCCAGTGGCGGATCCAGACGCCGGAGAACGTCACCCTGACACAGGCGCCGGGCGTCAACCAAGGTCGCCTACACGTTTTCGGGTGCGGCCCCCTCCACGCGAAAAACACACACTTCGACACGTTGCGAAATCCATTGGATCTGATGGTTCTCCATGTCGACGGTCACTTGTCCAGACAGGGCACCTGGCTTCTGACCTGGCGGCAGTGTCTGCGCCGCGCCCCAGCCGGGAGCACCCCTCGTCAGTCGCCGTCCTGCGCCACGCACACCGTATCGCGCCCCGCCTGCTTGGCCCTGAGCATCGCGAGATCCGCGCGGTGCAGCGTCTGCGCGACGGATTCGCCCTCGCGCAGGCCGGCAATGCCGGCCGAGACCGTCAACTGCCCGTCGGGCCGCGGCACCGCGGCCAGCAGGGTGCGCAGGCGGTTCGCCAGGGCCAGGGCCCGGTGTTCGTCCTGATCGGGCAGCAGCACGCAGAACTCCTCGCCGCCCAAGCGGCCGAACACGTCGCTGTCGCGCAATGCCTGCTGCAGCACCTCGGACATGCCGCGCAGCACGGCGTCGCCGGCCGCATGGCCGTGGCCGTCGTTGAGGCGCTTGAAATGGTCGATGTCCAGGTACAGCAGCGTGAGCGACGCGGCCGACGCACGGGCCCGAAGCGCGGCCTTGTCGGCCTGCCGCAGGAACTCGGCCCGGCTGAGCGCGCCGGTCAGCGTGTCGGTGAGGGACAACTCGGCCAGCCGGCATTCCTGGTCGAAGGCGCGGCGCTGGAAGTCCTGTATGCGCAGGTGGCTGACGAAGCTGGTCACCAGGGCCATTGCCGCGAACAGCACGCAGAACACGGTGTCGGTGCGGCTGGCTGCGTGATCGAGCACGAAGGGCAGGAAGAAGACATAGCAGGCCAGCGCGCCACCGATCCATTGGCCCAGCGTGATCCAGAAGAAGCTGGTGGCGAGCACGACGATGGTCGCCGCCGGCAGGAAGTAGATCAGCGGTTGGTCGGTGCCCAGCGCACCCAGGTAGCTGTTGAAGCTGACCGTGGCAATGGTGGCCATGCAGGCGGCGCCGTAGGCCCGCACCGATGGGGCCCGGACGATCATGTAGGCGAAGAGCGCCGTCAGCGGCAGCAGCAGCACGCGCAGCCAGAGGTGTTCCGGCGTGGGGACCAGCAGCCGCGCCAGCAGCACGACCGTCGAGCCCAGCACCGCCGTCGCACCCATCTCGATGGCCGTGGCCTGCAGGCGCCGGAGCGTCTGTTCGCGGTAGGCGTTCTTGCGGTCGGCGGCGACGGTCGCTTCAGATCGCAAGGGCACTGCGCACCTCGCACGACAGCACGTCGATGGCGCCGCCGCCCGGTCGCAGGCAGGGATGGCGCAAAAAGGCGTCTTTCATTCGAGCGGGAAGTCCTCGTCCATTGCCAGGATCGGCAGCCCCGAAGCATACCGAGGGCGCAGGACGAGGTGGCGACCGAAGGCCGACGGTCGCCTCAGGCGCGTGCGGGCGTCACTCGACCTTGACGCCTGCCGCCTTGATCACCTGCGCCCACTTCTCGACCTCGGCCTTCTGGAAGCTCGCGATCTGGGTGGGCGTCATGTCCGCCGGTTCCATGCCGAAGCCCTTCATCTTCTCTTGCATGTCGGGCTGTGCGAGGATGGTGCGGATCTCCTTGTGCAGCCGGTCGACGATCGGCGCCGGCGTGCCGGCCGGCACGAAGATCGCCTGCCACGACACGACCTCGAAATCGGTCAGGCCCTGCAGCCCCGACTCGGCGATCGTCGGCACGTCGGGCAGCGACGCGAGCCGCTTGGCCGAGGTCACGGCGATGGCGCGCAGCTTGCCGCTCTGGATGTGCGGCGCGGCCACCACCGTGGTGTCGAACATCATGTCGACCTGGCCGCCGATCACGTCCTGGATCGCCGGGCCGCTGCCCTTGTAGGGCACATGGGTGAACTTCACGCCCGACTTGAAGGCCAGCAGTTCCAGCGACAGGTGCTGCGAGGTGCCGGTGCCCGCCGAGGCCGAGGACAGGCCGCCGGCCTTGGCCTTGCTCGCCTCGAGCACGTCCTTGAGCGTCTTGTAGGGGCTCGCGGCGTTGACCACCAGCACCACGGGGTTGGTGCCGATCAGCGTGACCGGCGCGAAGGACTTGACCGGGTCGTAGCCGATCTTCGGGTACAGGCTCACGTTGATGGCATGCGAGCTGATCGTGCCGCCCAGCATCGTGTAGCCGTCGGGCGCTGCGCGCGAGGCGATCTCCGAGCCCACGCTGCCGCCCGCGCCGCCGCGGTTGTCGATCACGACGCTGGTGCCCAGCACCATGCCCAGCTTCTGGCTGATCAGCCGGCCCAGCACGTCGGTCGTGCCGCCGGCCGGGAAGGGCACCAGGTAGGTGATGGCCTTGCCGGTGGGCCAGCTGCCTTGTGCGAAAGCGGCGGGCAGGGCGCCGGCGGCGAGGCCGGCGATGGCGGTCTGGATGAGGGTGCGGCGTTGCATGGTCTTGTCTCCGTTCAATGGTCGAGAAAGGCCCGCAGACGCGACGCGCCTGAGGGGTTGTGCCGTGTTGTTCTAGGTCTTCGGCACGCGGTGCGTGGAGCCGGTCAGGGCTTGAGATTCAGCTTGGTGATCAATGTCTTGAAGTAGATGTTGTCCTTGGCCAGCGTCTCCTTGAACACCGCGCCGTCGGTGTAGACGTAGCCCAGGTTCTGCTTGTCCATCACCTCGTGCATCAGCGGCTCGGCGGCGGTCTTGGCGGCGATCTCGCGCAGCCGCGCCATCACTTCGGGTGGCGTGTTCTTGGGCGCGCCGAGGCCGCGCCAGGTGCCGATCGACAGGTCGATGCCGCGCTCCTTGGCGGTCGGCACCTTCTCGAAGCCCTTGACGCGCTTGTCGGCCATCACCATCAGCACCTTGAGCTTGCCGCCCTGCACATGCGTCGTGACCTCGGCCGGGCTCACGGCCACGGCCTCGATGTGGCCGCCCAGCAGCGCCAGCACCGCGGGCGCCGCGCCCTGGAACGGGATGTGGTTGAACCTGGTGCCGGTCTTGTCCTCCAGCGCGGCCGCGGCCAGGTGCCAGATCGAGCCGTTGCCGGAGTTGCCCACGCGGATGCTCTCGGGCGCCTTCTTCGCATCGGCCAGGAACTCTTCCACCGTGTTCCACGGCGCATCGGACTTCACCGTGATCGCGGCCGGGTCGGCGTTGAGCTGCGCGATGGGCTGGAAGTCGTCGTAGTTGAACTTGGCCAGGCCCAGGTGCGGCAGCGTGAGCAGCTCGACCGTGAGCACCGCCAGCTTGTAGCCGTCGGGGCGGGCGTTGATCACCTCGGTCCAGCCGATCGCACCGCCGGCGCCGGGCCGGTTGACGATCACGATGCTCTGGTCGATGTGCTTGCGGCTCGCGTCGGCGAAGGCGCGCGCCAGGCCGTCGGTGCCGCCGCCGGGCTGGTAGGGCACCAGCAGCTCGATGGTGCGCGTCGGGAACTTGGTGGCCTGCGCGGCGGCCGGCGCGGCGGCGCCCAAGGCCAGCGCGGCGAGGGCGGACAGCGCGGCGATGCGGCGCAGGAAGGGATGCGGTGTCATGGGTCTGTCTCTGCTGTTGGAATGAAGAAAGGAAGCGGTGTGCCTCAGGGCATGTACTGCCCGCCGTTGACCTCGAGGACCTGGCCCGTCACGTAGCCCGAGAGCTGTGCTGAGGCGAGGTAGAGGAAGGCGCCGGTGCAGTCGTCGGGCTCGCCGATGCGGCCCATCGGGATGCCGGCCTTGAAGGACTCGAGGATCGCGGGCGTGGAGAAGCGGTCCTGAAAGGGCGTCTGGATCACGCCCGGCGCCACCGCGTTGACGCGGATGTGATCGGGCGCGAGCTCCTTGGCCAGGCCGTGCGTGACCGTGCTCACGAAGCCCTTGGCGCCTGCATAGAGGTAGGCGCCCGGCCCGCCGCCGGTGCGCGCGGCCACCGAGGACACGTTGACGATGCTGCCGCGCTGGCCGCGGGCGCGCATCAGCGGCACCACCTCGCGGCAGAAGGCCAGCACCGAGCGCGCATTGATGTGCAGCACCTCGTCGAACAGCGCGTCGTCGAACTCGGCGATGGGTGCGCGTTTCACCAGACTCCCGGCGTTGTTCACCAGCACGTCGATGCCGCCCAGCCGCGCGTTCGTGTCGCGCACCACGCGCGCGATGGCGGCCGAGTCGCGCACATCGCCCTGGATCGCGAAGGCCTCGCCGCCGGCCCGGACGATGGTGTCGACCACGGCCTGCGCCGGCCCGGCCGACTGGTTGTAGTGCACCGCCACGCGCATGCCGCGCGCGCCGTAGGCGATGGCCACGGCGGCACCGATGCCGGTGCTGGCGCCGGTGACGAGGGCGGTCTTGCCTTGAAGGTCTTCCATCTTTTCTTCCTTGTGAATTCAGGTCACGGGTGCGGGGTTGAACAGCACCAGCGCGTTGTGCAATTTCCAGTGCTCGGCCCAGGTCTTCTGGCGGCCGCTGGCCACGTCGAGCATCAGCCGGAACATCTCCCAGCCCACGTCCTCGATGCTGGCCTCGCCGTCGGCGATGCGGCCGGCGTTGATGTCCATCAGGTCGTGCCAGCGGCGCGCCAGGTCGCTGCGGGTCGCGACCTTGATCACCGGCACCTCGGCCAGGCCGTACGGCGTGCCGCGGCCGGTGGTGAACACGTGCAGGTTCATGCCCGCGGCCAGCTGCAGCGTGCCGCAGATGAAGTCGCTCGCGGGCGTGGCCGCGTAGAGCAGGCCCTTCTGCCGGGCCTTCTCGCCCGGCGGCACCACGCCCGAGATCGGCGCGCTGCCGCTCTTGACGATCGAGCCCATGGCCTTCTCGACGATGTTCGACAGCCCGCCCTTCTTGTTGCCCGGCGTGGTGTTGGCGCTGCGGTCGACCCGGCCCTTGTCGAGGTAGGCGTCGTACCAGGCCATCTCGCGGATCATGGCTTCGGCCACCGCGGGCGTGCTGGCGCGCGAGGTCAGCTGGTCGATGCCGTCACGCACCTCGGTCACTTCCGAGAACATCACGGTCGCGCCCGCGCGCACCAGCAGGTCGGTGCAGAAGCCGACGGCCGGGTTGGCGGTCACGCCTGAAAAAGCGTCGCTGCCGCCGCACTGCACGCCCACCACCAGCTCGCTCGCGGGCACGGTCTCGCGCCGGCGGGCGTCGAGGCGTTCGAGGTGTTCCTCGGCCTGGCGCAGGATCGCATCGACCATCGACATGAAGCCCACGTGCGCCTCGTCCTGCAGGCAGACCACGTCGAGATTGGCGTCGGCGCTGTCGCCCACGTCGGCCACGTTGCGTTCGTCGATCAGCGGGATGGTGCCGGGCGGCATCAGGCGCTCGGGCTGCAGCTTTTCGCAGCCCAGGCTGATCACCATGACCTCGCCGCCGAAGTTGGGGTTGAGGCTGATGTTGCGCAGCGTGCGGATCGGAATGATCGCGTCGGGCGCATCGATGGCCACGCCGCAGCCGTAGCCGTGCGCCAGGGCCACCACGCCGTCGACGTTCGGGTACTTCGGCAGCAGCTCGGCGCGGATGCGCTGCACCGCGAAGTCGACCACGCCGGCCACGCACTGCACGGTCTGCGTGATGGCCAGCAGGTTGCGCGTGCCGACCGAGCCGTCGGGGTTGCGGTAGCCCTCGAAGCTGTAGCCCTCCAGTGGCGGCATCGCCGGCGCCGTCACGGTGGCGATGGGCAGGCCCTCGAGCGAGCGCGCCTCGGGCATCCGCAGCAGCCGCTCGTGCACCCAGCTGCCCGCGGGGATGGGCTTCAAGGCATAGCCGATGGGCACGTCGTAGCGCCGCACCGCGCCGCCTTCGGGGATGTCCTCGAGCGCGACCTTGTGGGCCTGCGGCACCTTGTCGACCAGCACCAGGCCCGACGCGAACACCGTGCCCGCGGGCAGGCCGCCGTCGTTGGCCACGATCGCGACGTTGTCGCGTTCGTGCATCTTGATGGACAGGGGCGGCTTCACTTGACCACCATGAAGAGGCTGGGGAGCCAGGTGGAGAAGGCCGGCACGAAGGTCACCAGGCCCAGCGCGAAGATCAGCGCGCCGTAGAAGGGCCAGATGGTGCGCATCACCGTGCCCACCGACACGCCGCCGATCGCGCAGCCCACGAACTGCGTGGTGCCCACGGGCGGGGTGTTCAGGCCCAGCGCGCAGTTGATCAGCATCACGATGCCGAACTGCACCGAGGTCATGCCGTACTGCTGCGCGATGGGCAGGAAGATCGGCGTGCACAGCAGGATGGTCGCGGCCATGTCGAGGAAGGTGCCCAGCACGAACAGGATCACGTTGATCATCAGGAAGATGACCCAGGGCGTGCTGGTGATCTGCGACAGCATCTGGCCGGTGAGCTCGGCCACGCCGTAGAGGCTGATCAGGTAGCCGAAGGTGCTCGAGATGCCGATCAGCAGCAGGATCACGCCGGTGGTGCGCACCGCCTTCGAGGCGGCCTTGATGAAGTGCTCCCACTTGAGCGTGCGGTACAGCAGGATGGTCAGCGCCAGCGCGTAGAGCACGGCCACCGCGGCAGATTCGGTGGCGGTGAAGATCCCCGAGAGAATGCCGCCCAGGATCAGCACCACGATGAACAGGCCGGGCAGCGCCGCCGCGAAGGAACGCGCCACGATGGCCCAGCCCGGGAAGGTGCCCTTGGGGTAGCCGCGCTTGACCGCCACCAGGTAGGCGGCCGCGAGGTTGCTCAGCGTGAGGATCACCGCCGGCAGCAGCGCCGCCAGGATCAGCGCCGCGATCGACACCTTGCCGCCCGCCGCGAGCGAATAGATGATCAGGTTGTGGCTGGTCGGCATCAACGCGCCGACGAGCGCCGCATGGGTCGTCACGTTGACCGCGTAGTCGGCGTGGTAGCCCTCCTTCTTCATCATCGGGATCATCACCGCGCCCATGGCCGAGACGTCGGCCACGGGCGAGCCCGAGACGCCGCCGAACAGCGTGCAGGCCACCACGTTCGACATGCCCAGCCCGCCGCGCACATGGCCCACCAGGTTGCGCGCGAAGTCGACGATGCGGTCGGCGATGCCGCCGTAGAGCATGAGCTCGCCGGCGAAGATGAAGAAGGGGATCGCCAGGAAGGAGAAGATGCCCATGCCCGAGGTCATCTGCTGGAAGCCCACCGCGAGCGGCAGGCCTTCGTAGGCCAGCGTGGCCAGGGCCGACAGCCCGATCGAGAACGCGACCGGCACGCCCAGCAGCAGGAACAGCGTGAAGGAGATGCAGAGAATCAGCAGAGGGATGGTCATGCGGTCAGGCCCATGCAGGTTCGACTTCGCGGCCTTGAGCGAGCGCGATGATGTGTTCGATCGAGAACATCACGATCAGCACGCCGGAGATCGCGGCCGGCACGTACTTCCAGCCTTCGGAGATCCACAGCGTGGGCAGTCGGTAGTCCCATACCGACTCGGCGAGCGAGGCGCAGTTCCAGGCCATGGCGGCGCCGAAGACCAGCACCAGCGCGTGGATCAGGTATTCCATCTTCAGGCGCAGCCCGTCGGGTGCGAGCACGAGGAAGGACTCGAGCCCGATGTGGCCTGCGTCGCGCACGCCGACGGCCACGCCGAACATCGTGACGTAGAGCACCAGCAGCAGCGCCAGGCTCTCGGCCCAGGTGGGCGTGTTGTTCATGACGTAGCGGCCGAAGACCTGCCAGCTCACGGCGCAGATCACCGCGACGAGACCGACGATGCCCAGCCACATGCAGGCACGCGCGAGCGTGCGGCAAATCTTGGTGTACATGGTTGTGTTCCTTGTCTTGCGCCCTCCCCCTCTGGGGGAGGGCAGGGGTGGGGGCCTGCGGCGTCTCCATTGCAACGCGGCAAAGCCCCCATCCCGACCTTCCCCCGGCGGGGGAAGGAGCCAGGTGCTACTTCGTGTCCTGCACCCGCTTGACCAGGTCCTTCAACTTCGCGTCGGTGATGAACTTGTCGTACACCGGCTTCATCGCGGCCTGGAACGGGGCCTTGTCGACGTCGATGATTTCCGCGCCGCCGGCCTTTACCGTGGCCAGCGACTTGATCTCGCGCTCTTCCCACTGCTTGCGCATGTAGGGCACCGACTCCTTGGCGGCCTGGCGGATCCAGCCCTGCTCCTGCGGCGTGAGCTTGTCCCACACGCGCTTGGAGAACAGCAGCATCTCGGGCGCCATCGAGTGCTCGGTCTTGCTGTAGTACTTGGCGACCTCGAAGGCGCGTGCGCTCTCGTAGGTGGGGTAGTTGTTTTCGGCGGCGTCGATCAGGCCGGTCTTGAGGCCGGTGTAGACCTCGCCCATGGGCATCGGCGTGGCGTTGGCGCCCATGGCCTCGAGCATCGAGACCCACAGGTCGGACTGCTGCACGCGCACCTTCAGGCCCTTCATGTCGGCGAAGCTGCGCACCGGCTTCTTGGCGGTGAACATCGAGCGTGCGCCGCTGTCGTAGTAGGCCAGGCCGATGAAGCCCTGCTTCTCGCAGCTCTTGAGGATCTCCTCGCCGATCGGGCCGTCGAGCACCTTGTGCAGGTGGTCGACCGAGCGGAACAGGAAGGGCATGGTCGGCACCTGCGTCTCGGCGCAGATGTTGTTCATGGGGGCGATGTTCACGCGCACCATCTGCAGCGCGCCGATCTTGGTCTGCTCGATGGTGTCCTTCTCGTTGCCGAGCGAACTGTTGTTGTAGACCTTGATGCTGTGCTTGCCGCCCGACAGCGCCTTCAGGCGCTCGCTCATGAACTTGACCGCGGTCACGGTTGGATAGTCGTCGGGGTGGATGTCGGCCGAGCGGAACTCGGTGGCGTGGGCGCCGCTGCCGATGAGCGCTGCGCCGGCACAGGCGGCGAGCGCGATCAATGTGCGTCGGATGGTCATTTGTCTTCCTCTTGCTCTCGTTGGTGGAATCGAAAAAACGGGGGCCGCTAGAAGGCGCAGGCCGGCTCGGGCAGGCCGCGCACGCCGGGGCGCAGCGCGAACACGCCGCCGGCCAGCGGCTGGTCGGCCACGTCGCCGCCGGGGCGGATCGAGGTGACGTAGAGCGTGTCGAGCCCGGCGCCGCCGAAGGCGCACATCGCGGGCTTCTTCACCGGCACGGCGAGCGAACGGTCGAGCTTGCCGGCGGGCGTGAAGCGGTGCACCAGCCCGGCATCGTTGCCGCAGATCCAGTAGCAGCCGTCGGCGTCGACCGCCGCACCGTCGGGCCGGCCGGGCAGCGGCTTCATGTCGACGAACAGGCGGCGGTGGTGCGGCGTGCCGGTGTCGGGGTCGTAGTCGAAGGCCCAGATCGCCTGTACCGAGGGATGCGAATCGGACAGGTACATCGTGCGGCCGTCGGGGCTGAAGCCCAGGCCGTTGGGCACGATCAGTTCGTCGAGCTGCAGCCGCAGCGCGGCCTCGGCGTTGACGTCGCTCTGGTAGCGGTAGACGCGGCCGATGCTGCGGCCGGCCGCCATGTCCATCAGCATCGTGCCGGCCCAGAAGCGGCCCTGGCGGTCGCAGCGGCCGTCGTTGAAGCGCATGCCGTGCGCGGCGTGCACCGCATGGGCCAGCGGTGTCGAGGCGAGCGTGCCGTCGTCCCGCGTGGCGAGCGCGAACAGCCCGCTCTCCATGCCCGCGATCCACTGGCCCGGATGGCCCGCGCGCGGCGCGATGCAGGCCAGCATCTCGTCGCCGGTCCATCTGCTGTGCACGCCGCTGTCGGGGTCGAGGCGATGCAGTTGCCTGGCCGGGATGTCGACCCAGTAGAGCGCTTGTTCGGCTGCATGCCAGACCGGGCTTTCGCCCGTGGCATTGCGGCTGTCGAGGACGAGTTCGGCTTGCATGGGTGTGCTCGCCTCGGGCTCAGTCGCCGAATGGACCCTGGGCGGTGAAGGCGCCGCCCTGGTAGATCGCGTTCGGGTCGTTCGGCGCCACCGGCGGCTGCGCCTCGACCGTGGCGCGGAAGACTTCCGAGCCGTCCTGCGGCACGAAGCCCAGGTGCGCGGCCGCGGCGTTGTCCCACCACACATCGCGGTTGGCCGACATGCCGTAGACGACGGTGTGCTTCACGCCGGGCGTGAACAGCGCCTTCTCGATCAGCGTCGTCAGGTCGCGGTAGCTGAGCCAGGTGCTCATCATGCGGCGGTTGAGCGGCTCGGGGAACGAGGAGCCGATGCGGATGCTCACGGTCTCGATGCCCCAGCGGTCGAAGTAGAACTGCGCCAGGTCCTCGCCGAAGGACTTCGACAGGCCGTAGTAGCCGTCGGGCCGGCGCGTGGCGTGCGCGTCGATGTGCTCGCTCTGCTTGTAGAAGCCGATCACGTGGTTCGAGCTCGCGAACACCACGCGCTTCACGCCGTGGCGGCGCGCGGCCTCGTAGAGGTGGAAGGTGCCCTTGATGTTGGCCTCGAGCACCTCCTCGAAGGGCCGCTCGACCGACACGCCGCCGAAGTGCGCGATGGCGTCGCAGCCCTGCACCAGCGCATCGACCGCCGCCTTGTCCGCCAGGTCGCAGTGCACGACTTCTTCGTTTTCACCGCTTGCCGGCGCCATGCCCGCGATGTCGGACAGCCGCAGCACCGCGGCCGAAGGCTTGAGCGATTCGCGCAGCACCTTGCCGAGCCCGCCGGCAGCGCCGGTCAGCAGCAGCCGACCCAGTTCCTTGGCCATGTCGTGGGGTCCTCAGGCGGGCTTGAACACCGTGGCCGGCAGGTCGCGGCCGTGGTACTTCTTGTAGATGGTGTTGAGCTTGCCGTTCTTGATGTTGGTCGCGACCCAGCCGTCGACCCATTCCTTGAGCTTGGGGTTGCCCTTGTTCATCGTGATGCCCAGGCCCGAGTCGAGCTGCGAGAACTTCATCTCGTAGTTCTTGCCCGGCGCGCGCTTGTTGACCTCGCCCATGTTCGAGGGCGTGCTCGAGAAGATGTCGACCTGGCCGGTCACCACCGAGGTGATGAGCGTGGCGTCGTCTTCATAGCGCATGATTTCCGCGCCCTTGGCTTCGCGGGTCGTGATGGTGTCGTTGGTGGTGGCGCGCGTGAGGCCGATGCGCTTGCCGTTCAGGTCGGCGTAGCTGGCGATCTTCATGTCCTTGGGCGCGGCCACCATGATGGTGATGGCCGAGTAGGGGATCGAGAAGTCCACCACCTTGGCGCGCTCCTCGGTGATCGACAGGCTGGAGATGACCACGTCGGCGCGCTGCGCCTGCAGCGTCGGGATGCGCGCCGCGGTGTTGATCGGCACGATCTCCAGCTTCACGCCCAGGTCCTTGGCGAGTTGGGTGGCGGTGTCGACGTCGGAACCGGTCGGCTGCATGTTGGCGTCGGTGTAGCTGAACAGCGGCGTGCCGATGGCGATGGCCACGCGGATCGTGCCGGCCTTCTTGATGTCGTCGAGCTGGTCGGCCAGGGCCGCCTGGGCGATGCCGCCCGCGAGGGCCAGCGCGATGCAGCTGCGGGTGAAGAGGGTGCCGAGTTTCATGAAAGTCTCCTGGAATGGATGGGGAGGAAGCGAAATGAACCGGGCGGCCTGTTCAGAGCCCGTTGTTCAGGAAGGCATGCAGCTCCGGCGTCTTGGGCGCGTCGAGCATCTCGCCCGTACCGGTTTCCCACACGGTGCCCTGGTGCATGTAGATGATCCGGTCGGCCACGCGCTTGGCGAAGGCCATCTCGTGCGTGACCAGCAGCATGGTCATGCCGCCGGCCGCAAGGTCTTCCATCACGCGCAGCACCTCGCCCGTGAGTTGCGGGTCGAGCGCCGAGGTGACTTCGTCAAACAGCATGACCTTGGGCGACATGGCCAGCGAGCGCGCGATGGCCACGCGCTGCTGCTGCCCGCCGGAGAGTTGTTCGGGGTAGGCGTCGGCCTTCTCCAGCAGGCCCACCTGGTCGAGCACGCGCAGCGCGACGGCGCGTGCTTCGCCGCGCGACTGCTGCTTCACGTGGCGCAGCGCCAGCATGATGTTCTCCTGCACCGAGAGGTGGGGGAAGAGGTTGTAGCTCTGGAACACGATGCCCACTTCGAGCCGCAGCTTCTTCAGGTCGACGTCCGGGCTGTCGACACGGATGCCGCAGACCTCGATGCTGCCCTGGTCGATGACCTCGAGCCGGTCGATGCAGCGCAGCGCCGTGCTCTTGCCCGAGCCGCTGGCGCCGATGATGGCGATCATTTCGCCCTTGGCGACCTCGAAGGACACGCCCTTGAGCACCTGGTTGGCGCCGAAGCGCTTGTAGACCTGGTCCAGCTTGACGATGGGCGAACCGCTGGCCGCATGGGGCGCCTCGCCGCCTCCCGCTGGGGCGGCGAGGTCGACCTGGGCGCGGGCCGGCGACGGTTTATCGATTGGCGACATTGAGTTTCTTCTCCATCGCTTCGCTCCAGCGCGACAGCGGATAGCACAGGGCGAAATAGAAGGCGCCGACCAGGAAGAACACCAGGAAGGGCTGGAAGATGGTGTTGTTGATGATCTGGCCGGCGCGCGTGAGCTCGACGAAGCCGATCACCGAGGCCAGCGAGGTCATCTTGATGATCTGCACCAGGAAGCCGACGGTGGGCGGCAGCGACAGGCGCACGGCCTGCGGGATGATCACCAGGCGCAGCGTCTGCCAGCGCGAGAAGGCCAGGCATTCGGAGGCCTCCCACTGCGGCTTGGGCATGGCCTCGATGCAGCCGCGCCAGATGTCGCCCAGGTAGGCGCTCACGTAGATCATCATCGCCAGCCCGGCCGCCACCAGCGAAGGCAGCGAGAGCCCGTACACCGACAGGCCGAAGTACACGATGAACAGCAGGATCAGCAGCGGAATGCCCTGGATGCACTCGATGTAGATCAGCGCGGCCCAGCGCAGCCAGGCGCGCGGCGAGATGCGCGCGAGCATCAGGCCGAAGCCTCCGATCGCGCCGAGCGCGAAGGCCAGCGCCGAGAGCATCAGCGTCCAGCCGATGGCCTGAACCAGATACAGCAGGTGCGTGAAGGTGAAGCTGCCGAAGCTCATGGGCGCACCTCCGCGCTTCGCGCTGCGGTACAAGCGCCTTCGGGCGGCCGTGCGGCGTGCACGATCACCTCCGCACTTCGCGCTGCGGTGCAAGCGCCTTCGGGCGGCCGTGCGGCGCTCATGCCGCGCCTCCGTGGACGGCAACGGTGGCTGTGGAGCCGGCGGGCTGGAACTTGCCGGCCTGCGCGGCCGCACGGCGCACCACGCGGCGGCGGCGGAACAGGTACTCGCCCAGGGCCCAGGTCACGAGCTTGATGAACAGCGACAGCACCAGGTACAGCGCCGCGACCACGATGTAGGTCTCGAGCGAGCGGAAGGTGTCGGACTGCACGGTGTTGGCGATGGCCGTGAGTTCTTCTGCCGAGATCTGCGAGGCCATGGCCGAGGCCTGCATCATCAGCAGGAACTGGCTCGTGAGGGCCGGGTAGACCTTCTCGATCGAGGGCTGCAGCATCACGTGCCAGCCGATGCGCCACTTCGAGAGGCCCAGGCATTCGGCGGCCTCGATCTGGCCGCGCGGTACCGACTCCAGGCCGGCGCGGATGATCTCGGCCGCATAGGCCGCGATGTTGATCACCATCGCGAGCACCGCGGCCGCGAAGGTGGGCATGCGCACGCCGAAGCTGGCCAGGCCGAAGTACAGCAGGAAGATCTGCACCAGGAAGGGCGTGTTGCGCACGATCTCGATGTAGAGGCTGCAGACGCGTGCCAGCGGCTTGATCCGGCTGCGCTTGGCGAAGGCCACCAGCGTGCCGATGGCGACGCCGATGATCACCGCCAGCGCGGTCATCTTGAGCGTCAGCCAGGCGCCATTGACGAAGACCGGCCAATAGGGGGCCAGCGGAGCGAAGTCGAGGGAGTACTTCATGGGGGTGCCGAGCGGAACTGCCGAGACGCTTCAACGGCCTTGACGACCTGCGACGCGGCTTTCAAAGAGGTCTGGGTGGTATGTCATCTGTTGTCGTACAACTTGCTGTCGATTATCATCGTGACCATGGTTCAGTCGATTGCGGGTAATCCCTTGGCGTCAGGCATGCCGCCGGAAGTCGATTCCGGCGGGGGTGCGGCGGGGGCTGCTTTCGCGGGCCGTCCGCGCCAGCGCGGCCGCGGCCTGGCGCACGGGCTGGTGGAAGACCTGGGCGAGAAGATCCGCAGCCAGCTGCTGCGGCCGGGCGACAAGCTGCCGACCGAGTCGGCCATCATGCAGAGCTTCGGCGTGAGCCGCACCGTGGTGCGCGAGGCCCTGTCGAAGCTGCAGGCCGCGGGCCTGGTCGAGACCCACCACGGCATCGGCACCTTCGTGCTGCAGCCGCGCGCGGGCAGCGTGTTCCGGCTCGATGCGGGCGACATCGCGACCTCGGTCGACGTGCTGGCGGTGCTCGAGCTGCGCATCAGCCTCGAGACCGAATCCGCTGGCCTGGCCGCGAGCCGCCGCACCGAGGAACAGCTGCAGGCCATGCGCCAGGCACTCGACGATTTCGAGCGCAACGTGGCGGTGGCGGGCGACACCGTGGCGCCGGACTTCCGCTTCCACCTGCAGATCGCGCAGTCCACGGGCAACCCCTATTTCGCGGACATCATGAGCCACCTCGGCACCACGATCATCCCGCGCACCCGCATCAACGCCATCCGCACGCTGGACCGCAGCGGGGCCTACCTGAGCCGCGTCAACCGCGAGCACGAAGAGATCTACGCAGCCATCGCGCGGCGCGACCCCGAGTCGGCGCGCGCGGCGATGCGCATCCACCTGACCAACAGCCGCGAGCGGCTGCGCATCGCGCAGGAAGAAGCGGCGCAGCGGGTCGAGCAGGACGCGGCGGCAGCCACCCCTCCAGTGCGCGGCTGAAGCCGTGTTTTTCCCGTGCGTCGCGCGGGCCCAGGCTGGACAAGTCATTTCTTCAGTTGTACGATGACTGACCACTTCGCCGGTTCACGGTGCAGGGAAGACTTCACCGACAGGAGACAGACCACCATGCTTTCCCCTCGCCGCCGCCTCTTGGGCGCAGCCTGCCTTGCCGCACTTTCCCTGGGCCTTCCCCTGGCCGCCAGTGCGCAGGCCAACTGGCCGTCCCGGCCCATCAAGATCATCGTGCCGTACCCGCCGGGCGGGTCGTCGGACATCATTGCGCGGTCCATCAGCCAGCCGCTGTCCGAGGCCTTGAAGCAGAGCGTGATCGTCGAGAACAAGCCCGGCGCCAACGGCAACCTCGGCGCGGACTTCGTGGCCAAGTCGGCACCCGACGGCTACACGCTGCTGCTGTGCGACGTGGGCGCGCTGGCGATCAGCCCCTCGGTCTACACCAGGCTGCCTTTCGATCCGTCGACCGACCTTCGCGGCGTGACCATGCTGGCCTATTCGCCGCACCTGCTGGTGGTGCATCCCTCGGTCAAGGCCAACAACCTCAAGGAACTGGTCGCGCTGTCGAAGACCAGCGACCTCAACTTCGCGGTCACGGCCACCGGCAGCGCGCCGCACCTGGCCGGCGTGGCGCTGGAGCGCGCCAGCGGCGCCAAGTGGACCTACGTGCCCTACAAGGGCGGCGTGCAGGCGGTGCAGGACACGGTGTCGGGCCAGACCAACGTGCTGATGAACGGCATGCTGGCCACGCTGCCGCAGGTGCAGGCCGGCCGGCTCAAGGTGCTGGCGGTGTCCAAGGCCACGCGCATGCCGCTGATCGGCGACGTGCCCACCATCGCCGAGCAGGGCGTGCCGGGCTACGAGTCGGGCACCTGGCAGGGCGTGCGGGTCGCCAAGGGCACGCCCGACGCGATCATCCAGCGCCTCAACAAGGAGCTGATCACCGTGATCCGCTCGGCCGACATCCGTTCGCGGCTGGCCGGGCAGGGCGCCGAGGTCGTGACCATGGCGCCGGCCGAGGAAGAGCAGTTCTTCAACAAGGAACGGGCGCGCTGGGCGGCGGTGGTCAAGGCGGCGGACATCAAGCTGGATTAGTCCCCCCCTCGAAAGCGTCGCGCACTGTGTGTCGCGACGCGCTCCCCCCCCCGGGGGCACAACCGGCGGCCCGGCGGAGCCGGTTCCGCGGTTGTTCACGAACAGAGGCGTTGGCTTCTTCTTTTTTCTCTCATCAACTTCTTCTTCATGGTGCTTCGATGAACCCCCAAGAACTCAAATCCATCATGGGCTCCGGCCTGCTCTCGTTCCCGCTGACCGACTTCGACGCCAACGGCGACTTCCACAAGAAGGGTTACGAGAAGCGCCTCGAATGGCTGGCGCCCTACGGCGCGAGCGCGCTGTTCGCGGCCGGCGGCACGGGTGAATTCTTCTCGCTGACCGGCGACGAGTACCCGGGCATCGTCCAGACCGCGGTCGACACCTGCCGCGGCGTGGTGCCGATCATCGCGGGCGCGGGCGGCCCGACGCGTTTCGCGATCCAGTGTGCGCAGGCGGCCGAGAAGGCCGGCGCGCACGGCATCCTGCTGCTGCCGCACTACCTGACCGAAGCCGGCCAGGAAGGCCTGGCCGCGCATGTCGAGGCGGTGTGCAAGAGCGTGAAGTTCGGCGTGATCGTCTACAACCGCGCCACCAGCCGCCTCAAGCCCGAGACGCTGGCCGGCCTGGCCGAGCGCAACCCGAACCTGGTGGGCTTCAAGGACGGCGTGGGCGACATCGAGGCCATGGTCGCGATCTACCAGCGCATGGGCGAGCGCTTCGCCTACCTGGGCGGCCTGCCCACGGCCGAGGTCTATGCCGCGGCCTACAAGGCGCTGGGCACGCCGGTGTATTCGTCGGCCGTCTTCAACTTCATCCCGAAGACCGCGATGGATTTCTACAAGGCCGTCGCGGCCGACGACCTGCCCACGCAGCACCACCTGCTCAAGACCTTCTTCATGCCTTACCTCGAGCTGCGCAACCGCGTGCCGGGCTATGCGGTGAGCATCGTCAAGGCCGGCGCGAAGATCGTGGGCCACGATGCGGGTCCGGTGCGCGCGCCGCTGACCGACCTGAAGGCCGACGAGGTGGAGATTTTGAAGGCCCTGATCGACAAGCTCGGCAAGCAATAGCGCCCCCCGAGGCGGCTCACTGCGTGTAGCCGCCTCTCCCCAGGGGGCAACACCGGCGGCCCGGCAAAGCCGGTTCCGCGGTGTTTCTGGAAAAGACAGGGGCGCAAGGTGCTCAGAGCGTTGAAAAAAGTTCGATCCAAAGGAACGGAGACAAGCATGCTGTTGAAGAGAGCCTTCCTCATGGCCGCGGCCTCGGTCGCATTGGCGGGCTGTGCCGGCCTGTCCTCCGGTGGCAGCACGACCGACGCACCGGCCGTGGCTGCCGCGGCCGAGAAGCTGCGCGTGGCCATGATCGACCCGACAACCGCCGCGCTCGATGCGCTGGTGGCCGAGGACCTGAGCTACGGCCATTCGGGCGGCAAGGTCGACACCAAGGCCAGCTTCATCGCCGACCTGATGAGCGGCGCCTCGGACTTCGTCACCATCGCGATCACCGACCAGAGCGTCAGGGTGGCCGGCGATGCGGCGATCGTGCGGCACACGCTCACGGCCGACACCCTCGACGGGGGCAAGCCGGGCACGGTCGCCATCAAGATCCTCCAGGTCTGGCAGAAGCAGGGCGGCGGCTGGAAGCTGCTGGCCCGCCAGGCGGTGAGGGCCGCGACATGACGACCCCCGTCGTCACCGAGCTGCGCGTGGTGCCCGTGGCCGGCCACGACGGCATGCTCATGAACCTGAGCGGCGCGCACGGGCCCTTCTTCACGCGCAACCTGCTGATCCTGAAAGACAGCGCGGGCCGCACCGGCGTGGGCGAGGTGCCCGGCGGCGAGAAGATCCGCCAGACGCTGGAGGACGCGCGCAGCCTGATCGTGGGCCAGCCCATCGGCCGCCACAACGCGGTGCTCAATGCGATGCGCGCACGCTTCGCCGACCGCGACAGCGGCGGCCGCGGCACGCAGACCTTCGACCTGCGCGTCGCGATCCATGCGGTCACGGCCGCGGAGGCCGCGCTGCTCGACCTGCTGGGGCAGCACCTCGAGGTGCCGGTGGCGGCGCTGCTCGGCGAAGGCCAGCAGCGCGACGCGGTGCAGATGCTCGGCTACCTGTTCTATGTCGGCGACCGCAGGAAGACCGACCTGGCCTACCGCAGCGAGCCGGACGCCGACAACGACTGGTTCCGCCTGCGCCATGAAGAGGCCATGACGCCCGAGGCGATCGTGCGCCTGGCCGAGGCCAGCCATGCGCGCTATGGCTTCACCGACTTCAAGCTCAAGGGCGGCGTGCTGCGCGGCGAGGCGGAGATCGAAGCGATCCGCGCGCTGCACGAGCGCTTTCCGCAGGCGCGCGTCACGCTCGACCCCAACGGCGGCTGGCTGCTGAAGGATGCGATCCGGCTCACGCGCGACCTGCACGGCGTGATGGCGTACGCCGAAGACCCTTGCGGCGCCGAAGGCGTGTTCTCGGGCCGCGAGGTGATGGCCGAGTTCCGCCGCGCCACCGGCCTGCCGACCGCCACCAACATGGTGGCCACCGACTGGCGCGAGATGGTGCACAGCCTGTCGCTGCAGTCGGTCGACATCCCGCTGGCCGACCCGCATTTCTGGACGATGCAGGGCTCGGTGCGCGTGGCGCAGCTGTGCCAGGCCTGGGGCCTGACCTGGGGTTCGCACTCGAACAACCACTTCGACGTCTCGCTCGCGATGTTCACCCATGTGGCGGCGGCGGCACCGGGCCAGGTCACGGCCATCGACACCCACTGGATCTGGCAGGACGGCCAGCGCCTCACCCGGGCACCGCTGCAGATCGAGGGCGGCTTCGTGCAGGTGCCGCAGCAGGGCGGCCTGGGCGTGGAACTCGACATGGACGAAGTCGAGAAGGCGCACCGGCTGTACCTGCAGCACGGCCTGGGCGCGCGCGACGACGCGCAGGCCATGCAGTACCTGGTCCCGGGCTGGGCCTTCGACAACAAGCGGCCCTGCATGGTGCGCTGAGGCGCGCCTCCGTCCCGAGAGATCAAGCAGCGGCGCCACCATGACGCCGCACGGCGACAACACGCCCGGCGCAGGCGATTGTTGTTGCGCCGCGCCATCTGTACGTCCCAAGTAGCCTGAAAGCGTGACAAAAGCCCGGTTGCAGTTGTGCTTTTGTTAGAAAAAGGTTACATCTAGGAGATCTTTTTACCTTTGTTTCTGCAGAGGTAACGCTTGCTTTCGGCGCGGTCCGTCGGTCGTGCCCTCCTGGAGACATCCCCATGCACAGCCACTCGTCGATGAACCGCGTCTACCGTATTGTCTGGAACGAGGCGCTGAGCATGTGGGTGGCGGTGGCGGAAAACGCCAAGGGCCGCAGCAAGGGCGGCATCGGCCGCAAGCGCCTGGCGGCCCTGCTGGCCGCCACGCTGGGCACCGCGGCCGGCGTGATGCCGCCGGCCATGGCGGGGCCGCTGGACAAGATCGTGATCGACGGTCGCACCAACACCCAGTTGAGCCAGCCCTCGGTCAACGCCGTCAACATCACGACCACCACGGTCAACGGCGGCAACGCCTTCAACTCCTTCAGCCGCTTCAGCGTGGACGCGGGCAACATCGCCAACCTGCATGTGCCCACGGGCGCGACCAACCTGATCAACATCGTGCGCGACGCGCGCACCGACATCAACGGCGTGCTCAACGGCATCAAGGACGGCCGCATCGGCGGCAACGTCTGGTTCGCCAACCCCTACGGGCTGGTGGTGGGCGCGGGCGGCGTGGTCAACGTGGGCTCGCTCAACGTGAGCACGCCCACCGCGGCCTTCGTGCAGGGCTTCTTCGGCGCCAACGGCCCCAACGCCAACTACGTGCAGCAGCTGCTCAACGGCACCGCGCCGCTCAACGCCGACGGCACGGTCTCGATCCTGGGGCGCGTCAACGCGATCAACGGCGTGCTGTTGAGCGCCGGCGCGATCAACGTGCGCGGCGCGATCTACAGCGGCGCGCGCTTCCTGGGCACGGCGCCCGACTTCAGCGACGTGGTCAATGCCAACGGGCTGTCGGTGGCCACGGGCATCGTCGAGCAGGAAGGCCGGATCCGGATCATCGCCACGCAGACCCAGGGCGGCAAGGCGGCGATCAACCTCGACGGCGCGCAGATGCTCGCGACCAGCATCGAGCTGTCGGCCAGCTCGACGCTGAATGACGCCTCGCTGGCCGTGACCAGCGGCCTCTCCAAGGCCGAGGCCGCGGCCACCATCGACATCCAGGGCAGCCAGCTGCGCACGGTCGAGAACCTCACGGCGCAGGCGACGACCACGGTCAACACCGCCACCTTCACCACGCCGATCGCGGCCAGCGTGCAGCGCGTGGATGCGCGCGCCACGGTGAACGTGGGCGGCAGCAGCCAGCTCACGGTCGGCGGCGATGCGCTGCTGGGCGCCACCACCGCCGTGAGCACCAACGCCACGCCCACCTCGGCGCTGGCCAACAAGGCCGGCGATGCGGCCGTGGCGGTGTCCGATGTGACCAGCCTGGCCCAGGTGCGCGTGACCGACACCACCACCGCGGCCGTGACCGGCAAGCTGGGCCTCGCGGCCGTCAACACCGTCAGCACCACCTCGGTGGCCGATGCGGCGGCCGCCGGCAACAACGCCGCGGGCGCGGCGGTGGCCGTGAGCCTGATCGACAGCACGACTTCGGCCGTGATCGACGGCCAGGCCGCCATCACCGCGGGCGCGCTCGACCTGTCGGCCGCCTCGCGCAACACCGCAACGGTCACGGCCAAGGCCGCGAGCCAGGGTGCCGAGAAGGACGACAGCGGCAGCAGCCAGGGCAGCCAGACGCTGGCCAAGTACAAGGACAACGCCAGCACCGCCGACAGCGCGCCGGGCGAGGGCATCAAGGTCGCGGGCGCGGTCGCAGTGAGCGACCTGAGCAGCCACACGCAGGCGCTGCTGGCCTCGGGCCAGGCCGCCAAGGTCACGGGCGCGGTCGGACTGCGCAGCGAAGAAGGCAACACCGTGGTGGTCGGTGCCGACAGCAGCGCCACGAACAGCGCCACCGGCGTGGCCGCCGCGGTGGCCATCAACCTCGCGCAGCTGAGCAACGAGGCCGCGATCGCGCAGACGCTGCAGGCCGGCAGCGTGTCCGCCAGCGCTTCGATGGCTGCGGCCGCGCCGGTCAACAGCTTCACCACCACAGCGGTGTCCGGCGCGGGCGCGAGCAACGTCGGCGTGGCCGGCGCGCTGGCCGTGAACGCCATCGACAGTGCCACCACCGCCGCATTGCGCGGCGGTGCCAACGTCACGCTCACCGGTGCGGCCGCCGACGTGGCGCTGACGGCACGCAACGCCAGCGCGAGCACGGCCAAGGCCACGCCCGCAGCGGGCGGGGCGAGCGGCGACAAGGTCGGCATCGGCGCTTCGGTGGCGGTCAACGTGGTGGGCACGCGCACGCTGGCCCAGCTGGCCGATGGCGCCCAACTGCAGGGCGCACGCGACGTGACGCTCGACGCGGGCGGCACGCATGCGGTGACGACCGAAGCCGAAGCCGGCTCGGAAGGCGGCATCTCGATCACGCCCTCGGTCGCGGTCTCGATCGCCAATAACAGCACGCAGGCCAGCCTGGGCACGAGCAGCAAGCTGCCGCTGACGCTCGGCGGCGACCTGCTGCTGAACGCTGCGCAATCGGCCACGACCCAGACCACGGCCAAGGGCAGTGCGGTCGGCGGCAAGGCCGCGATCGGCGCGGCCGTGGCGGTGGCGCTGGTCGACGACCTGGTGGAAGCCACGACCGCGCGGGCGATCGTCGCGAACGGTGCCTCGGGCGCCGGCAAGGGCCAGGTCACGTTCAAGGCCCAGGGTGCGTCCGCGAGCGAGGTGTCGGCCACGGCCAGCGCGAGCGGCGGCCACAAAGCCGACGATGCCGGCGCCGCCGGTGGCGGTGAGGACGCGAGCGTCGACGACAAGATCGGCAAGCAGCTCGCGCTGGGCAAGAACAAGCAGTCGGCCAACAAGGTGGGCGACAGCAAGCAGCAGGCTTCCACCGGCAACGCCGTGCAGGCGCAGAAGGACGGCCAGGGCTCGGCCAGCACCAGCGAAGGCAAGATCTCGGTGGCCGCGGCCGTCGGCGTCAACCTGCAGAATTCGACCGCGCGCGCCGACGTGCCGGTCGATGTGACGTCGGCGGGCGCCCTGACGCTCGCCGCCTCGAACAACACCGACGCCAAGGTCGTGAGCGACGGCAGCGCGCTGCCCAAGGCCGACGCCGACGGCAAGACCGAAGGCAGCACGACGCAGGTCGGCATCGGTGCCGCGGTGTCGGTCAACAAGGTGGCTTCGGTGGCCGACGCGATCGTCGGCGGCAGCGCCGTGGTCCGCTCCAACGGGCTCTCGCTGTCCGCCGGCATGACCGACGTGGCGGGCGACACCACCCACACCGTGCAGACCGAGGCGGCTTCGGGCGCGGGTGGCAGCAAGGTCGGCATCGCCGGTTCGCTGGCGCTGAACCTGGTCGACACGCGCAGCGATGCCGCGGTGCGCAGCGGCGCCAACGTCGATGCGGGCACGGGCGCGGTGGCGCTGGCGGCCGAGAACAACACCGACATCACGGCCAAGGCCGCACCGGTGGACAAGGGCGCGAGCGGCGGCAAGGTGGGCATCGGTGCGTCGGTGGCGGTGAACATCACCGGCAACCAGAGCACGGCCGAGATCGAGGACGGCGCGACGCTGAACGGCAGCGGCGCGGTGTCGCTGGACGCCAAGGCCGCGCACAAGGCCACGACCACGGCCGAGGCCGGCGCGTCGGGCGGCGTGGCGATCACGCCCGCACTGGCGCTGGCGCTGCTCAACAACACCACCAGCGCGCGCCTGGGCACGGGTGCGGCGCTGCAGGGCGCGGGCGGCGTGTCGCTGTCGGCCACGCAGTCGAACGCCACCGTCACCACCGCCAAGGGCAGTGCGGCGGGCGAGACCGCATCGATCGGCGCGGCCGTGGCGCTGGCCTTGGTCAACGACCTGACGAGCGCCACCACCGAACGCGACATCCTCGGCGCCACCGGCGACGTGGGCTTCAAGGCCACGGGATCGTCGGGCCACACGACCTCGGCCACCGCCAGTTCCAAGGGCGGCAAGTCCGACGACCAGGCCGGCAAGACCGGTGCCGACGGCAAGAAGCAGGAAGACGCCACGGTCGACGACAAGGTCGACAACCAATTGGCCTTCGGCAAGACCCAGCAGACCAAGAACGGCGTGGGCAGCACCAAGCAGCAGGCGGCCACGGGCAACGCGGCCGGTGGCAAGGCCTCGGCCGGCACCAGCGAAGGCAAGGTGTCGGTGGCGGCGGCCGCGGCGGTCAACATCGTCGATGCGAACACCACGGCCTCGGTGGCCGACGGCCGCACCGTGTCGACCACGGGCGCGTTCGCGCTGGCCGCGAGCGGCAACACCGACGCCAGCGCCAAGTCCGACGGCGCGGCCGTGGGCAATGGCGCGCAGGTGGGCATCGGCGCGGCCGTGTCGCTCAACCAGGTGCACACGAACACGGTGGCGGCCGTCGGCAGCAACGCCAACGTCCAGGCCAATGGCGTCGCCATCGGCGCGACCATGACCGACGTGGCCGGCGACACCACGCACACCGTGCTGGCGCAGGCCGCCTCGGGTGCGGGCGGCAGCAAGGTCGGCATCGCCGGCTCGCTGGCATTGAACCTGATCGACACGCGCAGCGAGGCGCTGGTGCGCAGCGGCGCGGTCGTCAATGCGGGCACGGGCGCGGTGGCGCTTTCGGCCGAGAACAACACCGACATCACGGCCAAGGCCGTGCCGGTAGACAAGGGCGCGAGCGGCGGCAAGGTGGGCATCGGCGCCTCGGTGGCGGCGAACATCACGGGCAACCAGAGCACGGCCGAGATCGCCGACGGCGCCACGCTGGCGGGCAGCGGCGCGGTGTCGCTGGACGCCAAGGCCGCGCACAAGGCCGCGACCGAAGCCGAAGCCGGCTCGGCCGGCGGCGTGGCGATCACGCCCGCGCTCGCACTGGCGATGCTCAACAACACCACCAGCGCGCGCCTGGGCACGGGTGCGGCGCTGCAGGGCACGGGCGCAGTCACCGTTTCGGCCACGCAAAGCAACGTCACAACCACTTCGTCCAAAGGCAGCGCCGTGGGCGAGAGCGCCGCGATCGGCGCGGCGGTCGGCATCGCGCTGGTCAACGACCTGACCAGCGCCACCACCGAGCGCGACATCCTCGGCGCGACCGGCGACGTGCGCTTCAAGGCCACGGCCTCGTCCCGGCACACGACCACGGCCACCGCGAGCTCCAAGGGCGGCAAGTCCGACGACGAAGCCGGCAAGACCGGTGCCGACGGCAAGAAGGTCGAGGACGCCACGGTCGACGACAAGGTCGACAACCAGCTCGCCTACGGCAAGACCCAGCAGACCCAGGCCAATGTCGGCAGCGCGAAGCAGCAGACGGCCACGGGCAACGCGGCCGGCGGCAAGGCCTCGGCGGCGTCGAGCGAAGGCAAGGTGTCGGTGGCGGCCGCGGTGGCGGTCAACGTGATCGACGCGAACACCACGGCCTCGGTGGCCGCGAACCGCACCGTGTCGACCACCGGCGCCTTCGAACTGGCCGCCAGCGGCCACACCGACGCCAGCGCGAAGTCCGACGGCACGGCGGTCGGCAAGACCGCGCAGGTGGGCATCGGCGCGGCGGCCTCGGTCAACCAGGTGAAGTCGGCCACGCTGGCCGGCATCGGCAACGACGCGACGGTGCGTGCCCAGGGCATCGCGGTCGGCGCGACCATGACCGACGTGGCCGGCGACCGCCAGCACGACATCGAGGCCAAGGCCGAGTCGGGCGCGGGCGGCAGCAAGGTCGGCATCGCCGCCTCGCTGGCGCTCAACCTCGCCAACACCTCGAGCCAGGCGCTGGTGGGCGAGCGCGCCACGCTGCAGGCCGGCGGCGGCGACGTGTCGCTCACGGCCGAAGACCGCGTGAAGGCCGTGGCGCAGGCCCTGCCGACCACCACCGGCGGCGCCTCGGGCGGCAGCGTGGGCGTGGGCGTCTCGGTGGCCCTCAACCTGATCGATGCGGCCGCGGTGGCGCGCCTGGGCACCAACGCGGGCCTGACGGGCGCGCGCGACCTCGACGTCGCGGCCACCACGGCCGTCGACAGCGACACCCAGGCCACCTCGGGCGCGGCCGGCGGCAAGCTGGCCTTCGACGCGGCCGTGGCCGTGACCACGCTCAAGCAGAGCACGCAGGCGCTGATCCAGTCCGGCGCGGGCATTGCGGCCAGCGGCGACGTGGCGCTGCAGGCCACCAGCAGCGGCACCCACACCGCCACCGCCAAGGGCGAGGCCAAGTCCGGCACCGCCGCGATCGGCGCGGCCGCGGGCGTGATCACCAGCAACAGCACGACGCAGGCCGTGCTCGACCGCGACCTGTCGGCCGGCGGCAAGCTGGGCCTGTCGGCCAGCGCCACGCGCGCCTACACGGCCGACGCCACGGCCAGTGCCGGCGGCTCGCAGGCTTCGAAGACCTACGACGACAACAAGGCGCAGGCCGACAGCGCGACCAGCAGCAAGACGCTCGCCAACAACCAGAACGGCCAGACCAACCAGGGCACGCAGGGCGGCGGCAAGGTCGCGATCGCGGCGGCCGTGGGCGTGAACGTGCTCGACGACGACGTGCAGGCGGCCGTGACCGGCGGCCGCACCCTGGCCGCGGGCGGCGTCATGAGCGTGGCCGCGAACAACGACAGCAACTTCAGCGCGCGTGGCGCGGGCGATGCGGTCGATGCCAAGACGCAGGTCGGCGTGGCCGTCGGCGTGGGCATCAGCATCGCCAACAACAGCACCGTGGCTTCGCTGGCCGACAACACGCACATCACCAAGGTGGGCGACCTGTCGGTCACCGCCGCCTCGACGCAGAACACCTCGCCCGCCTTCGCCCGCAAGCTCGCGGCCGAGGGCGTGGCCGGCGCCGGCGCCAGCAAGGTCGGCGTGGCCGGGGCCTTCGCGGTCGCGGTGTCGAACGCGCAGACGCTGGCCTCGATCGGCGCCAACGCGCGCATCGACCAGGCCGGCAACATCCGGCTCGACGCGACCAACACCAGCCTGCTCGGCGCCAAGGCCTGGGCCGCGGCCAAGGCCGGCACCGTGGGCGTGGGCGCCTCGGTGGCCACCGTGGTCTCGAACAACCAGTACAAGGCCACGCTGGGCGACAACGCGCAGGTCGATGCGGCCAGCCTGTCGCTCAACGCGCAGAACCTGAAGGTCAGCACGCCCGGCGTGTCGCTGCAGGTCGCGGGCGTGGACGACATCAAGAACCTGCCCGACCGCCTCACCAGCGGCCCGCTGATCGGCGGCACCAACTACTACACCGAAGCCGTGTCCGGCGCGGCCGGCGACAACGTCTCGGTGGCCGGCGCCTTCGCGGTCAACGTGTTCACCGACACCACCGAGGTCGCGATCGGCAACGGCGCCAAGGTGCGCACCACCGGCGAGGTCGCGCTGACCAGCCTCAACGACACCGGCGCCACCTCGCTGGCCGCGGCGGCGGCGCTGGCCGGCAAGGTCGGCGTGGGCGTGTCGAGCGCGGTGGTCTCGAGCCACAACGACACCAGCGCCTACATCGGTACCGGGGCCGAGGTGAACGGCGCGGGCGGCATCCGCCTGGGCGCAACGAACCTGCAGGACGTGAACCTGATCGGCTTCAGCGGCGCGGCCGGCGGCAACGTGGCCGTGGCCGGCGTGGCCAACGTGCTGACCACCAAGAACACGGCGCAGGCGTACGTCGCCGACTCGGCCGCGACCCGGCTGCAGACCGGCGGCAATCTCTCGCTCGATGCGAAGAACGCGCTGTCGGTGTTCGACATCGTGAGCGGCGTGGCGGTGGGCGGCTCGGTCGGCGTGGGCGTGGCCGCGGCCGTGCACACCATCGAGAACGAGACCCGTGCCTTCGTCGGCAAGGGCGTGCAGGCCCGCGTCGACGGGGCGGCCCGCGTCGCGGCCGCGGCATCGGAAGACCTCAAGACCTTCGCCGTCGGCGCCGCGGGCGCGGGCTCGGTCGCAGTGGGCGGATCGGCCATCGTCAACGTGCTCAACGCGCAGACCCAGGCCTACCTGGGCGACGGCGTGCAGCTCAACAAGGGCGCGACGCCCGGCCAGCAGAGCGTGGCCGTGTCCGCGAGCGACGACACCACGGTGTTCGACGTGGTGGCGGGCGCGGGCGGCGGCGGCTCGGTCGGCGGCGGTGCCGCGGGCGACGTGGGCGTGCTGTCGAAGACCACGCAGGCCTGGATCGGCGGCAACGCCTGGGTCGAGGCCGGCCAGAACCTCACGGTCAAGGCCAATTCGCAGGAAGACCTGCGCCTGAGCAGCATCGGCTTCGGCGCCGGCGGTTCGGCCGGCCTGGCCGGCTCGGCCGCGGTCTTCACGCTCAAGACCGACACCGAGGCGCGCGTCGGCGACGGCGCCACGCTGCGCGCGCGCGGCAACGCGCTGGTGGCGGCCGACGGCCGCACCGCCGTCGACCTGATCGCGGGCAGCGCGGCGGCCGGCGGCTCGGCCGCGGTGGGCGCGGCGGCCGGCGTGGTGGTGCTCGACAAGACCACGCTGGCGCGCATCGGCGAGAACGCCAACGTGCAGGCGCTGGGCTACGGCACGGCGCTGCAGGCGGCCACCGGCCACTACGACATCGCCTACGGCGGCGCGATCACCGGCGACGGCCGCGTGACCAAGGGCGGCCTGGCGCCGACCGACGCCCAGGGCAACGGCATCGGCGGGCGCGACGCCTTCAAGGCGCTCACGCAGCAGCGCACCGCCACCGCGCGCACCGAGGCCCTGCAGGGCCTGGGCGTGACGGCCACCAACAGCGACAGCGTCAAGGCCTATGCGGTCACGGGCGCGGGCGCGGGCGCCGCGGCGATCACGCTGGGCGCCAACGTGTCCACCGTGGACACCGATACGCGCGCGCAGATCGCTGAAGGCGCCAAGATCAATCAGACGGCCGACGTGGCCGACGCCGCGCAATCGGTGCGCGTCGCGGCCGGCAACGAGCAGTTCCACCTGGGCCTGGCCGGTGCGGCCTCGGGCGCGGGTGCTGTGGCCGTGGGTGCGGGCGCCGACGTGTTCGTGAGCAAGAACACCACGCAGGCGGCCATCGCCTCGGGCGCGCAGGTCCAGGCCGCGCGCGACGTGCAGGTGCTGGCCGAGGCCCAGACCCAGGTGCTCGACATGGGCGTGGGCCTGTCGGCGGCGGGCACGGTCGCGGTGGCGGGCTCGGTGGCGGTGGTGTCCGTCGCCAACACCACGCAGGCGCTGGTGGGCGCGGGCACGACCCGCATCGACGCCGGCGGCAACGTGCGCGTGGCGGCACGCGACGACACCCAGACCAACATGGTCGCGGGCGCCGCAGCGGCCGGCATCGGCGCGGCCGGCGTGGGCGCGGCCGTGGGCGTGAGCAGCCTCACCAAGACCACCCAGGCCGGCATCGGCGACGGCGTGACGGTGAATGCGCTGGGCAACGGCACGGGCAACGACATGACGGCCTTCAGCGGCCGCGACGAAGACGCGACCATCGCCGATGCGCGTGGCGTGCAGGTGCAGGCCACGTCTTCGGAAGACCTGTTCACCGTGGTCGCGAGCGGCGCGGCCGGGCTCTATGCGGGCATCTCGGGCGCGATCTCGGTCGAGTCGGTGCGCTCGGACACCCAGGCCTCGATCGGCAACGGCGCGAAGATCAACCAGGTCAACGCCGGCGCCAACGCCGCGCAGGACGTGAACGTCAGCGCGCGCAATCAGCTGCGCTCGCAGGTGGTCACCGGCTCGCTGGCGCTGGGCGCCGGCGCGCTGGCTGGCGCGGTGGACGTGGGCACGGTGAACAACCGCACCACGGCCTCGATCGGCAGCAACGCGAAGGTGAATGCCGCGCGCGACATCGGCGTCAACGCGCTGAGCCGCCAGGACTACACGACCACGGTGGTCAGCGGCGCGGGCGGCCTGGTGGGCCTGGCCGGCGGCATCGCGGTCTACGGCATCGGCGAGGCGCTGAGCCAGGACGCGACCGACCAGCTCTCGCACGCGGGCAACCCGCGCAACGTGAACCAGGAAGCCGATGCGCAGGCCAGCGACGACACGGTGGGTCGCATGCTGGCCGTATCGGACGACGCGCGCACCCGCGACATCGCGGCCACCGCGCAGAGCAAGCGCTCGGCCGTGAGCATCTCCAGTTCGCTGAGCGCGCCGCAGCCCTCGGGCAACGCGGCGCAGGTGGGCGACGGCGCGGTGCTCGTGGCCGGCCGCGACGTGGGCGTGAGCGCGCACGGCACGCTGGACTTCGGCATGAAGACCGGCGCGGTGTCGGTCGGCGCGCTGGGCCTCGGCGCCGGCGTGGGCATCGGCAACTTCCAGCTCGCCAACCGGGCGCTGGTGGGCAACAACGTGACGGTCAGCGCGGGCGGCGACCTGCGGGTGGCGGCCTCGCTGGCCGAGAAGGCGCAGGCCCTGGGCTTCGCGGGCACCGGCGGCGTGATCGCGCTCAATGCGGCCTACGCGAGCCTGGCCGACAACAGCGTGACCCGCGCGGCCATCGGCAACAACCTGACCATCCACAAGGCCGACGAGGTGCTGGTGAACGCCACCGACACGCGTTCGCTCAACGCCGAAGCCTATGGCGCGAGCGTCGGGGCCTACGTGGCCGGCGCATCGATCGCCAGCAGCGTCATCGACGGCTCGACGAGTGCGTCGATCGGCAGCGGTGCGCAGATCGGGGCAGCCACGGGCGACGCGGTGCGCGCGTTGACGGTCGAGGCGGCATCCGACGTGCAGGCCCAGAGCCATGCGGTGGCGGCGGCGGCCGGCCTGGGCCTGGCGCTGAGCGGCTCGGTCGCGACGGCCAAGGCCACGCCCGAAGTCAGCGCCTTCGTCAGCGGCGGCGACATCCGCCTGTCCGAGGACGCGCGCATCGCGGCCACGGGCAAGACCCGCGCGCAGGCCGAATCGCTGGGCGTGAACCTGAGCTTCACGGCCGCCGCGGGCGCCGCGGTGGCCACGGCCGAGGCGGTCTCGCGCGTCGATGCCTACCTGGGCAGCGGCACGCAGCTGAGTGGCCGCAACCTCACGGTCTCGGCCGCGCAGCAGCTCGCGGGCAGCGGGCCCGATGTGTCGGCCAACGCCACCGGCGCCTCGGGCGCGCTGTTCGCCGGCCTCACGGCGACCGCGGCCCATGCCGACACCGACAGCCGCGTCAACAGCCGCGTGGGCGACGGCAGCACGCTCACGCTGACCGGCACGGCCGCGGTGAACGCGCTCAACAACACGCGCCAGCAGGCCGATGCCTCGGGCTTCGCGGGCGGCATCGTGGCGGCGGGCTTCAACGACGCGCGCGCCACCTCGAACACGGTGACGCAGGCCGCGCTGGGCGACAACGTCCAGGTCGCGGCCCCGGTCGCCAACACCACGCTGATGACGCAGGTCGCGCTCAGCGCCGACGGCACCGACACCAACCGCGCCAACGCCACCTCGGGCAGCGGCGGCCTGATCGCGGGCTCGGCCGCGACCGCCACCACCGCCGGCACCAGCCTCACGCAGGCCACGACCGGCAGCGGCGACGGCTCGCACCGCATCGCGGCGAAGAAGTTCTCGCTCGATGCGCGCCACACCACCGACTTCAACGCCACCGTCAACAGCGTCAACGCCTCGGTGGTGGGCGCGAGCGGCGCCAAGGCGGTGAACACGGTGAACAGCACGGTCACGGCCGCGATCGGCGACAACGGCGTGGTCTCGGCCAACGAGATCAAGATCACCGCGAGCAACAGCAGCCGCAAGGACTGGATCGGTTCGAGCAACGGCGACACAGCAGGCTTCAACGTCGACTCGGGTTCGGGCGGCGTGATCGACCTGCCCGCGGCCTCGAGCCAGACCGACATCTCGCACATCACCACCGCCGCGATCGGCGCCGGCGCCAAGGTGCATGCGCTGCTGCCTTCGGCCGGCGTCGCGCGCCTGGACATGGACGCCTTCAACGACATCGTGGCGCGCGACAAGGTGCGGCTCGATTCGGGCGGCCTGATCTCGGTGGCGCGTTCGGTCTCGAACGTGAACGTGAACCGCGCCGATGCCACCGTGTCCTTCGGCGACGGGGCGAGCGTGACCAGCGACAACGGCGACATCAATGCCGGCGCGCACGCCACCGTGGCGCTCGACGCACGGGCCCAGGCCAACGTCTACGGCCTGGCGGGCGCGCCCTCGGGCCGCGCCTACGCGGTCTACAACGGCAACAACCAGGCCATCGTCGGCACCAACGCGCTGCTGCGCGCCGACGACGGCTCGGTGATGCTTTCGGGCGGCCAGGGCTACGACGGCACGCGCACGCGCATCGACGCGAACGCGACGGTCAACCTCTGGAACAAGACCGCGATCCCGATCACCACCGATCCCGACGCGCAGGCCAACGTGAACAGCAATGCGCGCGTGAGCCTGGCCACCGGCAGCAAGGTCGAGTCGGCCGAGGACATCGCGCTGTATGCCGACAAGGGCATCGTCAGCGTCAATGCCAAGGGCATCGGCAAGGACCTCTATCGCGAGGCGCTGGCCGCCATCGCGAGCGGCATCAGCAACCTGTTCGGCGGCGGCGACGTGTCCTTCGACGTGATCGGCGGCTCGACGAGTTCGACCGGCAGCGCCGTGGTGCATGTCGACGGCATCGCCATGACCGGCATCAACCGCCGCGCCTCGCTGACCTTCGAGATCGAACTCATCGACGCGGCGGGCAATCCGGTCTCGGCACCGGTGTATGCCAAGGTCTTCCAGACCAACGACCTGGGCCAGTTCGTGGACAAGGACGGCAACATGACGACCGACGAGAACAAGTACGTGCAGGTCGGCCAGCGGGTGCTGTGGCGCATGAAGTCGACCGCCAGCAAGGGCGTGACCTACTCGGTCGAGCTGGGCAAGGGCATCGGCGCCGACATCCAGGAGCGCATCATGAAGCTGCGCAGCCTGATGTCGCAGTACGCGTCGGACGAGGTTGCGCGCGGCGCCTACCAGGCGGAGATCAACTTCCTGATGTTCAAGCTGGTCGAGCTCGGCCTGGCCAAGGGCAACGCCGACGGCACGATCACGCTCGACCCTGCCACCGGCCAACCGGTGATCAATCCGGGCCAGTGGAGCAACCCGAGCCCGCGCCAGATCGCCGAGACGCAGATCAAGCAGTACCAGATGCAGCTGATGAGCGAGACCGGCAAGGCGACCGGCAGCGGCCAGCTGATCCAGGCCACGACGACCGCGGCGATCGGCTCGGCCAACCAGATCGGCACCAGCGTCGGCAGCATCGTCACCGACACCGGCACGCTGGCCACGGCCAACGCCGGCATCGACACCCAGCTCAAGTCGCTGGCGAACTTCAGCGCCGGCAACACCACCTACGTGGCGACGCAGGCGCTGATCAGCGACAACGCGACGCAGCTGGCGGCGATCCAGCAGAACCGCACGCTGAACACGAACGCGCTGACGACCATCGCGCAGAAGAACACCGTCATCGACGGGTTGCTGGGCGAGATCGGGGGCCTGCGCAGCGACATGCAGGCCCTGGCCTACGGCTCGGCCGCCTACATGGCCAAGCAGGCCGAGATCGACACCCGCCAGGCCAGCATCCTGTCCCGGGCCGGCGAGATCAAGACGCTGCTGACCAGCGTGTCGACGCAGAGCGCGGCCATCGATGCCGCCTCGAGCAAGATCGCCAACAACAACACCACCATCAGTGCCAACCAGGCGAAGCTGGCCAACGACTTCAAGAAGAGCGACGGCAGCCAGGACGGCGTGGTGACGGCGATCAACACCGCGCGCAGCAATGCGGACGCGGCGCGCAACGGCATCGCCAGCGCCGCGGTCACCATCGACTCCGAGGCCGGCAAGTTCGCCAACGCCACCACCGGCTATGTGCAGGTGGTGAGCCAGACCGCCACCGCGCTCGACACCTCGATCGGCCAGAAGACCAGCGCCGCCACCAACCTGGTGCAGCTCAACAGCACGCTGGGCCAGCAGTCGACCACCCCGGCCAACGGGCCGATCGCGGACTTCATCACGGTCAACGACATCACGGTCAAGCTGGGCAACATCCGCACCTCGGGCGACGTGCTCGAAGGCAAGGGCCAGCTCAACGCACCGGGCGATGCGCAGATCGACATCGTCAACAACACACCGAACTTCCTCAAGGTGAAGAACCTGACGGTGAACAGCGACGACGGCGGCACGGTGCGCTTCAACGGCGTGCTGGTGCATTCGGGCGCAGACATCAATGCCATCAACAGCACCGGCACGGGCGCGAGCGCGCTGCAGGTGCTCACGCGCGACACCAGCGCGGCGCCCAAGCCCTCGATCAACATCACCAGCACCTACGACGCGACCGCGGCCGGCGCCACCGTGCTGGCACCGGCGCCGAACATCGAGCTGGCGGGCGATATCAGCAACCTGCGCGGCTCGGTCACGGTGAAGAGCGCCGCGGGCAGCATCCTGTCGAACGGCAGCATCCGCGCCGGCACGGTGGACATCAAGGCCGACAACGGCGACTTCGTGCAGAGCTACGTGGACAACTTCTTCCACGTGGGCGGCGACCCGGCCTCGATCAAGGACAACGGCACGCCGCTGGGTGGCGGCATCGTGGCCAACGGCAGCGTGTTCCTGAGCGCGCGCTACCTCAACATCAACAGCCTGGTGCAGAGCGGCATCGCGGACTGGAAGATCGACCTGCCTGCGGCGCCCAAGCTCACCGGCACGGCCAGTTTCTTCGGCCTGTCGCAGACCTCGCTGGACAACGCCGTCACGGCCTACAACAACGCCACCGGCGCGACCAAGGACGCGCTGCGCTACACCACCTACACGGTGGCGGCGGGCGTCGTGACCTACGACGCGCTGCAGAAGCGGCTCGAGGTCGGCATGGACTTCGCCAAGGCCGATCGCCACACCGCTGACTGGGCCACGCGCACGGCCGTGTCCGGCGGGCTGTACCAGCTGGTGTCGGACTACGGCAACATCGGCGCGAGCTACGACGTGGTGAACAACCGCTTCGAGCTCGACGGCACGCAGGTCAGCGGCGGCTACATCCAGGTGTACGGCCAGATCATGAACACCTCGACCAACGGTTCGGGCACGCTGCGCGCGCTCGACGGCTACGGCCAGATCGTGGTCAACAACCCGACCGGCCTGTCGGTGGTGATCAACAAGCTCGACACCGGCAAGGACAGCACCGGCACCGGCCGCGGCATCGCCGGAATCATCGACATCACCGACATCCAGAGCATCGGCAACGGCAGCCAGCTGGTGTCGACGCACACGGTGTACAAGCGCGAGAACGGCGTGCTCACGGTCAACGGCCAGGCCGACACCAACGTGCTGGCCGGCACCGACGGCCGTGCGACCACCTATGCGCCGCAGACCGGCCTGCGCTACGCCTGGACCACCGGCACCGACAACTCGACCATCAGCTACTGGCACTACAAGGGCGCGCAGTTCTTCGGCTCGTCCAGCCTGCGCACCGGCCCGACCGGCGAGGTGGTCAGCCAGTCCGGCCCCTTCATCCTCGACAGCTACCGGCTGGACAACGGCACCTACCTGTACACCGACAAGAGCAAGACCGGGACCCCGTACACCCAGAACGCCGAGACCCACAAGACCGGCGATTCGCTGTGGGTCAAGACTGACGAGTGGTCGACCTGCAACTGGTGGACGCTGTGCATCGCGGGCAACTACCACCAGAAGTTCACCGAGACCACGCCGACCACGACCATCACGACCAAGACGCTCACGGCCGACAACAAGATCAACATCGAATTCCACGGCGCCAACACGGGCACGGTCACGGTCAACTCGGCCGCCGACGTGCTGCTCAAGGGCGAGATCCGCAACAGCAGCGGCACGACCACGGTCAACGCCGGCAGCGGCGTGGCGGGCGGGTCGACGGCCGACCGCTCGATCGTGCAGCTCAACGACACGGCGCTGGTGACCGGCAAGAACGTCGTGCTCAACGCCACCGGCAACGTGGGCGGTGCGCTGGGCAACGACCCGGCGAAGGCGATCGCGGTGGCGGTCAATGGCGGAAAACTCGATGCGGCAGCCGCGCAGGGCAACGTCAACGTCGAGCAGACCGTGGGCGCGCTGAACGTGGGCCGCGTCACGGCCGGCGGCAGCGCACTCGACGGCAAGGGACGCGTCACGCTGCGCTCCGACGGCAGCATCGTGGCGGCCAACGGCGCGACATCGCTGATCCAGGGCGACCGGGTCGACCTGACGTCGCAGAACGGCGCCATCGGCGGCATCGCCGCACCGCTCAAGGTCAACGTCGGCTACAGCGACGACATTTCCAAGCGCGGGCTGTTCGGCCTCAGGGCTTCGGCCCAGGGCGACATCGGCATCGAGACGCAGGCCTGGTCGGGCAACACCGCCGGCCACCTGCTGGTCGACACGGTGGTGTCCACCGGAGGCGACGTGCTGCTCAAGACGCCGGGCCGGATCATCGACAACAACCCGATCGAGTCGGTCGACACCCGCACCTGGAACGAACTGCTGGCCTTCTGGGACGCCTCGGGCCTGCGCGCCGGCACGGACGAGAACAAGGCCAACCAGGCGCAGGCGATGAAGTCCTTCGAGCAGGGACTGACGCAGGAATACAAGCTGTACTGGCAGATCCGCAGCACGCAGCCCGACGCCAGCGCCTACGACCCGGCCTTCAAGTACCAGGCCTCGGCGGCCGAGCGCCAGGGCCTGACCGTGGCCGGCCAGACGCCGCAGCAGAGCGCCGCGGCCATCGCTGCGTTCGAGACCGAGCGCACCGCCAGCTACCACGCGCTCAACGAGAAGGTGGGCGGCTTCAGCGCCAGCTACGACAGTGGCTTCCGCTACCAGGCCAGCACCGCCGAGCGCGACGCGATCCTGGCCAAGTCCTCGTGGACCGACCGCGAGCTGGGCATTTCGATCAGCGCCGGCCTGCTCAAGGACGTGACCAACACCAACCCGGTGGTCAAGAGCGCCAACGTGTCGGGCCGCAACGTGACGCTGCAGGCGGGCATCGCCATCGGCGAGACCCAGGGCGCGGTGGTGGTGCCGACCAACATCGATCCGCGCAACCTGACCGACGAGATGAAGGTGGCGCTGGCCTCGGCCGAACGCTCCGACATCGTGGTGACCGACAGCGCCATCACGGTGCTGCGCCGCGCGCCGGTGAACTTCAGCGCGCTCGATGCCTTCAACGCCTCGGTCACGGCCGCGCCGGTGGCCGGCACCGACATCGGCTCGGCCTTCCTGGCCTCGATGGGCAGCGCGCGCCTGGGCAGCATCGACGTGACGGGCGAGACGCGCATCAAGGTGCGCGGCTCGATCACCAACGCGCTGCCGACGTCGGGCCCGCTGCAGACCGGCAACCTGGTGCTCGAGGCGGCCTACGGCGGCATCGGCTACGTGCCGGGCGACGGCGTGAACGCGGGCCAGTCGCAGCCGCTGCGCCTCAAGCTGCGCGACGGTGCCACGCTGACTGCGCGCGCCTCGGACAACATCGAGATCGAGGAGGAGGGCGACCTCAACCTCGACACCGTGTTCTCGCGCCAGACCGCCAAGCTCATGGCCGAGGGTTCGATCCTGGACGCGATCGGCGACAACGGGCTCAACGTGCTGGCCAGCAACATCGACCTGACCGCGCGCAACGGCAACATCGGCGCAGCCGGCGCGGGCGCGCTGGACGTGGGCGTGACCGGCACCACCGGCCGCATCACGGCCCAGGCCGCGCAAGACATCCACCTGAACGGCCCGCGCGGTCGCTACCTGAACTTCGGCGACGTCACGGCCGGCGGCGGCGCCAGCCTGTCGGGCGACGTGGACCTGCGCCTCTACGGCGCAGTGCAGGCGGCCGGCGCGGTCGACCTGAGCGCGGGGCTGACGCTGGCCATGGCCGCCACGTCGTCGGTGCGCTCGACGGCTTCGAACCTCAAGCTGTCGGCCGGCGAACTGACGATGGCCGACGGCGCCACGCTGCGCGGCGACGTGGGCACGGTGCGCATCGACACGCTGACCGACGCCATCATCACCGGCATCTCCACCGGCAACGGCACGGCCGACGCGGTGCGCATCAAGGCCGGCGGCGACGTGCGCGACGGCGGCGACACGCGGCTGGACATCGTGGCCGACGCCGCACCCGCGGCCGGCGTGACGATCGAGGCCGGTGGCGACATCGGCAAGGGCAACGCGCTGGAGATGCGCCTGCGCCACCTTGACGCCAAGGCCGGCGGCAGCGCCGACTTCGCGGTGAGCGGCGACGTGGTGGTGGGCCAGCTCACCAGCGTCGACAACGCGACGCTGACGGCCACGGGCCACATCGCCACCACCGTGGTCGAGAGCACGCTGGGCGGCGTGACGCTGGTGTCCACCGGCGGCGACATCGATGCCGGTCGCACCGTCGCCTTCGGCGATGTGCGGCTGCAGTCCGACCTGGGCCGGGTCACGGCCGGCGCCACGCAGGCCGGCGGCAAGGTGGCGCTGGTCGCCACCGCGGGCTCGGTGCAGGCCACCGACACCACGGCCGGCGGGCGCATCGACATCACGGCCGCGCAGGACATCGCACTGGGCACGGCCAAGGCTGGCGGCGACATCGCGTTGGCCGCAGGCCGCGCACTGACGGCCGGCACGCTGGCCAGCACCGCGGGCGACATCCGCGCCCGCGCCGCCACCGGCGACGTGCGCACGGGCCGCACCACCAGCACGGCCGGCAATGTGACGCTGGTGGCCGATGCGGGCGACGTGGCCGCGGGCAGTACGCAGGCCGGCGGCCATGTCGCGCTGATCGCCAGCGCGGGCTCGGTGCAGGCCGACGCCACCACGGCGGGCGGGCGCATCGAGGCCACGGCCGCGCGCGACATCGCGCTGACCACGGCAGCGGCCGGCGGCGACATCGCCTTGGCCGCGGGCCGCGACCTGGCGGCCACCACGCTGTCCAGCCTGGCCGGCGACATCCGCGCGAGCGCCGCCACCGGCGACCTGCGCACGGGCCGCACCACCAGCACGGTCGGCAACGTGACGTTCACGGCCAACGCCGGCGATGGGGTCGCGGGCACCACGCAAGCCGGTGGCAACGTGGACATGACCGCCACGGCAGGCGCGGTGCAGGCCGACGCCACCACGGCCGGCGGCCGCATCGGCATCGTGGCGGCGCAGGACATCGGCGTGAACCGCGCGACGGCCGGTGGCGACATCGTGCTGGCCGCGGGCCGCGACCTGCAGGCCACGACCCTGGCCAGCACCGGCGGCGGCATCCAGGCCACGACGGGACGCGACCTGACGATCGGCACCGCAAGCGCGCAGCGCGACATCGTGCTGGACGCCGGCCGCCACCTGACGGCCGGCACGCTCGCCAGCACCCAGGGCAGCGTGATCGCGAAGGCGCGCACCGGCAACCTGCGCATCGGCACGCTCGATGCGGCGCTCGACGGCGTGCTCAGCGCGCCGCAGGGCCAAGTGGCGGTCGAGCGCGTCAAGGCGGGCCGCGACTTCACGCTCGAGGCACGCAACGACGTGGACGTGCGCGAAGGCTCGGCCGGCGGCACCTTCACGCTGTCGTCGACCGGCGGCAACGCCACGGCCGGCACGCTCACGGCCGATGCGGTCGTGATGCGCGCACCGGGCCGCGTGGCGGCCGACCGCCTCAACGTGGTCTCGCTGTTCGACCTGGCCGGCGACCGCGTGAACGCCAACGTCTACGGCGGCGCCAAGCCCGTGAAGGGCACGGTCACCGGCTTCAACGGCGGCACCGCGAGCGACGTGGTGCTGGCGCTGTCGGGCCAGGGCGGCTTCGCGATCGATCGCTTCAAGGCGCGCACCGCGGCCCTCACCAACCCGGTCGGCCCGCTGTCGGTCGACAGCATGCTGGTGGTGGACCGCGCGACCGTGACCAACCCGCAGACCCATGTGGTGATCGACCAGCACGACCGCAGCATCCAGCCGGGTGCCGACGTGCAGATCTTCTCCTTCGGCGCGCCCTTCAGCTTCTCGCTGTACGACAACCACGCGTTCACCAACGCGTTCGTGATCTACCGCAGCCCCGAGCACGACCAGATCGCCGACATGGGCCTGAACCGCAGCGCGGTCGAGTTCAGCGAGCTGGCGCTGTCGGTGGCGCGGACCGGGGGCGACCCCACGCTCGAGGCCCGCCAGGGCACCGAGGGGCAGGACCTCCGGCCGGTGCGCTATTCGGGCGTGCCGGTGAAGCTGGACGGCGACTGCAGCAAGAACCTTGTTCCGGAGTGCACACGATGATTCGTTTTTCCGTCACGGCCCTGGCGGCCCTGGCCTTTTTCCAGGCCGCCGCCCAGTCCGTGCCTGTCCCGCCCCTGGTGCTGCCCCCGGCCGCCGATGCGGGCGCGCTGCAGCAGCGCCAGATCGAGTCGGAGCAGCGCCGGCGCGAGGCCGAGCGCGAACTGCAGCAGCCCGCGCAGCCGCTGATCCGGCCGGCCGCGCCGACCGCCGCCGCGCCGCTCACCGGCAGCGGCGTGCGCGTGGCGGTCAAGGAGATCCGCTTTTCGCCGTCGGAGATCCTGGCCGCGCCCGCGCTGGAGGCCATCGCCGCCGACTACCGCGGCCGGCAGGTCACGCTGGCCGAGCTGCAGCAGCTGGCCGACCGCGTGAACGCGCTCTACAAGGAGAAGGGCGTGGTCACCGCGCTGGCCACGATTCCGCAGCAGGACGTGACCGCGGGCGTGATCGAGGTGCGCCTGGTCGAGGGCCGCGTGGGCAAGGTCGTGATCGAGGGCAACGCCTCGACCAGCGCCGAATTCATCACGCCGCGCCTGGGCCTGCAGGCCGGCCAGCTGGTCGATCTCGACAAGCTTGAGCAGGGCCTGGTCTGGTTCAACCGCACCAACGACGTGCGGCTGCAGGCCGACCTGCTGCCCGGCGAGAGCTTCGGCACCACCGACCTGCGCGTGGCCGTGATCGAGCCGCCCAAGCACGAGCTGCTGGCCACGGTCGACAACATGGGCAGCAAGCTCACCGGCGAATGGCGCGCCGGCCTGTCGTACCGAAACCGCAGCCTGCTGGGCTGGCGCGACGAGGTCTCGCTGTCGTACACGCGCGCCCGCGGCCAGGACAGCCGCGCCGCCAGCTACGCGATACCCATCAACCGCTACGGCGGCCGGCTCAGCCTGGGCTTCTACGAGGACCGCACGGCCATCAAGTACGGCGCGCTGTCGAGTCTCAACATCACCGGCAACTCGCGCGCGCACGTGCTGTCGCTGCGCCAGCCGGTGTGGATCGACGCCAGCTCGCAGTGGGACGTGGTGGCGGGCACCAAGCGGCGCATCAGCAGCAACTACATCGACGACGTGTTCCTGCAGCGCACCGACAGCAAGGACCGCAGCCTGGGCATGGAGTGGCAGTGGGCCGCAGACACCAGTTCGGTGACCGCCAGCTACATCAAGTACTGGACCGACGCCACGGTGCTGTTCGAGCGCATCAAGTACCAGGTCGACCGCGCCTCGGTGCGCTACAACCAGGGCCTGACACCGGGCTTCTCGCTGCGCACCAGCCTGGGTGGCCAGTGGGCGCGCGACAAGAACCTGCCTTCGGGCGAGCAGTTCTTCCTGGGCGGCGAGGGCAGCGTGCGCGGCTACCCGGTGGGCGCGTTCTCGGGCGATGAAGGCTATGCGCTCAACGTCGAGCTGCACCATCCGCTAGTCAACACCACGCTGGGCTCGCAGACTGTCGCCGCCACCGGCTTCTTCTTCGTCGACCACGGCCGCACCTCGCCCTACCGCCCGCCGGCCTCGCTGCTGGCGCCGAGCGAGAAGCTCACCGGCATCGGCTGGGGCCTGAACGCCGCCATCGGCAAGCGCACCAGCCTGCGCATGACGCTGGGCTACGGCCTGGACGACGTGCCGCAGACCCATCGCAACTACCAGGTGACGGTGCAGCTGATCTCGAGCCTGCTGTAGACGCCGTCGGGGAGAGGCATCGCAGGACCCCGCGCTGCGGGCGCCCTTGGCTGCCAGCCGGCGCCGATACCACCGCCTGGGCGTGGGGGATGGGCGCGAGCGAAGCCTGTTCGCCGCAGGCCCGCGTTAAGCTTGCCAACCCCCTGACCGCCCCCGCGCACGGCATGCCGGAGCGCTTCCCCATCCATCCGAGGACGAGACCATGCAACAACACGACAACCTGATCGGCGGCGAATGGAAGAAGGGCAATAGTTACAGCCCTAACCTGAACCCGTCGAACCTGGGCGACACCATCGCCGAATACACGCAGGGCGATGCGGCCCACGTCGACGCGGCCGTGGCCGCGGCCACCGCGGCTTTCCCGGCCTGGGCCACGGGCAGCATCCAGGCGCGCTCGGACGCGCTCGACAAGATCGGCGCCGAGATCCTCGCGCGCAAGGAAGAGCTGGGCACGCTGCTGGCCCGTGAAGAGGGCAAGACCCGGGCCGAAGGCATCGGCGAAGCCACGCGCGCCGGCCAGATCTTCAAGTTCTTCGCCGGCGAATGCCTGCGCCTGTCGGGCGAGACGCTGCCTTCGGTGCGCCCGAACATCGGCGTCGAGATCACGCGCGAACCGGTGGGCGTGGTGGGCCTGATCACGCCGTGGAACTTCCCGATCGCGATCCCTGCCTGGAAGATCGCACCGGCCTTGGCCTTCGGCAACTGCGTGGTCATGAAGCCGGCCGACCTGGTGCCCGGCAGCGCCTGGGCGCTGGCCGAGATCATCAGCCGCTCGGGCATCCCGGCGGGCGTGTTCAACCTGGTGATGGGCCGCGGCAGCGTGATCGGCAATGCGCTGGTGGCGCACCCGGGCGTGCATGCGATCAGCTTCACCGGCTCGGTGGGCGTGGGCCGGGGCATCGCGGTCCAGTGCGCGACGAACCACAAGAAGGTGCAGCTCGAGATGGGCGGCAAGAACCCGCAGGTGATCCTGGACGACGCCGACCTCGCGCAGGCGGTGGAGCTCAGCGTGCAGAGCGCCTTCTATTCGACCGGCCAGCGCTGCACGGCCTCGAGCCGCCTGATCGTGACCGACGGCATCTACCCGCAGTTCATCGCGGCGATGAAGGCCCGCATGGAGAAGATCAAGGTCGGCGACGCGCTGGCGCAGGGCACGGACATCGGCCCGGTGTCGAGCCTGAGCCAGCTCGAGCAGGACCTGAGCTACATCGAGATCGGCAAGAGTGAAGGCGCGGTGCTGGCCGTCGGCGGCGAGCGCCTCGAGCGCGACACCGAGGGCTTCTACATGGCGCCCGCGCTGTTCAGCGAATCGGGCGCGGGCATGCGCATCAACCGCGAGGAAGTGTTCGGCCCGGTGGCGAGCGTGATCCGCGTCAAGGGCTACGAAGAGGCGCTGGCCACGGCCAACGACACCGAGTTCGGCCTGTCGGCGGGCATCGCGACCACCAGCCTGAAGTACGCGACGCATTTCAAGCGCCACAGCCAGGCGGGCATGGTGATGGTCAATCTGCCGACCGCGGGCGTGGACTACCACGTGCCCTTCGGCGGCCGCAAGGGCTCGAGCTACGGTCCGCGCGAGCAGGGCCGGTACGCGCAGGAGTTCTTCACCACGGTGAAGACGGCCTACACCCTTGCCTGAGACCGACGTGGGCAGCGCGGCGCTGCCGGTGCTCTATTCCTTTCGGCGCTGCCCCTATGCGATGCGGGCGCGCTTCGCCCTGCATGCGAGCGGCACGTGCTGCGCGCTGCGTGAGGTGGTGCTGCGCAACAAGCCCGCGGCGCTGATCGAGGCCTCGCCCAAGGCCACGGTGCCTGTGCTGGTGCTGCCCGGCGGGCAGGTGATCGACCAGAGCCTGGACATCATGCAGTGGGCGCTGGCGCGCCACGATCCGCAGGCCTGGCTGCGGCCGCCGCGCGAGACTTTCGAGGCCATGCTGGCGCTGGTCGCGCAATGCGACGGCGCCTTCAAGCAGCAGCTCGACCGCTACAAGTACCCGAACCGCTTCGAAGGCGTCGATGCGCTGCAGCAACGGGCCGAGGGCGCGCTGTTCCTGCAGGCCCTGGAACAGCGCCTGGCGCTGGGCTCGCACCTGTTCGGCGACCGGCCCACGCTGGCCGACATGGCGGTCGCGCCCTTCGTGCGCCAGTTCGCGCAGGTCGATGCCGACTGGTTCGCGGCGCAACCCTGGCCCGCGCTGGCGCAATGGCTGGCGGCGTTGACGGCCAGCGAGACATGGCTGGCCGCGACGCAGAAGTACGCGGCTTGGAAGCCCGGCGATCCGGTGCTGCACTTCCCGCCGGACTAACAGGGCCGTTCAGCGCGCGCGCCGCACCAGCAGCCGCTCGATCGCCTCGAACACCAATTCGCTCGCGAGCGCCAGCGCGGCCGCGGGCAGCGCGCCGGCCAGCAGCAGCTGCCGGTCGTTGAGCGCCAGCCCGGTCACGATGCGTTCGCCGAAGCCGCCCGCGCCGATGAAGGCCGCGATGGTGGCGGTGCCGATCGCGATCGCGGTGGCGGTGCGCACGCCCGCGATCAGCGTGGGCATGGCCAGCGGCAGTACCACCAGCCGCAGGTTCTGCGCGCGCGTCATGCCCAGCGCGGTGCCCGCGTCGCGCAGGCCGCTGCGCACCTCGCCCAGGCCGGTGACGGTGTTGCGCATGATCGGCAGCAGCGAATAGAGCGTGAGCGCGATCAGCGCCGGCCCGGTGCCGATCTGCCCCAACAGCGAGATCAGCACCGCCAGCAGCGCGAGCGATGGCACGGTCTGCATCAGGCCCGCGACCCCCAGCACCACAGCGCGGGTGCGGGCGTGCGGCGACACCACGATGGCCAGCGGCACGGCGATCAGGATCGCCAGGCCCACCGACACCGCGACCAGCAGCAGGTGCTGGCGAGCGAGCCGGCCCAGGTCGTCGCCGAACAGCTTGGCCACGAAGCCGCGCTGGGCCGAGGGCGCGGTGCCGCCGGCCAGGAAGTCGCGCGCGATGGTGTCGAAGGCCGTGCCCTGCAGTTCGGCGCGTGCGTTCATCGCGATCATGGCGCGCTCGTCGATGCGGCCCTCGAGCTTGCGCAGCGCGGCCCAGGCCTGCGGCAGCCGCGCGGGCAGGTCGAGCCGGTGCAGCACGATCGCGTCGTAGTGCGGGAAGTAATTGCGGTCGTCGGTCAGCACGCGCAGGCCCAGGTGCTCGATCTTGGCGTCGGTCGTGTAGATGTCGATCACGTCGATCTGCTTCGCGGCGATGGCGTCGTAGGCCAGGCCATGGTCGAGGCCGGTGGGCTTCTGCGCGAAGCCGTAGCGCGCGGCCAGGCCCTGCCAGCCGTCGGCGCGGCCGATGAACTCGTTCGACAGGCCCAGCTTGAGTTCGGGGTGGCGCGCCAGGTCGCTCAGGGTGCGCAGCTGCAGCCGGTCGGCATCGGCGGCGCGCATGGCCAGCGCATAGCCGTCGTTGAAGCCCAGCGGAATGGCCACGCCCAGGCCCAGCGGTGCGAGCCGGGCGTTCATCTCCTCGCGCGTCATCGAGGCCGCACCCTGCAGGATCTCGAGCGCGATGGTGCCGGTGTACTCGGCGTACAGGTCGATCGCGCCCGAGCGCAGCGCCTCGTAGACGATCGAGGTGTTGCCCAGGCCCTGGCGCACCACGGGCGGCGCGGCCGTGTGCGGGGCCGCGCTCTGGGCCAGCAGCTCGGCCAGGATGTAGGACTCGGTGAAGCGCTTGGAGCCGATGCGCAGCGTGTCGCGCTCGGTCTGGGCGGACGACGGCAGGGCGAGTGCCAGGGCCATGGCCATGGCCGCGAGGCAGGCCATGGCGAGAAGCCATGCATGGCGGGGCAGGGGCAGGCGCATCGGGCCAGTGTATCGGTCAGGCCGCGCTCCTACAGCCGTTCGTGCGCCGCGCCGATGCGTGCCAGGGGCCATCGCGGCGACAGTCGAGGCATCCCACTTCCATCGAAAGCATCCATGGCCCCATCGACCGTGCCGTCCCACCTTGCCGCCGAACACGGCGCGCGCGAGCTTCCCTCGGTGCTGGTCGACGGCTACAGCCTGCAGGTGCGCGACAGCCAGGACGGCTTTGCCGGCGACCAGGCCAGCCAGACGGCCTTCCGCGCGCTGCTCGAGCAGTGGCGCAAGCGCCGGCGCAAGAACGGCGGCGAGGACCCGATGGGGCCGCTGCCCTCGCGCGACCTCAGCAAGAAGGCGCTCGACCGCATGCTCACGCGGGATGGCTCCGAGGCCTCCGACGTGCTGCACGGCGCGATCGAGGAGTTCGCCGAGGAACTCGCGCACGTCACGCGCCGCTTCCTGCGCGAGCCCTCCTGGCAGAAGGTCGAGCGCATCGTGATCGGCGGCGGCTTTCCCGAGAGCGACGTGGGCGAGCGTGCGATCCTGCAGGCCGCGGCGATCCTGCAGGAGATGAAGGTGCGGGTGCCGCTGGCGCGGCTGTCGCACGAGGTCGACGACGGCGGCCTGATCGGCTGGGTGCACCTGGTGCCGCCCGACATGCTGGCGGCCTACGACGCGATCCTCGCGGTCGACATCGGCGGCACCAACCTGCGCTGCGGCATCGTGAAGACGCGGCTGCACAAGGCTCCCGACCTGTCGATGGCCAAGGTGGTGCGGCGCATGAAGTGGCGCCATGCCGACGACAAGCCCAGCCGCAGCGGACTGCTCGAGCGGCTGGCATTGATGCTGCAGGAACTGATCGACCACTGCGCGGCGAAGGGCGTGCGGCTCGCGCCTTTCGTCGGCATCGCCTGCCCGGGCCGGATCCGCACCGACGGCTCGATCGCGGCCGGCACCCAGAACCTGCCGGGCGACTGGGAGAGCGACACCTTCCATCTGCCCAGCGAGCTGTGCAAGCGCCTGCCCACCATCGGCGGCGCGCCCACCACCGCGCGGCTGCACAACGATGCGGTGGTGCAGGGGCTGAGCGAGCTGCCCTTCATGCGCGACGTCAAGCACTGGGCGATCCTCACGATCGGGACCGGGCTGGGCAACGCGAGCTACACCAACAAGCCCGAGGTGCAGGTCTCGCCGGCGGAGGCGCCCGGCAAGAACGGCAAGCCGCCGAAACCGCTCCAGCCGATCGAGGACGCGAAGAAGGCGAAAGCCGTCAAGGCGGCCAAGGTCGCACAGAAGGCAAAGACCGCAAAGACGCCCATGAGCCCTAAGGCCCGCGCACGCTAGAGCTGGAAGGCGATGGTCAGCAGCAGGCCTTCGGCCAGGTCGCGCCCGAGGCCGGGGCGCCGCGCGCGGTAGGGCGCGCCGGCCGAGGCCGTGGTCTCGATCCAATGCGCCAGCCAGTCGATTGGCCCGCGGCCGTAGAACACGACGGCCGCTTCATGGTTGAGCAGCAGGCTGCGCAGGTCGAGGTTGATCGAGCCGCACAGCGCCAATTGCTCATCGACCACCACCGCCTTGGCGTGCGCCATGAAGGGCAGCATGCGGAAGGTGACGCCGGCGCCGGCCAGGTCGCGCATCGCACGCGCGCGCACGAAATCGGCCAGCCGGTGGTTCGAGCATTCGGGCACCGCGATGGTCACCTGCACGCCGCGCCGCGCGGCCAGGCGCAAGGCGTTGCGCAGGCCGTCGTCGGGCACGAAGTAGGGCGTGATGGCGAGGATGCGGTGCTCGGCGCGGAAACAGGCATCGATCAGCAGCGCGTGCGCCGTGTCCTCGGTCTGGTCCGGGCCGCTGGGCAGGAACTGCGCCAGGGTGCCGTCTTCGCGCTGGGTGTCGGTGGCGCTGGGCGGGATGTCGCGCGCCGTGGTGTCGCGCACCGAGGACCAGTCGTGCTCGAACTGCACCGCCGCGGCCTCGGCCACGCTGCCGTGCAGGTCGAAGGACAGGTCGCGCCAGGGCACCGAATGCTCGTCGTTGCCGGTGAAGTACTCGCCCGCCAGGTTGCGCCCGCCCGACCAGAGCCAGTGGTCGTCGGAGATCACGAACTTGCGGTGGTTGCGCAGGTTGCGCGGGCCGTTGCGCCGCAGGCTGAACAGCGGGCGGAACACCGCCACCGTGCCGCCGGCCGAACGCAGCGCATCGAAGTGATGGGCCGGCAGCGTGAGTGCGCCGAAGCCGTCGAGCAGCACGCGCACCTGCACGCCGTCGCGGGCCCGCCGCGTGAGCCGGGTCACGACCTCGTGGCCCAGCGAGTCGTCGCCGATGATGAAGGTGCAGACGTCGAGCCGCGTGCGCGCGCCGTCGATCACCTGCCACAGCGCATCGCGCGCCGCGGCGCCGTCGGCGTGGAAACGCGGCGCGCAGCGCCCGGGGGCCGGCAGGCCGAAGCTCTCGATGAGCTCGGCCGCCCAATGGCCCGCCGGCAGCGTGCGCGGCGGCCGTGGCGCACCCACCGGCCGCAGCTTGCGCTGGCCGAACATCAGGTACATCGGCAGCGTGACGTAGGGGATCAGCAGCAGCCCCATGACCCAGGCGATGGCCGTGGTGGGCGCCCGCTGCTCGCGCCGCGCCCGCGTCGTCAGCACATAGACGAGCAGCGCGAAGGTCACGACCAGGAAGTGCTGGGAGGGCGAAGGCAGCCAGGGCTGGAGCAGGTGCGGCATGTCCGCAGAGATTAACCGGCCCGCGCAAAACCCCTGGCACTATCCAGTGAAGTGCCAGGGACACCGCGGCAGAAGCATCCGCAGGTGGGGAGCCCTCACTCGGGTTCGATGCCCGCGGCCTTGATGATCCGGCCCCAACGCTCCAGCTCCGAGAGCTGGAACTTCGCCAGTTCCTCGGGCGGCGCGAACGCGACTTCCTGCCCGCTCTTCTCGATCGCCTGGCGTACCGAAGGCTTGGCCAGCGCGTCGCGCATCAGTTCGCTGAGCCGCTGGACCACGGGCGCGGGCGTCTTCGCCGGCGCATAGAGCGCGTTCCAGTAGCCGAACTCGTAGCCCGGCAGCGAGTTCGCGATGGGCGGCACCTCGGGCACCAGCGGCGAGGGCGTCGCGCTGCTGATGCCCAGGGCGCGCAGCTTGCCGGCCTTGACCTGCGGCAGGCTGGTCGTGAGGTCGACGATCATCAGGTCGATCTGTCCGCCCACCAGGTCCAGCACGGCCGGCGGGTTGGCCTTGTACGGCACGTAGGTGAATTTCGTGCCGGTCGATTGCTGGAACAGCTCGGTCGCCACCTGCGCCGACGAACTGCCCGAACCGTAGTTGAGCTTGCCCGGCGCGCTCTTGGCCAGCGCCACCAGCTCGGCCACGTTGTTCGCCTTGACCTTGGGGTTGACCACCAGCGCCAGGTAGCCGCGCGCCAGCAGCGCCACCGGCGCGAAGTCCTTGATCGGGTCGTAGCTCAGCTTCTTCAGCAGGTGCGGGTTGGCCGACTGCGTGGTGTTGGTGGTCATGAACAGCGTGTAGCCGTCCGGTTGCGCATGGGCCGTGTACTGCGCCGCGATGCCGCCGAACGCGCCGGCGCGGTTGTCGACGATCACCGGCTGCCCGCTGGACTTGGTGACCTCGGCCGCGATGGCGCGGGCCAGGCCGTCGGTGGCGCTGCCGGCGGTGGAACCGAGCACGATGGTGATCGGCCGGGCGGGATAGGCCTGGGCCAGGGCCACGCTGCCCAGGGGCAGCAGGGTGGCGAGCAGCAGCAGGGAGCGACGCAGTTTCATGGTTTGTCCTTGATCGTTATAGGGGGCGCGAGAGAGACGGAGGTGCAATCAGCGTGCGAGCTGCCAGCCCTGCAGCAGCGCATGCAGCGCCTGTTGCTGTGCATCGGTCAGCGGCCAGGCCGAGGGCGCGCGGGTGGCGCCGCAGTCGTTGCCCATCATCTGCAGCGCGGTCTTGACCACGGTCACGTTGGTGCCGTTGTTCTCTTGCGCGCGCAGCTCCTCGAAGGGCAGCATCTCGTCGATCAGCCGCATGGCCAACGCATGGTTGGCGTCCTCGAGCGCCTGGTGGATCGCGACCGAGCGCTCGGGCATCACGTTGATCAGCCCCGAGGTGAAGCCGCGCGCACCGACCGCATAGAAGGGCGGTGCCCAGACCTCGGCCAGGCCGCCGACCCAGGCCAGCTGGCGGTCGGTGGTGCGGCGCATCGCCTGCGCGAGCACCAGCGGCGTGGGCGAGGCCCATTTCACGCCGATCACCTCGGGCACGCGGCACAGGGCCTCGATGGCGTCGAGCCCGATGTTCTCGTTGCGCAGGTAGAGCACCAGCGGCAGGCCTGCGCCGGCCTCGGCGATGCGCTGCACATAGGCCAGCACGCCGCGCGGCGAGACGAAGGGGTCCGGCGGCTGGTGCACCATCAGCGCATCGGCGCCGGCTGCGCGCGAGACGCGGGCCAGCGCACAGGCCTCGTGCACGCTGCGGCCGATGCCGGCCAGGAGCGGCACGCGGCCGCGCACGCAGTCGGCCGAAATGCGCACCGCGTGTTCGGCCTCGTGCGCCTGCAGGCCGTAGAACTCGCTGGTGTTGCCGTTGGCCACCAGCACCTGCACGCCGGCCGCGATGGCGCGGTCGACCACCGCTTGCAGCGGTGCGGGCGCGATCGCGTCGTTCGCGTCGAAGGGGGTGACCAGAATGCCCGAAATGCCGTTCAGCGCCTGGCGCAGGTCCGCGCCGTGAAAGAAACTCATCGCTTGTCTCCAGAATCATGAAAGTCAGTGTTGACTCTAGAAAGCGGCGACGATCGCGTCCAATCCAATCAGGCGATGCCGCCATTCAAAAACTGAATCGTGTTCCAGCTCTCCCAACTCCGCTGCTTCGTGGCCGTGGCGACCGAACTCCATTTCGGTCGCGCCGCCGTCCTGCTGAACATGACCCAGCCGCCGCTCACGCGGCAGATCCAGCTGCTCGAGCACGAGGTGGGCGCGCGCCTGCTTGAGCGCGCGGGCGGCACCGTGCGGCTCACGCCGGCCGGCAGCGTGTTCCTGCGCGAGGCCGAGGACATCCTGCGCCGCAGCCAGGCCGCGACACTGGTCGCGCGCCGCGCGATGCGGGCCGATGCGGGCAGCGTGACGCTGGGCTTCATCGCGGCGGCCAGCTTCTCGGTCCTGCCGACGGTGCTGCTCGCGCTGCGCACCGCGCTGCCCGACGTGCAGGTGATGCTCCGTGAGATGCAGACCACCGACCAGCTCGATGCGCTGGCCGGCGACCGCATCGAGCTCGGCATCGTGCGGCCCTTCGTGCCGCGCAGCTTCGCCGACGCGAGCACGCTGATGCGCGAGCCGCTGGTGCTGGCCGCGCCGCGCGGCCATGCGCTGGCCGAGGGGCCGGCGATGCCGCTGTCGGCCCTGCAGGGCCAGCCCTTCATCGAATTCTGTCCGTCGGAGACGCGCTATCTCTACGAGCTTATCGCCGGGCGCCTGCGCGCCGAAGGCGTGGCGCCCGAGACCGTGCAGACGCTGAGCCACACGCACTCGATCCTGTCGCTGGTCGATGCGGGCATGGGCGTGGCGCTGGTGCCCGCATCGGCGCAACGCCTGGGCTATGCCCACGTGGCCTTCCGCGCGCTGCAGCCCCACGCGGCGCTGGAATCCGAGCTGCACCTGGTCTGGCGCAAGGGCAGCCGCGAGGGCGTAGCCCACACGGTGCGCGAGGCGCTGCAGCGGGCCTTTTCCGCCGACTGAAGGCTAGTCGGTGCCCCAGACCTCGCGCGCCGTCTCGATCACCAGCCGGAGCTTGTTGCGCTGCGCCTCGACCGCGATGTTGTTGCCGTGCACCGTGCTCGAGAAGCCGCATTGCGGCGACAGCGCGAGCTGTTCCAGCGGCACGTACTTCGCGGCGTCGTCGATGCGGCGCTTGAGTTCGTCCTTGTCTTCCATCTCGCCGAACTTGGTGGTCACCAGGCCCAGCACCACGGTCTTGCCCTTGGGCAGGTAGCGCAGCGGCTTGAAGTCGCCCGAACGCGCGTCGTCGTACTCCATGAAGTAGGCGTCAAGGTCCATCTCCTTCAGGAGCGCCTCGGCCACGGGCTCGTAGTTGCCGGCCGCGGCATGCGTGCTCTTGAAGTTGCCGCGGCACAGGTGCATGGCCAGCAGCATGCCCGGCGGCTTCTGCGCCACCACCTTGTTGATGAAGGCGGCATAGCGGTGCGGCAGCTCGTTGGGGTCGTCGCCGCGCTGGCGGGCCGCTTCGCGCATGTGCTCGTCGCAGAGGTAGGCGAGGTTGGTGTCGTCCATCTGCACATAGGTGCAGCCCGCCGCGGCCAGCGAGCGCAGCTCGTCGCCATAGGCCCGGGCCACGTCGTCGTAGAACACCGGGTCGAGCTCGGGATACGCGACCTTGCTGATGCCCGCACGTCCGCCGCGGAAATGCAGCATGGTGGGCGAGGGGATGGTCACCTTGGGCGTGCGGCCGGCAGCCACCTGGCTCTGGAGGTACTCGAAGTCGGCCAGCTGGATGTTCTTCGCGTGCCGGACCTTGTCGATCACGCGCAGCACCGGCGGCGCGAGTTCCTCGCGGCCATCGGGCTTGCGGATCGTGACCGGGATGTCGGTCTTCACGCCACCCAGCTGGTCGAGGAAGTCGATGTGGAAGTAGGTGCGGCGGAACTCGCCGTCGGTGATGCTCTTGAGCCCCACGTCCTGCTGGAACTGCACGATCTCGGTGATGGCCCGGTCTTCGACCGTGCGCAGCTGCTCGGGCGTGATCGCGCCCTTGGCCTTCTGCTCTCTCGCCTCGAGCAGGTATTGGGGGCGCAGGAAGCTGCCGACATGGTCGTAGCGGGCGGGGAGGGCGGCGTGCTGTGACATGGGAGGTCTCCGTCGGATGGGGAACGAGCGCAGCATCGTATCGCCTCCGGGGTGGAAGATGATGTGTACAGAAGGATCGGTACTTACCCTCGAAATGCGTTGAAACGCTGGATTTTTCGGTATTTCTGTATACATTGAGTATTCATGAAAACGCCCACGAGTGCCTTTCCGCTGAACGCCTGGTACGCCGCCGCCTATGACGTGGAAGTGCGTCATGCGCTGCTGCCGCGCACCGTCTGCAACCAGAAGCTGGTGCTGTTCCGCCGCACCGACGGCCAGGTGGCCGTGCTGGAAGACGCCTGCTGGCACCGGCTGATGCCGCTGTCGCTGGGCCGCCTCGAGGGCGACGAGCTGGTCTGCGGCTACCACGGCCTGGTCTACAACAGCCAGGGCCGCTGCACCCACATGCCGAGCCAGGAGACGCTCAATCCCTCGGCCTGCGTGCGCAGCTTTCCGGCGGTGGAGAAGCACCGCTTCGTGTGGATCTGGCCCGGCGATCCGGCCAAGGCCGACCCGGCGCTGGTGCCCGACATGCACTGGAACGACGACCCGGCCTGGGCCGGCGACGGCAAGATGATCCGCGTGAACTGCGACTACCGCCTGGTGGTCGACAACCTGATGGACCTCACGCACGAGACCTTCGTGCACGGCTCGTCCATCGGCAACCGCGAAGTGGCCGAGGCACCTTTCGTGGCCACGCACGGCGACCGCTCGGCCACCGTCACGCGCTGGATGGAGGACATCGACCCGCCGCCCTTCTGGGGCAGCCAGATCCGCCACGCGCGCGGCTACACGGGCAAGGTCGACCGCTGGCAGATCATCCGTTTCGAAGGGCCGTGCACCGTGAACATCGACGTCGGCGTGGCCGAGGCCGGCAGCGGCGCGGTGCCGAAGGGCGAGCACCCCGGCGACCGCAGCAGGGGCGTCAATGGCTACGTGCTCAACACCATCACGCCCGAGACCGACAAGACCTGCCTGTACTTCTGGGCCTTTTCGCGCAACTACTGCATCGGCGAGCAGCGCCTCACGCACGAATTGCGCGAAGGCGTCTCGGGCATCTTCCGCGAGGACGAACTGGTGCTCGAGGCGCAGCAGAAGGCCATGGACGACCATCCCGACCACCGGTTCTACAACCTCAACATCGACGCCGGTTCGATGTGGGCGCGCAAGCTGATCGACCGCATGGTCGAGCGGGAAAGGCCGGCGCGCGCCGCGATCCCGATCCACGCCGCCGAGGGGCAGATCGCATGAAGGTGGCCGCTGTTCCTCCCGCCGCCGAGCCCGGCGACAGCGGCAGCTCTCAGGCCGTGAAGGCGCAGCTGCGGCTGCGCGAAATGATCCTCGCGGGCGAGCTGCCCGGCGGTGCGCGCATTGCCGAAGTGGCCATCTCCGAGCAGCTCGGCGTGTCGCGCACGCCGGTGCGCACCGCGCTGATGCGGCTCGAACAGGAAGGCCTGCTCGAGGCCCTGCCCAACGGCGGCTATGCGGTGCGCACCTTCTCCGAACGCGACGTGGCCGACGCCATCGAACTGCGCGGCACGCTCGAAGGCCTGGTCGCGCGGCTCGCGGCCGAGCGCGGTGCGGCGCCCGTGGTGCTGCGCGAGGCGCGCGCCTGCCTGAGCCGCATCGACGAGCTGCTGCGCGAGCCCGCGCTCGACGACGCCGCCTTCTCGCGCTACGTGACGCACAACGAGCGCTTCCATGCGCTGCTGTGCGAGATGGCGGGCAGCCCGGTCATCGCGCAGCAGCTGGAGCGCGTGGTCAAGCTGCCCTTCGCCTCGCCCTCGGGCTTCGTCATCGTGCAGGCCAACTCGCCGGCCGCGCGCGACATGCTCGTGATCGCGCAGGACCAGCACCTGCAGGTGCTCGACGCCATCGAGTCCGGCGAAGGTTCGCGCGCCGAGGCGCTGATGCGCGAGCACAGCCGCCTCGCGCGGCGCAACCTGCGCGAGGCGCTGCATGGCACGCCCACCGCCGCGCAACGCCCCCTGCCCGGCGTGCAGCTGATCCGCCGCCGCGGCTGAGAGGCCGCCACTTCTTCGCCTTGGGTGTTCCGCCGATGAAAAGCGATCTTCAATGGATGCAGGCGCAGCTTGTCGCGCTGCGCGACGTCACGCCCACCGTGCGCGAATTCGAACTGCGCCCCGACGGCGGCTTCGCCGGCGCCCATGAGCCCGGCGCCCACCTGCAGGTGCAGGTGATGACCGCGCAGGGCAGGCTGCAGACCCGCTCCTATTCGCTGGTCGGCGAGGGCGATGGCCGGAGCTGGCGCATCGCGGTGAAGCGGCTCGACGACGGCCGTGGCGGCTCGCTGGCGATGTGGCGGCTGGGCGTGGGCGATCGCCTGCAGGTCAGCGCGCCGCAGAACCACTTCGCGCTCGACCTGGCCGCGCCCGGCTACCTGCTGGTGGCGGGCGGCATCGGCATCACGCCGCTGGTGGGGATGGCGCAGCGCCTGGGCGCACTGGCCCGGCGCAGCGGCGTGCCGGTGCGGATGCTCTACGGCGCGCGCCATGCGGGCGAGCTCGGCTACTTGCCGCAGCTGCAGGCGGCGCTGGGCGAGCGCGTGTCGGCCCACGAAGGCGCGACTGCCATCGACTTCGACGCCGCCATCGCCGCGCTGCCGCCCGGCGGCCAGCTCTACACCTGCGGTCCGGTGCCGATGCTGGAGGCGATCAAGCGCGCCTGGCATGCGGCCGGCCGCCCGCTCGAGGACCTGCGCTTCGAGACCTTCGGCAGCAGCGGGCGGCTGCCCACGCAGGCCTTTCAGGTGCGCATTCCGCGCCACGGCCTGACGATCACCGTGCCGGCCGACAGCACGCTGCTCGACGCACTCGAGGCGGCCGGCGTGCAGACGCTGTCGGACTGCAAGCGCGGCGAATGCGGCCTGTGCACGATGGACGTGCTGGCCGTGGACGGGGAGCTCGACCACCGCGACGTGTTCCTCGGCGCCCACGAGAAAGCGGCGAACACGCGCATCTGCGCCTGCGTGTCACGCGCCGTGGGCGCGCTCACGCTCGACTCCGCCTACCGCCCGGACGCCTGAGGCCGCGATGCCGAGCCGATCACTCCAGCTTCTCGAGGATCTCGTGGGCCAGGCGCACGCGCGGTGCGATCGGCACGTTCCTGTTGGCCAGCAGCACGATGCCGATCTTCCTCGAAGGCACGAAGGCCACGTAGGCGGCGAAGCCGTTGGTCGAGCCGGTCTTGTTGATCCACACGGCCTGCTGTGGCGGCTGCGGCGGGTCGATGGCCGTGACGTCCTGCGTCTCGTAGGCCATCTTGTCGCCGTTGCCTTCGAGCAGCACCGGCAGCGCGACCGGGTAGGGGTACTGCTCCCAGACGAGGTCCTGCGTCAGCGCGCCCGCGCGGAAGTAGCCCGTGTGGGTGGCTTCGATGGCGCGCTGCAGCGGCGTCGTGCCGGGGCCGCGCAGGTTGGCCTCGACGAAGCGGATCAGGTCGCGTGCGCTGGTCCGCACGCCGTAGGCCTCGGCGCCCAGCACGCCGCCGCGCAGGCGGATCGGCGCGTCGGTCTTGGTGTAGCCCTGCGCGTACGAGGCCATCTGCGCGGCGGGCACGTCGAGGGTGGTATGCCTCAGGCCGAGCGGGCGGAAGACGTGCTGTGCCATGGCCTCCTCGAAGGGCATGTCCAGGCTCTTGGCCGCGATCAGGCCCAGCATGCCGATGCTGGGGTTGGCATAGGTCCGGCGCGTGCCTGCGACGTACTGCGGCTGCCAGGTGCGGAGGTAGTCGAACAACTGCCCCGTGGTCTGCACCGCATCGGGCACCTGCAGCGGAAAACCGCCGGCAGTATGGGTGCCGAGGTGCATCAGCGTGGTCGTGTTGCCGAAGGCGCTGCCTTCGAGCGGCGGCAGGTGTTTGGCCGGCGGGTCGGTGAGTGCCAGCCGGCCGGTGGCCTGGGCGTAGCTGGCCAGCGTGGCGGTGAAGGTCTTGCTGATCGAGCCGATCTCGAACAGCGTGTCGCGCGTGACCGGGCGCTGCGTCTGCCTCGACGCCACGCCGTAGTTGAAGAAGTGCTGCCGGCCGTCGACGGTGACTGCGATCGCCAGGCCCGGAATGCCGTTCTGCTGCATCAAGGTGTGGGCGGCTTCGCGCACCACCTCGTCGATGGGCGAAGTGGGCTGCGGCGCCTTGGCGAGGGCGGCACTCGCGAAGAAGAGGGCGCCGATCACAGGGGTCCATCCGGCGCGAAGCCGAGCGCGTGCATGCATGAGGTTCTTTCGTGTGTGACAGGGATGGGAATGCTAGCTGCCCGTACCTGTTGCGCGATCACCGCACATGTTGCATGTTGTTCGCGCACAATGCCGCCGCAGCATCGGTCGCCTAGGGGATTGCCGCGAAGTCGGCGCGCCCGGGCGTGTTCACAATGACGCCGGTTACGGCATTTCATATTCCTCAGGAGACAACCATGCAACGTCGCCATCTCGTCCAGGCTGCAGGCTTGGCCGCCATCGCACTGGCCCTGCCTTTCGCCGCACAGGCGCAGACCACGCCCTTCAAGATCGGCCTGATCCTGCCCATGACCGGCCAATCGGCTTCCACCGGCCGCCAGATCGAGGCGGCCGCGCGCCTGTACATGGCGCAGAACGGCGACACCGTGGCCGGTCGCAAGATCGAGCTGATCGTCAAGGACGACACCGGCCTGCCCGACGTGACCAAGCGCCTGGCGCAGGAGCTGGTGGTCAACGACAAGGTCGGCGTGCTCGCCGGCTTCGGCCTGACGCCGCTGGCCCTGGCCGTGGCGCCCATCGCCACCCAGTCGAAGACGCCCCAGCTCGTGATGGCCGCGGCCACCTCGAGCATCACCGAGGCCTCGCCCTACATCGTGCGCTCGGGCTTCACGCTGCCGCAGGTGTCGGTGCCGATGGGCGACTGGGCGCCCAAGAACGGCATCAAGACCGTGGTGACGCTGGTGGCCGACTACGGCCCCGGCAACGACGCCGAGAAGTTCTTCAGCGAGCGCTTCCAGCTCAACGGCGGCAAGGTGATCGACAAGCTGCGCGTGCCGCTGCGCAACCCCGACTTCGCGCCCTTCCTGCAAAAGGTGCGCGACGCCAAGCCCGATGCGCTGTTCGTCTTCGTGCCCTCGGGCGCGGGCGCGGCGGTGATGAAGCAGTTCCTCGAGCGCGGCATGGACAAGGCCGGCATCAAGCTGATCGCCACCGGCGACGTGACCGACGACGACCAGCTCAACGACATGGGCGACGGCGCGCTGGGCGTGGTCACCTCGCACCACTACTCGGCCGCACACCCGTCGGCGATGAACAAGAAGTTCGTCGAGGCCTTCGAGAAGGCCAATCCCAAGATGCGCCCCAACTTCATGGCCGTGGGCGGCTATGACGGCATGCGCGTGATCTACGAAGCGCTCAAGATCACCAAGGGCCAGGGCGGCGGCGACGCACTGCTGGCGGCCATGAAGGGCCAGGTCTTCGAGAGCCCGCGCGGCCAGGTGCTGATCGATGCGCAGACCCGCGACGTGGTGCAGGACGTGTACCTGCGCAAGGTCGAGAAGAAGGACGGGCAGCTGTACAACGTCGAGTTCGACGTGATCAAGGGCGTGAAGGATCCAGGCAAGACCAAGTGAGCGGCCGGGCCAGGGTGCATGGTTCGGGGCGCGATCCCGCCGACGGCGCACCTTGCTCCGCGACTGTCCCCCGGCCTGCGGCCTCCTCCTTTATGTCGCTGCGCAAGGCACCCCATCGACGAGATCGAGAGGCGCAGTCGTCGATCGACGGCGATGAGGCCCTGGCGCATCCACGTGCGCAGGGCATCGGGTGCTCCCCGCAGCGAAATGAAGGAGGAGGGGGCGCAGCCCCCGGGGGACATTCGCGGAGGGGAGTGCCCGATGGCCTGTGCACGCGTCCCGAACCGGCCTTGAAACAGCTTCGTAGAAACTGACATGCTGACCATTCTTTTCGACGGCATCGCCTACGGCATGCTCCTCTTCGTGCTCGCGGTCGGGCTGGCCGTGACGCTGGGGCTGATGAACTTCATCAACCTCGCACACGGCGCGTTCGCCATGGCGGGCGGCTATCTCACGGTGTTCGCGATGCAGAAGCTGGGCATCCCGTTCCTGCTGTGCCTGCCGCTGGCCTTCGTGGTGGTGGGCGGTGCCGGCGCGTTGCTGGAGCGCACGCTCTACCGGCCGATGTACGGCAAGTCGCACCTCGACCAGGTGCTGTTCTCCATCGGCCTGACCTTCATGGCGGTGGCGGCCATCGACTACTTCGTCGGCTCCTCGCAGCAGAACATCCAGTTGCCCGAGTGGCTGCGCGGGCGCACCGAACTCGGCGACGGCGCCTGGATGCTGGGCATGGGCCACTACCGGCTGTTCATCGTCGCGGTGTGCGCGGTGCTCACCGTGGTGCTGCAGCTGATCCTGTCGAAGACGCGCTTCGGCAGCCGGCTGCGCGCCGCGGTCGACGACCCGCGCGTGGCCTCGGGGCTGGGCATCGACGTCAACCGCGTGTTCCTGCTGACCTTCGCGGTCGGCTCGGGCCTGGCCGGGCTCGGCGGCGCGCTGGGCGCGGAGATCCTGGGGCTCGACCCGACCTTCCCGCTCAAGTACATGATCTATTTCCTGATCGTGGTCTCGGTCGGCGGCACCTCGTCGATCACCGGGCCGCTCGCCGCCGCGCTGCTGCTCGGCGTGGCCGACGTGGCCGGCAAGTATTTCATTCCGAAGATGGGCGCGTTCACCGTCTACCTGCTGATGATCCTGATCCTGATGTGGCGCCCGCAGGGCCTGTTCACCCGCAAGGGAGGCCGCTGATGGGCGCACCTTCCGCCGCCGACTTCCAGTCGGCCCTGCTGCGCAAGGCGCGCTGGCACCCGCTCGAATTCGTGGCCTGGGCCGCGGCCTTCGCGCTGCCGCTGGTCATGCCTTCGCATTCGCTGCTGGTCAACGAGATCGCCATCGTCGCGCTGTTCGCGATGTCGCTCGACCTGATCCTGGGCTACACCGGCATCGTGTCGCTGGGCCATGCGGCCTTCTTCGGTTTCGGCGCCTATGCGGCCGCGCTGTTCGCCAAGCTCGTGATGCCCGACCCGACCGTGGGCCTGGTGTTCGCGACCGTGGTGTCGGCGCTGCTGGGCCTGGTCGCCAGCGTGACGATCCTGCGCGGCAGCGACCTCACGCGGCTGATGGTCACGCTGGGCACCGCGCTGCTGCTGCTCGAACTGGCCAACAAGCTCGACTGGCTCACCGGCGGCGCCGACGGCCTGCAGGGCGTGGTCATGGGGCCGGTGCTCGGCCTGTTCGAGTTCGACCTGTACGGCCGCACGGCCGCCTGGTACTCGCTGGCCGTGATGCTGCTGCTGTTCCTGCTGATGCGCCGGCTGGTGCATTCGCCCTTCGGCGCCACGCTCAAGGCGATCCGCGACAACCGGCTGCGCGCCATGGCCATCGGCATTCCGGTGGTGTCGCGGGTCGCGGTCATCTACACCCTCGCGGCCGGCGTGGCCGGTGCCGCGGGCGCGCTGCTGGCGCAGACCACGGGCTTCGCCTCGCTCGACGTGCTGGCCTTCGACCGCTCGGCCGACGTGCTGCTGATGCTGGTGATCGGCGGCGTGGGCTGGCTCTACGGCGGCGTGGTGGGGGCCATCGTGTTCAAGCTGCTGCAGACCTGGCTGTCGGCCGTGACGCCACAGTACTGGATGTTCTGGATCGGCCTGATCCTGGTACTGCTGGTGCTGGTGGGGCGCGACCGCCTGTTCAAGCCCTGGACCTGGTTCGGTGCCGGCGCGAAGAAAAAGAAGGGGGGCGCGGCATGAGCGACACCGTGCTCTCCACCCATGGCCTGGTGATGCGCTTCGGCGGCATCACCGCCACCCATGACGTGTCGATGGAATTGAAGCGCGGCGCACGCCATGCGCTGATCGGCCCCAACGGCGCGGGCAAGACCACGCTGATCAACCAGCTGACCGGCGTGCTCACGCCGAGCGAAGGCCGCATCACGCTGCTGGGCGAAGACATCACGACCCTGGCGCCGCACAAGCGCGTGGCGCGCGGGCTGGTGCGCACCTTCCAGATCAACCAGCTCTTCGATTCGATGACGCCGCTCGAGACGCTGGCGTTGGTCGTGTCGCAGCACCAGGGCCTCGGCGCGCAATGGTGGCGTCCGCTGGGCTCCTCCAAGGCGGTGACGGCGCGCGCGGCCCAGCTGCTCGAACAGTTCCATCTGGCCGACGTCGCGCGGCAACCCACCAAGCAGCTGGCCTACGGCAAGCGCCGGCTGCTGGAGATCGCGATCGCGCTGGCCTGCGAGCCGCGCGTGCTGCTGCTCGACGAGCCGGTGGCCGGTGTGCCCGCGGGCGAGCGCGAAGAGCTGCTGCAGACCGTGTCCGCGCTGCCGGCCGAAGTCACGGTGCTGCTGATCGAGCACGACATGGACCTGGTGTTCGGCTTTGCCGACCGCATGACGGTGCTGGTCAACGGCGCGGTGCTGACCGAGGGCACGCCCGAGGCCATCGCGGCCGATCCGCGCGTCAAGGAGGTCTACCTGGGCCATGGAGCCACGCATGAGTGAAACGCTGCTGCAGATCGAGAACCTGCGCGCCGGCTACGGCGAGGCGGTGGTGCTCGACGGCGTGTCCTTCGCGCTGGCCGAGGGCCGCACGCTGGCGCTGCTGGGCCGCAACGGCACCGGCAAGACCACGCTGATCAACACGCTGGCCGGCGTCACGCGCCAGCATGGCGGGCGCATCGCGCTGGCCGGCACCGTGCTCGACCGGCTGGCGCCGCACCGCCGCGCGGCGGCCGGCATCGGCTGGGTGCCGCAGGAGCGCAACATCTTCAAGTCGCTCACGGTGCACGAGAACCTGACGTCGGTGCAGCGCCCCGGCAAATGGACGCCCGAGGGCGTCTACGCGATGTTCCCGCGCCTGGCCGAACGCAAGATGAACCTCGGCACGCAACTGTCGGGCGGCGAGCAGCAGATGCTCGCGGTCGGCCGCGCGCTGGTGCTCAACCCGCGGCTGCTGCTGCTCGACGAGCCGCTCGAAGGGCTGGCGCCGATCATCGTGGAAGAACTGCTGCGCGCGATCCGCCGCATCACGCAGGCCGAGGGCCTGGCCGCGATCATCGTCGAGCAGCATCCACAGGCGGTGCTGGCGATCTCCGACGAGGCGGTGGTGCTCGACCATGGTCGCGTGGTGCATGCCTCGAGCGCGCCCGCGCTGCGCGCGCAGCCCGAGCTGCTCGACCGGCTGCTGGGCGTGGCGCGCTGAACCTTCCACGCCGCTGAACTTCGCCTGAAGGGCGCCTGGGAAAGCCTACAGGGCCGCGAAGTCCGAGCGTGGCGGCGGTGGCGGTGGCGTGGTCGGCAACACCACGCGGAAGGTCGAGCCCGTCTCACCGGTGGCAACCAGGCTCACCTCGCCGCCATGCCGGCGCGCGATCTCGCGCGAGAGGTGCAGCCCCAGGCCCGAACCCGGCACCTTCGCCATGCTGGCCGAGCGGTAGTAGGGCTCGAAGATGTGCTGCGCCTCGTCGGGCGCCACGCCGCTGCCGTGGTCGATCACGTCGATGGCCACGCCGTCGGGCGTGCCGTCCGGCATGCTGTGCTGCGTGCGGCTCAGCACCACGCTCACGCCGCGCTCGGAGGGCGAGTACTTGAGCGCGTTGTGCATCAGGTTCTGCAGCGCGATCTCGAGCAGCGAGCGGTCGGCCTCGATTTCGGGCGCACGGACCCGGGCCTCGAGCCGAAGGCGCCGCGCGCCCGGCATGTTGAAGGTGTCGCACAGTCCGCGCAGCAGCAACTCGACATCCACGGGCTCCAGTCGCAGCGGACGCTGTTCGAGTTGCAGCCGGTCGGCGGTCAGGATGTTCTCGATCAGCATCGAGAGCCGCTGCACCGAGCGCCGGATCTTCGCGGTGCGCGGTTTCAGCATCGGGTCGGCGCCGAGCGCGGAGATGTCGAGCGACTGCGCGGCCGCATCGATCACTGCCAGCGGCGTGCGGAATTCGTGCGACACCATCGAGACGAACTCGTGCTGCTGCTTGATGGCGTTGCGCTTGATCTCGATCGATTGCAGCAGCCGCGTCTCGAGTTGGCCGCGCTTCTCGATCTCCTCGCGCAGCGCGACGTTGGCGCGCGCCAGTTCGGCGGTGCGCTGGGTCACCTTGGCCTCGAGCGCCTGCTCGGCGTTGCGCTTGATGGACCACGCGCGCTCCTTCTCGGCGCGGTAGTTGCGCTCCGCATGCCGGGTCCGATCGGCCACCGCCACGTTCAGCAGCACCAGGTGCGTGATCGCGCCCAGCAGATGGATGTCCTCGCCGATGCTGCCGGGCAACGCATGCCCGAGCCAGCTCTGGAGCATGGCGTAGAGGCCCAGCAGCGTGCCCACCGAGAAGGCGGCGGCCGGCAGCAGGTACCGGAAATGCCGCCGCACCCCGATCAGGTAGCAGACCACGAGCGCGCCGAACAGCGTCGACACCAGGCTGCCGGTGGCGAGCCAGGGGGCGACCGCGGCAGGGTGGCCCGCCAGCACCGGGGCGAGGGCCGCCAGGTTGAACGCGACCACGAAGTCGAAGCAGCGCGAGGCCCAGCGCAAGTGGCGGCGAAAGCCGAAGATCCGCGCCATGAACGAGGTGGTCACCGCGTTGAAGAGGCATTGCACCGCCAGCATGACCTGGTCGAAGGGCAGGGTGCGCGCGGGCTCGAACCATTGCGCCGCATAGCCCATGCGCAGCACCAGCAGCGCGCACATCACGAACAGGTAGAGCGCGTAGTGCGCGTAGAGGCTGTCTTCGAGCCATATCCCGAAGCACAGGTTCATGCAGATCGCCAGCGCCACGGCGCCCAGCAGCGCACCGATGAAGACGTAGTCGATGCTGCGTTCGCGTTCGAAGCCCGCAGGTTGCCAGAGTTCGAGTTGGGCCTGCATCGCGCTGCTCTCGGTGTGCAGCCGCACGTAGTAGGAGGCGGGCTGCACACCGACGGCCATCGGGAAGACGAAGTGGTGGTCGGCGATCTCGCGCTGCGCGAAAGGCACGCTCGCACCGAGCGGGGTCACCACGTGGCCGCCGCTACCGTCCGGCGCGTACAGCGTCACCTCCTGCAGCCGGGGCGGCAGCAGGCGCAGCAGCCAGGCTGCAGGCGTGTCGGGCGCGCGGGCCAGCGCGAAGCGCAGCCAGACCGCGTCAGGGGTGAAGCCCGCCGCGAGCGGGCCCGACAGTGGCCGGAAGCCCTGGCTTTGCGGGCCCCGGCTGACGGCCTCGATGTCCCAGGTGCCCGACGGGTCCATGAGGACCTCGAGGGCGCCGGTCAGCAGCACGGGACGCTCCAGGCCGTCGGAGGGCATCAGCGTGGGCGAAGCCCAGGCCGGTGCGGCCAGACACAGGCACAGCACCGCCATGCAGCGCCACAGCAACAGGAAAAAAGGCATGGGGGAGAAGGAATTCAAACCAGCGGGCGAATCGGAGCGGATTTCTTTCGAGCACATCCGAAAGGCGGTAATTACAATTTATTAACAATGATGAAAATTATCACCACACCACGGCACCTGCGCGTTCATGTCGTCGAAGACGACGACGATCTTCGCGAAGAAATGCTCTTTAGCCTGGCTGCGCTGGGTTTTCAGACCGCCGGCTTTCCCGCTGCGCCCGAGTTCTACAAGGCCTTTGCGCTGACGCCCTGCGATGTGGCGGTGATCGACATCGGGCTGCCCGGTGAGAGCGGGCTGTCGATCGTCTCGCACCTGCGTGCCGCGGGCGGCGTGGGCGTGGTGCTGGTCACGGCCCGCGGTCAGCTCGACGAGCGCCTGCTGGGCCTGCGCACCGGCGCCGACGCCTACCTGGTCAAGCCGGTGCACATGGAGGAGCTGGCCGAGACCTTGAACGCCCTGGGGCGCCGGCTCCCGGTCGCAGCCGCGCCGGCCGCCGCGGCCGCGCCGGCGGTCGACGTGCCGCCAGCGTCCGAAGCCCGCGCCGCGCCTTGGCGCCTGCTCGAAGGCGAGTGGATCCTGAGCGATCCGAGCGGCCAGGAAATGAAGCTCACGACCAGCGAACGCGCCTTCATGGGTTGCCTGTTCCGCCGCCGCGGTCAGACGGTGAGCCGGGACGACCTGATCCTGGCCCTGGGCGGCGACGTGTTCGATTTCGATGGCCACCGCGTCGACGCCATCGCCAGCCGCGTGCGCCGCAAGGCCCGCAAACTGGGCATGCGCCTGCCCCTGTATTCGGTGCGCGGCACCGGCTACGTGCTGGCCAAGTAGAAGAACGCAGCACCGCCCCATCGGCAAAGAACCGGAGCCCGGAACCTTCGGGCCGCCATGCCGTGCTGCGCATCTGGCATTTAAAAGTGTGCGGTATTTCCGGTTTTCAGTGGAATTGATTCGCTATTGCAGGGGCAGTTTGCATTTGAGGAATTCCAAAGTATTCCCGGATGTCAATAAGTGTCAATAAGTGTCAATAACTCGGTTTGAATGTAACCGGGATGTAAAAGAACAATCGCGGCCGTCGAAGGCCTCCCCCGCAACGCGCTTGACCGCGCAGGGAGGTGTTTCGGAGCACTGCCGCCCAAGACGGACGTCGCGCGCCATGCGCGGCACCCGGGCGGCGTCACTCATGACCGACCGCACGCAATGACCATCCTGAGTATTTCGAGAGCCCGTTCCTTCACGGGCCTCGCCGCCGCCGCGCACGCCGCCAGGCGCTTCGCCGTTCTTGTTGCCTCCTCGCTCCTGCTGGCCGGCGCGGCACAGGCCGCGACGCAGATTTCCAGCGTGGAGCCCGTGCCGGCGATCGTCCCGGCAGGCGCAGTCGTCACCACCACGATCCGCGTTGCAAACGACAACGGGAGCGCCGTCGGTGCCCCCGGCACCTCGTTCAATTTCACGATTCCGGCCGATACGCTCTACCAAGGAACTGGCAACGTGCCATCAGGCCGTTGTACCTCGACTGTGGCGCAAGGCAATCAGGGGCCGGGGATGGTCACTTGCTCGGGCATCACCTTCGCCGTCGACGAGGTGCTCGGGTTCGAGGTGCGACTGCAGACCGTGACCCGCGGCACGCTCATCGTGACGGCCACGCCCGAGGGCGGCAACCTGCCATCGGCCAAGACGATCACGGTGAACGAGGGCGCGGACATCAGCCTCACCCTGACGGCGCCCACTGCGGCGGGCAGCGGCAGCACCCAGTCGGTCGTTTTCACACTTGTCAACCACGGGCCGGACAGCAGTTCGGGCTCGGTGTTGAACTATCCGATTCCACAGGGGTTCAGCGTCTCCACCGCGCCCACGGGGTGCAGGATCGCCATCAATTCGTTGATCTGCGACATCGGCGCCTTGGCGCTCAATACGCCCCGGGTCATCACCTTGACCGGCACCGTGAGCGCCGCTTCCGGCAACATCCGCCACCAGGCGAGTGTGTCGCCGGTCGCTGGCCAGGTCGGTGACGGCAACGCGGACAACAACTCGGCGACGGCCAACACCACGGTCGGGCCCGGCAGCGTGCTGTCGATGGACAAGCGCCACAACGGCGACCAGATCCTGACCGGCCAGAATTTCGAATTCACGCTGGCGCCCCGCTTCAGCGGCAGTCCGCCGGTCGGCCTGACGGTCACCGACACCATTCCTGTGAACTTCCAGATCCGGGAGCCTGTGCAGGTGTCGGGCGGCTGGGACTGCAAGGTGACCGGCCAGCTCGTGAGCTGCACGCGCCCCGACATCGGCGGCGCCGGTGGCTCCAACATGTCCCTGGGCACGATCCGGATTCCCGTGACCGCCATCGCGGCGGGCACGGGAATCACGAACACCGCGACGGTCAAATCGACCGGTCCGCTGGGCGGCACGGCCGACGGATCGGTCGCGGCCGACGTGGCCCGCTCGTCGACCGACTTCATCGTCGGCAAGAGCCTTTCGTCAGGCCAGAAGAACGCACCGTTGGACGCCCCCTTCAGCTACGTGCTGAGCGCGACCAATCTCGGCGGCACCCGCCTGGTGGCTGGCAGCACGGTCACGTTGGTCGACCGGGTGCCGGCCGGCGTGAACATCACGGCGCTGCCCTCTGGCGGCAACTTCACCTGCCAGGTCGACGGCAAGACGCCAACCGCCTATCCCGTCGTGGGACCGGCCACCGTGTCCTGTGTGCGCACGCTCGCACAGGACCTGGAGCCGGGCGCCGGGGCAGGCACTGTGGACGTCCCGGCCCGGATCCCGACGATGCCGCCAGGCAACGCGATCCTCAACACGGCCTGCGTCAACGTGGCGCTGCGCACGGGCATCGATCCCGACGGCAACCCGGGCAACGACTGCCTCGGGCTCGGCACCGGCGTCGACGCGTCGGTGACGCAAGCCGACGTGCGCATTCTCAAACGCGTGATCGGCAAGGGCAGTACCGACAGCAACCCGCAGGAAGCCGGCCAGGCGGTGCGCTGGGAAATCGAGATCATCAACGATGGTCAATCGGTGGCCCAGCAGGTGGCCATTACCGACAACTTCGTCGATGTGGTGGCTTCGACCATCAGTGCCGTCTCGAAGGTGCCCGGTGGCGTCACCTTCGAAGGCAGTTGCGCCGTCCCTGCGGCAGGCGACGATGGCCGGACATCGCTCCAGGACTGTCGCATCACGACACTGCCGGTCTGCCGCGCCAGCACCGATCCGAGCGGCCCGCTGCCCCAGTGCCCGATGCTCCACGTGGATGTGGCGCATTACGGCAGTGGCACTTCGGGCACCGATCACAAGTTCTCGATCGAAAACAAGGCGAAGGCACTCGCGGCGACCCCTGCCGACAACAAGCTCGACAACAACACAGCCACCGCGACCGCCCACTTCACGGCGCTGGTCGACGTGGCGGTAGCGAAGAGTGCGAACCCTCCGTCGGTGCCGGCCGGCCAACTGCTGACCTACACGCTGACCGCTAGCAACCTCAAACTTGCCCAGAAGAGCTACAGCACGGCCTACAACGTCAAGATCACGGACACGCTTCCGCCGAACCTGATGTTCATTTCGGCCGAGCCCGATGCCGGTGGCAGCTGCACGACCAAGCCGAGCACCACGGTTGCGACCGGTGCGACGACCAACAACCAACTGGTCTGCAGTTGGCCCCGCATGTCTCTCGGGAACCAACAGAACGTGCGCGTGAAGGTGCGGCCGCTGGCGACACTGGGGGTGCCGAACGACACGACCATCACCAACTCGGTGAGGGTGGAGACGGACACTCCGGAGCATGAGACGGCGAAGCTCAACAACGCGGCCTCTGCAGCCACGACGATCACCAAGCCTGTCTATGACCTGGTCGTGAAGAAGACCGACAACGTCGACCCCGCGAACTCGGGCGACGACGTGACCTACAAGATCATCGTGTCGAACAACGGCTCTTCGACGGCGGAGAACGTGGTGCTTACCGACTTCTTGCCGGAAGAGGGCTCGGGCACGATTGCTGACCAAGCCGCGCCGACCTTTGTCTCGGCCAAAGGGCCCGCGGGCATTGCGCCGGACCTCTCCGGCGTGTCCGTTGGCAAGTCGGGCGGAAAAATCGTCTTCAGCGTGCCTGCACTGGGCGGCAATGACGAGAAGACCGCGACCGGCGAGCCGAACAGCCTGGAGTTCGAGGTGGTGCTCAGGGGCGTAGGCAAGGGCGTCTTCAAGAACAACGTCGCAGTCGCCTTCCTGAACACATCGCTCAACCAATACGATCCGCAGGGCAACAACAGGGACGAGGAAACGACGACCTTCCGCTTGAAGGCCGACGTTCAGGTGGTCAGCAAACAGGCCGTCGCGAGCGGCGACACGACGCCGATCACACAAGTCGCGGGTACCCAGGTCTTCGACTGGCTGGTGAAGGTGCACAACAACGGTCCGCAGGCGGCCGAGGACACGATCTTCAGGGACACCTTGCCCGACGGCATGCAGATCGCCGCGGAGCCGGTGTTCACCGTGACCAGTGGCACCTTCACGCCAGTCGGGCCGAAGTGCGTCGCGACGGTCGGCGGCAACAGCGTGGCCTGCACCATCGATTCGATGCCCGACGGCGGCGCGGCCACGGTGCGCATCCCGGTGCGCTTCACACCGGGCAGCCTGCCCGCGCACGACAAGGTCTTCACGAACACCGCCAGCATCGTGACCCGGGGCTCCGGCGACACCAACGGTGGCGACAAACCGGACGCGGGCAACAACTTCGGTTCCGGCACGGTGACCGTGAAGAACAGCACGGTAAGCGGCCGCGTCTACCACGACCAGAACGGCAACGGCGGGTTCGACTCGGGTGAACCGGGCATTGACGGCGTCACCCTCACGCTCACTGGGTTCGATGCGCTGGGCAAGGCTGTGCCCACGATGACGACGACGACCGACGGCCAGGGCAACTGGTCCTTCATCGTGCCGGCTGGAACCTACACCGTGACCGAGAGCCAACCTGCGGCCTTCCTGCCGGGCATCACCAGTGCCGGCACTGTCGTCGGTACGGATTCGAAGCCCGGCAACGTGCCGACCACCGGCGCAGGTGTCACGAACGGGCCGAAGGGCTCCAACGCCAACCTGGTGCAAGGCATCGTGCTGGGCGTCGGCGGCGCCTCGGTCAACAACAATTTCGGCGAGGTGCTGGCCGCGTCCATCGCAGGCCGGGTCTACCACGACTTCGACTACAGCGGCGCCTCGAGCGCGGGCGACCCGGGCATCGGCAACGTGACGGTCACGCTGAGCGGCACCGACATGTTCGGCAACGCGATCACGGCGCTCCCCACCACCACGGCCGCCAATACCGGGGACTACAACTTCCAGAAGCTGCTGCCGGGTACCTACGCGCTGGCCGAGACGCAGCCCGCGAACTTCGCCGACGGCCCCGACACCGTGGGCAGTGCGGGCGGCAGTAACGCGACCAGCGACCAGATCACGGCCATCGCGCTGGGCTCGGGCGTGGCCGCGACCGGCTACGACTTCGGCGAAGTGCTGACCCGCATCCCGGTGCAGGTCTTCATCGACGACAACAACGACGGCCTGCCGCAAGCCGGCGAGAAGGGCATCCCCAACGTCGTCTTGCGCCTGACCGGCACCGACGCCGCGGGCAACCCGGTGGACCTGCCGGCGGTGGCCACCGGCACGCCGGGCGGCTACGAGTTCCGCAACGTGCCGCCGTCGAACGGCACCGGCTACACCATCACCGAGACCCAGCCCGCGAACTATGCGCCGGGCAAGGCCAACGCGAACGGCAACCCCGGCGTCGTGTCGCCCACCGGCGGCGGCAACTCGATCACCAACGTGACGGTCTCGAACACGGCGCCGCCGCTGTCGCAAGGCACCTACTACTTCGGCGAGCTGGTGCCGGGCGGCATCGGCGGCCGCGTCTACTACGACCGCGACGGCGACGGCGTGCGGAACGGCACCGAGCCCGGCCTGCCCGGCGTGACCGTCACGCTGAGCGGCACCGACACCAACGGCAACCCGGTCTCGCGCACGACCACCACCGCGTCCAACGGCGACTACAGCTTCCCCAACCTCGCGCCGGGCACCTACACCGTGACCGAGACGCGGCCCGTGGGCTACGAGCCGGGCCTCACGCATGCCGGCACCGTCAGCGGTACGGGCAGCCAGCAGGGCGGAACGCGGGACAGCACCAACGGCACCACCGTCGGCCCGAAGGGCTCGAACTCGAACGTGATCGAGAACATCGTGCTGGGCGCGATCGGCGCGGGCTCCACCGGCAACAACTTCTCGGCCGTCAAGCCGGCCAGCCTGTCGGGCCATGTCTATGCCGACGTGGCGCCGGCCAACGGCGTGCGCGATGCGGGCGAGCCCGGCATCGCGGGCGTGACCGTGACCATCACCGGCATCGACTACCTCGGCAACACCGTGACGCAGACGCTGACGACCGACGTCGACGGCCTCTACAGCACGAAGACCCTGCTGCCCGGCACCTACCGCATCGACGAGACCCAACCCGCCGGCGTGGCCGACGGCAAGGAGAACGTCGGCACCGTGGGCGGCGTGCCGCGCGGCACCGCCAACCCCGGCGGCGTGAACGACCGCATCGGCGACATCGTGCTGGCCTCGGAGGAGGTGGGCATCGACTACAACTTCGGCGAGCTCGGCGGGCAGATCGCCGGCTGGGTCTACGTCGACGGCAACAACGATGGCGTGCGCCAGCCCGGCGAGCCCGGCATCCCGAACGTGACGCTGACGCTGACCGGTCGCTCCGCGAGCGGCCTGGTGGTGAACGCCACCGTGCTCACCGACGCCACCGGCCGCTACGTCTTCACCGGCCTGCTGCCGGCCGACGCGGCGGGCTACACCCTGCGCGAGACGCAACCCGTGACCTATGCCGACGGCCTGGACGCGGTCGGCACGCTCGAGGGCGTGCGCAGCGGCACGCTGGGCAACGACGTGATCAGCGCCATCGCCTATGCGGGCGGCAACGGCGACGACTACAACTTCGGCGAACGCGGCGCCTCGCTGGCCGGCACGGTCTACAACGACGCGAACGGCAACGGTACGCGCGATCCGCAGGACCTGCCGATCGCCGGCGTGACCATCACGCTGACCGGCACCGACGCGGCCGGCAACCCGGTGACGCGCACCGTCGTCACCGACGCCAACGGCAAGTACACCTTGCCCAACCTGCCGATGCCCGACGGCAACGGCTACACGCTGACCGAGACGCAGCCCCAGGGCTACGACGAGGGCATCGCCAAGCCCGGCACGCTGGGCGGCACGGCGCAGGGCCCGAACGTGATCGTGGTGAAGTTCAACACCCCGGCCGTCGACGGCACGGGCTACGACTTCAGCGAACGCAGCAACCAGCCCGCGGCGCTCTCGGGCAACGTGTGGCTCGACGCCAACCACAACCGCACCAAGGACGGCGGTGAGGGCGGCGGCGAAGGCTGGACCGTGGAGCTGATGCGTTGCGCCGACGGCGGCAACGGCTGTGCCGACAACGCGCTGGTGCCGCAGTACAGCGTGGTCACGGCCGCCGATGGCAGCTACCGCTTCGGCGACCTCACGCCGGGCGAGTACCGCGTGCGTTTCCGCACCCCCGACGGCCGCATCGTCGGCGGCACCTGGCCCACCGACCCCGCGCAGAACGGCGCGGGCGGTGCCTACCCGACGCTGCCGGCCAGCGATCCGCGCTACACGATCAAGGTGCGCGTGACGCCGGGCGCCAACATCGTCCATCAGGACCTGCCATACGACCCGGGTGGCGTGGTGTACGACAGCATCAGCGCCACGCCCGTGCCCGGCGCGGTCGTGACCCTGGTCGGCCCGCCCGGCTTCGACCCGGCCCAGCACCTGCTGGACGGCCGCGACAGCTATACCACCGGCGTGGCCGGCGGCTACGACTTCTTCCTGCTGCCGGGTGCACCGGCGGGCGAGTACCGGCTGGCGATCACGCCGCCGGGCGCCTACCTGCCGTCGTCGATCTTCCCGGCCGCGGCCGGTACCTTCGGCACGCAGAACTGCTCGGCGCCGGCCAACGGCCCGACGCCGGCGCAGACCAACCCCTGCGTGATGAGCCCGGGCGGTGCGCTGGTCGCGGGTGCAGGCTACTACCTGAGCTTCCAGATGCCCTCGGGCGGCGGACAGCGCGTGGTGGCCAACAACATCCCGCTGGACCCGGCCAACTCGACCCTGATCGAGCTGCGCAAGACCACCTCGAAGCTGACGGTCAAGAAGGGCGAGCTGCTGCCCTACCGCATCACGGCGCGCAACACGCGCGGCGTGCCGCTGAGCAACCTGGCGGTGGTCGACACGCTGCCGCCGGGCTTCCGCTACGTGCAGGGCTCGCTCTCGGTGCGCACGCTGCCCGGTGGCGTGGCGCTGCCTGTGGTGCCGCAGGTCAACGGCCGCCAGCTGATCGTGCCCGGCCAGAACTTCGCCGGCAACGAGACCAAGGAATACGTGATGGTCGCCGGCGTGGGCGTGGGCGTGGGTGAGGGCGAGTACGTCAACCAGGTGATCGTCAACCAGGGCGTGGGCGGCCGCGTGCTGTCGAACCTCGCCACGGCGGCGGTGCGCGTGATCCCCGATGCGCTCTTCGATTGCACCGACGTGATCGGCACCGTGTACGACGACAAGAACGCCAACGGCTACCAGGACGACGGCGAGCCGGGCCTGGCCAACGTGCGCGTCGCGACCGTCAACGGCGTGCTGGTGACCACCGATGCCGAAGGCCGCTACCACATCGCCTGCGCCGCGATCCCGAAGGAAGGCACCGGCAGCAACCTGGTGCTCAAGGTCGACGAACGCACGCTGCCCTCGGGCTATCGCACCACCAGCGAGAACCCGGCGGCCGAACGCGCCACGCGCGGCAAGGTGCTGAAGGTCAACTTCGGCGCCACCGTGCACCGCGTGGTGCGCCTGGCCCTGCAGTCGAACGCCTTCGAAGCCGGCGGCACCGCATTGCGCGCCGAACACGCAGCGCAGATCGCACAGACCGTGACCGCGCTGGCCGAGAAGCCCTCGGTGCTGCGCCTGGCCTACCGCGCCACGGCCGGCGAGCCGGCGTCGCTGGGCAAGGCCCGTGCGGCGGCGCTCAAGGCCGACCTGCTGGCGCGCTGGAAGCAGCTGGGCCGCGAGCGCGCCGACAAGGACGACGCGCCTCTCTTCAACCTGGACATCGAGGTCGAGCTGGTGCCCGCCTCCGTGAAGCCATGAGGCCCGGAGTACACACCGCCATGAACGACACCCCGCAACAGATTTCGACCCAGCGAGCCTCCATGAGAAAGCTTCCGAAGCGCATCGCCCTGGCGAGCGCCGTCACCAGTGCCTGCTTCGCCATGGGATGGGCCGCGGCCCAGACGCCGGCCCAGACCTCGGGATCGGACACCCGCCACGGCAGTGCCGAAGTGCGCGGCCGCATGCTCGACCGCAGTGCGGCCGACCCGCGCGCGGTGGAGATCTCCGGCACCGACGTGATCCCGCGCAGCGCCGAGCGCGAACTGCCCCAGGCGGTCTTCGTGCTGGGCGACAAGCGCGAGCTCGTGGGCGGCACGCCCGCCAGCACCATCGCTGCGCAGCAGACGCCGCGCAGCGACAGCAGCACGCCGCGCTTCGCCTCCGGTGCCGACCTGCTGCGGCCCGACGACCGCGAGCGCCTCGACCAGATCGTGGCGCAGGTGAAGGGCCGCACCGGCCTGCGCTTCGAGATCGTCGGCCACACCGACGTGCAGCGCATCAGCCCGCAACTGCAGCCGCGCTTCGCCGACAACCGGGCCCTGGGCCTGGCGCGCGCCGAGCAGGTGGGCCGCTACCTGACGCAGCAGCTCGGCCTGCCCGCGAGCGCGGCCAGCGCCGCCTCGCGCGGCGAGAGCGAGCCGCTGTCCACGCCAGCGCAGGACCCGGCGAACTGGGCCGCCAACCGGCGCGTCGAGGTGCGCGTCTACTGGACCGACGTGACGCCGGCCATCGTGCGCCCCGGCACGCCCGCCACCGACCCCACGGCCTGCGGCACGCTGACGGCCTTCGGCACCGACGAGGCGCCGCTGCGCATCACGGTCGACGGCCAGCTGCTGGGCGCCGACGGCATCGCCGCCACCAGCGCCGACCGCCAGCGCTGCGTCGACGTGCAGCTCGAGCGCAACCAGTTGCGCCTGCAGTACGACAACCTGTCGGCGCCGCGCCGCCTGAGCGCCTCGGCCTGGCCCGCCACCGTGGTGGCCGGCGACACCGTGCGCTTCGCCGGCTACAGCAACTACCGCCTGTTCACGGCCAAGGCCGAGCTGCGCCTGTTCACCGCCAACGACGTGATGCAACGCCGTCCGCTGGCCACCGTGCCGCTCGACGCCGAGATGCGCGGCGAGTGGACCGTGCCCGCGGGCCTGCTCGAACGCCATGCCGACGCCGGCGGCGGCAAGATCTACTACCGCCTGCGCGTCTACGACCGCCAGGGCCGCTTCGACGAGACCGACGACCTGTCGCTGTCGGTGGCCGAGCGCCACGTGCCCGACCTCAAGACGCCCGAGCCCGAGCGCGAGCTGCTGCAGGCCTACGGCAAGAGCAACCTCGCGATCGCCAACATCCCGCTGCAGGCCGGCACGGTGACCGCCAGCGGCGCGTCGATCCGCCCGGGCGAGACGGTGCGTGCACTGGGCTTTTCGGTGCCGGTGGACGACAACGGCCGCTTCGTGTTCCAGCAACTGGTGCCGCGCCGCGTGCAGACCGGCGAGATCGCCGTGGTCGACGCGCAGGGCGCCTCGCGCATCTACCGCCGCGACTTCGACCTGCCGACCAGCGACTGGTTCTTCATCGGCCAGGCCGACCTCACGATCGGCAAGAACAGCGTCAGCGGCCCGGCCGCGCTGGTGACCAACGACCGCAACCGCTACGGCGGCGGCAGCTGGAGCGAAGGCCGCCTGGCAGGCTACGCCAAGGGCCAGCTCAACGACCGTTGGACACTGACCGCCAGCCTCGACACCGAGGAGCGCCCGCTCGACGAGATGTTCCGCAACCTCGACCACAAGGACCCGACCTCGCTGTTCCGGCGCTTCGACCCGACCGAGTCGTGGAGCACCTTCGGCGACGACTCGACCTCGATCGAGGACGCTCCGACCCAGGGCCGCTTCTACCTGCGCGTGGACGACGGGCGCTCGCAGGCCATGTGGGGCAACTTCAAGCTCAACTTCGGTGACACCGAACTGACCCGCATCAGCCGCGGCCTCTACGGCTTCTACGGCCGCTACCTGGGCGACGAGACCACCTCCTTCGGCGAGGCACGGCTCAAGGTCGACGCCTATGCGGCCGAGCCCGGCACGCTGGCGGCGCGCGAGGAATTCCGCGGCACCGGCGGCTCGCTGTACTACCTTCGCAACCAGGACATCACGCGCGGCGCCGAGCGCGTGAGCATCGAGATCCGCGACCGCGACTCGGGCTTCGTGCTCAAGCGCTCGCAGCTGGTGCCCACCTCCGACTACGAGATCGACTACCTGCAGGGCCGTGTGCTGCTGTCCTCGCCGCTGTCCAGCCTGGCCGACGACGGCTCGCTGGTGCGCGCCGGCGGCTTCGCGGGCATGCCGGTCTACCTGGTGGTGGACTACGAATACACGCCGCTCACGAGTTCGCTCGACACCATGGCGACGGGCGCGCGCGTGTCGTGGTGGGCCAACGACCACGTGGGCGTGGGCGTGACCGCCGCGCGCCAGGACCAGATCGGCGCCGACCAGCGCCTGGCCGGTGCCGACATCACGCTGCGCAAGACCGAGAGCACCTACCTCAAGGCCGAGGTGGCGCGCAGCGAAGGCCCGGGCACGCACCAGCTCAACTCGCTGGACGGCGGCTTCAACTTCAGCTCGACGCAGTTCGGCAACGGGCCGACGGGCCGGGCCAACGCCTGGCGCCTCGAAGGCCAGAGCGACCTGCGCGACTTCGGCATCGCATCGGGCGGCCGCATCGGCGCCTACACCCAGTCGCGCGACGCGGGCTTCTCCGCGCCCGGCCAGTACGCGACCAACCAGACCACGCAGGTGGGCGCCTCGGCCAACGTGCCGATCGGCGAGACCGGCGAACTGCGCCTGAAGGCCGACCGCCGCGACGAACGCGACGGCTACAACAGCGACGTGCTCGATGTGCAGTACGGCTGGCAGTTCGCGCCGGCGTGGAAGCTGGGCCTGGGCCTGCGCCACGACGAGAAGAGCGGCGACTCGGTCATCACCAGCCCCTCGCTGCCCAGCACGCAGGCGGTGCACGGCGAGCGCACCGATGCCGCGGTGCAGCTCGAGTACACCGGCGCCGAACGCTACAGCCTCTACGGCTTCGCGCAGAAGAGCCTGCGCACGACCGGCACGCGGCAGGAGAACGACCGCCTGGGCCTGGGCGGCAAGTACCGCGTGACCGACAAGCTGGCGCTGCGCGCCGAGGTCTCGGGCGGCGACGGCGGCGCGGCCGGCAAGGCCGGCGTCGACTACCAGTACGACGACCGTTCCAGCGTCTACATGACCTACGTGGCCGACACCGGCCGCACCGACGAGAACCTGATCGGCCGCGGCGGCAACCTCGTGACCGGTGCGCGCTCGCGCGTCGGCGACGGGCTCACGCTGTTCACCGAGCACCGCCAGAGCACCGGCACCCAGCCGGGCCTGACCCATGCCTACGGCGTGCAGTACGCGCCCGACACGCGCTGGACCTTCGGCGTGAACTTCGAGAACGGCTGGATCGGCGCCGAGACCCTGGGCGTGATGAAGCGCGAGGCCGTGGCCACCACGGCCGGCTACTCGAGCGAGACCGTCAAGTACAGCGGCGGCATCGAGTACCGCAAGGACGCCGGCGCCGTGGAAGAGCGCACCAGCTGGCTGCTGAAGAATTCCTTCAGCTGGAAGGTGGACCGCGACGCGCGCTGGATCGGCAAGCTCAACTGGGCCGACAGCGACAGCAGCACCGGCGCGCTCAACGCCGCCAAGTACACCGAAGCCATGATCGGCTACGGCCTGCGTCCGGCGCTCAACGACAAGCTGAACCTGCTGTTCAAGTACACCTTCCTCTACGACCTCTCGTCGCCGGGGCAGGTGGTCAACACCGGCCTGGACAGCAACATGGGCACGGTCAACAGCACCGGCATCGACTACCAGCAGCGCAGCCACGTGTTCGCGGTCGATGCGACCTACGACATCAACCAGCGCTGGACCCTCGGCGGCAAGTACGCCTGGCGCCGCGGCGACCTGCGCATGAGCCGCGACAGCTCGGCGCCCTGGCTCAAGAGCACGGCCGAACTCGCCGTGGTGCGCGTCGACTGGAAGCTGGTGCGCAACTGGGACTGGATGCTGGAACTGCGCTCGCTGCGTGCCAAGGAACTGCAGGACCGCAAGACCGGCTGGCTCACGGCCGGGTACTACCACGTCAACGAGAACTTCAAGGTCGGCGTGGGCTACAACTTCACCGACTACTCCGACGACCTGACCGACCTGAGCTACCGCAGCAAGGGCTTCTTCCTGAACGTGCTCGGCAAGTTCTGATCCGGCGGCTCCCGCTGCGGGCGGGGGCTAGATGGGCAGGGCCGTCGTTGTCTTGACCTTGTCGAGCACGAAGCTGGTCTTGCAGTCCTGCACGCTGGGATGCTTGAGCAGCGTGTCCATCACGAAGCGCGAGTAGTGCGCCATGTCGGCCACCACCACGCGCAGCAGGTAGTCCATGTCGCCGGTGAGCGAGGCGCACTCGATCACCTCGGGCCAGCCCTGGATGGACGCGCGGAAGGCGTCCATCGGGTTGCGCTTGTGGCTCTCGGTGTGCTTTTCCAGCCGCACGTTGATGTAGGCCGTGAGCGGCAGGCCCACGCGCTCGGGCCGCAGCAGCGCGACGTAGCCCTGGATCACGCCCGATTCCTCCAGCCGCTTGACGCGCCGGAGCGTGGCGGAGGAGGACAGGCTCACCTGCGCCGCCAGCTCGTCGTAGGTGGCGCGGCCGTTGGCCTGCAACGCGCGAAGCACGCGCAAATCAATGGTGTCGAGTTCGACTGGAGCGCTCATGCGCCCTATTTTGCAGGAATCGTGCGTCACCTGCCTTGGCGCGGCTGCAAGTTGCAGGAATCGTGTGTGACGAGGGCCTAGCATCGAGTGCAACCCCACCTGAATTTCCTGGAGACACACGATGGCTGATCTGTACGAGAACCCCATGGGCCTGCAAGGCTTCGAATTCGTCGAGTTCGCATCCCCCACGCCGGGCGTGCTCGAACCCGTGTTCGAGATGATGGGCTTCACGCTCGTCGCCAAGCACCGCTCGAAGGACGTGGTGCTGTACCGCCAGGGCGACATCAACTTCATCGTCAACCGCGAACCCAAGAGCGCGGCCGCCTATTTCGCCGCCGAGCACGGCCCCTCGGCCTGCGGCATGGCCTTCCGCGTGAAGGATGCCCACAAGGCCTACAACCGTGCGCTGGAACTCGGCGCCCAGCCGATCGAGATCGCCACCGGCCCGATGGAACTGCGCCTGCCGGCCATCAAGGGCATCGGCGGCGCGCCGCTGTACCTGATCGACCGCTTCGAGGAAGGCAAGTCGATCTACGACATCGATTTCGAATTCATCGAGGGCGTGGACCGCCACCCGGTCGGCCACGGCCTCAAGCTGATCGACCACCTGACGCACAACGTCTACCGCGGCCGCATGACCTTCTGGGCCGACTTCTACGAGAAGCTGTTCAACTTCCGCGAGATCCGCTACTTCGACATCTCGGGCGAATACACCGGCCTCACGTCGAAGGCCATGTCCGCGCCCGACGGCATGATCCGCATCCCGCTGAACGAGGAATCGAAGAAGGGCGGCGGCCAGATCGAGGAGTTCCTGATGCAGTTCAACGGTGAAGGCATCCAGCACATCGCGCTGATCTGCGACGACCTGAAGGACGCGGTCGACAAGCTGGCCCTGGCCGGCGTGCAGACCGCCACCGCCCCCAACGACATTTACTACGAGATGCTCGACGGCCGCCTGCCGGGCCACGGCCAGAACGTGGCGGAACTGCAGTCGCGCGGCATCCTGATGGACGGCACCACCGAAGGCGGCCATGCGCGCCTGCTGCTGCAGATCTTCTCCACCCCGTCGCTGGGCCCGGTGTTCTTCGAGTTCATCGAGCGCCGCGGCAACTACCGCGAAGGCTTCGGCGAGGGCAACTTCAAGGCGCTGTTCGAATCGCTGGAACGCGACCAGATCCGCCGCGGCGTGCTGGACACCACCGAGGCCTGAACATGCTGGCCGCCGAAGCGACCAAGCACGGGCTCGCGGCCGGCGATGCCGCCCCGCCCGAGCGACCGGACTGGACCATCGACCAGGGCTGGAGCAACTACACGCCGGCCGAGCATGCGGTGTGGAAGACGCTGTTCGATCGCCAGACGAAGCTGCTGCCCGGCCGCGCCTGCGACGAATTCGTCGAGGGCATGAAGAACCTGCCGATCGGCGCCGAACGCATTCCCGATTTCGAGGAGCTCAGCGAGGTGCTGATGCAGCGCACCGGCTGGCAGGTGGTGGCGGTGCCGGGCCTGGTGCCCGACGAGGTGTTCTTCGAGCACCTGGCCAACCGGCGCTTTCCGTCGGGCAACTTCATCCGCAAGCCGCACGAGCTCGACTACCTGGAAGAGCCCGACGTCTTCCATGACGTGTTCGGCCATGTGCCGATGCTGATGAACCCTTCGATCGCCGACTACATCCAGGCCTACGGCCAGGGCGGTCTGCGCGCGAAGGAACTGGGCGTGCTCGACAAGCTGGCGCGGGTCTACTGGTACACGGTCGAGTTCGGCCTGATCCAGCAGCGCGACGGCCTGCGCATCTACGGCGCGGGCATCGCGTCCTCGCGCACCGAGAGCGTCTTCTCGCTCGAGGACGCCTCGCCGAACCGCATCGGCTTCGACCTGGAACGCGTGATGCGGACGAACTACCGCATCGACGATTTCCAGGAAAGCTACTTCGTCATCGACAGCCTGGCCCAGCTGCTCGACCTCGCGAAGATCGACTTCGCCCCGATCTACGACCGCATCGCCGGCCAACCCGAGCACCAGCCCGGCGACGTGCTGCCCGGCGACCGCGTGCTGGAGCGCGGCACGGGGCAATACCACGACGCCAAGCGCAAGCAGGCCAAGCCGGCCTGAGCGCGCAGCCGCCGTCGTCGTCGCGCCCTCTCCCTCTCTCTCTCTCTCTCTCTTTTCTTTACCAGGGACACCGCGGAACCGGCTTTGCCGGGCCGCTGGTGTCGCCCCCGGAAGGGGGAGGGCGAAGCGGACACGAAGTGCCGCGAGCCTTCGGGGGAGAGCCAGGTGCTACCGCGGAACCGGCTTTGCCGGGCCGCTGGTGTCGCCCCCGAAAGGGGGAGGGCGAAGCGGACACGAAGTGCCGCGTTGCCTTCGGGGGGAGCTAGTACTCAGCCACCTTGCGCCCGATTTCAGGCCACTTGCGGTGCAGCCACACCCACGCCACCAGCCCGATCCCCATCATCAGGATCGAGGTCACGGCCAGGGCCAGCGTCGAATGCATCACCAGCGGCGCGATCACGCCGGCCACCAGGCCGTTGGCGGTCGAGCCGATCACCGCCTGCAATGAAGACGCCATGCCGCGGCGCTCGGGGTGCAGGTCGAGCACCAGCAGCGTCACGACCGGCACCATCAGCGCCCAGCCGAAGGCGAAGAAGCCGATCGGCCACATGGCCCAGGCCGGATGCGGCGCGAACAGCGCGTTGGCGGCCACGTTGACCAGCGAGGTCACGAGCATGATCAGGAAGCCGTCGCGGATCTGCCGCTTGGGCGGCACCTTGCCGGCCATGCGGCCGCTGGCCCAGGCGCCGGCCATGATGCCGCCGATGGACATCAGGAAGAACCAGAAGAACTGGGTCGGTTCGAGGTGCAGGTGGTCGCCGAGGAAGGCCGGCGCCGACAGCACGTAGAGGAACATGCCGTTGAAGGGCACGCCGCTCGCGAGCGCGAGCAGCAGGAAGCGCGGGTCGGAGCACAGGTCCCAGTAGCCGCGCATCAGGTGGCGCGCATGGAAGGGCTGGCGATGCGTGGGGTGCAGCGTCTCGGGCAGCAGCTTCCAGTTGGCCACGAACAGCACCACGCCGACGCCCACCAGGAACCAGAAGATGCTGTGCCAGCCCGCATGCACGAACAGGAAGCCGCCGACGATGGGTGCGATGGCCGGCGCCACGCCGAAGTAGATCGTGACCTGCGCCATCACCTTCTGCGCCTCGGCCGGCGGGAACATGTCGCGGATCACCGCGCGCGACACCACGATGCCCGCGCCGGTCGACAGGCCCTGCAGCGCCCGGAACAGCACCAGCTGGCCGATGGTCTGCGACAACGCGCAACCCAGCGAGGCGATGGTGAACACCGCCAAGCCCCACAGCACCACCGGACGGCGGCCGAAGCTGTCCGACAGCGCGCCGTGGAACAGGTTCATGAAGGCGAAGCCGAACAGGTAGGCCGAGAGCGTCTGCTGCATCTCGACCGGCGTGGCGCCGATCGAGCGCGCGATGCCGGAGAACGCCGGGATGTAGGTGTCGATCGAGAACGGGCCCAGCATGCCGAGCACGGCCAGCAGCACCGCGAGGGCCCAGCGGGGCGCTTTCCAAAGGGTTTGAGCGTCGGGATTCATGCAGGCGATTCCGGGCTGGTCGAGCAGAAAGAAAAAGAGCGCCCGAAGGCGCTCATAGTATTTACCAGAAACACCGCGGAACCGGCTTCGCCGGGCCGCAGGTGTTGCCCCCGGTAGGGGGTGGGAGAAGCGACACGAAGTGCGCGAAGCCTGGGGGCGAGCTCAAAGTGTATCGATGAACGAGCGCAGCTTGTCCGAACGCGACGGGTGCTTGAGCTTGCGCAGCGCCTTGGCCTCGATCTGGCGGATGCGTTCACGCGTCACGTCGAACTGCTTGCCGACTTCTTCCAGCGTGTGGTCGGTCGACATCTCGATGCCGAAACGCATGCGCAGCACCTTGGCTTCGCGCGGCGTCAGCGAGTCGAGGATGTCCTTGACCACGTCGCGCAGGCCGGCCTGCATCGCGGCCTCGATGGGGGCCGTGTTGCTGCTGTCCTCGATGAAGTCGCCCAGGTGCGAATCGTCGTCGTCGCCGATCGGCGTTTCCATGGAGATCGGCTCTTTCGCGATCTTCATGATCTTGCGGATCTTGTCTTCCGGGATCTCCATCTTCGCGGCCAGGATGCCGGCGTCGGGCTCGAAGCCGAACTCCTGCAGATGCTGGCGCGAGATGCGGTTCATCTTGTTGATCGTCTCGATCATGTGCACCGGGATCCGGATGGTGCGGGCCTGGTCGGCGATCGAGCGCGTGATGGCCTGGCGAATCCACCACGTCGCATAGGTCGAGAACTTGTAGCCACGACGGTATTCGAACTTGTCGACCGCCTTCATCAGGCCGATGTTGCCTTCCTGGATCAGGTCCAGGAACTGCAGGCCGCGGTTGGTGTACTTCTTGGCGATGGAGATCACGAGGCGCAGGTTGGCCTCGATCATTTCCTTCTTGGCATCGCGCGACGAGCGTTCGCCGTCGTTCATGCGCTTGTTGATGTCCTTGAGCTGGGTCAGCGGCACCACCACGCTCGACTGGATGTCGGCGAGCTTCTGCTGCAGCTCCTGCACCGGCGGGATATTGCGCGCGAGCACCGTGCTCCAGGGCTTGCCGGCGGCGGCCTGCTTCTCGACCCACTTCTGGTTCAGCAGGTTCGACGCGATGCGGTTGCCGTTCTTGTCGTAGCCGCTGAAGTCGCGGATGAAGTCGTCCTGCGGGAAGCCGCACTTGTCCACGATGATGCGGCGCAGTTCGCGTTCCTTCTTGCGCACGTCGTCGACCTGCGTGCGCACCAGATCGCACAGCTTCTCGATGGTCTTGGCCGTGAAGCGGATGGTCATCAGCTCGTCGGACATGGCTTGCTGTGCCTTGTCGTAGGCCGGCGTGCCGTAGCCTTCCTTCTCGTAGATCTTGTGGATCTTCTCGAACATGCCGGCGATGCGGTCGAAGCGCTCGAGCGCGTCGCGCTTGAGCTCTTCCAGCTTCTTGGTCAGCGCCTTGGAGCCGCCCTTGCCGTCGTCGTCGTCTTCCTCGTCGAATTCATCGAAGTCTTCTTCGGCCACATAGTCATCGGCCTCGTTGGGGTTCGAGAAGCCGTCGACGATGGTCGAGATCACGACCTTGCCGTCACGGATGGTGGCGGCCATTTCCAGGATCGCTGCGATGGTCGCGGGCGATGCGGAGATCGCCTCCATCATGGCCATCAGGCCGCCTTCGATGCGCTTGGCGATCTCGATTTCGCCTTCGCGCGTCAGCAGCTCGACCGTGCCCATTTCGCGCATGTACATGCGGACCGGGTCGGTGGTGCGGCCGAACTCGCTGTCCACGGTGGACAGCGCGGCTTCGGCTTCTTCTTCGGCTTCCTCGACGGTGGCGGCGGTCGGCGCGACGTTGTTCTGGAACAGCGTCTCGGCATCCGGCGTCTGCTCGTACACGGCCACGCCCATGTCGTTGAGCATCGTGACCACGACTTCCATGGTCTCGGCATCGACCAGCTTGTCGGGCAAGTGGTCGGAGATTTCACCCTGCGTCAGGTAGCCGCGGGTCTTGCCCAGCGTAATCAGGGTCTTGAGGCGCGAGCGGCGCTTGGCCATGTCCTCTTCGGACAGGACGGTTTCGTCCAGGCCGAATTCCTTCATCAAGGCGCGTTCCTTCGCCTTGCTGATCTTCATGCGCAGCGGCTTGACCTTCTCGACGGTGGCCGTCTCGGTGCTGGCGGCGGGGGTCTCTTCCTCGGCGAACTCGGCTTCGACGTCGGAGAAGTCCTCTTCGATCTCACCGGCGTCGGCGCCGGCCTTGGGCTTGCGGCCGCGCTTGGCGCCGGTGGCAGGCGTGGCAGCGCCAGCGGCTTTGGGGGGACGACCGACCTTCTTGGCGGTGGCGGGGGCGGCGGCCTTGGCGGCGGCGGTCTTGGTCGGGTCGGCAGGAGTCGTTTTCGTGGGCACGGGTTTCACTTTCGTTGCGGCAGTCGCCTTGGACGCGGTGGCACTCTTCTTTGCAGGTGCAGGCGATGCTGTCGCTTTCAACGGTTTGGCCCCGGCGGGTTTCTTGGCAACGGACACGGCAGGCTTCTTTGAACTGGGCATACAACCTCGTAGGACAAGAATGAAACAAGCGGAATCACAGGCGCCACTGACCCGGCGCGGGCACGGACACAAGTCACGAGGAAGCGAGTCACGTCGACACGAGGGCGCGAAGCTCTGCGTGCGAGCGAACCGAAGTCCTCTCAAGAAGCAAGATGTAGGGCGAACATTTGGTATGCAATCCTTGCGGTGTATTGGCCCGTTTCCCTTTGGGAAGTGCGTTGCGCGTGGGGCCGGCCCGGAGGTGTTGCTGTCGCTCTTGCTTCATTCGCCGCGAGGCGAAGCCTTACATTATAGCGCCAAGCCCCTTTTCAAGTGCTTGCTTACCCTGGGACCCGCCAATTCCGGGGGCTAGCCGGGCACCGAAGGCTTCAGGCGGTGGCGCAGTTCCAGGCGCCGCGTCTCGAGCGCCTTGTAGCGCTCGAGCGCCTGCGGATCGCTGCCCACGGCGGCGATCGCCTCGCTCTGGCGCGCCTTGAGCAGGTCGTCGAGCATGAAGTCGAGCACGTTGCGCAGTTCCTTGGCCGCATCGGCCGCCTGCTCGCCCTCGGGGTCCGCGACAGGGCCGCCGTCCGGGCCGGTCATGAGGCGTTCGACCATGGCCTCGAAGGGCTGGCCGCGCAGGCCTTCGCGCAGTGCGGCCCAGGGCTGGACGCCATGCTCGTGCATCTGGCCGTCGAGCCAGGTGAACAGCTGGCCGTGCTCGCCCGGCAGCGCGCACAGCAGCTCGTGCAGTTCGTGCGACTGGGCTTCCCATTCGTGCATGTTCGACAGCAGCAGCCGGGCGGCCACGTCGGCCCGGCCCGGTGGGCGCAGGCGCGGCCGCGTCGCGGAACCGTCGGTGGAACCGAAGCTGCCGCGCGCACTGCGCCAGTCGCCGCCCTTGCCCTTTCCCTTGCCGCCTTTGCTACCCCAGCTGACGCGGTCCTTGCGGTTGCCCCAGCCTGCGTTGATGGGCGTGCCGTCGTCCTCGTAGCGCGGGGCGCCTGCTGCCGGGGGGCTCGGGTTGCCCTGGTAGCCCTGGTAGTCCGAAGCGTCGGGGTAGTCGAGATAGTCCGGCGGCGCGTCGCGCGAGGCCTCGCGGGGTGCGTCGCGGCGGGCGCCGCCGCGCGCCGGGGCTGCGGCGGACCACAGCGCCTCGATGTCCGCGGCGCCCAGCTGCACCAGCTCGGCGATCTCGCCCAGCAGCTGCCGCTTCAGGGCGCCGTCGGGCATGGCGCTCCAGAGCGGGCGGGCGTTGGCCGTCATGTGGGCGCGCCCTTCGGCGCTGCCCAGGTCGCAGCCTTCGCGCGCGGCCTCGATCATGAAGCGGCTCAGCGGCGTGGCCTCGCTCACGAAGCGGGCGAAGGCCTCGGCGCCGTGCTCGCGGATGAAGCTGTCGGGGTCGTGCTCGGCCGGCAGGAACAGGAACTTGACGCTGCGCACGTCGGTGGCATAGGGCAGGGCGCCGTCGAGCGCCTTGCGGGCCGCGCGCCGGCCCGCGGCGTCGCCGTCGAAGCTGAAGACCACCGAATCGGTGAAGCGGAACAGCTTCTGCACATGCTCGGTGGTGCAGGCCGTGCCCAGCGTGGCGACGGCGTTCGGGAAGCCCAGCTGCGCCAGCGCCACCACGTCCATGTAGCCTTCGGTGACCAGCGCGTAGCCGCGGTCGCGGAAGGCGGCGCGCGCCTCGTACAGGCCGTAGAGCTCGCGGCCCTTGCTGAAGACAGGGGTCTCGGGCGAGTTGAGGTACTTGGGCTTCTCGTCGCCCAGCACGCGGCCGCCGAAGCCGATGCATTCGCCCTTGACGTTGCGGATCGGGAACATCACGCGGTCGCGGAAGCGGTCGTAGCGCTTGTCCTCGCCGTCTTCGCCCACGATCACCAGCCCGCTTTCGGCCAGCAGGGGGTTGTCGTACTCGGGGAACACGCCGGCCAGCGTGCGCCAGCCCGGCGGAGCGTAGCCGATGCCGAACTGCTTGGCGACCTCGCCCGAGACGCCGCGGCCCTTGAGGTACTCGATGGCGCCGGGCGCCTGCCGCAGCTGCTTGCGGTAGGCCTCGCCGGCCTTCTCGAGCACGTCGGTCAGCGTGGCCTGCTTCTGCCGCTGGTTGGCGGCGCGGGCGCGCTCCTCGGGCGAGGCATCGTCCTCGGGCACCTGCAGGCCATACTGGCCGGCCAGGTCGTGCACCGCTTCCACGAAGCCCATGCCCGCATGTTCCATGAGGAAACCGATGGCATTGCCGTGCACGCCGCAACCGAAGCAGTGATAGAACTGCTTGGTCGGGCTGACCGAGAACGAGGGCGACTTCTCGCCGTGGAAGGGGCACAGCCCCATGAAATTGGCGCCGGCCTTCTTGAGGGGCACATAGCGCCCGACGATTTCCACCACGTCGGCGCGCGCGATGAGTTCCTGGATGAAAGATGCGGGGATGGTCATGGTGGCGCGGAGCGGCAAATCATACGCAAGCGGCTGACACGGTGCGCGCGGGCATGCCGGCATACTGCATCCGACACCCCGCTCATTCCATGCCCAGCCTTCGCCTCGCCCACCTCACGCCGCTGCTCCAGCATCCGTTGCGCTTCCTGTGGTCGGCCCTCAAGAGCTTCAAGGCCAACCAGGGCCTGCTGCTGGCCGGCGCCGTGGCCTATTACGCGCTGCTGTCGATGGTGCCGCTGCTGATCCTCAGCGTGATCGCGCTCTCGCACGTGATCGAGCAGGCCGAGCTGCTGGCGACCGTGGGCCGCTACCTGGAATGGCTGCTGCCCGGCCAGTCGCGTGCGGTGGTCGACGAGCTGCGCAATTTCCTGGCCCACCGCGACGTGCTCGGGCCGGTGCTGCTGGTGACCATGATCTTCTTCAGTTCGCTGGCCTTCACCGTGCTCGAGAGCGCGATGGCGAACATCTTCCACCACCGCAAGGCCGAGCGTTCACGGCACTTCCTGGTGTCGGCGGTGATGCCCTACCTCTACATCCTGTTCCTGTGCGTGGGCCTGCTGCTGGTGACGCTGGTGTCGGGTGCGCTGCAGCTGATCGGCCAGGAGAGCGTCGACCTGTTCGGCTACAGCTGGTCGCTGTCGGGCGTGTCGGGTGTGCTGCTCTACCTTCTGGGGCTGGCGGGCGAGATCTTCATGCTGACCTCGCTCTACCTGGTGATGCCCGTCGGCCACCTGTCGCTGCGCCACGCCCTGCTGGGTGGCGTGACCGCCACGCTGCTCTGGGAGATCACGCGGCGCGTGCTGGTCTGGTATTTCTCGACGCTGTCGCAGGTCAGCGTGGTCTACGGCTCGCTCACCACCGCCATCGTGGTCCTGCTGAGCCTGGAAATCGCCGCCACGCTGGTGCTGTTCGGCGCCCAGGTCATCGCACAGTACGAGCGGCTGGAGGCCAGGCAGGCCACGGCCTGACGCGCAGGCGAAAGGCCAGGGACACCGCGGAACCGGCTTTGCCGGGCCGCCGGTGTCGCCCCCGGAAGGGGGAAGGCGAAGCGACACGCAGTGCGCGAGCCCTCGGGGGAGAGCCAAGTGCGACTGCGGAACCGGCTTTGCCGGGCCGCCGCCCTCGGGGGGGCCGATTACTTCGGCGCGAGACGGATCGCGCCGTCCAGCCGGATCACCTCGCCATTGAGCATCTCGTTCTCGATGATGTGCTTCGCCAGCTTGGCGTAGTCCTCCGGCGTGCCCAGGCGCGACGGGAAGGGCACGTTGGCGGCCAGCGCGTCCTGCACTTCCTGGGGCATGCCGAACAGCATCGGGGTGCCGAAGATGCCGGGGGCGATGGTCATGTTGCGGATGCCGCTGCGCGCCAGGTCGCGTGCGATCGGCAGCGTCATGCCCACCACGCCACCCTTGGAGGCGGCGTAGGCGGCCTGGCCGATCTGGCCGTCGTAGGCCGCGACCGAGGCGGTCGAGATCAGCACGCCGCGTTCGCCCGTGGCTTCGGGCTCGTTCTTGGCCATGGCGTCGGCGGCCAGGCGGATCATGTTGAAGCTGCCGATCAGGTTGATGGTCACCGTCTTGCTGAAGGCGGCCAGCGCGTGCGGGCCGTTCTTGCCGACGGTCTTCTCGCCGATCGCGATGCCGGCGCAGTTGACCAGGCCGACCAGCTTGCCCAGCTTCAGGGCGGCGGCGACGGCGGCCTGGCCGTCGGCTTCCTGCGTCACGTCGCAGCGCACGAACACGCCACCGATCTCGCGGGCCACGGCCTCGCCCTTGTCGGCCTGCATGTCGGCCACCACCACCTTGGCGCCCTGGGCCGCCAGCATCCGCGCCGTGCCCTCGCCCAGCCCCGAGGCCGCGCCCGTGACGATGAAAACCTTGCCTTCGATCTGCATGTTCGTATCTCCTGATGTAGAGCGGGGATTATCGAAGACGCGCGCGGCAGGGGGCAAAGTGCGCGCCCATGAAAAAAGGCCTCGTCGCGAGACGAGGCCTTGAAAGGGCCCACGGAGGACCCGGAGACAACTTGCAGGAGGGCTCAGCGCTTGCGCGAAGCAGCGGTGGTGGTCTTGGCAGCGTTCACGGCGGTGGCGGACACCGCGTTGAAGTTGGCTTCAGCCACGTCCGAGGCTTGCTTGACGGCCTTCTGAACCGATTCGAAGGCGTTGTTCGCGGCAGCGACGGCGCTCTTCATCACGGCGACGGCGGTTTCCGAACCGGCCGGTGCGTTCTTGGCGGCGCTGTCGACCAGGCCGACGAAGGACTGCTGGGCTTCAGCGGCCTTGGCTTCGAAAGCCTTGCCGAATTCGCTGCCGGCGCCTTGGGCGATGTCATACAGGTGACGGCTGTAGGCCGCGGTCTTCTCGGCCAGCGGCTGGAACAGGCTGGCCTGCAGGGCCAGCAGTTCCTGGGCGTCCTTGACGCTCAGCACCGCTTGCGTGGTGTTGGCGGCTTCGCTCAGGGCGGCCTTGGAAGCGGTCACGTTCAGTTCGACGAGCTTCTCGACGCCTTCGAAGGCCTTGGAGGTCAGGCCGAACAGGGTTTCGAGGTTGGCTTTTTGGGCGGCGAGGATTTGGTCAGCGGTCAGTGCCATGGTGTTAGCTCCAGAAATGGTGGATGGAATGGATCACGTTTGCGCTGCGCCTGTCTCGTCTATGTTGCGGTGCAGCATGGCCTCAAGTATAGGGAGATGCACGCCGCAAGCAAGGGTTTGGGCGCGCGTTGCCGCTGTTTAGGAGGCACTGTCTAAAACCGTGCGAGCTTGAGCCGGCGCAGGGCGGGTGGCGCTGGCGCCGGGCTGGCAGAATGCCGCGCCATGACGTCCCCTTCGTCCCCTTCGTCCCCTTCGTCCCCTCCGTCTCCCCCATTGCCCCGCGCCCGCCCGGAGCGGCGCGACAGCTACAGCGCCTTTCGCAGCATCTCCACGCGGTGGGCCGACAACGACATGTACGGGCACGTGAACAACGTCGTCTACTACAGCTGGTTCGACACGGCGGTCAATGCACTGCTCATCGAGCGCGGTGCACTGGACATCCACCAGGGCCGGACGATCGGCTTCGTGGTGGAGACCCATTGCAACTATTTCGCGCCGCTGGCCTTCCCCCAGACCGTGGAAGCCGGCATCCGGGTGGCGCATGCCGGCGGTTCGAGCGTCCGCTACGAGATCGGCCTGTTCGCGGAGGGCGCCGCCGAGGCGGCTGCCCAAGGGCATTTCGTGCATGTGTATGTCGATCGCGCCACGCAGCGGCCGGTGCCCTTGCCCGACGCCTTGCGCCAGGTGGTCGAGTCGCTGCAAGTGCGCAGAGCCTGACGGACGAACGGCGCCCGAAGGCGCCGCATCGATTCGTCAGGGGACGACGATCACATCTTCTTCATGGCCTTGATGTCGGCCTTGCCCTTGGCTTCGTCGGCCTTGGCCTGCTTCACGCAAGCGCTCTTGGCATCACCGGTCTGGTCGTCGCACTTTTCCTTGGCGACGTTGTAGGCCATCGCGACCTTTTCTTCGGCGACCTTGCGTGCATGGGCATCGCTGGGCTTGTACTGCTGTTCCAGATCGGCCTTGGCGACCTTCTCGGTGCCTTCGGCTTCCTTCTGGCAGACATCCTTGGCGTTGTCCTTCATCGTGTCGCACTGCGCCTTGGCGACCTTGTAGTCGGCCTCGATCTTTTCCTTGGCGACCTTGTATTCGTCCTTGGTCAGGGCGCTGGCCTGCACGCCGATGAAGCAGGTCGAAGCGATGGCGAGCATGAGCAGATGTTTTTTCATGAGAGTTCTCTGTTGAGTTTTGGGTGGGTTTTTGGAGAGGGGAAAGGGGAGGGGCTCAGTACTTCTCGAACCAGAGCGCGCTGGGCGTGCGACCGTCGGCCGATTCCCAGGCCTTGACCTGCTGTTCGGCTTCGTCGCGGCTGATGCCATGGCGTTCCTGGATGCGGCCCAGGAGCTGGTCGCGCTTGCCGGCGATGACGTCGAAGTCGTCGTCGGTCAGCTTGCCCCATTGCTCCTTGACCTTGCCCTTGAGCTGCTTCCAGTTGCCTTCGATGGTGTCCTTGTTCATGTCGGTCTCCTTCAGAGTCAGATGAATCGATGGCCGCTCTGCCGTGTGGTGGAGCTGTTTGGCCGGCGTGAAGTCACTGTAGAAGCAGCCCCATTCCCCCTCTGGTAGGACGCCCGGGGATGCAACCGTAGGCACAAGCCGACGGGGACCGTGATAATCGAGCGCACGCCGATACGACACCGAGACAAGCGCGCCGAACCATGATCATTCACAGCCTGCTGGACACCGACCTCTACAAGTTCACGATGATGCAGGTCGTGCTGCACCACTTCCCGGGGGCGCGCGTCGAGTACCGCTTCAAGTGCCGCAACCCCGGCGTCGACCTGGCGCGCTACGCCAGCGAGATCCGCGAGGAGATACGGGGCCTCTGTTCACTGCAGTTCAAGGACGCCGAACTGTCCTACCTGCGCTCGATGCGCTTCATCAAGAGCGACTTCGTCGACTTCCTCGGGCTGTTCCGGCTCAACGAGAAGTACATCGACATCACGCCGCTGCCCAACGGCGAGCTCGACATCAGCATCAAGGGCCCCTGGCTGCACACGATCCTGTTCGAGATCCCGGTGCTGGCCATCGTCAACGAGGTCTACTTCCGCAACACCCAGCCCCAGGCCGATGTCGCCGAGGGCCGGCGCCGGCTCGAGACCAAGATCGGGCAGCTTCAGGCCGATGGCCTGTCGGACCTGAAGATCGCCGACTACGGCACCCGCCGCCGCTTCTCCAAGTCCTGGCACGAAGAGGTGCTGCGCACGCTCAACACGCGGCTCGGCGCGGTCACCACGCCCGTACAGCGCGGCGTTCAGCTGCCGCAACTCGCCGGCACCAGCAACGTGCTCTACGCCATGAAGCTCGGCCTGATTCCGCTGGGCACCATGGCCCACGAGTACCTGCAGGCCTGCCAGGCGCTGGGCCCGCGGCTGCGCGACAGCCAGATCTTCGGCTTTGAGTCGTGGGCCCGCGAGTACCGCGGCGACCTGGGCATCGCGTTGTCCGACGTCTACGGCATGAACGCCTTCCTGCGCGACTTCGACCTGTACTTCTGCAAGCTCTTCGATGGCGCGCGCCACGACAGCGGCGACCCGTTCCAGTGGGGCGAGCGCATGCTGGCGCACTACATCGCCAACCGGGTCGATCCGCTGACCAAGACGCTGATCTTCAGCGACGGCCTGACGGTGCCGCGCACCATCGAGCTGTACCGGCAGTTCCGCGGCCGCTGCCAGCTGGCCTTCGGCATCGGCACCAACCTGACCAACGACCTGGGCTACGAGCCGCTGCAGATCGTGATCAAGATGATCCGCTGCAACGACCAGCCGGTCGCCAAGCTGTCCGACACACCCTCCAAGAACATGTGCGAAGACGAGAAGTACCTGGCCTACCTGCGCCAGGTCTTCGAGATCGCGCAGCCCGCCGCGTGAGCCGCGGCGTTCTCGGCGCGCCGACCGCTCGGCGCGCGGTGCTGCCGGCGCTGCTTCTGCTGCTGCTGTGCCCCGCGCTGGCGCAGGCGGCCACCTTCGACGGCGGCCAGCTGTCGGCCTGGTGGGGTCTTCCCTTCGCCGCCATGCTGCTGTCGATCGCGCTGATGCCGCTGCTGGTCCCGGCCTTCTGGCATCACCACTACGGCAAGGTCACGGCCGGCTGGGCGCTGGCCTTCCTGGTCCCCTTCGGCCTGGTGTTCGGCCTGCCCGTGGCCGGCGCCGAGTTCGTGCACGCGCTGCTGGCCGAGTACGTGCCCTTCATCCTGCTGCTCACCGCGCTCTATACGGTGGCCGGCGGCATCCACATCCGCGGCAACCTGCGGGGCGCGCCCGGCCTCAACGTCGCGATCCTCGCGCTCGGCGCGGTGCTGGCGAGCTTCATGGGCACCACCGGCGCATCGATGCTGCTGATCCGTCCGCTGATCCGCGCCAACGACAACCGCGCGCAGCGCGCACACGTGGTGGTGTTCTTCATCTTCATCGTGTCCAACATCGGCGGCTCGCTCACGCCGCTGGGCGATCCGCCGCTGTTCCTGGGCTTCCTCAAGGGCGTCGACTTCTTCTGGACGGCGCGCAACATCCTGCCCGAGACGCTGTTCGTGACCGCGGTGCTGCTGGCGATGTTCTGGCTGATCGACCGCCACTTCTACCGCAAGGAAGGCGTGCTGCCGGTCGACCCCACCCCGGACACGCGGCGCATCGGCTTCGACGGCGCGGTCAACTTCTGGCTGCTCGGCGGCGTGGTCGCGCTGGTGCTCATGAGCGGCACCTGGAAATCGCCCGTTGCTTTCGACGTCTACGGCACGCCGGTCGGTCTGCCCGGGCTGCTGCGCGATGCCGGGCTGGTGGCGCTGACGCTGCTGTCGCTCAGGATCACGCCGCGCGCGGTGCATGCCGCCAACCAGTTCGGCTGGGCGCCGATGGCCGAAGTGGCCAAGCTCTTCGCCGGCATCTTCCTGACCATCGTGCCGGTGATCGCGATGCTCAAGGCCGGCGCGAACGGGCCTTTCGGCGCGGTGGTGGCCGCCGTCACGCGCGCCGACGGCCAGCCCGATCCGGCGATGTACTTCTGGGCCACGGGCGCACTGAGTTCCTTCCTGGACAACGCACCGACCTACCTGGTGTTCTTCAACACCGCCGGTGGCGACCCGGTGGCCTTGATGACCACCTACGCCAGCACGCTGGCGGCGGTGTCCGCCGGTGCGGTGTTCATGGGCGCCAACACCTACATCGGCAACGCGCCCAACCTGATGGTCAAGGCCATCGCCGAAGACCGCGGCGTGCGCATGCCGAGCTTCTTCGGCTACATGGCGTGGTCGGGCGTGTGCCTGCTGCCGCTGTTCGTCCTCGTCACCTTCATTTTCTTCCGCTGACCTTCCAGGAGTCCCGACCGATGCTCAAGCCCCATATCCTCGTCACCCGCGCCGTGTTCCCCGAGATCCTCGAGAAGCTCAAGCTCCACTTCGAGGTGGAGGCCAACACGGACGATGTCGAATGGCAGGGCGAGGAACTGGTGCGTCGGCTGCAGGGCAAGCAGGGCGCGTTCACCACCGGCGGCGTCAAGATCGATGCGGCGGTGCTGGCCGGCTGCCCCGAACTCAAGATCTGCGCCAACATGGCGGTGGGCTACAACAACTTCGACATCGAGGCCATGACGCGCCACGGCGTGATGGCCACCAACGCGCCCGACGTGCTGACCGAGACCACCGCCGACTTCGGCTTCGCGCTGCTGATGGCCACCGCGCGCCGCGTGACCGAGAGCGAGCATTTCCTGCGCCGCGGCGAGTGGAAGACCTGGCGCTACGACATGTTCGCCGGCTCCGACGTGCACGGCAGCACGCTGGGCATCCTGGGCATGGGCCGCATCGGCCAGGGCATCGCGCGGCGCGGGGCGCTGGGCTTCGGCATGAAGGTGATCTATCACAACCGCTCGCGGCTCGACGCCGGCATCGAGGCCGAACTCAAGGCCGACTACGTGAGCAAGGAAGAGCTGCTCAAGTCGGCCGACCACCTGGTGCTGGTGCTGCCCTATTCGCCGTCCTCGCACCATGCGATCGGCGCCGCCGAACTGCGCCAGATGAAGCCCACCGCCACGCTGATCAACATCGCGCGCGGTGGCATCGTGGACGACGCCGCGCTGGCCGCGGCGCTGCGCGAACGCACCATCTCGGCCGCCGGCCTGGACGTGTTCGAGGGCGAGCCCTCGGTGCACCCCGACCTGCTCACCGTGCCCAACGTGGTGCTCACGCCGCACATCGCGAGCGCGACCATCCCCACGCGCCTGGCCATGGCCAACCTGGCCGCCGACAACCTGATCTCCTTCCTGGGCGGCAAGGGGCCGCTGACGCCGATCGTTCCCGTCGCGCCCGCCATCGCCGCCAGCAAGTAAGCGAGGCACCCCCACGTGCCGACTGCCGAAACCGGACTCTGGATCCTGCTGGCCCTGGTGGCCTTGAACTTCATCCTGCTGGTGGTGCTGCTGCTGCGACGCCCGGCGGCCGATCACCATGCCGAACTGGCGGCTGCGCTCGCCGCCGGCCATGAACGCACCGAACGCGGATTGCGCCAGGAGATCGGCGAATCCGCGCGCGGCACGCGGCAGGAGCTGGGCCAGAACTTCGCCAGCTTCCAGGCCGCGCTGGTGCAGCAGGGGGCCGAGGCGACGCGCACGCAGAACGCGCAGATCGACGCCTTCGCGCAGCAGCTCACCCTGCTGCAGAAGACGCTGGCCGACACGCTCAGCACGCAGCTGCAGGGGCTGTCCGAATCGAACGCACGCCGTCTCGCCGAAGTCCGCACGACCATGGAAACGCAGCTCGCGCAACTGCAGCAGAGCAATGCCGCCAAGCTCGACGAGATGCGCCAGACGGTCGACGAGAAACTGCAGACCACGCTGGAGGCGCGGCTCGGCGAGAGCTTCAAGCAGGTGGCCGACCGGCTCGACCAGGTGCACAAGGGCCTGGGCGAGATGCAGACGCTGGCCGTCGGCGTGGGCAGCCTGCAGCGCGTGCTGACCAACGTGAAAACGCGCGGCATCTTCGGCGAGGTCCAGCTCGAGGCCTTGCTGGAACAGGTGCTCACGCCCGACCAGTACGCCAAGCAGGTTGAGACCAAGCCGCGCAGCGGCCAGCGCGTCGACTTCGCGATCCGTTTTCCGGGGCGCGGCGAGGACGGGGCGCCGGTCTGGCTGCCCATCGACGCCAAGTTCCCGCGCGACGACTACGAACGCCTGATCGACGCCCACGAGCGCGCCGATGCCGCCGGTGCCGAACTCGCGGCCAAGGCGCTCGAGGCCCGCATCCGCACCGAAGCCAAGTCGATCGCCGAGAACTACCTCGCGGCGCCGCACACCACCGACTTCGCGATCCTGTTCCTGCCGGTCGAGAGCCTCTACGCCGAGGTGCTGCGCCGGCCCGGCCTGATGGACGCGATCCAGCGCCAGCACCGTGTGACGCTGGCCGGCCCGACCACCTTGCTGGCCATGCTCAACAGCCTGCACATGGGCTTTCGCACGCTGGCGCTGGAGCACCAGGCCTCCGAGGTGTGGAAGGTGCTGGGCGCGGTCAAGACCGAGTTCGAGCGCTACGGCGAATGGGTCGCGCGCATCAAGGAGCAGGTGGCCAAGGCCTCCGACACGCTCGACAAGGCCGACACGCGCGCCAAGCAGATGCGCCTGGCGCTGCGCAAGGTCGAGGCCCTGCCCGAGGCGCAGTCGCAGGTGCTGCTGCCGGGCACGGCCGACACCGACGGCGACGGCACGCCGTGAAAGGCGCCGAACTCCTGCGCGTCATCGGGGCCCAGGTCTGCCTGCACGCCACCATGGCGGGCATGCGGCTGGCCACGCCGCTGCTGGCGCTGCAGCAGGGCTACAGCGCGGCGGCGGTCGGCGTGCTGATCGCGCTGTTCGCGCTCACCCAGGTGTTCCTGGCGCTGCCCGCGGGGCGCTTCGCCGACCGCTACGGTTTCAAGCGGCCGCTCTGGTTCTCGGTCATCGCGGCCTCGCTGGGTGCGGGGCTGGTGGTGGTCTTTCCGGTCTTCCCGGTGATGTGCCTCGCGGCCCTGCTGACCGGCGGCGCCACGGGTGCGACGGTCATCGCGCTGCAGCGCCACGTGGGGCGCTCGGCCACCGACTCGACGCAACTCAAGCGCGTGTTCAGCTGGCTGGCCATCGCGCCGGCCGCGGCCAACTTCGTCGGGCCCTTCCTGGCCGGCATGCTGATCGACCACGCCGGGCTCGCGCCGGCCGACCTGATGGCCTTCCGCATCTGCTTCGGCGTGATGGCGGTGCTGCCGATCCTGTGCTGGATGCTGGCGCGCGGCGCCGACGAGCCGCCGCTGGTGGTCGCTGCCGCGGGCGCCGTGCCCACGCGCGCCTGGGACCTGCTGCGCGAGCCGATGTTCAGGCGCCTGCTGTTCGTCAACTGGCTGCAGTCCTCGAGCTGGGACGTGCATGCCTTCGTGCTGCCGGTGCTGGGGCACGAGCGCGGCATCAGCGCTTCGGTGATCGGCTCGATCCTCGGCGCCTTCGCGATCGCCGCGGCCTTCATCCGCGTGGTGCTGCCACTGATCGCCTCGCGCGCCTCGGAGCGCAGCGTGATCCTGACGTCCACGTTGGTCACGGCGGCCGTGTTCTCGGTCTATCCGCTGCTCGAGTCGCCCTGGACCATGGGCCTGTGCTCGGTGATGCTCGGCTTCGCGCTGGGGGCGGTGCAGCCGATGGTGATGAGCATGCTGCACCAGATCACGCCGCACGCACGCCACGGCGAGGCGCTGGGCCTGCGCCTGATGACCATCAACGCCTCGAGCGTGGCCATGCCCATGCTGTTCGGCTCGCTCGGCGCGCTGATCGGCATCACCGGCGTGTTCTGGGTGGTGGGCGGTGTGCTGGTGGTCGGGGCGCGCGCGACCTGGGGGCTGAAGCTCTGACGTCCGCGCCCCGAAAACCACGTTTCAAATGCGATCAATTCTCATTTGATTGACAGGATACTGACTTGAAGTCAGTATCGGCGCCTTCCTCAATGACTTGAAGGCGTCCATGGACCCGCTTTCCCCGCCGGCCACCGATCCGCGCCGGCGCCTCGCGCTCGTCGCGGCCGTGTACCTCGGCAGCTTCATCGCCACGCTCGACGTGAGCATCGTCAACGTCGCGCTGCCCACGCTGCAGCGCGCGCTCTCCACCGACCTCGCCGGCCTGCAGTGGGTGATCGACATCTACGCGCTGTGCCTGTCGGCGTTCATGCTGTTGGCCGGCCCGCTGGGCGACCGCTACGGCCGCAAGCGCGCCTGGCTGCTCGGCGTGGGGGTGTTCACCCTCGGCTCCGCGATGTGCGCGCTGGCCGGCAGCCTGCCCATGCTGCTGGCCGGGCGGGCCGTGCAGGGCGTGGCCGGCGCCCTGATGATTCCGGGCGCGCTGTCGCTACTGGCCCATGCCTTCCCCGAGCCCGCGGCCCGGGCGCGGGTGATCGGCGGCTGGTCCTCGTTCACCGCGCTGTCGCTGATCCTCGGGCCGCTGCTGGGCGGGGTGCTGGTGGACCATGCGGGCTGGCAGAGCATCTTCCTCGTCAACCTGCCGATCGGCCTTCTGACCGTGGGCCTCGGGCTCTGGGGCATCCGTGAGAGCGCCCATCCAGAGCATGCGGCGCTCGACCCGGCGGGGCAGGTGCTCAGCGTGCTGTGGCTCGGTGCGCTGACCTACGGCCTGATCGCGGCCGGCGAGCACGGCTGGGGCTCGGCGCAGGCCGCGACCGCGCTGGTGGCCGCCGCCGTCGGGCTGGCGCTGTTCCTGGTGGTGGAGGCGCGCGTCGAACGGCCGCTGCTGCCGCTCGCGCTGTTCCGCGATGCGCGTTTCTCGGTCACCAACTTCGCATCGTTCGTGCTGGGCTTCTCGTCGTATGCCAGCCTGTTCTTCTTCTCGCTGTTCCTGCAGCAGGTGCAGGGCCTGTCGCCCAGCGAGACCGGCTGGCGGCTGGTGCCGCAGTTCGTCGCGACCGGGCTGGTGGCTTCGCAGTTCGGCCGCCTGGCCCGGCGGTATGCGGTGCACACGCTGATGGTCGCGGGCTACGGGCTCATCGGCGCCACGATGCTGCTGCTGACGCTGTTCTCCGCCGACACGCCGTACCCCTGGCTGGCGCTGCTCTTCGTGTTCCTCGGCGCGGGGTCGGGCCTGGCGGTGCCGGCCACGAGCACGGCCGTGATGGCCTCGGTGCCGGCGCAGCGTTCGGGCATGGCCTCGGCCACCACGAATGCGCTGCGCCAGGCCGGCATGCTGATCGGCATCGCGCTGCTCGGCACGCTGATGAGCACGCGCGCCACGGCCCTGCTTGCTGACGCGCTCGCGCAGGCGGGGTTGCGCGATGCGCAGCAGGCGGCGGTGGCCGCGGTCGGCCGCCATGACCTGGGCGCGCTGGCTTCGCTCGACGCGGCCACGGCCCACCAGCTTCTGGCCGGCGCGCTCGCCGGTGGCTTCCAGGCCGCCATGGCCTGCGCCGGGCTGGCCGGGCTGCTGGCGGCGGGGCTGCTGGTGAGCGTCAGGCCGCGCCGCGCCGTGCAGCCGGCCCGCGCCTGAGGCCTTGCTTCCCATGCCCGCCGCGCTGGTCCCGGTGCGCCTCGGCGCACGCCTTCGTTCGATTCTTTCCCAGGAGTTCTCCATGATCCATCACGACCTCGGCCAGTGGCCGCTCGTCATCAGCGTCTCGTCCGGACTGCAGACCCTCGAGGGCATGCAGGCCTTCACCGACGACTGGAACCGCTGGCTCGACCGCGGCGAGCCCTTCGTGTCCCTGCGCGTGTTCGCCGACGCCGAGGCGCTGGTGCATCCCGAAGGCAGCGCCCAGAATGCGAAGCAGTGGCTGCAGGCGCGCGGCGCCGACATCCGCCGCCACGTGATGGGCATGGCCAGCGTGGTGCCCGCCGACCAGTACGAGAGGATGCGCAAGATGAATGTGGAGAAACTCTTCGGCGTGCCCGCCGGCACCTTTGCCGACACCGACGATGCGCTGGCGTGGATCGACGAGCGCGTGATGACGCCGCGCGGGCTGCGCTTCGACCTGCGGGCCGTGCGCGAGGCCATCGGGACGGCGCGCATGGCCGCGAGCGTCGGTTGAAAACGTCGGCGTGACCCAAGGCGAGATGGCCATGAACCCGATCCCCGACGACGCCGAGGCCGCGCCGCGCCGCCGCACCAAGGCCCCCGAGACCCGCGCCCTGGCGCTGATGGATGCGGCCGAGCGGCTGTTCATCGCCAAGGGCATCGCAAGCACCAGCATCGACGACATCGCGGCCGGTGCGCAGGTGGCCAAGGGCACCTTCTACCTGTACTTCCCGTCCAAGGAGGCGATGCTCGGCGCGCTGCAGCAGCGCTTCGTCGACAACTTCTGCGCGCGCCTGCAGGAGGCGATGGACCGGCACCGCGCCGACAACCACCGGGCCCGGCTCAAGGCCTGGGTGGCGACCGGGCTCGAGATCTACCTCGACAACGTCGCGCTGCACGACGTGGTGTTCCACGAGTACCGGCCCGAGGACCGGCGCATGCGCAACGACAACGCGGTCATCACGCAACTGGTGGGGCTGCTCCGGCGCGGTGACGCGGCGGGCGTGTGGGATGTGGAGGATGCGACCCTGACGGCCGTGATCCTCTTCAACGCATTGCACGGCGTGGCCGACGATGCGGTGGCCATGGGGCCGGCGGCCGATCCGCTGGCCGACCGGCGCCGGCGTGCGCGTGCGCTCACGCGCTTCTTCGAGCAGGCGCTGCGCCCCGACGCCGACGACGTCGACGCCTGAGGCGCGGCGCGATCAGAGTGCGTAGAAGCGCTTGACGGCGGCCCAGGCGTCTTCGGGCGTGTCGACGTAGCGGAACAGGTCGATGTCCTGCGGCGAGATCACGCCTTCGTCCACCAGGAAGTCGAAGTCGATCAGGCGCTTCCAGTACTCGGAGCCGAACAGCACGATCGGCACCGCCTTGGACTTGCGGGTCTGCACCAGCGTCACCACCTCGAACAGCTCGTCGAGCGTGCCGAAGCCGCCGGGGAAGGCCACCAGTGCCTTCGCCCGCATCATGAAGTGCATCTTGCGGATGGCGAAGTAGTGGAACTTGAAGCTCAGCGCCGGCGTGACGTAGGGGTTGGGTTCTTCTTCCATCGGCAGCGCGATCGCCAGGCCGATGTTGAGGCCGCCACCTTCGTGCGAGCCGCGGTTGGCCGCCTGCATGATGCCCGGGCCGCCGCCGGTGCAGATGAACAGCTTGTCCTCGGGCTCCTTGTCGGCGCTGTACTGCGCCACCAGCTTGCCGAAGGCGCGCGCCTCCTCGTAGTAGTGAGAGTTGCGCGCCAGCTTGCGCCAGCGTGCGGCGGCCTCGGCATTGCCGGCGGCTTCGGCCTGGGCGATCAGCGTGGCCGACTCTTCCTCGCTGCGGAAGCGCGCGCTGCCGAACACCACCACCGTGTTCTCGATGCCGTGCTCGCGCATCTGCAGGTCGGGCTTCATGAGTTCCAGCTGCATGCGCAGCCCGCGCGTCTCGCGGCGCAGCAGGAACTCGGGGTCGGCGAAGGCCAGGCGCGAAGGGTCGCGGTCCAGCGGCAAGCCCTTGTCCGAATGCGCCTGCAGCGTGGCCCAGGCGTCGGCCAGTCGCTTGTCGTGGAGGTCGTGTGTGGTGTTGGTCATGGTGAGTCGAGCGAGAAGCATCCGATTGTGCAGCCTCGCCATTGGCGCCCTGCAAGGCCCGCACAAGACCCTGCATGCGCCTGAGGTGACGCGCGCTCAGTCGTAGACGCCGACGATCGGTCCGGTGCCGGTGACCACCGGGCGGCCGATCGGCTGGTGGCTGCGCGTGTCGTAGGTCACGACGTGGCCCGGCAGGCCTGGCAGGAACGAGAAGAAGGCCAGCCCGATCGTGCCGCCCAGCGGGGCGGAGAAAGCCGCGGAGGCGGCGCCCAGGTCGCTCAGGTAGGCGCGCCGGCCGTCCGCGCTGAAGCCCACGACCACGGGCGCATGCTGCGTCGGGACCACCTTGACGAGGGTGTCGGTGCGCGTGTCGATGATCGAGATGTCGCGGGTGCCGATGTTGCACACATACAGCTGGCTGCCATCGGGCGTGAGCGTGCCCGAGACCGGCGCGCTGCCCGGCGGCAGCGGCAGGTTCTTGACGACCGCCCAGGCCTGGGTGTCGATCACCGAGATGCTGTCGCTCAACTCGTTCATCGCATAGAGCTTGCGGCCGTCGGCGCTCAGCGCACCCCAGTCCGGCCCTACGCCCTGCACCGGCAGGCGAGGCCGAAGCTGGGCACCGGTCTGCGCGTCGAACGGGGCCACCGTGTTGTCCGAAAAGAACACGTAGAGGCGCTGGCCGTCGGGGCCGACCTCGATCGCGATGGGCGACCCCGGCAGGGCGAAGCTGCGCACCACCCGATCGCTTCGGGTGTCGATCACCTGCATCAGCGAGGCCGAGGTGGGCACGTACAGGAAGCGGCCGTCGGGTGCGAGCTGTATCGAGGCGAAGGGCAGGCCGTGGGTGGGAATCTTCTTGACCACGGTGTCGGTGAGCGTGTCGATGACCGAGATCTCGCCACGCTCCGGCCCGAAGTTGTCGACGTAGATCTTCGAGCGGTCCGGCAGCATGCGCAGCACGGTGGGGTGCGAGCCGACGTCGGGGATCTTCTTCAGCAAGGTCTGGGTGGCCGTGTCGATCACGTAGACCGCGCCCTCGCCGGAGACCGGCACATAGCCGAGATGGCGCGCAACGGCCGCCGGTGCCAACGGATCGGCGACGGCGAGCCGTGCGATGGGCAACAGCGCTGCGGCCATCAGAAGGGTGACGACGGCGCGCGGCCATCGTGTCGAGGATGGATGGGTGTTCATGGTCATGACGCCTGTGGCGGTTCGTCTCGCGACGCCGCTCAGAGCAGCGGAACCCAGGCCGGAACGCCCGGCCCGGCCTGGGTCGGGATCGGCGCGCCCACCGTCTGGTCGGTCTTGGGGTCGAACACGATCACCTGTCCCGGGCCCAGCAGGCCCAGGGTCACGAGGTTGCCGAACAGCACCACCTCGCCCAGCGGCCCCTTGAACTTCGCCGAGCTGGGGCCGAGGTCGCTGATGTAGCCGCGCGTGCCGTCGGCGCTGAACATCACGCTGGTGGTGGAGCCGGTGGTGGGGATGATCTTGGTGATCTTGTCGGTGGCCAGGTCCAGCACGCGCAGGCCGGTGTCGCCGAACACCGTGACGTAGAGCTTCGTGCCGTCGGGCGACAGGGTGGAGACGAAGGCGCCGGGATCGCTGGGCCGGTAGACGCCGCTGCTGTTGGTGCTGAGGGTCTTGGTCAGCATCCAGTTCGCGACGTCGATCACGCCGATCTGGTTGACCGTGTCGACATAGAGTTTCCTGCCGTCGGCGGTGAAGCTGAACCAGAAGGGGCCGAGGCCGCCGCTCCAGATGGGCCTCTTGATCTCGGCGCCGGTGAGCGGGTCGTAGACGCCCAGCAGGCCCGACTGGAAGCCCACGTACAGCTTGCCGTCGGGCCCGCTGATCGAGGACACGGGGATGTCCGCGAAGCGCAGCCGGCGCACCACGGCGTCGGTCTTGGTGCTCACGACCTCGACCACGAAGCCGACCTCGGGCAGGTAGATCTCGCTGCCGTCCTGCGAGGTGAAGGCGCCCAGCGGTGTGCTTTCGACCGGCACCGTTTTCACGCCGCCGCTCTTGCGGTCGATCACCGAAATGGTGGCGGGAACCAGGCCGAAGTTGTCGACGTAGATCTTGCTGCCGTCGAGCGTGGCGGCCATCACCGCGGGGCGCGAGGCGGGGAACGACACCGGGATGCGTTCGGTGATCTTCGCCGTGGCGGTGTCGATCACCGCGATCGTGTTGTTCGCCACTTCGGGCAGGTAAAGCCTGCCGGGCGGACCGACCGGCGCAGGGGGCTGGGCCTGGGCCAGGCCGGCCGCGAGGCACAGGCCCATGAGCAAGGTACGCAGAAGGGAAAGCCGGCGCGAAGAACGCCGGCCGTGGTCGATGTGAAGCGATGGCATGAAAGCAACCTTTTTGGAGTGCGTTGGAGGACGGTGCAAGCGGCGGCGATGGTAGGAGCGCATCGAAGCCGTGAAACGTCCCGCCGACGACAAGGAGGCCGTCGGCCTGCAAATCCATCACGCTTTGGAAGCGGTCGCGACGACCGGCAGGCGCGCGCGGCACCGGCGACACAAACCGATGACAAATGAGGGAGGGCCGCGCTGCCTGCGCGGCACGCAGGGGCAGCCTCGGGGAGCAGGCCGGTGCACAAACGACAAGGGCTCCTTGCGGAGCCCTTGGGGATGTGCGGAACAAAGGCCCGGAGGGCCCCGTTTCTCTTTAGACGCGCTTGCGGTATTCGCCGGTGCGGGTGTCGATTTCGATCTTGTCGCCTTGCGACACGAACAGCGGCACGGGCACTTCGAAGCCGGTCGAGATCTTGGCAGGCTTGAGCACCTTGCCCGAGGTGTCGCCCTTGACGGCGGGTTCGGTCCAGGTGATCTCGCGCTCGACGCTGGTCGGCAGTTCGACCGAGATGGCCTTCTCGTCGTAGAACACCACTTCGAGCGACATGCCGTCTTCGAGGTAGTTCAGGGCGTCGCCCATGTTCTCGGCTTCGACTTCGTACTGGTTGTACTCGGTGTCCATGCAGACATACAGCGGGTCGGCGAAGTAGGAGTAGGTGCACTCCTTCTTCTCGAGCACGATCTGCTCGATCTTGTCGTCGGCCTTGAACACCTGTTCGGTGTTGAAGTTCGCGACCAGGCTCTTGAGCTTCATGCGCACGGTGGCCGAGTTGCGGCCGCCACGGCTGTATTCGGTCTTGAGGACGACCATCGGGTCCTTGCCGTGCATGATCACGTTGCCGGCGCGGATTTCTTGAGCGATTTTCATAACGTTGTCTGGCTGGTTGGCCGCAGGGTTGCGGCAGGCCGTCGAAGCTATTTGCAATCAGGGATTGCAATGCTGCGGACTTGAACATTCGCAGTTGGACAGCGGCGGCAAATTTTGGAGAGCCGCTGATTTTAGCGGTTTTCACGAAGACCGCCTATTTCGGGCAGACTCGCGGGGTGCAAAACGACACCCTCAACGACATCGCCGCCGCGCTCGTCGCGGCCCGTCGCAGCGGCATCGCCGCCGACGAGACCCCTTGGAAAGACACGGCGCTGACGTCGCAAGACATCAACACCGTGCAGGAGCGCGTGGCCGCCGAACTGGGCTGGGCCGACGCGCCCGATGCGCCCGGTGCCTGGAAGGGCGGCGGTCCGACGCCGACCTCGGTCGCCGCGTTCGCCCGGCTGCCCCCCGTCTGGGTGCGCCCGTCGCCGGGCCGTCTCGCGGTCGCCGACTTCCATCGCCTGGGCATCGAGATCGAAGTCGCGTTCCGCCTGGCGCGCGACGTTTCGGCGGTCGACCTGGCGGCCCGTGCGGTCCACGATCCGGTCGCGCTGTTCGACGCCATGGCCGTGTCCATCGAACTGGTCGACTACCGCTGGCAGGGCGGCGAGCACGCGCCGGCGCCGCTGCGCATGGCCGACCTGCAGTCCAACGGCGCGCTGGTGCTGGGCGACTGGCGGCCGATGCAGGCCATCGACTGGCAGCAGCAGGTCGCCACGCTCACCGTCGACGGCGTGCAGGTCGGGCGCTACCAGGGCGCGCACCCCTGCGGCGACCCGATGTGGATGGCGCCGCAATGGCTGCAGCATGGCGTGGCGCGCCATGACCGGCTGCCGGCCGGCAGCGTGCTGACGACCGGTTCGTGGTGCGGCATGGTCTGGCTCGAAGGGCCGGCCGTGGTGCACGCGGCCTTCGAGGAGATCGGCGAAGCGACGCTGACCCTGGTCTAGGGGCGGGGCAGGGCGTCGACGAAGCGCATCAGCTGCGTCAGCAGGTCGTCCTGGGCCTGTTGCGCTTCACGCGCGCGTTGCGCGGCCCGGGCCCAGTCGTCGAGCGTGGCCGCGTCCGGCGCCGATGGATCGGCATCGTTCGTGTCGTTCCAGGCGTGGTGAAACGCGCGCTGGCTGGGCGGCGCCTCGACCGCATCGAGAAAGGCGTTGAGCTTGACGTGGTGCGCGTCGTCGTCCTGCGGGTAGATCTGCCAGACGAAGGGCCGGCCGGCCCAGAGTGCGCGCACCAGCGAATCCTCGCCGCGCACGAAATTGAGGTCGCAGCTCCACAGCAGCGCGTCGAAGTCGTCTTGTGTGAGCAGCGGCAGGAAGTGGATCGACAGACGTCCCGATGTTGCAGCGGAGGCCTCCGCTGACAGGTTCAGCGCCGCACGCACGGCCTGCGCCGCGCGACCGGCCGTGACCAGCAGGCGCACCGGCGCATCGCCTGCGGCCCATTGCTCCAGCAGCGCAGCGAGCCGTGACGGCTCGTAGCAGAACAGCGAGACCAACCGTTCGCCTTGCCAATCGATGCGCTGCGAAGCCAGCCATGCCGCGCGGTCGAAGCCGGCCTGGCGCGCCGCCAGCGCAGGCTCGCGCAGCAGGCCGCCGGTGCGGGGGCTGAAGCCGGGGTAGAAGAAGCGTTTGGTCAGGCCTGCGCCCGGTCCGCGGAACACCGAGGAGGGCAGGGTGTGGAGTCGCTCGACATAGGGTTCGGCCGACAGGTATTCGAGGTTGATCCAGGCGCCGCGAAAGCCGGGCGTGCGCGCGTGTTCGGCGTGGCGTGCGATCAGTGCCGGCGCCGGCTCGCAGCCGAAGGCCTCGATGAGCACATCGGGCGGGGCCGCCCGTGCGGCCGCCTCGACCGCTTCGGCATCCGACCAGTCGATCACCTCGACGCCCGCGCATCCGTCCGGCGCCATCCAGGCCAGCGCACGGCCGTCGTCGACCCACAGGCGCGCGCTTTCACTGCGCGCGGCCAGCTGGCGCGCGAGCCGCCAGCAGACCCCGAGGTCGCCGTGGTTGTCGATGACCCGGCAGAAGATGTCCCAGCGCATGAAGTCGGCCCGCAAATGAAAAAGGCCCCCGCGGCCTGTCGATCGCGGGAGCCTAGCGCATTGCCGCACCGGGTGCGGCGCGCTGTCAGGGCGTGACGACGTCGCCCAGCACGATGCCTTCACGGCGCGGGTCGGCGCCGCCGGTCAGCACCGAGCCGCTGCCTGTCTTGTCCTTGACGCGGATGATGGTGCTGATGCCGCTGGATTGCGCGCCGGTCGAGACCTTGTGACCGAGCGCGGTGAGGCCAAGCACCAGTGGGTCGTTGGCGCCGCCATCATCTTTGCCGTTGCCCAGGGGCGTCTTGATGATGTTCGGGTGCTCACCGCCCACCGAGGTCGTGGTGGAGTTCGTTGCACCGAAATCGACCAGCGAGGTCGCCTGCTGTGCATCGAGGCCCCAGTCGAGGGCGCCGACCACGGTCTTGACCACGTACTGGATGATCGTGCCGCCGCCGGGCGAACCGGTGGCCATCAGGAAGTCGCCAGGACCGGTGCCGTTGAACACCATCGTGGGTGCCATCGTGCTGCGCGGGCGCTTGCCGGGCTGGACGCGGTTGGCCATCGGGGCGCCGAGGTCGTCGGTCGGATCCTTACTGAAGTCGGTCAGCTGGTTGTTCAGCATGATGCCGTGGCTCATGTGGTACGAACCGAGCGTGGATTCCACCGTGGTCGTCATGGTGACCACGTTGCCTTCCTTGTCGACGATCGAGTAGTGCGTCGTGCCATGCTCGACGGTCGTGTCAATCCCCTGGGGCAGCACGCCGAAGTCACCCGGCTGCGCCACGCCCATCGACTTGGTGGGGTCGATCAGTTTGGCGCGCGCGCGCATGTAGGTCTTGTTGATCAGCGTGTCGGGGCTGTTGCCCGGCAGGGGCACGAAGTCGGTGTCGGCCACGTACTTGTCACGGTCGGCATAGGCCAGGCGCTCGGCTTCGGACACCAGGTGCACGCCCATCACCGTGGGCTTGCCGCCTTCGAGGTCGATGCTGGTCGGGGTCTGCGCCTTGAGGTCGAAGTTTTCCAGGATGCCCAGGGACGACAGCACGCCGATGCCACCCGAGGACGGCGGCGACATGCTGCAGATGTAGTAGGCGCGGTAGGTCGCGCAAACCGGCTCGCGGCGCTTGGCCTGGTAGTTCTTCAGGTCGTCCAGCGTGGTCAGGCCGGGCGTGATGGCCGTGCCATCGACGGCTTGCGTGATGCGGATCTTGGCGACGATGTCCTCGGCGATCTTGCCGGTGTACATCGCGTCGGCGCCCTGGGTCGCGATGGCCTTGAGCACCGCGGCGTAGGCCGGGTTGGTCAGCGTGGCACCCAGCGGCTTGGCGTTGCCGGCCGCGTCGAGGAAATAGGCGGTGGCCTCGGCGTCGCGCTTGAGGCTCGTTGCCGATCCCGCGATGGCCGCGGCCATGCGCCCCCCGATCTTGAAGCCGTCGGTCGCGAGCCGCGTGCCTTCGCCGAACAGGTCCTTCCAGGCCAGCTTGCCGTGGTCGCCGTGTGCCATCTCGAGCATGCGCATCACGCCGGGCGTGCCGATGGAGCGGCCGCTGGCGCGGGCACTGGGCACCGGCGTGGTCTGGTTGGCCGCGTCGATGTAGCGCAGGTAGTCGCCCGTGGCGGCCGCCGGGGCCGTCTCGCGGCCGTCGTAGGCCTGGACCTTGTTGGTCTTCGCGTCGTAATAGAGCATGAAGGCGCCGCCGGCCAGGCTGCTCGACTGGGGTTCGACCAGCCCGAGCACGGCCTGCACCGCGATCGCCGCGTCGGCAGCGCTGCCGCCGGCCTTGAGGACGTCGCAGCCGGCCTTGGTGGCCAGCGGGTGGTTGGCCACCACCATGTAGCTCTTGGCCGTGACCAGCTTGTGGCCGATCACATAGCCGGAGGCTTGTTCGGGCGCGGCCGGGTCACCGGGGTCGCCGGAGCCGACCACCACGGGCGTGGTGCCGGGGTTGGTCGTGAGGCAGCTGTTGTCGACCGCGACCGGGGGCGTGACAGTGGTCGGCGGGGTGACGACAGGCGGGGCGCCGTTGTTGTTGTCGCTGCCACCGCATCCGAAGAGCGAGAGCGACAGGGCGATCGGTGTGAGGATCCACCAGGGTTGATTTTTCTTCATTGCTATTTTTTTGGGATTTCTAGAAAGGCAAAAGTCGCATGACGCGACTTCTTCGTTGAGCACGTGTCGTGCCAACCCTTCGATCTTGCCCCAGCTTTTCACCCGTGGCACAGCGGGGAGGTCCCGACTTGCGGCGGCGACGGTTTTTTCTGCAAGCCACAATAGCCGCCATGTCCGACGTGCACTCCGATCAACTCCTCAGCGAAGTCGCGGCCCTGCCGCAGTTGCCGGGTGTCTACCGCTATTTCGACGCGGCCGGCGCTGTGCTGTATGTGGGCAAGGCCCGCAACCTGAAGAAGCGGGTCGCCAACTATTTCCAGAAGAGCCACGGCGGCACCCGCATCGGCCACATGATCTCCAAGATCGTGCGCATGGAGACCACCGTGGTGCGCTCCGAGGCCGAGGCGCTGCTGCTCGAGAACAACCTGATCAAGACGCTCAAGCCGCGCTACAACATCCTGTTCCGCGACGACAAGAGCTACCCCTACCTGAAGATCGCGGCGCACACCTTCCCGCGCCTGGCCTACTACCGCGGCGCGACCGACCGCAAGCACCGTTTCTTCGGTCCGTACCCCAGCGCTTGGGCGGTCAAGGAGTCGATCCAGCTGTTGCAGAAGGTCTTCAAGCTGCGCACCTGCGAGGACACGGTCTACGCCAACCGCACGCGACCCTGCCTGCTCTACCAGATCAAGCGCTGCAGCGCGCCCTGCGTCGGCCACATCGGGCCCGAGGCCTATGCGCAGGACGTGGCCAGCGCCGAGGCTTTTCTGATGGGCGACACCCAGCTCGTGCTGTCGAAGCTCGAGCAGCGCATGACCACGCATGCCGAGAAGCTCGAGTTCGAGCAGGCGGCCGAGCTGCGCAACCAGATGTCGGCCATCTCGCGCGTGCTGCATCAGCAGTCGATCGAGATCGCCTCCGACAAGGACGTCGACATCCTGGCGGTCAAGGTGCAGGGCGGCAAGGCCTGCGTGAACCTCGCGATGGTGCGCGGCGGCCGGCACCTGGGCGACCGGGCCTATTTCCCGGTGCACGTCGAGGATGCGGCCCAGATCCATCTGGGGGAACTGGACGACGAATCGGCTGCCTCCGAGCCGATCGAGGTGCAGGTGCTCGAGGCCTTCATCGCCCAGCACTACATCGACGTGCCGGTGCCGGCCACGCTGGTGCTGAGCCAGTCCGTGAGCCGCGAGCTGGTCGAGGCGATCTCGCAGCAGGCCGGCGTGCGCGTCACGGCCGTGTTCCAGCCGCGCGAGCAGCGCCGCCACTGGCTCGAGATGGCCCAGACCAACGCCGACCTGCAGCTCGCGCGGCTGCTGGCCGAGGAGGGCTCGCAGCAGGCCCGCACCCGTGCGATGGCCGACGCGCTGGAGCTTGCGCCGGACGATCTCGACAGCTTCCGCGTCGAGTGCTTCGACATCTCGCACACGGCCGGCGAAGCGACGCAGGCCTCTTGCGTGGTGTTCGAGCACCATGCGATGCAGAACCGCGAATACCGCCGCTACAACATCGAGGGCATCACGCCGGGCGACGACTACGCGGCGATGCGCCAGGTGCTGCATCGCCGTTATGCCAAGCTGGCCGAGGCCATGGCGGCCGAGACCGACGCACCCACGCCCGGCGATGCCGATGGCGCGGGCAGCGACGCGCCGCCGGCCACGCGCGCCGCGCGCATGCCCGACCTGGTGCTGGTCGACGGCGGCAAGGGCCAGGTGTCGATGGCGCGCGAGGTGTTCAGCGAACTGGGCCTGCCGCTGTCGCTGATCGTCGGCGTGGAAAAGGGCGAGGGCCGCAAGGTCGGGCTCGAGGAACTGGTGTTCGCCGACGGCCGCGAGAAGGTCTATCTCGGCAAGGACTCGGCCGCGTTGATGCTGGTGGCACAGATCCGCGACGAGGCGCACCGCTTCGCCATCACCGGCATGCGCGCCAAGCGCGCCAAGGTGCGGGTGGGCGGCAGCCAGCTCGAGGACATCCCGGGCATCGGCCCCAAGCGCCGGGCCCGCCTGCTGCAACGCTTCGGCGGCATCCGCGGCGTGGCGGCGGCGAGCGTGGAGGACATCGCGTCGGTCGAGGGCATCGCCTCCGATCTGGCCGAGGAAATCTACCGGGCGCTGCACTGATGGATCGGCCTCGATGACATCCGTTCGCGTCATGCACAATCGCGGCATGTTCTGGACCCTCCCGACGATCATGACCTGGACGCGGATCATCGCGATCCCGTTGATCGTGGGCGTGTTCTATCTGCCCATCGCCGAGCCGATGCGCAATCTCATCGCCACGGTGATGTTCATCGTGTTCGCCGCCACCGACTGGCTCGACGGCTTCCTGGCGCGCAAGCTCAACCAGACCTCGGCCTTCGGCGCCTTCCTCGACCCGGTGGCCGACAAGTTCCTGGTCTGCGCCTCCTTGCTGGTGCTGGTGCACCTGCAGCGCGCCGACGTGTTCGTGGCGCTGATCATCATCGGCCGCGAGATCGCCATTTCCGCCTTGCGCGAATGGATGGCGCAGATCGGCGCCGCCAAGAGCGTCGCGGTGCACATGCTGGGCAAGGTCAAGACCGTGGTCCAGATGGTGGCCATTCCCTTCCTGCTGTTCGACGGCCATCTGTTCGGCTTCATCGACACCGGTCTCTGGGGCCAGTGGCTGATCTGGGTGTCGGCCGTGCTCACCGTCTGGTCGATGGTGTACTACCTGCAGAAGGCCATCCCCGAGATCCGGGCCCGCACCAAATGACCGCGGCGGCAGCCCGTACGGCGGGCTGGCTGCGTTTCCTGCCGGGTGTGTTCGTGCTGATCTGGAGCACCGGCTTCATCGTCGCGCGCTACGGCATGCCCTATGCGCCGCCCCTCAAGTTCCTCGCGGTGCGCTATGCGCTGTCGATCCTGTGCTTTGCCGTGTGGGTGGGCGTGGCGCGCATCGCGCTGCCGGCCACGCGCCGGCAATGGGGACATCTGGCCGTGACCGGCGTGCTGGTGCAGGCGGGGTATCTGGCGGGCGTGTGGGCTGCGGTGCATGCGGGCATGGGAGCCGGGCTGGTCGCGCTGATGGTCGGTTTGCAGCCGGTGCTCACCGGGATCTGGCTGTCGATGCGCGGCGGGGCGGTCACGCGGCGGCAGTGGGCCGGCCTGTTGCTGGGTTTCGCGGGCCTGGTGATGGTGGTGTCGCGCAAGTTCGGCGACAGCGGCGAGGTCAGCCTGCTGACGGTGAGCCTGGCGCTCGCGGCGCTGGCTTCGATCACGGTCGGCACGCTGTACCAGAAGCGTTTCGTCGCGCCCTGCGACGTGCGCAGCGCGAGCCTGGTGCAATTCTGCGCGGCGCTGCTGTTCACGCTGCCCTTTGCCTGGCTGGAGACGGCACCGATCCAGTGGAACCTGTACTCGGGCGGCGCCATGGCCTGGTCGGTGTTCGCCCTGTCGCTGGGCGGCAGTTCGCTGTTCTACATCCTGATCCAGCGCGGCACGGCGGCGGCGGTCACCAGCCTGCTGTATCTGGTGCCGCCCACCACCGCGCTCATGGCCTGGCTGCTGTTCTCCGAACAGATCACGGCGCTGACGCTGCTCGGCACCGCGGTCACGGCGCTGGGTGTGGGGCTGGTGGTGCGCGAGGGCAAGGCTTCGGCTGGCGCCTAGCTAGGGCTTCCAGGGCTCGCTGCGGAACTGCTCGGCCAGGAAGTCGATCAGCAGCCGCACGCGGCGCGGCGTCTTGGGCCGCCAGGGCGCGATCCAGTGGATGTCGGCGTCGGGCATCGCGTGGTGCGGCAGCACCCGCACCAGTTCGCCGCTCGCGAGCTGGGGCGCGATGTCCCAGAGGCTGCGCAGCATGATGCCGCGGCCGGCCAGGCACCAGTCGCGCACCATTTCGCCCGAGTTGCTCGACAGCGGCCCCTGCACGCGCACGCGCGACAGGGTGCTCTCCTTGTCGTGCTTGAGCGCCCAGTGCTCCCGGCCCGCGCCCTGGGCCTCGGTGTTTTCGCGCACGATCAGGCAGGCATGCGCCGCGAGTTCCTCCAGGGCACGCGGCGTGCCGTGGGCCGACAGGTAGGCCGGCGACGCAACCAGGATGCGCTGGTTGCGCGCGAGCCGGCGCGAGATCCAGTGTGCGCTGTGCGCGCCCTGCACCGACCACAGCCACAGCGCGCCGTCGTAGCCGTCGACGCCCAGGTCGGGCAATTGCTCGCTGAGTTGCAGGTCGATCTGCAGCCCGGGATGGCGCTGCTGGAATTCGGCCAGCGCCGGCCCGACCCAGCGCCGGCCGAAACCCAGCGTGGCGGCGATGCGCAGCCGGCCGCGCAGCGCGCTCTGGCGCTCGCTGAGCTCGGCCTCGAGCGCGGCGAAACCCTCGAGCAGCCGGTCGGCGTGCAGGCACACGGCCTCGCCCTCGGCCGTGAGGTTGAGCCGCCGGGTGGTGCGCTCGAACAGGCGCTGTCCCAGCCGGCCCTCGAGCGCGGCCAGCCGCTTGGTAACCACCGAGGGCGCCACACCCAGCGCCGCGGCCGCTGCGGCCAGGCTGCCGCGGTGCCGCACGGTGGTCACGAGTTCGAGGTCGGCGCGTTCCATTCAAGCCTCAAGGGAAATAATCAATTCGATGATTGTTGCTTGAAGCGCGGGGGAGGGCAACGCACAATCGACGCGTGTTCAAAGACTTCACCCCCTTCGATCTGCAACGCGACGGCGTCGCGCTGCACGGCCGCATCGGCGGCAGCGGCCCGGCGCTGCTGTTGCTGCACGGCCATCCGCAAACGCATGCGATCTGGCATCGCGTGGCGCCCGCGCTGGCGTCGCATTTCACGGTGGTGCTGATGGACCTGCGCGGCTACGGCGATTCGGGCCGGCCCGCGGCCGACGCCGAGCACCTCGCGTACAGCAAGCGCGAGATGGCGCGCGATGCCGTGGCCGTGATGCGGCATCACGGCTTCGATCGCTTCCAGGTGCTGGCCCACGACCGCGGCGCGCGCGTGGCGCATCGGCTGGCGGCCGACCATCCGGCCGCGGTCGAGCGGCTGCTGCTGCTGGACATCGCACCCACGCTGGCCATGTATGCGAACACCTCCGAGGCTTTTGCGCGCGCCTACTGGCACTGGTTCTTCCTGATCCAGCCGCCGCCGCTGCCCGAAGCCCTGCTGTCTTCCGACCCGGCGCGCTACGTGCGCAGCGTGATGGGCGGCCGGCATGCGGGCCTGGCGCCCTTCGCGCCCGAGGCCCTGGCCGAATACGAACGCTGCGCGGCGCTGCCCGGCACGGCCGAGGCGGTGTGCGAGGACTACCGCGCCTCGGCCTCGATCGACCTGGTGCACGACCGCGAAGACATCGCCGCCGGCCGCCGCCTGACCCAGCCGCTGCGCGTGCTGTGGGGCGAACACGGCGTGGTCGGAAAATGCTTCGACGTGCTGGCGCTGTGGCGCGAGGTCGCCGACGACGTGTCGGGCGGCACGCTGCCCTGCGGCCACTACCTTCCCGAGGAAGCCCCCGACGCGCTGGTGCGCGAGGCGCTGACCTTCTTTCAAAAATCCAGAGACGACAACTCTTCTTCTTCCAAGGACATCTGACCATGAGCACCCATCGCATCGCAGTCATCGCCGGCGACGGCATCGGCAAGGAAACCATGCCCGAGGGCCTGCGCGTGCTCGACGCGGCTTCGCGCAAGTTCGGCATCAACCTCAAGTTCGACCACTTCGATTTCTCGAGCTGGGACTATTGCGAGAAGCACGGCAAGATGCTGCCCGACAACTGGAAGGACCAGATCGGCGGCCACGACGCCATCTATTTCGGTGCGGTCGGCTGGCCCGAGAAGATCGCCGACCACGTCTCGCTGTGGGGCTCGCTGCTGCTGTTCCGCCGCGAGTTCGACCAGTACATCAACCTGCGCCCCGCGCGCCTGATGCCCGGCATCGTTGCGCCCGTGGTGCGCCGCGACGGCACGCCGCGCCAGCCCGGCGAGATCGACATGTACATCGTGCGCGAGAACACCGAAGGCGAGTACTCGAGCATCGGCGGCCGGATGTACGAAGGCACGTCGCGCGAGATCGTGGTGCAGGAGACCGTGATGTCGCGCATCGGCGTCGACCGCGTGCTCAAGTTCGCCTTCGAACTTGCGCAGTCGCGGCCCAAGAAGCACCTGACCAGCGCCACCAAGTCCAACGGCATCTCGATCACCATGCCCTACTGGGACGAGCGCGTGGCCGCGATGGCCAAGAACTACCCGGGCATCACGCTCGACAAGTTCCACATCGACATCCTGACCGCGCACTTCGTGCAGCGCCCCGACTTCTTCGACGTGGTGGTGGCGAGCAACCTGTTCGGCGACATCCTGTCCGATCTCGGCCCGGCCTGCACCGGCACCATCGGCATCGCGCCCAGCGCCAACCTCAACCCCGAGCGCACCACGCCCTCGCTGTTCGAGCCGGTGCACGGCTCGGCGCCCGACATCGCGGGCAAGGGCATCGCCAACCCGATCGGCCAGATCTGGTGCGGCGCGATGATGCTCGAGTTCCTGGGCCACAAGGATGCGCACGACGCGATCCTGGGCGCCATCGAGAAGGTGCTCGCACCCGGCAGCGGCGCACCGCGCACGGCCGACATCGGCGGCACGGCCGGCACCTCGGACCTGGGCCGGGCGATCGCCGAAGCGCTCTGATTTCAGGGCCCGCCTCGGCGTCGCCCGCGCAGCAAGGCACAAGCCTTGCTGCGCGCCTGCGCCTTGCATCCAGCGTCTGATTCATCCCACGCGATCCCCGGAAACAGGGTGAACAGGCCCTAGAATCGCCGTCCCCGCAGGGCAGCGCGGGCGCGTGACTTATTGACACCCCGTAGCCCTGTGGTTGTAATCATCATCGGCGGTCCGCTGCCGACACGTCAGATTCGCCTGCGTATCCGTCGCCGAGTGTTCCGTCGCGAGCCGGCCGTGCATCTGATGAAAACCGATCCACTTTTCCTTTGAGGGGCCCTCGTGAACAAGACCGAACTGATTGAGCACATCGCAAAAAACGCCGACATCTCCAAAGCCGCTGCCACGCGCGCACTCGAGTCCACCATCGGCGCCATTCGTACAACGCTCAAGAAGGGCAACTCCGTGTCGCTCGTCGGTTTCGGTACTTTCGCGGTGGGCAAGCGTGCCGCACGCACGGGTCGCAACCCGCGCACCGGTGAAGCCATCAAGATCAAGGCTGCAAAAATTCCGAAGTTTCGTCCGGGCAAGGCACTGAAAGACGCGCTGAACTGAGAGACAATCCTTCGCTGCACAACGGGGGTGCTTAGCTCAGTTGGTAGAGCGTCGCCTTTACACGGCGCAGGTCGGCGGTTCGAGCCCGTCAGCACCCACCACCCGTTTGTGCGTGAATCCATGTGAAAGGGCCCGGAGCGTTCCGGGCCCTTTTTCTTTGGTGCCGGCCCTTTGCTTCCCTTGCCTGCAGGCGGCGGAATGCCCCGCCTTCGATGCATCGTCCGCGCTTAAACCGCTGCGCGCACCGAGGCTGATCGCGGGGTGCCGGACCATGCTGATAAAATGGGCAGGCCCCGTCAGGCAGTTCGCAACGCTGGTCGGCCGCTTCGCTGAGTCATGGATTCGTGGAGCTTGCCAGCTCCCTCGCAAGGAGCCAGCCGCGGCGCGAGGCCTTCGGCGTTCACCACCCGGCAACCAGGCGAACAGATGTTCGCCTTTTTGTTTTGCCTTCCGGCATTCGTCACAGAGAGTCTTCAAGCATGTTTGAGTTCTTCCGCAGGTACAACAAGATCGTCATGGGCTTCTTGTTCTTGCTGATCATTCCGTCCTTCGTGCTGTTCGGCGTCGACCGCTACCAGGGCGACCAGAAGGGCGAGAAGGTGGCGCGCGTCGACGGTCATGACATCACCCGTCCCGAGTGGGACCAGCAGCATCGCAACGAGGTCGACCGCATCCGCCGCCAGATGCCCAACGTCGAGGCCGCCGTGCTCGATTCGGATGCGGCACGCTACGCCACGCTCGAACGCATGGTGCGCGACCGTGTGCTGGCCGTCGCGGCCACCAAGTCGAACATGACCGTCTCCGAAGACCGGCTCGCCCGCCTGTTCGCCGAAGACACCAGCCTGGCCTCGTTCCGCACCGCCGACGGCAAGTTCGACCGCGAGCGCTTCATGATGGCCACCGGCCGCACGCCGGAACAGTACGAAGCCGCGGTGCGCTCCGACCTGGCCACGCAACAGGTGCTGCTGGGCGTGTCCGGCACGGCCTTCACGACGCCCGCGCAGGCGCAAGCCACCTTCAATGCCTTCTACGATCGCCGCGAGGTGCAACTGGCGCGCTTCAACCCGGTGGACTTCAAGGCCAAGGTCACGGTCAGCGATGCCGACATCGAGGCCTTCTACAAGGACCATGCGGCGCAGTTCCAGGCGCCCGAGCAGGCCAGCGTCGAGTACCTGGTGCTCGACCTCGATGCGGCGAAGAAGAACATCGCCGTGACCGACGCCGACCTCAAGAGCTACTACGAACAGAACAGCGCCCGCTTCGGCACGCCCGAGGAACGCCGCGCCAGCCACATCCTGATCACCGCACCCGCGAGCGCCTCGAAGTCCGAGCGCGAAGCGGCGCGCGCCAAGGCCGAGCAGCTGCTGGCCCAGGTGAAGAAGGCGCCCGACACCTTTGCCGACGTGGCACGCAAGAACTCGCAGGACCCGGGCTCGGCGGAGAAGGGCGGCGACCTCGACTTCGTCACGCGCGGCGCGATGGTCAAGCCTTTCGAAGATGCGATGTTCGCGCTCAAGAAGGGCGAGATCAGCAACGTCGTCGAGACCGAGTTCGGCTACCACATCATCCAGCTCAAGGACATCAAGCCGGGCGTGCTGCAGCCTTTCGAGCAGGCACGTGCCACGATCGAGAACGAAGTGCGCGGCCAGCAGGCCACGCAGGAGTTCGCCAAGGCCGCCGAGACCTTCACCGACACGGTCTACCAGCAGCCCGACAGCCTGCAGCCCGCCGCCGACAAGCTCAAGCTGACGATCCGCACGGCCGCCAACGTGGCCCGCACGCCGCAGCCCGGCGCCACCGGCCCGCTGGCCAGCACCAACTTCCTGTCGGCGCTGTTCGCGGCCGATTCGCTGTCCCGCAAGCACAACACCGAAGCCATCGAGATCGGCCCCAACCAGCTGGCGTCGGGCCGGGTCGTCAAATACGAGGCCGCCCACGCGATGCCGCTGGCCGAAGTCAAGGAAACGGTGCGCACGCAGCTGGTCGCCCAGCGCGCCGCCGCGCTGGCCAAGGCCGAAGGCGAAGCCAAGCTCGCCGCCTGGCAGGCCACCCCGGCCAGCGCCGCACTCGGCGCGCCGCTCACGCTGTCGCGCCTCGATGCGCAGTCGCAGTCGCCGCTGGTGGTCGAGGCCGCGCTGCGTGCCGATGCCACCCGTCTGCCCGCGCTGGTGGGTGTCGATCTGGGCGCCGAAGGCTATGCCGTGATGCGCGTCGTCAAGGACGTGGCGCGCGTGGCGCCCACGCCCGACGGTGCCAAGCAGGAGAATGCCCAGTTCGTCCAGGTCGTGACAGCCGCCGAGAACCTGGCGTACTACGACCTGCTCAAGGCGCGCTTCAAGGCAGAAATCCTGGTGCCTCAGCCTGCCGAGGCTTCCGCACGCTGATTTTGTTGCTACAATAGAAGGCTCTGCGGTGGCTGTAGCTCAGCTGGTAGAGTCCCAGATTGTGATTCTGGTCGTCGTGGGTTCGAGTCCCATCAGCCACCCCAAAAAATCTCGAAATGAAAAAGGCACCTCGGTGCCTTTTTCTGTTTCTGGGGTCGTGAGAAGAAGCGACAGCCGTCTGATGGCTGTACGCCGCGACCCGGCATGGGTTTGGCCCACTCGGGGCCTCAATGCTGCGGCTCCTTTGCCATGCCTCCAGGGCCGTTCGCGGGCTGCGTACGCCGAGGGCTTGACGTGCGAGATCCGACTACCTGCGTCCGCCGACGTACCGGCCGCCCTTGCCACTTCGCCCGGACCCGCCAACGCGTCGGCTGCCTGTGCGATTGGCGGCCTCGACGGCCGGCGCTGAAATACCCGACGAAGTCACGAGGCGCTGGAGAAGGGATGTGTCGAGCGGTGCGGCGGTCAGGCTGCCGGAGACGCTGAGCAGGAGGGCGATCAGTGATGTGGTCATGTGCGTGCTCCGATCAATGGCAGTGGTAGGTTCCGTTCTTGCGGTCGTGATGGCAGCCGTTCTTGTCGGTGCCGCCGGAGTGCGAAAGGGCGCTGCAGCAGATGAGCAGCGAGACACACGCGAAAGCGATCTTCTTCATGGGGTTCTCCTCGCCCGGGCTTGGGCAGCAGGAGTTTGACGATTGAAACTAAATGTGTCGTAGGGGTTAGCGTGTAGCGCCGTGACCTATTGCGCGCTTGGCCCCAGGTGCCTCGACATGGGAGGGGTGTCGGCCTCATCCTTCGCTTCCCGCCATGTGCCGTCCGAGGGGGGGGGCAGTAGGTGGGGTGCGGTGCCGAGCACCGCGACAAGGCGTGCTCTGGGCGCCACCACGATCAGCGCGCAGGCTGCGGCCACAACAAAAAAGCCCGTTGTCCAGAGGACAACGGGCTTTCTGCGTTTGGTGCCGGAGAGATGAATCGAACACCCGACCTTCTCATTACGAATGAGCTGCTCTACCGACTGAGCTACACCGGCTAAGCCTTCGATTATAGCGGGTCGTGGTACCGGGTGACGCGCTCGACCTCATTTTTTGAACCCAAAACCACGCTGACGCGCTCATGCAGCTTGCCCGGCTGCAGGTCGAGGATGCGTTCGCGGCCGTTGGTGGCCATGCCGCCGGCCTGTTCGACCAGCCAGCTCATGGGGTTGGCCTCGTACATCAGGCGCAGCTTGCCGGGCTTGCCCGGTTCGCGCTTGTCCCAGGGGTACATGAAGATGCCGCCGCGCATCAGGATGCGGTGCACGTCGGTGACCATGCTCGCGATCCAGCGCATGTTGAAGTCCTTGCCGCGCGGGCCTTCGCTGCCGGCCAGGCATTCATCGATGTAGCGCTTCACCGGTTCGTCCCAGTGGCGCTGGTTGCTCATGTTGATCGCGAATTCCTTGGTGTCGGCCGGGATCTGGATGTTCTCCTTGGTCAGCACGAAGGAACCCTGTTCGCGGTCGAGCGTGAACATCGCCACGCCGTCGCCGACGGTCAGCACCAGCGTGGTCTGCGGGCCGTAGATGCAGTAGCCGGCCGCGACCTGCTTGGCGCCGGCCTGCAGGAAGTCGGCTTCCTGCACGCCCGGGTGGTCGTCGGGCTTCTTCAGCACGCTGAAGATGGTGCCGATGCTCACGTTGACGTCGATGTTGCTCGAGCCGTCGAGGGGATCGAACAGCAGCAGGTATTCGCCTTGCGGGTAGCGGTTGGGCACCACGTAGATGCTGTCCATCTCCTCGCTGGCCATGGCGGCCAGGTGACCGCCCCATTCGTTGGCTTCGATCAGCACCTCGTTGGCGATGATGTCCAGCTTCTTCTGGACCTCGCCCTGGACGTTCTCGCTGTCGGCGGTGCCGAGCACGCCGCCCAGGTCGCCCTTGTTGACGGCCATGCTGATGCTCTTGCAGGCGCGAGCCACGACTTCGAGCAGCAGCCGGAGCTGGCCGGGGATGAGGCCGTCGGCGCGTTGCTGCTCGACCAGGTAGCGGGTGAGAGAAATTTTCTGTTGTGCCATGGAGGTTCCTTGGAGATCAGTCGGCGAGGGCGCGGTGGACGACTTCCTGTGTGTCCTTGCTCAGGTCGGGACGCGCAGCCACGCGCGCGAGGGCTTCGCGGGCGGCGCTGCGGTAGGGTTCGGCCAGCTTGCTCCAGCGGTCGAGGCCGCGCGCCAGGCGCGCCGCAACCTGCGGGTTGAGCGCATCGAGCTCGATCACGCGGTCTGACCAGAACACGTAGCCCGCGGCGTCGCTGCGGTGGAAGGCGCCGGGGTTGGCGCTGCAAAAACTGAAGATCACGCTGCGCGCGCGGTTGGGGTTCTTGAGGGAGAAGTCGGGGTGCTTCATCAGCTGCTTGACCAGCGGCAGCACGTGGCCGCCGCGGTCTGGCGCGCCGGCCTGCAGCGAGAACCATTTGTCGATGACCAGCGCCTCGTCCTTGAACAGCGCATGGAAGCGCGCCAGGGCCGGAGCAGCCAGCGCGTGGCCCGAGGACACCAGGGCCGACAGCGCGTTGAAGCGGTCGGTCATGTTGCCCGCGTCCTTGAAGCGCTGCAGCGTCTTGCCTGGCCACACCGTGTCGTTCGATTCGCGCGCGGCGATGCACAGCGAGGTCAGCGCCATGCCGGCCAGCGCACGGCGCCCGGCCGACAGCGGGTCGGGCGTGTAGGCGCCGGTGTCGTGGTTCTGTTCGTAGGCCTGTTCCCATTCGGCGAACAGCGCCGTGGCCAGCTGCGCGCGCATGGCTTCGCGCACCGTGTGGATGCGCTGCGGATCGACGACCTCGAGCTGCTCGGCGATGTAGGTCTCCGAGGGCAGGGTGAGCACCAGTTCCTTGAAGGCGGCATCGAGCTTGGCGTCGCGCAGCACCGCGCGCATGGCGTCGATGTAGGCGGCGTCGAGCACCGGCGCGCCGGCCTCGGCGGCGCCGCCAATCGCACGGATCGCGCTGCGCAGCGCCAGCCGCTGGCCCGCTTCCCACCGGTTGAAGGGATCGAGGTCGTTGGCCAGCAGCGTGAGCAGCTGGGCGTCGGTGTAGCCGAAGTCCAGGATCACCGGCGCGCTGAAGCCGCGCAGGATCGAGGGCACGGGTTCCGCGTCGAGGCCGTGGAAGGTGAACTGCTGTTCGGCTTCGGTCAGCACCAGCGTGCGGGTGCCGTGCGCGGCCTGCGCCTCGCCCTCGAGCTGCAGCGGCAGTTCGCGGCCGTCGGTGGCCAGCAGGCCCAGGTTCACAGGAATCACGAAGGGCAGCTTGAGCGCCTGGCCCGGCGTGGGCAGGCAGCTCTGTGCGAAGCGCAGCGTGTAGCTGCGTGCCTCGGCGTCGTAATGGCCGCTGGCCGCAAGCCGCGGCGTGCCGGCCTGGCCGTACCAGCGCTTGAACTGTGGCAGCAGGCGGGCCAGTTCCGAATCCGGGTTGGCATCGGCGACGGCCTGCGCGAAATCGTCGCAGGTCACGGCCTGGCCGTCGTGGCGCTGGAAGTACAGCGTGATGCCCGACTCGAAGCCCTTGCGGCCGACCAGCGTCTGCATCATGCGCACCACCTCCGCACCCTTCTCGTAGATGGTGACGGTGTAGAAGTTGCTGATCTCGATGTAGCTGTCGGGGCGCACCGGGTGCGCCATCGGGCCGGCGTCCTCGGGGAACTGCGCGGTGCGCAGCACCCGCACGTCCTCGATGCGCTTGACCGCGCGCGCCGACGCATCGGCGCACAGGTCCATGCTGAACTCCTGGTCGCGGAACACCGTGAGGCCTTCCTTGAGCGAGAGCTGGAACCAGTCGCGGCAGGTCACGCGGTCGCCCGACCAGTTGTGGAAGTACTCGTGGCCGACCACGCTCTCGATGTTGCCGTAGTCGGCATCGGTGGCGGTGGCCTGGCTGGCCAGCACGTACTTCGTGTTGAAGATGTTGAGGCCCTTGTTCTCCATCGCGCCCATGTTGAAGTCGCTGGTGGCGACGATCATGAAGCGGTCCAGGTCCAGCGGCAGGCCGAAGCGGGTCTCGTCCCAGAGGATCGAGTGCACCAGCGAGTTCATCGCGTGCTCGGTCTTGTCGAGGTCGCCTGCACGCACGTAGACCTGCAGCAGGTGTTCCTTGCCGGCGCGGGTGATGATGCGCTGCTCGCGCGCCACCAGCTTGCCCGCGACCAGCGCGAACAGGTAGCTGGGCTTGCGGAAGGGGTCGACCCATTTGGCGAAGTGGCGGCCCTCGGGCAGCTCGCCGCTGTCGGTCAGGTTGCCGTTCGACAGCAGCACCGGGTAGGCGGCCTTGTCGGCGCGCAGCGTCACGGTGTAGCTCGCCATCACGTCGGGACGGTCGAGGAAGTAGGTGATGCGGCGGAAGCCCTCGGCCTCGCATTGCGTGAAGAAGGTGTTCTCGCTCACGAACAGGCCCATGAGCTTGGTGTTCTTCACCGGGCAGCAGGTGGTGAAGATCTCCAGCTCGAAGCTGTCGGGCAGGTTGTCGATGACCAGCTGGTCGTCTTCCATGCGGAAGGACGCGCCCTGGCCGTCGACCAGCACGCGCGCCAGGTTGAGCTCGTCGCCGTCCAGGCGCAGCGGTCCGGCCGGCAGCTCGGGGTTGCGGCGCAGGCGCATGCGGTTGAGCACGCGCGTCTTGGCCGGGTCCAGGTCGAAGGTCAGGTCGACGGTGTCGATCCACCAGGCGGGCGCGGCATAGTCTTCGCGGCGGATCGCCAGCGGCTGTTCTTGTCCATCACGCAGTTGCAGCATCGAGTGTCTCCAGGAAATTCGAAAGGGCAAGTTCTTCGTAGTCGCGCACGGCGGCGATCACGTGCGGGCCGGCCAGTTCGGCCGCGCTGTGGGTGGTGCACACGGCCACGGCACGCATGCCGGCGCGGCGTGCGGCTTCGATGCCGAAGGGGGCGTCCTCGAACACGATGCAGTGTTCGGGCGCAACGCCGATGCGGCGCGCGGCCTCGAGGAAGATGGCCGGCGTGGGCTTGCCGGTGAAGCCCTCGTCGCCGCCCACGATGGCCAGCGGCAGCGGGTCCATGCGCAGGCGTTCCATCACGAAGGCGACGTTGTGGCGGTCGCCCGCAGTGCCGACCGCGATCTTCAGGCCTTGCGCCGCCGCCGCCCTGGCGAAGGCATTGAAGCCCGCGACTTCGGCGAACACCGCGCCGAACAGCTCGCGGTAGATGGTTTCCTTCTCGTGCGTGATCGCGTCGCTCTCGGCGGCGCTCACCTCGCGTTCCATCAGCTCGCAGGCGCATTCGAAGGCGTTGCGGCCGGTGGTGCGGCGCATCAGGTCGGGCACGTCGAGCGCGAGCCCGCGCCGGCGCGCGAACTCGATCCAGGCCTTGGCGTGCCAGGGCATGGAGTCGACCATGGTGCCGTCCATGTCGAAGATGAGCGCGTCCGTGCGGGCCATCAGACGCCTTGCTTGAGCGAGGCTTCGATGAACACGTCGAGGTCGCCGTCGAGCACCTTCTGCGTGGCCGAGACCTCGACGTTGGTGCGCAGGTCCTTGATGCGGCTGTTGTCCAGCACGTAGCTGCGGATCTGGTGGCCCCAGCCCACGTCGGTCTTGGTGTCTTCCAGCTTCTGCTGCGCTTCCTGCTGCTTGCGCAGTTCGAAGTCGTAGAGCCGCGAACGCAGGCGCTTCCACGCCACGTCGCGGTTGCTGTGCTGGCTTCGGCCGTCCTGGCACTGCACCACGATGCCGGTGGGGATGTGCGTGAGCCGCACGGCCGAGTCGGTCTTGTTGATGTGCTGGCCGCCCGCGCCGCTGGCACGGAAGGTGTCGGTGCGCACGTCGGAGGGGTTGATCTCGATCTCGATCGAGTCGTCCACTTCGGGGTACACGAAGATCGACGCGAAGCTGGTGTGACGGCCGCCCGAGGAGTCGAAGGGCGACTTGCGCACCAGGCGGTGCACGCCGGTCTCGGTGCGCAGCAGGCCGAAGGCGTAGTCGCCTTCGACCTTGATGGTCGCGCCCTTGATGCCTGCGGTGTCGCCCGGGGTCTCGTCCTCGATCTGCGTCTTGAAACCCTTGCGCTCGGCGTACTTCAGGTACTGGCGCAGCAGCATGCTGGCCCAGTCGCAGGCCTCGGTGCCGCCGGCGCCGGCCTGGATGTCGACGAAGCAGTTCAGCGGATCGGCCGGGTTGTTGAACATCCGGCGGAATTCGAGCTGCTTGATGTCGGCTTCGAGCGTGGCGGCGTCATCGGCGATGGCCTGCAGGCCGTCCAGGTCGCCGTCGGCCTTCGACATCTCGAACAGCTCGGTGTTGTCGGCCAGGCCGCTGGTGAGGCGGTCGAGCGTGACGACCACGCCGTCGAGCGATTTCTTCTCGCGGCCCAGTTCCTGGGCCTTCTTCGGGTCGTTCCAGACCGTCGGATCCTCGAGCGATGCGTTGACCGTCCTCAGGCGTTCGGATTTGGCATCGTAGTCAAAGATACCTCCGTAAATCGACCGTGCGCACGCTCAGGTCCGCAAGGTTGGCTTCGATCTGGTTGATTTGTTCTGCGTCCATGGGGTGTCCTGAAAAAAAGAGGTGGCCCGGCGGGAGCCAGGCGCAACCCGACATTTTCTCATGCCCCCGGGGCCCGCCCGAGAATGAGCCCGTTCAGAAGCGTCGGCTGTAGGAGAACATCACGCCGGCCGTGCCCAGGATCGCCACCTGTACCGCGTCGACCGGGGTCAGGCGGTAGCCGACGGCCGGGATGATCGCGGGCGAGAAGCCGCCGTGGTTGTAGGGCACCTTGTCCTTGTACTTGCCGCGGTAGCCGTAGATCACGCCGGCGCTGAGCTTGGTGTAGAGCGCGGGCTGGCCGAAGACGCCGTCCCATTGATGGCCGTAGTAGACGTAGCCCGAGGTCTGGCCGAAGGAGTTGCTGAACAGCGCGGCGCCCCAGAGGGCGTTGTCGGGCTGGAAGCGCTCGATGGCGATCAGCGCGACGTTCTTGTGTTCGTCGTCGTGATGCCAGTGGTGGGTGTAGGGCGAGAAGGACAGTTCCCATCGGCCTTCGCTGCGAGGCGGTGGCTCGGCGGTCTGCGCGAGCGCATTCAGGTGGAACGATCCGGCGAGTGCCATCGTGGCGATCGCGGCAAGGTGCAAGCCGCAGTGTTTCTGCATGAGGAAACCTCCTTTTTTTAATAGGGGAATCCTACCGTCGCGACCTGAAGCGCTCGTTCAGTTTTCCTTCAGTTTCCCGGGGTGGGCGCTTGCAATGGCAGCGTCACGCGGAACAGTGCGCCTTCGCCGGGTGCGCTCTCCAGATCGATGCCGCCGCCGTGCGCGAGCACGATCTCGCGCGTGATGTACAGGCCCAGTCCCAGGCCGGCCGCGTGTTTGCGGCTGTCGTCGGTGCGCTCGAACTGTTCGAAGATCCGGTCGTGGTCCGCGGCCGCGATGCCGATGCCGTGGTCGCGCACCGTCATCTGTGCCTGCTCGCCGAGCAGGTGCACCGTGACCGCCACCGGGCTTCCGCGACCGTAGCGCAACGCGTTGGTCAGCAGGTTGGTCAGCACCTGTTCGATGCGGAACTCGTCCCACAGGCCTTCGATGGGGCCCTGCGCGTCCAGGTGGATGGTCGAGCCCACGGCCTCGGCCTGGTTCACCAGGCTCTCCACCACGCGCTGCGCGAGCTGCGCCAGGTCGAAGGGCTTGGGCCGGATCGACAGCGAACCGCTGCGCAGGCGCGAGACGTCGAGCATGTCGTCGATCAGCCGCACCATGTTCTGGATCTGGCGCTGGTCGCGCTCGATCATGGCCGGCAGCTTGTCGACCGCGAAGGGCGCCATGTTGCCTTTGCCCAGGTGCAGCTTGCGCACCTGCGTCTCGAGGTAGAGCGTGTTGAGCGGCGTGCGCAGCTCGTGCGAGACCATCGACATGAAGTCGTCGCGCATGCGCACCGCGCGTTCCAGGTCGCCCTGCGCGACCTGCAGCTTGTCGACCAGCGCCGCCTGCTCGCGGTGCGCCTCGGCCAGCGCCTCCATCTCGTGCTTGAGCGCCTTGCGATGGCGGTGCAGGTCCACGAAGACGTTGACCTTGCTGGCCACCACATGGGCGTCCAGCGGCTTCTGCAGGAAGTCGACGGCACCGCTCTCGTAGCCCTTGAAGGCGTAGTTCATCTCGCGGCCCGCGGCACTCACGAAGATGATCGGGATGTGGCGCGTGCGCTCGGTGCCGCGCATCAGCTCGGCCAGCTCGAAGCCGTTCATGCCCGGCATCTGCACGTCGAGGATGGCCAGCGCGAACTCGTGCTCCAGCATCAGCGCCAGCGCCGCTTCGGCCGAGGTGGCCTGGAACACCGAGCGGCCCCGGCCGCGGATGAGCGCGTCCAGCGCGAGCAGGTTCTCGGGCAGGTCGTCGACGATCAGCAGCTTGCTTTCGACATCAATCGGCATGAAGAGCATTCAGTTCCACCAGCAGGGTGTGCAGACCGCGCAGCGGCAGTATGCGGTCGGGAGTGAGCAGCGCCAGCGCGGCCCGGGGCATGGTGTCGACCTCGGCTTCGTCCGGGTCTTGCACCGCAGTCAGGCCACCGGCCTGCTGGATCTTGCGAAGGCCTTCGGCGCCGTCGGGGTTGGCGCCGGTCAGCAGCAGGCCGGCCAGCGTCGGGCCGTAGGCATCGGCCGCGGATTGCATCAGCAGGTCGATCGAAGGACGTGACCATAGCACCGGTGGTTCGCAGCTCAGCGAGAACACGCGCTCGCGCTCGATCGACAGGTGGTAGCTGGGCGGTGCGAAGTAGAGCGTGCCTGGGGCCACCGGCGCCTTGTCCTCGGCTTCCTGCACCGGAATCGACAGGCGCTGGCGGAACACGTCGGCCAGCCGGCTGTCGCGGTGTTGCGGCAGATGGATCACGACCACCAGCGGCAGATGCCAGGGCAGGGGCAGGTCACGCAGCAGCGTGGCGAGCGCGTCCACGCCGCCGGCCGAGGTGCCGATCACCACGGCATCGACGCGGCGCAGGGGCGGGGCCGGCCTTTTCATGTGGCCTTGCGGTAGATACGCTCCGACCGCACCAGGTCGTCGAAGCGGTCGGCGTAGGCCGAGAAGTCGATGCTCTCCTTGGCGCCCAGGCCGAGGAAGCCGCGATGGCACAGCGACTCGTGGAACAGGCCGAAGGCCCGGTCCTGCAGCGCGCGGTTGAAATAGATCAGCACGTTGCGGCACGAGACCAGATGCGTCTCGGCGAACACGCTGTCGGTCGCCAGGCTGTGGTCGGCGAAGATCGTGTTGGTGCACAGCGAGGGGTCGAAGCGCGCGGCGTCGTAGGCTGCGGTGTAGTAGTCCGAAAAGGCCTGGCGACCGCCCGCGCGCTGGTAGTTGGCGGTGTAGTTGCGCACCGCTTCCATCGGGAAGATGCCCTGGCGCGCCTTGTCGAGCGACAGCGGGTTGATGTCGGTGGCATAGATCTGCGTGCGTTCCAGCAGCCCTTCCTCGCGCAGCAGGATGGCCAGCGACCAGGCTTCCTCGCCGGTGCTGCAGCCCGCCACCCAGACCTTGACCGAAGGGTAGGTGTGGAGCACCGGGATCACCTGCTGGCGCAGGGCCAGGAAGTAGCCCGGGTCGCGGAACATCTCGCTGACCGGGATCGTGAGGAACTGCAGCAGGCGCGCGAACGCCGAAGCATCGTGCAGCACCAGGTCCTGCAGCGCCGAGACGCTGGGCAGCTTGAACTGATCGAGCGCATACAGCACGCGGCGCTTCTGCGAGGCGCCGGTGTAGTCGCGGAAGTCGTAGCTGTACTTGAGGTAGATGGCCTCCATCAGCAGCCGCAATTCGATCTCGATGTCGCTGGGCGGCGTCAGCGGCTTTGGCTGCCGCAGGCCGTCCGAGGGCGTCAGCGGACTCACATGCGCTCCATGCGCGGCATCCACACGCGCAGCAGCGAGAACAGGCGGTCCAGGTCGACCGGCTTGGCCAGGTAGTCGCTGGCACCGGCGGCCATGCACTGCTCCTGGTCGTCCTTCATGGCCTTGGCGGTGACGGCGATCACCGGCAGCTTGGCGAAGCGCGGGTCCTGGCGCAGCCGGCGCGTGGCTTCGAGGCCGTCCATCTCCGGCATCATCACGTCCATCAGCACCAGGTCGATATCGGCCACCAGGTCGAGCTTCTCCAGGGCCTCGCGGCCGTTGCGGCCGATCTCGACCAACGCACCGCGCTGTTCCAGCGCGCTGGTGAGCGCGAAGATGTTGCGCACGTCGTCGTCCACCAGCAGGATGCGCCGGCCTTCGAACACGCGGTCGCGCCCGCGCGCGGTCTTGAGCATGTTCTGGCGCTCGGTCGACAGGTCGGCCTCGACCTTGTGCAGGAACAGCGTGACCTCGTCGAGCAGCCGCTCGGGCGAGCGCGCGCCCTTGATGATGATCGAGCGCGAGTAGCGCAGCAGCTCGGCCTCTTCGTCGCGCGTGAGGTTGCGCCCGGTGTAGACGATCACCGGCGGGAAGGAGCAGATCTCCTCGGTCGCCATGCGCTTGAGCAGCTCGCTGCCCTGCATGTCGGGCAGGCGCAGGTCGGTGATCATGCAGTCGAAGATGCGGCTGCGCAGCAGCACCATGGCCTCCTCGCCCGTGGCCACGGCGGTGATGGCCACGTCCTCGTCGCCGATCAGCCGGACCACGGCCTCGCGTTGCAGCGCGTCGTCTTCCACCAGCAGCACGGTCTTGAGCTTCTGCGTGAGCTTGTCCTCGAGCTTCTGGAACACCTGCTTGAGCTGTTCGCGCGAGGCCGGCTTGAGCGCGTAGCCGATGGCGCCCATGTGCATCGCGGTCTCGGAGCTGTGGTCCTGCGCCGAGACGATGTGCACCGGGATGTGGCGGGTGTGCGGGTCGTCCTTGAGCCGCTGCAGCACGTTCAGTCCCGGCGCGTCGGGCAGGCGCATGTCGAGCAGGATGGCGTCGGGCACGAACTGGATCGCGAGGCTGAAGCCGTCGGCGGCGCCGTGGGCCACCAGGCAGCGATAGCCCAGTTCGTGCGCCAGGTCGTAGAGGATGTGGGCGAACTGCGGCTCGTCCTCGATCACGAGCACGCGGCGCGCACTGTCGCGCGGCAGCGCGCGGTCGTCCTCGAACTGGGCGATGAGCGGGGCCGGCACGGTGTCCGAGGCGATCGGCATGGGCGGCGGCGGCGCGACGTAGAGGCGCTGCGCCGGGGCGGGCGACAACGAGGGCGCCGAGGATGGCTGACGTTCGCCGGAGGACGACACGATCGGAGCCGTTGCCGGCAGTTCGAGCGTGAAGGTGCTGCCCTGGCCTGGCGTGCTCTGGACCGAGAGATGGCCGCCGAGCAGCGCGGTGAGGTCGCGCGAGATCGACAGCCCCAGCCCGGTCCCGCCATAGCGCCGGCTGGTGGTGCCGTCGGCCTGGCGGAAGGCCTCGAAGATCACTTCCTGCTGGTCCGCCGGGATGCCGATGCCCGAATCCCTGACCGCGAAGCGCGCGCCGCCGCCGGGCGCGCCGGACACGGTCAGCGAGACCTCGCCCTGGTCGGTGAACTTGAGCGCGTTCGACAGCAGGTTCTTGAGGATCTGCTCGACGCGCTGGCGGTCGGTCACCAGCAGCTCGGGCGCGTCGGCCTGCACCGCGAGCCGGAAGCTCAGCTGCTTCTGCCGGGCCAGTGGCGTGAAGGTCATCGAGAGGCTGTCGGCCAGGCGCGCCAGCGGCACCTCCTCGGACACCAGTTCGAGCTTGCCGGCCTCGACCTTGGCGATGTCGAGGATGTCGTTGATCAGCACCAGCAGATCGTTGCCCGAGGAATGGATCGACTCGGCGAACTTGACCTGCTCGGCCGTCAGGTTGCCCTGCGGGTTGTCGCCCAGCAGCTTGGACAGGATCAGCGCGCTGTTGAGAGGCGTGCGCAGCTCGTGCGACATGTTGGCCAGGAACTCCGACTTGTAGCGGCTCGCGCGCTGCAGTTCCTGCGCGCGCTCCTCCAGGTCGTTCTGCACCCGGCGCAGCGCCGCATTGCGCAGGTCGAGCGCCTCGGTGCGTTCCGACAGCTGGCTGTTGGTCTGCTCGAGCTCGGCCTGCTGATTTTCCAGCGTGGCCTGCGAGGCGCGCAGCGCGCGCGACTGTTCCTCGAGTTCCTCGTTGGCGGTGCGCAGTTCTTCCTGCTGCACCTGCAGTTCCTCGTTGAGTTGCTGGGTTTCGGCCAGCGCGTCCTGCAGCTGCTCGCGGTAGCGCACCGAGGCCACCGAGCTGCCGATGTTGCCGGCCACCAGGTCGAGCAGTTCGGTCAGGCGCTCCTCGGGGGCGCGCAGCAGGCCGAGCTCGATCACGCCGTTGACGAAGCCGTTGTGGCTGACCGGCATCAGCACGGCCGCGCGCGGCGCCATGTCGCCCAAACCGGAGTTGATGCGCAGGTAGTCGGCCGCGACCGGCTCGACCACCGTGAGCCGCCGCTCCGAGGCCGCCTGGCCGACCAGGCCCTGGCCGGCGGCGAAGACCTGCGGCGAGGCGTCGGCCTCAGGCGAGAAGCCGTAGCTGGCCACGCGGCGCAGGTCGCCGTTGCGCTCGCGCACGTACATCGCGCCCACGCTGCTGCCCAGCTGGTGGGCGAAGAAGCCCAGCACCTTGCGGCCCATTTCCTGTGCGCTGAGCTCGCCCACCAGTTCGCCCGTGAGTTCGGTCTGGGCGCCGCGCAGCCAGGCCTGGCGCTGCAGCGCCTCGGCATGCGTGGCCTGCTTCTGCAGCACCGTGTCGTAGCCTTCCGACAGTGCGACCAGCTGGCGCCGTCCGAAGAAGGCGAGCAGGCCGGTGAGCGTGAGCGTGAAGAAGACGAACAGGCCGACGATCGCCAGCGCCGTGGTGTTGGCCTCGCTGTTGCGCTGGAAGCGCAGGCTCTGCTCGACGTTCATGAAGTTGTTGAAACCGGTGCGGATGTCGTCCGTCAGCCGCTTGCCGCGCCCCTGTCGAATGGCCGCCTCGTAGTCGCCGCCGGCGCGCCGCAGCGCGATCATCTCGGTCGCGAACTGGTTCCAGGCGGTCTGCAGGGTGATGATGCGGTCGAGCCGGTCGACCTGCGCGGGGTTGTCCGCGACCAGCTGGCGCAGGGCCACCATGCCGGTGGCGAGCCGCGGCTGGGCGCTCTCGTTGGGCTGCAGGAAGGTCTGGTCGCCGGTGAGCAGGAAGCCGCGCATGCCGGTCTCGAGGTCGATGGTCAGGCGCTGCATCTCGCTGGCGTCGCGCGTCACGCGGTCGGTGTGCTCGACCCAGGAGATCACCGACAGCAGATAGAAGATCAGCCCGACGAAGACCACGGCGCCGAGCACGCCGCCGATCAGCGGAAGCTTCACGTTGCGGCTCAGCAGGCGCTGGAAGTCCCGGGGATCGATGGCGGTCGCGGCGTTGGTGGTCATGGGGGGCGCAAAAAGAGCAAAACCCATGAAGTCTGCCCGCGAACGCTGGGCCTGCGTGTCGGATAAGACCCTGAATCCGGCCGGCGCCCGCGGGCGACCCCCGGCCGCGCGCTCAGCGCAGGAAGTCTTCGATCAGCTGCGCCACCTGCTGCGGCTGGTCGTGGTGCAGCATGTGGCCGGCGTCCTGCACCGCGACCACGCGCGCGTCCGGCACCGACTTCAACCGCTCGTGGTACTCGGCCAGGGTGTAGCGTCCGCCCCAGCGCGCCAGGCTGTCGTCCGAGGCCTCGACCGCCAGCACCGGCGCGGCGATGGCGCCATAGAGGGCCAGCGCCTCGTCCACGCGGAAGATGTTGGCGTTGATCACCTTGTGCGCCGCGGTGCCGAGGATCTGCCAGCGCGTGCTGCCGTCGGCCTGCAACTGCGGCGCCGCCCAGTGGCTGGCCAGCCAGTCCGCCTTGTCCTGCGACAGCCGCGGGTTGGTCTTCATCAGCCGCCGCGCCACGCCCTGCACATCGGCATAGCCCTGCAGGTCCATCTCGCCGCGGTGCAGGCGCTTGAGTTCGTCGATCCACTTGCCGTAGCGCGCGGGCGCCTGCTCGGGCTGCAGCAGCGGCATGCCGAAGCCCTCGAGGTTGACCAGCCGGCGCACCCGCTGCGGCCGGATGCCGCCGTACTGCATCGCGAGGTTGCCGCCCATGCTGTGGCCCACCAGGTCGACCGGCGTGTCGCCCGCGAAATGGTCGAGCAGCCAGTCGAGGTCGGCCAGGTAGTCGGGCATCCAGTAGTTGTCGACCTCGCCGCCATCGGTCAGGCCGAAGCCGCGCCAGTCGGGCGCGACGATGTGTCGTTCTTCGGCCATCGCATCCACCACGAACTGCCACGAGGCGGCCACGTCCATCCAGCCGTGCAGCAGCACGAGCGGCGGGCGGGCCGGGGAGGGCGTGCCCCACTGGCGCACGTGGTAGCGCAGATGGCGCACGGGGACGAATTCGCTGCGGGGGATGCGGAGGGCTGGGTACATCGCTTCGATGATAGGCAAGCCACCCGCGGCGCGCGGACGCCTGCGCGTCATCTGCATCGCCTTGGCTGTCGACGTCGGCAGCGCAGCGATGCCGGGTGGCCCGTTCACTCCGGTAATCGCATGAATGAAGTTCATGAATGGGTGAATTAAAACCATTTTACTTCATCGATCCGCCTCCCTACCATCCGCGCATCCCAGGCTCATGAGCGCCAGATGAAAGAAGAAATGACACCTCCACTCCGTCTCGTCGCAGTTTCCGGCGGGCTGCAACGCCCCTCGCGGTCGGCCGCCCTGGCAGAGCACCTGCTGGACCTGTTCGCCGGCGAAGGCCCGTGCGAACAGCGCCTGGTCGAACTGGGCCCGCTCGCACCGCGGCTTGCCGGTGCGCTGTGGCGCGCCCAGCTGCCCGACGCGGTGGAGCGGGAACTTGTGGCGGTCGAGCAAGCCGACGTCCTGGTGGTGGCGACGCCGGTCTTCCGCGGTGCCTACACGGGACTGTTCAAGCACTTCTTCGATTTCATCCATCAGGACGCCCTGATCGACAAGCCCGTGCTGCTGGCCGCCACCGGTGGCAGCGAGCGCCATGCGCTGGTGATCGACCACCAGTTGCGGCCGCTGTTCAGCTTCTTCCAGGCGCGCACCTTGCCGCTGGGTGTCTACGCGACCGACAAGGATTTCGTCGATTACCGCCTGCAGGACAAGGCCCTCATCGAGCGGGCCAGGCTGGCGGTCCAACGGGCACTGCCGTGGGTCGAATCGACGCGCCATGCCAGGCCCGCTCGGGCCGAGGACGTGGTGGCGGCCTGAAGCAGGAACCGTCTTTTCTCTCAAACATCAGGTCACTGGATCGCAATGAACAAAGAACTCGTCTTTCACCTCAAGAGCATTCTTTTCGATGAAAACTATCACCCGTCGGACAGCACGCGCCTGACCACCAACTTTGCCAACCTGGCCCGGGGAAAGAGCAGGCAGCAGAATCTGCGCAACACGCTGAGGATGATCGACAACCGCTTCAATGAGTTGGCGCATTGGGACAATCCGACGGGAGATCGCTACGCCGTCGAACTCGAGATCATCTCCGTCGAGATGGGCATCGATGCCAGCAGTCCCACCGATGTATTTCCGTTGATCGAGATACTGAAGACCTGCATTCTCGACAGGAAGACGAACAGGCGCATCGACGGCATCGTGGGCAACAACTTCTCCTCCTACGTGCGCGATTACGACTTCAGTGTCCTGCTTCCGGGGTACAACGTCGATCGAGCGGAATTCGGCACGCCGGACGATTTTGGCGACCTGCATGGCAAGTTGTTCAGGCAATTCGCCAACTCGAGCACCTATAGGGAGCGCTTCCACAAGCCGCCTGTAATCTGCATCAGCGCCTCGACCAGCAAGACCTATAAACGCAGCGGAAACCAGCACCCCGTGCTGGGCGTCGAGTATCGACAGGATGAACTGTCCTCGACCGACCGGTACTTCGCCAAGATGGGGATGCAGGTCCGCTTTTTCATGCCTCCGAATGGCATGGCACCCTTGGCTTTCTACGCCCAGGGCGACCTGCTGGGCGACTACACGAATCTCGAGTTGATCGGCACCATCAGCACGATGGAAACCTTTCAGAGGATCTATCGTCCCGAGATCTACAACGCCAATTCTGCAGCGGGGACGCTCTATCAACCGAGCCTGAAGAACCAGGATTATTCGTTGACGCAGATCGTCTATGACCGGGAAGAACGCAGCCAGCTGGCTGTCAAGCAGGGGAAGTTCGCGGAGGAACACTTCATCAAGCCGTACAAGAACGTCCTTGATCAATGGGCCGCCGATGTCGCGCTCTGATCCGCAAGAATAAACCGGCCATTCTTCATGAAGAGACGATCGCCAAAGCCGAACAGCGCTCTTCTTCCGGCATCTCGTTGACCCGGCTCGCCGGGGCGAATGCCGCTGTATAACGCTTGCCACCCCCCATCTTTGCTTCAAAGGAATTCTCGGATGTTTGAAACCTCCATCGCCGGCAGCCTGCCGAAGCCAGCCTGGCTGGCCGAAACCCACAAGCTCTGGCCTCAGTGGAGGGCTGAAGGCGATGCGCTTCGCCAGGCCAAGGCCGACGCGACCCTGCTGTGGATCAAGGCCCAGGAAGACGCAGGCCTGGACATCGTGTGCGACGGCGAGCAATCGCGACAGCACTTCGTGCACGGCTTCCTCGAGCAGGTCGAGGGCATCGACTTCGAGCACAAGGTGAAGATGGGCATCCGCGACAACCGCTACGACGCGATGGTGCCGCAGGTGGTCTCGGCCCTGCGCCTGAAAGGCCGCGTGCATGCCTTCGAGGCACAGCTGGCGCGCGCGCACACGAAGAAGAAGCTGAAGTTCACCTTGCCCGGCCCGATGACCATCGTCGACACGGTGGCCGACCGCTTCTACGGCGGCAATGCCGAGGGACGGATCAAGATGGCCTTCGCCTTCGCCGAGTTGCTCAACCAGGAGGCCCTGGCACTGCAGGCCGACGGCGTCGACATCATCCAGTTCGATGAGCCCGCCTTCAACGTCTACATGAAGGACGCCGCCGACTGGGGCGTGCAGGCGCTCGAGCGCGCGGCGCAGGGCCTGACCTGTACGACGGCGGTGCATATCTGCTACGGCTACGGCATCAAGGCCAACACGGACTGGAAGAGCTCCCTGGGCGACGAGTGGCGCCAGTACGAGGCGGTGTTCCCCGCGCTTGCCAAGAGCCGCATCGATCAGGTGAGCCTGGAGTGCATCCACTCCCATGTGCCGCCGGACCTGATGAAGCTGCTGGCCGGCAAGGACGTGATGGTCGGCGTGATCGATGTGGCCAGCGACGTGGTCGAGACCCCCGAGGAAGTGGCCGACACCATCGGCCGGGCGCTGGCGTTCGTGCCGAAGGAGCGGCTGTTCCCGTGCACGAATTGCGGCCTGGCGCCCATGGCGCGGGATGTTGCGTGGCGCAAGCTGCAGGCGCTGGCAGCAGGCACGAAGCTGGCCAAGGAGCGGTTGGGCGCGGCCTGAGGCCCACCCGGTCGTTGCGGAATCGAGCGCAGGTGAACGGACGATCCAAGGGATAAACCTCTCATGGCGCGCGGAGGGTCGACCTACAGTGGGCCTTCAAAGGAGACCCAGCGCATGCCCCTCAAGAGAGTTCTTTCCAGCGTGGCGACCGCCTGCCTCGTCGTGCTGTCCGGTGCGGCCGAGGCCGGCACCGTGACCGTGATCACCTCCTTCCCCAAGGAGCTCACCGATGCCTACAAGAAGGCCTTCGAGGCGGCCAACGCCGGCGTGAAGATCGAGGTGCTCAACAAGAACACCACGGCCTCGATCGCCTACATCAAGGAGCTGCCCGCGGGCCAGCGGCCCGACGTGATGTGGGCCTCGGCGCCCGACGCCTTCGAGGTGCTGGCGCGCGACAAGCTGCTCACGGCCGCGCCCGAAGTCAAGAACCCGCATGTGCCGGCGAAGATCGGCAACTACCCCATCAACGACCCCAAGGGCCTCTACTACGGCCAGGCGCTGGCGGGCTACGGGATGATGTGGAACACCCGCTACCTGCAGGCCAACAAGCTGGCCGCGCCGCGCGAGTGGAGCGACCTCGCGAAGCCCGAGTACTTCGGCCACGTCGCGATCTCCTCGCCCTCGCGCTCGGGCACCACCCACCTCACGGTCGAGACGCTGCTGCAGGGCGAGGGCTGGGAGCGCGGCTGGACGCAGCTGCTCGAGATCATGGGCAACTGCGCGGCCGTGACCGACCGCAGCTTCGGCGTGCCCGACGGCGTGAACAGCGGCCAGTACGGCATCGGGCTGGTGATCGACTTCTTCGGCCTGGCGGGCAAGTACTCGGGCTTCCCGGTCGAGTTCGCCTACCCCAGCGTGACGGCCGTGGTGCCGGCGAACATCGGCCTGGTCACGGGCGCGAAGAACGTCGACGAGGCCAAGAAGTTCATCGCCTTCACGCTGTCGAAAGAGGGCCAGCAGATCCTGTTCGACCCCAAGATCAGCCGGCTGCCGGTGCTGCCCTATGCCGACCTCAAGGTGCCGGCCGGCTACCCCGACATCCAGGCGGTGGCGAAGAAGGCCAAGGTGCAGTTCGACTCCGAGCTGTCGGAGTCGCGCTACCAGGTGGTGGTGAGCATGTTCGACCAGATGGTGACCTTCAGGCTCAAGGAACTGCAGGCCGCGACCAAGGCGATCCACGATGCCGACAGGAAGCAGAAGGCCAAGCCGAATCCGCAGGCCGCCGAACTGCTGAAGCAGGCCCGTGGCTACGCCTATGCGCCGCTGGTCGGCCAGGAGATGGTGAAGAACGAGCAGTTCCTCGAGCTGTTCCGCAAGAGCCGGCGTGATGTCGCGGTCTCCAAGCAGCTCACCGGCCAGGAAGAGCTCTGGGCCACCAAGGCCAAGGCCAACTACGCCCGGGCCACCGAACTGGCCAACCAGGCGGCCGCGCTCGTCAAGTGAGCGCGCCGATGTGGGGGGCGCCGCCGCTGGCGCGCCCAGCGGTGCGGCGTGCCGGCGCAGGCTGGGGCGCCTGGACGCTGGCGGTCGCGGTGCTCGCGTTTCTGCTGGCCTTCCTGCTGATCCCGGTGGCGCTGGTGGTGTTCACCGCCTTCGTCGACGAGGGCGGCGGCTTCACGCTCGGCCACTTCGCGAACTTCTTCGGCCAGAGCATCTTCCGCGAGTCCTTCTTCAACAGCCTGGTGGTGGCGCTCGCGAGCGTGTTCTTCGCCTCGCTGATTGCGGTGCCGCTGGCCTACCTCACGGTGCGCTTCGAGTTCCGCGGCGCGCTGCTGATCCAGACGCTGGGCGTGCTGCCGCTGATCATGCCGCCCTTCGTCGGGGCGGTGGCGCTGCAGCTGATCTTCGGCCGCAACGGCTCGGTGAACCTGCTGATGGACCAGTACCTCGGCTTCAAGATCCCGATCATGGACGGCCTGGTCGGCGTGACCTTCGTCGAAAGCATCCACTACTTCCCCTTCATCCTGCTCAACCTCGTGGCCTCGATGCGCAATATCGACGGCGCGATGGAGGAATCGGCGATGAACCTGGGCGCGCGCGGCTTCCGGCTGTTCCGCCGGATCATCTTTCCGCTCGCCATGCCCGGCTTCCTGGCCGGCGCGGCGCTGGTCTTCGTCAAGGTCTTCGACGACCTGGGCACGCCGCTGGTGATGGGCGTGACCAACATGCTGGCGCCGCAGGCCTACCTGCGCATCACCTCGGTCGGCATCGACGATCCGCTGGGCTACGTGACCAGCGTGCTGATGATCGGCTTCTCGATCCTCGCGCTGTGGATGGCCGCGCGGGTGATGAAGGGCAAGGACTACGCGACCCTGCAGAAGGGCGGCGGCTCGCTGCAGCGGCGCCGCCTGGGCGGCTGGGAATCGGTGCTGGCCTACGGCTGGATCGCGCTGGTGCTGTGCATCGTGCTGGCGCCGCACCTGGGCATCCTGCTGATGTCCTTCGCCAAGGTCTGGAGCTTCTCGGTGCTGCCCGATGCCTACACGCTCGAGCACTACGCGAGCGTGTTCGAGAACTCGCGCCAGATGATCGGCAACACGCTGCTCTACTGCGTGCTGGCGGCCGGGCTCGACGTGCTGATCGGCACCGCCATCGCCTACCTGATCCTGCGCACCACGCTGCCCGCGCGGCGCTGGCTCGACTACCTGGCCTCGGCCGCGCTGGCCATCCCGGGCCTGGTGCTGGCGATCGGCTACCTGCGGCTGTTCCGCGGCGTGAACCTGCCCTTCACCGATTCGCCGGTGGTCACGAGCTCGGTGCTGATCATGCTGGCCTATGCGGTGCGCCGCCTGCCCTATGCGCTGCGCTCCTGCATGGCGGCCCTGCAGCAGGTGCACATCTCGCTCGAGGAGGCCGCGCAGAGCCTGGGCGCCACGCGCTGGCGCACGGTGCGCCGCGTGATGGTGCCGCTGATGGTCGGCGGCATGCTGGCGGGCTTCGTCACTTCCTTCATCACCGCAGCGGTCGAGCTGTCGGCCACGCTGCTGCTCACCTCGTCGGAGACGCAGGCGCCGATGAGCTACGGCATCTACCTCTACATGCAGAGCGCCTCGGGCCGCGGACCCGGGGCCGCGCTGGGCGTGCTCGCGGTGGTGGTGGTCGGCCTGGGCACCTGGGCCTCGCACCGCTTCGCCGAACGCACCCGAACGCCTGAAAGGGCCACGACACCATGAACAAGGTCTCCCTCGAGGCGCGCCACATCAGCCTGAGCTACGGCCCGACCGAAGTGCTGCGCGACATCAACCTGAAGATCGAGCCCGGCGAATTCTTCGCGCTGCTCGGGCCCTCGGGCTCGGGCAAGTCGACCCTGCTGCGGCTGATCGCGGGCTTCAACCAGCACCAGCGCGGCGAGCTGCTGGTCGACGGGCAGGACATCACGCATATCCGGCCGCACGCGCGCAACATCGGCATGGTGTTCCAGAGCTACGCGCTGTGGCCGCACATGACGGTCTGGGACAACGTGGCCTTCGGGCTGGTCGAGCGGCGCGAGTCGCGCGATGCGATCAAGCGCAAGGTCGGTGCGGCGCTCGAACTGGTCGGCCTGGCCGACTATGCCAAGCGCCGGCCGGGGCAGCTCTCGGGCGGCCAGCAGCAGCGCGTGGCGCTGGCGCGCACCATCGTGATCGAGCCCAAGCTGCTGCTGCTCGACGAGCCGCTGTCGAACCTCGACAAGAACCTGCGCGTGCAGATGCGCGACGAACTCAAGCACCTGCAGCGCACGCTGGGCCTGACCACCATCTTCGTCACCCACGACCAGGAGGAGGCCATGACCACGGCCGACCGCATGGCGGTGCTCGACAAGGGCGTGCTGCAGCAGGTCGGGCCGGCCACCGGCCTGTTCGACTTTCCGGTCAACCGCTTCGTGGCGGGCTTCGTCGGCACGGCCAACCTGCTCGAGGGCCGCGTGACCGGGCGCGAAGGCGGGGCGCTGTGCTTCCAGGCCGAGGGCGTGGGCGAGCTGCGGCTGCCGCAGGCCGCCGATGCCGTGCCGCCGGATGGCGCGACCGCGATCGCCTTCCGTCCGCACCAGGTGCACATCCGCGCGGCCGGCACGCCGGGCGATGCGGCCCGGCTCTGGCTCGACGGCACGGTCGAGAGCACCGAGTTCCTGGGCGAGGTCTCGCGCTACAAGATGCGGGTGGGCCGGGTGTCGCTGGTGGCCGACGAGGTGCACTACGCCGGCGAGCCGGTGCTGCAACCCGGGACCGCGGTGCGGCTGGGCATCGACCCGGCGCAGGTGCGCTTCCTGTCGACCTGAGGCGGCCGCAAGCGGACGGGTTCGTCAGCGGCTGGCCGTGCCGCGCCGCCGCGATCGCGATCGCTCGACGATCCACAGGCCCATGACGGCGAGCACCGCCAGACCCAGGGCGGCCATCCCGATCGCACCGTCCGACAGGTGCAGGAAGCCGGTCAGCACGGGATGGTCGGCGCGGGTGGCGGCGTCGAATTCCCACCAGCGGTCGCCGCCGCGCACGGAGCCGGGCGGTCGCACCAGCCTGCCGTGCAGTCCCTCGGCCAGGAAGGGGCGGACGAGGGCATTGAGAATCACCGCGACGCCGAGCGGGACCGCCACGCACAGGGGCAGCGCCAGGACACGCAGGCGGGTTCGGACATCGCGCATGCCGTGACTGTACCGATGCCGCGCGCATCGCCCTTGGCCGGCGCGGGTACGGCCACGCGTCTGGGTCGGGCGTGCACGGGTCCGCCGACGCGAAGCAGAAGCTGACGGTAGCATTCGTTCCATGAATCTTCCCCAAGTCACTCTCGGGCGCAGCGACCTGCGCGTCACCCCCATCTGCCTCGGCACCATGACCTTCGGCGAGCAGGTCGATGCCGCCACCGCCCACACCATCCTCGACCGCGCGCTGGAGCGCGGCATCGATTTCCTCGACACGGCCGAGATGTACGCGGTCCCGGCGCGCAAGGAAACCTTTGGCGCCACCGAGACCATCCTTGGCGACTGGTTCGCCAAGCACCCCGGCCTGCGCCAGAAGATCACGCTGGCCACCAAGGTCGCCGGCCCGTCGCGCGGCATGCCCTGGGTGCGCGAGGGCGGCGGCATGACGGCGGCCGACATCGTGGCCTCGTGCGATGCCAGCCTGAAACGCCTGCAGACCGACGTCATCGATCTCTACCAGATCCACTGGCCCGAGCGCCACGTGCCGGCCTTCGGCAGCATGTACTACGACCCGGCCAAGGAGAGCTCGGCCACCTCGATCCATGCGCAACTCGAGGCGCTGGGCGGCCTGGTCAAGGCCGGCAAGGTGCGCGAGATCGGCCTGTCGAACGAAACCCCGTACGGCGTCCATGAGTTCGTGCGCCTGGCCGAGCAGCACGGCCTGCCGCGCGTGGCGACGGTGCAGAACGTCTACTGCCTGGTGAGCCGCGCGCTCGAGAACGGCCTGGACGAAACCATGCACCGCCTGGACGTCTCGCTGCTGGCCTATTCGCCGCTGGCCTTCGGCCTGCTGACCGGCAAGTACGACCAGAGCGGCACCGACGGGCCGGACGCGCCCAAGGGCGCGCGCATCGCCAGCTACGAATCGGTGCGCAAGCAGCGCTGGGGCCGGGCCGACGCCTTGAAGGCCGCGCGCCGCTACAACCAGCTCGCGCGCGACCATGGGCTGACGCCCGCGCAGATGGCGCTGGCCTTCTGCTACACCAAGTGGCAGGTCGCGAGCACCATCATCGGCGTGACCTCGGTGGCCCAGCTCGACGAGGACCTCGACGCCTACGGCACCACGCTGTCGCCCGAGGTGCTGGCGGAGATCGACAAGATCCGCTGGGAGATCCGCGACCCAGCCATCTGAGCATGGCGAAGAAGGCGCATGTGAGCGAGACGCCCGCGACGCAGCTGCTGCGCGCCAACGGCGTCGCCTTCACCGAACACCCCTACGAGTACCTCGAGCACGGCGGCGCCCAGCACAGCGCCGAGGTGCTGGGCTTCGACCCCTTCACCGTGGTCAAGACGCTGGTGATGCAGGACCAGGATGCGAAGCCGCTGATCGTGCTGATGCACGGCAACCGCACGGTCTCGACCAAGAACCTGGCGCGCCAGATCGGCGCCAAGTCGGTCGAGCCCTGCAAGCCCGAGGTGGCCCAGCGCCACAGCGGCTACATGGTGGGCGGCACCTCGCCCTTCGGCGCAAAGCGGGCGATGCCGGTGTACATCGAATCGACCATCCTCGAGCTGCCGCGCATCGCCATCAACGGCGGCCGGCGCGGCTACCTGATCGGGCTCGACCCGCAGGTGTGCGTCGCGCTGCTCGGCGCCAAGCCGGTGCAGTGCGCGCTGGCAGAATAGGCCGCCCCACGCCCGGGCGCTTCCCCCGAAGCGCCGACACGGAGACAACCCTTGAGCTTTCATCTGCCCTCGTTCATCGCGATCGTCCTTTCGTACCTGTTGGGTTCGCTGTCCTTTGCCGTGATCGTGAGCCGCGCGCTCGGCATGGCCGACCCGCGCAGCTACGGCAGCGGCAACCCCGGCGCCACCAACGTGCTGCGTTCGGGCAACAAGGCGGCGGCACTGGCCACGCTGGTGCTGGACGCGCTCAAGAGCTGGCTGCCGGTGGCGCTGATCCGCTGGTTCGGGCCCGACTTCGACATGGGCCTGGGCACAGCGGCGCTGGCCGGACTGGCCGCGTTTTTGGGCCATCTCTACCCGGTCTTCTTCGGCTTCAAGGGCGGCAAGGGCGTGGCGACTGCAGCCGGTGCGCTGCTGGGCATCGACTGGCTGCTCGGCCTGTCGACGGGCCTGACCTGGCTGATCATTGCCTTCTTCTTCCGCTACTCTTCCCTCGCTTCGCTGGTGGCGGCCTTCTTCGCCCCGGCCTTCTACCTGATCGGCGGCGGCATCGTCTGGCCGCTCGATCGCACGGTGCTGCTGGTGCTGATCGCCATCAGCCTGCTGCTGGTGTGGCGCCACCGCGAGAACATCCGCCGCCTCGCGGCCGGCACCGAGTCCAGGCTCGGCGCCAAAACCTGAAAGAAATGACCATGGCAGAACTTCAACGCTTCCACGTCGGTGCACGGCTGAGCGAAATGGCGGTGCACAACGGCACCGTGTACCTCGCGGGCCAGGTGCCCGACGACACCACGCAGGACATCCGCGGCCAGACCGCGCAGGTGCTGGCCATGATCGACCGCCTGCTGGCCGAGGCCGGCAGCGACAAGACCTGCATCCTGATGACGCAGATCTTCCTGACCGACATCTCCGAGATCGGTGCGATGAACGAGGTGTGGGACGCCTGGGTACCGGCCGGCCACACGCCGCCGCGCGCCACTGTGCAGGCGCCGCTGGCGAACCCGGGCTACAAGATCGAAGTGGTGGTGACGGCGGCGCAGCGCTGAAGGCTGCGCGAGGCCGCGCTCAGCCGGCGGCGGGCAGTTGCCGCTTCACGAGTGCCACCCAATACGCCGCGCCCAGCGGCAGGATCGCGTCGTTGAAGTCGTAGTAGGGGTTGTGCACCGGCGGATCGTTCTCGCCTTCGCCGGCACCGATGCCGATGTAGGCACCGGGCCGCTGCTGCAGCATGAAGGCGAAATCCTCCGAGCCCATCGCGGGCGCCATGTCGGTGTGCACCTGCGCCTCGCCCACCAGGCTGGCGGCGGCGGCCACCGCGGCGGCGGTTTCGTCGGGCGTGTTCACCACGCCGGGGTAGCCGCGCCGGTAGTCGATGCCGATCTTCGCGCCGTGCGTCTGCCCGACCCCGGCGCAGATCTCCCGCATCGCGGCCTCGGTGCGGTCCTGGATCTTCGCGTCGAGCGTGCGCACCGTGCCGCGCAGCAGCACGGTTTCGGGCAGCACGTTCCAGGTGTCGCCGCCGTGGATCTGCGTCACGCTGACGACGGCCGCATCGGTGGCACCGGTGCGCCGGCTCACGATGGTCTGCAGCGCGTTCACCAGCTGCGCGGCGACGACGATGGAATCGATGCCCGTTTCGGGCATCGCACCGTGCGCGCCCTTGCCGGTGATGACGATCTCGAAGGTGTCGAGGTAGGCCGTCATCGTGCCGGTGCGAAGTGCGAACCGGCCGCGTGGCAGGCCCGGGAAGTTGTGCATGCCGTACACGGCGTCGGCCGGGAACAGGTCGAACAGGCCCTGCTCGACCATCACGCGGCCGCCGCCCTCGTTCTCCTCGCCGGGCTGGAACACGAAATGCACGGTGCCGCGAAAGGGCTTGTGGCGCGCCAGGTGTTCGGCCGCGCCCAGCAGCATCGCCGTGTGGCCGTCGTGCCCGCAGGCGTGCATCTTGCCGGCGCAGCGCGAGGCATGCGGCGCGGCACCCAGCTCCTGCATGTTCAGCGCGTCGAGGTCGGCGCGCAGCGCGATGCGCGGGCCGTCGCCGTTGGTGAGCGTGGCCACCACGCCGGTGCCGGCCAGGCCGCGGTGCACGGGCAGCCCCATCAGCGCCAGGGCCTGCGCCACGACGTTGGCGGTGCGGTGTTCCTCGAAGGCGGTCTCGGGATGGGCGTGGATGTCGCGCCGCCAGGCGATCATGCGGGCGCGGGTGTCTTCGGCGATGGGGGTGTCGGTGTCGCGGTACATGGTTTTTCTGTGCTCCGGATCAGTGGAAAAGCTCGGCGATCAGCGTGGCACCCAGGAAGGTGCCGGCCGTCGCGGTCAGTGAGACCACGACGATGCGCCAGCCGAGTTGCCGGAAGATCGGCAGGTCCTTGGCCACCGAGAAGCCGGCCAGCGCCAGCACAGGCGTCGTGAAGGCCATGAAGTTGAGCTTGGCCGTCAGCGCGATCACCGCGTCGGAGAAGGGCAGCAGGCCTGGCACGCCGACCAGCGTCGCGAGCACCGAGAGCACGAGCACCAGCGGCAGCCTGGGCACGGCGCGCTTGAGCAGGTCGACCGCCGCGACGATCGCGACGACGATCGCCATGCCGATCAGCGAGTCCAGCGGCGCCACCTGGTACGACAGCGCATTGCCCACGACGACGGCCGCGGCCATCAGCAACCAGGCCAGCACGCTGTCTGCCAGCGGCAATTCATGGGCGACCACGCCGCCCGCGCCGCCCGCGCCCGGCACCGCGCCGACGTCGGTGCCCTGGCGCTTCGAGAAGCGGCCGAGCACGGGTTCGAGCTTGCCGTAGAGCCAGGAACAGGCCGGCAGCGAAAGGAAGAGCGTGAAGTAGAAGCCGACCACCATCGTGATCAGGTTCGCGGCGGCGGCGATGGCGGTGAGCTGCGGCACCTGTGCGGCGGGCTGCTGCGCGGCGATCGCGCCCATGGCCGCCGCCATCATGCTGCCCGAGCCCACGCCGGCGCCCATGGCCAGCGAGCGCGGATCGAAGATGTTCAGGCTGGTGATGAAGCCCGCGAGCACCGCGATGAACAGCGCGCCCAGCACGGTACCGGTGATGTACTCGGCCAGCACGCCGCGGCCCTCGGGCGACTGCATGCCGTACTTCTCGCCGATGATCACCAGGTTGCCCTCGCGGCCCACCGAGAAGGTGGCGCCCACGGCCTCGCGCTTGATGCCCAGCAGCAGCGCCAGCGGCAGGCCCAGCGCCAGCGTGCCGAAGGCATGGCCGAACTCCTGGAACAGCAGCGCCCAGCCGGCCTGGCGCACCTGCGGCAGGAAGGCCCCGACCGTCAGGCCCAGCTTGACCACGAACAGCAGCAGGCCGGCGTTGAGCAGGCCGCCCGCGCAGGTCTGCAGGCTGTGGCCGATCCGCAGCGGCGCCGGGACCCGGCGCTCGGCGAGGCCGAGGGCCGCGGCGAGCAGCAGCGCCCACAGCATCGGCAACAGCACGATCCGGCCCGGTCCCAGCTTGAACTGGGCCGGTCCGATCCATTCGGCCAGCGCCACCACGGCCAGCGTGACGACGAGGAGCTTGAGTTTGCCGCGGCCGGCGACGGCGACGGGAGGGGCCGGCATTGCGGCCGCACGGGCGGAGGTCATGGTGTTGGGAGGGGGGTGAGAAGGGTCGTCCGGTGAAAGCGACCGCGAGTCTCCGGCAAGAGACTTCATGCATCAATGGCTTGGGATGCGGATTTTTGTTGCATTCAATGCAACACTTGGGGCATGAACACCATGGACGACAAGCTCGAGGCGCGCCGCATGCGCTACTTCATGCAGGTGATCGAGAGCGGCTCGGTCCGGGGCGCGGCCGAGGCGCTGGACATGGACCCGTCGGCGGTGAGCCGGGCGATCGGCATCCTCGAGGACGAATGCGGCATGCGGCTGTTCGAGCGCCGCGGGCGCGGCGTGGTGCCGACCGATGCCGGCCTGCTGCTCGCGGGCTATGTGCGGCGCCAGCACAACCAGAAGCAGAGCCTGATGGCGCAGATGGACAGCATCCGCAAGGTCGAGCGCGGCCATGTGGACCTGATCGTGGGCGAAGGCTTCGTCGACTGGCTGATGCGCCACAGCCTGCGCAGCTTCATGGCCTCGCATCCGAAGATCAGCGTGAACCTCGACGTGGGCAGCAGCGACGAGATCCTGCAGCGGGTGGTCGAGGAGCGCGCACACATCGGGCTGCTGTTCCTGCCGCACCAGGACGAGCGCCTGCGCTCGCACCATGTGCACGCGCATCCGATCCAGACGCTGGTGCTGGCCTCGCATCCGCTGGCGCGGATCGGCCGGCCGCTGACGCTGTCCGACCTGTTGCCCTACCCGGGGGCGATGCTCCATCGCAGCTTCGGCATCCGCCAGCATGTCGAAGCGGCCGAGATCAGCGAGGGCGTGCGGCTGAACACCTTGCTGACCACCTCGTCCTTCGGCGCCATCGGGCACTTCGCGGCCGCGGGACTGGGCTACGCGCTGGGCACGCGCCTGTCCCTGCCCGCGCACCTGGACACGCCGGAGCTGATCGCGTTGCCGATGAAGAATCCGCTGCTGAACCAGGGCCGCAGCCAGGTGGTGTCACGCCATGGGCGGGTGCTGTCGCCCGCGGCCACGACGCTGCTGGGCGTGATCGTGCGCGACATGGCCGGCACCCTGGGGCCCGGTGCCGCCGCGGTGGGCGATCGCCCCGCGGCCCGGCGCAAGCCTTAGAAGCGGCGCTCGAGCACCATCTGCTCGGCGTCGCGCCGCATCGAGAAGCGGCCGATGAAGCTGTTGCCCAGCAGCACCCAGGGCATGGACTGCTGCGAGACGATGGCGTCGATGTCGCGCACTTCCACGTCGCCCACGCGCACCGAATCGAGCCGCATCCGGTAGCCCTGCACGACGCCGTTGGCGGTGTTGATCTGCACGGGCGTGCCCTTCTGGAAATCCAGGCCGATGCGCACCGCATCGGCGGACGACATCGCCACCGTGGTGGCGCCGGTGTCGAGCATGAAGCTGACGCTGCGCCCGTTGATCGTGCCCGCGCTCATGAAATGGCCGCGGCTGTCGGCATTGAGCACGATGCGCGAGCCGTTGCCGCCGCCCCCGCCGCTGGCGCCCACGCTCACCGGCGTGTCCATGCGCAGCGTCAGGCGCTGGCCGGCCGATTCGATCACCGCCTGGCCGTCCTGCAGCGACACGAGGCGGACGTTCTGGTATTTCTCGCCCACCGCGACCGTCTTGGGCGCACCGCCGTTGACCACCAGGATCGCGCGGCTGCCGATGGTGCCGGTCAGCATGACCGAGTTCGACTGCGCCAAGGCCCCGCCCGCGCACAGGGCGAGCACGGCCACGATGCCCAGCCGGGGCGCGGACATGGTCAGTCGCGGAAGTTGTTGAAGGTCAGCGGCATGTCCGGCACGTCCTTCTTGATCAGCGCCATGGCCGCCTGCAGATCGTCGCGCTTGGCGCCGGTCACGCGCACCGCGTCGCCCTGGATCGCGGCCTGCACCTTGAGCTTGCTGTCCTTGATCAGGCGCTGAATCTTCTTGGAAGTCTCGGTCTCGATGCCGCTCTTGACCTTGATGACCTGCTTGACCTTGTCGCCGCCGATCTTCTGCACGTCGCCCTTGTCGAGGAAACGCACGTCGACGCTGCGCTTGGTCAGCTTGGCGCGCAGGATGTCCTCGACCTGGACCAGCTGGAACTCGGCGTCGCCGATCATCGTGATCTCCTTGTCCTTCAGTTCGACGGCGGCGGCCGTTCCCTTGAAATCGAAGCGCGTGCCGATCTCCTTGGCCGTGTTTTCGACGGCATTCTTGACTTCGGGCAGGTTCGGTTCGCAGACGGTGTCGAATGACGGCATGCAGGCTCCTCGGATGGCTCAACGTGAATGCGACAATTCTCCCATGATCGTGGAGTCCAACGTCCCGCTGCAGCCGTACAACAGCTTCGGCATCGTCGCGCGTGCGCAGCATCTGGTCCGCATCGCCAGCGAGGCGGACGTGGCCGCCTTGCGCGCCGATGCGGCCTGGCGCGACGCGCCCAAATTCGTGCTCGGCGGCGGCAGCAACATCGTGCTGACCGGCGACGTCAAGCCGCTGGTGCTCAAGGTCGAGATCCGCGGGCTGCGCCTGGTCGAGGAAAACGACCGCGCCTGGATCGTCGAGGCCGGCGCCGGCGAGGTCTGGCACGACATGGTGCAGTGGACGGTGGAGAGCGGCTTCCCCGGCCTCGAGAACCTCGCGATGATCCCCGGCACCGTGGGCGGTGCCCCGGTGCAGAACATCGGCGCCTACGGCATCGAGCTGCAGGACCGCTTCGAGTCGCTCGACGCGATCGACCTGGAAACCGGCCGCGCCTTCACGCTCGACGCGGCCCAGTGCGCCTTCGGCTACCGCGATTCGGTGTTCAAGCATGTGGCCAGCGGCGGCAACGACTTCGGCCTGGCCGGGCGCGCGCTGATCACGCGCGTGCGCTTCCGCCTGCCCAAGCCCTGGAAGGCGGTGGTCGGCTACCTCGACCTCGAACGCAAGATGGAAGAAACGGGCAACTTCACGCCCGACGCCAAGGACGTCTTCGACTGGGTCTGCGCGGTCCGCCGGGCCAAGCTGCCCGACTGGCGCGTGCTGGGCAACGCCGGCAGCTTCTTCAAGAACCCGACGGTGACACCCGAGCAGTGCGCCGACATCATCGCGCGCGACCCGAAGATCGTGCACTACCCGATGGACGACGGCAGCATCAAGCTGGCGGCCGGCTGGCTCATCGACGCCTGCGGCTGGAAGGGCAAGTCGGTCGGCAACGCCGGCGTCTATGAGCGGCAGGCGCTGGTGCTGGTCAACCGCGGCGGTCGCGAGGACCCGGTGACCGGCGGCGAGGTCATGACCCTGGCCAAGGCGATCCAGACCAGCGTCTACGAGCGCTTCGGCATCCGGCTCGAGCCCGAGCCGGTCGTCGTGTGACGGCGTGACGGCGCTTTCGTCGCTCAATTTCCGCAAGCGCATCGCGGCGCTGCAGTGGGCGCGTTGGCTGATCTGGTACGTGGCCATCGTGGCCGGGGCCGCCACGCAGAGCGTCGGTGTGCTGGTGGCGGGCCTGGTGGTCTGCTTCCTGCTCAACGCGGCCTTCAAGGCCTGGCAGGCCAGCGCGCGCCGGCAGTTCGTGCGCGAGGCGCGGCTGCCGCCCTTCCTGGTCGGCAAGCTGCGCGCGGCCTACCCGCAGCTGCAGCAGCGCGATGCCGAACTGGTGCTGCGCGGCCTGCGCCAGTTCTTCATGGCGCACCTGCGCAGCGACCGCAAGTTCGTCGGCATGCCCTCGAAGGTGGTCGACGCGGCCTGGCACGAGTTCATCCTTCATACCGAGGCCTATGCCCAGTGGTGCCGCTCCGCCTTCGGCGGCATGCTGCACCACACGCCCGCCGAGGTGCTGGGCCGCAGTGCCCAGCGCAACGACGGCCTGCGCCGCAGCTGGTACTGGGCTTGCAAGGAAGAGAGCATCGATCCGCGCCAGCCAAGCCGGCTGCCGCTGCTGTTCGCGCTCGACGCCAAGTTCGCGGTCGCGGGCGGCTTCAGCTACGTGCCCGACTGCGGCGCCATCGACCGGGCTTCGTCCTCGGGCGCCCATTGCGGCAGCGACTTCGGCCACTCGGGTTCAGGCTCGGGCGATGCCGGCGGTTTCGGCGGCAGTGAATCGAGCAGCAGTGGCAGCGGCAGCGACGGTGGTGGCTCGAGCGATGGCGGCGGTGCCAGCGACAGCGGCAGCAGCGACAGCGGTTCGGGCTGCGGTGGCGGCGGCTGCGGCGGTGGGGGAGGCGGCGATTGAGCACGGCCACGGCCACGGCGCCATCGGACAGGCACGAGGGCGCTCGCATGACCGTCGTCTTCGATGCGCAGTGCCTGCTGTGCGACGGCTGGGTGCGCTTCCTGTTGCGCCACGACCGGCGCGGCGTGCTGCGTTTCGCCTCGATCCAGGGCGCGAACGGCCAGGCGCTGCTGGCGCGCGCCGGCCTGCAGGTCGATGGCCTGCAGACGCTGCTGCTGGTCGACGGCGAGCGCATCTGGCAGCAGACCGCCGCCATCCTGCGCGTGCTGCATGCACTGGGCTGGCCCTGGCGGCTGGCCTGGGCCGCGTGGGCGGTGCCCGCGCCGCTGCGCGATGCGCTCTACCACGTGCTGGCGCGCCACCGCTACCGCTGGTTCGGCCGCAGCGAGACCTGCCTGATGCCGCCGGCCGACCACGCGCAGCGCTTTCTCGACTGAGCCGACAGACCCGAAAAAAAACCACCTCGCGGTGGTTTTTTCTTGGGGGCTGCAAGCGATTACTTGTCGCCGTCGTTCGTCAGCTTCGGCAGCGAGGCGCCGCTGCCTTGCGAGAGCAGGCCGGTCTTGGTGTAGATGGCCAGCTTGTCGCGCGTGTCGATGATGTCCAGGTTGCGCATCGTCAGCTGGCCGATGCGGTCGGCCGGCGAGAACGCGCCTTCGACCTTTTCCATGCTCAGCCGCTCGGGCTTGTAGGTCAGGTTGGACGACACGGTGTTGAGGATCGAGTAGTCGTTGCCGCGGCGCAGTTCGACCGTGACTTCGCCGGTGATGGCGCGCGCCACCCAGCGCTGGGCGGCTTCGCGCAGCATGATGGCCTGCGGGTCGAACCAGCGGCCCTGGTAGAGCAGGCGACCGAGCTTGCGGCCGCTGTCGCGGTACTGCTCGATGGTGTCCTCGTTGTGGATGCCGGTGACCAGGCGCTCGTAGGCGATGAACAGCAGCGCCAGGCCCGGGGCCTCGTAGATGCCGCGGCTCTTGGCCTCGATGATCCGGTTCTCGATCTGGTCGCTCATGCCCAGGCCGTGGCGGCCGCCGATGCGGTTGGCCTCGAGGATCAGCTCGACCAGGTCGGGGTACTCGCGGCCATTGAGGGCGACCGGGCGGCCTTCCTCGAAGCGCACCGTGACCTCTTCGCGCTTGACTTCGACTTCGTCCTTCCAGAACGCGACGCCCATGATCGGGTTCACGATCTTCATGCCGCTGTCCAGGTGCTCGAGGTCCTTGGCCTCGTGCGTGGCGCCCAGCATGTTGGAGTCGGTCGAGTAGGCCTTCTCGGCCGACATCTTGTAGCCGAAGCCCGCGGCCGTCATGAAGGCCGACATCTCGGCGCGTCCGCCCAGCTCGTCGATGAACAGCTGGTCGAGCCAGGGCTTGTAGATCTTGAGCGAGGGGTTGGTGAGCAGGCCGTAGCGGTAGAAGCGCTCGATGTCGTTGCCCTTGTAGGTGCTGCCGTCGCCCCAGATGTGGACGTCGTCTTCCTTCATGGCCGACACCAGCATGGTGCCGGTGACCGCGCGGCCCAGCGGCGTGGTGTTGAAGTAGGTCACGCCCGCGGTGGTCACGTGGAAGGCGCCGGCCTGCAGGGCGGCGAGGCCTTCGGCGGCCAGCTGGCTGCGGCAGTCGATCAGGCGGGCCAGCTCGGCGCCGTACTGCATCGCCTTGCGCGGGATCTCTTCGTAGTCGGGCTCGTCGGGCTGGCCGAGGTTGGCGGTGTACGCATAGGGGATCGCGCCCTTGTTGCGCATCCAGTGCAGCGCGGCGCTGGTGTCGAGGCCGCCGGAGAAGGCGATGCCGACCTTCTGGCCGGCGGGAACGTTTTGCAGGATGGTCGACATGTCTTGAGGTCCGCGGTTCAGCCGAAGTGGCAGATGTAGCTGTAGGGCTCGCCGCTCACGCGGATCTGGAAGCTGGAGTTGCCCGGCACGCTGAACTGCTCGCCCGCACCCGAAGCGACCCATTCGCTGCTGCCCGACAGCAGGTACTCGCAGCGGCCCGACGTGCCTTCCATGATCTCGGGCGCGCCGGTATTGAAGGTGAGCGTGGCGGGAAGGATCACGCCGACCGACTTCTTCGTGCCGTCGGCCAACGTGAGGTTGTGGCTCACGCACTTGCCGTCGAAATAGACGTTGGCCTTGGTCGCGACCGCAGTGCAGCTGAGGGATTCGTTGATGGTCATGTGAAGGGCAGGGCGCTGGCGCGCTCGGGCTGGAAAAAGGGGCGAAGGCCCGCCGCGTGCAGCGAGCGATTGTCGTCCCGGTGGAAAAGCCAGCGATTTTAGGGCTTGCGGCCCGCGTGCCCGGACGCGCTCAGCGCCAGCGGCCGCGCCCGCCGCCCCAGCCACGCGAATAGCCGAGGTTCAGCGACAGGCCGATCGGGGGATAGGCATAGGGCGCGTAGCCATAGCCGCCGTAGCCATACCCATAGGCCGGCGCCACATAGACCGGCGCGGGGGCATAGACCGGCGCCGAGTAGACGACCGGCGGCGTGTAGTACACCGGCGCCGGTGCCGCACCGCCGCCCGAGACGACCATGCCCTGCTCGGGCACCACGCCGTCCCAGGGCGAGCCGCCGGGGGCCTGTGTCGCGTATTCGCCTGGCGATTGCGGGGACGTCGGCAGTGCGGCGACGCCGTAGGCATTGACTTCGATCGGGATCGTGGCGCCGGGATGGCTGTCGGTGTGGGTGGTGTAGCGACGCCCCTGGTATTCGTAGGCCACGTCGTAGCCCGGGCGCCCCTGGGCGTCGGTGACCTGGGTGGCGGAGATCACGCGGGCCTGGACCTGCTGCGAGGGCTGGGACGACAGGGAGGTCTGCGCCCATGCGCCCCCACTGGCCAGGGCCGCCGCCAGCGACAGGCCGAGCACGGCAGCGGAAGCGGGTGAAAACAGTTTGTTGCGCATGGCAATCTCCTTCAACAAGGGAGCGGACGGCCCCCATTCGGTCCGGTTGGATGCAATCGGCGCGGCCGGGTTCAATTGTCCGTCTTGGCCAGGGCGGCCCAGCCCTCGGCATCGAAACCGGTTGTGACATCGGGCCGGCCGGCCCAGTGCACCACGGGCCGCTTGATCAGGCTCGGGTTCGCCAGCAGCACCGTGCGCGCCGAGGCCGCATCGACCACCGCGGCCCGGGTGTCGTCGTCGAGCTTGCGCCAGGTGGTGCCGCGGCGGTTGACCAGCGCTTCCCAACCAGGCGCCTGCAGCCAGCGGTCGAGTTCGGCTTCGGGCACGCCGTCCTTCTTGAAATCGTGGAAGCGATAGCCCACGCCGTGGGTGTCGAGCCAGGCGCGGGCGCGCTTGACGGTGTCGCAGTTCGGAATGCCGTAGAGGGTTGTTGTCATGGCGGGATCATGCCCATGCGGCAGGTCGGCGACAATCCCGGCCTCCATGAAAACCCTCGCCGACTGGCTCGCGCACGCCGAGCAACAGCACCCCAAGACCATCGAACTCGGGCTGGAGCGCATCCGCGCCGTGGCCCAGCGACTGGGCCTGGCCTTCGATTGCCCGGTGATCACCGTGGCCGGCACCAACGGCAAGGGCTCGACCTGCGCGATGCTGGAATCGATCCTGCGCCACGCGGGCTACCGCACCGCCGTCTTCACCTCGCCGCACCTGGTGCGCTTCGAGGAACGGCTGCGGCTGAACGGCGAGGCCATCGACGGCGCCGAACTGGTGCCGCACTTCGAGGCCGTGGAACAGACGCGCGCCGAGATCCCGCTGACCTATTTCGAACTCACCACGCTGGCCATCCTGCGCTGCATGGCCGCGAGCCAGTCGGACGTGGCGATCCTCGAGGTCGGCCTGGGCGGGCGGCTCGACGCGGTGAACATCATCGACGCCGACTGCGCGGTGATCACCAGCATCGACCTCGACCACATGGAATACCTCGGTCCCGACCGCGAGAGCATCGGCTTCGAGAAGGCCGGCATCCTGCGGCCCGGCCGTCCGGCCATCGTGAGCGACCCGGTGCCACCGCAAAGCGTGATCGACCATGCGCAGGCCATCGGTGCCGACCTGTGGCGCTTCGGCCACGACTTCAATGTCTCGGGAGACAAGCAGCAGTGGGGCTGGAGCGGCCGCGCCGCAGCCGCCGGGCCGCCCCAAGGCGAAGGCGCACCCCCGCGGGGGGTGGCTGCGCAGCAGCCGGGGGCTGTCCAGTTTTCCCGGCGCTACAGCGGCCTGGCCTACCCCGCGCTGCGCGGTGCCAACCAGTTGCTGAACGCGGCCGGCGTGCTGGCCGCGCTCGAAGCGTTGCGCCAGCGGCTGCCGATCACCGCCCAGGCGGTGCGCACCGGCCTGGCGATGGTCGAGCTGCCCGGCCGCTTCCAGATCGTGCCGGGCGAGCCCACGCTGGTGCTCGACGTGGCCCACAACGCCCACGCGGTGGCCGCGCTGGCCGAGAACCTCGATGCCATGGGTTTCTCCCCGACCACCCATGCCGTTTTCGGTGTGATGGCCGACAAGGACCTGGCGCCGATGTTGGCGCGCATCGGCCCACTGATCGACCGCTGGTACTTCACCGACCTGCCCACGCCGCGCGCCGCGTCCGCGGCCGACCTGCTGGCCCGGTGGCAGGCCCAGAACACACGCAAGGACGCGAGCGGCAGCGTGCACGCGGAGCCCATGGCGGCGCTGCAGGCGGCCATCGATGCCGCAAACCCCACTGATAGAATCGTGGTCTTCGGATCGTTCTTCACGGTGGGTGGCGTGCTCGCGCACGGGACGCCCCGCCTGCAGGCCAAACACCTGCTCTCAGGCGCCTGATCGGCGGGTGTCCGGGCCCTTCGCAACCACACACCGCGCTGCTCTCATCAGGGATCGAACTCATGGCGTTTTTCAAGTTCCGCTCACGTGGCCAACCCGCCAATGAAGGGCGCAACGCCAGCGTGGCGGCGGCCCCGGCCGAAAGCGTGGACGCCATGCGGCGCCGCGCACGCCACCGGCTGCTGGGCGCCGCGGTGCTGGTGCTGGTCGGCGTGATCGGCTTCCCGCTGCTGTTCGACACCCAGCCGCGTCCGGTGGCGGTCGACATCCCCATCGAGATTCCCGACCGCAACAAGGTCGCGCCGCTGCCGGCACCGGTGGCGCCCGCCGCCCCCGTTGCCCAGGCGCCAGCACCAGCACCTGCTCCGGCGGCGCCGGCCCCCGACAACCGCACCCGCGTGGCCAGCAACAGCGGCTCGTCCAACGGCGTCATCACCGAGACGGCCGATGGCCGCGAACTGCCGGCCGACAGGCCCGTGACGGCTGCGCCGCCAGCCGAGACCCGGCCGGAGCCCAAGCCCGAAGCCAAACCGAAGCCCGAGCCCAAACCCGAGGTCCGGCACGAGCCGAAGCCCGAGCCCAAGCCCGCGGTGGCCGCCAAGCCGCCGGCCGACGATGGCGCCCGTGCCCGCGCGCTGCTCGACGGCAAGCCGCCGGCCGCTGCTGCCGCCGCGGCGGTCAAGCCCGCCGCAGCCACCGACGACGACGGACGCTTCGTCGTGCAGGTCGGTGCCTTCGCCGAGGCCGAGAAGGCGCGCGAGGTGCGCCAGAAGCTGGAGAAGGCCGGACTCAAGACCTACACCCATGTCGCGAAGACCCCCGACGGCGAACGCACGCGTGTGCGGGTCGGTCCCTTCGCCTCGCGCGCCGAGGCGGAGCGCGCGGCGGGTCGCGTCAAGGGCTTGTCCTTGCCCGCGGCCGTCCTCAGCTTGTAGTCACCGCGCGCCGACGTGGCCCTGCTCGACTGGATCGCCGTCGCGCTGCTCGCGGTGTCGTTGATGTTCGGCCTGGTGCGCGGGCTGGTGTTCGAAGTGATATCGCTGGCCGGCTGGGTGGTCGCCTTCTTCTGCGCGCAATGGTTTGCGGCGGACTTGGCGGCTTGGCTGCCCATCGACGGCGACCCGGAGGCTTCGTGGCGCTATGCGCTGGCCTTCGTGCTGCTGTTCGTGGCGGCGGCCTTCGCCGTGGGCCTCGTGGCCTCGGTGACGCGCAAGCTGATCGCCGCCGTGGGGCTGCGCCCGGTCGACCGCCTGCTCGGCGCGGCCTTCGGGCTGGCGCGCGGCGCGGTGGCGCTGCTGGCGATGGCGGTGGTTGTTCATTTGCTGACGTTGAGCGACAGCGCCTGGTGGCGCGAATCGCACAGCGCAGTCGTCCTGGATGCGGCGTTGCAGGGGTTGAAGCCTGCACTGCCAGAGAAGTTGGCCAGTTACCTGCCCTGAGAAGGAAAAAGTCCCATGTGTGGAATCGTCGGCGTTGTCAGCAACGCGCCCGTCAATCAGCTGCTCTATGACGCGCTGCTGCTGTTGCAGCATCGCGGCCAGGATGCGGCCGGCATCGTCACGCTGCTGGAACGCAAGTTCTTCATGCAGAAGGCCAAAGGCATGGTGCGCGACGTGTTCCGCACCCGCAACATGCGCGCGCTGCCCGGCAACGTGGGCCTGGGCCAGGTGCGCTACCCGACCGCGGGCAACGCCTACAGCGAAGAAGAGGCCCAGCCCTTCTACGTGAACGCGCCCTTCGGCCTGGTGCTGGTGCACAACGGCAACCTGACCAATGCCCACGCCTTGCGTGCGGAGCTGTTCTCGACCGACCACCGCCACACCAACACCGAGAGCGACTCCGAAGTGCTGCTCAACGTGCTGGCGCACGAGCTCGAGCGCTCCTCGCGCGGCGTGCCGCTGAACCCGGCCGAGATCTTCGAGGCCGTCAAGAGCATGCACAAGCGCCTGCGCGGCTCTTACGCCGTGGTGTCGCTGATCGCCGGCCACGGCCTGCTGGCCTTCCGCGACCCGTACGGCATCCGCCCGCTGGCGATGGGCCGCAACCCTGCCGACGGTACCGTCATGATCGCCAGCGAATCGGTGGCGCTCGAAGGCTCGGGCCATGTGTTCGAGCGCAACATCGCGCCCGGCGAGGCGGTGTTCATCGACCTCGAGGGCAAGGTGCATTCGATGCAGTGCGCCGAGGCACCGACGCTGAATCCCTGCATCTTCGAATTCGTCTACCTCGCGCGTCCGGACTCGGTGCTCGATGGCATCTCGGTCTACCAGGCGCGCCTGAACCTGGGCGAGACGCTGGCCAAGCGCGTGGTCTCGACCGTGCCGCCCAACGAGATCGACGTGATCATCCCGATCCCCGAATCGAGCCGCCCGAGCGCGACGCAGCTGGCGCATCTGCTGGGTGTGCCCTACCGCGAAGGCTTCGTGAAGAACCGCTACGTGGGCCGCACCTTCATCATGCCGGGGCAGGGCGTGCGCAAGAAGTCGGTGCGCCAGAAGCTCAACGTGATCGCGAGCGAATTCAAGGGCCGCAACGTGCTGCTGGTCGACGACTCGATCGTGCGCGGTACCACCAGCCGCGAGATCGTGCAGATGGCGCGCGATGCCGGCGCCCGCAAGGTCTACCTGGCCAGCGCGGCGCCGCCCGTGCGCTACCCCAACGTCTACGGCATCGACATGCCGACCAAGGACGAACTCGTGGCGCACGACCGCACCGTCGAGCAGATCCGCGAGCTGATCGGCTGCGACGCGCTGATCTACCAGGACGTCGATGCCATGAAGCGCGCCATCGGTTCGCTCAACCCCAAGCTCGACGGCTTCGATGCCTCCTGCTTCGACGGCGTCTACGTCACGGGCGACATCGATGCCGACGCGATCAGCCGCATGAACGGCAACCGTCCGCGCGTCGAGGAAACCGAGGAAGACTCGTCGCGCCTGGCGCTGCCCAATCCGAGCTGAACAAGAGGCCCCCCGTGACCGATCGCACCCTGCCCGAAGGCCTGCACCGCGACACGCTCGCGCTGCGCACCGGCCTGGCGCCGAGCCAGCACGGCGAGCATTCCGAAGCCCTGTTCCTGACCAGCGGCTTCGTGCAGCCCGACGCCGAAACCTCGATGCGCCGCTTTGCGGGCACCGAGGCCGGCTTCACCTACTCGCGCACCTCCAACCCCACGGTGGCCAGCTTCGAGCAGCGGCTGGCCGCGCTCGAAGGCACCGAGGCCGCGATCGGCGCCTCGACCGGCATGGGTGCGATCCTGATGATGTGCATGGGCCTGCTCAAGGCCGGCGACCACGTGATCTGCTCGCGCTCGGTGTTCGGCTCCACGCTGAACCTGTTCGGCAAGGAGTTCGCCAAGTTCGGCGTCGAGACCACCTTCGTCTCGCAGACCGACGTCGCCGAATGGCGCGCGGCGCTCAAGCCCCACACGAAACTGCTGTTCGCCGAGACGCCGACCAATCCGCTGACCGAGGTCTGCGACATCCGGGCACTGGCCGATCTGGCGCATGGCGCCGGCGCGCTGCTGGCGGTCGACAACTGCTTCTGCACGCCGATCCTGCAGCGCCCGACCGAACTGGGCGCCGACCTCGTGATCCATTCGGGCACCAAGTACCTCGACGGCCAGGGCCGCGTGATGGCCGGCGCGATCTGCGGACCCTCGAAGCTCATCGTCGACGTGTTCGGCCCGGTGGTCCGCACCGCCGGCATGGCGCTGTCGCCGTTCAACGCGTGGGTCGTGCTCAAGGGCATGGAAACGCTGGGCATCCGCATGAAGGCGCAATGCGCCAACGCGCTGGCCGTGGCGCAGTGGCTCGAGCAGCAGCCCGGCATCGCACGTGTCTACTACCCCGGTCTCGCATCGCATGCGCAGCACGCGCTCGCCATGCGCCAGCAGTCGGGGCAGGGCGGGGCGGTGGTGTCCTTCGACGTGGTCGGCGACGACCCGGAAGCCGCGCGCACCAACGCCTTCCACGTGATCAACAGCACGCGGGTGGTGAGCATCGCCACCAACCTGGGCGACACCAAGACCATCATCACGCACCCCGGCACGACCTCGCACGGCCGGCTCACCGAGGCGCAGCGCCAGGCTGCAGGCATCGGCCAGGGGCTGATCCGCCTCGCGGTCGGCCTCGAATACATCGACGACATCACGGCCGACCTGCAGCGTGGCCTGAGCACCCTGAATTCCTGAGAACGACATGACCGGCAAAGTTAGAACCCGCATCGCACCGTCGCCCACCGGCTTCCTCCACCTGGGCACGGCCCGTACCGCGCTCTATTCGTGGGCCTATGCCCGCCACCACGGCGGCGAGTTCGTGCTGCGCATCGAAGACACCGATGTGGCCCGTTCCACGCAGGACTCGACCGACCAGATCCTGGCCTCGATGCACTGGCTGGGCCTGGACTACGACGAAGGCCCGATCTACCAGATGCAGCGCCTCGAGCGCTACCGCGAAGTCGTCGCGAAGCTGATCGCCGAGGGCAAGGCCTACCACTGCTACTGCTCGCCGGCCGAGCTCGACGAGATGCGCGAAGCGCAACGTGCGCGCAACGAGAAGACGCTGTACGACCGTCGCTGGCGCCCCGAGCCCGGCAAGGTGCTGCCGCCCGTGCCCGAAGGCGTGCCGCCGGTGGTGCGCTTCTGCAATCCGCCCGAAGGCGACGTGACCTGGAACGACCTGGTCAAGGGCGAGATCACCATCAACAACCGCGAGATCGACGACCTGATCATCCTGCGGCCCGACGGTGTGCCGACCTACAACTTCGCGGTGGTGGTCGACGACTGGGACATGGCCATCACGCACGTGTTCCGCGGCGACGAGCACATCAACAACACGCCGTGGCAAATCAACATCTTCCGCGCGCTGGGTGCGGCGCTGCCGGCCTTCGGCCACGTGCCGGTGATCCTGGGCGACGACGGCCAGAAGCTGTCGAAGCGCCGCGGCGCGGTGAGCGTCACGGCCTACGAAGAGAACGGCTACCTGCCCGAGGCGATGCTGAACTACCTCGCGCGCCTGGGCTGGAGCCACGGCGACGACGAACTCTTCACGCGCGAGCAGATGGTGAGCTGGTTCGACGGCTCGCACCTGTCGAAGAGCCCCGCGCAGTGGGATGCGGCCAAGCTCGCCTGGGTCAACGCGCAGTACATCAAGGCGAAGACCGGCGACGAACTCGCGCCGCTGGTGGCGGCGCAGCTGCAGAAACGCGGCATCGCGTCGGATGCGCGACTGAGCGCGATTTGCACGCTGTTCAAGGACCGTTGCGAGACCACTGTGGCGCTCGCCGACTGGGCTTCGGCCTTCTATGCCGACATCGAAGTGAGCGACGCCGACCGCGCGCAGCACCTCACCGATGCGGTGAAGCCAGCGATCGCCACACTCGTTGAAAAATTGATGACTGTCGCCTGGGATCGGGCCTCAATCGCAGCTATGATTAAGGAAGTTCTCGCCGCACATGCATTGAAAATGCCGGTGTTGGCGATGCCAGTACGAGTGCTTGTGATGGGAACATCGCAGACACCGTCCCTCGATTCAGTGATCGAAATTTTTTCCCGCGAAAAAGTTATCGAACGTCTGAAAAAGGCCTGATTTTTCGGGCTATAATTCGAGGCTCGACACCCACACGGGGGTATAGCTCAGCTGGGAGAGCGCTTGCATGGCATGCAAGAGGTCATCGGTTCGATCCCGTTTACCTCCACCATTAAAGTGTCGAGAGTGTTTGAAGAAGATAAGTGCTGATCTCAGCACGGTTCCTAAGGTTTTGACCCTATCGTCTAGAGGCCTAGGACACCACCCTTTCACGGTGGCTACCGGGGTTCGAATCCCCGTAGGGTCGCCAGTTTCACGCAAGTGAAGCAGGCAACGAGTTGTCAGCACTCGGCTCCGCAAGGAGTGAACGTTGTCTACCAGGAGTGGTAGTTCAGTTGGTTAGAATACCGGCCTGTCACGCCGGGGGTCGCGGGTTCGAGTCCCGTCCGCTCCGCCAAGGTTCACGAGGTTCGCCTCGGAAGTACCCACTGCAAGTGGGTATTTTTTTGGGCCAAAGAAGTCTCGCAAGAGCAAAGGACAAACGCTGATCGCAGCGCGGTTCCCCAGGTTTTTCGACCCTATCGTCTAGAGGCCTAGGACACCACCCTTTCACGGTGGCTACCGGGGTTCGAATCCCCGTAGGGTCGCCAGTTTCACGCAAGTGAAGCAGGTACGAGTCGTCAGCACTCGGCTCCGCAAGGAGCGAACGTTGTCTACCAGGAGTGGTAGTTCAGTTGGTTAGAATACCGGCCTGTCACGCCGGGGGTCGCGGGTTCGAGTCCCGTCCGCTCCGCCATATCGATAAGGGTTAGCAGATGCATGTCTGCTAACCCTTTTTTGTTTTGGGCGCGCAGGTCCTGAAAAAATGTTCGTGGTCAAACATCTGATCCTGGCGGGGTGTGCGGTCCCCGCCGTCGTCGCTAAGCAGGCAAGACCTCGCCGGCCCGCGGGTTCGGTGGCGGCTCGAGCGCCTTCATCAGCAGCACCAGCGCCGGACTTCTGGGCACTCCTTTCCTCAGCACCAACTCGTAGGGCTCGCTGCGGGACCTGAGCTTGAGCGCAAGGGTCCCCACGAGACCGTTGTGGCAGAAGTAGTTGGCGACGTCGTCCGAGACCAGCGCCACCAGGTCGGTGTTGCGTCCCAGCAGGGTGAGGGTGGTCAGCGCCGAGGTCGTTTCGATGAGGTGCTGCGGAAAGTTGAGCTGCGCTTCGTGGAACTCGCGCTCGAGCAACCTGCGCATGGGCATGTGCGCGCGGTAGACCACCCAGCGGCTGTCCTGCAATTCCCGGAGTTCGACCGCCTCGGCGCCCATGGCCGGATGGCGCACGTTGGCAATCACCGAAAGCGTCTCGTCCTTCACGAACAGCGCCTCGTAGACGCCCGGGTTGCGGCTCACGGACGAGCGGCAGATCGCCGCGTCGAGCCGCCCGCGCTCGATCAGGCCGAGCAGCGTCTCGCTGGTGTCCTCCACGATTTCCACCGACATGTGCGGCTGCTGCTTGAGCAGGCTGGACACCGCGTCGGACAGCAGCGGGGCGGCGCCCATGATGGTGCCGATCGCCAGGTGTCCGCCGGCGCCGCTGGCGATGGCCTCCAGCTCGAAGCGCAGCTTGTCGATGTCGGACTGGATGAGGCGCGCGAAGCGAAGCGCGCATTGGCCGGCCTCGGTCGGAATCAGGCCGCGGTTGGTGCGCTTGAACAGCGTCACCTTCAAGGTCGCTTCCAGCTCGCTCAGCGCCTTGCTCGCGCCGGGTTGCGTCAGGCCGACCTTGTCGGCGGCGCCCAGCAGGGAGCCGCTTTCCTCGATCGCGATGAGCAGCCGAAGCTGCTTGGCATGCAGCCGCGACATCACGGAATTCAAACTGGGTGCGCTGTTCACTATGAATAGAAGTTATATCGCTATGGAAAGCCGTCAGTGTACGAGCGCCTTGTCCGTTCATAGACTCGCGGTCTTCTCACAGCCGTGAGGCGTTTGCAGACAGAGGAAAAATGGCACTCATCAACTACGTGACCGAGATCCGCTTCGGTGCGGGATCACTTGTCGAACTGAAAGAGGTTTGCGACAGGTTGGGTATTACAAATCCTTTGATCGTGACCGACAAGGGCGTGCGCGCCGTCGGCATCATCGACAAGGTGGCCGCCACGCTGGGCCACGCGGATCTGGCGGTGTTCGATGGCACACCCCCCAACCCGTCCGAATCGGCGGTGCGCGCCGGCGTGGAAGCCCTCCAGCGTGCGGACTGCAACGGCATCGTGGCCGTGGGCGGCGGCTCCTCGATCGACCTGGCCAAGGCCGTGGCCGTGGCTGCGCGCCACGACGGCCCGCTGCGCCAGTTCGCGCTGATCGAAGGCGGTGCGCTCAAGATCACGGCCGCCACGCTGCCTATCGTCGCGGTGCCGACCACCGCCGGCACGGGCAGCGAAGTGGGGCGCGGCGCGATCATCATCCTCGACGACGGGCGCAAGGTCGGCATCATCTCGCCGCATGTGATCCCCAAGGTCGCGATCTGCGATCCTGAACTCACGCTGGCGCTGCCGGCCGGGCTGACCGCGGCCACCGGCATGGACGCGATCGCGCACTGCATCGAGACCTTCCTGGCGCCGGCCTTCAATCCGCCCGCGGACGGCATTGCACTCGACGGCCTGTGGCGCGCCTGGCGCCACATCGAAGGGGCCGTGAGCCAGCCCTCCGACCTCGACGCGCGGCTGAACATGATGAGCGCGTCACTGCAGGGCGCATTGGCCTTCCAGAAGGGGCTGGGTTGCGTGCACAGCCTGAGCCATTCGCTGGGCGGCATCAATCCAAGGCTGCACCACGGCACGCTCAACGCGATCCTGCTGCCGGCGGTGATCCGCTTCAACCGTGGTGCCGAATCGGTGGTGCGCGAGGACAAGATCGCGCGCCTGTCCCAGGTGATGGGCCTGGCCGGATCGGTCTCGGTGGAAGAGGCGCTGGTCACCAAGTCGCGGGCGCTGAACCTGCCCACGGGCCTCTCGGAGCTGGGCGTGACCGAAGACATGTTCGCGCAGATCGTGCAGGGCGCGCTGGCCGACCACAGCCACCGCACCAACCCGCGTGAAGCCAGCGCCGCCGATTACGTCGAGATGCTGCGCCAGTCCATGTAGTCCGGACCTCCGGACCCCAAGCCCCCCAGGCCCGCCCGCCGTGTTCGCTTCGCGGCGGCCGGCGGGCTTTTCTTCGACCGATGAACCGCATCGGCAGCAACAGCCAAACCAATTGACGGTGGAGACATGAGCAGCACCCCTCTCGACAACCTGGGCACCGCCGCCCACGACAAGGAAACCCTGGTCCCCGAGGCCGAGCGCCGACGCGCGCTGCTCGGCAGTGCCGTGGGCAGCACCATCGAGTGGTACGACTACTTCCTCTACGGAACGATGTCGTCCATCATCTTCGCGAAGCAGTTCTTCCCCAGCGACAACGCACTGGTGAGCCAGATGATGGCGCTCGCCACCTTCGCGCTGGCCTTCCTGATCCGGCCCATCGGGGGCGTGATCTTCTCGCACATCGGCGACCGCATCGGTCGCAAGAAGACGCTGGCGATGACGCTCTCGATGATGGGCGTGTCGACCGTGCTGATGGGGCTCTTGCCCAACTACGCGCAGATCGGCCTGCTGGCGCCCGTGCTGCTGACCTTGCTGCGCTTGATGCAGGGCCTGGCGCTGGGCGGCGAGTGGGGCGGCGGCGTGCTGCTGGCGGTGGAGTACTCGCCGCGCCACAAGCGCGGCTTCTATGGCGCCGTGCCGCAGACCGGCGCCGTGCTGGGGCTCGCGCTGGGCAACATCATCACCTCGCTGCTGAGCGCGAGCATGAGCGAGGAAGCCTTCCTGGCGTGGGGCTGGCGCATTCCCTTCGTGGGCTCCATCGTGCTGGTGATGGTCGGCATGTGGATCCGCAACGCCGTGGGCGAGACGCCGTCGTTCAAGAAGATCCAGGCCACGCGCAGCAGCGCCCGCATTCCGCTCAAGGAGACGCTGCAGCATCACTGGCGCGAAGTGCTGATCGCCATCGGCGCCAAGGTGGTCGAGACCTCGACCTTCTTCCTCTACGCCACCTTCACCATCTCCTACATGATGGACCACGGCTTCGCGCGCTCGACCATTCTCAACATCGTGCTGGTGTGCGCGCTGCTCGCCTTCCCCTGCATGCTGTTCTTCGGCCATCTGTCGGACCGGATCGGCCGCAAGAAGGTCTTCATCGGCGGCAGCGTGGCCTTCCTGCTGTGGATCTTTCCGTACTTCTGGCTGCTGGACCAGAAGTCGGTCTGGGCCGCGGCGCTGGCCGTCGGCGTGGGCCTGGGCGTGATCTGGGCCAGCTACGGCGCCATGATCGGCACGCTGCTGGCCGAGGCCTTCCCGCCGGCCATCCGCTACACGGGCATGTCGCTGGGCTACCAGATCGGTGCCGCGCTGGTCGGCGGCCCGATGCCCTTGATCGCCACGGCGCTGATCGCCTACTTCAGCGGCAGCTACGTGCCCGTGGTGATCTTCCTGGCGGCCTGCGCGCTGGTGTCCATCGTCGCGGTGGGCGTGGCCAAGGATCGCAGCGGTCTGCCGCTGGACGACTGATTCCCTCAACCACAGGCACAGGCGCGGTGCGCCTGTTCCCCCGACATCCCGGTCCTCCGCCCGCACGCCATGCGGGGGCGAACCTTTTTTCCCCACCTGTTTCATCCCACGGAGTTTTCACATGCAGATCACTGGAGAAATGCTCATCGGTCAGGCCGCGGTGCGCGGCCGCGCCGGCAGCCAGCAAGCTTTCAACCCCGCGCTGAACGCCCCCATCGCCGAGCCGGATTTCGGCTTCGGCAGTCGCGAGGACGTGGACCGCGCCGCGACATTGGCGGCCGACGCGTTCGACGCCTACCGGCTGCTGCCGCTGGCGCGGCGCGCGGCCTTCCTCGAAGCGATCGCCGACGAGATCATGGCGCTGGGCGATGCGCTGCTCGAGCGGGCCCATGCCGAAAGCGGCCTCCCCCTTGCGCGGCTGACCGGTGAGCGCGGTCGCACCACGGGCCAGCTGCGACTGTTCGCCCAGGTCGTCCGTGACGGCCATTTCCTGGGCGCCGTCATCGATCCGGCGCAGCCCCAGCGCCAGCCGCTGCCGCGCGCCGACCTGCGCCTGGCCAAGATCCCGCTCGGGCCGGTGGCGGTGTTCGGCGCGAGCAACTTTCCCCTGGCCTTCTCCGTGGCGGGTGGCGACACGGCCTCGGCGCTGGCCGCGGGTGCGCCGGTGATCGTCAAGGCGCACAGCGCGCACCTGGGCACTTCGGAAATGGTGGGGCGCGCGATCCAGAAGGCCGCGCGGCAGCAGGGCATGCCCGAGGGCGTGTTCTCGCTGCTGATCGGCGCCGGCCGCGAGATCGGCGAGGCGCTGGTCGCGCATCCCGAGATCAAGGCCGTGGGCTTCACCGGCTCGCGCCAGGGCGGCCTCGCGCTGGTGCGAACCGCCAACAGCCGCCGCGAACCGATCCCGGTCTATGCGGAGATGAGCAGCATCAACCCGGTCTTCGTGCTGCCCCATGCGCTCGCCTCGCGCACGCAGGCGCTGGCCCAGGGCTTCGTCGATTCGCTGGCACTGGGCGCGGGGCAGTTCTGCACCAACCCCGGGCTGGTGCTTGCCATCGACGGCCCGGACCTGGAACGGTTTGTGGACGCCGCGGCCGCGGCCCTGGGCGCGAAGCCTGCACAGACGATGCTGACCCCCGGCATCCATGCGGCCTATGAAAGCGCGCGCGCACAGGTGCAGGCCGAAGCGGGAGCGCCCGTGGGTGTGGGCGCCGAGGCGGGAGACCAGGCCCATGCCGCGCAGGCCGCGCTCTACGTGACCGATGCGCAGCATCTGCTGCAAAGCGAAGCGCTGCAGTCGGAGATGTTCGGGCCCGCGTCCGTGATCGTGAAGGCGCGCAGCCTCGACGAGCTGGTGCAGGTGGCCAAGCGGCTGGAAGGCCAGCTCACCGCGACCCTGCTGCTGGACGAGGCGGACCATGACGCGGCCCGCACGCTGCTGCCGGTGCTCGAGCGCAAATGCGGACGCATCCTGGCCAACGGATTCCCGACCGGGGTCGAGGTGTGCCATGCGATGGTGCACGGCGGCCCGTTCCCGGCGACCTCGAACGCCATGTACACCTCGGTGGGTGCCAGTGCGATCGACCGCTTCCTGCGCCCGGTCTGCTACCAGGACCTGCCGGACGCGCTGCGTCCCGAGGCGGTGCAAAGCGCCAATCCGCTGAAGCTCTGGCGATTGGTCGAGGGCGCGCCGAGCCAGGCGGCCGGGGGCTGAGGCGCGACTAGCCCGGGCCCGGACCGGTCGTCGGCGCCAGCGGCGGCACCGCGGCCACGGCCGGGGAGGGTTTGGGCAGACAGTGCACGAACACCTCGGCCACGAGGCGAAGCAGTTCGAAGTCCTCATCGGCCAGTGCGCGCGCGGCCGTGTCGAAGTGGCAGATCGTGCCAAGCACCTGGCCTTGCATCGAGACCATCGGCACCGCGTGATAGGAGTTCATCACGCCCTGGTAGATGTTGCCGTCCAGCCGCGCGTCGCACGAGGAGTTCTCGGTCCTGAATTGCCCATCCCGGATCGCGAACTGGCAGAAACTCTGGTTGTAGGCCACGGTTTGCAGGTTCGACGGCACGGCGTCTCCCTGCTTGTCGAAGAAGCCGACATTCACCAGCCGCTGTGCATCCGGCATCCAGTAGACAGCGCTGTAGCGATGGGCCAGCGGTCGATTGAGCACCGCCAGCGCCGCGTCGAGTCCCTGCTTTCTCAGCGCGCTGCAGACCTGCGCGAAGGCCTCGGTCATGCGCGTGGTCGGACCGGCGGCGATGCGGCTCGGCAGGACTTCGACCTCGATGGGGGCGTCGGGTATGCAGCGGCAGACCTCGTCGGCATTGAGCACCGCGAGCGAATAGGTGGCGAAGGTGCCGCAACTCTCGGCGATGTGCAGTCCTTCGGGACCGTGCAACTCCCATCGCCAGCGGCCGAAGGCATCGAGAGAGACGACTACGCGCATGCCGAGGTCATTTCGATGTGCGCTCGTTCGGCAGCGGCCCTGGTGCGAACTCGTCGAGCCTCGCACCGGTCGACCCCATCACCCGTGCGTTGGCGACGCCGCGCCGCAGCGCCTGGATCGCGTGCTCGACCTGGACGCGTGCGCCATAGCTGGTGGCGCTTCTGGAGATCGCGTCACCTTCCGCGTTGCGCAGTTCCCAGGACCAACGATCTCGCAACTCGGGAATGATCACGAATTTCATGCGGGGCTCCAGGGACGGACGGTCTTGCCGGGCCAGAACGAAGCGCTGGAAGAGCGTCTCGGGGGCCCGCAGGGAGAAGGATACTCGCGTCGGCCGCGATGCGGTGGCTGACGTGCGTTACCAGCAGCGCAGGCCCGACGCAAGCGCCGGCACCGCGAGGTGCGCGGCCACGGTCTGCCCCAGGTCGGCAAAGCTGGTCCGCTGCCCGAGCGCCAGCGCCCGCGGCACCGACGCGCCGCAGAAGATCAGCGGCACCTGCTCGCGGGTGTGGTCGCTGCCGGGCCAGGTCGGGTCGCAGCCATGGTCGGCCGTCAGGGCCAGCAGGTCGTCGGGCTGCAGCCTTGCCAGCAGCCGGGGCAGGAAGGCGTCGAAGGCCTCGAGCGCATCGGCGTAGCCGGCCACGTCGCGCCGGTGGCCGTAGAGCATGTCGAAGTCCACCAGGTTGGTGAACACCAGCCCGCCGTCGGCGCAGGCCTCGAGCGCCTCCAGCGTCGCCTCGCACAGCGCGGCATTGCCGTCGGCCGGATGGTGGTGCGTGACGCCGCGGCCGGCGAAGATGTCGCGGATCTTGCCCACGCCATGCACCTCGCGGCCCGACGCCACCAGCGCGTCGAGCAGCGTCGGGCCGGGCGGCGGCGTGGTGTAGTCGTGGCGCCCGCCCGTGCGGCGGTAGCGGCCCGCGGCGCCGTCGAAGGGGCGCGCGATCACGCGGGCGATGCCGAGCTCGTCGAACAGCGGCTTGGCGATCTCGCAGATCCGGTACAGGCGCTCGCGCCCGAAGTGCGCTTCGTGGGCCGCGACCTGGAACACGCTGTCGCTGCTCGTGTAGCAGATCGGCAGGCCGGTGGCGACGTGCGCATCGCCGAAGACCGCGAGCACCTCGGTGCCGCTCGCATGCCCGTTGCAGAGGCTGCCCTCGAAGCCGCAGGCGCGGTACCAGCGCCGCATCAGGTCGGCCGGGAACACCGGGGCTCCGGCTTCGGCCGGCGCCGGGAAGTAGCCCCAGTCGAATTCGACCGGACAGCCCATGAGCTCCCAGTGGCCGCTGGGCGTGTCCTTGCCGCGGCTGCGTTCGCAGGCGGCACCGAAGGCGCCGTCGGGCGCCGGGTGCACGGCCAGGCCGGCCGGCCAGTGGCCGCTCGCGGCGTGGGCCGCCTGCGGAAAGCCGAGCTTCGACAAGGTCGGCAGCCGCAGCGGCCGGCCGGCGTCGGCGCACCACCGCGCGATGTGGCCCAGCGTGTTCGCGCCGCTGTCGCCGAAGTCCGGCGCGTCCGGCGTGGCACCCAGGCCCAGCGAATCGAGCACGATCACCAATGCGCGTGCCATGGCCTCAGTCCGCCGAACGCTGGAGCATCACGGGCCGGGGTGCCACCGGCGCCTCGTCGACCTCGATCAGCCGGGCGAGCGCGGTCGCGGCTGCCTCGGCTGCGTCGGGCGTGGCCGCGTGCACGCGCGCCAGCACCTCGCCGCGCGCGACCTGGCGGCCGATCGGCGCGATCTCGGAGAAGCCGACGCGCGGATCGACGCGGTCCGAAGCCTGGCGCCGGCCGCCGCCCAGGTCGATCACCCGCAGGCCGATCTCGCGCGTGTGCATGCGCGCCACCCAGCCGTCGTGCGCGGCCCGCACCACCTGCTGTTCGGGCGCGGCGGGCAGGTAGTGGCCGGGCCGTTCGACGAAGTCGGCCGGCCCGCCGAGCGCGCGCACCATGCGCGCGAAGCGCTCCAGCGCCTGGCCGCTGGCCAGGGCGGCGTCGATGCGCGCGAGCGCCTCGTCGGTGCTTGACGCGAGCCGGCCGAGCAGCAGCATCTCCGCGCCCAGCATGCGCGTGATCTCCCGCAGGCGCGGCTCGCAGGGCTCGCCGCGCAGCAGGGCCACGGCCTCGTGCACTTCCAGCGCATTGCCGCAGCTGTGGCCCAGCACCTGGTTCATGTCGGTGATCCAGGCCCGCGTCGGCAGGCCCGCGCCCTGGGCCACGCCGACCAGCGACTGCGCGAGCGCCTGGGCCTGCGCGCGCTCGGCAGCGAAGGCGCCGTTGCCGGTCTTCACGTCCATCACCAGCCCGTGCAGGCCGGCCGCCAGCTTCTTCGAGAGGATGCTGGCGGTGATCAGCGGCAGCGACTCGACCGTCGCGGTCACGTCGCGGATCGCATAGAGCGTGCGATCGGCCGGTGCCAGCCTGGCCGTCTGCCCGACGATCGCGCAGCCGGCCGATTGCAGGGCCGCGCGCAGCTGCTCGACCGGCGGCGTGCTGCGGTAGCCCGGGATGCTGTCGAGCTTGTCCAGCGTGCCGCCGGTGTGGCCCAGGCCACGCCCGGAGATCATCGGCACGTAGCCGCCGCAGGCCGCGACGATCGGTGCCAGCGGCAGGCTGACCTTGTCGCCCACGCCGCCGGTGGAATGCTTGTCGAGGATCGGCCCGGGCAGCTGCGCATCGGCCCAGCTCAGCATCTCGCCCGAGCGCGCCATCGCGTGCGTCAGCGCGACTGTCTCCGCCGGCGTCATGCCCTTGAGGTAGATCGCCATCGCCAGCGCCGCCGCCTGCGATTCGCTCCACGAGGCATCGACCAGGCCCTGGACAAAGGCCTCGATCTCGGCCTGTGCCAGCGCCTGGCCGTCGCGCTTGATGCGGATGATCTCCTGCGCCAGCGCGGGCGGCGGGGTGGCCTGCGCGCCCATCAGTAGCCGCCCTTCGGCATCACCGCGCTGCCGCGGCCGTCCAGCACCGCCTCGATGTCGTCGAGCAGGCTGCTGGCGCCGATGCGCAAGCGCCGCGGCACCAGGCTCTCGGCGCCCAGCAGCTGCGACTGCAGCGCGATGTAGATCGCGGCGTCGGCCACGGTGCGCACGCCGCCCGAGGCCTTGAAGCCGACCGGGCGTGCCGCGGGTGTCGAGGCGATGCAGGCCAGCATGGCCTGGGCGGCCGCCGGCGTGGCGCTCACCGGCGTCTTGCCGGTGCTGGTCTTGAGGAAGTCGGCGCCGGCCGCGATCGACAGCGTCGAGGCGCGGGCGATCAGCGCTTCGTCGGCCAGCACACCGGTCTCGAGGATCACCTTGAGCGTGAGCGACGGCGCGGCCGCGCGCACCGCGTCCAGCAGCGCGCGCACGGCGGCTTCGTCGCCCGCGCGCAGCGCGGCGTAGGGCAGCACGACGTCGACCTCGTTGCCGCCGGCCGCGACGACGGCCCGCGTGTCCTCGACCGCGCGCGCGAGGTCGGTGCCGCCGGCCGGGAAGTTGGCCACCGCCGCCACGGCGATGTGCTCAGGCAGCAGGCGCCGCGCCTGCGCCACGAAGCGCGGCCAGACGCAGACCGCGGCCGTGGGGCCGTGCGGCCCCTGGGCGCGGCGGCAGAGGCGCTCGATGTCGGCCTCGGTGTCGGCGTCGTTGAGGCTGGTGAGGTCGAGGCAGGCCAGCGCGATGCGCGCGGCGGTGCCCGGGTCGAGTGGCGGGGTCATGGAATCCTTGAGGTGGGAAGAGGGCGCGCGCTCAGGCGTCGGGCCGAGCCAGGTGGTCGGGGCCGAAGCTGGCGGGCAGCAGTTCGGACAGCGTGAAGTGCGCGCGCAGGCGCTGGCGATCGGCCACCAGCACCGGCGTCGCGCCGTCGGCGAATTCGCGCAGCTTCTGGCGGCAGCCGCCGCAGGGCGTGACCGGCGCCGCGCCCTCGCCCAGCACCAGCACGGCCCGCACGCGCGTGCCGCCGGCCAGCACCATCGCGGCGATCGCGCCGGCTTCGGCACAGGTGCCTTCGGGATAGGCCGCGTTCTCGACGTTGCAGCCCGCATGGATGCAGCCCTGCTCGTCGAGCACGGCGGCACCGACCTGGAAGCGTGAATAGGGCGCGTAGGCGCGGGCCTGGGCGTCGCGGGCCGCGGCCTGCAGTTGCGCCTGCAGGTCTTCGGTCAGGAAGGAAGGGATGTCGGGCATGGGCGTAGGCGGAAGGGAGGATCGGGGTCAGGCCGCTTGGTCGGCCAGCACGCGCTGGGCCAGCGCGGTGTGCAGCCGCGGCACGGCGCCGAGCAGTTCCTGCGTGTAGGCGTCGGCGGGGCGGTCGAAGACCTGGTCGCGCAGGCCGGCCTCTACGATCGCGCCCTGGCGCATCACGACCACGCGGTCGGCGATCTGCTCGACCACGCCCAGGTCGTGGCTGATGAACAGGCAGGAGAAGCCGTGGCGCGACTGCAGCTGCGCGAACAGCGTGAGGATCTGGGCGCGCACCGTGACGTCGAGCGCCGAGACCGGCTCGTCGGCCACGATGAAGGCCGGCCGGCGCACCACCGCGCGCGCGATCGCCACGCGCTGGCGCTGGCCGCCCGAGAGCTCGTGCGCATAGCGCTGCGCGACGTCGGCGGACAGCGCGACCTCGTCCAGCACCTCGGCGATGCGCGCCTGTTTTGCGGCGGGCGTCAGGCCCGGCACCGTGCGCAGCGCCTCGCCGATCAGCGCCGCCACCGTCATGCGCGGGTCGAGCGAGGAGACCGGGTCCTGGAACACCATCTGGCACTGCGCGCGGTAGCGCGCCCAGCCGTCGCCGCCCGGCACGATCGGCTTGCCCTCGAAGCGCAGGCTGCCGGCGGTCGGCCGGATCAGGCCGGCGATGGTCCGGCCCAGCGTGGTCTTGCCCGAGCCCGAGCCGCCGACCAGCGCCACCACCTCGCCCGCGCCCACGCGCAGGTCGATGCCGTGCAGCGCGCGGCGCGGCTCGCGTTTCGTGAACAGGCCGCCGCTGCCGGGGTAGTCCACGACCAGGCCGTCGACCTCGAGGACCGGCGGCGCGGCACTGGGCGCGCGGGTGGCGCCGCGCTGCGGCATGGCGGCCAGCAGCTTGCGCGTGTAGGGCTCCTGCGGCGCCGTCACCAGCGCGGCCGTCGGCCCCTGCTCGACGATGCGGCCGTGGTGCATCACGACGATGCGGTCGGTGTAGCGCGCGATCATCGGCAGGTCGTGGCTGATCATCAGCACGGCGGTGCCGTGCTCGCGCGTGAGCCCGACCATCAGCTCCAGCACGTCGCGCTGCACGATGGCGTCGAGCGCGGTGGTCGGCTCGTCGGCGATCAGCAGCGCGGGGCGCAGCAGCATGGCCGAGGCCAGCATGATGCGCTGGCGCATGCCGCCGGAGAAGCGGTGCGGGTAGGCTGCGAGCGCGCCGACCGGGTCGTCGATGCGCACGCGCGCCAGCATCTCCAGGATGCGCGCCCGGCGCTCGGCCGGCGTGAGCCGCGTGTGCAGCGCCAGGCCCTCGTCGAGCTGCCGGCCGATGGGCATCGACGGGTTGAGCGAGGTCATGGGTTCCTGGAACACCATGCCCATGCGCGCGCCGCGCAGCTTGCGCAGCGCCGCGGGCGCGAGCTGCGTGATGTCCTGGCCTTCGAAGCGGATCGCGCCGCCGGTGCGCTGGATGGCCGGCGGCGCCAGGCCCATGACGGAGCGCGCCGCCAGCGTCTTGCCGCTGCCGGATTCGCCGACGATGCCGACGATCTCGCCGGGCCGGACCTCGAAGCCGATCCCGTGCACCAGCGGCGTGCCGTTGCGCAGGGCGAGGGCGAGGTCGCGGACCTCGAGCAATGCGGGGCTGTTCATGGCTCAGGCGCCCCGCATGTGGGGATCGAGTCGGTCGCGCACCGCGTCTCCCAGCAGATTGATGCCCAGCAGGGTGAGCGAGATGCACAGGCCCGGCAGCACGGCGAGCCAGGCGGCGTTGGCGATGAAGGGCCGGCTCGCGGCCAGCATGTTGCCCCAGGTCGGCGCGGGCGGCGGCACGCCCAGGCCGAGGAAGCTCAGTGCGCTCTCGGCCAGCAGCGCCCAGCCGAACATCGAGGTCGCGAGCACGATCAGCGGCGCGATGCAGTTCGGCAGGATGTGGCGCGCCACGGTGTAGAGCTCCGAGTTGCCCATCACGCGCGAGGCGGCCACGTAGTCGCGCTCGCGCAGCGACAGCACCGCGCCGCGCACGATGCGCGCCACCGAGGGCGCGTAGGCGATGCCCAGCGCGACCACGATGCCGTATTCGCTGGCGCCGAACACGGCCAGCAGTCCGAGCGCGAGCAGGATGCCGGGGAAGGCCAGCAGCGCATCGTTGAAGGCCATCAGCACGCGGTCGGTCCAGCCGCGCAGGTAGCCGGCGAGCACGCCCGCCACCGTGCCCAGGCACACGGCCAGCATCACGGTGAGCAGGCTGATGCGGGTGCTGGTGGCGGCGGCCGTCATCAGCCGGCTGAGCACGTCGCGCCCGAACTCGTCGGTGCCCAGCCAGTGCGCGGCGCCGGGCGCGGCGAGGCGGCCGGTGTAGCCGATGGCCAGCGGATCGAAGGGGGTCCAGAAGAGCCCGGTCACGGCGGTGGCGACCAGCAGGCCCACGAGCGTGGCGCCGATCGCGGCGTTGAGGGGGACGGCTTTCATTCCTCGCCCACCCGCGGGTCGAAGAAGGGATAGCAGAGGTCGACCACGAGATTGATCATGATGTAGACGAAGGCAACGAACAGAAGGCAGCCCTGGATCACGGGGTAGTCGCGCCCGAAGATCGAGTCGACGAGCAGGCGGCCCAGGCCGGGGATGGTGAAGACGGTTTCCACCACCGCGATGCCGCCGAGCAGGTTGCCCAGCACCAGGCCGATCAGGGTCCAGGTCGGGCCGAAGGCATTGCGGAAGGCATGGCGCCAGAGCACCACCGATTCGGACAGGCCCTTGGCGCGGGCATGCGTGATGTAGTCGAGGCGCAGCACCTCGAGCGTGCTGGCGCGCGCCATGCGGATCAGGATGCCGGTCTCGTGCAGCACCAGCGTGGCGATGGGCAGCACGATGTAGACCGCCGCGGCCACCGGGTCTTCGGCGAAGGCCACGTAGCCCACCACCGGCAGCCAGCCCAGCTTGAGGCCGAAGACGTAGAGCAGCATCAGGCCGAGCCAGAAGCTGGGGATGGACAGCAGCACGGTGGCGGTGCCGACCAGCCCGATGTCGAGCTTGCCGTTCTGGCGCCAGGCCGCGAGCATGCCCGCGGGCACGGCGATCGCGGCCGCCAGCGCGACCGCGATGAACACGATGCGCGCGCTCACCACGAAATGCTCGAGCACCAGCGGCAGCACCGGCTCGCCGGTGCGGATGGAGGCGCCGAGGTCGCCCTGCAGCACCTGCAGCAGCCAGCGCCCGAACTGCGCGGCCAGGCCCAGGTCCAGGCCCAGGCGATGGCGCAGGTCGGCCAGGCTGGCGGCGTCGGCCTGGTCGCCGAGCATCAGCGCGGCCGGGTCGCCCGGGATCAGGCGGATCAGGAAGAACACCGCGACCGCGCTGATGAACAGCGTGGGCAGCGCGGTGGCGAGCCGGCGGGAGACGAAACGCATCATCTTGAGGGGTCCTCGGTACGGGGCCGCATGCTCAGGTCCCCACGCGCGCGGTCCACAGCCGCGGCTTGCCTTCCCACGGGCTGAAGCCGCTCACGCGCTTGGCGCGGACCCAGACCGTCAGGCCGTTGTAGAGCGTGATCAGCGGCACGTCGACCAGCGAGAGCTCGTGCAGCCGGTCGAAGATCTTGCGCCGCTCGGCCGGGTCGCTCACCACCTTGGCGCCCTCGATCATCGCCAGCGCCTCGGGGTTGTCCCAGACCTTGCGCGGCTGGCGCGCCTTGTCGCCCACGAACTGCTCGTAGCTCAGCGCCGGGTCCAGCCGGCCGGAGTAGGAGAAGGACATCATCTGGTAGTTGCCCGCGTTGTAGCGGTCGAGCTGGGTGGCCCATTCGAGCACCTCGATCTCGACCTTGATGCCCACGGCCTGCAGCATGGCCTGGGTCACGAGCGCGACCTGGAAGCTGGGCATCGGCGCGCGCTTGTTGGCCACCAGCTTGATCGTCTGGCCCTTGTAGCTGCTCTCCTTGAGCAGCGCCTTGGCCAGCGCGAGGTCGGTCTTGAAGCCCTTGCGCTGCACCGCATCCATGTAGACCGAGCGCTCGAACACCGCCGAGTTGTTGGGCTTGGACAGCCCGTCGCTGGCGACGTCGACCAGCTGCTTGTAGTCGAGCGCGGCGGCCACCGCACGGCGGAACTTCGGGTCCGACATCAGCGGGTCGCGGGTCTGAAACAGCAGCACGTGCTTGGACGAGTCGGGCTCGGGCATGGTCACCAGCAGCGGGTTGCCGCGGGTCTCGGCCACGTCGGAGGACAGCAGCTGCGCGATGTCGATCGAGCGCGCCGCCACCGCCAGCTTGACCGTGGCCGCATCGGGGATCACCTGGAACTCGACCTGGTCGACGCTGGGCGTCTTGAGGCCCACGTAGCCGTCGGCCTTGGTTCCTTCGGGCGAGGTGTAGCCCTCGAAGCGCGTGAGCGTCACGCCGCGGCCGCGCTTCCAGTCGGTGAGCTGGTAGGGGCCGGTGCCGATCGGGCGGTCCCAGCTGCCGTCGGGCTTGACCGAGGCCTTGTGCAGGATGGCGGTCATGCCGCAGTCGGTGCGCGCCAGCGTGTCGAGCAGCAGCGCGCTGCGGCGGTTGATGCGCAGCACGAAGGTCTGCGCGTCGGGCGCTTCGGCCGATGTCACCTTGAGGTCGTTGCGGCCGTCGAACTCGGCCAGGCAGCGCCACTCGGTCTTCGGGTCCATGTAGCGCTGCCAGCTCCACAGCGCATCGGCCGACGTGAGCTTCTCGCCGTTGTGGAAGCGCACGTCGGTGCGCAGCTTGAAGGTGTAGCTCAGGCCGTCGGGCGAGACCGTGACCGAGCGCGCCAGCAGCGGCTTGACGTCGCCGCCCTCGCCGTAGCCGACCAGGCCCTCGACGACGTTCGCGATCACGCCGTCGGTGTTGTCATCGCGGTTGACGCCGGGGTTGGTGCTGCGGATGTCCGCCGGCAGCGCGACGGTGATGCGGGTGGCGGCGACGGCCGTGCCGACGGCCGGCAGCGCGAGCAGCAACGCAGTGGTGAGGAGCAGGGGTTTCATCGTCGGTCCGTTGAAGGGGTGAGGGGCATGGCTTCAGGGCGTCGTCGTGGCCAGGGTCGCCGCGCGGTGCCGCGCGAGCTGTTCGGCCAGGTAGGGCTTGGCATGCCGGATGGCCGGTGCCGCATCGTGGCCCGCGCCTGCGATGACCTCGTGCGCCACCGCGAGGCCGGCCGCCACCAGCGAGCGCCGCAGCGTCTCCAGCCGCTCGGGCCGCGAGGCGCCGGCCTGGTTGGCGCCGGCCATCCAGAAGCGGCCGCCCTCGCGGTGCGTGATCTCGCGGCCGTCGAGGTCCTCGGCGCCCACCAGCAGCTGCACCGGCACCTGGCGCAGGGCCGCGCGGTCCAGCGGGCGGCCGAAGCAGGCGGCGATGTCGCGCGTGCCGACCCACCAGTCCTGGCCGTCGTCGACCAGCGTGACCGAGCCCGGCGCGCCCAGCGACGCGGCCCACAGGTGTTGCGGCTGCAGCAGCAGGAAGCGGTTGGCGAACTGCGCGCCGCCCGAGAAGCCGAACAGGCCGAAGGTCGGCGCGGCCAGCGCGTAGCGCCGCCGCACGTCCTCGACGATGCCCAGCAGCACCTCGTCGTAGCGGATGCCGCCCTGGCTCAGGTACTTGTAGTCGTCGCCCTTGGCGTCGTCGCCCAGCCCCACGGGGAACAGCGGGCAGACCACCACCACCTGCTGCGCCTCGGCGAAGTCGGCGAACTGGTCCCGGAAGTCCATGAAGGTGCGCGGGCTGCCATGGACCACGACCAGGATCTCGGCCGGCGTCGCGCCCGCCTGGTAGCCCGGCGGCACGTAGAGGCAGTAGTGGAAGCGGGGATCGGCCGAGGCCGCATACACCGTGGTGGCGCCCAGGTCGTAGTAGCCGAAGACCAGGGGCGCTGCATCGCCGCGGGCGGGGGGATAGAATTGGTGATCCAAAATTAGATCCAAAAATTGATGGAGCGAATTCTATGGACTTGAATCGGGCTCCGCAACCTGTTTCGGCGCCGGCACGCCACGCAGATCGTGACGCAGGAACGGTGCCATGCCGCGCCGCTATGCTTGGCGCGCCGGCCGCCGCGCGCGTGCACCACGAATGGCCATGAACACCCAGACCCAAGACATCAAGGAAGCGCCCAAGGGGGCGGACGCCGTCGCCGACGCCATCACCTCGGACATCGCCGCGGGGCGGCTCACGAACGGCACCTGGCTCAAGCAGGTGGACCTCGAGCAGCGCTACGGCTGCTCGCGCGCGGACGTGCGCCGGGCGCTGGAGAAGCTGGCGGTCAAGGGGGTGGTGCAGCGCATTCCCGACCGCGGTTTCTATGTGGCGGTGATCGACGAAGCACGCCACCGCGAACTGGTGGAGGTGCGCGTGGTGCTGGAGAGCGCGACCGCGCCCGGCATCGTCGCGGCCGCGACCGAGGCCGACATCGCCGACCTGCGCGCGCTGGCGACGCGCTTCGCGGCCTGCATCCGCGACGGCGACGCGGCGCAGAAGTTCACGGCCAACCGCGACTTCCATGTGCGGCTCACGGAGCTCTGCCCGAACCGCGAACTGGCGAAGCTGGCGCTGGACGTGCGCGGCAACATCCCGACCACGCCGGTGGTCCAGTGGTGGACCCAGGCGCGCATCGAACGCTCGGCCGAGGAGCATTTCCAGATGGTCGACGCGATCGCGGCACGCGATGCCGCGGAACTCACGCGGCTGATCGGGCTGCACATCCTGCAGCCCGATTCGAAGCGCGCGGGGTGAGGGCGCCGGCGGCGCCCCGTGTCAGGCGTGTGCTGCGGCCTGCGGCTTGAGCAGGTCCAGCGCCACGTCGACGATCATGTCCTCCTGGCCGCCGACCATCTTGCGCCGGCCCAACTCGACCAGGATGTCCACGGTCTTGAGGCCGTACTTCTGCGCCGCGGCCTCCGCATGGCGCAGGAAGCTCGAGTACACGCCGGCATAGCCCAGCGCCAGCGTCTCGCGGTCCACGCGCACCGGACGGTCCTGCAGCGGGCGCACCAGGTCGTCGGCCGCGTCCATCAGGCGGTAGAGATCGCAGCCGTGGTTCCAGCCCAGGCGCGCGGCCGCGGCGATGAAGACCTCCAGCGGCGCGTTGCCCGCGCCCGCGCCCATGCCGGCCAGGCTGGCATCGATGCGGTCGCAGCCTTCCTCGACGGCCACGATGGAATTGGCCACGCCCAGGCTCAGGTTATGGTGCGCATGGATGCCGGTGGCGGTCTCGGGCTTGAGCACCTCCTTGAAGGCGCGGAAGCGCTCCCGCACGTCCTGCATGCCCAGCGCGCCGCCGGAGTCGACCACGTAGACGCAGGTGGCGCCGTAGCTTTCCATCAGCCTGGCCTGCTCGGCCAGCTTCTGCGGCGTGGTCATGTGGCTCATCATCAGGAAGCCCACCGGGTCCATGCCCAGTTCGCGCGCGTACTCCAGGTGCTGGCGCGAGACGTCGGCTTCGGTGCAGTGGGTCGCCACGCGCACCACGCGCGCGCCGGCGTCGTAGGCATTGCGCAGGTCGTGCGTGGTGCCGATGCCGGGCAGCAGCAGGGTCGCGATCTTCGCGTGCTGCACGCTCTCGGCCGCGGCGGCGATCCACTCCACGTCGGTGTGGGCGCCGAAGCCGTAGTTGAAGCTGGAGCCTTCCAGGCCGTCGCCGTGCGCGACCTCGAGGCTGTCGACGCCGGCGGCGTCGAGCGCGGCCGCGATGGCGCGCACATTGGCCAGGCTGTACTGGTGGCGGATGGCGTGGCTGCCGTCGCGCAGCGTCACGTCGGAGATGTAGAGTTTCTTGGCGGTCATGCTGCTTCCTTCAGGCCGCGCGCGATGCCGGCGGCGATGCGGCGCCGGGCCATCATGTCGGCGCAGGCCAGAGCGGCCGAGGTCATGATGTCGAGGTTGCCGGCGTACGCGGGCAGGTAGTGGGCGGCGCCCTCGACTTCGAGGAACACCGAGGTCTTGAGGCCGTGGCGCAGGCCCAGGCCGGGGATGTTGAGCGGCGCCTCGGGCGGCACCACATCGAACTGCACGCGCTGCTTCAGGCGGTAGCCCGGCACATAGGCCTGCACGCTCGCCACCATCTGTTCGATGCTGCGTTCCACCGCGGCTTGGTCGGCGGGCTCCGAGAGAACGAACACCGTGTCGCGCATGATCAACGGCGGCTCGGCCGGGTTCAGCACGATGATGGCCTTGCCGCGCTGTGCGCCGCCCAGCTTCTCGATCGCGGCGCGCGTGGTCTCGGTGAACTCGTCGATGTTGGCGCGCGTGCCCGGGCCGGCGGACTTGCTGGAGATCGAGGCCACGATCTCGCCGTAGTAGACCTTGGCCACGCGCGAGACGGCCGCCACGATCGGGATCGTCGCCTGCCCGCCGCAGGTCACCATGTTCATGTTGCTGGCGTTCTCGGCCTCGAGGTTGATGGCCGGGATCACGTAGGGGCCGATGGCCGCGGGCGTCAGGTCGATCACCTGCACGCCGTGCTGCTGCAGCACCTCGTTGTGGCGGGCATGCGCGCCGGCCGAGGTGGCGTCGAAGACGATGTCGATGTCGGGGAAGATGTCGAGCGCGAGCAGGCCGTCCAGGCCCTGAGCCGTGGTCGCCACGCCCAGGCGGGCAGCGCGCTGCAGGCCTTCCGAGGCCGGGTCCACGCCGACCATCGCGCCCATCTCCAGGTGCTGGCTGTTGCGCATCACCTTGATCATCAGGTCGGTCCCGATGTTGCCGGGGCCGATGATCGCGACCTTGAGCCGGGCGCTCACGATGCGGGCTCCGCTTTGGCCGCCTTCTTCTCGGCCTCGATGTCGCTGCGTGTGCGGTCGCCGATGGCCCAGTGGGTGCGCGGCACCTCGGTGGCGACGACGCGGATGGTCTCCAGCGGCGCGCTGAGCGTCTGGTGCACGACGCGCGCGACCTCCCGCAGGCATTGGCTCACGGTGGCGGCGTCGCGCCCCTCGAGCATCTGGATGTGGACGATGGGCATGGGTTTCCCTTGTGGATGGTGATGAAATTTCTGGGGCGGGGAAGGCGAGGCGGGTCAGTCGAGGCTCACGCCGGCGGACTGCACCACCTTGCCCCACTTGATGCTCTCGGCCTGCATGAAGCTGGCCAGTGCCTTGGGCTCGCCGCCGGTCAGTTCCACGCCGGTGGCCGCGAAGCGCTGCACCAGGTCGGGCCGCTTGAGCGTGGTGTTGACCGCCGCATTGAGCTTGTGCAGCACGTCGGCGGGCAGGGCGGCCGGGCCGACGATGGCGAACCAGGCGACGGACTCGAAGCCCTTCACGGTCTCGGCGATGGCCGGCAGGCCCTTGATCGCCGCCACCGGCTGCGCCGTCGCCACGCCCAGGCCGCGCATGCGGCCCGACTCGACGAAGGGCAGGGTCGAGGGCGAGTTGTCGAACATCACCTGGATCGCGCCGCCCATGAGGTCGTTGGCCGCCGGCGAACTGCCGCGGTAGGGCACGTGCACCAGGTCGAGGCCGGCCTGCGACTTGAGCAGTTCCATCGTGAGGTGGCTGGTGGTGCCGTTGCCCTGCGAGCCGTACGAGAGCTTGCCCGGATGCGACTTGGCGTAGGCGATGAACTCGGCCACCGTCTTGTAGGGCTGCGCGGGGTTCGTTACCAGCACGATCGGCACCGAGGCCAGCATGCCGATCGGCGACAGGTCCTTGACCGGGTCGTAGCCCTGGCGCTTGTAGAGATGCTGGTTGATGCTCAGCGGGCCCGCGGTGCTGACCAGCAGCGTGTAGCCGTCGGGCTTGGCGCGCACCACCACCTCGGTGCCCACGTTGCCGCCGGCGCCGGGCCGGTTGTCGACGATCACCGTCTGCTTGAGCTCGCGGCCCATGCCTTCGGCCACGGCGCGCGCCAGGATGTCGGTCGTGCCGCCCGGCGGGAACGGGACCACGATGGTGATCGGGCGGCTCGGGAAGTTCTGTGCCATGCCGGCCGTGGCGAAGGCCATCAGCGTGCCGCAGGCCAGCAGGCGGGCGAGGTGTCGAATCGGGTTTGTCTTCATTGTTCTGTTCCAGTTGTCTTCTGTTGGGGGGTCAGTCGTCGAAGCCGTACAGCCGTGCCGGGTTGCGCACCAGCATCTGCTGCTGCACCTCGGGATCGGGGACCCAGAGCGGGATCAGGTCGACGGTGTCGGCGTCGTTGGGCATCGGCCCTGCATGGATCGGGTGCGGCCAGTTGGTGCCCCACAGCAGCCGGTCGGGCCGGGCCCGCGCGACCGCGTGCACCATCGGCAGCATGTCGGGGTGCGGGTAGGGCAGCGAGGACGAGCGGTAGAGGCTGGCCAGCTTGACCCAGCAGCGGTCTGTGGCCAGCAGGTCCATCACGGCCGCGAAGCCTTCGCTCTGCGTGCCCTCGCTGCCCAGCACATGGCCCAGGTGGTCGAGCACGAAGGGGTTGGGCAGGGCGCGCAGGCGCGGGGCGAGCGCCGTCAGCTCGGCCGAGTGCCGCAGGTGCAGCACCAGGTGCCACCCCAGTGCGTGTGTGGCCTCGGCCAGCGCTTCGAGATGCTCGAAGTTCGCGCCGCCGCGCACCACGGTCGAGATGCGGCAGCCGCGCATGCCGCCGTCGTGCAGCGCCTGCAGCGCCGCGGGCGAGAGGCCGGGCCGGATCACCGCCACGCCGCGGGCGCGCACGCCGAGCGCCTCGATCGCATCGAGCGTGGCGCGGTTGTCGGTGCCGTGCGCGCCGCCCTGCACCAGCACGCAGCGGTCGATGCCCAGCGTGTCGAGCAGCGTCCGGTACTGGTCGACCGTGCAGTCTTCCGGCGTGTAGCTGCGCTCGGGCGAGAAGGGGTAGCGCGCCTGCGGACCGAAGACATGCGCATGCGTGTCGACGGCGCCGCGCGGCAGCGTGAAGCGCGGCTGGCGGAGGTTGCGGTCCGGGCCCGGGCACGGCGGTGCCGCAACGCCCGCGGTGGTGGGCGTGCTCACGCTGCGGCGGCCTTCGAGGCGGCGTCCTCGCGCTGGGCGAGATCGGCCAGGATGTCGGCGCCGCGGTTGGCCGCGGGCAGGCCGCGGAACAGGAAGCACAGGCTGATGACCGCCTGCAGTTCGGCCCAGCCCGCGCCGGCGCGGCGTGCCGCCAGGCCGTGCGTGGTGGCCGCGTCGTTCATGTCCATCAGCAGCATGCCGAACAGCATCAGCTGCACGGTCTTGGGGTCGAGCACGTCGGTGTACATCGCGTGCGTGCGCATCTGCTCCTGCAGGTCGAGCATCTTCGGGTCCAGCGCGCCCGTGACATGGAAGCGCGACTGGATGCGCGGCGGCACGTAGCCCAGCAGGTCGCGGTAGACCTGGCCGCGTTCCTCGGGGCTTTGCTGGCCCTCGAGGTAGGGGCCGATGACGCGCTCGATCACCGAAGGGTCGAAGGGCTTGGCGGGGGTGGAACTCATGGTGTCTGTCTCCTGGTGTTGTGGGGCGAAAGAAAGGCGGCCTCAGCCCTTCAGGTGGAAGCCGGCCTGGCCGAGCCGCTCCATCTCGATCGAGACGTACTGTCCCGGGTGGATCCATTCGGCCGGCGTGGCGCCGCCGGCCATCACGATCCAGCCGGCCTGCAGCGGCTCGCCGGCCGCGGCCGAGAGCCGCGCGGCCGCCACCAGCGAACGCAGCGGGTGGCCCAGCAGCGCGGCGGTGGAGCCCACCTGCGCCACGCGGCCGTCGATGTTCAGCGTGAGGCCGAGGTTGCCGAAGTCCACCCGGCGCGGATCGCTCCAGGGGCCGATCACGAAGGCGCTCGACGAGGCGTTGTCGGCGATCACCTCGGGCAGCGTGAACTTGAAGTCCTGGTAGCGCGAATCGATGATCTCCAGCGCGGGTGCGATGGCCTCGACCGCGGCCAGTGCCTCCGGCCCCGTGACGTCGCCTGCCAGCGGCTTCTTGAGCACGAAGGCCAGCTCGGGTTCGCAGCGCGGATGCACGAAGCGCGAGAAGTCGATGGCCGTGCCTTCCTCCACCTGCATGCTGGAGGTGAGCCGGCCCCAGATCACGTCCGACAGCCCCATCTGGAGCATCTTGGCGCGGCTGGTGAAGCCCATCTTCACGCCCACGCGGCGTTCGCCGCGCGCGATGCGGCGCCGGATCGACGCGGCCTGGATGGCATAGGCCTCTTCCAGGCCCAGGCGGTTCTCGGGATCGATCTGCGGCAGCTCTCGGGCCTCGCGCGCGCAGCTGTCGAGCAGCTCGGCGAAGTGTTCGATGGAAGGGGTCGTGGTGTCGTTCATGCCTTGTCTCCGCCAGGGGCTGCCGCGAAGGCCGCGCGCACGCTGCCCAGGCCGTTGATGTGGGTCTCGAAGATGTCGCCTGGCGCCACGGCCACCATCGGGCCGAGCGCGCCCGAAAGCACCAGGTCGCCCGCGCGCAGCGGTGCGCCCAGCCGGGCCATGGTGCGGGCCAGCCACACCACGGCATTGAGGGGATGGCCCAGGCAGGCCGCGCCGGCGCCGGTCGACACCGGCTCGCCGCGCCGCAGCATGGCCATGCCGGCCAGGCGCAGGTCGAAGTCGGCCAGCTTGCGCGGCGTGGTGCCGAGCACGTAGGCGCCGGCCGAGGCGTTGTCCGCGACGGTGTCGACGAACTTGATGTTCCAGGCCGCGATGCGGCTGCCGACGATCTCGATGGCAGGCAGCGCGTAGTCGATGGCGCGGATCAGGTCGGTGTGGCCGGGCAGCGCCATGTCGAGGTCGCGGCCGAGCACGAAGGCGATCTCGGCCTCGACCTTGGGCTGGTGCAGCACCTCGGCGGGCACCGGTTCGCCGTCGCCATAGACCATGTCGTCGAACAGCACGCCGAAGTCGGGCTGGTCGACGCCGAGCTGCTGCTGCACCACGCGCGAGGTCAGGCCGATCTTGCAGCCGACGACGCGCCGGCCTTCCTGCTGCACGCGCAGTTCGGTGTTGATCTTCTGGATGGCGTAGGCATCGTCCCCGGTGATGTCGGTGAACTGTTCGCGCAGCGGCGCGATGAAGCGGCCGGTGCGCGCCGCGTCGCGCAGCGCGGCCGCGGCCTGCAGGTGTTGCTGGGGTGTCATGGGATCGAGGTCTCCTTGTTGGGGACTGATCATCCGCAGCACCTTCGATACGGTCAAATACCGATTTTTTCGAGTTTGATACCCTTTGGGTATTGAACAGGAGAACCCATGGACCTGCGACAGATGCGCCTTTTCCTCGCGCTCGCCGAAGAGCGGAACTTCTCGCGCGCGGCCGAGAAGCTGCACATGACCCAGCCGCCGCTCACGCGCCAGATCCGCGCGCTGGAGGAGGGCATGGGCGTTGCGCTGTTCGTGCGCACCCCCAAGGGCGTGGACCTGACCGTCGCCGGCCAAGCGCTGCTGGAGGAGGTGCCCAACGTGCTGTCGCTGGCCCGCCTGGCCGAGGAGCGCACCCTGCGCGCGGCCCGCGGCCTGGGCGGCAAGATCGAGATCGGCATCTTCACCGCCAGCGTGCTCAGCGTGATTCCACAGCTGCTCGCGCGCTTCCATGCGCAGCGGCCCGACGTGCAGATCGGCCTGCACACCATGAGCAAGATCGAGCAGCTCGAGGCGCTGCGCGAGCGGCGCATCACGGTGGGCTTCAACCGGCTGGTGCCCGAGGCCCCCGACATCGCGGTCGAGCCGGTGCGGCGCGAGAAGCTGGTGGTCGGCCTCTACGAGGGCCATCCGCTGTGCGCGCGCAAGACCGTGTCGCTGCGCGACCTCGAGGACCAGCCCATGATCCTCTACCCCAACCTGCCCATCGCGGGCCTGGCGCAGGCCGTCACCGCGGCCTTCCAGCGCGCCAAGCTGCGCCTGCGGGTGGAGCAGGAGGTGGAGGACGTGCTGACCTGCGTGGCGCTGGTCTCGGCCGGCTTCGGCGTCTGCATCACGACCGAGCCCGCGATGAACCTGCGCCTGCCCAACATGGTGTACCGGCCGCTGCGCGCCAGCGACCTCAACGACGTGGAACTGAGCTGCCTCTACCGCCGCGACGACCGCTCGCCGGTGCTGCTGGCTTTTCTCGATGTGGTCGATGTGTACCGCAAGAGCAGCATGCAGCGGTCCGTTGCGCCGCGCGCGTCGGCGACGCGTTGACGGGCCGCGGTTGCCTGCCGTTCGTCATCCCGTAGGCGCTCTGAGGCCGGCGCCGGGTCTTTCACTCCCGGCGACGAATTTGCCGGGGCGCGCCAGCAAGATTCACTGCAAGAGGCCCGAAGTTCGATCGAACTTGCGGGGCCTCCCGCCCTAAATTTGTGGGATCACTTCACCGATCACACACAGGGTCTCGTCATGAAAGTCATCGTCCTCGGCGGCGGCGTCATTGGAATCAGCAGCGCCTACTACCTCGCGAAGTCGGGCGCCGAAGTCACGCTGCTCGACCGGCAGCCGGGGCCGGCGCTGGAAACCAGCTTCGCCAACGCGGGCCAGGTCTCGCCCGGCTACTCCACACCCTGGGCCGCGCCGGGCATCCCGCTGAAAGCCATGAAGTGGATGTTCCAGAAGCATGCGCCGCTCGCGATCCGGCTCGACGGCAGCCTGTTCCAGCTGCAGTGGATGGCGCAGATGCTGCGCCACTGTTCGCCCGAGCGCTATGCGGTCAACAAGGAACGCATGATGCGCGTGGCCGAGTACAGCCGGGCCTGCCTGCAGCAGCTGCGCGCCGACACCGGCATCCAGTACGAGCAGCGCACCGGCGGCACGCTGCAGCTGTTCCGCACGCAGGCGCAGGTCGATGCGGTGCAGCGCGACATCGCGGTGCTCGAGGAATGCAATGTGCCCTACGAGTTGCTGCGCGCCGACCAGCTCGCAGCGGTCGAGCCCAGCCTGGCCCAGGCGCGCGACCGGCTCGCGGGCGGGCTGCGCCTGCCCAAGGACGAAACCGGCGACTGCCACCGCTTCACCACCGCGCTGTGCGAACTCTCGCGCGACCTGGGCGTGGACTTCCGTTTCGGCCAGTCGGTCGACGGGCTGGTCACCGAAGGCGGCCGCATCACCGGCGTGCGCGTGGGCGCCGAGGTGTTGAGGGCCGACCGCTTCGTGCTGGCCTTCGGCAGCTACTCGCGCAGCTTTCTGCAGTCGGTCGACATCGACCTGCCGGTCTACCCGGTCAAGGGCTATTCGCTGACCGTGCCGCTGGTCGATCCGGCCTTCGCGCCGCAGTCGACCGTGCTGGACGAGACCTACAAGATCGCGGTCACGCGCTTCGACGACCGCATCCGCGTGGGCGGCATGGCCGAGCTCGGCGGCTTCGACCTGCGGCTCGATCCGCGGCGCCGTGCAACGCTCGAGCTGGTGGTCAAGGACCTGTTCCCCGGCGGCGACGTGGCGGCGGCGAGCTTCTGGACCGGCCTGCGGCCCATGACGCCCGACAGCACGCCGGTGATCGGCGCGACGAAATACCCGAACCTGTTCCTCAACACCGGCCACGGCACCCTGGGCTGGACCATGGCTTGCGGCTCGGCCAGGCTGATCGCCGACATGGTGACCGGCCGGCGCCCCGAGATCAGCAGCAGCGGCCTGGGCATCGACCGCTACGCGAGCGAAGGCGCGCGCCATCGCGCACTGCAGCCCTCGGCCGCCTCGACCCCGGCGTCGGCATGACTCGGCCGTCCCGTGCGCGCATCGACCTCGGTGCGCTGCGCCACAACTACGCGCTGGTGCGCCGGCTGCATGGCGGGCGCGCGCTGGCGGTGGTCAAGGCCAACGCCTATGGCCATGGGTCCGTGCGCTGCGCGCAGGCGCTGGAAGGGCAGGCCGACGGCTTCGCGGTCGCCTTCCTCGAAGAGGCCGTGACCCTGCGTTCGGCCGGCATCCGTGCACCGATCCTCGTGCTCGAGGGTCTGTTCGACGCCGACGAGCTGGCGGCGGCGCATGCGCTGGACCTCTGGACCGTCGTGCACCACGAGGCCCAGCTGCGCATGATCGAGGCCGATCCGCATCCGGGCACGCTGCAGGTCTGGCTCAAGGCCGACTCCGGCATGGGCCGGGCCGGCTTCGCGCTGGTCGACATGCCGGCCGCCCATGCGCGCTTGCGCGCCAGTGGGAAGGTCTCGGACATCGTGCTGATGACGCACCTGGCGCAGGCCGACGAGCCGGGCCGCGACATGACGGCGCGCCAGCTCTCGGCCTTCGATGCCGCGACCCGCGATCTGCCCGGCGATCGCAGCCTGAGCAACTCGGCCGGCATCCTCGGCTGGCCCGGGGCCCGGCGCGACTGGGCGCGGCCCGGCATCTGCCTCTACGGCGCGGACCCGATGCCGCCGGCCTGGCGCGCAGAGGGGGACGGGCGCGCGCAGCCGCTGCGGCCGGTGATGCACTTCGAGAGCCAGGTCTTCGCGGTGCGCACGCTGCAACCCGGCGACGCGCTGGGCTACGGCGCCACCTTCGTGGCCGACGCACCCACGCGCGTGGGCCTGGTGGCCGCGGGCTATGCCGACGGCTATCCGCGCCTGGCCGGCACCGGCACGCCGGTGGCGGTCGACGGCATCGTCACGCGGCTCATCGGCCGGGTCTCGATGGACATGCTGACGGTCGACCTGAGCACACGGCCCGAGGCCGGCATCGGCAGCCGGGTCGAGCTGTGGGGCGCGCAGGTCGAGATCAACGAGGTGGCGCGGCGCGCGGGCACCATCGCCTACGAGCTGCTGTGCAACCTCAAGCGCGTGCCGGTCGCCTACGAATAGAAGAAGCAGCGCCGGCCCTCAGGCCGGCGCATGCGCCGCGACCAGGCACTCGGCGAACATCTGCGTGGCGCGCGAGGGTGCGGGTGACTTGCGCACCAGGCTGACGAACTGGCAGGCGTAGTGGAAGCGCTTGGGCGCGATCGCGCGCATCAGGCCGCGCTGCTCGAAGGCCTCGGCATAGTGGTTGGGCAGGAAGCCCAGGAACTCGCCCGAGAGGATCAGTGTGGCGATCGACTCCTGGTCGAAGCCCGTGGCCTTGCGTGGCAGCTCGGCGCGGTGGCTGAGTTCCATGTTGGGCGAGTGGTAGCCCAGGCCCGCAAAGGCGTGGGTCCTCAACTTGGCCCAGGTCAGGCCGGTGTGTGACGCGGTGAACAGCGGATGCTGTTGTCCGCAATAGAGCAGCATGGTCTCGCCGAACAGGTCGGCATAGGCCAGGCTCTCGGAACTGCGGTGCGAGGGGATGACGCCGACCTGGAAGCGGCCGTCGATCACGCCGCGCTCGATGGCGTTGATGCTCGCCACGTGCAGCGACAGGCGCACGCCCGGCGCGGCCGCGCGGAAGCGCGCCACGGCCTCGCCCAGCCGGGCCTGCGGGTTGGTCGCGGTCTTGTCGAACACCGCCACGTCGAGCTGGCCGCCCAGGCGCTGGTGGATGTCGTCGATGCTGTTGCGGAAGGCATCGACCGAGGCCAGCAGCCGCAGCGTCTGCTCGTAGACCTGCTGGCCCTCGGAGGTGAGTGCGAAGCCGGCCCGGCCGCGCCGGCACAGCACCATCGCCAGCCGCGTCTCGAGGTCCTTGACGTGGCGGCTCACGGTGGAGGCGCCGATGTTGAGCTCTAGCTCGGCCGCGGTCATGCCGCCGCATTCGACGACGGTCTTGAACACCCGCAGCAGGCGCAGGTCCATGTCGCTCAATTGGCCGAGCAGGGCGCGCGATTTGGGTTGGGTACTTACTTTCATGGATCGGCAAGTAAACGTGGATATCGCGTCATTTTCACCGGTGATGCGAAGACCAAGAATCGCGGTCTCTCCACCCACCTGAGCCGCGTGCGCCGCGGGTCGTCCGATGTCCATTTCCACTGTCGCTTCCTCCGCCTCGCCGCAGCGCACCGATGCCGCCTCGCTCGACGCCTACTGGATGCCCTACACCGGCAACCGCCACTTCAAGGCCGACCCGCGGATGATCGTGGAGGCCAAGGGCACCTACTTCACCGACAGCGACGGCCGCAAGGTGTTCGACGGCCTGTCGGGCCTGTGGTGCACCGGCCTGGGCCATGGCCGTCCCGAGATCACCGAGGCCGTGAGCCGGCAGATCGCCAAGCTCGACTACGCGCCGGCCTTCCAGTTCGGCCATCCGCTGGCTTTCGAGCTGGCCAACAGGATCAAGGAGCTCACGCCGGCCGGGCTGGACCGCGTGTTCTTCACCAACTCCGGCTCCGACGCGGCCGACACCTCGCTCAAGATGGCACGCGCCTACTGGCGCGCCAAGGGCAAGGCCAGCAAGACGCGGCTGATCGGCCGCGAGAAGGGCTACCACGGCGTGAACTACGGCGGCCTGTCGGTGGGCGGTATCGGCGGCAACCGCAAGGTCTTCGGCGCCGGCATCGAGGCCGACCACCTGCCGCACACGCTGCTGCCCGGCCAGGCCTTCACGCGCGGCATGCCCACGCAGGGGGCCGAACTCGCCGACCGCCTGCTCGACCTGATCGCGCTGCACGACGCCTCGAACATCGCGGCGGTGATCGTCGAGCCGATGTCCGGCTCGGCCGGCGTGGTGGTGCCGCCGCAGGGCTACCTGCAGCGCCTGCGCGACATCTGCACGGCGCACGACATCCTGCTGATCTTCGACGAAGTCATCACCGGCTTCGGCCGCTGCGGCGCGATGACGGGCGCCGAGGCCTTCGGCGTGGTGCCCGACATCATGAACATCGCCAAGCAGGTCACCAACGGCGCGCAGCCGCTGGGCGCGGTGGTCGCCAAGGACGAGATCTACCAGACCTTCATGGACGCGGGCGGCCCCGACTACATGGTCGAGTTCGCGCACGGCTACACCTACTCGGCGCACCCGGTGGCCTGCGCGGCCGGTGTGGCGGCGCTCGAGGTGCTGAAGTCCGAGGACATGATCGGCCGCGTGAAGACGCTGGCACCGTACTTCGAGGAAGCGGTCCACAGCCTCAAGGGTCTGCGGCACGTGACGGACATCCGCAACTACGGCCTGGCCGCGGGCATCACGCTGGCGGCGCTGCCGGGCGAACCCGCGCGCCGGCCCTTCGAGGTCGCGATGGCGTGCTGGCGCAAGGGCTTCTATGTGCGCAGCGGCGGCGACACGGTCCAGCTGGCGCCGGCCTTCGTCACCGAGAAGGCCGAGATCGACCGGCTGGTCAACGCCCTGGGCGAGGCGTTGGCCGAGACGGCCTGAACAGGGCTGCGTGCGGGCCGCTCAGCGGTCCATGCGCAGTGCCATGCTTTCCTTGATCTCTTCCATCACCACGTAGGAGTGCGACTGGGCCGCGACCGGCAGCTTCTTGAGGATGTCGCCGAGCAGGCTGCGGTACTCGTCCATGCCGCCCAGCCGCGCCTTGACCAGGTAGTCGAAATCGCCAGAGACCAGGTGGCACTCCTGCACGTCGGGCACGTGCAGCAGTTCCTGGCGCACCTTGTCGAAGACCTCGCCCGACTTCGAGGCCAGCTTGATCTCGACGAACACCAGCAGCGTCTTGCCCAGCGCCTGCGGCGACAGCTGCGCGTGGTAGCCGGTGATCACGCCCTCGCGTTCCATGCGCTTGACGCGCTCGGAGCAGGGCGAGGTCGACAGGCCGATGCGTTGCGCGAGCTCGGTCATCGCGATGCGGCCCTCGCGCTGGAGGATGTCGAGAATCTTCCGGTCGGTGCGGTCCAGTTCCATCGTTGTCGCCTGGTTGAACGCCCTGAATGGCGCGACAGGAATTCTTCACGCAAAAGACCGAAAGCACAATGAAATCGACTGGTTTTTTGCGAATTTACTAAGCTGATTGATGGGCGATCAGGGCAATGCCGCAAAGGTCGATGCGATGTGCCGCCGCTGTCCGGGCTGCGACTCCACGGCCTCGGACGCGGGCAGGAACTGCTTCCAGGCCAGCGACAGCAATCCGGCCTGCGCCGCGGCGAGCGTGATGCCCGCCAGGATGTCCAGCGGGAAGTGCACCCCGACGTAGATGCGGGCCCAGCCCACGATGCAGGCCAGTGCGAGCATGGCGCCGCCCAGTCGGCGCAGGCCCTCGCGAAAGAGCAGGGCGAAGGCGATGAAGAACATCACCGTCGCATGCGTGCTCGGCGTGGCCGCGCTGGCACGGTGGCTGATGTACGCCGGGACCCATCCCGCCACGAAGGGGCGCGGCACGTCGAAGTGGGCCGCGATCGCATGGGACAGCAGTGAGGCCAGGATCGCACCGGCCACGACGGTGGCGAGATAGCCGCGCTCGGGACGGCGCTTCCATGCGACCCAGGCCAGCGCCGCGGCGCAGGCCCAGGCGCCCCAGAGGGCCGACAGCCAGGCGATGAAGAGCGGCCAGGCGGCGGGCTCGTCGCCGGCCGCCATCCATTGCAGGCATTGGATGTTGAGCGCGCTCATGACGCGGTGGTCGTCGGGCGGGCGCCGTGCGCGCACAAGCGCCCCGCGCGGCGGGCGCGCCTGGGGAGGGAAATCACGATGGAAGCCTTGGGAGCGGGAGTCAGGTGGGGCCGTGGCGTCGCAGGGATCGTCAGGAGTCGTACACGAGGCGCAGGCGGCGGCGTGTGGCGTTAGGCTTCCGAGGGATGCCGAGGTCGGTGGATTCGTCTTTCCGGCCAGCACTGCAGAAAAGCGTTGCGGGATGGCGACGAAAGTTTGAAATTTTCACAGGCGAATTCTAGAAGAGGCCTGTTTGTCTTGCATGAACGAGTCGTTCAGGTTAGGGCTTTGTCTTGGTGCGCCTGCGCACATCCCCCCGGACGCCATCAGGCTTCCAGGGGCGGCATCGGGCCGTCTCCGCGCAGCCACCGGTGGTCGGCGAGCGCGAGCATCTCCTGGTCGCCCCGGCTGTCGCCGTACGCGAACAGCCGTGCGGGCCGATCGTCTCCTAGCCATTGCTGCAGGCGCCGCACCTTCTCCGGCCCCCAGCAGTTGGGCGATGCCAGCTGGCCTCTGAAGCGGCCGTCCGGAAATGCCAGCTCGGTGGCGAGCACGGCGTCGAAACCCATGTCCGCGGCCCAGTGCGCGAGATAGAGCGCAGGCGATGCACTGACGAGTACCAGCGTGTGGCCCAGGCGCTGATGGGCCCGGATCCGTTCGACCATTTCGGGGCGGACCAGCGCGCGCAGCTCGGCACCGGCGTAGCGTCGGGCAGCGCGTTGCAGTTCATCCCTCGAGACCTCGCCCATCGCGGCGCCCAGGAAGCGCGCCTTCGCCTGGGCCCGGTCGCACAGGCCCAGCTTCAGGCCGGCAAGCCACGGCAATGCGCGAAGCACCGCGAGGGCAAAGCGCGCATCGCCCACGGTCTGGCGCACGAAGTCGCGCAGGCTGTCGGTGGTGGTGATGGTGCCGTCGAAATCGAAGGCGGCGACGATGCGCTGCGGCGCGTGCACAGGCGTGTGGAGCGGGGTAGGGGAGGGCGCGAAGGTCATTCTGAAATCAGATGAAGTCCTTCCATATTGTCGTTTGCGCGTCTGCGTGTAGCTACCTACGATGCCTTCTTCTCCCTGGCCCAGCCATCCCATCCGATCATGAGCGCACGGAATGGCCGGCGCCCGGACGGCCCCCCGAACCAAGCCCCTTCGATGCAAGCCCGAACCCTGCTCTCCCCGGACGCGATCCGCTCCGATTTCTCCGCCGCGCTGTCGGCGATGTACCGTCTCGAGGTGCCGCAGTACGGCGTGCTCATGGAGCTGGTGGCCGACATCAATGCCAAGGCGCTGGCGGCCGATCCGGCACTGCGCGAGGCGCTGGCGGCCGGCGACCAGATCGCGCGCCTCGACCAGGAGCGCCACGGCGCGATCCGCGTGGGCACCGAAGAAGAGCTGGCGCTGATCGCCCGCATGTTCGCCGTGATGGGCATGGCGCCCGTGGGCTACTACGACCTGGCCGAAGCCGGCGTGCCGGTGCATTCGACGGCCTTCCGGCCCGTGTCCGACGCCGCGCTCGCGGCCAATCCCTTTCGTGTCTTCACCTCGCTGCTGCGCCTGCCGCTGATCGAGGACCCGGCCTTGCGTGAAGCGGCCGCGGCCATCCTCGGGCGCCGGCGCATCTTCACGCCGCGGGCGCTGGAACTGCTGCAGCGGGCCGAGGCCCAGGGCGGCCTGGATGCCGAGCAGGCCGCGGCCTTCGTGCCGGCGTTGCTCGACACCTTCCGCTGGCACGGCGACGCGACGGTGGACGCCGCGACCTACGAGCACCTGCTCGCCTCGCACCGCCTGGTGGCCGACGTCGTGTGCTTCCGCGGTCCGCACATCAACCACCTGACGCCGCGCACGCTCGACATCGATGCGGCGCAGGCCGAGATGCCGCGCCGCGGCATCGGTGCCAAGGCGCTGATCGAGGGGCCGCCGACGCGGCGCCATCCGATCCTGCTGCGCCAGACCAGCTTCAAGGCGCTGGAGGAACCGATCGCCTTCGCGGGTGCCGAGGGCGCCAGCGGCGCCCACACCGCGCGCTTCGGCGAGATCGAGCAGCGCGGCGCCGCGCTCACCCGCGCCGGCCGCGCGCTCTACAACCGGCTGCTCAACGAGGCGCGCGACGGCGATGTCGCCGCGCCCTACGCCGAGCGGCTGGTGCGCGCCTTCGAGGCCTTTCCCGACGATCTCGATGCGATGCGGCGCACGGGCCTGGCCTTCTTCCGCTACCGGGCCGTGGCCGCGGGCGATGCGGATGCGGCGTCGCAGTCGATCGATGAACTGATGGCGCGCGGCATCGTGCAGGCCGAGCCGATCACCTACGAGGACTTCCTGCCCGTGAGCGCGGCCGGCATCTTCCGCTCGAACCTCGGCGATGCCAGCGGCCCGACCTACGACGCACCCGGCAGCCGGGCCGAGTTCGAGCGCGCGCTGGGCTGCGCGGTGCACGACGAGATCGCGCTCTACGAAGAAGCCGAGCAGCGCTCCATCGCCAACGTGCGCGCGGCGCTGGTCGCGTGACGCCCATGCGCCCCATTCCCTTTGCCGTGCCCTTCGCCGATCCGGCCGGCTCTCCGATCCGCGAGCTCTTTCCGTACCTGAGCCGGCCCGGGATGATCTCGCTGGCCGGCGGCTACCCGTCGGCCGGCCTGTTCGACCAGGCCGGCTTGCAGGACGCCAGCCTGCGCGCGTTGGCCCGGCCCGGCGCATCGTTGCAGTACAGCGCGACCGAGGGTCTGCCGGCGTTGCGCGAAGCGCTGCAGCAGCTGAGCGCGGCGCGCGGCGTCCATTGCGCCAGCGAGGAACTGATCGTGACCACGGGCTCGCAGCAGGCCTTCGACCTGCTCGTGCGCGTGCTGATCGAGCCCGGCGATGCGGTGTACGTCGAGTCGCCCACCTACCCGGCCACGCTGCAGGCGCTGAAGCTCGCGCAGGCGCGCATCGTGCAGGTGCCCGCCGACGAACAGGGCCTGCAGGTCGATGCACTCGAAGCCTTGCTGGCCGACACGCCGCCGGCGCGCCGCCCGAAGCTGCTCTACACCGTGCCCAACTTCTCGAACCCCGGCGGCACGCTGCTGCCGGCCGCGCGGCGCGAGGCGCTGGTGCAGCTGGCCATCCGCCACGGCTTCCTGATCGTGGAAGACGACCCCTACGGCGCGCTCGACTTCGGCGCCGGCACGCCGGCCACGCTGTTCGAGACCGCGCGTGCGCTGGCGCCCGCGCGCAACCCGGTGCTGTACCTGTCGAGCCTGTCGAAGACCGTGGCGCCGGCCCTGCGCATCGGCTGGATGGTCGCGCCGCCCGAGGTGCTGCGCCGCTGCGCGATCGCCAAGCAGACCGCCGACCTTTGCACCTCGTCGCTGGCGCAGGCCATCGCCGCCGAGTACCTGGCCGGCGGCAGCGCCGATGCGGCCATCGCCGCCATGCGTGCCGAGTACGGACGGCGCATGCGGCACATGGTCGGCGCGCTGCGCGAGCGGCTCGGTTCGCGCGTGACCTTCGTCGAGCCGGCGGGCGGCATGTTCGTGTGGTTGCGCACCGCGCCGTCGATCGATCCCCAGCGCCTGTTCGAGGCCGCGGTCGAGGCGGGTGTGCTGTTCGTGCCGGGCCGGGCCTTCTTCGCGGCCGAGGCCGATCCGCACTGCATGCGCCTGACCTATGCCGCGCCGGACGTGCCGCAGATCTCCGAAGGCGTCGCGCGCCTGGCCCAGGCCTTCGACCGCGCCGGCCGCTGAGCCTTCTGCAGCGCCCACGAAAAAGCCGCCTCGAGGGGCGGCTTTTTTGCGGGAGATTGGTCGTGGGCTCTTACGCGACCCACGTTACGGCACATTCACATGCAGGAACACTCTGTAGTTTTTCTCGTCGTGAGCGTTCTGTATCGACGTACCGCCGTGAGATTCGGCGCTGCCTGCAGGGCAAGCCCAATGCAACCTTGGGCAACCCGAATTATACACAAAAGTTGAATGTCGTTGGGTTAATTCGAGAAAACTGGAATGAAGACGCCCGGCGGTTGGTTCTGCGTCGGTTTTTGGCGCGGCCACTGATGCTGTTCGCACGGGTGTCGCCGGCCTAGGCTCGATGCCATGTCTTCGACCCTCCTGCCCACCATCCAACTGCGCAAGCGCAGCCTTCAGATCGAAACCATCTTCCATGAAGGCGGGCCGCCCGCGGGCCGTCCGGTCCGGGTCGCGGCGGCCTGTGCAGTGGTGCGCAATCCCTATGCAGGCCGCTTCGAGCCCGAACTGCTCGCGTTCATGGAGGCGCTCAAGCCATTGGGCGCCAGTCTGGCGCAGGAACTGGCCGCCACGCTGGGCAAGGACCGGGTCGAGGCCTACGGCAAGGCCGCGATCGTGGGCGTCAACGGCGAGATGGAGCACGGCGCGGTCTGGCACGAAGCGGGCGGCTGGGCGATGCGCGAAGCGCTGGGCGCGCCCCAGGCCATCGTGCCTTCGGTCAAGGCCGTGGCGGGCACGGGCTATCGCCTGATGGTCCCGCTGCACCACGTGCATGCGGCCTATGTGCGCAGCCATTTTTCCTCGGCCGAGATCGGCATCCAGGACGCGCCGCGGCCCGACGAGATCCTGTTCGCGCTGGTGATGTCGGATGGCGGGCGCATCCATGCACGCGTGGGCGGATTGAGGGCGGAGGAGATTTCAGTAGGGGATGGACAGCGCTAGGGTTAGTCCCGACGAAGGCGTCCTGCCAATTGTCGTCACCGCCACAAACTCATCGGAGGTGCAGTCCTAGCATTCGCTGGCTTTCACAAAAAAACGGAGACAAGCCATGCGAGTTCAGTCGAGATTCATCTTCCATGCGACGGCCGCGGCCGTCGCCGCGGGACTGTTGGTCGGTTGCGGCGGCAGCGGAGGCGGCGATACCGCGCCGCCTCCGACCACGGGTGGTGGTGGCGGCACGCCGCCGGTCGCGAGCGGGCCGCTGGTGCTCAAGACCTTGTCGAACCGCGCCGACATGATCAGCGACGGCGACGCGCTGGTGGAGGTCGTGCTGCCCACGGGCTTGGCGGCGGCCGATGTGCGGCTCGACCTCAACGGCTCGGACGTGACCGGCGCCTTCGCCGCGCGCGACAACGGCCGCGTGATGGGTCTGCTGACCGGCCTGCGCAGCGGCGAGAACCTGCTGACCGCCACGGTCAAGGGCAAGGCCGCTGGTGCGCGCCTGACGATCACCAACTTCTCGCGCGGCGGCAACATCTTCGCCGGTGCGCCGATCCAGCCCTGGGTGTGCGCCACGCGCACGGGCAGCCCCGCCACGGTCTCGCCGGCGGGCACCAACCTCTCGGGCACCGCCACCACGCGCTTGAGCGGGCTGGACGCCGACGCTGTCGATGCGGACTGCAATGCACCGACCCAATACAGCTACTACTACCAGCCCAAGGCCAAGGAAGGCTCGGCCTGCACCTTCACGGTCGGCGACCCCAATGCCTGCCTGCTGCCCTATGCCGCCAACGCGCGGCCCAAGGACGCCGACATCGCCGACTTCACCAACGACCGCGGCGACACCGTCAAGGCGCTGCTGCGCGTGGAACTCGGCACCATGGGCCGCGGCATGTACCAGATCGCGACCTGGTTCGATCCGGCGCAGCCCTGGACACCCTGGGCGCCGCAGAAGGGCTGGAACGGCAAGCTGCTCTGGAAGATGGGCGCCTCGGCCTCGGGCAACCGCTTCCAGCAGCAGCCGGGCAATGCGATCTTCGACGACAACGCATTGCGCGCGGGCTTCGCGACGGTGAACTCGCAGCTCACCAACCACCAGGACAACAACAACGAAGTGCTCGCGACCGAGAACATCATGATGGTGAAGGAGCACCTGATCGACACCTACGGCGAGGTGCGCTACACCATGAGCGACGGCGGCTCGGGCGGCTCGATGATGCAGACCGTGCCGGCCTCGGTGATGCCCGGCCTGCTCGACGGCCTGCAGACCGGCGTCAGCTATCCCGATGCGGTGAGCACCTGGATGGAGACGCGCGAGTGCGGCATGCTCACCCACTACTACACCACGCCCGCGGGCTCGGCCTTGAGCGACACGGCGCGCGCCGCGGTGAACGGCCACCCGAGCCCCGTCCATTGCTTCATCTGGTCCCTGAGCTTCATCAATCCGCAGGATCCGAAGCTGCCCGACAACTGCGGCAGCGGCTTCCCCGCGGGCATCGTCTACGACCCCCGCCTGCGGCCGACCGGCGTGCGCTGCTCGATCCACGACGTGCTGACGCCGGTGATCGGCACCGTCACCGACACCGACCGCACCGTGAAGCCCAACCTGCCCTACGACAACGCGGGCGTCCAGTACGGCTTGAAGGCGCTGCAGGCCGGCGCGATCACGCCCGAGGAATTCGTCGCGCTCAACGAAGGTGTGGGCAGCTACGACCTCGACATGGTCTGGTCGGGCGGCTCGGCCCTCGCGCCGACGATCCCCGCGCCGCGGGCCCGGGTGTCGCCGACGGCGATGGTTCCCTTCTACAAAAGCGGCCTGGTGAGCGTCGGCCAGAACCTCGCGCAGGTGCCGATCATCGACCTGCGCCCGGAGATGGGACCCGACATCCACATGGCCTGGCGCTCGTACTCGCAGCGTGCGCGGCTCGATGCGGCCAATGGTGGCCACGGCAACCACGTGATGTTCGGCAGTGCGTCCTACTACGGCGACGGGACGGCCCTGGGCCGCAAGGCTTTCCGCGCCATGGACCGCTGGCTCGCGGCCATCGAGCAGGACAAGTCGGCAGACGCCAGGCCGGCCAAGGTGCTGCGCAACAAGCCCCGCGATGCGGTGGACTTCTGCATCGCGACGGCCGGGACGACCGATGCCGAACTGGTGGACGTGGGCTTCGGCAGTGCGGCCTGCGCAGTCAAGCCCTACGAATCGCCGCGCATCGTGTCGGGCGGCCCGCTGTCGGAGGACGTCTTCAAGTGCCAGCTCAAGCCGCTGGACTTCGCCTCCGCCGATTACGGCGGCGCCCCCTTCACGTCCGGGCAGCAGACGCGACTGCGCGCGGTGTTCACCGACGGCGTGTGCGACTGGAACAAGCCGGGCGTGGGCCAGACCGCCTGGGCACCCACGAGCTTCCGCGCCGGGCCGGGCGGGCAGCCGTTGCCCGCGGTGCCGACCTCGACATCGTTCTGAGAAGGTGAGCATCGGCGCGCAAGCGCCGGTGCTCTACATTCAGCCGATCGCGGTCCGCCGCCCACCCCACGTCGAACACGTTGTCCCATGCCGCCTCCCCGGGAACTCCGTCCTTTCTTCGAACGCTGCATCTGGCCGCGCGCGCTGACCCACGCGGAGTGCAGCAAGGCCTTCGACTCGCTCTACGTCAAGCACCACGAGACGCACGCTTCGGTGTGCCAGCGCGACGAGATCGCCGACAGCTGGATCGGCGTGCTCGAAGGCTTCCTGCGCGTGCAGGACACCACCGCCGACGGCCGGCTGGTGATGTTCACCGGCGTGGCGGCCGGCGGCTGGATCGGGGAGGGCTCGCTGCTCAAGCCCGAGCACCGCAAGTACGAGATCATGGCCACGCGCCCGACGGTCACGGTGCACCTGCCGCGCGGCACCTTCTCCTGGCTGCTCGAGCGCAGCATCCCCTTCAATCACTTCATGCTGTCGCACTTGAACGAGCGCCTCGGCCAGTTCATCGCGATGGTGAAGTTCGACCGGCTGCTCGAACCCACGGCGCGCGTGGCCCGCGGCATCTCCAGCCTGTTCCATCCCGTGCTCTATCCCAACACCGACGCCACCCTGCGCATCAACCAGGAAGAGCTGGGCCTGCTGGTCGGCGTGTCGCGCCAGCGCGTGAACACCGCGCTGACCGAGCTGGCATCGGCGGGGCTGATCCAGCGCGGCTACGGCTACATCACCGTGACCGACCGGCAGGCGCTGGCCCGCTACCCCTGACGCGCTGCGGCCCCGTTCAGGGCGGCAAGGACTTCGCCGTGCGCAGCAGCTGCTCGACGAACACGCGGATCGCCGGGTGGGTGCGCTCGCCCTGGCGGAACGCCACCGAGATGTGGCGGTGGATGCGGGGTCGCAAGGGCACCGCGGCGAAGCTGCCGCGCATCTGGCCCAGGCGCAGGCCCGGAATGATGGAGATGGCGCAGCCCGAACTCACCATGGCCGCGATGATCTCGGAGCCCAGGCACTCGGCGCTCACGCGCGGCGTGTAGCCCGCGCGGCGGCACAGGCCCAGCACGAACTCGCCGTACACGCTGCTCGCCGAATCGAGCGCCCATTCCTCGTCCCTGAGTTCGGCCAGCCCCAGCGTCTTCTTGCGCGCCAGCCGGTGCCCGGTGGCCAGGATGACGTGCAGCTCGTCGTCGATCAGCGGCACGTGCTTCACCGTCTGGCCGCCGCGGGCCAGGCGACCGCCGAGGTCGTCGACGATCGCGATGTCGGTGCTCCACGAACCCAACGCGGCAAGCCCTTCGGCGGGCTCCATCTCGACCAGCGTGATCTGCAGCCGCGGGTAGGCCGCGCGCAGCGCCTGGATCACGGGCGGCAGCAGTGCGGCCGCGGCCGTGGCGAAGGCCGCCACGCGCAAGGTGCCCGCGATCTCCTGGCGGATCTGCGCCAGCTCGGACTTCGCCTCGTCCAGCACGGTGAGCACGCGTTCGACATGGCCCACCAGCACCTCGCCCGCGTGCGTGAGCTTCACGCCCCGGCCACGCCGCTCGGTCAGCGGCACGCCGACCTCGGCCTCGAGCTGGGCCAGCTGCTGCGAGACCGCGGACGGCGTCAGGCACAGCACATCGGCCACCGCCGTCATGGTGTGGCGGGTCGAGAGCTCCCGAAGCGCCTTGAGTCGTGCGAGGTCCATGGCGTGCCTGTCAATCGTTAAGAATTTATTGAATATATCCAAAGAAATGATCAATGGTGCTGATCTGAAAGCCGCCCTAGGATCGCGTCGTTTCAACACCTCCCCAGAAAGGATCCCTCCTTGGCCGTCAGCGTCTTCGACCTCTTCAAGATCGGCATCGGGCCTTCGAGCTCGCACACCGTGGGACCGATGCGGGCCGCGCGACTGTTCACCAAGGCGCTGGAAGACGCGCACCTGCTGGGCGCTGCGCGCCGCGTGGTGTCGGAGATGTTCGGCTCGCTGGGCGCTACCGGCAAGGGCCACGGCACCGACGTGGCCGTGCTGCTGGGCCTGGCCGGCCACGAGCCCGACACCATCGACGTGGATGCGGTGCCCGCCTTGCTGGCCGACATCCGTACCTGCGGGTCACTGCGCCTGGGTGGCGTCCATGCGATCGCGCTCGACGAGACGACCGACCTGCTGCTCTATGGCCTGAAGGCGCTGCCCTTCCATCCCAACGGCATGCGCTTCACGGCCTTCGACGGCGACGGGCAATGCCTGCTGGAGAAGACCTACTACTCGGTGGGCGGCGGCTTCGTCGTGAGCGAGACGGTGGCCGGCGACGGCTCGCGGCAGAAGGTGATCGCGCCGGACACGGAGATCCTCGAGATGCCTTTTCACAGTGGTGCCGACCTGCTCCGGCTGACCGCGCAGCACGGCTGCAGCATCGGCGACGTGATGCGGCGCAACGAGCGCCATTGGCGCACCGACGCCGAGACCGAGGCCGGCCTGCTGCGGATCTGGCAGGTGATGCAGGCCTGCGTCGAACGCGGCTGCCGCACCGACGGCGTGCTGCCTGGGCCCTTCCGCGTCCGGCGCCGGGCCGCAGCGTTGACGCGGCGGCTCGGCGACATCCGCGCGGCGATGGTGGACCCGCTCACGGTCATCGACTGGGTCAACGTCTTCGCATTGGCGGTGAACGAGGAGAACGCCGCGGGCGGACGCGTGGTGACCGCGCCCACCAACGGCGCGGCCGGCATCGTGCCCGCGGTGCTGCACTACTACATGCGCTTCGTGCCCGGTGCCAGCGAGCGCGGCGTCGTCGACTTCCTGCTGACCGCCGCGGCCATCGGCCTGCTCTACAAGGAGAACGCCTCGATCTCCGGCGCCGAGGTGGGGTGCCAGGGCGAGGTCGGCGTGGCCTGTTCGATGGCCGCGGCCGGCTTGTGCGCTGTGCTGGGTGGCAGCCCCGAGCAGGTGGAGAACGCCGCCGAGATCGGCATGGAGCACCACCTGGGCCTGACCTGCGACCCGGTGGGCGGGCTGGTGCAGATCCCCTGCATCGAGCGCAACGCCGTGGCCTCGGTCAAGGCCATCAATGCGGCGCGCATGGCGCTGCACGGCGACGGCGTGCACCACGTGAGCCTCGACCAGGTGATCAAGACCATGCGCGAGACCGGCGCCGACATGATGACCAAGTACAAGGAAACCTCGCGCGGCGGGCTGGCGGTGAACATCGTGGAGTGCTGAGCTTCGTTGCCGATGCCGCCGGCGTCATCCGGGCACAGGCAGGGCCCGCAGCGTCTCCGGCGGCGGCTGAACCTCGGCCTGCGCCAGCTCGGTGCGCAGGAAGTCGATCAGCGCACGCAGCTTGGCGGGCACGCGGCGGCGGTCCGGGTAATAGAGCGCGAGTCCGGCCAGCGGCGGGCTCCAGTCGGCCAGCAGCCGGACCAGCCGGCCCTGCGCGATCAGCGGCTCGATGTAGCCGTTGATCATGTAGGCGATGCCGTTGCCGTCGAGCGCGGCCTGCACCAGGGCCGACGAATCGTTGAGGGTCAGGCGCCCGCTCACGGCGAGCGCGATCGCCTCGCCGTCCTGCTCGAACAGCCAGCGTTCGATCTGCCCGGTCGTCACGTGGCGAAAGCAGATGCAGTCGTGGTCGAGCAGGTCCTGCGGATGCGCCGGCGTGCCGCGCCGCGCGAGGTACTCGGGCGAGGCGATCACATGGGCCACGATGGGCGGGCCGATCTTCAGCGCGATCATGTCCTTCTCCACCAGGTCGCCGAAGCGGATGCCGGCGTCGAAGCCCTGGCCGATCACGTCCACCAGCTGGCTCTCGATGCGGATCTCGATGCGCACCTGCGGATAGCGTTCGAGGAAGCGCCGCAGGATCGGCTGCAGCACGATGGTGTAGGCCGCGCGCGGCACGTTCAGGCGCAGCAGGCCGCTGGGGTGCTCGGCTTCCTGGCCCAGCTCGACCGAGGCGGCCGTCAGGTCCGCGATCGCCGGCCGCACGCGCTCGAGGTAGCGCGCGCCGATCTCGGTCAGGCGCACGCTGCGGGTGGTGCGGTTGAACAGCGTCAGCCCCAGGCGCTGCTCGAGGTTGCGGATCGCCTGGCTGACCGCCGAGGGCGTGACGCCCAGGCGCACGGCGGCGGCGGAAAAGCCTTGCTCTTCCGCCGCCGTGACAAAGGCGATCAATCCGTCGAGGTCTTCCTGGCGCATGGCGGCTCCTGTGGGGCGCAGGCCAGTTTAAGGGCCGCTGCAACGGCACAGCGGCAGGCGGCGCCGGCCGCCCCGCTCAGGACGTGAAGTCGGTCGAGGCCGAGACCGATTCCCAGGCGTCGATCTCGGCGTTCAGGCTGGCGAGCTTCTCGCGCACCATGCGCAGCGCGTCGGTGCCCAGCAGCAGGTGGGCGGGAGGGTGCTCGGCGGCGACCAGCTGGAGGATTGCCTGCGCGGCCTTGGCCGGGTCGCCCGCCTGCTTGCCGCTGCGCGCCTGGCGAGTCGCGCGGACCGGCTCGAAGACCGCGTCGTAGTCGGGGATCGAGCGCTCGACCCGGACCATCGAACGCCCGGCCCAGTCGGTGCGGAAGCCGCCCGGTTCCACCGCCGTCACGTGGATGCCGAAGTCCTTGACCTCCTTGCCCAGCGCCTCGGAGATGCCTTCGAGCGCGAACTTGCTGCCGTGGTAGATGCCGAGGCCGGGCATCGTGATGATGCCGCCCATCGAGGTCACGTTGAGGATGTGGCCCGCGCGGCGCTGGCGCATGCCGGGCAGCACGGCCTGGATCATGGCCACGGCGCCGAACACGTTGACCTCGAACTGGTCGCGCAGCTGGTCGAGCGTCGACTCCTCGATCAGGCCCTCGTGGCCGTAGCCCGCGTTGTTGATCAGCACGTCGATCGCGCCGATGTCGCGCTCGACCTCGGCGACCACCGTGCCGACCGCGGCGGCATCGGTCACGTCGAGGATCCGGGCGAACGCGCGGCCCGGGCCCAGGGCCTCGAAGGGCGTGCGCGCCGCGTCGTTGCGCACGGTGCCGACGACGCGGTGGCCGGCGCCGAGCGCGGCCTCGGCGAAGGCGCGGCCGAAGCCGGACGAGACGCCGGTGATGAAGAAGAGCTTGGAGAGGGGGGCGTTCATGGAGGGGCCTTTGGCGGGGGGCAGGGAACCGGAGAGGCGAGCTTAGGCCGGTCGCGCGCCCCGGGGAAGCGCATGGCGGGCACAAGGGTTTGCAGCCGCGCTAACAAGTGCCGGGCAACCCCCCGTGTTCTGCTGTGCCTCGGTCGCCGCAGTGCCGGATCGGCTTCGAAACGATTCCACTCCTTGGAATCGATGGCTGCCGGATGCACGGTGAAGTCCTTAGCATCGGGCCGACATCGGATGCGACCGAACCCCGATTCCACACCTTCAAAGGAGAGATTCCATGCGCGGAGACAACGGGCCGGTGCGGCCCTTCCTGATCGGTTCGACCTGGACCGTGGGCGAGGGCCAGGCCTTCGAATCCATCAACCCGGCCACCGGCCGTTCCAACGGGATGATCGGTGGCGCGAGCCGGGCCGACGTCGACCGTGCGGTGCAGGCCGCGAAAGCGGCGCAGGCACAACCGGCCTGGCGCAACATGCTGCCGCACCAGCGCGCGGCGATCCTGCGCCGCATCGCCGAACGCATCGAGGCCAACGCGACCGAGCTGGCCGAACTGCAGATGCGCGAGAACGGCAAGCTGCGCGCCGAATGCGTGGAGCAGGCGAGCAATGGCGCGGGTGCCTACCGCTATTTCGCCTCGATCTGCGAGACCATGCCGTCCGAAGTCGCACCCTCGCGTGGCGAACATCTGGCGATGGTGCTCTACGAGCCCTTCGGCGTGGTGGCCGCGATCACGCCCTGGAATTCGCCGCTCACGCTCGAATCCCAGAAGGTCGCGGCGGCCCTGGCGGCCGGCAACGCGGTGGTGCTCAAGCCCTCGGAGTTCACGCCCTCGGTCGCCTTGCGCGTGGCCGAACTCGCGCTGGAGGCGGGCCTGCCGCCCGGTCTGCTCAACGTGGTCACCGGTTTGGGCGGCGAGACCGGCGCGGCGCTGGTCGGCCACCCCGACGTGCGGCTGATCTCCTTCACCGGCGGCACCGCCACCGGCAAGGCGATCGCGCGCGAGGCCGCGGGCCGGATGGCGGCCGTGGCGCTCGAGCTCGGCGGCAAGTCGCCGCACATCGTGTTCGCCGATGCCGACGTCGACAAGGCGCTCGAGGGCGTGCTGAACGGCGTGTTCTCGTCGACCGGCCAGTCCTGCATCGCCGGCACGCGCCTGTTCGTGCAGCGCAGCCTCTTCGATGGCTTCGTCGAGCGCCTGGTCGCCGCGGCGCAGGCGCTGCGCGTCGGCCCGCCCGAGGACCCGGCCTCGCAGGTCGCGCCGCTGTCGTCTTTCGTCCACCGCGACAAGGTCGAGGCGATGGTCGCGATGGCACGCGAGGACGGCGGACGGGTCCTGTGCGGCGGCACGCGCCCGCAGGACCCGCGCCTGGCCGACGGCGCCTACTTCCTGCCCACCATCATCGGCGGCGTCGCGAACAGCGCGCGCATCTGCCAGCAGGAAGTGTTCGGCCCGGTGCTGTGCGTGATGCCCTTCGACGACGAGGCCGACCTGGTCGCGCAGGCCAACGACACCGCCTTCGGCCTGGCCTGCGGCGTGTGGACGCGCGACTTCCCCAAGGCCTGGCGCGTGGCGCGGGCGATCGAGGCCGGCACGGTGTGGATCAACACCTACAAGCGGCTCAGCGTGTCGGTGCCTTTCGGCGGCTTCAAGGAAAGCGGCACCGGGCGCGAGAAGGGCTACTTCGGCATCCGCACCTACCAGGAAGCCAAGACCGTGATGGTGGGGTTCTGACATGAGCGCAGCAGCTTCCCTTTTGGACGCGCCGGTGCTCGGCTTCGTCGGGCTCGGCGTGATGGGCGAGCCGATGTGCGCCAACCTGCTGGCCAGGAGCGGCCGCAGCGTGGTCTGCCATGACCTCGCGCCGGCGCCCATGGCCGCGCTGGCGCAACGCGGCGCCATCGCCGCGCCGACGCTCGAAGCCCTGGCGGAACGCGCCGGCGTGGTGTTCCTCTGCCTGGCCAGCGCGCAGGCGCTGGAGGCCGTCATCGACCAGTTGCTCGCCCATTGGCAGGGCGCGACGCGTGTGCGCACCGTGGTGGACATGGGCACGACCTCGCTGGCCACCACGCGCGCCGTCGCGCAGCGCCTGGCCGAGGCCGGGCACCGCTTCGTCGATGCGCCGGTGGCGCGCATGCCCGAGGCCGCGGTGAACGGCACGCTCAGCATCATGGTCGGCGGCGCGGCCGAAGACCTGGCGGCCCTGATGCCGTGGTTGCGCTGCATGGGCAGCGACATCACGCACTGCGGCGGCGTCGGCAGCGGGCAGGTGGTGAAGATCCTGCACAACACCGTGCTGATCGAGGCGGTGCAGTCGCTGGCCGAGGCGCTGGCGACGGCCCGGAGCCTGGGCGTGGAGGGCGAAGTGCTGCTCGACGCCATCGAACTGGGCTCCGCCGACAGCCGTGCCTCGCGCGTGCAGGGCCGCCAGGCGCTGCTGCCGCGGCACTACCCGGAAGGCCGCTTCGCCACCCGCTATGCGCTCAAGGACGTGAGCCTGGCGCTCGAGCTCGCGGCGCTGGCGGGGCTCGATGCGGCGCTGGCGCAGCAGACCGCCCGCACGCTGCAGCGCACGGTCGAGGCCGGCTTCGGATCGCGCTACTACCCGGCGTTCTATGAAGTCATCGCGGCACCGCGTGCCGCCGGTTAGCCAACAGAACGATCCACACCCAACGGCCGGCGGTCCCGGCCCCGGAGACACAGATGAATTCTTCCAAGCGACATTTCTTCCTGGGCGCGCTGGCGCTCGCCGCCGCGGCCGCCGCGTCCCCCGCGTTCGCGGCCTATCCCGACAGGGCGATCACGCTGATCGTGCCGTTCCCAGCCGGCGGCGCCACCGATGCCATGGCCCGGCTCACGGCCGAACGGCTGTCGCGCCAGTTGGGGCAGCCGGTGATCGTCGACAACCGCGGCGGCGCGGGCGGCAGCATCGCGGCCGAGGCCGTGCTGGCCGCGCCGCGCGACGGCTACACGCTGTTCTTCGCCACCACCGGCACGATGGCGATCAACCCGCACATCTACAAGCGCCTCAAGTACGACCCGCTGAAGGACTTCGAGCCGATCGGCAACGTGGCCTCGGCCTCGAACGTGCTGGTGGTGCACCCCTCGGTCAAGGCGCATTCGGTGGCCGAGCTGATCGCGCTGGCCAAGGCCAACCCCGGCAAGCTGACCTATGCGTCGTCGGGCATCGGCTCGTCGAGCCATCTGTCGGGGGCGCTGTTCACCAGCCTGACCGGCACCGACATGCTGCACATCCCCTACAAGGGCTCGGCACCGGCGCTGGTGGACTTCCTCTCGGGCCGGGTCGACATGATGTTCGACACCGCCTCGACCCACGCGCCCAACGCCAAGGCCGGCAAGATCCGGGCGCTGGCCGTGACCAGCACGCGCAAGTCGCCGGCCTTCCCGGGCGTGCCCTCGATCGCCGAGGCCGGCGTGCCGGGCTACGACGTGTCGATCTGGTTCGGCGTAGCCGCGGCCAGCGGCGTGCCCAAGGCCACCGTCGATCGCCTGTCGGCGGCGCTGGCCACCGCCCTGCAGGCGCCGGACATCAAGGAGGCGCTGGTCGCGGTCGGCGCGGACCCGCTCTACAAGGGCCCGGCCGACTACCGCAGCTTCATCGCCTCGGAGTACCAGGCCTGGGGCCGCACGGTCAAGGCCGCGGGCGCCGAAGGCTCGGAATAGCGCGGCGCTTCAGCCCTGGCGCAGGGCCTGCGTGACGTCGGCCGCGAGCTTCAGCAGCGGGCCGGCCAGTTCGCGCGCGACCGCCGACATCGACTCGGTGGTGGACACGCTGAGGTTCAGCACATAGATCGCGCCGTCGTCGGTGCGCAGCGGTGCGGCCAGCGCGACGACCTCGGGCTGCCAGGCCGCCACGCAGTAGCCCTGCGCGGCCACCGCATCGAGGGCGCGCTGGATCTCCACCGAGAGCCGGCTCCATTGCGCCGTGCGCCGCGCCTTGAAGATCTGCATCAGCGCCTGGCGCCGTGCCGGCGGCGCGGCCGCGAGGTAGGCGCGGCCCAGCGAGGTCAGCTCGATCGGTACGCGCTGGCCCGAGACCACCGAGCGCAGCGACACGCGCCGGTTGTAGCGGATCGACTCCAGATAGACCATCTCGTCGCGGTCGGGCGCCGCGAGCCCCACGTTGATCTTCTGCTTCTCGGCCAGCGTGCGCATCAGCGGCGCGGCCAGGTGCAGCACCGACGAGCCGGTGCGCATGGCGTGCGCCAGGCTCAGCACCGCGGGCGCCAACCGGTAGCCGCGCTGCGCCGGCTCGGCCTGCAGCATGCCCGCGCCGACCAGCGTCTGCGTCAGCCGGCTGACGGTCGAGCGCGACAGGCCGGTGCGTTCCGCCAGCTCCGCATTGCCCAGCAGTTCCGAGCCCGGGCGGAAGGCCCGCAGGATCTCGACGCCGCGTTCGAGCGAGCGGTTGGCGGGCGAGATGCCCGGCTTTTCGTCCAGTGCGGATGTCATGCGCGTCATGCCGAAGCTCCTGTCTTGAATTCCAAGCAGTGGAATCGTGGGAGTGTATTGCGAGCGGTGCGTCCCTATGCTCGTGCCTTCGATTCCACCTTCTGCATCGGTCCACCATGAACCCCTCCAGCTACATCGAATGGCGCGTCGACGACGGCATCGCCATCCTCGCCCTGAACCGTCCCGAGGTGCGCAACGCGATCCACGACGACATGCGTGCCGAACTGATGGCCGTGCTCGACCGCGTCAACCGCGACGAGGGCATCCGCGCACTGGTCCTCACCGGCAACGGCAAGGCCTTCTGCGCCGGCGGCGACATCCGCGCGATGCAGCAGCGCATGCAGGCGCCGGCGGGCGACGTGGCCTACAACGGCTGGGCGCGGCAGCAGCGCACGCACCATGCGCTGACCGCGCTCCACACGCTGGCCAAGCCCACCATCGCGGCGGTCAATGGCGCATCGACCGGCCTGGGCACCGACCTGGCGATGGCCTGCGATTTCGTGATGGCCAGCGAGGCGCACGCCAGCTTCGCCTGGAACTACGTGCTGCGCGGCCTGATCCCGGACGGCGGCGGCATGTACTTCCTGCCGCGCCGCATCGGGCTGGCCAAGGCCAAGGAACTGATCTTCACCGGCCGCACCGTGCGGACGGCCGAGGCGGTGCAGCTGGGCATCGTCGATCGCGTCGCCACGCCGGAAACGCTGCTCGGCGAGGCCGTGGCCTGGGCGCGCGAACTCAGCGCCGGATCGCGCACCGCGCTGGCGCTGGGCAAGACCATCCTCAACCAGAGCCTCGAGCTGCAGGCCGAGCAGGTCTTCGGCATGGGCAGCCAGGCGCAGGCCATCTGCTACAGCTCCAGCGAGCACCGCGCGGCGGTCGAGGCCTTCCTCGACAAGTCGGAGGCAGGGAAGTGAGCGCCATGACCTCGCTTCCATCCGGCACGTCCAGCGCCATCGACCGGCTGCTGCGCCCGCGCAGCGTGGCCGTCATCGGCGCCTCCGCGGACCTGGCCAAGACCTCGGGCCGGCCCGTGGCCTATCTGCAGAAGCACGGTTTCACCGGCCACATCTATCCGGTGAACCCGAAGGCGGCCACCATCGGCGGCCTCGACTGCTATGCCGACGTGGGCGCGCTGCCCGAAGTGCCCGATGTCGCGATCGTGCTGCTGGGTGCCGAGCGCGCGCAGGGCGTGGTGCGCCAACTCGCGCAGCGCGGCACCGGCGCCGCGATCATCCTGGCCAGCGGCTACGCCGAGGCCGGCCCCGAAGGCCAGGCGCGCCAGGCCCGGCTGCTGGAGGCCGCGGGCCCCATGCGGCTGCTGGGCCCGAACACCATCGGCCTGGTCAACCTCAGCGACCGCATCATGCTGTCGGCCAGCGGCGCGCTGGAGATCGACCGGCTCGCCAGCGGCTCGATCGCGGTGGTCTCGCAAAGCGGTGGCATCCTGGGCTCGCTGCTGTCGCGCGGGGCCGCGCGCGGCATCGGCTTCTCCAAGCTGGTCTCGACCAGCAACGAAGTGGACCTGGACATGGCGGACTTCGTCGACCACCTGGTCGACGACGAGGCGACGCGCGTGATCGCGCTCTACATGGAAGGCATCCGCGACACCGCGAAGTTCCGCGCCGCGGCGCTCAAGGCCGCGCGCGCCGGCAAGCCGCTGGTGATCTTCAAGATCGGCCGCTCCGAGTCGGGCGCCAGCGCGGCGGCCTCGCACACCGGCGCGCTCGCGGGCGCCGACCGCATGTACGACGCGCTGTTCCGCGAGGTCGGCGCGCTGCGCGCCCAGACCTTTGCCGACCTGCTGGACCTGCCGGTCGCGCTGGCCGCCGGCCGCTCCCTGCGCGGCCGCCGCGTGGCGATCCTCACCTCCACCGGCGGCGCCGGCACGCTGGTGGCCGACAGCCTGGGCGTCGCCGGCTTCGAGGCGCCGCCGCCCGATGCCGCGACGGCGCAGCGCCTGCGCGAGCTGCAGGGCGATGCCCCGTCGGTGCTGGACCGCAACCCGATCGACGTCACGCTCGCCGGCCTGCAACCCGCGCTGCTGCGCGGCGCGATCGGCACGCTGCTGGCCAGCCCCGGCTACGACGCGGTGGTGGTGATCGTCGGCTCGTCCGCGCTGGCGATGCCCGACCTGATGGCCGACGCGATCCACGACTGCCTGCCGGCCTCGGACAAGCCGGTGCTGGCCTACGTGAGCCCGCATGCGCCCGAGGTGGCCGCGCTGCTCAACCAGCGCGGCGTACCGGCCTTCGCGGCGCCCGAGAGCTGCACCGCCGCACTGCAGGCCCTGCTGCAGGCGGGTGCAGGCGTCGAGGCGGCGGGCGATCCTGGCGCAGTGGTCGACCTGGGCGAGCTGCCCGCGGGCGCACTCGACGAGGCCGAGGCCAAGGCGTTGTTCGCCCGCTTCGGCGTGCGCGGCGTGCGCGAGATCCCGGTGGCCGACCGCGAGGCGGCGCAGCGGGCCGCGCCGTCGCTCGGCGAACGCGTGGTGCTCAAGATCCTGTCGCGCACCATCACGCACAAGACCGAGGTCGGCGGCGTGGCGGTGGCGGTGGCGGTGGACCAGGTCGGTGCCCGGCTGATGCGCATGCGCGACGAGGTGCGCGTGCACACGGGTTCGGCGCCGGAGCGCTTCCTGCTGCAGGAAATGGTCAGCGGCGGCACCGAGCTGATCCTCGGCCTGCACCGCGATGCGCTGGGCACGGCCGTGCTGCTGGGCATGGGCGGCGTGACGGCGGAGCTGATCGACGACACCGTGCTGCGCATGGTGCCCGCAGGTGGTGCGCTGAGCCGCGAGAGCGCGCTCGCCATGGTCCGTTCGCTCAAGACCTGGCCCTTGCTCGATGGCTACCGCGGCCGGCCCAAGGCCGATGTCAAGGCGCTGGTCGAGGCCATCGTGGCCTTCTCCCGCATGGCGAGCCGGCTGGGCGACCGGCTCGAGGCGGCGGAGATCAATCCGCTGTTCGTGCTGGCCGAAGGGCAGGGCGTGCGTGCGGCCGATGGGGTGGTGGTGCTCAGCAGATCTTCCCGGGATTGAGGATGTTCTTCGGGTCGATCGCCACCTTGACCGCGCGCATCACCGCGATCTCCTGCTCGGTGCGGGTGAAGTTCAGGTACTTCTTCTTGTCCACGCCGATGCCGTGCTCGGCCGACACCGAGCCGCGGAAGGCGCGCAGCGGCTCGTACACCAGCCGCTCGATCTCGGCCTTGTCCGCGACGCTGCCGCACGACACCGCGATGTGCAGGTTGCCATCGCCCAGGTGGCCGTAGGAGATCAGCGTGACCGCCTGCCACCGGCGCTGGAGCTCGGCGCGCAGGTGGTCCACGTAGTCGGCCATCGCCGTGATCGGCAGGCTGATGTCGAACACGAACAGCGGGTCGAGCGTGCGCAGGTAGTGCACGTCGTCGCGGATGCGCCAGAGGTCGATGCGCTCGGCCTCCGACTGCGCGATCACCGCGTCGACCATCAGCCCGCTCTCCATGCAGTCCTCGAGCACCGCATGGAAGCGCGCGTTGTCGGCCTCCTCGTCGGCGCCTTCGCATTCGATCAGCGCATAGAAGGGATAGTCCTGCGACAGTGGCGGCGGCCGGCGGCCGGGCGCGGTCAGCAGCAGGTAGTAGTCGCGCCACATGATCTCGTACGAGCTCAGGCTGCCGCCCGAGGCCGCGCGCATGCGCTCGAGCATGGTCGCGACCGACGCGAAATCGCGGAAGGCGCCCAACACGGTCTGGCGGGTTCGCGGCTGCGGCTGCAGTTTCAGCACCGCGCGCGTGACCACGCCCAGCGTGCCTTCGGTGCCGATGAACAGCTGCTTGATGTCCAGGCCGGTGTTGTTCTTGATGATCTTGAACATCGACGAGACGATCTCGCCGTTTGGCAGCACCGCTTCCAGGCCCAGCACCATGTCGCGTGTCATGCCGTAGCGCAGCACCTTGTTGCCCCCTGCATTGGTGGCGATGTTGCCGCCGATGGTGGCGGAGCCGCGCGCGCCGAGGTCGAGCGGGAACAGCATGCCTTGCGCCTCGGCCGCCTCCTGGATCGCCTGCAACGGGGTGCCGGCCTGCACGGTCAGGGTCTGCGTGACCGGATCGACTTCCTCGATCCGGTTCATGCGCTCGAGCGACAGTGCGATCTCGCCGGGCCCGGCCAGCGCGCCGCCGACCAGACCGGTCATGCCGGCGCGGGGAACCACCGGCTGGCCGGCCGCATGGCACAGCCGCATGACCAGCGCCACTTCCTCGGTCGAAGCGGGCCGCACCAGCGCGCCGGCCGCGCAGCCGCTCTGCACGATGCGCGAAACCGGGCGTGCGCGCACATCCTCGCCAACGAGCACGGCGGTCTCGCCGAGGGCCTCGCGCAGGGTTTTCAGAATCGCTTCCATGCTGTCTCCTGATGCTCTGAAATTAGAACGTATACTAACTTAATCCGACGGCTTGAAGGCCGCAATACATCCCCCCCGGAGGAGACAAGATGACGCAGCGACAGCCCGTGGCGGTGGTGACCGGCGCCAGCCGCGGCATCGGCCGCGCGATCGCCGAGCACTTCAGCGCGCAAGGCCATGCCGTGATCGGCACGTCCCGGTCGGCGCCCGGCGCCGGCGCCGCGCCGCCGGGCGTCGAGATGATGCAGTGCGACGTCACCGATGCGGCGCAGGTCGACGAACTCTTCGCTTCGGTGCGTCGGCGGCATGGCCGGCTGCACGTGCTGGTCAATAACGCGGCGATCGCGGGCGGCGCGCCCTTCGGCAGCGACGCCGAAGCCGAGGAGTGGGGGCCGATGCTGGCCACGAACCTCACCGGCACCTGGGCCTGCTGCCGCGCGGCGCGCGAACTGCTGGTCGATGGCGAAGGCCGGATCGTCAACATCTCCTCGATCCTGGGGTTGCGCGGCGTCGCCGACCAGCTGGCCTACGCCGCCTCGAAGCACGGCGTGATCGGCCTCACCCGCTCGCTGGCGCATGCGCTCGGCCCGCGCGGCATCACAGCCAATGCCGTCTGCCCGGGCTGGGTCGCGACCGAGATGGCGCTGGGCCGGCTCGAGGACCTGGGCTTGACGCAGGCGCAGGCCGCGGCGCTCACGCCGACCGGTCGCTTCAGCGAAGCGACGGAGGTCGCGGCGCTGGTGGGCTTCCTGGCGAGCCGTGCCGCGGCCAACATCACGGGGCAGGCGCTGAGCATCGATGGCGGCGCGCTGGCCTGATGAGCGACCTGCACTTCGACTACGTGATCGTGGGCGCCGGCTCGGCGGGCTGCGTGCTGGCGCATCGGCTGTCGGCCGACCCGCGCTGCAAGGTGCTGCTGCTCGAGGCCGGCGGCCCCGACCGCGACCCCTGGATCCGCGTGCCGCTGGGTTTCGCGCGCAACGCCTACAACCCCAAGCTGGCCTGGCTCTACCAGACCGAACCTGTGCCCGGCCTCGGCAACCGGCGGCTGGTCTGGCCGCGCGGCCGCGTGCTGGGCGGCTCGAGCTCGATCAACGCCATGATCTACGTGCGCGGGCAGCCCGAGGACTACGACGCCTGGGCCGCCGCCGGTTGCGAGGGCTGGTCGCATGCCGACCTGCTGCCTTTCTTCCGCCGCGCCGAGGGCTACCGCGGCGCGCACGCCGGCGACTACGGCACCGACGGTCCGCTCGGGCTGTCCGACCCCGCGATGGCGCATCCGCTGCACGAGGCCTTCATCGCGGCGGGCCGTGAGATGGGCCATGCCTTCAATCCCAACTTCAACAGCGGCGGGCAGCAGGGCGTCGGGCGCTACCAGCTCACGGTGCGCGACGGGCGCCGCAGCAGCACGGCCGCGGCCTACCTCGGAGTCGCGCGCGGACGCGCCAACCTGCAGGTGCTGACCGGCGTGCAGGTGCAGCGCGTGCTCTTCGACGGGACGCAGGCGCGCGGCATCGCGTTCGGCCATGGCGGCCAGCGCCTGCGCGCCCTGGCCGGGCGGGAAACGGTGCTGGCCGCCGGCGCGATCGGCTCGCCGCAGTTGCTGCAGCTCTCGGGTGTGGGCCCGCGCGGCCTGCTCGAGGACCTTCGGATTCCGGTGGTGCAGGACCTGGCCGGCGTCGGCGAGAACCTCATGGACCACCTCAACACCCGCGTGGTGTTCCGTGCCCGTGGCCATTCGCTCAACACGCTGCGCCGCAGCCGCGTGCTGCAGGCCGCGGCCGGCCTGAAATACCTGGCGACGCACCGCGGCGTGCTGGCCGGCGGGCCGATGACCATGGGCATGTTCGCGCGCAGCAGCGAGAGCGTGCGCACGGCCGACCTGCAACTGCACTTCCTGGCCTTCAGCGCAGCTGCCACCGCGGGCTCGGTGCATGACTTCCCGGGCATGACGGTGTCCTGTGTGCCGAACCGGCCGCTGAGCCGCGGCCGGCTCTGGATCCGCAGTGCCGATCCCGCCGACCCGCCGGCCATCCAGCCGAACTGTCTGAGCGAGTCGAAGGACCGTGAGGTGCTGGTGGCCGGCCTGCAACTCGCGCGCGAGCTGTTCAACACCCGCGCGCTCGGGGCCCATGCGATCGCCGAGGTGTTGCCCGGCTCCGGCGTGCAGAGCGCCGTGCAGTGGCTGGCCTATGGCCAGGCGAACGCCGGCACCGCCTTCCACGCCAGCGGCACCTGCAGGATGGGCGTCGACGCCATGGCGGTGGTCGACCCCCGCCTGCGCGTGCACGGCGTCACGGGCCTGCGCGTGATCGATGCGTCGGTCATGCCGCAGATCGTTTCCGGCAACACCAATGCGGCCGCCATCATGATCGGCGAGAAGGGCGCCGACCTGCTGCTGGCCGACCGATGATCACTGTTCGATAGTCCCGCCCGCATTCAACCCCTGGCCGACCCCGCGGTCGGCAGCCACCGAGGAGACCTCCGCATGACCCCCAAACCACAAGAACCCAAGGGCCCGCTGTCGGCCGAGCTGCTGGCCGAACTGGCCACCTTCGACACGCCGACCATCTGCAACGCACTGGAGGTGATCGCGCCCGAGCGCCGCAGCGTGGGCTTCACCACCGAGGGACTGAACTGCCTCTATCCGGAGCTGCGGCCGATGGTGGGCTATGCGCGCACCGCCACCATGCGCTCGATCCATCCGCTGCGCCAGACGCCGGAGGAGGGCGGCAAGCGGACGATGGACTACTACACCTACATCGCCGAAGGCGGTCCACGCCCTTCGGTCTGCATCATTCAGGACCTGGACGCCGGACGCGCCGGCTTCGGCTCCTTCTGGGGCGAAGTCAACACCACCATCCACAAGGGCTTCGGCTGCCAGGGCGTCGTGACCGACGGCAGCGTGCGCGACGTCGACACCAACGCGCCGGGTTTCCAGATGCTGTGCCGCATGGTCGTGCCCTCGCATGCCCACTACCACATCGTCGACTTCGGCAGCACGGTTTCGGTGGCCGGCGCCTACATCGCACACAACGACCTGGTGCACGCCGACCGCCACGGTGCCGTCGTGATCCCAGTCGAGCACGCGGCGCGCATTCCCGAGGTGGTGGCCGCGCTCACGCGCCGCGAGGCGGTGATCATCGCTGCGGCCCGGCGGCCCGACTTCAGCATCGAGACCTTGCGGCGCGCCGTCGGCGACGCACGCAACATGCATTGATGAGCGCTCGAAGCCAGCGCGCGGCGCCGCTGCGCATCGTCGACGCCCACCATCATCTGTGGGACCCGGCCGAGGGGCGCCATCCCTGGATGCGCGCCGGCGTGACGAAGTTCATGGGTGACACCGCGCCGGTGTGCCATCGCTACGAGGTGCAGGACCTGCAGGCCGAGGCTCGGGCCGCGGAACCCGTGCCGATCGAACTCCTGGGCTCGGTGCACCTGCAGTGCGGACGCAATCCGCAGGACCCGGTCGAGGAGAGCGCCTGGGTGCAGCAGCAGGCCGATCGCAGCGGTTTGCCGATCGCGATCGTCGGCTATGCGAGCCTGGCAGATCCGCAACTCGATGCGCTGCTGGCCCGGCATGCGGCGGCGGCACCCGGCTTTCGCGGCGTGCGCCAGATGCTCAACTGGGGCGACCAGGACCGCATGCGCCTGTGCGAGCGCGGCGACTGGCTCAGCGACGCGGCCTGGCAGCGCGGCTTTGCGCTGCTCGGCGAGCGCGGCCTGTCCTTCGACCTGCAGGTCAATCCCTGGCAGCTCACGGCCGCCGCCCGCGTGGCCGAACGCCATCCCGGCACGGCGGTCGTCGTCAACCATGCGGGCCTGCCCTTCGACTACCGTGGCCAGGGCCTGATCGAATGGCAGAACGGCATGCGCCACCTGGCGGCACTGCCCTCGGTCAGCGTCAAGTTCTCCGGACTCGGCATGGTCGACCCGCACTGGAGCGCGGCCAGCGTGCGCCGGGTCTTCGATTTCCTGCTGGCGCACTTCGGTGTGGCGCGCATGATGTTCGCCTCCAACTTCCCGATCGACCGTCTCTACAGAAGCTACGGCCAGGTCTTCCAGAGCTACGGCGAACTGTGCGCCGGCCTTGACCCCACGGCGCGCGAAGCGCTTTTCAGCGGTACCGCGTCACGCGTCTACCGCCTCGACACTGGAGCACCCGCGCAATGAGCGACATGGCCCTCTACCCCTCCCTGCGGCAACGCACGGTCTTCATCAGCGGCGGCGGCAGCGGCATCGGTGCGAGCCTGGTCGAGCACTTCGCACGGCAGGGCGCACGCGTCGGCTTCGTCGACATCGCGGCCGAGCCCTCGCACGCGCTGTGCGACCGGCTCGCGGCCGAGGGCCTGCAGCGCCCGCACTTCGAGCCTTGCGACGTCTCGGACATCGCGGCGCTGCAGGCGGCGATCGCGGCGGTGGCGGCCGCGTTCGGCGACGTCGACGTGCTGATCAACAACGCGGCCAACGACGAGCGCCACGCGCTGGGCGCGCTCACGCCCGAGCGCTGGCAACAGCTGATGGATGTCAACCTGCGGCACCATGCGTTTGCCGCGCAGGCCGTGATCGACGGCATGCGGCGCAAGGGCCGCGGTTCGATCATCAACATGAGCTCGGTGACCTGGCTCAAGGGTACGCCTGGCCTGCCGGCCTATGTCGCGGCCAAGGCCGCGATCGTCGGCCTGACCAAGGCGTTGGCGCGCGAGTTCGGCAGCGACGGCGTCCGGGTCAATGCGCTGCTGCCGGGCTGGATCATGACCGAGCGGCAGGTCACGCGCTGGCTCACGCCCGAGGCCGAGGCGCGGCTGATGCAGAACCAGTGCCTCAAGGAGAAGCTCTATCCCGAGGACATCGCGCGCATGGCGCTGTTCCTCGCAGCCGACGACAGCCGGCTGATCAGCGCGCAAAGCTTCATCGTCGACGGCGGCGCGACCTGAACGGGCCGCCCCGTTGCGGGGCCGCCTTGATCACACCACGCCGACTGCTTCCGGCAACTCGGCCGCCAGGTGACAGGCGACGCGGTGCGAGCCGGGGAGGCCCGCATCGCGCCGCTCGGCCAGCGCCGGCACCGTGCTTCGGCACACATCCTGCGCGTAGGGGCAGCGCGGGTTGAAGGCGCAGCCCGGAGGCGGCGAGACGGGATTGGGCAGATCGCCCAGGATGTCCAGCTCACGCCGGCGGCGCGTGGGGTCGGGCCGCGGAATCGATTCGAGCAGCGCGCGCGTGTAAGGGTGCTGCGGGTGGCGGAAGATCTGCTCGACCGGACCGTACTCCACGATGCGGCCCAGGTAGACGATCGCCACCTGGTCGCAGACGTGCTCGATGATCGCCAGGTCGTGCGAGATGATCACGTAGCTCAGGCCGAACTCGCGCCGCAGGTCGGCCATCAGGTTCAGGATCTGCGCGCGCACCGATACGTCGAGCGCGCTCACGGGTTCGTCGGCCACCACCAGCCTGGGGTTCAGCGCCAACGCGCGCGCCAGCCCGATGCGCTGGCGCTGGCCGCCAGAGAACTGGTGCGGGAACTGCCGGGCCTGGGCGCGCGACAGTCCGACCTTCTCGAGCAGCGCCAGGGCCCGCGCATCGGCCTCTGCGCGCGTCATGCGGCCCAGCGCATCGAGCGGTTCGCGCACGAGTTCGATGGCGCGCAGCCGCGGGTCGAGCGAGGCATAGGGGTCCTGGAACACGAACTGCATGTCGCGGCGCGCCTCGCGCAGTTCGCGGCCCTGGATGTGCGTGATGTCGCGTCCGCGCAGCGTGATCCGGCCCTCGGTCGGCTCGTGCAGGCGCAGGATGCAGCGCGCCAGCGTGGTCTTGCCGCAGCCGCTCTCACCCACGATGCCCAGGGTGTCGCCCTGGCGCAGCGAGAAGCTCACGTCATTGACCGCGTGCACGTACTGGCGCGGCTGCAGAAAGCCGCGGCTGCGCACGGGATAGCGCATGCTCAGCCGGTCGATCTCGAGCAGCATCTCGCGCGCGTCGCCTTCGACGGGCGCTGCGCCGTGCGGCAGGGCATCGGCGCGGGGCTGGGAAGCGGTCGGGTGGTTCATCGGAAGTCCTCGGAGGTCAGGGCGTGCGGTGTGGGCGAACGCACCCAGCAGGCGGCCGCGTGGGCGCCGTCGCCCGGGACGTGCATCAATGGCGGCACAGCCTGCGTGCAGCGCGGCTCTGCAAAGCCGCAGCGCGGCGCGAAGCGGCAGCCGGCGCTCAGCACGCCGATGCCCGGCACGCTGCCCGGGATCTCGGGCAGCCGCTGCACGCCGTTGCGCCAGCGCGCGCCCAGGCGCGGCACCGAGGCCAGCAGGCCTTCGGTGTAGGGGTGGCGCGGCTGCGCGAACACCGCGCCAACCTCTCCGGTCTCGGCGATGCGCCCGCCATACATCACGGCCACGCGGTCCGCGTACTGCGCCACCACGCCCATGTCGTGCGTGATCAGGATCACCGACAGCCCGAGCTCGCGCCGCAGCCCGTCGATCAGGTTCAGCACCTGGGCCTGGATGGTCACGTCGAGTGCGGTGGTCGGCTCGTCGGCGATCAGCACCTCGGGCGTGTAGGCCAGCGCCATCGCGATCATCGCGCGCTGGCGCATGCCGCCGCTGATCTCGTGCGGATAGCGCCGCAGGATGCCCTCGGGGTCGGGGATGCGCACCAGCCTGAGCAGCTCGAGCACCCGCTTGCGCGTGGCTGCACCGGCGCCGTCGCCGTGCGCGACGAAGACCTCGCCGATCTGGTCGCCGATGGTGTAGCAGGGGTTGAGCGCCGACAGCGGCTCCTGGAAGATCATCGAGATGCGGCGTCCGCGGATCTCGCGCATCCGGGCGTCGGCCTCGCTCGCCAGGTCCATGCCGTCGAACAGCACCTGGCCGCCGGTCACGCGGCCGGCCTGAGGGTCGATCAGTCGCAGCAGCGACAGCGCCGTCACGCTCTTGCCCGAGCCCGACTCGCCGACCAGGCCGAGGATCTCGCCGCGCCGCAGCGCGAAGGACACGCCGTCGACCGCACGTCGCGCGTTGGCGCCCCGGCCGAAAGTGGTGACCAGTTCGCGCACCTCGAGCACGTTCTCGTCGGCCATGTTCTCGCGGCTCATGTTTGCACCCCCCGCAGGCGTGGATCGAGGATGTCGCGCAGCGCGTCCCCCAGCAGGTTGAAGCCGATCAGCGTCATCGTGAGCATCAGGCCGGGAAAGGTCGTGAGCCAAGGCGCGCCGAGAATGTTGCTTCGCCCCTCGGACAGCATGTTGCCCCACGAGGGCTCGGGCGGCGTGACGCCGACGCCGAGGAAGGACAGCCCGGCCTCGATCAGGATCGCGTCGGCCATGAACACCGTGCAGGTGACGATGATCTGGGCGGTCGCATTGGGCAGCAGGTGGCGCACGATGATGCGGTAGGGTGTCTGGCCCGAGGCCCGGGCCGCCTCGACATAGTCGAGTTCGCGCAGCGCCATGGTCTCGGCGCGCACCACGCGCGCGAAACGCGGCACGAACAGCAGGCTGATGGTCAGGATCAGGTTCATCAGGCTCGGGCCCAGGGCCGCCACCAGCGCCAGGGCCAGCACCACGATCGGGAAGCTCAGCAGCACGTCGATCGGCCGCATCAGCACCACGTCGACCCAGCCGCGGAAGAAGCCCGCGGCCAGGCCGATCGCCGAGCCGATCACGCAGCCGATGGCCACGCTGGCAAAGCCGATCATCAGCGAGGGGCGTGCGCCCCAGATCATGCGCGACAGGATGTCGCGGCCGAAGAAGTCGGTGCCCAGCCAGTTAGCGGGCGAAGGCGGCATCACGCTGACGGCGGGATCGAGCGCCAGAGGGTCGAAGGGTGCGAGCAGCGGCGCGCACAGCGCCGTGAGCAGGATCAGCAGAACCAGCGCAGCGCCGGCCAGAGCCTTGGGGCTCTTGAGAAAAGGGGACATGGGCAGCCTCAGACGCGAATGCGCGGGTTCAACGCACCGTACAGCGCATCGGTCAGGAAGTTCGTCAGGATGAAGAGACCGGCGAAGACCGCGACCGCGGCCTGCACCTGCGGATAGTCGCGCTGCAGGATGGCGTCCCAGATCATGGTGCCGACGCCGGGCCGCGCGAACACCACCTCGACGATCACCGCGCCGCCGAGCAGTTGCCCGACCGTCAGGCCGAGCACGGTGATCACCGACAGCAGCGCGTTGCGCAGCGCATGGCGCACCACCACCACGCGTTCGGGCAGGCCCTTGGCGCGCGCAGTGCGCACGTAGTCGCGGCTCAGGGTCTCGAGCATGCTCGAGCGCGTGAGCCGGGTCGACAGCCCGAGAAAGCCGGCCGCCAGCGTGGCCGCGGGCAGCGCGATGTGGTGCAGCTGCGAGAGCAGTCCGCCGCCGTCGGCGCCACCATAGATCGGGAACCAGTCGAGCCAGTACGAGAACACCAGCAGCAGGATCAGGCCGAGCCAGAACTGCGGCATCGAAATCAGCAGGAACACCAGGACCGACACGCCGTAGTCGACCCAGCTGTCGCGCTTGACCGCGCTGATCGTGCCGGCCGGGATGCTGACCACCACGACCAGCGTGATGGCCGCTGCACAGAGCCCCAGCGTCGAGGGCAGCGCCTCCAGCACCCGGCCCAGCGCCGGCGTCTTGGTGGTGATCGACAGGCCCCAGTCGCCGCGCAGGAAGTCGGCCATGAAGTGCCCGTACTGCACCAGCAGCGAACGGTCGAGCCCGAGCTGCTGGCGCACGCGCTCGAGGTCGGCGCCGGTCGCGTCGGCCCCCAACATGGCCTGCGCCGGGTCGCCCGGGATCATGCGCAGGATCAGGAACAGCACGGTGATGGCGCCGAGCAGCGTCGGCACCGCCTGCAACAGGAATCGCAATACGAACTTCATGCGCGGCGGGGTTATTTCTGGATGTAGGCCGCTTCGAGCAGCGGTGCGTTCTCGGGCACGCGGTACAGGCCCAGGTCCTTGACGTACTTCTGCACCACGTGGGTGTTGAGCTCGAGCGTGATCGGGATCGACGGGCTGTCTTCTGCGATGCGCTGGATGGCCTCGGTGTAGAGCGCGGCGCGCTGCTTGTCGTCGAAGGTCACACGGGCCTTGTCGATCAGGTCGTCCACGCCCGCGTAGAAGGCGCAGTTGGTGCCCTTGGGCGGCTTGTTGCTCGAGTGGTAGCTCGAGAACAGGAACGCGTCGGCTGTAGGCGCGCGGAAGTGCGCGTTCCAGATCAGGTCATGCTCGCCCTGGCCCAGCGCGCGGAACCAGGTGGGCCGGTCGATCATCTTGAGCGCCAGCGTGATGCCGGCTGCCTTGAGCTGCGCCTGCAGCATCACGGCCTCGCGCTGGTAGTCGGTGGGAATCGTCAGCGTGCAGCTCAGGTTGGCAACGCCCGCGTCGGCCAGCATCTTGCGCGCCTTGGCCGGGTCGTGCTCGTACTTGCGCACGCTCTCGGTGTAGCCCTCGACGCCCGGTGGCACCACGGTGTCGATCACACGACCGCGCTGCGCATACACCGCCTGCACGATCGCCTTCTTGTCGATCGCATGCTGGAAGGCCTGACGCACTTCCTTGCGGTCGAACGGCGCCTTGGTGGTGTTGAAGGTCAGCAGGAACAGTCCGGTCGAGACATCGGAGACCTTCACGTCGGCCTTGGGGTTGCGCGCGTAGCGGTCGATGTTCTCGCGCTCCTTGACCGCCACGATGTCGAGCTGGCCGCGGTCGAAGGCCAGCGTCGCGGTGCTGGACTCGCGGATGATCTTGAACGAGATGCGGTCGAGCTTGGGCTTGGGGCCGAAGTACTCGTCGTTGCGCTTGAGCACGACCTCCTGGTCGAGCACCGCCTTCTCGACCACGAAGGGGCCGGTGCCGATGATCTGCTTGGCATAGTCGGCACCCTGGGCCTTGGCCGCGGCCTCGCTCATCAGGAAGCCGCCGCGGAAGGTGGCCATCGCGTGCGGGAACACGGCCGACGGCGCCTTCAGCGTGAACTTCACCGTGTGGTCGTCGACCACGTCGACCGAGGCGATCTCCTGCAGCTGGCCTGCGTTGCGCGACTTGGTCTCGGGGTTCAGGATGCGTTCGACCGACCACTTCACGTCGCGCGCGGTGAAGGGGCCGAAGCCGCCGTGCCATTTCACGTCCTTGCGCAGCTTGAACACATAGACCTTACCGCCGTCGCGTACCTCGAAGCCGGTCGCGAGGTCGGGCACCAGGTCGAACTTCGGGCCCGGCACGTAGCGCATCAGCGCGTTGCTGATCAGGATCGCGATCCGGCCTTCGTCGCCAGCCGAGGTCTGGTGCGCGGGGTCGAGCGAGTTGAGTGCGTTGCTCTGGATGCGCAGATGCTGCTCGTCGGCCGCTGCCGCCTGCCAGGCGGGAAGGCCGGTGGCGGCCACCGCGGCCGATGCCTTGAGCACGTCTCTGCGATTCAAACTGGACATGTTGTCTCCTCTTCGGGTTTAATCAATTGGTAAGTGCAATTACTAATTGAAGCGTAGTGAACCCTTCATCGGCTGTCAAGGCAGCCGATACTTACTTGACGGAAGGTCGTGCGTGCACTCCCTTTTTGGGCCGAGCCAGCGGGCTCAGGTCTTCTTCCACGCCCATCATCTGGCGCAGCAGATTCATCAGGGTCTTCTGCTCGGCCGGCGTGAGCCGCGCGAGCAGCGTCTTCTGCGCCTGCCGCACGGTCTGCTGCATCTCGACCAGCAGGGCCATGCCTTCCTCGCTCAGGAAGAGGGCGCGCGCACGCCCGTCCTGGGCGGATTGCTCGCGCCGCACCAGGCCGCGCCCGACCAGCCGGGTGACGATGCTGCCAGTCGTGACCTTGTCGAGCGCGACCAGTCCGGCCAGCGTGACCTGGTCTATACCAGGATGCTTGAACAGCGCCGTCATCACCACGTGCTGCGGCGCGGTAATGGAGAAGGGGGCTGCCTTGGTTTCGAAGATCGCCACCGACATCTGGTGTGCGCGGCGGATCAGGTGGCCGGGTTTCTCCAGCAGATCTGCGATGACTTGCGATCTTTTCTTCATGAGGATGTCTGTGCTTTCGCCGCCGCTTTGGAACAACGGAGTCTGCCAGAAGCCAGATGCGCGGCCACATCGGGAAACATGAAGAAGAGTGCATCAGGGACGCGCTCCTACGTCTGTGAAAGCGCCGAGATTCGCCTCGAGGAAGAGTGCAAGAAAGTGGGCAAGCAAGCTGTCGTCGCTGCCCAGATGGAACACCTGCGTGAAGTGGTTGTGGTCCGGCACCAGGCAGAACGCCGGCAGGCGCTTGCGGCGCGCCTCGATGTGCCGCAGCAGCGTGAGCGCCTGTGCATGGAAACCGTCGGGGTCTTCCTCGGCCACGGTCAGCAGCAGTGGCAGCTCGGCCTCGGCCAGGCCATCCGCCGAGGAGCGCGCCGCATGGTGGGCCGGGTCGCCGCCGTAGTAGGCCTGCACCGATGGGCGCGAGCCCATCGCGGGAATGTCGTAGATGCCCGAGAGCAGCACCGCGCCGCGCAGGCGCCGGTAGCCGGCGCTATGCCGGCCGCGGTGTGCAATGTAGCCGGCCACATGCGCCGCGCCGGCCGAGTGGCCCGCGAGCACGATGCGCGAGGCGTCGAGGCCCAGTGCCTGCGCCTGCGCGCCGAGCCAGTCGATGGCGCGTGCGATGTCCTCGGCGGCCGAGGGCCAGCCGTGCTCGGGGGCCAGCCGGTAGTTGATGTTGACGGCGGCCAGTCCGCGGGCCGCGGCCCAGTGGCCCACGTTGTCGTACAGGTGGCTGCCCGCGCGGTGCTTGTCGCCGTCGGTGAAGCCGCCGCCGTGCACGAAGAGGAACACCGCGGGCGGCGCCGTGCCGCCTGTCCCTGGCGGCAGGAACAGATCGAGCCGGTGCCGGGCATGCTCGCCATAGGCGAGGTCGCGCCGCACCTTGGTGTCGGCACGCACCGCGCGCAGCGCGGCGTCGGCCCACAGCGCCTCGCTGGCGGCCACGGCCTCGGGCGTCAGGGCGCGCCCGATGGCCCTGAGTTCTTGTCTTCGGAAAGCGCGTTCGTTCATGGTGGAACCCCCGGTGGACTTCTCTTGACAGCGTTCGAGAACATCGGTTTAAATTATAAACATAGACATCTATGTATTTCCAGATCCCAGGCCGAATCCATCGGCCGGGCGGGCTGCAAGGAGACCTGCACATGAGAACAAGCCGTCCCTACATCGTCGCCATCGGCGGCACCACACGCCAGGGCTCTTCCACCGAGCGGGCGTTGCGCCATGCGCTGGCGTCCATCGATGCCGACGGCGTGCTGTTGTGCGGCGCCGACCTCGACCTGCCGCTGTACGCGCCCCACAACCCGGTGCGCACGCCCGCGGTCGAGCGCCTGCTGCACGAGTTGCGCCGCGCCGACGGCGTGCTGATCGGCTCGCCGGGCTACCACGGCGGCATGTCGGGTGTGATCAAGAACGTGCTGGACCACACCGAGCACATGCGCGACGACGACCGTCCCTACCTGAGCGGCCGCGCGGTCGGCTGCATCGCGACCGCCAACGGCTGGCAGGCCGCGGTCATGACGCTGAGCGCGATGCGCGACGTGGTGCATGCGCTGCGCGGCTGGCCCACGCCGCTGGGCGTCTGCGTGGCCGGCAACGAGCCCGCATTCGCGCTCGACGGCCGCTGCCTGCTGCCGCAGGTCGACGCGCAACTGTCGACGATGGCGCACGAAGTCGTCGAGTTCGCCATGTTGCAGCGCGCCGAACACGCCGAGCCGATGCTTTGAATCAATCGCAACGAGGAGCAAAACCCATGAGCCACCCATCCCCCACCACCCCGACCGTGCTGCTGTTGCACGGCTCCGACGGCAGCGAGAGCCTGGCCGCGCTGCGGGAAGCGCTGTCGCTCCACGCGAATTGCCTGTTGCCGGTGCACCCCGGCTTCGGCGGCTCGGCCGTGCCGGCTTGGCTCGACAACGTGGCCGACCTGGCGAACTTCTACCTCGAGTTCATCGAGCAGCAGGCGCTGAAGAACGTGCACCTGGTCGGCGTCGACCTGGGGGGCTGGATCGCCGCCGAGATGGCGGTGCGCCAGAGCGCGGCGCTGGCTTCGCTCACGCTGGTCAGCGCGCTCGGCATCCATGTAGAGGGCGTGCCGGTGGTCGACGTGTTCCTGCGCACCGACGAACAGCTGATCGTCGACTCCTTCCACAGCGCCGCGCTGGCCGAGCGCCTGGCGCAGGCGCCGCGCACCGGCGAGCAGGATGAGGTCGCGATCAAGAACAAGGAGATCACGGCGCGCCTGACCTGGCAGCCGCGCGGCCACGATCCGCACATGGCCAAGTGGCTGCATCGCATCGGCGTGCCGACGCAGGTGGTCTGGGGTGCGCAGGACCGCATCCTGCCGCTGGCCTATGGCGAAGCCTGGTGCGCGCAGATCCGCGGCGCGAAGCTCGTCACGCTGGCCGACTGTGGCCACGCACCGCAGACCGAGAAGCCGACCGAACTCGCCGCTGCCATCGCCCAGTTCACATCCTCTGCACGGAGCCACGCATGAAATTCTTCAACTTCCACCTGATGCCTTACCGCCATGTCGATCTGGCGGCCATCGAGCGCAACCAGTCGGCCTGGGTGACCTTCTCGAACAGCAACTTCGATCCCGAACTGGGCGCCGAGCTCTACCACGAGTACCTCGACCAGATGGAGTACGCGGATCGCCTGGGCTTCGACGGCGTCTGCCTCAACGAGCACCACCAGACTGCCTACGGCCTGATGCCGACGCCGGGCGTGCTGGCCGGCGCGCTGGCGCGCAGCGTGAAGCGGGCGAAGATCGCGATCCTCGGGCGCGCGCTGCCCCTGCTCAACAACCCCTTGAGCGTGGCCGAGGAATTCGCGATGCTCGACAACCTGACGCGCGGACGCTTCATCGCTGGTTTCGTGCGCGGCATCGGCGCCGAATACCACGCGATGGGCATCAACCCGGCCGAATCGCAGGCGCGCTTCGCCGAGGCGCACGACCTGATCATCCGGGCCTGGACAGAGCCGGGCCCGTTCTCGTACCACGGCAAGTACTACCAGTTCAAGTACGTCAACACCTGGCCGCGGCCCTACCAGAATCCGCACCCGCCGGTTTGGGTGCCCTCGCAGGGCTCGAGCAGCACCATCGAATGGGCCGCGCGCCTGCGCTACACCTACTGCCAAACGCTGAGCCCGATCGACACCGTCGCCAAGTTCTTCGACATGTACCGTGAGCAGGCGCGCAAGGCGGGCTACGAGGCCAGCAACGAGCAGCTCGCATGGTCGAACTGCATCTACGTGGCAGAGACCGACGAGCAGGCGATCCGCGAGGCGCGTCCGCACCTGGAGGCGCTGGTCGGCACGCTGCTCAAGATGCCGATGGAGATGCTGCTGCCGCCGGGCTACACCAACATCGAGGCCATGAAGCGCATCAAGGCCACGCGCGCCGGCGGCTTCAACAAGAAGCCGCAGACCATCGAGGACCTGATGAAGGCCGGCGTGGTGATCGTCGGCAGCCCGTCGACCGTGCGCGAGAAGCTCGCCGAGTACGAGGCCAAGGCCGGCTTCGGCACCGTGCTGACCAAGACCCAGTTCGGGACGTTGCCCGACGACATGACCCGTGCCAACATGGCGGCGATCGCCCAGGAGATCATTCCGCATTTCCGCGACGTCGCTGCGGCGCCCGCGACCACCGCAGCCGCCTGAGCCGGCGGCGGTTGATTCAGGAAGACCACAGGAGACACACCGTGCGCTTACGCTGGAAGATTCTTGCCATGCTGCCTTTGGTGGCATCGATGGGGCTGGTCCTGCCGGCGGGGGCGCAGACCTACCCGGACAAGCCGGTCCGGATGGTGCTGCCGTTCCCGCCGGGCGGCTCGGCCGATTTCATCGCGCGGCTGCTGGCCGAGCAGATGCGCGGCAAGACCGGCCAGACCTTCGTCGTCGACAACCGACCGGGCGCCTCGGGCAACCTCGCGACCAGCCATGTCGCGAAGTCGGCCAATGACGGCTACACGCTGCTGGTCGGCGTGACCGGCGCGCTGGCGATCAACCCGACGCTCTACCGCGACCTCGACTACGTGCCCGAGAAGGACTTCGCCGCGATCTCGATGATCGCGCAGGCGCCGGTGGTGATCGTGGCCAGCCCGGAATCCGGCGTGAGCACGCTCAGGCAGATGGTCGACCGTGCGCGCGCCGCGCCGGCCCGCTATTCGTATGCGACCAACGGTGTGGGCACCAGTCACCACCTGGCCGGCGAGATGTTCAAGAGCGTCGCCGGGATCGACATCGTGAACGTGCCCTACAAGGGCACGCCCGGTGCGTTGCAGGACATCGTCGGTGGCCGCATCGAGTTCGGCTTCATGGACCTCACGGCCTCGCTGCCGCTGATCGCCTCAGGCCGGATCAAGGCGCTGGCGACCACCGGCGCCGCGCGTTCGGCCGCGCTGCCCGAGGTGCCCACGGTCGCCGAGTCGGGCTTCCCGAGCTACGACGCGGTCACCTGGATCGCGCTGTTCGCGCCCAAGGGCACGAAGGCGGAGGATGTGCGTCTGCTGTCGACGAAGGTCAACGAGGTGCTCAACGACCCCGAGGTGCGGCGCAAGGGCGTGGCGCAGGGGCTCGACGTGGCGGGCAGCACGCCGGCGGCGCTGCAGAAGTTCCTGGCCGACGAGTCGGTCAAGTGGCGCCGCGTCGTGACGGACGCGAAGATCAAGATCGACTAGGCGTGGACACGGGCTTCAGTGCCCGTCCTCCGTGCCCGTGCCTCAGCGCCCGTTCTCCAGGTTCTGCGTCATCCTGGCGCAGACCCGCAGGAAGCTCTGGATCTCTTCATCGCTCAGGCCTTCGATCGCCTGCTCGTAGACCGTGTGCGCATGCAGCGTCATGAGCTTGAGCATGGCCTCGCCGTGCGGCGTGAGCGTCACGAACTTGCGGCGCGCGTCCTTGTCGTCGGTCTTGCGTGCGATCAGGCCGCTTTTCTCCATTCGGTTCAATGTCACGGCCATCGACGGCTGCTCGATGCCGCACAGCCGCGACAGCTCGATCTGCGTCGACACCTGGAGTTCGTTGAGGCAGCGCAACACCGGGTACTGCGCCGGCATCACGCCGTGCGCTGCGGTCTTCTTCGCCAGCCCCCAGACGATGCGCCGCGACAGGGTGCTGACGACGAAGCCCAGGCCCGGCGCACGCACCGGGTTGGCGGCGGGCTTCGGGGCGTCTGCACGCGGTTTGCTCATGGTCTGGGTTCCGGAAGAAGGGCTGACGCCGGCTCGGTATCCGAACGTCGGGTTGCACGCTGAAGTCTAGCCTCGAAGCGCGGGCCGGGCGCCTCAGCGCACGGTCTTGACGCGCCGCTTGTTGGCCAGGTCGTTGGCCCGGTCGATGACGTGCGGGTGCGTGAGCGACACGTCGCGCGCGAGCAGCACGCGGAACTCCGAGAAGCCCAGACAGCCCACCGACCGGCACAGCCGCGTCACGGTGACATCGCGCAGCGCCGCGGCCTTCGACGCCGATGCGCACGCGGTTTACCGACAGGCCATGCAACGGCAGGCCGCGTTGGACGCATTGCTGCGCGAGGGTACTTTCTAGAGGGGTCGCCGGGCCATGGGGCTTCTGGAGGGGGCCTTTATCCGGTGTGCCGGGCAGGGTGCTCGGAAGGCGATTTCGGCAGCACTGCTGCGGCTCCGGCTACACTCCGCGCCGCATTGCAGCCGTATCAGGCCTTGCGGCCGTTGAAAGAAACGGCCAACTCATCTTAGGAAAATTCAGTGAACCGTATCGAACTCGTCGAGAAAATCGCCACCGCCCACAACACCAGCAAGGCCGAAGCGGCCCGCATCCTGGAGACCATCACCGGTGCCATCGTCGCCGCGGTCAAGAAGGGCGACCCGGTCCAGATCGTGGGCTTCGGCACCTTCAAGCAAGTCGCACGCGCTGCACGTTCGGGCTTCAACCCGCAAGCCGGCACGAAGATCAAGATCGCCGCCCAGAAGGTGCCGAAGTTCGTTCCGGGCGCTGCCTTCAAGGCCGCCATCGACCCCAAGGCTGCCAAGCGCAAGGCCGACAAGGTCGCCGCCGTGAAGCCGGCTGCCGCCCCCAAGAAGGCTGCCGTGGCTGCCAAGCCCGCTGCGAAGCCGGCCGCCAAGCCTGCTGCCGCACCCGTGGCGAAGAAGGCTGCTGCCGCTCCGGCCAAGGCACCTGCCAAGGCTCCGGTGAAGGCTGCCGCACCTGCCAAGGCTCCGGCCAAGGCCGCTGCTGCACCCGCCAAGGCACCGGCCAAGAAGGCTGCCGCCAAGAAGTAATTGCTGTTCGCAGCATGATGGACGACGGCCCTTCGGGGCCGTTTTCTTTGGGCCCACCGATCGCGATGTGAAGCCCGCGCAGTTGCCAGCCGAGGTGCAATGCCTGGATAATGCGAGCCATCCAGGAGAAGCGACGGCCCCCACAGGGTCGTTCTACCGAAGGCGCATCCCCGAAACGCTCAGGTCCCGTACTGGATTCATCATCAAACTGGAGAGTGCTGCCGGCGTCATGCCGAGCCGCCGCCGAAGGTGCAAACCGCGTCGCAGGGCACGGTGAATCTCTCAGGCACAAAGGACAGTGGGGCCGACGACCAATCATGGTCGCCGGCCCTTTTTCTTTTGTGTTTTCGAGTTTGGAGATGATGATGAAAGTGATCGTGATGGGTGCCGGCGTGATCGGCGTCGCCACCGCCTGGTACCTGCGGCAGGCCGGCCATGAAGTGACCGTGCTGGAGCGCAACGCCGGCGCGGCGCGCGAGACCAGCTTCGGCAACGGCGGCCAGATCTCGGTGAGCCATGCCGAACCCTGGGCCAATCCCTCGGCGCCGTTCAAGCTGCTCAAGTGGCTGGGCCGGGAAGATGCGCCGCTGCTGTTCCGGCTGCGCGCCGACCCCGCGCAATGGATGTGGGGCCTCAAGTTCCTGGGCGAATGCGGCGCGAAGCGCTCGACCCGCAACATGGTGCAGCTGCTCAACCTGGGCACCTACAGCCGCGACAGCCTGCAGCAGCTGCGCCGCGACACCGGCATCGAATACGACCACCTGACGAAGGGCATCCTGCACTTCTATACCAGCCAGAAGGAGTTCGACCTGGCGCTCGAGCCGGCGCGCATCATGCGCGAGCTGGGCTGCGAGCGGCAGGTGATCGACGCCGACGAGGTGGTGCGCATCGACCCGGCCATGGCCGCGATCCGCCCGCGGCTGGCCGGCGCCACCTACACCAGCGCCGACGAATCGGGCGACGTGCACAAGTTCACCACCGGCCTGGCGCAGAAGGCGGCCGAGCAGGGCGTGCAGTTCCGCTACGGCGTGCGCATCCAGCGGCTGCGCACCGAGGGCGGCGCGATGCGCGGCGTCGAGATCGCCAGCGAGAGCGGCATGTACGAGGTGGTGCAGGGCGATGCCTATGTGCTCGCGCTGGGCAGCTTCAGTGCGCAACTCGCGCGCGGCGCGGGCGTGCCGCTCGACATCTACCCGGCCAAGGGCTACTCGGCGACGCTGCCGATCCTCGATGCCGCCAAGGCGCCCAGCGTGAGCCTGACCGACGACGAGCACAAGCTGGTCTTCTCGCGCTTCGGCGACCGGCTGCGCATCGCGGGCACGGCCGAGCTCAACGGCTACGACCTGTCGCTGAACCCGGTGCGCTGCGAGGCCATCGTGCGCCGCACGCTCGAGATCTTCCCGGGCGTGAGCCGGCCCGAGCTCGCGAGCTACTGGGCCGGGCTGCGCCCCGCGACGCCGGGCAACGTGCCCTACATCGGCCGCAGCCGGGTGGAGGGGCTGTTCCTCAACACCGGCCACGGCACGCTGGGCTGGACGCACGGCTGTGGCTCGGGCCGCGCGCTGGCCGAGCTGATGTCGGGCCGGCGGCCCGAGGTCGACTTCGCCTTCTGCGGGCCGACCCCCGCGCGGGCCGCCGTCTCGACCCTGCTGGCGCCGGATCGGCGCGGCCGCGCGGCCTGAGCCATCTCGGCGCGAGATGCGCGCTTCGCCAATCGCTATGAATTTTCCGCGTTAACCCGCTGCGGCCACGGGGGCGGTGCGCGCGACCATCGCGCATCGCCGGGCGTGAGAACATGCCCGGCTGTCACCCGGGACCTTCTCCATGAACACCTCTGCCATGCCGCGCCCCGCCTCGGGCGCCGGCGCCTCCCTCGCCGCGGACGCGGTCTACCGAAAAGTCAGCTGGCGGCTGATCCCGCTGCTCTTTGTCTGCTACATCGTCGCCTACCTGGACCGCGTCAACGTCGGCTTCGCCAAGCTGCAGATGCAGGACGCGCTGCAGTTCAGCGAGGCCGTCTACGGCCTGGGCGCGGGCATCTTCTTCGTCGGCTACTTCCTGTTCGAGGTGCCGAGCAACGTGATCCTGCACAAGGTCGGCGCCAAGCGCTGGATCGCGCGGATCATGGTGACCTGGGGCCTGCTGTCGGCCGGCACGATGTTCGTGAACTCGCCGATGTCCTTCTACCTGGTCCGCTTCTTCCTGGGCGCGGCCGAAGCCGGCTTCTTCCCCGGGATCATCCTGTACCTCACCTACTGGTTCCCGGCCGCGCGCCGCGGCAAGGCGACCTCGCTGTTCCTCGCCGCCATTCCCTTCGCCGGCATCCTGGGCGGCCCGTTCTCGGGCTGGATCCTGCAGAGCATGGCCGGCGTCAACGGCTGGCAGGGCTGGCAGTGGCTGTTCCTGCTGCAGGGCCTGCCGACGGTGGCGATGGGCTTCCTGGTCTGGCGCTACCTCGACGACCGCGTGAAGGACGCACGCTGGCTCGAACCGGCCGAGCGCGAACTGATCGCGCGCGACATCGCGGCCGACGGCAGCGGCAAGTCCGAGGCCAAGGTGCTCAGCGTGCTGACCAACGGCCGCGTGTGGCTGCTGGCGCTGGTGTACTTCACCTTCACGGCCGGGCTCTACGGCATCTCCTTCTGGCTGCCCAGCATCATCAAGTCGATCGGCGTGAAGAGCGCGCTCGACATCGGCCTCTTGAGCGCGATCCCCTGGTCCTTCGGCGTGGTCGCGATGTACCTGGTGGCGCGCAGCGCCGACGGCCGGCTCGAGCACCGCTGGCACTCGGCCGTGGCCGCGGTGGTCGGTGCGCTGGGCCTGGTGCTGAGCGTGGCCATGCACGGCAACGCGGTCTGGGCCATGGTCGGCCTGACCATCGCGACCATGGGCATCATGGCCACGCTGCCGGTGTTCTGGGGCCTGCCGACCAGCTTCCTGGGTGGCGCGGCCGCGGCGGCCGGCATCGCCTTCATCAATTCCTTCGGCAACCTCTCGGGCTTTGCCGCGCCCTTCATGATCGGCGTGATCAAGGACATCACGAAGAGCACCGATTCGGGCCTGCACATGCTGGCCGGCCTGCTGGTGCTCGGGGCCGTGCTGGTGCTGGTGCTGGCCAAGCCCGCGGCGGCCGCTGAGCGACGGTCCGCCTCCACTTCTTGACAGGAACCCCATGTCCACCGATGTGAACACCCCGGCGGGCGCGCCGCTGCATGCACCGCGCCGCTCGCCTTCTCCCGCGCTGATGGCGCAACTGCAGGCGCATTTCGGCGCGCGCTGCTCCACCGGCGCTTCGGTGCTGCTGCAGCACGGCAGCGACGAGTCGGCCTACCTGCCGGTGCCGCCCGACGCGGTGGTCTATGTGCAGAACACCGAGGAGGCCGCCTTCGTGGTGCGCGCCTGCGCGGCCGAACGCGTGCCGCTGATCGCCTTCGGCGTCGGCTCCTCGATCGAGGGCCACCTGCTGGCGGTCGAGGGCGGCGTCTGCATCGACTTCTCGCAGATGAACCAGGTGCTCGCGATCCGCACCGAGGACCTCAACGTCACGGTGCAGGCCGGCGTCACGCGCAACCAGCTCAATGCGGCACTGGCCGGCACCGGCTTCTTCTTCTCGGTCGACCCTGGTGCCGACGCCACGGTGGGCGGCATGGTCGCGACCGCGGCCTCGGGCACCAACACCGTCCGCTACGGCACCATGCGCGACAACCTCGTCAACCTCACCGTGGTCACGGCCGAGGGCGAGATCGTGCGCACCGCCACCCAGGCGCGCAAGAGCTCGGCCGGCTACAACCTGACCCAGCTCTTCTGCGGCTCCGAGGGCACGCTGGGCCTGATCACCGAGGCGACGGTGCGCGTGCATCCGCACCCCGAGGTGGTGGCCGCGGCGGTGGTGCATTTCCCCACGGTGCGCGATGCGGTCGATTGCGTGATCGAAGCGATCCAGCTGGGCGTGCCGCTGGCGCGCGCCGAGATGCTGGACGCGCTGACGATTCGCGCGGTGAACGCGCACAGCCGCACCGCGCTGGGCGAGCACCCCACCTTGTTCCTCGAGTTCGGCGGCAGCCAGGCGCAGATCGACGAGCAGGCGGCCATCGTGCGCGAGCTCGCGGCCGGCCATGGCGGCGGTGAATTCCAGTGGGCCACGCTGCAGGAAGAGCGCTCGCGGCTCTGGACGCCGCGCCACCACGCCTATTTCGCCTCGCTGCAACTGCGCCCGGGCTGCCGCAGCATGACCACCGACGCCTGCGTGCCGCTGTCGGCGCTGGCCGCCTGCATCGGCGAGACACAGGAAGACATTGGCGCGCACGGCCTGCTGGCGCCGGTGTTCGGCCATGTGGGTGACGGCAACTTCCATTGCCTGGTGCTCTTCGATCCGCAGAAGCCCGACGAGGTCGCGGCCGCCGAGGCCTTCAGCCACCGGCTGGTGCAGCGCGCGCTGCGCCACGGCGGCACCTCGACCGGCGAGCACGGCGTGGGCCTGCACAAGATGCCCTACCTGGTCGAGGAGCATGGGGTGCACACCGTGGCGCTGATGCGCGCGGTCAAGCGGGCCTTCGATCCGCACAACATCTTCAATCCGGGCAAGGTGGTGTCTTTCGACACCGACTGACACCGCGTGCCGCGCAGGCCCGACGACAATGGCCGCCGGAGGCCCCCGCGTTGGAACTGCGTCAATTCAAGTATTTCCTGTCGATCGCCGACAGCGGCAGCCTGTCGCGCGCGGCGCTGCAGCTGCATGTGGCGCAGTCGGCGCTGAGCCGGCAGCTGTCGGAGCTCGAAGCCGAGCTCGGCACCCAGCTGCTGCTGCGCAGCCGCAACGGCGTGGTGCTCACCGACAGCGGCAAGGTGTTCTACGAGTACGCCCAGGGCATCACCAAGCAGATCGAGGACGCGCGGGCCGCCGTGCATTGCGCGGCCGATGCGGTGGTGGGCTCGGTGGTGGCCGCCTTGCCGCAGAGCGTGGCCGCCACGCTCGCGCTGCCGCTGCTGCGGGCCGCGGCGAAGCGCTATCCCAACATCGTGTTCCACCTCAATGAAGAGCTGACCGGCAACATGGCCGACCAGATGCTGCGCGGCCGGGTCGACGTGGCGGTCTTCACGCCCGGCATGCTGCCGCAGGACATCGCTTTCACGCCGCTGGTGGACGAGGCCTTCGTGCTGATCCATTCGGCGCAGGACGAGGGCGCGCCGCCGCCCGGCGACGTGACGGTGGCGCAAGCCATCGCGCGGCCGCTGGTGCTGCCCAGCAACCACCACGGCCACTGCACGCGCTGGATCGTCGATGCCGCGCTCGAGGCCGGCGCATACCGCGCCCAGCGCATCGCCGCCGAGATCAATTCGGTCTACGTGCTCAAGAGCGCGGTCGAGGCGGGCATCGGGCCGACCATCATGCCGCTGGGCCTGGCGCAGCGCGAGGTCGAGGACGGCCGGCTGGTCGCGCATGCGATCGCCTCCGACGCGATGGTGCGGCGGCTCGGCCTGTGCGTCTCGCGGCACCTGCCGATGACCAACGCCAAGCGCGCGATCTGCCAGCTGATCCGCGACGTGGTGCGCGAACTCTGCGAACAGCAGAAATGGGCCGGCGCGCGCCTCGTCACGGACGTCTGAGGCGCGCGAAAAAGCCGGCCCTCGCTTGCACGCGGGCCGGCTCGGTCTTCAGATCAGGTGAAGATCAGTTGGCGACGGCAGGGCGCTGCTGCTGCGCCTGCACCGGTGCCGAGGTGCGCGTCATCGTCGAGATCACGCGGCTGTTGACCTTGGAGCCGCTCGAGACGTTCTGGTCGGGTGCGCCGGCTTGCTTGACGGCATCGGCATAGACCGCATCGCGGCTGGCCGTCGAGGTGAAGGGCTCGGCACCGCGCGAACCGCGGGCGACGTTCTGGTTCGGCGACGCTGCGGTGCGCTCGGCCTCGGCGGCGACTTCGGCGCGGCTCTTGACCGAGTTGGCGGCGTGCACGCCGTCATAGGTCTCAGCGTGGGCCAGCGAGAAGATCGACAGCGACAGGGTGGCGGCGATGAGCGAAAGCGTTTTCATGAGAGGTCCTTCGAAGTGAGTGGTCCGGTTGTCTGATCCGTGGCCATCGCATCGCGATGCCGTGCTGGCAAGTGTGTTGATTTTTTGTGTCCTAGACAGGGCGACTTCGTGCACGCCGTGTTTCCATCGCACGAACAATCACGTGCCCTCGAAATGGCATGCGGCGAGAATCATGCGCACTCGGCTACGCTCCTTTTCTTCCGACGCTCCTTCTCCGCATGACACCCTCCGACCTCCAGCCCGGCCTCCTGGTCCTCCACGGCAACCGCGCCGAGTTGCTGGGCGATGCGTTGTTCGAGTGGACCCGGCGCCATCCGCTGCAGCCGCTGGAGGAAGAGATCTTCCTGGTGCAGAGCAATGGCGTGGCCGAATGGCTCAAGATGACGCTGGCCGCGCGCAGCGGCGTCTGCGCGGCCGCGAGGGTCGAGCTGCCTGCGCGTTTTCTCTGGCGCAGCTACCGCCAGGTGCTGGGCCGCGACGCCGTGCCGCCGCGTTCGGCGCTCGACAAGCAGGCGCTGACCTGGCGCCTGATGCACCTGCTGCCCGCGCTCGCGCCGCAGCCGGGCTACGAGCCGCTGGCGGGCTTCCTGCGCGACGGCGACATGGGCCGCCGGCTGCAGCTCGCGGGACGGCTGGCCGATCTCTACGACCAGTACCAGGTCTACCGCGGCGACTGGCTCGCGGCCTGGGAGGCCGGCCGCGACGCGCTGCCCGGCCCCCGCGGCGAAACCGCATTGCCGCCCGACCAGCGCTGGCAGGCCGCGCTGTGGCGCGAGCTGCTCGAAGGCCTGAGCGAGGAAGAGCGCTTCGCGGCACGCTCGAACCTGCACCGCCGCTTCATCGCCGCGCTGGATGCGGGCGACATGCCGGCCACGCCGGTGGCGCGCCGCGTGATGCTGTTCGGCATGACGCACGTGCCGATGCAGACGCTGGAGGCGTTGGCGGCGCTGTCCGCGCACAGCCAGGTGCTGATGGCGATTCCCAACCCCAGCCGCTACCACTGGGCCGACATCATCGAAGGCCGCGAACTGCTGCGCATGGAGCGCCGCCGCCAGCCGCTGCGTGGCGAACGCGACCTGGCGCTGGTGCCGCTCGAGCAGATGCATGCGCACGGCCATCCGCTGCTCGCGGCCTGGGGCCGCCAGGGCCGCGACTTCGTGCGCCAGCTCGATGCCTTCGACGACACCGATGCCACGCGCCAGCGCTTCGGCGACAGCAAGATCGACCTGTTCGACGAGGACGAACCCGGGACGCTGCTGCAGCAGGTGCAGGCCCACATCCGCGACCTGCTGCCGCTGGGCGAGCACCCCCATCCGGCGGTCGAGGCGCACGACCGCTCGATCGTCTTCCACATCGCGCACGGCGCGCAGCGCGAGGTCGAGATCCTGCACGACCAGCTGCTGGCGCTGCTCGCGAACCCCCCGGGCGGCACGCCGCTGAACCCGCGCGACATCGTGGTCATGGTGCCCGACGTGGCGGCCTTCGCGCCGGCCATCCGCTCGGTGTTCGGCCAGCACACGCGCGGCGATGCGCGCTTCATTGCCTTCGACATCGCCGACCTGAGCGAGCGCGGCCACAACCCGCTGCTGGTCGCGCTCGAATGGCTGCTGCGCCTGCCGCAGCAGCGCTGCGGCCTGACCGAGATCCGTGACCTGCTGGACGTGCCGGCCGTGGCCGCGCGCTTCGGCCTCGATGCCGACGCGCTGCCGCGCCTGGCGCGCTGGATGGAAGGTGCGGGCATCCGCTGGGGCCTGGACCTCGCGCACCGCCGCGACCTCGGCCTGGCCGAGTGCGGCGAGCAGAACACCTGGCTGTTCGGCCTGCGCCGCATGCTGCTGGGCTATGCCAGCGGCGAGGCGGCCGAGGGTGTGGACGGCAGCTTCCAGGACATCGAGCCCTATGCCGAAGTCGGCGGCCTCGAGGCCACCATCGCGGGCGCGCTGGCCGACCTGGTCGAGGTGCTGGGCGACTGGTGGGTGCAGGCCTCGACCGATGCCACGCCCGCCGGCTGGGCCGAACGTTCGCGCGCCTTGCTCGAGGCGCTGATGGCGCCCACCGACGAGCGCGAGCGGCTGGCCCTGGCCGCCGCGCAGGAGGCGCTGGGCCAGTGGCTCGAGGCCTGCGACCTGGCCGGCTTCGATGCGCCGGTGTCGCTGGCCGTGGCGCGCGAGGCCTGGCTCGAAGGCATCGACGAGCCCGGCCTGAGCCGCCGCTTCCGCGCCGGCGGCGTCACCTTCTGTACCTTGCTGCCGATGCGCGCCGTGCCCTTCGAGGTCGTGTGCCTGCTGGGCATGAACGACGGCGACTACCCGCGCAGCAGCCCGCGCAGCGACTTCGACCTGATGGGCCTGCCCGGCCAGCGGCGCCCCGGCGACCGCTCGCGCCGCGACGACGACCGACAGCTCATGCTGGAAGCGCTGCTGTCGGCGCGCCGCGTGCTCTACCTCAGCTGGACCGGCCGCAGCGTGCGCGACAACAGCGAGCAGCCGCCCTCGGTGCTGGTCTCGCAGCTGCGCGACTACCTGGTCGCGGGCTGGGACAAGCGCGTGGTCGAAGCCCGCACCACCGAGCATCCGCTGCAGCCCTTCAGCCGGCGCTACTTCGAAGGCCGCGAAGGCGATGCGCTGTTCACCCATGCGCGCGAATGGCGCACCGCGCACGAGGCCGCGGCGGAACCGGGCGCACCGGTGCTGCGTCCCGAAGGCGCCGCGGCCAATGGCGAGCGCGCCGTGCCGCTCACGCTCGCGGCGCTGACCAGCTTCCTCAAGAACCCGGTCAAGGACTTCTTCCGTCGCCAGCTCGACGTGGTGTTCCAGGAAGACGAGGCCGCGATGGAGGACCACGAGGCCTTCGCGCTCGACGGCCTCGAACAGTACGGCCTGCTCGACGAGGCGCTGACGGTGCTGCGCGATGTCGACGACGCGGCCGCGCTGTCGCGGCGCGTCGATGCGCAGCTGCAGCGCATCCGCCGCAGCGGCCGCCTGCCGATGGCCGAACTGGGCCGGCGCGCCGGGCGCGCGCTGGCCGAGACGCTGCAGCCGATGCTCGCGCGCTGGCGTGCGCTGCATGCGCTGTACCCGGTCGCGGGCGTGAAGGAGCCGCTGCGCTTCGCGCACGAAGGGCTGCTGCTCGACGACTGGCTCGACGGCCTGCGCCTGTCCTCGCTCGAATCGGGCGAGCCGGTGTGGATGGGCATGCTGCCCACGCGGCTCGCCTCGGAAAAAGGCGTGGTGCGGCCCGACAAGCTCATCGCCCTGTGGGTCAACACCCTCGTCAGCAGCGCCTGCGGTGCGCCGGTGCAGGGCGTGCTGGTGGGGCGCGACGCGACGGTCACGGCCCAGCCGCTGCAGGCCGACTTCGCGATGGCCACGCTGCGCACCCTGCTCGATATCTGGCGCGAAGGCATGGGCCGGCCGCTGCCGCTGGCGCCGCTCACCGCCCTCGAATGGCTGGCCGGCGGCAAGCCCGAGCAGGCCTACGAAGGCGGCATGTTCGTCGGCGGCGAAGTGCAGGAGCCCTGCCTGGCGCGGGTCTACCCCGACCACGAGGCCTTGCGCGCAGGGGGTGAATTCGAAGACCTGGCCGAGGCGCTATTCGCGCCGCTGCGAAGCTGGGCCGAGACGCAGGTCACGGTGGAATTGCATGCGGCCGGCGGGTCGGAAGGAGACCTGTCATGAGCATCGCGCTGAACGCACTCACCTTGCCGCTGTGGGGCAGCCGCCTGATCGAGGCCAGCGCGGGCACGGGCAAGACCTGGACCATCGCCGCGCTGTACCTGCGGCTGGTGCTGGGCCATGGCGGTGAGGACGAAGACGGTGCGCCCACCGCGTTCGCGCGCCCCTTGGTGCCGGCCGAGATCCTGGTGATGACCTTCACCCGCGCTGCCACGCGCGAGCTGTCGGACCGCGTGCGTGCGCGGCTGCTCGAGGCGGCCCGCTGTTTCCGCGGCGAGACCGAGCCCGAGGCGCACGACGTGTTCCTGCGCGATCTCATGGCCGCCTACCCCGAGGGCACAGCCCGCACCGCCGCCGCCTGGCGGCTCGCGATGGCGGCCGAGAGCATGGACGACGCGGCGGTCCACACCATCGACGCCTGGTGCCAGCGCATGCTGCGCGAGCACGCCTTCGACAGCGGCAGCCTGTTCGACGAGGAGCTGGCCGCCAACGAACGCGCGATGTTCGACGAGGCCGCGCAGGACTACTGGCGCCAGCAGTTCTATCCGCTGGCCGGCGACGCGCTCGATGTCGCGCTGGCCGCCTGGGGCAGCGTCGAGGCCCTGGCGAAGGATGCGCGCGCGCTGGCCGAGCAGGCCCTGCCGGCCGATGCGGGGCAGGGCAGCCTGGGCGCGCTGATCGCGACCACGCTGGCCGAGCGGCAGCGCGCGCTGGTCGCGCTCAAGCAGGGCTGGCCCGCGCGCATCGAAGCCATGCGCACCTGGCTCGAAGGCCAGCTGGGCGGCAAGACCAGCGTCTTCAACAAGACCAAGCTGCGCGCCCAGTACTACGAACCCTGGCTGCGCGAGCTGCACGACTGGGCCAGCGGTGCGCGCAGCGACCGCCCGGTGCTCAACAAGGGCGAGTTCCGGCTCACGCCCGCGGGCCTGGACGACGCCTGCAAGGGCGATGCGCCGCCTGCCTGGCCGGCCGAGTTTGGCGCCTTCGCGCAGCTGGTGGCGGCGCTCGATGCGCTGCCACCCCTCGCGCCGCGCCTGCGGCTGCACGCGGCCGCGCAGATCGCGCAGCGCATGGCCGAGCTCAAGAAGCAGGCCGGCAGCTTCGGTTTCGCCGACATGCTCGAGCGGCTCGATGCCGCGCTCGACCCGGCGCGCAACGGCGAGGCCGCGCTGCGCCTGCGCGAACGCATGCTGGCGCAGTACCCGGTGGCGCTGATCGACGAGTTCCAGGACACCTCGCCGGTGCAGTCGCGCATCTTCGACCGGCTCTACCGCATCGCCGACAACGCGCCGGCCACCGGCCTGCTGCTGATCGGCGACCCCAAGCAGTCGATCTACGGCTTCCGCGGCGCCGACATCCATGCCTACCTGATGGCACGCCGCGCGACCGAGGGCCGGCACTACGTGCTGGGCACCAACCACCGCTCGACCGCCTCGGTGGTCGCGGCCGTGAACCACCTGCTGGCGCAGCCCGAGGCGCGCGAAGGCGAGGGCGCCTTCATGTACCGCAGCGCGGGCGACAACCCGCTGCCCTTCGAGGCCGTCGGCGCGCGCGGGCGCGGCGAAGCCTTCGTCAGCGCGGACGGCGCCGAGCCGGCCGTGACCCTTGCGCTCGATGCCGAACTGCTCAACGCCGAGGGCAGCCGGCGCCGCTTCGCCGCGCGCTGCGCCGAGCGCATCGTCACGCTGCTCAACGACGAGGCGGCCGGCTTCGCCGAGCCCGGCAAGCACTTCGTGCGCCTGCGCCCGGCCGACATCGCGGTGCTGGTGCGCACCGGCAAGGAGGCCGCGGCCGTGCAGCGTGAACTGCGCCGCCGCCGCGTGGCTTCGGTCTACCTGTCGGACAAGGATTCGGTGTTCGCCAGCGGCGAAGCCCACGACCTGCTGCACTGGCTCAAGGCCGTGGCGGCGCCGCTCGACGTGCGGCTGGCGCGTGCCGCGCTGGCGACGCGCACCGTGGGCCTGTCGATCGACGAGCTGCGCGTGCTCGCGCGCGACGACGAGGCCTTCGATGCGCGCAGCGAGCAGCTGCGCGAACTGCACGGCGTGTGGCAGCAGCAGGGCGTGCTCACCATGCTGCGCCGCACCTTGCACCGGCTCGACCTGCCCGCGCGCTGGCTGGCCGCGCCCGACGGCGAGCGTCGGCTCACCAACTTCCTGCACCTGGCCGAACTGCTGCAGGCCGCGAGCGGCATGCTCGACGGCGAGCAGGCGCTGGTGCGCTGGTTGGGTGACCAGCTGCGTGGCGAATCGGCCGGCGGCGACGAGCAGGTGGTGCGGCTCGAAAGCGATGCCGACCTGGTCAAGGTCGTGACCGTCCACAAGTCCAAGGGCCTCGAGTACCCGCTGGTGTTCCTGCCCTTCGCCAGCGGCTTCCGCGGCGTGAAGAAGGCCGGCACCTCGCACCTGAGCCTGGCCGATGCGCAGGGCGAGCGCACGCTGCACCTGCACCTGAGCGACGCCCATGTGGCCGAGGCCGACAAGGAGCGGCACCGCGAAGACCTGCGCCTGCTGTACGTGGCGCTCACGCGCGCGCGGCACGCGGTCTGGGTCGGGCTTGCCGCGCTCAAGGAGGGCAGCGCCAACGCGCCGACCCTGCACCGCAGCGCGATCGGCTATGTGCTCAACGGCACCGAGGCGGTGCTGCCCGAGCAGCTGCAGGCGCGCATCGTAGAAGCGGTGCAGGGCTGCGCCGACATCGCGCTGGTGCCGGCCGCCGAGATGGCCGGCCTCGCGGCCACGCCGCTGCAGCCGCGCGGCGCGCCGCCCGCGCTGCGCGACGTCGCGGTCTACGACGCGCGCTTCGACCGGCGCTGGTCCATCGGCAGTTTCTCGGCGCTGGTGCGCACGCTGCCTTCGATGCCGGGCGTGCTGGCGTCCAGTGTGGCGGCGGTGCGCAACGACGAAGCGAGCGACGAGGCGCCCGAGCCGATCACGCCGGCATCCGTTGCACCGAGCGATGCCCCCTGGCACCGTTTCCCGCGCGGCGCCTTCGCGGGCAACTTCCTGCACGACCAGCTCGAATGGCTGGCCGGCGAGGGCTTCGACCTCGCGGCCTCGGAAGAACGCCAGCAGCAGCTGCTGCGCCGCTGCGAACGCCAGGGCTGGGGCGAGCGCGCGCCCGAGGTGCTGGCCTGGCTGCTGCAGGTGCTGCAGACGCCGCTGCCGCCGATCGGCACCGCGCTCCAGGGGCTGCAGGCCACGCTGCCCGAAATGGAATTCTGGCTGCCCACCCGAAGCCTCGATGCGCTGCAGATCGATGCGCTGTGCAGTGCGCACCTGCTGGCCGGCCGTGCACGGCCGCCGCTGCCCGAGCGCGAACTGCACGGCATGCTGATGGGCTTTGCCGACATCGTGTTCGCGCACCAGGGCCGCTACTGGGTGCTCGACCACAAGTCCAACCACCTGGGCGACGCCGATGCCGACTACACGCCCGACGCGCTCGAGGCCGCGATGGCCGCGCACCGCTACGACGTGCAGGCCGGCATCTACCTGCTGGCCCTGCACCGCCTGCTGCGCGAGCGGCTGGGCGAGGCCTACGACCCCGCGCAGCACCTGGGCGGCGCGGTCTTCCTGTTCCTGCGCGGCGTGGCCGGACCGGCCCGCGGCTGCTACCACGTGCAGCCGCCGCTGGCGTTGCTCGACGGGCTCGACCAGCTGCTGGGCACGGCGCAGGAGGCCGACGCATGACCATCGCATCGACGGAATCGACACCCATGCTGCTCGACACGCTGCGACGCTGGGCCGCCCAGGGCTGGCTGCGCCGGCTCGACAGCGCCTTCGCCGCCTTCCTGGGCGAGCTGCAATCCGCCACCCCGCCCGAGGTGCTGATGGCCGGCGCGCTGGTCGCGCACATGGAAGGCCGCGGCCATGCCTGCCTGCTGCTCGACGAACTGCGCGACGACCCGGCCGCGCTGCTCAACTGGCCGGCCGAGGCGATGGCCGAACTGCAGGCCGCGCTGGCGACCCTGCCGCCGGTGGCGCAGTGGGCCGAGGCCTTGCGCGCCAGCCCGCTGGTCGCGCACGGCGACGACGCGGCGGCGGCCGGCCGCGGCGAGCCGCTGGTGCTGCAGGCCGGCAAGCTCTACCTGCGCCGCTACTGGGCCTACGAGCAGCGCGTCGCGGCCCAGGTGCTCGCGCGCGGGGCGGTGCCGCGCAAGGTCGACGAAGCGGCCTTGCGCGCGCAGCTCGACCTGCTGTTCGCACCGCCGGCCGACGGCGTGCTGGACTGGCAGAAGATCGCCTGCGGCATCGCGCTGCGCGGCCGGCTGTCGATCATCACGGGCGGCCCGGGTACCGGCAAGACCTACACCGCGGCGCGCCTGCTGGCACTGCTGTTCGCGATGGACCGTTCGCCCGAACGCCTGCGCGTGATGCTGGCCGCGCCCACGGGCAAGGCGGCCGCGCGGCTCAAGCAGTCGATCGACGGCGCATTGAACGAATTGAGCGAGCAGGTGGGTGACCGCCTGCCGTTGAACGAACTGGCCTCGCACATCCAGCCCGCGCGCACGTTGCATTCGCTGCTGGGCGCGCGGCCCGACACCCGGCGCTTCCGCTTCGATGCGGCGCGCCCGCTCGAGGTCGACGTGCTGATCGTCGACGAGGCCTCGATGATCCACCTGGAGATGATGGCCGCGCTGCTGGAGGCCTTGCCGCCGCAGGCGCGTGTGATCTTCCTGGGCGACAAGGACCAGTTGGCCTCGGTCGAAGCGGGCGCGGTGCTGGGCGACCTGTGCCGCACGGCCGAGGAAGGCCGCTACAGCGCGCGCACGCTGGCCTTCATCGAGACCGTGACCGGGCAGCGCGTGCCCGACCGCTTCGCGGGCGCAGGCTCGCCGCTGGCGCAGCAGACCGTGATGCTGCGCGAGAGCCGGCGCTTCGGCGGGCCCATCGGCCAGCTGGCGCTGGCGGCCAACCGCGGCGACGTGAAGGCGTCCACGCAGTTGCTGCATGCCAAGGCCAGGGGCGAGCTGGTCTGGCTCGATGCGCCCTCGACCGCGGTGGTCGTGCAGCTTGCGTTGCAAGGCCGCGCCGATGCGCCGGGTGGCTTCGGTGGCTATCTGGAGGCGCTGCGCCAGCGCCCCACGGCGCCGGATGCAGAGGCGCACAAGGCCTGGGTGCTGTCGGTGCTTCACGCCTTCGAGCGCTTCCGCCTGCTGTGTGCGGTGCGCCAGGGCGACTGGGGCTCGGAAGGGCTCAACCTGGCGATCGAGCGCGCGCTGGTGTCGGCGGGCCTGCTGGCCAAGCGCGGCGCCTGGTACGAAGGGCGGCCGGTGATGGTCACCCGCAACGACGCGGGCGTGGGCGTGTTCAACGGCGACATCGGCATCGCGCTGCCGCCGGCCACACCGGGTGCCCCGCTGCGCGCCTATTTCCTCGACGGCGCCGAGGCGCGCTCGGTCGGCGTGAGCCGGCTGGCCGCGGTCGAGACCGCCTTCGCCATGACCGTGCACAAGTCGCAGGGCTCGGAGTTCGAGCACACGGTGCTGGTGCTGCCGCGCGACCCGAGCCGCGTGCTCACGCGCGAGCTGGTCTACACCGGCATCACGCGCGCACGCCAGGCCTTCACGCTGGTCACGCCGCGCGCGCAGGCCTTCGGCGAGGCGCTGGCGCAGCGCACGCGGCGCGCCAGCGGCTTGCTCGAACGGCTCGAGAGCGAGGGCGTCTAGCGATTCGCGGTTCTCAACGAAAAGAGCCGGACGACGGCTCCTCCCCCTCGGCCGGGCGCCCCCATGAATGACGATGCGGGGCGCGGCAGCCTTCTCTTTGTCCGATGCAGATCCAGTTTCCGGTCTGCTGCGTATGTCCCCCGTGAACTCTGCACTCTCTCCCGAATTCCTCCCTTCCCAATACAAGCTGTGGGCCGTCGCCGCCTCGGTGCTGATCGCGATGCTCGCGTCCTATGTGGCGCTCGATCTCGCGCGGCGCGTGCGGCAGTCGGACGGCCGCATCCACGGCCTCTGGTGGGTCGCCGGTTCCTTCACGCTGGGCACTGGCATCTGGTCGATGCACTTCGTCGGGATGCTGGGCTTCTCGCTGCCGATCGATCTGGGCTTCACCGTGGGCGCCACGCTGGCGTCCTGGATCGCCGCGGTGGGCGCCTCCAGCATCGCGCTGTGGGTGGCCAGCCAGGGGCAGTACGGCCTTCCGCGACTGATCGCGGCGTCCGTCGCCATGGGCGCGGGCATCTGCGGCATGCACTACATCGGCATGGCCGCGCTCGACATGGCGCCGGGCATCGACTGGCATGCGCCGACGGTCGCCTTGTCGGCCGCCATCGCGATCGGTGCGTCAGCGGTCTCGCTGCTGATCTTCAAGCACCTCGGCAATGCCGCGCCCGAACGGCGGGTGCCGCTGCAGCTGCTGGCTGCGCTGGTGATGGGGCTGGCGATCTGCGGCATGCACTACACCGGCATGGCGGCCGCCGCCTTCCCGGCCGGCTCGGTCTGCCTGAGCGCCGACGTGCTGCATGGCAACGGGCTCACCACCGTCGTGGGGCTCGCGACCAGCATCCTGCTGCTGGGCACGCTGTTCACCTCCACCCTGGAAGCGCGCCTGCAGGTGGTGGCGCAGCGCCTGGCGCACTCGCTGCAGGAGGCCAACACCGAGCTCACGCGCGCCAACCACGAACTGCACCAGCGCGCCTTCACCGATGCGCTCACCGGGCTGCCGAACCGGGTGCTGTTCGAGGACCGCCTGCGCCACGCGCTGCTGCGCATGGAGCGCGCCAACCAGATCAAGGTGGAGGAGCGGATCGCGGTGCTGTTCGTCGACCTCGACGGCTTCAAGCCCATCAACGACTCCTTCGGCCACGCGGCGGGCGACCACATCCTGCGTGCCACGGCCGACCGGCTGGTCCGGCTGGTGAAGGACAGCGACACGGTCGCGCGCGTGGGCGGCGACGAGTTCCTGATCCTGCTGGAAGGGGTGCGCGACGACGCCGAATGCGCGCAGGCCGCGAACAAGGTGCTGCGGGCCTTGTCCGAGCCCTTCAGCATCATGGGCAAGCAGCTGCAGATCGCCTGCTCGATCGGCATGGTGCTGCATCCCGACCAGGGCGAGCCGGACAAGCTGGTGTCGAACGCCGACGCGGCCATGTACGCCGCCAAGCGCGCGGGCGGCGGCAACTACGCGATGTTCGAGTCGTCCATGGGCGCCGATGCCTCGGTGCAGCTCGAGCTTCAGAGCGACCTGCGGCAGGCGCTCGTGCTCAAGCAGTTCGAGCTCTACTACCAGCCCAAGATCGACGGCCGCAGCACGCACACCAGCGGCGTGGAAGCGCTGGTGCGCTGGAACCATCCGCAGCGCGGCCTGATCGCGCCGGCGCACTTCATCGGCCTGGCCGAACGCTTCGGCCTGATCGTGCGCCTGGGCGACTGGATCATCGACGAGGCCTGCCGCCAGATCGCCCAGTGGCAGGCGCAGGGCATGACGATGTCGGTGGCGGTGAACCTGTCGGTGATGCAGCTGCGCGAGGCCGACTTCGCCGACCGCGTCGGGCAGGCGCTGGCGCGGCATGGCGTGCCGGCCTCGCTGCTGCTGTGCGAGATCACCGAGTCGCTGGCGATGGAGGACTTCCGCGCCACCGAACGCACGATCGAGGGGCTGGCGCGCATTGGCGTGTTCCTCTCGATCGACGACTTCGGCACCGGCTACTCGAGCCTGAGCCATCTGCGCCAGCTGCCGGCGCGCCAGGTCAAGATCGATCGCAGCTTCGTGCAGGACCTCGAGACCCAGGAGGACGCCCGCGCGGTGGTCGACGCGGTGATCCGCCTGGCCCATGCGCTGGGCCTGGGTGTGGTGGCCGAAGGGGTGGAGACGCAGGCGCAGCGCGATTTGCTGCTGGCCATGGGCTGCGACGAACTCCAGGGCTTCTTCTATGCGAAACCCATGGATGCGCCGGCGCTGCTGGAATGGTTCGATGCGCGGAAGACCGGCGAAGCCGGAGCCTTGAGTGCCGCCGCGGGCCGGCGTCTTCCGGCGGGCCTGCCGCAGGCCTGAGGAGGCCCCACCGGGATGGAGCGTGCCGCGCTGGAGCCGCCAGCGCGTGCGTCCTCGCGATCGCTAGCGCGCCGCGCCGCTGAGGTAGGGCTCGGGATTGACGGCCGTGCCGTTCTTGCGGATCTCGAAGTGCAGCTTCACGCGGTCGGCGTCGCTCTGCCCCATCTCGGCGATCTTCTGGCCCTGGCGCACGATCTGGTTTTCCTTGACCACGATCGCCTGGTTGTGGGCGTAGGCGGACAGGAAGGTCTCGTTGTGCTTGATGATCACCATGTTGCCGTAGCCGCGCAGCTGGCCGCCCACGAACACCACGCGGCCGTCGGCCGCCGCGATCACCGGGTCGCCCGCGTTGCCCGCGATGTCCAGCCCCTTGTTGCGGTTGCCGTCGAAGCGCGCGAGCGTGGCGCCGGGCGCGGGGCGGATGAACGTGGCCTTGGCCTGCGGCGTCGCGGTCGGAGCGGACTTGCCCGGGCCGGGGGTGGGCGTGGTGGTGGTGCAGGCCAGCAGGCCGAAGGCGGCCAGGGCCGCGAGGCCGCCGCGCAGAGCGAAGCGCAGGGAGGGGAGTGAAATGGAACGGGACATGCGTCGATTGGAACGCATTCGCCCCGGAGGGTTCCCCAAGGCCGGATTCACTGCGGCGCGACCATGCGCTGCAGCAGGGGCTGGCGCGCCAGCACCGCCTCGCGCGGGCCGGCATCGAGCACCCGGCCGGCCTCCATCAGCACCACGGTGTCGAAGCGCTCGAGCAGGCTCAGCCGGTGGATCGAGGCCACCACGCAGGCTTCGGGGAAGGCGTTGGCGATGCGCTCGAGCACGCGGGCCTCGGTGGCCGCGTCGAGCGCGCTGGTGGGCTCGTCGAGCAGCAGCAGCGTGCTGCCTTGGGCCGCGAGCACGCCGCGCGCCAGGCACAGCCGCTGGCGCTGGCCGCCCGAGAGGTTGAAGCCGCGCTCCGACAGGGGCGTGTCCAGGCTGCCCTGCGTGGCGGCGAGCACTTCGTCGAAGGCGCTGGCATGCAGCGCGGCAAGCAGTGCCGCATCGTCGCCGGGCCGGCCGAAGGTGAGGTTCTCGCGCACGCTGGCTTCGAAGACCTCGGTCTCCTGCGGGATCAGCGTGGCGATCTGGCGCAGCCGGCCCCAGTCGGCGGGCCGGCCGTCGAAGGCCAGCGTGCCGGCCTGCGGCGCATAGAGGCCGGCCAGCAGCCGCAGCAGCGTGCTCTTGCCGCCGCCGCTGGGGCCGACCAGCGCCACGCGCTGGCCGCGGCGCAGCGTGAGCGCCACCTCGTGCAGCCCGCTGCGCACGGTCTCGCCTTCGGCCGGTGCGCCGCGCCGCGCATAGTCCCAGCGCAGGCCATCCACCGCGAGCTGCGCCCAGCGCGCGTCGGCGTCGATGCGCTCGTGCACGGGCACCTGCTCGGGCGGCGTGGTCAGCGCGGGGCCGTGCGGCGCCTCCCAGATCGGTGCCGCGCTGCCGTAGTCGGTGTGCATGCGCGCGAAGAACTGGAAGTTGGCCGCCATCGAAGACACCACGCCGGCCGCCTGCTGCGCGTACTGGTAGATCATGAACACCGAGCCCAGCAGCACCGCCTGGCCCGGCGTGCGCGTCTGCCACACGTAGAGCACCACCAGGCCCCAGGTCAGCATCAGGCCCAGCATGTCGACGGTGAACCACTTGCCTTCGTTGAGCACCACGGTGCGCTTGAGCGGCACCGAGATGGCCGCCATGCGCGCGCGCAGCAGCAGGCGCGAGGCGCCCTGCAGCCGCAGGCCGATCACGGTCGAGGTGTTGCCGACGAAGTCGAGCAGCGCGGCCACGTAGCGCCGGTCGGCGTCGTTCTCGGTGCGGGCCAGGCGCATCAGCGCGCGGTCGATGCGCAGGATGATCAGGCCGATCACCAGGTAGCCCGCGAGCGCGGTGATGCCGCTGCTGCGCGACAGCAGCGTCAGCGCCACCAGCGGGCCGACGATGTTGACCACGTTGGTGAGCCAGATGAACTGGTTCTGCGCGAAGTCCGAGAGCGCGCGGCTGGCCTGGTGCACGCGGTGCTGCAGCTCGCCCGAGTGGTGGCCGTCGTGCCAGACCAGCGGCGCCGACGCCAGCCGCACATAGAGCTGGTCGGCCAGCGATTCGCGCACCCTGACGCCGACGTTGCGTTCGAGGATGCGGCCCGGGCCGTGCAGCATCCAGGAGAACAGGTAGACCCCGGTCAGCGTCGCGATCCAGCCGCCCGAGCCGCGCAGGTCGCCGCGTTGCAGCGCGTTGATGGCCTGGCCCGCGAGGTAGGGCAGGGTCAGCTTGACCAGCTGCGAGCCGGTAAGCAGCGCGGTGGCGCCCAGCAACTGCCCGCGCGCGCCTTCGGCGAAGCGCCACAGCGCGGCATAGAGTTCGCGGACGGCATTGCCGGGGGCTGTGGTCATCCGTGCGGGTTCGCTTTCGCTGTCTTTACTTCACCGGAATCGGCGTGGCCCTGTCGACCGGCACCGCGGTCACGCTGTTCTGCGGCGAGCCCTCGACCAGCCGGTCGGAATAGCTCAGGTAGACCAGCGTGTTGCGCTTGGCATCGACCATGCGCACCACGCGCAGGCGCTTGAACATGATCGACTGGCGCTCGCTGAAGATCTCGTCGCGCTTCCTGATGGGCTCGGTGAAGCTCACCGGCCCGACCTGGCGGCAGGCGATCGAGGCCTCGGCCTTGTCCTCGGCCAGGCCGAAGGCGCCCTTGACGCCGCCGGTCTTGGCGCGCGAGACATAGCAGGTCACGCCAGTGACCTGCGGGTCGTCGTAGGCCTCGACCACGATCTTGTGGTCGGGGCCGATGAGCTTGAAGACCGTGTCGACCTCGCCCACCTGCTCGGCGCCGGCCGTGCAGGCGGCGATGGCGCCGAGGAGAACGAAAGCGAGGCGTTGGATCTTCATGAAGGGTCTCAAGTGATGTCCAGCGTGTGCACGCGGTCGAAGCTGCCGCGCCGACGGTCGTCGAAGTAGCAGCGCAGCGCCTCGCGCACCGTGCGGAAGGCGATCTCGTCCCAGGGAATCTCTTCCTCGGTGAACAGTTTCGCCTCGATGGTCTCGTGGCCCGGATCGAACACGTCGTCGAGCAGGCGCGCGCGGTAGAACAGGTGGACCTGGCCCACGCGGATCACGCTCATCACGGCGAACAGGCCTTCCATTTCGAAGTGCGCGCCGGCCTCTTCATCGGTCTCGCGCGCGGCGCCCTGGGCCGTCGATTCGTTGAGCTCCATGAAGCCGGCGGGCAGCGTCCACTTGCCCCAGCGCGGTTCGATGTTGCGCTTGCACAGCAGCACGCGCTCGCCCAGCACGGGAATGGTGCCCACCACGTTGACCGGGTTCTCGTAGTGGATGGTGTGGCAGGCCGGGCACACCGCGCGTTCGCGCGTGTCGCCGTCGTCGGGCACGCGGTAGACCACGGCGGTGCCGCAGTTCTTGCAGTGCTTGATGGGAAGGTGGATGACGCTCATCGCTCAGACGATCTTCACGCTGAGGGTCGGCAGGCCGGCCACGGTGCCGACCAGCGTGTCGCCTGCGACGACAGCGGCCACGCCCTCGGGCGTGCCGGTGAAGATCAGGTCGCCGGGCTGCAGCTCCCAGGCGGCCGACAGGTGCTCGATGGTTTCCGCGATGTTCCAGATCAGCTTGCTCACCGTGCTGCGCTGGCGGTCGCTGCCATTGACCTGCAGCGCGATCTCGGCGTTGGGCGCGTCGCCGGCCTGGGCCACGGGCACGATCGGGCCGATGGGCGCGCTCTGCTCGAAGCTCTTGCCGATGTCCCAGGGGCGGCCCTGCTTCTTCATCTCGCCCTGCAGGTCGCGGCGGGTCATGTCCAGGCCCACGGCGTAGCCGAAGATGTGCTGCTGCGCATCTGCGGCGCGGATGTTCTTGCCGCCGGTGCCGATGGCCACTACCAGTTCGATCTCGTGGTGCAGGTTGTGCGTCAGCGAGGGGTAGGCCATGGTGCCGGTCTGGCCGGCATCGACCACCACCACCGCGTCGGCCGGCTTCATGAAGAAGAAGGGCGGCTCGCGGCCGGTGAAGCCCATTTCCTTGGCATGTTCCTCGTAGTTGCGGCCCACGCAGTAGATGCGGTGCACCGGGAAGCGGGCGGGCTGGCCGGCGACGGGGATGCTGACCACGGCCGGCGCGGGGAAAACGTACTCGGAAGCCATTTGCTTGTTCGTCCTTTGAAGCGAGAACGGCAGTTTGCCAGAGGCGCAACGAAGACGTGCCGCGGCGCCCCTTCGCGGGGGCGGCGCGGCACGCGGCGTCAGGGCCCGTCGGGGCCGCTGGCGGGGATCAGAAGCTGTGGCGCAGGCCGAGTTCGTAGCCGGTCACGTTGCTGCCCAGGGCGATGGTCGGGCTGGCCAGCGAGGACGAGGACACGGCCAGGCCGCGGTTCGCGCGGTCGTCGTTGCTCACGCGGGCGATGGTGCCATAGACCTGGGTGCGCTTCGACAGGTTGTAGCCGTAGCCCAGCGCGAACTTGTCCGAGTCGGCGTTGTCGATGTCCTTGCGCTGGAAGTGGCTGTAGGCCGCGCGGATCTCGCCGGCGCCCACGGGCACGGTCACACCCACGCCCAGCAGGTCGACGCGGCGGCCGTTGCCCTTCTCGCTGGCGTACACGATCATGGGCTTGGCGATGCCGAAGTTGTACGAGGCGCCGATGTTGGTCGACTTGTAGTCCACGCCCACGGCGGTGGTGCCGCCGCGCGTTTCGCCGTAGCCCAGGGCCACGTTCAGCGGGCCCGAGCCGTAGCCCAGGCGCAGCGCGACCGAGTCGCGCAGCGTGTCGTTAGCCACGTTCGAGACCTGTTCGCCGAAGGCATACTGGACCTGGCCGTAGAAGCCGCCCAGCGTGGCCGGCAACAGGTAGTTGATGCCGTTGCTGGTGCGCTTGGGCGCGCTGCCTTCGGGCGTGCCGGCGGCCGACGAGGCGCTGCCGACCAGGTTCGAGCCGCCGATGCCGCCCACGCCGACGTCGCCGAAGGGGTCGAAGGTCTCGATGTTGAGGTAGGCCGGCGACTTGTCGCGGCCCAGGCGCAGCTCGCCCAGTTCGTTGGTCGACAGGCTCACGGTCGAGCGGCGGTCGAAGGACAGGCCGGCGCTGTTGCCGTTGTCGACGTTGATGCCGGCTTCGAGCCAGAAGCCCGCGGCCAGGCCGCCGCCGAGGTCTTCGACACCGCGGAAGCCCAGGCGGCTGCTCGACTGGCCGCCGTTGGCCAGGCCGGTGATGCTGGCATCGCCAGCCTTGATGTGGGCCAGCGAGGCGTCGAGCACACCGAAGAGCTGGACGTTGGATTGGGCGAAGGCGCCGGCGGCGGCGGTCAGGGCCGCGATGGCGACGAGAGTGTTTTTCATGGAAGTCGTTTCTTCGTTGGGGGGATGCCGGCGGCTGCTTGCGCGGGGCGCCGGACATGCGCATGGCGCCCGTTGCCGGGCGCCTTCCCATTAGAGAAACTTTGTGTGACAACTCAGGGTAAACCCGTGCATCGAGAGGATATGCAAGGCACTCCGTCATCGGGGCGTGATAAGCCCTCGGGCCCGTGTGCCGGGGCCGCACCGCGCAGGGGCCGCGATATGCTCGATGCATGATGAAGCTGCACAACTACTTTCGCTCCTCCTCCTCGTACCGCGTGCGCATCGCGCTGAACCTCAAGGGCCTGGCCTACGACTACGTGCCGGTGCACATCGCGCGCGGCGAGAACCTGCAGTCGCCGTTCAACACGCTGTCGGCCGACATGCTGGTGCCGGTGCTGGAAGAGGATGCGTCGTCGGGTGGCGAACTGTTCTCGCAGTCGATGGCGATCATCGAATACCTCGACGAACTGCATCCCGAGCCGCCGCTGCTGCCGCACGACCCGGTGGGCCGCCAGCGCGTGCGCGCACTGGCGCAGATGATCGCCTGCGAGATCCACCCCATCAACAACCTGCGCGTGCTCAAGTACCTCGTGCGCGAGCTCAAGGTCGACGAGGCCGCCAAGAACGCCTGGTACCGCCATTGGGTGCGCGACGGCCTCGAGGCCTTCGAGCGCCAGCTGGCACGCCTGCCCGCCAGCCTCTACTGCTACGGCAACACGCCCACGCTGGCCGACTGCTGCCTCGTGCCGCAGATCTTCAATGCCCAGCGTTTCGACGCCGACCTGAGCGGCCTGCCGCGCACGATGGCGGCGTATGAGGCAGCGATGCAGCTCGATGCGTTTCAACGCGCCCAGCCCTCGCGCTGCCCCGACGCAGCGTCATGACCCCTGCGCTGGACTGGCTGCAGCCCGATTGGCCCGCGCCCGCGGGCGTGCGGGCCGTGTGCACCACGCGCGCGGGCGGCGTCTCGCAGGGTGCGTGGCGCGGCCTGAACCTCGGCGACCACGTGGGCGACGACCCGGCGCATGTGGCGAGCAACCGCGCGCAGTTGCGCGCGGCCATCGGCGCACATGCGGTGTTCCTGCAGCAGGTGCATGGGGCCGACGTGCTGGCGCTGCAGCCCGATACGCCCGACGGCGCGGTGGCCGACGCCTGCACCACGACGCACACGGGCCTGGCCTGCACGATGATGGTGGCCGACTGCCTGCCGGTGCTGTTCACCGATGCGCAGGGCCGGCGCGTGGCGGCCGCGCATGCGGGCTGGCGCGGCCTGGCCGCGGGCGTGCTCGAGCGCAGCGTCGACAGCTTCGAGGGCGACAAACCCATCGCCTGGCTCGGCCCCTGCATCGGGCCGCAGGCCTTCGAGGTCGGCGACGAGGTCAGGGCCGCGTTCGAGGCGCAATCGGCCGAGGCCGCGCAGTGCTTTCGACCCACGGGCGCACCGGGCAAGTGGAGGGCCGATCTGCCCGCGCTCGCGCGCCAGCGGCTCCGGTCGGCCGGTGTCGCCGCGGTCTACGGCAACGACGGCAGCGAGGCCTGGTGCACGGTGCGCAATCCGTTACGGTTTTTCTCGCACCGGCGCGACGGCGTCAGCGGGCGTTTCGCCGCTGCCATCTGGCGCATCTGATGCCACCGGGGCGGCGGCCTTGGCGGCCGCTGCGAGGCGGGCGGCCTCCCGTGCCGCCGCTTCCTTCTCCTTGAGCACGCGGCGCCGCGCAGGCGTGCTCATCAGGTAGACCACCAGGGACAGCGGCAGCAGGCCATAGAGTAGAAAGGTGAAGATGGCGCCCAGCACCGTGCCGTTCGTGTTGGTGGCTTCGGCCACGGCCATCATCACGGTGACGTAGAGCCAGGCGATGATCACGAGGTAGAGAGACATGGGATGCGAATGAGGGAAAGAGAAAGCTGAAATGAGGGGGCGTCGCGTTGTGGGCGCCCAGCGAATGCAGGATACTCAAAATCAAAAGCAGTCCAGGAACCAGGAGAACCCATGAAGCAGCAGGCCGCATCCTCCGATGCCTTCACCCCGTTCCAGGAAGCACTGACCCAAGGCTGGCAGAAGGCGCTGTCGTCCTTCCAGTCGATGGGCGCGCCCGGCGCCGCACCCGAGATACCGCGCTTCACCTTCGCCCCCGACAAGCTCAAGGCGATCCAGGAACAGTACCTGGCCGAGGCCGGCGAGCTCTGGCGCCAGGGCCTGACTGCGCAGCCCGCGGCCGACAAGCGCTTCGCCGGTGAAGCCTGGACGAGCAACCCGCTGTCGGCCTTCGCCGCCGCGGTCTACCTGCTCAACGCGCGCACGCTGCTGGGCATGGCCGATGCGATCGAGACCGATGCCAAGACGCGCGCCCGCCTGCGCTTCGCCATCGAGCAATGGCTCGCGGCGTCGTCGCCCAGCAACTCGCTGGCCTTCAACGCCGAGGCCCAGCAGAAGGCGCTCGAGAGCCGCGGCGAAAGCATCGCGAAGGGTGTGCAGAACCTGGTCCATGACATTCAGCAGGGCCACCTGAGCATGACCGACGAGAGCGCCTTCGAGGTCGGCCGCAACGTCGCGACCACCGAGGGCGCGGTGGTGTTCGAGAACGAGCTGTTCCAGCTGCTCGAGTACAAGCCGCTCACGGCCAAGGTCCACGAGCGGCCCTTCCTGCTGGTGCCGCCCTGCATCAACAAGTTCTACATCCTCGACTTGCAGCCCGAGAACTCGCTGATCCGCTACGCGGTCGAGCAGGGCCATCGGGTGTTCGTCGTGAGCTGGCGCAACCCCGACGAGTCGATGCGCGAGTTCACCTGGGACCGCTACATCGAGGACGCGGCCATCAAGGCCATCCACGTGGTGCAGGAGATCGGCGGCCAGGGCAAGGACGCGAAGATCAACGCGCTGGGCTTCTGCGTCGGCGGCACGATCCTGGGCACCGCGCTGGCCGTGCTGGCCGCGCGCGGCGAGAAGCCGGCCGCCTCGGTCACGCTGCTGACCACGCTGCTCGACTTCCAGGACACCGGCATTCTCGACATCTTCATCGACGAGGCGATGGTCAAGCTGCGCGAGATGCAGATGGGGCAGGGCGGCCTGCTGCCGGGCATGGACCTGGCGTCGACCTTCAGCTTCCTGCGTCCCAACGACCTGGTGTGGAACTACGTGGTGGGCAACTACCTCAAGGGCGAGACCCCGCCGCCCTTCGACCTGCTCTACTGGAACAGCGACGCGACCAACCTGCCCGGTCCCTTCTATGCCTGGTACCTGCGCAACACCTACCTCGAGAACAAGCTGGCCCAGCCGAACGCGCTGACCGTCTGCGGCGAGAAGATCGACCTGGGCCGCATCGACGTCCCGGCCTACATCTACGGCTCGCGCGAAGATCACATCGTGCCCATCGGCGGCGCCTACGCCTCGACCCAGTTGCTGAGCGGCAAGAAGCGCTTCGTGATGGGGGCTTCGGGCCACATCGCGGGCGTGATCAACCCGCCGGCCAAGAAGAAGCGCAGCCACTGGATCCGCGAGGACGGCAAGCTGCCCGAGGCGCAGTCCGAATGGCTGGCCGGTGCGGTCGAGCATCCGGGCAGCTGGTGGACCGACTGGTCGCAGTGGCTCAAGGGCCATGCGGGCAAGCAGATTCCTGCGCCCAAGGCCTACGGCAAGGGCCGCAGCTATGTGGAAGGCGAGCCCGCACCGGGCCGCTACGTCAAGGCCCGCGCCTGAACATCCTTTTCCTTTTTTTCATTCCAGCCCAAATCAACGGAGAGCATCCATCATGGAAGACATCGTCATCGTTTCCGCCGCACGCACGGCCGTCGGCAAGTTCGGCGGCTCGCTGGCCGGCATCGCCGCCACCGATCTCGGCGCCATCGTGATCAAGGAAGTGCTGGCGCGTGCCGGTCGCTCGCCCGAAGAGATCGGTGAAGTCATCATGGGCCAGGTGCTGGCCGCGGGCGCGGGCCAGAACCCCGCGCGCCAGGCGCTGCTCAAGGGCGGCCTGACCAAGGCCACACCGGGCCTGACCATCAATGCGGTCTGCGGTTCGGGCCTGAAGGCCGTGATGCTCGCGGCGCAGGCCGTGGCCACGGGCGACAGCGAGATCGTGATCGCCGGCGGCCAGGAGAACATGAGCCTGGCGCCGCACGTGCTGCCGAACTCGCGCAACGGCCAGCGCATGGGCGACTGGAAGCTGGTCGACACCATGATCGTCGACGGCCTGTGGGACGTCTACAACCAGTACCACATGGGCATCACGGCCGAGAACGTGGCCAAGCAGTACAACATCGACCGCGCATCGCAGGACGAACTCGCGCTGGGCAGCCAGACCAAGGCCGCGGCCGCGCAGGACGCCGGCAAGTTCAAGGACGAGATCACCGCCGTCACCATCCCGCAGAAGAAGGGCGACGCGATCGTCTTCGACAAGGACGAGTTCATCAACCGCAAGTCGAGCGCCGAAGGCCTGGCCGCCCTGCGCCCCGCCTTCGACAAGGCCGGCGGCGTGACGGCCGGCAATGCCTCGGGCCTGAACGACGGTGCCGCCGCCGTGATGGTCATGACGGCCAAGAAGGCCGCCGCGCTGGGCCTGACGCCGCTGGGCCGCATCGCGAGCTACGCCACCGTGGGCCTCGACCCCGCGATCATGGGCATGGGTCCGGTCGGCGCCTCGAAAAAGGCGCTGGAGCGCGCGGGCTGGAAGGCCGCCGACCTCGACGTGCTGGAGATCAACGAGGCCTTCGCGGCCCAGGCCTGCGCGGTGAACCGCGAGATGGGCTGGGACGTGAGCAAGGTCAACGTCAACGGCGGCGCGATCGCCATCGGCCATCCGATCGGCGCGTCCGGCTGCCGCATCCTCGTGACGCTGCTGCACGAGATGAAGCGCCAGAACGCCAAGAAGGGCATCGCCTCGCTGTGCATCGGCGGCGGCATGGGCGTGGCCCTGACCATCGAGCGTTGAACGCGCTCTTGAGCGACGGCCGCTGGGCCGGCGCTTCGTGAAGACGCTGGTCCTCGGCGGCTACGGCAATTTCGGCGCGCGCATCGTGCGCGCGCTGGCCGGCGACCCGGCCATCGCCCTGTGCATCGGCGGTCGCGACCCGCGGCGCGCCGAGGCGCTGGCGGCCGAGGTGGGGCAGGGCGCGGTCGGCATCGCCATCGACCTCTGGTCCGCCGACTTCGCCGCGCAGCTGCGCCGGCTCGGCATCGAACTGCTGATCCACACGGCCGGCCCGTTCCAGGTGCAGGGCTATGGCGTGGCCGAGGCCGCCGCGGCGGCCGGTGCGCACTACATCGATCTCTCGGACGGGCGCCGCTTCGTCTGCGATTTTCCGGCGGCGCTCGATGCGCGCTTTCGTGCCGCCGGCCGCAGCGCCGTCTGCGGCGCGAGCACCGTGCCCGCGCTGTCCTCGGCCGTGGTCGACGCACTCGCGCGCGGCTGGCTGCGCATCGACGTGATCGACACCTGCATCGCGCCGGCCCAGACCGCGCCGCGCGGCGAGGCCACGATGGCTGCGGTGCTGGGCTACTGCGGCGCACCGATCGAGGTCTGGAACGACGGCCGCTGGCAGGCGCAGCGCGGCTGGGCGAGCCCATCGCGCGTGCACTTCGAGCGGCTGCGGCCGCGGTGGGGCGCGCTGTGCGACATCCCCGACCTCGAACTCTTTCCGGCGCGCTACGGCGTGTCGCAGCGCGTGATGTTCCGCGCCGCGCTCGAGCTGGGCTTCGCGCAGCGCGCCTTCGCCACGCTGGCCGCGCTGCGAGGGGCCGGCCTGCTGCCCGATCCCGCGCGCTGGGCGAAATGGCTCAACCGGGCCGCGGGCACCATCGATTTCCTGGGCTCCGCGCTGGGCGGCATGGTGGTGCGCGTGCAGGGCCTCGACGCGGCCGGCCAGCCGGCCCGCGTGGCCTGGCACATCGCGGCCGACGACGACCACGGCCCCGAGATCCCGTGCATGGCCGCGATCCTGCTGGCGCGCCGCTGGGCGCGCGGCGAGAGCGCGCCCGTGGGGGCGTTCACCAGCAGCGGCCTGCTGGCGCTGGCCGAGTTCGCGCCCGAGTTCGCGCGCTGGGGCATGGTGACCGACCGGCGCGTCGAGACCGCATCGGAGCACCGGTCGTGAACGCCGCGTCCCGCGACATGTCGTGGCTGCGCTTCAGCCTGGTCTTCGTGTGGCTCGCGACCGCGGCGGCCAGCGTCTGGGAGCTGAACGGCCAGAGCTCCGGGCTGCTGGTCGCGGCCGGCATCGACGACCCGGCGCTGCGGCGCGGCCTGATCCTCGGCGGCGCGGCGCTCGACGCGCTGCTGGGCCTGCTGCTGTGGGCGCGGCCGACGCGCCTCGTGTATCTCGCGGCGCTGGCCGCGATGATCGGCATGACGGCGGTCGCGACCCTCCTGCTGCCCGCGCTGTGGCTGCATCCGCTCGGGCCCCTGACCAAGAACCTGCCCATCGCCGCAGCGCTGTGGCTGCTCGCGAGCCCAAGACGATGAGTCTCTACCTGACCCTCAAGTGGCTGCACATCCTGTCGAGCGTGATGCTGGTCGGCACCGGTTTCGGCTCGGCCTACTACATGTTCTTCGCCAACCGCAGCGGCAGCGTGGCGGCGCAGGCCGTGGTGGCGCGGCTGGTGGTGCGGGCCGACTGGTGGTTCACCACGCCCACCATCGTGCTGCAGCCGGCCACCGGCCTCGCGATGGCGCATCTGGCCGGCCTGCCGCTGGGCACGCCCTGGCTGATGCTGTCGCTGGGCCTGTTCGTCCTGGCCGGCGCCTGCTGGCTGCCCGTGGTGTGGCTGCAACTGCGGCTGGCCGCGATGGCGCAGGCGGCGGCGCGCGATGGCACGCCGCTGCCCGAACGCTTCGCCCGCTATGCGCGCTACTGGGAATGGCTGGGCTACCCGGCCTTCGTGGCGATGCTCGCCATCTTCTATCTCATGGTGGCCAAGCCGGCCCTGTTCTCGTGACCCCTGATCTTTCTGCCGACCCCACCGCGATCGTCATCGACACCAACATCGTGCTCGACCTGCTGGTCTTCGACGACCCGCGCTGGGCCGCGCTGCGCACGGCGCTGGCCGCGGGCCTGCTGCAGTGGCTGGCCACCGCGCCGATGCGCGTCGAGCTCGCGCGCGTGCTCGGCTATCCGCTGATCGTGCGGCGGCTCGCCAAGGATGCGCGTGCGCCCGAGGCGGTGCTGGCCGCCTTCGATGCGCAGGTGCGCATCGTGGCGGGCACGCCACCGCGCGCCTGCTTCGTGTGCAAGGACCCCGACGACCAGATCTTCATCGACCTCGCGGTGGTGCACCGCGCGCGCCTGCTGAGCAAGGACCAGGCGGTGCTGTCGATGCGCAAGCGGCTGGCGACGCTGGGCGTGGCGGTCGGGCCGAGTTACGAAGGCCCGCCTGCAGGCTAGTCGCGCGCAGGCCTGCGCGATGCGGGCAGCGGCTATACGATGGCGCCCCTGAAAGGAAGATGCCCCATGTCCAACATCTATGACATCCCCCTCCGCCAGATCGACGGCACCCCCACGACGCTCGCCCCCTTCCGCGGCGAGGTGCTGCTGATCGTCAACGTGGCCTCCAAGTGCGGCCTGACGCCGCAGTACGAGGGGCTCGAGAAGCTGTACCAGCAGAAGAAGGCGCAGGGCCTGCAGGTGCTGGGTTTTCCGGCCAACAACTTCGCCGGACAGGAGCCGGGCACGGACGCCGAGATCAGCGGCTTCTGCACCCTGAACTACGACGTCCACTTTCCCTTGTTCTCCAAGCTCTCCGTCAAGGGCGAGGACCGGCATCCGCTGTACGCCGAGCTCACGGCCGCGCAGCCCGAGGCCATCGGCGACGGGCCGCTGCGCGAGCGCCTCACGGGCATGGGCATCGCCGACGGGCAGCCGGGCGACGTGCTGTGGAATTTCGAGAAATTCCTGGTCAACCGCGAAGGGCGGGTGGTTGCGCGCTTCGCACCCGACCGGACCGCCGAGGATCCGGCCCTTCTGGCCGCCATCGACGAGCAGCTCGCGCGGGCTTGAGGCCGCCCATTCGGCGTATGCGTCGGGCCGCTCGAGCGATCCCGGCGTGAACCGACCCTAATTCGGGTCCGGGTACCAGCGCCCCAGCAGCCGCGCCACCGCGCGCACGCGCTGCGTATCGCGGCCCCAGCGGCGGCTCGCGGGCAGCTTGCGCAGCCAGCGCATGCGGCGCGAAGCCTCCGCGATGCGCGTGCGCACGGCGTCGCTGGCGCCGGTCTGCTGCATCGCGTGCCAGTGCTCGCCCGCGGCCTGCGGCGCGGCGGCGCGCACCAGCATGGCGGTGGAGTGCAGGTAGCTGAGCCAGTCGCGCACCTGGCAGTCGACCAGGTCCAGGGTCTCGCCCGGGTCGTCCTCGAAGTCGATGTAGCCGATCACGCCGTCGGGGCATTGCACCAGGTTGCGGTCGAAGGCCTGGCTCAGGTAGACGCCGCGCGCATGCACCGCGGCGATGGCTTCGAGCCCCTCACGCCACACCGCCAGCAGCGACGCCGGGCCGGCTGCGGCGGCCTGCTCGATGCGCTCCTGCACGGTCACGGTGGCATGGCTCTGGCCCAGGTCCGACAGCAGCAGGCCGCCCGCCTCCTGCGCCAGCACCTGGGGCACGCGCAGCCCGGCCGCGCCCAGTTCGCGCAGCCGCCGGGCCTCGATGGCCACGGCCGCCTCGCCACCCGGGTTGGGCACGGGCTTGATGATGTCCAGCCGCAGCGCGTGGGCGAACAGGGCCATCACGCGGTAGCCCCATTTGCCATGCCGCGGGCCGGCCTTCTTGAGCCAGACGCGCTCCTGGCCCAGCCGGTGGCTGGCGACGGTGTCGGCCTGCCGGGGCAGCGTGGTGCGCAGGAACTCGGCGTAGCCGTCGCGCGGCGTGTCCTGGACGGTGAGCGGGGCCGGCGCGGAGGCTGCGCCCTTGCGCATCTGCACGCGCGTCGATGTGCTGCCGCGGCCGCGTTGCAGGGGGGTCATGCGGCGAGGGCCTGGTCTTGGGGTTCGGGCATGTCCTGGACCATGGGCTGGAAGCTCTGCGCACTGGCCAGCGGCCAGTACATGCGGAACACGGTGTGCTGCTGGTCCAGCGGGCCGAGCAGCGCGCCGGGCTGCACCTGCATCACCAGGTTGCTCAGCAGGCGGACCTCGGTGTCGGAGATGCGGCGCACGATGTGGTGCGCGGTGATCTGCTGCGGGTGGTCGAGGCCCGCGGCCTGCACCAGTTCCTGCAGCGCATGCAGCGTGCTGCGATGGAAGTTGCGCACCCGCTCGGCCTTGGCCGGCACCACCAGCGCCTGCTGGCGCACCGGGTCCTGGGTGGTCACGCCGGTCGGGCAGTGGCCGGTGTGGCAGCTCTGAGCCTGGATACAGCCCAGCGCGAGCATGAAGCCGCGGCCCGCGTTGCACCAGTCGGCGCCCAGCGCCATCATGCGGGCCAAGTCGAAGGCGGTGATCACCTTGCCCGCGCAACCGACCTTGACGCGGCTGCGCAGGCCCACGCCCACCAGCGTGTTGTGCACCAGCAGCAGGCCTTCCTGCAGCGGCGCGCCCACGTGGTCGCTGAACTCCACCGGCGCTGCACCGGTGCCGCCCTCGGCGCCGTCGACCACGATGAAGTCGGGCGTGATGCCGGTCTCGAGCATGGCCTTGACGATCGCGAACCACTCCCACGGGTGGCCCAGGCAGAACTTGAAGCCGGTCGGCTTGCCGCCCGACAGCTCGCGCAGCCGCGCGACGAAATGCATCATCTCGATCGGCGTGGAGAAGGCGCCGTGCGAGGAGGGCGAGATGCAGTCGACCCCGATCGGCACGCCGCGCGCGGCCGCGATCTCGGCCGTGACCTTGGGGGCCGGCAGCACGCCGCCGTGGCCGGGCTTGGCGCCCTGGCTCAGCTTGATCTCGATCATCTTCACCTGCGGGTCGCGCGCGTTCACGATGAAGCGGTCCTCGCTGAAGCTGCCGTCGTCGTTGCGGCAGCCGAAGTAGCCCGAGCCGATCTCCCAGATCAGGTCGCCGCCGTGCACCCGGTGGTGCTGCGAGATCGAGCCCTCGCCGGTGTCGTGCGCGAAGCCGCCCATCTTGGCGCCCTGGTTGAGCGCCAGGATCGCGTTGGCCGACAGCGCGCCGAAGCTCATGGCCGAGATGTTGAACACGCTGGCGCTGTAGGGCTGGGTGCAGGTGAAGCCCGAGGGCGTGGCCGGGTTGGGCGTGCCGCCGATCACGATGCGGAAGTCGTGGTCGGCCAGCTTCGTCGGCTGCATCGAATGGTTGATCCACTCGTAGCCCGAGAGCGTGACGTTGAGCTGCGTGCCGAAGGGCCGGTTGTCGGGCTCGCCCTTGGCGCGCTGGTAGACCAGCGAACGCTGCGCGCGCGAGAAGGGCGCGGCTTCGCTGTCGCTCTCGATGAAGTACTGGCGCATCTCCGGCCGGATGAATTCCAGCAGGAAACGCAGGTGTCCGATCACCGGGTAGTTGCGCAGGATCGCATGCGGTTCCTGGCGCAGGTCGTGCACGCCCACGCCGGTGAGCACGGCGAACACGGCCAGTGAAAGCCAGGCCAGCCAGGCCTGCGGCAGCAGGACCGAGGCGACGACACTGGCGACGAGGCCCGCCACGCACAGCGCAAAGGCGGTGTAGCGGGCCGGAAAGATGGAAAACGTGGGGGATGAAATGGTGTCTCTCCGGGAGCCTGCTGCATCATAGAGGGCTCTATCCGGCCTTTTCATGACCACGACACCCGATACCCCCGCTTCCCCGCCCTCCGACGACACCCCTGCGACCTCGGTGAACCCGAGCGCCGACAAGGCCCTCGGCCCCGAAGATTTCGACCTGCTCGACACCCTGCTCGACGCGATGCGCGAGAAGGACGACGAGATTCCGCAGTGGGAATTCTGCGAAGGCTTCCTGGCCGCGCTGGTCTGCTCGCGCCGCGCCATTCCGCCTTCGGAGTACTGGCCCGTGCTGCTGGGCGACAGCTTCGTCGCCGCGCAGCAGATGGAATTCGTCTGGCACTGGAAACGCCGTTGGCGCGAGGTCGAGCAGGCGCTCGACGCCGACGTCGAGGCGCTCGACGACGACCGCAGCTACCAGCCCGAGGTGCTCGACACCCGCGGCGCCATCGCCTCGCTGCCCGAGGAAGAACGCGAGGAAGTGGCCGGCGAGGCGATTCCCTCGTTCGCGCAGGTCTATGCGCTGGGCTTCATGTTCGCGGTCGAGAACTGGCCCGAGGACTGGGCCGCGCCGCGCGACAAGGAAGCCGCGGGCATGCTCGACGACGCGCTCAATTCCATCGTCGCGCTGACCGAGGACGACACCGGCAAGCCCGAGCTCTCGATGTTCAGCGAGGACGGCCCGCCGAGCGTGAGCCAGCGCCGCCTCGACGAGTTCGGCGAGGCCATCTGGGCCGTCTACGACCTGCGCCAGCTCTGGAAGAGCATGGGCCCGCGCGTCGAAACGGTGCGCAAGGAAGCCACGCCGGGACGCAACGACCCGTGCCCTTGCGGCAGCGGGAAGAAGTTCAAGAAGTGCCACGGCGCCTGAGGGCCTGAGGCAGATCCCTCAAAACGGGGGAAGGAACCGTCGCGAGCGCGCCGAGCCTGCATCGAGGACCGGAGCCGCACTCAGGTGCGGTGAGGACCGCAGGTGCGGGATCGGCGGGCGCAGCAGGTTCATTTCCCCGTTTTCAGATCTTGAACGCGCGCTGGATGTCCGGCCGCACCAGGTCCGCGTAGTCGCGGTGCTTGCGGATGTAGCCCGCGATGAACTGGCACACCGGGATCACGTGCTTGCCCTCGCTGCGCGCGGCGTCGAGCACGTGCTTCGCGAGCGCCGAACCCACGCCCTTGCCTTCGTTCTCCGGCAGCACTTCGGTGTGCGTGAACATGATGGCGTCGGTCAGCAAGTTGTATTCGCAGTAGCCCGCGAGTGCGTCGCCGGCGTAGGCCTCGTAGCGGTGCAGTTCGGCGTTGTTGGTGATGCGGATGTCGGCCATCGGATGCGGCTCCAGGAAATCAGGGTTGGCGGGCCAGGAAGGCCTTGAGGTTGGCGGCCGCTGTGCCGCGCACCTTGCGGCGCAGGCTCGGCGACCAGCCCAGCAGCAGGCCCGGCAGGCCCAGTGCCTGGCGGGCCCAGGTCCAGAAGGAGAAGCTGTCGCGGTGCGTGGCGATCAGGCCCTCGGGCGTGAAGGTGAAGCGCGCATCGACGGCGTTGTCCACGGTGCGGCCGGTGGCGCTGAAGCGGTAGTGCGCGTCCCAGTGGGCCTGGCCGCGGGTGCCGTCGGCCTTCACGTCGCGGTACGTAAGCTTCCAGATGTCCGCGCCCTTGGCCTTGGTGCTGCTGCCCAGCAGCTTCCACATGCCGCCGATCTCGCGTGCGCCGCGCAGGTCGAACACCTCGTCCTTGAAGGTCGCGTCGGGCGCATAGCAGGCGGCCATGGTGTCGGCGTCGAGCCGGGCGAAGGCGTCGTAAAAGCGGCGGATCGTCTGTTCGGGTGTGGTGGTCATGGTGCGGGAGGAGGGGCGTCGGCCAGGAGCAGGGCCAGCGTCTGCAGGGCATGGTGGGCGGTGGCGCCGCGCACGGTGGCGCGGTCGCCGTCGAAGCGGCGGCGCTCGCTGCGCAGCACGCCGTCGACCGACCAGCCGAACCACACGGTGCCCACCGGCTTGTCGGGCGTGCCGCCGGTCGGGCCGGCCACGCCGGTGACGGCCAGCGACACCTGCGCGTGCGCATGGGCGACGGCGCCTGCGGCCATCGCGCGCACCACGGGTTCGCTGACCGCGCCGTGCGCTTCGATCAGTGCCGCGTCGACGCCGATCGATTCATGCTTGGCGGCATTGGAGTAGGTGACGAAGCCGCGCTCGAACCAGACGCTGGAGCCGGCGAGTTCGGTACAGGCCGCGGCGATCAGGCCGCCGGTGCAGCTCTCGGCGGTGGCCAGCATCCAGCCGCGGCGCTGCAGCAGCGCGGCGACCTCGGCGGCCAGGGCGGGAAGGGGGGAATAGGCTTCGTGCATGGCCGCCGAGTATGCAATGCCTCAGCGGCCGTTCACCAGGCGCGCCACAGCGCGATCACCAGCAGCGTGCAGAAGGCGGCCACCAGGTCGTCGAAAATGATGCCGAAGCCGGCCATGCTCCAGCGCATGCTGTCGGCCGTGGCGCTCTTCTGCTTGCACAGCGCGTCGGCCCAGCCCACCGGGCCGGGCTTGGCGGCGTCGAAGAAGCGGAACAGGGCAAAGGCGATGAACTGGCCCCAGAAGCCGGCCGGCGTGACCAGCCAGAGGATCAGCCAGAAGGCCACGATCTCGTCCCAGACGATGGCGCCCGGGTCGGACACGTTCATGTGGCGCGCGGTCACGGTGCAGGCCCACCAGCCGATCGGCAGCGAGGCCAGGATCACCCAGCCGATGGTGGCCGGCGAGAACCAGAGCTGCATCACGAGGAAGGCGACCCAGGCCCAGAGCGTGCCGACGGTGCCGGGCGCCCGGCGCGGCAGGCCCGAGCCGAAGCCCAGCGCGATGACGTGCGCCGGGTGCGCGAGCATGAAGCGGAAGGTCGGGCGCATCGAGGTGGCGAGCGGACGGGGAGCGGGGCCGGATGAAACGGAGGGCGACAGGGCGCCGAATTCGGGTGCGGTGGACATCACCCCGCAGTGTCGCGCATCTTGGGCGCCGGCTGCGCCTCGACCGGGGTGATCGGCGTGATGCGGTAGACGCAGCGCCGCGCGCCGGCGATCAGGTGCTCCTCGCGCCGCAGCGCACCGCGCGGCCCCGTGACCTCGCGGAACACCTCGAGCTCGGAGCGGCAGAAGCCCAGGCAGCTGGCGGCGGCGGCGCAGATCGGGCAGTGGTCCTCGATCAGCAGCCAGTCGGCGCCGTCGCGTTCGACGCGCGCCATGTAGCCCTCGCCGTCGCGCAGCGCGGCCAGCCGGCGCAGCCTCGGCTCGAGCGCCTCGATCCCGTTGCAGGCCTGCAGGTAGGCCGTGCGCGCGGCCTGTTCGCGGGTGGCGATGAGCCGGTCCAGGCCTTCTTCGCCGAACACCTCGCGCACCGTGGCGAGCAGTTGCACCGTGAGCTGCGCGTGCGCGTCCGGAAAGCGCGCATGGCCCGCGGCCGTCAAGGCCCAGTGGCTGCGCGGGCGGCCCGCACCGGCCTGCGGCTGCAGCCGGCCTTCGACCAGCCCCGCGGCCAGCAGCTTCTGCAGCTGCTGGCGCGCGGCCTCGCCGGTGATCGTGAGTTCTGCGGCGAGAGCGGCGGTCGCGGTCGGCCCGTTCGTCTTCAGGGCGAACAGCAGGCGGTCGGCGGTGGCTGTGGCGGCGTCGGCTTCCATTTATGCAAGTATTTACTTGTTTAATTTGTGGTGCAAGTCTAATATCCAAGATCTGACTTGGATAATAACGCCGGCCCGTCCGGCGATCGACGCATGACCTCACAAGCCTCCCCGGTGGATGCCGCCCCATCGCCCTCCGCCTCCGACAGCACCGCCGGCTGGTCCGAACTCTTCACCGGCCGCAACGGCTGGCGCGCGCTGGCGCTGACCGGCGGCGTCGCGCTGCATGCGGTCAACGTGCACATCGTGACCACGGTGCTGCCCTCGGTGGTGCGCGAGATCGGCGGGCTCGACTGGTATGCCTGGAGCACCACGCTGTTCGTGGTCGGCTCGATCGTCGGCGCGGCCCTGTCGGTGCGCCTGCTGGCTGCGCTCGGGCCGCGCGGTGCCTGCCTGGCCGCGCTGGCGGTGTTCGCCGCAGGCTCGGCGGGCTGCGCGCTGGCGCTGTCCATGCCCTGGCTGCTCACCGGCCGCACCGTGCAGGGCCTGGGCGGGGGCATCCTCGCGGCGCTGAGCTACGCGCTGATCAGCCGGGTGTTCGCGCCGCGGCTGTGGCCGCGTGCGGTGGCGCTGGTCTCGGGCATGTGGGGCGTGGCGACGCTGTGCGGCCCGGCGGTGGGCGGCCTGTTCGCCCAGGCCGGCCACTGGCGCTGGGCCTTCTGGGCGCTGCTGCCGCTGGCCCTGCTGCAGGGGCTGCTGGTGAGCTGGCAGCTGTCGCCCAGGGCCGGCGTGCAGCATCGACGGCCCGACACCCTGCCGCGCGTGCCCGCGCCGCAGATCGCGCTGCTGGCGCTGTCGGTGCTGTCGATCGCTGCGGGCGGGCTGCTGGACTCGCTGGTGGCGCAGGCGGTCGCGGTGGCGGTCGGCCTGGGGCTGGGCTGGCTGGCCAGCCGCCAAGACCGGCGCGCCACGGTGCGCCTGCTGCCCACCGGCGCCTATGCGCTGGGCCGGCCGCTGGGCGCGATCTACGCGGCCATCGCGCTGCTGCTGGTCGGCACCACCACCGAAATCTTCGTGCCCTATTTCCTGCAGCTGCTGCAGGGCCACAGTCCGCTGGCCGCGGGCTACCTCACGGCCGCGATGGCGGCAGGCTGGAGCGTGGGCTCGCTGGGCTCGTCGGGCCGTCATGGCGCGGCCGCCGACCGCCTGCTGCGCCTCGGGCCGGTGTTGTCGGCGCTGGGCCTGGGCGTGCTGGCCTGGGCCGTGCCCACCAGCGGCGCGCTGGCCGCCGGCCCGACGCTGGCGCTGATGGCGCTGGCGCTCAGCGCCGTCGGCCTGGGCGTGGGCATCGGCTGGCCGCACCTGCTGACGCGCGTGATGGCGCTGGCGCCCAAGGGCGAGGAGGGCATCGCCTCGGCCTCGATCACCACGGTGCAGCTCTACGGCATGGCGGTGGGTGCGGCCATCGCGGGCCTGGTGGCCAATGCGGCGGGCCTGACCTCGCCCGGCGGCGTGGCCGGTGCGCAGTCGGCGGCGCTGTGGCTGTTCGCCAGCTTTGCACTGGCACCGCTGGCGGCCGCCCTGCTGGCCCGGCGCGCGACGCGGCGCCCCGCATGAGCCTCGACGCCACTGCGCTGTTCGCCGCCACACAGGCGCTGGGGCTCGCGCTCTGGGCCAGCCTCGCGGTGCTCAACAACGTCCAGGATTTCCAGGGCGCAGCGGCCGCGGTCGGCCGCACGCTGTCGATGGCGCCGCTGGCCGAGGCGCCGGCCATCGACACGCCCCTGCGCCGCCGCGCGATCCGCTCGCCCTTGCTGCACCGGCTAGGCCTGCTCGGCGTGGTGCTGCTGCAGTTCGTCGCCGCGGCCGCGCTCTGGACCGGCTGCGCGCTGTGGGCCACGCATGGCACGCGCGTGCCGGCCTTGCCCTGGTTCGACCTCGGCCTGGCTGCGCTCTCGGCCGCGGTGCTGGCGATGCTGCTGGGCGGCCTGGCGACGGCCTACTGGATCCGGCAGGAGGCGCTGCAGCAGACCCACTTCCTGCTCTTGCTGTGGATCCTCGCGACCTTCGGCGTACTGCATTGGGGCGTGGCCGCATGACCGCCAGCGGCCCCGCGCCGGAGGCTCTCGAAAAGCTGCTGGCCAAGGGCACCGACAACGCGCTGCTGCGCATGGGCCTGGCGCTGGCCTACCACCGGCGCGGCGAACTCGAGCGCGCGCGCGGCCACGTCGAACAGGCGCTGGCGCACCAGCCGGGCTTCGCGGCCGCGGGCCGTCTGCGGGGCCTGATCGCGTTGGAAGAGGGCGAGCCCGCCGTGGCGGCCGAGGCCTTTGCGCAGGCGCTGGAGGCGGCCCGAAGGCAGGGCGAGCGTCAGCTGGAACGCGAGCTCGCGGTGCGGCTCAAGCGCCTGCAGCCGCCTGCTTCAACGGATCACACGAAGTGATCGAATGAGGTGAAGCGCTGTTCGACCGGCGCGCGCGCCGCGTCGACGATGCGCACGCCGGGCGCGGCCTCGGTGCGGCCGATGCGCGTCACCGCGGTGGCGCTCGCGCGGCCGGCCTGGGCCACGGCTTCGCGTGCCGTTGCCGGCGCGGTGAACACCAGCTCGTAATCGTCGCCGCCCGAGAGCGCGCACAGGCGCTGCAGTTCGTCGCCGAGGTCGAAGGCCGGATGGGCCCGGGCCGCGATGCAGCCGGCCGCGGCGTCGGCATCGACCACCGCGCCCACGCCGCTGGCGCGAAGGATGTGCGACAGGTCGCCCAGCAGGCCGTCGCTCACGTCGGCCGCCGCGCTGGCGATGCCGCGCAGCGCCTGGCCCAGCGCCACGCGGGGCGCGGGCGTTTCCATGCGCGCGCGCGCCAGCGCGAACAGTTCGGCCGGCAGTTCGAGCGTGCCGCGGAACACTTCGAGCGCCAGCCGCGCATCGCCCAGCGTGCCGCTGACCCAGAGGTCGTCGCCGGCCTTGGCGCCCGAGCGCAGCAGCGCGCCCCCTTGGGGCACCTCGCCAAAGACCGTGATGCAGATGTTGAGCGGGCCGCGCGTGGTGTCGCCACCGACGAGCGCGCAGCCGTGTTCGTCGGCCAGCGCGAAAAGGCCGCGCGAGAAACCGTCGAGCCAGCTTTCATCGACCGACGGCAGCGACAGCGCCAGCGTGAAGGCCAGCGGCCGCGCGCCGCAGGCGGCCAGGTCGCTGAGGTTCACGGCCAGCGACTTGTGGCCCAGCCGCACCGGGTCGACGGTCGAGAGGAAGTGCCGGCCCTCGACCAGCATGTCGGTCGACACGGCCAGCTGCATGCCGGGCGCGGGCTGCAGCAGCGCGCAGTCGTCGCCCACGCCGAGCACCACCGCGCCCGCCGCGCCGGTCGCCATGCGGCCCTGCGCCGGGCGCGTGAAGTAGCGCGCGATCAGGTCGAACTCGCCCATCATGGCCACTTCGGCGGGTTGCGGAAACGCAGCGCGGCCTGCCGTACCACTTCGGCCAGCAGCTTTTCCTTCGACTGCTTCTCGCGCAGCCAGCGCGCGTCGTTCTGGCTGGCTTCGACGTCGGTGCGCAGCTGCGCGATCGAGCGGCTCGCGTTGATCGCCTCGCTGTGCCACTCGAGCTGCGTCATGGTCATCAGGATGTGTTCGCGCAACGGCATGTGCTGGCCGGTGGCCGGGTCGACGTAGACCGCGTCGAGCCCGAAGCGGCAGGCCTGGAAACGGTTGTAGGTGTAGACCAGGTAGTCGTCCTCGGTCGGCATGAAGGGCTGTTCCTGCAGGAACCAGGCGCCCAGCGACTGCACGTAGCCCGCCAGCGCGGCCGCGCGCTCGACCGTCAGCGGCGTGTCGAACACGCGGATCTCGATGGTGCCGAACTCGGGCTTGGGCCGGATGTCCCAGTAGAAGTCCTTCATGCTGCGGACCACGCCGGTGCGGGTCATGCGCTCAAAGTAGTTCTCGAACTCCTTCCAGGACAGCGTGAAGGGCGCGCGGCCCGACAGCGGGAAGGCGAACACCGAGTTGAGCCGGGCCGAATCGAACTGCGTGTCCTGCCCCTGCACATAGGGCGAGGAGGCCGACAACGCGATGAAGTGCGGGATGTAGCGCGACATGCGGTGCAGCATCAGCAGCGCGGCGTCGGCATCGGGGCAGCCGATGTGCACGTGCTGGCCGAAGATGGTGAACTGCTTGCTCAGGTAGCCGTAGAGCTCCGACAGCTCGCGAAAGCGCGGCTTGTCGTAGATGCGCTGCTCGTGCCATTGCTGGAAGGCATGCGTGCCGCCGCCCAGCACCGCGATGTTGAGCTTGTCGGCGCTCTTGACCAGCGCATCGCGGATCGGCGTGAGCTGGTCGATCACGTCCTGCGCCGAATGGCAGATGTCGGTCGAGATCTCGATCATGCTCGAGGTCATCTCGGGCACCACGCTGCCGGGCAGCGGCGTCTGCGCCATCAGGCGCAGCATGTCCTCGGCATAGGGCGCGAGGTCGTAGTCGTTGGTGTTGACCAGCTGCAGCTCGAGCTCCACGCCCAGCGACAGCGCTTCGGACTTGTTGAAGCGCTCGAGCTTGACGCTGCGGTCGGCGGGCAGCGAAGGTGCCGCACCGGGCGAAGGGTTCTGCGTGCTCATCGTTGGGTGTCTCTGCTTTCACGTTCCTCGGGGCGGGCGAAGGCCTCGGGCGCCCAGGGCCGGTGGCTCTCGCCCGAGGCATGCACCGCCACGGTGGCGAGCACCGCGCCCAGCACCTCCATCAGCAGGATCGCGGGCAGCGTGATCTGCGTGATCATCGCGCCCAGCAGCGGCGAGGCGCTGGCGAAGTTCGAGGCGATCAGCAGCGCGATCGACGACAGCGGCGACATCGCGCAGCCGACCCAGAAGGCCTGCTTCCAGCTGGTGCCGCTGCCCTTGTTGGCGATCGCCACGCCGGCGATCTTGGCCACCAGGCGCACGCCGATGACGGCCAGCACCAGGCTGGCCACGGGCATGCTCCAGTCGCCCTGCGCGGCGACGATCGACACCAGCACGAACATCAGCATGGTCAGCAGCGAGGCGGCGGTGCCCAGCTGGCGCGGCCAGGCCCAGGGCTTGGGATTGAGCTGCTTGAGCAGGATGCCGCCGATCAGCGCGGCCAGCGGCGCGGCACCGCCGAAGTGGGCGGCCAGCGCGGCGCCCGCGCCGATCAGCGCGAGCAGCAGGATCGAGGTGTTCTCGCTGGTCGGGCTCATGACCCGCAGCGCCGAGCGCATGGCCAGGGCCAGCACCGCACCCACCACGAAGGACACGCCCAGCACCACCAGCACCGGGTAGAGCTTGCTGATCAGGCCGGCCGGGCCGCGTTCGAGCAGGCCGGCCTGCGCATAGCCCAGGGCCAGCGCATAGAAGGTGTTGAGCGTGGCCAGCGTGAGCGCGCGCTCGGTCACCGGGCCGGAGGCGCCGGTGTCCATCACCACGCGGCTCAGCACCGCGGGCGAGGCGACGATGGCGATCAGCGCGACCGGGTTGGCCACCGGCTCGGGCACGCCCAGCCATTGCAGCGTCCAGAACACGCCGAAGTAGGTCAGCGCCGATTCGAGCAGGCTCTGCAGCAGCAGCATCGGGTTGTGGCGGAACCAGCGCAGCGGCAGCCGGCCGCCGGCCTCGAACAGCACGATGGCCACGCCCAGCTCGAGCAGGAACAGGCTGATGCCCTGCAGCGGCCAGACCGCGCCTTCGAAGCCGGCCAGGCCGACCAGCGTGCCGACGATGGCATAGCCCACCACCTTGGGCAGGCCCATGTAGCGTTGCACCAGGTGGCCCGAAGCCGCGGCGGCTGCGATCAGCAGCGACCACAACACGGTCGGAAGGCCGGCCGAGGGGCGCACCCATTCGGCCCAGAAACCCAGGAGATCGGCGGGAATGAAGGAGGTCATCGGGCAGGCACGAAGAAGGTGGCAGGCCGGCTGCGCCACCGGGCCCAGATCGCGGAACGGATGCGCGCGCGGTCGATGGCGTTCACGCTGTGGGCGCGCAGGGCGAGGCGGAAGGCGAAGTAGAAGCTCACGCTCACGTTGAGCGCGCCGATCAGCGGCACGGCCGCGACCGCCCACCACAGCGCGGGCAGCTGCAGCGCGGCCGGGCCGAGCGCACCGGCCGCGGCCGCGATCTGGCCGGCCGAGAGCGTGACGTGGCGCACGTCCAGCCCCACGCCGAAGAAGGCCGCGAACGCGGGCACCAAGCCCAGCATGAGGCCCAGCGAGATGTTGGAAGCGAAGCCGGAGATGTGTGTGCGCATGAAGTCGGCCCAGCGACGGGCCCGGGCGGCGCCGAGGAAGGCGCCGATGCGGGGGTTGTAACGCATGGCCGAGTCCAGACGATGCAGGACAAAGGCGTTTTCCGTCCAGCCGGCCACGATGCTGGCCGCGAACAGCAGCAGCCCGGTGAAGGCCGCGTACAGCGCGGTCGGCCCTGCGAGCGACAGGCCGTGCAGCACGTCGACCGCATGCACCGCATCGAGCGGCGCGGCGCCGAGCAGCTGCTGCGCCGCCACCACGATCGCCAGCACCACCGGCACCACGACCAGCACGTTGCCCAGCACCGCCGCCACCTGCGAGCGCACCAGGTGCGTGACCTCGTCGACGAAGGCATCGACCGCGCCCTCGGACTTGAGGTCGCGCAGCTTGGCGGCCATGGCCGGTGCGGTCATCGCGGGCTGCTTGGTGGCCAGCGTCAGGTGCAGCAGCTGGATCGCGACGAAGCTGGCCGCATACATCAGGCCGGCCGCGAGTCCGCCCCAGAACGCCGAGAGCCCGAGCGCCAGGATGGCGAACTTGAGCAGCACCGTGACCGAGGTCAGCGCGCCGCCGCCCGCGGCCTTGCGCACCATCTGCGCGTAGGCGCTGCGGTCGCGCGTGATGTAGTGCTCGCCGGCCTCGGCGCTGCGCTCGGTGACCTTGGCCGCGAGCATCGAGGAGTTGGAGGCGATCAGCGCGCGGATGCTGCTGCGCTCGCCGCCGGCCGTGACCAGCTTGCCGACCAGCCGGGCCACGCTGGCCTGCGGCGCGGGCATCATCAGGCAGTCGAGCAGCTCGCGGATGCGCAGCACACGCTCGCGCAATTGCCGCAGCCGGAACACCAGGCCCACCGAGATGCCGTGGTCCTCGAGATGGGTGTAGACCGAGGACGCGCCCAGCCGGCAGGCGTCGAGCCGGTCGCGGAAGGCGAGGTAGGCGGCCTGCAGCGCGGCCTCGTCGCGCGGCGTGTGGAACATCTCGTCGCGCAGGTCGTCCAGGCTGGACATCAGCGTGTGGAAGGGGCGCGACTGGCGCACCGGGTCGCTCATGCGCAGGCGCAGCTCGGGCGAGAAACCGGCCGCGACCACCTGGCTGCTGCAGTAGGTGATGGCGTCCATCACGGTGTGGCGCCAGCGCGGGATGTCTTCATCCACCGGGGCGCCTGGCCCATCGGCCAGCAGTTCGCCCACGCGGGTCAGCGTGGCCTCGTCGAGCAGCGCGATCCAGCGCGCATCGAAGTCGCCGGGCAGCACCATGCGGAACAGTTCCGAGGCATCGGTGGTCTCGGGCGTGCCGGGCAGCAGCTTGCGGCGCAGGCGCTCGCTGAGTTCGCTGAGGAAGGCGGTGCGCGGCGCGAAGCCGTGGTCGGCCAGCAGGGCCGTGAGGTCGACGTCGCGCGTGAAGGCCGACCACCAGGCTCGCACGCGTTCGCGCAGTGCGGGTCGGCCGTCGACGGCGTCGAGCAGCAGGCGCACGCGCGCGGCGGCGGCCTGGGGCGTGCCGCGCTCGCCGCGCAGCCAGTCGAACAGGTCGATCAGCCAGACGTGGCGCTCAGGGGTGCCCGCCGCCGGATCGAGTCGGGCGAGCAGCGTCGACAGATCGCTCTGGGCGCGCATCCTGGAGGCGGGGCGCCGGGCTTAGTGCAGCACGCGCGCCGCGGGCGCGCCGTCGGTGTTGGCTTCGAGCAGGAACAGCGGCACCGGCACGTCGTGGCGCCCGCCGTGCTCGTCCACCACGAAGAAGCTGCCATGCATGGTGCCGCTGGCCGCCTGCAGGCGGCAGCCGCTGGTGTAGCGGAAGGATTCGCCGGGCGCCAGCAGCGGCTGCTGGCCGATCACGCCCAGGCCCTTGACCTCCTGGGCATGGCCCGAGGTGTCGTTGATCAGCCAGTGGCGCGCGATCAGCTGGGCCGCGACCTTGCCGACGTTGGTCACGGTGATGGTGTAAGAGAAGGTGTAGACGTGGTCGTCCGGCGAGGATTGCTCGGGGAGGTAGCGCGGATCGACCTGGACGCTCATGGGGGACTGGGACATGCGCGAATGGTAACTGTTGGCTCCGGCGACACGCTGCGACAATCCGAAGCATGAGCAGCCCCACCTACCGCATCGCGCCTTCCATCCTGTCCGCCGACTTCGCGCACCTCGGCAAAGAACTGACCGACGTGATCGCGGCCGGCGCCGACTGGATCCATTTCGACGTGATGGACAACCACTACGTGCCGAACCTGAGCTTCGGCCCGATGATCTGCCAGGCACTCAAGCCCTACGCCAAGACCGCCGACGGCACGCCCGTGCCCATCGACGTGCACCTGATGATCCAGCCGGTCGACGCGCTGGCCGCGGCCTTCGCGCAGGCGGGCGCCGACTACATCAGCTTCCACCCCGATGCCTCGCCGCACGTGCACCGCAGCATCCAGGCGATCCGCGCCGCGGGCTGCAAGCCGGGCCTGGTGTTCAACCCGGGCGCCGGCCTCGAAGCGCTCGACTGGGCGATCGACGACATCGACCTGATCCTGATCATGAGCGTGAACCCCGGTTTCGGCGGCCAGAGCTTCATCGATTCGGCGCTGCGCAAGATCGAGCTGGCGCGCAAGCGCATCGAGCAGAGCGGGCGCGACATCCGGCTCGAGGTCGACGGCGGCATCAAGGCCGACAACATCGCGCGCGTGGCCTCGGCCGGCGCCGACACCTTCGTGGCCGGCAGCGCGATCTTCAACGCCAAGGACTACGCCGGCGTGATTTCCACGATGCGCGCCAACCTGGCAGGCTGAGCCTTCAGGCCGCGGCGTGCCGCCGGGCGGTGCGCCGCACGGCCTGCGGCGGCTGCCCCATGGTGCGCAGGAAGGCCCGGCGCATGCGCTCCGGGTCGCCGAAGCCGGCCATCGCGGCGACCGACTCGATCGGGTGCCGGCCTTCTTCCAGCAGTTCGCGCGCGGTCTCGACGCGCAGCTTCTCGACCGCGCGCGCGGGCGACTGGCCGGTCTCCGCGCTGAAGGCCCGGCTGAACTGGCGCGGGCTCAGGTTGGCCGCGGCCGCCAGGTCGTCGACCGACAGGCGTTGGCGCAGGTTCTTCTTCGCATAGGCCAGCGCGGTCTGGATGCGGTCGGATGCCGGCGCCATGTCCAGCAGCGCCGAGAACTGCGACTGCCCGCCGGTGCGCCGGTGGTAGACCACCATCTTGCGCGCCACCGCGCGCGCCACCTCCACCCCCAGGTCCTCCTCGACCAGCGCGAGCGAGAGGTCGATGCAGGCCGTCATGCCGGCCGAGGTCCAGACCGAGCCGTCGTTGACGAAGATCCGGTCGGGCTCGAGGTGGATGGCCGGATGGGCGCGCTGCAGCGCCTGCGCGAAATGCCAGTGCGTGGTCGCGCGGCGGCCGTCGAGCACGCCGGCCTCGGCCAGGATGAAGGCGCCGGTGCAGATGCTCGCCAGCCGGCGCGACGAGGCCAGCGCGCGTTGCAGGAAGGCCAGCAGGCCGGGCGGGGAGGGCTCGGGCGTCATCGCGCCGGTGACCATCACGGTGTCGAAACGGGCGCGGCCGAAGGGCGCGCTCTCGACGCGCACGCCCGAGGAACTGAGCACCGGGCCGCCGTGCTCCGACACCACGCCCACTTCGTAGGCCGGGCGCGCCAGCTGCTGGTTGGCCAGCTCGAACACCGACACCACCACCAGATCGAGGATCTGGAAGCCCGGAAAAACGACGATGGCGATGCGGCGCATGATGTCCTGAAACGAGGGTTAAATGACTTTCAGGACATGAGCCTAAATGAGCCAATAGAGCCTTGTCAATCCCGACCGCTCAAGGAAATCTCTCATGAACACTTCCGCAACCCCGCTGGGCAAGGCCCTGATCACCGGTGCCTCGTCGGGCATCGGCGCCGTCTACGCTGACCGGCTCGCCCGCCGCGGCCATCCGCTGGTGCTGGTGGCGCGCGATGCGCGGCGCCTGGCCGAACTCGCCGCGCGCATGAAGGCCGCGCACGGCGTCGAAGTCGAGGTGCTGGTGGCCGACCTCACGCAGACGGCCGACCTGCGCCGCGTCGAGGCCAGGCTCGAAAGCGACGCCGCCATCTCGCTGCTGGTCAACAACGCCGGTGTGGGCGCGACCGCGCCGCTGGTGCAATCGACGCCCGAGTCGCTCGATGCGATGCTGCTGCTCAACGTGCTGGCGCTGACGCGGCTCACGCGCGCCGCCGTGCCGGGCTTCGTGGCGCGCGGCCAGGGCGCGGTGATCAACATCGCGTCGATCGTGGCGCTCGCGCCCGAACTCCTCAACGGCGTCTACAGCGGCAGCAAGGCCTTCGTGGTCAACCTGAGCCAGTCGCTGCACCACGAGGTGGGCGACAAGGGTGTGCAGGTGCAGGCCGTGCTGCCCGGCGCCACGCACACCGACTTCTGGCGCCTCGCGGGCGTGCCGGTGGAGCACCTGCCGCAAGGCATCGTGATGTCGGCCGAGGACATGGTCGATGCCGCCCTGGTCGGTTTCGACCGGCGCGAGCTGATCACCATTCCCTCGCTGCCCGATGTGGGGGACTGGGAACGCGCCGATGCGGCCCGCCGCGCGCTGGGCCCGAACCTGTCGCGCCCCAAGCCCGCCGAGCGCTACGGCGTGGCGCTCAGCGCTTGACCTTGTCGTTGTAGACGCGGTCCGTCACCGGGCCGCGGTCGGTGTCGACCGCGCCGCGCTCCACGTCGTCGTGCGCACGCTTGCCCACGTCGGTGGCGGTGCCGTCGCTGTTGCGCTGGCTGTCGGAGGACTCGTCGCGCTCGTGCGGCAGGCGCGGCGAGGACTCGCCGTCCTGCGCGGCGCGGGTCTTGCCATCGTTGGGCTTCTGCGAGGTTTTCTTGGCTGCGGTCATGGGGGCTCCTTGGGCTTTCGCCTGTGGCTCGGTTATGGCCGCACCTTCGGAAAAGCCCGGTAGGACCGCCCAGCCGCGCGCTGTAGGATCGCTGGCGATGCCTTCATTTCCGTCCGACGACCTTCTTCGCATCCACAGCTTCGTCTCGACCGAGCCCGGCCCCCGGCTGATCGTGCTCGGCGGCGTGCATGGCGACGAGACCTGCGGCACCATGGGCATCGAGCGCCTGCGGGCCGAGCTCGACGGCGGCGCGTTGCGGCTGGCGCGGGGCGAACTCACGCTGGTGCCGGTGGCCAATCCGCTGGCGCGCCGGCTGCTGCGGCGCGAAGGCGAGCGCAACCTCAATCGCTCGTTCCGGCCCAGCGAGGCCCCGGCCGACCACGAGGCGCGGCTCACCAACCTGCTGTGCCCGCTGCTCGCGCGCCACGAGGTGCTGCTCGACCTGCATTCCTTCCAGAGCGCGGGCGAGGCGTTCTCGATGATCGGCCCGCGCGACAACGCCGGCACGCTCGAGCCCTTCGCCCGTGCCTTCGAGGAGGGCCAGCTGGCGCTGCACATCGGCACGCCCCGCGTGGTCGAGGGCTGGCTCGACATCTATGCCGCGGGCCTGGCGCAGCGCGCGGGCGGCCAGCCGGCCGACGAGGCGGCGCTGGCCTTCGGCTGGGGCACCAACGAGTACATGCGCAGCCAGGGTGGCTACGGCGTCACGCTCGAATGCGGCCAGCACACCGATCCGGCCGCGCCCGCGGTGGCCCATGCGGCCATCCACTCGGCGCTGCGCCTGCTCGGCATGGTCGACGCGCCGGCCCCGGCCGCACCGCAGCAGCCCGCGCTGCTGCGCTTGGTGAGCGTGACCGACCGCACCCACGAAGACGACCAGTTCGTGCGCGAATGGGCCACCTTCGACGCGGTCGCGCAGGGCGAGGCCATCGGCGTGCGCGCCGACGGCAGCGTGCTGCGCGCCGAGCGCGACGGCTTCCTGGTGTTTCCCAACACCGAGGCGCTGCCGGACACCGAGTGGTTCTACTTCGCGGTGGCGAGCGACCGGAGCCTCTGAGCGCATCGGCGCCACCCCACGAAGGGGAAGGCCGGGTTCCTACAACAGCGGCCGAGGCGCAGGGCTAGGTTGCAGGCTGGAGGAATCCCGCCATGCCTGCTGCTGCCAAATCTTCGACCCCCCGCGTGCTCTGGAAAGGCGCAATCAGCTTTGGGCTGGTGCACATCCCGGTTGCGCTCTATTCGGCCACCACCGACCACAGCATCGACTTCGACTGGCTCGACAAGCGAACCATGGATCCGGTGGGCTACAAGCGGGTCAACAAGAAGACCGGCAAGGAAATCGCGCGCGAGCAGATCGTCAAGGGCATCGCCTACGAGGACGGCCAGTACGTGGTGCTGACCGATGCCGAGATCGCCGCCGCCTACCCCAAGACCACGCAGACGGTGGAGATCGAGACCTTCGTGCCGGCCGACAGCATCCCCTTCGTCTACCTGGAGCGCCCCTATTACATGGCGCCGATCAACCGTGGCGCCAAGGTCTATGCGCTGCTGCGCGAGACGCTCCAGCGCACGGGGCGGGTGGGTATCGCGCGGGTGGTGATCCAGACCAAGCAGCACCTGGCGGTGCTGGTGCCCAGCGGCCCGGGCCTGGTGCTCAACCTGCTGCGCTGGGGCGCCGACATCCGCTCCTGGAAGGACCTGCCGCTGCCCGCGGAGGGTGCCAAGGCCGCGGGCCTGTCGGAGCGCGAGCTCAAGATGGCGGGCGAACTGGTCGAGGACATGAGCTCGGACTGGGATCCCGACGAATTCAAGGACTCGTTCAAGGACGAGATCATGCGGCTGGTCGACCGCAAGGTGGCGGCCGGCGACACCGAGTCGGTGACCCAGCCCGAGGCCGCGGAGGAAGAAGGCCGCAGCGGCGCCAAGATCATCGACCTGACCGAGCTGCTGCAGCGCAGCCTGCGCAAGGGTGCCAAGGCGGCGGCCGCGCCACCCGAGGACGACGAGGAAGAAGCGCCTGCCGCGAAGTCGGCCGCGCGCAAGAAGCCCGCGCGCAAGACCGCCGCGGCCAAGAAGGCCCCGGCCCGCCGCCGCGCGGCCTGAGACGCGGAGCCGCCATGGGTGCGAAGGAGGCGCTCGCGCACTACCACCGCAAGCGCGACTTCACCAAGACGCCCGAGCCGCGCACCGGCGGCAAGGCCGGCAAGGGCACGCTGTCCTTCGTGATCCAGAAGCACCACGCAAGCCATCTGCACTACGACTTCCGGCTCGAGCTCGACGGCACGCTCAAGAGCTGGGCCGTGCCCAAGGGCCCTTGCCTGGACCCGCACGTCAAGCGCATGGCGGTGCGGGTCGAGGACCATCCGCTGTCGTATGGCGGCTTCGAGGGCACGATCCCGCCCGGCCAGTACGGCGCCGGCACCGTGATCGTCTGGGACCGGGGCACATGGCAGGCCGAAGGAGATGCGCGCGCAGCGCTGGCCGCGGGCAAGCTCAAGTTCGCGCTGTACGGCGAGAAGCTGCAGGGTCACTGGACGCTGGTGCGCATGAAGGGCAAAGGGGAGAAGCAGGAGGCCTGGCTGCTGATCAAGGAGAAGGACGATGCGGTGCGGCCGCTCGACGACTACGACGTGACCGAGGCGCTGCCCGACAGCGTGATCGCGTCGGCGCCGTCGAAGCCCACTGCCGCCGCGCCGGTGAAGACGAAGGCAGCCCCCGCCGCGAAGAAGGCCCCCACCCGCCGCCGTGCGGCGCCGGCTGCGCTGCCCGAAAGCTTTGCCCCCCAGCTCGCCACGCTGGCCACGGCGCCCCCGCCCACGCCGCAGGAATGGCTCTGGGAACTCAAGTTCGATGGCTACCGGCTGCTGACCCGGATCGAGAAGGGCAAGGTGCGCTGCTTCACCCGCAACGGCCACGACTGGAGCGCCAAGCTGCCCGAACTGGTGCAGGCGCTGGGTCGGCTCGACGTGCGCTCGGCCTGGCTCGACGGCGAGGACCTGCGCGCGCTGCCCGTCGAGCAGCGGCGCGAGCGCCTGGCCCCGTTGCTGACCGAGGACATGGCACCGCGCCTGCGCTTCAGTGAGGCCTTCGATGCGCATCCGCGCGACCTGCTGGCCTCGGTCAGCGCGCTCGGTTTCGAGGGGCTGATCGGCAAGCGGCGGGGCTCGGGCTATGTGTCGCGCCGCTCGCCCGACTGGATCAAGCTCAAGAGCCAGCAGCGCCAGGAGTTCGTGATCGGCGGCTACACCGCGCCCAAGGGGTCGCGTGCGGGCTTCGGTGCGCTGCTGCTGGGCGTGCACGATGCGGACGGCGCGCTGCGCTACTGCGGCAACGTGGGCACCGGTTTCGACGGCGCGCGGCTGGCCGACATCAAGGCGAAGCTCGATGCACTCGCGACCGCGCACTCCCCTTTCGCCGAGGGTGCGCACGGCGTGCCGCGCACGGTGAAAGCGCACTGGGTCAAGCCGCGACTGGTCGCCGAGGTGTCCTTCGGTGAATGGACGCGCGAGCATCGGGTGCGCCACAGCGTCTTCCAGGGGCTGCGCAGCGACAAGCCGGCGCACCAGATCACGCGGGAACAGGCGGTCGCCGTGGCGCCCGCCAAGGACACTGCCATGACGAAGAAGAAAGGCGCCGCGGCCGGGATGCCGCACATCACCAACGCCGAGCGCGTGATCGATGCCCAGAGCGGCGTGACCAAGGGCGAACTGGTCGACTACTACGCCCAGGCCGCGCCGCTGATCCTGCCGCACCTCCAGGGGCGTCCGGTGTCGCTGGTGCGCGCGCCCGAGGGCATCGGTGGCGAACTGTTCTTCCAGAAGCATGCCAAGGGCAGCGAGATGCCGGGTATCACGCTGCTCGACCCGGCGCTCGACCGCGACCACGACCCACTGCTGCAGATCGACCGAAGCGAAGGCCTGTTGTCGGCCACGCAGCTCAACGTGGTGGAGTTCCACACCTGGAACGCGGTGTCGAAGGCCATCGACCAGCCCGACCGCATGACCTTCGACCTCGACCCCGGCGAGGGCGTGCCCTGGGAGCGCGTGCAGGAGGCCGCCTTGCTGACGCGCACGCTGCTCGAGGAGGTCGGCCTGGTCGGCTTCCTCAAGACCAGCGGCGGCAAGGGGCTGCACGTGGTGGTGCCGATCCGCCGCCACTTCGGCTGGGATACGGTCAAGTCCTTCTCGCAGGCGCTGGTGGTGCACCTGGCCCGGACCATCCCGGATCGCTTCGTGGCCAAGAGCGGCCCGCGCAACCGGGTGGGCAAGATCTTCGTCGACTACCTGCGCAACGGCTTCGGCGCCACCACGGTGAGCGCGTGGTCGGTGCGCGCGCGCCCGGGGATGGGCGTGTCGGTGCCCGTCGCCTGGAACGAATTGCCCACGCTGCGCTCGGGCGCGCACTGGGATCTGCGCACCGCGCCGGAGCGCTTCGCCGTCGGCAACATGCCTTGGGCCGACTGGGAGCGCGGGCGCAAGGGGCTGGCGGCGCCGATGAAGGTGGTCGGCTTCGTGCCCGACGCTTCGTCCTCCCGCTGAACCTCAGTTCGTCACGTCGAAGGTCGTGACCTCGAAGCGCTGCAGCGTGTTGGCGCCGAACACCATCGTGATCGGCACGTCGGCGGCGTCGCGGCCGCGTGCGATCACGATGCGGCCGATGCGCGGCGTGTTGTGGCGCGCGTCGAAGGTGTGCCAGCGCTCGCCCAGGTAGACCTCGAACCAGGCGCTGAAGTCCATCGGGTAGGGCACCGGCGGGATGCCGATGTCGCCGAGGTAGCCGGTGACGTAGCGCGCCGGGATGTTCATGCAGCGGCACAGCGTGATCGCCAGGTGCGTGAAGTCGCGGCACACGCCCACGCGCTCGCGAAAGCCCTCCAGCGCGGTGCGCGTGGCGCGCGCCTGCTGGTAGTCGAAGCGCAGGTGGTTGTGCACGAAGTCGCAGATCGCCTGCACGCGGTGCCAGCCGGGTGTGACGCCGCCGAACTGCGCCCAGGCAAAGGCCAGCAGTTCGCTGTCGACCTCGCAGTAGCGGCTGGGCAGCACGAAGGGCAGGGTGGCCACGGGCAGGTCCGCCGGCCCGTGTTCGATGGCGCCGTAGTCGACCGGGTCGTGCCAGCCCGCGTCGTACACCACGGCTTCGTTGCGCAGCCGCACGCTGGTCACGCCGTAGGGCACATGCACGCGCGCGCAGTGGTTGTCGAAGCTGTCGCGGTAGTGGTCGGTCGGCAGCGGCGGGCTGATGGTGATGTGTTCGCCCTGAGGAATGTCGGCCGCGCGCGAGGGATGCACCTGCAGCATGTAGACGAGCGCCGTGGGTGCGCTGACGCCGATTTCGATGTCATAGCCGATCTGGATGAGCATGGCGTCGCTTCGCAAGAGTGGAGTGGAAATGCTGAAGCATGTTCGGTGCCCGCTTTGGCCCATCGTAGCTGCGGACGCGTCCGTGCGCCGCATTGCAGCCCGTCATTGCGTAGGCCGAAGACGCTGCGTCGGCCCGCGCCTACCGGAACAACCTCTGCCCGCTTACAGACCCGAGCGCGCGGCCACTACGGGGGCGCGCGCTGCCAGGCCCTAGGCTCTTTCGGTCGACGCGATCGATGCGTCGGACTGCAGCACTCCACCCTGCTGTCACGACGCCAACTTTCTTTTCCAACGAGGCAAAACATGGTGCTTTCCACTCTGGTCGATCTGCTGAACAGCCCTTTCATGGATGAATTCCTGATCTGGTCGGTCGCTGCGGTGGCCGGCACCATCGGTCTCGTTGCATTGGTGAACGCGCTGGACATCGTCCTCGACGCAGAGGCCCACTGAGTTTCCCGCGCCGCGAGGCGCCTCACCCACGATCCCGAGGATTCGGAATGACCCCACGAAACAGGGCCGCGGCCAACCGCCGCCCAAAGGCCGGCGACGGCCCGAACGGCAAGCAGATGCAGCTGGCGGGCTTCACCCAGGAGGGCACGGCGCAGCTCACGACCAACCAGGGTCTGCACATCCCCGACAACCACAACTCGCTCAAGGCGGGTGTTCGCGGCCCGACGCTGCTGGAGGACTTCATCCTCCGCGAGAAGATCACGCACTTCGACCACGAGCGCATCCCCGAGCGCGCCGTGCATGCGCGCGGCTCGGCGGCCCACGGCTACTTCGAGGTCTACAAGTCGATGTCGCAGTTCACCTGCGCCGACTTCCTGCAGGACCCGGCGCAGAAGACGCCCGTTTTCGTGCGCTTCTCGACCGTCGCCGGCGAGCGCGGTTCGGCCGACACGGTGCGCGACGTGCGCGGCTTCGCAGTCAAGTTCTACACCCGCGAAGGCAACTACGATCTGGTGGGCAACAACGTGCCGGTGTTCTTCATCCAGGACGCGATGAAGTTCCCCGACCTGATCCATGCGGTCAAGCCCGAGCCGCACCATGCGATGCCGCAGGCCGCGAGCGCGCACGACACCTTCTGGGACTTCGCCTCGCTGATGCCCGAGACCACCCACATGCTGATGTGGGCCATGAGCGACCGCGCCATTCCGCGCAGCTACCGGATGATGGAAGGCTTCGGCGTCCACACCTTCCGCTTCGTCAATGCGCGCGGCGAGTCGCACTTCGTCAAGTTCCACTGGAAGCCCAAGCTGGGCGTGCACGGCCTGGCCTGGGACGAGGCACAGAAGATTGCAGGCAAGGACGCCGACTTCCATCGCCGCGACCTCTGGGACGCGATCGAGAACGGCGACTTCCCGGTCTGGGAGCTGGGCGTGCAGATGATCCCGCAGGACAAGGAGCACTCGCTGGGCTTCGACCTGCTCGATCCGACCAAGCTGATCCCCGAAGAGCTGGTGCCGGTGCAGAAGATCGGCCGGCTGGTGCTCGACCGCAACCCCGACAACTTCTTCGCCGAGACCGAGCAGGTGGCCTTCCATCCGGGCCATGTGGTGCCCGGCATCGACTTCTCGAACGACCCGCTGCTGCAGGGCCGGCTGTTCTCGTACACCGACACGCAGATCTCGCGCCTGGGCGGCGCGAACTTCCACGAGCTGCCGATCAACAAGGCGGTGTGCCCCTTCCACAACTTCCAGCGCGACGGCATGCACCGCCAGACCATCGCGCGCGGCCAGGTGGCCTACGAGCCCAACACGCTGGCCACGGGCGCGGAGTACCGCGTCGACGGCGAGAGCGGCGGCTTCCAGTCGTACCCCGAGGCCATCGACGCGCCCAAGGTGCGGCGCCGCAGTGCGTCGTTCGACGACCACTTCACGCAGGCGCGGCTGTTCTTCAACAGCCAGAGCACGGCCGAGAAGGAACACATCGTCGCGGCCTTCCGCTTCGAGCTGTCGAAGCTCGAGGTGCCGGCGATCCGCCAGCGCATGGTGGACAACCTCGCGCACGTCGACGAGAAGCTGGCGCGGCGCGTGGCCGAGCCGCTGGGCATCGGTGCCCCCGACGCCAAGGCCGCGGCCGGCCGGCCGGGCTTTCGCGACCACCGCATCGCCTCGGCCATCGAGGAGTCGCCCGTGCTGCGCATGGTCGACACCGGCGACGGCTCCATCAAGACCCGCAAGATCGCGATCCTGGTGGCCGACGGCGTGGACTCCGCATCGCTCAAGCCGATCCGCGACGCGCTGGAAAGCGCCGGCGCGGTCTGCAAGGTGGTCGGCCCCCGGCTGGGCACGGTGGCCAGCGCATCGAAGCGCCAGATCGACGTCGACGCCACCTTCGCCAACATGCCCTCGGTCATGTTCGATGCGGTGCTGCTGCCGGCCGGCAAGGACGGCGCGACCGCCATGGCACAGAACGGCGACGCGGTGCACTTCGTGCTCGAGGCCTTCAAGCACTGCAAGGCGATCTGCGCAGTGGGCGAGGGCGTGCAGCTGCTGTCGACGCTGGGCGTGACGGCGGATTCGGATGCGCCCGTGGGGGTGGTCGTGGCGCCGACGCCGGTCACCAACCTGGGCGACACCACGGCCGCCACCGACATCGCCACCGCCTTCATCGCGGCGATCGCCAAGCACCGGCATTGGGATCGGCCAGGCGTGGACGCAGTGCCGGCCTGAGCGGCCGGTCTCTGGAGTAAAAAAAAAGGGACGCCGGATGGCGTCCCTTGTCGTTTCAGCGGCCGTCCGCGCTCAGCCGCGGGCCGGAATCCCCAGGCCCTTGACCACCGCCGGCCGGGCCACGAAGGCCTCGAGCACGCGGTTCACGTTGGGGAAGTCCTCGAAGCCCACCAGTTCGCGCGCCTCGTAGAAGCCGATCAGGTTTCGCACCCAGGGGAAGGTAGCGATGTCGGCGATGCTGTAGTCGGTGCCCAGGAGCCAGTCGCGGCCGGCCAGGCGTTGTTCCAGCACGCCGAGCAGCCGCTTCGATTCGGCCACGTAGCGGTCGCGCGGGCGCTTGTCCTCGTAGGCCTTGCCGGCGAACTTGTGGAAGAAGCCGAGCTGGCCGAACATCGGACCGATCCCGCCCACCTGGAACATCACCCACTGCAGCGCTTCGTAGCGGCCGGCGGCGTCCGTCGGCATGAAGCGGCCGGTCTTCTCCGCCAGATAGAACAGGATCGCACCGGACTCGAACAAGGCCAGCGGCTGGCCGCCGGGCCCGTTGGGATCGATGATCGCGGGGATCTTGTTGTTCGGGTTCAGCGAGAGGAAGGCCGGCGACAGCTGGTCGTTGGTCTCGAAGCTCACCAGGTGCGGCTCGTAGGGCAGGCCCAGTTCCTCCAGCAGGATCGAGACCTTCACGCCGTTGGGCGTGGGCAGCGAGTAGAGCTGCAGGCGCTCGGGGTGCTGGGCGGGCCACTTCTGCGTGATGGGGAAGGTGGAGAGGTCGATGGTCATGGTGTGCGCTCGGGGCGAAGAGGACGAGAAGGAGAAGGAGAGGGGGCAGGATGCAGCCGCCGAGGCTGCCGCCGTTCTTGAATTCTGCACGGCGGCCAGGATTTCGTCCGGCCTCGGGTTTTCTCCGGACCGCAGCCGCCGGAGCGGTTCCTCCGCGTGGGCGGGCGCCTTACCATCGCGGTGCATGCAGGCGCGCATTGCCTGCAGGAGGCCCCATGAAACATCCGGACGAGGCGCCGACCGTGTCGGCATCGGAACGCATCTCGCAACGCATCGAGGAACTCGGCGACTGGCGCGGCGCGACGCTGGCCCGCATGCGCCGGCTCATCCACGACGCCGACCCCGCGGTCGTCGAGGAGTGGAAGTGGCGGGGCACGCCGGTGTGGTCGCACGGCGGCATCCTCTGCACCGGGGAGTCGTACCAGAAGGTGGTGAAGCTCACCTTCGCCAAGGGGGCCTCGCTCGAGGACCCCGCGCAGCTGTTCAATGCGAGCCTCGACGGCAACGTGCGCCGCGCGATCGACATCGCGGAAGGCGAGGAAGTCGATGCGGCGGCCTTCCGGGCGCTCATCGGTGCGGCGGTGGCGCTCAATGCGGCCCCCCGCAAAGCGAAACCATCGAAGTAGGCGCGCTCGCCGGGCGCACACGCCGCGCCCTCGGGGCCGGCCGCGACCGGTGCCGGAGGCCGACGGACGTCGCCGTGCTTTTCCTCGAGCCTCCGCCGTGCAATGGCTCAGTCGGAAAGCGATTTCTTGGCTCTACCGCGACCTTGGCCCGCTGCCTAGAGTCGCTGCATGACTGAAGCCAAGCCCCCACTCTTCTCCGAACCGAGCAGCGCCACCCTGCGCCATGCCGAGACCGACGCCGAACTGCGGGCCTGCTGGCCCGTGATGCAGCAGCTGCGCCCGCATCTCGAAGAAGGCGCCGACGACTTCATCGCGCGCGTGCGCCGCATGCAGCGCGACAGCTACCGCCTGCTCGCCGTATGGCAGGGCGACACCGCGCTGGCGCTGGCCGGCTACCGGCTGCAAGAGAACCTGGTCTATGGCGGCCGTTTCCTCTACGTCGACGACCTGGTGACCGACGAAGCGGCGCGCGGCACGCAATGGGGCGCACGCCTGATCGAGGCCACCACGCGCATCGCGGACGAGGCCGGCTGCGTCCGCTTCGTGCTCGACACCGGCCTGTCGAACGCGCTGGCCCAGCGCTTCTATTTCCGCCAGGGCCTGCTGACCGAGGCGATCCGCTTCGGCCGCACGCTGGGCACGGCCGGAGCCGCGGCATGAAGAAGATCCTCCACATCGTCTGCAGCCCGCGCGCCGAGGGCTCCTACAGCACGCGTTTCTCTTCGCGGATCGTCGAGCGCCTGATGGCGAGCCACCCCGAGGCCGAGGTGCTCGTGCGCGACCTCGCCAGCGTGCCGCTGCCGCAGGTCGACAGCGACTACGCCTACACCCTCGCCGGTGCCCGGCCCGACGTGGCGGCGCCGGGCTCGCTGGCGCGCTCCGACCACCTGATCGCCGAGCTCGAACAGGCCGACGCCGTCGTGATCGGCACGCCGATGCACAACTACACCGTGCCGTCCTCGCTCAAGGCCTGGATCGACCACGTGCTGCGCATCGGCCGCACTTTCGTGCCCACGCCCGAAGGCAAGCAGGGGCTGCTGCCCGACCGTCCGGTGTACGTGGCGGTGGCCTCGGGTGGCCTCTACCTGGGCGAGCACGCGCGCCAGCCGGATTTCCTCACGCCCTATCTGAAGGCTGCGCTGGGCACGGTCGGTTTGCGGACCCTGCATTTCTTTGCGCTGCAGGGGATGGTGCGGGGGGAGGAGGCTGTGGCGGCAGAGTGGCGCGGTGCCATGGCCTTGCTGGAGCGGCAGCTGCCTTTACGGGCGATCGCGCTGGCGGATTGAGAGGCGAGTGCTCCGCGCATTGGCCCGTGAGCTCTTCGGATGTCAGTTGGACGTGCCGAGTTCTTCCAGAAGGGCGCTGGCCTGCGCGAGCAACAAGGGCAGCGAGGTCTGCACCACTGTCCAGACCGTGCTGATGTCGACGCTTGCATAGCCGTGAATGAGCTGATTGCGAAATGCCACGATCTTCGGCAGGCCGGATATGCGCGCAGCCAGAGGCGCATCCGCCTTGGCCAACTGAGCCAATGCCTCGCCGATGATTTCGAACTTGCGTTCGACGGCTGCTTGAGCCATCGCGTTGCCGGCGTAAGCCGATGAATCCATGCCGGCGGTGAAGGTCTGAATCAGTTGGGCTTATTCCTGCACATCCCACAGAAATGCGCGTGGATCACGCTGCATAGACGGACTCGCGGCTGCGGTTGATGCTGGCCAGCACGAAGGGATTGCGGATGGCACCGGGCTCGACCAGGTCGACGCCACGTCCCAGTAGCTTCTCCAGATCCGCCTTGGCGCCAAAGAAGGCGTCCAGGCCCACGGCCGTGCCGGGTGCGAACTCCACCAGAAAATCTGCATCGCTGTGGGCCGCATCGAAGTCATCGGCACGCGCTGCGGAGCCAAAGATGTCGAGTCGACGAATCCGATAACGCTGGCAGATGGCGGAGATGCCTGCTCGGTGTCTGGCGATGGCGGGGTGCATGGCGCAAGTTTAGTGCGCCGAACCTGACGTCGGTGACACGGCCGCAAGGCACGTGTCACCGCATGGCGTTCACTTCCCCCAGCCGTCCCGCATCCCCGCCGCGCGATTGAACACGCGCGCGCCGCTGGCGCTGGCCTTCGAGTCGACGACGAAGTAGCCGTGCCGCTCGAACTGGAAGCCCGCGCCACCCGCCTCGGCGCCGGCCAGCGAGGGCTCGACGAAGGCAGCGATGGTGCTCAGGCTGTTCTTGTTGAGCTCTTCCAGCAGTTCGCCGCTGCCCGGCTTCTCGGCCGCGAACAGGCGGTCGTACAGGCGCACCTCGGCCGGCACCGCATCGGCAACGGCGACCCAGGTGATGTTGCCCTTGACCTTGACCGCGTCGGCGCCCGGCGTGCCGCTCTTGGTGTCGTGCACCAGCGTGGCCTGGATTTCGAGCAGCTTGCCGCCGGCATCGCGCGTGGCGCCGGTGCATTCGATGGTGTGGCCGTACTTCAGGCGCACCTTGTTGCCCGGGAACAGGCGGAAGAAGCCCTTGGGCTGCACGTCCTCGTAGTCGGTGCGCTCGACCCAGACCTCGCGGCCGATCTTGAAGTGGCGCAGGCCGGCGTCGGCGTCGCGCGGGTTCAGGGGCGCGGTGCAGTCGTCGAGCACCTGGTCGCCGCCCATGAGTTCGCCCCAGTTGGTGATCACCAGCTTGACCGGGTCGAGCACCGCCATGGCACGCGGGGCGATCGGGTCCAGCGTGTCGCGCAGCGCGGCCTCGAGGCTCGCGTAGTCGATCCAGCCGCCGGACTTGGTCACGCCGCTGCGTTCGCAGAACAGCTTCAGGGCTTCCGGCGTGTAGCCGCGGCGGCGCAGGCCGGCCAGCGTGGGCATGCGCGGGTCGGCCCAGCCGTCGACATGGCCTTCCTCGACCAGCTGGCGCAACTTGCGCTTGCTGGTGATGACGTGGGTCACGTTGAGGCGCGCGAACTCGTACTGGCGCGGGTGCGGGCTGGCGATCAGGCCGCCTTCGGCCAGGCGGTCGAGCAGCCAGTCGTAGAAGGGGCGCTGGTCCTCGAATTCCAGCGTGCAGATCGAGTGCGTGATCTGCTCGAGCGCGTCCTCGATGGGATGCGCGAAGGTGTACATCGGGTAGATGCACCAGGTGTCGCCGGTGTTGTGGTGCGTGGCCCGGCGGATGCGGTAGAGCGCCGGGTCGCGCATGTTGATGTTGGGGCTCGCCATGTCGATCTTCGCGCGCAGCACCGCGGCGCCGTCCGCGAGCTGGCCGTCGCGCATGGCGCGGAAGCGCGCCAGGTTCTCGGCCGGCGTGCGGCTGCGGAAGGGGCTGTCGGTGCCGGGCGTGACGAAGTCGCCGCGGTTCGCGCGCATCTCGTCGGGCGTCTGCTCGTCGACATAGGCCAGGCCGGCTTCGATCAGGTACTCGGCGGCGCGGTACATGAAGTCGAAGTAGTTGCTGGCGAAGTACTCGTGGGGCTGGAGCGTGCCGGGCGCGCTGGGGCGGTCGGCCAGGTAGGTTTCGTAGCCCAGCCATTGCACGGCGTCGCGGATCGAGTCGACGTATTCCTGCTCTTCCTTCTCAGGATTGGTATCGTCGAAGCGCAGGTGGCACACGCCGCCGTATTCCTTGGCCATCTCGAAATTGAGCCAGATGCTCTTGGCGTGGCCGATGTGCAGGTAGCCGTTGGGCTCGGGCGGGAAGCGCATGCGCACCTGGGCCGGGTCGGCCATGCCCTGGGCATGGTGGGCGGCGTCGCCGGGCGAACCGCCCCATTGGCGCTGGGCATAGGTCTTCTGCTCAAGGTCGTTTTCGATGACATGGCGCAGGAAATTGCTGGGGGCCGCGGGCGTTTTGTTGCCGCTTTTGTCTACAGGGGAGGTCATGGGTTCATTCTAGGCGGCGGGTCCGGGCGTTACCTTTGGGTACGAACTTCACAGGGCTGGGTGAACCTGATTCACAACTGCCGCGTTCAATACAGGCATGGGCGGTTTTCGCCCCGTCGATAATGTGGCGATCTCGCCCACGACCGAGTTTTCACAGGAGTTCCGTCATGAGCCTCACACGTTCTACCTTCTTCAAATGGGCCGCCGCCGGTGCGGTGGCCGCTGCCGCGCTGTTCGGCGCCTCGGCCGCCAGCGCCCGTGGCGACGTCAGCTGGTCCATCGGCATCAACACGCCGGGCGTGGTGTTCGGCGCTGCCGCACCCACGTACTACGTGCCGCCACCGACCTACTACGCGCCGCCGCCGACCTATTACGCACCGCCGCCGGTGTATTACCGGCCGGCTCCGGTCTATTACGCACCGCCGCCGGTGTATTACCGTCCGGCGCCTGGCTACTACCGGCCGGGCCCGGGCTACTACCGCCACGACCACGGTCGTCGCGACTGGCGCTGAGCTGAGGCGCAAGGGGCGCGCCCATCGCGCGCCCTGAGCCCTTTGCCTTCACGAGCCGGCCTGGCGGCCGGCTTTTTCATGGGCCTCACATGGCGCGGAACAGGTGGGCGTAGAGCCGGCTCACCGGGATGTTCTCGCTGCGCCCGCGCAAGGTGAGCGAGAGCTTGCCGGCGTCGTCGCGGTGCACCGAGGCGATCGCGTCGGTGCGCACGGCGACCGCGCGGTGCACCTGGCGGAAGGCGTTGGCGTCGAGTTGCGGCAGCAACTGCTTGAGGGGCGTGCGGATCAGGTACTCGCGCGTCGCAGTGAGCACGCGCACGTACTTGTCGGCGGCCTCGAAGTACTGGACCTCGTCGATCGGCACCATGTGCAGCGTCGCGCCCGAGGAACCGGCCTCGCTGGCGGTGATGAACTTGAGCGGCGTCTCGGCCGGGCCGCCGGCCACGTTCAGCAGCTTGCGCCACTGCGCCAGCGTGCTGGCCAGCACGTCGTCGCCGGCCACGACCGTCGAACGGCGCAAGACCATGCTTTTCTTCAGGCGCGCCACGGTCCGCTTGAGCCGCTCGGGCTGGACCGGTTTGAGGACGTAGTCGATGGCCTGCGCGTCGAAGGCGCGCGTCGCGTACTCGTCGTAGGCGGTCACGAACACCAGTTCCGGAAGCGGGGCCTCGTCGGTCGGCCACTGGTCGGCGAGTTCGTCGGCCGCGGCCAGGCCGTCGAGGCCGGGCATGCGGATGTCGAGGAACAGGATCTGCGGCAGCAGGCGCAGCGCTTCGCGCACCGCACTGAGGCCGTCGCCGACCCGCGCGATGACCTGCAGTTCGGGCCAGGCCAGGGCCAGTTCGGCCTGGAGGGCTTGCGCCAGCAGGGGCTCGTCTTCGGCGATCAGCGCGGTGGGGTTCATGGCGTCAGGGGAAAGGAGATGCTTGCGCAGGTTCCACCCTCGCGCAAGGGGGTCAGCTTCAAGGCGGCGGTGTCGCCGTGCAGGGTCGCCAGCCGTTCCCGGACCTGCGTCAGGCCGAAACCGCCGCCCTCCGAAGGGGCTTCGTCCGGCGCTTGGCCCTGGCCGGTGTCGCAGACGTCGAGCACCAACCGCCCGCCTTCGTGCCGCGCGCGCACGGTGATCTCGCCGCCTTCGACCTGCGGCTCCAGGCCGTGCCGGATGGCGTTCTCCACCAGCGGCTGCAGCAGCAGCGGCGGCACGGGCACGTCGCGCAGGTCGTCGGGCAGGTCGAGGGTGTAGCGCAGCCGCGGGCCCATGCGCACGGCCATCAGCTCGAGGTAGTCGCCCAGCCGGTCGAACTCGGCCGCCAGCGGGTGCGACAGCGCGCGCGAGCCCGACAGGGTCACGCGCAGGTAGCTGTTGAGCCGGTCGAGCATGGTCACGGCGCGCGGCGGGTCGAGCGTGATCAGCACCCGCAGGTTGGCCAGCGTGTTGAAGAGCATGTGCGGCTCGAGCTGCGTCTCGAGCAGCTTGAGCCGGGCCTCGGTGGCCGCGCGCTGGGCCAGGTCGATCTGGCCTTGCAGGTGCTTGCTCTTGCCCAGGCTGTAGAAATAGAAGCACATGCCGACGGTGGCGGTGATCGTGATGACGATCGCGGTGGCCAGCTTGTGGCCGGCGAAGTCCAGGAAGTCGAAGGTCGGCGCGCCGACCCAGGCGTCGCCGATCAGGTTGCCGCCCAGGAAGCCCAGCGTCACGCCGACGACCACCACCACATAGCCTCTGGCGCCAAACGGCCACCGGATGGCGCGGCCCCGTGTGAGCAGCAGCCGGCAGCCGTCGATGAACAACCAGCTGATGGTGCCTATCGCCAGCGAATAGACCAGGTGATCGGCCCAGCCGCCGCCTTTGGTGAGGGTCAGCGCGCTGGCGATCAGGCAGCAGAAGACGGCGGTGATCAGGCCATGCCGCAGCATGTCCCGGAGGTCTTCGCCAGGGACCGGCGAAGGCGGCGTGGGCGTGGGCGGGAGCGGCGCCAGGCTCATCCGCGATCCCTGGCGCGCAGCGCGCGGCGTTCGCGTTCCAGCAGCCGGTCGTAGAGGCCGCCGCCCGGCGCGAGCAGCCAGACCACCGCGCCGTGGGCCAGCAGGCCCAGGCCCCAGCCCATCAGCGGATAGACCGCCCAGGTGTGGCCGTTGGCGGCCGACAGCGTGACCAGGCCCAGGTTGACCAGCACGTAGACGAAGGCGTGGATGTACCAGCCCATCTTGGCGCCGGCGCGGCGGCGGGCGGCGCGTTCGATGTCGGGACGGGCGGGGTTCAAAGCGGTGTGGACCATGGCGATGCTCCTCAGCATAAGGGGTCAGGAACGGGGGATGGCACGCGGCACGACGCCGCCGGTGCGCTGCATGTAGGCGCGGTACGCGTCGCCGAAGGACTCGAGCATCATTTGCTCCTCACGCGGCGTGCGGATCCGATAGAGCAGGCCGACTGCCAGCAGCGCGCCCCAGCCGGCGATCCAGTTGTCCAGCAGCAGCGCTTGAGCCAGGGCCATCGCGAAGAACGACGCATACATGGGATGCCGTATGCGGCCGTAGACGCCGCGAGTGACCAGGGCGTGGTCCCGGTCCAGCTCAAGCGTCACCGACCAGTTGACGCCCAGGTCCGCGTGCGAGCGCCAGAACAGCCACAGTGCGCCTGCGAGCAGGGGGGCGCCGAACCAGGTCAGGGCTGGCGGCCGTGCGTAGTGGGCCGTGTCGAGCCACGGCGTCAGCATCAGCACGGCGGGGAGGCCGACCTGACAGGCGCCGACGAGCACGACCAGCAGGCGGTCGCGCAGGTCGGCGTGGCTGACCGCCTTGTGCCCCGACGCGGCCCGGCGCTGGAACACGGCGCGGATCACGAGGTAGACGGCGGTGCCGGCGGCAAATATCAGGTGGGCGGGTTGGAAGATCATGGGAGGCGTTTTCAGGTGTCTGGACTCAGCTGCGCTCGATGCCCAGCCCGGTTTCGAGCGGTGCGTCAGTGGGCAGGGCCTCGTGCGGGCTCGCCGCGCGTTGCCGCAGTTCCTCCGTCGTCTCGCCCGGGCCCTCGGGCCGCCAGCCCGGCGGCTGGACCAGGTAGCCCAGGAAGGCGCGCACCGAGCGCGCCGACGCCAGGTCGCGCCACAGTGCGCGCCATTGCGAGAACTCGATCTCCAGCAGGTTGTGCGAGGTGATCGGCTGCACCAGCCCGTAGCGGCAGGGCAGGTCGGCGCGCTCGGGGATGTAGGTGCCGAACAGGCGGTCGAACACGATCAGCACGCCGCCGTAGTTGCCGTCGAGGTACTCGAGGTTCGAGGCGTGGTGCACGCGGTGCGCCGAGGCCGTGTTGAACACCCATTCGAGCGGCCCGAGGCGCGGGATCCACGTCGCGTGGATCCAGAACTGGTAGAGCAGGTTCAGCGTGAACATCAGCAGCACCACGCGCGGCGGCATGCCCAGCAGGGGCGCCAGCATGAAGAAGGCCAGCGTGCCGGTGAGCTTGCCGGTCCAGCCGAAGCGGTAGGCGGCCGACAGGTTGAGCTGGTTGGGCGAATGGTGGATGGCATGGGTGCACCAGAACCAGCGCACCCGGTGCGCCGACCGGTGGTACCAGTAGTAGCAGAACTCCTGGCCGATGAAGCAGGCGGCCCAGCCGGTCCAGTGGTCCATCGGCAGCGTGAGCAGGCGGTGGGCGTAGAACCAGTCCATGGCGCCGGTCCAGAAGGCCAGCGGCAGCAGCCAGCGCAGCGGGTACTCGCGCACCAGGAAGTCGACCACCGAGATGGCGGACGCCTTCCAGTCGTAGCTGCGCCAGCCATGGCGCCAGGACAGCACCAGGGCCTCGGCGATCGAGGCCACCAGCACCACGGTGATGGCCAGCTTGAGGATCAGCAAGAGCACGCTCATGGCACTTCCTGGCAGTGGGACGGTGGCGGGATTGTCAGGCCGTGCGGGCGCCGGCGGTGATCGAATCGGTCGCGATGGCCAGCTTCCACAGGCGCACGGCGCGGGCCGCGAAGACGCCGGTGAAGGCGCCGTAGAGCATGGGCAGCAGCACGGCGAAGGTGGCCTGCTGCTTCAGCTCGGGGTGCATGGCCAGGGCGATGGCCACCAGGTACTTGGTCAGGAAGATGCCCATCATGAGCATCAGCGGCACGGGGCTGCCGGCCAGGTGGAAACGGCGCGCCGCCGCGTCGTAGCGGGTGGTGGCGGGCAGCGGACGTTGCAGCAGCAGGGCCAGCATCGCGGCCACGGCCACCGCCCAGCCGAGCAGCGCACCGACGGCGTCGCCGAAGGCCGAGACCACGCCGTAGAGCGACAGGGCGCCCATGACGAGGGGCATCAAGGTGACGCGGTTCAGGCCCACGCTGTTGGTGAGCATCTGCTTCGCGCCGAGCCAGATGAGCAGCGCGAAGACGGCGAACACCCACTTGGGGGTATGGAGGATGATTTGCATCAGCATGATGGCACTCCGTGGAAGGTTGGGACGGTGGAATGGAGGGGCGGGGAAGCGATGGGGTGGACTGTGCCGGGAAGCGCCTGCGCCCGCCACCGGCATGCGACGGAACGACGGGGGGCGGCGCGACCGGTGGTTCCGCGGCGCCAGATGCGCTCGGAGGCGGCAGGGCGTGGCGGCGGTCCGGCGCTTTACCCACCGTTTACGGACAGGCAGAGCAAGCGTCGCAATCCACGGCCGGGCGCAGGCTACGATTCGATGCAAATTTCCGCGCGTCGGTCCGACCGGCGGCTCTCTTCAGGACTCTCCATGGACAACCGTCCCGCCGAAGCACCCCCATCCCCCCCGGCCACCGAAGTACCGCCGCGCCCGCGGCGGCGCTGGCTCGGCGGCACGATCGCCCTGCTGGTGCTGGCGGCGCTGATCGGCACCGCCTGGTATCTGGTCAACCGGCCGCCGGCCGACGCCGCGCCCGGGGGGCGGCCAGGCGGCGGCGCGCGCGGACCGGGTGGGCCCGGGGGCCCGCGGGCCGGCGGCGGTGGTTCCGGGCCGCTGGTGACCGTGGGCATGGCGGTGGCCAAGCGCGCCGACATCCCGGTCTATCTCGATGCGCTGGGCACGGTCACGCCGGTCACGACCATCACGCTGCGCCCGCAGGTCTCGGGCGTCATGACCGACGTGCTGTTCACCGAAGGCCAGACCGTCAAGAAGGGCGACGTGCTGGCCCGCATCGACCCGCGCCCCTATGAACAGGCGCTGATGCAGGCCCAGGGCACGCGCGTGCGCGACGAGGCGCAGCTCGAGGCGGCGCGGGTCACGCTCGCGCGTTTCCGCACGCTGCTGGGCCAGGACTCCATCGCCCGCCAGGACGTCGACACCCAGGCCGCGCTGGTCAAGCAGCTCGAAGGCACGGTGACCACCGACAAGGCGGCCGAGGGCGCGGCGCGGCTCAACCTCGAGTACACCCGCGTGACCTCGCCGGTCAGCGGCCGCGTCGGCCTGCGCACGGTCGACCCCGGCAACTACGTGGCGGGCGGCGCCACCACCGGCATCGCCGTGATCACGCAGATGACGCCCATCGACGTGCAGTTCTCGGTACCGCAGGACCGCGTGCCCGACATCGAGCGCCGCGTGGCGCAGGGCGCGAAGCTCAGCGTGACGGCGCTCGACCGCACCAAGGCCAGCACGCTGGACACCGGCGTCTTCTCCACGCTCGACAACGTGGTCGACGTGCAGACCGGCACGGTCAAGGCCAAGGCCCGCTTCGGCAACGCGGGCAGCACGCTGTTCCCGAGCCAGTTCGTCAACGTGCAGCTGCTGCTGCGCACGGTCGAGGGCGCCGTGGTGGTGCCGGTCACGGCGCTGCGCACCGCGGGCACCGGCAACTACGTGTACGTGATCAACGAGGACCGCACGGTGTCGATGCGCAACGTGAAGCGCGGCGAGTCGACGGTCGAGTCGGTGGTCATCACCGAGGGCCTCAAGGACGGCGAGCGCGTGGTGACCGAGGGCGGCGACCGCCTGAAGGACGGCACCACCGTGCAGCTGCCCACCGACGCACCGGCCGCGCCGCGTGCGCGCGGCGGCGCCTCGGGCGCGCGCCATGGCGCCTCGGGGCCGCGCGGCGGTGCCTCCGGCCCGCGCCGCCGCCCGGAATGAGGACGCGCCAGCCATGAGTCCGTCGCGCCCCTTCATCGAGCGGCCGGTCGCTACCGCGCTGCTCATGCTCGCCATCGTGCTCGCGGGCTTCGTCGGCTTCCGCTTCCTGCCGCTGTCGGCGCTGCCGCAGGTCGACTACCCGACGATCCAGGTGCAGACGCTCTACCCGGGCGCGAGCCCCGAGGTCATGAGCCGCACCGTGACGGCGCCGCTGGAGCGCCAGTTCGGCCAGATGTCGGGCCTGAACCGCATGAGCTCGACCAGCGCCTCGGGCGTGTCGATCATCACGCTGCAATTCGGCCTGGCCGAGACGCTGGACGTGGCCGAGCAGGAGGTGCAGGCCGCCATCAACGCCAGCAATTCGCTGCTGCCGGCCGACCTGCCCGCGCCGCCGGTGTATGCCAAGGTCAACCCGGCCGACGCGCCGGTGCTCACGCTCGCGATCAGCTCGGGCACCATGCCGCTGACCGAGGTGCAGAACATCGTCAACACGCGGCTGGCGCAGAAGATCAGCCAGGTCTCGGGCGTGGGCCTGGTCACGCTCTCGGGCGGCCAGCGGCCGGCCGTGCGCATCCAGGCCGACACCAAGGCGCTGGCCTCGTACGGCATCGGCCTCGACACGCTGCGCACCGCCATCTCGGCGGCCAACTCCAACAGCGCCAAGGGCAGCTTCGACGGCCCCAAGCGCTCGTACAGCATCAACGCCAACGACCAGCTGGTTACGGCCAAGGACTACCTCGACCTGATCGTGGCCTTCCGCAACGGCGCGCCGGTGCGCATGTCCGACGTGGCGGGCGTGGTCGACAGCGCCGAGAACACGCGGCTCGGCGCCTGGTCGGGCATCGACGGGCAGCTCACGCCCAGCATCATCCTGAACGTGCAGCGCCAGCCCGGCGCCAACGTGATCGCCACGGTCGATGCGATCAAGCGCCAGCTGCCCGAGCTGCAGGCCGGCCTGCCGCCCACGCTGGACGTGCGCGTGCTGAGCGACCGCACCACCGGCATCCGCGCTTCGGTCAAGCACGTCGAGATCGAGCTGGTGCTGGCGGTGGTGATGGTGGTGCTGGTGATCTTCTTCTTCCTGCACAGCTGGCGCGCCACGCTGATCGCCAGCCTGTCGGTGCCGATCTCGCTGATCGGCACCTGCGGCGTGATGTACCTGATGGGCTACAGCCTCAACAACCTGAGCCTGATGGCGCTGACCATCGCGACCGGCTTCGTGGTCGACGACGCGATCGTGATGATCGAGAACATCGCGCGCTACCTGGAGGAGGGCGAGGCGCCGTTCGCCGCCGCCATCAAGGGCGCGACGCAGATCGGCTTCACCATCATCTCGCTCACGGTCTCGCTGATCGCGGTGCTGATCCCGCTGCTGTTCATGGGCGACGTGGTGGGGCGGCTGTTCCGCGAGTTCGCGGTCACGCTGGCGATCACCATCCTGATCTCGGCCGTGGTCTCGCTCACGCTGGTGCCGATGATGTCGGCGCGCATGCTGAAGAGCGAGCCGCACAACGCCACGCGCGGGCTGGCCGGCAAGGTGCAGGCCTTCTTCGACCGCGTGATCGCGCGCTACGACCTGATGCTGCAATGGGTGTTCCGCCGCCAGGGCCTGACGCTGGTCGTGGCGCTGGCCACGCTGGCGCTCACGGTGCTGCTCTACGTGTTCATTCCCAAGGGCCTGTTCCCGACGCAGGACACCGGGCAGCTGCAGGGCCGCATCGAGGCCGCGCAGGACGTGTCCTATGCGCGCATGGCCGAGCTGCAGCAGGCGGCCGCGCGCGCCGTGCTGGCCGACCCCGAGGTGGAGAGCCTGAGCTCCTTCACCGGCGTGGACGCGGCCAACAACACCATGCTCAACACCGGCCGCATGCTGATCAACCTCAAGGCCGACCGCGGTTCGCAGGAGGCCACGATGAACCGGCTGCGCGAGCGGGTGGCGCAGGTGGCGGGCGTGAAGCTGTACCTGCAGCCCACGCAGGACCTGACCATCGACGCCGAGACCGGCCCGACCGAGTACCGCTTCTCGATCGAGGGCGTGGACTCGGCCACGGTCACCGAATGGGTCAACAAGCTGCGCACGCGGCTGCAGGACGTGAAGCAGGTGCGCAACGTGACCAGCGACGCCGGCGCGCAGGGCCTGTCGGCCTACGTCGACATCGACCGTGCCACCGCCTCGCGGCTGGCGGTCACGGCCAGCGCGGTCGACGACGTGCTCTACAGCGCCTTCGGCCAGCGCATCGTCTCGACCATCTTCACCGAGACCAACCAGTACCGCGTGATCCTCGAGGCCAAGGTCGATTCGATCGAGACCCCGCAGCAGCTGGGCACGTTGAACCTCACGACCGGTTCGGGCGCGCCGACCTCGCTGGCCTCCATCGCCACCATCCGCGAGCAGCTCGCGCCGCTGCAGATCACGCACGTGGCGCAGTACCCGGCCGCGACGGTGGGCTTCGACACCGCCGACGGCGTGTCGCTGGGCCGCGCGGTCGACGCGATCCGCCAGGCCGCCAAGGACATCGGCCTGCCGACCGGCGTGACCATGACCTTCCTGGGCGCCTCGGGCGCCTACGAGAAGTCGCTGTCGAACCAGCTCTGGCTGATCCTGGCGGCGGTGGTCTGCGTCTACATCGTGCTGGGCGTGCTCTACGAGAGCTACATCCATCCGCTGACCATCCTGTCGACCTTGCCCTCGGCCGGCGTGGGTGCCTTGCTGGCGCTGATGGTCACGGGCAACGACCTCGGGGTGATCGGGATCATCGGCATCATCCTGTTGATCGGCATCGTCAAGAAGAACGCGATCATGATGATCGACTTCGCGATCGAGGCCGAGCGGCAGCAGGGCAAGACCGCCCTCGAGGCGATCCACCAGGCCGCGCTGCTGCGCTTCCGCCCGATCCTGATGACCACGCTGGCCGCGCTGTTCGCCGCGGTGCCGCTGATGCTGGGCTTCGGCGAAGGCGCCGAACTGCGCCGGCCGCTGGGCCTGGCGATCTTCGGCGGGCTGATCGTGAGCCAGGTGCTGACCCTGTTCACCACGCCCGTGATCTACCTGGCCTTCGACCGGCTGGGTCGGCGCTTCGGCAGGCGGCGTGAAGAGGTGATCGCGTGAGGTGCATTGCCGATGCGTCCCATGGCGGGGGCGCCCGGCAGGCGGCGCGGGCCGCACGATCCCGCCGTGCCGGCCGCTTCGCGGCTGCCCTGCGGTGCTCGCGTCATCGGCTGCGTCGCAGAACTCGCTGCGTTCACTTCGTTCACTGCGCTCAAACAGCTGCGACGGGTCAGATCACGAAGCGCGCTGCGCGCGCAGCCGATGGCGCTGCGCGCCTCGGCGGCCCGGAGGGCTCGCGCAACCCGCACCGCCTGCCGGGCTCGGGGGTGCGCGGCATGAGTGCTCCCCTGCATCCGCTCCCTCCCCCCCTGGGGGAGGGCTGGGGTGGGGGCCCGCGGCCTGAGCCACGGGGCGCGTGGCTGCCCCCATCCCCGCCTTCCCCCAGAGGGGGAAGGCGCAAGACAGAGGAGATGGCATGAACCTCTCCAAACCCTTCGTCGAGCGCCCGATCGCCACCATCCTGCTGACCATCGGCATCGCGCTCGCGGGCATCGCGGCCTTCTTCGTGCTGCCGGTGTCGCCGCTGCCCAAGGTCGACTTCCCCATCATCTCGGTCAGCGCCTCGATGGCCGGCGCGAGCCCCGACACCATGGCCAGCAGCGTGGCCACGCCGCTCGAGCGGCGGCTGGGCACCATCGCGGGCGTCAACGAGATGACCTCGAACAGCTCGACCGGCTCGGCCCGCGTCACGCTGCAGTTCGACCTCGACCGCAACATCGACGGCGCGGCGCGCGAGGTGCAGGCGGCGATCAACGCCGCGCGCGTCGACCTGCCGGCCTCGCTGCGCAGCAACCCGACCTACCGCAAGGCCAACCCGGCGTCGGCGCCGGTGGTGATCCTGGCGCTGACCTCCAAGACCAAGACGCCGGGCCAGATCTACGACGCGGTGTCCAACATCGTGAGCCAGCGCCTGTCGCAGGTCGAGGGCGTGGGCGATGTCGAGATCGGCGGCGGCTCGCTGCCGGCGGTGCGGGTCGAGCTGCTGCCCTTCGCGCTCAACCGCTACGGCATCAGCACCGAGGACGTGCGCGCCGCCATCCAGGCCACCAATGCCAACCGGCCCAAGGGCGCGATCGAAGGCGAGGGCCGGCGGCTGCAGATCTACACGCCCTCGCCGGCGCGCAAGGCCAGCGAGTACCGCTCGATGATCGTGGCCTGGCGCAACGGCGCGGCGGTGCGGCTGTCGGACGTGGCCAACGTGATCGACGGCGTCGAGAACCGGCGCACGCTGGGGCTGTTCAACGGCGAGCCCGCGATCATCGTGCTGATCACGCGCGAGCCCAGCGCCAACATCATCGAGACGGTCGACCGCGTGCGCGCGCTGATCCCCGAGTTGCGCGCGCAGCTGCCGCAGGACATCGACGTACAGGTGGCGTCGGACAGCACCAACTCGATCCGCGCCTCGCTCAAGGAGATCGAGCTCACGCTGGTGGTCTCGATCGTGCTGGTGGTGCTGGTGGTCGGGCTGTTCCTGCGCAAGGCACGCGCCACCATCGTGCCGGCCGTGGCGACCGTGGTGTCGCTGCTGGGCACCTTCGGCGTGATGTACCTGCTGGGCTTCAGCCTCAACAACCTGAGCCTGATGGCGCTGACCGTGGCCACCGGCTTCGTGGTCGACGACGCCATCGTGGTGCTCGAGAACACCATGCGCCACATCGAGGCCGGCATGGGCCGCGTCGAGGCCGCGCTGCGCGGCGCGCGCGAGGTCGGCTTCACGGTGCTGTCGATCAGCCTGTCGCTGGTGGCGGTGTTCATCCCGCTGCTGTTCATGGACGGGCAGGTGGGCCGGCTGTTCCGAGAGTTCGCGATCACGCTGTCGGCCGCGGTGCTGATCTCGCTGGTGATCTCGCTGACCACCACGCCCATGATGTGCGCGCTGCTGCTGCGCCCCGAGCCCAAGCTCGAAGGCCCGCCGCGCCGGCCGTCGTGGCCCGCGCGCTGGGCGGAGCGCGGCTACGACCGCGTGCTGCGCGGCTACGAGCACTCGCTCGACTGGGCGCTGGCGAGCAAGGGGCTGGTGATCTTCATCCTGCTGGCCGTGGTCGGGCTCAACGTCTACCTGTTCGCCAAGGTGCCCAAGGGCTTCTTCCCGCAGACCGACAACGGCCAGCTCAACGGCGGCCTGCGCGCCGACCAGAGCATCTCGTCGGAGGCGCTTGGCAACAAGCTGCGCGAGGCGGTCGACATCATCCGCAAGGACCCGGCGGTCGACACCGTGGTCGGCTTCTCGGGCGGCAGCCGCGCGGGCGGCGGCTTCATGTTCGTCAACCTCAAGCCGGTGGGCGAACGCCAGGTGAGCAGCCAGGCCGTGATCACGCGCCTGCGCCCGCAGCTCGACAAGCTCACCGGCCTGCGCGTGTTCCTGGGCCAGGTGCAGGACCTGCGCGGCGGCGGGCGCTCGAGCAACTCGACCTACCAGTACACGCTCAAGGCCGACAACATCGCCGACCTGCGCCTGTGGATCGGCAAGCTGGCCGACCGGCTCAAGCAGGAGACGGCGCTGACCGACATCGACAGCGACCAGTCGGACAACGGCGTCGAGACCTATGTCACAGTCGACCGCGAGACGGCCTCGCGCATGGGCATCACCTCGAGCAGCATCGACAGCGCGCTCTACAACGCCTTCGGCCAGCGCTCGGTCGCGACCATCTACGACGAGCTCAACCAGTACGCGGTGATCATGGAGTGGTCGCCGAAGTTCATGCAGGGCCCGGTGGCGCTCAAGGACCTGTACGTGCCGGCCTCGGCCGTCACGGCGAGCGGCGTGTCGGTGACGACCACCTCCGCCAACCCGGGCCAGCGCGGCGCGTCGACCGGTTCGCCGCTGAGCACCAGCGTCACCACCATGGTGCCGCTCAGCGTGATCTCGAAGCTGTCCGAGCGTGCGATCCCGACCTCGATCTCGCACGACGGCGGCGAGCTGTCGAGCACCATCTCCTTCAACCTCGAGACCGGCGCCACGCTGGGCCAGGCGCAGGCGATCATCGACCAGGCCACGGCCGACATCGCGATGCCGATCAACGTGCGCGGCAGCTTCGGCGGCACGGCCGCCACCTTCCAGCAGTCGCAGGGCCAGCAGCTGTTCCTGGTGCTGGCGGCGCTGGTGGTGATCTACATCGTGCTGGGCGTGCTCTACGAGAGCCTGATCCATCCGATCACCGTGCTGACCACGCTGCCCTCGGCCGGCGTGGGCGCGGTGCTGGCGCTGATGGTGCTGCGCATGGAGTTCTCGCTGATCGCGCTGATCGGCGTGTTCCTGCTGATCGGCATCGTCAAGAAGAACGCCATCCTGATCATCGACTTCGCGCTCGATGCCGAACGCGCGCGCGGCCTGAGTGCGACCGAGGCGGTGCGCGAGGCCTGCATGCTGCGCTTCCGTCCGATCCTCATGACCACGCTGGCCGCGGCGCTGGGCGCGCTGCCGCTGGCCATCGGCTTCGGCCAGGGCGCCGAGCTGCGCCAGCCGCTGGGCGTGGCCATCGTCGGCGGCCTGATCGCGAGCCAGCTGCTGACGCTGCTGACCACGCCGGTGGTCTATGTGCTGATGGACAAGCTGCGCCGCCGCTCCCCCAATGAACGCCATCTGGCCCGGCCCGATGCGGCCACCACCGCGGCCTGAAGAGAAGAAAACGACCTGACATGACCTCCCGACGCTTCCTGTCCACCCTGACCGTGCTGGCCGCCGCGGCCGCGCTCAGCGCCTGCGCGGTCGGGCCACGCTACGAACGCCCGGCGCTGGACGCCCCGAGCGCCTGGAAGGAGGCGCCGGCGGCCGAAGGCTGGCTCCCTGCGGCCCCGGCCGATGCGCTGGAACGCGGCCCGTGGTGGCAGCTGTTCGGCGACGCCGAGCTGAACGCCCTGGCCGATCGGGTGCAGGTGTCCAACCAGAACATCGCCGCGGCCGTGGCCAGCTATGCGCAGGCGAGCGCGCTGGTGCGCCAGCAGCGCGCCGGGCTGCTGCCCAGCGTGTCGCTGACGGGCGGCGCCTCGCGCAACGGCAACCGCGACGCCGGCACGGCCAGCGGCAGCGCCAACGCGACGCTGGGCGCCGACTGGGCGCCCGACGTCTGGGGCCGGCTCGGCCAGGCGGTGGACAGCGCGCAGGCGCAGGCCCAGGCCAGCGAAGCCGATCTCGCGTCGGCCCGGCTCTCGGCGTTGGGCACGCTGGCCAGCAACTACTTCTCGCTGCGCGAGGCCGATGCCGAGCTGGCGCTGCTGGCCGAAACGCTGGACGGCTACGAACGCGCACTGACCATCGCGCGCAACCGCTACGAGGCCGGCATCGCGGCGCAGAGCGATGTGCTGCAGGCCCAGACCACGCTGGTCAACACGCGCGCCGAGCGCGTCGCGCTGCAGCGCACGCGCGACACGCTGGAGCATGCGATCGCGGTGCTGGTGGGCGCGGCGCCGGCCGACTTCCGCATCCCGGTGGCCGCCACCTGGACGCCGACCGTGCCTTCGGTGCCGCTGGGCGTGCCCTCGACCTTGCTGCAGCGCCGGCCCGACATCGCGTCGGCCGAGCGCGCCGTGGCCGCGGCCAATGCGCAGATCGGCGTCGAGCGCGCGGCCTACTACCCGAGCCTGAGCCTGAGCGCATCGCTGGGCCGTTCGTCGAGCCGCGTGTCGGACCTGTTCAGCGCCTCGAACACGCTGTGGGCGCTGGGCCTGTCAGCCGCGCAGGTGATCTTCGACGGTGGCGCCATCGACGCACGTGTCGATTCGGCCAAGGCCGCGCGCGAGGCGGCGGTGGCGCGCTACCGCCAGACCGTGCTCACCGCCTTCCAGGGCGTCGAGGACCAGCTCACCGCCACCGCCAGCCTGGCCCAGCAGGAGGCGCTGCGCCGCGAGGCCTCGGCCGCGGCCGACCTGACCGAGCAGCAGCTGCTCAACCGCTACCGCGCGGGGCAGGTCAGCTACACCGACGTGGTCACGGCCCAGGCCTCGGCGCTGAGCGCGCGCCGCACCGTGCTGCAGTTGCAGGTCAACCGGCAGAACGCGGCTGTCACGCTCATCCAGGGACTCGGCGGCGGGTGGACCGCACCGGATTGAGGGTTACTCCGGCACGGGCAATAACAGCAGTTATCTACAATATGGACACCCATCCACATTATGGACAGATGAAATGCCCGTCGACGACCACGACCCCAACCCCAAGACGCCCTACCAGTACCCGAACCCGCCGGACGCGCTGCCCGAGATAGTGATCAACCACGCGATCCCGCAGGACGAGCGCCTGTGGGTGCCGCAGGCCGAGAACGTGTGGTTCCGGCCGCTGTGCCTCAACGCGAGCCAGGGCTACTGGATGAACCTGCTGCGGGTGCGCAAGTCGGGCGTGCTGAGCCGCCATCGCCACCCGCAGGCGGTGCACGGCTTCGTGCTCAAGGGCCGCTGGCGCTACCTCGAGCACGACTGGGAAGCCACCGAGGGCAGCTACGTGTTCGAGCCGCCGGGCGAGACCCACACGCTCTACGTGCCGGAAGACGTCGAGGAAATGATCACCTACTTCCAGGTCAACGGTGTCATGTACTACACCGACCCCTGGGGCAAGGGCATCGGCTACGAGGACGTGTTCACCAAGATCGACATGTGCCGCAAGCACTTCGAGGCCGTGGGCCTGGGCGCGGACTTCACCAAGCAGTTCATCCGATGAGCCAGGGCTACGGCACCGCGCGCTACGACTTCGCGGGCAGCGTGGCGATCGTCACCGGCGGCGCGAGCGGCATCGGCGCCGAGGTGGCGAGCCGGCTGCGCGAGAGCGGGGCGCGGGTGGCGCTGTGGGACGTGGCCGAGAGCGTCGACGCCGAGGCCTGGCAGGTCGACGTGAGCGATCGCGCGGGCGTGGACAACGCTGCGCAGGAAGTGCTGGCGCGCTTCGGGCGCATCGACTTCCTGGTCAACAGCGCGGGCTTCACCGGGCCGACCCTGCCGCTGGAGGACTACGACCCCGCGCTCTGGGCGCGCATCGTCGAGGTCAACCTGGTCGGCACCTTCCACGTCTGCCGCGCGGTGGTGCCCACCATGCGCGCCGCGGGCGCGGGCCGCATCGTCAACATCGCCTCGCTGGCCGGCAAGGAGGGCACGGCCAACGCCTCGGCCTACAGCGCGGCCAAGGCCGGCGTGCTGGCGCTGACCAAGTCGCTGGGCAAGGAGCTCGCGACCACCGGCATCCTGGTGAACGCCATCGCGCCGGCCGCGGTGCGCACGCCGATCCTGTCGCAGATGTCGATCGCGCATGTGCAGGCCATGGTCGACAAGAGCCCGATGGCGCGGCTGGGCGAGCCCTTCGAGGTCGCCGAGATGGTGGCCTGGCTGTGCTCGGGCTCCTGCAGCTTCAGCACCGGCGCGGTGTTCGACCTGTCGGGCGGCCGCGCGACCTATTGATCCCGACTCTCTTTTTCTTTTTCTCATGACCTATCAGGCAGATCTCTTCAAGGGCAAGCGCGCGCTGGTGTCGGGCGCGACGCAGGGCATCGGCGCCGTCATCGCCAACCACCTGGCCGCGCTGGGCGCGCAGGTCACGGCCATCGGCCTGGGCAACGGCGACGGCACGCTGCACGCGGCGGTCGAAGTCAAGCAGGCCGACGTGACCTCGGCCGAGAGCGTCGAGGCGGCGCTCGCGCCCATCGAGCGGCTCGACATCGTCTTCAACTGCGCGGGCATCATCCAGCGCGGCGCCGAGCACGACCTCGAAGTCTTCGAGCGCGTGCTGGCGGTGAACCTCACCGGCACCATGCGCGTGTGCGGCGCGACGCGCGCGCGGCTCAAGGCCAGCGGCGGCTGCATCGTCAACACGGCCTCGATGCTGAGCTTCTTCGGCGGCGGGCTGGTGCCGGGCTATGCGGCCAGCAAGGGCGGCGTGGCCCAGCTCACCAAGTCGCTGGCCATCGCCTATGCGGCCGACGGCATCCGCGTGAACGCAGTGGCACCGGGCTGGATCGCGACGCCGCTCACGCAGGCGCTGCAGGACGACCCGGCCCGCGCCGGCCCGATCCTCGCGCGCACGCCGCTGGGCCGCTGGGGCACGCCCGACGACGTGGCGCGCGCGGCGGTATTCCTCTGCACGCCAGCCGCGGCCTTCATGACCGGCGTGATCCTGCCGGTCGACGGCGGCTACATGGTGGCCTGAGCGCACGAATGAACCTGCTGCGCACCCCGATCCCGCACCTGCGGTCCTCACCGCACGGGAGTGCGGCTCCGGTCCTCGATGCGGGCTCGGGGCGCTCGCGACGGTTCCTTCGCACGTTCTGAGCGCCCAGGCATGCGCAGATAATCGCGCGGCCCTTCGCTCACCTCCCTTCTTCATTCTTCGCATGCCCGCCCTCAGGTCTCCCACCGCCACTGCCACGCCCGTCACGGCGCAGGTCGCGGGCACCGCATCGTTCTCCAAGTTCATGCATGTGCTGCAACTGGTGGCCGATGCACAGGAACCGGTCAACGTCGCAGCGCTGATGCGCGCCAGCGGCTACCCGCGGCCGACCGTGCACCGCATCGTCGCGGCGCTGATCGCCGAGCGGCTGCTGGTGGAGAACGAGCGCAGCGGCATGCTCGCGCTGGGCCCGCGGCTGATCCAGCTCGCGAGCCGCAGCTGGGGCCGCTCCGAACTGCGGCTGGCCGCGGTCGACGAGCTCAAGCGCCTGCGCGACCTCACGGGCGAGACCGTGCACCTCGCGGTGCCCAACGGCAGCAGCATGGTCTACATCGAGAAGCTCGAGAGCCCGAGCGCGGTGCGCATGACCTCGCGCATCGGCACCAGCGTGTCGCTGCACGCCACGGCCGTGGGCAAGGCCTACCTGGCGGCCCTCGACGAAGCCGCGCTGGCGCCGCTGCTGCAGGGCCTGCCACTGCCGCGCTATACCGCGAACACCGCCACCGACCTCGACGCGCTGCGCGCGCAGGTGGCGCTCACGCGCACGCGCGGCTGGTCGGTCGACAACGAGGAGAACGAGGCCGGCATCTTCTGCTTCGGCGCCGTGATCCGCGGCGGCACGGGCGCGCCGGTGGCCGCCATCAGTGTGAGCACGCTGGTGTTCCGCCAGAAGGACGACCCCGAGCAGGCCTATGTCGCGCCGTTGCTCGAGGCCTGCCGCGCGATCTCGGAGCGCATCGCGCAGACGCCGGCGCTGTCGGCGGCCGACATCCTCTAACCGTTGCGCGAACGCGGCGCCGAGAGGTAGGCGCCCGACTCGAACAGCTGCGCCTCGGCCTGGTCGATGCGCCTGACCACCGGCTTGCCCGCGCGGCTGGCCAGCATCTCCACCAGCGCCTCGGCCACCGCCACGCCGGCCGCGATCGAGGGAAAGAACGACGGACTCTGGATCGCGAAGAGCAGGGTCTCGTCGGCCATCAGCGCGAGCGGCGAGGCCAGGCTGTCGGTGATCGCCACCAGCTTGCAGCCCGCGGCCTTGGCCGCCTGCGCCACCTGCAACGCCTCGCGCGAGTAGGGCGCGAAGCTGGCCACCACCAGCGCGTCACCCTTGGCGAAAGCGCGCTGCTGCATCTCGAGCGAGCCGCCCTGGCCATCGACCAGGTGCACGCTGTTGCGGAACAGCCGATAGACGTAGACGAAGGAGAAGGCGATCGGGAAGCAGGCCCGGAAGCCCGTGGCATGCACCGCGCCGGCCTTCTCCAGCAATGCACAGGCCTTCTCCAGCGCGGCACCGCTCTGGCGGTGCGTGGCGTCGAGGTTGCGGCGCTGCACCTCGAACATCTCGCCGGCCAGCGTGTGGTCGGCCGCGCGGCCCACCAGCGCCTTGGCGCGCGCGCCGTAGGCATCGGAGCCCAGGCCCATGTCCGAGGCCACCGCCTCCTTGAACTGCGGCCAGCCCGCATAGCCCAGGTGCTGGGCGAAGCGCACCAGCGTGGCCGGCGTGCTGCCGGCGCGCGTGCCCACGGTGCGCATCGAACTGGTCACCACGTCGTTGGGGTGGTCCAGCACATGGCGCGCGACCTGCTGCAGCGCGGGGCTGAGGTCGGCGAATCGCTGGAGGAGGTCGGCTTTCACGCCCATGGTCTTTCCCTTGTGCTTGGAACGAATGTGCCGGCTGGAACACGGCTGTTCCAGATTGTGCTTGACGGAACATTTGTTCCAAATCAGAATCGGCCGGCACATTGGTTCCAACGGAGTTTCCTGTCTTGACGCACGTCTTCCATCGCCATCTCCACCAGACGCCGCCGGTCGCCGTGTCGGCCCAGGGCCTGCAGATCCGCGACGCGGCCGGTCGCAGCTATCTCGATGCCTCGGGTGGCGCGGCCGTGTCCTCGCTGGGCCACGGCCATCCCGACGTGATCGCGGCCATGCACGCGCAGGTCGATGCGCTGGCCTATGCCCACACCAGCTTCTTCACCACCGAGGTGGCCGAGCAGCTGGCCGACGAACTGGTGCGCACCGCGCCCGCGGGCATGGAGCACGTCTACCTGGTGAGCGGCGGCTCGGAGGCGGTCGAGGCGGCGCTCAAGATGGCGCGCCAGTACTTCGTCGAGATCGGCCAGCCGCAGCGCACCCACTTCATCGCGCGCCGCCAGAGCTACCACGGCAACACGCTGGGCGCGCTGGCGGTGGGCGGCAACGCCTGGCGGCGCGCGCCCTTCGCGCCGCTGCTGGTGCCCGCCACGCATGTCGCGCCCTGCTATCCCTACCGCGAGCAGCGTGACGACGAGACGCCCGCGGCCTACGGCCAGCGCCTGGCCGAGGAGCTCGAGGCGGCCATCGTGGCGCAGGGGCCCGAACGCGTGATCGCCTTCGTGGCCGAGACGGTCGGCGGCGCCACCGCCGGCGTGCTGACGCCGGTGCCCGGCTACTTCAAGGCGGTGCGCGAGGTGTGCGACCGCCATGGCGTGCTGCTGATCCTCGACGAGGTGATGTGCGGCATGGGCCGCACCGGCACGCTCTACGCCTGCGAACAGGAGCAGGTGGTGCCCGACCTGGTGACCATCGCCAAGGGCCTGGGCGGCGGCTACCAGCCCGTGGGCGCGGTGCTGGCGCAGCGCCGCATCGTCGAGGCGATGTCCGGCGGCAGCGGCTTCTTCCAGCACGGCCACACCTACCTCGGCCATCCCGTGGCCTGCGCGGCGGCGCTGGCGGTGCAGCGCGTGATCCACCGCGACGGCCTGCTGGCCAAAGTGTGCGCGGAGAGTGAGGTCTTCGGCGGCCTGCTGCGCGAGGCGCTGGGTGCCCAGGCGTACGTGGGCGACATCCGCGGCCGCGGCTTCTTCTGGGGCGTCGAGCTGGTGGCCGATCGCGCCGCGAAGACGCCTTTCGACCCGGCGTTGAAGCTGCACGCACGCATCAAGCAGGAGGCGATGGCCCAGGGCCTGCTGTGCTACCCCTTCGGCGGCACCGTGGACGGCCGCCGCGGTGATCACGTACTGCTGGCGCCCCCCTTCGTCGCGCAGCGCGCCGAGCTCGCACGCATCGCCGAGCTGCTCGCGTCGTCGATCGCCGCGGTCATGCGTTCGCCCGACGTGCCGGCCGCGCGCTGAGTTTTCCCTTTCGCCTTTTCTTCTTCAACCTTCCTCGAGGAGCTTCGCCATGCGCGTCCCGTCGGTGTTTCGCCTGTCGGTCCTGAATGCTTTGCTGCTGCTCGGCGCCGCCGCGCTGTGGCCCGTCGCCGCGGTCCAGGCCCAGGAGGGCGGCACGCTGGCCAAGATCAAGGCCACCGGTGCCATCACTTACGGCTACCGCGAATCGTCCTTCGGCTTCTCCTACCTCGACGCGAGCCTCAAGCCCGTGGGCTACAGCATCGAGATCTGCAACCGCATCGTCGAGGCCGTGAAGACCGAGCTGCAACTGCCCGCGATTGACATCAAGTACCAGGCCGTCACCTCGGCCAACCGCATCCCGCTGGTGGCCAACGGCACGGTGGACATCGAGTGCGGCTCGACCACCAACCTGGTCGAGCGGCAGAAGCAGGTGGCCTTCTCGCCGGACATCTTCCGCTACAACGTGCGCATGCTGGTGCGCGCCGATTCGGGCATCCGGAGCATCGCCGACCTGCAGGGCAAGACGGTGGTCACGACCACCGGCACCACCTCGTTCCGGCTGCTGCGCGAGGCCGACAAGGGGCGCAACCTCGAGGTCAACAACCTGGGCGGCAAGGACCATTCCGATTCCTTCCTGCTGGTGGAGAGCGGCCGTGCCCAGGCCTTCGTGCTCGACGACATCCTGCTGGCGGGCCAGATCGCCAATGCGCGCAACCCCAAGGACTTCGTCATCACCGGCGAGAGCCTGCGCACCGAGAACCAGGCGTTGATGCTGCGCAAGGACGATCCGGAATTCAAGGCGCTGGTGGACCGCGTGGTCGGCGGCATGATGAAATCCGGCGAGATGGAGAAGCTCTACAACAAGTGGTTCATCTCGCCCATCCCGCCGAAGAACATCAACATCAACTACCCGCTCAATGCCGAGACGAAGGAGGCCTTCGCCAACCCGTCGTCCAAGGGCATCTGAGTCTTCCCGCCTCGCTTCACTTCATGACCCGCATCGCCCTGATCCACGCGCTCGCCCATTCCGTCGAACCCATCAACGCCGCGTTCGCGCACGACTGGCCGGCAGCTGTGCGCATGAACCTGCTGGACGACAGCCTGTCGGCCGACCTGGTGCGTGGCGGGCAGGGCCTGGACGCGGCGATGCACGAGCGCTTCCAGCGGCTCGCGCAGTACGCGGTCGACACCGGCGCGCAAGCCATCCTCTTCACCTGCTCGGCCTTCGGGCCGTGCATCGAGGCGGTGGCGCGGCGGCATGCGGCGCTGCCGGTGCTCAAGCCCAACGAGGCCATGGTCGAGGAGGCGGCGGCGGGCGAGGGCCGGCTGGGCCTGATCTCCAGCTTCGCACCCACGCTGGTATCGATGCCGCAGGAATTCCCGGCGTGGGTCGAACTCGACACGGCGCTGGCCGAGGGCGCGCTCGAGGCGCTCAACCGCGGCGACGGGCCGGCCCACGACGCGCTGGTCGTGGCCCAGGCCCTGGCCCTGAAGGCGCGCGGCTGCCGGCGCATCGCGCTGGCCCAGTTCAGCATGGCGCGCGCGCGTGCGGCCTGCGAGGCCGCGACGGGCCTGCCGGTGCTGACCACCGTCGACAGCGCGGTGCGGGCTTTGCGGGCACGACTGGCCTGATCGCCCCCGTGGGCGGCTGTCTGAACGCCAGCTGACTTGAGGGGTCGCGATAATCCTGCTCTTTGCCAACAGGAGTACGCGTGGACATTGTTTTGCTGGTCAAGGCCGCCATCATGGGAATCGTCGAGGGGCTGACCGAGTTCCTGCCGATCTCGTCGACCGGTCACCTGATCCTCGCCGGCTCGCTGCTGGATCTGCACGGCGACAAGTTCAAGGTCTTCGACATCGCGATCCAGACCGGCGCCATCTTCGCGGTGATCCTGGTCTATTGGCAGAAGATCCATTCCACCGTCGTGGCGCTGCCGCGCCAGGCCAAGGCACGCCGCTTCGCGCTCAACGTGTTCATCGGCTTCCTGCCGGCGGTGGTGCTGGGCCTGCTGTTCGGCAAGGTCATCAAGGCGCACCTGTTCATCCCGACCGTGGTGGCCACCACCTTCATCGTGGGCGGCTTCATCATCCTGTGGGCCGAGAAGCGGCCGCCGGGCTCGATCCGCATCGAGAGCGTCGACGACATGACGCCCTGGGACGCGCTCAAGGTGGGCCTGGTCCAGTGCTTCGCGATGATCCCGGGCACCAGCCGCAGCGGCTCGACCATCATCGGCGGCATGCTGCTGGGCCTGAGCCGCAAGGCCGCGACCGACTTCTCCTTCTTCCTGGCCATTCCCACGCTGATCGGCGCGGGCGTCTACAGCCTCTACAAGGAGCGCGCGCTGCTGTCCACGGCCGACATCCCGCTGTTCGCGGTCGGCCTGCTGTTCTCCTTCCTCAGCGCCTGGCTGTGCGTGCGCTGGCTGCTCAAGTACATCAGCACCCACAACTTCGTGCCCTTCGCCTGGTACCGCATCGCCTTCGGCATCGTGGTGCTGGCGACCGCGTGGAGCGGCGTGGTGGTCTGGGCCGACTGACGAGGGCTCAGCGCCCCGCGCGCTGCCGCTTCGCCTCCTGCGCCAGGAAACGGTAGAGCTTCGGGTCGTCCGCATAGCCCACGTTGAAGCGCAGCCAGGGCGTGGGCCGCAGGTCGGTGCGGAACAGGTCGCCTGGCGCCAGCAGGAAGCTCTCGGCGATGGCGCGCTGCGCCAGCGCGCGCATGTCGACGTCGTCGCGCTCGAAGCGCGCCCACAGGAAGGGGCCGCCGGCCGGTCGCGTGAACAGCTGCATGCCGGCCGCCTCCAGCCGGTCGCACACCGTGTGCTGCGCCGCCTGCAGGCGCTCGGCGAGCCGCGCCACGTGCGCGCGGTAGCGCCCCTCGACCAGCACGCTGTGCAACAGCCGCTCGGTGAGTTCGGAGGAGGTGAGGCTGTTGACCATCTTCTGCAGGATCATCTTCTCGGCGAATTCCTCGCTGCAGGCCACGAAGCCCACGCGCAGCGCGGGTGATACCGTCTTGGAGAAGCTGCCGACGTGGATCACCCGCCGCAGGCGGTCGAGGCTCGCGAGCCGGGTGGCGGCACCGGGCGGCTCCAGCCCGGCCATCACGTCGTTGTCGACGATGTGGAAGTCCAGTTGCTCGGCCAGGCGCAGCATCTGGTAGGCCACGGCCGGCGTGCACTGGCTGCCCGTGGGGTTGTGCAGGTTGGTGGTGGTGAAGAAAGCCTTGGCGCCGTGGCGCTGCGCCAGCGCCTGCAGCGCCGCCAGGTCGGGGCCGTTCACGGTGCGCTCCACGCCCACCAGCTTGAGGTCGAGCGAGCGCAGCATGGCGTAGAGATTGGTCGAGCCGGGCTCGTCGACCAGCACCACGTCGCGCGGCTGCAGCAGGCAGCGCGCCACCAGGTTCAGCGCCTGCGAGGCGCCGTGGGTCAGCACGATCTGATGGGGTTCGGTCTCGATGTCCTGCTGTGCGAGCAGCAGCTGGATCTGCTGGCGCAGCGGCAGGTAACCGTAGGGCGTGCCGTAGTTGGCCAGCCCTGCCGCCGACTTGCGTGACAGCGCGGCCAGCGCGCGCCGCACGCCGTCTATATGCAGCATCTCGGGCGGTACCCAGCCGCAGCCGGCGTTCAGCAGTGTGCGGTCGTCCTCGTAGACGTGCTTGAGCAGCCACAGCGAGTCGACCGAGGTGCGGCCCAGGAAGGGCTTGCGCCGCGTGGCGGTCGAGCGCTCGGCCTCGGCCACGTAGTAGCCGCTGGCGCGGCGCGCCTCGACATGGCCTTCCGCCACCAGGCGCTGGTAGGCATTGGTGATGGTCATGGTGCTCACGCCACAGTCGGCGGAGAGCGCACGCACCGAAGGCAGGCGGTCGCCGGGCTTCATCGCGCTGGCGGCGATCTGCGCCAGCAGCGCCTCGTAGACCTGGCGAACCAGCGGGATGGGCAGCGAGGGATTGACGGTGATCACGGCAGGGCATGCACGCTTCGTGTGCATGAAAAGGCCCCAACACGGGGCCGAGAAAGTGGAAGGACTGCGACTGTTCTACTACAGAAGAATCTAACTGTATATATGCATTTGACCTGGTGGATGACCCAATGGAGCCCTCGCCGCCGCAAAGCCTTTCAGGTGCCGGCATCGCGTTCCCTGTTCCATCCTTTCCAGGAAGTCACATGCCATCGCAGCTCTTCTCGCCTTCGCCGGCCCGCCCGGCAGCCACCTTGTCGCGCCGCCTTGCCCGATGGGGCGCCGCCGCGCTGCTGGCCGGTGCCGCCATCGCGCCCGTCATGGCGCAGACCACCACGCTCAAGATCATCCCGAGCAGCAACATCACGGTGCTCGACCCGATCTGGACCACGGCCTACGTGACGCGCAACTTCGGCTACATGGTGTACGACACGCTGTTCGCCACCGACCTCGAAGGCCACATCAAGCCGCAGATGGTCGACAAGTGGAAGGTCTCCGGCGACAACAAGACCTGGACCTTCACGCTGCGCGAGGGCCTGGAGTTCCATGACGGCAAGCCCGTCACCAGCGAGGACGTGGTCGCCTCGCTCAAGCGCTGGGCCAGCCGCGACACCTTCGGCGCCCAGCTCGCCAAGGTGACCGAGCGCTACGACACGCCCGACGCCAAAACCTTCTCCATCGTGCTCAAGGAGCCCTTCGGCCTGGTGCTCGAAGCGCTGGGCAAGCCGTCGTCGAACGTGCCCTTCATCATGCCCAAGCGCATGGCCGACACCTCGGGCGACGTGCAGGTCAAGGAGTCGATCGGTTCCGGCCCCTACGTCTTCAAGGCCGACGAGTTCCGCCCCGGCGAACGCGTGGTGTTCACCAAGAATATGCGCTACAAGCCGCGCACCGAGGCGCCCTCGGGCACGGCCGGCGGCAAGAAGGTGTACGTGGACCGCGTCGAGTGGCTCATCATCCGCGACGCGCAGACGCAGATGAACGCGCTGCTCAACGGCGAGGCCGACATCCTCGAGCAGCCGGCCTTCGAGCAGTACGCCACGCTGCGCACGAACCCCGACATCCAGCTGGTGGATGCACAGCCCGCGGGCAACCAGTTCATCCTGCGCTTCAACTTCCTGCAGCCGCCCTTCAACAACGAGAAGGTGCGCCGCGCCGCGCTGCTGGCGCTGGGCCAGGAAGCCTTCCTGCGCACCCAGGTGGGCACGCCCGGCCTCACGCGCTACTGCAAGAGCATGTTCCCCTGCGGCACGCCCTTCGAGTCGGAGCAGACCGGCGACTACACCGGCATCGCCAACCCGCAGAAGGCCAAGGCATTGCTCGAGGAGGCCGGCTACAAGGGCGAGCCCGTGGTGCTGATGCGGCCCACCGACAACCCGACCATCGGCAAGCTGCCGCTGGTGGCCAAGCAGCAGCTGGAGCAGGCTGGCTTCAAAGTCGACATGCAGTCGATGGACTGGTCCACGCTGGTGGCGCGCCGCGCCAAGAAGGACGCGCCCGCGGCCGGCGGCTGGAGCGCATTCATGACCTCGTGGACCGCCTCGGACATCCTCAACCCGATCACCATGGCGATGATGAACGCCACCGGCGACAAGGGCTGGTTCGGCTGGCAGAACGATCCGAAGCTGGAAGAGATCAAGGTCCAGTTCGCGCAGGCCAAGACCGAGGCCGAGAAGAAGAAGTTCGCCCAGGCCGCGCAGCTGCGCGCCTTCGAGACCGCCTCGCACGTGCCCGTGGGCCAGTACAACCAGCCCGCCGCGGTGCGCAAGAACGTGAGCGGCCTGGTGCCGGCCGGCGCGCAGGTGTACTGGAACATCCGGAAGCAATAAGCCTATGCTGACCTTCCTCGGCAAGCGCCTGCTCGCCACCCTGCCGGTTCTGCTGGTGGTGGCGATCGCGATCTTCATGATCGTGCGCCTCACGCCCGGCGACCCGGCGGCCGTCATCGGCGGCAACAGCGCCACCAACGAAGACCTGGACCGCATCCGCGTGCAGCTGGGCCTGACCCGCCCGCTGTGGGAGCAGTTCGCGATCTGGGGCCGGGGCGTGCTGCACGGCGACCTGGGCTTCTCCTTCTTCCTGAACAAGCCGGTGACCGAACTCATCGGCCAGCGTATGGAGCCCACGCTCTCGCTGGCCGGCGGCACGCTGCTGCTGGCGGTGATCATCGCGCTGCCGCTGGGCACGCTGGCCGCGTGGCGCATGGGCGGCTGGCTCGACAAGGCCGTGATGGCCTTCTCGGTCGCCGGCTTCTCGGTGCCGGTGTTCGTGGTCGGCTATGTGCTGATCTACCTGCTGGCAATGAAGCTGCAGTGGTTCCCGGTGCAGGGCTACCGGCGCATCGGTGACGGCCTGGGGCCGTGGCTCCACCAGCTGGTGCTGCCCTGCCTCACGCTGGCCATCACCTACGTGGCGCTGCTCTCGCGCGTGACGCGGGCAGCCGTCAGCGAGGCGCTGACCGAGGATTTCATCCGCACCGCGCGCGCCAAGGGCATCACCGAGCTGCAGGTGCTGTCGCACCATGCGCTGCGCAACGCGGCGGTGCCGGTGGTCACGGTGATCGGCGTGAGCGCGGCACTGCTGCTGGGCGGCGTGGTGGTCACCGAGACGGTGTTCGCGATTCCGGGCCTGGGCCAGCTCACGGTCGACGCGGTGCTCAACCGCGACTTCCCGGTGCTGCAGGGCGTGGTGCTGTTCTTCGCCGTGGTGTATGTGGCCGTGAACCTACTGGTGGATCTGAGCTATCTCTTCATCGACCCCCGCATCCGATACTGACATGAGCACCTTGAAAAGACTCTGGCGCAACGCCGCCGTGCGCGGCGGCGTCCTCGTGCTGGTAGGGCTGGCGCTGCTGGGCGTGTTCGCGCCCTGGCTCGGCACCTTCGATCCTTCGGTGATGGACCCGGGCTTCGTCTCGGTCGGCGCCGGCACCGCGGGGCAGGTGACCATGCCCGATGGCGCGCAGTTCGCCCACACCTTCTGGATGGGCAGCGACAGCGTGGGCCGCGACGTGTGGAGCCGCGTGCTCTACGGCACCCGCATCTCGATGACCGTGGGCCTGTTCACCGCCTTCGTCGCCATCGCCTTCGGCTGCCTGCTGGGCATGCTGGCGGGCTACTTCCGCGCGGTCGATGCGGTGCTGATGCGCGTGATGGACGGCGTGATGGCCATCCCCGCCGTGCTGCTGGCGATCACGCTGGTGGCGGTGCTGGGCGCGAGCCTGCCGACCGTGATCCTGGCCATCGCGGTGCCCGAAGTGCCGCGCGTGACCCGGCTGGTGCGCGCGCTGGTGATGAGCCTGCGCGACGAGCCCTTCGTGGAGGCGGCGCGCGCGCTGGCCACGCCCGACATCACGATCCTGTGGCGCGACATCCTGCCCAACGCGCTGGCGCCGCTGATCGTGCAGGGCACCTTCATCGCGGCCTCGGCCGTGCTGACCGAGGCGATCCTGAGCTTCCTCGGCCTGGGCCTGCCCTCGGACGTGCCGACCTGGGGAAACATCATGGCCGAAGGCCGCGTGCAGTTCTCGCAGAGCCCCGGCAACGTGCTGTTCCCCGCGCTGTTCCTGGTGCCCACGGTGCTGGCCATCAACCTGCTGGGCGACGGCCTGCGCGACGTGCTCGACCCCAAGTTCTCCAAACGTGTGTGAGGCGCCGATTCCATGACTGATTCCAATCCAGGCGCCGCCATCCTCGAGGTGCGCGGCCTGCAGGTCGCGCTGCCCGCCGACGCCGACCGGCCGCATGCCATCGAACAGCTCGACCTGCGCATAGCCGCCGGCCGCACGCTGTGCATCGTGGGCGAGTCCGGCTCGGGCAAGTCGGTGCTGGCCACCACCGTGATGGGGCTGCTGGCCAAGGGCCTCACGGTGACGGCCGGCGACGTGCTGCTGTCGGGCGAAAAGCTGGTCGACGACGGCCGCTTCACCGCCGACAAGCGGCTGCGCCAGTTGCGCGGCACCGGCATGGGCATGGTGTTCCAGGAGCCGATGACAGCGCTCAACCCGGTGCTGAGCTGCGGCGAGCAGGTCGACGAGCTGCTGCGCACGCACACCGCGTGGGGCGCGGCCGAGCGCAAGGCGCAGATCCTCGCGATCTTCGAGCGCGTGCGGCTGCCGGACCCGGCGCGCATCCATGCGAGCTACCCGCACCAGCTCTCAGGCGGGCAGCGCCAGCGCATCGTGATCGCGATGGCCATCATCCTGAAGCCACGCCTCCTGATCTGCGACGAGCCGACCACCGCGCTGGACGTGACCACGCAGGCCGAGATCCTGAAGCTCATCGCCGAGCTGCAGGCCGAGCAGGGCAGTGCCGTGCTCTTCATCACGCACGACATGGGCGTTGTGGCCGAGATCGCCGACGACGTGATGGTGATGCACCGCGGCGCGCTGGTGGAGCAGGGCCCGTGCGCGCAGGTGCTGCGTGCCCCGCGCGAGGCCTACACCCGCATGCTGCTCGACGCCGTGCCCGGCATGACGCCGCCGCCCCCGCGCGCGCTGCCCGGCGGCAAGCCGCTGCTCGCCGGCACGGGCGTGGGCAAGGTCTACACGCGGCGCGACTGGCTCGGCCGCGCGAAGCACAACACCGCGCTGCAGGACGCGAGCGTGGCCGTGCACCGCGGCGAGACCGTGGGCGTGGTGGGCGAGTCGGGCTCGGGCAAGTCGACCTTCGCGCGCTGCATGATCCGGCTGATCGCGCCCAGCGCGGGCAGCATCCTCTGGGGCGACGCCGAGGTGCGCGACCTGTCCGAAGGCCGGCTGCGACCGCTGCGCTCGCGCGTGCAGGTGGTGTTCCAGGACCCGAACCGTTCGCTCAACCCTCGGCGCACCGTGGGCTCGTCGATGGTCGAGGGTGCGATGAATTTCGGCATGAGCCCGCGGCAGGCGCGCCAGACGGCCGAGGAGCTGATGGACCGCATCCAGCTGCCGCGCACCGCGCTCGCGCGCTACCCGCACCAGTTCTCGGGCGGCCAGCGCCAGCGCCTGGCGATCGCGCGCGCCATCGCCTGCCAGCCGCAGGTGTTGGTGGCCGACGAGGCGGTGTCGGCGCTCGACGTGTCGGTGCAGGCGCAGATCCTCGACCTGCTGCGCGAGATCCAGCGCGACCTGGGGCTGGGCATTTTGTTCATCACGCACGACCTGCGCGTGGCGGCGCAGCTGTGCGACCGCGTGATCGTGATGAGCCAGGGCCGCATCGTCGAGCAGGGGCCGACGGGGCAGGTGTTCAACGCACCGCGCAACGACTACACGCGGCGGCTGCTGGCGGCCGCGCCGCGCGCGGAACTCGCGACGAGCGCGCGGTGACCGCATGGAGCGCCTGGCGCGCGGCGGTCGGCGACCCGGCATGGCGCCATGCCTTCGCGCAGGGCCGGCGCGACATCGCGGGCGCGGCGCTCGGCACCCTGGCCATGGGCCTGGTGGCGGGCGTGGCGATGGCCAAGAGCGGCGTCGGGCTGGGCGTGATCCTCGCGATGTCGCTGCTGGTCTTCGCCAGCGCCTCGCAGCTGGCCTGCCTGCCGCTGATCGCGGCCGGCGCGCCGTTGTGGGTGATCGTCGCGACCGCCTGCGTGCTCAACCTGCGCTTCGTGGTGTTCAGCGCCAACTGGCGGCGCTACTTCGGGCACCACCGCCGCGCGCAGCGCATGCTGCTGGCCTACCTGGCGGGCGACCCGGTGTATGCGCAGTTCGTGCACCGGCATCCGCAGCCGCCGGCCACGGGGCAGGCCACGCCGCCGCAGCAGGGCTACTTCCTCGGCCTGGCGCTGACCAACTGGGCGGCCTGGCATCTCGCGTCGCTGGCCGGCATCTTCCTGGCCGACACCATTCCCGCCGCCTGGGGCCTGCGCTTCATCGGCGTGCTGGCCCTGCTGGCGCTCGCGCTGCCCATGCTCACCGACCGCGCGGTGCGCTGCTCGGCACTGGCGGCCGGCGCGGTGGCGCTGGCCACGGCCTCGTGGCCGATGGGACTCAACGTGGTGGCGGCCATCGCCACCGCCGTCGTGGCCGGCACCTGGGCCGACCGCCTGTGGAGCCCGCGCTGATGCACGGCGGGCATGGCGTGTATGTGTGGCTGGCGGTGGGCGCGCTGGTGGTCGTGACGGTGCTCACGCGCAGCTTCTTCCTGCTGCCCGACAGCGAGCCCAAACTGCCCGGCTGGCTGTGGCGCGGGCTGCGCCATGCGCCGGTGGCGGCCCTGCTCGCGATGGTGGTGCCCGACGTGTTCCTGAGCAACGGGCGCCTGCTGACCGACTGGCACGATGCACGGCTTTTTGCCGTGGGCGCCGCATTGGCCTACTACCTTGTTCGGCGAAACGACGTGGCCGGGACGATCCTGGTCGGCACGGGTACGCTGATGCTCTTGCGGCTCGGCTTCGGCTGGCCCTGACACGCACAGTTTTTTTTGAAGCGATATGGAGAACGACAGATGACGCTGGCAATGCGCTGGGAAGAATGGTCCGCACACGACGGGATCGGGTTGGCCGAACGGGTCCGCAAGGGCGAGGTGTCGGCCGCCGAACTGGCGGCGCAGGCCGCGGCCGGCATCGCGAAAGTGAACCCGCAACTCGACGCGGTGGTCGAGGTGTTCGACGACGTGGTGGCCGATCCGCTCAAGGACGGCATGAACCTCGAAGGCGTGTTCGCGGGCCTGCCCTACCTCATGAAAGACCTGGGGCCCACGCTCAAGGGCCGGCTGCAGGAATTCGGCTCGATGATCATGCAGGGCCATCGCCCAGCGGCCGACAGCTTCCTCACGCAGCAGCTGCGCCGGGCCGGCCTCAACATCGTGGGCCGCAGCACCACGCCCGAGTTCGGCGTCTGCAGCTCGGTCGAGAACGCGCTGCACCTCACGCGCAATCCGTGGGACCTCGACTACACCACCTGCGGTTCCTCGGCCGGCACGGCGGCGGTGGTGGCGGCCGGCGTGCTGCCGCTGTCGCATGCCACCGACGGCGGCGGGTCGATTCGCATCCCCGCGGGCGTGAACGGCAACATCGGCCTCAAGGTGTCGCGCGGCGTGTTCTCGCTGGCGCCGAACCTGTCGGACCTGTCGGGCCTGGTGTCCATTCAGGGCTGCCACAGCCGCACCGTGCGCGACACCGCGGCCTTCGTCGACCATTGCCGCGGCGGCGCGCCGGGCGAGTTCATGCCCTTCTGGTCGCCGGCCGAGCCCTACAGCGCGCTGATCAAGAAGGACCCGGCCCGCCTGCGCATCGCGCTGTCGCACGAATGGGGCGACTTCCGCGCCACGCCGCATTTCGTGGCCGAGCTGACGCGCGTGGGGCAATTCCTCGAAGGACTGGGCCACCATGTCGAATGGGCGCTGCCTGCGGTCGATTTCCAGGGCGCCTTCGCGGCGCAGACCACCTGCTACATCAGCAACTTCGCGCAGGTCATCGACGGCCACCTGCACCGCCTGGGGCTGGAGCGCCCGCCGGCCGAGCTGCTCGAGCCGATCAACATCAAGATCTGGGAAGCGGGGGTGCACACCTCGTTCTCCGAGCGTTCGAAGATGCAGGCGGTGTTCAACACCACCTCGCGCGCCTTCGGCCAGTTCTTCCAGGACTGGGACATCATCCTCACGCCGATCACCGCGCTGCCCACGCCCCGGGTCGGCACCAGCGAATACCTGACGACCAGCACCAACCCCTCGGTGCACGACTGGTTCGCCAACCTCTGGCAGAACTTCGCGTACACGCCGCTGGCCAACCTCTGCGGCATGCCGGGCATCTCGCTGCCGATGGCGGCGCAGGAGAACGGCCTGCCGCTGGGCATCCAGGCGCAGGCCGCGCAGGCCAACGACGGCCTGCTGCTGCAGCTGGCCGCGCAGATCGAACGCGCGCTGGACGGGAAATGGAACGCGGGCCGGCGGCCGGGCGTGCACGTCACCCAGGCCTGAGCCGAACAGGTCCTAGCCGCGCGCGCCGAGCAGGGTGCTCGTGGCCTGCGCCTCGCGCTGCACGGCCAGCGCGATCGGTCCGCCGAGTGCCGGGTCGAAGCCCCCGGTGGCCCCCAGGGCGGTGAGCACCGCGCACACGCGGCCCGCGTAGTCGTAGACCGGCGCCGCCACGGCGCTGATGCCGCGCAGGTAGGTGTCCTTCACGCTGGCGCAGCGCGCCTGCTGCACCTCGCGGCGCAACTGGCCGATGGGGTCGGTGGCATCGAGCGTGGCCCGCATCTCGGGCGTGGCCGCGGCCAGTTCCTGCTCGGCCAGCGCCACCACGCGCGACTCGTCGAGCAGCCCGAGGAAGGCGCGGCCGGTGGCCGACCACAGCATCGACATCACCGAGCCGGCGCGCACGTTCACCGTGACCGGCAGGCCCGGCTCCTCGAAGCGCACGATGGTCGGGCCCTTGTTGCCCATCACCGCGATGAAGCAGGTCACCTCCAGCGATTCGCGCAGCCGGATCAGGCAGGGCTCGGCCGCGCGGATCGGGTCGGCCTGCCGCATGGCCGCCAACCCGATCTGGATCGCCTCGGTGCCCAGGTAGTAGTGCTGCGACGCGGCGTCCTGCGACACCAGCCCTTCCTCCATCAGGCTCGCGAGGTAGCGGTGCACCTTGGCCGGGCTCTCGGCGACGTGGGTGGAGAGCGCGGTCAGGCTGCTGCGGCCGCCCAGGTGGGCCAGCCCCTTGAGCACGGCCATGCCGGTCTCGGCGGCCTGGACGCGCTGGCGCCGTTCGCGCGCGGGCGCCGGGGAGTCGGGAGAGGAGGAAGTCATGTCGCCTGGATGTTAGGGGCTGGCATCGGTCGAGCTTGGGTGCGCAGGAGGGCGGGTAAACCCGCAATTTGAGATTACGCAATGCGGATGATACTTACGCAATACACAACATCCCATCCGGAGACACCCCATGAAGAAGCACCTCGCCAGCAGCCTCGCGCTGCTGTCCCTCGTCGTCGCAGCGGGCGCCAGCGCGCAGGGCTACCCGACCAAGCCGATCCGCTGGATCGTTCCCTATGCGGCCGGCGGCGGCTCCGACTTCCTGGCGCGCACCGTGGGCCAGACCCTGTCGACGCAGGTCGGCCAGCCCGTGCTGGTGGACAACAAGCCCGGCGGCAACACCGCGCTGGGCGCCGCCGAAACCGCGCGTGCGCCGGCCGACGGCTACACCATCCTCTCGGCCGACAACGGCACGCTGGTGTTCAATCCCGCGCTCTACAAGTCGCTGAGCTACAACGCCACCAAGGACCTAGCCCCGGTCACGCTGATGGGCAAGTTCCCGATGATCCTGGTGGTCGGCGCCAACTCGGGCTTCGCCACCGCCAAGGACTTCATCGCGCAGGCCAAGGCCAAGCCCGGCGGCATCAACTACGCCTCGGCCGGCGCGGGCAGCCCGCACCACCTGGCGATGGAACTGCTCAAGGTCGAAGCGGGCCTGTTCATGGTCCACGTGCCCTACCGCGGCGCGGCACCGGCGCTGGCCGACGTGGTGGGCGGGCAGCTGCCGGCCATGATGGTCGACCTGGCCGCGGGTGCCGGCTTCATCAAGGGCAACAAGGTGCGCGCGCTGGCCGTGGCCAACCCCACGCGCCTGCCGCAACTGCCCGACGTGCCGACCTTCGCCGAGCTGGGCTACAAGAACGTCGAAGCCGCTGCGCTGGTCGGCGTGGTGGTGCCCGCGGCCACGCCGACGGAGGTGGTGAACACGCTCAACCGCCAGATCGTCGCGGCCATCCACGAACCCGCGGTGCGCACCCGCATGATCGACTTTGGCGTCGAGCCCGTGGGCAACACGCCCGCGCAGTACACCGAGCTGCTCAAGAACGAAACCACGCGTTGGCACAAGCTGATCCGCGACCTGAAGATCACGCTCGACTGACCCGACCGCCATGCCCGACACCGCCACCCCTTCGCGCGCTTCCGGTTGCCCTGTCGCGCACGGTCCGCTCTCCGCCGAGCGCACGCCCACCGGTTGCCCGGTGAGCCAGCGCGCCGCCGGCTTCGATCCCTTCGAGGACGGCTACCAGCAGGACCCGCCCGAGTACGTGCGCTGGGCGCGCGAGCGGGAGCCGATCTTCTACAGCCCCAAGCTGGGCTACTGGGTGATCACGCGCTATGCCGACATCAAGGCGGTGTTCCGCGACAACATCACCTTCAGCCCGTCGAACGCGCTGGAGAAGATCACGCCCACGGGCGACGAAGCCAATGCCGTGCTGGCGAGCTACGGCTTCGCGCTCAACCGCACGCTGGTGAACGAGGACGAACCGGCCCACATGCCGCGCCGCCGCGCGCTGATGGACCCGTTCACGCCCGAGGAACTCAAGCACCACGAACCCATGGTGCGCGAGCTGGCCCGCAGCTATGTCGACCGCTTCATCGACGACGGCCGCGCCGACCTGGTCGACCAGATGCTGTGGGAGATCCCGCTCACCGTGGCGCTGCACTTCCTCGGCGTGCCCGAGGAGGACATGGACACGCTGCGCAAGTACTCGATCGCGCACACCGTCAACACCTGGGGCCGCCCCAAGCCCGAGGAGCAGGTGGCGGTGGCCCATGCCGTGGGCAACTTCTGGCAGTACGCGGGCAAGGTGCTCGACAAGATGCGCCAGGACCCCGACGCGCCCGGCTGGATGCAGTACGGCATCCGCAAGCAGATGCTGCAGCCCGAGGTGGTGACCGATTCGTACCTGCACTCGATGATGATGGCCGGCATCGTGGCCGCGCACGAGACCACGGCCAACGCCACGGCCAATGCGATGAAGCTGCTGCTGCAGCATCCGCAGGTGTGGCGCGAGCTCTGCGAAGACCCGGGCCTGATTCCCAATGCGGTGGAAGAGTGCCTGCGCCACAACGGTTCGGTGGCCGCCTGGCGCCGCCTGGTCACGGCCGACACGCAGATCGATGGTGTGGACCTGCCGGCGGGCTCGCGGCTGCTGATCGTGACCTCGTCGGCCAACCACGACGAAGGCCACTTCGCCGATGCCGACCTGTTCGACATCCGCCGCGACAACGCCAGCGACCACCTGACCTTCGGCTACGGCTCGCACCAGTGCATGGGCAAGAACCTGGCGCGCATGGAGATGCAGATCTTCCTGGAGGAGTTCACGCGCCGGCTGCCGCACATGACGCTGAGTGCGCAGCGCTTCAGCTACGTGCCCAACACCTCGTTCCGCGGCCCCGAGCACCTGCTCGTCGAATGGGACCCGGCCGCCAACCCCGAACGAAGCAACGCCGGCCTGCGCGAGGTGCAGGTGCCGGTGCGCATCGGCGAGCCGTCACGCGGCGCGATCGCGCGGCCGGTGGTGGTCGAGCGCGTGACGCGCGCGGCCGACGGCATCGTCCGGCTGCGCCTGGCCTCGCCCGATGGCAAGCCGCTGCCGCGCTGGACGCCGGGCTCGCACATCGACGTCGAATGCGGCACGCCCGAGCTGTCGCGCCAGTACTCGCTGTGCGGCGACCCCGACGAAGCGGGCGTGTTCGAGATCGCGGTGCTGCACGAGCCCGAAGGCCGGGGCGGCTCGGCCTGGGTGCATGGCCAGCTGAAGGCCGGCGACCGGCTGCGCATCCGCGGCCCGCGCAACCACTTCCGGCTCGACGAGTCGCTGCAGAAGGCGGTCTTCATTGCCGGCGGCATCGGCATCACGCCGGTGAGCGCGATGGCGCGGCGGGCGAAGGCGCTGGGCATGGACTACCAACTGCACTACAGCGGCCGCAGCCGCGCGAGCATGGCGATGGTCGAGGAGCTGCGTGCGCTGCATGGCGAGCGCCTGCACCTGCACATTGCCGACGAGGGCGGCCGCAACGACCTGCGGGCCCTGCTCGCGCAGCCCGTGCCGGGCGCGCAGGTCTACGCCTGCGGTCCCTTGCGCATGCTCGAAGCGCTCGAAGCCTGCTGCGCCGCCTGGCCCGAGGGCGCCTTGCGTGTCGAGCATTTCGAGTCGACGCTGGCGACGCTCGATCCGTCGAAGGAGCAGGCCTTCGAGGTCGAGCTCAAGGACTCGGGCCTGGTGCTCACCGTGCCGCCCGACCAGACGCTGCTGACCGCGCTGCGCGCCGCCAACGTCGACGTGCAGAGCGACTGCGAGGAAGGCCTGTGCGGTTCCTGCGAGGTGCAGGTGCTGGCCGGCAGGGTCGACCACCGCGACGTGGTGCTGACGCGCATGGAGCGCGATGCGAACACCAGGATGATGGCCTGTTGTTCGCGGGCCTGCGACGGGCGGCTGGTGCTGGCGCTGTAGGGCCTTCCGCTCAGGCGACCGGCCCGAGCGGCATGCGCAGCACCACCTGCGTTTCGCCCGGCCGGGATTCGAGCCGCAGTTCGGCCTTGAGCCGCCGGGCGCGTGCATGGAGGCTGCGAAGGCCTGCGCCCTGGCCCTTGGCCGCCGCCTCGACCACGAAGCCGCGTCCATCGTCGCGCACGCTCAGCTCCAGCGCGCCGTCCGCACACTGCACGCTCACGTCCACGCGCCGGCTCGCGCTGTGCTTGAGCACGTTGGTCAGCGCCTCCTGCAGGAAGCGCAGCAGTTCCAGGCTGTGCGACGGTGGAAGCTCCAGCGTCTCGAGGCCGGTGACCTGCCAGCGGCAGTCGATCCCGTGGGCGTCGAGCGACTGCGAGATCCGGTGGCGCAGCGGCGCCAGCAATTCGCCGAAGGCGAGCGGGCCGTCGCTTTGGCCGGTGGCCTCGATGATCAGCCGCAGGTCGTCGCGCAGGCTCTTGAGCATCGCGAGCAGCTGCGGCGTCGACAGCGCCTCGGGCCGGCGTTCCAGCGTTGCGATGCTGCCCAGCAGCATCCCGCCGAGTCCGTCATGCAGGTCGCTCACGAGGTTGACGCGCTCGCCGATGCGCGCATGCGCGAGCGCCAGCGCATGCTGTTGCGCGAGCGTGGCCGCCAGTTCCGCCTTGGCGTGGTTCACCTCCTCGATCAGCTCGGCGTTGAAGTTCTCGATGCGGTCGAGGCTCTGCACGAAGCGCGCGGCCTGGGTCATCGCCATGCCCAGCAGCAGCACGTACGAGGACATCGTCGTGTAGTAGGTGTTGCTGTCGATCACCTGCGTGAACACCAGCAGGTCATGTCCGGCCGCGATGGCCGACACCGCCATGAAGGGGGCCAGCGAGCGCATCGGGCTGGCGCGGTGACGCAGCGCGTGGACGATCGCGCCCATGTTCACAGCCATCGCCGTGAGGCCGCCCACCAGCGTCCAGAAGGCGCGATGCGCAGGCAAATCAGGGCCGCTGGCGAGCCACAGGTCGAGCACGCCAGCCGCAGCGACCAGCAGCGCGAGCGCTTCGAGGCGCGGCATGCGTGTCTGGCAGAAACGCAACGCGAAGACCAGGTAGGCCACGTCGAAGAGCAGCAGCAGCGAGGTGTTCAGCGCCTGCCAGCCGTGGTTGTCGGCAAAGGGCCAGGGGCTGGTCGCGATCTGGTTGTAGCCGAACAGCAGCCACAGCACCGACATCAGCGCGAACCAGCCGTAGGCCGTCTCGCGCCTGCGCAGCAGCCAGAGTGCCGCGAAGAAGGCCGACACCGCCGCGCTCAGCGCCAGGCCCAGCACCTGCAGGTCGCGGCGCACGATGCGCTCGTGTTCGAACGCGGCCTGCAGCGCGGCCGGCGGGCCCAGGTCGACCGGTCCCAGTCCCGCCTGGTAGGCGGACAGGCCCGAGACGCGCACCAGCAGCGTGTTGCTGCCGGGCCGCAGCAGCGGCGGCGCCAGCAGCCAGTAGCGCGGCGTGTTCCAGGCGCGGGTGAGCGGCTCGACCAGGCTGTCGTCGCGCGAGATCGGCGTGCCGTTGAGCGACACCTCGCCGGCCATGTTGAGGTAGTGCAGCAGCAGGCCGGTGTCGCGCACCGGCGCGGGTTGTTCCCAAGTCAGCCGGTACCAGACCACGCCGTCGAAGCCGGGCCAGCGCGGGCCCCAGCTGTCGGGCAGGGTGACGGGCAGCCAGCCTTCGGCGGGCGGGGCGGTGTCGTCCCAGCTGGTGGCACGCACGGCCTCGGCACGCAGTTCGGGCACGGGCTGCGCCAGCGCCGTGCCGGCGGCCAGCACGAGGACAAGGCACAGGCCGATCCGCGCGGCGAGCCAGGCCCAGGCCCGTGTCAGTCGGCTGCGGAGCGGAGAGCGCATCGTGCTCAGTGCAGCAAGCCGTGCCTTCGGCCCTGGTAGACGGCCTCGGTGCGCGAGCCGACGGCCAGCTTGCGGTAGATGTTCTTGGTGTGGCATTCCACCGTGAGCCTGGAGATCGACAGCGACTCGGCCATGTCGCGGTTGCTCAGGCCCTGCGCGACCAGTTCGAGGATCCGGCGTTCGCGTGGCGTCAGCGCGACCGGCAGGGGCGCCGGCTCGTCGGCGATCGGCACCGCGGGCCGCGCGGGCTGTTGCGCCGAGAGCCAGCCCAGGATCCGGCGCGCGATGGCCGGATCGATGGGCGCGCCGCCCTGCGCAATGCTGCGCAGCGCCAGGCTCAGTTCGAGATCGTCGCGCTCCTTGAGCAGGTAGCCGATGGCGCCGGCACGCAGCGCCGCGAAGATGATGTCCTCGGTGCGCCAGGCCGAGATCACCACCGCGGGCAGCTGCGGGTGGTGGGTGCGCATCCACTCGATCAATTCGACGCCGCTGCCGTCCGGCAGGCCGATGTCGACCAGGGCGATGCCGAAACGCTGCGTCGCGAGCAGTTCCCTGGCCGCGGCCACGCTGTCGGCCCAGGCGATCTGCGGCGCGCTGTCCCCCAGCGTGGCCAGCACGCCGCTCAGGCGCTCGCGCATCGCGGGATCGTCTTCGACCACCAGGGCGGGACTCAACGAGACGGCTTCAACGTCTTCCAGCGGGGAATGGGACATGGGCGCGGAGCGGGTCGCTGGCTGTTGCCGGCGACGTGTTTACCTGTTTTCGGGGATTGTTCCAGGATATTGCCATTTGTATCTTCTGCGGGTTGTCCGTGTCCGGGCAGGTCTTTTGCAACCAGAGAAGTACAGCGCGTGAACCTTATCTACAGACTCGTTTTCAATCGCGCGACAGGGGTGCGTCAGGTCGTCTCCGAAGTGGCCCGGGCGGCCCATGGCGGCACCACCGTGAGCCGGGCGCCGGTGTGGTTGCGCGGTGTGCTCGCAATGGCCTTGTCGGCCGCGCTGGCGCCGGCCGCGCTGGGCGCCAGCACCGACCTCGTCATCGACAGCGGCACCACGCACAACAACCTCGTGCAGCTCACGGGCCCCAACGCACGACTGACGAACAACGGCACGCTCGACACCACCGCGCAGGCCGGTGCGACCGCGGTCGAAGGGCTGGCCGGCTTCGCGGGCGTGACGGTGACCAACAGCGGCACCATCGCCAGCAACGCCGACGCCGCGGCCGTGATGATCCGCGGCGCCAGGGCCGGCGTGACCAACCTGGCCGGCGGCACCATCTCGACCAGCAGCGTCAACGGCGAAGCGGTCTTCCTCACGAGCGGCGGCACGCTCACGAATGCCGGCACCTTGATCGGCCACGGCTCGGGCGCACTCATCTTCGGCGACGGCAGCGTCGTCAACTCGGGCCTCATCTCGGCCGACCGCGCGGGCTCGGCCGGGGTCAGCATCAACTACGCGGCCATCGCCACGCTGGTGAACCAGGCGGGTGGCGAGATCAGCGGCGGGTTGTCGGGCGTCAAGCTGTCGGGCGGCAGCCTCGCCAGCCTGGAGAACGCGGGCACCATCCGCGCGACCGCGGCGAACGCCAACGCCGCGGCCGTGCGCGTCTCGGGCGGCACCGTCAACGTGGCGAAGAACCTCGCGGGCGGCCTGATCGAGTCCGCGGCGGGCATCGGCATCCAGATGGAGAACGGCACCGTGCTCAATGCACACGGCGCGACCATCACCGCCCCGATCGCCATCGCCATCACCGACTACACGCAGTCGGCCAGCGTCACCAACCACGGCACGCTCAACGGCGATGTCTACCTGGGCAGCGGCAACGCCGTGCTCACGCTGGGTGCCGACGGCCGCTTCAACGGCAAGGCCGACGCGGGCATCCGCACCGGCGCGCCGACCGTGGTCAAGGCCGTGGTGCTGAGCGGCAGCGAGAACGGCGCGGCCGCATCGGGCACGCTCGACGGCGCACAGCTCACGGGCTTCGACAGCCTCGACGTGAACGCGGCCAACGCACGCTGGACGCTGAGCGGCCACTTCACCCACGCCGGTGGCACCACCCTGCGCGCGGGCCGGCTCGACGTGGCCAGCAACGGCGCGCTGGGCGCGGGGGCGCTGGCCATGGACGACGGCACCACGCTCGGCTTCGCGGCCGATGGCCTGGTGCTGGCCAACGCGCTGCGCTTCACCGGCATCGCCGACCCGACCATCGACACCGGCGCCTTCACCGGCACGCTCGCCGGCGCGATCAGCGGCGCGGGCGCGCTCACCAAGACCGGCAGCGGCACGCTGGTGCTCAGCGGCGCCAACGGCTACACCGGCGCCACCACGGTGGCCCAGGGCACGCTGCGTGCCGGCGCGGCCGGCAGCCTCAGCGGCGCTTCGGCGCACAGCGTGACGGCAGGCGCCATGCTCGACCTGTCCGGTTTCAACCAGACCCTGTCCGCACTCGACAACGGCGGCACCGTCTCGCTGCAGGGCGCGGCGCCCGGCACCACGCTCACCGTCACCGGCGCCTACATCGGCAGCAACGGCCTGCTGCGCCTGGGCACCGCGCTGGGCGACAGCGCCAGCCTGAGCGACCGCCTGGTGCTCGACGGCGCCGGCGCCTCGGCGCGCGGCCGGACCACGGTGCAGGTGAGCAACCTCGGCGGCCTGGGCGCGCTGACCACGGGCAACGGCATCGAGGTGGTCAGCGCGCTGAACGGCGCGACCACCACCGCGCAGACTACGAAGGACGCCTTCGTGCTGGCCGGCGGCCATGTGGACGCGGGCGCCTACGAGTACCGGCTGCACGCGGCCGATGCCGACGGCGCGGGCGAGAACTGGTACCTGCGTTCGACCATCGTGGCCACGCCGGTCGACCCTGCCCAGCCGGGCGGGCCGATCCAGCCCGGCGAACCGGTCGTGGAACGGCCCGTCTACCGCGGCGAGGTGCCGCTGTTCGCCGCGCTGCCCGAGCAACTGCGCCAGGCCAACCTCGCGCTGCTGGGCAACCTGCACCAGCGCCAGGGCGACGACGAGCTGAAGTCCGGCGCCGGCCAGGACGCGCCGCGCAGCGCCTGGGGCCGCGTGCTGTCCACCGAGGTCCGCCTGGGCCAGCAGGGCACCGTGCGCCCGCACAGCGAGGGCCGGCTCACCGGCTTCCAGGTCGGCACCGACCTGTTCACCGACACCCGATGGCGCGCCGGCCTCTACGTCGGTCAACTCGACGGCGACATGGCGGTGCGCGGCGACGCGCGCGGCCTGCTGGGCCTGGGCGTGGGCGGCAACGACCTGCGCAACCAGTACCTCGGCGGCTATGCGACGTGGGCCGGCGTTCGCGACCTCTACGTCGACGCAGTGCTGCAGGCCGGGCGGCATCGCTACACCGTGGGCCCGCTGGGCGGCGACGGCGCGCCGGGCAAGGGCCGCAGCCTGCTGGCCTCGGTCGAGGTGGGCCAGGCTTTTGCCGTGGTGCCGGGTTGGCAGGTCGAGCCGCAATTGCAGCTGGTCCACCAGCGCCTGCGGCTGGACGACACCGGCATCGCCGGCGCCCGCGTGCAGCAGCGGCCGGACGATGGCTGGCTGCTGCGTGCCGGCGTGCGCGTGAAGGGCGAACTGCGCACAGGACTGGGCACGCTGCAGCCCTATGCGCGGCTCAACCTGTACCGGGCCGCGGGCGGCACCGACGTGGCGCGCTTCGTCAGCCCGGCGGCCAGCACCGACATCGCGAGCCGCACCGGCCATGCCTCGACGGAACTGGCGACCGGGGCCTCGCTGGCGCTGGGCGCGCGCACCAGCGTCTACGGCGAGATCGGCAAGCTGTGGGCCTCGGGCGGCGCGAGCCGCGTGGCGTCGTCGGTGCAGGGCTCGGTGGGCCTGCGCGTCAGGTGGTGAGCGGGCTGCGCGGCGCGCGGCACATGATCAGGTAGTCCGCACCCGTGACCGGTTCGCGGTGTGTGGCCGCGGCGCGGAAGCCCCGCCGCTCGTAGAAGCCCACGCTGCGCGGCGTGAAGGTCTCGAGGAAGCAGGGCACGCCCGCCGCATCGGCCTCGGCCAGCGTCGGTGCCAGCAGCTTCGCGCCGAGGCCCTGGCCTTGCGCGGCCGGCGCGATGCCCAGGATCGACAGGTACCACGCGCCCGCCGGCACCACGGCCGGTGACTGCGCGGCCATGAATTCGACGATGCGGTGGTAGTGGGCCAGGCCCCGCGGGCCCAGCGTGCGGGCGAGGAAGGCGTGCTTCGCGGCCGACTCCGCCGCCTCGGCTGCGTCCGCGCGCGGCAGCAGCCATGCGGCCGCGCCCGATGCGCGATCTTCGAGCGTGAGGCAGCGCCCGCTGCGTTCGGCTTCGCCCATCGAATACGCGAAGTAGGACGCGAGCACGGCCTTGCGGCGGGGCATGTCGTGTTCGAAATCGACGGAGATCGCCAGGTAGAAGGGGTCGATGATCAGGGCATCGGCCAGGGCGGGCGCGGACAGGGATTCGGGCGGGAGCATGCGGATTCGGCGGGTCGGTCTCTGGAAGGGGCCGCGCGATTCTAGGCAGCCGCCCGCCGCCATGCCGACGGTCAGAGCAGGTTGCGCAGCGAGGCTTCCACCGCCGCGGCCGACGCGATCGGCTTCTCCATCGGGAACAGGTGCGTGCCGTCGAGCATCGCGATGCGCCCGCGCGTGATGCGGTCGGTCATGGCCATGCCCACGCGCCGCATCTCGACCGACTGGCGTCCGCCCACGAAGGCCACGCGGCATTGCAGCGGGTTGGCGCGCAGCAGCGCACCGAGGTTGTGGGGCAGGGTGTCGTAGATCGCGGTCTCGACGTCGCGGTCGAAGCTCAGGGTCAGCGCCTCGGCCGGGTCTGCGGCAGCGGGCGCATCGAGCATGCCGTGCTCGATGTAGTCGCGCAATACCTGCTCGTCCCAGCGCGCGAACGCCTTCTTGGCGCGGAAGTGGGAGAAGGCGGCCTCGCGGTCGTCCCAGCGGTTGCGCCGCTTGCGGCTCACCGCGCCGGGCGAGACGGTCTTCATCAGCGCGGTGCGCTTGACCAGGCCCAGCGTGTTGGCGCGCCAGCCGCCCACCAGCGGCGAGTCGAGCATGACCACGCCGCGCGCGAGCGTCGGGTGGCCCGAGGCGCACATCAGGCTCAGGAAGCCGCCCAGCGAATGGCCCACCAGCAGCGCCGGCTGGCCCGCTTCCTTGACCACGCCGCGCGTGAAGTCGGCCAGCTGCGCGACCAGGTGCGGCCAGTTGTTGGTCACCGGGTACTTCGGGTCGTGCCCGAACTTCTCGATCGCGTGCACGTCGAAGCCGCGGTTGCGCAGGCTGTCGAGCATCACGCGGTAGGTGCTCGCCGGGAAGCTGTTGCCGTGCGAGAAGACGATCGGAGGCATGGCCATCGGATGCGGGCCCGGACCTAGATCAGCTTTTCGTCGGGCGTGGAGATCTTGCGCAGCGGCGCGTGGCGCGTGGCCGGCATCATCAGCGGGTGCTCGGTGAAGCTGCCGTCCCACACCGGGTCCTCGATGCTGTCGAACACCTCGCGCAGCTTCTGGCCCCAGCTGTTGTGCATCATCTGGTAGTAGGGGTTGTTGGCGTCGAGGCAGACGATCTTGTCGGTGCGCAGCCGGCCGGCTTCATACACCACCAGGTCCAGCGGCAGGCCCACCGAGAGGTTGGACTTCATGGTCGAGTCCATCGACACCAGCGCGCACTTGGCGGCCTCGTCGAGCGGGGTGTCGGGCGCGAGCACGCGGTCGAGCACCGGCTTGCCGTACTTCGATTCGCCGACCTGGAAGTAGGGCGTCTCGTTGGTGGCCTCGATGAAGTTGCCGGCCGAGTAGACCAGGAACAGGCGCATGCCTTCGCCCTTGACCTGGCCGCCGAAGATGAAGGACACGTTGAAGTCCACGCCCGCATGCTTGAGCGCTTCGGCGTCGCGGTCGTACACATGGCGCACCGCCGAGCCGAGCACGCGCGCGGCGTCGAACATGCTCTTGGCGTTCCAGATGGTGATCGGCGCGCCGGGCTCGCCGTTTTCCTGGACCTCGCGCACCTCCTCGATCTGCAGGATCTCGCGCACCGACTGCGAGATGCTCAGGTTGCCGGCCGACAGCAGCACCATGACGCGGTCGTCGGGCTGCTCGTAGACGATCATCTTGCGGAAGGTGCTGATGTGGTCCACGCCCGCGTTGGTGCGCGAGTCCGAGAGGAACACCAGGCCGGCGTTGAGTTTGATGCCTACGCAATAAGTCATGAGGTCTTCGCGCAAAACAGGCCGGCTCAGCTTCGGCCTCCTTCGCGCGCATTGAGTTTTTGAAGGGCGTACAGCGCCTCGAGCGCCTCGCGGGGGCTCATCGCATCGAGGTCGAGCGCAGCCAGGGCGGATTCTACGGCGCTGTCCTCGGGCGTCTCGGCCACGGGCGGCGGCGCGAACAGATCGACCTGGGCCCGGGTCTGGGTCTGCTGGGCCTCGAGCGCCTCCAAGGCCTGGCGCGCATGGTTGACCACCGCGGCCGGCATGCCGGCCAGCCGCGCCACCTGGATCCCGTAGCTCTTGCTTGCCGGCCCGGGCTGCATCTCGTGCAGGAACACGATGTCGCGGCCCGATTCGGTCGCGCTCACATGCATGTTGACCGCGCCGTGGTGCGTGGCCGGGAACTCGGTGAGCTCGAAGTAGTGGGTGGCGAACAGCGTGAAGGCCTTGGTGCGGTCGTGCAGCTGCGCGGCGATGCCCGCGGCCAGCGCGAGGCCGTCGAAGGTGCTGGTGCCGCGGCCGATCTCGTCCATCAGCACCAGCGACTGCGCGGTGGCACCGTGCAGGATCTGCGCGGCCTCGGTCATCTCGAGCATGAAGGTCGACTGCGCGTTGGCCAGGTCGTCGGCCGCGCCGATGCGGGTATGGATCGCGTCGATCGGTCCGAGCCGGCAGGCCGCCGCGGGCACGTGCGAGCCGATGGAGGCCAGCAGCACCACGATCGCGATCTGCCGCATGTAGGTCGACTTGCCGCCCATGTTGGGGCCGGTGATGACCTGCATGCGCTGCTGCGGCCCGAGCTGGGTGTCGTTGGCGATGAAGGCGCCGGCCGACTTCTCGGCCAGCCGCGCCTCGACCACCGGATGGCGGCCCTGCGCGATCTCGATGCAGGGGTGCGAGACGAAGCTCGGCGCCTTCCAGTGCAGCGTGTGCGAACGCTCGGCCAGCGCGCACAGCGCGTCGAGCGTGGCGATGCCTGCGGCCAGGGCGGTGAGCGCGTTCACATGCGGCTGCAGCGCGTCGAGCAGCTGCTCGTAGAGCCACTTCTCGCGTGCCAGGGCGCGGTCCTGCGCGCTCAGCGCCTTGTCCTCGAAGGTCTTGAGCTCGGGCGTGATGAAGCGCTCGGCGTTCTTCAGCGTCTGGCGGCGGCGGTAGTTGTCGGGCACCTTCGACAGCGCGCTCTGCGTGACCTCGATGTAGAAGCCGTGCACGCGGTTGAACTGCACCCGAAGGTTGCTGATGCCGGTGCGCTCGCGTTCGCTCGCTTCGAGCTTGAGCAGGAACTCGTCGCAGTTCTCGCTGATCGCGCGCAGCTCGTCGAGGTCGGCATCGTGGCCGGTCGCGATCACGCCGCCGTCGCGCACCAGCGCGGCCGGGTCGGGCTTGAGCGCCGCGACCAGCAGCTCGGCGCAACCCGCGGGCGGCGACAGGCGCTGCGCGATCTGCTGCAGCAGCGCAGCCGCGCCAGGCAGGGCGGGCGCGAGCTGCTCGGCCTTGGCCAGCGCCAGGCGCAGCGCCACCAGTTCGCGCGGACGCACTTGGCGCAGCGCGATGCGCGCCGCGATGCGCTCGACGTCGCTGGTGTTCTTGAGCTGTTCGCGCAGCGTGCGCCAGGGCGCGCTGCTGCCGCCGAGCGCCGGCGCCTGCAGCGCGCCGATCGCATCGAGCCGCGCCTGCGCCTCGCCGCGCTCGCGCCGCGGCGACAGCAGCCAGCGCTTGAGCAGGCGGCTGCCCATGCCGGTCATGCAGGTGTCGAGCAGCGAGAACAGGGTGGGCGAATCCTCGCCGCGCAATGTCTGCACCAGTTCGAGGTTGCGCCGCGTGGCGGGCGGCAGCTCGATCAGGTCGCCGTCGCGCTCCACCGTGAGGCGCTGCAGGTGCGGCAGCGCGCGGCCCTGTGTGTGCTCGGCATAGCCCAGCAGCGCCGAGGCCGCGGCATGCGCGTTGCCCAGCGCCTCGGCGTTCCAGGCCGACAGGCTGGCGCTCGCGAGCTGCTCGCAGAGCTTGCGTTCGCCCAGCGCGCCGTCGAACTGCCAGGCCGGGCGCACCGACAGCGTGAAGGGCTGGGCCGCGCGCGCGGCCTTGAGGCGGTTCTCGAAGGCCGGCGTGACCTCGGCGCTGTAGAGCAGTTCGCTGGGCGCGATGCGCGCGATCCAGGCTTCCAGCGCATCGGCCGGGCATTCGGCCAGGCGCAGCTCGGCGCCGGTCACGCTGAGCCAGGCCAGGCCGCAGAAATTGCGGCTGCCCGCATGCACGGCCAGCAGCAGCGATTCGCTCTTGTCGTTGAGCAGCTCGGCATCGGTCAGCGTGCCGGGCGTGACCACGCGCATCACCTTGCGCTCGACCGGGCCCTTGGTGGCGCCGACCTCGCCCACCTGCTCGCAGATCGCGACCGACTCGCCCAGCTTGATCAGCCGCCCGAGGTAGGCATCGACCGCATGGAAGGGTACGCCGGCCATCATGACCGGCTGGCCACCCGACTGGCCGCGCTGCGTGAGCGTGATGTCGAGCAGGCGCGCGGCCTTCTCGGCGTCGGCGTAGAACAGCTCGTAGAAGTCGCCCATCCGGTAGAACAGCAGGGTGTCGGGATGGTCCGCCTTGAGGCGGAAATACTGCGCCATCATGGGCGTGTGCTGCGCGAAGTCGTCCTTCGCCAGCGTCGGGTCCGGCAGGCTTTTCTTGCCCGCACCGCGGATCCCATTGGAGTTCATTGCACTCGCCTCGGTCATTGTTCGCTTGTCTTCACTGGTCCGCGCCGCGCGACGTTCGCGCTTGCGGCGTCGGCGCTTGGCCTGTCGATTTGAAAGGGGGTACCGGGTTGCTTCCGACCTGTGGAGTGCAGCACCGGAGCGCTCTTGCTGCGGTGCCATGCCCGCGCCGCAGAGCGGCGGTAGCCCGGCCACACATTATGGTGGACGGGGGCCAGGCCTTCCGAGAGCGCGGGCGCTCAAATGTCCGCTTCCTTCCAGTGCTTGGCCCACAGTGCCTCGCCGCGCTCCAGCGCCGCGCCCAGTTCCTTCTTGCGCCGCTGCGCCACGGCCATGACCAGCGCGTTGGCCACCGAGAGCGCGGCGGTGTAGGAGTCGAAGGGCGAGGCGCTCGAGGTGCGCACCAGCAGCACATGGTCGGCCGAGGCCACGGGTGGGGCGGTGGGCACGTCGGTGATCACCACCACCCTGGCGCCGTGGTCCCGGAAGTACTTCGCGGCGCGCGTGATCGCCAGCGAGTGACGGCGGAAGGTCGGGGCCAGCAGCACGTCGTGCTCGCCGATCCACAGCATCTCGTCCTCGATGAACAGCGGGCCGGTCGACGACATCAGCCGCACGTCGGGCAGGCACAGGTTCAGGTGCAGGGCCAGGTGGCTGGCGATCGGGGCGCCGTGGCGCTGCCCCAGCACGTGGACGCGCGCCTTGCGCTGCGTGAGCAGGCGCACCGTGGCCTCGAAGGCGGCCACGTCGAGCGCGGCGAAGGTGGCGGCCAGGTTGTGCTGGTCGTGCAGCAGCACGTTGTCCAGGCAGGAGCGGATGGAGGTGTCGTCGCCGATCACGGCGCTGGCGCGGGTGCCGGGCGTGGCGAGCAGGGCCGTGACCTCCGAACGCGCTTCCATCTGCGCTTCGGCATAGCTCGCATAGCCCAGCTTGGCGAGCAGCCGCACCACGGTGGAGGCGCTGGTGTCGACCTGCCTTGCCAGCTGGCTGGCCGATTCGAGCAGGCCCTGCGGGTGGCGGGCCTGCAGTTCGGCGATCAGCCGCTGCTCGCTCTTGGTGAGCTTCCGGTCGTAGCCGGCGATGCGTTGGTTGAGGTTCTGGGTGGCCATGGGGGATTGTGAGCAAACTGCCTGCCTTCCGATTTTGAAGACTTCATTGCAATTTGAAAAATAAAATGAAAAAATCTCTTCAAATAATCTTCTTGCTCTCTTTCCACTCTTTCTGGACACCACGCCATGCGCTCCTTCTCCGACGCTTTCACGCTGCGCCGCCGCAGCCTTCTGGGCATGGGCCTGGCCGCCGCGCTGCCCCTGGGGGCGCATGCGCAGTCTTTCCCGTCCCGGCCGGTCACGCTGGTGGTGCCTTTCCCCGCGGGCGGCTCGGTCGACCTGATCGCGCGGCTCTACGCCGAGCCGCTGGCCAAGGCGCTGGGCACCTCGGTGGTGGTGGACAACCGCGCGGGCGCCGGCGGCTCGATCGCCAGCGCCCAGGTGGCGCGCGCCAAGGCCGACGGCTACACGCTGGTGGTCTCCTCGCAAAGCTCGCACCTGGCCAATCCGCTCACGCAGGCCAACACGGGCTACGACCCGATCAAGGACTTCGCCTCGATCGCGCAGCTGGCCCGCACGCCCAACGTGCTGGTGGTCAACCCGGCGGTGCCGGGCAAGACCTTCAAGGAGTTCCTGGCCCATCTGAAGGCGAACCCCGGCCAGCTCAATTTCTGCAGCGCGGGGCCGGGCAGCATGGGGCAGCTCAATGTGGAACTGCTCAGGAACGCGGCGCAGTTCAACGCGGTGCACGTGCCCTACCGCGGCGGCGGCCCGCTGGTCGCGGCGCTGATGGCCAACGAGGTGCAGTTCGGCCTCGACAACCTCGCGCCCTTCCTGCCGCAGATCCAGGCCGGCAAGCTGCGCGCGCTGGCGGTGGCCGCGCCCACGCGCCTGTCGGTGCTGCCCGATGTGCCCACCTTCGAGGAGCTGGGCTACCCGGTGGTCAACGCCACCTCGTGGATCGGCCTGGCGGCACCGGCCAGGACGCCGCCCGAGGTGCTGGCCGTGCTCTACAAGGCCGTGCGCACCGTGGCGGAGCAGCCGGCCATGCTGGAGGCGCTGCAGTCGCGCGGCGCATTGGCGCCCGAGGCGCTGTCGTCGGCGCAGTTCACCGCCATGATGTCGGAGCGCCTCGCGGTGTACGGCGAGCTGGTCAAGCGCGCCGGCATCAAGGGGGAGTGAGGCTATGACGACCTTCGTTCCCGACAGCTCGCCGCTGGAGGTGCTGCCGCGCGACCTGTCGGCCTACCGGCAGGGCAACACCGGCATCGACTATGTGCACCGCTTCGCATCGGGTCGGCCCGGCCCCCATGTGCTGGTCAACGCGCTGACCCACGGCAACGAGATCTGCGGCATGGTGGCTGCCACGCATCTGCTCGACACCGGCGTGCGCCCCCAGGTCGGCACCCTCACGGTGAGCTTTGCGAACGTGGAGGCCTACGAGGCCTTCGACCTCGAGCGGCCCTACGAGAACCGCCAGCTGGTGCACAACCTCAACCGCATCTGGTCGCCCGCGATGCTCGACGGTGCCGAGCAGAGCCCCGAGCTGCGCCGCGCGCGCGAACTGCGCCCGGTGCTGGCCGCGGCCGACAGCATCCTCGACATCCACTCCACGCGCGCGCCGGTGCAGCCCTTCTGGGTCTACCCGGAGTTCGAACGCAATGCCGCGCTGACGCTGGCAGTGGGCAGCCCGCTGGTGCACCTGGTCATGCCGCCGGGCGCTGCGCCGGGCACGGGCGTGATGTCCTATGCGCGCCATGGCGATGCGGCCGGTGACAGCCTCGGCGCCGTGGTGGTGGAGTGCGGCCAGCATTTCAGCCAGTCGGCGGCCGATCTCGCGACGGACGTGACGCTGCGCTTCCTCGCGCACCACGGGCTCATCGATGCGCGGCCCGCAGCTTCGGCCGGCGCGCCCGCGCGGCGCTTCCGGCTGCTCGCGGTGCACATGGTGAAGACCCCGGGCTTCGCCTTTGTGCGGCCGGTGATCGGCTTCGAGACCTTCGCCAAGGGCGAACTGATCGCGGTGGATGCGGGCCAGGAGATTCGCTCGCCCTGCGACGACTGCACGATCTTCATGCCCACGCGCGACCCGGTGGTGGGGCGCGAGGGCGTTTACCTCACGGTGCAGATCTAGGAAGTCCGTCGGCCGGTCAGCAGCCCCAGCCACCGCGCCCGCCAGCTCAGCGTGAAGGCGATTGCCAGCGCGGAGCCGGCCAGCGTCATGAACCAGACCAGGAAGGCCATCGACGCGTGGTCGACGCGCAGGCACAGCGCCAGCGACACGGCCAGGCCCGCCACGCCCCCCACGCGCAGCAGCTTCACCACGCCGGGCGAGGCCGGCCGCGGCCCGAAGACCTGTTCCCAGTGAACGTCCATCGCCAGGGCCAGCCAGCCCAGGCCCGCGAGGTTGGCCGCCAGGGCCAGCAACAGCAGCACGGCATCAGGCACGGGCGCGCTCCCGCGCCAGCGCGGCGCTCGAGGCCACCGGCGCGCCGGCGCGTCGGCCGAGCTTGCGTGCCACGGCGATCGCGATGGCGGCGCTGGCCAGCAGGAACAGGTCGACGCCGGCCACGGGCCAGTAGCGCTCGCCGAGCGTGCGCAGCAGGTGGTCGCCGGTGGTGGCCCAGTTCAGCAGCACGGCCGTGACGGCCAGCGCGGCGATGGCCCCGCATTGCTCGGCCCAGGCCGGCGCCATGCGCGCCTCGGCCACGGGCGCGGTGCGCCACAGGCCGTGCAGGCCGGCCAGCACCCAGGCGCCCCAGAAGATGTACTTCTCGGCATCGCCCTTGCCGGGCCAGCCCGCGGGCATCACGTCGGGCAGCAGGCGGTTGCCGATCAGCATGGCGAGCGCGGCGACCAGCATGCCGGTGACCGTGGTCACGGCGAAGCCGTCGACCCAGCGCGCGCCGCCCTTGCCCTGCTTGGCGTGCTGGCGCTTGCGCTTCTCGACGAAGAAGATGAAGCCGGTCGCGATGCAGGCGCAGCCCGCGAGGCCGCCCAGCACGTAGAGCCAGCGCAGCAGCCAGTGGCGGAAGTGCTGCAGGTGCAGGCCGGTCAGGAAGGTGTTGATGCTGGCCACGGGCGTGAGCGGCGGGTCTTCGCGCAGCAGCTCGCCGGTCGCGGCCTTGAAGTGCATGCCCTCGCCGGTGAGCGCGATGCGGTCGGTGCCGGCGCGGTACACACTCACGTAGCTGTTGGCATCGCCCACGTGCTGCACGCTCAGGAAGCCGACGTCGCCCGCCATGTCCTTGGCGGCCCAGCGGCGCTGGGCCTCGGCCACCATCGCATCGACCGAGGCCAGCGGCCCGGCCACGCCCGCGCGATCGTGCGGCAGGCCGGTCTCGAGCGCCTCGTGCTTTTCGTGCATCTCGTGCAGCGGCTCGAGTTGCGTGTGGGTCACCGGGAAGTAGATGCCGCCGAAGATCACCAGGCCCGAGAAGGCGAAGATGAAATGGAAGGGCAGGGCCACCACGCCCGTGAGGTTGTGCAGGTCGAGCGCGCTGCGCTGCGTGTGCTTCTTCGGCCTGAAGGTGAAGAGCTCGCGGAAGATCTTGCGGTGCATCACCACGCCGCTGACCAGTGCCACCAGCATGATCAGCGCCGCGAAGCCGACGATCCAGTAGCCCAGGTTCTTCCACTCGAGGTGCAGGCTGTAGTGCAGCGGGTAGAAGAACTGGCTGCCGATCTTGAGATGGTCGTCGGGCAGCGACTTGCCGCTGCGCGGGTCGATGGTGCGGGTGCCGAAGACGCCGTCTTCGGGGTCCTTGGCGTTGGGCAGTTCATAGCTCGAGAACAGGCCCAGCACCGGATCGCGGTGGGTGGTGTAGGCGCCCCAGCTCTTGATGACCGGGAAGCTCTCGGCCATCGGGCCATTCACGCGGCTGCGCGCCTGCGCGATGCTCTCCGGGCTGGCCTTCATGTCCTGGAACACGGGCAGCAGCACCTTGTCGAAGGAGGGCATGGGCTGCGGCGCGAAGCGCGATTCGGGAATCGCCCAGCGGTCGATCTCGCGGTCGAACACCGACAGCGAGCCGAAGAAGAACACGACCATCAGCACGAAGCCCAGCACCAGGCCGAACCAGGTGTGCAGCCAGGCCATGGTGAGGCGGAAATTCTGGAACATGGTGGGATGTCCTTAGAGCAGGGCGCGCTGCACGAGCCAGGCCGCGCCGGTCATGAGGGCGCCGCCGCCGGCCAGCACCAGCCACACGCGGGCCAGGCTGCGCGCGCTGAAGGCCCAGAGGAACACCCCCAGGAAGACGATGAAGCCGAGGATGTAGCCCAGCGCTTCGGCGTCATGGAATTCCATCTTCGCGGCGAACAGCAGGCCGATCAGCAGGGCGATGAAGCCCCAGGTGAAGGCGTAGCCGCCCAGCATGCCCGCGGCGATGCGCGAGGCGAGGTGGACGCGGGACAGGGTCGAAGCGGTCATGGTCGTTGTTCAGGAACGGGCGCGGCAGGCGCGGGCGGTCGCTGCGACAGGCTGGCTTGGGAAGCGTGGCTGACCTGTGATCTGCGGAAGCGGCGTGATTATCCCCGACCCTCGGCGCACAGCGCGCGGTATGCATGCGCTTCGTAGGGGCAGCGTGCGCGCGGGTCCCGCGTCATCGTCGTGAAAGTCCTACACGTCGCATCGGCATGCGCGCATGCGGTCGACAGCCTGGCGGCCCGAGGATCGACATCTCCCCAGGGAATACCTCCACCATGCACAGGGATGCGAATTCCGCAGACCCTGACGACCCCCAGAGAAAGCTCACGCCGTCATGCCCCTGTCCCTGTCGTCCCCGCCATCCTCGATGCCCATCGGTCGTCTCTGTACGCTGGCCGTGTTGCTCGGCACCGCCTGGTTCGCCGCCACACCGGCCGCCGCCCAGGTCTCGCCCGCACTCGATCGCTTCAGCCTGTCGGTGGGCGCCTTTCATGCCGAGCCGACTTTTGGCGCGCGCTTCGACACGCCCTACGGCCGGCTCGATTCCGGCGACGTCAAGCGCGATGCCGTGACCATGCCGCGGATCTCGGCCGACCTGCTGCTGTTCGACAGCCAGGGCCTGTCCTTCGACTACTACCGCTATTCGCGCAGCTACTCGCAGAGCGTCGGCGGCAACTTCACGGTGGGGCCAAACCAGGTCGCGGCGTCGGCCGATGCCACGCTCGACACCAAGATCGAGTTCGCCAAGCTGGCCTACAAGTGGTGGATCGGTTCGGGCAACACGGTGGTCGGCCTCGGTGCCGGTGCCGCGTACTACCGGGTCGGGCTCGACGCGCGCGCCAATGCCACGGTCAACGGCACGACCGCGGCCTTCAGCACCAGCCAGAGCGAGGACGCGATCGCGCCGCTGCTGGAGGTCGGCGTGCGGCATGCGCTCACGCCCGACTTCCGCCTGTTCGCCGATGCCTCGGGCGTCTGGAAGAACGGCGGCAAGGTGCACGGCAGCATCTACAACGCGGCCGTGGGCGTCGAGTGGTTCCCGATCAAGAACGTCGGCCTGGTGCTGTCGTACGGCGTGACCGACATCGACCTGAAGCGCGACGACACCATCGACACGCGGCTGCGCGTGAAGCTGCAAGGGCCGAGCGCCTTCCTCAAGGCCCGCTTCTGATCCGGTCCCCCGCAGGCCTCGACCCTGCAATCCGCAACTATCGATAGAGGAATTCAGCGCAAGCGGTGCGCGCAAGGCCCCAGAGAATTCGCAGCAATTCTCTCCGGGGCGTCTTTCGCCGCACACCGTGTCCTATTCGCTGTCCCTGCTTGACAAGAGCCTGATCCCTGAAGGCGCCGAAGCCGCGCAGGCTTTCCAGCACACCGTGGCGCTGGCGCAAAGCGCGGAGCGGCTGGGCTACCGGCGCTACTGGCTGGCCGAGCACCACGGCAACAGCAGCTATGCAGGCTCGGCGCCCGAGGTGCTGGCCGCGCATGTGCTGGCCAGGACTTCGCGCATCCGCGTCGGCACCGGCGGCGTGATGCTGCAGCACTACAGCCCCTTCAAGGTGGCCGAGACCTTCCGCGTGCTGGCCTCGCTGGCGCCGGGCCGCGTGGACCTGGGCATCGGCAAGGCACCGGGCGGCCTGCCCCTGACCAGCAAGGCGCTGCAATGGCTGCACGATCCGCTCAGGAAGAAGGAAGACTTCGCGCTTCGCCTGGCCGAGCTCGATGCCTTCCTGTACGACGGTGTCGCGCCCGACCACGCGCTGGCCGGCGCGCTCGCCCGGCCCGAGCCCCCGCAGCCGCCGCAACGCGTGCTGCTGGGCGGCAGCCCCGACAGCGCGGTGCTGGCCGCGCGCCTGGGCTGGCAGTTCGTCTATGCGGGGCACTTCAACGGCGACCCGGTGAACCTCGCGCAGTCGATCGCGGCCTACCGCGCCGAGACCGGCCGCGCCCCGTGGCTCGCGCTCTTCGCCTTTGCCGCGCCGACGCACGCGCAGGCCGCGGCAGCGGTCGGTGCATTGCGCAGCTTCCGCGTGTACCTGTCCACCGGCCAGACGGTCAACCTGCCCAGCCTCGAGGCCGCCGCCGAGTTCGCGCGCCAGGCCGGCGTGGCCGACTACCGCACCGAAGAGCGGCGCCCCCACGTCATCGCAGGCACCGGCGAAGAAGTGCGCGATGCGCTCGATGCGTTGAGCGAGCAGCACGGCATCGAGGAGTTCGTCATCGACATCCCGGTCGCGGACTTCGCGGCGCGCCACGCGTCGATCGAACTGCTGGCCGCGGCGCGCGACCGCGTGCCGGCCTGAGCCGTACCCCCATACACGAGACAAAAGGAAAGTTCGCCATGAGCAACATTCCCTTCGGCGTCATGCTGCAAGGCGCGGGCAGCCACATGAATTCCTGGAAGCATCCGGGCGGGCCGGCCGACGCCAGCGTCAACCTCGACTTCTTCATCGGCACGGCGCGCAAGGCCGAGGCAGCCGGCATCGCCTTCGCCTTCGTGGCCGACGGGCTCTACATCAACGAGAAGTCGATCCCGCACTTCCTCAACCGCTTCGAGCCAATCTCGATCCTCTCGGCGCTGGCCGTGACGACCTCGAAGATCGGCCTGGCCGGCACGGTGTCCAGCTCGTACAGCGACCCGTTCACCGTGGCGCGTCAGTTCGCCTCGCTCGACCTCATCAGCGGCGGCCGCGCGGGCTGGAACGTGGTGACCACGCCGCTGGAAGGCAGCGCGAAGAACTACAGCCGCGCGCACCCCGAACATGCCTTGCGCTACGAGATCGCCGACGAATACCTGGCCGTGGCGCAGGGCCTGTGGGACAGCTGGGACGACGATGCCTTCGTGCGCAATCGCCAGAGCGGCCAGTTCTTCGACCGCGACAAGCTGCACACGCTCGACCACAAGGGGCGTTTCTTCGAGGTGGCGGGGCCGCTCAACATCCAGCGCTCGCCGCAGGGCCAGCCGGTGATCTTCCAGGCCGGCTCCTCCGACGCGGGCATCGGCCTGGCCGGCAAGTACGCCGACGCGGTGTTCACCCATTCGCCCTCGCTCGACGAGACGCGCGGCTTCCTGCGCCAGGTCAAGGCCAGCGCGGTGGCGCAAGGCCGCCAGGCCGGCGACGTGAAGATCTTCCCCGGCATCGGCCCGGTGGTCGCGGCCACCGAGGAAGAGGCCGAGGCCAAGTACCGGCGGATCCGCGAACTGCTGACCATCGAGGAGGCACTGGCCTACCTGGGCCGCTTCTTCGACCACCACGACTTCGGCCAGTACGCGCTCGACGAGGCCTTTCCCGAACTCGGCGAGCTCGGCCGCAACAGCTTCCGCTCGACCACCGACCGCATCAAGGCCAACGCCAGGGGCAAGGGCCTGACGCTGCGCGAAGTGGCACTCGAAGTGGCGACGCCGCGCACCCAGTTCGTGGGCACCGGCGAACGCATCGCCGACGAGATCATCCGCTGGGTGGACGAGGGCGCGGCCGATGGCTTCATCCTGGGTTTTGCGGTGCTGGGCCAGGGCCTGGACGACTTCATCGAATTCGTGCTGCCGGTGCTGGAGGCGCGCGGGCGCTACAGCCGCACGCTGCCCGGGCAGACGCTGCGCGACCACCTGGGCCTGCCGCGCAAGGCGAGCCGCCATGCGGCCGCGGACCCCGCGATTCCGACGGCGCCGGCACGGAGGGCCGCCTGATGCACGAAGCCTTCGTCTACACCACGCCGCTCGATCCGCGCGCACAGCCGCTGCTCGACGAGCTGGCCTTCGAGTACGACAGCCGCTACGGCGACGTGCTGCGCGAGCCCGGCGAGCCGCGCGAGATGGAGCGCTACCCGGCGCATCTGTTCGCGCCGCCCCATGGCAACTTCGTGCTGCTGCTGCGCGATGGCGTGGCGGTGGGCGGCGGCGCGTTCATGCGCCACGACGAACGCACCGCCGAGCTCAAGCGCATGTGGACCCACAGCGCGCTGCGGCGCCAGGGCCTGGCGAGCAAGGTGCTGCTCGAACTGGAGGCGCAGGTGCGGCGCCAGGGTTATGAGCGCATCTACCTGACCACCGGCTTTCGACAGCCGGAGGCCGTGGGCCTGTACCTGGGCCACGGCTACACCGCGCTGTTCGATCCGCCCGAGGACCCGGAAACGCCGCGCAAGCTGCCCTTCGAGAAACAGCTGCAGGTGGCGCGCCCGTCGGCCCGGATCGCGCCGCAGCAGGCCGAGGCGGTGCAGCGATGAACACCACCGTCCTCGACGGCGAGGCCGCACCGGCGCGCGTGCCGCCAGCGCCGCGTGCCGCACCCGCCGCGCCGGAAAAAGGCGACTACTCGCACTTCCGCATCGTGCCGGCCCGCTACCCGGCGCGCACCGTGGGCACGGTGTTCGCGGCGGCGGTCATCGCGGTGGTGCTGTATTCGACCCTGACCAACCCGCGCTGGGGCTGGGGCGTGTTCGCGCAATGGTTCTTCGCCGAGCCGGTGCTCGAGGGCCTGGGCCGCACGCTGCTGCTGACGGCGCTGGGCGCGGTGCTCGGCTTCTTCTTCGGCACCGGGCTGGCGCTGGCCCGCGTGTCGCGCTCGCCGCTGCTGTCGAAGCTGTCGTGGGTGTTCACCTGGATCTTCCGCTCGATCCCGGTGATCGTGCTGCTGCTGATCATCAACAACCTCGGCTATCTCTACGAGACGGTGACGCTGGGCATTCCGGGCACCGATGTCACCTTCTTCTCGTACCCGACCACGCAGCTGATCAGCCCTTTCGTGGCGGCGCTGCTGGGCCTCACGCTGAACCAGGCGGCCTTCGCGTCGGAGATCGTGCGCGGCGGCATCCTGTCGGTGGAACAGGGCCAGCTCGAGGCCGCGGCGGCGCTGGGCCTGTCGCGCAGCCGGCAGTCGTTTCGCATCGTGCTGCCGCAGGCGATGCGCACCATCCTGCCCACGGCCTTCAACGACATCATCGGGCTGGCCAAGGGCACGTCCAACCTCTACATCCTGGCGCTGCCCGAGCTGTTCTACACGATCCAGATCATCTACCGGCGCAACCTGGAAGTGATCCCGCTGCTGATGGTGGCGACCGTTTGGTACCTGGTGATCCTCACGGCGCTGTCGGTGGTGCAGCACTATGTGGAGCGGCATTTCTCGCGCGGTGCCTTGCGCAACCCGCCGCGCTCGTGGCTCGGCGGTGTGCTGCGCGGGCTGTGGCCTTCGAAGGCGGCGGCGAGCGAGCCCGCGGCGCCGCCCGCCGCGGCACCCGCGCAGCTGCCGCGCTGGACCGATCCGCTCACGCAGGGCGGCGAGGTCACGATCCACGGCGTCTCGAAGCGCTTCGGCGCGCTCCAGGTGCTCGACGACGTGACGCTCACGGTGGGGCAGGGCAGCGTGACGGTGATCCTCGGCCAGTCGGGCTCGGGCAAGTCGACGCTGCTGCGCGCCATCAACCACCTGGAGCGCGTGGACGACGGCTTCATCGCCATCGACGGCGAGCTGATCGGCTACCGCCGCGATGCCGACACGCTCTACGAGCTGCACGAGAAGGAGATCCTCAGGCGCCGGGTCGACGTGGGCATGGTGTTCCAGAACTTCAACCTGTTCCCGCACCTCACGGTGCTGGAGAACATCGTCGAGGCGCCGGTCTCGGTGCGCGGCCTGTCGCGCCCCGACGCCGAGGCGCTGGCCTCCGAGCTGCTGCGGCGCGTGGGCCTGGCCGACAAGACGCATGCCTACCCGCGCCAGCTCTCCGGCGGCCAGCAGCAGCGGGTGGCCATCGCGCGCGCGCTGGCGCTCAAGCCCAAGGTGCTGCTGTTCGACGAGCCCACCTCGGCGCTCGACCCCGAGCTGGTGGGCGAGGTGCTGGCCGTCATCAAGGAGCTGGCGCGCTCGGGCACCACGCTGCTCATCGTCACGCACGAGATCGGCTTCGCGCGCGAGGTGGCCGGCACCATCGTCTTCATGGAGCGCGGCCGCATCCTCGAGACCGGCACGCCCGAGCAGGTGTTCAACGCGCCGAAGCATCCGCGCACGGCCGAGTTCCTGGCCAAGGTTCTCTGATCCTTTTCTTTTCCTTCTTCACTGCATCGCACCCATGACCCCTCGACGAAACATCCTGTCCGTTCTGCTGGCGGCGCTGCTGCTGCCGCTGGCCGCCGCCGCCCAGACCGCACCCGACCTGAGCCCCGAGCAGGCGGGCCGCCCGCGCGCGCAGAAGAACGAGGAGGCGGTGGCCCTGGCCAGGGACTTCAAGTTCCAGAAGGAGGGCGTGCTCGTCGTCGGCACCACCACCGGCCGCCTGCCTTTCGCGGCCTATGCCACCGACACCAGGACGCCCGTGGGCAACGCGCCCGACATCGCGCAACTGGTGGCCGACAGCCTGGGACGCCGGCTGGAGCTGGTGTCCACCACCTGGGGCGACTGGCCGCTGGGCCTGCAGTCGGGCAAGTTCGACCTGGTGGTGTCCAACGTGACCGTGACCGAGGAGCGCAAGGAGAAGTTCGACTTCTCGACCTACCGCAACGACCAGATCGGCATCTACGTGAAGTCCGACAGCAAGCTGGGCGCGATCAAGGAACCCAAGGACATCGCGGGCCTGCGCACCATCGTGCAGGCCAGCACCAACCAGGAGCAGATCATCCTGCGCTGGAACAAGCAGAACGTGGCGGCCGGGCTCAAGCCCATCGAGCTCCAGTACTACGACGACGATGTGGTGCAGCGCCTGGCAATCCAGTCGGGCCGCGCCGACATCTACGTGGGGCCGAACGCCATCGCGGCCTACGAGGCGCGCGACGGCAAGACCCGGCTGGCCGGCGTGTTCTCCGGCGGCTGGCCGCTGAACGCCGAGATCGCCGTCACCTCGCGCAAGGGCTCGGGCATCGCCGAGGCGGTGACGCTGGCGCTGAACACGCAGATCAGGAACGGCAACTATGCCAGGACGCTGTCGCGCTGGAGCCTGGAGTCGGAAGCCATCCAGACCTCGCGCACCAACCCGCCCGGCCTGCCGAAGAACTGATGACCATGGCATTCCTCCGGAGCACTCCCGTGGCGTGGTTCGCCCGCGGCCTCGTGGCGCTTGCGCTGATCACCGGCGCGGCGCAGGCCGCCGACAAGTTCGACTTCAGTCCCGAGCAGCCGGGTCGACTGCGCACGGCCAAGGACGCCGAGGCCGTGAAGGCGATCCCGGCCGACTTCAAGTTCGTGAAGCCAGGCGTGCTGACCGTCGCCATCGCGCCCTTCGCGCCGCCCATCTCGACCTATGCCACCGACGCCCGGACCGTGGTGGGCTTCGACGCCGACTTCGCGCTGCTCGTGGCCGACACCCTGGGCCTGAAACTCGAGCTGCTGCCCATCGCCTGGGCCGACTGGCCGCTGGGCCTGAGTTCGGGCAAGTACGACGCGGTGATCTCCAACGTGGGCGTGACCGAGCAGCGCAAGGAGAAGTTCGATTTCTCGACCTACCGGCTGGGCCTGCACGGCTTCTACGTCAAGGCCGACAGCGCCATCCAGAGCATCAAGGAACCGAAGGACATCGCGGGCCTGAAGCTCACGACCGGCGCGGGCACCAACCAGGAGCGCATCCTGCTCGAGTGGAACCGGCAGAACGCCGCGGCCGGCCTCAAGCCCGCCATCATCCAGTACTACGATGACGATGTGACGCGCACGCTGGCGGTGGTCACGCAGCGGGTGGAGGCCAACTTCAACCCCAACGCGCCGCAGGCCTACGAGGCCGCGAAGAACGGCCAGATCCGGCTGGTCGGCACGGTCAACGCGGGCTGGCCGTTGAAGTCCGACGTGGCGATCGCCACGCGCAAGGGCAGCGGCCTGGCCGTGGCGCTGACCGCGGCCACCAACCAGCTGATCCGCAACGGAAGCTACGCGAAGACGCTGGCGCGCTGGAGCCTCGCGGAAGAGGCGCTGCCGAAGTCGGAGACCAACCCGCCCGGCCTGCCGAAATTCGCGCCGTGAGCATCCGGCACCTGGCCTTCCTCACGCCCGGCAACTATGCCGAGGCCGACCCGCTGGCGGGCCTGGAGACCGCGCTGGGCCTGTTCGAGCTCGGCGAGCGGCTGGGCTTCGACGGCGCCTGGGTGCGGCAGCGGCACCTGGAGCGCGGCGTGTCCTCGGCCGCGACCTTCCTCGCCGCCGCCACGCAGCGCACCCGCCGCATCGAACTGGGCGTGGCCGTGATCCAGATGGGCTACGAGAATCCCTTCCGCCTGGCCGAGGACATGGCCACGGTCGACATCCTGTCGCGCGGCCGGCTGCAGGTGGGCCTGAGCGCGGGCGCGCCGCCGCATGGCGCGCTGCTGGGCCAGCGTTTCTACGACGCGCCGCCGAACACAGTCGACTTCAGCCACAAGCGCGTGGGCCGCTTCAAGGCCAACCTCGAAGACACGCTGCTCGGCGACGCCCAGACCTTCGTGGAGTCGGCCGGCGGGCGCGTGCGGCCGCAGGTGCAGCCGCATGCGCCGGGGCTGATCGACCGGCTCTGGTACGGCGGCGGCTCGCTGCGCTCGGCCGAGTGGGCGGGGCGCAACGGCTTCAACCTGCTGCAGGGCAACGTGCTGACGGGCGAGACCACCGACGACTTCCTCACCGCGCAAGGCGGCCTGGTCGCGCGCTACCGCGCCAGCGAGACCGGCGAGCGCAAGGGCCGGGTGGCGCTGGGCCGCGTGATCGTGCCGCTCGACGGTGCCGATGCCGCCACCCGCTGGCGCTACCGCGCCTTCGCGGCCGGGCGTGTGGAGCGCACGCTGGCGCCGCAGGGCGAGCGGCGCACGTTGTTCGCGGCCGACCTGGTGGGCACGTCGGACGAGATCCTGGAGCGCCTGCACCGCGACCCGGTGCTGCCGCAGGTGGACGAGCTGCGCGTGGAGCTGCCCTACAACTTCAGCGGCGAGGAGTACGCGCAGATCCTGAGCGACCTGTCGCTGCGCGTCGCACCGGCGTTGGGATGGCGGGGCGGCGTGAATGCGTCCTAGCTGTCGCCGCGCCGCCGACGCGCCACCTTCACCGCATCGAACCAGAAGTCGACATTGAAGCGCTGGCCGGTGGTCGCCATGCGGGCGCTCTGGATCGCATGCAGCGGCACCACACGCGCCTGGCCGGGCAGGTCGCCGTGGCCCACGATGAAGCGCCGTCGCAGGTCGACCTGTTCGATCTGCAGCGTGCATTCGGCCTTGTGCCCCTGCGGGTCGCGGTAGCGCAGATGGATGCGCGGCCGCTCGTCGACCACCGCGTGCCCGCCCTTGCCCTGGATGAACCACTCGGGAAGGGTGTCGGGGGCGGCGCTCTGTGGGCGGCCCAGGCCGTCGCGCACCGTGGGGATTTCGTTGGGCAGGTGGCCCGCGCGCACCCGCGCGGCCTCGATGCGCCGCCGCGCCGAACGCCGCATCGCGATCCAGCGCCAGCCCCATCCACCGAGGGCCAGCAACAGCAGCAGCCCGCTCGCGAGCCGCAATTGCGCGTTGTCGAAGAGGTCGAGTCCGAAGCCCATGTGAAAGCTCCTTTGCCGAACGGACCGCGCGACAGCACCGTGCGCGTTCAGGCCAGGAATGCTAAATCTTTGGTATTCATTTGAACAGTCCACCAAATGGGGGATGGCGCCCCGGCCGCTTGTCTGTCAGTGCAGCAGTGCGAGCGCGAAGGGCAGGCTCGCCACGCCCAGCAAGGTGGACAGCGTGACCAGGCCGGCCACGTACGGCCCGTTGTAGCCCATGCGCGCGGCGAGCACGTAAGCGCTCGAAGCCGTGGGCACGGCGGCAAAGGTCATGAGCACGCTGGCCTGCACCGGGTCCAGCCGCAAGGCCAGCGCCAGGCCCCAGCCGATCAGCGGCAGCAGCAGGTGGCGGATCGACAGCAGCGACACTGCGAGCACCTTGGCGCGCGCCAGCGTCGCGAACTGCATGCCGGCGCCGGCCGCCATCAGGCCCAGCGCCAGCGACGCGGCGCCGATGCGGCTCAGCGTGGGCTCCATCCAGGTCGGCACGCCGAGCCCGAGCAGGTTGACCACCAGGCCGGTGGCGGTCGCGACGATCAGCGGGTTGCGCAGCAGCTGGCGCAGGAAGCCGGTCTGCGCATGGCGCGCCATCGGCCAGACCGCCGCCACGTTCATCAGCGGCACGCCCACGCCGATCAGCACCGCGATCATCAGCAGGCCCTGCGCGCCGCCGAGGCGGTCGGCCAGCGCCAGGCAGATGAAGGAGTTGAAGCGGAACGCGACCTGCACGCTGCCCGCATGTTCGCGCCGGTCGATGTGCGGGCCGATGCCGGGCAGGTAGGGCAGCACATAGGCCAGCGCGACACCGCTCGCGCAGACGCCCAGGCCCGCGGCCAGCAGGTGCGAGGTCTCGCCGAAGTCGATCGGGCTGCGCACGATCGAATGGAACAGCAGCACCGGGAACAGGAAGTAATAGACCAGGCTCTCTACCTGGTCCCACACGCGGCGGTCGAGGGCGGTGTAGCGACACAGCAGCCAGCCGCAGGCGATCAGGGAGAAGTCGGGGAAAAGGAGCTGCGCGTAGTTCACCGGTCGAGGATAAACCGTGCATTCCATGGGTAATCCTGGGCACCGCGATGGGGTGCGAGCCGCTAGCATGGCCGTTTTCGTTTTCACGACTTTCACAAGGAGTTTGCTGATGCAACGTCGTCAATGGAGCGCTCTCGCAGGTGCAGCGGCAATGGTCGCCATCGCCGGGCCGGCGCTGGCCCAGGGTTATCCGAACAGGGCCATCGAGCTTCAGGTGCCCTTCGCACCGGGCGGCACCACCGACATCGTCGCCCGCGTGATCGCCGATCCGCTGGGCCGGACGCTGGGGCAGAGCGTGATCGTGATCAACAAGGCCGGCGGCGGCGGCGTGGTGGGCGCTTCCGAGACCGCGCGCGCGGCACCCGACGGCTACAAGCTGGGCATCGCCACGGTGTCGAGCACGGCCGCCAACCCGGCGATCAACCCCAAGACGCCCTACGACCCGATCAACGACTTCACGCCGATCATCAACATCGCGGCCACGCCGAACATCATCGCGGTCAACCCGAACTTCCCGGCCAAGAACTACGCCGAGTTCGTGGCCGAGCTCAAGAAGAATCCGGGCAAGTACTCGTACTCGTCCTCGGGCACGGGCGGCATCGGCCACCTGCTGATGGAGCTGTACAAGAGCCTGACCAACACCTTCGTCACGCACATCCCGTACCGCGGGGCGGGCCCGGCGCTCAACGACACGGTGGCCGGCCAGGTGCCGATCATCTTCGACAACCTGCCCTCGGCGCTGCCCTTCATCAAGGCCGGCCGGCTGATCCCGATCGTGGTGAGCGCGCCCAACCGCGTGGCCGCGCTGCCCAACGTGCCGACCTTCAAGGAAGTCGGGCTGGAGCCGGTCAACCGCATGGCCTACTACGGCATCCTGGGCCCCAAGGGCCTGCCGAAGGAAGTGGTCGACAAGATCAGCGAAGGCACGCGCAAGGCGCTGGCCGACCCGGCGGTGCGCAAGCGCATCGAGGACACCGACTCGATCATCGTGGCCAACACGCCCGAGCAGTTCGCGGCCCAGATCAAGGCCGAGTTCGAGGTCTACAAGCAGGTCGTGGTCAAGCAGAAGCTCACGCTCGAGTAGGCCGCCGCGCCTTCGCCTCGAAAGCCGCCTTCGGGCGGCTTTTTGTTTGCTATCTTGCGGGCCATGCCCCGCCCTGTGAAAACGCCTGCCGCCCCCGCTTCCGTTCCGGAGATCGATGACTTCGTCGACGCCCTGTGGCTGGAGGACGGCCTGTCGAAGAACACGCTGGCGGCCTACCGCCAGGACCTCGCGCTGTTCGCCCACTGGCTGCACGCCGAGCGCGCCACCGCGCTCGATCGCGCGGCCGAGGGCGACCTGCAGGCCTACATGGGCGAGCGCCTGGTGAACGGCGGGCGCGAAGGCCGGACCGGCAAGGCGACCTCGGCCAACCGGCGGCTCACGGTGTTCAAGCGCTACTACCGCTGGGCCCTGCGCGAGAACCGCATCACGGCCGACCCGACGCTGCGGCTCGCGCCCGCGCGCCAGGCGCCGCGCGCGATCAAGCTGCTGTCGGAACAGCAGGTCGACGACCTCCTCAACGCGCCCGACGTGAACACGCCGCTGGGCCTGCGCGACCGCGCGATGCTCGAGCTGATGTACGCAAGCGGCCTGCGCGTGAGCGAGCTGGTGGCGATCAAGGTGATCGAGCTGAGCCTCAACGACGGCGTGCTGCGCGTGACGGGCAAGGGCGACAAGGAGCGTCTCGTGCCCTTCGGCGGCGAGGCGCGCCGCTGGATCGAGCGCTACATGGACGAGGCCCGCCCGGAAATCCTGGCCGGCCAGCAGACGCCCGACCTGTTCGTGACCGCGCGCGGCGCGGGCATGACGCGCGTGATGTTCTGGATCATCGTGAAGAAGCAGGCCGAGGCCGCGGGCATCCGCTCGCCGCTGTCGCCGCACACGCTGCGCCATGCCTTCGCGACGCACCTGCTCAACCACGGCGCCGACCTGCGCGCGGTGCAGCTGCTGCTCGGCCATGCGGACATCTCGACGACGACCATCTACACCCACGTGGCGCGCGAGCGGCTCAAGCAGCTGCACGCGCAGCACCATCCCCGCGGATGACGAACCCTGGCCTGCCTCCGCTGCGCTTCGGCTGTGCCGGCTGGAGCCTGCCGCGCGCGCAGTGGCCGAACTTCCCGGCGGAGGGCTCGCATCTCGCTCGCTATGCGCAGCGCTTCGACGCGGTGGAGATCGACACGTCGTTCTACCGGCCGCACCGCCTGGAGACCTATGCGCGCTGGGCGGCCAGCACGCCCGCGCACTTCCGCTTCGCTGTCAAACTGCCCAAGACCGTCACGCACGAGCGCCAGCTGGTCGATGCGATGCAGCCCTTCGACGCGTTCCTCGCGCAGGTCGCGGGCCTGGGCGACCGGCTGGGTTGCCTGCTGGTGCAGCTCGCGCCGCGGCTGGCTTTCGATGCCGATGTCGTCCAGCGCTTTCTCGCGGATGTGCGCGAGCGCCACGCGGGCCGACTCGCGCTCGAGCCGCGCCATGCGAGCTGGTTCACGCCCGAGGCCGATGCGCTGCTGGCGCGCTTCGAGGTCGGCCGGGTGCTGGCCGACCCGGTGCTGCACGACGGAGCCACCGCGCCCGGCGGCTGGCCCGGCCTGGTCTATGTGCGCATGCACGGCACGCCGCGGGTCTACTGGTCGGCCTACGACGAGGCCCTGCTGGCCAGCGTCGCGCAACGGCTGCGCCAGGCGCAGGCCGAGGGAGCCGAATGCTGGTGCGTGCTCGACAACACGGCCGGCGGCGCGGCGGTCGGCAATGCGCTGAGCCTCGCCCGGCAGGCGGCAGAATCGGCGCCGGAACACAACAACACGGAGACCGCATCACCATGACCGCTCGCAAGAACTTCTGGACCGCCCTCGCGCTCGCCGCCGCCGCGGGCCTGGCCTCGGCGCAGGGCTACCCGAGCACCAAGCCGATCCGCCTGATCGTCGGCTACCCGCCCGGCGGCGGCATCGACTTCGCGGCCCGCACGGTGCAGGTGCCGATGCAGGAGGCGCTCAAGCAGCAGATGGTGGTCGACTACAAGCCCGGCGCCAGCGGCATGATCGCTGCGACCGAACTGACCCGCCAGGCGCCCGACGGCTACACGCTGCTGCTGGCCAACACCGGTCCCTTTGCCATCGCGCCCTACCTGCAGTCCAAGCCGCCCTACGACCCGGTGAAGCAGTTCACCTACATCGGCCAGATCAGCCAGGGCAGCTATATCGCCGTCACGCGCAACGACCATCCGGCCAAGGACCTCAAGGCCTTCGTGGCCTGGGCCAAGGGGCAGCCGGGCAAGGTCAACTTCGCCTCGGGCGGCGCCGGCACCTCGACCCATCTCAACGGCGAACTCATGAACCAGGTCACCGGGCTGGACATGACGCACGTGCCGTACAAGGGCAGCGCCCCGGCGGTGCAGGACCTGATCGGCGGGCAGACGCAGATCCTGATCGACGCCGGCAGCGTGCTGCTGCCGCAGGTCAAGGGCGGCAAGCTCAAGGCGCTGGCCGTGACCGGCCCGAAGCGCGATCCGCAACTGCCCGACGTGCCCACGGTGGCCGAGCTGGGCCTGGCCGGCATGGAGTCGGTGGGCTTCCAGGGCCTGGTCGGGCCGGCGGGCATGCCCAAGGACGTGGTCGACCGGCTGTCGAACGAGCTGGCCAAGGTGCTGGCGCAGCCCGACATCCAGGCCAAGTTCGCGGTCGCGGGTGCGGAAGTGCATTCGCTGGGCCCGACGGCGTTCTCTGCCTTCGTGAAGGCCGACAACGAGAAATGGGCCAAGCTGATCCGGGAACGCAAATTGCAATTGGACTGAGTCCCCCACAACCTTCAACGAGAACGATCGAATGGATTCCCGAATTTCGCGGCGCGCCGCGCTGGCCCTGTCCGCCCTGGCTCTGGCTGCCGCCGGCACGCTCGGCGGCGCGGCCGCCTCCGCGCAGACCCTGCCCAAGACCTTGCGCATCATCGTGGCGTACCCCGCCGGCGGCGTGAGCGACACCGTGGCGCGCGCGCTGGCCGACCGGCTCGCGGCCCAGATGAACATCCCGGTGGTGATCGACAACAAGGCCGGCGCCAGCGGCAGCATCGGCATGGACGCGGTGGCCAAGGCCGCGCCCGACGGCGCCACGCTGGGCTTCTCGGCGATCAGCCCGCTGGTGCTCAACCCGCACCTGGGCAAGTCGCCCTTCGATCCGCTGAAGGACATCCAGCCGATCGCCAGCGTGATGTATTCGCCGGTGCTGCTGATGGCCACCTCGGCCAGCACGAGCAAGGACTTCGCCGGCCTGCTGGCCGAGGCGAAAGCGAAGCCCGGCGCGATCCGCTGGGCCACCTCGGGCCAGGCCTCGCTGGGCCACATCATGCTGGAGCAGCTGCACGCCGGCGCGCGCATCGAGGTCACGCACGTGCCCTACAAGGGCGGCGGCCAGCAGATGAACGATGCGATCAGCGGGCAGTTCGAGGTGCTGTCGACCAACGCGGGCGGCGCGCTGTCGCAGTACATCAAGGCCGGCAAGCTGCGGCCGCTGGCCGTGGGTGCGCCGGCGCGGCTCGAGAGTCTGCCCGAGGTGCCGACGCTGGCCGAGCTGGGCTACCCGGCGGCCAACCTGTCCTCGCTGTTCGGCGTGTTCGCGCCGGCCGGCTTGCCGCAGGCGCTGGCCGCGCGCTACAACGCCGAGATCAACAAGGCGCTGGCCACGCCGGAACTGCGCGCCAAGCTGGTCGCGACCGACAACGTGCCGACCGGCGGGGCCGCGGCCGACTTCGCCAAGTCCATCGCGGCCGAGTACGAGAGCAACGGCCGGGCCATCAAGGCGGCCGGCATCAAGGCCGACTGAGCGACAGGGTCATCGGGCGGGGCGGGCTGGCATGCCCCGCCAGCCTACCTTATAGTAGGCGCATGTCCGCCGATGCCCTTGCCGCTCCCGCCCCCTCCACCCGCGAGCAGATCGTGCGCGTGGCGCGCCGGCTGATCCGCACGCGCTCCTACCTGGGCTTCAGCTTCCAGGACGTGGCCGACGAGATCGGCATCCGCAAGGCCAGCCTCTACCACCACTTCCCGAGCAAGGAAGCGCTGGGCATCGAGGTGATGCGCGAATCGAACCAGTCCTTCAAGGCCTGGGCCGCCAGGCCGCGGGCGCCGGCCGAGGCGCTGGACGCCTACTTCCTCATGTACCGCAATGGCCTGCAGGCCGGCTCGGCGGTCTGTCCTGCCGGGGCACTGGCGCCGGGTTGGGACTGCATCGAGGACGAGTTGCGCCAGACCGTGCGCGAGCTGCGCGACACCCAGCTCATGTGGCTCACCGGCGTGCTCGGCGCGCTGGTGCACGGCGCCGCGAAGCCGGTGTCGGCCGGCGCACTGGCCGCCTGCGTGTTCGCGACCAGCCAGGGCGCGCTGCTGTCGGCCCGCATGAGCGGCCGGCCCGAAGATTTCGACCTGGTCGTCGACCAGCTCAAGGCCATGCTGCCGACCTGAGACATCCGATTGCCCCTGGCACGCCTCTGCGTGCCTTTTTTCAGCCCCGAAAAACTACCGATCGGTTGGTAGTTAGACATCGAAAGGAAGCAACATGAAAGCCGTCATCGCCGCCTATGCGCGCACCCCCTTCCACTTCGCGCGCAAGGGCGCGCTGGCCGAGGTCCGCCCCGACACGCTGGCCGCGCAGGCCGTGAGCGGCCTGCTGGCGCGCACCGACCTCGACCCGGCGCTGATCGAGGACGTGATCCTCGGCTGCGCCTATCCCGAGGCCTCGCAGGGCAACAACCTGGCGCGCATCGTCGGCCTGCTCGCGGGCCTGCCGCTGGAAGTGGGCGGCATGACGGTCAACCGCTTCTGCGGTTCCTCGATGCAGGCGGTGCACATCGCGGCCGCGCAGATCGAGGCCGGCATGGGCGAGGCCTTCCTCTGCGTGGGCGTCGAGTCGATGACCATGGTGCCGCAGGGCGGCTTCAATTTCTCGCCCAGCCCGGAGTTGCTGGCGAACACGCAGGCCTACATCTCGATGGGCGAGACGGCCGAGAACGTGGCCACGCGCTGGAACGTGAGCCGCGCCGACCAGGAGGCGCTGGCGGTCGAATCGCACCGCAAGGCCGCCGCCGCGCGCGCCGAAGGCCGGCTGGCCGACGAGATCGTGGCGGTGCGCCTGGCCAACGGCGATGTCGTCGATGCCGACGGCTGCATCCGGCCCGGCACCTCGGCCGAGGCGCTGGCCGGGCTCAAGCTGGCTTTCCGGCCCGACGGTTCGGTCACGGCCGGCACCTCGTCGCCGCTGACCGACGGCGCAGCCGTGGTGCTGGTCACCAGCGATGCCTTTGCCGAGAAGCACGGCCTGAAGCCGATGGCGCGCATCCGTTCCTTCGCCTCGGTTGGCGTCGATCCGGCCGTGATGGGCATCGGCCCGATCCCGGCCACGCGCAAGGCATTGGCGCGGGCCGGCCTCACGGTCGCCGACCTCGACGTGGTCGAGATCAACGAGGCCTTCTCCTCGCAGGCGCTGGCCTGCATCCGCGACCTCGGGCTCGACCCGGCCACGGTCAACCTCGACGGCGGCGGCCTGGCCATCGGCCATCCGCTGGGCGCGACCGGCGCGCGCATCACGGGCAAGGCCGCTGCGCTGCTGGTGCGCGAGAACGGGCGCTATGCGCTGTCGACCCAGTGCATCGGCGGCGGGCAGGGCATCGCCACGGTGCTCGAACGGGTCTGAGGGGTGGCATGACAAGATCGCCGCACCAGATTTCCCAGGAGACTCCGATGTCGAAAAAACTCTATCTCGACGACCTCTCGGTCGGTGACCGCTTCACCAGCGGCGAGCACGCGCTCGATGCGGCGCAGATCATCGCCTTCGCGCGGCAGTTCGACCCGCAGCCCTTCCACACCGATCCCGAGGCGGCGCAGTCGACCTTCTTTCGCGGCCTGGCCGCGAGCGGCTGGCACACGGCGGCGCTCACGATGAAGCTGCTGGTGGAAAGCGGCCTGCCGCTGGCCGACGGCGTGATCGGGTCCGGCGGCGAGATCCAGTGGCCGCAACCGACCCGTCCCGACGACGTGCTGCACGTCGAGGGCGAGGTGGTGGAGATCATCCCTTCGCGCTCCAAGCCCGGTCGCGCCATGGTGCAGATGCGCTGCGAGACCAAGAACCAGCGCGGCGAGGTGCTGCAGCGCTTCGGGCCCAAGTTGGTGGTGGCGAGCCGGCCCGCCTGAGCGGGCTCAGCCGCTGGCCAGCTCGCTCAGTTCTTCGTCGGTGAAACCGGCCAGCGCGCGCGCCTCGAGGTTGAAGGGCGCGCGCAGCCGTGGCGCGTCGTGCCGGCGGTACAGCACGCGGTAGTGCGCGATCGGGTCGAAGCCGTCGCGCTCGCAGGCCCAGCGGTACCAGCGGTTGCCCACCGCCACATGGCCGACCTCGTCGCGCAGGATGATGTCGAGGATCGCGATGGCCGCGATCGCATCGGGCGTGCCCACGCGCTTCAACTTCGCCTGGATCAGCGGCGTGGCGTCGAGCCCGCGTGCCTCGAGCGTGCGCGGCACCAGCGCCATGCGCGCCAGCACGTCGTGCGCGGTCTTCTCGCACATCGACCACAGGCCGTCGTGGCCCGTGAAGTCGCCATAGCAAAAGCCCAGGGTCTGCAGGTGCGCATGCAGCAACTCGAAGTGCAGGGCTTCCTCGCCGGCGACACGCAGCCAGTCGCGGTAGTAGGCCTCGGGCATGCCGTCGAAGCGCCAGACCGCATCGAGCGCCAGGTTGATCGCATTGAACTCGATGTGGCAGATCGAATGGATCAGCGCGGCGCGGCCCTCGGGCGTGAAGGGCGAGCGCTTGCCGACCTCGGTCGCCGACACCCGCAGCGGCCGCTCGGGCCGGCCCGGAACGTCCTGTTCGTCGATGCTGTCCTGCAGCGCGATCGGGGGCAGGGGGACGCTGGCGGCGTCGGCTGCAAGGGTGCGCGTGGCGGCCACCTTGGCCTCGGGGTCGGTCAGGCGCAGGGCGGCGAGGGCGCCGAGACGAGGGTGCATCCCTACAATTCTAGTTTTAGCCCCAGAACAAGGAGACACCGCGATGGCCCTGTATGAACTCGATGGCGTGGCGCCGCAACTCGCAGACGGCGCCTGGGTGGCCGACAGCGCGCAGGTGATGGGCGCGGTGACGCTGGCCGAGAACGCCAGCGTCTGGTTCGGCGCGGTGCTGCGTGGCGACACCGAAACCCTGACCATCGGCCGCAACAGCAACGTGCAGGACCTGTCGGTGCTGCACGCCGACATCGGCTGTCCGCTGACCATCGGCGAGAACGTGACGGTCGGCCATCAGGTCATGCTGCACGGCTGCACCATCGGCGACAACACGCTGATCGGCATCCAGGCCGTGGTCTTGAATAACGCGAAGATCGGCCGCAACTCGATCGTTGGCGCCGGCAGCGTGGTGACCGAGGGCAAGGAGTTTCCGGACAACTCCCTGATCATCGGCGCACCGGCCAAGGTGGTGCGCACGCTCGACGATGCGGCGGCCGCCAAGCTGCGCGCGAGCGCCGAACACTATGTGGAAAACGCCCATCGCTTCGCGAAGGGCCTCAAGAGAATCTCCTGAGGGAGAGAGAAGGACTGTTTTGAGCGAGCTGCACAAATTCCTGTTCGACGGCATGCCGGTGCGCGGCATGATCGTGCGCCTGACCGACGCGTGGCAGGAGATCCTGGCGCGCCGCGCCGCCAACACCACCACCGGGCCCTACCCGGCGCCGGTGGCCGAGCTGCTGGGCGAAATGACCGCCGCGGCCACGCTGATGCAGTCGAACATCAAGTTCAACGGCTCGCTGATCCTGCAGATCTTCGGCGACGGACCGGTCAAGGTCGCGGTGGCCGAGGTCCAGGCCGACCTGGGCCTGCGCTCGACCGCCACCATGGTCGGCGAACTGCCGGCCGATGCGCGTTTCCCCGACATGGTCAACGTCCAGAACAAGGGCCGCTGTGCGATCACGCTCGAGCCCAAGGGCCGCGTGCCCGGCCAGCAGCCCTACCAGGGCGTGGTGCCGCTGTTCGGCGACGACGGCCAGAAGCTGGGCAAGCTCAGCGAAGTGCTGCAGCACTACATGCTGCAGAGCGAACAGCTCGACACCACGCTGGTGCTGGCGGCCGACGACAAGGTCGCGGCCGGGCTGCTGATCCAGCGCCTGCCGGTCAAGGGCGAGGGCAACCTCGAAGGCACGGCGGGCATCGACCTGAACCTGGCCAACCAGGACGAGATCGGACGCAACGAGGACTACAACCGGATCTCGATCCTGGCCTCGACGCTGACACGCGACGAGCTGCTGACGCTCGACGTCGAGACCATCCTGCGGCGCCTGTTCTGGGAGGAGAAGGTACTGCGCTTCCAGCCGCAGGTCGGCGCGCTGGGTCCGCATTTCGCCTGCAACTGCAGCCGTGAACGCGTGGCGCAGATGATCCGCGGCCTGGGCGTCGAAGAGGCCGAGGGCATCCTCGCGGAGCGCAGCGACATCGAGGTCGGCTGCGATTTCTGCGGCAAGCAGTACCGTTTCGACGCGGTCGATGCGGCCCAGATCTTCCGCCCGCCGGGCAACCAGTTGCCCGGCAGCCCGACGGTTCAGTGACGCGCGAGGGTGCTGCGCGCTTCAGGAGCGCCGCGCCACCAGTTCGGTGAACAGCCGGTGCTCGCACACCGGGTCGGAGCATTTCTCGCACGACCACTGCCAGCCTTCGCTGGCGCGCCCGGCCGCGCGGCGCGAGGCGGGTGCCTCGAACTGCGCCGCGAGGTTCAGCGCGTTCCAGGCGTTGCCCAATCGTTCGCCGCCGCTGCCGTGCACCACCGCGTACGACACGCCGGCCCGGCCCAGCGCGGCGCGCACCAGCGCGTCGACGGGTTCGCGCACGTGCGGGCCGTCGCGCTGCATGCCGTCGGCCACCCAGGGCAGGTCGAGCGCGGTGAGCAGCGTCATCGTGTAGCCGGCCTGTGCAGCCAGCGCCTCGGCATAGAGCGATCGGTCGTCGAACAGCCACTCGCTGTAGACCGCGGTCATGAGCGCCGTGGTGTCGGCCACCGCCACGCCGTGCCGCGCAGCCAGCGCGATGCGCCGGCTCTGCTCCGCGGCGATGGCGGCCTGCTCTTCGGGCCGCGGCGTGCGGCCTTCGCGCTCGCACCATTCGCGCAGGTACTCGGGCACCTGCGTGGCCACGATGCCGCGCTGCGTCAGCCGCTCGGCCAGCGCGCCCGCGAGCGCGGTCTTGCCGGTGCTCTCGGCCCCGAGCACCGCGATCACGCAACCCGCCGACAGCGCTGGCGTCATGCGATGGCCCTCGGCAGGCGCCGGTGCCAGGCCAGGTAGCCTGCCACGCTGAGCGCCGCGAACACCGCATAGAGGCCCACCGTGAGCCACAGGCCCTTGTGCACGAACAGCCCGATGCTCACTGCATTGACCGCCAGCCACACCAGCCAGTTCTCGATGTACTTGCGTCCCAGCAGGAACTGGCCGACCAGGCTCAGCCCGGTGGCGAAGCCGTCCCACCAGGGCACGTCGGTGTTGGTGAAGCGGCGCAGGAAGAGCGCGACCGCAGGCCAGGCCACGGCGCAGGCGAGCAGCACGAGCGCGATGCCGCGTGGCGACAGGCGCGTGACCTGCAGCGCGCTGCCGTCGGCGCGATGCCCGCGCAGCCACTGGAACCAGCCCCAGAACGCCACGACGGCGAAGAAGATCTGCAGCAAGGCGTCGCCGTAGATGCGCGCCTGCGCGAACACGCCGAAGTACAACAGCGAACTCACGATCGCCAGCGGCCAGCCCCAGTGGATCTCGCGCATGTTGCAGCCCACCATGACCAGCGCCAGCGACGCCGCCAGCACCTCGAGCCAACTGGTCGGGGCGCCCCAGAGCACGAAGGCGGGCGCGGAGAAGAATTCAGGCATCAACACATTCTCGTGGCGTTGCGTCGGCCTAGGGCTCGCAGCAAGCGAAGTCTGTTCGTGAAACACCGCGGAACCGGCTTTGCCGGGCCGCAGGTGTTGCCCCCGGAAGGGGGAAGGCAAGCGACACGAAGTGCGCGCAGCCCCGGGGGGAGAGCCCAGTGCTACCGCGCAACCGGCTCAGCCGGGCTGCCGGTGTTGCCCCCGGAAGGGGGAAGGCCAGGCGACACGCAGTGCGCCGCAGCCCTCGGGGGCGAGCCTACTTCGTGATCTGTACGAAGACTTCGTCCGGCTTGACCATGCCCAGCTCCTGCCGCGCACGTTCTTCCACCATCTCGAGGCCTTCCTTGAGGTCGTTGACCTCGGAGCCGAGCCGCTCGTTGGCCAGCGCCGAGCGGGCGTTGGCTTCTTTCTGGGCGACCAGCTTGGATTCGAGCCGCGCCACCTCGGGCACGCTCCCGCGCCCGGTCCACAGTTGCCACTGAAGGATCAGCAGCAGCACGGCCAGGATGAGGGGAGCGATGCGCGAGCGCATGCGGCGTCGAGACGCTTTGGCTTAGCGGAGGTTGTAGAACGCGGCGCGGCCGGGGTAGCTGGCGACGTCGCCGAGGTCTTCCTCGATGCGCAGCAGCTGGTTGTACTTGGCCGTGCGGTCCGAGCGCGACAGCGAGCCGGTCTTGATCTGGCCGGCGTTGGTGCCCACCGCGATGTCGGCGATGGTGCTGTCCTCGGTCTCGCCCGAACGGTGCGAGATCACGGCCGTGTAGCCCGCGCGCTTGGCCATCTCGATGGCGGCGAAGGTCTCGGTCAGCGTGCCGATCTGGTTGATCTTGATCAGGATCGAGTTGGCGATGCCCTTGTCGATGCCCTCCTGCAGGATCTTGGTGTTGGTGACGAACAGGTCGTCGCCCACCAGCTGCACGCGCTTGCCCAGGCGTTCGGTCAGGTGCTTCCAGCCGTCCCAGTCGCCTTCGTGCATGCCGTCCTCGATGCTGATGATCGGGTACTTGTCGACCCAGGTCTCAAGCATGTCGGTCCAGCTTTCGGCCGACAGCGACAGGTATTCGCCCGACAGCACGTACTTGCCGTCCTTGTAGAACTCGCTGGCGGCGCAGTCCAGGCCCAGGGCGATCTGCTCGCCGGCCACATAGCCGGCCTTGTCGATCGCCTCGAGGATCAGCTGGATGGCTTCTTCATGGCTGGCCACGCTGGGTGCGAAGCCGCCTTCGTCGCCGACGGCCGTGCTGATGCCGCGGTCGCTCAGGATCTTCTTGAGCGCGTGGAAGGTTTCCGCACCGTAGCGCACCGCCTCGCGGAAGCTCTTGGCGCCCACGGGGATGATCATGAATTCCTGCAGGTCCAGGCTGTTGTTGGCGTGCGCGCCGCCGTTGATGACGTTCATCATCGGCACCGGCAGCTGCATGCCGCCCATGCCGCCGAAGTAGCGGTACAGCGGCAGGCCCGATTCCTCGGCCGCGGCGCGTGCCACGGCCATCGACACGGCCAGCGTGGCGTTGGCGCCCAGGCGAGCCTTGTTCTCGGTGCCGTCGAGGTCGTTCAGCGTGCGGTCCAGGAAGGCCTGTTCCGAGGCGTCGAGGCCCAGCACCGATTCGGAGATCTCGGTGTTGATGTTCTCGACGGCCTTGAGCACGCCCTTGCCGAGGTAGCGCTTGGCATCGCCGTCGCGCAGTTCGATCGCTTCGCGCGAGCCGGTCGATGCGCCCGAAGGCACGGCCGCGCGGCCCATGGTGCCCGATTCGAGCAGCACGTCGCACTCGACGGTGGGGTTGCCGCGGCTGTCGAGAATTTCGCGCCCGACGATGTCAACGATTGCACTCATTTTTTCTCCAATTTAAACAGATTCATCTCGCGCCCACCCCGTGAGGGAAGGGCTGGGGAAGGGCGGGTGCAGGGCACCGCAAGGGGGGCCTCAGGCCACGCCTTCGACCACGATCATCCGCATGACCGCGGCACCCTGGCGCGCGGCACGCGCCTTGCCGTATTCGGGGGAGCTGTCGAACTTCTTGGCGACTTCGACGTTGGGGAACTTGAGGATCACCAGGCGTTCGGGCGCCCAGTCGCCTTCGAGCACTTCCACCTTGCCGCCGCGCACGCACACTTCGGCGCCGTGCACCTGCATAGCCGCCGTCGACCACTTCTTGTACTCCTCGTACTGGGTCGGATTCGTCACCTCGACGTGGGCGATGATGTAAGCACTCATGATTGAAAGATGTCCTCGAGGAATGCGTTCTGCTTGGTGACCCGGTCGAGCGCGACGAGCGTCTCGAGCAGCGCCTTCATGTGCTTGAGCGGCACGGCATTGGGGCCGTCGCTCATGGCCTTCGATGGGTCGGGGTGCGTTTCCATGAACAGGCCCGCGACGCCGACCGCCACGGCCGCGCGCGACAGCACCGGCACCATCTCGCGCTGGCCGCCCGAGGTCGTGCCCTGGCCGCCGGGCAACTGCACCGAATGGGTCGCGTCGAACACGACCGGCGCGCGGGTCTCGCGCATGATCGCGAGCGAGCGCATGTCCGACACCAGGTTGTTGTAGCCGAAGCTCGCGCCGCGCTCGCAGGCCATGAAGCTGTCTTCGTCGAGGCCGGCCTCGCGCGCCGCCGCACGCGCCTTGTCGATCACGTTCTTCATGTCGTGCGGTGCGAGGAACTGGCCCTTCTTGATGTTGACCGGCTTGCCCGACTGCGCCGCGGCGTAGATGAAGTCGGTCTGGCGGCACAGGAAGGCGGGCGTCTGCAGCACGTCGACCACCTTGGCGGCCTCGGTGATGTCCTCGAGCGTGTGCACGTCGGTCAGCACCGGCAGGTTCAGCTCGCGCTTGACCTTGGCCAGGATCTCCAGGCCCTTCTCGCGGCCCGGGCCGCGGAAGCTGGTGCCCGAGGAGCGGTTGGCCTTGTCGAAGCTGCTCTTGAAGATGAAGGGAATGCCGAGCGCCGAAGTGATTTCCTTCAGCGTGCCGGCGGTGTCCATCTGCAATTGCTCGGACTCGACCACGCAGGGTCCGGCGATCAGGAAGAAGGGCTGGTTCAGCCCGATGTCGAATCCGCAAAGCTTCATGGTGGGTTTTTCCTTCAGGCCACGACCTTCAAGGCCTTCTTGTCCGTGCCCTGATGGTCGAGCGCGGCCTTGATGAATGCATTGAACAACGGATGACCGCTCCAGGGCGTGGACTTGAATTCCGGATGGAACTGCACGCCGATGAACCAGGGATGCACGTCGACCGGCAGCTCGACGATTTCGGTCAGGTGCTCGCGCTGCGTGAGTGCCGAGATCACCAGGCCGGCGTCGCGCAGCTGGTCGAGGTAGTTGACGTTGGCTTCGTAGCGGTGGCGATGGCGCTCGGTCACCACGTCGCCGTAGATGCCGTGGGCCAGGGTGTCGGGCGACACGTCGGAGCTCTGTGCGCCCAGGCGCATGGTGCCGCCGAGGTCGGACTTCTCGTTGCGCTTCTTGACCGTGCCGTCGGCGTCCTTCCACTCGGTGATCAGTGCGATCACGGGGGTGGGCGTCTCGGGGTCGAATTCGGTGCTGTTGGCGTTCTTGAGGCCGGCGACGTTGCGCGCGTACTCGATGGTCGCGACCTGCATGCCTAGGCAGATGCCGAGGTAGGGCACCTTGTTCTCGCGAGCGAAGCGGGCGGCGGAGATCTTGCCTTCGACGCCGCGCTGGCCGAAGCCGCCGGGCACCAGGATCGCGTCGTACTTGGCCAGGCGCGAGACGTCCTGCGGCGTGATGGTCTCGGAATCGATGTAGTCGATCTTCACGCGCGCATGGTTCTTCATGCCCGCGTGGCGCAGCGCCTCGTTGACCGACTTGTAGCTGTCCGACAGGTCGACGTACTTGCCGACCATCGCGATGGTCACTTCGCGCTGCGGGTGCTCGACCTCGTACACCAGGTCGTCCCAGCGCTTGAGCTTGGCCGGCGGCGTGTTGATGCGCAGCTTGTCGCAGATCAGGCCGTCGAGGCCCTGCTCGTGCAGCATGCGCGGCACCTTGTAGATCGTGTCCACGTCCCACATCGAGATCACGCCCCATTCGGGCACGTTCGAGAACAGCGAGATCTTGGCGCGCTCGTCGTCGGGGATCGGGCGGTCGGCGCGGCACAGCAGCACGTCGGCCTGGATGCCGATGGCGCGCAGTTCCTTGGCGGTGTGCTGGGTCGGCTTGGTCTTGAGCTCGCCGGCCGCGGCGATCCAGGGCACGTACGACAGGTGGACGAAGGCCGCGTTGTTGGGGCCCGAGCGCAGGCTCATCTGGCGCACGGCTTCGAGGAAGGGCAGCGACTCGATGTCGCCCACCGTGCCGCCGATCTCGACGATCGCGACATCCACCTCGTGTGCGGTGTCGATGCCGGCGCCGCGCTTGATGTAATCCTGGATTTCGTTGGTGATGTGCGGAATCACCTGCACGGTCTTGCCGAGGTAGTCGCCGCGGCGTTCCTTCTCGAGCACCGACTTGTAGATCTGGCCGGTCGTGAAGTTGTTGGCCTTGCGCATCCGGGTGTTGATGAAGCGCTCGTAGTGGCCGAGGTCGAGGTCGGTTTCGGCCCCGTCGTCGGTGACGAACACTTCGCCGTGCTGGAACGGCGACATCGTGCCGGGATCGACGTTGATGTACGGATCCAGCTTGATGAGGGTGACTTTGAGGCCGCGCGATTCAAGCAGCGCAGCGAGGGAGGCGGAGGCGATTCCCTTGCCCAGGGAAGACACCACACCGCCGGTGACGAAGACGAATTTGGTCATGCCATTTCCAGACTTTTCAGGTCCGGTCAGTGGGAAATGAGGATTATAGGTGGCTGCGGGACGCGATTTCGGTCCGGGCACCAAGTGTCCTTCGCTGTTCTCCGGCGATGCGCCACGTCATTACACTCCCAGCGATATGCAAGACCTCCTTGGCAAACACATCGTTCTCGGGCTCACGGGCGGCATCGCCTGCTACAAATCCGCCGAGCTGTGCCGGCTGTTCGTGAAGGCCGGCGCCACCGTGCAGGTGGTCATGACCGAGGCGGCCACGCAGTTCATGACGCCGGTCACGATGCAGGCCCTGTCGGGCCGGCCGGTCTATGTCTCGCAATGGGATGTGCGCGAAGACAACAACATGCCGCACATCAACCTGAGCCGCGAGGCCGATGCGATCGTGCTGGCGCCGTGCAGCGCCGATTTCATCGCACGGCTGGCCGAAGGCCGCAGCGACGAACTCCTCAGCCTGATGTGCCTGGCGCGCCCCATCGAGCAGGTGCCCCTGCTGATCGCGCCGGCCATGAACCGCGAGATGTGGGCCCACCCCGCGACCCAGCGCAACCTGCAGCAGGTGGCGGCCGACGGCGCCACCATGCTCGGCGTGGGCAGCGGCTGGCAGGCCTGCGGCGAGACCGGCGACGGCCGCATGCTGGAGCCGGCCCAGCTGCTCGAGGACATCACGGCCTTCTTCCATGCCAAGCTGCTGGTGGGCCAGCAGGTGCTGGTCACGGCCGGCCCGACCTTCGAGGCGCTGGACCCGATCCGCGGCATCACCAACCATTCCTCCGGCAAGATGGGCTTCGCCATCGCGCGCGCCGCCCGCGAGGCCGGCGCCGAGGTCACGCTGATCGCCGGCCCGGTGCACCTGCCCACGCCGCGCGGCGTGCGCCGGATCGACGTGCTGTCGGCGCTCGAGATGCTCGAGGCCGCCGAGCGCGAGGCGGCGAGGGCGTCGGTCTTCGTCGCCACGGCCGCGGTGGCCGACTGGCGGCCGGCCTCGCACAGCGATCAGAAGATCAAGAAGGACGGCAGCGGCCTGCCGCCGGTGCTGAACTTCGTCGAGAACCCCGACATCCTGGCCACCGTGGCGCGCAGCCCGCGCGCGGCCAGCGGCGCGCTGTTCTGCGTGGGCTTCGCGGCCGAAAGCGAGAACCTCGCCGCGCACGCCAAGGCCAAGCGCGAGCGCAAGGGCATTCCGCTGCTGGTCGGCAACATCGGCCCGCTGACCTTCGGCCAGGACGACAACAGCCTGCTGCTGGTCGATGCCGATGGCGTGCGCGAATTGCCGCGCGCCCCCAAATTGCAACTGGCGCGCGAGCTGATCGCAGAGATCGCGGCGCGCCTCCCGACGAGGACTTCCGCATGAACCTGAACACGCAATCGAACACGCCGCCGAACGGCGACTTCGCCCGCTATGTGGACCAGCTGTCGGCGCGTGCCGCGCTGGCGCTGCGAACCGCTTCGGTCGATGGCTCGCACGCGCTCGATGTCGGCATGCCGCCCTCGTCCGAACCGCACGCCGGACTGTCGCCGGGCGCGGTGGCGCCGCGCGGCCGGGCGGCGACACGCCCGCCCGTGCCTGCGCAGGCCAGTGCCGCGAGCACCGCGGGTGGCGCGGCGCTGCCTTTCAAGGTGGTGCGCGCCGTGGCCGCGGTCTGGCTGCTGGCGCTGGTCGGCATGTTCTTGTTCGACGCGCCCTTCGGCATGATCCTGCTGGTGCTGGCCGGGGGCTTCTGGGTCGCCAAGCAGATGCGCCATCGCCTGCTGCCGGCCGGCGTGACCAGCTGGAGCCAGTGGGCCCAGGAAGCGGCCCGCAACGCGGCCGAGAAACAACGACAACAACAAGGCAAGTGAAGAAGTGAACGTCGACGTCCGTATCCTCGATCCGCGCATGGCGGACCAACTCCCGGCTTACGCCACCCCCGGCAGTGCAGGGCTGGACCTGCGCGCCTGCCTCGATGCGCCCATCACGCTGGAGCCCAACGGGTGGCAGCTGGTGGGCACCGGCATCGCGGTGCACCTGGCCGATCCGGGCTATGCGGCACTGATCCTGCCGCGCTCCGGCCTGGGCCACAAGCACGGCATCGTGCTGGGCAACCTGGTCGGCCTGATCGACAGCGACTACCAGGGCGAGCTCAAGATCAGCGCCTGGAACCGCAGCAACACCGCCTTCGTGCTGCAGCCCATGGAGCGGCTGGCGCAGCTGGTGATCGTGCCGGTGATGCAGGCCAAATTCAACGTGGTGGGCAGCTTCGAAGCCAGCGCGCGCGGCGAGGGCGGCTACGGTTCCACCGGGCGCGCCTGAGGCCGGGCTGTAGGCGCGGACCTGCGCCTGTCGCTTCGTTTCACTCTCGTAAAGATCGGAACTCGCGGCACGGCCCGGCCCTCGAAGTTTCCAGATGATGGTTGAATGGAAACAGCGACTGCGGTCATCCTGGTTGGTCGTGGCGCGTTGAACAGAAGGCCCTCATCGGCCCGCAGCAAGAGCTCATAACCACATGCGTGGAGCACGAAACATGAAGAAACAACTTCGCTTCCTTTCCCTCACAGCCGGCGTGCTGGCCCTGGCCACGCTGACCGCCTGTGTGGCACCGCAGCCGGTCTACGAGACCAGCCGCTACCCCTACCAGCCCCATGTCCAGCCCGCCTACGCAGCGCCGCAGCCTTATGGCGAGTACGGCCGCATCGTCAACATCGAGGTGGTGCGCAGCGAGTCCTCCGGTGCAGCCCCTTCGGGCGGTGGTGCAGTCGCCGGTGGCCTGATTGGCGGCGTGGTCGGCAACCAGTTCGGCCACGGCGGCGGCCGCGCGGCCGCGACGGCGCTGGGCATCGTGGGCGGCGCGTTGCTGGGCAACACCGTCGAGGCGAACGCCAATGCACCGCGTGCCTACCAGAGCTACCGCATCTCGGTCCAGACCGAGCGCGGCGGCTACCGTGCCTTCGACGTGCCCACGCCCGGCGAGCTGCGGGTGGGGGACCGGGTGGTGATCAACAACGGGCAGATCTCGAGGTATTGACCCACCCCCGATGCGGCGCACTGCGTGTCGCCGCCTCCCCCTCAAGGGGGCGATACCAGCGGCCCGGCGAAGCCGGTTCCGCGGTATCCCTGGAACATGAAAATGCCCCGCATGCGGGGCATTTTCTTTGGGGGCTGCTGGTTGTTTCTCAGTGCAAGGTGTCGTTGCCGGGGGTGGTGCTGGCCAGCTTGAAGAAGCCGGTGCCGGCGGAGCCGCGGCCGATTTCTTCTTCGGTGGCTTCGCGCACCGAGCGCACCGTGAGGTCCAGGCGCAGCGCGATGCCGGCCAGGGGGTGGTTGCCGTCGAGCACCAGATGGTCGGGGTAGATCTCCGCGACGGTGTAGATCGCGTCTTTCACGATGTCCGGGTTGACGCCGTCGGGCAGGGCCGCGCCGTCGAAGGTCATGCCTTCCTCGGTGCCTTCCGGGAACAGCGCGCGCGGCTCCAGGAACAGCAGTTGGTCGTTGAAGTCGCCGAAACCCTGTTCTGGCTCGATCTGCACCTGGACGCGGGCGCCCGGCTCATGGCCCTGGAGCACGGCTTCGATCGCATCGAAGAGATCGTCGCCGCCCACCAGGAACTCCACCGGCTCGTCGAGCACGTCCAGTACGTCGCCGAGGGTGTCCTTGATCGTCCATGTGAGGCCGACCACGCATTGTTCTGAAATTTCCATTGCAGAATTCTCCCATGGACCTTCATTCCCCTCTGCCGCTCCTGGGCGGCCTCACGCCGGCGCAATTCATGCGCCGCCATTGGCAGAAAAAACCCTTGCTGGTGCGCCAGGCCGTGCCCGGCATGCTGCCACCGGTCGAACGCGGCGCGCTGTTCGCGCTGGCCGGCTCGGAAGACGTCGAGTCGCGGCTGGTGCGCCAGACCGCCAAGGGCTGGTCACTGCGCCACGGCCCGTTCCCGCGGCGCGCGCTGCCGCCGCTGCAGCAGCCGGGCTGGTCGCTGCTGGTCCAGGGCGTCGACCTGCATCACGAGGGCGCGCATGCGCTGATGCGCCGGTTCGGCTTCCTGCCCGACGCGCGGCTCGACGACCTGATGATCAGCTACGCCAGCGACACCGGCGGCGTGGGCCCGCACTTCGACAGCTACGACGTGTTCCTGCTGCAGGCCAGCGGCCGGCGCCGCTGGTCGATCGGCCGCCAGCGCGACCTCGAACTGCAGCCCGGCGTGCCGCTGAAGATCCTGCAGAACTTCGAGCCCGAGCAGAGCTTCGTGCTCGAGGTCGGCGACATGCTCTACCTGCCGCCGCGCTATGCGCACGACGGCGTGGCCGTGGGCGACGACTGCATGACCTGCTCCATCGGCCTGCGCTCGCCGGCCGCCGCGCCGCTGGGCGCCGACCTGCTGGCGCGCATCGCCGAGGCCCAGGCCGACGAACTGCAGGACATCCCGGCGGTGCACTACCGCGACCCCTCGCAGGAAGCGGTCGAGCGCCCCGCGGCGATGCCGGCCGACCTGCAGACCTTCGCGCGCAAGGCCGTCGAGGCCGCGCTGCGCGACCCCGATGCGATCGACCGCGCACTGGGCGAGTCGATGACCGAGCCCAAGTCCAACGTGTGGTTCGATGCGGGCGAACTGCCCGAGCGGCTCGAAGGCGTGCGGCTCGACCGGCGCACGCGCATGCTCTACGACACGCGCCACCTGTACATCAACGGCGAGAGCTTCCGAGCGGGCGGGCGCGATGCGACGCTGATGCGCCGGCTGGCCGACCAGCGCGGGCTCGATGCGCGCGATCTGGCGCGTGCCAGCGAGGATGCGTTGGCGCTGCTCGGCGACTGGTGCGAAGCCGGGTGGGCCCATGCCGTCTGAAACCGCCTTGCCCGAGGGGCCGTTCGATGGCCGGCTGGCCTTCGACGCGGCGCTGAGGGCGGCGCTGGACGCGGCCGCCCGCAAGGGCTGGCGCGAGATCGTCTTGAGCGATCCCGACTTCGCCGACTGGCCCCTGGGCGAGCGCACCAGCATCGCCGCGCTGCAGGCCTGGGCCGCGAGCGGGCGCAGCCTGATCCTGTTGGCCGAAGGCTTCGGCGTCTTCGATCGCGCGCATGCGCGATTCGTCGAATGGCGCCGGCTCTGGAGCCACATCGTCGAGGCCCGGGCCTGCAGCGGCAGCGCTGCGCCCGCGGTGCCCAGTGCGGTCTGGACGCCGAGCTGGTCGCTGCACCGCATCGACCCCGAGCGCAGCCGGGGCGTGTGCAGCCACCAAGCCGAGAGCCGGCGCGCGCTGCGCGAGCGCCTCGACGAGTGCCTGCGGCAGGCGCGGCCGGCCTTCGCCGCCTCGACGCTGGGCTTGTAAGCCGAGGCCGCGCTCACATTTGGAAGCACCGATGCAGGCCTAGAATTTTTATTCCTGTCCATCGTTCCAAAGGAGATAGCAATGAACAAGTCCGTCCTGCTCGCCGCCGTGATCGCTGCCGCGGCCCTCAGCGCCTGCGGCAAGAAAGAGGAGCCGGCGCCCGCGGTCGTGACCCCACCGCCCGCAGCCGTGACGCCCGCACCGGCATCGCCCAGCGAGCCGCCTGCCGGCACGATGGCCCCCGCGCCCTCCGACCCGGCCGCCGCCACGCCGTCGCCGTCGGCGTCCTCGGCCCTCGATGCCGCCAACGCCGCGACCGAAGCCGCACGCAACGCCGCCTCCGCGCCCAAGTGATCCACCTCGCATGAAAAAGCCCGCCCGGTGCGAACCGGGCGGGCTTTTTCATGGGCGCCGAAGGTGGCTCAGGACGGGTCCTTGCCCCGCGTGCGGCCGACCGCGCTGAAGATGCCGATCCCCAGCACGATGAGGGCGCCGATGCCGATGTACAGCGTGGGCACGCCGGCCACCGAGGCACCCCAGATGAGGCCGGCCATGAAGATCAGAAACCCGATCATGTAGAGCGCGAAGGACATGGTTCTCTCTCCTTAATAGGTGAGCCAGCCTGCCTGCCGCGGCCTGCCACGGACCGGCGCCATCGTCGCCAATCCGTGTGGGAGCCTGCTTACCGCGAAGCCGTCGCGCCGGCTTCCTCGCTGGCCGCGTCGAGCAGCGCGATCGAGGCCGCATCGAGCCTCAGGGTGGCCGCGCGCGTGAGCTCGTCGAGCTGTGCGACCGAGGTCGCGCTGGCGATCGGCGCCGTGATGCCCGGGCGTGCGATCTGCCAGGCGACGGCCGCCTGCGCCGGCGTGACGCCGTGCGTCTTGGCCACGCCATCGAGCGCGGCCAGGATGCGCAGGCCGCGTTCGTTGAGGTACTTCTTGGTCGTGTTGGCGCCGCGCGCGCTCTTGGCCGCATCGGCCTCGCTGCGGTACTTGCCGGTGAGGAAGCCGGCCGCGAGCGCGTAGAAGTTGATCACGCCCACGCCGCGCTCGAGGCACAGCGGCTCCAGCGCCTCTTCGAACACCGCGCGGTCGTAGAGGTTGTAGAGCGGCTGCAGGCTCTCGTAGCGTGGCAGGCCGAGCCGCTCGGACACGTCCAGTGCCTCGGCCAGGCGCGGCGCCGTGAAGTTCGAGGCGCCGATCGCGCGCACCTTGCCGGCCTTGATCAGCGCGGCGAAGGCCTCGAGTGTTTCTTCCAGCGGCGTGTCCGCATCGTCGTCGTGCGACTGGTAGAGGTCGATGTGGTCGGTCTTGAGCCGCAGCAGCGACGCGTCGACCGCCTCGCGGATGTAGGCGGCCGACAGGCCCACCTTGTCGTCGCCCATCGGCTTGCCGACCTTGGTCGCGAGCACCACGCGGTTGCGCTTGCCGCTCTGGCGGAACCACTTGCCGATGATCGTCTCGGACTCGCCGCCGGTGTGGCCCGGCACCCAGCGCGAATACACGTCGGCGGTGTCGACGAAGTTGAAGCCGGCGTCGAGCCAGGCGTCGAGCAGGCGGAAGGACTGGGTCTCGTCCACGGTCCAGCCGAAGACGTTGCCGCCGAAGGCCAGCGGCGAAACCTGCAGGCCGGAGCGGCCGAGTGGGCGAAGTTGCATGGGATTTCTCCTGGAGTGGAATCAAACGAAGCCGATGGCACCGAGCAGCGCACCCGCGCCCAGCAGCCACAGCAGATGAAGGCGCGTGCGCCAGACGATCAAGGCCGCGACACCGGCGAGCAGCCAGAGGTGCCAGGCCGGTACCGCGCCGGAGCTGTTGCCCGAGGCCAGCACCCAGCCGGTGGCGATCAGCAGGCCCACCACCACCGGTGCCATGCCCTGCTTGAAGGCCCGTACCGCACGCCGGTCGCGGTTGCGATGGCCCCAGCGTGTGGCGAAGTAGGTCAGTGTCGTGCTGGGCAGCATGATGCCCAGCATCGTCACGGCCAGCCCGAACAGGCCCAGCACCCAGGCGTGCAGGCCGGCCTCGATGCCGCCGGCCGCGTTGAGGCCGACGTTCCAGCCCATGAGGGCGACGAAGAGCACGTTGGGGCCGGGCGCGGCCTGCGCGATGGCGACCGACGAGGTGAACTGCGCATCGGTGAGCCAGCGGTGCTGCTCGACCAGGTAGCGGTGCATGTCGGGCACCGTGGTGATGGCGCCGCTGATCGAGAGCATCGACAGCATCAGGTACTGCGCGAACAGCGCGAGCCAGTCGTGCCATTGCATCGCGATGGTCATCTGCCGATCCGCCGCCAGGTTTCGCCGCAGGCGATGCCGCCCACGACGATCAGCACCCAGCCCAGCGGGATGCGTGCCAGCGCGATGGCCGCGAACACGATGCCGACGATGGCCAGGCACAGGCCGAAGCCCAGCGGGTTGCGGCGCAGCGGGGCGATCAGCTTGATGCCGGTGGCCGCGATCAGCCCGCCGGCCACCGCGCCCATGCCGCGCAGCGCACCCGCGACCTGCGGGTTGCCCGCGAAGTGCGCATAGAGCACGGCGAGCGTGAGGATCACGCACAGCGGCACGGCCAGCATGCCCGCCAGCGCCGCGGCGGCACCGCGCAGGCCGAAGTAGCGGTCGCCGATCATCACCGCCAGGTTGATCACGTTGGGGCCCGGCAGCACCTGGGCCACGGCCCAGTCCTCGAGGAACTCGTCGGGCGTGAGCCACTGCTTCTTCTCCACCAGTTCGCGCTGCACGATGGTCAGCACGCCGCCGAAGCCTTGCAGCGCCAGCCAGGTGAAGGACAGGAAGAGGTCGCGCGGAGAGTGCGGTCGGGGGCGGTCGGGTGCCGTGGCCGCGACCGGTGAGGGCGGGTGCATGGCGGCGATTATCTGCGCGGGCGCGGGATGCTGCAGGCGAGGCGCCATCTCAGGCTTTGCACCGACACGCCGCGGGCCGGCGGCCTGCAATACTGACGCCATGCAACTGCGCGCACTCCTCGAGCTCTCCAAGCAGGCCTTCCTCTCGTGGAAGAGCGACTACGCCCCGAGCATGGGCGCGGCCCTGGCCTACTACACGGTGTTTTCGGTGGCGCCGCTGCTGCTGATCGTGATCTCGGTGGCCGGCCTGGTGTTCGGCCAGGAGGCGGCGCGCGGCGAGATCTTCGCGCAGCTCTCGGGGCTGATGGGCGCACAGGGCGCGCTGGCGGTGCAGGGCATGCTGGAGGCCGTCAACAAGCCGCGCGAAGGCATCATCGCCACCGTGATCGGCATCGGCCTGCTGGTGGTGGGCGCGACCACGGTGTTCGGCGAACTGCAGGACGCGATGGACCGCATCTGGCGCGCCCCGGCGCGCGACAAGCGCGGTGGCGTGCTGAGCCTGCTGCGGGTGCGGCTGCTGTCCTTCAGCATGATCATGGGCATCGGCTTCCTGCTGATGGTGTCGCTGGTGGCCAGTGCGGCCCTGGCGGCCCTGGGCAAGTGGTGGTCGCCGGTGTTCGGCGGCTGGGCCACGCTGGCGCAGGGCGTGAACTTCGTCTTCAGCTTCGGCATGGTGACCGTCATCTTCGCGATGATCTACAAGCTCATGCCACGCGTGAACGTCGAGTGGCGCGACGTGTGGGTGGGGGCGGGCGTCACGGCGCTGCTGTTCACTGTGGGCAAGCACCTGATCGGCCTGTACATCGGCAAGAGCAGCGTGGCGTCGGGCTACGGCGCCGCGGGCTCGCTGGTGGTGGTGCTGGTCTGGGTCTATTACTCGGCGCAGATCTTCCTGCTCGGCGCCGAGTTCACCTGGGTCTATGCGCGCCGCTACGGCTCGATGAAGAACCTGCCGGGCGTCGATGCGGCGCCGGCCACGCCCACGCGCGACGACGCCTGAGCGATGCTCAGCCGGCGAAGCCGCCGCTGTCGAGAAAGGCCTGCTCCTGCGCCGTCGATGCGCGGCCCAGCAAGCGGTTGCGGTGCGGGAAGCGGCCGAAGCGCAGCACGATGTCCTGATGCAGCCTGGCGAAGCGCTGGGTATTCGCATCGAGCGCCGCATTCAGCTCGACCGAACGCTCCTGGTCGGCCGGCAGCTCGGAATGCATGAAGGGCAGATAGAAGAAGGGCCGCAGTGCGGCGTCGACCTGCCGGTCGAAGCCCGCCGCCACCGCACGCTTCGCGATCACCAGCGCCTGCCCGTCGGTGGCCAGCATGTGCGGGTTGTGGCGCCAGGCGTTGCGCGGGAACTGGTCGAGCAGGATCAGCAGGGCCAGCGCGCCTTCGGCATCGTTCGCCCAGGCATCGCGTTCGCAGCGGGCCGCGGCCTGGTGGGCGTCCGCGCAGAGCGCGATGAAGGCGGCGTCGAAGTCGTCGCTCTTGGCAAACCAGCGGGCGGGACCGGCATCGCGCCAGAAGTCGACCACCTCGCGGGCGGTGGGGGTGGAAAGAGGCTGAGAGGTCATCGCGCCATTCTTGCAGCCCCTGCCGCCGCTGCCACCGAGACCGTGATTTTTTCCCGGCGATCAAAGCCCCTGTCCGGCGGCTGTCGCGGGGCTGGTGTCCAATGAATCCATGACGACGAAGAAACCCCGCGCGGCCCCGCCCGCTCTTCATCCTTTCGAGGCCCGTCGTGAAGACATGCGCAATGCGCGCAAGGCGCTGGTGCTGCAGGGCGGCGGCGCGCTCGGCGCCTACCAGGCCGGCGTGTACGCCGCGCTCAGCGAGACCCGCATGAAACCGGACTGGATCGCCGGCGTGTCGATCGGCGCCATCAATGCCGCGCTGATCGCGGGCAATGCACCCGGCCAGCGGGTCGATCGCCTGCGCGAGTTCTGGCACCTGGTGTCCTCCGCGCCCGCGCAGCAGCTGCCCGCATGGTTCGGCGATCGGGCCCAGCAGAACCAGTGGAGCGCCACCATGGCCGCGCTGGTCGGCATCCCGGGCTTCTTCGAGCCGCGCCATTCGCCGGCCCTGCTGATGGGGGGTGCCGCGCCGCTGCTGAGCTACTACGACACCGCGCCGCTCAAGGCCACGCTCGAGCGGCTCATCGACTTCGACCGCATCAACGATTGCGAGGCGCGTTTCAGCGTGGGCGCGGTCAACGTGCGCTCCGGCAACTCGGTGTACTTCGACAACACGCAGCAGCGCATCGGCCCCGAGCACATCATGGCCAGCGGCGCCTTGCCGCCGGGCTTCGCGCCGGTGTCCATCGAGGGCGAGGACTACTGGGACGGCGGCATCGTGTCGAACACGCCGCTGCAGTACGTGCTCGACCAGCACCCGCGCAACGAGCCGCTGGTGGTGCTGCAGGTCGACCTGTTCAACGCACGCGGCGAGATGCCGCACACGCTGGCCGGCGTGACCGAGCGGCAGAAGGACATCACCTACTCGAGCCGCACGCGCATGAACACCGATGCGCTGGCCGCCAACATGAACCTGCAGCAGGCCATCGCCGACCTGATCTCCAAGCTGCCGCCCAGCCTGCGCAAGGACCCGAGCGTGCTGGCGGTGCAGTCGCAGCTCACGCACGAGCCCATCGACATCTTTCACCTGATCTACCGCGACAAGCCCTACGAGCTCGAGTCGAAGGACTACGAGTTCTCGCGTGCGGCGGTCGAGGAGCACTGGGATTCGGGCGCGCGCGACATGCGCACGACCCTGGCGCACCCCGAGACGCTGCGCGCCGACGCCACGGTCAACGGCGTGACCACCTTCGACCTGGGCGAGCACGGCGCGGAGCGCATCAAGCGCCCGGGCCTGACGGCATGAAGCCGCGCCTCAGCCTGGACTAAGAAAGCAGCGTGAGACTGGGGGCGTCAGTCACTTCAACCGCAGGACTTGCTCATGAACATCGAAGAAGTACGGCGCCGGGCCTTCGCCATGCCGCTCACCAGCCCGGCCTTTCCTCCGGGGCCCTACCGGTTCATGCGACGGGAATTCCTGATCGTCACCTACCGCACCGACATGGAGGCGCTGCGCGCCGTGGTGCCCGAGCCGCTCGAAGTGGTCGAGCCGCTGGTCAAGTACGAGTTCATCCGCATGCCCGACTCCACCGGCTTCGGCGACTACACCGAGTCGGGCCAGGTGATCCCGGTGCAGATCCGCACCGACAAGGGCCTGGAGCAGGGCAGCTACACGCATGCGATGTACCTCAACGACCATCCGCCCATCGCCGGCGGGCGCGAGCTCTGGGGCTTTCCGAAGAAGCTGGCCTCGCCGGTGCTCGACTACGAGACCGACGTGGTGGTGGGCACGCTCGATTACGGCAAGGTGCGCGTGGCGCAGGCCACGATGGGCTTCAAGCACCGCGCGCTCGACCCGGGGCCGATCCTCGCGGGCATCGCGCAACCCAATTTCCTGCTCAAGATCATTCCCCATGTCGATGGCACGGCGCGCATCTGCGAACTGGTGCGCTACCACATGGTCGACGTGACGCTGCATGGCGCCTGGACCGGGCCGACCTCGCTCGAACTGCACCCGCATGCGCTGGCGCCGGTGGCCGACCTGCCGGTGCTGAAGATCGAATCGGCGGTGCACTACGTCGCGGACATGACGCTGGCGCTGGGCACGGTCGAACACGATTACCTGAAATGAGCACGCCGCCAGGCAGCGCGCGTGCCACGTTCCCCGAACGGATCCCGGCGTAGCCCGGATCGCTCCCTTTTCTCACAACCTCAAGGACTCACCATGCAACTCAAGGACAAGGTCGCCTACATCACCGGCTCGGCCAGCGGCATCGGCAAGGAAATCGCCATCCTGTTCGCGCAGGAAGGCGCGAAGATCATCATTGCCGACCTCAACAAGGAAGCGGCCGATGCGACGGCCGCCGAACTCAAGGCCACGGGCGCACAGGCCATCGGCGTGGCGGTCGACGTGACCAACGAAGACCAGGTCAACGCCTCGGTCGAAGAGGGCGCCAAGGCCTTCGGCGGCATCGACATCCTGATCAGCAACGCCGGCATCCAGATCGTGCATCCGGTCGAGGAGTTCAGCTTCGCCGACTGGAAGAAGATGCTCGCGATCCACCTCGACGGCGCCTTCCTCACCACCAAGGCCTGCCTCAAGCACATGTACGCGCAGGGCCGCGGCGGCAGCGTGATCTACATGGGCTCGGTGCATTCCAAGGAAGCTTCGCTGCTCAAGGCGCCCTACGTGACGGCCAAGCATGGCCTGATCGGCCTGGCCAAGACGGTCGCCAAGGAAGGCGCCAAGCACGGCGTGCGCGCCAACGTGATCTGCCCGGGCTTCGTGCGCACGCCGCTGGTCGAGAAACAGATTCCTGAGCAGGCCAAGACGCTGGGCATCAGCGAAGAGGAAGTCATCAAGAACGTGATGCTCAAGGAGACGGTGGATGGCGAGTTCACGACCACCGAGGACGTGGCGCGCGTGGCATTGCTGTTCGCGGGTTTCCCGACCAATGCGCTCACGGGCCAGTCGCTGGTCGTGAGCCACGGCTGGTTCATGCAGTAACGCTGCATCGGGAGGGTCGGGGTGTGGGCTCGGCGGCCTTTGTTCTGGCGAAACGCGCGTTGGGGTGCAGGCCCCCATCCCCGCCTTCCCCCAGAGGGGGAAGGGGTCAGAGCTTGAGTTCCCAGGTCTCGCCCACGAGCGAGGCGCCATAGCTCTGATGCGGCTCCGACTGCTTGAGAACGAAGCCGCGCTTCGCATAGATGTCGCGTGCCGCCGTGAGGCAGCTGTTGGTCCACAGCACCACCTTCTTGTAGCCCGCGGCGCGCGCGAAGGCCAGGCATTCGTCGCTCAGGCGCGCGCCCAGGCCCAGGCCGCGCGCTGCCGGCGAGACGATCAGCATGCGCAGCTGCGCGACGGTCGCCGACTTGCGCACCAGGAAGATCGCGCCCAGGCGTTCGCCCTCGCGTTCGGCGATCCAGCCCTTCTCGCGGCCGGGCTGGAACTTGCGGATGAAGTCGGCCGCGATGCCCGCGACCAGCACTTCAAAGTCCTGGTTCCAGCCGTACTCGCGCGCATAGACCTCGCCGTGCTGCTGTATCACCCAGCCCATGTCGCCGGGCGCCGGGTCGCGCAGAACGACCGGAGGGGCCGGCGCCCGCGCATCCATCAGCGTCTCGATGCGGGCCATGGCTGCCACCAGCTGTTGTTGTTGCGCCGCAGCCAGGGGCGCGAGCAGGGTGGCCGCGTGGTCGCGCGAGGCCTGCTGCAGCGGCGCGAACATCGTGTGGCCGGCGTCGGTCAGCGCGAGCCGGCTCTGCCGGGCATCCTGCGGATCGGGCGTGCGCGCGAGCCAGCCGGCGGCCTCGAAGCGCTTGAGGATGCGGCTGAGGTAGCCCGCGTCCAGTCCCAGGTCCTGCTGCAGGTCGCGCGCCACCGGCGCCTGCCGGTGCGCGAGTTCGTAGAGCACGCGCACGTCGGTCAGCGACAGGTCGCTGCCCAGGTAGGGATCGAGCACGCCGATGCGCTGCGTGAAGAAGCGGTTGAAACGGCGCAGGGCCTTGACGGCCTCGGGCGAGACGGCGGGAGAAAAGGGCATGGCCAGAATTTTGCCGCCAAGTAGTTGACTAAGTCAACAAAACCCAAGACCTGGGGCTGCACAGGTCACTGGGACGCAGGGGCGACAGGAAGAGGCGCAGCACCTACAATCGCGGGTTGCCCGCCACGGGCCCACGGCCAGGCCCGGCCTCCAACATTCCCCCGATGAACGCCCCCGTCGACGTCTCCTTTTTCGCGCGCGCCGCCAAGCCGCTGACCAGCTACCGCAAGTACTGGGCGGCCCGCTTCGGCACGGCCAAGTTCCTGCCGACCTCGCGCGAGGAGATGGCCGCGCTCGGCTGGGACAGCTGCGACATCATCGTGGTCACGGGCGATGCCTATGTGGACCACCCGAGCTTCGGCATGGCGGTGATCGGCCGCATGCTCGAGGCGCAGGGCTTCCGCGTGGGCATCATCGCCCAGCCCGACTGGCAGAGCGCCGACCCGTTCAAGGTGCTGGGCAAGCCGAACCTGTTCTTCGGCGTGACCGCCGGCAACATGGATTCGATGATCAACCGCTACACGGCCGATCGCAAGATCCGCAGCGACGACGCCTACACGCCCGGCGACGTCGGCGGCTCGCGCCCCGACCGCGCGGCCATCGTCTACTCGCAGCGCTGCAAGGAAGCCTGGAGCGATGTGCCGATCATCCTGGGCGGCATCGAAGGCAGCCTGCGCCGCATCGCGCACTACGACTACTGGTCGGACAAGGTGCGCCGCTCGGTGGTGGTCGACTCGAAGTGCGACCTGCTGCTGTACGGCAACGCCGAGCGCGCCATCGTCGAGATCGCGCACCGTCTGGCCGCCAAGGAGCCGGTGCAGCAGATCACCGACGTGCGCGGCACGGCCTTCGTGCGCCGCGAAACGCCCGAGGCCTGGTTCGAGATCAACTCGACCAGCGTCGACGAGCCCGGCCGCGTCGAGGCCCACGTCAATCCCTACCTGATGGTCTCGGACCAGGCCAAGGCCAACGGCGCCACCTGCGCCAAGGAAGACGAAGCCCAGGTCGTGGCGTCGACGGCCGAAGCGGCCGGCGCCAAGGCCCTGGCGGCGGTGCGCGCGCGCTCGGCCGACGTGAACCCGGCGATCAAGCCGATCACCTTCGTGGCCAACCCCTCGGTCAAGCTCAAGGTGCCGCCGCGCGACCGCAGCGTGATCCGCCTGCCTTCGTACGAGCAGGTGCGCAGCGACCCGGTGCTCTACGCCCACGCCAACCGCGTGCTGCACCTCGAGACCAATCCCGGCAACGCACGCGCGCTGGTGCAGGCGCATGGCGAAGGCACGACCGCGCGCGATGTGTGGATCAACCCGCCGCCCATCCCGTTGACCACGGCCGAGATGGACCATGTGTTCGACCTGGCCTATGCGCGCAGCCCGCATCCGCGCTATGCCGACGAAAACGGCAGCCACGACGGCGCGACCAAGATCCCGGCCTGGGAGATGATCCGATTCAGCGTGAACATCATGCGCGGCTGCTTCGGCGGCTGCACCTTCTGCTCGATCACCGAGCATGAAGGCCGGATCATCCAGAGCCGCTCGGAAGATTCGATCATCAAGGAGGTCGAGGCCATCCGCGACAGCGTGAGCGGCTTCACCGGCACCATCTCCGACCTGGGCGGCCCCACGGCCAACATGTACCGCCTGGGCTGCAAGAGCCCCGAGATCGAGGCGGCGTGCCGCAAGCCCAGCTGCGTGTACCCGGGCATCTGCTCGAACCTGGGCACCAACCACGATCCGCTGATCAAGATCTACCGCCGCGCGCGGGCGCTCAAGGGCATCAAGAAGATCCTGATCGGCTCCGGCCTGCGCTACGACCTGGCGGTGCAATCGCCCGAGTACGTCAAGGAACTGGTGCAGCACCACGTGGGCGGCTACCTCAAGATCGCGCCCGAGCACACCGAGCAGGGCCCGCTCACCAAGATGATGAAGCCGGGCATCGGCAGCTATGACAAGTTCAAGCAGATGTTCGAGAAGTTCAGCGCCGAAGCGGGCAAGAAGCAGTACCTGATTCCATACTTCATCGCCGCGCATCCGGGCACCAGCGACGAGGACATGATGAACCTCGCGATCTGGCTCAAGAAGAACGGCTTCCGCGCCGACCAGGTGCAGACCTTCTACCCATCGCCCATGGCCACGGCCACGACGATGTACCACACCAACAGGAACCCGCTGCGCAAGATCACGCGCGAGAGCGAGACGGTGGACATCGTGCGCGGCGACAAGCGCCGCCGCTTGCACAAGGCCTTCCTGCGCTACCACGATGCCAACAACTGGCCGCTGCTGCGCGAGGCCTTGAAGAACATGGGCCGCGCCGACCTGATCGGCAATGGCAAGCACCACCTGATCCCCACGTGGCAGCCGCTGACCGATGGCGGATACACCAGTGCGCGGCGCAAGAACTCGACCGTGGTGCCGGCGGTCAAGACCGCGAAGGCCTCGGCACCGGTGCGGCTGGCGCCCGTGAAGCCCTCCAAGGGCCGCATCCTCACGCAGCACACCGGCCTGCCGCCGCGCGAGACGGGCAGCGGCGGTGCGGCGCGTGGCCCGGCGGGCGTGCCGGGCAAGGGCTTCCGCAAGGCGCGCTGAGCGCCTCGGAAGCCGGCCGCTCAGTCGGCTCTCAGGCCGGCAGGCCGCTCACCTGCACCGACAGGTCGAACAGCTTGGCCTTGCCGGCGTAGTAGCGGTCGATGCGCCATTCCTTGAGGATGTCGATGGCGATCTCGAAGGTCTCGAGCTCCAGCTTGTAGAGTTCCGCGACGTTGAAATGCGTGTCGGACTCGAGTGCCAGCACCAGTTGTGCAAGCGTTCGAGCCGATTCGCTCGCCGGATTGGCGACGATGAATTTGCGGGCTGATTTGATGGCGTTCACGATGGTCCTTTGGGTGCCTCTGGGAGGGGCGGTGGCCGGGCCCGTGGCATACGGGTCAACCCGGATGCGCAAGGCTGAAATCCGAGTCTGCACGGGGATTGTCGCAACCTTCATATGACAAATTTGTGACAGTCCTTGCCGGCCTGGGGTCCACCGTGTCTCAGAGGCCGATACGCGGTGCCACCCAGAATAGCCAGCCGCCCAGGGCGATGCAATGGAGCACCGCGGTGGCGGCGTAGACCTGCAGAAAAGCCGCCTTGCTGGACTTGTGTCGCAGCATCCGTTGCGCCAGTCCGGCCGCGGGCCAGCCGCCCAGCAGTGCGAACAGGTGCAGCGTCTGTTCCTGGGTGCGCCAGCGGCCGTTCTGCGCCGCGTCCTTGTCGAAGGCGTAGGCGAACAGCGTCACCGCGTTGAGCGCCACGATGGCCGCGAGGCCCCACCAGGGCAGGCGCTGCAGCCACAGGCCGAGGCCGAGCAATCCGATCCAGAGGGGCAGCAGCCACAGCACCCATGGCGCGCCGGCGGGCGCTGAGGCGCGGCGCGCCGCGGGACGACGCGGCGATGCAGCGCGTGCCGTGCCTGCGCTGGCGACCGGATGCACGGCCATCCCGCGCGGCCCCTTGCCGCCCACGTGGATCTCGTCGAAGCCCACGGCCATCCCTTCGCTCGGGGCGCCCGTGCCGCGGAAATCGCGGATGTGAAAGAACACGTCGGCCTGGCCGGGACTGTGGATGAAGCCGAAGCCGCGCGCCGCGTCCCAGCGGCGCACCACACCTGTCTTCTTCATGCGCGTCTCCGGGTCTCAGTCGGCCGAGACCGCGTCGCGCATCGCATGCAGGGGCACGTCGTGCGCGAGCGCGAGCGCCTCGAGCGCGGCGCAGTCCTGGGTGGCCACGAAGGCGGCGATGGCCGCGTGGGTCGACGAGCGGAACATGGCCTGGGCCGCTTCGGCGTCGAGCCCGGCCGCGGCACACAGGCGCTGCGCGAAGTGCGGCTCGAGCGCGGCCAGTGCCACGCGTCCGTCGCGGCAGGGATAGACGCGGTAGCCCGCATGCGCACCGCCGACCGTGCCGCCGGGCGTGGTCAGGCCCCAGTGCCGCGGCAGCGCGAGGTAATGCGCAGCCTCGGACAGCGCCACCTCGATGCGCACGCCGCTGCCGTGCGTGGCACGGTGCAGCAGGGCCTGCAGCACGGCTTCGCTGGCCATCAGCGAGCCGCCCATGTCGGCATACAGCGTGGGCGGCAGTTCGGCGCCCGTGACCAGTCCGCTTTCGGCCATGTAGCTGAGGTCATGGCCTGGCGCTTCGGCCTGCGCGCCGGGCGCGCCGACGATGGCCACCATCGACAGCCGTGGGTAGCGCGCATGCAGCGCATCCCAGCCCAGACCCAGCTTGGCCAGCGCCGACGGCCGGAACGAGGTGATCAGCACGTCCGCACAGGCGAGTTCGATCTGCAGCAGCGCCTGGCCTTCATCGGTCTTGAGGTCGCCCTGCAGACAGCCGATGCCGTCATGCATCGCGTCATAGGCCTCGGGCGCGTAGACGCTCATCGGGTCGGCCGACCCGCCCCGCGGTGCCAGCGGCTCGAACTTCACGCACTGCGCGCCCATCGCATGGCAGCGCATCAGCGCGGCCGGGCCCGGCAGGTTGAGGGCCAGGCTCAGCACGCGCGTGCCGGCGAGGGGTGAGAACACGGGGGCGGCAGGACTCGGCATGGCGTGAGAAGGTGAAGGCGAAGCGCCACATTCTCGTCTGCCGCCCGTGCGGGCGATCGGCTCAGGCCAGCGCGGGCAGCGAGGGCTTGAGCAGGTCCGCGATGCCGATGCGGGCCGCGAATTCCTCGCGCACGCGTTCCGCCACCTCGGTCACGGCGCCGGCGCCATCGTCGAGGAAGTCGGTGACCGAGCGGAAGGGCCGCGTGCCCGTCGGCAGGCCGACGATGCGCGCGATGTCGTCGGCCACCGCCTGCGGGTCGGCATCGGGCGGCATCAGCGCGCCGAGCTTCGCCCCGATCTGGTCCATCAGGCCGTTGTAGCGCGCATAGGCGGCGACGGTCGTGGCGTCCGCGGGCCGGCCCGCGTTGGGGAAGTGCGCGGTGCCCTGCGTGAAGGCGCCCGGCACCACGATGGAGGTCTCGATGCCGAAGCGCGCGAGCTCGTACGACAGCGTGACCGCCAGCGAATCCATCGCGGCCTTGGCCGCCGCGTACGGACCGATGAAGGGCGGGAAGCCGCCGCGTGTGGTGGTGCTGCCGACCCACAGCACCAGGCCCGACTGCTGCGCGCGCATCACCGGCAGCACCGCCTTGTTGACGCGCTGCGTGCCCAGCACGTTGGTGTCGAACACGCGCGCGATCTCCTCGGGCGTGAAGGCTTCGGTCGGGCCGACCACCAGGTGGCCCGCGTTGTGCACGATGACGTCGAGCCGGCCGTGGTCGGCGAGGACGGTCTGCACCGCCGCATCGGCCGAGGCCTGCGACAGCACGTCGAGTTCGACCGCGCGCAGGTTGTGCCCGTGGGCTGCGCTCCACGCGCGCAGTTCGCGCACGCGCCCGGCGTTGCGGCCCGCGATGTCGCGCATGCTCGCGTAGACGGTGTGGCCGGCGGCTGCCAGCGTGCGGGCCGTGAGGTGGCCGATGCCGGTGGCGGCACCGGTGACGAGGATGACGGATGGCATGGCGGTGTCCTTCAGTGTCGTCACGCGGTTCAGACCAGCCCGCCGTTGGCGCGCAGCGTCTGGCCGTTGACCCAGCCCGCGTCCTTGCCCACCAGCATCGCGACCGTGCTGGCGATGTCCTCGGGCTGGCCCAGGCGCTCCAGCGGCGCCATCTTCGACATGCGTTCGATCAGTTCGGGCGTCTTGCCGTCGAGGAACAGCGCGGTGGCCGTGGGGCCGGGGGCGACGGCATTGACCGTGATGTTCCGGCCGCGCAGCTCCTTGGCCAGGATGTTGGTCATCACCTCGATCGCGCCCTTGGTGGCCGCATACACCGCGTAGCCGGGCAGCGCGAGGCCGATCACGCTGGTCGAGAAGTTGACGATGTGGCCGCCGCTGCGCAGCCGGGTCGCGGCTTCGCGCATGGTGTTGAAGCTGCCCTTGACGTTGACCGAGAACAGCGCGTCGAAGGTGCGGTCGTCGGTGTCGGCCAGCATGGGCAAGGCCGGCGGCATGATGCCGGCGTTGTTCACCAGCACGTCGACATGGCCGAAGGCCGCGACGGTTTCGTCGAACAGGCGGCGCACCGCGGCCGGGTCGGCCACGTCGGCCTGCACCGCGAGCGCCCGGCCACCGGCCGCGGTGATGGCGTCGACCACCTTGGCGGCTTCGGCGGCGTTGCCTGCGTAGTTGACGACGACCGCGTGGCCGTCCTGCGCCAGGCGGGTGGCGATGGCGGCACCGATGCCGCGGGATGCGCCGGTGACGATGGCGACGGGGGATGTGTTCATGCTGGGTTCCTCGAGAAAAATGGGACGAAGGTCTGAACCGTGGGTCCGTCGAGGGCTTCGCGGCTCAGTGCATGAATTGTTCTATTGATCGTGCCCGCGATAAATGAGGTGAATCGGCCATCACTGTGCAACAGCCGCTAACAATAAAACGGGCAACGCGGCCCGTGCGGGAGTGCTCAGTCGTCGGCGGCCGGCGGCACGTCGCCACCCTTTTGCCGCTCGCGGAACAAGGCGGCACGCATCAGGAAGATGGTGGTGACCGGTGCGGTGAGCGCGACGAACAGCGTGATCAGTACCGCGTGCAGGAACAGGCTGTAGCCCTGCACCGAGAAGTAGACGATGGTGGCGATGGTCAGGCACCAGACGCCCGCCGTCGCGCCCAGCGTGGGCGCATGGATGCGGCTGAAGAAGGTGGGCAGCCGCACCAGGCCGAAGGAGCCCACGGCCGCGAAGGCGGCGCCCAGCACCGCGAAGAAGCCGGTCAGGATCTCGGCCCAGATCGGCAGCGGGCCGACGATGAAATCGGGCGTCATTCGATCACCTCCCCGCGCAGCAGGAACTTGGCCAGCGCCGTCGAGCTCACGAAGCCGAACAGCGCGATCAGCATCGCGGCCTCGAAGTAGACGTTGCTGCTGTAGTTGATGCCCAGCACCAGCATCATCAGCATGCCGTTGATGTAGAGGCAGTCGAGGGCCATCACGCGGTCCTGCGCGGAAGGGCCGATCAGCAGGCGCCACACGGCGCACAGCATGGCCACTGCCAGCAGGAAGAGGGCGCCCTTGAGGGCCCAGAACAGGATCGGGGTCATGACTCGAAGATCTCCATCAGCGGCTTCTCGTAGCGGTTCTTGATGAGGTCGATGAAGGCCTGCTCGTCGATCAGGTCGAACACGTGGATCAGCAGCGCGGAACGGTCGAAGGCCACTTCGGCCCAGGCCGTGCCGGGCGTCAGGCAGCAGATCATCGACAGCACTGCGAGGGCGTTGGGGTCGCGCACGTCGAGCGGCACTGTGACGAAGGCCGGTGCCATGGCGCTGTTGCGCCGGGTCAGCAGCAGCCTGCCGACGGTCAGGGCCGAGTGCAGCATGTCGCGCAGCGCCACACCCGTCAGGCGCAGGGCCACGCCGGGCTTGCGCATGCGCACCGTGGCCGGGCGCAGACCCTTGGTGATCAACGGCACCACGATCGCGAGCACCGCCGCGAACAGCACGGTGGCGAGGTGCAGCGACTGGTTGAGCAGCAGCCACACCACGAAGAGCGCCAGCGACAGAGGCGGCGAGGGCATCCAGCGCTTGATCATGGCAGCGCTCCCTTGGCGGCAGGGTTGGGAATCTGCTGCGCTCCGAACACGGCATCGCGGTAGGCGGTGGGTGCGAACAGGCCCTCGGCGGTCGCGCTGGCGTGCTGCATCACGGGCCCGGCCTCGATGGTGAGCGCGACGCAGGCCGCGAGCAGCGCCGCCACGGGCAGCACCTCCACGGCGCGCAGGCTGGGCATCGCGCTCAGCGGCTGGGTCCAGAAATGGCGGATGCCGGTGCGGCTCAGCGCCACCAGCGTGAGAAAGCCCGAGACCAGCAGCAATGCGAGGAAGGCCCAGCTGGCGTTGCTCAGCACGGGCGCGTCGAGCAGGCCGCTGAGCATCGCGAACTTGCCGACGAAGCCCGACAGGGGCGGCAGGCCGGCGAGCAGCAACGTGCAACCCAGGAAGCCCAGGCCGAGGAAGGCCACGCCCGCGGGAATCGCGCGGCCGTAGAGGGCCTGCTGTTCGTCGTCGAGGTTCACGTCGTCGAGCGCGGTCAGGTCTTCCGACAGGAAGGGCGCGTTGCCCGCGCTCTCGTGCGGCGCGATGCTGGCACCGGCATTGCGCCAGCGCTCGATCATGTCGATCAGCAGGAAGAAGGCGCTGACGGCCAGCGTCGAGCTCAGCATGTAGTACAGCGCGCCGGCCCAGATCGCGGGCTGGCCCAGGCCGATGGCGGTGAGCAGCGTGCCGGCCGAGATCAGCACGGTGAAGCCGGCCAGGTTCGACAGCCGCTGCGTGCCCACGATACCGATCGCGCCCACGAACAGCGTCGACAGGCCGATGGCGATCAGCACGCCCTGGCCGAACTGGGCCGACATCCCGGTGTCGGGCGCGAACAGCACGGTCCACAGGCGCAGGATCGTGTAGATGCCCAGCTTGGTCAGCAGCGCGAACACGGCGCTGACCGGCGACACCGCCGCGCTGTAGGCCGGCACCAGCCAGAAGTTGAGCGGCCAAGCGCCGGCCTTGGCGAAAAAGGCGGTGGCGAGGATGGCGGCGGCCGCATGCACCAGGCCGCGGTCGCCTGCGTCGAGCTGCGCGATGCGCGCGCCCAGGTCGGCCATGTTGAGCGTGCCGGTCACGCCGTAGAGCAGGGCGGCGCCGATCAGGAACAGCGAGGAGGCCGCGAGGTTGATCGCGATGTAGTGCAGCCCGGCCGAGACCCGCAGCCGGCCCGAGCCGTGCAGCAGCAGGCCATAGGACGCGGCCAGCATGACCTCGAAGAACACGAACAGGTTGAACAGGTCGCCGGTGAGGAAGGCACCATTGAGCCCCATCAGCTGCAACTGCAGCAGCGGATGGAAATGCACGCCGGCCTTGTCCCAGCGCGAGGTGGAATAGATCGATGCCGCAAAGGCCACCACGCCGGTGAGCGCGAGCATCAGCGTCGACAGCCGGTCGGCCACCAGCACAATGCCGAAGGGCGCGCGCCAGTTGCCGGCCAGGTAAACGCCGATGGAGCCCGGCCCGCTGCCGGTGTCGGCCGCATTGACCCAGCGCAGCAGCGCCAGCGCGGCCAGCAGGCCGATCAGGCCGGAGATCACGCTGAGCGTGGACTTGAGCCGGCGCTGCTTCTCGTCGAGCAGCAGCATCAGCGCGGCCGTCAGCATGGGCACCAGGATGGGCACCGCCACCAGGTGCGGCATGGTGAACTCGAGCAGGCGGTCGAGGAAGCGGACGAACTCGTTCATTCCGCAGCCTCCTTGCGCTCTTCACCGTCCACATGGTCGGTGCCGCTCAGGCCGCGCGAAGCCAGCATCACGACCAGGAACAGCGCGGTCATGGCGAAGCCGATCACGATGGCGGTCAGCACCAGGGCCTGCGGCATCGGGTCGGCGGTGTTGGCCAGCGTGGCCTCGAAGCCGGGGATCAGCACGGGTTCGCTGTCGACGGTGAGCCGGCCCATGCTGAAGATGAACAGGTTGACCGCGTAGGAGATCAGCGTCAGGCCCATGATGACCTGGAAGGTGCGGGGACGCAGCAGCAGGTAGACGCCCGAGCCCGTCAGGATGCCGATGGCGATGGCGAGAACGGCTTCCATCAGCGCGCGCCCCCCAGCACCACGGTCGAGGCGGCCGCGGCCTCGGCCTCGTTTTCCTTTTCACGCTGCTCGTCGGACCAGCGATGGCTGCGCACCGACTGGTGGGCCAGCGCCGTGAGGATCAGCATGGTGGCGCCCAGCACCAGGGCGAACACGCCCATGTCGAAGAAGAGCGCGCTCGGGACGTGGATCTCGCCGAGCAGCGGCAGGTGCAGGTGGGCGGTGTGGGTGGTCATGAAGGGGTAGCCCAGCGCGACCGCGCCGCCGCCGGTGGCGAGCGCCAGCAGCAGGCCGATCGCGATCCAGCGGCGCGGGTAGATGCGCAGGTGCTCTTCCACCCACTCGGTGCCCGAGACGATGAACTGCAGCACCAGCGCCACCGACATCACCAGGCCCGCGACGAAGCCGCCGCCGGGCGCGTTGTGGCCGCGCATGAAGAAGTAGATCGAGACCAGCACCGCCAGCGGCAGCAGCAGGCGCACCAGCACGGCCGGCACCATCAGGTAGCCGATGGCGCTGTCGGTGGCGCGGCGCGGGTTGAGCAGGTCGCTGCTGCCGTCGTCCTTCTGCTGGCGCTGCTGGGCCGGCAGGGCCATCGATTCGGGCGCGGGCCGGAAGCGTCGCAACAGTGCGTAGACGGTGAGTGCCACCACGCCCAGCACGGTGATCTCGCCAAAGGTGTCGAAGCCGCGGAAGTCCACCAGCATCACGTTGACGACGTTGGTGCCGCCGCCTTCGCTGAGTGCGCGGTCGAGGAAGAAGGGCGAGATGCTCTGCGGGAAGTCGCGCGTCATCATGGTCCAGGCCAATGCGGCCATGCCGGTGCCGGCGGTGGCGGCGACCAGCAGGTCGCGCCCGCGCCGACCCCAGGGACGGATGCGCGCCGAGGCCGGCTGCACCGCATCCTTGCTGCGCATCGGCAGCCAGCGCAGGCCCAGCAGGATCAGCACCGTGGTGATGGCCTCCACCACCAGTTGCGTGAGCGCCAGGTCGGGCGCCGAGAACCAGATGTAGGTGATGCAGCAAACCAGGCCCGCGGCGGCCGCCAGCATCATGGACGCCAGCCGGTGGAATTTGGCCTGCCAGGCCGCAGCGAGCGCGCAGACCGCGCCGATCAGCCAGGTCATGGCGAACATCGGCGAGAAGGGCGTGAGCGCGCGCGTGCCGCGCTCGCTGGGCGTGAACCACAGCGAGGCCGCGGCGCCCGCGACCGCCACCAGCACCAGGATCAGCAGTTGCGTCTGCAGGCGGCGCGTGCCGAACAGGCGGCGGCTGCGCCGGCCGGCTTCGCTCAGGCGCGCCAGCAGGTTCTCGAAGATGCGCTGGCCGTCGAAACGATGCAGCAGCGGCGTGTGTTCGAGCCGTCCGTGTGCACGGGCGCGGCGTTGCAGCAGGTAGAGCCCGGCCCCGCCCGCGAGCGCGACGAAGCTCATCAGCAAGGGCAGGTTGAAGCCGTGCCACACCGCCAGGCTGTACTCGGGCAGCACGCCGCCCACCACCGGCATCGCTGCTGCGGCCAGCAAGGGACCGACCGACCAGGCCGGTGCCACACCCACCACCAGGCAGATCAGCACCAGCAGTTCGACCGGCACGCGCATCCAGTGCGGCGGCTCGTGCGGTGTCTTGGGCACATCGTTGCCGCAGGGCGGGCCGAAGAACACGTCGAACACGAAGCGCGCCGAATAGGCCACGCTGAAGATGCCGGCCACGGTGGCGATCACCGGCAGGCTGAAGTCGATCCAGGGCGTGGCCTGGATGAACACCGTCTCGGCGAAGAACATTTCCTTCGAGAGGAAGCCGTTGAGCAGGGGCACGCCGGCCATCGAGGCGCTGGCGATGATGGCCAGCGTGCCCGTGATGGGCATCAGCCGCATCAGGCCGCTGAGCTTGCGGATGTCGCGCGTGCCGGTCTCGTGGTCGATGATGCCGGCGGCCATGAACAGCGAGGCCTTGAAGGTCGCGTGGTTCATGATGTGGAAGACCGCCGCGACCGCGGCCAGGGGGCTGTTGAGACCCAGCAGCAGCGTGATCAGGCCGAGGTGCGAGATCGTGGAATAGGCCAGCAGGCCCTTGAGGTCGCGCTGGAACATCGCGATGAAGCCGCCCAGCAGCAGCGTGATCGCGCCGGCGCCCCCGACCAGCCAGAACCATTGCTCGGTGCCCGACAGCGCGGGCCACAGGCGTGCCATCAGGAACACGCCCAGCTTCACCATGGTGGCCGAGTGCAGGTAGGCCGACACCGGCGTGGGCGCGGCCATGGCGCGCGGCAGCCAGAAGTGGAAGGGAAACTGCGCGCTCTTGGTGAAGGCGCCGAGCAGCACCAGCACCAGCACCGTCGGGTACAGCGCATGCGCGCGGATGATGTCGCCCGAGGCCAGCACCACGTCGAGCTCGTAGCTGCCGACGATGCGGCCCAGCACCAGCACGCCGGCCAGCAGGCACAGCCCGCCCGCGCCGGTCACGGTGAGTGCCATGCGCGCGCCGCGGCGCGCATCACGGCGGTGGTGCCAGTAGCCGATCAGCAGGAAGGAGAACAGGCTGGTGAGTTCCCAGAACAGCACCATCTGGATCAGATTGCCCGAGAGCACCACGCCCATCATCGCGCCCATGAAGGCGAGGAAGAAGGAGAAGAAGCGCGGCACCGGATCGGAGGCCGACATGTAGTAGCGCGCGTACAGCACCACCAGCGCGCCGATGCCCAGCACCAGCATGCAGAACAGCCAGGCGAAGCCGTCCATGCGGAACGAGAGATCGAGACCCAGGGCGGGCAGCCACTCGAACTCCTGGCGGATCACATTGCCGTTGGCCAGCTGCGGAAACATCCAGCCGGCCTGCACGGCGCAGCCCAGCGCCACCAGACCCGCAAGCGTCGACTCCCGATTTCGCGCGTTGGCCGGCAACAGGGCCGCAAGAACGCTGGCAACGAAAGGGAGTGCGACGAGGAGTACAAGGGACATTGCCGGCGATTCTATCGGCCGTCCCTTGACTGATGGCCTATTAACCCGTAAACGCCTGGACCGTTTTGAAGCCGAGCCAGGTCAGGCACAGCGATCCGCACAGGTGCAGTGCGATGGTGCCGAAGGCCAGTGCCGCGCGGCCGTTCAGCAGCATGCCGACCGTCTCGGCCGAGAAGCTCGAGAAGGTGGTGAAGGTGCCCAGGAAGCCGGTGATCACCATCAGCCGCCAGACCGGATCGATGGCGGGCAGGCCGTCGAACACGCCGATCGCGATGCCGATCAGGTAGCCGCCGATCAGGTTGACCGCCAGCGTGCCCCAGGGCAGCAGCCCGCCCGGATTGAGCCAGAGGGCGAAGCCCCAGCGCAGCAGGGCGCCGACACAGGCCGCGGCACAGATGGCGAGTACGTTCATCAGCATGGCGTGACTTTAGCGGTTCACCGTCGCGCCAAGAAGGAATGCCCGCCGCGGCGAGGCCTGGCGGGCATTCGGTGTCGACTGTCGCTGCGGCGGTTCACGCCGCGTGCGAAACAGGATGGCGGGTGTGCGTCACTTCGTTGCGGTGGCCGGTGTCTTGGCCGGCTTGGGCTGGCCCGACACACGCGCGACAGGGGCAGCGGGCGCTCCCGTGAAGGCCTCGCCGTTGACGGTCAGGCCCTGCCCCGAGAGCTTGGCGGCCGTCTTCTCTTTCACGCCCTTCACGCGTTGCATGAAGTCGGGCCAGTCCTTGAACGCGCCTTGCTGTCGCGCGTCGACGATGCGTTTGGACATGGCGGGGCCGACCCCCTTGAGTGCATCGAGATCGGCCGGGCTGCCTTTGTTGGCATCGACGGCGGCAAAGGACGCGCAGGCGTACAGCAAGGCCGTGACGGCCAGAATTTTCTTGAACATGAACTCTCCCTGAGTTTTTGGATGTGAAGAAGCACAGCACGTCCCGCGCAGGCGGGGCGTGCGGACACAGCTTAGGTGCTCTTCAAGCTCGGGGGCAAGGCAGGGATTCCCCGCAATGCGAATGGCCTACGGCGCACGACCGAAGGCGTTCAGAGTTCTTCGACGCGGCGCGGCGGATAGCTGTCCCAGGCCTGGCAGCCCGGGCAGTGCCAGAAGTACTGATGCGCCTCGAAGCCGCAGGCCGCGCAGCGGTAGCGCATCAGCGGCCGGGTGGCCAGGTCGAGCGCGCGTTGCACCTGCGGGTGGAACTGCTCGTGGGCGAAGGTCTCGCCCGCCAGCCAGCGCGAGGCGGCCACCAGCGAGGGCTGCTTGGACAGATGGGCGATGTAGCCATCGCGTGGCTCGGCGGGCGCATCGCCGGTCGCCTCGGCCCGCGGCACCGGCGTGCCGCCGAGCGCGATGATGGCCTCGAGCACGTCGATCGACGGCGTCTGGGCATAGCGCGCCTGCAGCAGGGCCAGCGCTTCACCGGTGCGCTGTGCACCCACGGCCGCCTGCTGCAGCGTGGCGGCGTAGAGCGGCAGGGCCAGCGGGGCGTGCTCGCTGAGCGCGACCAGCGTGTCGAAGGCGCTGGCCGCGTCGCCATTGCGCAGTTGCAGCGTCGCCGTGTCGATGGCCGGGCGTGGCGCGTCGGGCGCGAGCGTCACGGCCTGGCGCAGCAGCGCGCCGGCCGCTGCGGCGTCGCCCATGGCCACCTGCTCGGCGGCCTGCTCGCAGAGGTGGTGCGCGCGCCGTGTGCTGTAGCTGGCTTGCTCGGCGTCATCGAGCTTCTGCGCGACGGCCGCGGCCTGCGTCCATTCGCGCGAGCGTTCGTAGATGGCCAGCAGGGCCAGCCGCGATTCGTTCTCGTAGCGCGTGCCCTCGAGCTTCTGCAGCGCGGCTTCGGCGCGGTCGAGCAGGCCGGCGCGCAGGAAATCCTGTGCCAGCGCATGCTGCGCCCGTTCACGGTCGGTGCGCGACAGGTCGCCGCGGCCCAGCAGGTGCTCGTGCACGCGCACCGCGCGCTGGTACTCCCCACGGCGGCGGAACAGGTTGCCCAGCGCGAAGTGCAGTTCCTGCGTGTCGGGATCGTTCTGTACGGCCTCGATGAAGGCGTCGATGGCTTGGTCCTGCTGTTCGTTGAGCAGGAAGTTCAGGCCGCGGAAGTAGGCCTTGGGTGCCTGCCGGTTCTCCAGCTTCAGCTGACGGATGTCGAAGCGCGAGGCCAGCCATCCCAGCACGAAGGCCACGGGCAGGCTGAACAGCAGCCAGCTGAAATCAAAGTCCATGTTGTCTGACGGCGGGCAGGTCGGTCGGAGGCGCGGCCGGGACGGGCGCAGCGGGGATGGCGAGGTCTTCAGGCGCAACGGCCGGCCGTTGCGCGGCGGCTGCACGGTGCTTCCACCAGCCGGGCAGCATGCCCAGCGCGCCCACCACCAGGCCGCCCGCGAAGGCGGCCAGTACCACCAGCACCAGCGGCGCGCGCCACGAGGTGCCGAAGAAGAAGTAGACGGTCGCGTCGTGCTGGTTGTTCAGCGCGAAGGCGAAGAGGGTAAAAAAAATGGCTGCCTTGAGCAGCCACAGGAGGTATTTCATGATCGTCACCGGTGGCGGGACGATTCTAGGGCGTCGTCGGGCCCGGTTTCAGGCCTTGTCGGCGGCATCCAGTTCGGCGGTGCGTGCGTCGACCGCTTCGCGCAGGGCCTTGCCCGGCTTGAAATGCGGCACGCGCTTTTCCGGAATCTGAACGCTTTCGCCCGAACGCGGATTGCGTCCGATGCGCGGCGGCCGCCGGTTGACCGAGAAGCTGCCGAAACCGCGGATCTCGATGCGGTGACCACGCACCAGCGCGTCGCCCATCGCATCGAGGATGGTCTTGACGGCGTACTCGGCATCGCGGTGCGTCAGCTGCGAGAAGCGGGCTGCGAGTTCTTCAACGAGGTCGGAACGTGTCATGGGCCTGCGAAAAAAACGAAGACGAAAAAAAAGACAGAGCGGCCCGAAGGCCGGCTCTGTCTCCTGGGACAGCTTACTTGTCGCTGTTGTCCAGCTTGGCGCGCAGCAGGGCGCCCAGGCTCGTCGTGCCCGCGTTCTCGCGTGCCGACTGCTGGCTCAGGCTGGCCATGGCGCCTTGTTCGTCGACCATGTCCTTCTGCTTGATCGACAGCTGGATGTTGCGGGTCTTGCGATCCACGTTCACCACCACTGCCGTGACTTCGTCGCCTTCCTTGAGCACGTTGCGGGCATCTTCGACGCGGTCGCGCGAGATTTCCGAAGCACGCAGGTAGCCGATGATGTCTTCGCCGAGGTCGATCTCAGCACCACGGGCGTCCACGGTCTTGACCTTGCCGGTCACGATCTGGCCCTTGTCGTTCACGGTGGTGAACGTGGTGAAAGGATCGCTGTCGAGCTGCTTGATGCCCAGGCTGATGCGTTCGCGGTCGACGTCGACTGCGAGCACCAGAGCCTCGACTTCCTGGCCCTTCTTGTAGTTGCGAACCGCGGCTTCGCCGGTTTCGTTCCACGAGAGGTCGGACAGGTGAACCAGGCCGTCGATGCCGGCAGCCAGACCCACGAACACGCCGAAGTCGGTGATCGACTTGATCGGGCCCTTGACGCGGTCGCCACGCTTCGTGTTCTGAGCGAACTCTTGCCACGGGTTGGCCTTGCACTGCTTCATGCCCAGGCTGATGCGGCGCTTGTCTTCGTCGATTTCCAGGACCATGACTTCGACTTCGTCGCCCAGCGAGACGATCTTGTTCGGAGCGATGTTCTTGTTGGTCCAGTCCATTTCGGAGACGTGCACCAGGCCTTCGATGCCGGGTTCGAGTTCGACGAACGCGCCGTAGTCGGCGATGTTCGTGACCTTGCCGAACAGGCGGGTCGATTGCGGGTAGCGGCGCGAAACGCCCATCCACGGGTCGTCACCCATTTGCTTGAGACCCAGCGAGACACGGTTCTTTTCGGTGTCGAACTTGAGGATCTTGGCGGTGATTTCCTGGCCGGCCTGAACGACTTCGCTCGGGTGGCGGACACGGCGCCATGCCATGTCGGTGATGTGCAGCAGACCGTCGATGCCGCCGAGGTCCACGAACGCACCGTATTCGGTGATGTTCTTGACCACGCCACGGACAACAGCGCCTTCCTTCAGGGTTTCCATCAGCTTGGCGCGTTCTTCGCCCATGCTGGCTTCGACCACGGCACGACGCGACAGCACGACGTTGTTGCGCTTGCGGTCGAGCTTGATGACCTTGAATTCCAGGGTCTTGTTTTCGTACGGGGTCAGGTCCTTGATCGGACGCGTGTCGATCAGCGAACCCGGCAGGAACGCGCGGATGCCGTTGACCAGAACGGTCAGGCCGCCCTTGACCTTGCCGCTGGTGGTGCCGGTGACGAAGTCGCCCGATTCCAGGGCCTTCTCCAGAGCGAGCCACGAAGCCAGACGCTTGGCGGTGTCGCGCGAGAGGATGGTGTCGCCGTAGCCGTTTTCAACGCTGCCGATGGCAACGGAAACGAAATCGCCGGCCTGAACTTCGAGTTCGCCCTTGTCGTTCTTGAACTCTTCGATTGGCACATACGCTTCGGACTTCAGACCGGCGTTGACCACCACGTGGTTGTGCTCGACGCGCACGACTTCGGCCGTGATGACCTCGCCGGTGCGCATTTCGGAACGCTTCAGGGACTCTTCGAATAGGTCGGCAAAAGATTCAGACATGTGTCATTTCCTTCCGTCACGCAGGGTTGGCAGCGGCACGATTGCGACTGCACTGGGGTCTGGCGACGGCGGTTGTGGGCTTGGGGCCCGGTTGGTTGCAAAAACCAGCAGATCGGTGCGCTGACGCGCGGCGGGGACCTGCCGGACGGAAAACACCCCTCAAGACTTCTTGAAGGGCTGTAGGACCTGCCACCAGTCCAGCACCTGATCGATCGATTGCGCGATCGACAGCTGGGAGTTGTCCAGGTGGCGGGCATCCTTCGCCGGCTTCAAAGGCGCGACACTGCGGGAGGAGTCCCGGGCGTCACGTGCTTCCAGGTCGGAGCGAAGACTGTCGAGTGTAGTCGAAATACCCTTTGAAATCAACTGCTTATGCCGGCGCTCGGCACGCTGCGCGGCACTGGCCGTGAGGAAGACTTTCAGGGGGGCGTCGGGGAAGATCACGGTGCCCATGTCGCGGCCGTCGGCCACCAAGCCGGGCAGCTGGCGGAAGCGCTGCTGGAGCGCCAGCAGGGCGGTCCGCACGCCCGGCAGCGCCGAGACGCGCGAGGCGTCCATGCCGGCCGCTTCGGTGCGGATCGCATCGCTGACGTCTTCGCCGGCCAGCATCACCTTGCCCTTGACGAACTGCAGCGGCAGGTCGCGGGCCAGGGCCGCGATCTGTGCCTCGTGGGCCGGCACGGGCTCCAGCCCGGCGCGGCGCGTGACCAGGCCGGTCACGCGGTACAGCGTGCCGGAGTCGAGGTAGTGGTAGCCCAGCGCATGTGCGACTTCCACGGCCAGCGTGCCCTTGCCCGAGGCCGTCGGGCCGTCGATGCAGATCACCGGGATTGCGGTCGGCTCGATCACCTCGAACAGCGTCTCGAAGTAGTCGGGGAAGGTCTTGGCGACGCAGTGCGGATCGAGGATGCGCACCGGCAGGCGGGCCGGGTTGAAAGCGGCCAGCGAGAAGCACATCGCGATGCGATGGTCGTCGTAGGTCTTGATGCTGGCGGCGCGCCAGCCGGCCTGGGCCAGCGGATGCACGCGGATGAAGTCGGGGCCGTCTTCCACCGTGGCGCCCAGTTTGCGCAGTTCGCAGGCCATGGCGTCGATGCGGTCGGTTTCCTTGACGCGCCAGCTGGCGATGTTGCGCAGCGTGCTCGGGCCGTCAGCGTAGAGCGCCATCACGGCCAGCACCATCGCCGCATCGGGGATGTGGTTGGCATCGAGGTCGATGGCCTTGAGCGGCCACGCGCCACGCGCCACGCGCAGCCAGTTGGGGCCGCTCTCGACCTCTGCGCCCATCTCGCGCGCAGCCTCGATGAAGCGGATGTCGCCCTGGATCGAGTCGGCACCGACGCCTTCGATGCGCAGGCCGTCGCCGGTGGCCGCCAGCGCGCCCAGCGCGATGAAGTAGCTGGCCGAGGAGGCATCGGCCTCGACGTGGATGTCGCCGGGCGAGCGGTAGCGGCTGCCGGCCGGAATCGTGAAGCGCTGCCAGCCTTCGCGTTGCACCGCGATGCCGAAGCGTGCGAGCAGGTTGAGCGTGATCTCGATGTAGGGCTTGGAGATCAGTTCGCCGACCACGTCGATCGTGATGTCGCGCGTGGCCACCAGCGGCAGCGCCAGCAGCAGCGCGGTCAGGAACTGGCTGGACACGTCGCCGCGCACGCGGATCGGCGTGTCGAGCGTGAGCGTGTCGGCCGGCACCGGGTGGATGCGCAGCGGCGGATAGCCGGGGTTGCCCAGGTAGTCGATGCGGCAGCCGAGCTGCGTGAGCGCGTCGACCAGGTCACCGATCGGGCGCTCGTGCATGCGCGGCACGCCGCTGAGTTCGAAGTCGCCGCCCAGCAGCGCCAGCGCGGCGGTGAGCGGCCGCATGGCGGTGCCGGCATTGCCGAGGAAGAGCGCGGCCTGCGGTGTGCGCAGGCGGCCGCCCAGCCCGTCGATGCGCAGCGCGGCGCCCGCGGTTTCGACGCCGCAGCCCAGCGCGCGCAGGGCGTCGAGCATGACGCGGGTGTCGTCGGAGTCGAGCAGGTCGTGGACCGTGGTGCGGCCTTCGGCCAGTGCGGCCAGCAGCAGCACGCGGTTCGAGATGCTCTTGGAGCCGGGCAGGCTGACCGTGCCGGCCGCGGAAACGAAGGACGGGAGGTCGAGGAAGGGTGAAGCGAACATGTTCAGTTGGCCGGCTTGCGCCACTCGGAGCGGGTCTGTCGTGCCTGCGCGATGGCGTTTTCCAGCGCCTGTGCGTCACCGGCGCTCAACATCGCCTCGAAGGCGAGCAGCTGGTCGCGGAAGGCCTGCGACTGGTGGAGCACCTGCTCGCGGTTGGCCAGCAGCACATCGCGCCAGACGGCCGGGTCGCTGGCGGCGATGCGGGTGAAGTCGCGAAAGCCCGGCCCCGCGAGCTCGAGGAAACGGGCGCCGTCGGGCTGCCCCGCGAGACCGTTGATGAAGGCGAAGGCCAGCATGTGCGGCAGGTGGCTCACGGCGGCGAAGGCGCTGTCGTGGGCCTCGGGCGTCATGGTCAGCACCTGCGCGCCGACGGCCGACCAGAGCTGCGAGGCGCGCTGCACGTTGGAGCGCAGCGTCGTCTTGGTGGGGGTCAGGATCACCTGGCGGCCGTCGAACAGCGCGGCCTCGGCATGCTCCACGCCCGCGACTTCCTTGCCGGCGATCGGATGGGCCGGCACGAAGCTCGCGAACTGCGTCTGCAGGCCGCGGCGCGCGGCCTCGATCACGTCGCCCTTGGTCGAGCCGACGTCCATCACCAGCGTGTCGGCCGAGACGCCGTGGCGGATCGCCTTGAAGGTGGCTTCCGAGGCGGCCACGGGCACCGCCACCAGCACCAGGTCGGCGCCCGAGACGGCCAGCAGCGCCGAGGGCGCCGCCACGTCGATCACGCCCAGCTGGCGTGCGCGCTCGGTGGTGGAGGGCGACTTGCTGTAGCCCACCACGCGCTTGACCAGCTTGGCGCGCTTGAGCGCGAGTGCGAAGGAGCCACCGATCAGGCCGCAGCCGATCAGGCCGAGCTGCTCGAACATCGGGCCGCTCACGCGGTGACGGGGTAGGCGCCCAGCACCTTGTAGAAGGCGCACAGCGTCCGGAGCTCGGCCAGCGCGGCCGCCACGTTGGGCTGCGACGGATGGCCGTCGAGGTCGATGTAGAAGTAGTACTCCCACTGACCGGTGCGCGCGGGACGCGACTCGAAGCGCGTCATCGAGACGTTGTTGGCCTTGAGCGGCATCAGCAGGTCGTGCACCGCGCCCGGCTGGTTCGGCACCGAGACCACCAGGCTGGTGCAGTCGCGGCCCGACGCCGGCGGCATGGCCAGCGTCTGCGGCAGGCAGATGATGGCGAAGCGCGTGCGGTTGTAGGAGTCGTCCTGGATCGCGTGCGCCACGATGTGCAGGCCGAAGCGGGTCGCGGCACGGTCGCTGGCCAATGCCGCCCAGGCCGGGTTGCCGGCGGCCAGGCGTGCGCCTTCGGCGTTGCTCGAGACCGCGCGGCGCTCGGCGTTCGGCAGGTGCTTGGACAGCCAGGTCTGGCACTGGGCCAGCGCCTGCGGGTGGGCCAGCACGGCCTCGATCTCGCCCAGCGAATTGGTGGTGCGCAGCAGGTGGTGGCGCACCAGCAGGCTGACCTCGCCCACCACATGGGTCGGCGAATGCAGGAACAGGTCGAGCGAGCGCGTGACCACGCCTTCGGTCGAGTTCTCGACGCCCACCACGCCGTATTGCGCGCTGCCCGCGGCGGTGGCATGGAAGACTTCGTCGAAGCTGGCGCAGTAGACCAGGTCGGCGGCGCCGCCGAAATACTCGACCGCGGCCTGCTCGCAGAAGGTGCCTTCGGGGCCGAGCACGGCCACGCGCTGAGGCGACTCGAGCGCCAGGCAGGCCGACATGATCTCGCGCCAGATGGCCGCGATATGCAGGCCCTTGAGCGGGCCGGCGTTGGCCTTCTGCATCTTGTCGATGACCTGCGCCACCCGGTCCGGCCGGAAGAAGGGCGTGCCTTCGCGCTTCTTGACCTCGCCGACCAGTTCGGCCACATGGGCGCGCTGGTTCAGCAGGTCGATCAGGCGTTGGTCGAGCGAGTCGATCTGCACGCGCAGATCGGCCAGGCTGGCGGAATTGTCGGAAGGCGAGGTGGGGAGGTCGGACATCGTGCGAGAAAAAAAGCGGGCGGCCCTGGCACTACGCTAGGCGCGCGATCGCTCGAATTCTCGCATGTAGCCCACCAGCGCCTGCACGCCTTCCAACGGCATGGCGTTGTAGATGCTCGCGCGCATGCCGCCGACCGACTTGTGGCCCTTGAGCTGCAGCAGGCCCGCCTCGCGTGCGCCGGCCAGGAACGCCTCGTTGCGGCCCTCGTCGGCCAGGAAGAAGGGCACGTTCATGCGCGAGCGGCAGTCGGCGCTGATCCGGTTGGCATAGAAGTCGGAGGCGTCGATGAAGTCGTAGAGCAGTTTCGCCTTCGCGATGTTGCGCTGCTCCATCGCCGCCACGCCGGTCAGTTCGCCCTCGGTCTGCTTGCGCAGCCAGTCGAAGGTCAGGCCGGCCATGTAGATGCCCCAGGTCGGCGGGGTGTTGTACATCGACTGGTTGTCGGCCACCGTCTTGTAGTTGAAGGCGCTCGGGCAGATCTCGAGCGCATGGCCCAGCAGATCGTCGCGCACCACCACGATCGTCAGGCCGGCCGGGCCGAGGTTTTTCTGCGCGCCGCCGAAGGCCAGGCCCACGCGCGACCAGTCGACGCTGCGCGACGCCACATGCGACGAGAAATCGATCACCAGCGGCGCGTCCGAACCCAGCGCGGCCAGGTCGGGCAGCGTCTGGAACTCGATGCCGTTGATGGTCTCGTTGGTGCACACGTGCACGTAGGCGGCGCCGGGCGTCAGCTGCCAGCTCGACGGGTCGGGCAGCTGCGTGTGCTGGTCGTCGGCGTTGCTCGCCACGATGCGCGCATCGCAGTAGCGCTTGGCTTCCTTGTGCGACTTGATGCTCCAGCTGCCGGTCACGACGAAGTCGGCCACGCCGCCGCGCGACAGGTTCATCGGCACGATGGCGTTCTCGCCGAGGCCGCCGCCCTGCATGAACAGGATCTGGAAGTTCGACGGGACGGCGAGCAGCGCGCGCAGGTCGGCTTCGGCCTTCGCGTAGATGGCGCCGAATTCCTTGCCGCGGTGGCTCATCTCCATCACGCTCATGCCGCTGCCGTGCCAGTCGAGCATTTCGGCCGCTGCTTCGCGCAGCACCGCCTCCGGCATCGCGGCCGGACCGGCGGAGAAGTTGTAAGGGCGCGCGCCCGCCGGCCGGGTCACTTCTTGGCAGGGGCTTTGGCTGCGGGCTTGGCCGCCGGTTGCGCTGCCGGCGGCTGGCCGTCGGTGGGAGCGCCGAGGGCCTTGGCCACGCTCACGTTGAGCGCCTGCAGCTTCGGATCGATGGTCGGGCGAACGTCGGTCACCAGCTTCTGCGTGAGCGCCGAGCCCAGCTGCGGGTTCAGTTCGGCGAACTTCTTGTTCAGCGGCGAGCTGAGCCAGGTGATGAGCTGGCGCAGTTCGTCTTCATTGAAGTTCTGCTCCAGCAGTGGGCCCACGGTGCTGGGTGCCAGTTGTACGGCCTTGTCGCGCACGATGGGGAAGGCTTCCTGCACGTACTTCTGCACTTCGGCTTCGGCTGCCTTGCCCAGCGCTTCGCGCTTTTCTGGCGGGACCTGCGTCTGCAGGTATTCGCCGCCGGCCTGGAGAATCGGTGCCACGGAGTCGTTGACCAGGATGCGGGCCATGCCGTCGATGGCCGGACGCTGGACTTCGAGCAGTTGCTTGACCAGCGCGGCCTTGTCCTGGGCCATGGCGATCGAACTGGCTGCCAGTGCGACCGTCAGGACCGCAAGCTTGAATTTTTTCACTGAGGATTCTCCGTTGAAGGTGTGGAAGTATCGTCGGCGCCGGACTCCGGCTCGCTCTCGACGATCGCGTCGTTCTCGACAATGCGTTGCAGCCCGCTGAGCTTGGCGCCTTCATCGAGCCCGATGAGCGTGACGCCCTGCGTGGCGCGACCCAGCTCGCGAATTTCGGCGACTCGGGTGCGCACGAGCACGCCCTTGTCGGTGATCAGCATGATCTCGTCATCGGCATGCACCAGCGTCGCCGCGACGACCTTGCCGTTGCGCTCACTCTGTTGAATGGCAATCATGCCTTTGGTTCCCCGGCCATGGCGGGTGTACTCGGTAATGCTGGTGCGTTTTCCGTAACCGTTTTCGGTGGCGGTCAGCACGCTCTGCAGTTCGTCTTCGGCCACCAGCATGGCGATCACGCCCTGGCCGGCCTCGAGCGACATGCCGCGCACGCCGCGCGCATTGCGGCCCAGCGGACGCACGTCTTCCTCGTCGAAGCGCACGGCCTTGCCGCCGTCGCTGAACAGCATCACATCGTGCTTGCCGTCGGTCAGCGCCGCGCCCACCAGGTAGTCGCCGTCGTCCAGGTTGACGGCGATGATGCCGCCCTTGCGCGGGTTGCTGAACTCGTCGAGCGCGGTTTTCTTGACGGTGCCCATCGAGGTCGCCATGAAGATGTACTGGTCGGCCGGGAAGGTGCGCTTCTCGCCGGTCAGCGCCAGCACGACGTTGATCTTCTCGCCTTCCTGCAGCGGGAACATGTTGACGATCGGCCGGCCACGCGAACCACGCGAACCCGCGGGCACTTCCCACACCTTGAGCCAGTAGAGCCGGCCGCGGTTGGAGAAGCACAGGATGTAGTCGTGCGTGTTGGCGATGAAGAGCTGGTCGATCCAGTCGTCGTCCTTGGTGGACGTGGCCTGCTTGCCGCGTCCGCCGCGCTTCTGTGCGCGGTACTCGCCGAGCGGCTGGCTCTTGATGTAGCCGCTGTGCGAGAGCGTGACCACCATGTCGGTGGGCGTGATCAGGTCCTCGGTCGACAGGTCGAAGGCGCTGTGCTCGACCTGGCTGCGACGGGCGCCGAGCTTGGTCTGGCCGAATTCCTGCTTGATGACGCCAAGTTCGTCGCCGATGATCACCGAGACGCGCTCGGGCTTGGCGAGGATGTCGAGCAGGTCGTCGATCTCCGCCATCACTTCCTTGTACTCGGCGACGATCTTGTCCTGCTCCAGGCCGGTCAGGCGCTGCAGGCGCATCTGCAGGATTTCCTGGGCCTGCGTTTCGGACAGGCGATAGAGGCCGTCGGAGCCCATGCCGTACTCGCGCTCGAGCCCGTCGGGACGGTAGTCGTCGGCATTGATCACGCCGCCGTCGGCGCGCGTGCGGGTGAGCATCTCGCGCACCAGCTTGCTGTCCCAGGGGCGGGTCATGAGCTCGGCCTTGGCTACCGGCGGCGTGGGCGATTCACGGATGATCCGGATGAACTCGTCGATGTTCGCCAGCGCGACGGCCAGGCCTTCGAGCACGTGGCCGCGTTCGCGCGCCTTGCGCAGCGTGTAAACGGTGCGGCGCGTCACGACTTCGCGGCGATGCTGCAGGAAGACCTGGATCAGGTCCTTCAGGTTGCACAGCTTCGGCTGGCCGTTGACCAGCGCCACCATGTTGATGCCGAAGGTGTCCTGCAGCTGCGTCTGCTTGTAGAGGTTGTTGAGCACGACCTCGGGCACTTCGCCGCGCTTGAGCTCGATCACCAGGCGCATGCCCGACTTGTCGGACTCGTCCTGGATGTGGCTGATGCCCTCGATCTTCTTCTCGTGCACCAGCTCGGCCATGCGCTCCTGGAGCGTCTTCTTGTTGACCTGGTAGGGCAGCTCGTCGACGATGATCGCCTGGCGCTGGCCGCGGTCGATGTCCTCGAAGTGGCAGCGCGCGCGCATCACGACCTTGCCGCGCCCGGTGCGGTAGCCGTCCTTGATGCCGTTGATGCCGTAGATGATGCCGGCCGTGGGGAAGTCGGGCGCCGGGATGATCTCCATCAGCTCATCGATGCTGGCCTCGGGGTGCCGCAGCAGGTGCAGGCAGGCGTCGACGACTTCGTTCAGGTTGTGCGGCGGGATGTTGGTGGCCATCCCGACGGCAATGCCGCCGGAGCCATTCACCAGCAAATTCGGCAATTTGCTCGGCAGCACGGCGGGCTCTCTTTCCGAGCCGTCGTAATTGTCTTGAAAATCGACTGTTTCCTTGTCGATATCACCAAGCATTTCGTGGGCGATTTTCGACAGTCGAATTTCGGTATACCGCATTGCTGCGGCCATATCGCCGTCGACCGAGCCGAAATTGCCCTGCCCGTCGACGAGCATGTGACGCATCGAGAAGTTCTGCGCCAGCCGCACGATCGTGTCGTAGACCGACTGGTCGCCGTGCGGGTGGTACTTGCCGATCACGTCGCCCACGATACGGGCCGACTTCTTGTACGGCCGGTTCCAGTCGTTGTTCAGTTCGTGCATCGCGAACAGCACGCGGCGATGCACGGGCTTGAGCCCGTCACGCGCGTCCGGCAGCGCGCGGCCCACGATCACGCTCATGGCGTAGTCGAGATAACTGCGACGCATTTCCTCTTCGAGGCTGATGGGGAGTGTTTCTTTGGCGAACGAGGTCATGGGCAGCAGGGAGACGGCAAGGAGCGAATTTTACGCTTCTGGCGGTGTCGTGCCACAGCAACACAAGGCCCGTATTCCGCCGCCGTCCTACGCTTCGTACCCCTCTGGCGGGCTGTTTGCCAAAGACCCTATGGCACAATCGCCTCAACGTTTTGGGTGGTGGTCACTTAAAGCGTCCTTGATTCGCAGCGCGGCTGCGGCTTTTTCCCCAAGAGGAGAACCATGAAGAAACTGAATAAAGTGGCGATGATGTTTGCAGTCGCTGCGCTCGCCACTGCCGCCGGCGCGCAGAACCGTGTCACCGCAGCAAATGGCGGTCCCGTGATCGACAACTGGCAAAACGGTACTGGCGAGCTGGTCTGGAAGAACGGCACCAACGAACTGTGCTGGCGCGATGCCAACTGGACGCCTGCTACCGCTGCTGCGGGTTGCGACGGTGCTCTGGTTCCGGCTGCTGCTCCTGTCGCTCCCGTTGCTACGCCCGCTCCGGTCGTGCCTGTGGCACCCCCGGCACCGCCCGTGGCTTCGAAGGTGACCTTCGCTGCTGACGCTTTCTTCGACTTCGACAAGTCGGTTCTGAAGCCTGAAGGCCGCGCCAAGCTCGACGACCTCGTGTCGAAGATCCGTGACGTGAACCTGGAAGTCATCATCGCCGTGGGTCACACCGACTCGGTCGGCACCGATGCCTACAACCAGCGCCTGTCGGTTCGCCGTGCAGAAGCCGTCAAGGCCTACCTGGTGACCAAGGGTATCGAACGCAATCGCGTCTACACCGAAGGCAAGGGCGAGAAGCAGCCAGTGGCTGACAACCGCACCAAGGAAGGCCGCGCGAAGAACCGTCGCGTGGAAATCGAAGTGGTCGGCACCCGCGCCAACCGTTGATTCGAAAGAATCTTCGAATGAAACCCCGCCTCGGCGGGGTTTTTTTATGGGCTCTTCCATAATGGCTGCCATGACAGATCAAGTGAACGCCGACCCGGCCGAACTCGCCAAATTCTCCGAGCTGGCCCACCGCTGGTGGGACCTGGAAAGCGAGTTCCGCCCCCTGCACGAAATCAACCCGCTGCGCCTCGAGTGGATCGAGGGCCTGGCGCCCATCGCCGGCAAGCGGGTGCTGGATGTGGGCTGCGGCGGCGGCATCCTGGCCGATTCGATGGCGCGCAAGGGCGCCGAGGTTCTGGGGATCGACCTGGCCGACAAGGCGCTCAAGGTCGCGCAATTGCACGCGCTCGAAGCGTCCACCCAAGGGGTGAAGTACCGCGAGGTCAGCGTCGAGACGCTGGCCGCCGAACAGCCGGGCAGTTTCGATGTGGTGACCTGCATGGAGATGCTGGAGCACGTGCCGCAGCCTGCATCGGTGGTCCGCGCCTGCGCGGAGCTGGTCAAGCCGGGGGGCTGGGTGTTCTTTTCCACCATCAACAGGAACGCCAAGGCCTTCCTGCTTGCGATCGTCGGCGCCGAGTACGTGCTGGGCATGCTGCCACGCGGCACCCATGAATACCAGAAGATGATCCGCCCGAGCGAGTTGGCCGCGCATTGCCGCGCGGCGGGCCTGGACCTGCGGCACACGCGGGGGCTCGAACACAATCCGCTGACGCGGCGCTACTGGCTCAGCGCCGACACCAGCGTCAACTACATGTTCGCCACCAGGAAGCCGGGTTGATGGCCGACGACATGCTCCGCGCCGTGCTCTTCGATCTCGACGGCACGCTGGTCGACAGTGCGCCCGAACTGGGCGCCGCGGCCGACAAGATGCGCACCGACCGCGGTCTGCCCTCGCTCCCGCTGGCGCGCTACCGACCGATGGCCGGTGCCGGCGCGCGCGGCATGCTGGGCATCGCGTTCGACATCACGCCGCAATCCCCCGGCTTCGAGGCGTTGCGCGAAGAGTTTTTCGTGAACTACGAAGCCCGGATGCTGCTCAACACCCATGTCTTCGACGGGGTGGCGGAACTGATCGACAGCCTGACCCGGCGCGGGCTGGCCTGGGGCATCGTGACCAACAAGTCGAAACGTTTCACCGATCCCCTGGCCCGTTCGATCCCGGTCTTCGCCAGCGCCGGTGCGGTGGTGAGCGGCGACACCACGCCGCACGCCAAGCCGCATCCCGAACCCTTGTTCGAGGCCGCGCGCCGGCTGGGGCTGGCGCCGGCGCAGTGCATCTACGTGGGCGATGACGAACGCGACATCGTGGCCGGGCGCGCCGCGGGCATGCGGACGGTGGCCGCCACCTACGGCTACATGGGCGCACAGGCCGATGCCGCGCTGTGGCAGGCCGATGGCGCCATCGATTCTCCGATGGCGCTCTTGCAATGGCTGAATAGGGCCTAAAATAGGCCGCTTGGGGCTGCACTGGTTTCGACGTGGGTTCGGAATCGCAGCGGTGCATGTCGAGCTGAATGCGCTCGTAAAACAGATTCAAAAAAACTAACTGCAAACGACGAACGTTTCGCACTCGCTGCTTAATTGCCAGTGAGCCTTGCAACAGTTGGCCGATGGGCTGGGCAAGGGGGTGACAGAGCAATCTGACGCCTCCCGGCTGCAAGGATAATTACATGGGCTGGTCTCGATCCGGGTACCTTGGGTCGAGGCAAGAAAATAGGGTACTGGCGTCCGGTGTAGCGTGCGACTGCGCGACTCCGGAAGCGAGATCTAAATCAGACCGCTAAACATGTAGATCTGTGCGATGAAGGCTTGCGGACGGGGGTTCAAATCCCCCCAGCTCCACCACTCATGACGACGCCTGCCAATGGGAGACCACTGGCAGGCGTTGTGTTTTCCGGGCCCGGAGGGTCACGTTTTGGCAGGCGATTCGCACCGTTTTCGCTCGTGGAACGGGGGAAATTCGCACGCGGCAGAGGCGCCTCACGCCCGGCCCTGAGCAGCCTGTATGCGGCGTCGCGCTTCGATGACAGGGTTCGCCGCCGCGGCATCGGGTCGCGGATGCCGGTCCTGGTGGCCATCTCCTGCTCCTCGATGGCGCGATGCACGCCCTCGGTCTTGCAACTCTTGACCTGTCCACGACCGGGCGGTCAGCGCACCGTTGCGCGAGCCTGCAACCGAATTGCGCGTCCCGGCAACAGGGGGCTGCCATGCCTTCGATCGAAGCATGCTTGGAGTCGAGCCCGCCTTCAGCGTCGCTTGGGTGCCTTGGCTGCAGCCGGTGCTGCCTGCTCTGCGGCAGGTGCGCTGGCATCGTCGCGATAGCGGAGTTGGTCGCCGACTCGGCTCGGATACTTCAGTGCATCCATCGAGCCCGCTCGCCCCGTGAAGGGATGCATCTCGGTGCCGGTGTACGTTTCGCGGCGCAGCGGAGCCCTCGGGCCGATCGTCGGCACGGGCGCGGAAGGGCTCTGCTCCGCCTGCCGCTGCAGCGCCTCGTTCCCCTTGTCGGTGATCGTGTGCAGATGGTTTGGCGTTCCGTCTGTCCGAGGGCTGGAAATCTCCCGGATGTAGCCTTGTGCGCGCAACGCCGCCAGATCGTCCGACACCGGTCTGCCCAGGTTCTGGCCGATGGATGCGCCAAGCGACAGGTCCATGCGTGCAACGGTGCGAAGAACGGCCAGATGGTCTGGGGCAAGGGGAGCAAAGGGTGCGGTGGTCATCTCCCATTCTGCACACGATGTCTCGCAGGCGAGAGCGAAGCGCACGTAACGTCGCAAATGAGCAGGCCCTGGGCCGCTCTCGTCGGCGCGGCCTGGGTCGGGGGAGCCGTTCCTCCTCGCTCTCTATCAGGGGCGTGCTCGGGTGCGCAGGTGTTCGGCGCGGAGGGTTCAAAGTGTGCGATGGCGGGGCCGCCGGATGAAATTCCGCAAATAGATAGTAAATCTATCTTTTTTCTGGAAGAGGGATAGAGTGAGTGCGCCATGCCCACCCGCTCCGCCCGTTTCGACGCGTTCTATGCCGCTCTGGCCGATGAGGGGCTCTCGCAGGCACTTGCAGTGTTGAACCGGAATGTTCCCCATCGGTACACCGCTGTGTACCGGCTCGAAGACGCGATGCTGCACAACCACTCGCTCTTCGACAAGCTCGGAGCCGTGCTGCCGGATGATCTGGCCTCGGTTCCGTTGGGCATCAGCTTCTGCCAATTTGTACTGCGAGACGGGGTGTTCAGCACTTCAGACAGTGGGTCCGACGGTCGACTCGCCGGTCATCCCTACCAGGGCGTGGTGGTGGCATACACGGGTGTGCCGATCACCGAACAATTTGGCGCGGGCGAGGTCATCGGGACCTTGTGCCATTTCGATTCGTGTTCCCAGCGGTTGGAAGCAGCGGAGTTTGAGCTTCTTCAGCAAGCCGCCAAGCTGATTCGCCCCGCCATGATCAGGGGTTGATTCGGCGTGCTCGCCGGGCACTGCGCCAGATCGGAAGCGCTGGGCCGAACGGTGTTGGAGGCGGAGCCTTTGGCCTGGCGACCCGGCGCATCTATCCCAGGTGCTGGTCGTTGGCGCGCCGCCAGAATCGCCACTGCATCGGGCGCCTCTGTCGGCTCTCCAGCGAGCGCATGTCGAGGGTGTCGAATGCCGGGAAGGGCGCTCCGTTGCGCCGCCGCAGCTCGGTCTCCAGTTGGTGCGCGATGCCGCGTGCATTCAGGTCCCCCCGGAGCGCATGGCTGCGCCACAGTGTGGCCAGTTGGCTCAACTCTTCGTCTTGCAGTTGGGTCGGCTCGATCATGCAGAGATTCTGAAGTCCTGCTGACAGGCCGCCGCGCACAGGAGTCGACGTCCTACGATCGAAAGCGTAAAGAAGCCGCGACGGCCCTGATCTCGCGCCGGGTGTGTCCGGCGCCTTCTATTTGGGCAGGGGGCGCGCCAGGCCGATTGGGGTCGGCGCCAGAACCTCTTCCTGGAGTTCGCCGACAAGGTCGAAGATCTGGGCGCGTCCTGCTGCGAGCCGCACCTTCCTGATCTCGGAGATGACCTCTGCCTTGTCGGTGAAGCGCCGCGGGCTCCTCGATACAGGGACGCCGTCGGGCCCTCTGAGTTCCCAGATCCAGCAGCCCTTCAGCTCGGGGATGATGACAAATTTCATGCGCGCCCTCCAGTCCTCTTTCCATGGCATGGGGCAGCCAAAAGGCGTGCACGACGAAAGCGAGGAAGAGGAGAACCAGCCCTCATGGTAGACAGAACATCTGCCCGACGGGAATTTGAGCAGGCACTCTATCCGCTAGATTGACTAGCGCTTCGTGTCGGCCGGAGGCACTCGAGTGGGCGGATGCTGGGTCTCAGCGGAATCGCCGGATCGCCTCGCGTACCACGCCGATGATCTTGGAGGTGCCCAGCGGAACCGGTTTGAAGCGCTTGTTCAGCGGGTGCAAATACAGCACGCCGTCCCGCAGCAGCAGCTGTTTGAAGGTCCCCTGGTCGTTGTGGTTCAGGGCGATGACGTAATCGCCCGGCTCTGCGGTCATCTCAGGCTCCACCACAATCAAGGTTCCCTCGGGAAACGACTCGCCGATAGGGCTGCACATGCTGTTGCCGTGAACCTTGAGCGCGAAGGTGTGGCGCTTGACCTCGACGGTCACGGCCACTGTCTCGAACGGCTTGCCATCCGCGAAGTTGTCGATGTTGGAGAAGCCTCCGGCCTCGACTTCGGAGGTCACCCGGACGCGCTGCCGGCTCGAGATGAGGGGTCGATCCGGCGGCCCTCCGAACTGCAATTCCCCCGCTGAGATGCTCAGCAGCGCCGCGATGCGTGCCATTCGAGAGCGCTTTGGCGCGGTGCCGTCGGGACGCTCCCATTGCTGCACGGCGCCCCGGGTCACGCCCAGGGCCAGCGCAAAAGCCGTGACGGAAAGACCGAGCCGCTTTCGGCCCACGGTGATCAGCGTTCGCATGTCCACCGTGCCCGGCGCACCCCACTCCACGCGCGCAAAGCATGCAGGGCAAATGAAGTCGTCGGCCAGAATATTCATTGGCCATTGTGCGCTTTGCCGCTGCGCCGGGTTTTGCCTTCACTCGCTGCTCACGCCTTTGCCTGGGTGAGCCTTTGAAACCGCATGGACAAAGCCCCTCTTGAGATTCGCGTCGGCGCTTGGAGCTTGGATTTACCGAGCACCACCCCGGATGGCGGCGCCTGCCGTGCGAGACCTTCGGCAAGCCTTTCGTTCTTCGGGCCCGAAGGATCGCGTTGGCGAGGCGATCCGCCACGCGCTTGCTCCTGGCTCGAGGGAATTCGCACGGGGAAGAGGTCGTTCAGTGCCCCGTGTCGAGCCGCTGCGCCGCGGCTTGAACGGCTTTCCGATGGTGGGCCCGACGCCGGTGCGGTCGATGAGAACCCGCGGTGCGCTGTCTCGCTCGCCGCAATCCCGTCCAGAAAGTGCGTATTTCCAGAACCGCGCGGAAGGTGCCGTTCTAGGATCGGTCCAACGTCGCGCGGTGTGCGCGGCGAAAGAATTCCCCAGGACCACCCATGCGCCGTTCCATTTCCCTTCGTTCCACCGCTGCAGCCGTCATCGCCTTGACCTTCGCCTCACTGGCCGTTCCGAACCTGGCGCATGCCAAGCGCATGGGCGGCGGCAAGAGCTTCGGGCGCACCACACCGGCCGCGCCGGCGGCACGACCGGCAACGCCTGCGCCCGCAGCGGCGGCACCCGCGGCGGCGGCACCGGCAGCGGCTGCCGCGCCGGCCGCGCGCGGCCCCGGCCTGATGGGCATCGCTGGCGCGGCGGTGGTCGGCGGCGCGGTGGGCTCCATGGCCGGCAACGCCATGGCGTCGCCGAACAAGGACGCGAAGGAGGCCGAAGCCAAGGCCGCCGAGAAGGAAGCCGCCGACCTGCAGAAGAAGGCCGATGCGGCGAAGGCGAAGGCAGACGCCGCGCGCGCTTCCGCCAGGTAAGGCGCCCGGGGCTGCGGCCACCGCGTGGGCGCGGCGTGCGTGCCGCCCTGGCGAGCACCGTCCCCGTGTGCGGGATTGGGCCTCCGGTCAGAATGACCGACCCCATGAACCCGCCCAGCCTGCTGACCGCTCTGCTCCCCTTGATGGCCGACCTCGCGCAGGATCTGCCCGAGGCCGAGCGCCATCGACGGCTTCTGGAAACGCTGCGCGTTCTGTTGCCCTGCGACGCTGCCGCCATGCTGCGACTCGACGGCGACTGGCTGGTCCCGCTGGCCGTCGACGGGCTGAGCCGCGACACGCTGGGCCGACGCTTTCGCGTGACCGAGCATCCGCGTTTCGTGCAACTGCTCGAGGCGAGCGCACCGGTGCGCTTTGCGGCCGATTGCGGTCTGCCCGATCCCTTCGACGGTCTGGTGGAGGCGGTGCAGGGCCACCTGCCGGTGCACGACTGCATGGGTTGCGCGCTGCGTGTCGATGGCCGGCCCTGGGGCGTGCTCACGCTCGATGCACTCGATGTCGGGCGCTTCTCGCGCGCGGACCTCCAGGTGCTGCAAGCCTTTGCGAGCCTGGCCGCTGCAACGGTTGCGGCGGCCGGGCGCATGCAGGGCCTGGCCGAGCGCGCCGAAGACGAGCGGCTGCGTGCCGACAGCTACGCGCAGTCCCCGGCACACGGGCCGCGCCAGTTGATCGGCCACAGCGCGGCGCACAAACGCTTGATGAAGGACATCGCGCTGGCCGGGCCGACCGAACTCTGTGTGCTGATCCAGGGCGAGACCGGCACCGGCAAGGAACTGGTGGCGCAGGCGCTGCATGCAGCCTCGGCGCGCGCGAAGCGGCCGCTGGTCAGCATCAACTGCGCGGCGCTGCCCGACAGCCTGGTCGAGAGCGAACTGTTCGGCCACGTGCGAGGCGCGTTCACCGGTGCGGTCGGCGACCGGCGCGGCAAGTTCGAACTGGCCGACGGCGGCACGTTGTTCCTCGACGAAGTGGCCGAGCTGCCGCTGCAGGTGCAGGCCAAGCTCTTGCGCGTGCTGCAGGGCGGCCACTTGCAGCGCCTGGGCTCCGATCGCGAGCACCGCGTCGACGTGCGCGTGATCGCGGCGAGCAATCGCGACCTGGCCGAGGAAGTGCGCGCGGGCCGGCTGCGCGCCGACTTCTACCACCGGCTCAGCGTGTACCCGCTGCAGGTGCCGACGCTGCGCGAGCGTGGGCGCGACGTGCTGCCGATCGGCGGCTTCTTTCTGGAGGAGGCACGCTCGCGCATGGGCCTGGGCGCGGTACGGCTCGACGCCGGTGCCCAGGCTGCGTTGCTGGCCTACGACTGGCCCGGCAACGTGCGCGAACTCGAGCACCTGCTGGGCCGCAGCGTGGTCAAGGCCCTCGGGCGGCATGCGCAGCGCCCGCGCATCCTGACGCTGGGTGCCGACGATCTCGGGCTCGGCACCGTGGCCGCTGCACCCGCGCAGGTCTTCGCCCGCGACCTTGCCGCCGACGCGTCGCTTCCAGGCCTTGGCCTGCGCGACGCCGTGGCCGACCTGGAGCGCCGCATGGTGCTGCAGGCGCTGGAGCAGCATGGCCAGCAATGGGCCGCTGCAGCGCGTGCCTTGCGCATCGATCCGGCCAACCTCGCGCGCATGGCGAAGCGGCTGGGCATTGCGCGCGGCTGAAGCCCGCGCTTTCTTTCTTCACTCCAGCGCCGAAGCCGGCCCGAAGAACTCGAAGCGCGACTGCGCATCCGGCACGCCCCAGGCACGCAGCCCGCGTCGCACCAGTTGCATGAAGGGCTTGGGCCCCAGAAAGTAGGCGTCGATGTCGCGCGTGTGCGCGGGCAGCCAGGCGTTCAGGCGTTCGACGTCGAGCCGGCCGGTCGCGTGAGGCGCCGGCGCGGCGCCGATGCTCGGTTCGTCGTAGCAGTAGAAGCGCTGCAGCCGTGGATGCCGCGCAGCGGCCGATTCGACCTGCTCGCGGAAGGCATGCACCTCGGCATGGCGCGCACAGTGGATGAACACCACCTCCCGGCCGCCTGCCAGCGCCTGCTCGAGCATCGCCAGCGTGGGCGTGATGCCGACGCCGCCGCTGATCAGCACCAGCGGACGTTCGCTCTCGGCCAGCACGAATTCGCCCGACGGCGGCAGCAATTGCAGCGTGTCGCTCACCTGCACCTGGTCGTGCAGATGGTTGGACGCCACGCCGCCCGGCTCGCGCTTCACGCTGATGCGGTAGCTCTTGCCGTTGGGCGCAGCCGACAGCGAGTAGTGGCGGCGAAGGCTTTTGCCGCCGACCTCGAGCCGCAGGCCGATGTACTGGCCGGGCGCGAAGTCCATCAGCGCGCCGCCGTCGGTGGGCGCCAGATGGAACGAAGTGATCTCGGCGCTTTCGGGCACCTTGCGCAGCACGGTGAATTCGCGCGTGCCGTGCCAGCCGCCGGGGGCGGCGGCCTGTGCGTCGTACAGCTGCTTCTCGGCGCCGATGAGGATCTCGGCGAGTTGTCCGTAGGCCGCGGCCCAGGCGTCGATCACCTCGTCGGTCGCGAGCTCGGCACCCAGCACCTCGCGGATCGCACGCAGCAGGCAGGCACCGACGATCGGGTAGTGGGCGGGCATCACCTGCAGCGCCACATGCTTGTGGACGATCTGCGTGGCCAGCGCGCCCATGGCTTCCAGGCGGTCGATGTTCTTCGCGTACATCAGCACGCCGTTGGCCAGCGCGCGCGGCTGCTCGCCGCTGGCCTGATGGGCCTCGTTGAAGAAGGGGCGAAGCTCGGGGTGCTCGGCCAGCAGCAGCCGGTAGAAATGCGTGGTCAGCGCCTCGCCGCCCCGTTCGAGAAGGGGCACGGTGGACGAGACGATGGCGCGTTGGGCGGGAGTGATCATGAAAGCTCGATGGGGCGCTGAGGCCGATGGAATGGAGGTCTTGTCCATCGCAATGGCCGTGCCGCGCGGCGAGCTGATTGAAATCAACGACTTGGGGGTGGATCGGGTCGAATCGACATTGCCTGTGTTGTTGTCGATTCGACTTGTGTCGGGTCGAATCGACCTGCGCCTGCGGGGGGCTCAGAAGCTGTGCTTGACGCCGAGCATGTAGCCCGTCGAGCTGCCGCCCGCGGTCGGCACCGGCGCGTTGACCGATGCGCTGAGGTTCGTCAACGCCACGGTGCCTGCGCCCTTGTTGCGCAGCCGGGCCAGGTCGCCGTAGAGCTGGGTCCGTTTCGACAGGTAGTGCACATAGCCCACGCTGTACTTGTCGAAGTCGTTGCGGCTGTTCGACTGGCTGTAGCGCGCCACCTGGGCCCGCCACAGACCGGCGCCCACCGGTGCGGTGGCGCCGAGCGCCACGGTCTGGAAGCCGAAATCCGGAACCGCGTCGCGACCCCCGATCGTCTCGCGCTGGTAGAGGAAGAGCGCCTTGACGAAGCCGGCATCGAAGGACGCACCGAGGTTGGCGATCCGGTAGTCGCCGGCGTAGAAGGCCGCCCCCGCGTTGCGCACCGCGTCCTGGAACACGCCGTACGAGGCCGACACGTCGAAGGGACCGCGGGCATAGCCGATGCGCCCGCCGCGGTAGCTGCCGGTGCGTTCGGTGCTTGCGTTGGCGGCGCTGTTCGAGAGGCCCGCCGCATTGGCGACCGCGGTCTTGTTCGACAGCTGCTCGCCGAAGGCGTATTGCACCGTGCCGTACAGCCCGCCCAGGTCGGCGGGCAGGAAATAGGCGATGCCGTTGGAGCTTCGCGTGTAGCTGCCCACACCGCCGCGTGAGGAACCGGTGGTTTCCACCGTGCCCAGGCCGCGCTGGCCCCAGGCGTCGAACTGGTTCATGTTGAGGTAGGTGGGCGCGTAGTCGCGGCCCAGCCGCAACTCGCCGAAGCTGCCGCCGAGGCTCACCGTGGCGCGGCGCGCGAAGTCGAGCCCCGTGTTCTGCGTGGCACCCGCTCCCACGTCGTTGTTCAGCTGGCCCTCGAGCCAGAAGCCCGCGCTGAAGCCGCCGCCCAGATCCTCGATGCCGCGAAATCCCAGGCGGGAGGTGCCGTTGCCGCCCGATCCCAGGCCGGTGGCATGCGCACCGCCCGAGGCGCTGAATCGGGCGATGCCGGCATCGATCACGCCGAACAGCGTCGCGGAAGAGGATTGGGCGCCTGCCACGCCGCAGGCCAGCAGTGAAACGGCCGAGAGGATCTTGTTTTTCATCGTGTGTCTCCGAGATTCTTGGGGCGCAGGGCGGCGCTTGCGTGGATCGCTCGGCGATCCGCATCCTTTGGCGCGGTGAGGGGAGGGGGTGGGCGCTGCGGTGGCGCCCCGGGGCGCAGGTGTCTCGCCTGCGCTCAGTTCAGCTGGATCCTGGCGTGCTTGATGACATCGGCCCAGCGCCGGGTCTCGTCGTTGGAAAGCTTCGCCATGTCCTCGCTGGTGCCAGGAAAGGGGCGTGCGCCCTGGTCGGCCAGATGCGCAATCATGGGTTTCTCGTTGGCGATCGCGATCACCGTGTCCTGCAGCTTCTTGATGATCTTCGGGTCGGTGCGCGCAGGCGCCATGACCCCGTACCACGACTCGACCGTCGCGTCCTTGATCCCCGCTTCGGCCAGCGTGGGCACGTCCGGTATCGCCGCGTTGCGCTTGTCGCTGGCGATCGCCAGCACCCTGACCCGGCCGGATGCGATGTACGGCAGCACGTTCGGCAGGTTGGCGAACATGACTTGCGCCTGGCCCGCGAGCAGGTCGGCCGTGGCGGGCCCCGCGCCGCGGTAGGGCGTGTGCGTGAAGTTGACGCCGGTGCGCAGCATGAACAGCTCGCCCGTCAGGTGGTTCACCGAGCCGATGCCGGCCGAGGCCATGTTCAGTTCGCCGGGATGGGCCTTGGCGTATTGCAGCAGCTCGGCCACGTTCTTCGCCGGGGTGTCCGGCGACACGGCCAGCACGTTCGGCACCGTCGAGAACAGCGCGATCGGCGCGAAGTCCTTGAGCGCGTCGTAAGGCAGCTTCTTCGACAGCAGGGGCTGGATCGATTGCTGGCCTTGGGTCGCGAAGATCAGCGTGTACCCGTCCGCCGGCGCCTTGGCCACGAACGATGCCCCGATGCTCCCGCCTGCGCCGGCCTTGTTGTCAACGATGACGGTCTGGCCCAGCAGCTCGGACATGCGGGTCGCCAGGATGCGGCCCATCAGGTTGACGGTGCCGCCGGGCGCGAAGGGCACGACCAGCGTGATGGGCCTGGTGGGGTAGGTCTGGGCACTGGCGCCCAGGCAGGATCCGAGGGTGACGGCAAGGGCCGCGACATATTTCAGCATCGCTTTACTCCTGGGTTCAGCCGGCAAGGGCGCCGGCGGTGGGTGTGGCCGATCCGGTGGCGGGCGAGACGAGCGCTTGGATGCGCCGCTGCAGGGCCTGGCGGGCTTCGCTCACGCGCTGCGCGGTGGCATCGAAGCGCCTGGCCTTCTCGGCCAGTGCAAGCCGTTGCGCTTCGACATGCCGCAGCACCTGCTGTGGCGCCGGCCCGCCGTACGACTGGCGCGCGGCGACGTTCGACGCCGGGTCCAGGCATTGGCTCACGTCCGCCTGCTGCAGCCGCACCGGCCGGCCGAGCTGCTCGGAAGCCATCGCGTTGATCGTCTCGGCGCTGATCTCATGCGCAGGGATGCCGAGATCGAGCGCATGGCGCACCACCGCGCCGATCACGTGGTGCGCATCGCGAAACGAGATGTCGCCCTTGCGCACCAGCAGGTCGGCCAGGTCCGTGACGGCCGAGAAGTCCTGCGCGGCGCGCGACAGCATGCGCTGGCGGTCGGGCTCGACCTGTTCCACCAGCAGCCGCATGAGTTCGAGCGCCTTCAACGCTTCCTCGCAGCTTTCCCAGCAGGTCCGGGTGCTTTCGCGGCTGCTGTCGCCCGAGTGGGTGAAATGGGTCGACTTGACGGTCGAGAAGGCGGCCGAGGTCAGGCCGATCAGGTGGCCGGTCTTGCCGCGCAGGTACTCCAGCACGACCGGATTCTTCTTCTGCGGCATGATGCTCGAAGTGCTCGCGACGCTGTCGGGAAAGGACAGGTAGCCGAACTCCGCCGTCGACCAGATGTAGAAGTCCTGCACCATCCGGCTGCAGGTGATCATCATGATCGAGAGCGTGGCGCTCAGCTCCAATGCGAAGTCGCGCGAGGCGACGCCGTCCAGCGCATTGGCCAGCGGCCGCGTGAAACCCAGCCATGCACTGGGGCCGACGCGATCGATGGGAAAGGACGTGCCCGCAAGCGCACAGGCGCCGAGCGGCGAGCCGTCCGTGCTGTCGAGCACATGCAGCAGCCGGTCGACGTCGCGCGTCCAGGCATCGGCCAGCGCCGACAGGTAGTAGCCATAGGTGATGGGCTGCGCGGCCTGCATGTGGGTGTAGCCGGGCATCACGCAGTTCGCGAATTCGCCGGCCCGGGTCAGGGCGGCGTCGGCCAGACCGATCAGGGCCTGGCCGATGCGCGTCGTGAAATCCCGTGCCCGCATGCGGTCGATGGTGGCGCCGATGTCGTTGCGGCTGCGGGCCGTGTGCAGGCGGCCACCGAGGTCCGGACCGACCATCCTGATGAGATGCGCTTCATAGTTGAAGTAGGCCTCTTCGCGCGCGGGGTCGAGTTCCACCGCGTGGGGCCCGTCCGCCTGCATCTGGAGCAGGGCTTCGGCCAGAGGCAGTGAAGCACGCGCATCGAGAATCTCCTGCTCGTGGAGCATGAGCAGGTGCGCCAGGTTGATCTCATTGAGCAGATCGAAGTTGGCGAAGAACTCCCGGTTCAAGCGCGGCAGGAAAATGTGTTGGATGACCTCTTTGGCAAGAGGCTGCTTCAGGCGTCGGCTGATCTTGGATTCCATGGCTATGTCTCGTATAGAAGGCCTCAGTCTCCTGCCGGGCCTGCCATGCGTCAAATCAGCATTTCTCTTTGACGGATGCATTTTTGATATGCTGGTCGGGCATCGAGAAAGCCCATCGGTCGGCGTTCGAGCCAACGCCCCGGCACAGAGAGACAGAGATGAACTTCAAGCAGGTCGAGGCCTTCCGTGCGGTCATGAAGACGCGTTCCATGACCACGGCGGCGGGTCTTCTTCACACCTCGCAGCCCAACGTGAGCCGCTGGATCGCACTGCTGGAGCGCCAGGTGGGCTTCGGGCTGTTCCAGCGCAACGGGACCCGGCTGATCCCGACCCCCGAGGCGGAGGCCTTCTACACAGAGGTGGAGCGCGCCTTCATCGGCCTGGAGTCGCTGGGCAGCAGCGCGGAGTCGATCCTGCAGCGCGGCACGGGGCTGCTGCGGGTGGGGGCCGTGGGGTCGATCACCGAGTTCGTGCTGCCGGAGGCCATCCGGCTGTTCAGGGCCGCGTTCCCGGACGTGCGGATCGTGGTCAAGATGGGCGGCTCCGACGTGGTTGCCAAATGGTCGGCGAGCGGCTTCTGCGACATCGGCTTCTGCTCGATCCCCACCGATCTGCCGGGCCTGCGCTACGAACGCATCCACACCGCGCGCGGCGTGGCGATCGTCGGCAGCGCGCACCGGCTGGCCGCGCGCAAGACGCTCAAGCCCGCCGATTTCGACGGCGAGAACTTCATCTCCCTGCCCTCGGGCAGCTTCAACCGGGCCACGATCGATCGCCATTTCGTCAACGACACGCGGGTTCTTTCCATCGAGACGCCCTACGCCGCGACCATCTGCGCCATGGTGGGGAAGGGGCTTGGCGTCTCGATCGTGAACCCGCTGGTGTCACGCTCGCTTCGCATGCCGGGCGTGCGTGAGATCGCGTTCTCCGCGAAGACGGAGTTCCACAGCTACTGCGTGAAGTCCGACCATTTTCCGGCCGGCTTCCTTGCGAACCGGATGGCGGACTGCGTGCGGGACGCCTTCAAAACACTCGGTGCATTGCGACGCTGAAGATGCAAGCAGGAAGGTACGGGGACGCGCGCGCGAAGCCGGCGCCGGGCCAGCTCGGCGTGACGCGGCCCGCTCACTCCGGGTCGAGGGAGGTATCGAGCGATGTGGCGCGCCCGTTGCGCCGCGACCAGGCGCGTTGCACCAGCAGACCGATCAGCAGCGCTGCCGCCGAGGAGCTCGCCACGCTGCCCGAGCTGGTGAGCAGGGACACCAGGCTGTCGACGGTCTCGACGCTGACCTGCTGGGCATGATGGACCAGCGCCACCAGGTCGGCCGGATGGACGTTCTGAAGGTCGTCGGCGCGCACGCGGAGCTCGTGCCCCGCCGTGCGAAAGCGGATCTTCGCGAAGACGCCGTTGGCGATCGCCACCAGAGACAGGATGCCCAGCGGCTTGAGCAGCGTTTCGAGCAGGTGGCAGCGCGCTTCCATCGGCGCCGATTCATAGACCTGCGCCACCAGCGCGGGAATCGCCATGTCGGACGCCGGCGCCTGGCCTGCAGGCGATGGGGCCCCCAGGGGTGTTGCAATGGATGTCATGCGCTCTCCTGTTCTTGCGACATCCGCCGGCGCGTGCCGGCCGAATACCGAGGATGACGACAGATGTTCGCCCGGCAAGGCGGCCGTCTTGATGACAGCGCTGTAAAGCCTCGGTGACTTTACGCAATCGGATGTGTTGCGGGGACGAAGGCGCTGCCACGCCGCCTCCGTCGCCAGGCGACGCGGCGGAGGCTCAGGCTGAATCGCGCAGGACCAGCTGGAACGGCTGTTCGAAGCCACGGCCGGGCCGGTTCGCATCGGGGCCGTCCAGGCGGGCGATCAGCAGATCGGCCGCGAAGCGGCCCATGGCCTGCTCGGATCGGCGCACGGTGGTCAGTGCCGGAAGCAGCAACTGCGCGGCCGGGATGTCGTCGAAGCCGGCCACCGCGACGTCCTCGGGAATGCGTCGTCCCGCCGTGCGCAGCGCGGCCATGGCACCGATGGCCAGCAGGTCGTTGGCCGCGAACACCGCGCTGTAGGGAAAGTCGCCGGCGAGTTCGGCCGCCATGGCGCGCGCGCCCGCGGCCTGCGTGAAATCGTCGACCGCGATGAAGCAGGGGGACAGCCTGGCCTTTCGCATCGCTGCCTGGAAGCCGCGTTGGCGCTCCGCACCCGGCCCCATCGGGCAGGACAGCATGGCGATGCGCTCGTGCCCCTTGTCGATCAGCACCTGCGTCATGGCCTTCGCCGCCGCCGCGTTGTCGATGTAGACCTTGTCGATCTCGCCCGACGGCTTGTAGGCCTGGCTCACCACCTGGACGATGGCCATGCCGCCGCGCACGGTCTCGAGCAACTCGGCTTCGTCGACGTGGAAGAACGTCGCCAGCACGCCGTCGACATGTCCCTGCGCGAGCCACTGGAGCGCCCGGCGTTCGCGCTCGGGCGTGCCGTCGGTGTCGAAGATCATGGTGTCGTATCCGGCCGCATCGGCGGCGGACTGGAAGCCCCGTATCAGCGCCGGATAGGTCGGGTTCGTGATGTCCGGCACGATGCAGGCCAGCGTGTGCGTGCGCGCGGACTGCAGATTGCGGGCCATCCGGTTGGGCACATAGCCGAGCCGTTGCGCGGCCTGCAGGATGCGTTGGCGCGCGTCTTCGGACACCGTGCAGGGCTCCACGCGATTGAGCACCAGGGACACGGCGGTCTGCGACATGCCCGTGGCGACGGCGATGTCGCGCTGCGTGGGACGTCGGGTCGGCGTGCGCGGCGGCTTGGGCTTGCCGCCGGTAGCGGCCGGCGCAGCAGGGGGCGCGGCGGCCTTGGGGGTGCTGGTTTTTGGATTCTTCATGCTGAATATCAATCCATAATTCGCATTATGGTGCGCTCGATGTGAGCGTCGTGGCCTCGGATGGGATGATGCCCGCAAGAACGAGGATTTCTCCATGAACATCTCACGTCGTGCGTTCACCCTGTCGGGGCTGAGCGCATCGTCGCTCGTGGCCACGCCGTCCCTTCATGCCCAATCCCGTGCCGGCCACCTCACCCTTCTTGTCGCGCAGCCCGCCGGTGGCATCACGGATGTCTTTGCGCGCGCCGTCGCGCCCGCGCTCGGGCGCGGCTTGGGGCGCGTCGCGGTGGTCGAGAACATCGCCGGGGCCAGCGGCTCCATTGCCGCCCATCGGCTGCTGGCGGCCGCGCCCGATGGTTCCACGCTCTTCGTCGGATCGCCCTCCGAGACCGTGCTGGCGCCGCTGACCCTGCGCGCGGTCCGGTACAAGGCCAGCGATTTCCGGCTCCTGGGTTTGCTCAACGATTCGCCGCTGGCGCTGTATGCGCGCAGCGACCTGCCCGCCGACAACCTGGACGAACTCGTCGCCTTGTCGCGCGAGGGCGTCGGCCGGCCGCTGAGCTACGGCAGCACGGGGCAGGGTTCCCTGTTCCACCTGGTGACGCAGAAGCTGCTCTGGGCCACGGGTGCGCGGGCCATGCACGTGCCCTACCGCGGCGGCGTGCCGCTGCTGACGGACCTGCAGGGCGGGGTGATCGACTTCACCATGCTGCCCGTGGATGCGCTGCTGGGCAGCATGGTCGCCGGCGGCCGGATGAAGGTGCTGGGCGTCACGTCCGCGCGGCGCCTCGGGCGCTTCCCTGTCGCCCCGACCTTCGACGAAAGCCGGTCGGCCCCCGCCTTCGGCCGGCCCGGCATCTGGGTCGGCCTGCTGATCCCGGCTGTAACGAGCGAAGGTGTCAGCCAGCAGCTGCACAAGGTGGTCGCGGACGCGCTGGATCACCCGGACGTCCGCAAGGCCATCGATGTCGCGGGGGGGAGCGTCCCGTCACCGATGTCCCTCGCCGACGCTGCACGCTTCTACGCGACGGACGTCGTGAAGCTGCAGGCCTTGGCAGCGGCCGCGCGCATCGAGCCGCTGTAGGCGACGGGCCAGGCTCGGCGCTGTCGGGGCCACCGCAGCCGCCATCGCATGCCGCTTTTCGCGGCCTGCGACGCCCCTATGTCCGCGTGTCCGCGCTCCAGCCGATACCCCTTGCGCTGCGCGCCCCCCGAGAGCCGATGCATGCGGCCGACCGGTCTTGTCCGGCGCGTTTTGCGCCAGCCCTTCCCGCGTGCTTCAAGCCGAAAAAAACAACTTTGCCAACCAAAAGTAATACGTATTAAAATCCGGCCGCCCCACCACACGCCCAGGGCCATGCCGGGTCGCAATTGCGTGGGCTCGAGGGGAGAGTGAGCGCCGGACGAACCGCATTCGCAGGTTCTGAGCGGCACCCCCAAGACGCCATCCCGCCGATCCGCACAGAGTTTTTTCTTGAACACCGCCTCGCACGACCTGCCTTTCCCGCGCGCACCGCAGCGCGTGCACCCGACCGTGCGCCTGGACTACGGGCTGCGCGTGGTCGGGCACGGATTCTTCGGCGCCGTGGCGCTGGCGGTGCTGCAACTGCGGGCCATGCCCATCGGCGTCGTGGTGCTGATGTGCGGCATCGCCTTGCTGTGGCCGCACCTGGCCTATCAGGTCGCGAGCCGTGCGCGCGACAGCAAGGCGGCCGAGCGGCGCAACCTGCTGGTCGACAGCGTCCTCATGGGCGTGTTCACGTCGCTGACCGGCCTGGACCCGTGGATCTGCGTGGTGTCCTTCACCGCCATCAACGCCGCCAATCTGAGCATCGGCGGGCTGCGGCTGGGCCTGATGGGGGCCGGGTGCTTCGTGCTGGGCATCCTGGGCGCGGGACTGCACACCGGCTTCGAGGTGTTGCCGGTTCCGCTGCTGGCGCAGGCGATGACGGCGCTGGCCGTCGTCACCTACACGGCCGCCTTCGGCCTGGCCTCCCATTTCCAGACGCGCCAGGCCATCCGCGCCAAGCGCGCCGTTCACGCGCGCAACCAGGTCATCGAGCAGCAGAAGGCCGACCTCGAGCTGGCCAGGGTCGCCGCGGAGCAGGCCCGGACGATCGCCGAGCGGGCCCGTGAGCAGGCCGAGACGGCCAACCTCACCAAAAGCACCTTTCTGGCCAACATGAGTCACGAGTTGCGCACGCCGCTCAATGCGGTGATCGGCTACACCGAGATGCTGGAGGAGGACTTCGCGGCGCGCGGCGACCACGCCGCCCCGCTGGCCGACCTGGGCCGCATCAAGGGGGCCGCGCGGCATCTGCTGCAGATGATCAACGACGTGCTCGACCTCTCAAAGATCGAGGCCGACAGGATGGAGCTGCACGTCGAGTCCTTCGACCTGGCCGAACTGCTGGACCAGGTGGTCTCGACCACCCAGCCGCTGGTGGCCGTCAACCGCAACAGCCTGCAGGTCTACCGCGCGCCGGGCCTGGGCCCGCTGCAGTCCGACCTGACGAAGCTGCGCCAGGTGCTGATCAACCTGGTGTCGAATGCGGCCAAGTTCACCAGCGACGGCGCGATCGTGATCGCGGCCGCCGGCGGTCTCGACGCGCGTGGCGAGCCCACGGTGGTCTTCGAGGTCAGCGACACCGGGATCGGCATGACGCCCTCGCAGCTGGGCCGGCTGTTCCAGCCTTTCGTGCAGGCCGATGCCGAGACGACGCGCAAGTACGGCGGCACGGGGTTGGGACTGGCCATCAGCCGGCGCCTGTGTCGGCTGCTGGGCGGCGACGTGAGCGCCATCAGCACGCCGGGCACGGGCAGCCTGTTCTGCGCGACGGTGCGCGCGCAACTGCCGGTCGTCGCCAGAGAGCGCGTGGATTGACATGCCGAAGATCCTGCTGGTCGAGGACAACGAACTCAACCGGGACATGCTGTCCCGCCGGCTGTGGCGGCGCGGCTACGAGGTGGTGATGGCACTCGACGGCGCGCAAGCCCTGAGCCTGGCCGCGAGCGCCGGGCCGGCACTGATCCTGATGGACATGAGCCTGCCGATCATGGACGGCTGGGAGGCCACGCGCCGGTTGAAGGCCATCCCGGATCTGCGATCGATCCCGGTGATCGCGCTCACCGCCCACGCGATGGAGGGCGACCGCCAGCGCGCGCTGGACGCAGGCTGCGACGATTTCGACACCAAGCCGATCGACCTCGAGCGCCTGGTGGCGAAGATCGAAGGACTGCTGTGACGGCGTCGCCTGGCCTGCCTGTGGCGGGCGTCGACAGGGTGCCGGAAGCGCCGGGCGCGGACGGCAGGGCGTCACCCAGGCAACGACATCTCTACGGCGGGGTCCGGGTGAACTACCCGGTGCGCATCGGCGCCCACCTGGCCGCCGCGCTGCTGCTCGGCTCGGTCTTCACCACGCGCCCGCCGGCGGCGCTGTGGTGTGCGCTGGTGGTCATGCTGGCCTGGCCGCATGTGGCCTACCGGCTGAGCTGCCGGGCCGTCGACAGCCGGCGCAGCGAGATGCGCGCGCTGCTCGTCGATTCATTCCTCATCGGTGCCTACGGCGGCCTCTCGGGCTTCAATCTCTGGATCATCGTCGCGCTGGGCGGCGCGATGCACGCCTCCAACGTCGGGTCGGGTGGTGTGCGGCATGCGTTGCGCGGCCTGCTGGCCATGGGCCTGGGGGTGGTGGCGGGGGCCGCCGCCACCGGCTTCGAAGTGCGACCCGACACCTCGCTGCTGACCATCGCGCTGTCGGCCGCGGCGGCGATGCTCTACCTGTCGCTCTTCGGCCACGCGGTGCACTCCGAATCGCTGCGCACCGCCAGGGCGCGCGCCGCATTGGAGGAGCGCAACCGCGAGATCGAGGCCCAGGCCGTGCATCTCGAACAGGCGCGGCAGCTGGCGGAGCAGGCCCACAAGGCCAAGAGCGCCTTCCTGGCGAACATGAGCCACGAGCTGCGAACGCCGCTCAATGCCGTGATCGGCTATGCCGAACTGCTCGACGAGGAACTGGCCGACAGCACGCCCCCGGCGGCGCGGGCCGATCTGGGGCGCATCAAGCATGCGGCGAAGGAACTGCTGTCGATGATCAACGCCGTGCTGGACCTGACCCGGCTCGACGCCGACAAGCTCCAGCTCCACCCCGAGGACTGCGACCTGCGCGGCCTGCTGGCCTCGGTCGAGGCCGCCGTGCAGCCGCTGCTGGGCGCCAACGGCAATCGCCTGCAGGTCGACGTGGCGCCGGGCCTGGCGCTGATCCATGTGGATGCGCAGCGCCTGCGGCAGGTGCTGATCGCGCTGGTGTCGAACGCGGCCAAGTTCACGACCCACGGCCACGTGCGGCTGCATGTGTCGGTGCATGAGCGGCCAGCCGGCGATCGGGACGTGCGCTTCGATGTCGAGGACACCGGCATCGGCCTCACGTCCGGGGAGATCGACCGGCTGTTCCAGCCCTTCCTGCAGGCCGACGAGGGCAGCACGCGTGCCTTCGGCGGCAGCGGCCTGGGCCTGGCGATCAGCCGCCGCCTGTGCCGCCTGATGGGCGGCGACATCACGGTCCGCAGCACGCCCGGCGCGGGCTCCTGCTTCAGCGTCTGGCTGCCGCAGCCCGGCAGGCCGAGAGACGACGCGTCCGGCCCCCGATCCGGAGGCGTCGCATGACGGCCCCCCGCACCGGACCCGCGGGCGCGTCCGATCGCATCGCCTGCGACGCGACGCTGGCCAGGCTGCCCTTGCTGCTGGGCCTGGTGGCCGCCGTGTGCCGTCGCGAGCAGATCGACGAGCCGGCGCGCCACGACCTTCGGCTCATCGCCGAGGAAGCCTGCGTCAACGTCATGCACCACGCCTATCCGGCAGGTCAGGGCGGCCCGATGGCGCTCGAGGTCCGCATGGTGCGCGACGGCGGCCCGCGCCGCATCGTGCTGAGCGTCGAGGACCAGGGACGACCCTTCGACCCGCTGTCGGTCGCCCCGGTCGAGACCGCCGCGGCGGCCGAGGCAAGGGTGCCGGGCGGCCTGGGCGTGCACCTGATCCGGCAGCTGTCCGACCGCCAGCACTACCAGCGCCATCCGCTGCGCGGCAACGTCCTCACCGTCGAGAAATACCTGATGCCGCCGGCATCCCGTTGACACCCATGGACTCCAGGAGAACGCGCTTGCAAATCGCCACCACCCCCCACGGCACCATCCTCGTCCTGGCCATCACCGGCAGCGTGGACAGCCTCAACGCCGACGAGCTGACCCAACGCTTCGCGGAATCGATCGCCCAGGGCCAGGTGCGCCTGGTCGCCGACTTCGCGCTGGTGAACTACACCAGCAGCGCCGGGCTGCGGTCCTTGCTGGGCACCGTCAAGAGCTGCCGTCTGGCCGGGGGCGATCTGCGCATCGCCGCGGTGCAGCCGCAGGTCCGGCGCGTGCTCGAGATCGCGGGCTTCACCAGCATCCTCCAGCTCTTCCCCGACGTGCGCCACGCGGTGGAGAGCTTCACGGAGCTCGCATGAAGCGCGAACCGCTCCAGGGGCCGGCGGTGACGCTGGTGATCGGCTCGGGCAGTGTCAAGTGCGCGGCCTCCATCGGCGTGGTCAAGGCGCTGACCGAGGCCGGCATCGGCATCGATCGCGTGGTCGGTTGCAGCGGCGGTGCGCTGTTCGCGGCCGGCGTCGCGCTCGGCTTCGACGCGCCCCGGATGACGGACATCACGCTGCGCACCTGGACCCGCAAGATGACCTCGAAGCGCAACCACATGGGCTTCCTGCGGCTGCTGGCGCCCCGGCTGTTCGGTTTGCGCGCGGACAACTTCGGCCTGCGCGACGATGCGCCGATGGTCGCCGCCTTCCACGAGGTCTTCGGGCAGCGGCGCATCGAGGACACACCGATTCCGCTGCACATCACGGCCACCGACTTCATGAACGGCGAGCTGGTCGACATCACGCGCGGCGACATGGTCGATGCGATCCGCGCCAGCGTCTCGCTGCCGCTGGCCTTCGCGCCGGTGAAGCTGGGCGGCCGGCTGCTGGTCGACGGCTACATGGCCGACCCGCTGCCGGTCAGCGTGGCGATGAAGAACGGCAGCCGCGTGATCGTCGCGGTCGGCTTCGACAGCCCTTACCAGGAGAACATCCGCAGTGCCGGTCGCTTCGCGGCCCAGCTCAGCGCGATCCTGGCGAACAACCTGCTGCACTCGCGCCTGGCTTTCCAGAGCGCGGCACACCATTCCGAGATGATCCTGATCCTGCCGCAGTTCAAGCAGCGCGTGCGCCTGTTCGACACCGACAAGGTGCCCTACATCATCGAGGAAGGCGAGCAGGCCGCCCTGCAGCAGCTGCCCTACCTGCGCGCGCTGCTCGACGCGGACCGCGAACGCCTCAACGCGGTCGCGGCGTGAGCGCGTGGCCGGCAACGAGGGGACCCATCGCATGATGCCCACGCCCATGGCGCCTGCAGAGCGCCCGATGCGCATCCTGGTGGTGGACGATCTGGAGATCAATCGCGATCTGCTGTCGCGCCGCGTCCAGCGTCTGGGCCACGAGGCCGGCCTGGCCGTCAACGGACGCGATGCGCTGGAGAAGCTGCGCGAGCAGGCTTGGGACCTGGTGCTGCTCGACATCACCATGCCCGAGATGGACGGCTACGAGACGCTGCGGCACATCCGCGCTGCGCCCGCGTCGGCGCAACTGCCGGTGGTGATGGTCTCGGCCATCGACGAGAGCGACAGCGTGGTGCGTTGTCTGGAACTCGGCGCCGACGACTACCTGCCCAAGCCCTTCAACCCGGTGGTGCTGCAGGCGCGCATCGAATCGTCGCTGGCGAAGAAACGGCTGCAGGACCACAAGAGCCAGCTGCTGCAGGCGTTGTCGCGCGAACTGCAGATCGGCCAGCGCATCCAGCAGGGCTTCCTGCCGGCCGCGTTGCCGAGCCTGGCGGGGTGGTCGCTGGGCGCCTGCTGCACGCCGGCCCGGCAGGTCGGCGGCGACTTCTACGACGCCTATGCCTTGCCGGGCGGGGCGCTGGCCTTCGTGGTCGCCGACGTCTGCGACAAGGGGGTCGGCGCGGCGCTCTACATGGCGCTGTTCCGTACGCTGCTGCGGGCCATGGCCAGCCAGGCGACGCCCGACGAGGCGCTGCCCGCCACGCTGGTGCGCAGCGTGGCTTTCGTCAACGACTACATCGCCACGGTGCACGGCCATGAAAACATGTTCGCCACCTTGTTCTTCGCCATCCTGGCACCCGGAAGCGGGCGCATGCACTACCTCAATGCCGGCCATGAAGCACCCTTTGTCCAGGCGGCGGACGGCGGCGGCGCGCTGCGGCTCGGCATCACCGGGCCGGCCGTGGGCCTGCTGCCCGGCAAGCGTTGCGCCGTGCAGACCCTGACGCTGCCGCCGGGCGCCCGGCTGCTGCTGTACACCGACGGCGTGACCGAGGCGCAGGGCGCTTCGGGGCCGTATGGCGAAGAGGCGCTCGGGCAGGCGCTGGCGCGGCCGGCCGCGTCCGCGCAGGCCGTGGTCGACGCCGTGTGCACGCAGCTGGCGGTGCATGTGGGCGTGTTCGAGCCGCACGACGACGTGACGCTGCTCTGCCTGGTGCATGAACCGCCTGGCGTTGCCGGGCCCTGACCTTTTCGAGAATTCACCCCGAGTGCGCCACCATGAAATCACCCGTTCGACCCATCGTCTTCGTCCGTCGCGTGCGCTCGGAAGACGCGCAGACCATGCAGGAATTCCTGCTGGGGCTGAGCGCGCCGTCGCGGCGAAATCGCTTCCATGGCGGCGTGAGCGGCGCGTCGCCCAAGCTGGTGGCCTACCTGGTCAACGCCGATGGCATCCGGCATGCGGCCTGGGTGGCCTGCACCTGGGGCCGCCACGGCGAGGAGATCGTCGGCGAGGCCGGCTGGTTCGTCGCGGACCCCGAGCGCGGCAGCGCCGAACTGGCCCTGAGCGTGCTCGACGGATGGCAGGGCTCGGGGGTCGCGAACCGCTTGATGGCGGTGCTCGTGGCCGGCGCGCGCAATGCCGGCCTGCGCCATCTCTACGGCGACGTGCTCGACGTCAACCTGCGGATGCTGGCCTTCATGCGCAAGCACGGGCTGGAGGCCGGATTCGACGAGCCGCCCGACCGGGGTGTCGAGCGGGTCAGTTGCCGGCTGAACTGAGCGGCCATGGACGCCCGCTGGCAACGCGCCGCAGTGGCCCGCCTACCAGCGCCGTGCGCGTCTTCCGGCCCGCCTCGTGACGCCGGCCCGCTGTGGCGGACGAGGGGAGGGCGTCACGCCTGTCCTGAGCCGCGGTGTGTCGCGCAGGCCGACCTGCAAGGCCTGGCTTCGGGCCTCGGCCGCCAGAGCCGTGCCGATCGGTCGGCTCCCGCGGCGCACCGCCCGCACGACGATCGGCAGGGCCGCAGCGGGATGCGCCGCCTCGAAGCGCTGTTCCTTCTTGCGCAGGTAGTGCATGAGCACATGCGAGGCCATGTTGATGCCCAGGGTGCCGAAGGCGGCCGGCAGGATGTAGAGCGCAATCGAGAGTTCCGATGCGAAGACCCGATCGTCGGCCAGCGAGGGCGTGGCCAGGGCGGCGCTCGACAGCGCGCGCAGCAGCACCAGGTCCACGCTGGCCATCGCCACCAGCAGCAGGCCGAAGACGAGCACGGTCGTCTTCGAGAACGCGCGCCGCACGAACAGCGTGAAGAAGATGGCGCTCGGCAGCACGAGCGAGAACGAGACGAGCGCCCAGAAGCGGAACTCCGTGAAGATGGTGGCGTTCGTGCTGCTCAGCATGGCCGGCTCGCAAGGCGGTGTCGGAATGCGTCGGGCCACCCCGCCAGGGCACGGGGCGCGTGTGGGCTTTCGTGCATGCAGAGAGTGGGCCACCGGGCGGGCGCCTGAAGTTGTCCGCGCGGTAAATGGGCTGTAAACGAAAGCATCGGTTGGTGACGCAGCGGGCCTCGCGACGGCGGGGGGCTGCCGCTATAGTGCGCGGATTCCAGATTGATTCATTCAACGGAGGAGACCCATGCCGGACGACCTGACCACCGTGCTCACCGACTACTACGATGCGGTGCCCTACGACTCCCATCCGTTTCCGCAGACCGCGGCGGAGCATCTGGAAGCGCTGGCCTTCCTGTTCGGGCTCGAGAGCCGGCCGCCGGCGCAGGCGCGGGTGCTGGAGCTGGGCTGTGCGTCGGGCGGCAATCTGCTGCCCTTCGCCGCGCGCCATCCACAAAGCAGTGCCCTGGGCGTGGACCTCTCCAGCGTGCAGGTGGCCCAGGGCGTGCAGGCGATCGGCCGGGCTCGGCTCGGCAATGTCGAGTTGCGGGCCTTCGACATCTCCGAGATCGATGCCTCCTTCGGCCAGTTCGACTACATCATCTGCCATGGCGTCTACAGCTGGGTGCCGCCGTCGGTGCAGGACGCGATCCTGCGCGTGTGCTCCGAGAACCTCGCACCCCACGGCGTGGCCTACGTCAGCTACAACGTCTACCCGGGCTGGAAGGCGCGCGAGATCGTGCGCGACGCGATGATCCTGCGCGGCGGGCCGCGCGAACTGCCGGCGGAGAAGCTGGCCTACGCACGCGGCATGCTCGACTTCCTCGAGGCATCGGCGCGCCCCGACAGCGTGCTCAAGAAGACGCTCGAGGAGACGATGCCGATCGTGCGCACGCAGAACAGCTCCTATCTCATTCACGAGTTCCTCGAGCCCTGCAACGCGCCGTGCTACTTCAAGCAGTTCGTCGAGCGCGCCGAGCACCACGGACTGGCCTACCTTGCCGATGCCGAGCCCTCGACCATGTTCGTGCAGAACTACGCAGAGAAGGTGCGCGAGCCCTTGCTGCGCGAATGCGGCGGCAGCCAGCTCATGATCGAGCAGTACCTCGACTTCCTGGTCAACCGCACCTTCCGCCAGACGCTGCTGGTCAAGCAGGCGCGCGCCGGCGGCATCCGCTACGGCATCGACGCCGCGCGCCTGCGTGCGCTGTCCTATGCGGGCGTGTTCCGGCCCGACGACGGCGCGGCCATCGCGCTCGACGGGCCCGAGCAGCGCTGCACCGCGATCCGCAACATCAAGGTCAGCTTGCGGGTGCCGCTGCACAAGGTCGTGGCGCAGGTGCTCGACCGGCACTATCCCGCTGCGGTGCCGCCCGAAGTGCTGGTCGCCGAGGCGTGCCGCCACACCGGTGCGCCGGCGGCCCAGGTCGAGGCGCTGGTGATGGCGCTGCTCGAGGAGCTGCTGATCCTGGGCGCGGTGCGCATTCGGCTCAGCCCGATCGAACTGGCGGCGCAGGTCTCGGCGCGGCCGCGCGCGCTGCCCGCGGTGCGGCTGGACCCGGGCCTGCCGCTCGCGGCGGGGCCCTCGGCCATCGTCTGCAACCTCTGGCACGAGCAGGTCGCGCTGTCGCCGGTCGAACGCTGTCTGCTGCCGCTGCTCGACGGCGCGCACGACCATGCGGCGCTGGCCGAGCACCTGGTCGGCGAGGCGAGGGCGGACCGCCTGAGCTTCCATGCGGACGGCGCGCCGCTGCGCGACCCCGGTGCCCTGCGCCCCTTCGCCGATGAGCAGGTGGCGCGCGCGCTCGAGGAACTGCGGCGCAAGGGCCTGCTCACCGCCTGAAGTCCCCGTTTTTTTGATCCAACCAGAAGGAAGAGACAACATGACGACACGCCTATGGACTTCCCCGCTGCGCCTCACGGTTGCGGCCGCGGTCGTGCTGGCCGCCGCGGCGCCCCTGCATGCCGCCTCGGTCGCGCCGGTCGCGGCGCCCAACGGCATGGTCGTGACGGCGCAGCACCTGGCCTCGCAGGTCGGTGTCGATGTGCTCCGAAAGGGCGGCAACGCGGTCGACGCGGCGGTCGCCGTGGGCTACGCGCTGGCCGTGGTCTACCCGGCCGCGGGCAACCTCGGCGGCGGCGGCTTCATGACGCTGCAGTTGGCCGACGGCCGCAAGACCTTCCTCGATTTCCGCGAGAAGGCACCGCTGGCGGCCACGGCCAACATGTACCTCGACAAGGAGGGCAACGTCATCAAGGGCCTGAGCACCAATGGCCACCTGGCCGTGGGCGTGCCCGGCACGGTGTCGGGCATGGAGTACGCACGCGAGAAATACGGCACCCTGTCGCGCGCCGCGCTGATCGCGCCCTCGATCGCACTGGCCGAGAAGGGCTTCGCGCTCGACCAGGGCGACATCGACATGTTCCAGACCGCCACCGCCGATTTTCAGAAGGATCCGGTGTCGGGGGCGATCTTCCTCAACAAGGGCCAGCCCTTCGCGGTCGGCCAGAAGCTGGTGCAGAAGGACCTGGCCAAGACCTTGAAGGCGATCAGCGCCAAGGGCACCGACGGCTTCTACAAGGGCTGGGTCGGCAGCGCCATCGTGGCGTCGAGCCAGGCCGGCAAGGGCATCCTCACACAGGCCGACCTCGACCAGTACAAGACGCGCGAGCTGGCGCCGGTGGAATGCGACTACCGCGGCTACCGCGTGGTCTCGGCGCCGCCGCCGAGCTCGGGCGGCGTGGTGATCTGCGAGATGCTCAACATCCTCGAGGGCTACCCGCTCAAGGACCTGGGCTTCCGCTCGGCGCAGTCGGTGCACTACCAGATCGAGGCCATGCGCCATGCCTACGTCGATCGCAACAGCTACCTGGGCGACCCCGATTTCGTGAAGAACCCGCTCGACCGCCTGCTCGACAAGGGCTACGCCGAGAAGATCCGCGCCGTGATCGATCCGAACAAGGCCGGCGTGTCGAAGGACATCAAGCCGGGCGTCGCGCCGCATGAAGGCAGCAACACCACCCACTACTCGATCACCGACCAGTGGGGCAACGCGGCCTCGGTGACCTACACGCTCAACGACTGGTTCGGCGCCAAGGTCACGGCGGCCAAGACCGGCGTGCTGCTCAACAACGAGATGGACGACTTCACCTCGAAGATCGGCGTGCCCAACATGTACGGCCTGGTGCAGGGCGAGGCCAACGCCATCGCCCCGGGCAAGCGCCCGCTGAGCTCGATGAGCCCGACCATCGTGAGCAAGGACGGCAAGCCGGTGTTCGTGGTCGGCACGCCGGGCGGCAGCCGGATCATCACGGCGGTGCTGCACACCATCCTGAACGTGGTCGACTACGGCATGAACGTGCAGGAGGCGGTCGACGCGCCGCGCTTCCACCAGCAATGGCTGCCCGACGTGACCAACGTCGAGACCTTTGCGCTGTCGCCCGATACGCGCAAGATCCTGGTCGACATGGGCCACAACCTGGGCGTGCCGCAGCCGGCCAACCATCTGGCGGCGATCATCGTGGGGGCGCCCTCGCTGGGCGGCAAGCCGGTCGGCAACAATCGCTTCTACGGCGCCAACGATCCGCGGCGCAATTCGGGCCTGGCGCTCGGTTACTGACCCTTCTTTTTCAACTTCTCGACGGCCGCCCCGCGCGGCCGCTTTTCTTTCGATGCATCTGCAGGACATCCTCTACACCCAGGGCTTCGGCACGCGACGCGTCTGCGCCGGCCTGGTCCAGCAAGGTTTCGTGACGGTGGCGGGCGAACCCGTCACCGACGCCGGCCAGGACATCGCCGTGACCGAGGGCATGCCCTTCACCGTACAGGGCACGGCCTGGGAATACCACGACAAGGCCTATGTGCTGCTGCACAAGCCGGCCGGCACCGAGTGCTCGCAGAAGCCCTCGACCTGGCCCAGCATCTACACCCTGCTGCCCTCGCCGCTGCGGCTGCGCCCCAACAAGGGCGCGGTGCAGGGCGTGCAGGCCATCGGCCGGCTCGACCAGGACACCACCGGCCTGCTGCTGCTGACCGACGACGGCCAGTTCATCCACCGCATGGGATCGCCCAAGCACCATGTGCCCAAGGTGTACGAGGTCACGGTCAAGCATCCGCTGGACGAGGCCCAGGTGCAGAAGCTGCTCGACGGCGTGGTGCTCGACGACGATCCGAAGCCGGTGCGCGCCGCGGCCTGCGAGGCGGTCGGGCCGCTGCACCTGCGCCTGACCCTGACCGAAGGCAAGTACCACCAGGTCAAGCGCATGGTCGCGGCCGTGGGCAACCGGGTCGAGGCGCTGCACCGTTCGCGCATCGGCGGCCTGGCGCTGCCCGAGGCCATGGCGCCGGGCCAGTGGCGCTGGCTCACGGCCGAGGAAGTGGAGGCCCTGCGCACCGCCCGATCCAAAGGGTGACGCGCAAAGGGTGACGGAATAGGGGGCGCGGCAGCTTTTTGCGTGCGCGCGGTCAGCCACAGGCAAGGCTGGTACGTTATCGTTCAGACTGCTGTCACGGAAGCTTTCCCTTGCGATTCATTGCACCCCCGACCGGCCGCCTCGCGGCCTTTTTCCTGGCCTGCGCCTTCCAGGTGCTGCCCGCCGCGGCCGCCCCGCCATCGCCGCCCCCGCTGTTCGTCCTGAATTCGCTGGACGCCACGGTCAGCGTGGTGGATCCGCTCACCTGGACCGAGAAGCAGCGCATCCCGACCGGCAAGGAGCCGCACCACATCTACATGACGCCCGACGAGAAGTCGGTCATCGTGGCCAATTCCGCCGGCGACTCGCTGACCTTCCTGAACCCGCGCACGGCCGAAGTGCAGCGCGTGGTCTACGGCATCATCGATCCGTACCAGCTGCAGTTCTCGCGCGACATGAAGTGGTTCGTCACGGCGGCCAACCGCCTGAACCACGTCGACATCTACCGCTGGGACGGCAAGGACCTCAAGCTCGCCAAGCGCATCGTCACCGGCAAGACGCCCAGCCACATCTGGATCGACGCCACCAGCACCATCGCCTACGTGACCATGCAGGACAGCGACGAGCTCATCGCGGTCGACCTGCCCACGCAGACCATCAAGTGGCGCACCGCCACCGGCCCGATGCCGGCGGACATCTTCGGCGTCCACAACGACCGCACGCTGCTGGTCGGCCTGACCGGCAGCGACGGCGTCCAGGTGTTCGACGTGGCCGGCCCGCAGCCCAAGATCGTCGGCAAGATCCCGACCGGCAAGGGCGCGCATGCCTTCCGCTCGGCCGGCGACGGCCTGAGCGTGTTCGTGAGCAACCGCGTGGCCAACACCGTGAGCCGCATCGACCTCAAGACCCTGCAGGTGATCGAGAGCTACGCCGTGCCCGGCGGCCCCGACTGCATGGACCTGTCGGCCGACGGCAAGACGCTCTACGTCACCTCGCGCTGGGCCAAGAAGCTCAGCGTGATCGACCTGGTGAGTCGAAAGGTCGTGCGGCAGGTCAATGTCGGGCGCTCGCCGCATGGCGTGTGGACCCTGGACCATGCCAAGCGCTGAGCGCCTGGCGCGCCGCCGTCTCGTCGCCGGGCTGCTGGCCCTGAGCGTGGCGGGTGGCGCGGTGGCCCAGGCCAGGTGCGAAAAGCCGCTGTACCTGACCTTCGACACCGGCCACATGGGCGTGGCGCCGCTGATTGCCGAGGTGCTCAAGCGCCAGGACGTGCGCGTGACCTTCTTCGGCGCGGCCGAGCGCACGCAGACCGACGGCGACAGCCTCGACAACCACTGGGCGCCCTGGTGGAAGGCGAGGGCGGCCGAGGGCAACGAATTCGCCTCGCACACCTACGACCACGTCTACTGGCGCGGCGACGTGCGCGGCACCGAGCCCCAGTTCCGCGTCCGGCCCTCGGCGGGCGCCCTGGCCGGGCGCGAGTTCACCTGGAGCGCAGCCAAGTACTGCGAGAACATCGCCAAGGCCAGCGAGCGGCTGCAGCACATCACGGGCAAGAAGCCGCTGCCGCTGTTCCGCGCGCCGGGCGGCAAGACCTCGCCCAAGCTGCTGGCGGCCGCCAAGGCCTGCGGTTACGCATACGTGGGCTGGGCGCCCGCGGGCTTCCTGGGCGACGAACTGCCCAGCGAGACCTTCAGCAACGACAAACTGCTGCAGCAGGCGCTCGACAAGATCCGCAGCGGCGACATCCTGCTGGCGCACCTGGGCATCTGGTCGCGCAAGGACCCCTGGGCGCCGGCCGTGCTGGAACCGCTGATCGTCGGCCTCAAGGCCAAGGGCTTCTGCTTCCAGACGCTGCGCCAGCATCCGCAGTACGCTGCCTGGATCGCCTCCCACCCCTGACGCCCCTGAACGCCCGCGTGGACACGGTATGGAATGGTTGACTGATCTTTTTGCCGGCTGCCAGCAATGGCTTTTCGAGGCCGTGGTGCAGCCGCTGGTCTATGCGGTCGGGCTGGGTGGCTGGGTCGAGGACGCCTTCGACGCCACCGGCTGGCTGCTGGTCGGCCTGATCCAGGTCGCCATCCTGATCGCGGTGATCGGGCCGCTGCAGCGCTGGAAGCCGGTCGAGCCGGTGGTGGACCGGCGCGCGATCCGCACCGACGTGCTCTACACGCTGGTCCATCGGCTCGGGCTGTTCCGCCTGGGCATCTTCTTCTTGCTGCAGCCGGTGTTCGACGACGGCCTGGGGCTGCTGCGCGGCGCCGGCTGGGGCTCGCTGCACCTGGACGAGCTCTGGCCCGGCATCACCGACGTGCCCTGGGTCGCGTTCGCGGTGTACCTGGTGGTGCTGGACTTCGTCGAGTACCTGATCCACCGCGGCCAGCATCGCTTCAACTGGTGGTGGAGCCTGCATTCGCTGCACCATTCGCAGCGCCAGATGACCATGTGGAGCGACAACCGCAACCACCTGCTCGACGACGTGATCCACGACGTGATCATCGTCATCGTCGCGCAGCTGATCGGCGTGGCGCCCGGGCAGTTCATCGCCATCGTGGCCTTCACCCAGCTCAGCGAAAGCCTGCAGCATGCCAACCTGCGCTGGAGCTTCGGCGCGATCGGCGAGCGGCTGTGGATCAGCCCGCGCTTCCATCGGCTGCACCATGCGATCGGCATCGGCCACGAATCGAAGGGCCCGCAGACGCTCGGGGGCCACAACTTCGGCGTGCTGCTGCCCTGGTGGGACATGCTGTTTCGCACCGTGAACTTCGAGCCGCGCTACGACGCCACCGGCATCCGCGACCAGGTCGAGCCCGATGCGCAGGGGCGCCTGCGCGACTACGGCAGCGGCTTCTGGTCGCAGCAGTGGCACGGCTTGCGCCGGCTGGTCGGGCGCGGCTGAGGCCACGCCGGCCCGCGTTCGACACGCCGTCGCGCGACGGCGTTATCCTCGGCACCCCATGCCACTTCTTCTCGACTCCTTCTGGCGTGCCGTCGCCTACTGCATGCGGCCCCGGGTGATCCTGCTGTCGCTGCTGCCGCTGGCCCTGATGGTGCTGCTGGCGGCGGGTTTCGGCTACTTCTTCTGGAGCGCCAGCGTGGCCTGGACGCGCGAGGCGCTCGACGCCTGGCCGATGCTGTCGAGTTTCTGGGGCTGGATCGGCGGACTGTTCTCCAGCGACGTGCCGTCGATGCTGGCGCCGCTGGTGGTGATCTTCGCCGCCACGCCGCTGATCGTGCTGGTGTCGCTGCTGATCGTCGCCGGCATGATGGCCGGGCCGCTCACGCGGCTGGTGGCCGAGCGCCGCTTCCCGACCCTGGAGCGCAAGAAGGGCGCGTCCTTCATCGGCAGCGTGCTGCGCTCGCTGGCCTTCACCGTGCTGGCGCTGCTGGCACTGGTGGTGTCGATGCCGCTGTGGCTGATCCCGCCGCTGGTGCTGATCCTGCCGCCGCTGATCTGGGGCTGGCTCACCTACCGCGTGATGAGCTTCGATGCGCTGGCCGAGCATGCCAATCCCGAGGAACGCCAGGCACTGCTGAGCCGGCACCGGCTGCCGCTGCTGACCATCGGCGTGCTGTGCGGCTACCTGGGCGCGGCGCCCAGCATCGTCTGGGCGTCGGGCCTGCTGTTCGCCGCCGCCTTCTTCGTGCTGGTGCCGCTGGCGATCTGGATCTACACGCTGGTGTTCGCCTTCTCCGCCCTGTGGTTCGCGCACTACAGCCTCGACGCGCTGGCCCAGCTGCGGCTCGAGCGCGCGAGCGCCGCGGCGCCCCTTCTTTCCTCCGAAGAGGCCGCGCCAGTGCCCGGCCCTTCTTCCTGATCGGACACCCACCATGAGCCGCAATTTCGGCCTGATCGTCGTCGGCGACGAAATCCTCTCCGGCAAGCGCCTGGACAAGCACATGCCCAAGGTCATCGAGCTGCTGGCCGCACGCGGCCTCTCGCTGGCCTGGGCCGAGTACGTCGGCGATGTGCCCGAGCGCATCACGGCCGCGCTGGCGCGGGCCTTCGCCTCGGGCGACATCGTGTTCTCGACCGGCGGCATCGGCGCGACGCCCGACGACCACACGCGCCAGTGCGCGGCCGCCGCGCTGGGCGTGCCGCTGGTGCTGCATCCCGAGGCCGAGCAGCTGATCCGCGAGCGCATGCAGGACACGGCGCGCGAGCAGGGCACGGTCTACGAACCCGAGCGCCCGGACAACATCCATCGCCTGAACATGGGCGTGTTCCCGGCCACCGCCGAGATCATCCGCAACCCCTACAACAAGATCCCGGGCTTCAGCGTGGGCGACGTGCACTTCGTGCCGGGTTTTCCGGTCATGGCCTGGCCGATGATCGAATCGGTGCTCGACGAGCGCTATGCGCCGCTGTTCGCACAGGGCCAGGCGGCCGAGAAGTCGGTGATCGTGTTCGGCGCCATGGAGGCGACCCTCACGCCGCTGATGCTGGCCATCGAGGCGACCCATGCGGGCGTCAAGGTGTTCAGCCTGCCGAGCGTCGACCATCCCGAGTACGGGCGGCACATCGAACTGGGCGTCAAGGGCGAATCGGTGCGCCTCGAGGCGGCCTATCGCCAGCTGATCGACGGCCTGCACGCTTTTGATGCACGGCTTGGCCCTGAAATGGTGCGTTAGGATGCCTTGCACCAAATTAGCGTGTTTTTCTCTCTCTGACGGGGCGCAAGGCCCGAAAGAGCCGCATTCGGGATGCCCCGCAATGGCACAGAACCTGCATTCCCTTGCGTACGTATTTCCAACCCCTACCCTTTCAACCAGGAGAAATTGATGGCAAAGACCGTCGCCGATGTACTGAAGCTCGTCAAGGAAAACGAGGTCAAGTTCATCGACTTCCGATTCACCGACACCCGCGGCAAAGAGCAGCACGTGACTGTGCCGGTGTCGCATTTCGATGAAGACAAGTTCACTTCGGGTCATGCGTTCGACGGTTCGTCGATCGCAGGTTGGAAGGGCATCGAGGCTTCGGACATGCAGCTCATGCCCGACCCGAACACCGCCAACATCGATCCCTTCTTTGAAGAGACGACGCTGATCCTGACCTGCGACGTGATCGATCCCGCCGACGGCAAGGCCTACGATCGCGATCCGCGCTCGCTGGCCAAGCGCGCCGAGGCGTACATGAAGGCCTCGGGCCTGGGCGACACCGCCTTCTTCGGACCGGAACCCGAATTCTTCGTGTTCGACAGCGTTCGCTGGAAGAACGACATGTCGGGTTGCTTCGTCAAGATCGACTCCGAAGAAGCCTCCTGGAACACCGACAAGGAATACGAGCACGGCAACACGGGTCATCGCCCGGCCGTCAAGGGCGGCTACTTCCCGGTGCCGCCGGTCGACAGCTTCCAGGACATGCGCTCGGAAATGTGCCTGGTGCTCGAAGCCCTGGGCATCCCGGTCGAAGTGCATCACCACGAAGTGGCCAACGCCGGCCAGATGGAACTCGGCACCAAGTTCAGCACGCTGGTCCAGCGCGCCGACTGGGTCCAGCTGCAGAAGTACGTGATCCAGAACGTGGCCCATGCCTACGGCAAGACCGCCACCTTCATGCCCAAGCCCATCGTCGGCGACAACGGCTCGGGCATGCACGTGCACCAGTCGGTCTGGAAGGACGGCAAGAACCTGTTCGCCGGTGACGGCTACGCAGGCCTGTCGGAATTCGCGCTGCACTACATCGGCGGCATCATCAAGCACGCCCGTGCCCTGAACGCCATCACGAACCCCGGCACCAACAGCTACAAGCGCCTGGTGCCCGGCTTCGAAGCCCCGGTGAAGCTGGCCTACTCGGCCAAGAACCGTTCGGCATCGATCCGCATCCCGTTCGTGGCCAACCCCAAGGGCCGTCGCGTCGAGGCACGCTTCCCCGATCCGCTGATGAACCCGTACCTCGGTTTCGCCGCGCTGCTGATGGCCGGTCTCGACGGCGTCGAGAACAAGATCGATCCGGGCGAAGCCGCCACCAAGGACCTGTACCATCTGCCGCCGGAAGAAGACGCGCTGATCCCGACCGTCTGCCACAGCCTCGACCAGGCGCTGGAAGCACTCGACAAGGACCGCGCCTTCCTGACCAAGGGTGGCGTGTTCACCGACTCGTACATCGATGCCTACATCGACCTGAAGATGCAGGAAGTCACGCGCCTGCGCATGGCCACGCACCCGGTCGAATTCGACATGTACTACTCGCTGTAAGAGGCTCGCCCCAGGCTTCGCGCGCTGCGTGTCGCTTCTCCCGCCCCCTGCCGGGGGCGACACCTGAGGACCGGCGTAGCCGGTTCCTCGGTGTTTCACGAAGGGAGCTTGCGCCAGGTGGACGCAGCGCTGGTGATTTGAAAGGACGGCCCCGGCCGTCCTTTTTCATTGGAGGGGAACACCAGGGCAGGGCCTTGCTCGAATTGCATCAAAATGCCCTTTGCTTCGCGCCCAGACTTCCCAGGACCATGAAGAAACTACTTTTCCCACTGCTGTTGATTCTTCCGCCCGCCCTGTTGCCGGCCCAGGCCCAGGAGCGCGTCTGGCGCTGCGGCAACGAATACACCAACAACGCCGCCGATGCGCAGAAGCGCGGCTGCAAGGTCATGGAAGGCGGCAACGTCACCATCGTTCAGGGGGCGCGGCCCCCGGGCGCAGCCGCTTCGTCGGGTGGCGGCGGTGCCGCCCGTGCCCCGGCCGGCAGCCCGCGCGTGGAAGGCACGGAGCAGCGCGCGCGCGATGGCGAGGCCCGCTCGGTGCTCCAGTCGGAGCTGCGCAAGGCGGAGTCGCGCCAGGCCGAACTGCTCAAGGACTACAACAACGGCGAGCCCGAGAAGCAGGGTGGCGAGGCGCGCAACTATCAGAAGTACCTCGACCGCGTGGCCGAGATGAAGGCCGAGATCGCCCGCAACGAGAGTGACATCGCCGGCATCCGCCGCGAGATCGGGCGTCTGCCCGCGGCGGCCAACTGACATGGCTTTCGGCAAGACAGCCTCTTCGCTCAAGCGCTTCCAGCCCTTCGACCTGCTGGCCACGCTCATCGCGGTGGTCAAGGACGACGGCTCGGTGCTGTTCGCCAACGCCGCGCTCGAGGATGCGCTGGGCACCTCGCGCCGCACGCTCGAGGGCTCGCAGTTCGGCGCCTGCTTCCAGGAGCCGCAGGTGCTGCGCACCGCCATCGACGGCGCCCGCAGCAACGACTTCGCGACCTTGCGCTACGAAGCCTTCCTGCGGCGCGTCAACCATGAGCTGATGCCGGTGCAGGTCACGCTTGCGCAGGGCGACAAGCCGGGCGAGCTGATCATCGAACTTTCGCCGCTCGAGCAGCAGGTCCGCCAGGACCGCGAGGAGCGGCTGATCGACCAGGCGCAGGCCAACAAGGAACTGATCCGCAACCTGGCCCACGAGATCAAGAACCCGCTGGGCGGCATCCGCGGCGCGGCGCAGCTGCTGCAGATGGAGGTCGAGTCGCGCGACCTCATCGAATACACGCAGGTCATCATCCACGAGGCCGACCGGCTCCAGACGCTGGTCGACCGGCTGCTCGCGCCGCACCGCCGCCCGCACGTGGTGGGCGACGTCAACATTCACGAGGTCTGCGAGCGCGTGCGCTCGGTGATCCTGGCGGAGTTCCCGCGCGACCTGCACATCGAGCGGGATTTCGACGTGTCGATCCCCGAGTTCCGAGGCGACCGCGAGCAACTGATCCAGGCCACGCTCAACATCGTCCACAACGCCGCGCAGGCCCTGGTCGAGCGCCGCGCGGCCGGCGATGCGTGCATCACTTTCAAGACCCGGATCGCGCGCCAGGTCATCTTCAACAAGCAGTGGTATCGACTGGCATTGGAATTGCATGTCATCGACAACGGACCGGGTGTACCCGATGCCATCAAGGACCGCATCTTCTATCCGCTGGTGTCGGGCAGGGATGGCGGAACAGGCCTCGGATTGACGCTGGCGCAGACCTTCGTGCAACAGCACCATGGGGTCATCGAGTGCGACAGCGTGCCCGGCCGGACCGATTTCAAGATATTGATACCGCTGCCGTAGCAGCAAGACGACAAGGAGTTGCATGAAGCCGATCTGGATAGTAGATGACGACCAATCGATCCGCTTCGTGCTGGAGAAGGCATTGCTGCGCGAAGACCTGCCCACGCGCAGCTTCACCAACGCACGCGAAGTGCTGGCCGCGCTCGAGCTCGCCGACGACGACGAACAGCAGGGCCCGCAGGTGCTGGTGAGCGACATCCGCATGCCGGGCGGCTCGGGGCTCGACCTGCTCGACAAGATCAAGGCCAAGCACCCCGGCCTGCCCGTCATCATCATGACGGCCTTCTCCGACCTCGACAGTGCGGTTTCGGCCTTCCAGGGCGGTGCCTTCGAGTACCTGCCCAAGCCCTTCGACCTGCCGCGCGCGGTCGAACTCATCCGCCGCGCTGTCGGCGAGAGCCAGCGCGAGGAGGTGGCCGAGGAGCGCATGGCGGCCGCCCCCGAGATGCTGGGGCAGGCGCCCGCAATGCAGGATGTGTTCCGCGCCATCGGCCGGCTGGCGCAGAGCAACGTGACGGTGCTGATCACCGGCGAATCGGGCTCGGGCAAGGAACTGGTCGCACGCGCGCTGCACAAGCACTCGCCGCGCGCCAGCGGTCCCTTCGTGGCCATCAACACCGCGGCGATCCCCAAGGACCTGCTCGAGAGCGAACTCTTCGGCCACGAGCGCGGCGCGTTCACCGGCGCGCAGACCATGCGCCGCGGCCGCTTCGAGCAGGCCGAGGGCGGCACGCTGTTCCTCGACGAGATCGGCGACATGCCCTTCGACCTGCAGACGCGTCTGCTGCGCGTGCTGAGCGACGGGCACTTCTATCGCGTGGGCGGCCACAACTCGGTCAAGGCCAACGTGCGCGTGATCGCCGCCACCCACCAGGACCTCGAGCAGCGCGTCAAGCTCGGCGGCTTCCGCGAAGACTTGTTCCATCGGCTCAACGTGATCCGCTTGCGGCTGCCCGCGCTGCGCGAGCGCGGCGAGGACGTGCCCGCGCTCACGCGCCATTTCCTGCAGCAGAGCGCCAAGCAGCTGGGCGTCGAGCCCAAGCGCATCTCCGATGCCGCCCTGACGCAGCTTGCGACCTTCGGCTTTCCGGGCAACGTGCGCCAGCTCGAGAACATCTGCCACTGGCTGACCGTGATGGCGCCGGCGCAAGTCATCGAAACCAAGGACCTGCCGCCGGAAGTGATGGCGGGGCCGCAGGTGGAAGTGGCTGCGGCGGCGTCGGCCCATGCGCCTGTGCTGCCGTCGCCAGCGCTCGCCGCCGAGCCGGGCGAGGCCGATTTTCTGTCGACCGCTGCCGCCACGTCGGTGGGCATGGCGACCGGCGCCACGAGCGAGTCGGGCGCGGTCTCGGCCTGGGAAAACGGCCTCGAGAGCGAGGCGCAGAGCCTGCTGTCCGCGGGTCGCACCGATGTCTGGGAGGTGCTGTCGCGCCGCTTCGAATCGCGCCTGATCCTCACGGCGCTGGCCAGCACGCGCGGTCGCCGCATCGAGGCCGCGCAGAAGCTCGGCATCGGCCGCAACACCATCACCCGCAAGATCCAGGAACTGGGCCTGGAGTAATCCGCTATCTCCTAGCCACCTCTGTCTGCGCGCGGAACACCGCGGAACCGGCTTCGCCGGGCCGCCGGTGTTGCCCCCTTGAGGGGGAAGGGCGAAGCGACACGCAGTGCGCGAAGCCTTCGGGGGTGGGGCGATGCTGCGGAACCGGCTTCGCCGGGCCGCCGGTGTTGCCCCCTTGAGGGGGAAGGGCGAAGCGACACGCAGTGCGCGAAGCCTTCGGGGGTGGGGCGATGCTGCGGAACCGGCTCCGCCGGTCCGCCGGTGTGGCCCCCTTGAGGGGGGAGGGCTAAGCGACACGCAGTGCGCGAAGCCTTCGGGGGGTGGGGCAAGGTCAGCGGCTTCTCTGACCCAGCGTGCGCGAGTCGAGCTGGAAGTTGCCGCTCTTGTCCCAGAGCCAGGTGTCGACATAGGTGTGCGCACCCAGCCGGCCCGGCGGGGGCAGGGGCGAGGCCTTGCGGATCAGCTCGGCGATCATGTCCGGCACCTCGGGCGCATGGCTGGGCCGGCGGCTGAAGCCCACGTTGATCACCTTGCCCGTGGCGTCGATGTCGGTCTCGACCACCACCACCGCATAGACCAGCGGCGGGATCTTGCCCTTGTAGATGCGCGTCGGATAGGTCTTGTAGATCTGGCCCGAGCCCAGCTTGCGGTAGGCGCGCACGGCCGGGGTCTGGTTGGTGATCAGCCGCACGGGCTCGACCGCGGAGGTCGGCGCGATGGGTGTCTCGGCCTCGGCGGCCGCGCCCGGCGTGGCGGTCGCATCGGGCGCCGCCGTGGGCTTCAGCGGCGCGCAGCCGGCCAGCAAGGCGGCCACGATCGCAACGACTGCTGCAAGGTGCCGGCCGTGCGTGGCACGCATGGTGTCAGTCCGCCTGGTCGAGCGTCAGTACCACCGGCGCATGGTCGCTGGGCTTCTCCCACTTGCGCGGCACGCGGTCGATGCTGCAGGCCACGGCGCGCGGCACCAGCGGCGCGCTCACCAGGATGTGATCGATGCGCAGGCCGCGGTTCTTCTGGTAGCCCAGCATGCGGTAGTCCCACCAAGAGAAGCTCTTCTCGGGCTGCTCGAACAGGCGGAACGCATCGGTCAGCCCGAGCGCGAGCAGTGCGCGGAAATGATCGCGTTCCTCGGTCGTGTGGTGGATGGTTTCCTTCAGGCCGATCGGGTCGAAGCTGTCGCGGTCCTCGAGCACGATGTTGAAGTCGCCCAGCAGCACGAGGTCGGGATGCGCCGCCATCTCGGCGGCGAGCCAGTCGCGCAGGGCGCTGAGCCAGCGCATCTTGTAGGCGAACTTGTCGCTGCCCGGCGCCTGGCCGTTGACGAAGTAGCCATTGACGACGCGCAGCGGGCCGTGGGCGGTGTCGACGGTGGCGCTGATCACGCGCGAATGCTCGTCGGTGAAGCCGCCGATGTTCTTCGCCACGTTGCTCACCGGCGCGCGGCTCAGGATCGCCACGCCGTTGTAGGTTTTCTGGCCGAAGTAGGCGGCCTGGTAGCCGGCCGACTGCAGCACGTCGAGCGGGAACTTGTCGTCGCTCATCTTGAGCTCCTGCAGGCAGAGCACGTCGACAGGGTTGGCGATCAGCCAGTCGAGCACGTGCTGCAGGCGGGCGGTGAGCGAATTGACGTTCCAGGTGGCGATTTTCATGTGACAGAAAAGGTGTTTTAAATCAATGGCTTGGAGGTGGATGACACCTCGAAAGCTACCCTAGCTACCCGCCTGGCTACCCAAAATACGAGGCCTAGGCGGGCGCGGGGCACCCGGTCATGGTAGCGGTCCTAGGCGGTTTCGCGCGCCTTGACGAAGTCGTTCACGCTGGCCGCCGTGATGCGGCTGCTGCGCTTGCCAACCTTGACCAGCGTCAGGTGCTTGTCGCGGATCAGGCGGTAGACGGTCGACCGTGAGACGTCGAGCATCTGCGCCACGCGGTTGATCTGGAAGGCGATGGCAGTCTGGGTCGTCATGGTGCGTTCTTGAAGTTGTGGGGTCGTGGTCTCGGTCATGCCGTACTACCTCCAGGTGGTGTTTGGGAAATACCACCCGTGGGTGGTACGCGGCGGAACGAAACGGCCCACACCCAGGGGTTGGCGGCCCAGGCGCCGGCGCCGTTGATCTGGTCCCACAGCGTTTCATAGCTATGGATGGGGCTGTTGAACCACTCCGCAGCGTCGTGCGGGATGCGGTAGTCGCACCACTGAAATGCGCCAGGCTTGCCCATCGAGGGCGAGCGTTCGATGCCTTCGGCGATCGCATCGGTCTCGCTGATGTCCTGCAGGCGCTCGACGCGCACGTCGGTCACCTCCAGCAGGATGCGGCTGGCCCAGCGAGGCATGTGGATGCTGGGACGACGCTTCCAGCCCTCTTCTCGATAGGCCTCGTTAGCGGCACCTATCCCGAAGGGAGCGTCAGCGTCATATGCGTAGGGCCAGCCCTGCTCGGCGCGATCAGCCGGGCGTTGCCACCCGTTCTCGCGCACCCACAGCCGGTCGCCGGGCTGGCCGTAGGGGCAAGGTACTTCGCGAGACCGCACATAGGCGGGGTCCAGCTCGTCCAGATAGTCGTAGTAAAAGCTGCCGTCCGCGTTGCGTTCGAACTGCTCGATGTGTTCGGCGTGCTTCACCACGCGCCGCGTCTGCGTCTTCGTGCCGGCCAGCAGCGCGCCCACCATCGGCGCGCTGAAGAGGATGGGCCGCTCGCGCACCGCGGGCGCGGCAGGGAAGGGCGTGGTGCTGATGATCTCGGGCGGCATCATGCTTGCACCTCCCCGCCAGCCAGAGGCTGTAGAGGGGCGGCATCGAGCATTGCTCGGTAGATGTTGCCCACGTTGGTGATGCTGAGGTTCGTGGCCCATCCCGGCGACTCCACGTCCACGGCTCGGCCGGCCATCAGCATTGCGTCGGTGGGCTTCGTTGGGACGTTCTTCCACCCGGGCACATGCACAGCTTGAGAGCCTGCGGCAAGGGTGGCGCGGCGGTGCCAGCCAGTCCATGCCTGGTTCACGGCACTGTTGCGATAGTGCATGTTGGAGCCGCTGCCGAACGTTCTGAGGTCGCCGCGGTCCTCCTTGACCCACGCCTCGAACTGCTCGCGCTCACTCAGCGCGGGCTGCCCCTCCTGCTCCTGGAGGCGGGAGGCGATAGCGGCGAGTTTCTCCAGCTTTCGAGCCGCCGCGCTGAGGAGGCCATCGAGCGGGTTGTTTGAGTAGCGCGTAATGCGCTCGGCTGCGGCGTCAAGCTCTTCGATCAGCGCCTGGGTGTCGTGTGCTGCGCTCATGGCTGGCCTTCTTTCTTCGCTGCGCTGGGTGCCTGAGTGGCGGCGACCTCTGTGACCGTGACGTCCCACTTCTTGCCGTCGCCGACGATTTCAAACGTGCCGCCATGAAATGCGGCCTTGTCGATCACGGCCTTGAGCACGTCGCTAGTGATGTCCTTCTTCACGCCGGTGAAGGTGTTGCCGGCGGCGTTCACACGCCCCTGGACGATGCGCCCGGTGAGCGCGGTGCAGGCGATTCGGGTACTCATGCCTGCTCTCCCCGCGGACCCGGTGCCTGTGCAGCGATGACCGCATTGACAGCCGCGTCGAGGGCCTCAGCCCTGAGGTCGTTCCCAGCGCCGTCGATTACGCTCCAGTGCTGGCCGCGACGAACCATTCGATACCGCGCTGCGTCGTCCATATCCCTCATGCGCTGCATTGCTCGCGCCGCAAAGGGCACCGGCTCTGCCGCATCTGCCTGGGGCTGGGCGCGGGTGGCGTTGAGAATGGAGGCGATTCGGTCGCGCATGTCCCGCTTGATGTAGCTGCCCGTCCCGTAAACGCGCGTGTTGAACTTGTCGTGCAGCTCTTGCAGGATGGCGCGCATTTCCGCCTCACTGGCGGGGAGAGTGGCAAGGGCAACGTGCAATTCTGCGAGCTTTGTGACAAGCCAGGAATTGCCGTTGGCCTTTGCCGCGTAGCGGGCATCCGACAAAGCCGCAAGCCAGCCTTTCGTGTCAGCGCTCGCCAACCCCGGTGCCTCGCTGGGCGCCAGTGGCAGCGCCTGGGGTGGGGTGGCGAGAGCGATCAGCTTGTCGGCGATGGTGAGCAGGTTGTTGCGCATGTGGTCCTCGCTCATGTGCGCGGCGGTGTGCGCGAACTGCGACAGCTTCATCAGCTCGGCGCTGGGCGCCAGTGGCAGCGCCTGCTGCGGGGTGGGGTGGTCGAACAGGTGCACCAGCTCAAAGCAGGTTTCCAAGCCGGTATGCAGTGCGCGCCGCTCGTTGGCTCGCATGTCATCTTCGGCTGTCTTCTTGACCAGCGTAATCATGTGCGGCCGGGTCCTACCTTTCTGCCGGATGCCCCATGCCACCGCCTCGCTGGGCGCCAGTGGCAGCGGAGCCCCGGCCTGTTGCGCGGGTGCGGCGGACCAGCCAGTGATGCGCTCGACGCTGACGCCGCCAATCTCGAATTCGCACACGTAGGGCCCGCCGCGCTTGTCCTCTTCGTGCTCATCGAAATCAGCCTTGAATCGGTCCAGCGTCGGTTCGCCGTCATCGTCGGTCGCGCCTTCTTCGCCCAACCACTCGCGCGCCATGAAGCGCCGCACACCCTCCCAGCCCGAAACAATCTCGGCGCTCGGCAGATCGGTTTCGCCCCACGCGCGGCACAGGAAGGCGTCGAAATATTTTCCCGCCAGCGGAGCCCCGGCATTGGGGGCGGTGGCAGCGAGAGCGCGGTTGCGATGGACGCGGAAGTCGTGAATGGCGGCCCGAAGGCTGGTCATGTGTTTGCCCGAATCCTCCCTGGCCTTGTCGGCAGCTTTGGCGGTCTCCATGACGTCTTGCTCATCGTGGTCCAGCGCGGCCTGGGCGTCGACGCAGACTGCAGCAATGAACCGCTCGGCGGCGTCGACCAGATAGCCGGCGTGTTCAAGGGCGTAGTCCTGCGGCGTGCGTTCGGCCGCGATCAGCGTATCTCGTTGGTTGGTCTGGGGCATGGTGATCCTCGGGTTGCTATTTGCTCGTGGGCGCTGCTTGTCGGCTCCGAAACGCGCGAGTCAGGCCGCCATCTACCGCATGCCCGCGCTTCAGAAGCGCGCGCGCGATGGCGACCTGGTCCTGGTGGCTGTTCTCGGTCTGGCGCACCAGCCCGAGATAGCTGTTGCCGGCCGTGTGCACGTCGGCTGCGGGCATGACCTCGAGGCGGCGCAGCGCGGTGCGCATCGTTCTCGGTCGAGTGGTGTGCTGCCAGGGCTTGATGACGTGGCCCACAAAGTCGATGCCGCGCGCGATGGGCTGCAGCACGGTCTTCTTCGGATTCAGGCGCGCATGCAGGCGCTCGGGCAGGAAGGCGTTGATGCGTGCGTGCGCGTCGTTGAGCCACTGCGCTGACTCGTGCAGCAGGATGAAGTCATCGACGTAGCGCACGTAGCGCCGAGCGCGGATCTGATGCTTCGCGAACTGGTCGAGCGCGTCGAGGTAGACGTTGGCAAAGAACTGGCTGCTCAGGTTGCCGATCGGCAGGCCCACGTCTGTCGGGGCGTTGAATAGGCTCTTGTGCGGCGCGACCTGTGCGAGCAGGGCGGGCGAGCTGCGCACGTCGACATTCGCGCGGGGGTCATGCAGCAGCACCAGGCGCGCAAGGGCGAGCCACCATGGCTCGGTGATGCGCGCGGCCAGCTGTTGGGCCAGCACCTGCTTGTCGATCGCGACGAAGAAGTTCGCGAGGTCGCACTTCAGGTAGAAGGCCGGGCGGCTCCAGTTCTGCGTGATCGAGCGGATGTCGTGCGCCAGGTGCTGCGCGGCGTAGAGCGTGCCGCGGCCGGGGATGCACGCGCAGCTCGCAGCGATGAAGCTGGCGTGAAAGCGCGGTGCGACCTTGTTGTAGAGCAGGTGGTGCACGATGCGATCGCGGAAGTCAGCGGCCCACACCTCGCGTGGCTTCGGGCGCGTGACCACGAAGCAGATGCTGCGGCCGGGCTGGTAGCTGCCGCCGAGCATCTCGGCGCGCAGTGCGCAGAGGTTGCGCTCGGCGTCGGCCTCGAAGGCCTGCGCGCTCGCGCTCTGGCGCTTGTTGCGCCGGCAGTCGAGCCAGGCTTGCACCAGCTCGGCCATTGAAAAAGGGGCCTCCACGAGGGAGGCGGATGAATCCGCGGCAGGCCCGAGCACGATGCCGGTTGTCCTTGTCGTTCCAGTTGCTGTTGCCGTTCTCGAAGTCCTGGACGAAGGCGTTGTTGCGCGAGTTCTGCGTGATGTCGAGCTATCTACGTCGCCGGGTCGAAGGCTTGCGCCGATCGGCTCGGGAACTGCGCCGGACCATAGATCGAGCTGCTGCTCGCCGGTATCCGTGGTGCGCATAGCGGTGGGCTTGTGGCCCAGCGGCTTGACCGGATTCATAAAACGCACGGGCATGATGGCCTTGACCGTCATGCAGCAGGCGCTGCGGAAAGGGTACCGAGCGTGTGCTTGCGCCAGCCGCCAGCTTGGGAGCCGACAGCGTCAAGCAGCTCGACGGACTGCGCCCAGAGCTTGGGCGAGATCAGTCGTTTGTCATGGCTGATGCGCAGCATCGCGGTGGCGGCGCGCAGGTACTTGAGCAGCTTCTCGATCTGCTCCATGCGCGCTTCGCCGCGGGTGGCATTTGCCATGGCCATGGCCTCGAGCATCTCGACGCACAGGTCGTGAATCTTCTCGCCGAGCGAGCGCTTGAACATGCGCGGCATCTGCGTCTGCACGTCGACAGAGAGCGAGAGCAGGTCGCAACCGTGCTTGTAGATGGGGAGATCGCTGTAGAGGGCCATGGCTTAAAAAAAACTTTGACCGGTGCTGCTCACCGGTGAAGGGGTGAAGGGTTCAAGCGGTCAAGGGAATCCAGCGGCAGGCCCGAGCACGATGCCGGTAGTCCTTGTCGGCCCAGTAGCTGTTGCCGTCCTCGAAGTCCTGGACGAAGGCGAGGCCGCGCGAGCCCTGCGTGCTCGACCAATACCAGTCATCCGTGTCGAAGTGCTCCTTCGCGTGGATGTATGCGAGCAGGAGGTCGTGACGGCTCGGCAGGTGGAAGTCGCTGTGGCCGTCGGCCGTGTACGCAGCAGCCCAGGCCGCGGCGGGGTGCTCCTTGCCGCTGGCGATCAGCGCCTTGGTGTTCGCGGAACCGTCGAGGTGGCTGTCGGCGCCTGCGATGCTTTCGTAGGGGCCGAAGGCGAGTTCCTCGGCCTCGTCGACGCCGAACACCAGGTGGCGCGCTGGCAGGCCTGCGGACGCTGCGATCGTGCAGATGAAGCGGCCGCCTTGGCCGGGCCAGATCTCGCCGGCGGCAGGCGGCAGCTCCAGCGCAGGCAGGTCGCGCAGCAGTGCCATGAAGTGGATGCCGCGGCCTTCGGAAAGGGTGGCTACGGCCATCGCTGCCGTCTCCTCTTGGGTCATGAAGACCTCGGGGTTGGCGCGGAAGTTGTTTTCCCAGTTCTCGAAGGCTGCGGTCGCGCGATGGAGGGTGAGGCTTGTGGAGGTTGTTGCCAGGCTGGTCATGTTGGTCCTTTGAAAAAATTCGTCGACCGACGCGCACGTCGGTGAAGGGTTCAAGCGTTCAAGGCGTCAAGCTGAATCCGGCGGCAGGCCCGAGCACGATGCCGGCTGTCCTTGTCGAGCCAGCCGCTGTCGCCGTCCTCGAAGTCCTGGACGAAGGCGCCGTAGCGCGAGCGCTGCGTGCTGGTCCAATACCAGCCGTCTTTGCTGAAGATCTCGGGCACATTGGCTGCGGCAGAGTTGAGTTCGCCCAGGCTGGGCAGATACCAATCGGTGTGGCCGCCGATGGCAAGCGCGCGCAGCTGCAGCGCAGCGGGGCATTCGGCCTTCACCATCGCATCGGTGTTGGCTTGGCCATCGGTGCGGCTGCTAGTGCCCGGCACGTCCTTGCCGTACTCGCCCCATGCACACTTGACCTCGCCTTCGGCTGCGTCCGACGCGATCAGGGCGAAGGGCGGCTGCTCGACGCCGTCGATCAGCGGTGCGCGCAGGATGGCGGCGAAGATGCCGCCTTGGCCTGCGATGACGGTGCCGAAGGCCGGCAGCGTGAAGGTGGATGCGATCATGAGGAGCTCCGTTCTGTAAAAAAATTCGTCGACCGACGCTCACGTCGGTGAAGGGGTGAAGGGTTCAAGCGGTCAAGGGAATCCAGCGGCAGGCCCGAGCACGATGCCGGTCGTCCTTGTCGTCCCAGTTGCTGCCGCCGTCCTCGAAGGCCTGGACGAAGGCGTTGTAGCGCGAGGTCTGCGTGCTTGACCAATACCAGCCGCTCTTCTTGAAAAGCTGCGGTGCGCACACGTAGGCCATCAGCAGATCGACGCGGCTCGGCAGGTGGAAATCGGTGTGGCCGTCGGCGGTGTACGTGGCGGCCCACTTGGCGGCCTGGTGCTCATCGCTGGCGGCCAACAGGGCGCGCGTGTTGGCTGCGCCGTCGAGCTGGCTGCGTGCGCCCTCGATGTCCTCGTACGGGCCATAGGCAAGCTCGTCGTGCTCAAGGTCGCCGAAGATCAGGTGGCGCGCGGGCAGTCCGAGCAGCGCGGGCTGCGTGCAGATGAAGTAGCCACCCTGGTCGGCCCAGTACTCGCCCGCCGCAGGCGGCTGCAGCGCAGTGGCCTTGGGGCTGGGCGCGGGCGGTGCTGCTGCCGCGGCGCGCGTGTCGATGCTGATGGCGCCCTGCGTGCCGCCGGTGGGCAGATGCAGGTGAAGGGTGTCGCCGGTGATGATGATTTGCACGGTGGCTCCTGTGGTGATCTGGTGGTGGGCGGAAGGCGGTCAGGCAGCGCCGCGCGGCATGCGCCACTCGTTGCCGAAGCGGCTGGGAAGCGAGAAGGCGTCGTAGGCGCCCGGGCGGTGACAGGTGCGGCCCAGCTCAGGGCACGTGTAGCCCTTGGTGGTGGGCGCAGGCGCGTACTCGACGTGGGTGGCAGGGCGCGCGCTGCGGCGGCTCTTGTAGCGGTCGAGCGCGGAGAAGCCTCTGCGAGTGACGCTGTACAGCGTGGCCTGCACGCCGTCGCGGCGCTGCCCTCCTTGCTGCTTCAGCAGGCCGCGATCGCACAGCGACGAAACCACGTCGTTGGCCTGGCCGCTGTGGTTGAAGATCGATGCACCATCGAGCAGCGGCGTGGCGGCCAGCAGAGCGATTGCCGCGGCGGCGCCTTCGGTCAGCGCGAGCGGCGAGCGGTCAGCGCGGGCCTTCATGCGCGGCTCCCGCGGCTGGCCACGATGCTGGCGGTCAGCAGTGCGAAGCGGTCGAGGAACGCCGCGCGCCAGTCCTTCCACGTCATGGCCTCGCGCTCGGACGTGTCCAGCGAGAGCCAGTCGATGGATTCGATGCGGTCGCTCGCGAGCACAGCGCCGTCGCCGAGGATCTCCCACCCCGAATGCGTCAGGTCGCGCCAGGCGGTCAGGTCGCGGCGCTCGGTTGCCAGCGCGCGCAGGTCGATGTCGCGCAGCAGGCCGCGATACGAAGTGAAGGCGGTGGAGATGCCGAAGTGCGAGCGCAGGGCCTTCTCGTGCTCGGTCTCGAACACGGTCCATGCGTTGGTGCCGCCGGCAGCGACGCTGCGCTGGTTCACGGCGCGCTTCGCTGGGCTGCTCAGGTCGGCGGTGTAGGCCTCGTGGGCGTCGTGCATCAGGGCGGCGAGCTGCACGTGAACCGATGCCTTGCCGCGTTGCGCGATCTCGCTGCACAGCAGGCTGTGTTCGGCCACGCTGTACGGGCGCTTGCACGCGCCGGTGAAGCGGTTGAGCTGCGCCAGGTGGTGCGCGATGTCTTCGATGCGGAAGTGGCGGCCCTTCTCGGTGACCGAGTCGGGGCCCGTGAAGTGGTACTCGATGCCGGTGGCGGTGACCATGAAACTCATGAGAGGCTTTCTGCGGCCGCTGCTTGGAGTGCGGCCTTGCGGAGGATGAAGAACTGCTTGAACTGGCGGCCGGCATCGCTGTAGAAGGGCCAAGGGCAGGAGTCGTTGAGTGATTCGCCGCGCTCGGCTGCCGCGTGGGCGGCCTCCTTCACGGCGTCGATGGAGACGATGGGAAAAGACATGGGCTCAGGAGGCTTGCGCAGCGGGTTGCTGCTGCGTTGTGGAGCGGGGCGGCAGCAGGCGACAAGCGCGCACCTGGGCGTGAATCTCGTGGGTGCGCACGCCGGGGAAGGCGCGGGGATTGATCAGTTCGAGCGAGAGGGCGTCGCCGGCCTTGAGCTCGCCGTGCGTGCGCCACCAGGCTTCGGCCTCGGGGCCGATCCAGCGCACGACCCATGGCTCGATGGCGTGCTGGCCCTGGTTGTCGACGACGCGCATCTTCAGGATGAAGCCCTTCTCGGGGTCCTTGTGCGTGCTGGTGGCCGGGCGCGCCGCGGAGCCTTTGCCAACGAAGAAGAGGCCGGTTGCAGTGGTGGGCATGTCAGAACCTCACGAAGCTGACGGGCGCAAAGGCCAGCGCGACAGCGCTCGCCACGATGACGAGCCATACGGCTGCGACCGCCCAGGGGGAGAGGGGGCGCACTCGCGAGCGCAGTTGCTCCATGAGCAGCTCTTCTGCTTCGTCTGCCGTGAGCGGCGGCAGGGGGCGCAGGGCGCGCTCCATGTCGCTGCACTCGCGTGCGACGTGCAGCATGGCTTCGAGCTGCTCGGGCGAGTTGTCGCGCAGGCCGCGCGCGCCGCGGTCGGCGGTGTTCACAGGCGCTCTCCTCTGGCCATCTCGGCGCGCACGCGTCGGAAGGTCTTGGCGATGTCCGTCTCGAGCTGAGGCACGTAGCGGAAGCGCGGGTCGGTGAGGCCGCCCACAGGGCCAGTGGGCATCTGCTGCGGCGCGCGGCGCACGCGCTGGGGCTTGAGCACGACGATGGTCATGGCGTGCTCCAGCCGAAGGCGATCATTGCGGCGAACACGACCGGCAGCAGCACGGGCACGGACAGCATGGCGAAGGTTTTGAGCGTGCTCACGATGCGGTCCCGGTGGCCTTGGCAGGCATGTCGCACGGCCCGATGCCGGGGTGCTTGCATGGGTTGAAGCGGCAGCAGGTCATGCTTCCGTTGCTCATGGCTATAGCAGCACGCGCACTGTCCAGAGAATCGAAACTTCCAGGCAAATATTCCGACCTGGGTGTATCGCCTTCCCAGGCAAGCCGACGCACAACCAGCCGCGCATGCGCTTCGCCAGGCCCGCGCAAAAGGCTCACGGGCTCCCAGGGCCCCGGCGTGTGCTTCGCGGCGCTCATGCCCAAGCCCTCAAGGCCAGGATCACGATGCCGCCGGCCGCGGCAATGCCCGCCAGTGTGATGACCACAGTGGTGGCTTCGCGCCGCAGCAGGGCGTCAAGGGATTGACGGCGCGTCATGCCGCGCCTCGCGCGGCAGCGTTGAGGGAGTCGATGTCGCGATTCAGCAACTGCGCGTTCTCGCGGAACGCTGCGGCGGCCGGGTGCTCGTCCTCAGCGGACGGTGCGCGTTCGACAACGGCTGAACCGGCGAACTCGCCCACCGTCAGCTTGCCGGTGCGCAGCGCCTTCTCAGCGTGCGCGACCTGCATGCCGTGCCAGTTGCGGGTGCGCTGGCCGGTGGGCTGTATCGGCCGGGCGAATGCCTGGCGGCGCGAGCCGACCGTGCGAATCCAGATCTCGCAAGTGGGGGCGGCCTTGGCTCCATCGAGAGGGCGCAGCACCTGAGCGGAGGCTGCTGGGGTTCCTGCTGGCATGTCGTTCTCTCCTCATCCGCTGCCGGGGTGGCTGCGGTGTGGAGTGAATAATAGGGCCGCTAGTGATTGATGTAAATAGGGCCGCTAGTGAAGATGACAACTATTTTGTAACAGTGCCGCTAGTGCAGCGGGAAATCCCCATAGGGGTCGCTTGGGATGGTTCCAGTCGGGTCGGCGGGCTGGCCCGGCGAGTTCTCGGGCGCAAAAAAAGCCCGCGCAGGGCGGGCTTAGATAGAGCGGCGGTGTGTCAATTCGATGCTGATGAGAGCCCAGAAGCGAGCAGCCAGTCGGCCTCATGGGCGCACTGCTGCGAAGTGGATCTCGATTCGCATGTTTGGATGAACGACGACCGCAAGGTTAGGGCGCGGATCACGGCCTTTCGGGCTGCAGAGCGCGCCTCACCCTTGCCCTGAAGATTGGCGCAATCGCCAAAGGTTTCGACGCCGGCAGCCTTGCACTTCAACGCGGCTTCCTTGCCCGCGAGTTCCAGGGGCTCGACCGCCAGGCCAAGCGACGGGGCTGCCAGAGCGCATGCGACGATCAGCTGCCGCACGATAACAGGCCCCGCGTCTGCGCGCGCGCGATGACGTGGCCCTGGGCGGCCGACCGTGCCACCCACATGAGGGCAAGGTCGTTGTCCTGGGCCACCCCTTCGCCAGCAGCATGCGCGGCGCCGAGGCATTGCATCGCGTCAGCATCTCCCTGCTCGGCAGCTTGGCGGAGCCAGTGCACTGCGATCTCGTACTTTTCATGAGACGCGAAGAGCTGGCCAAGATCACGTTGCGCCGCGGCCGAGCCGGCGTCAGCTTCAAGTAGGAGATCGACATCGTCTCCCTGCAGCGGGATGCAGATCAATGCCGCGACATCCGTCAGGCACACCATTGATCGTCCGCGAGCGTCGTCAGCGAGTCGTATGACTTCGCCTTCAGCCAAGCGCCGCTGCCATGTTCGCTTGCTGCGTTCCGAGATTATGGCTGCGGTGTCGAGCGAGATCGCCGTTGTCGTGCTGCGCGGTGTGACTGTCATGGTTGGAAGGGGTGACATGAGGGCATGTCACACGTTGTTGCATGTCATGGACTGAAGTGATTGTGAACTATTCGGCACACTTTCGGTGTTCGAGGAACTGGCACGCAAGCTGCAGTTAAATTGGCATGCCGGGGAGGGTCTCCGGTTCAACAACCCAGGAGTTTTCCATGAACCGTCGTTCCATCGCTCGCCGCGCACAAGCCGGCTTCACCCTCATCGAACTGATGATCGTTGTCGCGATCATCGGTATTCTGGCTGCAGTGGCGCTTCCGCAGTATCAAACCTACGTGGCGAAGTCGCAGGTGGCTCGGGTGATGGGTGAAACCGGCGCATTGAAAACCGCCTACGAGACATGCTTGAACGAAGGCAAGACTATTGCAGGCGCTTGTGATCTGGGTGCTACCAGTTCCAGCATCGCCAGCTATTCGGTGCCCTTCGTGTCGACCGCCGGCACCGCTCTGACGACAACGACCAATTCCGCGGCACTTTCGGAGACTGGCACCATCGTTGCGACTTTTGCTGGTGGCGCTGCTGAAACCCTTAAGGCTGCCACTGCCAAGACTCTTACGTGGACGCGTACCGCAACTGGCGCCTGGACCTGCGGCACCACTGCACCGTCCAAGTACGCTCCCGCAGGATGTCCTGGCGTTTAAGAATTCGCCTTCGCCATCAAGGCCGCCTTCGGGCGGCTTTTTCACGTCTAGAGCTCGGCGCCCATCCACATGGCGCGACCTATGAGCTCGAAGTCGTCAGTCTTCTCATCGATGCGCGAGTCGGGGTAGAGCGACTTGTCTGGGTTCGCGCTTACAGCCAACAGCGCGCCGTCTGTGCCTCGGTAGAGCTTCTTCACGAACAGCTTCCCATCGCAGCGGAACGCGTAGAACTTGCTGTCCTGGATGCGCTCCTTGGCAGCGTGGGCCGTGTGCACCAGCAGCACCGCACCGCTAGGAATCTCTGGCTCGTTGCTCCGTCCGATCGAGTCCACGATCACAGCTGAGCGCTCGGTGACGCCGAGTTTCTGGAGGAAGTCTTTGCGGAACGTGAGGGGCGCCTTCTGGCCCTCGTCGTAGACGATCGTCCCGTGGCCCTGAGAGAAGGTCACGTCGGCGCGTGGGATCTGGGCGAACTCATCCTCTGTCGAAGCGAACGCTGCGTTCTTGAGAGCCTCGGCGGCCAGGCGCGGGCTGAAGGCTTCGATGTCGACCTGCAGGCCCTCCGCGAACCCACGAGCGGCCTTGAGGCTGATCGGCATCCCCTTGCCATTCAGGCACTGCCAGACGGCGCCCTGGTTGCCGATGCCGTACTTCTGCCCGAAGTTCTCTTGCGACAGCCCGTGCCGGGCCGAGAGGTAGAGCGCCTTGAGCCTCTTCGACTCCTCAAGGTTCTCGGGTGTGAGGGTGCCTTGCTTGGACTTTTTCGCGGCGCTTTCCATAGCATCGATCATTAGCGCGGCTAGTTGGACGAGCAACTAGGGCGCCTATTGACCGAGATGACTAGGGCCGCTAGTATCTCGTCATGCACAACCTCAAAGCCATCCGCAAACTCCTCGGTGTGACTCAGAAGGCCCTCGCTGATGGCATGGGCTGCACGCAGGGGAATGTCTACCACTACGAGAACGGTCAGACCCTCCCGCCGGACGCCGCCAAGCAGCTGATCGACTTCGCTGCCGGGCGTGGTGTGCACATCACCTTTGATCACGTGTACGGCTCTGCCGTGCTGCCCGAAGCGGTCGAGGCCAAGGCCGGCGCCTGACCCATGTCCACCCTCATTGGCGTCCTGCTGATCGTCGGCCTGCTGTGGTTCACCGCAGAGGCCTTCGCCGCCGGCTCGCTCATTGCCGCGGTGGTCTTCGCCGGTGCTGCCATCGCGGCGCTGTGCTCGCTGTTGCGCAGCTGAAGCCAGCCACTCGAGTGCCAGCTCATGCAAGGACTTCCATCCGTCGCAATCGCCGCACAAAACGGTAGCGCAGGCCAGCCCCCCAGCGGCCTGCGCTCCGTCCTCCCTTTTTCTTTCTCCCTTGTGCATGACTTGACTGTCGCCGCTTCGGACGCGACGAACAACGTCAACAGCTGAACCGAATTGACAGGAGCCTCCATGGACGACCTAACACCTCTCCTTCAGACCGCAGTGACTAACTACCGCAGTCCCGACAGCAACGGCTCGAATGGCTCTCTGGGCCTGTCGAAGCTGATGGGGCTGTCCAACGGCAGCTTGAGCCGCAAGGTCAGCCCCAACGACCCTGTGTCGCACCTTAGCCCGGCCGAGTTCGTCACGGTGTGCAAGACCACCGGTGATCACTCGGCGTTCCTGGCCATGGCGATGGAACTGGGCTACCTGCCCATGCCGATGCACACCGCGTCGACGCGCGACCTGGCACCGAGCCTCTCTGCGACCTTCAAGGAGCTCGGCGAGTGGCTTCAGGCAGCGTCCGCGGCCAACTCGGCGCCCAGTCTCTCGGACAACGGCCTGATGATCCTGCAGCGCGAGCTGATCGAAGGTATCGCCGCCAGCGTGCAGACGTTCTGTGAACTGAAGGCGAAGCACGTGGGAGCGAAGCCAGCACTGAGGGTCGCGTGAGCATCAAGATCATGACCATGGTGTTCGACCGCTACCCGGTGGGTGGCAGCGAGCGCCTGCTGGCGTTGGCAATCGCCGACCATGCGCACGACGACGGGACGCACATTTACCCGGCACTGGATACCCTCGCGAGCAAGACGATGCAGAGCCGCAGCACAGTGCAGCGGCAGATCGCGAAGATGATCTCGATAGGTTGGCTGGAGCGTGTCGGCTCGAAAACCGGCCGCGGCTACGTGAACGAATACTGCATCTCTGCCGCCTGGATTCGGGGTGAGCTTTTGCCTTCCCAGCTGGCCCCGACGCTTGTTACAGACGTGGATTGCACTTATCCACAAGCAGGTCAGATTGACACCCTTCTTGGAGCGCAAAAGGGTGTCATCTACGACAAGAAGGGTGTCACCCAGGACAAGAAGGGTGTCATAGCTATGACACCCGAATCTTCAGAACCATCAAGAACCAATTCCCCCCTACCCCCCGATGGGGGGGCGGTCGGGTTTGAGCGGATCGCATCGGCCTACCCGAACAAGGCGAACCGCGGCAAGGCAGAGCGCCGATGGATGCGCTTGCGGCCGGACGAAGCGCTACAGCAGCGCATGCTCGCTGCGATCGAGGCGCAGAGCCGCACGCCGAAGTGGCGGAAGGACGACGGGCAGTTCGTGCCTGAGCTTGCCACCTGGCTGCGCAACTCGTGTTGGCGCGATGACACGGGTCCGCAGGTCGCTGCGGATTGGTGGGGCACGACGGACGGAGTCAAGGCTATGGGTGAGAGGCTCGGCATGGTGTTCTCACTCGCTGCATTGGGGAATGCCTACACCGACGACCAGCACACCGCGCATTGGCGCAAGTACCGGAGCGCAGTCCTTCTCGCAGCTGGTGATGGCGTTTGGTCCGAGAGATGTGCTGCATGACGCGCGCCGAAGCTCTGCTCAAGCTGCTCGCGCTCGGCGACTTGCGCCTGCCTGAGCTGTTCGACATCTGCGGCTGGCCCTTCGACGAACTGAAGTCCGAACTGGAGTCGCTGGTCGCATCGAGGCAAGTCAGCTGGATCAATGCCGCGGGCTTCCGTTTCTATAGGTGCCGAGCGATCGACGCTCGCGCCGTTCTACAAACTCACACGCAAGGCACCACATGCTCATGAAGGTCAAGGTCGATTTCCACGTGGTCGAGGAGCATCAGCGCGCGATCGACCTGAGGCTCAGCAACTGGGCGCGCTGGTGCAATGGCACGGCGTCGCCCCAATGCTCGCCAATGTTCAGGCTCACGCCATCGCCGCCGCGCGTGCGCGGTGACCTCAATGCCAATGGTGTTGCAGTAGATCGGATGGATGCAGCAACTGTGGCGAAGGCCGTGGCCGCGCTTCCCGCGCCTCACCGGGCTGCTGTGAACTGGGCCTACGTGAAGCCTGTGAGCCCGCATCGCGCGTGCTCTGCGTTGGGGACTTCGATGCAGGGCCTCGCCATGCTGCTCCGCGATGGACGACAGATGCTGATCAATCGCCAGGTTTGATGTGCTGAAGTTTCTGTTGCATGTTTCGGAAACTGTCATCTAGAATCCACGCAACGACTGAGCACTGGCATAAGGGTCGCCCATCCATGACGGAGGCGGCGGTGCCGGTAAGGCTCAGAGAACGAGCCCTCCGCAATGGAGGGCTTTCTTGTTTCTGGATCGGCTCAGCATGTGAATCATGCCCTCTGCTGCTCCGCGTCCCTGCAACTTCCCCTGCTGTAGATCGCTCGCAGTGAGCGGTGGGCGTTGTGCTGAGCACGAGCGTGATGCATGGGTCAAGAGCCCGAAGGCGACGAAGCGGATCACAGGCAGGCGCCTCCAAGCTATGAGGGCCGCGCTCTTTGCGCATGCGCCTCTGTGTGTCCATTGCCAGGCAGTCGGCCTGGTGGTGCTCGCCACTCAACGTGATCACATCGTGCCACTCGCCGAGGGTGGCAGCGATGACGACGACAACACGCAGGGTCTGTGCGACCTTTGCCATGAATCGAAGTCCCTGGCCGAGGCGATGAGAGGGCGTGGAAGGGGCCGATCGGTGTGATGCCGGCCATTGGGCGGCGTCAGTGCGAATGTGTCTCGATTTGGGGCGCCAAACGCGAATTTCTCTCATTTTCATCATCAAATGCGAATTATTCGTATTTGAGGGGAGAGGGGGGTCGAAAAGTCGAGTTCGGCCCCACTGGAAACCGACGCCCTACCTGCGAATTTATGGAGAGCGAAAACTACCCCCCTGGGGGGTAAGCGATGAGGCCTATGAACGACAAAGTCAACTTCGCCGCAGCATTGCCCGCCGTCGGCGGAGCTCACGTTGTCGGCAACGCCGAGGCGATCGAATCGCCGCCGCCGCCCAAAGCAATGCAGCTGACGGAGGTCGAGCAGGGCCTCTACGAGGAAATCTGCGAAGCGCTGCGCAAGGCCGGCATCGAGCACACCACGTCGGGCCTGGCCATCTCCTTCATCGTGCGCACGGTCGCGCAGTACCTCGCGGCGAATGAGCGCTGCGAGCGGGAGGGCCGCACGCAGGCGTCGAAGAACGGCTGGGTCGCGTCGACGCCTTGGGCTGAAGACGAGAAGCGGCTGAAGATGGAGTTAGGCCAATGGCTGCCAAAAGCATGTCTCACTATCCCGTCGCTGGCTCGGGTTCGAAAGGACACGGGCGAGGCGGGCAAGCAGGACGACCTGTTCGGCGATCTCGTAAAGCACGGCACGTCCTTACCAGGGCCGCAGTCGCGGCACTGACGCCGCCACAGCTGGAGGAGTGGGACGAGGGCTACGGCCTGCCTGTGCTGCGCGGCGAGATCGTCGCCGGCAAGCTGGTCTACATGGCGGTGCTGCGGCACTACCGTGACTTGAAAGACGGGCCTGCGCGGGGCCTTGCGTTTCGCGTGGAACATTCTTGGCACGTGATCGACTTCATCGAGAAGTTCTTCGTGCACATCAAGGGCCCGCTGGCAGGCAGGCCTATCCTGCTGGATCCGTGGCAGAAGTTCTGGACGGCGGTGCTGTACGGCTGGCGTTGGCGTGAGACGAACTTCAGGCGCTTCACGCGCGGCTATGAAGAGGTCGCGCGGAAAAACGGCAAGAGCACGTGGAAGGGGCCGCAGGGCGCGTACCTGTTCGCGATGGATGGGGAGATCGGGGCCGAGGTCTATGCCGTGGCCACGACGCGTGCCCAGGCCATGACGGTGTTCAAGCCGGCGTTCGACAACATCAAGCGTTGGGTGCGGCGGTCGGCTGGCGTGGCGCGATCGTTCAAGGTGTTCTCCGGGTTGAACCAGGAGAAGATAGAGATGGATGGCAGCGTCTTCGAGCCGCTGCCCAGCAATGCAGAGAACCAGGACGGTCGGAACCCGTCAGCGATCCTGTTCGATGAGCTGCACGCGCAGAAGACGCGCGACGTGTGGGACGTGATGGAGTCGGCGCTCGGCGCGCGGTCGCAGCCTCTGCTGTCGGCGATCACGACGGCTGGCTTCATCCTCGATGGCATCTGCACCGAGGTGCGAGGCTACCTGATCTCGGTGCTGGAAGGGAAGCGCGTCGATGACGCCTTCTTCGGCTACATCTACACGCTGGACGTGGACGACGATCCCTTTCTGGAGAAGAACTGGATCAAGGCGAACCCTGGCTTGGGGAAGTCGAAGACGCTCGAGTACATGCGCGGTATGGCTCGAAAGGCCGCCGCGCTGCCTGGTGCGATGGCCAATTTCCTGACGAAGGACCTGAACATCTGGTGCAACAGCGCCGATGGCTGGTTCGACATGAACGTCTGGGACAAGGGTGCGAAGAAGTTCGACGTCGAATCGCTGCGCGGCCGTCGCTGCTTTGGTGGCTTGGACCTGGGCAGCACACGCGACTTGACTGCGTTTGCATTGGTCTTCCCGCCGGACGAGGTTGGGGAAAAGTGGCACGTCCTTGTGCAGTTCTGGTGCCCGCAAGGAAAGATCGATTCACAGGAGCATGACGATGCCGCGCCGTACAAGCGCTGGCAGACCGAAGGCTGGCTGAATGGCACTGAGGGTGACGTGACCGACTACGGGCCCGTGCGGCGCGCCGTGATGAAGGCGCTTGAAGACTTCGATGTGGTCGACATCGGCTTTGACCGATGGAACGCGCAGCAGCTGTGCAACGAAATGATGGAGGCGGGCGTGCCACTCGTCGAGGTGCCGCAGAACACTGGCGGGATGTACCCCGGATCGAAGACGCTGGAAGAGCTGGTCTACGGCAAGAGACTGGCGCACGGCGGAAATCCGGTGCTGCGCTGGTGCGCGATGAACGTCGCGCTGCTGTTCGACACGAACGGCAACTTCCGGCCGGACAAGAAGAAGAGCAATTTGAATGGCCGCATCGACGGTGTCGTTGCCGCGGTCATGGCGCTGAGCCGCTGCGTGCACAGCGACGGAGAGCCGGACATGGGCGAGTTTTTGAAGGAGCCAATCATCGTATGACCCAAAGCAAGCAAGAGCAGCCGGGACGGTTCAAGTCCGCCCTCGCTGGCGCGTTTGCCGGCTGGCTGGGTCGACCCATCACGCTCGGCGACGGGAAGTTCTGGTCGTCGTGGTACGGCGCCAGCAACTTCAGCGGCAAGTCGGTGACGGTCAACTCGGCGCTGCAGCTGAGCACCGCATGGGCCTGCGTGCGGCTGATCTCCGAGACGCTCTCGACTCTGCCGATGAACGTGTACCAGGATCGCGGCGACGCGAAGGTGCTCGCGAAGCAGCACAACCTCTACGGCCTGCTGCACAGCCAGCCGAACGACAAGATGTCGGCGGCGGTGTTTTGGCAGACCTACCTCGCGAGCATGCTGCTCTGGGGTGCGTCCTATGTCGAGATCCACCGCTCAGCCGGCGTGATCACCTCCTTGGAGTTCCTGCAGCCCGACTGCATCAACTGGACCGTGTCGGATACCGGCGAAGTGCTGTGGCGCTACAACGATCCGATCACCAAGCGCTTGCGCACCATCGCCGAGCGGTCGATGTGGTTCACTCCTGCCTTTACCGTCGACGGCTTCGAAGGGTTGTCCCCGATCCGCATGGGCGCCAACGTGTTCGGCGGTGCGCAGGCCGCGGACGAGGCCAGCGCCGAGACGTTCAAGAACGGCATGAAGTCGAGCGGTCTGATCACGATGGATGCCATCCTCAAGTCCGGCCAGCGCGACGAGATCCGTGGGCACGTCGGGAAGGTCTCCCGCGAGGGCGGCGTGATGGTCCTGGAGAAGGGCGCGGGCTTCCAGCAGCTGTCCATGAATCCGCAGGACGCGGAGTTGCTCTCGACGCGTGCCTTCAACGTGGAGGAGATCTGCCGCTGGTTCCGTGTGCCGCCCTTCATGGTCGGGCATTCGGAGAAGTCGACGAGCTGGGGCACAGGCATCGAGCAGCAAATGATCGGCTTCGTGACCTTCGTGTTGCGGCCCTGGGCGGTGCGCATCGAACAGTCGATCCGCAAGAGCCTGCTGACGCCGGTCGAACGCCTGACCTACTCCGCGGAGTTTGCCCTCGAGGGCCTGCTGCGCGGAGACAGCGGCTCGCGCGCCTCGTTCTACAGCTCGATGACCCAGAACGGGATCATGACGCGCGACGAATGCCGTCGGCTGGAGAACCTCGAGCCGAAGGGTGGAAATGCCGACGAGCTCACGGTGCAGGCCAACATGCTCCCGATCGACAAGCTCGGCCAGGGCGGCGCTGCCGTGACAGCGCAGGACGCACTGAAGACATTCTTGGGAATCACCGACAAGGAAAACGAATGAACCGCAAAGACATGGCGCTGAAGCACAAGCAGTTCGCCTTCAAGGCCGAGACCGTCGCCGATGACGGCACGTTCAAGGGCTACGGCTCGGTGTTCGGCAACCTCGACAGCTACCGCGAGATCGTGGCGCCGGGCGCGTTCACTGACAGCCTGAAGCTGATCAAGGCGTCTGGCGACCCTTTGCCGGCGCTCTGGCAGCACAACTCGAGCGAGCCAATCGGCGGATACGACGTACTCGAGGAGGATGCGCGCGGCCTGAAGGTGGAGGGCTGGCTGCTCAAGAACGAGATCCCGCGCGCGGCCGAGGCGCACGTGCTGATGAAGCGCCGCGTCGTGAAGGGCTTGTCGATTGGCTACTACGTCGAGGGCTCCTCGATGGACGAGAAGACCGGCATCCGCACGCTGACCAAGCTCGACCTGCAGGAGATCAGCATCGTCACGTTCCCGGCGAACGCCGAGGCGCAGATCGATGCCGTGAAGTCCAAATTGCTGGCGGGCGACAAGCCCACCATCCGCGAATTCGAAGAGTTCCTTCGGGAGAAGGGATTCAGTCGGACTGACGCCGAGCATATCGCTGTGCACGGCTTCAAGAACTGGCAGGCACGGGAGTGCGTGGCCGAAACCAGCGAAGCGCTGCAGCTGCTGACCGAGTTCACGCTGTAGCAGTCCACGTCTCTTCTTTCTCCTGCCGCCTTCGGGCGGTTTTTTTATTCCCGAAAGGTATTCCATGACCCGCATCAAGCACAACCTCTTCGTCGCTCTGGCCGCCATCGGTGCCATGCTGCACGACATCCTCTTCAGCCACATGACCCGCGTGGGCATGGTGCTGCGCGCGGCCGACGACAGTCCGTTCGAGATCAAGAAGGCTCTCGACAAGATCAGCGACCAGACCAAGGAGCTCGGCGAGAAGGCCCTAGCCGAGGCCAGGAAGTCGGGCGACATGTCGCTGGAGACGAAGGGCAAGGTCGACGAGATGCTCGTGAAGCAGGGCGAGCTGCAAGCGCGCCTCACCGAAGCCGAACAGAAGCTCGACCGCCGTGCCGGCGGCAATGCCGAGCAGATCAAGACGGCCGGCGCCGAAGTCGTGAACTCGGAAGAGTTCAAGAAGTACGTCGCCGAGGGCAACTACAAGAAGGGCTTCAACATGCCCGTCAAGGCCATCGTCAGCATCACGTCCGACCCGGCCAGCGCTGGCGACACGGTGGCTCCTGATCGTCTCGCGGGCATCGTCGCCGCGCCGGATCGCCGCATGACGGTGCGCGACCTGCTCACGCCTGGCCGCACGAGCTCGAACCTGATCCAGTACGTGAAGGAGACGGGTTTCCAGAACATGGCGGCGACCGTCGCCGAAGGTGCGGCGAAGCCCAAGTCCGACATCACCTTTGACCTGGTCTCGAGCGCCGTGGTAAAGATCGCGACCTACGTCAAGGCCTCGACCGAAATCCTGGCCGATGCCGCCATGCTGCAGTCGTACATCGACGGTCGCCTGCGCTACATGCTGTCGTACGTCGAGGAGGGCCAGCTGCTCAAGGGCTCGGGCGTGGGCAACAACCTGAACGGTATCTACACGCAGGCGACTGCCTACGCGGCCCCGATCACCGTGGCGGCGCCGACGCGCATCGACGTGCTGCGCCTGGCCATGCTGCAGGCCGAGCTCGCCGAATACCCCTCGACCGGCATCGTGCTGCATCCGTCCGACTGGGCTGCGATCGAGCTGACCAAGGACTCGACCGGCGCCTACATCTTCGCGAACCCGCAAGCGCTGGCACAGCCTACGCTGTGGGGCCGCCCGGTGGTGGGCACGCAGGCAATGACCGTCGACACGTTCCTGGTGGGTGCGTTCAAGCTCGGCGCCCAGCTGTTCGACCGCATGCAGGCCAACGTGATGATCGCGACCGAGAACGAGGACGACTTCATCAAGAACATGGTCACGATCCTGGCGGAAGAGCGCCTGGGCCTGGCCGTCTACCGGCCGGAAGCCTTCATCAAGGGCGACATCACTCCCGCACCGTAACGTTCCGCCCCGGCTTCGGCCGGGGCTCTCTCAAGGAGCATCACATGAAAGTCAAAGCGAAAACCTCTTTCGTCCACGGCATCTATTCAATGCACCGCGGCGAAGAGCGCGAGATCCCCGATGGCATCGCCTCGGATCTGCATAAGGCTGGCTTCGTCGAGGAGGCGGGCGCCAAGAAGGCACCCGCCGCGTCGAACAAGAAGGCCGCCGATCCCGAGAACAAGAGCAAGAAGTAAGCGCTCTGCGCCCAAGGAACCTTGATGGCCCTGATCGAACTTCCCGCGGCCAAGGCGCACCTTCGGCTCGACGACGACTACCCGGACGACCAAGTGCAGCCATACCTCGACGCCGCTGAGCTCAGCGCTTCGACGTTCCTCAACCGTGCGGTCTTCGCCACGCAGGGTGAACTCGACGAGGCTGTGGCCGCTGTGCCTGCTGCGCTCATCGCCGCGGGCGAGGTCTACGACGCCGCCATGCTGGTCGCGAATGAGATTGGCAACCCTGTGGCGCGCTGCGCTGCCCGCGACTTCGCGTGCAGGGTCTACACCGAGGCGCAAGCCAAGGCGCTGGAAACGCGCTGCGGCATCGTCGTCAACTCGATGATCCAGGCCGGCATCCTACTGATCCTGGGCCACCTCTTCGAGAACAGGCAGGAGAACGTGGTTGGCACCATCGTTGCTGAGCTGAAGCTCGGCGCACAACATCTCCTGTTTCCTTACCGCATCGGACTGGGGGTGTAAATGCTGATCGGTCCATTGAGCAGCCGCATCACGATCCAGCGCCTCCAGCTCGGCCAGGACGACGTTGGCCAGCCTTCGCAGGCCTGGGCTGATGTCGCGTCGGTGTGGGCGAACGTGCGCTATCTGTCGGGCGTTGAGACGGTGAAGAGCGAGGCGCCCGTGAGCGTGGCGCGCGCATCGATCCGGATCCGCCGGCGCACCGACGTGTCCGCGAACATGCGCGTCGTTTTCGGGTCGACGATCTTCGACATCAAGGCGGTGCTGCCCGATGAAGAAAGCCGGGAGCGGTTGGACCTGGCCTGCGAGACCGGAGCGAACCTTGGTTGACGCCGTCCGATTCAAGGTCGAGGGGCTGCAGGCGCTCGGCCAGAAGCTGCAGGCAATGGGCGAGGAGATGACTGTGAAGATCGCCCGCGGCGCCACGGGTGCGGCGGCGAACGTTGTGAAGAAGTCGGCGCAAGAGAAAGCGCCGAAGCGCACCGGCAACCTGGCCAAGAACATCATCACCAAGCGTCTGGGCAAGTCGCAAAGCACTTTGACCAGCGAGCACATCGTGACGGTGCGCCGCAAGCGCACGAAAGGTCAGAAGGCAAGCGGCGAGCTGTCAGCGTACTACGGGCAGTTCGTGGAGTTCGGGTCCATCCGGAACACGCCACAGCCCTTCCTGCGGCCAGCGTTCGATGAGAACGTGCAGCGCGCAATCGAGACGATGAAGAGCGTCATCAGCGACCGAATCGCGAGGGGCAAATGAGCCTGGAAAAAGAGATCTTCGTCGCGCTGAAAGGATTGGTGCCTGTGCCTGTGGTGCCGCCCGACCCGCCGCAGTGGCGCGTCTACCCGCTTACCTTCCCGCAGGCGCCGGCCGTGCCAGACGTCCCGGCGATCCGATATGTCTTCGTCAGCAGCGAGGTCATCGAAGACCTCTGCGGCGATGACGGTGACAACACGCCAAACACGCGCACGCAGATCGATCTGCTCGAGCGGACCTTTCCGCTGGCGCGCGCGCTGCGGTTGCAGGTCATTGCAGCCATGGGCTCGCTGGCAACGCCGACGCGGTTCGCCGGCGGCTTCGACGACTACGACCCCGAGCTGAAGCTGTATCGCTGCAGCTTGGACTTCATCAGCTACCCGAGTTCTTAACCCCGCCCTCTGGGCATTGCAATCAAGCCGCCTTCGGGCGGTTTTTTCGTTTCTAAGGAGAGACATCATGGCCGGAGGCGTTCGCTTCAAATTCGCAGGTTCCAAGATCGAGGTTGCCGTCGGCACCGGAGCCACCAAAGTCATCACGGCGATCTCGAAGGCGAGCCCCGCCGTCGTGACCGCCACGGCCCACGGTCTCGCCAGTGGCGACGTGGTCAAGCCCGCGGCGATCCTCGGCATGACCGAGCTGAATGGCCAGACCGCCGTCATCAACGTCCTGACCGCCAACACCTTCGAGCTGCTAGGCGTCGATTCGACGGGCTACGGCACCTACGTCAGCGGCGGCACCGTGGCGCCTGTGACCTTCTCCAACATGTGCGAACTGACGGGCTACAACCGCCAGGGCGGCACGTCGCCGGAGATCGATGCGACGACCATCTGCTCGACCGCGGCCGAGTCTGAAACTGGCCTGCCCGACTACGGCACCACGCAGCTCGACTTCAACTTCGCTCCGCGCACCACCATCCAGGTCGCGATCAAGGCGGCCTACGCCGCAGGCGCGCTCCTGCCGGTGCGCGTCACGCTGCCGAAGGACGGCGGCTACATGGTCCAACTCGGCACCGTGCAGCAGACCAGCGAGCAGGCATCCGTGGGTGGCCTGTGGACCGGCTCCCTGACCATCAAGAACACCGGCGAGCGCTTCGACATCGCTGCCGTTGCGCCATGAAGGCCGAGTTCCTCGCCGCGCTGCAGGCCACCGCAGCAGTCAAGCCGAAGGAGGTCGACGTCCCGGGCTGGCCCACCGTCTACGTGCGCGCCATCACGGTGGCCGAAGTCGAGGCCCAGGCCGAGGACACGGCGAACAAGGACGACAAGCACCGCATCGCGCGCGGCGCCGCGCGCGTCATGTGCGACGTCGACGGCAACCGCCTCATCGACCCAGACAACCAGGACGAGGTGAACTTGCTGGCCTCGCAGCCCTGGGCACTGCTGCGCTATGTGCTGGAGGGCTCTGAGGCGTTCAACGCCACCAGCGAGAAGGCGCGAGACGAAGCAAAAAACGGCTGACAGGTCATCAGGAATTCCTGATTGACCTGTCTTTCGAGCTTGGCGTGCCGGCCCATGAGCTGGCCGCCAGGCTGCCGATGCGCGACCTGGTGCTCTACCAGCATTACGCCGCGAAGCGCCTGCTGCCGAGCCGCCGCGCATCTCTGCAGCTGGCGCGGATCGCGATGCTGATCGACCAGACCATGGGCGGCGCAAAGAATGTGCAGCTCACCGACTACCTGTTCGAGCACGCCGACGAGGTCGAGGTGCCCGAAGACGAAGCGGCCGATTTCTTCGGCTTTGCCCCAACCATGACCCGAGAGAAATAAATGGCTGCAAACCTGGGCGCGTTGACGGTCATGTTGGGGCTTGATGCTGCCGACTACACCCGTGGCCTGACGAAGGCTGAGAAGGATGCGCGCGCGTTCGGTGAGCGCATTGGCGGCGCGCTGCGCAGGGCCTATCTTGAAGTGGAAGCGTTCACCAAAGGGATGGACCTTGCCGGCCAGGCAGTTGCGTACCTGGGCCGCCAGGTCGATCAGATCGCTAGCTTCCAGGGGCTGAGCGAGAAGATCGGCGACACAGCGTCGGCTGTTCAAGGCCTGAAGCTGGCATCCGACTTGAGCGGCGTTTCCTTGGACTCGGTGGCTGCGGCCTCAGTGAAGTTGACTGCGACCCTGAGCGGGACCGGCGACGAAACCAAGAACGCAGGGAAGGCGCTGGCGGCGCTCGGCTTGAACCTCAAAGACTTCAAGGCGCTCACGCCGACCAAGCAGTTGGAGGAGGTGGCCCAAGCCCTGGCAGGCTTCGAGAACGGCGCTGGGAAGACTGCTGTAGCGGTAGCTCTTCTAGGGAAATCCGGCGCCGATCTGATCCCGTTCCTGAACGATCTGGCCGATGCTGGGCAGACGCAGATCCGTCTGACAAACGAACAGATCGCGGCCATCGACGCACACCAGAAGGCGCAAGCTCGACTCCGATCTGAGGTCGAATCAGTCATCCAGCTCTTTGTAGTCCAGTCAATTGACGCGATGACCGCGTTCAGCGGCGTACTGAAGACGGCACTCAATGACGTCGTGAGCCTTGGCGGCGGCGTGTCGGATCTGGGCTCCAGCACGGGTGTCGAGCGGTTCGCTGAAGGTGCTGGTCGTTCGCTCGCTGGCCTGATCGACTACATCACGCAGTCAACCAAGGAGTTGAAGGTGCTGGTCGACTTCGTCGGCTCAAGCGCTGAGGCGCTGGGGAAGTATGCCTCCGGCGATTTCTCTGGCGGCCGGAAGGTGGGGGAGGATTTCCGCTCCCGGTATGGCCTCGATGCGATGGGGCGTAAGGTCGCTCAGATCGGCGAGTCGGACGGCAAGACCTACGTGCAGAAGTTCGACGAGCAACTGGCAGGCATCAAGCGTGCGCGCTTCGCTGCCGTCGATCCGCGGCGGCTGGATGCCGGGGCATCGAAACCCTCGCTCGATGGGTTCAACCCGAAGGCTGCGAAGTCGGGCGGCTCCAAGGACGACCCCACCAAAAAGCTCCTCGACAACCAGCTCAAGGAGTACCAGCGCGCCATCAAGCAGGAGCAGGAGCTGCTGCAGTCGCGCAACAAGATCATCGACCTGTATTACGGCGAGAACCTCGTTTCGATCGAGGACTATTACGCAGCGCGCCTGGCGAATCAGGAAGAAGCCACGACCAAGGAAGTCGCGCTGATCGACCAGCAGATCGAGGCGCTGGAGAAGTACAAGGCCGCGGCCAAGAAGGACACGGAGCGCGCGGATGCCCAGGGAAAGATCAATGCGTTGATCGACGAGGAGGCGAAGCTCCAGCGCGCGGCCGGCGAGACGGCGCTCGAGCAGTCGTTCAAGAAGGCGCAGGCGCTGCGCCAGTACAAGGACTCGCTCGACGGCGTGCGTGCATCGCTGCTGGAGATGTCCGGCGACAGCGGTGCCGCGGCCGCGCTGCGCGTCGAGATCCAGTATCGCGACCTTCTGGCCAGGTCCATCGCCCAGAACGACACCGCCGGCCAGAAGCTGATCGAGACGCTCAAGCAGCAGACGATCGCCCAGTCCAAGTACAACCAGGAGGCGACGTCCGCGAGCCAGATCACCGCCCGCTTGCAGATCGAGGAAGATCGCATCGGTCTGTCGCGCCAGCTCGGCGCTACCGGCGAACTCGAGTCGCTCGCCAAGCTGGGTGAAGCGCGCAAGGCAGCGGTCGCTCAGATGAAGACGATCGTCGAGGCGCAGGAAGCCATTGCGCGCGCCTCCGGCAACCCGGCGCTCATCCTTCAGGCGGAGCAGGCGCGGCTAGCCCTCGACTCGCTAGCGGCGTCCGCCGACCCCCTGGCCGACAAGTTCAACAACATGTTCTCGGATGCAGCGGGGGGCGCTTTCGCCGACTTCATCACTGGCACCAAGTCGGCATCGGAGGCGTTCAAGAGCTTCACGACGACCATCTTCAGTGAGCTCACCAATCTGATCGCCAAGGATCTGTTCAAGCAGCTCTTCAGTGGCGCAAGCGGAAGTGGTTTCAATGTTGGTGGTCTGCTGTCCGGCATCTTCGGTGGCGGGAAAGCGATAGGCGGTGGTGTAAACGCAGGCGGCCTCTATGAGGTCGCAGAGAACCGTCCTGAAATGCTTGATGTGAACGGGCGCAGCTTCCTCATGATGGGAAAGCAGCGTGGAAACATTGATCCGAACCCGCGCACGGGCGGCGGCGGCGTCTCGGTCGTGATCCAGCAGAGTTTCGCCGCGGGCACGGATCGAAAGACCACCGATCAGGCGGCCCTACAGGCAAGCCGTGTCATTCAGCGAGCGCAGAGGAACGCATGACCATCCAAGTTCTAGACGATGTGATCGTGCCCAACTGCGTGATCATGGCTGGCGTCGCTGGACGCCAAACGCGGCAGAACGATCGCACGTCGAACCAAGGCGGGTACGCGAGCGCCAATGTCGTGCGTGATGCCACCATGCGTGAGTATGCGATCGGCATCAAACCCATGCCGCTCAACTACTGGTCCGAGATCGAAGGCCTCTACGAGATCACGGATGCAGGCGCGTTCGGGATGTTGCTCGAAGACCCGAAGGACTCGGTCGTGACCGTTGCCGACAGCGGCCTACAGGGCTATATGTCCGGCGTCGAGTTTGGGGCGCCTGGCTTCGGCAATGGCACGCCGCTCTACGGCCTGCGCCAGTTCAAGAAAGCGGCGAGTTCGACGCGCACACGCGCTCGTACCGTCACGCGACCGAACGGGACGCCCTTGCTGTTCCGCGGCGGGGCCCCCGTCACGCTCGGCACCGCTGCCGGCAATGCTGCCCTGAGCGCTGGTCCGGTCTACGCGACCTTCGTCCCTGATGCGACGCGCACCGTGACTGCGGTTGCGGTAGGGGCGAGCACTCAGGTCACGCTAAGCAGTTCCATTGGGGTGCTCGTCGGCGGCCGGCTCTGGCTTCAGGGGATCGCCGGCGCCGACGCCGCGTTGCTCAACGGAAGGAGCCACACGGTAACCGCGCTGACCGGCGCGGTCTACACCCTCGCCACGAACACCACCGGCAAGACGATCACCGCCGCAGGCCAGGGCCACAAGTACCCGCAGCCCGACGAGGCGCTGACTTGGGCAGGCTCCTTCTACGTGCCCGTGCAGTTCGCCGACGACAACATGGATTGGGATCTCGTGCGGCCAGGCGACCTCGACGATCGCTTGGTCTCTGGGCCGACGATCAATCTCATCGAAATCCGAGAGGCCTGACATGAAGGCATGTTCCCCTGAGCTGCGCGCCCACTACGCGCAGGGCTCGACCACGATCTCTCGGCAGTGGCGCTTCGAGAGAACCGACGGCGAGATCGTCACGGTCACAACCTGCTCGCGCGATCTTCTGTACCTCGGTGAGGTGTACCGCACGAAGGACGGCATCAACCCGACGGCCATCTCCCAGCAGGTCGGCGCCGCCGTCACGAACTCCGAGGCCACAGGCACGCTCTCCGAAGACCTCGCAACTGAAGCCGAGTTCCTGTCCGGTCTCTGGGATGGGTGCCGCTACACCATCTTCGAGGTCAACTACCGAGACCTCTCCATGGGCCACATGGTCATCGGCAGCGGCACGCTGGGCGATCTCAAGGTCGGCCGAAGCGCGTTCACTGCAGAGATGCGCGGCATTGCCCAGGCCCTGCAGCAGACCAACGGCAAGGTCGTCACGAAGAACTGCACGGCGCAGTTCGGCGATGACCGGTGCAAGGTGAATCTCACGCCCATCACGGTGGCCGGGGCTGTCACTGGCGTGACGAACCGCCGAACCATCGCCGATTCGTCACGCGCCGAGCCTTCTGACTACTTCGGCGCCGGCCTGTTTCGTGTCACAGGCGGCCCTATGACCGGCGAGGAGATGGAAATCGACAGCTTTTCTGCCGGTGTGTTCTCGCTCGTCCTGCCTCTGTCGCGGAACCCCGAGGTAGGCATGACCTATGAGGCTGTGCCCGGCTGCCGCAAGCGCCTCGCGGAAGACTGCCGGTCAAAGTGGGTGAATGTCTTGAACTACCGCGGGTTCCCCAATATCCCAGGTGCAGATCGCGTACTCGGCCTGGGCGGCACCGAAGGAACGAACCTGTGACCGGCTCCGAGATCGTCGCAGAGGCGCGCACGCACCTGGGGTGCCGCTGGAGGCATCAGGGCCGCAGCCGCGAGGGGATGGACTGCCTCGGTCTCGTCCTGCTCGTTGCGCATGCCTTGGGCATCACCGACTTCGACACGCGCGACTATGCGCGCCAGGCGGCTGACGAGTCGATGCTCGAGCAGTGCCGCGAGCACCTGCTGCCGATCGCATTCGGCGCGGCGCGGCCCGGCGACATCGCTGTCATGGCCTTCGGATCGAACCGCCACATCGGCATCTTCGGCGACTACCTGTATGGCGGCCTGTCGCTGATTCACGCCTTCTCGCAGCGGGTCGATGGCAAGAAGCCCCCGCAAGTCGTCGAGCATCGGTTCTCCGATGACTGGCTGCGCAGTCACGGCGCGTCGTTGATCGGCACTTTCCGCTTTCCAGGAGTCACCGCATGAGCATGCAGCAGGCGCTCGGCGCGGTCGGCTTCGTCGTCGGCTCTTACTTCGGGTATCCACAACTGGGTTTCGTGGTCGGCTCGCTCGTGGGCAGTGCACTCACGCCGGCGCAGAAGGTGGAGGGGCCGCGTATCGATGACCAGAAGGTCACGGTCAGCACTGAAGGCTCGGGTATCCCCAGGGTCTGGGGTACGGTGCGTCTGGGCGGGAACGTCATCGAATCAACCGACAAAATGGAAGTCTCTACGACGGAGAGCCAGGGGAAGGGTGGAGGTGGAGTCGAGTCCACTACGTACCGCTACTATGTCAATATTCGAACGCTGCTTTGCGAGGCGCGCGAAGGAGCGAGCTATGCCGTGAGGAAGATCTGGAAGGATGGAAAGCTGATTTACGACGCGAGCCTTGGCACATCCGTAGGATCTGCATTGGCGAGTGCGGAGAATCCGGCCGCTTCACTCATCGTCTACGCCGGCGGAGAAAATCAACTACCAGACCCGACTGAGGAGGCTCGTTACGGCGTAGGGAACGTGCTCGCCTATCGAGGCGTTGTGTCCGTCGTCATGAACAACGTGGAGTGTCCTGGTGGACGCGTACCGCAGTTCTCGTTCGAGCTATGCGTTGATCCTGTTGCATCCGTAGATTTGAAGGCTTACGGTAGCGCGCCTCGCACTGGAGATTTCCAGCAAGCGACGGCTGTGATCAAGAGTGACTTGATCTGGCACTACAACCAAACCCGGACGCTGACCGGGCGCAATCTTAGCGTGTGGAACGTCGGCCCTGCCTGGAGCGGCAAGGTGAACGAGATCATCGTCCCTCTTCATAGCAATGGAGCGTTCATTGCAACTCCAATCAACTCGAGATCAGCGAGCCCAGAGGCGCTGATTCCAGATTTCAAGTTTCCAGAAACTCAGTACTTCTATGCCGTGAGTTTGGAAGGCGGCATGTCAACGATCTTTGAAGGAAGGATGCCGATTGGCTTGGAAAACCACTATGGTGGACCAGGCACGATCGCGGCACATGACCAGATGACGGGCTCCTATGCCGTGGGGATCGTGGGAGAAGACACGAGTTCGGTCGTTGTCCTGCGGGGCGGTTCGAGTGTGATTCCGCTCCAGAGCTACGGTGAGTTGGCGCAGGTGGCTCAGATCGGTTTCGGCAGGGGAATGCTGCAAGTGATCCTGTGGCTCGACGGACGGCTTCGAATGGTCACGTTTAACGATGATCTAGAGGTTTCCAGCGATCTTCTGGGCCCCCAAGCTCACGCTCCATCGGATACAGCGTATGCACAGTTCAACGCAGGGACTCCAGCGTTCCTAAGGTACAGGATCGATGCCGTGAGCTACACGATTTTCAGCATCGGAAACACATGGTCCGAGCTAGCGACTACTGCGGGGCCGACGACTCCGTCTTTTGTACCGTCGACGATGTGGGCCAGCGAAACTGGTGCTCTTGTGGGGCCGAACGATTCGGGGTTTGTCGCAGTTCCCGCAGAGTATTCTCTGATCCAGTACCAGAGTCTCACGCCTAGAGCTGTAGATGTCAGTGCGATCGTAGAAGAAGAATGCATGCGCGCCGGGCTTTCGCAAGCGCAAATCGGTGTGAGCGGTATTGAGCACTTCGTCCATGGCTACACAATCAGCAACCCGGCAAGCGCGCGCGCTGGAATTCAGCCATTGATGACGGCCTTTGCCATCGACGCCGCGGATGAAGATGGAAAGCTGAGTTTCTTCAGCCGATCGGATAAGGCATCGGTGTCGACGATCGGCTACGACGAACTGGGCTGCGTTGAGGAAGGTTCGGAGCCTGGGGATCCGATGCCGCTCACGCGGGCCAACGAGACGGAGCTATACCGAAGCGTCACCGTCAGCTACATCAACCCGGATTTCGACTACCAGACCTCGACCGAGATTGCTCGCCGCCAGGTGACGGGCGCGACCGTCGACTACAGCGTCGAGATCGCGATCGCCATGTCGGCCGATCAGGCTGCCACCGCGGCGCATCGAATCCTCTACGACAACCACAACGACCGGAACCGTCGCAGCGTGAAGCTGTCGCGCAAGGACGCCTACGTCAGTGCGGGTGATGTGACCACGGTGGAGTACCCGCGTGGAAATCTGTCGGATTGGCGGTGGGTGCAAGCGACGGACACAGGAGCGCTGATTGAGGTGGAGATGGTGCCTGCTGATGCTGAGCTTTACGCCCAGACCGCTGTGGGCGGCGCGGGGCGTCGCGGGCAGGAGGTCGCGCCTTTGCCGCCCCCGACGCGTGTCGTCGTCATGGAGGGCATGCCGATTCTGCGCGACGCCGATGATGACGCTGGGGTTTACGTGGCCTTGCAGGCGCTGGGATCGACGGGCTACCGGGGCTCCACGTTGCTAGTCGGCGACGCCGATTCTGTTCTTGAGCCACGAGGGTCGGTCACGCGTTCGGCGACGATAGGATTCTCAGAGAGCGCCTATGTTGGCCCTGCTGTGGGCTTCGGTTTTGTCGATAACACGACGCAGCTGGTCGTGAATGTTGGATCCGGCGAACTGCATAGCGCGACATGGGAGGCCATGATTGTGGGTGGCGCTAATGTGGCCGCTCTCAGCGTGAGCTATGAGGTCAACGGGTTCCCTGATGCCCTGTGGGAAGTCTTCCAGTTCCGAGAGGCGACGCCGCTTGGGAATGGCCGCTATCTGCTGACTGGGTTGCTCCGCGGGTTGCGTGGCACCGAGCAGGTGGCATATCACCACCAGGTCGGCGACCGCTTCGTCCTGCTGAACAACGCGGGGATGTTGCATGTGAGCCTTGAGGCTGGCGGCATTGGAAGCACCAAGTTCTATCGCGGCGTGAGTGTTGGCCGCAGCGCATCGACGGTGGATTCGGCTACCGCCGAAAGCACCGGCTACGGCTTGCGTCCTTTTAGCCCCGTCAACGTTCGTCGGCGTTCGGTCTCGGGCGCGGTGGTGTGGACCTGGGACAGACGCACACGCATGCAGACGAACTGGCAGCGAGGCATCGTGCCGCTGGGGGAAGGTAGCGAAGCCTATGAGGTGGTCATCTACAACGACTTCTTTTACACCAGGATCGTGCGCGTGATTCGCGCCTACGCGCCCACGGCGACGTATTCGGCTGGCGAGGTGCTGGCAGATGGCTACACCGCCTCCGGGCCCATCCCGTATCGCATCTATCAGCTGAGCGCCACCGTAGGGCGCGGCATTCCATACCAACCGAACCAGGGCCTCATATGAGCACTCAACTACAGCCGGTCTACGAAGCCGCCGGTGCCAACGCGATCGTCAATCAGAACTTCCAAGCTGTATCGCCTGCTGGCGTTTTCGGGATGGACGCTTTCAGTTCCAGCGGCTTGGGCTGGACCTACTACGGCGGCCGGGCATTCGGGAACGAGGTCCTGCCAGGCGGGGTAACACTCGCTCCCAGTGTCACAAACTACATCGTGGCGGATCGCTCCACCGGGGTGGTTACAGCAGCCACGACCACCACCAATTGGAACAACACCGCAGGCTTCATGCGCCTGTACTCTGTCGTGGCTTCTTCGGATTCGGTGTTCAGCTGGGCCGACTATCGAGAGGCATATGGTGCGGCGGCGGCAGGTGGGGGTATGGCCAATCCGATGACGGCAGTCGGCGACATCATTGTTGGGGGCACTGTTACGAGCGGTGTGGCTGCACCGTCCCGACTGGGTCTCGGAACCGCTAACCAGGTCTTGAAGGTCAATTCGGGCGGGACGGCACTGGAGTACGGCACGCTCGCAGGAACCGGTGATGTAGTTGGTCCGGCATCCTCGACCGACAACACGCTCCCGCGCTTCGACGGCACCGGAGGCAAGACGTTGCAAGCAAGTGGCGTCGTTATCTCTGATGCTGATGCGATGAGCGGCTACAAGGGGAGCGTCAACCGTCAGACCGGAACGACTTACACGCTGCAGGCGTCGGACACCGGGAAGATTGTCGAGTTGGCCAATGCTTCTGCAATCACCCTCACGCTGCCAAACGACTTGCCTATTGGGTTCACCTGCACACTTGTCCAGGACGGTGCAGGTCAGGTGGCAGTGACGGCAGCTGATGGCGCCAGCATCAAGAATCGGCAGAGCCACACAAAGCTGGCCGGCAATGGCGCGATGGCTGGCCTCTACGTGAGCACCAATGGTTCAGGTACGGCGGCGGCCTATCGCTTCTGCGGAGACACTTCGACATGATGCCGCTCCCGGGAGTTCTGGGCCTTGCCGCCCCATTTTCTAGCGGCGCTGGCGTGGTCACGTTTCGCGACGCCGGGGCGATGATCATCCGCGCGGCGGATACGACTGTCGCTCCCAAAGTGCCACTAGGAGCCCTGGACGGTGACCTACTCGTCGCCGTGATCATGCGACGGTCGGCCGCGGCTTTCGACCCTCCTTCGGGATGGACGCTGGTCTCTAACGCCGGGCCTGCCTCAGCCTCGGGAGTCACGCAGTACACCCATGTCTATACGAAGGCCGCCACGGGCGTTGAGGGCGGCGGAGCGGTCACTTTCACGCAAGCGGCATCCGGCCGAATCATCGGCCAGATTATCGCCATCGCGGGGTCAACGGGCACGCCGGCCGCCGAGTCTCAGTCCACTGCCTCCCTCGACTCGTCGACGATCAACTCGATCGCCTTTCCCTCAATATCCTCCGCAGGAAATGGCAGGCTCGCAATGGCGGTCGGCTCTCTCACTTTGGCTGCCAGTGGAGGGAGCGTCACGGGTCTGTCGGCTCCCGGCTGGGCCATAAGAAGCACACCGCTTATTGCCGAGAACCGCATGGGAATCTTCACTAGCAGCATCGCCTCTGGCGAGAGCACTTCCGGAACCATGACAAGCACTATCGACCCCACCGCAGACACGGGGGCGACCTCCAACGCCTTGATATTTGCCGCCCCATGAGTTCTATGCAGCCCCTACGCAAACCCGCTTCGGCGGGTTTTTTCATGCCTGAAAGGTACCCATGACTGACCACCATTTCAGAGGCCCCCGATGCCGATGAACCCTGCCGATGTGAACTTCGATGCCTGGGCCGCAAAGCTCGCGGGTGTGGCCGGTGCCGTCGTGTCGATGCGGTTCCTGCAAGGCTCGTGGCCCGAGCGCCTCTTCATGGCTGCTGCCGGCTCGGTGCTCAGCTACTTCGGCACCGCCTGGCTCTCCCAGCGCATCGGGCTTCCTGAGGGCCTCACGGGGTTCCTGCTCGGCCTGTTCGGCATGGCGATCATGTCGCGCGCCTGGGAGTGGATTCAGACCACGCCGGTAGGTGCGCTCTGGCAGATCGCGCTCGACTGGCTGCAACGCAGATCAGGAGCTCCGAAATGAACGCCTACATCATCACTGCGCACGCGGTGCTCTCCGTCATCTGCTGGGGCATCGTCGGCCTCGGCGCTACCGTCGCGGTGTTCTCGCCGACGGTGAAGGACACGACCGCCGAGCGGTTCGCGCTCGCTGCCATCGCGATCGGTGCCTTCGCCACGGCGTGCCGCGTCATTCGACAGGGCTGGGTCAGCGAAGGCGGGCTCTTCATGTCCGCAGCTCTGGCGTTCTACGTGCTGGCCATCGCCGTGAAGCACTGGCGCGGCGAGCCCTCGACGCTGCCGAACGACAAGACGCGACCGGGAGATCTGCGAAACGAAGACGGGAGCGAACCATGAAGACACTTGTGCCCGACGATTTCTCCCGCGCAGCCGATGCACTGGGCGTCGATGTGCCGAGCATCAAGGCGGTAGCCCAGATCGAGGCACCGAACGGAGGGTTCCTGGCCAGCGGTGAGCCGACCATCCTGTTCGAGCGCCACGTGTTCAGCCGGCGCACGCAGGGCCGATTCGACGCAACGCACCCGCAGATCTCGAATCCCACGCGAGGCGGCTACGGCCCCACCTCGGCGCAGCACGGGCGCCTCGCAGAAGCCGCGGCCCTCGACCGCACGGCCGCGCTCGAGTCGGCGTCCTGGGGCAAGTTCCAGATCATGGGCTTCAACCATCAGACGGCGGGCTTCATGACGCTGCAGGGCTTCATCAACGCCATGTACGCCAGCGAGGGCAAGCAGCTCGACGCCTTCGTGTCGTTCCTGAAGAACGACCGAGCCGGCGCGATGCAGCGCGCGCTAAAGGCCCGGGATTGGGCCACGTTCGCCAGGCTCTACAACGGAGCCGACTATGCCGCCCACAACTACGACGGGCGCCTGCGGAACGCCTATCGAGCGCTCGCATGATCGCCGCCGGCCGCCTACTGCTGGCGAACTGGAAGCTGCTGCTGGTCGCGGTGCTGCTGGCCGCGCTGGGTGCGCAGACGGTGCGCATCACCGGCCTGAAGCAGGAGGCCGCCGAGCAGCGCGCCACCGACGCCGAATCCCTGCGCCTGGCCATGAAGGCGCAGCGCGATGAATTTTCCCGACGCCAGAGCGTCATGGACCTGGAGGCCTCCCGTGCACAAACCCAACTCGCTGCCCTTGCGGGCGATCTCGCTGATGCTCGCCGCGCTGGCGGCAGCCTGCACGACGCCGCCCAGCTCGCCGCCGACGCTGCCCGCCGGCGTTCCCCGGCTTGCCCCGCAGCTTCGGCAGTCCCTGGAGGCGACCCCATCGGAGTGCTTGCCGACGTGCTTGCAGGGGCTGACCGCCTGGCGGAAGTCTTCGCAGCAACGGCTGACCAGCGCGGCATCCGGGCCGCCGGCTGCGAGCGGGCCTACGACAGCCTCCAGCCCGACGCCCAGTAGCGTTCCGTCGCGCTGAGCGCGCACCACATTCCCACCAGCCCCTGGCGCTTCGGCGCTGGGGGCTCTTTTTGCGTTGTGGGGCGGCTCGGTCCTCAGTACAGCTTCGGCGGGAACTGGGGGCGCAGGCCCGCGGCCTGATGCCGCTGGCGCCGACTGAGGTGTACGAGGCCGGGCCGGTCACCGAAGCCGCATAGCGCCGCGCGCTCAGTTCCCGCGCTTGGCCTTGCGCCACTCCCACGGCGGCACCGGCTCGGCCGCCGTGCCCAGCGCCACCCACAGCCCCGCCCGCGCCGCGCGAGCCTGGTGCTCGAGCTGCGGGAACTGCGGATCAGTCTGGTATCGCGTGTAGGCCCAGGCCATGCCGGTGCGCACGAGCTCGGCGTTGGCGTCCTTGCCGCGGCACTCCACACGCGCCACGGTCCGGCCGTAGCGGTCCGTGACCGTCGGCCGCAGCACCGCCTGCTCGCCGGCGCACATCGCGGCCAGGGCCTGCCGGCTGCGCTCGCCAAACGGCTGGGCCTTCTCCGGTGCATCGATCTCGGCCAGGCGCACCTTGACCTGCTGGTAGTCGCCCGGCATGCCGCAGCGCGCGGTGAGCGTGTCGCCGTCAGCAATGCGAACCACGAGGCAGGTGCTGGTCGGCGGCGCGGCGGCGGAAGCGATGGGGAGGGCGAGCAGCAGGGCGGCGAGGTGGCGGAGCATAGGGAATTGTCCCTTCTGCAACCCCTCCCTGGGACTGCTAGGCTGCCCGTTTCATCGGGACTACATTGCCGCTCGGCGGCGGTTGGCCTGATTCGCAGGCCACGAGGAAGTCGGCCCAGACCTTGAGGGCGTGCCGGCGCTCCGGGATCTCTTCGCGCACGTCGTAGATGCCCTCCATGCCCTTGAGCTTGTGGTTCAGGGCGATCTCGGAGATCTCGCGCGACACACCCAGGTTCCGCAGGTGGCCCTTGGCCGTACTGCGCGTGTCGTGCGGCGTGAACCGGCGAATGTCGATGTCGCCCCGCACGAAGGCGCGATTGAAGGCTGCCCAGAGCGTGGTGCGGCCCACAGGCACGTCGCCGAGCGCGAGCACTCGGTCGCCGCGGCGAGCCGGCAGCACGTAAGCGGAATCGCCTGAGATGTCGATCAGCTCGCGGAACCACTCGACCACGGCGGGCGCCAGTGGGACCAGGAAACCGCTGCGCGTCTTCACGGAATCGTCCGGCACCCACCAGGTCCCGCGCTCGAGGTCGAGGTGCGCCTTCTTCGCCTTCACCAGCTCTACGCCCCGCACGCACGTGGCCAGCAGGATCCGGAACGCCAGCGCGTTCTCGCGGCCGATGAAGTCGATACCCGTCAGGATCACCTTCAGCTCCTCGATGGCGAGCATCAGGCGCTTGCGCACCGGCGGCCGCGGCCCCTTCATGGCCGTCAGCTTGATGCCGGCGCAAGGGTTGATCGGGATGATGGTGAGGCCGCAGGCGTGATCGAACAGCTTGGAGGCCGTGGTCAGCGCTCTCTTCGTCATCGTCCAGGTCCAGTCGCACTCCTTCAGCACAGTGACGACGTCCATGCTGGTCACCTGGTCCACTCGGCGCGCGCCCAGCTTCGGCGCGATCAAGTTGTTGATGTCAGCGTTACGGTAGGCGATCGTGGGGAGCGCGTACCTGGTGGGCAGCAGCGCCTTCTCGCGGTAGTCGGCGATGAGGTCGTTCATCGTCCAGGCGGCCGCCGCGCGCGTCTTCCGTTCCTGCTTCACGGCCGCCGGGTCGACGCCCTTGTCGACCGCGGCGCGCAGTGAGCGCGCTTCTTCGCGCGCGCCGGCCAGCGACAGGTCGGGGTAGTTGCCGATCGTCACTTCCTTCCTGACGCCGCCACCCTGGCGGTAGCGCAGCACCCAACTCGCCGTGCCGCTCTTCGAGAGGGTGAACGTCAGGCCGTCGCCGTCGGACTTCGCGACGGATTCGCCGCGGGCCATCCAGCGCTTGATCTGGAGGTCGGAGAGGAGGTGGCTGAGTTTCGGCATTTCTGGAAGGGTGGGTAGCTGGGCAGTCTAGCTACCCACCTAGCTACCCAAGGAACATGCGCCATCGTGACACATGCAGGTTCTTGTCGAACCCAACTTCCCAGAAAAATCAACGACTTGCGCTGCCGTTTGATCCTGCCTGACACTTCGTGAGCCACCAATTGAAAAAGCAGGTGGCGATTTTCATCATCAAATAATAGTGTTTTTAGATCCGCAGCCAGCGCTTCGGATCTTTGTGAAGAGGCTGCCTCTGGCTGGTCATCTGGCAGCCTGGCTTTCGGGGCCTGGGACGAGGCTCGGCACCCGGCCATCCTAGCCGTCCTGGGCACGATGCGCGGCCCTTGAGCGCTTTGGAAACATGGATGCCGCAGCCGCAACGGTCTCGATCTTCACCGGCGCGAGGCGCCAGCCCGCGTGCGCCGGCCCACCGTCGAGCGCGTGATAATCCGCGCCGATGCCCGCGCCCGCCCCTGTCCACACCGCCTTCCGACAGCGTTCGGCGGTGTGGGTCCGTTGGGTGTTGCTGTGCTTCGTGCTGGCGCTGGGTGTGGCGGTGGCCGCGCCGATCGTGCATCCGCAAAGCATGGAACTCGTGTGCACGAACCAGGGTGCCGCGAAGTGGGTGCTGCACACCGACGACGGCGTGCATGAGCTGTCGGCCAACGCACTGCACTGTCCGCTGTGCATGCTCGCGGCGCCACCCTTCGACGCCGGCACGCCGGCCTTGGCCGGTGCGGCGTTGACGAACAAGGTGCGCGAGCGCCGCAACCCCGCGATCGCGGCCGCACGGCAGGCGGCCTTGAAGGCGCGCGAACGATGGCCCGCATGAGGGCGGGCCGACACCGCGGCACGCGATCGCCTTCGTTGCGCGATCGGCCGTGCCGCAATGTCAGGCCTTGCGGGCCGTCCACCCCTTGAAGGTGAGTCCCGCGTAGAACAACTCGACGTTCGAGAATCCTGCCTCGTGCAGCAGCGCCACGTCCTGCTCCGGCGACAGCACGGGCAAGCGTTCCTTGATGGCCGCGATGCTGCTCTCGGCCTGTGCCGCAGGCACGCCGGAGGCGATCGCATAGGCGGCGTTGCGCGCGAGCCAGCGGTCCTGTGCGGGACCTTCGTTGGGAAAGCTGTGATGCGCGACGACGAAGGGCGCACCGGGCCGCAGCCGGCGATGGATCTCGCCCAATGTCGTGCGGCGCTCGGCTGCCGGCAGGAAGTGCAGCGTGAGAAGACAGGTCGCCGCGTCGAAGGGCCCCTCGGGGGCGCTGTCGATGTAGCCCTCGTGGAAGCGCACGCGCGAGGCGAGGGGGCCCAGCGCGGTGCGCGCCAGCGCGAGCATCTCCGCCGAAGGGTCCACTCCATCGAATTGCCAGCCCGGCTGCAGTTCGGCAAAGGCCTTCAGTTCGAGCCCGCCGCCGGCGCCGAGCACCAGCACCCGTGCATCGGCGGAGGCATGTTCCGCCAGCAACACACTGGCCATCCGGTGAAGGTCCTGCACGCCGGGGACGATCCTCGCGGTCTTCTCGGCGTAGCGCGAGACGAGGCTCGGGTCGGAGAACGGTGTCATGGGGCTTCTCCTTGCGACGGCATGCGCATGCGCATGCGATGCTCGACGGTGCGCGTCGGCAGTTCTTCAAATATCATGCAACTCATGATGTTGCATTAGAGGATGAATGTCAAGACGCAGGCCCCGGGCAGTGCCTCCGGCGGCCAGGCCCTCGCGTTTCAGCGGGCTCCGCGTCGGCTCTCGAAAGCGTGTTGACGCTGTGCGATCACCAGCGCATCCATCGCTCGTTTGGACGCTAGGAAATCCGTGCCGCAGGTGCGGCAGCGGTAGGCCCTGATGCCGGGGAGCAGCCTCATCCAGAAGCTGCGTTCCATGCGATCGGCCGAGACCGGCTCGCATGCGCATCTCAACCCCGGAAACCTCTTGTGCAACGCCATTTCGCCATCGTCCCGATAGAACCTGCCCGACCGTTGTCAGGAGAGGGGCGCGATGCTAGCGCAGCTTCAAGTCACTGCCATGTCGGTCAGGAGCGGTGCGCCAGGGCGTTGGCCGACCGGTCGGTCGCGTCCTGCTTGACCGTGTGGATGCGCTGCCGAGGCACCTCACTGAACGGTGCGAACCCACCGTGAGACCGGCGCTTCGGCCCCGGTTCTCGATACCGTGCCCGCGCACTTCGGTGGGGAGCGAGCGTGTCCGCGCACCGCGTCGCCAGTCCGACGGCGCCGGCATCGCTGCGTATCTATAATGCGAATTACTACTGCAGGGTCCTGTTGCGCACGCATGGTGCCTGCGCGCAGCCGCAGGAACGAGCGCGGAGCGCAGGCCGTGAGATTTGTCGTCATTCCCGAGTCGAAGACATGCTGGATCTGGGAGCTCCGCAGCGCGCAGGACTTCCTGGTGTTGAGGAGCCCGGCCAGCTTCACTGCCAAATTCCAGGCGGTGGCCCAGATCGAAGCCCTCAAGCGCGCGATCCACGTGGCCGGCGTCTACGATCTCGTGGGGGCCCGGGTGGACCAGCCGGAACAACGGATCGCTTCCTGAATGCGGCGGTCCGGCATCGGCGCGCGGCCAGCGTGAGAAGACGCGCACCACGGCACGGGCCGTCCACATCGGCTATCGTGAAGACCCGCGCTGTGCGCTTTCATCCGGCCGCCGTCTGCCATGCTCGAACCCGTACGCCGAACACTCCGACGAAGAACCGTCCTTTGCGCTGCCGCGCTGTCGGCACTGGCCGCCTCGGGCTGCGCGCTGGTCTCGGGGATCGGATCATCGGACAAGGCCGTGGCCGTGCCGCGCGATCCGCCGGAATGGGTCACGATCGATTGCTGGATCGGGACCGAGGAGGTGGTTCCGCGTCGCACCGGCAATGCCGGCGGTTCCATGTTCGGAACGTTGACACTGGCCACCGGCGAGTTCACGTGGCGCGTGAACTACGCACGCCTGAGCGGACCGGCGACGCTCGCCGGCTTTTATGGCCCTGCCGCCAAGGGCCGCAACGGCCCGCTGGCCGTCCAGTTGCCGCCGCACGGCCAGGCCGAGCAGCGCGGCACGGACGCCGACGCAGGCTATGAGCTGACCGGCAGGAGCAGGTTGACGCAGGCCCAGGTGGCCGACCTCCTGGCCGGTCTCTGGTACGTTAGCGTCTCGACCCGCGCCTGGCCCGGCGGCGAAGTCCGCGGGCAATTGAAGCGCAGCACCGCGGGCGTCCATGGGGTGTGAGGGCAGGGGCTGAACAGGCCGGCACCGGGACGAACGCCAAGGCCCGGTGGCCCGCAGCGCTTGAAGCGGTCGGCGAGCCGGATCGCCTCCTTCCGGCCCGGCGTTGAAGCGATCGCAATGGATCGACGCCGCCGTCGCGAGCAAACGCATGCGACGGCACTGCGGGCCATCCGTCGTACGAACGTGTTCGATGAATGCGATGGGCAGCGCGGAGTTCAGGGGTCCAGCGTGCCGCTGCCTTGCCGACGCATGCGCTCGGCCAGGCGTGACAGGCCGAGGCAGATGAGGAAATAGAAGAGCGCTACCGCCGCATAGAGCTCGACATGGTAGGGGCGCCAGGTCGGATCGGCCACCGCGGCCTTGGCCGCGCTCAATACATCGAACACGCCGATCACGGTGACCAGGGAGGTGTCCTTGACGGCGCCGACGAACACGCCCAGCGCAGCGGGTGCGGCGATGCGCCGGGCTTGCGGCAGCAGCACCGACCACAGCACCGCGGCAGGCCGCATGCCCAACGCCATGGCGCTCGTGGTCTGACTGGCGGGCACGGCCTGCAACGCCCCGCGCAGGACTTCGGCCAGCAAACAGGCGGTATGCAGAACCAGCGCTGCAAGCGCCAGCTGGAACTTCGAAGCCGACCAGTCGCCGCCCCACCAGACGGGGATCAGGAAAGACACGAGCAGCAACTGCGTGATCAGGGGCACGGCCCGCACGGCTTCGATCAGCAGCACGGCCGGCGCGCGGAGCCAGCCCTGCTGGCTGCGGCGCATCAGCATGAGCAGCACCGCCAGCGGCAGCGCCAGCGCGATCGATGCGACCGACATCACCACGGTCACCAGCACCCCGCCCCACTGGACCGGCAACACGGGCGGCGCGCCGACGAACACGCCGGCCAGCACGAGTCCCGCCAGCAGCCAGGCCGCGACTGCCCCTGCGACGCGCGAGCGCAAGCCCAGGTGCGGCACGAAGGCGAGGCCGACGCCGGCGACCACCCCCACGATGGCCAGGAGTGCGGCGGGGCGCTGCTGGGGCGCCATCGTGCCGAACATCAGCAGCTGCCAATTCGCCGAGACAGCCACCCAGCAAGCACCCTGTGCCTGCTCGCAGGCTTGCGCACCGCCGGTCCACACCGCCGACAGCAGGGCCCAGCGTACGCCGGCCCAAAGCGCCCACACGCCCAGCACCGCCAGCACCGCGCTGAGCAGGGCTCGCGACGGGCCGTGCCACAAGGCCTGCGCCGTCAACGCAGGCACGCCCAGCCGCTGGCCCAGGCGGCTCGTTCCCGCCCCCTCGATGCCTTGCCGGGTCACCCGTGCGTTGTAGCGCGCCAGGACCAGGGCCATCACGCCACTGGCGGCGAGATAGCATGCGGCGGCCAGGGCCATGCCTTCGAGTGCGCGGCCGGTCTGGGTGATGGTCGTGTTAACGATGGCCGTCAGTTCCTGATAACCGATGGCGATCGCCAACGTGCTGTTCTTCAGCAGCATCAGGCACTGATTGGCGAAGGGCGGCAGGGCGGCCCGGGCCGCATAGGGATAGACCGCCGCGCTCGCCACGCCGGGCAGGCGCATGCCGAGTGCATGGGCGGCGTCGATCTGCCCCGTGGGGACGGCCAGCACGGCGGCGCGCACGATGTCGGAGATGTAGATGGCGTGGAACACCGTCAGGCCCAGCACCAGCGCGGTGAACTCGGGGCTCAGGCCCCAGCCGCCCGCCAGGCCGAGGCCGGAGAATTCGGGCACCTCGACCACCAGGCCCGGCAAGGAGGCGAGGCGCCAGCCCGCCCACAGCAGCAGGGCGACGAGCATCGGCCAGCGCATGCGCTGCCGCACACGGCCCAGCGCCTGCCATGCGCCATGGGCGGGCAAAGGCAGCAGCCACAGCGCGACCGCCGACACCGCCAGCGCGCCCAGCAACCCGGCATAGGCTCCCGTGCCCTGGACCATCGGCAATGCCAGGCCCCGGTTGGAGATGAAGACGCCGGGCAGCGGCTGCCAGGCTTCGCGCACCTCCGGCAGGCTCAGCAGCAACGCGTACCAGACGAACAGCTGAAGCAGGACCGGTGTGTTGCGCACGGGCTCCACGAGGAGGGCCATGGCGCGATAGAGCAGGGGATGCCGTGTCAGGCGCAGCAGCCCCACCACCAGCCCGAGCAGCGTGGCCAGCGGAAGGGCCACGGCCACCACGGTCGCGGTGTTGACCAGGCCGGCGAGCAGCAGGTGAAGGTAGGTGTCTGCGGGGCCCGCGTCGAGCAGACTTTCGGCGATCTGGAAACCGGCGTGTTCGAACAGGAAACTGAAATCAGGCACGGCGATGCACGGGAAGGTCGAAGTGCGACGCGATCACCGCCCCAGGGTGTTCGAGCGGTCGGGTCGGCGCGCTGGCCTGAAGACGAGGAAGGTTCCCCGACGCGGACGAAGGACCGGGGAACCGGGAGAATGTGCAGGCGACGCGCCCGACGGATTACTGGAAGGGCGGTGCGTAGAGCAGGCCGCCCTTGTTCCACTGCGCGTTCTGCCCTCGTTCGAGCTTGAGCGGCGTGCGGGGCCCGACGTTGCGATCCCAGATTTCGCCGTAGTTGCCGACGGACTTGATGACCTGGTAGGCCCAGCGTTCTTCCAGCTGGAAGTTCTTGCCGATGCCCGGGTCGGTACCGAGCAGCCGGCGGATCTGCGGGTCCTTGCTCTCCAGGAAGCTGTCCACGTTGGCCGAGGTCAGGCCCAGCTCTTCGGCGGCGACCACGGCATGCACGGTCCAGGTCACGATGTCGGCCCAGTTGCCGTCTTCGCGCCGGACCCAGGGGCTGAGCGGCGACTTGTTGACGCGCTCGGGCAGGATCACGTAGTCGTCGGCCTTGGCGGCGCGCGCCGCGCGACTGGCCGCGAGCGTCGAAGCGTCGGACAGGTAGACGTCGCAACGTCCGGCGTAGAAGGCCTTCTCGAGCTCGACCAGGTTTTCGATCACGACCGGCCGGTACTTCAGCTTGTGGGCCGCGAACCAGTCCACCAGGTTCTGTTCGTTGTTGGTGCCGGGCTGGACGCAGACCTGCGCGCCGTTGAGCTGGGTCGCGCTCTTGACGCCCAGCTTGCGCGGCACCAGGAAGCCTTGGCCGTCGTAGAAGACCACGGCAGTGGAGACATAAGGCTGGCCGGCATCGCGGCCCGAGGTAACGGTGGTATTGCGGCTGAGCACGTCGATCTCGCCCGAGACCAGTGCGGGAAAGCGCTGCTGCGAACTGAGCGGCACATAGCGCACCTTGTCGGGCGAGCCCAGCACGGCCGCTGCCAGGGCCTTGCAGATGTCGACGTCGAGGCCGCTCCACTTGCCCTGGCTGTCAGCCAGCGAGAGGCCGGCCGAGCCCTGGCTCACGCCGCAGACCAGCTGGCCGCGTTTCTTGATGGCGTCGACCGTGGGGCCGGCATGGACGAGCATCGCGGTGCACGCCGCGAGCGCGAAGACGGCAGCGCCGCGAAGCAGGGGCGTGGAGGAATTCAAGCGCATGAAAGAGAGGTCCAGGTGGAAGAGTGAGGCGCGCACGGTGCGCGCATGCGGCTCGGAGCGCGCATCCACGGCGCGGGCCCATCGATGCTCCGGACCGCACGAACGTGGCAGGGGTCAGGGGCGGGCGCCGGGCGCCGGGCGCTGTGAGGCGAAATTCTAGAAAGCGCCGAGCCATTTGCTCAGAAGGATTTCAACCATGCTTATGCGCTGAGCGTGCCAGCGAATTTCTAGAATCCGTCGGACACAACAAGGCAGTACCGACATGGATTGGCAGCAGGCGTTCCGGGATAACTTCCCCATCACACAGGAAAAAATCTACGCATGCCAGGCCTACAGCAGCCCGCTGTCGCCCCGTGTCAGCCAAGCGATCCAGGATTTTTTCAGTGGCGTGACGCACGCACGCGCGGACAAGCCCGAATGGCTGGCCACGGCTGAAGGCGTGCGCGTGCAGATCGCACGGCTCATCGGCGGCAACGCGCGGCACGTGGCTTTCACCAAGAACACCACCGAGGGCCTGAACATCGTGGCCCAGGGCTTCCCTTGGCGCGAAGGCGACAACATGGTCATCGACGACCAGGAGCATCCCGTGAACGTGGTGCCCTGGCTCCATCTGCGCCGGCGCGGCGTCGAGGTCCGCGTGGCCGCCACGCAAGACCGGCATGTGACGCTGGGCGCGTTGTGGGCACGGGTCGACGACAGGACGCGGCTGATCGCGGTGTCCTATGTGCAGTACAGCACCGGCGTGCGTGCCGATATCCAGGCACTGGGTGCGCGTTGCCGCGAACGCGGCATCCGACTGGTGGTCGATGGCATCCAGGCGGTGGGCCTGTTGCCGATCGACGTGCAGGGCTGGGGCGTCGATGCGCTGGCCTGCGGTGCCTACAAGCCGCTGCTGGGCCCGCTGGGTCTGGGGTTCCTTCATCTGTCGCCGGCGTTGCTGGCGGAGCTGGAGCCCGCGTTCCTCGGTGCGTCGGTCGTCAACAAGGTCAAGCGCAACGTCGCCGACTGGCAGCTGGACTCCGGCGCCGGTGGCGATGCGCGCATCCTGGAGGGGGGCAACATCAACTACCCCGCGGTCTATGGTCTGGCACCAGCGCTGTTGATGATCGAGCGGGCTCGCATCGATCGGCTGGCGCCCTGGGTGCTGGGTTTGGGCGCACAGCTCGACAGCGGCCTGCGCGCCCAGGGCTATGAGCTGCTCTCGTCGGACGTCGAGGGCGAGAACAGCTCCATCGTCTGCCTGCGCCACCCGGAGTCGTTCGCGCTGCGCAAGTACTTCTACATGGAAGGGGTGGTGTCCAACCTGCTGGACACGGGGGCCGTGCGACTGTCTTTCGGCGGCTACAACACGCCGGCCGAAGTGGCGCGCATCCTGGACATCACCGGGCGCTTTGCGGGCGATGCCAATCTGCGTCGTCACCTGCTGAATCCGACCGCGAGCCGGCCCTATTGAGGGCTTTCAGCGGCGCGGCACGCCTTCAGACGGTGATCGCCGCCACGCGGTTCTGGAGGAAACGGACCACCGACAGCACCGTCAGGGCCGAGGTTTTGGGGTTGTCGGCCAGTGGCTTGCCGTTGACCACGATGCGCATCTCGCCGAAGGCTCCGCTGACCTCGATCTCGTGCGTGTTGTCGACGGCATCGGGGTCGGCCACCAGGCGCACACGCGTGGCATCCAGGCCCAGCCCGGCAAGGGCCACGATGGCCGCCACGTTGGCGTTCTTGGGATAGAGGCGCGCGGCCTCGCGGGCGGTGCTGTCGAGGAACACCGTGGCGGCGCGCAGGGCGTCGAGGTCCAGCAATTGTTCGGCATGCGAGCCGCGCCAGGCCGCGGGCGGTTTGCGGCCGGTGTAGAGCACCTTGTCCAGCCCGGCACCGCGAGCGGCGGCGATGGCGTCCAGGCCGCCGACGGCACCGGCCAGCAGATGCAGTTGCGTGCCGCCGCGCAGGGCTGCATCGGCCAGTCGGGCGGCCAGGCCCGAATCCGCCAGCGCGCCGGACGAGACCACCGCGCATTCGATGCCGGCGGCCAGGGCCGGCAGCACATGCGCGGCCAGCGCGCTGTGGCCCGCGCATTCGACCAGCAGCCGCGTGTCCTGCGGCACCTGATGGCAGACCTGCGCGGCGGTGCCGACCGACGCCTGTGTGGCTTCGACACGGTCTTCGCGCACGACGATGTGGGTGATGCGAGGGCCCGTGCCGTCGCGCATTCGCTGGAAGACGGCTTGGCCTACGGCGCCGAAGCCGACCAGGGTGACGGTCTGGGGAACGCGGAGCATGTGAAGGGTGTGTCGACTGAACAGTGTGGATGGGAAAGCACGGCGCCGGCAGTATGACGCAGGAGGCACGGCATGAACGTGACGCGCCTTGCGCGCCGGGGGCGGTGTTGCCGTCGCTTGCGCTTGCGCGATGCCAACGCGCGTTGACGGTGGTCTCTGCAGGCGTGGCCGTGGTGCCGCGTCCGAGGTTGCCGCTGCGCGTGCCGAGATGGCCGATGGCGCGTGTCCTGAAAGAAGGGGGGCAAGATCGGTGCGCGGCACCCGCTGCGTTGACTACCCGCGGACCAGCACCAGTCCGGGCGGCAGTGCCTCGCCAAACACGCGGCGCTGGTCGGCTTCGTCCAGCGTCGTCACTTCGCGCACCATCGCGGCCCAGCTCGGCGCCGCATGGGCGGCTTGCAGCTGCTCTGCGATCTGCAGACGCAGTGCCTCCGGCAGGTCGCGCGCGCGGTCGCCCGTGGCCCGCGCGATCTGGGCGACGGCGAAGGCCGCGCTTTCGTCGCGGGCCCAATCCGGCGTGATGTCGGCAATCTGCACGAGCCAGTCCTGCGCGATGGCGGGCGGCAGCACGTGGTGCAGGCTGGCGTACAGCGGCTGGCGCGCGCCCAGCCGGCCCAGCGCCCACCAGAGCTCGGCCCCGGCGCCTTGCCGCAGCCGATGCAGCAGCCAGCGGCCGAACTGCATCTTGTCGGCCGGCTGGATGCGCTCGAACGAGGCCGCCATGCGCAGCAGTTCGTCGAGCGCCTGCATGGAGGGGCCCTCGGGTGCGGCGATGTCGGTGACGCCGGGTGGCTGCAGGTAGTAGGCGATGACCTCGTAGACGCTCTGCTGCTGCTCGGCATCCAGGCCACCCGCGATGCGGCGCCACAGCGTCCACCATTCGGACCACTGCTGGTTGTCGTCGCTGTGGGCGATGCCGGGGCCGAACAGGTTCCACATCTGTTCCATGCGCCAGCCGTCGAGCGGGTCGCCGAAACCCGGCCGCAGCGTGAAGCCGACCAGGTTGAACCAGGTGCGCTCGTGCTGCAACGAGCGACGGCGGCGCCGGCTGCCCTGCAGCAGCGCGCCGAACAGCGTGCGCAGCAGCGCGGCCGGCCAGGTGGCGCGCTCGCCCAGCAGGCGTTCCAACGTGGCGCGCAGCTGGCGGACTTCCTTGGCGTTCACGTCCTGCTTCTTGTCGCCATAGACGCGGGCGATGGCGGCCAGCGCCTCGGCCAGGCGCGGATGCGCGGCGACGGGTGTCGCCGCCTCTTGCGCGGCCGCGTCGCCGCGCAGCTGGAATTCGAGCTTCCAGCGCTGCCGCGGCCGGCCGGCCTCCGGCTGGGCCGCGATGCAGTGCATCTCCAGCGTGCCGACCTCGGTGATCTGGGCATCGAGCAGCACCTGCACCTCGCCGGCCGCGCCCGCCTGGGGCTGCAGCACGGTGGCGATGGGCGGCAGGCGCTGCAGCTTGTCCTGCAACGCCACCAGGTCGCCGGCGCGGTGTTGCAGGTCGACGGCACTCGTGGCGAGGTTGAATCGCACCGGCCGACCCAGGCGCAGGTTGAAGCGCCGGGCTTCGAGCCGCACCGCCTCGCCTTCGGGCGTGCCATGCGGCAGCACGCAGACGCCCTGACCGTCCTCGAGCGCGAGATAGTAGGCCCGCGCGGCGCCGCTACGGATGCGCGGCGCACTGCCGGCGCGGGCCATGGCGTAGGCGACCGCGCCGCGCGCGACGGCAGCGTCGAGTCGCGGCGCTTCCAGCAGGCGGATCGGCGGCACGCTCGGCGGCTGCCAGCTGCGCAGCGTGGCCAGCAGGCGCTCGCGCAGCACCTGCGCATGGAACACGCCGCCGTTGAGCAGCAGCGTGTCGGGCAGGTCGCCACCTTGACGCTGCAGGAAGGCTGCAATGTGGCGCGTGATGGCGGCGTCGTGGGCATAGGGCAGGCCGAACTCGACCAGGGCGCCACGCGCGCGCAGGGGCTGGGCGTCGGCCGCGACCTGCGGGAAGAAGCCTTCGACCAGCAGCTGGTCCACATCGGCCCGCGTGAGCGTGGCCGAGCGCGCACCGCCGATGAGCCGGCTGCCGCTGCCCTGCAGCGTGACCGTCGTTTGCGCCGGTCCGTTCGGCGCCAGCAGGCGCTCCTTGGCGCTGCGGCAGCGCTGGGTGAGTTGGGCCAGCTGGATGGCGCTGAGGCGTTGTCCTGGCGTGCCTCCCGACAGCCGTGGCTCGATCCAGCGCGCGAGCGCGAGGTCCATGTTGTCACCGCCCAGCACCAGATGGTCGCCCACGCCCGTGCGCGCGAGCTGCGGCCGGCCCGCTGCGTCCAGCGTGACCTCGATCAGCGTGAGGTCGGTGGTGCCGCCGCCCACGTCGACCACCAGCAGGCGCCGGGTGCCGTCCAGCTGCCGTGCCAGGTCGGCACGGTGGGCGAACACCCAGTCGTAGAAGGCGGCCTGCGGCTCCTCGATCAGATGGATGGTGCCCAGGCCGGCCAGCGCGGCGGCCTGCAAGGTCAGCTCGCGCGCGCCGTCGTCGAACGAAGCCGGGACCGTGAGCACGGTGGCTTGCTGCGCGAGCGGCGCTTCAGGGTGTGCCTGGTCCCAGGCCTGGCGCAGGTGTCGCAGGTAGCTGGCGCTGGCCGCCAGCGGGGAGACCTTGGCCACCTCTGCCGGCGCGCCCCAGGGCAGGATGGCGGCGGTGCGGTCGACCGAGGGATGGGACAGCCAGCTCTTGGCGCTGGCCACCAGCCGGCCTGGCGTCTGCTCGCCCAGTTCACGCGCGAAGGCGCCCAGAATGGCCGGCTCGTCCGAGGGCCAGGGCAAGGGAAGGTCGGCCGCGGCCAGCGCGCCCTCGGCCGCATGGAAACGCAAGGAAGGCAGCAGGGGCCGCGGTGCGACCTCGCCGGCCGCGATGCTCTGCGGGACCGCGAAGACCTGGATGTCCTCCTCGCCGACCGGCGCGAACGCCAGCACGGTGTGGGTCGTGCCCAGGTCGATGCCGATGCGGAAGGCGGCGGCCATCACGCGTCGCGGACGTCGAATTCCACCTTCCAATGCACGCCGCCTGCCGCTTCGGCCAGCAACTCCAGTGTGCCGATCTCGGTGACGCGCGCGCGCAGCTGCACGGGGACGACCTCGCCCGCCGCGCGGCCTTCAGCCGGCAGCGTGGCCTCGATCTGAGCGAGCTCTTGCAGTTCCTCGGGCGACCAGAAGTCCAGCAGCGTGCCGGGCCGGTCTTCGCGCCGCACGGACGACCCGAAGAAGCGGAAGCGCACCGATTCGCCGACCACCAGGCCCAGCTGCTGCGGGGGCAGCGGCGCCTCGGAGCCTTCCTCCATGCCGAAGGGCGCGACGCACAGCGCCTGGACGGGGGGCTCCAGTCCCGGCACGGCCGGCATGCTCGACTCGATGCCCACGTAGTAGGCCTGGGCCGTGCCACCGCGGATGCGGATGCCCTGGCCCTGGCGCACCTGGCCGTAGTAGGCCGCGCCGCGCGCCACGGCATGGTCCATGTCGGCGCCCTGCAGCAGCCGTGCGGCGGGCGCGCCGTCGGCGGCCAGCCAGGCGTTCAACGTGGACAGCACACGATCGGCCAGCAGTTCGGACTTGAACACGCCGCCGTTGAACAGCACGGCCGTGGGATGCAGGAAGCTCGCGTCATCGCGCTGCGTGAAGCCCGCGAGTTGCGCCGTGGCGCCGAGCTGTCGGCCCAGCAGCGCGGCCAGGTGGCGCGTGACGGCGGCGTCCTGCGCATAGGGCAAACCGATCTGGGTCAGGCCGGCGCGCGGGCGGCTGACGGGCCGGGCGCTGCTCTCCACGGCCGGGAAGAAGCCGTCGAGCAGAAGGGTGGTCAGCAGCTCGCGCTTCAACTCTGTCCTGATCGAGCCACCAACGAGCTTGGAGCCCCGGCTGGGAACGACCAGCGGCACGCTCTGGAGATCGGCGTCGCCGAGCAGCTGCTCCTTGGCGAGGCGGCAGGCGTAGGTCAGCGCACGCATCTGCCAGGGGTCGAGCTGCCGGCCTTCAGCGGCCATGCCGCGCGCCACACCATGGGCCAGCGCAAGGTCCATGTTGTCGCCGCCCAGCAGGATGTGCTCGCCCACCGCCACACGGTTGAGCTGAAGGTTGCCGGCCTCCTCGGTCACGGCAATGAGCGAGAAGTCGCTGGTGCCGCCGCCCACGTCGATGACCAGGATCACATCGCCGACCTGCACCTGCTTGCGCCAGTCTCCAGCGCTGCCGGCAATCCAGCTGTAGAGCGCGGCCTGGGGTTCCTCCAGCAGCGTGATGTCCCGGTAGCCGGCGGCCTGGGCGGCCTCGGCGGTGAGTTCGCGCGCGGCCGGGTCGAACGACGCGGGAATGGTGACCGTGATGGCCTGCTGGTCGAACGGTGCTTCGGGATGGCGGTGATTCCAGGCATCGCGCAGGTGTCGAAGGTAGTGCGTGCTGGCGGCCAGCGGCGAGATGCGCTCGACCTCGACCGGTGCCTCGGCTGGCAGGATGCCGGCACGCCGGTCCACGCCGGCATGGCCGAGCCAGCTCTTGGCGCTGGAGACCAGGCGGATCGGCGTCAGCGCGCCGTGGCTGCGCGCCCATTCACCGGTGATGCGGTCGGGCGCGGCGTTCCAGGGCAGGGCCAGATCGCCGGCAGCGAACTCGCTGGCATGCGGCAGGTAGAGGAAGGACGGCAGCAGGACGAAGTCCTGCACGGCGCCGGGGCCGCTCTGCTGGGCGACGGGAAGAATCTCGGGCGCCGTGCCCTCGGTCTGCAGGTCGACCCAGGAGAGCGCGCTGTGCGTGGTGCCCAGGTCGATGCCGATGGCGTAGCGGCTCATGCGACAACCTTCGCGCGACGCACAGCGTTGCGAGCACCTGCTGGCGGTCGGGCGGCGCTCACAGCTCGACCTCTGCGGGCGCGATCACGCGCGCGTCATGTCCTTCGGTCAGCGCCGGCAGCCGCACGGCCGTGGCGCGCCAGCCCTTGTGCTGCAGCGTGCCCGTGAACGGCGGCTGGCCGACCACATTGCCGGTCACGCGCACGGCGGCGGCGTCGAAGCCCGCCGGCAGCGTCAGTCGGCTGCCTTCGGCTTCGCCACGCACGGCCTCGAGGTCGAAGGTGTCCTTGAGCACCTTGCGCGCGCCGCCATGCAGCAGACGCGCGGCACCGCCCACATCGGCATCGGAGTAGGCCGCGATGTCTTCCTGCAGGAAGTCGACGAAGCGCGACTCGCGCTGCAGCAGCGCCAGCAGTTGCAGGGCAGCGTCGACGTTGGCGGTCGCGCGCACGGGCGCGGGCGCCGGCGGTGGCGGCGTCTGCACAGGTGCGGGCGGGGGCACCTCGCTGGCCAGTGGCGCACCGTTGCGCAGCGTTTGCACGCGCGCGGCCAGGCGGCCGTCGCCCAGCAGCGCGAAGAAGCTGCCGACGGCGATCGACAGGCGGGAGAAGAAGGGGAGGGATTGTGGTTCGGTCATGGGAAAAGAGGCCCCAGCGGGGCGCAACAGGCGGTGGGCCGGTCAAATGCCGGGCCGCGCTGTCGCTATTGTCTTCAATACGGGCGAGCTACTGAAAAACACGCGCATTCCACGCGGCGCCGCCATGGAATTGAAGCCTCTTTTGCAGCGCGGGGAGCCGGTCACCGCGAGCGTGCGTGCTGACGGCAAGCGGCGTGAAGCCACCTTCGATTTCAGCGACTGCGTCGCATCCGCCCGCTGGGGCCTGTTCACACCTAGCGCTGCAGACCGATCTCTGTTTCCTTGCAGCGCCTGACGACTTCGGAAAAGCAGGGCTCGAACACCCGGTTGGCAACTTCCCAGCGGCCGTGGTCTTCCAGGTACGCGGGAAGGAGCTGGTTCAGCTCGCCCCACACGTCTTGCTCGCGCACCGTGGCCAGCTGGCCGTCGCGGCAAACGATGTTCCCGGCCACCACCACCAGCTCGATCGAGCTCCCGTTCTCGCAGTAGGCCAGCTGCCTGACGATGTCGTTCCTGGGCCGGAAGTTGTCGTTGTCCAGGTCGAGCATCACCAGGTCGGCGGCCTTGCCGATTTCGAGCGAGCCGGTGACGTCGTCGAGCATGGCGGTGCGGGCGCCGTCGATCGTGGCCATGCGCAGCGTCTCGATGGCGCTGAGCCATTGCGCCGGCAGCGTGCCGCCGGTGTTGTGCATCAGCGTGGCGAAGCGGATCAGGTCGAACACGCGTGCGCTGTCGTTCGACGACAGGCCGTCGGTGCCCAGGCCGATGGCCACGCCCGCGTCCAGCAGCTTGCGGATGGGCGCCAGGCCCGAGCCCAGCTTGAGGTTGCTCAAGGGGTTGTGCACCACCGAGCAACCGGCCCGGCCCATTTGCGCGATGTCTTCGTCTGTGATCCAGATGGCATGGGCCAGCGTGGTGTGCCGGTCCAGGATGCCGATGTCGTGCATGTGGGCCAGCAAGGTCTTGCCGTAGAACATCTGGCCGGCCACGGCCTGCACCCTGGTTTCGAGCAGGTGGGTGTGCAGGGGCACGCCGTGCTGCACGGCCAGCGCGTGGCAGGCCTGCAGCATGTCTGTGGTGCAACGTTGCGGCGCCGATGGGGTGATGGCAAAGCGCAGCCGGCCATCGGCCTGACCATGGAATTGCCTGAAGGCTTCCTGGCAATAGGCCGTGTAGTCGGTGGCTGTGGTGGGCGCGCCGAAGCTGAGCTGGCTGCGCAGGTGCTCCGGGAAAATCTCGTGGCCGAAGGGGGTGGAGTCGAGCACCGGCCTGTTGAGCACGGCGCTGGACACGTTCACGCGAATGCCCGCATCGCGGTAGGCCTGGAAGACGATGCCCAGGCGCTCGGTGCTGTGTGCCATCGGGTCGAAGAAGTCGTCGCACAGCGTGGTCACGCCGTTCTTCAGCGACTGCATCGCCAGCAGCAGGGTGCGCAGGTAGAGCAGGCGGTCGGGAATCGGCGCGCCCGAGATGTACGTGTAGGCGTACAGCAGCCAGGTCTCCAGCGGCATCTGCTCGTAGCGGCCCTTGAAGAAGGTCTCGCTCGAATGGGTGTGCGCATTGACGAGGCCGGGCATCAGCAGCTTGCCGTGCCCGGCGATGACTTCGCACGCATCGGGCACCGCAAGGCCGATGCCGATGGCGGCGATCCTGCCGCCCTGCAGCAGCACGTCGGCGCGCACCGGGCGCTCGCCGTGGGGCCGGGTCATGGTCAGGACTTCCGCGCCCTGGATCAGGAGGGGCTTCGATGTCGACGTCATGTTCGGTTGCATTCGCTCGCGCTCAATCCCGCATCTCTGCCGTGCCCCGGATCGAGCCCAGGCCCCCGCGCAGCTTGGTGCTGAGCCACACGCCGAAGACCGTGGCGATGTAGGGCAGGGCCTGCAGCAGGTCGTTGGAGATCGCGCCGCCGTAGATCAGCTGGGCCTGGATGCCCAGCGCCGAAACGATGGCGAAGAACAGTGCCGCCGCGGTGGCGCCGAGCGCGCTGCCGGCACCGAAGATCACGGCCGCGAAGGCCATGAAGCCGCGGCCTGCGGTCATGTTCTGCGAGAAGATCTGCAGGCTGCCCCCGGCCAGTTCCGCGCCGCCCATGGCGCACAGGATCCCGCCGAGTGCCAGCGCCAGCAGGCGCATGCGGCTGGGGTTCACGCCCACGCTGCGTGCCGCGAACGGATGCTCGCCCGAGGCCGACATCTGCAGTCCGAGGCGGGTGCGCTCCAGCAGCAGCCACACCAGCCACACGGCCACCGGCATGAACAGCACGAACACCGACAGGCTGCCGAAGGGGCCCAGGTCGGCGTCGAAAAGCCTGTTGAGCTTGGGAAGCCCGAAAGGCGCCGTCACCGTGGCTTCGCTGTCGTACAGCGCCTGGATGGCCAGCGAGGTGCCGCCCAGGCCCAGCCCGGTCAGGCCCAGGCCCGCGATGATCGGGTTGGCCTTGAGCTTCTCGACCACATACCACAGCAGCACCGAGGCCAGCACGCACAGCGCGCAGGCAATCAGCATGGCCTGCACGAAAGATTCGGTCTGCACGATGCCCACGATCAGCGCGCAACTGCCGATGATCATCAGTCCTTCGAGGCCCAGGTTCCAGACGCCCGCGCGCTGGGCCAGCACCCCCGCCAGCGTGACGTAGATCAGCGGCGTGCCCGAAATCAGGATGGAAACCAGGGTGTCTGTCATGCCGGCTTTCGGGTCAGGAGCTTGTCCAGCCACTTGGCGCGGGACGTGATGAAGAGGGCGATGGTGGCGTTGATCACCTCGATGGCCGCAGCGGGCAGGCCGACCATCACCGGCAGGTACAACGCGGCGGACGCCAGTGCCCCGAAGAAGAGCGCGGAGACGGCCGTGCCCACGATGGACAACTGCGCCACCAGCGCGATCAGGATGGCGGTGAAACCATGCGCGGGCAAGAAGCCGCTCGCAAGGCGGCCGTTGGGCCCCAGCAGCTCTATGCTGCCGGCCAGCCCCGCCAGCGCACCGCTGACGAGAAAGCTGAACAGTCCGATCCGTGCGACGCGCGCGCCCTGCCACGCCACCATGGTCGGGTTGCGCCCGGCCAGGTTGGCCACGATGCCCAAGGCCGTGCGGTTGGCCAGCAGCCACGACAGCAAGAACACCAGCAGCGTGAGGATGACGATGAGCGGCGACACGCCCAGCGAGTCGGAGATGCGGTATGCATCCGCAACAGGACGGCTGGACGCCTGCTGTCCCGAACCCGTCGGGTCTTTCAGCGGGCCGGATGTCACGTACACCAGCAGCAGGCCCGCGAGGAAGTTGCCCATCAGCGTGGTGATGACCTCGTCGGTGCCCGAGCGCAGGCGCAACAGCCCTGGCCACATGGCCCACAGCGCACCACCCAGCATGCCCGCGAGCAGGCAACAGGGCACGACGATCCAGGCCGGTGCGCCCGACAGCCACTCGGCCGTGAATGCCGCAAAGATCGAGCCGATGTAGAACTGCCCTTGCGCGCCGATGTTGAAGAAGCCCGCACGGAACGCGATGGCCACGCCCGTCGCGGTGATGAACAGCGGCATGGCCCAGCGCAGCCCCTGGTGCAGCGCGCCGTCGCGCAGGAATGCACCTTCGAGGATGCCGGTGAACAGCTCGCCGACCGGCAGCCCTGCAAAGAGGAATGCGAGCGCGCACAGAAGCAGCGCAAGACACACGAAGAGCAGCACGCGCAGCACAGGCAGCATGCGTGCCAGGGACAGGGTGTTGGACGTCATGCGTGCGCTCCCACCATCGCCTGGCCGACCTGGCGCAGGTCGTAGGGCGCGCTGTACTCGCCGACGACCTGTCCGCGCAGCATGACCAGCACGCGGTCGCTGATGTCGAAGAGCTCGTCGAGGTCGGAAGAAATCAGGATGATGGCGGTGCCCCGGTCGCGCGCCTGGCGCAGCGCCTTCCACACATAGGCGGTGGCACCGATGTCCAGGCCGCGCGTGGGTTGGGCCGCGATGATGAGGCGGGCGCTGTCGTCCACCTCGCGCGCGAAGATGACCTTCTGCGCATTGCCGCCAGAGAGAGAGCCCGCGGGCTGGCTGCAGGTGGCGTAGCGCACATCCCATTGCGTGAGGGCGGTGTCGCACTCGGCTTGCAGCTTCCTGGGGTGCACGAAGGACAGCAGGCCATTCTTCAGCAGGCGGCCCATGGCCCAGTTCTCCCACAGGCTGCTGTTGAGCGAGAGGCCTTCCACGTTGCGCTCGAAAGGAATGATGCGAAGGCCCGCCGCGCGGCGCGTGGCGAGGTCGCTGTGCGTCAGGTCCTGGCCGTCGAAGGCGATGGTGCCGCCGGCGCTTTCCACCAGCGCGGCAATGGCGCGCACCAGCGTGCGCTGGCCGTTGCCCTCGACGCCCGCGATGCCGATGATTTCTCCGGCGCGGATGTCCAGGCTCACGTGCGCCAGCGCAGCGCCTTCGGCATCGGGCTGGGTCGACAGCGCATGCATGCGCATGACGGTCGGTGCGCCGAGGTTGGGCTTTCGGACGACGGGCTCGGTGCCGGCCGGTGGCGGCGCCTTGGCGTCGCCCATGATCCACTGGCTCAGGTCGGCGGCGCTGATGCTTGCGCATGGCACCGGCCCCATGACGTGTTCGCCGCGCCGCAGCACGCTCACGGTGTCGGCGATGGCCATCATTTCGCGGATCTTGTGCAGGATGAGCACGACGGTCACGCCGCGCTTCTTCAGGATGCGGATGCGCTCGAACAGCGTCTCGACACCGGCGGGTGCGAGCACGGCGGTCGGCTCGTCGAGAATGAGTACCTTGGCGTCGGTCACCAGCGCTCGCGCGATCTCGATGCCCTGTTGCGTCTCGATCGGCAGGTTGCGAATGACCTCGCGCGGACTCACCGCAAGACCCAGCCCGTCGAGGTGCGACTGCCAACGCTTTTCCAGCTGGCGCGAGGTGAACAGGCCGCGATGGCGGTCCGAGCCGAACTCCATGGCCTGTGCCACCGTGAACGAGGCCGGCAGGGCGAAGCTCTGGTGCACCAGCTCCACGCCGGCCGCGCGCGCCGCGCTCACATGGCCGGTGCGTATCTCGTCTTCCCCGATACGCACGCGCCCGTGCGTGGGCTTGACCAGGCCCGAGCAGACGCGCGCAAAGGTGGTCTTGCCCGCGCCGTTCTGGCCGACCACCGCATGAATCAGCCCTTCTTCGAAGGCGATGGAAACATCCGACAGCGCCTTCACGGTGTCGTACTGCACCGTGACGCCATCGAGCACCAGCGCGGCACCCGGTGGGGTGGTCTCGCCGTTCGGAGAACTTCTGTTCATGCTGCAGCCGGAAGAATCAAAGGACGGTGTTGAACGGCACCTTGAGGGAGCCGCCGAGGATGGCCGCCTGCACGGTGCGAATCTCGGCCATCGTGGCCTCGGCCTTGGCCGCGACCGCCTTGTCGCCGTCCTTCTGGAACAGCGGCGAGAGTTCGAGCGCGACCACGCCGGTGCCCAGGCCGGTGTGCAGGTGCGAGCCGCCCTTGCCGGTCTTCAGGATGCGGGAGGCTTCGTCGTACAGCGACTTGCCGAAGTGCAGGCTGACGATGGAGATCAGCGACCTGGGGCCTTGGGGGTACTGCGCGGGGTCGAGGCAGCTCACCAGGCGGCCGGGCTTGTCGTTGGCGGCGGCGATGATGCCCGCGTCGGTGGCGGCGGCATCGGTCTGGATGAAGTCGATGCCGCTGTTGTACATCTGCGTGGCGATCTCACGGCCCTTCACCGGGTCCTGGAACGAGCCCGCGAAGGCCACGGTGACCGTGGCTTCCTTGCGCACCGACAGCACGCCGGCCTTGAAGGCGTTGAAGTCCGCGTTCAGCGGCGGGATCGACATGCCGCCGATGAAGCCGATCTTGCCGGTGGTCGACATGCGCCCCGCGAAGATGCCGGCCAGGTAAGTTCCAAGGTAGTAGTCGTACGACACCGTGGTCACGTTGGGAAGTGCCGGCTTCATCTCGTCGCCGAACAGTTGCAGCCACTGCGTCTTCGGGTACTTGGGCGCCAGCGCCTTGAAGGGCTCGGTGACTTCGTTGAAGGTCGACACGATGACGGCCGCGCCGGCATCGCCCAGCGTGCGAAAGATGGTTTCGTAGGTCGACGGGTCCTTGGCGTAGATCGCGCGGGTCTGCATGCCCGTTTCCTTGCCCAGCAGCTTCAGGCGCGCAATCATCGCGTCGACCGCGCTGGCATCGCCCGCGGCCTGCGTGTGCACCAGCGCGATCAGCCCGCCCTTGGCGTGGGCGATCAACGGGAACAGCGCGCTGGCCATGGCCACACCGCTCAGGCTCGCTGCAGCTTTCAGGATCTGCCGGCGTGGGGTGGCGGCGCGAGAGGTGGCGTTGGTTGTCATGCGGATATCTCTGGGGTTGAAGGGCGGGCGAACTTGCAGGGAGAGGAGGAACTCAGGGCGTCGGCGAGCTGGGGGCGGGATTCATGATCATCACGTCCTGGCTCTGGATGGCGTCCAGCGCCCACACGCTCTTGATGAACGACTGCCACTCGGGATCGGCGTACATCGCGGCGCGACGGGCCTCGCGGTCGGCAAGGCTGTCGTAGGCCCAGATCAGCACCGTGGTGTGCAGGCGCCCGATCTCCGAGACGTAGAGGCCCACGTATGTGTTCAGGTGCCGCTTCTGCACGGGCAGGCCCTCGCGTTCGTACTTCTCGCGCCATGCGTCGATGGTGCCGGGGCGGAAGGTATAGAGGCGGTGTTCGATGATCATGAAAGTGCTCGTTTCTTTCCGGTGAATCTGCTTACTGCCCGGCCAGGATGAATTCGGCGCACTTCTCGCCGATCATGATGGCCGGGGCGTTGGTGTTGCCGCTCGAGATGACCGGCATGATCGAAGCGTCGGCCACGCGCAGGTTGGCAATGCCGTGCACCTTGAGGTGGTGGTCGACCACCGCCATGTCGTCGTGGCCCATCTTGCAGGTGCCCACTGGGTGGAAAGTGGTCATGGCGGTGGCACGCAGCCAGGCCATCAGGTCCTCGTCGCTTTGCTTCTCCGGGCCGGGTGCAATTTCCTTGCCACGGTAGGCGTCGAAGGCCGGCTGCTGGATGACCTGGCGCGTCGCGCGGATCGCATTCACCATGGTCTTGCGGTCGAAGTCGGTGTCCAGGTAGTTGGGCTGGATCAGCGGTGCGTCGGTCGGTCGGCTCGAGCGCAGGCGGATGCGGCCCTTGCTGTTGGGGTTGACCGGCCCCACGCGCAGCGTGAAGCCGTGTTTGGCCTCGATGCTGGTCTTCTTGAACGGATTCGGAAAATAGAGGTTGGCCGTCTTCTCGAGCGCGGGCATGAAGTGCAGCTGCACATCGGGGTTCGCAAGCTCGGGCGAGGTCTTGATGAAGGCGCCGGCTTCGTACGGAAAGGTCGTAGTGATGCCTTCACCGAACAGCATGCCCTGCACCACCGAGAACGCGATCTTGTCGAAACGCAGGTCCTTGTAGAGCGTCACGGGCTGCTTGCATTCGTAGGCCATGACGCAATCGACGTGGTCCTGCAGGTTGCCACCCACGCCGGGCAAGGCCTTCATCACCGGAATGTCGTGCTGGGCCAGCTCGGCCTCCGGCCCGATGCCCGACAGCATCAGCAGGTGCGGCGAGCCGACCACGCCGGCGCACAGAATCACTTCCTTGCGGGCGCGCGCGGCGTGCATCTGGCCGTTCACTTCGTAGGCCACGCCCACGGCCTTCGACTCCTCGATGATGACCTTGTGGGTCAGCGCGCGCGTGACCACCTGGAGGTTGCTGCGCTGGCGCGCCGGCCGCAAAAAGGCGAACGAGGTCGACCAGCGCTTGCCCTTCTTGATGGTGAAATCGTAGCGTCCAAAGCCCAGCTGGCTGGGGCCGTTGAAATCGTCGTTCAGCGGGTAGCCGGCCTGTTTTCCGGCTTCGCAGAACACGTCGAGCAGTGCGTTCCAGCCGCGTGCGCGGCACACCGTCAGTTCGCCCTGCGTGTTGTGGAACGCGCCCTCGCGCTGGATGTGGCCCTCGGAGCGCTTGAAGGCGGGCAGCACCTCCTTGTAAGACCAGCCGGGGTTGCCCATGGCGGCCCAGCCGTCGTAGTCCTGCTTGCCCCCGCGCACGTAGATCATGCCGTTGATGGTCGAGGTGCCGCCCAGCACCTTGCCGCGCGGCCAGTAGAGCTTGCGGCCGTTCAGGTTGGGCTCGGGCTCGGTGTGGAAGTGCCAGTTGTAGATGCCTGACTGGAACAGCTTGCCCATCAGCATCGGCAGGCGGAACAGCGGGTTGGAGTCCTTGCCGCCGGCTTCGAGCAGCAGCACGCGCGTGTCGGGGCGGGCGCTGAGCCGCGCGGCGAGGGCGCAGCCTGCGGAGCCCGCGCCCACGATGATGTAGTCGTAGTCGTTCGCGTCGTTCATGAAAGAAGTCACCAGTTCAGGGGAGCACTGCCCATCTCCGCGAGATAGGCGTTGCACAGGGCAAAAGGGTTGGGCAGGGACAGCACGGCGTCGGCGCTGGCCGGGTGCTCGCGCAGGATGCAGGCCACGTTGTGGCGGCGCCCCTCGACCACACCGGCCGACTGCAGGGCTGCCGCAGCGGAGGCGCCGAAGCCCATGAAGACCAATGGCTCTTCGCGTTCCAGCAGGTGGTTCAGCACCGCATCGATCAACGGCTTCCACAACACGAGATGGCCGTGCGACTGGTGCGGATCGATTCCGACCTGGAAGCGGCTGAGCGTGAACGAGGTGTTGAGCAGCAGCACGCCGTCGTCACTCCAGCGGTCGCTCAGCGCCTCGGGCGATTCGAAGGGCAGCGCGCCCGATTCGATGGCCTGCAGCGTGTGTGGCCAGTGGGCGAAGACGCCGCCGTAGCGGGCATCGCCGGTGCGTGCCTCGGCCACCATCTGCACCCAGGCGCGGATGCTCTTGGTGAACATCTTGTCGAGCTCGCGCCATTCGGCCACGTTGCCGACTTCGAAGGCGCGGCCGGTGGCGATGTCGATCGACGGATAGGGGTCTTGCCCCAGCACCACGCAGCGCACCTGCGAGGGCGCCACGCTGTCGAAGGCCTTGAGCATGTGTGCGCCAGCGGGCATGCCGGGCAGGCGCCGGTCCTTGCGCGCCGGGAAGATGGGCTCCCAGGCTTCGAGCGCCAGGGCGACATCGACGCCATCGAAATCGAGCTGTACATCACCCAGCGCGGCGCGCCAGGCATCGGGCAGGTCGGCTTGCCAGTTCGTCAGTGTTTCTTGCAGGGCGCTGCGCAGGGCTTGGGGCATGGGGTACATTCAAACGCTAAAAGCTGACCATTTCGTCAAGAAATTCTAAAGAAAAAACTGACGAGTTGGTCAGAATATTTGACTAGGTGATTTCCCGCTGCCCGCGGCGCGGCCCCTAGAATTTGTTCCCGGTAAAAAGTGACACCATTGCCCATGCGCGACACCAGACCTGCACCATCCACGACGCCGGAAACCACCGCAGACCGAGAGATCAGGGCGGGCAACAAGAGAAAGATCCTCAAGGCGGCGAGCGAGGTGTTTGCCACCAAGGGCTTCGACGGCGCGCGCATCGCCGAGATCGCCACCGTCGCGGGCCTGCCCAAGGCCAACGTCTACTACTACTTCGCCACCAAGGAAGAGCTCTACAGCGCCATCTTTGCGCCGCTGCTGGAAGAGTGGGACAGCGCGCTGCGCATACTCAAGGCGGAGACGGCGCCTGCCGTGGCGCTGCGCGCCTATGTGGAGGCCAAGCTGAAGCTGGGTCGCAAGAACCCGCTGGAGGCACGGCTGTTCGCCAACGAGGTGGTGCGCGGCGGCGCGTTCCTGTCGACGGCTGACCGGGCCCACATTGCAAAGAGCACGGCGGCCAGCATCGAGGTCTTCGAGGCCTGGATGGCCGCCAAGAAGATCCGCAGGATCGACCCGCAGCACTTCCTGTTCCTGCTCTGGGCCTCGACCCAGTTCTACGCCGACTACGAGCCCATCGTGAACGCGGTGCTGCAGGTCAAGAAGATGAGCACGGCGCACTATGACAGGGCGCTCGAAAGCATCGTCTCGACCGTGCTCGGCGGCGTGCTGCCGGACTGACACGGCGCTTCGGGTCGGCCTTGGCGCGGCCCGGCGCAAGAGATGCTCGCGTTTCGCTCCGACGGGAAGGCGCGCCGGCCGCCGATGCGTTCCGAGCTTCTTGGGGCTTCATGGGGCGAGAAGCCGAAACGGCACTACCTTCGCGCAGAGGACCGGATCATGTCCGTTGAGCGTTCGAGCGCCATGGCGCGGTCGAGTCGACCAACGTCGCGGGCCGGATCACGCTCAGCGATCAGCCGCTCATGGTCGATGCGGCGATCGATGGCCTCGGCATTGCCTTCGTGCCGGAGCACCTGGCCAAGGCCGCACTGCAGGAAGGTCGACTCGAGCGCGTGCTGGTGGAATGGTGTCCCTCGTACGGCGGGCTGCGTCTCTACTGCCCCGGACACCGCCACGTCTCCAGCGGACTGCGCGCGCTCATCGCGGCCATCCGCGTCGCAGAAGAGCGCTGAAGGGTAAGCCGTGACCGATGGACGTCCCGTGCCTGAATCCAGGATCACCGACACGTCGCGCCTGACCCGGCTTCTTCCGGCGTCCAGACGGCGCCCGGTTCCATGGTTTGGCCGATCGGGTGGCCCGAACGGTGGCGTCGGACGGGCAGGAGACGCGGCCGGGAAGGCGCGGCCTGCCCCCGGTGCAAGAAACGAGGGACGGCGGGCGATTCAGCGGCAAGCCGAGGCGAACTCGGCGATCGCATCGGAGGCCTGCCGGAGCGCCTGGTCGTCGAGTGCATACGCGATGCGGATGTAGGGCCCGAGGCCGAACGCGCTGCCCTGGACCGCCGCGACATTGGCCTCCTCGAGCAACGCGAGCGCGACATCTTCGTCGGTGCGAAGCGGCACGCCACCCTTTGATGTCCTGCCGATCAGGCCCTCGCAGGATGCGAAGGCGTAGAACGCACCGGCGGGCAAGTCGCAGCGAAGCCCGGGCGTGGCGGTCAACGACGCCACCATCAGGTCCCGGCGCGCCTGGAAGACGCGGCGGCTGGTCTCGATGAAATCCTGCGGGCCCTCGAGCGCGGCAAGGGCGGCATGTTGCGAGATCGAACTGGCGCCCGAGGTCTGCTGGCCCTGCAGCTTCTCCATGGCATCGAGCAGCCAGCGCGGTGCCGTGCAGAAGCCGATCCGCCAGCCCGTCATGGCATAGGCCTTCGAGACGCCGTTCATGGTGACGGTGCGCTCCGCCAGGCGCGGCTCGACCTGCGCGATGGTCGCGAACCCGGCACCGTCGAAGACCAGGTGCTCGTAGATGTCGTCGGAAAGAACCAGGATGTGCGGGTGCTTCAGCAGCACGTCGGCCAGCAGGCGCAGCTCGTCACGCGAGTAGACCGCGCCCGTGGGGTTGGAGGGCGAGTTGAGGATCAGCCAGCGCGTCCTGGCGCTGATGGCCTGGGACAGCGTCTCGGGCGTGAGCTTGAACCCCGCGCCGTGTTCGCACTTCGCGATGACGGCCCGGCCGCCGCAGAGCTGGACCATCTCGGGGTAGCTGACCCAGCAGGGCGCCGGCACGATGACCTCGTCGCCGGCGTTCAGCGTCGCGGCAAGGGCGTTGTAGATCACCTGCTTGCCGCCCGAGCACACCAGGGTGTCCTGCCAGCTGCAGTCCAGCCCGTTCTCGCGCTGGAACTTGCGTGCGACCGCCTCCCGCAGCGCGCGCATGCCGGCCACCGGGGTGTAGCGCGTGTGGCCTGCGTTGATGGCGTCGATCGCCGCGGCGCGGATGTGGGCCGGCGTGTCGAAGTCGGGCTCGCCCGCCGACAGCGAGATCACGTTCGCGCCCTCGGCCCGCCGGGCGGCGACGCGGTCCATCATCCGGTAGGTCGCCGAGGGCTGCACGCTGGCGAGGTGCACGTTGAGCCGCTGAAGGGACGCATCCATCTTCGCCGTCACGCCGCGCCTCGCTGCTGTAGCGTGTGGTAGCCGCGCGCGGCGCGCGCTTCGCGGATCGACTTGCCCTGCGCGATCTGGCTGCGGATGGCCGCTTCCGCCTCCTCGATGCGGCGCGCCACTTCCGCGACTTCCCTGGCGCGGCCGCGCGGCACGACGACGACCCCGTTGGCGTCCGCGACCACGATGTCGCGTGCCACGACGCGCGCCGTCCCGATCGACACGGGCACATTGACGGCCTCCACCTGGACCCGGTCCTTGCCTGTTCGCATGAAGCGGCCTTTGGTGAAGAGCGGGTAGCCATCGTCCAGGGCCTTGGACACGTCGCGGCAGACGCCGTCGATCACGGTGCCTGCGATCTTCCGGGTGCCGGCGTACTGCGTCATGATGTCGCCCCAGACCGAGCAGTCGGTGCGGCCGTCGTTGTCGATCACCACGACATCGCCTGGCGCCACATCGTCGAGGAAGTCGCCCACCGTGCCGGGCGGCGTGCTGGCCGAGGCGTACTTGACGGTGAAGGCCGGGCCGATGACCACGCCCCTGTAGTTGTCCAGCGGCATCACGTTCATGCACTGGCCCGGCAGGCCGAGCTTGTCCATGGCGTCCGAGACACCCGGGGTGTCGAGGCCGTGAAAGAGGGCGACAAGTTGCTGGTCTTCTGCGTTCATTGGGCGGGTTCCTGCTGTTGGATGGCTTCGAATTCCTTGTCGTGCATGACCTCGGCGACCGAGCGGCCGCGGCGCACGGCCTCGACCATGCCGTCCTGGCGGTGGGCGATCTTCTCGCCGAGGTCCAGCACCTCGATGATTCGCGCGGCCGGGATGAAGACGGTCCCGCAACGGTCGGCAATCACGTAGTCGCCCTCGTCGACGTCCACGCCGGCCATGCGCACGCGATGCCCCGAGTCGACCTGGATCACGCGGTTGCGCGCGCTGATCATCGTGACGCCACGGCCATAGACCGGGTAGCCGATGGACTCGCTGCCATCGATGTCCCGGCTGAGGCCGTCGAGGACCGAGCCGCGGATGCCGCGGGCCCTGGCCGCGTTCGCGAGGATGTCGCCCCAGCACGAGATGCCGTCCAGCCCCCCTGCGATGACGAGGATCCGGTCGTCGGTCGTGATCTCGGCGATCACGGGGGAAATGAGGTGGACCGCGGGCTTCGCGTCGGTCTTGGAACCGAGCTGGATGGTGCTCGCGCGGCCGACGATCTTCGGGCAGTTCCACAGCGGCCGAAGACCGAAGGTGGCGCCCGGCAGGCCGAGGAAGTCGAGCGCATCGGAGACCGTGTTGGTGTCCAGCGCGGCGAGGCGGTCAAGGGTCGGGTGGGTCATTCGCTGTGGTACGCGGAGGAGGAAGATTCGACTTTCGGTGGAGGCGATTCATATGTAAATTCCGAAGAATGAATGGCTGTGATACGGACAGCCTATGGAAAGAAAATGATCAACTTTCGTCTCATCCGCCACCTGTGGCTGTTCCTCGCGGTGGCGGAGGAAGAGAACTTCAGCAAGGCGGCGGCACGGCTCGGCATGTCCCAGCCGCCCTTGACCGAGCAGATCCAGGTGCTCGAGCAGGCACTGAAGCTCAAGCTCTTCGAGCGTTCGCGGCGCGGTGCCAAGCTCACGTCGGCGGGCGCGGCCATCCTGCCGGCGGTGCGCAAGTTCGTGCAGCAACTCGAGCAGCTCGAGCTGGCCGTGCGGGAATCGGCGGCGGGGCAGACGGGCCTGCTGACCATCGGCGCGATCAGTTCGGCCATGCTCGACGTGCTCCCGCCTTTTCTGGCGACGCTCAAGAAGCGCTACCCCGACCTGACGGTGTCCGTCAGGGAGATTGACAGCGTGGAGGCCGTTCCTTCGCTCGAATCAGGCGATGTCGATCTCGCGTTCGCGCGGCTGGAGGGCGATCTCGGCGAGGCCATCGTCAGTGTGCCGCTCAAGCAGGACAAGCTGGCCGTGGCACTTCCCAAGGGGCATCGCTTCGCCGGCATGGCGCGCATCCGGCTGGCCAGCCTGGCGGACGAGGACTTCGTCATGGTCGCCAGGCGTCTGAGTCCCGTCTCCTTCGACGGGTTCACCGCGGCGTGCCTGGCGCATGGCTTCTCGCCGCGGGTGATCCACGAGACCCGCAGCGCCTCGTCGCAGGTGGCATTCGTCGGATGCGGACAGGGCATCGCGCTCGTGCCCGCATCGATGAAGAAGCTCGCACCGGAAAGCGTCGTGCTGCGTCCGCTGAAGGAGCGCCTGCAGGTGGTCACGACAGCCGTGGCCTGGCGCAAGACGAGGAGCTCGCCGCTGTTGCAGGAGATCACGGCCCTTCTGGGCGCGGGCGCGCCGGCGCGCACCGCCTAGCGCGGCCACCGGCCGGGCTGTCTTTCATCCAGCCGCGACGCATGGGCGCCCGATGACCGGAAAGCGGCCCTTCGATCCTCAGCGCCCCTTCGCCGATGACGCTTTGGGCGCCGTCAGCCCGGGGGCGCGCATGGCGGCGGCGACGAAGGGCACGATCTGGCGCAGGGACTCGGCAAAGTTCTTGCCGGAGCAGCGTCCGGCCGAGATCACCTCGATGCGGCCGGTGTCCGCCAAGGCGTATTGATAGGTGCCGAGCATGAACATGAAGCGCCAGGACACCTCGTCGCGCGACAGGTCGGGAAGGCCGCGCGCGAAGGCCGCGACAAAGCGGCCGGTCGAGTCGTCGTAGAGGCGCCGCCGAAGTTCGTTGCCGAACTCGGTGCCGTCGAGCTGCAGATGGGCTTGCATGCGCAGAAAGGCGCGACCGCTTTCTCCGCTCATCGCCAGCTTGAAGGCGGGCGCCAGGAAGATCTCGATGAGCCGCTCGACGGGCACCGGCGTGCCCTTCGCGGCGACTTCCTCCGCCTGGAGCAATCGCATGCGCTCCTCGACCAGGGGCGTGCCGCAACGCAGGTACGTCTCCTGAAACAGGACCTCCTTCGTGCGAAAGAAGTAGTGAATCATTCCTTGGTTGACGCCCGCGCTGTCGGCCACATTGCGCATCGAGCAACCGGTGAAACCCAGTTCGCCAAACAGCTGTTCGGCCGCGCGCAGGATGCTTTCGCGTGCGTCGCTTCGCCGACGTTGGGGCTGTTCAGGCGCGGTCGGGGTGTCGTCGGGAGGAATGCTTTTTCTCATGGCTTGAAACTTTTCTACCGTCAGCGCGTGCGTGTCAGCGCGTGTGGCGCGCGCCGCCACGAGCGACCGCTCGAGGGCATGGGTACTTCCATTATTGGTTGATCGAAAGACTAACAGCGCTGCGGCAGCCCTTCGTCTGAACCGAGCCAAGCCCGTGTCGGGCTTGCCCCCACCGCGCAAATCGAGGGAGGCGCATGTCGACACGCCCCCCGCTCACGGTAGCCGAACACTTCCAAGCCCCACGGCCCTGCGGACTCCTCTAAGGGTTAACCCCTTAACTACTTAGTCAATCGAATAACTAACATTTAGGCAGACCGCAACCCTCAAGGAATCGACATGTTGAAACTGGCATTGCATTGCACCGCGTTGCTCCTCGCCCTGGCAGGGCTGCCAGCGGCGGCGGCGACGCAATACCCGGAGCGACCCATCCGCCTGGTGGTTCCCTATGCGCCGGGCGGCGGGACCGACAACATCGCGCGCCTGCTGGCCGTGAAACTGGGCGCGCGCCTGGCGCAGCCCGTGGTGGTCGACAACCGGGCCGGTGCCAATGGAATCATTGGCGCCGACGCCGTGGCCAAGTCGCCCGCCGATGGCTACACCCTGCTCCTGGCGGGGCTCGGGCCGCTGGCGGTCAACCCCAGCCTGTTCCAGAAGATGCCGTACGAGCCGCTCAAGGCCTTCACGCCCATCGCCAGGATCTCGTCGGCGGCCCTGGTCCTCGTCACGGGCAGTGGGGCGCCCAAAGAGGGGCTCAAGGATCTGGTCGCGACCGCGAAGAGCGCGCCCGGACAGCTCACCCTCGCCAATGCTGGTGAAGGTTCCCCGCAGCACATCTGCGCCGGGCTGTTCGCGCGTTCGGCAGGAATCGCCGTGAACAACATCCCCTACAAGGGCGCCGTGCCCGCCGTCACCGACCTGCTGGGCGGCAGCGTGCAGGCGATGTGCGACAACATCGGCACGGTCCGGTCGTTCATCCAGTCCGGAAAGCTCAGGGCCCTTGCCGTGTCGACGCGCAAGCGGGCGCAGGCCTTGCCCGACGTGCCCACGTTCGAGGAGCAGGGCTTCGCGGGCATCGATTTCTCCTTGTGGTTCATGTTGGTGGCACCTGCGGGAACCCCCAGCCAGGTGCTCACCCGCCTGAACACCGAAGTCAACGCCATCCTCCAGCAGCCCGATGTGATCCAGGCGCTGCACGACAACGCAAGCGAAGCCACCGGGGGCTCGGTGTCCGAGGCCGCGCAGTTCCTCGCCAAGGAGAACCGCGCCTGGCCGGAACTGGTGCGCGCCATCGGCCTCACCAAGCAATGACCGACATGACCTCCTGGCTCCTTCCTTCGCACATGCCGGCTCCAATGAAGTTCATCGACCTGTCCGTGGCCATTGAAAACGGGCTGCCCGTCGATCGACCGGGCAACGGCCCGAAGATTCGCTACGAACAACACCGGGAAACCTTCGCGGCGCTGGCCAAGCCCTTCACGGGACTGCGCCCGGAAGACCTGCCCGACGGCGAAGCCTGGGCCGTCGAGCGGATCGATCTGTCCACGCACAACGGCACACACATGGATGCGCCATGGCATTACGCGTCCACGATGAACGGCGGCGAGCGGGCGGCGACCATCGACGAGGTGCCGCTCGACTGGTGCTATCGACCTGGCGTGAAGCTCGATTTCCGGCACCTGCCGGATGGCCATGTCGTGCGGGCCGACGAGGTGGAGGCCGAACTGGCGCGCATCGGCCATGCACTGCAGCCGCTGGACATCGTGCTCGTGAACACGGGCGCCGGCGCGCGCTACGGCCAGCCGGACTATCTCGACAGCGGCTGCGGCATGGGACGAGAAGCCACGCTCTACCTCACGGAGCGCGGCGTCAGGGTCGTCGGCACCGATGCCTGGTCCTGGGATGCGCCTTTCAGCCATACGGCCCGGCGCTACCGCGAGACCGGCGACGCCTCGCTGATCTGGGAGGGCCACAAGGCAGGCCGGGAGATCGGCTATTTCCAGATGGAGAAGGTGACCAACCTGCAGCTGCTGCCATCGAGCGGCTTCCAGGTGATCTGCTTTCCCGTCAAGGTCCGCTCTGCATCGGCCGGTTGGTGCCGTGCGGTGGCGATCCTTCCATGAACCAAGAACACACATTGAAAGCTGGAGTCTCCGCATGAACACAACCCCCCTGATCGGAACCTGGTTCCTGCGCGAAGCGTATGCCATCGCCCCCGACGGCGAACGCCTGTACGACGTCTATGGCGCGCGGCCCACCGGCGTCATCCACTACGGCGACGACGGCCGAATGATGGCGCTCATCACCCACGACGGCCGCGAACGGCTGGACGGCGACCGGCAAGCCGCGCCGGAATCGCAGCGGGCGCAAGCCTACAAGTCGTCCATCGCCTACGCGGGCGCGTTCTCGCTGGCGGACGGCTGGGTGTCGCACGCGGTCGACATGTCCACCTATCCCAACTGGGTCGGGACCGTGCTGCGTCGCGCATTCCGCTTCGAGCAGGGAGACGTGGTGCTGACGACGGCGCCGCAGATCCAGGACGGCGTCGAGACCGTCATCAAGCTGGTCTGGCAACGCCAACCGGTCCAGCACTGACCCCATCGTTGGAAGCGGAGAAACCATGTCCAAGTCGTCCCGGAAAATCATCATCACCTGCGCCGTGACAGGCGCCATCCACACGCCGACCATGTCGGACGCGCTGCCCTATCGGCCGGAAGACATCGCACGCCAGGCCATCGATGCGGCAGAGGCCGGTGCCGCCGTATTGCATCTGCATGCGCGGCAGCCGGAAAATGGTGCCGTCTCGATCAACCCGGAGCATTTCCTCGGCTTCCTGCCGGCGATCAAGGCGTCGACGAATGCGGTCGTCAACCTTTCCACCGGCGGCAGCCTGCGCAACACCGTGGCCGAGCGGATCGCGCCGGCAAAGAGGTTTTCGCCGGAAATGTGCTCGCTGAACATGGGCAGCATGAACTTCTCGATGCATCCGCTGGCGCAGCGCTACACAAACTGGAAGTTCGACTGGGAAGAGTCGTACCTGCGCGAGTCCGACAGCTACATCTTCAGCAACACCTTCCGCGACATCGAGATGGTCGCAGGAGAACTGGGCCATGAACACCGCGTCAAGTTCGAGCACGAGTGCTACGACGTGGGCCACTTGTACAACCTCAAGTTCTGCGTCGACTCGGGCCTGTTCAAGGCGCCGATCTTCATCCAGTTCGTGCTGGGCATCCTGGGCGGCATCGGTGCGGACCTGGAGAACCTGGTCTTCATGAAACGTACCGCCGACAAGCTGTTCGGCAACCAGTACCAGTGGTCCGTGCTGGGCGCTGGCGCCAGCCAGATGAGCCTGGCGACCGCGGCCGCCACCCTGGGCGGACATGTGCGTGTCGGGCTCGAGGACTCGTTGCTGATCTCGCGCGGCCAGCTGGCCGACTCGAATGCGCAGCAGGTGCGCAAGGTGCGCGAGCTGTTGGAAAGCCTGGGGCACGAGATCGCCACGCCCGATGAAGCGCGCGAAATCCTGTCCCTCAAGGGAAGCGCCGCGGTTCGGTTCTGACCGGGTCGTTCGGGTCCGGCAGCGCGGCCCTTGCGCGATCGACATGACCCCGCCCCGCCAGCATTTCAAAGTGATCAATCTTCAAAAGCCATGAATCCACATGCCGACCGGACCGCGAGAACATCGCCTGCGAGCAGGGTCGAGTTCCGCCACATCAGCAAGCACTTCGACGGTGTTGCGGCTGTCCAGGACGTCGATCTGGTGATCGAACCCGGGGAGTTCATTTCCCTTCTGGGTCCGAGCGGCTCCGGGAAGTCGACGCTGCTGATGCTGCTGGCGGGCTTTGAGCGGCCCACCCATGGCGAGATCCTGATCGACGGACGCTCGATGAACGACGTCCCGCCGAATCGCCGGGACGTGGGCATCGTCTTCCAGAGCTATGCCTTGTTTCCCCGGATGTCGGTCCGGGAGAACGTGGCGTTTCCGCTCAATGCGCGTGGCATCACCGGGCAGGCGCAGGCGCGCCTCATCGATGCGGCATTGACGCGCGTGCGCATGACGCCGTTCGCCGACCGCTTGCCATCCCAGCTCAGTGGCGGCCAGCAGCAACGGGTCGCGCTGGCGCGTGCGCTGGTCTTCAATCCACCCCTGGTGCTGATGGACGAGTCGCTCAGCGCGCTGGACCGGCGCCTGCGGCAGGACATGCATGTCGAGCTGAGGCAGATCCATCGCGAGATCGGCACCACGATCGTGTTCGTGACGCACGACCAGGAAGAGGCCATGGCCTTGTCCGACCGGATCGTCGTGCTCCAGAACGGCGCCGTGCAGCAACGTGGAACGCCGACCGAGATCTACACGAAGCCGGTGAGCAAGGCCGTGGCCAACTTCATGGGCGAAAGCAATTTCATCGAGGGGACGCTGGTCGACGTCGGCGCGCACGGCTTCGACATCGCAACCCCGGTTGGAAGAATAAGTTTCCACGGCCGCGCCGCGCCGCACGCGGGACCGGCGATGGTCGTCGCAGTCCGCCCTGAAAACATGCGTGTCGATCCCGCGGGATCGCCAGTCGATCGCACCGATCCCGATGGCGTCGACTTCATGGGCGAGGTGGTCCACAGCTCCTTCCGAGGCAACTATCTCTATTACCAGGTCCGCTGCGATGCCGGTCTGCTGTCGGCCAATGTTCCATTCGAGGCCCATCGGAACGCGCTTCAGCCGGGAGACCGTGCGCGCATCCGTTTCGACAAGACCTCGGCAATGATTTTTTAAGTCTTCCTTTGATCGATCACGGAGTGCATATGTTTTGTCTCACACGAGGAATGAAATCCATCGCCGTGCTTGGCGGCCTTTTCATCGGAACCTGCCAAGCCGCATCGCTGACCGTGCTGGTCGGCGGCGGGATGCTCGGGGATTCGATGATGACGTCCGTCGTCGAACCGTTCGAGAAGGCGACCGGGATCAAGGTCAATGCCGTCAAGCAGCAATGCGCTCCCGCGGTCATTCGGACGATGGCGCAGAGCAAGCGGCAGGACATCGACCTGTGCATGCTGAGTTCCGCCTCCATGATCGTGCTGGCGCGCGAAGGCCTGCTGGCGGAGATCAACTACCAGGCCATCGATCCCGCAGTGGCCGAACAGATCGAACCGGCCCTGCGTCACAAGTACGGCGTCGGATTCTTCAACTATGCGATTGCGCTCGGATACGACAAGTCCAAGCTCCGGGCGGGTGTGAATGCACCCCAGAACTGGGGCGAGTTCTGGGATCCGAAGAAATTTCCGGGGCCTCGGATCCTTCAGAGCGGTGCGTATCCGGGGCAGGGGCCCTGGGAAGAGGCCTTGATCGCGGATGGCGTGCCGGTCGAGAAGCTCTACCCGATCGATGTCGACAGGGCACTCAAGAGCCTGGACAAGATCAAACCCGCCGTCAGGAAATGGTGGATGGTCGGGGCCGAACAGGAGCAGGCGTTCTCCGGTGGCGGCGCGGCCATGGGACAAGGTTTCGACGGCGTCTTTCAGAACGTCATGAAGACGAACGAAAAGCTCGCCTACACCTACGCGCAGGCCAAGATCTACACGCTTCATCTGGTCGTTCCGAAGGGCGCCAGGAACAGCCAGGAGGCCGAGAAGTTCGTCAACTTCGCATTGGATGCGCAGCGGCAGGCCCTGTTCTCGAAGTTGTCCGGCTACTCGCCCACCAACCGCTCGGCCTTCAAGTTCCTCGATCCCGCATTCGCGTCCACCCTGGTCGGCGCGCCTGGCAACAAGGAGAAGGCCTACTACGCCAATGCCGACTGGTATTCGGCGCTGGACGCTTCCGGAAAGACCAATGCCGAAGCACTGATCAAGCGCTGGAACGAATGGGTGCTGAAATGAAATGCGCCTGGGTCCTGGTCGTCGGTCGTCTGAAGGAACGCGCCTCATGAAAGCGAAGATCGACGTGGCGACTTGCGCGCTGGCACTGCCGGCGGTCGTCCTGCTGGTGTTCTTCTTCTACCCGCTGCTGCAGATCGGCCTGCTCAGCCTGCGCGCACCGGAGTTCTCCTCGGCCGAATATCGCGCCATCTTCGAGAATGCGATGTACTTGAACGTCGCCTGGCGCACGCTGTCGACCTGCGCACTGGTCACGCTGTTCTGCCTCGTACTGGGTTATCCGACTGCCGCATTCATCGCGTCGCTTTCTCCTGCGAAGGCGAAGCTCGTCCTGCTGTGCGTGGCCATTCCCTATCTGACAAGCTTCCTGGTCAGAAGCTACGGATGGGTGGTGATCCTGGGGGACGAGGGCCTCGTCAATCACATGCTCCAGTACTTCGGCTTTGCGGACGATGGTCTGGCGATCCTGTACACGCGCACCAGCATGATGATCGGCATCGTGCACGTCATGCTTCCGATGATGATCCTGCCGATCTACGCATCGATGCTGAGGATGGACACGTCTTTGCTCAGGGCGGCCAAGGCCCTCGGCGGCGGACCGGTGCGGACCTTCTTCGCCGCCTATTTTCCGCAGACCGCCAACGGCGTCCTGAGTGGATGCATGCTCGTCTTCATTGTCACGAGCGGCTTCTACATCACGCCCGCGATGCTCGGTGGCCTCTCGGATGTGCTGCTGTCGAACCTGGTGGCCGTTCAAGTCACGTCGCTGCTGAATTTCTCCACCGGCGCTGCCCTGGCCGTGCTGTTGCTCACGGGAACCTTGCTTCTTCCGTTGGGCGGGTTCCTCGTCAGGATCCTGGTGCGGAAAGGAAGAGACTCGAACGGCTCCAGAGGGGCGCCGCGACGCCATGGATGGAGCACCGTCTTTGCGACGGTCAGTGGCTTCTTCTTCTCGCGGCTCAGATCGAAGGCGTCGTCGGCTGGCGCGCTGCGGAGAATTCCGCTCAGAGCGGTCGCCGCCCTGGTCTGCATCTTCCTGGTACTTCCCAGCGCGGTGGTGATCGTTGCATCCTTCACGAGCTCGGCGTCCCTGGACTTTCCCCCCCAGGACTATTCACTCAGGTGGTATCGCGCGCTGGTGAATGACGCGCAGTGGCGATCGGCTGCATCGATCAGCTTTCAGGTCGCGCTGGCGGCGATGGCCATTTCGACCTCGCTCGGTCTGCTCGCCGCCTACGGCGTTTCCAAGATTTCATCCGAAGGTCGAAAGAAGGCCGCCTATGCAGTGCTGATAGCACCGCTGGTGGTGCCTTCGGTGGTTTTCGCCATCGCGATGTTCGGCGTGTTGGCCCAGTGGGGCCTGATTGGAACCCGAGAGGGGTTGATCGTCGCGCACACCGTGGGTTGCATTCCTTATGTGTTCGTCGTCGTGTATGGCGCACTGCTGATGATGGACCCCCGATTGGAGATGGCGGCCCAGAGCCTGGGGGCGACGCGGGCACGAACGATCTTCAGGGTGGTGTTGCCCACGATCGGGCCCGCATTGGTCTCGGGGGCCGTCCTGGCCTTCATTCATTCCTTTGACGAGGTGGTCATCACGTCGTTCGTTGCGGGTGTTTCCGTGGAGACCCTGCCTCTCAAAATGTGGGTGGATATCCAGAATAAGGTCGATCCCACGATCGCCGCTGTGTCCACCCTTCTGATCTTGATTCCTGTTGCCTATCTGGTTTGCAGCAGGGGCAAGTTGGCCAAGTGAAACTTTTAAAGAAGGAAATGTCGATGAGTCCGAAAGATGTTGTTCACGCCTGGCATACAGAGTGGCGGATCAATCCCGAGAACGCCAACACGCTGTATCTGCACCAGGACATCAAGGTGCTGCTGCCCGGCAAGGATGCGATCAAGGGATGGGATGCCGCAAACACCCACTTCCTGAACGTCGCATCGGCGGTGAACCTGCCGCAGCCCTACACCGCCGACGAGAACAAGTACCTCATCTACCTGGAGGACAAGGACTTCGTGGCCCGTCGCTTCAGATGCACGTACCACAACAAGGACGGCACGACCATGGACATGATGGTCTACAACATCTACCGGGTCAAAGACCAGAAGATCCTTCACTTCGAAGAGTATTTCGACACCTACTATCGTCGCGTGAGCTCGGTGGAGAACCCGACGCAACAGGTCGATCTGAGCGAGTATCTGCTGGAGGCCTGAAGGCAGGCTTCTCGCTCGATCTTCTCCGAGCGATTCAAGGATGCGGCCCCTGCAAGCAGCGCATTGGGCATGCGCAGACCAGGCGGCTGCGATGCAGGTGGCATTCACGGGCTGAGGATGGCTTCCGGGGTCGAGTGGATGGCCCCAGCCGGATCGCCGGGGTTCGCCCCATTGGAGACGATGCTGTCCTATTCGATAAGCCACGAGCGTGCCATTGAGAACCTGATCGCAAGCGATGCTTTCATGGTGGATGACGGCGACTTCAGGGGGCTGGCGCAATTGTTTTCCCAGGGCGAACTTGTTCTCAACGGCGGGCCCCCGCCGTGGGCGCTGCGGCCGTGGAGGCCCTGGCGCGCGAGGCGCTGCGAATCCATGGCGATGGGACGCCAAGAACGAGGCATGTCATCACCAATCTGATCCTCGAGATCGACGAGGCGGGGACACGCGCCCAGTCGCGTGCCTACTACACCGTGTTTCAGGCCGTCGATCCGTTTCTTCTCCAAGCCATCGCCCGCGGACGGTACCGCGACAGCCTGGTTCGCACCGCCGGCCAGTGGGTGTTTGCGCGACGCGAAGTGGAGACGAATCTGGTGGGAGATGTCAGCCAGCATCGCCGGTGAGCGAGGTGCCGTCCGTCCAATGCGAGGCGGCAGTCTCATCTGGTGTTCCGCCATTTGATTCGTCGCAGGTGGGCGGTCGGCATGTACGTCGCGCCACAGGCGAACTGGACGGCGCCGAGGAGTTGTCAGGCCTGAGGTGAACATCAACTCGCGTCGCGCCGCAGATCCCCCGATCGGCGCGATGGGGTGGATCGCCACGCAGTCCGCTGTTGCGCCACGCACGGCGCATGCGGTGCTGTCATGGCCGATGGTGATGCCGTAGCACCGTCGCTGGATCGTGGCATGGAGGCTATGGAGGCTGCGCGCCACGTTTTTCGCTCGAGGGCGCACAGGGCAGACAGCTTGCAGAGGCGGGCGGTCAGAGCGGCTCGCCCGTCAGCCAGTCCTTGCCTCTGCTGTACAGCTTCTGCACTTCGGCACCTTCCAGCTGGGGCATGTCGAGCTTGACCGCGTAGCCCAGTAGGGTCTGGATGTAGGCCAGGTGACGGTAGCCGGCCGGAAATCTCGCAAGCGCTGCCTGGTCGAGTTCCAGCCTGGCGCTCGGGTCTACCGGATCGATTCGATCCTTCTCATAGATCGGCTGGCGAACCACCACGCCCCAGCGGCCGTTCCGCCGTTCTACAAAGTCGTAGAAGCGGCCAGTGCACACCACATCGCACGCAACGCCCTGCACATCACCACGCTGCGAGATCGTCATCTTGGTCTGCACGATGGCGCGATCGCCAGCCAGATCGACCGAAGTCCCTCCCAGGAAGTGGAGGATGCTCACGCCCCGGGCCCAGCCCTCTTTGGTCACCCGTATGAACTCCGCGGCCGGCCCCTGGAACCACGTCGCATGCATCACGCCGTCGTCATGCCAGACGGTGGCGAATCGATCCCAATCGCCAGCATCGCGCCAGATGGCCCAGTTGTCGATGAGGTCGCGGATCGCAAGGCGGTCGTTGCGTTCGTTGGTCATGCGTGGCTTCCGTGGATATCGTCCGCCGAACCCGACGGGACGAGGTTGTTGGACGAGGCGGCGAAAGCCTCGGAGAGATTCATGGACATGAACGATTCAGTCCGGCTTGCGCCAGGGCGCGATGAAGGTGGAGACTGGCATTGCCGGTCCCCACTGCGCGAGCGCGTCGTCGTCCACGGGATGCAGTCCCGGCGCGCTGCCCGGCTGGACGAGGTCGCTGTCGGTGAAGTGTTCGACCAGATTGCCGTCGGGGTCGTACCAGTAGTCGAACACCTGGCTGCCCAGGATGTGGCGGCCGACGCCCCAGAAGGGACGCCATCCGCGTTTCAGCAACCACTTGTTGCCCAGGAACTGGGCATCCATGTCCAACACTTCGAACGAGGTGTGATGCACGCGTGCCTCGTCGCCGGGGAACAGAGCGATGGTGTGGTGGTCGGTCCAGCGGGCCGGTCCCCGGCAGTGGAAGAAGCCCCCCAGCAGGTTCTCGGGTTGTCCGTCGAACAGGAGGTCGGACGGTGCCATGCCGAGCCGAGACTGCAGCCAATCGGCGTTGCGGCGGAAGTTCGGCGTGAGGATCGCCACATGACCCAGCCGCAGCACGGGCGCCGGGGCGAACGCGGGCCGTTGCCATTCGCCATGGCGGACCTTCGCATTGCCGTGGTTGATGCGCAGCGCTTCGCGCAACGGCAGCGCGGCCTGCGCTTCGCAGCCATGGACCAGTTCAAAGGGCAGGCCGTCCGGGCTGTTCAGGCGCACGCGCCAGCCACCGCCCGGCCGCTCGATGGGCTCGACCGCGGAGGCTTCGGGAAAGGTCGCCACCTGCCGCAGCATCTCCAGACTGTCGGCGCGCATGCCGATCGCCGCCAGTCCGGAACGCCCCGGGGCCTTGCGCGCGATGTAGCAATGGCTGTGGGCCGAGGCGGCACGCAGGCCGATCTCGTCTTCGGTCTCGTAGCTGATCACGAGGCCGAAATCGGCGAGGAAGCGTCGGGCGAGGTCCAAGTCTTCGTGGTTGAAGATGACATAGGCAATATCGGCGGCGGGCATGGCGATGGTCCTGTTGATGCGCGCGGATGGCGCTGGGGTGGCTAGGCGGCGAAGGCCGCGTTCAACGTTCGGCTTCGACGGCGTTGCGCAGCGTGCCGATGCGCTCGATCTCCACTTCGCAGACATCGCCGACGCGCAGGTAGACCTGGGGCTTCTTGCCGAAGCCCACGCCTGCGGGCGTACCGGTGACCAGCATGTCGCCCGGCAGCAGCGTCATCACCTCGCTGGCGAGCGACACCAGCGAAGCCACGTCGAACAGCATGTCGTCGGTGTTGGCCTTCTGCTCCACGATGCCGTTGACGCGTGTGACGAGCTGCAGGCCCTTGGCGCCCGGCGGCAACTCGTCCGCACTGACGAACCAGGGCCCGCAGGCGCCGGTCCCGTCGAAGTTCTTGCCCATGGTCCATTGCGGAGCCTTGAACTGGTAGTCGCGCACCGAGGCTTCGTTGAAGACGGTGTAGCCGGCCACGTGCTCGAGTGCGCGCTCGGGCGTCACGTGCCGTGCCGCGCTGCCGATCACCGCGACGAGTTCACCTTCGTAGTCGAACGCGTCGCTGGCGCGCGGCTTGACCAGTGCCTGCCCGTGCGCGATCAGCGACGAGGCCACGCGCAGAAAGAAGGTGGGGTAGGTGGGTTGCGGGTACGGGCTCTCGGCCACGTGATCCAGGTAGTTCAGCCCCACACAAAGGATCTTCTGGCCGGTGCGGACCGGGGGCAGAAGCTGCGCGCGCACCAGATCCAATACAGGGGCGTCGCGGGTGGCGTCGGCCACGCGCTGACGCCAGTCGGGCCATGTCAGCAAGGCCGCCATGTCGGCGGGAAATTGGGGAGAAGTTCGCCCGAGGTCGAGCCAACGTCCGTCGAGCTCGATGGCCAGGCCTTCGCGATTGTCCAGGGAGTAGGAGAGGATCTTCATGGTTTCCGTTCAGTTGTCGGTCATGGGTTTGGCGATCGAATCCCCGGGCAGGTGCGGCAGGCCTGCTGCACGCTGGCGACATTCATCGTTCTGTGAGATGGGGAGCGTTTCGCGCAAAAAGTCACCGATGTCGTCCACGCATTCCTTGGCGACAGCGACCGTGGCGCTGAAGCCAAAGAAGAGGTGCGACATCCCCGGATAGACCTTGAGGCGGTGCAGCCGTGCGGCGGATGCGAGTCGGCGAGCCAGCGCGGCAGAGGCATCGCGGAACACATCGAACTCGGCGGCAGCCAGGAACGTCGTCGGCAGCAATCGGGGATCTGCGAGAAGCAGGTTGGCTCTCGGGTCGTTTCGATCGGCCTCTGCGGGGAGGTAGTCGTCGAAGATGGATGGCACGGACGCGAGGTCCGGAAACAAGCCCACATTTCCGTACCGCAGCATCGACTCGGTCGACGTGTCGGCGCTGAACGCACCCACGATGCCGACGGCGGCCCGCAGCCACGGCACGCGTCCGAGATCGACGGCGGCGCCGAAGGACACGCTGGCGCCGGCGGAGTTTCCTCCGCACGCGAGCTGCTGGCCATCGATGCCCCATTCGCTGCCGCGTGCATGCAGGGTGCGCAGCAGCGCTGCCGTCTGGTTCACGGCGGCCGGAAAGACATGTTCCGGCGCATGCAGGTAGTTCGCGCTCACCACGATCCCGCCCCATGCCTGCGCGATCTCGCGCATCTGCCGATCGTTGGCCCAGTGCGAACCGGTCTTGAATCCGCCCCCGTGAAGAAAGACGAATCCCGGTCGCAATGGCAAACCCGCGTCGGGCCGATAGATCACCGCCTGGACATCGCCGCCCGGCACGGGGATGCACACTTCCGAGGCGGTGTTCATCTGCGGTCCGCCTTCGTTCCAGTGCGCCCTGGCCCATTCCGCGCTGCGTCTGGCGCCCTCGAGTCCCTTCTCGGGCCCACCATACGCCGCGACCAGCGCACGAGACAGGGCCAATGCATCACGCAGTTGCCCGTTCAATTCCGGCGCGTCATTTTCCATCTCGTGCCTCCTTCAGAACGGGACTTTGGTCTGGACCCACAGGCGTGTCCCTTCGGGGCGATTGCGCGCGCCGTATTCGGCCTGCAGCTTGACCATCACCGCCATCCTGGGCGCCAGGTTGAAGCTGAGGTACGGGCCGATGGCCTGGACGCGGCCTCGGTTTCCATTGCCGTTGACAGACGCGCCCGCCTGGCGGTCATCGGTCATCTGCCGGTACAGGTAGCCATTGATACCGAGCGCCAGGTCGGGGCTCACGATGAAGCCCGCGCTGTACTCGAAGCTCAGTTCATCACCGGATCTGTAGTTCGTGGCCCGATTCGGGCTGTTGATCTGATATCGCGCCTTGGCCGAGAGTTGCCATTTGTTGTGCAGCAGCCAGGTGGCCGCGTACAGCGGGGCGAATCCCCGGTAGTTTCGTCCCAAGTTGACCGGGGCGTTGGCGTCGAACCCACCGGTCGGCAAAGTCAGTTCAAATCCTGCGATCTGATGCAGGGAACTGCCATGCCAGCCGAACAGCAAGGGTGAGAAATTCAGGTCGGCCATCCCGGTCTTGCTTCCACTGCGGTCCAGCGGCCCCAGTGCCGCCGACCGAGCGATGCCCAGCGACAGATCGACGCTGGGGATGGGCACGCCCAGGCGCGTCTCGATACTGGCGCCGAGGAACTGGATGCCCGGCCAGACATAGCTCAATCGGAGCGCGACGGTATTGACCTCCGTCTCGAAGTAGGCGAGCCGTGCGTTGTCATTTCCAGCGTTGTCCTTGCTGCGTGTGGCGTTGTAGTGCTGGTAATAGAGGAAGGTGTGGAGACCTTCCGGGACCATGAGGCCCGCGAGGTTCGTCTCCACCCCCACGGCATAGGCGCTTGCGCCGCCTTCCGTGCATTGCGCGGGCGCGGAGAACCAGGCGAGGGAGAGAAGCGCCGTGCCGCGCACGACGCGCGAATGCATGGAACGTTGCCGGAAGATCATGAAAGGCTGCTCCTTGTTGTTCGTGGATCGGACGCCATGCCGCGGCCACGCGGCGGGACTCGCACACGAGATTTCTTTGCAATCGGTTCCTGTGCAGAGGCCAAAAAGGCTCTGCGTCTGTGGACGGCTGCGGCCGTCCTCCGGGTCAGTGCCCGGCTGCGCGTCCGTCGAGCGGGTAGCTGTAAGGACCCATCCGCAGCATGGCGATGGCCGCGACGACCAGCCCTGCACCGAAGGCGGCGATCGCCGGACCGTATGAACCCGTGCGGCTGAATGAAAGCCCCATCAGGAAAGGCCCGAGGCCCGAGCCGAACATGAAGACGGCGAACAGGTAGCCGTAGATCTCGCCGAACGCTCGCATCCCCATGTACCGGGAAATGAAGAAGGCGATCAGGTCCACCTCGGCGCCGAGGCCGATACCGATGCACACGGTGGCGAGCAGGACGACGAGCGCAGAGGAGGGGAAATAGAGCAGGACCACACCGAGCAGCGGTGCAAGGATGAACAACAGTGCAACGTGCGGCGCGAAAAAGCGGTCGAGCAGATATCCCGCCAGCAGGCGGCCGATGATCAGGGACACGCCGGCTGCGCTGATTGCGCTGGTGGCCAGCGTCGCCGATACACCTCGGTCCGTGAGGATGGCTGTGATGTGTGCGATGGTTCCGCCACAAGCCATGACCACCGCAAAGAACACCACGCCCAGGTACCAGAATCTTGCTGTCCTCAATGCTTCTCGTGCGCTCATCCCCGGCACGGTCGATCGCGTCGAGCCGGTGACGACGACCGGTTCTCTCAGGAAGAAGTAGACCGAAGGAAAAGCGCAGAGCAGAACGGTCACGCCCAATCCCACGAAGGCGACACGCCACCCATACGCGGCAATCAGCATGTTGGCGAGATGCGGCAGCAATGCCGCTCCGATCCCCACACCCGCCATCGATACGCCCAGCGCCAGGCCTCGACGGCGCTCGAAGGCGCCGGCCACTGCTTTGGCATAGGGCAGCGGCGATTGCGCGGCGGCGAAGATCCCGGCGATGCCGTACAGCGCAATGAATGGCAGCGGCGCTGCGGGAGAAAGACCGAGCGCGGCAATGGACAGCGCAAACAGAAGAATGCCGGGCAGGACGACAGAACGGACGCCGTGCCTGTCGATCAGGCGCCCGGCATACGGCGTGCACAGTCCCGTCACCAGAAAGCCGATCAGCACGGCCGATGAGACGGTCGCTCGGTCTGTCCCGAAGGCCTGGGACAGCGGCTTCACGAACACCCCGAAACTGAACTGCAGCAGCGGGCCGTTGGAGACCGCGGTGCCCAGCACGGCGGCCAGCACCACCCACCAGGGATTGGGCGATCGGGTGCTGACGCCGGTGGAGCGATCCGGCGTTGCGGTCGCCTGTCCGGTGGCGCTCATCGATGCGCTCCCACCATGCGGCGAGATGCGTCGGGCGAAGCGGGCGCGTCGACGGGCAGCTTGAACAGTTTCTGCGCGTTGGTGCGACCGATCTTTATGCGGTCCGCCTCGCTGATGCTTGCGGCATCGAACCAGGACGTCGCATGGTCGACGTTCTCGAAGGGCCAGTCGGTCGAAAACAAGATGCGGTCGGCACCGACCTCGAGCATCGCGTCGATCAATGTCTGGGTACGGAAGTTGCCTGACGTGGTCAGGTAGAAGTTGTTGGCGAAGTACTCGCCCAACGGCCGCTTCGCGGGATACGCCTTCGGACCGTCTACCCAGGCGTTGCAGTTGTCGACGCGCCACATGCTGTAGGGCAGGCCTTCGCCCATGTGGCCAAGGATGATCTTGAGCTCCGGGTGCCTGTCGAACAGTCCGGAGGCCATCAGCCGCAGCGCATGCACGGCGGTCTCCTGACCGAAGGCCCACACAGGGCCCATCAGCCATGGATGTCCTTCGTAGATCTGGGCCCGCGACGGCACGGGGTTGCGCGGATGCAAATAGAACGGCGCATCGAGTCGCTCGACCTCGGCCCAGAACGCCGCGTACTGGGGTGCGTCGTAGTACACCACGTTCTCCGGGCTGTCGACCTGCGAGAAGCCGTTGACGAGCGCGCCCTTGAAACCCAACTGCTGGATGCAGCGTTCGAGTTCTCTCGAAGCCATCTCCGGGTCCTGCAGCGGCAGCGCCGCGAAGGCCTGGAAGCGATCGGGGCGCTTGGCGACCTGCTCGGCGAGGAAGTCGTTGCTCCGGATGGCCATGTCGTTGGCCAGTGCCGGCGAGGGCACGGCCTGGATCGCGGGCGCGTTGAGCGACAGGATCATCATCTCCATGCCGTGCTCGTCCATCTGCTGCAGGCGCTTGCCGTGGATGTCCAGCAGCCTGCTGCTCAATTCCTTCCACGAACTCGCCGGCAGGTAGCCGGCCGAGTCCTGCAGCGTCTCAGCGGTAGCGAAATGTTCTTCGAGTCCGATCTTGCCGTTCATGATGCTTTCTCCTGGTGGTATG
>NZ_JAAAFX010000003.1 GCF_019352895.1 Variovorax boronicumulans | reverse complement strand
CGGGCAGTTGCCGCCTGTGAGTCCACCGTTCACATCAGCGCCCTTGCCCGCCGCGATGTCCACGATCACCGAACCCGGCTTCATGCTCTTGACCATCTCTTCGGTGATGAGCGTCGGCGCGGCACGACCGGGGATCAGCGCCGTGCTGATCACGATGTCCGCCAGCGCCACCCGCTTGGCCACCTCCACCTGCTGACGCGCCAGCCAGCTCGCGGGCATGGGCTTGGCATAGCCGCCCACGCCGACAGCGGCTTCCTTCTCTTCGGGCGTGTCGTAGGAGACTTCGATGAACTTGCCGCCCAGCGATTCGATCTGCTCCTTCACGCTGGGGCGAACGTCGGAGGCTTCGATGACCGCGCCCAGGCGCTTGGCCGTGGCAATGGCCTGCAGGCCCGCCACGCCCACACCCAGGATCACCACGCGCGCCGCCTTGACCGTGCCCGCGGCCGTCATGAGCATCGGGAAGAAGCGCTGGTACTGGTCGGCCGCGATCATCACGGCTTTGTAGCCGGCGATGTTGGCCTGGGAGGAGAGCACGTCCATGCTTTGCGCACGGGTGGTGCGCGGTGCGGCTTCCAGTGCGAAGCCCACGGCACCAGCCGCGGCCAGGCGCTGCAGGCCCGCAGCGTCGAAGGGGTTGAGCATGCCGACCACCACGGCACCGGGCTTGAGCAGCGCGGCTTCGGCATCCGAAGGGGCCCGCACCTTGAGCACGATCTCGGCCCCAAAGGCCTCGGCCGCATCGACGACGCGCGCACCGACGGCTTCATAGGCCGCATCGGTCACGCTGGCCGCAATGCCCGCGCCCGATTGAACAAGCACAGTGTGACCCTGCGCCACCAACTTCTTCGCGGTCTCCGGCGTCACCGCCACGCGTGTTTCTCCGGCCAGCGTCTCCGCCGGTACACCTATCAGCATAGGGAATCTCCTCGGGGCAGCGCGGGGCTGCATTGTTGTTCGTCAGGAAGCTTACCCGAAGGCCCCGCCGACGGGCCGCGCACGCCTCACGGGGGCGCTCGCGCAGATTCGGAAAGAACGCGCGCATCCACCGACCTCGGACCTCAGGGCGCAGCCTTGCCTTGTGCCTGCACCGGCGCCTTGACGGCCAGCCAATCGCCGCATGCCGCGGGTTGCCAATGGAAGCTGCGCGCCACACGCGCGCCGTCGAATGCCACCTTGTAGCGGCAGGTCGTGACGCCGCCACCGCTGCGAAAGTGAAAGATGTACTCCCAGTCCCCGGCACCGGCGTCGCTGCGCTCGTCGCCGAGATCGGGCCGGCCGAACCATCGCAGCAGAGCGGCCGCTGGCACCCCGGGCTCGACCTGTGCCACCAGCGCCCGGTCCGGAAAGCTGCCGGCCCCCCGCACCGCCCGCGACCCGGCCGGCAAGGTGGCGGACGCCGCGCCCGCGTCACGACTCGGCGGAATCGCCGGCAACACACAGCCGGCCAGCGACCACACGCCGCCAGCCAGCCAGGCGAACTTTTTCAGGGAATTGCTTCGGTTCATCAATGCACCAGCCCCGCGGGTCAATTGCAAAACAATGTCAAATAAAAATAATTGAAATCCTGCGGCGCCCAATGTAATCATTCAATCGAGCACACTCAAAGCCAATACGCGGATATTTGACGATTAATGACACTTATTGACCATTGAGACTTGAATCCGTGCACTAGTTGACAGTTACAAGAGCCATCACTCTTGGTCAACAGATGCTCAACACCTAGACTCCGGGCCTCAAAACAAAAGGGAGATGCAATGCGAATTGCCGCACTTGATGACGAGTCAGTCCAACTGGACCTGATTCGCTTGACCATGGAAGGGATCGGCCATGAATGCCATGGTTTCTCTGACGGAAGCTCACTGCTGCGCGAATTGCGCCAGCAGAGCTATGACCTGCTGATCCTGGACTGGGCCCTGCCCGACGTGCAGGGCCCCTCCGTCGTGAAGTGGATCCGCGAAGACCTCAACAGCCGCCTGCCCATTCTTTTCGTGACCAACCGGCGCGAAGAAGCCGACATGGTGGAAGGCCTCACCGCGGGCGCCGACGACTTCATGGTGAAGCCGATACGGATCGCCGAACTCGAAGCGCGCGTGCGCGCCTTGCTGCGGCGCTCCTACCCCGCGCAATTCGAGCCGGAACTGGTCTTCGGCCCCTACCACTTCCACCCCCATTCGCGCACCCTGAAGTTCAAGGGCGAGCCCACGGAGCTCAAGCATCGCGAGTACGAACTCGCGCTGTTTCTGTTCCAGAACCTGGGCCGCCTGTTGTCCCGGGAGCACCTGCGCGAAGCGGTCTGGGGCCTGGGCGCCGAGACGCCCTCGCGCTCGCTGGACACCCACATCTCGCGGCTGCGCACCAAGCTCGACCTGCGCCCCGCCAACGGCTTTCTGCTGTCGGCCATCTATGGCCTGGGCTACCGGCTGGAATCCATCGACGGCACCGACTTCACGAGCCTGAAGGAATCGGCGAGCGGCCTTTCGGCATGATCGTCCCGAGCTGCCCGCGCCGTCGTGCGCAGGCGGCCCTGGTGGCCTGCGCCCTGGCCGTGGGCAGTGCGCAAGCCGCGGTGTCGCCACGCGGCGACCTCCGCCACCGGGTGGCGGCCGGCGAGACGCTGCAGCTGCTGGGTGCGCGCTATCTGCGCGCGCCGTCGCGCTGGCGCGAGCTGCAGGCGATCAACGGCCTGAGCGATCGCAACGACCTCGAGGCAGGCAGCGTGGTCCGCATCCCGCGTGCCTTGCTGCGTCCCGCGAACCTGGCGACGGCCAAGGTCGAGTTCGTTCAGGGCCAGGCCACGAGCGCGCTGCCCCACGACGCCTCCGCCGCGCCTTCGGCGCCGCTCGCCACCGGGGATGCCGTGACCGAAGGGGCCCACATCCAGGTTCCCACGGACGGCTTTCTGCGGCTGCGGCTCGCGGACGGCTCGGTCGTGCGCGTGCTGGCCGGCTCCGACGTCGAGCTCAAGCGCCTGCGCAGCAGGCGCGGCACGGGATCGTACGAATCGGTGATCCAGGTGCGCCGTGGCAAGGTCGAGTCGGAGGTGGTGCCGCAACCGAAGGGTCGGCTGTTCGAGATCCATGCCCCGGGCGCCGTGGCCAGCGTGCGCGGCACGCGCTTCGCCGTGGCCGTCTCGCCCGAGGGCCGGGTCTCGACCGCGGTGACCACGGGCGTGGTCAAGGTCCGGCCACACACGCACGGCCAGCACGGCGCGCCCATGGCCGACCTGCAGGCCGGCGAAGGCGCGGTGCTCGAGGCCAGCGGGGCCTTCCACAAGCGGCCGGCGCTGCCGCCTCCCCCCGACCCGTCGACCCTGCCCGACCTGCTGCAGGACGCCGACCGGCTGGTGTTCCAGCTGCCGCCGCCCGAAGGGGCGGTGGCCGGCTACGAAGTGCGCATCGCGCGGCCGGAACGGCTGAGCGAGGTGCTGCGCAACGGCATCTTCGAAGGCGGGCGCATCGAGTTCCCGGCGCTGGACGACGGCGACTACCGGATGAGCGTGCGCGCCATCGACCGCGAGGGACTGACCGGGCCCAAGGTGGGACATGCCTTCCGCGTCCATGCGCGGCCGGTGCCGCCGCGCTACCGCGCGCCTGCGCCGGGCGCACGCCTCACCAGCGAGGCCGGCCGGCTGGTCTGCGCCGAGCCGGCCGAGGCGCAGGGTGTGCGCCTGCAGGTGGCGTCCACGGTCGATTTCGCGCAGCCGTTGCGCGACGAGACACACACCGATGGCTGCGATGTCGGCCTGGCTGCACTGGCCCCCGGCGCCTACTGGTGGCGCGTGGCCTCGCTCGCCCGCGATACGAGCGGCGCTCCGCGCCACGGTCCCTTCGCCGCGCCGCAACCCTTCACCGTCGTGCCGACGCCCGCCATCGTCGACCTCCGGCTGGACGACCCGCGCGAGCAGCCGACCCTGCGCTGGCGTGCCGAGCCCGGCCAGACCTTCCGCGCGCAGCTCGCGCGTGACCCCGACTTCCGCGCGCCGCTGCTCGACGTCGAACTGGCCACGCCGAACTGGACGATCACCGGTGCGGCACGCGGCAGTTACCACGTGCGCCTGCAGGCGCGCGACGCGTCGGGCCTGACCGGCCCGTTCTCGCCGGCCCGCCGCGTGCATATCGGCCCGGTGGTGAACACCTCGAGCGGCGATTTCCTGAGCGCGGACGACGGCACGCCGATCGAGCGGCCCTGAACACCCCCACGCCATGCCCGCCCCCCCGGCGCCCTCCCACCGCGACCGACGCCCGCGCCGGCTGAGCCGGCTGAGCCGGCTGCGGCGCATGCTGGCGCGTCGCATGGCCTGGCTGTTGCTGGCCTTCGGGCTGATCGGGCTGGTCACGCTGCTCACGCTGGCGCAGCCCATGCCGCGCTTCGACCGCATGCTGCAGGACAACGCCAGCGCCGAGATGCGCCAGTCGCCGTCGCACGAGATCGTGATCGTCGCCATCGACGAGAAGAGCCTGGCCGCCATCGGCCGCTGGCCCTGGCGCCGCGCACTGCATGCCGAGCTGCTGCGTCGCATCGCCGCGGAAAATCCGCGCTGCATCGGCCTGGACATGCTGCTCACCGAACCCGATCTGGAGCACCCCGGCGATGACGAGGTGTTGGCGACGGGCATCGCCGACAGCGGCTGCGTCGTGCTCCCGATGGCGCTGCAGGCGCGCGGCTCGCAACAACCCTCCGAGATGCTGCCGATCCCGGTGCTGGCGAAGGCGGCCGCCGCCATCGGCCACGCGCACCTGTCGCTGGACGAAGACGGCATCGTGCGCAGCGTCTACCTGCGCGAAGGCTTTGCCGGCCAGCGCTGGCCGCATTTCGCGCTGGCACTGCAGGAAGCGGCGCAAGCCTATGCCGGCGGCCCCATGCCGTCCGAGCCCGCCCCCTCGGCCCCGGCGCGCGCGCCTGCGGGACCCTGGCTGCGCAGCGGGCACGAGGCCCTCATCTTCACCGCCGGCACGGCCGATACGCCGGCCTTCAGGACCGTCTCGTACATCGACGTGCTGCGCGGCCGCGTCCCGCCGGACACCTTCCGCGACCGCTACGTGCTGGTGGGCGCCACGGCCGCCGGGCTGGGCGACCTGTATGCCACGTCGACGCCCAACCCGAACGGACTGGTGCCTGGTGTCGAGATCTTCGCCAGCGTGCTGCAGGCGCTGCTCCACGGACGCCACGTGGTGGTGGCGAGCCCGACACAGGACCTGGCGTACAACCTGGTGCCGATGGCCATCGCGCTGCTGGGCCTGCTGTGGCTGCGCCCGCTGGCGGTGGTGGCGCTGATCTGCGCGCTGCTCGCGGTGCGCCTGGGCCTGCACAACGCCCGGCCCTGGGTGGGCATCCAGTTCACGCCGGCCTCCGGGTTTCTGGGCTTGCTGCTGGTCTATCCGCTGTGGAGCCTGATGCGGCTGACGGCGGCGCTGCGCTACCTGCGCTGGGGCACCGAACAGCTCAACGAAGCCCTCGACGGCCTGCCCGTGGCCGGCCCGCCGAGGCTGGCGGGCGACTTCCTGGACCGCCAGATGACCGCCACCTCGGCCGCCGGCCTGCGCATGCGCGACCTGCACCGCTTCGTGCGCGACGGCATCGACCACATGGCCGATGCCACGCTGGTGCTGGACCGCAACGGCCTGGTCTTCATCGCCAACCTCGCGGCGGCCCGCCACTGGAAAGTGGCGCCGCACGGCCTGGTCGGCCACGACGCGCACGACCTGCTGGCCGACCTGCGCTGGCGCACCACGGGCGCACCCATGGTGACGCCCGGCGTGCTGAACGCGCCCGACCTGGTGCCCATCCTCGGCGAGGGAGAAGATGCCTCCGGCCGCATCCTGCTGCTGCGCTGCGTGCCCTTCTTCGACGCGCGGAACAAGCATGCCGGCTGGATGAGCGCACTGGTCGACGTCACACCGATGCGGGAGGCGCAGAGCCAGCGCGACGAGGCGCTGCGCTTCATCTCGCACGACATCCGCGAGCCCAGCGCATCGATCCTCACGGCCATCGAACTGGCGCGCACACGTCCGCAGGTGCTGGGCGGCCAGGCGCTGCTCGAGCGCATCGAGCGCCATGCCCAGACCGGCCTCGAGCTGGCCGACGGCTTCGTCAACCTGGCGCGCGCCGAGGCCCAGCCCTTCCACGCGGAGGTGCTCGACGTGGCGAGCCTGCTGCAGCAGGCCATCGACAACGCCTGGGCCCATGCGCACAAGAAGCAGGTCCAGGTGCGCTTCTTCAGCACGCACGAGGAGGCACCCTGCATCGCCGACCGCGCCCTGCTGACCCGCGCGCTCACCAATGTGCTGAGCAACGCCCTCAAGTACTCGCCGGTCGGCGCCGAGCTCGACTGCTCGGTCCGCGCACGCGAGGGCTTCTGGGCCGTCGCGGTGCGCGACCATGGCCCGGGCATCCCCCCGGCGCTACAGTCACAGCTGTTTCAGCCTTTCCATCGCCTGCATCGTGAAAGCCACCCGGAGGTGCACGGCGTGGGCCTGGGCCTGTTGCTGGTGCGTACCGCCGTGCAACGTCATGGCGGCACCATCGAGATCGACAGTGCAGCCGATGCCGGTTGCACCGTCACCCTGGTTCTCCCGCGACCCAGCGCTGCCGAAATGCAGGCACTGTGTCATCACCTCCACCACAAGGAATGAAAAGATGATCCGCCTTGCCAGACTCGTTGTTGTCGCCCTCTGCCTCGCCGGCGGCTTCGGCCTTGCGACCGCCCAGGAGGTGGAGCCCAGCGACATGGTGCGCGGTGGACTGCAGGCGGTGCAGATGATCGACCAGGACAAGGTGGGCGAGCTCTGGGACGGGGCCGCGCCGGCCGCGCGCAAGCGGGTGCCGCGCGCCGACTTCATTGCCATGGTCGCCAAGGCGCGCGCACCGCTGGGCGCCCCGCAGCAGCGCACCTGGGTGGCGGTGAACCGGCAGGTGGTGAACGACGCCGACCCCGAGCTCGGCGGCCAGTACGTGAGCGTGGAATACGAGAGCCGCTTCGCCGACCGGCCCACGCCGGTGCGCGAATTGCTGAGCTTCCATCTCGACAGCGACCGTATCTGGCGCTTCAGCGGCTACGTGCTGCGCTGAGTCCGGCATGACGACGCGCTGGAAACCCAACGTCACGGTGGCCGCCGTGATCGAACGCGACGGCCGCTTCCTGCTGGTGGAGGAGCACACGGCGCATGGCCTGAAGCTCAACACGCCGGCCGGCCACCTCGACCCCGGCGAATCGCCCGCCGAGGGCTGCGCCCGCGAGGCGCTGGAGGAAACCGCCCACCACTTCAAGCCGACTGCGCTGGTGGGCATCTACATGGCCCGCTTCCAGCGCGCGCCGGGCAGCGCCACCGAACAGCGCGACAGCGAGGAGGACGTCACCTACCTGCGCTTCGCCTTCGCCGGCACGCTGGGCGCCTTCGAGCCCGGGCGCGCGCTCGACGAAGGCATCGTGCGCACGCTCTGGATGACGCCCGACGAACTCCGCGCCAGCGCCGACCGGCACCGCAGCCCGCTGCTGCTGGAATGCATCGAGGATTACCTGACGGGCCAGCGCCATCCGCTGTCGCTGATCCACACCGATGCGTCGGTGCACGCCACGCCACTGCGTTGAGTCGACTCAAAACGTGTGAAGGAACCGTCGCGAGCGCCCCGAGCCTGTAGCGAGGAGCGGAGCCGCAGGCCCGTGCGGTGCGCACCGCAGATGCGGGATCGGGGTGCGCAGCAGGTTCATTCGCACGTTTTCAGCCGGGCCGCTGGTGTCGCCCCCCGGAGGGGGGAGGCGCCGAAGGCGCTTCGGGGAGGGACTCGATGACTCCTCCGCCCAAACACACGTCACCGTCGTACAGCACCGCCGACTGCCCCGGCGTCACCGCCCATTGCGGCTGCGCGAAATCGAGGTGGAAGGCGCCGTTCGCGCCCGCGCCCAGCGCGCAGGCCGCGTCGGCCTGCCGGTAGCGCGACTTGGCGCCGTAGCCGCCCGCCACCGGCGCGCTGCCCGCGACCCAGCTCGCGTCGTCGGCGCTCAATGTCTGCGACAGCAGCCAGGGATGGTCGTGCCCCTGCACCACCCAGAGCGTGTTGGCCGCCATGTCCTTGCGCGCCACGAACCAGGGCGAATGGTCGCCCGCGCCGCGCTGCGCGCCGCGTTCCTTCACGCCGCCGATGCCCAGGCCCTGGCGCTGGCCCAGCGTGTAGAAGCTCAGGCCCTGGTGCTCGCCCAGCGTGCGGCCGCGCTCGTCCTTGATCGGGCCGGGCTCCTTGGAGATGTAGCGGTTGAGGAATTCGCGGAACGGCCGCTCGCCGATGAAGCAGATGCCGGTCGAGTCCTTCTTCTTCGCATTCGGCAGGCCGATGGCGTCGGCGATGCGGCGCACCTCGGTCTTGTGCAGCTCGCCCACCGGGAACAGCGTCTTCGACAGCTGCGCCTGGTTCAGGCGGTGCAGGAAATAGCTCTGGTCCTTGGCCGGGTCCAGGCCCTTCCGAAGTTCGTGCCGGCCCGTGCCTTCGTTCAGGCGCACCCGCGCGTAATGACCCGTGGCGATCTTCTCGGCGCCCAGCCGCATCGCGTGGTCGAGGAAGGCCTTGAACTTGATCTCGGCGTTGCACAGCACGTCGGGGTTGGGCGTGCGGCCGGCCTGGTACTCGCGCAGGAACTCGGCGAACACCCGGTCCTTGTAGTCGGCCGCGAAGTTGACATGCTCGATCTCGATGCCCAGCACGTCGGCCACGCTGGCTGCGTCGATGAAGTCGACGTTCGACGAGCAGTATTCACTGTCGTCGTCGTCCTCCCAATTCTTCATGAAGATGCCGACCACCTCGTGGCCCTGCTGCTTGAGCAGGTGCGCGGTGACGGCGGAGTCGACGCCGCCACTCAGGCCGACCACGATGCGCTGCTTTGTCATAGGGCGCCATTGTCCCAGCCCCGGCCGACCGGTGCCCGCATGCGGGAAATCACCGAGCGGCCCCGGCCGATGCGGGCACGCCACAATCCCCGCCATGTCCCGCATCCCGCCCATCCAGAGCCTGCTCGCCTTCGAGGCGCTGGCGCGCCTGCGCAGCGTCACGCAGGCAGCCGAGGAACTGAGCGTCACGCCCAGCGCGGTGAGCCACCGCATCCGCCAGCTCGAGACCCAGCTCGACTGCAAGGTCTTCGCCCGCGGCGACTTCAGCCTGAGCCCCGAGGGCACGGCCTACCTGCCGCGCGTGCGCGAGGCCCTGGCCGCGCTGCAGCAGACGCCCGGGCGCCAGCGCCATCCCGAGGCGCCGACCCGGCTGCGGGTGGCCGTCACGCCCACCTTCTCGCGCCAGATCCTGCTGCCGCGGCTGGCGCGCTTTCGCCATGCCTATCCCGAGATCGAGCTGATGCTGCAGGTCACGATCCCGGGCCACCACCTGACGGCCGAGGAGGCCGACATCGAGCTGCGCCTGGGCCAGGGCGCCTTCGCCGACCGCGAGTCGACGCACCTGCTGTCGGAGGACATCTGCCCGGTCTGCAGCCCCGAATACCTGCACGAGACCGGCCCGCTCGAGGGCTTCGACAGCGACGAGATCGTGGCGCGCGCGCACCTGATCCCCTCGCCGCTCGAGCCCTGGCACACCTGGTTCCGGGCCTGCGGCATCGGGCTGCCCGAGCCGCGCACCGGCACCCAGTTCAACGACCTGGGGCTGGTGCTCGACGCCGCGGTGGCCGGCTTCGGCGTCGCGCTGATGCGCCTCAAGCTGGGCCAGGCCTGGCTCGACAGCGGACGGCTGGTCCGGCTGTCGCGCGAGAGCGTGCGCTCACCCAACGACTACTTTCTGTGCTGGAAACCGGGCACGCTGGAGCGCTGGGAATGCGCGGCCTTCGTCGACTGGCTGCGCCAGGCGCTGGACGACTGAGCGCTGTCGGCCCGGCACCGCCTTGAAAAAGCTTCACGCCCGACCCGCCCATAATTCACGCCGCCGCCGGCCGGCTGCCCCTAGAGTGCGGCACGGCCCTCCGCCGCCCCGGCCCCATCGGCCGGCCTGCCCTGCACTGCCTCCATTGCCATGACCACCATCACCACCATCGAAGACCTGCGCGTCCTTGCCGAAAAGCGCGTGCCGCGCATGTTCTACGACTACGCCGACTCCGGTTCGTGGACCGAAGGCACCTACCGCGCCAACAGCGAGGACTTCCACAAGATCAAGCTGCGCCAACGCGTGGCGGTCAACATGGAAGGCCGCACCACCGCCACCACCATGGTCGGCCAGGCCGCGAAGATGCCGGTCGCGATCGCGCCGGTCGGCCTGACCGGCATGCAGCATGCCGACGGCGAGATCCACGCGGCACGCGCGGCCGAGAAGTTCGGCATCCCGTTCACGCTCTCGACCATGAGCATCTGCTCGATCGAGGACATCGCCGAGCACACGAAGGCGCCCTTCTGGTTCCAGCTCTACATGATGCGCGACCGCGAATCGATGGCCCGCATGATCGAGCGCGCCCGCAACGCCAAGTGCAGCGCGCTGGTGCTCACGCTGGACCTGCAGGTGATCGGCCAGCGCCACAAGGACCTGAAGAACGGCCTGACCGCGCCGCCGCGGCCCACGCTGAAGAACATCGTCAACCTGGCCACCAAGCCGGCCTGGTGCCTGGGCATGCTGGGCACCAAGCGCCGCACCTTCCGCAACCTGGTCGGCCACGTCAAGGGCGTGAGCGACATGCGTTCGCTGTCGGCCTGGACCAACGAGCAGTTCGACCCGACGCTGTCGTGGGCCGACGTCGAATGGGTCAAGAAGCAATGGGGCGGCAAGCTGATCCTCAAGGGCATCATGGTGGCCGAGGACGCGCAGCTGGCGGTCGATGCCGGCGCCGATGCGATCGTGGTGAGCAACCACGGCGGCCGCCAGCTCGACGGCGCGCCCTCGAGCATCGAGGCGCTGCCGCCGATCATCGACGCGGTGGGCTCGAAGACCGAGGTCTGGATGGACGGCGGCATCCGCAGCGGCCAGGACGTGCTCAAGGCCTGGGCGCTGGGCGCGCGCGGCACCATGATCGGCCGCGCCATGGCCTACGGCCTGGGCGCGATGGGCGAAGCCGGCGTGACCAAGGCGCTGCAGCTGATCCACAAGGAACTGGACGTGACCATGGCCTTCTGCGGCCACACCAACATCCAGAACGTGGACAAAAAGATCCTGCTGCCCGGCAGCTACCCCACCTGAACCGGCATCAGGCGCGGGCCGGGAACAGTTCCTTGTGCAGCCCGGCCACGATCTCGTAGGAGCGCAGCCGTGCCGCATGGTCGTGCACCTGCGAAGTGATCATGAGTTCGTCGGCGCCGGTGCTCTCGATGAACGCGGCCAGGCCGGCGCGCACCGTCTCGCGCGAACCGACGGCCGAGCACGACAGCACCGAGTCGAGCAGCGCGCGCTCGGCCGGCCCCACGCTCGCGTAGTAGTCCTTGACCGGCGGCGGCAGCCGGCCGGGCCGTCCGCTGCGCAGGTTCACAAAGGCCTGCTGCCATGAGCTCGCGCGGAATGTCGCTTCCTCGTCGGTCTCGGCCGCGAAGGCATTGAAGCCCAGCATCACATAGGGCTTGGCCAGCTGCGCCGAGGGCTTGAAGCTCTCGCGGTAGATCCGGATGGCCGCCATCATCTGCTGCGGCGCGAAGTGCGAGGCAAAGGCATAGGGCAGCCCGAGGTGCGCCGCCAGTTGCGCGCCGAAGGTGCTCGAGCCCAGGATCCACACCGGCACCTCGAGCCCGCGGCCCGGCACCGCCATCACGGGCTGGCGCGGCTCCTTGCTCATGAAGTCCATGAGCTCGATCACGTCCTGCGGGAACTGGTCGGAATCCGATTCGAGGTTGCGGCGCAGCGCGCGCGCAGTGCGCTGGTCGGAGCCGGGCGCGCGGCCCAGGCCCAGGTCGATGCGGCCCGGGTACAGCGACTCGAGCGTGCCGAACTGCTCGGCGATCACCAGCGGCGAATGGTTGGGCAGCATCACGCCGCCCGCGCCGATGCGGATGGTCGAGGTGCCGGCGCCGATGTAGGCCAGCAGCACGGCCGTGGCCGCGCTCGCGATGCCCGGCATGCCATGGTGCTCGGCCAGCCAATAGCGGCGGTAGCCCTGCGCCTCGGCGTGCTGCGCCAGCGAGAGGGAATTCTTGAACGACTGCGCAGCGTCGCCGCCTTCGCAGATCGGAGAGAGATCGAGGATGGAAAAATCGGCCATGGCGCGCATCATGGACCGATCGGCTTTGGCCTGCTGAGGCAGGCCATTGCGCAGTCTGCTAGGGCCGCGCCCCCGTGGCGTAGAGTCCCGATGCATGACGCTGCCCAGCCCCTCCTCTGCACCGTGCGCGCCCTGGGGCGGCGCCGCGTCGGTCTTCGACGGGCTCGAAGGCGCCTGGCAACTGATGCGCACCATCGAAGGCCAGGCCGAGATGCGCGGCGTGGCGCGGTTCACGCGCGAGGGGCCCGACAGCCTGCACTACCGCGAGGACGGCCGGGTGCGGCTGGCCAACGGCCAGTCCTTCGACGGGCACCGCGAGTACCGCTTCGAACGGGCGCCGGACGGCCTGGCCGTGTTCTTCGCCGAGACCCCGCCGCGGCTCTTCCATGCCATCGCGCTGGCGCCCGACGGCGACGGCTGGACCGGCGCAGCCACCCACCTGTGCACGCCCGACACCTACGAGAGCCGCTACCGCTTCCTGGCCGACGGCCGCTTCGTCATCCAGCACACCGTGCACGGGCCGCGCAAGGCCTATGTATCGGAAACTGTGTTCCGACGCCCGGGCGATTGAAGGCTTGGAACATGTGAAGGAACCGTCGCGAGCGACCCGGGCCTGCATTGAGGAGCGGAGCCGCACTCACGTGCGGTGAGCACCGCAGATGCGGGATCGGGGCGCGCAGCAGGTTCCCTCACATGTTCTCAATCGCGGTCCAGGCGCCAGCCCGGCATGCCGCGCATCACGGTCTGCACCAGCAGCGCGCACAGCGCGCACTTGATCAGGTCGCCCGGGATGAAGATCAGCATGGCCATCGTGGCCTGCGTCAGCGACATGTGGGCCGCCCACGCCAGGCCGGCGATGCCGAAGGCATAGACCACCCCGATGCCGCCGACCAGCGCGGCGGCGAAGGCGCCGGCCCACAGGGCCGCGCCGCTCAGGCGCGCCATGCGGCGCATCAGCAGGCCGCAGGCGAAGGCCCCGAACATCCAGCCGAACAGGAAGCCCGCGGTCGGGCCCACGAACACGCCCAGGCCGCCGCGGCCCCCCGGCAGCAGGGGCAGGCCCAGCGCCACGGCCAGCAGGAACAGCGCGATCGCGCAGAAGCCGCGCCGCGGCCCGAGCAGGCAACCGGCCAGCATCACGCCCAGCGACTGCAGCGTGATCGGCACGCCGAAGGGCAGGTCGACCTTGGGGATCAGGCCGAACACGGCCATCAGCGCCGCGAACAAAGCGACGTACGACAGCGAGCGCGACGAAGTGAGGGACCCGGCAGAAGAAGTCATGGTGTCGATCCGGTGAAGAAGACGTGGAAAATTTCGATGCACAGGCCGCGCATCAACGGCCCAGCCGGGCGGCCAGTGCGTCGGCCACGCGTTCCGCGGTCTGCAGGGTGCGGATGGTCAGCGGCGCGAGCAGGCGGAAGCCACCGCCACGGCCCGCGCGGACCCGGTAGGCGTCGTCGAGGCGCTGCCACTGCGCATGGAAATTCTCGGCGAAACGCAGCATCAGCCCGATGCCCAGCGCCAGCCGCTCGGTCGGCACGCCCAGGCGCTGCAACGGCTGCAGCACGGCCTCGAGCACGGCCAGCAGGTCGTCGAAGCGCGTGCTCAGCGTGAGCATCAACGCCAACAGCGCGGCACTGGCGAGCCGCAGGGCACTCACCACGCCCAGCATCGTCGAGCCCAGCGCGACATGGAAGCCGATGATCAGGGCCCCGGCCACCGCCATGCCCAGCAGCATGCGCGCGCGGCGCCATGCGGGCGGGCCGAGCGACAGGAAGCACAGCAGCACGCCCCCGCCCACCACCGCGAGCGGAAGCGGCCGGTCCATCAGCACCAGCAGCGTGCCGCCCACGGAAAGGAGCGCGAGCTTCAGCCCGGCCGGCAGCGCGTGCAGCCAGGTGGCCTGCGACGAATAGAGGCTACGCATGCGGCACGCCGTGACGCTGCTCGACATCGGCACGTGCCCGCACGTCGTCGACGTAGGCCGCGCACACCGCCGGGCCGCTGCCGTCGGCGCGCACCTGGCCATCGGCCAGCCACAGCACGCGTTCGAAGTCGCGCACGGTGTCGAGCTGGTGGGTCGACACCACGACCTGCTGTTCGGTCGCCGCGAGCTGTGCCGACAGGCGCGCCTGACTCGGCAGGTCGAGGCTCGCGAAGGGCTCGTCCAGCAGCAGCGTGCGCGGGCTGCAGATCTGCAGCGCCAGCAGGCAGACCTGCTGGCGCTGGCCCTGGCTGAGTTCGCCCACCGCGCGGCCGGCCCAGTCCGACAGGCCGCGCTGCGCGAGAAAATCCTTCGCCTGCGCGCGTGCCGCAGCGCGCGCCGCGCCCTGCGCCATCAGGCTGAAGGCCAGTTCCTCGGCCACGGTGGGAAAGATGATCTGGTCGTCGGGGTTCTGGAACATCAGGCCGATGTGGCGCGGCAGCTGCCGGCGCTCGGACGCCGTGTCCAGCCCGTGCACCCGCACCCAGCCCGCGTCGGGCCGGTCGAGCCCACACAGCAGGCGGAACAGGCTGCTCTTGCCAGCGCCGTTGTCACCGATCAGGCCGATGCGGCGCTCGGTCAGGTGCAGCGTGAGCCGCTCGAACACGCGCCGCGTGCCACGCACCAGCGTGACATCCTCGAGGCGAAGGCCGTCGGCGGGCAAAGGGGGATTCGTTGTCTGGAGCAAGGGGCGCCACTTTACTTGAGGGCCTGCGCGCGTGCGCCTGCCGGCTATTCGTTGCTCTGGTAGACCGTGCTCACCGTCGCGAAATCGTCGCCCTGCTGCTCGACGCGCACCTCGAAAGGCACGCTCTCGCCCGGACCGATGGCCGGCAGGTTGTCGACCGGCTTGAAGCCGGTGAGCCGCCCGGTCTTGTCGCGCAGGCTGACCCAGACCCGCGCCTTGCGCACGATGGCCGCACCCGGGTTCTTCACCTCGCCCTTCACCAGCACGGCCTTGTAGCTGAAGCGCTGGCTGAAGTTGACCAGCACGCTGCCCATCTGGGCCTCGGTGCCGGTCACCCGGACCTCGAGCGGGATGCGCGGGCCCGGCAGCGCCGCAGCTCGCATCGGCTTCCACTCGACCCGGGTCTGCGTGATGCGGTCGGCCCGGCGCGGATCGACCTGCACCGGCATGCGCTCGCCCGGGTAGAGGTAGGCCATGCCGTCGAGCCGGGTCGTGCCGTCCAGGGTGTTGCCGTCGAAGCGCGAGATCACGGCGGCCGGCGTGACGGCGATCAGGTCCTTGCTGCGGTTCACCAGCTCGGTCATGTAGGTGCGCTGGCGGATCGTGTTGACGCCGGGGATCAGCGGCAACAGCTCGAGTTGCGCCAGGTTGAAGCGTTCGGCATCCTCGGCCAGCAGGTCCTCGGTGCTCATGCGCAGCTCGGGGTTGAAGGCTTCGGGCGCACCCACGGTGCGCACCACGCGGTCGGCTGCGAGCACCGCGTTGCGGCTGCCGTCGGCTGCACTCACATGCTGGTCGATGCGGTAGTCCCAGGCAGCGATCGGCGTGCTGCCGCCGAAGCGCTCGATGCGCACCTCGACCGCGCTGCGCTCGCCGGGACGCAGTTCACTGCCCTGCACATAGCCGCGGCCGAAGCCGATCGGGACGCCGCCGTCGTCGTAGGCCGTGGCCAGCACCTGCAGGCCGGTCAGCGTGGCATCGGTGCGCGTGTTCACCAGGCGGCCCACCAGCCGAACCTCGTCCTTCTGCTGCACCAGCCGCACGCGCGCGAAGCGCAGCGCCGGCCCTTCGACCGCCCGGTGGGGCGCCGACAGCCGCGAGACCGTCAGGTCCTGGCGCGTGACCGCTTGGTCACCGCCCGGCAGATCGATCAGCAGCGGCGCCGACTCGCCCGGCATCAGCAGCGCGACCGGCAAGCTTTCGGTGCGGGTGCCGAGCCGGGTCTCGCCGTCGTAGAACTGCGCCTCGACGCGCGGCGTCTCGAGGGCCTGGCCGGTCTCGTTGCGCGCCAGCACGAAGAGCCTGGGCCGCGCCGAACTGCCGCTGCCGACCAGCACCTGGCGCGCCTCACCCAGCTTGAGCCCGTCGACCGGGATCGTGCGGTCGACCTTCGCCGCCGCCATCGGCGCGATCGCCGCGCCGGAGCGGCTCTTGGGCAGGAAGGCGCTGACGGCGAAGACCACGGCGCCCAGCACCACCACCGCGCCGAAGGCCAGCCCCATCATCCGGATCTGCTGCGCACCGCGCGCCGCCTGCTCCTTCGCCAGCCGATCGGCCGCCGCATCCTTGACCTGCTCGAGCACCCGGTCGAGCCGCGCCGAGACATCGTCCTCCACCACCGCCACCGACCCGCAATGCGCGCACTCGTACTGGTTGAGGCCGGTGCGCGTGAGCACGCTGCTGCCGCATTCGGCGCACTTGAGGGTCTGCAGGTTGATGGTCATGGGGATGCATTGTCTGCGGCGACGGGCGCAGGCGAAAAAAAGGCGCGGGGCCTGCCGGCACCGCGCCTTGTCGTCTCGCCGCAGGGCGTCGGATCAGAACGGAATGTCGTCGTCCATGTCGTCGAAGCCCGACGACGAACGCGCGGGCGCCGAAGCCGGCGCCTGGCGGGGAGCCGGTGCCTGGCGCGGTGCCGCGGCCGCCGGGCGCGAGTAACCGCCACCGCCACCACCGCCGCCGCCATTGCCGCCGCCCTGCGAATAGCCGCCGTCGTCAGCGGCGCCGGCCGGGCCGCCCATGCCCTGGCGGCTGCCCAGCATCTGCATCTGGTCGACACGGATGTCGGTGGCGTACTTCTCGACGCCGTCCTTGTCCTGGTACTTGCGGGTGCGGATCTGGCCTTCGACGTAGATCTGCGAGCCCTTGCGCAGGTACTGCGCGGCGATTTCGGCGAGGCGGCCGTTGAACACCAGGCGGTGCCACTCGGTCGCTTCCTTCATCTCGCCGCTCTGCTTGTCCTTCCACTTGTCGGTGGTGGCCAGGGTCACGTTGCAGACCTGGTCCCCGCTCGGGAAGGTACGGGTTTCGGGATCGCGGCCGAGATTGCCGACGAGGATGACTTTGTTGACCGATGCCATGTGCACTGCCCCTGATGAATGGATGAAGAGGAGGAAAAAATGAACCTGCGATTATCTACGCTCGGGCCCGGCCTTCGGGAACCGGCCGTCGCCGGGCAGCGCGGCGACCCTGAATCTGCCCTAAACCAGATCCCAGCCGAGGAAAGCCCGGGCGTCTATCATGTCCGGTTGCCCAAAAAATCGGACCGCCGCCTGTGAATTCGCCCCAAAACGACGCCTACCTCGGTGCCGTGCTCGCGCAGCAGCGCATCAGCATCCGCGGCGCACGCACGCACAACCTCAAGAACGTCGACCTCGACATCCCGCGCAACAAGCTGGTGGTGATCACCGGCCTGTCGGGCTCGGGCAAGTCCAGCCTGGCCTTCGACACGCTCTATGCCGAGGGGCAGCGCCGCTATGTGGAGAGCCTGTCGGCCTATGCGCGGCAGTTCCTGCAGCTCATGGACAAGCCCGACGTCGACGTGATCGAGGGCCTGTCGCCCGCGATCAGCATCGAGCAGAAGGCCACCAGCCACAACCCGCGCTCGACCGTGGGCACGGTGACCGAGATCCACGACTACCTGCGCCTGCTCTATGCCCGCGCCGGCACGCCCTACTGCCCCGACCACCACCTGCCGCTGCAGGCGCAGACGGTCTCGCAGATGGTCGATGCGACGCTGGCCATCCCCGACGAGCCGCGCCTCATGATCCTGGCGCCGGTCGCGCGCGAGAAGAAGGGCGAGTTCCTCGAGCTGTTCGCCGAGATGCAGGCCGCGGGCTACGTGCGCTTTCGCGTCGACGGCGCGACCTACGAATACAACGACCTGCCCAAGCTCAAGAAGACCGAGAAGCACGACATCGACGTGGTGATCGACCGGCTGCGCGCACGCCCCGACATGCAGCAGCGCCTGGCCGAGAGCTTCGAGGCCGCGCTGCGCCTGGCCGACGGCCGCGCCATCGCGCTGGAGATGGGCGACGAGAACACCGTGGCCGGCAAGGAGCACCTGTTCAACGCCAAGTTCTCCTGTCCCATCTGCCACTACTCGCTGGCCGAGCTGGAGCCGCGGCTGTTCTCGTTCAACTCGCCGGTCGGCGCCTGCCCGAGCTGCGACGGCCTGGGCCACCGCGAGTTCTTCGACCCGAGCCGGGTGGTCGCCTTCGCCTCGCTGTCGCTGGCCAGCGGCGCGATCAAGGGCTGGGACCGCCGCAACGGCTACTACTTCAGCATGCTGGAGAGCCTCGCCAAGCACTACAAGTTCGACCTCGACGCGCCCTTCGAGTCGCTGCCGGCCGAGGTGCAGGCGGTGCTGCTGCAGGGCTCGGGCGAGGAAGAGATCAAGTTCAGCTACACCATGGAATCGGGCGCCTCGGCCGGCAAGAAGCTGGTGAAGAAGCACCCCTTCGAGGGAATCATCCCGAACATGGAACGGCGCTACCGCGAGACCGACTCCACGCTGGTGCGCGAAGACCTGGCGCGCTACCGCAACATGCAGCCCTGCCCCGACTGCGGCGGCTCGCGGCTGCGGCGCGAGGCGCGCAACGTGTTCCTGGTCGACGACATCTCGGAACGCGCGGAGGGCACCGAACCGCCGCGCATGGCGATCTACGAAGTGAGCCATCTGACGCTGCGCGACAGCCTGGCCTACTTCCAGACGTTGAAGCTGCGCGGTTCCAAGGCCGAGATCGCCGACAAGGTGGTGCGCGAAATCGGCCTGCGGCTCAAGTTCCTCAACGACGTGGGCCTCAACTACCTGAGCCTGGACCGCAGCGCCGAGACGCTGTCGGGCGGCGAATCGCAGCGCATCCGGCTGGCCTCGCAGATCGGCTCGGGCCTGACGGGCGTGATGTACGTGCTCGACGAACCCAGCATCGGCCTGCACCAGCGCGACAACGACCGGCTGATCGGCACGCTCAAGCATCTGCGCGACATCGGCAACAGCGTGATCGTGGTCGAGCACGACGAGGACATGATCGCCGCCGCCGACCACGTGATCGACATGGGCCCGGGCGCGGGCGTGCACGGCGGGCGCGTGATGGCCGAGGGCACCTATGCAGAGGTCGCGGCCAACCCGGACTCACTCACCGGCCAGTACCTGTCGGGCACCAAGAAGATCGCGGTGCCCGCGCACCGCACCGCCTGGCTGCCGGTGGTCGCCAAGCCGGCTTTCAACGAAGGCAAGAAGGCTTCTTCTTCGCGCTTTCCGCAGAGCCCGGCCGCCGAGCGGCGCGCCGCGCGCGAGGCCGCGCACCTGGCTTCGCAGGGCGAACTGCAGGAGATCCGCGTGGTCAACGCCAGCGGCAACAACCTGAAGAACGTGAGCGTGGCCTTCCCGGTGGGCCTGCTGACCTGCGTGACCGGCGTGTCGGGCTCGGGCAAGTCGACGCTGGTCAACGACACGCTCTACAGCGCGGTGGCACGCACGCTCTACCGCGCCCACGACGAGCCGGCCGAGCACGAGGCCATCGAAGGCATCGAGTACTTCGACAAGGTCATCAACGTCGACCAGAGCCCGATCGGCCGCACGCCGCGCAGCAACCCGGCCACCTACACCGGACTGTTCACGCCGATCCGCGAGCTGATGGCCGAGACCAACACCGCGCGCGAACGCGGCTACGGCCCGGGCCGCTTCAGCTTCAACGTGGCCGGCGGCCGCTGCGAGGCCTGCCAGGGCGACGGCGTGGTCAAGGTCGAGATGCACTTCCTGCCCGACGTGTATGTGCCGTGCGAGGTCTGCCACGGCCAGCGCTACAACCGCGAGACGCTCGAGGTCCAGTACAAGGGCAAGAACATCGCGCAGATCCTCGAGATGACGGTCGAGACCGCGCACGCCTTCCTCAAGGCCGTGCCGACCATCGAACGCAAGCTGCACACGCTGCTCGACGTGGGCCTCTCCTACATCAAGCTGGGCCAGGCCGCGACCACGCTGTCGGGCGGCGAGGCGCAGCGCGTGAAGCTCGCGCTCGAGCTCAGCAAGCGCGACACCGGCCGCACGCTCTACATCCTCGACGAGCCGACCACTGGCCTGCACTTCGCCGACATCGAGCTGCTGCTCAAGGTGCTGCACCAGCTGCGCGACGCGGGCAACACCATCGTGGTGATCGAGCACAACCTCGACGTCATCAAGACCGCCGACTGGCTGATCGACATGGGCCCCGAAGGCGGCGCCGGCGGCGGCACGGTGGTGGGCGAAGGCACGCCGGAGGACATCGCGGCGAACGAGGCGAGCCACACGGGGCGGTATCTGAAGCGGCTGCTCTGAGACGAGCGTGTTTCTTCAGCCGCACCCGGCCCCCAGACCATGCCACTGATGCCGCCCGAGCAACCCTCCGCCAGCGCGCAGGCGCGCGACTACGCCATCGCGTTGGCGGCGGTGCTGGCCGCGCTGCTGCTGCGCTACCTGATGAACCCCCTGCTGGGGCAGCAGGGGCCCTATCTCATCCTGTCGCTCGCCGTCGTGGTGGCCGCGCTCTACGGAGGCTTCGGGCCGGCGCTGTTCGCCACCGTGCTGAGCACCTCCATCGGCACCTACTTCTTCATCGGCAGCGGCACCGGGCTGCACGATTTCCTCCAGCCGCAGAACCTCAGCCGGACCGTGCTGTTCCTGGTGATCGGCCTGAGCATCGGCGTCATCGGCGGGCGCCTGCGGACTTCGCGCCATGCCCTGGCCGAGAGCGTGCGGCAACTGAAGGCCAGCAACCGCGCCAAGGACCACGCCATGGCCACGCTGGGGCACGAGATCCGCAACCCGCTGTCGGCGCTGCACTCGGCGCAGGAGCTGCTGCGGCGCGCGCCCGACGACGCGAAGCGGGTGGTCTGGGCCAGCGAACTCATCGGGCGGCAGGTGCTGCAGATGACGCGCATGGCGAACGACCTGGTCGACCTCTCGGGCGTCATGCGCGGCGAGTTCCACATCGATCCGCAGCCGGTGGACCTGCGTACGGTGCTCGCGCAGGCGCTGGAGCAGAGCGAGCCCTTGATCGCGAAGAAGGGGCATCGGCTGCGCACCGACCTGGGCACCGCGCCGGTGACGGTGCTCGGCGATGCGACGCGCCTGGTACAGGTGTTCGCGAACCTGCTCAACAACGCATCCAAGTACACCGACCCGGGCGGCGACCTGGCACTGGGCCTGCGCATCACCGCGACGCGCAAGGTGGCCGTCACCGTGAGCGACAACGGCATCGGCATGCAGCCCGGCGCCATCGAGGAACTGTTCGAACCCTTCGTGCAGGCGCCCGGGGCCGCGTCCAATGCCGAAGGTGGGCTGGGCCTGGGCCTGGCCATCGTGAGAAAGATCGTCGAGCGGCATGGCGGCGAGGTATCGGCCGCCAGCGAAGGACTCGGACGGGGCAGCGCCGTGACCGTGCTGCTGCCTCTGGCGGCGTCCGGCGACTGAAGATTCGCGCTCGCGCGGCAACGATGAACACCTCCCAGGCCGGCCTTGCCTTCGCGCGCCAACCAACGCACACCCCACGCCACAATCGCGCCCCATGCCCTCCTTCACTCCACGCCAGTTCATCCTCCTCGTTCTCCTGACCCTCGCCTGGGGTTTCAACTGGCCGGTGATGAAGCTCGGCGTGGCGGACTACCCGCCGCTGGGCTTCCGCGCGATCTCGATCTGGCTGGGCCTGCCGGTGCTGGGGCTCGCGCTGGTGTGGATGAAGGTGCCGTTCCGCGTGCCGCGCAGCGCCTGGCCCGAGCTGGTGTGGCTGGGGGCCACCAACATGTTCGTCTGGCACGCCTGCATCATCCTGGCGGTGAAGGCGCTGTCGGGCGGACGTGCCGCGATCCTGGGCTACACGATGCCGGTGTTCTCTGCGGTGATCGGGGCGCTGCTGTTCTCGGCCATGCTCACGCGGCGCGCATGGCTCGGCGTGGGCGCCTGTTCGATCGGCGTCGGGCTGCTGCTGTGGCACGAACTCACCGGCCTCGCGGGACGGCCCGGCTACGTGGCGCTGGCGCTGGTCGCGGCCGCCACCTGGGCCCTGGGCACGCAGCAACTGCGCCACACGCGCATCGGGCTGCCGACGCTCACGCTCTCGTTCTGGATGACGGCGATGACGGCCGTGGTGATGACCGTGCTGTCATTGCTCTTCGAGCGCGACCAGCTGGTCTGGCCCGGCGCCGTGACCTGGGGCTCGATCGGCTACAACGCGGTGCTGATCTTCGGCTTTGCGCACGCCGCCTGGTTCTCCCTCGCGCGCGGCCTGCCGCCCGTGGCCTCGACCCTGAGCGTGATGTTCATCCCGGTGCTCGGCGTGTTCAGCGGTGCGGTGTGGCTGGGCGAGGTGGTGCACTGGCAGGACGGCGTCGCGGTGGCGCTGATGATGGTGGCGATCGCTTCGGTGCTGTGGCCGGCGAAGCCCGCGGCCACGGCCTGACACACCGCGTTCAGGTCGTCGTCTGCACGTGCAGGCGGCTGGTCTTGCAGCGGTGCAGCGCGCGGTAGTGCTCCAGCGGCCGACCGTTGGCGCCGTAGGCGATCGATTCGATGCGCAGCAGCGGCTCGGGCGTGGGCAGGTTCAACAGTTCGCAGGTCTGCGCATCGGGCAGCACCGCGTCGATCCAGCGCTCGGCGCGCACCAGGCGCAGGCCGTACTGGCGGCGCAGCACGTCGTAGAGCGAGCGGTCGTCCAGGCGCGTGCGGTGCAGTCCCGGCGCCAGGTCGGCCGGCACCACGGTCTCGACCAGCAGGCGCAGCTCGCCGTCGACGCTGCGCAGGCGCTTGAGCGCGACCACCTGTGTGCCGTCGGTGAGGCCCAGCGAGGCGGCCTCCTGTTCGGTGGGTGCGCGCAGCTCCTGCACGAGGATCTGGGTGCGCACCGAGCGGCCCTTGCGCTCCATCTCGTCGGAGAAGCCGAGCACGGTCGAGACGAAGTCCTCGTCGCGCTCGCGCGCCGACACGAAGGCGCCGCGGCCCTTGATCTTGTAGATGAGGTTGTTGCGCACCAGGTCGGCCAGCGCCTCGCGCACCACGATGCGCGAGATGCCGAACTGCTCGCCGAGCTCGGCCTCGGACGGCAGCTTGGCGCCGATGGGCAGCACACCCTGCAGGATCTGCAGGCGGATGGCATCGCGGAACTGGGCCCAGAGGGGGGATTCGGAGCCGCGGTCGAGCACGGTCGAAGGGTCGTTGGAAGCGTTCACATTAGGACTGGCCAAGGGCCGAGCGGTTCGTCAATGATGCATTGAAAGAAGAGGCGGCTGCGCGCGATGGCGGTGGCACCGGCGCGAGGCGCACGCCGTGCCGCTCGCGCAGCGCGGTGGCGCAGGCCTGCAGCTCCTGGTGCTGGCGGGCGGCGTCCCAGCCCAGCGCATCGGCGGCGACAGCGGCCATCTCGGCCAGCGCGGCGTCGGTGACCATGCCGCGGATCGCCAGCAGCGTGCGGCGCATCACCAGATCGTCGAGATGGAGCACGCCCGTCTCGCGGCACAGGTAGCGGATTTCGGCCACCGAATGGTCGGGCGCATGCAGCAGCGGCACGTCGCCCGCGGCAGCCAGCCGCGGCGCCAGCGGCAAGGCCTTGGCGCCATAGCGGCGCAGCAGGGCCTGCGCGCGCGCACGGCCCAGGCCCGACGACGCCACCACGCGGTCGAGAAAGTCCTCGATGGACGAGGCATCGACCGGCAGCGCCGCACCGCCGCCGATGGCCAGCGCCGCGGTCGATGCGTTGCGCGCGCGGCCCAGCAGCCGCAGCACTTCGTCGGTGGCCTCTTCGGCCAGCGCACGGAAGGTGGTCCACTTGCCGCCCACCAGGCCGACCACGGGGATGTCGCGCGTGGCGTCGGGCGCGTCCACCACCACCGAGTGGTCGCGCGAGATCTGGCCCGGCTGGTCGGCGTCGGAGCGCGCGAGCGGGCGCACGCCGACATAGGTGTAGACCACGTCGCCGCGACCGAAGGCCAGGTTCGGGAACACCTCGCCCAGCACCTCGAGCAGGTAGTCGACCTCGGCCGGCTCGGTCGCGATCTGGTCGGGGTCGTCGACCGGGATGTCGGTCGAGCCCACCAGCACGCGGTCGAGGAAGGGATAGACGATGCACACCCGCCCGTCCACCGCCTCGAAGTAGGCCATGCGGCCTTCGAGCGCGTCGCGCAGCGCGGGATGGTCGAGCACCAGGTGCGAGCCCTTGGTGCCCATGACCCGCGATGTGACGCGCGCGTCCGCGCCGCCGAGCACCGATGCACTGCGGTCGAGCCAGGCGCCGGTGGCGTTGACCACGGTGTCGGCCGTCACCTGCACCAGCGCGCCGGTGAGCGCGTCGCGCAGCGTGAGGATGTTGCCGGCGCAGCCCACCAGGCGGCAGTGGTTGGCGGCGGCCGAGCGCGGCTGGTCGCGGCAGGCGTCGCCGATCAGTTCGAGCACCAGCCACTCGGGGTGGCTGATCCAGGCGTCGAAGAAGGTCGCGGTCCAGCGCACGGCGGCGCGGAACAGGCGCCGGTCGGCCGGCGGCACGCGGCGGATGCGGTGGGTGGGCATCACGCGCTGGCGGCGGCCCAGCAGGTCGTACAGCCGCAGGCCCGCGGCCACCGCCAGCAGGCCGCGCGTGCGCGGCGGCGGCGTGCGGCCGAAGAACTTCAGCGCACTGCTCATCAGGCCGCCGGAGAAGCTCGACAGCGGCACCACGGTCTCCAGCGGCTGCACCAGGTGCGGCGCATTGCGCAGCAGGCGGTTGCGCTCGCGCGTGGCCTCGGCCACCAGCGAGAAGCTGCCGCTTTCCAGGTAGCGCAGGCCGCCGTGGATCATGCGCGAGGGCGCGCTGCTGGCACCGGCGCTGAAGTCGCCCTTGTCGACGATCAGGCAGTCCACCCCCTGCAGGCACAGGTCGCGGAACACGCCGACGCCGTTGATGCCGGCGCCGATGATCACGGTGGAGAAGTGGCGCTCGGCGATCGCGGCCGGACGCACGAAGGGAAGCGTCTCGTTGCTCATGGCACGGACTCCGCGAGATGCGAGAACACAGGAGACATGGTGTCGATCAGTTCGTTGAAGCGCGCGTTGAAATCCGCATGGGCCCGCGCCTCGCGCGCGTCGGGCTCGACGCTGTCGCAAGCCGCGAGCAGCACGCTGCCGGGTGCCGCATGGTCGATGTCCTGCGACATGGCGGCATAGAGCGCCGCCCCGCGCGCGCCGGTCTCGTCGTCGGCGCAGCGCTCGACCGGGCGGCCCAGCAAGGATGCGAGCAGGCGCACCAGCCGCACATCGCTGGCGCCGCCGCCCAGCACGGTCGAGGCCGACACCGGCAGGCCGCAGGCCGCGAGGCGCGCCGTGTGGCGGGCATGCAGCGCCGCGGTGGCATCGACCACCGCACGCGCCATGTCGGCGCGCGTGTGATGGCTCTGCAGGCCGACGAAGCCGGCCGTGATGCCGGCACCGCCGTTCACGAAAGGGAGGAAGCGCAGGCCGCGCGCACCCAGCGGCACCGACATCGCGAGGTCGAGCACGGCCCGCGCATCGGGCAGGCCCAGCACGCCGGCCAGCCACGCGATGTTGGCCATCGACGACGGGCTGTTCTCCAAATACAGCCGCTGCTGCGTGCGGCCGAAGTTGACGACCGCCACGACATCGGGCTTGGGCTCGATCACCGGCCCGATCACTGCATTCACGCACCAGGTGCCGAGCACCGACACCGCACGGCCGCGCGCTTCGGCGCCGACCGCGTTCATCGAGGCCAGCAGGTCGATGGCGCCCATCGCGACCGGAATGCCTGCGGGCAATCCGCACGAAGCCGCCTCCGAAGGCCGCAGCAGGCCCATCACCTCGCCGCTGCGCAGCAGCGGACCGAAGGCGCGTGGGCCGAGCCCGGCGATGCCGCAGGCGTCGAAGGCCGGCTGCGACCACTGGCCCGATCCGATAGCCAGCAGCCCCGCGGTGCTGGCGTCGCTGGCATCGGTGGCGATCTCGCCGGTCAGCAGGAAGCCCAGGTAGTCCTTGGCGAACAGCAGGCGGTGCAGCGCACCACGCTGCACCGCGTCGGCGCCCAGCAGCTCGGCCGCGATCACCGTGGGCTGGCCCGGCCAGGGCTGGCAGCCGACGTCGGCGAAGAGCATGGAGCCGTGCCGCCGCGCCAGCGAACGCGCCCGTGCATCGGCGCGCTGGTCGGTCGAGGCCACCGCCCTGCCGCCCACCAGTTCATGGTTCGCATCGAGCGCATAGAGCCCGGCGCCGTGGCCGGTGCAGCCGATGGCGCGCACGTCGTTCACGCGCGCGCCGAGTTGCCGGGCGACGTCGCGCAGCACCTGGGTCAGGGCGGCGCGGATGGCGGACCCGCTCGTTTCGCATCCGCCCGCTGGCAGCCGGTCGTGCGGCAGGGGCAGCCGGGACAGCGCCAGCGCCCGGCCGCTCCCGGCGTCGAGGGCCAGGGCTTTGAGGCTGCTCGAGCCCATGTCGATGCCGATCAGTATGTTGGACTTCATGTCATAACAGCTTCGACGCATTGAAAGCGTGTTTCCAGTAGCGTTTCCCCTAGTTATGCGAAGAAACGGGCTGCGCTTACATTCTACCTGTCATAACAACTGTGGTGACACCAAGGTCCTGTATGGCCTGCCCGAACAGCAGGTCGCCAGCTCTGCCAGTCCACGTGAGGAGACAAAGAATGAGGCGTAATTTCCTGAAGTCCGCGGCCGCCGCCGGTATCGGTTTGGCCGGCGCCAGCGCGCTCGCGCAACAGCAAGCCCCCGCCCCTGCCGCGGCCGGCACCGGCCTGCGCGGCAATGCCGGCGACGTCTACGTGATGAACGTGATGGTGTCGGGCGTCGAGTACTGGTTTCCGGTCTACGAAATGATGAAGCAGCTCGGCCGCACGCTGGGCGTGAAGACGCGCTACACCGGCACGCCGGAGTACGACGTCAACAAGCAACTGGCGTCGTTCGAGCAGGAACTGGCGCGCAAACCGGCGGGCATCCTGCTGCACCCGATGAACCCCGATCCCTTCATCGAGCCGATCAATCGCGCGGCGGCGATGGGCATCCCGGTCGTCACCTTCGCGGCCGATTCGCCCAACTCCAAGCGCACCTCCTTCATCACCTCGGACAACGACCGCGAAGGCACGCAGGCGGCCGACGCGATCGCGGCCTCGATGGGCGGCAAGGGCGAGTACGCGGTGCTGGAGAACCCCGGCCAGGACAACCACGACCGCCGCATCGCCGCCTTCATCAACCGCATGAAGGCCAAGCACCCGGGCATGAAGCTGGTCGGCCGCGCCGCCAGCAACCAGGACCCGAACAAGGCCTACCAGGCGGTGCTGAGCCTGGCGCAGGCCAACCCGAACCTGGGCGCGCTGTTCATGCCCGAGGCCAACTCGGCGCTGGGCGCGGCGCAGGCCAAGGTGGAAAGCAAGAAGAACATCAAGGTGATGTGCTGCGACGTCAACGCCAAGATCCTCGACATGATCAAGTCGGGCGACGTGTTCGGCTCCATCAACCCCAACCAGGGCATGCAGGGCTACATGGGGATGATGATGCTGTTCCTGGCCAAGAACCCGGGCCTCATCGATCCGATGAACGACGCCAAGCGCAACGGCACCAACCCGATGGCCGTGCCCTTCCTCGACAACGGCCTGGCCGTGGTCAGCAAGGCCAACGCCGACGACTTCTACTGGGACAAGTACCTCGCGCGCCGCGGCACCAAGGGCATCGGCGAATGAACGCTGTGAGCGATCTGCTCGCACTGCGCGGCATCGGCAAGCGCTTCGGCGCTTCGCGCGCGCTCTCGGGCGTGGACTTCTCGCTCGCGCGCGGCGAGATCCACGCGCTGTGCGGCGAGAACGGCGCGGGCAAGTCCACGCTGATGAACATCATCGATGGCATCCACCAGCCGGACGAGGGGCAGATCACGCTCGACGGCCAACCGGTGGTCATCGACGGCCCGGCGCATGCGATGCGCCTGGGCATCGGCCTGGTGCACCAGGAGATCGCGTTGTGCGCGGACGCCACCGTGGCCGAGAACATCTTCATGCCCGAGATCAACGCCGGCCGGCAGGCGTGGATGGACTACGCCAGCCTCAACGCGCGCGCCACCACGGTGCTGCAACGGCTGGGGCAGGACATCGACCCCGCCGCGCGCGTGAGCGAGCTCAGCATCTCGAGCCAGCAGCTGGTCGAGATCGCCAAGGCGCTCACGCTCGACTGCAAGGTGCTGATCCTCGACGAGCCCACCGCCGCGCTGACCGACAACGAATCGGCCGCGCTGTTCAAGGTGCTGCACGACCTCAAGGCGCAGGGCATCGGCATCGTCTACATCAGCCACCGCATGGCCGAGATCTTCGCGCACTGCGATCGCGTGACCGTGCTGCGCGATGGGCGCAACGTGCACAGCGGCCCGCTGGCCGAACTCGATGCCGACGGCCTGGTGCGCCGCATGGTCGGGCGCGACCTGGGCAACTACTACCCGCCCAAGCAGCAGGCCTCGGCCGCGGGTGATGCCGTGCTGGAGGTGAGCGACGTCGCCGACGGCGCGCGCGTGCACGGCGTGTCCTTTGCGCTCCGGCGTGGCGAGATCCTCGGCATCGCGGGCCTGATGGGCGCGGGCCGCAGCGAGCTGGCCGAGACCGTGTGCGGCCTGCGCCCCGCGACGCGCGGCACGGTGCGGCTGCGCGGCAAGGCACTGTCGATTCGCAAATACAGCGACGCGCTGCGCGCCGGCATCGCCTACCTCAGCGAGGACCGCAAGGCGGCCGGGGTCTACCTCGACCTGCCGATCGCGCAGAACATCGCCTCGATGGCGCTGCAGCGCGTGAGCTCGCGCTTCGGGCTGCTGCAGCGCGCGGCCGAACACCGGCTGGCGGTGGCGCTGGGCGCCAAGCTCAAGCTGAAATCGGACGGCGTGGCCATCGAGGTGGCCAGCCTGTCGGGCGGCAACCAGCAGAAGGTGGCGATCGCCAAGCTGCTGGCCACCGAACCCTCGGTGCTGCTGATGGACGAGCCCACGCGCGGCGTCGACGTGGGCGCCAAGTCGGAGATCCACCACATCCTGCGCGAGCTCGCGAACCAGGGCACGGGCGTGGTGGTGATCTCCTCGGAACTGCCCGAGATCATCGGCCTGTGCGACCGCGCGCTGGTGATCCGCGACGGCCGGCTGGCCGGCGAGCTGCAGGGCCACGACATGACGGAAGAGGCGCTGCTGCGGCTGGCCTCCGGACTATGCGAACAGGAAACAGCATGAACCCTCCAGCACAACTCGACGCGGGCCTGGCGCCGCGACCGGCGAAGCCCGCCCTCCAGCTCATCCGCATGCGCGAGATGGGCCTGCTGCTGATCATCGCGGCGCTGTGCGTGGCGATGAGCTTCGCCTCGCCCTACTTCCTCACCTGGGACAACGTGCGCGCGATGCTGCTGTCCTTTTCCATCGAAGGCATCGTGGTGGTGGGCATGACCATCCTGCTGATCGTCGGCGGCATCGACCTGTCGGTGGGCTCGGTGGTGTGCTTCGCGATGGTGGTCACGGGCAAGCTGTTCCTCATGGGCCTCGATCCGTGGACGGCCGGGCTCATCGCCATCGCCGCGAGCGCGGGCATCGGCGCGATGATCGGCGGCTGCGTCACGCGCATCGGGCTCAACCACTTCATCGCCTCGCTGGCCTTCATGGTGATCGTGCGCGGCCTGTGCCTGGCGCTCACGCAGGGCACGCCGCAGTCGCTGTTCTCGCTGCCGGCCGAGTTCAAGTTCATCGGCCAGGGCACGCTGTTCGGCGTGCCGGCGGTGATCCTGATCTTCGTGGCGATCGTGGTGGTCAGCGACTTCGTGCTGCGCCGCTCGACCCTGCTGCGGCGCGTGTTCTACACCGGCAGCAACGAGAAGGCCGCGCTGTACTCGGGCATCCGCGTGGGCCATGTGAAGTTCTGGGTCACGGTGCTGTGCTCGGCCTCGGCCGGCCTGGCCGGCGTGATCTACACCGCGCGCTTCGGCGCCGCCACGCCCACCTTCGGCATGGGCATGGAACTCAACGTGATCGCCGCGGCCGTGATCGGCGGCGCCAGCCTCAAGGGCGGCGCGGGCACGGTGCTGGGCGCGGTGCTGGGCCTGGCGCTGCTGTCGGTGGTGACCAGCTCGCTGATCCTGCTCGACGTCTCGCCCTACTGGCAGGACGTGATCAAGGGCCTGATCCTGCTCGCGGCCGTGACCATCGACCACCTCCTGAACACACGAAAGACCCAGCGATGAACGACAACGCACCGACGATGAAGAAGACCACGCTCGGCCCCTCGGGCATCGCATGCTCGGCCATCGGCCTGGGCACCTGGGCCATGGGCGGATGGATGTGGGGTGGTGCCGACGAGGCAGCGGCCGTGCGCGCGATCCAGGCTTCGCTGGACGCAGGCGTGACGCTGATCGACACCGCGCCGGCGTATGGGCTCGGGCGCTCCGAAAGCATCGTCGGCGCCGCGCTCAAGGGCCGCCGCCACGAAGCCGTGATCGCCACCAAGTGCGGGCTGGTCTGGCACACGCGGGAAGGCACGCACTTCTTCGAGGAGGACGGCCACCCGGTGTACCGCTACCTGGGCCGCGAGTCGATCTTCCATGAATGCGAAGAGAGCCTCAGGCGCCTGCAGACCGACCACATCGACCTCTACATCACGCACTGGCAGGACAGCACCACGCCCGTGGCCGAGACCATGGACGCGCTGCTCTCGCTCAAGCAGCAGGGAAAGATCCGCGCCATCGGCGTGAGCAACGTGAGCCCCGAGACGCTGGCCGAGTACCTGCAGTACGGCCCCGTCGATGCGGCGCAGGAGCGCTACAGCCTGATCGACCGCGAGATCGAGCAGACGCTGCTGCCGCTGTGCGCCGAGCACGACGTCGCGGTGCTGGGCTATTCGTCGCTGGCGCTGGGCCTGCTCGCGGGCCCCATCGACCCCGCGCGCCAGTTCACCGGCGACGACCAGCGCGCGAGCAACCCGCGCTTCAGCGCTGGCAACCGCGCCAGGCTCGCGGCCTTCTTCGAGACGCTCGAGCCGCTGCGCCGGCAGCTCGGCTGCTCCTTCGGCCAGCTGATGATCGCCTGGACGCTGGCGCGCGGCAGCGTGTCGGTGGCGCTGTGCGGCGCGCGCGTGCCGCAGCAGGCGACCGAGAACGCAGCCGCCGGTGCGCTGGCCCTGCACGACGAGGCACTGCAACGCATCGACGCGGCCGCGGCCGCGCACCTGCACGCGCTGGCCTGACTCCCCTTCCCTCTCCACTCAAGGACCTCTTCCCATGTCGACGGACAAGACCGCACGCCTGAGCCGGCTGCTGCACAACGGGCGCTGCCTGGACATCGCGCTCGACCACGGCGTGTGCAACGAACCCACCTTCCTCGACGGGCTCGAGGACATGCCCGCGGTGCTGGACAAGCTCGTGGCCGCTGCGCCCGACGCCATCCAGCTCAACCTCGGCCAGGCCGACCTGCTGCAGCACCGCCCCGGCCGCGGCCGCCCCGCGCTGGTGATGCGCCTGGACATGGGCAACCCCTACAACGCGACCCGGCACCGCGCGATGTGGGCCGTGCTGCAGAACCACGACGACCCGGTGCTGCCCGCGGTGCAGATGGACGCCGCCTGCGTGGTGGTCAACCTGTTCATGCTGCCCGACGAGCCCGAGCTGTTCCGCCAGTGCGTGCAGAACATCGCGCGCGTGCGCGCCGACTGCGACCGCTACGGCATGCCGCTGATGATCGAGCCGCTGGTGATGCAGGCCCCGACCGCCGGCAGCCGCTACAGCGTCGACGGCGACGCCGAGAAGATCGTCACGCTGACGCGCCTGGCACGCGAGATGGGGGCCGACATCGTCAAGGCCGACCCGACCAGCGACCCCGCCGACTTCCACCGCGTGGTGCAGGCCGCGCGCTGCCCCGTGCTCGTGCGCGGCGGCGGCCGCGAGGACCTGCAGCAGGTGTTCGCGCGCTCGCGCGTGCTGCTGGACCAGGGCGCCGTCGGCATGGTCTACGGACGCAACGTCTACCAGCATGCCAACCCTTCGGGCGTGGTGGCCGCGCTGATGGCCATGATCCACCGCGGCCTCGGCGCCGAGGCGGCCTGGCGGCTCTACGAAACCGGCGGCACGGCGGACTGAGGGCGGCGCCGGGCAGGCGCCCGAGGCGGCACGGCCGCGCCGGCTAAGGGTTGGCACCATTCGTGCAAGCCCCGTTGACACCAGATGCTTCATGCATAAAGTATTGACTTGTGAATGAAGTGGCTCCGCACAATGCCGGGGCCGCATGCATCGATGTGGTGCCAACCCTTACTACCGGAGTCTCCATGCGCTCGAAGATCACCCCGCCGCCCGCCACGACCCGCCTGTCACGTTCCTTGTGCGCCCTGGCGCTGGCCTCCGCCTTCGGCTTTGCCGGCGGTGCGCTGGCCGAGCCGGTGAAGGTGGGCCTGGCGCTCGACATCTCCGGTCCGTTCGCCGCGCTGGGTGCCGAGGCGCGTGACGGTTTCGCGCTGGGCATCAAGCAGCTGGGCGGCAAGCTGGGCGGCCAGCCGGTCGAGTTCATCCAGGCCGACATGGCCGGCAGCCCCGACCAGGCCAAGCAGCTGGTCGACCGCATGATCCAGCGCGACAAGATCGACCTGTTCAGCGGCCCGATCGGCTCGAACATCGCGATCGCGGTCGGCCCCACGCTGTTCGCGGCCAAGGTGCCCTACCTCTCGTCGAACGCCGGCCCCAGCCAGTTCGCCGGCGCGCAGTGCAATGCCTATTTCTTCGGCACCGCCTACCAGAACGACCAGTTCCACGAAGCGGCCGGCAAGTTCGCGCAGGACCGCGGCTTCAAGAAGATGGTGCTGATCGCCCCCAACTACCCCGCGGGCAAGGACGCGATGGGCGGCGTCAAGCGCCAGTTCAAGGGCCAGGTCGCCGACGAGCTCTACACCAAGCTGGGCCAGATCGACTATGCGGCCGAGCTGGCGCAGATCCGCGCGGCCAAGCCCGACTCGATCTACTTCTTCCTGCCCGGCGCGATGGGCATCAACTTCATCAAGCAGTTCGTGGGCGCGGGCCTGTCGAAGGACATCACGCTGGTCACCAGCGGCTTCTCGGCCGACGAGGACGTGATCGGCGCGGTGGGCGAACCGATGCTGGGCCTGTTCAACACCTCGCATTGGGCGCACGACCTCGACAACGCCCCCAACAAGGCCTTCGTCGCCGCCTTCCGCAAGGAATACAACGGCCGCTACCCCTCGCTGTACGCCGCCCAGGCCTACGACGTGATCCTGGCCATGGACGCGGCCGTGAAGCAGGCCGGTGGCAATGCGCAGAACCGCGAAGCCGTGATCGCCGCCCTGAAGAAGGCCAACTACGCGTCGACGCGCGGCAGCTTCAAGTACGCGAACAACCACTACCCCATCGAGAACTTCTACCTGCGCGTGATCGGCAAGGACGCCCAGGGCAAGGTCACGAACAAGACGGTGAGCACGCTGCTCACGAACTACGGCGACACCTACGCCGACAAGTGCCCGCTGAAGTAGGCCCTGGTGCCTGAAGGCCGGCGCCGCGCCAGCCTCTTCTTCTCCCACACCGCCGGCCCGGCAGGAATCGGCCCGGCGGTGTTCCTCGCATCCGTCATCCAAGACCGTCTGGATCCATGACCGGTATTCTTCTTCTCGAGCAACTGCTCAACGGACTCGGCTTCGGCCTGATGCTGTTCCTGCTGGCCGCCGGGCTCACGCTGGTGTTCGGCATCATGGACGTGCTGAACCTCGCGCACGGCTCGCTGTTCATGTCGGGCGCCTACGTCGCGGCGCAGGCCCACCAGCAGAGCGGCTCCTTCGTGGCCGCCATCGTCCTGGCCGTGGTGGTCACCGTCGTGGTCGCCGCGCTGCTCGAGGTGCTGCTGATGCGCCGGCTCTACAAGCGCGACCACCTCGCGCAAGTGCTCGCGACCTTCGGCGTGATCCTGGTGGCCGACGACATCGTCAAGATGATCTGGGGCCCCTCGCCGGTGATGGCGCCCACGCCCGCGGCCCTGAGCGGCCCGGTGCAGCTGATGGAGGGCCTGCCCTACCCGGCCTACCGGCTGGTGATCCTCGGTGCCGGCGTGGCCGTGGCCCTGGCGCTCTATGTGCTGGTGAACCACACGCGCGTCGGCATGCGGGTGCGCGCGGGCGCCTCCGACCGGCCGATGGCCGAGCTCATGGGCGTGCGCGTGGGCCGCATCTTCAACGGCGTGTTCCTGCTCGGCGCGGCGCTGGCCGCGCTGGCCGGCGCGCTGATGGGGCCCATCGTCGCGGTGCAGGTCGGCATGGGCGAACAGATCCTGATCCCCGCGCTGGTGGTGCTGGTCATCGGCGGCATCGGTTCGGTGCGCGGCGCCTTCGTGGCGGCCCTGCTGGTGGGCCTGGTCGACACCGTCGGCCGCGCCTTCCTGCCCATGCTGCTGCGCGCCACGCTGCCGCCGGCCACCGCCGCCGACCTCGGCCCGCTGTTCGCCGAAGTGGCGATGTACGCGCTGATGGTCGTCGTGTTGATCTTCCGCCCTTCCGGCCTCTTCTCAGCTCGCGCATGAAGCCCCGTACCCTTCTTCTCGTGGCGCTGCTGCTCGCGCTTGCGGCCTTCCCGCTGGTGGCACCGCTGTTCGGCATGGAGTTCTACGTTGGCTTCATGCGGCGCGTGCTCATCATCGCGCTGGCCGCAGCCAGCCTCAACTTCATCCTGGGCTTCGGCGGCATGGTGGCGCTGGGCCATGCGGGCTTCATCGGGGTCGGCGCGTACACGGTGGTGGCCCTGTCCGATGCCGGCGTGATGTCGGCCTGGATCCTCTGGCCAGCCGCGATGCTCGTCGCGGGCATGGTCGCGGCGCTGGTGGGCACGGTGGCGCTGCGCACGCGCGGCGTCTACTTCATCATGACCACGCTGGCCTTCGCGCAGATGCTGTACTTCATTGCGGTGTCGCTGCGGGCCTACGGCGGCGACGACGGCTACACGCTGCCCGCGCGCCCGGTGCTGGGCCTGGGCGTCGACCTGGGCAACGAATCGAATTTCTACTGGGTGGTGCTCGCGCTGGTCGCGCTGCTGCTGAGCTGGATGCACCGCGCCACGGGCTCGCGCTTCGGTCATGCGCTGCGCGGCATCCGCGACAACGAGACGCGCATGCGCGCGCTGGGCTACCCGGTGTTCCGCATCCAGCTCGCGGCCTTCGCCATCGCGGGCGCGATCGCCGGCCTCGCGGGCGCGCTGCTCGCGGGCGGCAACGGCTTCATCAGCCCCGGCGCGATGCACTGGACCCAGTCGGCCACGCTGCTGGTGATGGTGGTGATCGGCGGCCTGGGCCGCAGCTGGGGCGGACCCGTCGGCGCGGCCGTGTGGCTGCTGCTGGAGGAGGTGCTCAAGCAGCACACCGAACACTGGCACATGCCGCTGGGCCTGCTGCTGATCGCGGTGGCGCTGTGGGCGCCCAAGGGGCTGGCGGCGCTGTCGCGCAGGAAGAAGGCGGTGGCCGCATGAGCCTGTTCAGAATCGAAGGCCTGGTCAAGCGCTTCGGCGGCCTGCTCGCGACCGACCATGTGAACCTCACGGTGGATGCCGGCGAGGTGCATGCGCTGATCGGCCCCAACGGTGCCGGCAAGACCACGCTGATCAACCTGATCTCGGGCCTGCTCAAGGCCGATGCCGGCCGCATCTGGCTGGGCGAGCGCGACATCACCGGCCTGAAGGACCACCAGCGCGTGGGCGCGGGCCTGTCGCGCTGCTTCCAGGTCACGCGCGTGTTCGCCAACGAGACGGTGCACGACAACCTGATGCTCGCGGTGCAGGCGCACGCGGGCAGCAGCATGCGCTTCATGGCGCCGCGCGCCCGCGAGGCCGACCTGGTCGCGCAGGCCGAGGCATTGGCCGAGCGCGTGGGCCTCGCCAGCGAACGCCAGCGCATCGCCGGCACCCTGCCGCACGGCGCGCAGCGCGCGCTCGACGTGGCGCTCGCCCTCGCCGCCCAACCCAAGCTGCTGCTGCTCGACGAGCCGATGGCCGGCATGGGCCCCGACGAATCGGCACGCATGGTGACGCTGATCGAATCGCTGCGCAGCGAAATGGCCATTCTTCTGATCGAGCACGACATGGATGCGGTGTTCAAGCTCGCCAACCGGCTCACGGTGCTGGTGCAGGGCAAGGTGCTGATGACCGGCACTGCCGACGAAGTGCGCGGCCACCCCGACGTGCAGGCCGTCTACCTCGGCACCGAAGCGGAAGGACACGCATGACCCCACTTCTGCAAGCCGCCGGCATCGAAGCCGGCTACGGCGCAAGCCAGGTGCTGTTCGGCATCGACATCGACATCCGCCCCGGCGAAGTGCTGGCGCTGCTGGGCCGCAACGGCATGGGCAAGAGCACGCTGCTCAAGGTGCTGACCGGCACGCTCAAGCCGCTGCGCGGCAGCGTGCGTTTCGACGGCGCCGACATCGGCGGCGCCAAGCCCGACGTGATCGCGCGCCGCGGCGTGGCGATCGTGCCCGAGGGCCGGCATGTGTTCCCGAACCTCAGCGTCGACGAGCACCTGCGCGCCTTCGCGCGGCCGCGCGCCGATGCGAAGCACGGCGCACCACGCTGGACCGTCGAGGCGCTCTACGGCCTGTTCCCGCGGCTGGCCGAACGCAAGGCCAATGCCGGCAACCAGCTCTCGGGCGGCGAGCAGCAGATGCTGGCCATCGCGCGCGCGCTGTCGACGCACCCGCGCCTGCTGATCCTCGACGAAGCGACCGAGGGCCTGGCCCCGGTGATCCGGGAGGAGATCTGGCGCTGCCTGGCCACGCTCAAGGCCGAGGGCGAGGCGATCCTGGTGGTCGACAAGTACGTGCAGCGCCTGCTGCCGCTGGCCGACCGCCACCTGATCCTCGAACGCGGCCGCGTGGTGTGGCGCGGGGACTCGGCGGCGCTCGATGCCGACCGGGGGTTGTGGGCACGCTACCTGGGCGTCTGATCGCGCTCGAGGCACTCGCCGATCTTCGCGACCAGCCGCAACTGGCTGCGGTGGATCATGGGGTTCATCGACTCGTTGCTGGAGAAGCGCCAGCCCTCTGGCATCCACAGCGTGGACGCGAAGTCCTCGCCATGCCACACCAGCGGCGGGAAGATCGTGACGCAGCGCAACCGCAGCGCTTCGAGGTAGCGGTCGATGGTGTCCTTCATCGTGTCGTTGCCCGCCACGCGGTAGGTCGCCAGTGCCGCGAGCGCGGGCGGTCCGTAGATGCCGAAGACCATGCCGATGACCGAGTCCAGCCGCAGGAACAGGTCGCTCCCGCTGGCCTCGACCGCCTTGACCTCGGCGCGCTCCGACAAGTCGGTCAGCAGGCCCGAGAACAGGTCCCAGCGGCCGGCATGCAGGTCGAGGTGCTCGAGCGTCTTCGCCAGCCTCGCCTCGAAGCCCTCGCCCAACTCGGCATCGTCCTCCGACACGATCAGCCGCGTGCGTCCCGCGGCCAGCGCACGACGTGCCATGAAGCGGTAGCTCAGGGCCGTGCCCTTCCATCCGTCGAGTTGGCGCAGACCGGGAAAGAGCGCGGCGCCCGGCCGCAGGTGAGCCCGTGCGCTCTCGAAACGGGCCAGCGACTCCGGCAGGCAGAGCACCAGATGGTCCGCGTCCAGGCGCGTGCCGCGCGTGGCACGCTCGAAGGCCTCGTCGTCGATCGCGCCGCAACCGTGCAGTGCGCGCGGCAGCAGATGGGCCAGGCCCATCGGGGAATCGTCGGCCAGCAGGGCATCGGGAGCAGTCGCAAGGTCGAGCGGCACATAGAAGGTCTGGTACAGCGCAATGCCGCGCGCCTGCAAGGCCGCGATGTGCGTGAGCGACGCATCGAAGATCGCCAGCGATTCGGCCAGTGGCGCGAGCACCGCCTCCGACAGGGTCGCCGTTTGCTCGGCCGGCTCGACCAGCCACACGATGCGCCGGCCAGCCGGTGGCAATCGAGCGAAGGCGCAGGGATTCACGACGAGGTAGAGCGCATCGGTGAACTGCGCAGGCATCGCGAAGGCGACGGTGCAGGCCAGGCCGGTCTCGGCGAGGCCGCTTTCGATCGCGACACCGGCTTGGCGCATCGCGGGCGGCACGACGAGCGTCAATGTGCGCAGCCCCCGGAACGGGCCTTCGTCCAGCAAGGCACGCATGCGATCCCGATAGTCGGAAGGCTGGACGCGCGCAGGCACGGGCGTGGACATCCAGCCGAGCGCAGGCGTCGGCTGCGGCAGCACGGCGGCCTGGGGCGGTGCCACCGGGCGCAGCCGCTGGACGATGCGACGCAGCACATAGCGCACGGCGCGCACCGGGTGCCGCAACACGAGCCGCAAGCGCGAGGGCCGGGCCAGTGCCTGTGCGAGCCGGTCGATCTCCGCCTCGCGCTGCGCCAGCGTCTGCCGCAGCCCCTCGATCTCGGCCTGCCGATGGGCCAACGTGTCGGTGACTTCTTCGAGTTTGTCCCCGATCGCAGCGAGCTCACGCCGTCGCGCATCGAGCAGCCCCTGCTGGGACTGCAGCGTCGCCGAGAAGTAATGCAACGCAGCACGCAGCGATCGCGTGGCGGTCGAGCGCTCGTCGCGCACCGGCACTTCCGCGAAGGTGTCTCGTTCGATGGTCATGGCGCAAGCCCCGCGGCATCGGCCAGCGCCCGGGGCAATTCGTCGGGTGCTGCGACCCGGCAGGTCTGAGCCCTCGCGCGCAACTGCTCCAGGCGCGCATCGTCCAGGCACAGCGCAGCGACCTCTCGCTGCCAGGCTGGCAGGTCGCCCGCGTCGATCGCGGGCATCGCCCCCCCCGAGGCCTCGACGAGCGCCGGATGGTCCGACACCACGACCGGCGTGCCCACTGCCAGCGCTTCCGCCACCGGCAGGCCGAAACCTTCGTTGAAGGAGGGGAAGACGGCGAAGCGCGCATGACGATAGAGCCACAGCAACTGCTCGTCACGCAGCTCCTGCGCGACGTGCACATGCGATGCAAGACGCCAGTTGCGCTCGACCGCGAGGCGCACCGGCTCCACGCCCCACCCCCAACGCCCTGCAATGACCAGCACCGGCAATCGCTCGGGCGGCAGACTCTGGCGCAGACGCTCCCACAGGTGCAGCAGCAACAAGTGGTTCTTGCGTACTTCGATGGTCGAGCAATAGACGACGAAGGGGCGTGTGGGGTCCAGGCCCGGGGGCGGTCCGCCGAAGGGCAGATGCGTGCTGGACAAGCCCGCGGGATGCGCGATGCGCATCGGCGGCAGCGACCGGTCGATCGAGGCGAAGGCCTGCGCGACCACCTTCGCGGTGTGCTGCGAGACGGCCACCAGCCGGTCCGCTTCGGCCAGCACCGGCAGCATGTTCGCCGCATGGTCGCGCGGATCGCGTCCGGCCGTCCACTGCGGCGTTTCCCAGACCATGAGGTCGTGCACGGCGAGCACGATGCGCACGCCGCGGGCGCGCAAGGCCTGGAAGGCGCCCAGGCCGACATAGTCCCAGGGATTGGAGACGCTCAGCAACGCATCGCCCGCACCTGGGGCAAAGCGCGCCGCGTCGATCGGCGCGCTGCGTACCGCCGACTCGGCGCGGCCGCGCAGCCAGCGAGACAGACGTCGGCCTCCAGCGCCGCGCACGCCATGCACACCCCGCGCCAGATGAAGCCTGCCCAACAACCGCAGCGAGCGTCCGACGCTCAGCGGCAGCCGGGGCGGCGGCAGCGGCGTGGTGGCGAGTTCGCGCGCAGCCAGCATGCCGATGCCGTCACGGCCGTCATGCCGGTTGGCGAGGAACTCCAGCTCGCGCGCGGTCAGGCGACGGTAGCCCCCGTCGTCGGCGCCATGCCGCACGAGCTGCACCGGCGTGCGCTGCAGCGCCAGCAGCTCGCCCAGGTCCTTCTCCACGCGCAGCATGCCCACGGGCGAGTGCCAGCCCAGCATCAGCGAGAGCGAGACATCGAACAGCGTGACGGGCCCATCCTCCGTGGGCGGGCGCAGGGATGCGGCGGGCTGCGGGCACCACTGCCCCTCGAGCACGGGCAGCAATTGCCGCAACACCACGCCGGGCGCGAACTCTCGCTCGGCACGTTCCCTGCCATTGCGGCCGAGCCGATCCGCCAATGCCGGGTCATGGTGCAGCCGGGCCATGGCCGCAGCGAGGCCTTCGACGTCTCCCTCGTTGACCAGCAGGCCGTCGATCTCGTGGCGGACCAGGTGGGCGGGCGCGCCACAGGCAAAGGCGATCACCGGCCGACCGTGGGCCCAGGCCTCGATCAGGGTACGGCCGAAGGTCTCGGGGCCGCCATGTTCCGAGATCGAGGTCACGAGAACGGCGCGCGCCTGACGCAGCAGCGCGGACGGATCCACCACGTGCTCGTGCAGCACCAGCGTTTGCGCAGCACCGACCGCATCGATGTGCTCGCACAGCTGTTCGTACAGCGCGGGGATCGGTCGATGTCCATGCGATTCGATGCGCAGACCCGGGCAGTTGCGATGCAGGATCGCGGCTGCATCGGCCAGCCGCCGATGGCCCTTGAAGCCGTTGACCGTGGCCAGGTGGAGGAAGGGGGCATCGACGGGCAAGGCAGACGACGCGGCCGGCGGGATGTCCACCGGATTGGGCATCACCAGCGCGCGCAGCGGACCGTTCGGCCATGCGTACTGACCGATGTAGTCGGGCTTCTCGAGCACCGAGCGGTCGGGCACCAGCAGCGTGGCGCGGGCCATCGTCTGCAGCAGTGGCACATGGTCGAACCACTGGAAGTCGCGCACATAGAAGCAGGACTGCACATCGAGCCCGGGCAAGTCGCTCGCGGCGTGCGCAAGGATGCGCAGCGAATCGAGCGTGTTGGCCAGGATCGCCGAAGGCCGCAGCGCAAAGTAGCGCTGCACGAACAAACGTGCACCGGCTTCGACGAAACCGTCGCGCGAGGCATCGATGCGATGGATCTCCAGGCCTGGCCGCTCGATGCGACTTAGCCGCTCGAGGTGGTAGCTGCTGCAGGCGAAGACCACGACCTTGCGGCCGGCAGCCAGGTAGGGCAGCAGGATCTCGATGTCGCGCTCCGCGCCACCATAGCCGGTCGCGACCGAAAGGATGAACAGCGGCGACGACGGCACCGGGGTGTCAGATGACAGGTTCACGACTCTCCTTCAGCGCGCGGGCACGTCGAGGCTGTAACGCGCCTTCAGCAGCACCGCGGCGTCGCGCACCAGCGCGGCCGCCAGCACTGGATCGGCGAGCAGGGCTGCGCAGTGGCGCGCGAAATCCAGCGGGCGGTCGGCCACCAGCAGATGCCGCCCCGATTCGACCGCGAGCCCGCGCGCGGCATGCGAGGTCGCGACCAGCGGACGCTCGTGCTGCCAGGCCTCGAGCACCTTGAGCTTGGTGCCGCCGCCGCCGCGCACCGGCGCGATCACGGCCGTGGCCTCGGCATAGAGCGGGCGCAGGTCCGCGGGCGAATGGACGTAGACGATGCCGTGCCGCGCGAGCTGCTGCACCAGCGCCTCTTCGGCGCGGCCCGCGGCCACGATGCGCACATCCGGCACCAGCCGCCGCAGCGCGGGCAGCACGGCGCTGGCGAACCACAGCAGCGCATCCTCGTTGGGCGGGTAGAACAGCGCACCGACGAACAGCAGCGTGCGGCCGCCGAAGGGCATCGGTGCGGGCACGAGATCGGGTTCGGGCACGAGCTTGTTGGGGCTCGCGTGCACCGCCTTCATCCCTGGCAGCCGGCGCAGCCGTGCCGCATCCTCGAAGGCCGAGACATGGACCGTGGCATAGGCGGGCAACAGGCTGCGTTCGAGCTTTGCATAGCCCCTCGCCTGCGCCATGCAGGCGCGCGCCGCGGACCAGCGGCCGCGGCGCAAGGCCAGCGCGGCCAGGCTCCAGCGCGTGGCGGACTCGAGGTCGTCGCAGTCCATCTCGGCGATCGCGCGCCAGTCGGCGGGCAGTTGCGCCGCCATGTCGTGCAGGTAGAAGCGGAACACCACGATGCGCGCGGGGCGCCGGCCGTCGAGTGCACCGAGCGCCTGCGCCGCGGCGGCGTCAGGGTCGAACCAGTCGGCCAGCCGTCGCGATGCGAGGGGTGCGCCCGTGCAATGCACGACGTGCAGCGTGCCGGGCAAGGGCGACGGCGCGACGGGCTGGTCTGCGTTGCGCGTGATGAGCACGATCTCCAGGTCGTGCTGGGCCGCGAGCTCGCAGGCCCAACGCCAGCCGCGCCGTGCCAGGCCGACGCCCCGTGGATCAGGAAAGACGTGGGTCAGCAGCAGTGCACGGCTGCGCGCAGGGGCTGGCGCGCTCATGACGCCGCACGCCCACCCCGCAGCCGCCCGAGCCAGCCCTGGGGCGCGGCCTGCTGTCGCAGCCAGTGCCCGAAGGCCGACGGCGCCAAGCCCGGCGGCAGGAAGGGGCGCGCGATCCGGGCGTAGGTGGTGCGTGCATGCGCCACGTAGGCTGGGGTCAGCAGCGTGTGGTTGAAGTCGGACATGTCACGACGCTCCACGTCCCACCAGAGATGGGCCCACAGGTGCAGGCTGGTCGCATCGGGCGGCAGTTGTCGGTCCTGCTCGAACAGCGCGGCGATACCGTCGCGCGACCAGTCCAGCGAGAAGAAGCGGCTCTCGGGCTCGACGCGGATCTGCTGCGGCAACTCGCGGCTCAGGCGGTAGGGCAAGAAGGTCGAGTGGTTGCTCCAGCTGCCGTCGAAGGCGCCGGGCATGCGCTCGATCCAGGTGGCGATGAAGGGCGAACCGGGCTCGGCCATGATGAGCGCGTTGCACAGCGAGCCTTCAGGTGAGGACGACACGCCAACGTCGACGCGCTCATGCCCCATCACACAGGAGGCCTCGAACAAGTGCGCAGGCGGCGGTGCGACGAACAGCGAGTCCATGTCGGCATAGATGCCGCCCTGCTCGTGCAGGATGCGCAGGCGGATGAAGTCGGACACATGCGCGTAGGCGAAACGCCGGATGTAGTCGTCGTCGTAGCGCAGATCGATGCGCAGCTCGTGCTCGGGAATCGGAACCACCTCGATCCGTGGGCGAATCAGGTCCCACAGTTCGCCGAAAGGCTCGTTGTGCAGGTGCAGGACCACGCGGTCGGGCTGGTTCACCCCCAGGCACGAGGCCAGGCACAGGTAGTGCATCAGGTGAAAGGGCTCGGTCTGCGGACGCAGCCCGAAGACGAAGTGGTACGTGTTCGGGATGCGGGGGGCGGAAGATGCTGTCACGGGAGATACGGCCAAGGATCAGAAGCGCTGTCCGACAGCAGGCACCGCGAAGGGAGGCTTCGAAGCGGCCGTGCGGCCCCTCTTGCCCCTGGGGCAGGGCTGGATCCGGCCCTCTTCCTGCCCCTCGACGGGGCACTGTCGATCAAATGTACACTATTTGTTACCAATGTCTCTCAATCATTTCCCGGCCGGTCCGGCGCTGCGTTACGTGGGCCTGGGCGACACCAGCGGCTATGCGGTGGCGGCCGCCGCGCTGGTGCGCGCGTTGCGCGATGCGGGCGCCGAGATCGCCTGGGAGCCGATGCTGCCCGGCGGCGCGCTGGGCCTGGGCTACGCGCCGGCGCCTTCGCCCGAGGCGGGCCCCGAGGACCTGTGGCCGCTACGTAACGATGCGCGCGCCTGCGAGAACGTCATCGTCCATTTCGTGCCCGAGTACTACCCGCACTTCATCGCACGCGAACGTGCGCGGGGCGCGCGTCGCATCGTGGGCCACACCGTGTGGGAGACCGACCGCCTGCCCGCCCACTGGCCGGCGCTGATCAACGGCCTCGACGCAGTGATCGTGCCGACGGAATGGAACCGCGAGGTCTTCCGCGCCAGCGGCGTGCACATTCCGATCTGGGTGGTGCCCCACCTGCCGCGGTCGCAGCGGCCGGCGAGCGATGCGGACCGTGCCGGCCTGCGGCCGCTGCTGGCGGGCCTGGAAGGGCGGCAGATTTTCTACACGGTCTCGACCTGGCTGGAGCGCAAGTCCATCGACCCGCTGGTCGCGGCCTTTGCCGAAGCCTTCGGCCCGGACGACCCGGTGGCGCTGGTCATCAAGACCACGGCGCACGACCTGGAGCGCGTGCGCCGCGACCCCGGCCACGAAGGCCAGAGCGTGCCGGTGCAACCACAGTTCGAAGCCATGATCGGCCGCGCGGTGCTGCGCCACGGCCGGGTGCCGCCACCGATCCGGCTGCTGACCGATGAACTCTCCGACGGCGCCCTGCAGGCGCTGCACGAGGCCGGCGACTGCTTCGTCTCGCTGTGCCGGGCCGAAGGCTGGGGGCTGGGCGCCTTCGAGGCCGCGCTCGCGGCCAAGCCGGTGGTGATCACGGGCTGGGGCGGCCCGACCGCCTTCCTCGATCCAGAGGCGGCCTGCTTCGTCGACTGGACGCTCGCACCGGTACGGCCCGGCGAGGCCAACGGCAGCTACACGCCCGACCAGCACTGGGCCGAACCCGATCTCGCGTCGGCCGTGGCCGCCTTGCGCTTCATCGCAGCCGATCGGACCGAGGCGGCAAGGCGCGGTGCGCAACTGGCGGCCCACATCCAGGGCAGCATCGTGCCGAAGGAAGTGGCCGCGACGCTGCGCGGCACGCTGGCCGCCTTGCCACCGCACGTGCCTGCGCCTGCAGCGGAAGCCGTGGTGGCGCCCCCGGCCGAAGCGATCGCCTGCGTGGTGGCGCCCCCTGCGCGCCTTGGCCTGCCGCGCCGCGTGCTGCGGCGCGCCCGCGCGGACCTGCGCCGGCTGCTGGCGCGCTGAGCGGCGCCGCCCTTCAGCGCACCACCAGCCCCTTGAGCGCCGGGTCCGGCGGCGGCACGCTGAGCTTCATGTCCTTGAGCGTCTTGACCAGCAGCTGCGCAATCATCAGGTTGCGGTGCGTCTTGCTGTTGGCCGGCACCACGTACCAGGGCGCCACGTCGGTCGAGGTGGCGTCCAGCGCCTTCGCGTAGGCGCGCTGGTAGTCGCTCCACTTCTTGCGCGCCTCGAGGTCGCCCATGCTGAACTTCCAGTTCTTGGACGGGTCGTCGATGCGCGCCTGCAGGCGTTGGCGCTGCTCGTCCTTGTCGATGTGCAGCATGCACTTGAGCACCACCGTGCCGGTTTCTGTCAGCAGCCGCTCGAAGTCGTTGATCTGCGCATAGCGGCGCTGCGTCGCGGCCTTGTCGATCCAGCCTTCGACCACCGGCACCAGCACGTCTTCGTAGTGGCTGCGGTTCCATACCGCGAGCTCGCCGGTGCGCGGCACCACCGCATGGCAGCGCCAGAGGAAGTCGTGCGCCTGCTCCTCGAGGCTGGGCGCCTTGAAGGCCGCCACCCGCACGCCCAGCGGCGAGGTGCGCGAGAACACCCAGCGCACCGTGCCGTCCTTGCCGCTGGTGTCGGTGCCCTGCAGCACCAGCAGCAGTTTGCGCCGGCCCTCGGCATGCATGAGGTTCTGCAGTTCGTCGAGCTGGATGGCCAGGGCGTCGAGCTGCGCGCCTTGCGCGGCCTCGTCGCCCTTGAGAAAGCCCTTGTTCCCCGGATCGATGTCGGCCAGGCGGACCTTGGCACCGATGCGGTACTTGTCGAAACGGGACATGGGCGATACCTCCAGACGAAAAGAAAAAGAAGACTCGCTCAGCGGGCGCCGATGCGGGCCTCGCCGAACAGCGCCTTGAGGTCGCGCGGCTGCGAACGCCAGTACTGCGGCGGCGCCTCGACCTGCGCGCCCAGCTCGGCCGCGGCACGCCAGGGCCAGTGCGGATCGAACAAGGCGGCGCGCGCGATGGCCACCGCATCGGCCTGGCCGGCGGCGATCACGGCCTCGGCCTGCTTCGCTTCGGTGATCAGGCCCACGGCAAACACCGGCACGTCGAGCGCGGCCTTCAGGCGTTCGGCCAGCGGCACCTGGTAGCCCGGCGACAGCGGGATCTTCTGCTGCGGCGAGACGCCGCCCGAGGAGGCATGCACGAAGCTGCAGCCACGCGCGGCCAGGGCCTTGGCAAAGGCGATGCTCGAGTCGATGTCCCAGCCGCCCTCGACCCAGTCGGTGGCCGAGATGCGCACGCCCACCGGCATGCCGGCCGGCACCGCGGCGCGCACCGCCTCGAAGACTTCGAGCGGGAAGCGCATGCGGTTCTCGAGCGAGCCGCCGTAGCGGTCGCTGCGCTGGTTGGCGAGGGGCGAGAGGAACTGGTGCAGCAGGTAGCCGTGCGCGCCATGCAGCTCGATGGCATCGATGCCCAGCGCGTGCGCGCGCTGCGCGGCCTGCACGAAGGCGGCCTTCACGCTCTCCAGGCCGGCCTCGTCGAGCGCCACGGGGGCGGGTTCGCCGGCCGCATGCGGCAGCGCGGAGGACGACACCGTCTGCCAGGCGCCTTCGGCGGGCGCCAGGCATTGGCCGCCTTCCCACGGCACATGGCTCGAGGCCTTGCGGCCCGCGTGTGCGAGCTGGATCGCGATCGGCATGCGCGAGTGCTGGCGCACAGCCTTCAGCACGCGCGCGATCGCTGCCTGGTTGTCGTCGTCGTAGAGCCCCACGTCGGCCGGCGTGATGCGGCCGATGGCCTCGACCGCCGTGGCCTCGATGATCAGCAGGCCCGCGCCCGACAGCGCCAGCTGGCCCAGGTGGATCAGGTGCCAGTCGGTCATGTTGCCGGCGCCGTCGGCCGAGTACTGGCACATGGGCGCGATCACGATGCGGTTGGGCAGCGTGAGGGCGTCGAGCTGCAGGGGCGAGAAGAGCTGGCTCATGGTTTTCCTTGGGATTCCGTTTTGCGCACGCGCATCATTCCTTCCTGCGCGGCCGAGGCCACCAGCACGCCGTCGCGCGTGAACACGCTGCCGCGCGACAGGCCGCGCGCACCGCTGGCGCTGGGCGAATCGAGCACGTACAGCAGCCAGTCGTCGAAGCGGAAGTCGCGGTGGAACCACATCGCATGGTCCAGGCTGGCCATGCGCACGTTGCCTTGCAGGTAGGTCAGGCCGTGCGGGATCAGCGCGGCGCCGAGCAGGCCATGGTCGGAGGCATAGGCCAGCAGCGCGCGGTGCATCAGCGGATCGTCGGGCAGCGGCGCCACGGCGCGCATCCAGATCGCGCGCGTGCCTTCGCGCGGCACCGGCGCGATCAGGTCGTCGGGCTCGACGGTGCGGAACTCGATGCCGTGCGGCATCAGGCCCTTGATGCGCAACCGCTCCGGCAGGCGGTCACCCAGCGCGGCGCGGCGCTGCAGGTCGTCGCCGAGCTGCTCGGGGGCCTGGGTCGGCGGCATGCCGAACTGGTGCTCGACGCCGGCATCGACGGTCTGGAACGAAGCCGACATCTCGAAGATGATGCGTTCCTGCTGGCGCGCCACCACATGGCGGGTGGTGAAGCTGCGGCCGTCGCGCACGCGGTCGACCGTGTACTCGATGGGCGCATGCTCGCCGGGCAGCAGGAAATAGGCGTGCATCGAATGCACGGGCCGATCGGCCTCGACGGTGCGGCTCGCGGCCATCAGCGCCTGGCCCAGCACCTGGCCGCCGAAGACGGCCGGCGTGCCCAGGTCCTCGCTCTGCGCCCGGAAGCGGTCGTCGCCCAGCGGCTCGAGTTGCATGAGGGCGACGAGTTCGTCGACGAGGCGGGTGGGGGTGGCGGGATCGGTCATCGTGAAGGCTGCGGAGGCGAAAAGGGAGTCACGCACCATAGCAAAGCGCGGGACGAAGCGCTGTCACAGGGAAATCAGACGCCCGAGGGCCGCACCCGCGTCCCCCACCCAAAGAGCGCCCCGCCCAGCACGCTGCCCGCCACCATGGCCGACAGCCCGCCGAGACCGCGCGTGGCGTCGATCAGCACCGGCATGGGCGCGACGGCGTCGATGGCGCGGATGGCGAGCGGCAGCGCTACGCCGGCGGCCAGTGCGAACAGCGCGGCGCGCCAGGCCGGGCGCCGACGCGCGAGCCAGCCGGCCACCGCGAACGCGGGCAGCCAGGCGGCGAGCACGATGGCCGCATAGACGGGCCCGAAGCCGAGCAGGTCCTGCACCGATGTCCGCAGCCGCAGGCCCGGCGGCATCTCGACGCCGAGCGCGACCAGTGCGTTCAGGTTGAACTGCGTCTGCACCAGCGAGCCCCAGGCGATGGCGAACAGGGCCGCGCCGGCAAAGGCCATCAGGCGCGTGCGCCATGGGCGAGGGTGCGAAGGGTCTTCAGGGTTCATCGGCAGGCAGGCTGTTCGATACTGGGCACATGAAACGAGGCCCCCATCATGGCGCACGGCGCATGCAAGTCCGATCCTCAGGGACACGGGTCGCCTGGCTGCTGTGGGCCGGCCTGCTGGCGGCCCCCGCGCCATCGCAGGCCGCGGCGCCCGGCGTGCCCTACCGCATCGAGACCGTGGCCGACGGCCTGGTGCATCCCTGGGCCCTGGCGGCGCTGCCCGATGGCCGGCTGCTGGTGACCGAGCGGCCCGGCCGCCTGCGCCTCCTCGACCGCACGCCCGAGGGGCGCCATGTGCTGCGCGCCGAAGCGGTCGCGGGCCTGCCGCCGATCCATGCGAGCGGCCAGGCCGGGCTGTTCGATGTGCTGGTCGACCCGGGCTTCGCGCAGAACGGATGGGTCTATCTCTCGTTCGCGCACGGCACGGCATCGGCCAACCACCTGCGCGTGGTGCGCGCCCGGCTCGATGGCGCACGGTTGCGCGAGGTGACGCCGATCTTCACCACGCGCCCGGCCAAGGCGCACAGCCAGCACTTCGGCGGCCGGATGGCGCTGCTCGACGACGGCACGCTGGTGGTCGGCATGGGCGATGGCAACCTCGAACGCACCGACGCGCAGCGCCTGCACACGCACCTGGGCAAGATCCTGCGCATCGGCCGCGACGGCAGCGTGCCGGCCGACAACCCCTTCGTCGGACACGCCGGTGCGCTGCCCGAGATCTACAGCCTCGGCCACCGCAATCCGCAGGGCATGGTGAGCCTGCCGGGCCAGAACCGGCTGTACGCGCACGAACATGGATCGAAGGGCGGCGACGAGCTCAACCGCATCGCGCGTGGCGCCAACTACGGCTGGCCGATCACCACCGGCGGCGTCGACTACACCGGCGCGCGCATCACGCCGTACCGAAGCTATCCGGGCATCACGCCGCCGCTGGCGGAATGGACGCCCTCCATCGCGCCCGCGGGCATGGCCCACTACGACGGCACGCTGTTCCCCGCCTGGCGCGGCAGCCTGTTCGTGGCCGCGTTGAAGGAGAAGAGCGTGCGCCGCGTGCCGATGGACAAGGGCCAGCCCGGCACGCAGGAGATACTCTTCACCGAACTCGGCGAGCGCCTGCGCGACGTGCGCGCGGGCCCCGACGGCTCGCTGTACCTGCTGACCGACAGCCAGAGCGGGCGCGTGTTGCGGGTGCTGCCGCGCTAGAGCAGGTCCGGCCGCGCGCGCATCCGGGTGGCCGTCTGCCGGATCGCGCTCAGCTCGGCGGCATCGATGCGCCGGAGGTTGCGCACCATCATCACCGTGCGCGGGTTGTTCTCGAGCAGGCGTTCGTGGCGCGCCACGAAATCCCAGTACATCACGGTCATCGGGCAGGCACCCTCGCCGCTGCGCGTGCCGGGCGCGTAGCGGCAGCCATCGCAGTAGTTGCTCATGCGCCGGATGTAGGCCCCGCCCGCGGCATAGGGCTTGGTCACGAAGCGCGCGCCATCGGCGAACAGCGACATGCCCACGGTGTTCGGCAGCTCGACCCACTCCACCGCATCGACGTACACCGACAGGTACCACGCGTGCACCTGCGCCGGCGCGACGCCGAAGGTGAGCGCGAAGTTGCCGGTGACCATCAACCGCTGGATGTGGTGCGCATAGCCGGTGCGCAAGGTCTGGCCGATGGCCTGCCGCATGCAGTTCATCTGCACCTGGCCCGACCAGTACCAGGCCGGCAGGTCTTCGTGGTGCTGCAGCGCGTTGGCCTCGGCCAGCGCGGGCATGCGCCACCAGTACACGCCGCGCATGAACTCGCGCCAGCCCAGGATCTGCCGCACGAAGCCCTCGACCGCTTCGATCCCCACCGCACCGGCCCGCCACTGCGCAACGGCCGCATCGATGACTTCGCGCGGGTCGAGCAGCTTCAGGTTGAGCGACGAGGACAACAGGCTGTGATAGAGGAAAGGCTCGTCCGTCCACATCGCGTCCTGCACCCGCCCGAAGTCCTGCAGTCGCCAGGTCATGAAGTCGGCCAGCGCAACCAGGGCCTGCGCGCGCGTCACCGGCCAGTCGAAGGCCTCGGCACTGCCGTAGTGGTCGCCGAAGTGCGTCTCCACGTCGGCCAGCACCTCGCGCGTGATCGCATCGGGGGCGAAGGACGGCGGCGGTGGCAGCAGGCCCGGCCCGGCGCGGCCGAAGGCGCCGCGGTTGTCGGCGTCGAAGTTCCACTGCCCGCCTTCGGGCCCGCCTTGCGCGTCCAGCAGCACCCGGTACCGGGTCCGCATCTGCCGGTAGAAGGCCTCCATCACCAGCCGCGGCTTGCCCCGCGCATGGTCGGCGAAGTCGGCGCGCGAGGCCATGAAGTGCAGGTCGTCGCGCTGCAGGAGCCGCACGCCCGCCGCCTGGCAGGTGCGCGCGATCGCCTGTTCCAGGCGCCATTCGCCGGCATCGACCATCACGAGCGCTTCGGGGCGTTCGCGCGCCAGCGTCCGGGCCAGGGCTTCCTCGATCGAGGCGAAGGGGTGCGCGCCCAGCCGCAGGTAGTCGAGGGGCAGGCCGCGGGCCGCGAGCGCGTCGGCGAAATGGCGCATCGCCGAAAGGAACAGCGCCGTGCGCATCTTGGTGCTCGGCACGTGTTCGGACTCTTCGGGCACCTCGGCCATCCAGACGCGGTCGCGCGCGGCGTCGAAGCCTTCGAAGGCCACGCTCGAAAGACTCAGCTGGTCGCCCAGGACCACCACCAGATTGCGCATCGGTGGATTGTCCGCGCGGGGCGACCCGCAGGTGCGCCTATCGGTCCAGGTCCGCCCCGTCCGCGATCAGCCGCTTCTGCAGCGCCGCCACGTCGACCTGCGCGAACCGACCCGCACCCAGCGTGGCCGCTGCCGTGCCGGCCGCCTGGCCCATCACGAAGCAGCCGCCGCTCGCACGTGCGGCCGACTGGCCTTCGTGCGTCATGGCGGCGCAGCGGCCGGCCACCAGCAGGTTGTCGACCGCCCGGGGCACCAGCATGCGCCACGGCAGGTGGTTGAAGGTGTTGGCCTCGTCGCGCGGGAAAGCCCATTCGATGCGGCCGTCGGCGTGCATCTCCATCGGCCAGCCGTTGAGGCCGATCACGTCGTCGAACTTCGCGGACGACAGGATGTCCTCGCCGCTCAGCGCGTACTCGCCCTCGATGCGGCGCGTCTCGCGCAGGCCCACCTGGGGCGCGATCTCGACGATGGCCGACTGCTCGAAGCCCGGCACCTCGGCGCGCAGGAATCGGAAGTACTCGGCGATCTGGCGCCGGCCCTCGAGCTCGCCGTCGCTGAGCTCGCGCGCGTCGACGCCGTTCATCGCCTTGCCCTGGGCATTGCGGATCTGCGTGACGTTGGCGCGCCATTCGCGCGGGTCGATGTTGGGCCGCAGGATCGCGCCGTCGCGCGGGAAGCGGTAGGCCTCGGGGCTGCGCTCGCGCACCGCGTTCATCAGGTCGTTGATGGCCTTGAACTCGCCCACCGCGGCCAGTGCGCGCGGCGCATCGACCTGGCCGACACGGAACATGGTGGTCGGGAACAGGCCGCTGCCGTGGCCGTCGCCGACCTCGAAGGGCACGCCCGCGAAGGCCGCCACATCGGCATCGCCGCTGCCGTCGATGAAGGCGTTGGCGCGGATCGCCTGGCGGCCCGACTTGGTCTCGACCACCAGCGCGGCGATGCGCGCGCCATCCTTCAGCACCGCGGCCGCATAGGCATGGAACAGCAGTTCGACGCCGGCGTCGACCATCATCTGGTCGGCGGCGCACTTGTAGGCCGAGGTGTCGTAGGAACGCACGCGGATGCGGCCCTGCATGCCGTCCTGCGGCTTGTTGAGGCCGCCCAGCGCATCGATGCGCGCGAGCAGGTCGTCGGCCACGCCGTGCACCAGCTGCGTCATCTCGCCCTGGCGCTTGCCGTAGAGACCGGCGAAGTTGGTCACGCCGCCGGCCGTGCCCATGCCGCCCAGGAAGCCGTAGCGCTCGACCAGCAGCGTGCGCGCACCATGGCGCGCCGCGCTCACCGCCGCCGCCAGGCCGGCCGGCCCGCCGCCGACCACGACCACGTCGTATTCACCGTAGACCGGCAGGCTGCGCGCGGGTTCGTTCAGGGTCTGGGTCATTGCAGCTTGATCCCTCGCGTTTGAATGATCCGGCTCATGATCTTGGCCTCTTCGTCCACGCGCAAGCGCATGCCTTCGGGCGAGGTGCCCACGGCCTGCCAGCCCTGTTCGAAGAGCTTCTGGCGCACTTCGGGCGACTTCATGATCACGGCCACTTCCTTCGAGATGCGCTCCTGCGCGGCCTTCGAGAGGTTGGCCGGGCCCAGCAGCGCGACCCACACCTCGAGGTTGAAGTCCTTCACGCCGGCATCGGCCAGCGGCGCCAGTTCGGGCACCAGCGGGCTGCGGCCGCTGGTGATGCCGATGGCCTGCAGCTTGCCGCCGCGGATCTGCGGCATGGCCACGCCCGGCGGGATCAGCGCCATCTGCACCTGGCCACCCATCATGGCCGTCACGACCTGCGGATTGCCCTGGTAGGGCACGTGCACCGGGTTGAAGCCGGGCACGCGGCTCTTGAGCAGTTCCATGCCCAGGTGCGCCACCGAACCGGTACCGACCGAGCCGTAGTTCCAGGTGTCGCCGGCCTTGCGTGCGGCCTCGAAGAAGGCGGCGCCGGAAGGCAGGTTGTTGGGCGCGACCACCACCAGCGGCGCGGTGGCGATCAGCGACAGGTAGGTGAAGTCCTTGGCCGGGTCGTAGGGCAGCTTGGGGTACAGCATCTTCGACGACGTGAGGTTGCCGTTGATGACGATGCCCAGCGTGTGGTCGTCGGTGGCCTTGGCCACCTGGTCGGCCGCGATGTTGCCCGAGGCACCGGCGCGGTTGTCGACCACCACCGGCTGGCCCAGCGCGCGCGACAGCGGCTCGGCGATGGTGCGGGCGGCGATGTCGGGCGTCGAGCCGCCGGGGAAGCCGACGACCAGGCGGATCGGCCGGGTCGGCCAGGCACCTTCGGCCGCGGCGGCGAAGGGCACGGCGGCGGCGGAGGCGGCCGCCAGTGCGAGGACAAGAAGGGAACGGCGCATGTTTTTCTCTTTCAGAAGCAAAAAGGCGTTACTCGAGGCTGATGTTGCCGATGCGGACCAGTTCACCATAGACCTTCGACTTCGCCTCGGCGTTGCGCACGATTTCCTCGGGCGACCAGGCCAGGGGCTCGAAGGCGAAGGTGTCGAAGCGGGCACGGATCTCGGGGTCGGCGATGACCTTGGCGACATCGGCATTGATTTTCGCCTTGACCGCGGCCGGCACGCCCCTGGGTGCGAGCAGCGAGACGAAAGAATTGACCTCCAGCGAGGGCGGGCCGCCCGCCTCGGCCATGGTCGGCACGTCGGGCATCTGCGGAATCCGCCTGGGCGCGGCGATCGCCAGGTAGCGCAGCTTGCCGGCCTTGTAGATGCCCTGGCTCGACGGAATGCTCGCGAAACTCCACGGCACGTCGCCCGCGCCCACGTTGGCGAACAGCTGCGAGACCTCGCGGTAGGGCACGTGCTGCATGCGCGTGCCGGCCAGTGCATCGAGCTGCTGGCCGCCCAGGTGGCCCGGGCTGCCCACGCCCCAGGAGCCATAGCTGATCTCGCCCGGATGCGCCTTGGCATCGGCGATCAGGTCGCTCATGTTCTTCCACTTGGAATCGGTGCCCACGGCCACGAAGAACGGCGTTCGAAACAGCGAGGCGACCGGGTCGAAATGCTGCAGCGTGACGAAATTGCGCGACTTGTAGAGGTGCGGCAGCGCGGCGATGTGCTCGCTGTCGAGCTGCAGCAGCGTGTAGCCGTCGGGCGCGGCGCGCCTGGCCTGGTCGATCGCGATGAAGCCGCCGCCGCCCGGCTTGTTGTCGACCACCACGCGCTGGCCCCAGAGCCGCGAGAGCTTCTCGGAGACCAGGCGCAGCACCGCGTCGGGGCCGCTGCCCGCCGCGAAGGGCGTGACCAGCGTCACAGGCTTGCTCGGAAAGTCGGCGGCGGCGGTCTGCGCGTGGGCGCCGGTGTTCAGCGCCAGCAGCAGTGCGACAGCGGCCGAGGCGAACAGAGGGGGCATCGAAGGCATGGGGAAGTCTCCTGGTGGATGGATCTGCGATGGAAGGTCTTCTTCTCTTTGCGCAATACCGATCATCGCGCCTTCAGGCGTCGGCCGGATGTCGCCGGCGTTCGGGCCGCAGCGCCGCGTCGGCCTCGTCCAGGCACCGATCCGGCCGCCAGGCATAGAGCCATTCGACCGCATCGTAGAAGCGCTCGGGCGGGCGGCCGACCCACAGGCTGTTGCGCACCGCGCGCTCCACGCCCTTGGCATGGTAGAGCCGCCCCATCTCGCGCACCGACAGCACCACGCGCGCGGTGCGCGCCACACGGGCCGAGGCATAGAGGCGGAAGGCCGCCGGCAGGTCATCGCCGCCATCCGCCGCACGGCAGGCCTGCACGGCCGCGCCGAGCGTGACCGCGTCCTCGAGCGCCATGCAGGCGCCCTGCGCCAGGTACTGCATCATCGGATGCGCCGCGTCGCCCAGCAGCGTGGCGTGGCCCGCGCTCCAGTTGGCGATCGGCTCGCGGTCGGCCGTGCTCCAGCGGCGCCAGGAGGTCGGGCGGTCAAGCAACTGGCGCGGCCGTGCGTGCACGCCGTCAAAGTACGACAGCACTTCGGCCTTGCTGCCGTCGCTCACGCCCCAGACTTCCTTGTCGCGGCTGTGGAAGGTCACGACCAGGTTGTACTGCTCGCCATGGCGCAGCGGGTAGTGCACCAGGTGGCAGTCGGGTCCGGCCCAGACCACCGGCGCGTTCCAACGCAGGTCGGCCGGCATGTCCTCGGCCGGCACCACCGCGCGGTACACCACATGGCCCGACACGCGTGGTGCGTCGCCGACCAGTTTCTCGCGCACCACCGACTTCACGCCGTCGCAACCGACCACCGCATCGGCCGTGAAGATCCGGCCATCGTGCGCGACGGCCCGCACCTGCGCGCCGCCAAGTTCCAGCACCTCGACCTGCATGCCCGTGTGCACGCGGATCAGCGGCTGCCGCTGCACTTCGGCATACAGCGCGCCGTGCAGGTCGGCGCGGTGGCTCACCGCATAGGGGTTGCCGAAGCGCGCGCGGAAGGCCTCGCCCACGGGCACCGATGCGACCTCGCGGCAATCGACCGCGTCCATCATCACCAGCCGGTCGGTGAAGACCGCGCCCGCACGCACCGCCTCGCCCACGCCCAGCGCGTCGAGCGCGGCAAAGGCGTTGGGGCCCAGCTGCAGGCCGGCGCCGATCTCGCCGATGGCGTGGCTCTGCTCCAGCAGCTCGACCGCGAGGCCCTGCCGCGCCAGCGCCAAGGCTGCCGCCATGCCGCCGATGCCGCCGCCGATCAGCAGCACGCGGGGCGCGCTCTTCGGAGTGCGCGTGGTGGGATTCATCGCGTCGCTCCGGCTCAGTCGATACGCACCGACAGCGAGGGCAGCCCGTCGATGCGCACGGCCATGGTCTGGCCGGGCTGCACCGCGCCCACGCCCTCGGGCGTACCGGTGAAGATCAGGTCGCCGGGCTGCAGGGTGAACAGCGAGGACAGGTTCGCGATGACCTCGTCGATCGACCAGATCAGGTGCGCGATGGTGGCCTGCTGGCGCACGGCGCCGTCGACCTCGAGCACGATGCCCGCGCGCTGCACGTCAGGCGCCGCGTCACGGCGCACGATGGGCGCGATGGGCGCGGAGAAATCGAAGGCCTTGCCCACTTCCCAGGGCCGGCCCTTTTCGCGCGCGGCGATCTGCAGGTCGCGGCGCGTCATGTCCAGGCCCACGGCATAGCCGAACACATGCGATGCCGCATCGGCCTGCGCGATGTCGCGCCCGCCCTTGCCGATGGCCACCACCAGCTCGGCCTCGTAGTGGTAGTTCTTCGTCAGCGGCGGGTAGGGCAGCGTGGCCGTCGTTCCCTCGGCCACCGGCACCACCGAGGCGTCGTCGTTGGGCTTGCAGAAGAAGAAGGGCGGCTCGCGGTCGGGGTCGAAGCCCATCTCGCGCGCGTGGGCCGCGTAGTTGCGGCCGACGCAGTAGACCCGGCGCACGGGGAATCGATCGTCGCTGCCGACGATGGGCAGGCCGACGGTCGCGGGTGGGGTGAAGGCAAAGGACATGAGGGCTCCTGCCGCACGCGGCGGCGCATGAAAGATGAAAGGATCGAGACCTGAAGCGCTCAGTCTTGGAGGAAGGCTTCCCGCAGCACGCCCATGGCCTGCTGGACCGGGCGGTCGGAAAAACTGAACAGCACCACTTCGTCGGCGGCCGTGAGCTTCAGCGGCGCCCACGAGGGCACGACGAAGGTGTCGCGCGGGCCGAAGTCGAAGCGCTGGCCCGCGATCTCGGCCGTGCCGCGGCCTTCGACCACGCTGTAGACCGCGCCGTCGGTGGCGCGGTGCGCCTTGCCCGCGAAGCCGCGCGGCAGCAGTTGCAGGTTCGTCGCGATGGTCGGCATCGGCGCGCCGCCGGTCAGCGGGTTGATGTAGCGCAGCTTGTGGCCCAGCCAGGCGTCGGGCGCCTCCTGCTTCTGCAGCTGCGCCAGGGCCTCGCGGCTGCGGGCGTAGGGATAGTTGAAGATCGGCGAGGTGGCCGAGCTGTGGTCGTGCCGCACCGGCACCATGTTGTGGCCGAAGCGCGCCAGGCTGTGGCCCTCGGGCCGCGCCACGTGCTGCACCTTGGCGTCGTCGTTCTCGGCGAAGCCGGCATCGAAGAAACGCACCATCGGGATGTCGAGGCCGTCGAGCCACACCACCGGTTCGCTCACGCCCTCGATGCCCTCGTTGCCGTGGTCGTGCCAGGCCCACGAAGGCGTGATGATGAAGTCGCCCGGGTGCATGGTGGTGCGTTCGCCACCCACCGTGGTGTAGGCCCCCCTGCCGTCGACGATGAAGCGCAGCGCCGACTGCACATGGCGGTGCGAGGGCGCGACCTCGCCGGGCATGATCAGCTGCAGGCCCGCGTAGAGCGACTGCGTGATCGACGAGCGCCCCGGAATGGCCGGGTTCTCCAGCACCAGCACGCGGCGCACGGCTTCGTCGGCGGTGATGAGATCGGCCGATGCCATCAGCAGCGGCCGGATCGCGTCGTAGCGCCAGAGCGCCGGCACGCAGGGCGTCTGCGGCTCGCGCGGCACCAGCGCATGCAGCGACTCCCACAGCGGCGTGAGGTGCAGGGGCTGGATGCGCTCGTAGTAGGCGCGGCGTTCGTCGGCAGTCGAGGCGTCGTTCATGGGCTTGTCTCTTGGGTCGGTCCGGCTGCGATGCCGGGTCCGCCATTGTTCGCCTCCCCCACTATGGCTTCAAGCCCGCCAGCAGATACCTGGTATTTCGTTTTTCGATAATGCAGTCTTCGCCTTCAGGAGCTGCCCGCATGTCCAAACTCGATCTCGACTGGCTCGCCGTGTTCGACGCGGTCTACAAGACCGGCAGCGTGTCGAAGGCCGCCGAGCACCTGGGGCTGGCGCAGGCGGCCGCCAGCACCATGCTCAACAAGCTGCGCGAGCACTTCGACGATCGGCTGTTCACCCGCACGGCGCGCGGCATGCAGCCGACCCCGCATGCCGAACGCATCCATCCGCACCTGCGCGAGGCGCTGGCCCAGCTGGAAGCCGCGCGCGGCAGCCGCAGCGCCTTCGACCCGGCGCAGGCCCGGCGCAACTTCCGCATCTGCATGACCGACATCAGCGAGGTGGTGCTGCTGCCCGGCCTGCTCGACCACCTGCGGCGCGTGGCACCGGGCGTGCACCTGGAGACCGAGATCATCTCCACCGCCAGCGGCCGCCGGCTCGAGGACGGCGAGGTCGACCTGGCGGTCGGCTTCATGCCGCAGCTCGATGCGGGCTTCTACCAGCAGACGCTGTTCATGCAGAACTTCGTGGCGCTGGTGGCGCGGAACCATCCGCGCGTCGGCGCGCGGCTCACGAAGAAGCGCTTCGAGGCCGAGGCCCATGCGGTGATCTCGTCGTCCGGCACCGGCCATGCGATCGTCGACACCACGCTGGCGCGCCTCGGCGTGCAACGCAACGTGGTGGCGCGGCTGTCGAGCTTCCTGAGCGTGGCGCGCATCGTGGCCCACACCGAGCTGGTGGTGATCGTGCCGCGCGTGCTGGGCGAGGTGCTGGCCACGCAGGAGCCGGTGCGATTGATGGAGCTGCCCTTCGCCCTGCCCTCCTATGCCGTCAAGCAGCACTGGCACGAGCGCTTCCATGCGGAGGCAGGCAATGCCTGGCTGCGGCGCACGGTGGCGCAGCTGTTCGGGGGTGGTTAGACGGCTTCAGCGCTGCGCGGGCAGCAGCGCCTCGAGTGTTTCCAGCGTATCGGCCTCGTCCACCGGCTTGTCCTCGCGCCAGCGCAGCATGCGCGGAAAGCGCACCGCGATGCCGCTCTTGTGGCGCGGGCTGCGGGCGATGCCCTCGAAGCCCAGCTCGAACACCAGCGTCGGCTTGACGCTGCGCACCGGGCCGAAGCTCTCGATGGTGGTCTTGCGGATCACCGCGTCGACGCGGCCCATCTCGGCATCGGTGAGGCCCGAATAGGCCTTGGCGAAGGGCACCAGCTTGCGCTCGGCATGTTCGGGGGAGCCGTCCCAGACCGCGAAGGTGTAGTCGCTGTAGAGGCTGGCGCGGCGGCCATGGCCGCGCTGCGCGTAGATCAGCACCGCGTCGATGCTCAACGGGTCGATCTTCCACTTCCACCAGGTGCCCACGTCCTTGGTGCGGCCCACGCCGTAGTGCGCGTGGCGCTGCTTGAGCATCATCCCCTCGACGCCCATCGCGCGCGCGGCCTCGCGCTGGCGCGCCAGGTCGGCCCAATCGGCGCCTTCGAGCATCGGGCTCGCGATGAGTTGCGGGTGCCGCACTTGCGCGATCAGCGCATCGAGCCGCTGGCGGCGTTCCTGCTGCGGCTGCATGCGCAGGTCACGGCCTTCCCATTCGAGCAGGTCGTAGCCCAGCAGAACCACCGGGATCTCGCGCAGCAGCTTGGGCCCCAGCGTCTTGCGGCCGATGCGGCGCTGCAGCTCGGCGAAGGGCTGTACCTGGTCTTCGCGCCACACCACGATCTCGCCGTCGAGCACCGTGCCGTCGGGCAGCGCCTCGCCCATCAGCGCCAGCTCGGGAAAGCGGTCGGTCACCAGTTCCTCGCCGCGCGACCACAGCGACACCACGCCCGCGCGCTTGACCAGCTGCGCGCGGATGCCGTCCCACTTCCATTCGACGATCCAGTCCGAGGGCGGGCCGAGGACCGCATCGAACTGTTCCAGCGGCAGGTTGAAGGGGTGCGCGAGAAAGAAGGGATAGGGCTGGCCGCTGGTCTTCTGGTTGAGTTCGCTGTCGTTCTCCGGGGCGATCAACCCCGCATAGTCGGCCGCGCTCGGCAGGCCGCCGATGTGGGTGTAGCCCATGAGCCGCTGCGCGACGCGCTTGGGGTCGAGCGCGCCCACCGCCGCCAGCGCCTGCGTGACCTGCAGCCGCGACACGCCCACGCGGAAGCTGCCCGTGATGAGCTTGAAGTACACCAGCCGCTCCTCGAGCGCGAGCTGCGGCCACTGCGCGCGCAGCGCGGCCGTGAGCGCCTCGGGCGGCAGCTTGCGCAGCGGCAGCAGGCGCTGCGTGATCCAGGCTGCGAGGCCGAGTTCGTGCGTCTCGGTGGGCGGCGGCAGCAACAGCGCAATGGTCTCGGCCAGGTCGCCCACCGCTTCATAGCTTTCGTCGAACAGCCACTCGGGCAGGCCCGCGGCCTCCTGCGCGAGCAGGCGCAGCAGCTTGGTCGGCACCAGCTGGCGCGGCTTGCCGCCGGCCAGGAAATAGACGGCCCAGGCGCTGTCCTCGGCCGCGGCCGTGCGCAGGTAGCGCTGCAACGCGGCCTGCTTGGCCAGGCTCGAGGTGGTGGCGTCAAGCTCGCGGTACAGCGCGGCGAAGGCCTTCATGCCGTTGCTCCTTCCCCCTGTGGGGGAAGGCCGGGATGGGGGCTCGCGGCCTCCCCATCGCGCACCACCGTCGAAGCAGCCGGCGCCTCCTCGCCATCCTCCTCCCCATACGCCGTCTGGAAGCCCTGCGCCTCCAGCCCGTTCTCCGTGAGCCAGCGCACCAGCACCGCCACGCTGCCATGGGTGACGAACACGCGCTCGGCGCCGGTGCCCGCGATCGCGCGCTGCAGCCCGGGCCAGTCGGCGTGGTCGCTCATCACGAAGCCGCGGTCCACACCACGGCGCCGGCGCGTGCCGCGCAGCTGCATCCAGCCGCTGGCGAAGGCATCGACATAGCTGCCGAAGCGCCGCATCCAGGGCGTGCCCTGGGCCGAAGGTGGCGCCAGCACCAGCGCACGCTTGAGCAGCTGCGCATCGACGCCGGGGTCGCTCACGCGCAGCGTGGGCGGCAGCGCCACGCCGGCCGCGCGGTACACCGCATTCAGCGGCTCGACGGCGCCGTGCACCACGATCGGCCCGATGCCCGCATCGACGCCGTGCAGGATGCGCTGCGCCTTGCCGAAGGCATAGCAGAAGAGCACCGAGGCGCGCCCCTCGTCGGCATTGCGGCGCCACCAGTCGTTGATTTCCGCGAACAGCACCGCCTGCGTGGGCCAGCGGTAGATCGGCAGGCCGAAGGTCGACTCGGTGATGAAGGTGTCGCAGGGCACGGGCTCGAAGGGCGTGCAGGTGCCGTCGGGCTCGGTCTTGTAGTCGCCCGAGGCCACCCACACGCGGCCGCCGTGTTCGAGCCGCACCTGCGCCGAGCCCAGCACATGGCCGGCCGGGTGCAGCGAGATGCGCACGCCAAGGTGTTCGATCGCCTGGCCGTAGGGCAGCGTCTGCAGCGGGATGTCGGCGCCGAGCCGCGTGCGCAGCGTGCCCTCACTGTCGGTGTGTGCAAGGTAATGGCCATGGCCGACGCGCGCATGGTCCGAATGCGCATGCGTGATGACGGCCCGGTCCACGGGCCGCCAGGGGTCGATGTAGAAGTCGCCGGGCGGGCAATAGAGGCCCTCGGGCCGCGCGATCACCAGGTCGTCGGCGCGCGGGGCGGAGGAGGCGGAAGACGGCGAATCCATGGGCTGCAATCGTAGGCCGCCCGTCGACGGACGCCGCCGACGCGGCACCGCGAAACGCTGTGGGCAGGAACCTACGCACGGATCGCGCGACGCCTGCCACACTCCGGTTCGCCCGTGCGTCCACCCAGCCCCCACAATGGGCGGGATTGCGTCCGCAACGAAGACGCTCGCCCCCCTCCGAAAGCGCTTGTCCTTGCCCTGCCGTGATGTTCACCCGCCATGCCTGAAATCATCGTGAGCCCTCGACTGAAGCGCCTGCGTTGGGCGCTGGGGTCGCTCAAGCTGCGCATCACCATCGGCGGCATCGCGGCGCTGGTGCTGGGCATCGGGCTGATCGCGGTGCTGCTGATCACCCGCGCCGAGCAGGACACGCTGCGGGCGGAGCGCCAGCGCGAGATCAGCGAGGCCGCGCGCACCGCGGCCCTGCTGTCGCGCCGCGTGGTCGGGCTGCAGCGCGCGCTGCAGGCGGTGGCCTTCCGGCTGGATCCCGCGACGCTGGCCGACGACACGGCCATCGCGCGCTTCTTCGAGGGCCAGCCGGTGCTGCGCAACATGTACAGCAACCTCTTCGTGGCCACGGCAGCAGGCGAGATGCGAATCTACGCGGACGAGACCGGCATCAGCCGCCCGCGCATCGACCTGGCCGACCGCGACTACTTCCGTCGCACCTTGCAAGAGGGCCGGTCCATGGTGTCGGAGCCGCTGCCCAGCAAGGTCAGCGGCGAGCCTGTGATCGTGCTGACGCAGCCGGCACGCAGTGCCGAGGGCGTCTACGCGGTGCTTGGCGGCTCCTTGCGCCTGAGCGGCCGCGACCTGCTCGACGGCCTGGTCGATGCACAAGGCAACGAGGCCTCGGCGATCGTGGTGGTGACCGACGAGCACGGCCGCGTGCTGGCGCATCCCGACCGCCGCCGGATCATGACGCTGCTGTCGGACGATGCGCGGCTGAGCCAGGCCTTTGCCGCCTGGGTGGCCCACGGTTCGCCGGTCGAACCCCAGGGGCTGGTGTTGCCGCAAACTGGCGAAGTGGTGAGTGCCGCGGGCGTGCCCGGGCCCGACTGGATGGTCTGGCGCACACGCGCAGAAGCGGAGCTGCTGGCGCCCTTGCGCGATGCGCGCAAGGATGCGCTGATCGGCGCGATCGCGCTGATCGCCTTGCTGTCGGCTGCCATGCTGCTGTTTCTCTGGCGGCTGCTGCGGCCGCTGACCTTGCTCGAACATCGCGCCCAGCATCTGTTCGACGGCCTGCTGCAGCCGCAGGCCGGCTGGCCCGTGGCCTCGGGCGAGATCGGCAGCCTGAGCCGGGTGCTGCGGCGCGTGGGCATCGAGCGCGCCACGCTGGAAGAACAGAACGCCGAGGTGCTGGGCCGGCTGGGCTCGGTGATGGGCGCGGCACCGATGGGCATCGCCTTCGTGCAGGGCTCGAAATTCGAACTCGTCAACGCGGAGTTCTGCCGGCTGATGGCAGGCACCCAGGAGGACCATCTGGCCCGCACGGTGCGTGCGCTGTTCGGCTCCGACGAAGACTTTGCGGCCTTTGCCGCGCACGAGCAGGCCGCCTTCCGGGCCGGACTCTCGTATGCCGGCGAATGGCAGTTGCTGCGTTGCGACGGCACGCGCTTCTGGGCCGCCCTGCGCAGCAAGCCGGTCGACGACGTGGACCGCGCGCAGGGCACCATCTGGACGCTCAACGACATCGAGGCCCAGAAGGCCGCGCGCGAGCAGCTCGAATGGTCGGCCACGCACGACCCGCTCACCGGCCTGGCCAACCGCAAGGCCTTTGCGCTGCAGGCGCAGCGCCTGGTCGGCGCGCTGCCGCGCTCGCTGCCGGCTGCGCTGGTGTTCATCGACCTCGACCGCTTCAAGCCGGTCAACGACACCGCGGGCCACCTGGCCGGCGACCTGATGCTGCTGACCGTGGCGACCGCCATTGCCTCCTGCGTGCGCGCGGGCGACCTCGCGGTGCGCATGGGCGGCGACGAGTTCGCGCTGCTGCTCGAGCGCTGCCCGCATGCAACGGCCATGCGCATTGCCGACGATGTGCGGCGTGCCATCAATGCCGTGGCGCTGCCCTGGGAGCAGGGCATGCTCCGCGTCGGTGCGAGTGCGGGCGTGGCCAGCCTGCACGCGGACACGGCCTCGGTCGATGCCTGGATCGAGGCGGCCGATGCAGCCTGCTATGCGGCCAAGGCCGCGGGGCGCGACACGGTGCGCTCCGCGCCCGGCGAGATCGCCTGATTCAGCGCGTCGCGACGGCGTTCACCACGCCGTCCACTTGGCCTCGCTGGCCGCCGAGGCCACCGTGCGTTCGATGAAACGCACGCCGCGCGCGCCGTCTTCCACGCGCGGATAGTCGGCCGCCAGCGGATCGGCCGCCACGCCTTCCAGGCGCGCACGCAGGTCCGCGACCACGCCCGCATAGACGTTGGCGAAGGCCTCGATGAAACCCTCGGGATGGCCGCTGGGCAGCCGGCTCGCGCGCTGCGCCGCCGCGTGCAGCCAGGGCGAGCCGCGCGTGAGGATGCGCTTGGGGCCGTCGACCGGGTGGTGCACCAGCTCGCTGGGCTGCTCCTGCCGCCAGTCGAGCGTGCCCAGCGTGCCCGACACGCGCAGACGCAGGTCGTTCTCCAGGCCGGTGTTGATCTGCGAGGCCACCAGCACGCCACGCGCGCCGTTCGAGAAGCGCAGCAGCAGGTTGGCGTCGTCGTCGAGCGCACGGCCCGGCACCAGCGCGCCGAGGTCGGCGCACAGCTGCGCGATCTCCAGGCCGGTGACGGTGGCGATCAGGTTCTCGGCATGCGAGCCGATGTCGCCGATGGCGCCCGCCGCCCCGCTCTTCGCGGGGTCGGTCCGCCAGCCGGCCTGCTTGTTGCCGCCGGCCTCGAGCGCCGTCGCGAGCCAGCCCTGGCTGTACTCGACGATCACCTTGCGGATCTCGCCGATCTCGCCGGCGCGCACCATGGCGCGCGCCTGGCGCACCATCGGATAGCCGCTGTAGTTGTAGGTCACGCCGAACACCGTGCCCTGGCGCGCGACCGCGCGCACCAATGCATCGGCCTCGGCCTGGGTGTGCACCAGGGGCTTGTCGCACACGACATGGAAGCCGGCTTCCACGAAGGCCTGTGCCACCGGGAAGTGCACATGGTTGGGCGTCACGATGACGACGAAATCGATGCGCTCGTGCGCGGGCCGCTGCAGCTCGTCGGCCAGCAGCGCCTGCCAGTCGCCATGGTTGCGCGCCTCGGCCAGGAACAGGTCGCGGCCCGAGGCACGCGCCTTCTCGGCGTTGGACGACAGCGCGCCGGCCACCAGCTCGCACTGGCCGTCCAGCGCGATGGCGTGGCGGTGCACCGCGCCGATGAAGGCATCGCGGCCGCCGCCGACCATGGCGTAGCGCAGCTTGCGAAGAGGCATATCGGTCATCAATCCTGGAGGTTCTGGTATCTGGCTCCCTCTCCCCAAGGGGAGAGGGAGAAAGCCGCCGTCAGAACGGCGAGTCGGGGTGGTAGAAGTCCTTGGCGTTGTCCTTGGTGATCAGCACCGAAGGAATGATCGTCGTGGCCGGCAGCTTCTCGCCCTTGAGGCGCGCTTCGGCCGTGAGCTTGATCGCGTCGTAGATGAACTTGGGCGAGTAGCTCACGTCGGCGCCGATGCGCTTGTCCTTGCCGTCCAGGATGGTCTTGACCATGGCCTTGGCGCCCGCGCCGCCGAACACGATCTTGATGTCTTCGCGCTTGGCCTGCTCGATGGCCTTCAACACGCCCACGGCCATGTCGTCGTCGGCGGCCCAGATGGCGTCGATCTGCTTGAAGCGCGTCAGGTAGTCCTGCGTGACCTTGAAGGCATCGTCGCGGTTCCAGTTGGCGTACTTGGCGTCGAGCAGCTTGACGTCGGGGTTGGCCTTGAGCACCGCGTTGAAGGCGTCCATGCGTTCGTTGTCGAGCGTGGTCGCGATGCCGCGCAGTGCCACCACATTGCCCTTGCCGCCCAGCGTCTTCACGATGTACTCGGCCGGGATGCGGCCGAAGGCGGTGTTGTCGCCGGCCACGTAGGCGTCCTGCGCGCTGGTGTCGGTCAGGCCGCGGTCGACCACGGTCACGTAGGCGCCCTTGGCCTTGACCTGGGCCACCGGCTTGGTCAGCGCGGCCGACTCGAAGGGGAAGATCACCAGCGCGTTGATCTTGGTCACGGTCGTGAAGTCCTGCAGCTGGTTGGCCTGTTCGGGCGCGCCGCTGGCGGTCTTGATCGTGATCTTCAGGTCCTTGTGTTCCTTCTCCAGGTCCTTCTTCGCCTGGTTGGCCCAGTAGTTGATGCCGCCCATGAAGCTGTGCGTGGCGGCCGGGATCGACACGCCGAGGTTGACCTTCTCCGCGGCCATGGCGGGCATCAAGGCCAGTGCGGCGGCGGCCGCGATGGCGCCGAGTGCGATGCGTTTCGTGTGTTGGAAGCTCATGCTTTTGTCTCCTGTGATGAAAACGGATGGAACGGACGGGAAATGGAATCGATCAACGCCGGCCGCGCTGCAGGAACGCGACGATGATGATCACGAAGCCCTGCACCGCCGCGTTGAGGTACACGCTGATGATGCTGGTGAGGTTCAGGATGTTGCTGATGACCGAGAGCAGGATCGCGCCGATCACGGTGCCGGTGATGCTGCCCGCGCCGCCCTTCAGCGCGGTGCCGCCGACGATCACCGCGGCGATGGCTTCGAGCTCCCACAGCAGGCCGGTGGTCGGCGAGGCCGAGCCCAGGCGCGGCACGTAGAGCAGCGTCGCGATGCCCACGCACACGCCCAGCAGCACGTAGGTCAGGATCTTCACGCGGTCGACGTCGACGGCCGCGTAACGGGCCACCTGTTCGTTCGAGCCGATGGCCTGCACGTAGCGGCCGTAGGCGGTGCGGTTGAGGATCACGCCACCGATCACCGCCACGATGAAGAAGACCCAGACCGGCACCGGGATGCCCGCGAGGCTCGCGTAGTAGACCGGCGCGTAGAGGTCCGACAGCTCGTTGTCGAGCGTGAGCGCGCCGCCGTCGGCGAAGTAGGTCAGGTAGGCGCGGAAGATGCCCAGCGTGCCCAGCGTGACGATGAAGGGCTCGATGCGGCCCTTGGTGATCAGCAGGCCGTGCGCGAGCCCGAACATCGCGCCCAGCACCACCGCCAGCGCGGCGCCCAGCATCACGGCCATCAGCGGCGAGCCCGTGGCCGGGCCGGCCCAGTTGATGAACATGATCACGCTGCCTGCGATCAGCGCGGCCATCGAGCCCACCGACAGGTCGATGCCGCCCGAGATGATCACGAAGCACATGCCGACCGCGATGATGCCGATGAAGGCGGTGCGCGTGAGCACGTTCATCGCGTTGTCGACGGTGGCGAAGTCGCCGTTGAGCAAGGTGCCCGCGATGCACAGCAGCACCAGGCCGATGATCGGCCCCAGCCCGTGCAGGCGCGCGGCCCAGCCGGGTTTGGATTCGGCGCGGTGGGCGGCGGCCTCAGGCGTGGGCGTGTTGTTCATTGGCGGCTGTTCCGGTGGCATGGGCGATGAGCTCTTCTTCGGTGAGATGGTCCGCGTCCAGGGTCGTGACGAGCCTGCCCGCACGCATCACCGCGACGCGGTGGCACAGGCCGATCAGCTCCATGAGCTCGGACGAGACGACGATCACGGCCAGCCCCTCGCGGGCCAGTCGCTGGATCAGGAAATAGATGTCGCGCTTGGCGCCCACGTCGACACCGCGCGTGGGCTCGTCGAGCACCACCACCTTGGGCCGCGGCTGCAGCACCTTGGCCAGCGCGAGCTTCTGCTGGTTGCCGCCCGACAGCGAGGAGGCACGCGCATCGAGGTCGCCGGTGCGGATGCCATAGTCCTTCACCGCCTCGGCCAGCGCAGCGCGCTCGGCATCGGGCTTGAGCCAGGGCTGTGCATAGCGCTCCAGCGCCATCAGCGTGAGGTTCTGGCGCAGGCCGAAGTGCACGTGCAGGCCCTTGCCCTTGCGGTCTTCGCTCAGGTAGGTGAAGCCGTGCCGTGCCGCGTCGCGCGGGTTGCGCAGCGCCACCGGCCGGCCCAGCATCTCGACCGTGCCGCTGCCCGGACGCAGGCCCATCAGGCCCTCGAACAGTTCGGTGCGGCCCGCGCCGACCAGGCCGGCGAAGCCCAGGATCTCGCCGGGGCGCACCTCGAAGCTCGCGTCCTGGGCCCAGCCGGGCACGCTGAAGTGGCGCACCTGCATCGCGGGCGCGACGTCGCGCACCACGGCGTCGCGCGGCGGGTAGAGGTCGGCCAGCTCGCGGCCCACCATCAGGTTGGCCATCTGGTGGCGCGTGACCTCGGCCGTGAGCGAGCGCGTGACGAAGCGGCCGTCGCGCATCACGATCACGTCGTCGGTCACCTGCTCGACCTCGTCGAGCTTGTGCGAGATGTAGACGATGGTCACGCCGTCGGCACGCAGCTGCGCGATCAGCTTGAAGAGCCGCTCGGTCTCGCCGGGCGTGAGCGTGGCGGTGGGCTCGTCCATGATCAGCAGCCGCGCGCGGCGCGCGATGGCCTTGGCGATCTCGACCAGCTGCTTCTCGGCCACGATCAGGCGGCGCACCTTGGTGCGCGGATCGACCTGCAGGCCGACGGCCGCGAGCGCGGCGGCGGCGTCGCGCTCCATCGCCGCGTCGTCGAGCAGCCAGCCTTTCAAGGAATCGCCGGGCCGCCCCAAGCTTCCTTGCTCCCCTCGGGGGACGGCCGCCTTGAAAAGGCGGCCAAGGGGCGACATTTTCTTTTCATGGCCCAGGAAGATGTTCTGCGCGACGCTGAGGTCTTCCGCGAGATTGAACTCCTGGTGGATCAGCACGATGCCCAGCGCCTCGGCATCGCGCGAGCTCGCGAACTGCTGCGGCTGGCCGTTGATGTGCAGCACGCCGCCCGTGGGCTGCTCGTAGCCCGCGAGGATCTTCATCAGCGTCGACTTGCCCGCGCCGTTCTCGCCCAGCAGGCCGTAGACGCGGCCGGGCTCGAGCGCGAAGCTCACGCCGTGCAGCACCTGCACCGGGCCGAAGGCCTTGACGATCTGGTCGAAGGCGACGGCCACGCCGGCCTTGCCCGTGCTCTCAACGCTCATGGTGCGATCCCCCTGACCTTCAGTGTTTCCTGCATGGCGAGCGCGCCCGCCCCGATGAGCCCGGCCTGCGGGCCCAGCGGCGTGTACTGGATCTCCAGGTGCCGCGTCGACAGCGCCAGCGAACGCTGGTAGACGCTCTGCCGCACGGCCGCGAGGAACAGCGGGCCGATGTGCGTGATGCCGCCGCCGATGAACACGTGCGACGGATTGAAAAAGTTGACCACCGACGCCAGCATCTGGCCCAGCAGGTTGCCCGCGCGCTGGATGATGCCGTTGGCCGCGGCGTCGCCGGCCCGGCCCGCGTGGCCCACATCGACGGCGTCGAGCCGGCCCTGGGTGCGCAGGCGCTCGGCCAGCATCTCGCTCTCGCCGGCCTCGGCGGCCTGCACCGCCATGCGCGTGATCGCCGGGCCCGCGGCCATCACCTCGACGCAGCCGACGTTGCCGCAGTGGCAGCGCGGGCCTTCCTGGTCGACGCAGATGTGGCCCACGTCGCCGGCCGAACCGGCCGCGCCGCGGTAGACCTCGCCGTGCACCACGATGCCGCAGCCGATGCCGGTGCCGACCTTGATCACGAGGAAGTTTTGCAGCGAGCGCTTCAGGCGCCAGAGTTCGCCCAGCGCCATCAGGTTGACGTCGTTGTCGACGAAGACCGGCGCCGTGTAGTCCTCGCGCAGCGCGTCGCGGATCGAGAAGCCGTCCCAGGCCGGCATCAGCGGCGGATTGACCAGCTGGCCGATCTGGAAGTTGACCGGCCCCGGGACGCCGATGCCGATGCCCATCACCTGCTTCGCGCCATGGCCGCAGCGGGCCAGCAGCTCGCGCATCAGCACGCGCACACGGGCCAGCACCACGCCCGGGCCCTGGCGCACGTCGGTCGCTTCGGTGTGCTGCGCCAGCGGACGCAGGTCGGGGCCGAGCACCGCGATGTCGAGGCTGGTCGCGCCGATGTCGATGCCGATCAGCACGCCGAGCGCATCGTTGAGCTGGAGGTTCTCGGCGCGGCGGCCGCCCGAGGAGCGCTGCAGGCCGGCTTCGGCCAGGAGCCCCTGCTCGACCAGGCCGGCGATCAGGCCGTTGGCCTTGCTCTTGGAAAAGCCCAGCCGTTCGGCCACGCCATGGCGCGAGCCGCCGGACGACCAGAAGGTCGTTTCCAGCACCTGCATCTCATCGGCAGTGAGCCCGCTCCAGCGTTCCAAGTCTTGTCTCCGTCTTGCTTCCGGCATCGGTGGCTGGAAGATGGCGAATACTAGTGGGGCGGCTTCAGCCGGACAAGGTCCAACTTAGAACATATTCAGACCGAAGTCGACCAGACGAGAAAAAAGCCGCCCGAAGGCGGCTGTCTCACGCGACCTGCGAAAGGCGCGTTACCTCTTCTGGCGGTACTTGCGCAGCGCAGCGATCTGCGCGGCCATCACGGCCAGTTCCGACTGCGCCATCGCGATGTCGATGTCGCTCTTGGCGTTCTTCAGCGCTTCTTCGGCGGCGGCCTTGGCGGCGTTGGCCTTCTCGTCGTCGAGGTCCTTGCCGCGGATCGCGGTGTCGGACAGCACGGTGACGCTGTTCGGTTGCACTTCCAGGATGCCGCCGGCCACGAAGACGAATTCCTCGTTGCCGTCGGCCGTCTCGATGCGCACGGCCCCCGGGCGGATGCGTGTGATCAGGGGCGTGTGGCGCGGGTAGATGCCGAGCTCGCCGGCTTCACCGGGCAGCGCGACGAAGCGTGCTTCGCCCGAGAAGATCGACTCTTCCGCGCTGACCACGTCGACGTGAATGGTGTTGGCCATCTGATTTCCTTAGGTTGAAGAAGTGGAGCAAAGCAGGCAGCCGGTCGTCGGGAGTGGCGCCGCGCGAAACCGTACCGGAGCACGGTGAGCACGGCCACGAAGCCTGGCGGTCGGCTGCGAAGCCTTAGGCCATCTTCTTCGCCTTTTCGAAGGCTTCGTCGATCGTGCCGACCATGTAGAAAGCCTGTTCCGGCAGGTGATCGGCTTCGCCGTTCACGATCATCTTGAAACCACGGATGGTTTCCGACAACGGAACGTACTTGCCCGGCGCGCCGGTGAACACTTCAGCCACGTGGAAGGGCTGCGACAGGAAACGCTGGATCTTCCGGGCGCGGGCCACGGCCAGCTTGTCGTCGGGAGCCAGTTCGTCCATGCCCAGGATCGCGATGATGTCGCGCAGTTCCTTGTAGCGCTGCAGCGTGCCTTGCACGGCGCGGGCCACGTTGTAGTGCTCTTCGCCGACCACGTTCGGGTCGAGCTGGCGCGAGGTCGAGTCCAGCGGGTCCACGGCCGGGTAGATGCCCAGCGAAGCGATGTCACGCGACAGCACCACGGTCGAGTCCAGGTGGGCGAAGGTGGTGGCAGGCGACGGGTCGGTCAAGTCATCCGCAGGGACGTACACGGCCTGGATCGAGGTGATCGAGCCGACCTTGGTCGACGTGATCCGCTCTTGCAGACGGCCCATTTCCTCGGCCAGCGTGGGCTGGTAGCCCACGGCGGAAGGCATGCGGCCCAGCAGTGCCGACACTTCGGTACCGGCCAGCGTGTAGCGGTAGATGTTGTCCACGAAGAACAGCACGTCACGGCCTTCGTCGCGGAACGACTCGGCGATGGTCAGGCCGGTCAGCGCGACGCGCAGACGGTTGCCCGGGGGCTCGTTCATCTGGCCGTAGACCATGGCCACCTTCGACTCCTCGAGCTTCTCGAGGTTCACGACGCCGGAGTCGGCCATCTCGTGATAGAAGTCGTTGCCTTCGCGGGTCCGTTCGCCCACACCGGCGAACACCGACAGACCCGAGTGAGCCTTGGCGATGTTGTTGATGAGTTCCATCATGTTCACGGTCTTGCCCACGCCGGCGCCACCGAACAGGCCCACCTTGCCGCCCTTGGCGAACGGGCACACCAGGTCGATCACCTTGATGCCGGTTTCCAGCAGGTCTTGCGAGGGCGACAGTTCGTCGTACGCAGGTGCCTTGCGGTGGATCGAAGCCGTGACTTCCTGGCCGACCGGGCCGCGTTCGTCGATGGGCGCGCCCAGCACGTCCATGATCCGGCCGAGCGTGGCCTTGCCCACGGGCACGGTGATCGGGGCTTGCGTGTTCGTGACCATCAGGCCGCGACGCAGGCCGTCCGACGAACCGAGGGCAATGGTACGCACCACGCCGTCGCCGAGCTGCTGCTGGACTTCCAGCGTCAGCGCCGAACCTTCCATCTTCAGGGCGTCATAGATCTTCGGCATCTGGTTGCGCGGGAATTCCACGTCGACCACGGCACCGATACATTGAACGATCTTGCCTTGCACTGCATTGGCTTGAGCCATCATCTGCTCCAATTAATTTTTGAATCTGGGTGACGTCGAGGAAGCCTCAGACGCCGGCGGCCGCCGCAGCGCCCGACACGATTTCCGACAGCTCTTTGGTGATGCCGGCCTGGCGGGTCTTGTTGTAGACCAGCTTGAGTTCGGCGATCACGTTGCCTGCGTTGTCGGTCGCGGCCTTCATGGCCACCATGCGCGCCGAGTGCTCGGACGCCATGTTCTCGGCCACGGCCTGGTAGGCCAGCGACTCCACATAGCGCACCAGAAGTTCGTCGATCACGCTTTCCGCGTTCGGCTCGTAGATGTAGTCCCACGAATGCTGACCCGGCTCGACCTTCAGCGATTCAGCGGCCAGCGGCAGCAGTTGCTCCACCGTCGGCTCCTGCTTGATCGTGTTGATGAACTTCGTGTAGCAGAGATACACCGCCGAGAGCTTGCCTTCCGCGTAAGCGTCGAGCAGGGTCTTGACCGGACCGATCAGCTTGTCGAGATGCGGCGTGTCGCCCAGCTGGGTGACATGCGCGACCACGCGGGCGCCGATGCGGTTGAGAAAACCCAGACCGCGTCCGCCGATCGCCACCGTCTCGACGGCCTGGCCGGCGGCCTGCGCTTCGCGCAGGCGCGCCGTGACCGCGCGCAGCAGGTTGGTGTTCAACCCGCCGCACAGGCCCTTGTCGCTGGTCACCACGATGAAGCCGATCGCCTTCGCGTCGTTCGTCTTCATGAACGGGTGCACGTACTCGGGGTTCGCCTGACCCAGGTTCGCCGCAATGGTGCGGATCTTCTCGCTGTACGGGCGCGCGGCGCGCATGCGCTCCTGCGCCTTGCGCATCTTGGACACCGAGACCATTTCCATGGCCTTGGTGATCTTCTTGGTGTTCTCCACCGATTTGATCTTGCCGCGGATTTCCTTACCGGCTGCCATAGATGCTCCTTAAGCCTTGGTGTCGAGCGCCATCAGGCGAACGACTTCTTGAACGTCGTGATGGCAGCGGTCAGTTCAGCCTCGGCGTCCTTGTCGAGCGCCTTGGCCTTCTCGACCTTGTCGAGCAGCGCAGCGTGGCTGGTCTTCAGGAACTGATGCAGACCGTGTTCGAAGGGCAGAACCTTCTTGATGTCCAGATCGTCCATGAAGCCCTTGTTCACCGCGAACAGCGTGGCACCCATCAGCGAGATGGGCAGCGGGCTGTACTGGGCCTGCTTGAGCAGTTCGGTCACGCGGGCACCGCGGTCGAGCTGCTTGCGGGTGGCTTCGTCCAGGTCGGAAGCGAACTGCGCGAACGCAGCCAGTTCACGGTACTGGGCCAGGTCGGTACGGATACCGCCGGACAGGCTCTTGATGATCTTCGTCTGGGCCGACGAACCCACGCGCGACACCGAGATACCGGCGTTGATGGCGGGGCGGATACCGGCGTTGAACAGCGAGGTTTCCAGGAAGATCTGGCCGTCGGTGATCGAGATCACGTTGGTCGGCACGAAAGCGGACACGTCGCCGGCTTGCGTTTCGATGATCGGCAGTGCCGTCAGCGAACCGGTCTTGCCCTTGACTTCACCCTTGGTGAAGGCTTCGACGTAGTCGGCGTTCACGCGAGCGGCGCGCTCGAGCAGACGCGAGTGGAGATAGAACACGTCGCCGGGGTAGGCTTCGCGGCCTGGCGGGCGGCGCAGCAGCAGCGAGACCTGGCGGTAGGCCACGGCCTGCTTGGACAGATCGTCGTACACGATCAGGGCGTCTTCACCGCGATCGCGGAAGTACTCGCCCATCGTGCAGCCCGAGTAGGCCGACACGTACTGCATGGCCGCCGATTCGGAAGCCGAAGCCGCCACGACGATGGTGTAGTCCATCGCGCCGGCTTGTTCCAGTGCGCGCACCACGTTCTTGATCGACGAAGCCTTCTGGCCGATCGCGACGTAGACGCAGGTCACGCCCTGGCCCTTCTGGTTGATGATCGCGTCGATCGCCACGGCGGTCTTGCCGGTCTGGCGGTCGCCGATGATCAGTTCGCGTTGACCGCGGCCGATCGGCACCATGGAGTCGATCGACTTCAGGCCGGTCTGCAGGGGCTGGTCGACGGACTTCCGTGCGATCACGCCCGGTGCGACCTTTTCGATCACGTCGGTCATCTTGGCGTTGATGGGACCCTTGCCGTCGATCGGCTGGCCCAGTGCGTTCACCACGCGGCCGATGAGCTCGGGGCCGACCGGCACTTCCAGGATGCGGCCCGTGCACTTCACGGTGTCGCCTTCGGAGATGTGCTCGTACTCGCCCAGAATCACGGCGCCGACCGAGTCGCGCTCGAGGTTCAGCGCCAGGCCGTACGACGGCGTGCCGTCGGCGGTGGGGGTGAACTCCAGCATTTCGCCCTGCATCGCGTCCGACAGGCCGTGCACGCGCACGATGCCGTCGGTCACCGACACCACGGTGCCCTGGTTGCGAATGTCAGCGCTGACACCAAGACCCTCGATACGGCTCTTGATCAGTTCGGAAATTTCTGCGGGATTGAGTTGCATGACTCTTTCCTTCTTTCAATAAATGGGGCCAACCGCCTCGCCGCATCAAGCGGTGAGCGCTGCTTTCATTTGCTCGAGACGCGCCTTGACGGACGTGTCGAGGACTTCATCACCCACCACGGCGCGGATGCCGCCGATCAGCGACGGATCCAGTTCGACCCGCGTGTTCAGCTTGCGGCCGAAACGGCGCTCCAGCGACTCGGCGACGGTCCGCAGACCGGCTTCGTCGATGGGAAAGGCGCTGTAGACCACGGCATCCGAAGCGCCGCTCTGGGCGTTCTTCAGAAGACGGAACTGCACAGCGACTTCGGGCAATGCGGCGAGTCGACCGTTGTCGATCACGGTACGCAGGAAGTTCTTGCCGTTCTCCGGCAAGCCCTTCGACACGAAACCGGACACCAGGTCGAACACCTGTTCGGGCACGACCTTCGGGTCGGCGGCGAACTGCAGCAGTTGCGGATTCCCGGCGACGGCGGCGAGCTGGTCGATCCAGCCGGCCGTGCCTTCGAGGTCACCCGCCGAAGCCTTGAACAGCGCTTCGGCGTACGGACGGGCGATGGTGGCGAGTTCGGCCATGTCGTCCTCAGAGCTCGGTCTTCAGGCGGTCGAGCAGGTCGGCGTGGACGCCGGCATTGACTTCCTTGCGGAGAATCTGCTCGGCACCCTTGACGGCCAGCGCGGCGACTTGCTCGCGCAAGACCTCACGGGCACGCACCGATTGCTGTTCGGCTTCGGCCTGTGCGGCGGCCACGATCTTGTTGGCCTCCACGGTGGCACGGCCCTTGGCCTCTTCGACGATTTGCTGGGCGCGGCGCTCAGCGTCGGCCAACAGGTTGGTCGTCTCATGACGAGACTTCACCAGTTCCTGCTCGACGCGCTGGTTGGCCGAAGCGAGTTCCGCCTTGGCCTTCTCGGCGGCCGCCAGGCCCGCGGCGATCTTTTGTGCACGGTCATCCAGCGCCTTCGCGATGGGCGGCCACACGAATTTCATCGTGAACAGCACCAGCAGCAGGAAGACGATGGCCTGAACGAACAGGGTCGCGTTGATACTCACGGCAACACCTTTCTAGAGTGGCGTTGAACGGGACTTACTTGGGCAGGTTGGCCAGGAAGGTCGCGGCAAACGGATTGGCGAAGGCGAACAGCAGGGCGATGGCCACACCGATCAGGAAAGCAGCGTCGATCAGACCGGCCAAGATGAACATCTTGGTTTGCAGGTCATTCATCAGTTCGGGCTGACGTGCCGACGATTCGAGGAACTTGCCGCCCATCAGTGCGATACCGATGGAAGCACCGATCGCGCCGAGACCGACGATCAAACCACATGCCAGAGCGACGAGACCGAGAATGTTTGCCATGATGACTCCTTAGATTACAGATTGAAAGCGAAAAGAAAAACGGAAAGCGAAGCGGTAACCAGGCCTAGTGGCCCTCATGCGCCTGACCCAAATAGATGAGTGTCAGCATCATGAAAATGAATGCCTGCAGCGTGATCACCAGGATGTGGAAGATCGCCCAGACGGTTCCGGCAATGATGTGCCCGATAGGCAGCAGCACTCCCGAGAACGAAGCTGCCATCGCACCACCCATGAGCGCGATCAGCATGAAGACGAGTTCGCCGGCATACATGTTGCCGAACAGCCGCATGCCGTGCGAGACGGTCTTGGCAAGGTATTCGATGACCTGCATCAGCAGGTTGATGGGCCACAGCACGGGGTGCGCGCCGAAGGGTGCCGTGATCAGCTCGTGGCCCCAGCCGCCCAGGCCCTTGACCTTGATGCTGTAGAACAGGCACAGCAGCAGCACGGAGGTCGACAGACCCAGCGTGGTCGAGAGGTCGGCGGTCGGCACGACACGCATGAAGGCGTGGTGCGGGTCGCCGCCCGAGGCTTCGTGGAACTTGGCCCACAGCGCCGGCAGCAGGTCGACCGGCAGCATGTCCATGGCGTTCAGCAGGAAGATCCAGACGAACACGGTCAGCGCGAGCGGTGCGATGAACTTGCGGCTCTCCGCGTTGCGCACGTTGGCCTTGGCCTGGCTGTCGACCATCTCGACCAGGATCTCCACGGCGGCCTGGAAGCGGCCGGGCACGCCGGCGGTCGCCTTGCGCGCGGCGAGCCACAGCACGAAGCAGCCGATCATGCCGATCGCCAGTGCGTAGAGCACCGAGTCGAGGTTGATGACGTTGAAATCAACGATCGCCTTTTGCGTGACCGGCTCGAGATTCCAGTTCACCTGCCAGTGCTGCAAATGGTGAACGATGTATTCACTCGCGGTCGGTGCGTGTCCTTCTGCGGCCATCTTTCAGCGTCTCTTTAAAGAATCAATCCGGTTCAACAATCTGGGCCGCACCACAAGGGCCACCCAGTACATTTTCAGCGCCGCCACGACGCCCAACAGCATCGCCAGCCAGCTCAGGTTGCCGATCACCCAGGGCGCCGCCGCCAAAAAGGCAATGGTCAGCGCCAGCTTGATCAGCTCCCAGACAAAAAATCTCAGCATCGCGGCCGATGCCGGCGCATCCTGTGATGCACCCCTCCTCGTACCCGCGAAGACACCCCGGACAAACAACGCCGCCGGGATGGCCACCGCCAATGCCCCGTAAAGTGCGGACATGCCGACCACCGGCCGACCCGTCCAACCCCAGCCGATGCCCGCCACGACCAATCCTGCGACCACCTGGGCCACGATCACCCACCAGGGCGAAGGTTCGGGATTGGCTTCACGCAGCTGCTGCGCCTGTTCGGCGGTGAGCGGCTTGAAATCGGAGTCTTCGACATCCATCTCGGATTCAGGAGTGCTTGTCGTCATTGGAATGTGCACCGCCAGTCACCGAAGGCTGCTGAATTTTACAAAGCCATTGATTATAAGTAAAAACCCCTCCCGTTCCGCCATGACCAAGCAGGTCAGCAGGGAACTTCACGTGCTTGACACACTCGCCTTCCTTCCATGACGACCTCACCGCCCCCCGCCACCGCCCCCTCCGCGCCCCCGACGGAGTCGCTGATCGCGTACCCCTCGATCTTCCCCATCAAGGTGATGGGCCCCAAGGTGGACGGCTTCGTGCACGCGATCACGCAGGTGGCCGAACGCTTCGATCCCAGCTTCGATGCGAGCACCATCGAGCTGCGCACCAGCAAGGCCGGCAACTACCTGGGCGTGACGCTCAACGTGACGGCCACCAGCCGCGAGCAGCTCGACGAAATCTACCGCACGCTGTCTTCGCATCCGATGGTCAAGGTGGTGCTTTGACCGACGCGGTGCTCGCGCGCCCGGCCCTGGCAGCGACGCTGCTGGGCCACATCGACTACCGCGAAAGCTACGACGCGATGCGCGCATTCGCGGCCCAGCGCGACGCCGACACGCCCGATGCGCTGTGGGTCTGCGAGCACCCGGGCGTCTACACCCAGGGCCTGGCCGGCAAGGCCGACCACCTGCTGAATCCGGGCGACATCCCGGTGGTGCAGACCGACCGCGGCGGCCAGGTCACCTACCACGGCCCCGGGCAGGTGGTCGCCTACCCGCTGATCGACCTGCGGCGCACCGGCTACTTCGTCAAGGAGTACGTCTACCGCATCGAGGAATCGGTGCTGCGCACGCTGGCCCACTTCGGCGTGACCGGCCACCGCGTGGCCGGCTCGCCGGGCATCTACGTGCGGCTCGACGATCCGTTCTCGCACGCGGTGCTGAAGGCATCGCCCCCCGGCTCCGCGCTGACCGGCCCCTTCCCCGCCAGCGACCTGTTCCGCGGCCTCGGCAAGATCGCCGCGCTGGGCATCAAGGTCGCGCGCCACGGCACCTACCACGGCGTGTCCTTCAATGTGGCGATGGACCTGGAACCCTTCTCGCGCATCAACCCTTGCGGCTATGCCGGGCTGCGCACCGTCGATCTTTCTACAATCGGTGTCCACACCACCTGGGAAGAAGCCGCGCACGTGCTGAGCCAGAAGCTCATCGCCGGCCTGGCCCCCTGATCTCGCCATGAGCACCACCGAAGTCGTTCGCGACGCCCAGAGCGCCGAAACCTACAACCCCCTGGCCAAGCAGAAGGCCGCGGCCAAGCTGTCGCGCATCCCGGTCAAGGTGATCCAGGGCGAGGTGCTCAAGAAACCCGAGTGGATCCGCGTCAAGGCCGGCTCGCCGACCACGCGCTTCTACGAGATCAAGCAGATCCTGCGCGAGAACAACCTGCACACGGTGTGCGAGGAAGCCTCCTGCCCGAACATCGGCGAATGCTTCGGCAAGGGCACGGCCACCTTCATGATCATGGGCGACAAGTGCACCCGTCGCTGCCCGTTCTGCGATGTGGGCCACGGCCGCCCCGACCCGCTCGACAAGGACGAACCGCTGAACCTGGCGCGCACCATCGCCAAGCTGCGCCTCAAGTACGTGGTGATCACCAGCGTGGACCGCGACGACCTGCGCGACGGCGGCAGCGGCCACTTCGTCGAATGCATCCAGAACATCCGCGAGCTCTCGCCGATGACGCAGATCGAGATCCTGGTGCCCGACTTCCGCGGCCGCGACGACCGCGCACTCGAGATCCTCAAGGCCGCGCCACCGGACGTGATGAACCACAACCTCGAGACCGCGCCGCGCCTCTACAAGGAAGCGCGCCCCGGCAGCGACTACCAGTTCAGCCTGAACCTGCTCAAGAAGTTCAAGGCGCTGCACCCCGACGTACCGACCAAGAGCGGCATCATGGTCGGCCTGGGCGAGACCGACGAAGAGATCCTGCAGGTCATGCGCGACATGCGCGCGCACGACATCGACATGCTGACCATCGGCCAGTACCTGTCGCCCTCGAACTCGCACCTGCCGGTGCGCCGCTACGTGCACCCCGACACTTTCAAGATGTTCGAGGAAGAGGCCTACAAGATGGGCTTCAGCCACGCTGCCGTGGGCGCGATGGTGCGCTCGAGCTACCACGCCGACGAGCAGGCGCACGCAGCTGGCGTGTGAGCCGGGCGGGGCACGCCCCGCCCCACGAACGCTACCCGCGGGTGGCGTTCTGCTTCATCTTGGCCAGCGCGATGGCCAGCGCCGCGCCGCCCAGCGTCTTGATCAGCCCCGCGTGCTGCGCGTAGAACTGGCTCACCTCGTCGATCACGCCCGCATGCTGCTGCTGCGCATGCTCGGCGATCTGCGTCACCTGGTCGGGCGACAGCTGCGAGGCCTGGTCGGGCGTGAGCTGCGTCTGGCCCGGCTGCAGCACGCGCCCCAGCGCACCGCCCGCCAGCGCCGAGGCGGCCGCCGGGCCGAGCGTGGCCAGGATCTGGTTGAGCAGGCCGGCCTGCTGCTGTGGTGACGAGTTGCCGAACAGCTGGCCCACCATGTCGCCGAAGGGCGGCGTCTGCTCGGAACGCATGGCCGCGGCCAGCCCGGCGCCGATCTCGTCGGTCGAGGCGTGCTGCGTGACCTGGTCGATGTGGGCATCGGCGTTGTTGCCGCCGATGGCCTGCTGGAGGATGTCGAGTAGACCCATGAGAAGCTCCTTGCGTGAGGGACGAAATGGCCAGGCCCGGGTTATTTCGAAAGAAGGTGCCAGACCCCGAGCAGCACGACCGCGCCCAGCACGGAGGCGATGAAGCCCGCACCGCTGCCCACCGCATAGAGCCCCAGGGCCTGCCCCGCATAGGTCGCTGCCAGCGAGCCGGCGATGCCGAGCACCACGGTCAGGATGAAGCCCATCGCGTTGTTGCCCGGCAGGATGGCCCGGGCCAGCAGCCCCGCGATGAAGCCGATCAGGATCGTCCAGATGATGTGCACGAAAACCCCCTGGGTCAAGGATGCGCGCCGAAGGGTTCTCCGGCGCCGCGCCCTGTCCGGGCGCAGGGGGATCGTGTGCCGCACATCCTGAGCGCCAGCTGACGGCGCGCCTGCATGCCCAGGGTCGCCAACGTGATGGCGTCCGGCGGGCGCTTCGCTATCCTGCGGCATCGCCCTCGAGCAAGGATTGATTTTGCAACTGCACCCCACCCTCCACGCGGCCATGGCGCCCCCCTTCGTCGCCATCGCCGATCTGGTTCGCCTCCACGCGCAGCACACGCCCGAACGCCCAGCGCTGGCGGACGCGACACACGCCCTGGACTACCGCGCGCTCGATGCACTCATGGACCGCGTCGCGGCCAGCCTGCAGCGCGACGGCCTCCAGGCCGGCGACGCGATCGCGATCTGCGCGGCCTCGTCGGTGCACTACGCCGCGGTGTTCCTGGGCGCCTTGCGGGCCGGCGTCGCGGTGGCGCCGCTGGCTCCCGGCTCCACGCCGGCCAGCCTGGCCCGCATGATCTCGGACGCCGATGCACGCATCCTGTTCAGCGACGCTTCGGCGGCCGAAGTGATCGGTCCTGCGCAGGCCGGCGGCATCGTGCGTGTGGCACTCGACGGCTCTGCCGTGGGCCTCGGCCTGGACGCCTGGCTGGCACCGGCCGGCGCGCAGCCCGCGCCCGTCGACGTGCAGCCCGCGTGGCCCTTCAACATCATCTATTCCTCGGGCACCACCGGCGAGCCCAAGGGCATCGTGCAGGGCCACGGCATGCGCTGGGCCCATGTGCAGCGCGGCGCGAAGTACGAGTACAGCCCCGACACCGTCACGCTGCTGTCGACGCCGCTGTACTCCAACACCACGCTGGTGGTGTTCTTCCCCACGCTGGCCCTGGGCGGCTGCGTGCTGCTGATGCCCAAGTTCGATGCACTGGGCTACCTGCAGCTGGCCGAGCGGCAGCGTGTGACCCACACCATGCTCGTGCCGGTGCAGTACCAGCGCCTGATGGCGCATCCGGCCTTCGACGCGCACGATCTCTCGTCGTACCGCTTCAAGTTCAGCACCAGCGCGCCCTTCCATGCGGCGCTCAAGGCCGATGTGCTGAAACGCTGGCCCGGTGGGCTGATCGAGTTCTACGGCATGACCGAAGGCGGCGGCACCTGCGTGCTCGAAGCCCACCTGCATCCGACCAAGCTGCACACCGTGGGCCAGCCCGCCGAGGGCAGCGACATCCGGCTGATCGACGAGGAAGGCCGCGAACTTTCGCGCGACGACATCGAAGCCGCCGGCGAGGTGGTGGGCCATTCGGGCGGCATGATGACCGGCTACCACCGCCAGCCCGAAAAGACGCGCGAGGCCGAGTGGTTCGACGCCACCGGCAAGCGCTTCATCCGCACCGGCGACGTGGGCCGCTTCGATGCCGACGGCTTCCTCACGCTGTTCGATCGCAGGAAGGACATGATCATCAGCGGCGGCTTCAACATCTACCCGAGCGACCTCGAGGCCGTGCTGCGCGGCCATGCGGCCGTGGCCGACGTGGCGGTGATCGGCGTGCCCTCTGAACAGTGGGGAGAGACGCCGGTGGCCTTCGTGGTGCGCCGCGACGGCGACACCACACCGGAGGACGCGCTGCTGTCATGGGCCAACGCCCAGCTCGGCAAGACCCAGCGCCTGGCGCAGCTGCACTTCATCGACGAGCTGCCGCGCAGCGCGATCGGCAAGGTGCTCAAGCGCGAACTGCGTGAGCGCGTGGGGCGCTGAAGGCGGCCTACCTGTAGTCGAGCGTGAAGGTGGCGGTGCCGTTGGCCTGGCCGGCCGTCACCGTGGTGGCGGTCTGGTAGTAGCGCGCGGTGTAGGGCAGCACATAGCTGCCGTTCTTCGCGGGGCCGACATCCGCGGTCTCTCCGAACTTCACAGGCACCTTGCTGCCGTCGAGAATCTGGATGCCCACGCCACGCGCCGTGCCCGTGCCGGCCGTGAGGCTCAGCACGCCCGGCGTCGCCGGCGTGTCGGTCTGCGCGTCCATGCGCAGCATCACCGTGTTGAGGCCGCCCGGCCTGATCCGGCAATTGAGCTGGATATTGAAGCTGCGCTCGGCTGCGGACGTGCCCAGGCCTCTGAACTCGGTTTGCGACACCTTGCCGAATTGCACCGGGATGTTGCGTGAACCCAGGTCCACCGCGCACGATTCCGCGACCAGCGTGGTGCCTTTGGCGGAGAGCGTGGTGGTCAACAGCGACACATTGTCACCATCGCCGGACATCTGGGTATAGATACCTGCAGTCAGCGACCCCGTGCCAGTCACGGCCGCGGTCTTGATCAACGCCACCGTGATTCGGTCAGAAACCACATAGAACCTCGGACCTGTTGTCGCCACTTGAAACGGGTAACTCCCCTGAACTTCAGACACGCGGATGCCCACGCCTGGCACAGCCGTCGCGTAGATCGTTGAATCGCTCGGCAGCGGCGTGCCCTGCAGTACGACAGCGTTGAGGGTGCCTGCGGTCCTGCAAAACCAACCCAAAATGGGTTGCACGGTGAAACGCCTGGTCGCAATGACCCCGTTGAGGGGCACATCGTCGCGAATGATCACGTTGCCCATGCCGATGTCGATGGTTTGCGGGATGGCTGAGATGTCTTTGACGCATGCGGCCCAAGCACCCGGAGAACCGAGCGCACCCAGCAGCAGAACACCCATCCCGATGGAACGCGCGCCGCACAGAAGGTCGCCCGCCCAGGTCCACAAAAAAAAACGACTGCGCTTCATTGCGCCTCCTTGGTTGGTATGGGATGGGGCGCCGCGGCGGCGCATTGCCCCTTCAGCTCGCGGATCGGCGGCGGGTTCTTTTCGTCGGCCAGGCTGTAGGGCACGACGCATTGGTCGGCCGGGCCCTGGCCCCAGCGCACGGTCAGGTTGCCGCTCGCGCCCGCGCCCGTGACGAAGGCCTGGCTCTCGGGTCCGACCACACCGACCTCCTGGCCGGTCTCGTTCTCGATCTTCGAACCCAGCGGCAACATGCCGCCCCTGCGATCGGTGAGCGTCATCAACAGGCGGTAGCCCACCGAGGTCTCGAACTTCGCGATCACCACCGCGCCGCGCGTGGGCACGACTTCCGTCACCGCGTTCTTCACCTCCATCGTGTCACCCAGGTCGGCGGTGCGCAAAGCGAGACGGTTGCGCCGGTAGGGCGTGAGATTGGGGATCACCGCCTGGCCGGCGCCGTCGGTCGCGACGCCGGGCTGGGCCTCAAGGCCCACACCCTGCGCCTTGGGCGCCTGCACCAAGCCGATGGTTTCGCCCAGTGGCTGCGACAGCGTGATCCCCCCCGCATGGAACAGCGCACCGCCGGCCACGCCGAAGTTGCTCTGGCCGATGCCGCGGCTTTGCGAATGGCCGATGTCGAAGCGACCGATCTGCGACAGGTAGCTCGCGCTGCCGCTGCCGCTGCCACCGCCGCCCTGGTTGGTGTCGGTGGCCGTCACGCTGTAGCTGAGGCGGTTGTCGTCGAAGGCCGAGCCGTAGACGCCGACCTGCTGGCTCAGGCTGCCGTTGTTGTCGCGCGTCGCGGTGTACTGCGCATTCGCGCCGGTGCTGCCGAGCGGAATGCTCAGCATGACCATCAGCTGGCGCACCGGGGGCCGGTTGAGCGCGCGGGTCTGGTTGTAGAAGACGCTGTAGCCGAATTGCTTGTAGCTGCCCGAGTAGCCCATCTGCACCACCCGATCTTTGGCGTCGGTGCCCCAGTAGGTCTGCTGGCGGGCCGAGGCGAACACGGCCCCCTTGTCGCCGAGCCGCTGCGAGAGCTCGAAGCGCAGCTCGTTGCGCCGGCTGTTGAAGGTGTCGAAGGGCTGCAGGTCCTGCATCTGCACCGCTTCCTGGAAGGTGCGGTAGCCGCTGGTCGAATAGCGGTAGCCGGCCACGCGGAAGTCGGTGCCCGAATCGAGAAAGGATTTCGCGTACAGGAAGCGCACCGACTGCCCGCTGTAGCGCTTGCCGCCATCGAGGCCGCTGGGGGCGGTGGTGTAGGCGGTCGACAGGTCGGCCGATACCGCACCGAAGTCACGCAGGTTCTTGCCCACGCCGGCCAGCAGCGACTGGTACATGTTGGCCGCCGTCAGGCCACCGTAGAGTGTGAACTCCCGGCCCAGGCCGCGTGCCAACGTCGCCTGAATGAAGGTCGGCTCCGACATCAGGAGCCGTGTGCCGTTGGTGAAGACACCGTAGCCCCTGCGGTACTTGCCGACCGTGGCCGAGTAGCGCCAGGTGCCTTCACGCAGCAGCGTGGGCACGGCCGAGAAGGCCTGGATGTACTTTGTCTGGCGGCCGTCGGCCTCGGTGATGGACACCTCGAGGTCCCCGTTGGAGGCGGTGGGGTAGAGGTCGTCGATGACGAAGGCGCCCGGCGCCACGAAGGTGCTGTAGACCACGTAGCCGTTCTGGCGCACCGTGACGCGCGCGTTGGTCTGTGCCACGCCGCGGATGGTGGGCGCATAGCCCTGCTGGCTGTCGGGCAGCATCGTGTCGTCGGACGCCAGTTGCACGCCGCGGAAGGGCACGCTGTCGAAGAAGTTGCCCGGCGTGCTGCCGTCGCCGATCAGCAGTTGGCCGTGGATCGAGGCGATATCGCGCTGCGCATAGGTGTTGATCGCCTCCCAACGGCCCCGGCCTTCGGTGCCGCGGTTGTAGGTCGAGAAATGCCTGAAGCGCCAGTCGCCGTAGTTGAAGCCGGCGCGCACGCCGGCGAACATGGTGCTGCGGCGCGTGGCCTGCTCGGGGTCGGCAAAGGGATGGCCGTCGAAGGCGCTCTGCGGCGCACTGAAGGCCCGGGTATCGCCGCCGCTGCTGCGCCCGAAGCTCAGCTGGTAGTCGAGCATGCCCGCGGTGATGCCCTTGTCCCATTTCTCCGGGCCGACCGCGCCGCGCGCCGAGCGCTTGAGCGCCGCCTGCGGAATGCTCACGGACAGGCGCTGCTTGCCACCGTCATAGTTGAAGCTCGCATCGGGAATGGCTTTCGTGAGGTCGACACAGGCGTCGTCCGCGCTGTTGGCCAGCGCGGGAAACACCGCCACGTTGACGCCCCAATCGTCGAGCATGCGGCGTGCGAGGCAGGGCGTGGCGTCGCTCCGGTCGCCCTGGTCGACAAAGCGGATGGCGGCTTGCCCGACGCCGCGCTCGTTGAGCGACACGTCGACCATGTAGTTGCCGGCCAGCACGCGGTTGCCGAAGGAGAACAGCGACAGGTCCGCACGCGGCTGGTCGCCACCGATGCCCAGGAACTCCTCGTTGAAGTTCGAGGCGACCATCTGCTGCTGCGGCGCCTGCGGCTGGGCTTGGACACGGGCGCCCAGCACGCCCAGCAGGACCACGCAAACCGTCCACCGGAAGGGCGCATGGAACGCGGAGAAATGATGCACGACGACTCTCCGCGTCTCAGCGCTTTGCCGCGTCAGCCGCGACCGGAACGCGCTCGACCTTCACCGCGACGGGCTCGGCGCCCACGGGCACCTCGACCCGATCCTCGGGCGTCTCGGCGCCGTAGTCGTTGATGGTGGTGAAGTCCACCCGGACCGCCTGCGGCGTCTTGAGGGCGGGGAGCGGGTACGACACCTGGCCCATGGGCGGCACCATGTCGGCAGCGACCCGCTGCCGGTCGCCGTTGGTGTCGACATTCATGGCGATGAAGGTCACGTGGTAGCCCGTGGGGTTGCCGATCTTGAGCACGGCCCCCTGGCCCTGTGCGTCGGGGCCCACGGCCCAGGTGAGCTGGCTGCGCGCGTCCTCGGCCTTGCCGACGAGCTTCGCGGGCCGGTAGAAGAGCTTGATGCGGGTGCGCACCGCGATCTGCAACACGTTCTCTTCCCTCGACTTTTCAGGAATCTCCTTGACGTTGAGCCAGAACACCGACTCGCGATCGGCCGGCAGGTCGCCGGGCACGCGCAGGATGCGCAGGATGTTCTCCGCGCCCGGGTCCAGCCGCGACAGCGGCGGCGTGACCAGCAGTGGCGTCTTGGTGTGGCCCTCGCCCGCGTCGATCCAGGCCTGGACCACGTAGGGCGACGTGCCGGTGTTTCTCATCGGGATGGAGGCCTCGCGGTCCTTCTCGGCGAAGACCACGCGCGTGCCACCGAGGACCACGCCGGCGGTCGCGGACCACTGGAGCCCCAACATCAGCAGGAAAACGAAAGCCCAGCGAAGGCGATGGGTGCTGCGCATAGAAAGAATCCTTGGGTGCGGGCCCAGCGCATGCGGCACATGCACGGCCGCTTCCGGTGCATCGAGGCGACACCGAAAGCAATGAGAGAAGAGCGAAAGATGCCGGCGCCGTATCGGAAACCCCCAGGGGCTCCGGCACGGACCGGACGGTGGTGGCGGGCCTGCGAACGCGAAGCGGCGATCGCTCCGGCAGGACGCAGCCGCAGCCGCGCAGCGGCTTACTTCAATGCGAGCGTGAACTGGGCGACAGCGTTGGCCACGCCGGCGGTCACGGTCGTCTTGGTCGCGACGTAGCCAGCCTGGAACTTGAACGTGTTGTCGCCCTGTTTGAGGGTGTACGACTTCGATGCCGTGCCATTCGAGATCTTGGTGCCGCCGTCATCGGTGATCTGCAGTGCCACGCCGGCGGCGCCACCGGTGACGCGCACCAGGGTCGTGTCGTCGGTGTCGGCCGTGCCGTTGAAGGTCACGGTGCCGCCCGTGGCGGCCGCGCTGCACCCCGTGAGGTTGATGTTGAAGGCGTTCAGCGGCGCCGCCTTGCCGACCGTCGCGGTTCCGGCGGTCGCTCCGTCGAAGGTCGTGGCCGAGACCTTGCCCAGCGGCACCGCCACATTCTGGTTGCCGGCCGTGATCGAACACGGCGAAGAGGTGATTTCGCCCGTGAAGTTGATGGTGCCGTCGGCGGCGAAGGCGCCTTGCGAGAGGACACCGGCCACGGCCACGGCCGCGAGTTGGATAGCGAGTTTCTTTTGCATTTTCATTCCCTGAATTTGAGCGATAAGCTGACTGCCCGCTGAATGCGAGGCAGGCGGAGTTTAGCGATCCGATTACGAGGGAAGAAGTACTTTTATCGATATTTAACAGTAGTTATCAATTTTTCGCCTCACACATGTGATTTAGCGTCATAAATTAACTACAAGAAACTTTAGTTATCAATTTGAACGGCCAGTTTGCGCAGTTTTCGCCACCGCAGTCGGTTGAGCGCCTCCGCAAAGGTGGCGAGCCCTGAGCACCTGCTCTCCTTTGCTTCATGCGCCCGTTTTCAGTTCGCCGCAACTCCGCCATGGCGACGGGTCGCGATCGGCATTGCCGAAGACACGATCCCTCGATGCGGGGCGGTAATCCCGCAGGCTCAGGTCATTGCGCGGGGCGGCGGCCGGCAGGCGGTCGGCGTTGTCGCAGGGCTGAGGCAACACCGGCATGGCGATCCGGGGCCTTGCGCGCCAGCTTCGCGCACCCATGCCCAGGCGAGGCGGCCGGCGCGGTGGTCGGCGGCCAGTTACTTGTAGCTGAGCGTGAACGTAGCCATGCCGTTGGCCTGTCCGGGCGTCACCTTGCTGCCGGTCTGGTAGTAGTGCGCGGTGTAGGGCAGCACATAGCTGCCATCCTTCAACGGGCCGATCACCACGTCGTCACCGAACTTGACGGGCGCCCTGGCGGTGCCGTCGACGACCTGGATGCCCACGCCGCCGGCGGTGGCCGTGCCGCCCTGGGTCAGGCGCAGCACGCCGGGCGCGTTCGACGGGTCGGCCTGCGCGTCCATGCGCATCCGCACCGTGTACTGTGGGTTCTGCGCGGCATTGCAATTGAGCCGGATGTTGAAGCTGCGATCGACCGCCGTGCTGCCCTGGCCCTTGAAGCTGCTCAACGGCACTTTGTCGAAGGCCACCGGGATGTTGCGCGAACCCAGGTCCACCACGCACGAGGGCGTGACGAGGGTGGTGCCGTTGGCGGACATCGAGGCGATCAACACCGAAAAATTGTCCTCGTCAGTGAGCACTTGGAGGTACGTTCCAGCCGCCAGGGGGCCGCTGCCAGTGACGGCCGCTGTCTTGATCAACTCCGCCACGATAGCCTCTTGATAGTAAACGCCCATCTTTGCGCCGCTCTCTAGCGGCCTCACCCATGGGAAGACCGTAGATGAAAACCCCGGAACACTGACCGATAGTCGAATGCCCACGCCGACGACGTCCGTCGAGTAGATCTTCGAACCGCCCGCGATAGCGGAGCCCTTCGGGACCACGTAATTGAGCGAGCCCGCGCTGGGACAAACGACTTGGGTTTCCAAAACACCGTTGACCGGAATAGCAAAGCTTCTGGTCGCAATGGGCGCGTTGACGGCCAGGTCAGCAGGGACAACGATCCTGCCCATGTCCAGCGTGATGAACTTCGTCTGCGCACCTGGATAGCGCTCGCAGCCGGCCCAGGCGCCTTGCGCGCCGCACAGCATCGCCAATGCCGCCACGGCCAGGCCCATGCGGCGGCAGCGCTTCGCCCTCATGACAAGGGCCAACAGGTGGTGGGGCTTCATTCGATTCCTTTCGAAGGCGTGGGATCCGGCACGTTGGCAGCGCACTGCCCCGTCAACTCCCGGATCGGCGGCGGGTTCTTCTCTTCGGGCAGGCTGTAAGGCACCACGCACTGGTCGGCCGGGTCCTGCCCCCAGCGCACCGTCAGGCGCCCGCTCTGGCCCGCGCCCGTGACGAAGGCCTGCCCGTCCGGGCCGACGATGCCGACTTCCTGGTCCGCCTCGCTCTCGATCTTCGAGCCCAGCGGCAACGCACGGCCCTCCTGATCGCTGAGCGTCATCAGCAGGCGGTAGCCCACCGAGGTCTCGAACTTCGCTAGCACCACCGCACCGCGCGTGGGCACGACTTCGGTCACCGCGTTCTTCACCTCCACCGTGTCGCCGAGGTCGGCGGTGCGCAGCGCCAGGCGGTTCAGCCGGTAGGGCGTGAGATTGGGGATCACCGCCCGGCCGGCGCTGTCGGTCGCCACGCCGGACTGGGATTCGACGCCCACGCCCTGCGCCTTGGGCGCCTGCACCAGGCCGATGGTTTCGCCCAGCGGCTGCGACAGCGTGAGGCCGCCGCCATGGAACAGCATGCCGCCGGCCATGCCGAAGGTGCTCTGGCCATAGCCCCGGCCCTGCGAATGGCCGAGGTCGAAGCGCCCGACCGGCGACAGGTAGCTTGCGCTGCCGCTGCCGGTGCCACCGCCACCCTGGTTGGCCGTGCCGGCGGTCACGTTGTACGTCAGGTGGCTGTCGTCGAAGGCCGAGCCATAGAGGCTGGCCTGCTGGCTCACGCGGCCGGTGTTGTCGCGCGCGGCCATGTACTGCGCGTTGGCCCGCGTGTCGCCCAGCGGGATGCTCAACGTGAACATCAGCTGGCGCAAGGGCGGGCGGTTCAGGCTGCGGGTCTGGTTGTAGAAGACGCTGTAGCCGAACTGCTTGTAGCTGCCCGAGTAGCCCACCTGCACCAGCCGGTCCTTCGCATCGGTGCCCCAGTAGCTTTGCTGGCGCGCCGATGCGAACACCGATCCCAGATCGCCGATCTGCTGCGAGAGCTCGAAGCGCAGTTCGTTGCGCCGGCTGTGGAAGGCTTCGAAGGGCTGCAGGTCCTGCATCTGCACCGCTTCCTGGAAGGTGCGGTAGCCGCTGGTCGAATAGCGGTAGCCGGCCACGCGGAAGTTGGTGCCCGAATCGAGGAAGGACTTCGAGTAGAGGAAGCGCAGCGACTGGCCGTTGAAGCTTCGCTCGCCGCTGAGGGGTGTGCGGTCGGTGGTGTGCGCGCTCGAGAGGTCGACCGACACGGCGCCGAAGTCGCGCAGGTTCTTGCCCATGCCCACGAGCACCGACTGGTACATGTTCGCGCCCGTCAGGCCGCCGTAGAGCGTGAACTCCCGGCCCAGGCCGCGCGCCAGCGTGGCCTGCATGAAAGTGGGCTGCGACAGCGAGGGGCGGGCACCGATCACGCTGCCGTTGTAGCTGTTGCGGTACTTGCCGACCGTGGCCGAGTAGCGCCAGGTGCCTTCACGCAGCAGCGTGGGCACGGCCGAGAAGGCCTGGATGTACTTGGTCTGGCGGCCATCGGCCTCGGTGATGGTCACTTCGAGGTCGCCGCTCGAGGCGGTGGGGTAGAGGTCGTCGATGACGAAGGCGCCCGGTGCCACGAAGGTGCTGTAGACCACGTAGCCGTTCTGGCGCACCGTGACGCGCGCGTTGGTCTGCGCCACGCCGCGGACGGTGGGTGCGTAGCCCTGCTGGCTGTCGGGCAGCATCGCGTCGTCGGAGGCGAGCTGCGCGCCGCGGAAAGGCACGCTGTCGAAGAAGTTGCCCGGCGTGCTGCCGTCGCCGATCAGCAGTTGGCCTTTGATCGAAGCCAGGTCGCGCTGGGCATAGCTGTTGACGGCCTGCCAACGGCCCTGGCCGTCGATGCCACGGTTGTAGGTCGAGAAGTGCCGGAAGCGCCAGTCGCCGTGGTTGAAGCCCGCGCGCAGGCCGGCGAACAGCGTGTTGCGTTGCAGCGTGCTGGGGCGGTCGGTGAAAGGATTGCCCTCGAACACGTTCTGCGGCGTGCTCAGGGGCTTGGCGTCGTTGCGAAAGTTGTCGCCGCTGAAGCGTGCGAAGTTGAACTGGTAGTCGAGCATGCCCGCGGTGATGCCCTTGTCCCATTTCTCCGGGCCGACGGCCCCGCGTGCCGAGCGCTTGAGCGCGGCCTGCGGGATGCTCACGAACAGCCGCTGCTTGCCCCCGTCGTAGCTGAAGCTGGCGTCGGGAATGGCCGCGCCCAGGTCCACGCAGGCCTCGTCCGCCGCGCTCGCCAGCGTGGGGAACACCGCCACCTTGACGCCCCAGTCGTCGAGCATGCGCCGCGAGAGGCAGGGCACGGCATCGTCCTTGCCGTCCTTCTCGATGAAGCGGATGTCGGCCTGGCCTGCGCCGCGCTCGTTGAGCGAAACGTCGACCGTGTAGCGGCCGGCGAGCACGCGGTTGCCGAAAGAAAAAAGCGACAGGTCCGCAAGCGGTTGGTCGCCACCGAGGTTCAGGAAGTCCTCGTTGAAGCGCAAGGCGCTCGCTTGCGGCTGGGCATGGCCGGACGCGCCCAGCGCGCCGAGCAGGGCTGCGCACAGCGCGCGCCGAAAGGGGGGATGGAACACACGCATGGCCAGCGGTCCCGGCGTCTCTCAGCGCTTGGCCGCGTCGGCGGCCACAGGCACCAACTCGGCCTTCACGGCCACAGGCCGGTCGCCCTCCGGTACCTGGACCCGTTCCTCGGGCGTCTCGGCGCCGTAGTCGTTGAGCGTGGTGAAGTTCACCTGGACCGCCTGCGGCGACGCGATGACGGTGAGCGGATACGACATCTCGCCGAAGGGCGGCACCATGTCGGCATTGATCTGCTGGCGGCCGCCATCGATGTTCAGCGCGGTGAAGGTCAGGTGGTAGGCCGTGGGGTTGCCCACCTTGAGCACGGCGCCCTGGCCCTGCGGGCTGGGACTCACGGCCCAGGTGAGCTGCGCGCGCGAGGCTTCGGGCTTGCCCACGAGCTTCGCCGGCCGGTAGAACAGCTTGATGCGGCTGCGCACCGCGATCTGCAGCACGTTCTCTTCCTTCGACTTCTCAGGGATCTCCTTGACGTTGAGCCAGAACACCGACTCGCGGTCGGCCGGCAGGTCGCCGGGCACACGCAGGATGCGCAGGATGTTCTCCGCGCCCGGATCCAGCCGGGACAACGGCGGCGTGACCAGCAGCGGGGTCTTGTTGTGGCCCTCTCCCGCGTCGATCCAGGCCTGGACCACATAGAACGAGGTGCCGGTGTTCTTGACCGGGATGGAGGCCTCGCGGTCCTTCTCGCCGAGGATCACACGCGTGCCGCCGAGCATCACGCCCGCGGCGGCGGGCCATGGGAGGCCGAGCGTCAACAGGAGGGCCAGGGCCCAGCGAAGGCGATGGTTGCTGCACATGAGAAGAATCCTGAATCGGAGCAACGCGCAAACGACGCGCCGGCCCGCTCGGCCGCACACACAGGCACGGCCGGACAAACAGAGGGAAAAGGCAAGAGATGGCCGGCACCGGCCGACCACGGACGGATGGCGCGCCCGGCCGGCGCCGAAGCGGCAAGCGCTTCAGCCGCAGGCCAGGACGGCCACCCTGGATGCGGTTACTTGTAGGCGACCGTGAACTGCGCCGTCGCGTTGGCCGGGCCGGTGGTCACGGCCGCCTTGGTCGCGACATAGACCGCCTGGAACTTGAGCGAGTTGTCGCCCGTGCCCAGCGTGTACTGGGCCGAGGCCGAGCCCAGCGGGATCTTGGTGCCGGCGGAATCGTCCAGTTCGATCGCCACGCCCGAAGCCGCGCCTACGCCGACCTGGCCGGCATTCGTCAGGCGCAGGTTGGTGGCGTCGTCGGCATCAGCCGTGCCCGAGAAGGTCACGGTGGCACCCTTGGCGGTGGCGCCGCAGCCCAGCAGGTCGATGCTGAACTTCGCAGGCGCCGGCGCCTTCTTCCCCACTGTCGCGGTGCCGGCGGTCGCGCCATCGAAGGCCGTGCGCGAAACCTTGCCCAGCGGCACGGTCAGGTTCTGGCTGTTGGGTGAGATCGAGCACGGCGCGTCGACGATATCGCCCGTGAAGTTGATGGTGCCATCCGCGGCAAAAGCGCCCTGCGCGAAGACGCCTGAAACGGCGAGCACGGCAAGGTGAGTGATGATTTTTTTATGCATTCCTACTCCCTGAATTTGATAATTAAAAACCACTGTTGCCCAAAAGGCCGGCGGAGTTTAATGACTCAAATCGACAGGGAATAGGCGCATCTGGCGCAAGTTAACAGTAGTTAACATTCCCATCGGGGATAGTGTGACTTTGAGCTCGGCGCCTCAAAAATGGGCACTTTGGTTTTCAATTTGAAGAACCAGCTTCCCGAAATTCTCGCCACTGAAAAGCCGGTTGAGTGCCTCAGGGAAGGTATCGAGCCCCACCACCGTGTCTTCCTTGCTCTTCATGCGCCCGTCCTTCAGGTATCCCGCCAGTTCGGCGATGGCCACGGGGTAGCGGTCGGCGTAGTCGAAGACCACGATGCCTTCCATGCGGGCCCGGTTGACCAGCAGGCTCAGGTAGTTGCGCGGACCGGCGGCCGGCACGCTGTTGGCGTTGTTGTACTGGCTGATCGCGCCGCAGATGATGATCCGTGCCTTGCGGGCCAGCTTGGCGAGCACATGGTCGAGGATCTCACCGCCGACGTTGTCGAAGTAGATGTCGACGCCCTTGGGGCAGTGTTCCTTCAGGCCCGCGCGCACCGCGCCTTCGCCGGCCTTGTAGTCGATGCAGGCGTCGAAGCCCAGTTCCTTCACCACCCATTCGCACTTGGCCGCGCCGCCCGCGATGCCGACCACCCGGCAGCCCTTGAGCTTGGCGAGCTGCCCCACGGTCTGGCCGACCGCGCCGGCCGCGCCCGACACCACCACCGTTTCACCGGGCTGGGGCTGGCCCACGTCCATCAGGCCGAAGTATCCGGTCATGCCCGGCATGCCGAGCACGTTGAGCCACTGGCCGATGGTGCCGACGCCGAGGTCGATCTTCACCAGCCCGTTGCGCTTGACCTGGTCCTGCGCGATGAGGATGTACTCCTGCACGCCCAGCGTGCCGTAGACCGTGTCGCCGACCGTGAAGGCCGGGTTCTTCGACGCGATCACGCGGCCGACGCCGCCGGCGCGCATCACCTCGTCGATGGCCACGGGCGGGATGTAGCTCCTGGCATCGTTGAGCCAGCCGCGCATGGCCGGGTCGAGCGACAGCGACAGCACCTGGACCAGCACCCCGCCCTCCTCGGGCTCGGCGACGGGCTCGGTCGTGAAGTGCCAATGCTCTCGCGTGGCCTTGCCCTCGGGGCGCTTGGCGAGGCGGACCTGGTGGTTGATGCGGGGGCTGGTCATGGTGCGGTCTCCCTGTCTGGTGTGGTTGAGGAGGCGCATCGTAGCCCTGCGTTTCGGCCGCGCTGGTAGCGCAGGCGACAGGCCGCGGGCGGCCTGCGCGACCTGGGGCTAAGGCAGACGGATCGTGATCTGCAGCCCCGGATGCGCATTGCGCACCACCACCTCGCCGCCATGCGCCTCGGCGATCAGCCGGCACAGGTGCATGCCCAGCCCGACGCCGCCGGTGGACCGCGCACGCGCGCCGTCGGTGCGGTAGAAGGGCTCGGTGAGCCGGTCGAGCTGCGCCTCGTCGACACCGGGCCCGTGGTCGCGCACCTCGATCTCCACGCCCTGCTTCGGGCCGTCCAGCACCGCGCGCAAGGACACGCACGGCGGCCGGGGCGCGCCGGTGCTGTAGCGCAAGGCGTTGTCCAGCAGGTTGCGCACCAGCAGCCGGATGCGCATGCGGTCGACGGCATGCGGCGGCAGGCCTTGCACCAGGTCCAGGTGCACGTTCTGCGCGCCCGGCATCTCGGCCACGGTCTCGCGGATCAGCGCCGCCAGGTCGACCGGTTCGCGCTGCAGGCCCGCATGCGGACTGGCCAGGCGCTCGCTCTCGAGCAAGTCGCTGATCAGGTCGCGCATCTCGTTGAGGTCACGCAGCAGCGCCTCGCGCTCGACCTCGCCCTCGGGCGTGGCGGGCAGCAGTTCGGCGTTGAGCCGGGCGCGCGTGAGCGGCGAACGCAGTTCGTGGCTCAGCGCCAGCAGCAAGGCCCGCTTGGCATCGAGCATGCCGCGGATGTCCTGCGCCATGGTGTTGATGCGCTGCGCCAGGTCGCCCAGTTCGTCGTGGCGCCGCAGCGGGATGGGCTGGTCGAAGGCCCCGCGGCCGAAGCGCTCGGCCCCCACGCGAATGTCGTCGAGCGGGCGCAGCAGCTTCCGCACATAGGCATAGGCGGCCATGATCAGGCCCAGCAGCAGCGCGAGGATCACCCAGCCGATGCCGTGCGGCCGGTCGCGCACCGGCGAATCGCCCAGGCCGAAGGTCAGCACATGGCCATCGGCGGTGCTGCGCCGGAACCACTCGTCGCGCGCGTCGGCGCCCTCGCGGCGCTCGTCCCACCAGCCGCGCCGGTCCTTGGCGGGATGCGAGTCCCACTGCACCTGCGGCCCCTCGATGCGGATCGAGATCGGCAGGCGCGCGACCAGCGCCCGGGCGCGCTCCACGTCCGGCGGGCTGCCGATCTCCAGCACCAGCCGGTCGATGTAGTCGATCAGCAGCGGCTGGGCCGCCTCGCGCCAGCCGGTCTTGAAGGCGTGCTGCATGCCGCCCAGGAACACCGTGGTCATGGCCAGTGCGAGCAGCACGAAGACCGTGATGAGGCGCAAGCGAAGCGAATGCTTCCAGCGGTACCGCCAGCGCCGCTCCTCGGGGGTGCACCGGCCTTTCATTTGCCCACGGCCAGCGCGTAGCCTGCGTTGCGCAGCGTCTTGATGCAGTCGAGCGGCTCGAGTTTCTTGCGCAGCCGGCTGACCACGATGTCGACCGCGCGCGTGTAGAAGTCGGCCTCCTGGCCGCGCAGCTGGTTGAGGATGTCGTCGCGGCTCCAGACCTTGCCCGGCTGACGCGCCAGCAGCGCCAGCAGCTCGAACTCGGTGCCCGTGAGCTCGACGCGCTCGCCATGGCGCAGCACCTCGCGACGGTCGAGGTCGATGGACAGGCCGTCGAACTCCTGGCGTTGCGCGGTGGTGGCCGGCGGCGTCGCTTGGCGCTGGCGCCGAAGGATGGTCTGCACGCGCGCCACCAGTTCGCGCGGCTCGAAGGGCTTGGGCACGTAGTCGTCGGCGCCCAGTTCGAGCCCGACCACGCGGTCCATCACCTCGCCACGCGCGGTGAGCATCACGATCGGGATGTCGCTTTCGGTGCGGATCGCGCGGCACAGCGCGAAGCCGTCCATCTCGGGCAGCATGACATCGAGGATGGCCGCGTCGTAGTGTTCGGCGCGCAGCTTGGCCAGGCCCTCGCTGGGGCGCGTGGCACTGTCGAGCACGCAGTCGAAGCGCGCGAAGTAGGTGGCCAGCGGCGCCGCGAGGTGCTCGTCGTCATCGATCAGCAGGATGCGTGACATGGTCGGATTGTGCCTACTGGCGGCGCCCCACAGAAGACTCACGATCAGGCTCGAGGGCATCGGGAAGATGCGGCGCATGGCGGGCACTCCGGTGGCGGTCGCTTGGCAGCCACCGATGCGCGTGCCCATGACGCGAGGAACGTGGCGCGGCGGTAGCGCGGCTCACCCATGCCGGCCCCAGCGGCGGCCGCGGTCCATGAACTCGCGCACCTTCTGCTGCTGCGCGGGCCGCAGGTGGTCGAAGAAATCGGCTGCGGCCGCGATGATCTCCGGGCTGCCGGCACGCACGGCCGTGGTCTTTTCCTCGACCAGGCGGGTGGCGGCGGCCTGGTCCAGCTTGTCGCCGGCGAACAGGGCCTTGAACTGGGCGCGCGGATCGCCACCGCCGCGCAGGGCTTCGCGCTGCGCCTGCAGTGCATTGGCCAGCGCGGACAGCTTCTGCTGCTGCACGGCATCGAGGTCGAGCTTGCTGCCGACGCGCTCGACCATGCGGGCGCGGAATTCGACCGAGTCGCTGTCGCCGCCGTGGCGTTGGCCGGCGCAGCCCACGATGCTGCCGAGCACGAGCACGCCGCCGAAGAGGCCGACCAGACTGCGTTGGAACCAGGGTTTCATGACGATGCTTTCCGATGGGATGAAGGGGCTGCGAAGGCTCAGAGGCGGCTGGTGGCCGGCTTGGGCACACTGGCGCGGGCCGCATCGAGAGGATGCGGCTGCGTCGACACCAGACGGCTGTTGACGCGCGAGCCCGCGCTCACGTTCTGGTCGGGCGCGGCGGCCGTGCGCTCGGCCTCGGCGCGCGCAATGGCGCGGTCCTGCGACACCACGACCCGTTCGGCGCCGCGCGAACCGCGCGCCACGTTCTGGTCGGGTGCGTTGGCGGCACGCACCGCGTCGGCCATCACGTCGGCGCGTTTCACGGCGGTGCCGGGCGAGGTCTGGACGCCGAGATAGTCCTCGGCCTGGGCCGCGGCGACAGTGCCCAGCAGGGCGATGGCGGAAACGGCGAGGAAGGTCTGGCGGATGTTCATGTCGAGGTCCTTTCGATGAAGGAATGAAGGAGCCTCGATGGTGCGATCCGCGCGCGGTGAAGTCTTCTCACCGCCGTATCGGCGTGTTTCGTTTTATTGCGGCGCGGGCGCAGGAGCGCCGCGCCAGCCCGGCCTCAGCGCCGCGCGGCGAGCAGGGCCGCGGGGTCTTCGGCCTCGAGCACGCCCTGCGCCCAGGCTTCCAGCTTGCTGGTGTCGGCGCGCAGCACCTCCTGCTTGACCGCCAGGATCTGCGAGGGGTGCATCGAGAAGCTGCGCAGGCCCAGGCCCAGCAGCAGGCGCGTGAAGTTCACGTCGCCGGCCATCTCGCCGCACACGCTCACGCCCTTGCCCTGGCGCCGGCACTCGGCGATGGTCTCGGCCACCAGGCGCAGCACGGCCGGATGGGCGGGGTCGTAGAGGTGGGCCACGGCCTCGTCGGCACGGTCGATGGCCAGCGTGTACTGGATCAGGTCGTTGGTGCCGATCGACAGGAAATCGAAATGCTTGAGGAAGGTCTTGAGCGTGAGCGCCGCGGCCGGGATCTCGATCATCGCGCCCAGCTTGACGCGGCCGTGCACCGCGCCGCGCCGGTCGAGCTGCGCGCGCGCCTCCTCGATCAGCGCCAGCGTCTGGCGGATCTCGCTGGCGTGGGCCAGCATCGGGATCAGCAGATGGATCTCGCCATGCGATGCGGCGCGCAGGATGGCGCGCAGCTGCGTGAGGAACATCGCCGGGTCGGCCAGGCTCCAGCGGATCGCGCGCAGGCCCAGCGCCGGGTTCAGGTAGTCGTCGCGCACGGCCTTGCCGTCGAGCGGCTTGTCGGCGCCCACGTCGATGGTGCGGATGGTGACGGGCATGCCCTGCATGCCCTCGACCGCGCGGCAGTAGGCGAGGTACTGCTCTTCTTCGTCGGGCAGGCGCGTGAGGCGCTGCGCCTCGCGGCCCATGAACAGGAACTCGCTGCGGAACAGGCCCACGCCGACGGCGCCGGCCTTGACCGCGCCCACCGTGTCCTCGGGCATCTCGATGTTGGCCAGCAGTTCGACGCGCTCGCCATCGAGCGTCACCGCCGGCTTGTGGCGCAGCCGCGTGAGGCGACCGCGTTCGAGCTCGCCCTGGCGCTGCTTGAAGCCGTACTCGGCCAGGATGATCGGCGAGGGGTCGACGATCACCACGCCGGCATCGCCGTCGATGATGACCCAGTCGTCCTGGCGCACCAGCTGGCTGGCGGTGCGCGCGCCGACCACCGCCGGGATGTCCATGCTGCGCGCGACGATGGCGGTGTGCGACGTGCGGCCGCCCACGTCGGTCACGAAGCCGGCGAACACGCTCTTCTTGAACTGCAGCATGTCGGCCGGCGAGAGGTCGTGCGCGATCAGCACCAGCGGCGCGTCGACGCCCTCGCCGGAGGTCGGGTCGTGCGCGTCGTCGTCGTCGCTGTGGGCCGCACGCTTGCGCCGCGGCGGCGTCGGTGCGAGCACCGCGGCCGTACCCTTCATGCGATGCAGCATGCGCTCGACCACCTGCTCGAGGTCGGCCTTGCGCTCGCGCAGGTAGGCGTCCTCCATCTCGTCGAACTGGCGCCCGATCACCTCGAGCTGCGTGGTCAGCGCCCACTCGGCGTTGTAGAGGCGCTCGGTGATCCAGTGCTTGACGCCGGTGCTCAGCGCCTCGTCCTGCAGCAGCATCTGGTGCACTTCGAGCAGCGCCGCCAGTTCGTGGGGCGCCTCGCTCGGCCCCATGAGCGCGACGCTGGCCTGCAGCTTGGTCAGCTCGTCGGCCACCACATTGCGCGCGCTGCGCACGCGGTCGATCTCGGTGGCGATCTGCTCGGGCTTGATGAAGTAGTGCGCGACGTCGATGCGGCTCGAGACCACCAGCACCGCGCGCCCGATGGCGATGCCGCGGGCGACGGGGAGGCCGTGGACCGCGAAAGTCATGGCGCGATCCAGGCTGTGGAATGCCGACGCAACGAGAAAGCCATGGAGCGCATCACGCTTATTCGCCTTCTCCGAACTTGTCGTTCATCAGGGCGATGAGCGCGTCGCTGGCCTGCTGTTCCTGCTCGCCGATGGTTTCCAGCACCACCGTCGAGCCGAGCCCGGCGGCCAGCATCATCACGCCCATGATGCTTTTGGCGTTGACGCGGCGCTCGCCGCGCGAGAGCCAGACTTCGCACGGAAAGCTGCCGGCCAGCTTGGTGAGCTTGGCCGAGGCGCGGGCGTGCAGGCCCAGCTTATTGCTGATGGTCACGGATGTCTTGATCACTGTGTTTTCTTCTCGCCTGGTTCTGGGGAGCGGCCACCGCCACCTGCATCACGCCCGCCGTACCGCCGGTGATCGCCCGCTGCACCAGCGCTTCGAGCGGTTCGTTGCGGTAGCTCACCGCGCGCAGCAGCATCGGCAGGTTGACACCGGCCACGAGCCGCGAGCGGGCGCCGTCGACCAGCTTCTGCGCGACGTTGCAGGGCGTGGCGCCGAACACGTCGGCCAGCACCAGCACCTGGGAGCGCGGCGCGCGCAGTTGCAGTTCGAGCGTGATGCGCGCGGCGGCCAGCGTTTCTTCGGGCGACACGTTGGGCAGCACGTCGAGTGCCGCGATGTTCTGCTCGCAGTCGGGAAACACATGCAGCGCGCACTGCCGCAACGCCTGTGCGAGCGGAGCGTGGGCGATGAGAAGGATGCTGTTCATGCGACGCGAGGGGACGGATGTCGATTATGCGGGGGCGCCCAGAGGAAGTAGAGGTACGACAGCACGCAGCAGCCCAGAAACACGGCGAAGGCGGCGCGGAAGGCGTCGACGGTGCCGAAGCCCAGGCCCAGAAACAGGTCGATCAGCAGACCGAGACCCCACTGCACGGTGAAGATGCCGAGGAACACCACCAGGTTGTAGGCCGACAGGGCACGGCCGGCCAGCGCCGCCGGCAGCGCCATCGCCACGGCCGGTTGTGCCAGCGTGACGACGGTGGACACGCACAGCAGCAGCATCCAGGCCGCGGTGCCGGCCGCCGGCCCGGCCACCAGCATCAGCGCCAGCAGCCCCATGTTGAGCGGCAGGCCCCAGGTGAGCAGGCGTGCGGCACCGATGCCGCGCCGCACCAGCCAGGGATTGATGGCGCCCCACAGCCAGTAGGCGGCCAGCAGCGCGAGGCTGATGCGGAACAGCGCGCTGGCGGCATCGAAGGGCGAATGGCCGGCCACGCGCGTGAGCCAGGGCACGACCCACAGCGTCTGCATCGCGACGAAGCCGCCGTAGTTGAAAAAACCGATCGGCGTGACCTTGCGGAAGAAGGGATCGCGGAACACGGCGCCGTAGCCGGGCGCCAATGCAGCGACCGCCGCATCGCTGCCGCCGCGCGCCGGCACCAGCGGGCGCCAGGCGGGCACGACCCAGGCGATCAGCACCATCGAGACCAGCACGCCCGCGGCCAGCAGCCAGAACAGCGGCCGCCAGCCGAACATCGGCACCAGCCAGTGCACCGGCAGGGTCGCAGCCACCAGCCCCAGCGAGCCGACCATCAGCATCCAGGCATTGCCGCGCAGCTGCAGCGAGGGATCGAACCAGCGCCGGTAGCCGGTCAGCGGTGCCATCAGGCAGGCGCTCACGCCCACGCCGGTGAGCACGCGCGCGGCCAGCAGCATCGGGAATTCGGTGACCTGCGAGAACAGCAGGCACCCCGCGACGGCCGCGCTCAGGAAACACAGCACCACGCGCTTGGGGCCATGGCGGTCGAGCCAGGCACCCATGGGCAGCTGCGTGAGCGCAAAGCCGAAGAAGTAGCCGCCGGCCAGCAGGCCGAGGTCGCGCGACTGCAGGTCGAACTCCTCGGTCAGCACCGGCGACAGCGTGGCGGTGATGGCCCGCACCAGCGTCGACAGGAAGTAGGCGAACGCAAACGCGAGAAAGACCGCGATCGCGCGGGACGAACTGCGCAGCAGGTCGCTGCGGGCCGGTGCCAGGGAAATGGCGCTCATGCTGCGGACCGCGTCGTGCTCATGGCAGCCTCAGGCCTTCGAAGAAAGTGGTCACGGCCTCGGCATTGGCCGGCGTGCCCAGCACCGTGGCCTGGTAGATCGAGACGCCGCCCGCGCGCCATTGCGCGAACCACAGCACCCGCGCGGCGGGCCCCGGTCCGTTGCGATCCCCCGCATCGAGCCGGACCGGTGCCGGCTGCAGCGCGGCGCGCGACACCACGCCGACGGATTCCTGCGCCGTCACGCCCGCCAGCTGGGTGCGCGTGGCCGCGCGCCAGGCGCCCAGCCAAGCCTCGGCCTGGGCCGCATCGGCGGCGCGCGCATGGGCCACCGCGAAGGTGGCGCCGCCGGCTTCGCAGCCGGCCATCTCGACGTTGACGGCCTCGGTGCCCAGGGGCAGCGCGCGGCTCGCGCGGTCGGGCTTGCAGGGCAGCAGCGCGATCAGGCCGCCGTCGCCGATCGGCACCTCGCGCCAGTTGAAGGTGAGGCTGCAGGCCGCCAGGGCGACCGCGGCAAGGAGGAGGAGGAAGGCGGCCGGGCCGGCGCGAGACGAGGAAGGCATCGGGTCGCGATTATGGGCGCGCGCCCCGATCCGGTGCGGCCCTGCCGCAGGACCGCGACTCAGCGGATGGCGCCGAACACCTTCTGCAGGATCGCGCTGCCGCTGCCCACGGGGTCCTGGCGGATCTTGCGCTCTTCCTCGCCGATCATCAGGTAGAGCCCGTCGAGCGACTTGCCCGTGACGTAACCCTGGAGGTTGGCGTCCTCCTTCTTCACCAGCCCGAAGCCGGCGGCCTTGCCCGCGAGCTGGTTGTACTTGTCGGCCAGCTTGACCTTGACGGTGGCGGCGCTCACGATCGGCAGGAAGCGCTCGGTCAGCGGCGCGCGCGTGCGGCCCGCGAAGAACTGCGTGACCGAGTTGTCGCCGCCCGAGAGGATGCCCTTGGCGTCGGTCACGCTCATGGTGCGCACCGCGTTGACCAGCAGGTCCTTGGCGGCCGGCACGGCCTGCTCGGCCGCGCGGTTCATGGCGGTGACCAGTTCGTCGATGCGGCCGCCCTGCCCCATCATGCGCAGCACCTTCGAGCCCTCCTCGAGGTAACCGGGAAGCGGAATGCGCACCTTGGGGTTGCCCAGGAAGCCGTCGGGCCGGCCCAGCAGGCCGACGGCGACGGTGGCGCCCTTCTCGAGCGCAGCCTTGACGCCGCTGGAGGCGTCGGCGCTGCTGAGATCGCTCAAGGACAGTGCATGCGCCTGTTGCATGGCCAGCAATGCCAATGAGGCAGGCAAGGCCAGGCAGGCGGAACTAAAATTGCGGCGGTCCATTCCATCGGTCTCCATGAAAAAAATCCTCCCTGTCGCTGCGCTCGTGATCGCCCTGGCTGCCGGCGCCGGTGTCTACCTGAAGACCGGCGTCTCGACAGCCCCGGCATCGACCTTCGTCCTGCTCGACGGCAGCCAGAAGACCACGGAAGACCTCAAGGGCAAGGTGACGCTGGTCAACTTCTGGGCCACCAGCTGCGTGACCTGCGTGGCCGAGATGCCCAAGGTGATCGCCACCTACGACAAGTACAAGGCGCAAGGCTACGACACCTTGGCCGTCGCCATGAGCTACGACCCGCCCAGCTACGTGGTGAACTTCACGGAAACGCGCAAGCTTCCCTTCAACGTCGCGATCGACAACACCGGCGCCGTGGCCAAGGCCTGGGGCGACGTGGCCCTCACGCCCACCACCTACATCGTCAACAAGCGCGGCGAGATCGTGAAGCGCTACGTGGGCGAGCCGGACTTCGCCGAACTGCACAAGCTGATCGAGAAGCTGCTGGCCGAAGCCTGAGCAACCTCTCGCTCCAAACGACAAAAAGGCACCGCAAGGTGCCTTTCTTCATTCCAGGGACACCACGGAACCGGCTTTGCCGGGCCGTCGGTGTCGCCGCCTCGAGGGGGAAGGCGAAGCGACACGAAGTGCGCAAGCCTTCGGGGGTGGGCCAGTAACTGCCCCCTCGAGGGGGAGGGCAAGCGGACACGAAGTGCCGCGCAGCCTTCCGAGGTGGGTCAGCGTGCTCTGAAGCTGTCGTGGCACGCTTTGCAGGTCGCGCCCGCCGCACCGATCGAGGCCTTGATGGCATCGAGGTTGCCGGTCTTGGCGGCGGCCGCCAGCTTGACCATCTCGCCCTCGGCCTTGCCGGCCAGGTCCTTGAACTTCGCCTGCTCGGTCCAGACTTCAGGCTTGGCCTTGCCGCCCTCGGTCCCGGGACCGAACGCCACCCAGGGCTGCTGGATCAGCTCGGCCACGCGCTGCGCGCTCTCGTCGGCCACCTTGGAATTGAAATCGTCGCGGCCCGAGGCCATGTCGGCGACGCGCTTGAAGTTCTGCTGCATTTCCTTGAGCGTGGCCTGGCGGAACTTGATGGCGTCCTCGGGCTTGTCGAACTTCTGGGGCTGGGCATGGACGGGCAGCACGGCTGCGACAACTGCCGCAGCCAGCGCAAGGCTGGCAAGACGAATCATGGGCTTCCTTATTTCGTGGGGATCGATGCCGCGCCTGCGGCATCGGCGAACAGTTTAGAGGGCCGCGAAGGCACAGGGGCGACATGGGGCTTGCCGCTGTTGCGCTCGAGATTTGCTAATCTGCGCCTTCCGCCCCTTTTCGGCTCTCTTTGCCCGCCCGATGACTCCTTCCCCGACCCCGACCATGGACGAGGCCCGCCCGGTGCGCACGCGCATCTGGGACCTCCCGACGCGGGTCTTCCACTGGCTGCTGGCGCTCGCCGTCAGCGGCCTGCTCGCCACCGGCTTCCTTGGCGCCATGGAATGGCACTTCCGGCTGGGCTACCTCGTGCTGGCGCTGCTGCTGTTTCGCCTCGGCTGGGGTTTCGTCGGCGGGCGCTGGTCGCGCTTCGCGGCCTTCGTCTACCGGCCGCGCTCGATCTTGGCCTACCTGCGCGGCGACGCCCACCCGGACCATCTGATCGGCCACAACCCGCTGGGCGCGCTGTCGGTCTTCGCGATGCTGGGACTGCTGGCGCTGCAGGTCGGGACGGGCCTGCTGGCCGACGACGAGATCTCCAACGTGGGCCCGCTGTCGCACCTGGTGTCCGGTGCCGTCGCCAGCCTGGCGACCGGCTGGCACGCGGAACGCGGCAAGTGGCTGGTGATCGCGCTGCTGGTGCTGCATCTGCTGGCCGTGCTCTATTACGCGCTGGTGCGTCGGCACCGTCTGGTCGGTCCGATGATCTCGGGTGACAAGACGCTGGCGCCGCCTGCCGCCACGGTCGCGAAGCCCAGCCGGGACGATGCCGCCTCGCGGCTGTTCGCCCTGGTGCTGTTCGCGGCCTGCCTGGCCTTCGCGCTCTGGATCGGATCGCTGCGCTCATGAGCACCTTCCCCAGCTCGCGCACGCTGCCGCTGATCGGCACGCCCGACATCGTCCTGATGACGCCGCACGCACCGGACGAGCTCGCCGCCCTGCGCGCCGTGTTCGCCGAGTACGCGAACGCGCTGGGCATCGACCTGAGCTTCCAGAATTTCGCCGAGGAACTGGCGGCGCTGCCCGGCGACTATGCCGAACCCCGCGGCGTGCTGCTGCTGGCGCTGGTCGAAGCCGACGACGCGGCCGTCGCGGCCGAAGGCAACAGCGGCCAGCTGCTGCGCATGGCGGATGGCCGCCAGGCCATGGTGGCGGGCTGCTGCGCGCTGCGGCCGCTCGACAGCGCCGACGATCCGAACTCGGCCGAGATGAAGCGCCTCTACGTGCGCCCGGCCTTTCGCGGCCTCGGGCTGGGCCGGCGCCTGGCCGAGGCCATCCTCGATGCGGCGCGCGGCGCGGGCTACGCCTGCGTGCTGCTGGACACGCTCGACGACATGGAATCGGCACGCACGCTCTATGAAGACCTGGGCTTCATCGAGGTGCCGCCCTACTATCACAACCCGATCCCGGGCTCGCACTACCTCAAGGTGGAGCTCTAGCCCCCGAAGGCTGCACGGCACTCCGTGTCCGCTTGCCTTCCCCCTCCAGGGGGCGACACCAGCGGCCCGGCAAAGCCGGTTCCGCGATGTCTCTGGCATTGAAAAGAAAAAGGCGCCTTGCGGCGCCTTTGTCGGGGTGCGCGGAGGCGCTCAGCCCTTGGCTTGCGCCAGCAGCGTCTCGGCGTTGCTGACCTCGAACTTGCCCGGTGCCTCGACGTTGAGGGTCGCGACCTTGCCGTCCTTGACCAGCATCGAGTAACGGTTGCTGCGCAGGCCCATGCCGCGGCCAGTCAGGTCGAGTGTGAGACCGGTGGCCTTGGCGAAATCGGCACTGCCGTCGGCCAGCATGCGCACCTTGGTGCCGGTCTTCTGGTCACGTGCCCAGGCGCCCATCACGAAGGCGTCGTTGACGCTCAGGCACCAGATCTCGTCGACGCCTGCGGCCTTGAAGTCGTCGAAGTGCTGTACATAGCCCGGCACGTGCTTGGCCGAACAGGTGGGCGTGAAGGCGCCCGGCAGTGCGAAGACCGCGATCGTCTTGCCGGCCGAGGCCTTCGCGACGTCCACGGCGTTCGGGCCGATGCTGCAGCCCTCGCCCTCGACTTCCGAGTATTCCTGCAGGGTGACCGAGGGAAGGGTGTCGCCGATTTTGATCATGATTGAAATGCTCCGGACAAAAAAGAAACGGCCCACATTGTGGGCCGTTTCGGGAGTGGCTGTGCGCCGAGGGTCAGACCAGAACGGCCTTCTCGACCAGGCGGGTCACGACCCAGTTCTTGGTCTTCGAGATCGGACGGCTTTCCGTGATCTCGATGGTGTCGCCCAGGTGGTACTCGCCCTTTTCGTCATGGGCGTGGTACTTGCTCGTCTTGGCCACGATCTTGCCGTAGAGCTCGTGTTTCACACGACGCTCGACCAGCACGGTCACGGTCTTCTCACGCTTGTCGCTCACGACCTTGCCGATCAAGGTGCGCTTGAGGGATTTTTTAGCTTCCGTCATGTTTGCTCCTTACTTGGCGGCGGGTGCTTCTTGCTTCTGAGCAAGAATGGTCTTGGCGCGAGCGATGTCGCGACGTGTCACGCGCAGCGTCGAGGTGTTCGACAGCTGTTGCGTGGCCTTCTGCATGCGCAGACCGAAATGGGCCTTCTGCAGATCCTTGATTTCGGTTTGCAGGCCGGCGACATCCTTGTCGCGCAGCGCTGCTGCCTTCGACACCTTGACCGGCTTGGCCGCGGCGTCCTTCTTCTTACGTGTTGCCATGAGTGTTCTCTCCTCGATCAGGTGCCGAGCTGGCGCGCGACGAAGGTGGTACGCAGCGGCAGCTTGGCAGCAGCCAGGCGGAACGCTTCGCGGGCGAGTTCTTCGGGCACGCCGACGATCTCGAACACGATCTTGCCGGGTTGGATTTCCGCGACGTAGTACTCGGGGTTGCCCTTACCGTTACCCATCCGCACTTCAGCGGGCTTGGTAGAGATTGGCTTGTCCGGGAACACGCGGATCCAGATGCGGCCACCGCGCTTCACGTGACGCGAGATCGCGCGACGTGCAGCTTCGAGTTGGCGCGCGGTCAGACGGCCGCGGTCGGTGCATTTCAGACCGAAATCACCGAATGCCACCGAGTTGCCCCGGGTAGCGATGCCAGTGTTGCGGCCCTTTTGTTCCTTGCGGAACTTTCTGCGTGCAGGTTGCAGCATGTTTTATTACTCCGTGAGACTGACCCGAGCGCTTTCGCGCTCGGGAAAGACCGATTACTCGGTCTTGGCACCGTCAGCTGCTGCAGCTGGCGCGGCTTTGCGGACGCGCTTAACGGCGGGTTTCGGGTCTGCACCCGGTGCTGCAGGTGCACCACCGGTCGCTTCTGCGGGCTTGTCGCTGCCATCGGCCGGCGCGGTGTTGCCACCGATCGGGCCACGGCCACCGGCACGGGGGCCGGGACCACGACGGTCGCCACCCGGACGGTCGCCACCAGGGCGGCCATCGCGGCGGGGACCACGCGGGCGACGCTCGTCGTCCGGACGCGGCGTTTCGACGGCCGGCAGGTCGTTACGACCCAGCGTGTCGCCCTTGTAGACCCAGACCTTGACGCCGATGACGCCGTAGGTGGTCTTGGCTTCCGAGGTGCCGTAGTCGATGTCGGCGCGCAGGGTGTGAAGCGGCACGCGGCCTTCGCGGTACCACTCGCAACGAGCGATTTCGATACCGTTGAGACGGCCCGACGACATGATCTTGATGCCCAGGGCACCCAGACGCATGGCGTTCTGCATCGCACGCTTCATGGCGCGGCGGAACATGATCCGCTTTTCGAGCTGCTGCGTGATGCTGTCGGCGATCAGTTGGGCATCGATTTCAGGCTTGCGCACTTCTTCGATGTTCACTGCGACCGGCACACCCAGCTGCTTGCCGAGTTCGCGCTTGAGGTTCTCGATGTCTTCGCCCTTCTTGCCGATCACGACGCCCGGACGTGCCGAGTAGATCGTGATGCGGGCGTTCTTGGCGGGACGCTCGATCAGCACGCGCGAAACCGACGCGTTCTTGAGCTTCTTCTTCAGGTACTCGCGCACCTTGATGTCTTCGGCCAGCATGCCGGCGAAGTCTTTGTTGCTGGCGTACCAGCGGCTCGACCAGTTGCGGCTGACCGCAAGGCGGAAGCCGGTAGGGTGGATTTTTTGTCCCATAGTCTTCCGGCCTTTTAGTTGCCAACCGTCACGTACACATGGCACGTGGGCTTGCTGATGCGGTTGCCGCGACCCTTGGCGCGCGCGGTGAAGCGCTTGAGCGTGGCACCTTGTTCGACGTAGATGGTCTTGATCTTCAGCTCGTCGATGTCGGCACCGTCGTTGTGCTCGGCGTTGGCGATTGCCGACTCGAGCACCTTCTTGATGATCACAGCGGCTTTTTTCTGCGTGAACTGCAGAACGTTGAGCGCTTGATCGACCTTCTTGCCGCGGATGAGGTCCGCGACCAGACGGCCCTTGTCGACCGACAGGCGGACACCGCGGAGGACTGCACGTGTTTCAGACATGGTCGTTCCTTACTTCTTCTGGACTTTTTTGTCCGCGGGGTGCCCCTTGAACGTGCGGGTGAGCGCAAATTCGCCGAGCTTGTGGCCGACCATCTGGTCGGTGATGTACACAGGCACGTGCTGCTTGCCGTTGTGCACGGCAATGGTCAGACCGATGAACTCGGGCAGAACCATCGAGCGACGCGACCAGGTCTTGATCGGCTTCTTGTCCTTGGTCGTCACAGCCTTGTCGGCCTTGGCCACCAGATGGTGGTCGACGAAAGGACCCTTCTTGAGAGAGCGTGTCATTTGCTATCCCCTTATTTCTTGCGACGCGACACGATGAAGACCTGCGTGCGCTTGTTGTTACGGGTGCGATAGCCCTTGGTGAGGTTGCCCCATGGATCGACTGGATGGCGACCTTCACCGGTCTTGCCTTCACCACCACCGTGCGGGTGGTCAACCGGGTTCATCACCACACCGCGAACGGTCGGACGGATACCCATGTGACGCTTCGCACCGGCCTTGCCCAGACGGCGCAGGCTGTGCTCTTCGTTGGCGACTTCACCGATGGTGGCGCGGCATTCCACGTGCACGCGGCGGACTTCACCCGAGCGCATGCGCACTTGAGCGTAGACACCTTCGCGTGCCAGCAGCGTGGCCGACGTACCAGCCGAACGCGCGATCTGCGCGCCCTTGCCGGGTTGCAGCTCGATGCAATGGATGGTCGAACCCACCGGGATGTTGCGGATCGGCAGCGTGTTGCCGGCGCGGATCGGGGCTTCCGAACCGCTCAGCAGCGTTGCACCGGCTTCCAGACCGCGCGGGGCGATGATGTAGCGGCGCTCGCCGTCGGCGTAGCACACCAGAGCGATGTGGGCGGTGCGGTTCGGGTCGTACTCGATGCGTTCGACCTTGGCCGGGATGCCGTCCTTGTTGCGCACGAAGTCGACGACGCGATAGTGATGCTTGTGACCACCGCCGCGATGGCGAATCGTGATGTGACCGTTGTTGTTGCGACCGGCAGCCTGGAACTGCGGCTCGAGCAACGGAGCGTGAGGGGCACCCTTGTACAGGTGATCCCGGGAGATCTTCACCGCGCCGCGTTGGCCCGGCGAAGTGGGTTTCATCTTGATGACGGCCATGATTAAGCGCCTTCCCCGACGAGGTTGAGCTCTTGACCTGGCTTCAGGGTCACATAGGCCTTGCGAACGTTGTCGCGGCGGCCGATGGACTTGCCAAAGCGCTTGGTCTTGCCCTTGGTGTTGAGCACCGACACGCCCTGGACTTCGACCTTGAACATCAGTTCAACAGCGGCCTTGATCTCGGGCTTGGTGGCGTCTTGCAGCACCTTGAAAGTGACGGCATTCGACTTCTCGCCGACCATCGTTGCCTTTTCGGACACGATCGGGGCGACCAGCACGGCCATCAGACGGCCTTCCTGGAACGAGTTCCGGAAAGCGGGCGTAGGATTCATGCGGCTCATGCGAACATCTCCTTGAGCTTGTCGACGGCACCCTTGGTGACGAGCACCTTCTTGTAGTGCACCAGCGACACCGGATCGGCGTAACGCGGCTCGACGACGAGCACGTTCACCAGGTTGCGCGAGGCGAGGTACAGGTTCTCGTCGACTTCTTCGGCGATCACGAGCACGGACTCGAGATTCATGGCCTTGAACTTGGCGGCGAGCGGCTTGGTCTTGGGCGAATCCACGGTGAGCGAATCGACCACGGCCAGACGGCCTTCACGAGCGAGCTGCGAGAAGATCGACGCCATGCCGGCGCGGTACATCTTCTTGTTGATCTTCTGCGTGAAGTTTTCGTCAGGCATGTTCGGGAAGATGCGGCCGCCGCCACGCCACAGGGGCGAAGACGTCATACCGGCGCGGGCGCGGCCCGTTCCCTTTTGCTTGAAAGGCTTCTTGGTCGAGTGATGGACCTGTTCGCGGTCCTTCTGGGCGCGCGTGCCTTGGCGGGCGTTGGCCTGGAATGCAACGACGATCTGGTGAACCAGGTCTTCGTTGTAATCACGGCCGAACACGGTCTCGGGGGCGTCGTACTTCGACGCGGCCTGGCCTTGTTCGTTCAGGAGTTCGAGTTGCATTTACTTCGCTCCTTCAGCCGCTTGGGGCTTGGCCTTGATGGCCGGACGCACGGTGACAAAGCCACCCTTCGAACCGGGGATCGCACCCTTGATCAGCAGCAGCTGACGCGCTTCGTCGATGCGAAACACGTCGAGGTTCTGCGTGGTGACGGTGACGTCACCGAGGTGACCCGTCATGCGCTTGCCCGGAAACACGCGGCCCGGATCCTGCGCCATACCGATGGAACCCGGCACGTTGTGCGAACGGCTGTTACCGTGCGACGCGCGCTGCGAACGCATGTTGTGACGCTTGATGGTGCCAGCGAAGCCCTTGCCGATGGAAGTGCCTTGCACGTCCACCTTCTGGCCGACCGCGAACACGCTACCTGCGGCAATCACGCCACCGGTCTTGTGCTGACCGGCCGTATCGGCGGTCACGCGGAATTCCTGGATGATCTCGCCAGCTTCGACACCCGCCTTGGCGAGATGTCCGGCTTGCGGCTTGGTCACGCGCGATGCTTTGCGCGAACCGAAAGTCACTTGAAGCGCGACGTAGCCGTCGGTCTCTTGGGACTTGATCTGGGTCACACGGTTGTTGGACACATCCACCACCGTGACAGGAACTGCGTCCCCGTCATCGGTGAAGAGACGCATCATCCCCACCTTGCGGCCCAGCAACCCGAGGGAGTTGCTCAGACTCATTTGTTTTCTCCAAAAAATGGAAGTCTTCCTTCGCCGCTGCCACTTCAATTGGCGACAGCGTTTGGCCCCGTTGAAGGCCCTCGAAGAAAGGTTGATAAATCTCGGCTTGTACGCACCCGCGAAGGCGCAAAACGAGCAGAGCCGGCGATTATAGCCCGCACTGCCCTTTTCACGCAAGGCGACACCCCGGGAGGGGCATGCGACCGACCGATTCAACGGACAAGGTCCGTCGGCATTGCTGCCCACGGACCCTGAAGAGGCGCAGAACCGGAGTTACTGCAGCTTGATCTCGACGTCGACGCCAGCCGGCAGGTCGAGCTTCATCAGCGCGTCCACGGTCTTGTCGGTCGGATCGACGATGTCCATCAGACGCTGGTGCGTACGGATTTCGAACTGGTCGCGCGACGTCTTGTTGACGTGCGGCGAACGCAGGATGTCGAAACGCTTCATGCGCGTCGGCAGGGGCACGGGGCCCTTGACGATGGCGCCGGTGCGCTTGGCGGTGTCCACGATTTCAGCGGCCGACTGGTCGATGAGCTTGTAGTCGAACGCCTTCAGGCGGATGCGGATCTTTTGCTTCGTTGCCATGGTGTGTGTCCTTGTGCCTTGCGGATTAAGCGATGACCTTGGCCACGACGCCCGAGCCCACGGTGCGGCCGCCTTCGCGGATGGCGAAACGCAGACCTTCTTCCATGGCGATCGGGTTGATCAGCTTCACGGTGATGCTGACG
>NZ_JAAAFX010000015.1 GCF_019352895.1 Variovorax boronicumulans | reverse complement strand
GTTCTTCAGTTTGTCCACCAGGGTCGCGACGTCGGGCACCTTGATGCCGGCACCGCGCTTGGGCGGCTCGCTGACCTTGAGGGTTTTCAGGCGCGGCTTGACGTCCACGCCCAGGTCCTCGGGCTTGAAGACGTCGAGCTGCTTCTTCTTGGCCTTCATGATGTTGGGCAAGGTGACGTAGCGCGGCTCGTTCAGGCGCAGGTCGGTCGTGATCACGGCCGGCAGCGTCAGCGTCAGCGTCTCCATGCCGCCGTCGACTTCGCGCGAGACGGTGGCCTTGTCACCGGCCACTTCGACCTTGGAGGCGAAGGTGGCCTGGGGCAGGTCGGCCAGCGCGGCCAGCATCTGGCCGGTCTGGTTGGCATCGTCGTCGATGGCCTGTTTGCCCAGGATGATCAGCTGGGGCTGTTCCTTGTCGACCAGCGCCTTGAGCAGCTTGGCCACGGCCAGCGGCTGCAGTTCTTCGGTGGTCTCGACCAGGATGCCGCGGTCGGCGCCGATGGCCATCGCGGTGCGCAGGGTCTCCTGGCACTTCGCATCGCCGCAGGAGACGGCGATGACTTCGGTCACGATGCCCTTCTCCTTCAGGCGCACCGCCTCTTCGACGGCGATCTCGTCGAAGGGGTTCATGCTCATCTTGACGTTGGCGATGTCGACGCCCGTGCCGTCGCTCTTCACGCGCACTTTCACGTTGTAGTCGACGACCCGTTTGACTGGGACCAGAACCTTCATGGGTATGACTCCGTAGGATTGCAAAACTGAGTGAATTCGGGGTAGCCGATCATTCTAGGGCGAGGGCTTTGTCAGCCCTGTCCGTTTCGGTCACTGTCCACGCAAGCCGGTTCCGACAGGCAGAAGCCACCGAACAAAAAAGAACGATCGTGCTTTTTAAGGGAAAATTATACGGGAGGCGCGGTCGGCGCCTGCTGAAAACCCTCGGGCAAGGAGGCGACCCGCAGCACGCGCTGCGGATAGGGAATGTCGATGCCCGCGGCGCGCAGGCCTTCGAGGATCGCGATGTTGATCGCCGAGCGCAGGTTGTCCCGGCCCTTTTCGGGGTCGGTGACCCAGAAATGCAGCGTGAACTCCAGGCCATCGGGCGCGAAGTTGGTCAGGTAGGCGATCGGCGACGGGTCGGTCATGACCCGCGCCTGGGCCTTGGCGGCCTCGACCAGGATCGACTGCACCTGCGCCACGCTGCTCTCGTAGCCCACCACGATGGCGGTCGTGATGTTGAACTTGCGGTCGGAGATCGACAGGTTCTCGACCCGGCTGGTGATCAGCGATTCGTTGGGCACGATGGCCTCGCGCCCGTTGCCCGCGCGGATCAGGGTGTAGCGGGTCTTGATGTCGGTGATCCGGCCCTCGAAGCTGTCGACCTTGACGTTGTCGCCGATGCGGATCGAGCGCTCGAGCAGGATCACGAAGCCGCTCACGTAGTTGGCCGCCAGCTTCTGCAGCCCGAAGCCCAGGCCCACGCCCAGTGCGCCGCCCAGCACCGACAGCGCCGTCAGGTCCACGCCCACGGCCGACAGCGCGAACAGCAGGCCGATCAGCAGCAGGATCGCGCGAATCGCGTTCGAGGCCACCTTGCGCATCGACAGGTCGGTCACGGCCTCGCGCAGGATGCGCTTCTCGATGGTGCTGGAGATCCAGAGCGCCACCACCAGCACCAGGCCGGCCGAGAGCGTGCCCTGGAAGAAGGTCAGCAGGCTGACCCGGGTCTTGCCGAAGGCCAGCGTGATGTCGTCGAGCTCGGCCAGCACCGGCGGCAGCAGGCCGACGATCCACAGCACCGCCCCGGCCCAGGCGGCCCACGACACGGTGCGCTCGATCAGCCGCACCAGCGTCGAGGCCGGAAACACCGCGCGCAGCACCCGCGCGATCAGTCGGATCGCGGCCAGCGACACGAACACCGAGACCGCGATGCGCAGCACCACCACCACCTGGAAGTCGTGCACCACGCGCCGCGCCAGCTCGGTGAACACCAGTGCCAGCAACGGGAACAGCAAGCCGTCGAAGGTCCGCGCGCCGAACCAGATCGAGTCGCTGGGCTGGTCGCGGCCGAACCAGCGGCTCACGCCCCAGGCCAGCGCCACGCAGGCCACCAGCGCCGCCAACTCGATCCAGAGGCCGCGCGCCTGGACCTGGGCCAGGCGTGCCATGAAGTCGTCGAGGTTCATTTCAGCGCAGGTCTGCGAGCACCCGGATGTGGGCCTCGACGCTCTGGGCCAGCGCGTCGAGGTTGTAGCCGCCCTCGAGCAGCGACACGATGCGGCCGTGCGAATGGCGCCGCGCCACCTCGTGCACCCGCTCGGTGATCCAGGCGAAGTCGTTCTCGTTGAGCCGCAGCTGGCCCATTTCGTCGTCGCGGTGGGCGTCGAAGCCGGCGCTCACGAAGATCATCTGCGGCTTGAATTCCTCCAGCCGCGGCAGCCACATCATGTCGATCAGCTCGCGGACGTCCATGCCCTTGGTGTAGGCCGGCACCGGCAGGTTGAGCATGTTCGCCGCCGGATGGTCGACGTCGCTGAAGGGATAGAAGGGATGCTGGAAGAAGCCGACCATCAGCACGCGCGGATCGCCGGCCAATATGTTCTCGGTGCCGTTGCCGTGGTGCACGTCGAAGTCGACGACGGCCACGCGTTCCAGCCCGTGCACCTCGAGCGCATGGCGCGCCGCGATCGCCACGTTGTTGAGGAAGCAGAAGCCCATGGCCTGCTCGCGCTCCGCATGGTGGCCGGGCGGACGCACCGCGCAGAAGGCGTTCTCGAGCTGGCCCGACATCACCGCGTCGGTGGCCGCCACCGCGGCGCCGGCTGCACGGCGCGCGGCCAGCACGGTGTAGCGCATGAGCACGGTGTCGGGGTCGAGCATGGCCTGCGTGGGGCCGCCGGCGGGGTTGTCCTCGATCAGGCGCTGGCTCAGCGCTTCGAGATGCTCGAGGTGGGCCACGCTGTGGGCCCGGGTGATCTGCTCGAGCGTGGCCAGGGGCACGTCGCAGCGTTCGAGGGCGTCGCCGACGCCGGTGAGCAGCAGCCGGTCCTCGATGGCGTCGAGGCGTTCTGGGCATTCGGGATGCCCGCCGCCCATGTCGTGTTTCCAGCAGTCGCGGTGTGTGAAGTAGCCGGTTTTGCCCATGTCTCGGTCGATCTCACCGCGGACTCGTCGCTGCACCCCGCCACCCTTAGCCGGCGTGGGCCTTCGCGCCTTGCGGTATGGTTTGCATATGGATACAAAAATGGACGTTGCCGCAAAGCTCGCCAGTTTGCTGGGTCAGCTTAACACGGTGATCGTGGGCAAGGAGGCGCAGGTGCGCGACTGCGTGGCCTGCCTGCTGGCGGGGGGCCACCTGCTGATCGAAGACGTGCCGGGGGTCGGCAAGACCACCCTCGCCCATGCGCTGTCGCACACCTTCGGCCTGCAGTTCTCGCGCGTGCAGTTCACGGCCGACCTGATGCCCGGCGACCTGTCGGGCGTGGCCATCTACGACCGCAACCAGCAGGCCTTCGTGTTCCACCCCGGACCGATCTTCTCGCAGGTGCTGCTGGCCGACGAGATCAACCGCGCCAGTCCCAAGACCCAGAGCGCGCTGCTCGAGGCGATGGAGGAGAAGCAGGTCACGATCGAAGGCGAGACCCGGCCGCTGCCCACGCCCTTCTTCGTGATCGCCACCCAGAACCCGCACGACCAGCTCGGCACCTTCGCGCTGCCCGAATCGCAGCTCGACCGCTTCCTGATGCGCATCTCGCTGGGCTACCCCGACCGCGCGGCCGAGCGCGAGCTGCTGGCCGGCGCCGACCGGCGCGAGATGCTGGCCACCCTGCCCGCGCTGCTCGATGCGGGCGAACTGCAGGCGCTGCAGCAGCGCGTGCAGCAGGTGCACGCCTCCGAACCGCTGTTGAACTATGTGCAGGACCTGATCGCCGCCACCCGCGACGGCCGCTGGTTCCTGCAGGGCCTGTCGCCGCGCGCGGGCATCGCGATCCTGCGGGCCGCCAAGGCGCAGGCGCTGCTGGCCGGGCGCGACTACGTGGCGCCCGACGACGTGCAGGCGGTGCTGCCGCAGACCGTGGCGCACCGCGTCACGCCTGTGGGCGACGCCGGCCGCGGCGCCTTCGAGCAGGTGCGCGCCATGATCGCCGCCATCCCGCTGCCCTGACCTGAACCGTCCATGATCGCCACGCTGCGCCGGCGCATCGACGGCTGGTTCCTGTCACGCCGGCCGCCCAGCGACATGCTCGCGCTGACCCAGCGCAACGTCTATATCGTGCCGACGCGCGCGGGCTGGATGCTGGCGCTGACCCTGCTCGTGCTGCTGGTCGCGTCGATCAACTACCAGCTCAACCTGGGCTACCTGCTGACCTTCATGCTGGCCGGCTGCGTGGCCGTGGGCATGCACGTGAGCCACGCCACGCTGCGCGGCCTCTCGATGCACCTGATGCCGCCCGAGCCGCAGTACGCGGGCAGCGCCGCCATGTTCCGCATCGTGCTGCACAACGCGCGGCGCGGCGTGCGCCACGGCATCGGCCTGGCGGTGCGCGGCAGCGGCCAGTGGGCCTGGTGCGACGTGCCGGCCCAGGGCAGCGAGACGGTCGAGATCGCCTTCAAGCCCGAGCGCCGCGGCCTGCACCCAGTGCCGCCGCTCACGGCCGAGACCCGTTTTCCGCTCGGCACCTTCCGCGTCTGGACCGTCTGGCGGCCGGCCTCGCCGCTGCTGGTCTACCCCGCGCCCGAAGCGCATCCGCCGGCCCTGCCGCCCGGCGAACCGCTGTCCGGCGACGCCAGCACCTCGCTGGCGCGGGCCGCGAGCGCCGGCGAATACGACGGCGTGCGCGCCTACCGCCGCGGCGACCCGCTCAAGCTGGTGGTGTGGAAGAAGGCCGCGCGCGCTCAGGCCGCGGGCTCCGACGAACTGGTGAGCCGCGACACCCAGCAATCGCAGCGGCACGAGCTCTGGCTCGATGCCCAGCACGCCGGCCTGCCCGATGTCGAGGCGCGGCTCTCGCGCCTGTGCGCCTGGGTGCTGATGGCCGACCGGCTGGGCGTGGACTACGGCCTGCGCGTGGCCGGGCGGCAGGTTCCGCCTTCGCAAGGCGAAGCGCATCGGCGCCGCTGCCTCGAGGTGCTGGCCACATGCTGAGCCTGGTGCAACGGCTCGGCACGCTGCCGCGCGATGCGCGCGACACGCTGTTCCTGCTGTGCGTGATCGCGCTGGTGCTGCTGCCGCAGGTCGGCACCCTGCCCCTGTGGTGCACGCTGTTCACGGCCGGCGTGCTGGTCTGGCGCGGCACGCTGGCCGTGCAGTCGCGGCCGCTGCCCGGGCGCTGGTGGCTCATCGCGCTGCTGGCCGTCGCGCTGGCCGCCATCTTCGCGACCCACCGCACGCTGCTCGGGCGCGATGCGGGCGTCACGCTGGTGGTGGTGATGCTCGCGCTCAAGACCATGGAGGTGCGCGCGCGGCGCGACGCGCTGGTGATCTTCTTTCTCGGCTTCTTCGTGATGCTGACCAACTTCTTCCAGTCGCAGTCGCTGCTGACCGCGGTGGCGATGCTGTTCGCGCTGCTGGGCCTGCTGACCGCGCTGGTCAACGCCCACATGCCGGTGGGCCGGCCGCCGCTGCTGCAGGCCGCGCGCACCGCGGGCGGGATGGCGCTGCTGGGCGCGCCGATCATGCTCGCGCTGTTCATGCTGTTCCCGCGCATGGCGCCGCTGTGGGGCACGCCCAACGACGAGATGACCGGGCGCAGCGGGCTGTCGAACAGCATGCGCGTGGGCACCATCGCGCAGCTGGCGCTCGACGACGGCATCGCCGCGCGCGTGCGCTTCGATGGCGGCAGCCCGCCGCCCCAGCCCCAGCTCTACTTCCGTGGCCCGGTGCTGTCGAACTTCGACGGCCGCGAATGGACCACGACCCCGCCCTGGGAACGCGGCAGCTTCGACGCCAACCTGCGCGTGCGGGGCGAGCCGGTGCGCTACGAGGTCACGCTCGAGCCCAGCAACCGCCCCTGGCTGCTCACGCTCGACGCCCCCGCGCCGAAGACACTGCCCGAGATCCCCGGCCTGCGCGTGATGGCCACGCCCGAGCTGCAATGGGTGGCCAACCGCGCGATCGGCGACCTGGTGCGCTACCGTGCCGAGAGCTATCCGGACTTCCAGAGCGGCCCGCTGCGGCGTACTGCCGCGCTGCAGCCCTATGTGGCGCTGCCCGAGGGCCGCAACCCGCGCACGCTCGCGCTCGCGGCCCAGATGAAGCGCGACCCCAAGCTCGCCGATGCCGGCACACCGGCCTTCGTGCAGGCCGCGCTCGAGCGCCTGCGCAGCGGCGGCTACAGCTACACGCTGGAGCCCGGCGTCTACGGCGACGAGACCGCCGACGAGTTCTGGTTCGACCGCAAGGCCGGCTTCTGCGAACACATCGCCTCGGCCTTCGTGGTGCTGATGCGCGGGCTCGACATCCCCGCGCGCATCGTCACCGGCTACCAGGGCGGCGAGCAGAACGGCGTCGACGGCTACTGGGTGCTGCGCCAGTCCGACGCCCATGCCTGGGCCGAGGTCTGGCAGGCCGGCACGGGCTGGACGCGGGTCGACCCGACGGCCTCGGTCTCGCCAGGGCGCATCGGCAGCTTCCAGCGGCTGAGTTCGCCGCCCGGCTTTTTCGCCAACGCGATCGGCACCATGAGCCCCACGCTGTCGCAGAACCTGCGCGCGGCCTGGGAGGCGGTCAACAACCGCTGGAACCAGTGGGTGCTCAACTACACACAGAGCCGGCAGCTCGACCTGCTCAAGTCGCTGGGCTTCGAGTCGCCCAGCCTGCAGGACCTGGCCACGGTGCTGCTCTGGATGCTGGTGATCGCGACGCTGGGCGGCGTGGGCTGGACGCTGTGGGAACGCGCCCAGCACGACCCCTGGCTGCGGCTGCTGCGCCGCGCGCGCCGGCGCCTGGAGAAGGCCGGCCTCGCGCTGCCCGAGCCTGCCACGCCGCGCCAGATGGCGGCGCTGGCCACACAGCGCTTCGGCGCCGCGGCCCAGCCTGCGCACGACTGGCTGCTCGCGCTCGAGGCGCAGCGCTATGCGCCCGCGCCTGCCACCGCGCTGGGCCCATTGCGCGCCGAATTCCGCCGGCTGCGCTGGCCCGGCTGAAAGCAGCGGTATTCCCACACGGCGCCTTTCGAGCCGGCGGCACAATCGACGCATGCGACGCCTCTCCTCGACCGCCCCCTCCCTTCTCGCCGGCCTGCTCCTCGCGGCCCTGGCCCTGCCGCCCGCGGCCATCGCACAGAACGCCGATGCACGGCGCGGCGCGACCGCGGTGCGCGGCACCGTGCCCTACGCCACGCGCGACGATGCGATGCGCTTCGCCGACGACGTGGCCACGCGCCGCAACCTCGACCGCGACTGGGTACGCGCCACCATCGGCGCCGCGCAGCTGCTGCCCAACGTGCCGCGGCTCATGCTGCCGCCGGCCAAGGGCTCGCCCAAGAACTGGAACGCCTACCGCGCGCGCATCGTCGACCCCATCCGCATCAATGCCGGCGTGCGCTTCTGGCGCGACAACGCGGCGCTGCTGGCGCGGGCCGAGGCCGAGTACGGCGTGCCGCCCGAGATCATCGTGGGCATCATCGGCGTCGAGACGCTCTATGGCCGCATCATGGGCAACTTCCGCGTGATCGATGCGCTGGCCACGCTGTCCTTCGACTTCCCGCAGGGCCACCCGCGCGCGGCCGAGCGCGAGGCCTTCTTCCGCGGCGAGCTCGAGAGCTTCCTGAGCATCGAGAGCCGCACCGCGCAGGACCCGCTGGTGCCGCTGGGCAGCTATGCGGGCGCCATGGGCATGCCGCAGTTCATGCCCAGCAGCATCGCCAAGTACGCGGTCGATTTCGACGGCGACGGCCGCATCGACCTGGTGAACAACACCGCCGACGTGATCGGCTCGGTGGCCAACTACTTCAAGGCCTTCGGCTGGCAGCGCGGCATGGCCTCGATCTTCCCGGTGCGCCTCGACCCCGAGCGCCTGAAGATGCAGATCCTGATGGCGCCCGACATCAAGCCCACCTTCAGCGCCGACAGCTTCGTCGCCGCCGGCGCCACGCTGCGCGGCGAGGCGCTGTCGCACCCGGGCCTGCTCGCGCTGATCGAGCTGCAGAACGGCCCCGATGCGCCCAGCTATGTGGCGGGCACGCAGAACTTCTACGTGATCACGCGCTACAACTGGAGCAGCTACTACGCGATGTCGGTGCTCGAGCTGGGCAACGAGGTCAAGGCGATCGTATCGCCCTGACCTTGCAAGGCCGGATTAGTCCGCCTGCACGCCCGAGGCCTTGATCACCTTGCCCCACTTCGCGGTCTCGGCCGCGAGATGGGTGCGCAGCGATTCGGGCGTGACCTTGTCCATCGGCACGATCTCCGAACTCAGCTCGGCGATGCGGGCCTTCACCGCCTCGTCCTGCAGCGCGGCCCGCAGTGCCACGTTGAGCTTGGCCGTGACCTCGGGCGGCGTGCCCTTGGGCGCGTAGACGCCGTGCCAGACCTTCACGTCGAAGCCCTTGAGGCCCTGCTCGTCGAGCGTAGGGATGTTGGGCATCGAGGCCAGCCGCTGCGGCGTGGTCACGCCGAACACCTTGACCCGCTGCCCGTCCTTGATCACCGGCGCGGTCTGCGTGGTCTGGTCGCACAAGAGGTCGACCTGCCCGCCCATCAGGTCGTTGAGCGCCGGGCCCGCGCCCTTGTAGGGCACGGTCGTGAGTTCGACCCCGATCTGGCTTGCGAACAGCAGCCCGCACAGCTGCGACACGGCGCCGATGCCGGCATTGGCCAGCGAGACCTTGTCCTTGTGCATCTTCACATAGGCCAGCAGCTCGGGGAAATTGTTGGCCGGGAAGTCCTTGCGCGACAGCAGCGTCATCGGCACGTCGAGCACCTGCCCGATGTACTCGAAGTCCTTCAGCGGATCGAAGCTGAGCTTCTTGTAGAGCGCCGGCGCGGTCGCCATGCCCATGTGGTGGATCAGGATGGTGTTGCCGTTGGGCGCGGCGCGCGCCACCCGCGCCGGCGCGATGGTACCGCCCGCCCCCACCGTGTTCTCGACGATCACGGTCTGGCCCAGCGACTTGCCCATGGGGATGGCCAGCATGCGCGCCACCACGTCGGTCGGGCCGCCGGCCGAGTACGGCACGACCAAGGTGATGGGTTTGTCGGGCCAAGTCGATTGCGCCGGCGCGTGAATCGGCAGCAGTGTCGCGGCCAGTGCGATGCCGCCCAGCCATGTTCGGGTCTTCGATGCCATGTCGTCTCCTGTTGAATTGATCTGAAAGAAAGCGGATCGCGGGCCCCGTCAGGCGGTGTGCACCTCCTGCGCCAGCAGGCGCTCGGCCAGCCGGACCACGGGCGCGTCGACCATGCGGCCGTCGACCTTGACCACGCCGCCGCCGGCCGCGCGCACCGCCTCACAGACGCGAAGCGCCCAGCCCCGCTCGTCGGCGCTGGGCGTAAAGGCGGCCTGCACGACCGCGACCTGTTCGGGATGCACGCACAACTTGGCGCCGAAGCCGCCCCGGCGCGCGCGCGCCGCCTCGGCCGCGAGCCGCGCCGTGTCGCGCCAGTCGGCCGTGATGCCGTCCACCGGCGGCGCCAGGCCCGCGCGGCGCGAGGCCAGCAGCAGCGCGAGCCGCACCGGCACCAACTCGGCCTCGTCGGGCCCGCAGGCCAGGCCCGCATCGAGCTGGAAATCCAGATGGCCGAACACCAGGCGCAGCACCTGCGGCGCGGCGGCCAGCGCAGCGAGCGCATCGAGGCCGGCCACCGATTCGATCAACGGCAGCAGCGCCACGCCAGGCCCCACGGCACCCGCAAGGGCCACGAGATCGCCGGCGCGCTCGGCCTTGGGCAGCAGCACGCCGGCCAGCTGCCGCCGCGCCGCGAGGCGCGCGACCAGCGCCAGGTCGTCCGCATGCCAGGGCGTGTCGCAGGCGTTGATGCGCACCAGCAGCCGGCCGTGCGCGTTGCTCGTCAGGGCCGCGAAGCTGTGATCGAGCTGCATGCGCGCCGCCGCCTTTCGCTCGGGCGCCACCGCGTCCTCGAGGTCGACGATGACCGCGCCCGCGCCGCTGGCCAGCGCGCGCGCATGGCGCTCGGGCCGGTCGCCCGGCACGAACAGGAAGCTGCGGGCCAGGGCCAGCGTCGTCATGCGGCGGCCTCGAGCAGCGGGCCGACCACCGGCGCATCGGCCACGCGCCACAGCGCGGCGATGATGCTGCGCATCCCGGCCTCGCTCGCACCACCGCTGAAGGCCGCGAGCCGCAGCGCCTTGGCCGTGATCTCGTCGCGGCTCAACGTGTTGCCCGGGTCGCCCTTGGGCTCGTCGACCCGGCCTTCGAGCACACGGCCGTCGCGGGTGCGCACGGTGACCTTGCCGATCCAGCGGCGTGGGTACGCGGCGTCGACCTCGGCATCGAGCACCATCTGCACGCGCTCGCGCAGAGCCACGGTGGCGTCGTCGCGGAAGTGCGCGTCGAACTCGGCCAGCCCGGCCTGGCCGAAGCGTGCGACCAGCGCCAGCACCGTGCCCATCGAGAACTTCGACTGGTGCACCGTGGCCGGGTCGACCACCGGCCCGAGCACGTCGATCGCGCCCTGGTGCACGTGGGTCTGCACGCGGTCGATGTCCTCGGCGCGCAGGCCGTGCGCCTGCATCACCGCCAGCAGTGCATCGGCGGCCGGGTGCGTGTGGCGGCAGGAGGCGTGGTACTTGAACGAGGTCTCGGCCAGCGCCCAGCGCGTGCCCAGGCCGTCGACCAGCTTCGCCGGATCGGCGTCGCTCGACATGCCCGCCGCCAGGCCCTGCGGTCCCTCAAGGATCTGCTGCGCGCCGGTGAAGCCGTCGCGCGCCAGGCTCGCGGCCATCAGGCCCGCGGCGGCCGCGTGCGCGGTGTGCAGCTGCTTTGAATCGGCGGCCGTGCGCAGGAACTCCCACAGCCCCGCGGCCTGCGTGCCGGCCGAGCCGAAGGCATGCTGCATGCGCGCGGCGTCGAGGCCCAGCAGATGGCCGGCCGTGGCCGCCGCGGCCAGCGTGCCCGCGGTGCCGGTGGTGTGGAACACCTTGTAGTGCGAGCGCCCGAGGAATTCGCCGACCCGGATGCCGACCTCGTAGCCCGCCACCGCGGCCGTCAGCAACTGCCGGCCGCTCGCGCCCAGCGCCTGCGCCCAGGCCAGCGCGACCGGGAACACCACCGTGGCCGGATGGAACACCGAGCCGTTGTGCACGTCGTCCTGCTCGGCCACGTGCGAGGCGGCGGCGTTCACCATCGCCGCGAAATAAGGGCTGCTGCGGCCGCCGCCCACCAGCAGTTCGCTCGCGCCCTCGGCCGGGCCCATGGCGCGCGCGAAGGCCGCGATGGTCTCGACCGGGCGCGTGCCGTGGCCGGCGATGGCCGAGCCGAACCAGTCGACCAGCAGGTCTTCGGCGCGGCGCAGCACGGGCGCGGGAATGTGTTCGAAGCGCAGTTCGGCCGCGAAGCGGGCCAGCGTGGCGGTGCCCATCAGATGGCCTCCGCCGCGCGCAACGCCGCGATGGTCACGGCATCGCGGCCCAGCGATTGCAGGATCGCCTCGGTGTGCTCGCCCACCGCCGGCACCGGGTCCATGCGGTAGTCGAAGGCGCTCTGCCGGCCCGGCGGCAGCAGCGCGGGAATCGGGCCCGCGGGCGAGCCGACCTCGCGCCAGCGCGCGCGCGCCTGCAGTTGCGGATGCGCCCACAGCCCGGCCATGTCGTTCATGCGCGCGTTGGCGATCTGCGCCGCATCGAGCCGCTCGAGCACCTGCGCGGTGCTCAGCGTGGAGAAGGTCTCGAGGATGACGGCCTGCAGCGCCTCGCGGTTCGCGTTGCGCCGGGCATTGGCGTCGAAGCGCGCATCGCCGGCGAGCGCGGGCTGCAGCAGCACCTTCTCGCAGAACAGCTGCCACTCGCGTTCGTTCTGCAGGCCCAGCATCACGGTGCCGCCATCGCCGGCCGCGAAGGGGCCGTAGGGGTAGATGGTGGCGTGCGCGGCCGCGTTGCGCGGCGGCGGCGGGGCGCCCTGGTAGGCGTAGTACATCGGGTAGCCCATCCACTCGGCCAGCGACTCGAGCATCGAGACGTCGATGTGCGATCCCCGGCCCGTCTTGCCACGCTGCATCAGCGCGGCCAGCACGCCGGTGTAGGCGTACATGCCCGCGGCGATGTCGGCGATCGAGTTGCCGGACTTGCAGGGGGTGTCGGGCGTGCCGGTGACCGAGAGGAAGCCGGCCTCGCTCTGGATCAGCAGGTCGTAGGCCTTCTTGTCGCGGTAGGGCCCGTCCTCGCCGTAGCCCGAGATGTCGCAGACGATCAGCGCCGGGTGCGCCGCCTGCAACGTCTCGTAGCCCAGGCCCATGCGTGCCGCGGCGCCGGGCGCGAGGTTCTGCACCAGCACGTCGGCGCCGGCGATCAGTTCCTGCAACACGGCCAGCGCGGCCGGCTGCTTGAGGTCGAGCGTGAGGCTTTCCTTCGAGCGGTTGACCCAGACGAAGTGCGAGGCCTCGCCGTCGACACGCTGGTCGTAGGCGCGCGCGAAGTCGCCCGTGCCGGGCCGCTCGACCTTGATCACGCGCGCGCCCAGGTCGGCCAGCTGGCGGGTGCAGAACGGGGCCGCGATGGCGTGTTCGAGCGAGATGACGGTGATGCCGTCCAGGGGTCGGGTCATGGCGGCCTCCGTCAGAACGAACGTGGCAGCCCGAGCAGGTGCTCGGCCACGTAGGAATGGATCAGGTTGGTCGAGATCGGCGCCACCTGGTAGAGCCGGGTCTCGCGGAACTTGCGCTCCACGTCGTATTCGCAGGCGAAGCCGAAGCCGCCGTGCGTCTGCAGGCAGGTGTTGGCCGCCTCCCAGCTGGCCTTGGCCGCCAGGTACTTGGCCATGTTGGCCTCGGCGCCGCAGGGCCGGCCCGCGTCGAACAGCGCGCAGGCCTTGAAGCGCATCAGGTTGGCGGCCTCGGTCTCGATGTAGTCGGCCGCGATCGGGAACTGGATGCCCTGGTTCTGGCCGATCGGGCGGCCGAAGACCTGGCGCTCGCTCGCATAGCGGCGCGCCTTGTCGATGAACCAGTAGGCGTCGCCGATGCACTCGGCCGCGATCAGCGTGCGCTCGGCGTTGAGCCCGTCGAGGATGTACTTGAAACCCTGGCCCTCCTCGCCGATCAGGTTCTCCGCCGGGATCTCGAGGTTGTCGAAGAACACCTCGTTGGTCTCGTGGTTGACCATGTTCAGGATGGGTCGCACCGTCATGCCGTGGCCGATCGCGCTCTTCAGGTCCACGATGAAGATCGACATGCCCTCGGACTTCCTTTTCACCTCGGCCAGCGGCGTGGTGCGGGCCAGCAGGATCATCAGGTCGGAGTGCTGGATGCGCGAGATCCAGACCTTCTGGCCGTTGACGACATAGCGGTCGCCCTTCTTCACGGCCGTGGTCTTGAGCTGCGTGGTGTCGGTGCCGGTGCTGGGCTCGGTCACGGCCATCGACTGCAGCCGCAGCGCGCCGCTCGCGATCCGCGGCAGGTACTGGCGCTTCTGCGCCTCGCTGCCATGGCGCAGCAGCGTGCCCATGTTGTACATCTGGCCGTGGCAGGAGCCTGCGTTGCCGCCGGAGAAGTTGATCTCCTCCATGATCACCGAGGCCTCGGTCAGGCCCAGGCCCGAGCCGCCGTACTCGGTGGGGATCAGCGCGGCCAGCCAGCCGGCCTCGGTCAGCGCGTTCACGAAGGCTTCGGGGTAGCCGCGCGCATGGTCGACCTGCTGCCAGTAGGTGGCGTCGAAGCCGCCGCACAGCGCGCGCAGGGCCTCGCGCATCGCCTGGTGGTCGTCGGGGGTGGGGATCTCGGTCTTCATGCTGTCTTTCTCAAGCCAGGGTGGCGGTCGCGCTCATCGTGAGCCAGCCGTCGGCGTCCTCGCCCCAGAGGTGGAAGGTCTTGCCGTCGGCCTCCGGACGGCCGTGCAGCCGGAACGGCGCGGTGTCGAAGGTGGGCCGCACGGCGCGGAATTCGAAGTGCGAGAGGACCGCATCCGGCCGCTCGCGGCGCAGCAGGTCGACCAGCAAGGTGGCGATCAGCGGGCCATGCACGATCAGGCCCGGATAGCCCTCGACCTCGCTCACGTAGCGGCGGTCGTAGTGGATGCGGTGGCCGTTGAAGGTCAGCGCCGAGTAGCGGAACAAGAGCACGTCGTCGGGCACGACGGTGCGGCTGAAGGCGGCGCCCGCCGGGGCCGGCGTGGGTGCGGGCGCGGCTTCGCCGGGGGCCGCGGCGGCGCGGTAGACGATGTCGTGCTCCTCGGTGAGCGCGAGGCCGTGGGCGTTGTGCACTTCGTGCCGAACGCACACGAAGACCAGCGCACCGCTGCGGCCCGCCTTGTGCGTGACCGAGCCGATGGTCGACACGCGCCGCACCGCATCGGCCACGCGCAGCGGGTTGGCTGCCTCCCATGCGAACCGGCCGCCGGCCCACATGCGGCGCGGCAGCGGCACCGGCGGCAGGAAGCCGCCGCGCCGCGCATGGCCGTCGGGACCGATCTCGGACTGGCGGTGGTGCGGCAGGAAGTAGAGCCAGTGCCAGAGTTCGGGCAGGCGTGTGCCGGTCTCGGGCGCGGCATCGTCGCGGTCGAGCGTGGCGGACAAGGCACGCAGCGGTGCGGCGGTGATCTCGTCGTGCAGCGTTTCGCTGCGGCCCTGCCAGGCCTGCAGCGCGGCGAGCCCGTCGGCATCGAGGAAGGAAGGAGAAGAGGTGGAACTGTTCATGCGAGCCGCCATGGTCGTGCCCGCGCCGCCTGCGCACAATCTGCGAGTTTGGAACCGAGCCTTCGGAATCCGCGAAGCCTTGCTAGCATCGGCGCATGCAATTCGACCTGACCGACCTGCGCCTGTTCGTCGCCACCGCCGAGCTGGGCAACCTCACGCGTGCGGCCGAGCGCCAGCACCTGTCGCTGGCCGCGGCCAGCGCGCGCATCAAGGCGTTGGAAACCCAGGCTGGGTTGCAGCTGCTGACGCGCGAGGCGCGCGGCGTGCGCCTGCTGCCGCAGGGCGAGGCCTTCCTGCACCACGCCCGACTGGTGCTGCACCAGACGGACCGGCTGCGCGACGAACTGCTGGCCTACGGCGGCGGGCTGCGCGGCCACCTGCGGGTGTTCGCCAACACCACGGCCGTGACCGACTTCCTGCCCGAACTGCTGCCGGCCTTCCTGGCGGCGCATCCGCGCATCAACGTCGACCTTCAGGAGAAACCGAACGCTCAGATCCCGCGCGGTGTGCTCGAGGGCCGGGCCGACATCGGCATCGTCGCGGGCAACGTCGACACGCTGGGCCTGGAGGCGATCCACTTCAGCACCGACCGGCTGGTGCTCGTCACCTCACGCCAGCATCGCTTCGCCAGGCGCAAGCGCATCGCCTTCGCCGAGACGCTGGACGAAGACGCGGTGGGCATGGCGCAGGGCAGCACGCTGCAGGCCTTCCTGACGCAGATCACCGAGCACCTGGGCCGGCGCCAGAAGCTGCGCATCCAGCTGGGCAGCTTCGACGCCATGTGCCGCATGATCGGCAGCGGCGTGGGCATCGGCGTGGTGCCCGAATCGGCCGCGCGCCGCAACCAGCAGGGCATGCAGCTCGCGCTGATCGAACTCAGCGACGACTGGTGCGTGCGCGAGCGCTACCTGCTGGTGCGCGAGCGCGCCAGCCTGCCGACCTACGCCAAGGCGCTGGTCGAGGCGCTGTGCGAGCACTATGCGCAGGTAGACAAGCTGGACGTCGGCTGACACTCGGCACCGTGCCGGCCAAGTATGCTTGGCCCGATGCTGACCCTCACGGCCCTCGTCTGCCCGCAATGCGCCGCACCGCTGCCCCGTGCGGCACGCTGGCGCACCGTGCAATGCCCGTACTGCGGTGCCACCGTCATGCGCGGCGAGGAGATCATCCAGCGCGCCGACTTCCGTGCCGCCTGGCTGCGCGCGCAATCGCACGCGGCGGACGGCCAGATCTTCCAGTGGCGGGATGCGCGCTACCGCGTGCTGGTGCCGCTGGGCCACGGCCTGCACCATGAGGTGCTGCTGGCCCAGCGCCTGGGCGCCGCGCCCGAGCGCGTCACCGTGAAGCTCGCGCATGTGGCCGGCCATGCCGACGCGCTGCGCCAGGAGTTCGACGTGCTGCGCGCGCTGCAGAAGCTGCAGGGCCCGGGCGCCGCCTACTTCACGCGCCGCCTGCCGCAGCCCATCGGCGTGGGCGCGGCCACCACGGCCGCCGGCGGCTCGCACGACGCGCTGCTGCTGCGCCACCCGCCCGGCCATTGGGGCAGCCTGGCGGCCGTGGCGCAGGCCCAGCCCGAGGGCATCGATGCGCGCCATGCCGTCTGGCTGTGGCGCCGCATGCTCGAGTTGCTGGGCTTCGTGCATTCCCACGGCTGGACCCATCGCGACCTGACACCCGCGCACGCGCTCGTGCATCCGCACGACCACGGCGTGCTGCTGGTCGGCTGGCGCGAAGCGCGGCAGGCCGAAGGCCGGGCGTTGGCCGATGCGGTGGCGCACGACCTGCGGCAGTCGGCCTGGGCGATCCGCGCGGTGCTGCACGGCAGCCGCGATGGCGGCACGCCCGGCCTGGGCGCGCACACGCCCGCGCCGCTCGCCGAGCTGCTGCGCCGTTGCAGCGAAGACGGCACGACCCTGGACGCGGCCGCCCTCCAGACCGCGCTGACCGAGGCCGCGCTGGCTTCCTTCGGCGCCCCCCGATTCATCCCTTTCAACCCCGCGCCGCACGGCGCGTGAACCCCAGGAGTCAACGAGATGGGCTATGGCAACTACTCGCACGCGGCCCATGCCGCGCTGCTCGCCGACCGTGCCGCGCAACCCGGCCAGGAGGTCTTCACCCAGCGCGGCGTGCACACGCTGATGAACCCGCGCGGCCTCAAGGTGCGCGAATCGCGCGACAACGCCGACCATCCGAACTCGCTGCCGGTGGTGTTCGCACTCGACGTCACAGGCTCGATGGGCGACATCCCGCAGCTGCTCGCGCGCCAGGAGCTGCCGACCTTCATGAAGCTCCTGACCGACTGCGGCGTCGCCGACCCGCAGCTGATGTTCATGGCCATCGGCGACGCGGTGTCGGACTCGGCCCCGCTGCAGGTCGGCCAGTTCGAATCGACCGCCGAACTCATGGACCAGTGGCTCACCTCGAGCTACCTCGAAGGCGGCGGTGGCGGCAGCGGCGAGGAGAGCTACGAGCTGGCCTTCTACGTGCTCGCCCAGCACACCGACAGCGACGCCTGGGCCCAGCGCAAGAAGCGTGGCTACCTGTTCATGACCGGCGACGAACTGCCCTACAACGCCGTCTCTCGCCACCAGATCGAGGCGCTGATCGGCGACAAGCTCGACGAGGACATCCCGATCGAGGAAGTGATCGCGGCCGCGGCCGAGACCTACCACCTGTTCTTCCTGATCCCCGACGCGCAGCGCCGCCGCCGGTGCGAGGGCCGCTGGCGCGAACTGCTGGGCGACCATGTGATCTGCATGGACGCGCCGGAAGACGCCTGCGCCGTGGCCGCGGGCATCGTGGCGCTGACCGAGCACGCCGTGACGGGCCTCCAGGGGCTCACGCAGGTGATGGCCGCGCACGGCACACCCAAGGAACGCATCGCCACGGTCGCGCATGCGCTCGAGGCCTATGCCGAGCTGCTGGACCCGAACGCGCCCCGGCGCGCGCGACCCACCGCGGCGACCGCGACCACCGCCCTCGGCTCGTGGTGGAAGAAGCTGGTCGGATGAAGACCCTGCGACGGTGACGCGCTACGTCTCGCTGCTGGGCCTGGGCTTCGGCGACTGCGGCAAGGGCCTGTTCACCGACCACCTCTGCCGCACCGAGGCCGCCCACACCGTCGTGCGCTTCAACGGCGGCGCGCAGGCCGGCCACAACGTGGTGCTGGCCGACGGCCGGCACCACACCTTCTCGCAGTTCGGCGCCGGCAGCTTCGTGCCCGGCACGGCCACGTTGCTCGCAAGCCCGGTGATCGTGCATCCGACCGGGCTGCTGATGGAGCACGCGGCGCTGGAAAAAGCCGGCGTGCACGATGCCTTCGCGCGCCTGCAGATCGACGCGCGCTGCCGCGTCACCACGCCCTTCCACCAGGCCGCGGGCCGGCTGCGCGAATGGGCGCGCGGCGCGCAGGCGCATGGCAGCTGCGGCGTGGGCGTCGGCGAGACGGTGCGCCAGGCGCTGGCGCAGCCCGACACCGTGCTGCGCTATGGCGACCTGCGGCATCCGGCGCGCGCACTCGAAACGCTCGAAGCCATCCGCCGCGCGCTGCACGACGAATTCGCATCGCACGCGCCGCCACACGCCGCATGGGCCCAGGAGTTCGCGCTGTTGGCGAGCCCGCAGGTGGCGCGGCGCTGGCTGGCCGCGGTGCAGCCCTGCCTCGAACGCGCACCGCCGGCCTCGGTCGACGCGGTGGCCGCGCGGCTCGCCCGGCCGGGCTGCGTGGTGTTCGAGGGCGCGCAGGGCGTGCTGCTCGACGAAGCGCGCGGCTTCCATCCGCACACCACCTGGAGCACGGTCTCGACGCAGGCGGTGGAGGATGTGCTGGGCGACGCCGGCATCGCCGCGCGCGTCGAGCACCTGGGCGTGCTGCGCAGCCACCTCACGCGCCATGGCGCCGGCCCGCTGCCTACGGCCGATGCCGCGCTCGACCGCCTGCCCGAGCCGCACAACGCCGACACCGGCTGGCAGGGCCGCTTCCGCCGCGGCCATCCCGATGCGCTGCTGTGGGCGTATGCGCTGCAGGCCGTCGGCCGGCTCGACGGCCTGGTCGCAAGCCACCTCGATGCGATCGATGCAGCCCATCCGCTGCGGTGGTGCGAGGCCTACCGGATCGATGGCGAGCCCGACCCGGTGCGCGCCCTGCCCTGCTCGCCCGTGCCCGACCTCGATGCGCAGGCCGCGCTGACCCAGCGGCTGCTGCGTGCCGAGCCCACATACGACGCCGTGCCCGTGTCCACGCCCGCGCAATGGATCGAACGCGTGCAATCGCTGGCCGGGCTGCCGGTGAAGCTGACGTCGTTCGGCCCCACCTCCGCGCACGTTCGGGCCTGAGCCCGCCGATCCGCGCATATCGATCCTCGGAAAACTTCCTTGGCCGCCATCGCGGCGCTGGGTAGGGTCGCTGTCTCACGACATACAGGCGATCTTCCCCATGGGCGCACGCGATTTCCTCCAGCACTCGGCACTTTCGACCAACGACGGCCAGCGCCGCCACGAGGCCGACGTGCTCGTCATCGGCGGGGGCCCGGCCGGTACCTGGGCCGCGGTGAGCGCTGCGGCGCAGGGCGCGCGCGTGGTGCTCGCCGACAAGGGCTTCTGCGGCACCTCGGGCGCCACCGCGCCCTCGGGCACGGGCCTGTGGCACGTCTCGCCCGAGGGCACGGCGCGCGCCGACGCCAAGGCCGCGCGCTTCGCCATGGGCGGCCACCTGGCCGAGCACGCCTGGATGGACCGCGTGCTGGCCCAGACCTGGGACAACGTCGAGCGGCTCAAGGAATGGGGCTACCCCTTCCCCACCGACGACGAAGGCCAGCTGCGCTGCAACTCGCTGCAGGGCCCCGAATACATGCGGCTGATGCGCAAGCGGGTCAAGGCATCCGGCGCGCGCATCCTCGACCACAGCCCCGCGCTGGAGCTGCTGGTCGACGAGCACGGCACGGTCTGCGGCGCCACCGGCGTCAACCGCCAGAGCGGCGAGACCTGGGTGGTGCGTGCCGGCGCGGTGGTGATCGCCACCGGCGGCTGCGCCTTCCTGAGCAAGGCGCTGGGCTGCAACGTGCTGACCGGCGACGGCCAGCTGATGGCGGCCGAGGTCGGCGCCTCGCTGTCGGGCATGGAGTTCTCCAACGCCTACGGCCTGGGGCCGGCCTTTTCGTCGGTCACCAAGTCGCTGTTCTACAACTGGGCCACCTTCTACGACCGCGACGGCCAACCCGTCGAAGGGGCAGGCTCCTCGCGCGGGCGCAGCATCATCGCGCAGACCCTGCAGACGCAGCCGGTGTTCGCCTGCATCGACCGCGCCGACGCGCAGATCCGCGCCTGGATGCGCACCGCGCAACCCAACTTCTTCGTCTCCTTCGACCGCCAGGGCATCGACCCCTTCACCCAGCACTTCCCCGTGACGCTGCGGCTCGAAGGCACGGTGCGCGGCACCGGCGGGCTCAACCTGGTCGACGACAGCTGCGCCACCTCGGTGCCCGGCCTCTACGCCGCGGGCGATGCGGCCACGCGCGAGCTGATCTGCGGCGGTTTCACCGGCGGCGGCAGCCACAACGCGGCCTGGGCGCTGTCCTCGGGCTTCTGGGCCGGCGCGGGTGCGGCCGCCTTCGGCAAGGACGCACGCAGCGCGGGCGCCCAACGCCTGGCCCTGCGCGCGGGCGGCGTGGCGCTGAACACGCGCGGCGCAATGCCCTTCGACAGCAACGCCGTGGTGCGCGCCGTGCAGGACGAAGTCTTTCCCTACGAACGCAACTGGTTCCGCCAGGGCGAGGTGCTCGACGCTTCGCTGGCGCGGCTCGATGCGCTGTGGGCGCAGCTGCGTACCAGCGCACCGGCGCCCACCGCCGCCGACGCGGTGCGCGCCCGCGAAGCCGCGGCCATGCTCGCCACGGCGCGCTGGATGTACCGCAGCGCGCTGCAGCGCACCGAAACCCGCGGCATGCACCGGCGGCGCGAGCACGGCGCGCTCGACCCGTCACAGCAGCACCGGCTGCTCAGCGGCGGGCTCGACGAGGTGTGGGTGCAGCGGCAGGCGGTGCATGCCGAATCCGCGTCGGAGGTGACGGCGTGATCGAGCTCATCAGCGCCGAGCGCTGCACCGCCTGCAACATCTGCGTCAACGCCTGCCCGACCAACGTGTTCGAAGCCGTGGCCGGCGGCCCGCCGCGCATCGCGCGCCAGGACGACTGCCAGACCTGCTTCATGTGCGAGCTCTACTGCCCCGAGGACGCGCTGTACGTCGCGCCCATCGCCGACCGCCGAGCCACCGCCGAGGAGCGCGAACCCGCCACCGCCGCGCTGATGGGCAGCTACCGCAGCGCCGTCGGCTGGGGCCGCGGGCGCCAATCGACCGCGTCGGACGATGCCAGCTTCCACCTGCTGGGCCGCGCGCACTGAACCGCCTTCCCCTTTCCTCCCCTCTTTCAACGTGAACGCTTCATCCCCCACCCGCCGCCGCCTGCTCCAGGGCGCACTCGGCGCCGCCGCGGCCAGCACCCTGCCCGGCCTTGCCATCGCCCAACCCCAAAGCGCGAACGGCGTGCTGCGCCTGGGCTACATCGGCCCGGGCAAGAAGCCCGCGGCCGCCACCGGCTGGGCACTGCGCGAAGGCGGGCTGCTGAAGGAACTCGCGCCGCTGGGCATCCGCGAGATCGTCACGCGCAACTTCCCCAACGGGCCCGACCTCAACGAGGCCTTTCTTTCGGGCGTGCTCGACGTGGGCATCTACGGCGACACGCCGGCCGTGGTCGCGCGCGCACGCGGCTTCGACGCGCAGCTGATCGGCTTCGACACCGTGGGCATGAACGTCTGGCTGCTCACGCCGCGCGGCGGCGTGCGCAGCGTGAAGGAACTCGAAGGCCAGACCATCGGCGTGGCGCGCGGCTCCTACATGCACCGCTACGTGCTGGGCCTGCTCAAGGAACACGGCCTGCAGAAGTCGGTCAAGGTGATCCACATGTTCCCGCGCGACAGCGAGGCCGCGCTCGACCGGGGCTCGATCGCCGCCTTCGCGGCGCAGACCGACGTCGGCCCGCTGCTGGCCTCGCGCGGCTACCCGGTGATCGACCAGGCCGACCAGCATCCGACACTGCGCGGCACGCAGGTGATCATCGCCTCGCAGAAGACGCTGGCCGCCGCGCCCGGCCTGCCCGCCGCCTGGACCCGCGCGCGCCACACCGCGCTGCAGGACATCCGGCGCCGCAGCGACGCCTACTTCGACTTCCATGCCGAGGTCAGCGGCTTCCCGCTCGAGGTGGTGAAGATCTCGCACCCGCTCTCGCAGTTTCCCGACGTCGCCTACCCGGCCGAAGGCCTGGCGCTGCTGGGCGAGGTCAAGCGCTTCCTGCTGAGCGAGAAGCTGATCGACAAGGATTTCTCGCTCGACGACTGGCGAGTGAACGACGCCTGATCCTGCCGTCCCGACCCGGCCTCGCCACGCGCGTGCGGCATCATGGTGGCCTTGCCACCCGCAGCACACACGAGGACCACACCGATGATCATCGGCATCGACCTGGGCACCACCCACAGCCTGGCCGCCGTCTGGAAGGACGGCCGCCCCCACCTGGTGGTGAACGCGCTGGGCGCCTACCTCACGCCCTCCTGCGTGAGCATCGACGAAGACGGCAGCGTGCTGGTCGGCCAGGCCGCGCGCGACCGGCTGCAGACGCATCCCGAACAGACCGCCGCGCTGTTCAAGCGCTACATGGGCAGCGACAAGACCTTCCAGCTCGGCGCGCGCAGCTTCCGCGCCGAGGAACTCTCGTCGCTGGTGCTGCGCTCGCTCAAGGCCGATGCCGAAGCCATGCTGGGCGAGCCCGTGACCGAGGCCGTGATCACCGTGCCCGCCTACTTCTCCGACAGCCAGCGCAAGGCCACGCGCATCGCGGGCCAGCTCGCCGGGCTGCAGGTGGAGCGGCTGGTCAACGAGCCGACGGCCGCCGCGCTCGCCTACGGCCTGCACCAGGACGAGGACGCGACCCAGTTCCTGGTGTTCGACCTGGGCGGCGGCACCTTCGATGTCTCGATCCTCGAGATGTTCGAGGGCGTGATGGAGGTGCGCGCGACCGCCGGCGACAACTTCCTCGGCGGCGAGGACTTCGTCAACGAGATCGTGCAGCTGTTCTTCGCCGAGACCGGCCTGCCTGAAACGGCACGCGCCGACGGCGCGTTCATGCAGCAGCTGGTGGCGCGCGCCGAAGTCGCCAAGCGCGCGCTGTCGGACCACGAGAGCGCCACCCTCGCGCTGCACTGGCGCGACCGCGAGCACACGCTGGTGCTGACGCAAGAGCGCTTCCGCGCGATCAGCGAGCCGCTGCTGGCCCGGCTGCGCGCGCCGGTCGAACGTGCGCTGCGCGACGCCAGCATCCGCGCCGGCGAGATCGACAACGTGGTGCTGGCCGGCGGCGCGACCCGCTCGCCCATCGTGCGCCAGATGGTCACGCGCATGTTCGGCCGCTTCCCCGCGATGGACATCAACCCCGACGAGGTGGTGGCGCTGGGCGCGGCCGTGATGGCCGGCCTGAAGGCGCGTGACGCGGCGCTCAAGGAAGTCGTGATGACCGACGTCTGCCCCTACACGCTGGGCGTCGAGACCGTGCACCGCATGCCCGGCGGCGGCGAGGTCGACGGCTACTTCTCGCCCATCATCGAGCGCAACACCGTGGTGCCGGCCAGCCGCGTCAAGCGCTACGTGCCGGTGCGCGAAGGCCAGCGCATGCTCGCCCTCGAGATCTTCCAGGGCGAAGCGCGGCTGGTGCGCGACAACATCAAGCTCGGCATGCTCGAAGTGCCGTTGCCCCAGGGCCCGCGCGCCGAAGCCAACGTCGAGGTGCGCTTCACCTACGACGTGAACGGCCTGCTGGAGGTCGAAGCCACCGTGCTGGCCACGCAGGAAGTGCACCGGCTGGTGATCCAGGGCAACAGCGGCGTGCTGAGCGAATTCGAGATCGCCACGCGGCTCGCGCAACTGGCCGAGCTCAAGATCCATCCGCGCGACAAGGCCGAGAACCGGGCGCTGGTGGCGCAGGCCGAGCGCGTGTTCCAGCAGCTGCGCGCCGATGCGCGCGAGCGGCTGGGCGACGAGATCTCGCGCTTCGAGCTCACGCTGGAATCGCAGGACGAGCGGCAGATCCGCCCCGCGCGCGAGCGGCTGCGCAAGGCCATCGGCTTCTTCGAGCGCGACAGCCACTTCGACCCGGACTTCGTGTTTTGAGCGCCGTGACCGCCGCCTTCGAGCACCTCGGCATCGCGCCGACCCGCGACGCCAGGACCATCAAGCGCGCCTATGCGGTCGCGCTGAAAGCCATCGACCAGACCCACGAGCGCGAGGCCTTCGAGCGGCTGCGCCAGGCCTACGAGCAGGCGCTGGCCTGGGCCGCGCGCGGGGAGGAGGAGGAGGAGGAAGAAGAGCAGGAAGACGACGAAGAGGACAGCGACGAGGAGGAGGACGGCGGGCACCGGGACGACGAGGCGCCCGCCGGCACCCACGCCCCGGCCGGCCCCGAGACGCCGGATGCGCCCGCGCCGTTCGCACCGCCACCTGCCCAGTCAACCGCGCCGTTCGCACCGCCGCCTGCCCAGTCACCCGCGGCGCCCGTGCCGCCGCCGCAGCGCCCCGACGAGACGCGCCAGGCCCTGCAGCACTGGAGCACGCAATTGCGCGACGCCGCCCCCGGCGCCGTCGCGGCCCTGCTCGAGGAGGCGCTGACCGACCCGCGGCTGCTGCACCTCGACAGCCATGCGCAGCTCGAAGCCCGCATCGCCGGCCTGCTGCACGAGAACCCGGCCGGCCGCGCCGTGCTGTTCGACACCTCGGCCCGGCGCTTCCACTGGACCGACCGCAACGCCCGGCCGATTGCCAGCACCCAGGCCGCGCAGTGGATCTCGCGCGTGATCAACCAGGGCCTGCAATGGCAGGCGCAGACGCCGGCGGCGATCGCGCTCCAGCAGCAGGCGCTGGCCACGGTCGCGCGCGTGCCCTCGCCCCAGGCGGAACAGACACGCCGCTTCGCCGAGGTGCTCGAGCACCTGGCCAGCGACTTCCCCGACTGGTTCGCGCTGCACCTCGACGCGCAGGGCCACGCGCACCTGCCGGCATGGCAGGCGGTGCATGCGAAGCTCGCGCCCCGGTGGGCGCGCCAGGCCGCACGCAGGGAGCGTCACTTCGGCACGCCCCGCAAGACGCTGAACACGGTCGTCGGCGGCCTCTTCGTGCTGGTGCTGGTCACGGCCGTGCTCTCGGGCCTGATGACCCGCTTCCTCGGCAGCCCCGCATCGCCCACCGTGGCCGCGGCGCAGGGCAAGACCGGCATCGGTGCACCGCCCGCCACGCCCGAAGCGGTGCTGGCCTACGAGTTCACCGGCGCCGTGACCCGCGACAGCTGCGAAAGCGCCGAGGAGTTCGTGCACGAGTCCAACTGGCTGCAGGTCGGCGACAACGACGCGGTGGCCCTGCTCGCCACGCGCGCCATCCGCTGCCAGGACAAGGGCCTGTGGTCACGCAAGGACGACACGCTGATGGCCTGCCTGCGGGCCGAGCGCGCGGCGGCGCTGGCGGCCGGGCGGCCCGAGGAAGCGCAGCGCTGCCTGAAGCTCGACGCGGCGGGCAAATAGAAAGAAAACGCGGAGGCGCTACTGCAGCGCGCCCCAGCGCTCCACGGCCGGCTCGGCCAGCGCCCAGCGCCATCCGGCGTCGCCGCGGCACACCGTGGTCACGAAGGCGGGCCGCGTGGCCGGGGTGTTGCCGTCGGCCACGGTGAACAGCGCCTCCTTGCAGTTCGCCAGCGGCGTCTCGAAGGCGCGCAGCACGGTGAAGTCGCCGTGCGCATTCCTGTAGGGCAGCGAATGCACCACGTCCCAGGCGCCGCGCTGGCCCACGGCCGTGGCGCCGATCGCGGTGGCGATGCGGGTCTGCTCCTCGTCGCTCCAGTCGCGCAGCACGGTCTTCACGGTGGCGTCCACGGCGGCCTTGACCCCGATGCCGACCGCGATGCCCACGCCCGGGTTGGCCGTGGCCGCGCCCGAAGCCAGGCCCGCGACACCGCCCGAGAGGCCGCCGATGGACGAACAGCCGCACAGCAGCCAGGCCGCGGCGCCGGCCGCCGCCGCCCGCGCGCGCGCCCTCATTGCAAGGCTCCCCAGCGCGCCGTGGCCGGCTCGGCCGAGGCCCAGTCCCAGCGGGTGCCGTTGCGGCAGATGGCCGCGACGTAGAAGGCGTTGGCCATGGCCGTCGTCGTGGCGGGCGCCGAAGCGTCCGCGGCCCGGCGCGTGCGCCGGTCGACCGAGAACACGATCTCCTTGCACTCGAGCGCGCCCTGGCTGATCAGCCGGCTGACCGTGACCCGGCCCGCCTCTTCGTCCTCGATCGGCATCGACAGCACCGTATGCCAGGGCTTGACCTGACCGACCTGCAGGGCGCCCGCGACCTGTGCGATTTGCTGCTGCGCCTCGCTGTGCACCTTGCGCTGCCCGTACTGGATGCCGGCGCGCGTCGCGGCCTGCACCCCGATGCCGATGCCCGACGCCACGCCGGCGTTGTCGGTCACCGCGCTGGCCAGCGAACCGCCCAAGATGCCGGCGCCGGCCGAGCCGCCTTCCGCCAGCAGCGAACTGCAACCGCTGGTCGCGGCAGCCGCCAGCACCCAGCCCCAAACCATCCACCCACGACGCTTCATGGCGTTCTCCCTGATTTCACTGATGAAACACGGGAGGAACTCTAAGGGATGGGAAGGTGGCGCCGTGTCGGCATCCCCTGCCGCACCGGCACTTGATGTAACGGACTGTCGATCCGGCATACCTTTGAAACAGTAGTTACCCCTTCACAACGCAATCCGCTTCTGAAGGAAATTTGCGAAGTGCCAAATATTTCCATACCATCAACACCAATAATCGTACCCTTCGCGTAAATTTAGGAATTATTCCGATCCAAAACCGCAGCTTACTCCGCTGTTCATGCGAAGCCCTTCTTCAGAAACCTCCATACTCTCAACCCCATATGCCTCTTTCCACTCCGTCCGCCGTCGCGCTCCCCGCACGACCTCAGCCCCCGGTGTTCGCGTCGGAGGAGGCCCGCTTCCTTGATTACCCGGGTGCACGCGCACCCGACCGCCAGCGCCGCGTCGATGCCAACGGCGTGAGCCTGGCCTGCTACGAATGGGGCGCGCCCGACGCACCACCCGTGCTGCTGGTCCACGGCGCGCTCGACTTCGCGCGCACCTTTGACGTCTTCGCCCCGCTGATCGCCGACGCGGGCTTTCGCGTGGTCGCCTACGACCAGCGCGGCCACGGCGACTCCTCGCATGCGGCCCTCTACGGCTGGGTCGCCGACGAGCGCGACCTGCTCACGGTCGCCGATTCGGTCACGCGCCAGCCGATGCCCGTGATCGGCCACAGCAAGGGCGGCTCGCTGCTGATCCACGCCATCGAGGCCCTGCCGCATCGCTTCACGCGCTTTGCCTGCATCGACGGCATGCCCTACCGCAGCCCGCACCCGGACACCGCGATGCACGAGCGGCGCTACATGTCGCCCGAGATCATCGGCAACTGGCTGGCCCATCGCCACACCGCGGCCTCGGCCGAGCGCAAGCCCTCGCCGCTGCAGGACATCGCGCGCCGCCGCGCCCGCATGAACCCGCGGCTGAGCCACGAATGGCTGTGCTACCTCGTGACCCAGGGCGCGCAGCACGACGCCGATGGCTGGCGCTGGAAGCTCGACCCCGCAATCCGCCCCGGCGGCTTCGGCGCCATGCGCTCGCGCTGGATGACCGACCGGCTGCCCGGCTTTCCCGTGCCGCTGCTGGCGCTCTTCAGCACCATCTCCGAACCCATGGGCTGGGACTGCAGCCTCGAGGACCTCGCGCCCTTCCTGCCGCCGTCGGCGCGCGGCATCGCCATGCCCGACACCGGCCACTTCATCCACATCGAGCGCCCGCGCGAGACCGCCGAGCTGATCGTCGACTTCCTTCGCCCATGACCGAATTCCTCCCGCACGGACGCATCCGCCTGGCCCTGCACCGCCTGCGCCCCGCCCTGCAGCCCGACAGCCATCCCCTGCTGCTGCTGCATGGACTGGGCGAATCCCAGGCCGCCCATCTCCCCGCCACCTACGACGGCTGGCCCGGCCCGGTCCACGCCCTCGACTTCACCGGCCACGGCCAATCCTCCATCCCCGCCGGCGGCGGCTACAGCTGCGAAGTCCTCATGGGCGACGTCGACATCGCCCTCGCCCACATCGGCCCCGCCACCGTCTGCGGCCGCGGCCTGGGCGCCTACGTCGCCCTGCTCATCGCCGGCGCACGGCCCGACCGCGTGCTCGGCGCCATCCTGCTCGACGGCCCCGGCATGGCCGGCACCTGCAGCGCCTCCACCCCCTACATCCCGCTCGTCGACACCACGCAACCCGCGCCGCCCGACCCCTTCGCCATCGCCGAACTCGCCACCGACGCCCGACCGCCCGAGTACGCCGCGCACTTCGCGCACCTGGCCTCGCAGCGCTCGCACCTGCCGCACCCCATCACGGTGTGCACGCGCGAGCAGCCGCCCTGGCTGCGTGCCGTCATCGACCTGCTGGGTTGCCAGCCCGTCGCGGCGCAGCAGGCATGGCGGGCCTATGCGGCGCCGCAGCGCCCCGTGGCCGCGGCATGAGGCCCTGCGCCGCCACGCCGCCGTTCGCCCACACCACGGGGTGCCTCACCCCTAGAATGCCGCCTCACCGCCGCCCTCCCAGCAGATGTGCGATCGGCACACCCTTCACTCGCGACCATGACTCCTCCCACCGCTGAAGCCGGCGACCGCATGACGGGGCGCTACAAACAAAAGCGCGAGGCCATCCTCGATGCCGCGGCCAAGCTGTTCGACGAGAACGGCCTCAAGGGCACGACGCTGGCCGAGGTGGCGACGCAGGTGGGGCTGAGCACCAACAGCATCACCTACTACTTCAAGAAGAAGGAAGACCTGGTCTTCGAGTGCCTGATGCACACGACCAGCACCATCTCCGCAATCGCCGGCCAGTGCGCCACCGCGGACACGCCCGAGGAACGCGTCAACCTGTTCGTGGTCGAGCGCTGGAAGAAGGTGGCCGCGGCAGCCGAGGGCCACTATCCGGCCATGATGTCCTTCCGCGACGTGGGCGAGCTCGATGCGAGCTACACCAAGATCATCTTCTCGGCCTACGGCGACATGTTCCGTCGTGTGCGCAGCCTGCTGGCCACGGGCCCGGTCACGTCCGAGAACCGGATGTCGCTCAACGCCCGCACGCACCTGCTGCTGACCTCCACGCTGTGGACCCGCACCTGGCTGCCCAACTTCAGCGTTTCCTCCTACGGGCGCGTGGCCGCCTACATGTGCGACGTGCTGATCAATGGCCTGGTCGCGCCGGGCACCGTGTGGGCACCGACGGCGCTGGACCAGCGCGTATCGTCCATCCAGTTGCCCGAGCCCTCGAACCACGGCTTCCTCGCGGCCGCGATCAGCCTGGTCAACGAGGTGGGCTACAACGGCGCGTCCATCGACCGGATCTCCGCGCGCATGAGCGTGACCAAGGGCTCGTTCTACCACCACATCCCCAGCAAGGACGACCTGTTCGCCGAATGCGTGAGCCGCACGCTGGCGGTGGTCGAAGGCATGCAGGCCGCTGCACTGAGCGGCGAAGGCACGGGCGGAGACAAGCTGGCCGCGCTGGCGCGCTCGCTGATCAGCCACCATTTCTCGCCGCGCGGGCCGCTGCTGCGCATCACCGCCTGGACCGAGCTGTCGAACCTCAGCCAGTTCTACGACCAGATCCAGCCCCTGCGCCAGCTGACGCAAACCGTCATGGACTTCCTGGCCACCGGGATGATGGACGGGTCGCTGCGCCCCACGCACCAGGCCATCGCGGCCTGGATGGTGGTGGGCATGATCAACGGCTCCATGACGCTCGACCGATGGGTGCCCGGCTCCGAGAAGAGCGATGCGCTCGCGCTCTATCTGAAACCGCTGTTCTTCGGCATCTGCAACGAATGAGCCGCGCGCTCGCGCGCGCGGCATCGCAGCGGCGAACCACCGCCAGGCCGCCTTGGTAGACCGGCCTGGAAGTGGCTTGGGCCGGCCTAGAACCGGTGCGTGATGCCCAGCGTCAGCGCCGAGGTGCCGCCATTGGCCGCCGTCGTGCCCGTGTAGCCGTTGGCCAGCCGTTGCGGACTCGACGGGTTCTTCTTGTGCAGCTTGGCGTAGCCGACGGTGAACTTGGTGCGCTTGGACAGGAAGTAGTCGTAGGTCGCACCGATCACCGACGCATCGTTGTTGACCGGCATCTTGTCGTTCTTGCGCACATAGGAGACCGTCACCGCGGACACCCCGATCGGGATGTAGACCCCGAGCAGCAGGTCGTTGTTGTCCTTGGTCTTGATGCCGGCCACGGTGTTGCGCGCAGAATTCTCCGCGTACGCGATGTAGGCCCGTGCGACGTCGAAGTCGTAGTTGGCCGCCACGATGGTGCTGCGCGAATCCACGTCCTGCACCGCCGAGGTGTAGGCGTTGGTCGCCTGGTGCGAGAGCTCGACGACCAGCGGCCCCTCGCCATAGCCGACGTTCCAGCCGGTGGCGTTGTTGCGCGAACTGCCCTCGGTGGACTCGCCGAAATAGTGCGCCACCGCGCCGTAGAAGCCGCTGCGCGCATAGGTCCAGGGATCGAAGCCCGGCGTGTTGTAGATCACGCCGTTGTTCAGGCGCACGCCGTGGCTCTCCATCAGGTTCGTGCTGGTCAGCACCGAGTAGGTGCCGCTGGGGTCGGCCACCAGCGCCAGCGTGGCGAAGGCCGGCGTGTAGACCCGGCCCGCGCGCACCGTGCCCCAGTCGCCCTGCAGCCCGACGAAGGCCTGCTTGTCGAAGAAGGTCGTCCCGCCGGCCATCGTGCCGGTGTCGGCATTGAAGCCGTTCTCCAGCTTGAAGATCGCCGCCAGCCCGCCGCCCAGGTCCTCCCTGCCGCTGAACATGAAGGACGAGGGGCCCGTCAGGGCCGTGCGCACCACGCCATCGCCTCCGCTGTTGAAACCCAATCCACCGTAGACGGAGCCGGAGAGCCGGATCGACGACTGCGCGTACGCAGAGCCGGCCGAGGCCGCCAACACCATCCAAGTCACCACCATTTTCTTCATCACGAAATTCCTTGACTGAAATCGATGCGAACAAATGGACAAAGGCCAGCCCCGGAAAGCCCAGCAAGCGCTTCCGCACTCGCGGTCTTCCCGGGCACTGGCCCAGCCGCGTGACAACGAGAGAAAGATCAGTGAGCCGCGAACTCGGGCTGACTGATGAAGCGACTTCGGTGGAAGTCGGTGTTGCCCAGCGTCATCTCAATGGCGGTCAGCCGCTTGAAGTAATGTGAGATGGACATCTCGTTGGTCATGCCCATTCCGCCGTGCATCTGGACGGCCTGTTGGCCGACGAATTTCAAGGCCTTGCCCACGCGCACCTTGGCCGCCGAGACCAGCTTGCGCCGCTCGGCCGCCGAGGCGGTCTGGACCTTGACCGCGGCCAGGACCGTGATCGACCGGGCCTGCTCCTGATGGATGTACATGTCGGCCATGCGGTGCTGCAGCACCTGGAAGGTGCCGATCGGCACGCCGAACTGCTTGCGCGTCTTGAGGTAGTCGAGCGTGAGCGCGTTGGCCGCCTCGATCGCACCGACCGCCTCGGCGCACAGCAGCGCCACGCCGAAGTCGGTCACGGCCTCGAGGATCTCCCAGCCCTGCCCGACCGGGCCGATGGCATCCGACGCGGCGACGCGCACCTTCTCGAAGCGCAGGTCGGCGCCACGCTGGCCGTCGAAGGTGCGGTAGTCGGTGACCGTCAGGCCCGGCGCATTGCGCGGCACGTACAGCAGCGTGATGCCGTCGACGTCGCGCTGCTCGCCGCCGGTGCGCACCGAGACCACGAAGCCTTCGGCCTGGCCGCCATGCACCACCGCGCACTTGGCGCCGTCGAGCACGAAGCCGTCGCCGTCCTGGCGCGCGAGGGTGCCGATGTTGGACAGCTCGTGGCCCGAACCGTTCTCGCTGAGCGCGCAGGCCAGCTTGAGATCGCCCGTGGCCACGCGCTCGAGCAGCGGCTGGTGGGCGCCGCCGAGCTTGAGGAACTCGGCTGCCAGCACGGTCGCGAAGTAGGGCTCGACCACCAGGCCGCGGCCGATTTCCTTCATCACGATCATCAGGTCCTCGGAGCTGCCTCCCATGCCGCCCGCGTCCTCGGGCACCGCGAGCGCGAGCGCACCGAGTTCGGCCAGCGCGGCATAGGCCGAGGCGGAAGCCCCGGTCTCGGAATGGATGATCTTCTGGCGGGCCTCGAAGGCGTAGTCTTTTTCGATCCAGCGGCGCAGCGAGTCGGAAAACTGCTGCTGTTCTTCGGAAAGGCGGAAGTCCATGGTCGTCTCCTTAAAGGCCCAGAATCATTTTGGAAATCACGTTGCGCTGGACCTCGTTGGAGCCACCGAAGATCGTGATCTTTCGCAGGTTGAAGTAGTGCGCGGCCAGCGGGGCGATGTCGTCCTGGCCGGTGATGGCATGCGCGCGCTTGCCGTCGAGGTACTCGGGGTCGAAGGCCAGCCCGCCCGGGCCGGCGGCCTCGAGCTGCATCTCGCTGATCTCCTGCGAGATCTCGGTGCCCTTGACCTTGAGCAGCGAGGCCTCGGGGCCGATCTTGCTGCTCGCGCCGTCGGCCACCAGGCCCAGCGCGGTCATCTCCAGCGCCATGAGTTCGATCTCGACGTCGGCGATGCGGGCGGCGAAATGCGGGTCCTGCAGCAGCGGCTTTCCGTTGCGCTGCGCCTGGGTGGCGCGGCGCTTGAGCACCTTGAGCTCGCGCTTGGAATTGCCGATGGCGGCGATGCCGGTGCGCTCGTGGCCCAGCAGGTACTTGGCGTAGGTCCAGCCCTTGTTCTCCTCGCCGATCAGGTTGGCCACCGGCACCTTCACGTTGTCGAAGAAGACCTCGTTGACCTCGTGCGCCTCGTCCAGCGTGATGATCGGGCGCACCGTGATGCCCGGCGTCTTCATGTCGATCAGCAGGAAGGAGATGCCCGACTGCTTGGTGCCTTCGGTGCTGGTGCGCACCAGGCAGAAGATCATGTCGGCATGCTGGCCCAGGGTGGTCCAGGTCTTCTGGCCGTCGACGATGTAGTGGTCGCCCTGGCGCACCGCGCGGGTCTTGAGCGAGGCCAGGTCCGAACCCGCGCCCGGCTCCGAGTAGCCCTGGCACCACCAGTCCTCGGCGTTGTAGATGCGCGGCAGGTAGTGCTGCTTCTGCTCCTCGCTGGCGAAGCCCAGCAGCACCGGCGCCAGCAGGTTCAGGCCGAAGGACAGGGTGGGCGGCGCATAGGCCAGCGCGTACTCCTCGGCCCAGATGTGGCGCTGCATCGCGCTCCAGCCGGTGCCGCCGTACTGCACCGGCCAGCCCGGCGCGATCCAGCCCTTCTTGGCCAGGATCTTGTGCCAGCGCACCGCGTCCTCGCGCTGCAGGTGGCGGCGCGCGCGCACCTTGTCGCTGAGCTCCTTGGGCACGTTCTCGCGAAAGAAGGTCTGCACTTCTTCGCGAAAACGAAGGTCTTCCTCTTTGTACTCCAGATCCATGATCGACTCCTTGGTTGAAAAATTGGGCAAAGCCTTCCCCGGAGGCGGCCCGAAGGCCGTCTCTGAAGCGGACGTTGCGTGGACTTATTTCGTGGTGTTCAGGTCGCTGAACCTGCGGCCGCTGGCCACCAGTTCCTCGAGCAGCTTCGAGGGCTTGAACTGCGGCCCGTAGCGGGACTCGAACTCCTGCATCTTGGCCAGCACCTTGGGCAGGCCCACGGCATCGCCGTAGGCCATCGGGCCGCCGCGGTAGACCGGCCAGCCGTAGCCGTTGACCCAGACCACGTCGATGTCCGAGGCGCGGATCGCGATGCCCTCCTCCAGGATCTTGGCGCCCTCGTTGACCATCGGGTAGATGCAGCGCTCGAGGATCTCCTCGTCGGAGATCTCGCGCGTGGCGATGCCCTTCTTCTGCGCGAAGGCACGGATCGCGTCCTCGACCAGCTTCGACGGCACCGCCGTGCGCTTCTCGTCGTAGTCGTAGAAGCCCGCGCCGGTCTTCTGGCCGCGCCGGTCCATCTCGCACAGCACCTCGCGCAGGGTCGAGCCCGAGGACTTCTCCTTGTTCCAGCCCAGGTCCAGGCCGGCGAGGTCGCTCATCGCGAACGGGCCCATCGGGAAGCCGAAACCGTAGAGCACGCGGTCGACCGCCCAGGGCATCGCGCCCTCGAGGATCAGCTGGTTGGCCTCGCGCTGGCGCTGCGCCAGGATGCGGTTGCCGACGAAGCCCTGGCACACGCCCACCAGCACCGCGACCTTGCCGATCTTCTTCGCCAGCTGCATCGAGGTGGCGATCACGCTGTCGGAGGTCTTGTCGCCGCGCACCACTTCCAGCAGCTTCATCACGTTGGCCGGCGAGAAGAAGTGCAGGCCGATCACCGATTCGGGCCGCGCGGTGGCCGAGGCGATCTGGTTGAGGTCCAGCGCCGAGGTGTTCGACGCCAGGATCGCGCCGGGCCTGGCGATGCGGTCGAGCCGGCCGAAGATGTCCTTCTTCACTTCCATGTTCTCGAACACCGCCTCGATCACCAGGTCGCTCTGCGCCAGGTCTTCCAGCGCCAGCGAACCGCTGACCAGCGCCATGCGCTGTTCGATCGCCTCCACCTTGAGCCGCCCCTTCTTGGCGGTGTTCTCGTAGTTGGTGCGGATGGTCTTCAGGCCGCGGTCCAGCGCCTCCTGCCGGGTCTCGACGATATGGACCGGGATGCCCACGTTGAGGAAGTTCATCGCGATGCCCGCGCCCATGGTGCCGGCGCCGATCACGCCCACCGTCCTGACCGGCAGGATCGCCGCGTCCTTCGCCAGCCCGGGCACCTGCCAGGCCTGGCGCGAGGCGAAGAAGTAGTGGCGCTGCGCCGCCGACTGCTCGCCCTTGAGCAGTTCGGCGAACAGCCGGCGCTCGAGCTGCAACCCCTCTTCGAAAGGCAGCCGCACCGCGGCCTCGATGCACTGCACGATCTTCTCGGGCGCCTCGAAGCCGCGGAACTTCTTCGCATTGGCCTGGCGGAAGGCATCGAAGAGCTCGGGGCGCGCGCGCGCGGCCTCGACCTTCTCGTTCAGGTCGCGCACCTTGCGCAACGGCCGCTTCTCGGCCACCACGCGCCGGGCCAGCGCGATGGCCGCGCCCTGCAGGTCGTCCTCCGGCGCGAGTTCGTCGATCAGCCCGCTCTGCAGCGCATCGGCGGCCTTGACCATCGCACCCGAGGTGATCAGCTCCAGCGCCACCTCGGGCCCGACGATGCGTGGCAGCCGCTGCGTGCCGCCCGCGCCGGGCAGCAGGCCGATGTTCACTTCGGGCAGGCCCATGCGCGCACTGGGCACCGCGATGCGGTAGTGGCACACCAGCGCGGTCTCGAGCCCGCCGCCCAGCGCCGTGCCGTGGATCGCGGCCACCACCGGCTTGGGCGAATCTTCCAGCACCCGCAGCACCTCGGCCAGGCCCACGCCGGCCGGCGGCTTGCCGAACTCTGTGATGTCGGCGCCCGCGATGAAGGTGCTGCCGTCGCAGCGCAGCACGATCGCGCTCACCGCGGGATCGGCGATCGCCGACTGCGCCGCGGCATGGATGCCGTCGCGCACCGCCGCCGACAGAGCGTTGACGGGCGGGGAATCGAGCACGATCACCCCGACGCCGTCGATGATGGAATAGCTCGTCACGTTGTTGATCTTGGCCATGGATGTCTCCTGTGGAATGCGGTCTCTCAATAGATCTCGAACAGCCCGGCCGCACCCATGCCGCCGCCGACGCACATCGTCACCACGCCGTACCTGGCGCCGCGGCGCTTGCCCTCGATCAGCACATGGCCGGCCATGCGCGCGCCCGACATGCCGAAGGGATGGCCGATGGAGATCGAGCCGCCCGAGACGTTGAGCCGGTCGTTCGGGATGCCCAGCCTGTCGCGGCAATAGAGCACCTGGCAGGCGAAGGCCTCGTTGAGCTCCCAGATGCCGATGTCGTCGATCGACAGCCCGTGCAGCTTGAGCAGCTTCGGGATCGCGAACACCGGCCCGATGCCCATCTCGTCGGGATTGCAGCCGGCCACCGCCATGCCGCGGTAGGCGCCCAGCGGCGCCATGCCGCGGCGCTGGGCCTCCTGGGCCTCCACAAGCACCATGGCCGAGGCCCCGTCGGACAGCTGCGAGGCATTGCCCGCGGTGATGAAGCGGCCCTGCTTGACCACCTGCCCGTCCTTGAACACCGGGTTGAGCTTCTGCAGGTCTTCCAGCGTGGTGCCGGGGCGGTTGCCTTCGTCGGCCGAAATGGTCATGGGCTTCTCCGACACCGCGCCCGAGACCTTGTGGGTGAGCGTCATCACCGTCGACATGGGTGCGATCTCGGCGTCGAAGCGCTTCTCGCGCTGCGCCTGGGCGGTGCGGGCCTGCGACTCGACCGCGTAGGCGTCCTGCTCCTCGCGCGAGATGCCGTAGCGCTCGGCCACGATCTCGGCGGTCTCGATCATCGCCATGTAGAGCTGCGGGATGTTGGCCTGCAGGTAGGGGTCGCGCGCCCGGTGCGTGTTGGGCTTGCCCGACTGCACCAGCGAGATCGACTCCAGCCCGCCGCCCACGGTCACCTGCATGCCGTCGACCACGATCTGCTTGGCGGCGGTGGCGATGCCCATCAGGCCCGAGGAGCACATGCGGTCGATGGTCATGCCCGCGACGGTCTGCGGCAGGCCCGCGCGCAGCAGGCTCTGGCGCGCGGTGTTGCCGCCGCTCGTGCCCTGCTGGGCCGCGCAGCCCATGACCACGTCCTCGATCAAGGCGGGGTCGATGTCGGCGCGCTGGACCGCATGCGAGATCGCATGCGCGCCGAGCTCCTGCGCCTGGGTGTTGTTGAACGCACCACGAAAGGCCTTGCCGATCGGGGTACGGGCGGTCGAAACGATCACGGCTTCACGCATGTCTGACTCCTGTCCATTCAATGAGAAAAAAACGTCGATGAGAAGATTTCGGCGCAAGGCCTCCCCGGCGCCCGCGCGGGGCGACTTGAAAAACCATCGCTGAGTGGAAAAAGGACGGGCTCTTCAGCCCGCCATGAAAGAGCTAAGCAGGCTGGCGGCTGGTGTCCTTGGCGGTCGCGAGGAACTGCTGCAGGTTGTCCCGAATGGCCTTCTTGTTGTACTTGCCGACGCTGGTCTTGGGGATCGCCGGCGTGATCGCCACCAGCCGCGGCAGCATCCACTTGGTGATCTTCCCGGTGTCCACCCCGTGCTCGATCAGGAAGTCGACCACGTCGTTCTCGGTCGCGTCCGAGCCGGGCCGCAGGCTCACCAATGCCATCGGCACCTCGCCCCAGACCGGGTCGGGCACGCCGACCACCGCCGCCTCGACCACGAAGTCGGCCATGGCGATCAGGTTCTCGAGCAGCACCGTGGGCACCATCTCGGCGCCGCTGCGGATCACGTCCTTGAGGCGGTCGGCGATGATCACGAAGCCCTCCTCGTCGACCTTGGCCAGGTCGCCGGTGTGGAACCAGCCGTCGTACCAGACCTCGGCGGTGCGCTCGGGCGCCTTGTAGTATTCCTTCATCACCCAGGGCCCGCGGATCACGATCTCGCCCACGGTCTTGTTGTCCCACGGCACCGGCACGCCCTGGCCGTCGACCACCTCAACCTCCAGCCCCAGCGACGGCAGCCCGGTCTTGACCATCACCTCGTCGATCGCCTCCTTGGGCCACTGCACCATGTGCTTCTTGACGAAGGCGCCGATCGACACCGGCGCGGTCTCGGTCATGCCGTAGCCCGAGCCGGCGCGGAAATGCGGGATGGCCTTCTCGAGCTTGGTCTTCAGGCCCAGCGGCAGCGCACCGCCGCCCACGCCCACGTTGACCAGGCTGCTCAGGTCGTACTTGTCGAAGTCCTTGAACTCCAGCAGCATGGCCGCGATGGTCGGCACGATGCCCACCGAGGTGACCTTCTCGCGGTCGACCAGCTCGCAGAAGCCGCGCACGGTGAAGGTGCCGGGCAGCACCACCTTCTGCGCGCTGAACACCGTGGTGAAGGGCGCACCCCAGCCGTGGATGTGGAACAGCGGCGTGTTGAGCATCGGCACAGCGTTCTCGCCCAGCCGCTCGACCGCGACGAAACCCGGCGTGTTGACGATGCTCTGGCGCGCCATGCCGTGCAGCGTCATCAGGTAGAGCTGGCGGTGGGTGAAGTTCGCGCCCTTGGGCTGGCCGGTGGTGCCGGTCGTGTAGCACAGCGTGGCGGTGGTGTCCTCGGCCAGGTAGGGCCAGTCGAAGTCCCTGGCTTCGCCCGCGATCAGCGTCTCGTACTCGATCAGGTTGGGCAGCTTTGTCTCGGGCAGGCCGGGCTTGTCCGACATGTAGACGAACACCTGCACCGTGTCCTTGATGCGCTCGTAGATGTTCTCCAGCAGCGGCAGCACCACGTCGTCGACGAAGATCACCGAGTCCTGCGCGTGGTTGATCGTGTAGACGATGTGGTCCTCGGACAGCCGGATGTTGATCGGGTGCAGCGTGGCGCCGATGCAGGGCACGGCGTAGTAGAGCTCGAGGTGGCGATGGGTGTTGTAGGCCATCGTGCCCACGCGGTCGCCGAGCGCGCCCGGCGTGCCCGGCTTGACGCCGAGCCGGCCCTGCAACGCATGCGAGAGCTGGCACACGCGCTCGTACCAGGCGCGCCAGGTGAAGCGCTGGTAGTCGCCCGTCACGTGGTTGCGGTACACCACGCCGATCTGGTCGGGGTAGTAGCGCACCGGGCGCTTCATGAAGGTCGTCAGCAGCAGCGGGTAATTGGTGCTGAACTCGGGGAAGGTCTGGGCAGCCATGGGGTCTCCGTTGGGGGTGTTCACGTGTACAGGTGGCAGGCCACGGCATGGCCGCCGCCGTGCTCGCTCATGGCCGGGTCCTGCGTCCTGCACTTGTCCATCGCGGCCGGGCAGCGGGTGTGGAAGCGGCAGCCCGACGGAATGCGCAGCGGGCTCGGGATCTCGCCCTTGAGCACGATGCGTTCCTTGTCGCGCTCGGCGTCCACGTCGGCCACCGGCACCGCCGACAGCAGCGCCTGGGTGTAGGGATGCTTGGGGCTCTTGTAGAGGTCGTCGCGCGAGGCGATCTCGACCACCCGGCCCAGGTACATCACGGCGATGCGGTCGCTGATGTGGCGCACCACCGCCAGGTCGTGGGCGATGAAGACGTAGGTCAGGCCCAGGCGCTTCTGCAGGCTCTTGAAGATGTTGATGACCTGGGCCTGGATCGACACGTCGAGTGCCGACACCGGCTCGTCGCAGACGATCAGGCTGGGCTCAAGCGCCAGCGCGCGCGCGATGCCGATGCGCTGGCGCTGCCCGCCCGAGAATTCGTGCGCGTAACGGTCGGCCATGTCCGGCAGCAGGCCGACCATGCGCAGCAGTTCGGCGATGCGCTGGTCGTACTTCTCGCGGTCCTTGTCCAGGCCGTGCACCTCGAGCGGCTCGCCGATGATGTCGCGCACCTTCATGCGCGGGTTGAGCGAGCCGTACGGGTCCTGGTAGACCATCTGCACGCGGCGGCGGAACTGCTTGACCTGGTCGCGCGAGAAGCTGGTCACGTCCTGCCCTTCGAACAGGATGCGGCCGCTGGTGGTCGCGAGCATGTGCATCAGCGCCAGCCCGGTGGTGGACTTGCCGCAGCCGCTCTCGCCCACCACGCCCAGGGTCTCGCCACGCTTGACCGAGAACGACACGCCGTCCACGGCCTTGACCGTGGCGACCTGCTTCTTGAACACCACGCCCTTCATCACGGGAAAGTGGATCTGCAGGTTTTCGACTTTCAGGATGTCTTCCATGACGCCTTCTTCAGATGGGTTGGAACGGAGACGACGTGCTTCAGGTGTTGAAGCAGGCCTTGACGTGGGACTCGCCCACAGGGGTCAGCGGCGGACGCGCCGCGGCGCATTCGGCCGTGGCCTGCCGGCAGCGCGGGCCGAAGGCGCAGCCCGCGGGCAGTGCCGAGAGATCCGGCGGCATGCCCTCGATGGCCTGCAGCGGCTGGTCGGTGTCGCTGTCGATGCGCGGGATCGAGGCCAGCAGGCCGCGCGTGTAGGGATGGGTCGGCCGGTTGAAGATCTCGCGCGCCGGGCCCTGCTCGACGATGCGCCCGCCGTACATCACGGCCACGCGGTCGGCATAGCGCGCGACCACGCCCATGTCGTGGGTGATCAGGATCATCGAGGTCTGCGCCTTGCGTGTGAGCTGCTTGAGCAGGTCGAGGATCTGCGCCTGCACGGTCACGTCGAGTGCGGTGGTCGGCTCGTCCGCGATGATCAGCCGCGGGTCGCAGGCCAGCGCCATCGCGATCATCGCGCGCTGGCGCATGCCACCCGAGAACTGGTGCGGGTAGGCCGACAACCGGTTCTGCGCGTCGGGGATCTGCACCATGCTCAGCAGGTCGCGGGCGTTGCGGTAGGCCTCGGCCCAGGAGGCGTTGCGGTGCAGGTTGATCGGCTCGGCGATCTGCTTGCCGATGGTGATCGACGGGTTGAGCGAGGACATCGAGTCCTGGAAGATCATCGCGATGCGGTTGCCGCGCACCGCGCGCATCTCCTCGTCGCTGAGCTTGAGCAGGTCCCGGCCGTCGAACAGGATCTCGCCGCGCTCGATGCGCCCCGGCGGCGAGGCGATCAGGCGCAGGATGGACATCGCGGTCACGCTCTTGCCCGAGCCCGACTCGCCGACGATGGCCAGCGTCTCGCCGGCGTTCACGTCGAACGAGACGCCGTCGACCGCGGTGACCATGCCGCGTTCGGTCCTGAAGCGGGTGGTGAGGTTTCTGACCTGCAGAACGGGAGTGGCCATGGTGGCCTCCTTTGCAATCGTGGGCTGGCGCTTCGCGGGTGCCGCGAAGCGGGCGTGGCTTCTCTGGCTCAGAAACCCATCTTCTTTTTCATGTCCTGGTCGATCCAGACCCGGGCATGGATCGGCGCATTGCGGCCGGCGCCGACGAAGAGCTCGCCGCCGTAGTTCCGCACCCAGGGCCACCAGGCCGTGTAGCGGTAGGGCGCGGGCATCCAGATGGCCGGGGCCTGCTCGAGGATGAAGGCCGTGCTCTCGCGCAGGATCTGCTGGCGCTTGGCCTCGTCGCGCTCGCCCAGCGCATCGACCACGCGCGCATCGAACTTGGGGTCGTCCCACATCGGCGCGTTGTAGACCTGGCCCTTGCCGTAGTTGATGCGCAGCGAGGTGGTCGGGTTGACGTCGGGGATGGTCGTCAGGTAGCCCGCGCCGTTGGTGTGGGTGGTCATGGCCGACAGGTGCGCGCCGTATTCCATCGGCACGATCTCCATCTTCACGCCCACCATCTCGAGGTAGGCCGCGACCAGTGGCATCAGCTCCATCTGCTCGGCGTTGCAGGTGCAGATCTGCATCTTGAAGGCGAAGCCCTTGGGGTAGCCGGCCTCGGCCAGCAGCTTCTTCGCCTTGGCCGGGTCGTACTTGAACAGTTCCTGTACCGCGGGCGGCATGTCCTTGAGCGGCGTGTGGTAGCCCACGTACTCGGGATGCATCGGGAACACGAACATCTCGGCCTCGCCGCCGTAGAACTTGTCGATGACTTCCTGCTTGTTCACCGCCATGTTGAGCGCGCGGCGCACGCGCACGTCGGTGAAGGGCTTGGTGTCGACGCGCAGCGCGACGCGCGCGGCCGAGGTGCTGAGCCAGCGGTTCCACTTGACCTGCGGCGCGGTCTTCTTGAGTTCCTTCGCGGCCTCGGAGGAGATCGAGGACAGGATGTCGAGCTTGCCGGTGCGCAGCGCGGCCTGCTGCGTGGCCTCGTCCTTGATCACGCGGTGGACCAGCTTGTCGACGAAGGGCAGCTTGTAGGCGGTGCCGTTGATGGTTTCCTTGTCCCAGTACACCGGGTTCTTGGTGAAGGTCAGCGAGTTGCCCTGCGCCACGTTGCCGAGCATGAAGGGCCCGGTGCCGTTGACGTTCTTCCAGTTGCCCGGGCCCGCATCGACCACTTCCTTGGGCACGATGCCCGAGAAGAAGCCATTGCCGAAACGGTAGTCCCAGTCGGCCAGGAACTTGTTGAAGGTGAAGACCACCGTGTCCTTGTCCTTGGCGCTGACCTTGTCGATGTGGTCGTAGTAGCCCTGGGTCTTCTTGGCGCTGGTGTTCATGCGGTTGAAGCTGAACACCACGTCTTCGGCGGTGAGCTCGCGCTCGGGCATCACGCCGGCCTTGGCCGGGAACTTCACGCCCTTGCGCAGCTTGATCTCCAGCACCAGCGGCGTGACCCACTCCCAGCTCTCGGCCAGTTCGCCGCGGATCGCGTCGCTGGGCTGCCAGCCGCTGATGGTGAACGGGTACTTGCCGCCGCGGCTCTTGGCCTTGCCCAGGTCGACCGAGAACAGCTGCTCGTAGAACTGGCCGGTGTCGCGCGTCTGCAGCGTGGCCTGCCAATCGGCCAGGTCCCACGACAGGGTCGTGACGCCGGTGCTGGTGGTGGCGATGTCGAGCGTGCCACCGTACTTGGGCGTGTCGGTCGACGCCTGCGCCATCGCCTGGCCGGCCACCGTGGCCAACGCCATGCCCGTGATGCCTGCGAGCAAAGTCCTGATCATCTTCATTGCCTGTGTCTCCTTCTGTTTTGGGGTGGGGTGCGGGGGCTCAGCGCGAGCCGCGCATCCGCGGATCGAGCATGTCGCGCAGCGCATCCCCGAACACGTTGATCGCGTAGACGACCAGGGTCAGGCACAGGCCGGGCGCCAGCGCGAGCCAGGGACCCTGCAGCATGTAGGTGCGGCCGTTGCCCGAGAGCATCCCGCCCCAGGTCGGGTATGGCGGCGGCACGCCCAGGCCCAGGAAGGACAGGCCCGACTCGGCCAGGATGGCCGTGCCCACACTGGAGGTGAACAGCACGATCAGCGGCGCGATCACGTTGGGCAGCACGTGGCGCCAGAGGATGCGCGGGGCCGAGGCGCCGATGGACTTGGCGGCGTGGATGTACATGTCCTCGCGCACCGAGACCACCGCGCTGCGCACGATGCGCGAGCCGCCGATGCCGATCAGCAGGCCCAGCGTGATGATGATCTGGGTGATGCCCGAGCCGAACACCGAGGCCACGACGATCAGCACGATCAGGCCCGGAAAGCTCATCCACGCATCGACGAAGCGCTGCACCACCATGTCGACCTTGCCGCCGAAGTAGCCCGAGACGATGCCGATGGTGGCCGAGATGAAGGTCGAGATGGCCGCCACCAGCAGGCCGATGACCACCGAGATCTGCGCGCCGTAGATGCAGCGCGACAGCAGGTCCCGGCCCAGGTTGTCGGTGCCGAAGGGGTGCCCCCATGAAGGCGACTGCAGCCGCGCGCCCATGTCCACCTCGTTCATGCCGTAGGGCGCCAGCACATCGGCGAACAGGCCGAAGAACAGGAACACCAGCGCGATCACCGCACCGGCCGCGCCCAGGCGTTTCTCGCGGAACAGCTTGCGCACGAACCAGCGCAGCTGGCTCTTCTTCGTGCTCGCCGGGCGGCCGCTGGCGGCCGGCTTCGGCGCCGGCACCACGGGCGCAACGGTCACGGCGGGATGGGCTTGCATCTTGGCTTCCATTAGCGCTGCCTCACTTTGGGATCGATCAGGCCGTAGCTCAGGTCGACCAGCAGGTTGATCAACATCACGGTCAGGCCGACCACGAAGAAGACGCCGGTGACGACCGGGTAGTCGCGCTGGTTGACGGCGTCGAGCAGCAGCATCCCCATGCCGGGCAGCACGAAGATCTGCTCGAGGATCACGGCGCCGCCGATCAGGATCGGCGCCTGGCTGCCGATCAGCGTGATCACCGGGATCAGGCCGTTGCGCACCGCATGGCGCGTGAGGATCAGTGTTTCCTTGAGGCCCTTGGCGCGCGCGGTTCGGATGTAGTCCTGGCGCAGCACCTCGAGCATCATGGTGCGCGTCATGCGCATCGTGATGGCCGACAGCGACAGGCCCAGGATCACGGCCGGGATGAGCATCTGCTGCAGGTTCTGCAGCGGATCCTCGCGGAAGGGCATGAAGTGGATCTCCGGCGACCAGCCCCACCAGATCGAGGGAAACACCGTGACCATCGTGCCGACCCAGAAGCTCGGCACCGCGAGCATCAGCAGAGAGAACGAGCGCGCGATGTAGTCGCCCGCGGCGTCCTGCTTCACCGCCGAGTACACGCCCACCGGGATCGCCACGCTCAGCGCGATGACCATGGCCAGCAGGCCGAGCTCGAAGGTCACGGGCAGGCGGGTGGCGATCATGCTCAGCACCGAATCGCCCTGCCATAGCGAGTGACCCAGGTCGCCCCTGAAGGCCAGGTCGCCGATCCAGATGCCGTACTGCTTCCACATGGGCTTGTCGAGGCCCAGGGTCTCGAGCAGCTGCTCGCGGGTCAGGTTGTTCGAGCCGGCATCGTTCTGGCTCAGCATCAGGTCGACCACATCGCCCGGCACCATGCGGACGATCACGAAAACAATGACGCTGGCGATGAACAGCGTGGGCAGCAGGGCCAGAAGCCGTCGCAGGATGTAGGTCTGCATCGCCCTACCTTCCGCCGCGTCGCAGGGAAGGAGAAGAAGGCGCGACGGTCAGGCCATCGGCCCGGCGCCGTCGTCTCGCTGCAAGGAGCCGTTCACCGGCCCGCGTTGATTCATCAGTGCTCACCATTTGTCTCCTGTACTTCTTTCGAACCACCGGCGAAGCGCGTCACCCCACGTCGCCGGCTGCTGCCCATCGCGGGCCCCTTGGCTAGGGAACGTACCGAGAAAGCCAATCTGCATCGCCGAACGGCATGAACCGATCCGAGTGCACTGGCAAGCTCGATGAAAGAATCATACCGAGACCACTAAATCGGTCAAACCAATCGCGCCTCATTGACGGATTTCCAGGGTATCCCCCTAGAAATCGGTCGTTTCTTGCATTGCAACAAAGCAGAAGAAAGTCGTCCTTCCAAAAAAATGAATCAGAAAACAACAAACCGAAAACACAAAACAACAGAAGAACTCAGGCCAATAGGCATCCGAGCAAAGACAGGAAACCATCAACATTAAGAACTTCACACTGGAGAAACCGGCATCCAAGGCACTCCTACACATCAAAATCTTGTCCGTGCTAGCATCCTCAAAACCATACCAAGTACACCAATAAGCGTACCCATCAAACATAAGTCGAATCAAGCCCTGAAGGCACAACGAGAGGGGCCTGCAAGTGCTTGTTTATGAATGGTTTTCTCTCCGCCGAGCGCCGCCCTGACACGAGGAACATACCAACATCATGATTTCCACCGCGCCTCCGATGACGGCCGGCACAGAAGGCCGAGCACCGCACCCCATGACAGGCGACCCGAGCATCCCGGCCTGGCCCCTGTCGGGAACGGCACTGTCGGCAGGCAGGCCGTGACAGCGTTCCTTGCGCATGGGCGCATCCGCCTGGCCCTGCACTGCCTGCGCCCTGCCCTTCAGCCCGACAGCCACCCCCTGCTGCTCCTGCATGGCCTGGGCGAATCCCAGGCCGCGCACCTCCCCGCCACCTACGACGGCTGGCCCGGTCCCGTCCACGCCCTCGACTTCACCGGCCACGGCCAATCCTCCATCCCCGCCGGCGGCGGCTACAGCTGCGAAGTCCTCATGGGCGACGTCGACATCGCCCTCGCCCACATCGGCCCCGCCACCGTCTGCGGTCGCGGCCTGGGCGCCTACATCGCGCTGCTCATCGCCGGCGCACGGCCCGAACGCGTGCTCGGCGCCATCCTCCTCGACGGCCCCGGCATGGCCGGCACCTGCAGCGCATCCACCCCCTACATCCCGCTCGTCGACACCACGCAACCCGCGCCGCCCGACCCCTTCGCCATCGCCGAGCTCGCCACCGATGCCCGTCCGCCGGCGTACGCCGCCCATTTCGCCGCGCTCGCCACGCAGCGCTCCCCCCTCCCCCATCCCATTGCGGTCTGCACCCGTGAGCGGCCGCCCTGGCTGCGCGCGGTCATGGACCAACTGGATTGCCAACCCATCGCACCCGCCGATGCAAGGCAGGCCTTCGCCGCCGCGTCGCTCCACACCGCCCACACATGAACAAGCTCGACACCCCCAGCGCCGCCGCGACGATCGAGGGCTCCGCCAGCGACGAGGCGCTCTACAACGAGCAGGTCATGCGCGACCTGCCGCGCAACTTCGCGGCCAACCTGGCGCACGGCATGCTCGGCATGACGGGGTTCCGGCTGATGAGCGCCCCGACCTTCGTGCCCGCCTACATCTACATGCTCTCGGGCTCGAAGGTCGCGGTCGGACTGGCCCTGGGCGCGCAGTTCATCGGCATGGCGCTGTCGTCGATCTGGGGCGCGACGCTGATCGAGCACCGGGACCACGTGATGCGGGTGGTGTATTCGGTCGGCTGGCTCATGCGCCTGCAGATCCTGGGTCTTGCACTCAGCGCCTTCCTGCTCTCGGGCCAGTGGGCGCTGAGCGCCGCCTGCGTCTTCCTCGGACTCTTCGGCTTCTTCGGCGGCATGCAGGGCGTGACCTTCAGCGTGCTGATGTCCAAGGTGATCCCGGTCAACCAGCGCGGGCGGCTCACCGGCATGCGCAACTTCCTCGGCGGGCTGACGGCCTCGGGCGTCGCCTACCTGGGCGGCGAGTACCTCGTGGGCTCCAACGCCTTCGGCAGCGGCTACGGCTCGACTTTCCTGCTGGCCTTCGTGCTCACGAGCGTCGGCATCAGCGCCCTGACCTTCGTGCGCGAGCCCAAGTCGCTGTCGGTGCGCGCCGCACCCTCCAGCCTGCTGCAGCGCCTGGCCGACGTGCCCGCGCTGCTGCGCGCCGACCCGCACTACCGCCGCTTCTTCTTCGCGCGCGCGCTGGCCGCGCTGGGCACGTCGGCCGTGCCCTTCTATATCCTGCACGTGGGCAAGTACGTGAGCCTCTCCGGCGCGGCCCTGGGCTACTTCTCGCTGGCCTTCCTGCTCTCGCAGACGATCAGCAACCTGCTGTGGGGCAAGATCGCCGACCGCCACGGCTACCGCCTGGTGTTCATCCTCAGCGTCTGCGTGTGGTCGAGCGCCACGCTGCTGCTGATCCTGGGCGCCTCGATGCCGGTGTTCATCCTGGCCTTCTGCGGCCTCGGGGCAGGCTTTGGCGGCTACCAGGTCGCGGCGCAGAACTTCGTGCTGGAGTTCGGCAAGGCGCACGAACTGCCCATGCTCATCGCCGTGTCCGACACCGCATCGCACCTGATGATGGCGCTGGGCCCGCTCATGGGTGGCCTCATCGCCACGACCTGGGGCTACCCGCCCATCTTCTGGCTGGCGCTCGGTTTCAAGGCCCTGGCGATCGCCATGGTCCTACGCATCGAGGAACCCCGGCATCGGCGGCGGCGGGAGGCGCAGCAGGCGGTTTGAGGGGGCGTGCCGGGGAACCGGGCGCATCGCCTGCCGACGGTGCGCGGCGCGATCGACCGCGGCTGCACGAGCGCTCGGGACCGCACGAGGTCCCGCCCGCAAGCCTTCGACTCGAGGGCGCTGCAGGGCCTGCGCGCTGCGCCTCCTGCGCCCCGGGGCGACAGCTGACAGCCTTCTGAAAGCTTCCTTCGCGCAGTATCGGCAACTCCTCCAACAATCAGAGACACCCCACATGTTCGACAACGCACCCGCCGTGAGCGAAGCCACGCACCCTTCCCGCAGGACCTTGCTCCAGTTCGCCGGCGCGCTGGGCCTGGGCGGCGCGTTGCCGGCGGCCTCGCTGGCACAGCCGGCCTGGCCCAGCAAGTCGATCCGCTTCGTCGTGCCCTTCGCACCGGGCGGCAGTTCGGAGATCGTGGCGCGCTCGACCGCGGCCGAGCTGTCGAACACGCTGGGCCAGAGCGTCTTCGTCGACAACAAGCCCGGTGCGGCGGGCAACATCGCGATGTCGGAAGTGGCGCGCAGCGAAGACCAGCACACGATCATCCTGGGCCACATCGGCACGCTGGCCGTCAACCCCTACATCTTTGACAAGCTGCCCTACGACGCCAACAAGGACTTCAAGCCGGTGAGCCTGCTGGCCAAGGTGCCGAGCCTCTACGTGGTGCACCCCGACGTGCCGGCGAAGAACCTCACCGAGTTCATCGCCTACGCGAAGAAGAACCCGGGCAAGCTCAGCTACGGCTCGGCAGGCAACGGCAGCGCGGGCCACCTGGCCTTCGAGTACCTCAAGATCACCTCGGGCGTGTTCATGCTGCACGTGCCCTACCGCGGCACCGGCCCCATGCTGACCGACCTGCTCTCGGGCCGACTCGAGGCCTCTGCCATCGGCGCGGCCGCGATCATCCCCTTCATCAAGGCCGGCAAGGTGCGCTGCATCGCCACCGGCTCGGCCAAGCGCCTGCCCCAGCTGCCCGACGTGCCGACCGTGGCCGAGCAAGGCTTTCCCGGCTTCGAGATGACGCAGTGGTACGGCATGCTGGCGCCGGCCAACATGCCGGCCGCCCACATCGCCAAGCTGTCGCAGGAGACGATGAAGGCGGCCAAGACCTCGGCCGTGATCGAGCGGCTGCGCGGCGATGCGGCCGAGTCCGTGGGCGACAAACCCGAGGAGTTCGCCAAGTTCATCGCCATCGAGCAGGAGCGCTGGAAGAAGGTGATCGCGCGCGCGAACATCAAGCCGGACTGAAGGCTGCGCGCTGCGGGGCCCGCTGCCGGCTATCGCTTCGGTGCGGCCCTCTTTGCCGAGGGACGCTGAGGTTTCATCGGCCGCGGCCCACCGCAGCGCAGGAAGGTCTCGTCGGTGCGCCGCACGGACGCCGCCTCCAGCCGGTCCAGCGCGTCGATGCGTTCGCTGGCACGCGAGCGCTTGCGCAGTGTCTTGTTGTCCGCCGCATCTGCCTTGTCGGGCGTCTTTTCCGCGTTCATGCGCTGCTCCTGCGCAAGCCCTGCCCGGCCCTCAACTCCTTGCCTTGCGTGTGCCCGCGCTCGCGAACAGCTTGACCATCTCGCGGTCGAAGGCCGGCAGGTCGTCCGGCTTGCGGCTGGTGACCAGCTGGGGCGCCACCACCACCTCCACATCGCGCCACTCGGCGCCTGCGTTCTCGAGATCGACGCGCAGCGAGGGCCATGAGGTCACCTGCTTGCCCTTCACGCCCCCGGCGTTGATCAGCGTCCAAGGCCCGTGGCAGATCGCGGCGATGGGTTTTCCGGCTTCCACGAAAGCCTTGACGAAAGCGATGGCGCGCTCGTCGATGCGCAGCGCGTCGGGGTTCACGACGCCGCCGGGGAGCAACAACGCGTCGTAGTCGGCCGGCTTGGCGTGCTTCAGGGCGACGTCGACCTCGAAAATATCCGCCGGGTCGTGGTGCTTCCAGCCGCGCACGCTGCCATCCATCGGCGAGACGATCGCGGTCTCGGCGCCCTGCGCGATCAATGCCTGGCGCGGGTCGGTCATCTCGACCTGTTCGAAGCCGTCGGTCACCAGGATGGCGACCTTGAGGCCGGCGAGGGCGTTGTGTGAGGTTGTCGTTGTGCTCATGGGGCACCTTCCATGTCTAGGGGTTTGGGGTCGAATGTCCAAGAACTCAAGCTACTCCGCTGAACATGACGCCGTATCAGCGCAGGGGCGGCCTGCGTGTCGGACGTTTCGACGGTGTGGGTCGAGCCACGAGGCCGCTGCACGCCGCCAAGGCCGGCGAGGCCCCGGCGCCTTCGGAGCGCCGTGCCGTGTCCTCCGGCCACCTCGCGCTTCGAGCGCGCTGGTCCTACGCAAGGCGTTGCGACCCAGGCGGATGTTCCAGTTCCCACGCACACAACGGAACACCCCATGACCACCCCCCGCGCCCCCGCCGATGCCTGCAGCCTGCTCGATGCCGACCACCGTGCCGTCAAGAAGCTCTTCAAGGAGTTCGAGCCCCTGGCCGAATCCAAGGCCAAGACGGCGCCTGCCAAGCGCCGCCAGCTGGCGGACCAGATCTGCCTGGAGCTCAGCGTCCATGCGCAGATCGAGGAAGAGATCTTCTACCCGGCCCTGCGGGCCGCGGCGAAGGCCGAGGACCTGCTCGACGAGGCCGAGGTCGAGCATGCGAGCGCCAAGGACCTGATCGCCCAGATCCGCGACGGCGACGAGAACGACAGCAAGTGGTGCGCCAAGGTCATCGTGCTCGGCGAGTACATCGACCACCATGTGAAGGAAGAGCGCAACGAGATCTTCGTGAAGGCACGGGCCGCCCGCAACCTGGACCTGGTCGCCATGCGCCACGAGCTGCAGGCCCGCAAGGAAGAACTCATGTCCGAAATGGCGGTCGCCGCCTGACGAGGAGCCCCGGCGCGCTGAAGAAGCAGCCGTTCACTCGAACACATCCAGGAGATGCCATGACCCAGCGCAGAGGACCCCAGCGGCCCGGCAGCCCCGATCCCAAGGAGGTGCCGACGCCGCGGGCGGGCAGCAACCCCGACGGGAAGACTCCTGCGGAGTTGCCTACGGATACGCGGCAGCCGGACAAGAAGCGGTAGCGGCCGTGCCGGCAAACCGTGGCGTTGGGAGCAACGCGCCAAGCGCGCGACGGTTAGCCGAAAGGACAAGCAGTCGAATGGACCGGGGCCAAGGGGAAGCGACTCCCTCCAAGGCCAAACCCGCTTCAGGGCGGCCTGCTGCCGAAGGCCTCGCGGCGTTGCGCAACGGCGATCTCGCCGACGATCTTCCTGAACGCCAGGAACCGCGCGCCGCAGACCTGGCATTGGTAGGCCCTGACGCCCGGCAGCAGTCGCATCCAGGGGCTGCGCTTGACCCGTTCGAGCCGTTGCGGCGCGCAGGCGCACCGACGTTTCAGGAACTGCAATTCACTCTCCTTGAACTTCCGCCCGGCGCTGTGGCGCGCCGGCATGGTCAGCAGAAACGTCGGCCTGCCTTGAATGACCACGGACCACCGTAACAGGCCCGCGCGGCGGCGGAAGCCTTTGCCGGGTTTGTCGAAGGGTGAAGAAACAGGATGTGCCCAGCCCTGGCAACCCTGGCGCCGCGCACATCGAAGGCGGCGCGAGCACCGATTCACGGCAGGCGACCGCGCGCTCGGCCTTGCTGCAGCACATTGGCGATGGTCAAAGGTGCAGCAACACGGTCGCCGCGCGCGCCGACATCACCCCCCACACACGGCCAGGCCACGCCCCCGATCTGCAGGGTTTGCAGCGTTGCGATCGCCTCCGCCGCGACGCTAGCATCGCGCCATGCGCATCCTGCTCGCGGAAGACGAACACAGCCTCGGCACCTGGCTCAGCCGCGCGCTCGAGCGCGCGGGCATCCAGGTCGAATGGGTCGACGACGGGCGGCTGGCCGACCAGGCCCTGCAGGCCCGCGACCACGACGCGGTGGTCCTCGACCTGGGCCTGCCCGGCATGGACGGCCACACCGTGCTCGAGCGGCTGCGCAAGCGCGACCAGCGCCTGCCCGCGCTGATCCTCACGGCGCGCGATTCGCTGACCGAGCGAGTGGGCTCGCTCAATGCCGGTGCCGACGACTTCCTCGCCAAGCCCTTCCAGCTGGCCGAGCTCGAGGCGCGGCTGCATGCGCTGGTGCGCCGCGCGCGCGGCATCGAGCATCCGCGGCTCGCCTGCGGGCCGCTGGTGTTCGACGGCACCAAGCGGCAATTCCACCTCGACGGCGAAGTGCTCGCGCTGTCGCCGCGCGAGCTGTCGGTGCTGCGCGTGCTGGCCCAGCGCAGCGGCGAGCCGCTGTCGAAACAGCAGATCCTCGACCGCGTGTTCTCCGACGAGGAAGACATCCATCCCGAGGCTGTCGAGGTGATCGTGCACCGGCTGCGCAAGCGCCTCGAAGGCAGCGCCGTGCGCATCGTCACCATGCGCGGGCTGGGCTACGCGCTGGAAGCGAGCTAGGTGCCCGCCTCCAGCCTCGGCGTGCATCGCCTGCGCCCCGCGCGCGCCTGGTTCCAGCGCGCGAGCCTGTGGCAGCGCCTGGCGCTGATGCTGGTGCCGGCGCTGCTGATCGTCACCGCCTCCGAACTCTGGCTCACGCGCCACGACGCATTGGGCGCCGCCAACGCCGCCTACGACCGCTCGGTGCTGGGCGCGCTCAAGGCCATCGATGCCAACATCTCGACCGCCTCGGGCGGCCTGTCGGTCGAGCTGCCGTACACGATGTTCGAGTTCTTCGAGCTCACGGCGAGCGGGCGCGTGTACTTCCGCGTCGCGACCTCCGACGGCCTGGTCGAGCTGGGCAGCGCCGACCTGCCCGAGCCGCCCACCGCGCTTGCGCCCGGCGTGCCGGTGTTCTACGACGCCGAGTACTTCGGCGAGCCCGTGCGCTTCGCGGCCTACCGCCGCGCGCTCGACCTCCCCTCGGCAAAGGAGGACGGCGGCCGCAGCGTGCTGGTGCAGGTGGGCGAGAGCACCAAGTCGCGCCAGGACTTCACCGCGCGCTTCGTGCGCCGCGCCGCGCTGCGCGACTCCCTGGTGCTGGCCGCGCTGATGCTCGCCACCTCGCTTGGCCTGGTCGCGGCGCTGCGACCCTTGCGCCGCTTTGCGCGCGAAGTGCAGGCGCGGCACCCCGACGACCTCACGCAGATCGAGGAAGTGGCCATCCCCGCCGACATCCGGCCGCTGGTGAGCGCGGTGAACCAGCACATGGCGCGCACCAAGGCGCTGGTGACGCAGCAGCGCCAGTTCCTCGACGATGCCTCGCACCAGCTGCGCACCCACCTGACCACCTTGCAGATGCAGGCCGACTACGCGCAGCGCGAGGACGACCCGAAGGAACTCAAGGCCGCGCTCGAAGGCATGCGCATCGAGATCGGCCGTGTGACGCGCACCACCCAGCAGTTGCTGGCCCTGGGCCGCTCCGACACCGCGTCGCTCGAGCTCGAGACGGTCGACCTGGCCGAACTGCTGCGCGAGGTGGCGCTGGGCCTGCTGCCGATGGCGCGCGCCAGGCACATCGACCTCGGCATCGCCCCGCTCGCGCTGCATGGCCCCGCGGTGGCCGACGCCGCCCTGCTGCGCGAGGCGCTGGGCAACCTGGTGGCGAACGCGCTGATCTACACGCCCGAACACGGCAAGGTCACGCTCGATGCGCGCGACGACGATGCCGCGCAATGGCAGCTCAGCGTGGAAGACAACGGCCCCGGCATGAGCGAGGACGAGCTGGCCTCGATTGGCCAACGCTTCCGCCGCGGCCGGCGCGCGGCACAGGGTGGCTCGGGCCTGGGTCTGGCCATCGCGGCCTCGATCGCGCAGCGGCATGGGGGCGGGTTACGGCTGGGCGGCGTGAACGACGGCGACGACAAGAACGACAACACAGGCCTGCGCGCGAGCCTCTGGTGGCCCAAGCTGCCCGCGTCGGCTGTGACGGCGATGACAAACAAGGAGCCGATGGCATGACCTCGTTGTCGTTCATGCGCCAGCGGCGCACCCTCCTGCTGCGCGCAGGCGCCTCGCTGCTGCTGCCCCTGCCCGGCGCCGCCCTGTACGCCCAACCCCAGGACCCGAGCCTCGCGCCCGCCGAATGCGTGATCCCCGCCAAGGCCGGCGGCGGCTTCGACCTGACCTGTGCGCTGGCGCGCGACGCACTGCAGATCGTGCGCCCCACGCGCCCGCCGCTGGTCCAGCGCTTCATGCCCGGCGGCATCGGCGCCGTAGCCTTCGACCGCATGGCCACGGGCCGCATGGGTGGGACGGACCTGCTGGTCGCCTTCTCCAGCGGCTCGCTGCTCAACATCGCCCAGGGCCGCTTCGGCCCGCACCCCGCCAACGCCGTGCACTGGCTCGCCACGCTGGGCACCGACTACGGCGTGGTGGCCGTGCACCGCGACTCGCCCTACAAGACGCTGCAGGACGTGATGAGCGCCATCCGCCGCGACCCTTCGGGCGTGGTCTTCGGCTCGGGCGGCACCGTGGGCAGCCAGGACTGGGTGAAGTCCGCCCTGCTGGTCCGCGCCGCCGGCCGCGACCCCAAGGCCATGCGTTTTGTCTCCTTCGAAGGCGGCGGCGACGCGCTGGCCGCGCTGCAGGGCAAGCACGTCGACGTTTTCCCGGGCGACGCCGCGGAAGCGCTTCAGGCCATCGCGGGCGGCGCCGCGGTGCGCATCGTCGCGGTGCTGTCGGCGACCCGCCTGGGCGATGCGCTCCAGGGCGTGCCCACCGCGCGCGAGCAGGGCGTCGAGATCGTCTGGCCGACCGTGCGCGGCGTGTACATCAGCGCCAACGTGTCCCAGGAGGCGGCTCGCCAATGGGCCGCGGCCTTCCAGGAGGCGCTGGCCTCGCCGCAGTACGCAGCCCTGCGGAGCCGGCATCGGCTCTATCCGTACTCCCTGACGGGGCCCGCCATGGACGACTTCGTGGCGCGGCAGTTGGCCGCCTACAGGGAGATGGCCAGCACGCTGGGCCTGCGGCGCTGGGACCGATAGCACAGCCATGAGCCATCACGGGAAGATGGCGGACAGACACAGGGCTTGCAGCGGGCACAATGGCCGCACCCACGCCCGGCCGCCCTGACGCCCCGGCAGCCCTTCCCCCGGATTCGCCCCCATGAACATCCAGCAGCGCAACAACGTCCAGGTCCAGGGCGCAGGTCCGGCCACCATGGTCTTTGCGCATGGCTTCGGCTGCGACCAGAACATGTGGCGCTTCGTCGCCCGGCATTTCTCGCAGCGCTACCGGGTCGTCACCTTCGACCATGTCGGCTCGGGCAACTCCGACCTGAGCGCCTACCAGCCTTCGAAGTACGCCGAGCTCGCGGGCTATGCCGACGACGTGCTGGAGATCGCCGCCGCCACGGCGCAGGGCCCGACCTGGTTCGTCGGCCATTCGGTGAGCGCGATGATCGGCATGCTGGCCGACCTGAAGTCGCCCGGCACCTTCGCGGCCCACATGATGATCGGCCCCTCGCCCTGCTACATCAACGACGGCGACTACATCGGCGGCTTCACGCGCGAGGACGTCGAATCGCTGCTCGACACGCTGGAGAGCAACTACCTGGGCTGGGCCAGCAGCATGGCACCGGCCATCATGGGCGTGCCCGAACGGCCCGAGCTGGGCGAGGAGCTGAGCGCCAGCTTCTGCCGCACCGACCCCGAGATCGCCAAGCAGTTCGCCAAGACCACCTTCCTGTCGGATTCCCGCAAGGAGGTCGCGCGGCTGCAGACGCCCACGCTCATCGTGCAATCGTCCGAGGACCTGATCGCGCCGCTCGCGGTCGGCGAATACCTCCAGCGCACGCTGCCGCACGGCATGCTGCGCGTGGTCGCCAACACCGGCCACTGCCCGCACCTGAGCGCGCCCGGCCCCACCTGCGACGCGATCGAGGAATTCATCGACGCGCTGCCGCGCCGCTAGCGGGCCCCGCATGTCCGCGGCCGCCTCGCCCGTCCCCGTTCCCGACACCGACGAACTGTTCGACCAGGCCCCCTGCGGTCTGCTGGTGACCGCGCTGGACGGCACCCTGCTCAAGGTCAACACCACGTTCTGCGGCTGGCTCGGCATGCCGCGCGACGCACTCGTGGGCAGCAAGAGGCTGCAGGACCTGTTCACCATGGGCGGACGGATCTTCCACCAGACCCACTGGGTGCCCACGCTGCAGATGCAGGGCTCGCTGGCCGAGGTCAAGTTCGATGTGCGCCGCCCCGACGGGCAGCTGATCCCGATGATCCTCAACGCGCGCCGCCGCAAGCGCGCCGAAGGCGAGTTCGACGAGATCGCCGCCTTCGTGGCACAGGACCGCAACCGCTACGAGCGCGAACTGATGAACGCTCGCAAGAAGGCCGATGCGCTGCTCGAGGTCGAGCTGCAGTCGCAGCGCCTGCTGCGCGACCGTGCCCTGTTCGCCGAGCAGATGGTCGGCATCGTGAGCCACGACCTGCGCAATCCGCTGTCGGCCATCCTGATGGGCGTGCAGTTGCTGGGCCGCGCCGAGAAGACCGAACGCGGCGTGCGCGTGCTGGGCCATGTGCGCAGCTCGGCCGAACGCGCGCAGCGGCTGATCGAGGAACTGCTCGACTTCACGCAGGCGCGCGTCGGCACCGGCCTGGCCGTGAGCCTGCAGCCCATGGACCTGCACGCGCTGACCGCACGCACGCTGGACGAACTCCGGCTCGCCTTTCCCGACCGCGAGATCGTGCACGGCACCCGGGGCCCGGGCGCCTGCGTGGCCGACCACGACCGGCTCGCGCAACTGATCGGTAACCTGGTCGGCAACGCCGCCGCCTACGGCCGGCCCGGCACGCCCATCACCGTCACCTCGGCCATCGAGGCCACGCAGGCCGAACTGCAGGTCCACAACCAGGGCGACCCCATCGACGCCGCCACCCTGCCCACGGTCTTCGAACCGATGGTGCGCGGCGACACCGGCAGCAACACCGTGCGCAGCGTGGGCCTGGGCCTCTACATCGTCAACGAGATCGCGAAGGCGCACGGGGGGACGATGGCGGTGGCGTCTTCGGTGGGGGAAGGGACGGCGTTCACGTTGCGGTTTGGGGCCGGGGTGGGCGCTTAGGGCGGACGGCTGCGGCGCCATGGCCAGTTAAGGCCGCCGCTGCAGGCGGCAACCCGGGCCACTTCATGCCTGGCCACTGAAGCGCTGCGTTGTCAGAGCGCCGGCCTCACGTGCGCAGCGCGCCACGCCGCCGCCAAGGACGCCGCCCGCCCCAACGCCCCGGGCCCGGCTTCGAAGTCCACCACCGTCGCCATATCCACCCCCGGCGGCCGCGTTGGACTCTCCGTACTCCGCCCATCCGTCAACAGCCACAGCCACCGCTGCGCGGACTCATGCTTCGCCAGCAGGATGCCGGCCTGCTGAACGCCCAGCGTGAGAGGCGTGCCCCCACCCCCCGCAATGGGCGTCAGCCAGGCGTCGTTGAATGCGCCTGCGCGCCGAGGCGGCATGCGCAGTTCGACGGTGTTGCCGCCGAAGCACAGCAAGGCCACGCGGTCGCGGCGTCGGTAGGCCTCTTCCATCAACGCCACCAGCACGCCCTTGGCGCGCGCGAGCTTGCCGTCCTTGAGCATGGAGGCGGAGCAGTCGAGCAGGAAGCAATGCAGCGCACCGCTGCGGGCCTCCTGCGGGCGGCGGCGCAGGTGCTCGGGGCGCAACTGGGCCTCGGCGCCGCGAGCCATCAGGGTGCGGGGCCAGTCGTAGGCGCTGCCGCCCATCGGCGATGCGATGTGGCGCGACGTGTCCCGTTGCGTGCCCTGCCTCCGGTCACCCTGGCGTGCGCCAGCGGGGTCGGCGTTCCGGAGGCTCAGGCTTTTTTTGGGGTGGGGGCCGCGGCCATCAGTGGGCGCAGCGGCTTGACGCGTTCGATGCCCACAGGCTCGGGGGGCATCGCGCCCCAGTCGGCGTCGTCATCGGAAGCAGATGTGGAAGCCTCGCCCGATGCGCCGTCGCCCTGGCCGGACGAGGGGCCCGGCGCGTTGGCCTGAGATGACGAAGGGGCCGCGCTCTGCGCCGTGCCCGGCTTGCGCCGATGCAGCAGCACCAGGTCGGCCACCTGCTGCACATGCGCGGTCGTGAGCGTGTCGGCCTGCTCCCAGGCGGCCAGGGCGCGGGCGGCGCGCAGCATCACCAGGTCGGCGCGCAGGCCGTCGACCTGGGCGGCCATGCACAGCGCGCCGACGGCGGCATGCACTTCGTCTTCGTAAGGCAGCGCCTCGCGGTCGGCCACGGTGGCGCGGGCGCGGCCCAGGGCCAGGGCCAGGGCGCCCTGGGCGTCGGCATGGTCGGCACGGAAGCCCTGCGGGTCGGCGTCGAAGGCCAGGCGGGCGCGCACGATGGCCTGGCGCGACGCGGCGTCGTCGATGTTCGAGAGGCGCACGCAGAGGCCGAAGCGGTCGAGCAGTTGCGGGCGCAGTTCGCCCTCCTCCGGGTTCATGGTGCCGACGAGCACGAAGCGCGCGGCATGGCGGTGCGAGATGCCGTCGCGCTCCACGCTGTTGACGCCGCTGGCCGCCACGTCGAGCAGCGAATCGATCAGCGCGTCGGGCAGCAGGTTGACCTCGTCGACATACAGCACGCCGCCATGCGCGCGCGACAGCAGGCCGGGCGCGAACTTCACCTGATGGCCGGCCAGGGCCTGGCCCAGGTCCAGCGTGCCGACCAGGTGCTCGAGGCTCGCGCCCAGGGGCAGCGTGACGAATGGTGCGCCAGTCAGCAGCTCGGCCAGCGCGCGCGCGGCCGTGGACTTGGCCGTGCCGCGCGGGCCTTCGATCAGCACGCCGCCCAGGCCGGGGTCGACCGCGGCCAGCAGCAGCGCCTGGCGCAGTTGCGGCTGGCCGGCGATGGCGGCGAAGGGAAAGGGCAGCGGCAGGGCCGCGCTCGCGGGGGTGGTCATCGGGTTCCTTCCATCTTCTGCTCTTGATCCAGCAGGAGATCTTCTAGTTGTCGCTGGTAGTCGCCAGGTGCCTGCCACAGGCCGCGCTGCATGGCTTCAAGCAGTCTGCTCAGCATGTCGTGCAGCGCCTGCGGGTTGTGGTCCTGGATGAACTGCCGCGTGGCCGGGTCCATCACGTAGGCGTCGGCCACCATCGCGTACTGGTGGTCGCCGACCACGCGCGCGGTGGCGTCGAAGCCGAACAGGTAATCGACGGTGGCGGCCATCTCGAAGGCGCCCTTGTAGCCGTGGCGCTTCACGCCGGCGATCCACTTGGGGTTGACCACGCGCGCGCGGATCACGCGGCCGATCTCTTCCTTCAGGGTGCGCATGCGCGGCGCCTGCGGGTTGCCGTGGTCGCCGTGGTACATCGCGGGCTGCTGGCCGCTCAGGTGCCGCACGGCCGCGACCATGCCGCCCTGGAACTGGTAGTAGTCGTTGGAGTCGAGCAGGTCGTGCTCGCGGCTGTCCTGGTTCTGCAGCACCACGTCCATGGTCTTCAGGCGCTCGACCAGCGCGGCCTGCGCGGGCACGCCGTCGCTGCCCTGGCCGTAGGCATGGGCACCGCCGGCTACATAGGCGCGTGCCAGGTCGTCGTCGCTCTGCCAGTCGCCGCGGTCGAACAGCGGCTGCAGGCCCGAGCCGTAGTGGCCCGGCGCCGAGCCGAACACGCGCCAGCCGGCCTGCGTGCGCGCAGTAGCGGCATCGAGTCCCTGGGCCTCCAGCGCCGCGGCCTCGCGCAGGATGCGGGCGCGGATAGGGTTGCGCTCGGCGTCCTCGTCCTCCTGCGCGGCCACGGCCTGCACCGCGGCGTCGAACATCTGCACGGCCGCGGGGAAGGCGTCGCGGAAGAAGCCCGAGATGCGCAGCGTGACGTCGATGCGCGGACGGCCGATGCCCACGGTGGGCAGCACCTCGAAGTCGACCACGCGCTGGCTGCCGGCCGCCCACTTGGGCCGCACGCCGATCAGCGCGAAGGCCTGCGCCAGGTCGTCGCCGCCCGTGCGCATGGTGGCCGTGCCCCAGACCGACAGGCCCATCGCGACCGGGTACTCGCCATGTTCCTGCAGGTGCAGTTCGACCAGCCGCGCGGCGGACTTGAGGCCCAGCATCCAGGCGGTGGGCGTGGGGATGGCACGGGTGTCGACCGAGTAGAAGTTGCGCCCGGTCGGCAGCACGTCGGGCCGGCCACGCGAGGGCGAACCGCTCGGGCCGGCGGGCACGAAGCGGCCCTGCAGCGCGCGTGAGAGCTGATGCAGTTCCTGCGTGCCGCAGGCGTCGAGGTCGGGCGACAGGCGATGGGCGATGCGGCCGAGCACGGCCTGCGTGTGCGGCATGTCTTGCGGCAGCGCGATGCCCGCATCGGCCTCGTCGAGCAGGCGCTGCGCGAGCAGCTCCAGCCGCTCGCGCGTGTCGCCCGCATGGCGCCAGGGGTCGTCGCTGACCGACTGCAGCAGCGCGGGCCGCGCGCCCAGCCAGGGCGTGGCGGGCTCGATGTCGAGCGGCGCGAAAGCGTCGCCGGGCAGCAGGTCGCGCGACAGCGCATCGAGCAGGCCCGCGTTCTCGCCCGCGCCGTCGGCCGAGGGGTAGCGTGCGAGCGCGAGCAGGGTGTCGCGGCGCAGGCGGCCTTCGGGCGACTGGCCGAACACATGCAGGCCGTCGCGGATCTGCGTTTCCTTGAGCTCGCACAGGTAGGCATCGACGCGCGCGAGCACGGTGTCGTCGTCGGCCGCCGCCGATGGCAACGCGAGTTCCTCGGCCAGGTGCTGCGCGCGCACGGTCGCGAGGATCTGCGCGCGCAGCACGCGGGCGCGGCGCGCATCGACCAGCAGCGCGTCGTAGTACTCGTCGACCTGGCGCTCCAGGTCCTGCATCGGGCCGTGGTTCTCGGCGCGCGTGAGCGGCGGCATCAGGTGGTCGACGATCACGGCCTGCGTGCGGCGCTTGGCCTGCGCGCCCTCGCCCGGGTCGTTGACGATGAAGGGGTAGACGTTGGGCAGCGGCCCGAGGATGGCGTCGGGCCAGCAGGTCTGCGACAGCGCCAGGCTCTTGCCCGGCAGCCATTCGAGGTTGCCGTGCTTGCCCACGTGCACCACCGCGTCGATGGCGAACACGTCGCGCAGCCAGAAGTAGAAGGCGAGGTAGCCGTGCGGCGGCACGAGCTCGGCGTCGTGGTAGCTGGCGTAGTCCTGCGTGCCCTGCACCGCCAGCGAACGCGCGGGCTGGATGCCGACGAACACGCGGCCCAGCCGCAGGCCGGCGATCATGAAGCGGCCCTGGCGCACCGACGGGTCCTGCTCGGGCGCGCCCCAGCGCGCGTCGATGGCCGCGGCCATGCCTTCGGGCAAGCTCGCCAGTCGCGCACGGTAGTCGGCCAGCGCATAGCTCTGCCAAGCCGGGCGCAGCGGCCATTGCGAGGGGTCGTTGGCGATGCCCTGCTGCAGCGTATGCATCAGCGCGTCGCCGTCGGCCGGCAGCTTGTCGGCATCGCCCAGCGCATGGCCTTCGGCCGCGAGCGTGCGCAGGATCGCGATCACCGAAGCCGGCGTGTCGAGCCCCACGCCGCTGCCGATGCGGCCTTCGCTGCCGGGGTAGTTGGCGAGGATCAGCGCCAGGCGCTTGTCCGCGGCGCTCAGGCTGCGCAACTTGCACCAGCGCCGCGCCAGTTCGGCCACGAAGGCGATGCGGTCGGGCTCGGGCTGGTAGTTCACCACCTCGGTTTGCGTGAGTTCGTCGCGGTGCGACAGGCCCTTGAAGCTGATGGCGCGCGTGACGATGCGGCCGTCCATCTCGGGCAACGAAATCTGCATCGCAATGTCGCGCGGACGCAGGCCCTGGCTGTCGGCCAGCCAGTCCTCGCGGTTGCCGCCGCTCACGATCACCTGCAGCACGGGCGCATCGCCCGCGAGCTCGGCCACCGCATCGCCCGCGTTGTCGCCCTGCCCCAGCGCCGCGAAGGCCGTGGTGTTGAGCACCAGTTGCACGTCGTGCGCGCGGCACAGGCCGCGCAGCGCGGAAATGCACAGCGGGTCTTTCAGGGAATCGAGCGCGACCGGCAGCGGGTTCAGGCCTTCGGCCTGCAGCGCGGCGGCCATCGCATCGAAGACCGCCGTGTTGCCCGACTGCAGGTGCGAGCGGTAGAACACCAGCGCCACCACCGGCGCACCGTCGCGCCACAGCGCGCGCAGGTCGTCGATGCCGGCCACCGTGTGCGTGGCGCCGAAGCCGCCGGGCACATGCAGCGCCACCTGCGGCAGGCTGCGCGGCGGCTGCGGCGCCTCGCCATGGCCCAGGCCGTGGAAGGCGATGGCGCGCAGGAACTGCTGCGCATTGGCCGCGCCGCCCGCGCGGGTGTACTGCCACAGCTGGCGGCCCACGTCCTGCGGCAGCGTGCTGCGCGCCAGCAGGTCTTCGTCTTCCTGCAGGTCGCCCGAGAAGATCGCCAGCTGTTGGCCCTTGCGGCGCGCGAGCTTCTCGATCTGCTGCAGCCCGTAGGCCCAGGCCGATTCGGCACCCAGGTGGTCGACGATCACCACGCGCGCATGCTGCAGCACCTCGTCGACATAGAGGTCGAGCGAGGCCGGCTGGCGCAGGTACTGCAGGTTGGCCAGCCGCAGCGAGGGGTAGCCGGGGTCGGTGGCGGCAAGCGCCGTGCGCGCGGCGGCCAGCAGCGCGAGCGTGGTGTCGGCCGAACTCAGCACCACGATTTCGCCTGGCGTCTGGTCGAGCCGGGTGACGACGCTGTCGTCTTCGACGAAGCGGCCGGGCTGGGTGCTCAGCAGGTGCATCGCGCGCCGGCCCGAGGCGTCAGGCCGCGACGGCGACGGCCGCCTGCAGTGCCTCGCGCAGCACGGCCTCGTCGAGGTCCTCGCCGATGAACACCAGCTGCGTGCGGCGGGCCTCGCCCTCGCGCCACTGGCGGTCGAAGTGGTGGTCGAAGCGCTTGCCCACGCCCTGCACCAGCAGGCGCATCGGCTTGCCCGGAATCGCGACGAAGCCCTTGATGCGGTAGACGGTGTGCACGGCCACGATCTGCTCCAGCGCGGCCAGCAGGCGGTCGCGGTCGACCGCGGGCAGGTCGATCACCAGCGAGTCGAACTCGTCGTGGTCGTGGTCTTCCTCGTGGTCGTGGTGGCTGACGCGCTGGTCGATGGTGGTCTCGGCCGCGCGGCCCTGGCCCAGCAGCAGGGCCAGCGGGAGCTTGCCCTGGGTGGCGGCGACGATCTTGACCTCGGCCGGGATCTCGGCGCGGATCAGCGCCTCGACCTGCGCGCGCGCGGCGTCGTCGAGCAGGTCGGACTTGTTGAGCACCACCAGGTCGGCGGCCGAGAGCTGGTCTTCGAACAGCTCGTGCAGCGGCGACTCGTGGTCGAGGTTGGGGTCGGCGCGGCGCTGCGCATCGACGGCCTCGGTGTTCTCGGCGAACTGGCCCGAGGCCGTGGCCGGGCCGTCGACCACCGTGACCACCGCGTCGACGGTGAACACGTTGGCGATCTCGGGCCACTGGAAGGCCTGGACCAGCGGCTTGGGCAGCGCCAGGCCCGAGGTCTCGATGATCACCGCATCGATGTCGCCGCGGCGCGCGGCCAGCTGCAGCATCACGGGCTGGAACTCTTCCTGCACGGTGCAGCAGACGCAGCCGTTGGCCAGTTCGTACAGGGCGCCTTCGCGCTCGTTGCCTTCGTCGTCGCAGCCGATGCCGCAGCCGCGCAGGATCTCGCCGTCGATGCCCAGCTCGCCGAACTCGTTGACGATGACGGCGATGCGCTTGCCTTCGGCGTTGCCGAGGATGTGGCGCAGCAGCGTGGTCTTGCCGCTGCCGAGGAAGCCGGTGACGATGGTGACGGGGATCTTGGCGCTTTGCATGAGGGTGTGGCTTTCTGGGATGGGATGGATCATGCCGGCTCGCGAAGCGCGGGGAGCACCTCGTTCGCAAAGAGCGTCATGCCGGCGAGGGCTTGGGTGTTGTCGAGCAGGCCGTTGGCGTTGAACACGCAGCGCAGCGCATCGATGCCGCTGCGCGCGCGCAGGGCGAGGATCTGCGCATGGCATTGCGCGGGGTCGCCGTGGATGAACTGCTCGCGCAGCATGCGTTCGGGCTCGATGCGCGGCACCTGCTCGGGCGGCACGCCGCGCCTGGCGGCGAAGAATTCGCGGCGCGCCTGCAGCTGGGCCCAGAGGCCGTCGAGCTGCGATTGCACCGACGCGGCGTCGGCGCCGATGCACACGTAGCGCGCCAGCGACGATCGCCGCAGCAAGGTCGAAGGCCGGCCCTGCAGGATGTCGGCCACATGGCCCAGCTGCGTGGTCTCGGGCGGCTCCAGGCTCAGCAGCAGCGGCAGGTCGCGTTCGATCGCGAAGCCCAGCGTCTCGGGGGTGGAGCCGGCCACGTAGAGCGGCACGTGCGCGGCCTGGTCCTGCAGCACGATGCAATTCCGCTCGAAGCGCGCGCGGGTCTGGGCCGCGTCGATGTTCAATGCGGCCAGCGTGGCGGGCTCGGTGCCGCGGCCCACGCCGATGTCGATGCGCCCGCCGCTCTGGAAGGCCAGCTGCGCAATCTCGTCGGCCAGCAGCAGCGGCTGGTGCAGGGGCAGCACCAGCACCGAGGTGCCCACGCGCAGCCGCTCGGTGCGCGCCAGCAGCGCGGCGGCCAGCAGCAGCGGCGACGGGTACGGCCAGTCGGCCGTGGGCAGGCGGAATTCGCTGAACCAGACGCCGTCGAAGCCCAGCCGGTCGGCGGTGTCGAACAGCGCGAAGAAGGCGCGCGGGTCGCCTTGCGTGGCTTCGCGGGTCCAGCCGGCCAGGTCGATGCGCATCATGGGCCGGCCTGCCGGCGCAGCCGCGCGCGCAGCATCACGCCGGGCGGCACGCCGATGCGGTCGAACACCACGCCGAAGCTCTCGTCGAGCAGCGCGGCATGGATCAGCTCCTCGCCGCCGTCGATCACGATGCGGCCGTCGGCCACCACCACGATGCGCTCGAAGTGGCGGAAGGCCAGGTCGAGGTCGTGCATGGCCACGATCACCAGCCGCGTGCGGCCGCGCTGCGCCAGCGCCTCGACCAGCGTGAGCCGGTGCCGCACGTCGAGCGCGGCGCCGGGCTCGTCGGCCAGCAGGATGGGCGGATCGGTCGCGAGCACGGTGGCCAGCAGCACGCGGGCCTGCTCGCCGCCCGACAGCGTGGACCAGCGCCGGCCGCGGAAGGCCTGGAGCTGGTTGCGCGCGATCACCTCTTCGACCGTGGGCCACTTGTTCTTCACCGCCTTGCCGCGCGGCGGCGTGAGGCGCATGCCCAGCAGTTCTTCCAGCACCAGGTCCCAGTGGGGCTCGAAGTGCTGAGGCATGAAACCGATGGCTTGCGCGCGCTCGGCGGCCGGTACGTCGACCACGCGCCGCATGCCCAGGCGCACCTCGCCCTGCGCAGGTGTCTCCAGGCCGGCCAGCAGCGCGAGCAGCGTGGACTTGCCGGCGCCGTTGGGGCCGATGATCGCGACCGAGCCGGTGGCGCCGAAGCCGATCGACACGTCGCGCAGGATGGACTTGTGGCGGCGCGAGACGCCGAGGTGCTGGGCTTCGAGCAGCAGGTTCATGAACGCAGCCTCCGCGCCAGCAGCACGATGAAGAAGGGCCCGCCCGCCACGGCCGTGACCAGCCCCAGCGGGATCTCGGCCGGCGGCAGGGCCGAGCGCGCGATGGCGTCGGCCACGGTCACGACGATGGCGCCGGTGAGCGCCGAGGCCGGCAGCAGCGCCCGGTGCAGCGGACCGACCATCCAGCGCGCGATGTGCGGCGCGGCCAGCCCGACGAAGGCCACCAGGCCGCCATAGGCCACGGCGGCGGCCACCACCAACGAGCCGACGATCACCGCGATGGGCGTGAAGCGCGCCACATCGAGCCCGAAGCCCTGCGCCGCGCGCGTGCCCAGGCCCAGCAGGTCGAGCCCGTGCGCGATGCGCGAGGTGGCCAGCAGGCAGGCCACGCACAGCGCGGCGAGCAGGCCCAGGCCGGGCCACGACGGTGTCTGGATGCCGCCCAGCACCCAGCTCATCACGACCTGCAGGCTCACGGTTTCATCGGACAGCGCGAGCATGAGGAAGGAGCGCAGCGCGCCCAGCATCGCGGCGATGGCCACGCCGGCCAGCAGCATGCCGGCGGCATCGAGCGCGCCTGCCACGCGCGAGACGCCGAGCACCAGCGCGGTGGCGCCCCATGCACCGGCGAAGGCCAGCACGGGCAGCGAATAGGACTGGGGCACGCCCAGCGGCACCAGCAGCGCGACGGTCGCGCCCAGTGCCGCGCCGCCCGAGGCGCCGAGCAGGTAGGGCTCGGCCAGCGGGTTGCGAAACACGCCCTGGAAGACCGCGCCCGACAGGCCCAGCAAGGCGCCGACCAGTGCGGCGGCGAACACGCGGGGCAGGCGCCATTGCAGCAACAGGCGGCTGCGCAGGCTGTCATCGCCGGCGAGGGCGCGGTAGAGGGCTTGAGGGGACGACCACTCGTGGCCGGCGCAAGCGGCGAGCAGCAAGGCGACCGTGAGCACGGCCGCGGCGATGAGCCAGGCGCGGGCGGGGTGGCGTGGGGTGGGTGGGGTCATGGGCTTGGCTCCTTCCCCCTTTGGGGGAAGGCGGGGATGGGGGCTGTCACGATGGAGGCGCTGCCGGCCCCCACCCCTGCCCTCCCCCAGAGGGGGAGGGAGCAAGAAGAAGGTCGCGGGATGTCGGGCTCCTTCCCCCTCTGGGCGAAGGCAGGGATGGGGGCTCGCTCGATGGAGGCGCTGCCGCCCTCACCCCAACCCTCTCCCGGAGGGAGAGGGAGTAAAACCGAAACACTCACGGCCGCACCTCCACCGACCCCAGCCACTTGGCCAGGTTCTCGATCCCGTCGATGGTCCGCGGCCCCGGAATCAGGAACTCGCTGCGCGACACCGTCACCGCGCGCTTGTCCCGCACCGCCCGCATGTCGCGCCAGCCCGGCAGTTGCACCAGATCGTCGAGAGCAGCCTTCGTCCCCGCGAACAGCAGCACGTCCGGGTCCGACGCGAGGATCGCTTCCGGCGACACCTGTGCCACCGCCCCTCGTCCTGCGATCGCGAAGCGGCCACCGGCCATGCGCATCGCCTCGCCGGTGTAGGTGTCGGCGCGCGCCACCAGCAGCATGCCGTTGCCCACACGCCCGGTGATCATCACCATGCGCGGGGCGGTGCGTTGCGCGACCTGCTGCGCCACGGCATCCAGCCGCGCCTGCAGCGACTGCGCCAGCGCCTCGCCGCGGTCGGGCACGCCGGTGGCGCGGCCGATCAGGCGGATGTTGTCCAGCACCTCGCCGACCGAGCGGCTCAGCAGCACGATCACCGGCACGCCGATGCGCGTCATCGGGTCGACCAGCTGGTTGGCCGCCTGCCGCGCGGGCGTGACGATCACCAGGTCGGGCCGCTGCGCGACCACCGCGTCGACCGAGAAACCCAGCCGGCCGCCGACCCTGGGCTTGTCCATGACCTCGGGCGGAAAGCGCGTGTATTCCTCGACGCCGACGATGCGGTCGGCCAGGCCCAGCGAGGTCACCAGCTCGGTGTTCGACGCGAAGATGGTCACCAGCCGCTGCGGCGCCGCGGGCAGCACCACGCTGCGGCCCAGCGCATCGCGGACCTCGATCGGCGCGGCGTGCGAGAGACCAGCCACCCACAGCACTCCGAGCGCCGCGGCTCCCTTCCAGGAACACCGCGGAACCGGCTTCGCCGGGCCGCCGGTGTTGCCCCCTGCAAGGGGGTTGGCGAAGCGACACGAAGTGCGCGGAGACTGGGGGTCCATCAAAAGGTCATCTGCATGCCGACCTGGAACTCGCGGCCCGGCATCGAGGTGCCGCAGCCGCCGTTCTGGAAGCGCGGATCGGCGAGGCACGGCTTCTGGTCGAGCGCGATGAAGATCGGGCTGCGGTTCAGGTCGAACAGGTTGTTGACCGCCGCGAACACCTTCACGCGCTTGTTGATGCGGTAGTCGCCGCGCAGGTTCCACACGGTGAAGGCGCCCTTCCTGTGGATGTAGGTGCTGTAGGGCTCGCCCTGCGGGATCAGCAGCGCTTCCTCGGTGTCGTACCACATCGGTCCACGCAGCAGCGCACCGATCTGCAGGCTCCAGTCGTCGGGCAGCTTGCCCGCGCCGCGGCCGTAGCGCAGGCCCAGCGAGGCCTCGTACTTGTACATGCGCTGCACGCGGTCGGTGTCGAGCGCGGTCGCGCCCTTGTCGCGCATCGTGAAGTTGTAGTAGCCGTTGGCATACGCGTTGAGGCTGTGGGCGCCGGTCGAGAAGTTCAGCGCCTTCGCCAGGTCGATGTTGGCGCTGGCCTCGATGCCGCGCACCACGATGTCGGCCGCGTTGTTGGCGTAGTCCGAGGTGTTGGTGGTCGGGCCGCGCGACACGGTGATGATGCGGTCGGAGATCGTGTTCTGGAACAGCGCCACGTCCACGTTCCAGACCGGCAGCTGCAGCGTGCCGCCGAACTCGATCTGGCGGTTGCTCTCGGGCTTGAGGTTCGGGTTGCCGAAGCTGCGGCCGCCGCCCACCGCGGTGAAGTCCGAGCCCAGCTCGGTCGAGGTCGGCGCGCGGAAGCCGGTCGAGATGCCGGTGCGCAGGTTCAGCACGTCGAGCGCGCGCCAGGTCGCGCCGGTCGACCAGGTGGTCTCGCCGTACGACTGGCTGCCGCTGCGCTGCAGCGGCAGGTTGGGCGTGAAGTCGAAGCTGGTGCGCCCTTCGGTGCGGCGCGCGCCGCCGCGCACCGTCACGCGGTCGTCGAAGAACTTCTGCGAATCCTCGAAGTACAGCGCGTTGACGTGTTCGGTCTGGTTGTTGTCGTAGGGCGCGACCTGGCCGGTGGGGCCGCCGGGCAGCGCGACGCGGAAGCGGTCCGAGCGCAGCCGGCTGCGTTCCCAGTCGTAGCCCAGCAGCAGGTCGTTGCCCTGCCCCAGCTTGAAGCGCGGCTGCAGGCGCGTGCCCAGGATGTCGAGCTTGCGGTCGTTGTAGTCGCTCGAGGTGCCGGGCGTGGCCCGCGTGCCGGAGCGCACCACGGGCGAGGCCCACTTGAACTCGTCCTCGTCGGCCACCGAGTAGATCTGCGCCATCCAGCTGATGCGCTCGTCGGCCGTGCGGCCTTCGTAGGTGAGGTCGGCCGAGGCGTTGGTGCGGTCGTCCTTGCTGATGGTGTTGGCGCCCGATCCGCGGAAGCCGGCGTTGTAGATGCCGTCGGTACGCAGCTTGAGTTCGAGCCGGTTGCGCTCGTCCACCTGGAAGCCCAGCGCGCCCGCGAAGCCGCGGCGTTCCCAGCCGGTGTTGGCCAGCTTGCCGCCGCCCTTGCCCGACTCGTAGTCGTCGCGCTGGCCGCCCGAGACGCCGAAGTACCAGTCGAAGCGCTCGCCGCCGCCGCTGGTCTGCGCATTGGCCTGCACGCCGCCCCACGAACCCACGCTCAGGCCGGCCTGGCTCGGCGGCGCGTTGTAGCCGCTCTTCATGATGATGTTGATCACGCCGCCCATGTTCTGGCTGCCGTAGATCACCGAGGCCGGGCCGCGCACGATCTCGATGCGCTCGACCTCGTTGGCGCTGAGCTTGGAGATGTTGGCCGTGCCGGCGCGCCGGCCGTTGACCAGCACCAGCACCTGGCCCTTGTAGTCGCGGCCCTGGCCGTCGCTGGTGGCGCCGCGGATGTTGATCGAGGTCTGTGCCGCGGTCCATTCGCTGAAGAAGCCGACGGCGTTCTCGGCCAGCAGGTCGGTCACCGACTTGGCGGTCGAGCGGTCGATGGCCGCGCGGTCGATCACCTGCGTGGTCGCGGCGATGCTGGCGCGTGCCTCGGGTCGGGCCGTGGCCGTGACGAAGATCTCATTGAGGGCATCGGCTTCCTGCGCCATGCCCTGGCCTGCGGCCATCGAGAGCAAACCCAGCACGCCCACACGGACCGGGTTCAGGATCATTGTTCTTTTCATGCGTATTCCAACCGTGCCCCGCCACCCCGCGGAGCCCAAACCAGTGATTACGCCGAAGAAGAACGCCTCGCGGCCAAGCCCGGTGCGTGTGTGCACCGGCTTGCCCGGACCCTCGCTCTCCCGCAGCGGCCGAAGCGGTTGCGAAGGCCGGTATCCGGGCTTGCGGACCGTCCTGCATGCGCGTTGCATGCAGGACCGGAAGCCCTCGCCTTCCCACGCCAGAAGGCGCAGTGACTGCCATGCCGAAGAAGGCATGACCTGAGGGTTTCCAAGAGATCCGCTGACCGTTGCGGGGGCAGCGCAGGACTTGTCGCGTCGTGTGAAGACGCAAGGCACCTGCTTCCCGTTTAACCCCGAGACCCTCCGAGGCGGAGAGCGTGCGGGGCACCTTCGAACCGTGCGGGCGCGGCGCTCACAGCGCCGGCCCGACCACAGAATTATAGGAAGGTAAAGAAATCTGACAGCTTGCCGCGCGAGGCTTGCCGTCGGAAGCGGCCTGCTTACTTGGGCAGCAGCACCTTGTCGACCACGTGGATCACGCCATTCGACTGGTAGACATCGGCGATGGTCACGTTGGCGGTGCCGCCCTTTTCGTCGGTCACGGTCACGGTGCCGCCGGTGCTCTTGGCCACCAGCGTGCCGCCCGAAACGGTCTTGAGCGAGGCCATGCCCTTGCCGTCGTCGATCATCTTCATGAGCGACTTCGCATCGACCTTGCCGGCCACCACGTGGTAGGTCAGGATGGTCGTGAGCGTGCCCTTGTTCTCGGGCTTGAGCAGCGTGTCGACCGTGCCGGCCGGCAGCGCGGCGAAGGCGGCGTTGGTGGGTGCGAAGACGGTGAACGGACCCGGGCCCTTGAGCGTCTCGACCAGGCCGGCGGCCTTGACCGCGGCGACCAGGGTCGTGTGGTCCTTGGAATTCACGGCGTTGTCGATGATGTCCTTGGTGGCGTACATCGGCGCGCCGCCGACGGTGACCTGGGCGATGGCGGAGACCGCACCGACCGACAGAGCGGCTGCGAGTGCGAGGGAAGCGAGGCGTGAGAACTTGGCTTGCATGGATGGCTCCTGTTGCGTTCACCGCCACGAAGATGCGCAGCGGGTGAGATGGATACGGCCATCGCCGCGCACTGGATTCAGTCGCTGCAAGAAATCGTGCGACCTCAGAGTTCGCGCACCTCGCCCGGGTCGGGCCGCTCCAGCCATTGCTGCAGTTCGTCGGCCAGCCGCTGGGCCTCGGCCGCGGCGGTACGCCAGGCCTGGATGCGGCCGGCCAGGTCGTTGCCGTAGCGCAGGAAGTCGTTGCGGTCGGGCAGCTTGCCGTTGGGCAGGGTCGCGACCCATTCGGGCGACGGCGCCAGCACCACCATGCTGTCGAGGAAGGGCGTGGCCTTGTGGCGCCACTTGAGGCCCTTGTCGAGCCAGCCCGGCACCACCGCCTGCTGGAAGTGCGGGTAGAGCACGATCCCCCGGGGCCCGGTGCGGTAGTCGAGGTGCAGGTGGTAGTCGGTGATGCCGCCGTCCCAGTAGGCACCGACCGGCGCGCCGGGGATGTCGTGCACCGCCTCGAGCATGAAGGGGATCGAGCACGAGGCCTGCAGCGCGGGCGCGAAGTTGGCTTCGCTCAGCGCCACGCGCCGGGTCGCGAAATCGGTGGTGGCGAAAGGCAGGGCCGCATCCGGCGTGGAGAACACCACCCGCTCCAGCCAGCCGCCCAGCGCCTTGCGCCGCACGCCGTTGACCATGAAGGCGCCCAGGTAGCCCAGCAACGTGCGCCCCCGCCCTTCGCGGCCCAGCAGGTGCCGGCCATGGGCGGTGATCACATGCAGGCGGTAGCGCGGATGCTTCAGCACCTCCTGCGCCCGGCCGCCGTAGAAGCTGCGCAGGCCCTCGCCGAACTGCGCGCTCACCTGCTTCGCCGTGAGCCGCTTCTGGCCCGGCGGGAGTTCGAAGTGCTGCGTGATGTAGCCGTCCTCGAAGTCGCGCAGCGCGCGCATCGGGTCGTCGAGGCAGGCATTGGCCAGGCGCCAGGCGCCGATGGAGGCGCCCACCAGGTCGATGGGCTGGTCGGCGCGCGGCAGCCAGTCGCCGAACAGGAAGCGGTCGATGGGTCCGAGGATCAGGCCCTTGGGGCCGCCGGCCGCGCCCGGCACCACGCGCACGTCCTCGGGCCGCAGGCCCTGCGCTTCGATCAGGCGCCTGGCGGCCGGACCGGCATGGATGCGCAGTGCCTTCATCGGGGAGGCGGCTTACTTGCCGCGCAGCCCCTGCAGCTTGGCGAAGGCGCTGGCCATCTGGCCGGCCGGCTGCGGCGTGTTGTCGCGGCGCGGGCCCTGCTGCTGGCCGCGGCTGGCGCCTTCGAAGCGGTTGTCGCGCGGGCCGTCGCGGCGCGCGGGTGCGGCATCGAGGCGCATCGACAGGCCGATGCGCTTGCGCGCCACGTCGACCTCCATCACCTTGACCTTGACGATGTCGCCGGTCTTGACGATCTCGCGCGCGTCTTCGACGAACTTGTTGGCGAGCTGGCTCACGTGGACCAGGCCGTCCTGGTGCACGCCCAGGTCGATGAAGGCGCCGAACTGCGCGACGTTGCTCACCGTGCCCTCGAGGATCATGCCCTCGACCAGGTCCTTGATGTCCTCGACGCCGTCGTTGAAGCGCGCCACCTTGAAGTCGGGGCGCGGGTCGCGGCCCGGCTTCTCGAGTTCACCCAGGATGTCCTTGACGGTGATCACGCCGAACTTCTCGTTGGCGAAGAGTTCGGGCTTGAGCGTCTTGAGCATGTCGGCGCGGCCCATCAGCTCGGTGATGGGCTTGCCGGTCTTGACCATGATCTGTTCGACCAGCGGGTAGGTTTCCGGGTGCACGCCGGTGATGTCCAGCGGGTTGCTGCCGTCGCGCACGCGCAGGAAGCCCGCGCTCTGCTCGAAGGCCTTGGGGCCGAAGCCCGTGACTTCCAGCAGCTGCTTGCGGGTGGCGAAGGCGCCGTTGGCCTCGCGCCAGCGCACCACCGCCTTGGCCACGCTGGCCGACAGGCCCGAAACGCGCGACAGCAACGGCACGCTGGCGGTGTTCAGGTCCACGCCCACCGAGTTCACGCAGTCTTCCACCACCGCACTCAGCGTGCGCGCGAGTTCGCTCTGGTTCACGTCGTGCTGGTACTGGCCCACGCCGATCGACTTGGGGTCGATCTTCACGAGTTCGGCCAGCGGGTCCTGCAGGCGGCGCGCGATGCTGGCCGCGCCGCGCAGGCTCACGTCCACGTCGGGCATTTCCTGCGAGGCGAATTCGCTGGCCGAGTAGACCGAGGCGCCGGCCTCGCTCACCACCACCTTGTCGATGGCCATGGGCGGCGCGCCGGCCTGGTCGGCCATCTTCGCCAGCAGCTTGATCAGGTCCGCCGCCAGCTTGTCGGTCTCGCGGCTGGCGGTGCCGTTGCCGATCGCGATCAGGTTCACGCCGTGCTTGGCGCAGAGCTTGCCCAGCGTGTGCAGCGAGCCTTCCCAGTCCTTGCGCGGCTCGTGCGGGAACACGGTGGCAGTCTCGACCAGCTTGCCGGTCGCATCGACCACCGCCACCTTCACGCCGGTACGGATGCCCGGGTCCAGGCCCAGCACCACGCGGCGGCCCGCGGGCGCGGCCAGCAGCAGGTCGCGCAGGTTGTCGGCGAAGACCTTGATGGCGGTCTTCTCGGCGTCTTCGCGCAGGCGGGTGAACAGGTCGCGCTCGGTCGAGAGCGAGAGCTTCACGCGCCAGGTCCAGGCCACGCACTTGCGGATCAGGTCGTCCGACAGGCGGGCCGCATGGCTCCAGCCCAGGTGCAGCGCGATGCGGCCTTCGGCGACGCTGGGCTTGCCCGGCTCGGGCTCGACCGGCAGCACCAGCTTGGCGTCGAGGATGTCGAGCGCACGGCCGCGGAACACCGCCAGCGCGCGGTGCGAAGGCACGCGGCCGATGGGCTCGTCGTAGTCGAAGTAGTCGCGGAACTTGGACACGTCGACGTTGTTCTCGTCCTTGCCGGTCATCAGCGTGGACTTGAACAGGCCTTCGGTCCAGAGCCATTCACGCAGCCGCTGCACCAGCGCCGCGTCTTCGGCCCAGCGCTCGGACAGGATGTCGCGCACGCCGTCGAGCACGGCCGGCACGGTGGAGAAATCGGGGCCCGGCTTGCCGTCGTCCAGCGTCTCGGCGGGCTTGAGGAAGGCCTTGGCTTCGACGGCCGGGTCCAGCGTCGGGTCGGCGAAGAGCTTGTCGGCCAGCGGCTCGATGCCGGACTCGCGTGCGATCTGGCCCTTGGTGCGGCGCTTCTGCTTGAAGGGCAGGTAGAGGTCTTCCAGCTCCTGCTTGGTGGCCACGGTGGCGATGGCGATGCGCAGTGCGTCGGTCAGCTTGCCCTGCTCGTCGATGCTCTTCATCACCGCGGTGCGACGCTCGTCGAGTTCGCGCAGGTACGACAGGCGCGCCTCGAGTTCGCGCAGCTGGATGTCGTCGAGGCCGTCGGTGGCCTCCTTGCGGTAGCGGGCGATGAAGGGCACCGTGGCGCCGCCGTCCAGCAGCTCGATGGCCGCCTTCACCTGGTGCTCGCCGACCTTGATTTCGGACGCGAGCTGGCGAATGATTTTCTGCATGTCTGAATGAACCCTGGGCGCGCAATAAAGCGCAGAAGTTTGCCATAGGCCCCGGGGCGCGCCGGGGGGTCACAATCGCTTGCATGTTGATCCGCTTGCGCCGCCTGCTCCGTCTTGTCGCCACCGTGCTGCTGGTGCCGGTGCTGCTGTTCGAGGAATGGGGCTGGGAACCGCTGGCCGCGCAGGTCGCCAAGCTGGCGCGCCTGCCGCTGTGGGCGCGGCTCGAACGCTGGGTGCGCAGCCTGCCGCCCTGGGGCGCGCTGCTGACCTTCGCGCTGCCCGTGATCGCGCTGCTGCCGATCAAGCTGCTCGCGCTGTTTCTGTTCGGCAGCGGCCACTACGCAAGCGGCGTGCTGCTGCTGGGCGCGGCCAAGCTCGCAGGCACGGCGGTGGTGGCGCGGCTGTTCCAGCTGGTACAGCCCACGCTGATGCGCATCGGCTGGTTCGCGCGCTGGTACCCGCGCTGGACCGCATGGAAGGACCGCGTGCTGGGCCTGGTGCGGCAGAGCGCGCCGTGGCGCGCGGTGCGGCAGATGAAGGCGGGAACGCGGCGGTTCTGGCGTTCGTTCTGGCGCCTGCGTTAGGCCTTCCGCCTGCCCTGCACCAGCAAGGCGACGAACACCAGCCCGGCCGCCAGGCTGGTGTGGCCGGTGAAGCTCACCAGCCCCAGGCCCCAGCCCTGCACACCGACCAGCACGCAAAGCGCGAGCAGCAAGGCGCCCCAGCCCGCCACGCGCAGCCGCCGGGTCAGCGACGGCGCGAAGGCATGCCCGAACAGCTCTTCCTGGTGCCGCTCCATGGCCAGCGCCAGCGCGGCGAAGCCCGGCAGGCACAGCACGACAGCCAGCCCGTGACACCAGCCGCTCATGCGCCCTCCCCGGCCGGCGTGGCCGTGGTCGATGCCGCGGCCGGCGCGGCGCGGCGCGCGGGCTTGGGCTTGGGGCTGTGACGCATCGTGCGGATCGCCAGCAGCGCATGCAGCGCGGCCAGGGCCCACAGCGTGAGTTCCAGGCCGGCGAACACCCCGTCGCCGGCCAGGAGGCTGCGCCACAGCGGCCGCTCGGTGGTGAAGGCGCTCACGACCGGCAGCAGCGCCAGCGCGGCGGTGGCGATCCAGAGCTGCTCGATCCAGGCGCGCTTCGCCGGCCGCAGCATCGCGTGCAGCAGCGCCAGCCCCCAGACGATGAACAGCAGGTCGACCTCCCACACGGCGCGCCGGGGCAGATCGAGCGGCAGCAGCCGGTTGCCCCAGAGGAAGGCCGTCATGGCGATCGACAGGCCCGCGATGGCCGCGATGTTCAGCCGCTCCACCAGCCAGAAGCCGAAATAGGGCTTGTCGGGGTCGGGCAGCTTCTGCCGCCGCTTGACGGTCCACATCACCAGCCCCGTGCCCACCATCGCGGTGCCAGCCAGGCTCACGAGGAAATAGAGCCAGCGCGTCGCGGTGTCGCCGAAGCGGCCCAGGTGCAGCGCGTACATCACGCCGCGCGTCTCGGCCGCGGCGCCCACGCGGTCCTTGGTCTCGAGCAGCTTGCCGGTGGTGCCGTCGAACAGCATGTACTGCGGGCTCACCGAAGCACGGCCTTCGTCGCCGCGCGAGACGGTCACGCGCGCGGCGGCATCGCCCGGCAGCGTGATGTTCACGCGCTTGACGTTGTCGCGCCCCCAGCGCGCCTGCGCCTGCCGCACCATGTCGTCGATGGGCGCGAGCGCCGCGGCCTGCCCGGTGGGCTTGCCCGGTGCAATGAAGGCGCTGAGCTCGGCCGAGAGCTGCTGCCGCTCGGCCGCGGTCTTGAAGGCGGCCTGGCTGCCCCAGGGCATGTAGAGCGCGGCCAGCGTGATCAGCCCGGTGTAGGTGATCATGAGGTGGAAGGGCAGCCCGAACACCGACAGCGCGTTGTGCGCATCGAGCCACGAGCGCTGGCCCTTGCCGCCGCGGAAGGTGAAGAAGTCGATGAAGATCTTCTTGTGCGTGATCACGCCGCTCACGATGGCCACCAGCATGAACATCGCGCAGAAGCCCGCGAGCCAGCGGCCCCACAGCACCGGCATGTAATGGAACTGGAAGTGGAAGCGGTAGAAGAACTCGCCGCCGCCGGTCTCGCGCGAGGCCACCTTGTGGCCGCTGACCGGATCGAAGGTGCCGCTCTGGAAAGCGCGCCGGCCTTCGACGCCGGGCGTGCGCCAGAAGGTGCTCACGACGTTGTTGCGCGCATCGGGCAGGCCGATGCTCCACTGCGGGCTGCCGGCCGCGTCGGTGCGCATCGCGTCGGCCACGCGCTGCGCCACCACGGCCGCATCGGGCACCTGGGCCTGGTGCGCGATCTCGGGCCGCATCCACTGCGAGATCTCGTCCTTGAAGTAGCTCACCGTGCCGGTGAGGAACATCGCGTAGAGGAACCAGCCGACCAGCAGGCCCGTCCAGATGTGCAGGTCGGACATGGTCTGGCGGATGCCGCGCGCCTTGGGCGGCGTCTTCTTCTGAAGCTTGTCGGTGCTCACGATGCGGCGCCTCCGCTCCACACCGACCAGGCGGCCAGCCCCAGCGGTACGGCCGCGACCAGCAGGCCGGCCCAGGCGCGCCGCGCGCTGCGCACCGCGAACACCCAGACCACCGCACCGGCGAAGACCGCGAAGCTCGACAGCATGCCCGTCAGCACGGCCTGCGGTTTGCTCATGGGCAGGGCCAGCGCGGCCACGCTGGCGAGCGCGGCCAGGCCGTAGCCGCCGAACATCGCGGCCACGATGCGCGAGAGCAGCGGCCCGACGCGCAGGGCCCGGTGCAGCACGGCGTTCACTTGTTGGGCGTGGCGGCCGGACCGGCGGCGATCGGAGCCACGCCCTCGGCCTTGACGTAGGTCAGCGTGGTGACGTAGCTCACGCCGTCGTACTTCTCGGGTCCGGCGGCCCCGGGACGTTCGCCGCCGGTGCGGTCGGTGTGGCTGGCCTCGGCCACGTAGGTGCCCTTCCAGGGCATGTCGAAGCGCACCAGGCCCTGCGCGTCGGTGCGGCCTTCCTTGGACCAGCCCGACTGCGTGACCAGCGTGACCTTGGTCTTGGGCAGCAGCTGGCCCTTGAACACCAGCTTGAACTCGCCCGGGCCGCCGGCCGGCAGCAGGTCGAAGGCGAGCTTGGCTTCCTGGGGCGCGAAGCCGGTGATCAGCCGCGCGGCCGGGTGGTACCAGTTCTTCGATTCCTTGTCGCCCTGCTTGACGGTGTAGAGCGGATAGTTCCTGTCCTCGGCCACGATGGACTCGCCCTTGGCAGCCTGGAAGGGCAGCGTGAAGCCCTGGGCCGCCTTGCTGCCGTCGACGGTCTTCTCGCCCTGGGCGGAGACCAGCGTGGCCGTCGGCTGGCCGAACTTGTCGAGCAGACCCGGCGAGGTCTCGCGCAGGTTCTCGCCGAACTCGCCGAAGCGGATCACCGCGCTCTGCCCGGCCGGCTGCTCGAGCCAGATCTGATGCGCCTGCGAAGCGGTGGCGAAACCCAGCAGGGCGAAAGCGGCGGCGAGTGTCTTGTGCATGAAGAGGGTGTTCCGGAAGTCTTGGGGGCGGCCATGGGCCGCGGGACGAAGGGTTCAGGGCCGGGAGGCCGCCGTCCTGCGGGCCAGATCGGCGCGCAGCGAGCGGACGGATGCAAGCCAAATAAATACGAACCATTCGCATTCTATCAATGTTGCAAAAGTGTTTCGGCACGCGGACTGCCCGCTATTTTTACCCGGGGGATATTGAAAAATTCTTTTTATCCGGGTAAATTCCGGGCTCCGTCGCTGAAAGCCTCCGTTCCGATGTCCACCACCCTGCCCTCCGCCCTTCCTCCCGCCGACCGCCTCACGGTCTTCGCCGGTTTCCGGCGCATCGCCGCCGGTCCGCGGGCAGACGTCGTGGCGCAGTTGCGGTCGGCGCCGCCGCCGCAGGAGCCGCTGCTGCGCGTGTTCGACGACACCACCGGCGAGCGGCTCGACCTCGATCTGCGGCCCGAGGCTGCCGAAGACGCCGCCCCGGCGCGCGGCGTCGGCCGGCCCAGGCTGGGCGTGGTGGCGCGCGAAGTCACGTTGCTGCCGCGCCATTGGGACTGGCTGGCCCGCCAGCCCGGCGGCGCCTCGGTCGCGCTGCGGCGCATCGTCGACGAGGCGCGCCGCCTGCACGAAGGACGCGATACGCTGCGCACCGCGCGCGAGTCGACCTACCGCTTCATGAGCGAGATCGCCGGCGACCTGCCGGGTTTCGAGGAAGCGACGCGCGCCCTCTTCGCCGGAGAACAGCAAGGATTTCTCGAACGCATCGCGGCCTGGCCCGATGACGTGCGCACCCATCTCGATCGATTGAGCAACGCCGCCTGGGACACAACACAATGAAGAAACCCGATGCACTGACCGCCGACCTGCAGGCCGAGGACCTGCGCGTGGCCGGCGAGATCACCGCCGCGCCCGCCGCCGTGGCCGACCCCACGCTGGTTCCCGTGGCGCCTGCCGCCGAATCGGCGCCGCCCGCCGCGCCACGCACCGGCGCCCACAGCCCCGACCCGCGCCGTCCGCTCTGGAAGATCTTCCTGTTCTTCCTCGCGCCCATGCTGCTGAGCAACATCCTGCAGTCGCTGTCGGGCACGCTCAACAACGTCTACGTGGGCCAGATGATCGGCGTGGGCGCGATGGCGGCCGTGTCCAGTTTCTTCCCGGTGATGTTCTTCTTCATCGCCTTCACCATCGGCCTGGGCGCGGGCGCCTCGGTGCTGATCGGCCAGGCCTGGGGCGCGCGCGACACCGCCAAGGTCAAGACCATCGCGGGCACCACGCTCACGGTGGGCATCGCCTTCGGCCTGCTGGTGGCGGTGTTCGGCGGCAGCTTCACGAAACCGCTGCTCGCCGCGCTGGGCACGCCGCCGGACATCCTGGCCGACGCCACCGCCTATGCCCGCATCATGCTGATCGCGATGCCCGGGCTGTTCGTGTTCCTGCTGTCGACCGCGATGCTGCGCGGCGTGGGCGACACCGTCACGCCGCTCTACACGCTGGCCATCTCGACCTGCATCGGCCTGGTGCTGACGCCGGCGCTGATCCGCGGCTGGGGCGGCCTGCCGCAGTTGGGCGTGGCCAGCGGCGCGGCGGCCACCGTGGTGTCCTTCGTGGTCGCGACGACCTGGCTGGCCTTCCGCCTGCGCAAGACGAAGAGCCCGCTGGCGCCCGATGCCGCCTTCGCGCATGCCATGCGCATCGACTTCAGGATTTTGAAGACCGTGCTCAAGGTCGGCGTGCCCACGGGCGTGCAGATGATCGTGATCGCGCTGGCCGAAGTGGCACTGCTGTCGCTGGTCAACAGCTATGGCTCGAACGCCACCGCGGCCTACGGCGCGGTCAACCAGGTGGTGGCCTATGTGCAGTTCCCCGCGATCTCGATCGCCATCACGGCCTCGATCCTCGGCGCGCAGGCGATCGGCGCGGGCCGCACCGAGCAGTTGGGCGCGATCGCGCGCACCGGCCTGCTGATGAACCTGGTGCTGACCGGCTCGCTGGTCTTGCTGGGCTACCTGTTCTCGCGCCCGCTGATGGGCTTCTTCATCACCAGCGCGCCGGTGCTCGAACTCGCGCAGACCCTGCTGCACATCATGCTGTGGAGCAGCGTGATCTTCGGCATGGCCTCGGTGCTGTCGGGGATCATGCGGGCCAGCGGCTCGGTGCTGGTGCCCACGGCCATCTCGATCTTCTGCATCGCATTGATCGAGGTGCCGGTGGCCTACTTCATGAGCCACCGCATCGGCATCAACGGCGTGTGGGTGGCCTACCCCGTGACCTTCATCGCGATGCTGGCACTGCAGACCGCCTACTACCGCGGCGTGTGGCGCAAGAAGGCGATCCGCAAGCTGGTCTGAGGCCCGGAGGCCTCAGGGCTCAGGTGCCGTAGAGCGAAGCGCCGTTGGCGGCGATCGCGCGCGCACCGGCGCGCACCGTCGCACGGTCGGCCGAGGCCACGGGCTTGGCCACGCCGGTGCCGCCGTTGGTGATCTGCACCGGCTTCAGCGCCTCCTGTGCCACTTCGGCACGCGAACGCATCGACTGGAAGGCCTGCGGCGGGATGTTGCTCTGTTCGCCCTGGAAGGCCTGGGCGCTGAAGCCGGTCAGGCCGGTGAAGGCGGCAACGGCGGCGATGGCGATGAACTTGGTGGACATGATGGAACTCCTCGTGGCAGGGTGAAGACCGCCAGCCCCTGAGGGCCGGTGGAACCGGTGTGCAGCCCGATTCAGGTCCGCACAGGATCTATACGCGGGGAATTTGCAGATGGATGCAAAGCATCCGTGCGCGATCCGCGGTACCGCCCAAGTACGATCGCCGCCATCGGCCGAAGACGGCCACTCGTCCATCTTTTCGCAGGAACGCTTTGCATGTTGTCAGACCCTTGGCTCGACCGCTGGATGCCCCTTGTCGCCGAGCGCAGTGGCCAGGTGCCCGTGCTCGAGATCGGCTGCGGCCACGGTGACGACACGGTGACCTTGACGAAGGCGGGGCTGGATGTGGTGGCCTTCGATCTTTCGCCGGTCAGCGTCGCCGCGGCCAGGCTGCGCGCCCCCGGCGCACGCATCGAATGCCGGGACACCCGCGACCCTTTTCCCGCCGCTGCGACCCCGCTCGGCGTGGTGGTCGCGAGCCTGTCGCTGCACTACTTTCCCTGGACGCAGACAGTCTCCATCGTCGAGCGAATCCGGGGCCTGCCTGAGGCTTGGCGGCCTCCTTCTGTGCCGGCTCAACTCGACGGAAGACCGCAACTTCGGCGCGGGCAGCGGCACGCCCATCGAAGAGAACTTCTATCTCGCCAATGGGCAGCACAAGCGCTTCTTCGACAGGGCCGCGATCGAACACCTTTTCGTGCAGGGCTGGCGCCCGCTGTCCATGGAACACATGACTTCGCGCAAATACCTGAAGCAGAAGGCGATGTGGGAGCTCGTGCTCGAGAAGGTCGAATAGGCCCGTGATCCGAACGTCCGCTCCGGCGCTTTCCGAACGTCAGCGCAGGCAGCGTCGCAGGTAGGCCTCGAAGACTTCGGGTCGCCCGTCGGCATCGGCGCATGCGACATAGCTGTCGGGACGGATCAGGTAGGCCGCGTTGCGCGCCAGCCCCGCCGCCTCGTGCGGCTTGCCGAAATCGAAATGGTGCAGGGTGATGGCCCGCGACGCGCACCATGCAAGCAGGTCGTTGCCGGCCATGCCGTAGACGTGCACCTGCCATGCGATCTCGCTCAGCGGGCCGTGGTTGTCCGCCTGCCGCACCCACGGCAGCCGATCGCCGCCGCGCACCTCGCCGGCCTTCCCTTCGCTAAGAGGGCTGTCGTGGTAGCTGATCATGGCCTGCGAGATCATGCGGAACGCGTACTCGCGCACGGCCTCGATGCCATAGGCCAGCGGCGCCAGGACCGGTGCGACGCGCGTGCGCACGAAGTCCGCGAAGCTCCCGTCGGCAGTGACGAAGCTGAACAGCCGATCGGTCGTCTCGACCAGCTTCAGCGCGAAGGCGCGGCGCTCGGCCTGGTAGCTGTCGAGCAGTGCGTCGGGAGCCGCGTGCCGCAGCACGGCGGCCAGCTTCCAGGCCAGGTTGATCGCGTCGCCGATGCCGGTGTTCATGCCCTGGCCACCGGCCGGGCTGTGGACATGGGCCGCGTCGCCGACCAGAAAGGCGCGTCCGCGGCGGTAGTGATCGGTCACGCGATGGTGCACGTGATAGGTCGAGAACCAGTGGACCTCCTTCACCTCGAGCCCGATGCTGGCGATCGCACGGTGGCCCACATCCTCGAAGCGCAGGGTTTCCGCGCGCTCCGCGGCGTCATCACCGACTGCACCGACCACCCCGATCAGCCGACCGCTGCCCTCGTCGTCATAGGGCAGCCAGGCCACGAAGTCGGCGTTGTCGAGCGCGATGTTGGCCTCGCCCTTCGCCGCCGGGCCCGCGGCGGCGACATCCGCCACGTAGAAGATCTTGTCGTAGGTGCCACCGGGAAAGCCGGCGCCGATCTCGTGGCGCACGATCGAGCGGGCGCCGTCGCAGCCCGCGATGTAGGCGGCCTCGCAGCTTTGCGTGCCGCCATCGGGCAGGCGAAGCTGCGCGACCACGTGATCGCCCTTGTCTTCGAAGCCCAGGCATTCGGTCTGGCGCTCGACCTCGACGCCCAGCGCCTCCAGCCGCTCGACCAGCAGGCGCTCGTGCCGGTCCTGCGGGTAGACGAGCAGGAAGGCATAAGGGGTGAGGTCGTGCCCGGCGGACCCGAAGGACAGCGTCGCCCGTTTCTTGCCGGTGGTCCAGAGGTTGATCGCCGGAATGCGGTGCCCGGCCGCCACCACCGCATCGGCGAGGTCCAGCTGGCGATAGAGCTCCAGCGTGCGCGCCTGCACGGCCATCGCGCGGGAGGTGGTGCCCGGCTCGCTCGTCTTGTCGACGATGCGCACCCTGACACCCTGGCGGGTCAGCCAGAGGGCGAGCACCAGTCCGGTGGGACCGGCACCGACGATCAGTACCGTGTCGGATGTGGGCATCTGGGGTGGCAGTTGTGGGCGCCGCGGCCGGCGCATCCGGTGATCGAGGAAAACCTTGCCGCGCACAGCAGCCTGTGCGGGAGCCAGCTGCCATGCTACGGCGGCTGCGGGAAAAGGTCGAGCGCCGGGCCGCCCGCCTATCGTTCGCACCGCCAGGAACGCGGATCCATGCGACGCATCAAGGCTTCGTCGCAACGGCCAGTGTCTTGGTGAAGAACCCCACAACCGCCACGTTGAAGGCTGCGTGAAACGCATCCCGGTCGAAGCCGGCGGCGCTGGTGCAGATCGCCGGCGCCATCGATGCCAGCGTGCTGCTGCACGGTGCCAGAAAATCGTAGTGCCCCGCATTCGAAACGACGTGATACTCGGGCGCCTCCGGCAACGCCAGCCGCACCGCTTCGGCATAGCGGGGATGCGGAACGACCACATCGTTTTCGGCACGCCACAGCTGCACCGGCACCTTGACGTGCCTGAGCCCGTCCGGAGCGAAGGTGAAGCCGAGCGCGGGTGCTGCCACCACCGCGGCCTTGATGCGAGGATCGGCTGCACGCGCCGTTGCCGACGCGCCGGGCGACGCCGTCGCGTTGCCACCGCTTTTCGCGATCAGCTGGCAGGCGAAGTCACCGGGGTACTGGCTGCACACCGCTCCGATCTTCGAGAAATCCGGAATGCCCCCGATGCTCGCCAGCGCAGTGAAGGCGCCCGATGAAAAGCCGAACATGCCGATGCGCGACGCATCGATCGCCGCGCGGCCATCCCAGTTCGACACCATGTGGTCGATCACCCGGCTGATCTGGGGAGGCCGGTCCATGATGTCGATGCTGCGGCTCTGATCCTTGTAGTTGTCGCCCGTGTGCGTGACGGCCGCCACGACGAAGCCGGCGTCGGCCAGGGCGATGGCCGTGTCATGGTGCCCGAGGAACGAGCCGCCGTTTCCATGCGACATCACCACCAACGGCAGCGCGGTGCCCTGCAGCGGTCCGTCGACCGCCACGCGCATCGTGATCGGCCCCATGGCCACGGGCAGGGCCCCCGCTTCGCTCGGATACCAGATGCCGATCTCCAGTGGCTTGCCATCGGGATCGGCCGCAAAGCCGTGTTGAAAGCCGGCGGCGCTCGCGCTGGTGCCGGCGAGCGTGAGTGCCAGGACGGCGACAGCGGACAGCAGCGTGGAGGTGAGCGTTTTCATGCGGATGGGGGGCTTGGTGAGGGACGATGTCGGCGATTGTCCGGATGGCCTTGCAGGCTGTCACGCACCTTGCGATGAAGTGCAGGGGGCGGTTCGCCAAGCGCAGTTGGCGGCCGCGGGATGAAGCGGCACGGCCCTTCGGAAGATCGTCAGTGGCAGTCGTCTTCGCGCTGATCGCGCACCACTGCAATGACGACCGCAGGGTCGTCGACGGTTTTGAACAGCGCGACAGGGCCCGTGTGGCCGAACGAGATACCACCTCGCGCAGGAACAGGTGGGCATGCCCCCGGACCTCGCGATGGGCAACAATCAGCGAGCCATCGCCATTCCATTCCTTCATCCAGCTGGCGCGCAGCATGCGTTCAGAAAGGCTTCTTCATGAACTTCGGCATCCTGATCTTCGACGAAGTGGAAGAGCTCGACTTCGTGGGTCCCTGGGAGATGCTCACCATGTGGAGCAAGGTCGCCGAGGGTCCCGGCAATTGCCTGGTCGTCGCTCAATCGCCCGGGCCGGTGCGCTGCGCCAAGGGCTTGTCCGTCAACCCGCACGTCTCGTTCGCGGACTGCCCGCCGCTCGACTACCTGTTAATCCCCGGCGGCCAAGGGACGCGAACGGAGGTCGGCAACCAGGTCCTGCTCGACTTCGTCTCGACCCAGGCGAAGACCTGCAAGGCCGTGCTGTCCGTCTGCACCGGCGCCTTCATCCTCCACGCCGCCGGGCTCCTCTCCGGGAAAAGGGCCACCACCCATTGGGGCTCGCTCGAGCGGCTGCGCGCGCTGGGCGATGTGGAGGTGGTCGAAGCGCGCTACGTCGAAGATGCAGGCGTTTGGTCATCGGCCGGCGTCTCGGCGGGCATCGACCTCATGCTGGCCTTCATCGCCAGCGTTGCCGGCACCGATGCCGCGGGGAAGGTCCAGTTCGCAGCGGAGTACTACCCCTCGGCCGTTCGATACGGCACGTACGAGAGTCATGCGCAGGCGCCGGCGTATCTCAAGTCGGCGGTTTGAAACGGCCAGACGGACGCTCGGGAGTGCCCTCAAAATTCGAATCAGGGAGGATGACCTTGTCTACGCTGCAGAGGCTTCGGGGGGATTCGATGCTCCGCGTTCCAACGCTGGGTCGAACGCTCACGCTCTACCGACAAGGCGCTCGGTTGGCATTGTTTTCGTGCATTGCGACCGTGGTGCTCTGCAACTTGCCTTGACGCCTCGTTCCGGTCGTGGGCGAAATTCTTCAAATGCTGGTTGCAGCCGTTGACTTCTACCTCTCTGCAGCCCTGATCGGTTCGCTCACGCCCAACGATGTCAACGCGGACACAGCGTCGCAACGCTGGCTCTGACTTCGGCATTCAGCCAGAACCGGTCGGTCACTCATCGCCCTGAAAATTCCTGAAGGAGAGAACTTGGTATTTCTAGCCATCACCCCCGGCGGTTGGAAAGATGCGCTTCGTGAAGCGGCGAGTTCCGGCACCGCGGTTTGGTGTGGCGCCGATGCGGTCTCCGAGGAAGACTTTGCCGTGTTGAAGGGAAAGCGCCTGACACGCTTCACCTATGTGTTGGAAGCTCGTGACCCGCTCGTCCTCGCGCGCGCGCTTGACACGATCGACCAGCATCATCCCAGCGAGGTCATCTGGGTCGAAGCCGCACCCGCGCCCACTTGACCGCACCCGGCGCTAGCGGGCGCTCGGCTCGATAGATGCGAACAGCCGCAAACGGACGCTCTGCGGCCATTCCCAGCGAGGCTGGATCTTGTACCCTTCGCTCCGCTTGTCGCGTGCACGAATCGCGGCTCCACAGAATGAGGCGGTAATGCCATGGCCCTACGGTTTCGCAAGTCAATCAAGCTCGCACCCGGCATCCGGATGAATCTTTCGGGCAGTGGTACCAGTTGGACGCTCGGGCCGCGCGGAGCCTCCATCGGCATCGGAAGGCGCAGAGCGTTCTTGAACACTGCGATTCCCGGTACTGGCTTTTCTTCTCGAACCCGACTGTCAGGCAGCAGCTCAATTCTCCGGGCTCAGTTGCCCCGGATGGCCGCAACATCTCAGACGCAGCAGCAGAGCATCTCGCTGCGGGTGTCCGTGTCCGATGATGGCAACGTGACTTTCACTGATATGACCGGTGCGCCAGCTAACGAACAACAGATGGCCCTGGCCAAGGGCCAAGCCAAAGGAGAAATTCGTGACCTCCTTGAAGAATGCTGTTCGAAAATCAATGGGCAGGTGGAAGCCTTGGAGCGTTTTCACGAGAGAACACCAAGCCCACACGAAAAGCCCATGTTTGAGGCCCCCGACTACCCGCAACCGAAACCTGCCCTCCCTGTTCCGCTCCGAGCCAAGTGGTGGGAGCATGCGCTGCCAGGCCGGCGCCGCCGCGTTGCAGAGGCCAACGCTAAGGCGCTGGCCGAGCACAAGCGAACACTCTTGGACTGGCAAGGTGCCAAGCAACAGTTTGCGGTTGACGTAGAGCAGCAGCGCCAGTTGGTAGAAGTCGGTATCTACCGTGACAAGGCAGCCATGGACTCCTATTTGGAGATGGCCCTTCAGGCCGTCGAGTGGCCCAGGGAGACCAACGTGGCGTTTGATCTGCTGGATCAAGGGCGGCTTGCCTGCCTGGACGTGGACCTACCCGAGATTGAAGACATGCCCAAGCGCACAGCCTCTCTGCCGCAGCGCGGGATGCGTTTGTCCATTAAGGATCTCTCACCCACCAAGGTGCAACGGATGTACGCCGCGCATTTGCATGGTGTGGCCTTCCTCCTGATCGGCGAGACCTTCGCGGCCCTGCCCCTGGTGCAGCAGGTCATCCTGTCGGGCTACACGCAAAGGCGCAGTGCAGCCACCGGCCAGGTTGCCGACGAATATGTGCTCTCCGTGCATGTGACCCGAGACGAGTGGTTACGCATCGACTTCGCGCACCTGCAGGCTATCGATGTGGTCGAAGCGCTTGCCCAGTTCACGATGCGGCGGACGATGAGCAAGACCGGGATCTTTAAGGCCATTGAGCCATTCGAACCGCTTGCGGCGTAGAGCCGAAATCAGCCGCTAGGTAAACGGTTCTTGCCCCAATGAGCTGGCCTGCAGTCCGGGCAGCCTGTCCCAAGCCTGAACGCCGCGTCTCAAACGTCCATGTGCGGTCTTAGCCCCGGATGGTCAAGAACCGCCGCCCCTGCCGTCGCAGCCCGCAAACCCCCGCCTCAGCCCGCGCCGCGGCAAGCCGCCGCAGGATCCGCCTGCAGCGCCGACACCTGGCGCGCGATGGCCTGGGCCGCCTGCGAGGTGGCGCGCTGCGCACCCAGCGCCAGCGCATCGATGCCCTGCCCCACCGGCTCGCTGCCCGCCCATTGGCAGGTCGCACTGCGCTCCGAATCCGAGCGCCGCACGGTCCAGCTGAAGGCGGCGTCGACGCGCGTGGCCTCGATGGCGTCGAAGCGCTGCAGCTGCACCGCGATGCGCCAGGCCGGCTGGCTGGGCTGGCGGCCGCCCTTGGTGACGTCGATGGCGCCGAGCCGGCTCGCGATGCCCGCGGCCAGCGCGTCGCGCAGTTCGTTCTCGAACGAGGCCGACCAGCGGTGCTGCTCGAGCACGGCCACTTCAGCGCCGCCGCCCACGCGCTGCACCAGCATCTGCGGGCGCGCCAGGCGCTCGGGCACCGCGACCGGCGCGAGCTCGATGAAGACCGGCGTGGCCGCCGGCACGGGCACGGCATCGGCCGGCGCGGCCAGCGTGTAGTAGCGGTCGGGCGTGCTGGTGGCACAGCCGGCGACCAGCAGGGACAGGGCCAAGGCGCCCAGCAGGGTTCGGGGCAGTTGCTTCATTTCTTGTTGTCCTCCGGTTTGCCGCGCAGCAGCGACTCGGGATGGCGTTCGAGGTAGTCGGTCAGCACGCGCACCGACCCGGCCGCGCGCGTGAGTTCCTGCAGCGTCTGGCGCATGTCCTGCTGCAGCGGCGAGTCCTGCGCCAGCGTGCGCTCGGCCGAGTTGATGGTCTTGCGCGCGTCCTTCATGGCGGCCGTGATCTCGGGCGACACGTCGTTGTTGAGCGTGCGCGTGAGCTGCTCGGCGCCGACCAGCGTCTTGTCGAGCGTGGCCAATGCCTTGCGCACGTCGGTGCCGATCTGCTCGAACGGGACCTTGTTGACCTTGGTCACGATCTCCTGCACCTGCGACTGAAGTTCGTCCAGGCTGTTGGGCAGCGTGGGCATTTCTAGCGGCGTCTTGCTCACGTCCACCTTCACCGGCGGCGCCTTGGGGAAGAAGTCGAGCGCGATGTAGTTCTGGCCGGTCAGCAGGTTGCCGGTGCGCATCTGCGCGCGCAGGCCCTTGCCGATCAGGAACTGCAGGCGCTTGTCCTGCGCGATCCGCGACTCGCGGGGCTCGCCGTTGGCATGGGTGTGCAGCCGGTCGGGGTAGACCGTGACGATCACCGGCATGCGGAACTCGCGCTCGCTGCGGTCGAACTGGATGCCGATCGACTTGACCTCGCCGATCACCACACCGCGGAAGTCCACCGGCGCGCCGGGCGACAGGCCGCGCAGCGACTGGTTGAAGTACAGCAGCATGGTCTGGGCCGGGCCGTCCGGCGGCTTCATCGCCGAGCTCTCGTCGTCAGCCAGGGCGAAGGAGGTGTTCTCGACCGCGACCGGCCCGCTGTCGTTCTCGGGCGCGCCGAAAGCGATGCCGCCGATCAGGATGGTGGCCAGCGACTGGGTGCGCAGCGTGATGCCGCTGGCGTTGAGCCGCATGTCGATGCCGCTGGCCTGCCAGAAGCGCGAGTTGGCGCCGATGAACTTGTCGTAGGGTGCGTTCACGAACACCCGCAGCGTCACGCCGCGGCCGTTCTCGTCGAGCTCGTAGGCCGCCACCTGGCCGACCTTGATCCGGCGGTAGTACACCGGCGAGCCGACGTCGAGCGAGGCCAGGTCGGGTGCGCGCAGCAGGAACTGCTTGCCCGAGGCATCGCGCGTGACGATGGGCGGCGCCTCCAGGCCGGTGAAGTCCTTCGAGCTCTCGTCGGCCACGCCGGCGTCGGCGCCGATGTAGGCGCCCGATAGCAAGGTGCCCAGGCCCGAGATGCCCGAGGTGTCGAGCCGCGGCCGCACCACCCAGAAGCGGGTGTCGGTGGCGGTGAAGGCGTCGGCGTCCTTGTTGAGCTGCAGGGTCACGCGCACGTGCGAGCGGTCGCGCGCCAGGCGCAGGCTCTGCACCACACCGATCTGCACGTCCTTGTACTTGACCGCGGTCTTGCCGGCCTCCAGGCCCTCGGCGGTCTTGAAGCTGACCTCGATCTCGGGGCCGCGGTCGATCAGGATGCGCGCCACCAGCGTGATGCCGACCAGCGCCGCCACCACCGGGATCAGCCAGATCAGCGAGGGCATCCAGTCGCGCCGCTTGGCCACGCGGGGCGCGGGCAGCGCGGGCGGCGCGGGCGGCCGCGCGTCGGAGGTCTTGTCGTCGTCACTCATGGCGTGCGTCCCTTGGGTTCTCTTGCTCGGTATCGTCTTCGTCGTCGTCGGGGCCGGCGTAGTCGTCCCAGGTCAGCTTGGGGTCGAAGCTCAGCGAGGCCAGCATGGTCAGCACCACCACGGCGCCGAAGGCCGCGATGCCCACGCCGGCCGTGATCTCGGCGAAGCCCTGGATGCGCACCAGGCCCGCCAGCAGCGCCACCACAAAGACGTCGAGCATCGACCAGCGGCCGATGATCTCGATCACGTGGTAGAGCTTGGCGCGCTCGAGGCGGCGCCAGCGGCTGCGGCGCTGCGCGCTCACCACGAGCACGAACAGTGCCGCCAGCTTGAACAGCGGCACTAGGAAGCTGGCGACGAAGACGATGGCGGCCAGCCCGTAGGCGCCGGTGATCCAGAAGTAGATCACGCCGCTCATGATGGTGTCGTTCTGCGACCCGAACAGCGTGCGGGTGATCATCACCGGCAGCAGGTTGGCCGGCAGGTACATCACGCAGGCGGCGATCAGCAGCGCCCAGGTGCGGTTCAGGCTGTCGGGCTTGCGGATGTGCAAGGGCGTGCCGCAACGGCCGCAGGGCGCGCCGTCCTGCGCATCGGCCCAGGCCGTGCCGCAGTGGCGACAGCCGATCAGGCCGGTATCGATGGCGCGCGGCGCCGCGGTCATGCGGCTTCCTCGGGCGACGGGGAGGCGTCCTCGGCCGCCACGGTCGCGCCTTCGGCCAGCGTCCAGAAGCCGCGCGGGTCGAAGGCCAGCACGGCCGTCAGCAGCACCGTGAGCGCCATGAAGGCATACAGCGCCGGGCCGGGCAGCACGGTCGCCATGCTCGAGAGCTTGACCAGCGCCACCAGCACACCCAGCAGAAAGACTTCGATCATTCCCCAGGGCCGCAGCGACTGCATGGCGCGCACCAGCCAGGCAAAGCCGGCCACGCGCCGGTGGTGGCGCAAGGGCACCAGCAGCCAGACCAGAATCAGCAGCTGCAGCAGCGGGAACAGCAGCGTGGTGGCCAGCACCAGCAGCGCCACCAGCGACATGCCCTCCCCCGCCAGCGCGATCACGGCACCGGTCAGCGTGGTCTGGCTGCGCAGCCCGCGCAGCTCGATCTCGACGATGGGAAACAGGTTCGCGATGGCGAACATGATCAGCGCCGCCACCGTGAACGGCAGGATGCGGGCCTGCTGCGCGCCCGGGTGCCGGTCGAGTTCGGTGCCGCAGCGCGGGCAGCGGGCGATCTCGCGTTCATGCAGCGGCGCACGGTGGTACACCGCATCGCAGCCTTCGCAGACGATCGCCTCGGGGATTTCCTTCATTGACGCGAGCTTAATGGCTCGGCGGGGGCCCCGCCCTCAGACGGAGGCTGCTGCAAATGCCAGCCAATGCCGCAAAGCAGGCCGCCAGCACCAGCGCGATCAGGGGCCCGCGGCCCTCGTGCGGGCTCCAGATGCTGAAGATGGCGGCGACCAGCACCGCGCCCAGGGTCTGGCCGGTGAGCCGTGCCGTGCCCAGCATGCCGCTGGCCGCACCACTTCGGTGCCGCGGCGGCGTGGTCACGATGGTGTGGTTGTTGGGCGACTGGAACAGGCCGAAACCCGCGCCGCACAGCGCCATGCGCCAGACGATGTCGAGGTTGTCGGGTTGGGCCGGCAGCGAGGCCAGCAGCCCCAGGCCAATCGCCAGCAGGCCCAGGCCGATGCCGCCGAGCAGGCCGTCGGGGTAGCGGCCGATCAGCCGCCCGGCGATCGGCGCCATCACCACGATGGCCAGCGGCCAGGCGGTGATCAGCAGGCCGGCCTGCAGGTGGGTGCGGCCATAGACGTCGAGCAGCAGGAAAGGCAGCGCGATGTACGACAGCATCTGCGCGCAGAAAGCCGCCACCGAGGTGCCCATCGACAGCGCGAACACCGGGATGCGCAGCAGGTCGATCGGGAACAGCGGCAGCACCAGCGCACGCTGGCGGCGCAGGTAGAAGAAGCCCACCCCCACGCCGGCCAGCAGCAGCGCCCAGGCCATGGGCTGGGCGCCCTGCGCCGCATCGGCCTCGCGCACGCCGAGCCGGTCGGCGCCGACGAAGATCAGCGCGAACATCAGCACGTTGAGCACCACGTCGACCCACGAGAAGCGCGAGCCCTCGGCCGGCGCCGCCGTGTTGAAGGGCAGCGCGCGCACGCCCAGGGCCAGCACCGCCAGCCCGAGCGGCACGTTGATGGCGAACAGCCAGGGCCAGGACGCCACCGACAGGATGCCGGCCGCCACCGAGGGCCCGGCCACCGAGGCGGTGGCCACCACCATCGAGTTGATCGCGATGCCGCGGCCCAGCTGCGCCGAGGGGTAGATCAGCCGCACCATCGCCGCGTTGACGCTCATGATGCCGGCCGCGCCCAGCCCCTGGAAGGCGCGCGCGGCGATCAGGGTGCCGAGGGAATTGGACAGCGTCGCGGCCAGCGACGAGACGGTGAACAGGGCCACGCCCAGCAGGTAGACCCGGCGATAGCCGACGCGGTCGCCCAGCGCGGCCAGCGGCAGCAGCATCACCAGCGTGGCGATCTGGTAGGCGTTGACCACCCAGATCGAATGCGCGGGGCTGGCATTGAGTTCGCGTGCGATGCCCGGCAGCGCAAGGTTGACGATGGTGCCGTCGAGCACCGAGACCGCGATGCCCAGGATGATCACCGCCATCGCGTACAGGCGTTGCGGCATGGGCAACCCGTCGCGCGGCGCCGCCGCAGCCACGGCCTGCAACGCTTCCTCGCGCAAGGTGCCGGCGCTCATTCAGCGCACCGCGGGTTCGGCCACGGCATCGGAACCGGCGCCATAGGCGCTGCCCAGCGTGAGCCAGGTCAGCACCACGGCCACCAGCGCGCCGCCGGCCATGCCGGCCACCATGGGCAGCGGCCGGCCGTCGGTGAACAGGCCCACCACGCCCATCACGACCGCGCCGGTCAGCATCTGCAGCGTGCCCATCAGCGCCGAGGCGGTGCCGGCGATGCTGCCGTGCTCTTCGAGCGCGAGCACCGAGGTGGTGGGGATCACCAGGCCCATCAGGCCGCTGGCGATGAAATACAGCACCAGCAGCACCCAGATCGAGTCGCCGCCCAGCAGGTAGTAGACGAACATCGCGACCATCACCACGCCGCAGGCCGCCACCGCGCCCTTGACCACGCGCGCCAGCCCGAAGCGTTCGCCCAGCGGGCCGTTGAACTGCGCGGCCGCGAAGAAGGCCGCCGCATTGACGCCGAAGGCCACGCTGTACATCACGGGCGACAGGCCGTAGTGGTCGATCATCACGAAGGACGAGTTCGCCAGGTAGGTGAAGAAACCGGCCATCGCGAAGCTGCCGATGAACACCAGGCCCAGGTAGTGCCAGTCGCGCAGCAGCTGGCCGTAGCCGGCCAGGGCGCTGCCCAGGCTGCTCTCGACGCGCTGCTCGGGCGTGCGGGTCTCGCCGAGCGAGGTATGGATCAGCACCAGCCCGGCGATGGCCGCCAGCGTGACGGCCCAGAACACCGCGCGCCAGCCGGCCAGCGCGATCACGCCGCTGCCGACCAGCGGCGCCAGGATCGGCGAGATGCTGAACACCAGCATCAGCAGCGACATCAGCCGCGCTGCATCGTTGCCGGTGTGCAGGTCGCGCACGATGGCCCGCGGGATCGCCATGCCGGCCGCGGCACCCAGGCCCTGCAGGAAGCGCAGCACGATCAGCGTCTGGATGTCGCTGGCCAGCGCACAGCCCACGCTGGCCAGGGCGAACAGGCCGAGCCCGAAGTACAGCGGCGGCTTGCGCCCAACCATGTCGGAGATCGGACCGTAGAAAGGCTGGCCCACCGCGAGCGCCAGGAAGAACACCGTGAGGCTCCACTGCACGGCGCCGATGTCGGCGCGCAGGCTGGTGCCGATGGCCGGCAGCGCGGGCAGATACATGTCGATGGCAAACGGACCGATGGCCGACAGCAGGCCCAGCACGAGCGCCATCTTGAAAAAACGCGAAGAAGTCATAGGGGGTGATTGTCGCCAACCTGGAAACGGCCACCCGGCAGCGCGGCGAGCGCGCTTGTGCTACGACGCCAGCAGGCCCTGGCGACCGCCCGCTTCGTCGACGCAGGAGATCTGCAATTGCTGCAGGTGCGAGCGAAAGGCGACCGCGTCGATCCAGCCCTCGACCTGGAAGCCCTCGCGTTCGCGCGCGGCGGCATCGGCGCCGTGCAGCAGCGTCACCGCGTAGCCGCCGGCCGCCTTGTCGGCCTTCACTTCGACCGCCATGGTGCGCAGATCGATCGCCTCGCGCCGGGCCGACCGGGCGGCTTTGGCGGCGGACGCCTTGCTCAGCGCCAGCACGCAGGGCGACGTGAGCTCGAACGCGGTGCGCGTGGCGCCGGCCTGTGCGCCCAGGTAGCCGTTGAGTGCGCGCACATGGTCCGCGACCGAGAGCGCGGCGGTGCGCGGGTTGTCGGCCGCCGGATAACCGTCGGCGCAGGCGGCCACCAGCAGCACCAGGCCGAGGCCGGCGATCAGCCGTGCGAAGTCTTCCATCGAGGGAGGTGGGGCCGGGTCTGGCCGGAGAAAAAGAGGAAGGGATGAATGCGGTGCGCGCCGGAGTTTCGACGCAGAAAGGCCGCAACACGCGCTTGACCTTGGGGACGGCCCGTGATTTCAACAGCCCCGCATTGTTTCCATTGCCCGAACGCCGTGGTTCTGCGGGCACGCGTTTTTGGCAGCCTTTCAGGATCAAACTTCATCCCACAGACCAACGCAGCAAGTTGATCTGGGTGAACAGGCCACCGAGCGAAGAGGCCGCTCCCGAGAGGGGCGGAGACACCCACCCAAGACCGGTTCTAAATCATCCAAATCATTGAAAGAGAAATCGAAATGACCACCCGCAAGATCCTCGCCGTCGCAGCCCTCTCCCTCCTGGCTGCCGTCGGCGCCCAAGCCGAAACCTATGACGGCGTGCTCACCGTCCACTCCAGCCTGAGCCGCGCCGACGCACAAGGCCAGGCCGTGGCCGCCGCCCGCGCCGGCAACATCTACGGCGACACCTACGGCAGCGGCGTGCTGGCCGTCGCGTCGACCGTCGACCGCGCATCGGTCCGCGCCGAAGCCGTGGCCGCCGCGCACAACCCGCTGCAGAGCCTGGACCGCCGCGCCTTCTACCGCGACCAGGTGCCCGTCGCTTACCTGAAGCCCCGCGTGTCCTTCACGCAGCAAGCTTCGCGCTGAACCACGGCGAGCCCGCTGTTCGACTAGAACTCATCGAACAGCGAGCCCGTCCCGCCGGGCCCCGCGCCTTCGTTGTGCAGCATGCGCATCTTGGCCAGCGCGCCGCCCGGCGCCGAGAAGCCCCCCGGCCGGCCATCGGCCGCCAGCACGCGATGGCAGGGCACGACGGGCGCGAAGGGATTGCGTCCCAGCGCCTGCCCCACCGCACGGGCCAGCCCCTTGCCGCCGAGTGCCTCGGCGACCTCCCCGTAGGTCCTTGTCTCGCCCGGCCGGATGCGCCGCGCGATCGCATAGACGCGCCGATGGAATTCAGGCACGCCCTCCTCGTCGAGCACGATCTCCAGCAGATCCAGCGGTGCGCCGGCCAGCATCGCGGCCGTGGCGTGCATGGCTTCCTGCACATGCGTGGGCGGCAGCGACTCGGCCAGCGCCGGAAAGCTCGCCTGCATGCGCGCGCGCGTCAGGGCCTCGTCGCGCTCGGGCAGTTGCACGCCCACGATGCCGCGTTCGCCCCAGGCGATGCTGCAATGGCCGATCACCGTTTCGAAGACGGCGAAACCGGCGGGGCATTCGGGCTGCACGCCGGCATCAGTCATGCAGCAGCACCTGGCAGCCGTCGGTCCGGAGCTCCAACAGTGTCTTGACCTCGCGCGCGATCTCCGCGCGGCGGCCAGCCTTCAGCGCCCGAAGCCGCTCGCCGTCGACCTGCCGGATCGTCTGCAACAGCAAGGTGATGGGATAGACCCGCCGAGGCATCTGCTCCGGCACGTCCTCCCAGGCCCAGACACACTCGCCCACGAAACGCACGCCCTCGTCGTCGACGAACTCGAAGGACTCACCGCGGTGGGTCAGGCGGGCGTGCTTCATCGGGCGGAGCTTGGGTCCGGCGCGCCTACTTGAGCGTCCTGGCGAACGCCAGCACGCGCTCGCCATCCGCATCGGTGTAGACCGTGGCTGGCGTCAAGCCGACATAGCGCCCGCCTTCATGCGGCCGGGCCTCGACGAGCTGAAGCCCCACCAGCTTGCCCGAGGGCACATAGCGGGTCTCGATGTAGATGCCGGTCTGCCCCTCCTTGACGATGGGCAGCTGCGCGACCGCCTCGTAGTCCTCGGCCTTGAGCAAGGCGGCCAGGCGGTCCTTCAGGGCGAAGGCATACCAGGCCTGCTCGTACACCATCGACTCGCCGGTCTGCACATGCTTGAGCATCACGAGCAGCTTGCGCTTGAAGAGCTTCAGCTCCTCCATCAGGAACGCGAAGAGGTCGCCGTATTCGCCCGGTGCCGTTTCAGGGGTACGCAAAACTGCCATGGTGTCGTGCTGCCTTTCTGGAGGGATCGAAGGGTGAAAGCCAGCGCACTTTACCCTCCCTCCGCAACACCGCCACCCTGCGCAGTTCAGGAGCTGGACAAGGCAGGGAAGTCGGTGCCCAGCCACTTCTGGTAGAGCTTGTTGAGCTCGCCGTCGGCCTTGTGGCGCGCCACGAAATCGTCCACGGCCTTCTTCAGCTCGGCCTGGCCCGGACGCAGCGCGATGCCCATGCGCTGCTCGGTCAGCACCAGCTTCTGTTCGTAGGTGTTGGCCGGTGCGCGCTTGGCGATCTGCGCGGCCACGGTGGTGGAGCAGCCGATCGCGTCGACCTGGCCCGACAGCAGCGCCTGCATGGTGGTCGCGTCGTCGTCGAAGCGGCGGATCTGCGTGCCCTCGGGCGCGATGGCGGTCAGCGCGACGTCCTGCGTGCTCGCGCGGGCCACGCCCAGACGCTTGTTCCTGAAATCGGCCGGGCCCTTGATCTCGGTCCTGGTCGCGCCGTAGAGCACCACGGAGGCGCTCGCGTAGGGCATCGAGAAATCGACCTGCTTCGCGCGTTCGGGCGAGATGGCCAGCGAGGCGACCAGCAGGTCGACCTTGTTCGTCAGCAGGAAGGGAATGCGGTTCGGGCCGGTGACCGGCACGATGCGCAGCTTCACGCCCCAGTCCCTGGCCAGCAGCCGGGCCACGTCGGCGTCGTAGCCGTCGGGCTGGTTCTGCGCGTTGGTCGTGCCGTAGGGCGGGAAGTCGACCAGCATGCCGACGGTGAGCTCGCCCTTCTTCTGGATGTCGGCGACCGACTGGGCCATGGCGAAGGGCGCGAACAGGGTGAGCGCGGCGCCCAGGCCGAGGGCCGCGAGGACCGTGCGACGGGTGGTGGAAGAGGTCATGTGCGGTGTCTCCTGGAATGCGAAAAATGAAAGGCCGGATCGACGCGTCACATCACGCCGAAGGTGTTGAAGGCCTCGACCGTGCTCATACCGTTCTGGATCGCGATGCGCACGCGGTTCTCGGTGCCGGCCTTCTCCAGCGCCAGGCCGATGGCCTCCACCTCGACTTCGCGCGGGATGATCAGCACGCCGTCCTGGTCGCCGAACACGATGTCGCCGGGCTTCACCCGCACGCCCTGGATCTCCACCGGCACGCGGTAGTCGACCACCTTGCCGCGCGGCCCCTGGTCCTGCGAATAGCCGCCGAGCGAGAACACCGGCAGGCCGAGCTCCAGCACTTCGTTGGTGTCGCGCGAGTAGCCGTCGAGCACGGCGCCCGCGGCCTTCAGGTGCAGGGCACGCGTGGTCATCAGGCCGCCCCACAGCGCGAACTGCGGCGCCGACCCGGTGGCGACATAGACCTCGTTCGGCTTCAGGTCGTCGAGTGCCTCGAACAGCAGGCCGAAAGCCTGCCGGCTCAGCGCCGACCGGCCCTCGGGCTCGGCGCGCGCGAAGCAGTTGGTCTCGAGCACCGGCATCGCGCGGCCCGCGACCACCATCGTGCGCGCCACCGGCCGGATGGCCGCCGGCAGAAACTGGTGCATCAGGCCCAGCGTGTCGAGGATGTCCCCGACCACGGCGGGAAACAGCCGCGTGCGCATCAGGCCGAACAGTTCGTCATCGTCTTTCCACATGTCGTCTCCTTTGGATGCGTGGATTGAACGCGGGGGACGTGCCTGGCACAACCTGTCACCCTGTACGATAGGTTGCATGACAGCCCATCCTTTCGTCCTCGGCCGCCTCGAGCGCACCTCCTTGTCCGAGCAGGCGGTGCAGAGCCTGCTGCAGCGCATCGAGGACCAGCAACTGCAGCCCGGCACGCCCCTGCCCTCGGAGGCGCAGTTGGGTGAATCGCTGGGCGTGAGCCGCACGGTGGTGCGGGAGGCCTTGCGCACGCTCAAGGGCCTGGGCGTGGTCGAGATCGCCAACGGCAAGAACCCCATCGTCCGGCGCGACCTCGATGCCTCGGCACTGGGCATCTACTTCTCGCGCGCGCTGCAGGTGCTGGAGAACTCCACCGACGACCTGATGGACGTGCGCGCCAGCCTCGAGGCCCGGGCCGCCGAACTGGCCGCACGTCGGCGCACGCCCGCCCAGCTGACCCGCATGTCCGAACTGGTCGTGCAGATGCAGGCGCAGCTGCGGCACCCCTCGGTCTACGCCTCGCTCGACACCGAACTGCACCTGGAGATCGCACGTGCCAGCGGCAACCTGCTGCTGTTCCAGATGATCGGCTCGGTCCGGGCCTCGCTCGAGGCGCAATCGCGTCAGGGCATGGAACGACGCAAGACCGACGCCAGCCTGCAGAAGGTCCAGGACGGGCACGTCGAACTGGTCGAACGGATCGGCAACGGCGACGCCGAAGGCGCGGCCGCTTGCATGCGGGCGCACATGGAGAGTGCGCTGCGCGTGTTGAAGAGGCGTTGAAAGGCTGCGACAGTTCAGCGGCGCCGCGCGATCCCACAACCCATGCAGACGGCGCAGCCGGCCGCGACACTCATCGCGTGCTCTTGCTTTGCAGCCGGGACGTCAGCATCTGGTAGATCTGCCGCGTCAGCGGATTGACGACATTGCGCCGAATCCAGAGGTAGTAAGGCATCTCGGGCAGGTTCGGCAGGCCGTCGCTGGCGCCCAGCACGCGCATGTCGGCGTCGAGCAGCTCGATGCTGCGCGGCGAGATGCCCAGCCCCGCGCGGACCGCGGCCTTGATCCCGATGAGGTTCGAAGACAGATAGGCCTGACGCCAGGGAATGCCGGCCTCGTCGAGCGCGCTCAGCGCCACCTTGCGGAAGATGCTGGGTTCGTCGGCGAGGATCAGCGGCACCGGTGCGCCGGCTTCGTACTGGAAGAAGGTCGAGCAGATCCACACGGTCGGCGAGGTGCGCAGCAGCGTGCCTTCGAGCGTGGAGTCGTGGCGCGTGGAGACGGTCAGGTCGATCTCTCCGCGGTGCAGCGCTTCCATCAGGAAGGGACTGCGGCCCACGTGGATCTCCAGCCGCACGTCGGGCGCCGCACGCGCCACCTGGCTGAGCAGCGGCGGCAGCAGCGTGTCGGCGACATCGTGCGGCGCCCCGATGCGCAGCGAGCCGCTCAGGCTTCCATCGCGCAGCAGCTGCATGGCCTCGTCGTTGATCGCCAGCATGCGCCGCGCGTACTGCAGCAGCTGCTGGCCCTGCGCGGTCAGGCGTTTGCTGCGGCCGCTCTTCTCGAACAGCACGGCCCCGGCCTGGCTCTCCAGCCGCTGCATCTGCTGCGTGATGGCGGACTGGGTCTTGTCGAGGTGGACGCCGGCGGCGGCGAAGGTCTCGTGCTCGACGATGGCCACCAGGGTGCGCAGCAGTTCGATCTCGAAATTACGCAAAGTATTAGATGGCTTTATGTTTTACGCGCGCGCCCTTAGGCATGACGGGTGAGGCTTCCGTTAGATTCATCAAAAGCCGAACCGGCGTTGATTCTATGAAGATCCCATGAGCACAGCGAACCCCATCGACGAACGCAACCATGCCGTGGCCGAGACGACTGCGACCATCCGCGCCATCCTGGGCGACACCCCTGCAGACCGGCAGCGCCTGGCCGCGGTGCTCGAGGCGCTCAAGGCCCTGGCTGCTCGCGCCGAGCTCTGGAGCGATGCCGCCTTTGCCGCACCCGCACCCGACGAGAACCAGGCGCGCTACCTGATCCGCGAGGACGAGGACCAGGGCCTGGCGCTCTACCTGAACGTCATGCGCCCGGGCAAGAAAATCGTTCCGCACAACCACACGACGTGGGCCTGCATCGCCGCGGTCGAGGGGCTCGAGCACAACTACCTGTACCGCCGCCTCGACGACGGTTCGGTGCCCGGCCAGGGACGGCTCGAGCAGACCGGCCTGGTGCCGGTCGGTCCCGGCCAGGGCATCGCGCTGCTGCCGGACGACATTCATGCGGTGCGCATCGAGGGCCAGGACGTGATCCGCCACCTGCACCTCTACGGCCGCGCGCTCGAGACGCTGACCGCGCGCAGCGCCTTCGACCTGGAAACCGGCACTGTCCAGACCATGGGCATCGGCGTCGCCACGCGCCGCTGAGCCTCGCGGCCTCGCGCGGCGGCGGACGTCCTCGGGCGGCGCGCCCGCGGAGCCTTTCTTTTTCCGACTCCCCGACGATGCCCCAGCACGCACTTCCCCCCCACACACTGCAGGCGTGGCTGCACGACGACCAGGAGATCGCGCTGTTCGACGTGCGCGAAGCCGGCCAGTACGGCGCGGCCCACCTGCTCCATGCCTGCCCCCTGCCCTACAGCCGCCTCGAGGTCGACATCGGCCGGCTCGCACCGAACCGGGCGATCCGCACCGTGCTGTACGACGGCGGTGAGGACCCGCAGCACGGCGCGGCCGCGCGCGCACGACGCCGCCTCGCGGCGCTGGGCTACGCCGATGTCCGCGTGCTCGAAGGCGGCACGCGCGCTTGGGCCGCCGCCGGCCTGCCGCTGTTCGCCGGCGTGCATGTGCCGTCGAAGGCCTTCGGCGAGATGGTCGAGCACCGCTACCGCACGCCCAGCGTCGGGCCGCAGGCACTGCAGGCCTGGCTGCGCGAGCCGCAGCCGCCCGTCGTGATCGACGGCCGGCCGCCCGAGGAGCACCACACGATGTGCATCCCGGGCGCCGTCTGCTGCCCGAACGGCGAACTCGCGCTGCGCATCCGCGCCATCGTGCCGGACCCGGCGACACCGATCGTGGTGAGCTGCGCCGGCCGCACGCGCAGCATCATCGGCGCGCAGACGCTGCGCGAGCTCGCGCTGCCCAACCCGGTGTTCGCGCTGGAAAACGGCACCCAGGGCTGGTTCCTGGCCGATCTTCCGCTCGAGCACGGCGCCACCCGCCGCCATCCTGACGCCGTGGCGGCGACGGCCGACGCCCGGGACGCGGCCCGGCACTTCGCCCGACGGTGCGGCGTGGCGACCGAAAACGCGGCCACGCTCGAAGCATGGCTCGGCGATGCGGCGCGGACCACGCTGGTCTTCGACATCCGGACCGCCGAGGAGTACGCGGCCGACGGCTGCTCCGGTAGCCGCCATGCACCCGGCGGCCAACTGATCCAGGCCACCGACCAGTTCGTCGGCGTGCGCGGTGCGCGCATCGTGCTGCTCGACACCGACGGCACCCGCGCGCCCGTGGTGGCCGGCTGGCTGCGCCGCATGGGACGCGATGCGCATTGCGTGGCCGGCGAGGTGCGCGCGCTGCTGGCGCGGCACGCCGCCGAATCCACACAACCCGAGCTGCCGGCCGTGCCCGGCATCGATGCCGAAGACCTCCAGCGATCGCTGCCGTCGCCGAAGTTCCTGGTGCTCGACATGCGCAGCAGCGCGGCCTACCGCAAGGCGCATGTGCCGGGCGCGAAATGGCGTTCGCGCAGCCAACTGAACGCAGGCCTCGATGCTGCGGAGATCGTGCTGGTGGCCGACGATCCGGCCGTGGCGGCCTGTGCCGCCATCGACCTGCGCGAGGCGGGCTTCTCAACGCTGCGGCAACTCGAAGGCGGCTGGCCGACGTGGCTGCACGCCGGTGCGCCCACCGAGTCCACGCCCGATCGGCCGGCCGATGCCGACCGCATCGACTTCCTCTTCTTCGCGCACGATCGGCACCGGGGCAACAAGGAAGCAGCACGTCAGTACCTGCGATGGGAGACCGAGTTGCTGTCCCAGTTCGACGCGTCGGACCACGCGGCGATGACGCGCAGCCTGGACACCGCGGGTGCCGCCGCATGACCGGCACCGCCCCGGCCTCCGCGCCCTTCGATGCGGTCGACGCCGCGCTGTCCAGCTACCTGCAATGGGCCGTGCGCCAGTCCTTCGAGGACATTCCGCCGGCCGTGCGCCAGCGCATGGTGATGATCCTGGCCGACGACATGGCGGCCGCCTTCTCCGCCGCGAACGAGCCCGAGGCCGTCCGCCTCGCCGCATGGGCAGCGCCGGCCGCCCATGCGCCGTCGGCTTCGCTGCTGCGGCGTGGGCGCCCGCGCGCTGACCTGCGCCAGGCCGCCATGGTCAATGCCGTGGCCGGCGGATGGAACGAACTCGACAGCGGCTACCGCCTGGCGGTCTGCCACGCAGGCCTCTACACCTGGCCCACGCTGATGGCGCTGGCCGAGGCGCAACGCGCCCCCCTGCCCGAAGTGCTGCGTGCGGCCATGCTGGCCTACGAGACCGTGGTGCGCTTCGCCAGTGCCTGGCCGCTGGCCTCTCCGAAACTGCATCCCCATGCGCTGTACGGTGCGCTGGGCGCGGCCGCGGCGGCGGGCTTCCTGCAGCGCCTGCCGGTCGATCGCCTGCAGCAGGTGCTCACGGCGGCCTGCACCATGGGCCTGACCGGGCCCTTCAATCAGGCGCCGGCCGGCGCGCTGGTCCGCAACGCCTGGGCCGCAGCCGGCGTGGCCAACGGCCTGCTCTGCATCGAATGGGCCGAGGCCGGCATCGGCGGCCTGGCGCGCACGCCGCACGATCTCTACGCGAGCGTGCTGGCTGCGCCCTGGCGGCCCGCCGCCTTCGCGCCGATCGACGCAGAGAGCGCATGGGCGGTGAATGCCAGCTACCACAAGCGCTACGCCTGCTGCCAGTACCTGCACTCCAGCATCGAGGCCTTGCTGACGCTGCTCGGGCAGGCGCCGTCGCTGGTGGGCGGCGATGCGGTCAACACGCTGGAGGTCCGCATCCATCCACTGGGCATGGGGCTGACGAACCGAGCACCGGACAACACGCTGGCCGGCTGCTTCTCATTGCCGCACGCCATGGCCACGACGCTGGTGCACGGCCGGGCCGATGCGCTCGCCTTCTCGGGCCATGCGTTGAACGATCCGCGCGTCGCCGCGCTGCGCGGGCGCGTGCACTGGCGCGCCTACGAGCCCCTGGCCGCGTGGCCGCACGACCGGCCAGCGAACGTCACGCTGACGCTCAAGGATGGCCGCGTGCTGCGGGCCGAATGCCTGAGCGCGCAAGGCGGCCCCGACCACCCCTTCACCGATGCCATGCTGTGGGACAAGGTGCGACATGCGACGCACGATGCGGCGCCCGGCTTCGAGGCTGCCATGCGCGAATGGCATGCCGCCGCGGGCAAGAACGCCGCAGCCTCGCGGCACGCAGACACGCTGCTGGCGTCGTTCTTCGGCTGAGCGCCGGACGCCGCATCGCGGCGCCCGGCGTTCAGCAGAGCCCTCCGAACGCTCTCAGTCGACCTGCGCGCCCACGCGCTGCACGATCGGCACCCACTGGTCGATCTCGGCCGCGATCTTGCGGCGGTAGTTCTCCGGTGCGGGTGAAGCCCCGACCTCGAAGCCCTGACGGGTGAGCGAGGCTTTCACGGTCGCGTCGCCCAGCGCCGAAACGATCGCCGCATGCAGGCGTGCGACCACCTCCGGAGGCAGGCGGGCCGGGCCGATCACGCCGTAGGTGACCGACGGCGTGTAGTTCGGGAAACCGGCTTCGCGCGTCGTCGGCACGTCGGGCAGCTGCGCCGAGCGCTGCGCGCTCGTGACCGCCAGCGCCTTGAGCTTGCCCTCGGTGGCGAGCGACGCCACGTTCGGCACCGGATAGACGCCGTACGAGACCTCGCCCGTGATCACCGGCACGATGCCCTGCGGCGTGCCCTTGTAGGGGATGTGGCGGGCGTCGATGTCGGTGAGGAAGGAGAACTGCGCGCCGGCCAGATGCACCACCGTGCCGCTGCCGCCCGACGAATACGTCAGCGCCTGCTTGTGCGCGCGGCCGCGCGCCGCGAGTTCGGCCACGCTGTTCACGCCCAGGGCGTTGCCCACGACGAGCACGTTGGGCGAGGTCGCGACCTCTGAGATCGCGGTGAAATCCTTGCGCGGGTCGTAGGGCAGGTCCTTGATCAGCCCGACGTTGATCGCCATCGGGCCGCTGGCCACCACGCCCAGCGTGTAGCCATCGGCCGGTGACTTGGCCAGCGCGCCGAGCGCGATTCCGCCGCTGGCGCCCGGACGGTTCTCGACCACCACCGGCTGCTGCAGCGTCTTCGCGAGTTCCGCGCCGATGACGCGCGCCAGGTTGTCGGGCCCGCTGCCCGGCGGCAGGAACACGATGACCTTGATCGGACGATCGGGATAGGCCGCACTCGCGGCCAATGCGGTGAAGGCCAGCGCGGCGGCGGCCAGGATGCGGAAGGTGGGGTGTTTCACAGGGAGGAGGTCCGAGGTGTCTGGAAGAGCGGTGCGATGCGTGCGGCCACGCCCAGCAGCGCGCGGTCGTCGAATCGCGGGGCCACGAGCTGCAGGCCGACCGGCAGGCCCTGCCGGCTGAACAGGCCGGGCACGTTCAGCGCGGGCACGTGGAGCAGCGTCCAGAGGCCGTTGAAGATCGCGTCGCCGGAATGGGCCCGGCCCAACGGCGGCTCGCCGGTGGCGCTGGGCGTGAGGATGGCGTCGAAGGGGGCCGCGAAGGCATCGAAAGCCAGGCGCAACGCTGCCGCCTGGTCGCGGGCCTCGCCCAGCGCGCGGCGCGAGATGTTGCGCCCGTCGTTCATGCGCGCCACGATGCCCGGCGACAGTTGCTGCGGATGGCTTCGCTCCAGGTCGAGGAACGCGATGTGGCCCTCGGCCCGCATGATGGTTTCCTTGAGCAGGTTGAGTCGGTCGAAGCGGCTGTCGAGCTCGGCCTCGACCACCGTGACGCCCGCCTCGCGCAGCCGCCCGATGGCCTCGTCGAGCGCCTCGTGCAGCGCCGGTTTGGCCTTCTCGCCCCAATAAGGTGTGCGGCACACGCCGATGCGCAGGGCCGAGGTCTCGGCAACGACCGGCGATGCTTCGTCGCTGACGTGCAGCACCTCGGCCAGCAGCGCGATGTCCTCGAGCGTGCGCGCGAACCAGCCGATGGTGTCGAGCGTGGGCGAGAAGTGCTTGGCGCCTTCGGTGCTCACCACGCCGTGCGTGGGCTTGAAGCCGAACACGCTGCAATAGGCCGCGGGCCGGATCACCGAGCCGCCGGTTTGCGTGCCGAGGGAGATCGCGACGCTGCGGTCGGCCACGGCCGCGGCCGACCCGCTCGACGAACCGCCGGGCGTGCGCTGCGCATCGAAGGGATTGCGCGTGACCGCATGCCGGCCGTGCGCGCCGAACTCGATGGTCTCGGTCTTGCCCAGCAAGATCGCGCCGGCCGCGCGCAGGATGGCCACCACGGCGGCGTCCTTGCCCTGCTGCAGGTCGCGGTAGATGCGCGAGTTGTGCTGGGTCGGCAGGTCGGCCGTGTCGAGGATGTCCTTGACCGCCAGCGGCACGCCGTGCAGCGGACCCAGCGCAGCGCCCACCTGCTGGGCCGTGTCGGCGTCGCGCGCCGCGGCGATGGCCCGCTGCGGGTCGACCCACGACCAGGCGCGCAGGTGGCCGTCGGTCTGGTCGATGCGCGCCAGGCAGGCACGCACCACGTCTTCGCTGGCGATCTGGCCGGCCGCGATCTGCCGGGCCGCCTCGGTGGCGGAAAGCTGGTGGAGTTCTTGTGTCATGTGTCGGAAGGAGTGCGGGAATCGGACGCGGGGTGGGCGCCCCCGCAGGCATGGGAAAGCGCGTGGCCGACGTAGCGGTCGACGTCGGCATAGGAGCGCGCCGCCAGCCCCGCGCAGTAGCCGTCGACCACGCCGCCGATGGCGGTGAAGAGCTGGCGGTGCGGTCGCACCTTGGCCTCGAGCCGGTCGCGCGAGGCCTCGACACGGCGCGCCAGGTCCTGCATGTCGACCGTGAGCAGGCGCCGGTTCTTGACGATCAGCCGACCACCGACCATCACCGAGTGCACCGCATTGCCGTCCTCGCTGTGCACCAGTTGGTTGAGTGCGTCGTTGAGCGGCAGCCAGTTCACATGGCCCAGATCGAGGAACACGATGTCGGCCTGGAAGCCCGGCGCGATGCGCCCGATGCTGTCGCCCCAGCCCAGGCAGCGCGCGCCGGACGTGGTGGCCGCGGCCACCACCTCGGCGCTGCGCAGCCAGCGTCCGACCGGCCGGCGCTGCACCGACGAAGTCATCGACGCCAGCCGCATCGATTCGTACATGTTGAGGTTGTCGGAGCAGTGCGCACCGTCGGTGCCAAGCGCCAGGTTGATGCCGGCGTCGAGCATGCCGCGCGCGTCGGCCAGCCCGTTGCCCAGGCGCATGTTGCTGCCCGGGTTGTGCGCCACCGAGCAGCCGTGCCGGCCCAGCCGCGCCATGTCGTCGGCGCTGAGCCAGACGCCGTGCGCGGCGGTGAAGCGCGGTCCCAGCAGGCCCAGCGACTCCAGGTGCGCGACCTGGCTCTGGCCGTACTGGTCGACGCAGGTCACGGCCTGCACCTTGGACTCCTGCACATGGCTGTGCAGGCCGACGTCGAAATCCGCGGCCAGCCGTGCGCAGTCCGCCAGGAAGCCGTCGGTGCAGTGGTGCGCGATGGTCGGCGCCACGGCCAGGCGCAGCCGTTCGCGGTCGAAGGGCCACGTGTGCAGCGCGCGGCGCAGTTCCGCCAGCGTGCCGGCATCGGTGCGGGGGGCGGCGGGCGCCGATGCCGGCGCGAGCGCGGGCGGCAGCGCGCCGCGCAAACCGGGGATCGCATCGAAGAACGGGATGTTCGACACCATGGGCGCGATCACCGCGCGCAGGCCGACGGTGTCATAGGCCTGCGCGGCGGCCAGCAGGCCGTCGACGCTCGGCCCGGGCAGCTCGACCGTCAGGTCGTAGCAGGCGGTGCAGCCCTTGAGCGCCATCTCGGCCGCGCCGAGCAGCGTGGCGTTGTAGCGGTCTTCGGCGGTCTGGCCGCCCACCGTCCAGGTGGAGGCGGCCAGCAGCAGCTCGAGCGTCCAGCGTTCACCGAAGCCCTTGGCCAGGTTGCCGTGGCCGTGCGTGTGGGCGTTGACCAAGCCGGGGTGCAGCAGCCGGCCGCGCGCGTCGAGCGTGCGGGCGCCGGCCGGCGCGGCCAGGCCCGGCGGGCCGACGGCCACGATGGTGCAGCCTTCGATCAGCAGATCGGCCGCGTCTGCGCTGCCGTGCACCGGGTCGAGCAGCCGGCCGCCATGGATCAGCAGGAAGGGGCTATCGGCCATGGCCGTCCTCCAGCGTGGCCCACGCGAACCAGCGGCGCTCGGCCAGCACCACGAGCTGGAAGAACACGATGCCCAGCACGGACAGCACGACCAGCGCACCCCAGGCCAGCGGCGTCTTGAAGAAGGCGGTCGAGCTCATCAGCAGGTAGCCCAGGCCGCGCTCCGAGTTGACGAACTCGGCCACCACCGCGCCCACCACGGCCAGCGAGGCCGAGGCCTTGAGGCCGCTGAAGATGTGCGGCACAGCCGAGGGAAAACGGATCAGCCACAACGACTGCGCCCTGCTCGCGCCGCTCACGCGGCCCAGGTCGAGCAGCTCGGGCGGCACGACGCGCAGCCCGGTGGCGATCGACAGCGTGAGCGGGAAGAACGCGACCAGGAAGGTCACGACCACGCGCGGCAATTCGCTGGTGCCGAACAGCAGCACGAGGATCGGCGCCAGCGCGACCTTGGGGACCGATTGCGTCACCACCAGCAGCGGCCACGCGACGGCCGCGAGCCGCTGCGAGGTGGCCAGCGCGATCGCCACCGGTGTGCCGACGGCGATCGACAGGGCCAGGCCCAGCAGCACGGTGCGCGTGGTGGCCAGCGTGTGGCCGAGGATGCCCGCGTCCGGGGCGAACAGCGCGCGTGCGATGTTCGACGGCGACGGCACCAGGTACTCGGGCAGCGGCACGGCGCGGCAGGCGATTTCCCAGAGCGTCAGTAAGGTCAGCAGTGCGACGACCGCCGCGACGACATTCGACGATGACGTGTTGCGTCCGGTGCTCATGGTTGAACCTCCGTGCTACGTGCCGCACGCTGGCCGAAGATCAGCTCGCGCACCTGGCGTGCATAGCCGACGAAGGCCGGCGAGTCCTCGACGCGCTCGGGCCGCGGACGCGGCAGGTCGATGTCGATCACCGCCTCCACACGACCCGGGCGCGGGGACATCACGACCACGCGGTCGCCCAGCAGCACGGCTTCATTGATGGAGTGGGTGACGAACAGGATGGTCAGGGGCGCGCGCTGCCAGAGGTTGAGCAGCTCGACCGTCATCTCCTCGCGGGTGAGCGCGTCCAGCGCGCCGAAGGGTTCGTCGAGCAGCAGCACGTCCGGGTCGAGCAGTAGCGCGCGGCAGATCGTGGCGCGCTGGCGCATGCCGCCCGACAGCTGGTGCGGCATCGCCTGCTCGAAGTCCGCGAGGCCGCTGAGACGCAGCAGTTCGCGGGCGCGAGCGACCAGCGCGGGCGTGCGGCGCCCGGCGATGCGGGCCGGGAACAGCACGTTGTCGAGCACGCAGGCCCAGGGCAGCAGCGTGCTGGCCTGGAACACGACACCCGTTCCGGTACGTGGCGCGGTCACGGGCTGGCCGGCGATGGCGACGCTGCCAGTGGAAGGCGGCGCGAGGCCCGCGACCATGCGCAGCAGCGTCGATTTGCCGCAGCCCGAAGGGCCGACGATGGTCACGATCTCGCGCGCGCCGACGTCGAGCGAGGTCTCGCTCAACGCCAGCGTGTCCGCACCGTCGTTGCCGCGGTAGGTCTTGCTCAGCTGTCGGATCTCGATCATGGCGCGGCGTCGGTCGCTCGTTCAACGGGCCGGCAGGAAGGAGGTGTCCACGCCCTGCGCCGGGTTCCATGCCGGGTCCAGGCCCTGGGCCTGCGCCACGGCGGCCCAGGTCGCAGCAAGGCGCTCGGGCGAGACACCGCCCCAGCCGAATTCCTTCTCGTGCGCGTTGAAGACGAAGGGCAAGGTGGCCTTGAGGCTGATCAGGCAGACGTCGTAGCCCACCTCGGGCACCTTGCGCACGTGGGCGCGGCAGGCTTCCTCGGGGTTGTCGCGCGCCCATTCAAACGAGTGCTTGACGGCCTTGAGGAAGCGCCGCGTCAGGTCGGGCTTCTCGGCCAGTACCTTGTCGCTCGCGATGATCGTGGCCGCATAGATCCTGAAGCCCGCATCCACATAGGGCAGCGCCACGACCTCCTTGCCGGCCTTGCGCGCCGCGTCATTGAGCGCGCCCAGGTGGATGGTGTAGAGCGGGATCGCGTCGACGTTGCCGGCAATCAGCTGGGCGCCGAGCGCGGCCGCGTCCATCGTGACCCAGTTCACACGTTCGGGTCGTACGCCGGCCTTGGCCGCCACGGCCGGGAAGTACACGCGGTGGCTGTTGCCGGCCGGCGCGCCGATGCGCTTGCCCTCGAGGTCTTTGAGCGAGGTGATGCCCGAATCCTTGAGTACGAACAGCGAATGCGGCGAGTGCGAATAGATGACGGCGATCGACTTCACCGGCAGACCCTGGCGCGCGCGTGCGGTCAGCACCGACGAAGCGTCGGCCACACCGAAGTCGAAGGAACCGGTGGGCGCCTTCGCCACCGTGTCGCTCGGGCCGTAGCCGCGCACGATGGTGATGTCGATGCCTTCCTGCGCGAAGAAGCCCTTCTCCCAGCCGCCGTAGTACATGGCGTGTTCGCCCGAGGGCAGCCAGTCGGTCTGGAAGCGGACCGTGTCCGCGGCCTGCGCCACGGGGCCGGCCAGCAGGGCGCCGCTGGCGACCAGCGCGAGGGCGAAGGCCCGGCCCGGAAGGCGCGGGGCACGGGAGAGGAAGCGTGTGACGGTCATGGTCGGGATCAGGAAGAAAGGTCGTGAGGGGACGAGCGCGTCCGGCCGACGCCGGCGGGCCGGGTCGGAAGAACGAGGGGTGTGGTGGCGCGCTGGCGCGGAATCAGCTGCCGGGGACGACTCCCGGCGGCAGCGCGCTGGCGTAGCGCGCGATGTCGCCCGGCGTGGTCAGCCAGAGCTGGTCGCGCGAACGCAGGATGTGCTCGACCGCACGCCGAAACGCGTGCAGGCGGAAGGGCTGGCCGATGATGAACGGGTGCAGCGCGACGATGTAGACCAGCGGCCGCTTGCGCGACTGCAGCAGCATCTCGTCGAACTGGTCGATCATCATGTCGGCGAACTCGCGCGCCGTGTGCTGGCGGAAGATCAGCGCCGGCGAATCGTTGAGCTCGAGCGGATAGGGCACGGAGAGAATCTTCCCGGCGCGGGTACGCATCCAGAAGGGCTGGTCGTCGGCCGGCCAGTCCAGCACGTAGCGGTAGCCGTTCTCCTGCAGCAGGTCGAGCGTGACCTTGCTCTGTGCGATGTACGGGCCCAGCCAGCCTTCGGGCGCACGACCCGAGAGCCGCTCGATCACCTCGGTCGACTCGGTGATCAGCCGGGCCTCGTCTTCTTCCCAGAGCACGTCCTGCCGCTCGGCGTTGGTGCGGCCGTGGCCGATGAACTCGTCTCCGCGCTGCACCAGACGGCGCGTGATCTCGGGATAGGCCTCGAGCACGGTGGAGTTGATGTTGTGCGAGCCAGGGATCTCGAACTCGTCGAGCAGGTCGAGGTAGCGCCACAGGCCGACACGGTTGCCGTAGTCCTTCCAGGCCCAGTTGCGCTGATTCTGCGGCCCCGATCCGGAGGCGTTGTCGGTGCCGAGTCCGGCCGAGAACGCGAAGTGCTCAATGTTGTTGCAGAAGACCACGGCGAGGCGCTTGCCGCCCGGCCATTCGTAGTCCGCCCGCGCATCGATGGGCGTGAAGTCGTAGCGGTTGTGGCTCGGCAGTTTCAAGGGGCGCTCGCAGTCCTGTTAGGGGAAAACACTAGGCCCGAATTCTAGAAATTGCGCCCGGCGAAGGGAACGCTTGTATTTATATAAGCTTATGTATTTTTGTGATTTTGTTGAAAACGAAAATCATCATCGAAACAAGCCATTGATTTAAAAGGATATTTATTTTTACTCGGCCAACTCGACAGGAAATTCATTAATTTCGTTTATGTGTTTGCTTGCATGGATGAAGCAAGGCCATCGGAAATCGGGGCACGCCGCCCTTTCGAGGACGCGACACCGCAGGCGTGGGCCTCAGCGGCAGCGCGACCTGAACTGAAGATCCCGCAGCTGTTTGCGCCGCTCGCGCAGGCGGTCCTGCGAGGCGGCGCGTTGCGGCTGTCGCGCGGCCGCATCCAGCCAGGCGATCTCTGCGTCGATGTCTGCACACGCCTGCACCGCGCCATCGGCCTGCAAGGCCGCGCGCCGCTCGTGCGCCGCCCTCGCCTGTGCGGCGTCGCGGTTCTGCTGTGCCGACGCCTCGCGCGCGCCCGCGCTCATGCCATCGGCCAGGTTGCTGTCGGGGCGCAGCTCCACGGTGGCGCCGCGCAGGCCCGGGGCACATGGCCCGTCGGCATAGCTCGCCGCCCCGGCGCTGTCCACGCACTTCGTGACGCGCTCGATGCGCTGCGACGGCCAGGGCGCAGGCGATGCCGCGGGCGGGGCCGGCACCGTCGGCGCCGGGGCCACCGTGGGTGCCGCCCCGCCCGGGACCGGTCGACGAGGCGCGGGCGCCTCGAACCATCCTTGCGGCAGCGCCAGCCACGCCAGGACCGCGAACAGTCCCGCCAAAAGTACGGCCAGCACCAGGGGTCGGTTCGAAGACGGCGCCGGCCGCAGGCCGCGCTCGAAGGCCGTCAGGGGCATCGGCTCGGTATGCACGGGACGCACGGAAGGCGATGCGCGCTGGCGCTCAGGCCGGCGCGCCGATCAGCAGCCGCTCCAGCGCCTTGGGCTGCAGGGGCCGCGCGAAACCGTAGCCCTGAATGTCGTCGCACTTCAGCGCCTCGAGCGCCGCGGCCTGCGCGGGGGTTTCCATGCCTTCGGCCGTGACCTTCATGCCCAGGGCATGCGCGAGCGACACGATGGCCGCGACAATCGCGTAGCCCTTGCCCGGCTGATCGACGTTCATGACCAGCGAGCGGTCGATCTTGAGCCGGTCGAAGGGAAATTGCGTCAGGTACGAGAAGCTCGAGTAGCCGGTGCCGAAGTCGTCGATGGCCAGCTCGATGCCCAGCTGGCGCAGCGACTCCAGCGTGGCCAGCGCGCGCGCCGCATCGTTGAGGAAGATGCTCTCGGTGATCTCGATCTCCAGGTGCTCGGGGCCCAGGCCCGCATCGGCCAGCGCGCTCTGCACCATCTCGACCAGGCCCGGCGACAGCAGCTGGTGCGCCGACACGTTGACCGCCACGCGGGGGGCTTCGCCGCCCCTGCGCGCGAGCAGGCGGTGCAGCCGGCCGACCTCGCGGCAGGCCTCGCGCATCACCCATTCGCCGATCGGCACGATCAGGCCGATGTCCTCGGCCACCGGAATGAAGGCGGCCGGGCTGACCGCGCCCAGGGCCGGCGACTGCCAGCGCAGCAAGGCCTCCATGTGCTGGATGCGTCCGGTCGACAGGTGCAGCTGCGGCTGGAACACCAGGCTGAATTCGTTGCGCTCGAGCGCTTCGCGCAGCAGGCCTTCGAGTTGCAGCCGCCCTTCGGCCTGGCTCTGCATCGCGCTGGTGAACCAGCGCGCCTGCGCCGCGCCCGCGGCCTTGGCCACGCCCAGCGCGACGCGCGCACGGTGCATCAGTTCACTCACGTCCGTGCGGTTCTCGAGATGGCTGATCGCGGCACCGATGCAGGCCGTGAGGCGCAGGCTGCGGTCGGCCCCCTGCATGGGCAGCGACAGGGCGTGCAGCATGGCGTCGATGCGGCCATCGACCTCGTGCGTATCGCCATCGACCACGCAGGCCAGCAGCCCGCCGCCGAGCGTCGCGAGCACCGCTTCGGGCCCGAGGGCGCCGCGGATGCGGTGCGCGCACAGTTGCAGCACCTGCCCCAGCATCTCGTCGCCCTGCGAGTCGCGCAGCCGGGCCATCTGGTCGAGCTCGACCACCAGCAGCGCGCAGGGCCGCTGGCGCTGACGCGCCGATTGCAGCTTCAACGCCGCGCGCTCGCGCAGCCAGGCCACGTTGGGCAGCTGGGTCCAGGCGTCGTGGAAGCCGTCGTTCCAGCGGGCCAGCGCCTGCGTGTCGCGCGGCGGCACCGGCACCAGCGTGCCGAGCCAGCTGTGCGGTGCATCGTCCTGCTGCGGCATGGGGGTGAGCACGAGCTGGAACGGCAGCGTGCGGCCGTCGCGGTGCCGGCTGGTCCACGACGGCCGCGCCAGCGACTCGGGGCCCGGGGGCAACTCGAACGCGCCATGCACCAGCGCGATCGTCTCGCGACCGACCAGCGCATGGGCCGCGTGACCCGTCAGGCGCTCGTAGGCGGGATTGACCCGCAGATAGACGCCCTGGGCGTCGCATGCGAAGAGCGCCTGCGGCAGGCTGTCGACGATATCGGCATTCCGGACCGCGGCAATGGAGGACATGGGGTCACCCGTTCAAAGATGAAGAACCATTGTAGTGAGGCCTCCTGCCGCGCCGGCTGGCCCGGCGCGCGCAGCGTGTCGCGTCAGGACCCGGTCTTCAGCCGCGCGTACTCGCTGTGCTTCATCGTCAGGTACTCCGAGCGCTCGGTCTCGTGCAGCTGCCGCGCGTACTGCTCGGTGGCGTCGAACCAGGCGGCCAGCCGGCGGTCGAGCTGCTCTGGCTGCGGCGCATCGAGGAAGGCGTCGATCGCCAGGTAGTAGCGCATGGTGTTGCGCTCGACCACGCCGCGCACGCCGCCCACGTAGTCGGTCGCGCCCTGCGCATCGCGGCCCTTCGGCGTGAAGCCGACCTTGTCGCTGCCCAGCGTGCCGAGGTAGGCCTGCATGGCCAGCCGTGCCGCGGTGCCGTAGCCGTAGGCATAGGACAGGTGCACGAAGCTCTGTTTCGGGCCCAGCGGCGTGGCCTCGAAGCCGATGCGGTAGTCGCGCGTCGACATCGGCCCGCTGGCCGCCGACAGCCGCACCGACAGGTAGTCGGCCGTCGCCGCGGCGCCGCCCCAGACGAAGGGCACGCGTTGCGCCTTGTCGAGCGGCTGGTCGAACTTGCGCCCGATCGCCACCTCGACCACCGGTGCGGCCTCGCCGCCCTTCACCGCGCAATGCTTGGTGTTGAGGTGCAGCATCAGCACCTCGCACCAGTTGGCCGGCCGCTCGAGCGCCTTCAGTTCGGCGAAGGGATGGTCCACCACCGCATAGATGTCGCCGCTGAGGCGGTCGGGACTCTCCGTGGAGTCGAGCACCAGCCGGCGCTGGAACGGGTTGTCCGTCAGCCGCGCCGTCAGGGCCTGGTGCCGGGCCTTGAGCGCGGCCGCGTCCTGGGCGGCAGCACCCGCGCCGGCGCACAGCAGACAGAGGCCGAGCGCGACGGCCGAGAGGCCCCGGAAGACCTGGCGAGGGGTGAAGGGATGCGTCATGGTCCGCTCACCCTACGCGCGGCCGCGCGGCGGCCGTGTAGGAAAACAGGTCGGCCGAGCGGGGCTCAGGCGCGCAGTTGCGCGCGCAACTGCTGGCCGATCTCGGGCCGCTCCAGGAACGGGTCGGCCGGGTTGGTGCCCGCGACGATGCCTTCCATGCGGCTCCTCACGTTCCCCAGCGCCTTGGGGTGGCTGAAGATGTAGAACTGGTTGTCGCGGATCGCGTCGAAGACCTTGTTCGCCACGTCGGCCGCGCTGACCTTGCCGCTGCTCACGGCCTTGGAGGTCATGGCCTGGCCGATCAGCTGGCTCTTGGTCAGCTCGCCCGCGGGCAGGTCGCCGGGGCGGTTGCGTTCGCTGTTGTTGATGCCGGTGGCCACGAAGTACGGGCACAGCAGGCTGGCGCCGACCTGGTCGGTCACCAGCGAGAGATCCTGGTAGAGCGTCTCGGTGAGGCTCACCACCGCGTGCTTGCTCACGTTGTAGACGCCCATGTTGGGCGGCGTGAGCAGGCCCGCCATGCTGGCGGTGTTGACGATGTGGCCGCGGTACGACGGGTCCTGGGCGGCAGCGGCCAGCATCATCGGCGTGAACAGGCGCACGCCGTGCACCACGCCCCAGACGTTGACGCCCAGCACCCATTCCCAGTCGGCCACGGTGTTCTCCCACACCAGCCCGCCCGCGCCCACGCCCGCGTTGTTGAACACGAAGTGCGGCGCGCCGAAGCGCTCCTGCACCGCCTGCGCGAGCGATTCCATCTGGTCGGCCTTGGACACGTCGACGCGGCGTGCCAGCACCTGGGCACCCGCGGCCTCCATCTCGGCCTGGGCGCGGTCGAGCGCGTCCTGCTGCACGTCGACCAGCACGAGGTTCATGCCGCGCGCCGCGCCGATGCGTGCGCACTCGAGGCCGAAGCCCGAACCGGCGCCGGTGAGCACGGCGGTCTTGCCCTTGAAATCCTGAATCATGGAAGCGGTCCTTTTTGCGTTGTCGTCTCTTGTCTCGTATTGAACCGCGTTGCGGCGCCGCGCGATGTCCTGCGCGCGACGGCGCTCAGGCCTCGGCCTTGCGCAGCACGTAGCCGATGCGCGGGAAGTGCACGTGCACGGTGCCCGTGCGGTCGCTGCGGCGCGCCAGCGTGTAGTGGGTGCGCGTCGCGGCGACCAGCTGGCCGGCGGTTTCCTCGAGGCCGAAGCTCTCGGCCCGGACCGTGACCTCGCTGCCGAGCGGGATGCCGTGGTCGTCCTGGAAGGTGCTGTCGGTCAGCACCGTCAGGGGCGTCGCCGCCTGGGCCACGGCGATGGCTTCCGGCGCGCTGAATTTCTCCGGCTGGCCATGGCCGATGGCCGCGATGCGGTCCATCCAGTCGACCACCGCCGGCGTGAGGTCGAGGATGCCCTTCACGGCCTCGATGCGGCGCGTGTACCAGAGCGGGTGGTAGGCGGAGAAGTCGGCGATGCAGGGCACTTCGCCGAGCAGGAAGGGCTTGTCGTCGAGCATGTCCGACAGGCGCCGCAGGTAGGACTTGTAGGCGCTGGTGGCATCGGCGGGCCGCAGCCGCGTCATGTTGCCCGCGCTCATCTTGCCGCGGTCCTCGCCGAAGGCCTTGGCCGCCTCGGGCGGCGCATGGGCGAAGACCTCGGCCGCGCCCTTGGGCTGGAGGTTCCATGCCATCGCCGCCCAGAACAAGGTGGTGTCGGCCCACTGCGACAGGATGCGCGACATGCCTTTCTCGGGCTCCGGGTAGAGCGTGGCCTGCGGCTGCAGGTGTTCCAGCACGTCGGCGATGAGCGCCGAGTCGCAGTACATGTCGGCGCCGATCTGCAGGAACGGCGTCTTGCGGTAGCCCCCGGTGAGTTCGAGCACCTCGGGCTTGGGCATGATCGGCGGGATGAAGACCGACTTCCACGGCAGCTTCTTGACGCCGAGGATCAGCCGGACCTTCTCGGAGAAGGGAGAGGTGGGGTAGTGATGGAGGATGAGGTCGGTCATGCCGCCACCCTACCCGTTCACCCCCTCAACGTCGAGTCCTGGGCGCGACACGCCCGCCGACGGCTCGGCGAAGCGACGGCCTTGCGCGCGGCGCAGGCCGGCCGGAGGCTCAGACGAGCTTGACCAGCTGCTTGCCGAAGTTGCGGCCCTTGAGCAGGCCCAGGAAAGCCTCGGGCGCCGCGGCGATGCCCTCGGCCACCGACTCGCGCGGGCGCAGCTTGCCGCTGGCGACCAGGCCGCCCAGCTCCTTGAGCGCCTCGGGCCAGAATTCCATGTGCTCGCTGACGATGAAGCCTTCGATCTTCAGGCGGTTGATCAGGATCAGCGCCGGGTTGGCCAGCGGCAGCGGCGCGCCGTCGTAGCCGGCGATCATTCCGCACAGGGCCACGCGGGCGAAGGCGTTGGTGCGCAGCAGCACCGCATCGAAGATGTAGCCGCCGACGTTCTCGAAGTAGCCGTCGATGCCGTCCGGGCAGGCTTCCTTGAGCGCCTGCGACATGCTCTTGACGTCAGGATGCTGCTTGTAGTCGATGCAGGCGTCGAAGCCCAGTTCCTCGGTCGCGTAGCGGCACTTGTCCGCACCGCCCGCGATGCCCACCACGCGGCAGCCGCGGGCCTTGGCCAGCGCGGCGAAGGCGCTGCCCACCGCGCCGCTGGCGGCCGTGACCACCACCGTCTCGCCGGCCTTCGGCGCGATGATCTTGACCAGGCCGTACCAGGCGGTCACACCCGGCATGCCGACCGCGCCCAGGTAGTGCGACAGCGGCACGTGGGTGGTGTCGACCTTGCGCAGCGCGCCGACCACGTTGCCGTCGACCACGCTGTATTCCTGCCAGCCGCCGAAGCCCACCACCTTGTCGCCCACGGCGTACTTGGGGTTCCGGCTCTCGACCACCTCGCCCACCGTGCCGCCCTGCATCACCTGGCCCAGCGGCTGCGGCTGCGCATAGCTCTTGGAATCGTTCATGCGCCCGCGCATGTACGGGTCCAGGCTCAGGTAGTGGTGGCGCACCAGCACCTGGTGGTCCTCGAGCGCGGGCGTCTCGGCGGTCACGAGCTTGAAGTTGCCGGCGACGGCTTCGCCCTCGGGGCGGTTGTCCAGATGCTGTTGGCGATTGGTGGGCATGAAAGGCTCCTGTTCGATGGGGGTGGTGTCTGTCTTGAGTCGAGGAACACCGCGGAACCGGCTTTGCCGGGCCGCGGGTGTGGCCCCCTTTTGCGGGGGGAGGCGCCGCAGGCGCCTCGGGGGTCAGTCCGTCGACGGTGGACGCTGCGCATTCGCGCTCGCCGGACCCGTCGGCAGGCGTCGTTTCACGTACTTGAAAGTGCCCGTCGACTGTGCGCAGGCCTGCTCCTTCTCGTCGTAGATCGTGGCCTCGACAAAGGCCAGCGTCGCGGTGCGGTGGATCAGCCGGCCGCGCGCGCGCAGCGGGCCGACCGAGGGCCGCATGAAGCTGGTCTTCATCTCGATCGTGACCACGCCGACCTCGGGCGTCTGGCTGCGTGCCGCCGCCGCCATCGCGATGTCGAGCAGGGTCATGCAGGCGCCGCCGTGGGCCACGTCGAAGGTGTTGAGATGCTCGGGCTTGGGCGTGTAGAGGATCTCGGAGGCACCGTCTGCGAACTTGGTGAGCTCGAAGCCCAGGTGCCGCGCGAACGGGATCTGGCTGGTGTAGGAACGGACGTTGATGTCGTTGTTGTCGCTCACGGTCGCGGTCCCGTTCAGGCCAGCACGACGCTCACGCCGCCGTCGACCGCCAGCCACTGGCCGGTGATGTGCTTGCCGGCCTCGCTCGCGTAGAGCAGCGTGATGCCCTTGAGGTCCTCGTCGTCGCCGAGCCGGCCCAGCGGCACGGTGGCCGTCATCTTGTCCTCGCCCACGTTCTTGATCAGCACCGAGGCCATTTTGGTCATGAAGAAGCCGGGGCAGATCGCGTTGACGTTGATGTTGTACTTGCCCCATTCGGCGGCCAGCGTCTTCGTGAAGCCGATCACCGCGGTCTTGGAGGTGTTGTAGGCCAGGGTCTGGATCTCCGGCCCGTTGCCGTTGAGGCCCGCGATCGAGGCGATGTTGATGATGCGCCCCGTCTTGTTCGGGATCATGTACTTGTTGGCCACCTGCTGGGCCAGCACGAAGTAGCCGCGCACGTTGAGGTTCATGACCTTGTCCCAGGCCTCGACCGGGTGCGACTCGGCGGGTGCGCCCCAGCTGGCGCCGGCGTTGTTGATCAGGATGTCGATGGCCCCCATGCGCTCGAGCGTCTGGTCGGCCAGGCGGCGCGTGTCCTCTTCCTTGGCGCAGTCGGCGGCGATCCAGCGCGCGTCGATGCCCGCGGCCTGCAGGTCGGCGGTGGCCTGCTCCAGGTCGTCGGCCTTGCGCGAGCTCAGCATGATCCGGGCGCCCGCCTCGCCCAGCGCATGGGCCATCTGCAGGCCCAGGCCGCGCGAACCGCCGGTGATGAGCGCGGTCTTGCCGCTGAGGTCGAAGAGTTGTTGAACGGTGCGTTGGCTCATGGGTGCATCTTTCTGTGTGTGGGTTCCGATCCGCGGTTGGCGAGGCTCGCTCACAATAACCGGCAGGACCAAATCCAGGGATACCGCGGAACCGGCTTTGCCGGGCCCCCGGTATCGCCCCCTGGGGGGAGGCGCCGCAGGCGCTTCGGGGGGTTAAGTCTTGTAGTCGAACACGCTGCGCGAAGCGCGCGCGGGCAAGGTCGCCACCACTTCCTGGTGCCGCGGGTGCACGACGTAGGCCTGCAGCGAGGCGGCATCGTCGAACACCGAGTACAGCGCCACGTCGTGGTTGGCTTCCAGCCCCTCGGCCTGCACGGCGACCTCGAACTCGCGCATGCCGGGCACGATGCCCTTGCAGGTCTCGAGCAGTTGCTTGAATGGCGGCGCCTGCGTGGCGTCGACGAGTTTCCACATCACGATGTGCTTGATCACGGTTTGTCCTTGATGCGCGAACGCAGGTAGATCAGCAGCACGCCGACGGCGGCCGCCAGCGCGCCCGGCGTGGCCAGGCTCCAGCCGAGCACGGTGTCGGTGCGCGACGTGGCGATCCCCAGAATCAGCACGAACAGGCCGCCGTAGATCAGGAGCCAGGTCCATTTCTCCAGGCTGGCGTGCGGCTTCGGCGGTTCGTTGGATCGTAGTTTGGGCATGTAGCTCCCGCTGTTCATCAGAATGCTTCCTCGGGCATTTGGGCGCATGTGGGATCTCGGTTCTCGACCACACGCAGCCACGCGCCGATTTTCGGCAGTTCGTAGTGAAAGAAATAGCTTGCGGCCCCGAGCCTGCCGACGGTGGCCGGCGTCGATGCTGCCGCATCGCCCAAAAGCGAGCGATATGCAACATCGAGCCAGATCCACGCCAGCACGGTATGGCCGAAAGCTTGCATATAGGGTACCGCGTTCGCGAGGGCCGCTCCCGGATCGCCGGTCGACCAGGCGGCGCGGGTCGCCGCCTCGACCTGCGCGAGCGCGTCGGTCAGGGCCCGGGCATCGGCCGCCAGCGCGGGCACGGCGGCCGCGCGCGCGGCCGTTTCGGCGATGCGCGCGGCCAGCAGCGCCAGGCCGCGGCCGTCTTCCATCAGCACCTTGCGGCCCAGCAGGTCGGCCGCCTGGATGCCGTGCGTGCCCTCGTGGATCATGTTGAGGCGGTTGTCGCGCCAGTACTGCTCGACCGGGAAATCGCGCGTGTAGCCGTAGCCGCCATGGACCTGGATGGCCAGCGAATTGGCCTCCAGGCACCACTCGCTGGGCCAGCTCTTCGCGATGGGCGTGAGCACCTCCAGCAGCAGCCGCGCCTCGTCGGCCGCCTGCGCGTCGCCGGTCTTCTGCACGTCGACCAGCCGCGCGCAGTAGAGCTGCAGCGCCAGCGACCCTTCGCAGTACGCCTTCTGCGCCAGCAGCATGCGGCGCACGTCGGCATGCTCGATGATGCGCACCTGCGGCCTGGCCGCGTCCTTGCCGGCCGGGCCCACGGGTCGGCCCTGCGGGCGCTGCCTGGCATAGGCCAGCGAGGCCTCGTAGCCGGCCATGCCCAGCATCGAGGCCGCCATGCCGATGGCGATGCGCGCCTCGTTCATCATGTGGAACATGCAGTGCAGGCCCTTGCCGGGCTGCCCGACCAGGTAGCCCACCGCGCCGGCCTTGCCGTCGACCGGGTACCTGCCCTCGCCGAAGTTCAGCAGCGTGTTGGTGGTGCCGCGCCAGCCCAGCTTGTGGTTGAGGCCGGCCAGCGCCACGTCGTTGCGCTCACCGGTGAGCGCGCCCGAGGTGTCGACCATCTTCTTCGGCACGATGAACAGCGAGATGCCGCGCGTGCCCGGCACCAGCTTGCCGTCGGCGTCGGGGATCTTGGCCAGCACGATGTGCACGATGTTCTCGGTCAGCTCGTGGTCGCCCGACGAGATCCACATCTTGTTGCCGGTCAGGCGGTAGCGCGGGCCCAGCGGGTCGTCCTGGAAATCGGCCCCGTCGGGCACGGCGCGCGTGGCCACGTCGCTCAGCGAAGAACCGGCCTGCGGCTCCGACAGGCACATGGTGCCGGCCCAGCGGCCCGAGAATTCGTTCTTGGCGAACACCTCTTTCTGCATGTCGGTGCCGTGCACCATCAGCAGGTTGGCGTTGCCGCTGGTCAGCATGTTCGAGCCGATGCTGACCGAGGCCATCGCGAAGAAGGCGTTGGCCGCCGATTGCACGGTGTAGGGCAGCTGCATGCCGCCGATCTCGTAGTCCTGCGCGGCGCTGAGCATGCCCGAGCCCGCGAAGGCCGCATGGGCGTCGTGCGTGGCCTGCGGCAGGATCACCTTCTCGCCGTCGAAGTGCGGCTCCTGCGTGTCGACGATGCGGTTCGCCGGCGCGTACTTCTCGCGCGCGATGCGCTCGCAGGTGTCGAGCACTGCGTCGAAGGTCTCGCGCGAATGGTCGGCGAAACGCTCGTTCTGGTTGAGCGACTCGGCATCGAGCCAGTCATAGAGCAGGAAGTCGAGGGTGGAGCGAAACGTCATGGCCGTGCCGTGCTGGAAGGAGACAAGCCGAGCAATGTACTGGAATCAATGCGGCGGCCCTGACTCCTTGAAGACACGTGCCGTATCGCCCGGGCGCTCGCCAAAACGCCGCTGGTAGTGGGCCGCGAAATGGCCCGCATGGAAGAAGCCGTAGCGTTCGGCCAGCCGCGCCAGGGCGCCGGGCTCCGCGCGGATCGCCCCGCCCACCAGCGCCTGGCGCACCAGGTCCAGGCGCATCCCCCGCCAGTACGCCATCGGACTTTCGCCGGTGGCGGCAGCGAAGGCCTGCTGCAGGCCCCGCGCGCTCACGCCCAGATGGCGGCACAGGTCGACCAGCGTGAAGGGCTCGGCGGCATGGGCGCGCATGAACTCCTGGGCCCGGCGCACCGTGCGCGGCAGCAGGGCCCGCCGGGCCGAGGCGTCGAGCACCGGCCGGTGGCTGTGCGGCAGCTGCAGCAGCAAGGTGGAGATCAGGTAGCTTTCCGCCTGGCGGGCCAGCGCAGAGCCGGCAAAGCCCGGGTCGCCGTCCAGCGCGTCGCAGAGGTAGCGCACGAAGGCCACGGCGGGGGCGACGGAGGGTTCGTCCAGCCGCACGCCGGGCTCGAAGACCGGCGGGCCCTGCACCTCGCACTGCGCCAGCTGCGCGAGTTGCGCCACCACCGCGGCCTGCGAGAAACGCACGATCAGGTGGGGGCTGTCGTCGGCCCATTGCATGCGCAGGGATTCGGTGGGCGATGGCAGGGAGGCCATGCTGCGGTCGGCCCGCACCTCCTTGCCGCCACACCAGACGGTGGCGCCGCCGCGCAGGGGAATCTGCAGCAGGTAGAAGCTGCCCAGATGGCCGGGGTCGATCTCCACGGCCGGGCCGTACTGCACGTAGTTGAGGCTGGCGTCCGCGCCCAGCGGCGCGCTGTGGTGGCGGGCGTCCAGCGCATCGCGCGGGTGGCAGGTGTTGAGCACGTGGGGGCAGAACACCCGCGCCACGCTTTCGCGCGCCTGGTCCACGTCGCGGGTGTGGAACAGGCTGAAGCGCGACAGGGGCAGCGAAGCGGGCCGGGTCAGCATGGTGCAGACAATCTATCAAAAGGCCCCTTCCTGCACATCGGGGCCGGCCCTCGGCGCCCGGTAAAGACCTGCGCATTCGGGATCCGGCCTGCGCTTTCCGGACCCCGCGCGCGCCCCGCCCTGCCTATCGTTCGGCCATCCCAACGATAAAAGGAGACGGCGATGTTCAAGGGCTTGCAGGACAAGGTGGCGATCGTGACCGGCGGGGCGACCCTCATCGGCGCGGGCGTGGTGCGCGCGTTGCACGAGGCCGGGGTGCGGGTGACGCTGGCCGACATCGATGCCGAAGGCGGCGCGCGCGTCGCCGCGAGTTGCGGCGGCGACGACAAGGTGTGGTTCCGCCGCACCGACATCACCGACGACGCCCAGGTCCGGGCCTGCGCCGACGAGACCGCTGCGCGTTTCGGCCGGGTGGACTTCCTGGTCAACCTGGCCTGCAGCTACGTCGACAACGGCGTCGAATCGCCGCGTGCGGACTGGCTCACGGCGCTCAATGTGAACGTGGCCAGCGCCGTCGTGATGCTGCAGGCGGTGCTGCCGCACCTGCGCCGCAGTGGCGGGGGGGCGGTGGTGAACTTCACCAGCATCTCCTCCAAGGTGGCCCAGACCGGCCGCTGGCTCTATCCCACGAGCAAGGCCGCGCTGGTGCAGCTCACGCGCAACATGGCGCTGGACCTGGCGCCCGACAACATCCGCGTCAACAGCGTCTCGCCCGGCTGGACCTGGTCGGCCATCATGGACCAGCTGAGCCAAGGCGACCGCGCCAAGACCGACCGCGTGGCCGCGCCCTTCCACATGCTGCGCCGCGTGGGCGACCCGCAAGAGGTGGCGCAGGTGGTGCTGTTCCTGTGCTCCGACCACGCCAGCTTCGTCACCGGGGCGGACTACGCCGTCGATGGCGGCTACTCGGCCATGGGTCCCGAATCCTTCGAGCCGGCCATCCCCAAGCTGATGGCCTGACCCCCACGAAACCACTGGAGACACCCATGCGCAACATCCTCATCGTCGGCGCCGGCCAGTCCGGCCTGCAACTCGCCCTAGGCCTGCAGGCCCGGGGCTATGGCGTGACCGTGGTCTCGAACCGCTCGGCGGACGACATCCGCGGCGGCAAGGTCATGTCCAGCCAATGCATGTTCCATGACAGCCTGCAGCTGGAGCGGGACCGCGGCCTGGCCTTCTGGGAACAGGACTGCCCGCCGGTGGAGGGCATTTCCTTCGCCGTGCCCCACCCCGAGCAGGCGGGCGTGAAGGCGCTGAGCTGGAGCCACCGGCTGGACCATGTCGCGCAGTCGGTCGACCAGCGCGTCAAGTTGCCCGGCTGGATGGAGGCCTTCAGCCAGCGCGGCGGCCAGCTGCTCTTCAAGGATGCCGAGATCGAGGACCTGGAGCAGTGGACACGCGAACATGACCTGGTGATCGTGGCGGCCGGCAAGGGCGCCATCGCCAAGATGTTCGAGCGCGACGCCGACCGCAGCCCCTACGACCGGCCCCAGCGCGCCCTGGCCCTCACCTACGTGCACGGCATGCGGCCGCGCGAGGAGCACAGCGCGGTGAGCTTCAACCTGATCCCAGGGGTGGGCGAGTACTTCGTCTTCCCGGCGCTCACGCACAGCGGCCCCTGCGAAATCATGGTGTTCGAAGGCGTCCCGGGCGGCCCCATGGACTGCTGGGCCGACGTCCGCAGCCCCGCCGAGCACCTGGCGCGCTCACTGGAGATCCTGCGGCGCTTCCTGCCATGGGAAGCCGAGCGTTGCGCGCAGGTGGAACTCACCGACGCCAACGGCCTCCTCAGCGGCGCGTTCCCGCCGACGGTGCGCAAGCCGGTCGGGCGCCTGCCCAGCGGACGGCTGGTGATGGGCATGGCCGATGCGGTGATGCTCAACGACCCGATCACGGGCCAGGGCTCGAACAATGCCGCGAAATTCGCGCACGCGGTGGAGACCGCCATCGTCGCGCAGGGGCAGGCCGCCTTCGACGAGCGCTTCATGCAGCACACCTTCGAGGGCTTCTGGAACGGCTACGGCACGCATGTGAGCGGCTGGACCAACGCCATGCTGGCGCCGCCGCCCCCGCATGTGATGCGGCTGCTGGGCAGCGCCGCTGCCTTGCCCGCGGTGGCGCGACGCATCGTCAACGGCTTCAACGACCCGACCGACTACGCGAACTTCTTCATGCGCCCGGACCTGGTCGATGCCTACCTCGCGCAGGTCGCACCGGCCGAGGAGGCTGCGGCATGAGCGTGGTCGAAGCGCCTGCCGCCCTGCCCCCGCTGCAGGCCCTGCGCCGGGCCGCGTGCCTGCCGCCGGCCGACTTCCGGCTGGCCATGCGCCGGCTCGCGGGCGCGGTGTGCATCGTCGCCACGACTGACGGGCAGCGGCCCACGGGCCTCACGGCCACGGCCGTCACGGCGCTGTCGGCGGAGCCCGCGCGCCTGCTGACCTGCATCAACCTCAACGGCAGCACCTTCCGTGGCATCACCGAGAGCCGGCGCATGAGCGTGAACCTGCTGGCCACGCACCATGCCGATCTGGCGGGGCGCTTCGGCGGCGCCGGGCCCGGCACCGGCGAGCTGTTCGAGACGGCGCTGTGGGACACCCTGACCACCGGCGCGCCCATCCTGCGCGATGCGCTGGTGGCCTTCGACTGCGTGGTCGACGAGATGATGGTCGCGCACAGCCACGCCGTGATCATCGGCGAGATCAAGGCCGTACAACTGCACCCGGGACGCCATGCGCCGCTGCTCTATGCAGACGGCCGCTACACCACATTGCACCCCCAAGGAAACCCCAACCCATGAGCACCACATCCGAGGCGCAAGCAAGCCGCCTGACCCTGCGCGCCGCCGACGGCAGCGGCGAATTCGGCGCCTACCTCGCCCTGCCCGCCGCGGGCAAGGGTCCGGGCATCGTCATCGCGCAGGAGATCTTCGGCGTCAACAAGACGATGCGCGAGCTGGCCGACTATTACGCCGAGGAAGGCTATGTCGCGCTGGTGCCCGATCTCTTCTGGCGCCAGGAAGCCGGCATCGAACTCGATGAATCGCAGTTCGACCGCGCGCTGGCGCTCTACCAGGGCTTCGACGAGGCCAAGGGCGTGGAGGACATCCAGGCCGCGCTGGACGCCTTGCGCACCCTGCCGGCCTTCGCGGGCCAAGCGGGCGTGCTGGGCTTCTGCCTGGGCGGCAAGCTGGCCTACCTGTCGGCCTGCCGCACCGACTGCGAGGTGGCCGTGGCCTACTACGGCGTCGGCATCGAACAGGCGCTGGACGAGGCCAAGGCCCTCACGGGCAAGCCGCTGGTGCTGCACATCGCCGAGCAGGACGGCTTCTGCCCGCCGGCGGCGCGCGACGCCATCCTGCAGGCGCTGCAGGGACGCGCGGGTGTGGAACTCTACGTCTACCCCGGCGCGGACCACGCCTTCGCGCGCGCCGGCAGCGAGCATTTCCACAAGCCTTCGGCCCTGATGGCGCACCAGCGCAGCATCGCGGCCTTCCGCAAGGTGCTGGGGCCGCACTACGACTTCTCCGCGCTGTGGGACAAGCACTGCGAGCATGAATTCGCCACCCGCGACGTCGAGGCCACCATGGCCACGATGGTGGCCGAGCCCTACGTCAACCACATCCCGACGATGACCGGCGGCGTGGGCCACCGGCTGCTGTCGCGCTTCTACCGCCACCACTTCGTGGATGCGAACCCGCCCGACACCACGCTGATCCCGATCTCGCGCACCGTGGGCACCAGCCAGATCGTCGACGAGATGCTGTTCTGCTTCACCCACAGCTGCGAGATCGACTGGCTGCTGCCGGGCGTGCCGCCCACCGGCCAACGCGTGGAGATCCCGCTGGTCGCCATCGTGAAGTTCCGCGGCGACAAGCTCTACCACGAGCACATCTACTGGGACCAGGCCAGCGTGCTGGTGCAGATCGGCAAGCTGGATCCGACCGGGCTGCCAGTGGCCGGCGTGGAGACCGCGCGCAAGCTGCTCGACGAACAGCTGCCATCGAACACGCTGATGGCCAACTGGGCGCATTCCGCCTAGGCGCGGATGCGAAAAGGCCGCGCCGGGCTGGAGGCCCGACGCGGCCTTTTGCTTGCCGCAGTGATTCGAAGATCAGATCACTTCGAACACGCCCGCAGCACCCATGCCGCCGCCGATGCACATCGTGACCACGACCTTCTTCGCGCCGCGGCGCTTGCCTTCGATCAGCGCGTGGCCCGTGAGGCGCTGGCCGCTCACGCCGTAGGGGTGGCCCACGGCGATGGCGCCGCCATCCACGTTGAGGCGGTCGGCCGGGATGCCCAGCTTGTCGCGGCAGTAGATCACCTGCACCGCGAAGGCTTCGTTGAGTTCCCACAGGTCGATGTCGTTGACCGTCAGGCCCAGCTTCTTCAGCACCTTGGGGATCGCGAACACCGGGCCGATGCCCATCTCGTCGGGTTCGCAGCCCGCGACCGCGAAGCCGAGGAAGCGGCCCAGCGGCTTCAGGCCCTTGCGCTCGGCATAGGCTTCGTCGACCAGCACGCAGGCGCCGCCGCCGTCGGAGAACTGGCTGGCGTTGCCGGCCGAGATCAGGCCGCCAGGCATGGCCGAGCGGATGCCGCTGATGCCTTCCTTGGTGGTGCCGGCGCGGATGCCTTCGTCGTTCTCGACCGTGACTTCCTTGGTGCGCAGGCCCAGCACCGGGTCGGCCACGCCGGCCAGCACGGTGATCGGGGCGATCTCGTCCTTGAAGCGGCCGGCTTCCAGCGCGGCGGTGGCGCGCTGCTGGCTGGCGGCGCCGTACTCGTCCATCGCGTCGCGGCCGATGTTGTAGCGCTTGGCGACCTGCTCGGCGGTCTGCAGCATGTTCCAGTAGATCTCGGGCTTGTGCTTGACCAGCCACGGGTCGGTGATCATGTGGCGGTTGGCCTCGTTCTGCACGCACGAGATGCTCTCGACGCCGCCGGCCACATAGACCTCGCCCTCGCCCGCGATGATGCGCTGGGCCGCGGTGGCGATGGTCTGCAGGCCCGAGGAGCAGAAGCGGTTGATGGTCATGCCCGAGGTGGTGATGGGCAGGCCGGCGCGCAGCGCGATCTGGCGCGCGATGTTCGAGCCGGTCGCGCCTTCGGGCGTGGCGCAGCCCATGATCACGTCGTCGACCTCGGCGCCGTCGATGCCGGCGCGCGCCACCGCGTGCTGCACCGCATGGCCACCCAGCGTGGCGCCGTGCGTCATGTTGAAGGCACCCTTCCAGCTCTTGGCGAGCGGCGTGCGGGCGGTGGAAACGATGACGGCGCGGGTCATGGTGAGGTCCTTTGGAGAATGGAAGGGAAAGAGGTCACTGCGCGGCCGCGGCCGAACCGGTGCTGCGCAGGACCTGGTGATAGAACTGGATCATCCGGGCGTAGTTGGCCACCGCCAGGCGCTCGTTGGTCCCGTGGAAGCGCGCCAGGTCCTCGCCCTTCATCTGCAGCGGCGAGAAGCGGTAGACCGCGTCGCTGACCAGGCTGAAGTGGCGCGAGTCGGTGGCCGCGGTCATCAGGCCCGGCGCCACCACGGCCTCGGGGAAGACCTCGCGCACCGAGCGCGCGATCGTGGCGTAGCCACGGCCTTCGGTGGGTGACACCGGCGAAGGCTCCGAGTTGCCCGGGTAGGCCTCGATCTGGATCGCGTCGTTGGCCAGCGTCTTGCGCAGATGCGCCTCGACGCTCTGCAGCGAATCGCCGGGCAGCACGCGGAAGTTCACCGCCGCCTCGGCGCGGCCGGGCAGCACGTTGTCCTTGTTGCCGGCCTTGACGATGGTCAGCGCCGTGGTGGTGCGCAGCATCGCGTTGCTGCTCGGGCTCTTCTCCAACTGGGACTGCACCAGCGGTGCGGTCAGCCAGAGGTTGGTGAGCATGAAGCGGTTGATGCCGCCCATCTCGGGCGCCAGCGTGCCGAACATCGAACGCGCGACACCCTGGATCCCGCCCGGCATGGGCGTGGCCTCGAGCCGGGCCAGCGCGGCACTCATCTGGCCGATCGCGCTGTGCGCGGGCGGCATCGACGAATGGCCGGGCGCCGTGTCGAGCGAGAGGAAGAAGGTGGCGTAGCCTTTCTCGGCCAGGCCGATCAGCGCCGCGGGCTTGCTCAGGCCCGGCAGCACGCCGTCGAGCACCAGCAGGCCCTCGTCGAGCACCCACTCGAGCCGCACGCCGCGGGACTTCAACAGCTGGGCGATCGGCAGCGCGCCGCGCAGGCCGCTGACCTCCTCGTCGTCGCCGAAGACGAAGTAGACGGTCTGGCGCGGCTGGAAGCCCGCGGCCACCAGCATCTCGACGGCCTCGAACTGGGCCATCAGGTTGCTCTTGTTGTCGAGCGTGCCGCGGCCCCAGACGAAGCCTTCCTGCACGGTGCCGCTGAAGGGCGCGACGGTCCACATCTTCTCGGTGCCCGGCGCGATCGGCACCACGTCCTGGTGCGCAAGCAGCGCCACCGGCGCGGCGCTGGGGTCGCTGCCGGCCCAGGTATAGAGCAGCGCCTTGCTGCCGACCACTTCCCTCTTCAGCACGGCATGCAGCTTGGGGAACTGCTGCGCCAGCAGCGCATGGAGCTTGTCGAACTCGGCCTCGCTCTGCGCCACGTTCTCCAGGCTGGAGACCGTGCGCAACTGCACCGCGCCCGACAGGCGCTGCACGGCCGCGTCGAGGTCGATGGCCAGCGGCGGCGGGGCCGCCACCGCCACCTGCTGCGAGGGCGTGCGCCAGGTGTTGACCGCCATCGCGGCGGCCAGCACCACCACGACGCCCAGCAATCCGACGAACGCTCGCTTCAGCACGGTGTGGCCTGCTGCTTCAGGCGAAGGACTTGCCTTCGGCCACCAGCTTGCGGATCAGCGGTGCCGGCTCCCAGAACGACGCATCGTCGTGCGGGTTCCGGGCAAAGCGCTTCATCGCCTCGGCCACGTTGTAGAGGCCGACCTGGCCCGCGTAGTGCATCGGGCCGCCGCGCCAGATCGGGAAACCGTAGCCCGTGAGGTAGACCATGTCGATGTCGCCCGCCTTCGAGGCGATGCCGTCCTCGAGGATGTGCGCGCCTTCGTTGACCAGGGCGTAGACCAGGCGCTGCACGATTTCCTCGTCGCTGATCTTGCGCGGCGTGATGCCTTCGTCCTTGCGGTGCTGCGCGATCAGGTCGAGCACGACCTGGCTCGGGATCGCGTCGCGCTTGCCGGCTTGGTAGTCGTACCAGCCCGCGCCGGTCTTCTGGCCGAAGCGGCCCAGCTCGCAGAGCTTGTCGGCGGTCTTGCTGTACTTCATGTCGGCGCGCTCGGTGGCGCGGCGCTTGCGGATCGCCCAGCCGATGTCGTTGCCGGCCAGGTCGCCCATGCGGAACGGGCCCATCGCGAAGCCGAACTTCTCGACCGCACGGTCGACCTGCTGCGGCGTCGCGCCTTCGTCCAGCAGGAAGCCGGCCTGACGCGAGTACTGCTCGATCATGCGGTTGCCGATGAAGCCGTCGCACACGCCCGACACCACGGCCGTCTTCTTGATCTTCTTGGCCACGCCCATCACGGTCGCCAGCACGTCCTTGCCGGTCTTGGCGCCGCGCACCACTTCCAGCAGCTTCATCACGTTGGCCGGGCTGAAGAAGTGCATGCCCACCACGTCCTGCGGACGCTTGGTGAAGGCCGCGATCTTGTCGACGTCGAGCGTCGAGGTGTTCGACGCCAGGATCGCACCGGGCTTGGCCACGCGGTCGAGTTCGCCGAAGACCTTTTCCTTGACGCCGAGCTCCTCGAACACGGCCTCGATGATCAGGTCGGCGTCCTTGAGGTCGTCGTAGCTCAGCGTGGTGCTCAGCAGCGCCATGCGCTGCTCGTACTTGTCCTGCTTGAGCTTGCCCTTCTTGACCTGGGCTTCGTAGTTCTTCTTGATGGTGGCGATGCCACGGTCGAGCGCCTCCTGCTTCATCTCGAGGATCTTGACCGGCACGCCGGCGTTGAGGAAGTTCATCGAGATGCCGCCGCCCATGGTGCCGGCGCCGATCACGGCCACCGACTTGATCTCGCGCTTGGGCGTGTCGTCGGCCACGTCGGGGATCTTGCTCGCGGCGCGCTCGGCCATGAACAGGTGGCGCAGCGCCAGCGATTCGGGCGTGAACATCAGCGCGGTGAACAGGCGGCGCTCTTCGGCCAGGCCGTCGTCGAACTTCATCTTGGCCGCGGCTTCGACGGCATCGACGCACTTCAACGGCGCCGGGTAGTTCTTCGACATGCCGCCGACCATGTTGCGCGCGAACTGGAAGTAGGCGTCGCCCTGCGGGTGCTTGCACGGCAGGTTGCGCACCAGCGGCAGCGCATCGCCGGTCTTGCCGGCGACCGACTTCGCGAAGGCCACGGCTTCGTCGAACAGCGATTCGGCCGAGGCCGACAGCGCGTCGAACAGCTTCTGGCCAGGCAGGCTGGCCAGCACTTCGCTCTTGACGGCCTCGCCGCTGACGATCATGTTCAGCGCGGTCTCGACGCCGAGCACGCGCGGCAGGCGCTGCGTGCCGCCGGCGCCGGGCAGCAGGCCCAGCTTGACTTCGGGCAGCGCGACGCTGGTGCCCGGTGCGGCCACGCGGTAGTGGCAGCCGAGCGCGAGCTCGAGGCCGCCGCCCATGCAGACCGAGTGAATCGCGGCCACGACCGGCTTGGTCGAGGCTTCGAGCGCGAGGATCACGCTCAGCAGGTTCGGGTCCTGCAGCGCCTTGGCGGTGCCGAATTCCTTGATGTCCGCGCCGCCCGAGAAGGCCTTGCCGGCACCGGTGATGACGACCGACTTCACCGCGTCGTCGGCCAGCGCCTTCGCCAGTCCGTCGGTGATGCCCACGCGCGTCGCAAAGCCCAGGCCGTTGACCGGGGGGTTGGCCAGCGTGATCACGGCGACCTCGCCGAGCACTTTGTATTCAGCCGTCATGCTGCTTTCCTTCGAATGAGAGGGTTGGAGAGGATGAACCGCGGAGCGCCCACGCCCGGACGCAGGGCGCCCGGCGGGGACTGTCTCCGAAAAGAACGACTGTTCTTTTTTTCCGGAATTCTAGGCATTTCCGGCCACCGGGCAATGTCACCCAGTCGCTGGAGGGACAAGTCGTGCAAGTCCGGGCCCCCAGTGCAGGCGGCCGGCCCTTTCACTTACACCTCGAGCCATTCCTTGCGCGTGGCCGCATCGGCGCGCAGGCCATCGGGCGTGCCGTCGAACACGATGCTGCCATGGCCCATGACCAGCGCGCGGTCGGAGATCTGCATCGCGATGGTGAGCTTCTGCTCGATCAGCAGCACCGACACGCCGCGGTCCTTGAGCCGCTTGAGGTACTCGCCCACCAGCTCGACGATCTTCGGCGCCAGGCCTTCGGTGGGCTCGTCGATGATGATCAGGTCGGGGTCGCCCATCAGCGTGCGGCACAGCGTGAGCATCTGTTGCTCGCCGCCCGAGAGCACGCCGGCCTCGTTGTGCTGGCGCTCCTTGAGGCGCGGGAACATCGCGTACATGTCGTCGAAGGACCAGCGGCTGGACTTGACCGCCGCCTTGCCCTTCTGGCCCAGCAGCAGGTTCTGGTGCACCGTGAGCTTGGGGAAGATCTCGCGGTTCTCGGGCACGTAGCCGATGCCCAGGTGCGCGATCTCGTAGGCCTTGCGGCGCAGGATGTCCTGGCCCTTCCAGTGCAGGCCGCCCTCGGCATGCACCAGGCCCATGATGGCCTTGGCGGTGGTGGATCGGCCCGAGCCGTTGCGGCCCAGCAGCGCGACGATCTCGCCGGGCTGGACGCCGAAGGAAACGCCATGCAGCACATGGCTCTTGCCGTAGTAGGCGTGGAGGTCCTGGAGCTTGAGCATGTCAGTGGCCTCCCTGCGCGTCGGCGACCGAGGAGCCCAGATAGGCCTCCTGCACTCTCGCGTTGGCACGCACCGCGGCCGGCGTGTCGAAGGCGATCACCTCGCCATAGACCACCACCGCGATCCGGTCGGCCAGGCCGAACACCACACCCATGTCGTGTTCCACCGTCAACAGCGTGCGACCCACGGTCACCTCCTTGATGAGCGCGATGAAGTGCGCGGTCTCGGTCGTGCTCATGCCGGCCGTCGGTTCGTCCAGCAGGATCACGCTGGCGCCGCCGGCGATGGTCACGCCGATCTCAAGCGCGCGTTGCTCGGCGTAGGTGAGGTTCACCGCCAGCACGTCGCGCTTGCGGTCCAGGCCCACCTGGCGCATCAGCTGCTCGGTGCGCTCGTTGGCGTCGTCGAGCTTCGACAGGAAACGCAGGAAGGTGTAGCGGTAGCCCAGGCTCCACAGCACGCCGCAGCGCAGGTTCTCGAAGACGCTGAGCTTGGGGAAGATGTTGGTGATCTGGAAGCTGCGCGACAGCCCCATGCGGTTGATCTCATAGGGCCGCATGCCGTTGACCCGCTGGCCGTTGAGCAGCACGTCGCCGCTGGTCGGCGTGAGCCGGCCGCTGATGAGGTTGAACAGCGTGGACTTGCCCGCGCCGTTGGGCCCGATGATCGCGACGCGCTCGCCGGCCTTCACCGCCAGGTTGGCGCCGCGGATGATCTCGGTCTTGCCGAAGTTCTTGCGCAGGTCCTTGAGTTCCAGCGCGTAGTTCAATGTGGCGCTCATGCCGTCTCCCCGCGCTTGATCTCGCGCTCGATCACTTCCTGTGCCGCGCCCCATTCGCGCACGAAGCGGCGACGCACGATTTCCATCAACACCCCGCCGACCACCATCAGGCCGATCGAGACCGCCCAGGTCGTCGCACTCGAGGTGTCGAGCGTGAAACCGAAGAAGCGCACCGTCGGGCCCAGGGCCGCGTTGAGCTGCATGTGATAGATCATCTCGACCACGCTGGCCACGCCGGCGACCAGCACGGCACCGGTCGCGAACAGCCCGGCGTAGAGCTTCCAGAAGGGCTTGAAGAGGCCGAACTTGGCCACCCGCAGGTTCATCATGATCAGGCTGGCCACGCCGCCCGGCGCGAACATCACCATGAACAGGAAGATCAGGCCCAGGTACAGCAGCCAGGCCTTGCTGAGCTCGGACAGCAGGATCGAGGCAAACACCAGCAGCACCGCGCCGATGATCGGCCCGAAGAAGAAGGTCGCGCCGCCCAGGAAGGTGAACAGCAGGTAGCCGCCCGAGCGCAGGCCGTTGAGGCTGTCGGCGGCGTTGACGATCTCGAAGTTGATCGAGGCCAGCCCGCCGCCGATGCCGGCGAAGAATCCCGCGATGATGAAGGCCGTGTAGCGCACGCGCTGCGTGTTGTAGCCGATGAACTCGACGCGCTCGGGGTTGTCGCGCACCGCGTTCAGGATCCGGCCCAGCGGCGTGCCGGTGAAGGCGAACATCAGCGCGGTGCAGATGAAGCAGTAGACCGCGATCAGGTAGTACACCTGCGTCTGCGAGCCGAAGTCCAGGCCGAAGAGAGGCGTGCCGTAGACCCGGTTGGTGGTGATGCCGCCCTCGCCACCGAAGAAGGTGGGGAACATCAGCGCCATCGAGGCCACCAGTTCGCCCAGGCCCAGCGTGATCATCGCGAAGGTGGTGCCCGACTTCTTGGTCGTGACGTAGCCAAACAGGATCGCGAAGAACATGCCGCCCAGCCCGCCGACCAGCGGGATCAGCACCAGCGGCACCGGGATGCTGCCCTTGGCCGCCAGGTTCATGGTGTGGATGGCGATGAAGGAGCCCAGGCCGGTGTAGACCGCATGGCCGAAGCTCAGCATGCCGCCCTGCCCCAGCAGCATGTTGTAGCTCAGGCAGATGATGATCAGGTAGCCGATCTGCGAGAGCATGGTCAGCGCCAGGCTGCTGCGGAACAGCATCGGCGCGACGATCAGCGCGATGGCGAACAGCGACCACACCAGGATGCGGCCGAGGTTCCAGGGCTTGAAGCGGTGGTAGCGCACGGGCGCCGACGCGGATGCAATTGAATTCATCTCAGTTTTCCAGCACGCCATTGCGTGACACACGACACATGAAACCGGCAGATCTCGAGGCCAGGGATACCGCGGAACCGGCTTTGCCGGGCCGCTGGTATCGCCCCCTTGAGGGGGAAGCGCCGCAGGCGCATCGGGGGTGGTCCAGGGATACCGCGGAACCGGCTTTGTCGGGCCGCTGGTATCGCCCCCTCGAGGGGGAGGCGCCGCAGGCGCTTCGGGGGTGGTTCTTCATCTCAATCTTCGCGGGTGCCGAGCAGGCCTTTAGGGCGGAAAATCAGGATCAGCACGAGGAACAGGTACGGCAGGATCGGGGCGACCTGCGAGATGGTGAGCTTCATCAGCTCGTAGCCGAAGGTCTGCTCGGTCACGGCCACGCCCAGGCCCTGGAGCCCGGTGGCGACCGAATAGTCCATGGCCACGGCGAAGGTCTGGACGATGCCGATCAGCAGCGACGCCAGGAAGGCGCCGGCCAGCGAGCCCATGCCGCCGACCACCACCACCACGAAGATGATCGAGCCCACCGAGGCGGCCATCGCCGGCTCGGTGACGTAGGTGTTGCCACCGATCACGCCGGCCAGCCCGGCCAGCGCCGCACCGCCGCCGAACACCAGCATGAACACGCGCGGCACGTTGTGGCCCAGCGCCTCGACCATTTCCGGGTTCTTGAGCGCGGCCTGGATCACCAGCCCGATGCGGGTGCGCGTGAGCAGCAGCCACACCGACACCAGCATCAGCATGGCGACCAGCATGATGAAGGAACGCGACTTGGGGAACTGCGTGCCGTAGAGCGTGAACAGCGGACCCTGCAACTGGGTCGGCAGGCCGTAGGGCACCGTCGAGCGGCCCCACAGCAGCTGCACCACCTCGAGGATCAGGTACGAGAGGCCGAAGGTCACCAGCAGCTCCGGCACATGGCCGTACTTGTGGACCCGGCGCAGGCTGTAGCGCTCGAAGGCGGCGCCCAGCGCGAACACGACCAGGGGCGCGAGGATCAGGGCCGGCCAGAAGCCGACCAGGCCCGAGATCGTGTAAGCCAGGTAGGCACCGAGCATGTAGAAGCTGGTGTGCGCAAAGTTGAGCACGCCCATCATGCTGAAGATGAGCGTGAGGCCCGAGCTCAGCATGAACAGCAGCAGCCCGTAGCTGACGCCGTTGAGCAGGGAGATGACAAAGAATTCGACGTTCATCGTTCCGTACGGTGGTGAAAAGAAAAAGGCCCGAGTTGTGAAGTCGGGCCTCGACACTCAGGCGCGGGTGCGCGTCAGGAGGGCCGCTTCATCTCGCAGCTGGTGGGCGTGCTCGATACATAGGCCTCGTAGTACTTGACCGGTGCCAGCGTGTAGCCGGTGTTCTCCGGGCTGTAGGGGTTCTTGGCATCGGTCTTCTGCCAGCGCGTGATGAACAAGCCCTGCTGCAGCTGGTGGTCGGCCTTGCGCATCTCGACGTCGCCGTTGAAGCTCTTGAACTTCATGCCTTCGAGCACCGCCGCCACCTTGGCCGGCTCGGTCGACTTCACGCGCACAAAGGCCTCGCTCAGCATGGCGTAGACGGTGTACACGTCGGCCGTGTACAGGTCGTCGTTGAACTTCTTCTTGAACTCGGCCATCAGCGGCACCATCGGGCCGGGCGCGTTGTAGTGGCTGTAGCCCACCTGGTAGACCTTGCCGTCGGAGGCCGCGCCCATGGCGGTCGGCGTGCCGGTGGTCACGGCGTAGTAGGTGTAGAACTTGACGTTCAGGCCGGCGTCGTTCGAGGCCTTGATCAGCAGCGCCAGGTCGGAGCCCCAGTTGCCGGTGATCACCGAGTCGGCGCCCGACTGCTTGATCTTGGCGATGTAGGGCGCGAAGTCGCGCACCTGGGCCAGCGGATGCAGGTCGTCGCCGACGATCTGCACATCGGGCCGCTTGGCCTTGAGGTTTTCCTTGGCGTACTTCGAGACCTGCTGGCCGTGCGCGTAGTTCTGGTTGATCAGGTAGACCTTCTTGATGTCGGCCTGGTCCTTCATGAAGGTGGTCAGGGCTTCCATCTTCATCGAGGTGTCGGCGTCGAGCCGGAAGTGCCAGTAGCTGCACTTGCTGTTGGTCAGGTCGGGGTCGACCGCGGCGTAGTTGACGTACAGCACTTCCTTGCCGGGGTTGCGCGCGTTGTGCTTCTCGAGCGCGTCCATGATCGCCAGCGCCGGGCCCGAGCCGTTGCCCTGCACCACGTAGCGGGCGCCCTGGTCCATGGCCGAGCGCAGCGCGCTGGTGGTTTCCTGGGGGCTCAGCTTGTTGTCGATGCCGATGATCTCGAACTTCACGCCGGCCACGTTCTTCTTGTTGAACTCCTCGGCCAGGAACTGGAAGGTCTTGAGCTGGTTGGTCCCGACCGAGGCCATCAGGCCCGACAGCGGATCGAGCCATGCGATCTTCACGGTTTCGCCCTGCTGGGCCCAGGCGCCGGCGGCGCTGGCGGCAATCAGGGAGGCGGCGAGAAACTTGACTGGAAATTGCATGGTTGTCTCCTGGGTCGTTGGTCTGAGTGCGAGCGAGATTACAAGCCTTTGCAGGTCGGACCGTCAGGGAATGCCCGTAACGGCCGCCTCGGAGAGAGCGTTTCTATCGCCCACGCGACAGGCGGCACGGAAAAATCCTACCGCGCGGTAGAACTTCGCCGTGCACCATCTCAGGGACGCTTCATCTGGCACGAGGTCGGCGTGCTGGCTACGTAGGACTCGTAGTACTTGACCGGCGCCAGCGTGTAGCCGGTGTTCTCGGCATCGTAGGGGTACTTCGCGCTCTTCTTCTCCCAGCGCGTGATGTAGAGGCCCTGCTGCAGCTGGTGGTCGGACTTGCGCATCTCGATCTCGCCGTTGAAGCTCTTGAGCTTCATGCCTTCCAGCGCCGCCGCGACCTTGACCGGGTCGGTCGACTTGGTCTGCGCGAAGGCGTTGTCGAGCAGCGCGAACACATGGTGGATCGAGGTCTGGACCATGTCGTCGTTGAGCTTCTTCTTGTAGCCGTCGATGCTCTTCTGCATGTCGCCACCCATGTTGTAGTGGGCGTAGCTGACGGTGTAGACCTTGCCCTCGGAGGCCGCGCCCATGGCCGTCGGCGCACCCGCGCCGTAGGCGTAGTAGGTGTAGAACTTGACGTTGCTCAGGCCCGCGTCATTGGCGGCCTTGATCAGCAGCGACAGGTCGGAGCCCCAGTTGCCGGTGATCACGGTGTCGGCGCCCGACTGCTTGATCTTGGCAATGTAGGGCGCGAAGTCGCGCACCTGGGCCAGCGGATGCAGGTCGTCGCCGACGATCTGCACATCGGGCCGCTTGACCTTGAGGTTTTCCTTGGCGTACTTCGCAACCTGCTGGCCGTGCGCGTAGTTCTGGTTGATCAGGTAGACCTTCTTGATGTCGGTCTGGTCCTTCATGAAGGTGGTCAGGGCTTCCATCTTCATCGAGGTGTCGGCGTCCACGCGGAAGTGCCAGTAGCTGCACTTGGCGTTGGTCAGGTCGGGATCGACCGCCGCGTAGTTCATGTAGAGCATTTCCTTGCCCGGATTGCGCGCGTTGTTCTTCTCGATCGCATCCATGATCGCCAGCGCCGGACCCGAACCGTTGCCCTGCATCACGTAGCGGGCGCCCTGGTCCATGGCCGAGCGCAGCGCGCTGGTGGTTTCCTGCGGGCTCAGCTTGTTGTCGATGGCGACGATCTCGAACTTCACACCCGAGAGGTTCTTCCTGTTGAACTCTTCGGCGAAGTACTGCGTGGTCTTGAGCTGGTTGGTGCCCACGGCGGCCATCAGGCCGGACAGCGGGTCGAGCCAGGCAATCTTGACCGTCTCGCCCTTTTGGGCGAATGCGCCTGCGGCGGCGGATACGAGAACGACGGCTGCGACGGCCTGCAACGGGAACTTCATGACTGTTTTGTCTCCTGCGATGAAATAGAACGGAAAAGAATCGCGGGCCAGGGGTTCAGGCCACGGCCCGCGCGGAAGGCCATCGGCACGGTCGACCTACCCTTCGGTAGGAAAGCCGCGCCGACAGGGTTTCAGAGCCCGGGCAGCTTGTAGCCCTTGAGCTGCTCGCGCAGCTTGGTCTTGAGGATCTTGCCAGTGGCACCGATCGGGATCGCCTCGACGAAGATCACGTCGTCGGGGATCTGCCACTTGGCGGTCTTGCCTTCGTAGAACTTGAGCAGTTCCTCGCGCGTGACCTCGGCGCCCGGGCGCTTGACCACTGCCACCACCGGGCGCTCGTCCCACTTGGGATGGAACACGCCGATGCAGGCCGCCATGGCGATCGCCGGATGCGCGACCGCGATGTTCTCGATGTCGATCGAGCTGATCCACTCGCCGCCGGACTTGATCACGTCCTTGCTGCGGTCGGTGATCTGCAGGAAGCCGTCGGCGTCGATGGTCGCCACGTCGCCCGTGGGGAACCAGCCGCGGCCCTGCGCGTCGGGCACCAGCGGGTTGCCGCCCTCGGCCTTGAAGTATTCCTTGACGATCCACGGTCCCTTGACCAGCAGGTCGCCGTAGGCCTTGCCGTCCCAGGGCAGTTCCTTGCCGTCGCCGTCGACGATCTTCATGTCGACGCCGAAGATCGCCCGGCCCTGCTTGAGGCGGATCGCATCCTGCGCATCGGCCGACATCGACAGGTGCTTGTTCTTGAGCGTGCACAGCGTGCCCAGCGGGCTCATCTCGGTCATGCCCCAGGCGTGCAGCACCTCGACGCCATAGTCCTGCTGGAAGGCATGGATCATGGCCGGCGGGCAGGCCGAGCCGCCGATCACCGTGCGCTTGAGCGTCGTGAAACGCAGGCCGGCCGGCTTCATGTGCGTGAGCAGCATCTGCCAGACGGTGGGCACGCCGGCGGCGTAGGTCACCTTCTCGGCCTCGATCAGTTCGTAGACCGACTTGCCGTCGAGCGCCGGGCCGGGGAAGACCACCTTGGCACCGGTCAGCGCGGCCGAGTACGGGATGCCCCAGGCGTTGACGTGGAACATCGGCACCACCGGCAGCACCGAATCACGTGCAGACAGGCCCATGACGTCGGGCAGAGCGGCCGCGTAGGCGTGCAGGATGGTCGAGCGATGGCTGTAGAGCGCGGCCTTGGGGTTGCCCGTGGTGCCGCTGGTGTAGCACATGCTGGAGGCCGAGTTCTCGTCGAAGCTGGGCCAGGCGTAGTCGGTGGGCTGGTCGCCGATCCAGGCCTCGTAGCTGACCAGTCCGGGGATGCCGCTGTCGGCCGGCAGCTTGTCGGCGTCGCACAGCGCGATCCACTTCTTGACCGTGGCGCACTTGGCATGCACGGCCTGCACCAGCGGCAGGAAGCTCAGGTCGAAGCACAGGATCTGGTCTTCGGCATGGTTGGCGATCCAGGCGATCTGCTCGGGGTGGAGGCGCGGATTGATGGTGTGCAGCACGCGGCCCGAACCCGAGACCCCGTAGTAGAGCTCCAGGTGACGGTAGCCGTTCCACGCCAGCGTGGCGATACGGTCGCTGAACAGCAGGTTCTCGCCGTCCAGCGCACTGGCCACCTGGCGCGAACGCCGGGCCACGTCGGCCCAGGTGTAGCGGTGAATGTCGCCTTCGACCCGCCGCGACACGATTTCGCCGTCGCCGTGGTGACGTTCGGCGAATTCGATCAGGGACGAAATCAACAACGGTTGGTCTTGCATCAAACCCAGCATCTACAAACTCCTGTGTGAAATAACTTTGAAAAGCTTACCGACCGCAGATTCACGCAAGCTTTTGAAGCTTCCACAATGACACAAACCCGCACTGGACGGCACGCTCAATTCGGCGCGGCGGCCACGGGCGTGATCTTCGCGTCCGACAGCGTGGCGTCGAGCCGCAATTGCGCCGGCCAGGGCGCCCAGTTCGCGCCCAGCGCCGGCGTGTTCGGGTCGCCGTTGCGCATGAAGGCGCCGACGCTGGCCATGACCGCGTTCGACAACGCGATCCGCCCGGGCTTGTTGGCCTGGCTGAACTCGGCGTTGGTGAGCAGCGCCGGGCCGAAGTTGCCGAACACGAAGGCCAGGTCGAAGGCATGGGCCGCGCCGTAGACATCGTTCCACGGTGACGGGGCCTGGGCCCAGTCGAAGCGGTAGTGCCAGATGTTCGACTGGTGCTGCTTCATCGCGCCCAGCAGGTTGTCGCGGTTGGCCTCGAACAGGCCGCGCGTGATCAGGCCGGTGGCCGCGTTGTAGCCCGTTCCCACCGTGTCTACCGGCAGGTAGGAAGGGTCGATGATGTCTTCCACGGTGAGCGTGGGCGCCGCATCGGGGTTGTAGTCGTACATCATCTTGAAGCGCTTGGCGTCGTCGACGATCCAGCCTGCCTTGAAACCCGGGATGCCGAGCGAACCCAGCAGGCCCGCGAACAGCTTGCCCTCGTCGCGCGTGTTGCCGGTCAGGGCCGGCACCTGGATGTAGTTGCCGGCGGCGATGGCGCCGATCGGGTCGGTCGGGATCACCGTGCCGTCGGGAATGGGATTCGCGCTGTTCAGGCCCGCGGCCTGGACCACGCGCAGCAGCGCCTTGCCCTCCTGGGCGCGCAGGTAGTCGGCCACCTGGGCGGGGGTGCGTGTCGCCAGGTAGGTGCGCGCGGCCGCGACATCCACTGCCGTGCCGTCGGCGACCAGCAACCTCTCGAGCAGGGTTTCGCCCTGCTTCGTCGAGGCCGGCGTCAGCGTCGGCAGCGTGCCGGTTGGCAGGTTGCTCGCCAGCGAGATCCCGCCGCTCATCTCGAAGACCTTGTGGAACAGCCCCTTGGCCATCGGCGAGGTCATCAGCGCCAGCAGGTTGGTGGCGCCGGCCGATTCGCCCGACAGCGTGACGTTGCCCGCATCGCCGCCGAAGGCCGCGGCGTTGGCCTGGATGTAGCGCAGGGCCGCCAGGATGTCGAGCAGCGCGAAGTTGCCCGAGTCGTCGCCCGCCGTCCCGCCGGTGCGCAGCTGCGGCACGTTCAGGAAGCCCAGCAGGCCGAGCCGGTAGTTGGTGGTGATCACCACCGCGTTGGCGGCCTTGGCCAGGGCCGCGCCGTCGTACAGCGGGTCGGCCGTGTAGCCCGAGATGTTGCTGCCGCCGTGGACGAACAGCAGCACCGGCAGCTTCGCGTCGGTGGTGGCCGGGCGCCAGACGTTGACATACAGGCAGTCCTCGCTGCCCACCGGCTGGCCCAGCGTGGTGCCGATGGTGGCGTCGTAGGTGTTGTTCTCGCCTGGGCCGAACAGGCGCCCGAGCTGCAGGCAGGCGTTGCCGAAGGTCGCCGCGGGGCGGATGCCGCTCCAGGCCTCGGGCTCGACCGGTGCGCGCCAGCGCAGGGCGCCGACCGGCGGCTTGGCGAAGGGAACGCCCTTCCAGGACCAGGTGCCGGTGCGCGCGCTGTCGTCCACGCCCTCGATCTTGCCGGCCGTGGTCTGGCGCACCATCGGCCCGTCGGCGGCCGGCGGCGTGGGGGTCGGGGTGGTGGGTGGCGGCGTCGGTGCCGCCTGGGACGAGCCACCGGAACCGCCGCAGGCCGCGAGGACCAGGCAGGCGGTTGCCGCCAATGTCGAAGCGAGCGCGCGTGCGCCCACCGCTGTCTTTTTTGTCTCGTTCATTCTTGTTGTATCCACACCGGGTTAATCGGAATTTCTGGATTGGTGTCCGGTGACCCATACTGCGAAGCCATCGAACCCGTCAAAATTCTAGGAACGGTCGCCGTTTTCCCCGCTATCGCAAGCGAGCCAAAGCAATGACTTCAGGAGCCCAAATCTCTCGCCATCCGCGTCGGCCGCTGCGCCGACCCGGTTGCGCGCAACAGCCGGAACTTCGCACCAGCTCCGCCGCCTGGCTCGAAGGCGTGCTGTCGATGTTCGAGGCCGAGGGGCTCGACGTGCCGTCGCTGCTGCGCGATGCCGGCTTCGAACCCGACTCGCTGCTGCGCCAGAACGCCCGCATCCCGGTCGACGAGATCACCGTGCTCTGGCAGCTCGCGCTGGCGCGCGCCGGCAAGACCACGCTGGGCCTGCACCGCGACCTGGCCGCCACGCACAGCAAGCTGGGCACGGTCGGCCATGCGATGGCCTGCAGCCCCGACCTGGGCGCCGCGCTGGTGCGGCTGACGCGCTACATGGCGGTGATCTCGGATGCGACCGCCTTCTCGCTGCAGTCCGACACGCGCGGCTGCTGGCTGGTGATGTCGCACAACGGCGGCAGCCTGCCGATCCCGCGCCAGCGCGTCGAGTACGCGCTGCTGACCACGCTGATGCAATGCCAGTGGCTCACGCGGCGCGAACTGCAGCCGCTGGCCATGGAGTTCGTCTACCCGACCCCGGCCAGCGACCGGCTGCACCGCGAGGCCTTCGGCTGCGACGTGGGCTTCAACGCGGTCGCCAACCGCATGCTGCTGTCGGAAGCCGACATGACCATGCCGCTGCCCACCCACCACCCGGCGCTGGGCCAGATGCAGGAACACCTGCTGGACGACCAGTTGAACCTGCTGGGCCAGACCACCACCAGCACCCTGGTGTGCGCCGAGATCGCGCGCCGCCTGCAGCAGGGCGAGCCGCGCCGCCAGGACGTGGCCGCCGGCCTCGGGCTGGCCGAGCGCACGCTGCAGCGCCGGCTGCAGGAGGAATCGGTGTCCTACCAGTCGCTGCTCGACCGCACGCGCCGCGAGCTGGCACAGCAGTACCTGGCCGAAGACCGCCACACGCTGACCGACGTGGCCGACCTGCTGGGCTTCGTCGACAGCAGCAACTTCTTCCGCGCCTGCAAGCGCTGGTTCGGCCTGCCGCCCGCGCAGTACCGGGCACGGATCTGGCACACGCCGTCGCTGAGCCATTGACCGTCCCAGGGCCGGGGATGGCCCGCTCGGCCAGGGGTTTCGCGCTCTGCCGGACAATCCGGTCATGAGCCTGCTTGCCGAAGACCTCGAGGTTGCCGACCTGGGATTGCGCTGGAAACCCGGCTTCACCACCCTGGGTCCCGCCTTTTTCACCGCCCTGCGCCCCACCCCCCTGCCCGCGCCCTACTGGGTCGGCCACAGCGACGCGGTGGCGCGCGAACTCGGCCTGCCCGCCGAATGGCGACAGTCGGAGCGCACCCTCGCGGCCCTGACCGGCAGCCTGCCGATCGCCGGCACCCAGCCCTACGCCACGGTCTACAGCGGCCACCAGTTCGGTGTCTGGGCCGGCCAGCTGGGCGACGGCCGCGCGATCGCGATCGGCGAGGCCGAGGGCGGACTCGAGGTGCAGCTCAAGGGCGCGGGCCGCACGCCCTACTCGCGCGGCGGCGACGGCCGCGCCGTGCTGCGCTCGAGCATCCGCGAATTCCTCTGCAGCGAAGCCATGCACGGCCTGGGCATCCCGACCACCCGCGCGCTCAGCGTGACCGGCTCCGACCAACCCGTGCGCCGTGAAGCGTTGGAGACCGCTGCCGTCGTAGCGCGGGTCGCACCCAGCTTCATCCGCTTCGGCCACTTCGAGCATTTCGCGGCCGCCGAGCGCATCGACGAGCTGCGCGCGCTGGCCGACCACGTGATCGACCGCCATTACCCGGCCTGCCGCCACACCGAGCGCTTCGGCGGCAACGCCTACGCAGCCTTCCTCGAGGCCGTGAGCGAACGCACGGCCGCGCTGCTGGCCCGCTGGCAGGCGGTGGGCTTCTGCCACGGCGTGATGAACACCGACAACATGAGCATCCTCGGGCTCACCATCGACTACGGCCCGTTCCAGTTCCTCGACGGCTTCGACCCGGCCCACATCTGCAACCACAGCGACACGCAAGGCCGCTACGCCTTCAACCAGCAGCCCAACGTGGCCTACTGGAACCTGTTCTGCCTGGCCCAGGCGCTGCTGCCGCTGATCGGCGACCAGGAACTGGCGATCGCCGCGCTCGAGTCGTACAAGACGGTCTTCCCGCGCGAGTTCGACGCCCGCATGGGCGCCAAGCTGGGCCTTTCCGATGCCGGCGAAGCCGACCGGCCACTGGTCGACGGCGTGCTGCGGGTGCTGGCCGCCGAGCGGACGGACTGGACGATCTTCTGGCGCCGCCTGTCCGACGCCATGGCCACGGGCGACCTGCAGCCGGTGCGCGACCTGTTCGTCGACCCGGCGGGCATCGACGCCTGGCTCGCCACCTTCACGCAACGGCACGCGGGCCTGCCCTCGGCGGCAGCCGCCACGACCATGCACGCCGCCAATCCCAAATTCGTGCTGCGGAACCACCTGGGCCAGCAGGCGATCGAATTGGCCGCGGCCAAGGACTTCTCGGGGGTCGCCACCTTGCTGAAACTGCTCGAAACCCCATTTGAAGAACACGCCGGCCACGACGCCTATGCCGGATTCCCGCCCGACTGGGCCTCCACGATCGAAATCAGCTGCTCCTCATGACCTCCCCTTCCACCCCCAAGATCCAGAAGACCGATGCCGAATGGAAGGCGCTGCTGGCCGAGAAAGGCGCCGAGAAAGGCGCCTTCGAGGTCACGCGCCATGCCGCGACCGAGCGCCCCTTCACCGGCAAGTACGAAGCCCACTGGGACGACGGCACCTACCACTGCGTGTGCTGCGGCGCCAAGCTGTTCGAGGCCGCGACCAAGTTCGACGCCGGCTGCGGCTGGCCCAGCTTCTCCGAAGAAGCCGTGCCCGGCGCCATCACCAACATCGTCGACCGCTCGCACGGCATGACGCGCACCGAGAATGTCTGCACCCAGTGCGGCGCCCACCTCGGCCATGTGTTTCCGGATGGCCCCACGCCGACCGGGTTACGCTACTGCATGAATTCGGCGTCGCTGGATTTCGAACCCCGCAAGGACTGACGCCTCCCCGCTCCGCATGAAACTGATCCTCGACTTCTTCCCCATCCTGCTGTTCTTCGGCGCCTACAAGCTGGCCGACATCTATGTCGCGACCGCGGTGCTGATGGGCGCCACCGTGCTGCAGATGGTCATCACCTATGCCATCGAGCGCAAGCTGCAGACCATGCAGAAGGCGACGCTGGTGTTGATCCTGCTGTTCGGCACGCTGACGCTGGTGCTGCACGACGACCGCTTCATCAAGTGGAAGCCGACCGTGCTGTACGGCGCGATGGCGATCGCGCTGGCCGTGGCGCTGTGGGGCTTCCGCAAGAACTTCCTGCAGGCCATGCTGGGCGCACAGCTGCAACTGCCGCAACGCATCTGGACCCACCTCAACATCGCCTGGATCGGCTACTGCCTGTTCATGGCGGTCATCAACGGCTACGTCGCGCTGTACTTCAGCACCGAGGCCTGGGTCAACTTCAAGCTCTGGGGCTACGCCTTCCCGATCGTGTTCCTGATCGCGCAGGGGCTCTACATCGCACCCCACCTGAAATCCGAAGACACGCCCGCCGCATGACGCTCTACACCGCCGCCCAGCTGGACGCGGTGCTGCGCGAGAAGCTGCAGCCCACCACCCTCGAAGTGATCGACGAAAGCGCCGCGCATGCGGGCCATGCGGGCGCCGGCGCCGAGGGCTACGGGACCCATTTCAGGGTCCGCATCGCCAGCCCCGAATTCGCCGGAAAGCCCCGCGTGGCGCGGCATCGGCTTGTGTATGATGCGCTGCACTTTTTCATCGCCGAGGGCGTTCACGCCATCGCCATCGAAACGCTCTGAGCCGCACGATTTCCTTCGCGGACCGCCCTCTCCTACGGCGGCACGAGACACCCCCTTTCACCACTGCGCTTTGCGCGATCTCACCCTGCGAGTCCTAAGGACCATTCCATGAAACAACCTACCCTGAAGACCCTGGCAGCAGCCCTCGTGCTGAGCGCAGCTTCCGTTGGCGCGTTTGCGCAAAACGTGGCGATCGTCAACGGCAAAGCCGTGCCCAAGGCCCGCATGGAAGTGCTGGCCCAGCAGTTGGCTGCCGCGGGCCGTCCCGTGACGCCGGAAATGGAACCGCAGCTGCGCGAGGAAGTCATCGCCCGCGAAGTGTTCATGCAGGAAGCCCAGAAGCAGAGCCTGGACGCCAGCGACGACTACAAGAGCCAGCTCGAACTCGCCCGCCAGGCCATCCTGATCCGCGCCCTGTTCGACAACTACCGCAAGACCCATCCGGTGACCGATGCCGACGTGCAGGCCGAATACGACAAGTTCGTGGCGGCCAACGGCGGCAAGGAATACAAGGCGCGCCACATCCTGGTGGAGACCGAAGACGAAGCCAAGAAGATCATCGCCGACCTGAAGAAGGGCGCGAAGTTCGAGGACATCGCCAAGAAGCAGAGCAAGGATCCGGGATCGGGTGCCAACGGTGGCGACCTCGACTGGGCCAACCCCGCGAGCTTCGTGCCCGAATTCTCGGAAGCCATGATCAAGCTGGGCAAGGGCGAGACCACGCCGGCCCCGATCAAGTCGCAGTTCGGCTACCACATCATCCGCGTCGACGACATCCGCCAGGCCGAGTTGCCGAAGATCGACGAAGTCAAACCGCAGATCACGCAGCAGCTGCAGCAGCAACGCCTGCAGAAGTATCAAGAAGAGCTGCGCGCCAAGGCAAAGATCGAGTGATCGACGGCTGAGCTCGTGTAAAAGGCGGCCTCGTGCCGCCTTTTCTTTTTTTCGATCCGCGAGGCCCCATGAGAATTTCCATTTCCCGCCTGGCCGGCGTGGCGCTTTGGGCGCTGCTGAACGTTTCCGTCGGCGCCCAGCCCGCACCGGAGCGCTGGCAAGCGCTCGAAGGCATGCAGTTCGGCCGCGAGGTGCGGGGCATCTATGTCGATCGCCGCGGGCTGGTGGAAGTCCAGAACCACAACACCGACGACGACCGCGCCTACCCGGCCGTGCTGGTGCTGGTCGACATGGAGAAGGAACGCGAGGCCGGCCTGCTGGGCAGCTACCGCTCGCTGGCCTACCTGGTGGCCATCGACTGCCGCGGCCGCCGCGCCCAGAACGTGCAGAGCCGGCTCTACGCGCAGAACGGTGGCGTCGAGCGCACCGCGATCATGGGCACGCTGTCGATGTGGTCGTGGGACCCGAAGCAGGCCACCGACCCGCGCATGGCGCGGCCGCTGCTGCAGCGCTATTGCTGAGCGCCGCGTTCAGCCCCAGACGACGGAACGCATCGAGATGGACGCCGACTGGAAGTCGGCGTTGAAGAAGCGTGGCGCTTCCTTGCCCGCATCGACCGCTCCGGCTGCATAGAGCAGCGGCAGGTAGTGCTCGTGCGTCGGGTGCGCCTGCTGCGCCACGGCGCCCAGCGACTGGAAGCGCGGCAGCGACGCCAGATCGCCCTTCTCCAGTTGCTCGGTCACGATGCGATCGAAGGCATGGGCCCAGTCGTAGGCCTGGTCCGGCGCGGTGCCGCGGCGCGTCACGCGCAGGTTGTGCACCAGGTTGCCGCTGCCCACGATCAGCACGCCGCGCTCGCGCAAGGCCTTGAGTTGCCGGCCCATCATCGCGTGCTCGGCCGGCGTGCGGCTGTAGTCCATGCTCAGCTGCACCACCGGAATCTGCGCCTGCGGGAACATCGGCTTGAGCACCGACCAGGTGCCGTGGTCGAAGCCCCACTCCTCGCGATCGAGCCCCAGGGCCGTGCCGCCGACCGGCTGGCGCACGAACTGCGCGATCTCCGCGGCAGCGGCAGGTGAGCCGGGGGCGGGAAACTGCTGGTCGAACACTTCCTGCGGGAAGCCGCCGAAGTCGTGGATCGTCTTGGGCTTCGCCATCGCGGTGAGGAACCAGCCGCCCTGCGTGAGCCAGTGGGCCGACACGCACAGGATCAGTTGTGGCGTCGGATACCTGCGGCCGAACTCCGCGCCCAGCGCCTGCCAGCTGCGCCGGTAGGCGTTGTCGCCGATCGCATTCATCGGACTGCCATGGCCGACGAACAGCACCGGCATGCGCGGCGATGGCTTCAATGCAAGGAAAGGCTCGGCCGACAGCGCGTCGGCCAGCGGAAGAACGGCACCCAGGGCCCCCACGAAGTCACGGCGATTCAGCATCGGGTGATCATCGAGGCCGCCGGGGGCATGCGCAGTGCGCCAGCGCACACGAATCGATGGCAGCCTGGCGTGGGGTCAGCCCACCCACTTGCGCGCATTGCGCCAGATCTGCATCCACGGGCTCCAACCGCTCTTGTCTTCCGAGGTCCAGCTCATCTGGATGTTGCGGAACACGCGCTCCGGATGGGGCATGACGGCAGTGAAGCGGCCGTCCGCGGTCGTGACCGAGGTCAGGCCGCCCGCGCTGCCGTTCGGGTTGAACGGGTACTGCTCGGTCGGCTGGCCGTGGTTGTCGACGTAGCGCATGGCCGCGATGGCCTTCGTCGCGTCGCCGCGGTGCTTGAAGTTGGCATAGCCCTCGCCGTGCGCCACCGCGATCGGCAGGCGGCTGCCGGCGAGGCCGCCGAAGAAGATGCTGGGCGACTCCAGCACCTCGACCATCGCCAGCCGCGCCTCGAAGCGCTCGCTCTGGTTGGTGGTGAAGCGCGGCCAGGCTTCGGCACCCGGGATGATGTCGGCCAGCTCGGCGAACATCTGGCAGCCGTTGCACACGCCCAGGCCGAAGGTGTCGGCACGGCCGAAGAAGGCCTGGAACTGTTCCGAGAGCTTGGGGTTGAAGGTGATGCTGCGTGCCCAGCCGATGCCCGCGCCCAGCGTGTCGCCGTAGCTGAAGCCGCCGCAGGCGACCACGCCCTTGAAATCGGCCAGGTCGGCACGGCCGGTCTGCAGGTCGGTCATGTGCACGTCGAAGGCCTCGAAACCGGCCTCGGTGAAGGCATAGGCCATCTCGACATGCGAGTTGACGCCCTGCTCGCGCAGGATCGCGACCTTGGGACGCGACTGCAGGATGGCCGGCGCGGCCGGTTGTGCGTTCGGCAGGAACACGTGCAGGCCCGGGTTCGAGGGCTCGCCCGCGGCGGCGTGCTCGGCATCGGCGCAGGCCGGGTTGTCGCGCTCGCGCGCGATCTTCCAGCTCACCGAGTCCCAGACCTGGTGCAGGTCGTGCAGCGTCGCGCTGAACACCGACTTGGCATCGCGCCAGACTTCGATCTTGCCCTTGCCGACCTCGAGCGGCGAGCTGGCCGGCCGGGTCTTGCCGACGAAATGGCTGTGGGCGCTCAGCCCGTGGGCGCGCAGCAGTTGCATGACTTCGTTGCGCTCGGCCGTGCGCACCTGCAGCACCATGCCCAGCTCTTCGCTGAACAGGGCCTTGAGCGTGAGTTCCTCGCGCCGCGCGCTGACCTGCTGGGCCCAGTTCTTGGCGTCGCCGGTTTCCATGCGGCTGTCGGAGATGCCGTCGCCTTCGGTGACCAGCATGTCGACGTTGAGCGCCACGCCGACCTGGCCCGCAAAGGCCATCTCGCAGGTGGCCGCGAACAGGCCGCCGTCGCTGCGGTCGTGCAGCGCGAGGATCTTGCCCTCGGCGCGCAGCAGGTTCACCGCCTTGACCAGGTTCACGAGGTCTTCGGGATGGTCGAGGTCGGGCACGGTGTCGCCGCTCTGGCCCAGGGTCTGCGCCAGGATGCTGCCCGCCATGCGGTGCCGGCCGCGGCCCAGGTCGATCAGCACCAGCGTGGTGTCGGCCTCGTCGCGGTCGAGTTGCGGCGTGAGCGTGCCCCGCACATCGGCCAGCGTGGCGAAGGCGGTGACGATCAGGCTCACCGGCGAGCTGACCTTCTTCTTCTCGGCGCCGTCCGACCACTGCGTGCGCATCGACAGCGAATCCTTGCCCACCGGGATCGAGATGCCCAGTGCCGGACACAGCTCGAGGCCGACCGCCTTCACGGTCTCGTAGAGCGCGGCGTCCTCGCCGGCTTCGCCGCAGGCCGCCATCCAGTTGGCCGAGAGCTTGACGCGCGAGAGCTCGATCGGCGCGGCCAGCAGGTTGGTGATGGCCTCGGCCACCGCCATGCGGCCCGAGGCCGGCGCGTCGAGCGCGGCCAGCGGCGTGCGCTCGCCCATGCTCATGGCCTCGCCCCCGAAGCCGCTGTAGTCGGCCAGCGTGACCGCGCAATCGGCCACCGGCACCTGCCACGGGCCGACCATCTGGTCGCGGTGGCTGAGGCCGCCGACGGTGCGGTCGCCGATGGTGATCAGGAAGCGCTTCGAGGCCACGGTCGGGTGCGAGAGCACGTCGATCGCGGCCTTCTGCAGCGACACGCCGGTCAGGTCGAGCGGCTTGAACTTGCGCGCGACGGTCTTCACGTCGCGCAGCATCTTGGGCGGCTTGCCCAAAAGGACGTCCATCGGCATGTCGACGGGCTGGGCGCCTGCGCCCTCGTCCGCCACCAGCAGCTGGCGCGCCTCCGTCGCCACGCCCACCACCGAGAACGGGCAGCGCTCCCGATCGCAGAAGGCCTTGAACTGTTCGAGCGACTCGGGCGCGATGGCCAGCACGTAGCGCTCCTGGCTCTCGTTGCACCAGATTTCCTTGGGCGCCATGCCCGACTCTTCCAGCGGCACCGCGCGCAGGTCGAAGCGCGCGCCGCGGCCGGCGTCGTTGGTGAGTTCGGGGAAGGCGTTGCTCAGGCCGCCCGCACCCACGTCGTGGATCGCCAGGATCGGGTTGGCCGCGCCCTGCTGCCAGCAGTGGTTGATGACCTCCTGCGCACGGCGCTCGATCTCGGGGTTGCCGCGCTGCACCGAGTCGAAGTCGAGCTCGGCCGCGTTGGCGCCGGTGGCCATCGAGCTGGCGGCGCTGCCGCCCATGCCGATGCGCATGCCGGGGCCGCCCAGCTGGATCAGCAGCGAGCCCGCGGGGAACAGGATCTTCTTCGTCTGCGTGGCGTCGATGCTGCCGAGGCCGCCCGCGATCATGATGGGCTTGTGGTAGCCGCGCTGCACGGTGTCGGCATCGCTTTCAATCGCCTGCTCGTACTCGCGGAAGTAGCCCAGCAGGTTGGGCCGGCCGAATTCGTTGTTGAAGGCGGCGCCGCCCAGCGGACCCTCGGTCATGATCTGCAGCGGGCTCGCGATGTGGGCGGGCTTGCCGTAGTGACCCTCTTCCGGCCAGAGCTTGGACACGGTGAAGCCGGTCAGGCCGGCCTTGGGCTTGGAGCCGCGGCCGGTCGCGCCCTCGTCGCGGATCTCGCCGCCGGCGCCGGTCGAGGCACCGGGGAAGGGCGAGATGGCGGTCGGGTGGTTGTGCGTCTCGACCTTCATCAGCACGTGGCTCAGCGCGCTTTCCTTGTCGTAGCGCGCGCCGTTCGCGTCGGTGCGGGCCACGAAGCGCTCGATCTGCTGGCCTTCCATGATCGACGCGTTGTCGGCGTAGGCCACCACGGTGTGCTGGGGGTTCTGCTTCTCGGTGTGGCGGATCATGCCGAACAGGCTGATCGGTTGCTGCTGGCCGTCGATCACGAAGTCGGCGTTGAAGATCTTGTGGCGGCAATGCTCGCTGTTGGCTTGGGCGAACATCATGAGCTCGACGTCGCTGGGGTTGCGCCCGAGCCTGGTGAAGGCCTCGACCAGGTAGTCGATCTCGTCCTCGGCCAGCGCCAGGCCGAAAGTGGTGTTGGCCGAGACCAGGGCCGCGCGACCGCCGCCCAGCACGTCGACCTGCACCATCGGCTGCGCATCGAGCTCGGCGAACAGCGCGGCGGCGCCGTCGAGCGCGGGCAGCACCGATTCGGTCATGCGGTCGTGCAGCAGGCCGGCCACCGCCAGCAGCTTCTCGCCTTCGAGCACCGGGGCCTTGCCGATCAGCGGCGACTTCAGGCTCAGGTGGTACTGCACGACGCGCTCGACGCGGCGCAGCGCCAGGCCGCAGTTGTGGGCGATGTCGGTGGCCTTGGACGCCCAGGGCGACACGGTGCCGAGGCGCGGCGTGACGACCAGTTCGGTCGCGCTCCTGGGCGCCGCGAAGGGCTCGCCATAGCTCAGCAGGGCCGCGAAGCGCTCGCGCGCGGCGGTATCGGGCGCGGCATCGGTCACGACCAGGTGGACGAAGCGGGCCGCGAGGGCCTCGATCTTCGGTTCGATGGCCTGCAGCCGGGGCAGCAGCTGGCGCGCGCGGAAGTCGCTGAGTGCGCTGCCGCCCTCGAACACGGTCACGACGGGTTGGGCGGTGTGGGAAGGCTGCGTCACGGTCGGATGGGCTGGCGGGGCCGGCTGGGCTGGTTGTGAAAGAAGAAAGAACGAAAAGCGCACCGGAGAGCCGCTGACTGGGGCCGTCGGTGGAAACCCGGAATTTTAGCCGCCGGCCCGCACCATCGGCCGGCCAGAGGTCATGCATGCGCCCGCCAGCCCGCCGCGATGCCGGATGGGATAATTGGGCCATGAGCATTACCTATCACGACGCGGCAGGCATTGCGGCCATGCGCGCAGTCGGCCGCCTGACCTCGGAGGTGCTGGACTACCTCACCCCGTTCATCAAGCCCGGCATCACCACCAACGAAATCGACCGCCTCGCCTCGGAGTACATGGTCGGCCAAGGCACCACCTCGGCCACGGTCGGCTACCTGGGCGCGAGTTCGGTGCCCTTCCCCAAGTCGCTGTGTACCTCGGTCAACCACGTGGTGTGCCACGGCATCCCGAACGACAAGCCCCTGAAGAAGGGCGACATCATGAACATCGATGTCACCGTCATCAAGGACGGCTGGTTCGGCGACAACAGCCGGATGTTCGTGATCGGCGACGCCTCGATCGCGGCCAGGCGGCTGTGCTCGGTGACCTACGAGGCGATGTGGCACGGCATCCTGCAGGTGCGCCCCGGCGCGCACCTGGGCGACGTCGGCCACGCGATCCAGAAGTTCGCCGAAGCCCAGGGCTATTCGGTGGTGCGCGAGTTCTGCGGCCACGGCGTGGGCCAGAAGTTCCACGAAGAGCCGCAGGTGCTGCACTACGGCCGCCCGGGCACCATGGAAGAACTCAAGCCCGGCATGATCTTCACCATCGAGCCGATGATCAACGCCGGCAAGCGCGACATCAAGGAAGACGCCAAGGGCGGCAACTACGACGGCTGGACCATCGTCACCCGCGACCATTCGCTGTCGGCCCAGTGGGAGCACAGCGTGCTGGTGACCGAGACCGGCTACGAGGTGCTGACGCTGTCGGCGGGCAGCCCGCCGCTGCCGTCCTTCGTGACCGCGACGGCCACCTGATCGACCGGGAGACGCCCACGTGATCGAAGTCGCCAACACGGTCGACGTGGCGTCCTTGCGCGAAGCCCATCGCGCACAGAAGCTCGCGCTGTTCGACACGCTGCGCCATGGCCATGCGCCCACGCGCAGCGTCCACGCCACGCTGCGCCAGTTCTCGGCGCTCGCCGACGAAACGCTGACCACGCTCTGGGACGATGCCGGCTTCGGCAACGACCTGGCGCTGGTGGCGGTCGGCGGCTTCGGCCGCGGCGAGCTGTTCCCCTACTCCGACGTCGACGTGCTGCTGCTGCTGCCGGAGGTGCATGCCTCGAACGTCGACCCGACGCGGCTCGAGGCCTTCATCGGCCGCTGCTGGGACGCGGGGCTGGAGATCGGCTCCAGCGTGCGCACGCTGGAGGAATGCCTGGACGAGGCGGCCAAGGACGTCACGGTCCAGACCTCGCTGCTCGAATCGCGCCTGATCACCGGCGACAAGAAGCTCTACACGGCCTTCCGCAAGCGCTTCTGCGCGGCCATCGACCCGCAGGCCTTCTTCACGGCCAAGTCGCAGGAGATGCGGCACCGCCACCAGAAGTTCGACGACACGCCCTACGCGCTCGAACCCAACTGCAAGGAATCGCCGGGCGGCCTGCGCGACCTGCAGACCGTGCTCTGGATGACCAAGGCCGCGGGTTTCGGCAAGCGCTGGGAAGACCTGGCGAAGAACGGCCTGGCGACCGCTTTCGAGGTCCAGCAGATCAAGCGCAACGAGGCGCTGCTGAGCCTGATCCGCGCACGCCTGCACGTCACGGCCAACCGGCGCGAGGACCGGCTGGTGTTCGACCTGCAGACGGCCGTGGCCGCCACCTTCGGCTACGAGGCCCTGTCGCAGCGCAAGGCCAGCGAGGCGCTGATGCGCCGCTACTACTGGGCCGCCAAGGCGGTCACGCAGCTCAGCCAGATCCTGCTGCTCAACATCGGCGAACGGCTCAAGCCGCAGGCCGAGGAACCGACGCCCATCAACGAGCGCTTCTTCGAGAAGGCCGGGATGATCGAGGTCGCAAGCGACGACCTGTACCTCAAGCATCCGCACGCGGTCCTCGAGACCTTCCTGCTCTACCAGAAGACCATCGGCGTGAAGGGCCTGTCGGCACGCACGCTGCGCGCGCTCTACAACGCGCGTTCGGTGATGGACGCCAAGTTCCGCAACGACCCGGCGAACCACGCGACCTTCATGCGCATCCTGCAGCAGCCGCGCGGCATCACGCACGCGTTCCGGCTGATGAACCAGACCTCGGTGCTGGGGCGCTACCTGCGCCCCTTCCGCGACATCGTGGGCCAGATGCAGCACGACCTGTTCCACGTCTACACGGTCGACCAGCACATCCTGATGGTGCTGCGCAACGTGCGGCGCTTCTTCATCGCCGAGCATGCGCACGAGTACCCCTTCTGCTCGCAGCTCGCGGCCGGCTGGGACAAGCCCTGGATGCTCTACGTGGCGGCGCTGTTCCACGACATCGCCAAGGGCCGCGGCGGCGACCATTCGACGCTGGGTGCACGCGACGTGCAGCGCTTCTGCCGGCTGCACGCGGTGAGCCGCGAAGACAGCAAGCTGATCGAGTTCCTGGTCACCGAGCACCTGACCATGAGCACGGTGGCGCAGAAGCAGGACCTGAGCGACCCCGAGGTGATCGCCGCCTTCGCCAAGCGCGTGGGCAGCGAGCGCTACCTGACCGCGCTGTACCTGCTGACCATCGCCGACATCCGCGGCACCTCGCCGCGCGTGTGGAACGCCTGGAAGGGCAAGCTGCTGGAGGACCTCTACCGCGCCACCTCGCGCGCGCTGGGCGGCCACCTGCCCGACCCCGACGCCGAGATCGAGGCCCGCAAGCGCGAGGCGCTGGTGCAGCTCGCCTTGCATGCCATGCCCTTCGAGGTGCACAAGGGCCTGTGGGAGACGCTGGACGTGGGCTACTTCATGCGCCACGACGCCTCGGAGATCGCCTGGCACACCAAGCAGCTGTCGCGTCACGTGCCGCACAAGGGCGTGCCGGTCGACCCCAAGGCCGCGCCGATCGTGCGGGCCCGGCTCTCGCCCGTGGGCGAGGGCCTGCAGGTGGTGGTCTACACGCCCGACCAGCGCGATCTGTTCGCGCGCATCTGCGGCTACTTCGACCAGTCCTCGTTCAGCATTCTCGACGCCAAGATCCACACCGCGACCAACGGCTACGCGCTCGACACCTTCCAGATCGTCACGGCCTATGCGCCCGAGCACTACCGCGACCTGATCAGCATGGTCGAGACCGGCCTGACCAAGACGCTGGCCGAGGCCGGCGCGCTGCCGGCGCCGAGCATGGGCCGGGTGTCGCGCCGCGTGCGCAGCTTCCCGATCCAGCCGCGCATCAGCCTGATCCCCGACGACAAGGCCCAGCGCTGGCTGCTGAGCATCTCGGCCAGCGACCGCGCGGGCCTGCTCTACGCGGTGGCGCGCGTGCTGGCCCGGCACCAGCTGAACCTGCAGCTGGCCAAGGTCACGACCCTGGGCGAACGGGTGGAAGACACCTTCCTGCTCAGCGGACCCGAGCTGCAGGGGCAGCGCGCCCAGCTCGCGATCGAGACCGAGCTGATCGAGGCCCTTTCGGCCTAGCGCGGCCGGCTACCGGTTGCCCGCGCCCAGCCGCCGCTCGAGCCAGGCGCTGTAGCGCGACAGGCCGAAGCACATCACCCAGTACACCAGCGCGAGGAACAGGTAGCCCTCGAGGTAGAAGGGCCGCCAGGTCGGGTCGCCGCCCAGCGCCAGGCCCAGCGCGCCGGTGAGCTCGAACAGGCCGACCACAGTGACCAGCGAGGTGTCCTTGAGCGTGCCCACCACGTTGTTGGTCAGCGCCGGCACCACCAGCCGCAGTGCCTGCGGCAGCACGATGTCGCGCTGCACCGGCCAGCGGCCGAAGCCCAGCGCCACCGCGGCATCGGTCTGGCCGCGCGGCACGGCCTGCAGGCCGCCGCGGATGATCTCGGCCAGGTAGGCCGCGACGAACAGCGACAGGCCCGCGAGCACGCGCACCAGCACGTCGGGCTGCCAGCCCGCGGGCCACAGCAGCGGCAGCAGGAAGGACGCCATGAACAGCACCGAGATCAGCGGCACGCCGCGCACCAGTTCGATGTAGGTGGCGCACAGCGCCCGCGCCGCGGGCCATTGCGAGCGCCGCCCGAGCGCGAGCAGCAGTGCCAGCGGGAAGGCCATCGCGAGGCCGACCACCGCCAGGCCGATGGTCAGCGGCAGGCCGCCCCAGCGGTTGGTCGGCACGTAGGCCAGGCCGGCCACGCCGCCGCGCATCAGCACCACGAACAGTGCCAGCGCCAGCACCCACAGCGGCAGCAGCCACCAGCGCCAGCTGCGCGGCCAGGCGCTCAACAAGGTGACGGCCGAGAGCACCACGACGGCCACGGCCGGCCGCCATTGCGCCTCGTAGGGATAGCGGCCGAACAGCATCGGCCGCCACTTCTCGGCCACCACGCCCCAGCAGGCGCCATGGCGCACCGCGCGGCAGGCCTCGGCGTCGGCACGGAACACCGCATGCAGCACGGCCCATTCGAAGGCATGCAGGGCCGCCCAGCCGATCGCGAGCAGCAGCAGCACCGAGGCCAGCGCACGCCAGGGCGAGCCGAACAGCTCGGCGGTCCAGCGCTTCGAGGCGCTGGCGAGCGGCGGCGGTGCCGTGCTCATTGCCAGCCCCGCAAGGCGACGCGCGCGTTGTAGAAATTCATCGCGGCGGAGATGGCCAGCGACAGCAGCAGGTAGACGAGCATCACGACCGCGATGCATTCGAAGGCGCGGCCGGTGGCATTGAGCGAGGTGTTGGCCACCGAGACCAGCTCGGGGTAGCCCACCGCCACCGCCAGCGAGGAGTTCTTGGTCAGGCTCAGCAGCTGGTTGGTCAGCGAGGGCACGATCACGCGCAGCGCCTGCGGCAGCACCACGATGCGCAGCTGCTGGCCGGACGACAGGCCCAGCGCCTGCGCCGCGAGCTTCTGCCCCGACGACACCGAGGCGATGCCCGCGCGCACGATCTCGGCCACGAAGGCCGCGGTGTAGAGCGCGAGCGCGCCCACCACCGCCAGGTACTCGGGGCTCAGCGCCGCGCCGCCCGTGACGTTGAAGCCGCCCTGCTCGGGCCAGTCGAGCCCGCTGGGCCAGAACGCGCCCGGCTCGCGCAGCGGCCAGGGCAGCGCGAGCCCGCCCTTGCTGAGCCAGACGCCCGGCAGCAGCTCGATCGCTTCCATCGAGTCCGGCAGCAGCTGGGTCAGCGCGAAGTACAGCATCAGCATCTGCACCAGCAGCGGCACGTTGCGCACGGTGTCGACGTAGGTCGCGCACAGGCCGCGCAGCAGCGCATGCGGCGCCAGCCGGCCGATGCCCAGCAGCGTGCCGAAGGCCACGGCGATCAGCGCGGCCGGCACCGCCGCGCGCACGGTGTTGATCAGGCCCGCGAGGAAGGCGCGCCAGAAGGGCTGGCCCGAATCGAAATCGAGCCAGCCTTCGGAGATGTCGAAGCCGGCCGACTGCAGCAGGAAATCGAAACCCGAACGCACGCCGCGCGCGCGCAGGGTCTCGAGCGCGTGGTGCACGAGCCAGAAGGCGCCCCCCGCCACCGCGGCGATCAGCAGAAGCTGCAAGGCGCGCCCGCGCCAGACGGCACGGCGGGATGCCGGCACGAAATCACTCATCCGGTCAGAGCCCGTCCAGATGGCTCAGGCGGCCCGACGCGATCACCGGACCGGCAGCGCGTACAGAAGGCCGCCCTTGTTCCAGAGGTTGTTCGCACCGCGCGGCAGCTTGAGCACCGACTTCGGACCGACGTTGCGCTCGAAGATCTCGCCGTAGTTGCCCACGGCCTTGATCGCGCGGTAGGACCAGTCCTTGTCCAGGCCCAGGAGCTTGCCCAGGTCGTCGCCCGTGCCCACGAGCCGCTGCTGCGCCGGGTCCTTGCTGCTGCGCTTGAGCTCGTCGATGTTGGCCTGGGTGATGCCGGCCTCCTCGGCCTCGATCAGCGCGTTGGGCACCCACTTGACGATCGCGAACCACTCGTCGTCGCCGCGGCGCACCAGGGGTGCGAGCGGTTCCTTGGAGATCAGCTCGGGCAGGATGATGTAGTCGTCGGGGTTCGGCGCTTCCTTGTTGCGCAGGCCGGCCAGCGCCGAAGTGTCGGTGGTGAAGGCCTGGCAGCGGCCCGCGAAGAAGGCCTTGAAGGACGCCTCGAAGCTCTCGAACACGACGGTCTTGACCGGAATGCCCTGGGCTTTCGACCAGTCGGCCACGTTCTTCTCGTTGGTGGTGCCCGACTGGGTGCAGATGGTCGCGCCCTTGAGCTGCTTGGCGCTCGTGACCTTGATCTTCTTGGGCACCAGGAAGCCCTGGCCGTCGTAGTAGTTGATGGTGGTGAAGTGGAAGCCCAGCGAGGCGTCGCGCGTGAGGTTCCAGGTCGTGTTGCGCGCCAGGATGTCGACTTCGCCGGCCTGCAGCGCCGAGAAGCGCTGCTGCGAATTCAGCGGCACGAACTCGACCTTCTTCGCGTCGCCCAGCACGGCGGCGGCGACGGCGCGGCAGGTGTCGACGTCCAGGCCCGACCAGTTGCCTTGGGTGTCGGGTGCCGAGAAGCCGGCCACGCCGTTGGTGACGCCGCACTTGACGCTGCCGCGCTGCTTGACGGTGTCGAGCACCTTGCCGGCGAAGGCGGGCGCGGCGCTGGCCAGCGCAAGGGTGGAGGCCAGGACGGCCAGGGCGGGGCGAAACGTTTTGTTCATGGGCATGGATTCCTCGAAAGACGGCCCGCGCAGTTTACGGGGCGGCCGGCGTCCGTGCAGATGCAGGGGCGTCGACGCACGTGTTGTGCGCAACGGCGCGAACTTGGCCCACAATGCGGCCCTCTTGGCTTGAAAGGACTTTTGACATGACCCGTTCCGACGACACCGGAAAACTCGTCCTGCGCCTGGCGCTGGGCATCCTGATCCTGCTGCACGGCATTTCCAAGCTCAGCACGGGCGTCAGCGGCGTGGGTGGCATGCTGGCCTCGCACGGCCTGCCCTCGGCGCTGGCCTATCTGGTCTACATCGGAGAGATCGTCGCGCCCGCGCTGGTGATCATCGGCCTCTATACCCGCCCAGCCGCGCTGATCATCGTGATCAACATGCTGGTGGCACTCTGGCTGGTGCACACGGCCGACCTGTTCGCGCTCGGCAAGAGCGGCGGCTGGGCGCTCGAACTGCAGGGCATGTTCCTGTTCGGCGCGGTCGCGGTGGCCTTCCTGGGCGCGGGTCGCCTGAGCGTGGGCGGCGCCGCAGGCAAGTACAACTGAGCCGGCCGCGGGTTCTCGATCAGTCGTCGTCGGACGCGTCGAGCCCCGGGAACAACACCTCGGTGAAACCGAAGCGCGTGAAGTCGCGCACCCGCATCGGGTAGAGCTTGCCCAGCAGGTGATCGACTTCGTGCTGCACCACGCGTGCGTGGAAGCCGCTCACCGTGCGGTCGACCGGGTCGCCGTACAGGTCGAAGCCGGTGTAGCGGATGTTCGCGAAGCGCGGCACCACGCCACGCAGGCCGGGCACCGACAGGCAGCCCTCCCAGCCCTCGTCCTCTTCATCGCCCAGCGGCGTGATCACCGGGTTGAGCAGCACCGTGCGCGGCACCACCGGCGCGTCGGGATAGCGGGGATTGGCCTCGCCGGAGCCGAAGATCACGATCTGCTGGTCGACCCCGATCTGCGGTGCGGCCAGGCCGGCCCCGTTGACCGCATGCATGGTCTCGAACATGTCGCGCACCAGCAGGTGCAGTTCGTCGGTGTCGAAGGCGGCCACGGGCTGGGCGACGCGCAAGAGGCGCGGATCGCCCATCTTCAGGATGTCTCGAACGGTCACTGTCGGTCTATCGCTTTTCAAGGCTCAGTTGTTGTACTGGCCATTGGGTTGCACCACCGACGGACCAGGGATGACCTGAGGATAGCCCGAGGACGGCGCCGGCCGGTTCGGACGCACGACCGGCGGACGCGGATCGGGACGGTTCGGCCGGTCCACGTTCTGCGGCGGCCGGTTCGGCGGGCGGTTGTAGCCCGGACGGCCGTTGTCGCCGCGATCGCGGTCACGGTAGTCACCCCGGTAGTCGGGCCGACGATAGTAGCCGCCGCCGTTCACATAGACCGGAGGCTGCTGGATGATGACCGGGGCCGCGCCGGGGTAGTAGCCGCCCTCATAGGCGTTGTAGCCGCCGCCATAGCCGTACGCATTGCCGCTGTAGCCGCCGCTGCTGTAGCCGCCGCCGTCGTAATAGGTGCCCGCGGGATAGGCCGCGCATCCGGCCAGCACCACCACGGCGCTCAGGCCCAGGCCCATGACCAACCGACGCATGTTCATCTTCATAGCAATCTCCTTCTTTCAACGCCATTCGGCGCCAAAAATACATTCTGCTGACGTCCCTCACGCAAACCCCGGTAACACCGCGTAAGTCCGCCCGGCAAAAACCGTCGAAGCCGTGCAAGGTTCACGAAAGGGGCGCCTCCTGCGCCAGCAGTTCCAGCATGCCCCCTTCATCGATCACCGCAACGCCCAACAAGTTCGCTTTTTCGAGCTTGCTGCCGGCTTCGGCGCCGGCCACCAGGTAGTCGGTCTTCTTGCTGACCGAGCCGGCCACCTTGGCCCCAGCCGCCTCCAGTTTGTCCTTCGCCTCGTCACGCGACAGCGTAGGCAATGTACCGGTGATCACGAAGGTCTTGCCCGCAAGCGGTTTCAGCGCGCGCGGTGCGGGCTCGCCCTCCTCCCATTGCACGCCGCTGGCGCGCAGTTGTTCGACCACCTCGCGGTTGTGCGGCTGGTCGAAGAAGGTCCGCAGGCTGGTCGCGACCACCGGCCCTACGTCATCGACCTCGAGCAGTTGCTCCTCGCTGGCATCGATGATCGCGTCGAGCTTGCCGAAATGGCGGGCCAGTTCCTTGGCGGTGCTCTCGCCGATGTGGCGGATGCCCAGGCCGAACAGGAAGCGCGGCAGCGTGGTCTTCTTCGAAATTTCGAGCGCCGCGATCAGGTTGTTCGCCGACTTGTCGGCCATCCGCTCCAGCCCCGCGAGCGTAGTGAAGCCCAGCTTGTAGAGATCGGGCAGCGTGCGGATCAGCTGCGCATCCACCAGCTGCTCGACCAGCTTGTCGCCCAGGCCCTCGATGTCGAGGGCGCGGCGCGCGGCGAAATGCAGGATCGCCTCCTTGCGTTGGGCGGCGCAGAACAGGCCGCCAGTGCAGCGGTAGTCGACCTCCTCCTCCTCGCGCACCGCATCGGAACCGCAGACCGGGCAATGGTGCGGCATGGTGAACAGCGCGCCGCGCTGCTCCGCGGGCCGCGCCGCGCTCTCGGGCGTGACGCCCACCACCTCGGGGATCACGTCGCCGGCGCGCCGCACGATCACGGTGTCGCCCACGCGCACGTCCTTGCGGCGCGCCTCGTCCTCGTTGTGCAGCGTCGCGTTGGTCACGGTCACGCCGCCGACGAACACCGGCGCCAGCTTGGCCACCGGCGTGAGCTTGCCGGTGCGACCGACCTGCACCTCGATCGCCAGCACCTCGGTCAACTGCTCCTGCGCCGGGTACTTGTGGGCCACGGCCCAGCGCGGTTCGCGCGAGACGAAGCCCAGCTGCCGCTGCAGCGCGATGCTGTCGACCTTGTAGACCACGCCGTCGATGTCGTAGGGCAAGGCATCGCGCGTGCGGCCCGTGAGTTCGTGGAAGGCGACCAACGCCTCGGCGCCGCTGGCGCGCGCGGTCTGCATCGCGACCGGAAAGCCCCAGGCGCGGAACTGCTCCAGCCAGTCGAACTGCGTCGGGCAGTCGGGCCCGCCCTGCTTGGGCGTCGAGACCTCGCCCAGGCCGTAGGCGAAGAAGCTCAGCGGCCGCTCGCGCGCGATCGCGGGATCCAGCTGGCGCACCGCGCCCGCCGCGGCATTGCGCGGGTTGACGAAGACCTTCTCGTTCTTCTGCCCGGCCGCGATCCGGTCGCGTTGCCGGTCGTTGAGCGCTTCGAAGTCGTCGCGCCGCATGTAGACCTCGCCGCGCACCTCGACCACCGGCGGCGGCGCGTCGCCGTGCAGGCGCAGCGGGATCTGGGCGATGGTCCGGATGTTCTGCGTGACCTCCTCGCCGATCTCGCCGTCGCCGCGCGTCGCGGCCTGCACCAGCACGCCGTGCTCGTAGCGCAGGTTCATCGCCAGGCCGTCGAACTTGAGCTCGCAGACATAGGCCACAGGCGGCGCGTCCTCGGCCAGGCCGAGCTCCTTGCGCACCCGCGCGTCGAAGGCGCTCGCGCCGCCGGCCGTGATGTCGGTCTCGGTGCGGATCGACAGCATCGGCACGCGGTGGCGCACCTTCACGAAGCCGTCGAGCACCTGGCCGCCCACGCGCTGGGTGGGCGAATCGGCGGTACGCAGTTCGGGGTGCTCGGCCTCGAGGGCCTGCAGGCGCTGGAACAGCTTGTCGTACTCGGCGTCCGGCAGCATCGGCGCATCGAGCACGTAGTAGAGATGCGCGTGATGGCGGAGCGTCTCGCTCAACGCGGCGGCTTCGCGCGCGGCATTTTCGTCAGGGGAAGTCATGGCAACAGAAGAGCGCGGTCAATCGGGAACGGGCACACCGCGCGCCGGCGTGAACCGACCGCGGCAGTCACAGGAGGCGAAGCGACAGGACATGTACGCGACGCCGGAAAAATCATCTAGCTGAACAGGCGCCGCGCCAGCGCCGAGCCCGCGCCCAGGTCGCGCGAGTCGAGCATGTCGTAGAGCTCCTCGAGGTCGGCGCCGATCACGTCCATGGTCTCGTCGCGCAGCAGCTGGCCGTCGCCGTCGGTCACGACGCCGTCCATCTCGCGCGCCAGCGTGGCGGCCGACTCGCGCATGCGCACGAAGGGGCGCTCGGCACGGTCGACCTGCGGCACGTCGAGGCTCAGCGTGAGTTCGCGGATCGCCGACTGCGCCGGGTCGTCGGCCAGCGCGGCCTGGGTGTCGAAGGACAGGCCGATCAGCGGCGGCAGTCCCGCTTCCCCAGCCGGCAGCACCATGCGGCCCGGGATCAGCCCGGCCACGAAACCCAGCCGCGCGGCGTTCTGCTGCACATAGCCGGGGCTCCAGGCCGCATGGCGCGCGCGCAGCACGAAGCCCAGCTGCGCATCGTGCGCGCTGGCGAACTGGTCGAGCTCGCGGGCGCGCGCGACCTCGTCGAGCATCTCGGGAAATTCGGGCGCGCCGTTGAGGGTGTCGGCGAAGGCCTGGGCCTTGACCACGAACTCCGAGTACTCGATCTCGTTGAGCGCGCCGGTGCGGTTGGCCAGCTGCACGCCGACCTGGAAGGCGCCGTAGCGCTGGCCCGCCACCGGCGGCTCCCATTCGCCGTTGTGCTCGTTGAGGCCTTCGATCGCGACCGGCTTGCTGCCCGCGCGGCGCGTGGCCGGCATGGCGGCGATGGCGGCATCGCCCGAGACCAGTCCGTCGAGCGAGACCGGCGCGATCACGTCGATCAGCGGGTCGAGCCCGCCGCGGCGGTCGGCCGTGGGGATCGGCAGCGCCGTGGGCGCGGGCAGGTCGGGGTCGAACAAGGGCTCGTGGCGTTCGTTGCCCGGCACGGGGTGCGGGTCGACGTGCAGCGTGGGCCCGTCGTCGGCGCGCTCGCCGGCGGAAGCGGGGTCGAGCCCGGTGGGCGGCGGCGCATCGGGCTGGCGCGGTGCATTGCGGCGCGAAGACCAGGTGTTGAAGGCCACCAGGCCGGCGAGAACGAGTCCGCCCAGGATGGCGAGGGCGACGGTGAGGCTGCTCATGTTGTGCGGGACCCGATCAGGCTTCGATCATGGATGCGGCGGACTCCATGTCCACCGCCACGATGCGCGACACGCCCTGCTCCTGCATGGTCACGCCGATCAGCTGTTCGGCCATCTCCATCGCGATCTTGTTGTGGCTGATGAAAAGGAACTGCGTGCTCTTGCTCATGGCGGACACCAGTTTGGCATAGCGTTCGGTGTTGGCGTCGTCCAGCGGCGCGTCCACTTCGTCCAGCAGGCAGAAAGGCGCCGGGTTCAGCTGGAAGATCGCGAACACCAGCGCGATGGCCGTGAGCGCCTTCTCGCCGCCCGAGAGCAGGTGGATGGTCTGGTTCTTCTTGCCGGGCGGCTGGGCCAGCACCTGCACGCCGGCGTCGAGAATCTCGTCGCCGGTCATCACCAGGCGCGCATTGCCGCCGCCGAACAGCTCGGGGAACATGCGGCTGAAGTGCTCGTTGACGATCTTGAAGGTACCGCCCAGCAGCTCGCGGGTCTCGCCGTCGATCTTGCGGATCGCGTCTTCCAGCGTGCCGATGGCCTCGTTCAGGTCGGCCGACTGGGCGTCGAGGAAGGTCTTGCGCTCGCTGGCCATGGCCAGTTCGTCGAGCGCGGCCAGGTTGACCGCACCCAGCGCCGCCACCTCACGGTGCAGCCGGTCGATCTCGCCCTGCAGGCCGGTCAGGCGCACCTTGTCGGTCTCGATCGACAACGCGATCGCCTCCAGGTCGGCCTGGGCGTCGGCCAGCAAGGTGGCGTACTGCTCGAAGCCCAGGCGCGCGGCCTGCTCCTTGAGCTGGAATTCGGTGATGCGCTGGCGCAGCGGATCGAGCTCGCGCTCGAGCTGCAGCCGGCGCTCGTCGCTGGCGCGCAGCTTGAGCGTGAGGTCGTCGTACTGGCTGCGCGAGGCGCCCAGCGCGGTCTCGCGCTCGAGCTTGAGCGACAGCGCATCCTGCAGGCCGGCCTGCGCGGCCGCATCCGACAGCCGGCCGAGTTCGGCCTGGGCGCGTTCCTGCTCGTCGGCCAGCGCCACGGTCTGCTGCGCGGCCGTCTCGATCGCGCGGCTCAGTTCGCCGCGGCGGGCGTCGACGCTGCGCTGCGTGAAGGTGGCTTCCTGCGCCTGGCGTTCCAGGCTGCGGTGCTGGTCGCGGCTGGCGGCCAGCGCGCGGCCGGCCTCGATCACGCGCTCGTCGAGCTGGGCATGACGTTCCTGGCTGTCGGCCAGCTGCATGTCGAGCTCCTCGAAGCGGCCTTCGGCGGCCACGCGGCGTTCCTGCAGATCTTCCAGTTGCGCATCGACCTCGCCCAGGTCGGCCGCGAGCTGTTCGCTGCGCGCGCGGGTCTGCTCGGCCAGCTGCGTGAGGCGCAGCGTCTCGACCTGCAGCTCGTGCGCGCGCGACTGGGTCTCGCCGGCTTCGCGGCGTGCCGTGACCAGGCGCTGCGCCGCGTCGGCGTAGGCCGCCTCGGCGCGCACCAGCGCGGTCCGCGCCTCTTCGCTCAGCAGCGTCTGGGCGCGCAGCTGGCGATCGAGGTTCTCGATCTCCTGCTGACGGCCCAGGAGGCCGGCCTGCTCGGAATCCTGCGCGTAGAAGCTGGCGCTGTGCGCCGTGACCGCATGGCCGCTCTGAACGAAGATCGCTTCGCCGGGCTGGAGCTGGCCGCGCTGGGCCAGCGCTTCCTCGAAGCTGGCCGCGGTGTAGCAGCCGTGCAGCCAGTCGACCAGCAGCGCCTGCAGGCCGGCATCGTTGACGCGCAGCAGGTCCGACAGGCGCGGCAGCGTCGCGCCGCCGGGCGGCAGGCCGGCCGCGGGCGGGCTGTAGAAGGACAGCTTGGCGGGCGGCGCGTCGCCGCCGAAGGCACGCACCATGTCCAGCCGCGAGACTTCCAGCGCGCCCAGGCGCTCGCGCAGCGCGGATTCGAGCGCGTTCTCCCAGCCCTGTTCGATGTGGATCCGGCTCCACAGGCCCTGCAGCCCGTCGAGGCCGTGCTTGGCCAGCCAGGGTGCGAGCTTGCCGTCGGTCTTGACCTTCTCCTGCAGCGCCTTGAGCGCCTCGAGCCGGGCCGACAGGTCGGCATGGCGCGCCACCTCGGTGTTGACGGCCTGCTGGCGCGTGCGGCGGTCGTCGTCGAGCTGCGGCACGGCTTCCTGCAGATCCTGCAGGCGCGCATCGGCCTCGGCCGCGGCTTCCTGGGCGGCCGCGAACTGGAACTGCAGGTCCTGCAGCTTTTCCTCGTCGGGCGCGGCCAGCGCCTGCTTGTCGGTGCGCAGGCGTTCGCTGCGCAGCGTGAGCTGGCGGCTCTGTTCCTCGATGTTGCGCTGGTCGGCGGCCAGCACCTGGATCTGCTGCTGCACCTGCACCACCGCCGCGCGCTGCGCGTTGGCCTCGTTCTGGGCGCGCTGCTGCGCGTCTTCCAGCTCGGGCATGCGCGCGTCGTGTTCCTCGAGCTGCGCGGCCAGCAGTTCGGCCTGCTCCTCGGCATCGACGCCCTGCCCGGCCAACGTCTCGATCTCGACCTCGGCCTGTTCGCGCCGGCCGCTCCACTGGCCGATCTGCTCGCGCAGCTGGATCAGTCGCTGCTCGACGCGCTGGCGGCCCTCGACCACGAAGCGGATCTCGCCCTCGAGCCGGCCGACTTCGGCGCTGGCCTCGTAGAGCTTGCCCTGCGCCTGGTTGACGTGGTCGCCGGCCGCGTAATGCGCCTGGCGCACGGTCTCGAGTTCGGACTCGATGCGCCGCAGGTCGGCGGTGCGCGACTCCAGGTCGTTGAGCGCGCGGTCGGCATCGGCCTTGATCTTGGCCTGGTCGGCCTCGCTCTCGGTGCGCTTGAGGAACCACAGCTGGTGCTGCTTGCGCGTGGCGTCGCCGGTGAGCGCGTTGTAGCGCGCCGCCACCTCGGCCTGCTTCTCGAGCCGCTCGAGGTTGGCGTTGAGTTCGCGCAGGATGTCCTCGACGCGCGTGAGGTTCTCGCGCGTGTCGCCCAGCCGGTTCTCGGTCTCGCGGCGGCGTTCCTTGTACTTCGACACGCCCGCGGCTTCTTCCAGGAACAGGCGCAGTTCCTCGGGCTTGGACTCGATGATCCGGCTGATCGTGCCCTGGCCGATGATGGCGTAGGCGCGCGGGCCCAGGCCGGTGCCGAGGAACACGTCCTGCACGTCGCGCCGGCGCACCGGCTGGTTGTTGATGTAGTAGCTGCTGGTGCCGTCGCGCGTGAGCACGCGCCGCACCGCGATCTCGGCGAACTGCGCCCACTGGCCGCCGGCCCGGTGGTCGGCGTTGTCGAACACCAGTTCCACGCTCGAGCGGCTGGCCTGCTTGCGGGTGGTCGTGCCGTTGAAGATCACGTCCTGCATCGACTCGCCGCGCAACTCCGAGGCGCGCGACTCGCCCAGCACCCAGCGCACCGCATCCATGATGTTCGATTTGCCGCAGCCGTTCGGGCCGACCACACCGACCAGTTGGCCCGGCAGCAGGAAGTTGGTGGGCTCGGCGAAGGACTTGAAGCCGGAAAGCTTGATGGAATTGAGACGCACGAGGGGTCGTTCCGACTTGGCCGGGAAGCCAAGGTCTTGATTTGTAAGGAAAAATGCACAGCCGGCCGGCTGCCGCCCGAGGCCGCGATGATAACGTGCACACCATGCGCGATTCCCTCTTTCCACGAGCCCGCGAACACCGCTCCTCGACGCTGCGTCGCACGCGGATCGCCGTCATGGCCGCGCTGGCGCTCGGCCTGGTCGGCTGTGCCGCCAACCGCAGCACCGAACGGGCCGAAAACTACGACGGCCGCGAGTGGCGGCAATCCGGCGCCAACCGGATCGCGAACCTGGCACTGCGCGACAACCTGCAGTCGATCCGCCGGGTGCAGCTCTCGCTCTACCGCCGCAATCCGCGCGAATGGCGCAAGTGGGCCGCCAGCCCCGAGGACGCGACCGAGCGCACCTGGAACGCGGTCATGCAGGGCACGCCGCTGGCGGCGCTGCGCGGCACCAGCGGCATCGATGCGGTGCGCCTGGCCTTCGACGCCGGCCCGCCACCCTACGCCGGGGACCGGGTCGCCGCGCTGGTGTACGGCTGGGCCACCATGCTCAAGCAGGCCAACGGCGACACCTGGGAGCAGACGATGATCGACGGCGTGAATGCCGAGAACAGCTACCGCGCGGCACGCAACATGGAGATCTCGCTGTGGCTGATCGGCTCCAGGACCGGCCCCGACGGCCAGCCGCTGCTGCTGGCCACCGAGGTCAGCGAGCGCGGCCGCAACCTGCTGGTGGACCGCGAGCTGTCGAAGGTCGTGGCGCGACTGGACCTGCTGGCGGCGCAGGCCGACGAGAAATACCGCCGTGCCGCGCTCGACTTCGCCCAGGGCTGGCTCATGGGCAGCCTGGGCCCCTTCCTGTCGATGGCCAAACAATAGGAAACATACTTCCTTTTTTTGGAAAAAAGGTATTATGTTGCCGTGGACAAAAAGGCACTGATCGAGCAACTGGCGACGCGGCGCGATGCGCTCGGGCTCACGCTCGACCAGGTCGCGCAGCGCGCGGGCCTGACCGAGCGCTCGGTGCGCAATGCGCTGGGCCCACAGGCCAACCCCCAGCTCTCGTCGCTGCTGGCGCTGGCCGATGCGCTCGAGCTGGAATTCCATCTCGCCCCCCGCGGCTTCGGCGCCCCCGGCCGCGCGGCCGACGATCCGGCCTACCGGCCCGTGGCCACGCGCGTGGGGGCGGCGGTGGCGGCGAGCCCGCCGGGCAAGCCCCCCTCGCCCGCCTCATGAACGTCAAGATCCTCGAGATCGCGCTCGGCGGCCGGCCCTTCGGCCAGCTGTTCCAGTACGCCGACCTGTGCCGCTTCGTGGCCGATCCGGCGCTGGTCGCGGCACCGCCCGCCGAGGTGCTGTCGCTCTCGATGCTGGCGGCCGACGCCTCGGCGCAATCGGCGCTCTGGAGCGACGTCAAGAATCCGCTGTTCAACGCCCAGGCCGGCAAGCTGCCGCCCTATTTCCAGAACCTGCTGCCCGAAGGCGTGCTGCGCACCCACATCGCGCAGTTGCGCGGCTGCCGCGAGGACGATCATTTCGAGCTGCTCGCGGCCTGCGGCGGCGACCTGCCGGGCGCGGTCAGCGCGCGCCCGACCACGGTCGACCGCGCCACGCTGCAGCGCCTGATCACCCAGGACCAGGATGCGCTGGAGATGTCGGTGGTCGAGCTGCCGCTGCTCCAGGGCATCTCGGTGTCGGGCGTGCAGCCCAAGCTGGGGCTGCGGCGCCAGGGTGGGCGCTACGTGGCGCGCACCCGCGCGGGCAAGAGCACGCGCGTGATCGCCAAGCTGCCGGTGGCGGGCCGGCCGCACATGCCGCAGCTGGAGATGCTCTCGCTCGAGATGGCGCGCGCCGCCGGGGTCGAGGTCTGCCATGCCGAGCTCGCACCGCTGGCCGCGATCCACGCCGAGCACAGCTACGCGCTGCCCGACGAACCCGCGTTCCTGGCCGTGACCCGCTTCGACCGCGACGGCGCCAAGCGCATCCACTTCGAGGACTTCGCCCAGGTGCTGGCGATCGACCCGCAGCACAAGTACGGCGCCAGCTACCTCGACATGGCGCTGGCGATGCAGGCATTCCCCTCGCTGGGCGAAGCGGCTGTGCTCGAGTTGCTGCGCCGGCTGGTGGTGAACGACCTGCTGGGCAACCCCGATGCACACCTGAAGAACTTCGGCCTGCTCTACCCCGACGGCCGCACGCCGCGCTTCGCGCCGGCCTACGACATCGTGGCCTATGCGGCCATGCAGGGCGTCGAAGGCCATGGCCTGCCGCTGATGCCAGCCGCACCGGGTGCACGCACCCCGGCGGCGCGCAGCGCGCTGTTCACGCCCGCACGCGTGCGGGCCTTCTGCTTTGCCGCCGGCCTGCACGAGCCGCGGGTGCGCCGCGCCATCACGGACACGGTACGTGCCGCACGCACCGCCTGGCCCGCGATGATCGAGGCCGCCGCGCTGCCTGCGCCGTGGAAGGCCCGGCTCCAGACCCGGCTGCGCGATCACGCCCTGCTGCAGGGCCTGGCGCGACGTGGCACCTAAAATGCTTCACAGGTTCCTGACCTTCCTCTCCCCTTCTTCCCAACCCCTGACCAGGCACACCCTCATGAGCTCCCTCAATTTCATCGGCGGCGAAAAAGGTGGCGTCGGCAAGTCGGTCACCGCACGGGTGCTGGCGCAGTACTTCATCGATCACAGCCGGCCCTTCACCGGCTTCGACACCGACCGTTCGCACAGCTCCTTCACCCGCTTCTACGAGGGCTTCGCCTCGCCGGTGGTGGTCGACAGCTTCGAGGGCCTGGACAAGGTGGTCAATGGCTTCGAGAGCAACCCCACGCAGAGCGTGATCGTCGACCTCGCGGCGCAGACGCTGGCACCGCTGTCGCGCTGGATCAAGGAGTCGGACCTGTTCGACCTGTTCGCCGAGATGGGCGTGGCGGTCAACTTCTGGCATGTGCTGGACGACGGCCGCGACTCCACCGACCTGCTGGGCACGCTGATCGACACCTTCGGCGAGCGCCCCAACTACATCGTGGTGCAGAACTACGGCCGCGGCAGCGACTTCGGCATGCTGCTGGCCTCGCAGTCGCTGGCCAAGGCCAGCGCGCACGGCGCCCGCGTGATCGCGCTGCCGCGCCTGCACGAGGCCAGCATGCGCAAGATCGACGCGCAGAACAGCAGCTTCTGGAAGGCCGTCAACGACCGCGAAGGCCCGCATGCACTGGGCCTGCTGGAGCGCCAGCGCGTGAAGACCTGGCTGGCCACGGCCTACGCGTCCTTCGACACGCTGCCGCTGTAGGGCCGCGGCGCGCCCGCGCCTGGACGGGGCCTGCGTGCGCTTGCCGCCACAGCCCGGGCCGCCACTCGTCGCCCCACCCCCTGCCGCGCTGGCTGCAGCGCGCGCCATTCGCTATCGTTCGACGCTCGACCCACCACTCAAAAAGTTGACCTATGCAAAGACGCATCTTCTCGTTGGCCGCGGGCGGCATGCTGGCAGGCCTGGCGAGCGCCTCCAGCGCCAGGAAGCCGAGCGAAAACACCATCGAGCAGGACCTCCAGCGCATCGAAACCGAGAGCGGCGGCCGGCTCGGCGTGTGCATCCTCGACACCGCGACCGGGCGCCGTACGGGCCATCGCGCCGACGAGCGCTTCCCGATGTGCAGCACCTTCAAGTGGCTGGCCGCGGCGCTGGTCTTGCAGCGCATCGATGCGGGCCAGGAAACGCTGGAGCGCACGCTGGCCATCGAACGCTCGGCGATCCTGCCGCATTCGCCCCTCACCGAACCCAAGGTCGGCAGCCGCATGACCATGGGCGCACTGTGCGAAGCCGCCATCACGCAGAGCGACAACGCCGCGGCCAACCTGATGCTGGGCAGCTTCGGCGGCCCGGCCACGTTGACGGCCTACCTGCGTTCGCTCGGCGACCCGACCACGCGGCTGGACCGCAACGAGCCCACGCTCAACGAAGCCACTCCCGGCGATCCGCGCGACACGACGACACCCGCCGCCATGCTCGACCTGCTGCAGACGCTGCTGCTCGGCGACGCACTGAAGGCGCCTTCACGCGACCGGCTGCGCGACTGGCTGCTGGCGAACCGCACCGGCGACGATCGGCTGCGCGCACGCCTGCCGGGCGGCTGGCTGGTGGGCGACAAGACGGGGGGCGGTGCCTTCGGGACCAACAACGACGTGGCCATCGTCTGGCCGCCGAAGCGGCCGCCGCTGCTGGTGACGGCCTACCTCACGCAGACCAAGGCACCGATGGGCCAGAGCAACGGCACGCTGGCGGCCGTCGGCGCCCTGCTGCCCACGCTCTGAACGCAGGCAGACCTCAGCGCGCGCGCCTGAACAGCAGCACGACCAGCAGCAGCGCGAAGCCGACGAAGCAGACGAAGGACCAGTTGGCGATCGACAGGCCCAGGAAGGTCCAGTCGATCTTGGTGCAGTCGCCGCTGCCGCGGAAGATCATGGGGATGGCGCGCTGCAGCGGGAAGGTCTCGATCATCCCGTAGATGTCGCGGCCGCAGGAGCCGAACTCGGGCGGGTACCACTGCAGCCAGCTCTGCCGCGCAGCCGTGTAGGCGCCGCCGACGGCCGTGACCAGCGCCAGCGCGACCGCCGTCTTCTGGACCACCGGCTTGCCCGTCAACGCGGCCAGGCCGGTGAAGACGGCCACCAGCACCAGCGCATAGCGCTGCACGATGCACATCGGACAGGGCTCGAGCCCGACCACATGCTGCAGGTACATGCCAAAGGCCAGCATGGCCACGCAGGCCAGACAGATCAGCGCCAGGGCGCGGCGCGGCGCCGCGAAATACCAAGAGATCAAGGGGATACCCAGTCTTCCACGAATACCTTGGCCTTGCGTGGCGTGGCGACAACCGTGTCGCCCTCGACCAGACCCAGGTCCCGGAACTGTTGCGCAGGGAGTTGCGCTTCGATGATGGTTCCGGACGCAGGATTATGCTGATTCGATTCGACCGGCAGGAGTTCCAGCCGCGCGATCGGTCCGACCACGATCGCACGCGAAATCGTCGCGACCAGGCCGCCGGCCGTCGAACCCGTGACGTAGCGCTCGACCGTCAGGTCGTGCGGTCGCACATAGGCCAGCGCCTTGCTGTCCTGCACGCTGCTGTGCTCGGGCGACTGCAGGCGGATGCCTTCGAGCTGCACCTCGCCCTCGTGGGCGCGGCCATGGAACAGGTTCACGTCGCCCAGGAAGCCGTAGACGAAGGGGCTCGCCGGATGGTCCCAGACCTGCTGGGGCGAACCGACCTGCTCGATCTTGCCCTTGTTGATCACCACCACGCGGTCGGCCACCTCGAGCGCCTCTTCCTGGTCGTGGGTGACGAAGATCGAGGTGACGTGCAGTTCGTCGTGCAGTCGGCGCAGCCAGCGGCGCAGTTCCTTGCGCACCTTGGCGTCGAGCGCGCCGAAGGGCTCGTCGAGCAGCAGCACCTTGGGCTCCACCGCCAGCGCGCGCGCCAATGCGATGCGCTGCCGCTGGCCGCCGGACAGCTGCGAGGGGTAGCGGTCGGCCAGCCAGTCGAGTTGCACCAGCTTCAGCAGGTCGGTCACCTTCTGCTTGATCTGCGCGTCCGACGGGCGCTCCTTGCGCGGCTTCACGCGCAGGCCGAAGGCCACGTTCTCGAACACGGTCATGTGGCGGAACAGCGCGTAGTGCTGGAACACGAAGCCGACCTGGCGCTCGCGCACATGCACGTCGGTGGTGTCCTCGCCCGAGAACAGGATGCTGCCCTGGTCGGCCGTTTCCAGGCCGGCGATGATGCGCAGCAGCGTGGTCTTGCCGCAGCCCGAGGGGCCCAGCAGCGCGACCAGCTCGCCGGAGGCGATGTCGAGATTGACGTCGTTCAGCGCGCGGAAGTCGCCGAACTGCTTGCTGACGTTGCGGATTTCGATGCTCATGATCTGGTTCTTTCTCTGTCAGGCCGCGCTGGGTTCCGGCGGACGCTCAGGGGGCAGTTCGGCAATGGCCTTCATCTCGCGCTCGTGGCGCCACTCGATCACCGACTTGATGACCAGCGTGACCACCGCCAGGATGGCCAGCAGCGAGGCCACGGCGAAGGCCGCGACCGACTGGTACTCGTTGTAGAGCACCTCGACGTGCAGCGGCATGGTGTTGGTCTGGCCGCGGATGTGGCCCGAAACCACCGACACCGCACCGAACTCGCCCATGGCGCGCGCGTTGCACAGGATCACGCCGTACAGCAGTCCCCACTTGATGTTGGGCAGCGTCACGCGCCAGAAGGTCTGCCAGCCGGTCGCGCCCAGCACGATCGCGGCCTGCTCCTCGTCGGTGCCCTGCGCCTGCATCAGCGGGATCAGTTCGCGCGCGATGAAGGGGAAGGTCACGAACACGGTCGCCAGCACGATGCCGGGCACCGCGAAGATGATCTTGATGTCGTGCGCGGCCAGCCACGGGCCGAACCAGCCCTGGGCGCCGAACACCAGCACGTAGATCAGGCCCGCGACCACCGGCGACACCGCGAACGGCAGGTCGACCAGCGTGGTCAGCACGGCCTTGCCGCGGAACTCGAACTTCGCGATGGCCCAGGCCGCCGCGACGCCGAACACCAGGTTCAGCGGCACCGCGATGGCGGCGGTGATCAGCGTGAGCCGGATCGCGCTCCAGGCGTCGGGTTCCTTGAGCGCCTCGAGGTAGGCGCCGAAGCCCTTGCGCAAGGCCTCGGTCGCCACCGCGGCCAGCGGCAGGATCAGGAACAGGAACATGAACAGCAGCGCGATGCCGATCAGCGTCCAGCGGACCCAGGGCGCTTCGGTGGTGCCGGCATTGGCGCGGCGGATGACTTTTTGGGGAGCGCTCATGTCAGCTTTCCGAACGGCGGCGTTGCCAGCCCTGGAGACCGTTGATCACCAGCAGCAGCAGGAAGGAAATCGCCAGCATCACCAGCGCCACCGCGGTCGCGCCGGCGTAGTCGTACTGCTCGAGCTTGCCGATGATGATCAGCGGCGTGATCTCCGAGATCATGGGCATGTTGCCCGCGATGAAGATCACCGAGCCGTACTCGCCGATCGCGCGCGCGAAGGCCATCGCGAAGCCGGTCAGCAGCGCCGGCAGGATCGACGGGAAGATCACGCGGGTGAAGGTCTGCAGCCGCGTGGCGCCCAGCGAGGTGGCGGCCTCTTCCAGTTCCTTCTCGGTGTCCTCGAGCACCGGCTGCACCGTGCGCACCACGAAGGGCAGCCCGACGAAGATCAGCGCGATCACCACGCCCGCGGGCGTGAAGGCCAGCTTGATGCCGTGCGGCTCGAGGTACTGGCCGACCCAGCCGTTGCCGGCCAGCAGCGCGGTCAGCGAGATGCCGGCCACCGCGGTCGGCAGCGCGAAAGGCAGGTCGACGAGCGCGTCGATGATCTTCTTGCCCGGAAATTTGTAGCGCACCAGCACCCAGGCCAGCAGCAGGCCGAACACCAGGTTGACCAGCGCCGCGATCAGCGAGGCGCCGAAGGTCAGCCGGTAGGACGCCATCACGCGCGGCGCGGTCACGGCCACCCAGAACTGGTCCCAGGTCAGCGTGAAGGTCTTGAAGACCAGCGCCGACAGCGGGATCAGCACGATCAGGCAGAGGTACAGCAGCGAATAGCCGAGCGTCAGGTTGAAGCCCGGCAGCACGCGGTTGTTGCGCCGCCCCGGACGCGAAAGCGGCGCTGTCGCGGACGACAGCGCCGAAGAAGTGGTTCCGCTCATGATTTTAGTCTGTATCAGTCGTGGAGCACCGCGGAACCGGCTTCGCCGGACCGCTGGTGTTGTCCCCCGGCAGGGGGAAGGAAGAAGGCGGCACGCCATGCGCCGCCGCCCGAGGGGCGCGTCACTTGCCAACGGTGTAGATCTTGTCGAACTGGCCGCCGTCGTTGAAGTGCACCTTCTGCGCTTCGGCCAGGCTGCCGAACAGTTCCTGCACCGTGAACAGCTGCACCGGCTTGAAGGTGCTGGCGTACTTCTTGAGCACGGCCGGCGAACGCGGGCGCAGCGCATGCTTGGCGGCGATTTCCTGGCCCTCTTCCGAGTACAGGAAGTCGAGGTAGGCCTTGGCCACGTCGGCGGTGCCCTTCTTGGCCACGGTGCGCTCGACCACGGCCACCGGGTTTTCGGCCAGCACGCTGATCGAGGGGTAGACGGCGTCGACCTTGCCGGCGCCGAACTCGCGGTCGATCGACAGCACTTCGGATTCGAAGGTGATCAGCACGTCGCCGATGTTGCGTTGCAGGAAGATGGTGGTGGCGTCGCGGCCGCCCTTGCCCAGCACCGGCACGTTCTTGAACAGCTTGCCCACGAACTCGGCGGCCTGCGCATCGCTGCCGCCCTTCTTCTTCACGTAGCCCCAGGCCGCAAGGTAGGCATAGCGGCCGTTGCCGCCGGTCTTGGGGTTGACCACCACGACCTGCACGCCGGGCTTGGTCAGGTCGTCCCAGTCCTTGATACCCTTGGGGTTGCCGTTGCGCACCAGGAACAGCATGGTCGAGGTGGTCGGCGATGCGTTGTCGGGGAAGCGCTTGGACCAGTCCTTGGCCACCACGCCGAGGCCGGCCAGGTAGTCGATGTCGGTGGTGGTGTTCATGGTCACGACGTCGGCGTCGAGGCCGTCGCCCACCGCCCGCGCCTGGGCGCTCGAGCCGCCGTGCGCCTGGTCGACCTTCACGTCCTTGCCGGTGGCCTTCTTGTAGCTCGCGATGAAGGCCGGGTTGATGTCCTTGTAGAACTCGCGCGCCACGTCGTACGAGGCGTTGAGCAGGGTCGTGGTCTGCGCCAGCGCGGCGGAGCCGGCCGCGGCGAAGGCGACGGCGACGAGGAGGGTCTTGATTCTGAAAGTCATGAGGTTGCCAAAGGTTCTGAAGAGGTTCGGCCCGCCAGCATCTGGCTGGGCGCTTCGGTCAGCGACTGGAGCAGTGCCAGGCCGAGCGGCCAGTCCCCGTGCCCCGAGTCGACGTTGATGTGGCCCGCATTCTGCATGCGGACGAATTCGCTGCCCCAGGCCCGCGCATAGGCACCGGCCAGGCGCACCGGGCAGAAGGGGTCGTTGCTGCTGGCCACCACGACGCTGCGGTAGGGCAGCGCGGCGTAGGGCACCGGCGCGAAATCGGCCAGCGCCGCCCGGCGCTCGGGGTCGGCCGGGGCCACCAGCAGGGCGCCGGCGATGCGCTCGACCACCGGTGGCGGCAGGTGCGCGACCGCGATGCAGCCCAGGCTGTGGGCGGCCACGACCACCGGTGCGTCCTGCGCCAGGATCAGGTCGCCGATCGCCCGGATCCAGGATTCGCGCCGGGGCGACACCCAGTCGTCCTGCACCACGCGCGCGGCGTCGGCCAGGCCCTCGGCCCACAGGCTCTGCCAGTGGCCCGGACCCGAATCGCGCCAGCCCGGAACGATGACGACGCGATGGGTCACGGCGCCAGCCTGCGGGACAGCGCTCGCACGCCGGTGATCAACGCCAGCTTCATCGCTTACTTGTTCGGCTGGGGCGTGACGCGCAGGTACGGACGCACGGCCTTGAAGCCCTTGGGGAAACGCTGGGCCAGTTCGGCCGGGTCCTGCAGGCTGGGGATGATCACCACGTCGTCGCCGTCCTTCCAGTTGGCGGGCGTCGCGACCTTGTGGCTGTCGGTGAGCTGCAGCGAATCGATCACGCGCAGGATCTCGTCGAAGTTGCGGCCGGTGCTCGCCGGGTAGGTCAGCGTGGTGCGCACCACGTGCTTCGGATCGATGATGAACACGCTGCGCACCGTGGCGGTGGTCGAGGCGTTCGGGTGGATCATGTCGTACAGGTCGGCCACCTTGCGGTCGGCATCGGCCAGGATCGGGAAGTTCACCGTGGTGTTCTGCGTCTCGTTGATGTCGGCGATCCAGCCCTGGTGCTTGTCGACCGGGTCCACGCTCACGGCGATCGGCTTCACGCCGCGCTTGGCGAATTCACCCGACAGCGCCGCCGTCTTGCCCAGCTCAGTGGTGCAGACCGGCGTGAAGTCGGCCGGATGCGAGAACAGCACGACCCACGAATCGCCAGCCCACTGGTGGAACTGGATCGGACCTTCGCTGGAGTCCTGCAGGAAATCGGGGGCGGTGTCGCCGAGTCGAAGGGTGGCCATGGTCGTCGCTCCTCAGTGGAATGGGGTTGGAGCACCGATTGTGGGAAGGCCGGCTCGGATAACAAACGAATATCTAATTGTTTGAATATGTCGTTTTGGCACTAAGCGCGACCCGCAGCGCCGCTTCTTCCTCGCTCGCGCAGCCCACCGGCTCGTGCCCGTCCAGGTGCTCGGCCAGGAAATCGAGCAGGTGGCGCACCGCCGGCACCAGCGCCCGGCGCGGCGCGTACATCGCGTGCACCACGCCGGCCTGCGGCGCCCAGCCGGGCAGCACTTCGACCAGTTCGCCGCTCGCCAGCTCGCGGCGGCACATGTAGTCGGGCAGCATGCCGGCGCCGACGCCCTGCATGATCGCGATCTTGAGCGTCAGCAGGTCGTCGGCCACGTAGCGCGGGTGGTGCACCGCCTGGTGCGTGCGGCCGTCGGGGCCGGCCAGCGCCAGGGTGGCGCGGCCGTCGCCGGCGGACATGGCCACCGTGTCGATGCGCGCCAGGTCTTCCGGCCCCTGCAGCGGCCCCTGGTGCGGCAGCCGCTCGGCGCTCATCACCAGCATGCCGCGGCTCTCGCCGAAGTTGCGGGCCGCCAGCGTGGCGCTGTCCTCGATCGACGGGCGCACGCGCAGGGCCAGATCGATCCCCTCCTCCACCGGGTCCACCGGCCGGTTCAGCACGCGCATCTCGATGCGGATGCCGGGATAGCGGCGCATGAACACCGGCAGCAGGGGCCCCACGCTGCTTTGCGCCAGCGTCACCGGGCAGGTGATGCGCACCGTGCCGCGCGGCTCGGTCTGCACCTGGGACACGGCCTCGGAAGCGGCCTGGGCGGCGTCGCGCATCTCGAGGCAGTAGCGCAGGTAGAGCTCGCCCGCGGGCGTGAGCGACAGGCGCCGCGTGCTGCGCTGGAGCAGCTGCACACCCAGCGAGGCCTCGAGATCGGCCACCCGCCGCGACAGGCGCGACTTGGGCACGCCCAGCGCCTTGCTGGCGGCGGTGAAGCCGCCCCGTTCCGCCACTTCGGCGAAGAAAACCATGTCGTTGAGGTCCTGCATCGGCTTATTGTCCCAAATAGAGAACGATGTGGCTCAAATTTACCGACTTATCAGCCACTGGTCTCAAAAATAGAATTCTCTCCATGCCGGCCTTCCGTGCCGACCCTTCTGAATCGAAAGTGAGCGACTGATCATGAAACTGCTGCAAGTGGACGCCAGCGTTCTGGGTACCAATTCCGTCTCCCGCCAACTCACGGCCGACATCGTCGCCGAATGGCGCCGTGTGCACCCCGACACCACGGTCGACTACCTCGACCTGGCCGTCGACACCCCCAACCATTTCGATGCCAACGCGCTGGGCATCAAGGTCGGCCTGCAGGCCGAACCCACCGAAGCGCAGAAGCGCGAGAACGCGGTCTCGGAAAAGCTGGTGAGCCAGTTCCTGGCCGCCGACGTGATCGTCGTGGGCGCACCGCTCTACAACTTCAGCATCCCGACCCAGCTCAAGGCCTGGATCGATCGCCTCGCGCAGATCGGCCGCACCTTCAAGTACACCGACAAGGGCCCGGTCGGCCTGGCCGGCGGCAAGACCGTGATCGTGGCTTCTTCGCGCGGCGGCATCTACTCCACCAGCGAAGGCGGCCAGGCCGCTGAGCACCAGGAAAGCTACCTCAAGGTGGTGTTCGGCTTCTTCGGCATCACCGACGTGCGCATCGTGCGTGCCGAGGGCCTGGCGATGGGCGAAGCCCCCAAGGCCGCGGCCATCGAGTCGGCCCGCGCCGACATCCGTGCCGCCACGGCCGAAGCGGCCAACCAGGCCGTCACCCAACTCGCTGCCTGAACCCGGCGGGCCTTCGGGCCCGCGTCAAGGCACAGCGCTCAGAACGCGCGCAGGAACCGTCGCGAGCGCCCCGAGCCTGCCAAACCTGAGTTGTGGACCGGAGCCGCACACCCGTGCGGTGAGGACCGCAGATGCGGGATCGGGGTGCGCGGCAGGTTCATGCGCGTATTCAGTTGTGTGTCTTGACCCAGGCCACGTACTTGTCGACCCAGCTCTGCAGGAACTGCTTGCTGGCGTCCGACACGTGGCCCTTGTCGTCGAACAGCCCTTCCTTGTTCTGGATGAAGGCCTCGGGCTGGCCCAGCGTCGGCACGTCGAGGTAGGCCAGTACGTTGCGCAGGTGCTGCTGCGCCAGCGCGGTGCCGATGGCGCCCACCGACACCCCGATCACGCCGGCCGGCTTGCCGCCCCACGCGTTCTGGCCATAGGGCCGCGAGGCATGGTCGATCGCGTTCTTCAGCACGCCCGGCACCGAGCGGTTGTATTCCGGCGTCACGAACAGCAGGCCCTGGGCCGCCGCGATCTCGGTCTTCAGCCGCTTCACGGCCGGCGCCTGGTTGCCGTCGTCGTCCTGGTTGTAGAGCGGCAGGTCACCGATCTCCAGGTGCTCGAAGGTGAAGTCCGAGGGCGCGAGGTGGGCCAGCGCCAGCGCCAGCTTGCGGTTGAACGAATCCTTGCGCAGGCTGCCGATGACGACCGCGATCTTGTACTGACTCATGCAATCTCTCCAGAAGAAATGGAAGTGGAAGAAAAGGGCTCAGGCCGGATCGAGCACGCGCTCGATGGCCCGCTGCAGGTGCTGGAGCCCGAAGGACACGTCGACGAACTCGCCGTTGAGATAGAAGGTCGGCGTGGCGCGCACGCGCAGCTGCGTCGCGACCTGCATCTGCTCCTGCACGCGCTGCAGGTAGACATGGTCGCGCAGCTCGTTCTCGAAGCGCGCCATGTCCAGGCCCGCCTGCTGGGCATGCTCGCGCAGATGCGCTTCGCCCAGCCGATGCGGGTGCGTGAACAGCAGGTCGTGGAAGGGCCAGAACTTGCCCTGCGCGCCCGCGGCTTCGGCGGCCTCGGCCGCCAGCTCGGCGTGCGGGTGCACCTCGCGCAGCGGGAAGTGCCGGAACACGTAGCGCACCTTGGGCCCGAAGTGGTCCAGCATGATCTTCACGGCGGGGTAGGCCTGTGCACACGAGGGGCACTCGAAATCGCCGTACTCGACCAGCGTGGCGCGCGCGCCGTGCGGGCCGAGCACGTGGTCCGTCGTCTCGTCGGGTTCGAGCAGGCGCTTCGGATTGACTGCGGCATTCATGGCGTTCTCCAGAGAGAGGCGGAACGCACAGTATGACCCCGAGACATGTCTCAGAACGTAGGACTCAGGTGCAGGGCTTCTTTTGCAGGCTGGCCTGCGTGACGCTGGCGCCCGCGGGCACGTCGTCGGTGATCCAGACGTTGCCGCCGATGGTCGCGCCCTTGCCCAGCGTCACACGCCCCAGGATCGTCGCGCCGGCGTAGATCACCACGTCGTCCTCCACCACCGGATGGCGCGGCAGCCCCTTCTGCAGATGGCCTTCGGCATCGGTCGGGAAGCGCTTGGCGCCCAGCGTCACGGCCTGGTAGAGGCGCACGCGCTCACCGATCACGGCCGTCTCGCCGATCACCACGCCGGTGCCGTGGTCCATGAAGAAGCCCGCGCCGATGGTCGCGCCCGGATGGATGTCGATGCCGGTCTGGCCGTGGGCCAGCTCGGCCACGATGCGCGCCAGCAGCGGCAGGCCCAGGCCGTAGAGCCGGTGCGCGAGGCGGTGGTGGATCATTGCCAGCACGCCCGGATAGCACAGCAGCACCTCGTCGACGCTGCGCGCCGCCGGGTCGCCCTGGTAGGCCGCCAGCACGTCGCTGTCGAGCAGGCGGCGGATCTGCGGCAGCGAGGCGCCGAAGGCCTTGACGGCCGCGCTGGCCTGCGCGTCGATCGCCATCTCGTCGAGCGACTGCTGGCGCCCCACGTAGCGCAGCTCGAGCCGGGCCTGCGCGACCAGGCCCATCAGCGCCGCGTCGAGCGTGTGGCCCACATAGAAATCCTCGCTCTCGTGGCGCAGGTCGGGCGGGCCCAGCCGCATCGGGAACAGCGCGCCCTTGAGCGCCTCGACGATCTCGGTCAGGGCCTCGCGCGAGGGAAATTCACGGCCCACGGGTTCGCGCGAGCGTTTTTGCGAGTCGCGCCATTCATGGCGTGCGTCGCGCAGTGCGCGGACGATGTCGTCGACGTCGAAGGATTGCATGTCGGATCCGCCTTGCGGCGCAGAAAAAGTAACGGGTCAGCTTCGGGTTTTAGCGCAAAAGCGCGGCCTCGGCGGCGCGCCCGACTTTCGTCCGCGCCGCGTGCCGGGGCATCCGCCTGACCTCAATCCGAGGTCTGGATCGTCTCGCCCTTGAGCGCGCCGTGGTCGCGGATGTTGCCGGCGCGCCGCTTCCAGCCGGCATAGGTGCGGCGCGGATGGATCAGCGATACGAAGTAGTAGATCAGCTTGAACATCCGCAGCGACTGCCGGTAGGCCGGCCCCTGGTTGTGGATGTCGGCGGCCAGCAGCGACATCAGCCCCTGCTTGGCGTTGAAGGCATTGTTCGGGTGCATGAACATGTCGCGGATCGTCGGGTTCGTGACCCGGTAGATGAACCACGAATAGTCGCGCGGGCCGACGCGCATGCGCTTTTCCAGCGCACGGCGCGCGGCCGGCAGCTCGGCCGGCCGGTCGAGCGCGGTGGCCACCAGTTCGGCACCGTCGAAGGCGCTCTGCATCGCGAGGAACACGCCCGAGGAGAACATCGGGTCGATGAAGGTGAAGGCGTCGCCCACCATCAGGTAGCGCTCGCCGGTGGCGTGGGTGCTGGCGTAGCTGAAGTTGCCGGTGGCGTGCACCACGTCGTCGACCAGGGTCGCGTCCTTCAGGCGGTCGGCCAGTTCGGGACACAGCGCGATGGTGTCGTGGAAGTAGTCCTTGAGCGGCTTGTCGCGCGCCTTCAGGTAGTAGGCCCAGCACACCGCGCCCACGCTGGTCGTGCCGTCGACCAGCGGGATGAACCAGAACCAGCCGTGCTCGAACCAGCAGATGCTGATGTTGCCCTCGCGCTTGCCCTCGAGCCGGCGCGCGCCGCGGAAGTGGCCAAACAGCGCCGTGCTGTTGTGTTCGGTGTTCTTCTTCTTGGACTGGAGCTTGGTGGCCAGCAGCGTGTCGCGCCCGCTCGCATCGACCACGAACTTCGCGCGCCAGCTGCGGCGCGCGCCGTCGTCGAGCACCGCCTGCACCGTGGCGCCGCCGTCGTCGAAATCGACCTGCCGCACCTGCGCGCCCTCGAGCGTCAGCGCACCCTCCTTCGTCGCGTTGCGGAACAGCAGCTCGTCGAGCTCCGAACGGCGCACCTGCCAGGCCGAGTCGAGCTTCGGGTTCCAGCCCTCGGAGAAATCGACGTAGCTGCGGTAGGGCAGGTCGGGCGGCACGAACTCGATGCCGAACTTCGGCATGCCGATCTTCTCGACCTGGTCGCGCACGCCCAGCTTCTCGAACAGCTCGACGTTGCCCGGCAGCAGCGACTCGCCGATGTGGAAGCGCGGGTGGTGCGCCTTCTCGAGCATCACGACGCGCCGTCCCTGGCGCGCGAGCAGCGTGGCGATGGTCGAGCCGGCGGGTCCGCCGCCGATCACCAGCACGTCGCATTCCTGGCTTGCTTCCATGGCGTCCATTCCCTTGGCTTGAATTGATTCGTTGGCACGCATTGTGCCGTCGGTCGTCAGCGTGCCGCGCGCCCGACCCGCACACTGCCGCGCCGCTCGATCAGCGTCAGCAGGGGCCCGGTGGCCGCGGTCGTCGCCAGCGCCATCACCAGCAGCATCGTGAACAGCTCGGGACCGATCAGTCCCGCGTCGAGGCCGACCTTGATCACGATCAGCTCCATCAGCCCGCGTGAGTTCATCAGCGCGCCGGTCGACAGGCTTTCGCGCCAGTCGTAGCCGCAGACCCGCGCGCCGGCCGCGCCGCCGACGATCTTGCCCACGGTCGCGACCAGCAGGATCAGGCCCAGCGCGCCGAGGCCGGCATTGGCGAAGGCACCTGAGTGCGTGCCCAACCCGGCCAGCGCGAAGAAGATGGGCATCAGCACGATGACCGACAGCGGCTCGAGGCGCTCGACCAGCGCATGCAGCAAGCGGTTGTCGCGCGGCAGGCTGATGCCGAACAGGAAGGCACCGAACACCGCATGCAGGTGCAGCCATTCGGTGACCATGGCGCAGGCGAACAGGCCGATCATCAGGCCGGCCAGCAGCATCGGCGAGGGCGCGCCGTCGGGCGCGTAGCGGCGCAGCGCCCAGGCCAGCAGGGGCCGCACCGCCAGGAACACCACGGCCACCAGCACGGCCAGCCCGCAGGCGATGCGCCCGAAGGCGGCCCAGCCGCCGCCCGCGCTGGCCAGCGCCACCACCAGCGCCAGCAGCACCCAGGCGAAGGCATCGACCACGCCGGCCGCCGCGAGCGCGAGCTGGCCGACCCGGGTGTGCGTCATCCCGCGGTCCTTGAG
>NZ_JAAAFX010000014.1:694370-694887 GCF_019352895.1 Variovorax boronicumulans | reverse complement strand
CATGTCCGCGCCACCGATCGGGATGATGATCAGCACGCCCATCACGAAGGCCAGCGCCAGCATCGCGAAGAAGGCGGTCCAGCTCTCGGTGAAGACGAACACCAGGCCGAGCGCGACGGTCAACAGGCCCAGCACCAGGTTGAGCAGGTGCTGGCCCGAGAACTGCACCGGCGCGCCCTGGAACAGGCGGAACTTGTACTTGCCCGAGAGCTTGCCGAAGGCGATCACCGAGCCGCTGAAGGTGATGGCGCCGATGGCCGCGCCCAGGAACAGTTCCAGCCGGTTGCCCGTGGGGATGGCGTAGCGCAGGAAGCCGTCGATCAGCACCGCGCCGCCATCGACCGTGACGCTGCCGATGGCCGCGGCCACCGGTGCGGCCGTGATGCCGAAGGCCCAGGGCTCGGCCACCGCGGCCACCGCGATGAACACCGCCGCCAGGCCGATCATGCTGTGCATGAAGGCCACCAGCTCGGGCATCTTGGTCATCTCGACCTTGTTGGCCATGTAGGCGCCCAGA
>NZ_JAAAFX010000014.1:694174-694360 GCF_019352895.1 Variovorax boronicumulans | reverse complement strand
GCCATGGATCAGCGCGATGGTGGTCAGCACCGCGATCGCCATGCCGGTCATGCCGAAGACGTTGCCGCGGATGGAGGTCGTAGGGTGGCTCAGGCCCTTCAGGGCCTGAATGAAGCAGACGCTGGCCACCAGGTACAGCAGCGTGACGAGGCTCATGCTCATGCTGCGTCTCCCTTGCCGGCAGCG
>NZ_JAAAFX010000014.1:693978-694164 GCF_019352895.1 Variovorax boronicumulans | reverse complement strand
GCCATGGATCAGCGCGATGGTGGTCAGCACCGCGATCGCCATGCCGGTCATGCCGAAGACGTTGCCGCGGATGGAGGTCGTAGGGTGGCTCAGGCCCTTCAGGGCCTGGATGAAGCAGACGCTGGCCACCAGGTACAGCAGCGTGACGAGGCTCATGCTCATGCTGCGTCTCCCTTGCCGGCAGCC
>NZ_JAAAFX010000014.1:692969-693968 GCF_019352895.1 Variovorax boronicumulans | reverse complement strand
CCCGGCCACCGGGTGGATCGCGTACTTCACCGTGATGCCCTTGTCGGTGAGCTTCTGCGCGAGTTCCTTGACCGCATGCTGCGCGCGTGCCACCGCCAGGCCGTAGCCCGGCACGATCACCACTGTCTCGGCATTGCTCAAGACGAAGGCCGCGTCGTCGGCACTGCCGCTCTTGACCGGGCGCTGCTCCTTGGCCGCGCTACCGGCCGTGACCGCCTCGCCGCCGAAGCCGCCCAGGATCACGTTGAAGAAGCTGCGGTTCATGGCCTTGCACATGATGTAGCTCAGGATCGCGCCCGAACTGCCCACCAGGCTGCCCGCGATGATCAGCATCGCGTTGTTCAGGCTGAAGCCGATGCCGGCAGCCGCCCAGCCCGAGTAGCTGTTGAGCATCGACACCACCACCGGCATGTCCGCGCCACCGATCGGGATGATGATCAGCACGCCCATCACGAAGGCCAGCGCCAGCATCGCGAAGAAGGCGGTCCAGCTCTCGGTGAAGACGAACACCAGGCCCAGCGCGACGGTCAGCAGGCCCAGCACCAGGTTGAGCAGGTGCTGGCCCGAGAACTGCACCGGCGCGCCCTGGAACAGGCGGAACTTGTACTTGCCCGAGAGCTTGCCGAAGGCGATCACCGAGCCGCTGAAGGTGATGGCGCCGATGGCCGCGCCCAGGAACAGCTCCAGCCGGTTGCCCGTGGGGATGGCGTAGCGCAGGAAGCCGTCGATCAGCACCGCGCCGCCATCGACCGTGACGCTGCCGATGGCCGCGGCCACCGGGGCGGCCGTGATGCCGAAGGCCCAGGGCTCGGCCACCGCGGCCACCGCGATGAACACCGCCGCCAGGCCGATCATGCTGTGCATGAAGGCCACCAGCTCTGGCATCTTGGTCATCTCGACCTTGTTGGCCATGTAGGCGCCCAGGCCGCCACCGACGACCAGCGCCACCAGCACGTAGGCGATGCCGGTGCCGAAGTCGATGTTCAAGGCTTTCGCCTG
>NZ_JAAAFX010000014.1:615509-692959 GCF_019352895.1 Variovorax boronicumulans | reverse complement strand
GGTGCGGCCGTCTTCTTTTCCTTCTTGCGGAACATCTCCAGCATGCGCCGGGTCACCAGGAAGCCACCGAAGACGTTGACCGCGGCCAGCGCCACGGCCAGCACGCCCATGGTCTTGCCCAGCGGCGTGGTGGTGAGCGCGGCCGCGAGCATCGCGCCCACGATCACGATCGCGGAGATCGCGTTGGTCACCGCCATCAGCGGCGTGTGCAGCGCGGGCGTGACGGTCCACACCACGTGGTAGCCCACGTAGATGGCCAGCACGAAGATGATCAGGTTGATGACGGTCGGGTTGACGGATTCCATGGCTCGGCTCCTTGTTCTTTTACTTGCGCGTCACTTGGCCGTCGCGCGTGACCAGGCAGGCCGCCACGATGTCGTCCTCGAGGTCGATTTTCAGACCCCCTTCCTTGGGCAGCACCAGCTTGAGGAAGTCCAGCACGTTGCGCGCATACAGCGCCGACGCATCGGCGGCCACGCGCGCGGGCAGGTTCGTCTCGCCCACGATGGTCACGCCGTGCTTGACCACGGTCTTGTCGGCCTCGGACAGCGGGCAGTTGCCGCCTGTGAGTCCACCGTTCACATCAGCGCCCTTGCCCGCCGCGATGTCCACGATCACCGAACCCGGCTTCATGCTCTTGACCATCTCTTCGGTGATCAGCGTCGGCGCGGCACGACCGGGGATCAGCGCCGTGCTGATCACGATGTCCGCCAGCGCCACCCGCTTGGCCACCTCGACCTGCTGGCGTGCCAGCCAGCTCGCGGGCATGGGCTTGGCATAACCGCCCACGCCGACGGCCGCTTCCTTCTCTTCGGGCGTGTCGTAGGAGACTTCGATGAACTTGCCGCCCAGCGATTCGATCTGTTCCTTCACGCTGGGGCGCACGTCGGACGCTTCGATGACCGCGCCCAGGCGCTTGGCCGTGGCAATCGCCTGCAGGCCCGCCACGCCCACACCCAGGATCACCACGCGCGCCGCCTTGACCGTGCCGGCCGCCGTCATGAGCATCGGGAAGAAGCGCTGGTACTGGTCGGCCGCGATCATCACGGCCTTGTAGCCGGCGATGTTGGCCTGCGAGGAGAGCACGTCCATGCTTTGCGCACGGGTGGTGCGCGGTGCAGCTTCCAGTGCGAAGCCCACGGCACCAGCCGCGGCCAGGCGCTGCAGGCCCGCGGCGTCGAAGGGGTTGAGCATGCCGACCACCACGGCACCGGGCTTGAGCAGCGCGGCCTCGGCGTCCGAAGGCGCACGCACCTTGAGCACGATCTCCGCCCCGAAAGCTTCGGCCGCATCGACGATGCGCGCCCCCGCCGCTTCATACGCCGCATCGGTCACGCTGGCCGATACGCCTGCGCCCGATTGAACGATCACCACGTGGCCCTGCGCCACCAACTTCTTCGCGGTCTCCGGCGTCACCGCCACGCGTGTTTCTCCGGCCAGCGTCTCCGCGGGAATGCCGATCTTCATCTCAAGCCGCCATCTCGGTAAGGGCGCCCTGGTACTCCTGCACCATGCGCGCGATCAGTTCCGCCGTCGGCAGCACCTCGCGGATGTTGCCCACGCCCTGCCCCGCGCCCCAGACGTCCTTCCAGGGCTTGATGCGGGTCGAGCCGAAGTTCATCGAGGTCTTGTCGGCGGTCGGCAGGTTCGCCGGGTCCAGCCCCGCGGCCGCGATGCTGCGGGCCAGGTAGTTGCCGTGCACGCCGGTGAACAGCGGTGTGTAGGTGACCTCGGCCGCGGCGCTGTCGACGATCATCTTCTTGTAGCCCTCCTGCGCATTGGCTTCGGGCGTGGCGATGAAGCGCGTGCCGACGTAAGCCAGGTCGGCGCCCATCGCGCGCGCCGCCGCCACGTGCGCGCCGGAGGTGATCGAGCCCGAGAGCGCGATCGGGCCGTCGAAGAACTGGCGCACTTCGCTGACCAGCGCGAAGGGGCTCATGGTGCCGGCATGGCCGCCCGCGCCGGCGCACACCAGGATCAGGCCGTCGACGCCGGCCTCTAGCGCCTTCTTCGCGTGCCGCACGTTGGTCACGTCGTGGAACACCAGGCCGCCGTAGGCATGGATCGGCGCCACGTAGTCGGTCGGGGCCGAGAGGCTGGTGATCACGATCGGCACGCGGTGCTTCACGCACAGCGCCATGTCGTCGTCGAGCCGGTCGTTCGACGCATGGATGATCTGGTTGACCGCGAAAGGCGCGATGCGACGCTGAGGCTCGGCCGCGCGGGCCGCGGCCAGCGTGCCGGTGATCTGCGTGAGCCATTCGTCGAGCAGCTCCTTGGGCCGCGCGTTGAGCGCGGGGAAGGAGCCGACCACGCCGGCCAGGCATTGCGCCAGCACCAGGTCGGGGTTCGAGATGATGAACAGCGGCGAGCCGATGAGCGGCAGGGACAGCTGGTCCTTGAGGAGGTCGGGAAGGGCCATGCGAGGCTCCTGGTGAAGTTGCGAAAAAACGGGAGCGCGGCGCTCAGGCGACGGTCTGGCGGGCGATGGCCTCGAGCGCGGTCTTGAGGATCTTTCCGGAGGGCGTGGTCGGCAGCTGCGCCAGGCAATGGATCTCGGTGGGCAGCTTGTAGGGCGAGAGCCGCTCGCGCAGGTAGAGGCGCAGCGCCGGCTCGTCGAAGGCCGTGCCCGACACGGTCTCGATGAAGGCGATCACCTCCTCGTTGTGCTCGACCGTGCGGCCGACCACGGCCGACTGCACCACGTCGGGGTGGCTGTTGAGCACCTGCTCGACCTCGACCGGGTAGACATTGAAGCCCGAGCGGATGATCAGTTCCTTGCTGCGCCCCACGATCAGCAGCGCGCCGTCGTCGGTGCGCCGCGCCATGTCGCCGGTGTTGAACCAGCCCTCGGCGTTGATCGCCGCACGCGTCTGCGCCGCGTTGCGGTAGTAGCCCTTCATGAGGTTGGGGCCGCGCACCCAGAGCTCGCCGATCTGTGCGTCGGGCACCTCGGTGCCCATGGCGTCGACGATGCGCGTCTCGACCTCGGGCAGCGGCACGCCGACCGCGCAGTCGTCGCGCCACACGTCGATGCGGGTCTGGGCCACGGTGGGCGCGGTCTCGGTCAGGCCGTAGCCGTTGTTGAGCTGCAGGCCGAAGACCTGCTCCACGTCGGTCTTGAGCGCGGGTGTGAGCGGCGAACCGGCCACGCAGAGGAAGCGCAGCCTGGGCGCCGCCAGCGGCACGCCCTGGTCGCGCGACCATTCGAGCAGCTTGACGAACATCGCCGGCACGCCGGTGAAGGCGGTCACGCCCTTGTCGGCCAAGGCCTTTGCCATCGCCGCGGGCGAGAAGCGGGGCTCGAGCAGCACGGCCGAGCCGCTGGCCATGCAGCCCAGGAACTGGGTCGACAGGCCCACCACGTGGGCCATGGGCAGCGCGCTGTAGATCAGGTCGCCGGGCCCGAAGCGGCGGATGTGGACCGAGGCCATGGCGGCGAACATCAGGTTGGCATGGGTGAGCATCACGCCCTTGGGCGCGCCCGAAGTGCCGGAGGTGTAGATCAGCGCCGCGACCTGCTCGGCCGCCGCCGCGTGGCAGGGTTCGGGCTCGACCGCCTCGGCCAGCGGGCCGACCGGCAGCGGGCCCAGGCCCGGCCACTCGACGCGCTGCGCGCCATGGCGCTGCGCATGTTTCTCTGCATCGGGCGAGACGTGGGTGGTGTAGAGCACGCGGCGCGCACCCGAATGGATCACGAAATCGTCGACCTCGCGCGCCGACAGCCGGGCGTTGACCACGCTGGCCCAGGCATCGAGCCGGCTCAGCGCGAGCACGAAGGCGCCGACGGCCGCGCAGTTCTCGCCCACGATCAGCACCCGGTCGCCGGCGCGCACGCCCAGCGCCTGAAGCTGCGCCGCCGCGGCCACGGTGACCGCGTGCAGCTGTGCATAGTCGAGCGCCACGTGTGCATCGGCCACGGCCAGCGCCTCGGGTCGGGCGGCGACCCACGGGTCGATCAGCTGGTGCAGGCGCGTCGGCGCGGCACTGGGATTCGCAAGGGCAGGCATGGGTGTCTCCGTCGGGCTGCGCACGTCAGGTATTGCGCTTTTGCGGAATCTTATTCCGCTCGGCAGTCTCAAAGACCGTCAAATCGGCAAGTACCGGCGAATCAAGACTGCATCGCAGAACAAATACCAAGGGAAAACCCTTCTGCACACAACCGCCCCGGGCCGAATAAGCCGCGGCCTTGTAGGTCCAATGCCCCGCCCGTCGCACAGCGAACTTGATAATGATTCGCATCGGCAACGCCCGATGAGATCGGGGCAACCATCCGGTTGCCGCTTCGACATCCATCCAGGAGAACCCCTTCATGACCGACCGCCTGCGCGCGACCGGCCGCAGCCCCTTGCGTGCCCTGAGCTCCCTCGTTTCCATCGCCTGCCTGGCTGCTGCAGCGCTGCCGGCCCATGCGGCCGAGTCGCTCACGCTCTACACCACGCGCGAGCCCGGCCTGATCCAGCCGCTGCTGTCGGCCTTCACCGCCACCACCAAGATCCAGGTCAACACCGTGTTCGTGAAGGACGGCCTGCTCGAGCGCGTCAAGGCCGAGGGCGCACGCTCGCCGGCCGACCTGCTGATGACGGTGGATGCGGGCAACCTGCTGGACCTGGTCGAAGGCGGCGTGACGCAGCCGGTGAAATCGGCGGCGCTCGAATCCGCGATCCCGGCCAACCTGCGCGGCGCCGACGGCCAGTGGTTCGGTCTGTCGATGCGCGCCCGCGTGCTCTATGCCGACAAGGCACTGAAGATCAACAGCTTCCGCTATGAAGACCTGGCCGATCCCAAGTGGAAGGGCAAGGTCTGCATCCGCGCCGGCCAGCACCCCTACAACACCGCGCTGATCGCCTCGCTGATCGCGCACGACGGCGAAGCCAAGACCGAGCAGTGGCTGCGCGGCGTGAAGGCCAACCTGGCCCGCAAGGCCACCGGCGGCGACCGCGACGTGGCACGCGACATCCTGGGCGGCATCTGCGACGTCGGCCTGGCCAACTCCTACTACGTGGGCCAGATGAAGGCCTCCAAGGAAGGCAGCGACGCGCGCAAGTGGGGCGATGCGATCCAGGTGATCCGCCCGACCTTCGCCAACGCCAAGAGCGGCGGCACGCACGTCAACATCAGCGGTGCCGCTGTCGCGAAGAACGCGCCGCAGCGCGCCAACGCGGTCAAGCTGCTCGAGTTCCTGGTGTCGGAGTCGGCCCAGTCGCTGTACGCGCAGGCCAACTACGAGTACCCGGTGCGCAAGGGCGTGGCGCTCGACCCGATCATCGGCCAGGCCATCGGCGAGCTGAAGGTCGACCCGCTGCCGCTGACCGAGATCGCGAAGTACCGCAAGCAGGCCAGCGCGCTGGTCGACAAGGTCGGCTTCGATCAGTGAGGGCGCCCCGAGGGCGTCGCGCACTTCGTGTCGCTTCGCCCTTCCCCCTCCGGGGGCAACACCGGTGGCCCGGCAAAAACGGTTCCACGGTGTTCCTGGAACAAGTCAATAAGTCGATAAGTCAATAAGTCAGCCATGGGCGGTGTGTGTTGGGTTTGAGTTTCGGCCGTCGTCCTGAAGGTCTTCGTGCGGCCGGGCCGCTGTGGCGGGTTGCCACGCTGCTGGTGGCGCTGGGCGTGCTGGCGCCGGTGGCGACGCTGGCCTGGCTGGCGCTGGGCGCCGATCTTTCGCATTGGGCGCACCTGCTGCGCTACGTGCTGCCGCAGGCCGCGCTCAACACCGCGATGCTGCTGGCGGGGGTGGGCACGGTGGTGCTGGTGATCGGCACGGGCTGCGCCTGGCTGGTGAGCAGTTGCGATTTCCCCGGGCGGCGCGTGCTGCACTGGGCGCTGCTGCTGCCGCTGGCGATGCCGACCTACATCGTGGCCTTCGCCTACCTCGACCTGCTGCACCCCATCGGCCCGGTGCAGGGTGCGATCCGCTGGCTGCTGGGCTATGACAGCCCGCGCCAGTTCCGCCTGCCCGACCTGCGCTCGATGGGCGGCGCGATCTTCGTGCTGGGCTTCGTGCTCTACCCCTATGTCTACATGACGGCGCGCGCGATGTTCATGACGCAGCCGGCCCACCTGATGGAAGCCGCGCGCACGCTGGGCGAAGGCCGCTTCGGCGCCTTCTGGCGCGTGGCGCTGCCGCTCGCGCGGCCGGCACTGGCCGTGGGCCTGAGCCTGGCGCTGCTGGAGACGCTCAACGACATCGGCGCCTCTGAATTCCTGGGCATCAACACCCTGACCGTGTCCGTCTACACGACCTGGATCACGCGCTCCGACCTCGCGGGCGCGGCGCAGATCGCCTGCGCGATGCTGCTCGTGGTGGTGCTGCTGGTGCTGCTCGAGCGCCACGGCCGGCGCCACCAGCGCTTCGGTTCGGCGCAGCGCATGCGCGCGATGCAGCCGCGCGCGCTGCGCGGTGCCGCGGCCTGGACCGCGACTGTGGCCGCGGCGCTGCCGGTGCTGATCGGCTTCGCCGCGCCCGCGGCCTACCTGGTATGGGAAAGCTTCAAGCGCCTGCGGCTGGGCCAGGGCGTGTCCCAAGGGCTGGTGCACAGCCTGGGCAACACGCTGGCGCTGGCGATGGGCGTGACCGTGATCGCGGTGGTGGCCGGCCTGGTGGTCGCCTGGACCGCGCGCAGCCACGGCTCGATGCCCAACCGCGCGCGCTGGCAGGCCCGCGTGGCGACACTGGGCTATGCGCTGCCGGGCACGGTACTGGCCATCGGCCTGCTCACGCCCGCGCTGGCCTTCGATGCGCAACTGGCCGACTGGTTGCGCCTGCCCGGGCTGCCGCTGATGGGGCTGGGCGTGGTGCTGGTGGTCGCCTGCGTGATCCGCTTCCTGGCCATGCCCGTGGGCGGCATCGAGTCGGGCCTGGCGCGCATCCCGTCCGCGCTCGAACAGGCCGCGCGCCTGCTCGGCGAGAACGCCACGGGCACGCTGCGCCGCGTGCACCTGCCGCTGCTGCAGCCGGCCATCGCGGCCAGCGCGCTGCTGGTTTTCGTGGATGCGATGAAGGAGCTGCCCGCCACGCTGCTGCTGCGGCCCGCCAACTTCGACACCCTCGCGACCTGGCTCTATGCCGAAGCGGCCCGTGGCACCTACGAGGAAGGCGCCATCGCGGCGCTGGCCATCGTGCTGGCCGGCCTGCTGCCGGTGGTGCTGCTGGCACGCACGCAGTTCCGCGGCGCGCCGGAAGCCGCCCCGTCAGAGAATCTCCACCCATGACCGCCGCCCTGAACATCCACGACCTGCAGCTCGGCTACCTGGGGCCGCGCGGCCTGCACACGGTGGTCGAAGGCTTCTCGCTCGCTCTCGAGGCCGGCCAGATCGGCTGCCTGCTCGGGCCTTCGGGCTGCGGCAAGACCACGGTGCTGCGCGCCATCGCGGGCTTCGAGCCGGTGCGCGCGGGTCGCATCGCGCTGGGCCAGACGCTGCTGTCGACGGCCACGCTTCACCTGCCTCCCGAGAAGCGCCGCGTCGGCATGATGTTCCAGGAGTACGCGCTGTTCCCGCACCTCACCGCGGCACAGAACGTGGGCTTCGGCCTGCGCCGCGCGGCCGCGGCCGAACGCGCGGCGCGCGTGCAGGAGATGCTGACGCTGGTCGGCCTGGCAGACGCCGGCGCGCGCTTTCCGCACGAGCTGTCGGGCGGCCAGCAGCAACGCATCGCACTGGCCCGCGCACTTGCCCCCGCGCCCGCGCTGCTGCTGCTCGACGAACCCTTCTCCAACCTCGACGGCGCCACGCGCGAACGGCTCACGGCCGAGGTGCGCGACATCCTGCGCCGGGCCGGGCAGACCGCGGTGCTGGTCACGCACAACGAACACGAGGCGCAGGTCATGGCCGACCGGATCGGGACCATGCACAACGGGCGGCTGACGCGCTGGTAGGGGCGTCCTAACGCAGCTGCGCCTCGGCCCAGCGCACGATGTCGGCGCTCCCCATGGCGCCGGCCTGCCGTGCGATCTCGCGGCCGCCCTTGAACAGCGCCAGCGTCGGGATGCTGCGGATGTTGAAGCGCGCGCCCAGCGCCGGCACGGCCTCGGTGTCGACCTTGGCCAGGCGCACACGCGGCTCGAGCTTCGCCGCGGCCGCTTCGAAGCCCGGCGCCATCTGGCGGCAGGGGCCGCACCAGGGCGCCCAGAAATCGACCAACACCGGGATCTCGTTGCGCACGATATGGCGGTCGAAAGCCGATTCGTTCAGGGCCACCGAGCGGCCCGCGAACAGGTGCTGGTGGCAGCTGCCGCAGTCGGGGGCACTGGCAAGTTGGTCGGTGCGCACGCGGTTGGTGGTATGGCAATGCGGGCAGACGATGTGCAGGGTGTCGGTCATGTGGGTCCTCGGTGTCTTGGCATCTAGGGGCGGCGCGGCCGATTGCAATCATCCCGCCGCGGCGCGCGGCCCCAGGCTGCGCAGCACCGCATCGAGCAGCCGCGGCACCAGCACGTTGGGCGAGGCCGCGGGCCAGACGCCATAGGCCTCCGAGGGCGGCGTGGCCTCCTCGAGCGGACGGAACACCGCCCCCTTGAGCGCCGAATGGCGCATCGCGTCGGGCACCAGCGCCACGCCCAGGCCCTGCGAGACCATCGACACCACGGCCAGCCAGTGCCGCACCTCCTGCCGCACCTCGGGCCGGAAGCCGGCGTCGGCGCAGATCGCGAGGATGCGCGCGTGGTAGTCGGGCGAGGCGCTGCGCGAGAACAGCACGAAGGGCTCTCCGCGCAGGTCGGCCAGCGCCACCGCGCGCTTGCGCGCCAGCCGGTGCGCGGCCGGCAGGCAGGCGACGAAGGGCTCGGACACCAGCAGCCGGGCCTGCAGTTCGGCCGGCACGCGGCCGGTGTGGACGAAGCCCACGTCCATGCGGTCCTGCAGCAGCTCGGTCACCTGCTCGCCTGAGTTGAGCTCGATCAGGCTCACGCGCACCGCCGGGTGCGCGGCCTGGAAGCGCGTCAGCGCCTGCGGCAGGCCGCGGTAGAGCATGGCGCCGACGAAACCGATGCGCAGCCGACCGGCCGAGCCCTGCGCCACATGACGCGCCTCGGTCAGCGCCTCTTCGGCGTCGCGCAGCAGGGTGCGCGCCGAGGCCTGCAGCGTCTGGCCGGCGGCGGTGAGGCGCACCGCCTTGCTGTTGCGCTCGAACAGCTGGGCGCCGACCGATTCCTCGAGCTGGCGGATCGCCACGCTCAGCGGCGGCTGCGAGATCGCGAGCCGGCGCGCCGCGCGGCCGAAGTGCAGTTCCTCGGCCAGCACGACGAAATAGCGCAGGTGGCGCAGCTCCATGGGGCGTCCTTTCGACGATAGTCAGATCGGATAGATCAAGACCAAATCGATATTAGACAAGAATCATCGGGCACCGAAGAATGCGGGCGAACCAGGAGACAAGCCCATGCCGAGCCAAGCTGCCGCATCCGTCGGCGAGATTGCCGCCCATCCCGTGCCCGACCGCCATGGCCGGAGCCTGTTCGACCACGACACCGAGCTGCACCGCCTGCTCGCGCTCTACCTGCCGCCCGACCTGCTGGCCCACATGCGCCCGCACTTCGAGCGCCTGGGCGCGCTGGCCGGCGGCCGGCTCGACGAACTGGCGCACACCGCCGACCGGAACCCGCCCACGCTCACGCTGCGCACCCGCACCGGCATCGACGACCCGCAGGTGCACAAGCACCCGGCCTACGTCGAGATGGAACGGCTCGCGCTCAGCGAGTTCGGCCTGGCTGCCATGTCGCACCGCGACGAGACGCTGGGCTGGCGGGGCCGCATGCCGCCGCTGGTCAAGTACGTGCTGACCTACCTCTTCGTGCAGGCCGAATTCGGCCTGTGCTGCCCGGTCTCGATGACCGATTCGCTGGCGCGCACGCTGAAGAAGTTCGGCAGCCCGGAACTGGTCGAGCGCTTCATGCCGCGCTTCCAGTCGCTGGACTTCGACACGCTGGCGCAAGGCGCGATGTTCATGACCGAGCAGGCCGCGGGCTCCGACATCGCCGCCACCGAAACCCGTGCGCACCAGGACGGCGAAGGCCAGTGGCGACTGACGGGCGACAAGTGGTTCTGCTCCAACCCCGACGCCGATTTCGCGATGGTGCTGGCCCGTGTCGACGGCGGCGCGCCCGGCCTCAAGGGCGTGTCGTTGTTCCTGCTGCCGCGCCGGCTCGACGACGGCAGCGCCAATCGCTACCGCATCCTGCGGCTCAAGGACAAGCTGGGCACGCGCTCGATGGCCAGCGGCGAGATCCGGCTGGAAGGCGCGCTGGCCTACCTGGTGGGCGAGCAGGGCCGCGGCTTCGTGCAGATGGCCGACATGGTGAACAACTCGCGGCTGTCGAACGGCGTGCGCGCGGCCGGCCTGATGCGCCGTGCGGTGGCCGAGGCCGAGTACGTCGCGCACGAGCGCCGTGCCTTCGGCCAGCGGCTGGAAGACATGCCGCTGATGCAGCGCCAGCTCGAGAAGCTGCGCCTGCCCGCCGAGCAGGCTCGCAGCATGGTGTTCCAGACCGCGCAGGCGCTGGCCCGCTCCGACGGCGGCGACACCGGCGCCTATCCGCTGCTGCGCATCCTCACGCCGCTCATCAAGTTCCGCGCCTGCCGCGATGCGCGCAAGGTCACGGGCGATGCGATGGAAGTGCGCGGCGGCTGCGGCTACATCGAGGAATGGAGCGACCCGCGGCTGCTGCGCGATGCGCACCTGGGCTCGATCTGGGAAGGCACAAGCAACATCGTCGCGCTCGACGTGATCCGCGCGGTGAAGCGCGAGGGCTCGCTGCCGGTGCTGCAGGCGCACTTCGCGGGGCTGGTCGACGACGCGCCGCTGGCGCCCGCCTTCGCCGCAGCGCTGCGCGATGCGCTCGAGCGCGCCGGCCGGCTCACGCTGATTGCGGCCGAGGACGGCGGCGATCGTCTCGCGCGCCAGGCCGCCTCGGCCCTCTACCACGTGGTCAGCGCGATCGCGATGGCCTGGGAGGGCGCACGCGGCGGCTCGGCGCAGCGCGTGGCCTGGGCGCAGTCGGTGCTGCTGCACCGCTTGCTGCCGCGCGATCCGCTGGTGGCATCGGCGGTGCCCGCCGACTGGAACCCCGTGCACACGGCCGAGACCATCGCGGCCTGAGCCTTTCCATCATTCAGAACAGACAACGGAGACAACCCCCATGCGCCTTCTCGCCACCCTCGTGCTCGCCAGCATCGCGACGCTTCCCCTGCTGCCCGCGGCCCAAGCTGACAGCTTCCCCGACAAGCCGATCACGCTGGTGATCCCCTTCCCGCCGGGCGGCCCGACCGACGCGATGGCGCGCACGCTGGCCGCCGAAATGAAGGACCGGCTGGGCCAGCCGATGATCGTGGAGAACCGCGCCGGCGCGGGCGGCAACATCGGCGCCGACTACGTGGCGCGCGCCACGCCCGACGGCCAGACCCTGCTGTTCGGCACCTCGGGCCCGCTGGCGATCAACGTGAGCCTCTACCGCAAGCCGGGCTACGACCCGGTCAAGAGCTTCGCGCCCGTGATCCAGGTCGGCTACCTGCCGAACATCCTGGTGGTCAATCCTTCCTTGCCGGTGAAGAACGTCAAGGAACTGATCGCCTACGCCAAGGCCAACCCCGGCAAGCTCAGCTATGCGTCGTCGGGCAACGGCGCCTCCTCGCACCTGGCCGGCGTGCTGTTCAACGCCACCGCCGGCATCGACCTGCAGCACATCCCGTACAAGGGCACCGGCCCGGCGCTGAACGACCTGCTGGGCGGCCAGGTGAGCATGAGCTTCACCGACGTGCTCACCGCCCTGCCCTACGTCAAGACCGACAAGCTGCGCGCGCTGGGCATCACCACGGCCGCGCGCTCGCAGGCCCTGCCCGAACTGCCCACCGTCGCGGAACAGGGCGTGCCCGGCTACGACGTGAGCGTGTTCTTCGGCATCGTCGCACCGGCCGGCACGCCGCCCGACCGCATCGCCAAGCTCAACCACGCCTTCGTCGAGGTGCTCGACACGCCCAAGGTCAAGCAGCTCTTCGCCTCGCAGGGCCTGGAGGCCGCGCGCGACACCTCGCCCGCGCAGCTCGGCCGCTTCATCGTGTCGGAGCGCGACAAGTGGAAGGACATCGTGAAGAAGTCCGGCGCGCAGCTGGACTGACGCGCGCCCTCCCCAAAAAACAAGAGACGAACCATGCAATTCATCGCCCGCCATCGCCACGCCCTGACCCTCGCCACGCTGTGCCTCGCCGCCGCCACGGCCTGGGGCCAGGCCTATCCGCAGCGCCCGATCACGCTGGTCGTGCCCTATGGCGCGGGCGGCCCGACCGACCAGCACCTGCGGGCCGTGGCCGAGGAAGCCGGCAAGGCTCTGGGCCAGGCCATCGTGCTGGACAACCGGCCGGGCGCCAGCGGCACCAACGCCGCTGCGATGCTCACGCGCGCCGCGCCCGACGGTTACACGCTGGGCGTGCTGCCGGCCTCGGTCTACCGTGAGCCCTTCATCAACAAGGTACCCTTCGATCCGGCCAGCAGCTTCTCCTATGTGATCCTGCTGTCCGACTATGCCTTCGGCCTGGCGGTCAAGGCCGATGCACCCTGGAAGAGCTGGAAGGACCTGGCGGCCGATGCGGCCAGGCGACCCGGCAAGATCAACATCGGCGCGACCGGCGCGGTCGGCACGCCGCGCATCGTGATGGACGAGGTGGGCGAAGCCGCCAGGCTGCAGTTCAACATGATTCCGTTCAAAGGAGATGCCGAAGTGACCAACGCCATCCTCGGCGGCCACATCGACGCCGCGCCCCTGTCGGGCGTGGCCGTGCCGCACATCGACGCAGGCAAGATGCGTTACCTCGTGATGCTCACGCCCCAGCGCGTGAAGCGCTACCCGCAAGTGCCCACGCTCAAGGAGCTGGGCATCGACGCCGTGATCGACTCGCCCTACGGCATCGCCGGCCCGGCCGGCATGGAGCCGGCACGCGTCAAGGTCGTGCACGACGCCTTCAAGAAGGCACTCGAATCGGTGGCCGGCCAGCGCGTGCTCGACCAGCTCAACCAGCCGATCAACTACCTGGGCCCGGAGGACTACCGCCACTACGCGCTCGCGACCTCGGCACGCGAGAAGCAACGCGTGGCACGGCTGCGCGCCAAGGGCCTGATCGAATGAGCACCACCGTCACACCCCCACCCGGCCGCGCGCTCGACGGCCTGCGCGTGCTCGACCTGAGCCGCGTGCTCGCCGGCCCCTGGTGCGCGCAGCTACTGGGCGACATGGGCGCCGACGTCGTCAAGGTCGAGAGCCCGGGCCGCGGCGACGACGCGCGCGAACTCGGCGTGGCGCTGGAACCGCAGCAGCCCGGCCAGGGCCGCGATTCGAACTTCTTCCTGGCCTGCAACCGCAACAAGCGCTCGATCGCGATCGACTTCGCCAAGCCCGCGGGCGCCGAGCTGGTGCGCACGCTGGTGCGCGACTGCGACGTGCTGGTCGAGAACTTCAAGGCCGGCACCCTGCGCCGCTACGGCCTCGACTGGGACAGCCTGAAGGCCATCAACCCGCGGCTGGTCTACTGCTCCGTCACCGGCTTCGGCCAGGACGGCCCCTATGCCACCCGCCCCGCCTACGACTTCGTGATGCAGGCCATGACCGGCATGATGAGCACCTGCGGCATGCCCGACGGCACGCCCGGCGCGGCGCCGATGCGCACCGCGATCCCGGCCACCGACCTGGTCACCGGCTACCAGGCCAGCGTGGCGGTGCTGGGCGCGCTGATCCAGCGCGGCATCACCGGCCGCGGCCAGTTCATCGACGCGGCCATGCTCGACGCCAGCATCGGCTTCAACGTGCACCTGGCGCAGGGCTTTTTGCTCAACGGCGCGGTGCCCACGCGCCAGGGCAACAACAACCCGATCGCCGCGCCCTCGGGCGTGTTCAAGACGGCCAACGGCTGGCTGGTGGTGGCCGCGGGCAACGACCGGCAGTTCGTCCACCTTTGCAACGCGCTGGGCCGGCCCGAGCTGGCCACGCATCCGCTGTTCGCGACCAACGGCCAGCGGGTGATCTCGCGGGTCGCACTGCATGCGGAGATCGAACCGCTGCTCGCCGCCCACCCCACCGAGCACTGGCTGCCGCTGCTCGAGGCGGCGCAGGTGCCGACCACGCGCATCAACACCATGGACCAGGTCTTCGACGACCCGCAGGTGCGGCTGCGCAAGATGACGGTGGAGGTCGACCATGCCAGCGGCCAGCGCATCCCGATCCTGCGCAGCACGCTCAACATGAGCGACAGCCCGGTGGACTACCGCGCGCCGCCGCAGCTGGGCCAGCACACGCGCGAGGTGCTGAACCAATGGGCGGCGCTGGACCCGGCGCAGGTCGAGGCGCTCTACACGGCCGGCGTGGTGGAGGGCCGATGAGCACGCCCTTCGACGACGAGCCGGCGGACCGCCTCTTCGGCCTGCCGATGCCGATGGTCCAGGTCTTCGGCCTGCGCGGCGAAGCCATCGGCGACGACCGGGCCCGGGTGCGCATGCCCTTCCACGCGCTGCACACCAACAGCCGCGGCGACGTGCACGGCGGTGCGCTGGCCGTGCTGCTCGACTGCACGCTGGCCAGCGCGGCGCGCGCCCACGATCCGGTGCGCTTCGGCGTGCTGACGGTCGACATGACGCTGCATTTCGTCGCGACCGCCAGCGGCGAGGTCGTGGCCTCGGCGGTCTGCGAACGGCGCGGCCGCTCGCTGTGCTTCGTGCGCGGCGAAGTGCACGACGCGCAGGGCACGCTGATGGCGCTGGCCACCGGCACCTTCAAGCTGGCCGAGCGCACCACGAGCGCCTGAGCCCCCACCTCCCTCGTCCAAGGACCCCGATGACCTCCCCAGCCTCCACCGGCGCCCTCGCGGGCGTGCGCGTGCTCGACATCTCGCGCATCCTCGGCGGGCCCTACTGCGGCCAGATCCTCGGCGACCACGGCGCCGACGTGCTCAAGGTCGAGCCGCCGCAGGGCGACGACACGCGCACCTGGGGCCCGCCCTTCAAGGACGGCGTGGCCTCGTACTACCACGGGCTCAATCGCAACAAGCGCACCCTGCACCTCGACCTGGGCAGCGCCGAGGGCCGCGAGGCGCTGCTCGCGCTGGTGGCCGAGGCCGACGTGCTGATCGAGAACTTCAAGACCGGCACCATGGAGCGCTGGGGCATCGGCTACGAGACGCTGTCGCAGCGCTTCCCGCGCCTGGTGTGGTGCCGCGTCTCGGGCTTCGGCGCCGACGGCCCGCTGGGCGCGCTGCCCGGCTACGACGCTGCAGTGCAGGCCATGACCGGCATCATGAGCATCAACGGCGAGGCCGACGGCGGCCCGCTGCGCGTGGGCCTGCCGGTGGTCGACATGGTGACCGGCCTCAACGCGGTGATCGGCGTGCTGCTGGCGCTGCAGGAACGCACGCGCAGCGGCCACGGCCAGTTCGTCGAGGCGGCGCTCTACGACAGCGGCCTGTCGCTGCTGCACCCGCATGCGGCCAACTGGTTCGTCGACGGCAAGGCGCCGCGGCGCACCGGCAACGCGCACCCCAACATCTACCCCTACGACGCGCTGGCCACCGGCACCGAGCCGGTGTTCGTGGCGGTGGGCAACGACGGCCAGTTCGCCAACTTCTGCCGCTGCATCGGCCTGCCCGAACTCGTCACCGACCCGCGCTACGCCACCGCCGGCGCGCGCTCCGTGAACCGCGCCGCCCTCAAGCCAACGCTCGAAGCCGCGATGCAGGCCTTCGACGGCCATGCGCTGGTCGACACCTTGATGGCCGCCGGCGTGCCCGCCGCGCCGGTGCTGCCGGTGGACGCAGCGCTCGCGCATCCGCACACCGCGCACCGCGAAATGGTGGTCGAGATGCCCGGCGGCTACCGCGGCATCGGCGCGCCGGTGAAACTGGGCCGCACGCCCGCCACCTACCGCCACGCACCGCTCACGCCCGGAGAAGCCTTCGACGCGCGCTGACGCGCAAGGCGTCGCACAATCGACGGTTCCAAAAACTGCGAACCCACGAGATGCGACTTCTCCACACCATGCTGCGCGTCGGCAACCTGCAACGCTCGATCGACTTCTACACCCAGGTGCTGGGCATGCAACTGCTGCGCACCTCGGAGAACCCCGAGTACAAGTACAGCCTGGCCTTCGTCGGCTACGAAGGCAACCCGGCCCAGGCCGAGATCGAGCTGACCTACAACTGGGGCACCGAGCGCTACGAGCTGGGCACCGCCTACGGCCACATCGCGCTGGGCGTGCCCGACGCCTACGCCGCCTGCGACAAGATCAAGGCCGCCGGCGGCAACGTCACGCGCGAGGCCGGCCCGGTCAAGGGCGGCAGCACGGTGATCGCTTTCGTGACCGACCCGGACGGCTACAAGATCGAGCTCATCCAGCGCGCTGAAGGCGCCGAAGGCGGCGGGCTGCGCTGAGTCCGCGAAGGGGCGCGCCAAAAGGACGAAACGGCCGCAACCCAGGGTGCGGCCCGATGCGCCCGGCACGCGACTTGCGTGATGATCGAGAAGCCGACATGGGTCGGCTTTTCTTTTTTTCTACGATGCCCTTTCCGAGATTTCTTCCCGTCGCGCTGGCCGCGACCCTGGCCGCCTGCGGTGGCGGTTCGCACGGCTCCTTCGATCCCCTCAAGCCCTCTCCGGCCCCGCTGGACCCGGTCGCGCCGACCGTGCCCGAGCAGCCCGCGACCGGCGTGCGCTTCGACCCTGCGCTGTGCACCCAGCAGGCCGGCGCGCCGCACGGCCAGACCGCCGGCATCGCCGGCACCACCCTGATGGTGACCTCGGCGCACTACGAGGCCTCGAAGGCCGGCTGCAAGGTGCTCGCCACGGGCGGCACCGCCATCGACGCCGCCATCGCGGTGCAGGCCGTGCTGGGCACGGCCGAGCCCTTCGCCTCGGGCCTGGGCGGCGGCACCGTGATCACCTACTACGACGCGGCCAGCCGCAAGGTCCGCACCTTCGACGGCTTCTCGGCCGCCCCCGGCACCACCGGCGGCGCGACCACGGTCTACCAGGCGGTGGCGCAGGACGTGTCGAACCTCGCGCCCTTCAACACCTGCAAGTCGGGCCTCAACGCTGGCGCGTCTATCTCCTCGCAGCAGGGCAACACCAACATCTCGGCCCGCGCGGTGGGCATCCCGGGCACGGTGGCGGTGCTCGACCTGGTGCACCAGGCCTACGGCAAGGCGCCCTGGAACACGCTGTGGGACGACGCCATCGCGCTGGCCGAGCATGGTTTCCCGATGACGAAGTACATGTACTCCACGCTCTATGCCGACAGCGCGGAGTTCGACGACGACGGCAATCCAGTCGATGCCGGCACCGGCGTGGCCGCCTGGGTCAATTCGGCCGGCACGGCCAAAGGCGCCGCGCGCTGCAAGTACCCCGACATCCAGAAGCGCTACTGCGACCCGAGCGACAGCAGCGGCCAGCGCCCGCTGCCCATCGGTACGCTGATCACCAACAGCGAACTCGCCGCCACCATGAAGCGCGTGCGCGATGGCGGCGCCGCCGCCTTCTACGACCCGGCCCAGCCGACGGCACAGGCCATCGTGCAGCGCACCACCACGGGCAGCCTGCCCTGCGCGTCGATCCTGCCCGTGGCCGGCACCGCGGCCAAGCCCAGCGTGGCCAGCACCATCGCCTCGATCCCGAGCCTGATGAGCGCGGCCGACTTCGCCAGCTATCACGCGGTCGAACGCAAGCCGCTGGTCGGCACGCGCTTCGGCACCACGATCTACACCCAGCCCGCGCCCTCCTTCGGCGGCTTCGTCACGCTCTACACGCTGGGCCTGCTGGAGCGCAAGAAGATCCAGGACGAGGCCTTCAACTCGCCGCGCTTCGTCTACACCGCGGCCGAGGCCAGCCGGCTGGCCAACATCGACCGCCGCACGGTGCTGGGCGACCCGGCCTACTCGAACGTCAACGCGCGCGTGGCCACGCTGCTGTCCGATGCCGCGCTCGACCTGCGCGCCGGCCTGATCGACGGCACGGCCCTGGGCACGGTGCCGGTGGGCAACGTCGGTGCCTTCGCGGCCACCGCCCCGGCGGGCTACGACACGATGGCGTCGCTGCTGTCGAAGCGCGGGCGCACGCTGCTGGCCAAGGCCGGCGCACCGCGTCATGAAGAAGACTGGAACACCACCAGCAACGTCGCGATCGTCGACGCCTACGGCAATGCGCTGTCGATGACCACCACCATCAACACGCACTGGGGCGCGCACCTGGAAGCCGCGGGCATGATGATGAACAACGTGATGTCGAACTTCTCGGCCAGCACGCCGGGCTCGGATGTGAACGGCTACGAGGCCTACAAGCGGCCGCGCAGCTCGATCGCACCGGCCATCGCCTTCGATGCCGCGGGCAATCTGCGCCTGGTCTGGGGTTCCGCGGGCGGCGGCCCGATCCCCGACTACATCGTGAAGACCTTCATGGGCCACGTGGTCGGCGGCATGGACATCCAGGCCGCCGTCAACGCGCCCAACTTCACGGGCCAGAACGGCGTCGCCGAGATCGAGAGCGGATCGGCGCTGGCGCCCTCGGCCCCCGACCTGCGCAGCGCCTTCGGCTACACCGGCAGCACGCTGCAGGTCACCGGCCTGAAGAGCGGCATCAGCGGCATCGCCGTGACGCGCGATGCGCAGGGACGCCCGGTCTACACCGGCGCGGCCGACAACCGGCGCTCGGGCGCAGCCAACGGCTATTGAGCCTCAAGCCGGCGAGCCCCCCGGGGCCGCCGGCATCGAGAAGGCCTAGATGCCCGCCTTCTCGATCAAGCGCACCAGGTCGATCAGCGATGCGGCCTGCATCTTGCGCATCGCCTGCCCGCGCCGGACCTTCACCGTGATCTCGCTGACGTTGAGGCTGGCCGCGATCTGCTTGTTGAGCAGGCCCTGGATCACGCCGCGCGTGACCTCCTGCTCGCCGGCGGTGAGCGACCTCCAGCGTTCCTTGAGCTCGGACACGATCGCCTCGTTGCGGCGCCGCGAGCGGTCCTTCTCGATGCCCTGCTGGATCGCGTCCAGCAGGTCCTGATCGCGAAAAGGCTTGGTCAGGAATTCGATCGCGCCGTTCTTCATGGCTTCCACGCCCATGGCGATGTCGCCGTGGCCGGTGATGAAGACGGTCGGCAGCCGGATGCCCAGGTCGCCCATCTGGCGATGGAAATCCAGCCCGCTCTGGCCCGGCATCCGGATGTCGAGCACCAGGCAGCCGGGCGCATCGTCGGGCGGGTGCGCGAGGAACTCCCGGGCAGAGCCGAAGGAGCGGACCTGCAGGCCGACCGAGGCGAACAGATCGTCCAGCGCGGCGCGCACCGAATGGTCGTCGTCGATCACATAGACGATGGGCGGCGTCGCGCGGTCCAGCGACGACGCTTCCATTTCCTTGTTCATGAGGTCTTCCCTTTGGCAATGGGCACGCTGAAGCGGAAGGTCGCGCCGCCGCTCGCGTTCGGCTCGGCCCAGATCTTCCCGCCATTGGCCTCGACGATGGTCCGGCTGATGCTCAGGCCGAGCCCGATGCCGCCCTCCTTGGTGGTCCAGAAGGCATCGAACAGGTGGTCGATCGCCTCCGCGCTCAGGCCGCAGCCCGCGTCCTCGATGCAGAACAGCACGCTGGCGCCGTCCGGCATCGAGGTCGAGATCCGGATGTCCCTGCGATGGGCGGGGCCCGACGCCACCGCCTCGATGGCGTTCAGCAGCATGTTGCCGATCACCTGCTGGACCTGGACCCGGTCCGCCAGCACGGGGGGCAGCGCGTCGTCGATGAAGGTCTCCAGCGCAATGCCGTGCCGCTCGATCTCGCCGCGCGACATCGACACGATCTCGCGCACCGCCTGGGGCAGGTCGAAAGCGCTCTTGCGCGGCTTCTCGCCCTTGGTGAGGCTGCGCACGCGGTCGATGACTTCGCTCGCGCGGTGGGCGTCGCTCAGGATCCGGTCGAGGGCCTGCAAGGCCTTCTCCATGTTGGGCGGGTCCTGCGCCAGCCAGCGCTGGCAGGCGTTGCCGCTGGTGACGATCGCGGCCAGCGGCTGGTTGACCTCGTGCGCGATCGAGGCCGTGAGCCCGCCCAGGCTGGTGACGCGCGCGATGCGCAGCAGCCGGGCCTGCGCATCGTGCGCCGCGGCCTGCGCCGCCTCGGTCTTGAGCGCGAGCCAGGTCGTGATCGAGATGGCGACGATGCTGATTCCGGAGTTGACCAGGCCGACCTTGTACAGGCCGGCCGGCGTCAGGTAGAAGCTCACCACGGTGAGCGCGATGCAGGCGCAGGCCAGCGCGATCGCCGCGCGCACCGTGAGCAGGCTCACCGCCGCCAGGATCACCACCGAATAGAAGACCGCCACCGCCACCGCATATTCGGTGAGCGTGTCGGCCACGAAGATCGCGGCCATGACGAGCACCATGCCGGCAAGGCTCAGCATGCGACGGTATTGCAGCGGCATTCGCATTTTTTTGACGCTCGGAACAGCAGGACGCGGAGAACCGGGCAGTGCAGAAAAATCAGCCGCCGCCCGTGCGTGTGCCGAAGCGCGGCGCGGCGGCCGGCCCTCCGAGGCGTGGCATCGGGAGGCCTGCAGAGGGCTGTTTCGGCCGGGGAAGGATACTGCGAAAAAAAGGCGAGACCGGCGCTCAGGCCACCGCGTAGGCGCGTTGCGCCAAGGCCTGCGCCAACACCTGTGCCGGGTCGACCAGCCGCACACCCGGGTGCGTCGCCAGGGCCGTGAGCGCCAGCGGAATCTCGGTGCACGCCAGCACCAGATCCTGGCAGCCATGGCGTTCGACCATGCGTGCCGCGACATCCGAGAACAGCGTGGTCGCCAATGCCATGTCGCCGGCCTTCACGCCCTCGACGATGCCGCGCATGACCTGTGCCCGTTCCGCCTCCGTCGGCAGGTGGCACGCGATGCCCCGCGCCGCCAGCGCCTGCTGGTACAGCCCCAGCGTGTAGGTCCCCAGCGTGGCCAGCAGGCCGACCGACGCGACGCCGCTTTCGACCAGGGACTGCACCGTCTCGTGCACGATGTGCAGCAGCTCGACGTCCGGACACGACGCCTGCAACTGCGGATGCCAGGCATGCGCCGTGTTGCAGGCGATCGCCACGCTCACGACCTCGTGCCGCGCCAGCCCTTCGATGCCGCGCAGCATGCCTGCCAGCGGCGACGGGCCGTCGTCGAGCAGCGCTTCGGTGCGGTCCGGCACCGGCAGCTGCACCAGCCAGTGCTCCGGAAAGGCCTGGTCGAACACCGCGCTGCCGCCGGCCTGCAGCTCGCGCTTGCAGGCCGCGACGAAGAGGCGGATGAAGTCGGCGCCGGCGGCCGGCCCCATGCCGCCCAGGATGCCGACCTTGCGACTGCGCATCTGCGTGGAGGACACCTCGGCCGTCTCAGTAGTCCGCCGGATTGGGCGAATCCGTCGGCTTGGCGATCACCTTCAGCAGCGCCTCGCTCATCGGGAAGTTCAGGTTCACGCCGCGCGGCGGGATGGGCGACTGGAACCACTTGGCGTACAGCGCCTTGATCTCGCCGCTGGCATAGAGCTTCTCGATGGTCTTGTCGGCCACGGCCTTGAACGCCGGCTCGCCGCGCGGCAGCATGATCGCGTAGGGGTCACGGCTGAGCGTGTCGGTGCTCAGCGAGTAGTCGGCCGGATTGAGCGTGAAGGCGATCTGCCCAACCAGGTTGATGTCGTCCTCGAAGAAGGCCTCGGCCCGGCCCGAAGTGAAGGTCAGCATGCTGTCGGAGAAATCCTTGGCCTGGATCAGGTTCAGGTCGAGGTTCTCGGCCCGGTCGATGCGGCGGATGCGCGGCACGGTGTTCGAGCCCGTGGTCGCCACGATGGTCTTGCCCTTCAGATCCTTGAGCGTGTGCAGGTTGCTGGCCTTCAGCGCGACGAACTTGGCGCCCACCACGAAATAGGTGGTGCTGAAGCTGACCTGCGACTGCCGCTCGGGATTGTTGACCGTGGTGCCGCATTCCAGATCGATGGTGCCGTTCTGCATCAGCGGGATGCGGTTTTGCGAAGTCACCGGCTGACGGCGGATTTCCAGGTTCGGCCGGTCGACGATCTTCTTGATCTCATCGACGATCTTTCCGCAGATTTCCTGGCCATAGCCGATGGGCTCGCCCTTGCTGCCGAGATAGGAGAACGGCACCGACGATTCACGGTACGCGACCGTGATGAAATTGCGGTCCTGGATGGTTTTCAGGCGCCCCGTCAATTCGGCGGACTGCGCGCCCACGGAGGAAAGTGCCAATGCCGCCATGGCAATCGGAAGAATAGCGAATTTCATTTTCAGTCCAGGAAGCAACGGGTTCAAAGTGAATAATCGGGATCTGTCTTCTGCAGGCGCCGCTTGACGCTTTCCAGATGCTGAATGGCGCTCTCGCTGCCGCCGGAGCGCATCTGCGCATAGGTGGCCGCGGCCAGTTCGGGTGAAACCGGACGGAGCTTGCGGCCCGTCGATTCGGCCAGCACCTGGACCTGGCAGGCACGCTCCAGGTAGTACATGTCGTTCCATGCGTTCGCGATCGTCTCGCCCACCACCATCACGCCGTGGTTGCGCATGAACACCACGTCGGCATCGCCGATGGCACGGGCGATCCGGTCGCCCTCGCGTTCATCGAGCGCCAGGCCATTGAAGTCGTCCACCGCCGTGCGCCCGTAGAACTTCAGCGAAGTCTGGCCGGCCCACTGCAGCGGCTGCCCCTCGACCATGGCCAGGGAGGTCGCGTAGGGCATGTGCGTGTGGAAGGCGACCCGGGCGCGCGGCAGGTTCTTGTGGACGCGGGCGTGGATGTAGTAGGCGGTGATTTCCGGCGGCCGATCGCCCTGGACCACGTTGCCTTCGAAATCACAAATGATAAGATCCGAGGCCCGGATTTCATCGAATGCCAGGCCAAATGGATTGACGAGGAAATAGTCATCGAATCCCGGCACCACGGCCGAGAAATGATTGCAGATGCCTTCCTCCATTCCCAATCGGGCAGCCATCCGGAAACAGGCCGCCAATTCGATCCGGGCCAGCCTGACATCGGCGCCATCGAATATCCTGGGGTCTATCTTCTTCAGGGAATCCTGATTTCCTGCCAGCGAATGCGCCATATGCTCTTCTTCAATGCCAATTCTGAGGTGGAGATGACGAATTCGAACTGCGCCATCGAGAAGCGCAACTCGAACGTCTTTCATGAATCGAAGTCTGCGGGCAGGCGCAGGGAGCGTCAAATTAGAAATCGACTGAGTGCGATAAGCTTTTCTTATGGGGCCCCATGAAGCTCAAGCACATTGAAGTATTCAATGCCATCATGCTGTCCGGCAGCGTGAGCGCGGCGGCCCGGATATTGAACGTCACGCAACCCGCGGTCACGCAGACGCTCAAGCATGCCGAGCAGCAGCTGGGCTATGCGCTGTTCTTCCGGGAAAAGAACGGGCTGCGGCCCACGCCCGAGGCGCGGCATCTCTACCCGCGGTCGAAGAAGATCTTCGAGCAGGTCGATGAACTTCGGCGCCTGGCGCAGTCGCTGAAGACCGACGGGGCCTCGCAGTTCAGGGTGGGCATCGTGCCCTCGCTGTCCACCAAGTGCCTGTCGCTGGCGCTGAGCCTGTTCAAGGCCAGGCACCCGGAGGTCGCGGTGTCGATCAAGGTCCTGCATTCGGACGACATCCTGCGCGCGGTCGCGCTGCAGGAATGCGACCTGGGCATCGCCTATGGCGAGTTCGACTTTCCTTCGGTGGACGCAGAGGTCGTGGGCGTCGGGCACCTGGTCTGGGTCCAGAAGAAGGACGCGGGCACGACAGACGCGGACACATCGGACATCGCCATCGCCGACATCGCGGCCACCGACTTCATCGGCATCGACAAGGACGACCCGGTGGGCAAGGTGCTGCTGGGCCACCTGAGCGAAAGTGCGGTCTTCACGCAGACCCGGCTCTCGGCGCAGACCTACCAGTCAGCACTGCTGCTGACGCTCGACGGCTTCGGCCCCTGCATCGTCGACTCCTTCACCGCGCAGTTCGCGGACCCCGAGGCACTGGTGTTCAGGGACGTGTCACCGCGCATCCCCGTGGCCGTGTCGGCCATCTCGACGGCCGAGGGGCGGCAGCTCCAGGGCTTCGACGATTTCCTCGTCGCGTTCAGGACCTCGCTGGGGCAGGCAGAAAGCTGACAGGCGCGGCAAGTCGGGCTTGACCGGCCGCATGCGGTTTCACTTGGCCGGTATCGGAACGCAGCGATTCGGCGTAGCCGTCGGCGAGCTTGAGCGTCTTGGCCAGATCAGTCGCATGGCTGGAAACGTGCGCATGCGTCCACCATATGGATCGCCGTCACGACGTTCTCGCCCTCGACATGGCGAGAGCTGAACTTGACCGATGCGCCGTCGGGAATGTTGGCCAGCAGCGATGGGTCGATCACCCTGAAGGTCTGCGTCGTGAAGGGCAGCTTCGAACGCGGCATCAATTTCAGCCGCACATAGAACTTGCCGCCCGCCTCCTCGCGAAATGACGCGACGCGTGCACGCGTCAGCACGGTGGCGGCCGGCGCGCCGGAGGCTGCAGGCGCATCGGCGGCTTGTGCGGCGGCACGCCCCGTCGCCACGACGAAGAGGACGGCGACGGCGGTCAACGCGCTCGCCACGGCGGTGTGCGATCTGCTCCACATGGGCATCTCCTGATCGGTGTCTCGGATGCCGCTGCCTCCCCGTCCACAGCGGGCACGGATGGTGTCGGTTCTTCTTGCGCCGCATCCTGCCACAACCACGCCCGGAGCCCAGCCTTCGCGTCCAGCGCTGCCCTGCGCACCGCCTTCGTCCCGCCCCTGCCAGGAAGCGGCCGGCAAGCGCCGCGGTCAGTCCGTCAACTTGCTCGCACGCAGGCGCAGGGAGTTCACGATGACGCTCACCGACGAGAGCGCCATGGCGGCCGCGGCCACGACGGGCGACAGCAGGATGCCGAAGAAGGGATAGAGCACGCCGGCGGCGATGGGGATGCCGAGCGCGTTGTAGCCGAAGGCGAACCAGAGGTTCAGCCGGATGTTGCGCATCGTGGCCTGCGACAGCTGTCGCGCCCGGACGATGCCCATGAGGTCGCCATGCAGCAGCGTGACGCCCGCGCTTTCCATCGCCACATCGGTGCCGGTGCCCATGGCGATGCCGACGTCGGCGGCCGCGAGACCTGGCGCGTCGTTCACGCCGTCGCCTGCCATCGCGACGGTGCGGCCTTCGGCCTTGAAACGTTGCACCACGGCGGCCTTGTCCTCCGGCAGCACTTCGGCGATGACTTCGTCGATGCCCAGTTCACGGCCGACCGCCTGGGCCGTCGTCCTGCCATCGCCGGTCAGCATCACCACGCGGATGTTCTCCTTGCGCAGCGCGGCAATGGCCTGCGCGGTGCTGGCCTTGACCGGGTCCGCGATGCCGACGAAGCCCGCGAAGCGTCCGTCGATGCCGATGAAGATGACCGTGGCGGCCTTCGCGCTGACCTGTTCCGCCTCGGCGGCCATCGCGCCCACCTCGATGCCCTGCTCGGCCAGGAACTTCCCGCTGCCGCAAACAACCCGCGCACCGTCCACCACACCCAGCACGCCCTTGCCCACGGGTGAGTCGAAATCGGAGACCGGCAGCAGCGCGAGCTTGCGCTCCTGTGCATCCGCGACGATGGCCGCGGCCAGCGGGTGCTCGCTCGCGCGCTCGACGCTGGCGAGCTTCTGCAGCATCGGGTCGAGCTCGAAGCCCGCCACCGGCCGCACCGTGACCACCCTGGGGCGGCCTTCGGTCAAGGTGCCCGTCTTGTCCACCACCAGGGTGTCGACCTTCTCCATCTGCTCCAGCGCCTGCGCGTCGCGGATGAGCACCCCGCTCTGGGCGCCCCGCCCGACGCCCACCATGATGGACATCGGCGTCGCGAGGCCCAGCGCGCAGGGGCAGGCGATGATCAGCACCGCGACCGCGGAGATGAGGGCATGGGAGAAGGCCGGACTCGGCCCCCACACCAGCCACGCGACGAAGGTCAGTGCCGCCACACCGATCACCACCGGCACGAACCAGCCCGCCACCTGGTCGGCCATGCGCTGGATCGGCGCCCGGCTGCGCTGCGCGGCAGCGACCATGTGGACGATCTGCGACAGCAGCGTGTCGGCCCCCACCTTCTCCGCCCGCATGACGAAGCCACCCGTCTGGTTCATGGTCCCGGCCGTGAGCTTCGCGCCCGGCGCCTTGACCACCGGCATGGGCTCGCCCGTCACCATCGACTCGTCGACCGTCCCCTTCCCTTCGGTCAATTCGCCGTCCACCGGCACCTTCTCGCCGGGACGCACCCGCAGCCGCTCGCCGACCTGGATGGTTTCCAGCGCCACGCGCTCGTCGGTGCCGTCGGCCCGCACGCGGACGGCTTCCTTGGGCGCCAGGTCCAGCAGGGCCCGGATGGCACCCGAGGTCTTCTCCCGGGCCCGCAGTTCGAGCACCTGGCCCAGCAGCACCAGCACGGTGATGACCGCCGAGGCCTCGAAGTAGATCGGCACGGCGCCGTCCGGCGTCCGGAAAGCCGCGGGAAACAGCTGCGGCGCCACGGTGCCGACGATGCTGTAGAGCCAGGCGACACCGGTGCCCAGCGCGATGAGACTGAACATGTTCAGGCTGCGGTGCCTGAGCGACGCCAGGGCACGCACGAAGAAGGGCCAGCCCGCCCAGAGCACCACCGGCGTGGCGAGAACGAGCTGGCTCCAGTTCGACGCCTGCTGCCCGACCAGATGATGGATGTCGACGAGGTGCCCACCCATCTCGAGCACGAAGACCGGCAGCGTCAGCACCAGGCCGATCCAGAATCGTCGCGACATGTCGCGCAGCTCGGGGCTGCTGCCGGTGTCCGCCGTGGCCATGACCGGTTCGAGCGCCATGCCGCACAGCGGGCAACTGCCCGGGCCCGGCTGGCGGATCTGCGGATGCATGGGGCAGGTGTACTCGCCCGGCACTGCGGGGGAATGCCCCGGCGCCAGCGTCTCGGCGGCCTGACCGTCGCGGCCATGCTGGGCATGCGCAGCATGATCGCCATGCGCATGCGCGCCATGACCGTGTGCGCTGTGATCGTGTGGCGCGTGTTCGCCGGAATCGCGTGCGTGCTGCTTGTCCATGTCCGCCTTTCGCTGGAGTCGAAGGGCACCGGTCCCTGCCGATGCATTGAAGTTGCCGGCCGCTGCCGCCAGCCACTAACCGCCGCAGCAAGCCCCGCCGCTTCGGGCCGGGGCATCCTCCGCGCCCCAATCCACCGGCTGCGGGTCATAGCCCGCGGCGCGCACCGCCTCGATCAAGGCCGGCGCGTCGGCCACCGCGGAATCGATGTGCAGAAGGCGCGCGGCCAGATCGATCTTCACTGTCGCGCCCACGTCGATGGCGGCGATCGCCTGGCGCAGCGCGGAGGCGCAGTGGCCGCAGGTCATGTCCTTGACTTCGATGCTGATCATGTCGAGCTCCGGTTTCAATGTCGATGCCGGAAGTCTCAACCTTGACAGGATGAGAGAGTCAAGCCATGCAGCCGAACACCCTTCGGCGATGGATGGGTATCTGGGCTTGGCGCGGGCGCGCGATCCCGGCGGCTTCAGGGGCGAGAGCGCAGAGCGCGTGCGCGCGGCGCGCTCTGGTCCCGGTCAGTTATTCCTCGCCATCGGATTCTGAGACTGCCGCCTCGGTGACGTGCTGCCGTGGCAGGCCTTGCAAGGTTGGCGAAGTCTGATCCAGGCGGCCTGAGCATCGCCCACCGGCCAGGGCCGAAGCGTAAGGAAGTCTGAGACAACGAGCGCCGAAGGTGCTCCGCATTTTGTCGGCCTCTCTTTCGAGAGTTCGGTGCACTCGATCTGATCAGGTTCGACCCTCCGCTTTGGGGCGAGGCGGCCAGTCGTGGGAATTGACCGAGATGCAGCATTTGGAGCCGATCGTAGTCATCAAGCGCATTCTTGGTGCCCGCCATAAAGCCGACATTCGGGTCGGTCATCGGCGCCAACCTGAACAGCGGCTAGGGAATATCTGCCGGCAAATTGAAGCTCGCTGACGCTAGACTTCTCGGCAATCGTTGCAACGACAGGCTCCCATGTACCGCATTAACTCAACGTCCAACCGCATCGTCAAACTCAAAGAGGTCAGCTTCTCCGACCTGGGTTTCACCGAGCGGCACCACCTGCAAGAGTGGTTGGCCAATCAACCAGATGCGCTTGGCGAGGAGTTGCTGATCATCCAGAAAGAGTTTGACGGATTTGACGACACGCGAGAGCGCCTTGACCTTCTGGCCATCGATAAAAGCGGGAATCTGGTCATCATCGAGAACAAGCTCGACGACTCGGGACGTGACGTCGTCTGGCAGGCGCTGAAGTACGCCTCCTACTGTTCTACCTTGTCCAAATCCCAGATCGCGGAGATCTTCCAGAAACACCTGGACAAGTCGGGGCCGGGGCGCGATGCAAAAGCGCTCATCTGCGAATTCTTGGACCAAGAGGAGTTCGCCGAGGTGGTGCTCAATCCTGGCAATGACCAGCGGCTCATCATGGTGGCCGCGCAGTTTCGCAAGGAGGTGACTTCGACAGTCTTGTGGTTGCTCAAGCACCGGGTCTTCGTGAAGTGCTTTCGCGCCACGCCTTTCAAGGACGGCGTAGACCTGTTCTTGACAGTCGAACAGGTCATCCCGTTACCTGAAGCCGAAGAGCTCATGATTGGAATCTCTGAGAAAGAGACCGAAGAGCTTTCCTCCGAACGGGGTCAAGCCACCAGGCACCAGCTGCGCACAGACTTCTGGCACGCGACCCTTGAGGCGTTGACCAAGGCGAACATCGAGCTCTACAGCAACGTGAGCCCAAGTCGAGACCATTGGCTAAATGCAGGGTCTGGCATGGGGGGAGTTCACTACTCGATGATTTTCAATCGGGACGAGGCTCGTGTTGACTTCGCCCTGAGTACGCGCTCCAAGGAGGCGAACAAGGCACTTTTTGACTATCTGTATACCCGCCGCGAGCATGTGGAGGCCGCCTTCGGTAGCGAGTTGATCTGGCGGCGTATGGACGACAAGAAGGTCTCTCTCATCGAATGTGCGGCGCCCTTCGAGGGCCACAACCGGGAGACCTGGCAGGCGATGATTGACTGGCTGGTTGCTCACGTGCGCAAGATGGAGAAGACCTTCGAGAAGGAGGTCCCGGCACTCAGGACCGTCGCACGCACCCGCTTCTCGAAGGACGTTACTGCCGAAGAGAGCGTCTCCACCTGACTCGTCAAGGCTCTTTCTGGGATGTGGGGCGCATGGCCTATCGCTCCCGCGCGAAGCACGTACAAATCGACATATACCGAGAAGCACGAAAGTACGCTGCCTCCTTATATCGGTAGCGCGTAGATCTAGAGTCCGATCAACACAACTGCCGCTCTTGGCGGCGATAGCAGCCACCGAACGGGGGCTTGCAGCGGCAACACAGATTACCCGGCAGACCCGGTCGTCTCAGACTTCAATGCTGCGTCTCAGATTTTTTGCGCTGTCTCAGGCACTAGCAATGACAGTGAACATTTAGTCATCAGGTCACCAGGGCCTCGTGGCCCTCAGCCCTCCGCCCCCGCATTCCAAAACGCCTGCTGCACCCCCGGCAGACTTTCGAGCTGCGCCATCACGCGGTCGAGTTCCTCGGCCTGCACGGCCGTGGCGTAGAGCGTGGCCTCGATCTCCGCATCCACCTGGCCGAAGGGGTGCTGGTCGACGTCGCGCACCGGATAGCTGGCGGCCTCCAGCAACTCGAGCAGTTTCTCCCGCACCTCCGCCTGCACGCCGCGCGAGCAGATCACGTAGGCGACGTAGGTCGCTTCGCTGAACTCCTCCTGCACCGGGTTGCGGTTGATGCGGTTGACCACCGGCCGCAGCAAGGTGTTGCTGGCCAGCACGAACAGCGCGGCCAACAGGGCCTCGCCGATCAGGTCGGCGCCGGCGCAGGCGCCGACTGCGGCCGAGCCCCACAGGGTGGCGGCGGTGTTCAGGCCGGTGATGTTGGCGCCCTCCTTCATGATGGCGCCGGCGCCCAGGAAGCCGATGCCCGAGACCACGTAGGCCACCACGTGCACCGCGCCCTCGTGCCCGCCCAGCCGGTTCGCCATGTCCACGAACACCGCCGCGCCCACCGCCACCAGCGTGTTGGTGCGCAGGCCCGCGGTGCGCTGGCGCACCTGGCGCTCGAAACCGATCAGGCCGCCCAGCGCGAAGGCCGTCGAGAGGCTCACGAAGGTGTCGAGCATCGAGCTCAGGTTCAGGTTCTGCAGCGCTTGCATGGGGTGCGGGTCCTTCGCGTGAGGCGTCTCATTGCCAGCCGAAGCGCCGAATATAGAAGCGCTTCATGACGGTGGCGAGCACGCAGTAGCCCAACAGGATCGCGGCCAACCACGGGAAGTAGGCCAGCGGCAGCGGCTGCAGCCCGAAGTAGCCGGCGAGCGGGCTCATGGGCAGCGCGATGCCCGCGGCCATGATCGCCAGCGTCATGGCCATCAGCGCCGGCGCCGCGCGGCTCTCGATGAAGGGCAGCTTGGGCGTGCGGATCATGTGCACCACCAGGGTCTGCGTGAGCAGGCCCACCACGAACCAGCCGGTCTGGAACAGGGTCTGCTGCGCGGGCGTCTTCGCATCGAAGAAGTGCCACATCACACCGAAGGTCACCAGGTCGAAGACCGAGCTGATCGGCCCAAAGAAGACCATGAAGCGGCCGATGTCCGCGGGGTTCCAGCGCAGCGGCTTCTTCACCAGCTCCGGGTCGACGTTGTCGAAGGGAATGCCGGTCTGCGAGATGTCGTAGAGCAGGTTCTGCACCAGCAGCTGCAGCGGCAGCATCGGCAGGAAGGGCAGCCAGGCGCTGGCCACCAGTACCGAGAACACGTTACCGAAGTTCGAGCTGGCGGTCATGCGGATGTACTTGAGCATGTTGCAGAAGGTGTTGCGGCCTTCGATCACGCCCTGCTCCAGCACCATCAGGCTCTTCTCCAGCAGGATGATGTCGGCTGCCTCCTTGGCGATGTCCACCGCGCTGTCGACGCTGATGCCGATGTCGGCCGCCCGCAGCGCCGGCGCGTCGTTGATGCCGTCGCCCATGAAGCCGACCACGTGACCGTTGGCGCGCAGCGCGCGCACGATGCGCTCCTTGTGCAGCGGCGTGAGCCGGGCGAACACCTGGTGCGCTTCCACCGCCTGCGCCAGCGCCGCATCGCTCATGCGCTCGACCTGCGGGCCCAGCAGCACGGTGCCCACCGCCAGCCCCACCTGCTCGCACACACGGGCCGTGACCAGTTCGTTGTCGCCCGTCAGCACCTTGGCCTGCACGCCGTGCTCGGCCAGCATGCGCAGGGCCGGCGCGGCGGAGTCCTTGGGCGGATCGAGGAAGGCGATGTAGCCCACCAGCGTCAGCTCGGCCTCGTCGGCCACCGAATAGGCGACCTGCGTGGCCGGCAGCTCCTTCATCGCCACCGCGACCACGCGCAGGCCGTCGGCGTTGAGCTGCTGCGTGATCCGGCGCACGTGCGTCAGCAGGCGCGCGTCCATCGGCAGGTCCTCATGGCCCGCGCGGGTGGCGTTGCGCACCCGCGTGCAGACCGCCAGCATCTCCTCGACCGCGCCCTTGCAGATCAGTTCGTGATGGTCCTCGCGCTCCGACACCACCACCGACATGCGGCGGCGCTCGAAGTCGAAGGGCACCTCGTCGACCTTGCGGTAGTCCTCGGCCAGCTTGAGCTCGGTCTGCAGCTCGACATGCTCGAGCACCGCGCGGTCGAGCAGGTTCTTGAGCCCGGTCTGGTAGTGGCTGTTGAGGTAGGCGAACTTGAGCACCTCCTGCGACGCATGGCCGAAGGGGTCGGTGTGGCGCTCGAGCGCGATCTTGTCCTGCGTCAAGGTGCCGGTCTTGTCGGTGCACAGCACGTCCATCGCGCCGAAGTTCTGGATCGCGTCGAGCCGCTTGACGATCACCTTCTTGCGCGACAGCAGCACCGCGCCCTTGGCCAGCGTCGAGGTCACGACCATCGCCAGCATCTCGGGCACCAGCCCGACCGCGACCGCGAGCGCGAACAGGAAGGCCTCCATCCAATCGCCCTTGGTGAAGCCGTTGATCACCAGCACCAGCGGCACCATCACCAGCGCGAAGCGGATCAGCAGCCAGACCACGCTGTTGACGCCGGCCTCGAAGGCGGTCGGCGCGCGGTCGCTGCGGGTCACGCGCGTGGCCAGCGTGCCGAAGTAGGTGCCGTTGCCGGTCGCGACCACCAGCGCCGTGGCCGAGCCCGAGACCACGTTGGTGCCCATGAACACCAGGTTGCGCGCCTCGAGCACCGAGACGAAGCCGTTGCCGTCCTCGGCGAACTTCTCCACCGGCAGCGATTCGCCGGTCATCGCGGCCTGGGCCACGAACAGGTCCTTGGCGGTCATCAGCCGGCAGTCGGCCGGGATCATGTCGCCGGCCGACAGCACGATGTGGTCGCCGGGCACCAGGTCGCGGATGGGCACCTCCATCTGGCCGGCCGCGCGCCGGCCCTGCGGGCCGAAGCCGGACGGCCTGTCGCCGGCCCCGCGCCGGATCACGGTCGCGGTGTTGCTGACCATCGCCTTGAGCCGCGCCGACGCGCGGTTGGAGCGCCCTTCCTGCACGAAGCGGATCAGCGTGCTCAGCACCACCATCGTGCCGATCACCACCGTCGCCTTCATGTCGCCGGTGGCGTCGGACACCACCGCCAGCGCGGTCAGCAGCAGGTTGAACGGGTTCTTGTAGCAGAGCCACAGATGCCGCCACGGCGACAGCGCCTTCTCGTGCGCGACCTCGTTGGCACCGAAACGCTCGAGGCGTTCGGCCGCTTCGGCTGCGCTCAGCCCGTCCTCGTGCGAGCCGGCGCGCACCAGCACGCCGGGCAGGTCGTCGCTCGCGGCCCGGAGCATGTCGCGCGAGACCTGCTCCGGCACGCCCTGGGCGGCGCCGCGCCCGCCCACCGTGTGCGGCAGCGCCGCGCGGTTGAACAGCGCCGAGATGTGCCGCCGCTCGAGCACGCCGCCGAACCAGTTGCGGAAGACTTTTCCAATGATTTTCATGCCATGACTCCCTGGGCCTCCGCCGCGAAGGCGGGCCCGTGATGGCGCCGGGCGATAAAGGCGGCGCCGTGGTGCGATCGCAGGCCGACATCGGGGATGCCTGCCCGCGAGGGAAACAGCGCGAGGACCACCGGCCTCACGCCGCGCGTTGCGTCAGTGCGGCGTGTCCGCCGCGGCCACGTTCCACCAGCCGCCGCCCAGCGACTGGAACAGCGCCACCGCATCGGTGAAGCGGCTGGCCTGGGCCTGGATCAGCGTGCTCGCGGCCTGCTGATGGGTCTGCTGTGCCAGGATCAGCTCGGCCGCGCCGCCGGCGCCGAGCTCGCGCTGCCGCCGTGCGTAGCCCAGGCTCTTGCGCGATGCGGCTTCCGCGGCTGCGGCGGCGCGCAGGGTCTGCGCGTCGCTGACGATGGCCTGCAGCGTGTCGGCGGTGTTCTGGAACGCCGTCAGCACGGTGCTTCGGTACTGCGCCGCCGCCTGTTCGTAGCTGGCCTCGGCCGCGCGCTGCTGGTGCAGCAGCGTGCCGCCGTGGAAGATCGGCTGAGCCAGCCCGCCGCCGATGAACCAGAAGCCGGTGCCGCTGCCCAGCAGCTGCGACAAGGCCAGCGCCGAGCTGCCCACGTTGGCCGTGAGCGTGAGGCTGGGCAGCCGCGCCGCAGTGGCCACGCCGACCTGGGCACTGGCCGCGTGCAGCTGGGCCTGCGCCGCGCGGATGTCCGGGCGCTGCTCGACCAGGCGCGACGGCAGGCTCAGCGGCAGTTCCTGCGGCAGCACCAGCGAAGCCAGCTCGAAGCGCGGCGCCACGTCCTCGCTGGGCAGGCGTCCGCCCAGCACGGCCAGCAGGTGCCGCTGCTGCGCGAGCTGCTTCTCCAGCCCCGGCAGCACCGCCTCGGCCTGCGCCAGCGCCGACTCCTGCGCCGCCACCTCGATGCCGCCGAGCTGGCCGGCCGCATGCTGGCGGCGCGTGATGTCGAGCAGCTGCGTCGACAGCGCGATCAGGTCGCGCGTGGCCTGGCACTGCGCGCGCAGCGACGCCTCCTGGATCGCGGCATTGACGATGTTGGTCGTCAGCGTGATGTAGACGGCCTCGCGCTGGAAGCGCTGCACGTCGGCCTGCGCCGTCAGCGCCTCGACCTGCCGCCGGTTTGCGCCAAACACGTCGGGCACATAGCTGATGTTCAGCTGCGCGCTGTGCAGCGTGTAGAGCGAGGCGCCCGACTCGGCCGGGCTGGCCAGCGGGTTGGCCACGCGCTGGCGCGTCGGCGTGAACTGCAGGTCGAGCTTGGGCAGCGCCTCGCCGCGCTGCCCGGCCACGCCTTCCTGCGCCGCGCGCAGGGCCGCCTGCGCGGCCTGCAGGTCCGGGTTGGCGCGCAGGGCCGAGGCCACCAGCGCGTCGAGCGCGTCCGAGCCGAACACGCGCCACCATTGCGCGGGCACGTCCTGGCCTTCGACGAAACGCTGGGCCTCGCCCGCGATGCCCGGTGCGGAGGTCGTCTGCGCGGGCAGCGGCTCGGCGGTGTAGCCACGGGTCGCAGGCGCCTCGGGCTTCTGGAAATCCGGTCTGACGGCGCAGCCGCCGACAGCCAGCAGCAACGCGAGGGCCGCGGTGCCGGTGATTCGCTTCTTCATCGTCATCAGACTTCTCCCTGGGCCAGTTCGGGCATCCCGTCGATGCCGTCTTCGGCGCGGCTGTCGGCCGGTTGCCGGCGGGCCGCGCGCGCTTCGATCAGGTGGTAAAGCGCCGGCAGCAGCAGCAGCGTCAACGCCGTGGCCGTGATCAGGCCACCCACCACCACCGTGGCCAGCGGTCGCTGCACGTCGCTGCCCAGGCCCGTGGCCAGCATCGCCGGCGTGAGGCCGAAGGCGGCCACGGTGGCGGTCATCAGCACGGGCCGCATGCGGCTGGCCGCGCCTTCGAGCACCGCCTCGCGCAGCGGCTTGCCCTCCTCGCTGCGCAGCCGGTTGATCTGCGCGATCATCAGCACGCCGTTGAGTACCGCCACGCCGAACAGCGCGATGAAGCCGACCGCACTGGAGACGCTGAGCGTCATCCCGCGCAGGTGCAGCGCGGCCAGGCCACCCAGCATCGCCAGCGGCACCGCGGCCAGCACCAGCAGCGGCTGGCGCAGGTTGCGGAACTCGCCGAACAGCAGCATGAACATCAGGCCCAGCGTCATCGGCAGGATCACCAGCAGCCGCGCCTCGGCGCGCTGCAGGTTCTCGAACTGCCCGCCCCAGGCCAGCTGGATGCGCTGGGCGTCGAAGTGCACCTGCTGGTCGACCAGCGGCTGCGCCTCGGCCAGGAAGCTCGACAGGTCGCGGCCGCGCACGTTGAGCTTGACCACGATGTGGCGCCGCGCCATCTCGCGCACGATCACGCTCTCGCCCGAGACCGTGCTGATGTGGGCCACTTCCGACAGCGGCACCTTGGCGCCGTTGGGCGTGGTGAGCATCAGGTTGCCGATCGCGTCGGGACTCGAGCGCGCGGCCGTCGGGAAGCGCACCGTCATGTCGTAGCTCTTCTCGCCCACGTAGAGCCGGCCCACGGGCGAGCCGCCGATGCCGGTGGAGATCAGGTCGGCCACGTCGGCGGCGTTGAGGCCGTAGCGCGCGGCCGCAGCGCGGTCGAGCTCGATCTTGAGGTTGGGCAGCGGCGGCTCCACGTCGAGCGCCACGTCGGCCGCGCCGGGCACGCCCTCCAGCGTGTGGGCCACCTGCTGCGCGACGCCGCGCACCTCGGCCAGGTCGTTGCCGAAGACCTTGACCGTGAGGTCGCTGTGCGCGCCCGACAGCTTGTCCTGCACGCCATCGATCATGGGCTGCATGAAGCCGACGGTCACGCCGGGCATCTGCGCGTAGCGCTCGCCCAGCTTGGCGATCAGCGCCTGCTTGTTCATGCCCGACTTCCACTCCTTGTAGGGATGCAGGCCGACGCTGGACTCGATGTGCGAAGGTGTGAAGTAGTCGGTGCCGTCGTCGTTGCGCCCGGTCTGGGTCACCATGTAGCTGACCTCGGGGAATTCCAGCGTCGCGCGGCGCAGTTCGCTGGCCATCTCCGAGGCCTTGTCCAGCGTGATGCCCGGCGGCAGCGTCACCTGCAGCCACAACGATCCCTCGTCGAGGTACGGCAGGAAGTCGCGCCCGATGGTGCCGCCCAGCACGCCGAGCCCGGCCACGGCCGCCAGGCACACGAGCAGCACCCAGCGGGTCTTGCCGACCGCGCGCTCGAGGAAGCGGCGGTAGGCCCGGCCCAGCGCCTCGAGCGGCCGGTTGTGGAAGATGCGCCGCGGCTTGCGGAAGGCCAGCCAGGCCAGGCCCGGGATCAGCGTCAGCGAGACCACCAGCGCACCGCACAGCGCCGCGCCGACCGCATAGGCCATGGGCGAGAACAGCTTGTATTCGATGCGCTGGAAGGCGAACAGCGGCAGGTAGGCCGCGATGATCACGCCCATGCCGAAGAACAGCGGGCGCGCCACCTTGAGCGTGGCGGTGATCGCATCGCGCGCCGTGAGCATGCGGCCCTCCTCCTCCTCGCGCCGGCGCAGGATGCCCTCGACCAGCACCACCGCGCCGTCGACCAGGATGCCGAAGTCGATCGCGCCCAGCGACAGCAGGTTGGCCGGCACCTTGAAGTGGTGCATGAAGATGAAGGCCATCAGCAGCGACAGCGGGATGGTCAGCGCCACGATCACCGCCGCGCGCGGACTGCCCAGGAACAGCAGCAGCACCACGCTCACCAGCACCATGCCCTCGGTCAGCGTCCCGCCCACGGTGTGCAGCGTGGCCTCGATCAGCGAGGTGCGGTCCAGGTAGGCCACCACCTTGACGTCCTTGGGCAGCAGGCTCTCGTTGAGCTCGCGCACCGCCTCGTGCACGCCGGCCAGCGCCACCGACGGGTTGAAGTCCTTGAGCAGCAGCGTGATGCCTTCGATGGTGTCGAGGTTGTCGTCCTTGCCCAGGATGCCGCGGCGCTCGACGTTGCCGTAGACCAGCTTGCCCAGGTCCTTGACCAGCACCGGCACGCCGTTCTTCGACTTGACCACCACGTTGCCCATGTCGTCGAGCGAACGCAGCAGGCCCACGCCGCGCACCACGTAGCTCTGTTCGCCGCGGTCGACCACGCTGCCGCCGCCGTTGGCGTTGTTGGCGGTCAGCGCATCCTTCACCTGCTGCAGCGTGAGGCCGTACTCGGTCAGCCGCTCGGGTTCGAGCTCGAGCGTGAACTGCGTCGTGAGGCCGCCGAAGTTGGTGACGTCGACCACCCCGGGCACCTTCTTCAGGCGCGGGATCACGGTCCAGAACTGCAGCTCCGACAGCTCGCGCAGGCTGCGCGTTTTCGACTCCAGCGTGTAGCGGTAGATCTCGCCCGTGGGCGAGGTGTAGGCGTCCAGCCCCGGCGTGGCGCCGTAGGGCAGCGTGACGCTGTTCATGCGTTCCTGCAGCCGCTGGCGGGCGAAGTAGCCATCGGTGCCGTCCTCGAACACGACGGTGATCAGCGACAGCGCGAACAGGCTGCGCGAGCGCAGCACGTGCATGCCCGGCGTGCCCAGCAGCGCGCGTTCCAGCGGGATGGTGATCTGCTGCTCGACCTCCTCGGCGCCCAGGCCCGGCACCTGCGTCACGATCTGCGAGGTGACGTCGGCGATGTCGGGAAAGGCCTCGACCGGCAGCTGCTTCCAGCTCCAGACGCCGTAGAGCGCCACGAAGACGAACAGCAGCCAGACGATGCCGCGGCGCTGGAAGCAGGTAGTGACGATGCGCTCAATCATTGAGCAGCACTCCGTCCTTGACCACGACGCGCTCGCCGGCCGAAAGGCCCGCCAGCACTTCGACGCCGTTGCCCGGCACGCTGGCGCCGACGCTGACCACGCGCGACTCGAAATGGAAGGGCGTCTTCTCGACGAACACCCGCGTGTAGAGGCCGCTCTGCAGCACGGCCGAGGCCGGCACCACCAGGGTCGGGCGGCTCACGCCCGCGAAGCTCACGCGCGCGAACATGCCGGGCTTGATGCGGCCGTCGCGGTTGTCGATGGCAACCCGGACCTTGACCGTGCGGGTCTCGGTGTCGAGCAGGTCGCCCACGTACTTCACCTGGCCCTCGACCGGCTGGTCGGCATAGGCGTTGAGCGTGATGCGCGCCTTCTGGCCCGGGAACACCTGCGCCATCTCCTTCTCCGGCACGCTGGCCGAGAGCCAGACCGTCGACAGGTCGGCCACCGTCATGATCGGCGCCGTGATGTCGTTCCAGTAGCCGCCCTGCGCACCGGCCATGTCGACCACGCGGCCGGCGATGGGCGAACGCAGCACGTATTCGCGGTGCGAGCTGGCATCGGCGACCACGCCCAGCTGGGCCAGCCGGCCGGCGCTGGCGCGCGCATCGTTCTCGGCCGCGGCCAGCGCGAGCTGCGCGGCCTCGTAGTCCTTGCGCGCCGAGATGTCGCCGTCGAACAGCGCCTTCTGCCGCTCGAACTCGCGCCGGGCCTGCAGCAGGGCCGACTGGGCCTTGGCATGCTCGTTGTAGACCGTTCCGAGGTCCGACGAGTCGAGGGTGAACAGCGCGTCGCCGGCCTTGACCGCGTCGCCCAGCGTGCGGTGCAGCTTGACGATGCGCCCGGCCAGGGGCGGTGTCACCTTCACCAGCTTCTCGGGCAGCGCCTCGATCACGCCCGGCGCGTCGATGCCCTGGGCCAGCGCCTGCTGCCGGACGGCATCGACCTGCAGGCTGTGGCGCAGCGGCGAGGCCTCGGGCACGATCAGCAGGTGGCCTTCATGCTGCAGGCCGTGCGCCGGCGCCGCATGGCTTTCGGCCGCGGCGGCACCGGGCAGCAGTTTCTTGACATCGCAGGCCGTGAGCAGCGTGCTGCCGGCGCAGACGATGGCGACGGCGATCACGAGACGGGCTTTTTTCATCGGATTTCTCCTGGGGGATCGGGGACGGGTGAAGGGGGTCGGGCCGCAGCTCAGGCCTGCAGCCGGCCGACCAGAAGGGCGAATGGCGACAGGCGCGGCATGACCGCCGGCGCATGCGCGGTGTCGTGCACGATGCCGCCGGCGGCCGCGAGCCGGGCCCGCGCATCGCGCGGCAGGTGCCGCAGCACGCCGGCGCGTTCGGTGACGGAGAGCATGGACAGCGCATCGGCGATGACGCGCGTCGAGAGGTCGGCCAGCGCCAGCGCACAGGCCTGCTGGCCATGGACGGCAAGCAGCTCGCACAGCACGGCGCTGCGGTGCGAGGCGATGGCGGCACGCAGCGCGCGCTGCAGTGCGTCGTGGAAACGAGGGGTACGAAACAGCATGAGGATCTCCTTCGGCCACGCGGCCGCGGAGGCGTCCTCACGCGTTCAGGTGCGTGCGGGCCTCCGGACCGGCGCCGGATATGCAAAGTTCATGGGACGGGGTGCGAATGCAGTCGGCGCGCGGCGGCGCCGCTCAGGGTCGGGATCCATGGCGGCCTCCTGCGGTGTGGATGCCCGGCACGGCACGCCGGCGCGCGAAGGCGACGGCTGCGGGTTCGGTGTTGGCAGTGTTCATATCTCACCTTGTCGACGCGCCGAACAGGCCGCCGCAGGCGAGCGTGAGGGTTCAGGCTCGACCGGACGGTCTCAACGGCACACGCTTCGACGACTGTCGCTGGGCATGGTTGAAAGATCCTTTGGGGTCGTCGAGACTCGTTTGTTCGTCTCGATGACGAAGCGAATTTTGCCTGCCGTTACAAGGGAAAACCAGGAGCTCGGGGGATGTGATTGCGCGCCCGATGTATCGCCGGGCTATACCAAGGTATAGCCCGGCGACGGGCCCCGCCGGCTCAGCAGCCCAGCAGGTCGGCCAGCGCGCCGATGTCGCGCGCGTGCAGCGTGTTGTCGGGTTGCGGCGAGACGTCCTTGGACTGGCCCGGGCCGAACTCGTGCGGACGTTCGATGTAGCCGGTGCGCAGGCCGCAGGCACGCGCGGCCGCCAGGTCGTCGTGGTGCGCGGCCGCAAGCATGACCTGGCCGGGCGTGGTGTCGAACACCGCGGCCACGCCGAGGTAGGTGCGCGGGTCGGGCTTGTAGGCCTTGAAGACCTCGGCCGACAGCACGCAGTCCCAGGGCAGGCCGGCGTTCTTGGCCATCTCGGTGAGCAGGCCGATGTTGCCGTTGGACAGGCTGCAGATGATGTATTTCGACTTGAGCCGGGTCAGGCCCGCCACCGCGTCGGGCCAGGCCGGCAAGCGGTGCCAGGCGCAGTTGAGCTCGCGCTTCTGCGCCGCGTCGAGGTGCGTGATGCTGAAGTCGCGCAGCACCGTCTCGAGGATGCTGCGGTGCAGTTCGTCGAGCAATGTGAAGCCGCCCTCGCCTTCGGCGATGCGCTGCATCACGCCGCGCATCGCAGGCTGGTAGCCGGCGCGCCAGGCCAGCGCGAAGGCGCTGCCGTCGACGCCCGGGACCATGCGCTCGGCCTCGGCCGCGATGCCGCCGTGCCAGTCGACCACCGTGCCGAAGACATCGAAGGCGATGACCTTGAGCTCGGCCGCTTCGGGCTTCTGCAGCATGGCGGACCTCAGCGTTGCAGTTGCGAGGCTTCGCGCGCGAGTTGCTCGATGCGCGCCCAGTCGCCGGCCAGGATGGCGTCGTTCGGCACGATCCACGAACCGCCCACGCAGGCCACGTTCGACAGCGCCAGGAACTCGGCCGCATTGCCCGCATGGATGCCGCCGGTGGGGCAGAAGGTCACGTCGCCGAAGGGTCCTTGCCAGGCCTTGAGCATCGGCAGGCCACCGGCCTGCATCGCAGGGAAGAACTTGAGCTGCTGGTAGCCGTCTTCCTGCGCCGTCATGATCTCGCTGCCGGTGGCCACGCCGGGCAGCAGCGGCAGGCCGAGGTCGTGGCAGGCCTTGCCGACCGCGCGGGTGTAGCCCGGGCTCACGCCGAATTTCGCGCCCGCCAGCGCCGAGGCCTGCGCATCGGCCGCGCTGCGGATGGTGCCGGCGCCGGCCACGGCTTCGGGCACTTCCTTCGCGATGGCTTCGATGCACTGCAGCGCCTGCGGCGTGCGCAGCGTGACTTCGAGCATGCGGATGCCGCCGGCCACCAGCGCGCGCGCCAGCGGCACGGCATGGGCCACGTCGTGCAGCACGATCACCGGGATCACCGGGGCGTCGCGCATCACGTCGAGGGCGGTGAGTTTTTCGTTCATGTCAGGGTTCCACTGTTGCTGTGTTCTGGAGATTCAGGGTGCCGCTCAAAGCCACGAGCAGGCGCCCTCTTCGGCTGTCAATGCGTTGCGGCGCATGCCCGCAAACAATTCGCGGCCCAGGCCGCGGCCGTCGGCCAGGCGCTGCGCCTCGGGCATCTTGACGGTTTCCCGCTGCGCCCATTCGTCCTCGGGCACCAGCACGGCCAGCGTGCCGGCCACGCCGTCGAGGCGGATCACATCGCCGTCGCGCACCTTGGCCAGCGGGCCGCCGGCCGCGGCTTCGGGCGAGACGTGGATGGCCGCAGGCACTTTGCCCGAAGCGCCGCTCATGCGGCCGTCGGTGACCAGGGCCACACGGAAGCCCTTGCCCTGCAGCACCGACAGCGGCGGCGTGAGCTTGTGCAGTTCGGGCATGCCGTTGGCCTGCGGGCCCTGCCAGCGCACCACGCAGACCACGTCGCGGTCGAGCTCGCCGGCGGTGAAGGCCTGCTGCAGCGCGGCCTGCGAATCGAACACGCGCGCCGGCGCTTCGACCACATGGCGGTCGTCGGGCACCGAGGACACCTTGATCACGCTGCGCCCGAGGTTGCCCTTGAGCAGCTTGAGGCCGCCGGTGGGGCTGAAGGGCGCCGACACCGGCCGGGCCACCGCGTCGTTCTTCGACGGCGCGGCCGCATGCCAGTGCAGCACGCCTTCGGCCGAGGGCTCGCCGGTCATGGTCGGGATGTTGGCGAATTCGGCGATGCCGCCCGCGCGCACGGTCAGCACGTCGGCGTGCATCAGGCCGGCACCGACGAGTTCGCCGATCACGTAGCCCGGGCCGCCCGCGTCCTGGAAGGCATTGACGTCGGCGCTGCCGTTGGGATAGACCCGGGTGAGCAGCGGCACCACGTCGGAGAGCTCGGAAAAATCGTTCCAGTCGATCAGGATGCCGGCCGAGCGCGCCACCGCGACCCAGTGGATCAGGTGGTTGGTCGAGCCGCCCGTGGCCAGCAGCGCGGCCATCGCGTTGACGATGGCGCGCTCGTCGACCAGGCGGCCGATCGGCGGGCACTGGAAGGCGGCCGTCGAAGCCTGGCCGAGCACCGTACGCACCGCTTCGCGCGTGAGCGCCTCGCGCATCGCGTTGCCGGGCTGGATGAAGGCCGTGCCGGGCACGTGCAGGCCCATGGCCTCGAGCAGCATCTGGTTGCTGTTGGCCGTGCCGTAGAAGGTGCAGGTGCCGGGCGCGTGGTAGGCCGCCATCTCGGCGTCCATCAGGCCCTGGCGGCCGACCAGGCCCTGCGCGGCCTTCTCGCGCACCTTGGCCTTGTCGTTGTTCGACAGGCCCGAGGGCATCGGGCCGGCCGGCACGAACACGGTCGGCAGGTGGCCGAAGTGCAGCGCGCCGATCAGCAGGCCGGGCACGATCTTGTCGCACACGCCGAGCATCAGCGCGGCGTCGAACATGTCGTGCGTGAGCGCGATCGCCGTGCCCATCGCGATCGTGTCGCGGCTGAACAGGCTGAGCTCCATGCCCGGCGTGCCCTGGGTCACGCCGTCGCACATGGCCGGCACGCCACCCGCGACCTGCGCGGTGGCACCGAGGCGGCGCGCCTCGTGCTTGATGATGTCCGGGTAGCCCTGGTACGGCGCGTGGGCCGAGAGCATGTCGTTGTAGGCGGTGACGATGCCGATGTTGGGCCGGCGCTCGGCCACGATGCGCAACTTGTCGTTGGCGGGCACGCCGGCCACGGCATGCGCCACGTTGGCGCAGCCCATGCGGTCGGAGCCGCGGTCGCGCTGCCCGTAGGCTTCGATCTGTTCGAGGTAGGCGGCGCGGGTGGGCGCGCTGCGTTCGCGGATGCGTCGGGTGACGGCTTGGACGGTGTCGTGGAGTGGCATGCTGGGGCTGTGGATGCGCCGGCTGGCTGGGGCCTTCATGGTAAACCCCGGACCGTGCGCGACGCAGGTGATGAAGAGGAAGGCACTGCGGCCCAGGCGACGACGGCGTCGACCAGTTCGGCCACGGGCCGCGTGGCGTCCAGCACCAGCACCCCCGGCTCGCCCGCGGGCGATTCGAGCGTGGCGAACTGGTTTGCCACCAGTGCCGGCGAGAAGAAGTGGCCGGCGCGTGCCTGCACCCGCGCCAGCGCCTCGTCGTAGCCGAGGGACAGGAACACGAAGCCCAGGCGCGGCACCGCCAGGCGCAGCCGGTCGCGGTAGCGCCGGCGCAGCGCGGAACAGGTGAGCACCTGGCCGGCGCCGTCGCCGGACGATGCCAACAGCCCGGCCAGCCGGTCGAGCCACCCCGCGCGGTCGGCATCGGTCAGTGGCGTCCCCGCGCGCATCTTGGCGACGCTCTCGGGCGCGTGGTACGCGTCGCCCTCCTGCAACGCCCAGCCCAGCGCCTCGGCGCAGGCCGCGCCGACGCTGGACTTGCCGCAGCCGGAGACGCCCATGACGACGGTCGCCTGGGGTTTAAAGTGTGAGATAGCGCTGTCCATCGGGGGACGAAAAAAACCCTGCGAAGGGCCCGTTGCCATGGCGGCCATGGTCTTTCTGCACATTTTCCCTGGCGGGAACAGGCTGAGCGTACCCGATCCGGATGTCGGAATGCCCGCTTTGACCCTTTGGAGGATAGCGCTATCCTAACGAACAATTGGACGATTCCCCGAACTCCCCCCTCCCCTTGACCGACGCGACCCGCCGCCCTCGCCGCTCCAGTGGCCGCATCACCCTCGACGACGTGGCACGCGCCGCGGTCGTCAGCCCGATCACCGTCTCGCGCGCGCTGCGCGGCGAGCGCAGTGTCGACCCGGCCCTGACCCTGCGCGTGCGCGAAGCGGCCGAGCGCCTGGGCTATGTGCCCGATCCCGCCGCCCGTGCGCTGGCCTCGCAGCGCAGCAGCCAGGTGCTGGTGCTGGTGCCGATGTTGTCGAACACGCTGTTCGTGGACCTGCTCGAAGCCGTGCACCGCACACTGTTCCCCGAGGGCTACCAGCCCTTCATCGGCGTGACGCACTACGACAGCGCCGAAGAAGAGTTGCTGCTGCGCACCTACCTGCCCCACCGACCCGCGGGCCTGCTGGTGACCGGCTTCGACCGCAGCGAGACGGCGCGCCAGCTGATCGCCCACAGCGGCGTGCCCTGCGTGCACCTGATGGAGACCAGCACCGCGCCCGGCGTGGCCTGCGTGGGCTTCTCGCAGGTGGATGCAGGCGCGGAAGTCACGCGCCATCTGCTGGAGCGCGGGCACCGGCACATCGCCTTCTGCGGCGCCCAGCTCGACCCGCGCGTGATGCAGCGCGCCGAGGGCTACCGCCGCTGCCTGCGCGAAGCCGGCCTCTACGACGCGCGGCTCGAAATGCTGAGCCCGGAGCGCTCGTCGATCGCGCTGGGCGCGCGCCTGTTCGAGGAGATGCTGCAGCGCATGCCCGACATCGATGCCATCTTCTTCTGCAACGACGACATCGCGCAGGGCGGGCTGCTGGCCGCCAATCGCCTGCAGGTGCCGGTGCCCGGGCGCGTCGCCATGGCCGGCTTCAACGACCTGGCCGGCAGCGACCAGATGGTGCCGCCGCTGACCACCATGCGCACGCCGCGCAGCGAGGTCGGCCGGGCCGGCGCCGAGATGCTGCTGGGCCTGATGCGCGGCACGCTGCCGCAGCCCGGCTGCGTCGAACTGGCCTATGAGCTCGTGGTGCGCGGCAGCACCTGAGCCAGCGAACGCCCAAGAAAAAGCCCGGGCTGGCCGGGCTTCTTCAGGGAGGCTGAGGAGGATCAGTCCAGCAGCTTGACCTCGACGCGGCGCGCCTCGGCGTTGTCGCCCGAGCCGGTGCCGACCACGGGCTTCTGCAGCTCGACCTTGTCGGCGGGAACGCCCAGGCCCACCAGCACGTCGCGCACGGTCTGCGCGCGCAGCTTGGCCAGCTCTTCGTTGATCTTGGCGTCGCCGGTGGTGTCGTGGAAGCCCGAGATCGCCGCCTTGCGGCCGCCTTCGATGCCCTTGATCACCACAGCCAGTGCCTCGGCCGCGCCCGGGGCGAGGTCGGCGCTGCCGGTGGCGAAGTAGAAGTTCACCACGCCGCCCACCACCTGGATGCTCGCGCCTTCGGGAATGACGACGGTCACGGTCTCGGTGGTCACGGTGCTGCCGGGCGCCGGCACCGGTGCCGGGGCTTCGGCCGGCTCGACCTGGGTCACGGGCAGGCCGCTGTCCTGCGCGGTGGGCGGCGTCGCGCCACCCATGCCGTAATTGAAGACCGACACCCCCACGACGGTGAAGACCACCAGCGCAATCAAGGCAAAAAGGAAACCGAGGGCGAAGCGCTGCTGGCTGTCGTCGTCGCTGCTGGATGACATGCGATGTTCTCCGAAGGAAAGAGGCCGGTAAATAATAGGTTCGTGATCCATGACCCTGAAATTGTAGGTGCCCCGGCGCCGCCGTCCCCGTCCGCCGGCGACACCGGCCTGCCGGGCCTCGACCCGGCGCTCAAACCGGTGCGCGATCCGCGGCCGATGCTCGAGCACACCATCGCGCAATGGGGCGGCCAGCAGGACCTCTGGCTGTTCGGCTACGGCTCGCTGATCTGGCGCCCCGACTTCGACTTCACCGAGCGCCGCCCGGCGCGGGTGCATGGCTGGCACCGGGCACTCAAGATGTGGAGCCGGGTCAACCGCGGCTCGCTGCAGAACCCGGGCCTGGTGTTCGGGCTGTTGTCGGGCGGCAGTTGCCGCGGCGTGGTGTTCCGCGTGCCGGCCGCGATCGGGCTCGAGACGCTGGGCCAGCTCTGGCTGCGCGAGATGCCCACCGGCGTCTACGACCCGCGCTGGCTGGACTGCATCACGCCCGACGGACCGGTGCGCGCGCTGGCCTTCACGCTGTCGCGGCGCAGCCCCAACTTCACCGGCGAACTCAGCGAGGAACGCTACCGGCAGATCTTCCGCAGCGCCACGGGCCGCTACGGCAGCTCGCTGGACTACGCGCGCCAGACGCTGCTCGAACTGCGGCGCCATGCGATCCATGACCGGGCCCTGGCCCGCTTGTTGCTGCTGGCAGAGGCCGAACTGTCGGCGCGGACCGATGGCGGTCCGCCGCCGACTCCGCTATACAGGAGCTCAGCGCCTGACGCCTCGCCCGACACCGCGCCCGCGGCCGTCCCTCACACTTCCCAGGAGAAACCATGACCTTCCGCCTCATTTCCGCCACCCTTGCCGGGCTGGCCCTCGTCGGCCTCGCAGGCTGCGCCACCATGGGCGGCTCGGGCGCCGTCGCCGAACTCGCCCCCACCGCGGCGATCTCGCCCAACCCGACCATCGGCAAGGTGACCTTCACCCCGCTCGACCACGGCCTGCGCGTGGCCGGCGAGGTGCGCGGCCTGGCGCCCAACAGCGAGCACGGCTTCCATATCCACGAAAAAGGCGACTGCGGCGACAACGGCAATGCCTCGGGCGGCCACTTCAATCCGGCCGGCGGCATCCACGGCAAGTTCGCCGCTCCGGGCAGCCATGCGGGCGAACTGCCGAGCCTGATGGCCGACGCCAGCGGCGTGGCGCGCTTCCGTGTCGACGACCATTCGATCTCGCTGACCGACGGCGCCGCCAACAACGTGCTGGGTCGCGCGCTGGTGGTGCACCGCGACCGCGACGACTTCACGACACAGCCGGCCGGCAATTCCGGCCCGCGCATCGCCTGCGCGGTCATCTCGAAGGGTTGAGTTCCCGCCAGAGCGCCTCGGCCGCCGCGAGGTCGGCCAGGGTGTCGACGTCGGTCACGATGCCGACGTCGTCGAGCGCGAGTTCGCGCACCTCCCCGCGCGCGCGCAGCGCCTGAAGTACGGGCGCCGCGCCCACTTCCCCCGTGCGCTGCAGCAGCGCCTCGCGCGAGGCAGCGCCAAAAGCCACCGGGTGCCCGCGCCGGCCCGCATGGCTGGGCTGCACGGCGGGCGCGCCCTGCGCCAGCGCCTCGGCCACGCGCCGCAGCGTGGCAGGCCGCACCAGCGGCAGGTCGGCCGGCAGGATCAGCCAGCCGCTCGCATCGGCTGTGGCGCGCACCGCCGCCGCGATCGAATCGCCCATGCCCGGATGGCCGGCGTCTTCCAGATGCCAGGGCAGCCCGCTCGCGCGCACTGCGGTCAGCGTGTGCTCCAGCAACGGCCGTCCGCCGAGCAGCGCCGCCAGCTTGTGCACCGTGCCGCCCGAGGCACGAAAGCGGTCGCCGCGGCCGGAGGCCAGCACGATCACGGTGGGCAAGGCGATGGCGTTCATGCGCGAAGTATCCCGCGCGTCGACAATCGCGTCATGACCTCTCCCAACGATTCCCTCGCCGCGCTGCGCAAGAGCTACGAGCGCGCCGAACTCGACGAAGTCCGCAGCGCGGCCGACCCGCTGCAGCAATTCGAGCGCTGGCTCGGCGAAGCCATCGAGGCCCAGGTGCCCGAGCCCAACGCCATGACGCTGGCCACCGTTGGCAGCGACCTGCGGCCCTCGACCCGCATCGTGCTGATCAAGGGCTACGACGCGCGTGGCATCGTCTGGTTCACCAATTACCAGAGCCGCAAGGGCCAGGAGCTGGGCGGCAACCCCTACGCCGCGCTGCAGTTCCACTGGGTCGAGCTCGAGCGCGTGGTGCGCATCGAGGGCCGGGTGGCAAAGGTCGACGATGCCGAGAGCGACGCCTATTTCGCCAGCCGCCCGCTCGATTCGCGCCTGGGCGCCTGGGCCAGCCCGCAGAGCGAGGTGATCAGCGGCCGCGACGTGCTGGTGAAGAACGCGGCCCTGGCCGCCGCCCGGCACCTGCTGTCGCCGCCGCGCCCGCCGCACTGGGGCGGCTACCGGCTGGTGCCCGAGCGCTGGGAGTTCTGGCAGGGCCGCAAGAGCCGGCTGCACGACCGGCTGCGCTACCGGCACGACGAAGCCGGCGGCGAGTGGCTGCGCGAACGGCTGGCACCCTGAGGCCGGCCGGTCGCCACACGAGCCCCGGGCAATCGATAGGCGCGCCGGGCCGCAAGCTTCCTAGAATGCCCGGTCCTGCCGCTTCTGCTTCTGCCCGCCCCACGTGTCCGATCGCCTCTCCGTCCTCCCCCAATACGTCCTGCCCAAGCAGGCCCTGACTTCCTTCGCCGGCTGGGTCGCCGGCAAGGAGCGCGGCGCCGTCACGACCTGGATCATCCGGCGCTTCGTCGCCAAGTACGACGTGAACATGGCCGAGGCGCTCGACAGCGACATCGCCAGCTACGCGAGCTTCAACGACTTCTTCACGCGCGCGCTCAAGCCGGGCGCGCGGCCGATCGCCCCCGCCGACCTGGTGTCGCCGGTGGACGGCGCGATCAGCCAGTTCGGCCCGGTCGCCGACGGCCAGCTGTTCCAGGCCAAGGGCCACCACTGCACGGCCACCGCGCTGGTCGGTGGCGACGCGGCGCTGGCCGCGCAGTTTGCGCACGGCAGCTTCGCCACGCTCTACCTGAGCCCGCGCGACTACCACCGCATCCACATGCCCTGCGAAGGCCGGCTGCGCCGCATGATCTACGTGCCGGGCGACCTGTTCTCGGTCAACCCGACCACCGCGCGCGGCGTGCCGGGGCTGTTCGCCCGCAACGAGCGCACGGTGTGCGTGTTCGACGGCCCGCACGGCCCCTTCGTGCTGGTGCTGGTGGGCGCGACCATCGTCGGCAGCATGGCGACCGTCTGGCATGGCGTGATCAACCCGCCGCGCGGCGGCGAGGTGCGCGAATGGCGTTACGACGATACGCAGATCGTGCTGCGCCAGGGCGAGGAAATGGGCCGTTTCCTGCTGGGCTCGACGGTGGTGATGCTGTTTCCCTCGCGCGATCTGGCCTTCAACCCCGCGTGGGCGCCGGGCGGCCCGGTGCGGCTGGGCGAAGTCATGGCGCAACACCCCCAGCCCTGAGCCCGATGCGCGCAAACCCGCACTGCGCGTCGCGATTCAGCTACCAAAGCAGTAGCAGAACCGCTTCTGCGCTATAGTCGCCGGCCCCTTCGCGCCGCCGACATTGCCGCCCCTTTTTCGTCCACGACACCGATGAGCTCCAAGGAAAACGCTGCCGTCAACCAGCTGCTCGCGCTGCTGGAAGCCCGTTATGCCTTGCGCGTGCTCTGGGCGCTGCGGGACGGCCACGCGCAGACCTTCCGCCTGCTGCAGGACAGCGTGGGCGGCATCACGCCCAACACGCTCAACACCCGCATCAAGGAATTGCGCGAAGCCGGCGTGGTGATCCACGGCGGCGACGGCTACAGCCTGACGCTCAGCGGCCAGGACCTGCTGCGGCGGCTGTCGGACCTGCAGGCCTTTGCCGCCAAATGGCAGGCGGGCCAGGCCAAGAAGGCCGCCTCCGCGGCGGTGGCCGAGGCTGCGCCGACGCCGCCCGCCACGCCTTTCCCCTCTCTTTGAGCATCGCCGCGCAGCGACGGCATCCCGTCCTGCGGGCAGAGACACGCTCGATCGTTAAACTCCCCGCCTTTCCTCCAACCCCTTTTCATCCTCAAGGAATGCCCATGCCCACCACCCCCTCCGGCCTGCAATACGAAGACACCGTCGTCGGCGAAGGCGCCGAAGCCAAGGCCGGCCAGCACGTGCACGTGCACTACACCGGCTGGCTCTACAACGACGGCGTGCAGGGCGCCAAGTTCGATTCGAGCCGCGACCGTGGCGATCCGTTCGCGTTCTCGCTGGGCGCCGGCCAGGTCATCAAGGGCTGGGACGAAGGCGTGGCCGGCATGAAGATCGGTGGCCAGCGCACGCTGATCATCCCCGCGGCCCTGGGCTACGGTGCCCGTGGCGCCGGCGGCGTGATCCCGCCGAACGCGACGCTGAAGTTCGACGTCGAGCTGCTCGACGCGCATTGAGCTCCCCCCCGAGGGGCTTGGCGCACTTCGTGTCGCCGGCGCCCTTCCCCCCTCCGGGGGCACCACCAGCGGCCCGGCAGAGCCGGTTCCGCGGTGGTCCTGGTGTTCTGCGGGCTCGCGGCACTTCGCGCCGCCTCGCCTGGCGGGAGACACTGGGTGGCAATCAGGGAATTCAGTGTTTCCTGCCAGCGGCTTGATGAAGCCGCATTTTTTTGTCTTGAAAAACCCTTCCGACGACCCCAATTGGCTCGGAATCGTTTCTTTCACGACCGTTTCAACGGTTTTTGAGCATGTCGAATCCACAAAACTCCGAAATGAACCCGCAAACGCTGCAAGGCGAACCCAGCCCCGAAGAACTCGAAGCGGCGCAATTCGCCAACGAGGCCGATGCGCAGGGCGCGCTGGTCGCGGCCCAGGCCGAGCTGGCGACGCTGAAGGCGAAGAATGCGGAGCTGGCCGACCAGTACCTGCGCGCGCAGGCCGACGTGCAGAACGCACGCCGCCGCGCCGACGAGGAAATCACCAAGGCCCGCAAGTTCGCGGTCGAGGCCTTCGCCGAGAGCCTGCTGCCGGTCACCGACAGCCTCGAAGCCGGCCTGGCGATCCAGGACGTGACCCCCGAGCAGATCCGCGAAGGCGCCGAAGCCACGCTGCGCCAGCTCAAGAGCGCGCTGGAACGCCACAAGGTCATCGAGATCGCGCCGGCCGCCGGCACCAAGTTCGATCCGCACCAGCACCAGGCCATCTCCGTCGTGCCGACGCAGGGCCAGGAACCCAACACCATCGTGGGCGTGCTGCAGAAGGGCTACACCATCGCCGAGCGCGTGCTGCGCCCCGCGCTGGTCACCGTCAGCTCGGCGGGCTGATCGGCCCCGGAAAACCCAAGGAAAACCCCGCTTCATCCCTTGAATCGCGCCGGGTAATCCACACGTTCACAACAACTCAATTTCTCAGCATTCAGGAGCAATCATCATGGGCAGAATCATCGGTATCGACCTTGGCACCACCAACTCGTGCGTCTCGATCATGGAGGGCAACACGACCCGCGTGATCGAGAACTCGGAAGGTGCACGCACCACGCCATCGATCGTCGCCTACCAGGAAGACGGCGAAGTGCTGGTCGGTGCCGCGGCCAAGCGCCAGGCCGTGACGAACCCGCGCAACACGATCTACGCTGTCAAGCGCCTGATCGGCCGCAAGTTCGAAGAGAAGGAAGTGCAGAAGGACATCGACCTGATGCCCTACACCATCTCCAAGGCCGACAACGGCGACGCCTGGGTCGAAGTACGCGGCAAGAAGCTCGCGCCCCAGCAGGTCAGCGCCGAGATCCTGCGCAAGATGAAGAAGACCGCCGAGGACTACCTGGGCGAGCCGGTGACCGAGGCCGTGATCACGGTGCCCGCGTACTTCAACGACAGCCAGCGCCAGGCCACCAAGGACGCCGGCCGCATCGCGGGCCTGGACGTCAAGCGCATCATCAACGAACCCACCGCCGCAGCCCTGGCCTTCGGCCTGGACAAGCAGGACAAGGCCGACCGCAAGATCGCCGTGTATGACCTGGGCGGCGGTACCTTCGACGTGTCGATCATCGAGATCGCGGACGTCGACGGCGAGAAGCAGTTCGAAGTGCTGTCGACCAACGGCGACACCTTCCTGGGCGGCGAAGACTTCGACCAGCGCATCATCGACTACATCATTTCCGAGTTCAAGAAGGAACAGGGCGTCGACCTGGGCAAGGACGTGCTGGCCCTGCAGCGCCTCAAGGAAGCCGCCGAAAAGGCCAAGATCGAGCTGTCGAACGGCGCTGCCACCGACATCAACCTGCCCTACGTGACGGCCGATGCCTCGGGTCCGAAGCACCTGAACATCAAGCTCAGCCGCGCCAAGCTCGAAAGCCTGGTCGAAGAGCTGGTCGAGCGCACCATCGCGCCCTGCCGCACCGCCATCAAGGATGCCGGCGTGAGCGTGTCGGACATCAACGACGTGATCCTGGTCGGCGGCATGACCCGCATGCCCAAGGTGCAGGAGAAGGTCAAGGAATTCTTCGGCAAGGAACCGCGCAAGGACGTGAACCCCGACGAGGCCGTGGCCGTCGGCGCCGCCATCCAGGGCCAGGTGCTCTCGGGCGACCGCAAGGACGTGCTGCTGCTCGACGTGACCCCGCTGTCGCTGGGCATCGAGACCATGGGCGGCGTGATGACCAAGATGATCGTGAAGAACACGACCATCCCGACCAAGTTCGCGCAGACCTTCTCGACCGCCGAGGACAACCAGCCGGCCGTGACCATCAAGGTGTTCCAGGGCGAACGCGAGATCGCCTCGGGCAACAAGGCGCTGGGCGAGTTCAACCTCGAAGGCATCCCCCCGGCCGCACGCGGCACGCCGCAGATCGAGGTGAGCTTCGACATCGACGCCAACGGCATCCTGCACGTGGGCGCCAAGGACAAGGGCACCGGCAAGGAAAACAAGATCACTATCAAGGCGAACTCGGGCCTGTCGGAAGACGAGATCCAGAAGATGGTCAAGGACGCCGAACTCAACGCGGCCGACGACAAGAAGAAGGTCGAAGTCGCGCAGGCCCGCAACCAGGGCGAAGCCATGGTGCACAGCGTGAAGAAGTCGCTGGCCGAGCACGGCGAGACCCTGGACGCCGGCGAGAAGGAAAAGATCGAGGCGGCCATCAAGGACGTCGAGGAAGCCCTGAAGACCGACGACAAGGCGGCCATCGAGGACAAGACCAACACGCTGATGAGCGCGAGCCAGAAGCTGGGCGAGAAGATGTACGCCGACGCGCAGGCAGCCGCCGGTGCGGCCGGTGGTGCAGCAGGCGGCCCTGAAGCGGCAGCCAGCGCCCCGGCGGACGACAACGTGGTCGACGCCGAGGTCAAGGAAGTCAAGAAGGGCTGATCCCGCAGCGCTTCCCGAGGCTGGATCACCCTCGAACGGGTGATCCAGCCTTTTCCGTTTTCAGCTACCGCCCCCGACGACCCGCACGACCCGCACCATGGCCACCAAACGCGACTACTACGAAACCCTCGGCGTTCCCAAGAACGCGAGCGAGGATGAAATCAAGAAGGCTTATCGCAAGCAGGCGATGAAGCACCATCCCGACCGCAACCAGGGCGACGCGTCCAAGGATGCGGAAGCCAAGTTCAAGGACGCCAAGGAAGCGTACGAGATGCTGTCGGACCCGCAGAAGCGGGCCGCCTACGACCAGTACGGCCATGCGGGCGTCGACCCCAACATGCGCGGCGGCCCGGGCGCGGAAGGCTTCGGCGGCTTCGCGGAGGCCTTCGGCGACATATTCGGCGACGTGTTCGGCGGCGCGCGCGGCGGCCGCCAGGGCAGCGGCCGGCAGGTCTTCCGCGGCGGCGACCTGAGCTACGCGATGGAGATCACGCTGGAAGAGGCGGCCGACGGCAAGGACGCGCAGATCCGCATCCCCAGCTGGGACGATTGCGCAACCTGCAGCGGCACGGGCGCCAAGCCCGGCACCAAGCCCATCACCTGCACCACCTGCCACGGCGCGGGCGCGGTGCAGATGCGCCAGGGCTTCTTCAGCGTACAGCAGACCTGCCCTCAGTGCCACGGCACGGGCAAGATCATTCCCGAGCCGTGCACCACCTGCCACGGCCAGGGCAAGATCAAGAACAACAAGACGCTGGAAGTGAAGATCCCGGCCGGCATCGACGACGGCATGCGCATCCGCAGCACCGGCAACGGCGAGCCCGGCACCAACGGCGGCCCGCCGGGCGACCTCTACATCGAGATCCGGCTCAAGAAGCACGAGCTGTTCGAACGCGACGGCGACGACCTGCACTGCGTGGTGCCGGTGGCCATGACGACGGCCGCGCTGGGCGGCGAGATCAACGTGCCGACGCTCAAGGGCGCGGCCGCGATCGACATCCCCGAAGGCACGCAGAGCGGCAAGCAGTTCCGGCTGCGCGGCAAGGGCATCAAGGGCGTGCGCGGCAGCTACCCGGGCGACCTGTACTGCCATGTGCGCGTCGAGACGCCGGTCAAGCTCACCGAACACCAGCGCAAGCTGGTCAAGGAGCTCGACGAGTCGCTCAAGAAGGGCGGCAACAAGCACAGCCCGACCGACAAGGGCTGGTTCGACAAGGCCAAGGAATTCTTCAGCTGATCGCGTTCGGCTCCACGACATCGAAAGGGCGACCCACGGGCCGCCCTTTTTTTGCCGGTTCTTTCGATAGATCCAAAACAAAGATCGACGCGTATGTCCACGCATGGGCCTGTCGAATCGTTCATGCTTGAGTAGGAACTTTGAAGACGCCGACCGTTCTGAATGAATATGGCGCTCGCAAATGCGTTCTTTGCTTTATGCTGATTCAACAACAGCGGAGATAGGGAGTTTTTTGCAGGGCATGCAGCCCAGCGCCAAGCACCTGAGGCGAGTGTTGGGTTGTGTGGGCTGCTGCAGGTCCGGGGCTTCGGCCTCATTGACTCGATGGAGGTGTGTCCATGGATGTGATCAGCAACTTTGCCGCCCGCTACGACCGCACGCGAGAAGAAGTTCTTTCGCTGCAGGAGTACCTCGATCTTTGCAAGCGCGAGCCGGTGGCCTACGCCACCGCCGCCGAGCGCATGCTCCAGGCCATCGGCGCGCCCGAGCTCGTCGACACGCGCAACGACCCCAGGCTCTCGCGCATCTTCGCCAACAAGGTGATCAAGCTCTACCCGGCGTTCAAGGAGTTCTACGGCATGGAGGACGCCATCGAACAGGTGGTGTCCTACTTCCGCCACGCCGCGCAGGGCCTCGAAGAAAAGAAGCAGATCCTCTATCTGCTGGGCCCGGTGGGTGGCGGCAAGAGCTCCATCGCCGAACGGCTCAAGCAACTGATGGAGCAGGTGCCCTTCTACGCGATCAAGGGATCGCCGGTGAACGAATCGCCGCTGGGCCTGTTCGATCCGGCCGAGGACGGAGAAATCCTCGAAAAGGAATTCGGCATTCCGCGCCGCTACCTGCAGCGCATTCTTTCGCCCTGGGCCGTCAAGCGGCTCGAGGAATACGGCGGCGACATCCGCAAGTTCCAGGTGGTCAAGCGCTACCCGTCGGTGCTGCGCCAGATCGCGGTGGCCAAGACCGAACCCGGCGACGAGAACAACCAGGACATCTCCTCGCTGGTCGGCAAGATCGACATCCGCAAGCTCGAGACCTACGCCCAGGACGATCCCGACGCGTACTCCTACTCGGGTGGCCTGTGCCTCGCGAACCAGGGCCTGCTGGAGTTCGTCGAGATGTTCAAGGCGCCGATCAAGGTGCTGCATCCGCTGCTGACCGCCACGCAGGAGAGCAACTTCAAGGGCACCGAGGGCTTCGGCGCCATCCCCTTCGACGGCATCGTGCTGGCGCACAGCAACGAGAGCGAATGGAAGGCCTTCCGCAACAACAAGAACAACGAGGCCTTCCTCGACCGCATCTACATCGTCAAGGTGCCCTACTGCCTGCGCGTCTCCGAAGAGATCAAGATCTACGAGAAGCTGGTGCGCACCTCCTCGCTGGCCGCCGCACCCTGCGCACCCGGCACCTTGCGCATGATGGCGCAGTTCTCGGTGCTCACGCGGCTCAAGGAGCCGGAGAACTCGAGCATCTTCAGCAAGTCGCTGGTCTACGACGGCGACAGCCTCAAGGACACCGACCCGAAGGCCAAGTCGCTGCAGGAATACCGCGACTACGCGGGCGTCGACGAGGGCATGAGCGGCGTGTCGACGCGCTTCGCCTTCAAGATCATCTCCAAGGTCTTCAACTTCGACAGCAGCGAGGTCGCGGCCAATCCGGTGCACCTGATGTACGTGCTCGAGCAGCAGATCGAGCGCGAGCAGTTCCCGCCGGAGACCGAGCAGAAGTACCTGGCCTACATCAAGGAGCACCTGGCCGCGCGCTACGCCGAGTTCATCGGCAAGGAGATCCAGACCGCCTACCTCGAGAGCTACAGCGAGTACGGCCAGAACATCTTCGACCGCTACGTGACCTACGCCGACTACTGGATCCAGGACCAGGAGTACCGCGACGTCGACACCGGCGAGGTCTTCGACCGGGTCTCGCTCAACGGCGAACTCGAGAAGATCGAGAAGCCCGCGGGCATCTCGAACCCCAAGGACTTCCGCAACGAGATCGTCAACTTCGTGCTGCGCGCGCGGGCCGGCAATGCGGGCCGCAATCCGGCCTGGACCAGCTACGAGAAGCTGCGCACGGTGATCGAGAAGAAGATGTTCTCCAACACCGAGGAGCTGCTGCCAGTCATCAGCTTCAACGCCAAGAGCAGCGCCGACGAACAGAAGAAGCACCAGGACTTCGTCGCGCGCATGGTCGAGAAGGGCTATACGTCCAAGCAGGTGCGCCTGCTGTGCGAGTGGTACCTGCGCGTCCGCAAGAGTTCCTGAGTTCCTCGTCCCACGCTGCGCTCCGGCGCGGAGGTTTGACACCTTGGCCATGCTGCAACAGATCATCGATCGGCGGTTGTCCGGCAAGAACAAGTCGATCGGCAATCGCGAGCGCTTTCTCCGGCGCTACCGGGGCCAGATCCGCGACGCGGTGCGGCGCGCGATCAGTGGCCGCAACATCCGCGACCTCGAGCGCGGCGAGGACATCACGCTGCCCAAGCGCGATGTGTCCGAGCCGGTGTTCGGGCACGGGGCCGGCGGCAACCGCGAGCACGTGCACCCGGGCAACCAGGAGTACCTCAAGGGCGACCGCATCGCGCGGCCGCCGGGCGGGAGCGGCGGGGGCACGGGCCAGGGCGAAGCCGGCGACGGCGGCGAAGGCGAGGACGATTTCGTCTTCAGCCTGACGCGCGAGGAGTTCATGCAGGTCTTCTTCGAGGACCTCGCCCTGCCCCACCTGGTGCGCACGCAGCTCACCGAGGTGCCCGAGTGGAAAAGCCACCGCGCCGGCTTCAAGAGCGACGGCAACCCGAGCAGCCTGCACGTGGTGCGCTCGATGCGCGGCGCGCTGGCACGCCGCATCGCGCTCGGCGGCGAGAGCCGCATCGAACTGCACCGCATGGAAGCCGAGCTGCTGCGGCTCAAGCTCGAACCGGGGTCGGAACTGCCGTCGGCGCTCGAACGCATCCGCGCACTCGAGGAAGCGATCGCCGAACTGCGCCGCACCGCCAAGCACGTGCCCTACATCGACCCCATCGACCTGCGCTACCGCAACCGGGTACGCGTGCCGGTGCCCAGCGCCAAGGCCGTGATGTTCTGCCTGATGGACGTCTCGGGCTCGATGGACGAGGCGCGCAAGGACATGTCCAAGCGCTTCTTCATGCTGCTTTACCTGTTCCTCACGCGGCATTACGAGAAGATCGACCTGGTCTTCCTGCGGCACCACACGCAGGCGCAGGAAGTCAGCGAGGAAGAATTCTTCCACGCCACCGAGACCGGCGGCACCGTGGTGTCGAGCGTGCTGGTGCTGATGGACGAGATCATCAAGTCGCGCTATTCCAGCGCCGAGTGGAACATCTACGGCGCCCAGGCCAGCGACGGCGACAACTGGCACCAGGACAGCGGACGCTGCCGCCAGCTGCTAGACGAATCGATCCTGCCGATGTCGCGCTACTACGCCTACGTGCAGGTGGCCGATGCCGAGCAGAACCTCTGGCAGGAGTACGCGCAGCTGGTGGGCATCCGCCCCAACTTCGCGATGCGCAAGGTGGCGAGCGCGCAGGACATCTACCCGGTGTTCCGCGACCTGTTCAAGAAGGAAGGAGTGCCCGCATGACCGAGCTTCTGCACCCGCTGGGCGCCAAGGCCGTGCTGCCCAGCCCCTCCGACTGGACCTTCGAGCTGATCGAGACCTACCACCAGGAGATCCGGCGCACCGCCGAGTCCTTCAAGCTCGACACCTACCCGATCCAGCTGGAGATCATCACGGCCGAGCAGATGATGGACGCCTACGCCAGCGTCGGCATGCCGGTGATCTACCGCCACTGGTCCTACGGCAAGCAGTTCATCGCCACCGAGAAGAACTACCGCCGCGGCCACATGGGGCTGGCCTACGAGATCGTGATCAACTCCGACCCCTGCATCGCGTACCTCATGGAAGAGAACACCATGGCGATGCAGGCGCTGGTGATCGCCCATGCGGCCTACGGCCACAACAGCTTCTTCAAGGGCAACTACCTGTTCCGGATGTGGACCGATGCGTCGTCGATTATCGACTACCTGGTCTATGCGCGGAACTACATCACCGAGTGCGAGGAGCGCCACGGCATCGACGCGGTGGAGGAGCTGCTCGACTCCTGCCATGCGCTGATGAACTACGGCGTCGACCGCTACCGCCGGCCGCAGAAGCGCTCGCTGGCGCAAGAGATCAGCCAGCGCGCGGAACGCGAGCACCACCTGCAGCAGCAGGTCAACGACCTCTGGCGCACCCTGCCGCGACGCGCCGAGACCGCGACCGACGTCGACGCCGCGCGCCGCTTCCCGGCCGAGCCGCAGGAGAACCTGCTGTACTTCATCGAGAAGAACGCCGCGCTGCTCGAGCCCTGGCAGCGCGAGGTGGTGCGCATCGTGCGCAAGGTCGCGCAGTACTTCTATCCGCAGCGCCAGACGCAGGTGATGAACGAGGGCTGGGCCACCTTCTGGCACTACACGCTGCTCAACACCATGTATGACAAGGGCCAGCTCGCCGACGGCTTCATGATCGAGTGGCTGCGCTCCCACACCAGCGTGGTCTACCAGCCGCCCGTGGGCCATCGCGCCTACAGCGGCATCAATCCCTATGCGCTGGGCTTCGCGATGTTCACCGAGCTGCGCCGCATCTGCGAGAAGCCGACCGAGGAGGACCGGCGCTGGTTCCCCGACTACGCCGGCACCGACTGGGTCACGACGCTCGACCATGCGATGCGCAACTACAAGGACGAGAGCTTCGTCGGCCAGTTCCTGAGCCCCAAGACCATGCGCGACTTCCGGCTGTTCGCGGTGCGCGACCACGCGGCCGAGTCCGAGCTCGAGATCTCGGCGATCCACGACGACAGCGGCTACCAGGCGCTGCGCGAATCGCTTTCGCGCCAGTACGACATCGGCAGCCGCGAACCCGACATCCAGGTCTGGAACGTCGACCTGCGCGGCGACCGCTCGCTCACGCTGCGCCATGTGCAGCGCAACGGCCTGCCGCTGCACGAAGGTACGCCGGAAGTACTCAAGCACGTGGCGCGGCTCTGGGGCTTCGACGTGCGGCTGGAAAGCGTGGATGCGCAGGGGCGCGTCACGCTGCGCGAAACGGCGGCGGCGACGCGCAGCCGCTAGGCGGGCACGACACCGGCTTGACCCGGCACGCGGTCATTCCGCGTGCAACGAATGGTTCCTGTAAAATCCAGCGAACTATTCATGGGCTATTCATTTCGACCATGGCAACGGGCCCGGGCACCACAGACAACGCGCGGCGCTATCAGGCACTGGAACGCCTTCTGCGCCATGAAGCGCGTTCGGCCCAAGCCCTGACCGCGGCCCTCGACATCAGCCAGCCGACGCTCTCCCGAACTATTCAGGCGCATCCGGACACGCTGAGCGCCTTTCGGATCACCGGCGACCGCACCCCACGGTACGGCCTGCTGCGCCAGCTGCCGGGCGGCCTAAGTGCACGGCAGAACATCTACCGGATCTCGGATCAGGGGACGATGGCGCCTTTCGCGACGGTCGAGTTCCTCGGCGGCGGCGCCACGCTGGAGCGCCGCTCGACACGGACCACCTTGTATGGCGGGCTCCCGCCGTACATGGCATTCGCGTCGCCTTCGGGCTTCCTGGGCCGCCAGGTGGCGCGCGCCGCAGCCTCGGACCTGCAGTTCCCGGACAGCCTGAAGGACTGGAGCGATGACCACCGCGTGGCCTACCTGTTCACGCGCGGACTGAACCTGCCCGGCAACCTGGTCTACGGCGACGCCGGCCTGCAACGGGAGATGGACTTTCGCGAGCTGGCGCCCACGCGATCGGCGGACAAGCCTGCGCACTTCGTCGCCATGGCGAACCAGCTCAAAGATGCGGCCTACGGGTCAAGCGCTGGCGGAGAACAGCCGAAGTTCCTCGGCCTCGTTCAAGACCTGGGCCATGTGATCGTGAAGTTCGCCCGGCAGGGCAGTCGCATGGCCGCCCTGCTGCCGCTCGAGGACCTGGCGCTGCGCTCGCTCGCGGCCGTCGGCGTGCCGGCGGCGCGCAGCCGCTTGTCCATGGCAGGCGCCTACGTGTTCCTGGAAGTCCAGCGCTTCGACCGCCAGGGGCGCCATGGCCGCATCGGCATGCTGTCGTGCGGCGCGATCGACGACGAGTTCTTCGGCGCGCGCGACACCTGGTCGGAGTTCGCGGCGCGATGCGTGCAGGCCCGCTACCTGCCGGCCAGCGGCGCGCGGCACATCGACGTCATGGCGGCCTTCAGCGAACTCATCGGCAATGGCGACCGCCACTTCGACAACATCTCCTTCCTGCTGCGCGAGGACGGCGGCTACGCCAGCGTGGCGCCGGCCTACGACATCCTCCCGATGCGCTACGCACCCATCGGTGGCGGCGTGGATCCCGACCTGCTTCCGATCACGCCGCGGCTCGGCACCATCGGCGCCAAGCCCGAGGTGTGGTCCTCCGCGCTCGATGCGGCCCGGCGGTTCTGGACGGCGGTGCAGCAGGGCCGGGTGGAAGCGCCCGTTTCCAGGTCCTTCCGTGCCTTGGCCGCCAGGAACCTCGCCGCGGCCGAAGCCTTCGTCGTGCCCCTGCTGCCGCCGTCGGCGACCCACCGGCGCAGCTAGGGCCGCTTCAGTTCGCGCCGCGCCTGCAGCGCCTTCGCCCGCGCGCCGCAACCCTCGATGTGGTCGTTGACCAGGCCCATGGCCTGCATGAAGGCGTAGACGGTGGTGGGGCCGACGAAGCTCCAGCCGCGTTTCTTCAGATCCTTGGACATCGCGATCGATTCGGCCGAGGTGGTGAAGCTGCGCAGCGCCGCCAAGGTCATCTTCTTCGGCCGCGTCGACAGCTCTGGCTCATAGCCCCAGGCATAGGCGGCCAGCGAGCCGAATTCCTCGCGCAGTTCGAGCACGCGGCGCGCGTTGTTCAGCGTCGACTCGATCTTGCCGCGGTGCCGCACGATGCCCGCATTGGTCAGCAGGCGCGCCACGTCGGCCTCGCCGAAGCGCACCAGCTGCTCAGCCTCAAAGTTGGCGAACGCCTGGCGGAAGTTTTCGCGCTTGTTGAGGATCGTGAGCCAGCTCAGGCCGGCCTGGAAGCCCTCGAGGCACAGCTTCTCGAACAGGCGCCGGTCGTCGGTGACCGGGAAGCCCCACTCGTTGTCGTGGTAGTGCCGGTAGGCCGGCGTGGCTTCGCACCAGCGGCAGCGCGGCGCGCCCTCGTCGTCGGCGAACAGCCCTTCGGCCAGCGTCATAGCTGGGTCAGCGCCTCGATCGCCAGCGCATAGCCCTTGACGCCCAGCCCGACGATGATGCCGCGTGCCGCCGGCGAGATGAACGAATGGTGGCGGAAGGCCTCGCGCGCATGCACGTTGGAGATGTGCAGTTCGATCACCGGCACGCTGGCGCCCTTGATGGCATCGTGCAGCGCGACCGAGGTGTGGGTGTAGGCGCCCGCATTGAGCACCACACCGAGCATGCGCCCCGCCGCCACTTCGCGTCCGGCCTCGTGCAGCCAGTCGACCAGCGCACCTTCGTGGTTGGTCTGGCGGCATTCGATGGCCACGCCCAGCTTCGCGCCGGCCTCGGCGCACAGGCGCTCGACATCGGGCAGCGTGTCGTGGCCGTACTGCGCGGGCTCGCGGGTGCCGAGCAGGTTGAGGTTGGGGCCGTTGAGAACGAGGATGGTCTTCATCTGGAAAGTCTGGCTGCTGGGACCCGGCATCTTAGGCCAGGGTCGATGCCGATCGTCACGAACGATACTCCCCGGGGGTATACACTCCAGCCATGCCCCATTCGCCCGACGAGAAGAAAAAGGCCCTGCTGCGCGTGCGTCGCATCCGCGGCCAGGCCGATGCGCTCGAACGGGCGCTGGAAGCCGGCGCCGAATGCGGCAGCGTGCTGCAGCAGCTCGCGGCGATCCGTGGTGCCGTCAACGGGCTGATGTCCGAGGTGCTCGAATCGCACATCCGCGAGGAGTTCGGTTCGGCCGCCGACACCGACCCGCGCCATGCGCAGCGGGTGCAGGACATGACCACGCTGGTGCGCACCTACCTGCGCTGAGCACCTATCCCCTCTCATTCTTCAGGAGTTCCTTCCCATGAAATCCCGCGCCGCCGTCGCCTTCGCTGCCGGACAGCCCCTCCAGATCGTCGAGATCGACGTCGCCCCGCCGCAGAAGGGCGAGGTGCTGGTGAAGATCACCCACACCGGCATCTGCCACACCGACGCCTTCACGCTCAGCGGCGACGATCCCGAGGGCCTGTTCCCCGCGGTGCTGGGCCATGAAGGCGCGGGCATCGTGGTCGAGGTCGGCGAAGGCGTGACCAGCGTCAAGCCCGGCGACCATGTGATCCCGCTCTACACCGCCGAATGCGGCGAGTGCCTGTTCTGCAAGAGCGGCAAGACCAACCTCTGCGTGGCCGTGCGCGCCACGCAGGGCAAGGGCGTGATGCCCGACGGCACCACCCGCTTCAGCTACAACGGCCAGCCGATCTACCACTACATGGGCTGCTCGACCTTCAGCGAATACACGGTGGTGGCCGAGGTCTCGCTGGCCAAGATCAACCCCGACGCCAACCCCGAGCAGGTCTGCCTGCTGGGCTGCGGCGTGACCACCGGCCTGGGCGCGGTGAAGAACACCGCCAAGGTGCAGGAAGGCGACTCGGTCGCGGTGTTCGGCCTGGGCGGCATCGGCCTGGCGGTGATCCAGGGCGCCAAGCTGGCCAAGGCCGGGCGCATCATCGCCATCGACACCAACCCCTCGAAGTTCGACCTGGCCCGCACCTTCGGCGCCACCGACTGCGTGAACCCCAAGGACCACGACAAGCCGATCCAGCAGGTGATCGTCGAGATGACGACCTGGGGCGTCGACCATTCCTTCGAGTGCATCGGCAACGTCAACGTGATGCGCGCCGCGCTCGAGTGCGCGCACCGCGGCTGGGGCCAGTCGGTGATCATCGGCGTGGCCGGCGCGGGCCAGGAGATCTCCACCCGCCCGTTCCAGCTGGTGACCGGCCGGCGCTGGCTGGGCACGGCCTTCGGCGGCGTCAAGGGCCGCTCGCAGCTGCCGGGCATGGTCGAGGACGCGATGAAGGGCGACATCCAGCTCGCGCCCTTCGTCACCCACACCATGCCGCTGTCGGGCATCAACGAGGCCTTCGACCTGATGCACGAAGGCAAGTCGATCCGCTCGGTGGTCCACTACTGATCGGCGCGCGATGAGCGACACCCTGAAGACCCTGTCCGAGCACGCCTGCTTCGGCGGCACGCAGCGCTTCCACGAACATGCCTCGCGCGAGATCGGCCTGCCGATGCGCTTCTCGGTCTTCCTGCCGCCGCAGGCCGCCGACGGCCCGGTGCCGGCGCTGGTCTACCTCGCGGGCCTGACCTGCAACGAGGAGACCTTCATGGTCAAGGCCGGCGCGCAGCGGCTCGCGGCCGAGCTGGGCTTGGCCCTGGTCGCGCCTGACACCAGCCCGCGCGGCGCCAACGCGCCGGGCGAGGCCGAGGCCTGGGACTTCGGTGTCGGCGCCGGCTTCTACCTCGACGCCACGCAGGCCCCCTGGGCCACGCACTGGCGCATGGAGAGCTACCTGATCGGCGAACTGCTGCCCCTGCTGGGCGCGCAGTGCGGCATCGACCTGCAGCGCGTCGGCCTGTCCGGCCACTCGATGGGCGGCCATGGCGCGCTCACGCTGGCGCTGCGCCACCCGGGGCTGTTCAAGTCGCTCTCGGCCTTCGCGCCGATCTGCGCGCCCACGCGCTGCCCCTGGGGCGAGAAGGCCTTCGCCGGCTACCTCGGCGCGGACCGTTCGGCCTGGCTCGAACACGATGCCACGGTGCTGATGGACAACCAGCCGGTCGCGCCCTACCCCGCGGGCATCCTGATCGACCAGGGCCTGGCCGACAAATTCCTGGCCGAGCAGCTGCACCCGCAGCTGTTCGAGGCCGCCTGCGAACACATCGGCCAGCCGCTCACGCTGCGCCGCCACGCGGGCTACGACCACGGCTACTACTTCATCCAGAGCTTCATGGCCGACCACCTGCGGCACCACGCCGCGCAGCTCGCGCGCTGAGCGGCATGGCCTCCGCCGCCTTCGTCGACAGCCTGCACGAGATCTTCCAGGGCCTGGGCCGCATCCAGACGCGCCGCATGTTCGGCGGCCACGGCGTGTTCCACGACGGGCGCATGATCGCGCTGGTGCTGGGCGACGTGCTCTACCTCAAGGCCGACGACCAGAGCGCCCCGCATTTCGATGCGCTGCAGCTGCCACACTTCAGCTACCTGCGGCAGGGCAAGCCGGCCCGGCTGTCGTACCGCGAGGCCCCGGCCGACCTGTTCGACGACGCCGAACTCGCCACCCTGTGGGGCCGCCGGGCCTGGGAGGCGGCGCTGCGCGCCGGCGCGCCCAAACCCGCCAAACCCCGCAAGGCCCCTGCGAAGAAGACAAAGAAAGCACCATGAACACCGCCCCGCCGCCCCTGCCCACACGCGACGAGATCGCCTTGCTCGAACCCTTAGCCGGCCTCGAGATGCGCGACATCGAGGTGGTCGCGACCGCGCTGCAGGCCGAACAGGCGCTCGCCGCGCTGGGCGCGCTGCGGGTGGTGGGATTCGACACGGAATCGAAGCCGACCTTTCTCAAGAACGAGGTCTCGACCGGCCCGCACACGGTGCAGTTCGCCTCGCTCGACCGGGCCTGGGTGTTCCAGCTGCACGACCCGGTCTGCCGCGCGGCCGCGGCCAGCCTGCTGGCCTCGAGCGCGCTGACCAAGGTCGGCTTCGGCCTGGCCGGCGACCGCACCCAGATCCGCCACACGCTGGGCATCGACCCGCAGGCCGTGGTCGACCTCGACACCGTGTTCAAGCGCCGCGGCTACCGCAACTCGGTGGGCGTGAAGACCGCGGTGGCGCTGGTGTTCGGCCAGCGCTTCATCAAGTCGCGCAAGCAGACCACCTCCAACTGGGCGGCCCGGCATCTGAGCGAAGGCCAGGTGTGCTACGCCGCCAACGACGCCTATGCCGCGATGCGCGTGATGGACGCGCTGGGCCTTGAAGCGAGCCGGCTCACGCCGATGCCGCTGTCGAGCTGAAGACCCGGCCCGGGCGATGGGCGCGGCGGCCCTCTCTACAATGCCGGCCCTTCTGCTCATTTCCCGGATCCCGTGCCCATGGACATCGTCGTCAACGAAGAACTCAAAGCCTATATCGACCCGCTGACGCCGGAGGAATACGAAGCGCTCGAACGCAGCATGCTGGCCGAGGGCTGCCGCGACGCCCTGGTGCTCTGGGGCGACGTGCTGGTCGACGGCCACAACCGCTACGGCATCTGCCAGAAGCACGACCTGCCCTTCCAGACAGTGCAGAACCCGCGCTTTCGCACCATCGAGGACGTGCACCTCTGGATGATCGACCAGCACCTGGGCCGCCGCAGCGTCTCGGACTTCCAGCGCGGCGTGCTGGCGCTGCGCAAGCGCGAGATCGTGGCCGAGCGCCGCGCCCGCGCGGCTGCGCCGAGCGTGCCCACCGGCAACGAAGCCGATGAAGGCCCGCCCTTCGACGTCGACGACACGCCGCCGCCCGCGCCACTGGACAGCCGCGAATCCATCGCCAAGGCCGCGCGCCTGAGCAGCAGCCAGGTGGTGATGATCGAGAAGATCCAGAAGCAGGCCGCGCCCGAAGTGGTGGCCGCGCTCAAGTCCGGCACGATCACGCTCAATGCGGCGGCCGCCGTGTCCAGCCTGCCGGCCGAAGAGCAGACCGCCGCAGCCAACGGCGGCAAGGACGAGCTCAAGCAGGCCGCCAAGCGCGTGCGCGAAGCCAACAAGCGCAAGCCGCGCGAGGACGCGGCCTCGGCAGACGCGGGCGAAGGCGCCGCAGAAAGCCACGGCGATGCCGGCGACGAACTGACGACGCTGCGCGCCCGCGTGGCCGAACTCACGCGCGAGAACGAGGCGCTGCGCCGCGAGATCGCGCTGCTGCAGTCGAACTGAGGTTGGTCTAACGCGGGCCGAGCACGGCCATCACGATCTGCGAGGTGCAGACCAGATCGCCCTCGTCGTCCTTGATCTCGATGGTCCAGGCCTGGGCCCCGTCCTCGTTCTGCAGCGGCCGGGTCACACCGGTGATCCAGCCCTTCGACGGCCGCTTGAAGTGGTGGGCGTTGATGCTCAGGCCCACCGCGCGCCGGTCGTCCGGTGTCGCGTAGTGCGCGCCGCAAGAACCCAGCGTCTCGGCCAGCACCACGGCCACGCCGGAATCCAGCGTGCCATGCTGGGTCATCGTGCGCGCATCCACGGGCGCCCGCGCACGGATGAAATCGTCGCCCACTTCGAGGAACTCGATGCCCAGCCGCTCGACCGCGGTGTGGTCATGGCTGCCATTGAGCAGCGCCAGCGTCACGTCCTTCTGCCAAATTCGCATGGCCTGTCTCCGTTGTAGGTCTGCCGCCATCGGTCAGTCCGTGGCCGAACGAACATAGCACGCACCGACGCTCAACGCGCCTCGCGCAGCTGGAACAGGCTGGTCGCCTGCAGGTCGAGCACGCAGAGTTTGCGCTGGTTGAACAGCTGCCACTGCCAGTCGAGGATGCCCAGCGACGGCCGCCGTTCCGACACGCGCACGCTGACCACTTCCGCGCGCAGGCGCAGCACGTCGCCGGCGCGCACAGGCTGCGGCCACTTCACGTACTGCAGGCCCGGCGAGGCGAAGGATTCGGAACCGGCCAGCGCGGCCTCCACGACGAGCCGCATGGCGATGGCGCAGGTGTGCCAGCCGCTCGCGATCAGGCCGCCGAAGGGCCCGCCGTCCGCGGCGGCCGCGTCGGTGTGGAACCACTGCGGATCGTAGGCACGGGCGAACTGCAGCAGCTCGGCTTCGCTCAGTTCGTAGGGCCCGGCCTCGATGACCTGCCCCAGATGGAAGTCGGCGAACTTCACGGCGCGGCGCCGAAGCGCGGCGCGCGGCGCTCGTTCAATGCCGCAAGGCCTTCGCGCGCATCGCTGCCGGCGAAGCCGATCATCTCCAGCGCCAGCGAATGCTCGAAGGCCGGCCAGGCCGCGCGCAGCCAGTGGTTGAGCGTGCGCTTGGTGAAAGCCAGCGCCGAGGGGCTGCCGGCCGCCAGTTCCAGTGCGATCTGGCGCGCCCGCGCCTGCAGCTCGTCGTCGGGCACCGAGAGGCTGACCAGCCCGATGCGCTCGGCCTCCTCGCCGCTCAGCGGCGCGCAGGTCAGCAGGTGGTACTTGGCCTTGGCCATGCCGCACAGCAGCGGCCAGACGATGGCCGCATGGTCGCCGGCCGCGACGCCGATCTTGGTGTGGCCGTCGATGATCTTGGCGCTGCGTGCCGCCACCGAGACGTCGGCCAACAGGGCCAGCGCGGCGCCCGCGCCCACGGCCGCGCCGTGGATGGCCGAGACGATGGGCAGGTCGCAGTCGACCATGCCCTGCACGATCTGCCGGGCCTCGCGCATCACGCGCATGCGCTCGGCTTCGCTGCCCAGCATCTGCGCGACCAGTTCGACATGGCCCCCCGCACAGAAGCCCTTGCCCTCGCTGCGCACCAGCACGCTGCGCACCCCGGGCTCGACCGCCAGGCGCGGCCAGATCGCGCCCAGCGCCGCGTGGCCGCGCACGCCGGTGGTCGGCATCGCGCCCGGCGCGCCGAGCACGATTTCGGCCACGCCGTCGTCGCCCAGGTCGACGCGGAAGTCGTCGGTGTCCACCTGCATCGTTCGACTGTCTGTCACTGGCAAATCCTTTCTTTTTTCTTCGGCCGCGTTCAGTAGGTCTCGAGGTGCAGCCGCCCCTCTTTCTTGAGCGCGGCCGCCAGCGGCTCCCAGGGCAGGCCGGCCTCCTCGGCCACGTCGCGGAGTGCCAGCACCACGCCCTCTTCCATGCTCTTGAGCCCGCACACGTAGATGTGGGTATGGCCATCGCGCAGCAGCGGCAACAGATCGGCGGCACGCTGGCGCAGCAGGTCCTGCACATAGCAGCGCGGCTGGTCGGGCAGGCGCGAGAAGGCCAGGTTGATGTCGATGAAGTCCTTGGGCAGGCTCTGCAACGGCCCGAAGTACGGCAGCTCCTGCTGCGTGCGCGCGCCGAAGAACAGCATCAGCTTGCCGCCCTCGAACTTGCCGCTCTTGCGCAGGCGGCGGCGCCATTCGGTCATGGCGCGCATGGGCGCACTGCCGGTGCCGGTGCAGATCATCACGATGTGCGACTTCGGATGGTTGGGCATCAGGAAGGTCGAGCCGAAGGGCCCGACCACCGTCACCGTGTCGCCCACCTTGAGATCGCAGACGTAGTTCGAGGCGATGCCGCGCACCGCGTTGCCCTGGTGGTCCTCGACCACGCGCTTGACCGTCAGCGAGAGGTTGTTGTAGCCGGGCCGCTCGCCGTTGCGCGCGCTGGCGACCGAGTACTGGCGCGGATGGTGGGCCTTGCCCAGCGCGTCGGTGCCCGGCGGCACGATGCCGATCGACTGGCCCTCGAGCACCGGGAAGGGCAGCGCGCCGAAGTCGAGCACGATGTGGTGCGTCTCGCTCTCGAAGCCGGCCTCGGTGCAGTTGAAGTTGCCGGTCACGGTCGCGCTCACCGGCTTCTTGGGCGCATAGAGGTTGGTGTACGCATGCGCGGCCGACCAGGGCGGCGTGGTGGCGCCGTAGCTCGCGGAGTTGAAGACCGTCTCGCCAGTGGCCGATGCGGCCGGCGCCTCGGCCACCACCGGTTCGGCCACGGCCTCGGCTGCTTCCACGCCCGCTGCCGCCAGTTCGTCGGCGCTCAGTTCGGGCGGCAGTTCTTCCCAGCTCAGCTGCTCCTCGATCGAGTAGGCCCGCACCACGGGCATGGTGCGCCAGTTGTCGATCGAGCCCGTGGGGCACGGCGAGATGCAGGCCATGCAGCCGTTGCACACATCGGCGCGCACGACGTAGTTGTTGTCGTCGTGCGTGATCGCGTTCACCGGGCAGGTGGCTTCGCAGGTATTGCAGCGGATGCAGATCTCGGGGTCGATCAGGTGCTGCCTGATCACGCCCGCTTCAACGGCCATGTCCATGTTGTTTCTCCTAGAGCCCTCCCCTTCGGGGGGGGAAGGTCGGGTGAGGGTCGCGGCGCTTGTCGTGGTCGCGCCGTCGAGCCCCCATCCCTGCCTTCCCCCAGCGGGGGAAGGAGCAATACCCCAATACAGATCAACCGAAACGCACGTACTCGAAATCCACCGGCTGGCGGTTGATGCCCATCACCGGCGGCGCGATCCAGCCGGCGAACTTGCCGGGTTCGATCACGCGGCCCATCAGCGAGGCGACGAAGGCGAAGTCCTCGGGCGTGGGCAGCCACTCGCTCTTGCGCGCGGCCCATTCCACGTCGCCCACCACACGGCCGTCGGGCGACATCTTGATGCCGGCCAGCGCGCCGATCTGGCGGTTGAAGGCCTTGTGCGGCACCGTCAGGCGCGTCGGGATGCCGGCCTTCTCGAGCACCTTGTTCCAGCGGCCCACGCCGGCCACCGAGTCCTTGATGAAGTCGTCGCGCAGCACCTCGTTGAGCGCGTTGAGCATCGGCACGTCCTTCTCGAGCAACTGGCCCTCCTTGACCTCGAGCACCTTGTAGGTCTGGCCCTTGAGCACATGGTCGTCGGTCCGCTTGCCTTCTTCGTAGCGGCCCTTGAGGCCCGAGCTGTAGAAGATCGCGGCGTTGCTCGACTGGTCGGCGCCGAACAGGTCGATGGTCACGCTGTAGTGGAAGTTCAGGTAGCGCTGGATCGTGCCCAGGTCGATGCAGCCCGCGGCGCGCACCTTCTGCGGGTCGTCGGTCTTGAGTTCGTTCATCACGGCCGCGGTGCGCGCCAGCACGCGCGACACGCCGCTCTCGCCCACGAACATGTGGTGCGCTTCCTCGGTCAGCATGAACTTGGTGGTGCGGGCCAGCGGGTCGAAGGCGCTCTCGGCCAGCGCCGACAGCTGGAACTTGCCGTCGCGGTCGGTGAAGTAGGTGAACATGAAGAAGGCCAGCCAGTCGGGCGTCTTCTCGTTGAAGGCGCCCAGGATGCGCGGGTTGTCCACGTCGCCCGAGGTGCGCTGCAGCAGCGCCTCGGCTTCCTCGCGGCCGTCGCGGCCGAAGTGCTTGTGCAGCAGGTAGACCATGGCCCACAGGTGGCGGCCCTCTTCCACGTTGATCTGGTAGAGGTTGCGCAGGTCGTACATGCTGGGCGCGGTCAGGCCCAGGTGACGCTGCTGCTCGACCGAGGCGGGCTCGGTGTCGCCCTGCGTCACGATGATGCGGCGCAGGTTGGCGCGGTGCTCGCCGGGCACGTCCTGCCAGGCCTTCTCGCCCTTGTGGTCGCCGAAGTGGATCTCGCGGTTGGCGTCGCCCGGGTTCAGGAAGATGCCCCAGCGGTAGTCGCGCATCTTCACGTGACCGAACTGGGCCCAGCCTTGCGGGTCGACGCTGACGGCGGTGCGCAGGTAGACGTCGTAGCCGGTCGAACCATCGGGGCCGACGTCGTCCCACCAGTTGACGAAGTTGGGCTGCCAGCCTTCGAGCGCGCGCTGCAGCGTGCGGTCTTCGCTGAGGTTGACGTTGTTCGGGATCTTGTCGCTGTAGTTGACGGTGCTCATGAGGATTTCCTGGTGAGTTCTGGACAAAGGGTCAGACGCGGTTCATGTCGAAGCCGGCTTTTTCGCCGGTGCCGTAGACCTTCAGCGCCCCCTTGGCGCCGACCGCGTTGGGCCGGTTGAAGATCCAGTTCTGCCAGGCGGTGAGCCGGCCGAAGATGCGGGTGTTCATGTTTTCCTTGCTGGCGAAGCGCAGGTTGGCTTCGAGCCCGGTCAGGGCATCGGGCGACATGGCCGCGCGTTCCTCGATCGCCATGCGCAGCTCGTCTTCCCAGTCGATGTCGTCAGGTGCGGCCGTGACCAGGCCCAGCTTCAGCGCCTCGTCGGCATCGAGTGCACGGCCGGCGGCGCCGCGTGCGGTCTCGAGCGGCGCGCTCTCTTCGTAGAAGCGGCGCTGCAGCCGGCTCTGGTCGTTGACCATCGGGAAGAAGCCGAAGTTGAATTCGTCGAGCGTGAGCCGGGGCGCACGCTCGGCATCGTCGGGCAGCGCCAGCATGTAGGTGCGATCGGCCGCGAAGGCGATCTCGGCCAGCGTGCCCGCAAAGCAGGAACCCGGCTCGACCAGCGCGAACAGCGAGCGCGAGGACACGTCCAGCCGTGCCAGCGTGCGGCGCAGCGCACCGAGGGTCTCGCGCACCAGCCAGTGGTCCTGGTGGGCCAGCATGGTCGCGTCGCTCGCGAGCACGGCCTGTGCATCGCCCTGGGTCTTGAGCAGCCAGGTGCCGATGTCGGCTTCGTTGGTGCGCAGGTTGAGGATCGCGTCGTCGAGCTGGCGGCACATGGCGAGTGGCCACCAGTCGGCACCCGCGGCCTCGATGGCCGCGATGGCCGCGATGTCACCGGGTTGCGGGCCCGAGGGCGCCTGCACCGTCAGCGTCGCGGTGCGGCGGGCACGATCGATGTCGACGCTCACGTGTGCATAGCGCAGGCTGTCGGGCGTTTCTTCACGTTCGACGCGCGTCAGCTTCACGCCCTGTGCACCCTTGTCCGCGCGTCGACCGCCCTCGCCCAGCTTGGCGGCGCGCTCCTGCACCATGGCGCCGAACTGCGCGGGCTTGGCGATCGCGTCGACCAGGCGCCAGTCCACCGCGCGCTGGCCGCGCACGCCTTCGACGCTGGTGCAGAAGATGTCGGCCAGGTCGTGGCGCACATGGCGCTTGTCGGTCACGCGGGTCAGGCCGCCGGTGCCGGGCAGCACGCCCAACAGCGGCACTTCGGGCAGCGAGACGGCCGAGGAGCGGTCGTCGACCAGCACGATCTCGTCGCAGGCCAGGGCCAGCTCGTAGCCGCCGCCCGCGCAGGCGCCGTTGACGGCGGCCAGGAACTTCAGGCCCGAGTGCTTCGACGAATCCTCGATGCCGTTGCGCGTCTCGTTGGTGAACTTGCAGAAGTTCACCTTCCAGGCGTGGCTCGAGACGCCCAGCATGAAGATGTTGGCGCCCGAACAGAAGATCCGGTCCTTGCCGCTGGTCACGATCACCGAGCGCACCTGCGGGTGCTCGAAGCGCACGCGGTTGAGCGCGTCGTTGAGCTCGATGTCGACCCCCAGGTCGTAGCTGTTGAGCTTGAGCTTGTAGCCCGGACGAATGCCGCCGTCTTCGGCGATGTCCAGCGTGAGTTGCGCGACCTCGTCCTGCACCGAGAGCTTCCAGTGCCGGTACTGGGCGGGTTCGGTGCGGTAGTCGACGCGGGGGGCGGTGTCAGGGGTGGGGGTCATGCGGGTCTCCGTGAAACGAAAAAACAAGAAACATAATGCATTTCTCGATCGCCTGACATGCATCATCATGCATGCAAACATGCAAGTCAATGCCTGTTGCGTTTTTCTTCAATTTCACGGAGGCGCCGCCGGCGCCAGGCTCAGGAGGCGGCGGCGATGGCGGCGCGCACGCTGCCGCGCAGGGCCTTGAAGCTCTGCTCCAGCGTCTGGCCGCTGGTGTCGATCTGCAGGTCGGCTTTCGAATAGAAGGCAGCGCGGCCGTCGAGGATGCGGTGCAGGTCGTCCATCGCTTCCTTGCTGGCGGCGATCGGGCGGGTGTCGCCCTGCGCCACCACGCGGCCCATGTGCTCCTCGGGCGCGGCGCGCAGCCACACCGTGGTGCAGTGCGACAGCAGCTCGTTGAAGGTGGCCGGGTCCGACACGATGCCGCCCGGCGTGGCGATCACCACCTCGCTGTGGATTTGCACCACCTCCTCGAGGGCGCGCCGCTCGTAGCGCCGGTAGGCGCTGGTGCCGTAGAGGTCGTGGATCTCGCGCACGCTGCAGCCGGCCAGGGTCTCGATCTCGCGGCTCAGCTCGATGAAGGGCACGTCGAGGTCCTGCGCGAGCAGCGGCCCGAGCGTGGACTTGCCCGCGCCGCGCAGCCCGATCAGCGCGATGCGCCGGTGCCGCGCCGCATCGCCGCGGCCGCTGCCCAGCAGTTCGCCCAGCGCCAGGCGCGCGCGCCGCAGGTCGGCCTCGCTGCGGTGCTCGAGCAGCTCGCGGATCAGGAGCCACTCGGGCGAGCTGGTGGTGACGTCGCCGACCAGCTCGGCCAGCGAGCAATGCAGCGCCGTCGCCACCTGCTGCAGCACCAGGATCGACGCGTTTCCGGTGCCGTATTCCAGGTTGGCCAGGTGCCGCTCCGACACCTCGGCCGACAGCGCCACCGCCTTGCGCGTGAGCCCGCGCTGCGCGCGCAGGTTGCGCACCCGGTCGCCCAGCGCGGCCAGCAAGGGATTGCGCGCCGCCTCCGCACCCGTCGGCTCGGCGGACTCCGCCGCCATTCCCCCCGCCTGCACTTCCTCAGTCATGGAACTCCTCAATTCAGTCACGTGATTTTGCGCGCTCAGGGTAAACGCCATACATGCATTATGTTGCTTGACAACATGCATCATGGTGCCTATTGTTCGATGACACGCAAGATACTGCACGCAGCCCAAAGCTGCAACCGCACTTCACCTGCAAGAACGTTCGCCCCACGACCGAAGACCATGTCCAAAGAAAACTTCCACCAGCTGGTGGCCGACCTTACAGCGCAGATCGCGGGCCGCCCGCTCGACGACACGCTCGACCAGTGGCTCAACGCCACGCACGGCGCGGGCAGCCCCACTTTCGCGGCGCTGAAGAACGCCTGCCTCGAAGGCGTGGCCGAGGGTTGGCTGTGCGAGCGCGAAGGCGGCGGCATCCGCTACGGCCGCCCCTTCAAGCCCGAAGACGCGCTGCACCGCTTCTCGGTCGACGTGGTCGACATGACCGACCTCGCGGGCCCGCACCACACGCATCCCAACGGCGAGATCGACCTGATCATGCCGCTCGAGGGCGACGCCACCTTCGACGGCCGCCCGGCCGGCTGGTGCGTGTACCCACCGGGCAGCGCCCACCACCCGACCGTCGCCCAGGGCCGCGCCCTGGTGCTCTATCTGCTGCCCGAAGGCCAGATCCAATTCACGCGCCACTGAGGCCACGCTCCCATGACCGAACTTCTCGCCAACCACGTCGCCGGCCGCTGGCAACACGGCACCGGCACCGGCACGCCGCTCTTCGACCCCGTGCTCGGCACCGAACTGGCCCGCGTCGACGCGACCGGGCTGGACCTGCCCGCGGCCTTCCGCTTCGCCCGCGACACCGGCGGCGCCGGCCTGCGTGCCCTCACCTACCGGCAGCGCGCGGCCCTGCTCGGCGCGGTGGTCAAGGTGCTGCAGACGCACCGCGACGCCTACTACGAGATCGCCACCGCCAATTCGGGCACTGTCAAGAACGACTCCGCGGTCGACATCGACGGCGCGATCTTCACGCTCGGCCAGTACGCCAAGTGGGGCGATGCGCTGGGCGACGTGCAGGTGCTGCGTGACGGCGACGCGGTCAAGCTCGGCAAGGAGCCGGTCTTCCTGGCGCAGCACCTGCAGGTGCCGACGCAGGGCGTCGCGCTGCTCATCAACGCCTTCAACTTCCCGGCCTGGGGCCTGTGGGAGAAGGCCGCGCCCGCGCTGCTCTCGGGCGTGCCGGTGATCGTCAAGCCCGGCACCGCCACCGCCTGGCTCACGCAGCGCATGGTGCGCGACGTGGTCGATGCGGGCGTGCTGCCGGCCGGCGCGCTGTCGGTGATCTGCGGCAGCTCCAACGGGCTGATGGATGCGCTGGAACCCTTCGACGTCGTGTCCTTCACCGGCTCGGCCGAGACCGGCGCGCTGATCCGATCGCACGCGGCCGTCGCGCAGCGCTCGGTGCGCGCCAACATCGAGGCCGACAGCCTGAACTCCGCCCTGCTGATGCCCGACGCGGCGCCGGGCAGCGAGGCCTTCAACCTGCTGGTGCGCGAAGTGGTGCGCGAAATGACGGTCAAGAGCGGGCAGAAATGCACCGCGATCCGCCGCGTCCTGGTGCCGGCGGCCGTCTACGACGCCGCGGCCGAAGCCATCGGCGCCAAGCTGCGCGCCATCACCGTGGGCAACCCGCGCAACGAGGGCGTGCGCATGGGCTCGCTGGTGAGCCGCGCGCAGCTGCAGTCGGTGCGCGAAGGCCTGGCCACGCTGCGCCAGCAGGCCGATCTGCTGCACGACGGCAGCCAGCAGCCGCTGGTCGATGCCGACCCCGCGGTCGCCGCCTGCATCGGCCCGGTGCTGCTGGGCGCGAAGGATGCCGACGCGGCGCCCCTGGTGCACGACGTCGAGGTCTTCGGCCCGGTCGCCACGCTGCTGCCCTACCGCGACACCGCGCATGCGATCGCGCTGGCGCACCGCGGCCAGGGCTCGCTCGTGACCTCGCTGCACGGCAGCGACGACGCCGCGCTGGCCCGCACGGCGGTGCGTGTGGCCGCGAGCCATGGTCGGGTGCACGTGGTCACGCCCGAGGTGGCGCAGACCCACACCGGCCACGGCAACGTGATGCCCATGTCGCTGCACGGCGGCCCGGGCCGCGCGGGCGGCGGCGCCGAACTCGGCGGGCTGCGCGCGCTGGATTTCTACCACCGCCGCAGCGCGGTGCAGGCCAGCCCCGCGGTGCTGGCCGCGCTCGGCCTGTAGCCGGCACACGGGCCCGAACGGAACGCGCCGGCACACACGGCTTCAGGAGACACACGATGAACCCGCCCACCGACTTCAACTTCGCCGAGCACCTGTTCGCGCTCAACCGCGGCCGCGCGCAGAAGCTGGCCTACATCGACGACCGCGGCACGCTCGACTACGGCCGGCTCGAGGACCGCGCCCGCCGGCTGGCCAGCGCGCTGCTTGCCGCCGGCCTGCAGCGCGAGGACCGCGTGCTGCTGCTGCAGCTCGACAGCAGCGACTGGCCGGTGAACTTCCTCGGCGCGCTCTACGCGGGCCTGGTGCCGGTGGCGGTCAACACGTTGCTGACGGCCGACGACTACGCCTACATGCTCGCGCACAGCGGCTCGAAGGCCGCGCTGGTCTCGGGCGCGCTGCTGCCCGTGCTGCAGGACGCGATGGGCCGCGCGCCCCATGCGCTGGCACAGCTGCTCGTCACGCAGCCGACCGCCGCGCTGCCGCCGGACGGGCTCGACCTCGAGGCGCAGATCGCGGCCCATGCACCGATGGCCGCGCCCGCGCCGACGCGGGCCCAGGACCACGCCTTCTGGCTGTACTCCTCGGGCTCGACCGGCCGGCCCAAGGGCACGGTGCACACCCACGGCAACCCGTGGTGGACGGCCGAGCTCTACGGCAAGCCGGTGCTGGGCCTGACCGAGGACGACGTCTGCTTCTCCGCCGCCAAACTCTACTTCGCCTACGGGCTGGGCAACGGCCTGACCTTCCCGCTGTCGGTCGGCGCCACGGTGGTGCTGATGGCCGAACGGCCCACGCCCGACGCCACCTTCCGGCGCTGGACCGGCGAAGCGCAGGCCGCGCACGGCACGCCCGTCAAGCCCACCGTCTTCTTCGGCGCGCCGACCGGCTTCGCGGGCATGCTCGCATCGGCCTCCAAGCCCGCGCGCGAAGCGGTCGCGCTGCGCATGTGCTCGTCGGCGGGCGAGGCGCTGCCGGGCGAGATCGCCGAGCGCTTCAAGGCGCACTACGGCTGCGAGATCATCGACGGCATCGGCTCGACCGAGATGCTGCACATCTTCATCTCCAACCGGCCGGGCGACATCCGCTACGGCACCACCGGCCGCCCGGTCGAGGGCTACCGGATCGAGCTGCGCGGCGAGGACGGCCGGCCCGTGCCCGACGGCGAGGTCGGCGACCTCTACATCCAGGGCCCGAGCAGCGCGCTGATGTACTGGGGCAACCCCGAAAAAAGCGCCGCCACCTTCCGCGACGGCTGGACCCAGAGCGGTGACAAGTACTCGCGCGACGCCGACGGCTACTACACCTATGCCGGACGCAGCGACGACATGCTCAAGGTCAGCGGCATCTACGTCTCGCCCTTCGAGGTCGAGGCCACGCTGATGCGGCACCCGGCCGTGCTCGAGGCCGCGGTGATCGGCAAGCAGGACAGCGACGGCCTGACCAAGACCAAGGCCTTCGTGGTGCTGAAGAGCGGCAGCGCGGCCACGGAGGAAGAACTCAAGGCCTTCGTGAAGCAGCACCTGGCGGCCTACAAGTACCCGCGCTTCATCGAGTTCGTCGACGAACTGCCGAAGACGGCGACGGGAAAGATCCAGCGCTTCAGGTTGCGCGAGCAGGAGCAGCAGGC
>NZ_JAAAFX010000014.1:324789-615268 GCF_019352895.1 Variovorax boronicumulans | reverse complement strand
CCCCATCCCCGCCTTCCCCCAAAGGGGGAAGGAGCCACAACCATGCACGAGGCGGCCGATGTCTTCCTCTTCCTCCCTCCCCCGCTGGGGGAGGGTTGGGGTGGGGGCCCGGGCCTTCGCGCACGCCCAGACTTTGCCGGCGCTGCGTACCCCCATCCCTGCCTTCCCCCAAAGGGGGAAGGCGCCACAGCCATGAGCGCGACCTTCGCCACCATCGACTGGCGCGGCCGCGCCGTGCGCATCGAGTGCGAATGGATCGCGCCCGAGCGCAACGACGCCCCGCTCGTCGTCTTCCTGCACGAGGGCCTGGGCTCGGTCGCGATGTGGAAGGACTTCCCGGCGCAGCTGTGCGCGGCCGGCGGCTTGCGCGGCCTGGTGTTCTCGCGGCCGGGCTACGGCCGCTCGACCCCGCGCGACGCCGACGAGACCTGGGATGTCGATTTCATGCACCGCCAAGCGCACGAGGTGCTGCCGCCGCTGTTCGAGGCGCTGGGCATCGACGAGGCGCCCTGGCTCTTCGGCCACAGCGACGGCGGCTCGATCGCGCTGCTGCATGCCGCGCGCTTCCCGGCCAAGGTCGCGGGGCTGGTGGTGCTCGCGCCGCACATCTTCGTGGAAGACAAGACCGTGGCGAACATCGAGATCGCGCGCACCGCCTACCTGGGCACCGATCTGCCGCAGAAGCTCGGCCGCTACCACGACGACCCGGACTCGGCCTTCTGGGGCTGGAACCGCATCTGGCTGCATCCGCCCTTCCGCCACTGGAACATCGAAGCCGAACTCGAGGGCATCCGCTGCCCGGTGCTCGCCATCCAGGGCGAGGACGACGCGTACGGCACCCTGCAACAGATCCGCGGCATCGCATCGCGGGTCCCCGCCACGCAACTGCTCGAGCTGCCGGACTGCGGGCATTCCCCGCACCGGGACCAGCCGCAGGCCGTGATCGACGCCACCGTTTCGTTCATCCACAACAGGAGACATCCATGAGCCACACCCCCACGCGCCGCACCGTGACCGCCCTCGCGGCCTTTGCGCTGGCCTGCATCGCCACCGCGAGCCACGCCCAGCCGGCCAAACTCAAGGTCGGCCTGATGCTGCCCTACAGCGGCACCTACACCGCGCTGGGCGTGGCGATCGAGAACGGCTTCAAGCTGCGCGTCGAGGAACAGGGCGGCAAGCTCGGCGGCCGCGAGATCGAGTACGTGAAGGTCGACGACGAGTCCGATCCGGCCAAGGCCACCGACAACGTGAACAAGCTGATCAAGCGCGACAACGTCGACGTGATCGTGGGCACCGTGCACTCCGGCGTTGCGATGGCGATGGCCAAGGCGGCCAAGGAAAGCGGCACCGTGCTGCTGGTGCCCAACGCCGGCGCCGACGCCGTGACCGGCCCGATGTGCGCGCCCAACATCTTCCGCAGCTCGTTCTCCAACTGGCAGCCGGCCTACGCCATGGGCGAGGTCGCGGCCAAGCAGGAGAAAAAGAAGAAGGCCATCACCATCACCTGGAAGTACGCGGCCGGCGACGAGTCGGTCAACGGCTTCAAGGAAGGCTTCGAGAAGTCCGGCGGCCAGGTGGTGAAGCAGCTCACCGTGCCCTTCCCCAACGTCGAGTTCCAGGCCCTGCTGACCGAGATCGCGGCGGCCAAGCCCGATGCGGTCTACGCCTTCTTCGCGGGCGGCGGCGCGGTCAAGTTCGTCAAGGACTACGCGGCTGCGGGCCTGAACAAGACCATCCCGCTCTACGGCCCGGGCTTCCTGACCGACGGCACGCTCGACGCGCAGGGCGACACCGCGCAGGGCATGCTGACCACCCTGCACTACGCCGACGGCCTGAACACGCCGCGCGACAACAGCTTCCGCACCGCCTATGCCAAGTCCTTCAAGCTGCAGCCCGACGTGTATGCGGTGCAGGGCTACGACGCCGCGCAGATGCTGGCGATCGGCCTCGACGCCGTGAAGGGCGACATCTCGAAGAAAGCCGAGTTCTCGGCCGCCATCGAGCGCGCCAAGATCGACAGCCCGCGCGGCAGCTTCTCGGTGAGCAAGTCGCACAACCCGGTGCAGGACATCTACCTGCGCAAGGTCGACGGCAAGGAGAACAAGATGGTCAGCATCGCCGTGAAGGGCCTGGCCGATCCCGCGCGCGGCTGCAGGATGTAACCCACCCCCGTCCCTCGCTCACTTTCGTGTAGCTCGACTCCCCCCTCGAGGGGGCGACACCTGCGGACCGGCCAAGCCGGATCCGCGGTGTCTCCCGCATCGCATCTCCTTCTCAACGAACGCGTCCAGAGAGAACCTCCAACGTGGACATCGGCACCTTCCTCGTCCAATGCCTGAACTCGGTTCAGTACGGACTGCTGCTCTTTCTCGTGGCCTCGGGGCTGACGCTGATCTTCGGGATCATGGGCGTCATCAACCTGGCGCACGGCAGCTTCTACATGCTGGGCGCCTACATGGCCTTCGCGCTGTCGCCGCTGTTCGGCGACCAGTTCATCGTGATGCTGCTGGCGGGCGTGGTGCTGGCGGCCGTCTTCGGCTACCTGCTCGAATGGGCCTTCTTCAGCTACCTCTACCAGCGCGACCACCTGCAGCAGGTGCTGATGACCTACGGGCTGATCCTGGTGTTCGAGGAACTGCGCTCGATCCTGGTCGGCAACGACGTGCACGGCGTCAAGGCGCCGCCCTGGCTCGAAGGCAGCTTCGCGCTGGGCGACCTGATGAGCTACCCCTGGTACCGGCTGTTCGCCTCGGCGGCCTGCATCGTGCTCGCGATCGGGCTCTACCTGGTGGTCAACCGCACGCGGCTGGGCATGATGATCCGCGCCGGCGCCAGCAACCGCGACATGGTGCGCGGCCTGGGCATCGACATCCGCCGGCTCTACCGCATCGTGTTCGCGGCCGGCGTGGCGCTGGCCGCGCTGGCCGGCATGATCGCCGCGCCGATGTCCTCGGTCTACCCGAACATGGGCGCCAGCGTGCTGATCGTCTGCTTCGTGGTGGTGGTGATCGGCGGCATCGGCTCGATCACCGGCGCGCTGGTCGCCTCGCTGCTGGTGGGCTTCGTCGACACCTTCGGCAAGGTCTTCTTCGCCGAACTCAGCGGCATGGGCATCTACGTGCTGATGGCGATCATCCTCATCTGGCGCCCTGAAGGTCTCATGGGAAAACGAAATTGAACACCCCCGAAACGCCTGCGGCGTCTCCCCCTCGAGGGGGCGATACCAGCGGCCCGGCAAAGCCGGTTCCGCGGTATCTCACGCATGCGCGTGCATCGGTTTCGATGGCCGTGCATCGTTCGACAGCTTGGTGGACAACGCAATGAAAACTCTCGCCCACTGGATTCCCTTGCTCTGCGCGCTGGCCCTGGCCGCGCTCGGCCCCACGCTGAGCCCCTACATCTCGGACCTGATCGTCAAGGTCATGATCCTGTCGATCTTCGCGCTGAGCCTGGAACTGCTCGTCGGCATGACCGGCCTGGTCAGCCTGGGCCACGCGGCCTTCTACGGCATCGGTGCCTACGCGACGGTGCTGGGGTCCGGGGCCGAGGGCGGCTCGATCGCCTGGCTGCTGCCGCTCGCGATGGGCAGCGCCGCACTGTATGCGCTGGCCGTGGGCGCGCTGAGCCTGCGCACGCGCGGCGTCTACTTCATCATGGTCACGCTGGCCTTCGCGCAGATGGCCTACTTCGTGTTCCACGACACCAAGGTCGGCGGCGGCAGCGACGGCATCTACCTGTACGTGCGGCCCGCGCTGGGCGCGATCGACATGGAGAACCGCCGGGTGCAGTTCTACTTCGTGCTGGCGGCGCTGGCCGGCACCTACGGCCTGCTGGCGCTGATCCGCCGCTCGCGCTTCGGCGCCGCGCTGGCCGGCATCCGCGTCAACGAGCAGCGCATGCGCGCGGCCGGCTTCGCGGTCTACGGCTACAAGCTCGCGGCCTTCGTGATCGCGGGCGCGCTGGCGGGCCTGGCCGGCTTCCTGGTCGCCGCGCGCGACGGCGTGGTCAACCCCGAACTCATGGCCTGGCACAACTCGGGCGAAGTGCTGCTGATGATCATCCTGGGCGGCCTCGGCCACCTGCGTGGCGCGGTGATCGGCGCGGTCGCCTTCACGCTGCTCAAGGAGGTGCTGGGCACGCACGCGCTGGTCGGTCCGCTGGCCGACCACTGGCAGCTCACGCTGGGCATCGCGATCATCGTGTTCGTGGCGCTGCTGCCCAAGGGCCTGATCGGCCTCGCGGCGCGGATCTCGCCCACGCCCGCGGCCAAGGCGGTAACGCCATGAGCACACCCCTGCTGTCCGTCCAGACCCTGACCCGGCGCTTCGGCGGCCTGGTGGCGGTGAACGCGGTCACGCTCGACCTGCGCCGCGGCGAGGTGCATGCGGTGATCGGCACCAACGGCGCCGGCAAGTCGACGCTGATCAACATGCTCTCGGGCGAGATCGAGGCCTCCGAGGGCCGCATCGCGCTCGAAGGCGTCGACATCACGGCGCGCGCCCAGTCGCGGCGCGCACGCGACGGCGTGGGCCGCAGCTACCAGCGCACCACGATCTTTCCCGAGTTCACGGTGCACGAGAACTGCCGCCTGGCCGCGCAGGCCGCCACGCCGCGGCCCTGGGCCCTGTGGCAGTCCGCGCAGGCTTGCGCCGCCAGCAACGCCGCGGCCGGCGAGGCGCTGCGCGCGGCCGGCCTCGAGGCCGAGGCGCACCGCATCGCCGGCACCCTGAGCCACGGCGCCAAACGCCAGCTCGAGGTCGCGATGTGCCTGGCGACGCGGCCGCGCGTGCTGCTGCTCGACGAGCCGCTGGCGGGCATGGGCGCGGAGGAATCCGAACGCATGCTGGCCCTGCTCACGCGGCTCAAGGCCTCGCACGCGATCCTGCTGGTGGAGCACGACATGGACGCGGTCTTCCGCATCGCCGACCGCATCACCGTGATGGTCAACGGCAGCGTGATCGCGACCGGCGAGCCGGCCGCCATCCGCAACGACCCGGGCGTGCGCGAGGCCTACCTGGGCGACGACCACGGCGAGGGCCACTGAGATGCTGCAGATCGAAGCCATCCACACCTACTACGGCGACAGCCACATCCTGCGCGGCGTCGACGCGACCCAGGCCGCGGCCACCTCGCTGGGCCTGCTCGGGCGCAACGGCATGGGCAAGACCACGCTGATCCGCACGCTGATGGGCTATGTGCGCCCGGCCTCGGGCCGCGTGCTGCTCGACGGCCGCGACGTGAGCGGCTGGGCACCCGAGAAGATCGCGCGGCTGGGCATCGGCTACGTGCCCGAGGGCCGCGGCATCTTCCCCAACCTCTCGGTGCGCGAGAACCTGCTGATGAGCGCGCGCGCCGGCATCGACGGCCGGCGCGAATGGACCTTCGAGCGCGTGATGGCGACCTTCCCGCGCCTGACCGAGCGGCTCGCGCACGGCGGCCAGCAGCTGTCGGGCGGCGAGCAGCAGATGCTCTCGATCGGCCGCGCGCTCATGACCAACCCGCGCTTGCTGATCCTCGACGAGGCGACCGAGGGCCTGGCGCCGCTGATCGTGGCCGAGATCTGGCGCGTGATCGCCGACATCCGCGGCACCGGCATCGCCACGCTGATCGTCGACCGCGACTGGCGCCGTGTACTGGCCCACACCGAGCGCGCGATCGTGATGGAGAAGGGCCGCATCGTGCTCGCTGCCGAATCGGCGGCGGTGGCGGCCGAGCCCGCGGCGCTGGCGACCTGGCTGGGGGTCTGAAGCGCCGGCGCTCGCCGGTGGCGCTACTCGACCGCGGTCAACGCGGTGAGCCGGTCGATGTCGAGGATGGTGATGCCGCCGTATTCGGTGCGCACCACCCCCATGGCCTTGAACTGGCTCAGCGCCTGGTTGCAGCGCTGGCGCGACAGGCCCACGAGGTTGGCCAGTTCCTCCTGCGAGATCTGCAGGTGCAGGTCGCCGCCGGGGTTCAGCCAGGGGTGCACCAGCCCGGTCAGCGCGCGCGCCACCTGCGCCTCGACGCCCAGCACGCGGTGCGCGGCGAAGTCGCCCATGAACCAGTGCAGGCGCTCGTTGATCTGGTTGGTGAGGAAGCGGCCGAAGGCCGGCTGCGTCTCGTACAGCCACTCGAAGGTGTTCTTGGGCAGCATGGCCACGCGGCTGTGGCGCAGCGCGATGATGTCGGCCTGCACCGGCTTGCCACGCAGCAGGCTGCCCTCGCCGAACCAGCTGCCGACCGTGAGCCCGCCCAGCGTGACCGAGCGGCCCGCGCGCGTGCCGGTGGACCACTTCATCACGCCCTCCATCACGCCGTTCCACCAGAGCGCGGTCTCGCCGTGGCGGATCAGCGCATCGCCGGCCACCACCGTGCGCTCGACCACGTCGGCCAGCACCTGCGCGCGCGCGGCCGGCGTCAACAACGCAAACCACGCCGATTCGTCCAGCAGTTGCTGAAGGGTGATGCCGGCCGCGCGTGGCGCTGTCTTGAAGCTCATGGGATGTATGGGATGCGTGCTTGGGCGCGAGGGCCGGTCCTGAGGTTTTCCCAGGTGCGGATTGTCGTTCAGACGACTGTGACTTCGCAGCACCCATCGAACAATTCGATGCGCAAAGACTCCACGTGCGAGCGCCGCCTGCGTCCTCGCTTCTCTCCTTCATCGACTGCCTCTTCCCACCATGACCTCTCCCTCCATCCAGCGCGTGGCCATCGTCGCCACCGGCGTGATCGGCGCCAGCTGGGCCGCCCACTTCCTGGCCCACGGGCTGGACGTGGTGGCCACCGATCCTTCGCCCGATGCCGAAGCGCGGCTGCGTGCGAGCGTGGCGCGGCACTGGCCCACGCTCGAGCGGCTGGGCCTCGCGCCGGGCGCGTCGATGGACCGGCTGTGCTTTCACGCCGAACTCGACGCCGCATTGCACGGTGTCGACTTCGTGCAGGAGAACGGCCCCGAGCGGCGCGACTTCAAGACCGATCTGTTCCAGCGCATGGACGCGCTGCTGCCGCCCGAGGTGATCCTGGCCTCGAGCTCTTCGGGCCTCTCGACCACCGACATCCAGTCGGCCTGCCGGCACCCCGAGCGCGTGGTGCTGGGGCACCCCTTCAACCCGCCGCACCTGATCCCGCTGGTCGAGGTGATCGGCGGCGCGCACACCTCGGCGCGCACCATCGAACGCACGATGCAGTTCTACGCCTCGGTCGGCAAGCGGCCCATCCACGGCCGCAAGGAAATCAAGGGCCATATCGCCAACCGGCTGCAGGCGGCGCTCTGGCGCGAGGCCTTCCACCTGGTCGAACAGGGCGTGGCCACGGTGGAAGACATCGACACCGCGATCGCCTTCGGCCCCGGCCTGCGCTGGGGCGTGTTCGGCCCCTTCATGAACCTGCACTTCTCCGGTGGCGCGGGCGGCATCGCGCATGTGCTGGACCATCTGGGCGGCCCGATCGAAGCCTGGTGGCAGGACCTGGGCACGCCCGCGATGACGGCCGAGCTCAAGGCCCTGGTCGTGCAGGGCGTGGCCGATGCGCTCGAAGGGCAGAGCCTCGCAGCACTCGAGGCCCGGCGCGACGAGCTGCTGATCGGGCTGATCCAGGCCAGGGCCGCGGCCGATCCACGCAGCTGATTGCCTCCCGCACACGCCCCACAAGAAAGGACCCGACATGGTCGCCCTCTACGACAACCCCGCCCTCGTCGCACCGGCACGCACGCTGTGCCGCCAGCAACCCGACGGCAGCCTGGTGCTGAGCTCTCCCGAAGCGCTCGCCGCCTACGACCGCTGCATCGGTGACTGGCTCGAGCGCTGGTCCGCCGAGACGCCCGACACGCTGGCCTTCGCCGAACGCGACGCCAGCGGCGAATGGCGTCGCGTGCGCTGGGGCGAACTGCGCCGCCACGTCGGCGCGATCGCACAGCGCCTGCTCGACCTGCAACTGCCGCGCGACCGGCCGGTGCTGGTGCTCTCCGACAACTCGATCGACCACGCCATGCTGATGCTGGCCGCGCTGCACGTCGGCCTGCCCTTCTGCCCGGTCTCCAGCGCCTACTGCCGGCTGACCAGCGACCACACCAAGATCCGCGGCATCGTCCAGACGCTGCAGCCCTCGCTGGTCTATGCCGCGAATGCCCAAACCTATGGTGCGGCGATCAGCGCCTGCGCGGGCGACGCGGTGAAGGTGCTGAGCGACGGCGCCGAAGACGTGCCCGGCGCCCTGCATTTCGGCGGCTTCCTCGACACCGCCGAAACGCCGGCCGTCAGGGCCGCCTTCGAGGCCCTGCGCGGCGACGACGTGGCCAAGCTGCTGCTGACTTCGGGCTCGACCGGCCAGCCCAAGGTGGTGGTCAACACGCACCGCATGCTGTGCGCGAACCAGCAGGCCTTGGCGCAGACCTGGCGCTTCCTCGCGACGCAGAAGCCCGTGCTGCTCGACTGGCTGCCCTGGAGCCACACCTTCGGCGGCAACCACAACCTGAACCTGGTGCTGCGCCATGGCGGCACGCTCTACATCGACGAGGGGCGGCCCGCCCCCGGGCTGATCGAGAAGACCGTGCGCAACCTGCGGGAGGTGCGGCCCAACCTGCACTTCAACGTGCCACGCGGCCTGGACATGCTGCTGCCCTTCCTCGAGGCCGACCTCGACCTGGCGCGCGAGGTGCTGTCGCCGCTGCTGCTGGTCTTCTATGCCGCGGCCGCCCTGCCCACCAGCACCTGGCAGCGGCTCGAGGCGCTGGCGGCCAGCGTGCGCGACGAACCGCTGTGGCTCACCACCTCCTGGGGCTCGACCGAGACCTCGCCGCTGGTCACCAGCGCGCACTTCCGCCTCGACGGCGCGGGCTGCATCGGCATCCCGCTGCCCGGCCTCGAGCTCAAGCTGGTGCGCAACGGCGAGAAGCAGGAGATGCGCGTGCGCGGCGTCTCGGTCTTCGCGGGCTACCGCAACGCCCCCGAGCTCACGGCCGCCGCCTTCGACGACGAAGGCTTCTACCGGATCGGCGATGCGGGCTACCTGGTCGACCCCCAAGACCCGGCACGCGGCGTGATCTTCGACGGCCGCGTGGCCGAGGACTTCAAGCTCACGAGCGGCACCTGGGTCTCGGTCGGTCCGCTGCGTCTGCAGCTGGTCACGGCCCTGTCGCCCTATGCGGCCGACGCGGTGATCGCGGGCCACGACCGCGACGAGATCGGCGCGCTGGTCTTCCCCACGGCGGCCGCGCTGGCGGCCGGCCCCGCCGCGGTCGCGCAGAAGGTACGCGAGGCCCTGGCCGCCTTCCAGCGCAGCGGCGCGGGTTCGTCGCAGATGCCGCGCCGCATCCTGTTCATGGCCGAGCCGCCGAGCGCGGATGCGGGCGAGATCACCGACAAGGGCTATGTGAACCAGCGCGCGGTGCTGACGCGGCGCGCCGACGCGGTGGCACGGCTCTACGCCGGCGCTGCCGACGTCATCCGGACCTGAGAACACATCCCACACAGGCACCTTCTTCATGCACGACGATTTCTCTCCCCTGCCCGGCCCCTGCAGCCAGCTGCGCTTCCTCCAGGTCACGCAGTCGGAGGCGCTGGTGCACCTGCGCCTGCACCGGCCCGACAAGCGCAACGCGATCAGCGACGCCTTCCTGGCCGAACTCCAGATCGCGTTCTCGGCCTTGCCCGCGCACTGCCGCGCCGTGGTGCTGAGCGGTGCCGGCGAGCATTTCTGCGCCGGCCTCGACCTGTCGGAGGTGATGGAGCGCAGCGTCGCCGACGGCGTGCTGCATTCGCGCGCCTGGCACCAGGCCTTCGAGCAGATCCAGTACGGCCGCGTGCCCGTGATCGCGGCCCTGCACGGCGCGGTGATCGGCGGCGGGCTCGAACTCGCGGCCACGGCGCACCTGCGCGTGGCCGATCGCAGCACCTTCTACGGCCTGCCCGAAGGACAGCGCGGCATCTTCGTGGGCGGCGGCGGCTCGGTGCGCCTGCCGCGGCTCGCGGGCTTCAGCCTCATGACCGACATGATGCTCACCGGTCGCGTGCTCGACGCAGCCGAGGGCCAGGCCGCGGGGCTGAGCAACTACCTGGTCGAACCCGGCGCGGCCGTCGACAAGGCGATCGAGCTCGCACGCAAGGTCGCCAGCAATGCGCCGCTGTCCAACTTCGCGATCCTGCAGGCGCTGCCGCGCATCGCCGACATGAGCCGCTCCGACGGCCTGTTCGTCGAGGCCCTGATGTCGGCCGTGGCGCAGGGCGACGACGAGGCCAAGGCGCGCGTGCGGGCCTTCCTCGAGAAGCGCGCGGGCAAGGTGGGTCGGGAGGCCTGAGCATGGCCCCGGCCGCGTAAACCCTGAGGTGAATTGTCGTTGCGACGACTGACCTGCAGGAGCCGGGGTCGAACAATCGACGCACGCCACGCGGAACACCGCGTCCTCGTTTCTCCCCACGCCAGAGCCTCTCTCTCCATGTCCAAACGCAAAGTCATCCTGACCATCGCCCCGACCGGTGGCATGGCCCACAAGTCGCAGAACCCGCACCTTCCCACGCAGCCGCAGGAGATCGCCGACGACACGGTCCGCTGCTGGAACGCCGGCGCCAGCGTGGTCGCGATCCATGCGCGCCGGCCCGACGACGGCGCCACCTGCAACCCCGACATCTATCGCGACATCAACACGCGCATCCGTGCGCGCAGCGACATCGTGATCAACAACTCCACCGGTGGCGGCGTGCACGGCGACATGGTGCATCCGCTGGCGGGCGACCGCTGGGAGATCCTCTGGGAAGAACGGCTCAAGGGCATGGAGGCCGGCGCCGAGATGTGCACGCTCGACGCCACCACGCTGAACCTGAGCTTCGAGGGCAAGGAGATCCTGATGGACACCTCGCTGGCACGCGGGCGCGAACTCGCCGCGGGCATGAGGGCACGCGGCATCAAGCCCGAGTGGGAGGTCTTCAGCCCCACCCACATCCTGCAGGACACCAGCACGCTGATCGGCGAAGGGCTGGACGACGCGCCGCACTTCGTGAACCTGGTGATGAACGTGCACCGCAACTTCCAGAACGCGATGCCCTACTCGCCGCGCTTCCTCCAGATGATGGTCGACACGCTGCCCAAGCACAGCATCTTCTGCGTGAGCGGCATCGGTCCCTCGCAGCTCGAGGCCAACGTGGCCTCGCTGCTGCTCGGCGGCCATGCGCGCGTGGGGCTGGAGGACAACCTCTACTTCCGCCAGGGCGAACTCGCGACCAACGTGCAGCTCACCGAACGCATCGTGCGGATCATCCGCGAGATGGACATGGAACCCGCCACGCCCGCCGAGGCCCGCGAAATGATGGGCCTGCCGCGCGTGGGCGCCGTGCGTCCCGCCTTCGCCCTCTGAGCCACCGATTTCCATCCAAGAGAACAAGAGAGACACCCATGAAAAAAACCCGCATCGCCTGCGCGCTCGCATTGATGGCCTCGGCCGCCGGGGCCTCGGCACAGATCTCCGACGACGTGATCCGCATCGGCTTCATCAGCGACATGTCCGGCATCTACCGCGACTACGACGGCCCCGCGGGCGCGGACGCGATCCGCATGGCGATCGCCGACATGGGCGGTGCGATCGACGGCAAGCGGATCGAGCTGCTGACGATGGACCACCAGAACAAGCCCGACATCGCCGCGGCCAAGGCGCGCGAATGGTTCGACGTCAACAAGCTCGACATGCTGATCGGCGGCGTGAACTCCGGCGCGGCGATCGCGATGGCCGGCGTGGCCGCGGACAAGAAGAAGCCCTATTTCGTCGTCGGCTCGGGCGCCTCCAGCCTGACCAACGAGTTCTGCTCGCCCTACACCGTCCAGTACGCCTACGACACCGTGGCCATGGCGCGCGGCACGGCCAATGCCGTGGTCAAGGGCGGCGGCAAGTCCTGGTTCTTCGTGGCGGCCGACTACGCCTTCGGCGCCTCGCTGCAGAACGACGCCACCAAGGTGATCCTCGACAACGGCGGCACGGTCGTGGGCTCGGTCAAGCATCCGCTGGGCGCGAGCGACTTCTCGTCCTTCATGCTGCAGGCGCAGAGCTCCAAGGCTCAAGTGCTGGCATTGGCCAATGCGGGCGGCGACACGGTCAACGCGCTGAAGTCGGCCGCGGAATTCGGCATCAGCAGGAACATGAAGCTCGCCGGCATGATCATCACGATCAACGACGTGCATGCGCTGGGCCTGAAGACCGCGCAGAACATGTACCTCACCGACAGCTGGTACTGGAACCAGAGCGCGGAATCGCGGGAGTGGGCTCGGCGCTTCTTCGACAAGCAGAAGCGCATGCCCTCGTCCTTCCAGGCCGGCAACTATTCGGCCACGCTGCAGTACCTGAAGACCGTCAAGGCCGCGGGCACCGACGAAGGCGACAAGGTCATGGCGCAGCTGCGCAAGGCGAAGTTCGACGACATGTTCGTCAAGGGCGGCTGGCTGCGCGGCGACGGCCTGATGGTGCACGACATGCACCTGCTGCAGGTCAAGACCCCCGCCGAATCGAAGGAACCCTGGGACTACTACAAGGTCGTCGAATCGATCAAGGGCGAGGTGCCATGGACCACCAAGGCCGAATCGCGCTGCGCACGCTGGAAGGCCAGCTGAGGCGCCGTGCCGTCTCGTTTAAGCTCGAAGCACCGCTTTCCGAGGTCTTCTTTCCATGCTCCAAATGCGCCCAGGTTGCGAATGCTGCGACCGCGACCTGCCCGCCGAATCGGCGGACGCCCGGATCTGTTCCTTCGAGTGCACCTTCTGCAGCGACTGCGCGGAACGCCACCTCGCCGGCGCCTGCCCCAACTGTGGCGGCGAACTGATCCGCCGTCCGCGCCGGCCGGCGGCCAAGCTGGCGAAGTCGCCGGCCTCGACCGAGCGGGTGTTCAAGCCGGCCGGCTGCGCGCCCGCGGTGATCACGCCGTCGGCGTGAAGGTGGTGCGCATCAGCGCGATGTAGTCGTCTTCCGAGCTCTCGCGCCGCGCGCGCACCAAGGGCGCGATGTCCTCGGTCGCCACGTAGCGCAGCCGGTCCGTGCCGTCGCTGGTGGCTTCGTAGATCACGCCGGCCACGTCTTCCGAGGTGGCCAGCCGGGCCGAGCGCAGGCCCGCGAACACTTTCTGCGCCCCCGCGACGAAACCGTCGTAGTCGGCCGGCGCGGCCAGCGCCTGCGAGGCCTCGGCCGCAGCGCGGGCGCCGAAGCCGGTGCTGACCACGCCGCCGGGTTCGACGATCTTCACCACGATGTTCTGCGACTGGAGTTCGTAGGACAGCGATTCCGAGAAGCCTTCGAGCGCGAACTTGCTGGCCGTGTAGAGCGAGATCATCGGCAGCCCGAACACGCCGGCCCCCGAGCTCACGTTGACGATCACGCCCAAACGCTGGGCGCGGAAGTGCGGCAGCAGCGCGCGGGTCACGTCCATCACGCCGAACACGTTCACGTCGAACTGCGTCTGGATGCTTTCCCTGGAGGCAGATTCGAACAGGCCGAACAGGCCGAAGCCCGCGTTGTTCACCAGCGCATCGATGCGGCCGAAGCGCGCGATGCCGGCCGCGATGGCTTCGTCGATGCTGGCGCGGTCCTGCACATCGAGCCGCGTGACCCACACGTTGTCGAGCGCCGCGAGTTCGGCGCCGGCGGCCGGCGTGCGCATGGTGGCGACGACGTTCCAGCCGTGCTGCGCGAAGAGACGGGTGGCCGACTGGCCGAAGCCGGTCGAGGCGCCGGTGATCAGGACGGTCTTGCGGCCGTCGGCGGAAGCGGATGTCATGTGATTTCCTTTCGAAGAGCAGCGAAGATAGGCCGCGCCGATCGATGAAACAATCGGCCCAATGACGCATGAAGTCATGCAGGAAATCGCACAATGCAGAAAACCGGATTGGCCGAACTCAACGCCGTGGTCGCGGTATCGACGCACCGCAGCTTCCGCCGTGCCGCGGCCGAACTCGGCCTGTCGCCCTCGGCGCTGAGCCATGCGATCGCGGCGCTGGAGCAGCGCATGGGCGTGCGCCTGTTCAACCGCACCACGCGCAGCGTGGCGCTCTCCGCCGCGGGCGAGCAGTTCCTGGCGCGCGTGCAGCCGGCGCTGCGCGAGATCTCGGCCGCCATGGCCGCGGCCAACGAACTGCGCGACACGCCCGCGGGCACGCTGCGCCTCAACGCCTCGGAGGCGGCGGCCTCGATGATCCTGGCGCCCGTGGTGCTGGAGTTCCTGCGCCGCCACCCGGCCATGGAGGTGGACATCGTGACCGAAGGCCGGCTGGTCGATATCGTGGGCCAGGGCTTCGACGCCGGCATCCGCATCGCCGAGAGCGTGCCCGAGGACATGATCGCCGTGCCCTGCACGCCGCCCGTGCGCTTCGCCGTGGTCGGCGCGCCCGCCTACTTCGCGACGCGCAGCAAGCCGCGCACGCCCCAGGACCTGGCCGGGCACGTGTGCGTGCGCACGCGTTTCCCCAGCGGCCCGCTCTACAAGTGGGACTTCGAGAAGCGCGGCCAGCGCGTGTCGGTCGACGTGGCCGGGCCGTTGACGCTCGACGACCATCACCTGATGGTCGAGGCCGCGCTGGGCGGGGCAGGCCTGGTCTGGACCAGCGAGTACGCGGTCGCGCCGCATGTCGCGGCCGGCCGCCTGCTGCGGGTGCTGGACGACTGGTCGCCCCCGATCCCCGGCCTGTGCGTCTACTACCCCGGCCACCGCCACGTACCGGCGGGCCTGCGGGCCTTCCTCGAGGTGGTGCGCGAGGTCGCACCCACGCTGTTCGACCGCGACGGCATGCGGCGCTGAACAGCGTCATGGCCCGACAAACCAGCCGGCCTTGTCACCAATTCCATAATTCAACTATCATTGAATCATGGAAGCCAATGAAGTCGTCCGCGCCCTCGCCGCCCTCGCCCAACCCGTGCGCCTGCAGGTCTTTCGCTGCCTGGTGGTCGCCGGCCCCGAGGGCCTGACCCCCGGTGCGCTGGTCGAGGCCATCGGCGTGCCCGCCACCAGCCTCTCCTTCCACCTCAAGGAGCTGACGCACGCGGGCCTGGTGTCGCAGGAGCGCCAGGGCCGCAACCTGATCTACCGCGCCGCCTTCGACCGGATGAACGCGCTGCTCGGCTACCTGACCGAGAACTGCTGCCAGGGCGCGCCCTGCCTCGCCGACGGCAGCGCCGCCTGCGCATGCTGACGGCACTGGCGATCTTCGCCTTCACGCTGGTGTTGGTGATCTGGCAGCCGCGCGGGCTAGGCATTGGCTGGAGCGCCTCGCTGGGCGCCGGGCTCGCGCTGCTGTCCGGCGCGGTGCATTGGGCCGACGTGGCGACCGTGTGGGGCATCGTGTGGAACGCCACCGGCGCCTTCATCGCGGTGATCGTGATCAGCCTGCTGCTCGACGAGGCCGGCTTCTTCGAATGGGCCGCGCTGCATGTGGCGCGCTGGGGCGGCGGGCGCGGCGCACGGCTGTTCGCCCTGATGGTGCTGCTGGGCGCGGTGGTGTCGGCGCTGTTCGCCAACGACGGCGCGGCGCTGATCCTCACGCCGATCGTGATGGCCATGCTGGCCGCGCTGGGCTTCGGGCCGGCCGCGACCCTGGCCTTCGTGATGGCGGCCGGCTTCATCGCCGACACCGCGAGCCTGCCGCTGGTCGTCTCCAACCTGGTCAACATCGTCTCGGCCGACTTCTTCGGCATCGGCTTCCACCGCTACGCCGCGGTGATGGTGCCAGTCAATCTCGCGGCCGTGCTCGCCAGTCTGGGCATGCTGATGCTGTACTTCCACCGCGACATTCCCGCGCGCTATGCGGTGGCGCGGCTGCGGGCGCCGGCCGAGGCGGTCCGCGACCCCGCGACCTTTCGCGCGGGCTGGGTCGTGCTGACCCTGCTGCTGGTCGGCTTCTTCGCGCTCGAGCCGCTGGGCGTGCCGGTGAGCGCGGTGGCCGCGGCGGCGGCGGCGGTGCTTCTGGCCGTCGCCGCGCGCAGCCCGGTGATCGACACGCGCCGGGTGCTGCGCGGCGCGCCCTGGCAGATCGTGGTCTTCTCGCTGGGCATGTACCTGGTGGTCTACGGGCTGCGCAACGCCGGCCTGACGGGCCAGCTCGCCGCGCTGCTGAACGTGTTCGCGCAGGGCGGCGTCTGGGGCGCGGCGCTGGGCACCGGCCTGCTCACGGCCCTGCTGTCCTCGGTGATGAACAACATGCCCACTGTGCTGATCGGTGCGCTGTCCATCGAGGCCTCGAACGCCAGCGGCGTGGTCAGGGAAGCCATGGTCTATGCCAACGTGATCGGCTGCGACCTGGGCCCGAAGATCACGCCGATCGGCAGCCTGGCGACGCTGCTCTGGCTGCACGTGCTGGCGAAGAAGGGCACCACCATCGCTTGGGGCCAGTACTTCCGCATCGGCATCGTGCTGACCCTGCCGGTGCTGCTCGTCACGCTGGCCGCGCTGGCGCTGCGGCTCGGCGGCTGAAACATCCACTTTTTACGCTTCAACCACTCCTGTCACGCACCATGAGCGACATCACGATCTATCACAACCCGTCCTGCGGCACCTCGCGCAACGTGCTCGCGCTGATCCGCAATTCCGGCGAGGAACCCACGGTCATCGCGTACCTGAAGAACCCGCCCGACCGCGCCACGCTCGAAGGCCTGATCGCGGCCATGGGCATCACGGCACGCGAGCTGCTGCGCCAGAAGGAGAAGCCTTTTGCCGAACTCGGCCTGGCCGACCCGACCTGGACCGACGCGCAGATCGTCGGCTTCATGCTGGAGCACCCGATCCTGATCCAGCGCCCGATCGTGGTGACGCCGAAGGCCACCCGCCTCTGCCGCCCGTCCGAAGCGGTGCTCGACATCCTGCCGCAGCCCCAGAAAGGCGCGTTCTCCAAGGAAGACGGCGAGGCCGTGGTCGACGCGAAGGGCCAGCGTGTCGCCAAGCCTTGAGTTCCTGCAGCGGCCCGATCCGCAGCGCTTGCCGCCGCCGGCGCGCGCCACGCATGCGCCGCGCATCCTGCTGCTCTACGGTTCGCTGCGCGAGCGTTCGTACAGCCGGCTCGTGACCGAGGAGGCGGCGTGCCTGCTGCAGGCCATGGGGGCCGAGACGCGCACCTACGACCCGCACGGCCTGCCGCTGCCCGACGGCGCGCCCGAGGACCATCCCAAGGTGCGGGAACTGCGCGAGCTGGTGCAGTGGAGCGAGGGCATGGTCTGGTGCTCGCCCGAACGGCACGGCGCGATGACCGGGCTGATGAAGGCGCAGATCGACTGGATCCCGCTGTCCATCGGCGCGGTGCGGCCCACGCAGGGCAAGACGCTCGCGGTGATGCAGGTGTCGGGCGGCTCGCAGTCCTTCAACGCCGTGAACCAGCTGCGGGTGCCAGGGCCTGTGAATGCTATTTCCGGGGTCGCGAAGGCCTGCCACGGCGGGCCAATCAAGGCGCGTGACGCTGCGCGTGCTGAAGCACGCGCAAGGAGCGCAACGCCGAGTGGCCCGTCGTGGCAGGCCTTCCCGGAGGGTTGGCTGAATCAGGGGCCGTCTGCGGCGTTGCCCGCGCTTGCAAGGCTTCAGCCTTGCTGCGCACGGGCGCCTTGCATCCGGCCCCTGATTCAACCAACGCGATCCCCGGAAATAGCATTCACAGGCCCTGGGGCGCTGGATGCGCATGATCACCATCCCCAACCAGTCCTCGGTGCCCAAGGCCCATCTGGAATTCGAGGCCGACGGTCGCATGAAGCCCTCGCCCTACCACGACCGCGTGGTCGACGTGATGGAGGAGCTGCTCAAGTTCACGCTGCTCACGCGCGACTGCGCGGACTACCTGGTTGATCGCTACAGCGAACGGCGCGAGAGCGCGGCGGCGCTGACGCAGCGGGTCAATCTGCGCAGCATCTGATCCTTTTCTTCAGAACAGGCTGCCCTGCCCCGCCGCGCCCGGCGGCCGGAAGGCGCCCAGGTCCAGCGGGATGCGCTGGCGGTTGAAGCCGATGCGATTCGTCGCTTTCTCGAAGCGCTGGCGGATCAGGTCGGCCCACAGGCCGCTGCCCTTCATGCGGGTGGCGAAGTCGGCGTCGTAGTCCTTGCCGCCGCGCATCTCGCGGATGCGCGCCATCACGCGCGCCGCGCGGTCGGGGTAGTGCAGTTCGAGCCACTGCTTGAACAGCGGCGCCACCTCCCAGGGCAGCCGCACCACAGTGTAGAAGGCGCAGCGCGCGCCCGCCTCCCAGGCGGCCTCGAGCACCTTCTCCATGTCGTCGGTGATGAAGGGGATCTGCGGCGCCACGCTCACGCCCACGGGCACGCCGGCCTCGGCCAGGGTGCGGATGGTGCGCAGCCGCCGCTGCGGCGAGGCGGCGCGCGGCTCCAGCTTGCGGGCCAGCTCGCCGTCGAGCGTGGTGACGGTTACGTAGACCGCGGCCAGGTGCTGGGCCGCCATCGGCGCGATCAGGTCGAGGTCGTGCTCGACCGCACTGGACTTGGTGACCAGGCCGAAGGGATGGCGGGTTTCCCGCAGCACCTCGATCACCGCGCGGGTCAGGCGGAGCTCGCGCTCGATCGGCTGGTAGCAGTCGGTCGCGGTGCCGATCGCGATCTGGCTGGGCCGGTAGTTCTTGCGACCCAGCTCGGCGCGCAGCACCTCGGCCACATTGCGCTTGGCGATCAGCTTGGTCTCGAAGTCCAGGCCGGGCGAGAGGTTGAGGTAGCTGTGGGTGGGCCGGGCGAAGCAGTAGATGCAGCCGTGCTCGCAGCCGCGGTAGGGGTTGAGCGAGCGGTCGAAGGGGATGTCGGGCGAATCGTTTTCGCTCAGCACCGACTTCACGTCCTCGAAGCGCACCTCGGTCTGCAACGGCAGCAGTGCATCGGCCGCGGTTTCGTCGAGCGTGCCCCAGCCGTCGTCGTAGGCGTCGCGCACGTCGCGCTCGAAGCGATGGGCCAGTCGAGTGGCCGCGCCGCGGCCCTTGAGGGCGTGCAGGGGGATGAAGGCGTCGGACATGATGAATACTGTATTTTCATACAGTATCGCCATTCGAAGCGTCCAGGTAAAGCCCGCGTCACCTCGCTTTACATCTGCGGTCCTGTCCTGCAAGGCGGGGCCCGGTGATGCATTAAGTTACCAAGCCTTCTCCCTACCTCTTTGGACATACAACAATGCACAGCAAGACAAAGACCCGCACGCACAGCCAGAAGCTCTGGATCGCCGCCGCCGCCACCTGCGCGGTGCTCGCGCTGAGCGCTTGCGGCAAGGCCGGCGACGCCGCCTCGAGCGTGAGTGCGGCGGCCTCGGCGGTCGGGGACAAGGTCAAGTCGGCGGCCAGCAACGTGGACACCGGCCAGGCGACCAGCGCCAAGCTCAACGGCTACACCCAGGGCTACAACAAGCTCATCGGCACCTTCGGCCTGCCCGAAACCCACGAGCGCTACCTCAAGCTCAACATCCCCAAGCGCAAGGCCACCGACAACCTGTCGATCAGCGCGGGCTGGGTCGACATCTCGCTCGAGCAACTGAAGAAGGCACGCGCGCTCCCCGCCTCCGAGCTCGGCGCGCTCGACCAGAGCGCCGACGCCCTGATCACGGAACTCGGCACGCTCGTGACCCAGCTCAAGGCGCTGGAGGTCTACTACAGCGCCAAGGCCTACCAGGAAGACGACCTGGCCAAGGGCAAGGCCCAGGATGCCGACGTGCGCGCCGCCTTCGACAAGAGCACGGCCAGCATGAAGCGCTTCAGTGCCGTGCTGGGCACCGAAGAGAAGAAGCGCAGCGCGGCCATGCTGGCCAAGCTCAAGGCCTCGGGCGACATGCTGGGCTACAACACCAAGCTGGGCCTGCAGCAGGCCGAGGAGGTGGTGTCGCTGTTCGACAGCGAATCCGACATCCGCGACCCGGCCAAGTACCAGGCGGCCGATGCGATCGTGTCCTCGCTCGACAAGACGCTGGCCGAACAGCGCGAGCTCTACGCCGCGGCCAAGGACAAGGAACCCCGCCCCGATTCGGCGCACGAGAGCACCGGCTCGTCGCTGGTGTCATTCATCGGGACCTACCGCACGATGAAGCAGGCCAAGACCGCCAAGTCCTTCAACGACATGGTCAAGAAGTACAACGACGCGGTGACCAGCGCCAACCGCCTGCGCGGCTGATCCCGCCCCTTCGCTCGTCCGCGCCGCCGGGCGCGCGACGGGATTCTTGCAGGCGCAGTTAACAATGGCATGAAAGGTGCAACATAGCTCCTGTCCGACAAGGCAAAGGGCGCTCGGCGGCCCAATCCGGGTCGGGCATACGGTTCAATGAACGTTGTCGCAAGGGCGCCGCCGGAATTCGCCGGACCCGCCCGCGCAGGAGGATTCCACCCGTGCACATCCCATCCCCACGCCTGAGTGATCAGGACGTCTGGCTTTTCCGTGAGGGCACGCATGCCGAGATGCACCGTGCCATGGGCTGCCAGATGCAGCCCGAGGGCGGCGCGACCTTCGCGGTCTGGGCGCCGAACGCGCGCGCCGTCTCGGTGGTGGCCGACTGGAACGGATGGAACGACACCGCGCTGCGGCTCGAAGCACGGCCCGACGGCAGCGGCATCTGGGAGGGCTTCTCGCCCGATGCCACGCGCGGCGCGGTCTACAAATACCGGGTGTTCGACCGCCACGGCCACTCGGTCGACAAGGCCGATCCCTTCGCCTTCTACGCAGAGCACCCGCCGGCCACCGGCTCGCGCGTCTGGTCGATCGACGACTACACATGGAACGACGCCGACTGGATGCAGCAGCGCGGCCCGAAGAACGCGCTCGATGCGCCGATGTCGGTCTACGAACTGCACCCCGGCTCCTGGCAGCGCGAGGGCGGCGAAATGCTGGGCTGGCGCGAACTCGCCGAGCGCCTGGCGGCCTACGTGGTCGACATGGGCTTCACGCACGTCGAGCTCATGCCCGTGACCGAGCACCCCTTCTACGGTTCGTGGGGCTACCAGACCACCGGCTACTTCGCGCCGACGGCGCGCTACGGCACGCCGCAGGATTTCATGGCCTTCGTCGACCACCTGCACAGCCGGGGTATCGGCGTGCTGCTCGACTGGGTGCCTTCGCACTTCCCGACCGATGCGCACGGCTTGTCGGTGTTCGACGGCACGCACCTGTTCGAGCATGAAGACCCGCGCCAGGGCTTCCATCCGGAATGGAACTCGAGCATCTTCAACTACGGCCGCAACGAGGTGCGCAGCTTCCTCATCTCGTCGGCCCTGTTCTGGCTCGAGCGCTACCACCTCGACGGCCTGCGCGTCGACGCCGTGGCCTCGATGCTCTACCTCGACTACGCGCGCCAGCCCGGCGAATGGATCCCCAACCGGAACGGCGGCCGCGAGAACCTCGAGGCGGTCGAGTTCCTGCGCGACCTGAACCGCGCCGTGTACCGCGCACACCCCGACACGGTCTCGGTGGCCGAGGAGTCGACCGCCTGGCCGATGGTCTCGCGGCCCACGGAGATGGGCGGCCTGGGCTTCGGCATGAAGTGGAACATGGGCTGGATGCACGACACCCTGGCCTACTTCGCCAAGGACCCGGTGCACCGCCGGCACCACCACCACCAGCTGACCTTCTCGCTGGTCTATGCCTTCAACGAGAACTTCGTGCTGCCGCTCTCGCACGACGAGGTGGTGCACGGCAAGGGCTCGCTGATCAACAAGATGCCCGGCGACAGCTGGCAGCAGTTCGCCAACCTGCGCGCGCTGTTCGGCCTGATGTGGGCCCACCCGGGCAAGAAGCTGCTCTTCATGGGCGGCGAGTTCGGCCAGCGCCGCGAGTGGACGCACGACGGCGAGCTCGAATGGTGGGTCACGGGCACCGAAGGCCATGGCGGCCTGCAGCATTTCGTGCGCGAACTCAACCGCGTCTACAAGGCCGAGCCCGCGCTGTACGAGGTCGATTTCTCGCCTGATGGCTTCGAATGGATCGAGGCCGACGACGCCCAACGCAGCGTGTTCGCCTTCCTGCGCAAGGCAAAGGACGGCGCGCCGGTGCTGGTGCTGTGCAACCTCACGCCGCTGCCGCGCACCAACTACACGGTCGGCGTGCCGCTGGCCGGCGAATGGCAAGAGCTGCTCAACAGCGATGCCCGCGACTACGGCGGCGCGGGCTGGGGCAACCTGGGCGGCGCCCAGACCTCGCCCCTGCCCGCGCACGGCCGCCGCCAGTCGCTCAACCTCACGCTGCCGCCCCTGTCCACCCTGATCCTCAAGCACGTGCCCCATGCCTAAGAGTTCCCAGCCCCCCAAGACGCCGAAGTCCCTCCACCCCGCGGCACCGGCCGCGCCCACCGCGGCCGACACCGCCATCCCGGCCGCGCCGCCGATGCCGCAGACCCAGGTCGCGGCCCTGCTGTCGCTGCCGCACGGGATGCCCAAGGAGGGCCGCGTGCGCGCCGTGGTCGACGCGGTGTTGCCGGCCGTCGACGGCGGCCGCTTCGCGGTCAAGCGCATCGCGGGCGAGGCCTTCGAGGTCACGGCGCACTGCTTCACCGACGGCCACGACGTGCTGCGCGTGCTGCTGCAATGGTGGCGCGAAGGCGAGACCACGGTGCACGAGACGCCGATGACGCTGAGCAACAACGACGTGTGGCACGCCGCCTTCGTGCCGCCGGTGCCGGGGCGCTACGTCTACACCGTGCTGGCCTGGGTCGACGGCTTCGCATCGTGGCACCACGAACTCACGCGACGCGTGGACGAGGCCGACATTCGCATCGCGGCGCAGGTCGGTGCGCTGGAGATCGCCGCGGCGGGCGCACGCGCGACCGGCGAAGACGCGCAGGCGCTGGCCCGCGCCGCTGCCGAACTGGCCAAGGCCGCGACCGACCGCGCCATCGATGGCCCGCGCCTCAAGGCGCTGGCGCTCGACCCCGCGCTCGAGACGCTGGCCGGCAAGTACCCCGACCGCCGCTTCGAAGCGCGCTACGGCGCCGAGCTGTCGCTGGTGGTCGACCGCGAGCGGGCCCGCTTCAGCAGCTGGTACGAACTGTTCCCGCGCTCGGCCGGCACCGAACTCGGCCAGCACGGCACCTTCGCCGATGTCGAGGCCCGCCTGCCCGCCATTGCGCGCATGGGCTTCGACGTGCTGTACTTCCCGCCCATCCACCCCATCGGCCGGATCGACCGCAAGGGCAAGAACAACGCGCTCGTGACCGAGCCCGACGACGTCGGCAGTCCCTGGGCCATCGGCTCGGAGGAAGGCGGCCACAAGCACATACTGCCCGCGCTCGGTACGCCCGAGGACTTCCGCCACCTGGTGGCCGAGGCCGGCAGGCACGGCCTGGAGATCGCGCTCGACATCGCCTTCCAGTGCGCGCCCGACCATCCCTACGTCAAGCAGCATCCGGGCTGGTTCCGCTGGCGGCCCGACGGCACGGTGCAGTACGCGGAAAATCCGCCGAAGAAGTACCAGGACATCTATCCCTTCAACTTCGAGTGCGACGACTGGCAGGGGCTGTGGACCGAGCTCAAGAGCGTGATCGACCACTGGATCGGCGAAGGCGTCTCGATCTTCCGCGTCGACAACCCGCACACCAAGGCCTTCCCGTTCTGGGAATGGGCGATCTCGGAGATCAAGCGCGAGCACCCCGAGGTGCTGTTCCTGGCCGAGGCCTTCACCCGGCCCAAGGTGATGCACCGGCTGGCCAAGCTGGGCTTCTCGCAGTCCTACACCTACTTCACCTGGCGCAACAGCAAGGAAGAACTCACGGCCTACTTCACCGAGCTGTCGAGCTCGCCGGGCCACGAATATTTCAGGCCCAACGCCTGGCCCAACACGCCCGACATCCTGCACGAGCAATTGCAGAGCGGCGAGGCGCCGATGTTCCGGCTGCGGCTCACATTGGCCGCGACGCTGGCCGCCAACTACGGCATCTACGGCCCGGCCTACGAGCTGCTCGAGCACCTGCCGCGCAACCCCGGCAGCGAGGAGTACCTCGACTCCGAGAAGTACCAGCTGCGCCACTGGCGCACCGAGATGCCGCACAGCCTGGCGCCCTTCATCGCGCGGCTCAACCGCATCCGGCGCGACAACCCGGCGCTGCAGACCAACGCCACGCTGCGTTTCCTGCCGGTGGAGAACAACCAGCTGCTGGCCTATGCCAAGTCCTCGGACGACGGCAGCAACGTGGTGGTCACGGTGGTCAACCTCGATCCGCACCAGACGCAGTCGGGCTGGATCGGCCTCACGCCCGAATCCATCGGCGTGCCGGCCGGCCAGTCCTTTCAGGTGCACGACCTGCTGAGCGACCAGCGTTTCCTCTGGCAGGGCGAGTGGCACTACGTGCAGCTCGACCCCCAGCACACGCCGGCCCACGTGCTGCGCGTGCGCCGTCGCACCCGCGACGAGAACGATTTCGAGTACTTCCTTTGACCCTCCCGAAGAAGAAGCAGAAAGACGCGCCATGGCACTGAACGCACCCTCGCCCACCCTGCCCGCCCTCACGCTGGAAACCCCGGAGATCGACACCAGCGACGATCCGCAGTGGTACCGCGATGCGGTCATCTACCAGCTCAACGTCAAGGCCTTCTTCGACAGCAACAACGACGGCATGGGCGACTTCAAGGGCGTGACCGCGAAGCTCGACTACGTCAAGGAGCTGGGCGTCAACACCATCTGGCTGATGCCCTTCTACCCCTCGCCGCTGCGCGACGACGGCTACGACATCTCCGAATACGAGAACGTGCATCCGCAGTACGGCACGCTGGCCGACTTCAAGGAGATGCTCGACGCGGCCCATGCGCGCGGCCTGCGCGTGATCACCGAGCTGGTGATCAACCACACCTCCAGCGAGCACCCGTGGTTCAAGGCCGCCCGGCTCGCGCCACCCGGCTCGCCCGAGCGCAACTTCTACGTGTGGAGCGACACCGACCAGATCTACCAGGGCACGCGGATCATCTTCACCGACACCGAGACCTCGAACTGGACCTGGGACCCGGTGGCCAAGCAGTACTTCTGGCACCGCTTCTTCAGCCACCAGCCCGACCTCAACTTCGACAACCCGGCGGTGATGGAGGCCATCCTCAAGACGATGCGCTTCTGGCTGGACATGGGCGTCGACGGCTTCCGTCTCGATGCCATTCCCTACCTGGTCGAGCGCGACGGCACCAGCAACGAGAACCTGCCCGAGACGCACGCGGTGATCAAGCAGCTGCGCGCCGCGATCGACGCCGAATACACCAACCGCTTCCTGCTGGCCGAGGCCAACATGTGGCCCGAGGACGTGCGCGAGTACTTCGGCAATGGCGACGAGTGCCACATGGCCTACCACTTCCCGCTGATGCCGCGCATGTACATGGCGATCGCGCAGGAAGACCGCGACCCGATCATCGAGATCCTGCAGCAGACGCCCGACATCCCCGACGGCTGCCAGTGGGCCATCTTCCTGCGCAACCACGACGAGCTCACGCTCGAGATGGTGACCAGCAAGGAGCGCGACTACATGTACCGGATGTACGCCGCAGATCCGCGCGCGCGCATCAACCTGGGCATCCGGCGCCGGCTCGCGCCGCTGATGGAAAACGACAACGACCGCATCAAGCTGATGAACAGCATGCTGCTGTCGATGCCGGGCTCGCCCATCATCTACTACGGCGACGAGATCGGCATGGGCGACAACGTGTTCGTGGGCGACCGCAACGGCGTGCGCACGCCGATGCAGTGGAGTCCCGACCGCAACGCCGGCTTCTCGCGCGCCGACCCGCAGAGCCTGTACCTGCAGCCCATCATGGACGCGATGTACGGCTACGAGGCGCTCAACGTCGAGACGCAGTCGCGCGAAGCCAGCTCGCTGCTCAACTGGACCAAGCGCATGCTCGCCGTGCGCAAGACCAGCCGCGCCTTCGGCCGCGGCCAGCGGCGCTTCCTCAAGCCCGGCAACCGCAAGATCCTGGCCTACCTCAGCGAGCACGAGGACGACATCATCCTCACCGTGTTCAACCTGTCGCGCACAGCCCAGCCGGTGGAACTCGACCTGTCGATGTTCAAGGGCCGGGTGCCGGTCGAGATGCTGGGCAAGACCCCCTTCCCGCCGATCGGCGAGCTGCCCTACCTGCTCACGCTGCCTTCGCACGGCTTCTACTGGTTCCGGCTCTCGGCCGAGGCGCCGATGCCCAGCTGGCACCAGGAAGGCACGCCGCTGCAGGACCGCGCGGTGCTGGTGCTGTTCGACGGCTGGACCAGCTTCTTCCGCGACCGCGTGATGCCCTGGCGCATCGGCATGGCCGAACGCATGCGGCTGCAGCTCGAGACCGAGACGCTGCCGCGCCATGTCGAGACACAGCGCTGGTACGCCTCCAAGGGCACGAGCATCCTGCGGGCCCGGCTGCGCGACCAGGCGGTGTGGGAAGTCGACGGCCGCAGTTGGATGCTGCCGCTGCTCGAGCTCGACGGTCCGGTCGAGGCCGCCACCTATTTCATGCCGCTGGCCCTGGCCTGGGAAGACAGCGAGGAAGAACGCCTCAAGGCCCTGATGGCCTGCCCGGTTGCCAAGGTGCGCCAGCAGGCCAACGTGGGCGTGATGGCCGACGCCTTCTTCGACGAGAGCTTCTGCCGTTCGCTGGTCGAGGCCATGGGCCGCGGCACCGAGCTGGCGACCGCCGGCGGCCGGCTGCGCTTCAGCCACACCGCGGCCTTCGCGAGCCTGGCCGGTGACGACGTGGCGTCGTTGCCCGTCACCGCACCGACCGCGCAGAGCAGCAACACCGTGGTCACGCTGGGCGAGAGCCTGTTCCTCAAGGGCTACCGCCGGCTGCGCGCGGGCATCAATCCCGAGCTCGAGATGGGCCGCTTCCTGACCGAGGTCGCGAAGTACCCGAACTGCGTGCCGGTGGCCGGCGCACTGGAGTACATGGCCGACGACGGCAGCACCATGACGCTGGCGATGGTCCAGGCCTTCGTGCCCAACCAAGGCGACGGCTGGGACTACACGCTGAGCTACCTCGAGCGCTACCTCGAGGCCCTGCGCACCATGGACGCGCCGCAACCGGCCGACGTGCACGGCGGCTTCCTCTCGCTGATGCACACGCTGGGCGAGCGCACGGCCGAGCTGCACCTGGCGTTGTCCAAACGCACCGGCAACCCGGCCTTCGACCCCGAGCCGATGACCACCGAAGACGTGATCGGCTGGCGCGAACGCGCCGCCGACGGCGCAGGCCGCACGCTCGACCGGCTGGCCGAGCGCCTGACCGACCTGCCGCCCGAACTGCAGGACGAGGCCAAGCGCCTGCTGGCGCGCGCCTCGGAAGTGCGGGCCCGCGTGGCCGACTTCCCGCTCGACGGGCAGACCGGCGTCAAGACCCGCTACCACGGCGACTACCACCTGGGCCAGGTACTGGTCTCGCGCAACGACTTCCTGATCATCGACTTCGAGGGCGAACCGGCCCGCAGCTTCGAGGAGCGCCGCCAGCGCAGCTCGGCACTGCGCGACGTGGCCGGCATGGTGCGTTCGTTCAACTATGCGCGCTGGTCGGCCCTGCGCCGCGTGGCGCAGAGCGCCGACGAACTGGCGCGGCTCGAACCCGCGGCACGCGACTGGGAGGCGGAAACGCGCGAAGCCTTCCTCGCGGCCTACACCGCCCGCATGGCGCAAGGCGGATCCACGCAGACGGCCGAATCGGCCGCGCGATTGCTCGCACTCTTCGAGTTCGAGAAGGCGATGTACGAGTTGCGCTACGAACTCGACAACCGCCTCGACTGGGTGCAGGTGCCGTTGCAGGGCATCCTGGCGCTGGTCGAACGCAAGCATTGAACTGAACATCCACGCCCCGGCACCGGAGAGACACACCATGGACAATTTCAGCATTCACCTGGAGCCCGTCAGGGCCATCCTGTTCCAGATCGGCGCCTTCCTGCCCCGGCTCCTGATCGCCGTGGTGGTGGTCATCGGGGGCTGGCTGCTGGCCAAGGTGGCGCGCTTCGCGGTCGTGAAGGCGCTGCGCGCGATCAACTTCAACGTGCTGACCGAACGCTCGGGCCTCGACGGCTTCCTGCGCCAGGGCGGCATGGCCGGCGACACCACCTCCGTCTTCGGCGTGCTGGTCTACTGGCTGGTGATCCTGGCCGCGCTGCTGATCGCCTTCAACGGCCTGGGCCTGACCTACATCACCGACCTGCTGGGGCGCGTGGTCTGGTTCGTGCCCAACGTGTTCGTGGCGCTGCTGGTCCTGGCCTTCGGTTCGTACTTCGCACGCTTCATCGGCGACACCGTGACCACCTACTGCCGCAACGTGAAGATGCAGGACGCACTGCTGCTGGGCAAGCTCGCGCAGTACGCGGTGCTGGCCTTCGTGGTGCTGATCGCGCTCGACCAGATCAAGGTCGGCGGCGACATCATCCGCGAGAGCTTCCTGATCCTGCTGGGCGGCGTGGTGTTCGCCATCGCGCTGGCCTTCGGCCTGGGTGGCAAGGACTGGGCGGCCGAGCGCATCGAGGAGTGGTGGCCGCGCCGCGGCCAATCGCTCAAGGACCGCGCCGACCGGCTGGGCGACAAGCGCGACAAGCTGCCTTGAGCCGCGCGCGCGGCGCCCGCGTTTCTTCCGTCTTTCCCTTTCGCCAGGCACCGCTTCCATGAAATCAGCAAACCCGATCCACGTCGTGTGGCCCGGCACCGCCTACCCGCGCGGTGCCACCTGGGACGGCGAAGGCGTGAACTTCGCCCTCTTCTCCCAGCATGCGCAGAAGGTCGAGCTCTGCCTGTTCGACGACACCGGCCGCCACGAGTTGCAGCGCATCGTGATGCGCGAGCGCACCGACGACGTCTGGCACTGTTACCTGCCCGAGGCGCGCCCCGGCATGGCCTACGGCTACCGCGTGCACGGCCCCTACAAGCCCGAGGAAGGGCATCGCTTCAACCCCCACAAGCTGCTGATCGACCCCTACGCCAAGGACCTGGTCGGCAAGCTGCGCTGGGGCGATGCGCTCTACGGCTACACCATCGGCAGCAAGCGCGAGGACCTGTCCTTCGACCGCCGCGACAGCGCCGCGCTGATGCCCAAGGGCCGCGTGCTCGAGACCGCCTTCACCTGGGGCGAGGACCGCCGCCCGAAGATCGCGCGCCAGGACATGGTGATCTACGAGATGCACGTGCGCGGCTTCACCATGCAGCACCCCGCGGTGCCGCCCGAGTTGCGCGGCACCTACGCGGCGCTGGCCACCGCCCCGGTGATCGACTACCTGCAGCGCCTGGGCATCACCACCGTCGAGCTGCTGCCGGTGCACAGCTACCTCAACGACCGCCACCTGGTCGAGAACGGACTGCAGAACTACTGGGGCTACAACACGCTGGGCTTCTTCGCGCCCGAGATGCGCTACAGCGCGTCGCGCAAGGTCAAGGAATTCAAGACCATGGTGAAGACGCTGCACTCCGCGGGCATCGAGGTGATCCTCGACGTGGTCTACAACCACAGCTGCGAAGGCAACCAGCTGGGCCCCACGCTGTCGCTGCGCGGCGTGGACAACGCGTCCTACTACATCGTCAATGCGGAGAACCGGCGCTACTACGACGACTTCACCGGCTGCGGCAACACGGTCAACCTCGAGCACCCGCGCGCGCTGCAGCTGGTGATGGACTCGCTGCGCTACTGGGTCGAGGAGATGCACGTCGACGGCTTCCGCTTCGACCTGGCCTCGGCGCTGGCGCGCGAGGCGGGCAAGGTCGAGAACCTGGGCGGCTTCTTCGACGCGATCCGCCAGGACCCGGTGCTCAACCGCGTCAAGCTGATTGCCGAGCCCTGGGACCTGGGCCACGGCGGCTACCAGGTGGGCAACTTCCCGCTGGGCTGGGCCGAATGGAACGACCAGTACCGCGACAGCATGCGCGGCTACTGGAAGGGCGACGGCGGCCTGCTGGGCGAAGTGGCCAAGCGCCTGACCGGCTCGCAGGACCTGTACGGCTGGTCGGGCAAGCAGCCGCACGCGAGCATCAACTTCATCACCGCGCACGACGGCTTCACGCTGCACGACCTGGTGTCGTACAACGACAAGCACAACGAGGCCAACGGCGAGGGCAACCGCGACGGCAACAGCAACAACGTGTCGTGGAACTGCGGCGTCGAGGGCCCCACCGACGATCCCGAGATCCGCACCCTGCGCGCGCGCCAGAAGCGCAACATGCTGGCCACGCTGCTGCTGTCGCAGGGCGTGCCGATGCTGCTGGCCGGCGACGAGTCGGGCCACACGCAGGACGGCAACAACAACGTCTACTGCCAGGACAACGCGCTGGGCTGGATCGACTGGAAGCTCGACGCCGAGCGCGAGGCGCTGCGCGACTTCACCCGCCACCTGGTGCACTTCCGGCGCCGCCATCCGTCCTTCGGCCGGCGCAGCTTCTTCCGCGGCGCGCCGCTCGACGGCGCCGAGGCCAAGGACCTGGTCTGGTACCGGCCCGACGGCCAGGAAATGAACGCCGACGACTGGAACGACGGCAACGCGCGCTGCATCGGCATGTTCATGTCGGGCCGCGGCATCGCCGACATGGGCGCGCGCGGCGAGACGCTGGAAGACGACGACTTCTTCCTGCTTTTCAACGCCCACCATGAGCACCTCGACTTCGTGCTGCCCGTCGACGGCGGCGGCCCCTGGCAGGTCGTGCTCGACACCACCCACGACGCGCTCACCGAAGCGCACCCTCCGCTCGACACGCCGAGCCTCACCCTGCACTGCCGATCGCTGGTGCTGTTGAGCCGGCCCCTCAGGAAGACCCCATGAAACACCGCCATGCCATGCCCTTCGGCGCCGCCCTCCTCGACGGCGGCGGCGTGCGCTTCTGCTACTGGGCGCCGGGCCATGAGCGCGTTGCGCTCGAACGCGGCAAAGAGGTGCTGCCGATGGCGCGCAAGGACGGCGGCTGGCACGTGCTCGACGTGGCCGCGGCCGCAGCCGGCGACCGCTACCGCTTCCGCCTGCCCGACGGCACGGCCGTGCCCGACCCGGCCTCGCGCCGCAACCCGGACGACGTGCATGAAGCCAGCGAAGTGGTGGACCCGTCCACCTACGCATGGCGCGACGACGCCTGGCGCGGCCGGCCCTGGACCGAGGCCGCGATCTACGAACTGCACATCGGCACCTTCACGCCCGAAGGCACGTTTGCCGCCGCGCAGAAGCGCCTGCCCGAGCTCGCCGCGCTGGGCTTCACCGTCATCGAACTCATGCCGGTGGCCGACTTCCCGGGCGCGCGCGGCTGGGGCTACGACGGCGTGCTGCTGTTCGCGCCCGATGCGGCCTACGGCACGCCCGACGAGCTCAAGGCCTTGGTCGACGCGGCCCATGCGCTTGAACTGATGGTGCTGATCGACGTGGTCTACAACCACTTTGGCCCCGAAGGCAACTACCTGCACGCGGGCAGCCCGGCCTTCTTCAACCCCGCGCACCAGACGCCCTGGGGCGCGGCCATCAACTACGACGGCGAGCAGGCGCGCACCGTGCGCGACTTCTTCGTGCACAACGCGCTCTACTGGGTCGAGGAGTTCCGCTTCGACGGCCTGCGCATGGACGCCGTGCATGCGATCCGCGACGACTCCACGCCGGACATCGTGAGCGAGATCTGCGCCGCGCTGCGCGACGGACCGGGCCGCGAACGCCAGGTGCACGTGGTGTTGGAGAACGATGCCAACGGCGCCCACTACCTCGAACGCGGCGCCGACCATGCGCCGCTGTGCGCCACCGCGCAGTGGAACGACGACCTGCACCATGCGGCCCATGTGCTGGCCACCGGCGAGCGCGACGGCTACTACGCCGACTATGCGGACGACGCGGTCGGGAGCTTCGGCCTCGCGCTGGCGCAGGGCTTCGTCTACCAGGGCCAGCCCTCGCGCTTCCGCAACGGCGAACGCCGCGGCGAACCGAGCGACCAGCTGCCGCTGGCGGCCTTCGTGTCCTTCCTGCAGACGCACGACCAGGTGGGCAATCGCGCCTTCGGCGACCGCATCGCGATGCTGGCCGACCCGGTGCTGCTGCGCGCCGCCTACGCCTGCCTGCTGCTGTCGCCGCACACGCCGATGCTCTTCATGGGCGAGGAATACGCGGCGTCGACGCCCTTCCTCTACTTCTGCGACTTCGGCCCCGAGCTTGCGGCCGCGGTGTCCGAAGGCCGGCGCGCCGAGTTCGGCGGTTTTGCAGCCTTCAAGGACGAGGCCGCGCGGGCGCGCATTCCCGATCCGAACGCGGCATCGAGCTTCCTCGCGTCGAAACTGAAATGGGAGGAGCGCGAGACCGGCCCCCACGCCGCGATGCTCGCCCACGTGCGCGCCCTGCTGGCGCTGCGCCGCGACCGCCTGGTGCCGCGGCTGGCCGGCCAGCACCATGGCGGACGCTTCTGGCGCGACGGCGCAGCGCTGCGCGTCGAATGGACGGTCGGGGGCGCCGTGCCGGGCACGACCGCCCGGCTCCAGCTGCTGGCCCATTTCGGCCCCCAGCCTGCCGAAGCTGCGCCGCTGGCCGGAGACTTGCTATATGCCTGGGGCATAGATGCCGGCTCGGGCCAGCTGAAGCCCGGCGCCGTGTGCGTGACCCTCGAGGAGACCCCGCTTGTCTGACGCCCCGCACCTCCCTCACTCGGCCCCGCATGGCGAGCACGACGCGCTGCAGCGCCTGTGCGCCCATTTCGGCATCGCGACCGACTACCACGACATCTTCGGCCATCGCCATGTCATCGCGCCGGCCAACCTGGTCGCACTGCTCGGCAGCTTCGGCGTCGATGCGAGCGCGCTGCCCCACGAGACCCTGGCGCAGGTGCAATCGCAGTCCTGGCGCGAGGCGCTGCCGCCGGCCGTGGCGATCGACGCCGGGCAGGCCGGCTGGTCGCTCGCCGTGCGCCTGCCCGCCGATGCCACCGAAGCCGCCTGGACCGTGCATGCCGAGGACGGCACGCCGCACCATGGCCGCGTCGACCTGCAGCACGCCCCCGAGATCGCGCGCACCGAAGTCGACGGCGCCGTGCGCAGCGAGCGGCGCCTGAGCATCGGCCTCGCGCTGCCCGTGGGCTACCACCGGCTGCGCCTCGACGGCCTGCCCGGCGAGACCCTGGTGCTGGCCGCACCGCCGCACTGCTACCGGCCGCCGGCGCTCGACGGCGACGGCCGCGTCTGGGGCCCGGCCGTGCAGCTCTATGCACTGCGCTCGGCGCGCAACTGGGGCATCGGCGATTTCAGCGACCTGGCGCAGCTCGCGCAGCAGATCGCGCCGCGCGGCGCCGGCATCATCGGCCTGAACCCGCTGCACGCACTGTTCCCGCACAACCCGGCGCACGCCAGCCCCTACAGCCCCTCGTCGCGGCTGATGCTCGACGTGCTCTACATCGACGTCGAGGCGGTGGAGGAATTCCGCGACTGCGAGCCCGCGCAGCGCCTGGTGCAATCACCCGACTTCCAGGCCCGACTGGTGGCGTTGCGCGAGGCGCCGCTGGTCGACTACCCCGGTGTCGCCGCCGCCAAGTTCGAGGTGCTCGAACTGCTGCACGCGCACTTCCGCGCGCAGCAGCGCAGCGGCCGCAGCGCCACCGCGGCGGCCTTCGAAGCCTTCCGCGCCGAGCGCGGCGAGGCCCTGCGCCGCCATGCACTGTTCGAGGCGCTGCAGGCCCACTTCTTCGAGACCGATGCCTCGGTCTGGGGCTGGCCCGTGTGGCCCGAGGCCTACCGCGACCCGGCCTCGGCCGAGGTCGCGCGCTTCGCCGAGACCCAGCCCGGGCGCGTCGGCTTCTTCGAGTACCTGCAATGGCAGGCCGCACGCCAGCTCCAGCGTGCCAGCGACCAGTGCGCGGCACTGGGCATGGCCGTGGGCCTCTACCTGGACCTCGCGGTGTCGGTCGACCGTGCCGGCTCCGACGCCTGGTGCCAGGGCGACAGCTTCGCGCACGGCGCGAGCGTGGGCGCGCCGCCCGACGAGTTCAACCCCAACGGCCAGGGCTGGGGCCTGCCGCCGCTGCGGCCCGACAAGCTGCGCGCCAGCGGCTACCGCTTCTTCATCGAGACGCTGCGCGCCAACATGCGCGGCGTGGGCGCGCTGCGCATCGACCATGTGATGGGACTGATGCGCCTGTTCTGGATTCCGCCGGGCCAGACGCCGCACGACGGTGCCTACGTGCACTACGCGCTGCACGAGATGCTGGCCGTGGTCGCGATCGAAAGCCAGCGCGCGCAGTGCATGGTGATCGGCGAGGACCTGGGCACGGTGGCCGACGAGATGCGCGGCGCGCTGGCGCGCTTCGAAGTGCTGTCGTACCGGCTGATGTATTTCGAGCGCGGCCACGACGGCGAATTCAAGGCGCCGGCCGACTACCCGCGCCATGCGCTGGTGGCGATCAGCACGCACGACCTGGCCACGCTCACCGGCTGGTGGGCCGGCCACGACCTGCGGCTGCGGCTGGCGCTGGGCCTGTTCCCGAACCAGGCGCTGTTCGAGCAGCAGCTGTTCGACCGTGCCCAGGAGCGCGTGCGCCTGCTGCTCGCGGTGCAGCGCGCCGGCCTGCTCTCCAGCGACGCCATGGCCGAAGCCATCGGCGCGCAGGTGCTGGCACCCGAGACCGTGACCGCACTGCACGCCTTTCTGGCCAGCACGCCGTCGCAAGTCATGATGGTGCAGCTCGAGGATGCGATCGGCCAGATCGAGCAGGCCAACATGCCCGGCACCACCGACGCCCATCCCAACTGGCAGCGCAAGCTCACGCTCGACCTGCAGCAGCTGGCCACCGACGAGCCCACGCTGCAACTGTTCAGGACGCTCGAAACGGTGCGCCCGCACCCGGCCCGCACACCGGCGGCAGGCCGCGGCATCGAGACGCTGGTGCCGCGCGCGACCTACCGGCTGCAGTTCCACAAGGACTTCACCTTCGACCATGCGATCGCGGTGCTGCCCTATCTCGCGCGGCTGGGCGTGAGCCATGTCTACTGCTCGCCGATCCAGCGCGCGCGGCCGGGCAGCATGCACGGCTACGACGTGGTGGCGCACGACCAGATCAACCCCGAGCTCGGCGGGCCCGAGGGCTTCGAACGCTTCACGGCCGCGCTGCGTGCGCAGGGCATGGGCCAGCTGCTCGACCTGGTCCCCAACCACATGGGGGTGCTGGGTGCCGACAACGCCTGGTGGATGGACGTGCTCGAGAACGGCCCGGCATCGCTCTACGCGCAGCACTTCGACATCGACTGGCAGCCGCTCAATGCCGAGCTGCACGGCAAGGTGCTGGTGCCGGTGCTGGGCGACCACTACGGCGACGTGCTGGCGCGCGGTGAACTGGTGCTGGCCTTCGACGCCGACAACGGCAGCCTGGCGCTGCGCTACCACGAACACCGGTTGCCGCTCGCGCCCGAGACCTACCCGCGCGTGCTGGAGCGGGCCCAGGCCCGGCTCGCCGACCCCGAGCTGGCCGACAGCCTGGCCAGCATCGCGACCTCCTTCGGCCACCTGCCCGCGCGCGAGGCGCCCGAACCCGAGGCAGTCGCCGAACGGGCGCGCGACAAGGAACTGCTCAAGAGCCGGCTGGCCCGGCTGGTGATGCGCCAGCTCGACGTGGCGCAGGCCATCGCCGCCGCGGTGGCCGACCTCAACGCGCCGGCCGAACGCGACGCGCTGCATGCGCTGCTCGACGCGCAGGCCTACCGCGTCGCGTACTGGCGCGTGGCGGCCGACGAGATCAACTACCGGCGCTTCTTCGACATCAACGAACTCGCGGCCCTGCGCATCGAGCGCGAGCCCGTCTTCGAGGCCACGCAGGGCATGGCGCTGGACCTGGCGGCCGCGGGCGCGGTCGACGGGCTGCGCATCGACCACCCTGACGGCCTGTACGACCCGGCCCAGTACTTCGACCGACTGCAGCAGGGCTACGCGCGCCGTGCCGGCCTGGTGCTGCCGGGGCCCGACGCCCAGGGCCGGCCCGCGCGGCCGCTCTATGTGGTGGCCGAGAAGATCGCGGCCTCGCAGGAAGAGGTGCCGGTGCAGTGGGCGATCCACGGCACCACGGGCTACCGCTTCGCGACCGTGGTCAACGGCGTGCTGGTCGATACCGCCGCCGCCGAGCGCTTCGCGCGCATCTGGCGCAGCTTCACCGGCGTGCTGCAGCCCTTCGAGGAGCTGGCCTACGAGGGCAAGCGCGCCATCATGCGCAACGCGCTGTCGTCGGAGCTCAACGTGCTGTCGAGCGAGCTGCTGCGCATCGCGCGCGCCGACCGCCGCACCCGCGACTACACGCTCAACACGCTGCGCCGCGCGCTGTCGGAAGTGGCGGCCTGCCTGCCGGTCTACCGCAGCTACATCCTGGAGGCGCCCTCCGCGCAGGACCGCCACTACATCGACCGCGCGGTCGACGAGGCGCGCCGGCGCAGCCGCGACGCCGACGGCTCGGTGTTCGACTTCCTGCGGCTCACGCTGCTGGGCGAAACCGTGCCCGATGCGCACGACTCGCTGCGTGCCCGCGCGCTGCGGCTGGCCATCCGCTTCCAGCAGTTCAGCGCGCCGGTCACGGCCAAGGGCGTGGAGGACACCGCCTTCTACCGTTATTTCCCGCTGAGTTCGCTCAACGAGGTGGGCGGCGAGCCCGCACATTTCGGCATGACGGTGGCCGACTTCCACGCCGCCAGCGCCGACCGCGCCGCGCGCTGGCCGCACACCATGCTGGCCACCTCCACGCACGACAACAAACGCTCGGAAGACGTCCGCACGCGCATCGACGTGCTCTCGGAGATCCCGGCCACCTGGCGGCTCGCGCTGCGGCGCTGGCGCGCGATGAACCGCATCAACGAGGCGCGGCCCGGCCCGTCAGCGGCGGACGAGTACCTGCTCTACCAGACACTGTTGGGCACGCTGCCCGCGGGCGGGCTCACGACCGATGCGCGCGCCGGCTACGTCGAGCGCATCCAGACCTACATGCTCAAGGCCGCGCGCGAGTCCAAGGTCCACACCAGCTGGGTCTTCACCGACCAGCCCTACGAAGACGCGCTGACCGGCTTCGTGCAGCGCATCCTCGCGCGCACCGACGGCAACCCCTTCCTCGACGACCTGCAGGCGCTGGGCCGCACGCTGGCCTGGTTCGGCGCGCTCAACAGCCTGTCGATGACGCTGGTCAAGTACGGCTCGCCGGGCGTGCCCGATCTGTACCAGGGCAACGAGCTCACCGACCTGAGCCTGGTCGACCCCGACAACCGGCGCCCGGTCGACTACCCCGCGCGCGCGGGCTGGCTGGACCGGCTGGCGGCGCTGACCCAGTCGCCGGAAAAGGCCGAGGGCGCCCAAGCGCTGGCGGCCGCACCGCACGACGGCGGCGCCAAGCTCTGGGTGCTGTGGCGCCTGCTGGCGCTGCGCCGCGCCGACCCCGCCCTGTTCCGTGACGGCGACTACACCGCGCTGGCGGCCGAGGGCGCGCGCGCCGACCATGTGCTGGCCTTCACGCGCCGGCACGAGGGCCGGGCGCTGGTGGTGGTGGCGGGGCGGCTGTTCGCCAGACTGTCGAGCGATGTCGAGTGGGCCGCGCCCGAACACGCGGCGGCGCGCTGGCTGCCGCTGGGCGAGGCGGTCTGGGCCGACACGGTGTTGCGGCTGCCGGGCTGGCCCGACGGTACGCGCCTGCGCAATGTGCTCACCGGCGAGGTGCTGACCGTGCGCGATGGCGCGCTGCCGATGGGCGCACTCTTCGCGCACTTCCCGGGCGCGGCGCTGGTCGCGGTGGACACCCCGGCTTGAGCGGCATGGCGGGTGGATCGCATGCGGTCCACCCCTTGATTCGACCGGTTTCAGAAACAGACCGAACGTGATTCCGCCATTTTTCATTGGATCTCGGACAACTACGCTCGGATTTCCTGTCACTTGTCGGAAATCCAGATGCTTCGCCTTCCTTTCGCCCGCCCCCTTTTCGCACTGCTCGCCGCGCTGAGCCTCGCCGCTCCCGCGCTCGCGGCCGACCTCCGTCTCGAGGTCTACAACCCCGGCGAGAAAGCCATCTTCCCGGTCTCCTCGGTGCTGGTCACCGGCCGGTCCGAGGCCGTGCTGGTCGATGCGCAGTTCGGCGCCGCCCAGGCGCAGGCAGTGGTCGAGAAGATCCGCGCCAGCGGCAAGAAGCTCACGACCATCTACATCAGCCACGGCGACCCCGACTACTACTTCGGCCTCGAAACGGTCAAGGCCGCCTTCCCCGACGCCCGCGTGGTGGCCACGCCGCAGACGGTGGCCCACATCCGCGAGACCGCCGCCGGCAAGCTCGCGTTCTGGGGCCCGAAGCTGGGCGCCGAGGCGCCGAAAGCCACGCTGGTGCCTGAGGTGCTCGAAGGCGACCGCCTGACGCTCGAGGGCCACACGCTGCAGGTCATGGGCCTGAAGGGGCCGCAACCCGAGCGCAGCTTCGTCTGGATTCCGTCGCTCAAGGCCGTGGTCGGCGGCGTCGTGCTGACCAACAACCGGCATGTGTGGACGGCCGACACGCAGACACCGAAATCGCACACCGACTGGCTGTCCACGTTGAAGACCATCGACGGCCTCCACCCCAAGACTGTGGTGCCGGGCCACTTCGTGCCTGGCCCTTCGACGCCGCTGCAGGCGGCTCGTTTCACCGCCGACTACATCCGTGCCTTCGACACCGAGGCGGCGAAGGCCAAGGATTCGGGTGCGCTGATCGAGGCGATGAAGAAGCGCTACCCCGCGTTCGTCGACACCTCGGCGCTCGAGCTCAGTGCCAAGGTCGCCAAGGGCGAAATGAAGTGGTGAGTGCCGGCTGAGCGCGCCGGCGCTCAGGCGAGCGCGGCCGGGCCGGCCACCGGCAGCCGCGCGGTGAAGCAGGTGCCATGCTCGGCCGAGGACGCCACCTGCAGCTCGCCGCCGTGCGCCAGCACGATCTGCGCGCAGATGTAGAGGCCCAGCCCGAGACCGCCGCCCGGCACGCTGCTGCGCGGACGCCAGTAGGGCTCGAACACGCGCGGCAGGTCGTCGGCCCGGATCGGCTCGCCGTGGTTCGACACGGCCAGCACCAGCGCGTCTTCCTCGACCGCGACGCGCACGCTCACCGGCCGATCGACTGCGCCGTAGGTCAGCGCATTGCCCAGCAGGTTCGACAGCAGCTGCTGCAGCCGCCCGCGGTCGCAGCGCACCGCCGTGTCGACGGCGATGTGCTCGGTCACGGCGCGGTGCGGATTGGCCTCGCGCAGTTCGGCCACGACATCGCCCAGCGCGGCGCCGAGGTCGTTCACCGGCTCGAAATGCAGGCCCATCCCCGAGCCGAGCCGGCCACGCGCGAAATCGAGCACGTCGTCGATCAGCCTGGACATGCGCCGGGTGGTCGCGCGCAGGCGTTCGCCGATGCGCACCACGTCGGTTTCGGGCTTGCTGCGTATCAGCACCTCCGCGGCCGCACCGACCGCGGCCAGCGGATTGCGCAGGTCATGGCCCAGCACCGCGATGAACTGCTCGCGCAGCTCGGCCGTGGCGCGCGCATCGACCAGCGCGGATTCGGTGGCCTCCTGACGGTCTTCGTTCTCCAGCTGCAGCGCGATCAGGTCGGCGAACACCGTGAACATGGTGACCGTGCGCGGGTCCGACACCACGGCCGGGCGCGGATCGATGGCGCACAGGTTGCCGAAGTAGGTGCCGTCGGGCCGGATGATGGGCACCGAGATGTAGCTCTGGATCTGATAGATGCGCGGCGTGTGGTGGTCGCGGTAGAGCGGGTCGAGGCTGGCGTTGTCGATCACCACCGGGCGGCGGGCCGCGCGCGACTCGCTGCACAGCGTGGTTTTCACGTCGAGCTGGCCGCCAGGCAGGAGTCCAAAGCGGATGTCGTCCTGCACCGCGCAGGCGGTCCAGGTGCCGTCGGTCACGCGCGCGACCGCGGCGAAGCCCATGCCGGTGTTCTGGCAGATCAGGCGCAGCAGCGAAGGAACGGCGCTGATGCGCGCCACGGCAGCGATGTCGCGGGCGATGGCTTCCGCGCTGTCGCTCATGGTCCTGGTCAGCTCGCGCTGCCTTCGTCCTCGGCCGGCCAGTCCCGGATGTAGGCCTTGAGCATCTTGTTCTCGAAGTTCTGGCTGTCGACCACGGCCTTGGCCACGTCGTAGAAGCTGATCACGCCCATCAGCATGCGCTGGTCCATGACCGGCATGTAGCGCGCGTGGCGGTCCAGCATGATGCGGCGGATCTCGTCGAGGTCGGTCTCGGCGGTGCAGGTGACGGGGGCGTCGTCCATGGCCTTGCGCACCAGCGAGCCGCCGATCTGGCCGCCGTTGCGCACGATGGCGGCGATGACTTCGCGAAAGGTGAGCATGCCCACCAGGTCGCCGTGTTCCATCACGACCAGCGAGCCGATGTCCTTGTCGGCCATCGTGGTCACGGCATCGGCCAGGGGTTCGTCGGGGGTCACGGTGTACAGCGTGTTGCCCTTCACACGCAGGATGTCGCTGACTTTCATCTTTTTTACCTCGGGGTCATCCTCTTCTGACAGGGGCCGGTTTGCGTTTTGAATATAGCCCATCTGGCTCACAATAGCCGCCCATCGCACCACACGGTGCGCGCCCTTCCGCGCCGCAGGCGTGACCGGGCGTTACAGGCTTCCAAGACCGACTTCCCAGGAGACCCATGCCAGGCTATTCCGACCCCGGATTCGACACGCTCGCGCTGCACGCCGGCGCCTCGCCCGACCCGACCACCGGCGCGCGCGCCGTGCCGATCCACCTCACGACCTCCTTCGTCTTCGAGTCGAGCGACCACGCGGCCGCGCTGTTCAACCTCGAGCGCGCCGGCCACGTCTACAGCCGGATCAGCAACCCCACCAACGCGGTGCTCGAGCAGCGCGTGTCGGCGCTCGAAGGCGGCATCGGCGCCATCGCCACCGCCAGCGGCCAGGCCGCGCTGCACCTGAGCGTGGCCACGCTGATGGGCGCCGGCTCGCACATCGTGGCCAGCACGGCGCTGTACGGCGGCTCGCAGAACCTGCTGCACTACACGATGCGCCGCTTCGGCATCGAGACCACCTTCGTCAAGCCCAACGACCTCGACGGCTGGCGCGCCGCCATCCGCCCTGAGACCAAGCTGCTGTTCGGCGAGACCGTGGGCAACCCGGGCCTGGACGTGCTCGACATCCCGGCCGTGAGCGACATCGCCCATGCGGCCGGCGTGCCGCTGCTGGTCGACTCGACGCTGACCTCGCCCTACCTGATCAAGCCCTTCGACCACGGCGCCGACCTGGTCTACCACTCGGCGACCAAGTTCCTGTCGGGCCACGGCACCGTGATCGGCGGCGTGGTGGTCGACGGCGGCAGCTTCGACTGGGAGAAGTCGGGCAAGTTCGCCGAGCTGAGCCAGGCCTACGACGGCTTCCACAACATGGTGTTCAGCGAGGAAAGCACGGTCGGCGCCTTCCTGCTGCGCGCGCGCCGCGAGGGCCTGCGCGACTTCGGCGCCTCGATGAGCCCGCACACCGCCTGGCTGATCCTGCAGGGCATCGAAACGCTGCCGCTGCGCATGGAGCGCCACATCGACAACACGCAGAAGGTGGTCGAGTTCCTGGCCGAGCACGCCTTCGTCTCGCGCGTGGGCCATCCGCTGATCCCTTCCCATCCCAGCCACGAACTGGCCAAGAAGCTGCTGCGCCACGGCGCGCGCGGCGCGGGCGCGGTGTTCAGCTTCGACATCAAGGGCAGCCGCGCGCAGGGCAAGGCCTTCATCGAAGCGTTGAAACTGTTCAGCCACCTGGCCAACGTGGGCGACTGCCGCAGCCTGGTGATCCACCCGGCCAGCACCACGCACTTCCGCATGAGCGACGAAGCGCTGGCCGGCGCCGGCATCGGCCAGGGCACGATCCGGCTGTCGATCGGCCTGGAAGACCCGGCCGACCTGATCGACGACCTCAAGCGCGCGCTCAAGGCCGCGGAAAAGGCGGGGGCCTGAGATGGAACTCCTCGTCAACGGCCACCGCACCTACGCCTACACCGGCGGCAAGTCCCTCGACGCCGCCAAGCCCACGGTGGTGTTCATCCACGGCGTGCTCAACGACCACAGCGTGTGGATCCTGCAGAGCCGCTGGTTCGCCAACCACGGCTGGAACGTGCTGGCGATCGACCTGCCCGGCCACTGCAAGAGCGAAGGCCCGCCGCCGGCCAGCGTGGAGGACGCAGCGCAGTTCGTGATCGCGCTGCTCGATGCCGCCGGCGTCGACAAGGCAGCGCTGATCGGCCACAGCTTCGGCTCGCTGATCGCGCTCGAGACCGCGGCCCGCGCGCCCGAGCGCGTGACGCACCTGGCGATGGTCGGCACGGCCTATCCGATGGTGGTGTCGCCGGCGCTGCTCGACGGCGCGCTCAACGACCCGCAGCGCGCGATCGCCATGGTCAACACCTTCTCGCACTCGATGATGGCGCCGCCGCCCTCCTCGCTGGGCCCGGGCACCTGGCTGCACGGCAGCTCGCGCGCGCTGATGCGCCGCGTGCTGGCGAGCAACCGCGACGCCAACGTGTTCCACATCGGCTTCAAGGCCTGCAACGACTACGCCAACGGCGAAGCCGCGATCGCGAAGCTGCAGTGCCCGGTGCTGTTCCTGCTCGGCGAAGCCGACCAGATGACGCCGCCGCGCGCCGCCAAGGCGCTGATCGGCAAGGCGCCCCAGGCCCGGGTGGTGACGGTGCAGGCCGGCCACGCGCTGATGAGCGAGGCGCCCGACGCGGTGCTGTTCGCGCTGCGCGACTTCGTGGCCGGCTGATCCAGCCCACCGCCGCTACTCCGCCGCGATGCCCGCGCGGTGGGCCAGCGCGCGGTAGCGCGCGATCTCGCCTTCCATCTGCTGGCGGAAGGCGGCCGCGCCGATGAACACCGGCTCCATGCCCTGCGCGCGCAGCTGCGCCTGCAGGGCCGGGCTGGCCATGGTCGCGCCGACGGCCTGCGCCAGCCTGTCGATCACCGGGACCGGCGTGCGGGCCGGCGCCGCGAAGCCGTACCAGGCGTCGAAAGTGGCTTCGGGCAGGCCCTGCTCGGCCAGCGTGCGCACCTCCGGCAGCAGGCTCGCACGCGTCGCGCCCACGATGCCCAGCGCGCGCAGCTTGCCCGAGCGCACATGCGGCGCCACCGAAGCCACGGTGTCGATGCCGATCTCGATCTCGCCGCCGATCACCGCCATCGCGCCCTGCGCGCTGCCCTTGTACGGGATGTCCTGCAGCTGGATGCCGGCCGCCAGCGCCAGCAATTCGCCCGCCAGGTGCGGGCCCGAGCCGGCGCCGAAGGTGGCGTAGCGCAGGCCCTTCGGCTTGGCCTTGGCCGCGGCGATCAGCTCGTTGAGCGAGCGGTACGGCGTGCCCTGGCCCACCACCAGCACCAGCGGTGTGCGCGCGACGATCGCGATCGGTGCCAGGTCGCGCACCGGGTCGTAGGGCAACCTCGCCCGCAGGGCCGGATTCACGCTGTAGCTGGTCGAACCGGAAAGCAGCAGCGTGTAGCCGTCAGGCGCGGCCTTGGCGACCGCATCGGTGCCGATGATGGTCGAGGCGCCAGGCCGGTTGTCGATCACGACCGGCTGGCCCAGCCGCTCCGCCAGCGCCTGCCCCATGCCGCGCGCCACGATGTCGGTGCCGCCGCCCGGCGGGAAGGGGACGACCAGCTTGATCGGGCGTTCGGGCCAGGCGCTCGGCTGCGCCAGTGCGGGCATGGCGGCAAGCCACAGGGAAGAGGCGCCAAGCAGCAGGCGGCGACGGGTGCGGAGGTGGGTCATGGTGCGTACGAAGAAAAGAATCGATCAGGCGGTGTGGGAGGAGAGCCGGCCCGCGGCCCAGGGCGCGAGGCCGGGCTCGCCCAAGTCCCAGTAGAGGCCGGCCATGATCTGCAGCCCCTCGCGCGCCAAGGGCGCCAGCAGGTGCTCGTTGGGCGCGTGCTGCGCGCAGGCCGGGTAGGAATGCGGCACCCACAGCGTGGGCAGGCCCAGCAGGCTGGCGAACACGTCGTTGGGCAGCGAGCCCGCAAGATTGGGCAGCAGGTCGACCGGCCGGCCGCTGCTGCGCGCGATCGACTCGCGGGCCCAGTCGACCCAGGGGTTGGCCAGGTCCAGCCGCGTGGCCGCGCCGCTCAGCGTGACCTGCACCTCGACCTGCGCGAAACCGTGGGCATCGAGGTGTGCGCGCACGATCTGTTCCAGCTCCTGCCAGGGCGTGCCGACCACGAAGCGCAATTGGCAGTGCGCCACCGCCTCCGCCGGGATCGCGTTGACCGGCCGCTGGGCCGAGCCCGCACCCAACGCCAGCACTTCGATGGTGTTCCAGCCCACCAGCCGCTCGGCGGGCGTGAGGCCCGGCTCGCCCCAGCTGTCGTCGACCGCCGGATCGTCGGCGCCGCCCCCTATCGCGATCCCGGCCAGCGCCTCGCGCAGCGCCGGCGTGAGCGGCGGCGGGCGCAGTGCCTCGACCCGGATGCGGCCGTGCGCGTCGACCAGCGAGGCCACCGCATGGCTCAGCACCGTGCCCGGATTCACCAGCACGCCGCCCCAGTTGCCCGAGTGGTAGCCGCGGGGCCGCGCGCGCAGCCGCAGGCTGAAGTTGACCGCCCCGCGCGAGCCCAGGAACAGCGTGGGCCGCTCGGCGCTGACGCGCGGGCCGTCGCTGGCCAGGAACAGGTCGGCGCGCAGCTGGTCGCGCTGCTGCACGCACACCGCGTGCAGGCCGGGCGAGGCAGCCTCCTCGCCCATCTCGATGAGCCAGGTCAGGTTGTAGCCCAGGCGGCCGCCGCGCGCCTGCAGCACGGCCGCCAGCGCGCCGAGCGCGATGCTGTGCTGGCCCTTGTTGTCGGCCGTGCCGCGGCCGTACCAGCGCTCGCCGCGCGCGGTGAGCGCCCAGGGTCCCAGGCCCGCGTCCCACTGCGCGTCCTGGCCGCTCACCACGTCGCCGTGGCCGTAGCTCAGCACGGTGGGCAGGGCCGGGTCCTCGATGCGCCGCGCGATCAGGAAGGGGCCGCCGCCGGGCACCGGGTTGGCGACGACCTCGGCCTCGAAGCCCAGCGCGGCCAGCGGCGGCATCAGCGCCTCGCGCAGGTAGGCCTCGAGCGCGGGCGTGGCTGCGCCGGTGTCGCTCTCGGTACGGAAGGCGATGCGGCGTTGCAGGTCGGCGAAGAAGCGGCCGTCGTCGAAGTAGGCGGCGGCGGCGGCGAGGCTGTCGGTGCGTTGCATGGGCGATTTCCTGTGGATGCGTGGGATACAGCAAGTACAAGGCCTGGACGCCGATGCTTCCAGCACCGTTTTCGCAAGCTACCATTGCCTTGAAGGCAACACGTACCGCCATGTCCCTCCCCCTGCTCAGCATCCCGATGCGCCATTTCCTCGAAGTGGCCCGCAGCGGCTCGGTCAACCAGGCCGCGGCGCGGCTGTTCGTGGCCTCGTCGGCTGTGAGCCGCCAGATCGCGAAGCTGGAGGACAGCCTGGGCACGCCGCTGTTCGAGCGGCATGCGCGCGGCATGGCACTGACCGCGGCCGGCGAGCGGCTGGCCGCGCACCTGCGCAATGCGCAGCGCGACATCGAGCAGGTGGTGGAGGAAGTGCGCGACCTCGGCGGCCAGGGCGCGCGCCGCATCCGCATGGCCTGCACCGAGGGCTTCGCAGGCCATTTCATGCCGCTGGTGATGCGCGGCTTCGAGGCCGCGCACCCGGGCTGCCAGCTCGAGCTGCACGTGGGCTCGCCCGACGGCGTGAGCGCGCTGCTGGCCCGCGGCGAGACCGACATCGCGCTCAAGTACGTGGTCGCGCCCGAGCCCGGCCTGCGCATCGCGCATGCGGCCAACGCGCCGGTGTTCGCGGTGCTGCGGCCCGACCATCCGCTGGCGCGCCAGCGCGTGGTGTCGGTGGCCGATGCGGTGCGCTACCCGCCGGCCGTGGGCGACAAGGGCGTCACGGCACGCCAGCTCTTCGACCAGGCCTGCAGCCTGCAGGGCCTGCAGTACCGCGCGCTGTTCGTGAGCAATTTCTCGTCGGTGCTGCTGCCGCTGCTGCGCACGCCCGACGTGATGCTGTCGGGGCACCTGACGGTGGTGCACCTGATCGAGGCCGGCGAGGTGGTGGCGCGGCCCTTCGCCGAGGCGCCGCTGCAGCAGCGCCAGCTGCAGGTGCTGGCGCTCGAGGGCCGCACGCTGCCGCCGCTGGTCGAGGCCTTCGTGCAGCACCTGGTGCAGGCCATCGCCAGCGCCGGGCGGCGCAAGCGCGGCCGCGCGCGGCGCTGAGGCTCAGGCCAGCGCGTTGATGTCCTTGGGCTCGAGCCAGACCTTGGGCGCGCCGTTCCGGGCCACGGCCAGCATCGCGCGGCCCACGCGCTCGGTGGTCGTGAGCTGGTCGGGCCAGATCCGGCCGGCCAGGCTCAGCAGGGGCGAGAGCACGACGTAGAGCGCGTGGTACAGCGGCGTCTTGGAACGCGCGCCGTGCAGCGGCTGGATGATGCCGGGGCGGAACATGTAGGCCGCCTTGAAGGGCAGGCGCAACAGCGCGTTCTCGGTCGCGCCCTTGACCCGCGCCCACATGCTGGCGCCGTGCTCGCTGCTGTCGGTGCCGGTGCCCGAGACGTAGGTGAAGGTCATGCCCGGGTTGAGCCGGGCCAGCACCGTGGCCGCGGCCAGCGTGAGGTCGTAGGTGATGCGGCGGTAGGCGTCTTCTTTCATGCCGGCCGACGACACGCCCAGGCAGAAGAAGCAGGCGTCGAAGCCCTGCAGTTGCGATTCGATGGCGCCGTAGTCGTACAGGTCCTTGTGCACCAGTTCGCGCAGCTTGGGATGCTGCTGGCCGGTGGCGCTGCGGCCGATCGTGACCACGCTGTCGACATCGGGCGCGAGCAGGCATTCGCGCAGCACGCCCTGCCCCACCATGCCGGTGGCGCCGAAGATCAGGATGTTCATGGGAGGGCTCCGGTCAGACCGCGAAGGTGTCTGGCTGCTGGTTCAGCACCGCGAGCAGCGACCTGACGTCGGCGCTCGAGGGCTTGGGCGACTGCAGCGCGTCGAGCATGCGCGAGAGCGTCTCGGCGTGCGGCAGCAAGGGGCCGAGGAAGCGCGTGCCGTCGGCCCCGGCCACCAGCAGGGTCGGGAAGGTCTCGACGTCGAAGACATCGGCGATCTCCGAATGGTCCTCGATGTCGACCCAGGCGAAGCGGAACTGCGGATGGGCGCGCGCCACCTGCGCGAGCAGCGGCCGGTAGTCGCGGCAGGTGCCGCACCATTCGGCGCACAGGCACACGACCCAGGGCGCGTCGCTGGCGGGCGCGGCGGAAGCGGTGGTGGCGGTGGCTGGCAGGGCGCTCAAGACGGATGCATCGATGAGGTGATCGGAAGGCCGGATGGTGCGGCCGGGAGGTCGTGGCTATTATGGACAAGGCCTTCGCGCCCTGCGCGGCGGCCTCCAGGAGACGCACATGAACACCACGACTGGCAAGGCATCTGCCGCCGATCCCCGCCGTTTCAAGAGCTTCGCCGAGTTCTATCCCTTCTACCTGAGCGAGCATGCCGACCGCAGCTGCCGGCGGCTGCATTTCGCGGGCTCGACGATCTCCCTGCTCTGCGTGGCCGCCGCCGTGGCCACGCTGAACCCCTGGTGGCTGCTGGCCGGCCTGCTCGCCGGCTACGCGTTCGCCTGGGTGGGCCATTTCGGCTTCGAGAAGAACAAGCCGGCCTCCTTCAAGCGGCCACTCTATTCCTTCATGGGCGACTGGGCGATGTACCGCGACATCTGGCGCGGCAAGGTCAGCCTCTGACCACCAGCACGTCGCCCAACCGCAGGCTGTGCAACGGGCCCTGCTGCCAAAGTCCTGCCAGCGGCTCGGCCCGGGGGATCAGCAAGGCCTCGAGCAGCGGTGCCATGGGCGTGGCCGGATCGGCCAGCAGCACGTAGCGCGGATCGTCGTCCGCCGGCTCCTCGGCCAGCGGCGCGATCCAGTCGAGCGCCACCAGCGTCTCGAGCACCGGCGCCAGTTGCAGCGCGTCGACGCGCATGCGCGTCACCAGCTCGGTCGCCCCCCTGCCCTTGGCAGGCTCGGCCTGGGCGCGCGCCAGATGCTGCAGCACCTCCATTGCGAGCTGCATCGGCCAGCCGGCCGTGCCGCCGCGGCGCGCCACGCCGGTCAGCAGGCTGGGCAGGTAGGCCGCGATGACCGCGCCCAGCAACACGATGACCCAGGCGACGTAGATCCAGACCAGCAGGATCGGGAAGGTGGCGAAGGCGCCATAGAGCACCGAATAGGTCGGCACCAGGCTCAGGTAGTAGCCCAGCACGCGCTTGGCGATCTCGATGGCCGCGGCCACGAACAGGCCGCCGGCCCAGGCATGCGCCCAGCGCACGTGGGTGTTGGGCACGTAGTGGTAGAGCGAGGCCATGCCGGCCGCGAGCAGCAGGAACTCGAAGCCGTCGAACACCAGCTTGACCATCGCGCCGCCCACCACGTCGCGCGAGGCCGAGAACACATAGGAAGTGGTCGACAGGCTGACCGCCAGGATCAGCGGCCCGAGCGTGATCGCGGCCCAGTAGATCAGCACCCGCTGCGCGAAGGGCCGGGGTGTTCGCACGCGCCAGATGTTGTTGAGCGTCTTGTCGATGGTCAGGATCAGCGCGATGGCGGTGATCAGCAGCACGATCAGGCCGGCGATGCCCAGCCCGCTGGCCTTGCTGGCGAACTGGTTGAGGTAGCCCAGCACCTGGCGCGCGATGTTGTCGGGGATCAGGCTCTCGATCAGCCAGCGCTGCAGCCGACCCTGCATCTTGGCGAACATCGGAAACACCGTGAACAGCGCCAGCGCCACCGTGAAGAAGGGCACCATCGCGATGGTGGTGGTGAAGGTCAAGCTGCTGGCCGTGAGGCCGAGCCGGTCTTCACGGAAACGCTCGCCCAGCACGGCCGCGGTGTTGCGCCACGGGAAATGCGAAAGGTCCCTCCACCATTGCCGACGATTCATGGCCGGTATCATATGGAACTCCCCCATGTCTTCGCGCATTTCGTGTCGCGTGCGCCCGCCCCTTCGAGGGCGCGACGCCAGCGGCCCGGCCCAGCCGGTTCCGCGGCGCCTACCCAATGAAATCCACTCCGCCGCCCCCCGTCTCTTCTTCCTCCGTCGCTGCCACCCGCTGGCTGGCCGTGGGCAGCCTCGTCGGCCTGATCGTGCTCGGACTGGCCTGGGAGATGTGGCTCGCGCCGCTGCGCCCGGGCGGCTCGTGGCTCGCGCTCAAGGTGCTGCCGCTGGTGGTGCCGCTCGCGGGGCTGATGAAGAACCGCATGTACACCTACCGCTGGGTCAGCCTGATGATCTGGCTGTACTTCACCGAGGGCGTGGTGCGCGCCTGGAGCGACGCCCTGCCCACCGGCCGCGTACTGGCCGGCATCGAGATCCTGTTGTGCCTGGCGCTGTTCGTCGCATGCGCCTTGCACGTGCGGCTGCGGCTGCGCAACGCCCATGCGACCCAGGCAGCGCAAGCAGCCGCCCTGCCGGAGACTTCCATCCCATGACCACTGCCCTGATCGACCAACTGCGCGCCATCCTCGGCGCCCCCCATGTGCTCACCGACGGCGACCTCGCCGCCTACGAACAGGACTGGCGCAAACGCGCGCGCGGCAAGGCGCTGGCCGTGGTGCGGCCTGCCAACGTGCAGCAGGTGGCCGAGGTGGTCAAGGCCTGCGCGGCGGCCGGCAGCTCGCTGGTGCCGCAAGGCGGCAACACCGGCCTGGCCGTGGGCGGCATTCCCGATGCCAGCGGCACGCAGGTCGTGCTGAGCCTGCAGCGCATGAACGCCATCCGCGGCATCGACGAAGCCAACCTCACGATGACGGTCGAGGCCGGCTGCATCCTGCAGACCCTGCAGGAAACTGCCGAGAAGGCCGGCTTCCTGTTTCCGCTGAGCCTGGCGGCCGAGGGCAGCTGCACCATCGGCGGCAACCTCGCGACCAACGCTGGCGGCACACAGGTGGTGCGCTACGGCAACACACGCGACCTGTGCCTGGGCCTGGAAATCGTCACGGCACAAGGCGAGATCTGGGACGGCACCAGCGGCCTGCGCAAGGACAACACCGGCTACGACCTGCGCGACCTGCTGATCGGCAGCGAAGGCACGCTGGGCATCATCACCGCCGCGAGCATGAAGCTCTACCCGCTGCCTGCGGCCCAGCTCACGGCCTGGGCCGCCGTGCCCTCGCTCGACCATGCGGTCACGCTGCTGGGCCTGGCGCACAAGCAGCTCGGTGCGGGCCTGACCGGCTTCGAGGTGATGGGCAAGTTCGCGCTGAGCCTGGTCGACAAGCACATGCCGCAGCTGCGCGTGCCCTTCGTCGACGACGAGGCCGTGCCCTACTGCGTGCTACTGGAAAATTCGGACAGCGAATCGGAGGACCATGCGCGCGCGCGCTTCGAGGCGCTGCTCGAGACGGCTTTCGAAGACGGCTGCGTGACCGACGCGGTGGTGGCCGAGAACCTCTCGCAGGCGCACCAGCTCTGGCACATCCGCGAGAGCATTCCGCTGGCGCAGGCCGAGGAAGGCCTGAACATCAAGCACGACATCTCGATCGCGGTGTCGCGCATCCCGGCCTTCGTGCAGGAGACCGACGCGCTGCTGCAGCGCGAAATCCCGGGCGTGCGGCTGGTCAACTTCGGCCACCTGGGCGACGGCAACCTGCACTACAACGTGCAGGCGCCGGCCGAGGGCGATGCCCGCGCCTTCCTGCGCGACGAGGAAGAACGCGTCAACACGCTGGTCTACGACGCGGTCGAAAAATTCGGCGGCTCCTTCTCGGCCGAGCATGGCATCGGCGAACTCAAGGTGCACAAGCTCGAGAAGCACAAGTCGCCGGTGGCGCTGGGCATGATGCGGGCCATCAAGCTGGGGCTCGATCCGAAAAACATCCTGAACCCGGGGCGCGTGCTGCGCGCCTGAGCGCGAAAACCGCCCTCGCTGCAGAATAGCCAAGCCATGAAACAGTACCTCGACCTCGTCCAAGACATCTTCGACAACGGCAGCTGGCAGGAGAACCGCACCGGCATCCGCACCCTGAGCCTGCCGGGCGCGATGATGCGCTTCGATCTCACGCAAGGCTTCCCGGCCGTCACGACCAAGAAGCTGGCCTTCAAGACGGCCATCGGCGAACTCGTGGGCTTTCTGCGCGCGTCCCGCAACGCGGCTGAGTTCCGCGAACTGGGCTGCAAGGTCTGGGACCAGAACGCCAACGAGAACGCCCGCTGGCTGGAGAACCCCTACCGCCTGGGCACCGACGACCTGGGCCCGGTGTACGGCGTGCAGTGGCGCGACTGGCCGGCCTACAAGGCGCTGCCCGCGCACCAGACCCGCCAGATCGACGATGCCAATTCCCGCGGCTACCGCCAGCTCGCCACCTTCGACGATGGCGACGAGGGCACCAAGGTGCTGCTGTACAAGGCCGTCGACCAGCTGCGACTGTGCCTCGACACGATCATCGAGAACCCCTCCGACCGCCGGATCCTGTTCCACGGCTGGAACTGGGCACAGATCGAGGAGATGGCGCTGCCCCCCTGCCACCTGCTCTACCAGTTCCTGCCGAACAAGGCCAAGGGCGAGATCTCGCTGTGCCTCTACATCCGCAGCAACGACGTGGGCCTGGGCACGCCCTTCAACCTGACCGAGGGCGCGGCGCTGCTGCACCTGGTGGGCCGGCTCACGGGCTACACGCCCAAGTGGTTCACCTACTTCATCGGCGACGTGCACATCTACGAGAACCACGTCGACATGCTGCAGGAGCAGCTCAAGCGCGAACCCTTTGCCGCGCCCCAATTGAAGCTCTCGTCACGCGTGCCCTCGTACAAGGACACCGGCGTCTACGAACCCGAGTGGCTGGAGAAGGTGCTGCCCAGCGACTTCACGCTCGAGGGCTATGAGCACCATGCGCCGCTGACGGCGGCGATGGCGGTCTGAGCACCGCCGCTTCAGCGCGACGGTGCCGCCGCAGGCTCAGCGCGGCGCCTTGAAGTTTTTCTTGGCGAACTCGCTCGGCGAGTGGCCGTACTTCTTGCGGAACACACGGCCGAAATAGCCGGGATCGGAGAAGCCGCAGCGCGCGGCGATCTCGGCCACCGAGACCTGTTGCGCGCCGCCGTCCATGGGGGCACGCAACAGCCGTGCCGCGGCGTCGAGGCGGTCATGCCGGACGGCGTCGAGAAAGGACTCCCCGCCGCCGGCCCTGGAGAACACGCGGTGCACGTGGCGTGTGGACGCACCGAACCGGGCCGCCAGCGCGGCCACGCCGAACTCGGTGTCGGCATGGTTGTCGCGCACGCACTGGCGCATCCGCAGGTACATGTGTCGATCGCGCGCGGAAACGATGGGCGCGCCGTCCCGTCCTTGCGCCAGTGCCAGCGAAAGCAGGGACATCACATGCTCGCCGACGAGCTCCTTTTCGAAGGAACTGCTGAGCGCGCTCAGGGTCTCGAACGCCCAGTTGCGCAGGTAGGTGGAGAGCAAGCGGCCCCATCCGCTGTCGCCCGCGAGCCGAGACATGCCGGTCGGCACCGGATGCAGCCAGCGCGCGATCACGGCTTCCGACAGGTCGACGACCCAGGCATCCATGGGCTGCAGCGACAGCAGGCTCATGCCCTCGCCGGCCTCCAGCAGCGCCATGTCGCCGGCCGCCAGCGTGAGGCTGCGCCCCGAGGGCCCGACGGCCGTGAGTTCGCCGTGCACGACGGCCAGCAGCTGGAGCGAGAACCTTCGCTTCTTCTCGCGCAGCTCGATCAAGGCGTGCTGGCAAGCCTCGACGCTGCCGCCCCGAATGCGCATGAAGGACATGCCCCCCAGATCGACGGTGGGGCACCCGGATCGGGCCGCGCAGGCCTGCAGCGCCTCCTGCGCCACAAAGCCGGTGTCTGGTGGATCGGCGCGCCCTCGCGGAACAACGCCGTACGGTGCCGAAAAGATATCGGCGTCTGCTTCTCCTGCGATGGTCATCGCTTCTCTCCCTGAGTGACGGATCTCGTCTACCGACACTTCTGTGGCATCGGCTTTTCTGGCGTGCGCTGTCTTGATCGGACAGCGCCGAGCGCGAGATCATGAACGAAAACACCCCGACTGGGAACGGGAGTCGACCCAGGGCGCATGTCGCACATGCGCCACAGGGCACAGGGGGGCGCATCGCGGTGGCGGCCCCATGCGAGGAAGGCCGGCACGGTGCGGCGCAGCGCGTCCTCGGCCTGCCGAAGCAGGCCCTCGCTCAGGAAAGCTCTGCGGCGGACACCTCGTCGTCCGCCGGCCCCTCGCCCAGGAACTTCCGCCCGTAGGCGCGGGGCGTGCAGCCGAAGACCTTTCGGAACACCAGGCCGAAGTAGGCTGCGTCGGAGAAGCCGCAGCGGTAGGCGATCTGGGCCATGTAGGTGTTGGAATTGGCGGCCGTGCGCAGCATGCGCAACGCGGCGTCGAGGCGCTCGCACTGCAGCGCATCCCGGAAGGTCACGCCGCGACCCGCGATGGAGAACACCTTGTGCACATAGCGCACGGAGACGTTGAAATGGTCCGCCAGCATCGACGCGCTGACCGCGGGATTGCTGTAGTTGTCGCGGATCCAGTTGCGCATGCGGCCGTGCAGCAGGTGATCCCGCGACGACACCGTTTCTCCGCCGCTCATCAGCCCGCGCTGCTCCAGCGTGAACGAGAGCATCGACAGGATGTGCTCGCCGATCAGCGCGCGCTCGAGAGGCCGCTCGATGCCCTCGACCTGATGGAGGTCCAGCGATCGCAGGTAGGCCGACAGCACGCCCGCCCATCCCCTGGCGCCATCGAGGCGCAGCCCCACCGAGTCGCGGCCGCCGGGAATCCAGCGCTGCGTGAGCGGCGCCGACAGGCCGATCACCAGCGAGTTCACCGCCTGGTGCGCGCGCATCTGCATGCCCCTGCTGGCGTCGAGCAGCACCATGTCCCCGGTCTCGATGAGCGCCTCGCGCCCCTGTGCGATCGACGTGGCGCCGTTGCCCAGCTTGAGCATCAGGTAGAGGGGATAGGCCTCCACGCGCTCCACCTGCCCGGGCTCCGAGCGCACCGAGATCACGCTGCCCTGGTGCCGCTGGAAGCGGGCCACGCCAGGCACCTCCAGGATCGAGAGGCGTTGATGAAAGTCGTCTCGGCTGGGGCTCTCGAGACCCGCGTAGCCGACGCTGCCGGAGAAGGTATCGGCCCAGTAGGAGAACCTGTGCTTTCGTTCCAGGAAATCCGTATCGAACTGATGCACATGCAAAGGCGTGTCGGACATGAAAGCAAGCCTGGAAATTCGGTCTGAAGAACCCCTACGGCGACTTCCCTCGGGGTGTCCGCAAAGGGCATCCCCTGGGAAGATTTCACAGGCCAATGGCCGGGCCGTCTGGATGACGTCTCCCGGCGTTGTGGTCATCCGATGCCACTCTGTAGCGGGAGTTTGAGGAACGTTAGCGTTTGAGACAAATTCCTGAGTTGAAAAAAAGGAACCGGCTCTATGAAGTTCACGCACAGCTGTCTAGCAATGCACGAAAGCCGAGCCGCCGCGATCGACGGCAGATGTCCTCGCTGGACTTTTGCCGCCACGGCGCACGGCATGCAACGCAGGGACCCGCTCCGGGAGCCCATCAAATCACCGCGCAATGCCGCCGTCGATGTGGCGCGTGTTACCTGAAAGGGGCGTTACGTAGAGCGGGAACGGAACATGCCCCGCCACATCCGCGCGCGATGCGAGTGCCGCCGAGACAGTGCAATCCGGCAGCAGATTCCTCAATGAAATCAAGCAGCTTTCGCAGCCGCCTCGAAGCCTGGGCGTCAGCTCCGGCAACCGGCGACATCCGGGCACGCACCTTGCCTCAGGAAGATATCTGTCACACGAAGAAGGCCCAAGGTGAGCGCCCTCTCTGCCCATGAAGCCGATGCTGCGACCACCTCGTCGGCCCGCCGATCCGGCCTGTCGACGCCCGTGGTCTCGCGACCTGGCGAGCGTCAAGGCCCCGTCGACGAGGCGCGCGGCCCTGGCATTGCGCTGGGTGGCGTGCGCCTGTGGCGTCGGTACGCAACCTCGTCGGAGCGGCAGGGTCGCTGCGTCGGGACGGCCGAGGGAATCCGGCTGCTGCTCATCGATCCAGAACGCGAGACGAGTCCGCGCATGCATCCCCTTCCGACCGCCTGGACCCTCGGCCTGTCGGCGCGATGGGCCGCGCGCTGGTTCGGTCACACGCCCGCAGCGATCGCGCGCCGATTCGAAGCCGACGACCAATGGATGGCACCGCTGTCCGCCTACCTTCGCACCTGGGCATGGGAAGAACTCGAGACACTGAGCAGCGCCTTCGAGAAGGAGCTTGTGGGCGAACACCTCATGGGCCTGCTCGCGATGGCGATGGCGGCCGCAGCCGATGATCCGGCTGGCGGCCCGGACGCACGGTGATTCGCGCTCGCTCCCCTCAGGAACCAGCGCACCGACGCGACACGCAATAGCCTCCACGTCCCTGTCGGCCGTGGCCACGGTCCGCGGTGGTCACTGCCAACCCTGTCCACGAACGCGCCAGCGCGTCAACCGCCGTCGCCTCGCGGCTTCGCGGCCTTCTCCGCGCGCCGGACCCAGGCCGGCACGTCGTCGCCCAGCGCGCTGACGGGCGGCGGCTCGGTTCGCGCGGCATCTGCCATCGGCCGCGCTGCCCGGGACAGTGCGGGCCCGCGCAGAGGGTCCGAAGGCGTGCCCCGCGCCATCAGGAAGAGGCAGATGGCGCCCGGGGCAAACGCCGCGAGCACGATGAAAGTCAGGAGATAGCGCCCCATCGCCGCTCCACCCGCTGGGGGACAGCTTCCGGGCGGCATCGCGGGCGGGTTCGGCAATCCGTGTCGCACGAGGGCAAGCCGGGCGTGCAAGCTTTCCTGGCTCCGCTTTGTCCGCGGTTCTTTTTCTGGTTCATTTTCTGCGCGTCCCCTTCCTCTGTCGTTGTCGACTAGGACACTTCGAAATCCGGCACCTCCAAGGATCTCGTGGATCCTTGTGAAGGCCCGTCCAATCGATAGCCCGCACCCCAAACGGCCCGCAGTTTCCACCCATTCTCTTCAAGCTGCAAGGCCCGGCGCAGGCGCGATGCACAGGCATCCAGCGAGCGCGACTTGTCGTGGCCGTCGTGCCCCCAGATCGCCATGCAGAGCTGCTGGCGCGTGAGCGTGTGGCCCGTGTGGCGGAACAGTTCGGTCGCCAGATCGAACTCGTCGGTCCGCAACTCGACCGTGCAGTCGCCGAACGCCACCGCATTCATCATGGGCAGGAACCGGTAGCGCTCCCATTCCCAATCGACGTCGGGCACGCGCAGGTGCACGTTGCGCATGTACACCCGCAGGAGACTGGACAGCTCGCTGAAGGCGGTGAGGCGACCGAAGATCTCGTCCGGGGTCTGGTGGCACAGCGATGCCAGTTCGTGCAGCTGGTTCTTCGGCACCAGATGCAGCGTGGGCACCGAGGGGCCGAGGAGCGCACGCAGCTCCGCCATCTGTGCAGCGGAGGCCGCGCTGTCTTTCGCGCCGGCCAGCAAGGCCATGGCGAGCCGCGCTGGTCCCTGCATGCGACGCGCCATCTCCCCGACGCTCTCGTAGACCTCCGCTTCGTAGCCTAGTCGCCGCACCGCTCGCCGGGCATTGGCCCGCGAGCGCTCCCGCGCGTCCACGATGGCGATGCGCCCCAGCGGCGCGCCGCCTTCTGCGTGTGCTTGAACGCCGTACACGGTCACTGCGCACCGTCGACCTGGATCTCCACCCGCCGGTTGGGCTGCAGGCAACTGATCAAAGCGTCGTTCTTCCGGGTGCCGGCGCAATTCACCACGGGCTGCCGCTTGCCCATGCCCTGCGTGCGGATCAGCTGCGCCGGGATGCCTTCGCGCACGAACATCTCGCGCACCGTGTTCGCACGCGCCCGCGACAGCGTGTCGTTGTAGGCGTCGCCGCCCAGGCGGTCGGTGTGGCCGGTGATGCGAATCTCGCGCAGCGACCTGAAGTTCCTCTGAATGCTGGCCGCCAGCGCCGCGACCTGGCGCCGCCCCTCGGGCAGCATGTCTTCGGCCGCGCTCTTGTCGAAACGGAACAGGCTGTCGCCGTCGAGCGTCACCCTGCGCGGCATCGGGGCCGCGGGCACGGGGGCCGGCGGCGCCACCGGCAGCGCGGCCGGCACCACCGCGGCCACCGGCGCCTGCGCGGGCGCGGCCGCGGGCTTCAGCACATCGGCACAGCCGGCAGGCGACCAGAGGAAGCTCCGCGCCTCGAAGTTCTTGTCGAAGATCACCTTGTACTGGCAGGTCGCGACGCTGCCGTCGGGCCGGCGGAAGTGGAAGATGTAGTCCCACTCGCGCGGCCCCGCCAGGCCTTCACGGAAATGGGGCCTGCCCAGCAGGTCGTACAGCTGGTCCTTGGTCGCGCCGGGCCCTACCGCGCGCAGGTTGTCGAGGTTGGGGAATGTTCCCTCTTTGAGCCAGGCGTCCTTCTCTGGGCTCGGGAAGACCACCTCGGCGGCCGTACCGCCGTCGGTGATGCCGCGGCTGACCGACGAGGTGCCACAGGCCGGCAGGGCCAGCACAGCCGCCATGCCCAGCGCGACGAGGGAGAGACGATGCAGTTTGTTTTTCATGATGATGTCGTCCTTGCGTGGATGGAGTCGGCTTACCAGTGGAAGCCCGCGCCGACCGACACGCCGGTCTTGCCGCGCGAGTTGGCCGAGCCGCTGAACTTGATGACCCAGCGCCCGTTGTCCGCCAGCTTGGACACACCGATCGCGATCGCAGCCTGGCCGTCGTAGGCGGCAGCGCCTGCCGTCCACATGCTCTTGCCGGGAATCGACGCCTGAGGCATGCCCGCCATGGCCATCGCACCTGCGGTACCGGCGCTTGCATCCTTGGCTGTGGTCTGGATGTCGGCGCGCAGTTGGTTCGACCGCAGGTCGGTGTAGGCATTCGCCTCCTGGCCCATCTGCTTGACCTGGTCGACGTTGGCCGCATCGGTGCCGGCCACACCCGCCGCCACGTTGTGGATCGCGGTCGCGCTGCTGTTCGAGCCGCCCAGCGTGATGCTGTTCTGGTTGACCGAGCCGTCGGCGTTGGTGTCGTATTGCACGCTGCCCGCTTTCACGGACTGCAGCTGTCGCACGTTCACCGCATCGGTGGCCTCGGTGCCGCCGGCCACGTTGGTGATCTGGCGCTCGTTGCCCGCGCTGCCGACCGACACCGCGCCCTGCGTCGAGTTCACCACCGTGTTGGAGAACAGTTCCTTCTGGCCGGCCATGCCGGTCCGGTCGGCCGTGGAGCCTGCGCCCAATGCGACGCTGTTGGCGGCGTTCGACTTGGCACCGTTGCCCATGGCGACGGAACCGGCGCCCGTCGACACGGCCTGGGGTCCGACAGCCACGCTTTCCGCGCCATCGGCCTTCGAGTCGGCCGCTGCCGAGTTGGCATGGAAGTACTTGATGCCGGCGCCGCCCTGGATGTTGTTGAGCGCCGTGTTGGTCGCGTAGAGCTGGCTGCCGTTCACCGCATCCGTGCTGTTGGCGTTGAGTTGCCCCGCTGCCACGTTGGTGATCTGACGCTCTGCGCCCGCACTGCCGACACTGACCACGCCCACCGGCGCGCTGCCGGCAAAGGTGTAGGTGGTGCCCTGCAGGGTCACGCTGGTGCTGGCAACTGCGGCAGAGGTCTTCGAGTCGTTGCCCAGCGCCACGCTGTTGGCCGTCGAAGCCGTTGCGCCGTTGCCCAGCGCCACGCTCTTGTCCGCCGTCACCGACGCACCGGTGCCCATGGCGACGCCGTTGTCCGCCGTCACCGATGCACCCGAACCCACCGCCGTGCTGTCGGTTCCGACCGAGGTCGGTGCCTTGTAGCTCGTCGGCGAACCGACGATCCACTTGTCGCCGGCCGTCGCGACCGATTGGCTGATCGCCTTGAGCTGCGCCACGTTGACCGCATCGCTGTCGGCCGTGCCGGCGGCGACGCCATTGATCTGGCGGAAGATGCCGTTGGCCGCATCCCCTACCGAGACCGCCCCCTGCGTGCCGGTCGTCGCGTTGATCGCGTTCACCGCACTGGCGCTTGCCGATGGGGGAATGTAGCCAGCGACACCCGCGTTCGTGTTGGCGACGGAACCTGCACCCAAGGCCACGCCGCCGTTGCTGTTAGCCACCGCGTTCGGGCCGATGGCCACGCTGTCGCTGCCTGAGGCCTTGCTGTCGGCAGCGCTCGAGTTGGCGTGGAAGTACTTGATGCCTGCGCCGTTGTTGATGTTCTTCACCGTCGTGCCGATCAGGCCGACTTCGATGTTGGTCGCGAACAGCTGGCTGCCGTTGACTGCATCCGTGCTGCTGCCGCTCAGGCGGCCCGCCGCCACGTTGGTGATCGTGCGCTCCTCTCCAACATCACCCACGCTCACCGTACTGGTGGGCGCGTTGCCTGCGAAGGTATAGGCGTTGCCGTTGATGGTCGCGCCGGTCGTGCCCGTGGCCCCGTTCGCCTTCGAGCCGTTGCCCAGCGCCACATCGCCGGCACCGACGGCTACCGCATTCGGGCCGATCGCCACGCTCTCCTGGCCTTGGGCCAGGCTGTCGGCGCCGCTCGATTTGGCATGGAAGTACTTGATGCCACCACCGTTGCTGATGTTGGTCACCGTCGTCCCGACCTTGGTCAGCTCCTCGTTGGTCGCATACAGCTGGCTGCCGTTGACGGCATCGGTGCTGTTGGCGTTCAGGCGGCCCGCGGCGACGTTGGTGATGGTGCGTTCCGCACCGACGCTGCCCACGCTGACCGTGCTGGTCGGCGCCGCACCTGCGAAGGTGTAGGCGTTGCCGTTGATGGTCGCACCGGTTGTCTGGACCGCTGTGGTTGTGGTGGAAGCACTTCCCAGCGCCACATCACCCACGTTGTTGGCCACCGCGTTCGGCCCGATCGCCACGCTCTCCAGAGCCAGCGCCTGGCTGTCGTTGCCGCTCGAATTGGCTCGGAAGTACTTGATCCCGCCACCGTTGGTGATATTGGTCACCGTCGTACCCACGTTGCTCAGCTCGGTGTTGGTCTGGTACAGCTGGCTGCCATTGACGGCGTCCGTGCTGCTCGCGGTGAGTTGTCCTGCGGCCACGTTGGTGATCGTGCGTTCGGCACCAACACTTCCCACGCTGACCGTGCTGGTCGGCGCAGTGCCTGCGAAGGTCACGGCCTTGTCGTTGATCGTCGCGCCCGCCGTCTGGACTGCGGTGTCCGTAGTCGATCCAGCACCCAGTGCCACATCACCCACGTGGTTGGCCACTGCCTTCGGCCCGATCGCCACGCTCTCCAGAGCCAGCGCCTGGCTGTCGTTGTCACTTGAGTTGGCTCGGAAGTACTTGATCCCGCCACCGTTGGTGATGTTGGTCACCGTCGAGCCCACGTTGCTCAGCTCGTTGTTGGTCGCGTAGAGCTGGCTGCCGTTGACGGCATCCGTGCTCGTGGCGGTCAACTGACCTGCGGCCACATTGGTGATCGTGCGTTCCGCACCGGCGCTTCCCACACTGACTGTGCTGGTCGGCGCATTTCCTGCGAAGGTCACCGCCTTGCCGTTGATGGTCGCACCCGTGGTAGCCACCGCGGTGTCCGTGACAGAGCCATTGCCCAGGGCCACATCGTTCGCGTTCTTGGCCACCGCATTCGGCCCGATCGCCACACTGTCCAGGCCTTGCGCCTGGCTGTCAGGCAGCGTCGAGTTCGCCTTGAAGTACTTGATGCCACCACCGTTGGTGATGTTGGTCACCACCGAGCCCACGTTGCTCAGCTCCGTGTTGGTCGCGTACAGCTGGCTGCCGTTGACGGCATCCGTGCTGCTGGCGGTAAGGCGGCCTGCGGCCACGTTGGTGATGGTCCGCTCTGCACCCACCGAGCCCACGCTCACCGTGCTGGTCGGAACGTTGCCTGCGAAGGTCACGGCCTTGCCGTTGATCGTCGCGCCCGTGGTCGCCACTGCGGTGTCCGTGACCGAGCCATTGCCCAGCGCCACGTCGCTCGCATTCTTGGCCACCGCGTTCGGACCGATCGCCACGCTGTCCAGGCCCTGGGCCTGGCTGTCGGCCAGCGTCGAGTTGGCACGGAAGTACTTGATGCCACCGCCGTTGGTGATGGTCGTCACCGTCGAGCCCACATTCGACAGCTCGTTGTTGGTCGCATACAGCTGACTGCCATTGACCGCATCCGTGCTGCTGGCGGTCAGCTGGCCAGCGGCGACGTTGGTGATGGTGCGTTCTGCACCCACGCTGCCCACACTGATCGTGCTGGTCGGCGCATTGCCCGCGAAGGTCACCGCCTTGCCGTTGATCGTCGCGCCAGTCGTCGCCACCGCGGCGTCCGTGACCGAGCCGTTGCCCAGCGCCACATCGCTCGCATTCTTAGCCACCGCGTTCGGACCAATCGCCACGCTGTCCAGGCCCTGGGCCTGGCTGTCTGCCAGCGTCGAGTTGGCACGGAAGTACTTGATGCCGCCGCCATTGGTGATCGTAGTAACCGTGCTACCGACGTTGCTGAGCTCGTTGTTGGTCGCATACAGCTGGCTGCCATTGACCGCATCCGTGCTGCTGGCGGTCAGCTGGCCTGCTGCCACGTTGGTGATGGTGCGTTCCGAACCGACACTTCCCACGCTCACCGTGCTGGTCGGAGCACTGCCCGCGAAGGTCACGGCCTTGCCGTTGATCGTCGCACCCGCGGTCGCCACCGCGGTGTCTGTGACGGAGCCATTGCCCAGCGCCACATCGCTTGCGTTCTTGGCCACGGCGTTCGGGCCGATGGCCACGCTGTCGAGACCCTGGGCCTGGCTGTCAGCCAGCGTCGAGTTCGCGCGGAAGTACTTGATGCCGCCACCGTTGGTGATGGTCGTCACGGTGCTACCGACGTTCGACAACTCGTTGTTGGTCGCATACAGCTGGCTGCCGTTGACGGCGTCCGTGCTGGTACCACTCAGGCGGCCTGCTGCCACGTTGGTGATGGTGCGTTCCGCGCCCGCACTTCCCACACTGACTGTGCTGGTCGGAGCGCTCCCCGCGAAGGTCACAGCTTTGCCGTTAATCGTCGCGCCGGTCGTGGCCACTGCGATGTCCGTGACCGAGCCATTGCCCAAAGCCACGTCACTCGCGTTCTTGGCCACAGCGTTCGGCCCGATCGCCACACTGTCCAGACCCTGAGCCTGGCTGTCTGGCAGCGTCGAGTTCGCTCGGAAGTACTTGATTCCACCACCATTGGTGATGGTCGTCACCGTCGAGCCCACGTTGCTCAGCTCGTTGTTGGTCGCGTAGAGCTGGCTGCCATTGACCGCATCCGTGCTGCTGGCGGTCAGCTGGCCGGCGGCGACGTTGGTGATGGTCCGCTCTGCGCCGACGCTGCCGACGCTGACCGTGCTGGTCGGTGCGTTGCCGGCGAAGTTGTAGGTCGTTCCATTGACGACAGCATTCGTCGTCGCCACCGCGGTGTCCGTGACCGAGCCATTGCCCAGCGCCACATCGCTCGCGTTCTTGGCCACGGCGTTCGGGCCGATCGCCACGCTGTCCAGGCCCTGGGCCTGGCTGTCTGCCAAGGTCGAGTTGGCCTTGAAGTACTTGATGCCACCACCGTTGGTGATGTTGGTCACCACCGAGCCCACGTTGCTCAGCTCCGTGTTGGTCGCGTACAGCTGGCTGCCGTTGACGGCGTCCGTGCTGCTGGCGGTAAGGCGGCCTGCGGCCACGTTGGTGATGGTCCGCTCTGCGCCGACGCTGCCGACGCTGACCGTGCTGGTCGGCGCCGCACCTGCGAAGGTGTAGGCGTTGCCGTTGACGGTCGCACCCGCCGTCTGGATCGCGGCGGTTGTGGTGGAGCCACTGCCCAGCGCCACGTCACCCGCCTTGGTCGCCACCGCGTTTGGCCCGATCGCCACACTGTCCAGGCCTTGCGCCTGGCTGTCCGCCAGCGTCGAGTTCGCCTTGAAGTACTTGATGCCACCACCGTTGCTGATGTTGTTCACCACCGAGCCCACGTTGCTCAGCTCCGTGTTGGTCGCATACAACTGGCTGCCGTTGACGGCGTCCGTGCTGGTTCCACTCAGGCGGCCTGCGGCCACGTTGGTGATCGTGCGCTCTGCACCGACGCTGCCGACGCTGACCGTGCTGGTCGGCGCAGCACCGGCGAAGGTGTAGGTGTTGCCGTTGACGGTCGCACCCGCCGTCTGGACCGCGGCGGTCGTGGTGGAGCCATTGCCCAGCGCCACGTCGCTCGCGTTGGTCGCGACCGCGTTCGGGCCGATCGCCACGCTGTCCAGGCCCTGGGCCTGGCTGTCTGCCAAGGTCGAGTTGGCCTTGAAGTACTTGATGCCACCACCGTTGGTGATGTTGGTCACCACCGAGCCCACGTTGCCCAGCTCCGTGTTGGTCGCGTACAGCTGGCTGCCGTTGACGGCGTCCGTGCTGCTGGCGGTAAGGCGGCCTGCGGCCACGTTGGTGATGGTCCGCTCTGCACCTGCTGCACCGACGCTCACCGTGCTGGTTGGCGCGCTGCCCGCGAAAGTCACCGCCTTGTTGTTGATGGTCGCACCCGCGGTCGCCACCGCGGTGTCAGTGACCGAGCCACTGCCCAGGGCCACGTCGTTGGCGTTGGCCGCCACCGCGTTCGGCCCGATCGCCACGCTGTCCAGGCCCTGAGCCTGGCTGTCCGCCAAGGTCGAGTTGGCCTTGAAGTACTTGATGCCGCCGCCGTTGGTGATGTTCGTCACCACCGAGCCCACGTTGCTCAGCTCCGTGTTGGTCGCGTACAGCTGGCTGCCGTTGACGGCGTCCGTGCTGCTGGCGGTCAGCTGGCCGGCAGCGACGTTGGTGATGGTGCGTTCCGAACCGACACTTCCCACGCTCACCGTACTGGTTGGAGCGCTGCCTGCGAAGGTCACGGCCTTGCCGTTGATCGTCGCGCCCGTGGTCGCCACTGCGGTGTCCGTGACCGAGCCATTGCCCAGCGCCACGTCGCTCGCGTTCTTCGCCACCGCGTTCGGTCCGATCGCCACGCTGTCCAGGCCCTGGGCCTGGCTGTCCGCCAAGGTCGAGTTCGCCTTGAAGTACTTGATGCCACCACCATTGCTGATGTTGGTCACCACCGAGCCCACGTTGCTTAGCTCGGTGTTGGTCGCGTACAGCTGGCTGCCGTTGACGGCATCCGTGCTGGTGGCGCTCAGGCGGCCTGCAGCCACGTTCGTGATCTGGCGCTCTGCACCCGCCGCACCCACGCTGACCACAGCGCCCGCCGCGGGTGCAGAGCCAGCAAAGGTGTAGCTCTTTCCGTTGACCGTTGCATTGGCCGTCGGGTTCGAGGCCGTCACCGTGGAGTTGTTGCCCAGCACCACAGCGCCGTCCAGGCCGGTGCCGACCGTGACGTTGTTGCCCATCACGAAGGCGTTGGTGACCGCGACAGTGTTGTTGCTGCCGATCGCCCCCGAGTTGTTGCCGCTGACGTTGTTGCCGAGACCCACGCTCACCGCCTGCGTGCCTGCGGCTTGCGAGCCGTTGCCGATGGCGATCGACGAAGTGCCCGATGCCACCGCATTGCTGCCGAAGGCCAGCGCGCTGGTGTTGGACGCCTTCGAGTTGTTCCCCAGGGCGACGCTTTGTACGCCGGAGGCATTCGCGTTCGTACCGACTGCCAGCGCGTCGTCAACCGTCGCATTGGCGCTGAAGCCTAAGGCTGTTGACCTGATACCAGCTGCACCGGTGCTTTCGCCCATGGCGATCGAGGACTCCCCAGTGGCCTTGCTTTCGTAGCCAATGGCGGTGGCAGAGACGCCGTTGGCATTGGCATTGAAGCCCAGCGCCACCGCGACCTGCCCCCCGGATCGCGCGCCTGGTCCTGCCGCAATGGAGCTCGAGCCACCCGACACGGCATCCGGCCCGATGGCCACGCTGTTGGCGCCCGAGGCAATGCTGTCAGGGCGGGTCGAGTTCGCCTTGAAGTACTTGATGCCGCCACCGTTGGTGATGTTGGTCACCACCGCGCCCACGTTGCTCAGCTCGGTGTTGGTCGCGTACAGCTGGCTGCCGTTGACGGCATCCGTGCTGCCCGCGATCACGCGACCTGCGGCCACGTTGGTGATCTGGCGCTCCGCGCCCACCGCGCCCACGCTCACCACATCGCCCGCCGCCGGCGTCGTGCCCGCGAAGGTGTAGGCCTTGCCGTTGATCGTCGTGCCGGTGGTGGCCTGTGCGGCCGCCACCTTCGAGTTGTTGCCCAGCACCACCGCGCCGTCCAGGCCAGAGCCGACTGTGACGTTGTTGCCCAGCACGAAGGCGTTGGCAGCCGCAATGGTGTTGTTGCCGCCGATCGCCCCCGCGTTGTTGCCGCTGACGTTGTTGCCGAGGCCTACGCTCACCGCCTGCGTGCCTGCGGCCTGCGAGCCGTCGCCGATGGCGATCGACTGCGTGCCCGATGCCACGGCATTGCTGCCAAGGGCCAGCGCGCTGGTGTTGGACGCCTTCGAGTTGAAGCCCACGGCGACGCTCTGTTGACCCGAGGCCGTGGAACTGGTGCCGGCTGCCAGCGCGTTGTCGCCCGTTGCATTGGCGCTGAGGCCAAAGGCTGCCGACTTGCTACCGGATGCATTGGCGCTTTCACCCATGCCGATCGAAGACTCACCAGCGGCCTGGCTTTCGAAGCCAATGGCCATGGCACCGGCACCGCTGGCATTGGCCCTGACGCCCATGGCGCTGGAACCGAAGCCGCTGGCATTCGCATTGAAGCCAATCGCCACCGCAACGTTCCCTCCGGACCGCGCGCCAGGACCTGCCGCCATGGAGCTCGATCCACCCGACACGGCATCCGGTCCGATGGCGATGCTGTTGGCGCCCGTGGGGAGGCTGTCCGCACCGCTCGATTTGCCTACATGGAAGTACTTGATGCCGCCGCCATTGGTGATGTTCGTCACCACAGTGCCGACGTTGCTCAGTTCCGTATTGGTCGCATACAGCTGGCTGCCGTTGACCGCATCCGTGCTGCCCGCGATCACGCGACCTGCGGCCACGTTGGTGATCTGGCGCTCCGCGCCCACCGCGCCCACGCTCACCACATCGCCCGCAGCCGGCATCGTGCCCGCGAAGGTGTAGGCCTTGCCGTTGATCGTCGTGCCCGTGGCGGCCTGGGCGGCCGCCACCGTCGAGTTATTGCCCAGCACCACGGCACCATCCAGACCGGTGCCGACCGTGACGTTGTTGCCTAGCACGAGGGCATTGTTGGAGACCACCGCGTTCTTGTAACCCACCGCAGAGGAGAAGTCGCCCGAGACGTTGTTCAAGACACCGACCGCGGTGGCGGCGACCCCACTGACAGCGCTATTTGCCCCGATGACCGCGGACCCAGAGGCACTTGCCTTCGCGTTGACACCGAGGGCGATGGCGAGAGCACCAGACGTCGTACTCGAATCCCCCATGGCCACGCTTTGACCGCCTGAAGCGTTGGCACCCGCGCCTGCAGCGAACGAGTGAAGGCCCGTTGCTCGGGTCGGACTTTCCGCGACCGACCCCAGCGCGATCCCGCCATTCGCCGCCACGGTCCCATTGCCGAGCGCGGTGCCGCCCAAGGTCGATGTGGCTTTCTCGCCCACAGCCACACCGCCACTTGCACTGCTGTTTTCACCGATGGCAAGACCACGGAGCTCTTGACCCGTGATCGTACTGAGCGAGTTGCTGGCTACGCTGTTGCCCCCAATGGCAATCGCTCCGACGCCGTTGGCATTGGCGTTGTTGCCCATGGCCACCGAATTCGCTCCCACCGCCACAGTCTTCGGCCCGATCGCGATACTTTCCGCGCCATAGGCAACGCTGTCGGCCTCCGCCGAGTTGGCATGGAAATACTTGGTGGGCGCACCGTTGATCACAAGCTTGCTCACCGCCTGGTTGGTCGCGAACAACTGGCTCCCGTTGACCGCATCGGTGCTGGTGTTGCTCAGGCGGCCCGCAGCCACGTTGGTGATCTGGCGCTCCGCACCGGCAGCTCCCACGCTCACCGTGCTGGTGGGCGTGGTGCCGGCGAAGGCGTAGCCGCTGCCATTGATCGTGACGCCGGTCACGGGCGTCGCGGCCACGGCCGCCGAGCCGTCGCCCAGCACCACGGCGCCGGTCAGGCTGGAGCCGACCGAGACGTTGTTGCCCATCACGAAGGCCCTGTCGGCCGCGACGGTGTTGTTGTTGCCGAAGGCGTACGAGCCCGCGCCAGTCACGGTGTTCGGGTCGCCGAAGGCACCCGAGTTGTTGCCGCTGACAACGTTCCCCGTGCCCACGCTCAACGACTGCGTGCCCGTGGCCTGCGATCCATTGCCGATGGCGATCGACTGCGTGCCCGATGCCATGGCATTGTTGCCGAAGGCCAGCGCGCTGGCGTTGGACGCCTTCGAGTTGAAGCCCACGGCGACGCTCTTTTCGCCCGAGGCCACGGAGCTGGAGCCGGCTGCCAGTGCATCGTCAGCCAGCGCCCTGGCGCTATTGCCCAAGGCCGCTGCCCTGAGACCGGTTGAATTGCTGCTTTCGCCCAAAGCCGTTGAGCTGTTACCGGATGCATTGGCGTTGGTGCCCATGGCCATGGCGCTGTTGTTGGACGCATTCGCGCCGTTTCCCATGGCGATCGAAGACCCACCAGAAGCCTTGGCATTGACACCCACGGCGCTGGCACCGAAAGCACTGGCATTGGCATTGGCGCCGAGCGCCACGCTCTGGTCGCCCTCAGCCGCGCTGTTGCCCCCGAACGCAGCGCTGGTGGCGCCGGAGGCGTTGGCCCCCCTACCCACCGCCACCGCATTGGTATTGGAAGCCTTGCTCAGGTAACCGACCGCCACGCTCTGCTGGCCCGATGCATTGGCCGAGGCGCCGGCCGCCAGCGCGAAGTTGCTGCTCGCCTTGGCGTTTTCACCCACGGCCACTGTGCTGCTGGCACTGGCCGTGGCGCTGTTGCCCAGCGCGGTGGCACTGCCGCCGGTGGCGTTGCTGTTGACGCCCAGAGCGGTGGTACCGAAGGCACTGGCATTGGCATTGGTGCCCATGGCGATCGAATCCGTCCCGCTGGCCACAGACCGCGGCCCGACCGCCACGCTGTCCGTGCCCAACGCCAGGCTGTCCGCCGCGGTCGATTGCGCACGGAAGTACTTGATGCCGCCACCATTGGTGATGTTGGTCACCACCGCGCCGACGTTGCTCAGCTCGGTGTTGGTTGCGTACAGCTGGCTGCCGTTGACCGCATCCGTGCTGCCCGCGGTCACGCGGCCTGCGGCCACGTTGGTGATCTGGCGCTCCGCACCCACTGCACCCACGCTGACCACATCGCCCGCGGCGGGCGTCGTACCCGCAAAGGTGTAGGCCTTGCCGTTGATCGTCGTGCCCGTGGTGGCCTGCGCCGCCGCCACCTTCGAGTTGTTGCCCAGCACCACGGCGCCGTCCAGGCCGGTGCCGACCGTGACGTTGTTGCCCAGCACGAAGGCGTTGTTCGATGCCACGTTGTTCTGGTAGCCCAGCGCAGCAGCGTTGTTGCCCGAAACGTTGTTCAGGTTCCCGACGGCGCTGGAGCTTTCTCCGCTGACGGCGTTGACTGCCCCAAGAGCCACGGATCCTTCGGCGCTGGCATTCGAAAGAAAACCGACCGCAACGGCACCGACACCGGATGCACTGGCCCGATCACCCGCCGCAAGGCCACTGAGACCAGAGGCATTGGCGTTCACGCCAACAGCGGCTGATCGGTTACCAGAAGCTATGGAACCGGAGCCGGCAGCGAGCGAAAAGTCGCCCGAAGCCACACTCGCGGCGCCGACCGCCATACTTTGATCGCCGCTTGCATTGGCGAGTATGCCCACAGCGACCGAGTAGGTCCCCATAGCGCTGGTTGGCGCATCCGTCCTTACCCCCAGCGCAATCCCGCCGTTCGCTGCCACAGAACCATTGCCGAGCGCAGTGGAACCCAGCCCCGCATTGGCTTTCTCGCCCACGGCCACACCGCCGGCTGCGCTGCTGTTTTCACCAATGGCCACACCTCGAAGCAACTGCCCCGTTCCAGAGATCACCCCATTGGCCGCAGTGCTGTTGGCCCCGATGGCCACATCCCCGATGCCGTTGGCATTGGCGTTGTTGCCCATCGCGATGGAATTTTGGCTACCGGCCACAGCCTTCGGCCCGATGGCCACGCTCTCCGCACCCGCCGCAACGCTGTCGGCCTCCACCGAATTAACCTTGAAGTACTTGGTCGGCGCGCCGTTGGTCACGAGCTTGTTCACCGCCTGGTTGGTCGCGAACAGCTGGCTGCCGTTGACCGCATCGGTGCTGGTGCCGCTCAGCCGGCCCGCGGCCACGTTGGTGATCTGGCGTTCCGCATTGGCAGCGCCCACGCTCACCGTGCTGGTGGGTGCGGTGCCCGCGAAGGCGTAGCCGATGCCATTGATCGTCGTGCCCGTGGTCGCCTGGGCAGCCACGGCCGCCGAGCCATCGCCCAGCACCACGGCGCCGGTCAGGCTGGAGCCGACCGAGACGTTGTTGCCCATCACGAAGGCCCTGTCGGCCGCGATGGTGTTGTTGTTGCCGAACGCATACGAGCCCGCGCCGGTCACAGTGTTCGGGTCGCCGAAGGCACCCGAGTTGTTGCCACTGACCTTGTTGCCCGTGCCCACGCTCAACGACTGCGTGCCCGTGGCCTGCGCGCCGTTGCCGATGGCGATCGACTGCGTGCCCGATGCCAAGGCATTGTTGCCCAAGGCCAGCGCGCTGGTGTTGGACGCCTTCGAGTTGATGCCCACTGCCACGCTCTGCGCGCCGGAGGCCGTGGAACTGGCGCCGGCTGCGAGCGCGTCGGCGCCGGACGCCGCGGAGGCATTGCCGAGCGCTGAGGAGTTGCTGCCCGCGGCGTTGGCGTTATTGCCCACGGCCACCGCGTTGTCGAGGCGGGCGGCGGAGTTCGCGCCCACGCTGACCCCGCTGCTGCCGGCCGCATTGGCGCCCGCACCCACCGCCACCGCATTGGTGTTGGAAGCCTTGCTCAGGTAACCGACCGCCAGGCTCTGCAGGCCCGACGCATTGGAGGAGGCGCCGGCGGCCAGCGCGAAGTTGCTGCTCGTCTTGGCGCTTTCGCCCAAGGCCACCGTGCTGTTGCCGGCTGCACTGGCGCTGTTGCCCAGGGCGGTGGCGCTGCCGCCAATGGCGTTGCTGTTGACGCCCAGGGCGCTGGCACCGAAGCCATTGGCATTGGCATTGGCGCCGAGCGCCACGCTCTGGTCGCCTGAAGCCGCGCTGTTTCCCCCCAGCGCAGCGCTGGTGGCACCGGAAGCCTTGGCGTTCGGTCCCACCGCCACCGCATTGGCGTTGGACGCCTTGCTCAGATAACCGACCGCCAGGCTCTGCAAGCCGGACGCATTGGAGGTGGAGCCGACGGCCAGCGCGTAGTCGCTGCTCGCCTTGGCGCTGGCACCCACGGCCACGGCGTTGGTGCCCGTTGCGTTGGCACTTTCGCCCAAGGCCGCGGCGCTGTTACCCGCTGCAACGGCGCTGTTGCCCAGGGCGGTGGCACTGCCCCCCGTGGCCTTGCTGTTGACGCCCATGGCGCTGGCACCGAAGGCACTGGCATTGGCATTGGAGCCGACCGCCACACTCTGGTCGCCGGAGGCGACGCTGTTGACCCCGAAGGCAGCGCTGGTGCCACCCGAAGCACCCGCACCCGCACCTACGGCGATCGCAGCGGCACCGGTCGCATCGGCACTCGCTCCCAACGCCACCGCATTGGTTTTGGTGGCCGTCGTCAGAAAGCCGATCGCCACGCTCTGAAGACCTGACGCATTGGCGCTCGAGCCGGCGGCCAGCGTGTCGTCAGCCAGCGCTCTGGCGGTGTTGCCGAAGGCTGCGGACCGGCTGCCGGTGGCCGTGCTGCTTTCGCCCGCGGTCAATGCGCTGGCGCCGGATGCGACGGCGCTGGTGCCCAGGGCCATGGCGTTGGTATTGGACGCACTCGCACCATTGCCCAGAGCGACAGCACTGTTGCCAGTGGCCTTGCTGTTGACGCCCATGGCGCTGGCACCGAAGGCACTGGCATTGGCACTGGGGCCGACGGCCAGCGCGTAGTCACTGCTCGCCTTGGCGCTGGCACCCACGGCCACCGCGTTGGTGCCCGTTGCGTTGGAGCCTTCGCCCAAGGCCGCTGCGCTGTTACCGGCTGCAACGGCGCTGTTGCCCAGGGCCGTGGCACTGCCGCCAATGGCCTTGCTGTTCACGCCCAGGGCGCTGGCACCGAAGGCACTGGCGTTGGCATTGGGGCCGACAGCTACCGCAAGCTGCCCGGCGGATCGCGCGCCCTGACCTGCGGCCATGGAGTTCGCCCCCCCCGACACGGCATCCGGCCCGATGGCGATGCTGTTGGCGCCCGTGGGCACGCTGTCCGCGCCGCTCGAGTTGGCATTGAAGTACTTGGTGGGCACACCGTTGGTCGCGAGATTGGTCACCGCCAGGTTGGTCGCATTCAACTGGCTGCCATTGACCGCATCGGTGCTGCTGCCGTTCACGCGGCCTGCCGCCACGTTGGTGATCTGGCGCTCCGTCCCCGCCGCCCCCACGCTGACCGTGCTGGCAGGCGCGGTGCCGGCGAAGTTGTAGGTGGTGCCGTTGAGGACGACGTTGGTCACGGGCGCCGCGGCCACGGCGGCCGAGCCGTTGCCGAGCACCACGGTGCCGGCCAGGCCGGCGCCGACCGAGATGTTGTTGCCCATCACAAAGGCGTTGTTGGCCGCGACGGTGTTGTTGGTGCCGATCGCGCCCGAGTTGTTGCCGCTGACCTTGCTGAAATAGCCCACGCCCACGGCCTGCGTGCCCGCGGCCTGCGAGCCGTCGCCAATGGAGACCGCCGAACTGCCGCCCGCGTTGGCGCCCGTTCCCAAGGCGACCGTATTGAGGTTGGTCGCTTTGCTCAGGTAGCCGACCGCCAGGCTCTGCACGCCTGAAGCGGTGGCGGTGGGGCCGACGGCCGATGCGTAGTCATTGGTCGCCTGCGCGGCGGCCCCCACGGCCACGGCGCTGTTGCCGGATGCAGTGGCGCCATTGCCTGCTGCGACCGCGCTGGTGTTGGACGCCGTCGAGTTCACGCCCACGGCCACGCTCTGCCCGCCCGAAGCCGCGGCACTGGGGCCTGCTGCCGTGGAGTCGGTGCCGGACGCCGCGGAGGCGTTGCCAACAGAGAGCGCATTGCCGCCGGTTGCCCTGGCGTTGTTGCCGACCGCCACCGTGTTGGCAAGGCTGGCAAGGGTGTTCGCGCCGACCGCCAAGGCACTGTTGCCGGCGGCATTGGCGGTGTTGCCTGCCGCCAGTGCGTTGGTGTTCGAGGCCTTCGAATTCATCCCGACGGCCACGCTCTGTGCGCCAGAAGCCGTGCTCTGGGGTCCAAGCGCTACAGCTTGCGCTTTCGATGCCAGGGAGTCACGGCCCAAGCCGATGGACCACAATCCCTGCGCTTGCGCAGTTTGACCGATGGCAATCCCACCAACCTGCGTCACCAGGGTTTCCTCCCCAATGGCGACCCCCCCCCTGCATTGGTGAGCGTCCCGGCAATCGCCACCCCCTGCGAACTGTTGGTGACCGTGTTGCGCCCGTTGATGAAGACGAAGCTGTCCTGCGACTTGGTGACCGGCGAGAGGGTCGAGGGCGCCGCCCCGCCGGGCCGAAAGACAGCTGAACCACCCGACTCCCTGTCCAGGGTGAGGTCGTTCCCCATCACGATGGATGCAGCCGAGTTGGCGCGCACATTGAAACCAATGGCAATGGCATTGTTCGCAAAAACCGAGGCATTGCTGCCGATGGCGACCCCCGGGCCGATGCCAAGGACCTCCGAATCGGGACCATAGGCCAGCTGCTGGTTCTTGCTGGCGACGGTGCCACCGTCCAACTCCCCCGCCACCGCCACCGAGGGCGCCATCACCCCCGCCTGCAGCAGGATGCCCGCCGCCAGCACCGCCCGGGTGGCCTTTCGGCTCCGGCTGGATTTGCTTCGACCGGTCGCCAGCTCGGAGGCAGCGACCCAAGCGCCCAGCGACTCGTTCCAGATGGTCTTGTATGACTTGTTCATTTCATGTCCCTCGAAGATTAATCAAATCCAGCAGTGAATATCTTTAAACCAATAGATTGACAAAGAAGCTTGAGCCCCACATTCGTCAACGAATTTTCAAAAAGGTTTGACTGCGAACTTTAGTGGAGGGGAACTTTCCAGAACATGAATTTAGGGAACAGTGAATATGAAAGGTGCGCACACGCATGCGCAAATGCACGCCGCGGAGCACGCATTGGGGACACCTTGGAATGGAGGCTCGGCCCACTCTTCCGAGCCTCGGCACGCCGGGTCCGATGCGCGCCGGATCGTGTGTTTTTTTCGCCTCTTTCAGAGGGAAATATCGCTTTGAAGGCGGCCCCTCTACCCAGTACCGCGCGCGCGGCCCCGGCCTGCCGAACCGGTGCGCGCACCGGCTGAGGGACAGGCCGCCGCCACCTGAAAATAAAGCCAACCGCCGATTCATGACCTTGGCGCCATACGGCATTAGGCCCCCAATATTTGAATATCCTTGTGCAGCGATTCGCACCCATTTTTCTTAAAACTGATGAACTTTTCAGCACAGCGCAACGCAACGGGGCGGACTCCCCCGTCATTGGCACGAGAGGCATAAACGTAAAAAAGAACGGCACCCCAGGCCTTTACCGATCCAAGCACCAATGACTTAATTTCAATTCAATTAAAACGAAAGGGTTTAATTCATTGAAAACACGCGCTCCCGGAGCCCAGGCCATGGCATCGGGCAGGGGCCGCGCTCCGGCGCGCTGGCGCCCCCGCACGCCGGCCGACGGGGATAATCCAGGCGCACACCCGTCCTCCCACGTTCGCGGACCGCCCTGCCGATGCAGCGCCGCGGGCCTCCCCAACGCTCCCACCTTCAGCCCTCCGCCCATGCGCCTCAACCTGATCTATGCACGCGCCGCCAACGGCGTGATCGGCAAGGACAACGCCCTGCCCTGGCACCTGCCGGAGGACATGGCGCACTTCAAGCGCATGACGGCCGGTTGCCCGGTGCTGATGGGCCGCAAGACCTGGGATTCGCTGCCGCCGAAGTTCCGTCCCCTGCCGGGTCGGCGCAACATCGTGCTGACGCGCCAGACCGGCTGGCAGGCCGCGGGCGCCGAGCGAGCGGCCGACCTGGGCCAGGCGATCGCGCTGTCCGCGGACGCGGCCGAGGTGTGGGTGATCGGCGGCGCGCAGATCTATGCCGACGCCGCGGCGTTGGCGCAGCGCGCCGTGGTGACCGAGATCGCACGCGACTTCGAGGGCGATGCGCACGCGCCCTCGCTGGGCGCCGGCTGGCGCGAGAGCGCACGCGAAAGCCATGTGTCGAGCACCGGTCTGCCCTTCAGCTTCGTGACGCTCGAAAGGAGCGACGCATGAACATCCGCGAGCTCTTCGGCATCGACCTGCCGATCGTCCAGGCCCCGATGGCGGGCGTGCAGGGCAGCGCCATGGCGGTGGCGGTGTCGAACGCCGGTGGACTGGGTTCTCTGCCCTGCGCCATGCTCACGCCAGAGACGTTGCGCAGCGAACTGCAGGCGATCACGGCGCAGACCACGCGTCCCTGGAACCTCAACTTCTTCTGCCACACGCCGCCCGTGCCCGATGCCGCGCGCGAAGCCCGGTGGCGCGCGGCGCTCGCGCCCTTCTACGCCGAGTACGGCATCGACCCCGCCACCATCCCCGAGGGCGGCGGGCGCGCGCCCTTCAGCGAGGCCATCGCCGAGCTGATCGCGCCCTTCCGTCCGCCGGTCGTGAGCTTCCATTTCGGCCTGCCCTCGGCCGCGCTGATGGCGCGCGTCAAGGGCTGGGGCGCCAAGGTGCTGTCGTCGGCCACCACGGTGGAAGAAGCGCGCTGGCTCGAGGCGCACGGCGCCGACGCGGTGATCGCGCAGGGCCTGGAGGCCGGCGGCCACCGCGGCATCTTCCTCGGCGACGACCTCTCCACGCAGATCGGCACCTTCGCGCTGCTGCCGCAGGTCGTGCAGGCGGTGAAGCTGCCGGTGATCGCGGCCGGCGGCATCGCCGACGCGCAGGGCGTGGCCGCGGCCATGGCGCTGGGCGCGGCCGGCGTGCAGGTCGGCACCAGCTACATGCTGTGCCCCGAAGCCACGACCACCGCGCTGCACCGCGCCGCCCTGCAGAGCCGGCGGGCCGAGCACACGGTGCTGACCAACCTGATCACCGGCCGGCCGGCGCGCGGCATGCGCAACCGCCTGCTCGATGCGCTGGGGCCGCTCAGCGATGCGCCGCCCGCCTTCCCGCTGGCCACGGCAGCGCTCGCGCCGCTCAAGGCCGCGGCCGAGAAGCGGGGCCGCGACGACTTCTCCACGCTGTGGTCGGGCCAGAACGCGAGCGGCTGCCGCGCGATTGCGGCCGCCGAGATGACGCGCCGCCTGGCCGGCCTCTGAGCGCCGGACCGCAGCCCACACCTCAGGCCAGCAGCGAGCGCAGCGCGATGCAGTGGCTCGCGCTGCCGCCCAGCACGAACAGGTGCCAGACCCCATGCGCATGGCGCCAGCGGCCGTCGCGCGCATAGAAGAGCACGCCACCGGTGTAGAGCAAGGCGCCGGCCAGCAGCCACGGCAGGCCGGCGGCGGGAAAGCGCTCGACGATGGGCAGCACGGCCGCGAGGCCGACCCAGCCCATCAGCACATAGAGCGCGACCGCCGGCGGCCGCTCGCGCGGCGGCAGCAGTTCGCGCGCCACGCCGTACAGCGCCGCGGCCCAGACCGCGGCGAACAGGCCCCAGCCCCAAACGCCGCGCAGCGCGACCAGCGCCAGCGGCGTGTAGGTGCCGGCGATCATCAGGTAGATCGCGCAATGGTCGGCGCGGGCCCAGGCCGCCTTGGCGCGGCCGCGCGTGCCGTGGAACAGCGTCGACGCGGTGTAGAGCGCCACCATCGCGGCGGCGAACACGCTGAAGCTCGCCACCCGCCAGGCATCGTCCGAGGCCGCGGCCTCGCCGACCAGCACCACCGCCGCGCCCAGCGCCAGCAGCAGGCCGAGCGCGTGCGTGCAGGTGTTGAGCCGTTCGCCTTCGTGCATGGGCATGTCCTTTCGGGACTGCGCATCGGACGCGGCCCACGGCGGGCCGCCCGATGCAGGCTGCAAGTCTGGCGTTCGCGGATGTCCGCCGCATGACGGGGTCGCGTCGCGCTCAGATGTGAAAATCGCGTGAGTCCCGACCACCCGCCCCCGGGGGAATTTCCATCGACGCCTATCGCCTGCCCCCGACGCCTCCCCGGTGGCTTCCTGCTGTCTTCTGCGTGCTGCTGCTCTGGCTGGGCTGCGGCCTGCCCGCGCGCGCCTTCGTCGTCGATGCCTCGCAGGGGCTGGCCGGCGCCTTTCCCCTCGATGCCACGCTGCAGGTGTTGCGCGCCCCTGCAGGCCCGGCGAGCGAAGCGCAGGTGCTGTCCGGTGCCCGCGACGCGGCCTTCGAGCGTGTGCCGGCCAAGCAGGCGCTGGACTGCCGCGGCGGGTCGGTGTGCTGGCTGCGCTTCAGCCTGTCGCGCACGCCCGATGCGCCCGCGGACTGGATGCTGCACCTGCGGCTCGCACAGCCGGGCGAGGTCACGCTGTACGCGCGCGCCGGACCTGCCGAGCCGATGGTCGGCCGCAGCGGCCGCGAGTACCCGCTGAACTGGCGCTTCGCCAGCACCGAACTCATGTTCGCGCTGGCACTGCAGACCGAGCCCACGACCTACTACCTGCGGCTCGACGGCCTGAGCACCGCCGGCCATCTCTCGCTGCTGCAGGCCTCGGGCTTCGACTTCCAGCAGCGCAAGCTCGGGCTCTACCTGAGCGTGAGCCTGGGCGTGGCGCTGACGCTGCTGATGATCAACCTGATCCTCTGGCGCTGGCTCAAGGACGAACTGCACCTGCGGTTCGCCTTGTTGATGTTCGCGGCCACGCTGCTGCATGTCTGCCAGCTGGCCCCATGGCTGAGCGGCGTGGAGACCGGGCTCGACACCGACCTGCAGGGCACGGCGCAGTATTTCTTCCAGGCGACGACGGCGCTGTTCGTGCTGCGGCTGTTCGAGTTTCGGCGCCACGCGCCGGGGTTCGCCCTGGTGTGCCATGCCGTGCTGTGGGTCAACGCGCTGGCGATGGTCGCGGCCGTGTCGGGCCACTTCGAGCGGGTCGAGTACGCCATGGCCCTGCTGACGTGCGCCTGGGCCGCTGGCGGCATCGGCGTCGTCGCCTGGCTGCTCGCAGCGCGCGGCCAGCGCCAGCTGTGGCTGCCGGCGGCCGTGATGCTGGTGCCCGCACTGGTCACGATCCTGGCACGGGTGCTGTGGCTCGGCTGGTTCACGCCGAACCACGGTGAAGGACCGGGCCTGGCCTGGCTGGCCTTGCGCATCCTCTTCATGCTGCTGCTGACGATCATGGTGATCGAACGCACCCGACGCACCGAACGGGAACTGCACGGGATCCGCCAGCGTGCGCTGGACGATGCCTTGCGCGCCGAGCGCGAGCTGGAGCACAAGGTCCGATTGCGCACGCAGGAACTCGCACAGAGCAATGCCCAGCTGGTGGACGAGGTGGCGCGCCGGCGTCAAGCCGAGCTCGGCCTGCAGAGCGCGCTGGAAACCGAGCGCAAGGCCGTGGCGCAGCAGCGCCAGTTCGTGGCCATGGCCTCGCACGAATTCCGCACGCCGCTGGCGGTGATCGATGCCGCCGCGGGCTCGATCGACCTGGTGGCCAGCGTGCCCCCGATCCAGTTGCGCACCACCAAGATCCGCCGCGCGGTGGCGCGGCTGTCGGACCTGATCGAGAACTTCCTCACCGAGGACCGGATGCAGGCGCCGGACATGGGGCTGAACCCCGAGACGGTCGACCTGCGGGCCCTGGCGCAGGAAACGCTCGAGATGCCGGGCCGGCAGTCCGAGGACCGGCTGCACCTCGAGGCCCCGGCGCAGACGCTGCACGTGCGCGCCGACCGCTCGCTGCTCGCGGTGGCCTTGCAGAACCTGGCGCAGAACGCGTTGAAATACTCGCCCGCGGACCGGGACGTGACGGTGACGCTGTCCGCACACGACGGCATGGCCTGGGCCGAGGTGCGCGACCAGGGCCCCGGCATTGCGCAGCCCGAGCAGGACCGGATCTTCGACAAGTTCTACCGCGGCCGGACCGCGCTCGCCACGAGCGGCTCGGGCCTGGGGCTCTACCTGGTGCGCGAGATCGCCCGCCGGCACGGCGGCGAGGTGGTGTTGGCGGCCAGCGGGCCGCAGGGCTCGGTGTTCCGGCTGACGCTGCCGTTGGCGCCGAGCGCCGCACGCCTCTGAGCCGACGCCTTCGTGCCGGCATTCTTCGAACGACGCGAATCAGCCTACGCGCCACGACGGCGTCTTGCGTGCCTCAGCGTTTGCCCAACAGCGGCGAACGGCCCCGCTTTTCCACCGGTGCCGGCACCGCGGGCCCCCGATCGGAGAAACGCGCCTGCGCACCGTCAGGGCCGGCGAAAACGTCAGCGCAGAGCGATATCCGTCGACAACGCCACGCGTCGCATCTCGGGTCGTTCGGCCGCAGGCCTGCAGCGCGCCAGGCGCAGCCGGAACTCCTCGTCGTCGAAGGGCGCCAGGATGAAGTCCCGCGGCAGCACCCAGCGGACCTGGTGCACGGCGTCGATCTGCCGCTCTTCGAGGATCAGCAGGCCCGCCACCGAGTTGGAGATCATCCGGCAGACCCGTTCCAGCCCGAGCACGACCCTGGACACATCGCCCGGGAAGGCCATCACCAGCAGATCGAAGCGCTTGGCGCTGGCCAGGCAGGCCGAGACGAGGTCGTCGACACTGGCGAAGGGCTGTGCCTCGTAGCCCGCATCCTCCGCCATCGCGCAGTAGCGGCGACGCAGGAGCTCGTCGCGCGCGAGCACGCCCGCGCAGGCAGGCTTCGGAAATTCGGGGCGGGCGGACATCGTCGTCACGCCCCGGTGCCGCTCAGCCCCGGCGCCCGCCGGATTGCCTGGCGGCCAGCGGGTGCGCCAGCGGGGTCGCCGGCCATCTGTGAAAAGCGGATTGAGATCATGCGTGCAGTCAACATCGGGAGGAACCAGTCCATCGCCACCGCGGCGCAGTTCATGGCGGTGGGCTGGAAAGCTCTCGAAGCGCACGGGACTGCCGCCGTCGAAGACGATCGGGCAAGTCATTCTTATGGCCGGCCCCATGGGCGTCATGGCGACTTCATGACCATTCATGACCATTCATGACGGCCGCGACATTGCGTCGGCTCACCGCCCCTCTGGCGAATGGGCTCGGCGCCGCAAACGCCTGCTGCTGCGGCCAAAGGAGCGAAAACAGAAAACGCCGGTAAGCGTGACATCCGTCACAGCCACCTCAGGGCCCCGGATTCCCGTGCCCGGCCGTCGGCGGCGACGCGCCTCAGGCCATCGACTGCCGCTGAAGCGCCCACGCGGCGATCTCGGGCAGCGGCGCGGGCCGGGCGAAGTGGTAGCCCTGCGCCAGAGTGCAGCCCAGCGCGCGCAGTGCGTCGAGTTCGTCATGCGTTTCCACGCCCTCGGCGACGACCTGGATGTTCAGCGAATGGCCGAGTTGCACGATCGAATTGACCAGCACCGTGTTGCCGGGCGAGGCCGACAGGCCCGAGACGAAGCTGCGGTCGATCTTCACTTGCCCGACGTATTCGCTGCGCAGCGAGGCCAGCGACGAATAGCCGACACCGAAATCGTCGACCACGATCGTCACGCCGGCGGCCGAGAGCGCGGCCAGCCGGGCGCGGGTCGCATGGCTGTCGAGCGCGACCTCCTCGGTGATCTCGATGTGCAGGCGGCTCGGCGCGATCTCGTGCGCCGCCAGCATGCCCAGCACGATCTCGTCGACCGCCAACTGCCCCATCTCGCGCGGCGACACGTTCATCGCGATCGGCACCCGGGCCAGCGCCGAGCCCTCGGCCTCCAGCTGGTGCATCGCCAGGCAGACTTCGTTGAGGATGTGGCGCAGCAGCTGCTCGGCGACACCGGTGCTGGCGGCCGCGAAGACCACGCGCTCGGGCGCGACGCGGCCGTGCCGCGGGTGGTTCCAGCGCAGCAGCGCCTCCAGGCTGTGGATCTGGCCGCCTTCGCTGGTCACGATCGGCTGGTACCAGACGCCGATGGCGCGCGTCTCGATCGCGTGCAGCAGGTCGCGCTCGACATCGCGGCGCGTGGCCAGCCGCAGGTTCAGCGCCTCGTCGACGATCTGGTAGCGGTTGCGTCCGGCGCGCTTGGCCTCGTAGAGCGCTTCGTCCGCCAGGTCGAGGGTCTCGGCCATGTCCACGGCGCCCGTACCATCGGAGACCGCGATGCCGATGCTCACGCCCAGGTGGCCGCCGTAGTGCGCGGTGGCGAAGGGGATCGCGGCGATCAGCGCCTCGGCCACGGCGGCGGGCGTCTCGGCATCGCCGCGCGGGCAGTAGAGCACCGCGAATTCGTCGCCGCCCCAACGGCTGAGGATCGCGTTCAGCGACCACAGCTCGCGCTGCAGCCAGTCGGTCACGTCCCGCAGCACGCGGTCGCCGGCCTTGTGGCCGAAGGCATCGTTGACCGCCTTGAAGCCGTCGAGATCGAGCAGCAGCAGGCAATGCGCACGGCCGGGCCGGGCCGCGATGAAGGAGGCCGTGGCCTGCATGAAGCCCTCGCGGTTGAGCAGCCCCGTGAGCGCGTCGTACGACGCACGGCGGGTCAGCTCCTGCGCCGAAGCCTGAAGCTCCCGATGCGCCTCGCGCAACTGCGACGCCATGGCCGTGGCTTCGTTCTTCAGGCGGCTGCCGGCCCGAAACGCCTTCTGGCTCTGCAGCGAACCGCGCGCCAGCGCGCCCAGGTACAGCAGCACCATGGCCGCCAGGCTCAGCCGGTCGAAGCCGCCCGCGTAGACCAGGCAGCCCATGACCGACAGCAGCGCCGGGATCACGAAGCTGATCGGCACCGCCGCATAGGCGATGCCGTAGGTGGCCGCGCCGGCGCAGATGCCGCAGACCACCGTCAGATAGAACAGGGTCTGCGGCGAGGTATAGCCCGCGCACAGCAGCGGGATCAACGCCCAGACCCCGCCCGACACCGCGGCGCAGAGGGCCGCCAGCCGCAGGTGCCACTCGACCGGCCGCGCGTCCGCCGAGACCGCGACGCCGCGTTCGGGTGTGACGCCGGGCGATGGCGCGAAGGGCATCCGGCAGATGAAGATGCGCGCCGCATTCACCCCCAGCGAAAGCATCAGCCACAGCATGCCGCCCATCGCGCGCCCGGAGTTGAGGGCCACCAGCATCACCGCCAGGCTCAGCGCGATGTTGATCGGAATGGCCGCCAGCACGCTGCGTCGCACCATGACCAGCTGGTCGGTGCGCACCATGCGTGAGAGGACCTCGGCATCGACGGGCGCGACGGGCGCTGGAGGGGACACGCGGAGGTTCATGGCGAGGGAATACGGGGCGCGCCCCGCGGAGGGCGCCCCGCAGGCGCGTCCGGTGGCGTCGGAATAGGCGAGCAGTTTACATAATGGTACAAATCGGCGCCGAACGCGCCCGCTCCCCCGGGGGCATGCGGAATTTGGATATGCCGAAACGGTTGTTCCCAAATCCACCCACCCTGTTTAGTCTCTCGGCCGGGAGAGAGGCCGGCACATCGCCGGTCGGACCCAGAAACGGCAACCGCCGAACGCCAAACGCTTCCCGGAGAACAAGAACATGCGCATCCGCCTCATCGCCTCGCTCCTCGCCGCCACCTTCGGGCTGGCCGGCCTGGCCCATGCCGACCAGCTGGCCGACATCCAGAAGAAGGGCGAGCTCGTCGTCGGCGTGCTCGGCACCGACGAACCGGCCACCTTCATCGACCCCAAGACCCGGCAGATCGTGGGCTACGAGGTCGACCTGGCCAACGCCATCGCCAAGAAGATCGGCGTGAAGACGGTGCTCAAGCAGATCGCCGTGGCCGCGCGCATTCCCGAACTGCAGCAGGGCCACGTCGACCTGGTCGCGGCCGGCCTCACGCACAACAAGGAGCGCGAAGCGCAGATCGACTTCTCGCTCACCACCTTCGTGACCGGCCAGAAGGCCATCGTCAAGAAGAGCAGCGGCATCACCGAGGTGACGCAACTCGCGGGCAAGAAGGTGCTGACCATCCGCGGCGGCACGCAGGAACCCAACATCCGCAAGGCCGTGCCCAATGTCGAGGTCGTGACCTTCGACACCAGCCAGCAGGCCTTCCAGGCGCTGCAGCAGGGCAAGGGCGTAGGCTATGTCGACGACGAGGCCGCGCTGCTGCGCAGCTACGCCAAGCTCGGCACGCAAAAGGCGCAGTACGTGGTGCTCAAGCAGAACCTCAGCACCGAGGCGCTGGCCATCGGCATCAAGAAGGGCGAGACCGGCCTCAAGGCCGTGGTCGACGGCGCGCTGCGCGAACTCGAGACCTCGGGCGAAGCCCAGAAGATCTTCTTCAAGTGGTACGGGCCGAACACGGCCTCGGGCTTCCAGACCCGCGACTTCAAGCTCGACAGCGACAAGATCGCGGAATGAACATGAAGCGCTCCCGATTCCTGCCGCTCGCCGCGGCGGCCGCCTTCTCGTTGGCCGCGCTGGCGGCGCAGGCCGACCAGCTCGCCGACATCCAGAAGAAGGGCGAGCTCGTGGTGGGCGTGCTCGGCACCGCCGAGCCCTACAGCTTCATCGACCCCAAGACCCGCGAACTGGTCGGCTACGAGGTCGACCTGGGCCGCGAACTCGCGCGCAAGCTCGGCGTCAAGCCGGTCTTCAAGCAGCTCGCGGTCGCCGCGCGCATCCCCGAACTGCAGCAGGGCCATGTCGACGTGCTGGCCGCCGCGCTGGCGCGCACGCCCGAGCGCGAGACGCAGATCGACTTCTCGCTGCCGACCTTCGTCACCGGCCAGAAGGTGCTGGTCAAGAAGGGCAGCGAGGTCAAGACGCTGCCGCAGCTCGCGGGCCAGCGCGTGGTCACCGTCAAGGGCGGCACCCAGGAAGCCAACATCCGCAAGGCGGTGCCGACCGTCGAGGTCGTGACCTTCGAGAACGCGCCGCAGGCCTTCCAGGCGCTGCAGCAAGGCAAGGGCGCCGGCTATGTCGACGACGAGGCCGCGCTGATCGATGCCATCGCCAAGCTCGGCCCTGCGGGCAAGAACTACGAGCTGTTGGCGCAGAACGTGAGCACCACCACCGTCGCGGTCGGCCTCAAGAAGGGCGAGCCCGCGCTCAAGACCGCGGTCGACGACACGCTGCGCGAACTCGAGAAGAGCGGCCAGGCCGAGAAGATCTTCTTCAAGTGGTACGGCCCGGGCACGCGCCATCAGTTCGAGACGCGCCCCTTCAAGTTCACCCAAGACGCAAGCTGAACACACCGCCCGCGGGCGGTGGGTACGATGGCGCCCGCGCTCACCCGCGGGCGCTTTCGCGTTCGCCCTCGCCTTTTTGCTTCCTTCCATGCCCACCTTCGACTACGCCCTGCTGCTGACGGGCAAGTACCACGAGATGCTGCTGGCCGGCCTGCTGCTGTCGCTGCAGCTGATGGTGGCGGCGCTGCTGTGCGCGCTGCCCATCGCGCTCTTGGTCGCGCTGCTGCGGCTGTCGCCGCTCGCGTGGCTGCGCGCCATCGGCTTCGCCTACGTCGAGGCGATCCGCAACGTGCCGCTGATCGCCCACATGCTGTTCTGGTATTTCGGCGCCCCCGAGCTGCTGCCCGAGGGCCTCCGCGAGAAGCTCTATGCCGGGCCGGTCGAGGCCATCAGCGCGGTGATCGCGCTGTCGCTCTACACCGCGGCCTTCATGGCCGAGGACATCCGCAGCGGCATCCGCGCGATCCCGACGGTGCAGATGGAAGCCGGCCGCGCGCTGGGCTTCGGCTTCCTCGCAACCATGCGCCGGGTGATCCTGCCGCAGGCGCTGCGCGTGACCGTGCCGCCGTTGATCTCGCAGACGCTCAACCTCTGGAAGAACACCTCGATCGCCACCGTGATCGGCGCGGCCGAGCTCATGTACCAGGCTGGCCAGGTCGAGAGCGAGACCTTCCGCAGTTCCGAGTCCTTCGCCTTCGCCACCCTCGCCTACCTCTCGGTTTCGCTGGGCATCACGGGGCTTGCGGCCTGGTACCACCACCGCTTTCCGGTGCGCACCGCATGATCGAACTCATCGACACCTACTGGCTCTATTTCCTGGTTGGCCAGTACCCCAACGGTCCACTCGGCGGGCTGGCGCTCACCGTGATCCTCGCGGCGCTGGGCCTGGTGCTGGCACTGCCGCTGGGCATCGTCCTGGGCCTGGCGCGTGTGAGCCCCTACCGCTGGCTGCGCTGGCCGGTCACGGCGCTGGTCTTCGTGGTGCGCGGCATCCCGCTGCTGATGGTGATCTTCTGGGCCTACTTCTTCCTGCCCAGCGTCACCGGCGTCAAGACCGACCAGTTCACCACCATGCTGATCGCGCTGGTGGTGTTCGATGCGGTCTACCTGGCCGAGATCGTGCGCGCCGGGATCCAGAGCCTGCCCAAGGGCCAGATGGAATGCGCGCGCGCGCTCGGCCTGGGTTACGGCCGCGCGATGCGGCTGGTGGTGCTGCCGCAGGCGCTGCGCAGCATGCTGCCCTCGCTGGTGAACCAGTTCGTCTCGACCATCAAGGAGACCTCGCTGGGCTACATCATCGGGCTGGCCGAGGTGTCCTTCATCGCCACGCAGATCAACACCCAGGTCTTCACCCGGCCGGCCGAGGTCTACGGCATCCTGGGCCTGACCTACTTCATCCTGTGCTTCGGCCTCTCGCGCTTCGCCTACTGGCTGGAACGGCGCCAGACCCGCCGCGCACCCGCCCTCGCCTCGAAGAAGACAACGAAAATCTCCGCATGATCGAACTGCAGCAAGTCAACAAGTGGTACGGCAACTACCACGCGCTGGTCGACGTCACCGAGACCATCCCGCAAGGCGAGGTGGTGGTGGTCTGCGGCCCCTCGGGCTCGGGCAAGTCGACGCTGATCCGCACGCTCAACCGGCTCGAGCCGATCCAGTCGGGCCGCATCGTGGTCGACGGCAAGGACATCCACGCGAGCGGCACTGACGTCAACGCCTTCCGCTCGCGCATCGGCTTCGTGTTCCAGCAGTTCAACCTGTTCCCGCACCTCACGGTGCTGCAGAACTGCACCCTCGCGCCCTCGCACCTGCTGGGCCTGAGCGCGGCCGCGGCGCAGGAACGCGCGCTCGCGCTGCTCGAGAAGGTCGGGCTGGCGAACAAGGCCCAGGCCTGGCCCAGCGAACTCTCGGGCGGCCAGCAGCAGCGCGTGGCGATCGCGCGGGCGCTGGCCATGGAGCCGCCGCTGATGCTGTTCGACGAGCCCACCAGCGCGCTCGACCCCGAGATGGTCGGCGAGGTGCTGATCGTGATGCGCGACCTGGCGCGCGAGGGCATGACGATGGTCTGCGTCACGCACGAGATGGGCTTCGCGCGCGAGGTCGCCGACCGCGTGCTGTTCATGGACGAAGGCCGCGTGCTCGAACGCGCCACGCCCGACGATTTCTTCAACCGCCCGCAGCATCCGCGCGCCGCGCAATTCCTGTCCGACATCCGTTCGCCGTTCAAATGACCACCCTCCCCCTCATCGACGTTTCCGCCCTCGTCGCCGGCACGCCGGACCGCCACACCGCCGCCGCGCAGATCGGCGAGGCCTGCCGCGCGCACGGCTTCTTCTACGTGGTCGGCCACGGCATCGCCCCGGCCCTCACGCAGCGCCTCGAAACCCTGAGCCGCGCCTTCTTCGCGCTCGACGAGCCGACCAAGCTGCGCTGGCGCATGGAACTCGGCGGGGCGGCATGGCGCGGCTACTTCCCGCTGGGCGGCGAGCTGACCTCGGGCCGGCCCGACTGGAAGGAAGGGCTGTACCTGGGCAGCGAACTGGGCGAGGACGATCCGCGCGTGCAGGCCCGCCTGCCGGTGCACGGGCCCAACCTGTTCCCGGAGGTCGAGGGTTTCAAGCAGACGCTGCTCGACTACATGGCGGCCGTGACGCAGCTGGGCCATCGGCTCATGGAAGGCATCGCGCTGAGCCTGGGGCTGGAGGCCGACTACTTCCAGGCGCGCTACACGGCCGACCCGCTGATCCTGTTCCGGCTGTTCAACTACCCGACGCAGCCGATCCCCGAGGGCTCCAACGTCGAATGGGGCGTGGGCGAGCACACCGACTACGGCCTGCTCACCGTGCTGCGCCAGGACGACATCGGCGGCCTGCAGGTGCGCACCGCCCAGGGCTGGATCGATGCGACGCCCGTGCCCGACGCCTTCGTGATCAACATCGGCGACATGCTCGACCACATGACCGGCGGCCTCTACCGCTCGACGCCGCACCGCGTGGTGCGCAACACCTCGGGGCGCGACCGCTTGTCCTTCCCGCTGTTCTTCGACCCGAACTTCGAGGCTCGCGTGCAGAAGATCGAGGGCCTGCCCGTGCCCGCTGTCGTCGACGACAGCGCCACGCGCTGGGACCAGGCCAACGTGCACGCCTTCAACGGCCGCTACGGCGACTACCTGCTGCAGAAGGTCTCGAAGGTGTTCCCGCAGCTGGTGCAGCAGGTGCTCTGAACAGGGTCAGCCGGCGCGTCCGCCGCGCTGCGGATCGCGCGGCACCAGCGCCCACACGCCGCGCTCGAGCGCGGTGCACAGCAGCCAGTAGATCGCGCCCACCAGCATGAACAGCTCGGCCGGGTAGACCATGGTGCGTGCGTTGACCTGCGTCGCCACGAAAGAGAGTTCGGCCACGCCCACGATGTAGGCCAGCGAACTGTCCTTGACCAGCGTGACCCACTGGTTGATGAACGAGGGCAGCATCATGCGCAGCGCCTGCGGCAGCACGATGTGGCGCAGCGCGCGCCAGCGCCCCATGCCCAGCGACAGCGCCGCGTTCCACTGCCCCGCGGGCACGCCGCGGATGCCCGCATGCACCGCGTGCGACAGGTAGGCGCCGCCGACCAGCGAGAGCGCGCACATCACCGACAGCACGCCCGGCACGTCGATGCCCAGCGCGATGGGCAGCAGGAAGTAGGTCCAGAAGATCAGCATCAGCACCGGGATCGCGCGGAAGAAGCCCAGCACCGCGACCAGCAGGCGATGCGCGGCGCCGCGGCTCATGGCCAGGGCCACGCCGAAGAGCAATCCCAGCACCGCCGACGCCACCGCGGAGCCCGCGCTCAGCAGCACGGTCAGCGCCGCGCCGCCAAGCGGCCCGTCGGGCCAGGCGCCCCAGAGCAGGTACGGCAGGTTGTCGAGCAGGGTCGCGACGGCGCCGCTCATTTCACGGCCTCCGTGCCGCGCGCTGCGGTGAGCGCCGGCTTGGCGCGATCCGGCGCGCCCCGCGGGGCCACGGCGCGCGCGCCCGGCACCGACCACTTCACCGCCCGCGCGCTCAGCCACTCGAGCAGCGCGATGGTCGCGATGTAGAACAGCGTCGCGAAACCGAAGGCCTGGAAGGTCTTGAAGGTGTCGGCCTCGACCTGGCGCGAGGTGTACGAGAGCTCGACCAGCCCGACCGCCATCGCCAGCGAGGTGTTCTTCACGATGTTCATGTACTGGCCGAACAGCGGCGCGAGCGCGATGCGCACCGCCTGCGGCAACACGACGTGGCGCTGCACCTGCGCCGCGCTGAAGCCCATGGCCATGCCCGCATGCAGCTGCGCGGCCGGCACGCCGCGGATGCCGGCGCGGATCTCCTCGCCCACGTAGGCCGTGGCATAGAGCACCAGCCCGACGATGGCGGTGAGGAACTCGAAGGACGGCCAGTGCAGGCGCAGGCCAGCCACGCTCACGTGGTGCCCGGCGTTGAGCCATTCGCGCGCCGCGTCGGGCAAGAGCGAGGGCGCACCGAAATACCAGAAGAAGAGTTGGACCAGCAGCGGCGTGTTGCGAAACAGCGAGACATAGACCGCGGTGGCCCGGCGCAGGCCGGCCCGTGGGCTGCTGCGCGCGGCGGCGAAGACCAGGCCCAGCGCGGTCGAGGCGACGATCACCAGCAGCGATGCGCCGATGGTCATGAGCCAGCCATCGAGCAGCCAGCCGAGGTATTTCGGCGCGAGCAGCTGCTCGCGCGCGCTCTCGAACGCGTTCACGCGAAGGCGGCGTCGGACGAGACGGGCGCCAGCACCTTCGGCTGCGCCGGCTGCGTGACGCAACGGCCCGCCGCCGTGTCGAAGTCCAGCCGCTCGGGCAGCTTCGTCAGGCTGCGGCCATAGAGATGCAGGTGCTTGATCGCACGCTCGCCCTCGATCGCCACGCTGTGGATGTCGTGCGGGCCGAAGGCGATGTGCGCGCCCGGCCCGATGCGCCGCGCCCCGGTGGGTTCGAGCGTGGCCGGGCCCGGGCCTTCGCCGCCACCGGTGCGGCGCCACAGGACATTCGGCTCCTCGCCTTCGATGCCCGCCACCACCGCCCAGGTCGAATGGTCGTGCGGCACCGTGCGAAAGCCCGGCGCAGGCCGCCACAGGTAGAGCGCATGCCCGCGGTCGGCCGATTCGGCCAGCAGGTAGAGCGTCTCGCCGGCGGCCTCGGTCGGCGCTGGGAAATGCGCATCGGGAAACAGCGCGGGCTCCGCGGCCAGCTGGGACAGCAAGGCGCCGACGCGCGCGAGCACCGGAGCCGGCGGGTCGACGTCGGTGCCGACCCAGGCCTGCACCACGGTCATCGTGCGTGCGACCGCGCGCGTCCTGACTTCGGCGATGTCGCCCTCGATGACCGATGCCCTCATCCGGTTCAGCGCGACGCGACGCGTTGGTCGCCGATCTTCAACAGACGCGGCAGCGGCGCCTTGCTGTCGGGGCCGAACCAGGCGTTGTAGATGGCCACGGCACGGCCGTTCTTCTCGATCTCGGTGAGCCAGCTGTTGAGCGATTCGAGCAAACGCGTCTCGCCCTTGGGCACGGCCGCGCCCAGGTATTCCTTCGACACGGTGATCGCCGGGATCTCGTACTTTTCCTTGTCGGGCAACTGGCCCCACTGCGCCGTGAGCTTCACGCCGTCGTTGGTGATGGCCTGCACGTTGCCGTTGCGCAGCGCGGCCAGCGCGAAGGGTGAATCGTCGTACAGCACGACCTTGGCATCGGGGTAGTTGGTGCGCAGGTTGGTCTCCATCGTCGTGCCCTTCTCGGTGCCGATGCGCAGGTCCTTGAGCTGGGCCGCGTCGGTGAGCACGCCCTTCTTCGCGAGGAACTGCTGGCCGACCAGGAAGTACGGCGTGGTGAAGTCCACCACCTTGGCGCGCTCGTCGGTGATGGTGAAGCTGGCGAACACCACGTCGACCTTGCCGGAGGTCAGCAACGGAATGCGGTTGGCCGGATTGGTCGGCACGAACTCGATCTTCACGCCCAGGCTCCTGGCGAATTCGTTGGCCAGGTCGATGTCGTGGCCGACCTGCTTCTTGCTCGTGGCGTCGATGTAGCCGAAGGGCGGATTGCCGTCGAAGGCCGCCACGCGCAGCACGCCGGCCTTGCGGATGTCGTCGAGCTTGTCGGCCCAGGCGCCGGCCGGGAAGGCCAGCGTGCCCAGCAGCGCGAGGCCGCCGAGGATGAATTGTTGGCGCTTCATGCGTCCTCCGTCCTTGTTGGAAAGAGGCGACTCTAGGCAGGCCCCTGCAGCGCGGCAACGAAGCGTTTTTTGCTTGCTTATGTGCCCACACTTCAGGCATGAGCAAATGAGAAATGCGTCGTGGCGTGGCGGCGAGGGGCCGCCTACGCTTGTCCCCCTTTTCGCCAACGAGCGCCCTCGCGGTGCACCAGGACCCTCTCATGCATTCGATTCCCCCGCTGCGCCGCCGTGCCCTCCTGCAAGCCGGCGCCGGTGCCGCCGCCGCCCTCGCGGCCGGCCCGCTGTTCGCCCAGGCACCCGCCAAGGTGATCCGCATCGGCTACCAGAAGTTCAACACGCTCAACATCCTCAAGGGCACGGGCCAGCTCGAGACGGCGCTGGCGCCCGCGGGCATCCAGGTCGAGTGGCGCGAGTTCCTCGGCGGCAGCCAGCTGGCGGAAGCGCTGTCGGCCAATGCCATCGACTTCGGCCATGCCTCCGACGGCATCGGCGTGTTCCAGCAGGCCAGCGGCAAGGGCCTGGTCTACCTCGCGGCCGAGAGCCCTTACCCCGGCGGCGTGGGCTTCCTGGTGCCCAAGGATTCGCCGATCCGCACGGTGCGCGACCTCAAGGGCAAGAAGGTGGTTACTGGCCGCGGCTACAACACGCAGTACGTGCTGATCAAGGCGCTGCAGGCCGCGGGCCTGAGCTACGAGGACATCGAACCGGTCTACATCCTCACCGCCTCCGACACCGTGGCCGCCTACCAGTCGGGCAGCGTGGCGGCCATCGGCCTGTGGGACCCGTTTCTGGCCGGCGCGCAGATCGCGACCGATTCGCGCCTGCTGTTCGACGGCACCGGCCTGAGCGGCAACCGCACCTACCACTTCGCGCAGCCTGGCTACGCGCGCGCCAACCAGGAGACGCTCAAGACCGTGTTCGCCGAACTGCGCAAGGCCAACACCTGGGCGCAGGCCAACCCGAAGCAGGTGGTGGACACGCTCGCGCCGCAGCTCAAGGTCGAGCCCAAGGTGCTGGCCCTGGCGACCGAGCGCCGGCAGTACGGCGTGGTCGCGCTCACGCCCGAGATCGCGCGCGAGCAGCAGGGCCTGGCCGACGTGTTCGCGCAGCTCAAGCTGATCCCGAAACCGATCGAGGTGAAGGACGCCTTCCTGAACCTGCCGATCCTGTGAGCAGCGCGAAGAACCCGAACGGCAGCCACTACGACGTCATCGTCGTCGGCCTCGGCGCCATCGGCGCGGCCACGCTCTACCAGTTGGCGCTGCGCGGCGCGCGCGTGCTGGGCATCGACCAGCACGCACCGCCGCACGACCAGGGCTCCTCGCATGGCGAGTCGCGCATCACGCGGCTGGCCATCGGCGAAGGCGACGCCTACGTGCCGCTGGTTCAGCGCTCGCATGCCATCTGGCGCGAACTCGAGGCCAGCACCGGCCGCGCGATCTTCGAGCAGACCGGCGGCCTGATCCTCGCCCCGCGCGACCGCATCGCCGCGCACCACGGCAAGCCCGACTTCGTGCGCCGGACCATCGCGTGTGCCGAGCGCTTCGACATCCGCCACGAGGTGCTCGATGCCGCGGGCATCCGCGCGCGCTACCCGCAGTTCGCGCTGCAGGGCGACGAGCTCGGCTATTTCGAACCCGAGGCCGGCTTCGTGCGGCCCGAGCAGGCCATCGCGGCGCAGCTCGAGGCCGCGCGCGGGCTGGGCGCCACGCTGCGCACCGGCGAGCGCGTGCAGGCCGTCGAGCCGCTGGGCAACGGCGACACCACCGCGGTGCAGATCGCAGGCACGCGCTTCACCGCCGACCGCGTGGTGATCGCCGCCGGCCCGTGGCTGCCGGAGTTCCTGGGCCGGCAGGCGCGCGCCGACTGGCATGCCGATTTCGCCGTCTACCGGCAGGTGATGTACTGGTTCGACACCGGCACGGCCGCGCCCGACTTCGCGCCGGGCAGGCTGCCCATCTTCATCTGGATGTTCGGCGACGCACAGGAGGACTACATGTACGGCTTTCCGTCGTCCGACCCTTCGCAGGCTGCGCTCAAGGTCGCGACCGAGCAGTACGCGGCCACCACCTCGCCCGACGCACTGCAGCGCGAGGTCAGCGCCGAGGAAGGCGCCGCGATGTACGCAAGCCGCGTGGCCGGCCGCTTCCCGCAGATCGACGGCCGCCTGCTCAAGGCGCGCGCCTGCATGTACACCGTGACGCCCGACCGCCACTTCGTGATCGATGCGCTCGACGGCGCGCCCGGCGTGCTGATCGCCTCGGCCTGCTCGGGCCACGGCTTCAAGCACTCGGCGGGTGTGGGCGACGCCATCGCCGACCAGGTGCTGGGACGTGCGGGCGGGATCGATCTCACGCCTTTTTCGCGCCATCCTGCAGGCGAGCGAGGGTCGGCGTAGAGTACGCCCCCGGGTGATCGCGGCAGCATCGCCGTCGATCTTTCTCTGTCTGACTCGGGAGTGATAAAGATGAGATTCCTCGTGGTGGGTGCGGGTGCACTCGGTGGTTATTTCGGCGGTCGTCTGCTCGAAGCGGGGCGCGACGTCACCTTCCTGCTGCGGCCTCGGCGCGTGGCACAGCTCGCCAAGACCGGGCTCGTGATCCAGAGCCCGCAGGGCAACCTGCAGCTGCCGGCGCCCAGGCATGTGCTGGCCGACGGCATCGACGGGCCCTACGACGTGATCCTGGTCGGCAGCAAGGCCTACGACCTCGCATCGACCATGGACTCCTTCGCACCGGCCGTCGGGCCCGACACCGTGATCCTGCCGCTGCTCAACGGCATGCAGCACATCGACGCCCTGGCCGCGCGCTTCGGCGAGGAACGCGTGCTCGGCGGCCTGTGCCTGATCTCGGCCACGCTCGACGACGAAGGCCGCGTGCTGCACCTCAACGACACGCACGACCTCAACTACGGCGAACGCGCGGGCCGCCGCTCGGCCCGCGTCGACGCCATCGCGGCCCAGTTCGCGGGCGTGAACTTCGGCAGCAACGCCAGCGAGAACATCCTGCAGGAGATGTGGGAGAAGTGGGTCTTCATCGCGTCGGCCGCGGGCGTCACGACGCTGCTGCGCGCGTCCTTCGGAGAGATCGTGGCCGCGGGCGGCGAAGCCGTGTCGCTGTCGATCTTCGACGAGTGCAGCGCCATCGCCGCCCACAACGGCTTCGCACCCCGTGCGGCCGCCGTGCAGCGCGGCCGCGCCTTCCTCACCATGCCCGGCTCGCCGATCACGGCCTCGATGTACAAGGACATGGCGCGCGGCGCGGCGGTGGAAGCCGACCACATCATCGGCGACCTGCTGCGGCGCAAGGCACCGGGGCAGCCGGCCACGCCGTCGGTGCTGCAGATCGCCTACGTCAACCTCAAGGCCTACGAGGCGCGCCGCGCCGCCTGACCCGAGGCACGGCCAGCGCCACCCTTGACCGCTTCACACGCCGCGCCGACGCACCGGGACCTGATCGGCCACGCACGGCTGCTGGGTCCGGCGTGGTCCGGCAAGCTGGTGGGGCGACCCGGCGGCGTGGGCCTGAAGCTGTTCAAGGTCGATGCAGCGGGGCTGGCAAGGGAGATGCATCCGGGCTACGACGAGGCCTTGCTGATGCTCGAAGGCGCCATCGACCTGGTCATCGATGGCGTGCAGGTGCCCCTTCGCGCCGGCGACCTGCAGATCATTCCGGCGGGCAGCTGGCACGAGATCCTGCCGGGCGGTCACGGCAGCTTCTTGCTTGTCGACCCCGAGCCTTGCTGAGCCAGTCCTCGACGCGCTCCGACGTCGATCCTCGGGCAGGCACGCCCTGCTTCGAAGCCGTCGCCGCTAGAATCGCCGCTGCAGAATCGACGCTGAGGTCTTCAGCGCTCGACACGCCGTAAGCGTTTACGTCAACCAACGCATCACCAGTGGCACCCGCGGCCGACTGGCGGTGTGCGTTGGTCGCTTCGGTACCCATCTCTCCCCGCCGCTTCGCCCCGCAGGTGCCTCTTTGAAAACGCAAGGAGCGGCGCTCGATGACGAACGTCCAGGCAAATTCTTCCCTGCGCGAACTGGTCTGGATGACCTTCGCGCTTTTCCTCGGCTACCTGTCGGTCGCGATGTCGATGCCGGCGGTGGCGGTCCATGTGTCGCAAAGGTTGGGCATGGGCAATGTCGCGTCCGGCCTGGCCGTGGGCATCGCCTTTCTGTCCACCCTCCTGAGCCGTGGCTGGGCGGGCCGGCTGGCCGACGAACGTGGCGGCAAGGTCGCGATGTTCAGGGGCCTGTTCCTTTACGCGGCCGCGTCGCTGCTGTGCTGGGCCTCCGCGCTGCCCGCCCTCGGCCATGGCGCCGGTGCGTACCTGGTGCTGCTGGCGGGGCGACTCGTGCTGGGCCTGGGCGAGAGCTTCGCGCTGGTCGGCATGCTGGGCTGGGCCATGGCGGCCATGGGCGCGACGCGCTCGGGCCAGGTCATGGCGCTCGTCGGCACCGGGCTGTATGGCGCGTTCGCGGTGGGCGGACCCCTCGGCCTCTGGCTGTTGGGAAGCTCGGCTTCGCCGACCTGATGGCGGGCAGCATCGTCCTGCCGCTGGTCAGTGGCGCGATGCTGTGGTCCATCGCGCCGGCCCGGTCCGCGCCGGGACGCCGCGCCCCCTTCTCCGACGTACTGCGACTGATCTGGAAGCAGGGTGCGGTCGTGGGCTTGCAAGGCGTGGGTTTCGCGGCCCTGGGCGCGTTCTTTCCGCTGTACTTCCTGGCCCATGGCTGGCAGGGCGCCGGCTATGGGCTGACCTGTTTCGGCCTCGGCTTCGTCGTGCTGCGACTGGTGGCGGGCCGCCTGCCCGACCGCATCGGCGGCAACCGGGTCGCACTGGTTTCCTTGACGGTCGAGGCGCTGGGCCAGGCGCTGCTGTGGCTGGCGCCCCATCCCGCGGTGGCCATGGCGGGAGCCCTGCTGACGGGCATGGGGTGCTCGATGGTGTTTCCCGCCATGGGGCTCGAGGCGGTCAAGCGCGTGCCGGCGCACCTGCGCGGCACGGCCATCGGGGGCTTCGCGGCGTTCCAGGACCTGGCGTACGGCGCGACCGGTCCGCTGGCCGGCCTGATGGCCGACCACCTCGGCCATTCCAGCGTGTTCCTGGGGGGCTTCGTCGCGGCGGTCGTCGGGACCGCGATGGCCTGGCGGCTCGGGAAGGACTCCCGCGTCCAGCGCGCAGCGACGCCCGCCGGAGGCTAGGCGCGGTCTTTCGTCCGGCCGGCTTACCAGGAATGCGCCAGCGCCCCACCCACGGGCAGCCGGCGTTGCGCCGCGATCTGCACGCGCCTCAAGGCACGCAAGGGCACATAACCATGAGGCGCACGTCGCGCTTCGGCACGCTCCGACAACGGCGCCACGCGCCAGGCCTGGCGCGTCACGCCGATCACGTGTCGAGCCTGCTCGACCGGGGAAACGGGGGGGTGCTGTGTGGTCATCGGATTTCTCTCTTCAATGGCTTGCGCCGTGCTCGATTCTGCGAGGCGCGGCGAGCAACCCAAAGACCGATTGCGCATGAGGAATCTCGCTGCGCGCAGACCCGACAACGCGCGCTCAGAGACTCCAACAGAACCGCAGCCCGAGCCATACGGCCAGCAGCACCGCGGCGCCGAAGACCCAGCCCGACATCGTGACCAAACTGCGCCGCAGAGTAGACCTCGGCCTTTCTGCTCTGGCGTTTGCGAGCTTCAGATGACCACCGCGCCTAGGCCCATCGCGGCGCAGTCGACATGCGACATCAGCCGAAGCATTAAGGCGCCAAGGCCGCGGGCCTCGTCAGGCGCCGCCCTCCACGCGCGCATGGATGCGTCAGTCGGCATGGCGTGACAGAGAAATTCGCTCTTCACTGTGCAAGCGGTCGCAACCCATCCACGCGACGAAGCGTCGCCCCCGCGTCCTCCACAGATCGATCGAGGTGTTGAGCCCACTTCTGCCGTCGTCGACGAATCGAAGACCCCCGTCCGCAACAGAATTCGCTACAAAAAATCTCAATATAGCGACGGCTGTCTACTTGGACACAAAACACACAACTTGCCGCATAAAGAATTAACAAATTTCGCACAAAATGCGCACAGAAAAACAATACGAATTCATTACACAGCAACATTGAAAGCAAAGAATCCCGCAATTTGACCAACGCAAATCTATGAAGTACCCTAGCATCGGTCCGATTGGGCCGAATTAACAATCAAAGCACAAAAGGGAAAAAATGCAAAATCTTGCACTTATAGATGTCGAAAGATGCCTGGTCCTGGCAAGTGGATTCGAGAACAGAAGCACTCATACGGTGGTCGATCCGGACGGAAAAAAGAACGAACTCTTTGAGATCTTTCATTCCTACATCGACCCGACCGGGCCCCTTCGATCGATTCTTGCGAATGCAACCACCAAATGCTGCGCCAGCGGCACATGCGAGATCGCACCGCATATGTGCTGACCATATATCGATTCACAAATCAATAAAATAGAAAGGGAGGAATAGCCTCCCTTTTCTTTTAATACACAACAGAGAATACGAATGAATTCGGCCATCATATCTTTTGAACACTCGAGATTTACAGACAAAGAAATAGCCCAACTACTGGAGAAATGCGGCTACGGATTGGCAGCGGAATACCTGCAAATTCAGGATTTTAGTAAGAAGTTCTTTTGCCCCGGGACCATTACCGCCGTCGCCATTCACGACCAAGATCAACGCCTAATCGGAATTTCAAGGGCATTCACCGACAACATAACAACAACGTACCTTGCGGAGATTTGCGTAATTCCACCGCATCGCCACAAAGGCATTGAATCTCAGCTGGTCCGCGCAATTACCATCCGATGCCAACATACAGCGATCTTCTCAATCGCATTCAGCGACGAGCTTTACTTTCTCAATGAAAACTCGATCACCGAGAAAGCAAAAATCATCGCATGCAGTCGAGGACCAAAGCACTTTCGACCCGCCCATCTCACGAATTAAAATGAAGAAAGGAAGTATTCATTGTCGCGCTCAACGGGACGCAACCACCATCTTATCCTCCACCCTTTGCCAACTTATTAACAGAATAAGTTCCGAAAGATCGCTGACAGCCCTATTTGACATGAAGGCCCTTGAAAGAGAAATCGAAATCGATTTTCAGCAGGTCACCCTCCAATTCAAACACTTTGAAAGTCTCAACTCTAGACGCCACGCAGAAATTCAGAAAGAATTCAGTAGCTTTCTCGAAGGAATGCTGATACGCCGCTCAGCTCGAATGTTTCGATTCATCCAAAATCTTCACAATGGGCTGATTGAATTCAAAAAGATGCTGGGCATCGATGCGGAGAAAATATTCATTCAATTTACCAACGGAGATTCGCACGGCGAGTGCGAGCGTGCAGTCATATTCGAAATTTGCGGATCGAAATATGTGTTCAAGTCAAGAGACCCCCGCCCGCATCTCGCCCTACATCTCGTTCTGACAAAAATCAAGGAAAAGACGGCCATTGATGCAGTTCCTCCGAAGTTCTGGAGCTCTCCCAAAAACGATTGGTACGTAATGCCATTTTTAGAAAGTCGGCCCTATGCGTCACCTGCACAAGCACGGGAATTTATGAGATCTCTGGGCGTTGTTACAGCCGTCGCACACGCCCTGCAGATGACCGACGTTCACATTGACAATCTCATCGCCTGGAACGGGAGGCCGGTCATTATTGATGCGGAGTGTATTTTTTACAGCTTCACCGAGCACGGAAAGCCCCCAATAGAAGATCGGCTCTTGAATACCGGCTTGGTTTCACGATGGGCAAATCTGTCCTCCATCTTAGGCGCATACAGAAGCAACAAAGCATTCGGAGCGAAAATCAATAATGGAGATCTCGCATATGTGACAAGCGAGTCCGGCCCCAGCAACAATCGATTAATTAGCAAAAGTGGATTGCCAGTCAATCCCGCTGATTTTTGCGACGAAATAATCGATGGATTTGAAGATGCATACAGGCAAATCTGTTCAAATCGTCAGCACCTCATTCGAGAATTGAAAGAAATTACGATCGGAATGCGCACTCGCTTTTTACTCAAACTAACGGTTCAATATGCCGCAACACTGGAGGTGCTGAGATGTCCATTTTCGGGAGACACTGCGACCAATCTCGGCCGAGCCATCCACCACTTCTCCCATGCCATTGGCCTATCCAACACAGCGGATAAAGAGACTCTGAAGTGCGAACTCAGAGACCTACTTGATTCAGACATCCCATTCTTCTGGACGGAAGAGCAGGAATCGGGGCCTGCACTCATGCATTGGACAGGTCGAGTGAAATACTTTCCCAGTAGAGATTCCTTATCCAAGAGAATCGGCAGATGCATTTATTCTTGCTCAATAAATGACCTTCCAAGGTTGCGCAAAGAACTGAGGAGTTTCTTGCTCAAGCCCTCTCTCATAGAAGAAAAAATAACTCATGTCAGTCTTTGAGTTCTTCGACTCTGGGGTTGCTCGACGATCGCTGTCCGATCTACTGGAGGGGGTCGATTCTCAATTATCTCGCCGGCTGATAAAGGCATTCTTGATAATTTTCTGCTCCTCGGCACTTCTCAGTGCCGCGCCGCTCCTCATGGCTCGGGCAATAAACTCTCTATCTGAAAACAGCCCGCTTTCGACAACGCTTACCTGTGCGTCGCTGTATATAGGCCTAAGATTTTCCGGGCAAATGCTGGTAGATCTAAGATGGAAATTGGTCAATCCCATTCTTTACCAAATTTCCTACACTTTTTGCTCCATTTTTGCAAGCAGGATTTCTCGAATTCCACGGCATGAGGGCCGAAATGGCGACTCCGCTGGATGGATCGCAGAGCAGGCAGCTGCGATGTCAAAATTGGAGGTAGGCTCCATTGGAATTTTGCACGGATTCCTATCCGTCATCATTCCAACGTCAATTGAGCTTCTCATTGCCTGCATCGCCATCGGCATTGTCATTGGCCCATTGGTCGCAGCCTACATGATCGTAGGCGGCATCATATTTATGATTGGAATCTCGTTCAAACGAAACAAAGAATTATCTTTGGCTCGAATCGCGAATCAAGCGGACAACACTGCGTCCTCTTTTCTTTCCGAATACATATCCAATCCTACCCTTGCCCGCGTCTTCAATGCAGCACCCTTTCTTGAAGATCGCCTGTCGGCCGCCGTCGCAAACTCTGTAGAAAGCCATCAGAAATTCTTCTCCGTAAAAACAGAGCGAGGACTTTACCTATCCGCCATCACACTTTTTATTTACACGATAGTATTATCATGGGGAATTTACAACCCTAGCGGAACGGCTGCAACCGCTGGCAGCTTCTTTCTACTTTTAATATATCTTGACAGGGTTTTAAATCCATTATCCAACGCCTCCACCGCAATCAACAATATTCAAAACGGCCTGATTGCAATCGAAGCAGGTTATGAACTCATAGAGAAGTTAAAAAAAGAGAAATTAAACGTCACCTTCTCTCCGGAACGCTCGAAAAATTGGAGCTCGTTATCGCTTTCCAAGTCTCGTGTTTACCACGTAAGTAACGAGCATTTGACTATTGGCGCCGGCGTATGGATCAATGTGCGAGGCCCCTCTGGCACTGGAAAATCAACATACTTGCAAAGGATATATGGCGAATTGCAAGAACTAGCCGGCGCTTCCGTGACAAGGATCCACTATCTAAACCCAACACCACCAACGATTCGAGGATCCATTTTCGAAAATATCGCTCTTGGAGACAAGAGTGTCGATCGTGAGAAAGTAAAATTTCACTGGAACATCTGGGCCAGAGAGATCGGCAACAGTGCCATCAATATAGATGAAGACGTAGAGCAACTCTCCGCAGGCGAGCTTCAATTTCTCGCCATTTCCAGATGCATCTTGAGAAATCCATTTCTAGTCTTCTTTGACGAAGCCACTAACTCCATGGACGTACGCACCGAAGAAAAAGTCTGGCTATTGATAAAAACAACAATCCCGGGCGCGACAGTTTTTGCAGTTTCCCACAGAAATTTATCGGTGATAGATTTCGACTTTCTAGACGACTTCAGCTTCCCGTGAGCGAGGCCGAAGAAAGAAAACTCGACGCGAGATGGCGCATGGCGTAGCGCATTCCAGCGCGTCACGTCTCGTTTGCAAGCCTTGAGCTAGCAAATAAACATTTTCCTGTTAAAGCCAATGTGACGCGAAGACGCCACGCCACATGCGCTCAGAACTGCATACAAATCGTTAAGTGCTGCCACACAAACTCGCAGATGATGAATCGCACGGGCTGGCTGGACTTGAGAGACGTAATCTGCAGTTAAGGCGAATGCCGAAGAAGACACTTGTTAGGCGCCTATCCGCCCGATTTGTAAAGCGTGTTCCTCACCGGGTATCCTGCGCGCCGCGACCTGCATACGCCGCAAGGCACGCAGGGGGCATAGCCGTGCGGCGCACGCCGGGGCCTCGGCATGGTCGGGCAGCGGCGTGACGCGCCTGGTCGACCGGGGAAACGGGGGGGCTGTGTCATCACATTTCTCTTGTAAATGGCCTGCGCCAGACGCAATTCTGCGAGGCGCGGCGAGCAAACCAAAGACCGATTGCGCATGAGGTATCTCGCTGCGCGCAGACCCTCTCCCTACCCTTTCAGAGGCTCCAGCGCAGGCGCAGTCCGGCCCACACCGCGAACAGCACCGCGGCGCCGAAGACCCAGCCCGAGAGCGCGCCGGCCATGGTGCCCGAGAGCAGGTTGCCCACGGTGCAGCCCAGCCCCGTCATCGCGCCCCAGCCCAGCAGCAGGCCGCCGCCCAGGCCGCGCACGGCCTGGCGCAGGCTGGGAACGCGTGGCGTGAACTGGCCGCTCGCCAGCGCCGCCGCCAGCGCGCCGGCCACGATGCCCGCAACGAGCAGGGCGTTGGGTGTCTGCCAGAAGTGCTCGAGCACGGCCGTCACGCAGCCGCCGAAGGTGTCGAGGCCTTCGAGCCGCTGCGGCACCAGGCCTTGATGCTCGCCGACCGTGCGCGCGGCACTGCCCAGCGCCGCGGTCACGCCCAGGGGTCGCAGGCGCAGCACCACGATCACGGCGATGGCGCCGACCGCGACACCGCCCCACACCGCCGGCCAGCGACCGATGAAGGCCCGGCGCAAGGCGGCGCCGAAGCTGGCGGCACGCGGCAAGGGCGCGCCTTCGGCCGGCAGCCGGCGCCACAGCAGCGCGGCGATCCCGGCCAGCAGGCCCAGTTGCACGGCCGCCGACCCCGCATAGCCCAGGTGATGCGGCAGCCAGACCACGGGCGCGGTCGCGATGGTCGCGCTGTAGAGCGCGTTCCAGGTGTTGAAGCCGAGCACGAAGCCGGCCGCGGAACCGACCAGCGCGAAGGGAGCGGTGGGCGAGCCCTCGCCCAGCCGGTACCAGTGCGCGCTGATGCACGAGCCCGACACCACCATGCCCAGGCCGAAGGCCAGGCCGGCCAGGACCAGCGCCCAGCTCACCGGGCCGATGTGGGCGTCGGGTGGCAGCCGCCCCGGCATGGGCACGGGCAGCCAGCCGGTCATGACCACGTGCATGCCCAGCGTGCCGACCGCCAGCGCCGCGACGATGGCCAGCAGGCCGCGCGCATCGCCGCGCTCGAAGTAGTCGCGCGCATGGCAGTAGAAGCAGAAGCGCGAGCGCTGCAGCACCACGCCCAGCAACGCGCCCAGGCCGGCCGCGAAGGCCAGCGCGCGCCCGCCGCTGCGTTCGCCCAATGCCTGCACGCCGGCCACGGTCAGCAGCACGACCAATGCGGCGGCGATCCAGCCCACGCGGCCGGGCCCCGCGGGCGCATCGGCCACCGGAATCTGCGCTGTCGTCGTCGTCATCTTCAAACCCACTCCTCACGAAAAAAGGGCGGACCCCAAGGTCCGCCCGAACGTCGTTACCACACGACGAGGAGACAACGAGTTGTCCCCACCCAAAGAAAAAAGAAAGAAGAAAAGCGGCCTACTTCGACGCCCAGACCGTGCCGCTGGGGTTGCTCACCGGCACGCCCACGGCATTGCCGTACTCGGTCCACGAGCCGTCGTAGTTGCGCACGTTCTGGTAGCCCAGGATCTTGGTCAGCGCGAACCAGGTGTGGCTCGACCGCTCGCCGATGCGGCAGTAGGTGATGACCGGCTTGCTGCCGTCGATGCCGACCGAGGCATAGAGCGCCTTGAGTTCGGCGGCCGACTTGAAGGTGCCGTCTTCGTTGACCGCACGGCCCCAGGGCACGTTGGCCGCGCCCGGGATGTGGCCGGCGCGCACCGCAAGCTCGGCGGCGCCCGGCGGCGCGAAGATCTTGCCGGTGTACTCGTCGGCCGAGCGGATGTCGACCAGCCTGGCGTCGGTCTTGCCTTCGGCCACGCCCAGCACGTCGGTCAGGCGCGCGCGCAGTTCGGGATGCGGGCGCGTGACCTTGTAGCGCGTGGCCACGACTTCCGGTGCGCGGTTCTCGAGCACGCGGCCTTCGGCTTCCCACTTCTTGCGGCCGCCGTCGAGCAGCTTGACGTTGCGCACGCCGTACTGCTCGAACACCCAGGCGCCCCAGGCCGCGAACCAGTTGTTGTTGTCGCCGTAGAGCACCACGGTGCTGTCGTTGTCGACGCCCGCGGCCGACAGCAGCTTCTCGAAATCGGCCTGGCTCACGATGTCGCGGCGCACGCGGTCGTTGAGGTCGGCGTGCCACGAGAAGTTGACCGCGCCCGGCACATGGCCGCGCTCGTAGAGGCCCGGGTTCACGCTGACCTCGATCACGCGCAGCTTGGGGTTCTTGAGGTTCCTGTCGAGCCATTCGGTGGACACGAGCGGACCGCTGCCATCGGCCGAGGCCTGCGCGAAGGCGGCCGGGGCCGCCGCGGTGAAGGTCAGGGTGGCGAGCGTGGCGGCATGCCACCATTTGCGAAGGATCGACATTCGGTCTCCTGTGTTGAAACTGAAACCGACTGTACGAAGACGAAGACCAAAACCAAACGACGCAAATCCGATATGCGCATGCCGAAAACGTCTACCCGCATGGCGCCGCGCGACGCCATGCGGGCCGGCGTTCAGCCCGCGCGCCGCTGCCCCGCGAGCCTGCGCACCACCGCCACCAGGCGATCGATCTCGTCGAAGGTGTTGTAGAAGGCCAGCGAGGGCCGCACCGTGGTCTCGACGCCGAAGCGACGCAGGATCGGCTGTGCGCAATGGTGGCCGGTGCGCACCGCGATGCCCTCGTCGTTGAGCGCATGGCCCACTTCCTCGGTGCTGTAGCCGTCGAGCACGAAGGACATCACGCTGGCCTTGTCGGCCGCCGTGCCGATCAGCCGCACGCCGGGGATGGTGCGCAGCTGCGCCATGCCGTAGACCAGCAGCTCGTGCTCGTAGCGCGCGATGTTCTCGATGCCGACCTGGTTCACGTAGTCGATCGCCGCGCCCAGGCCCACCGCGTCGGCGATGTTGCCGGTGCCGGCCTCGAACTTGTTCGGGATCGGCTGGAACACCGTCTTCTCGAAGGTCACGTCGGCGATCATGTTGCCGCCGCCCTGCCACGGGGGCATGTCCTCGAGCACGTCACGCTTGCCCCAGACCACGCCGATGCCGGTGGGGCCGAACACCTTGTGGCCGGAGAACACGAAGAAGTCGGCGTCGAGGTCCTGCACATCGACCCGCATGTGCGAGACCGACTGCGCGCCATCGACCAGCGCCTTGGCGCCCGCACGGTGCGCCAGCGCGACGATCTCCTTCACCGGCACCACCGTGCCCAGCGCATTCGAGACCTGCGTCACGGCCACGATCTTGGTGCGGTCGTTGAGCAGCTTGCGGTACTCGTCGAGCAGCACCTGGCCCGAGTCGTCGACCGGGATCACGCGCAGCTTCGCGCCCTTGGCAGAGGCCAGCTGCTGCCAGGGCACGATGTTGGCGTGGTGCTCGAGGTTCGAGACGATGATCTCGTCGCCCTCGCCCACGTGCTGCGCGCCCCAGCTCTTGGCGACCAGGTTGATCGCCTCGGTGGTGCCGCGCACGAAGATCACCTCGTTCACGTCGGGCGCATTGAGGAACTTGCGCACCCGCTCGCGCGCACCCTCGTAGGCATCGGTCGCGCGCGCCGCGAGCTCGTGTGCCGCGCGATGGATGTTCGAGTTCTCGTGCGCGTAGAAATACGCGATGCGGTCGATCACCGACTGCGGCTTGTGCGTGGTGGCTGCGTTGTCGAACCACACCAGCTGCTGGCCGTTCACGCGCTCCTGCAGCACGGGGAAGTCGCGCCGCACCGCATGCACGTCGAAGGGCTGGCGCTGGCCCTGCGCCACCGCGGGCCCGTCGCCATGCGGCGCGGGCTTGGCCGGCGTGACGTAGCCGCTGGTCAGGCGCACCGAGTCGACGAAGTAGTACTGGGGCGCCTGCGCTTGGCTGCTGCTCCCTCGCCCCTCCGGGGAGAGAGCTGGGGTGAGGGGCGACCTCGCATCCCGGTTCGTCGGCAGGCCCTCACCCCAGCCCTCTCCCGCGAGCGGGAGAGGGGGCAGGACCTGCAGAGGCGGTGACGCAGCGGGCACGGCACCGGCCGACGGATGGCCATGGCTGCCGTTCAAAAAGTAGAACGGGGACGCCGCCGCCGACGGCTGTGCACTGCCCAGCGCCGGTGCCGGCGCCGGCGCATGCGCCGCATGGCCTTCAGGCACGCCCAGCACCGCGCTGCCCAGCCGCGGCTCGTAGGCGGGCAAGGCACTGTGGAAGGCATCTGGCGCGCCGTTGCCGGCCACCGCGTGCGGCAGCAGCGAGGGCGCGCGGTGGCCCAGCGACAGCACCTGCGTGGGCGAGCCCGGCAGCAGGTTGGTGCCCGGCACCTGCCCCTGCGGGATCGGCGTGCCCGGCACGCTGGGGCCGAAGCCGGCCGGGCTCACCAGCGGCGAACCCGCGGGTGCGAGCTGCGACGGCGCCTGCACGCCCAGCGGCGTCGCCTGGCCCGGCAGGGCCGCGAAGAGCTGGCTCGCCATGCGGGCCAGCACGGCCGGATCGAAGGGCGCCTCGGGCTGCTGCGGAAGTTGCGGCAGCGGCGACAGGCCCGGTGGAGAAAGTGACGTGCTCACGGCGCGCCTTACTTGTAGGTGTCGGGATAGTCGTGGTACTTGCCGATCTCGACGTCGTCGAGCACGGCCAGCGCGTCGGTGGTCAGCACCGCGACCGAGCAGTACAGCGAGATCAGGTACGACGCGATCGCATGGTTGTTGATGCCCATGAAGCGCACCGACAGGCCGGGGCTCTGCTCACCGGTCAGGCCCGGCTGGAACAGGCCGACCACGCCCTGGCGCTTGTCGCCCACGCGCAGCAGCAGGATCTTGCTCTTGCCGTCGGCCACCGGCACCTTGTTCGAGGGAATCAGCGGGATGCCGCGCCAGGTGATGAACTGCGAGCCGAACAGGCTCACGGTCGGTGGCGGCGTGCCGCGGCGCGTGGCTTCGCGGCCGAAGGCAGCGATGGCCAGCGGGTGGGTCAGGAAGAAGGCCGGCTCCTTCCAGACCTTGGTCAGCAGCTCGTCGAGGTCGTCGGGCGTGGGCGCGCCGGTCAGCGGGAAGATGCGCTGCTCGTCGGTCACCTGCGACAGCAGGCCGTAGTCGGGGTTGTTGATCAGCTCGCTTTCCTGGTTCTCCTTGATCGTCTCGATCGTCAGGCGCAGCTGTTCCTTGATCTGGTCGTGCGGGCTGCTGTACAGGTCGGAGATGCGGGTGTGCACGTCGAGCACGGTGCTCACGGCGTTCAGGTTGTATTCGCGCGGATGCTCTTCGTAGTCGACCCAGGTGCGCGGCAGCTGGTTCTCGTCTTCGCGCGAGGTGCAGACCACCTTGATCGACTCGGGGTTCTTGACCTTGTTCAGGCGGTAGGTGCCAGCCTCGACGGGGACCCACTGCAACAGGTGGGTGAGCCAGCGCGGGCTGATGGTCTCGAGCTGGGGAACGCTCTTGGTGGCATTGGCGAGCTGGCGTGCGGCATTGTCGCCAAGGGCGGTGGTTCCACCCACTGTTGCGGTCATAAGGACTCCGTTGATCGATGAAGGAAGAGAAATCGAGGCGGAGTTTCAGGGCGACCGGGTGGTCCCCTCAACAGGCTATAGCCGCCAAGTTGATGCGGCGCACGGTGCGCTGCTGCTCCAGCTGTTCGCAGCGCGAGAGCAGGCTCGCGATGTTGATGTCGAGCGCGCCGGCCAGTTTCTGCGCGGTCAGGATGGAGGCGATCACGCGGCCGCGCTCGACCTCGCCCACATAGGAGCGGTTGAGGTTGGAGCGCTCGGCCAGCTGTTCCTGCGACCAGCCGCGCACTTCGCGCAATTGCCGCACCGCGATGCCGAAGGTCTCGACCAGGTCGTAGAGCGGCCGGGCCTCGGGCAGCGCGCTCATTTCACCGGCCTGGCGTTGAGCAGGCCCGCCTGCGTCACGCTCGCGCCCGCGGGCACGTCGTCGGTGATCCAGACGTTGCCGCCGATGGTCGCGCCCTGGCCCAGCGTCACGCGCCCGAGGATGGTGGCACCCGCGTAGATCACCACGTCGTCCTCCACCAGCGGATGGCGTGGCAGGCCTTTCTGCAGCTTGCCTTCGGCATCGGTCGGGAAGCGCTTGGCGCCGAGCGTCACGGCCTGGTAGACGCGCACGCGCTGGCCGATCACGGCCGTCTCGCCGATCACGACGCCGGTGCCGTGGTCGATGAAGAAGCTCGGGCCGATCTGCGCGCCGGGGTGGATGTCGATGCCCGTCTGGCCATGGGCCAGCTCGGCCACGATGCGTGCCAGCAGCGGCAGGTCGAGCGTGTAGAGCCGGTGCGCGAGCCGGTGGTGGACCATCGCCAGCACGCCCGGATAGCACAGCAGCACCTCGTCGACGCTGTGCGCCGCCGGGTCGCCCTGGTAGGCCGCGAACACGTCGGTGTCGAGCAGCCGCCGGATGTCGGGCAGCGCGGCGCCGAAGGCCCGCACGGCCGCGGTGGCGCGCTCTTCGACGTCGGCCGTCGCCTGCCCGGCGCGCCGGGCCCGGTCGTTCAGTTCGAGCAGCGCCTGGCCGTGCAGCGCATGCAGGGCGGCGTCGAGCGTGTAGGCGACGTAGATGTCCTCGCTGTCCTGACGCAGGTCGACCGGCCCCAGGCGCATCGGGAACAGCACGCCCTGCAGCGAACGCAGGATCTGCGTGAGCGCGTCACGCGAGGGAAACTCGCGCCCGCCGGGCTCGCGTGAGCGCTTCTGCGCTTCGCGCCATTCGTCGCGCGCCGCATGCAGCGCGCCGGCGATGCCGCCGATGTCGAACCGGGCCATTGGTGTCCTTCTTTCGTGGGTCGGGGGATGTCAGCCCTGGGTCCAGGGCAATCGATGAAAGCGCCAGCCGTCGGCCGTGCCGCGATGCTGCTGCGCATCGATCTCGCCCTCGAAGCCTTCGCGCACGTTGAACACGCGCGCGAAGCCGGCCTTGGCCGCCGCTTCGGCCGCAAGGGCCGAGCGCTTGCCGCTGCGGCACAGCAGCAGCACCGTCGCCTCCTTGCCGCCCTGCTTGGCGAGCTTGGCCTCGAGTTCGCGCACGAAGCGCGGGTTGCGGGTGAGCGCGGTGCCGGTGGCCCATGGCACGTGCAGGCTCTCAGGCACCTGGCCGACGAAGGTGCGTTCCTCGCCGGAACGCACGTCGACCAGCACGGCCGCGCCGTCCTGCACGAGCTGCCAGGCCTCGGCGGGCGCGACACCGCCCGCATAGGACAGGTTCTGCGCGGCGGCCTCGGCCTGGGCGCGTTCGAGGGCTTCGGGCAAGGCGACGATCTCGCTGGTATCTGCGGACATGAAATGAAAACTCCTGATCGGGTGGGCGGCCTTCTGGGTGGCCATGGCCATCAATCTAGGGTTCGGGGCCACTTTCACCAACGAATAAAAAGTGGAATCCAAACAACCGCTTCGTCTGTGCACGCGTGTCATGCCACGCGGGCCTTCGGATGGGCGGGCCGCGCCAAGCCCAGGTGATCGCGCAGCGTGCGGCCCGTGTACTTGGTGCGGAACAGGCCGCGCCGCTGCAGCTCAGGAATCACAAGATCCGCGAAATCCTTGAGCCCGTGCGGCAGCGTGGGCGCGAGCACGTTGAAGCCGTCGGCCGCGCCGGTGCTGAACCAGTGTTCGAGCTGGTCCGCGATATCGGCGGCTGTGCCCACCATCGTCCAGTGGCCGCGCGCGCCCGCGACCTTCTCGTAGAGCTGGCGGATGCTCAGGCCGTCGCGCTGCGCGAGCCGGCTGAACAGTTCCTGCCGGCTCTTCCAGCCTTCGGTCACGGGCAGGTCCTGCGGGAACGGGTCGTCGACCGCATAGCCCGACAGGTCGACGTTGCCCAGGAAGGTCGAGAGCAGGCCCACGCCCAGCACCGGATCGATCAGGCCCTGCAGTTGCTCGAACTTGTCCTGCGCCTCCTGCCGCGTGCGGCCCACGAAGGGCGAGATGCCGGGCAGGATCTTGAGCTGGTCGGCCGTGCGCCCGTAGGCCGGCAGCCGGGCCTTGAGGCCGCTGTAGAAGGCGCGCGCATCCTCGGCCGTCTGCTGTGCGGTGAACACCACCTCGGCCGACGCGGCGGCCAGGTCCTGCCCGTCGCCCGAGGAGCCGGCCTGCACCAGCACCGGGTAGCCCTGCGGCGCGCGCGGCGTCTGCAGGCCGCCGTGCACCTTGTAGTGCGCGCCCGCGTGGGCCACGCGGTGCAGCCCGGCCGGATCGAAGAAGCGATTGCCTTCCTTGTCGTGCACGAAGGCATCGTCTTCCCAGGTGTCCCACAGGTCCTTGACCACCTGCACGTACTCGCGCGCCCGGGCGTAGCGGTCGGCATGGCCGATCTGCTGGTCGAGCCCGAAGCTGCGCGCCTCGAAGTCGCTGCCCGAGGTCACGAGGTTCCAGCCGCTGCGGCCTTCGCTCAGCTGGTCGAGCGTGGCGTACTTGCGTGCCAGGTGGTAGGGCGGCAGGTAGGTCGAGGAGACCGTGGCCACCAGCCCGATGCGCTCGGTGGCCTGCGACAGCGCGGCCAGCGTGAGCATCGGGTCGAGCGGATACCAGAGCGCGTTCTTCGCCACCACCGCATCGGGCGGCCCCGGCAGGCCGACGTTGTCGGCGAAGAAGATGGCATCGAACTTCGCCGCTTCGGCGACACGGGCCCATTCGCGGAGCGACGCGATGCGGCTCGCCGCGCCGGGGTCGACCTCAGGATGGCGCCAGGCGGCGAGGTGGTGGCCCACGCCGAAGAAGAAGGCGCCCAGGTGCATCTGGCGCGGGAGATCGGAAACGGGCATGGCGTGGGGCAAGGGGAACGGAAAGGCGGGAGTGCCCGGCCATTCTTCCGCCCGGCGCGGCGATCGCCAAGGAACAAGAAGTCACTTGCATATGCCCAGGGCCCGGGGTTCAGGGCGACGCACCCGGGCAGGCGGCGATGGCATCGAAGAAGGACGCGATCAGCCGGCTCTCGCGCCGCTCGCGCAGGCAGCACACGTGGATGTGCGTCGAGACCAGGTCGCCCTCGATGGGCACGGGCTTGAGGCGCGGGTCGGCCACGTACTCCGACTGCGACACGGTGCCGATGCCCAGGCCCCGGGCCACCGCCTCGCGCAGCGCCTCGCGGCTGCCGATCTCCATCGCGACCTGCACGTGCACGCCCTGCGCCTGCAGCGCGTCTTCGAGCGCCTTGCGGGTGGTCGAGCCAGGCTCGCGCATCAGCAGCGGCTGCCCGGCCAGCTCGTGCAACGCGATGGATTCGCGCTTGGCGAAGGGATGCGCCACATGGACGAAGGCGATCACCGGGTAGCGCGCGTAGAGCTGCATGTGATAGCGCGCGTCGGGGAAGCGGCTGGCCACCACGCCCACGTCGCTCACGTACTTGTCGAGCGCGTCCAGCACCACTTCGGAGTTGCCCAGCGTGACCGACAGCTTGATGCGCGGATGGACCGCGTGGTAGGCCTCGATCATCTCCGTGACGTGGAAGGGCCCGACCGCGCCGATGCGCAGCGAGCCGCGGCGCAGCTTGCCGCTGTCGTCCAGCAGCGAGGCCATGTCGCCCTCGAGCGCGGCCATGCGGCGCGCCATGGGCAGCATCTCCAGGCCCAGGGCCGAGAGTTCCACGCGCCGCCCGCGGCGGTGGAACAGCTCGGCGCCGTACTCGCGCTCGAGCATCTGGATCTGCGAGTTGAGCGTGCTGTGGCTCATGCCCAGCGCACGCGCGGCGGCGGTGAAGCCGCCGTCGTGCGCGACCGCGATGAAGGCGCGGATCTGGTTGAGCGTCATCGCGGGGGGTCTCGTTCCTGGTGGCTGCGCATGCAAGGCACGCGATCATGCCCACCGATCATGAAGGGCGTGTGCAAGGCTGCATCGCCTCAGGCCACGCCCATCGCCGGATCGCTGACGCCGTCCTTTCCGGTCTCCAGCCGGCCCGCGAAGCGCCGGCTGAAGCCGCCATCCATGGTCAGCGTGAAGTCATACCAGCTCTGCGTATCGGCCAGCGACCACGAGGGTTCGAGCTGCATGCCGGGCACCACCGTGTAGGTCCATGGGCCATCGTTTCGGTAGGCGTTGGGCTGGACGCTCACGGTGGCCGGCGCGTCGCCCATGTTCATGATCGTCAGGCGGACCGCGTTCCCCTCGGGGTCGTAGCACACGCGCACTTCCGGGTTCGGCCCGCTGCGCAGCGCATTCAGGTCGCCCGCGAAGTGCCGGTGGTAGCCGTTGGGCCCGAGCACCCAGAGCCGGTACTTGCCTGCGTTGTCGGCCACGGCCTTCCAGGCGTCCGAGATCATCTTGCCGGGCTCGACCGTGTAGCGCTGCGGACGGCGCGACAGGTTGAGCTCGTCGTAGACGTGGAACACCGCGCCCTGCGTGCCGGTGTTGCTGAAGCTGAGCCAGACCTGGCCATTGGACAGGTCGACGTTGGCGCTGGTGTGCAGGCGGTAGGGCAAGGCGCGCGAAGGCCGCACCACCAGGGCCTGCGTCGGCAGCGGCACCGTGCCCACCGCGGGCACCGGCACGCCCGGCGAAGCCACCTGCTGCGAGTAGGTGGCGTCGGCCTGCGCCTTGGTCGGCGCGGTCGTCAGCGTGGGCTTGGCGCGGTTCGGGTTCTTGAAGTCGAAGCAGGACATCAGGTCGCCGAACACCGCGCGCCGCCATGGGCTGATGTTGGTCTCGCGCACGCCGAAGCGCTGCTCGAGGAAGCGCAGGGTCGAGGTGTGGTCGAACACCTGGGAGTTGACCCAGCCGCCCACGCTCCACGGCGAGATCACCATCATCGGCAGGCGCGAGCTGGCGCCGAAGGAGCGGCCGTCGGGCGTGCGCTGGCTGGTGTCGCCCGGCGGGGCCCGCATCGTGTAGTACTCGCTCGCGATGTCCACCGTCGACTTGCCCTGGTAGGTGCCGTCGTCGTTGCGCCACGGCGGCGAGGGCGGCGGCACATGGTCGAAGAAGCAGTCGTTCTCGTCGAAGTTGATGATCAGCACGGTCTTGCTCCAGACCTCGGGGTTGGCCGTGAGCATGTCCAGCAGCGTCTGGATGTACCAGGCACCCTGCTGCGGCACCGACATGCTCGGGTGCTCGCTGTAGGCGCCGGGCGCGACGATCCAGCTCACCTGCGGCAGGGTGCCCGCGGCGATGTCGTCGGCCACGGCCTGCAGGAAGCCGCCGTCGGGCATGGTGTTGCCGAAGCCCTTGTAGAGCGGCGACATCGCCTCGATCGCCGGCGAGTAGGCCACGTTGGGCGAGCCGATCGACTGCAGCTGCTCGTTGACCGCGCGGTACGAGGCGAAGGCCACCAGCTGGTTGTTGTTGCTGTTGTTGCCCGGCCGGTTGTAGACCTTCCAGCGCACGCCGGCCGCCTGCAGCCGCTCGGGGTAGGTGGTCCAGCTCAGGCCGTCGGACGACGGGCCCAGGCCGCCCCAGTTGGCGTTGGTCACGCAGGCCTGGCCGACCACGTTGGCGCCATTGGTGCCGCTCCACAGGAACATGCGGTTGGTGAAGGTGCCGGTGTGGATCGAGGTGTGGTACGCGTCGCAGACCGTGAAGGCGTTGGCCAGGGCCCAGTGGAAAGGCAGGTCGGACTCGCGCAGGTGGCCCATCGAGATCTTGGTGTTCTTGGCCTTGGGCCAGGCCGCCATGCGGCCGCCGTCCCAGGCGGCCTGCTGGTCGCCCCAGTCGTGGGCGCCGCCCACGCGCAACGCGTTGCCCTTGGTGGCGTCGAGGTAGAAGGGCTGCACGGTGTCGGCGCTGCCCTGCTGGATCCACACCGGCTGGCCCGAGGCCATCGGGATGGTGAAGCGGTCGCTGAAGCCGCGCACGCCGGGCAAGGTGCCGAAGTAGTGGTCGAAGGAACGGTTCTCCTGCATCAGGATGATCACGTGCTCCACATCATTGATGGTGCCCGTGGCGTTGTTCGCCGGGATGGCGAGCGCGCGCTGGATGGCCGGCGGAAAGGGGCCGAGCGCGGCGCTGGCCGCGGCGGCGCGCAGCAGGGTGCGGCGGTTCAAGGTGGTCATGTTGTTGGGGTCGACGATAAGGGTTGTCGGACGGTGCGTGCGTTGTCAGGGCGCGCAGTCGAGCTTCGAGTTCGGGCGCGGCGCATCGGCGCCGGCTTCCGCGCCCGGGCCCGGCGTGGGCGCCGTGACGATCGGCACCGCGGGGGGCGCGGCGCCGTCGCCGCTGGCCGCAGGCGGCGGTGCCGACGGGGCGGGGCCGCCCCCTCCTCCACCGCAACCCGCCACCAGCACGCAGGCCATGCCCGCCACGGCCACCGCCTTGGCGCAGGCGCGCCAGCCGGACGAAAGGATCTGGGATGTCATCGTGCGTCCTCAGGGTGCGGGCGTCGCGGGCAGCGTCGACAGCGGCTTGTTCGACAGGAAGATGGACTGCAGTTCGGCGTCGCTCAGCACGCGGTTCCACATCGCCAGGTCGCCGAAGTGCTGCTGGTAGGTGGGCGCGGTCGCGCACTTGCCCGCGAAGTACGGCGGCGTGACCGTGCCGTTGCACTTGTTCATCAGGAAGGTGCCGGTGCCGTCGTCGCCGATGCCCCACTGCGGATAGGGCGAGAGCTTCGACAGGTCCACGCTGCCGGTCGACTTGCCCGTGGCCACGCGGTTGGTGGTGCCGGTGACCGGATCGAACACGACCATGTTCATGGTCTTGGCCACGCCGTCGACCGAGAAGGCGATGTACACCCAGCGGTTGACCGTGATCTGCGTGTAGGGCCCGGTCGGCCCGTCGGCGCGCACGCCGCCGCCCGAGCCGATGTTGAAGGCCACGCCGCACTGGTTGCCCGAGCTCGCGAACAGGCCGACCGCGACGCCGGCATTGCCGCCGCTCACGTAGCTCTTGTTCGAGAGGATGGTCACGTTGTTGCGGTCCACGCACGCAGGCGTCTTGAACCAGAAGCCCAGCGTGAACTGCGGCGCGCTGCCCTTGCCGATGTCGAAGCCTTCGGCCGGCGTGAGCCGGTAGCCTTCGAGGCCGCTGGCGGTCACGAAGTTGGTGTCGACCAGCAGGCCCTGCGTGCCCGCGAGCGGGCCGGGCACGACCAGGCCGGCGCCGGCGGGCAGCTCGCTGGAGGCCGGGCCCATCGTGCTGTGCGCCATCGCGTCGACGGGCGGCAGCGTGGCGCTGAAGGGGTAGTACGACACCAGGCCGTTGCGCAGGGTGGGCGCCAGCGGCACCGGCGGCACGTACGACACGGACGGCGTGAGCACGGCGCGCGTGGCGGCCTCGGCGCCATCGCCGGCCTGCACCGTGTACGCGAGCTGGTAGGTGCCCTTGGCCACCAGCAGCTGCGACAGCTGGGTGTCGATGTACGACGTGGTGCCCGCGGGCAGTTGCGAGGCGATCACCTCGCCGCCGCGCAGCACCGTGATCGCGCCCTTGGCCGGCGCGGTCCAGCCCAGCGCCACGCGCACGTCGGCCGAGTTGTTGTCGAGCACCGTCGCGTTCAGCTGCGACACCGGCTGCGCGCCGACCAGGCGTGCGCCGTCCATCGCATAGCTCCGGGTGTCGGGCAGCGCATCGAGGTAGCCCAGCAGCGTGGGCGTGACGTCGGCGATGCTGGCGTGCGCGTACAGCTCGGCCAGCGTCTGCGGCAGCGGCGCGCCGACGCCGTCGGCGCCGATGTTGGCGGGCTGGTTGAGGCCGATGAAGGTGGCGGATTCGGGCAGCAGCGGCAGGCCGTCGTCCTGGCTGTTGGCGCTCAGGCCGTGGTTGCCGGTGACCACGATCAGCCAGCGTTCGCTGCCGCGTTTGGCGGTCTCGGCCACCAGCGTGCCGACGGCCTGGTCGAGCCTGGCCAGCGTGCCCGCGTATTGCGGCGCGTTCTGGCCGAAGTCCAGCGCCGCGTCCTTGGCCGCGCGGTACTGCGCGAGCACCGTGGTGTAGCTGCCGCCGATCATCTGCGTGGCCTGCGTGGTCACGCAGTCGGTCGCCGCGGCGTCCTTCGAGCAATCGCCCAGCGTGTCGAGGTTGCCGCTGTCGTGTTCCGACGCCAGCAGCTGGGCCAGGCCCTGCGATGCCACGGCCGCGCCATGTTGGCCCTTGGCGTCGTTCTGCTTGAGGCGCTGGTACAGCGTAGGGCCGCGCATGACCTGCTTCGGCGCCTGCGACAGCACCTGGTGCCGGCTGGCCCAGGCGCCGGTCAGCAGCGTGGCCCAGCCCGGCGTGTCGAGCGTGGGCTGCTGCGAGGGCGTGCCGACCCTGCCGCCGCTGTAGGCCAGCCGCGGCTCCAGCTTCGCGAGGTTCGGCAGGCTGCCGTTGGCGATGCCGGCCTGCACTGCGGCGTAGGTGGCGCCGTCGATGTCGATCAGCAGCGTGCGGCGCACCGTCGGCGTGCCCGGCGCTTCGGGTTGCGCGGGGTCGGTGGGCGGGGTCGGCGTGGGCGATCCGGTGCCACTGCCGCTGCTGCCGCCGCCGCAGGCGCTCAGCACCGCGCCCAGGGCGGCGGCGAGCGCCAGGGTGCGCCAGCGCGCGAGGGAGGGCCGTGCCGGCCGATGCCCGCGGCCGACGGTGGCGCGCGGGAAGGTGAGTGTGCGGGATGACGCGACGGACATTTTTCGACTGCCTTTGTGAATGGGGTGGTCGAATTACAGAAGAGCGCGGTGACGTGCCAGAGACGAAAGCCCATGGGTATTTCGATCTTGCTGTCGGCTTTCTCGTCAGGTCGCATCGGGCCAGGGCCTCGCGTGGTCGTCCACCCCTTTGCGCAGCGCGAGCGCCACGTCGAAGAAGGAGGCCAGCACGCGGCTCTCGCGCCGCACCTGCAGGCAATAGAGATAGGTCTGCGTCACGGCCGGGTCGCCCTCGATGCGCACGGTGCGCAGCCGCGTGTCGGGAATGAACTCGGCCTCCGACACCGCGCCAATGCCGATGCCGCGCGCCGCCGCTTCGCGGATCGCCTCGCGGCTGCCGATCTCCATCGCGGGCCGGGGCCGCACGCCCGCGCGCGCCAGCGCCTCGTCGAGCGCGCGCCGCGTGCTGGAGCCGCTCTCGCGCTGCAGCAGCGGCTGGCCGTGCAGTTCCTCCAGCCGGATCTGGCCACGGTTCGCAAAGGGATGAGCGCGATGCACGAACAGGATCAGCGCATGCCGCGCATAGGGCGTGGCGCTGAAGCCGGGCGTCTCGTGGAAGCGCGCCAGCACGCCGATGTCGATGGCGTAGTCCTCGAGGTCCTTGAACACCGACGAGGAGTTGCCCATGCGGATCGACACGTCGAGCCGCGGATAGCGCTGGCGGTAGGCATCGACCATCTCGATCACGTGGAAGGGGCCGACCGCGCCCAGCCGCAGCTCACCCGACTGCAGGTCGCCGCTGTCGTGCAGCAGGTTCCAGGCATCGAGTTCGAGCGAGGCGATCTGGCGCGCGACCGGCAGCAGCCGCTCGCCGACGCTGGTGAGCTCGATGCGATGGCCCTGGCGATGGAACAGCACCACCTTGTGCTGGCGCTCCAACCCCTGGACCTGGGTGGTCAGCGTGGGCTGGCTCAGGCCCACGGCGCGCGCGGCGGCGCTGAAGCTCCCATGCTGGGCGACGGCAAGGAAGGCACGGAGTTTGGCGGCTGACATCCATAGATTGTGTGAATCGAACGATGACAAATTCGTGATCGAGTTGATATGAGGCTGTCACATGGCGTTCTTAACCTTGTGCCAGTTCCCACACGTCCAACCCCCTCACTCCACCGCCCACCCCCATGAACACCCTCTTCCGCCTGCGCCGCAGCCTGATCGCCCTGACCCTGTCGACCCTGGCCGCCGTGCCCGCCCTGGCGCAGCAGCCGTTGACCATCGGCCTGATCCCGGCCGAGGATTCGCAAGCCATGATCGAGAGCAGCCGCCAGGTGCTCGACAGCCTGCAGCAGCAGCTCGGCATGCCGGTCAAGCCCTTCGTCGCCACCGACTACAACGGCGTGATCGAGGCGCTGCGCTCCAAGAAGCTCGACGTGGCCTACCTCGGCCCGTTCTCGTACGTGCTCGCGAACCAGGTCGCCGACGTCGAAGCCTTCGCGGTGGCCGTCACCAAGAAGACCGGCCAGAGCGCCTACAAGAGCGTGATCATCGCGCGCAAGGACAGCGGCCTGGCCAAGACCGCCGACCTCAAGGGCCGCACCTTCGCCTTCGTCGACCCGACCTCGGCCTCGGGCCACCTGTTCCCCAAGGCCGGCCTGCTGCAGGCCGGCTACGACCCCGAGAGCTTCTTCGGCCGCGTGATCTTCTCCGGCTCGCACGACGCCAGCATCCTGGCCGTGACCAACAAGAAGGTCGATGCCGCCGCCGTGGCCGATCGCATCCTCGCGAGCGCCATCGCCAAGGGCCAGGTCAAGGCCGACGAACTCGAGATCGTCTGGTCCTCGAACCCGATCCCCGAGTCGCCGATGGTCTGGCGCAAGGACCTCGACCCGGCGCTCAAGGCGCGCATTGCCAAGGCCCTGGCCAACGTGAAGGACCTGCCCTGGGGCGACCAGGGCGTGCTCAACGGCTTCCAGCCCACCAACGACGCGGCCTACAACGTGGTGCGCGACACGGCCAAGGTGCTCAAGCTCGACCTGCGGAGCATGAAGTGATCCGCATCCGGGCACTCACCAAGCAGTACGGCGACAACACCGTGCTGCGCGGTGTGGACCTCGACGCCGCGCCTGGCGAGTTCGTCGTGGTGCTCGGCGAATCGGGCGCCGGCAAGTCGACGCTGCTGCGTTGCGTGAACCGGCTGGCCGTGGCCGACGGCGGCGAGCTCGAGGTCGACGGCATGGACGCGGTGCACTGCGCCGACACCCGCGCGCTGCGCCAGCGCGTGGCCATGATCTTCCAGCACCACAACGTGGTGCCGCGCCTGAGCGCGCTGAAGAACGTGCTCACCGGCCGGCTCGGCGCGGTCTCGACGCTGGCCTCGGTGCTGCACTTCTTCAGCCGCGAGGACATCGCGCTGGCGCACGAATGCCTGGGCCGCGTGGGCCTGGCGCACAAGGCGCACGCGCGCACCGATTCGCTGTCGGGCGGCCAGATGCAGCGCGTGGGCATCGCACGCGCCCTGGCGCAGCGCCCGCGCGTCATCCTGGCCGACGAGCCCGTGGCCAGCCTCGATCCGCAGACCTCGCGCAAGGTGCTGCAGTACCTGCACGACGCCTCGCGCGCGCTGGGCATCACCGTGCTGTGCAACCTGCACCAGGTCGACTACGCACGCGAGTTCGCCGACCGCATCGTCGGCCTGGCCCAGGGCCGCGTGGTGTTCGACGGCCCGCCGCAGGAGATGGGCCAGGCCGACATCGACCGCATCTACATGGCACCCCCTTCGCCCGAGCGCGCGGAGGCGGCCCTCCAGCCCGCGCTGGCCCTGCCTTCGATGGCCCGCACCGGAGCATGAACATGAACGCCCCATCGACAACAAGCAAGTACGCCTGGACCGGCCCGCTGCCCGAGAGCCGCCGCAGCTGGGCCCAGCTGATGATCGGCGCCTGCGTGATCGCCTGGGCGCTGCAGTGGAGCGCCGCCGGGGCGCAGCTGAGCTGGTCCGAGCTGGCCGCGGGCCTGCCGCAGATCCTCGACTTCCTGGGCCGCACGCTGCCGCCCGACCTGCGCATCCTCGACCGCCTGGTTGCGCCCGCACTGGAGACCGTGCAGATCGCCGTCTGGGGCACGCTGCTGGCGGTGCTGCCGGCCATCCCGCTGTCCTTCCTGGCCGCGCGCAACCTGCAGAGCCGGCGCTGGGTCTACCAGGGCACGCGGCAGGTGCTCAACGTGGTGCGCAGCATCAACGAACTGATCCTCGCGCTGGTCTTCGTCTCGGCCGTCGGCCTGGGTCCCTTCCCCGGCGTGCTGGCCCTCGCGCTGCACGGCGCCGGCATGCTGGGCAAGTTCTTCGCCGATGCCATCGAGGAGATCGACCAGGGTCCGCTCGAGGCGCTGCGCGCCACCGGTGCGCGGCCGCTGCAGGTGATCGTCTTCGGCGTGCTGCCGCAGGTGATCACGGCCTGGATCGCGGTCGTGCTCTATCGCTTCGAAGTCAACCTGCGTTCGGCCACCGTGCTGGGCATGGTCGGCGCGGGCGGGCTGGGCTTCGAGCTGGTGAGCAGCCTCAAGCTGTTCCGCTACCCCGAGACCGCCACCTGCATCATCGTGATCACCGTCATGGTGGTGGTGGCCGACACGCTGTCGAGCCAGCTGCGCCACCGCATCCAGAACAGCGGGCGCCATTGACCCCACCGCGCGGCGCCCGCGTGCGCCGCGCCCTCCTTCTTTTTCCTGCCGTGCGCGTCACCGCGACGCGCGCCTTCCCTGAACGACACCCGCCATGTGGACCTCCTACAACCCCGTCGACGTGCATGCCGGCTGCGGCTCGCTGACGGCCCTGCCGCAACTGCTCGGCGCGCGCCGCGCGATCCTGATCGCCTTCCCCGAAGCGCTCGGGCTCGGGCTCGTCGAGCGCATCCGTGCGCTGCTGGGCGAGCGCCTCGCCGCGGTCGAGACCGACGTGCGGCCCAACCCCGATGTGGCCTGGCTCGCGCCGATGTACGAGCGGCTGTGGCGCGATCACGCCGACGTCGAGTGCATCGTTGCGCTGGGCGGCGGCAGCGTGATCGACTGCGCCAAGGTGATGCTCACCCGCCCCGCCACGGGCCGCTTCGACGAACTGCAGGCACTGCTCGAAGGCGCGCAGCCCGATCCGGCCTCGACGCTGCGGCATCGCCGGCTGCTGGCCATTCCGACCACCGCGGGCACCGGCAGCGAAGTCACGCCCTGGGCCACCGTGTGGGACCAGGCGCGCGCACGCAAGCTGTCGCTGCAACTGCCCTGGACCTGGCCGCAGGCAGCCATCGTCGACGCCGACCTGATGCTGAGCCTGCCGCACGCGGCCACGCTGGCCAGCGGACTCGATGCGCTGTCGCATGCGCTCGAATCGCTGTGGAACGTGCACCGCAACCCGGTGTCGGCCAGCCTCGCAGTCAGCGCGGTGCGCAGCATCCTGGCCACGCTGCCCGCCCTGCTGGCGGCGCCCCAAAGCCGCGACCTGCGCGAGCGCCTCGCCACCGCGGCGCTGCAGGCCGGCCTGGCCTTCTCCAACACCCGCACCGCGCTCGCGCACTCGCTGTCCTACGACATCACGCTGCAGCACGGCACGCCGCACGGCATCGCCTGCTCGTTCAGCCTGCCGCGGATCATGCGGCTCGCCGCTGGCCGCGATGCCGAGCTCGATGCGCTGCTGCGCTCGGCCTTCGGCGCCGGCCACATCGACGAGGCGATCGACACCCTGACCGCCTTCCTGCAGGACCTGGGCGTGAGCGTGGACCCCGCGAGCTACGGCATCGCCGAAGCCGACTGGAGCGCACGCATCGCGCAGGCGCTGGCCGGTGCGCGCGGGCGCAATTTCATCACCGCCTGAATTCCTCCCTCACCTTTTCCGACGCACCGACCATGAACAACTCCGCACTCCCCACCGCATGGCCTCCCCGCCGCCTCGAGGCCGTCATCTTCGACTGGGCCGGCACGCTGGTCGACTTCGGCTCGCTGGCGCCCACGCAGATCTTCGTCGAGGCCTTCGCCACCTTCGGCATCGCCATCACGCTGGTGCAGGCGCGCGGTCCCATGGGGTTGTCGAAGCGCGACCACATCCGCACGCTGCTGGAGGAGCCGAGCATCCTCGCGCAATGGCAACAGCGCTTCCATGCAACGCCCGCCGAGCAGGACATCGACGCGCTGTACCAGCGCTTCATGCCGATGCAGATCCAGAAGGTCGGCGACTACTCGCAGCCGATCCCGGGTGCGGTCGAGACGCTCGCCTGGCTGCGCGCGCAGGGCCTGAAGATCGGCTCCTGCTCGGGCTACCCGCGCCAGGTGCTGGACGTGCTGCTTCCGCTGGCCGCCGCGCGCGGCATCGCGCCCGACCACGTGGTGGCCGGCGACGAGCTGCCCGCGGGCGGCCGCCCCGGCCCGTACATGGCGCTGGCCAACGTGCTGGCCTTGAAGATCGGCGACGTTCGCGCCTGCGTCAAGGTCGACGACACCACGCCGGGCATCGAGGAAGGCCGCAACGCGGGCATGTGGTGCGTGGGCATCAGCCTGGCCGGCAACGAGGTCGGCCTGACCGAAGAGGCGCTGGGCCGCCTGCCGCCCGCGGAGGTCGGTGCGCTGCGCGAAGCCGCGGCGCAGCGCCTGTACGCAGCGGGCGCGCATGTCGTGATCGACAGCATCGCGGACCTGCCGCGCGCGCTGCAGGAGATCGCGCAGCGCGGCGGCGAGCCGGCTGCGCTGTAATCGCGCCGCCTCAGTGCTCGATGCTGGTGAGCGCGCCCAACGCCGAGGCATCGGTGTCCAGCAGCTTCGCCAGCAGCGTGCGCCGCCAGTCATCGTAGATCGCATGGGCCTCGGCCAGGTCGGCGCCGTAGACCCGCGCCATGTCGGCCAGCTCGTGCCGCAGGAAGGGGTTGAGCCGCTGCTGCAGCGCCTCGTCCTGCGCCAGGATCTCGCGTGTGAAGCGCGCGCGTTCCTCCTGGCCCATGGCCTGCAGCCTGTCGAGCCACCAGCCCATGATCTGGCTGCGATGGAAGGCTTCGTCGGGCCGGATGCGCGACTCGGCGAAATCCTTCATGGCCGTATCGGCGATGCGCGCGGTGCGCCGCACGATCTGCATGCGCGCCAGGATGTAGAGCTCGTAGTGGAACTCGAAAGCCAGGAAGCCGGCCACGCTGCGAAACGGGATGTCGCCCGCGCGCGCCCAGTGCTCGGCCAGGTGGCGCCGGATCTCCGGCAACGGGTCGCTGCCGCGCAGCGCCCACAGGTGGCGGCGCGCCTCCACCGCGTGGTCGCCGTCGTCGCCCAGCTGGCGCGACAGCAGCAGCTGCACATGCGGATCGTCTGCGAACACGGTGTGCATCGCGCGCGCCACGGCCTGCACGATGAACAGGTCGTGCGCGGCGGTGCGCACCCAGTCGTCGCACAGGGCCTGCACCTCCGCGGGCGTTTCGGGGCCGCGCGGCGGCGCGGCACGGCGCGCAGGCAGGCCGGGCACATGCCGGTGCGCGACGGTGAGGAACAGCGCGTCTTCCAGCGCCGGGCCCCAGTCGGTCGAAGCGGTGGCGCTCATGCCGTGGCTGCGTCGTAGCGCCGCGCCGCGCCCGCATGGCGCGTGGGCAGCTTCGCGCCTTCGCCGAAGAGCTTGTGCCGCAGCGTGCCTTGGGCATAGTCGCGCTTGTAGACGCCGCGGTCCTGCAGCACCGGCACCACCAGGTCGACGAAGTCGACATAGCTCTCGGGCGTCACGGTGCGCATCAGGTTGAAGCCGTCGATGCCGCTGTGCGCCACGCGCGCCTGCAATTCGTCGGCCACCTGCTCGGGCGAGCCCACGATGGCGGCCGTGCGGCTGCCCAGTTCCATCAGCGCGAGCAGCTTGCGCACGGTCCAGACCTTCTCCGGGCTGCGCTGCGTGATCGACTCGACCGCCGACACCATGGCCTGGGTCGGGGCGTAGCGGATCGGGTCGTCCAGGCCGTAGGTCGAGAGGTCGATGCCGGTCGAGGCGCTGAAGTGCGTCAGGCCGGCCTGCGGACTCGCGTACCGGCGGTAGTCCTCGTACTTCTCGCGTGCCTCGCGCTCGGTGGCGCCCACCACCACGATCGCGCCCGCGAACACCTTGATATCGTCGGCCCGCCGGCCATGCCGCACCGCGCGGGCGCGGATGTCGGCCGAGATGAAGGCGTTGAGCTCGGAAGTCGGTGCGTTGATGAACACGCACTCCGCATGCGTGGCCGCGAACTCCCGCCCGCGCTCCGAGCCGCCGGCCTGGAACAGCACCGGTGTGCGCTGCGGCGAGGGCTCGCTGAGGTGGATCGCATCGAGCTTGTGGAAGGGCCCGTCGTGCACGATGCGGTGCACCTTGCCGGGCTGCGTGAACACGCGTCCCGCGCGGTCGCGCACCACGGCGTCGTCTTCCCAGCTGCCTTCCCACAGCTTGTAGACCAGGTCCATGTAGTCGTCGGCCATGTCGTAGCGCTCGTCGTGCCGGATCTGCTCGGTCAGCCCGTGGGCGCGCGCGGCGCTGTCGAGGTAGCCCGTGACGATGTTCCAGCCCACGCGGCCCTCGGTCAGGTGGTCGAGCGTCGACATGCGGCGCGCGAACAGGTAGGGCCGCTCGTAGCTCACGTTCGAGGTCACGCCGAAGCCCAGGTGCTGCGTCACCGCGGCCATCGCAGGGATCAGCAGCAGCGGGTCGTTGATCGGCACCTGCACCGACTCCTGCAGCGCGGCTTCGGGCGACTGGCCGAAGACGTCGTTGACGCCGACGATGTCGGCCAGGAACAGGCCGTCGAACTTGCCGCGCTCCAGCGTGCGCGCGAGCTCGGTCCAGTAGCCGAGGCGCCGGTAGTCCTCGGAACGGTCGCGCGGATGCGTCCAGAGGCCGTGCGCGATGTGGCCCACGCTGTTCATGTTGAACGCGTTAAGCAGGATGTGCTTCTTGTCTGCCACGGGCGTGCCGCTTCCGCTCACCAGCCGAAGGCGATCAGCTCGCCGTACTGCTTGCGCAGGATTTCCTTGACCTCGGGCGTGCTGTTGTAGAGCGCGATGAAGCGCTTGACGCGCGGGTCGTTCGCATCGGCCGTGCGCGTCACCCAGTGGATGGCGTAGAGCGTCGAAGGCTTTTGGTAGACGATCGCGCCGTTCGGGTCCTTGCCCGCGAGCTTGATGAAGGACGGGAAGGTCACGCCCAGGTCCACGTCGCCCAGTGCGCGCGCCACGTGCTGCGCCTCCACCGGCACCAGCTTGAGTTGCTTCGGGTTGCCGATCACGTCGGTCACGGTGGCGCGGAAATCGGAACCGTCGCGCAGCTTGATCAGGCCCACGTCGTCGAGCATGCGCAGCGCCCGGCCAGTGTTGACCGGGTCGTTGGCGAAGGACACGGTGGCGCCCTGCTTGACGTCCTCCAGCCGCTTGACGCGGTCGGAGTAGATGCCGAGCCAGGTGATGTAGCCGGGCGCGACGGCCTTGAGGTCGTAGCCCTTGGCCGACTTGACGTTCTCCAGGAAGGGGATGTGCTGGAAGTAGTTGACGTCGATCGCGCCTTCGGCCAGCGCGGTGTTGGGCGTGACCCAGTCGTTGAACTCGATGATCTCGACCTTGATGCCTTCGGCTTCGATCTTCCTGGCGATCAGCTTCACGGCGTCGTTGGCCGGGCTCGCGGCCAGGCCGATGCGCAGGGGCTTGCTCGCCTGCGCCGATGCGATGCCCGGCCCCGCGAGCCCGGCCGCCAGGGCCGCGGTGGAGAGGACGGAATGGAGAAGCAGCCGGCGACGGCTGGCCAGAAGAGGCGTCTGCATGAAAGGACCCAGGCGTTGTGAAGAGGGAGCGCACTGTTTCACTTCCGCGCCGGGAGGCCAAGGAATCAAATCGACTTTCGATAGACGGAACAGACAGGCGGGGCAAGCGCTGCCGCCCATGGGCCGGCAATCCGTAGGCCGAAGGTCAGGTCTTCGGCGCCTCGCTCCTGTAGCCTTGCGCGCCGATGAAATCTCCTGCCCCGCAAGACAACCCTTTCCTTCCGCACATCGCCACCGAACGCCTCGCGCTGCGGCCGCTGGCCGCCGCAGATGCCGATGCGCTGTTCGCCATCTTCTCCGACCCCGAGGTCATGAAGTACTGGAACACCCCGCCCTGGCCCTCGGTCGACATCGCGGCGCGCTTCATCGCGGAGCGCCGCGAGGAGATGGACCGCCAGGCCGCGCTCACGCTGGGCATCTGCCTGAAGGGCGGGGACCCACCGATCGGAAAATGCATGCTCTTCGCCATCGACAAGGCCTCCAGGCGGGCCGAGATCGGCTTCGGCATCGGCCGCAGCCACTGGGGCAAGGGCTACATCGCCGAGGCGGGCCACGCGCTCATCGCCCATGGCTTCGAACGGCTCGGCCTGCGCCGCATCGAGGCCGAGATCGACCCCGACAACGGCGCTTCGGCCCAGGCGCTCGAACGGCTGGGCTTCCGCCGCGAAGGCCTGCTGCGCCAGCGCTGGGAGATCGACGGCGTGGTGTCCGACTCGGCGCTCTACGGGCTGCTGGCCAGCGATCGCTAGCCGGAGCCGCGCCCCGGCTCAGGCGTTCGCGTCGCCCGAGCGCGTGAACGAGTAGCGGTGGATGTCGGTGCGCAGCTTCCATCCCTTGCCGGCCCAGTACTGCTGGGCCAGCGCATTGGTCTGTAACACGTCGATGTGCGTCTTGAGGATGCCCAGCGACGCGAGGCCGGCCAGGCAGCGTTCGACCAGCGCCGAGGCGATGCCGGCGCGACGGTGGGCCGGCTGCACCAGCAGGTGCTGCAGATAGCCGCGGCGGCCGTCGTGCCCGCACATCACGCAGCCGACCACGGCACCCGATGCCACGGCAACGAAGCTCAGGCCCGGATTGCGCTGCAGGTAGCGCTCGGTGGCGGCGAGCGAGTCGGCGTCGCGCAATGAGATGCCGGGCGTCTGCTTCATCAGGGCGATCACATCGTCGTAGTCGTCGATGGTCATGGTGCGGATGAGCGTGTGGGAGGGGGCGTCAGGTCCGGTCACGGAGGGCATGGGCACAGTGGATGGGAAGGCGATTGTGCAGCGGCCGGGCGACGCGCCGGACTCAGAACTTCGGCGCCGGAAACTTCATGTCCCGGTAGCGCACGATGCCGCCGCCGCGCACCAGCCGGTAGCCCAGCCAGATCGCGAAGAACAGCGGCAGGCCGATGTAGGTCGCGACCACGCCGGCCCAGTCGATGCGGCCGTTGAGGAAGGCCTGGTAGTTCTGGCCCAGCGTGATCACCAGGCACAGCAGGAAGGCGAACACCGGCCCGAGCGGGAACAGGCCCGCGCGGTAGGGCAGCGCGCCCAGGTCGAGGCCCTGCGCCGCGTAGCCCTTGCGGAAGCGGTAGTGGCTCAGCGCGATGCCCAGCCAGGCGATGAAGCCGGTCATGCCCGAGGCGTTGAGCAGCCAGATGTAGACCTTCTGCGGGCTGAACACGAAGCTGAAGAAGCACAGGCCCGCCACCACCGCCGTGGCCCACAGCGCCATGCGCGGCACGCCGTTGGCCGTGACGCGCGCGAAGATGCGCGGCGCCTTGCCTTCGACCGCCAGCGTGTAGAGCATGCGGGTGGAGGCGTACATGCCCGAGTTGCCCGCCGACAGCACCGAGGTCAGCACCACCGCGTTCATCAGCGCCGCGGCCGACAGCAGGCCGGCGCGCTCGAACACCAGCGTGAAGGGGCTCAGGCTGATGTCGCCCACCTCGTTCTTGAGCAGCTTCGGATCGGTGTAGGGGATCAGCAGGCTGATGACGCCAATGGCGAGCACGTAGAACAGCAGGATGCGCCAGAACACCTGCCGCACCGCGCGCGGGATGTTGCGTGCCGGGTCTTCCGATTCGCCGGCCGCGATGCCGATGAGCTCGGTGCCCTGGAAGGAGAAGCCGACGATCATGGCCACGCCGATCAGCGCCGCGAAACCGCCGACGAAGGGCGCGTCGCCGAGGCCCCAGTTGGCGAGGTTGCCCATGAAGCCCTGGGGCGAGCCGCCGCGCAGGATGCCGAAGATCATCAGCGTGCCCAGGCCGATGAAGACGATCACGGTCAGGACCTTGATCGCCGCGAACCAATACTCGGCCTCGGCAAAGCCGCGCACCGAGATCGCGTTGAGCCCGAACATCAGCGCCAGGAACAGCGCGCTCCAGAGCACGCCCGGCACGTCGGGAAACCAGTAGGCCATCACCAGCTGCGCGGCCACCAGGTCGACCGCGATGGTCACGGCCCAGTTGTACCAGTAGTTCCAGCCGATCGCGAAGCCGAAGCCCTCGTCGACATAGCGCGCGCCATAGGTGGCGAAGGAGCCCGACACGGGCATGAACGCGGCCAGCTCGCCGAGGCTGGTCATGAGGAAATAGACCATCAGGCCGACCACCGCATAGGCCAGCAGCGCGCCGCCCGGGCCGGCCTGCGAGATGGTCGCGCCCGAGGCGACGAAGAGGCCGGTGCCGATCGATCCGCCCACGGCGATCATCGACAGGTGCCGGGCCTTGAGCACGCGATGCAGCCCCCGGTTCCCGGGCGGTGTGTCTTGCCCGTCGGCGGTCGTCCCTGCCTGCAGTTCCATGGTTCTCTCTTTGTTGTCTTGACGAAGGGACGCCACTGTAGCCGGGTGGACCGCCCTCCTTTGGCCGGCCGCTAGCGGCGCGCGCGCGAGACCCGGCGCCTGGGCGCCTTGCCCGGCATCGGCAGGCGCTGCGCGAGGCAGGCGATCAGTTCCTGCGCCACCACGTTGCGCGTGGGCCCCGGCTGGTAGACCAGCACCACGCGCCGCTCGATGCGCGGCTTCGCGAGCGACAGCACCACCAGTTCGGGGTCGCGCAGCGAGGAGGTGTAGAGCTGCGGCATCAGGCCCAGCGCGAGCCCGCCGCGCACCAGCGCGTAGAGCGTCTCGGAATAGCTGACGCGGTAGGGCTCGGCGCCCTGCGCGAACTGGGCGCGCGCCGGGTCGCCCAGGGCCGGCATGCTGCCGCTCTCGAACAGCACCAGCCGCTCGCGGCCGATGGCCTCCCAGTTCACCTCGCCCGCCTGCGCGAGCGGATGGTCGTGGCGCACCACCAGCACCAGCGGGTCGCGGAACAGATCGACGCAGGCCAGGCCGCCGGGCGGCTCGGTGATGGCGACCACCGCCATGTCGAGCTGGCCGCCGCGCACCTCGGTCACCAGCGTGGTCGACGGCGCATCGCGCCAGGCGAACTCGACCGCCTGCGGCGCGTCGCGCACGAAATCCGCCACCGCGGCCGCGACCCTGGCACTGGCCGAGGGGATGACGCCCACGCGCACATAGGCCCGGCCGCGCTGCACCGTGCTCTCGATGTCGTGCAGCACCACCTCCAGCGTGTTGACCAGGAAGTCGGTGCGCGCCAGCACCTCGGCGCCGACCGGTGTGAGTTCCAGCCGGTGCGTGGAGCGGGTCAGCAGTTCGGCGCCGAGCAGCTTCTCCATCTGCTTGATGGCATTGCTCAGCGCGGGCTGGGTGATCGACAGCCGGCGCGCGGCGCGCCCGAACTGACCCTCCTGCACCAGCACCGAGAAGAACTGGAGCTGACGCAGGGTCAGCGCGCGCAGGGCCGAAGAAGTCATGGCTGGTTATTCATTGGCTGAATCAAATTATAGATATTTGAAATTTTTCTTATCCCCCCTTCTTCCCTAGACTGCGCCGCATGCGCTCCACCTCCCCTCTTCCGCCTGCGCTCGAATCCTTCCTGCACGCGATCCCGAAGGTCGAGCTGCACTGCCATCTGTTCGGCACGGTGCGGCACGCCACCTTCGCGGCGCTCAACCGCCAGGCCGGCATGCCGCTGGCCGAGGACGAGGTCGAAGCCTTCTACACGCGCGGCGAAAAGCCGGTCGGTGTGCTGCGCGTGCTGCGCGCGCTCGACGCCCAGCTGATCCGCAGCGCCGAGGACCTGTACCGGATCACGCGCGAGTACCTCGAGGACGCGGCCGCCCACAACGTGCGCTACAGCGAGTTCTGCTGGAACCCCACCGGCACCGTGCATGCCTCGGGCATCGGCTACGCCGCGGCCCAGCAGGCGATCGTGCGCGCCATCCACGATGCCCAGCGCCAGTTCGGCATCGTCGGGCGCCTGATCGCGGCGATCGACCGCGAGGCCACGCCCGAGGCCGCGGTCGAGATGGTGGACTGGGTCACGGCGCAGCGCTGCGAGGAGGTGATCGGCATCGGCATCGACTACCGCGAGAACGACCGGCCGCCCGAGCTCTTCGTGCAGGCGTATCGAAACGCGCGCCGCGCCGGCCTGCGGACCACCGCCCACGCGGGCGAGTTCGGCACGCCCTGGACCAACGTGCGCACCGCGCTGGACCTGCTCCAGGTGGACCGCATCGACCACGGCTACACGGTGGTCGACCAGCCGGACTTCGCCCGCGAATGCGCGGAACGCGGCGTGCTGTTCACCGTGGTGCCGACCAACTCCTACTACCTGCGCACGCTGCCGCCCGAGCGCTGGGCGCTCGACCACCCGATCCGGCGCATGCCCGGCCTGGGCCTGCGCATCCACCCGAACACCGACGACCCGACGCTGCACCAGGTCACGCCCACCCAGGCCTGGGCCATGATGGTCCGCGACTTCGGCTTCGGCCTGGACGACCTGCGCGGCTTCATGCACAACGGCCTCGACGGCGCCTGGATCGACGACACGACGCGGCGCGCCTGGCGCACCCAATGGAGCGCCGAGTTCGACGCGCTGCGCGCGCGGCTGCAGCAAGACACCCCCACCCTCTCCGGAACCTGAACATGCCCACGCTCAAGCCCCTGCTCCTCGCATCGATGGCCCTGGCGGCCATCGGCGGCAACGCCTTCGCCCAGTCGCCCGCCTGGCCGGGCGGCCGGCCGATCACGCTGATCGTTCCCTATTCGGCCGGCGGCAGCGTGGACTTCAACACCCGCCTGGTGGCCACCAGGCTGGGCGAACGGCTCAAGCAGTCGGTGGTGATCGAGAACGTGAGCGGTGCCGGCGGCGCCATCGGCGTGGCCAAGGCGGTGAACGCGGCGCCCGACGGCTACACGCTGGTCGTCGGGCCCGACAGCGCGATCGCCATCGGCAGGCTGATCAACCCCGCGGCCTTCAAGTTCGATCCGCTCAAGGACCTCGCGCCGGTGGGCATGCTCAACACCGCGCCCATGGTGCTGGTCGCGCGGCCGGGCCTGCCGGTGCAGAGCTACGCCGACTTCGTCAAGCTGGCCAAGGCCGCGCCGGGCCAGTACAGCTACGCGACCTCGGGCGTGGGCACGGTGCTGCAGCTGGCGATGGAACTGCTCAAGCAGACCGGCGGCATCTTCGTGACCCATGTGCCCTACCGCGGCGGCGCGCAGATCGCCACCGACGTGATCGGCAACCAGGTCGACCTGGCCATGCTGGTCAGCACCAGCGCCATCCCGCACGTCAACGGCCACCGCCTGAAGGCGCTGGGCGTGACCGGCAGCCAGCGGCTCGACGCGCTGCCCAACGTGCCGACCTTCGGCGAGATGCCGGGCCTGAAGGGCTACTCGATGGTCAGCTGGACCGGCATCTTCGCGCCGGCCGCCACGCCGCCGGCGATCGTCGCGCGCATCAACCAGGAACTCAACGCGGTACTCCAGGACCCCGAGGTGCGCGCCAAGCTGCAGGAACAGGGCGCGCTGCCCGGCGGCGGCTCGGCCGCGGAACTCGGCGCCTTCGTCAAGGCCGAGTACGCGCGCAACCAGAAGATCGTGCAGGCCGCCAACATCAAGGAGTGAGCCGCCGCACGGCGCGCACCTTTACCGCGGCCCCCGGGGCATGCTGGAATGCGAAAGCATCCCGCACTGCCCCATGGACCTTCTGCACCACCCCCTCGTCCGCAGCGTGCTCGTGCCCGCGCTGCTGGCATTTCTGCTGTGCGGCCTGCTGCGCCGGGCGGCCGGCGCGCGCTGGGCCGCCGCGGGCACCGCCGTCGCGCTGGTCGTGGCCTGCGCCTGGGTGGTCGGCTGGCCGTCGAACCCCGGCAGCCTGATCGGCAAGCTGCCATGGGCGATGCTGGGCGCGGCGGTGCTGGGCGCCGCGCTGGAAGCCCTGCGCGCGGGCCTGCGCACCCAATGGCTGGTCGCCGCCGCAGCCTGGGCGCTGATGCTCTTCGTGCTGGGCGCAGCCACACCGCTCGCGGGCGTGGGGGCCTGGGCGGTGGGCACTGCGGTATTGGGTGCCGTGCTGCAGCCGCGTGACGACACCGCCGATGCCCCTGCGCTGCTGGCGGTCGCCGGGCTGGGGCTGGCGGGCGTGGCGATGCTGTCCGCGTCGCTGCTGCTGTTCGAACTGGCACTGGGCGCGGGCGTGGCGGTCGCCGCCACGGCGCTGTGGCTCTGGCCCCGCGCGCGCATCGCCTTCGGGCCGGCCGGCCGCATCGCGGCGGCGCTGGGCTGGCTGGCGCTGGCCCATGCCACCCTGCGCCTCACGCAGGCCCCGGCCGCCGCGCTGGGGCTGCTGGCGCTCGGCTTCGCGGCCGGGCCGCTGCTGGACCGCTGGCCGCGCGCCGCGCAGCCGCCCTGGGCGCGGCCCCTGTGGCGCGCCGCCGGCGCGGCCGTCTGCGCGGCGGCGGCGATCGCGGTCGTGCTGCTGGCGGGCACGGCTGCCGCGCCCGGCACCGTGCCGCCGGGCGAAGGGGACGGGTATCCGTACTACACGCCGCGCTGGTAGCGCTGCTAGCATGCCTTCGACCGACCGCATCCGTGGGTGCCGCCGCTGGCGGCCGGGGCGGCAAGACCATCACAGGAGTCCATCTTCTGAGCGCCCTGCCCGTTCCCTCCCTTCCTTCGGCTGCGCCCGGCGACGTCGCCGCGCTGTGGCCGCTGTGCCTGGCCATCGCCGAGCGCCGGCGCCGGGGTGAGGCCGCGCCCGACGGGCCCGCGCCGCTGGCCTGGTCCGACGGCCACGGCTACGCGCTGCAGGGCGACTGGGATGCGCCCGCGCAGGCGCTGTTCGCGCTGCTCAAGCCGCTGCTCGACCGCCGCGGTGCCCATGCCCGATGGGTCATCGGCCAGCTGGGCCAGAGCCTGGACGGCTGCATCGCCACCCACAACGGCGACTCCTGCTTCGTCAACGGCCCCGAGGGCCTGGTGCACGTGCACCGCCTGCGCGCGCTGTGCGATGCGGTGATCGTGGGGGCCGGCACCGCCTGCCTGGACAACCCGCAACTCACGACCCGCCGCGTCGAGGGGCCGCACCCGACGCGGGTGCTGATCGATCCCGGCCTGCGCGTGCTGGCCGATGCGCGCGTGTTCACCGACGCTCAGGCGCCCACGCTGCTGGTGTGCGCGCCCGAGCATCGGGCCCGCGCCGAGGCGCGGCTGGGCACGCAGCAGGTGATCCCCGTGCCGCGCAGCGCCGCGCTGGACGGCCAGCTGCCACTGGCGGACGTGGTGGCCGCCCTGCACGCGCGCGGCCTGAACCTGCTGTTCGTCGAGGGAGGTGGCGTGACCGTGTCGCAGTTCGTGCGCCAGGGCTGCCTCGACCGGCTGCACCTGATCGTCGCGCCCGTGATGATCGGTGCCGGGTACCCGGGCCTGCAGGTGCGCCGATCGAATGCGATGGGCGAGGCGCTGCGCCCCGCAGCCCGCACCTTCGCGCTGGGCGGCGACCTGCTCTGGGACCTGGACCTGCGCGCCGCGGCACGCTGAACGCTAGAGCCAGGCCAGCAGGTCGGTGTGGCCGACCTGCAATCGCGTCGACGCGAGCCGCGCCTGGCGACGCTGCCGCCAGGCCTGCACCGCCGACGCCGCCTCGGGCGCCTGCTCGACCGCGGCGGCGGCCATGCCCTCGACCATCTCGCGCAGCATCGCGAGGTCCGCCCGCGAACGTTCGCCATCGACCTGCCAGTCGCTGGGTGCAGTAACGACCCGATAGCCCGCACGCTGCAGAAACCGGGCGGCTTCCGCGACGGCGCCGCCACCCAGGGCCGGACCGAAGCCCTTGTCGCGCCGCTGGTGGGCGCGGAAATGCGCATGCACGAGCGCGTCCGCACCGTCGGCCAGTTGCCACTGCAGGCGGTCGTCCACGCTGAGCGACCAGCCCACCGCCGCACCGGCCGCGCGGCAACGCGCGACCAGCGCCTCGAGCCATGCGGTCGACACCAGGTCCAGCAGGGCCGAGGCCGTGACGAGTTGTGCACCGTCGATCGCCGCGACACCGGCCAGGTCCGCCAGGTCCGCGCGCTGCCATGCGACCGTGAGTTGCAGGTGCTCGCCGTCGATCGCCATGCCTTCGCCCCCGGTGGCCACACAGCAGCCCTGCGCCACCGCCCACGACGACAGCGCCTGCGGCAGCGCGGCCAGCAGCGCCGGGTCGTGGTCCAGCAGCCGCCAGTGCTGGCGCCCGCCCAGCCGGGGCGCGAGCGCACGCAGGCTGGCGCCGGTACCGCAGCCCAGGTCCAACACATGCAGCGCGGCGCCGGCATCGAGGCCGCTGCGCAGGCGCGCGGCCAGCGCGGGCCAGTCCAGCAGCGGCGCCGATGCCGCGCGCGCCGCGAGGTCGAAGGGCTCGCGCAGCGCCAGCCAGCCGGCGTCGAAGCCGCTCATGGCTGCGCGGGCCCGATCGACTGCAGCGCGGCCGCGAAGCGCTGGCCGGCATCGGACCAGCGTGGCAACCGTGCCGCAGCGGCACGCGCGCCCGCGGCCAGCGTGCGGCGTGCGGCCGGCTCGTCCATCAGGCGCCGCAGCGCTTCACGCAGCGCGCCGACGTCGCCCGGCGGCACCAGGACGCCGGCGTCCGCGGGCACGGTGTCCACGATCGCGCCGGCCGCGCAGCTGACGACCGGCAGGCCGCGCGCCAGCGCCTCGGCCAGCGCCATGCCGTAGCCTTCGTGCCAGGACGGCAGCACGAACAGGTCGGCCTGGGCATAGAGCGCAGCGAGCGGCCCGGCATCGACTTCGCCGTGCCAGCGCACACGCCCGGCCAGCCCGAGCCGCTCGGCCGCCGCCTGCGACCTGCGCCCCTCCTCCGCATCGCGCACCAGGCTGCCGGCGCAATGCAGGTGCCAGCGCCGCTCGCGCAGGCCTGCCAGCGCCTCGAGCAGCACGACGTGACCCTTGCGCGGCGTGATGGTGGCCACGCACAGCAGCGACAGCGCCTGCGGGCCGGCGCCGCCGCCCGCAGCCGGGGGCGCCAAATCGGTGCCGGGCTCCACCACGCTGATGCGATCGGGCGCCACGCCGTAAGCTGCCAGCGCGCGTGCGGTCGACGGGCTGGTCACGATCACGTGCCGCGCATGCGCGAGTGCGCGGCGCTCGCTGTCGAACAGCCGGGCCCGCTGCGCTTCGCTCAACCCGGACTCGAGCGCCAGCGGGTGATGCACCAGCGCCACCCAGCGCAACCGTGCCGCATGCGCCGCGACCAGTTCGGGCAGCACGCCGAAGCCCAGGCCGTCGGCCACCACCAGCGCGCCGTCGGGCAAGGCCGCCACCACCTCCTGCGCGCGCCGGTGCGCCGCGGCGTCGGGCCAGGGGAAGCCCTCGCCCGGCGAGACCACGTCCACCTGCCATCCCGCGGCGCGCATCTGGCCGACGATCCGCCGGTCGTAGAGATAGCCGCCGGTGCGGCTGTCCCAGTCGCCCGGGACGAGGAAGGTGCAGGACGGCTGCATCAGCCGCCGGCCACCGGCCGCGGCAGCGCCGCCTCGTAGGCGGCCCAGGCGACGTGCGACTCGTTGAGGCGCACGCCCAGGTGCTCGATGCCGCCGGCATGGGAGCCCAGCTCGCCGGTCACGATGCGGTCGGCGATGCGCTCGAAGATCACGCGCGCCAGGAACTCGGTGGTGGTGTTCTGGCCGGCGAAGGCGCCGTCGTCGTCGAGGTTGCGCAGGTTGAGCTCGCCCAGCACCTCGCGCAGCACCGTGGTGGCGCGCGCGATGTCGACCACCATGCCGTCGGCGTCGAGCGCGCGGCGGTGGAAGGTCGCATCCACCACGTAGGTGGCGCCGTGCAGCCGCTGCGCGGGGCCGAAGGCCTCGCCGTGGAAGCTGTGGGCAATCATGAAATGGTCGCGGACGTTGACGCTGTACATGGTGGTGTGTCTTCAGGAGGGTTTCAGGGATAGTCGATGCGCTGGCACAGCGTGTCAGGCGCACCGGCCGCGAGTCGCGCCAGCACGGCGGGCAGTTCCTGCAGTGGTGCGTTGTCGGTGATCAGGGCGTCCAGCACGCAAGCCGCCGGCTGCGCCAGCAGCGCCAGCGCCAGCCCCATGCGGCGGCCATGGCTCCAGCGGCCGCGCTGGGCCGTGGCCACCTGGCCGACCTGGGAGCTGCGCAGCGTCAGGCGCTGCGCATGGAAGGCCTCGCCCAGCGGCAGCGGTACGGCGCGCTGGCCGTACCAGCTGAGCTCGAGCACCGTGGCCTCGAAGCCCGCGAGGCCCAGCGCGCTCGCCAGGCCGGCGGGCTGGCCGCTGGCGTGCACCACCAGGTCGGCCGCGCGCGCCGCCGCCTCCGGCAGCGCGAAGTCCAGGCCCAGGTGCGCCGCCACCGCGGCCCGTTCGGCGCGCACGTCGACCAGCTGCACCGCGCAGCCGGGGATGCGCGAGGCGAGCCAGGCCACCAAGAGCCCGACCACGCCGCCGCCTACCACCGCCACGCGATCGCCCAGGCGCGGCGCCGCATCCCACAGGGCGTTGACGGCCGTCTCCATGTTCGCCGCCAGCACCGCGCGCGCGGCCGGCAGGCCCTCGGGCAGGGGGTGGACGGCCGCGGCGGGCACGTCGTAGCGCGACTGATGCGGGTGCAGGCAGAACACCGCGCGGCCCCGGAGCGCGGGCGGGCCGGCCTCGACAAGGCCGACGCTGGCGTAGCCGTACTTCACCGGCCCGGGGAACTCGCCCTGCTGGAAGGGGGCGCGCATGCGCACGAACTCGCTGGGCGGCACCTCGCCACGGAACACCAGCAGTTCGGTGCCGCGGCTCACCGCGCTGTGCAGGGCCCGCACGCGCACCTGGTCCTCGGCCCGCGGGCCGAGCGTCCCCGCGCGCAGCACGGCCCGGCCCGGTGCCTCGGTCCAGAGGGCTTGATACGCATCGCCGACCACAGGCGTCCGAATTGCTGGCATGCTCTTTGGTGTCCCACCGCCGCCGCCCGCCGTGTGGTGGGCCATCCGGCGCAGAAGGATCTTAAGACGATGCTTTCGACCCCAGGCTCCCATCCCCCCATGGCCGCACCGGCCCCGGCCGCCTTGCGTCGCGATGCCGCGCGTGCGGTGGCGCACGTGACGCTGCTGCTGGCGGCCGGCTTGGCCGTGGTGGCGCTCCTCGCGCCGCTGCACGGCATGAGCCTGTGGCTGGTGCCCAAGGCGCTGGCGATCTTCGGCCTCGGCGCTCTGCTCATGTGGGGCGGCCTGGCGGCCCACGCACCCCATGCACGCTTCGGCGCGGCCAACGGCATCACCCTGGGGCGGCTGGCGCTGATCGCGCTGCTGGCCGCGGCCATCGGCGAAGTGCCGGCCGACCCGGCCGCCTTCGGCTGGGCGCTGGTCGCGCTGGCCACGGTGGCGGCGCTGCTCGACGCGGTGGACGGGCCCATCGCCCGGCGGCGCCACGAGGCCAGCCCCTTCGGCGCCCGCTTCGACATGGAGACCGATGCCTTGCTGATCCTCGTGCTCTGCGCACTGGCGCTGCAGCAGGGCAAGGCCGGCGCCTGGATCCTGGCCTCCGGCGCGATGCGCTATGCCTTCGTGGCGGCCGCCTGGCGCTGGCCCTGGCTTGCGCACCCGCTGCCGCCCAGCCTGCGGCGCAAGGCCGTGTGCGTGGCGCAGATCACCACGCTGATCGTGTGCCTGGGCCCGGTCGTCGAGGCCCCCGTGGCCGGCCTCGTCGCCGGCGCCGGCCTGCTCGCGCTGATCGGCTCCTTCGCGGCCGACGTGTACTGGCTCGCGCGCCATCGGCCCCGCGCCCTGGAGGTCGGCCCATGAACCTCGGCATGCCCTCGCCCACCCGCCGCGCCTTCGGCGCCGGCCTGCTCGGCTGGATCGCATGGGGCCCTGGCACGGCCTTCGCCGAGCCCGCGCGCTACGAGATCGACCCCGAGCACATCAGCGTCGGCTTCCTGGTCGAGCACATCGGCTATGCCAGGGTGCTGGGCATGTTCCGCGCCGCGCGCGGCAGCTTCCGCTTCGACGAGGCCACCGGGGAGCTGCAGGACATCCGCATCGAGGTCGACACCCGCAGCGTGTTCAGCAACCACGTCAAGCGCGACCAGCACCTCAAGAGCGCGGACTTCCTCAACGCGGCCGAATTTCCGCGCATGGTGTTCACCGCCGCCCATGCGACGCGCATCGCCGAGCGCCATTTCGCCATCGCCGGCGCGCTCGAACTGCTGGGCCGTTCGCAGCCGCTCGTGCTGCAGGCCACCTGGAACAAGAGCGGCCCCTCGCCGATCGCCAAGTCCTCCTATGTGACGGGGGTGTCGGCGCGCGGCAGCTTCCTGCGCAGCGCCTACGGCATGAACTACGGCGTGGGCAACGGCTGGGTCGGCGACGAGGTGCAGCTGATCATCGAATTCGAGGCGATCCGGCAGTGAGCCGCCTCGCGCCCTGGCTGCGCATCGCGTTGGCGCTGGCGCTGCTCAATGCATTGCTGACCCTGGGCGCGCCCGCCGCCTCCTTCTGGCCCCGGTTCACCGCGCGCGCATCGCTCGAACTGTGCGCCGGCGTGGCCTTGCTGGCGGGCTGGATCGTCTGGCGCGGCAGCACTTCCGGCCGGGCCGCGCGCTGGCTGGCGGCGGCGAGCGCCGCGCTGATCGCGGTGCACCTGCTGGACCTGACGGCCACCGCGCTGTTCGGCCGGCCGCTCAACCTGTACTGGGACGGCCGGCACCTGGGCAGCGTGCTGGCGCAGCACGGGGTGCCGGCCTGGCAGGTCGCCGCAGCCAGCGGCGTGCTGCTGCTGGCGCTGGCCGCCGTGGCCGCGCTGGCCTGGGCCTGCTGGCGGACGCTGGAACGCGGGCTGGCCGGGCGCCCGGCACGCCTCGCCCTGCTCGCGCTGTGCGGCGCGCTGATGCTGGCGCGGGCGGCCGACGGCATCGGCGGCTTCGAGAGCTGGCGCGCCTTCTCCGACCCGGTCTCGCGGGTCGTGCTGCGCCAGGCGCAGTTCATGCTCGCGCAGTCGCGCGCGGACGGCGCGGCATCGCGGCTGTCGCCGAGCCCGGCCTTCGGTGCCGACCTCGAGGCGCTCCACGGCGCCGACGTGCTGGTGCTGTTCTCCGAGTCGTATGGCGTGTGCACCCTCGACGACCCGGCGCAAGCCCAGGCACTCGCCGGCCCGCGCGACGCGCTGGCGCAGGCGATCGCCGCCAGCGGACGCGCGGCGGTGTCGGCGCGCGTGCGCTCACCCACCTTCGGCGGCGGCTCCTGGCTCGCGCACGGCGCGCTGCTGACCGGCGTCGACACGCGCGACCCGCTCGACTACGACCTGCTGCTGACCACCCGGCGGCCCACGCTGGCGCAGCATTTCGTCGCGCACGGCTATGAGACCGTGAGCTGGATGCCGGGCCTGCAGCGGCCCTGGCCCGAAGGCCGCTTCTTCGGCTTCGACCGCTACGTGGATGCGAACACCATGGGCTACACAGGCTTGCCCTTCGGCGCGTGGCGCATCCCCGACCAGGCCGCGATGGCGCTGCTGCACGCGCAGGAACTGGCAGTGCCGGCCGCGGCACGCAAGCCGCGCTTCATCGTCTTTCCCACGCTCAACAGCCACGCGCCTTTCCATCCGCTGCCGCCCTTCGTCGCCGACTGGACGCGGCTCACCGGGCCCGCGGCCTACACCCCGGCGCAGCAGATGCATGCGATGGAGGAGCTGACGTCCTGGCGCGACCCGTTGCCGGCGTACGTGCAATCGATCGCCCTGACCTGGCAGTGGCTGGGCGCCTACCTGCGCGAACAGGCGCCGCCTCATCTGGTCGTGGTGCTGATCGGCGACCACCAGCCCTGGGCCCGCGTGAGCGGCAGCGGCAACGACTGGGACGTGCCGGTGCACGTCATCGGCGCCGATCCCGCGCTGCTGCGCCGCTTCGAGCGCGCGGGCTTTCGCCAGGGCCTGCTGCCGGGCGCCGAGACGCTGGGTGACATGCAGGACCTCGCACCGCTGCTGTCGAAGGTCTTCGCGCGGCCCTGATGCGCGGCCTGGCTTAGACCGCGATCGCCATAACCTAGTGAGCAATGGTTCGTTGCCGCCGCAAGGGCGCCGGGCTTAAGGTGGCCGCCACCCCGCTCTCCACCGCGCACCATGACCTCCCCCCGGCAGCTCAAGCTCGGCGCCTTCATGCGCCCCGTCAGCATCCACACCGGCGCCTGGCGCTACCCGGGCGCCTTCCCCGACGCCAACTTCAACTTCGCGCACCTGAAGCGCTTTGCCCAGACGCTCGAGCGCGCGCGCTTCGACGCCTTCTTCATGGCCGACCACCTGGCCGTGCTCAACATGCCGATCGCGGCGCTGCAGCGCAGCCACACGGTGAGCTCCTTCGAGCCCTTCACGCTGCTGTCGGCGCTGGCGCAGCACACCCGGCACATCGGCCTGGTCGCGACGGCCTCGACCACCTTCGACGAACCCTTCCACATCGCGCGCCGCTTCGCCTCGCTCGACCACCTGAGCGAAGGCCGTGCGGGCTGGAACATCGTGACCACCAGCAACCCGGATGCGGCGAAGAACTTCGGCCGCGACGACCACATGGCACACGACGAGCGCTACGCCCGCGCACGCGAGTTCTACGACGTGGTGACCGGCCTGTGGGACAGCTGGGCCGACGACGCCTTCGTGCGCGACGTCGACAGCGGCCGCTTCTTCGACCCCGAGCGGCTGCACACGCTCGATCACAGGGGAAAGTACCTGTCGGTGCGCGGCCCGCTGCACATCGCGCGGCCGGTGCAGGGCTGGCCGGTGATCGTGCAGGCCGGTGCCTCGGAGCCTGGCCGTCAACTCGCGGCCGAGACCGCCGAAGTGATCTTCGCCGCACCCGGCACGCTGGACGAGGGCCGGCGCTTCTACGCCGACGTCAAGGGTCGGCTGGCCGCGTTGGGCCGCGAGCGCGACCACCTCAAGATCCTGCCCGCCGCCTTCGTGGTGGTGGGCGACACGGTAGCCGAGGCGCGCGCCATCCGCGCGAAGCTCGACAGCCTGGTGCACTACGAAAGCGCGATCGCCTCGCTGTCGATCATGCTGGGCCATGACGCCTCCGCCTTCGACCCCAACAAACCGCTGCCCGAGATTCCACCGACCAACGCCAGCCAGAGCAGCCGCGAACGCGTGATCGCGCTGGCGCAGCGCGAGGGCTTCACCGTGCGCCAGCTCGCGCAGCGCATCGGCGGCTACGGCGGCCTGGCCTTCGTGGGCACGGCCCAGACCATCGCCGACGAGATGCAGGAATGGCTCGAGGCCGAAGGCTCCGACGGCTTCAACATCATGTTCCCGTGGCTGCCCGGCGGCCTCGACGCCTTCGCCGACAAGGTGGTGCCGGAGCTGCAGCGGCGCGGCATCTTCCGGCGCGAGTACGAGGGCAAGACGCTGCGCGAGAACCTCGGGCTGCCGCGGCCGGCGAACCGCTTCTTCCCCGACGCGCCAGGCAGCGCGGACTAGACCGCGACCACCGCCGACCGCGCGCGCGGACAGCGGGACGCTGTCCGGCAGCAACGCCAAGGCCTGGGCACCGCGGGCCGCGGTGCCCACACTGGCCACGAAGGTCAGGCGCGAGTCGCGGCATGCAAAGACCAGGTTGAACGTGCCGTAGGCCTCACGGACATCGACCTCGCAGATGTCGCCATGAGGTCGCTGGTGTCGGCGGAGCACCCGGAAAACCAGTTGCTGCGGCTCGATGCGGAAAACGGGGTTCAGGCTGTTGCTCGCCAGCGCGGCCCATGGCAGCCCGCGCAGCCCGGTGATAGTGGCCATCGCGCGAAGCTCTGCGCTCGTGCCCGTCGCCGGGCCGGCACCCGAGGGGACGCGCGTCCGGGGCCGACGCAGCGTCTGCCAGAGCCAGTAGAGGAGCCCGAACGAGAGCAGCACCGCGACGAGCACCATGGCGATCGAAACGACGACCATTGCATCGCTCTCCACCGTGCACTCCTCTGCGCATGTTGTGTATGGCGACCCGTCTGCATGGAACGCGAGCCGGGCCAGGCACCATGAGAGCAGGGCTGGCGCGAAGGCATGCCCACCGTCAGGCCCTGCAAGGCCATCGCGGCATCGACACACTGCTGCGGCAACCCCGACGGCGCCAGCCACGCCGCGTCGGCCCGGACGCTTCGGCTACAGTGGGCCAGCACCTGCCGCTCGTTCGGCATGGCCCCTCGCCCCCGACGGAGAACGTGCCGATGCTCGAGTTTTTTCATACCAAGGATCGCCTTCGTTTTCTGCTGTTCGTCGGCGCGATCGCCGTGCCGATCCTGCTGGTCTCCGCGTGGTTCGTGGGTTCGATGGAGGACTCGGCCGCGGCCAAGGGCGAGCCGAACGAGAAGGGTGGCCTGCACTACCGCATCCAGGAGAAGAGCGGCGCCAAGGCTTTGCCTCCCGCGCTGGCGTCCCTGATCTCGGTGCCACCGAACACCGCGATGACGGACGTGAACGCGGACACCGACAGCGCCGGGCGCCTGACCAGCGCGTCGATCAAGGCCTTCAGCACCGACGACTTCAAGACGGTCGCGGCATTTCACAGGGCGGCGCTCGCGCCCGTGACCGACGACACGGCGCGCAGCCTCGGGGGCGTGCGCGACGGCTACGACATCAGGATCTCGCAGGAATCGAAGTTCTTCGACAACGATCCCTACAAGGACCGCACGAAGATCGAGTACTACGTCACCCCTGCCAGGAAGTGACGGCGCTGGCCGTCCTTGTCCGAAATCCGGAGCCGCCATGCCCTACCTTCAACTGGACGTCAACGATCACTATCCGAGCGCCGTCAAGCAGCGCCTCGCCGAAAGAATGTGCCGCACCTACGCCGAGATGATGGCCGTGGACGTGCGGCGCATCAGCGTCGCGATCCGTGAACTCGGCGAGGGAGGCCTCTGGCGCATCCCGGACGCGCAAGGCCGGCCCGAACCCGCCGCGCTGATGATGCTCGACATCCGCAAAGGGCGAGCCCCCGAGTTGCGGATGGCGCTCGCCAAGGCCTTGTGCGCGCATTACATCGAGTTGCTGGGTCTGCGCGAGGACCGACTCAATGTCGAGTTCACGCAGCACACGGGCGATGAGATGTATCACCCCACGCTCGGCGGCTACAGCCCGGACTGGACGGCTGGAGAGTCCTGATCCGTCGACGTGCAACGCTGGAAAGCGATGTGTCAGGAGACATTCACCCCTTAGAACACCGGCGCGCCACCTGGCCGGGATGGCGCCCCGGAGCGGGCATCCCGATGTTCTAGAGCTTCTGGCCGAAGCGTTCGAACCGGGGCCTCCAATGGCCCTGGATATCGGCGGAGACCAGCACCCCCAGTGCCCGGCCGATGAGCAGGTGGCGCGGCACGAAGCCGAAGTAACGCGAATCGGCGCTGTCGTCCCGGTTGTCGCCCAGCATCAGGTACTCGCCCTCGGGCACCACGATGGGCGCAAAGCTGTTGCGCGACGCGATGCCCGGCAGCCACTGCACGCGGCGCTCGCTGCCCTGCACCCGCTCGGTCAGGCGCGTGGCGTCGACGGTGCGCCCCGTGGCGACCTTCTCCTGCAGCGCTTCGGCGGCGTCGTACCGGGCCGCCTCGCCGTTGATGAAGAGAATCTCGTGGCGCATCTCCACCACATCGCCCGGCACGGCCACCAGCCGCTTGATGAGGCGCGTGCCGTCGTCCGGCGAAGAGAAGGTCACCACGTCACCACGGTGCGGCTCACCCGTGCGGGCCAGCACCACATCGGTCAGTGGCACCTTGACGTTGTAGGCCAGGCGGTTGACGAACACCACGTCGCCTTCGAGCAGGTTGGGTCGCATCGAGCCGGAGGGGATGGGATTCCAGTCGGCGACTGCCGTGCGAAAGATGCCAAAACACATCAGGAAAACCAGGAATCCCTTGTTGGTACTGAGCCAGCGTCCCATATTTCCTCCAGAGGTGACCGCGTGGATTTGGTGCGCCAGCGGCGCAATTAGTTCCCGCCCCGCCTGCGCCGGCGCCGCGGCCGCTTCTCCGAGAACGGCCATCGCCTGTGAACGCCGCGACGCGCCCCTCCACGGCTGTCCCGGCGCTAAACTGAGGCCGCTCTTTCTGCAGGAGACATCCCCATGACCCGCGTACTGGTGCGCAGCTTCGGCGTTTCACTCGATGGCTTCTCCGCAGGCCCGGACCAGAGCCTGGAACACCCTCTGGGTGTTCGCGGTCCCGAGCTCATGAACTGGTTCTTTCCCACGCGCGTCTGGCAGCAGATGCACAAGACGAGCGAGGCCGACGGCGAGACCGGCATCGACAACGAGATCGCCGAGCAGGGCTTCGCCGAGATGGGGGCCTGGATCCTCGGACGCAACATGTTCGGGCCGGTGCGCGGTCCCTGGCCCGACGCGCAATGGAAAGGCTGGTGGGGCGACGAGCCTCCGTACCACGTGCCGGTCTTCGTGCTGACCCACCATGCCCGCGCGCCACTGACGATGCAGGGCGGGACCACCTTCCACTTCGTCACCGGTGGCATACACGATGCGCTGGCGCAGGCGCGCGCTGCCGCGGGCGGACGCGACGTGCGCGTGGGCGGCGGCGTGGCCACCGTGCGCGAATACTTGAAGGCCGGACTGATCGACGAACTGCACCTGGCCGTGCGCCCGGTGCTGCTGGGCAAAGGCGAGGCGCTGTTCGCGGGCCTGGACCTGCCGGCGCTGGGCTACCGCTGCGAACGGCAGGTGGCAGGCGAGCGCGCCACGCACATGTTCCTGCGCCGCAGCGCGCCTTGACGCGGGAAGCGCGCCGGCCAGTGTGTGCCGCTCTTCAGTGCCTTGTCCTGGCTTTCAATGTGCGGCCCCGACCATCGATCGATCGCAAAAAAAGCCTCAGCGCTTCTTCCAGTTCCGTCCGTCGACCGAGGTGTAGGTGCCGCCGCTGGCACAGCAACCACCGGCGCCGACAGCCTGGCGGCCCAGCGTGACCGTCAGCAGCTTCGGCTGGATCGTCAGGGACTGGCGCTGGCAGACCGTCCAGAAGGGGTAGAACTCGGGTGCCAGCACGCTGGTCCATTGCACGCCGCCGCCCTCCCGGCGGTCGACGCGGTAGACCTCGCAGTCGTGCACCAGCAGGAACATCGATTCGCCGCCGAGCTGGCCCTCGAAAATCAGTTCCTGGGGCGCCGCGCGGGTGGCGATGGCCTCCTTGCTGAGCAGCGGGTCGGAGGGCTTCGACTCGAACAGCAGGTCGCAGCCCGACAGGCTGCCCGTCGCGAGCAGCGCGCACAGGGTCCAGTGATGCGGCAGTTTCATGCCGCAAGCATGCCATTCAAATGCACCGAGGGCGACCGCGCGTCGGCGGCCTCCTCGGCGCACGCTCAGTCGAAGAAGCGGAAGCGCACCGTCGGGTCCTGCGCCACGCGCGCGCTCAGGCCGCGCTCCCACGCCAGGTAGTCGGCCCAGGCGGCGTCGCGCGCGGGGCCGAAGACGCGCATCACCGAACCCCAGTCGTCGTCGAAGGGCGTGAGCAGCCGGTCGGGGCGCGCGCCGCTCTCGACCGCGCCGCCGCCGGCCTGCCAGGCCTGCGTGCCGCCGCGCAGCCAGGCCACGCGGGCCTGCGGCCGGCGCTGCAGCGCATCGCGCGCCGCGAGCCGGGCCGCGGCGCCGTCGGGCGAGGTGAAGACCACGGTGCGGCCAGGCACGGCCAGCAAGGCATCGACCTTTTCCAGCGATGACGGCAGCAGGAAGAAAGCATGGGGCAGGTGCTGGCGTTCGTAGTCGAGGCTCGGCCCCACATCGACCACATCCGTCGATCCCGTCTCGCGCAAGCCGGCCAGCGCCTCGGCATCCACGGCCTCCATGCCGATGGCCTCGGCGTGCCCCTCGCCAATCGAAGGCACCGCAGGCAGCGGCCCTTCGAGCACATGGACCTCGGCCTGGTTGAGCTGCGTGAGCCAGAACGCGGTGATCGCCGCGCGCAGGCCGTGCGGATCGTCGACCAGCACGATGCGTGCGCCGCGCGTGCCGACCAGGTTCTCGAAATGCATGAACACCTGGCCGCCCGCGACGTGGCGCACCTCACCTGCGGGCGCGGCACCGGGCGGCGGGGGGCGCACGTCGAACAGGTACAGCGTGCGGTCGGTGTCGGCACGCAGCCGTGCCAGGCCCTCGGCATCGATGCGCCGCAGCCCATGGCGTGCCACCAGCGCATCGGCCAGGCCACGCAGCACTTCGGGCGACGCGTCGGGCAGCGCTTCGCCGGCATCCTCGGATCTGGCGTTCTGCACCACGGGTGAACCGCGCAGGCCCCAGGCCATCACGCCGTCCTCGGCGAACACCGCACGGTCGGTCAGGCCCAGATGGCGCAGCGTGGTGGTGCCGATGATCCCGCGCGTGCGGCTGAAGCAGTTGATGGCCCACAGGTGATCGGGTTCGCGCGTGTCGTCGAAGCGGCGCAGCGCGAGCTCGGTGCCGGGATGGTTGCGCGCCCCCGCGATCGACAGGAAGGCGTATTCGTTGCGCGGCCGCGCATCGATCAGGGTGGTCGGCCGGCCCTCGCGCCGACGCGCCTCGAGCTCGGCCAGCGGCAGCACCGGCGTGCCGTAGTGCTGCCGCACCCGATCGCCGAAGGCCTTGACCAGCGTGTTGTTGCCGTCGATCAGCGGCAGGCCCTGCGCGGCCCAGGCCTGCAGGCCGCCATCGAGTCGTCGCACGTCGGTGTAGCCGAGCCGCGCCAGCAGCGCCGCGGCGCGGGCAGCCGGGCCGTCGGCGGCATCGTCTTCGTCATGCAGCACGACCGGCACCGCGCGGCGCGGCACGAAGGCGCCGATCTGCAATTCGAGCGTGCTCAGCGGCGCATGGCGCGCGAGGTTCAGGTGCGCGCGGTTGGCCTGGCGCGCCTCGCGCACGTCGAGCAGCGCCAGTTCCTGGTCGCCCAGCAGCAGCTGCTGCAATGCGTCGGGGGACAACAAGCTCATCGCGTGCTCAGTTGGCCTCGATGCCGGCCTGCTTGACGACGGCGGTCCACTTCACCGTCTCCGACTGGATGAAGCGGCCGAACTCCTCGGGCGAGTTGCCCACGGTGAAGGCGCCGATGTCGTCGTAGCGCTTCTTGAAGGCCGGCGCCTGGACGATGTCGTGCAGTTCGCGCGAGAGGCGATCCACCACCGGCCGCGGCGTGCCGCTGCGCACCACCACGCCGTACCACGAGGTGACCTCGAAGCCCGGGAAGCCGGCCTCCGCGGTGGTCGGCACGTTGGGCAGCCAGGGCGCGCGCGTCTTGTAGGCGACCGCGAGCGGCTTGAGCTTGCCGCCCTGGATGTGCGGGATCGCGGTGATCACTTCGTTGAAGATGAACTGGGTCTGGCCGGCCAACAGGTCGTTGATGGCCGGCGCGCTGCCCTGGTAGGGAATGGCGGTGAAGTCGGCACCGGTCTGGCTGCGCAGCAGCTCGCCGGCCAGGTGCGAGTAGGCGCCGATGCTCACGCCGTAGTTGACCTTGCCCGGGTGGCTCTTGGAATAGGCGATCAGGTCCTTGAGGCTGTCGACCGGCAGCGCCGGGTTCACCAGCAGCACCTGCGGCGTCTGCACCAGCAGCGACACCGGCGCGAAGTCGCGCGCCAGGTCGTAGCTCAGCTGCTTGAACAGCGCGGGCTGCACCGTGAGGTTGGAGGCCGGTGCCAGCAGCAGCGTGTAGCCGTCGGCCGGCTGGCGCGCGACATAGTCGAAGCCGATGTTGCCGGCCGCGCCGCTGCGGTTCTCGACCACCACCGGCTGCTTGAGGCGAAGCTGCAGTTGCTCGGCCACTTCGCGCGCGATCTTGTCGGCGATGCCGCCGGCCGGATAGGGCACGACCACGCGCAGCGGCTTGGACGGGAACTCGTCGGCGGCCGCGGCCGTGGTCGCGATGAAGGGAGCGGCGACGGCCAGAGCGAGCACCAGCGCGCGCTTCGTGGCGCGGCGGCGGGAATGGAAGGAAGACATGGAAAAACAACCCTGTGCCGAGGCGGCGCAAAGCGGTGCAATCTAGGGACTTCGCGCACCGACAGGAACGATCGCTTTCGCATATCGACATGCGCAAAGAGCGCATGCAGAGGCGCTGGGCGCACCTAGCATCGGCAGCTTTCCCTGGCCCGTCCGCCATGCCTTCCGATTCCTCTCTCGCCGCCTCGATTTCGCCGGCCGCCCGCGCCACGGCGCGCGCGGCCTGGTGGCGCCGCTGCGAAGCGCCGACCGTGGCGCTGTGCCTGCTGTTCTACCCGGCCTGGGCCGCGCTGGTCTGGTGGCACGCGGTGCTGCCGGGCTGGCTGCTGTTCATCGCCGGCGGCTATCTCGCGCAACTGCATTTCTCGCTGCAGCACGAGAGCATCCATGCGATGCGCGGCCTGCCGCGCTGGCTGCGCACGGCACTGGTGTGGCCGCCCGTCAACCTGTGGCTGCCCTACCCGCTCTACCACCGCAGCCACAGCACGCACCACGTCAATTTCCACCTGACGCATCCGCAGAAGGACACCGAGAGCGCCTACCACTCGGCACCGGCCTGGGCCGCGTACAGCCCGTTCTGGCAGCGCGTCTACAGCGTCAACCAGACGCTGGCCTTCCGCGTGCTGCTGGGCCCGGTGCTGCGGCTCTACAAGCTGGTGCGCAACGAGGGCGGCAAGCTGCTCGCGGGCGATGTGTCGCACCTGCGGATCTGGGCCGTGCATGCACTGAGCATCGCGCCGGTGCTGTACTTCGTGATCGGCGTGTGCGGCATGGGCTTCGGCGAGTACGTGCTGTGCTTCGTCTACCCCGGCATGATGCTCGGCGCGCTGCGCACCTTCACCGAACACCGCTGGAGCGAGGCGCCGCATGCGCGCGTGGCCATCGTCGAATCGAACGCGGTGATGGGCCTGCTCTACCTCTACAACAACCTGCACCATGTGCATCACCGCGCGCCGACCATGCCCTGGTACGAGATCCCGGTGCACTTCCGTCGCCATCGCGCCGCGGTGCTGGAAGCCAACGGCCACTTCTACTACCGCGGCTACGGCGAGATCGCGCGGCGCTATCTGTGGCGGCCGGTGTTCAGGCCCGTACACCCGAAGTGGTGAGGCGGTGACCGGGGCCTCGGCCGGCTGAATCGGCGCCTGCGTGTCCCACCGAGGGTTTTCAGGCATTGATCCTGCATGGGTTTGCCAGGACACTCTCCCGCCCGTCTCACGCGCCGCGCCGATGCACCCCGATGGGGCATTTCCGGCATTCGGCGCGAAATTGGTGCCAACAGGGTCGAAAACGCATCGTTCCCTGCAAGTTGGCGCCTTTCCCCGCATCCAGGGGGTCTGCGCCTGAAGGACAGCATCAACTTTGCTTATGCTGTCGGCGCAAAAAATGCGGCTCATAAGATCATGGAATTTAACCCTGACTTCAAGGTGTTGCACTTCCATGCCAATGAACCGACGCGCCCTCATTCGTAGTACCGCCGCAGCCATCGTGCCGGTCATTGGCGGATTTCCATTGATCGGCCGGGCCGCCAACCGCGCCTACACCTACGGCGGCTCCGCCTGGCTGGGCCACTACTCGGCCTACATCGCCATCAAGACCGGCATCTTCAGCAAGAAGGGCCTCGAGATCAAATGGCAGAGCTTCCCGACCTCGTCCGACCGCATGGGCGCCGTGATGGCGGGCAGCATCGACCTGGCCGGCACCGGCGTGGTCTCGTCGCTGGCCCTCATGGCCGCCGGCGCGAGCCAGTTCAAGGTCATCGCGACGCCGAACAACTTCGGCCGCGCCGAAGGCCTGCTGGTGCGCTCCAGCGTGACGAACATCGCGCAGCTCAAGGGCAAGAAGATCGGCGTGACCTTCGCCTCGAGCACGCATGTGCTGGTGCTGGACCTGCTCAAGCAGGCCGGCATGAACCCCGACACCGACGTCTCGCTGATCAACCTGCCCGCGCCCAACCTGCTGTCGGCCTACCAGGGCAACCAGATCGATGCGGCCGCCGCCTGGACGCCCTCCTTCGACCGCATCAAGGCGCTGCCCAACACGCGCGTGCTGGCCGACGACACCTCCTTCTCGCTCTACAAGGAATACAGCATCACGCCCGGCCCGGACGTGCTGCTGGCCACCACCAAGCTGACCAAGGAAGATCCGGCCGCGATCAAGACCTTCCTGCAGGGCATCTTCGAGGCCAACGCGATGCTGACCAATGCACCGGAAGAAGCCGCCAAGGTGCTGATCGAGATCACCGGCCTCACGCTCGAGGAGCAGGTCAACACCATCAAGCAGACCGGCTGGTACAACGCCGAACAGCAGCGCAGCCTGCTGGTCGCGCCGGGCAGCTTCGTCACCGGCATGCAGAAGCTGGCCGAGATGCTGGTGTCGCTCAAGCAGATCGACAAGGCGCCCGTGGTCCGCAACTGGCTGGACGCGAGCTACCTCTGAGATGGCTGAAGTCGTGAAACCCCGCCGCAGCGCGGGCTCCCTGGCCTGGCTCAGCGTGCTGTCGCTGCTGGGCTTCCTGGCCGCCTGGGAACTGATCTGCCGCTCCGGCGCGGTCGACCCGATCTTCCTGCCGCCGCCCTCGCAGGTCTGGGCCCGCGCCTCGACCATGTGGGGCCAGGGCACGCTGGTGGGCCACGTGTTGGCCTCGACGCGGCGCGTGATGGTGGGCTTCCTCGCGGCCGCCGCGGTCGCGATCCCGCTGGGCATCTGGCTGGGCACCTCGCGCATCGCGCGCGCCATCTTCGACCCGGTGATCTCCTTCCTGCGGCCCCTGCCCTCGATGAGCTGGATCCCGCTGTCGCTGCTGTGGTTCGGCATCAACGAAACGCAGAAGTACAGCATCGTCTTCATGGGTTCGTTCGTGCCGGCGCTGCTCTACGTGATGGAAGCCACGCGCAGCATCGACCCGCTGCTGATCCGCGCCGCGCGCAACCTGGGCGCACAGCGCTGGCAGGTGATGCGCGAGGTGCTGCTGCCGGGCTGCCTGCCGCAGATCATCTCGGGCATGAAGATCATCCTGGGCCTGTCGTGGACCTGCGTGATCTCGGCCGAACTGGTCGCCGCCAAGGAAGGCCTGGGCTTCATGATCATGAACGGCAAGGAGTTCTTCCAGACCGACACGGTGGTGCTGGGCATGGTACTCATCAGCTTCACCGTCCTGGCCACCGACCTGGTGGTGCGCGCCCTCGAGCGCTGGCTTCTGGCTTGGCAAAGATGACAACGAGCATGATTTCAATTCGCGGCGTTTCCAAGAGCTTCGGCGACAACCACGTGCTGTCCAACCTCGACCTCGAGGTGAAGAAGGGCGAGTTCCTGGTGCTGCTGGGCGCCTCGGGCTGCGGCAAGTCGACGCTGCTCAACCTCATGGCCGGCTTCGAGAAGCCGACGCAGGGCAGCGTCTCGGTCAACGGCAAGCTGATCGACGACGTGACCTCGGCCTGCGGCATGGTGTTCCAGCAGTACGCGCTGTTCCCCTGGCAGACGGTGCAGCAGAACGTCGAGTTCGGCCTGAAGATGAAGAAGATGCCCAAGGGCGAACGGGCCGAGATCGCGCGCCGCTTCATCGAGATGGTCGGCCTCAAGGGCAGCGAGGACAAGTACCCGCAGGCGCTGTCGGGCGGCATGAAGCAGCGCGTGTCGATCGCCCGCGTGCTGGCCAACGACCCCGACGTGATGCTCTTCGACGAACCCTTCGCCGCGCTCGACGCGATGACGCGCCAGGTGCTGCAGGACCAGCTGCTGTCGATCTACGAGCAAAGCGGCAAGACCATCGTCTTCATCACCCACTCGATCGACGAGGCGCTGATGCTGTCCACGCGCATGGTCATCATGGGCTCGCGGCCCGGCCGCGTGGTGCAGGACCTGCGCAACGAGCTGCCGCATCCGCGCACCGCGGAGATCCAGCTGTCGGAGGACTTCATCTCGCTCAAGCGCTCGATCTGGGAGACGGTGCAGGAAGAAGTGAGCCGCACGCTGGCGGCCACGCGCGGCTGAACGCAGTCGGCCACGAAAAAGGCGCCGGACCGCAAGGTCACGGCGCCTTTTTCCTTGGGTTCGCGTCAGCTTGTCTTGTCCAGGGCGAGCCCCTCGTGCGAGGCGACGACCTCGATCAGGAAATCCATCACCGCGCGCACCGGCGCCGCACGCCACAGGTCGCGGTGCACCACCAGCCAGATGTCCCGCGAAAAGCGCTCGCCGTCGTGCTTCAGGCGCAGCAGTGTCGGATCGGCATCGGCGAGGAAGCAGGGCAGCCCCGCGACGCCGGCGCCCGCGCGTGCCGCGGCCAGGTGGCCACTGATGTCGCTGAGCTCGCAGCCGACGGCCCGGGGGCCGGCGATGTCCAGCAGCCAGCGCTGCTGCGGCATGTCGGCGAACTGGGCGTCATAGGCGATGAAGCCCCATTCCTGCGGACGACGCAGCGGTTCGTAGTCGCGGCTCGCATACAGCGCAAAGGGCATGTTCCCGAGCTTGCGCGCCACGCTGCTGGCCTCCTTGGGGCGTACCAGCCTCAATGCGACATCGGCTTGCCTGTGGCTCAGCGAGACCTGCTGGGCCTGTGCCGAGATGGAAAGCTGGATACCGGGGTAGGCGGCACGGAAGTCGGCCAGCCTGCCGGCCAGCAAGTGCGTCACCAGGATCGGCGGCGCACTGAGCGTCACCTTGCCATTCAGCGGCTGTCGGCTCGCCTGGGTCCGGCGCTCGATGGCATAGGCGCCCTCCTCCATGGCCTGCGCCTGTTCGAAGACCTGCTGGCCCAGCGGGGTCAACTGGCAGGCGCGCGGCAAGCGCTGGACCAACGAGGCCTGCAATTCTCTTTCGAATGCGGCGAGCCGCCGGCTCACCGTCGCATGGTCGACCTGCAGGGCGCGGGCGGCACCGGACAAGGTGCCGGCGCGGGCCACCGCCAGGAAATATCGAAGATTCTCCCAGTCGAACATCTGTGCATTTCCTCCAGTATGACTTGAGCTTATACAGAATTTACGCAGATAGCTTGCCGACCTAGCATCGATGTGAATCAGCTTTTCTGGACCCTCTTGAAGCCCTCCGCCTCTCCTCACCGCCCCCGTGTCACGCTGGTCGCAGCCGCACTCGGATTCGTCGTCGTCCTGCTGGATGTCAGCGTGGTCAATGTGGCCCTGGAGGCCCTGCGACAGGAGTTCGGCGCCGACGTGTCCGGACTGCAATGGGTGCTCAATGCCTACACGCTGGTCTTCGCAGCGCTGCTTCTGACCAGTGGCGCCTTGGGCGACCGCTTTGGCGCCCGACGGACTTTCACCTGCGGTCTCGTGCTCTTCACCTTGGCATCGGCAGCCTGTGGTCTGGCACCGAACCTTGTCGCCCTGGTGGCCGCGCGAGCGATCCAGGGCCTGGGCGCAGCGCTGCTGGTGCCCAATTCGCTGTCCATGTTGCAGCAGGCCTTTCCCGATCCGGTGCAGCGCAGCCGCGCGGTCGGTTGGTGGGGCGCCATTGGCGGCGCTTCCCTGGCCGCGGGGCCCGTGTTGGGCGGGCTGCTCATCGCGCATGCCGGTTGGCGAAGCATCTTCCTGATCAACCTGCCTGTGGGCCTGATCGGACTTTGCCTTGCCGTGCGTCCTACCGAGTCAGGGAACGCGGTCCATCATCACAGCCTGGATCTTCCCGGCCAGGTGGCGATCGTCTCCGCGCTGGCGGCGCTGACGGTCGCTTTGACCGAAGCCGGGCGCCTGGGCTGGCAGCATTCGTGGGTCCAGGGCGGCCTCATGCTGGCGCTGCTTGCGGCCCTCGCCTTCGTCCGCGTCGAACGGCGCAGCCCGGCCCCGATGCTGCCCCTCGCGCTCTTTCGCATCCCGACGTTCACGGTGGCCTCGCTGGCCTCGCTGGCCGGCGTCATCGTGAACTTCGCCTACTACGGACTCATCTTCGTCTTCAGCCTGTTCTTCCAGATCGAGCAGCAGCTGTCGCCCGAACAGACCGGCTTGGCGTTCCTGCCCATGACGATCGTGCTGATGGTGGTGAACGTCATCGCCGGACGCCTGATCACCCGCATCGGCGCCAGGCGCCTGATGGCACTGGGCCTGGCACTTTCGGCATTCGGCTATCTGTTGCTTCTGCCGGTGCGCATCGACGGCCCTTACGGGATGCTGGTCGTTCCGATGCTGCTGGCGGCCAGCGGTATCGCCCTGACCGTCCCGACGATGACCAACGCCACGCTGTCATCGGTCGAAAGCTCGCGTGCCGGCATCGCCTCGGGCGTCCTCAATTCGGCACGCCAGGTCGGAGACATGCTGGGGGTCGCCGTGTTCGGCTACCTGGTGCGCGACACCGCGCCGGAGGCGTTCATGCGCGGCATGCACCGGTCGCTCGGAATCTCGGTGGCCTTGCTGCTGGCCGCGAGCCTGCTGTGCCTGTTCGGAATGCCGGAGGATCGAACGCGGGCTTCATGAGAAGGCCGTCGGCATGTTCACGGGCCCTGCGGGCCGGGGGCCGTCGCCGACGATGCCGGCTCGATGTCCCGGCAAGGTGCTAAGCCCTTACGCTCATCCGGCCGCCGCCACCACATGCGCCTGCATCTTGCCGCTCACCGGCCCGTTGCCATGCCGCTCGGCAATGGCTTGCGCCACACGGTCCATGGCCAGCGCCAGCAGGCTGGCGTCGCGCACCTCGATCTCGTTGCGCAGCGGCGTGCCCTGGCAATAGGCGGTGGCGACGTGGCGCGCCGAAGGCGCATGGCTCGCCTTCTCGCGCGTCTCGATCGCGATGTCGGTGAAGCCGGCGCGGCGCAATTCCTCGCGGATCAATGCGACGTCGTGATAGCCGTGCGGCGTGCAGGCGATGAATCGCGGCGGGTCGTGCGGGAACAAGGCGGCGACGGCATGGGAGACCTCGTCGGCAAAGGCGTTCTCCTCGATGCGGTCCCAGACGCTCAAGAGGAAGCGCCCGCCCGGCTTCAACACACGCCGCGCCTCGGCGTAGCCGGCGACCCGATCGGGGAAGAACATCGCGCCGAACTGGCAGAGCACCACGTCGAAGGTTGCGTCTTCGAAGGGCAGGTCCAGCGCATCCGCCTGCCGCCATTCGATGCGGCCATCCGGCGGCTGCCGGGTGGCCGCATGGTCGAGCATGGCCTGGCTGAGGTCGGTCACCACGTAGCGCGCGCCGACGCCGAGCCTTGGCGCCAGCGCCCGGGTGACGACACCGCTGCCGGCCGCCGTTTCCAATACCGCTTCGGGCAAGCCCGCCGCGGCCAGCACCGCCATCTCGGCCGCATAGGCCTCGAAGATCATCGGCACCATCAGCGTGTCGTAGAGCTTCGGGATCGAGCCCGCGAACATCCTGTCGCTTTCGGTCATGACGTCTCCTTGGACCCGCACTTGCAGGCCATTGCAGCGCCACCCCGTCCGCGTTCGATCTGCTGCCCGCGGGCCCGACGGCGATCCGCCATGGTGGCCCTGCGCAAGACCATCGTCAACGTCGCGCCGCATCCTCTTTCGAGGGTGGGGTCAAAGCGCTGTCGTCATCTCCGGCAACGCCACGAACAGGTCCGCCACTAGGCCGTAGTCGGCCACCGAGAAGATCGGTGCCTCTTCGTCCTTGTTGATCGCCACGATCACCTTGGAGTCCTTCATGCCTGCCAGATGCTGGATCGCGCCCGAGATGCCCGCTGCGATGTACAGCTGCGGCGCCACGATCTTGCCGGTCTGGCCGACCTGCCAGTCGTTGGGGGCGTAGCCCGCGTCCACGGCTGCGCGACTGGCGCCCAGGCCCGCGTTGAGCTTGTCCGCCAGCGGTGCCATCACCTCCTGGAACTTCTCGGCGCTGCCCAGGGCGCGGCCGCCCGAGACGATGATCTTCGCGGCCGTCAGTTCGGGGCGTTCGCTCTTCGTGACCTCGCGGCTCACGAAGCTCGACTTGCCGCTGTCGGCCACGCCTTCGGCGGTTTCGACCGCAGCCGAGCCACCGGTGGCAGCCGCGGCGTCGAAGCCGGTGGTGCGCACGGTGATGACCTTGGTCGCGTCGGTGCTTTGCACGGTCGCGATCGCGTTGCCCGCGTAGATCGGACGCTCGAAGGTGTCCGCGCTCACCACGGCCGTGATGTCGCTGATCTGCGCCACGTCCAGCTTGGCGGCCACGCGCGGCGCGACGTTCTTGCCGTTGGCCGTCGAGGGGAACAGGATGTGGCTGTAGTTGCCGGCGATCGCGAGGACTTGCGCCGCCACGTTCTCGGCCAGGTTCTCGGCCAGGCTCGGGCTGTCGGCCACGATGACCTTGGTGACGCCGGCGATCTGCGCGGCGGCCTTGCCGGCTTCGGCGGCGTTGGCGCCGGCGACCAGCACGTGGACTTCACCGCCGCAGGCGATGGCCGCGGTCACGGTGTTCAAGGTGGCGGGCTTGACCGTGGCGTGGTCGTGTTCGGCAATGACTAGTGCGCTCATGTTCAGATCACCTTCGCTTCGTTCTTCAGTTTGTCCACCAGGGTCGCGACGTCGGGCACCTTGATGCCGGCACCGCGCTTGGGCGGCTCGCTGACCTTGAGGGTTTTCAGGCGCGGCTTGACGTCCACACCCAGGTCCTCGGGCTTGAAGACGTCCAGCTGCTTCTTCTTGGCCTTCATGATGTTGGGCAAGGTCACGTAGCGCGGCTCGTTCAGGCGCAGGTCGGTCGTGATCACGGCCGGCAGCGTCAGCGTCAGCGTCTCCATGCCGCCGTCGACTTCACGCGAGACGGTGGCCTTGTCGCCGGCCACTTCGACCTTGGAGGCGAAGGTGGCTTGGGGCAGGTCGGCCAGCGCGGCCAGCATCTGGCCGGTCTGGTTGGCATCGTCGTCGATGGCCTGCTTGCCCAGGATGATCAGCTGGGGCTGTTCCTTGTCGACCAGTGCTTTGAGCAGCTTGGCCACGGCCAGCGGCTGCAGTTCTTCGGTGGTCTCGACCAGGATGCCGCGGTCGGCGCCGATGGCCATCGCGGTGCGCAGGGTCTCCTGGCACTTCGCATCGCCGCAGGAGACGGCGATGACCTCGGTCACGATGCCCTTCTCCGTCAGGCGCACAGCCTCTTCGACGGCGATCTCGTCGAAGGGGTTCATGCTCATCTTGACGTTGGCGATGTCGACGCCCGTGCCGTCGCTCTTCACGCGTACCTTGACGTTGTAGTCGACCACCCGCTTGACGGGCACCAGTACTTTCATATCTTCACCAGCTCCGGAATTGCGACCAAGACCACACGCTTGGTTCGGGCCGCATCACGATGCAGCCACATGCAGTGTTGCGAAGGCGCCGGCCCGCGGGCCGAAGATAAGACCTGCCGATGCAATGCTTAAGGCCAGCGCTTCAGTCCCCGCCCTCGGACGCGACCAGCGCCTCTTCGCCCAGCCCCAGCGCGAGCGCGATGTCCTGCGACAGCTGGCGCCGCACCGCGATGCGGATCAGGTCGCGCACCTCGGCCGGCAGCGTGCCCATCTCGCCCTGCCGGTAGGCCAGGTAGAAGGTGCGGCTCACATCGACGTAAGGCCGCCCGTGGCGCGTGAAGGCCGACATCGGCACCACCCGCACATCGGGCAGGAACTGCCGCGACTGCCAGAGGCACAGCGGTGTGGTCAACGCGAAGCCCATGTCGTTGGCGACCAGGCTGATCAGCGGGTCGGTGGTGTCGAATTCGTAGGTGCGCTCGAGCACGTCGCCGCAGCGCTGCAGGTAGTCGTCGACCTGCTGGCCGATCACCGAGCGCGCGCTGTAGCGGATGAACTTGAGCTGCCGCTCGATCTCGGTCAACGAGCCCAGCGGGCCCAGGTCGAACTTGGCGGGCAGCACCGCATAGAACTTCTCCGAGAACAGCGACGCGCGTGCGATGCCGGCCGCGCCGTGCAGGCTGGTGGTCACGGCCAGGTCCAGCTGCCGGCCTTCGATGGAGGCGTCGAGCGTGGGCGTGATGCCGGACCAGAGCCGGATCTGGTGCGAGGAGCCGGCCAGCCCCTTGATGAGCAGCGGCCCGACGGTGGCCGCGAAGGAATCGACGCAGCCGATGCGCACGGTCATGCGCTTGGCGCGGCTCAGGCCGCGGACGCTCTCGACCAGCTGGTCGGCCTGCGTCAGCAGTTCCTTGGCGTGCTCGAACAGGCGCTGCCCCGCGGCGGTGGCTTGCGCGGGGCGCGTGGTGCGGTCCAGCAGCGCGGTGTCGAAGAAGGTCTCGAGCTGCTTGATGCGCTGCGAGACCGCCGCCTGCGAGATGTTGAGCAGCGTGGCGGCATCGGACACGCTGCCCGACTCGATGACCGCGATCCAGCTCACCAGCAGGTCCAGATCGGGCAGACCCTTCTTGCTGTTGGGATTCATGGGGGGTTCCGACAAGGACAAAGGAGATCGACCGGCTGCCGTCCTTCATCGAGGAAGGACGTCGCTTTCAATTACAGCACACGCCCTCCAGCAGTCCTCGCGCCCGCGCCACCTCAGGCCGTGCCGTCGCGCGTGACGAGCTGCAGCATCGCCGAGCCCAGCATTCGCTCCAGCAGCGGCTGCACCCGCGCCGCGCGCTCCGCGCGGTAGTCGAAGGGCGACTCCTCGTTCATGTAGACCGACTGGCACATCTCCAGCTGGATCGCATGCACGCCCGCTGCCGGCTGCCCGTAGGCGCGGGTGATGTAGCCGCCCTTGAAACGGCCATTGACCACGTGTGTGAACGCACCGCCGCTGTCGGTCACCGGGCGCACGGCGGCGGCCAGGATGTCCGCCGCGCAGGCGGCACTGTCGTTGGTGCCCAGGTTCAGGTCGGGCAGCTTGCCGTCGAACAGCCGCGGCAGCACGCTGGCGATCGAATGCGCCTCCCACAGCAGCACCTGGCCGTGCAGTGCGCGCAGCCGGTCCAGTTCCGCCCGCAGGGCATCGTGGTAGGGCTGCCAGTAGGTGGCCCGGCGCCGCTGGACCTCGGCGTCGTCGGGTGCATGGCCCGCGCGATAGAGCGGCTCGCCGCGGAAGCTCTCGGTGGGGCACAGGCCGGTGGTGGTCTGGCCCGGGTAGAGGCTCTCGCCGCCCGGCGGCCGGTTCAGGTCGATGACGTAGCGCGAGACCTTGGCGCCCAGCACCGAGGCGCCCATGGCGCGGGCGAAGCCGTAGAGCGTGTCGAGGTGCCAGTCGGTGTCACGCACGCTGAGCGCCTCGGGCGTCAGGCCGCCGCGGAGCTCGTCGGGCAGCGCGGTGCCCAGGTGCGGGATGGAGATCAGCAGCGGCACGTCGCCCTGCACGAGGTTGAAAACGGTCGAGGTCATGGGAGAAGAAGTGATGCGATCGGCGGTGGCCCATCCTGGCGCGCGCGCGGGGCCGCTGCCATAGCTCAAGCGGCGCTGATGCTGAAAATCAGTTTCCGGAATGTCCAGCGGCAACCCGGGGGCGGCTCTTAGGCTTCGGCCCATCCGTTTTTACCTTGTCAGGACTGTGGAATGAAAAGCTATGACGCGATCGTGATCGGCGCGGGTGTGATCGGCACCTCGGTCGCCTATCACCTCGCCCGCCTCGGCTGCACCAACGTGCTGGTGCTGGACCGCACGCAGATCGGCGCCGGAACGACCTCGCAATCCAGCGGCATCCTGCGCACCCACTACTCGGTGATCGAGAACGTGCGGCTGGCCCAGGCCTCGTGGCGCATCTTCAACGACTTCTCCAACTACCTGCAGGACGAGGACGCGTCGGCCGGCCTGGTGAAGTCGGGCTACCTGATCGCCGCGCCCGAGGGCGCCAAGCTGTCGCCCCTGCGCGCCGCGCTGGAAGCCCAACGCGCCCAGGGCATCCAGGTCGACCTGCTGGACGCGCACCAGGCCGCGAGCCTGCTGCCGATCGCCCGCTTCGACGATGCGGCCCTGATCGGCTACGAGCCCGAGGCCGGCTTCGCGGACGCCTACCTGGTCGCCACCAGCTTCGCCCGCGCGGCGCGCCGCCTGGGCGTGAAGATCAAGGAAGGCGTGGAGGTCCACAAGCTGATCGTCGAGAACGGCCGCGTGGCCGGCGTCGAGACCTCGGAAGGCCGCTTCGACGCACCGACCGTGATCAGCGTGCAGAACATCTGGTCCACCGACATCGAACGCTGGACGGGCATCGCGAGCCCGGTGAAAGCCGAGCGCCATGCCGTGCTGGCCCTCGAGGGCCCCGAGGCCTACACCTTCAAGATGCCGGTCTACAAGGACCTGGGTTCGCCGGGCATGCTGTACTGCCGCAGCTACGGCGGCAACCAGATGCTGGTCAGCGAAGGCATCGTCGGCGAAACGCTGGCGGCGCCCGACAACGAACAGGGCGACATCAGCATGGACTACATGGTCGAGGTCGGCGAGCAGGTGGCCGAGCGCTTCCCGAGCTTCGAGACGGCCGGCGTCGCCTCGTCCTGGACCGGCGTGTACGACGTGACGCCCGACTGGAACCCGGTGCTGGGACGGCTGCCGGAGCTGCCGGGCCTGGTGGTCGGCTACGGCTTCTCGGGCCACGGCTTCAAGCTGTCGCCGGCCGTGGGCCTGGTGCTCGCGCAATCGGCGCTGGGCCTGAAGACCGAGGTCGACATCGAACCCTATGCGCTGGAGCGCTTCCGCACCGGCGGGCTGCTGACCGGCAAATACGGCCTGGGCGCGGTGTCCTGAGGCGTGATGAGCCGCTTCTCGCTCGACCACCTGCCGGTCACGCCCTGGCGCAACGGCGGCGGCGAGACGCGCGAGATCGGCCAGGGCCGCTTCGGCGACAGCTCGGCCGCGGCGGGCCCCGACGGCTGGGACTGGCGGCTCAGCGTCGCGTCCATCGCGGGCAACGGCGCGTTCTCGACCTTTGCCGGCGTCGACCGCAGCGCCGTGCTGGTGGACGGCGCGGTCACGCTCGTGGCCGACACCCGGGTCCTGTCATGGACGGGAACGGGCGACCTGCATGCCTTCGCGGGTGAAACGGCTTTCAGCGCACGGCTGGCGCACAGGCCAGCGCGCTTCTTCAACGTGATGACCCGGCGTGCGAACGCGTACGCCGAGGTGAGCGTGCATCGCGAAGGCTTCTCCGTCATGCCCTCGAATGCCGTGCCGCTGTGTCTGCTGGTGTTGCAAGGGCGTTTTCAGGTCGGCACGCCTTCGGGCATGCAGACGCTCGATGTCGAACAGGGCCTGCTGCAGGCCTGTCCGCAGGAAGCGATGCAGGTCGTGCGGCTCAGCACGGCCGGCTGCATCGTGGCCGTCCAGCTGCATCCAACCTAGGCGAGACAAGAACCGATCCGCAGGCGTATGCTGCGCCGCTGCGGAGAGGTTCCCATGCTGCCCATCGTCAGTTCGCTCATCGCCACCGTCATCCTGCTGGTCTGGATGGGCTTCTTCATGATGGGCTCGCTGCCCCTGCTGATCCTTGCGCACGACACGCCGCTGGATTCGCGCTTCATCCGCGGACTGTTCAACGTCTACTACCTGGCGGTGATGCTGACCGCCAGCGCCGCGGCGCTCTGCTACGGCTGGACCGGCCGGCCCTTCTTCGCGCTGGGCATGGCCGCGATCGCCGTGCTGGCCTTCGCGCTGCGCCGCTGGATCATCATCCCGCGCATGGACCGGCTGCGCGAAACGATCCCGCAGGTGGAGGCGTCGGCACTGCGCTTCCGGCGGCTGCACATCGCCGGGATGATGCTCAACGTGTTGCAACTGGGCGGCGTGGCTTGGTCGCTGACGCGGCTGGGGTTGTAGCTCAGGCCCGGTCGGGCAGGATTTCCACCACGTCGCCGTGGGTGGGCGTCGCGTCCTCGTGGTAGACGTCGTAGAGGTACTGGGCGAGTTCCTCGCGCCTGAGCTCGGACGGCACCGCGAGCTCGAGAGGGCGACGCTTGCCCTCGTTGCCCAGGAGGTAGCAGCGCCAGCGCTCGCCCGCGCGTTCGATGGCCATGCGGCGGCCGAACACGTCGAAGCGGTAGCTGGGCATCGATCTCAGTAGAAGATCCAGAGCGCCAGACCGCCGAAGATCGTCCACTTGACCAGGTAGTAGGCGCGGCGGTCCCAGGCCTTGAGGCGCTTGCCGATCACGCGCACCTGGTAGATGTACTTGAAGGCGCGGTTGATGCCGCCGGTCTTGTCGCCCGCGTCGTTGGGCGAACTGGCGGCGGCCAGCACGTTCTTCGCGAACCAGCGGTTCACCGCCATGGCCCAGCGGTACTTCATCGGGCGCTCGATGTCGCAGAACAGGATCACGCGGTCGTGGTCGGTGGTGTTCTCGGCATAGTGGATGTAGGTCTCGTCGAAGACCACGGCCTCGCCGTCGCGCCAGTGGTAGCGCTGGCCGTCGACGTCGATGTAGCAGCCTTCGACGCCGGGCGTCCACAGGCCCAGGTGGTAGCGCAGCGAACCGGCGAAGGGGTCGCGGTGGCGCACCAGCCGGCTGCCGGGCGGCAGTTCCGCGAACATCGCGGCCTTGACGGTGCCCAGGCCCTTGAGCAGTTCGGTCGTGCGCGGGCACAGCACCGCGGCCGAGGGATGCGCCTCGTCGTACCACTTGAGATAGAAGCGCTTCCAGCCGCTCTTGAAGAAGGAGTTGAAGCCCACGTCGTTGAACTGGCTCGAGGCCTTGATGCTGCCGCCATTGCGCATCGCCAGCGCCTCTTCACGGATGATTTCCCAGTTCTGCTCCAGCACCCGCATCTCCGGGAACTCCGCCGGCGACAGATAGGGCGTGCTCGGCACCTTCGAGAACATGTACATGAACACGTTGAGCGGCGCCAGGAAGCTCGAATGGTCGGACAGCTGGCGCAGGAAGCGATGCCGGACCTGCCCACGGAAATGGACATAGAGTGCGCTGAGCACAAAGATGGCGAGGATGATCCACTTCACGGCAAGACTCCAGAGATACGAGGCGGTATTTTCGTTCAGTCCGGAAACTGCCGCCGCACACCGCCGTGCGGGCAGGAGGCGATCGGCATCGCCCGAGGCCGGGACCACCGCGCAGTATCCGCCAAGCGCCGGGGTCCCGCTTCAGAAAGTCTTCAGGCGCCGCGGGTAAGCGGCCGTGAACCGCCGTGACTTCAGGTGACGTAACCGCCGTCCACATACAGCGTCGACCCGGTCATGAAGGTGTTGCCCATGAGGAACAGCACCGCGTCCACCACCTCCTCCACCGTGCCGATCCGGCCCAGCGGCGCGCCCTGGGCGAAGCTCTCGAAGGCCGCCTCGCGCAGCGCCGCCGGCCGCTCGCGCCAGAGTTCGCTGTCGATGGTGCCCGGCGACACGGTGTTGAAGCGCCGCGGCGCCAGCTCGCGCGCCAGCGCCCGGCCCAGTCCCTCGATCGCGCAGTTGCAGGCCGCGTAGGCCGCGCCGCTCAGACCGACGCGCGCGCCCAGCGCCCCCGCCATCAGCACCACCGAGCCCTGTGCGCGCAGCTTGGGCAAGGCATGCCGCACCACCCGGTACTGGCCCCAGAACTTGTGGTCCATCGGGCTGCGGGCGGTGGCCTCGTCCAGCTCTGTGAAGCGGCCCAGCGCGTAGGAAGCGCCGGGCGTGAACAGGTGGTCGATGGCCGGCGCGGCGGCGAAGAAGGCAGCGACCGAGGCGTCGTCGGCGCTGTCGACCCGGTGGCCGCCGGCGGCCGGCCCCAGCTGCGCGAGCGCGCGTTCGAGCCGCTGTGCGTCGCGCCCGCCGATGAACACCCGGCCGCCCGCGGCCACCACCTGTTTCGCCACGCCCAGGCCGATGCCCGAGCTGCCGCCGACGATGGCCACGGTCTTGTCTTTCATGGATTCGCTCTCTTTACGCTGATGGGGGCCCTGATGCTCGCGCGCGCCCGGCCGCGGGTCGAGCGCAAAATCGGCACGCCATTGGCGACGCGCAGGCACCAATCGCCCCACCGCCCTCCCCTTTCCATGATCTCCATCGACCAACTCACCGGCATCCGGGCCTTCGTCGAGACCGCGCAGGCCGGCAGCTTCACGCTGGCCAGCGAGCGGCTGGCGCTGTCGCGCTCGGCCGTGAGCAAGGCGGTCGCGCGGCTGGAGGCGCAGCTGGGCGTGCGCCTGCTGCACCGGAGCACGCGCCGGCTCGCGCTCACCGAGGACGGCCGCGCCTTCCACCGGCACTGCCTGCGCGCGCTCGCGACGCTGGCGCAGGGCGAGTCCGAACTGCGGCAGAAACAGGGCGCGGTGGCAGGCACGCTGCGCATCGAAGTGCCCGTGCTGTTCGGGCGGCAATGGATCGCGCCCGCGCTGCTCGAACTGGCGCGCGAACATGCGGCGCTGCACCTCGACATCGCCTTCCTCAACCGCTTCGGCGACATGGCCGGCGGCCAGGTCGACCTGGCGGTGCGCATCGGCGCGCTGCCCGACAGCCCGAACCTTGTGGCGCGCCCGCTGGGCGTGCAGCGCACCGTGGTCTGCGCCGCGCCGGCCTACCTCGCGGCGCGGGGCCGGCCGGCCGATCCCGCCGAACTGGCCGCGCACGACTGCCTGGTCGAGGGCCGCGACACCCGCTGGCTGCTGGCCGATGCGCAGGGCGAACTGCAGGCCTTCGCGCTGGGCGTGCGGCTCACGCTGCGCGATGCGATGGCGCTGCGCGACGCAGCCGCAGCCGGCTTCGGCCTGGCCCGGCTGCCACGCTGGCTGGTGGCCGCGCAGCTGGCCGACGGCAGGCTGGAAGAAGTGTTGCCGCAGCAGGCTTCTGCCGCGTCGGCCCTGCCGATCCATGTGATCTGGCCGCACCAGGGGGCGCTGGCGGCGCGGCAGCGCGCGGTGGTCGACCACCTGCTGGCGCGCTTCGTGCCTGTCGCGCCCTGGGAGCGCTGATTCAGCTGGCGCGGACTTCGGCCGAGCGGTCCCAGAGGTTCGGCAGCACGGTGTTCGAGTAGCCCGAGACGAAGGGCTTGCGCCCGCCCTCGGCCGGGTAGGTGTGGCGCCGCACGCGGCCGATGTTGGCGCCGTAGACGTGGATGCTGACCGACACCCGGTCGTCGAACACGTTGCGCACGCGGTGCACGTCTCCGATGCGCGGCGACACCGCCTCGACGTCGCCCGGCACCAGCCGGACCGCCTCGCCCTGCGCCACCCAGCGGCCCTCGCGCTCGGCATAGCCCTGGCTTTCCTCGGCGCCGCGCAGCATGCCGATCAGGCCCCAGACCGTGTGGTCGTGCACCGGCGTGGCCTGGCCCGGGCCCCAGACGAAGCTCACGACCGAGAAGCGCTCGGTCGAGTCGGCATGCAGCAGCAGTTGCTGGTAGTGCACCGGATGCGGCTGCGCGAAGGCCTCCGGCAGCCAGTCGTCGCGCGACACCAGCGTGCGCAGCAGCGCGCCGCCCTCGTGCAGGACGCGCGCCTCGTCGGGGCCGGTGTCGAGCAGGTGGCCGAAGGCGACGACGAAGTCGCGCAGCGGCGCGATGGGGGGGGTTGAAGAGGAGGTGGTCATGGGGATTCTTCTAGAAAGTCGATGTTTCAGCGCGCCCGGGCGCCGTTCGCGGCCGCGGCCAGCAGCACCGCCGCGCAGTCGCGCGCCAGCAAGGCCGCGCCGGCATCGCGCTGGATCAGGATCTGCGCCATCGCGCCGTCGTAGAGCAGGTTGAGCTGCGCGGCCAGCGTCGCGCGCTTCGGCCAGGCGGCGGGCAGCAGGGCCTCGAACATCGCCAGCACCGCGTCCTTGTGGCCGCGTGCGATGGCGCGGACTTCTTCGGAGGTCTCGTTCTCCGCCACCGCCAGCATGAAGGCACAGCCGCGGAAGTCGGGCGAGCCGCCCTTCACGTGCAGCAGCTCGAACACCGACAGCGCCTGTGCGACGCCATCGGCCGGACCCTTCTCGAGTCCGTTGCGCAACGCCTCCATCACCCGGTCGTGGCGGCGCTGCAGGCAGGCCGCCACCAGCGCGTCCTTGCCGGAGAAGTAGCGGTACATCGTGGCCTTGGCGACACCGGCCTCGAGGATGATCCGGTCGACGCCGACCGACTTGGTGCCTTCGCGGTAGAAGAGCGCGCCCGCGGTGTCGATGATGTGGTCCAGCAGCGTGGTCGCAGGGGTCGTGGCAGTCGTGGAGGTCATGGGCTCGGCTTGCAGGAACGGCGCGCGGGCCGCAAAGGTGGGCTGCACAAAATCATAGGGCCGCCGCGAGCAGGCGTCGCGTGTAGTCGTGCGAAGGCCGGTCCAGCACCTGGGCGGCCACGCCGGTCTCGAGCAGTTCGCCACGGTACATCACGGCGATGCGGTCGGCGATGTACGACACCACCGAGAGATCGTGCGTGATGAACAGCAGCGCGAGCCCGCGCGACTGCTGCAGGTCGGCCAGCAGGTTGAGGATCTGCGCCTGCACCGACACATCGAGGGCCGACACCGCCTCGTCGCAGATCAGCAGCTGCGGCGCGCCCGCGAGCGCACGCGCGATGCCCACGCGCTGGCGCTGCCCGCCCGACAGCTCGTGCGGGCGCCGCGGCAGCAGGCTGGCCGGCAGGCCCACGGCATCGAGCAGCTCGACGGGTGGGGCCGAGGCCGCACCGCGTCCCAGCAGGGCGATCGGCTCGCGCAGGATGCGTTCGATGGTGAAGCGCGGGTCGAAGGCGGCCGCGCTGTCCTGGAACACCATGCCGATGCGGCGGCGCTGCGCCAGCGAGCGCGCGGCGGCCGCGAGCGGCACGCCCTCCCCGGCCAGCGCCAGCGTGCCCTGGCGGACGGGCACCATGCCCATCAGCGCGCGCGCCAGCGTCGACTTGCCCGAGCCGGACTCGCCGACCACCGCCAGCACCTCGCCCGCCTGCACCTGCAGCGACACGCCGCGCACCGCATCGACGCGGCCGTTGCGGCCTTCGAAGCGCACGTGCAGATCGTGCGCCGACAGCAGCGGCGCCGTCATGCGGCCACCGCCATCGGCGCCTCGAGCCGCCCCTCGGCCGCGGCATGGCACCACACGGTGCCGCCGGCCAGCCGAAGGGCGTCGGGACTCGCGGCCTCGCAGCGCGCCGTCGCCAGGCCGCAGCGGCCCGCGAAGGCGCAGCCCGGTCCGGTCTGGCCCGGCGGTGGCACGCGGCCCGGGATCTCGGCCAGCCGCAGGCGCGGGCCCTCGGCCGGCCGGCGCCGCGGCCGGGCCGCCATCAGCGCCCGCGTGTAGGGGTGGCGCGAGCCCTCGAGCAGCGCATCGGCGCGCCGGTCCTCGACCGCGCGACCCGCGTACATCACGGTCACGCGGTCGGCCCAGCGCGCCACCAGCTTCAGGTCGTGCGTGATGATCACCAGCGCCATGCCGCTCTCGCGCTGCAGGCTTTGCAGCAGCGCCAGGATCTCGGCCTGCACCGTGGCGTCGAGCGCGGTGGTGGGCTCGTCGGCGATCAGCACCTCGGGCCGGTGGGCCACGGCGATGGCGATCAGCACGCGCTGGCGCATGCCGCCCGAGAGCTGGTGCGGATAGGCGGCGAAGCACTGCGCGGGCTGCGGCAGCTTCACCCGCGCCAGCAGCGCCAGCGCCTCCTCGCGCGCGGCCCGCGCGCCGACGGGCCGGTGTGCCAGGATCGTCTCGACGATCTGCTCGCCCACGGTCAGCACCGGGTTGAGCGCCGCCATCGGGTCCTGGAACACCATCGCGATGCGGCGGCCGCGGCGCATGCGCCAGGCCGCCTCGGACAGCGCCGTGACGTCGTCGCCCAGCAGCTCGATGGCGCCGCCCGCGACGCGCACGCCCTCGGGCAGCAGCCCGGCCAGCGCCAGCGCGGTGAGCGACTTGCCGCAGCCCGACTCGCCGACGATCGCCAAGGTCTCGCCGCGCGCGACCTGCAGGTCGAGGCCGCGCACCGCCTCGACGCGTCCGCCGTCCGATGGCACGGAGATCGCCAGGCCACGGGTCTTCAGCACGATGCTCATGACGCACCTCCGCGCCGCAGGTGCTGCGCCAGACCGTCGCCGATCAGGCTCAGCGCGGCCACGGCCAGCACGATGGCCGCGCCGGGAATCAAGGTCATGTAGGGCGCGTCGAGCAGCGCCTCGCGCGAGGCGCCGATCATGCCGCCCCAGCTGATGCGGTTGCTGTCGCTCATGCCCAGGAAGGCCAGGCCGGCTTCGGTCAGCACCGCCAGCGCGGTCAGTACCGAGGCCGCCACGATCACCGGCGCGACGGCGTTGGGCAGGATGTGCGTGAGGATCACGCGCGCATGGCCGCCGCCCATCACCTGGCAGATCTTCACGTAGTCGCGCTCGCGCAGCGCCAGCGTCTCGGCGCGCACCAGCCGTGCCACCATCGTCCAGCTCGTGACGCCGATGGCCAGCACGATGTACGGCAACTGCGAGCCCATGATCGCCACCAGGATGATGGCGAAGAGGAAATGCGGGATCACCTGGAACAGCTCGGTGAAGCGCATCAGCAGGTGGTCGACCCAGCCGCCGAAGTAGCCGGCCAGCAGGCCGACCGTGGTGCCCAGCACCGTCGCGATCAAGGTGGCCGACAGGCCCACCAGCAGCGAGACGCGCGCGCCGTGCGCCAGGCCGGCGGCGATGTCGCGGCCCATGATGTCGGTGCCCAGCGGGAACTGCGGATCGGCGCCCGGCGGCAGGAAGGACGGCCCCGCAAGGTCGAAGGGATCGCCCGGGTAGAGCCAGCCGGCCAGCAGCGCGACCGCGAGCTGCAGCGCCAGCAGCGCGGTGCCGATCTTCAGCGACAGCGGCCACGCCGTCCATCCGCGCCAGAGCCGCGCGGCAAGCGTGGGCCGAGGCGCTGCCACGGGCGGTGCCAGCGGACGGGGCCGCGCGACGGAGGAGACGGCGATGCCTTCGGTGGTCTTCATTTCAGCCTCACACGCGGGTCCAGCACGGCGTACAGCAGGTCGACCGCGAGGTTGACCAGCACCACCAGCGTGCCGCTGCACAGGATCAGCCCGGCCAGCAGGTTGTAGTCGCGCTGCTGCATGGCCTCGAAGGCCAGCCGGCCCAGGCCGGGCCAGCCGAACACGGTCTCGACCAGGATCGCGCCGCTGAGCAGCGCGCCGGTCTGCATGCCGATCACCGTGACCAGCGGCAGCAGTGCATTGCGCAGCACGTGGCGCACCGTGATGCGGCCGGCCGACAGCCCCTTGGAACGCGCGGTGCGCACATGGTCCTGGCCGTAGACCTCGAGCATCGCGCCGCGCGTGAAGCGCGCATAGATCGCCGCATGCAGCGCGCCCAGCGTGATGGCCGGCAGCACCAGGTGCCGCGCGACGCTGAGCGCATGCGCCCACGGGCCGTCGACGCCGTAGGCATCGACGAAGCCGCCCACCGGCAGCCAGGGCAGCGCCACCGCGAACACCAGCATCAGGCCGATGCCCAGCAGGAAGCCGGGCGTGGCGTAGACCAGCAGCGCGGCGATGCCGATCAGCCGGTCGACCGGCCGGCCGCGGCGCGCGGCGGCTAGCGCGCCCGCGCTCACGCCGATGCCCACCGCCACCGCCATGCCGGCCGCGGCCAGCAGCAGCGTGGGCCCGAGGCGCGCGCCGATCAGCGCCGTCACGCTCGCGTTGTTGCGGAAGGAGAAGCCCAGGTTGCCATCGAGCACATTGCGCATGTAGAGCAGGAACTGCACATGCAGCGGCTGGTCGAGCCCGAAGCTCTGGCGCAGGCGTGCGAGGTACTCGGGCGAGCCGCCGCCGGCCTCGCCCGCCAGCACCTGCACCATGTCGCCGGGCGCGAGCTGCAGCAGCACGAAGGCGGTCAGCAAAATCAGCAGCAGCGTGGGCACCATCTGCAGCACGCGCGTCAGCACATAGGGCCGGCGGCGGGTCCGCGCGACGGGCGCCGCGTCGGCGTCGGTGCTCAGGGCGCGAGCCATGCGTTCTTCAGCGAGTCGTAGGCGCTGTCCGAGCCGGTCGCCAGGCCCTGCAGGCGTTTCGAGGCGATGGTGTACATGCGGTTCTCCAGCAGCGTGAAGCTGGGCAGGTCGGCCTGCGCCTGGCGCTGCACCTTCTTGTAGAGCTCGACGCGGCGCTCCTCGGTCGCGGCCTCGTGGGCGGCCTCGATCAGGCCGTCCATCGCGGGGTTGCTGTAGCCCGAGCCGTTGGACCAGGGCACGTCCTTGAGGATGGTCTTCGACCAGAACACGCGGTCGGTGCCGATCTGCGGGTCGCCCATCGCGGTGCGGTGCGTGACGATGAAGTCGAAGTCGTTCTGGCTGTAGACGCGGCGCATGAACTGCGGCAGGTCCTGGCCGCGGATCGTCACCTCGATGCCCACGCGGCGCAGCGACTGCTTGATGAACTCGCCGTAGCGCAGGTAGCTTTCGCCGAAGGGCAGCCAGTCGAGCGTGACCGCGAAGCGCGTGCCGTCGGCGCGCCGCGGCAGGCCGGCCTCGTCGAGCAGGCGCTCGGCCTGCTTGACGTCGAAGGCATAGGCCGGCAGGTCGTTCGTATAGAAGCGGCCCTGCGTCGACAGCACGGGCGAGGTGCCGGGCTTGGCCACGCCGCGCGTGGTCACCTTCGACAGCGCCTGCAGGTCGATCGCATGCGCCACCGCGCGGCGCACGCGCACGTCGTTGAAGGGCGGCTTGCGCACGTTGAAGTCGACCGCGACGCTCGAGCCCAGCCAGTCGTAGCCGCGGAACTCGACGCGCAGCTTCGGGTTCTTCTGCGCGCGCTCGAGGTCGTTGATCGAGATCGGCATCAGCACGCCGTACTGCACCGCACCGGTGTCGAAGGCCGCATAGCGCGCGGTGGCATCGGGAATGATCCGGTAGACCAGCTGGTCGAGGTAGGGCTTGCCGGCGTCCCAGTAGTCGGGGTTGCGCTCGAGCACGATGCGGTCGCCGCGCACCCACTCCTTGAAGCGGAAGGGGCCGGTGCCCACGGGCTTGGCGTTCCACGGGTTCTGCACGATGTCCGTGCCTTCGTAGAGGTGCTTGGGGATCACCTGCGACTCGCCGCTGTTGAGCGCGCGCAGCACCACGCCCGAGGGATTGCGCAGCTTGAACACCACGGTCAGTGGGTCGGGCGTCTCCACCGACTCGACCGCCGCGAAGGTGGCGCGGCCGCGCGGATGGATCTTGCGCCAGACCTCGTCGAAGGAGAACTTGACGTCGGCCGAGGTGAAGGGCTTGCCGTCGTGCCAGCGCACGTTGGGGCGCAGCGTGAAGCGCACCGTCTTGCCGTCGGGGCTCACGTCCCAGCGGGTCGCGAGCTCGGGCTCGAGCTTGAAATCCTCGCCGAAATGGATCAGGCCGTCGAAGATCTTGGTCGAGATCGCCGACACCGCGCCCTGCTGGTTGAAGGCCGCCGTCAGCACCGCGGGCTCGCCGGGGTTGGACACCACGACCAGCGTGCCGCCGCGGACGGGCGTCTGGGCCTGGGCGCCCAGCCCCGTCGCCAGGAAGGTCGTCAAGAGGAGCGCGCGCAGGGCGCCCGCCGGAGCAAAGGATCGCATCGGTGAAAGACTCGGTGGGAAGAGAAGAGAGGACATCGCGCGAGGCTCAGAAACCCAGCGCGGCCTTGCCGGCGTTGAGCAACACGGTGTCAGCCTGCGGCGCGTGCACGCGGCCACACAGCGCGTCGCGGTAGTGGCGCTCCAGCGGGTTGGCGCGGTCCAGCCCGTGGTTGCCGGTGGCCGACAGCGCGAGTTCGAGGATGCGCACCGCGTTGCCCGTGACCAGGTGCTTGACCTGCTGCGCATGCAGCGGATCGGGCGTGGCGGCGGCATCGGCACGGCGCGCCGCGTCGTCGATCAGCGTGCGGTTGACCAGCAGCAGGGTCTGGATCTCGCCCACGATGCCCTGCAGCCGTGGCACCGTGGCCAGCGGTGCACCCAGGTTCGAGGGCACGCGCTCGTGCAGGAAGCGTCGCAGCCAGTCGCTGCCGGCACGTGCGATGCCGTCGTAGAGCGCGGCGATCAGCACGCCGTTCCAGACTTCGATCACCGCGCGGCGGGCCTTGCCTTCGGGCGCGCCGGGCGGCAGGAAGCCCAGCGCGTGGCCGGCCGGCACGGCCACCTCCTCGAGCCGCACCTCGTGGCTCGCGGTGGCGCGCAGGCCGGCGTGGTTCCAGGTTGGGACCACGCTGAGCCCCGGTGCATCGCCGGGCACCAGCACCGTCCCGACGCGCGGCGCGTCGTCGCCGCCGGTGCGTGCCAGCACCAGCCACCAGCGCACGATCGGGCTGCCGGTGGCGTAGGCCTTGCGTCCGCTCAGGCGCCAGCTGCCGTCGGGCTGCGGCGTCGCGACCGTGCCCGGCAGGCCGCCGCGGATCGCCGAGCCCAGGTCGGGTTCGGCCTGCAGCGCGTTGAGCACGCCGCGGCCTTCGACGGCGGCGCGCGCGATCGCCTCGTAGCCCGCGGGCGGGTTGCGGCCCAGCGTGTGGTGCATCAGATAGTTCATCGCCAACAGCAGGCCGGTCGAGGCCTCGCCGCCGCCGACCGCGCCCACCACGCGGGCCGCATCGGCCAACCCGCCGCCCAGGCCGCCGTGCGCGGCCGGCACGGTCAGCGCCAGCAGGTTGAGCGCGCCCAGGCGCTCGAAGTTGGCATGCGGGAAGCTCGCTTGCTGGTCGTGCTCGGCCGCGGTGGCGGCAAATTCGTCGCGCAGGCTGGCCAGCAGTTCGTCGCTGATGCGCGCGAGCGGCAGGGAATCGGAATGGCCCATGGGTGTTCGCTTTCAGAAGATGGCGGAAGGTCTCAGGCGGTGGCGGCGACCTGCTGCTCGGCCAGCGTCGGGTAGTCGATGTAGCCGCGCGGCCCGCCGCTGTAGTAGGTCGACGGGTCGGCCTGGTTGAGCGGCGCATTGCGCCGGAAGCGCTCGGGCAGGTCGGGGTTGGCGATGTAGAGGCGGCCGAAGGCCACGGCATCGGCCAGCCCCTGCGCGAGCACCTGCTCGGCGGTCTCGCGGGTGTAGCCGCCGTTGAGGATCAGCGGGCCCTTGAACAGCGGACGCAGCAGCGGCGCGAGGAAGGGGTCGCCCGGCACCGGGCCCGGTCCGGTGGCCGAGGCCGAGGGCTTCTTCGCGAGCCGCAGGTACAGCGGCAGGAAGGGGTCCTCGTCGTGCGTGGTGCCCTCGAGCATGTGCAGGTAGGCGATGCCGCGCCGGTCGAGCTCGGTCGCCACGTAGGAGAAGGTGCGCACCGGGTCCGAGTCGCCGATGCGGTCGGAGCGGAAGTGCGGCGAGATGCGCACACCGACCCGGTCGGCCCCGAGCTCGGCGATCGCGGCATCGACCACCTCGAGCAGGAAGCGCGCGCGGTTCTCGAGCGAGCCGCCATAGGCATCGCTACGCTGGTTGGTCTCGTCGCGCAGGAACTGGTCGACCAGGAAGCCGTTGGCGGCCAGGATCTCCACGCCGTCGAAGCCCGCCTCGCCGGCGCGGCGCGCGGCGGCGCGGAAGTCGTCGACGATCGGTCCGATCTCGTGGGTTTCCAGCGCCCGTGGCACCGGGAAGGTCTCCAGGCCCTCGGCCGTCATGATGCCGCCGATGGCTTCGATGGCCGAGGGCGCGACCGGCCGCTCGCCCGGCGGCAGCGTCGACAGCAACGCCTTGCGCCCCACGTGGTAGAGCTGCTGGAACACCGTGCCGCCGGCCGCGTGGATCGCGTCGACCACGCGCCGCCAGGCCGCGTTCTGCAGGTCGGTGTGGTGCGCCGACGCGTTCGCGCGGGTCGTGCTCTGCGGCGAGATGTGGCAGCCCTCGGTGATGATCAGGCCGGCCGAGGCACGCTGGGCGTAGTAGACGTCGACGAGTTCGGTCGGCGCGCGGTCGGCGTCGGAACGCGCGCGCACCAGCGGCGCCATGATCGCGCGGTTGGGCAACACGCGGGCACCGAGAACGAGGGGTTCGAGCAGCTTCATGGGTCTTCGGCGCGGTCGCCGGCGGGATGCAGAAGCGGCAAAGATAAGACAGAACGGTCTGTCTACTTAGAAGGAATGCGCAGGTCGATATGCGGCCGCCAAGGATGGGCCGCGCCGGGTCATGGCAATTCCGCTAAGGTGGAAAGATGGCCGCGCCGCGACCCGTTCCCGTCTCTTCCCCGCTTCTGCCAAGGCCCATCCCATGACCCCCCTGCCCCATGCCCTCGCCGCTTCCGGCGCCCTTCTTCAACGCCGGCAGGTGCTGGCCGCGCTGGCCTCGCTGCCGATGGCGGCCGGCGCCGCGGCCGTGGCGCACGATGCCGATGCGGCCCTGCACGCCGCGGTCGACGGTCCGCAGCGCAGCGCCGCCAACCGCGCACGCGATGCCGCACGCCATCCCTACGAGACGCTGGCCTTCTTCGGCCTGCGCCCCGACTGGCAGGTGGTCGAGATCGCGCCGGGCGGCGGCTGGTACACCGAGATCCTGGCGGCCTACCTGAACCCGAAGGGCCGGCTCTATGCGGCGCACGAACCGGCCGACGGCTCGCCCGGCCAGCAGCGCGCCCGCGCGGCCTTCCGCGCCAAGCTGGCGGCCGACCCGGCCACCTACCGGCGCGTGGTGCTGGGCACCTTGCCGGTGGCGGGTTTCACCGACATCCATCCGCCGGGCGGCGCCGATGCGGTGCTGACGTTCCGCAACATCCACAACTGGATCGCCGACGGCCATTTCGACGAAACGCTGCGCGCCTTCCACGCCGTACTCAAGCCGGGCGGCGTGCTGGGCGTGGAAGAACACCGCGCGGCGCCGGGCACCTCGCTCGCACGCGTCATCGAGAGCGGCTATGTGCCGCAGGATTTGGTGGTGGAGCGCGCGCGTGCGGCGGGCTTCGTGCTGGCGGGCGCCAGCGAGATCAACGCCAACCCGCGCGACAGCCATGACCATGCGCAAGGCGTCTGGGCCTTGCCGCCCACCTTGCGCGGCGGCGCCGTGGACCGGGAGAAATACCTGGCGATCGGCGAATCCGACCGCATGACGCTCAAGTTCGTCAAAGCCGGGGGCTGAGCGCCCTCCTCATCGGCGGCGGCCCGACGTGGCGCCGGGGACCACACCGTCTCAGGGCTTGGGCTCGCCGTCCTCGAGCGCCGCAATGGTCGTCTCGACCTGCTGGGCCATCCTGCGTTCCAGATGGTTCCATCCACGATAGGTGGGCACCAGGGTCAACCATCCGATACCGATCACACAGAACAACGCCACGAACAATTCGAAATCCATCGCCGTACCTTGAGAAGAAAGCAGCGGGCAGGCAGCCATGCCCACACCCCCGCATGCGGCGACGACCCGGGAAGGTCAGCGCTCGTTGAGCCGACGGACCGCGCCCAGGCCCGAGAACCACGCATCCATGGGCTTGTCATGGGCACGTTCGCCGAACTCCTTCGGCTTGAAACACAGCAGTTCACCCGGCATGGTGACTGCCTCCAGCAGGACGTAGTGAAACTCGCCCTCTTCCAGTTCACTCACGCTGAGCGCCAATCGTCCGGACCCGGTCATAACTGCTCCAAATTCCAATGTAAGAGGGCGTTTGTAAGCGCATCGAAGCAAAGGGGCGTGGCAGTTTTCCGCGCATTGGGACAAGGACAGCCTTAAATGTTACATCGAATACACATTTCGTGACGAATTTCCATAAATATCTATCAAGTCTTTTGTTTCGTTTTAGCTGGAAAAGACGCCTGCTCGCAGCGTGATCCCGCAAAGCGACGGTTTGCGGCCTTGGAGAATACGCTCGACTACTGTACATTGATACAGTCATGTCCTTGCCTCCACGGTCCGGTGCACCCGCCACGCCCCTGCTTCGCAGGGTCTCGGTGCGCGCGCTCTGCGCCTTCGGTGCCAAGGCCGGCGACCTGGACTTCCGCTTCACGCCGGCGCCCAGCGCGCAGGAAGGCATGGCCGGCCACCTGCTGGTGCAATCGCGGCGCGACGACGACTACCAGCGCGAACTCACGCTCTCGGCCGTCTTCGAGGGGCTGGAGGTGCGCGGCCGGGCCGACGGCTACGACCCCGCCCTCCCACGCGTCGAGGAGATCAAGACCTTCCGCGGCGATGTCAACGCCATCCGCGAGAACCACCGCGCGCTGCATTGGGCCCAGGCCCGGACCTACGGCTGGATGCTGTGCGAGAAGCACGCGCTGACGGCGATCGAGGTGGCGCTGGTCTACCTCGAGATCGCGAGCGGCGAAGAGACGGTGATCGCCCAGCACTGCACGCGCGAGGCCCTGCGCGAAGGCTTTGAAGACCTCTGCGCCAGGTACATGGCCTGGGCCGTGCAGGAGGCGCAGCGCCATGCCGCGCGCGACGCCGCGCTCGATGCCCTCGATTTCCCGCACGCCGGCTTTCGCGCCGGACAGCGCGAACTGGCCGAGAGCGTCTACCGCGCGGCCTCGGCCCGGCGCTGCCTGATCGCGCAGGCGCCCACGGGCATCGGCAAGACCGTGGCCACCGTGTTCCCGCTGCTGCGCGGCTGGAGCGCGCAGCAGACCGACAAGCTGTTCTTCCTCACGGCCAAGACATCGGGCCGCGCGATCGCGCTCGAGGCGCTGGAGCGCTTCGGCCCGCCCGCCCCCGCGCTGCGCATCCTCGAGCTCACCGCGCGCGAGAAGATCTGCGAGTACCCGGGCCGGGCCTGCCATGGCGACGCCTGCCCGCTGGCGCGCGGCTTCTACGACCGCCTGCCCGCCGCACGCAGCGAGGCCGCCACGGTGCAGTGCCTGACCGGCGACGCGCTGCGGCGCATCGCGCGCACGCATGCCGTGTGTCCCTACTTCCTGTCGCAGGAGATGGTGCGCTGGAGCGACGTGGTGGTGGCCGACTACAACCACTGGTTCGACAGCAGCGCCTTCCTCTACGCGCTCGCGCGGCAGGAGGAATGGCGCGTCGCCGTGCTGGTCGACGAGGCCCACAACCTGCTCGAGCGCGCCCGCGCGATGTATTCGGCCACGCTGGACGCACCCGCGCTCGAAAGCGCCCATGCCGCGGCCCCGGCGGGCCTGCGGCCCTCGCTGGCCCGGGTGCGGCGCGAGTGGCGCACGCTGCAGCAGGCGCAGGCCGCCGCCTACGCGCCGCACGACCAGGTGCCCGAGGGCCTGCAGCAGGCCCTGCAGGACGCGACCGTGGCGCTGGCCGAGCACTTCGCCGCGGCGCCGCAGGAGGCCGGCGGGCCGCTGCTGCGCTTCTTCTTCGATGCGCTGCAGTTCGTGCGGCTGGCGAATGCGCTCGATGTCCATTCGGTGTTCGAGAGCCAGTTGCCCTCGGCCGACGCGGGCTGCACGCTGGCCGTGCGCAACCTGGTGCCGGCCCCCTTCCTGCGGCCGCGCTTCGCCGCCTCGATGAGCACCGCCTGCTTCTCCGGCACCATCGCGCCCTTCGCCTTCTACCGCGACATGCTGGGCCTGCCGGACGACACGGTGGAGCTCGACGTGGGCTCGCCCTTCCAGGCCGCGCAGCTCGAGGTCCGCGTCGCCAGCGCGCTCTCGACCCGCTACCGCGACCGGGGCCGCGCGCTGCGGCCGCTGGTCGACCGCGTGGCCGCGCAGTTCACGCAGCGCCCGGGCAACTACCTGGCCTTCTTCGGCAGCTTCGAATTTCTCGAGGCGGCGCGCACGCTGTTCGCCCGCTGCCACCCCGGCATCCCCAACTGGACCCAGACCGCACAGATGCCCGAAGTCGAACGCAGCGCCTTCGTGGCGCGCTTCCGCGCGGGAGGCCAGGGCGTGGGCTTCGCGGTGCTGGGCGGCGCCTTCGGCGAGGGCATCGACCTGCCCGGCGACCGGCTGATCGGCGCCTTCATCGCCAGCCTGGGCCTGCCGCGCCACGACGAGCGCCACGAGCTCATGCGCGAACGCCTCGACCAGCGTTTCGGCCAGGGCACGGGCTATGCCTACACCTACCTCTACCCGGGCCTGCGCAAGGTGGTGCAGGCGGCCGGCCGGGTGATCCGCACCGAGCAGGACGCGGGCGTGCTGCACCTGCTGGACGACCGCTTCGACCAGACGGAGGTGCGTGCCCTGCTGCCTGCGTGGTGGCATTTTTCCGGAGAAAGTGGATTGAAGGTCGAATAAAACAGCCGTATACCATCCATATGGATGGTGATAGGATGGCGCATGGCCTCCTCCACCCCCACCAAGCCCAAGCCGCCCCCCGACTCCGAGAAGATCACCATCAACCTCGGCTATGTCGATCTGGGCCACATCGACCTGATGGTGGCCGAGGGCTTCTATTCCAACCGCACCGACTTCATCCGCACCGCCATCCGCAACCAGCTGACGGCGCACGGCGAGGTACTGCGCCAGGTGGTCACGCGCAAGACGCTGGTGCTGGGCCTGCAGCACTTCTCGGCCGCCGACCTCGAGGCCGTGCGGGCCGCGGGCCAGACGCTGCAGATCCGCGTGCTCGGCTTGGCCAGCATCGGTGCCGAGGTCTCGCCCGAACTCGCGCTCGCCTCCATCGAATCCCTCACCGTCCTGGGCGCCCTGCATGCCAGTCCGGCCGTCAAATCCGCGCTCGCCGGGCGCATCCACTGAACAGGCCCAGACCATGAACACCGACTTCCAGCACCTGATGAGCGAAGCCACCCGCCTCACCCGCGAGGGCAACCTGCGGGGAGCGACTGCGCTGCTGATGCGGCAGGCCCATGGGAATGCCGCCAGCGACGCCGCGGCCCCGGTGGTCGACGACGTGATCGAGGCCGAAGTGCGCGTGATCGACGAGGCACCCGCCCCCGCCGCCGAACGCGCCCCTTCCGAATCCTGGAGCGCCCACCGCTTCAGCCACCAGGGCCGCCAGATCGCCTACCGGCTCTACGTGCCGGCCCGCGCAGCCGACGCACCGCGGCCGCCGCTGGTCGTGATGCTGCACGGCTGCACCCAGGACGCCCAGGACTTCGCCACCGGCACCCGCATGAACATCCTGGCGCGCGAGGCCGGCGCGATCGTGCTCTACCCCGAGCAGACGCAGCATGCGAACGCGCAGAAATGCTGGAACTGGTTCAAGCCCCAGCACCAGCGGCGCGAGCGCGGCGAACCCGCGCTGCTGGCGGCGCTGACGCGCGAGATCGTGACCACGCAGGGCGCCGACCCGGCACGCGTCTACGTCGCCGGGCTGTCGGCGGGCGGTGCCATGGCCGACATCCTGGGCCGCACCCACCCCGATCTGTTCGCGGCGGTGGGCGTGCACTCGGGCCTGCCCACGGGCGCGGCGCATGACCTGCCGTCGGCGCTGGCCGCGATGCGCGGCGGCCCGGCCGTGGCGATCACGGAGGGCCCGGCCCCACCCACCATCGTCTTCCACGGCGATGCGGATGCGACGGTGCATGCACGCAACGGCACGGCCGTGGCCGACGCCGCGCGCCGCGCGCTGGGCCCAGCGGGCGCGGCCGAGGTCACGCAAGGCCAGCGCTTCACCCGCACGCGCCATGCAGCCGCCGACGGCGCCAGCGCGGTCGAGCACTGGCAGCTGCACGGCACCGGCCATGCCTGGTCGGGCGGCAGTGCCGGCGGCAGCTACACCGCGCCCGACGGGGTCGACGCCAGCGCCGAGATGCTGCGCTTCTTCCTGGGCCATACGCTGCACCTGCCGACGACCTGAGCGGTCTTGGCGACCGTGCGCTGACGCGCCGCGCGCGGGCGCATACGATCACGCCCATGACTTCCGCTCTTTCCTTCGACAACCCCTACGCCCACGGCTTCGCCCGGCTGGCCGTGGCGGTGCCCCGCAACCGCGTGGCCGACCCGGTGTTCAACGGCCGCGAGACGGTGCGCATGTACCGCGAGGCCGCGGCCGAAGGCGCCGCGCTGGTGGCCTTCCCCGAACTGGGAATCTCGGCCTACACCTGCGACGACCTGTTCCACCAGACCGCGCTGCTCGAAGGCTGCGAGGCCGCGCTGGCCGAGGTCATCGAGGCCTCGCGCGGCGTGCCGACCGTGGCCGTCGTCGGCCTGCCGGTGCGCGCCGACCATCGCCTGTTCAACTGCGCGGCCGTGGTGGCCGACGGCGTGCTGCTGGGCGTGCTGCCCAAGACCTACCTGCCCAACTACGGCGAGTTCTACGAGGGCCGCCAGTTCAGCGCCGCCGACAGCGCCATCGCCACCGAGATCACACTGTGCGGCCAGCGCGCGCCCTTCGGCGCCAACCTGCTGTTCAGGGCGCGCAACCTGCCGCTGCTGACGATCCACGTCGAGATCTGCGAGGACGTCTGGGTGCCGATCCCGCCCTCGAGCTATGCGGCGCTGGCCGGTGCCACGGTGCTGGTCAACCTGTCGGCCTCGAACATCACGGTGGGCAAGGCCGACTACCGCCACCAGCTGGTGAGCCTGCAGTCGGCGCGCTGCCTCGCGGCCTACCTGTACTCCTCGGCCGGCATCGGCGAATCGACCACCGACCTCGCCTGGGACGGCCAGGCGCTGATCTACGAAGGCGGCGAGCTGCTGGCCGAGAGCGAGCGCTTCAGCAACCGCTCGCACCTGATCACGGCCGACGCCGACCTCGAGCGCATGGCGCACGAGCGCATGCGGCAGAACTCCTTCGGCGTGTCGGCGCAACGGCACGCGGCCGCGCTGCGCGAATGGCGCACCGTCGAATTCGACCTGCCCGCGATCCCGCAGCAGGCCGGCGCGCTGCGCCGCACGGTCGAGCGCTTCCCCTACGTGCCGGCCGATGCCGCCACGCGCGACGAGCGCTGCCAGGAGGTCTTCAACATCCAGGTGCAGTCGCTGGTGCAGCGGCTCGAGGCCAGCCACATCCAGAAGGTGGTGATCGGCGTCTCGGGCGGCCTCGACTCGACGCATGCGCTGCTGGTCTGCGCCCAGGCCATGGACCGGCTGGGCCGCCCGCGCAGCGACATCCTGGGCTACACCATGCCCGGCTTCGCGACCAGCGACCGCACGCTACAGCAGGCCCACAGGCTGATGGCGGCCATCGGCTGCAGCGCCAGGGAGATCGACATCCGGCCGAGCTGCAAGCAGATGCTGGCCGACCTGGGCCATCCCTTCGCCGACGGCGTGCCGCAGTACGACATCACCTTCGAGAACGTGCAGGCCGGCGAGCGCACCAGCCACCTGTTCCGGCTGGCCAACCACAACGGCGCGATCGTGGTCGGCACCGGCGACCTGAGCGAGCTCGCGCTGGGCTGGTGCACCTACGGCGTGGGCGACCACATGTCGCACTACAACGTGAACGCCAGCGTGCCCAAGACGCTGATCAAGCACCTGGTGCGCTGGGTCGCCGACGCGGGCATCCTGAGCGCCGACGGCAGCGCCGTGCTGCGCGCCATCGTGGCCACCGAGGTCAGCCCGGAGCTCGTGCCCTCGGGCGATGCCTCGGCCCAGCAGCCGGGCCAGCGCACCGAGGACACCATCGGCCCGTACGAGCTGCAGGACTTCCACCTGTACTACATCTCGCGCTACGGCTTCCGGCCGTCGAAGGTGGCCTTCCTGGCCTACAGCGCCTGGCACGACCGCACGCTGGGCCGCTGGCCCGAGGCGCTGGCGGGCGAGGAACACAACCAGTACGCGCTGGCCGACATCACACGCCACCTGCACACCTTCCTCTATCGCTTCTTCAAGACCAGCCAGTTCAAGCGCTCCTGCGTGCCCAACGGCCCCAAGGTGGGCTCGGGCGGCTCGCTCTCGCCGCGCGGCGACTGGCGCGCGCCCAGCGATTCGGAGCCCGAGGTCTGGCTGGCCGAGCTGAAGCGCGTGCCGGCCGATGCGGCCGCGCCGCTCGGCCCGCGCTGACCGGCCCGGTGGCCGATCAGTCTTCGATCAGCCGACGTTCACCGGCACGAAGATCCGGTCGGTGCCACGCTGGATCAGCAGCGCCACCGACTTGCCGGACTTGGCGACCACCGCACGCACCTGCTCGGCGCTGCTGGCCGGCGTGCCGTTGATCGACAGCAGCACGTCGCCCGGCTGCACGCCGGCCAGTGCCGAGGGACCGGCCGCGTCTTCGATCAGCAGGCCGCCCTCGACCGCCGCCTCGCGCTTCTCCTGCGGCTGCAGCGGACGCAGCGCCAGGCCCAGCTTGCCCTTGCCGGTCGCCTCGTCGTTCGCGGCCACGGCCGTGCCCTTCTCGGCCGCATCGGCGAGCTTGGCCGTGAGCTCCACGCGCGAGCCCTGGCGCCACACGTCGAGCGTCACCTGGCTGCCCGGCTTGCGCTGGCCGATCACCGCGGGCAGGTCGCCCGAGGACACGATGGGCTGGCCGTCGACCTGGCGGATCACGTCGCCCGAACGCAGGCCGGCCTTCTCGCCCGGGCTGCCCTTCTCGACGTTCGACACCAGCGCGCCCTCGGGCTTGTCCAGCTTGAAGGAATCGGCGAAAGCCTGGTTGACCTCCTGCACCGCGACGCCCAGGCGCGCGTGGCTGGCCTTGCCGGTGGCCACGATCTGGTCCTTGATCTGCACCGCGACATCGATCGGGATCGAGAAGGACACCCCCTGGAAGCCGCCGCTGCGGCTGTAGATCTGCGAGTTGATGCCCACCACCTCGCCGCGCGTATTGATCAGCGGGCCGCCCGAGTTGCCGGGGTTGATCGGCACGTCGGTCTGGATGAAGGGCACGTAGCTGTCGTCGGGCAGCGAACGGCCCTTGGCGCTGACCACGCCCGCCGTCACCGTGTTCTCGAAGCCGAAGGGCGAGCCGATGGCCAGCACCCATTCGCCGACCTTGAGGTCCTTGGTGCTGCCGATGGCCACGGTGGGCAGGTTGTTCGCCTCGATCTTGAGCACCGCGATGTCGGTCTTGGCATCGGCACCCAGCACCTTGGCGCGGAACTCGCGCCGGTCGGTCAGCTTGACGGTGACTTCCTTGGCGTCCTTCACCACGTGGGCGTTGGTGATGATGATGCCGTCGGCATTGACGATGAAGCCCGAGCCCTGGCCGCGCGTGGGCACTTCGCGCTCCTGCGGCTGGCGGCCGCGCGGACCCATCTGGCCCTGGAAGCGGCGGAAGAACTCGGCCATCGGATCGTCCGGGTCCATGCCGTTGGGCAGGCTGCCGTCGAAGGAGGTCTTGGTGGTGCCGGTGACGCTGATGTTCACCACCGCCGGGCCGTCGCGCGAGGTGATCTCGGAGAAGTCCGGCAGCGTCATGACCGGTGCGGCCACGACGGTCGCCACCGGCCCGGGGGCCACGGCGCGTGCGCTGGTGTAGGCACCGGCGCCCACGGCACCGATCACGCCGGCGGACGCCAGCGCCAGCACCAGGCCTTTGGTCGAGGTCAGTCGGGTGTTCATGAAGTTTCCTTTCGAGGGTGTGGGGTGAAACACGATGAAAGGAATGTGATCCCCCAGACTTAGGCAACGCTTAAAGCGTCGCTCCTCTTCCGGTGGCTTCAGGCGCGCCGGGGAAAGCGCACCACCGCGCGCAGGCCACCCAGGCGCTCGGAGGCGCCGAGCGCCACGCTGGCGCCATGCAGGTCGGCGATCGATTTCACGATCGCCAGGCCCAGGCCGCTGCCCGAGGCCTGCGAGGCGCCGGCCCGGTAGAAGCGGTCGAGCACGCGCTCGCGTTCCTCGGCCGGCAGGCCCGGGCCGCTGTCCTCCACGATCAAGGCCGCCCCCTCTGCATCGGCCGCAATGCGCAGGTCGACGCGACCGTCTTCGGGCGTGTACTTGATGGCGTTGTCCAGCAGGTTGCGCAGCAGCATGCGCAGCGCTTCGGCGTGGCCCGTGACCGTGGCCGCCGCGGAGGCTTCGTCCACGCCGATGTCGATGCGCCGGGCCTGCGCGGCCGCCACCACGTCGGAAATCGCGAGCCGTGCAAGCTCCGCCAGGTCGACCGGCGTCGCCGCGGTGCCGGACGCCACGCTGGCCTCGTGCCGCGCCAGCGCCAGCATCTGCTCGACCAGCCGCGTGGCGCGGTCGATGCCGGCGGTCAGCCGGCCGACCGCGACCTCGCGCGTGGCCTCGTCGTGCGCGCGCTGCAGGCCCTGCACCTGCAGCTTGAGCGCGGCCAGCGGCGAACGCAGTTCGTGCGCGGCATCGGCCACGAAATGCTTCTGCGCCTCGAAGGCATGGCGCACCCGCTCGAACAGCAGGTTGAGCTCGTGTACCAGCGGCCTCACCTCCTCGGGCAGGCCGCTCTCGCTGACCGGCGACAGGTCGTCGGCCTGGCGCGCCGCCACCTGCGTGCGCACGCGCGCCACGGGCGCCAGCGAGCGGCTCACCACCCACCAGACGACCAGCATCAGGATCGGCGCCATCAGGCCCACCGGCATCACCGTGCGCAGCGCCAGCGCGCCCGCCATCTGCCGGCGCACCGCCATGTCCTGCGCGACCTGGATCACCAGCCCGCGCGCCTGCATCGAGTACACGCGGTAGGTGGTGCCGCGCGCCTGCACGTCGGCGAAGCCCAGCACCGCGATCTGCGGCAGCGCGGCGCGGTCGGCCGATTCGAAGATGCGTTCGCCATCGGCGGTCCAGACCTGCACCACGAACTCGAAGTTCTGATCGGCGCTGCCGATGCCGCCCACCGCGGCGCTGGGCGGCAGCCCGGCGCGCAGCGACATCGCCATCTGCTGCATGTGGTAGTCGAAGATCTCGTCGGCTTCCTTGAGCACCGTGCGGTAGGCCACCAGCGCCTGCGTGCCCGCGGCCAGCACGATGGCCGCCAGCAGGAAGAACAGCAGGCGCGCACGCAGCGAACCCACCAGCGCGGAACCGACGCGCGTCATGCCCGGTTCACCATGTAGCCCACGCCGCGCACGTTGCGGATGAAGTCGGCGCCGAGCTTCTTGCGCAGGCCGTGCACATAGACCTCGATGGCGTTGCTGCTGATCTCGTCCTTCCAGCTGTAGAGCTTTTCCTCGAGCTGGGCGCGCGAGAGCACCATGCCGGGCCGCGCGATCAGCGGCTCCAGCACCGCCCATTCGCGCGCCGACAGGATCACCGGCTCGCCGTTGCGCGTGACCTCGCGCGTGCCCGGGCTGATGCTCACGCCCAGGTGCTCGTAGACCGGCTCGGCCCGGCCCGAGGCGCGCCGCAGCAGCGCCCGGATGCGCGCCAGCAGCTCGTCGAGGTCGTAGGGCTTGAGCACGTAGTCGTCGGCACCGGCGTCCAGCCCCTCGATGCGCTGCTGCACCGAATCGCGCGCGGTGGCGATCAGCACCGGCATGCGCTGCTTGCGCAGGCGCAGCGCGCGCAGCACCTCGAGCCCGTCGCGCCGCGGCACGCCGAGGTCGAGCAGCACCAGGTCGTACTGCTGGGCGCGCAGCGCACTGTCGGCGGCCTCGCCGTCCTTCACCCAGTCGACCGCGTACTGCTCGGCGCGCAGAAGGTCGAGCACGGCTTCGCCGATCATCAGGTCGTCTTCGAGCAGCAGCAGGCGCATGGGAAGGGCTCCAGTGTCACAACAGGGCGCGCACTTCGCGCGCCGCCTCATACAACAGGGGCAGCATGTCGCGGCGGATCGCCTCGTCGCTGCGGTGCGCGCCCGACAGCACCACGTTGAGTGCCGCCACGGTGCGGCCCTTCATGTCGCGCAGCGGCACGGCCAGCGCCTGCACACCCAGCTCGTGTTCCTCGCTGGCGATGCAGTGGTCGTCCTTGCGGGCCTGCACGACGCGCTGGCGCAGCACGCTGGTCTGCGTGACGGTGTTGGGCGTGAGCCGCGCCAGCGTGCGGCCCTTGAGCCACTGGGTGAGTTCGGCGCCGCTCATTGCGGCCAGCAGCATGCGGCCGGTCGAGGTGGCATGCGCGGGCAGGCGCGCGCCCAGGTGCAGGCCGTAGGCCAGCACGCGCACGGGGGCGCCGCTCACGCTGCGCGCCACGATCACCGCCTCCTCGCCGTCGAGCACCACGGCGGAAAAGGACTCCTGCGTCTGCGCGGCCAGCCGGTTCAGCGTGGGCTGCAGCGCGCGCGGCAGGCGCGACGAGGCGAGGTAGCTGCCCGAGAAGCGCAGCACCTTGGGCGACATCCAGAAGGAACTGCCGTCGGTGTCGAGGTAGCCCAGATGTGCCAGCGTCAACAGGTGGCGGCGTGCCGCGGCTCGCGTGAGGCCGGCGCGCGCCGCAGCCTGGGTAGCGTTGAGACGCTGGCGTTCGGTGTCGAAACTCTCCAGCACCGCCATGCCTTTGGCGATGCCTTCGATGAAGTCGGGTTTGGCGATGGTCATGGGGCGAGGGGCTGAGGCAGCCGTTGCTGCGCGATCATCGCACAGCCACTCGTTTCAGCGCACATTGGCGTGCGCCGGACGGCCCCTGTGCATGCGCCGCGCCCTACGCTCGTCTCCATCCCGCGCCCCCATTCCAGGAGACCCTTCGCATGCGCACCCAAGTCGCCATCATCGGCGCCGGCCCGGCCGGTCTGCTGCTCGGCCAGTTGCTTCACCAGGCCGGCATCGACAACGTGATCGTCGAACGCCAGACGGCCGAGCATGTGCTCGGCCGCATCCGGGCCGGCGTGCTCGAGCAGGTCACGATGGACCTGCTGGCGCGTGCCGGCGTCGATGCGCGCGCACGCGCCGAGGGCCTGCCGCACGAAGGCATCGAGCTGCTGTTCCAGGGCGGCCGCCACCGCATCGACCTGCACGGGCTGACCGGCGGCAAGCAGGTCACGGTCTATGGCCAGACCGAAGTCACGCGCGACCTGATGCAGGCGCGCGCCGCGGCCGGCCTGCGCACGGTCTACCTCGCGTCGGAGGTCAGCCTGCACGAGTTCGACGGCACGCAGCCACGCGTGCGTTTTCGCGCCGAGGACGGCCGCACGCAGGAGATCGCCTGCGACTTCATCGCCGGCTGCGACGGCTTCCATGGCGTGAGCCGCGCGAGCGTGCCCACGGCCGCAATGCAGCTGCACGAGAAGGTCTACCCCTTCGGCTGGCTGGGCGTGCTGGCCGACGTGCGGCCGGTGTCCGACGAACTGATCTACGCCAACACCGAACGCGGCTTCGCGCTGTGCAGCATGCGCAGCGCCACGCGCAGCCGCTACTACCTGCAGGTGCCCAGCGACGAGAAGGTCGCGAACTGGAGCGAAGCCGCCTTCTGGGACGAGCTGCGCACCCGGCTCGACCCCGAGGCGCGTGAGCGCCTGGAGACGGGCCCGGCGCTGGAGATGAGCATCGCGCCGCTGCGCAGCTTCGTGGCCGAGCCGATGCGCTTCGGCCGCCTGCTGCTGGCCGGCGACGCGGCGCACATCGTGCCGCCCACCGGCGCCAAGGGCCTGAACCTGGCGGCGGCCGACGTGGGCTACCTGGCGCGCGCGATGCAGGCCTTCTACGGCGAGCGCTCGGAAGCGGCGCTCGACCGTTACTCCGACCTGTGCCTGCGCCGGGTCTGGAAGGCCGAGCGCTTCTCGTGGTGGTTCACCTCGCTGATGCACCGCTTCCCCGACACCGGCTCCTTCGGCCAGAAGATCCAGGAGGCCGAGCTCGACTACCTGGTGCATTCGCAGGCGGCATCGACCGCACTGGCCGAGAACTACGTCGGGCTGCCGCTCGAGGACTTCTAGGGCCTGTTCACCCTATTTCCGGGGTCGCGAAGGCCTGCCATGGCGGGCCAATCAAGGCGCGTGACGCTGCGCGTGCTGAAGCACGCGCAAGGAACGCAACGCCGAGTGGCCCGTCATGGCAGGCCTTCCCGAAGGGTTGGCTGAGCCAGGGGCCGTCTGCGGCGTTGCCCACGCTTGCAAGGCTTCAGCCTTGCTGCGCGCGTGCGCCTTGCATCCAGCCCCTGGCTCAACCAACGCGATCCCCGGAAATAGGGTGAACAGGCCCTAGGCCTGCAAGGCCTCCCACACGCGCGCCGAACTCAGCGGCATCTGAAGCGAGGGGGCCCGCGCCCCGAGGCCGGCCCGCGCGAAGGCATCGGCCACCGCGTTGACCACCGCTGGCGTGGCGCCGATGGTGCCCAGTTCGCCCACGCCCTTCACACCCAACGGGTTGTTCTTGCAGGGCGTGGATTCGTCCATCTCGGTGCGGAACATGGCTTCGGCCACCTCGGCGCGCGGCACCGCATAGTCCATCAGGCTGCCGGTCACGGGCTGGCCGGTCTCGACGTCATAGACCACGCGCTCGTACAGCGCCTGGCCGATGCCCTGCACCGCGCCGCCGTCGAGCTGGCCGCGCACGATCATCGGGTTGATCACGCGGCCCACGTCGTTGACCGAGCTGTACGCCACCACGCTGACCTCGCCGGTCGGCCCGTCGATCTCGACCTCGCAGATGTGGCAGCCGTTGGGCCAGGTCGGCCCGGCCACCGCGCTGGTCGAGTCGACGAAGATCTGGCCCTCGGGCTGGCGGCCCGCGAGATCGAACAGGTCCAGCGACAGGTCGGTGCCGGCCACGGTGAAGCGGCCGTCGGCATAGTGCACGTCGGCCGGCGCGGCCTCGAAGGCCTGCGCCGCCAGTTCGCGCGCCCGGTCGACGGTGCGCTCCGCGCCCACCCGCACGGCCGAGCCGCCGGTGAACAGCGAGCGCGAACCGGCGCTGCCGAAGCCGTCGCCGCGGTCGGTGTCGCCCAGGATCACGCGCACCTTCTCGATGGGCACGCCGAACACGTCGACCGCCAGCTGCGCCAGCGAGGTGGCGATGCCCTGCCCCATCGCGTTCACCGCCGAGAAGACCTCGATGATCCCGTCGGGCTTCACGGCCACGGTGACGCGTTCCTCGAACACGTTGCCGCCGGTCCATTCGAGGAAGGTCGCGATGCCGAGGCCGCGCATCCGGCCCGCGGCCTTCGACGCGGCCGCGCGGGCCTCGAAGCCGCGCCAGTCGGCCAGCGCCAGGCCCTGGTCCATCACCTTCTCGAACTGCCCGGTGTCGTAGACCTGCTTCATCGGGTTGGTGTAGGGCATCTGCGCCGGGCTGATGAAGTTGCGGCGGCGCAGCGCGACGCGGTCGATGCCGGTCTGGCGCGCGGCCTCGTCCATCAGCCGCTCCATCAGGAAGATGGCTTCGGGCCGGCCCGCGCCGCGGTAGGCGCCGGTGGGCGCGCAGTTGGTGAGCACGGCCTGGAAGTGGAAGTCGACCGTGGCGATGTCGTAGACGCTGGTCTGCACCCAGGGGCCGATCAGCAGCTGGATCGCGACGCCGGTGCCGGTGGCATAGGCGCCCACGTTGGCCAGCGAGTGGATGCGCAGCGCGAGGATGCGTCCGCTGGCGTCGAGCGCCAGCTCGGCCTTCGACGCGATGTCGCGCCCGTGCGCCGACGAAAGAAATTCCTCGCTGCGGTCGGCCACCCATTTCACCGGTCGCTTCAGCGCATGCGCGCAGTAGGCGGTGGCGATGTCTTCGGGATAGGCGCCGGTCTTCATGCCGAAGCCACCGCCCACGTCGCCCACCACCACGCGCACCTGCTCCTTGGCCAGGCCGATGGCGTCGCAGATCGAGTTGCGCGTGCCCGAGGGCATCTGCGTGCTCATGCGCACCGTCAGGCGGCCACTGTCGGCATCGACCTCGACCAGCACCGAGCGCGGCTCGATGGTCAGCGCCACCACGCGCTGGTTGACGACGTCCAGTGCCACCACGTGCGCGGCCTGCGCGAAGGCGGCCGCCGTGGCCGCGGCGTCGCCGTGGCGCGCCTCGGCCGCGATGTTGTTCGGCGCCGCCTCGAGGAGCTGCGGCGCGCCGTCGACGACCGCCGCCGCCAGGTCGACCACCATCGGCAACTCCTCGTAGTCGACGAACACGGCCTCGGCCGCGTCGCGCGCCTGGGCCACCGATTCGGCCACCACGGCGACCACCGCCTCGCCGACGAAGCGCGCCCGTTCGTGTGCCAACGCGCAGCGATCGGGCGACACGCCGGGTCCGCCGTCGGGGCGCTTGAAGCCCGCGGTGCCCGGCATCGGCTTGACGCCTGCCGTCGCCAGGTCGGCGCCGCTGAACACGCCCAGCACGCCGGGCATGGCACGCGCCGCTTCGGCGTCGACCGACACGATGCGCGCATGCGGGTACGGCGAGCGCACGAAGACCAGGTGCGCGAGCGGCGTGGTGCCGCTCAGCTGCACGTCGTCGGTGTACTGGCCGGCGCCGGACAGCAGGGCCTGGTCCTCGAGGCGGCGCACCGCCTGACCACTGCCGAAACGAAGAGGGGACGGAGAAGTCTCTGGAGCGTTCACGTGGGTCTTCCTGCAGGTGGGATGCGGAAGGGCCACTATAGGGCGCGATCGCGAAAACCGCTGCGCTGCAGGCGACGCGGCCCGCGCAGACGGCGGCCAAAGCCGTGTATACCTGCACCATGCAACTCCCCTGGCTCGCGCCCGGCGCGCCCCTTCCCGACCCGGTCCTGACCTGGGGCCCCGCCGATCCGGTGCCCGGCCTGCTGGCCGGCGGCGGCACCCTCGACGTGCCCACGCTGCTGGACGCCTACAGCCACGGCATCTTCCCCTGGTTCAGCGACGACCAGCCGATCCTCTGGTGGAGCCCCGATCCGCGCATGACGCTGGCGCCGACGGCCTTCCGGCTGCACCGCTCGCTGCGCAAGGTGCTGCAGGCCTTCCGGGCCGACGCGCGCTGCGAGATCCGGATCGACCACGATTTCGACACCGTGATCCGCGCCTGTTCGGGCGCACCGCGCCACGGCCAGTCGGGCACCTGGATCGTGCCGGACATGGTCGAGGCCTACGGCGCGCTGCACCGGGCCGGCCATGCCCACAGCGTCGAGACCTGGATCGACGGCGAGCTCGTGGGCGGCCTCTACTGCGTGGCCATCGGCCGCGCGGTGTTCGGCGAATCGATGTTCGCGCGCCGCACCGACGCCTCGAAGATCGCGCTCGCGGCGCTGGTGAGCCTGTGCCGCCGGTACGGCGTCGCGCGCATCGACTGCCAGCAGAACACGGCCCACCTGGCCAGCCTGGGCGCCGAGGAGATGCCGCGTGCGCGCTTCATCGAGCACGTGGAAAGGGCACGCGGCGAGCCCGGACCCACATGGCGTTTCGAGCCCGTATACTGGTCCGAACTGTTGCCCGCACGCTCTTCATCGGCCCTGTGACGCACCTCAAGGAACTCCCGCTCCACACGTTGCAGTTCTATGCAACGGCACCCTATCCGTGCAGCTACCTGCCGGACCGGCAGGCGCGCTCGCAGGTCGCGACCCCCAGCCACCTGATCCACAACGACGCCTACTCCGACCTGGTGCGCAGCGGCTTCCGGCGCAGCGGCATGTTCACCTACCGCCCCTACTGCGACGGCTGCACGGCCTGCGTGCCGCTGCGCGTGCGGGTCGGCGACTTCAAGCCCAACCGCAGCCAGCGCCGTGCCACGACGCAGCACGCCGACCTGCAGGTGCGGGTGCTCAAGCTGTGCTTCGTGCCCGAGCACTACCAGCTTTACCTGCGCTACCAGAACGGGCGCCATGCCGGCGGCGGCATGGACCACGACAGCATCGACCAATACACCCAGTTCCTGCTGCAGAGCCGCGTGAACTCGCGCCTGGTCGAGTTCCGCGAGACGGGCGCCGACGGCGAGCCCGGCGCGCTGAAGATGGTGTCGATCCTCGACGTGCTCAACGACGGCATCTCGGCGGTCTATACCTTCTACGAGCCCGAGGACGGCATGGCCTATGGCAACTACGGCGTGCTGTGGCAGATCGCGCAGGCGCGCGAACTCGGCCTGCCCTACGTCTACCTCGGCTACTGGATCGCGGGCAGTCCGAAGATGAACTACAAGGCGCGCTACGCGCCGCACGAGGTGCTGATCGATGGCCAGTGGCAGCCCGGTGATTTCACAAAGTAAAATCACGACTCGGTCTTTCCGAGGCCCTACTGCGCTGCGCACATGAGAAAACCACAATCAGACGTTCCTGCCACGCCGGTCATCCAGGTCATCGAACGCATGTTTTCGCTGATCGACGTGCTGGCTTCGCGCGAGGAAGCCATCTCGCTCAAGGAGATCAGCGAGAAGACCGGGCTGCACCCGTCGACCACGCACCGGATCCTCAACGACCTGGCCGTGGGCCGCTTCGTCGACCGCCCCGAGGCCGGCAGCTACCGCCTGGGCATGCGCCTGCTGGAGCTGGGCAACATGGTCAAGGGCCGGCTCAACGTGCGCGACGCGGCGCTCACGCCGATGCGCGAGTTGCACAAGCTCACGCAGCAGCCGGTCAACCTCAGCATGCGGCAGGGGGACGAGATCGTCTACATCGAGCGCGCCTACAGCGAGCGCTCGGGCATGCAGGTGGTGCGCGCCATCGGCGGTCGCGCCCCGCTGCACCTGACCTCCACCGGCAAGCTCTTCCTGGCCGCCGACGACCCCCAGCGCGTGCGCAGCTACGCCACCCGCACCGGCCTGGCCGGCCACACCCGCAACAGCATCACGCAACTGCCGCTGCTCGAACGCGAGCTGTCGAAGGCGCGCCAGTACGGCATCGCACGCGACAACGAAGAACTGGAGCTGGGCGTGCGCTGCATGGCGGTGGGCATCTACGACGACCAGAGCAAGCTGGTCGCCGGCCTGTCGATCTCGGCCCCCGCCGATCGCCTGGACGAAGGCTGGCTGCCCAAGCTGCAAGCCACCGCCGGCGAGATCTCGAACGCGCTGGGCTACAACCAGAACGCGCCGACGGCGCCCTGAGGCGCCGTCGAGAGAGACCCCCCGGGTCCCGGTTTTCATTCCAGGGACACTGCAGAACCGGCTTTGCCGGGCTGCTGGTGTCGCCCCCTTGAGGGGGAAGCGCCGCAGGCGCTTCGGGGGTGGGTCAGTCCCCTGCCATGTGCTGCGCAGCAGCCTGCATCGACGGCGACATCATGTGCTTGGCCTCGACCCAGCGACGCACGCGCTCGGCGTCGCCGATCCGGCTCAACTTGCCGGCCGAGTCCAGGAACACCATGATCAGCTTGCGGCCCGCGATGCGCGTCTGCATCACCAGGCACTGGCCGGCTTCGGAGATGTAGCCCGTCTTCTGCAGGCCGATTTCCCATTCGGGGTTCTTCACCAGCCGGTTGGTGGTCGTGTACTGCAGCATGCGATTGCCGACTTCGACCTGGTAGCCTGGCGAGGTCGACAGCTCGCGCACCGTGGCATTGGCGGATGCCACATTGACCAGCAGCGCCAGGTCCTGCGCACTCGACTGGTTGCGGCTCGACAGGCCGGTGGGCTCGACGTAGCGGGTGTCCTTCATGCCGAGCTGGTTGGCCTTGGCATTCATCATGCTCACGAAGGTCGCGAGGCCGCCCGGATAGGTGCGACCCAGCGCATGCGCTGCACGGTTCTCGCTGGACATCAGGGCCAGGTGCAGCAGTTCGCCACGCGACAAGGTCGCGCCGATGCGCAGGCGCGAGCTGCTGCCCTTTTCGGTGTCGACGTCGTCCTGGGTGATGGTGATCAGTTCGTCCATCGGCAGGTGCGCCTCGCTCACCAGCAGGCCGGTCATGAGCTTGGTCAGCGACGCAATGGGCAGCACCGCGTGGTCGTTCTTGCTGAACAGCACTTCGCGCGTGTCCTGGTCGATCACCAGCACGGCGCTCGACTTCAGGTCGAGGGCATCGCTGGTGCTGTGCAGGCCCGCGAGCTGGCCGTAGGACAGGCGTGCCGGCTCGGCCACGCGCACCACCGAACGCCGCTGCACCGCCACGACCGTCTTGCCGTTCTGCTTGCGGATCGTGGCCACCACGTTCTTGCCGCCGCGCACGGCGCGCTCGGCCTTGGCAGGCACGGCCTTCGCGGTCCGCTGGGCGGCCTTGCGCTTGTTGGTGTCGGCCGTGGATTGGGTCTTCTTCGCCGCGACCGGGCGCTTGGCGGCGGCATGTGCCGCAGGCGCCAGAAAGGCGGCCGCGCACAGGGCTGCAGTGACGAAACGGAGGGCCGCGCGAAAACGCTGGGGTGAAACTCGGTGGGAACGGGCTTCGGGCATCAAGGAATCTCCAGCGGCGACAAGGACCCGCAGTGTATCGAAATCAAAAAAAGCGCGCAATAACAGTTACTTGCGCCCTTTTCTTCACTCGAAACAAAAGGATCGCTCTACAACCTAACCTTGCGCTGCCACTCTCTCAGCTTGGCTCTGTAACTTGTTGAGCGCACTCAAATAAGCCTTGGCAGAAGCCACCACGATGTCGGGATCCGCCCCGACGCCGTTGACGACCCGGCCGGCGTTTTGCAGCCGAACCGTGACCTCCCCCTGACTTTCGGTCGATCCGCTGATCGCATTCACCGAATAAAGCACCATTTCCGCCCCGCTTTTCACGTGACTCTCGATGGCCTTGAGCGAGGCATCGACCGGGCCGTTGCCATCGGACGTACCCGTGACTTCCCGGCCTTGGACCGTGAAGACCACGCGCGCCTGCGGCCGCTCGCCGGTTTCGCTGTGCTGCGCCAGGGAGACGAAGCCGAACTGCTCACCAACGTTCGACCCCTCCTCGTCGCTGACGAGCGCGAGGATGTCTTCGTCAAAAATTTCGCTTTTTCGATCGGCCAGTTCCTTGAAGCGGGCGAAGGCGGTGTTGATGTCGGCCTCGCTCTCCATGGTCACGCCCAGTTCGACCAGGCGCTGCTTGAAGGCGTTGCGCCCGCTGAGCTTGCCCAGCACGATCTTGTTGTGGCTCCAGCCCACATCCTCGGCACGCATGATCTCGTAGGTGTCGCGGGCCTTGAGCACGCCGTCCTGGTGGATGCCCGAGGCGTGCGCGAAGGCATTGGCGCCCACCACCGCCTTGTTCGGCTGCACCACGAAGCCGGTGGTCTGGCTGACCATGCGGCTGGCGGCCAGGATGTGCTGGGTGTCGATGCCGAGCTCGAGCCCGAAATAGTCCTTGCGCGTCTTCACCGCCATCACGACTTCTTCGAGCGAGCAGTTGCCGGCACGCTCGCCCAGGCCGTTGATCGTGCATTCGATCTGCCGGGCGCCGCCGATCTTCACGCCGGCCAGCGAATTCGCCACCGCCATGCCCAGGTCGTTGTGGCAGTGCACCGACCAGATCGCCTTGTCGCTGTTCGGGATGCGCTCGCGCAGCGTCTTGATGAAGTGGCCGTAGAGCTCGGGAATCGCGTAGCCCACGGTGTCGGGCACGTTGATGGTGGTCGCGCCCTCGGCGATCACCGCCTCGAGCACGCGGCACAGGAAGTCCACGTCGCTGCGGTAGCCGTCCTCGGGGCTGAACTCGACGTCGCCGACCAGGTTGCGCGCGAAACGCACCGACAGCTTGGCCTGCTCGAAGACTTCGTCGGGCGACATCCGCAGCTTCTTCTCCATGTGCAGCGGCGAGGTGGCGATGAAGGTGTGGATGCGGCCGCTGGCAGCGCCCTTGAGCGCCTCGGCGGCGCGCGCGATGTCGCGGTCGTTGGCGCGCGACAGCCCGCAGATGGTGGCGTCCTTGATGGCGCCGGCGATCAGCTTCACCGCCTCGAAGTCGCCATTCGAGCTGGCGGGGAAGCCGGCCTCGATGACGTCGACCTTGAGCCGCTCGAGCTGCTTGGCGATGCGCAGCTTCTCGTCCTTGGTCATGGAGGCGCCCGGCGATTGCTCGCCGTCACGCAGGGTGGTGTCGAAAATGATCAGCTTGTCGGTCATCGTGGATCTCCGTGGGTCTGGCGGGCGAGCCGGCGCCGGGCGCCGGCCACGTTCAGGCGGTCTCAGCCACCGATTGTGCGCTGGCCGCGCCCTGGGCCCGCGCCCGCTCCAGTCCCGAGACGATCGCCTTGAGCGAGGCCGAGACGATGTTGGCGTCGATGCCCACGCCGAACAGCGTCTGCTGGTCGATGCGCAGCTCCAGGTAGGCCACGGCCTGCGCGTCGGCGCCGGCGCCGATCGCGTGCTGGTGGTAGTCGATCACGCGGATCGCGTGGCCGGTGGTGGTCGCGAGGGCCTGGATGAAGGCGTCGATCGGGCCGTTGCCACGGCCTTCGATGGGCCGGATCTCGCCCTCCCAGGGCAGGTCGCCGCGCAGAAGCACCGAGGCAGCGGCGCCCTCGCCCTGCTCCTCGAGCACGCGGTGCTGCAGGGCCTGCACGGTCTTCAGGCCGTACTCGCGCTCGAACAGGGCGTAGAGATCGGCGGCGGTCAGTTCCTTGCCGGCCACGTCCATCACCCGCTGCACGACCTGCATGAACTCCATCTGCAGCCGACGCGGCATCTCGATGCCGTACTCGCTCTCGAGCAGGTAGGCCATGCCGCCCTTGCCCGACTGGCTGTTGACGCGGATCACGGCTTCGTAGCTGCGGCCCACGTCCTTCGGGTCGATCGGGAGGTAGGGCATGTCCCAGATGTCGCCTTCCTTGCGCGCCGCGAAGGCCTTCTTGATGGCGTCCTGGTGCGAACCGGAGAACGAGGTGTAGACCAGGTCGCCGACGTAGGGGTGGCGCGGGTGCACCGGAATCTGGTTGCAATGCTCGACCGTGGCGCGGATCTCGTCGATGTTCGAGAAGTCGAGCTCGGGCGACACGCCCTGCGTGTAGAGGTTGAGCGCCACGTTCACCAGGTCGAGGTTGCCGGTGCGCTCGCCGTTGCCGAACAGGCAGCCTTCGATGCGCTCGGCGCCGGACATCAGGGCCAGCTCGCCGGCGGCGGTGCCAGTGCCGCGGTCGTTGTGCGGATGCACGCACAGGATGATCGAATCGCGCCGCTCCAGATGGCGGTGCATCCACTCGATCATGTCGGCAAAGATGTTCGGCGTGGAATGCTCGACCGTGGTCGGCAGGTTGACGATGCACTTGCGCTCGGGTGTCGGCTGCCAGACGGCGGTGACCGCATCGACCACCCGCTTGGAGAACACCACGTCGGTGCCAGAGAACATCTCGGGCGAGTACTGGAAGACCCACTGCGTGCCCGGCTGCTTCGCGGCGCATTCGTTGAACATCCGCGCATGGGTGCTGGCGAGTTCGACGATCTGGTCCTCGTCCATGCCGAGCACCACGCGCCGCATGATCGGCGCCACGGCGTTGTAGAGATGCACGATGGCGCGCGGGACGCCCTGCAAGGCCTCGAAGGTGCGTGCGATGAGGTGGTCACGCGCCTGCGTCAGCACCTGGATCGTCACGTCGTCGGGGATGCGGTCTTCCTCGATCAGCTTGCGCACGAAGTCGAACTCGACCTGCGAGGCCGAGGGAAAGCCGACTTCGATTTCCTTGAAGCCGATCGCCACCAGGGTCTCGAACATGCGCATCTTGCGGTCGATGTCCATGGGCTCGACCAGCGCCTGATTGCCGTCACGCAGGTCCGTCGACAGCCAGATCGGTGCCTTGGTCAGAACGGCGTCGGGCCAGGTGCGGTCCTTGAGGCCGATCGGTGCAAAGGCGCGGTACTTGGCTTGCGGTTGCTTCAACATGACGATTCTTTCGATGGGTGGTTGAACCACCAGCAACCCCAAAAACAAAACGGCCCGTTGCTGGTGCGAACGGGCCGTGATGAGGGATATGCGCGTGCGCTACCGTCTCCGCCCGAAGGGGATGGCTAGTAGGGACAGCGAAATCTTGTTCATGGAAGCCGTGAATGTAGCACAGGCCCGGCTACTTGTGCAGGCCGCGCTCGTCGGGCTCGTCGGTGGAAATACTGATCAGGCTCACCGGCTGGCCCTTGGCCTTGCGCCAGGCGTAGACCACGAAGCCGCTCAGGCCGTAGGCCACGAACACGCCGAACAGCACGGTCGGCGGATGGATGTTGATCACCGCGATGCCCAGCGCGATCAGCACGATCACGGCGAAGGGCACGCTCTTCTTCATCTGCACGTCCTTGAAGCTGTAGAAGGGCGCATTGGTCACCATCGACAGGCCGGCGTACAGGGTGAACGCGAAGGTGAGCCAGGTGATCTGGTTCCACGAGAGGTACAGCACCTCGCCGCCACGTTTGCCCCACTCGGTCATGAGCCAGATGAAGCCCGCGACCAGTGCCGCGGCAGCCGGCGACGGCAGGCCCTGGAACCAGCGCTTGTCGACCACGCCGGTGTTGACGTTGAAGCGCGCCAGCCGCAGTGCCGCACAGGCGCAGTAGACGAAGGCCGCGATCCAGCCCCAGCGCCCCAGGCCCTTGAGCGACCACTCGTAGGCGATCAAGGCGGGGGCGGCACCGAACGACACCATGTCCGACAGCGAATCCATCTGCTCGCCGAAGGCACTCTGCGTGTTGGTCATGCGCGCGACACGACCGTCGAGGCTGTCGAGGATCATCGCGGCGAACACGCCCAGCGCCGCCAGATCGAAGCGCGCGTTCATCGCCATCACGACCGAGTAGAAGCCACCAAACAGCGCCGCCAGCGTGAACAGGTTGGGCAGGATGTAGATGCCCTTGCGGCGCTTGCGCGGCGCGATGTCGTCGGGGAGCGTGTCGTCATGCATGAAAACGGCCTCCGGCAGCGGTGGCACAGGGCTTCTCAGCCTTTGAAATCATGACGGAACGAGGGGGGAAATTCATCACGCGCAGTGTAGTTCAGGCGCCCTGTGCGCCTGGCATGAAAAAAGGCCACCGGATGGTGGCCTTGGCGAGCGGACGCAGTCCGATCAGTTGCGGGTCTGGTCGACCAGCTTGTTCTTCTTGATCCAGGGCATCATCGCGCGCAGCTTTTCGCCGACGACTTCGATCTGATGCTCGGCGTTCAGGCGACGGCGGCTGATCAGCACCGGCTGGCCGGCAGCGGCTTCGAGCACGAAGCTCTTGGCGTATTCGCCGGTCTGGATGTCCTGCAGGACCTTCTTCATGGCCTTCTTGGTCTCGTCGTTCACGATGCGCGGGCCCGTGACGTACTCGCCGTACTCGGCGTTGTTCGAGATCGAGTAGTTCATGTTGGCGATGCCGCCTTCATAGATCAGGTCGACGATCAGCTTGAGCTCGTGCAGGCATTCGAAGTACGCCATTTCGGGCGCGTAGCCGGCTTCCACCAGCGTCTCGAAACCGGCCTTGATCAGCTCGACCGTGCCGCCGCACAGAACCGCTTGTTCGCCGAACAGGTCGGTCTCGGTTTCTTCGCGGAAGTTGGTCTCGATGATGCCGGCCTTGCCGCCGCCGTTGGCGGTGGCGTAGCTCAGGGCCAGGTCACGGGCCTTGCCGCTCTTGTCCTGGTGCACGGCCACGAGGTGGGGCACGCCGCCACCTTGCGTGTAGGTGCTGCGCACGGTGTGGCCCGGGGCCTTCGGGGCGACCATCCACACGTCGAGGTCGGCGCGCGGCTGCACGAAACCGTAGTGCACGTTGAAGCCGTGCGCGAAGACCAGCGATGCGCCTTCCTTGATGTGGGGCGCGACGTCGTTCTTGTAGACGTTGGCGATCTGCTCGTCGGGCAGCAGGATCATGACGATGTCGGCGGCCTTGACCGCTTCGGCCACTTCGGCGACCTGCAGGCCGGCCTTGCCGACCTTGTCCCACGAGGCGCCGCCCTTGCGCAGACCGACCACGACCTTCACGCCGCTGTCGTTCAGGTTCTGTGCGTGTGCGTGGCCTTGCGAGCCGTAGCCGATGATCGCGACAGTCTTGCCCTTGATGAGGCTCAGGTCGGCGTCCTTGTCGTAATAAACCTTCATGATTGCTCCTTCGTTGATCCGTTGGGTGTGAGTGAACTGGAAAACTAGACGCGCAGGATGCGCTCGCCACGCCCGATGCCGCTGGCACCGGTACGCACCGTCTCGAGAATGGCGCCGCGTTCGATGGCCTCGAGGAAGGCATCGTTCTTGGCGTGATCGCCGGTGAGCTCGATCGTGTAGCTCTTGTCGGTGACGTCGATGATGCGACCGCGGAAGATTTCCGCCATGCGCATCATCTCTTCGCGCTCCTTGCCGACCGCGCGCACCTTCACCATCATGAGCTCGCGCTCGGTGTAGGAACCCTCGGTCAGGTCGACCACCTTGACCACTTCGATCAGGCGGTTCAGATGCTTGGTGATCTGCTCGATCACGTCATCGGAACCCGCGGTCACGATGGTCATGCGCGAGAGGCTCGGGTCCTCGGTGGGCGCGACGCTCAGCGACTCGATGTTGTATCCGCGGGCCGAGAACAGGCCCACGACGCGGGAAAGAGCACCGGGCTCGTTTTCCAGCAAGACGGCAATGATGTGTTTCATGTGTGCGAACTCCTCTTTTCGCCGCCCTCCCCTGCGCACGGTAATGCGCAGGCTCGGCGGGCAATAGATTCGTCGAAAGGTGTGGAGTGAACCGGGACCGTCGCCGACCCCGAACGTGGGGTCAGAGGTCTTCGGAACCCAGCAGCATCTCGGTGATGCCCATCCCGGCCTTGACCATCGGGAACACGTTCTCGGTGGGGTCGGTACGGAAATCCATGAACACGGTGCGGTCCTTGAGCTTGCGTGCTTCGCGCAGCGCGGGCTCCACGTCCTGCGGCCGCTCGATCAGCATGCCGACGTGGCCATAGGCCTCGGCCAGCTTCACGAAGTTGGGCAGCGCGTCCATGTAGCTGTGGCTGTAGCGACCCGAGTACTCGATCTCCTGCCACTGCCGCACCATGCCGAGGTAGCGGTTGTTCAGCGCGCAGATCTTGATCGGCGTGTTGTACTGCAGGCAGGTCGAGAGCTCCTGGATGCACATCTGCACCGAGCCTTCGCCGGTGATGGTGAACACCTCGGACTCCGGCTTGGCCAGCTTGATGCCCATGGCGTAGGGAATGCCCACGCCCATGGTGCCCAGGCCGCCCGAGTTGATCCAGCGGCGCGGCTCGTCGAAACGGTAGTACTGCGCGGCCCACATCTGGTGCTGGCCCACGTCGGACGTGATGTAGGCATCGGCGTCCTTGGTCATGTTCCAGAGCGTCTCGACCACGTACTGCGGCTTGATCACGTCGGTGTTGCCGCGGTCGTACTTGAGGCAGTCCTTGCTGCGCCAGGCCTCGATGGTCTTCCACCAGTCGGCCAGCGCGCCGGCATCGGGCTTCTGCGTGGCTTCGCGGATCATCGAGATCAGCTCGGTCAGCACGTCCTTGACGTCGCCCACGATCGGGATGTCGACCTTGACGCGCTTGGAGATGCTCGACGGATCGATGTCGATGTGGATGATCTTGCGCTCGTTCTGCGCGAAGTGCTTGGGGTTGCCGATCACGCGGTCGTCGAAGCGCGCGCCCACGGCCAGCAGCACGTCGCAGTTCTGCATCGCGTTGTTGGCTTCGATGGTGCCGTGCATCCCCAGCATGCCCAGGAACTTGCGGTCGCTCGCGGGGTAGGCGCCCAGGCCCATCAGCGTGTTCGTGACCGGGTAGCCCAGCATGTCGACCAGCGTGCGCAGTTCGTTCGTGGCGTTGCTCAGCAGCACGCCGCCGCCGGTGTAGATGTAGGGACGCTTGGCGTTGAGCAGCAGCTGCAGCGCCTTGCGGATCTGGCCGCCGTGGCCCTTGCGCACCGGGTTGTACGAACGCATCTCGACCTTGTCGGGATAGCCGTGGTATGGAACCTTCTTGAAGGAGACGTCCTTCGGGATGTCGACCACCACCGGGCCCGGACGGCCGGTGCGTGCGATGTGGAAGGCCTTCTTCATCGTCATCGCCAGATCCTTGGGATCCTTGACGAGGAAGTTGTGCTTGACGATGGGCCGGGTGATGCCGACCGTGTCGCATTCCTGGAACGCGTCGAGCCCGATGGCCGCCGTCGGCACCTGGCCCGAGATGATCACCATCGGGATCGAGTCCATGTAGGCCGTCGCGATGCCCGTGACCGCATTGGTCAGGCCGGGGCCGGAGGTGACCAGCGCCACGCCGACTTCGCCGGTCGCACGCGCATAGCCGTCCGCTGCATGCACGGCCGCCTGTTCGTGGCGCACCAGCACATGCTGAATGGTGTCTTGCTTGTAGAAAGCGTCGTAGATGTAGAGAACCGCACCGCCGGGGTAGCCCCAGATGTACTGAACGCCTTCGGCCTGAAGTGCCTTGACCAGCACCTCTGCGCCCATGAGTTCTTGCGATGCGCCGCCTGCAGACGCGGCTGCCGCGGAAGCGATCTCCGCCTTGGAGATTTCCATGATGATGAACCTTTCGAGTTTTCGGGAACGAAAAACCTTGGGTGCCCCTTGCCAACCCTTGTGAGGTCGCGCCAGGACTTGAGGCCAAAGCCATGAGCGGACTGATGTTCCGCCGGACCGTGACCCGTTTGCCTTTGAATTGCAGCGCGCATTATGACACCGAAGGGCCGCTGCGGCGCCGACAGGGCCCTGCGGCGCGCTCGATGCGATAATCGACGTCGACAAGAACACGCCGCTTCCGCGGCAAACGCGACCCCCCACACGGCGCCGAAACGCGCCCTCTTCCGTTGGCCACCGAACAAGAACTCTCAGATTTTCTGAAAAGCGTGGAACGCCGAGCCTTCAAACGCTCGATCTACCACGTGCGGGACGAGGAAGCGGCGCTCGACATCGTGCAGGACAGCATGATGAAGCTGGCGGAGCACTATGGCGACAAGCCCGTCACCGAGCTGCCGATGCTGTTCCAGCGCATCCTGTCGAACTGCACGCTCGACTGGTTTCGCCGCCAGAAGACACGCCGGGCGCTGTTCTCCAATCTCAGCGACTTCGAAACGCCCGACGACACCGGGGATTTCGACCTGCTGGAGAACTTCGTCTCCCCGACCGACTCAAGGGAGACGGAGAGCGCAGAGACCAGCACCGAGCGCGCGCAGGTGTTCCATGAAATCGAAGAACAGATCGCGGCTTTGCCCGGCCGTCAACGCGAGGCTTTCCTGATGCGTTATTGGGAGGAAATGGACGTGGCTGAAACGGCTGCAGCCATGGGCTGCTCCGAAGGCAGCGTCAAAACCCACTGCTCGCGCGCCGTCCATGCGTTGAGCAAAGCGCTCAAGGCCAAGGGAATATCGCTATGAACACCTCGCATCCAGCCCCCGGCCAGACCCCGGAGGCGCAATTCGGCCGCCGCGTCGCGGCCCGTCTGTCCGCTGGGACGGACGCGTTGCCTCACGACATCGGCGAACGCCTGCGCGTCGCCCGCGCCCAGGCGCTGGCCCGGCGCAAGCTGCCGGCACGCGCCGCCCCCGTGGTGGTGGCTTCCGGCGGCGGCACGGCCACGCTCGGCAGCATCTGGTGGACGCGCCTGGGCGCCGTCGTGCCGCTGGTGGCGCTGGTGGCCGGCCTGATCAGCATCAGCGTCTGGCAGGAGGATCAGCGCACCAGCGAACTGGCCGAGCTCGATTCGGCCCTGCTGACCGACGCCCTCCCCCCTGCCGCCTACACCGACCCGGGGTTTGCGCAATTCCTCAAATCCGAAGCTGCCCAGCCGCAGTGACACCTGTTCGCCTCGAACGCCATTTCTCTCCGCATGCCGCTTCACCCTGCCTCCCGTCCGCACGTCCCGTCCAAGCCGCTCGCCGCGTCACGCCCGGGTGCGGTGCTGTGCGTGGGTGCGGCGCTGGTGCTGGCCATGGGCGGCTGGGCAGCGCTCGCCTGTGCCCAAGGCCCGTCCGTCGCAGCGACCGCCTCGTCCCCCTCGGCCACCAAGCCGCCGTCGAAGCCCCTGTGGCGTGATCTCGGCGCCAAGCAGCAGCAGGCGCTGCTGCCACTGGCCGCGCATTGGGACAGCCTCAACGAGGCCCACAAGCGCAAATGGCTCGCTTTCTCGCGCAACTACGCCCAACTGTCGCCGGCCGACAAGACGACCTTGCACAGCCGCATGACCGAGTGGGCCGCCCTGAGCCCGCAGCAGCGCGCCCAGGCCCGCTTCAACTTCGCCGAAGTCAAGCAGGTGCCCGCCGACGAACGCAAGGCCAAATGGGAGGCCTACCAGGCGCTGACACCCGAAGCCAGGCGTCAACTGGCGGAACGCGCCGCCCCCCGCCCTCCCGGCGCGGCCGCCACCATTCGCCCGGTGCCGGCCCAGAAGCTGGCGCCCGTGCTCTCGGGCGGCACCAAGGGCCAGCACACGGCCCGGATCGAACTGACACCCCCACCGCCGCCCGCCCCTTCGGCGGCCGAGCGGCCGGCGCAGCCTATGATCGCGCCACCTTCCGTGGCGGTCGAAACACCGGCACCGGCGCCTGCGCCGGTACTCGCGCCCGCTCCGGCCCCGGCTCCCGTGCCGCCGGCGCGCATGACAGAGCAGCCTTCGTCCGCGCCCTGATCCTTTTTTGTCGATGACTTCGAGTTTTCCTGACGTCGCCGGCGCCGCCGGCGAGCCCGTCAGCGCCCCCCCGCGCCCCACGATGGTGACCCCCGGCCTCTGGCGTCGCATGGCCTGCTGGCTCTACGAGGGCATGCTGATGTTCGCGGTGGTCTTCGTCTCGGCCTGGCTGTTCAGCACGCTGGGCCAGATGCGCGACGCGATGGACTCGCGCCGCTCGCTGCTGCAGGCCTTCCTGTTCGTGATCTTCGGCGTCTACTTCGGCTGGTTCTGGGCCCGCGGCCAGACTTTGGCCATGAAGACCTGGAACATCCGCGTGGTCGACCGCCAGGGCCGTGCCATCTCGCAGGCCCGCGCGCTGCTGCGCTACCTGCTGAGCTGGGTCTGGTTCCTGCCCCCGCTGGCAGCCATCGCGCCCTTCAAGCTCTCGGGTGGCGAATCGGCGCTGCTGGTCGGCGGCTGGGTCATCGTCTGGGCGCTGCTGGCGCGCTTCCATCCGCAACGGCAGTTCTGGCACGACGCCTGGGCCGGCACGCGGCTGATCAGCTCCAAGCCCATGAGCCGCATATGAGCGATTCGGCACCGGTCAACCCGCAGAAGTCGCGCACCGGCCTGCGCCGTGTCTGGCATGCGGCGCTGATCTCCATCGACGGCTACCGCGCCGGCTGGCGCGAGCCGGCCTTCCGCCAGGAGGTGGTGTGCGCCGTCGTGATGCTGCCGGCCGCCTTCTGGGTCGGCCGCAGCTGGGTCGAATCCGCCCTGCTGATCGCCACCGTGGTGCTGGTGCTGGTCGTCGAGCTGCTCAACAGCGGCATCGAGGCCGCGATCGACCGCATCGGCCCCGAGTGGCACAGTTTCTCCAAGGACGCCAAGGACATGGGCAGCGCCGCAGTGCTGCTCTCGATCCTGCTGTGCGGCGGCGTCTGGCTGGCCGCGCTCTGGCAACGTTTTTTCGTTTAGCTCCGTGCCGGGGCCGTCACACGCTCACGGCATGATCGACACATGACCCCCTCTTTTTCGATTTGCGTCTATTGCGGCTCGCGTCCCGGCGAGCGCCCCGAGTTCACCGCGGTGGCCGAAGCCGTCGGCCGCTGGATCGGTGAGCGTGGCGGCCAGTTGGTCTACGGCGGCGGCCGCACCGGCCTGATGGGCACGGTGGCCGAGGCCACGCGCGCCGCCGGTGGCCGCGTGGTCGGCATCATCCCGAAGGCCCTGGTCGACAAGGAACTGGCCAACCGCCTGTGCGACGAGCTGCACATCGTCGACACCATGCACGAGCGCAAGGCCCTGATGGGCGAGCGCGCCGATGCCTTCATCGCGCTGCCCGGCGGCATCGGCACCTTCGAGGAGCTGTTCGAGATCTGGACCTGGCGCCAGCTCGGCTACCACGACAAGCCGGTGGGCATCCTGAACACCGCGGGCTACTACGAGCAGCTGCTGGGCTTCCTCGGCAACTGCGTGCGCGAGGGCTTCATGGGCGAGTGGCAGATGGACCTGGTGCGCAGCGGGCCCGATGCCGAGGCCCTGCTCGAAGCGCTGGTCACCGAAGCGCGCAGCCGGCCAAGCGGCGACAAGCTGGCGGAAATCGTCTAGCGCAGCGCGGTGGAAGAAGCGGTCAGACCGCCGCTTCGCCCTCTTCGCCCGTACGGATGCGCACCACGCGCTCGACCTCGGTCACGAAGATCTTGCCGTCGCCGATCTTGCCGGTGCGCGCGGCGCCGATGATGGCCTCGACGCAGCGGTCGACGTCGGCCTCGTTGGCCACGACCTCGATCTTCATCTTGGGCAGGAAGTCGACCACGTACTCGGCGCCGCGGTAGAGCTCGGTGTGGCCCTTCTGGCGGCCGAAGCCCTTGACCTCGGTCACGGTGAGCCCCGTGACGCCGACCTCGGCCAACGCCTCGCGCACGTCGTCGAGCTTGAAGGGTTTGACGATGACGGTGATGAGTTTCATGGGGCGGGGCATCCTGCGGTGTCTTTTGCCTCTTCGAAGTGAAAAGGCGCCAGACGATTATGTCATCGGCCCTTCACGCGCGTGCACGAGTCCCCGCGACAGCAGGGGCGTCCGCGGGCTGTTAGGCTCCCCGCCGATGCGCGCCAGCTCCCCTCGTCCGACTTTCTTCGCCACCTTCTTCGAATGGTTCAACGGGCAGGCCTATGTGCTGCTCGTGCTCACCATGCTGATCTGGGGCGCCAACGCGGTGGCCGCACGGCTGGCGGTCGGCGAGGTGCCGCCGATGCTGCTGACCTTCCTGCGCTGGGGCATCTGCTGCACCGCTCTGGTGCTGACTTCGCGCGGCCAGATCGCCACGCACTGGCGCACGCTGCTGCCTTCGTGGCGCTACGTGGCCCTGATGGGCACGATGGGCTTCACCGCCTTCAATGCGCTGTTCTACGCGGCGGCGTACCACACGACCGCCATCAACATCGCGATCATCCAGGGCACGATGCCGATGCTGGTGCTGATCGGCAGCTTCTTCTTCTACCGCACGCGCATCACGGCCCTGCAGCTGGTGGGCGTGGCCATGACCATCGCCGGCATCGCCGTGGTCGCCTCGCAGGGACAGCTGGCCGTGCTGACCGGCCTGCAGTTCAACATCGGCGACGTCTGGATGATCATCGCCTGCCTGTTCTACGCGGGCTATGCGCTGGGCCTGCGCCGCCGTCCGCCGGTGCCGGCCATCGTCTTCTTCGCGGCCACGGCTGCGGTCGCCGCGCTGGTGTCGCTGCCGCTGGTGGCAGTGGAGATCGCCATGGGCCAGTCCTACCTGCCGACGGGCAAGGGCCTGCTGTTGATCCTGTTCATCGGCCTGCTGCCCTCCTTCGTCTCGCAGCTGACCTTCATCCAGGCCGTGAGCCTGATCGGCCCCGCGCGCGCCGGCATGTTCATGAACCTGGTGCCGATCTTCGGCCCCTTGCTCGCGGTGCTGGTGCTGGGCGAACCGCTGTGGCTCTACCACGCGGCCGCGCTGGCGCTGGTGCTGGGCGGCATCTACGTGGCCGAACATCTCGGCGCGCGCCGGCCGGCCAAGGCATGAGCATGGCCGATCCCGTGCTGCGCCTCCACGGCGCCCCCTCCGACATCGACGCCACGGCCTGGAACGAGCTGCTGGCCGCCCAGTCCGCGCCCAGCCCCTTCATGCGGCACGAGTACCTCGACGCCCTGCACCGCAGCGGCAGCGCCACGCCCGAGAGCGGCTGGACCGCGCAGTTCGCCACCCTGTGGCGCGGCAAGAAGCTGCTGGCCGCCTGCCCGCTGTACGTCAAGGACCATTCCTACGGCGAGTACGTGTTCGACTGGGCCTGGGCCAACGCCTATGAGCAGCACGGCCTGGCCTACTACCCCAAGGCCGTGGTGGCGGTGCCCTTCACGCCCGTGCCCGGCGCCCGCCTGCTGGCGCGCGACGCCGCGAGCCGTGCACTGCTGGTGCAGGGCCTGCTTCAGTTCTGCAAGCAGGCGGAGCTGTCCTCGCTGCACCTGCTGTTCGGGGCCGACGAGGACATCGCCGCCTGCACCGAAGCGGGCTTGATGACGCGCAACACGGTGCAGTTCCACTGGAAGAACATTGCGCCCGCGCTCGGCACCGAGGCTGCAGAACCATCCAGCGGCTACGCCGACTTCGAGTCCTTCCTCGCCAGTCTCTCCCACGACAAGCGCAAGAAGATCCGCCAGGAGCGCCGCAAGGTTGCCGAGGCGGGCGTCGTCTTCCGCTCGGCGCGCGGCAGCGAGATCACGCCCGCCGACTGGGACTTCTTCTACCGCTGCTACGCCCGCACCTACCGCGAGCACGGCAACGCGCCCTACCTCACGCGCGACTTCTTCCAGCGCATGGCCGACACCCTGCCCGAGGCCTGGCTGCTGTTCGTGGCCGAGCGCGAAGGCAAGCCGATCGCTTCCAGCCTGATCGCGCTGTCGCTCGATGGCAGCGAGGCGCCGCAGGCCGCCTACGGTCGCTACTGGGGCGCGCTCGAGCGCGTGGACTGCCTGCACTTCGAGGCCTGCTACTACCAGCCGCTGGCCTGGTGCATCGCGCACGGTGTGCAGCGCTTCGAGGGCGGCGCCCAGGGCGAGCACAAGATGGCGCGCGCGCTGATGCCGGTCAAGACCACCAGCGCCCACTGGCTTGCGCACCCGGCCTTCGCCGATGCCGTCGAGCGCTTTCTCGAGCGCGAGGGCGCAGGCATCGAGAACTACATGGAACACCTGGACGAGCGCAGTCCGTTCAAGGCCGCCCCCTGATGGCGGCGGACGCGACAATCGGCGCTGTCGCGCACCGGAACCCCGCATGCCTTTTCAGCCTTCCAGATCTTCGTCCCGCCTTTTCCCCGCCCTGCGCCCGGCCCTCGCGGCCGGCCTGAGCACCCTCCTGCTGTTCGCCCCGGCCCATGCCCAGACGCCGCGCGCCATGACCTCTTCCTACAGCCCCGAGAGCTACAAGGCGCGCGAGACCCACGCCGCGGTCGACGTCCGCGTGATCGGCGACGGCGCCCAGCGCGCCTACCTGTTCGTGCCCGCGCGCCCGCGGCCCGTGGGCCAGGTGCCGGTGGTGCTGCTGCACCACGGCTGGCTGGGCATGAGCCCGCTCAACTTCGGCGCCATGATCGACCACCTGGCCCGCAGCGGCCATGCGGTGGTCTATCCGGTTTACCAGGACTCGGACAAGACCTCGCCGCAGACCGTCACCGAAACCGCAGGCGCGGCCAACCGGCGCGCGCTCGACGTGCTGGAAAAGAGCTTCGGCCTGCGGCCCGAGCCCGGTCGCACGCTCTACTACGGTTTCTCGATGGGCGCGGCGATCTCGCTGGGCCTGGCGCTCGACCCGCAACGCTTCAACCTGCCGCCGCCCGACGCCATCGTGCTCACCGGCCCGGGCGACGCGCACCATGTGGCGCGCGGCGAGCTCGGCAAAAGCATCATCGGACCGATCCAGTTGCTGCCGCCCACGCTGCCGATCGCGATCGTGACCGGCGAGGTCGACCCGATCGGCCTGCCCACGGCCCGCAAGCTGATGGCCAAGCTGTGCCACATCCCACGCGAACGCCGCGTGATGATGGTGCTGCCCTCGGACGAGAACAACGGCCGCAAGGTCATGGCGGGCCACGGTTCGCCGGGCGCACCCGACAGCCGCTACGACTTCGCGCTGAGCTCGCAGGACTTCCCGTCCACGCTGATCGGCCGCCCGGTCTACGAAAGCTCGGGATCGCTCAATCAGCTGGATTTCCATGGCTACTGGAAGGTGGTCGACGGCGTGCTCGACAGCCTGCGGCTGGGCACGCTGCAGCCGGTGGTGTTCGGCCTCGGCACGCCCGAGCAGCTGTCGCTGGGCAGCTGGCCCGACGGCACGCCCTACAAGCCGGCGCGGCTCGAAGACCCCTGCCGCTGAGGCGCCTTCGCCTCAGGAGCCGCTGCGGGGTGCCGGCGCAGGGGGCGCCGCGGGATTCAACCAGCGCACGAGGTCCGGCGTGATGAGCCCGGCACCCTCGTCGGAGAGATGGATGCCGTCGGCCTCGCGCAGCCGCACCGGCTTCTTGCCGTCGGCACGCGGCCCGAACTCGCGGAACTCGCCGTTGGCGTCGGCGATCCGGCCCATGGGGTTCCACCAGATGGCGCGCGGCTCGCGGGCCACGGCCTCGCGCGCGATCTCGTTGATGGTCTCCATGCGCGCATTGAACTTGGCCGACTTCATCGGCGGCAGCTGCAGCCACAGCACCAGCGCGCCGTCGCGCGCCAGCATGGCCAGATAGTCGGCGATGCGCCTGGCGTAGACCGCATGCCACTCGGGCGTGCCGAAGGCCTTGACCTTGCCGCCCTCGACGAAGCCCTGGCCGTCGTTGGCACCGATGGCGACGATCACCACGTCGGGCCGCCGGTGCTCGAGCATCAGCGGGTACTCGTTGAGCCAGTCGAACACCTCGGGCCGGGCCAGGCCGGTGGCCGAGCGGTAGGCCTTGAGCGTGACGATGCTGTCGCGGTACGGCGCGAGATCGCGCTGGAGCTGCGCGCTCAGGCCGACGGCCATCACCGAGTCGCCGGCCAGCGCGACGATGCGCGGGCGCGCGGCCGTGGCCTGCGGCAGCGGGGTCAGCACGGTGCCACCTTGCAGCGCCTGGGCCACGGGCAGGGCCTCGACCGGGCCCGCCGGAGGAGCGGCCACGGGCGCCGGGGCGACGGCCACGGCGGGGGCCGAGGCAGACGCGGCGGGCGGCATCGGGGCCGGCACGGGCGCTGATGCGGCAGGCACCGGCACGGCCACCTGCGTCGCCAGCACCATCGCCGGCACCGCCTCCTTGCCATCGTCCTGCGGCATGTCGCTCCAGCCGGTGCGTGCCAGGGTCTCGAGCGCGCGCGGCCGCCAGGCCGCGATGCCCAGTGGCGTGAGCGCGCCGTCGAGCGCCCGCGCGCCCCGCGCCAGTTGCTGCTGCAGCGGGCCGACCTCGAGCCGGTCGGCCCAGACGATCAGGCCGCGCGATTCGAGCAAGGCGATCACGAGCACGAAGCCGGCCGCGACCAGCGCCAGCTGGCGACGGTCGTTGCGCAGCACGCGGCGCAGCATGCTGGGCGAGGAAGAGCGGGTCATCGGCGCCATGCTCAGAACTGGAAGTAGATGAAGGGCGCGATCCCGGTCGGGCCCAGCAGGTCGATCGCGAACACGGCCGTGGCCAGCGCGCCGCCGCGCACCAGCGCGGGCCAGCGCCCGAGGCCGAGCTCGAGCGCATTGAACCACCGGCGCGGCACGTACTGGCCGGCCAGGCCGATGCTCAGCGCGATCAGCACCGGCCCGGTGGCCAGGGTCAGCACGCCGGGCTCGGCCAGCCGGCCGAAGACCGCGAAAGCCAGGTCGAAGCTCGGCGCACGGAAAAACACCCAGGCCGCGCACACCGCATGGAACAGCAGCAGCCGCGCGATCCAGCGCCAGGCCACTGTCGTGCGCCAGCGCACCAGCGCGGGCCAGGGCAAGGCGGCCCAGGCGCGGTGGATCACGAGGTACAGGCCATGCAGCGCGCCCCAGACCACGAAGGTCCAGGCCGCGCCGTGCCACAGGCCGCCCAGCAGCATCGTGACCATCAGGTTGAGGCTGGTGCGCCAGGGGCCGCCACGCGAGCCGCCCAGCGGAATGTAGAGGTAGTCGCGCAGCCAGGTCGACAGCGAGATGTGCCAGCGCCGCCAGAACTCCTGCGGGCTGCCCGAGACATAGGGCGCGTCGAAGTTGCGCGGGAAGCGGTAGCCCAGCAGCAGCGCGCAGCCGATCGCGATGTCGGTATAGCCCGAGAAGTCGCAGTAGATCTGCACCGCGTAGCCGTAGACCGCCAGCAGCATGTCCCAGCCGCCGTAGATGCGCGGGTTGGAGAACACCGGGTCGACCAGCTGCGTGGCCAGCAGGTTGGCCACCACCACCTTCTTGAACAGGCCCACGACGATCAGCATCAGGCCGCGGTTCACGCGCACCGCATCGGGCCGGCGGCGCTCGAGCAGCTGCGGCATGAACTGCGAGGCGCGCAGGATCGGGCCGGCGATCAGCTGCGGGAAGAAGGCCACGTAGAGCAGCACGTCGGGGATGCGTACCGCCTGCTTGAGCTTGCGCCGGTACACGTCGCCCAGCAGCGAGATCGCGTGGAAGACGAAGAAGGACACGCCCAGCGGCAGGGCCACGCTGTCGAGCTGGATCGCGGGCGGCGTGCCGAAGGCGCCCCAGGCGTCGATCAGCGCCAGCAGCAGGAAGGTCGTGTACTTGTAGTGGACCAGCACCGCGAGGCAGACCACCACGCCGAACACCAGCCAGCGCTTGCGCACCCTGGCGTCCTCGTTGCGCTGGATGCGCTGCGCCACCAGCCCCGCGAACAGCGAGATGCCGAACAGCAGCGGCACATAAGCCCAGTTCCAGAAGCCGTAGAAGACATAGCTGGCGATCAGCAGGAAGGCCTTGTGCGCATCCAGCCATCGGCAGAGTCCCCAGGCCACCGCGAGCACGAGCAGGAAGAAGAGGCCGTACTCGACCGTGGGAAACAGCATGGCGACAGAGGCGAGAGGAAGCGGTGAAGGCGATGGATTGTAGGGGCGCGTTTCGCACGCTCCGTCCGCGTGCGCGACAGCGCTGGTATGCACCCCACCACGGACAGGCAGCAAAAAGCGCCACGGCCCCGAGGGGCGGTGGCGCTTCTTCTGCGCAAGGCCGAATTACTTGTTGTAGTTCGCGATGCCGTCCAGGATTTCCTTCTTGGCGGCGTCGATGCCTTCCCAGCCGAGGATCTTGACCCACTTGCCGGCTTCCAGGTCCTTGTAGTGCTCGAAGAAGTGGCTGATGGCCTTCAGGCGCATCGGGTTCACGTCGTCGATCGAATTCCAGTGGCTGTAGATCGGCAGCACCTTGGTGGTGGGCACGGCCAGCACCTTGCCGTCGACGCCCGCCTCGTCTTCCATCATCAGGATGCCCAGCGGACGGCAGGGCACCACCACGCCCGGCAGCAGCGGGTACGGCGCGATCACCAGCACGTCGACCGGGTCGCCGTCGCCGCTCAGCGTCTGCGGCACGTAGCCGTAGTTGGCGGGGTAGTACATCGCGGTCGTCATGAAGCGATCGACGAACAGCGCGCCCGATTCCTTGTCCACCTCGTACTTGATCGGGTCCGAGTTCATCGGGATCTCGATGACCACGTTGAAGGCATCGGGGAGGTTCTTGCCGGGGGAAACTTTGTCGAGGGACATGGTTTTAGCGGTGTAGTGAAAAGTTGGAGGGGGATTCGGACAAACCCGAAGTTTACTTTCGTGGCCTGCCCGACCGCACCACGCCGCGGCTTTTGCCTGTAAATTGCCGCCGTTGGCCAATCGGTCTGTGTCGTTCCACGGTGCAGGCTTCGAGGAAGCAACGCGACGGCAGCCTTGACCCGTACGCGTTGCGCACCGGGTCGGGCTCTCGTCTCCACAAGTCACAACGAACGAATGGAGATGCAAGGCATGATTGGCAACACCCCTCTCGTCCTCGCCATCGTCTGCGGCCTCGTGGCCGTCGGCTATGGCTTCTGGGCCCGCAGCTGGATCCTCGCGAAAGACCCCGGCAACGCCCGCATGCAGGAGATCGCGGCGGCGATCCAGCAAGGCGCCGCCGCCTACCTGGCCAAGCAGTACCGCACCATCGGCATCGTGGGCCTGGTGCTGGCGATCCTGATCGGCCTGTTCCTCGACGCCACCACCGCCATCGGCTTCGTGATCGGCGCGGTGCTCTCCGGCGCCTGCGGCTTCATCGGCATGAACGTCTCGGTGCGCGCCAACGTGCGCACCGCCCAGGCCGCGACGCAGGGCATCGGCCCGGCGCTCGACGTGGCCTTCCGCGGCGGCGCCATCACCGGCATGCTGGTGGTGGGGCTCGGGCTGCTGGGCGTGGCGGGCTTCTACTGGTTCCTCGCGGGCCACAGCCCGGCGCAGGGCCCGGGCCTGGCGGCGCTGCTCAACCCGCTGATCGGCTTCGCCTTCGGCTCCTCGCTGATCTCGATCTTCGCCCGGCTGGGCGGTGGCATCTTCACCAAGGGCGCCGACGTCGGCGCCGACCTGGTGGGCAAGGTCGAAGCCGGCATCCCGGAAGACGACCCGCGCAACCCGGCGGTGATCGCCGACAACGTGGGCGACAACGTGGGCGACTGCGCCGGCATGGCGGCCGACCTGTTCGAGACCTATGCGGTCACGCTGATCGCCACCATGGTGCTGGGCGCGCTGATGGTCACGGCGGCGCCGGTCAACGCGGTGCTCTACCCGCTGGCGCTGGGCGGCGTGTCGATCATCGCGTCGATCATCGGCTGCTTCTTCGTCAAGGCCTCGCCGGGCATGACCAACGTGATGCCGGCGCTCTACAAGGGGCTGGCGGTGGCGGGCGTGCTGTCGCTGATCGCGTTCTGGTTCGTCACCCGCTGGATCATGCCGGACAACGCCATCGCCCCCAGCGGCAGCCAGCTCAAGCTCTTCGGCGCCTGCTTCGTGGGCCTGGCGCTGACCGCCGCGCTGGTCTGGATCACCGAGTACTACACCGGCACCCAGTACAAGCCGGTGCAGCACATCGCGCAGGCCTCGACCACCGGCCACGGCACCAACATCATCGCGGGCCTGGGCGTGTCGATGCGTTCGACCGCCTGGCCGGTGATCTTCGTCTGCATCGCGATCCTGGCTTCCTATTCGCTGGCCGGCCTGTTCGGCATCGCGGTGGCGGCCACGGCCATGCTGAGCATGGCCGGCATCGTGGTCGCGCTCGACGCCTACGGCCCGATCACCGACAACGCCGGCGGCATCGCCGAGATGGCCGAGCTGCCCGCCAGCGTGCGCGCCGTGACCGACCCGCTCGACGCGGTGGGCAACACCACCAAGGCCGTGACCAAGGGCTATGCGATCGGCTCGGCCGGCCTGGCCTCGCTGGTGCTGTTCGCCGACTACACCCACAAGCTCGAGAGCTACGGCCAGGCCATCAGCTTCAACCTGAGCGACCCGATGGTGATCGTCGGCCTGTTCATCGGCGGGCTGATCCCCTACCTGTTCGGCGCCATGGCCATGGAGGCCGTGGGCCGCGCGGCCGGCGCGGTGGTGGAGGAAGTGCGGCGCCAGTTCCGCGAGATCCCCGGCATCATGGAAGGCACGGCCAAGCCCGAATACGGCAAGGCCGTCGGCATGCTGACCGGCGCGGCCATCAAGGAGATGATGATTCCCTCGCTGCTGCCGGTGGTGGTGCCGATCCTGGTCGGCCTGCTGCTGGGCCCCAAGGCACTGGGCGGGCTGCTCATGGGCACCATCGTCACCGGCCTGTTCGTGGCGATCTCGATGTGCACCGGCGGCGGCGCGTGGGACAACGCCAAGAAGTACATCGAGGACGGCCACCACGGCGGCAAGGGCTCCGAGGCGCACAAGGCGGCCGTCACCGGCGACACCGTGGGCGACCCCTACAAGGACACGGCCGGCCCGGCCGTCAACCCGCTGATCAAGATCATCAACATCGTGGCGCTGCTGATCGTGCCGCTGGTGGTCAAGTTCCATGGCGGCGAGGTCGCGGCCGCGCCGGTGACACCGCCCGCGGCCATGGCGCCTGTCGCCGCGCCCGCTTCACCCATGGCCGCGGCCGAGAGCGCGCTGGTGAAGGTGGAGAACGGCATCGTGAAGTTCTACTTCGCGACCGGCAAGGCCGAGGTCGCGCCCGGCGGCCGCGAGGCCCTGGCCGATGTGGTCAAGGCCGTGCAGAGCGGCAGCACCGCGCTGGTCAGCGGCTACCACGACGCCAGCGGCGATCCGGCGAAGAACGCCGAGCTCGCCAGGCAGCGTGCCGAGGCCGTGGGCGAGGCGCTCAAGGCCGCAGGCGCGCCGGCCGACAAGGTCGAGCTGGCCAAGCCTGAGCAGACCCAGGCCGACGGGCCGCCCGCCGAAGCGCGGCGGGTCGAAGTCACGATCAAGAAGTAAGGACGGAAGTCAGAGCGCCGCGGCGCCGCGCTACAGCAACCCCTCGGGCACCAGCGGCCCGAAGAGGTTGATGAAGAAGCGCTGGCGCCAGGTCGATTCCGGCTCGTCGTAGAGGATCACTTCCTTTTCATCGTCCATCGACAGCCACTCCAGCCGCTCGCTCGACCCGTCGAGCCGCACGCGGTAGGCACTCTCCAGCTTGCTGATGTTGATGATGCGCAGCATCTCGCGCGCCAGTTGCGGGCTGTCGACCGAAATGCCCAGTTCGGTGTTCTGCGTGGCCGAGCGCGGATCGAGGTTGACCGATCCGATGAAGACCCGCCGCTTGTCGACCACCGCGGTCTTGGCATGCAGCCGCCCCAGCGAGCTGCCGAAGACGCCCAGGCGCTTGTTGCGCGTGGTGCGCTCCGGACTCAGTTCGTACAGGTCGATGCCCAGTTCCAGCAGCCGCTTGCGGTAGCGCGCATAGCCGCTGTGCACCAGGGGCTCGTCGTTGGCCGCCAGCGAATTGGTCAGCAGCGTGACGTTCACGCCCCAATCCCGCAGCTGCGCGAACCCTTCCATGCCGCGTTCGCCCGGCACCATGTAGGGCGAGGTCAGCACCACGTCGTTCTCCGCCCGCAGCAGCTGCTGCCAGAAATGCGCCGTGACGCTGGTGGAGAAGGCCTCGTCGGCCGTCATGTAGCGCAGCTTGGCGGGCGGGTCGGCCACCGCTGCGGCCTGGCCCCAGAGGAAGCCGACCTGGCCGGCATCGAATTCTTCGCCGATCGGGCCATAGCCCAGCACGTCGGCCGGCGGCAGCACCACCTTGGGCGGCGGCACGCCCATGCCGACGCGGGCGTCGAAGTCGCTGTCCATGGCCGTCTTTCCCGCGTAGGGCTGGACGATAGCAGCGATCGGATAGACCTCCTCGCTGTTCCAGTACAGATCGAAGATCACCTCCAGCTCCCGGATCACCTTGCCCACCACCAGCGCGTCCATGTCGATGAAGTTCTGCGCGCTGTTCAGCGTGAAGTACTCGTCGGCGATGTTGCGCCCCCCGGCCACGGCCATCACGCCGTCGGCGATGAACAGCTTGTTGTGCATCCGGTGGTTGAGCCGCTGGACGTCGAAGGCCGAGGCGGCGAAGCGGCCGGCCAGGCTGCCGCGCGCGCAGCAGAAGGGGTTGAACAGGCGCACCTCGACGTTGGGCGTGGCCGTGAGCGCCAGCAGCATCTGGTCGGTGTCGACGGTGTAGAGGTCGTCGACCAGGAGCCGCACCCGCACGCCACGCAGCGCCGCTTCCTTGAGCGTGCGCAGCAGCAGGCCGCCCGCGCCGTCGTTGGCCAGCACGTAGTACTGCACGTCGAGGGTGCGCTGGGCGCGGCGGGCCAGTTCGATGCGCGCATCGAGCGAATAGACGCCCAGCGGCATCAGCCGGAAGCCCGAATGCTCGCCCGGCGGCGTCGAGGCCTCGACGATCTTCGCCAGCGGTGTCGACGGATCGACCGGCCGCGACAGCGTGGGCTGCATCTGCTTGGCGATCGGCAGGCCGCCGCAGGCGGCCAGCAAGACCACGACGCCAAGCAAGGCCAGCCGCGCGGCGCAGCGCGCCACGACTTGGCGGACTAAGATGCGCATCATCGTTTTTCCGGGGATGAAAACATGCTGTCCATGGCTCCCAAATTTCTTGTCATACCGCTGATGATGCTCGCTTTCGGCGCCTCGCAGCCGGCCGCGGCTGCGCTCGACATCGGCGAGTCGGCCCCCCGGTTCAACGCGCCGGCGGCGCTCGACGGCAAGCCCTTCACCTATTCGCTGGGCGATGCGCTGCAGAAAGGGCCGGTGGTGCTCTACTTCTTCCCGGCCGCATTCTCCACCGGCTGCTCGATGGAGGCCCACGCCTTCGCCGAGGCCATGGAGGACTTCAAGGCGGCTGGCGCCACCGTGATCGGCGTCTCGACCGACGACCCGGAAACGCTGGCGAAATTCTCCAGCCAGGCCTGCCAGGGCAAATTCCCGGTGGCGTCGGACCAGACCCGCACCATCAGCAAATCCTTCGACGCGCTGATGCAGACGCGGCCCGAGTATGCCAATCGCATCTCGTACGTGATCGCGCCCAACGGCGCGGTCGCCTTCTACTACCAGAGCCTGAATCCGGCCAAGCACGTCGAGAAGATGCTCGCGGCAGTGAAGGACCTGCAGCCGGCCGCGAAGAAGTAGGGCCGCTCAGCCGGCGTCGGCCGGCCCGCTGGTCGTGTTGACGGCCACGCCCTCCTCCTGGGCCAGCCGGAAACGGTCGAGCAGGCTGTGCAGCATCTCGGTCGACAGGCCGTGGATCACCAGCCGGTAGCCCGCACGCAGCGTCGACAGCGGCACCAGGGGGTGCTTGTTGTTGACCAGCACCAGGTGCTCGGGCGCCGCCAGCAGCGTGGCCGCGTAGATGCCGATGGTCTCGTCGAGCTGCAGCGAGTTGGCGGCGCGCCAGAAATCGTTGTCGGTGAGCATCAGCTGGTAGAGCGGCGTGAACAGCTCGATCGCGCTCTGCAGGTCGAGGAAGTTGAGCTTGCCGTGCGGCATGTCCTCCAGCTTCAGGCCCGGGTCGCGGATCATCGAGAAGTCGACGTGCTCGGGCTTGCACAGCTCCAGCCCCTTCTCGCGCAGCGCCGTGTTGAGGCGGATCACGAAATTGAACAGGTTGAGGTCGTGCTTGAGGAAGGTGTGGTCCTTGAGCGCGTCGATGTCCATCGGCGTCAGCGGCGTGGTGGACACCGGCACGGGCGAGTTGGCGCCGATGAAGGCCAGCACCTGCGAGCCCAGATGGAAATGCCGCAGGATCAGCCAGTTGGCCTCGGGCGACACGAAATGCTGCAGCCCCCAGGCCAGGAAGCGGTGCAGCAGCCCCGAGTGCGACCAGTTGCGCGGCACGAACACCTTGACGATCTGGAACAGGATGATGAAGGTGCGCGCCAGCGGCCGCAGGAAAGGCAGCAGGAACTGCCGCGAGGCCGAGCTCGAGTCGGCCAGCCAGGCCGACTTGACCTCGTCCGGCAGCGGCGTGCTCTGGTCCAGGTAGAGCGCGCGCCAGGGGCTGGGATCGCGCTCGTCGTGCGGCTTCGAGAGAAATTCCGGAATCGGGTGGCGGCTCATTTCATCCTTGCGTGATGTGCTGGAACTGCATCAGGTACAGGGCCGCCGTGTGGCGCGCGGTCTCGACGATCTTCCGGGGCGCGTCGCCACCGGGGTCGATCGCCATCACCATCTCGACCGCCATCAGCCAGCGGCTCAGGTGGTGCTCGTCGTTGTGGCCGTGGTATTCGAGAAAGCGGAACACGTCGGGCGGCAGCTTCAGCGAGGCCTTGAGCAGCGGCAGCAGCGCCGGCACGATGCGCTGGCCCGTGCCTTCGATGACGTAGATCGCGCCCAGCAGCCCGATCGGGTTGGGCGTCGCGGCCAGGCCGTGCAGGTAGGCGTTGAGCGCCTCGCCGCCCGGGTTGCGGCGCAGCTGGGCGATGTCGCTCACCGGCCCGCCCGCCTTGCGGTAGTCGTCGAACAGGATCTGGAAGTCGTTCTGCTCTTCTCCGGCGTGCACGTCGATCAGCGCGGCCAGCGTCTGGTAGTCGCCGGTCAGCGAGGCCGCGCCTTCGCGCATCCAGAGGCTGCCTTCACGCACCTGCGGCACCCACTGCGCCATCCAGTTCAGGTAGTCGGGCACGGCGAAGCGGCGCTCGCGGATCTTGCGCACCAGCGGTGTGCGCCAGACCTGCGAGCGGTAGTCGTGCCAGATCGAGGCCAGCTCGGTGAGCAGGTCGCGCAGGCCGTCGGGGGCGGAACCGGGATCGTGCGGCGGCGCGATGAATTCGTCCTCGGCCGGCATCGGGGCCGCCTTGGCCTGCGGCGCGGCGATCGCGGCCGGCGGCGCGTCGGCGGCTTCGACCTCGAGCAGCATGTAGGCGGCCATGAAACGACCCGACTCCGGCACGTAGCAGAAGATCTGCTCGCCAGCCTTCAGGGTGCGCGTCTGCAGGAATTCGGACAGCATCACCAGGATCGACGCCGCCCCGGTGTTGCCGCGCCAGGCGAGGTTGCTGTACCAGCGCTCGCGCGGGATCGCGAGGCCGGCCTTGCCCATCAGGTCCTCCACCACCGGGATGAATTTTTCCGAGGAGTAGTGGCACAGGAAGTGGTCGACCCGCGCCGGGTCGACCCAGCCGTCCTTCACCAGTTGCGCGTACTCGTGAATGCCGATGTCGAACAGGTGCGGCAGCAGCCGGATGTCCTGGCGCAGCGACAGCGCACCGGCGGCCTCGGCCTCGGCCCAGGAGCCGAAGTCGAGGTGGCCGCGCTCGCGGTCCTCGGTCAGGCCCAGCTGCATGCAGACCGGGTAGTCGCCCGAGAAGGCGCGCTGGTGCACCCACTTGAGCCGGAGCTTCAGGCCCTTGGCGCCGGCCAGCGCCGCGCCGTCGGACAGCAGCAGCGCGCCCGCCCCATCGGACAGCATCCAGCGCAGGAAGTGCGAGTCGAAGTCGGTCTCGTAGCCGCGCGCGGCGAAGCGCGAGCGCTTGAACAGGCGCGAGGGCATCTCGGCGGCCACCGCGAGCGCGCTGCGGTGCGCGCCGAGCTCGATGCCCTGGGCGGCCGCCTGGATCGCGCCCACGCCGGCCGCGCAGATGCCGTGCACCGACAGCGTTTCCATCGGCGGCGCGGCGAGCTCGCCCTGGATCATGTTGGCGAAGCCGGGCATCAGCGCGTCGCCGCCCGAGGAGCCGCTGGCCAGCATCGACACCTGCGTCAGGTCGGCGCCGCCACGTGTCAGGCAGTCGCGGATCGCGCCGGCGGCGAGCTGTGCATTGGTGAACACGGTGCGGCCCTCGGCATCGATCGCGTAGTAGCGCTCGCGAATGCCGTTCTCGGCCAGGATCCGGCGCTTGATGCGCTGCGACAGGCGGTTGAGCGGCGCGATGTAGTCGTCCATCCGCTCGTTGTCGACGGGCTCGCCGGGCAGGAAGCTGCCGGCGCTTTGAAGGTAGACGCGTTGAAAGGGAACGGGCATGGGATTCAGTGGGAAGAAAGATCGACGACGGGGCGCGCGGGCATCAGCGAGCGGCTGCGAAAGCGCGGCACGACGGCACCGAGCACGAACACGCGGAACATGTACGGCAGCAGGCCGCCTTCGTTGAGCGCGGGGTCGACGCGCTCGCGGTAGGTGTCGCGGTGCAGTCGGGTGAGGTCGGACCAGTGGGCATGCGGGTTCTCATGGTGAGCGGTGTGAAGCCCGATGTTGAACAACAGCGGGTTCACCAGCCCCTCGAAGTTGCGTGCGTAGTTCAGTGCGCCCCGTTGCGTATCGCCTGGTGCGACTTTTTCGCGGCGCGGGCTGCCGTCGGCATGCGCGTGCTGCAGGTAGTTGGTCGCCAGCAGCCAGTGCAGGCCGTGCAACTGCGGCACGATCACGAACAGCAGCGCCCGGCGCCAGTCGATCGCCAGCAGCAGCGCCCACGAGCCCAGCCACACCGCGTACTGCGCCATGCAGTAGCGGAAGGCGCCCGGACCGCGCCGGCGCAGCGCCGCGAGCCAGCCCAGAATGTGCGGATACAGCACGAAGACCGCCTGCAGCGGATGCAGCAGGTAGCCCCACAGGTGGTTGGTGTCGCCGCCGAAACGGTAGGTGCGCGCCACGTCGCGCTCGCCGTGCCGATGCCGATGGTGGTTGGCCACGTGCGCCGGCCAGAACACGAAGGTCGGATGGCCCTGCAGCAGCGTGATGTAGAGGTCGGTGGCCCGGTTGGCCCAACGCCCGTGCCACATGCGCAGGTGCGTGTGATTGTGGTGGATCACGCCGATGCCCAGCGTGAGGAACAGCATCAGCGCATAGAGCGGCCACCAGAAGCCGTGCACCCATTGCCAGGCCGCGAGTGCGGGCAGCGCCACCAGGTAGGCCAGGCTCTGCCAGTCGCGAAAGTGGCGCAGCCGCGGCATGCGTGTGCGCTTCAGGCGCCGGGCCCTTGTGTCGCCTGCTTGCGGCGGAAAGCCTCGAGCTGCACGTCGGCCGCATCGGCCGGCAGGCGCGTGCCGAACAGCCGGTCCATGAAGGTGAACTGGAAACCGTAGTTGCCTGCGTGCGCGGCGTGGTGCAGATGGTGGCGCCGGCTCGCGGCGAACCAGTGGCCGTAGGACACGCGGGTCACGAAGTCGTAGTTGGCGTGGCCGATGCAGTTGAAGAACAGGCTGAACACCGGCACCGACGCCAGCGACCAGAAGCTGAAGTCATGCACCAGCATCGGCCACAGGATCACGTTGCCCAGCATCAGCGCCTCGATGGGATGGAAGCTGTAGGTCGAGAACGGCGTGGTGACCACCGAACGGTGGTGCGGCCCGTGAAAGCGGCGCAGCAGCTTGGTGTGCAGCAGCCGGTGGTTGATCCAGAAATGCACGTCGTTCCAGACCGCGAGCACGAGGATCTCGGCCGCGATCTGCCAGCCGCCGGCATCGACCGCGAGCCGGGCCCAGCCCAGCTGCAGCAGACCCCAGGGGAACACCATGCCCAGGCCGAAGATCAGCACCGAGAGGCCGGACTGCGTGAACTCGCGGCGCCACTGCTCGGCGCGCACCGGCCGCGGATCGAGCACGCGGCCGATGCCCAGGGCGGGCAGCACGCGCTGCGTGAGCAGCCAGGTGATCGCGCCGAAGCTCAGGTAGAGGCCGCCGAAGAACACCAGCCCCCAGAGCATCACGCCCGGCAGCGACAGGGCTTGGAATGCGGCGCCCATCAGGCTGCGACCGGTGTCTGCATCGACCCGCCCGCTTTCACTCGACCTTGACGCCGGAAGCGGCGACGATGCCCTTCCACTTGACGTAGTCGGCCTTGACCAGCGCGCCGAAGGCCTCGGGCGTGAGCGGGCGCGGCTCGGCACCCTGGGCGTGGATCGCTTCCCGCACTTCGGGCAGCGCCAGTTGCTTGTTGATCGCCGCGTTCACGGTGGCGACCACGTCCTTGGGCGCGTTGGCCGGCATGAAGACGCCGTACCAGGAGCTCACGTCGAAATCCTTGAGCGGGGTCGACTCGGCGATCGTCGGCACGTCGGGCAGGCTCACGCTGCGCTTGGCCGAGGTCACGGCCAGGGCGCGCAGCTTGCCGGCCTTGATCTGCGAGATCGCCGAGGGGATGGACGACACCATCATCGAGACCGTGCCGCTCATCGTGTCGATGACGGCCGGGTTCGAGCCCTTGTAGGGCACGTGCGTGATCTTGATGCCGGCGTCCATCTTGAACATCTCGCCGGCCAGGTGGATGGTGGTGCCGTTGCCCGGGCTGCCGTAGGTGATGGTGTCGGGCGCGGCCTTGGCCGCGGCGATCACGTCGGCCATGTTCTTGAACGGCGAATTGGCCGCGGTGACGATCACCAGCGGCGACTCGGCCACCAGCGCCACCGCCGTCAGGTCCTTCGAGGGGTCGTAGCTCAGGCCCTTGTAGAGCCAGGGCGCCACGGCCAGGTTGTCCTTCTGGCCCATGACCATCTCGTAGCCGGTGGCGGGCATGCGCACCGCCTCGGTGATACCGATGGTGCCGCCGGCGCCCGGCCGGTTGTCCACCACCACGGTCCACTTGTTGGCTTCGGACAGACGCTGGCCGACGATGCGCGACATGATGTCGGTGCCGCCGCCCGGCGGGAAGGGAACGATCAGGCGGATCGGCTTGTTGGGGTAGGCGGCGGTGCCCTGCGCCAGGGCGGCGGTCGGTGCCAGCGTGAACGTCGAGAGGGCCGAGAGGGCCAGCAGCGAAAGCAGTGTCTTGCGATTCATGTCGAATGTTGTCTCCGTCGCCGGTGCGGAGATCGCAACGGCCTTCAGGCCGAGCAGTCTACTGGAGCGCTGCCGCAGGGCTCAGTTCAAGCGCAGGCCGGGCGAGGCATGCAGGCGCTCTTCGGCGCGCAGCGGCGCCCCCTGCAGGGTGTCGAAGTCGGAGGGGGCGTCCGGCACGCGCACCTCCTCGAACTCGTGCAGCGATGCGACCCATCGGCCGGCCGGCGAATCGGCGGGCTCGTCATTGGTGAACACGCCGTCGCGGATGTAGAGGGTCTCGCCCACACGCCGCTCGGCGTGCAGTTCGCCCAGGCGCGCGATGGAAAAGGCGTAGGTCACGAGCTTCTCCTTGCTGCGCCGGTCCTTGCCGCCGCAACTGAAGAGGCCTTCGTTCGCGATCACGATGCAGGAGCCCTCGATCTGGTCCTCGACCAGCGCGCCGGCACGCCACACCGCGGTGGGCAGGCGCACGCGCACCTTGTCGATCACCAGATCGCGTTGCCTGCTGAGCGTCGTGAGGGGGGGCACCAGCGAGCGCAGCTGGCTCAGGCGCTCGACGAAATGGTCGTCGATGGTGAAGCTCACGTGGTGCGAGGCGCCGCCGGAGCGCTTGACGACCTGCATGATGACGTGCCGCGGGTTGTTCAAAATGGTCCTCCTTGGGGCCGGGTCGGGAATCGTTCCGGGAGAACGTCTCCCCCCGCAAAACGGACGACCCTTCGCTCAAGAATCAGAAAACAATCGAAAATTCAAGAATCATTTGTTTCTAACTCTTACACGCCATTTCACTGCACCGCCTACCGAATTTCAAGTACCCGTTTGAACTACATCGTTCGAAAGTACGGAAATCCCTTGGGTGCAATCCGCGATTACCCGCCCTCGGTGGCCGGTCCGGCGCCTTCGAGCTGTTCGGCCAGCACCTTGCAGGAGGGGGCACAGACGCTTTGCGACTTGCCCAGCACCTGGCGGGTACGCATCTGCGAGCGCAGGCGGTGCTTGCCGCACATGAAGCAGGACATGGTCGCGCCGCTGAAGGACGAGGACGCCCGGAAGGGCGAGCCCGAGGGCTTGGACTTGTAACGCAGTCCGTCGGCCACCACGGCCGTCTTCACATCATCCTTGGACATGGGCGGCATCCGGTGCGGGAGGGGTGGCCATGGCGCGGGCGATGGCTTCTTTGGCGCGCAGTTCGGCGGCCATGGCGGCATCCAGCCCGGAGCGGCACAGGCCGGCGTGCGGGTACTGGAGGTTTTCGTAGACCTCGGCGGCGGCCGGGTAGCTGTCGAGCAGCGGTCCCAGCGCGACGCTCGGGGCCAGGTCGGCGAATTCATGCACGAGGTGCATCACGACCGAACGGTACTGGTCTGCGCCCACCGGCACGGCGCTGTGGTCGAGCCGCTCGAGGAGCTGGGCCAACCTTTCGGTGACGTCGAGGCTGATGTTGGGTGTTGCGTTCATGGATCGAAGTTGGGGCATTCAGGGCCGTTTGCAAGGTCCGCGCCAGGCAGTGCCGGCGCGATGGGCGCAGGCCTCTTACCATTGGCGGCTGGGTACCGACCATACCGCGCTTGCGGACCGACCCTTCCAGACGCTTCCCAAGACCATCTCCAGAACGGCTTCCAGCCGTGTGATCCGACATGCAACTCAACTACATCGCCAATGCCGACGTGCCCTCCTCGTCGGGCCGCACCCTGCCCGTCATCGATCCGTCGGACGGCCAGGTCTTCGAAGAAATCCAGCGCAGCAACGCGGCCGACATCGACACCGCGGTACGCGCCGCGCGCGACTGCTTCGAGAGCGTCTGGCACAAGGTGAGCGCGGCCGAACGCGGCCGCCTGCTCTATCGCCTGTCGCAGAAGGTCGCCGAGCACGTCGACGAACTGGCACTGCTCGAGCAGCGCGACTGCGGCAAGCCGGTGAAACAGGCCCGGGCCGATGCGCTGGCGCTGGTGCGCTACTTCGAGTTCTACGCCGGCGCCTGCGACAAGCTGCACGGCGAGACGATCCCCTACCAGGACGGCTACAGCGTCTTCACCTGGCGCGAGCCGCACGGCGTGACCGGCCACGTGATCCCCTGGAACTACCCGATGCAGATCTTCGGCCGCAGCGTGGGCGGCGCGCTGGCCGCGGGCAACGTCTGCGTGGTCAAGCCGGCCGAGGACGCCTGCCTGTCGCTGATCCGCGTGGCCCAGCTGGCGGCCGAAGCCGGCTTCCCGGCGGGCGCCCTGAACATCGTGACCGGCTACGGCCACGAGGTGGGCGACGCGCTGGCGCGCCACGAAGGCATCGACCACATCAGCTTCACCGGCAGCCCGAAGATCGGCACGCTGATCCAGCAGGTCGCGGCCGAGCGCCACTGCCCGGTCACGCTGGAGCTGGGCGGCAAGAGCCCGCAGATCCTGTTCGCCGACGCCGACATCAACGCCGCCATCCCGACGCTGATCAACGCCATCGTGCAGAACGCCGGCCAGACCTGCTCGGCCGGCTCGCGCGTGCTGATCGAGCGCGACATCTACGAACTGGTGCTCGAGCGCCTGGGCAAGGCCTTCGAGGCGCTGCGCGTCGGCCCGGCCGCGATGGACCTGGACGTGGGTCCGCTGATCCGCCAGACGCAGCAGCAGCGCGTCTGGGACTTCCTGTCCGACGCGCAGGTCGCCGGCATCCCGATGGTGGCGCAGGGCGTAGTGGTCGACGAGGCGCCGGAAACCGGCTTCTACCAGGCCCCTACCCTGCTGCGCGACGTGCCCGTGGGCCACCGCCTGGCGCAGGAAGAAGTGTTCGGCCCGGTGCTGGCCGCCATGTCCTTCCGCGACGAGGACGAGGCCGTGGCCCTGGCCAATGCGACCCAGTTCGGCCTGGTGGCCGGCGTCTGGACCGAGAACGGCGCCCGCCAGTTCCGCATGGCCAAGCGCGTGCGCGCCGGCCAAGTCTTCATCAACAACTACGGCGCCGGCGGCGGCGTGGAGCTGCCCTTCGGCGGCGTGAAGTCCTCGGGCTACGGCCGCGAGAAGGGTTTCGAGGCGCTGTACGGCTTCACGACCCTGAAAACCATCGCGGTCAAGCACGGCTAGAACGGGCTCTCCCCCAGGCTTGCCCACTTCGTGTGGCAGCGCCCTCCCCCCTCCGGGGGCAACACCAGCGGCCCGGCAAAGCCGGTTCCGCGGTGTTCCACGAACAGACCGGAAGACGCGCGGGTCAGGCCAAGGCGGTGTCCAGCATCATCATCAGCACGAAGCCGATCATCAGCCCGCCCGTGGCGAAGGCCTCGTGCCCCTTGCGGTGCGACTCCGGGATGATCTCGTGGCTGATCACGAACAGCATGGCGCCGGCCGCGAAGCCCAGGCCCCAGGGCAGCAGCGCGGCCGAATAGCCCACGATGGCCGCGCCGATCACGGCGCCGATCGGTTCCACCAGGCCCGAGGCCATGCCCAGTGCGACCGCGAACGCCCGGCTGTAGCCCGCGCCCAGCAGCGCCACGGCCACCACCAGGCCTTCGGGCACGTCCTGGATCGCGATGCCGGTGGCCAGCGCATTGGCGCGCAGGCCTTCGTTGCCCGCATAGCCCACGCCGATCGCCAGGCCCTCGGGCAGGTTGTGCAGCGTGATGGCGATCACGAACAGCCAGGTGCGCCGAAGTTTCTGCGCCGAATGGCCCTCGCGCCCCTTGATGAAGTGCTCGTGCGGCAGCACACGGTCGAGGACCAGCAAGGCCAGCGCGCCCAGCAGGATCGCGCTGCCCACCACGCCCCCGGCCGCCCACAGGCCCCCGCCGAAGACCTGGTTCGAGCGCGCGGCCTCGAGGCCCGGGATGACCAGCGAGAAGGCGCAGGCGGCCAGCATCACGCCGGCGCCGAAGCCGAACAGCGTGTCCTGCACGCGGTCCGACAGCTTCTGCGAGAACAGCACCGGCAGCGTGCCCAACGCGGTGGCCAGTGCCGCCACCGAACCGCCGACGAAGGCATTGAAGACGACCGGGTTGCCGGCCACGAACTGCCAGAACTGGGCGAGCAGCACGGCCACCCCGGCCGCCACGATCAGCCCGCCGATGCCCTGGCGCATCGACCACCCCTGACGCACCGCCACCGACCGTGTCTCGTCCATCCTGTCCTCCTCAGGCACGCGCTGCGGCGTAGCGCCGCGCCACTTCGGCCCAATCCACCACGTTGTAGAAGGCCGCGATGTATTCGGGGCGACGGTTCTGGTACTTCAGGTAGTAGGCGTGCTCCCACACGTCGAGCCCGAGGATGGGTGTGTTGCCCGAACCGATGCCCGCCATCAGCGGGCTGTCCTGGTTGCCGCTGCTCTCGACGGCCAGCTTGCCCTCCTTCGAGACCCCGAGCCAGGCCCAGCCGCTGCCGAAGCGGGTCAGCGCGGCCTTGGTGAAGGCCTCCTTGAAGGCGTCGAAGCCGCCGAGGTCGGCGTCGATGGCGCGGGCCAGATCGCCGGTGGGCACACCGCCGCCGGTGGGCGACATCACGGTCCAGAACAGGCTGTGGTTGGCATGGCCGCCGCCGTTGTTGCGCACCGGCCCGCGCAGGGCCTCGGGCAGCTTGTCGATGTGCACGACCAACTGCTCGACGGACTGCTCGGCGAAATCGGTGCCCGCGAGCGCGGCGTTGAGGTTGTTCACGTAGGTCTGGTGATGCTTCGTGAAATGGATCTCCATCGTCTGCGCGTCGATGTGCGGCTCCAGCGCGTCATAGGCATAAGGCAGGCTGGGGAGGACGTGAGGCATGGCGGGGTTCCTTGGCGATAAAAAACGAAAACGGAAACGGTCAGTGCAGCGTGGCGCCGTGCGCCGCGTGCGAAAAAGGCATGCAGCCGGCACGCAGCGCGGCCACGATGGCCGGATCGCTGCCGTGCTCGGCCAGGTGCGCCAGCAGCGCGGCGTGGGTTTCGCGGCTGTGGCGGAAGGCGGCCTGCTGCAGGGCGGGCTCGGCGCTGCCGCTGCGCAGCAGTGCCATCAAGGTGCGGTGGGCGGTGCAGAGGTGGGCCACGGCGTCGTGCTCGCGGTCGGCGTTGCGGCAGAGGTCGGCAAGCTGCAGGTGCGTGACGACGAAGGCCGCCATGCGATCGTCCGCGCGGGCGGCGTCGCCGGCCGTTAGCAAGGCCTGCGCGATCGCCAGCGCCTGCAGGCAGGTGGTCTCGGCCAACGAGGCCTGACCGCGCCGCATGGCGTCGCAAACGCCGCGCATCAGGCCCTCCCATTCGGGCAGCCCCGGCGGCAAGGGCTCGGCGGGCGTGCGCAGAAGATCCGGGGATCGGTTCATGCAAAGCTCCTCTCGTTTCACCCTTTGCGTCGAATGGAGCTTTGCGTACTCGGGCCATCAAATGATAGTCATTCTCACCACCGACGTCCATCCAGGGGTTTTACCGACGAGGGCGAACCCGCCCTGCCCCGCATCGGCTTGTCCCGGATGGCGAAACGGCCGGGGCGATCAGGTAAATTGGCTTCCGCACGCCATCCCGCCATGAATGAGACCTTCGTCCCCCTCGCCGACATCGGCCGCGCCTCTCCGGGCGCGCCGGTGGCGATGCAGGTCGTGCCAGCGGTGCCGGCCACGGGGACGCTGCAAGACCGGCTCGGCCGCCCGCTCACCGACCTGCGCATCAGCGTGACCGACCGCTGCAACTTCCGCTGCAGCTACTGCATGCCCAAGGAAGTGTTCGATAAGGACTACCGCTACCTGCCGCACGGCGCGCTGCTGAGCTTCGAGGAGATCACGCGCCTGGCGCGGCTGTTCGCGGCGCACGGCGTGCGCAAACTGCGGCTGACCGGCGGCGAGCCGCTGCTGCGCAAGAACCTGGAATCGCTGGTCGAGCAACTGGCCGCGCTGCGCACGCCCGACGGCCAGCCGCTGGACCTGACGTTGACCACCAACGCCTCGCTGCTCGCCCGCAAGGCCGGGGCGTTGAAGGCCGCTGGCCTGCAGCGTGTGACGGTGAGCCTCGACGGCCTCGACGATGCGGTGTTCCGTCGCATGAACGACGTCGACTTCCCGGTGACCGAGGTGCTGGCCGGCATCGAGGCCGCGCAGGCAGCCGGCCTGCCGGTCAAGATCAACATGGTGGTCAAGCGCGGCACCAACGACCAGGAGATCCTGCCGATGGCGCGGCATTTCCGGCGCACCGGTGCCGTGCTGCGCTTCATCGAGTACATGGACGTCGGCGCCACCAACGGCTGGCGCATGGACGAAGTCCTGCCCTCGGCCGAGGTCGTCGCGCGCATCGCCGCCGAATTCCCGCTGCGTCAACTGCAGGCGTCCGCGCCCGGCGAAACGGCGCAGCGCTGGGCCTACGAAGACGGTGGCGGCGAGATCGGCGTGATCAGCAGCGTGACGCAGGCCTTCTGCGGCGACTGCAGCCGGGCCCGGCTCTCGACCGAAGGCAAGCTCTACCTGTGCCTGTTCGCCAGCGGCGGGCACGATCTGCGGCCCCTGCTGCGCGCGGCCGAGTCGTCCGACGACGCCCTCCTGTCGGCCATCGGCCACATCTGGCAGGGCCGCTCCGACCGTTATTCCGAACTGCGCGCGCTGCGCGGCCCCGACACCAGCGACCCGGGCGCGCCGCGCCGGGTCGAAATGAGCTACATCGGCGGATGAAGATTGCCACGCAAGACATCACGGGCCTGGTGCTCGCCGGTGGCCGCGGCGCGCGCATGGGCGGCGTCGACAAGGGCCTGCAGCCTTTCGACGGCCTGCCCCTGGCCCGGCACGCGGCGCGCCGGCTCGCGCCGCAGGTCGGGGCGCTGCGCTTCAATGCCAACCGCAACCTCGCGACTTACGAAGCCTTCGGCGCGCCGGTCTGGCCCGACGCCGACGACCGCCAGCCGGGCCCGCTGGCCGGTTTCCTGGCCGGACTCGTGCATTGCGAGACACCCTGGCTGCTGACCGTGCCCTGCGACACCCCCCTGTTCCCGCACGACCTCGCCCGCCGCATGGCCGATGCGCTGGCGGCGGCGGAGGCCGAGATCGCCGTCGCCTGCGCACCCGAGGCCGATGCGCAAGGCGCCACCGTGTGGCGCCCGCAACCCGTGTTCTGCCTGCTGTCCACCGCGCTGCGCGACAGCCTCGCCCGCTTCATCGCCCAAGGCGGCCGCAAGATCGACGCCTGGACCGCCGGCCATCGCACGGTGCAGGTGCGCTTCGACCGACCCGAGGACGCGCCCGACGCCTTCGCCAACGCCAACACCCTGGCCGAACTGCAGGCGCTCGAAGCCCGGTCGACGCCATGAACCGCCTCACCGAGATCGAAGCCGCGCTGCAGGCCCACGACCCGCAGGCGCTGAGCGTCGAGGGCGTGCAGGCCTTCCTGGCCCGGCTCGTGATGCCGGCCGCGGGCCGGCCGCAGGACACGGTGCCGCTGCATCTCGCGCTCGGCCGCGTGCTGGCCCGGGACATCGTCTCGCCCTTCGACGTGCCACCGCACGACAACTCGGCCATGGACGGTTTTGCCTTCGACGGTGCGATGCTCGACGGCGCCCCAGGCGAACTCCGGCTGCGGATCGCCGGCACGGCGCTGGCAGGCGCCTGCTGGCACGGCCGCCTCCAGGCCGGCGAAGCGTTGCGCATCACGACCGGTGCCGTCATGCCGCCCGGCCTCGACACGGTCGTGCCACAAGAGTTGTGCACGGTCGCCGACGGCGAAGTGCGCTTTGCCGCCACCGCGCTGCGCCGCGGCGCCAACCGGCGGCGGGCCGGCGAAGACCTCGCGGCCGGCCGCGCGGCGCTGCGCGAAGGCGACCGTCTCGGCCCGGCCGCACTGGGCCTGGCCGCGAGCCTCGGGCTGGCAAGCCTGCCGGTGTGGCCGCGGCTGCGCGTGGCCAGTTTCTCGACCGGCAACGAGATCCTGAGCCTGGGCGAGGCGCCGCGCGACGGCGCGGTCTACGACAGCAACCGCTACACGCTGCTGGGACTGCTGACGCGGCTGGGCTGCGAGATCGTCGACCTGGGCGTGGTGCGCGACGACCCGGCGGCGCTCGAAGCCACGCTGCGCCAGGCCGCGCAGCAGGCCGACGTGATCATCAGCAGCGGCGGCGTGAGCGTCGGCGAGGCCGACCACACGCGCGCCGTGATGCAGCGACTCGGCGACGTCGCCTTCTGGCGCATCGCCATGCGGCCGGGCCGGCCGATGGCCGTGGGCCTGATCGCGCGCAGCGACGGCAGCGACGCCCTGCTGTTCGGGCTGCCGGGCAACCCGGTGGCCGTGATGGTGACCTTTCTCGCCTTCGTGCGCCCGGCCCTGCTGCAGCGCATGGGTTGCAATGCCGCGCACCGCGCCCTGCCGCCGCTGCTGCGCGCGACCACGGCCAGCGCGATCCGCAAGAAGCCGGGCCGCACCGAGTACCAGCGCGGTTTCGTGCGCACGGTGCCGGGCGCATTGCCCGAGGTGTGCATCGCGACGAACCAGGGCTCGGGCGTGTTGCGCTCGATGGCCGAGGCCAATGGCCTGGTGGTGCTGCACCACGACCAGGGCAGCGTGGCCGCGGGCGAGGCCGTCGACGTGATGTTGTTCGACGGCTGTATCTAGGTACTCCCCCAGGCTTCGCGCACTTCGTGTCGCTTCGCCACCCCCCTCACCGGGGGCAACACCAGCGGCCCGGCAAAGCCGGTTCCGCGGTGTTTCACGAATGAACTCGGCCCCACCTATCGCTCAGAGGCGTCCCAAGGCCTTGTCGACGCCCTTGTTGGCCAGCATGTCGGCCCGCTCGTTGCCCGGATCGCCCGAGTGCCCCTTGACCCAGCGCCATTCGATCTGGTGACCACCCTCCTGCACCAGCGCATCGAGGCGCTTCCAGAGTTCTACGTTCTTCACCGGCTGCTTGCTGGCGGTCATCCAGCCCTTGGCCTTCCAGCCCTTGATCCATTCCGTGATGCCCTGGCGCACATACTGGCTGTCGAGGTACAGGACGACCTTGCAGGGTCGCTTGAGCGCGGCCAGGCCTTCGATCACGGCCTGCAGTTCCATGCGGTTGTTGGTGGTGGCGAGTTCGCCGCCGAACAACTCCTTTTCGGTCGGGCCCGACTTGAGCCAGGCGCCCCAGCCGCCCGGCCCGGGATTGCCCTTGCAAGCCCCGTCGGTGTAGATCTGTACTTCGTTCAAGAACCGTTTCCTTTGTTGTTGGATGAGGGGTGGTGCGAACCGGGTTCGCGGTGCATCCGGCCGGCGATCGGCACGGGTGCGCTGGCGCGTTGCGAGGCGCGCCGCCAGTCTGCGCTCAGCAGGCGCATGCCGCGCACCCGCTTGACCGCGACCAGGAAATAGACGGCGCCGAAGATCGGCCACCAGCGTTCCCCGGCGGTGTCGAACCAGCGCAGGCGCTCGAGCCAGGCCTCGCTGCGCACCGCCGGACGGTACACGCCGAAGCGGCCCGACTCGACCTCGAAGCTCAGCAGGCGCAGCCAGTCGCGCATGCGCCAGTAGCCGATGAAGTCGCCGGTCTCGGGCAGGAACAGCTCGCCGAAGCCCAGCCGTTTGTAAAGATGGGCGCGCCGCTGGCGCATGCCCCAGAGGCTGGTAGGGTTCAGCCCGCAGATGATGACCCGGCCTTCGGGCACCAGCACACGCTCGACTTCGCGCAGCGTCGCATGGGGATCGGGGCTGAGTTCGAGCGTGTGCGGCAGCACGATCAGGTCAAGGCTGTTCGCGGGGAAGGGCAAGGCGGAGAATTCGGTCAACAGCGCGGCGCGGCCCGTGGGTGCGGTGTCGGCGAGCGCCAGCCAGCGGTGCGGCATGCGGTTGCTGCGCAGCGCGTCGATGCCGCCCAGGCCCAGCTGCAGCGCGTGGTAGCCGAAGACATCGGCCACGGCCTGGTCGAACTGCGCCTGCTCCCATGCCAGCAGGTACTGGCCAGGCGGGGTCTCGAACCAATCCTGCAAACCTATAATTTGACCGCTCATGACCCTTGTTCCGCTGCCCGCCTTCGCTGACAACTACATCTGGATGCTGCAGAACGGGAGCCACGCGATCGTGGTGGACCCGGGCGACGCCCAACCGGTGTTCGACGCGCTGGCGCGCGCACATCTGCAACTGGCCGCGATTCTAGTCACGCACCATCACGCCGATCACACGGGCGGTGTGGTGGCGCTGCGCGAAGCCACCGGGGCGCAGGTCTTCGGTCCGGCCAGCGAAAACATTGCCGAGCCTTACACGCCGCTGGCCAGTGGCGACCATGCCGAGGCCCTGGGCCTGCGCTTCGAGGTGTTCGACATCCCGGGCCATACCGCCGGCCACATCGCCTTCTTCCTGCCCGCCGACGCGCCGCAGGGCCAGGCCCCGATCCTGTTCTGCGGCGACACGCTGTTCTCGGGCGGCTGCGGCCGCATCTTCGAGGGCACGCCGGCGCAGATGCTGGCCTCGCTCGACACGCTGGCCGCGCTGCCCGGCGACACCCGCGTGTGCTGCGGCCACGAATACACACTTGCTAACCTGCGATTCGCCCGCGCGGTGGAACCCGGCAACGCCGATCTGACTCACTACACGGCGCATTGCGAATCGCTGCGCGCGCACGGTACGCCGACACTGCCCTCGCAGCTCGGCACCGAGCGCCGGATCAACCCCTTTCTTCGCAGCCGCGAAGCCACCGTCCTTCAAGCCGTGCGCGCACAGGCCCACCTCGGCGCCAATGCGGCCGAGGTCGAGGTGTTCGCCGCATTGCGCCAATGGAAAAACGACTTCCGATGAAATTTCTCTCCGCCGTCTGCCTGGCAGGCGCCGTCTTTCTCGCGGGCTGCGCCAGCACGCAGCAGCCTTCGTCGACGGACCTGCCCGCCACCGACGGCGGCATGCCACCCGTCGCACTGCCCGACGGTTCCGCCGCGCCTGTCTACCCCGGCGGCGCGCTCACCCCCATCACCGCCGGCCGCTCCGGTGCGAGTGCGCGCAGCGTGGTCACGCTGGCGCCCCCGGTCGACATGTGGGACCGCATCCGCCGCGGCTTCAAGATGCCCGACCTCGACACCGACACGGTGCGCGAGCAGGAGCAGTGGTACGCAGTGCGCCCCGACTACGTGCAGCGCATGACCGAGCGCTCCAACCGCTACATCTTCCACATCGTCGAGGAGCTCGAGCGCCGCAACATGCCGACCGAGCTGGCGTTGCTGCCCTTCATCGAGAGCGCCTTCAACCCGCAGGCCGTGTCCAGCGCGCGCGCCGCCGGCATGTGGCAGTTCATGCCCGCGACCGGCAACGACTACGACCTCAAGCAGAACATCTTCCGCGACGACCGGCGCGACGTGCTGGCCTCCACCCGCGCCGCGCTCGACTACCTGCAGCGCCTCTACACCATGTTCGGCGACTGGCACCTGGCGCTGGCCGCCTACAACTGGGGCGAAGGCAGCGTCGGGCGCGCCATCGCCAAGAACCAGCGCGCCGGCCTGCCGACCGGCTACATGGACCTCACGATGCCGGCCGAGACGCGCGGCTACGTGCCCAAGCTGCAGGCGGTCAAGAACATCGTGGCCGATCCGCAGCGCTTCAATGTCGACCTGCCGGTGATCGCCAACCACCCCTACTTCCAGACCGTGACGCTCACGCGCGACCTGGACGTGGCGCTGGCCGCCAAGCTGGCCGACGTGCGCATCGAGGACTTCCGCGCGCTCAACCCCGCGGCCCACAAGCCGGTGCTGCTCGCGGCCGGCACGCCGCAGATCCTGCTGCCCTGGGACAACGCCGCCGTGTTCCAGCGCAACTTCGAGGCCTACAGCCAGGGCCAGTACGCGAGCTGGACCGCCTGGACCGTGCCCGGCACCATGACCGTGGCCGACGCGGCGCAACGCTCGGGCATGAGCGAAGCCGACCTGCGCGCCATCAACCAGGTGCCGCCGCGCATGCTGATCAAGGCCGGCTCGACGCTGATCGTGCCGCGCGGCGCGCGGGTGCAGGAAGACGTGGCCGCGCTGGTGGCCGACACCGGCCACCTGAGCTTCCAGCCCGAGATCGTCACCCGCCGCACCACGGTCAAGGCCGGCCGCAGCGACAGCGTGGCCAGCATCGCGCGGCGCTACCGCGTGAGCCCCGCCAGCGTGGCCGAATGGAACGACGTCAAGGCCAACCACGTGTTCGCGCGTGGCCTGAGCGTGGTCGTCTACCTGCCGGTGCAGGCCGCGCGCGCGGCCCGCGTGGGCACCGGCACCGCGGTGCGCGGCGTGAGCGCCAAGACCGCCGTGGCGCCGCGCCAGGCGCTGGCCGGCAAGACCGCCGTGGTCAAGACCCGGCCGGTGGTGGTCAAGAGCAAGCCCGCCCCGATCGTGCGCGAGAAGCGCGGCGGCACGCCGTCCAAGCAGAAGCGCTGAGCGAGCGGCCGTCGCGCGCCGCGCTCAGAGCTTCTCGGTCTCGCCGCTGCGCGGCTGCCACTTCATGAGCCGCTTCTCGACGCGCCCCACCAGGCCGTCGAGCGCCAGCGCGAAGACCGTGAGCACGACGATGCCGGCGAACACCGTGTTGACGTCGAAGGTGCCCTCGGCCTGCAGGATCAGGTAGCCCACGCCGCGCGCCGAGCCCAGGTACTCGCCCACCACCGCGCCCACGAAAGCCAGGCCCACCGAGGTGTGCAGGCTGGAAAAAACCCAGCTCGTCGCGCTCGGCAGGTACACGGTGCGCAGCAATTGCCGCTGGTTGGCGCCCAGCATCTTCGCGTTGGCCAGCACCACCGGGCTCACCTCGCGCACGCCCTGGTAGACGTTGAAGAACACGATGAAGAACACCAGCGTGACCGCCAGCGCCACCTTGCTCCAGATGCCCAGGCCGAACCACAGCGCGAAGATCGGCGCCAGGATCACGCGCGGCATCGAGTTGGCGGCCTTGATGTAGGGGTCGAGGATCAGGCTGGCCGTGGGCGCGAGCGCCAGCCAGAGGCCGCAGGCCAGGCCCAGCACCGTGCCGATGCCGAAGGCCAGCACGGTCTCGAGCAGCGTGGTGCCGAGGTGCCTGTAGATGTCCGCGTTGCCGGGCAGCCCCTCGGGAAACAGCCAGTTGGGTGGCACGGCAAAGGGCAGGAACCAGCTCCAGATGCGGCCCGCGACCTGGATCGGCTCGCCCAGGAAGAAAGCCGCCTTGTCGCCGCGCGACACCAGGTGCCAGGCCAGCAGCAGCACGACCAGCAGGCCGACCTGCCAGGCGCGGGCGTTGCGTTCGGTGGGTCGAAACGTGGCCATGGTCACGCAGCCTTCTTCAACTGCTGCGCGTAGCCCTTGAGCACCTCGTCGCGCAGCACGTTCCAGATCTGCGTGTGCAGCTCGACGAAGCGCGGATGCGTGCGCACCTCGGCCACGTCGCGCGGCCGCGCGAGGTCGATGGCGAATTCGCCGATCGGGTGCGTGGCGGGCCCGGCCGACAGCACCACCACCCGGTCGCTCATCGCGATGGCTTCGTCGAGATCGTGCGTGATGAAGAGCACGGCCTTCTTCTTGCGGCTCCAGAGTTCGAGCACCTCGTTCTCCATCAATTGCCGCGTCTGCACGTCGAGCGCGCTGAAGGGCTCGTCCATCAGGATGATGTCGGGGTCGAGCACCAGCGTCTGCGCGAGCGCCGCGCGCTTGCGCATGCCGCCCGAGAGCTGGTGCGGATAGCGGTCGCCGAAGCCCGACAACCCCACGCGGGCGAGCCATTCCTCGGCCTGCGCGGCGGCATCGGCATCGGACACGCCGCGGTACTGCAACCCGACCATCACGTTGTCGCGCGCGCTGCGCCAGGGCATCAGCGCCTCGGTCTGGAACATGTAGCCGGCGCGCGTGTTGATGCCGTCGAGCGGCTGGCCGAACACCTTCACCGTGCCCGACGAAGGCTGCAGCAGCCCGGCGCCCACATTGAGCAGCGTCGACTTGCCACAGCCCGTGGGCCCGACGACGGAGACGAACTCGCCCTCGCGGATGCGCAGCGTGGTGTCGGCCACTGCGGTGTAGCGCTGGCTCGCATCGTCCTTCGCGCGGAAGGTGCACTGGATGTCGATCAGTTCGAGGGCGTAGGTGGGATCGGCGGACATGGTGCGATGGGAGAAGGCCGGCAAGCGGTGCTGGCCCAGAAAAAAACCCGGCCTGGGCCGGGTCGACGAAGGCGGCCTCAGGCCTTGAAGCGCTCCTTCGCGCGCCGCGCGAAATCGTTGGTGTAGGTCTTGCTCAGGTCGATCTTGTCGGCCTTCACGCTGGGGTCGAAGCTGGCGATGGCGGTCAGCGCGGTCTTGGGCCCCTCGGCCGGCACCAGGCCGTCGATGGCGATCGATTCGCGGACCTTGTCGAAGGAAGCCAGGTACAGCGCACGGTCGCCCAGCAGGTAGGTCTCGGGCACGGTCTTGATGATGTCGCTGGGGCCTGCGGTCTGCAGCCACTTGAGGCCATGCACGATCGCATTGGCCAGCGCCTGGCAGGTGCCCGGATTCTTCTGGATGAAGTCGGAGGAGGCATAGAGGCAGGCCGCGGGCATCAGCCCACCGAACACGTCCTGCGTGCCCTTGAGCGTGCGCGTGTCGCTGATGATCTGCACGTCGCCCTTCTGCTCGAGCATGGTCATCACCGGGTCGGTGTTGCTGATCGCATCGATCTGGCCCGAACGCAGCGCGGTGAGGGCCCCTGCGGCCACGCCCACGCCGATGAAGCTCACGTCGCTGGCCTTGAGCCCGCCGCGCGACAGCACCAGGTTGGCCACCATGTTGGTCGACGATCCCGGCGCCGACACGCCGATCTTCCTGCCCTTGAGCTCGGCGATGCCCTTGTAGCCCGCCATGTTCTTGGTCGAGACGCCGACCGCGATCTGCGGCGCCCGCCCCTGCAGCACGAAGGCCTGGAACATCTGGTTCTTGGCCTGCAGGTTGATGGTGTGCTCGTAGGCGCCCGAGCAGACATCGGCCGAGCCTCCCACCACCGCCTGCAGCGCGCGCGCGCCACCGGCGAAGTCGGAGATCTCAACGTCCAGCCCCTCGGCCTTGAAATAACCCAATTGCTCCGTGATGGTCAGTGGCAGGTAGTAGAAGGCCGCCTTGCCGCCCACGGCGATGGAAACCCGGGTCTTCTCGAGCTTGGCCTGTGCCACCACGCGGGGCACGGCGATCGATGCGGCGCCCAGCGCGGCGGCGGAGGTGAAGGTGCGGCGATTGAGCATGGCGCTTGGGTCCCTGGTTTGTCGTTCGGCTTGAAGACCGAATCGAGCTTAGGCGCGCGCATGCACCCCCTGCATCGGGAACATCCCGTGGGGGTTTCCACGTAAGCAAAAAGGAGGGGCATGGCCCTCCCGACGGAGGGTCAGCGACCCGCGAAAACGATCGCGATATTGACCAGCACACCCAGCGCCCAGACCGCGCTGCGCGCCGTGCCCACACCGCGCACATAGAGCGCGATATAGATCACCCGCAGCACGATATAGGCCACGGCCAGCGCGTCGATGCGCGCCTGCGACGCGTCGAGCTGGTGCGCGATGAGCACCGCGCCGATGAAGAAAGGCAGGCCTTCGAAGCTGTTGGCCTGCGCTGCGTTGGCACGGGCGCGCCAACCACTCTGCCTGGAAGCCCAGTCGCGCGGCGACACGTTGTCGCGCGGACCGAAGCTGCCGGCCTTGGCAATCCAGGTGCACACGTAGGGCAGCAAGGCGGCGACCAGCACGCACCAGTAGGCCAGGGGCAGGAAAGGCAGGTTCATGCGATGTCTCCGGTGGGAAGCACGTCCTATCGGCGGTCGACCAGTGCGTGCGCGATGGTGCCGAGGTCGACGTACTCGAGCTCGCTGCCGGCCGGCACGCCGCGCGCGAGCCGCGTGACCGTGAGGCCGCGCTGGCGCAGCGTCTCGCCGATCACATGCGCCGTGGCTTCGCCTTCGGCGGTGAAGTTGGTCGCCAGGATCACCTCGACCACGCTGCCGTCGAGCGCACGGTCGAAGAGCTTCTGCAGGCCGATGTCATGCGGCCCGATGCCGTCGAGCGGGCTCAGGCGGCCCATCAGCACGAAGTAGTAGCCATGGAAGGCACCGGTGCGCTCCAGCGCGGCTTGGTCGGCCGGCGTCTCGACCACGCAGAGCTTGCTGCCGTCGCGCCGCGGGTCGCTGCAGACCTGGCAGATCGGCGCCTCGGTGAAGGTGTTGCAGCGGTCGCAATGCCGCACCTCGGCAGCCGCCTCCTGCAGTGCACGCGCCAGCATCTGGGCGGCCGGGCGATCGTGCTGCAGCAGGTGGAAGGCCATGCGCGAAGCCGACTTGATGCCCACGCCCGGCAGGCGCCGCAGCGCTTCGATCAGCATGTCGAGGGAACTGGAATCAGCCAACAGTCACCTCACGGAGAACACAAAAAAGAAGGCCCCGACAGGCGGGGCGGCGAAGCGGCACGCCCTGCGCGCAGCTTCGAGCCAAGTCATCAGAAGGGCAGCTTCATGCCGGCCGGCATGCCGGGCATGCCCGCGGTGAGCTTGCCCATCTTCTGTTCGCTGGTTTCCTCGGCCTTGCGCACTGCGGCGTTGAAGGCGGCGGCGACCAGGTCTTCCAGCATGTCCTTGTCATCGGCCAGCAGGCTGGGGTCGATGGTGATGCGCTTGACGTCGTGCTTGCAGGTCATGACGACCTTCACCAGGCCGGCGCCCGACTCGCCTTCGACCTCGATGTGCGCTAGTTCTTCCTGGGCCTTCTTGAGGTTGTCCTGCATTGCCTGCGCCTGCTTCATGAGGCCGGCCAGTTGTCCTTTGTTGAACATCGTTGGTCCTGATAGTTGGGTGGGTAAAAAAAATGGATTCAGACGGGCCGCAGCGTACCGGGCACGACCTTCGCGTCCCAGTCGCGCATCAGCTGCTGCACTTCGGGGTCGCCGTGGATCGCCTCCTCCGCCGCACGCTGACGCGCATCGGCCGCCTGCTTGTTGCGGCGCGCCGGGCTGTCGCTCACGCCGCCAATCTCGATGGTGATTCTCACCCCATGGCCGAGCGCGGCAAGCGCAACCTGCAATTTCTCGCGGCTCGCGGGCTGATTGAGCGTCTCGCGCTCGACGCGCAGCAGCCATTGATCGACGTCGCGCGCGACCAACTGGGATTGCAGCGCCAACTCGCGCGCCAACGCCGTGATGGCCTCCGCGACCACCATTTGCGTCACCGTGGCGTGCCAGAAGTCGCCGTCCTCGCTGGGAGGAATCGGCGCGGCCACCGCCACCTCGCTGCCGCGCGGCTGCTCGCGCGCATCCGAGGCCGGCTGCACACGCACAGGCATGGCGAGCACGCGCGCGGGCGGCTCTTCCATCGGGATGTCGTCGAAGTACGCGGGTGGCCCGTCGGACGAGGGTGGTGATTCGCGCACCGGCAGGCGGTGGCCCGGCGGTGTAGACGAGGCCGGCCGGACGGGCGCCGCGACGACGGCCGCAGGCGGCATCACAGGCGCAGGAACGGCCTTGGGTGCAGGCGCCTGCTCGCTCATCTGCCGCACGGCCAAAGGCCGGGCCGGGGCCGGCGGTGGCGCCGAAACGGGTGGCGGCAGGGCCGCCGGCCCTTCATTCAGAGTTTTTTTTTCCGGGGAGGCCGAAGCCACGGCAGCCAATGCGTTCGCGGGCTTGAAGGCCAGCAGCCGCAGCAGCACCATGGTCAGCGCCGCGTACTCGTCGGGCGCCAGGCCCAGTTCGGCACGGCCATGCAGGCACAGGCTGTAGAGCAGTTGGGTCTCGTCGGCCGGCATCGCGGCGGCCAGGCGCGCGGTCTCGGCGGCATCGGGATCGGTGTCGCCGGTGGCGGCGGCCGCGCGCGAGGGCACGGCCTGCAGCACGGCCATGCCCTGCAGCACGGTGGTCATCTCCTCGAGCGTGGACGCGGCGGACAGCCCGTCGCGACGCAGCACCTCGGAGGTCTCGACCACGGTCTTGCCGTCGCCCTGCGCCAGCGCATCGATGAGCCGGAACACATGGCCGCGGTCGACGCTGCCCAGCATCTGGCGCACGCTGGCCTCCTGCAGCTGGCCGTTGCCGAAGGCGATGGCCTGGTCGGTCAGCGACAGCGCATCGCGCATCGAACCGCGCGCAGCACGTGCCAGCAGGCGCAGCGCCTGGGGCTCGGCATCGACCGACTCGGCCTTCAACACTTGGGTGAGGTGGTCCAGCACCGTCTCGGGCGCCATGGGCCGCAGGTTGAACTGCAGGCAGCGCGACAGCACCGTGACCGGCACCTTCTGCGGGTCGGTGGTGGCCAGCACGAACTTGAGGTACTCGGGCGGCTCTTCCAGCGTCTTGAGCATCGCGTTGAACGCGGTGTTGGTGAGCATGTGCACTTCGTCGATCATGAAGACCTTGAAGCGCCCCTGGACCGGCTTGTAGACCGCCTGCTCGAGCAGCGACTGCACCTCGTCGACGCCGCGGTTGGAGGCCGCATCGAGTTCGGTGTAGTCGACGAAACGGCCCGCATCGATGTCGCGGCAAGCCTGGCAGACGCCACAGGGCGTGGCGGTGATGCCGCCCTGCCCGTCCGGGCCCTGGCAGTTGAGCGACTTGGCCAGCACGCGCGAGACCGTGGTCTTGCCGACACCCCGGGTGCCGGTGAACAGGTAGGCGTGGTGCAGCCGCTGGGTGGTCAGCGCGTTCGACAGGGCCTGGACCACATGCTCCTGGCCGACCATTTCTTCGAAATTACGGGGCCGGTATTTGCGGGCGAGCACGAGATAGGACATTGCAGGCATTCTAAAAGGCGCAGCGACTCCTTCCTGCCGAATGCCGTGGAATGCTGCGAACCGACCGCTCCGGCCGAAGGGCATGTCCCCGCAGGGACAAGGCGATGCGACGCGGAGCGCTCCCTCCGGGGACGCTACAATGGACGCTGACGGGCCTCCCCGCATGGTGAAGCGGCCAACCGGGTCAGATGGGGAACCAAGCAGCCCTAACTGCGTAGTCAGTGCCGGGGGTAAGGCTCGTCAACCTCACATCCAGAAGCCTCCAGTCTTCCACGACTCGAGCGCCATCCAGGGCCCAGCGCCCACCCGCCATGAAAGCAGCACCTCTACGGTTTCGCTGCAGGACCTGGCAAAGCCCACCCGGCCTCACCTCCCCAGGCAGCACAGTCGCGCCTTGGCAACTCCCTCACCTGTCGTCCATGAGAACGACCGCGCCTGGCTCACAGCCGAGCGTGTCGATCCGGCCCTCGCACTTCTCTCATTCCAACGCGGCCGTCAACCCCAAAGTTGTTCTCTTCTTCTGTGGATAAAGCTGTGGGTTCTGGCGGGGCAAGAGGGGCCAAAGCGAGCATCCATGAGGCCTGCCGCCACATTGCCCAAAGAAAGGGCACCGACCGGATGAGGAGTGTGGAACGGCAAAAATCATTGCGTTCTGCCGGGCCCGGGACACGGCAACCCGCACCTCGCACGCCTGCTCGCCGCCCAGGCTGCTCAGGCGGACAGCGATGCGCCGGTATGGAAGCCTGCGCCCACCTCACGGGCCCGCAGCTTCGCCGCCAGCGTCTCCGCCAGGGCCAGCGTCTCGTGTTCCATGGCGGCAATGCGGTAGGCGCCGAGACGGCGTCCTTCGTAGCTCAGGACGGCCACTGAAAAATGATGGCTCAGGGCTGTGGCTGCGTCGTGCAGGCACTCGGCAATGGACCAGAGTCCCTCGCGCAGATGGCGATCGTCGGCCGAGCCGATGCTGACGCCGTAGTTGAAATACCTGTCGCGGATTTTGCGAATGTCGACTTGCGGTTGCATGCTTTGGAAACTTTTTGTGACCATAGATTTTCGAGAGTCACCGCGCCGAAGCATGTAATCCGGAAGTATTCAGGTCTTGTAGGACGATTCCTGCATGCATCGCAACACGCCGCGTGCTGCGGCCGCGCCGCTGGCCATTGACGCCGTGAGCAGGTAGCCGCCGGTCGGCGCCTCCCAATCCAGCATCTCGCCGGCACAGAACACGTTCGGCAGCGAGCGCGCCATCAGGTGTTCGTCCAGCGCATCGAAGCGCACGCCGCCGGCGCTGCTGATGGCCTCGGCCACGGGTCGGGCCGCGGTCAGCCGGATCGGAAGCGACTTGATCGCGCGCGACAAGGCCTCGCCGGCCTGCACGCCTTCGCGGCCCAGCACCTCGTACAGCATGCCGGCCTTGACACCGTCGAGGCCGAGGCGGCTCTTGAGGTGGCTGCTGAGCGAACGCGAGCCGCGCGGATGCATCACGGCCGCATGCACCTGCTCGGCGCTGCGGTCGGGCAGCAGGTCCAGCAGCAAGGTGGCGCTGCCGTGCGCCGCAATCTCGTCGCGCAGCAGGCCGGAGGCCGCATAGACCAGGCTGCCCTCGATGCCGGTCGCGGTGGCCACGAACTCGCCCTTGCGCGCGAAGTGCCGGCCCTGGCCATCGGTGAATGCAATGGCCACCGACTTGAAGGGCTGGCCTGCGAAGCGCGTGCTGAAGTGCTCGCTCCAGCCGGCGTCGAAGCCGCAGTTGGCCGGCTGCAACGCATCGACGGCCACACCATGCGCCTGCAGCCATGGCACCCAGGCGCCATCGGAACCCAGGCGGGGCCAGCTGGCGCCGCCCAGGGCCAGCACGACCGCGGCGGCTTCGGCATGCACCTCGCCCGCCGGCGTCGCGAAACGCAGCGCGGCCGGCGACACGGCCTCTTCGGTGCCGCCGAGCCAGCGATGCCGCATATGGAACTGCACGCCTGCCGCGCGCAGCCGGTGCAGCCAGGCGCGCAACAGCGGCGCGGCCTTCATGTCGGCAGGGAACACGCGGCCCGAGGTGCCCACGAAGGTCTCGATGCCCAGGCCCTGGGCCCAGGCGCGCAGGGCGTCGGGCCCGAACGCGCGCAGCAGCGGTTCGATCTGGGCACGGCGTTCGCCGAAGCGGGTCACGAAGGTCTCGAGGTCTTCGGAATGCGTGAGGTTCAGGCCCCCGCGGCCCGCCAGCAGGAACTTGCGTCCTACCGAGGGCATGGCGTCATAGAGATGGACCTGCCGTCCGGCCGCGCTCAGGACTTCGGCGGCCATCAGGCCTGCGGGGCCGCCGCCGATCACGGCGACGGTGTTTTCAATGCTCATTCAGGGTTCCAAGTTCAGAGGAAAAAAGGGCTTTGGCTATCGAGCCCATAGCGGGTGCGCACACCACGCCGACACTTGGTTTCTGCCACAATGACCCGCACTTTAGCCGCACCGAAACCACTCGCGTCACAAGGAAAAAATCATGGCAAGCGATCTCATCAAACACATCTCCGACTCTTCCTTCGAAGCCGACGTGCTCAAGTCCGGCAAGCCCGTGCTGGTGGACTACTGGGCCGAATGGTGCGGCCCCTGCAAGATGATTGCGCCGATTCTCGACGAAGTCTCCAGCACCTATGAAGGCAAGCTGCAGATCGCCAAGATGAACGTCGACGAGAACCGCGACATCCCCGCCAAGTTCGGCATCCGCGGCATCCCCACGCTGATGCTGTTCAAGGACGGCCAGCTGGCCGCCACCAAGGTCGGCGCCATGAGCAAGGCACAGCTGACCGCCTTCATCGATCAGCAGCTCGCCTGAGCCGCTTCGAATCGGCGGCCGTCGCGCAATGCGGCGGCCGTCTTGTTTTTCCTGTCATAATCTCCTGCAGATCACCGGCCCGCCCGGTTTGAGTTCCCCGGTTCGTGAGGCAGTTCTCGCCTCTCCTGAAACCTCCCCCCGTTTTCCGTTCGATACCGCCCCGCAAGGGGTCGCTCCATGCACTTAAACGAACTCAAGGCACTCCACGTGTCTGAAGTCCTCAAGCAGGCCGAAGCCCTTGAGATCGAAAACGTCGGCCGCATGCGCAAGCAGGAGCTGATGTTCGCGATCATCAAGAAGCGCGCAAAGGCCGGCGAACAGGTCTTCGCCGATGGCGTTCTCGAAATCCTGCCCGACGGCTTCGGTTTCCTGCGCAGCCCCGACACCAGCTTCACCGCCAGCACCGACGACATCTACATCTCGCCGAGCCAGGTCCGACGCTTCAACCTGCACACCGGCGACATGGTCGAAGGCGAAGTGCGCACGCCCAAGGATGGCGAGCGCTACTTCGCGCTGACCAAGCTGGACAAGGTCAACGACGGCCCGCCCGAGCAGAACAAGCACAAGGTGATGTTCGAGAACTTGACGCCCCTGTTCCCCAAGGAACAGATGAAGCTCGAGCGCGACGGCATCAAGAGCGACGAGAACATCACGGGCCGCGTGATCGACATCATCGCCCCCATCGGCAAGGGCCAGCGCGCCCTGCTGGTGGCACCGCCCAAGAGCGGCAAGACGGTGATGATGCAGCACATCGCGCATGCGATCAGCGCCAACTACCCCGACGTCCACATGATGGTGCTGCTCGTCGACGAGCGCCCTGAAGAAGTGACCGAAATGCAGCGCACCGTGAAGGGCGAAGTGATTGCTTCGACCTTCGACGAGCCCGCCGCGCGCCACGTGCACGTCGCCGAAATGGTGATCGAGCGCGCCAAGCGCCTGGTCGAACTCAAGAAGGACGTGGTGATCCTGCTGGACTCGATCACCCGCCTGGCCCGTGCCTACAACAACGTCGTGCCCTCCTCGGGCAAGGTGCTGACCGGTGGCGTCGACTCCAACGCCCTGCAGCGCCCTAAGCGCTTCCTGGGCGCTGCGCGCAACGTGGAAGAAGGCGGCTCGCTGACCATCATCGGCACCGCGCTGATCGACACCGGCAGCCGCATGGACGAAGTGATCTTCGAAGAGTTCAAGGGCACCGGCAACTCCGAAATCCACCTCGACCGCCGCCTCTACGAGAAGCGCGTGTTCCCGTCGATCCAGCTCAACCGCAGCGGCACGCGCCGCGAAGAGCTGCTGCTCGCACCGGAAATCCTGCAGAAGACCCGCATCCTGCGCCAGTTGATGTACAACATGGACGAGATCGAGTCGATGGAGCTGATGCTCAAGAACATGAAGGCGACGAAGACCAATGTCGAGTTCTTCGACATGATGCGTCGCGGCGGGTGATTGAGACCGTCCCCGAGCTGGCTCACTTCGTGTAGCCAGCTCCCCCTCCAGGGGGCAACACCAGCGGCCCGGCAAAGCCGGTTCCGCGGTGTTCCACCCACAAAAGCCCGTCGCTTCGACGGGCTTTTTTCATGGCGAGAGTGCTCGGCCTTCGCGGGCGCTGCGAGTGCCCAGGTCGAGCAGCGCCATCAGGGCCACGGCCTCTTCCGGCGGCACGGGGTTGGGGCCGTGGCCGAGGATCGCGTCGCGCACCGCGGCGTAGTAGTCGACGTAGCTGCCGCGGCGGTTGGGCACGCTGCTGTCGCGCACCCAGTTCTCCACGGCCACTACCTTCAGATCGCCCGGCAGCGGGTCGACGCCCCAGTCGTCACCGCCCGGCCGTGCGCCCGCGCGCAGCGCATCCTCCTGCGGATCGACGCCGTGCTTCACATAGCTGCCGCGTGTGCCGTGCACCAGGTATCGCGGCGCCGCATGGGCGGCCAGCGTCGTGGCATGCAGCACCACGCGCAGCGGGGCGTGCGATCCGGTCTCGTAGCGCAGCACGGCGTGGAAATAGTCCTCGACCTGGGCGCCGTCGCGCAGCGCCGCGGTGTCGAGCTGCAGCGTGTCGGGGCGCCCGAACAGTTGCACCGCCTGGTCGAGCAGATGCGCGCCCAGGTCGACCCACAGCCCGGCACCCGGCACCGCCTGCTCGCGCCAGCGCTCGCGCACCTGCGGCCGGAAGCGGTCGAAGTGCGATTCGAGGTACACCGGCCGGCCGAGCTGGCCGCTCGCCAGCAGTTCGCACAGCGTCAGGTAATCGGCATCGAAGCGGCGGTTCTGGTAGACCGACAGCAGGCGCCCCTGCTGCGTGGCCAGCGCCGCCAGATCACGCGCCTGGGCCGCGTCGAGGGTGAAGGGCTTGTCGACCACCACGTGCCGGCCGGCTTCCAGCGCCGCCCTGGCCAGCGGATGGTGCTGCGCATTGGGCGCGGCGATCACCACCAGGTCGATGTCGGCGCGCGCCAGCAGGGCCGCGCTGTCCGGCTCGACCGCCACGCCGGGCCAGTCGGCGCGCACCTTGTCGGGCTGCGAACTGGCCACGGCCGCCAGTTCGAGTCCGGGCACGGCCGACAGCACCGGCGCATGGAAGGTCTGGCCGGCAAAACCGTAGCCGACGAGGCCGACGCGCAAGGGGGAAGAAGACATGGCAAAGGTTCTGGAGCTCGGAGTGGGCCAGTATGCGATAATCACGGGCTTCGCGAAAAGTGCAGCCGGGCGCAGGGCCCGGAACCGACGCCCCGCCGACCTTCTTTCACAGGTGGCGGATCCAGGCGGCTTGTGGCTCTCGCATCGACCCCAAAGGAAACACCATGGCAAAAGAAGGCATTCACCCGAACTACCGCGAAGTCCTGTTCCAGGACATGTCCAACGGCTTCAAGTTCGTGACCCGTTCGTGCGCGAACACCAAGGAAATGGGCAAGACCGACGACGGCCGTGAGCTGCCCCTGTTCAAGCTCGACACCACCAGCGAATCGCACCCCTTCTACACCGGCACCCAAAAGTCGGTGGACAACATGGGCGGCCGCGTGGAGAAGTTCCGCAACCGTTTCGGCAAGACCACCGGCACCGCTTCCAAGTAAGCTCGCCGCATCCAGGTCGAGGGCAGCCCGGTTTACCGCGCTGCCCTTTTTCTTTACAACAACACCGCCACCGCCGCTTCCGTTGAGCCAACCCACGCCCGCCATCGTTGCCCAGAGCGCCGTGCGCCGTCTGCCGCGCATGGCTCTGCTGCTGCTGTGCGCCGCCTACCTGCTGCCCGGCCTGATCGGCCGAGGCCCCTGGAAGAGCGCCGACGTGACCGCCTACGGCTACATGGCCGAACTGGCCCAGAGCACCGAAGGCTGGATGCGCTGGCTCGACCCGCTGCTGCTGGGCCTGCGGCCGGAAACACCGGCACTGATTCCCTACTGGCTGGGCGCACTGGCGATCAAGATCGCGCCGGCCTGGATCCACCCCGATCTGGCCGTGCGCATCGTCTTCGCGGCGCTGCTGTGGTGCACCTTCTCGGCCACCTGGTACGCGGCCTACTACCTGGCACGCACGCCCAATGCCCAACCGGTGGCCTTTGCCTTCGGCGGCGAGGCCCACCCCACCGACTACGCCCGCGCCATCGCCGACGGCGCCCTGCTGGCGCTGATCGCCTGCCTGGGCCTGGCCCAGCTCGGCCACGAGACCACGCCGGCGCTGGCGCAACTCTTCTTTGTCGCGAACCTCTTCTACGGCGTGGCCGCCATGCCCTACCACCGCACCGGCGCGACCGTCGCGCTGGTCATCGGCGCGCTCGGGCTGGCACTGAGCGGTGCCCCGACGGTCGGCCTGGCGCTGGGCATCGGCGCCGCGGCGCTGGTGCTGATCGACCGGCGTCGCCACGCCCGCGTGGAGACTGACGACGCGCCCGCCTACGCACCCACCGCGGCGCTCACGATCGCGGCTGTGGCGCTGCTCGCCGCCGGCCTGGTCATTGCGCTGGGCCTGTGGCACTGGCAGATCGTGCTGCCGGGCCAGCACGCGGGCAAGACGCTGATCGCCGACCTGCGCAGCCAGGCCAAGCTGCTGCTGTGGTTCACCTGGCCGGCCTGGCCGCTGGCGCTCTGGACCCTCTGGCGCTGGCGCCGGCAACTGACGGAGCGCCACGTCGCACTGCCCTTCTGGTTCGCGCTGGTTCCCCTGGCCGCCACCTGGAGCACCGACTTTTCCGAGCGCTCGCTGCTGCTGGCCCTGCCCGCGCTGGCCACGCTGGCGGCCTTCGCGCTGCCCACCTTCCGCCGCAGCGCCGCGGCGTTGATCGACTGGTTCACCCTGCTGTTCTTCAGCGGCGTGGCCTTCATCATCTGGGCCTACTGGATCGCCATGCTGACCGGCACGCCGCCCAAGATGGCGGCCAGCATCGCGCGGCAGATTCCGGGCTTCGTGCCGCAGTTTTCCTGGATCACGCTGCTGTTCGCGCTGGCGGCCACAGCCGCCTGGTGCTGGCTCGTGCGCTGGCGCACCGGACGCCATCAGGCGGCCCTCTGGAAGACGCTGGTGCTGCCGGGCGGCGGCGCGGCCCTGTGCTGGCTGCTGGGCACCACGCTGTGGCTGCCGGCGCTCGACCATGCCTGGAGCTACGCGCCCCAGGTGCGCGCGATCAGCGAACGCGTCGGCTCGGCGCCCTGTGTCGCCACGCTCTCGCTGAGCCGACCGCACATCGCGGCCCTGCGCTACCACGGCCATTTCGACCTGCGTCCGCTGGACACCGCAGGTCATGGAACCGACGCCTGCCCCTGGCTGCTGGTGAGCCCGGATGCGATCAGCCGCGGCAACGCCGTCGACTTCAAGCAATGGCGCCTGTCCGGCACCGTGCGGCGTCCCACCAGCGCCAACGACGACATCCTGCTGTTCCAGCGCATCACCCCGTGAAGAGCGAGCGGCAACGCATCGCACGGCTGGCCGGCACCGTGCTGGCAGGGCAATTTGCGGCCATGGCCTTCGGCGTCACCGACACCATCGTGGCCGGCCGCTTCGCCCAGGACGCGCTGGCGGCGCTGTCGGTCGGTGCTGCCATCTATGCCAGCGTGTTCATTTCCCTGATGGGCGTGCTGCAGGCGCTGCTGCCGGTGTGGGCCGAACTGCACGGTGCCCAGCGCTCGGCCGACGTCGGCCGCTCGGTGCGGCAGTCGCTCTACCTCTGCGGCGTCGCCATCGTGCTGGGCATGGCGCTGCTGCTGATGCCGGACGCGCTGCTGCGCTGGACCGACGTGCCCGACGCGATGCGCGGCGCCGTCGAGTCCTATCTGGCGGTGCTGGCCTTCGCGCTGCCGCCGGCGCTGCTGTTCCGCCTCTTCGGCACGCTGAACCAGGGCCTGGGCAAGCCGAAGCTGGTCACCTGGGTGCAGCTCGGCTCGCTGCTGTTCAAGGTCCCGCTGTCGATCTGGTTCACTTTCGGCGGCGCCGGCGTGCCCGCCATGGGGCTGGTGGGCTGCGCCTGGGCGACGCTGATCGTCACGTGGGCCGAGCTCGTGCTGGCCGTGTGGCTGTTGCGCACCCAGCCCTTCTACCGCAGCTACGGGCTCTGGGCGCGCATGGAGAAGCCCGACTGGGCACAGCTGCGTCGCTTTGCGCAGCTGGGCGTGCCGGGCGGCCTGTCGGTGCTGGTCGAGGTCACCTCCTTCACGCTGATGGCGCTGTTCATCGCGCGGCTGGGCACGGCCGCTTCGGCCGCGCACCAGATCGCGTCGAACCTCACTGCGGCCGCCTACATGGTGCCGCTGTCGCTCGGCATCGCGACCAGCGCACGCGTGAGCTACTGGCTGGGCGCGGGCGACGCGACGCTGGCGCGGCGCGCCTGTGCCCGGGGCTTCGAGCTGATGCTGCTGTGCGCCATCGTCGTCACCGTGCTGATGGCCACGCTGCGCTGGCAACTCGCCGGCATCTATTCCGACGATGCCGCGGTCGTCGCGCTGGCCGCCAGCCTGCTGCTGGCCACGGCCGTCTACCACCTGGCCGACGCGGTGCAGACGCTGTGCGTGTTCGTGCTGCGCTGCTACCGCGTGACCGTCATGCCGCTGCTGCTGTATTGCGCGCTGCTGTGGGTGGTGGGGCTGGGCGGCAGCTACCTGCTGGCCTATCGCGGGCTCGGCCCCTGGGGCGCCATGCAGTCACCGCTGGCCTTCTGGCTGATGAGCGCCGCGGCGCTGGCGCTGACGGCGCTGCTCTTCGTGGCGCTGCTCTGGCGCACGCTCAGGCAGGCACGCTCGCCGCAGGGCGCGCAGGCCGCAGCCGCGTGACCGGGAACAGGATCGCGAAGCGCGAGCCCTGCCCCACGGTGCTCTCGATGCGCAGTTCGGCCCCATGGCGCTGCGCGATGTGCTTGACGATCGCCAGGCCCAGGCCGGTGCCGCCGGTTTCGCGCGAACGGCTGCGGTCGACCCGGTAGAAGCGCTCGGTCAGCCGCGGCAGGTGCTCCTTGGCGATGCCCGGGCCGCTGTCGCGCACCGCGTACTCGGCTCGACCGTCGGGCAGCAGGCGCCAGCTCACCGCGACCTCGCCGCCGCCCGGCGTGTAGCGCACCGCGTTGCTCAGCAGGTTGGACATCGCGCTCTGCAGTTCGGTCGGCACGCCGGCGATCTCCAGATCGCCCTCGACCGAGAACGACAACCGATGCCCGGCCTGCGGTGCGAGCCGGCTCGACAGGCCCCGGCCTTCGTCCTCGCACTGCGCCATGAGTGCGCGCACCCGCGTCCACTGCATCAGCGTGGGCGCCGCGCTGCCCTCCAGGCGCGACAGCGTGAGCAGGTCGTTGACCAGCGTTTCCATGCGGTGCGACTGCTGCGCCATCAGCGCGAGATAGCGCGCGCGCTCCTCGGCATCGAGCGGCAGGTTCTGCAGCGTCTCGACGAAGCCGGCCAGCACGGTCAGCGGCGTGCGGATCTCGTGCGAGACGTTGGCCACGAAGTCGCGCCGCATCGCCTCGGCCTGCTCCAGCGCCGTGATGTCGCGCGTCAGCAGCATGCGGCGGTTGCCGGCATAGGGATGCACCTGTACCGACAGGCGCAGCGCATGGCCGCTCTGGCCGCGCGCGTGGGTGGCGTCGATCACCACGTCGCGGCTGTAGTTCCAGGAAGCCAGGTAGGCGACGAAGCCCGGGTCGCGCACCAGGTTCGCCAGATGCTGCAGCACGTCACGCTCGGCATCGATGCCGAACTGCGAGGCCGCCGTCTGGTTGCACCACTCGATGCGGCCCTGCTCGTCGAGCAGCACCACGCCATTGGGCGAAGCCTGGATCGCGGCGAGGAATTCCTGCAGGCGGTCTTCGGCCTGGCGCGTCTGCTGCTCGCGTTCGCGCAGCAGCTTGCGGATGCGCTCGGCCAGTTCGCCCCAGATGCCGGCACCGCGCGCGGGCAGCCCGGCGCCGCCCTGGCGCAGCACGGCCAGCAGGCGGCCGGCACGCCAGGCGTCGAGCGCCAGCCACAGCAGCGCGCCGATCCAGGCGCCCCAGCCGACGAAGTGCCAGCCGAGCAGCCATTGGGCAACGCCCGCCGCGACGGCGGAGGCCATCAGGAAGGTGGCGATGCGAAAAGGCATGGCGCGCGATTATCCGCCGCGGCCGCGAAGCGAGAGACGCCTCACACCGTGGCTTGTGCGGTCAGGCGGTAGCCGGCACCGCGCACGGTCTCGACCATCGGTGCGGCGGCGCCCAGCGATTCGCGCAGGCGCTTGACGTGCACGTCGACCGTGCGCTCCTCGATGTAGACGTGGTCGCCCCAGACCTTGTCGAGCAGCTGCGCACGGCTGTGCACGCGCTCGGCATGCTGCATCAGGTAGCCCAGCAGCTTGAACTCGGTCGGGCCGACCTTCAGCGGCGCGCCCTGCCAGGTCACGCGGTGGGTCGCGGTGTCGAGCGCCAGCTCGCCGATCTCGACGCGTTCGGCCACCGCCTCGGGTGCACGCCGGCGCAGCACGGCGCGGATGCGCGCCAGCATCTCCTGCGTGGAGAAAGGCTTGGTGATGTAGTCGTCGGCGCCTGCGTCGAGGCCGGCCACCTTGTCGGGCTCGTCGCCACGCGCGGTCAGCATCAGAATCGGGATCGCCTTGGTGCGCGGGTCCTTGCGCCAGTGGCGCGCGAGCTGCAGGCCGCTCTGGCCGGGCAGCATCCAGTCGAGCAGGATCAGGTCGGGCAGGAAGGCGTCGATTTCGCGCTGTGCCGACACGCCATCCTCCGACCAGATCGGCTCGAAGCCGTTGTGGCGCAGGTTGACGGCGATCAGCTCGGCAATCGACGACTCGTCTTCGACGATCAGGACGCGGGGTTTCTTCATTCGCAGATTGTCTTACTGAAGCGCTGCTTCGATGTCGTTCATCGAGGTGTGCCGCACGTCGGCACCCTTGACGATGTAGATGATGAACTCGGCGATGTTCTTGGCATGGTCGCCGATGCGCTCGATGGCCTTGGCCAGGAACAGCAGGTCGAGGCTGGCCGAGATGGTGCGCGGGTCTTCCATCATGTAGGTGACCAGCTTGCGCACGAAACCGTCGAATTCCTTGTCGATCAGGTCGTCGTCCTTGAGGATCGACAGCGCCGCGGCGGTGTCGAGCCGGGCGAACGCGTCCAGCGCCTTGCGCAGCAGGCCCGAGGCCATGTCGGCGGCGATGCGCAGGTCGGTCGAGGGCAGCGCGCGTGCCGAGCCGCTCTCGATGATCGACTTGACCATGCGCGCGATCTTGTTGGCCTCGTCGCCCACGCGCTCGAGGTTGGCGGTGGTCTTGGAGATGGCGATCAGCAGGCGCAGGTCGCGCGCGGTCGGCTGGCGGCGCGCGATGATCGACGACAGCTCGCGGTCGATCTCGATCTCCATCGCATTCACGCGGTGCTCGGTCTCCATCACGCGGTCGGCCGCCTCGGGGTCGAACTGCGCGAGCGCATAGACCGCCTGGTGGATCTGCGACTCGACCATGCCGCCGAGCTCCATCACGCGCGACGAGACGCCGTTGAGTTCGCTGTCGAACTGGCTGGAAAGGTGTTTCTCGGTCATCGCTTTCTCCTTAGCCGAAACGGCCGGTGATGTAGTCCTCGGTCTCTTTGCGCTGGGGCTTGAAGAACATCTGTTCCGTGGCACCGAATTCGATCAGGTCGCCCAGGTACATGTAGGCGGTGTAGTCGCTGCAGCGGGCGGCCTGCTGCATGTTGTGGGTCACGATCACCACGGTGTATTCGCTCTTCAGCTCGGCGATCAGTTCCTCGATCTTGGCGGTCGAGATCGGGTCGAGTGCCGAGCACGGCTCGTCGAGCAGCAGCACTTCTGGCTTGATGGCAATGCCACGCGCGATGCACAGGCGCTGCTGCTGGCCGCCCGACAGGCCCGAGCCGCTTTGCTGCAACTTGTCGCGCACTTCGGTCCAGAGCGCGGCCTTCTTCAGGGCCCATTCGACGCGGTCGTCCATGTCGCTGGCGCTCAGGCTCTCGAACAGCTTCACGCCGAAGGCGATGTTGTCATAGATCGACATCGGGAACGGCGTCGGCTTCTGGAAGACCATGCCGACCTTGGCACGGATCAGCGCCACGTCCTGCTTGGAAGTCAGCAGGTTCTCGCCGTCGAGTGCGATCGTGCCTTCGGCGCGCTGTTCCGGGTACAGCTCGAACATGCGGTTGAAGGTGCGCAGCAGCGTCGACTTGCCGCAGCCCGACGGGCCGATGAAGGCCGTGACCTTGTTCTCCGGGATTTCGAGATTGATGCCCTTGAGGGCGTGGAACTTGCCGTAGTAGAAGTTCAGGTCCTTGACCGAGATCTTGGAACGCACGGGTTGCGAAAGAATGGCGGACATGGGGGCTTTCAGAGCTTGTTGCGCGTCAGGACGCGCGCCAGGATGTTGAGGGCGAGCACGGCGACGGTGATCAGGAACACGCCGGCCCAGGCCAGCTGCTGCCAGTTCTCGTAAGGGCTCATCGCGAACTTGAAGATCGTCACCGGCAGGCTGGCCATCGGCTTGGTCACGTCCGAGGTCCAGAACTGGTTGTTGAGCGCGGTGAAGAGCAGCGGTGCCGTCTCGCCGGCGATGCGCGCCACGGCCAGCAGCACGCCGGTGACCACGCCCGAGCGTGCCGCACGCAGCGTGATGCTCAGGATCACCTTCCACTTCGGCGTGCCCAGTGCATAGGCCGCCTCGCGCAGGCCCGGCGGCACCAGCTGCAACATGTTCTCGGTGGTGCGGATTACCACCGGGATCACGATCAGCGCCAGCGCCAGTGCACCGGCCAGGCCCGAGAAGCTCTTGAAGTAGGCGACCACCACCGCATAGACGAACAGGCCGATCACGATCGACGGCGCCGACAGCAGGATGTCGTTGACGAAGCGCGTCACGTTCGACAGCCAGCCCTTGGGGTTGTATTCGGCCAGGTAGATGCCTGCCATGATGCCGATCGGCGTGCCGACGAAGGTGGCGATGGCCACCATCACGACCGAGCCGAAGATCGCGTTGGCGATGCCGCCCACTTCGTTGGGTGGCGGCGTCATCTCGGTGAAGGTCGCGAGGGCCAGGCCGCCGATGCCCTGGCGCAGCGTCTCCCAGAGGATCCAGACCAGCCAGAACACGCCGAAGGCCATGGCGGCGAGCGACAGCGTCAGCGCGATCTGGTTGACCCGCTTGCGCCCGGCAAACCTGGCGGCGCGGGTTTCGTCGAGCTTCTTGATGCTCAACAGGCGTTCTGCGGTGGTCATGACTTGGTTCCTTCGCTCTTCTTCATGCGTTGCAGCAGCAGCTTCGACAGCGCGAGCACGACGAAGGTGATGAAGAACAGCACGAGGCCCAGGTACATCAGCGCGGCCTGGTGCAGGCCCGCGCCGGCTTCGGCGAACTCGTTGGCCAGTGCCGAGGTGATGCTGTTGGCGGCCTCGAAGACCGACAGCGACTTGAGCTGGTTGGCGTTGCCGATCACGAAGGTGACCGCCATCGTCTCGCCCAGCGCCCGGCCCAGGCCGAGCATGATGCCGCCGACCACACCGGCCTTGGTGTACGGCAGCACCACCTTGGAGACGACCTCCCAGGTGGTGGAGCCCAGGCCGTAGGCCGATTCCTTGAGCAGCGGCGGCGTGACTTCGAACACGTCGCGCATCACGGCGGCGATGAACGGGATGATCATGATGGCCAGGATGATCCCGGCCGACAGGATGCCGATGCCCACCGGGGGGCCCGACACCAGCGCGCCGAGATAGGGCACGCCGTCAAAAAGCTTCTGCAGCGGTTGCTGCACGTAGGCCGAGAGGATCGGTCCGAAGACCAGCAAGCCCCACATGCCGTAGACGATCGAGGGCACAGCGGCCAGCAGTTCGATCGCGGTGCCCAGCGGGCGCTTGAGCCACGCCGGCGACATCTCGGTCAGGAACAGCGCGATGCCGAAGCTCACCGGCACCGCGATCACCAGTGCGATGAACGAGGTGGCCAAGGTGCCGTAGATCATCACCAGGCCGCCGTACTCGTCCTGCACCGGATCCCAGGTGGAGCTGGTCAGGAAGCCCAGGCCGTACTTGGTGATCGCAGGCCAGGCGCCGACGATCAGCGACAGCAGGATGCCGATCAGCATGACCAGCGTCAGCAGCGCTGCGCCCTTGGCCAGCATGCCGAACAGTCGGTCGGTCGCGGCGCCGGTGCGCGGACGCTTGGCCGGCGGCGGAGTGGCGGAAGCGCGAGCACGCTCGGCCGCGAGGTCGAGCGTCTGGGCATTGGCGGGGAAGGTGGATGACAAGGGTCGCTCCGGCAATTGGGAAGGCGGCGCGTCGTCGAGCGGATGGTGGCTCATGCGACGCGCCGGAGGGCCTTACTTGGCGGCTGCGACGGGCTTGCCCGACGCGTCCTTGATGCTGTCGTTCCAGGCCTTGGCGATCGAGGTCTTCACGACGTCGGGCATCGGCACGTAGTCCAGGTCTTCGGCCGTCTTGTCGCCGCTCTTGTAGGCCCAGTCGAAGAACTTCAGCACGCTGGCTGCGTTGGCGGGCTTGTCCTGCACCTTCTGCATCAGGATGAAGGTCGCGCCGGTGATGGGCCATGCGCCCTTGTCGGCCTGGTTGGTCAGCACCTGGTAGAAGGTCTTGCTCCAGTCGGCGCCGGCAGCGGCGGCCTTGAAGGCGGTGTCGTCGGGCGACACGATGGTGCCGGCGGCGTTCTGCATCTGCGCGTACGTCATCTTGTTCTGCTTGACGTAGGCGTATTCGACGTAGCCGATCGAGTTCGGCAGTTGCTTGACAAAAGCGGCGACGCCTTCGTTGCCCTTGCCGCCCGTGCCCAGGGGCCAGTTGACGGCCGTGCCTTCACCGACCTTGCTCTTCCACTCGGCGTTGACCTTGCTCAGGTAGTTGGTGAACAGGAAGCTGGTGCCCGAACCGTCGGCGCGGCGCACCGGGGCGATGGTGGCGTCCGGCAGGGCCAGCGAACCGTTCAGGGCCTTGATGGCGGGGTCGTTCCACTTGGTGATCTTGCCCAGGTAGATGTCGCCCAGGACCTGGCCGTTGAGCTTGAGTTCGCCCGGCTTGATGCCGGTGATGTTCACGACCGGGATCACGCCGCCGATGACGGTGGGGAACTGCATCAGGCCCTTGGCCTGCAGTTCTTCGTCCTTCAGGGGCGCATCGGAGGCGCCGAAGTCGACGGTCTTGGCTTCGATCTGCTTCAGGCCTGCGCCCGAACCGACCGACTGGTAGTTCACCTTGACGCCGGTGGCCTTGTTGAAGTCCGAAGCCCACTTGGAGTACAGGGGGGCGGGGAAGCTGGCGCCGGCACCGGTCACGTCTTGCGCAAAGGCGGGAGCGTGGGCGAAAGCGGCAGCCACGAGGCTGGCTGCTGCGAATTTGATCGTCGTCTTCATGAGGCTTCCTTAGTGAAGTTCAGCAATCCCCGGTTGGGGGTTGCCGCGAACTTTAAAAAGCTTGTGTGACATCGATGTGACACCCCCTCTCCCAATGAAAAAGGCCTCCGGCACCCTGTGTCCATGTGACGCTGTCACAGAATCGTCATGCTCCCGCACCCCGGCCCCGGCTACCATCGGTAGCCCGCCATTTCCCAGCGACCGCCTCCTATTCCTCCATGCAAAACGGCACCCTCCTCGCTGCGGTCGATCTCGGCTCCAACAGCTTTCGCCTCGAAATCGGTCGCGTCGACCACGGACAGATCCACCGCATCGAGTACCTCAAGGAGGTCGTGCGCCAGGGCGCCGGACTCGACAGCGCGCGCAACCTCACCGCCGAAGCCATGCAGCGCGGCTGGGAGGCCCTGGCACGTTTCGGCGAACGGCTGGCCGGCTTCAAGCGCTCGCAGGTGCGTGTCGTCGCCACGCAGACGCTGCGCGAAGCGCGCAACCGCGACGAATTCCTGCTGCGCGCACGCACCGAGCTGGGCTTCGGCATCGACGTGATTCCCGGGCGCGAGGAAGCGCGCCTGATCTACCAGGGCGTGGCGCACATGCTGCCGCACAACGACGTGTCCGACCGCGAGCGCCGGCTGGTGGTCGACATCGGTGGCCGATCGACCGAAATGATCATCGGCCGCGCGCTCGAGGCGCAGGTGATGGAGTCCTACCGCGTGGGCAGCGTGGCCTGGTCGCTCAAGCACTTCCCGCAGGGCCAGTTCACCGCGCCCGCCTTCCGCGCGGCCGAGGTCGCGGCCAAGGCCGTGCTCGACGATGCGCTCTCGAGCTATGGCGCCGGCCACTGGGATGTGGCCTACGGCGCGTCCGGCACCATCGGCGCGGTGGGCGACGTGCTGGCGGCCTCGGGCGCCGAAGCCGGCGTGGTGACGCGCGAGGGGCTCGACTGGCTGGTCGATCGCCTGCTCAAGGCCGGCAGCATCGAGAAGCTGCGCATGGACGGCATGCGCGAAGACCGCAAGGCCGTGATCGGCGGCGGCGTGAGCGTGCTGCGCGCCGTGTTCGACCTGCTCGACATCCGCGAGATGAAGATCGCCCAGGGTGCGCTGCGCCATGGCGTGCTCTACGAACTGCTGGAGCGCGACGACAGCGTGGCCGACCTGCGCGCCGCCACCGTGGCCCGGCTCGCCACCCGTTTTGCCGCCGATGCGGGGCAGGCGCGGCGCGTGGGCGAGACGGCCTCCTCGCTGTACGTTCAGCTCGATCCGGCCGCGCGCGCCAGCGGCACCAGCCGCTCCGGCCGCGCGCTGCGCAAGCTGGGCTGGGCGGCGCAGCTGCACGAGATCGGCGCGCTGATCTCGCACAGCGATTGCCACAAGCACGGCGCCTACATCCTCGACAACGTCGACGCGCCGGGTTTCGCCTCCAACGAATTGCACCAGCTGAGCCAGCTGGTGCTGGGCCACCGCGGCAAGCTGCGCAAGATCGAGACGGCGCTGGAAGACGAAACCTTCGCGGCGCAACTGCTGGCGCTGCGTGTCGCGGTGATCCTGTGCCATGCACGACGCGACCCGGAGCCGCAGGCGCTTCGGCTCGCGCGCAGCGATGCGCGCACCTTCAGCGTGAACTACCGCGGCGACTGGGCCGAGGCCTTCCCGCAGTCGGCCCACCTGCTGCGCGAAGAGGTGCTGGCCTGGCAGAAGACCGGCTGGAAGGTCGTGCTCGGCAGCTGACGCGCCGCGCGCCCCGCACCGCTACATCAGCTCGGGTGCCTGCACCGTCACCACCACGGTCTGGACATCGCCATCGCGTTCGCGCGTGCGGATCCACCAGACCGCGCCCTTGCGCACCGGGCAGCTGTCGTGCGCCATGCCCAGCAGTTGCGCGATCGCCTGGCCCAGCCCGGGCTGGTGCCCGACCACCAGCACCACCGACTTGCCGTTGGGCCAGCCGGCCGCGGCCAGCAGCGCCTCGGGCCCCGCATCGGGCGCGAGGTCGTCGCGCAGCTTGTACTTGCGATCCAGCGCCATCACGGTCTGCTCGCAGCGCCGTGCGGGACTGCTCACGATGCGGGTGCCGTCGGGCAGCTGACGGTCGAGCCAGCCGGCCATGCGCTTGGCCTGTTTTTCACCGCGCGAGGTCAGTGCGCGCTGCATGTCGTCGCAGCCTTCGGTCCAGTCCTCGGCTTCGGCATGGCGCCAGAAGATCAAGTCCATTTCGAGCGTTCTCCTTCAGTTGCGCACGCGGCCCAGGCCGCGCGATGCGTAGCGTCCCATCAGCGCGGCCTGCGCACCATGCGCCTCGATGCGGGTCGACGCGCCTTCCTCGCCGGGATGCGTGTCGCCCTGCACGCGGTGATACACCCCGTCGGCGCCCAGGTCCCAGGCATCCTTGCCGTCGTGCAGATAGGCCACCAGACATTCGTCGATCAGGCGCTGGCGCAGGCCCGGGTCGGTCACCGGCCATGACAGCTCGATGCGCCGCATCATGTTGCGGTTCATCCAGTCGGCGCTCGACAGATACAGCGACTCGTCCTGGCCGCTGCGGAAATAGAAGACCCGGGAGTGCTCGAGGAAGCGCCCGATCACCGAGCGCACGCGGATGTTGTCGGTCAGCCCCGGCACCTGGGCCGGCAGCGTGCAGGCGCCGCGCACGATCAGGTCGATCTTCACGCCCTTCTGCCCGGCCCGCACCAGCGCATGGACCAGGGCCTCGTCGGTCAGCGCATTCATCTTGGCGACGATGCGCGTGGTCTCGCCCTGCTCGGAGGCCACACCCAGCGCGTCGATCTGCGCCACCAGGTTGCGGTGCAGGTCGAAGGGCGCGAGCGACACCCGGTTCAGCTTGGGCAAGCGGCTCTGGCTGGCCAGGTGCACGAACACCGCTTCCATGTCGGCCGTCAGCAGCGGGTCGGCCGTGAGGTGGCTGATGTCGGTGTAGAGCGCGGCGGTGCGCGGGTTGTAGTTGCCGGTCGAGAGGTGGCCGTAGCGCTGCAGCCGCTTGCCTTCGCGCCGCGTGACCAGCAGCATCTTGGCGTGGGTCTTGAGCCCGACCACGCCATACACCACCTGGGCGCCGATCGACTCGAGCATCTCGGCCCAGTTGATGTTGGCCTCTTCGTCGAAGCGCGCCTTGAGCTCGACCACCACGGTCACTTCCTTGCCGCGCCGGACGCCCTCGCGCAGCAGGTCCATCAGCACCGAATCGGCGCCGGTGCGGTAGATGGTCTGCTTGATGGCCAGCACCTGCGGGTCGAGCACGGCCTCGCGCAGGAAGGCCAGCACGCCGTCGAAGCTCTCGAAGGGCTGGTGGATCAGCACATCGCCGCGCTGCAGGCGGTCGAAGAAGGACTGGCCCGGCGACAGCGTGATCGGGTAGGAGGCCTTGTAGGGTGCGAAGCGCAGTTCCTTGAACTGCGGCTCGTCGAGCAGGTCGATCAGTTGCGTGAGCCGCGCCAGGTTGACCGGCCCGTGCACCCGGTAGAGCGACTGCGGCGGCAGGTTGAACTGCGCGAGCAGGAAGCTGGCCAGCGACTCCGCGCAACTGGCCGAGACCTCGAGCCGCACCGCCTGGCCGTAGTGCCGATGCTCCAGGCCCTGGCGCAGCGCGGTGCGCAGGTTCTTCACGTCCTCTTCGTCGACCGCCAGGTCCGAGTGCCGCGTGACGCGGAACTGCGAGAAGTCGCCGACCTCGCGGCCCGGGAACATGCTGGAGAGGTGCGCACGCACGATGCTCGAGAGCGCCACGAACAGCGTCTTGCCGCCCGACACCTTGGCCGGCATGCGGACCAGCCGCGGCAGCACGCGCGGCACTTTCAGGATGGCGATCGGGTTCTCGCGGCCGAAGGCGTCCTTGCCGCCCAGGCGCACGATGAAATTGAGCGACTTGTTCGCCACCTGCGGGAAGGGATGCGAGGGATCGAGCCCGACCGGGATCAGCAGCGGCCGCACTTCGCGCTCGAAGTAGTCGTGCACCCACTTGCGCTGGGCCGGGTTGCGTTCGCCGTGCGAAATGATGTGCACGCCGTGCTGGGCGAAGGCCGGCATCAGCTCGTTGTTGTAGAGCGCGTACTGCGTGTCGACCAGCGTGTGCGCGATCTCGGCCAGCCGCTCGAAGGACGCGACCGTCTCGTTGCCCTTGGCCTCGCCGAGGCTGGCCGCGATCAGGTGCGGCGCGGCGCGCACCTCGAAGAATTCATCGAGGTTGGAAGAGACGATGCACAGGTAGCGCAGCCGCTCGATCAGCGGCACCTCGGCGCGCTGCGCCCAGTCGAGCACACGCTGATTGAAGGCCAGGATGCTGAGGTCGCGGTCGAGCAGGGTCAGCGCGGGACGTGGCGATTCCACTTCGATGGCGGCTGGCGTTTCGGCCGGGGAGGAGGCCTGTTTGGGCAACATGATCACGGATTCTGACGCAAGGACTGGGAACACCGCTGTCAGCGGAGACGTCACAGTGTCGAGCGCCTTCATGACATTTTCGTGACGCTGTCACATGACACCCGGAAGCGTCGATCAGTTGCCCAGGAAATGCTTGCGGTAGCGCGACGGCAGGTCGTCGATGCGCATCAGCATCGGCAGGTCGGCGGTGTTGAAGTCCGGGTCCCATGCCGGCGCGCCGAGCACCTTGGCACCCAGGCGCAGGTAGCCCTTGATCAGCGCCGGCGGCTCCACCACCAGTTCGCTGTCGAGCCGGTCGACCGGCAGCGCCAGGCGCGGCTGCACCTGGTACTGGATCGGCGCCATGTGGGTGGCCGACAGCTGGCGCCAGATGCTGGCCGCGGCGTCGCCGTTGCGCGCGCCGTCGTGGCACATCGGGATGCTCGCGCAGCCGATCATGGTGTCGAGCTTGTTGCGATGCATGAAGGCGGCCAGCGCGCCCCACAGCGCGAGGATGACCCCGCCCTGGCGGTGGTCGCGGTGCACGCAGCTGCGGCCCAGCTCGACCATGCGCTCGCGCAAGTCGCGCAGCCGCGTCAGGTCGAACTCGGTGTCGCTGTAGGTGCTGCCGATGCGGCGCGCCTGCGCCGGCGTGAGCACGCGGTAGGTGCCGATGACCTGCTCGGTCTCTTCGTCGCGCACCAGCAGGTGCTCGCAGAAGTCGTCGAACAGGTCGATGTCGTGGTTCTCGAGCGGCGTGGTCAGGCGTGCGCCCATCTCGCCGGCGAACACCTCGTAGCGCAGGCGCTGGGCGGCGCGCACGTCGTCCTGGTGGCGGGCCCAGCTCACGGTGATGCCCGGGCCGGCGGCCCGTGCGGGCGCAGGCTGCGTGGCCGCCGGCACGACCGGCACCGCGGACGGCACACGGGCCGAGGGTGGCGCACGCCAGAAGGCGGGGCGCGAACCGAGCTGGGAAATCGCGAACATCGGATTGGGCAGTTCTTGCATGGGGGACCCTTCGTGTTGAGCGCGAGTCTCCAGAATCCGGATGAAAGTGGCGTGTCGTCGCCATGGCAATTGCATGACGTCGCCGGCCGCCCTTCTTCGGCGTCTAATGGGCGCCTGCCCCACCCCACAGGAGTCGCCCATGCCTGACGAAGGACGCATCAAGGTCGAAGTCGAAACCCGGCGCCACCAGATGTTCCCGGTGCTGAGCGACGCCGACATCCGGCGCATGCGGCGTTTCGGCAGCCTGCGCAGCTATGCGCAGGGCGAGTGCATGTTCAGGGCCGGCGAGCCGGGCCTCGGCATGTTCGTGCTGCTGGCGGGCACGGTCGCCATCACGCAGCGCGACGGGCTGGGCCATGTCGTGCCCATCGGCCAGCAGGGGCCGGGCCAGTTCATGGCCGAGATCGCCCAGCTGTCGGGCCGCCCCTCGCTGGTCGACGGCCATGCCGAGCGCGCGGTCGAGGCGCTGCTGATTCCGCCCGATCAGCTGCGCGCGCTGATCGTGGCCGAGGCCGACCTGGGCGAGCGGCTGGTGCGCGCGCTGATCCTGCGCCGCGTGGCGCTGATCGAATCCGGCGCCAGCGGCCCGGTGCTGATCGGCCCGCCCGACACCGCCGACGTGCGGCGGCTGCAGAACTTCCTGAGCCGCAACGGCCACCCTTTCCAGGTGGTCGATTCGACCCAGGACGCCGATGCCGCCGCGATGCTCGCCCAGTACGGCGAGGCCACGCTGCTGGTGGCCTGCCCCAACGGCTCGGTGATGATGAACCCGAGCGAGGTGGCGCTGGCGCGCTGCCTGGGCATGGTCGACACCGCCATCCACGACGACCTGTTCGACGTGATCGTGGTCGGCGCCGGGCCGGCCGGGCTCGCCACCGCGGTGTATGCCGCCTCCGAGGGGCTGCGCGTGATCGTGCTCGACTGCCGTTCCTACGGCGGCCAGGCCGGCGCGAGCGCGCGCATCGAGAACTACCTGGGCTTCCCCACCGGCATCTCGGGCGGCGCGCTGGCCGGGCGCGCCTATGTGCAGGCGCAGAAGTTCGGCGTCGAGATGATGATCCCGTCGGAGGTCGCATCGCTCGACTGCAGCCGATCGGCCGAGGGCGAGATGGTGGTGCACCTGGCCGACGGCCGCCGGCTGCGCGCGCGCACGGTGGTGATCGCCAGCGGGGCGCGCTACCGCCGGCCCGCGGTGCCGCGGCTGGCCGAGTTCGAAGGCCGGGGCATCTGGTACTGGGCCTCGGCGCTCGAGGCACGCACCTGCGCGCAACAGGAGGTCGCGCTGGTGGGCGGCGGGAACTCGGCCGGGCAGGCGGCGGTGTTCCTGTCGCAGCAGGCGGCCAAGGTCAACGTGCTGGTGCGCGGCCCGTCGCTGGCGGCCAGCATGTCGCGCTACCTGATCGACCGCATCGAGGCCACGCCGAACATCGAACTGCACCCCTACACCGAGCTGGTGAGCCTGCACGGCGATCCGGCCACGGGGCTCGAAGGCGCGACCTGGCGCCATCGGCGCTCGGGTGCGGAGCACGACTGCCCGGCGCGCAACATCTTCCTGTTCGTCGGGGCCGAACCCGAGACGGGCTGGCTGGCCGGCTGCCAGGTGGCGGTCGACCGCAGCGGCTTCGTGCTGACCGGGCCGGCGGCCAGCGGCGGCTTCCCCGCGCGGCCAGCCGCGCCGCTCGAGTCGAGCGTGCCGGGCGTGTTCGCAGTGGGCGACGTGCGCTCCGGCTCGGTCAAGCGCGTCGGTGGCGCCATCGGCGAAGGGGCGGCCGTGGTCGCGCAGATCCATCAGCACCTCGCGGCCAGCGAGTCCAGGGCCTGAGCCCGTCGCACTGCAGGAAATCCGGGGCGCATTTATGCTGGCGCCCTCCTCTTCTCTTCGCCCGGAACGACCGACATGTCCCAAGCCCCGATCGACGTCTACACATGGCCCACGCCCAATGGCCACAAGGTCCACATCATGCTGGAGGAGTGCGGCCTTCCCTATGTGGCGCACCCCATCGACATCGGCAAGGGCGACCAGTTCGCGCCGGACTTCCTGAAGATCAGCCCCAACAACAAGATCCCCGCCATCGTCGATCCGCAAGGCCCGGACGGCCAGCCGATCTCGCTGTTCGAGTCGGGCGCCATCCTGGTGTACCTGGCCGGCAAGACCGGCAAGTTGATGCCCGCCTCCGACCGCGGCCGCTTCGACGTGCTGCAGTGGCTGATGTTCCAGATGGGCGGCGTCGGCCCGATGCTGGGCCAGGCCCATCACTTCCGGCTCTACGCACCGGAGAAGCTGCCCTATGCGATCGAGCGCTACACCAACGAGGCCCGGCGCATCTACGGCGTGATCGACAAGCGCCTGTCGCAGAGCGCCTTCATCGCAGGCCCGGACTATTCGATCGCCGACATCGCGATCTTCCCGTGGCTGCGCAGCTGGGAGAACCAGGGCATCGTGCTGAGCGACTTCCCGCACCTCAAAGCGTGGTTCGACGCCATCGCCGCACGGCCCGCGGTCCAGCGCGGCGTGAAGGTGCTGGCCGAGCGACGCAAGCCGCTCACGGGCGACAAGGAGCGCGCCGTTCTTTTCGGCAAGGACCAGTACGCCAAACGCTGACTGAAAAGTATTTAAGGCATGCCTGTCCGGAAACGCCATCAGGGCGGGCTAGAATCGCAGGCTTGTCGGGGCGTAGCGCAGCCTGGTAGCGCATCTGGTTTGGGACCAGAGGGTCGAAGGTTCGAATCCTTTCGCCCCGACCATGAAAAAAGTGAATGCCCGCAGCGGTCCATGCCCTGCGGGCTTTCTGCTTCTGAAGGGGAGCTCTGCTCCGGTGGCCAGGGCCCGGGACTTCCTGCGCCGGCCCCACCGGAACCGCTCGCATCCGTGAATCCACCAGATCGATCAGGTATGAAGAACGTGTTTGGAAATGCAGCAGCCCGCCATGCGGCATCGCAACCCTCCTTCCGTCCCCGTGCCGGGTCGGCCGCGGCCACCGCGCTGCTGGCGGCCATGCTCGCGCTCGGCGGCATGTCGGCCGCCCACGCCGCAGCCGAGCACGACGAGGTCGATCGGCTGACCCAGGCCGGCAAGCTCGACGAAGCGACGGCCAAGGCCGATCGCTATCTGGCCAGCAATCCACGCGACCCGCAGATGCGCTTCCTCAAGGGCGTGATCCAGATCGATGCCGGCAAGCGCCCGGAAGCCATCGCCATCTTCACGCAGCTCACGCAGGATGCACCCGAGCTGCCCGAGCCCTACAACAACCTGGCCGTGCTCTACGCCGCGCAGGGGCAGTTCGACAAGGCGCAGTCCACGCTGGAAAGCGCGATCCGCACCAACCCGAGCTATGCCACGGCGCAGGAAAACCTGGGCGACCTCTATGCCCGGCGCGCCACCGAGGCCTACAGCAAGGCGATGCAGCTCGACCAGGGCAACAGCGTCGTGCCGACCAAGCTGGCAGTGATCCGCACGCTGTTCGCGGCACCGGGTGCGGCCGCCGCGGCGACGGCATCCGCCAAGCCCGCCGTGCCAGCGAAGCCGCCCGCGACCGTGGTCGCTGCAGCCAGCCCCGCGCCCGCCCCGGTCAAGGCCGCCGCACCCGCTGCCGCGCCAGCACCCGTGGCACCGCCGCCTGCTGCACCGCCGGCTCCCGCCGCACCGGTCGCTCCGCCGGCCGCGGCGCCCAAGCCGGCCGCTGCACCCGCGGCACCTGCCGTCCCGGCCGCCACGTCGACAGCCAATGCCGCCGTCGGCGCCGCGGTGCATCGCTGGGCCTCGGCCTGGGCCGCGCAGGACATGGACGACTACCTCTCCGCGTACGACAGCAGCTTCGCGCCGCCCGGCGGCCAGACCCGCAAGGCCTGGGAAGAAGAACGCCGCGCGCGCATCGTGGGCAAGACCGCGATCAGCGTCGACGTGCGCAACCTCGAGATCGAGGTCGAAGGCAACACCGCCACGGCCAAGTTCCGCCAGGCCTACCGTGCCGATTCGCTCAACGTGAACAGCCGCAAGACCCTCGAGCTGGTGCTGCGCGACAAGCAATGGCGCATCCGCAAGGAAACCGCCGGCCGGTGAACGCTGCTGCAGGAAGTGGCCGGCCGCCCGCAGGACCGGCGATGAGCTGCGCGGGGCCGCAAGGCCCGCGTCATCTGCTTCGCATCGCCTTGCTGCTGGCGATGGCCACTGCGCTGCCAGCCCTGGCCGCACCGCCTCCCGCGCCATCGCAGCCACCGCACCGCGCCAAGGCCAAGGTGCAAGCCGAGGCCAAGGCACCGCCACAGACCAAAGCACAGGCCAAGCGCGGCAAGACGCCACCGGCGCCCGCCGCCAAACCGACGGCACGCGCCGAACGCCCCGCCCGCCCGGCCCCCGCCGCCCTGCCCATGCGACCGGCCGCCGGCGCCGAAGCCAGGTTGATCGAGGTCTACCGCCTCTTCGGCCGCGGCCAGAGCCGCGAAGCATTGGCCGCCGCACAGAAGCTGGTGGCAGACCAGCCCAACTTCCAGTTGGCGCAGCTGGTCTACGGCGACCTGCTCGCAGCCCGGCTGCCGCCTGCACGTCGACCATCTCAAGCGCGGCCCGATGCCGATCCGCAGGCCCTGAGCGAACTCGCGGACGAATCACGCCGCCGCCTGCAGGCGTTGCGCGAGCGGCCACCGCCGGGCACCGTGCCCTCGGCCTTCGTCGAACTCGCGCCCAGCATCCGCCACGCCATCGCGGTCGACACCTCGCGCTCGCGGCTGTACCTGCTGGAGAACGGCCCGCAAGGCCTGCAACTCAAGGCCGACTACTACATCTCGGTCGGCAAGTCCGGCATCGGCAAGCAGGCCGAAGGCGATGCACGCACGCCGCTGGGCATCTACCACGTCACCAGCAACCTCGACCCGAAGACTTTGCGCGAGTTCTACGGCATTGGCGCGCTGCCCATCAACTATCCCAACCCCTACGACGTGCGCCGCGGCCGCACCGGCAGTGGCATCTGGCTGCACGGTACGCCGCGCTCGCAGTACGCCCGCGCGCCGCTGTCGACCGACGGCTGCGTGGTGCTTGCGAACAACGACCTGCAGGAGCTGATCCGGCGCGCCCAGATCGGCGCCACGCCGGTGGTGGTCGCGCAGAACCTGCAGTGGACCGCACCGGCCCAGCTGCAGGGCGACAAGCAGGCCTTCGACAAGACCCTGGCCCAGTGGCTCGATGCGCGCGCAGCCGGCGATGCCGCCCGCCTGCAGAAATTCCATGCCCCGGATTTCCGGCGCATCGGCAACAAGAAGACCATTGATTCCGCCCAGGGAATTACAGAAGACATCCGCGCGGCAAATGGCCAGCACCTGCTGCTCAAGGATGTCTCTTATTTGCGCTGGAATGGTGAAGATAACACCATGGTCAGTTCATTCGGCGAGGTGGCTGCAGGCCAGCGGACGGGCCGCCAGCGCCGGCAATACTGGATTCGCCAAGGCACGGAATGGCGGATCCTGCAGGAAGAGGTCTCAGGATCGTAATCCTTTGGTATTCATTCGATTCGGGCTCGCGAACTGCAATGTGCCGAATAACCCTGCAGTCGTCTCATTCGGGTGTTGCGTGTTCCGAAGGTGTCACCGTAACAACACCGTAACGCGCAACGCACCTCCAGTTGCGCGACCTTCCAACCTTTACGCAAGCCGTTGATTTTCAACGGCTTTTTTATTTTCCGTTGCCGTTTCACGGCGAAGGGCGCCTCGGCACGCCCGTTGCATCATTGTCAGGAAACATCACAAAAGGTGACGAATTTGACGTTTGTTACCGAATGTGAACTTCCAGCCTAATTGAACTGCCCTCTTACATTCAATTACGATCAAGTCACCGTGGATCGCGGTAATTTTTTCGAATACATCTTCCATTTACTGAAGGAAAAACCATGTCCAACGCAATTATGAAGTTTCTGCGTGATGAAGAGGGTGCAACGGCAATTGAGTACGGACTGATTGCTGGTCTCGTTGCAGTTGCGCTGGTAGGAACGCTCACCGCACTGGGCGGAGATTTGGGAAAGCTTTTCGCCAAAGTCAGCGGCACAATTACAACTGCAATCACGCCGCCTACCACCCCGACCACCCCCACCACTCCATGATCCTAATTTGGTCGTTGTGGATTTTTTTGGTTGCGGGCCATGACCTCCGCCGACGTCGTGTCCCGAACTGGCTTGTTCTGTTCGGCGCGGCATTCGCTTGCATCACCCTTCTCATGAATGCGCAACCATTCGGCATTGACTGGCTGAGCGCCATCGCAGGGGCGGCTGTGGGCTTCGGCTTTCTGCTGATCTTCTATGCCACTGGACTCATGGGCGCAGGTGATGTGAAGTTCGCCGGCGCGCTGGGCCTGTGGGTCGGACTGCAGGCGCTGCTGCCGATCTGGATCGGAGCCAGCCTCTTAGCGGGCGTTCACGCCGTGGTCTGGTTGGCGTTGCGACGCTGGCCCTACTTCCCCGCAATAGCCATCGCTTTGTCCGGTACGCCGGTTGCCAGCAATGACGAAGCAGGGCCACAGAAACGACAACGACACATCCCGTTCGCGGCTTATCTAGCGATTGCATCCATAGGCTGGCTGGTCTCGGGCAGCCCCAAGCTTTGACAACGAACGGCGCTCGCGGCTCGTACACAGCCGCTCAGATTGACCCTCTTCTCTCCGCTCCATGATCCACCTCACCAAAATCATCGCCGCGCTGCTGGTGCTCGTGGCGCTCGCGCTGGGCATCTATGCCTGGGTGTTGAGCCGCCAACCGCCCCCGCCACCTCCCGCCGTCACAGCTGCTGCCACTGCGGAAAAGGAACAGAAGGCGCTGTTCCCGGTTGTGGTGACGGCCCGCGCCGTTCCGGCAGGCGAACCCATGACGGCCGAATCGTTACGCGTGGAGCGTTTGCCGATCAACCCCTCTGGGGCCTTCCAGGAGGTGGAAAAGGCTGTCGGAGGCATCCCGGTGACCGACATGGGCGAAGGCACACCGGTGCTGGCGAACCAGTTGGTGACGGGCCTCGCACTGCATGTGGTCGCAGGCGAACGCGCCCTGGCCGTTAAGGCCGACGAAATGATGGGCGTGGGCAACCGGATCCGGCCCGGCGACTTCGTCGACGTGTTTTTCACGCTCAAGTCCGACGGCAAGGACGTCGACCGTTCGCAGGCGCGGTTGCTGCTTTCGCGGATGCGTGTGCTGGCCTATGGCAGTGCATCGGTGGACGGCTCGCCCTCGCAAGCTACGGAAGGCAAGGCCGCTCAGTCGCAGCAGCGCATCGAGGCCGCACGCACGGTCGTGCTCGCCGTGCCCGTGGCCGACGTCAACCGGCTTGCATTGGGGGAAGCCACCGGCCGCTTGCTGCTGGCGTTGCGCCACCCGACCGACCTGAGCGAACCCGATCCGGCGCTGTTCGCCGAACTGCCTACTGCCCTTCAGCCACAAGCGCTCAAGGCCGGCGCACCGGCACGCGGACCGCTGGAGAACATCGATCGAGCGCAGGCCGGACTCACCACAGCCGACCTCGTGACCGGTGGCGCCTCGGCGATGGCCCGTAACGCAATCTCCGTGCGTGGCACGACACCGAACGTCGCTCGAACGGCGCCCACCGCGCGACCGGCTCGCAGCACTAGCACCGAAGTCGAATTTATCCGCGGCGACAAGCGCGAAACGTTGAGCTACTGATGGCCTCTTCCCACCAGCCCCCGGCCGCCCTCATCCGAGACGGAAAAAATATGCCCGACCAGCCGCCACGCGCGACACGCCGTCGTCTTTTTCATCCTGCACTGCTCGCATTGAGCCTCGGCATGGTCACGGCAGCGCCTGAGTTGTTTGCCGCAGACATACCCACGACTCTCGCTTTGGTTGCCGGCACCCAGCAAGAATTGCTGATCGACAAGGGCGTGGAGCGTATCGCCCTCGCCGACGAGGCCGTTGCGACGGTGCTCGTGACGCGCAAGGCCGCAGGCAACGTCGCCGCACGGCTGATCATCACCGGCAAAACAGCGGGCCGCACCACGCTGATGGTCTGGGAAAAAGGCAGCAATGCTGCCACTACCTACGCCATCGAAGTGCAGCGCCGCACTGCCGTGCTCGAGGGCACGGTCGACACGGTTGCCGCGCACCAGCGGGCTCGCGACACGCTGACCACCTCGCATGCCGACAAAGCGCCGCTGGTTGATCGATCGAGCATCAACGTGCGAAGCCATTCCGTCCAGGTCGACGTCAAGGTGGTGGAGTTCAATAAGAGCATGCTGAAGGAGGTAGGCATCAACCTCTCCTCCTACGGCGCCAACAGCCACGGCTTCAGCTTCAGCAACACGCCAGCCAGCGTGCTGGCAGATGCATTCAATCTGGCGCTGGGCTTCGGCAATGCGAACAAGGGTCGCGGCATGACGCTGACCCTGAGCCTGCTCGAAGGCAACGGCCTGGCGCGCGTGCTGGCCGAACCCACGCTGGTCACCACTTCGGGACAAAGCGCAAGCTTCCTCTCGGGCGGCGAACTCCCGATCGCGGTGCCGCAAGGACTGGGCTCGACAACGATCGAATACAAACCCTACGGCATCGGCCTGACAGTCACACCGACCGTGCTGTCGGACGACCGCATCGTGCTCAAGGTTGCGCCCGAAGTCAGCGACCTCGACTATGCCAACCAAGTCAATCTGAACGGCGTTCCGGTGCCAGCGATTTCCACCCGCCGCGCCGACACCACGGTCGAACTGGGTGACGGCGAGAGCTTCATCATCGGCGGACTGGTCAGTCGCACCACGTCGTCCAACGTCGATAAGGTGCCATGGCTCGGAGACATTCCGGTGCTCGGCACCATCTTCCGCCAGAGTAGATACCAGACGAACGAGAAGGAACTCGTGATCATGGTCACGCCACGCCTGGTCAAGCCGATCGCGCGCGGCACCGACCTGTCGGAACAACTGCCTGGCAGTTCGGAGCAACGCAACGGCCCCGTCTGGCGCACGATGTTCCTCGACCCCGCCTCGCGCTCGGCACTGCCAGGCTTCTCTCGCTGAGCCCCCGTCGGACACTGCCCCAGGCTCCTCATGAACGCCCCCCTTCGCGCTCCCGACATCGGCATGGACAGCTACCTGTTCGCCTCGAACAGCGGAACGCACATCACCTGGCTGCTGCATGCGCTGCAGCGTGGCGGCACGGTGGTGCCGGTCACGCCCAGCATCGAGACGCTGGACGCACAGATCGCCACCATCAGCCCGCGCGCCGTGTTCCTCGACTTTTCGCAGGACCATGCCGCCGCCATCGAGATCCACCAGCACTTGAAGCGCGACTGGCCGGCCTTGCCGGTGCTGGGCACAGGCTCCGCCAGCGAGCCCACGACCATGCTGGCGGCACTGCGTGCCGGCGTCGACGACTTCATCGACATGGCTGCACCCGCCCAGGACGTGCTGCCCACGCTGCGCGCCCTGCTCGATCGCCGCGCGGTCCACCGTGAGCAGAAGCGGGGCCACACGATCGCCTTGCTCGGCGCACGCGCCGGCCTCGGCGTGACCACGCTGTCCACCCACCTGGCCTTGCTGCTGCAGGACCAGTTCAACCAGGTTGCAGCGAACCGCACGCCAACCCCGACCGAGGGTGCTTCGGACGGCCGACGCGGCGTCGCGCTGCTCGACCTGGGCCTTCCCGCGCGCGACGGGCTGCTCTACCTCGACACCCAGAGCAGCTTCAGCTTCGTCGACGGCGTGCACAACCTGCGCCGTCTCGACCAGACCCTGCTGCAGACTGCGCTGGCACACCACACGGGTGGTATGGCCGTGCTGCCCCTGCCTTCGAGCCTGGCCCAGGTGCGCGAGATCTCGCATGCCGATTCGGTGGCACTGATCAAGCGGCTCAGCGAGCACTTCGACTTCCAGATCGCCGACCTGGGCGGCTTCTCCACCATCGACTTCATTGCGCAGACCGTGCAGGAAGCCGACAAGACCTGGGTGGTGTGCGACCAGAGCATCGGTGCCATCGTCTCCACCGCCAACCTGTTGCGCGACCTGCAGGCCCGTGGCATCGAGCTGCAGCGGCTCTCGCTGGTGATCAACAAGATCGACCCTGGCGTGGGGCTGTCGGCGCGCGATATCGCAGCACGGCTGCGGCTGCCGCTGGCGCACGTGCTGCCCATGCGGCGCACGGCCTTGCTGGCCGCATCGAGCCGCGGCGAGATGCTCGCGCGCGTGGCGCGCAACGACCCTTACGTGCAGGCCGTGCTCGGCATGGTGAATGCGCTGCACCGCGAATACGGTGACGTCGCGACCCCGCCCCCCGCGCGATCGCCCTGGAATGCGTTCATGACGCAATTCGCCGGCAAATGGAAAAGCCCTAGAGAGCACTGAGCATGTCTACCGATATCGAGTTTGCCGACGACAACGAGGCGTTCCTGGTCTCGCAGCAGTTCCAGGACATCAAGGGCTGGACGCATGACCACCTGCTGAGCCGCATCGAGGAACTGGGGGCCGAGTTCGGCCGCTGGTCGCGCGCGTCGATCCAGCAGTTCGTCGAGCTGGAGCTCGACAGCTTCGTGCGGCTGCAGCGCGTGCCGATCAACGACCGCGAGATGCAGCTCATCGCCGATGCGCTGACCAAGGAGCTGGCGGGCTTCGGCCCGCTGGAAGACCTGCTCAACGACCCGGCCGTGGAAGACATCCTGATCAACGGCCACAAGCAGGTCTATGTCTCGCGGCACGGCAAGCTGGTGCGCGAGACGATCCGCTTCTCCGATGAGGAGCATGTCCTGCGCATCGTGCGTCGCATCTTGGCGCCGCTAGGCCGCCGGCTCGACGAAGCCAACCCCATGGTCGATGCGCGCCTGCCCGACGGCGGACGCATCAACGCGGTCATCGAGCCGCTGGCGATCGACGGCATGTCGGTGTCGATCCGCAAGTTCCGCAAGGACCCGCTCACGCCGGCCGACCTGGTGCAGCTGGGCACCTTCGACGCCGGCATGGCACAGTTGCTCGAAATCGCGGTCAAGGCACGCTGCAACGTGCTCGTCAGTGGCGGCACCAGCTCGGGCAAGACCTCGCTGCTGAACGCGCTCGCCACCTTCGTGCCCGAGCACGAACGCGTCGTGACCATCGAGGACACTGCCGAACTCTCGCTCGGTCACGCCCACGTGGTGCGGCTGGAAAGCCGCCCCGGCGGCTTCGACGGCGCCGGCATGATCTCGATCCGCGACCTGCTGCGCAACAGCCTGCGCATGCGGCCCGACCGGATCATCGTGGGCGAAGTGCGTGGCGCCGAAGTCATCGAGATGCTGCAGGCCATGAACACCGGCCATGACGGCTCGATGGGCACCATCCACGCAAGCTCGCCGCGCGAATGCCTCTACCGGCTCGAGATGCTGGCAGGCTTCGCGGGCTACCAGGGCAGCGAAACCAGCCTGCGCCGGCAGATCGCCAATGCGGTCGACTTCATCGTGCAGATCGGGCGCCTCTCGGGAGGCCAGCGCCGCATCCTGTCGATCTCGGAGATCACGGGCGTCAACGACAGCGTGGTGGCCATGCAGGAGCTGTACCGCTACGACCCGGTCGTCGGTCCGGATGGCCAGGAACGTGACCGCTGGATCTCGCTGGGCATCGCGCCGCATTCGCCCAAGGTGACGCGCTTCCGCCAGAGCATGCAGCGCGCGGGAGATGCTCGTGCCTAAGGCCTTCCTGATTCCCGCGATCCTGGCGCTGCTGCTTGCTGCGGCGGCGCTGATGCTGTGGCACTGGGCCGGTCGACGACAGGGCCGCCTGATCGCGGACCGACACGTCGGTGCGCAGGTCCACAAGCGCGCAGCGGGCGACGAGCCGGCATTCGATGTTCGCCGCAGCGCTGCACCCGCGAATGCCATGACCGACCCATGGCTCATGACCGGTACGACCCCGACAGCGCGCAAGACCGGTCTGGATGCGATCGTGCTGCCTGGCTGGCTGGACAGCGTCGCTACGACACACGGGTTAGCTGCAGGCTTGGGAGTCGTACTGATGATCTGCGTGGTCATCTTTGCACTTGCGGGCGGCATTGCCGCCGGGGGCGCGCTGATGCTGTTGCTGGTGATTGCATCTTTCAGCCTCTGGCTGCGCCTGCAGAAGTTCCGAAAGACGCTGGCGGCCCAACTGCCCGGATTTATCGATGCCATGGTGCGCCTGATCACCGTCGGCAACTCAACACAGGCGGCATTCCAACTGGCCGTGGAGACCACCAAGGCGCCGCTGCATGGTTACCTCGAAGGTGCCACTGGCTTGATGCGTGCCGGTGTGGAACTCGACCAAGCGCTGCATCAGATGGCGGAGAAAGTCCGTGTCGAAGAGATGTACTTACTGGCCTCGATTCTCGGCCTGGGTGTGCGCTACGGCGGGCGCGCTGACGTGCTGCTCGAACGCGTGGCGAATTTCATGCGCGACCGCGAGCAGGCCCAACATGAACTCGTCGCGATGTCCTCCGAAACGCGGCTCTCGGCCTGGATCCTGGGCCTGCTGCCAGTCGGTGTGGGCTCGGCCATCGTGATGCTCAATGGTTCGTACTTCGTTCGGATGTGGAACGATCCGACGGGGCAGATGATGATCTTTGGCGCGGTCGCGCTGCAGATTTTCGGCGCGTTGCTCCTCTACCGACTGGCGCGAATTGCATGAACCTCACATCTGCACAACTGACCACAGTGAGCCTCGTACTGCTGGCCGTAGGCCTCGCATTGGCGGGCGGCCTGCTGATTGCCCGTGAAGTGAGCCGCGCGCGCAGCGACCAGGCGATTGGCCGCGCGATCCGGCGCGGCACAGTGGCCGACGCATCGACGAAAACCACAAATCCCAGCACCGAAATTCCGGACTTCAGCCGGCCAGACCAAGGTCTGCCGACCCACTGGCTGCACACGAAGCTGGGTCGCGCGCTGGTGGCCGACGAGGACCGGCGACTCATCGACCAATGCGGTTTTCCGTCGACACGCGCGCAACTCGTGTTCCTCGTGGTACGCCTCGCACTGGCGCTGTTGCTACCCTTGCTTGCTTGGCTGTTCCTCAATAGCACTGGTTTGCTTCCGCAGTACCGCGGACTGACGATGGCCGTCGCGTTCGTTGTTGGTTTTTTGCTACCCAAATGGGTGCTGGGGCGATACGCAGTGGGGCGGCGTGAGCGTGTCGCGCACGAATTGCCACTGTTCGTCGACCTGCTGCGACTATTGCAGGGTGTGGGCCTGAGCCTGGACCAGAGCTTGCAGATCATGGCTGCTGACTTCGGGCACGTACTGCGCATCCTGTCAAGCGAACTGGACATTGCCAACCGCCAGTACAGCCAGGGCCGCACGCGCGAACACTCGCTGCAACGGCTCGCCACGCTCTACGACAACGACAACCTGGCTGGGCTCGTCGCACTGCTGGTGCAGGTCGACCGCCACGGCGGCGCCGTGCAGGAGCCGTTGCAGAAATTCAGCGACCGACTGCGCGAGCACCGACGCATGGAGCTGAAAGAGCGCATCGGGAAGATCACCGTGAAGATGACCGGCGTCATGGTGACGACGCTGCTGCCAGCGTTGATCATCGTGACCGCAGGACCAGGCTTCCTGGCCGTCATCCGTTCGCTGGGAGCCATGACCAAATGAAATCACTCGCACGACACCCGACCTGGGCCACTGCGCTGCTGTTGTTCGCTCTTGGCGGTTGCGCCGGCACCAAGAGCAACTACCCGGCCGCCGCCGAGCAGCAGGAACGGGTCCAAGCCGCGGCCGCAGCCGATGCGAGTGCAGTGGTGACCGACAACGCCGCCACCTATCTCAAGCTGGTCGACCGCATGCAGCGCGACGGACTCTGGTTCGCCTCGCTCGCGCACATCGATGCACTCGAACAACGCTGGGGCGCGTCGCCCGACTCGATGCGGATGCGCGCCGATGCCTTGCGGCAGACTGACCAGGCCGACGAAAGCCGCAAGCTCTACGCCAAGCTCATGGGCACGCCGCTCGAAGCTGCGGGCTACCGCGGGCTCGGGCTTCTCGCAGGCAGCGATGGGGCCTATTCCGAAGCCGTGCGGCTGCTCGAGCAGGCGCAACGCCGCACGCCAACCGACGGTGTGCTGCTGAGCGATCTGGGCTACGCGCAGATGCGCGCCGGGCGCCTCGCCCAAGCCCGAGTACCGCTGATGCAGGCACTCCAACTCGCTTCGGACAACGTGCAAGTACAGGTCAACGCGACGCTGTACCTGCAGGCCAGTGGCCAGCTCGCACAAGCCGAGGCGCTGATGGGCGCGAGCAAGATGCCCGAGGCCACACGTGTCGCGATCCGTGAAGCGGCGCTCGCGCTGCCGCTGGCGGCAGCTGCTGCTACGCCGGTCGCGCTTGACGCTCAGCCTGCGCCGGTCGCGTCCGTGGCCGCTGCGCCGGAACCTGCCACGACTCCGGTGCCGTCGGTAGACGCTCGTCCGGCGCTCGCGCTCAAGACATCCCCCTGGCCGCGACGCGTGCATGTGCTGGTCCGCCCGCAATCCGAGCCTACAGCCCTTGCGGCAGCCAGCACCGCCGAGGCCACCGAGCCCCTTCCCTCATCGCCACCGACCGGAGCGCAACCATGACCCACCTCTTCTCTTTGCGTACCTGCGCCCCGTGCTCTGTCGCGCTCCTGGCTGCCTTTTCGATCGCCATGCCCTTGCCGACGGCGGCCCAGCAAGAGGTCGCACCCGATGCTCAGGTCGCAGCCGTAGAACCGCAACCCGCGTTGTCCGTGCGACTGCAGGTCGGGGACGCAACGCACAACCTGCTGGCCATGCAGCGCGAAGGCAACGTCGCGTCAACGATACCGCGCCCTCTCGCGGGCGACGTTGCGACTCTCAGCTACCAACGCTACCTCGACAGCTTCAAATTCCCGATTCCGGAAAAGTTCAGCGCCACCGTGCAAAAGTCGGGTAGCGGTAGCCGATAGCCAACGCCGTGCAAAACCCGCTACTGCACGCTATGACACGTCGCCCCATTGCTCACCACCTGCTGCGTGGCGCGCGCCGGCAGGACGGTGTATATGCGATCGAATTCGCTTTCGTGTTCCTGATCTTCTTCTCGTTGGTCTATGCAGCACTCTGCTATGGAATTTTCTTCACGCTGAGATTCGGCTTGCAGAACGCGGCCGAAGACGGTGCCCGGGCGGCACTCCGACATCAAGTCAACCTGCAGGCGCGTGAGGCGAAAGCCGAAGCGGTGACACGGCAACAAACCAGTGGGTGGCTGCCCGTGGCCCTTGGCAGTAATGACGTGGTGACAAAAATTTGCGAAGTGGAAAGCAAGAACTGCACTGGATTGCGCTGCGGCACCGAATGGCCTCAACGTTGCCAGATCGAGGTCACCATCACAGTCCGGGGAATGAACAAACTGCTTCCGCTGTTGAATTTCGCTATGCCCGACACAATGGTCGGGCAGGCGAGCATGCTGCTAGACAGTCGAGGCCTCTGATGGTCGTCTCACCCGATTCATGTCGCCGACAACAAACGCCGCGCCGGCAAAGCGGCGTGGCGGCGATCGAATTCGCGTTGGTTTTCACGCTGCTATTTCTGGCTTTGTACGGTATCGCGACCTTCGGCGCGGTGCTTTACTTTCGACAAGCTGTGGCCCGTGCCGCAGAAGACGGAGCGAGGGCTGCAACCTTCAGGCCGAAGCTGATGGGCGCGGTAGCTGCCGATCGCCTCCTTGCGATCGACGAAATCAAAAGCGTCGTGCATGACGCGCTGGCGAACTCGTTGATCGTCCCGGTCGCACAGAACACCGATGCTGCGACCCGGCGTAAATGGATCGTCGACACGGTCAACGTCAATGTTGCGCCCTCTGGGACAGCCGTAACCGTGACCGTGGGCTATCCGTACGACAAGAATCGATTGCTGCCCTCCATACCCTTTTTGGATATCAGCCGATGGATGCCTGGCAACCTGACGAGCAAGGCGACTGCGGTTGTCAGCTCCTAGAGAACAAAGCGAATCGCAGATGAAACCTGACTCTTCCCCTTTCTCGAAGCAAGTCTGGCGCAATACAGTGCGCAGGAAGCAGCGTGGCTCCATCGTGGTCAACACCGTGATCGCACTCAGCCTGATCGTTATCGTCCTCGTCGGCACCGAACTCGGCTACTTGTTTTTCATGAAGCGTGAATTTCAGAAAACTGTCGATTTGGCCGCGCTCGCTGGCGCGAAAAAACTAATGCTCCCGCTGAGCTCCACAAGCTGTCAGGAAGCCAAGGATGCTGCAACCCTCAACGCGAAAGAGAACCTGCCAAGCGTCTCTTTGACGACGATGGAGTGTGGGCGCTGGGATCCAAAAATTGCTAACGAATCGCACTTTGATACCGACCCAAAGAATCACAACGCATTACGCGTGACGATTTCCGCTCCCCCTCCCATTGCCCTATTACCCTTTGGCAACAATAGAATCATTACAACTCGCGCGATTGCTGCACTTGCGGATCCCGTAGCCGCATTCTCAGTCGGCTCACGGTTGCTAAGAGTTGAACCGAACGGGGTGCTTTCCGGTCTGCTGAAAAATCTCGGCCTAAATCCCAAGGAAGCGGACTTTCTTAGCTACAAAGGATTGGCGGCTGTCAGCATCAAACCATCGGGCTTGCTCAGTCAACTGGGCATCCCAGTATCAAGCGCGCTCGACGTTGGAACGATTAACAACCTGGCAAAAGTCCAATCCCTCACACTCGGAAACCTTCTCGATCTTTCGATTGCCGTACTAAAACAGCAAGGCGGCGCCGTCTCTAGTCAGATAAAAGTTCTTTCGGATTTGCAATTGGGATTAGATATCGCCGCGCTGAATACACACGTACAGCTTTTTGGGGATGGCAAGACTCCGGGCTTACTCGTCGGCTTGGACAGCACAGGCCCCTCCGCGCTCGAAGCAAATGTCGATGTACTTAGTCTCGTCACAGCAGGCCTAGCTGTAGCCAACGGCACCAACTTCATCACACTTGAAAATCTAGGCATCCCCCTGCTAGGCGTTGCCGCAAAAGCCAGCATCATCGAGGCACCATCCATCGGTATTGGGGGCGTAGGGACAACCGCACGAACGGCGCAAGTTCGTGTCTATTTGCGAGCGGACACCTCAAAATCAATAGTCGGCGTAGTTCTCGGATTTGTCGGAATACAGGTCGATCTCCCATTGATCATCGAGCTTGCCCAGTCCACCGGAAAGCTGACTGCAATCGACTGCAAAATTCCAAGAAAAACAGCAACGATTGCCGTGAGCTCTTCCGCCGCCAACATCTGCATCGGCCGCTTTCACGACATGGAGAGCGATAGGGACTCGAACAACTCCAGATTCTTCACCAAGGCCAACCGCTGTGCCCCGGACCCAGACGGCCAAGTTCCGGACACTCCTGATGGAGTGCGAAGACACCAATTGCTTAACGTCTTGGACATTCTCCCGCTTAAGGTTCGCGTGGGCCTACCACTGCTGGCATCTCAGGCTCCGATTTCCACTCAGCCATTAAGCGAGCCATCTGTTCCACCAGATGGGAAGGAGACGGTGACCGTTAATGCGACCAAACTGGATTTAGCAGCAACTGCTGATAACGTCGCCACTGCCGTGGTAGGAGGAATACTCGGCGACTTGCTGGGAAATATCAAGGCATCCAATCCGGCGAATGCTCAGTCTGTTGCGCAGCAACTCGTTGGAACCACCGGAATCGGTCGTTCCGTCTCCGACGTCTCGAATGAAATCCGTTTTTCCGCGGACGCCATGACTGATTTCAACGAAAAACTGAAGGGACAAGGTTTAGGCGGTCTTCTGAGTGGGACGCTAGAGGGGGTTGGTCTTCTATTGAACACTATTCTGATAAATCCAGTGGTCGATGTACTTTGCTTGCTAAAAATAGGTGAGACCGCCATTCGAAACTGCCGAACCGACTACATCAAAAACAGCGTCCTTTCCAGCGGAAACAACCTTGTCTATACCGTACTGTCGGGCGTTCTTTCGCTGCTCGAACCATTGTTGGATCGTCTTAGCGATGTCATCTCTAACCTGCTGACAACACTCGGCCTCTCGATTGGACAGACAGACGTTTCACTGATATCCGTTGATTGCGGGACCTCCAAGCTCGTGTATTGAAGGAGCCGATACGCCCAATGACCAAATGATTCGTCTCGCTCCATGACCCCCACCCTCAACTTCGACGAACTAGACCTCTACGTCTGGGAAGGCAAGGCCGACATCGTCGAGCGCATCGAGCGCTGCATGGCGAGCTTCGACGTCGGCGTGGTGCGTGCCGATGGCATTCCGATGCCGCAGGACCGGTCGACGTCGCGTGCGGCGCTGGCGGTGATCAGCGTGTCGGTGATCGACGGCGGCGGCATGCCCGTGACGACCGAACTGCTGCAGGGCATGCCGGTGATCTGGGTGGCCGCGGCTTCGCGCGAGCGCGATGCGCGCAGCTATCCGCCCGACTACCTCTACGTGCTGCCCTACGACTTCACGGGCGCCGAACTGCGGACGCTGGTGGCGAAGCTGGTGCGCCAGTTGCGCGCGCGTGCGGTACAGCCCGAAAAGACGAACACGCTGATCGCACATTCGGAGTCCATGCGCTCGCTGCTCAGCGAGGTGAAGGCCTTCGCCGACTGCAAGCACAACGTGCTGGTGCGCGGCGAAACGGGCGTGGGCAAGGAACGCATCGCCGAGCTGCTGCACCTGGGCCATCCCACCTACAGCACCGGCGCCTTCGTGCCGGTGAACTGCGGCGCGATTCCCGATGGGCTGTTCGAGTCGTTGTTCTTCGGCCATGCCAAGGGCTCGTTCACCGGCGCCGTGCATGCGCACCGCGGCTTCTTCGAGCAGGCCTCGGGCGGCACGCTGTTCCTCGACGAGATCGGCGACCTGCCGCGCTACCAGCAGGTCAAGCTGCTGCGCGTGCTCGAGGACAACGCGGTCACGCGGCTGGGTTCGACCACGCCGGTGCGGCTGGACTTCCGGCTGGTGGCCGCGACCAACCGCGACCTGCGCGAGATGGTGGCCAGCGGCGATTTCCGTGCCGACCTGTTCTATCGCCTGGCGGTGATCGAACTCCACATCCCCAACCTCGAAGAGCGCGGTGTGGTCGACAAGATCGCGATCTTCAAGGCCATCCTGTCCGAGGTGCTCGAAGGCGAGGCGCTGCTGGAGAGCCTGCCCTACTGGCTGACCGATGCGGTCTCCAACACCTACTTCCCGGGCAACGTGCGGCAGCTGCGCAACCTGGCCGAACGCGTGGGTGTGATCGTGCGGCAGTTCGGTGTCTGGGACCGGGTGCTGATCGAGCGCGCGGTGGCGCTGATGCGCATCACGCCCGACGGCGTGCCGGCGACCGCGGCGCCCAACACGGTCGACCGCAAGGGCTGGAACAGCGGCGAGCGCAACCGCATCATCGCCGCGCTCGAGGCCAACGAGTGGAAGCGCCAGGACTCGGCCCAGCAGCTGGGCATCAGCCGCAAGGTGCTCTGGGAGAAGATGCGTAAGTACCAGATCATGGACGGCGAGCCGGAGATCCCCGAGGAGCATTGAAAGCGAGCGGCGCGCCGAAGCGCACGCGCCCTCCTTGCCTCAGAGGCTTCCGAGCCGCGCGCTGCGGCGCAAGGCCAGGCCGGCCACGGGCGACCCGGTGGCCACGGTCGACACCGCCGTCGCCTCGCAACGAACCCGCGCGATGCACGGTGCGGCCAGCAGGCTCTCCTCCGTCAGCACGGGGCGCGGTGCCCCCGCGATCAGGCTGTCGATCCAGAGGTTGTCGCTGTCGGGTGCCACCAGCAATCGGCCCGCGGTGCGCTGCAGGCGCAGCTCGGTCACGCGCAGGTCGAACACCGCATCGACATAGTCCAGCAGCAGCGTGTAGTACTCGACCTGTGCATCGAGCACGTTGGGCAGGGTCTCGCGGCCGAAGGCCAGCAGGCGGCGGCGGCCCTGGAAGGCCAGGCCCGAGTCGGTGACCGCGGCACGCAGTTGCTTCTCGCGCTCGCGGCCCGCTGCGGTGCGGGCCCACGAGGCGCTGGTGAGTTCGACCAGGTTCTGCCGTGCGCTTTCGAGCCTGGCTTCCTGGTTGGCGACCTCGGCGATGGCCGCCTTGACGCGCACCTGGCGGTCGAAGCCGTTGCCGAAATTCCAGTTCAGCTCCAGCGCCGCGCGCGTGGGCTCCGAGGGCGACACGCCGCGCGGGTCCTTGGTCTTCACCAGCACCGCATCGACGGTCGGCCAGGCACTGGCCTCGTACTGCTCGACCGTGGCCTGTGCGCGCTGTACGCGGCCGCGTGCCTCGGCCAGTTCCGAACTGCGGTCTTCGGCCTGCAGCAGGGCCTCGGCCTCGGAGGCCGGCTGCCATTGCAGGGGCACGGCGATCACGGGCAGATGGGCGGTGTCGGGCGTGAAGCGGAAGAAGGTCGCGAACTTGGCCAGGGCCTCGCCGCGCTGCGCTTCGAAGTCCATCTCGCGAGCCGCGATGCCGGCACGCCGGGAGGTGGCCATGCGCAGGTCGTTTTCACCGGCCGCGCCCAGTTCGATGCGGCGGCGCTCGGCGCGCGCGAGTTCGTCGAGCACCTCGGTGGACTTGCGAGCGATCTGCTTCTTGAGGTCGAAGCGCTGCACCTGCAGGTAGGCGGTCAGGGCATCGAGCACCACCTTCTGCGAGGTCGACTTCACCGCTTCGGCGCCGGCCTCGCTGCCGAATTCGGCGGCGCGCACGCGTGCGCTCATCGCGCCACCGTCGAGCAGGCTCATGCGCAGGTCGGCCGTGACCAGCTGGTAGGCGCGCGAGCCGGTGCCCTGCACGCCGCTGTCGTAGCTGCCCGAGGCGGTGCCGACCTTGAGGCGCGGATAGCGCGCGCTGCGAGCTGCATCGATCTCGAAGCTGCTGGTGTCGGCGGCGGCCTGCGCCGACTGCACGTCGGGATGCTCGCGCGACAGTTGCACCAGCGCAGCCTTGATGCGCGCGCCCTGCCCGATCGCCTGCATGTCGGGCGGTGCGAGCCGGCGCGCCACGGCCAGTGGTGCGGGCTCGGCCGCGGCGGCCACGGGCGAGGCCTGCAGCCAGCCCAGCGTGGCCACGCAGAGGGCCACGGCGGTGTGCGGGAATGACATGGCCCGCCTCATGGTTCGCGGAACGCTTCGCGCTTGAGCTTGAGCACCGGGCGCAGCATGTACCAGATGAAGGGATCGCTGCCGACGATCAGGTCGACCTCGGCCTCCATGCCGGCCGTGATGCGGTTCTCGGGCCGCCCCACGTGGCTCTTGTCGGTGCTCACCAGCAGCCGGTAGTACGGCGCGGCCGAGGCGCTCGCCGGGTCCTTGTCGGCATCGGCGGCCACCAGCATCACGCGGCCGTTGACCGAGCCGTAGCGCAGGAAGTCGTAGGCCGTGATCTTCACGCGCGCGGCCTGGCCGGCTTCGACGAAGCCGCGGTCGTTGGGACTGAGCTTGGCCTCGACCATGATCAGGTCCTGGTCGGGCACCACTTCCATGATGGCTTCGCCGGGTTTCACGACCCAGCCCGGGCCGGGGTTGCGCAGGCCCTTGACGATGCCGTCGGACGGCGCCTTGACGGTGGTGCGCGAGCGCTGCGTCTTCGCACGCGCCAGGTCTTCGGTCAGGCTCGCGAACTGGCGCTCGACCGTGGCCAGTTCATCGGAGGCCCGGCGCCGGTAGCGGCCTTCGGCCTCGGCCATCTTGGCCTGGGCCTCGGTGATGGCCGCCGCGGCCGACACCGCCATCTGGCGCGCGACTGCCAGGTCGGCGCGCACGGTCTCGGTCTGGCGGCGCTTCTCCAGCACCTCGATCTGGCCGATCAGTTTCTCGGCCAGCAACTGCTCGGAGATCTCCTGCTCCTTCTGCATCAGCGCCAGGCGCTCCTGCAGGCCGAAGATCTTGGCCTGCTGCTCCATCTGCCGGCTGCGGGCCTGCTCCATCGCGGACACCGCGCCGGCCATCACGCCGCGCTGCTCCATCGAGCGTGCGTCGAAGGCGCCCATCTCGCCGAGGAACACCGCCTCGTCGATGCCGCCGTCGAAGGACTTGCGCGTGAGCGGCAGGCCGCGGCTCTCGGCCATCAGCCGCACGCGGGCGCCCAGGGTCGAGGCATGGCGCGCCGTGAGTTCTTCCAGGTTGAGTCCGCTGCCGCCCAGGTCGATCTCGACCAGCGACTGGCCCTGGCGCACCGTCTCGCCTTCCTTCACGTAGACCGCGCTGACGATGCCGCCTTCCAGATGCTGGATCGACTTGACGCGGTCCGACGGGATCACGCGCCCGGGCGAAACGACCACCGTCTCCATGGGAAAGCACAGCGCGATCACGGCCAGCAGCGCGATGGCGCCGCCGATGAGCCACTGGCGGCGGCCGGCGCCACCGCGCGCGGTGGCGGCCGAGGCCACGAAGGCCTGGTCCCGCAGCACGCTGGGCAGGTCGGCCTGGGGTTTGTCTGCACTCATCGCTCTGCTCCTGCGGCCAATGCCGCGAGGTTGACCGCGGCCTGTGCCGCGACATCGGCTGCGGGCGATGCGCCCGCCTGGCCTGTTGAATCGGCTTCCGCCGGCTTGGGAATGGGTGCCACGGCCACCAGCTTTCGCACGCCGAAGAGCTTGGGCACCATGTCGGCGGCCGTGCCCTGCTCGACGCCGCCGTTGCCGCTCACGTGATAGACCTGCGAGGCGGCCGACACCATGCGCAGCGAATGGGTCACGACGACCACGGTGCGTGTCTTGGCCACGGCCTGCAGCGTGGCCAGCAGGGCCAGTTCGCTCTGGATGTCGAGGTCGTTGCTGGGTTCGTCGAGGATCAGCACCGACGGGTTGCGCAGGAAGCTCAGCGCCAGTGCGAGCTTGCGGCGTTCGCCCACCGACAGGCCGGTGCCGCCCTCGCCCACCACCGTGCGGTAGCCGCCGGGCAGGCGCGAGATGAACTCGTGCACGCCGGCCACGCGGCAGGCGGTGAGGATCTGTTCGTCGCTCTGGCCGGGCGCGGCGCGGCGCAAGGTGTCCATCAGTTCGCCGCCGAACCAGTAGACCTCCTGCGGCAGGTAGCTGATCCACTGCGCGAGTTCGGCGCGCGCGAACTGCGAGACGTCGTACTCGCCCAGGCTGACGCTGCCGCGCGTGGGTTCGTAGAGGCCCGCGACCAGCTTCAGCAGCGTGGACTTGCCGGCGCCGTTCTTGCCGACGATCACATGCAGCCCGCCCGGGCCCATCTCGAGGTCGAGGTGCTCGAGCACCGGCCGCGCGCCTTCGGCGAAGGCAAAGGACACATCCTTGAGCACGATGCGGCCCGCGGGCTGCGGCAGCGCCACGCCCGAGGGCTCGCGCTCGACCGGCTCGGCCAGCACCGTCTCGAGGCGCCGGGCTGCTTCCGACGCCGCGGCCAGCGAGCGCCAGCTCGAGGCCAGGCCCGCCACCGGCTGCAGCGCCTTGATGGCCAGCATGTTGGCTGCGATCAGGCCGCCCACGGTCATCATCTGCGACATCACCGAGATCGCACCGACGGTGATCACGACCACCGAGAACATGGTCAGCAGCACCGTGGTGCCGTCGCGCGCGGTCTCGATCTCGCCGTTCTTGCGGAAGCTCTCGGCCAGCCAGGCGTTGTAGGTCTCGCGCCAGAGCTGCACGGTGGGCGCGTCGTTGGCCTGCGTCTTGAGCGTCTCGCGGGCCTGGCAGATCTCGGAGGTCATGCGCTCCAGGCTGCGTCCGCGCTGCACTTCCTCGACCCGGCCGGTACGCACCTCGTCGGCCCACCACCAGGCCAGGAAGGACACGATGCCCAGGAAGGCGATCACCACCGGCAGCACCGGCAAGGCGACGATGCCGATCACGATCAGCGCGAACACGGCCATCGGCAGGTCGAACACCGACATCGCGAGGCCGCCGGTGACGGTGCCGCGCACCGCGCCGACGTCGCGGAAGTACTGGAACCAGGCCGAGGCGGGACGGTGCTCGAGCGCACGCAGCGGGCGGTGCAGCATCGAGCCGAGCATCGCGCCCGACACGTGGTGGTCGATCACCGCGCCGGCATCGCGCAGCAGCCGCGAGCGCCGATGGCGCAGCCAGAACTCGACGCACAGGAAGCACAGGATGCCGCAGACCAGCGCCCAGAGCGTCGACATGCCGCCGCGGTAGATCACGCGGTCGTACACCTGCAGCAGGAAGATCGAGGGCAGCAGGCCGAACAGGCTGATCGGCAAGGACCACCAGGCGGCCGTGCGAATCAGCGGATAGGCCGCACCGAAAGCTTCCCGCAGCGCGCCGGCATAACTGCTGCCGCCCGGCTCCGTTGGCGTGTCGGCCACGAGTTGTCTCGGCAATAGGAACTTAAGCATGTCGGAAAACCCTTGAGAGAGCGCTTGCGCGCACCCCCAAATTGTCACTGGATTGTTACTCTTGACAAGTCTTGTTTCGACATCGGGACCACAGATTCGACGATCGGTGTCTGCAGCAGGAAACGGTGGTAGGCGACGAAGCCGGAGAGGTAGTGCTCCACGTCGTCGATGCGCACGCGGAAGGCCTGGTGCCGGATGAAGAAGGAGCCGTTGATGGCCGCGGGCTTCTTGAAGTACATCGCCATCTCGGGCCAGAAGAAGCCGTTGAGCAGGTAGTGCGCGCGGTGCTCGAGCGCACGGTAGAACTTGGCGGTATCGAAGTCGTCGAGCAGGTGGCGCATGGTCGGCATGGCACGCAGCCGGCGCAGCATCTGTTCGGCGGCCAGCATGAGCTCGAGCAGCGTGGGAAACGTGGTCTTGCGTTCCAGCACGAAGTCCAGGTGGTCGGCCACGTTGAGCAGGCCGAAACGGAAATACACCTCCAGCGGCCGCCAGCGCGTGAGTTCGTTCACGCAATAGCTCAACCAGTGGTCGTGCGCACGCCAGTGCTCGTTGGCGATGAAGTAGCCGAAGGCCTTCTCGACCACCGCCAGCCATCGGCCGTCGCGCGTCAGCGCATAGAGCCGCAGCAGCCCGAAGGCGGCCTCACCGTCGTAGTAGATGATGCGCGAGGCCTGCTTGAGCGACAGGTCACCGGCATGCAGCACATGGTTGAAGCGGCCGGTCTGCGGGTCCTGCAGCGAGGCGATGCCCAGCGCCAGCTTCTCGAGCAGCGGCAGCCAGCGATCGCTGTCCATGAGCTCGCAGTACTTGACCATCGCGAGCAGGCACACGGCGTTGCCACCCAGCTTGATCTCGTCGGCCGTGTCGATCAGGAAGGCGACCTCCTGGCCGTCCGGCAGCGTGTACTGCCGCACCAGTTCCTTGGCCACATGCTCGATGGCGATCTCGATCGCGTCCCGCAGCGCATCGTCGCGCGTGAGCTCCCAGGCCTCGAGCATGGCGTAGACCGAGCTGGCGTGACGCAGCGTGTTGTAGGTGGGAATGCGGCGATCGAAGCACGGGAAGTGACCGTAGACGAAGGCGCCGTTGTCACGCACCTGCTGCGCGAGAAACGACGAGCCGCTGCGCACCAGCGCCAGCACGCGCTCGGAATCGAGCCTGTCGACGACGCGCCGGCCGGCGTTGAGGCCCGCGCCTTCGATGGCATGCGGCACGCCGTCGGGCTGGCAGAACACGCCGCGGGTCGAGAGCAGGTACACCTGCCCGGCGGGCGGCAGGTCCGGCATGGGTTCGGGGCCGAAGCGCGTGCGGTGGTAGATGCCGAAGTTGCCGCGATTGACCACCGCGTGCTCGACGCCCGAGCCGCCATACAGCATGGCGTTGGCGTTGAGTTCCTGCTCGGTGAAGGCGCATTCGAAGTCTTCGTCGAAGGCAATGCCGTAGCGGAAGTAGTTGCGCTTGGTCAGCGCCAGTTGATGGGTCAGCCGCTCCCAGCTCACGGCGCGCGCGCCTTCGACCCAGTCGACGCGCAGCCACAGCGCGCCGGGCTCCTGCGTGTCGATCCACTGCTGGAGCAGTTCGACGCCGCGCTGCCATGCGGTCGTGAAGTCCGGGCCGCCGGCATGCACGACATGCGCACGCTGCTGGCCATCGGTCGCCGAGAAGAAGAACACGTAGGCCGGATACGGCGCCGGCAACGGCGCGCAACGCGACAGCAGGTGGTCTCGGCAAGCGCGCAACCGTTCCCTGAAAGCGATCATTGCGTTCCGGTCTCCGTGAGGGGGTGCCGACTCAGCGGTAGCTGAACTCGACGCGGCGGTTCAGCTGGTAGCCCGCCTCGGTCTGTTCGAGCGAGGCCGGCTTTTCAGTGCCCCAGCTCACGGCTTCGATCTGCGAGGTGTCCACGCCGAGCAGCCCCATGGCCTTCTTCACCGATTCGGAACGGCGCTGGCCGAGTGCCAGGTTGTATTCGCGGCCGCCGCGCACGTCGGTGTGGCCCTCGAGCACCACCGATTCGGAACGGCGTGCGCGCAGGTAGTTGGCATGCGCCTCCACCACGCTGCGATCGGCGGGCCGGATCGTCGACTTGTCGAAATCGAAGTACACGATGCGTGCCACGCCGATCGGCCCGCGCTCGGCCTTCGGCGGCGCCGGATTGACGCGCACCCCCGCGACCGGACGCGAAGCCGGACGGTTGGCGTAGTAGTGGGTGGTCTGATCGCTGCCGTCGCTCGGTGTCGCGCAACCCGCGAGCACCGTGGCCGCGGCCACCAGACTCAGACTGAGAAATCGATTCATATGCTTTCCTTTGAGAGGGCGCGGGCCGCACCGTGGTGCGGACCCGCGTTCAGAGGCAGGGCCCAGCCGTCTCTCAGGCCAGGAGGCCGTGCAGCAGTTGGGTGACAGGGGCACCGGAACCACCCGCGGCGCTGTCGGCAACGCTCGTGACGGGCGCCAACAGGCCGCTGTTGCCACCGAGCACGCCGCCGAGCAGGCCCTGCTCGCCCAGCACGCCGCCGAGCAGGCCACCCCCCGCTGCACCGCCGCTGGCGCCGCTGACGCTGCCGAGCAGACCGCCCACCAGGCCGCTTTCGCCCAGCACGCCACCGAGCAGACCGCCGCCCGCTGCGCCACCGGCACCACCCAGCAGACCGCCGACCAGGCCGCTCTCGCCCAGCACGCCATCCAGCAGACCGCCACCCGTGGCGCCACCGCCGAGCAGGCCACCCACCAGACCGTGCTCACCCAGCACGCCGTCCAGCAGGCCACCACCCGTGGCGCCGCCGCCGAGCAGGCCACCGACCAGACCGTTTTCGCCCAGCACGCCGTCCAGCAAACCGCCACCGGTGGCGCCACCGCCGAGCAGGCCGCCGACCAGGCCGTGTTCGCCCAGCACGCCGTCGAGCAGACCACCACCCGTTGCACCACCGCCCAGCAGGCCGCCGACCAGGCCATGCTCGCCCAGCACGCCGTCGAGCAGACCACCACCCGATGCGCCGCCGCCCAGCAAGCCACCCACCAGGCCGTTCTCGCCCAGCACGCCGTCGAGCAGGCCGCCACCCGATGCGCCGCCGCCGAGCAGGCTGCCGACCAGGCCGTCCTGGCCCAGCACGCCGCCGAGCAGGTCGCCGCCCAACAGATCGCCGCCGAGCAGGCCACCCACCAGGCCGTCCTGGCCCAGCACGCCGCCGAGCAGGTCACCGCCCAACAGATCGCCGCCGATCAGGCCGCCGACCAGGCCGTCCTGGCCCAGCACGCCACCGAGCAGGTCACCGCCGATCAGGCCACCCACCAGGCCGTCCTGACCCAGCACGCCGCCGAGCAGATCGCCGCCGATCAGGCCCCCCACCAGACCGTCCTGGCCCAGCACGCCGCCGAGCAGGTCACCGCCCAGCAGATCGCCGCCGATCAGGCCACCCACCAGGCCGTCCTGGCCCAGCACGCCGCCGAGCAGGTCACCGCCCAACAAATCGCCGCCGATCAGGCCACCGACCAGACCGTCCTGGCCCAGCACGCCGCCGAGCAGGTCACCGCCCAGCAGGTCACCACCGATCAGGCCACCCACCAGACCGTTCTCGCCCAGCACGCCGCCCAGCAAGTCGCCGCCCAGCAGATCGCCACCCGTCAGACCGCCCAGCAGCCCGTCCTGGCCCAGCACGCCGCCCAGCAGGTCGCCGCCCACCAGATTCGCCACGCCGTCGGTGAGGAAGTCCACCTGGCCGATGACCGGGTTGATCAGGCTGGCCGTGGCGCCCTGGCCCAGCAGGCCGTCGGCCAGCGGGCTCACCAGGCCACCCGCCGTGGCCAGCAGGCCGCCGGTCAGGTCGTCGACCGGGTCGAGGATGTTGGGGTTGTTGGCGGTGAAGCTGTCACCGAGCAACGGTGCCAGCAGGCCTTCGACCGCGCCGGTCGCGCCGGCGACCAGGCCACCCACGGGCTCGAGCAGGCCACCGGCCAGTTCGCCGACCACGGGCAGGCCGGCGACGACGTCGGTGGCATTGCCGACCAGCGTGTTGGCCGGTGACAGCAGCGCGTCGCCGCTCGGCGCCGGCGTGTTGCCGCCGGTGAGCCCATTGAGCAGGCCACCCACCAGGCCGTTCTCGCCGAGCAGGCCGTTGGCCAAGCCGGCGACCGGGCCTTGCGTGCCCAGGAGGCCACCGACCAGGCCGTCGTCAGCGAGCAGGCCGCCGACCAGACCGTTCTCGGCCAGCAGGCCGCCCACCAGCGTGTCCGGGCCCAGCAGCGCGCCGGTCAGGCCGTCCGCGCCGGTCAGGCCGCTCAGCAGGCCCTGGTCGCCCAGCAGCGGGTCGAGCAGGCCGCCCACCAGGCCGTTGTCGGCCAGCAGGCCACCGACCAGGCCGTCTTCGGCCAGCAGGCCGCCCACCAGGCCGTTCTCGGCCAGCAGGCCGCCGACCAGGCCTTCCTTGCCGAGCACCCCGTCCAGCACGCCACCGACCAGGCTGCCTTCGCCCAACAGGCCCTTGTCGCCCAGCAGGCCGTTGACCAGGTCGGCCACCGGCGTGTCGGCCAGCAGGCCATTGACCACTTTGCCGATCACCACGTCATCGACCAGGTGCACGATGCCGTCGGTCAGGTAGTCGACCTGATGGGCTACGCCGCCGAGCAGCGCGTCGGTGACGCCATTGCCCAGCACCTTGTCCAGGATCGGGCTCAGCACGCCACCGGCCAGGCCGCCCACGGTGGCCACGACGTCGTCGACCGGGTCCAGCGCATTGGGGTTGTTGGTCGTGAATTCGCCGCCCAGCAGCGGCGCCAGCGCACCGTCGAGGATGGTCGTCACGTTGTCGACCACGTGGGTCACCGGTGCCAGCGCGCCGCCTGTGCCGAGCACGCCGTCGACCGCGTCGACCAGGTCGCCCACGACGCCATCGGCGGGATGGAGCAGCGTGTCGGAGTCGGCATCTGCGTCGGCATCGGCGTCTGAATCCGCATCCGAATCCGAATCCGCGTCGGAGTCCGCGTCGGAATCCGAATCCGCGTCCGAATCGGCATCCGAATCCGAATCGGCGTCTGAATCGGCGTCCGAGTCCGAATCTGCGTCCGAATCGGCGTCCGAGTCCGAATCGGCGTCCGAATCGGCATCCGAATCCGAATCGGCGTCTGCATCGGCGTCGGAGTCACCGTCCGCATCGGCATCCGCATCTGCGTCGGCATCCGCGTCGGCATCGCCTTCACCGCTGCCCGGGGGCACGGTCGTGCCGCCGTTGCCGCCGCCGTCACCACCGCTGTCGCTCAGCGCCGCGCCGAGCGCCAACGCGCCCAGTGCCCCCAGCGCGAACTCGCCCAGGCCGATGCCGCCGGCACCGGCGGCCACCTTCTTCGTCACCGCCACCGCGGCCGCATCGCCAGCGCCTTCGGTCGGCGTGACCACCAGGTCGCCCGCGGCCAGATCGACGTCGACCTGCTCCAGGCCGCCCGGCAGGCGGGTGGTCGCGATGGTCGCGTCGGTGCCGCCGGTGAACACGCCGGTGAGCGGCGCCTTGTCGGTGGCCGAGGGGAAGGTCACGGCCGCCTGGCCGCCTTCAGGCACGATCACGCGATCGCCGGCCAGCAGCGACTGCGAGCCCTGCACGGCGATCGTCTCGCCGCCACGCATCACCGTGACGCCGGGCGTGGCGTTCGACAGCGTGCCGGCACCGGCCGGCGCGGCCGCGACGGCGGAGGCCACGGCCCCGCTGGGTGCCGCCGTCGGCAGGCCGGAAGCCTGCGCGATGACAACGGGCTCCACGGCGGACGTGGAAACGGAAGTGGACGCAGCGGTCGATGTCGATGGAACGGTCATGGCACCCTCTTGAACAAAAAGATGCATCTCTTTCCGCAACTCGCGTGCCGCATGCGCCAGGCCGCCGGCACCTTCTGCTCGAAAATCTATCAAGTCATTGATTTGAAAGGATTTATCCGGATTTCCGTGGCCCGGCAATGGCGTGCCAACCCATGTTCCGCAGGTGTTTCGGAGGGGACGTTACGTAACATCCGCAGGCCCGTTCCGGCCCACATGACGGCGTCTTGTCTGACTGGGCAAAAACACTTCGAGGCAGTGTGAATTCTTTAGACTTACTCCTCCGAAACGCACCGATGCGCGGCGTGACCCCGGACAACAGCGACGTTCCGTGCCATTGAAAAAGCCGCCGGTCCCGAAGGGCCGGCGGCTTTTTCATTCAGGCGAAGCGCGAGATCAGTCCGCGTACACGCCT
>NZ_JAAAFX010000014.1:324370-324779 GCF_019352895.1 Variovorax boronicumulans | reverse complement strand
CGCGACTTCCGCCTGCACGAACTTCTTGTGCTCGGCCGGCTCCACGCGCTTGTCCGTCACCACCACCGCACCCAGGCCCTCTTCCTTCTTGATGAAGTCCGGGTCCTTCAGCGCCACCTTGACCGCGTCGTTGAGCTTCTTGAGTACCGCCGGCGGCGTGCCCTTGGGCGCGTACAGCCCGTGCCAGATCGTGACCTGGAAGTTCTTCATGCCCGACTCGTCCAGCGTCGGGATGTCCTTGAGCGCCGGCGTCGTCAGCCGCTTGAGCGTGGTCACCGCGTACGGCTTGACCTTCTTCGCCTCGATCTGGCTCGTGGTGTTGGTGGTCTGGTCGCACAGCAGGTCGATCTGGCCGCCCAGCAGGTCGGCGATCGCCGGCGCCGTGCCCTTGTACGGCACGGTGGTCATT
>NZ_JAAAFX010000014.1:322174-324360 GCF_019352895.1 Variovorax boronicumulans | reverse complement strand
CTCGATCTGGCTCGTGGTGTTGGTGGTCTGGTCGCACAGCAGGTCGATCTGGCCGCCCAGCAGGTCGGCGATCGCCGGCGCCGTGCCCTTGTACGGCACGGTGGTCATCTCCGCCTTCAGCTCGCTCTGGAACAACAGGCCGCACAGGTGCGAGGCCGAGCCGATGCCCGCGTTGCCCAGGTTCACCTTGCCCGGGTTCTTGCCGATCCACTCGCGCAGTTCCTTGAAGTTGTTGGCTTCGAGCTGCGGCTTGCCGATCACGGTCATGGGCACGTCGTTGATCAGGCCCAGGTACTCGAAGTCGGTCTCGTAGTTGTAGGGCAGCTTGCGGTAGAGCACCGGAGTGGTGGCCATGCCCACGTGCGTGAGCAGCAGCGTGTAGCCGTCGGCCTTGGCGCGCGCGACCTTGGCGTTGCCGATGGTGCTGCCCGCACCGGCGGCGTTGTCGATCACGATGCTCACGCCGTCCAGCGGCTTGCGCATGGCTTCGGCCAGGTCGCGCGCCACGCGGTCGGTCGGGCCGCCGGCTGCGAAGGGCACCACGATCGTGATCACCTTGCCGTCGGGGTAGTTCTGGGCATGGACGCCCATCGACACGATGGCTAACGCCAAGACGGCAAGGGACTTCTTCGTCAAAGATTTCAAGTGGGACTCCAGGAAGGAAAAAATCAGATGCCGGGCCGTCGACGGCCCGGCGAGCGGTCGATCGGCGACGCCGACCGGTCACGTCATCACATGAAGCTGGCGAGCAGCCGCTTCGTGACGTCGAACAGCAGGTTGACCGGAGACGGTCCGAAGGAAAGCCAGGTACCCGTCAGCGCCTGCTGGCCCACGCCCGGCCTCGTCCAGTCGCAGGCTCCGCCGGGGAATGCGACTTGCATGCGCGCCCATTGCGTCGGGGAGAAGACGACGCGGTAGTCCGAGGGGTTCAGCGGCTTGAGCTGGCACTTGGCAATGTCGTCGGTGAGCGGACCGCCGGCAGCCATGCGTGGCGTGGTGCCCGCGGGATAGAAGGTGTTGCAGGCACCCGTGCCGAAGGCGGTCTGCTCTTCCACGTACTTCAGGCCATTGCTCCAGCAGGCGTCCTTCAAGTCGGCAGGCCGGTTGGCCGCCACCTTCTGCGCCTTGCTGCGGCCGGAGGTGTCGGCACGCACTGCCGACAACCAGACATTCATCTGGTCGAAGGCCTCGGCCTCGCTGCCGCCCTTGGTCCACATCACATGGTTATCGATGTTGCCGTTGGCGCGGCGCAGACGTTCGCGCATCGAGAAGGAATGGATCTTGGTGTGGATGTCGCCGCCCACCGTGCCGTCGTTGTAGTCGCGCAGATCGATGATAGCGGTGGACGCGAGCCCCCCGCCGCCATTCACGATCCGTCCCGACTGATAGGCACGATTCAGCGCATCGACGTCACCCACGGTGCGGGTGGCGGTGCGCTGCATGTCCCGGTCGACGCCCCCAACGCGCTCGTTGAGGTCCAGGAACTTGTCGATCGAGAGCTTGCCCTCGTTGAGCGCATTCAGGCCGTACTGGATGCCGACGTTGTCGATCGGCCGCAGCGCGAAGCCTTCGGCCTCGGTCTTGCCGTAGACGTTGGCCGTGTGATCGAAGACCGTGGCACGCGCGCCCGTCGGGTTGGTCAACGGGTTGTAGCGCTGCTCCAAGGGAACGCCGGCCGGGAAGGACACGGTCGGGTCGAGCCGGCCCGCGCTGCCGCTCATGTTGGCGATGTTGCCGATCTGCAGGTAGCCCGAGATGGCCTGCTTCTCCGCCACGGTGTAGGCCAGCGGCGTGGTCGCCGGGTCGTTGAAGTAGTTGTTGAGCACGCGCGAGTCGTGCAGCTTGAAGATGGTCGATGAAGTCACATCGGCGAACACCTGGCTCACCACCACGCCGTCGAACAGGCCGGGGTAGTTGTCGCTGGTCTGGTGGCTCTGGTAGGAGCCGCCCGAGCCGCCCACGCCGATGGTGTACTTCGGCACGCCGAAGTTCTCGATGAAGCGCTCCTTCACCATCGCGATGGTCTCCGAGGAGAGCTGGTCGTTGCAGTTGGTGCCGAAGACGTTGAGCGTCGAGGTGGTCACGGCGAAGCCGCGGCTCTGGTAGACCGGGTTGATCAGCGTGCCGAAGTCGTTGCCTTGCTGGAACCAGCCGCCCTGGCAGCCGCCGCCCAGGGGATAGAGCAG
>NZ_JAAAFX010000014.1:274133-322121 GCF_019352895.1 Variovorax boronicumulans | reverse complement strand
CAGCCGGCGGGCGGCGTGGTCGGCGATGGCGCGGGTTCGTTGAGCACGTCGTGCAGGATGGCCGACTGGTAGAGGCCGCGGTTGATGGTGCCGCTCTCGAGCCGCACCACATAGGGCACGCTCTTGCCGTTGACCGTGAGGTAGGTCATGTTGGCCGGATAGGCCGTGATCGACGAGGGCTCGAAGCGCGTGTTGCCGCCGCTGCTGTTGCGGTAGTAGTAGTCGACCCGCGTCTCGACCGAGCACTTGCCGTCGTCCAGCGATTTGAGCGGCTGCCCGCCCATGCGGGTGAAGGTGGCGTAACCGCACACGAAGGGTTCCTCATGCGGGCCCGAGATCACCGGGCCGGTGACCGGGTAGGCCGTGAGCGACAGCGTGGTGCTGTAGTCGCCATAGCGCGTGACCAGCTGGTTCTCGCCGACCTTGAGCCCCGTGACCTTGCCCAGCAGGCGGCCGTCGGCGGGGTTGCGGGCGAAGGCGGCCGTCACGTCACGGCCGTCGACCGTGACCGACAGCGTGCTCAGTGGCTTGTCGCTGAGCAACTGGAGTTCGACCAGCGCATCGTCGCCGGTCACGAGCTTCGGCGAGGACGACAGCACGCTGACCTTGACGGTCGCATCCGCCGGCGCACCGGGGTTGGGGCTGCCGGGGTCCGGCACGGGCGTGACCGGGTTGCCGCCGGTGGGTGGGCTGGTGCCGCCGCCGTCGTTGCTGCTGCCGCCGCAGGCCGACAGGATCAGCGCGGCCAGCAGGGCGCTGACGCGTGCCGAGTTCCTGCCGAAGCGGGAGGTGTTTTGGAATCTCATGCTCAAGGTCTCCGTCTTTTTTGTGAAGGGAAAAGGTTCGGCCCATGCGGCGGCGCGACTCGGCGAGAAACCGGGTCGTCGCTCCGGGCGTGCGGCGTCAGTGCGGGGGCGGGAAGAAAGGCGCAGGCGCCGACCTCGCCCGTGAAAGCGATGCCGGGGGTGCGCGGGTCGTGCAGTGCTGCATGCTCATCGGTGTCTCCATCCTCGGGTGTTGTGCCTGTTCAATAGCAACCGACGTGCCACGCCACACACGCGATGCAAGTGATTGAATTCAAAGGATTTTTTTCCGCAGCGTCGTGGTTTTCCCGCGCTGCGGCGGATGAAAATCCGGCCACGCGGCGAGCGCCCTGTCCGGGAATCCGCACGCCCGCCGCAGCCATGGCGGCGCTGGCGACCGCGGGCGCTTCAGGCGAAAAAAAACCGCCCGAAGGCGGTTTTCCGAGGCGGCGGTGTCAGCACCGGGGCGATGTCACCACTTGTCGTCGCGCGCCGGCGCCACCGCGGGTGCCTCGCTGCGCGCCGCTGCCGGGCGTGCCGGCCGGGGCTTGGCCGCAGCCGCGGGCGCCGCTGCGGTGTCCGTCGCCGCCGCCACACGCGCCGTCACCAGGCCGCGCAATTGCAGCGCGCCGGGCTGGAGCCCGTCGAGCGGCATCTGCACGCGTTCGAGCCGGCCCTGCGCCATGGTCGGCGTCACGCGGTCGATCACCACTTCGCAGCAGTCGGATTCGACCCGGCCCAGCGACTGGTTGGTCTGCGGGTCGAACATCTCCTTGCCCATGTAGGCCAGCTGGTAGCGACCGCCTTCGCGCACCGCCTGGCCGCCCTGGCTCAGCACCACGGCGTTGCCGTCGCGCGAGATCACGGTCACCGGGTAGGTGCGCGAAACGATGCCCGAGACGATGCGGTTGGCGATCTCGCTCTGCATGCCTTCGCTGACCTGCGCGCCGTCGATGCCCGAACCCAGCGTGGTGGCCGCGACCTTGGGCGCTTCGCCGCGCAGCGACTCCGACAGCATGACCTGCCGCGTCGCCACGTTGACCAGCTTCTGCGAGACAGCCCAGCCACCCGAGTAGCTCACGAGTTCGCGGTCGCTGGTCTGCAGCTGGCGCGCGTGGCGGTTGTAGGCAAAGGAAGTGATCTTGCCGACCCAGATCACGTCGGCGCTCATGGCCTGGCCCAGCTTGCCGAACTCGGCGCGCGGCGCCTGGCCCGAGCTGATCATGTCGAGCTCCTGTGCCACCTCGCCACCCATGTCGCGGTCGAGCACGGTGAAGCGCCCGGTGTTGGTCAGCGCGGTGAGGATCTGCTGGCGCAGGTCCTCGGCCACCTTCTCGGACGGCACGCTGCGTCCGCCCATCGGGAAGGACGCGGTGTCGTAGCGCAGCGGCGCAATCACGATCTTGAGCTTCTTGCTGTCGGCCGCGGGCGGCGTGTACTTGGCGACCGAGGCCTCGATGTCGGCCTGGTAGAAGCCGCGGCTGTCGGGACCGTCGAGCGCGTTGACCTTGAAGCCGGTGATGGCGCCCCCGGCGCTCTGCACCACCTGCTCGGCGAAGGCCGTGCCGCGCAGGGCATCGGTGTTCCGGCCACGCGACAGCGTCAGCGTGACCTTGAGCTGTTCGGAGCCCAGGTCCATGGTCGTGCCGTTGACCATCTTGAGCGCCAGGCGCATCGCTTCGTCGACGGCCTCGGCCGCGCTGGCACCCGTGCCCTGCGCGTTGACCGTCACCGAGCCGACCTTGCCGGCGTCGGGCAGTGCGGACACGGGCGACGCAGCCGGTGGCGGCGCGACAGGCGCGGGCGGTGTGTCGACCACGGCCGGCACCGGCTTTTTCTTGCCGGTGTACTTGTCGAGCAGGGTCTGGGCCTGGTCGCAGGCCGAGACCGAGAAGGCCAGCGACAGCGCCAGCGTCAGTCGGAGGGTGCGCATGGGATCAGAACGCGCCCAGCGCCTTGGTCGCGTCGGTCGGCACGGGGATGTCGTGGCTCTTGGCGTACGCCGTCGAGTAGCTCAGCGTGTCGTAGACGTTCTTCGCATTGCTCGGGAAGTTGGTCACCACGTAGGCACCCGCGTTGAGCTTGGTCATGGCCAGCATCGGCGAGGCCTTGAGCGTGTTGCTGAAGGCCAGCACGTGCGGGCGCAGGCCGACGTACTTGACCACGCCCAGGCCCAGCGAGGCCATGCCCGACTGGTAGAGCGCCTGCGACTGCGCATCCATCTTCAGGTTGCCGTCGTTGAGGCGGGCACTGATCTCCTTGGACGAATCGCTCTGGATCTTGTCGGCGTCCGACAGGTTGCCCTTGGTCGCGCCGTCGCCCAGCGCATCGGCGGTGGACTTGAGCTTGGCGGCCGATTCCTTGAGGCCGACGGCCTCGGCCATCTTCGACTGCGCGACCAGCACCTCCTTGTTGGCCGACACGTAGGCGCGCACCAGCGAGTCCTGCTCGGCACCCTGGTCGCCGCCGCCCGAGGCCGCGCCACCGGTGATGCTGCTGATCGAGGGCATCGAGAATTGCGCGAAGGCGCAAGGAGCGATGAAGGCTGCGGCGAGTGCGATGGCGGTCAGTTTCTTGGACATGTTGTTGTGTTCTTTGGAGTGAAAGAAAAAAGAAGAGAAGGAAGGTGTGCGGTGTTCAGCGCAGGCCGAGGTTGGTGACCTGGCTCACGAGTTCGCGCGCCGCGCTGTCGGCGGCCTTCTTGAGCGCGTTGCCGCGCGCTTCGGCTTCGGTCGGGCCGACGCCGGCGTACTGCACCGGGCCGACCGTCGAGATGTTCTCGGGGATGCCGCTGGTGAGGTCGAGGATCTTGCCGGTCACGGTCACGGCCACGCGCTGCAGGCCGCTGGACGGATCGGTGTCGGTCATGCCGACATCGAGCGTGCCGAAGGCCAGGTAGGGCACCTGGGCCGCCTGCAGGCCGCGCACCACGTCGCGCAGCGTTGCGGGGTCGAGGTCGTTGCCGGTCTTGTAGTCGTTCTCGACGTTCTTGATCTTCATCAGGCCGTTGGTGTAAGGCTCGACGAAGCCGGCCTCGAGCACCTTGAAGCCGGCCGAGGCGAAGATGCCGGTGAACACCGAATTCAGGTTGGCGCTCGGGAAGATGCGCCAGGTCGATTCGCTGGACTTGCGGGTGGTGCTGCCGCCGGTCTCGATGGTGTCGGTGCGCTTGGCTTCGAACGCCGTCTCGCGGCTGCGCGATGCGTTGGTGCCGATCTGGCCGCCACGGATCGATTCGCCCTCGGCGCCGCGGCGCTTGTCGGAGCCCCGCGCATCGACCTTCACGCCGCGGTCCACGCGCTGGTAGACGCGGTCGTCGAAGGTCTTCTCGGAGTCGACCTGGCGCGACACGAACAGGAAGGTCAGCTTGGAGCGGTCGCCCTTGGCCGTGGCCGTGGTGGCCGATCCGGCCTTGACCGCATTGCGCAGCTTGGCGACGTTGATCGAGGTGCGCACCGTGACGGTGTAGACGCGCTTGTCGGTCTGGTCCTGCTCGTCGAGGACGGTCGCATCGAGGATGAACTTGTCGAGGTTGGCGCCCACGCGCTCGCGGATCGCGTCGAAGTTGGCCGACTCGGACTCGCCGGCTTCGGCGTAGTAGAACTCGACCGCCTTGACCTGCGCCTCGCGCATCGCGCGTTCCTTGACCTCGGGGCTGGCCTTGCTGCCGAACACCGAGCCCTCGTAGGTCACCGAGGCCTTGCCGCGTGCGGTCGCGACCTGCGCGTGCGCGCTCAGGCCCATGAAGAACAGGCCGAAGGCGAGCAGCATCAGGACGATGCTGCGCATCGGGTTGCGCGCGATCGGCGCGGCGAGTGGCAAGGCTATTTGCATGACTGGAGTACCTCTTTGGTGGCGGTGATTTGCTTGTCGATGTCCGAGGCGGCGGCCGCATCCTTGAGCCACGGATCGTTGCCTCCGGCGAGCACGCCGGAGAGCTTGGTGAACAGGCCGCGCAGGCTGTCGCTGTAGGCGGGGAAGTCGTCCACGCTGCGCTGCGAAGAAGGCACGGTCTTGACTTCGCCGTTCTTGAATTCCGAGTTCATGTAGACACGGTTGGCCAGCGGCTGCTGCACCTTGATCGCAACTTTCGAGGCGTAGATGTAGCTGGTGCCGGCCGCGACCTTGGCATGCTCGAAGCGCCCGAAGCGCGTGAGGTCCACCGAGATCGCGTAGTCGGGCTCGGGCAGCTTGAGCTCGTACACCGAGCCGTCGGCCACGCGCATCGACATCACCTTGCCGATCGCGTAGCCCTTGGCGTAGGGCAGGATCGGCACGCCGGTGCGGCTGGAGATCGACTCGGCCAGCATGTCGGCGACCCAGGTCTCGGCCACGCCGGGCTGGCTCGCGAGTTCGGCCGGCAGCAGCTTGCGCACCTCGTCGCTCACGCTGGCCTGCGACACCTGCAGGAAGCGCGGCACCTGGGCCGGCAGGCTGGCGCGCGCGAGCGCTTCGGAGAAACGGCTCAGGATGCCGGGCGTGGTGCCCGCACCCAGGTAGAGCGTGCGCACGCGCTCGGCGATCTCGTCGTCGGTGGGCGCATGGTCGAGCAGGTCGACGTAGGCCACGCTGAACGGATAGGCGCGCAGCACGGTCATGGTCTTGAAGTCGAAGAACATGGCCTGCGCGCGCAGCTGGATGAAGACCTTCGACAGGCCGCCGAAGCGCTCGGTCGACACGGTCTCGCCGTTGAGCATCAGCGCGACGGCGACGGCCTGGTCGCGGCCCTTGAGCTCCATCAGGTTGGCCGTGTCGAGTTCGAAGGCGGTCGGCGGCTGGGCCGCGACCACCTGCCGGATCAGGCCGTTGATGCCGCCCGCGCCCAGCGATTTGTCGAGGCGCTGCGAATGCGGGAAACGGGCCGCGATGCTGGCCGCATCACCCGAGTAGGCAAAGCCGGCGAGCGAGACGCTCAGCGCGGATGCCTGGCCGACAAGGCCTCCCCAAAACAGAAAGAGAAAAGCCATCCACCTGCAATGCCGAACCATCCGTCCCCCTCGTTGTAAAGTTCGGCGAGTCTATGTGAATAAGTGTTTTTTCCCCTGTCAGACAAAGGCCTTTTCAATGAAAAAAGCCAGCGATGTGCTGGCTTTTCCGGATGCATTCGAAAGGCTTACTTGAGGGCCTTGTAGCGCATGCGCTTGGGCTTGGCGCCCTCTTCGCCGAGACGCTTCTTCTTGTCGGCTTCGTACTCCTGATAGTTGCCGTTGAAGAAGGTCCACTGGCTGTCGCCTTCGGCCGCGAGGATGTGCGTGGCGATGCGGTCGAGGAACCAGCGGTCATGGCTGATGACCATCACAGTGCCGGCGAATTCGAGCAGCGCGTCTTCGAGCGCACGCAGGGTTTCCACGTCGAGGTCGTTCGACGGTTCATCGAGCATCAGCACGTTGCCGCCGGCGATCAGGGTCTTGGCCAGGTGCAGGCGACCGCGTTCGCCACCCGACAGCGTGCCCACCTTCTTCTGCTGGTCGGCGCCGTTGAAGTTGAAGCGGCCCGCGTACGCGCGGCTGGCCATCTGGAACTTGCCGACGTTGATGATGTCGAGGCCGTTCGAGATGTCTTCCCATACGGTCTTCTGGCTGGCCAGTTCGTCGCGGTGCTGGTCGACGAAGGCCGCACGCACGGTGGAGCCGATCACGACTTCGCCGGTGTCGGGTTGTTCCTTGCCCGCGATCAGCTTGAACAGCGTCGACTTGCCGGCGCCGTTGGGGCCGATGATGCCGACGATCGCGCCCGGTGGCACGGTGAAGCTCAGGTTGTCGATCAGCATGCGGTCGCCGAAGGACTTGCTGACGTTGTGGAACTCGAACACCTGCTGGCCCAGCCGCTCCGCCACAGGAATGAAGATTTCCTGCGTCTCGTTGCGCTTCTGGTATTCCATGTCGCTGAGCTCTTCGAAGCGCGCAAGACGCGACTTGCTCTTGGCCTGGCGAGCCTTCGGGTTCTGGCGTGACCATTCCAGTTCCTTCTTCAGCGCCTTGGCATGGGCTTCTTCGCTCTTCTGCTCCTGCGCCAGGCGTTCGCCCTTCTGCTCGAGCCAGGTGCTGTAGTTGCCCTTCCATGGGATGCCGCGTCCGCGGTCCATTTCCAGGATCCATTCGGCCGCGTTGTCGAGGAAGTAGCGGTCATGGGTGATGGCCACCACGGTGCCGGTGAAGCGCTTGAGGAAGACTTCCAGCCACTCGACCGATTCGGCGTCCAGGTGGTTGGTGGGTTCGTCGAGCAGCAGCATGTCGGGCTTGGACAGCAGCAGGCGGCACAGCGCCACGCGGCGCTTCTCGCCGCCCGACAGCAGGCCGACCTTGGCGTCCCACGGCGGCAGGCGCAGCGCGTCGGCCGCGATCTCGAGCTGGTGCTCGGAATCGGTGCCGGCGGTGGCGATGATGGCTTCGAGCTGGGCCTGCTCGGCGGCCAGCGCGTCGAAGTCGGCGTCTTCGGCACCGTAGGCGATGTAGACCTCCTCGAGCCGCGCCTTGGCCGCGAAGACGGCGCCCATCGATTCCTCGACCGATTCGCGCACCGTGTGCTCGTTGTTGAGCTTGGGTTCCTGTTCGAGGTAGCCGATCGACAGGCCCGGCATCGGCAGCGCCTCGCCTTCGTACTCCTTGTCGACGCCGGCCATGATTTTGAGCAAGGTGGACTTGCCGGAACCATTGAGGCCGAGCACGCCGATCTTGGCGCCGGGGAAGAATGAGAGCGAAATGTCCTTCAAGAGCTGCCGCTTGGGCGGCACGGTCTTGCTGACGCGGTTCATCGAATAGACGTATTGGGCCATATCTCTTGCAGTGTGGAGCAGGTTGGAACAAGGGCCGCGCGACGCGCTGCGGGCGGTCAGCGAGGGGCGGCGAACCTTCTATTATCCCCAATGGCGCAGACGCCCCCGCCCGCGCCGCCCGGTTCTGGCACCGGGGCCGAGGTTTTACGACCGCACACCCGCCCGCCGCAAGGCCTTGCGCAAGATGTTTCCAGGCGTGGCGCCGACTCGTGCGACAATGGGCCTTCGTTGCCGGGTCCAGTTGCCCGCAACAGCGGCTCTTCTGCCGGGGACAAGAAGGCTTTGCGCACACCCATGCGACTGGCTCTCGGCTCCCACCCTTGATACATCAGCCTTGACTGACCGGGTCGCCCCAACAAAGGGCACCACGGTGGGCCGATGCCACTGCGCCATGCAAGGCGCTATTGCTTCCAAATGACTTTTGAAGATCTGAAGTTGGCCCCGGCCATCCTGAAGGCTGTGCTCGAGCACGGCTACGACACGCCCACGCCCATCCAGGCCCAGGCGATCCCCGTGGTGCTCGAGGGCCACGACCTGCTCGGCGGCGCCCAGACCGGCACCGGCAAGACCGCGGCCTTCACGCTGCCCATGCTGCACAAGCTCACCATGAGCCGCAGCGCCACCAACAAGTTCGGCGGCGTCGGCATCCGCGCCCTGGTGCTGACCCCCACGCGCGAACTCGCGGCCCAGGTCGAAGAGTCGGTGCGCACCTACGGCAAGTACCTGCAGCTCGACTCGACCGTGATCTTCGGCGGCGTCGGCATGAACCCGCAGATCAGCAAGCTCAAGAAGGGCGTCGACATCCTCGTGGCCACGCCAGGCCGCCTGCTCGACCTGCAGCAGCAAGGCATGCTCGACCTGTCGCAAGTGCAGATCCTGATCCTCGACGAAGCCGACCGCATGCTCGACATGGGCTTCATCCACGACGTGAAGAAGATCCTCGCGCTGGTGCCCAAGGACAAGCAGAGCCTGCTGTTCTCGGCCACCTTCAGCGACGAGATCCGCGACCTGGCCGCCCAGCTGCTCAAGAACCCGCAAAGCGTGCAGGTCACGCCGCGCAACACCACCGTGCAGCGCATCACCCAGGTGATCCACCCGGTGGGCCGCGGCAAGAAGAAGGCCCTGCTCGCCCACATCATCAACGAGCACAATTGGAGCCAGGTGCTGGTGTTCACGCGCACCAAGTTCGGCGCCAACAACGTCGCCGAATTCCTGACCAAGAACGGCATCGAGGCGATGGCGCTGCACGGCAACAAGAGCCAGAGCGCACGCACCCAGGCCCTGGCCGGCTTCAAGACCGGCGCCATCCGCGCGCTGGTGGCGACCGACATCGCGGCCCGCGGCATCGACATCGACGAACTGCCGCACGTCGTGAACTACGAAATCCCCAACGTCAGCGAAGACTATGTGCACCGCATCGGCCGCACCGGCCGCGCGGGCAACAGCGGCGAGGCGGTAAGCCTGGTCTGCCTGGACGAAGAAGGCTTCATGCAGGAGATCGAGCGCTTCACCAAGCAGCAGATCCCGGTGAAGATCGTCGAAGGCTTCGGCCCCGAAGAAGGCGAACACGCCGAGCCGATCGCCATGGGTCGCCAGACGATCTGGGGCGGCGCCGGTCGTCCGCCGAGCCGTGACGTGATGCAGGCGGCCGCCAAGGCCGCTCGCACCGAGATGCTGCAGCGCGTGCGCGACAACAAGGCCGGCCAGGGCGATCGCTCGGGCGGCGGCGGCGGCGGCGGTGGCGGTGGCGGTCCCCGTCGCGGCGGCGGTGCGGCACCCCAGGGTGCACGCAGCGGCGGCGGCGGCCAGGGTCCTGCACGGGGCCAGGCACCGCGTCCACAAGGCGGTCCGGGTCGCGGCCCGCAGGGTCCGGCGCGCGCGCCGCACCATGCGCCGCAAGGCCTGCCGCATGACGAGCGCCAACCGCGCCATCACGGCAACAGCCACAGCCCGACGCAAGCCAACCAGGTCGCGCACCTGCGTGCCGAAGCGGTCGGCGGCGGCGACGGTCAGCCCGATCCGCTGCGCACCAGCGTCGACAGCATGGGCGGCGGCCGTGGCCGCCGTGGTGGTGGCGGCGGCGGTGGCGGCTACGGCGGCAACCGCTCGGGCGGCGGCGGTGGTGGTGGTCGCTCCGGCGGCGGCGGTGGTTACGGCGGTGGCGGCGGTGGCCGTTCGGGCGGCGGCGGTGGCCGGTCCTTCGGCCGCTGAGCCGGGACCGCGGCCTTCGGGCCGCGTCACTCGCTGACTCACACAAGGGCGCTTCGGCGCCCTTTTTCCTTGGCGGGCCCCGATCGCGCTGGGGGAGCGATGGGCGGGCCGCGGCCTTCGCCGTGGTGTCACACACGCGGCGAACAATGCCCGCTTCCACGCTCGCTCTCCCCCACGATCATGAGACTTCTGCGCCCCGCATCGCGCCCGGCCGGCCGACGCTTCCTTCCGTCGCTGCTCGCGCTGGCCTGCACCATCGCCCTGTCCGCCTGCGGCGGCGGCAGCCACAACGACGTGACGCCGGGCACGCCCGTCGCCGGCGGCCCGGGCCAGCCCTCGACACCGCCGGTCACGCCGCCGCCGGAAGTCGTGGCGCCCACCATGCAGGTGACGCTGGCCGGCTGGCCGGGGCTGGCCGCGCTGACGATCAAGGCCGACGGCACGGCCATCACGCCCGATGCCAACGGCAGCTTCACCGTCAGAAGCGACAGCAGCCTGCGCTTCGAGGCGGCCGGCGTCGAGCTCGCGACGATCGCACCGAAGAGGAACATCACGCTGTTCGACCTGGCGGGCGCCACCGATTGCACGAGCGCGCCCGAACTGGGCAAGCTCGTGAGCTTCCTGATGGCGCTGGACAAGGACCAGGACCCGAGCAACGGGATCACCCTCCCCGCGCTCGCGGCACCGGCCCCGGCCGGCACCCGGATCGCCACGCTTGGCGAGGCCGACCTGCTGGCGCTCGAGCAGCGCCTGGTCGGCCGCAACGTGCCGATCCAGACCGCGCTGTGGTCCGCCAATGCGGCACTCGACGCCGAGTCGTGGACCGAGGACGTGGCCCGGCGCACGCAGTTCACCAACGACATGGGCGTGCTGCAGGGCTACCTCGACCGCGTGCTGGCCGTGCTGGCGGTCGCGCCGGGCGACCTGCGGGGCTTCGCCTACCTGAGCAACGAAGAGGCCGCGAAGATCCCCGCGACGCTCAAGGGCCAGGGCATGGCCTACGACGGCGACACGCCCGTGTTCTCGTGGCGCTACGGCCTGCAGCGCGCCGATGCCGACTTCAACGGCACGCTGACGCAGGCGCTGGCCCTGCCGGCCGAGATCCAGGCCGAGTACGCCGCCAACCCCGCGGGCGTGCACCTCGGCCACATCGGCGACATCGACATCTTCGAAGGCAAGCTGTATGCGCCCATCGAGGACGAGGACGACTCCTCGCAGCAGTCCTACGTGGCGGTCTACGACGCCAGGACGCTGCAGTACACGGGCCAGAAGTTCGCGCTGCCGCGCGCCGAGCATGCCGACGGCGTGCCATGGGTGGCGGTGGACGGCCCGCGCAAGCTGGCCTACACCGTGACCTGGAGCACCTTGGCCGCGGACAAGCTCAACGTGTTCGACCTGGCCACCTTCAAGCTGCTGCGCTCGGTGCCGTTGCAGACCTCGTTCAACGGCAAGCGAGTGCAGGGCCTCAAGGTCTTCAACGGCATGCTCTACGCGGCCGCCGACACCAAGGACAACGTGAGCGAGACCGGGCTCAAGCGCAAGCGCCTCTACAAGGTCGACCCGGTCAGCGGCTCGGTGATCGAGCTGCTGCACTACGACGAGCCCAACCGCTCCGAAGGCGAAGGCCTGGCCTTCAGCCCCGACGGCAAGCTGCACCTGGCCGTGCTCGCGCCCTACACCACGCCGCTGTATGCGCCCGCCACGGGCAACCCCAAGCCCTTCGACGAGAGCTACAGCATCGACGGCGACGACTGGAACCCCTCGGGCTCGCTGCGCCACTTCAGCCGCGATGCGCTGCCGGCGCGCGAGAAGCTCTGCGCGCTGTCGGCCGCGCGCTGATCACTTCGCCGCAATGCGGCGAGGGCGCGTCGGCCGCGCCTGCGCGCCCAGCACCGCCTCGATGTCGGCGCGCGCGCTGTCGATCAGCGCCAGCACCGCGCGCTCGGCGCGGTCGGGGTCGCGCGCACGCACCGCATCGAGCACCGCGCGGTGCCGCGGCAGCGACAGCGCGGGTCCGTTGTGCCGCGTGCTGGAAATCTCGAAGCTGGTGCGCAGCAGCGCGTTGAGCGCCTTGCTCATCTGCGCCAGCATCAGGTTGCCCGCCGCGCGCAACAGGCCGTGATGGAAGCGCAGGTCATGGGTCGTGTAGTCGTCGCCCTGCGTCGCCACCGCCTGCGCCATGCCGGCATAGGCGTCTTCCAGTTCCGCGATGTCCTGCGCGGTCGCGCGTTCGGCCGCCAAGCGCACGGCGGCCGGCTCGACCATGCACCGCAGGTCCTGCAGGTCGCGCAGGAACTCCGGCGTGAGGCCGACCTTGGCCTTCCAGGTGATCACGTCCGGGTCGAACCAGTTCCACGCCTCCTGCGGCAGCACACGGCTGCCGACCTTGGGACCGGTCACGACCATGCCCTTGGCCGCCAGCGCCTTGATGGCCTCGCGCACCACCGTGCGGCTCACGCCCAGTTCCTGGCCCAGCAGCGGCTCGGGCGGGATCACGCCGCCCTGTGCGTAGCGGCCTGCGACGATCGCCTCGCCCAGCAGGTCGACCGTCTGGCCGTGCGCGTTCTTGGCCATCGCCTTGTGCAGGCTTCTCAGGCGGGGACCGGCGTGAGCAGCGGCTGGCCCGCGAAGTGCGCGCGCAGGTTGTCGAAGGTGAGCTGCGCCATCGCCTCGCGCGTCTGCTTCGTGCCGCTGCCGATGTGCGGCGTGAGCACCACGTTGTCCATGGCCAGCAATTCGGCCGGCACGTTGGGCTCGTCGGCGAAAACGTCGAGCGCGGCACCGGCGATGGTGCCGGCCTGCAGCGCCGCGATCAGCGCCGGCTGGTCGACCACGCTGCCGCGCGCCACGTTCACCAGGTAGCCCTGCGGGCCCAGCGCCTGCAGCACCTTGGCGTCGATCAGGCCGCGCGTGGCCGCGCCGCCGGGCGTGATGACGACCAGGAAATCGACCGCGGCCGCCAGCGATGCGGCGTCGGGATGGTAGGCGTAGGGCAGGTTCGCGCGCGGCGAGCGCGCGGTGTAGGCCACGTCCATGCGGAAGGCCAGCGCGCGCTGCGCGATCGCCTGGCCGATGCGGCCCATGCCGACCACGCCCAGGCGACTGCCCGCGACCTTGCGCGCCACCGGGATCGGGCCCTTGAGCCATTCGCCGCCGCGCACGAAGCGATCGGCCTGCGGGATGCGCCGCGCCGCGGCGATCAGCAGCCCCAGCGCGAGGTCGGCCACGTCGTCGTTGAGCACGCCGGGTGTGTGGGTCACGGGCACGCCGCGCGCCCGGGCCGCGGCCACGTCGACGCCGTCGTAGCCCACGCCGAACACCGTGATCATCTCCAGCGCGGGCAACTGCGCGATGAGTTCGGCCGGCACCTTCGACTCGCCGGTCGCAACCACCGCGCGGATGCGCGGCGCCACCGCCGCGAAGGCGGCCGGGTCGGTCAGATGAAGACGGTCGTGCACGGTGACGGCACCGCGCAGCGCGTCCATCAGGAAGGGCATCACCGGTGCAACGACCAGCACCTCCGGGCGTTCAACGCTCATGCGCGGATCCCCACCTTCTGCACCAGCTCCTTGAAGTAGAGGTGGTCACGCTCCATCGACTGGCCGAACTCGGCCGCATCGAGGTAGGAGAAGCCCAGGTTGAGCTTCTCGAGCGCCTCGCGCAGGGCCGGCTCCTCGGCGGTCTTGCGCGCCACGGTGCGCAGCACGTCGACCACCGCCGTCGGCGTGGCCTTGGGGACGGCCAGGCCGCGCCAGGTGCCGATCGACAGGAAGATCTTGCGTTCCTTCAAGGTCGGCACCTGGTCGAAGGCCTTGAGGCGCTGGTCGGCCATCACGGCCAGGATCTTGAGCTTGCCGGCCTGCACGTGCACGGCGACTTCGCCCGGGCTCACGGCCACCGCATCGATGTGGCCGCCGAGCAGCGCCACCACGCCGGGCGCCGCGCCCTGGTAGGGCACATGGTTGAACTTGACGCCGGTCTTGTCCTCGAGGCCCGCGGCCGCAAGATGCCAGATCGAGCCGTTGCCCGAGTTGCCGACCCGCATCTCGCCGGGCTTGGCGCGGGACGCCGCGAGGAACTCCTCGATGGTGTTCCAGGGCGCATCGGCCTTCACCGTGATGGCCGCCGGGTCGGCATTGAGACGCGCGATGGGTCGGAAGTCGGCATAGGTGAACTTCGACAGGTTCAGGTGCGGCAGGATCACCAGCTCGGCGATCACCACCGACACCTTGTAGCCATCGGGCTTGCTGTTGAGCACCTCGCCCATGCCGACCACGCCGCTGGCGCCAGGCTTGTTGTTCACGATGAAGGGCTGCGGGAAGTGCTTCTTCGCGATCTCGGCGAAGCCACGCGCCAGCGCGTCGGTGCCGCCGCCCGCCGAGGCCGGCACCACCAGTTCGACGGGCTTGCTCGGATAGTCCTCGGCGAAGGCCGCGAAGGGCAGCGGCAGCAGCATGGCGCCGAGCCCCTGGAGAAGGTGGCGGCGCTGCGCCGAGAGGGTGTCTTGCATGGCTCTGTCTCCTGTTGTGGGATCGACGATGCACGTGTTTCCGGGCATCGGTCGGCTTATCATATGATGATTGAAAATGCCGTTTTCGCGGGACAAACCCTGAAGAACGGCCCCTTCGAACGATGAAATCCGGAGACAGGCAAGGATGCAATGGGTCGCTGTGGATTGGGGCACGAGTTCGCTGCGCGGCGCGCTGCTGGATGCCGATGGCAAGGTGCTCGAGGAACAGAGCCACGCGCGCGGCATCCTCAGCGTGCCGGCCGGCGGCTTCGGTGCCGCCTTCGATGAACTCTTCGGCGCGTGGATGGCGCCCGCGGGCACGCGCTGCCTGATCTCCGGCATGGCCGGCAGCAAGCAAGGCTGGGTCGAAGCGCCCTACTGCGCCTGCCCGGCCGGCCTTGCCGACATCGCGGCCAAGGTGATCGAGATCGAGCCCGGCCGCATCGCCATCGTGCCGGGCCTCAGCGACGAGCACGACGGCGTGCCCGACGTGATGCGCGGCGAGGAAGTGCAGATCTTCGGCGCCATCGCACTGACCGGCCTGCGCGACGGCCTCTTCGTGCTGCCGGGCACGCACAACAAATGGGTGCGCGTGGCCGAGGGCCGCGTGGCGGGCTTCCGCACCTTCATGACCGGCGAGTTCTACGCGCTGCTGGGCACCCATTCGATCCTGGCGCGCACCCTCGACACCACGGCACCGCTCGACGAAGCCGCCTTCCTGCAGGGCGTGATGCAGTCCGGCAACAACGAAGGCCTGCTGCACAACGCCTTCGGCGCGCGCACGCTGGCCCTGTTCGGTCGCATGTCGGCCGGCGACCTGGCGAGCTATCTCTCGGGCCTGCTGATCGGCGAAGAGCTGCGCACGCAGTCGCTGCGCGCCGCGGGCGAGGTCGTGCTGATCGGCTCGCCCGCCCTCACCCAGCGCTACGCGCTGGCCCTCCATGCCAGCGGCGTGACCAGCCGGACCCTGGGCGCCGAAGCGACCTGGGCCGGTCTGCATGCCGTGGCCACCACACTCGCACCATGACCACCGCCCTCGACACCTTCCACGCCGCCGTGCGCCAACTCCCGCTGGTCGCGATCCTGCGCGGCCTCACGCCGGCCGAAGCGCCCGCGGTCGGCGACGCGCTGGTCGACGCCGGCTTCCAGCTGCTCGAAGTGCCGCTCAATTCGCCGCAGCCGCTCGAGAGCATCGCGCTGTTGCGCCAGCGCTTTCCCGCTGCGCTGGTCGGTGCCGGCACGGTGCTGACCGCGAAGCAGGTGCGCGAGGTGCATGCGGCCGGCAGCGCACTGATCGTGGCGCCCAACTTCAACGCCGAGGTGGTGGCCGAGGCGGCCCGGCTCGGCATGGTGAGCCTGCCCGGCGTGGCCACACCCACCGAGGCCTTCGGCGCGCTCGCGTCCGGTGCCACCGGGCTCAAGCTGTTCCCGGCCGAAGCGGCCTCGCCGGCCGTGGTCAAGGCCTGGCTGGCGGTGCTGCCCAAGGGCACGCCGCTGATGCCCGTGGGCGGCATCACGCCGACCAACATGGACGCCTGGCGCGCGGCCGGCGCCACCGGCTTCGGCATCGGCTCCGCGCTCTACAAGCCGGGCAAGAGCGCCGCCGCGGTGCGCGACGACGCGCTGCAGTTCGCCGCCGCCTGGAACCACGCCGTGCGCACCTGAGGGCCCATCCCATGCAGAACGCCGACGCCCAATACCAAAGCCCGCAGGTGCGCCAGCTGCGCGAAGACCTCGCGCTCGCGCTGCGCGCCGCCGCGCACCATGGCCTGTCAGAAGGCGTGTGCAACCATTTCAGCGTGGCGCTGCCCGGGACCGTCGACCGCTACCTGATCAACCCGCGCGGCCTGCACTGGAGCGAGGTGCGGCCCGACGACATCGTGCTCATCGACCTGCACGGCGAAGTACTGGCCGGACGCCACCGCGTCGAGCCGACCGCCCTGTTCATCCACGGCGCGGTGCACCGCCTCACGGGCCATGCGGTGGTGCTGCATTGCCACATGCCCTACGCCACCGCGCTCACGCTCACGGCCGACCGCGCGCTCGACCCGACGCTGAGCCAGAACGCGATGCGCTACATGGGCCGGATCGCGATCGACGCGCAGTACAACGGCCTGGCGCTCGACGATGCCGAGGGCGAGCGCATCGCGCGCACCATGGCCGCCGGCAAGGACGTGGCCTTCCTGGCCAACCATGGCGTGATCGTCGCTGGCGGCACCATCGCCCATGCCTACGACGACCTCTACTACCTCGAGCGCGCCTGCCTGCACCAGGTGATCGCGCAGTCGACTGGCCGGCCGCTGGCGCCCGTCGATCCCGCGCTGGCGGCGCGCGTGGCGGCCCAGGTGCAGGGCGAGCGCGAGCAGTCCGACCTGTTCTTCGAGGCGTTGCGCCGGTTGCTGCCTTAGCCCTTGCACCGCACCGACACGGGCCGTGCCGTACCATGCACGCGCCCGAGCGACCTGCCGGGCTCTCCAGGAAAAGAACCCACCCATGACCAGCCCCCTCTACAGCGCCAGCATTCCCGTCCTCAAGCAGATGCTCAGCGCCTTGTCCGATGTGCTCGCGAAGGCCGAAGCCCATGCCACGGACAAGAAGATCGAACCCAATGCCCTGCTGCAGGCGCGCCTGTTTCCCGACATGTTTCCGCTCGTTCGCCAGGTGCAGATCGCGGCGGATTTCGCCAAGGGCATCGGCTCGCGCCTGGCCGGTGCGCCCGTGCCCTCGTGGCCCGACACCGAGACCAGCTTCGCCGACCTGCAGGCGCTGATCGCCAAGGCCAAGGACCATCTGGACAGCTTCACGCCCGAGCAGTTCGCGGCCAGCGAATCGCTGGAGATCGTGCTGCGCCCCGGCACGCCCAAGGAGAAGAAGCTCTCGGCCAGTGCCTACCTGCTGCACTACGGCCTGCCGCAGTTCTTCTTCCATGTGACGACCACCTATGCGATCCTGCGCCACAACGGCGTCGAGGTCGGCAAGCGCGACTACATGGGCGCGTACTGAGCCCTGCCGCTCACAGCGCGAGGTGCAAGGCCTCGCCTGAAGACGCCGCCGGCACGGCGCAGCAGATCAGCGCGGCGCCCTCCTCCACCGCGAAGGACGGCGGCGTCGCATAGCTGACCGCGCCCTGCAGCACGCGCGTGCTGCAGCTGCCGCAGCTGCCGCCGCGGCAACCGAAGGCCGGCGACAGGCCGCGCGCTTCGGCCACTTCCAGCAGAGACCCGTCGCCCGGCTTCCATCGCGCCTCCTTGCCAGAGCTGGCGAAGACCAGGCGCACCGGCTGCGTGGCCGCGGGTACCGCCGGCGCTTCGCTTCCGCTGCGACGCAGCGACGCGGGCCCGAAGACTTCGGCATGGATGCGCGCATCCGCCACGCCGAGGCCGCGCAGGCCGTCGTAGACCGACTGCATGAACGCTGGCGGGCCGCACAGGTAGAAGTCGTGGTCGCCGAAGGGCAGCGTGGCCTGGAGCAGCGCCATGTCGATGCGGCCTTCGACATCGAAGTCCGGCCCCGCCTTTGCATCCTGCGGCGCGCTCAGCACGCGGACCCAGTGCAGGCCGCCCTTCCCGGCCTGCACGAGCGCGGCGATCTCCGCATCGAAAGCGCGCTCGCCCGCGGTACGCGCCGACTGGAACAGCCAGGTCGGCCGCAGCGTGCGCGTGCGTGCGCCCTCGTGCACCACGTGCCGCAGCATCGCGAGCAGGGGCGTGATGCCGACGCCCGCGGCCAGCAGCACGGCCGTCCGGCGCTGCGCCGCATCGAGCGTGAAGCGGCCCGCGGGCGCGCGCACTTCGAGTACATCGCCTTCCTTCAACGCATGCAGGTGCTGCGACACGCGGCCTTCGCGCTTGACACTGATGCGGTAGGCGCCATCGGCCGGCGCGGTCGACAGCGTGTAGCTGCGCTGCACCGGCGCATCGGTGCCGGGCAGCGCGACGCGGATCGGCAGGTGCTGCCCGGCCTGGTGCGGGATGCGTGCGATGCCATCGGCCGGTTCGAGATGCAGCGATCGGATCGTCGTGCTCTCGTCCACCGTGCGCACCACGCGAAAGGGCCGCCAGCGCTCGGCCAGCGCCGCGGCCTCGCGGCGTTGCGCGGCCTGCGCCCAGTCGCCGGTCATCGCGAGATGGGGCGACGCGCCGTCGGGCTCGAAGCTCCAGCGCAGCGGCAGTCCCTCGGGCCGATGCACGACGCGCCGCGGCCTGAAGCGCCACAGGCGCTCGGCCCCTTCGAAGGCAGCAATCTCGGGTGAGTCGAGCACCAGCTCGGTGTCGCCGCTCATCTGCAGCATGTCGCCCGTGGCCGAATCGACGAACAGCAGGCCGGCCTTCGGATGGAGCAGCAGGTTGCCCAGCGTCATGAAGAACAGGTTGCCGTTGAAGTCCGGGATGGTGAGCACGCCATCGTCGCCGATGCGCACGAAGCCGGGCTTGCCGCCGCGGTGCGACACGTCGACCTGGCGCGTGCCGTCTTCGCGGACCACGTACGAGGCCACGTAGAAGGTGTCGGCGGCCGTGATCAGTTGCCGTGCGCGCGCATCGAGGGCATCGAGATGCACGGCCGGTGGCCGGGCCGGCTCTTGTGGATCGCGCACCAGCGCGAAGCGGCGATTCTGGATGTAGCGCGGGCAGTTGCCGAAGCTCTGCGTGACGGCCAGGTCGAAGCCTTCGGTGCCCTCGCGCCGCACCGTGCCGTTGACGCGGTTGCGCCGTCGCGTCATCGGGTCGACGCCCACCATGCCCAGTGCATCGCCGTCTTCCATGCCCGCCTCGGCCGGATCGGCGGCATCGCGCCGCGAACGCACATGCAGCGTGCCCGGGTCGGGCGCCTGCAGGAAGCCGGGTTCGCCGGCCCGCATCGTGGCCCACACATCGCCCGCGGGGTCGACCGCGCCGATCGCGATGGAGGGCAGCAGCGGATAGAACGCACGGTGCTGGTCGAGCAGGAAGCTGCGCACATAGAGCCGGCCCGGCCGGTCCATGTGCTCGACCACGCCGACGCTCTGCTGGATCGCGAGCTCGCCCGCATGCCAGGGCGAGTCGAGACGCGGTGAGGACGGGTTCGACATGGCCGTGCGCTTTCGTGAAGGCTCAGGCCTCGAGCCCCGCCGGCGTGCGCTGGAAGTCGACGAAGCCCGGCAGCGCCTCGATGCGCGCGAGCCAATCGCGCACCTGGGGATAGGCCGAGAGATCGACAAACCCTTCGGGTGCGCGGGCGATGTAGCTGTAGAGCGCCACGTCGGCGATGGTCGGCTGCGAGGCCGCGATGAAGGCCTGCGACGACAGCTGGGCCTCGATCAGCGCCAGCACGCCGTGCGCGCGCTGGATCACCTCCTCGGACCGGAAGTCGGCGCCGAAGACCGTGATCAGCCGCGCCGCGGCCGGGCCGTAGGCGATCTGCCCGGCGGCCACGCTGAGCCACTTCTGGATGCGGGCCTCGGCGAGGGGTGAGGTGGGCAGCCATTCGGTCTTGCCGAGCTTGCGTGCGAGGTAGACCATGATCGCGTTCGAGTCGGTCACGATGGTGCCGGCGTCGTCGAGCGCGGGCACCTGGCCGAAAGGGTTGATGCGCAGGTACTCGGGCGCCTTGTGGGCACGCTGGGCCAGGTCGACCTCGACCAGTTCGTGCGGCACGCCGAGCAGCGACAGGAACAGGCGGGCACGATGAGAATGGCCGGACAGCGGGTGGTGGTAGAGCTTCATGGGGATCTCCAGGGTTCGAGAAAAGGACCGGTGGCACCGGCTTAGGTGCAATGATCTTTTCTTCGGCCGCTCTCTAGAATCCCCGTCTGCGGCAAGTCACTCTTGCCGATTCACGAACAACGACACGCTGGCGCGGAGGAACCCGGGTATGGATCGCATACAGGCCATGTCGGCCTTCCTGGCCGTGGTCGACACGGGCGGCTTCGCCTCCGCTGCGCGCAAGCTCAACGTCTCGCCCTCGGTGGTGACGCGTGCCGTCACCGAGCTCGAGGAGCGCCTGGGCACGCGCCTGCTCACGCGCACCACGCGCTTCGTGCGGCTCACCGAGACCGGTGCCGGCTATGCCGATGGCTGCCGGCGCCTGCTTGCCGAACTCGAGGAGGTGGAAAGCTCGGCCGCGGGCACGCATGCCGCACCGCGCGGGCAACTGACCATCACCTCGCCGGTGAACTTCGGCCGCATCCATGTGGCGCCCATCGTGCGCCACTACCTCGGGCAGTACCCCGAAGTCGACATGCAGTGCTGGTTCCTCGATCGCGTGGTCAACCTGGTCGACGAAGGCGTCGACGTGGCGGTGCGCATCGGCGCGCTGCCCGATTCGTCCTTGCAGGCCACGCGGGTCGGCCGCGTGCGGCAGGTGCATTGCGCCTCGCCCGACTACCTGGCGCGCCACGGCGTGCCACGGCGGCCCGAGGACCTGGCCGCGCACGTGATCGTGGCCGCCACCGGCGTGTCGCCCACGCTGGAGTGGCGCTTCCTCGAGGGCGACAAGCCGGTGCAGGTGCGCTTCCAGCCGCGCCTGTCGACCAACACCAACGAGTCGGCCGCCGACGCCGCCACCGCGGGCTTCGGCATCACGCGGCTGCCGATGTACCACATCGCGCAGGCGCTGCAGCAGGGCACGCTGAAGCTGGTGCTCGAGGACTTCGAGCGCCCCGCGCTGCCCATCCACGTGGTGCACCGCGAAGGCCGGCATGCCACGCGCAAGGTGCGCGCCTTCATCGACATGGCGGTGGAAACGCTGCGCCAGAACCCGAACCTGCAGTGAGGCCGCGGCGAAGAAAAGTGCATTGCCGATTCCGCAGCACTGCAGCGCAAGGCCCGGTGCTAGCCTTCGGATCGATCACCCTGCCCCATCGATCCACAGGAGCCCCGCCATGGACACGCGCCCACCCCTTCCGCCCTTCACGCACGAGACGGCCGTGCAGAAGGTTCGCCTGGCCGAAGACGGCTGGAACACCCGTGACGCCGCACGCGTCAGCCTGGCCTACACGGAAGACACCGTGTGGCGCAACCGCACCGACTTCCCCGTGGGGCGCGAAGCCGCGCGCGCGTTCCTCGAGCAGAAGTGGGCGCGGGAACTCGACTACCGGCTGATCAAGGAGCTGTGGGCCTTCGCGGGCAACCGCATCGCGGTGCGCTACGCCTACGAATCGCATGACGCCTCGGGACAGTGGTTCCGCAGCTACGGCAACGAGAACTGGGAGTTCGCGCCCGACGGCCTGATGAAGCGCCGCTTCGCCTGCATCAACGACCTGGCCATCGACGAGTCCCAGCGCCTGTTCCACTGGCCGCTGGGCCGCCGCCCCGACGACCATCCGGGGTTGAGCGAACTCGGGCTCTGACGGCGATCGGGACGTTGTCGCGCGCTCAGCCCGCGTAAGCCGGCGTGGCGCTCGACAGGCTGGCCTTGACGCCGCGGCTCACGTCGTCGGCCAGCACCTCGAACAAACCGGCCTCCACGCCTTCGAGCGTGACGCGTGCCACGTCGGCCGGTGCGCTCTTCGGGGCGTCGATGCCGTCGGTCATGTCGGTGTCCATGTAGCCCACGTGCAGGCTGGTCACCTGCGTGCCCTGCTCGCGCAGTTCGTTGCGCAAACCGTTGCTCAGCGACCAGGCCGCGGCCTTGGAGGTGCTGTAGGTCGCCACGCTCGGGAAGGTGGCCCAGGCCAGTGCCGACAGCACGTTGACGATCGCCCCGCCGCCGTTGGCCTTGAGCACCGGCGCGAAGGCCGCGGCCAGCGCCCAGACGCCGAAGAAGTTGGTCTCGAACTCGGCGCGCGCCTTCTCGACCGAGCCCGGCGACAGCAGGTCGGCGCCCAGCGAGATGCCGGCGTTGTTGATCAGCAGCGTGACATCGCCGCAGGCGCGCACCGCGGCCGCGACCTGCGCCGCATCGGTGACGTCGAGCGCGATCGGCACCACGCCCGGGAGCGTGATGCTGGCCGGGTTGCGGGCGGCCGCATAGACCTTGCGTGCGCCAGCGGCCAGCGCGGCCTGTGCGAAGGCCAGGCCCAGGCCGCGGTTGGCGCCGGTGATGAAGACGACGGAATCTTGGAGCTTCATGGATTGCTTTCGGGGTGAGGAGAAAAGGAGAGATGAGGAACCGCGCCTACGCGCCTTGCAGCCGCTGCATCAGCGCACTCGGCGTGCGCGGCCAGCCCACGCGGCCGAACCAGGCGCCGCCGGCGATCGCGGCGGCCGTGATCACGCCGTAGACCACCAGGGCCACGCCCTGGGCGACGAAGACATGGCTCAGCTGGCCGCTCCAGCGCAGCGCCAGCCAGCCGCCCAGGCCCGCGACCGCGAGCCGCGCGAGGTTGCCCATCACCGGCCAGTAGAGGCGCCCTGCCCCCTGCGAGGCGAAATACAGCACCAGGCCGACGCCGAAGAAACCGTAGAACGGCCCCACCGCGCGCAGGTAGTGCGTGCCGGCATCCAGCATGGCCGGGTCGTTGCCGAACAGCAGCAGCCAGGGGCGCGGGAACAGCGCCGCGGCCAGGCCGATGGTCTCGGTCAGCGCGAAGGCCATGCCCACGCCGATCCAGCTGGCACGCAGCGCGCGCTCGCGCTGGCCGGCGCCGATGCAGGTGCCGACCATGGCCAGCAGCGGCGCGCCCAGCCCGAAGACCAGCGGCACCAGCAGGTACTCCAGGCGCGAGGCGGTGCCGTAGCCCGCGATGGCGCCGGGCCCGAACTGGCCGGCCAATGCGGTCGCGACGCCGATCGACAGGTTGACGCAGACCGTCGCGATGGCCGAGATCAGGCCCACGCGCAGGATGTCGCGGAACAGCGGCCAGCGCAGCTGCAGGCCGGCGAACGAGAGTTTGAGCAGGCTGCGCTTCGAGCGCATGTAGAGCAGCAGTGCCGCGGTGCCCAGCAGGTAGTACAGCAGCAGCGCCATCGCGCCGCCCGCGATGCCCATGGCCGGCACCGGGCCCCAGCCGAAGATCAGCAGCGGCGACAGCGGGATCAGCACCACCACGCCGGCCACCGTCACGTTGGCGGGCACGGCCATGTTGCCGGTGCCGCGGATCACGGCTGCCAGCGAGTTGAAGAGCCAGACCAGCACTGCGCCCGCGAACACCCAGTGCGAGTAGGTGATGGCCGCCTCCAGCGAGGCGCCGCTGCCGCCCATCTCCGCATAGAGCCAGCGCCCGCCGAACAGCAACACCACGCTGAACAGCACGCCGAAGCACAGCGCCACCGCGATGGCATGCAGCACCAGCGCGCGCGCATCGTCCATGCGCTTGGCGCCCAAGGCGCGCGCGATGGCCGAGGCGATGCCGCCGCCCACGGCGCCGGCCGAGGTCATCTGCATCAGCATCACGATCGGAAACACCAGCGCCATGCCGGCCAGTGCGTCGGTGCCGAGCTTGCCGACGAAGTAGGTCTCGATCAGGCCGACGGAGGCCTGCGCCACCATCACCACCACGTTGGGTGCGGCCAGACGCAACAGCGTGGGCACGATGGGCGCCTCGAGCAGCTGGCGTGTGCGGGGGTCGAGGTCCGAGGTGGTCATCGCAGTTCCTGGCGCGGGTGTTCAGGCACGGGCCGCAGCCGGGACGGCCGCACCGGTCTTGGCCGCGGGACGGCGGATCAGCAGCACGATCACCGCGGCCACCAGGCAGGCGGCACCGGCGGCGTACAGGGCCGGGGTGTAGGTCAGCAGCAGCGTGCGCGCGAAGCCCGCGCCGTACGCGGCCGTGGCGGCGCCCAGCTGGTGCGCGGCGAAGATCCAGCCGAAGACCAGGCCGACCTTGGCCGGGCCGAAGGTGGCGCCCGCGAGCTTGACGGTCGGCGGCACGGTGGCGATCCAGTCGAGGCCGTAGAACATCGCGAAGATGCCCAGGCCGTAGATCGTGAACTCCGAATGCGGCAGCCAGAACAGCGAGAGCCCGCGCAGGCCGTAGTACCAGAAGAGCAGCTTGCGGTTGTCGTAGCGGTCCGACAGCCAGCCCGAAAGGATGGTGCCCACGAAGTCGAAGGCACCCATCATCGCGAGCACCGAGGCCGCGGGCACGGCGCTCATGCCGTAGTCGCCGCACAGCGAGATGAAATGGGTCTGCACCAGGCCGTTGGTGCTCAGGCCGCAGATGAAGAAGGTCCCGGCCAGGATCCAGAAGGTGCGGTTGGTCGAGACTTCCTTGAGCACGCGGAAGGGCGTGGCGAAGTTCATCATGGGCGCAGCGACGGCGGGTGCCGCGGGCTGCGTGCCGGGCTTCTCACCGTAGGGCAGCAGGCCGATGTCCGAAGGCCGGTTGCGCATCAGGCACAGCGCGAGCACGCCGATCAGGATGCTGCCGATCACGATCGGCACGATGGCCGAGCGCCAGCCCCAGTGCTCGATCATCCAGGCCGCGAAGGGCAGGAAGGCCAGCTGGCCGGTGGCCGAACTGGCGGTGAGCATGCCGATGACGAGGCCACGGCGCGCCACGAACCAGCGGTTGGCCACCACCGCGCCGAGCACCAGCGCGGTCATGCCGGTGCCCAGGCCCAGCAGCAGGCTCCAGAGCACGAACAGCTGCCACAGCTGCGAAGCCATGGTGACCAGCGCCATGCCCAGGCCGACCAGCGTGAGCCCGGTGCAGATCACCGCGCGCAGGCCGTAGCGTTCCATCAGCACCGCGGCGAAGGGGCCCATCAGGCCGAACAGCGCGAAGCGCAGCGCCAGCGCCGACGAGATCTGCTCGGTGCTCCAGCCGAACTCCTTGGTCAGCGGCTGCAGCATCGCGCCCGGCAGGCCCAGCGCCGCCGACATGGTCAGCATGGTCAGGAAGGTGATGGCGGCGACGATCCATCCGTAGTGGATGCCGCGGCGCTGGAGCCATGCGGAGACTTGGGTGGCGAACATGGGACCTCGGCTGTTGGAATGGAATGTGAGGAGGCGAGAGACGCATGCCTGCGTAGGGCTGGCACGCGCGAGAAAAAGGTGTGGGAGGTCCTGAGTGGGATGGCGATCAGTCGTCGACGGCCGAGCCGTCGTCGGCCCCGAGCAGCGCCATCGCCTCGTCGATCAGCTGGTGCAGCGCGATCACGCGCTCCACGCCCAGCAGCGCGTTCATCTTCTGCTGCGCCGTCTTCCAGTACTGCTGCGCCTCGCGGCGCTTGGCCTCGCCCGACGCGGTGACCTGCACCAGCTGGCTGCGCGCGTCGGCACCCGCGCTCTGCACGATCCAGCCCGCGCCGATCAACGGCTGCAGGTTGCGGCTCAGCGTCGAGGCCGTCATCTGGAGTTCGGCCGCCAGGTCCACCGGCCGCGACGGACCCAGCCGCGCCAGGTTCGACAGCAGCGAGTACTGCGTGGTCTTGAGCCCGCTCTGCGCGACCTCGGCGTCGTAACGCTGCGACAGCCGGCGCGACAGTTGCCGGACCTTGAAGTTGGTGCAGCCGCTCGGCTTGAGGGAGGTGTTCATGGGATATTATTGTAGGTGCAACTGTTGCATATGCAACTCACCCTCCATCCCAAAGCCCACAAGGGGAACATAGGCATGACATCACCCAGCCACCAGCTCGAAGCCTGGATCGAAGAAGAGCGCCGCGTCACCAAGCGGCTCGATGCGGGTCCCGGCCCCGGGGTCGCCAGTCTCGAAGAGATCGAAGGCAAGAGCGGCCTCGAGATCATGCAGGCCATGATCGACGGCGAGATCCCCTACGCCGCCATCGCCAAGACGCTCGACTTCACCGTGCTCTCGGTGCAGGCCGGCGTGGCGGTGTTCCAGGGCACGCCGATGGCGCGGCACCTGAACCCGCTGGGCACGATCCACGGCGGCTGGGTCGCGACGCTGCTCGACTCGGCACTGGGCTGCGCGGTGCACACCATGCTGCCGGCGGGCCGCAGCTACACCACGGCCGAGCTCGGCGTGAACTATGTGAAGGGCGTCACGCCCAAGGTGCAGCGCGTGCGCGCCGAGGGCCGGGTGATCCATTGCGGTCGCCAGCTGGCCACGGCCGAGGCGCGGCTGGTCGGGCCCGACGGCACGCTGTACGCGCACGCCACCACCACCTGCCTGGTGTTCGAATTGAAGAGAGCCTAGGTCTGGCGCGCCATCGACCTTTGAGGTGCCCTACTCCACGAATTCCTGGGAATCTCTTTCTGTCGCACCGTCTTGGCGAACACGCGTCGCCGCAAGCTGGCCGTCGTCGCGTTTGGTAGAGAGGTTGTATTTCCTCAGCTTGTCGGCCAGCGTGGTCTTGGGCACCTTCAGCGACCGGGCGCTCAATGACGCGTTGCCGCTGTGTTTGACCAACACGCTTTCGATGATCGCCTTCTCGAAGTTCTCGACCATGTCGACCAGCCCCGGATCGTTGTCCAGGTCGGGGTCCGCATCGGGCTCGCGCCGCGTGATGACGCCGCACGGCACGTTCAGCACCAGGCATTCGGCGATGTTCTTGAGTTCCCGCACATTGCCGGGCCAGTCGTGTGCCAGCAGCTGGTGCTGCTGCGCCTGGCTGATCTCGGGCAGCGGCCGCGCATAGCGGCTGGACGCCAGCAGCAGGAAATGGTTGAGCAGGACCGGAATGTCCTCCCGCCGCTCGCGCAACGGCGCCATCTTGACCGACGCGATGTTCAGCCGGTAATACAGGTCGGCCCTGAACGTCCCTTCCTGCGCGGCCTGAAGCAGGTTGATCTTGGTCGCCGCGATGATGCGGACGTCCACATGCAGCTGCTCATTGGAGCCGATGCGCTCGATCTTCCGGTCCTGGATCACCCGCAGCAGTTTCATCTGCATCGAGATGGACATCGACTCCAGTTCATCCAGGAACAAGGTGCCCCCGTTCGCGAACTCGATCTTTCCGATGCGCTTCTCGAGCACGCCGGGCATCGCGCCAGGCTCGTGCCCGAAGAGTTCGTCATCGAGGAGCGGATCGGACATGGCGCCGCAGTTGATGACGACGAACGGCCCCTGACGGCGGTCGGACTGGGTGTGCAATGCCTGCGCGACGACTTCCTTGCCGGTCCCTGTTTCACCGGAGATCAGTACATCGACAGGGGAAGCCGCCAGCTCGGCCGTCAGGAGCCGTACGCTCTTGATGTGTTCGGAGGCGCCGACGAGCTGCCTCTCAAACCCGTGCAGATCGGCCAGGCTTTGCCTCAGCTTCAATACTTCCAGCGTGAGCTTCCGTTTCTCGAGCGCGCGCCGGGTCACGTCCAGCAGCGTTTCCCTGGAAAAGGGTTTGGTGATGAAGTCGTAGGCGCCGTTTCGCATGGCTTCCACGGCCAGTCGAACGTCTCCATGCCCGGTGATCATCACCACCGGCAGTTCTGCGTCGAGCTGGCGGCAGAACTTGATGAGCGCCAGACCGTCCTCGCCAGGCAGCTTCATGTCGGTGATGACCACGCCCGCAAATCCGGGCTGCAACAAGGGCCGTGCGTCCTCCACGCTCGCCACCGCTCGGGAGGGTATGCCTTCGAGGTCGAGGGCCTGTGTGCAGCCCAGGCGCATGTCGGGTTCGTCTTCCACCAGCAGGACCATCAGGTTGCTGCCGGGACATTCATCACGATTCATACGACGGTATCCTCAAACGAAAGCAGGTGCCGCGGGACGGCGTGGACACGATTTCGATCGTGCCGCCAAACTCGGTCAGGATGTCACGCGAAATGACCAGGCCCAGGCCGAGGCCCGCGCCGCTTTCCTTGGTGGTGAAAAAAGGTTCGAACAACCGGGCGCGCGTGGCTTCGTCCATGCCCGAGCCGTTGTCCGAAACACTGATGCGGGTCATGAACGCATCGCATGACCCATCGCCGCCCTGCTCTGCGCGGATCGTGATGACCCTCGGCAGATCCTGCTCTCCGAGTGCGTCCAGCGAATTGCTCAGGAGGTTGATCAACACCTGCTCGAGTCGATTCTGTTCGCAACGAACGAAGAACTGCCCCTTGCCGACCGGGTTGGAAATTTCAACCTGGAGCGCTCGTATCCTGCTGCTGAGCAGAAAAAGCGCGTCGTCGAGCGATTTGCTCAGATCGACTTTCTGAAAGACGGGCTCCGACTTCCGGGCGAAGTTCTTCAAGGGCTGGATGATGCTGCCCATCTGATCGACCAGCCGGCCGAGGATCTTCAGGTTCTGTGTCGCGCTGTCCAGCTTCCCGCGAAGCAGGAATTCCTCTGCATTGCCTGCAATCGTGCGCATCGCGCCCAGCGGCTGGGTGAGTTCATGGGTGATGCCGGCCGACAGCTGTCCCAGGACCGCCATCTTGCCCGCCTGCACCAGTTCGCTTTGCGCGGCGCGCAACGACTGCTCGGCCACATTGCGTTCGTGCACTTCGCGGCGCAACTGATCGTTGATGGTGCTCAGGTCGTGCGTGCGCTCCGCCACCTTGATTTCGAGGGCCACATTCGACTGCTCCAGCATCCGCCGCACCAGCCGACGCTGCTTGGCGATGCGACGCCATTGGACCGCAGCCAGCGCCAGCAGCAACAGCAAGGTGGCGCCGCCGCCGCCGGTGAGCGCCGCCATCCGCGCCGCGCGGTGCACCTGCTTCAGGTCGAGCACGATGCTCACGCGCCAGTCCATGCCGTCGAGCGGCCGGATCAGCGTCATTTTCTGGCTGTCGGTTCGGACATCGACATCGTCGCCGACGGTCGGAAAACCCTGAATGGGCAGAATTTCGAGATCGGAATAGGCCCGGGTGAGCTGCAAGTTCACGCGCTGCTCCACGGTCAGCGGCGAGATCGCGCGGTATTGCCATTCGGGCCGGGAGGCCAGGATCACCACGTTGTTGGCATCGGCGATCAGCGCGGGCGAACCGACCAGGTTCCACAGCTGATCGACCGGGTGCAGCCCGATCTTGATCACCGCCACGCCCACCACCACCGCCCCGTCACGCACCGGGTACGAGACGAAGTACCCGGCGCCGCCGCCGTCGATGCCGATGGAGAAATGCTTGCCCACACGACCGGCAAGCGAGTCGAGGAAGTAAGGCCTGAAAGACACGTCGGTGCCCAACAGGCTGTCGTCATGCGTGGTGGTGTTGCTCGAAGCGACCACCACGCCCCTCACGTTCACGGTGAACGCCGCCAGCCCGCCCACATGGGCGTTGAGACGCCGGAGGTAGTCGTTCACCGCGCGGGTGGAGCGCAAGGTGCCGGGCGTGCGCAGGATCTCCAGCACCTCCGGGTGCAGCTGGATGGTGGCCGGAATGTTCTCGAGGGGTTTGGCGACGCCCTCTACCGCCGACGCAAAAAGGTCGAGCCGATGGTTGGCTTCGGTCTGGAGTTGCCGAATACCGACCTCCTTCCCCCGCTGGTAGGAAAAGAAGGCAGCGGCAAATACCAATAGCAATGCCACGACGCCGCTGGCGCCCTTGAGAATATTGGCAACTGCCGCACCCCGCAACATGGGCGCGTTATTCCGACGGCTGGTCGTTGGGGTGTGCGTACAGCTGCCGCAATTCCGGCGAAGGCGGCCAGGCCAAATTCAGTCCGCGTGGTGGAATCGGCCTTTGAAACCACTTCTGGTGCACCTTCAATATTTCACCGCTCGTCATCATTTTTATCAGCGCACCATCGACGATCTGCTTCAGCTGTTGATCCTTCAACCGCATCATGCATCCGTACACCTCAGAAGACATTGGCGTGCCCACGACGTCCCAGTCCTGGGGATTGGCAACCTTTGCACGCTCGCCATACAACAAGGCGTCGTCCATCATGAAAGCATCGGCCTTGCCGCTGGTCACCAATTCAAAAGATTCGCCGTGGTCCTTGCCCACCAGGATGCGAAATCCTTTCACAGAACGTTCATTGTAGGTTCTCAGGAGGCGCTCGGAGGTCGTCGCCGAAGTCACCGCCACGCGTTTACCCGCGAGATCGGAGAAATCATGGATGCCCGAGGATCGATGTGTAAGAAGACGTGTCCCGATCTGGAAAAAAGATGTGGAAAAGGCGACCTGCCGGGCGCGTTCCTGGTTGTGGGTGGTCGATGCGCATTCGATGTCGACGCTGCCGTTCTGAACCAATGCCAGACGATTTTGCGGCGTGACAGGAACCAATTTGATCGTCAAACCCGGGAGCCCGAGATTCGACTTGAGGGTGTCGACGATTTTGAGCATGAGGTCGTGCGAGAAGCCGACCGCATTGCGTTTTTCGTCGTAATAGGAAAATGGAATGGACGATTCGCGATGGCCCAGGCGAACGGTACCGGTGTCCGCGATGCGTTTGAGCGTGTCGATGTCCTGGGAATGAACGACGCCCGCGCTGCCAAATACAAAAAATGCAATGGACCCACAAAGCACCAGCCAGCCACGACGTGCCTTTGGCCGTCTCAAATCCAAGCCTCTAGAGCTTCCATAAATTCTCGATTCGCCTACGGCATTCATGCATCTGGATTGCAGGCCCGTGCAGGCACTTCCGAAATGGATGAGGCATTCGCACGCCCCTTTTTTACTGGGCGGCGATGCCGGGCGTCAGTGCGCCCTGCATCGCCGCCCGATGGGTTAACGCTGGGTCACGGTGTAGCGGATATCCGCCCGCGCGCCAGCCGTCAGTTCACCCGCCTTGACGCCCCGGAAGGCGTTTTCCGCATCGGCGCCTGATTTGGCCGCTGCCGTGATCTTGGCCACCACGTCGGCATAGGCCGTCGCGTCGGCCGCGGTCAGCCGCAGTTCGATCAGTCCATCGGATGCGATGCTGTTGACCGAATTGCCGCCGGTCACGTTGGTGATGACGTAGCTGCCGCTGAGAAGGTTGGCCTGCTGCAGGAAGATCACTGCACGCCCTGCGGCATGAAGGGCGCTGGTGCGACCGTAGTTGCCGCTGCTGTGGCCTCCCGGCCCCTGGAACTCGACGGCGACGCTGCCCGTCTGTTGGGCCTGGGCGGAAAAGCCAGCCAGTGCCAACGCGGCCAGGCAAAGGGATTTGGTCAGAGATTGGGTGTTCATGTTTGCTCCTTAGCGCACTTCGCGGGTGCGGTTGCCGATGGGACCGACGGAGGGCTGGATGATGGTGCCGTCCGCGGCGTGGTAGCCGGACTGGATCAGGGTGGCGGTGAGCACCCGGCGCATGCGCTGCACTTCCAGCTCAGGCGTGCCGCGTGTGCCCCACTCCCAGAAGGCATGGCCGCCCGCACCGGCGGCATTGGAGGCCAGGGTGAAGTTGTAGGTCGGCACACCGGTGTTGGCCGGCACGTTGTCGTTCAGGCTGCCCGAAGACGTGTTGACCGTGGTGCGGGTGTCCGTTCCGGTGGTCAGGCCCGACTGGATGCCTGCATGGATCGCGGGGGTGTTGGGCTGCGTCAGGACGAAGGCGGGACGCAGTCCGTACCAGACCTGTTCCATGGACAGGGCTTGCGCGCTGCCCTCGGCACGGCTGTAACGCGCGTTCTCCGCGACCAGGCCGGCCTGGAACTGCGGCACGATGGACGCGCGCACCTCGTTGAGGGTTTCCGTGATCGGCGAACGCATGTCGACTTCCAGCGAGCAGCTCGGCACGACGCTGCTGCCGACGGCCGGCGCCTCGCACGATGCACGGCCGACCGTGTAGGTCGTCCGGGGCGCATCCTTGCGAAGTTCGGACGGGGTCTTCACGTCGGCGATCTTCGCGATGGCCGCTGCCATGGCTTCCGGGGCGCTCGGGTCGCCGGTGCCGGGCGTGGCTGGCGCCTTGAACTTCATCTCGAAGCGGTAGCTGCCCAGGAAGTTGACGGTACCGCCGCCTTCCAGGCCCATGCTGGAGACGAAGTTCAGCGGGTTCGATCCGGTGCCGAGGTCCTGCTCGAAGCCGAAGAGCTGCTTCATGCCGGCCAGGTTGCCCTTGCCTTCCTCGCCCGCCGTGCCGCAGATCCAGACGTCGTAGACCGGCCGGATCTTGAACTTCTTCATCGCCGCGGCCAGCACGAAGGCGTTGGAGGTGCTGGACATCATGTCGCCGTAGCCCGGCACATACACCCGCACGCCGCCGCCGTCCTTCGCGGCGGCTTCGTTGGCGAAGACCTTGCTGGCGATCCCGTAGTTCGTATCTTCGATGACCCGGCCGGTCCCATCGAAGCGCAGCACGTCGTTGATCGCGGCGAGTTGGGCCGGCGTCTCGACCACGGCCTGGCTGAAGGGCTGCAGGCGGATCTTGTTGAAGGGATCGCCGGCCGGCGGCAGGCTTTCCGGGTTGACCACGTCGATGTGCCCTTCGACCAGCACCTTCGGGAATTGGCCGTTGTAATGCTTCGCGGCGTCAGAGCTGGAATACGAGCCCTTGATTTCGACGCAGGCGTTATAGACCGGCAGGCCGTCGACCACATTCACGTCGGTGCCAAACATGATGCCGTCGGCACGGGTCTTGACCTCGGTGGCAGAAAATCCCCATTCGTTCCTCATGCGCTGGTGAATTTCGGCAGCCATGCGGAGTTCGGAGCGCGACGGCGACGCGATTTTCACCAGCTCGAGGAATTGATTCCAGCGCGATTTCGCGGCGGTGGCCGAACTCTGGTCCGCCAGCAACGCCTTGATTTGCGCATCGCCATCGATCTTGGCCGCAGCCGCGACGACTTCCGGCGGAATGACGAATTTATTGGGATCGGTCGGGGTCGATGGATCGGGGGAAGGCGTGGGTGTTTCGCTCACCGGAGGCGTGGTCGAGACCTGCGTGTCGTTGCTGCCGCCGCACGCAGCAAGGGCCAAGGCGGCAGCCAATACCGAAAGACGCAAATTACTTATATCAATCATTTCTACTCCTGGAACTACGAATTGATGCAAAACCGCTTTGGACGGCCTTTGCACGGGGTCGCTCACGAGAATCGGGGCATGCGTACTGGAGCATGGTCTGTGCCAGCTTGTTTACCTCGTAAACCCGAGTTTCGATATGAAAACCCACAAATCCGGCGTTTGAAGTGCGTTTGATCATTCAAGCGCGTACGGATATTCGTACAACGCTCAATTTCGTCGAACGGGAATCCGTCCGGAATATCTTTCGCGCCAGAATCAGGTGCATCAATTGGCAAATATTTGCCGAATTGCGCCATGTTGGCGGCCATTTGTGCTTCTTTGGTGCGGTGTTCGGCGCCCGGGCGGACCGCGCAGCGGCCGGCGCTCGGGGAGCACCTCCGGACAAGCCGACCGATCCCCGGCCCGGCGCTTTCGAGGCGGAAGCCCTGTCCCCTCGACAGCCCGCGTCCCTAGGGTCGCCGCCCCTCTTCCTTCGCTCGTTCGAGGATGAAGTCGATGAAGGTGGAGGCCGCGCGCGTGTGGTGGCGGTTGGGCATGTAGAGCATGAACATGCGGGTGCCGAAGATGCTCAGCTGCAGCGCGTCGAGCGCCGTCACCACCTCGCCGCTCGCGATGTCGGGCTGCACCACGTAGTCGGGCACCAGGCCGATGCCCAGCCCGGCCAGGATGGCCTGGCGCAGGAACACGAAGTTCTCCGAGATCAGCGTGGGTTCGAGCAGCAATTCCTCGCGCTCGCCCTCGGCATAGGCCGACACGCGAAGTTGCTTGCCGACCACCGAGGCGGTGATCACCGGCGCGCCCGCCAGGTCCGCGAGTTGCGTCGGCAGCGCATGCGCCGCCGCATAGGCGCGCGAGGCGCAGGCCACGTAGCGCACCACGCCCAGCTCGCGCGCCACCAGCGCGGCCGGCGGTTCGGGCATCACGCGGATCGCGAAGTCGACTTCGTCGCGCAGCAGGTCGTCGACCCGGTTCTCGAACATCACGTTGAGCACGATGCCCGGGTAGCGCCGCTTGAAGTCCAGCAGCCAGTCGGACATCACGAGCTGGCCGTAGCCGCTGGGCACGCTCAGGCGCACCTGGCCGCGCAGTTCGTCGCCCAGGGACGAGACCGACTCGCGCGCGGCCAGCAGCTCGTTCTGGATCCGGCGCCCGTGCGCATAGAGCCGCAGCCCGATCTCGGTCGGCTCGGCGCGACGGGTGGTGCGGCGCACCAGCTGCGCGCCCACCGAGCGCTCGAGCTGCGCCAGGTGGTAGCTGACGTTGGCCCGGCTCATGCGCAACCGCCGCGCGGCCTCGCTGAGGTTGCCCGCGTCCAGGATCTCCACCAGCAGCGCGAGCGCGCTCAAGTCCATCTCCGTTGCCATCCTTGCGCCACCCTCGCCGGTTGATTGTCAAAATTTCTTTGACAGCATGTCAATCAGCCATCCCATTGTCAAGACGCCCTGGGCCCCGAAGAATGCGGCACCGGCTCCTTTCCCAGGCCGTGCCTCGGCACGCGCCGCCCGCACGAGACAACGACGATGACCGACGCCCTTCCCGCCTCTCCCTCCCCCGTGAACTACCGCATCGCCGACGGCGTCCTGGTCGTGACCGTCGACAACCCGCCGGTCAACGCGCTCGGCGCGGCCGTGCGCCGCGGCCTGCTGGCCGCCGTCGAAGCGGCCGAGGCCGATGCCTCGGTGCGCGCCCTGCTGCTGGTGGGCCGGGGCCGCGGCTTCATCGCTGGCGCGGACATCCGCGAGTTCGGCCAGGCGCCGCAGCCGCCCGCGCTGCCCGAGGTCTGCCGCCGCCTCGAGGGTTGCGCCAAGCCCGTGATCGCCGCGCTGCACGGCGCCGCGCTGGGCGGCGGGCTCGAGGTCGCGCTGTCGGCGCACTACCGCATCGCCTTGCCCGACGCCAGGCTCGGCCTGCCCGAAGTGCTGTTGGGCCTGCTGCCCGGCGCGGGCGGCACGCAGCGCGCGCCGCGGCTGATCGGCGCCAAGGCGGCCCTCGAGCTGATGCTCAGCGGCCGCCACGTCGGTGCCAAGGAAGCGTTGGCGCTGGGCCTGGTCGACCGGCTCGGCGAGGCCGCCGATGCCACGCAAGCCGGCCTCGGCTATGCGCGCGAACTGCTCGCCAGCGGCGCCCTGCCCCGTCCCACGCGCGATGCGAGCGGCCTGCAGGACCGCGCCGGGAGCCAGGCCGCGATCGATGCCGCGCGTGCCGAGACCGCGAAGAAGGCGCGCGGCCTGTTCTCGCCGCTGAAGATCGTCGACGCGGTGCAGGCCGCGCTCGACCAGCCCTTCGACGAGGGCCTGGCGTTCGAACGCGCGGCCTTCACCGAATGCCTGGCCAACCCGCAGCGCGCCGCGCTGATCCACGCCTTCTTCGCCGAGCGCGAAGTGGCCAAGGCGCCCGAGACACGCAGCGCCAAGCCTCGCACGTTGGCCCACGTGGGCATCGTGGGCGGCGGCACCATGGGCGCGGGCATCGCGGTGTCGGTGCTCGACGCGGGCCTGCCCGTGACCATGGTCGAGCGCGACGAGGCCGCGCTGGCGCGCGGCCGTGCCAACGTCGAGAAGGTCTACGACGGCCTGATCGCCAGGGGCCGCATCGGCGCCGAAGCCAAGGCCGCGGTGATGGCGCGCTTCACCGGCAGCACGCGCTACGACGCGCTGGCCGACGTCGACCTGGTGATCGAGGCCGTGTTCGAGGACATGGACGTCAAGCTCGCGGTCTTCGCCGAACTCGACCGCGTGTGCAAGCCCGGCGCGCTGCTCGCCACCAACACCTCCTATCTCGACATCGACCGCATCGCCGCCGCCACCTCGCGCCCGGCCGACGTGATCGGCCTGCACTTCTTCTCGCCGGCCAACATCATGAAGCTGCTGGAGATCGTGGTGCCCGCCACCACCGGCGCCGAGGCCGTGGCCACGGCCTTCGCGCTCGCCAAGCAGCTGAAGAAGGTGCCGGTGCGCGCGGGCGTGTGCGACGGCTTCATCGGCAACCGCGTGCTGGCGGTGTACCGCGCCGCGGCCGACCACATGGTGGAAGACGGCGCCTCGCCCTACCAGATCGACCAGGCGCTGCGCGACTTCGGCTACCCCATGGGCCCGTTCCAGGTGGCCGACCTCGCGGGCGGCGACATCGGCTGGGCCACGCGCAAGCGCCGCGCCACCACGCGCGACCCGAAGGCGCGCTATGTGCAGATCGCCGACCGCATCTGCGAGCGCGGCTGGTTCGGCCAGAAGACCGGCCGCGGCTACTACCTCTATCCCGAAGGCGCGCGCACCGGCCAGCCCGACCCCGAGGTGCTGGCCATCGTCGAGGCCGAGCGCGCCCGCGCCGGCGTCACGCCGCGCCCCTTCAGCGACGCCGAGATCGTGCGCCGCTACATGGCGGCGATGGTCAACGAGGGCGCCAACGTCGTGCACGAAGGCATCGCGCTGCGCCCGCTCGACGTGGACGTGGCCTTCCTCTCGGGCTACGGCTTCCCGCGCTACCGCGGCGGCCCGATGCACTACGCCGACACGGTCGGCCTGGCCACGGTGCTGGCCGACATCGAGGCCTTCGCCAAGGAAGACCCGATCTTCTGGCGGCCCTCGCCGCTGCTGGTCGAGCTGGTGGCGCGCAGCGCCGACTTCGCCAGCCTGAACACGACCGAATAACCCACCCCTTCATTTCCGGAGACCACACACCATGCGCGAAGCCGTCATCGTTTCAACCGCCCGCACCCCGCTCACCAAGGCGCACCGCGGCGAATTCAACATCACGCCCGGCCCGACGCTGGCCGCCTTCGCGGTGCGCGCCGCGGTCGACCGCGCGGGCATCGACCCCGCGCTGATCGAGGACGCGGTGCTCGGCTGCGGCTACCCCGAAGGCCGCACCGGCCGCAACATCGCGCGCCAGAGCGTGATCCGCGCCGGCCTGCCGATCGGCATCGCGGGCACCACCGTCAACCGCTTCTGCGCCTCGGGCCTGCAGGCCATCGCGATCGCCGCGGGCCGCATCGTGGTCGACGGCGCGCCGGCCATGATCGCGGGCGGCGTCGAGAGCATCTCGGGCATCCGCTCGCGCGAAGACGGCGAGACCGGCATCGACCCGTGGATCCAGCAACACAAGCCCGAGCTCTACCTCTCGATGATCGAGACCGCCGACATCGTGGCCTCGCGCTATGGCATCAGCCGCGAAGCGCAGGACATCTTCTCCGCCGAGAGCCAGCGCCGCACCGAGGAGGCCCAGCTGGCCGGCCGCTACCGCGACGAGATCGTGTCGGTCACCACCACCATGGCCGTCACCGACAAGGCCACGGGCGCGGTGACGGAGCGCGAGGTCACGGTCGATGCCGACACCTGCAACCGCCGCGGCACCACCTACGAGGCGCTGGCCAAGCTCGCGCCCGTCAACGGCCCCGACAAGTTCATCACCGCCGGCAACTCCTCGCAGCTGTCCGACGGCGCCTCGGCCTGCGTGCTGGTCGAGGCCAGGGAAGCCGAGCGCCTGGGCCTCAAGGCCCTGGGCGCCTTCCGCGGCATGGCCGTGGCCGGCTGCGAGCCCGACGAGATGGGCATCGGCCCGGTGTTCGCGGTGCCCAAGCTGCTGCAGCGCCATGGCCTGAAGGTCAGCGACATCGGTTTGTGGGAACTCAACGAGGCCTTCGCCTCGCAGTCGATCTACTGCCGCGACAAGCTCGGCCTGCCCGACGAACTGCTCAACGTCAACGGCGGCAGCATCTCCATCGGCCACCCCTTCGGCATGACCGGCGCGCGGCTCGCGGGCCATGTGCTGATCGAAGGCAAGCGCCGCGGCGCCAAGTACGCGGTGGTCACGATGTGCATCGCCGGCGGCATGGGCGCTGCGGGCCTGTTCGAGATCTTCTGAACCACTGCATTCATGGATCTGAATTTCACCCCTGAAGAAGAAGCCTTCCGCCGCGAGGTGCAGGCCTTTCTCGCGGCCAAGGTGCCGGCCCGCCTGTCGGACCTGGTGCGCAGCGGCAAGCGGCCGGCCAAGGCCGACATGGTCGAGTGGCACGCGATCCTCAACGCGCAGGGCTGGCTGGGCAACCACTGGCCCAAGGAGCACGGCGGCCCGGGCTGGACCGCGATCGAGAAGTTCATCTTCGAGAACGAGTGCGCGCTCTACGGCACGCCGCGCGTGGTGCCCTTCGGCGTCAACATGCTCGCGCCGGTGCTCATCAAGTACGGCAACGAAGCGCAGAAGCGCCACTGGCTGCCGCGCATCCTCGACGGCAGCGACTGGTGGTGCCAGGGCTACTCGGAGCCCGGCGCCGGCTCCGACCTGGCCTCGGTCAAGACCACCGCGGTGCGCGACGGCGACCACTACGTGGTCAACGGCCAGAAGACCTGGACCACGCTGGGCCAGCACGCCAACATGATCTTCTGCCTGGTGCGCACCTCGAAGGAAGTCAGCAAGCAGGCCGGCATCAGCTTCCTGCTGGTCGACATGGCCTCGCCCGGCGTCGAGGTGCGGCCCATCATCACGCTCGACGGCGAGCACGAGGTCAACGAGGTGTTCTTCACCGATGTGCGCGTGCCGGCCGAGAACCTGGTGGGCGAGGAGAACAAGGGCTGGACCTACGCCAAGTACCTGCTGACCTACGAGCGCACCAACATCGCGGGCGTGGGCTTCTCGGTGGCGCTGATGGAGCGCCTGCGACGCACCGCCGCCACGCAGCGCCGCAACGGCCGCCCGCTGGCCCAGGACCCGCTGTTCGCCGCGCGCCTGGCACGCGCCGAGATCGACCTGGAGAACATGAAGACCACCAACCTGCGCGTGCTCGCGGCCGTGGCCGGCGGCGGCGTGCCCGGCGCCGAGAGCTCGATGCTCAAGATCCGCGGCACCGAGCTGCGGCAGGAGCTGTCGTCGCTGATGCGCCGCGCGATGGGCCCCTATGCGCAGCCCTACATCGAGGCCGCGCTGCGCGAGGGCTATGGCGAGGCGCCCGTGGGCCCGGCCGACGCGGCCGGCGCCGCGGCGCTGTACTTCAACAACCGCAAGCTGTCGATCTTCGGCGGCTCCAACGAAATCCAGAAGAACATCATCTCCAAGATGATCCTGGGACTGTGAACGCCACACCATGAACTTCGAACACACCGAAGAACGCCGCATGCTGGCGGAAACGCTGGACCGCTTCGTGGCCGAGCAGTACGGCTTCGCCACCCGCGACCACATCGCGCAATCCACGCGCGGCTTCAGCACCGAGCTCTGGCAGCGCTTCGCCGAACTCGGCGCGCTGGGCGCGCTGTTCGGCGAGGCCGAGGGCGGCTTCGGCGGCGACGGCTTCGACATCGCCGTGGTCTTCGAGAGCCTGGGCCGCGGCCTGGTGGTCGAACCCTTCCTCGGCGCGCTGGTGGTGGGCAGTGCGATCGCACGGGCCGGCGGCTCGGCGCACAGGCCGCTGCTGGACGCGGTGATCGAAGGCCGCACCGTGGCCGCGCTGGCGCACGACGAACCCGCATCGCATTACGAGCTGGCCAACGTCGCCACCACCGCACGCCGCAGCGGCGAGGGCTGGCGCCTCGACGGTGCCAAGGCCGTGGTGCTGCAGGGCGAGCAGGCCGAGCTGTACCTGGTGAGCGCGCGCACCGCCGGTGAGCAGTACGACGAGGCCGGCCTTTCGCTGTTCCTGGTGCCGCGCGACACCGCGGGCCTGGCACGGCGCGGCTACCCGCGCGTGGACGGCGGCCGGGCCGCGGAGCTCACGCTCGACAACGTGGTGCTGGGCGCCGAGGCACTGCTGGGCACCGAAGGCGAAGGCTTCGCGCTGCTCGAGTATGCGGTCGGCCGCGGCCTGCTCGCGCTGTGCGCCGAATCGCTGGGCGCGATGGACGCGGCGCGCCAGGCCACGCTCGAGTACCTGCGCACGCGCAAGCAGTTCGGCGTGCCCATCGGCAGCTTCCAGGCGCTGCAGCACCGCATGGCGCAGCTGCTGCTGGAGATCGAACAGGCGCGCTCGGCCGTGATCAACGCCGCGGCCGCGCTCGACGACGCCGACCGCCCGACGCGCGAACGCGCGCTGTCGGCCGCCAAGTTCACCATCGGCCGCGTGGGCACGCTGGTGGCCGAGGAAAGCATCCAGATGCACGGCGGCATCGGCATGACCTGGGAACTGCCGCTGGCCCACTACGCCAAGCGGCTGGTCATGATCGACCACCAGCTGGGCGACGAGGACCATCACCTGGCGCGCTACATCGCGCTCGGGACGCAGGTGGCGAACTAGCCCGTCGAGGCAGAACGCCGATGGCCTCGGCGTTCTGTATCGGAGTGTCTCTGCGCACCCAGCGGCTACACGGGCATGCAAATCGGCCCGATCCGAACACACCCCGGATACATCGCGCGGGCCCACTGTCTCCATCGCAAACGCCCTGGAGAAAACCGATGCCCGCCCCCCTCGACCCCCAACGCCGCCACTTCTTCGGGACGGCCGCCGCCACGCTCGCTGCCGCGCAACTGGGCCTCGCGGCCAGTGCCCACGCACAAGCCACTGAAGCGGGCCCGGCCGCGGGCCGAAGCGGTGACCACACGGCCTTCGCTTCGATCCGGCAGATCGACGCCGGCCTGCTGAACATCGGCTATGCCGAGCTCGGCCCGGCCGACGGGCCGGTGGCCCTCCTGCTGCATGGCTGGCCCTACGACATCCACAGCTTCGTCGACGCCGCGCCGCTGCTCGCGGCCGCGGGCTACCGCGTGATCGTGCCGCACCTGCGCGGCCACGGCAGCACGCGCTTTCTTTCCGCCAGCACCCTGCGCAACGCGCAGCAGTCGGCCGTGGCGCTCGACATCCTGGCCCTGATGGATGCGCTGAAGATCGAACGCGCCAGCATCGCCGGCTTCGACTGGGGCGCGCGCACGGCCTGCATCATGGCCGTGCTGTGGCCCGAGCGCTGCCGCTCGCTGGTCTCGGTGAGCGGCTACCTCATGACCAACCTCGAAGCGGGCAAGCGCCCGCTGCCGCCCAAGGCCGAATTCGACTGGTGGTACCAGTACTACTTCACGACGGCGCGCGGCGCGGCCGGCTACACGCAGTACCGGCGCGAGTTCGCGAAGCTGATCTGGGAGAGCGCATCGCCGAAGTGGCGCTTCGATGCCGCGACCTTCGAGCGCAGCGCCGCATCGCTCGACAACCCCGACCACGTGGCCATCGTGCTGCACAACTACCGCTGGCGCCTGAGCCTGGCGCCGGGCGACGCGCAGTACGACGCCATCGAGCAGCGGCTGTCGACGGCGCCTGCGATCGACGTGCCCACCATCACGCTCGAAGGCGATGCCAACGGCGCGCCCTTCCTCGATCCGTCGAAGTACCGCGCCAAGTTCTCGGGGAAGTATGCGCACCGCACGCTCACCGGCGGCATCGGCCACAACCTGCCGCAGGAGGCACCGCAGGCTTTCGCACAGGCGGTGATCGACGCCGATCGGCTCTGACCAGGCCAGGCGCCGGTGCGCGTCCGCGCCTCAGGCCGCAAGCGCGAGGATCTCGCGCACGTCGGCCGGCGTGGTGATCTGGCGTGCGTTCCCGCGCGTGAAGATCTCGTGCATGCTGATCCTCGCGATCTCGTCGAAGCGGCTCTCGTCCACGCCCACCGCGCGCAGGTTGGCCGGCAGGCCCAGCGACGCGACCAGGCGCGCGAAGGCCTCGCTGGCCGACAGCCCGGGCTGGCCCAGCGCCTGCGCGAGCAGCCGCTGCCGGTCGGCCGTGGCGCCCTCGCTCCAGCGCAGCACGGCCGGCATCAGCACCGGCGTGCAGTGGTAATGCGGCACGCCGCAGGTGCCGCCCAGCACATGGCCGATCGCATGGCTCGGCCCCATCATCACGCCGCCCTGCGCGCCGCGGCTCGACAGGCCGTAGGAGCACAGCCACGAGGCGATCTGGCATTCGGCGCGCAGCGCGAGGTCGTGCGGCGCGGCTTGCCACTTCGGCAGCACCGCCGCCATGCGCGCGATGCCCGACAGCACCACCGCGTCGGCCAGCGGCGTGGCCGTGACCGACAGCAGCGCCTCGATCGCATGGTCGAGCGCGCGCGTGGCCGAGCCCAGCCACAGCGTCTCGGGCGTGTGCAGCGTGAGCGCCGGGTCGAGCACGATCGCGCGCGGCATCATGTGGATGTGGAAGAAGGTCTGCTTGTGCTTGCGGCGCTCGTCGGTCACCAGGCAGCCGGCGTTGAACTCGCCGCCGTTGAGTGTGCTGGGCACCGCGACCATGCGCACCGTCGGGCCGTCGAACATCGGCCGCACGGGCTTGCCGTCGTCGCCCAGCTTGACCTCGAAACGGTCGAGCGCCTCCAGGTGCGCGTCGGTCATGCCGTGGCGCAGGCACAGCGTGACCATCTTCGCGCCGTCGATCACCGAGCCGCCGCCCACCGCCATCACCAGGTCGGCACCGGCCTCCTGCGCCGCCAGCGCGGCCCGCGCCACGCCGGTGCGCGTGGTGTGCTGCGGCATGCCGTCGTAGGTGCCCGCATGGCGCGTGCCCAGCGCGGCCTCGATCTCGCGGATCGCCTCGGTGCGGGTGTTGAGCGTGCGGCTGGCCATGACGAACACGCGCTGCGCGCCGGCCTGCGCGGCTTCGATGGCCACGGCCGCGGCGGCCGGCTGGCCGAAGCGCACGCGCTCGATCGCGGGAAAGCTGTGGATGCCGGTGGGCGTGAGAGTGGGCATGAAGGTCTCCTGTGGGATTGGTCGCCGAGGGCTCAATGTTTTGCAATGCAGTCTAGAATTCTGCAATCGATTCGTTTGAAGAGACTAGAGGGACCATGCGGGGTCGGAGCACCTCCGTGGCAGATTAAAAAACCGCTGTGCAGCACCACACCATGACCAAGAGATCGACCCCCTCCCCCGTCGATGCCGAGGAAGCGCCCGACGACGACGCCACCGGCAGCGCCCACGGCAAGGAAGACCGCCATTTCGTGACCGCCCTCGCGCGCGGCCTCGAGGTGCTGCGCTGCTTCAAGTCGGGCGAGGAGCGGCTGGGCAACCAGGACCTGTCCGAGCGCTGCAAGCTGCCCAAGTCCACCGTGACGCGGCTGACCTACACGCTGACCAAGCTGGGCTACCTGCACCACGTCGAGGAGTCGGGCCGCTACCGGCTGGGCATGGCCACGCTCACGCTGGGCGGCACCACGCTGGCGCGGCTCGACGTCAAGGAGGTCAGCCGGCCATTGATGGAAGACCTGGCCAACGCCACCGGCAGCCAGATCTCGCTGGGCATCCGCGACGGCATGTCGATGCTCTACATCGAGGTCTGCCGCGGGCAGTCGATCGTGACGCTGCGGCTGGACATCGGCTCGCGCATCCCGCTCGCGACCACGGCCATGGGCCGGGCCTACCTGGCGGGCGTGACGCCTAGCGAACGCCAGGGCCTGGAAGAACGCATCGAGGCGCTCGACCCGACCTCGTGGCCGCGCGTAGCGCAGGGCATCCGCCAGGGCGTGTCGGACCTGGCCGAGCACGGCTGCTGCAGCTCCTTCGGCGAATGGCAGAAGGAGATCCACGGCATCGCGGTGCCGCTGCGGCTGGGCCAGGGCCTGCCGGTGATGGTGATCAACGCGGCCGGCCCGGCACAGTTGCTGTCGCGCGAGAGCTTCATGCAGGAGATCCGCCCGCGCGTGATCGAGACGGTGCGCCGCATCGAGCAGCAGCTCGGCGCGCGGCGCTGAGGCCGGGCGCGGCCTGCTTACTTGTCGCGCACGAAGCCGATCTCGTCGAGCAGCGTCTTCTCGCGCTTGACCGAGGCCGCGGCGAATTGCTGGTACTGCACCGAGCTCATGTACGAAGGCTCCATGTAGTACTGGGCCAGCGCGTTGCGGAAGCCCGGCAGCTCCATCGCCTGCTTGAAGGCGTCGTGCAGCTTCTGCACCACCGCCGGCGGCGTGTTCTTCGGCACCGCCAGGCCCCAGGCGGCCGAGGGCGGCGGGAAGTCGATGCCGACATCCTTGAGCGTGGGCACGTTGGGGAACTTGGCCATGCGCTTCTCGTTGAAGGTCACCAGCAGCCGCAGCCGCCCGGCCTCGACCGCCTGGCCCCAGCCCGAGGTGTCGGCCGCGGCCATCACATGCTCGCCCATCACCGCGTTCAGGGCCTCGGCCGTGCCCTTGTAGGGCACGTGGTTGAACTTCACGTTCTTGATGCGCGCGATCTGCTCCATCGTGATGTGCTGCGCGAGGTAGGCGCCCGAGGTCGCATAGGTCAGCTGGCCCGGGTTGGCCTTGGCATAGGCCAGCAGGTCGTCCCAGGTCTTGAACGGCGAGTTGGGCGGCACGACCACGCCGTAGACGAACTGCGTGAGGCCGATCACATACGTGATGTCGGTGGCCGGATTCCAGTTCATGGTCCCGGTGTAGGGCAGCCGGAACAGGTTGCCCGGGATCACGCCCACCGTGTAGCCGTCGGCCGGTGCCGACTGCAGCAGCTGCGCGGGCATGAGGCCGGCCGCGCCGGGCTTGTTCTCGATCACCACGGGCTGCTTGAGGATGCGGCCCACGTCCTCGGCCAGCACGCGCATCGGCGTGTCGGTCGAGCCGCCGGGCGGGAAGCCCAGCATGACCTTGATCGGGCGCGCGGGGAAGGCCTCCTGCGCGATGGCCGCCGAGGCCCCGCCCAGCAGGCCCACGGCGGCGGCGGCCAGGCCGCCCGCGAGGAACTGTCGTGTCTTCATGGTCTTGTCTCCGTCTTTCTGCTTGTGCGCCCGGTCATTGCCGCGCGCGGCTCAACCCCAGCGTGTCGAGGATGGCCTTCTCGCGCTTCATCGACTCGACGGCGAAACGCTGGAAGTCCTTGGAACTCCGGTAGTCGGGTTCCATGTCGTAGCGCGCCAGCACCTCGAGGAAGACCGGCGAGGCCATCGCCTCCTTGAAGGCGTCGTGCAGCCGCGCGACGATGCGCGGGTCGGTCCCCTTGGGCGCGACCAGGCCCCAGGGGGAGGTCTGGACGATGTCGATGCCCAGCTCGCGGAGCGTGGGCACGTTGGGGTAGCGCGCCATGCGCTTGGCGCCCCAGACCGCGATCAGCCGCAGCTTGCCGCTGTCCACCTGCGGCACGAAGGCCGAGGTTTCGGCGGCCGAGTCGACCTGGCCCGCGAGCAGCCCCTGCAGCGATTCGGCCGAGCCCTTGTAGGGCACGTGGTTGAGCTGGATGCCCGCGATGCGCGACACCTGCTCCATCGTCAGGTGGTTGGTGGTCGCCACGCCCGGCGTGCTGTAGGTGACCTCGCCGGGCCGGGCCTTGGCCTGCGCGATGAAGTCGGCCATGGACTTGATCGAGGACGAGGCCTGCACCACGGTGCCGAAGGCATAGCCGGTGATGCCGATGACGTAGCTCAGGTCGGTGGCCGGGTCCCACTTGAGGTCGGTGGTGTAGGGGATGCGGTAGACGCCGGCCGGCGCGATGGCCAGCGTGTAGCCGTCGTTGGGCGAGGACTGCAGCACCTGCGTCGGGATCACGCCGGCCGCACCGGGCTTGTTCTCGATCACCACCGGCTGCTTGAGGATCTTGCCCACGCGCTCGGCCAGCACGCGCATCGGCGCATCGGTCGAGCCGCCGGGCGCGAAGCCGATCATCACGCGGATCGGCCGCACGGGGTAGTGGGTGACGCTGTCCTGCGCCTGCGCCAGCGGCGCAAGAGCGGCCAGCGCGCAGGCCGCACCGAGCGTGCGCATGAAAAGTCGAGTGTTCATTGTTGTCTCGTGTCTCTCTTGGGATGGGGTCGTCGGCGCGCTCAGGCCGCGGCGGCCTGAGCGCGCACGATCTCTTCCTCGACTTCGCGCAGCCGGTCCTTGCCGAAGAAGATCTCGTCGCCGACGAAGAAGGTCGGCGAACCGAAGGCGCCGCGTTCGTAGGCGCGCTGCGTGTTGGTCATCAGCTCGGCCTTGACCTCGGGGTCCTGCGTGCCCTCGTAGATCGCCAGGCCGTCGAGGCCGGCCGCGTCCAGCGTGCGCACGATGACCGCGCGGTCGGCCATGTCCAGGCCCTGCTCCCACATGGCGGCGTAGACCGTCTCCACGTAGGGCTCGAAGCAGCCCAGCTTCTGCGCCGCCACCGCGCCGCGCATGGTCTGCAGCGTGTTGACCGGCCAGAAGGGGTTGGACCGGTAGCGCGAGAGGCCGTGCTTCGCGACGAAGCGGCGCACCTCGAGCTTGTCGTAGGCGCGCTTGTTCGCGATGTCCGCGAAGGCCTCGGCCGGTGAGCGGTTGTTGCTGAGCTTGAACAGCCCGCCCAGCAGCACCGGCACGTAGGTGAACACGGCACCGGTGCGGGCCTCGATCTCGGGGATCACGCGGTGGCACATGTAGGCATTGGGGCTGCCGAAGTCGAACAGGAAGTGGACGGGAACGGTTCGCACGGGATGTCTCCTTGTCTTGTCTTCAGGGTCTGGAAGGTCGGCTCAACCGCCCTTGCCGCGCTGCAGGAATGCAGCGAAGGCGGCCTTGGCCTCGGGCGATGCGAGCAGCTGCGCGAACTGCGCGTTCTCCTGCGCGATGCGGGCCTCGTAACCCGCGAGTTCCTCGCCGCGCATCAGCGCCTTGGTGGCGCGCAGCGACGGCGCCGAGGTCGCGGCCAGTTGCGCCGCCGCCTTCAAGGCCTGCGGCAGCACTTCGGCCGGCGGCAGCACCGCGTTGACCAGGCCCAGCGCCTGTGCCTCCTGTGCGGTGCAGGGCTCGCCCAGCATCAGCAGCGCCGCGGCGCGCTGGTGGCCGAGCTTGGCCGGCAGCAGCAGCGTCGAGGCGAACTCCGGGCACAGGCCCAGCTTGGCGAAGGGGAACACCAGCTTCGCGGTGCTGCCCGCATAGACCAGGTCGCAGTGCAGCAGCATCGTCGCGCCGATGCCCACGGCCGGCCCGTTGACCGCCGCCACCACGGGCTTGCCCATGCGCAACAGCGCCTTCATGAAACGCGCCGAGGGGCGCTCGCCCTCGCTGGGCGCGGCCGCCGCGAAGTCGCCGATGTCGTTGCCCGCGCAGAAGGCCTCCTCGTTGCCGTGGATCAGCACCACGCGCACCGCGTCGTCGGCATCGGCCTGCTGCAGCGCCTCGGCCAGGGCGAGGTACATCGCGCCGGTCATGGCGTTCTTGCGCGCCGGGCGGTCGAAGCCCAGGCGCAGCACGCCGGCCTCGAGCCCGCGCGAGATGTCGTTCGTCGTGTCGTTCATCACCAGGCCTCCATCCAGGGACGCAGCTCGGTCTCGTGCGTCCACGCGTTGCGCGGCTGCATGTGGATCTGCCAGTAGGCGTCGGCGATGGCCTCGGGGCTCAGGATGCCGCCCTGTTCCTTGAGCGCGTAGCGCTCGGGGAAGGTGGTGCGGATGAACTCGGTGTCGATCGCGCCGTCGATCACCGGGTGCGCCACGTGGATGCCCTTGGGCCAGAGTTCGCGACCCATGCTCTGGGCCAGCGCGCGCAGGCCCTGCTTGGCGGTCGAGAAGGCCGCATAGCCGTCGCGCCCGCGCAGGCTGGCCGTGGCCCCCGTGAAGATGATCGTGCCGCGGCCGCGCGGCAGCATCACCTTGGCGGTCTCGCGGCCCATGAGGAAGCCGCCGAAGCAGGCCATCTCCCAGACCTTGAAGTACACGCGCGCCGTGGTCTCGGTGATGCTGAAACGCACATTGGCGCCGATGTTGAACACCGCCACCTCGATCGGCGCGATGTCGCGCTCGATCTGCGCCACCAGCGCCACCATCTCCTCTTCCTTGCGCGCATCACTGCCGAAGCCGTGCGCCTCGCCGCCCTCGGCCTTGATCTCGTCGACCAGCGGCGCGAGCTTCTCGGCTTGGCGGCGCGTCACGCAGGCGATGTAGCCCTCGCGCGCGAAGCGCTTGGCGATGGCGCCGCCGGTGGCGTCGCCCGCGCCGATCACCAGGATCGCCTTCTTTCCTGTCTTGTTGTCCTTCATGTGCAGCTCCTTCGTTGTGCTGATGTGGATCGGCCTGTGCGGTGTGCGCGGCCTACTCGATCGCCTTGCCCATGTCTTCCACGACCTTCTTGGCGTCGCCGAAGACCATCATGGTCTTGTCCATGTAGAAGAGTTCGTTGTCCAGGCCCGCATAGCCCGCGGCCATGCTT
>NZ_JAAAFX010000014.1:274012-274121 GCF_019352895.1 Variovorax boronicumulans | reverse complement strand
GTGCGCGGCCGGGTTCACCACGTCGTTCGCACCCAGGATGATCGCCACGTCGGCCTGGCCGAACTCGCCGTTGATGTCCTCCATCTCGAACACCTGGTCGTAGGGCACT
>NZ_JAAAFX010000014.1:0-274002 GCF_019352895.1 Variovorax boronicumulans | reverse complement strand
CGGGTTCTTGCCGATCCACTCGCGCAGTTCCTTGAAGTTGTTGGCTTCGAGCTGCGGCTTGCCGATCACGGTCATGGGCACGTCGTTGATCAGGCCCAGGTACTCGAAATCGGTCTCGTAGTTGTAGGGCAGCTTGCGGTAGAGCACCGGCGTGGTGGCCATGCCCACGTGGGTGAGCAGCAGCGTGTAGCCGTCGGCCTTGGCGCGCGCGACCTTGGCGTTGCCGATGGTGCTGCCCGCGCCGGCTGCGTTGTCGATCACGATGCTCACGCCGTCCAGCGGCTTGCGCATGGCTTCGGCCAGGTCGCGCGCCACGCGGTCGGTCGGGCCGCCGGCTGCGAAGGGCACCACGATCGTGATCACCTTGCCGTCGGGGTAGTTCTGGGCCTGGGCGCCCGCGGCCAGGGCCAGGGCCCCGAGGGCGAGGCACAGCGTGTTCTTCAGCGTCGATTTCATGGGAGTTCTTGGTCTTTCTGTCGTTGTCTTGTCAAAGGGCTTACTGCGGGCGGGTGCGCGCCGGCACGCGCGTCTCCAGCGCGGCGGGCGTGTAGGCCGGGTCGAAGCTGCAGCCGACGCCGAAGGTGGCTTCGTTGGATGGGCAGGCCGCGGCGATGCCGGCCGGCGTGGGTTGGGTGCCCTGCTCCACCCAGGCCAGCAAGGCGTTCATCAGCGTCGGGTAGGTCGGGCCGCTGATGTAGCTGTGGGTGCCGTTGGTGGTGAAGGTCTGGACCAGCCGGTCGCCGCTGCCGCCCTGCTGCATCACCGACTTGAAGTGCGCGTCGAGCTCGACGAAGGCCGTGGGGTCGCTGATCCACTTGACCGTGAGCACCGGCACGGGGATCTTGCCCGTCGGGTCGGTGTCGGTGGCGAAGCGGCCGTAGGCGGCCGGGTCGGCGCTGTAGCGCAACACGCCGGCGTTCAACGCGGCGTCGTCGTCCGAGCCGCTGTAGACCACGCCTGCATTGCCGAAGGGGCTCACGCCGCCCGTGCGCTTGCTGCTCACGTCCTGGTAGTGGAAAGTGCCCCAGTTCAGGTGCGACTGGATCGCGCTGGACGGGATCTTGATGACCTTCTCGATGGTCGCGATGCGCGCCAGCTGTTCCGGCGTGCGATCGGCAGCCGCCTTGTTGAGCGCCAGGCATTCGTTGACGCGGGCCGACAGGTTCGACTGCGTCATGGTCACGCCCGCGGGCAGGCCGAGGTTCAGCGCGTAGGGCGTTTCGGTGGGACGCGGGTGGTTGTTGCACAGGTATTGGTAGACCACGCGCAGGTCGGTGCGGAAGTCGTAGGAGCGCGTGCCGCCGGCCAGCACGCCGCTGGTGAGCAGCACCGCGTCGTAGGGCTGCACGCCGACGGTCTCGGCGGTGAACATCTCGGCCGCCTTCGCGGCCACGCCCGCACCCCAGGACTGCCCGTGGAGGATGGTGCGCGTCGGCTTGCCCACGTGCTGGCGGAAGATGCCGCGCAGGCGCTCGGTGTCTTCCGCGGCGGCGCGCACTTCGACGCCGCCCTGGCGGAAGGTCGAGCCGGCCCAGGCGTAGCCCGCGTCGACCATCACGGCCCAGCGCGTCAGGTCTTCGGTGGCCCGGTCGGCGGTCGGCGCATCGAGGCTGGGGCCGCCGTGCGCATGCAGCACCAGCTTGCCGTTCCAGACGGCGGGCTTGGCGATCAGGTAATAGGCGCCCTTGGAGTCCACGCCGCCCAGACAGCTGGCGGTGGAAGGCACGGCCGCCGGGCAGGCCACCGGGCTCGGCGCAGCTTCAGTGGATTCGGGCGCGGGAGCCGGCGGATCGACAGGTGCGGGATCGACGGGTGCAGGCTTCACCGGCTGCGTCGGTGCGGCGCCGCTGTTGTTGTCGTTGGAGCTGCCGCCGCACGCGGACAGCGCGATCACGGCCGCGACCGCAGCGGCCGTCACCGCAGCCGAATTGCAGATAGCTTTCAAAGTCTTGTCTCCTGTAGGTATGCGGCGCATTGTGGAAACAAGAAGACGATATGGCAAAGATGTCTAGAATATGACAACCATACAAAATGCATATCGAGATTCGTCACCTTCGGTATTTCATGGCGGTCGCGGAAGCAGGCCACATCACGCGCGCCGCGGAGGCGCTGGGCATGCAGCAACCGCCGCTGTCACAGCAGATCCGCGCGCTCGAGACCGAGATCGGCGCCGATCTGTTCAACCGGCACCCCAAGGGCGTCAAGCTCACCGAGGCGGGCCGCCTGTTGCAGACCGAAGCCCGGCGCCTGCTGGACGAATTCGCCGCCATGCAGACCCGCATGCTCGACTTCGTCGAAGGCCGGCGCGGGCGCATCGCGATCGGCTTCACCACCTCGGCCGCCGCGCACGCGTTCACGCCCGCCTCGCTGCGCATGTGCCGCAGCCGCCACCCCGACCTGCAGATCGACGTGACCGAGAACAACGCCGCGGAGATCACGGCCGCCGTACTCGACGCGCGGCTCAACTGCGGCTTCTTGCGCGTGCCCGTCGCGCGCCCTGCCGGCCTGGCCTTCGAGCAGGTGCTGGAAGAGGAATCGGTGCTCGCCATCCCGATCGATCACCGGCTGGCCGCCGATGCGGCCGCGCCCGTCGCGCTCAAGGACCTGCAGGGCGAACGGCTGATCCTGGTGCGGCGCCCGGGCGCGCCCGGCCTCTACGCGAACCTGCTCGCGGCCTGCGCACGCCACAACGTGCAGGTCGAACTGGCGGTCGAGGTCGAGCACATGATGACCAACCTCAACCTCGTGGCGGCCGGCATGGGCCTGTCGATCGCGCCGGCCTCGATGCGCGGCACGCACGCGCAGGCCGTGGTCTACCGCCCCTTCAAGGATGCGCAGAGCCTGCGCTCGCCGCTCACGCTGGTCTACCGCGAGGCGGATTGCAACGGCCCCACGGGCGCCTTCATCGCCCTGGTGCGCGAACTCGCCGCCAGCAGAGACCATGCCCTCTTCGACTAGCCCGGACCCGATCTCCCGCCGCCGCCGTGCCTTGTCGCTGTGGCCGCTGACCCTGCCGCTGGGCGGCGTGGCGATGGCGCGCGAGGCCCCCCACACCGCCGCCTGGCCACGCCGCGCCATCCACATCACGGTGGCCTATCCGCCGGGCGGCGTCAGCGACCAGATGGCACGTGCGCTGGCCGAGGTGCTGGCCGCCGATCTGGGCGTGCCGGTGGTGATCGAGAACAAGGCCGGCGCCAGCGGCACGCTGGCCCTCGAGCTGCTGGTGCGACGCCCGGCCGACGGCTACAGCCTGTGCTTCGTGGCCGCCACCGCCATCGCGCTGCGCGCCCAGGCGGCGAACCACCGCGGCGTGGCCCTGCGCGCAGCCCTGCCCGTGGCCGGCGTCATGCGCACACCCATCCTGGTCGTCGGCACACGCAGCCTGGGCGTCGACGGCTTCGCACGCATGGTCGACAGGGCGCGCCAGTCGCCGGGCAGTGTGCGCTGGGCCACCACCGGCGAGGGCACCACGGGCTATGCGGTGCTCGACCGCGTGCGCCGCGCGAGCCGGACCGAGATCGTCCACATCCCCTACAAAGGTGGCGGCCAGCAGCTGCTGGATGCGCTGGCGGGCCACTTCGAAGTGCTGTCCACCAACGTCGCCAGCGCGCAGTTGGAGGACATCGCCGCGGGGCGGCTGGTCGCCTTGGCGGTCGGCGCGCCGGTGCGCCTCAGGGTGCTGCCCGACACGCCCACCTTGGCCGAGCTCGGCTACGACGATGCGAATCTCGACTCGCTGTTCGGCCTGTTCGCGCCGCCGGATCTGCCCGAAGCGCTGGCCGACCGATTGAACCGCGCCGTGGCGGCTGCGCTGGAAACGCCCGCGCTCCAGAGCCGGCTGCGCAGCATGAGCAACCTGCCCTTCGAAGGCAGCGCGGATGCGTTCGCGCAACAGATCGCGCGCGAGGCGCGGCGGTAGGGCCGAACACCGGCCCTCGGTCAGCGGCGCCCGTGCACCGTCCCCGCGTAACCCGGCGCACGCCGCAGGTTGGAGCGCACCACTAGGCCATGAAAAGGCATGATGGTTTTCAGGTAGCTGCGCCCGAGCAGGTTGTGGCAATGGACCACGGTGGTCGCCACCAGTTCGCCGTACGCGGCATCCGGCGTCGGCCTCAGCAGCAGCGAGAGGCTGAAGTCCAGATGGCGATCGTTCTCGCCCACCACGATCTCGTCGTCGGAGCGCGACTGCACCGGGAAGAAGTCGAAGTACGCCTGCCCTCGGGCGTCCATGTCGCGGCGCATGTCGGCCGAGGTCTTCAGCCCCAGCCCGCCGACCGCCAGGTCGCGCAGCGACAGCAGCGCACGGAACCATCGCGTGGGATGACCCAGGGCGGCCTGCGCCCAGGCATCGATGGTGTGGCCGGGGACTGTCGGCACGCGGATCGCGAAGGCGTCGGCCAGCGTCGAGGTCGCGAAGCGCGGCGACAGGCGGCTTTGCGGTGGCAGCGCCACGGCACGCACATGCGGGAAAAGAAGATTCATGGCACCTGGGTCGAAGCGCAAAGCAGTGGGAAGACAGCCCGCGCAGTATGCGACGGCGGCCGGACACGCGCATGACGCTACGATCCGTCGCCCAGGGGAAAAACAAGCGCGTGAGCATGACATTGAAGAATCGCATCGGAATCATCGGCTCGGTCGCCATCGTGCTCCTCGTGGGTGCCGCGCTCTACCTCAGCCCCTACTGGACGCTTCGCAAGATGCAGGCAGCCATCGAGGCACGGGACGCCGCCGCCTTCTCCGCGCACGTGGACTTTCCCGCGCTGACGGAGAACCTCAAGGGGCAACTGATGCGCCAGATGACGGACACCATGGGCGCTGCCGGCAAGAACGATCGCCTGTCGGGCCTGGGCCAGATGCTCGCGGTCGGCCTGCTGGGACAGATGGTCGACAGCTTCGTCTCGCCGGCCAGCGTGATGCGCATGGTCGCGCAGGGCAAGGCGACAGTGGACATGGAAGCACTCGTCGCAATGCCATCGGCCGGAACGGGCCAGGTGCCGCGTTATGCGCTGCGCTACCAGAGCCTGTCGACGGCTGTCTTGCACGCCGAGGGCGCATCGGCCACCGGTGCGTTCCTGTTCGCACGCCAGGGCCTGTGGTCGTGGAAGCTCACCGCGGTCGCGTTGCCTCGATCGCGGCCGGACGCGCAGCGGCCCCCGATGTGAAGAAACGCAAGTGCGCCGCCCGAAGGGCTTTGGTCGACGCCGCCTGAACCGGCCTCCTGCACTTCGAGCGGTCGCCGCATCGCGGGCAGCAACCACTTTTCACGTCGGTCGATGCCGGCGCCCGATCACTGAGCCCATCGCCTAGCGGCGCAGCATGGACCCTTCGAGGTGTTCAGGTCCGGGTATGGCGATGTACCCGTCTTCCTCGAACGGCGCATCGCGCAGGCACACCAGCGCAGCCTGGGCGTGGCGCATCGCTTGTGCATGCGTCGAGAAACTTCCGCCACTGACGGCGACGGGCACGCCATCGACGCCATGGAGCAGCCAACGCCACCGATCATCGTGGTGGGGGAAAACCAAAATCTTCATGCATTCCTCACACGGCCCCGTGACGGCCGTTGGTTCTTCTGACAATGGGCGTGTCGGCACATGAGCACACCAGCTCTTGCCATCGCGCCGAGCGCCCACGAGATCGCAGGTGCCGGCTTTGCTGGACACGCCTGACCAGGTCGATCGCAGCCATGCCTCGGCCTGGGTGGCGACGCGCGGCCGGGCCTTTGGAAATGGAAAGGCCTCCCCGGTCTCCGCAGCGCCCGCACCCAGCGACCCTTCCATTCAGGGATGACGACGAATTCAACCGTTGTCTCCCGGACCCCTTTCACTGAGGACTCTGGCAGCCAAACGCAACTGCGCAACGAAAGCTCAGAAAGGGATGGCGAGTGGCCGCTGCGACATTTTGTATCCTCCTCCGGCATGAACGCCAGGGCGCCCTGCGCGATCGACAGGCGCCGACGCATCAGCGGCGTTGCCGCCTGGCCCGTGTGACCCCGATCACCACATCCAGTGAGGCTTCGAGGCCGTGAGTGCGCCGAGCGAGGCCCCGACGAAGGCGAGGGTCGCCAGGTCCCGGTCGAACGACCGCGCGGCGGCGCTGAGCCGGGCATAGAGACCAAGGCAGGCCGCGGAGAACGTCGCGCCCAAAGTGGCCCACACGAATGGCATCGAATCCATGGCGCTACCTCCGGCTCATGGGACGCATGGCTACCAAAACCGCCACCACGGCTTGCGTTCCCGCTGCGTGACTTCCAGCGGCGCATGGCCCGAAGGCGTCGGACCGAGTCGCGACTTCAGGATGCGTTCGAGCCGCTCGGCCTCTCGCAAAGCGTCCCGATCGCCGTTGGCAGCGCGAATCCGCAGCACGAACGCAGCGGAGGCCAACGCTTCATCGTCGAGGGTTTCCATGTAGTCATTTTGTTTTCAAAGAAAATGAAAGACTGTAGGCCGGTGCCACATGACAGCCACTGCACAGGCCGACACGGCAAACGCACCAAGTCAGGAATGCCCATTGCCACGCCTGCACCAAAGCCCTGGCAAGGGTCGGACCGACGGAGTGGGCGCAGTACATACCCGGGGAGAGCACGCGACGGAGGGCAGACCAGCGACGACATGCGCCACAAGACCGCCAAACGGAGCTCTGCGACCCGCTGAAAGTCAGAGACTTCCAGGAAAGTTAGAGATGAAGTGGCCTGCCCGAGAGGGATCGAACCTCTGACAACCTGCTTAGAAGGCAGGTGCTCTATCCAACTGAGCTACGGGCAGAAAAAGAAGGGACGCCAGCGAGAGGGCGTGCGGCGATGCACTGCGGCGTCGGCCCCGGATTCTGCCACGCGACGCGGGGGCGGCCGGCCTCAGGGCCGCATCAGGCGCGCAATGCGAGGCGCCGGCCGTCGGCATCGACGATCAAGGCGCCCGAGGCGGCAAACTGCACCAGCTGGATCGAGGCGATGGCCTGTTCGAGGTGTGCGAATTCGCGCGGACTCCGGGCGAGTACCTCGCCTTCGTTCATGCGCAGTTCCCAGACCCAGCGCATTCCGGCGGTTTTGAAGACAAAGTACTTCATGCTGGGGCATAGAGTAGTACTTTAGGAAACTTTTTGCGACTCCAGAATGCAATGCAGCCCCCGATCCGCGACGGAAGGCACGGTCCTCAGGGTCGGCGTCGCAACGGCACCACGGCGCGGGGCCGGACTTCGGCCTGCAGCGTGAGCGCCTGTCCGGCCAGGTCCATGCCCTGCGCGGAGGCGGCGGAGACCAGGCGCGCGCGGAGTTCGGGGTCGCTGAGCAGCACGCTGCGGCCGCTGTGGCCGCACACCAGGCGCAGCGGGGCGTCCTCGCCTTCGGCCAGGCCCAGGCCATAGAAGGCCTTGCGCCCCGCGCCCCACTCCTTGCGCAGCAGCCCTACCGCCTCGAGCTGCTGCAGCGTCCGGTAGACGGTGCCGATGCTGGCGTGCGTCCCCCGCAGCAGCATCTGGCGGAACACTTCCTCGGCGCACAGGCTTTCGGGTGCCGCAGCCTCGACGATCTGCAGCGCGCCGATACGGGCCACGGTGGGCCGCAGCCGTGCGGCGCGCAGCCGCTGGACGATGCCCCCGGGTGCGACGCTCATCGCCCAAGCTCCGCCACCTGCCAGCCACCGCCCAGCGCGCGGTGCAGCGCCACGCCCGCCTGCAGGCGCGCCAACCGCGCCTGCACGGCCTCGTCCTGCGCGGCATAGAGCGTGCGCTGGGCATCGAGCAGCGTCAGCAGCGTTTCGGCGCCGGCACGGTAGCGCGACTCGGCCAGCGTCGCGGCGCGGCCGGCCTGCAGCAGTTCCTCGGACTGTGCCTCGGCCTGCGCCCTGCTCCCGTCCACCGCGTTCAGCGCCACCTCGACGTCGCCGAAGGCCGCGACGATGGCCTGGTGGTAGTTGGCCAGCAGTTCGGTGCGGCGGGCCGTCGCCTGGTCGGCTTCGGCGGCGAGCCGCCCGGCGTCGAACACCGGTGCGGCCAGACCGGCGGCCAGGCTGTAGAGCGGGTTGTCGAGCAGCGTGCGCATCCGATCGCCCGCATAGCCCAGGCTGCCGCCCAGCGTCACGCGCGGCAGCATCGCGGCGCGCGCCGCGGCCACATCGGCATCGGCCGCCGCCAGCCGGGCTTCGGCGGCGGCGACGTCGGGCCGGCGCGCCAACAGTCCGGACGGCAGACCGGCGCCCAGTTCCGGCGGCACCAGGACCTCGAGCGAGGGGGTGCGCAGCGCGCGCGCGCCGGTCTCGCCCAGCAACAGCGCCAGCGTGGTGCGCGCATCGACGGCCTGCTGGCGCAGCGCAGCGAGGCTGCGCGCCTGCGTGGCCACGAGGCCGCGTTGCTGCGCGAGTTCGAGCGGCGTGGCGGCACCGGCACGGGCGCGGGATTCGACCAGCGCCAGCACGCGCGTGGCACGCGACAGGTTCAGCGTGGCGATCTCGCTGCGCTCGCCGGTCGACACCGCCTGCAGCCAGGTGGAGGCCACGCTGGCGATGAGCCCGAGGCGCACCGTGTCACGGTCGAACACGCTGGCCTGCAGGCCGCGCAGCGCGCTGTCGCGGGCTGCGCGATGGCGGCCCCAGAAGTCGAGCTCGTACTGCGCGCTCAGGCTCGCGCCCAAGCTGCGGCCGGCGACGACGGCCTCGCCGCCCAGCCGGTCCTGCCGGCTTGCGTCGAGCTGCGCCGTCACACCGGGCTGCAGCGCGGCGCCGGCGATGCGTGCCGTCGCGTCGGCCTGTGCCACGCGGGCGGCCGCGGCGGCCAGGTCGAGGTTCTGCGCCAGCGCCTGCGCGGTCAGCGCCTCGAGCTCGGCGCTGCCGAAGGCCTGCCAGCCGCCGCATGCGGCGCATTCGGACGCAGGCGCCTGCCATCGCGTCGGCAGCGCAGGCGCTGCGACCTCGGGCGGGCGCGGCGCCGTCACGCAGGCGGCGAGCAGCACGCTGACGCCGAGGGTGATGAAGCTTCTCTGCATGCGTTCTTTCATTCCCCCGCCAGCGCCACGACCGGATCGAGCCGCGCGGCGGTCTTGGCCGGCATGTAGCCGAACACCAGGCCGGTGGCCACGGCGCACAGGAAGGCGCCGGCCATGGCCGTCACCGACAGCACCACCGGCACCGTGAAGGCGATCAGCACCGCCGCGATCAGCACGCCCAACGCCACCCCCACGGCACCGCCGGTGACGGTCACCAGCACGGCCTCGGTCAGGAACTGGCGCAAGATGTCGCGCTGGCGGGCGCCGGTCGCCATGCGGATGCCGATTTCGCGCGTGCGTTCACGCACCGTCATCAGCATCACGTTCATCACGCCGATGCCGCCGACCACCAGCGACACCGCGGCGATCAGGCCCAGCATCACGGTCATGCTCTGGCGCGTGGCGGCCTCGGCCTGCAGCCGTGCGCCGGCGTTGCCGATGCCGAAGTCCTCGCGGCCATGGCGCGACAGCAGCAGCGCCTTCATGGCGCGCTCGGCCGGCAGCACGTCGGCCGAGGAGGCGGCCTCGACCACCACGTAGTCGGGCTGGGTCTGCACCTGGTAGACCCGCGCACGGCCGGCGCGGTAGGGGATGAAGACCATGTCGTCGTAGTCCTGCGCACCGGAGTCGGCACCGCGCTCGGCCATCACGCCGATCACCTCGAAGGGCGAGTGGCCGATCAGCAGCTGCTTGCCCAGCGGGTTGGGCGTGTCGGGAAAGAAGTGGCGATGCGCCTTGTGGCCCAGCACCACCAGCGGTGCGAGATCGTGGTCTTCGGCGTCGGTGTAGTAGCGGCCCAGCGCCACCGGCCAGTGGTGCACCAGCGGCATCTCCTCGCTGGCGGCGAAGACGTAGACCTGGCGATCGGCGCTGCCGTAGCGCACGGTGATCGGGTCGCCGATCACCGGCAGCACCCGCCGGATCTCGGGCAATGCAGCCACCGCTTCGAGGTCTTCCGGCGTGAGCATGCCGGCGGGCCCGCCCGTGGGCGGTGGGCGGCTGCCCAGGTAGAGGATGGCCGTGCCCATGGTGCCCATCTGCTGCACCACGCGCTGGCGTGCGCCCTCGCCGATGGCCAGCATCACGATCACCGAGGCCACGCCGATCACGATGCCCAGCAGCGTGAGGCCGGTGCGCGCGCGGTTCAGCCGCATGCCGCGCCAGGCGGTGCGTGCGGCCTCGCGCACGTCGGCCGCAAACGAGGCGCCACCGGCCTGCGCGGCCTCGGCCATGTCGAGCCTTGGCAGGGTCTGGCCCGAGAGGATCGGCGCCGTGCCCTGTGCGCTGTCGCCGACGATCTCGCCGTCGCGGATCTCGATCACGCGGCGCGCCTGCGCCGCCACCTCGCGGTCGTGCGTGATGACGATCACCGTGTGCCCGGCGTCGGCCAGCTCGCGCAGCAGCGCCATCACCTCGGCGCCGCTCTTCGAATCGAGCGCGCCCGTGGGTTCGTCGGCCAGGATGATGCGGCCGCCGTTCATCAGCGCGCGCGCGATCGACACGCGTTGCTGCTGCCCGCCGGACAGCTGGTTGGGCCGGTTCTCGAGCTTGTCGGGCAGGCCCAGCCGGCCCAGCAGCGCGGCCGCGCGTTGCGCGCGTTCGTGCTCGGGCATGCCGGCGTAGATGGCCGGCACCTCGACGTTCTCGCGCGCCGATTCGGTCGCGATCAGGTGGTAGCCCTGGAACACGAAGCCGAAGGCCTCGCGCCGCAGCCAGGCCAGCTCGTCGGCACCGAGCGATGCCACGTCATGGCCGTCGAAGTGGTAGCTGCCCTCGCTGGGGCGGTCCAGGCAGCCCAGCAGGTTCATCAGCGTGGACTTGCCCGAACCCGAGCTGCCGACCACCGCGACGAACTCGCCCTGGTGGATGTCGAGGTCGAGGCCGCGCAGCACCTCGACCTGCGGCCGGCCGCTGCCGTTGCCGCCGTAGCGCTTGCGGATGCCCCGCAGCGCGATCAAGGGCACGTTCGGCGCGGCACCCCTCACCACTGGATCCACCGCACGCCGCCCACCGGGGTCTCGCCGATGACCAGGCGATCGCCCTCCGCCAGGCCCTGCCGAACTTCGGCCTGGTGACGGCTGCGGATGCCCACGCGCACCGTGCGCGCCGCGGGCTTGCCGTCGGCGCCGAGCACGCGTGCGGTGTAGGTGCCCTGCTCGCCCTCGACGGGCGTGAGCGCGGCCAGCGGCACGGCGAGCACGCCCTTGGCCTGCGCGGTGACGAAGCCCGCCTGCGCGGTCATCTGCGGCATGAGTTCGCCGTCGGCGTTGTCGACATCGAACAGCACGGTGTAGACCACCGCCTTGGCGGCACCGGGCGCCGCGCCGCCCGCGGCCTTGACGCTGGCCTGGCCTTCGGGCACGGGCGGTGCGGGCAGCACCTGGCGCACCTGGGCCGACCACCGGCGCGGCACCGCGCTGTCGACGCCGCCCAGCGTGGTGAAGTAGACCGGCATGCCGGCCTTCACGCGGCGCACGTCGGCCTCGCTGACCTCGGTCCAGACCGTCATCGACGACAGGTCGGCGATGCGCAGGATGTTCGGCGTCTGGTAGGTGGCGTTGAGGGTCTGGCCGGCGCGCGCCTCCACCGACACCACCGTGCCGGCCATCGGCGCGAAGATGCGCGTGTAGCCCAGCCGGGCCTCCTCGGCGCGCTGGGTGGCCTGGGTCTGCGCGATCTGCGCCTCGAGGTGCGCGACCTTGGCGGCGGTCGAGGCCAGCGTGGCCTCGGCCGTCTGCAGGTCTTCGTCGCGCGTGGCGCCCTCGGCCGCCATCTGCTTCTGGCGCGCGAGCTGCTGCACGGCCAGCCGGTGCTGCGACTGCTGGTCGGTGCGCTGCGCCCGCAGCCCCGCCAGCGCGGCGCGGCCCGCATCGACCGTGGCCTGCTGCACGCTCGGGTCGATCTCGACCAGCAGCTGCCCCTTCTTCACCACGCTGCCGGGTTCCACCGGCAGGCGCTGGATCAGCCCCGAGACCTGCGCGCCCACGTCGACGTAGCTGCGCGGCTGCAGCGTGCCGATGGCGGTGACGGTCGACTCGACGTCGCCGCGCGCCACGGCCTGGGTCTGGTATGCCACCGAGGGCCGCGCCTTCCACCACCAGAGCGCGCCGCCGGCCACGACGGCCGCCGCCAGCACGATCGCGAGCGCACGCCGGCCGCGCACGGGACGCGCCGCCACCGCCATCAGCGGGCCACCTCGAAGCTCAGCGTGGCGGTGTGGCGCACGTCTTCGTACTTCTTGCCGTCGACCGTGACCGCGCCGTTGACGCGCGCCGTGACCTCGAGCAGGTACAGGCCGGGGAACGGCGTGCCCAGCGTGACGGTGCCGTCCTTCGAGGGCTTGAGCACGCGGCGCCAGCCTTCGGAGGTGTCGACGTTGACCTGCGATGCGGCCACGGTGTTGCCCTTCCAGACCAGCTTGAAGGTATTGCCGTTGGGCTCGGTCGGCACCAGTTCCAGGTCGTTCACCGCCTTGGTCTCGGCACGGCCGAACTTGGCCTGGTAGTAGTTGAGGACGGGGGTGCCGGACGCGCCGTCGACGCGGCTGGTGACCACGCGCAGGTCGGCGGGGGCGGCGGGCGCGGAGATGGCCAGGCGCTCGGCCTCGGCCGCGAGCGGCAGGTCCTTGCCGTCGGCCAGGAAGGCGCGCGGCGCCAGCAGGCCGGCCAGCGGCTGGCCGCCCTTGGCGAGATCGCCCATGCGCGCCTCGACCACCGGGCCTTCGCGTTGCAGCCAGAGGTACTGCGCCTGCGAGGCACCGGCGAGCGAGACGAGCGCAGCGGCCAGCGACAAGGAGCGGGTCAGCGAACAAAGGCGGAACGAGGACAGGAACGTCATGGGTGAAGGCACCTTGGAGGAATCGGATGAAAGAAGTTCGAGGGCCGCCATCGGTGGCCGCTCAGAAAGAAAGGGAAGGCGACGCTAGCGACCAGCCCAGGCAGGCCACGCCGGCCACGGCCGCGCCCGTGGCCGTCGTGCGGGGCAGGTAGGGCAGCAGCAGCGCCACGCCCAGCGCGCCGGCGCTCAGGAAACCCAGCCACGCGACGGTGCCCACGCTGGTGCCCCAGGCGAGCAGGCAAGGCGCCAGCGCGAGCGCGATCAGCAGGCTGCCCAGGCCGCGCAACAGCCTGCGTTGCAGGGTCGGCGTCGCGCGGCGTCGCGTGAGCTGCTCATGGTGACGGTCCATCGCGAAACCCAGCGCCGCCATGCCGGCGAAGGCCAGTGCGAGCGCCAGCAGCGAGGCGGTGGTGGTGTTCATGGCGCGGTCTCCGCAGCGGGGGTCGGGGCACGCAGGACGGGCTTCGATGCGCCGGCGGCGTGATGCCGTTCGCGCGTGCGCAGGAAGCGCAAGGCGGCGACGGCCGCCAGGCCGAAGGCCACCGACATCCCCTCGACGCCCGCGCTCTCCCAGTCGCCGCGCAGCCACTGGGCCCAGGGGTGGTCGCCTGTGGTGGCGAAGTTCAGTACCGGCAGCAGCAGGCACAGCGCGGCCAGCAAGCCGAGCTGCTCGCGCCACGCCTCGGTCGGCTTGCGCAGCAGCGCGTGGACCAGCGCCAGCAGCCACAGTCCGAAGAACACGCGCAGTTCCCAGTCGGCACGCTGCGTGAGCCCCAGCGGCACCAGCCGGTTGGCCCAGAGGTAGCCGGTGCAGGCGATGCCCAGCCCGGCGATCGCGGCGACGTTGAGGCCTTCGATCAGTCGATAGACGCGCGCGGTGGCGCCGCCGAACTCGGTGCCATGCTTTCCGCGGCGCTTGACCATGAACAGGATCGCGCCCGTGCCCATCATCGCGGCGCCGGCCAGGCCGCAGAGGAAGTAGAGCCACTTCACGGCCCAGCCCCCGAAGCTCGCCATGTGCAGGCCACCCATCGCCGATTGCGCGAGCGACGCGGCGCCGCCGTCGGCCGCGCCGGGCAGGCGCACCTGCAGCAGTTCGCCGGTGGCCGCCGAGAACGAGGCCATGCCGGTGGTCGGGCTCAGCCGGCGCAGCGACTCGGCCTCGCCGTTCCAGCCGTAGATGCCGATGCGCGCCGCCGCATCGCCGGGATGGTCGATCACCACCGCCCGCACCGGCTGGCCGATGAGCGCCTGGCCGCGCGCCGCGAAGGATTCGAGGTCGGGCACGGGCATCGCGCGGCCGCTGCGCGCGGGCTTGCCGCCGCTGAGTTCGGCGATGACCTGCTGCTGCGCGGCGGAGTCGCTGCCGTAGTGCACGAGCTTGGCCGCGGGCATGAAGGTCAGGCCCGAGATCACGATGCCGGTGTAGGCGATCATCAGCTGGAAGGGCAGTGTGAGCACCGCGACCGCGTTGTGCGCATCGAGCCAGCTGCGCTGCCCCTTCTTCGGCCGGAAGGTGAAGAAGTCCTTGAAGATGCGCTTGTGCGTGATCACGCCCGACACGAGCGCCACCAGCATGGCCAGCGCGGCGATGCCCACGATCCACAGGCCGACCTGGCCCGCATGCAGCTCGTAGTGGAAGTCGACGAAGTGATGCCCGGCCAGCGTGCCGCGCACCGGCGTCGCGGTGTCGGCGGCCAGCGCTTCCCCGGTCGCGGGGTTCAATGCCGCGGCCACGTACTGGCCCTTGGCATCGAACCAGTACACCTTCAGTTCGCCGCCGCCCTGTGCGTCGGAAGGCCAGAGCTCCCACATCTGCGCCGCGGGATGGTGCGCGGCCATGTAGGCCGTGCCCCAGGCGAGGCGCTGCGCGCGTCCGGCGGTCGCGGCCTTGGGCGCTGCGGCGGCCGCCGCTTCCTCTGCATGGTGCTCGGGTGTCATCCAGTGCGAGATCGGTTCGTCGAACACCGCCAGCGTGCCGGTCAGGAAGACCGCGAACAGCAGCCACGAGAACCACAGGCCGCACCAGGTGTGCAGCCAGGCCTGCGCCTGGCGGAAGCCGCCCTCGCCGGCCCCGTTGCCTGCGGCCTTCTTGCGCAGCGCCTTGTGCGCCGCCTTGGTCTGAGAATTGCTCATCTCAGCCTCCCACGCGCGGCCACAGCCAGCCGAACAGCGCGAGCACCCCAGCCGGCCCCAGCAACCCGAGCCAGACGCGTGCCGGCCGCACCGGCGAGAAGGCCCAGACCACGGCGAGCGTGTGGACGACGAAGCTGAACTGCATGCCGGCGAGCACCGCATCGGCACGCGCGGACGGCAGCACGGCCGCCAGGCACATCGCGGTGGCCGCCGCCAGCGCATAGCCGCCGAACACGGCGGCCGCGAGGCGGGACAGGACGAGCAGGCCCGCGGGCGCGGGGATGGAGGAAGAAGGCATCGGGGTGGTGGTCAGGTGGGGCGCATGAAAAAGCGCCTCTCCTGATACATGACCAACGAGATCGAAAAAGGGGTCATCGGGGAAGGCCCGTTCCCCAAAAAACCACAGATTTTCTGCAGTGCGTGTGTAAAGCGCGGCCGGGAGCGCCGGGACTTCACCGCGCAGGATGCATGCCGCGCACCCCGCCGCGGCCCGTCGACAACGCCGATCAGAACTTGTAGTTGAGCGTCGCCATCACGCTGCGCGGGGTGCCGAACTGCCCTTGCCCGTCGATGTTGACGTAGTACTTCTTGTCCGCCAGGTTGTTCAGGTTCAGCTGCAGCGAGAGCTGCGGCGTGAACGCATAGCGCGCCATCAGGTTCAGCAGGCCGAAGGACTTCTGGCGGAACACCACGTCGGCGCCCGCCGTCGAGAAGCTCGACGAGGTGCTCGACTGCCAGGTGAAGCCGCCGCCCAGCGTGAGGGCCTGCCACGCGCCCTGCAGCCGGTAGCTGCTGAACAGCTGCACCTGCGTGCGCGGCGCCCAGGTGTTGACGGCCGTGCCCTCGGCGTCCTCGGCCACGGTGCGCGAGAGGCCGGCCGACAGCTTCCAGTCGGGCGTGATCTCGCCCGAGACCTGCGCCTCGAAGCCGCGGCTGGTCACGCCCTTGGCACCGAAGTAGGCGAAGTCGGTGGTACCCGGCACGACCTGGTTGCCGTCGAGCTGCGCCACGTTGTCCTGGCGGATGCGGAAGACCGCCAACGAGGTGTTGAGGCGCCCGCCCAGGTGCGCGCCCTTCAAGCCCAGCTCGAAGCTCTTGCCGGTCACCGGGTCGAGGTAGGCGCCGCTGGTGTCGCGGTAGTTCTGCGGCTGGAAGATGTCGGTGTAGCTGGCGTAGGCCGAGTAGGTGCGGTCGATCTCGTAGACCAGGCCGGCGTAGGGCGTGAACACGTCGTGCTTGCGCGTCACGCTCAGGCCCTGCACCTCCCAGTTGCTCTGGCGACCGCCGAGGATCAGCTTCAGCGGATCGGTCAGCGACAGGCGCAGCGCGCCGTAGAGGCCGTCTTGGCGCGTGCGGTCCAGCGAGCTGATGGTCAGCGGGCCCCAGCTCGGCTCGGCGAAGGCGCCATCCCACTGGCGGAAGTCGCCGGTGCTGGCCAGCGCACCGGTGCGCGCATGGCCGGCCTTGACCTCGCGCGCGCGGCTGCTGCTGAGCCCGAGCACCGCCTCGTGCGTGCGGCCCAGCAGCGTGAAGGGGCCGGTGGCCTGCAGGTCGGCGCTGTTCTGCTGGAAGCTGTACTCGGAGTAGTTGGGCAGCGCACGCAGGCCGAAGCCCGTCACCGGGTCGGGCTGGCTGAAGAGGTACAGCAGCTTGGCGTCGTAGTCGCTCTCGCGGTGCGACAGGTTGGCCTTGAGCGACCAGCCGCCGTCGAAGCGGTGCGCAAGGTTGGCGAACACGCTGCGGTTGGTGCTGTTCCAGTGGGTCCAGTTCGCGGCCGTGGTCTTGGAGGTCGGCCAGTCGGCGACCGAGCCGTCGCTGAACACCAGCGGCAGGCCGCCCCAGGTGGAACCCGTGGGCCGGTTCGACTGGTAGTCGGCGCCCACGCTGAGCGTGGTGGCGGGCGTGAGGTCGGCATCGACCACGCCGTAGAACGCGTTCTTGCGCGCGTGGTACAGGTCGACGTGCGAATCGCGCTCCTCGGTCATGGCCGCGAAACGCCCGCGCACGCGCCCGTCTTCGGTGATCGGCGTCGACAGGTCGACCGCCGCGCGATGCTGGTTCCACGAGCCGATGCCCAGCGAGGCGCTGCCGGTGAAGACCATGCTGTCGGCCCGCTTGCGCACCAGATTGATCGAGGCCGAGGGGTTGCCCGCACCGGTCAGCAGGCCGGTCGCGCCGCGCACCACCTCGACCCGGTCGTAGATCGTGGTGTCGCTGCCCGACTCGCCGTAGAACGAGAGGCCCAGCGAGGTCGGCACGCCGTCGTACTGGATGTTGTCGATGTAGAAGCCACGCGAATAGAAATCCGAACGGTCGCTGTCGGAGCTGACCACGTGGATGCCGGTGACGCTGCGCAGCGCCTCGTTGAGCGAGACCAGGTTCTGGTCCTCGATCTGCTGGCGCGTGAGCACACTGACCGACTGCGGCGTGTCGCGCAGCGCCAGCGACAGCCCGGTGGCCGCGGCGGTGGCGCGCGTGGTGTACGAGCCCGTGCCTTCGGTGGTGCCGCTGCGGTCGGCATCGGCGCTGACCGTGACGGTGGGCAGCGACTCGCCCGTGGTGGCGGACGACACCCCTGCCGCGCGCCGGCGCAGCACGTAGCTGCCGTCGTCGCGCGCCACCGCCTCGAGGCCGCTGCCGGCCAGCAGCGCGGCCATGGCCTCGCGGCCTGCATAGCGGCCCGAGAGCGCGGGCCCGGTGCGGCCGTCGGTCAGGGCCGGGTCGAAGGACAGCGCCACGCCGGCCTCGGCCGCGAAGGCCGACAGCGTGCGGCCCAGCGGGCCGGCCGGGATGTCGTAGGCGCGTGATGCGACGGACTCGAGTGCGACCGGACCGGCGGCGAAGGCCGAGGCCGCGCCGCCGAGCGCGAGCATCAGCAGGGCGCGATGAAGGGCAACAGGGAAAGCCGCGAAGCGGAAATGCGCCGAAGCAGCGCGGGAAAGACGGACGGACATGGGAAGCAGACCTTTGGCAAGCAGATCAGGAAAGGGGTTCACCCCCCTTGCCAGCCGAGATCGCAAAAAGTATCAGGCGCAGTGCAAAAAAAGTTTCTCTTCCTTCAACGCGCCACCAGCGTGACCCAGTGCCCGCGCAGGCGCGAGACCGCCTCGACCGCGTAGGTCGAGACCAGCATGCTCAGCACGCGGTCGGTGTCGTCGATGGGGAAGGCGCCCGACACGCGCAGTTCGGCCACGGCCGCATCGCAGGCCAGCAGGCCGGGCCGGTAGCGCGCCACTTCGGCCGCGAAGTCGGCCAGCCGCATGCGGTCGGCCACCAGCATGCCGCGCGTCCAGGCGCTGGCGTCGGGGTCGCGTGCGCTCGGCGTGTCGATGGCCTCGCGGCTGAACGTGGACTGCGCATTGGCCTCGACCACCACCGGCGCGGCACCGCTGTCGGGCGTGATGCGCACCGCGCCCTCGAGCACCGCGAGCCGCGTGCGGCCCGCGTCCTGGCGCACCGTGAAGCGCGTGCCCAGCGCCTGCAGCAGGCCCTGGCGCGTGGCCACGCGAAAGGGCCGGTGCATGGCCGCGTTGTCGGGTGCGGTGGCGACAAGGATCTCGCCCGCGCGCAACACCAGCAGGCGCTGCACGGCATCGAAGCGCACATCGAGCGCGCTCGCGGTGTTGAGCGTCACGCGCGTGCCGTCGGCCAGCGTGAGTTCACGGCGCTCGCCGGTGGCGGTGCGGTGCGTGGCGGTCCAGCCCTGCGCGTCGGCCGCCTGCCAGGCGAGCCAGCCCGCGGGCACGGCTGCCAGCAGCGCGGCCAGCTTGCCGAGCGCGGCGCGCCGGCCAGCATGCGCCGGCCGCCCGAGCGCCGGCATCGCCAGCGCCGAGGGCAGTCCGCCCAGCTTGTGCATCAGCAGTTCGGCCCGCGCCCAGGCCTGCGCATGCGCCGGATCGGCCCGCTGCCAGCGCTCGCAGGCCAGCCGGTCGGCTGGCGTGGCGCGGCTGTCGTGCAGGCGCATCAGCCACTCGGCGGCCTCGTCGAGCACGCGCGCGTCGAGACCTGCGCTCATTCAAAAACCTCCGCGCTGCGCGCTGCGGTGCGAGCTTGCTTGGGGCGGCCCGGCGCTGCGCTCATGCCATCAACGCCAGGCAACCCCGGAAGCCCTGCTGCATGTAGCGCTTGACCGTGACCAGCGACACGCCGAGTTCGCGCGCGATGTCCTCGTACTTCATGCCGTCGATCTGCGACAGCAGGAAGGCGCGCCGGGCCTGCGGCTTGAGCGCATCGAGCATGGCGTCGACCTCGTGCAGCGTCTCGAGGATGAGCAGCCGGTGCTCGGCCGACGGCGCCTGCGCCTCGGGCAGCACGGCCAGCGCCTCGAGGTAGGCGCGCTCCAGCGCCTGGCGCTGGTACCAGTTGACGAGGATGTTCTGGGCGATGCGCGTCAGGTAGGCGCGCGGCTGGACGATGCGCTCGGGCTGGCGCGCCGCCAGCAGGCGCATGAAGGTGTCCTGCGCCAGGTCGGCCGCATCGAAGGCATTGCCCAGCTTCCTGCGCAGCCAGCCCTGCAGCCAGCCGTGGTGGTCGGCGTAGAGCGCGGCGACTTCGCTGCGCTCGCTGCAGGGGTGGATCTCGGCGGCATGCATGGCGGCTTCCCAGGGGCTGCACCGGGGCGCAACGCCGTCGGTCAATTAAGAATGGTTCTTATTTGATTGTAGCCAGCCTCCGCTCCGACGTGCCCCCCTGCACCGCTCGCAGGTCCCGTCACAGCGCGATTCAGTACTTGTAGTTCACCGTGAGCAATGCATTGCGGGGTGTGCCGAAGTGATTGTTGTCCTGCGTGCTCCCGATGGTCTGGTAGTAGTACTTGTCCGTGACGTTGTAGAGATTCAGGCGGATGTCGAGGTGACGGTTCACCGCATAAGACGCCATCAGATCGATGAGGGTGTAGCCACCCTGGCGCACGCCGAACGTGGTGCTCGTCTCGCTCCGGGTCCTCAACGCGCCCCCGACACGCCAGGCGCTCAACACGCCCGGCAGGCGATAGCTGGTCGACAACTTCAGGAGATGCCGAGGGGTCTGCGTGTCGTAGCGCGTACCGGCAACGCCAGCATCCGAATCCCGAACGAACTGCGCCGAGTTGTAGGTGTAGCCAGCCATCACCTGCCAGTCGGGTGTCAGCGCCCCGGCAACCTCGAACTCCACGCCGCGGCTTCGAACTTCGCCGGCCTGCGCGTAGCAGGAAGCGGCGGCCGATTGGCATCGGTACTGCGCCAATTGAAGGGGCAGGTTCTTCTGGTCGATCTGGAAGACGGCGGCACTGGCATTGAGTCTTCCCCCCAGGTACTCGCCCTTGATCCCGATCTCCATGTTGGTTCCGGTCACCGGGGCCAGCACCGCGCCTTGCGAATTCTGGTTGCTCTGGGGCTGGAAGACGCTGGTCCCGCTGGCATAGATGGAATGGTTGGCACCGATGTTGTAGACGAGCCCTGCGTACGGCGTCAGCTTGTGGCTGACCTTGTAGGCACTGTCGTCGTTCCATGTGCCCGAAGTCAGATGCATTTGGTACCGATAGGCGTCGACCCGCGCGCCCAACATCAGGGTCAGCGGATCGCTGACGCTGAACCGGGCCGTGCCGTAGAGGCCCGCCTGCGTCTGGTGGCCCTTGCGCGACCAGAGATAGTCGATGACAGGCCTCGGTACCGCGCTGGAGTTCCAGTTCATCGGATCCACGGTCACGTCGTAGTCGCTCGGCCAGCCGCCTGGGCCGTCGTCGTCCCGATTCTTCCGATAGCTGCCACCGAACACCAGCTCGTGCGTTCGACCCAGCCACTGGAATGGTCCCTGCGCATAGCCGTCGATGCTGTATTGGTTCTTCTTGTACGCATACGCGCCCACGCCCTGTCCAAAGAATGTGGCGTCATCGAGCGGATACAGATAGGTGCCGAGCATGTCCATCTTGGCCTGCAACGCGCGGGCCGTGACCTTGGTCTTCCAGCCCCCGTCGAAACGGTGCTCCAACTCCGCGAAGACGCTGGCGTTCCTCTTGTTCCAGTAGGCCCAGTTCGGGGTCAGTCGCGTCGACCTCGCGAAGGGATAGAAACTGCCATCGCGTCGGGTCGGCAAGCCGTTCCAGTCTGCGCCGGGGTTGTCCTCCTTGTTGAAGTAGCCCCCCAGACTCAAGGTGGTGTCACGCCCCAGGTCGACCTCCAGGGTTCCGTAGAGGAGATCCCGCTGATGGCTGTAGGCCTTCTTGAAGGTATCGGCACTTTGGGAAGCGATCACTGCGCGCCCGCGCAAGGTGCCCGCTTCATTGAGTGGCCCGCCGGCATCGATCTCTCCGCGGTAGTTCTCCCAACTGCCGGCGCTGGCGGTCAGTGACACCTGCGGCGTCGCCGTAGGACGCTTGCGCACCAGGTTGATGGTCCCCGAAGGGTTGCCGGTTCCCGTCACGATCCCCGCCGCGCCGCGAATGATCTCGATCCGGTCGTACATGGCCAGGGTCGCAAGGCCCTGCGTGTCGTAGTCGAAGGCGAGCGGAACGCCGTCGGCCAGGAAGGAGTTCACCTCGAAGCCGCGGGAGAAGAACTGCGTGCGCTCACCGCCGCCGATCTGCCGCGTGCTGAGGCCGGTTGCATCGAGCGCCACATCCTCCAGCGACTGGAAGCCGCGATCCTCGATCTGCTGGCGCGTCACGACGCTCACCGATTGCGGCGTTTCACGCGCCGTCAAGGCCAGCCGGGTCGCCGCAGTGCTGGGCCCCGCCGCCGCATAGGAGCCCGATCCCTCCGTCACGGCGCTGCGCTCGGCCTGCGCACTGACCGTCACCGCTGACAGCGTTGTCGCTGCGTCGGCGTCGGCCGGCCCTGCGGCAGACGCCGGCAGCGCGTTCAACGCATAGCCGCCGCCCGCCGAACGCACCGCGCCCAGGCCCGTGCTCGCAAGCGCACGCGACAGTGCGTCCTGCACCGTCAGGCTGCCGCTGACACCGTTGCTGCGCAGGCCCTCGGTCACGGCCGAGCCGAAGCCGATCAGCACACCCGCCTCGCGCCCGAGCCGGTTGAGCACGCCTTCGAGCGGGCCCGCGGGGATGTCGAAGCGCTGAACCACGGCCTGCTGCCGCGGTGCGCGCGCGGCCTCGGTCTGTGCCAGCACGACCTGCGGCGCGGTGGCGCCGGCCACGATCAGCACCACCAGCGCGATCGGCTGCAGGTGCATGGTGGAAGAAGCTGCGCTCGCGGCGCGCACGCGCCGGCCGGTGGGTGAAAACATGGGATCGCCTTCGAGGAAATGGACAGTCGGGAAGAAGAAGCAGGTCGCGGCATCCGCGCCCTTCCCTTGCTTGACAACCATCCCCCGCGAATCAGCTCATCTTTTTTTCGATGCGTGCTCAGCCACGCGTGCGGCGTGGCTTCACGCTGACCCAGAAGCGCGTGTAGGTGTGCACTTCGACCGGCAGCGCCGAGGTCAGCGCGGCCAGCACGCGGTCGGTGTCGGCCAGCGGATAGGCGCCCGAGACCTGCAGCCCGGCGATGGCGGGGTCGCAGCCCAGCCGGCCCTGGCGGTGCCGCCCGAGTTCGGCCAGGAAGTCGTCGAGGCGCATGTGCGAGACCACCAGCATGCCGTCGGCCCAGGCACTCGCATCGCCGTCGAGCGGCGTCGCGTCCCCGGTCCGCGCGCGCGTGAAGCGACCGGCCTCGCCCGCCTGCAGCACGCGCAGGTCAGCCGGCGCATCGACGGGCCGCAGCTCGACCGCGCCCTGCAGCACGCCGACCTCGACCGCCGCGTCGTCGCGCAGCCGCACCGTGAAGCGCGTGCCGATGGCGCGCACCGAACCGGCGCCGGTCTGGACCAGGAAGGGCCGCTTCTGCGCGTCGGGCGCGGTCTGCACCAGGATCTCGCCGCGCACCAGCTGCAGCACACGGCGTTCGGCGTCGAAGCGCACATTGATGGCGCTGCCGGAATTGAGCACCACCCGCCCGCCGTCGGGCAGCGCCAGCGACGGCCGCTCGCCGATGGCCGCCACGTGGTCGGCGTTCCACGCATGCCAGGCGGTCGACCGGCTCGCGACCAGTGCACCACCACCGCCGACGACCAGCGCCGTCAGCAGCTGCATGCCGCGGCGGCGCTGCATCGACGCGGGCGCGGCGGTGAGCGCGGCCTTGGCCAGCGGCGACGGGATCTCCGCCAGCCGGCCGCCGACCGATTCGATGCGCTGCCAGGCGGCTTCGTGCGCGGGGTCCGCTGCACGCCAGCGCTCCCACAGCGCACGCCGCGCGATGTCGAGCTCGCTGGAGCGCAACTCGATCCACCATTGCACGGCCTGGCGCGCGATGGCGGGCGCGACCGGGTCGGCCTCGCCGGGAAAGTGGAGGCTGGGCACGGTCGCTATTCCGGAAAGAAGCAGCGCATCGCCGCCTTGGCCAGGTGGCGCTTGACCGTCGACACCGAAATGCCCAGCTCGGCCGCGATCTCGGCCTGGCCGAGGCCCTCGAGTTGCGCAAGCAGGAAGGCCTGCCTGGCCTGGACCGGCAGGCCGCTCAGGCGGCGGTCGATCTCGACCAGCGTCTCCAGCACCATCAGCCTGACTTCGGGCGGCGGCGCCACCGGCTCGGGCAGCAGCGCCAGCGCATCGAGATACGCCTGCTCGATGGCGCGCCGGCGCACATGGTTGATCAGCAGGTTGCGCGCGACCGTCGTGAGATAGGCGCGCGGCGCATCGACCCGGTCGAGTCCGGGCGCGCCGAGCACGCGCACGAAGGTGTCCTGTGCCAGGTCCGCTGCATCGAAGGGGTTGCCCAGCTTGCGGCGCAGCCAACCCTGCAGCCAGCCGTGGTGGTCGGCGTAAAAGGCCTGGACGAGCGGATGGAAGGCGGTCGGGTCGGTGGACGCGGCGGAGGCTGCGGACATGGGCGGTGCGCGAAAAAAGAAAGGGCGGGCCGCCCATTACAAATAAGAATTATTCTCATTGTAATGAAAGGTCACCCGCCCTCCCCGCGCCGCCGGACCGCGCTCAGAACTTGTAGGTCGCGCTCAGCAAGGCGCTGCGCCGGTCGCCATAGACGCCCGTGCCGTAGGAGCCCAGGCCCGGCATGTAGGTCTTGTCGAACAGGTTGCCGATGTTGAGCGACAGGCTCAGGTGGCGGTCGAACTCGTAGCGCGCCATCAGGCCCACCAGCGCATAGGCGGGCTGCGTCGCGCGCCAGCCGGTGCCATCGGAGGTCTGGTAGTAGGTCTCGCTCTGCCACGAGAGCGAGCCGCCCAGCACCAGGCGGCGCCAGTCGCCCGGCAGTCGGTAGCTGGTGCTGAGCTTGACCAGGTGCTTGGGCTGGTTGGTGTTGACCGCGCTCAGGATCTCGTCGGGCTGCGGCGGGATGGTCGAGCGGCGCAGCGTGTAGCCGCCGGCGATGTTCCAGTCGGGCGTGATCTGGCCCGAGACTTCGGCCTCCAGCCCGCGGGTCGTGACCCCGTCGATGGCGCGGTAGACCTCCAGGCCGGTCACGGGGCTCGCGCCCACGTACTGGGCCGCGTTCTGCTGCTTGACCTGGAACAGCGCGAAGCTGGTGTTCAGGCGCCGGTCCAGCAGTTCGCCCTTGATGCCGATCTCCAGGCTCTTGCCGGTCAGCGCCGGCAGGGCGCGGTCGGCCGCGTCCTTGTAGTAGGTCTGCGGATTGAAGATGTCGGTGTAGCTCGCGTAGACCGAGAACTGCCGGTCGATGTCGTAGACCAGGCCTGCATAGGGGATGACCTTGCGATCGACCGAGAGGTTGTCGGCCACGCTGTAGCTGCCGTCGAGGCCCGTGGTCTCGTCGAACAGCCTGTACCAGCTCACGCGCGTGCCGAGGATCACCGACAGCGCATCCGTGGGCCGCAGGCGCACGGCCGCGAAGGCGCCCTTCTCGGTGATCCGGGTGGTGCGGTCTTCCAGGTGCACGAAGTCCGGCCGCGGCGCATCGCCCTGCCAGTTCAGGTAGTTGGCAATGGGGTCGAAGGCACTCGAATAGCCCGGTGCCTCGCGGCGCTGGCGCGACCAGCCCAGGCCGAAGGACAGCTCGTGCTGCCGGCCGAACAGCTCGAACGGCCCCGACACCGCGGCGTTCAGCGAGGGCACGGTCGCCGTGGTCGGGATCTTGGCCGACAGCAGGCTGATGCCCACGCCCGTCAGCGGATCGATCGCCCCATAGCTGGCCGCGCCGACCTCTACGTCGCGCGACTGCTTCAGGTAGCTGGTCGCGAGGTCGAGCTTCCAGCCGTTGCCGAAGTCGTGCTTCAGCGTGGCGAAGACGTTGGTGCTCTCGTTGTTCCAGTACGACCAGCGCGCGGCCGGGTTGAAGCTGCGCGGGAAGCGGGTCTGCGTGCCGTCGTTGTAGAACAGCGGGATGTGGCCGTAGCTGGCCCCCTTGGCGCGGGTCTCCATGTGGTCGACGCCCAGGCTCAGCAGCGTGCGCGGCGCCAGGTCGACCTCGACGATGCCGTAGAGGTTGCGCGTGTCGCGCCCGTAGCGGTCGACATAGGAATTGGCGTTCTGCACCGCCGCCACCACGCGCCCGCGCACGCTGCCGCTCTCGTTCAAGGGGCCGGAGAAGTCGCCGACGCTGCGGTAGCGGTCATAGGACCCCACGCCCGCCGACACGCTGCCGGCGAACTCGCTGGTCGGCTTCTTGCGCACCAGGTTGATGGTGGCAGAGGGGTTGCCGGCGCCGGTCAACAGGCCGGTCGCGCCCTTGACGACCTCGACGCGGTCGTAGATCGCGCTGTCGGCCAGCGAAGTGGTGAACTGGCTGGCGCTGTCCATGGTGTTGGGCACGCCGTCGAACTGGAAGTTCTCGACCGAGAAGCCGCGCGCATAGAAGGTCGCGCGCTCGCTGTCGTTGCGCCCCACGGTCACGCCCACGGTCTTCTCGAGGATCTCGGGCAGGTTGGTCAGGCCCTGGTCGTCCATCTGCTGGCGCGTGATGACGCTGACCGACTGCGGCGTCTCGCGCAACGACAGGGCCAGGCGCGTGGCGGTGCTGGACGGGCCCGCGACGTACGAGCCCGAGCCCTCGGTGGTGCCGTCGTTGATCGCGGTGGCCGTGACACGGACTTCGTTCAGCGTGCCGCCCGCAGCCTCGGCCACCGGGGCCGCGGCCCGGCGGCGCAGCACCCAGGTGCGCGGTGCGCCGGGCACGGCCTCGAGGCCGGTGCCGGCGAGCAGCCGCGCCAGGCCATCGGACACGGCGAAGCTGCCGTCGAGCCCGGGCGAGACGACGCCGCGCACCAGCTCGGGCGGCGCGCTCACGCTCACGCCCGCATCGGCCGCGAAGCCGGCCAGCGCGGTGGCCAGCGGGCCGGCGGGGACCTGGAAGCTGCGCGCCGCCGCCGCGCCCGATGCCTGCGCCAGCGCGATGGGCGATGCGGCCATCGCGGCGAGCAGGCCGGTGGCGATGCAGGTGGCGCGCAAGGCGCTTTTCAGGGGAGAAGAGGAATGACCAGCGGCTGCACGGCAGCGGGGGTCGGGGCGGGAAGCCATGTTCGTTGTTCCTTGGAGCACGTCCGTCGATGTTGAAGAGAGCACATCGAACAGGACACGCCGGGCCGCAGAAAGGGGCCAGCGGGGCGCGAAAAAAATTCAGCGCCGTGTGTCGGGCGCCGCGAGCGTGACCCAGTAGCGTGTGCGAAAGCGCACTTCCACCGGCAACAGCTGCGCCACGTTCTGCAGGATCGCGTCGGTGTCGGCGAGCTGGAAGGCGCCGGTGATGCGCAGGCCGGCCACCGCGGGCTCGCAGCGCAGCAGGCCCGGACGGTAGCGCGCCACCTCGGCGATGAAGGCATCGAGCCGCATGTCGTCGACCGCGAGGATGCCGCGCGCCCACTGGCCGGTGCCGGCATCGGCCGGCGCGACCGCGTCGATGTGCAGGGCGTCGAAGCCGGCCTGCTCCTTTGCCTGCAGCAGTTGCACCGCCCCACCCTCGCGCGTGCGGAGCTCGACCGCGCCCTGCAGCACCGCCACATGGCTGCGCTGCGCTTCCTGCCGCACCACGAAGCGCGTGCCGATGGCGCGCGCCGTGCCCTCGGCGGTGCGCACGAGGAAGGGCCGGCCGGCCGGGTCGCGCGCGGTCTCGATCAGCACCGTGCCCGCGCGCAGCAGCACCAGCCGCTGGGTGGCGTCGTAGGCCAGGTCGATGGCGCTCGCGGTGTCGAGCCGCAGCTGCGTGCCGTCGGGCAGCCGCACGTCGCGCTGTTCGCCGGTGGCGGTGGCGTGCGCGGCGGTCCATTGCGGCGGCGCCGAACGCCAGGCCAGCCAGCCGGCCGGCGCAGCGGTCATGAGCAGCATCAGCGCCCGCACGGCCGCGCGCCGACTGCGGGGGCGCTGCAGCGTCGAGGTCGCCAGCGCGGGCGGCACATGGCCGGCGCGCTGGCTCACCTGCAATGCGCGCTGCCACGCGCGTGCGTGCTCGGGCGCGCGCGCCAGCCAGCCATCGAAGGCGCGCTGCTCGGCGGCGGTGGCCTCGCCCGAATGCAGCAGCACGAACCATTCGGCGGCCTGCGCGGCCGTCTGGCGCGACAGCGGCACTTCGGCGTCAGTGAAGGCCGTGGCGCTCATGCCGCGAGCAGGATGCACTCGGTCATCGCCTGCGCCATGTAGCGCTTGACCGAGCGCAGGCTGATCTTCATCTCGTCGGCGATCGCGGCGTAGGTCAGACCATCGATCTGCGACAGGATGAACACGCTGCGCACCTTGGGCGGCAGGCCGTCGAGCATCGCGTCGATCTCCTGCAGGGCCTGCAGGATCACCAGTTGCTGCTCGGGCGACGGCGCCTGTGCCTCGGGCAGCACCGCCAGCGCATCGAGGTAGGACTGCTCCAGCGCGCGGCGGCGCAGGTGGTTGAGCAGCAGGCGCCGCGCCACGGTCGCGAGGTAGGCCCGCGGCTCGCGCAGCGCGCCCTCGGCCGGCGCCGACGAGGCCCCCAACAGGCGGACGAAGGTGTCCTGCGCCAGGTCCGCGGCCTCGAAGGCATTGCCCAGCTTGCGGCTCAGCCAGCCCTGCAGCCAGCGATGGTGATCGCTGTAGAGCGCGTCGATGTGACAGCGGTGGACGGAGGTGGCAGCAGGCATGGCGACACTTGGACAAGGGAGCGGAAGGTCCTGCGCGGCGCGCCGGGACACCAATGATTATAAAATGAGATTAATTCTCAATTGCATTCGCGCATCGCCCCGTTCCTCATGTCTTCCGCCGACACCCTCACCGTGCAGGCCCTCTACACCGCGCACCACGGCTGGCTCAGCAGCTGGCTGCGCCGGCGCCTGGGCTGCGCGCACAGTGCGGCCGACCTGGCGCAGGACACCTTCGTGCGCGTGCTGCTGCGGCCGCAGGCGCTGCCCACGCTGCGCGAACCGCGCGCCTACCTGACGACGCTGGCCAAGGGCGTGGTCAGCGAACACTGGCGTCGCCAGGCGCTGGAGCGCGCCTACCTCGAGGCGCTCGCGCTGATGCCCGAGGCGCTGGCGCTGTCGCCGGAGAAACGGCTGCAGCTGCTGCAGACGCTGGACGAGATCGACGCGATGCTCGACGGCCTGGCGCCCAAGGCACGCGAGGCCTTCGTGCTGTCGCAGCTCGAAGGGCTGGGCTATGCGCAGATCGCCGAGCGCCTGGCGATCAGCGAGCGCACCGTCAAGCGCTACATGGCGCTGGGCTTCGAGCGTTGCCTGGCGGTCATGGAATGAGCGCCCTGCCGCCGCCCGCGCCCGACGCCGCCGTGCTGCGCGAAGCCGCCCGATGGCTGGTGCGGCTGCACTCCGGCCGCGCGCGCGAAGCCGATCACGCGGCTTGCGCCGCCTGGCGCGATGCCGACCCGGCGCACGAGCGCGCCTGGCAGCGCGCCGAGCGCCTGTCGCAGAAGTTCGGCGCCGTGCCCGCGGCCGTCGGCGTGCCGGTGCTGGCGCGGCAGGCGCGCAGCAACCGACGCGCCGCGTTGCGCACCCTGGCGCTGCTCGCCACCGCGGCGCCCGCCGCCTGGCTGGGCTGGCGGCTCGCGCCCTGGGAAGCCTTGACCTCCGACCACCGCACCGCCACCGGCGAACGCCGCGAAGTGCAGCTGGCCGACGGCAGCCGCGTGCTGCTCGACACGGGCAGCGCGATCGACGTGCGCATCGACGCCGGGCAACGCACGGTGCGGCTGCGCGCGGGCGCGATCCAGGTCGCGACCGCGTCCGATGCACGTCCCTTCGTCGTCGAGACGGCACTCGGCCGGCTGCGTGCCCTGGGCACGCGCTTCACGGTGCGGCAGGACGGCGAAGACACGCAGCAGCAGATCCACCTGGCCGTCACCGAAGGCGCGGTCGAAGTCACCTTGCGCGGCGCGTCGTCGCCCGCGCTGGTGGTGCCGGCCGGCCGGCAGACGCTGCTGCGCCACCAGGGTGCCTCGCCCTTGACGGCCCTGTCGCCCGAGAGCCAGGCCTGGACCCAGGGCGTGCTCTATGCCGAGAACATGCGGCTGGCCGACTTCTGCGCCGAGCTGGCGCGCTACCGGCCCGGGCTGCTGCACTGCAGCCCCGAGGTGGCCGAACTGCGCATCTCCGGCGCCTTCCAGCTGCGCGACACCGACTATGTGCTGTCGATGGTGGCCAGCACGCTGCCGGTGCAGGTGCTCACGCGCACGCGCTGGTGGGTGACGGTGCTGCCCATCTGAAAATTTTTTTGCGTCCGCCTGTCCCTTTTCCTGCGTTCGTCGGGCAAGCCATGGAGCCGTGCTGTGAGCGCGGCAAGTACAGGACCCAGGAACCATGGCATTGCATCCCTCCCGCACCGCGCGCCCGCGGCTCGCTTCCCTCTCCATGCCCGCACCGCCGAGCGCCGTGACCCAGGGCGTGCGCACGCTGTGCCTGGCCTTCGCGCTCGGCGCGGCGGGCGGTGCGATGGCGCAGGCCAGCCCGCCGGCCACCGCCAGCGCCAGCGCCAGCTCCGACATCCCCGCCGGCGCACTGGGCCCGGCGCTCTCGCGCTTCGCCGCCCAGGCCGGCGTCACGCTGTCCTTCGAACCCGCACTAACCGAAGGCCGCCAGACCGCGGGCCTGCGCGGCAGCCATGCGGTGGGCGACGGCTTCGCCCGCCTGCTCGCCGGCACGGGGCTCGATGCGGTGCCACGCGCGGGTGGCGGCTACACGCTGCGCCAGTCGCCACCCGGCGCCAGTGCCTCCGCGCCGGGGAACGCCGGCACGAACACGCTGAGCGAAGTGCGCGTCACCGCGCAGGCCGAGCGCAGCGCGACCACCGAAGGCACGGGCTCCTACGCCAGCCGCATCGTGACCGTCGGCAAGGGCGAGCAGACCTTGAAGGAAATCCCGCAGTCCATCACGGTCGTCACGCGCCAGAAGATGGACGACCAGAACCTGAACACCATCGACGAGGTGCTGGCCCAGACCACCGGCATCACCATGTACGACAGCCCGATGGGCGGCCGCTATGTCTACTCGCGCGGCTTCCGCGTCGACACCTACCAGTTCGATGGCGTGAACCGCGCCTTCTACTACCCGCAGGCCAACAACTTCACGAGCAATGCCGCCACGCTGGACCGGGTCGAGGTGGTGCGCGGCGCCACCGGCCTGCTGCAGGGCGCGGGGGCACCCAGCGCCACCATCAACATGGTGCGCAAGCGGCCGACGGCCGAGAAGCAGTTGCAGCTGTCGGCCAGCGCGGGCTCATGGAACAACCTGCGCACCGAGGTCGACGCCAGCGGCCCGATCAACGAGGCCGGCACGCTGCGCGGCCGCGTGGTGGCGAGCGCCAACGACCGCGACTACTTCTACGACACCGCGAAGAGCCGCACCGGGGTGCTGTACGGCGTGCTCGAGGCCGACATCGGCCCGCGGACGCTGCTCACCATCGGTGCCAGCCACGAGAAGCTGAAGTCCACGCCCTTCTTCCAGGGCCTGCCGCGCTACAGCAACGGCGCCGACCTGCACCTGCGCCGATCGACCGCGCTGATGGCCGACTGGAATCGCTGGAACAGCGAGCAGAGCACCGTCTTCGCCGAACTCGCCCATCGCTTCGATGTCGACTGGTCGCTCAAGCTCACGGCCGGCTACGTGCGCGAGCAGCACGACATCAAGTACGCCTTCGCGCTCGGCGCCGTCAACCCGCGCACGCTGGCCGGCAACGTGATGTACGGCGGCCTGTTCGACTTCGAGACCGACAACAAGACGCTGGACCTTGCCGTCGACGGCAAGTTCGACGCCTTCGGCCGGCGGCATTCGCTGAGCTTCGGCGCCAACACCGGCCGCATGGTCAACCACAGCGACTTCGCGCTGATCCAGATGGTGGGCGTGGCCAACAATGTGTTCGACCCGGTCTCGGCCATCGCCGAACCCAGCGCCGCCACCTTCGCCGCCAACAGCTACCGCGGCGGCGACGCCATCACGCGCATGACGCAATCGGGCGCCTACGGCGTGGCGCGCCTGAGCCTCAGCGACCCGTTGACGCTGGTCGCCGGTGCGCGCGTCACCCGCTACACGGGCAGCACCCGCGACCGCGCAACCGGTGCCGACACCAGCGATCCCTTCCGCGAGAGCGGCGTGTTCACGCCCTACGGCGGCCTGGTCTACGCGCTGAACCCGCAGTGGTCGGCCTATGTGAGCTATGCCGACATCTTCCAGCCGCAGAACGCGATGACGGCCGCCGGCGACCTGCTGCCGCCCATCAAGGGCCGCAACTACGAAGCGGGCCTAAAGGGCGAGCTGTTCGACGGCAAGGTCAATGCCTCGCTCGCGCTGTTCCACATCGACCAGAACAACCGCGCGCAGGAAGACCTCGTCAACGTCTGCACCCACAGCACCTACTGCTCGGTGTCCACCGGCAAGGTGCGCAGCCAGGGCCTGGATGCCGAGATCAGCGGCGAGCTGGCGCGCGGCTGGCAGGTGTTCGGCGGCTACACGCTCAACCACTTCAAGTACCTGGACAACACCGCCAACGCCGGCATCGATTTCGCCAGCACCTACTCGCCCAAGCACATGCTGCGCGTGTGGACCGACTACCGCCTGCCCGGCGCGCTCAACGCCTGGACGCTGGGCGGCGGCGTGAACTTCCAGACCGCCAGCACGCGCACCACCGGCGCGATCACGCTGGAACAGGCCTCGTACGCGGTCTGGGGCGCGCGCATCGGCTACCAGATCAACCGCCACTGGTCGGCTTCGCTCAACGTGGCCAATTTGTTCGACAAGACCTACTACCAGACCATCGGCGCGCCGGCCTGGGGCAACTTCTACGGCGAGCCGCGCAGCGCGACGGTGAGCCTGCGCGGCAGGTTCTGAGGACGATCTCGACGCCTGGAATCGGGCGTCGAGGTCGGCTCACAGCTTCGGCGTGTACTTCAACGTGAACATCACGTTGCGCGGGTCGCCGTAGTAGTTGCTGCCGTCCGTGCCGTTGTACGAGGGGATGTAGTAGCGCTTGTCGAACACGTTGTTCAAGTTGACTGCGACCGACACGGTCGGCGTCGCCTGGTAGGCGATGCGGGCGCCCCACACGGCGAAGCCCGGCACCTGGAAGGCACGGTCGAAGCTCAGCGCGCGGCTCTGCAGGTTCACGCCGCCGCCGATGCTGAGCCGGCTCCAGGCGCCCGGCAGCCGGTAGTCGGCCCACACGCGCACCAGGTGCTTGGGCGTCCAGGTGCTGAAGACCTGGCCCTTGTATTGCGCGTCTTCCAGGTACCGGGTCGTGTTGAAGGTGTAGCCCGCCGCAAGCTGCAGGCCGCGCAGCACCTCGCCGCTGAGCTCGGCCTCGAAGCCCTGGCTGCGCACCTTGCCCGAGGCGTTCGAGCAGTACCAGCCGTCGCAGGCGAAGCCCGATGCGAAGTCGGTTACGGCGCGGTTCTTGTGGTCGTAGCGGAAGACGGCAAAGGAGGCGTTCACCCGCCCGTCCATCAGCTCGCCCTTGAGGCCCAGTTCGTAGTTGCTGCCGAGCACCGGCTTGAGCACCTCGCCGGCCGCGGTGCGCGCGGTCTGCGGCTCGAAGACGTCGGTGTAGCTGGCGTAGGCCGACCACTGCTTGTTCAACGCCTGCACCAGGCCGACATAGGGCGTGACCTTGCCCGAGGCGCTGCTGGGGCTGCGGTAGTCGTCGAGGGGCTGCGCGTACACCGAGTCGTACCAGCTCGCGCGGGCGCCGACGACGGCCGTGAGCGAGTCGGTCAGGCCGGCGCGCCAGGTGCCGTAGAGGCCCTTCTGCCGCACGTCGTAGCTGCTTCGGGTGCTGGACCCGCGCGCGGCGATGCTGGCGTAGTCCTGCTGCGGCCGGTCGTGGTCGATGTCGAACACGTTGACGCCCGGCGTCCAGGCCCGCGCATAGGCATCGTCGGTGGTGTACTTCGAGTAGTTGGCGCCGATCACGACTTCGTGCGGCATCGCCAGCGCCTCGAAGCGGCCGCGCAGGTAGACGTCCAGCCCGCGTTGCTGGCCGCGCAGGTCGGTGGCGAAGTCGCCATAGTTGGGGCCGCTGCCGTCGGCGTTGACGACGCCCGCGATGCGCTGGTGCACCGAGCTGTTCGTCTCGTTCATGCCGAGTGCGGAAGCCTTGAACACCCAGCGGTCGTTGAAGCGGTGCTCGAGGTCCGCATAGACGCTGGTCTGGTCGTTGTAGGCCCGGTTCCAGTTCGCGCCGGTGAAGGTCGAGCGCGGCAGGCCGATGTCGCGGGTGTCGCGATAGCGCGGCAGGCCGATGAAGGTGGGGCGCGAACGGCTGTGCTTGTTGCTCACACCGAGGCCGACCGTGGTGTCGGCATCGATGTCGTAGTCGAGCGCGGCGTAGCTGGAGCGCGTGCGGTTCCACACGCTGTCGATGAAGGAGTGGCCGCGGTCCTCGTCGAGCACCAGGCGACCGCGCAGCGTGCCCTCGGCATTGAGCGGGCCGCCGGCATCGAGCTGCACGCCGTAGCGGTCCCACGAGCCGGCCTTGCCGGTCAGGCTCACGGTGCGTTCGGCCTGGCCGCGCTTGCGCACGAAGTTGATCGCGCCGCCGGGGCTGCCCGCGCCCTGCAGCAGGCCGGCGGCGCCGCGCAGCACCTCAACGCGGTCGTAGAACACCAGCGACTCGCTGCCCCAGTTGCCCAGCGAGTAGGTGTTGCGCGGCACGGCGACGCCGTCGTACTGCATGGTGTCGAGCAGGAAGCCGCGCGCGGTCACCGCGATGCCCGCGCCCATGCCCTGCGTGGCGACCAGGCCCGTGGTGTTGTTCACCACGTCGCTGAGACTCAGCAGGTTCTGGTCGTCCATGCGCTGGCGCGTGACGACGCTGACCGATTGCGGAATGTCCTTGATCGCCTGCTCGGTCTTGCCGATGGTCGTGGCGCGCGTCGCATACGAACGTGTGCCCGCGGTGGTGGCCGCGCGTTCGGCCTGGGCCGTCACGGTGACCGAGGCCAGGGTGGTGCCGCTGGCCTCGGTGTCGCCGGCCACCGCGCGGCGCAGCGCGAAGGCACCGCCCGTGCCGCCGGTCACCTCGAGGCCCGAGCCGGCCAGCAGGCGCGCGAAGCCGTCGCGCACGGTGAAGCCGCCGTCGAGGCCGCGCGTGCTCTTGCCCTGCACCAGGGCGGGCGGCACGGTGATGCTCACGCCGGCCGCGGCCGCGAAGCCGCCCAGCGCCTCGTCGAGCGGGCCGGCGGCGATGCGGTAGACCTTCTGCGCTTCAGGCGCCGCTGTGGCGGATGCGGCCGGCTGCGCCGAGGCACCGGTCGATGCGAAGCCCATGGCCAGCACGGCCGCGTGGACGGCCAGCGAGAGCACACGGTGCGAAGGGGTGTGACGAACGAAAGCGGAAGGTCGGCGGCGGGCCATGATTTCTCTCTCCGGAAAGGTGTGAAGTTGTTGTTCCTCAAGGCTTCACACGCGAGAGCGGGAAAAGGGACACGGCCCGTCGAAAAAAAGCGCCGCTGCGTGGCGACACGTCGCGCCGCGACCGGCTTCAGGTGCCCGGTGCGACCACCGTCACCCAGTAGCGCGTGCGATACAGCACGTCCACCGGCAGCGCCTGCGGCAGGCTGTCGAGCACCGGGCCGGTGTCGCGCAGCTGGAACACGCCGGAGATGCGCAGCGCGGCCACGGCCGGGTCGCAGCGCAGCACACCGGGCCGGTAGCGGCCCAGCTCGGCCACGAAATCCTGCAGCCGCATGTCGCGCGCGCGCAGGATGCCGCGCGACCAGTCGTCGGCCTGCGGCCCGGCTGCGGTGACGGCCTCCACGGATGCCGACGAGAAGCCGGCCTGCTCGCCCGCCTGCACCACCACCGGCCGGTCGGCGGCGCGCTCCGGCCGCACCTCGACCGCGCCTTCGAGCACCGCGACGTGGCTGCGCCCCCCATCGAATTGCCGCACCACGAAGCGCGTGCCCAGCGCGCGCAGCCGGCCCTGCGCGGTCTCGACCACCAGCGGTCGGTAGGCGGGGTGATCGGGCGGCACCGCATCGGGCGCGGTCTCGACCAGGATCTCGCCCGCGCGCAGGCGCAGCAGGCGCAGGTGCTCGTCGTAGGCCACGTCGAGCGCGGTGGCGGTGTTGAGCACCAGGCGCGTGCCGTCGGGCAGCCGCAGTTCGCGCCGTTCGCCGGTCGCGGTGCGGTGCGCGGCCAGCCACTCGCGCGCGGACACGCTGCGCCAGGCCAGCCAGCCCGCGGGCACGGCCGCGACCAGCAGCGCCAGCGCCTTCACGGTCGCGCGGCGGTCGGCCCGCGCCGCACGGCCGAGCACCGGCGCGGCCAGCGTGCGGGGCAGCAGGTCGAACTTGAGGCTCACGCGCTCGGCGCGCTGCCAGGCGAGGTCGTGCGTGGGGTCGGCCGCGCGCCAGTGCGCCCAGCGCCGGCGGTCGGCGGCCGTGGCCTCGCCGGAGTTCAGCAGGAAGAACCATTGCGCGGCCTGAAGGGCCACGTCCTCGTGGATGGCGCTCATTCGCTGGTCAGCAGGATGCAGCGCGCCATCGCCTCGGCCATGTAGCGCTTGACGGTGCGCTCGCTCACCGCGAGCCTCGCCGCGATCTCCGCATAGCCCAGGCCTTCGAGCTGCGCCAGCAGGAAGGCCTGGCGCACGGCCGGCGCCAGGCCGTCGAGCATGGCGTCGATCTCCTGCAGCGTCTCGAGGATGATGGCCTGCTGCTCGGGCGACGGCGCCATCGGCTCGGGCATCGCGCCCAGCGCCTCGAGGTAGGCCTGCTCGAGCGAACGCCGGCGGTAGAGGTTGGCCATCAGCCGCTTGGCGATCAGCGTCAGGTAGGCGCGCGGCTCACGCAGCTGCCAGTCGGCCTGTTTCTCGGGCGTGTCCTCGGGGGCCGAGAGCAGCCGCACGAAAGTGTCCTGCGCCAGGTCGGCCGCGTCGAAGGCGTTGCCCAGCTTCTTGCGCAGCCAGCCCTGCAGCCAGCCGTGGTGCGCGCTGTAGAGCGCGCGGAGGTGCGGATGCAGGGCGGGTTCGGCGGCGGACATGGCGGCGGTGCACGGCGGCACGGACCGCCATCAAATAAGAATTATTCTCATTTTAAACCCGACCGCCCGGCCATCGATCAGAAGGTGCCGCGCAGCGTCAGCAGCCATTCGCGCGGCGTGCCGTAGAAGTTGCCGCCGCTCGCGTAGCCGACCGTCTGGTAGTAGACCTTGTCGCCCAGGTTGTTGACGTTGAGCGCCAGCGTCCAGCGCGGGTCGATGCGGTACTGCACCATCGCGTTGAGCACGGTGTAGCCGCCCTGCGTGAAGTCGTAGGTGCCCAGCGCGTTGTAGTCCGCGTCGTAGAGCGTGTCCTTCACGTAGTGGCTGCTCTGGATGTGGGCGCTGCCGCCGACCTTCCAGCGCGAGAGTTCGCCGGGCAGCGTGTAGGCCGTCGACACCTTGAAAAGGTGCTTGGGCGTGATGCTGCTGTAGGCCGCTCCCACCTCCTTGTCCTTCGTGCGCGCGAAGGTGTAGCCGGCAGCCACCTGCCAGCCGCGGGCGACTTCGCCGCCCAGTTCCACGTCGAAGCCGCGGCTCGTGACTTTGCCCTGCGGCAGATAGCAGCAGCTGCCGGCCCAGAGCTCGGAGTCGGATGGATAGCGCGTGTCGATCACCGCGGTCCCGGTGCGTTCGACGTTGAACACGCTCAGCGTCGCATTGAGCCGGCCGTCGGCCAGTTCGCCCTTCAAGCCGGCCTCGTAGCTCTTGCCTTCGATGGGCGCGAGCGAGTTGCCCGGTGGCGGGCCCGCCTTGCGCAGGGCCTGCGGCTTCAGGATGGCGGAATAACTCGCATAGGCAGACCATTGGCCGTTCAGGTCATAGATGACACCGCCATACGGCGTCGTCTTGGTCGGCTCCTTGAACTGGCTTCCGGAGGACAGCGCCCACGCGCCAGAGACGGGGTTCAGCGACTCGTAGATTTGGTCGAACCGGTACTTCGCCACACGCGCTCCTAAGATCACGTGCAGCCGGTCGGTCGGATGCAGCCGAAGCACACCGTAGCCGCCGTACTGCTCCTGGCCCCATGGGTTGTAGCGTCGCGAGTCAGGGCCTGCAGCCGCAGGCGTCCATGAACCGGGGCGGTAGGGGTCGATGTCGACGACGCCGGTCGCGTCGGGTGAGTAGCCTACATTCCAGAAGCTCTTGACCTTCTGGCGGTCCGCTCCCACCAGGAATTCGTGGGTGCGGCCGAGCAGGGAGAAGGTGCCGGCCAGACTCAGGTCGGCCACGTCCTGCGTGTTTGCGTAGCTGTAGTGGCCGCCTCCGTACCAATAGACACCGGTCCCCGTCGCCGCATCGAGCGCGCCGTAGCCGAAGGCCGTGCCGCCTTCGTAGTCGGACTTGGTGTGCGTGAGGTTGAGCTTGAGTTTCCACCGGTTGGCGAAGCTGTGTTCCAGCTGGGCAAAGTACTCGGTGTTCTTTCGATCGCCTTTGGCCCACGGCTGCGTGTAGCTGGTGTTGCGCGGCAGCCCGATGTCGCTGCCATCGCTGTAGCGGGGCACGTCGCCGCCGCCAACGCCGGTGGTCTTGATCCGGCCATGGCTCGCACCCGCGGTCAGCAGCGTATCGGGCGTCAGATCCGCTTCGACCACGCCATAGAGGGCGGGCGCGCGCGTGCTCTTGATGTCGATGGAATAGTCCCGATCCACATAGGAGAGCACCGCCCGTCCGCGAACCCGGCCTTCGGCGGCCAGCGGTCCGGTGGCATCGATCATGGTGCGGTAGTTGTTCCAGCGGCCGACCGACTGCTCGACGGTCAGGTGCGGTTCGGCCAGCGGCTTCTTGCGCGCCAAGTTGACGATGCCACCCGGATCACCGACACCGCCGAGCAGGCCCGAAGCCCCACGCATCACTTCCACGCGGTCGTAGAAGGCCATGTCCTGGTTGGCGTTGTAGGTGTAGCTGGCCACATTCAGCGGCGCGCCGCCGTCGATCTGCACGCTGTCGATCTGGAAGCCACGGGAATAGAAATAGGACGCCTCGAAATTCAGGCGCGTCGTGGTGATGCCGGGCGCAGCGTCCAGTGCACTGCGGATGTCGCTGATCTGCCAGTCGTCAAGTTGCTCGCGCGGGACCACCGACACCGACTGCGGGATCTCGCGGAAGGACTGGTCGGTCTTCGAGGCGATGCTGGTCACGCGGCTGGTGTACGAGCCGCTGCCTTCGGTGGTGCCGTCGGCGGCACGGCGGGCCTCGACGCGCACCTCGGCCAGCGTGCGCGCCGAGGTCGCGGCCTCGGCACCGCGCGTCGCCGCGGTCGCCTGCGCGGCCGGCCGCCGGCGCAGCACGTAGCTGCCGTTGGGCTGCGCCAGCGCTTCGACGCCGGTGCCGGCCAGCAATCCGTCGAGCCCGCTGCGCACGCTGTGGCTGCCCTGCAGCCCGGCGCTGCGCAGGCCTTCCGTGGTCTCGGTGGAGAAAGACAGCAGGATGCCCGACGCACGCCCGAAGTGGTTCAGCGCGTCTTCCAGCGGGCCCGCGGCGATGCGGTAGTCACGCGAGGCCGCGGGCTGCGCGAACGCGGTCGCCGGCGCGACGAGCAGCGCGGGCGCGACCAGCGCACCGAGCGGCGCGAAGGCCAGCGCCAGCGCGTGGCGCTTGAACGGAGACGACGAGGGCAGGAAGGGGCGCGGCTGCGCCCTGTTGCGAGAGGCCATGAGGAGCTTTCGTGCGCCGACGGGCGCGGGACATGGGAGTGAAGGAGCGGGAGAAAAAAAAGCTTTCACTCCCATGTCCCGCGAGTCCGCGAAACAGCCCACGTCGGCACGAAATTCTTTGGCGTGCCCGCAGCGCTCAGGCCGGGCCGCCGCGCGGCGCGAGGCCGATGCGCACCACCTGGTGGCCCCAGAAGCGGGTCACGGTCTGCACTTCGAGCGACAGGATCGCGGCCACGGTCTCGAGCACCTTGTCGATGTCGGCCACGGGATAGGTGCCCGAGACGCGCAGGTCGGCGACCGCGCGGTCGCAGGACAAGGGGTGCGCGCTGTAGCGGCCCAGCTCCGCGACAAAGGCCGCCAGCCGCATGCCGCGCGCGACCAGCATGCCGTCGACCCAGGCCGCCGCGCTGTCTTCGACGACCGGCGACCGCGCTGCGACCGCACTCGCCGTGAAGCGGGCCTGCTGGCCGGCCTGCAACACCTGCGCATCGCGCTCGCTCTCGCCATCGCGCGGACGCACGCGCACCGCGCCCTCGAACACGCCGACCTGCGTGGCGCGCAGGCCCGAGTCAGTCACTACCTCGCGGACCGTGAAGCGCGTGCCCAACGCCAGCGCCTCGCCCTGCGCCGTCTCCACAAGCAGGGGGCGTCCGCGCGGATCCTTGGCGCTGTCGACCAGCACCTCGCCGGCGATCAGGCGCAGCCGGCGTTCGGTGGCGCTGAAGCGCACGTCGACCGCGCTGTCGGTGTTGAGCACCAGGCGCGTGCCGTCGTCGAGCCGCAGGCTGCGGCGCTCGCCCACGCCGGTGCGCAGGTCGGCCGTCCATTCGCGCCAGGGCGTGCGCTGGTACACCGTCCAGGCCGTGCCGCCGCCGAAGAAGAGCACCGCGAGCGTCCCCACCGCCTGCCGCCGGCGCACCGACGCGCGCGGCGCGAGCGCCGCGTGGGCCACGGCCGCCGTGGTGGGCGCCGACAGCCCGGCCAGCCGGCCATTGACGGTCTCGATACGCTGCCAGGCCTGCTCGTGCAGCGGGTCGGCGGCGCGCCAGCACGTCCATTCGCGCCGCAGCGCATCGCTCATCGGCCCGGCCTGCAGCTCGATCAGCCATTCGACCGCACGGCGCGCCACATCGGGCGGCACGCTGCCGGGCGCGGGCAGGGCCACGGCCCTCATGCCGCTGCCGCGAAGTAGCACTGCACGCCGGCCTGCACCAGGTAGCGCTTGACGGTGGTCAGCGACACGCCCAGCGCACGGGCGATGTCGGCCTGCTTCATGCCGTCGAGCTGCGCCATCAGGAAGGCGCGCCGCACCACCGGGGGCAGGCCGTCGAGCAGGCGGTCGATCTCGTCGAGCGTCTCGAGCAGCACCGCGCACTCCTCGGGCGACAAGGCGAAGGCCTGCGGCGCCTGGGCCAGCGCCTCGAGGTAGGCACGTTCGAGCTTCTGCCGCCGGTAGTGGTTGAACAGCACGCGCTGGGCCACGGTCGTGAGGAAGGCGCGCGGCTCGCGGGCCTCGACGGCCTCCTCACGCGCCAGCAGCCGGACGAAGGTGTCGTGCAGCAGGTCGGCGGCCTGGTGCGCATCGCCCAGCCGCTTACGCAACCAGGCATGCAACCAGCCGTGGTGATCGACATAGAGCTCGGAGATCTCCCGGCGGAGCGCTTGTTCTGCGGACGACATGACGGTTCCAGTGGCGGACACCGAAACGGTGGCCGGACATCAATCAAGAATGATTCTTATCTCGATTGTAGGCTGGCCGGACCGGGACATGCGCCGAAGCGCCCGCGTTACACCCCTTCGTACAGGGTGCCCAGCGGATCGAAGACCAGCGCGCGCGGTGCATTGCCGCGCACCGCGTGGATCGCCTTGAAGACCTGCTCGCGGTCCTTGAAACCCATGGCGCTTCGGCACACCGCATCGCCATCGATGTTCCTGAGTTCCCAGACCCAACGGCCGCCCAATTCCTGAATCACCACGAACTTCATGTGTGTCTCCTGGAAGATTCGAGTTACCCGAAACGAAAGCTGGCGCCAAAGGCGAATCGACAGCGTCGGACGATGGCGCCAATGGGCAGCATGGTCGGTCCTACTTTTTTCGGCCTATGCCGGTGCCGCCTCAGAGCTCGGCAAATCCGGTGTGCCCGCTGTGATCGCGGCGCGACCAATCGGCGATGAAGCCACGCGCCTTGGCCTCGAGGATGTCGATGGCGGCGGCGGCGTCGTGGCGCTGCCCGACCAGCATGAGTCGGCAGCGCGGCAGGCCGGCCTGCGACACATCGGCATGGCCAGCCAGAAAGCCTTCGGGCCCGGTGCCGGTCAGGTGGATGCGCACCGTCCAGCCATCGGCTTCGAAACGCCGGACCTCGGTTTCGAGGGGAGCAGGTTGAACAGGCAAGACACCTCCGTTGACGTGAAAGGTGGCACGACGTGTGCGATGGACGAAGCTTAACGCGTTGTTACATAAAGCGCCCGCCCGATGTCCTGCGCACCGGCTGCGTGTTGCCCCACACCGGCCGGATCGCCCACCGGCCAGAGTCGTAGGCTTTAGGAGTGAGACCCATGCCCACCCTCTTGCGAATGCTTTCGAACGGAACCGTCCAGGACATCCAGCTCGACGCCACGACGGCGCTGCCCCGTGCGGGCGAGATCATCGAAACCGGCCTCGACGACGCCGCGGTCCAACGCATGGAAGTGACCGAGGTCCGCTACGTGCTCGCCAACGGCACGCTGAACCCGGTGATCGAATGCCGCCCGCCCACGGTCGGCCTGGCCAACCAGGGCGCCGAGACCGCGCGCTGAACGGCGGGCCGCGGCGCGGGCGCGGCATCATCGGGGGATGCCCACCTCCCGTTCCCCTCGTCCACTCGGCGCGCCATGAGCTTCGACCGTCGCGTCTTTCTGCAATCCGGCGCCGCCGCACTGGTCGCGCTGCTGGGCGAATCGGCCGGCGCCGCCGCGCGCCCGCCAGCGCCCGGCCTGCTGGGCTTCGGCCCGGTGCCCATCACGCTGCACGACGGCATCACCCTGCCGCCCGAGTACGCGGCCGAGATCCTCTACCCCTGGGGCACGCCGACCGGCATCGCCGGCGCCATGCCGGCCTTCGCGCCCGACGGCAGCAACAGCGCGGCCGAGCAGGCGCAGCAGGCAGGCATGCACCACGACGGCATGCACTTCTTCCCGCTGGGCACCGACGGCCGACGGGGCCTGCTGGTGATGAACCACGAGTACACCGACGAGCGCTGGCTGCACACCGACGGCGTGGACCGCTGGACCGACGAGAAGGTGCGCAAGTCGCTGCATGCGATGGGCGTGTCGGTGATCGAGATCGAACGCACGCCCCAGGGCTGGCGCCAGGTGCTGCCCTCGCGCTACGCGCGCCGCATCCATGGCGCGACGCCGATGCGCATGGCCGGCCCGGTCGCGGGCACGCCCTGGCTGCGCACCGCGGCCGACCCGTCGGGCACGCGCGCGTTGGGCACCTTCGCCAACTGCGCGATGGGCGTCACGCCCTGGGGCACCTACCTCACCTGCGAAGAGAATTTCCACGGCTACTTCGGTGGACCGAAGGAGGCCGCGGCCCAGGCCACGCCAGCCCAGAAACGCTACGGCACCGTGGCCGGCACGCAGTGGGTCGAGTACTGGCGCTTCGACAAGCGCTTCGACCTGTCGAAGCATCCCAACGAGCCGCACCGCTTCGGCTGGGTGGTCGAGATCGATCCCTTCGACCCCACGTCCACGCCAACCAAGCGCACCGCGCTGGGCCGCAAGCGCCAGGAGAGCGCGACCTGCAGGCTGACCCGCGACGGCCGGGTGGCGGTCTACATGGGCGACGACGCGGCCTTCGAGTACATCTACAAGTTCGTGAGCCGCGACACCGTGCGCCCGGGCCAGGATGCGGCGGGGCGCGCGGCCAACCGCACGCTGCTCGACCACGGCACGCTCTACGTGGCGCGCTACGACGCCGACGGCCGCGGTCGCTGGCTCGAACTCACGCATGGCCACGGCGGCATCGACGCGGCCGCCGGCTTCGTCGACCAGGCCCAGGTGCTGCTGCATGCGCGGCTCGCGGCCGACGTGGTGGGCGGCACGAAGATGGACCGGCCCGAATGGATCGCGGTGCATCCGCAGACCGGCGAGGTCTACGTCACGCTCACCAACAACGTCCTGCGCGGCGAGCCCGGCCAGCCCGCGGCCGACGCAGCCAACCCGCGCGAACGCAACGTCTCGGGCGGCATCCTGCGCTGGCGCGAGGACGACGGCGACGCTGCGAGCCTGGGCTTCGCCTGGGACCATTTCGTGCTGGCCGGCGACCCCGCACAGCCGGGCGCGGGCGCGCGCTATCCGCAAGCCGGCGACGACACCTTCGGCTCGCCCGACGGGCTGCATTTCGACAGCGGCGGCCTGCTCTGGGTGCAGACCGACATGGGCGGCACCGAGCGCCTGGGCAACGCCACGCAGGCGCCGATGGGCAACAACCAGCTGCTGTGCGCCGACCCCGCAAGCGGCCGCATCCGCCGCTTCCTGGTCGGGCCGAACGGCTGCGAGATCACCGGCTGCGTGCTCACGCCCGACCGGCGCACGCTGTTCGTCAACGTGCAGCATCCCGGCGAACGCGTCGATGCGGCCACGGGTGCCCTGCTGCCCGCCTGGCCCGACGGCGCCACGCCCGTGAGCACCCGGCCGCGCTCGGCCACGGTGGTGGTGCGGCGGCGCGACGGGGGCATCGTCGGCAGCTGAGCGCGATCATTCGAAGAAAAAGGAGACTGCCATGCCCGTTCACATCGTCCGCCTCGGCAGCCCGCGCGGGCCCGGCGAAGGCCTGCGCATCGGCACCGTCCGGCGCCCGCCGCGCGGCGTGCCCAAGACCGAGTTCGCCAGCCAGGACTGGTACGACGTCTGGTACCCGAACCTCGCGCCCTCGGCCGAGACCATGAAGCTGGGCCAGCAGGCGGAGACGGCCGCACAGTGGGCTGTGTTCACCCGCCACTACCAGCGCGAGATGGGCGAGCCCGACGCGAGCCGCAGCCTCGACCTGCTGGCGGCGCTGTCGCACCGGACGTCGATCGCGGTCGGTTGCTACTGCGAGGACGAGACGCGCTGCCACCGCTCGCTGCTGCGCGGGCTGCTGGCGGCACGCGGGGCGGAGATCGCGGGCTGAGCCGGTCTTTGCTCAGAGCGGGGCCGGGTCCGCGCCGCTGAGCATGCGGCAGAAGGCGTCGATGGTGGCGTCCCCGCAGGTTCTCTCGGGCACGGTGTGGCGGTACATGATGTAGCCGTCCATGGCCATCACCACCATGTGCGGGAGGTCGGTGCCGCGCACCAGCGCATGGCGCTCGGCGGGCAAGGCGTCCAGCAGCATGCGTTCGATCTCCTGCTCCATCCAGCCGATGAGCCCGGTGCGGTATTCGTCCGAGGGCGTCGCGGTCGAGATCGCCTGGATCACGTTGTTCGCGAAGCCTTCCTCGTGGGCCGGCAGCTCGCGCCAGAGCACCTCGAAGATGCGGCGCAGCCGGCGCGCGGGCGAGCGTCGGCCGCGCAGTTCCTGGTCGAGCGCGGCGAAGCGCGCGCGCATCCAGGGGTCGTGGATGGCGTAGAGGATCTGCAGCTTCGACGAGAAGTACGAATACACGTTGGGCGGTGAGATGCCGGCGCCGCGCGCGATCATCGGCACGGTGGTGCTGCTGTAGCCGTTCGCCTTGAACAGCTTGAATGCCGAGGCCAGGATCGCGCTGTGGATCTCTTCCTTCTTGACCTGGGACATGGCTCAACCCGCCGCGGGCCGGAAGGCGACGGCCTCGACCTCGATCTTCCAGACCACGTCCAGCAGGCCCGCCACCAGCACCAGCGTGGAGGCCGGTCGGTGCTCGCCCAGGTGGCGCAGGCGGATCGGCCGCATCGCCGCCGCGTCGGCGCGGTCGACCAGGTAGGTGGTGGTCTTCACCACATGTTCCATGCCCATGCCGGCGCCGCGCAGCGCATGCAGCACGTTGCCCCAGGCCAGTTCGGCCTGCGCTTCGAAGTCGGCCGGCGCGACACCCCGCGCGTCGATGCCGACCTGGCCGGCGACGTGCACCCAGGCACCGGGCCCCTCGACGAGCGTGGCTTGGGAATAGGGACCCGCGGGCTGCGGGAGTTCGGTGGGATTCAGGTAGCGCATGGCAGGGAGGGAGAAAGAGGTTGGGAGAGCAGGTGATCGAGGGCGAGCGCGCTGACTTCGGCGCTGCGCTCCAGCATCGGGTTGTGGCCACAGCGGCCGAGCAGCATGAGCCGGCAGTCCGGCAGATGGTCCAGCAGGTGCAGCGCACTGTCGCGGTAGGGCACGGGCCGGTCGTCGCGTCCATGCACCAGCAGCACGCTGGCCTGCACTTGCGCAAGCAGTTCCGGTGCCAGCCATGCGCTGCGCAGGTTGAGTTCCTTGCCCGGCGCCATCATCGCGTCGAAGTGGGCGCCGAGCCCATCGCGCGACAGCAGGTCGAAGCGCGCATCGACCTGCGCATCGCTCAGCGCGGCGGCGTCGTGCACCGCGCCCGTCATCGCGAGGCGCAGCGCTTCCCTCGAGGCGGGCGCCTGCCAGAAGCGGTCGAGCGCCGCATTGAGCGTGCGCGCCCCGCCGCCGGCACCGGTGCAAACGATCTTCCGCACCGCGGGTGAGGCCGCCGCGGCGCCCAGCGCCACGGCCGCACCCAGCGACTGGCCCCAGAGGTCGACGCGCGGCGCGCCGATGCGCGCGATCGCCGCCCTCGCCTGCCGCACCCAGAGCGCGAAGTCGAAGAACGGCGGTGCGGCCTTGCGCGGCGATGCACCAAAGCCGACCAGGTCGATCCCATAAAGGGTGCGATGCGCAGCCAGCGCGGGCACGACGGCGCCGAAGTTGGCCGCGAAGGAGGTGCCGGGGCCGATGCCGTGGATCAGCAGCAGCGGCGGGCCGCTGCCCTCGGTGTGAACGGCGAAAGAGCCGCCTTCGAAGTCCCAGTTCTCGGTTTTCATGGATGTGTGAAGTGTGCGTGGCACGCGGGTTGCTTTACCGAATGCTAGTCGGTTTTGACTGTGCATGGAAGCACGAGGCTCCGAAGCCTCTTCGGCCATGGAACCTATGGACACCCCACGACGATGACAGCAAGAACCTTGATCGACTGCGGCGAACTCTTCGACGGCATCTCCGGCCGCGCCGTGCCCGACCAGACCCTGGTGCTCTACGGCGACACCATCGACTGGGTCGGCCCCACCGCGCAGGCACCCGCCGCGCAGCCGGGCGACACGCGCATTGACCATTCGACCCGCTTCGTGATGCCCGGCATGGTCGACTGTCATGCCCACATCTCCTACGGCAACGCGCTCACGCAGGAGGACATCGACCTCTACGCGACGATGGAATTCCGCACCCTGCGCTCGATGGTCGCGGCGCAGGCGATCCTCAAGTCGGGCTTCACCTCGATCATGGACCCGGCCTGCTCGGGCCTGATCGCACCGGCGGTGCGCGACGCGATCAACGTCGGGCTGGTGCAGGGCCCGCGCATCACGGCCTCGAGCCGCGCGCTCACCACGCAGCAGGGCCTCTACGACTGGTACCCGTCGTGGGTGGGCGTGCCGGAGCCCTCGACCGGCGTGCTGACCGGCTCGATGGACGAAGCCATCCGCATCATCCGGCAGCAGGCCAAGGACGGGGTGGATGCGGTCAAGCTCACCATGGACGGCATCCATGCGCGCCGCAACGGCGGCGGCCTGATCGCGGCCTACACCCAGGCCGAGACCCACGCCATGGTCGACGAGATCCATCGCCTGGGCAAGCTCGCGGTGGTGCATGCGCGCGGCCGAGAAGGCGCGCTGTACGCGGCACGGGCTGGCGTCGACGTGATCTTCCACGCCTCGAACATCTGCGACGACGGCATCCAGGCCGCGCTCGACCACGGCACGTACCTCTGCCCTTCGCTCGCGCTGCTGGTCAACAACATCGAATTCCACGAACCGACCGATGCGTCAGCCCCGTGGTGGCCCGACATCCAGCGCCGCGAGCTCGAGGCTGCATCGCGCAACCTGCAGCGAGCGCGTGCCGCGGGCGTGCGCTTCCTCTCGGGCTCGGAGTCGGGCTTCGCCGTCACGCCGCACGGCGAGTGGGGCGCGAAGGAGCTCGAGGCCCATGTGCGCCATGTCGGATTCACGCCGGCCGAAGCGATCTGTTGCGCCACCGTGGAAAGCACGAAGCTGCTGCGCGAGCGCGACAAGCTGGGCGGCCTGGTGAAGGGCAAGCTGGCCGACATGGTGGTGGTCGACGGCGATCCGCTGGCCGACATCACGGTGCTGCAGCGCCGCGAGGCGATCCACGCGGTGCTGCTGGGCGGCAAGCCGGTGGACCTGACGCCCGCGCCCACCCATGCGCGCCATTTCTCCGAGTTCTCGCAAGCCATGTGGAGCCGCGTCTACGACCGCGCCTACGTGGCGGCCCATCTTCCCAGGCGCGCAGATGCCGCGCGCCGTCAACCTGCCTGATCGCCCCACCATGATGCAGTTCCCCCTCACCATCGCCGGAGTCACGACGCGCGTGCTCCAGGCCGGCCACACAGGCCCGGCCGTGCTCTTCGTCCACGGCCTGTCGACCCGCGCCGACCGCTGGCGCGCCGTGCTGGAACACACGGCCGCGTTGGGCTTTCGCGCCATCGCCTTCGACCTGCCCGGCCATGGCCTGGCCGACAAGCCGACCGATTTCGACTACAGCGCTTCCGGTCTCGCGCGCTTCAGCCTGGGCGTGCTCGATGCGCTGGAGCTCTCCCGCGCGCACATCGTCGGCACCTCCCTCGGCGGCCATGTCGCCGCGCTGGCGGCCCTGGCCGCGCCGGCGCGGTGCGACAGCCTCTACCTGGTGGCGCCGCTGGGCCTGGCGCCGATGACGCCCGAGACCGGCGAGGCGATCCGCCGCGGCGTGCGCAACGTGTCGATCGAAGGCGTGCGCGCCAAGCTGGCCAACGTCTTCATCGACAGCTCCTTCGCGACCGAGGACCTGATCATCGAGGAGTCGCTCATCAACGGCTCCGCCGGCGCGCTCGAGGCGCTGAGCGCGCTGGGCGACTACATCGTCGAGCGCCTCAACAGCGAACTCGTGAGCGATGCGCTGGTCGGCCTCGCCCGCACCCTGCCGGTCGGCCTGCTGTGGGGCGCGCACGACCGCATGGTGCCGCTGTCGATCGGCCATGCCACCGCCAACGCGCTGGGCCTGGGCGAACTGCCGGTGATGGCCGACGTGGGCCACGCGCCCTACGTCGAGCAGCCGGAGCTCTTCGTCGAACGCTGGAGCGCCTTCGCCGGCGCCGCGAAGGCGCACGCATGAAGCTCGCCGACATCCCGCTGCGCGTCGAAGCCGCGGCAGACCCGCTCGACCAGTTCCGCTGGCCCAACGCCGACTACACGCGCACACCCTACCGGGTGTTCACCGACGAGGCCATCTACCAGCGCGAGATGGCGCGCGTCTTCCGCGGCCCGACCTGGAACTACCTCGCGCTCGAGGCCGAGGTGCCCGAGACGGGCTCGTTCAAGACGGTGCAGATCGGCAACGTGCCGGTGGTGGTCTCGCGCAATGCCGAGGGCAAGGTCACGGCCTTCGTCAACCGCTGCGCGCACCGCGGCGCCACCGTGGTGCGCCAGGAGTTCGGCAAGGCCGACGGCCATGCCTGCATCTACCACCAGTGGAACTACGACAGCAGCGGCGAGCTCTGCGGCGTTCCCTACCGCCGCGGGCTGAACGGCTGCGGCGGCTATCCCAAGGACTTCAAGCCGGCCGAGCATGGGCTGGAGAAGCTGAGGGTCGCGCTCTACAAGGGCCTCGTCTTCGGCAGCTTCTCCGACGAGGCGCCACCGCTGCTCGACTACCTGGGCGCCCACATCGTGACCCACATCGACCGCATCTTCGTCAAGCCGCTGAAGGTGCTGGGCTACCACCGCCAGCGCATCTCGGCCAACTGGAAGCTTTACTTCGAGAACATCAAGGACCCGTACCACGCGGGCCTGCTGCACACCTTCATGGCGACCTTCGGCGTCTACCGCTCGACGCAGAAGGGCCATACGCTGGTGAGCCCCGGCGGCGGCCACGCGGTCGTCTACTCGATCACCAACACCGACAACCAGGAGAGCGTGCTCGAGGCGTACAAGGGAACAGACAACAAGTACCAGGCCGACTTCGCGCTCAAGGCGCCCGGGCTGCTGCAGTGGACGCCCGACTTCCACGACGGCATCGGCAACCTGATCGTCTCGGTGTTCCCCAACATGGTGATCCACCAGATCCTCAACACCTTCGCCACGCGCCAGGTGCGGCCGCTGGGGCGCGATGCGATGGAACTCTACTGGACCTACTTCGGCTTCGAGGACGATGCCGCCGAACGCACCGCGGCGCGCCTGCAGCAGCTCAACCTGGTCGGCCCCGCGGGCTACATCTCGATGGAGGACGGCGAGGCGATCCGGCTGGTGCAGCAATCCATCCGCGGCGAGAAGCCCGACGCGACCTCCTTCATCGAGATGGGCGGCCGCGGCCCGATCGTCGATGCCGACCATGTGGTGACGGAAGTCTGCACCCGCGGCCTGTGGCAGCAGTACGCGCACACCATGGGCTTCGCGCCGGAGGTGTCGGCATGAACGCCCACGACCGCGTGCTGGCGCTCCAGCTGCGCTACGCCCATGCCATCGACGACGATGCGCTCGAGCTGTGGCCCACCTTCTTCGTGCCCGATGGCCGCTACCGCGTGATCCCGCGCGAGAACCATGCGCGCGGCCTGCCCGCCTGCCTGATCGATTGTGTGGGTGTCGCGATGATGGAAGACCGCGTGGTGTCGCTGCGCACCGCCAACATCTACAACATCCATTTCGACCGGCACCTGATGTCGCCGCCGCTGGTCGAGCCACCGGCGGACGACGGCACGCTGCGCGCGCGCACGCAGTTCCTGGTGATGCAGTCGGACCAGTCGGGCGTGAGCAAGCCTTTCGCCACCGGCGTCTACCTCGACTGGATCGAACTGGCCGGCGAGAGCGCGCTGTTCCGCGAGCGCACCGTCATCCTCGACAGCTACGGCATCCCCGAGCTGCTCGCCACCCCGATCTGAGGCCCGGCATGACTCCATGGCATGACGTCGGCGAGCCCGACGATTTTCCCGACGGCGCCTCGTGGCCCGTGCGCGTAGCCGAACGCGAGGTGGTGGTGTTCCGGCTCGGCGAGGACCTGCACGCGCTGGCCGACCGCTGCACCCACGGCAATGCCCGCCTCTCGGAGGGCTACATCGAGGACGGCTGCGTCGAGTGCCCGCTGCACCAGGGAACCTTCGACATCCGCACCGGCGCGGCGCGCTGCGCACCCGCGACCGAGGCCGTGCAGACCTTCCCGGTGCGCGTGGTGGCCGGCCGCGTGGAGGTACAGGCATGAGCCCGCGCTTCCGGCAGGCAAGCGCCGACGCACGCTGGACCGCGGCCTCCGCGGCCACGCTGCTCGCGCTCTGGTCGCTGGCCTCGTTCGCGCTGCCTGCGGCCGTGCTGCCCTCGCCCCTGCGCGTGCTGGCCGCGATGGGCGCGCTGGTGCAGACGAAGGCACTGTGGACCGACACCGCGGTCACGCTGGGCCGCATCCTCATGGCCTTCGCGATCGGCATGAGCGCGGCACTCGCGCTCGGCACGGCCATGGCGCTTTCGCGCAGCGCCGGTGCCTTCTTCCGCGTCTGGATCGTGTGCGGCATCACGGTGCCCGCGATCGTCACCCTGCTCACCGTCTACATGGTGGTGGGCATGAACGAGCGCGGCGCGGTGCTGGGCGCGGCACTGACCGTGGTGCCCTTCCTCGCCATCAACATCCGCGAGGGACTCAAGAGCATCGACACCCGGCTGCTCAAGATGGCGCAGGTGTTTCGCGCCAGCCGCGCGCAGATCGCGCGCGCGGTCGTCGGGCCGCAGATCGCGCCCATGCTGCTGGCCTCGGCCCGCTTCGGGCTCGGGCTGGTCTGGAAGATGGTGCTGTTCGTCGAGCTGCTGGGGCGCGGCGACGGCGTGGGCTTTCGCATCGAGTACTACTTCCAGCTCTTCGACATGACGAACGTGCTGGCCTATGCGCTGTGCTTCGTGCTCGTGATGCTGGTGATCGAGGTCGGCGTGTTCGGCGTGCTCGAGCGCCGCATCTTCAGATGGCGGCGCGGTTGACGCCCGCCGCAAGGAACCCCATGGAACAGATCCAGATCTCCGGCCTGAGCAAGTCCTTCGATTCGGGCGGCGTGCGCCGCACGGTGCTGTCCGACGTCGACCTGCGCATCGCCGTGGGCGAGGTGGTGGGCCTGGTCGGGCCCTCGGGCTGCGGCAAGTCGACGCTACTCAACATCGTGGCGGGGCTCGACCTCGCCCATACCGGCAGCGTGACGATCCAGGGCCGCCCGATCGGCGAGCAGCTGGGCGCGGGCTTCCGCGTGGCCTATGTGTTCCAGGAGCCGCGGCTGCTGCCCTGGTTCACCCTCACGCAGAACCTCGCCTTCGTGCTCGAGGCCGGCGGCTTCGCGCGCAGCGAGTGGGCGGGCCGCATCGCGACCGTGCTCGAGGCCGTGAACCTGGCCGAGTTCCGCGACTTCTACCCGGCGCAGCTGTCCGGCGGCATGCAGCAGCGCGCAGCGATCGCGCGCGCCTTCTGCATCGACCCCGACATCCTGCTGCTGGACGAGCCCTTCAGCGCGCTCGACGAGCTCACCGCGCGCACGCTGCGCCAGAGCCTGCTGGCGCTGTGGGAACGCTTCCGCACCACCGTCGTCTTCGTGAGCCACAACGCCTACGAGGCGGCCTTCCTGGCCGACCGCATCCTGGTCATGGGTCGCGGCGCCATCACGCAGGAGATCGACCTGCGCGGCACGCCCCGGCCCCGGTCCTACGACGACACGGCCGTGTTCGAGGCCAGCAAGCAGGTCATCCACTGCCTCGAGCGGCAGGCCGGCAAGGACGTGGCCGCGACCTCCCCTTCCCCCACCCCGAGAAAACCATGAACCGAAGCACCCTTCTCCGACTCTTTGCCGGTGGCCTGGCCGCCGCCCTGCTGGCCACCGCCGGCGCCCCTGCACAAGCACAGCCCACGGGCGACGGCGGCACCGTGAGGATCATGATCAACCCCGCCGGCACGATGGGCATCGGCCCGGCCGTGATCCAGAAATACGGCTTCGACAAGAAACACGGCATCCGCCTCGAGGTGGTGCCCTACTCCGACCAGAAATCGGCCACCGCGGCCATTCAGAGCGGCAGCGCCGAGATGGTGGTGTTCGACTGGCTGGCCACGGCCCGCCTGCGCGCCGCCGGCACGCCGGTGGTCAGCATCGCGCCCTTCCTCACCTATGTGAACAGCGTGGTGGTGGCCAAGGACTCGCCGCTCAAGACGCTGGCCGACCTCAAGGGCAAGCGCGTCGGCGTGGCCCACAAGACCGGCTTCGACTGGATCATCATGCAGGCCGCCGCGCAGAAGCTCTACAAGATGGACCTGGGCAAGGACGTCGAGGTGCGCGAAGGCGCGGTGCCGCTGCTGCGCGGCCTGATCGAGAAGGGCGACCTCGACGCGACGCAGATGTGGAATTCGCTCACGCCGGAGATGCTGGCGAGCGGCAGGTACCGCAGCATGGTCAGCATCCGCGAGCTCACGCAGCAGATGGGACTGCCTACCGTGCCCTTCCTGCTGTTCAGCATGCGCGAGGACTACGCCAGGCAGCACCCCGGCAATGCGCGCGCCTTCGTCGCCGCCTACCAGGACGCGGTGCAGGTGCTGATGAAGGACGAGGAGGTCTGGGTCGAGCACGGCGCGCGCCTCAAGCTCTCGCCCGAGTCGCTGGCCTTCTTCAAGACCCAGGTGCGTCGCGACCTGCTCAAGCAGTTCGCGCCCGACATGACCCCGGGGCTGGAAGCCACGCTGGAAGCCGTCTACGCCGTCGCGCCGGAAGTGGTGGTGCTGAAGACCCTGCCGCCGGGGCTGCTGAGCACGGCGTACCAGTGATGCGCTAGCGGTGGATCGCGCTCTGCGGCGATTCGCTGCCGCGCGCATGGGCCCGGTACATGCCCTCGGTGTTGAAGGGCATGCACAGCTGGCCCGTGGCGTCGAGCGCGATCAGGCCGCCGCTGCCGCCCAGGCCGGTGAGGCTCTGCCGCACCACCGTTTCGGCCGCTTCGGCCAGGCCCACGCCCGCATAGCGCATGCGCGCGCTGACGTCGTAGGCCGCCGCGATGCGGATGAAGGCCTCGCCGGTGCCGGTGCACGAGACCGCCGCGCCGCGGTCGTCAGCATAGGTGCCGGCGCCGATCAGCGGCGAATCGCCGATGCGGCCCACGCGCTTGTTGGTCATGCCGCCGGTCGAGGTGGCGGCCGCGAGGTGGCCGTGCACATCCAGCGCCACCGCGCCGACCGTGCCCAGCTTGCGGTCTTCATCGAGCGGCGCACCGTCGTGGTCGAGCACCACGCGCCGAGTCGCGCGGGCGCGGTCCAGTTGCTCGCGACGGAAGGCCGTGGAGAAATACGAAGGGTCGACCGCCGCGACGCCGCGCGCGATCGCGAAGGTCTCGGCTCCGGCACCGGCCATCAGCACGTGCTGGCCGTCGTCGCGCACCGCACGGGCCGCGCGCACCGGGTTGCGCAGCCGGCTCACGCCGGCCACCGCCCCGGCCGACAGATCGGCGCCGTCCATCACCGCCGCATCGAGTTCGTGCGTGGCATCGGCGGTGAACACCGCGCCATGGCCGGCATTGAACAGCGGGCAGTCCTCGAGCAGCGCCACGGCCAGGCAGACCGCGTCGAGCGCGGTGCCGCCGTCGCGCAACAGCTTCTGCGCGGCCCGCACGATGCCCTGGAGCGCGTCGTGGTAGCCGGCGGCCGCGGCCGCATCGAGGGCCGAGGCCTGCACGGTGCCGGCGCCGCCGTGGATGGCGATCACGGGTGTCGAGGACATGTTCATCGTTTATTTCAAGGCGCGGTGGCCAGCTCCAACTCGGTGAGCCAGATCATCGCCTGGCCGCGCGAATCGCCGCACATCTCGCGCGACGGCTGCAGGCCGCCGCAGCACGCGGGACGCTCCGGCTGGCCGAAGATCGCGCAGCGCTGGTCGGCCATGAGCTGCACGCAGCGCACGCCGGCGGGTTTGCCGTTCGGCATGCCGGGGATCGCGCTGCTGATCGAGGGGGCGGTGCAGCAGGCACCGCAATCCGAACGGCAGTCCAGGGCGCTCAACCGGCTTCTTCCTGCAGGGCCTTGGCGTTGGCCACCTCGGTCTCGCGCGGCAGCGTGACCGCGTTCTTCACCGCGAGGATCTCGGCCATCACGCTCACCGCGATCTCGGGCGGCGTCTTGCTGCCGATGTAGATGCCGATCGGGCCGCGCAGGCGCGCCAGCGAGGCCGCGGTCTGGCCGAAGTGTTCGACCATGCGCTCGCGCCGTGCCTCGGCATTGCGCCGCGAGCCGATGGCGCCGACATAGAAAGCGTCGCTGACCAGCGCCTCGAGCAGCGCCAGGTCGTCGAGCTTGGGATCGTGCGTGAGCGCCACCACGCAGCTGCGGCGGTCGGGCCGGAAGGCTGTCACCGCGTCGTCGGGCATCTCGGTCGTGATCGCCACGCCGGGCACCGACCAGGCGCTGCGGTATTCCACGCGCGGGTCGCACAGCGTGACCGCGAAGCCGCTGAACTTGGCCATGGTCGACAGGTACTCGGCCAGCTGGCCCGCGCCGATCAGCAGCATGCGGTACTCGGGGCCGAAGGTGTTGGTGAGGGCCTCGTCGTCGACGTGCAGGGCGTCGGGCGCGGCCGATTCGGCCAGCCGAACACCGCCGTCGGCCAGCGCCACGCTGCGCTGCATCAGCTGCCCGCGTTCGAGCGCGGCCACCAGCGTGTCGAGCGAGGCGGCGTCGGGGTCGTACTCGAGCAGCAGTTCCAGCGTACCGCCGCAAGGCAGGCCGAAGCGGTGCGCCTCGTCGGCCGTGATGCCGTACTTGACCAGCGCCGGCGCACCGGCGGGCGGCATCGGCTCGGCCGCGCCGTGCAGCCGGCTGTAGCGCGCGATCAGGTCGTCCTCGATGCAGCCGCCCGAGACCGAACCGACCACCGCGCCGTCTTCGGCCAGGGCCATGATCGAGCCCACCGGTCGGGGCGACGAGCCCCAGGTGCGCACCACGGTCGTGAGCAGCGCGCGCCGGCCGGCGCGGCGCCAGTCGCGCAGCGTGCGCAGCACCATGACGTCGAGGTTTTCCATGGCGGTGTCAGCTCGCGTCGGCGTCCTTCTTGCCGCCCAGGCCGATCTTCTGCATGAAGCCGGCCACCGCGCCCTTCTTCTCTTCGCCCGCCTCCTCCTCGGCGGGCGCCGGGCCGTAGCGGCGCTGCATCTCGGCATCGAAGCGCTTGAAGAAATCGTCGGCGGTGGACTTGGCGGCGCCGTCGATCAGGCGCTGGCCGAGCTGGGCGATCTTGCCGCCGACCTGGGCCTGCACCGTGTAGTCGAGTTCGCAGGCGCCGGGGTCGTCGGCCACCGGCTTGAGCGTGACGCTCGAGGCGCCCTTGGCGAAACCGGCCACGCCGCCCTGCCCTTCGAAACTGAGCTTGTAGCCGTCGGGCGGCGCGATGTCGGCGAGCGTGACCTTGCCGGTGAACTTGGCCGACACCGGGCCGACCTTGACCGCGGCCGTGACGCTGTACTGGTTGTCGCCGGTGAGTTCGAACTTGTCGCAGCCCGGGATGCACTTCTTCAGCGTCTCGGGGTCGTTGAGCGCTTCCCACGCCTGTTGCTGCGTGACGCCGAGGCGGCGGTTGCCGAGCATTTCCATGGTGTTCTTCCTTCTGTCGTGGGCGATGCGCCGCTATCGGCCGGCGCGCATCAGCGTCGCCAGGCTCGTGGCCAGCTGGCCGAGCGCGTTGAGATTGTGGACCGCCAGCATCGCGTCCGCATGGCGATGCAGGATGGCCGCACCGCGCGCAAGGGGGGCATAGCCCTCGAAACGCAGCAGGGGGTTGAGCCACAGCACGCGCCGGGCGTGCCGCTTGAGCCAGAGCAGTTCGTCCTCCAGCACCGCCGGCTCGCCGGTGTCGAGGCCGTCGCTGATCACCAGCACCAGGGTGCGGCGCCCGGTGAGCCGCCGCGCATGGGAGCGGCGAAGTTCGTGCAACGAATCGCCCAGGCGCGTGCCGCCGGCGAAATCGTCGATGGCGGCGCTGGCCGCGGCCAGCATCGCGTCGGCATCGGCGATGGCGAAGGCCGGCGTCAGGTCGGTCAGGCGCGTGCCGAAGGCGAACACATCGCGCCGGCCCGCGCGGCGCGTGGCCGCGTGCAGGAAGGCCAGCAGCAGCCGTGCATAGCGCTCCATCGAGCCCGACACGTCGATCAGCACCAGCAGCGGCAAGGGCTGCGCGCGACGCGCGAGCCGGGGCAGGCGCAGCATTTCGCCGCCCGTGCGCGCCGCCTCGCGCAGCACGCCGGGCCAGTGCATGCGCGCATGCGTGCCGCCGCCGGCCACCACGCGCAGGCGGCGCGAGGGCAAGGTGGGCACGGGCAGCGCGATGTCGCGTGCCAGCCGCTCGACCAGACGGTATTCGGCCGCGCCCAGCGCGTTGAAATCGGCATGCTGCAGGCGCTGCAGGTCGCTGGCCGTCATGGCCGCGTCGAAGTCCACCTCGCGCTCGCTCTGCGCGGGCCGGTCCGCCTCGCGCGGCGCGGCCAGGGCTTCGCGCACCCGGGGGCGGCGCTTCGACGGCTCCATCTTGCCCTCGGCGCTGGGCAGCATCTGGGCGAGCATCTTGTTCGCCAGCTCGGGGTCGCGGAACCAGGCGTCGAACAGTTCGCGGAACACGCCGCGGTCCTGCTCGCGGCTGACCATCACGGCCTCCATCGCGGCGCAGAGGTCGTCGCGCGCCTCAACGCCGACCAGCACCGCCGCCTCGGTGGCGAGCGCGATGCGCGACGCATCGGTGGGCACGCCGGCCCGGCGCAGCGCGCGGCCGAAGCCGGCGATGTTGCCGGCCATCTTGCCGCGGCGTGCGTCACCCAGCTGTTCGATCTGTTCCATGATGGCGTGCGCGTTCAGGCGCCCGCGTCCTCCGGCTGCAGCAGCTCGGCCGCCAGCGCCTGCGTCACCGCGGCCACGTCGTCGCGCTGCTTGAACAGGATGCCCGCGGTGTCGACCACGACCTCGGGGTCGAGCACCAGCGCATCGAGCGCGACCAGCGCGCGCGCCCATTCCACGCTCTCGGCGATGCCGGGGGCGCGCTGGAAGGCGTTGGCGAAGGGCGCGCTGCGCACCCGCCCGATGAAGTCCGCCACCTGGCGCGACAGCGCCTCGCCGGCCTCGGGCACCTGAGCCCGCACGATCGCGAGTTCGCGTTCGCGCTCGGGGTAGTCGAGCCAGTGGTAGAGGCAGCGGCGCTTGACCGCATCGTTGAGCTCGCGCGTGCGGTTGCTGGTGAGGATGGTGACCGGCGGCACCACGGCCGCCACGGTGCCCAGCTCGGGAATGCTCACCTGGTACTCGCCCAGGTACTCGAGCAGGAAGGCCTCGAAGGGCTCGTCGGCGCGGTCGACCTCGTCGATCAGCAGCACCGCGCCGGGGGCCGGCGTCTGCAGCGCCTGCAGCAGCGGGCGGCGGATCAGGTAGCGCGGCTGGTAGACCTCGGATTCGATGTCGCTCGACGCGCCGTGGGCTTCGGCCGCGCGCATGTGCAGCAGCTGCGCCGCGTAGTTCCATTCGTAGAGCGCCTCGCGCTGCTCCAGGCCGTCGTAGCACTGCAGGCGCAGCAGCTCGCGCTGCAGCGCGATCGACAGCGCCTTGGCCAGCTCGGTCTTGCCCACGCCCGGCTCGCCCTCGAGCAGCAGCGGACGCTGCAGCTTGAGCGCGAGGAACACGGCCGTGGCGAGCCGGCGGTCGGCGAAGTAACCCGCGCCCTGGAGGGCGAGGGTCACCGCATCGATGCTGGCAAAGGAGAAAGTCGAAGAAGGCGTGGCGGTCATCCCCAAAGACTAGCCGATGGCCTGCTTGACGGCGCGCTGGGTCAGCACGCTGATCAGGTTCGCCCGGTACGCCGCCGAGGCATGCAGGTCGCTGTTGAGGTCGCTCGCATCGATCTTCACCGCGGCCACGGCCTCGGGCGTGAAGCTCTGGTTCAACGCATCCTCCAGCCCGGTGTGGCGGAACACGCCGTTGCCCGCGCCCGTGATGGCCACGCGCACGCCGGCGTCGTACTGCGCGAGGAACACGCCGACCAGCGGGAAATGCGAGGCCTTCTGGCGCAGCTTCTCGTAGTGCGCGCGCTTGGGGATCGGGAAGCGGATCGCGGTGATCAGCTCGCCCTCGGCCAGCGCGGTGGTGAACAGGCCCTGGAAGAAGTCGTCGGCCGCGATCTCGCGCTGGTCGGTGACGATGGTTGCGCCCGAGGCCAGCACGGCGCTCGGGTAGCAGGCCGCCGGGTCGTTGTTGGCGACCGAGCCGCCGATGGTGCCCATGGCGCGCACCTGGCGGTCGCCGATGCGCGAGGCCAGGTCGGCCAGCGCCGGGTAGGCCGCCTTGATGTCGGCATGGTTCGCCACGTCGAGGTGGCGCGCCATGGCGCCGATCACGAAGGCGTCGCCTTCCTTCTTGATGCCGGCGAGTGCGGCGATGCCGCTGAGGTCGACCAGCTGTTCGGGCGCGGAGAGGCGCAGCTTCATGGAAGCCAGCAGGGTCTGGCCGCCGGCCAGCGGCTTGCCGCCGGCGGTGGCGAGCTTGGCGGCATCGGCCACGCTGGCCGGACGTTCGAGGGTAAAGGGGTACATGGAAGTCGCTCCTGGGTTCAGACGGGCGGACGGCCCTGGGTGCTCGCGGCGAGCGACGGGGTCTGCGGCTGCTGGGTCGGCGTGGTGGCGCCCTTCTGCATCGCCTCCCACACGCGGTGCGGCGACGCGGGCATGTCGAAGTCCTTGACGCCCAGCGGCGCCAGCGCATCGAGCACCGCGTTGATCACGGCCGGCGGCGAGCCGATGGCGCCGGCCTCGCCGCAGCCCTTGGAACCGATCGGGTTGTGGGTGCAGGGCGTGCTCAGCGTGTCGAGCTTGAAGTTGGGGAAGTCCTGGGCGCGCGGCATCGCGTAGTCCATGAAGCTGCCGGTGAGCAGCTGGCCGGTCTCGTTGTCGTAGACGCAGTTCTCCATCAGCGCCTGGCCGATGCCTTGCACGATGCCGCCATGCACCTGGCCCTCGACGATCATCGGGTTGATGATGGTGCCGAAGTCGTCGACCGCGGTGAAGCGGTCGATGGTGACCTCGCCCGTGCCCTTGTCGATCTCGACCTCGCAGATGTAGGTGCCGGCCGGGTAGGTGAAGTTGGTCGGGTCGTAGAAGGCGGTCTCGTTGAGGCCGGGCTCGAGCTTGTCGAGCGGGTAGTTGTGCGGCACGTAGGCCGTGAGCGCCACCTGGCCGAAGGGGATCTTCTTGTCGGTGCCCTTGACCGTGAATTCGCCGTTGGCGAACTCGATGTCGGCGTCGCTGGCCTCCATCAAATGCGCCGCGATCTTCTTGGCCTTGGTCTCGATCTTGTCCAGCGCCTTCATGATCGCCGTGCCGCCCACCGACAGCGAGCGCGAGCCGTAGGTGCCCATGCCGAAGGGCACGCGGCCGGTGTCGCCGTGCACGATGTCGACGTTCTCCACCGGAATGCCCAGGCGCGCCGCCACCAGCTGCGCGAAGGTGGTCTCGTGGCCCTGGCCGTGGCTGTGCGAGCCGGTGAACACCGTCACGCTGCCGGTCGGGTGCACCCGCACCTCGCCGGCTTCGAACAGGCCGGCGCGCGCACCGAGCGCGCCCGCCACGTTCGACGGCGCCAGGCCGCAGGCCTCGATGTAGCTGCTGTACCCGATGCCGCGCAGCTTGCCCTTCTTCTCGCTCTCGGCCTTGCGCGCGGCCAGGCCCGAAACCTCGGCCAGTTCGTTCGCGCGGTCGAGCAAGGCGGGGAAGTCGCCCGTGTCGTACTGCAGCGCGACCGGCGTCTGGTAGGGGAAGCTGGTGATGAAGTTGCGGCGCCGGATCTCGTCCTGCGGCAGGTTCAGCTCCCAGGCGCAGCGCGACACCAGGCGCTCGACCAGGTAGGTGGCTTCGGGCCGGCCCGCGCCGCGGTAGGCGTCGACCGGCGCGGTGTTGGTGAACCAGGCGTCGACCTCGACGTAGATCTGCGGCGTGGCGTACTGGCCGGCCAGCAGCGTGGCGTAGAGGATGGTCGGGATGGCCGTGGAGAAGGTCGACAGGTAGGCGCCCAGGTTGGCGTCGGTGTGCACGCGCATCGCGAGGAACTTGCCGTCCTTGTCCATCGCCATTTCCGCATGGCTCACGTGGTCGCGGCCGTGGGCGTCGGAAAGGAAGCACTCCGAGCGCTCGCCGGTCCACTTGATGCTGCGGTTGAGCTGCTTGGCGGCCCAGGTCAGGCACACGTCCTCGGCGTAGAGGTAGATCTTGGAGCCGAAGCCGCCGCCCACGTCGGGCGCGATCACGCGCACCTTGTGCTCGGGCAGGCCCAGCACGAAGGCCGTCATGAGCAGGCGCTCGACGTGCGGGTTCTGGTTCGACACGTAGAGCACGTACTCCTCGGTCGCCCGGCTGTAGTTGCCGATGGCCACGCGCGGCTCGATCGGGTTGGGGATGAGCCGGTTGTTGACCAGGTCGAGCTTCGTCACGTGCGCCGCGTTGGCGAAGGCCGCGTCGACGCCGGCCTTGTCGCCCAGCGTCCACTTGTAGCACTGGTTGTCGGGCGCCTCGTCGTGGATCGTCACGCCGCTCTGCTTCCTGGCGGCGTCGGCCACGCCGACCAGCGCGGTGTGCACGTCGTAGTCGACCACCACGGCCTCGGCCGCGTTCTTGGCCTGCTCGACGGTCTCGGCCACCACCATCGCGACGTGGTCGCCCACGTAGCGCACCTTCTTGATCGCCAGGATCGGGTGCAGCGGCTCCTTCATCGGCGTGCCGTCGGGGTTGTGGATCAGCCAGCCGCAGGGCAGTCCGCCCATCTTGCCCTCGATGTCCTTGCCGCTGAAGATGCCGATCACGCCGGGCATCTTCAGGGCCTCGGCCGTGTCGACCGAGCGGATGGTGGCGTGCGCGTGCGGCGAGCGCACGAAGATCGCATGGCTTTGCGCGGCCATGGTCACGTCGTCGGTGTAGTTGCCGGCACCGGTCAGGAAGCGGTAGTCCTCCTTGCGGCGGAGCGCCTCGCCGATGTGCGGGAGCTTGGCGAAATCGGATGCACCCATGGTGTGCTCCTCAGGCCGCGACGGGCTTGGTGGCCGCCGCGGTCATGTTCTGTCCCCCCATGACCACCGCCTTGACGATGTTCTGGTAACCCGTACAGCGGCACAGGTTGCCGTCGAGCAGCGCGCGGATCTCGGTCTCGCTCGAATTCGGGTGGTAGGTGCACAGGTCGATGGCGCTCATCACCATGCCCGGGGTGCAGAAGCCGCACTGCAGGCCGTGGCACTCCTTGAAGGCCGCCTGCATCGGGTGCATGGTGCCGTCGGGCTGGGCCACGCCCTCGATGGTGGTGATCTCGGCGCCCGCCACCTGGGCCACCAGCACGTTGCAGGACTTGATGGCGCGGCCGTTCACATGCACGGTGCAGGCGCCGCACTGGGCCGTGTCGCAGCCCACATGGGTGCCGGTCAGGTGCAGGTGCTCGCGGATCGCGTGCACGAGGAAGGTGTTGGGCGGGGCGTCGACCGTGGCCGCGCGGCCGTTGACGGTGAAAGATACCTGCATGTGGCTGTCTCCGTATAGGTGATGGCTGGGGGGAACTGTTCACGCAGCTTCCGCGGATCGCGTTCACAGGCCCCGCTGGGGCAAAGTCCATCTTGGGCGCGGGGTGGAGGCCTACCCCTAGGCAAAACCCTCGCCGCTTGCAGGGCGGCGCCGATATTCTCAAAATGCAACAGTGCGCCACGGTTCACACCCCGCCCTGCCGCAGCTCCAGCCCCACGCCACGCCTGCACACGATGATCACCACGCCCACCCTGCCGCCCCGCGACGGCAGCCGTCTTCTCGCCATCGCCCAGGCGCGGCGGCAGTGCATCCATGGCGAGGACGTGGCCCTGGCCGCGCCGGTCGAGCCCTGGCTGCTGCGCTCCTGGCAGCGCTGCCTGGCGGCCGGCCATCGGCCGCAGCAGCGCCTGAACTTCGAGCCGGTCGCGCGCGCTGCCGTGCACGAGGCCGACGAGCGCCACCGCGCACTGCTCGGCGCGGCGCGGCCGGTGCTCGCGCGGCTGTCGCGCGCCATCGCCGACACGCGCTACTTCGCGCTGCTGACCGATGCCGAGGGCGTGGTGATCGAGATCGGCGCGCTGCCGGACGGCAGCGACGATGCGGCACGCCGCGCGCGCGACATCGCCCGCGTGGGCGTCGACCTGTCGGAGCGCGCCGTCGGCACCTCCGCCATCGGCGCGGCGCTGGCCGAGCACAGCGCGGTCTGGCTGCACCGCGCCGAACATTTCTTCGACGACACCGGCATCTACAGCTGCGCGGGCGCCCCGCTGTTCGGGCCGCAGGGCGACTGCATCGGCATGCTCGACCTGACCGGCGTGCAGGCGATCGAGCGGCCCGAGCTGCGGCACCTGGCCGCGCTGTCGGCGCGCAGCATCGAGAACGCGCTGGTGCGCGCGCAGCCCCACGCGTTGCTGCTGCGCCTGAACTGGCCGGGTTGCGCCAGCGGCGAAGAATCCGAAGGCCTGCTCGCGCTCGATGGCGAGGCGCGCGTGGTGGCAGCCAATGCCGCGGCCCGGCAGATGCTGAACGCCCCGCTGCGCCCCATCGCCGGGGCGGCGCCGGGTGCCGACACGCTGTTCGCCCTGCCGATCGGACTGCTGTGGGACAGCGCCCGCCATGCCGGCCCGCTCGAGATCCCGCTGTGGTCCGGCCTGCGCCTGCAGGCCTGGCCGGAACTGCCCATGCGCCCTGCCACCGCGCCCGCGGCCCCGGCACGGCTGCGCGACGTGGAAACGGCGCTGATCCGCAAGGCGGTCGAAGACGCGCGCGGCAACGTGGCCGAGGCCGCGCGCACGCTGGGCATCAGCCGCGCGACGGTCTACCGCAAGCTGGCCACGCGCGTGCGCTGAACCTCGAAGCGCGCGCACGAAGCGCTGCGAACACGCCGAGCCAGCCAGCGCCGGGCTCGGGCGCGGCGCACGCCCCTGCGGTGCGCACCGCAGCTGCGGCACCGGGGGGTGCCGCAGCCTCATTCACACGTTCTCAAGCGTTCAGGCCCTTCATGCCTTCTTCGGTGTAGCGTCCACCGGCCGCCACGCCGATCGGCAGCGCCGCGCCGATGCGCGCCAGATCGTCGGCCGACAGCACGACGTCCAAGGCGCCCAGGTTGTCGTCGAGGTAGCGGATGCGCTTGGTGCCCGGGATCGGGATCACGTCATCGCCTTGGGCCAGCAGCCAGGCCAGCGCGAGCTGGGCCGGCGTGCAGGCCTTCTCGGCCGCCAGCGCCTTGACCGTTTCGACGATGCGCAGGTTGCCCTGCAGGTTCTCGTCGGCGAAGCGCGGGTTGGAGCGGCGGAAGTCCTTGGCGTCGAGCGAATCGCTCGTGACCTGACCCGTGAGAAAGCCCCGGCCCAGCGGGCTGTAGGCGCAGAAGGCCGCACCCACCTCGCGGCAGGCCTGCAGCACGCCCTGCTCGGGGTCGCGCGTCCACAGCGAGTATTCGCTCTGCACCGCGGCGATCGGGTGCAGCGCGGCCGCACGGCGCAGCGTGTCGGGCGACACCTCCGACAGCCCGATGGCACGCACCTTGCCGGCCTTGACCAGCTCGGCCAGCGCGCCGATCGAATCCTCCAGCGGCGTCTCGAGGTTGAGCCGGTGGATGTAATAGAGGTCGATGGTCTCCACGCCCAGTCGGCGCAGCGAGGCCTCGCAGGCCGAGCGGATGTAGGCCGGCGAGTTGTCGACACGGCGCTCGTAGCTGCCGGGCTTGCGCACCAGGCCGAACTTGGTGGCGAGCGTGACGCGCTCGCGCTTGCCCCGGAGGAAGCGGCCCAGCAGCTCCTCGTTGGCACCGAAGCCGTAGGCGTCGGCGGTGTCGAACAGGGTCACGCCCGCGTCGAGCGCGTGTTCGAGCGTGGCCAGCGACTGGGTGTCGTCGGTTTCGCCGTAGAACTCCGACATGCCCATGCAGCCGAGGCCGAGTGCCCCGACCTGAAGGCCACTGTGGCCGATGGAGCGTTGCTTCATGCTGCTTTTTCCTTTTTCAATGGATGAGGACTGCGCTCGATGGCGCGGTAGTGCGTGATCTTGTCCGCCAGGATGCCGGCCGCGCGCTGCATCTCGGCGATGGACGCCTGCACCTCGGCCAGGTGCGCTTCCATCATCTGCCGCCGTTGCGCGGCCGTGGCATCGCCCTGGCTGCGCAAGAGGGCGAATTCCTGCATCCGGGCGATCGGCATGCGGGTCTCGCGCAGGCGCAGCAAGAAGCCGATCCAGTCGAGGTCCGCGGCCGCATAGCGGCGCTGGCCGCCGGCGGCGCGTGTCACCGCCGCAATCAGGCCGATGCGTTCGTAGTAGCGCAGCGTGTGCGCCGTGAGGCCGGTGCGGCGCGAGACCTCGTCGATGCTGAGGGGGGAGTCCATGGCGTGCATTCTCGAAGTTCGAGTGCACTCCAAGTCAAGAACAATCGCGCTTCTTCTATTGCAGCCCGAAGGTGAACACCGCGCCGCGCCCCTCGCGCGGCTCCAGCCGGATGTCGCTGCCGTGCAGCTGCAGGATGCGCCAGACGATCATCAGCCCGAGCCCGCCCTCGCGCTGGCGGCCCGCCGCGAATGCGGGCCGGGTGAAGATCACGGGCTTCAGTTCCTGCGGCAGGCCCGGGCCGGTGTCGCTGACCTCGACGCGGATGCCCGCCCCTTCGCCGGCCAGCCGGACCCGGACCTCGCCGCCTTCGGGCGTGTGGCGGATGGCGTTGTCCAGCAGGTTGGTCAGCACGCGCTCGATCATGCCCAGGTCGGCGTGGACGGCCGGCAGGCCCTGCGCGATGTCGGCCACCAGGCGCTGGCGCCGCGCCTCGGCCGCAAGCTCGAACTTCTGGAACACGTCCTGCACCAGGTCGGCCAGCGCGAAGCGCTCCTTCTCGGGCTTGACCACGCCGTACTCCAGCCGCGCCAGCTCGAACAGCTCCTGCGCCAGCCGGCCGACCTTGCGGCTCTGGCCCAGCGCGATCTCCAGGTAGCGGCGGCGCTCGGCGGGCGCGAGCGTGTCGGCCTTCATCTGCAGCGTCTCGAGGTAGCCGTGCAGCGAGGTCAGCGGCGTGCGCAGGTCGTGCGAAATGTTGGCGAACAGTTCGCGCCGCTGCTGGTCCTGCGCCGTGAGCTCGCGCCATTGCTCGGCGATGCGCTGCGCCATCTTCTGGAAGGCCTGGCCCAGCATGCCAATCTCGCCGCCCGTGCGCGCCACGCGGTCGAGCGCGGGCGTGGCCTGCTCCAGCGCGGCCACGCCCTCGCGCTCGAGGCGCTCGACCGCGCCGGTCAGTTCGCGCAGCGGCCGTGTGATGAGCCGGAACGCAAACAGCCCCGCCACCAGGCCCAGCAGCGCGACCAGCGCCATCGACCACAGCGTGGTTCGCATCACGCTGCCGGCCGCGACGTTGGCGGCCACCGCCTCACGGTCCTCGCCCGACAGCACCACGTAGACGTAGCCCGCAGCGCGCCCGTCGACCTGCAGGGGCGCGGCGCTGAAGACCTTGCGAGCGCCGTCGCCGCGCGGATCGTCGCCCAGGACCGGCAGCGCCGCGCCGCCCAGCAGCTTACGGATCGGTGCCAGGTCGACGCGGTCGCGCTTCAGATGGCCCGGCGGTGCGGCCTGCGCGACGATCCGGCCGTCGGTGCCCAGCAGGTAGACCTCGACGCTGGGGTTGACCGCCATCAGCTGGTCGAACAGCGCGTGCACCGCCGTGTCGTCGAGGCCGTTGGCGCGCATCAGTGCGGCATTGCCCGCGATGTGGGCCGCCAGGCCCATCGACAGGCGTTGCGTCACCTCCTGCTCGTGCCGCCCGCCGGCCGACCACTGCAGCCAGGCCGAGGCCCCGCAGCAGGCCAGCAGCAGCACCGCGAACACGGCCGACAGCCGGTGCGAGAGGCTGGACGAGGCGAACCAGGCCTTCATGCGCCGGCCTCCGGTGCGTCGGTGGGCGCCAGCTTGTAGCCGCGCCCCCAGACCGTGAGGATGCGGCGCGGCTCGGCCGGGTCGGCCTCGATCTTCATGCGCAGCCGGTTGATGTGCGTGTTGACCGTGTGCTCGTAGCCGTCGTGCTGGTAGCCCCAGACCTGGTTGAGCAGGTCGAGCCGCGAGAACACCCGGCCCGGATGGCGCGCGAAGAAGTACAGCAGGTCGAACTCGCGCGGCGTGAGCTCGATCGGCTTGCGGTCGACCCACACCTCGCGCGCCACCGGGTCGATGTCCAGGTTGCCGAGCGCGAGCCGGCCCGACTCCATGCGTGCGTTGCGCGCCATCGCCTCGGTGCGCCGCAGCAGCGCGCGCACGCGCGCCACCAGCTCCAGCACCGAGAAGGGCTTGGCCAGGTAGTCGTCGGCGCCCAGCTCCAGCCCGAGGATGCGGTGCACCTCGCTCGAGCGCGCGCTGGTGATGATGATCGGCGTGTAGCGCGTCATGGCGCGGGCGCGGCGGCAGATCTCGAGGCCGTCGATGCCCGGCAGCATCAGGTCGAGGATCAGCGCGTCCCAACTGCCGCGCTCGAGCTCGCGTGCACCGGCGTCGCCGTCGGCCGCATGCGTCACGGCATAGCCCTCGTCGTGCAGGTGCATGCGCAGCAGCTCGGCGATGTGGGCATCGTCCTCGACGATCAGCACGCGTTTGGCGGTTTCCATGTGGGCCCATTCTGCGACGGGACGGCCGCGGGAGTTATCACGAATTATTGAACTCTTCGTGAGGATTCGGCCAGCAGGTGCGCCCAACAATCCGCCCCATGCAAGACCCATCCCTCACCCCCGATCGCCGCCCGATCCACCCGGTGTGGATGCGCATCACCCACTGGCTCAATGCGCTGGCGGTGCTGGTGCTGGTGACCAGCGGCTGGCGCATCTACAACGCCGCGCCCTTCTTCCCCTTCGAGATCCCGAAGAGCCTCACGCTCGGCGGCTGGCTGGGCGGCGCGCTGCAATGGCATTTCGCGGCGATGTGGCTGCTGGCGGCCAATGGGCTGGTCTACCTGGCGCTCAACATCGCCAGCCGCCGCCTGTTCCGCAAGTTCTTCCCGCTGGCGGTCCGGGGCATCTGGCACGACGCACTCGCGGCCCTGCGCGGGCGGCTCTCGCATGCCGATCCGCGCCACTACAACAGCGTGCAGCGCGCCGCCTACCTGTTCGTGATGCTGGACATCGTGCTGCTGGTGCTGTCGGGCCTGGTGCTCTGGAAGTCGGTGCAGTTCGCGGTCCTGCGCGACCTGCTGGGCGGCTACGACTTTGCGCGCCGCATCCACTTCTTCGCGATGGCCGCGCTGGTCGGCTTCGTCGCGGTGCACCTGGTGATGGTGGCGCTGGTGCCCCGCACCCTGCTCACGATGCTCAGCGGCCGCGCCGGCCTGCCCAAAGGAAAGACGTCATGAAGATCCTTCGCCGCCTGCCGCTGACCGGCGTCGACAGCGAGGCCGCGCTGGCCGAAGCCCGCCAGCTGATCCAGCGCAAGGTCGAACACCCCGCGCGCCGCGCCTTCCTCACGCGCTCGCTGACGCTGGGCGGCCTGTCGCTGCTCACGGGCTGCAGCATCAGCGACAACGCCGGCGTCGAGGCCGCGCTCAACACCATCTCGCGCTTCAACGACAAGGTGCAGGGGCTGATCTTCGATCCCACGCAGCTTGCGCCCACGTATCCCGAATCGATGATCACCCGGCCCTTCCCCTTCAACGCCTTCTACGGCGAGAGCGAGGTCCGCGAGGTCGACGAAGCCAGCTACCGGCTCGAGGTGACCGGCCTGGTGGCCGACAAGCGCCAATGGACGTTGGCCGAGTTGCGCGCCATGCCGCAGCAGGACCAGGTCACGCGCCACATCTGCGTGGAGGGCTGGAGCGCCATCGGCAAATGGGGCGGTGTTCGCTTCGCCGACTTCCTGCGGCGCGTGGGCGCCGACACCAGCGCGAAGTTCATCGGCTTCAAGTGCGCCGACGACTACTACACCAGCATCGACATGCCGACCGCGCTGCATCCGCAGACCCTGCTCACGCTGACCTACGACGGCGAGCCGCTGCCGCCGAAGTACGGCTTTCCGATGAAGCTGCGCATGCCGACCAAGCTGGGCTACAAGAACCCGAAGCACATCCAGGCGATCTTCGTCACCAACACCAACCCTGGCGGCTACTGGGAAGACCAGGGCTACAACTGGTTCGGCGGGAGCTGAGCGCCTCGAGGCTCAGCACTGCTGCAACGCGAGGCCGGCGCACTGTCGAACCCGGCCATTTTTCTCTCTCTCGACAACCGCTCTCATCACATCAAGGAAACCCAAATGAACAAGCTCAGCACCACCCTCCTCGCCGCCTTCATCGCCGTCGGCTCGGTCTCGGCCTTCGCCGCCGACGAGATGGCGAAGGACGGCATGGCCAAGGATTCGATGTCGAAGGACAGCATGTCCAAGGACGGCATGAAAAAGGATTCGATGAAGAAGGATTCGATGGCCAAGGACGGCATGTCCAAGGACGCGATGTCCAAGGACGGCATGAAGAAGGACGCCATGGGCAACGACGCGATGTCGAAGGACGCGATGTCCAAGGACGGCATGAAGAAGTGAGGCCGCCGAAGCGACGCGGCGCACCCGCGGCGCTTCAGCGCCTTGTCACAGGAACAGGAAGGCCGCCGCGGCCACCGCCGTGGGCCCCAGCGCCCCGAGCAGCAGCCCGCCCGCACCGACCGTCTCGTCCGCGAAGCCACGCTTGAGCAGGGCGATGCCGGCAGGATTGGGCGCGTTGGCGATGACCGTCAGGCCACCGCCCGCGACCGCGCCGGCCACCAGCATGTACTTCGATTCCTCGGAGATGCCGACGATCAGCGAGCCGAGGTAGGTCAGCGCGGCGTTGTCGGTGATGGCCGTGAGGCCCAGTGCGCCGAGGAACAGCGCAACCGGCGTCAGGCCCGAGACGATGGGCTGCAGCCACCATTGCTGCATGCCGCCCAGCACCACCAGGCCGGCCAGGAAGAAGCCCACCAGCAGGGCCTCCTTGATGATCAGCGGGTTCTGGTGCCGCTCGTAGGCCTGCGTGAAGCCGAGGAACATCAGGAACAGCCCGAGGAACACCACGGGGTGATGCGCGAACAGCACCACGCCCGCCAGCAGCCCCACGTGCACGACCACCACGGTCGGCGGCACGCGCGTCTCGGTGGCGGCGCCGTCGCGGGCCACGGGCGCGGGCCGCAGGTGCTTGCGCAGCACGAAGGCCGCGACGCTGGCGTTCACCAGCACCGCCAGCGCGGCCTTCCAGCCGAAGGTGGCGAACATGAAGGCGCTGTCCCATTGCCAGGTGGTGGCGACCATCAGCACCGGCGGTGCCGCATAGGAGGTGAGCGTGCCGCCGATCGAGATGTTCACGAACAGCACGCCGAGGGCCACGTACTTGACGCGCTCGGGCACCTCGGGTCGGAAGATCTGCGGCGCCAGCATGAGCGCGGCGATGGTCATCGCGGCCGGCTCGGTGATCAGCGAGCCGAACAGCGGCACCGCGGCCAGGCCCAGCCAGGCCGTGGCCAGCGGCGTGGACACCGGCAGCACCCGCGCCAGGGTGTCGACGCTCGCCATCACCGTGCGCAGCACCGGCCGGGACGCGGCGATCACCATCACCACGAAGACGAACAGAGGCTCGGTGTAGTTGCGTGATTCCGCATAGTCCAGCGCCTGCGTGCCACCGCTGACGAAGGCCATCGCCAGTACGAGCACGATGGCCCAGAAGCCGAAGACGACCTCGACCTCGCCCAGCAGATGGAACATTCCGGCATGGGCGGGATGGCGATGGGAGAGCCGCTCGAACTGCTTGGCGGCGAAGGTGTGGAGCAGGGCGACAGCGAAGATGGCTGCCGCGATCCATTGGATCGGGGTGTCGGTCATGTTTTTCGATCGTGACGAAACTGCGAGGCGGCCCGACCTTCGCAATGACCTGACATGCCCTGATTGGCATGCCACCCTGCCTGCATTTTACCCCACATGCCGTCATGGGCAATGAACAGCGCCCTCCCCCATCCCGCGCCGCGCGCAGGGCTCAGCGGGTGGCGGGCGTGGGCACCAGGTCGAAGTGGTCGGCCTGGTACTGGAACAGCAGGCAGTTCGTGCCCGGCTCGCAGCCGCTGAAGTGCGGCAGCTTGCCCGGGATGTAGTAATAGGAACCCGCCGGGTACTGCACCTTCTTGCCGTCCTCGAAGATCGCGTAGAACACGCCGCTCAGCACCACCGTGGGCAATGCCTGGGTGTGGAAGTGGTGCGGGTTGACATAGCCGGCCGGGAATTCCACGAAGGCCTCGTAAGGGCCCTGGCCCAGGATCTCGCCGCGCACATTGGCGGCGCGGATGCCGCCGGTGCCGGGGACGTCGCGCCATTGGAGGTCCTTGGCGGGCAGCGAGACCAGGGCTTCGGACGGGGCCGGGCCCCCTCCTCCGCCACCGCCGCAGCCGGCCAGCGCCGCGAGCGCCAGGAGGGTCAAGGCGCCGATGCGGTACTTGATGAACGTGTTCTTCATGATTCTTCCTTTGGTGTGACAGCAAACAAAATGAGGACGCCGCGACGCCACCGGTGATGAGACGGGCTCGCACCGGAGGAGGCGTTCTGGAAATCGAGATGGACCTGCGCCCTTGGGCCGGATCGGATGGTCAGGCGACGGCAGAGTCCGTGATCCGGCGGATGCCGGGGTGCTTCATGCGCGGCTGCCTTTCATGGCCGATGCGGTGTGACGACACGAATGGTAGGAGCGCGCGCCGCGGCGCACCAGCCGTCTTGCAGCACAAGATCTGTGCGCGGCGCGCACCCGCTTGCGATGCCGGCCTGGGAAATGCGGCGGCCCGCTCAGCCCGGCAGCGCGACCACCACCGCAGCCTCGTCGACCACGACGGCCACGCGCTGCCGCGTGCGCAGTACGACGTCGCGCGGCGCAAAGCCGACCAGTTGCAGCCCGGCGCCGATCGCCACCGCGATCTCGTCGCCCCCCGCGCCGCGCAGCACACCGGTCACGGCGCCGTCCAGCCGGTTGCCCGCGCTGCGCCGGCCGACCGGCGCGGCGTCGGCACGGCACACGCGCACCGCGGTGGCCTTGCACAGCACGAGCACCGACAGACCTTCATGCAGTCCCAGCAGTTCGGCACTTTCCTGGGTGATGCGTGCAGCGATGCGGCAGCTGTCGGTCGCATCGGGTGCGCGATCCGCGTCGCCGACACGCATCACCGCGCGCACGGTGCGTCCCGTCGGCGTCAGCGCCTCGATCACAGCCGGCAGCTGGTTGCGCATGCTGGTGCGCACAGCCAGTCGCGACAGGGTGGCGTCGACACGGGGCGCCGCATCGGCCCCACCGGCGGCCCAGCGCGCATGCACCTCGCGCCGCGCGGTGTCGAGGGCCTCGGCCAGTTCGAGCAGATGGCCGCCCTGGGCCGTGAGCAGCGCTCCGCCGCCGCCCGCACCGCCTACCGCCCGCTCGACCAGCGGCACGCCCGCGAGATTGGTCAGGGTGTCGATGGCCTGCCAGGCCGCCTTGTAGCTCACGCCCGCATCACGCGCGGCCTGCGAGATGCTGCCGCTGCGGGCGATACCGCGCAGCAGGTCGATGCGCTTGTCGCTCGGGCCATGCCCGAGCGCGTCGATGAGTCGGGGGCTTGCCATGCGGGGCATTGTGCAATGCCCCCGATGCCGCACGGCGCGGCGCCGCTTGCGTTATCCTTTTTTGGAATAGCGCGCGCGGCAGGCCCTCGACAGGACGTCGCCGGGCCTTGCCGCCCGCCTTGAAAGGACCCCCACCGTGAGTGCCGAAACCCTCGTCTCCGAAGCGGCCGCCCCGCGCCATTCCCTTTCGCGACTGGGCCGCCACCTGCATGCGTCCGTGCTGCGCACCTGCCTGCCGGTCGAGGCGCTGCGCGAGCTGCTGCCGCACGGGGCCGTCGCCCAGCGCGAGGTCGACGAAGCCGTGATCGCCGCGGCGGTGGCCAGCGCCGCCACCGCGGGCGCCGAGGCCGAGGCGCTGAACGCCGCACTCGACCGGCACCATGCACCGGCCCTGGCGCGTTTCGCCCGCGCCCGCGGCAGCGCCGACCTGCTGCGCGAATGGAGTGCCGCGGCCGGCTCGCCCGCCATGCCCGGCGCCTACTGGGCGCTGCTCACACACCCGCTGGCCGACCGTGCCTTGCGCCACCTGGCCTTCGGCGACGTGGAGATGCTGGGCCCCAAGGCGCCCGCCCACACCTCGCTGCCGATGCTGCTGGCGCGGCGCTCGGTGTCGCCGCGCCGGCTGACCGGGCCGGCGCCCACGCCCGAAGCCTTGGACCTGATGCTGCAGGCCGCCCTCACGGCGCCCGACCATGGCCGGCTGCATCCCTGGCGCGTGATCGAGTTCCGGGCCGAATCGCGCGCAGCGCTGGCCGACATCTTCGAGCGGGAAAAGCGCGGCCGCGATCCGATGGCGGCCGCGAGCGACCTGCGGCGCGCGCGCGAACACGCCACCCGCCCGCCCTGCCTGCTGGCCTTCGTGGTGTCGCTGCGCCAGCGCAAGCGCGTGCCACTGCGCGAGCAGTGGCTGGCGGCCGGTGCCGCGCTGGGCAACCTGCTCAACGCCGCACATGCACAGGGCTACGGCGCGATCATGCTCAGCGGCGACCGCTGCTTCGATGCCGAGATCTGCGCCGACCTCGGCCTCGGACCGCATGAATTCCTGGCCGGCTTCATCAGCATCGGCACCATCGCCGAGCCCGCGCCGGCCGTAGACCGGCCGCTGTCGCAGGCCGTCTGGTCCTGCTGGTCGGCGCCGGCGCAGGGCTCGCGCAGCGGCGCACGGCCCGCGGCCCTTGCCTTCACGGCCAGCGACAAGGCGATCGGATGAACGACGCTGTCGTCTGCCGGCCGGTCGCGCGCGTGCACAGCCGCTTCACCGAGGTCACCGGCATGCCGATCCAGTCGGCCGGCGTACCGCAGGAGCTGGCACAGGTCGAGGTCTTCGCCGAATTCGCGGCCGGCCTGCGCGACATCGAGGGCTTCGAGTACCTGGTCCTGTTCACGCACTTCCATCGCTGTGCGAGCGAGAAGCTCGAGGTCATGCCCTTTCTCGACGACCGCACCCACGGCGTGTTCGCCACGCGTGCGCCGGCGCGGCCGAACCGGCTGGGGCTGTCGATCGTGCAGTTGCAAAAGGTCGAGGGCCGCATCCTGCACATCGCGGGCAACGACATGCTCGACGGCACACCCGTCCTCGACATCAAACCCTACGTGCCGCGCTTCGACGTGCGCGCCACCGAGCGCATCGGCTGGTTCGCCGACCGCCTCGATGCGCTGCCGACCATACGCGCCGACGACCGCATGGCCTGATGCGGCTTTCCCCGGGGCGCCGCACGCGCATGCGTTGTTATGATTTCGCTATTCCCAATTTGAATAGCGAACCGAAGGACGCGAGATGAACACGACTCCCCGCTGGCTGCACAAAGCCACCCTGCTGGCTGTTTTTTCGCTGGGCAGCGTCGCGCTGCATGCGCAGGAGTTGGTGGTGTCCGCCGCGGCCAGCCTGACCAATGCCTTCCAGGCCGTCGGCCAGGCCTACGAGAAGGCACACCCGGGCGCCAAGGTGACCTTCAACTTCGCGGCCTCGGGCCCGCTGCTGGCACAGATCCAGCAGGGCGCGCCGGTCGACGTCTTCGCCTCGGCCGACCAGGAAACCATGGACCGTGCCGCCAAGGCCAACCTGCTGGCCGAGGGCACGCGCGCCGACTTCGCGCGCAACACGCTGGTGCTGATCGTGCCCGCCAGCGCCGCGGCCTCGCCCGCCAAGCTGTCCGACCTGGGCGATGCCGCATACAAGCGCATCTCGACCGGCACGCCGTCGTCGGTGCCCGTGGGCCGCTACACCATGGCCTCGGTGCAGGAAGCCGGCCTCACGGCCGCGCTGGAACCCAAGTGGATCTACGGCGAGAGCGTGCGCCAGGTGCTCAACTACGTCGCGCGCGCCGAGGTCGATGCCGGCTTCGTCTACCGCACCGACGCGCTGATCGAACGCGACAAGACGCGCATCGCGCTGACCGTGCCCACCACCACGCCCGTGAGCTACCCGATCGCGCAGATCGCCACGAGCAAGAACGCGGCCGGCGGCAAGGACTTCATCGCCTTCGTGCGCAGCGCGCCGGGCCAGCAGATCCTCGACGGCTTCGGTTTCTCCAAGCCCTGATCCTTGCTCGCCCCCCTCTGGCTCACGCTCAAGATCGCCCTGCTGGCCACGCTGCTCGCAGGGGCGATGGGCATCGCGCTGGGCTGGTGGATGGCGCGGCGCCAGTTCGCCGGCAAGAACTTCGTCGACGCGCTGTTGATGCTGCCGATGGTCCTGCCGCCCACGGTGCTCGGCTACTACCTGATCGTCGTGATCGGCCGCAACGGCGTGCTGGGCCAGTACCTCGACCGCTGGTTCGGCATCAACCTGATGTTCACCTGGCAGGGCGCGGTGATCGCCGCCTCGCTGGTCTCGCTGCCGCTCATCTACAAGGCCGCGCGCGCCGCCTTCGAGGACGTCGACAGCCGCTTCCTGCATGCCGCGCGCACGCTGGGCGCAGGTGAGTTCGAGATCTTCGCGCGCGTGGCGCTGCCGCTCGCGGTGCGCGGCATCACGGCCGGCCTGATGCTGGCCTTCGCGCGCGCCATGGGCGAGTTCGGGGCCACGCTGATGATCGCCGGCAACCTGCCCGGCAAGACGCAGACGCTGTCGATCGCCATCTACGACGCCGTGCAAGCCGGCAACGACGCCCAGGCGCTGTGGCTCACGCTGGTGATCTCGGTGGTGTGCGTGGTGGTGCTGGTGGTGTCGGGCCGCATGCTGCAGGCCAAGCATTGACGACCATGATCCCGGTGCTCGACATCCATGTGCAGACCCTGCTGGAATCGCCCGGGCGGCGCTTCGCGCTCGACGCGCGCTTCACGTCCACGACGCTGCGCACCGCGCTGATCGGCGCCTCGGGCTCGGGCAAGTCGACGGTGCTGATGGCGATCGCGGGCCTGGCGCCGCATGCGCGCGGCCATGTGCGGGTGGCGGGCGAGGCGCTGCTCGACAGCGCGCAGGGCATCGACCTGCCGGCCCGCGCGCGCGGCGTGGGCCTGGTGTTCCAGGACTACGCACTGTTCCCCCACATGACGGTCGAGCAGAACCTGGCCTTCGGCCTCTGCCGCCTGGGCCAGCGCCCCGACGAGGCCCAGCGCGCGCGCATCGACGCGCTGGTGCGCCAGTTCGACCTGGGCACCTTGCGCACGGCTTGGCCGCGCTACCTGTCGGGCGGCCAGCGCCAGCGCGTGGCCCTGGCCCGCGCGCTGGCACCGCAGCCGCGCGTGCTGCTGCTCGACGAACCGCTCTCGGCACTCGACACGGTGCTGCGGGTCCGGCTGCGCGCCGAACTGGCCGAGATGCTCGAGCGCGTGCAGGTGCCCACGCTGCTGGTCACCCACGACCCGAGCGACGTCGAGGCGCTGGCGCAGTCGGTGGTGACGCTGGACGAAGGCCGCGTCGGGCACGCGGGGCCGGCAGCCACCGCCCCCTAGCGGCCTCAGGCGCCGGCCGGCACCTTGTCCAGGAAGCCGGTCACGGCGCGCAGCTTGCCGCGGTCGAGTTGCGCGAAGTCCGAGCCCTCGATCAGGTCCTCGGCGCCCGCGGGCCCCAGCGTCCAGGCGAAGCGCAGGTTGTCGCCATGCGCATCGGCCTGGCCCTTGAGGTGGAAGCGGAAGCCGGGGTAGCGCTGCTGCACCGCGCCGACCAGCGCATCGATCGCATCGAGCCCGCGGGCCTGCGCCATCGGGTCGACATAGCTGGCATCGGGCTGCCAGCCGGCTTCGAGCAGGCGGCGGCGGCGCGCCGGGTCGGTTTCGTTCCAGACGGCGATGTAATCGTCGGCGATGCCGGTGGCATCGAGGGCGGCGGTGTTCATGCGATTCCTTTGGTTCTTGCGACCCGCAACAGCGCGGGGTGCATCAAGGATCTCGCGCGGCGCGCGCGCCGTCGATGACCTCGCGGGTCATGCCGGCCGCGCGGCCGGCTCAGATGCTGCAGCTGCGGAAGCCGAAGAAGCCGTCGTCGCGCGCCGGCAGCGCGAAGCCGCGCCACTGCGGCGAGCGCATGCGCGCGCGGGTCGCGAAGGATGCCCCCCGCAGCACGCGCGCCGTGCCGAAGACCGGCGCCGGATCGAAATCGGTGCCGAGGCTCCACGGGTCGGCGCGCCAGCCCGGCCAGGCCTGCAGCGTGCCCGCGGTCCACTCGTGCACCCCGCCCCAGCCGAAACCGCGGTGCGCGCCCGCGTGGGCCGCGATCTCCCATTCGACCTCGGTGGCGACGCGGCGCCCGGCCCAGCGCGCCCACGCGTCGGCTTCCCACCAGCTCAGGTGCACCGCGGCGTGGTGCCCCCCGGCCTGCACCATGCGGCCGAAGCGGCGCTGCAGCACCGCACTGCCGGCGCCCCGCGGGCCAGCACCGATCTGCTCCACATGGCGCGGCGCGCGGCGCCCTTCGTCCTGCTGCGCCAGCCATTGCCAGCCTCCGGGCTGCCAGAGGTCCTGTCGGTCGTAGCCGCCGTCGTCGACGAACTCGGCAAACTGCTGCCAGCTCACCGGCTGGGCATCGATCTCGAACTCGGGCACTGAGACACGCGCGGTGCCGGTCTCCTGGGACAGCGCAAAACCGGGGCCGTCGGGGGGCTGGCCCAGCGTCCAATGCGTGGCCGGCAGCAGCAGCGCTTCGCGTGGCGCGGCCGCTGGCGCCAGGGCGATGTCCAGCGGCAGGCCCAGACTCTGGGCCATCACGATCAACTGCTCGCCACGCAGGTCTTCGTGCAACAGCGCCAAGCGGTAGAAATAGAGGCCGGCGTCGGTCTCGGCCGCACGCGCGAGCAGGTCGAGCGTGCATTCCAGCGTCTCGAGCAGGTAGGCGCGCGTGGCCTCGGCATCGGGCAGTTCGGCGCTGGCACCGGGCGGCCCGCTCCACCAGTCGTCGGCCCGCGGTTCGATCGAGGCCAGCCGGGTCGGGCGTGCGGGGCAGTCCAGGCCGAAGGCGCGCTGCGTGTTGCGCGCGATCCACCATTCCGAGAACCAGGCGACGTGGCCAGCCAGCCAGAACGGCGGGACCACGCCCTCCTGCGCCTGGACCAGCGCGGCACCGGCGCCCAGCGCCTGCTCGCACAGCGACAGCAGGTGCAGTGTGTGGTTGCGCGCGTCGATCAGGGCCAGCGACAGCAGCTCGCGGCCGGCGCGCCGCATGTCGGGCGAGTCGATCGTCTTCGGCGTCGCATGCGTGGGCCGCGATGCAGGACCAGGGAGGGCAGGCATGCACGGATTATCGCGGTGCATCTTTCGTCGACCGACTACGGGCAAACGCCGCATTGGCAATGCGTCATGCCCCCATAGAATCCGCCCCACTGCACCCGACCCGCCGGCACACAACGCCGGTGTGCCGGGTGTGTTCGTATCAAGCACGTCCAAAACATGGAGCGACTATGCAAGGCCTGATGAAGTTGTCGAGAGCCATCGACTGGCTCAATGCCCAAGTGGGCAAGTACGCGATCTGGATCATTCTGGCGTCCACCGCCATCAGTACGCTCAACGCGATCGTCCGCAAGGTGTTCAACACCAGTTCGAACGCCTACCTCGAAGTCCAGTGGTACCTGTTCGCCTGGTCCTTCCTGATCGCGGCGGGCTTCACCCTGCTCAACCGCGAACACGTGCGCATCGACGTGCTCAACAGCCGGCTGTCGAAACGCACGCAGATGTGGATCGACATCCTCGGATTCGCGCTGTTCCTCACGCCGCTGTGCCTGGTGGTGCTGTACTACACCGTGCCCATGCTGATCTCGCAGTACCAGTCGGGCGAGATGTCCGGCAACTCGGGCGGCCTGATCCGCTGGCCGGTCTGGCTGGCGCTGCCGGTGGGCTTCACGCTGCTGCTGCTGCAGGGCTGGTCGGAACTGATCAAACGCGTCGCGTTCCTGCGCGGCGACGGGCCGGACCCGACGCTCAAGGTGGGCGAGAAATCGGCCGAAGAGGAACTGGCCGAAGTGCTGCGCGAGCGCGCGGGCCTCCAGCCCGCAACGCCCGAGACGGCGCCCCAGGCCCGCTGAACGAAGCGCAACGCACACACCATGGAATTCATCACTGCCAATTTCGCCCCGATCATGTTCGCGGGGCTGATCATCTTTCTGCTGCTGGGCTTCCCGGTGGCCTTCAGCCTCGGCGCCTGCGGGCTGTTCTTCGGTTTCATCGGCATCGAGCTGGGCGTGTTCCAGTCCTCGGTCATGGCCTGGCTGCCGCAGCGGCTCATCGGGATCATGGCCAACGACACGCTGCTCGCCGTTCCCTTCTTCACCCTGATGGGGCTGATACTGGAGCGAAGCGGCATGGCCGAGGACCTGCTCGACACCGTCGGCCAGGTCTTCGGCCCGATGCGCGGCGGCCTGGCGCTGGCCGTGATCTTCGTGGGCGCGCTGCTGGCCGCCACCACCGGCGTGGTCGCCGCCTCGGTGATCTCGATGGGCCTGATCTCGCTGCCCATCATGCTGCGCTACGGCTACGACCGGCGCATGGCCTCCGGCGTGATCGCCGCCTCGGGCACGCTGGCGCAGATCATCCCGCCCTCGCTGGTGCTGATCATCATGGCCGACCAGCTGGGCAAGAGCGTCGGCGACATGTACAAGGGCGCCTTCCTCCCGGCCTTCATGCTGGTGGGCCTGTACGTGCTCTACGTCGCCTTCCTGGCCATCTTCAAGCCCGAGCGCGTGCCCGCGCTTCCGCCCGAGGCCCGCATCTACCGCGAGCCCAACGGCGGCGGCGGCTACATGTCGCTGGTGGTGCTGATGACCATCTCGGCCATCGCCGCGATCCTGCTGGCGCAGAACATGACCGCGCTGCACACCTGGTGGCAAGGCGAGGAAGTCACCTTCGTCGCCACCGACGAGAAGGTCGTGGTCGCGATGTGCGGCGGCACCTTCGTGGCCTTCGTGATCGCGGTCTTCAACAAGCTCACCGGCCTGAAACTGCTGTCGCGCCTGGCCGAACGCGTGACCTTCGTGCTGATCCCGCCGCTGCTGCTGATCTTCCTGGTGCTGGGCACCATCTTCCTGGGCGTAGCCACGCCGACCGAGGGCGGCGCCATGGGTGCGATCGGCGCGCTGGTGATGGGCGTGGCGCGCAAGCGCCTCGACATGAACCTGCTCAAGCAGGCGCTGACGGTCACGACCAAGCTGGGCAGCTTCGTGATGTTCATCCTGATCGGCGCGACCGTCTTCGGCCTGGTCTTCCAGGCGGCGGACGGCCCGATCTGGGTCGAGCACCTGCTGACCGGCCTGCCGGGCGGCCAGGTGGGTTTCCTGATCGTGGTGAACATCCTGATCTTCGTGCTGGCCTTCTTCCTCGACTACTTCGAGCTGTCCTTCATCGTGGTGCCGCTGCTGGCGCCGGTCGCGCACAAGCTGGGCATCGACCTGATCTGGTTCGGCGTGCTGCTGGCGGTCAACATGCAGACCTCGTTCATGCACCCGCCCTTCGGCTTCGCGCTGTTCTTCCTGCGCTCGGTGGCGCCGGAGAAGCCCTATGTCGACCGTGTCACGCAGAAGATCATGCAGCCGGTCACGACCATGCAGATCTACCGCGGCGCGGTGCCCTTCGTGCTGATCCAGCTGGTGATGGTGGGCGTGCTGATCGCGTTCCCGGGACTGGTCACCGGCAGCCTGGACAAGGTGCAGAACTACGACCTCGACAAGGTGGGCGAACAGATGCGCGAGCAGCTGCAGCCGGAGAGCAGCACCGACGGCGGCTACGGTGCGAACGAAGAACCGAGCACCGAACCCGCGGCACCGGCCGAAGGCGGCGCGGCGCCCGAGCCGAGCGCGGAGCCCTCGCCCGCAGCGCCCGAAGCGACGGCCGACGATCCGCTCAAGGCACTGCAGGACTCGCTCAAGCCCAAGACGCCTTGAGCAGAACCCGGGGCGCTTCGGCGCCTCGCTTTCCGGCGCCGTCCGCGCTGTCCGCAGACGAAAAAAAACCGCGCATCGCGCGGTTTTTCTTTTGGAGCCGCCCACCAGGGCCGGCGCCGGCTTCAGACCTTCACGCCGTTCATGTACTGATTGAACGGGAATTCGGAGAAGCGGTTCCACAGGATCTGATCGCGCTGGAAGGTGCGCATGTCCTGGTGGATCTTCTTGAACTCCGGCGACTTGGCTTCATGCTCGGCGAAGACTTCCATGGCGGTCTTGAAGCCGGCGTCCATCACGGCCTTCGGGAAGGCCTTGAGCTGGGTCTTGTCGGCCACCAGCTTCTTCAGCGCCACCGGGTTGTAGGCGTCGTACTTGGCCGTCATGTCGCGGGCCGCAACCTTGGTGGCGGCATCCAGGATGGCCTTGTTCTCGTCCGACAGCTTGGCGAAGGCCTTGTTGTTGATGAAGAACTCGAGGTCGGCGCCGCCTTCCCACCAGCCGGGGTAGTAGTAGAAGGGCGCGACCTTGTTGAAGCCCAGCTTCAGGTCGTCGTAGGGGCCGACGAACTCGGCCGCATCCAGCGTGCCCTTTTCGAGCGCCTGGTACACGTCGCCTGCGGGCATGTTCTGCGAGATCACGCCAAGCTTGGCCATCGATTCGCCGAACACGCCGCCGCCCATGCGCATCTTCAGGCCCTTGAGGTCGGCCACGGTCTTGATTTCCTTGCGATACCAGCCACCCATCTGCGTGCCGGTGTTGCCGGCGCTGGCGGTGCGGAAGTTGTACTGCGCGAAGAAGGCATCGAGCAGCTTGCGGCCGTTGCCGTATTCCTTCCAGGAATCGTTCTGGCGAGCGGTCAGGCCGAAGGGCACGGCGCAGCTGAAGGCGAAGATCGGGTCCTTGCCGGTGAAGTAGTAGGCGGCGCTCTGCGCCATCTCGATGGTGTCGCCCTGCAGCGCATCGACCACGCCGAAGGCGGGCATCAGTTCGCCGGCCGGGTGCGCGGTGATCTCGAACTTGCCGCCCGACAGGGCCTTGACGGTCTTCGAGAGCATTTCGGCGCTGCCGAAGATGGTGTCCAGGGACCGGGGAAAGCTCGAAGCGAGACGCCAGCGCACTGCGGCCTGGGCATGAACCGCAGGCGCGATGCCTGCAGCCAGGACGCCCGCGATGCCAGCGTTTTTGATGAGGGAACGACGATCCATGGACAACTCCGGGTTCTTTGAAAATAACGGCACGCGGCTCATGACCGCATCGGCGACTGGGGTGTCAGCCCGGGCGATTGTAAAAACGCACTTACAGTGTTCGGCGGGGGGTTTACCCTGCGGCACCGCAACTCGGGCGCCGCACCCGCGCAGCGGTCCGCGGGCGAGAGGCATAAAATGTGAGACCGCCCTTATACCTCCCTGACAACGGCCCTCTCATGAGAAACCTCATTTCCTTCAAGCCCGCATTGCTCGCGCTCGCCGCAGCCACCGCCTTCGGCGCCCAGGCCGCCGACATCAAGATCGGCGTGGCCGCTGCCCTGTCGGGCGGTGCCGCCCAGTACGGTTCGGCCATCCGCAACGGCTTCCAGCTGGCAGCCGACGAGATCAATGCCGCCGGCGGCATCAACGGCGACAAGATCGTGCTCGCCATCGAAGACGAGCAAGGCAAGAAGGAAGACGCGATCAACGTCTTCAAGAAACTCATTTTCCAGGACAAGGTCCTGATGACCTTCGGCCCCACGCTGTCGAACTCGGCCCAGGCGGCCGACCCGATCGCCCAGGCCTCGAAGACCGTGGCCTTCGGCACCTCGAACACGGCCGACGGCATCACCTCGATCGGCGACTACATCTTCCGCAACTCGGTGACCGAGGCCGATGTGCTGCCCGAAACGCTGCGCGTGGCGATCAAGCACGCCAACGTGAAGAAGGTCGCGGTGCTCTACGGCAACGACGACGTGTTCACCAAGAGCGGCTACGACAACTTCAAGAAGGCCCTCGAAGACCTGAAGCTGCCTGTGACCACCACCGAGACCTTCGCCAAGGGCGACGTGGACTTCAAGGCCCAGCTGACCAAGATCAAGGCCACCAACCCCGACGCGATCGTGCTGTCGGCGCTGCTCGCCGAAGGCGCGCCGGTGATGGTGCAGGCCCGCCAGCTCGGCCTGAACGTGCCGATCATCGGCGGCAACGGCATGAACTCGACCAAGATCTTCGAACTGGCCAAGGGCAGCTCGGACAACCTGTACGTCGGCAGCCCCTGGTCGGCCAGCAACGCCACGGCCGAGAACACCAAGTTCCAGAAGGCCTACAACGACAAGTTCAAGGCCGCGCCCGACCAGTTCGCGGCCCAGGCCTACGACGGCCTGTACGTGGTGGCCCAGGCGCTCAAGGGCGTGAAGCTGTCGGGCAACCTGGCAGCCGACCGCAGCGCCCTGCGCGACGCGCTGCCCAACGTGAAGTGGACCGGTGCCACCGGCGCCTTCACCTTCGCACGCGCCAAGGACAAGGCCGGCAAGCCCGCCGGCTACGACGCGCAGCAGAAGGCCATCGTGAGCGTGTCGCGCGGCACGCAGTTCGTGATCGAGAAGTAAGCCTCTCGATGGCGGACCGCGCGGCCCGCCCTGTTCCCCGCAATGGCGCAGACCTCTGCGCCGTTTTCTTTTATTGATTTGCCGCGGCGCGCCCTGCCCGCGGCCTGACGGAAGCCCATCGTGCTCGATCAGCAGCTTGTCAATGCCCTGTCGCTGGGGTGCGTCTACGCACTCTTCGCGCTCGGCTTCACACTCATCTTCGGCGTGCTCGGCGTCATCAACCTCTCGCACGGCGCGGTGTTCATGGTCGGTGCCTACGCCGCGGCCGAATTCATGCGCGTCTCGGGCATGCCCCTGTGGGTCGGCCTGCCCTTCGCCTTCGTCTTCTGCGGCGTGGTGGGCTTCGTGATCGACGTGCTGGTGCTCAAGCCGCTGCGCAAGCGCAACGCGCCCCACCTGATCCCGATGATCGCCACCATCGGCGTGGCCATCATCCTGAACAACGGCATCCAGGGCATCTTCGGCGCGGAGAACCTGCGCTTCCCGCCCGGCACCATTCCCGACGACGCACTGGTGATCGGCAGCATCCACGTGACCGTGCTCGAACTGGGCATCGTGCTCTCGTCCTTCGTGCTGATGGGCGTGCTGATGCTGTCGCTGCAGCGCACGCAACTCGGCCGCGCGCTGCGCGCCATCGCCGAATCGCCCAAGGCGGCCTACCTGGTCGGCGTGAACGTCGAAGGCCTGTTCTACCTGACCTCCTTCGTGGCCGCGGGCCTGGGCGGCGTGGCGGGCGTGCTGATCGGCCTGTACTCCAATGCGCTGTTCCCGCTGATGGGCCAGCCGATGCTCGAGAAGGGCATCGCGGTGATCATCCTGGGCGGCATGGGCGACATCCGCGGCGCGCTGCTGGGCGGCCTGTTCCTCGGTTTCGCCGAGGTGCTGTCGGTGGCCTACGTGGGCTCCAACATGCGTGACGCGGTGGCCTTCGGCCTGCTGTTCCTGGTGCTGCTCGTGCGCCCCAAGGGCCTGTTCGGCTCGCTCAAGGAGCGCAAGGTCTGACCATGGAAGCTCTCGACAATTTCTGGTCGGTCTACAGCAACCTGGTGCTCTCGCTGGGCATCAACGGCCTGCTGGCCCTCTCGATCTGGCTCACGCTGGCCTGCGGCATGCTGGCCCTGGCCAACGCGGCCTTCATGGGCATCGGCGCCTACACCGCCTCGATCCTCACGCTCAACTACGGCGTGCCCTTCCCGGTGGCCATCGCCGCGGGCATGGCCGCGCCGGCGCTGGTCGCCTTCCTCATCGGCAAGCCCACGCTGCGGCTGTCGGGCGTCTACCTCGCGATGGCCACGCTGGCCTTCGGCGAGGTGGTGCGCATCACCATCCTCAACGTCGAATCGCTCACGGGCGGCGCGCTGGGGCTCAACGGCATTCCGCAATCCACGCAGTGGTGGCACGTGGCGCTGGCGCTGGTGCTCACGATCCTGGTGCTGTGGCGCATCCGCCGCTCCAAGGTCGGCCGCGCGTTCGAGGCGATCAAGGAAGACGAGACCGCCGCGGGCCTGATGGGCATCGACGTGGCGGGCCACAAGATGCTGGCCTTCGTGCTGGGCGGCGCCATCGCCGGCCTGGCGGGCACGCTCAACGCACACCTGACCTTCTTCATCGGCCCGGCCGAGTACGGCTTCAACCGCGCGGTCGACATCCTCACGATGGCGATCCTGGGCGGCATCGGCAGCCTCACGGGCCCGGTGCTGGGTGGCACCATCCTCACGCTGCTGCCGGAAACGCTGCGTGGCCTGGGCGCCTTCCGCCTGGTGGTCAACGGCTTCATCCTGGTGCTGATCGTGCTGTTCCTGCCCAAGGGCATCTGGGACCCGGCACGCATCCGCCAGTGGTTCGGCCGCAAGGGGAGCGCAGCATGAGCGACAACAACCTGCTCACATTGAAGAACGTGTCGCGGCACTTCGGCGGACTCAAGGTCCTGCAGGACGTGAACCTCGACATCCCCAAGGGCGGCATCTTCGGCCTGATCGGCCCCAACGGTGCCGGCAAGACGACGGTGTTCAACCTGATCACCGGCCTCTTGCCGACCACCAGCGGCACCATCCATTTCGAAGGCCGGGACCTGGCGGGCCGCAAGCCCTTCCAGATCACGCGCGGCGGCATCGCGCGCACCTTCCAGAACATCCGCATCTTCAAGGAGATGTCGCTGCTGGAGAACGTGACCGTGGGCATGGACGCCAAGCTTCGCTACGGCCCGCTGGGGCTGCTGGCCGGCTCGGGCCTGTTCCGCAGCGAGGAGAAGCGCGCGCGTGACCGTGCGCGTGAACTGCTCAGCTGGGTCAAGCTGGACCACAAGGCGCACGACGTGGCCGACAACCTCTCGTACGGCGACCAGCGCAAGCTGGAGCTGGCGCGCGCGCTGGCCACCGAGCCCACGCTGCTGCTGCTCGACGAGCCGGTGGCCGGCATGAACAGCACCGAGAAGAGCGAGCTGATGGTCGAGATCGAGAACATCGCGGCGCGCGGCTTCACGGTGTTCATGATCGAGCACGACATGCGCTTCGTGATGGGCCTGTGCCAGCAGATCGCGGTGCTGAACTTCGGCCGCATCATCGCGCGCGGCGGCCCCGACCAGATCCGCAACGACCCGCAGGTGATCGAGGCCTACCTCGGCCGCGAAGACGACGAAGCCACGAACGACCAGGAGACCGCGGCATGAGCGTCGCCAAGACCATCCCCTTGCTGCAGGTCCAGGGCCTGAAGGTGTCCTTCGGCCACGTCGAGGCCGTCAAGGGCATCGACCTCGAACTACACGAAGGCCAGATCACCACGCTGGTCGGTGCCAACGGCGCCGGCAAGTCGACCACGCTGCTGGCGCTGTCGGGGCTGGTGAAGAAGACCGCCGGCCGCGTGCTGTTCGCGGGCCAGGACATCAGCACGCTGTCGCCGCACAAGATCGTGGCCGGCGGCCTGGTGCAGGTGGCCGAAGGCCGCGCCACGCTGACCACGCTGACGGTGCGCGAGAACCTCGAACTGGGCGCCTACACGCGGCGCGACGGCGCGGCCGCGCGCGCGGCCGACCTCGAGCGCATGTACGCGCTGTTCCCGGTGCTCAAGGACCGGGCCGACGGCCTGGCCGGCAACCTCTCGGGCGGCGAGCAGCAGATGCTGGCCATCGGACGCGCGCTGATGGCCAAGCCGCGCGTGCTGCTGCTGGACGAACCCTCGATGGGCCTGGCGCCGATCATCGTGCAGGACATCTTCCGTACGCTGCGCGAGATCAACAAGCAGGGGCTGACGATCTTCCTGGTGGAGCAGAACGTGCGCCAGGCGCTGAAGATCGCGGACCGGGCCTATGTGATCGAGACCGGCTCGATCGTGCTCGCGGGCACCGGGCGCGAACTGCTGGGCAATCCGAAGGTGCAGGACGCGTACCTGGGGACTTGAGGTCTCCGGGTGTTTCCCCCGCCGGGGGCGGGGTGGGGGCGTGCGGCCTTCGAAACGCCTTGGCGTCTCTGTCGCCGCAAGCCCCCATCCCAACCTTCCCCCAGAGGGGGAAGGAGCAAGACAAAGACGCGTCGGGTGTTTCTCCCTGCCCCGGCGGCGAAGGAGAAAAACCAGATCAGGCGCGGCCGAAGCGGTCCGCGATCGACTGCTCGATGCCCGCCGCGTCGAGCCCGATGCCCGCCAGCAGCTTGGCCGGATCGCCATGCTCGATGAACACGTCGGGCAAGCCCAGTTGCAGCACCGGCTTCTGCAGCTTCGCGGCCTGCAGCGCCTCGAGCACCGCACTGCCTGCGCCGCCCATGATGGCACCCTCTTCCAGCGTGACGAAAGCGTCGTGCGTGGCGGCGACCTGCAGCAGCAGTTCGACGTCGAGCGGCTTGGCCCAGCGCATGTTGAGCACGGTCGCGTCAAGCGACTCGGCCGCCTTCAACGCGGGATACAGCAGCGAGCCAAACGCCAGGATCGCGATGCGCCGGCCTTCGCGGCGGATTTCGCCCCTGCCCAAAGGCAGGGCGTCGAGCGTGAGGTTGGGCAGCGTGCCAGCCCCCGCACCGCGCGGGTAGCGCACCGCCACCGGGTGGTTCTGTTCGTAGGCGCTGGTCAGCAGCTGGCGGCATTCGCGCTCGTCGGCCGGACACGCGATGCTCATGTTGGGAATGCAGCGCAGGAAGGGGATGTCGTAGGCGCCCGCGTGCGTGGCACCGTCGGCGCCCACCAGGCCCGCGCGGTCGAGCGCGAACACCACCGGCAGGTTCTGGATCGCCACGTCGTGGATCAGCTGGTCGTAGGCGCGCTGCAGGAAGGTCGAGTAGATCGCGACCACCGGCTTGAGCCCTTCGCAGGCCAGGCCGGCCGCGAAGGTCACGGCATGCTGCTCGGCGATGCCCACGTCGTAGTAGCGAGCCGGAAACTTCTTCTCGAACTCCACCATGCCCGAGCCTTCGCGCATCGCGGGCGTGATGCCGACCAGGCGCCCGTCCTGGGCCGCCATGTCGCACAGCCACTGGCCGAAGACCTGCGTGAAGGTCTGCTTGGCAACGGTGGTCGACTTGACCAGGCCGACCTGCGGATCGAACTTGCCCGGGCCGTGGTAGGCCACCGGGTCGGCCTCGGCCAGCTTGTAGCCCTGGCCCTTCTTGGTCACGACGTGAAGGAACTGCGGGCCGTCGAGCTGCTTGAGGTTCTCCAGCGTGGGCACCAGCGAATCGATGTCGTGGCCGTCGATCGGGCCCACGTAGTTGAAGCCGAACTGCTCGAACAGCGTGGCCGGCACCACCATGCCCTTGGCATGCTGCTCGAAGCGCTTGGCGAGCTCGAACAGCGGCGGCGCGGCGCGCAGCACGCTCTTGCCCACGTTCTTCGCGGCGGCGTAGAAGTTGCCGCTCATCAGTTGCGCGAGGTAGCGGTTGAGCGCACCCACGGGCGGGCTGATCGACATGTCGTTGTCGTTCAGGATCACCAGCAGCTTGCAGTCCGACACGCCCGCGTTGTTGAGCGCCTCGAAGGCCATGCCCGCGGTCAGCGCACCGTCGCCGATGATCGCCACGGCGTGGCGGTCCTCGCCCTTCTGCTTGGCCGCCATCGCCATGCCGAGCGCGGCCGAGATGCTGGTCGACGAATGGGCGGTGCCGAAGGTGTCGTACTCGCTCTCGGCGCGCTGCGGAAAGCCCGAGATGCCGCCTTGCTGGCGCAGCGTCGGCATGCGTTCGCGCCGGCCGGTGAGGATCTTGTGCGGGTAGGTCTGATGGCCCACGTCCCACACCAGCCGATCGTGCGGCGTGTTGAACACGTGGTGCAGCGCGACCGTGAGCTCCACGGTGCCCAGGTTCGAGCTCAGGTGGCCGCCCGTGCGCGACACGTTGTCCAGCACGCAGGCGCGCACCTCATCGGACAGTTGCTTGAGCTGGGCGCGGTCGTACTGGCGCAGGACCGAAGGATCGTGGAGGGTGGGAAGCAACTCGGCCATGGGATGTGTTCTTGTTATCGGTCGCGGTCCACGACCATGTGTGCCAGCGCACGCAGCGCATTCGTGTCAGGCAAGCCGCTGCGTTCGAGCGCGGCCAGGGCCTCGCCCAGCAGTTGCGTGGCCTGCTCGCGGGCGCCGTCGAGGCCCAGCAGCGACACGTAGGTCGGCTTGTCGGCCGCGGCATCCTTGCCGGCGGTCTTGCCCAGGGTCTGCGAGTCGGCGGTGACGTCGAGGATGTCGTCCACCACCTGGAAGGCCAGGCCCAGCGCCGCGCCGTAGGCGCTCAGCGCAGCCAGCGCCTGGGGCGCCACCTGCTGCGAACAGGCCGCGCCCATGTCGACGCTGCCCTGCAGCAGCGCGCCGGTCTTCAGGCGGTGCATCTCGCGCAACTGGGCTTCGGTCAGCGCCAGGCCGACACTGGCCAGGTCGATCGCCTGGCCGCCCGCCATGCCCTGGCTGCCGGCCGCACGCGCCAGCAGCCGGCACAGCGTGGCCTGCACCGTGGGCTCAACGCTGCCGTCGTCGGGCGTGAGCAGTTCGAAGGCCAGCGCCTGCAGCGCGTCGCCCGCGAGCAGCGCATCGGCCTCGCCGAACTGCACGTGCACCGTGGGCTTGCCCCGGCGCAGCACATCGTTGTCCATGCAGGGCAGGTCGTCGTGCACGAGCGAATAGGCGTGGATCAGTTCGGTGGCGCAGGCCGCACGCAGCGCCGCGGCCGCGACGCCGCCCACGGCCTCGCTGGCGGCCAGCACCAGCAGCGGGCGCAGGCGCTTGCCGCCGTCGAGCACCGCATAGCGCATCGCATCGCCGAGCTTGACCGGCGCATCGACGCCGACCCAGGCCGACAGCGCCGCTTCGACGCTGGAAAGATGCGGCCCGCTCCAGGCCGCCAGGCGCTGCGTGTCCCAGCCCGGTGCCGTGTGAACGGCCGTCATTCGGCCGACCACGCCTTGAGGTGGCCCGCGTCGAGCACCTTGATCTGGTCTTCCACGGCCTGCAGCTTGTCGCGGCAGAACCCGAGCAGGGCCGCGCCGCGCTGGTAGCTGCCCAGCAGCTGGTCGAGCGGCAACTGGCCGGACTCGAGTTCGTTCACCAGCCGTTCGAGTTCCTGCAGCCCGGCTTCGTAGCTGGCCGGCAGGGGCCCGGTGTCGGCCACGGGGGCAGAACCGGTCTGGGAAAGAGGGGAAGGCGCCTTGGGCATGCGGGAGATCGTGGATGAAACGTCGCATTTTAGTTTCCACGGCGCGGCGTGCCTGCGCAGGCACCAGAAACCGGCATCGGCTTTCACCCGGCGCGCCCCAAATGCCGAGGACTTCTGGGGACGCTGCGGCCACGGCCCGCAGCCAAGGGGCGGCCGGGTACAATCCCCCCTCCTCCACGCCGGCGCCCGCCGGCGATGTTTTTCGGGCCGTCGCATCCGCCAGACGGCGCCTCTTTTTCCTTTTTCCTCCCTGTGGGGAGCTTGGTCAGGTCACCCATGTCTGATTTAAGTCTTCAACTGCAGCAGGCCCAGAGCCAACTTCCGGTTTCCGCGTACTTCGACGAAGCCCTTTTCGCTCGCGAGCTGCAGACGCTGTTCGCCCATGGACCGCGCTACGTCGGCCACCGGCTGGCGGTGCCGGAGCTCGGCAACTTCCATACCCTGCCGCAGGAGCACGACGGCCGCGCGCTGGTGCACACGCCCAAGGGCGTCGAACTGATCTCCAACGTCTGCCGCCACCGGCAGGCGCTGATCCTCCAGGGTCGCGGCCAGCTCGATGCGCGCACCGGCGGCAACATCGTCTGTCCGCTGCACCGCTGGACCTACGCGGCCTCCGACCCGCGCGCCACCGGCACGCTGATCGGCGCCCCGCATTTCGCGCAGGACCCCTGCCTCAACCTGCACAACTATCCGCTCGAAGAGTGGAACGGCCTGCTGTTCGAGAAGAACCCCGACGGCAGCGGACGCGACGTGGCCGCCGACCTGGCCGGCCTCGGCCCGCGTGCCGACCTGGACTTCACCGGCTATGCGCTCGACCGCGTCGAACTGCACGAGTGCAACTACAACTGGAAGACCTTCATCGAGGTCTACCTCGAGGACTACCACGTCGGTCCCTTCCACCCCGGGCTGGGCAGCTTCGTGACCTGCGACGACCTGCGCTGGGAATTCAAGGACGACTTCTCGGTGCAGACCGTGGGCGTGGCCAACCGGCTCGGCCGCGCGGGCAGCCCGGTCTACCAGAAGTGGCAGGAGCAGCTGCTCCAGTACCGCGACGGCAAGCCGCCCAAGTACGGCGCCATCTGGCTGACCTACTACCCCCACGTGATGATCGAGTGGTACCCGCACGTGCTCACCGTGTCGACGCTGCACCCCATCAGCCCGACCAGGACGCTCAACATGGTCGAGTTCTTCTACCCCGAGGAAATCGTCGCCTTCGAGCGCGAGTTCGTCGAGGCCCAGCAGGCCGCCTACATGGAGACCTGCGTGGAAGACGACGAGATCGCGGAGCGCATGGACGCCGGCCGCCGCGCGCTGATGCTGCGCGGCGACAACGAGACCGGCCCCTACCAGAGCCCCATGGAAGACGGCATGCAGCAATTCCACGAGTGGTATCGGAACAAGCTCGCCCCTGCGGCGTAGCGCACTTCGTGTCACCACGCCCACCCGCGGTCGGGCCGAGCCCGTTGCGCTGCGTTTCACGCCCCCTCCTCCCAACCCTGCCGAAGCACGGCGACTGACGAACGATGCAAGCTCTGTGGATGGTTCTGGGCGCCTTGTTTTTTGCCACCATGGGGCTGTGCGTCAAGATCGCCTCGGCCTGGTTCACCAGCGCCGAACTGGTGTTCTACCGCGGCCTGATCGGCATCGTCTTCCTCTGGCTGCTGGCGCGCAACCGCGGCGTCTCGCTGGGCACGCGCTACCCGGGCATGCATGCCTGGCGCAGCCTGATCGGCGTGGTATCGCTAGGCGCGTGGTTCTATGCGATCGCGCACCTGCCGCTGGCCACCGCGGTCACGCTCAACTACATGAGCAGCGTCTGGATCGCGGCCTTCCTGGTCGGCGGCGCGCTGCTGGCCTGGGTGCCGGTGCCCGGTCGCGACGGCTCGATTCCCCGGCCGCCGTTCCAGGGAACGATGGTGCTCACGGTGCTGATCGGTTTCGCGGGCGTGGTGATGATGCTCAAGCCCAGCGTCGACAGCAGCCAGGGCTTCGCCAGCCTGCTGGGCCTGTTCTCGGGCATGACCGCCGCCTTCGCCTACATGCAGGTGGTGGCACTCTCGCGCGCCGGCGAACCCGAAGCGCGCACGGTCTTCTACTTCGCGGTCGGCTCGGCCGTCGCGGGCGGCCTGGTCACGGTGATCGACGGCTTCACGCCCTGGGCCCAATGGTCCTGGGCGCATGCCGCCTGGCTGCTGCCGGTGGGCGTGCTCGCGGCGCTGGGCCAGCTGTGCATGACGCGCGCCTATGCCACGGCCAAGTCGGAAAGCGGTACGCTGCTGGTGGCCAACCTGCAGTACTCGGGCATCATCTTCGCGGCCATCTACGGCGCCCTGCTGTTCGACGACCGGCTGGACCTGAGCGGCTGGGCCGGCATGGGCCTGATCATCCTGAGCGGCATCGCCGCCACCTTCCTGCGCCAACGCTCGCTGCCTAAGGCGCCGGCCGAAGAACACTGACGTCTGTCCCCCCGTTCCTGCAAGGAGTTCCCATGTCCACCCCCCGCTACGACACCCTGATCTCCCCCGAACAACTGCAGGCCCTGCAGGCGGCCGGCACGCCGCTGATGGTGTTCGACTGCAGCTTCGACCTGATGAAGCCCGCAGCCGGCGCCGCCCAGTACCTCGAGCTGCACATCGCCGGCGCGGTGTACGCCAGCCTCGACGAAGCCCTGAGCGCCCCCCACGGCCTGCCCGGCAAGGACGGCGCGGTGGTGGTGGCGCACGACGACGGCGTGCCCGCCTCGGGCGGCCGCCACCCGCTGCCCAGCCGCGAGAAGTTCGCCATCTGGCTGTCGAGCGTGGGCTTCTCCAACGGCATGCAGGCCGTGGTCTACGACCGCAACGGCGCCAATTACTGCGGCCGGCTCTGGTGGATGCTGCAGTGGATGGGCCACGAGGCGGTTGCGGTGCTCGACGGCGGCCTGCAGGCCTGGCAGGCCACGGGCGGCGCAGTGGCGCAGGGCGAGGAGCCGGCGCACTTCCAGTCGAACTTCGTGCCCTCGGAACCGCGCGTCGCGCTGGTCGGCACGCAACAGGTCGCGGCCGGACTCGGCGCTGCGCGCCAGACGCTGATCGACGCCCGCGCGGGTGCCCGTTACCGCGGCGAGGTGGAACCTCTGGACCCGATCGCCGGTCACATCCCCGGGGCGCTCAACCGCCCCTTCGCCGAGAACATCGGTCCGGACGGCAAGTTCAAGCCCGCCGCGCAGTTGCGCGCCGAATTCGAAACCCTGCTGGCCGGACGCGATCCCTCGACGGTCGTCCACCAGTGCGGCAGCGGCGTGAGCGCCCTGCCCAACCTGCTCGCGATGCGCATCGCGGGCCTGGGGTCGACCGCGCTCTATGCCGGCAGCTGGAGCGAATGGAGCAACACCCCGGGGCTGCCGACCCGGCAAGGCGCCGCACCATGAACCGAGGACTGTCCCGTCTTCTCCTTCTTTCCGCCGCACTGTGCACGCTGCCCTTCGCGGCGCAGGCGCAACAGAAGGCCCACGTGCATGGCCAGGTCAAGCTCGATGTCGCGGTCGAGGGCCCGACCGTGGTGATCATGATGGAAGCACCGCTGGACAACTTCCTTGGCTTCGAGCGCGCACCGCGCAGCGATGCCGAGAAGAAGACGGTCGACGAGGCCGTGGCCAGGCTGCGCGCCGCCGACACGCTGTTCGCGATCGATCCGGCCGGCAACTGCAAGCTGGGCCCGGTCGACCTGCGCGCGCCGGTGCTGGGCCTGGGCAAGGCCGATGCCGCGGCGCCGGCGGCCGGCGCCCATGCCGACATCGACGCCACCTTCGCCTTCAACTGCGCCACCGCCTCGGCCGTGAAGTTCATCGACGTGGCACTGTTCACCGCCTTCAAGGGCCCGCGCCAGATCGAGGTCCAGATCGTCTCGCCCCAGGGCCAGTTCAAGCGCACGCTCAAGCGGCCCAACGCGCGGCTCGCGTGGGGCAAGTGACGCCGCAATGAGCCAGGTGCTCGCCATCGAAGCGCTGCGCTTCGGCTGGCCGGGCGCCGCAGCGCCGTGCATCGACATCGAGCGGCTCGAGGTCCTGGCCGGCGACACGCTGTTCCTGCATGGCCCCAGCGGCTGCGGCAAGAGCACGCTGCTGTCGCTGATGGCCGGCGTGCTGGTGGCCGACAGCGGCCGCGCCACGCTGCTGGGCCACGACTGGGCCGCGCTTTCGGGTGCGGCCCGGGACCGCTGCCGCGTCGCGCACGTGGGCTACATCTTCCAGCAGTTCAACCTGCTGCCCTACCTGAGCGTGCTCGACAACGTGCTGCTGCCCTGCCGCTTTTCCGACCGCCGCCGCAACCGCGCCGCGCAGCAGCACGGCACGCCGCGCGCCCAGGCCGAGGACCTGCTCGCCGGCATGGGCCTGGATCGCACCCTGTGGCGCCGCCCGGCGCTGCAGCTGTCGGTGGGCCAGCAACAGCGCGTGGCCGCGGCGCGCGCACTGATCGGCCAGCCCGAACTGGTGATCGCCGACGAACCCACCTCGGCCCTCGACGAGGGCCACCGCGAGGCCTTCCTCGAGGTGCTGCTGGCGGCCTGCCAGGCACACCACAGCGCGCTGGTGTTCGTGAGCCACGACCAGCGCATCGCGGCGCGCTTCGCCCGTGTGCTGCGGCTGCCGGACCTCAACCGCGCCACCACCCGATGAGCGCGCTGTTCTCCATCGCCTGGCGCAGCGCCTGGAACCGCCGCACCACGCTCATGCTGACGGTGCTGTCGATCGCGCTGTCGACGCTGCTGCTGCTGGGCGTGGAACGCATCCGCACGCAGCTGCGCGACAGCTTCTCGTCGGCCGTCTCGGGCACCGACCTGATCGTGGGCGCGCGCACCGGCTCGACCGAGCTGCTGCTGTACGCCGTGTTCCGCATCGGCGCGGCCACCAACAACATCGCCTGGACCAGCGTGCAGGCGCTGTCCGCGCACCCGGGCGTGGATTGGGTCGTGCCGCTGTCGCTGGGCGATTCGCACCGCGGCTTCGCGGTGCTCGCGACCACGCCCGCCTACTTCACGCACTTCCACTACGGTGACCGCCAACCGCTGGTTCTACAAGAAGGCCGGCCCTTCGAGGGCCTGTTCGACGCGGTCGTGGGCGCCGAGGTGGCCGAGCGCCTGGGCTACCGGGTCGGCCAGCGCATCACGCTGGCGCACGGCACGGGCGAACTGATCGTGGCCGAGCATGCCGACAAGCCCTTCACCGTGGTCGGCATCCTCGCGCGCACCGGCACGCCGGTCGACCGCACGGTGCACATCGGGCTCGAGGCGATGGAGGCCCTCCATGCCGACTGGCGCGGCGGCGCGCCGCTGCCCGGCCTGCGGCTGTCGACCGAACAGCTGCGCCAGCTCGACCTCACGCCCAAGAACGTGACGGCCGCGCTGGTCGGCCTGAAGAACCGCTCGGCGGTGTTCGGCGTGCAGCGCTGGGTCTCGACCTACGGCGGCGAGCCGCTGATGGCGGTGCTGCCCGGCGTGGCGCTGGACGCGCTGTGGGACATGGTCGGCGTCGGCGAGAACGCCCTGCTGCTGATGTCGGCGCTGGTCGCGCTGGTGAGCCTCGCGGGTCTGGTGTCGGTGGTGCTGGCCGGGCTGGACCAGCGCCGGCGTGAGCTCGCCGTGCTGCGCGCGGCTGGCGCAGGCCTGCGCCATGTGCTGGCGTTGCTGGCGATCGAGGGCGCCTTGGTCACGCTGGCCGGCGTGCTGGTCGGCACGGCGGCGGCGGTGCTGGGCATCGCCGCGTTGTCGCCCTGGCTGCAGTCACACTTCGGGCTCACACTGGCGCTGTCGACCCCGACCGCCAACGAGGCACTGCTGCTGGCCGCGCTGCTCGGCGCCGGCTGGCTCGCCAGCCTGCTGCCCGCGCTGCGCGCCTACCGGCTCTCGCTGGCCGACGGGCTGTCGCCGCGCCTTTGAAACCGGACACTTCGCCCTTGGACCCAGGACACTTGCCATGAAGCCCCTCCACCTGCTGCGCGCCCTCGTCCTCACCGCGGGCACCCTCGCCCTGCTGCCCGCGCCCGCGGCCGAACCCGCGGTGCCGGCCAAGGCCCGGCCGGGCGCGGTGCGCGAGATCGTCTGGGAAGAACTGGTGCCCAAGGACTGGGACCCGATGAAGGACTTCAGCGCCACCGACATCGGCCGGCTGCAGGACGGCGACCCGCGCGCCACCGCGCTGATGAAGAAGATGCAGCAGGCCTTCGACAACGCGCCGGTCAATGCGTCGCTCGACGGCGCGCAGGTCAGGATCCCCGGCTACATCGTGCCGCTGGAGCAGAAGAAGGCCGGCGAGATCACCGAGTTCCTGCTGGTGCCCTACTTCGGCGCCTGCATCCACACGCCGCCGCCGCCGGCCAACCAGATCCTGCACGTGCACCCGGCCAAGGCCGCGAAGTTCCGCGCCATGGACGCGGTCTGGGTGGTCGGCACGCTCAAGACCGCGCGCAGCGACTCGGGCATGGGCGTGGCCGGCTACCGCATGGATGCGCAGAGCGTGACGGCCTACGGCGGCGGTGCGAAGAACTGAGCGGCCGGCAGCCCGCCTTGGCTCCGTGACGGGGCCCAAGGAGCATCGGCGCTGACACGCGCAGAGGAAACGCACTGTCACACCTGCGGTCGGCGGCCGGGTCAGGGTGAACGTTGAGAGGATGGCGGCGCACGCAGACGATGCCGGCCGCCACCGATCACGTTCGTCACCCTCAGGAAGCGAGACATGGCTCAACTTCAGCGATCGGCGCCGCGCGCCGCAACGGCCCCTTCGGTGCGCCGGCCGCACACCCCCTTCATCCTCGCCGCGATGAGTGCAGCGGTGCTCGTGCTGGCCGGCTGCAACAAGCCCGCCGAGCCCCCGGCCGCGGCGCCCGCCACCGCACCAATCGCCGCGACCCAGCCCGTGGCGGCGTCCGCACCGCCCCCGGCTCCCGCCTACACGCCGCCCTCGGCCGAGCAGCTCTACCAGATGGTGGCGCCGATCGCGCTCTACCCCGACAAGCTGGTGGCACAGGTGCTTGCCGGCGCGACCTATCCCGACCAGATCACGGCCGCCGACCAGTGGCTGGCCCAGAATGCCGCGCTCAAGGCCGGCCCCCTGGCCGACGCCGCGGAGCGCCAGGCCTGGGACCCGAGCATCAAGTCGCTCACGGCCTTCCGCACGGTGCTCGACCAAATGGCGAAGAACCTGCCCTGGACCACCGCGCTGGGCCAGGCCTACTACAACGACCCCGCCGATGTGCTGAACGCCGTGCAGGTGATGCGCCAGCGCGCCCAGCACGCCGGCCGGCTCAAGAGCACGCCGCAACTCAAGGTGGCGGCCGCGTCGGCGGCCACGGCCACACCGGTCTACACGGCCGACCCCAACGCCCAGCCGATCTATGCGGGCCCGCCGATCATCGAGGCGCCGCAGCAGCTCATCACCATCGCCCCGGCGCAACCCGACGTGGTCTATGTGCCGCGCTACGACCCGCAGCAGATCTACGGCGAGCCCTTGCCGGTCTACCCGGGCTATGCCTATGCACCGCCCCCGCCGCCCGTCTATGTGCAGCCGGGCTACAGCAATGCGCAGATCGCCACCGCCGGCGCCGTGACCTTCGGGCTCGGCGTGATCGTCGGCAGCGCCATCGAGCGCCACGGCTGGGGCTGGAACTCGTGGGGCATGAACTGGGGCGACCGGGGCCGCGACGAACGGCGGCCCGACGGCCGGCCACCGGAGCGGCGTGCGCAGGACCGCCCGACGGTGATCTACAACCAGTCGAGCTACGTCTCGCGTTCCGAGACGATCACGAACAACAACATCCGCAACGTCTACAACAACAACGCGCCCGCGCAGCGCCAGCAGCCACCGCCGCCGCAGCTCGTGCAGGCGGCCCCACAGCAGCAGCAACAGCAACAAGCCCAGCGCGACCAGGTCCGGCAACAGCAGGAACAGCAGCGCCAGCAGCAGATGCAGGCCCAGAGCCAGCAGCTGCAGCAACGGCAGCAACAGGCGCAGCAGGAAGAACAGCGCCGGCAGCAACAGGCCGCCGAGCAGCAACGCCGGACCGACCAGGCCCGCACGCAGCAGGAGCAACAGCGCCAGCAACAGATACAGGCGCAAGGTCAGCAGCAGCAGCAGCAGCAACGCCAGCAGCAGGCGCAGCAGGAAGAACAGCGACGGCAGCAACAGGCAGCCGACCAGCAGCACCGGACCGACCAGGCGCGCACGCAGCAGGAGCAACAGCGCCAGCAGCAGGTGCAGGCGCAAAACCAGCAACTGCAGCAACGCCAGCAGCAGGCCCAGCAGGAAGAGCAACGGCGGCAGCAGCAGGCGGCCGACCAGCAGCACCGGACCGACCAGGCGCGCACGCAGCAGGAGCAACAGCGCCAACAGCAGATGCAGGCGCAAGGCCAGCAAAAGCAACGCCAGCAACAGGCCCAGCAGGAAGAGCAACGGCGGCAGCAACAAGCCGCCGACCAGCAGCGCCGGACCGACCAGGCCCGTACGCAGCAGGAGCAGCAGCGCCAGCAGCTCGATGCACAAACGCGGCAACAGGAGCAGGCGCGTCAGCAGCAGCAGCAGCAGGCCCAGGAGCGCCAGCGCCAATCACAGGATCAGCAGAGGCACCAGGCTGCGCAGGCGCAACAACAACAACAGCAGGAGCAGCAGCGCCGCCAAGCCGAGCAATCGCGCCAGCAACAACAGCAGCAACAGATGCAGCAGCAGCGCCATCAACAGGAGCAGGCGCAGCGCCAGCAGCAGGAACAGGGTCAGCAGCAACGGCGCCAGGCGGAAGAGCAGGCGCGCCAACATGCACAGGCGGCAGCGGCAGGCCAGCGCCCACCGGGCCGTCGGCCGCCGGAAGAACAGCGGCCCTGAGTCACGCGCCGCCGATGGGCGGCACGCCCTGGAACTCAGTCCGGGGCCTGCATGATCCGGTCGTGCTCCTCGTCGGCCGGCACGTTGTCGGCATCGAGTTCACTGGCATCGCTGAGGTCGATGCCGGTCTCCTCCGACAGTTCGTCGGTGGCCGAGGGCTCGGACACATCGAGGCTGTCGCCCAGGCTCTCTTCGGCGTCGTCGAGGTCGTTGGCATCGTCCGCCATCAAGGGCGGTACGGTGCGCGGGCGCGGGTCGGCAGCGGTCATGGCACGGGTCTCCAGCAAGGACGGAATGAGGCCACCCATGCTGCGCCTCTTCGACCGGGCATGCAACCCGATCCCGCTCAATGCCTGGGGTCGGAGGCGGGCGCCGTTTCGCTGTGCGAATGACCAGGTTCACCATGGCCATGGTCGTGACCATGGCCGTGTTCGCCATGCGCGAGCCGGCTCACCAGCGTCACCAGCACGATGCCCGCCACCAGCCAGGCGATCTGGGCAAAGGTCTGGCGGGTCGGCAGCTGTTTCTGAAGCTGCGGGATCAGGTCGGCCAGCGCCACGTAGATGAAGCTGCTGCTCGCCAGCACCAGGAAATAGGGCAGCCAGGTGTGCAGCTGGTCCACCAGCCACCAGCCCGCGAACCCGCCCAGGGCCGTCATGGTGCCGGCCAACGATACCTTGATGAAGGCGGCACGCGGGTTCGCCGAGGTCTGCCGCAGCACCACCAGGTCGCCGATGTGGTGCGGCACCTCGTGCGCCAGCACCGCCAATGCCGCCACCAGGCCCAGCCGCATGTCGGCGGCGAAGGCCGAGGCGATCAGGATGCCGTCGCCGAAGCAATGCACGCTGTCACCGGTGAGCACCGCCCAGCCACCGGTGCGCGGCGCATGCGCGTGCGCATGGTCGTGACCGTGGTGATCGTGCGCGTGGCCCTGGGTCTCCGCCGCGTTGTGCTCGTGCCCGTGGTGCCACAGCTCGGCCTTGTCGAGCAGGAAGAAGAACACCACGCCGAACAGCAGCGCGGCGAACAGCAGGGTCGGCGCAATGCCGCTCTCGAAGGCCTCGGGCAGCAGGTGCATGAAGGCCGTGGCCAGCAGCGCGCCCGCGGCCAGGCTCAGCAGGTGCTGCGGGTTGACGCCACCGCTGCTGCGCACACCCACGCGCATCAGCAGTGCGGCGACCCAGACGCTTCCGATGCCCGCGACCAGGGTGGCGGCCAGGATGATCAGCAAATTCATGACGTTCTTCTTGCGTTCTCTCAGTGCACGGGCGCGATGCCCGCGGGTTCGATCCCCCAACAAAAACCGCCCCGAAGGGCGGCTTTTCGTCATGCCGGCGGGAGCGTTCGCCCGCCCCTGGAAGGGTTCAGGCGACGCCGTTGGCTTTGAACCAGGCCAGTGCGCGCTGCCAGCCGTCTTCGGCCGGCTCCTTGAGGTAGCTCGGCCGGTAGTCGGCATGGAAGGCATGGCCCGCTTCGGGGTACACGACGAATTGCGAAATCCTGGCGGCGTCCGATCCGGTCGCCAGAATTGATTTTACCTTATCAATAGTGTCGAGCGGAATGCCCTGGTCCTTGCCGCCGTAAAGACCGAGCACCGGCGCCTTGAGCGTGGCCGCGACGTCGACCGGGTGACGCGGCGTGTTCTCGCTGGCCTGCCCGACCAGCCGGCCGTACCAGGCCACGCCGGCCTTGACCTTGCCCGTGGCGGCATAGAGCCAGACGATGCGCCCGCCCCAGCAGAAGCCGGTGATGCCGGCCTTGGACACGTCGCCGCCGTTCGATGCCGCGTACTGCAGCGCGCCGTCGAGGTCGGCCATGACCTGCGCATCGGGCACCTTCGACACCAGCTCGCTCTGCAGCTTGGGGATCTCGGTGTAGGTCCTGGGATCGCCCTGGCGCGCGTAGAGCTCGGGCGCGATGGCCAGGTAGCCCAGCTTGGCGAAGCGGCGACAGGTGTCGGCGATGTACGCGTGCACGCCGAAGATCTCCTGGATCACGAGGATCACCGGCAGCCCGGTCTTGCCCGAGGGCGCGGCCGCGTAGGCCGGCACCTTGAAGCCGTTGACGGTGTAGGTGATGGGGCCGGCCTGCAGGCCGTCGTCGGAGGTCGTGATGACGGTCTGCGCCGCGATCGGCAGCGTGGCGGCGGCGTAGCCCGCGCCCAGCGCGGCCTTGAGCGCGGTGCGGCGCGTCGCGCCCTGGGCGGTGCTGTCGCCGGGGCGCAGCGAATCGAAATCGGCCTGCAGATCGGAACGCGGATCGTCGAGGGAAGACATGCTCACTCCTGGGAAGGGACGGGACATTGCAAAGGGGGATGCGCGGCGCGGGAGGTGCACCGGCAGGCTCGCGCCGCGAGGGGCGCTGCTGCAATGTAGGGCAGATCCCTAAGCCCTGGCGTAGGCGCGCTCCGCCAATGCGGACGCCAGCACCCGGGCCGGATCGACCAGCTTGAGTCCGCGCACCGCCGCCGCACCCTGCAGGCCCAGCGGCACCTCGGTGCAGCCCATGACGATGGCCACGTCGCCGTGGCGCTGCGAAAGCCGCAGGGCCACTTCGGAGAACAGTTCCTCGGCCAGCGGCAGGTCGCCGGCCTTCACGCCCTCGTAGATGCCGCGCATCAGCAGGCGGCGCTCCTGCGCGGTCGGCAGGTGGCATGGCAGGCCGCTGTCGGCCAGCGCCTGTTCGTACAGGCGCACGCGGTAGGTGCCTTCGGTCGCCATCAGCGCGACCTGGGTCTCGCCGCGGGCCGACAGATGGGCCGCGACCTCGCGCGCCACGTGCAGCAGCTCGATCTGCGGAAAGCGCTGCTGCAGCGTCGCGTGCCAGGCATGCGCGGTGTTGCAGGCGATCGCAACCGCGCGGCTGCCCAGCGCGGCCAGCCGGCCCAGCGCCTGCAGCATCGGCTCGAGCGGCTGGTGCGCGCCCTCGCCCGTGCGCTCGAGCGCGCCGCTGCGGTCGGGCACCGGCACCTGCGCGAGCCAATGCTCGGGAAAGGACTGGTCGCGCACCGGCTCGCCCGCCGCGCGCATGTGCTGGGCGCAGGCGTCGACGAAGAGCCGCACGAAGTCGGCGCCCGCCGCCGGGCCCATGCCCCCCAGGATGCCGACCACCTGCGTCATGTCAGTCACCCCCGCATCAGGTCGCCGGCTTGTCCGACGGCGTCTTGATGTTCTCGCGCAGCTCGTCGCTCAACGGCAGGCCGACCGGCAGGCCCTTGGGCGGGATCGGGCCGAGGAACCACTTGTTGTAGAGCTTCTCGAACTCGCCCGACTTCATCAGGCCGACGATCACGCCGTCGACCAGCGCCTTGAACTGCGGGTCGTCCTTGGGCAGCATGCAGGCGTACGGCTCGACCTGCAGCGCGTCGCCCACCACCTCGAGGCTGGCCGGGCTCTTGGAGTTGGAGCGCAGTCCGTACAGCAGGATGTCGTCCATCGCGAAGGCCGAGGCGCGGTCGCTCTCGACCAGCAGCAGCGCATCGGCATGGTCCTTGGCCGACACGATGTCGATGTCGAGCTTCTTGTCCTCGTTGTACTTGCGCACCACCAGCATGTTGGTGGTGCCGGTGGTGATCGCCACCTTCTTGCCCTTGAGGTCGGCGTAGTTCTTGATGCCCGAATTCGTCTTCACCAGCAGCCGGGTGCCGGTGTAGAAGTGGTTGATCGCAAAGGACACGTCCTTGCCGCGCGCGCTGTTGTTGGTGGTCGAGCCGCACTCGACGTCGACCGTGCCGTTCTGCAGCAGCGGGATGCGGTTCTGCGAGGTCACGGCCATCCACGACACCTCGAGGTTGGGCTTGTTGAGCTTCTTCTTCACTTCCGCCGCGATTGCGTTCGACAGGTCGACCGAGAAACCGATGGGCTTGCTCGGGCCGTCCAGGTAGCTGAAGGGCACCGACGATTCGCGATAGGCCATCGTGATCTTGTTCGCCGCGGCGATCTTCGCCAGCGTGTCGGCGGCCTGGGCGCCGGTGGCGGTCAGCAGGATGGCAGCCATCAGTACGGAGAGTTTCATGCGAGCCCTTTCAGTGTTCGGGTGGGAAGGACGTCGAAGACCGACGCGGACAGCCAGTGTAGGAAGTTGTCACAGGAAAGCCATCATTCCTTTTGCGCCCTGCCCCATGCCCCAAAGTTATGCGTGGGCCCACCCATGCGTTCCGGCTATGGGTGTGGGTGCTTTTGGCATTTCCGCATTCGTGCCGGGCGGCCTAGAGTTGCGGCATTGCAGCAATCGACAACAAGAAAAGGACGAGCCATGCGCGTGTGCGTGCTGGGGGCCGGCATCGTGGGCCTCGCCACGGCCTGGCAGCTTCTACAGGACGGCCATGCGCTGACCGTGATCGACCGTGCCGCGCCCGGCGCGGGCGCGAGCGGCGGCAATGGCGCGCAGCTGAGCTACTCCTACGTGCAGCCGCTGGCCGATCCTTCGATCTGGAAGCAGCTGCCCAAGCTGCTGCTGGCCGCCGACTCGCCGCTCAAGCTGCGGCCGCGGCTCGACCCGCTGCAGTGGCGCTGGGGCATCGAGTTCATGGCCGCCTGCAACGCCCAGACCTCGCGCGAGAGCACGGCCGCGCTGCTCACCCTGGCCGCGGCCAGCCGCCTGGGCTTCGAGGCCATGCGCGCCGAGATCGCGCCCGACTGCGACTTCTCCGCCACCGGCAAGCTGGTGCTTTATCAGAACGCCCAGGGCCTCGAGGGCGCGCGCCGCCAGGTCGAGCTGCAGCGCCGCATGGGCAGCGAGCAGACGCTGGTCACGCCCGCGGAGTGCGTGGCGATCGAGCCGGCGCTGGCCGGCTACCAGGCCCGCATCGCGGGCGCGGTCCACACGCCCAGCGAGTGCGCGGCCGATTGCCTCAAGGTCTGCCTGGCGCTGGAACAGGCGCTGCGCGCGCGCGGCGTGCGCTTCCTGCTCGGCACCGAGGTGCAGGGTTTCGACATCCGCCAGAACCGCGTGGCCGCGGTGCGCACCGGCGATGGGGGCACGGTCGAGGCCGATGCCTTCGTGATGGCGCTTGGCACGGCCTCGCACCGGCTCGGGCGCAAGCTGGGCAGCTCGCTGCCGGTGTACCCGCTCAAGGGCTACAGCATCACGCTCGAGGTGGACGAGGCCGTGGGCGCCGCGCCGCGCGTGAGCGTGACCGACAGCGCACGCAAGGTGGTGTTCGCGCGCATCGGCTCGCGGCTGCGCGTGGCCGGCATGGCCGAGCTGGTGGGCGAGGACACGCGCATTCCCGCCGACCGCATCGAGACGCTGGCCGCGGCCACGCGCGCGGTGTTCCCGCAGATCAAGCGCTTCGACGACCCAAGCCCCTGGACCGGCATGCGCCCGGCCACGCCCACCGGCCTGCCGATCATCGGCCGGCGCGCGGCCGCACCGGCCAACATGCTGTTCAACACCGGCCACGGCGCGTTGGGCTTCACGCTGGCCTTCGGTTCGGCGCAGCGCATCGCCGAGACGCTGCGCGCCTAAGCTCTCGCGGCCCCGAGCTTCTTGCCCAAGCGGCGCCAGCCGATCACCACGCCGGTCAGGCTCAGGGCCGCACCGCCCAGGCTCAGCAGCACCAGCACGATGTCCCACAGCGGCCGGCGCTCGAGCAGCGGCAGCCAGTCCCAGCTGTGCAGCATCGCGAACAGCCAGCGGCTCGCTCGCCGCGTGCGGTCGCTGCGGCCCAGCACCGCGCCGGTCGAAGGATCGACATGCACCCAGGTCTGCTGCGCGTCGTCGAACACCACGCGCCAGATGGGCAGCGGCTTCTCGGTGCCGCCCATCATGGTGTGGGCATCGCGCGCGTAGTAGTGGAGGTCGTAGGCCCGGAGCACCTCGATGCGCGCGACCGCGTCGGGCAGCAGGCGCGCCACGGCCACTTTCAGCGCGGCTTCGTCGATGGCCGTCCGCTCGCCTTCGGAGGCCAGCAGCAGCGGCCGACCCGCCGCGCCGCGCGCCAGCACCAGGGTGCGGCCGTCGACCTTCTCCCACTGCAGCTCGCGCACCTCGCGACCGGCCGAGGCCAGCAACATGGCTGGCGCTGCATCGCGTTCACCGACCACCAGTGGCCCGCCGTTCATTGCCGCCACACGCAGCGCCGGCGCACCGCTGTCGAAGATGCGCCAGGGGTTCATCGACATCAGGCCGCTGAAGATCCAGGTCAGCGTGACCAGCGCGAACAGCAGCCCGGTGATGTGATGCCAGCGCATCATGAAACCGCGGTAGGGCGAGCGCGAGCCGCTCTTGTAGCGGCCTGCGAAGCGCCAGCGCATGATCCCGACGACCGTGCCCGCGACGGTGACCACGATGCCGAGGATCGACAGCCAGTTCACGATGTCCGCCCAGTAGGGATCGAAGACGTTGCCGCGGAAGGGATAGAGCCAGTGGATCCAGGCGCCCACGTAGTTCCAGAGCCGCTCGGCGCGCGGCGCGTCGCGCACCACCTCGCCGGTGGTGCCCGAGATGTAGAGCCGCGTGGCCGCCGGATCGTCGAGCTGCACGCGGTGCAGCGGCCGGTGCGCGTCGAGGCCGCGCGAATGGCTGAAGGCATCCTCGTCGATGGTGCCCTCCGCCTGCATCGCCACGCCTGGGCCGGCGAAGGCGCGGGCGCTGGCCAGCACCCGTGCCTCGTCGACCTCGCGCAGCACCGCGCCGGTCTGCGCATCGATCACCACCGTGGCGCGCTTCTGCGCCGGCACCGCGAGGTACACCGCGCGGCCTCCGCTGGCCGCGGCCAGGCGCAGCGACTGCAGCGGTCCCTGCAGGCCCGCCGCATCGAGCGCCTGACGCGGTGCCATCAGCGGCGCCGAGACATCGAGCGGCGGCAGATGCTGCAGCCGCTCCTCGGCCGTGAGCTTGGGATAGCCCACGTACATCATCACCACACCCGAGACGAACCACATCGCGAAGAAGGCGCACGCGACGATGCCCAGCCAGCGGTGGACCAGGAAGAGCCAGCGTTTGGCATGGGGCAGCATCGCGTCGCCCTGCTCAGAACGCCGCGCGCAGCGTGAGGTCGGCGGTGCGCGGCGCGCCGAGGTAGGCCTGGGTGCTGCTCACGTTGGCCGCATAGAGCTTGTCGGTGGCGTTGCGCACGCGGCCGACCAGCGTGACCGACCTGTTGATCTTCCAGCTCAGGCCCAGGTCGAGCAGCGTGTAGGCCGGCCAGGTCATGGTGTTGGCGGCATCCGCATAAACCTTGCCGACGCGGCGCACGCCCACACTGGCCTGCACGGCCGGCGTGATCGCATACGACACCCAGAGGTTCGCCACGGTCGACGGCGTGTTGGTCGGCGTCTTGCCGGCCAGCGACACGCCGCCCTGGCGGAACTGGTCGTACTGCGCGTCGACATAAGTGAAGTTGCCCTGCAGCGACCATTGCGCCGTGGGCTGGATTCCCACCGCCACCTCCACGCCGCGCGCCGACTGCTGGCCCACCAGCACGGTCAGCGCGCTGTTGTTCGCATCCTGCGTGGCGATGTTCTTGCGCGTGATGTCGTAGGCCGCCACGGTGGCCGTGCCCTTGCCCTGCCAGAAGTCCAGCTTGCTGCCGAGCTCGAACTGGCGCCCGGTCGTGAGCTCGCTGTTGTTCATCACGTCGGAGAAGGAGGCCGTCGACAGCACGCCCGAGGGCGGGTCGGCCGCGGTCGCGTACTGCGCGTAGAGGTTGGCGCCGGGGGCGAAGTCCCAGACCAGGCCGATGCGGCCGGTGGTCGGGCTGTAGCTGCGGCTGAAGCTGGCGGGACTGGCGGCCGTGACCGCGCGCTGGTTGGTGAGCTCGAGGTCGATGCGCTCATGGCGCAGCGCCGTCACGAGGTTGAGCGCAGGCCGCAGCGCGGTGCGGTTCTCCAGGTAGAGCGCGGTGGTCTTGATCTCGTTGTTGCGGTCGGGGTTGAAGCCCGGCTGCATGCCCGGCACATTGAAGAAGTTCTCGGTCGTGAACTGGTAGGGATTCACCGTGCTCACGGTCGCCGGCAGGCTGTTGGGGAAGCGCGTCTGCCGGTTGCGGCTCAGGTCGAGCCCGAAGGACCAATCGCTGCGCAGCCCGCCGATGCTGCCCTGGTAGAGCCCGTCGAGGCGGTCGCCCACCATCGTCTGGTCATGGCGCTGCAGCAACGCGCCCGAGCGGATCACCGCGGTGTTGTTCGCATTGAAGCGGTAGCTCTCGACGTTGCGGTAGTCGCGCAGCGCGTCGTAGACGTAGAAGGTGTTCTTGAACTGCAGCGTGTCGCTGGCGCGCAGCTCGGTGATCGAGCGCAGCCACTGCACTTCCTGCGCATAGATGCCGTCGGCGCTGTTGTAGTTCTTGAAGCGCGTGGCCGGGTCGACGCGCAGCGTGCCGATGGCCGGGTTGAGCACTGGCGTGCCCCAGTAGGGCCGGTCGACCTGCTCCTTCTGGTACTCGTAGGCCAGCGTGTGGGTCAGGCCGCCGCCGAGGTCCGACAGCAGCGAGGCGGCCAGCTGGGTCGAGCGCGCATCGGTGCCGTCGGTCCAGCTGCCGGTGTCGCGGTGGTTGAGGTCGATGCGCAGGTAGTGGCTGCCGGCACCGCCGTCGCCTGCGATGCGGCGATTGAGGCCGAGCGAGGCCTCCTTCAAGTCGTTGCTGCCGGCACGCAGCTGCACTTCGGAGAAGTCGCTGCGCTCGGCGAGCTTGGTGATGTAGTTGATCGAGCCGCCCACGCCGCCCGCGCCGAACAGGAAGCTCGACGGCCCGCCGATGACCTCGACCCGGTCGTAGATCCAGCTGTCGACCGGCCGCGCGGCGATCGAGTACTGCACGTTGATGCCATTGAACATCTGCGACAGCGAGCCGCTGCCGAAGCCGCGGTAGCTCACGCCGATCGAGCCCGGCGCGTTGTGGGCGGTGATGCCGGGCACGGCGCGCAGGATCTCCTGCGTGTCCTGCGCGCCGCGTGCGTCGATGGTGGCGCGGTTGACCACCGTGACCGAGGCCGGCGTCTCGCGCACGCTCAGGCCGAGCCGGCTGCCGGTCTCGGCCGGCGTGTCGAGGTTGAGCCGGCCGTTGCCGCGCGGCGCGTCGTCGGAGACCTCGACTTGCGGCAGCGAGGCGGTGGCGGACTGGGCCATCGCGCCGGCACAGGCCATCAGCGATGCGGCGGCCAGAAGGGAACGACGCGCGCGCAGGGCGCGGTCGAGGGAAGAAGAACGGGACATGGAAACACTCACTCACTGAAGAACGCGACCGCGCGCTGCGCAGTCGCTTGCCGCGAGGCCGCCGATGCGGGATCGGACGGTCGCGGACCCTCGAAGGTGCAGCCGCACGCGCGCCGTCAAGGCACGCGGGGGATGCAGCGATGGGACGTCAGGAAAGGGAGGGCGGCCCGCGCGCCGGCAGCGGCGCGGCGGTGGCGGCGGCGATGCGCGCCGCGGGGATCGACTGCACCGCACGGGCCAGCGGCAGCGGCGCCGCAATCTTCATCGGCGCGAGGGTGGGCGGCGGCGCGCCGGCCAGCAGGCACAAGGGGCAGTCGGTGCCGACGGTCCCGAGCTCCTGCGCGCCATCGTCGGTCTGCACGATCACCTTGATCATGCCGGCCGTCGAGCACACCAGTTCCATCGCCTGCGGATGCACGATCGGCGCGGCGACCGCCACACCCAGCGACAGCAGGAACCACGCCAGCACGCAACGGTGCAGGAGGGTGATGCGGCGCAGGATGGACATGGGGCGGGATTATGGCTTGAATGTGAACCGCGGCCTGCTCAGGACTCGAACGACCGCGCCATTCGCGCCATCTCGGTGCCGGCCATGCCCAGGGCTTCCGCCGTGGCCCGCCAGGTGCCGACCACCTTCGACACCTCGTCGAGCACGGCCCTCGCCGCCGTGGCGTCGAGCCGGTAGAGCTCGGCGGTCGCCAGCGCGACGTCGATGTCCGGCGAGGCGTTGTGCCCATCGATGCTCAGGGCGTGCTCGGCCTTGGCAAGGTTGGGGTTGATGTCGAAGGCGGCGGAGAGCCGCCAGCCCGTGGCCTCCCGGATGAAGCCGTGGTTGCGCAGGTGGTCGTCGCGGTTGGCGACCAGGATGTTGAAGACCATGCGGCGAAAGAGCTGCGCCAGATCAGCCTCCACCTGGCCCTTGACCCCGTTGTCCGCGATGAACTCGGCCAGGTCCAGGTAGCTCGCACCCTCTTCGCCGTCCTGCCGCTCCAGCATCGTCATGGCCGAGGCATACATGCGCCGTCCCGCGGGCGTGCGGTCGAAGCGGCGCACGCAGAAGGTGCGGTAGCCCTCGCCGAATCGGAGTGCGCGGGAATCCGGCACGGCGATGCCCGCGCGACGAGCCAACTGGTGCACCACGTGCTCCCAGCCACCGACATCGTGCCGATCCTCGTGGGCGGGAAACTTGGCGATCCACAACGCGCCGTCGGTCTCGGTGAAGTTGGCTTTGGGCCGCGCGCCGCCCAGCGAGGTGCCGGGTGCGATGAGCATCGACAGCCAACGTTCGTACTCCGGCATGCGCTCCACACCCGGCTCCTCGAGCCTGGCGCTGACATGCGCCAAGGTCTGCAGATCGGTCACCGGAGGCGCCGCATGCGCGCTGTCGTCGAGGAAGGGATTCGGCTCGATCGCCCGGCCCGCCTTTGCCAGAGCAGGGTCGGGCGCTGCACGCAGGCGCAGCCCGCCGGAACGCGTCAGGTCGTGCACGCCGAGCAGGAAGTCGAGGTCCTGGAGGGCGCGCATCTTGCGCCCTTCCCTCTGGGCGACCACAGCCTCACGGCGCTCCATCAGGACGCGACCCCAGCGATCGGGCGCCGAGTCCATGAAGATTCCGAAGGCCGTTGTTCCGCGGGGCGGATGCTGCTCGCCTCCGTAGAGATCGAGCCGAGGATCGAGCATGAAGCACGAGGCGCTCTGGAGCCAGGCCGGCGCGTATTCGAAGGCCGGCGGTACGTCGGTGCGGGTCTCATGGCGGTGCAGCGTGCCGACCTGCTGCCGCAGGCCGAGTTCGGGCGCGTCCAGATGGACCTCGTACGACCTGCGCTCAGTCTTCTTCGCCATGGGCGGGCGGCGCCATTGCAGGCGACGCGCTCCGTCGGGTGCGGGGAGAAACCAGCGCCAGGTCCTGTAGCTTTCGGCCCAGGACGTCATCGCTGGCCACGGCGTCCATGTCCTTCTCCAGGCCCAGGACGCGCAGCGCACGCATGTAGGTCCCGAACGCGATGTGGGGGTCACCCGACTCCAGGCGATGGAGCGTGTCGCGCGAGATGCCCACCCGCTCCGCGAATTGGACGGTGGTGATGCGCCGGCGCAACCGTGCGGTGCGCATTCGCGCGGCCAATGCGCGCATCTGCTTTTCGATCGACGGAAACTGCGCCTGAAAGGTCCTGGGCATGGTGTCCGATATTTTAATCACTTCAATTTTATTTGCATGAAGTATCTGACGTTTTTGTATGAAGGCACCTATGCCTTGCACCTAGATCATCCTGTTTTTGACCGATATATCCATCAATAAATCAATAAATGTCTTATTTATCGGACGAAATCTCGTCATGGCAATGGAATTTGCCCCCAATTCAGGCCTCTACCGCACGCTCGCGTCAGAACGTATGAAGCAACCGTCGCGAGCGTCCCAAGCCTGCCAGGACGGCGTTCTGGCGTGGCGCCGCCACACACGTACGCTTGGGCACCTCAGGAATAGGGGTGCGCAGCAGGTCATTTCGCACGTTCTCACACCCCCATCTGCTCGATCGCCTGCCGCATCGCCAGCGTGATCGCGCGCACCACCACCGAGTCGGGCCGACCCGACAGCCGCAGCGCACGGATCGGCACCGGGATGTGCGGCTCCAGCGCCAGCACGTCGACCTTGCTTCGGTCGGCCGAGGCGGCCGTGCAGCCGTCGACCAGGGCCACGCCCAGGCCGTGGTGCGCCATGGCCAGCGCCGCGTGGTAGGTCTGCACCGTGACCACCGCCTGGTGGAAGCCCACGCCGGCCTGGCGGCAGGCCTGGCTCAGGCTGGTGCCCACCGGGTCGCGGCTGTCGAGGCCGACCACCGGGCGCTCGGCCAGGTCGTGCAGCGCCACCGAGCCGTTGCGCACCAGCGCGCGCGGCAGCATGCCCTTGGGCGCGATGCAGACCATGCGGCTGTCGGCCAGCGTTTCCTGCAGCAGCGAGGGGTGCACGGCCGGGCTGAAGGCGAAGCCCACATCGGCCTGCTGCGACAGCAGCGCCGACAGGATCTGCGGCGAGTGCAGCGACTCGACCGTCACCGCCACGCCCGCGTGCTTCTCGCGGAAGATCTTGAGCGCGCGCGGCAGCACCTCGTAGCTCAGCGCCAGCACGCTGAGGATGCGCAGCTCGCCGGTGTCGCCCGCGGTGCGCAGGTTCGAGGCCAGCCGCTGCACCTCGTCGAGCTGCGCGAACAGGCGCTCGATGTGCGGGTACAGCGTGAGCGCCTCGGTGGTCGGCACCAGCCGGCCCTTGGCGCGCTCGAACAGCGGGAAGCCCAGCTGCAGCTCGGCATGCTGCAGCGTGCGGCTCACGGCCGGCTGCGTGATGTTGATCAGCCGCGCCGCCGCGCTCACGCTGCCGGTGAGCATGATGGCGTTGAAGACCTCGATGTGGCGCAGGCGCATCGCGGGCGGTGGCTCAGTGGCCGGTCTTGCCGAGGGCGATGTCCATGATCAGGCGCGTGCCCAGGTACAGGCGCGGCGCGATCGAATCGACCAGCACGTATTCGGCATCGGCCGAATGCGCACCGAAGCCCTGCAGGCCGAAGCGCTCGATGACCGGCGCCTTCGTCTTCAGTGCCGCGAAGGCCGCGTCGGTGCCGCCACCGGCGGCCTTGTCGTCGGCGCCCAGCGGCAGGCCGAGCTCGTCCTTGTAGATCTGCTGCGCGTGGGCAGCCAGGGCGCGCGAGGCGTCGGTGGCTTCCAGCGGCGGACGGCGGCGCTCGAACTTCAGCTCGACCTTGGCCTCGGGAATCAGCTGCTTCTTCACGCGCTCGTTCACCTGCTGCTCGATGCGGTCGTAGTCGCTGACCTTGAGCACGCGCACGTCGGCGCCGGCCGTGGCACTGGCCGGGATCACGTTGCGGTTGCTGCCCGACTTGGAGATGGTCCAGTTCATCTTCAGGCCCGTGGCCGGGTCGGACAGGTCGCGCATCTGCAGGATCTGGTGCGACAGCTCGTACAGCGCGTTCACGCCCCTCTCGGGCGCGGAGCCCGCGTGCGAGGCCTTGCCCGTGACGTTCAGCGTGACCGAGGCGATGCCCGCCGTGGCCAGCGAGAGCTTGTCGTCCTTCACGTAGGCGCCCTCGAAGGACATGACGGCGTCGTGCTCGGCGCCCATGCGCGTGATGAGGCCGCGCGCGCCGGGCGAGCTGATCTCCTCGTCGCCGTTGATCAGCACGGTGAGCGTGCCGTAGTCCTTGAACTTCATCTGCTGCAGCATCGACACGATGTGCAGGATCACCGCAATGCCCTGCTTGTCGTCGGCGATGCCCAGGCCGTAGGCCTTGTCGCCGTCGATGCGGAACGGCTGCCTGGCCAGCATGCCCTGCGTGTAGACAGTGTCCATGTGCGCGATGAGCAGGATCTTCTTCTGGCCCGTGCCCTTGAAGGTGGCGCGCACCACGCGGCCCAACTGCTCGGGCGTGTCCTCCATGCGGTAGGCCTCGGCGCTCGGGTCGATCAGCTCGACCTCGCCGCCCAGGGCCTTGAACTTCGCGGCGATGAGGTTGGATAGCTTCTCGAGTCCTTCGAGGTCGCGACTGCCGGACTCGATGGCCACCAGTTGCGCCAGCGAATCGAGCAGCGGCTGCTTCTGCGCGGCCGCGAGGTCGGCGATGCGCGGGTCGGGCGCTGCCGCGGCGGCACCGGCCAGCAGCATCGGCAGCAGTGCACGGAGGACGAAGGTGCGGGCGGAATTTGGAAGCATCGGGGGATTTCCTGATCGAGAGGATGGGATCACTCGCGCACGAGCCGGACCTCGAGGTGCATGATGCGCGCCTCGCAGTGGAGGGTGCCGGCGTCGCTCAACACCCAGGCGCTGACCGAGGCACGCGCGGTCTCCGTTCCGGCGCTGGCGTCGCAGACGGTGGAAGACCAGTGGCCCACGCGCCGAGGGTCATCGCCCGGTGCCGGGAAGCCCACGGCGGGGAACGTGAAGCGCCCGGCTTCGCGCTGCGCCAGGCTGTTCACTTCCTTGATCGTCGGCAGGCGCCAGCCCGCTTGCACGCTGGCGTGCTGCAAGGCCTGCACATAGTCGTAGCGCCCGGCCTTCCCGGCGCAGCGCTGGCCGTTCCAGGTCTGCGGCTCCGCGCAGCGGCGCCACACCAGGCCCGTGTGACGGTCCTCGACCGCGCCGCCGGCCACGCCGCGCGCGTCGGGCAACGCGCGCCAGCGATCGGTCGTCGGCACGGCCGGGCCCCGCACCAGGCGCACGAAGAGCGGCGGCGGCTTGTGCGTCATGTCGGGGTCGCAGTCGTAGACATGGGCATTCGCGAAATTCACGCACCAGACGTTGGTGTCATCGCGCCATTCCGAGGTCAGGTAGACCGCCGGTACGGTGTTGGGAAACCACCGAGCGTCGATGAGCGCCTGCTCGGCCAGCGGCCGCGTGGGCCGCACATCGGGCGTCCGCTCCTTGCCCAGGTCGAGCAGGCCGTGCAGTTCGGCCACCGTGGGCAGGCGCCAATCCGCGTACCCGCACAGCCGGCTCTCATTCACCGCGGCCACATAGGCCAGCGCCCCGCCCGGCCGGCCATCGCGGTGGAAGGAATAGGCGTCGCTGTGGCCGCGGCTGCCGGGCGCCGGCCTGTTCTGCGGACCGTAGCCCTCGGTGTCGAAGCGGGGCAAGCCTTCCGCGCGCGCGGGCAGCACGGGCCAGGGCTGCCGGCCGCTGTCGGGCTTGCCTTCCCAGATGAGGCCGGACACCCGATCGCGCACGCAGGCGGTCAGCGGTTGCCCCGGCACGGCCTCGTAGGCCAGGGGCCCCGCGCCCTGGAGGCCGTCCTGCTTGGGCACCACCTTCAACGGTCCGGCCTCGGCGCAGGCCTGGGGCGCGGGCCAGCCATCCGGCTGGAAGCCCAGGCACTGGCGCACGCCGGTCGGCGACACCTTCACGGCCGGCTGCGCACTGGCGGGCGCCGCGGCCAGCCCCAGCAGGGCGGCCGCCATGGCGAGGGCATGCCTCGGGCTCAATGCGCCTTGTCCCAGTTCGGGCCGACACCGATCTCGGCCAGCAGCGGCACCTTGAGATCAGCCACGCCGGCCATCAGCCGCGGGATCTCGGTGCGCAGCCATTCGACTTCGGCCTCGGGCACCTCGAACACCAGTTCATCGTGCACCTGCATGATCATCTTCGTGCCGCGCCCCTCGGCCTCGAGCACATCCTGCACCTTGACCATGCTGAGCTTGATCAGGTCGGCGGCCGTGCCCTGCATGGGCGCGTTGATGGCCGCGCGCTCGGCGCCGGCGCGGCGCGGGCCGTTGGGCGAGTTGATCTCGGGCAGGTAGAGGCGCCGGCCGAACACGGTCTCGACATAGCCCTGCTCCTTGGCCAGCGCCTTGGTCTCGTCCATGTAGGCCTTCACGCCCGGGTAGCGCGCGAAGTAGCGCTCGATGTACGAGGCAGCAGCCTTGGTCTCGATGCCCAGGTTCTTCGCCAGGCCGAAGCTGCTCATGCCGTAGATCAGGCCGAAGTTGATCACCTTGGCGTAGCGGCGCTGCTCGCTCGACACCTCGTCGGGCGTGCTGCCGAACACTTCGGCCGCGGTCGCGCGGTGCACGTCGATGCCTTCGGTGAAGGCGCGCAGCAGCGAGGCGTCGCCGCTGATGTGGGCCATGATGCGCAGCTCGATCTGCGAGTAGTCGGCGCTCGCGATCACGCTGCCGGCCGGTGCCACGAAGGCCTCGCGCACGCGGCGGCCTTCGGGCGTGCGGATCGGGATGTTCTGCAGGTTGGGGTCGTTGCTCGACAGCCGCCCCGTCACCGCCACCGCCTGCGCATAGTGCGTGTGGACGCGGCCGGTGCGCGGGTTGGCCAGCTGGCCCAGCTTGTCGGTGTAGGTGCCCTTGAGCTTCGACAGGCCGCGGTGCTCGAGGATCTTGGCCGGCAGCGGGTAGTCCTCGGCCAGCTTCTCCAGCACCTCCTCGTCGGTGCTGGGCGCGCCGCTCGGCGTCTTCTTGACCACCGGCAGTCCCAGCTTGGTGAAGAAGATCTCGGCAATCTGCTTGGGCGAACCCAGGTTGAAGGGCTGGCCCGCGATTTCGTAGGCCTGCTGCTCCAGCTCCATGATGCGCGTGCCCAGCTCATGGCTTTGCGCCGACAGCGTGGGCGCGTCGATCAGCACGCCGTTGCGTTCGATGCGGTAGAGCGTCTCGCTCGAGTCCATCTCGAGCTGGTAGACGAAGCCCAGCTTCTCGTCGGCCTGCAGCTGGGGCCACAGCGTGCGGTGCACGTCGAGCGTCTGGTCGCTGTCCTCGCAGGAATACTCGGCCGCCTTGGCGATGTCGACCTGGCTGAAGGAGATCTGGTGCGCGCCCTTGCCGCACAGGTCTTCGTAGGAGATGCCGCTGCGGCCCAGGTGGCGCTCGGCCAGGCTGGCCAGCCCGTGCGGCTTGTGCACCTCGAGCACATAGCTCTGCAGCATGGTGTCGTGCGCGTAGCCCTGCACCTCGATGCCGTGGTTGGCGAACACGTGGCGGTCGTACTTGATGTGCTGGCCCAGCTTCTTCTTCGCGCCGTTCTCGAGCCAGGGCTTGAGCCTGGCGAGCACCTCGTCGAGGGGCAACTGCGCGGGCGCGTCGGGGTAGTTGTGCGCGAGCGGGATGTAGGCGGCCTCGCCGGGCTCGACGCTGAAGCTCACCCCCACGATCTGCGCGACCATCTCGTCGAGCGAGGTGGTCTCGGTGTCGATGGCCGCGAGTTCGGCGGCGTCGAGCTTCGCCAGCCAGGCGTCGAGCTGTTCCCACGTTGTGATCGTGTCGTACTTCAGGTTGCTCGCCGGGGCCGCGGCCTCGAGCGCATCGAGCTCCGACGGCTCGTCGAACAGGCCGCCCTGGTCGGTGCGCGCCTTGGCGTTCTTCTTCTTGGCGTTCTCTTCCTCGATCAGCTCGGGCGGCACCGCCTGCGCCTCGAGCGCCCTGACCAGGCTCTTGAAGCCGTAGATCTCGTAGAGCGGCTTGAGCAATTCCACCTGCGGCGCACCCACCGGCAGGCCTTCGAGCGACGGCAGGCCGCTCACATGGGCCGCCAGGTCGCAATCGGTGCGGATGGTCACCAGGCGCTTGCTCAGCGGCAGTTTGTCGAGGGCCTGGCGCAGGTTCTCGCCGGCCGCGCCCTTGACCTCGGCCGCGCGTTCGATCAGCGCGTCGAGCGAGCCGTACTCGAGCAGCCACTTGGCGGCGGTCTTGGGCCCGACCTTGGGCACGCCGGGCACGTTGTCGACGGTGTCGCCCACCAGCGTCTGGTAGTCGATCATCAGCTCGGGCGGCACGCCGAACTCGGCGGTCACGCCGGCCACGTCGCGCTTCTTGCCGTTCATGGTGTCGATGATCGTGATGTGTGCGTCGACCAGCTGGCTCAGGTCCTTGTCGCCGCTGGAGACGATCACCTCGACGCCCTGCGCGGCGGCGATCTTGGCCAGCGTGCCGATCACGTCGTCGGCCTCGACATCGGGCACGGTCAGCACCGGCCAGCCCAGCAGCCTGACCACTTCGTGGATCGGGTCGATCTGGCTGCGCAGGTCGTCGGGCATGGGCGAGCGGTTGGCCTTGTACTCGGGGTACCAGTCGTCGCGGAAGGTCCTGCCGGGCGCGTCGAAGATGCAGGCCGCGTAGTCGGCGCGCACCTCGCGGCGCAGCGCGCTCATCATGTTGATCATCCCGCGGATGGCACCGGTGGCCGGGCTCTTGGGGTCGCCGGGCACGGCCCGCAGGTCGGGCATGGCGTGGAAGGCGCGGTAGAGGTAGCTCGAACCATCCACGAGCAGCAGCGTTTTCTTGTCGGTCATCGGGCCATTTTGCCCGGCCCGCGCGCCCGCGCGCCGCGCCGTCGTCAGACGGCTGAAAGCGCCCCGCGCTGACAGACGGGATACTGCGGCGCACCTACAATCAGGGCATGGCCCCCACCACCTCCTCCCTCCTTCGCCACGCCCTGTTGCTGGCTTTCATCTGCGCCGTCCCCGTGGCCGCCGTGCAGGCCCAGCCCGCACCGCAACCGGCCCCCGGCGCCGACCCGCAGAAGCAGGAAGAAAAGGCCGAGGGGCGCCGCAACCAGAAGATCGAGAACATCCACGTCGAAGACGGTGGCGCCAGCGTCGACGAAGTCCGCTACGGCGGCCAGACCCAGAGCATCACGGTGCAACCCAAGGCCAACGTGCCCTCCTACGAGGTGCTGCCCAACGACGGCGGCCGTTCGCGCCAGGGCCAGGCCGAGACCAGCAGCGGCGGCAACGGCCCCCGCGTCTGGAACCTGATGAAGTTCTGAGCGGCGTGGCGGTCTACACCGACGTCGGGTTCGACGAAGCGGACGCGCTCGTGCAGCGCCTGGGCCTGGGGGCCCTGCAGGCGCTCAAGGGCATCCAGGGCGGCATCGAGAACACCAACTACTTCGCCAGCACCGACCAGGGCGAGTACGTGCTGACGCTGTTCGAGCGCCTCGGCCCCGAACAGCTGCCCTACTACCTGTGCCTGATGAAGCACCTGGCCGCCCGCGGCATCCCGGTGCCCGAGCCGATGGCCGACCCGGCCGTGGCGCCGGCCAAGGCCGGCTTGCTCGCGCCCGCCGTCGGCGCGCCCTGCGAACTGCTGCACACGGTGGCGGGCAAGCCGGCCGCGGTGGTCCAGCGCCTGAGCGGCCACAGCCAGCTCGCGCCCGAGGCCTCGCACTGCGCCGAACTCGGCCACTGGCTGGCGCGCATGCACCTGGCCGGCCGCGACTTCGACCGGGTTCAGCCCAACCTGCGTGGCCTCGGCTGGTGGAACGACACCGCGCCGGTGGTGCTGCCCCACCTCGACGCACAGCAGGCGGCCCTGTTGCGCGCCGAACTGGCCTACCAGAACCACGTGGCCGCCTCCTCGGCCTACGCGGCGCTGCCGCGCGGGCCGGTGCATGCCGACCTGTTCCGCGACAACGCGATGTTCGACGCCGGCATCGACGGCGCGCCGCCGCGCCTGAGCGGCGTGTTCGACTTCTACTTCGCCGGCACCGACACCTGGCTGTTCGACCTGGCGGTGTGCCTCAACGACTGGGCCATCGACCTGCCGAGCGGCCGGCCCGATCCGCTGCGCGCCGATGCGCTGCTCGCCGCCTACCTCGCGGTGCGCCCGCTGACCGCCGCCGAACGCACGCTGCTGCCCGCGATGCTGCGCGCGGCCGCGCTGCGTTTCTGGATCTCGCGGCTCTGGGATTTCCACCTGCCGCGCGAGGCCAGCATGCTGCAGGCGCACGACCCCACGCATTTCGAGCGGGTGCTGCGCGAGCGCGCCCGCGAACCGCTGGCGCTGCATGCGCCCGCGCAGCCGGCCGCGATGGCGGCCTGAAGAAGAACGGATTCGATGAAACTCAACATAGTGCCGGCCCGCACGGGTGCGACCTGGGTCCGCAGCGGGCTGCAGACCTTCACCAAGCGGCCGCTGGCCTTCGCCTCGCTGTTCTTCTTCTTCATGGCGATGGTGTCGATCGCCTCGCAGTTGCCGCTGGTCGGCACCGCCATCGCGCTGATGCTGCTGCCCACCATGACGCTGGGCCTGATGGCCGCCAGCGCCGAAGCCGCCAAGGCCGAGCCGGGCCAGAAGCCGCCGGCTGCCGCCGTGCTGCTGGCCGCGCTGAACGCCGCCCGCAGCGGCATCCGCCCGATGCTGGTGCTGGGCGCGCTCTATGCGGTGCTGTTCCTGCTGGTGATGGGCGTGTCGGCGCTGGCCGACGGCGGCCAGTTCGCACGGGTCTACCTGATGGGCGAGACCGTGAGCCGCGAAATGGCCGAGTCGGGCTCGTTCCAGGCCGCGCTGTGGATCGCCATGGCGCTGTACCTGCCGCTGTCGCTGGCCTTCTGGCATGCGCCGGCGCTGGTGCACTGGCACGGCGTGCCGCCGACCAAGAGCCTGTTCTTCAGCTTCATCGCCTGCTTCCGGAATTTCGGCGCGATGTTCGTCTTCGGCATGACCTGGATCGGCGTCTTCATCCTTTCCGGCATCGTGCTGAGCCTGGTGGCCACGCTGTTCGCGGCGCTGGTCGGCGGCGGCGCGGCCGCCGCCGGCGGTGCGCTGATGGTGGGCGGGGCGCTGGTGATGGCGTCGATGTTCTTCACGAGCACGTGGTTCACCTTCCGCGATAGCTTTATTGACTGACCCCCCGGAGGACTTGCCCACTTCGTGTGGCTGCGTCCTTCCCCCCGTTCAGGGGAGCGACACCGGCGGCCCGGCAGAGCCGGTTCCGCGGTGTCCCTGGAAAAGAGTGCGCCGGCAGCGCTGGCTGATCAGACCGGCGTGAGCTTCGCCACCGACAGCGCCAGCCACTTCACCCCGTGCCGCGGGAAGTTGATCTGGGCACGGGCGTCGTCGCCGCTGCCTTCCAGTGCCAGCACCGTGCCTTCGCCGAATTTGTTGTGGAACACCTGCATGCCCGAGCGCAGGCCATGCGAGGGGGCGGCTTTCTGCGGCGGGACGGGCGGGCTGGCGAAGGCGTCGGGGCTGAAGCCGCCGCCGCCGGTGCCGGCGCGCGTGCTGCCGTAGCCGCCGCCGTAGCCGAAGGCCGAGGGCTTGAAGCCCTGGTTCTTGGGCGTGAGCCACTTGAGCGCGGCTTCGGGCAGTTCGTCGTAGAAGCGGCTCTTGAGGTTGTAGCGGGTCTGGCCGTGCAGCATGCGGGTCTGCGAATGGCTCAGGTACAGGCGCTGGCGTGCGCGCGTGATGGCCACGTACATCAGGCGGCGCTCTTCCTCGAGGCCGTCGTGGTCGCTCATCGAGTTCTCGTGCGGGAACAGGCCCTCTTCCATGCCGGTGATGAACACGCAGTCGAACTCCAGGCCCTTGGCCGCGTGCACGGTCATGAGCTGCACCGCGTCCTGGCCGGCCTGCGCCTGGTTGTCGCCCGATTCCAGCGCCGCATGCGTGAGGAAGGCCGCGAGCGGGCTCAGCGTCTCGCCGGTCTCGGCGTCGGGGGCCAGCGGTTCGTCGAGGACCGGCAGGTTCGGGTCCAGCCCCTGGCTCGCGGGCGACTGGCGCAGTTCGTCGACCGGCAGCGCCACGGCGTCGCGGCCGAAGCCCTCCTGCGTGACGAAGCTCTCGGCCGCGTTCACGAGTTCCTCCAGGTTCTCCACCCGGTCGGCGCCTTCCCGGTCGGCCTTGTAGTGCTCGATCAGGCCGCTGTGGTCGAGCACCAGCTCGATGATCTCGCGCAGCGAGATGCCCACGGTCTGCTCGCGCAGCACGTCGATCCTGGCGACGAAGGCCGACAGGTTGGCGCCGGCCTTGCCGCCGACCGCACTCACCGCGTCGTGCAGCGAGTGGCCGGCCGCGCGCGCCGCGTCCTGCAGCAGCTCAATGCTGCGCGCGCCGATGCCGCGTGGCGGGAAGTTGACGATGCGCAGGAAGCTGGTGTCGTCGTCCTTGTTCTCCAGCAGCCGCAGGTAGCCCAGCGCATGCTTGATCTCGGCGCGCTCGAAGAAGCGCAGGCCGCCGTACACGCGGTAGGGCACCGAGGCATTGAACAACGCGGTCTCGATCACCCGGCTCTGCGCATTGCTGCGGTAGAGCACGGCCATCTCCTTGCGGTCGATGCCGTCGCGCACCAGCTGGCGCATCTCCTCGACCATCCACTGCGCCTCGGCGAAGTCGCTGGTCGATTCGTAGACCCGCACCGGCTCGCCCGGGCCCTGCTCGGTGCGCAGGTTCTTGCCCAGGCGCTTGGTGTTGTGGCCGATCAGCGCGTTGGCCGAGTCGAGGATGTTGCTGTAGCTGCGGTAGTTCTGCTCCAGCTTGATCTGGCGCGACACATCGAACTCGCGCACGAAGTCGGCCATGTTGCCCACGCGCGCACCGCGAAAGGCGTAGATGCTCTGGTCGTCGTCGCCCACCGCGATCACGCTGTTGCTGCCGGGCACGAAGCGGCCGTCGACCGTGGCGCCCGAGAGCATCTTGATCCACGCGTACTGCAGCCGGTTGGTGTCCTGGAACTCGTCGATCAGGATGTGGCGGAAGCGCCGCTGGTAGTGCTCGCGGATCGGGTCGTTGTCGCGCAGCAGCTCATAGCTGCGCAGCATCAGCTCGCTGAAGTCGACCACGCCCTCGCGCTGGCATTGCGCCTCATAGAGCTCGTAGATCTCGACCTTCTTGCGGTCTTCCTCGCTGCGCACCTCGACGTCGCCCGGGCGCTTGCCCTCTTCCTTGGCGCCCGAGATGAACCACTGGGTCTGCTTGGCCGGAAAGCGCTCGTCGTCGACGTTGAACTGCTTCATCAGCCGCTTGATGGCCGACAGCTGGTCCTGGGTGTCGAGGATCTGGAAGGTGGACGGCAGGTTGGCCAGCTTCCAGTGCGCGCGCAGGAAGCGGTTGCACAGGCCGTGGAAGGTGCCGATCCACATGCCGCGCGCGTTGATCGGCAGCATCGCGGTCAGCCGCGTGACCATTTCCTTGGCCGCCTTGTTGGTGAAGGTCACGGCCAGGATGCCGCCCGGCGTCACCTGCCCGGTCTGCAGCAACCAGGCGATGCGGGTGGTGAGCACCCGGGTCTTGCCCGAACCGGCACCGGCCAGGATCAGCGCATTGCCCTCGGGCAGCGTGACCGCGGCGAGTTGTTCGGCATTGAGGTTGTGGAGCAGGGGCGAGGCGGCCGCTGGGGAAGGGGGGGCGCCGTCGAAAGCGTCGTGCGAGCCGAAAAGAGACATCCCGGCATTGTAGGAACGCCGGGCCCGGAATGCGTCGGCGAACGATGCTTGCCCTGGATCAAGGACAGAAAGACGCAGCTTCCGGACACTGGCTTCCAGTTGCCGCGCGTCCCCTGCGCGGCCCGCAACGGAGTCCCCGACCATGAAGAAGAACCTGCTCACGCGCGCCTGGATCGGCGCCCTCCTCGGCGCCCTGGGCGCCGCCTGCGCCCTGCCCGCCGCCGCGCAGGAAGCCCAGGGCAACTGGCTGCTGCGCGCGCGTGCCGTGCGCCTCGACACGGCCAACCATTCCGACGCGATCGGCGCGCTGGCGGTGCCGGCCGATGCGATCCACGTCAACGACAAGACGATCCCCGAGATCGACGTCACCTACTTCTTCACGCCCCACATCGCCGCCGAGCTGGTGCTGACGGTGCCGCAGAAGCAGCGCGTCACGATCACGCAGAGCGCGCTGGGCGGCCCGGTCGACATCGGCAGCTTCAAGCACCTGCCGCCCTCGCTGATGCTGCAGTACCACTTCATCCCCGACGGCACCGTGCGCCCCTACGCGGGCATCGGCCTGAACTACACGCGCATCGGCTCGGTGAACCTGGCCGTGCCCTCGGTCGGCCGGCTGGACCTGGAGCACCACAGCTTCGGGCTGGCCCTGGGCGCGGGCGTGGACATCGCGATCGCGAAGAACGTGTTCCTGAACTTCGACGTCAAGAAGGTGCAGATCCGCACCGACGTGAGCTTGAACGGCACCAAGCTGTCGACGGTGAAGGTCGACCCGCTGCTGATCGGCGTGGGCATCGGCTACCGCTTCTGAGGGCCGGGCGTCGCAGAAGCGGCACGAAAAATAAGGTCTATATGAAAAGCCGACTGACCCGTGCGCGCCCGCTCCCCTAGAATCAATCACCGGGCCCAAGATTCTTGTCGCCCGGTTTTTTTTCGCCTGCTTTCGCAGCGACGGAACCGGCCAAGACCAAGCGCCCACGCCGACAGGGAATTCCCGTCGGCGAACCCTTCACAGGAGCTTGGTCTCATCATGCAAATTTTCGACTACGACAACATCCTGCTGCTGCCGCGCAAGTGCCGCGTGGAAAGCCGCTCGGAATGCGACGCCGGCGTGACGCTGGGCGGACGCAAGTTCCGCCTGCCGGTGGTGCCGGCCAACATGAAGACGGTGGTGGACGAGACCATCAGCCTCTGGCTGGCGCAGAACGGCTACTTCTACGTGATGCACCGCTTCGACCTGGACAACGTGCAGTTCGTCAAGGACATGCAGGCCAAGGACGTGTTCGCCTCGATCTCGCTGGGCGTGAAGAAGGCCGACTACGACACCGTCGACCAGCTGGCCGCGGCCGGCCTGACGCCCGAGTACATCACCATCGACATCGCGCACGGCCATGCCGACACGGTGAAGAACATGATCGGCTACCTCAAGGCCAAGCTGCCCAAGTCCTTCGTGATCGCCGGCAACGTGGGCACGCCCGAAGCCATCATCGACCTGGAAAACTGGGGCGCCGACGCGACCAAGGTCGGCATCGGCCCGGGCAAGGTCTGCATCACCAAGCTCAAGACGGGCTTCGGCACGGGCGGCTGGCAGCTCAGCGCGCTCAAGTGGTGCGCCCGCGTGGCGACCAAGCCCATCATTGCCGACGGCGGCATCCGCGACCACGGCGACATCGCCAAGAGCATCCGCTTCGGCGCATCGATGGTGATGATCGGCTCGCTGTTCGCGGGCCACGAGGAATCGCCGGGCAAGACGGTCGACGTCGACGGCGTGCTGTTCAAGGAGTACTACGGCTCGGCCAGCGACTTCAACAAGGGCGAGTACAAGCACGTCGAAGGCAAGCGCATCCTCGAACCGATCAAGGGCAAGCTGGCCGACACGCTGATCGAGATGGAGCAGGACGTGCAGAGCTCCATCAGCTATGCCGGCGGCAAGGCGCTGATGGACATCCGCAAGGTCAACTACGTCACGCTGGGCGGCGACAACGCCGGCGAACACCTGCTGATGTGAGGCCCCGGCCCGCCTAGAAGCGGGCCATCAGCGCCATCGCGGCGCTCAGCGTGAGCAGCGCCAGCACGGTCGACACCACCACGCTGGCCGTCACCAGTTCTTCGGCCACCTTGTAGCGCTGCGAGAACAGGAAGGCGTTGGCGCCGATGGGCATGGCCGCGGCCACCACCATCACCGTCAGCGGCAGGCCGCGCACGCCCAGCAGCCAGCCCGTGCCCAGCACGAGCAGCGGGTGCACCACGTTCTTGACCAGCGCCATGGTGAAGGCGTCGCGCAGGTGGGTGCCGACCGGCGTGAGCGCCAGCGTGACGCCCACCAGCACCAGCGCCACCGGGCTGAAGGCCTGGCCCAGCAGCATCAGCGGCTTGTCGATGACGGCTGGAATGCCCCAGCCGGTCTGCGCATACAGCAGGCCCGCGATGATCGGCAGCGGCACCGGATGGAAGATCGAATTGCGCAGCGCGCGCCCCACGGTGCGCAGCAGGTGGTGCCGTTGCCGGCCGTTCGAGGCCGCATGCTCGCGCGCCACCATGAGCTCGATCAGCACGGTGGCACTGGTGATCAGCACCAGCGAATGCAGCGAGACCAGCGTGAGCAGCACCACCAGGCCGTCGGGCCCGTAGGCCAGGTCGACCAGCGCGACGCCGATGATCACGGTGTTGCTGAAGGTGCTCGCGATGGCCAGCACCGCCGCCGTGCGGTTGAGTCCGCGCCACAGCAGCGTGCCGATGAAGATGATGCCCGCGCCGATGAAATACGCGGCCACGGGCTTCAGGCTCAGCTGCTCGAAGTGCACCGCGCTCATCGAGCGGAACAGCAGCGCGGGCGCGAGCAGCAGGAAGATCAGGTTGGAGAGGTCCTTGACCGCGTGGGCCCCGACCCAGCGACGGTGCCCGGCAAGATAGCCCGCGGCGATGAGAAGGACGACGGGCAGCAGGGCGGAAGCGACAGGTGAATTCACCGCGGCGAGCATAGCGGCTCGCCGCGGTGCATTCAGGTCAGCGCTTTAGAAGTTGACGCGCAGGCCGACTTTCACGGAGCGGCCGGGCAGCGGCGCAGCCGGGTAGACCGTCGTGGTCAGGATCGAGGTCGCGCTGTAGGCCAGCTTGTTGCTCAGGTTGTCCAGCCGCGCATACCAGGTGAGGCTCGCGCCCTGCACCTTCATGCGGTAGGCCAGGGCCGCGTTCCACAGCGTGTAGGCCTCGGTCGCGCGTGCGCCTTCGGCCGGCACGCGGTTCTGCGCCGCGTAGCGGTCGAAGCCCAGGCGCGCGGTCCACGGTCCGTCGCCGTAGGCCAGCGCGGCGCCCACGCGCACCGGCGAGATGCGCGGCAGCGGCTCGCCGGTGTCGGTGTTGGTCGCGCGCACCAGGTCGCCGCGCCATTGCAGGTCCAGCGTCGATCCCGCGGTGGTGCCGGCGAAGCCGTCGGTGCCCAGCAGGCGCAGGTTGCCGCTGGCCTCGAGGCCGGTGAAGCGCGCGCGCACGCCGCCGTAGACGTACTCGGCCAGCGTGTCTTCCGCGCTCGGGTCCGTCACCAACGCACCCTCGCCGTCCCGCTGGTTGCCGGTGGCGGTCAGGCCGATGTAGTTGCGAAAGCGGGTCACGTAGGCGTTCACGCGCGCGTTGTTGGCGCCGGACTTCCACTGCGCGCCGATGTCGAAGCCGACCGACTTCTCCTTCTTGAGCGACGGATCACCGACCTCCCAGGCCGCGGTCGCGACGTGCGGGCCGTTGGCGAACAGCTCGTAGTCCTTGGGCGCGCGCTCGGTGTAGGCCAGGTTGGAGGTCAGCTGCCATTGCGGCGCCAGGTCGACCAGCGCGCCGAAGGCCGCGCTGTGCGGGTTGAAGCTGCGCTCGCCCACGGTGAAGCGGGTGATGGACGGGTCTTCGGGGTAGCCGAAGGACTGGACCTTGACCTGCTCGGTGCGCGCGCCGAAGCTCAGCCGGCCCCACGCGGTGCCGAGCTCCTCGTGCACGAACAGCGCGTTGGAGCGCGTGCGGCTGTGCGGCGCGAAGGCCTCCTCGCCGTCGGCCGAGAAGCGGCCGGTCTCGCTGCTGAAGCCAATCAGGCCCTCGAGATTGCCGATCTTGCGATGGCGCGCCTCGATGCGGATGTCGTTGCTCTTGTTGGCGAAGGTGGTGCCAGGCTCGCCGCCCTCGAACTCGGTGTGGCGGTAGTCGGTGTGGCTGATCTTGGCGTGCACGCTGCTGAAGAAGCCGCCCGGGCGCCATTCGCCTTCGAGCGCATAGCGGTCGGACTTCATGCCGATGGTCACGTCATCCTCGGCCACCGTGCCGTAGTCGCTGCGGTAGGTGCTGACCGAGGCGCCGATCCAGCCCTGGTCGAAGAACACCGAGCCGCCGACCGCGCCACCATGGGCGCTGTTCTGCGAATTGCAGATGCGGCGCGCGAAGCCGGGCGAACCGGGCTTCTCGCAGGCGAGCTCGATCGGCACGCGCACGTCGTCCGAGCGGCGGTCGAAGGCGTCGATGTGCAGCGCGTAGCGGTCGTTGCCGCCTTCGAGCACCACGCCGCCGCTCTTCTCCTTGCTGCCGCTGGCATAGCCCGCGTCGGCGCGGCCGCCGAAGCCGTTGAGCGGTTCGCTGGGGATGCGGTTGTCGATCACGTTGACCACACCGCCGACCGCGCTGCCGCCGTACTGCAGCGCCGAGGGGCCGCGCAGCACCTCGATGCGCTCGGTCACCAGCGCATCGACCGGCACCGCGTGGTCGTAGCTCAGCGCCGAGGCGTCGGGCGCGCTGCCGCCGTTCTGCAGGATGCGGATGCGGTCGCCGTCCTGGCCGCGGATGATGGGCCGGCTCGCGTTGGGCCCGAAGTAGCTGCTGCTCACGCCCGGGATGTTGTTGAGCGTCTCGCCCAGCGTGGAGGTCGCGCGCTGCAGCAGCGCATCGCCCTGCAGCGTGTCGGTGGGCGCGATCAGCGCGCTGGCGCCGAGCGGGTTGCCGGTGACGGTGATCTCGCGCAGGTTCGAGGCGTCAGTGGATGGGACCTGGGCAGCGCCCTGGGCCTGTGCATGGGAAGCGCTCGCGAAAGCGGCGAGCGAAAGAACGGCAACGCCGATGGCGTGGCGACGGAAACTGGGAATCATGAAAGGGACACTCGTTGAATCGATGGGCGACCCGCCGCCCCCGTGCAAGACGGGTGCGGCAGCCGGAACACAAAGGAAATTCAGCGAGCGAGCGGCGGACCGCGTGCGTCGAACAGCACGATCCAGCGCGAGATGGCTTCGCCCTGCAGGTAGGCGAAGGTGGTCGAGGGCAGCACCATCGGCAGGGCCAGCAGCGGCACGCCGGGCATGCCGAAGCCGTGCGACAGCCGGTCGTACAGCCGGCACTCGGCGTCGGTCTTGTCGCCGAACAGCGCATGCAGCCAGCCGTGCCGTGGCGCCGGGCCGGCCTTGGCCGAAGGCGCGGCCGTGGCGCCCGCGTTCGCTTCGGCCGCCTCGGCCACCACGGCCCAGGTGCGGTCGCCCGGCACGTGCAGCGTGGCATGCACGAGGCCGAGCGTCGCCGTCACCCACACTGCGAAGAGCAGCATGAATGCGACGGTGCGCGACAGCCTCGGGTTCATCGTCACGGGCATCAGAAGTGCGTGGTCATGCTCACGTACAGGCTGCGGCGCGTGCCGTATTGCGGCGCGCCCACGCCGACGCCCGTGCCATCGCGCAGCAGGTAGCCCTTGTCGAACAGGTTCAGGAGGGCGACACGGCCGACGATGTCACCGCCCGAGGCCTCCTTCCAGGTGTGCGAATAGGCGGCATTGACCACCGTGTAGTGCGGCAGCGCGGCGCTGTTGGGCGCGCCGTCGTCGGGCGTGCGGCGCAGGCCGCTGCCGAAGACCAGGTCACCACTGAGCTGGTTGTCGCCGAAGCGGTAGCTGGCACCGCCCGACAGCGTGTAGGTCTGGTCGTGGTCCAGGTACACGTAGTGGTTGGCGATGTAGGCCAGTTCGTCGGCACCGAACAGCGACTGGCTCGACACGATGTTCTTGCCCATCGCCTTCTGGTAGGCGAAGTTCGCGTAGGCCGACCAGTGCTCGTCGTTGTAGCGCGCCGACAGCTCCAGCCCGCGCGCGAAGCCCTGGGCGTAGTTGAAGGGCGACAGGATCAGCGCCTGGCCGAACTGGCCTTCGTCGAGCAGGTTGCTGATGTCCTTGTAGTAGACATTGGCCGACAGCGACAGGTTGGCGTTCACCTTGTGGTCCAGGCCCAGGTCGAAGTAGTGGGTGCGCTCGGCCTTCACCGGGTCGGAATGGGCGATCTCCGGCTGGTTGCTGGTGCCCGCATACAGGTCGATGCTCTGCTGCGACGCCAGCTCCTGCGGCGGCGGCGTGAAATAGCGCGCATAGCCCGCGTGCAGCGCGGTGTCGCCCGACAGCTTGTACGCCAGGTTCAGGCGCGGGCTCCACTGGTGCTCCTTGGTGAACGCGTCGACGCTGTCGTAGCGCAGGCCGTAGTTGAAGGTCAGCTTCGGGTCGATGCGCCATTCGTCCTGCACATAGACGCTCGCGAGCTGGCCGATCTTGCCGGAGTTGTCGTCGATCAGCACCGGCGTGTTGCCGAGCTGCGCGCCGCTGTCGTCGACCGGGAACACGTTGACCGCATTGAGGCTGCGCGTGCTCTGGCGCGTGTAGGCACCGCCGAAGCGCAGCGTGTGGGCGTCGATCAGCTTGTACGAGGCGTCGGCCTGCAGGCCGTTGGAGGTGTTGGAGCGCAGGGTGTCGGACGCCACGCCGTTGTAGATCAGGTCGCCCGCCGGATCGGGCAGGTAGTGCAGGTTCGAGTACTGGTGGAAGGCCGAGACCTGGTAGTCCAGCGCGCCCACCGTCTTCTGGAAGGACAGGGCCACGAAACGCGTGGCTTCGGTCTGGCGCTCGCGCACGTCGGACGACGGCAGCGCATTGAAGCCCGTGCCCAGGTCGCTGTAGCCGGCCAGCGAGAAGGCCGGCGCCTGGTTCGGGTTGGTCGGGATCTGGAACTTGCCGTTGTAGCTGCCGAACATCAGGCCCAGGCGGGTGTCGGCGTCGAGGTAGTACGAGAGGTTGCCGAAGGTCTTGCCCTGGCGCGTGCGGTCGTTCTGCGCGTTGAGCGTGGGCTGCGGGTTCTCGATGCCGTTGGTGTTGGACAGCAGGCTGCCCGACAGGTAGTAGCTCAGGTTGCCGGTGGTGCCGTAGACGGAGCCGCTTTCCTCCAGCGTGTGGTGGCTGCCGAAGGTCAGGCCGAGCGAGCCGCCCGGCTTGCCGAGGCCCTGCTTGGTCTGGATGTCGACGATGCCCGCGGTGCGCAGGCCGTACTGCGCGGGCAAGGCGCCGGTCAGGAAGTCGACCGAGTCGATGTAGCGCGTGTCCAGCGACTGACCGAAGCCCGAGATGCCCTCGGGCAGCTGCACGCCGTTGACGCGGTACTGCACATTGCCGTGGTCGTCGCGCACATGCAGCGAGCCCGAGGCCTTGGAGTCCTTGGCGACGCCCGGCAGGGTGAGCAGCACGTCGTCGAGCGGGGTGGCGTCGCCCTTGCCGAGCGCGTCGATGGCCGCGCGGTCGATGCGGTAGACCGTGGCGCCGACCGCGGGCGACAGCTCCATGCGCGCCTTCTTCAGGCGCTCGGAATGGACCTCCACCGTCGACAGCGTGCCGTCGGCGGCGGACGGCGCGACCGTGGGGGCGGCGTCGGCGGCGGACGCAGGTGGGGGGAGGCTCGCGTCCTGGGCGAAGGCGGACCAGGACAGCAGGGAAAGCACGGCAATGCCCACGGCATTGCGACGGAAATGGGGAATCATGATGGGCACTCGTTGAATCGATGAACGATCCGCCTCCATCCGCGCAAGGCGGACGTGGCAGCCGGAACAAGGGGGATTCAGCGAGTGGAAGGCGGACCGCGCGCGTCGAACAGCGCGATCCAGCGGGCGATGGCCTCGCCCTGCAGGTAGGCAAAGGTGGCCGACGGCAGCAGAATCGGCAGCACCACCAGCGGCACGCCGGGAGCGCTGGAGCCGTGCTCCAGCTGGTCGTACAGCCGACATTCGGCATCGGTGTGCTGGCCGAACAGGCTGCCCAGGCCGTGGTCCGCGTGCTTGTGTGCAGTGTCTGGCGTCGTCGCCTGCACGGCCACCGCCGCCTTGGCAAGGCCGGGCACGTGCATCGACCGGTGCATCACGCCCAAGGTGCCCGCGATCCACAACGCGAACGCCAGCGCGACGATCAGCGCGCGCGACGAACGGGTGGGGGCGGGACGGGCGATGTGCACGGGAGGCAGGGCCGGCGGCTCAGGTCTTCTTGACGCGCGCGGCGAAGGTCTTCTGGAACTTCTCGACCTTGGGACCGACCACGAAGGCGCAGTAACCCTGGTTCGGGTGGTTCAGGAAGTAGTCCTGGTGGTAGGCCTCGGCGGTCGAGTAGTTGGCCAGCGCCGCCACTTCGGTCACCACGGGCGAAGCGTAGGTCTTGCCGACCTCGATCTCGCGGATGACTTCTTCGGCCACCTGCTTCTGCGCCTCGCTGGTGTAGTAGATGCCGCTGCGGTACTGGGTGCCGACGTCGTTGCCCTGGCGGTTGAGCGTGGTCGGGTCGTGCACCACGAAGAAGATCTCCAGCACTTCGCGCAGGCTGATCTCGCGCGGGTCGAAGACCAGCTTGACGACCTCGTTGTGCCCGGTGCGGCCGGTGCAGACCTGCTCGTAGCTCGGTTGGATCGTCTGGCCGTTGCTGTAGCCCGACTCCACATCGACCACGCCGCTCACGCGGTCGAACACGGCCTCGGTGCACCAGAAGCAACCGCCGCCGAGCACGATGGTCTCGGTGGTGGGGGACGTGGACAGGGGCGTGGTGGTGGACATGGGGCGGCTTCGGAAAAGCGGAGCCCGCTATTGTCGCGGCTTGACGTGTCGGATGGGCCTCACTACATTACTAACCCGTCAGTCATTAATTTTCATGCCCCGCTTCCTCAGCAACACACTCCTGTGCCCGGTGCGCGCCAAGCGCGAGCGCCGCAAGGAGGCGCGCCCTGGCGAGCTGATCCAGGCCGCGCTCGAGTTGTTCGTCGAGAAGGGCTTCGCCGCCACCCGCTCGGAAGAAGTGGCGGCGCGTGCCGGCGTCTCCAAGGGCACCCTCTTCCTCTACTTCCAGAGCAAGGAAGACCTGCTGAAGGCGGTGATCACCGAAAGCCTCGGCGGCCGCTTCACCGAATGGAACCAGGAGTTCGAGGCCTTCGAGGGCAGCACGCCGGACATGCTGCGCTACTGCACCCAGGTCTGGTGGGAGCGCGTCGGCGCCACGCCGGTGTCGGGCCTGACCAAGCTGATGCTCAGCGAAGGCAACAATTTTCCCGAGCTGGCCGCCTTCTACCAGCGCGAGGTGGTGCAGCCCGGCCACGCGCTGATGCGGCGCATCCTGCAGCGCGGCATCGACCGTGGCGAATTCCTGCCCGTGGACGTGAACCACGCCATCTATTCCGTGGTCGCGCCGATGGTTTTCCTGTTCCTGGTGAAGCACAACGACACCTGGGTCGAGAGCGACATCGAGCTCGATCCGCTGACATACGTCGCTACCCAGACCGAGATCGTCATACGCGGCCTGTCCCGCCAGCCAACCTCGATTCCCCCGGCCGCCTAAAATCGTGGGTTTGCCTGAGTCCCACTCCGAAAAGAGAAACACATGAACACCCCCGCCACGCACGAGCGTCTGCGCTTCAACATGATCGAGCAGCAGATCCGGCCCTGGGACGTGCACGACCCGCAGGTCCTCGAACTGCTCAACGTGATCCGTCGCGAGGACTACGTGCCCGCCGTGCACCGCGCCCTGGCCTTCTTCGACATGGAACTGCCGCTGGACAACGCGGCCGAGCCCGGCCAGACCATGCTCGCGCCCAAGATCGAAGCCCGCACGCTCAACGACCTCAAGGTGCAGCCGCACGAATCGGTGCTCGAGATCGGCACCGGCTCCGGCTTCATGGCCGCGCTGCTGGCCGGCCGCGCCGCCAAGGTGCTCACGCTCGAGATCGACGCCGCGCTGGCCGAGCGCGCCGCCAAGACGCTGCAGCGCAACGGCGTGACCAACGTCGAAGTGCGCCATGCCGACGGCTCCAAGCCGCTGCCCAGCGGCCCGACCTTCGACGTGATCGTGCTCAGCGGCTCGGTCGCGCGCATTCCGCAGGGCCTGCTGGGCTCGCTCAACATCGGCGGCCGGCTCAGCGCCATCGTCGGCAACGAGCCGATGATGCGTTCCCACTTCGTCACCCGCGTGAGCGAAGGCCAGTGGGAAACCACGCAGCCATGGGACACCGTCGCACCGCGCCTGCTGAACTTCCCCGAACCGTCGCCCTTCAACTTCTAGCCGCCTCGGCGCAGCGCGCACCGCGTTGTCGCTCTTCCTGCGGGAGAGCGACGCACGGCCCCGCCCGCCGCGTCCCTGCGTCATCCCGGAAACCACCTTCATGATCGACCAAGTCCGCCCCTCCGACCTCGATGCCTGGTTCGCCCAGGACCCCGCGGCGGCGCCCGTCCTGCTCGATGTGCGCGAACCCTGGGAACTGCAGACCGCCAGCGTCGTGCCGCAGGGCTTCACGCTAGTGGCCATCCCCATGAACGAGATTCCGTCGCGCCTGGGCGAGCTCGATGCCAGCCATCGCGTCGCCTGCCTGTGCCATCACGGCGCACGCAGCCAGCGTGTCGCGGCCTTTCTCTCGCAGAACGGCTTTGCCGACGTGGCCAACGTGGCCGGCGGTATCGACGCCTGGTCGGCCGCGCGCGACGCCGGCGTTCCGCGCTACTGACTCTTCCCAAGGACGCATTCCATGCCCGCGACCCGCGTGACCCGGCTTCTTCCCCTTGCAGCCGCGCTGGCCGCGGCGCTCGCGCTGCCGGCCCACGGCCAGAGCCTGCTCAGCCTGTACGAAGCGGCGCGCGACTACGACGCCACCTACCAGGGCGCACGCGCGCAGTTCGATGCCAACCTGGCGCGCGCGGCGCAGGCCAAGGCCGGCATCCTCCCGCAGGTGGGCGTACAGGCCGGCGTGCAGCGCAACCAGTTCGACATCGACGTGATCTCGGGCGCGCCGCCCGGCTCGGGCGAGCGCAACTTCAACACCCAGAGCGCAGCCATCAGCGCCACGCAGCCGCTCTACCGCCCCGCCGCCTGGGCCGCCTACGAACAGGGCAAGCGCCAGGCCGAAATCGCCCAGACCGTGCTGACCACGGCCGAGCAGGACCTGATCGTGCGCGTGAGCCAGGGCTACTTCGACGTGCTGGCCGCACAGGACACGCTGGCGCTGGTGCGTGCCCAGAAGGCCGCAGTGGCCGAGCAGCTGGCCTTTGCGCAACGCAACTTCGAGGTCGGCACCTCGACCATCACCGACTCGCGCGAGGCGCAGGCCCGCTACGACCTGGTGGTCGCGCAGGAGATCGCGGCCGAGAACGACCTGCAGGTCAGGCGCATCGCGCTCGACCAGCTGGTCGGCCGCACCGGCAGTGCGCCGACCCCGCTGGCCACCCCGGTGGTGCTGCCGGGCCCGGTGCCGGCCGACATGAACGCCTGGGTAACCCAGGCCGAGGACGTGCATCCCGCGATCCGCCAGGCCCAGCTGGGGCTGGACGTGGCCGGGCTGGAAGTGCAGAAGGCGCAAGCCGGCCACAAGCCGACCATCGACGCCCAGCTGGGCTACAGCGTGACGCGCAGCCCGCAGGGCAACCTCACGACCACCGTGGGCACGCGCGCCAGCGGGCCGAGCATCGGCGTGGTGCTCAACATGCCCTTGTTCGCCGGCTTCGCAACCGAAAACCGGATTCGCGAGACGCTGTCGCTCGAGGAGCAATCGCGCGCCACGCTGGACGCCACCCGGCGCAACGTGACGCAGGCCACGCGCACGGCCTACCTGGGGCTGATCTCGGGCGCGGGGCAGGTCAAGGCGCTGGAGGCGGCCGAGGCCTCGAGCCAGAGCGCGCTCGACGCCAACCGGCTGGGCTACCAGGTCGGGGTGCGCATCAACATCGACGTGCTCAACGCGCAGAGCCAGCTGTTCCAGACCAAGCGCGACCTGGCCGTGGCGCGCTACAACGTGCTGCTGGGCAACCTGAAGCTGCGCCAGGCCAACGGCACGCTGACGCCGACCGACCTGCAGCCGATCAACGCCGTGCTGGCGCAGGGCGGCACGCCGGCCGTCACGCCAGCGCCGACGCGCTGATCAGTCGAGCGTGGGCTCGGCCCGCTCGGGCTCGACGGCCGAAGCCGGGGGCGCCGCAGCCGGCGGCTCCGCCGGCGCGGCCTGCATCGCGATCGCCAGCACCGCCGCGGCCGTGCGCTCCGCGGCACCGCGGTTCGACGACGAGAAGGCATGGGCCGACTGCACCATCGCCTCGCGCCGCACCGGGTCGCCCACCAGCTGCAGCGCGGCACGCACCGCCTGCTCCATGCCCTGCACGCGCAGCGCTGCGCCGGCGGCCAGCGCGAGGTCGGCGGCCTCGGCGAAGTTGAAGGTCGAGGGGCCCAGGATCACCGGGCAGCCGCAGGCCGCGGCCTCGATCAGGTTCTGGCCGCCCAGGTCCTCGAAGCTGCCGCCCAGCAGCGCGGCATCGGCCAGGCCGTAGTACAGCGCCATCTCGCCCAGCGAATCGCCAAGCCAGATCTCCGACTGCGTGGGCGCCCCCGCGGTGCTGCGCCGCGCGACCGCGAAGCCGTTGGACTCGATCAGCGCCGCGACCTCGTCGAAGCGCTGCGGATGGCGCGGCACGATCATCCACTGCACCGCCGCCACCTGGCGCGCGATCGAGTCGATGCCGGGCGTGGCCTCGGGCAGCGGCGCGTTGGCGCCGAAGCGCTTGAGCACGTCGAGCAGCAACTGCTCCTCGCCGTCGCGCGAGCTGGCCAGCACGACCAGCGGGCGCGGCAGCTGCGACTTGAACTTGACGGCCGTCGCAAGCTGGCGCGCGTCGGGCGAGGCGTCGAACTTGAGGTTGCCATAGACGCCGGCCACCTTGGCGCCCAGCGACACCAGCCGGTGCGAGTCGGCCTCGGTCTGCGCCCAGACGGCGGTCAAGGCCGAGTAGGCGGGCCGGGCCAGCCAGCCCAGGCGTTCGGCCGAGGCCAGCGATTTCTCGTTGAGCCGCGCGTTGGCCAGCACCAACGGAATGCGGCGCTCGCGGCAGGCCGCGACCATCTCGGGCCAGACCTCGGTTTCCATCAGCACGCCGATGCGCGGCGCGAAGCGGTCGAGGAAGCGCGCCACGGCGGCCGGCGTGTCCCAGGGTTGCCAGACCTGCAGGTCGCCCGGCTCGAGCAACTTGGCGCCCTCCTCGCGGCCGGTGGCCGTGCCGTGCGTGAGCAGGATCGGGATGCCCGGATGCTGGCGCCGGAGTTCGGCGATCAGGATGCCGGCCGCGCGCGACTCGCCCAGCGAGACCGCATGCACCCAGCACCAGCCGGCACCGACCGCGGCCTCGTCGTAGTGGCCGAAGCGCTCCTCGACGGCATGGGCGTAGCCCGGTTCGGCGACCGCGCGCCGGCGCAGCTTGCGCCGCACCAGCGGCTGGGCCAGGGAAGTGAAGAGCCCGTACAGGCGAAGCGAGAAAGAACGCACGCTGACCGGGACCTCAGTGCGCGGCTTCGGCCAGCGAGTAATCGGGCTTGACGGTCTTGAGCAGCGCCAGCATCTCGCCTTCGATGCGGTGCAGCGCGGCCTCGGTCTGGCCCTCGAAACGCATCACGAGCACCGGCGTGGTGTTCGAGGCGCGGATCAGGCCGAAGCCGTCGGGCCAGTCGACGCGCACGCCGTCGATGGTCGAGATGCTCGCGGGCGCGGGGAACTTCACCGTCTTGATCAGCTGGTCGACCAGCGCGTGCGGCTCGCCTTCGGCGCACTTCACGTTGAGCTCGGGCGTCGAGAAGCTGCTGGGCAGGCCGTCGAGCACGGTGCTCGCGTTGGGGCTCTTGCTCAGGATCTCGAGCAGGCGGCAGCCGGCGTAGGTGCCGTCGTCGAAGCCGAACCAGCGCTCCTTGAAGAAGATGTGGCCGCTCATCTCGCCGCCCAGCGGGGAGTCGATCTCCTTCATCTTGGCCTTGATCAGCGAGTGGCCGGTCTTGTAGATCATCGGCACGCCGCCCGCAGCCTCGATGGCCGGGCCCAGGCGTTGCGAGCACTTCACGTCGTAGACGATGGTGCCGCCGGGCACGCGCGAGAGCACGTCCTGCGCGAACAGCATCATCTGGCGGTCGGGGTAGATGTTGTTGCCTTCGCGGGTCACGATGCCCAGGCGGTCGCCGTCGCCATCGAAGGCCAGGCCCAGTTCGGCGTCGCCGGCCTTGAGCGCGGCAATCAGGTCCTTGAGGTTCTCGGGCTTGCTCGGGTCGGGATGGTGGTTGGGGAAGTTGCCATCGACCTCGCTGAACAGCTCGGTCACCTCGCAGCCGATGGCGCGCAGGATCGCGGGGGCCGAGGCACCGGCGATGCCGTTGCCCGAATCGACCACGACCTTCAGCGGCCGGGCCAGCTTGATGTCGCCGACGATGCGCTGTGTGTAGGCCTCGGTCACGTCGACGTTGCGCACGCTGCCGCCGGGGGCGAGCGTGGCGCTGTCGGCTTCCATCACCTGGCGCAGGCCCTGGATGTCGTCGCCGTAGATCGCGCGGCCGGCCAGCACCATCTTGAAGCCGTTGTAGTCGCGCGGGTTGTGGCTGCCCGTGACCTGGATGCCGCTGGTGGCAAGCGTGTGGGCCGCGAAGTACAGCATGGGCGTGGTGACCGCACCCACGTCGATCACCTCGACGCCGGTGGCCACCAGGCCGCGGATCAGCGCCTCGACCAGCGAAGGGCCGGAGAGCCGGCCGTCGCGGCCGACCGCCACGGATTTCTCGCCGGCCGCGCGCGCCGCGCTTCCGAAGGCCTTGCCGAGCGCTTCCGCGATCTCGGGGTCGAGCGTGCTGGGGACGACGCCCCGGATGTCGTAGGCCTTGAAGATCGATGCGCTGAGTTGCATGGCGTTGCCCTGAAAGTTCTCAAAAACGGAAGCCATTGTAGGCATGCCCACCTGCGGCCAGATGTCCGGAAATGGCTACTTACGAGAGGGTGCGACCGTATGATCGATCGCATGGCCCTGGCATCCTCCTCCCCCGCACCCGGCGCACCCGGCGCCGAGCTGGAAAGCGACGCCTGCTACCTCGCGATGACGACGCACGATGCGCGCTTCGACGGCAGCTTCTTCACCGCCGTGACCTCCACCGGCATCTACTGCCGGCCGGTCTGCCGCGTGAAGCTGCCGCGGCGCGAGAACTGCCGCTTCTTCCGCCACGCGGCCCAGGCCGAGGCCGAGGGCTTCCGCCCCTGCCTGCGCTGCCGGCCCGAGCTGGCGCCGCGCGCGGCGAGCTGGTCGACCGAGGACGCTTCGCGCATCCTGGCGCTCCAGGCCGCCCGCCTCATCGACGAACCCGACGCCTGGAACGAGGAGGGACCCGGCGCCGCCCAGATCGCGCTGCGCATGGGTGTGAGCGACCGCCACCTGCGGCGCATCTTCGAGGCCCAGTTCGGTGTCTCGCCACTGCAGTACCTGCAGACGCGGCGCCTGCTCGCGGCCAAGCAGCTGATTGCCGACACCGCGCTGCCGATGGCGCAGGTGGCGCTGGCCAGCGGCTTCGCGAGCGTGCGGCGCTTCAATGCCGCCTTCGTGGCGCACTACGGGCTCAACCCGAGCGCGCTGCGGCGCGCCGGGGAGCAGCCGAGCGGCCACTCCATCGCCGTGCGGCTGGGCTATCGCCCGCCCTACGACGTGGACGCGGTGCTGGGTTTCTTCGCCCGGCGTGCGCTGCAGGGCGTCGAGGCCTTCGATGCCGGCGGCACGCGCCTGGCGCGCACGCTGCGCGTCCAGCATGCGGGCCGCGCCTGCACCGGCTGGATCGAGTTGCGCTTCGACCCGGCGCGCGAGCAGCTGCACCTGGCCGTGAGCGACACGCTGGCCGGCGCGCTGCCGGTGGTGATCAGCCGCGTGCGCGCCCTGCTCGACCTCGACGCCGAGCCGATGGCCATCAACGCGCTGCTGCACGCCGCCTTCCCGCTGGGCGACGGGCTGCGCGTGCCGGGCACGGTCGACGGCTTCGAGCTGGCGGTGCGCGCGGTGCTGGGCCAGCAGATCACGGTGGCCGCGGCGCGCACCATCGGCTCGCGGCTGGTGACGGCCTTCGGCGAGGCCATCGAGACGCCGATCGCCGGGCTCACCCACCTGTTCCCCACGCCGGCCGCGATCGCGGCGGCCAGCTGCGACGCACTGGGCCAGCTGGGCATCGTGCGCCAGCGGCAGGCGGCGCTGCAGGCCCTGGCGCACGAGGTGGCCTCGGGCCGGCTCGCGCTGCATGCCGGCGCCGACGTGCCGGCCACGCTGGCCGCGCTGCAGGCGCTGCCCGGCATCGGCGACTGGACCGCGCAGTACATCGCGATGCGCGCGCTGCGCTGGCCCGATGCCTTTCCCTCGGGCGACGTGGCGCTGCAGAAGGCGCTGGGCGTGGGCACGGCCCGCGCCGCGGCCGAGGCCTCGCAGGCCTGGCGGCCCTGGCGCAGCTATGCGGTGCTGCGCGCCTGGCACACGCCGCCCGCACCTTCCCTCGAACGGAGCACGCCATGAAGTTCAAGACCCCCCTCCTCCACACGCTGCATGTCGACACCGCGCTCGGCGGCGTCACGCTGGCCGCCACCGACGCCGGCCTGGCCGGGCTCTGGTTCGACCGGCAGCGCCACCTGCCCGACATGCGCAGCTGGCAGCCCGACGACGCGCACCCCGTGCTGCGCGCGGCCGCGGCGCAGCTGCAGGACTACTTCGCAGGCACCCGCAGCGATTTCGACCTGCCGCTGGACCTGTCGCACGGCACCGCCTTCCAGCAGGCCGTGTGGCAGGCGCTGCTGGCCATTCCCGCGGGCCAGACCACCAGCTACGGCACGCTGAGCCAGCGCGTGGGCAACCCGGCGGCGGTGCGCGCGGTCGGGGCCGCGGTCGGGCGCAACCCGATCAGCGTGATCGTGCCCTGCCACCGCGTGCTCGGCGCCGACGGCTCGCTCACCGGCTATGCGGGCGGGCTCGAGCGCAAGACCGCGCTGCTGGCCCTTGAAGGCGCCCGGTAGCATCGGGCCCGGCGCTTCGCGCGCCGTCTTCGACGACCCCACCCATGACCACAACGAACAACAACACCGTCACCGCCCTCGCCTCGCCCAAGGCGGCTTCCAACGCCTGGCTCGTCGATCTCGTGCTGCTGGGCGCGCTGTGGGGCGCGTCCTTCCTGTTCATGCGCATCGGCGCGGCCGAGTTCGGCGCGCTGCCGGCCGCCGCGGTGCGGGTCACGGTGGCGGCGCTGTTCCTGCTGCCGCTGCTGTTCCTGCGCGGCCAGGGCGCGGCGCTGCGACAGCACTGGAAGGCCAGCCTGCTGATCGGCGTGCTCAATTCCGGCCTGCCCTTCGCCTTCTTCTGCTTCGCGCTGCTCACCATCAACAGCGGACTCGCGGCCGTGCTCAACGCCACCGTGCCGATGTTCGGCGCGCTGGTGGCCTGGGCCTGGTTCAGCGAACGCCCCAGCGGCTCGCGCATCGTCGGGCTGGTGATCGGCTTCACCGGCGTCGCGATGCTCGCCAGCCGCAGCGCCGGCGTGCATGCCGACGCCAGCAGTTCGAGCGCCACCTGGGCCGTGCTGGCCTGCCTGGCCGCCTGCCTCTGCTACGGCATCGCGGCCAGCGCCACACGGCGCCATCTGAGCGGCGTGCCAGCGCTGGCCACCGCCACCGGCAGCCAGATCGGCGCCACGCTGTTCCTGGCGCTGCCCGCGCTGTGGTTCTGGCCCGAGAAGATGCCCAGCGCGCGCGCCTGGCTGGCGCTCGTCGTGCTCGGCGTGGCCTGCACCGGCCTGGCCTACATCCTGTTCTTCCGCCTGATCGAACGCGCCGGCCCGGCGCGCGCGCTCACCGTGACCTTCCTGGTGCCGGTGTTCGCGGTGTTCTACGGCACCGTGTTCCTGGGCGAGCACATCACGCAGTGGATGGGGGTGTGCGCGGCCGTGATCGTCTGCGGCGTGGCGCTGTCGACGGGGCTGGTGAGGCTGGGCCGGAAGGCCTGAGCGCGGCGAGTCAGATGCTCCCGGCGACCACGTTGATCGACAGGGCCAGCACCAGCATGTTGAAGGCGAAGGCCAGCACGCCATGCACGAGCGTGATGCGCCGCATGTCGCGCGAGGTGACCTGCACGTCCGACACCTGCGAGGTCATGCCGATCACGAAGGAGAAGTAGAGGAAGTCGAAGTAGTCCGGGTCCAGCTTGCCCGGAAAATCCAGGCCCGGGCCGGCCTCGGTCTTCTGCATCTCGGTCTGGTAGTAGCGGTGGGCGTAGTGGAAGGCGTAGATGGTGTGGATCAACAGCCATGACGTCGCGAGCGCGAACATGCCCAGCGCGATGTGCGCGGCCCGCTCGATGCCGTCGAGCTGCTTGACCTGCTGCAGCATCATCGTGATGGCCGAGGCCGACGCGGCCACCGCCGTGAGCGTGATGACCAGGATCAGCACGTTGGGCTGGTCCAGCGACTGGGAGCGCGCCCGCGTGCGCTCGGCATTGAAGGTCTCGGCCAGCCACCAGGCCAGCAGCAGGTAGACCAGCGTGCCGCAGGTCCAGCCCAGCAGGCCGCGCGCGATGCCGCCCATGGGCCAGGGCATCAGGCCCACGGCCAGCCCGGCCGCGGCGCCGTAGGCCAGACGTTGCAGCCCGGCGGCTTTCGAGAGATGTGTTTGCATGGCAGGACTGTAGCCAGGTCAACGCGCCGGTGCGCGCGCTCCCGCAGGCTGCGGCCTTGCGCCGGGGGCGCGCCATGCCGGCCCGGCGAACCTGCCCAAGGAAATCGTCAACCGGCTGAACCAGGAGATCCGCACCGCACTTGCCAAGCCCGAACTGAAGGCGCGCTTCCACTCGCTGGGCTCGGATGCCGAAGCGAGTTCGCCCGAGGAATTCCGTGAGCTGTCGCGTCGCGAAACCGAGAGGTGGGCCGGCATCATCAAGCGTTCGGGTGCAAAAATCGACTGATGTACGACATCACTTCACCAGACACCCCATGACCCCCTGGAAAGCCGCCCAGCCGGGCGATTCGATCGCAGCCATCGACACCCCGTCGCTCGTGCTCGATCTCGACGCGTTCGAGCGCAACCTTCAGAAGATGGCGTCGGCGCTCCAAGGGCACAACGTGCGCCTGCGCCCGCACGCCAAATGCCACAAGACACCGGAGATTGCCAGGCGCCAGTTGGCATTGGGTGCCGTCGGCATCTGCTGCCAGAAGGTCAGCGAAGCGGCCGTGTTCGTGGCCGCCGGCGTGAAGGACGTGCTGGTGACCAATCAGGTGGTCGGGGCCTCGAAACTCGCCCATCTGGCGGCGCTGGCGCGCACGGCGCGCATTGGCGTGCTGGTGGACCATCCGTCGCAGGTGACGCCACTGTCGGACGCCGCCAGCGCGCACCAGGTGACGCTCGACGTCTACGTGGAGGTGGATGTGGGCGCGCATCGCTGCGGCGCAGCCCCGGGGGCGGAATCAGCACGCCTGGCAAGCCTGGTCGCCGCTTCGCCCTCGTTGCGCTTCGCGGGCCTGCACTGCTACCACGGTACCGCGCAGCATCAGCGCACACCGTCCGAACGCGCGGCGAGCATTGCAAACACAGTCGATCTGGCACGCCTGACCCGGCAGGAGATCGAGGCCTGCGGCCTGCAGGTCGAGTGCATCACGGGCGCCGGCACGGGCACGTTTCCTCTGGAGCGGGACTCCGGTGTGTTCACCGAACTGCAGGCCGGCTCGTACATCTTCATGGACCGGGACTACGGCGACAACCAGCGCGGCGAGGGCGATGTGGTGTTCGAGCATGCGCTGTTCGTCAAGACCCAGGTCCTCAGCCGCTCCGGTGCCGATTTCGCGGTGGTCGACAGCGGCCTCAAGGCCTCGAGCGTCGACTCCGGCATGCCCACCGTCTGGAAGCGGCCCGACCTGCGGTACACCAAGGCCTCGGACGAGCATGGCGTGATCCTGACACCGAGCGCCGATGCACTGGCCCTGGGGGACACGCTCTGGCTGGTTCCGGGCCACTGCGACCCGACCGTCAACCTGTACGACGAACTGGTCTGCGTGCGCGGAGACCGTGTCGAGGCGCTGTGGCCCATTGCTGCGCGCGGTTCGCTGCTGTAGGCGCTCGCACGACGAAGTTCTCGCCCGGTCGCATCAGATCCGCGCGGCGGCGAGCCGCCCCAGCGTGACCACCGCCTCCTCGGCCCGCGCATCCCACGCGTGGCCGTAGTTGAGCCGCAGGCAGTTCGCGAAGGCGCGGCTGGCCGAGAAGATCGGGCCTGGCGCCACGCTGATGCCCAGCGCCAGCGCGCGGCGGTGGATCTCGATCGCGTCGACGCCCTCGGGCAGTTCGACCCAGAGGAAGTAGCCGCCGGCCGGCCGGGTGGCACGCGTGCCGGCCGGGAAGTGCCGCGCCACCGCCTCCGCCAGCGGTGCCTGCTGCCCGGCCAGGGTCTGGCGCAGCTTGCGCAGGTGCTTGTCGAAGCCGCCGTGTTCGAGGTAGGTCGCGAGCGCGGCCTGCGCGGGCGCCGAGGCGCCCAGCGTGGTCGTGAGCTTGAGCCGGCCCACGGCCTTGGCGTGGCGCCCGGGCGCGGCCCAGCCGATCCGGTAGCCCGGCGCCAGGCACTTGGAGAACGAGCCGCAGTGCATCACCAGCCCCTGCGTGTCGAAGGCCTTGGCCGGCAGCGGGCGCTTGTCGCCGAAGTAGAGCTCGGCGTAGACGTCGTCCTCGATCAGCGGGATCTCGTGCTGGGCCAGCAGCGCCACCAGCGCCTTCTTCTTGGCCTCGGGCATCAGGCTGCCCAGCGGGTTCTGGAAGGTGGTCATGAGCCAGCAGGCGCGCGGCTTGTGGCGCTCGATGGCGCGCGCCAGCGCCGCCAGGTCGATGCCCTCGCGCGGATGCGTGGGCACTTCGATGGCCTGCAGGCCCATGCGCTCCAGCGCCTGCAGCGCCGCATAGAAGGTGGGTGACTCGACGATCACCGAATCGCCGGGCCGCGTGACCGCCGCCAGGCACAGGTTGAGCGCCTCCAGCGCGCCGTTGGTGACCACGATCTCGTCGGGGTGCACGTGGAGCCCGTCGGCCAGGTAGCGCAGCGCGATCTGGCGGCGCAGTGAGGCGTTGCCGGGCGTGAGGTCGTCCACCGTGCTCCAGGGATCGAGCGTCTTGGCGCTCGAAGCCAGCGCCTGGCCCAGCCGGGCCAGCGGGAACAGCAGCGGGCTCAGGAAGGCCGAGCCGAAGGGCACCACGTCGCGCGTCTTGCTGGCCTCGAGGATCTCGAACACGCGGTCGCTCACGTCGACCGCGATCGAGGCGTCGGCCGGCTGCGAGCTCAGGTCGGGCTCGGGCGGCACCCGGCGGCCCTTGTCGACGGCGGCGGCGACGTAGTAGCCCGAGCGTTCGCGCGCCCGGATCAGGCCGCGCGCCTCGAGCAGGTAATAGGCCTGGAACACCGTCGAGGCGCTCACGCCGCGGCTGGCGATGGTGTGGCGCACCGAGGGCACGCGGTCGCCGGGTTGCAGCACACCGCTGCGGATCGATTCCTCGACATCGGCCGCCAGGGCCTCGTAGCGCTTCATGGAGGGCTCCGGAAGGAGCAGGCGGCACACCTGATCCGTATTTTCTGGGGTGATTCGACCAGCTGAGGCAACTGCGCCGATTCGGTCCCGCCAGTGTATTCCTCTGGAACGCGTTCCTTCTGATCCGGTTTTTCACCAGCCAACTGATGATTCTTCAACTGATGCGTTCGACCTAGCATCGGCTTCCGTCTTCGCCACCGCCCACCGCCTCCGCAGGGAACGGGGCGAAGCTGCCCCACGAGTGCCCATGAATCCCACCGCCCTGCTGCTGGCCACCTTCCTTCTTTCCATCGTCGGCCTGTTCGGCTTCATCTGGTCGCTGCGCAAGGGCCTGTTCGACGCCGAGTCCAGTGGCGCGCGCACCATCTTCTCGCCGGGCGAGATCGGCCGACCCGAAGAGCCCTCGGCCAGCGCCGACCAGCACCATGCGCTCACGCGCGTGGTCGCGGCGCACGCCGGCGAGGTCGCCGGCCCCGCGCCCACCGAGCTGGCCGCGCGCGAGGCGGCCGACCGCTCGAGCTCCTTCCCGGCCTTCATGCTGATCGCCTGCGCCACGGTCTGGCTGGTGGTGGCCTCGGCCGCCGGCCTGCTGAGCTCGCTGAAACTGCACTGGCCCGACCTGCTGACCGACCAGGCCTGGCTCGGCTTCGGCCGGCTACGCACGCTGCACCTGAATGCCGTGGCCTACGGCTGGGCGCCGATGGGCCTGCTCGGTCTGTCGATCTGGATGCTGCCGCGCCTGCTCAAGACGCAGCTGCAGGGCGGACGATTGGTCATCGTCGGCACGCTGCTCTGGAACGCCGGCCTGGTCGCGGGCCTGGGCGGCCTGGCGGTGGGCATCAACGCGGGCATGGAATGGCTGGAGATCCCCTGGCAGATCGGCGCGCTGTTCGCGCTCGGCGGCATGCTGATCGGCCTGCCGATGGCGCTGATGCTGCAGCGCCGCCAGGTGCAGCATCTCTACGTGTCGGTCTGGTACATGGGCGCGGCGCTGTTCTGGTTTCCCACGCTCTACATCGTGGCCAAGGTGCCCGGCGTGCACTTCGGCGTCGAGCAGGCGACCATGAACTGGTGGTTCGGCCACAACGTGCTGGGCCTGTTCTACACGCCGCTGTCGCTGGCCTGCGTCTACTACTTCCTGCCCAAGGTCATCGGCCGGCCGGTGCGCTCGTACAACCTCTCGCTGCTGGGCTTCTGGACGCTGGCCTTCTTCTACGGCCAGGTCGGCGCGCACCACCTGATCGGCGGGCCGATCCCCGAATGGCTGATCACGCTGTCGATCGTGCAGAGCGTGATGATGGTGATCCCGGTGGTCGCGTTCTCGGTCAACCAGCACCTCACGCTCAAGGGCCACTTCGGCGCGCTGCGGCATTCGCACGTGCTGCGCTTCATCGTCTTCGGCGCCGTGATGTACACCTTCGCCTCGCTGCAGGGTTCGTTCCAGGCGCTGCGCTCCTTCAACGCGGTCACGCACTTCACCCACTTCACCGTGGCCCACGCCCACCTGGGCATGTACGGCTTCGTCTCGATGGTGATCTTCGGCGGCGTCTACTTCGCGCTGCCGCGCATCCTCGACGTGCGCTGGCCGCAGCCGGCGCTGATCAGCCTGCACTTCTGGCTGGTGGTGGCGGGCTTCACGGTCTACATGGTGACGCTGAGCATCGGCGGCGTGCTGCAGGGGCTGATCCTGCTCGACCCGGCGCGCCCCTTCATGGACGCGGTGGCGGTCACGCTGCCCTGGCTGCAGGGCCGCTCGGTCGGCGGCGCGCTGATGACGCTCGGCCACCTGGTGTTCGCCTGGCACGTGCTGCTGATCTCCGCGCGCTCGGGCGTGTTCGCCCCCGCCGAGCGCCTCGCCGCGCCCGTCACCACCGCCTGAGGCCCCCTGATGGAAAACGAACTCAAGCTCGTCAGCGGGGCCATGGTCACGCTGTCCCTCGCCACCGCGGCCATGATCGTGGTGCCCTTCCTGCAGCTCAAGGACGATCCGGCGCCACCGGCGCTCAAGCCCTACTCGAGCCAGGAGCTGCGCGGCCGCGCGGTCTACATGGCCAACGGCTGCATCGCCTGCCACACGCAGCAGCCCAGCACCACCGGCGCGGGCATCGCCGACGCGCGCCGCGGCTGGGGCCGCGCCTCGGTGGCCGGCGACTACCACTACGACGCGCCGCCGCTGCTGGGCACCATGCGCACCGGCCCCGACCTGTTCAACATCGGCGTGCGCCAGCCCAGCGCCGACTGGCACCTGGGCCACCTGTTCCAGCCGCGCGCCTATGTGGCCGGCAGCAACATGCCGGCCTACCGCTTCCTGTTCGAGGTCAAGAACGAGCAGACCGTGACCAAGGGCGAGCGCGTGGTCACGCTGCCGCCGGGCACGGTGTCGCTCAGCGAGATCGTGGTGGCGAAGCCCGAGGCGCTCGACCTCGTGGCCTACCTGCAGAGCCTGAAGCGCGAATACCCGGTGCTCACGCCGGCCCAGGCCGAGGCGGTGATCCGCCTGCTGCCGCCCGGCCGCGCCACCGGCGTGCCCGAGACCCCCACCGAAGGACAGAAGCCCGATGCCCCCGCCGCCGCAAAACCGTAAAAGCGAACACGACGATCCGCACGAGCAGTACAACCCGGTGCCGCACGTGGTGCTGGCCCTGGTCGGTGCGCTGATCGCCTGGGCGCTGGCCTACATCGTGCTGGCGCGGCCCGACGGCCTGGCCGGCCTGGGCGACCAGCGCCAGCCGGCCACGCTGGCGCAGGGCGCGGCCGCGGCGCCGGGCGGCGCGGTCGATGGCCGCCAGCTCTTCGTCGCCAAGTGCCAGGCCTGCCACCAGGCCAACGGCCAGGGCCTGCCGGGCGTGTTCCCGCCGCTCGCGGGCGCATCCTGGGTGAAGGACGCGCCCGCGCTGCCGGTGCAGATCCTGCTGCACGGCCTGAACGGTCCGATCGAGGTCGCGGGCACCACCTACAACGGCGCCATGCCGGCCTTCGGCGAGCAGATGAACGACGCCGAACTCGCGGCCGTGCTGAGCTTCGTGCGCGGCGAATGGGGCAACGACAGCCCGCCGGTCACGGCCGACGCGGTGCAGGCCGCGCGCGCGGCGTCGGCCAGTCGCACCGAACCGTGGAACGGCGTGAAGGCACTGCAGGACTTCCTGGCCAGGGCGGACGCCACGCCATGAGCGCCGCGCGCACGGCGCTCGCCACGCTGGCCGTCGCGGCGCTGGCGCTCGCGGCCTTCGCGGGCGTGACGCGCGGCTTCGCGGCCGTGACCTCCGACGGCGTGCGGCGCGCCGACATCGAACAGGCGCCGCGTGCGCTGCCGGACCTCGCCCTGGTCGACGGGGCGGCCCGCCGCCTTGCGCTGAGCGACTACGCGGCACCGAACGCGCCGATCACCTTCGTGACGCTGCAGTACCTGCGCTGCCAGACCGTGTGCCTGACCAGCGCCTCGGGCCAGTCCTGGCTGCAGTCGGAGATCCGGGCCCGCGGACTCGAAGGGCAGATGCGCCTGCTCACGCTGAGCTTCGACCCCGCCAACGACACGCCCGCGGTACTGGCGGAACATGCGCGGCGGCTCGACGCCGACCCCGCGCTGTGGCGCTTCGCCACGGTGGCCGATGCCGCACAGCTGGCGCAGATGCTCGCGCTGTTCGGCGTGGTGGTGCTGCCCGATGGCCTGGGCGGCTATGTGCATAACGCGGCGCTGTTCGTGGTCGACGGCCAGGGCCGGCTCGCCCATGCCTACGACGTCGACCGGCCCGACATCGCGCTGGCCGCGCAGCTGCGCGCGCCATGACACCCGCCACGCACCGCACGCTGATCGCCTGCGCACCGGCGCTGGGGATCGCCGCGCTCGCGCCCGCACACCCCTGGCTCGAACACACGATGGCACGGCACATGGGGCTCGAGCTGCCAGCCCTGTTCCTGCTGGGCTGCGCGCTGCCGCGGTGCAGCGGTGCGGCACGCTCGCAACGCTTCGCCGCCTGGAACGCGCACGGCCTGCCGGGCCTGCTGGCCGCTCTGTGCACCACCGGCTTCTGGATGCTGCCGGCCGCACTCGACCGCGCGGTGCTGCACGAGGGCTTGGCGCTGGCCAAGGTGGCGAGCCTGGTGGCTGCAGGCGCCTGGGCTGCCGCCTCGTGGCCGCGCGCGGGCACGGTGCTGCAGGCCTTCTTCGTGCTCAACGGCTTCTGGATGATGCTGGCCGCGGGCCTGCTCTACCAGGAGGCGCCGCTGCAGTTGTGCGCGGTCTACCTGGTCGACCAGCAACCCACGGCCGGTCGCGCGCTGGTGCTCTGGGCCGTGGCGGGCCTGGCTCTGTGGCTGGCGCACCTGGCCTTCGTGTCGCGCGTTTTCACGCAGGCGGACGACGACGCATCGGCCGCGGCGGCCACGCCATGATGCAGGCCCTTGCCACGCTGATCGGCCTCCAGCTGCTGGGCGAGATGCTGGTGCTGGGCTTCGGCCTGCCGCTGCCCGGCGCCTTGGTCGGCATGCTGCTGCTGTCGGCGGCGCTGGCGGTGATGGGCTATGTGCCGGCCGCGCTGGAGCGCACCGCCGGCACGCTGCTGCAGCACATGATGCTGCTGTTCTTGCCCGCGGTGGCCGGCGTGATGTTGCACTTCGAGCGCGTGGCCCGCGAATGGCGACCCTTTCTCGCGGCCTGCGTGGTGGGCGCGATCGTCACGCTGGCCGTGACCGCGCTCACGCTGAACTGGCTGTTGCGGCGCCAGGCGGCCGACGCGCCATGACCGCGGCATCGGTACCGGACTGGGCACGCTTCGCCGCCTCGCCCTTGCTCTGGCTGGGCGTGACGCTGGCGGCCTACCTGCTCGCGCAATGGCTCTACCGCTGCAGCGGCGGCCGCCCGCTGCTGATCCCGGTGTTCACCGCGGTCGCGCTGGTGGTCGGCGTGCTGTGGCTCAGCGGCACGCCCTACCCGGTCTATGCGCAGGGCACGCAGCTGCTGACTTTGCTCGTCGGGCCGGCGACGGTCGCGCTCGCGGTGCCGCTGTTCGGGCACCGGGCCCGGCTCAAGGCCATCTGGCGACCGCTGTGCATCGCGCTGGCGGTGGGCTCCCTCACGGCCATCGCTTCGGCCGTGGGCGTGGCCTGGGCGCTGGGCGGCTCGCGCGAGACGCTGATGTCGCTGGCGCCCAAGTCGGCCACCATGCCGATCGCGATGCCGGTGGCCGAACGCTTCGGCGGGCTGCCGGCGCTGGCTGCGGTGGCGGTGGCGCTCACGGGCATCGCCGGCACCGTGGTCTCGCGCCCGCTGCTCGACCTGCTGCGGGTGCACGACCCGGCCGCGCGCGGCTTCGCGATCGGGCTCACGGCCCATGCGATCGGCATGGCGCGCGAGCTGCAGGAGCACCCGGGCACGGGCGCCTTCGCCGCGCTGGCCATGGGGCTCAACGGCATCGCGACCGCGCTGCTGATGCCGCTGGCGGTCGTGTGTTTCCAGTGCATCGGCTGGCTGTAGACCCCAACTGCTAGGGTCGAAGCGACCGCAACTGATGCTGTTCGGCTCCGGACCCACAGCCGACAATCGGCCCTGTCCCCGCGCGCGCCCGAGTGCGTGCGCGCCCACGATCACGATCACGACGACAAGCGCCCCCGATTTGAAGCTGCTGCATTCCTCCCGCCGCCTGCTGGCCCTGCTCGCACTCGGCGTCCTCCCCATGCTGGCCGCGGCGGCCGAACCCGCACCCGCCGCATCGCGTGCCGTCCCCGACACCATCGCGCAGCGCGTGGCGGCCTGCATCGCCTGCCACGGCCGCGAAGGCGCGACCAACAATGCGGCCTTCTTCCCGCGGCTGGCCGGCAAGCCCGAGGGCTACCTGTTCAACCAGCTGGTGAGCTTCCGCGACGGCCGGCGCTTCAACTCGGACATGGTCCACCTGGTGCAGCACCTGTCGGACGACTACCTGCGCGAAATGGCCGCCTACTTCGCCGGGCTCGACCTGCCCTACCCCGCGGTCTCGACCGTCAGCGACGCCTCGGCCGAAACGCTGGCGCGCGGCAAGGCGCTGGCGCTGCAGGGCGACGCGGCGCGCGGCATCCCCGCCTGCACCCAGTGCCACGGCGCGGCGCTCACCGGCGTGCAGCCCGGCATCCCGGCGCTGGTCGGCCTGCCGCGGCTCTACCTGTCCTCGCAGCTCGGCGCCTGGCTCACCGACGACCGCCACGCGCTTGCGCCCGACTGCATGGCCCAGGTCGGCCGCAAGCTGGACACCGCCGACATCAACGCCGTCGCGGCTTGGCTCGCGCTGCAACCCGTACCCGACCGCGCCAAGGCCGTGGCCGCATTGCCCGGCCCGCTGCCCATGCCCTGCAGCGCCATGCCGGCCTCGGTGAAGAAGTGAGGGCGCGAGCATGTTGAAACGCTTCCTCTACCTCCTCGCCGGCCTGGTCGTGCTGCTGGTGCTCGGCACCGCGGCGCTGGTCGCACTCAACCTGCGCGGCGAAGACACGCTGCCCGCCGAGGCCGGCTCCGCCTTCGAAGCGACGCCGGCCCAGGTCGACCGCGGCCGCTACCTCGCGCTGGCCGGCAACTGCGCGGGCTGCCACACGGTGCGCGGCGGCCAGGCCTACGCGGGCGGCCTGGGCATCGAGACGCCCTTCGGCACCGTCTACGCAGGCAACCTCACGCCCGACGTCCAGCAGGGCATCGGCAGCTGGAGCCCCGCGCACTTCTGGCGCGCCCTGCACAACGGCCGCGGCAAGGACGGCCGCCTGCTCTACCCGGCCTTCCCGTATCCGAGCTTCACGCGCATCACGCGCGAGGATTCCGACGCGCTCTACGCCTACCTGCGCAGCGTGCCGGCGTCGGCCACGCCGAACGCGCCGCACCGGCTGCGCTTCCCCTACGACACGCAGGCCGCGCTGGCCGTCTGGCGCGCGCTCTCGTTCACGCCTGCGCCCTTCGTGCCCGATCCGGCGCAGCCGGCCGAATGGAACCGCGGCGCCTACCTGGTCGAAGGCCTGGGCCACTGCATCGCCTGCCACGGCACGCGCAACGTGCTGGGCGCCACCGAAGAAAAACGCGGCCTGTCGGGCGGCCTGATCCCGATCGAGAACTGGTACGCACCTTCGCTCACCTCCAAGCGCGAAGCTTCGGTGGCCGACTGGGAAACGCGCCATGTGGTGGCGCTGCTGAAGAACGGCACCGCGCCCGGCGGCTCGGTGATGGGCCCGATGGCCGACGTGGTCTACCGCAGCACCCAGCACCTGAGCGAGGCCGACCTCACGGCGATGGCGCTCTACCTGCAGAAGCTGCCCGACACCACCACGTCGGCGCCCGCACCGCAACGGCGCGACGTCGGCACCATGGAACGCGGCGCGCGCATCTACGACCAGCGCTGCGCCTACTGCCACGGCGACGCGGGCCAGGGCGCGGCCGGCGCCTACCCGCCGCTGGCCGGCAGCCGCGCGGTCAACATGGACACGCCCGCCAACCTGATCCAGGTGGTGCGCCACGGCGGCTTCCTGCCGGCCACGGCCGGCAACCCGCGCCCCTATGGCATGCCCCCCTTCGGCCACGTGCTCGACGACAACGACATCGCGGCGGTGCTGACCTATGTGCGCGGCAGCTGGGGCAACGACGCGCCGGCGGTGTCGCAGCGGGACACGATGCGGCGCTGAGCCAAAGGGACGGCCCGAATCCTGCCAACAGGGCTCGCCGTCCCCACTTCAGGGATGAGCCGGGTCCCGCACCCCCCATCGCACGCGAACGATCCAGCGCGCAGTCCCACCGTAGACTCGAGCGTTCATCGATCGACGAGGACTCCCACATGCATGTGCTGATGGTCATCGGAGGCGGCGTGGTGCTGCTGGGCCTGTTCATCCTGTTCGGCTGGCTCTGGGGCGCGAGCGCCGCCGGAATGGCGATGGGTGCCAAGGCCTTCGTGCCGGTCTGGCTGCTGATCGCGGCCGTCAACATGTGGGTGGGCGTCACCCACGCGGGCTACAGCGTGCGAGAGGAATCTCCGATCCTGCTGCTGGTGTTCGCCGTGCCCGCCATCGCGGCCGGCATCGCGCTGTGGCAGCTCTCGCGCGCCTGAACCGGACGCTGCGGACCGCATGGCGCCGAAGGGCCATGCAACGCTGCACGCCAAGTGCCCACGCAAGCCGGGCATCATTCGCATCCACGTGGACGAACCACGTAGACAACGCCCGCCATGAATCCCCACAGCCCCACCGCGCCCATCGCCCCCGTCCCCCTCGACAAGGCCTACCGCCTGCTCAACCACGGCCCGACGGTGCTGGTGTCGGCCCGTCACGACGGTGTGGACAACGTGATGGCCGCGGCCTGGGCCTGCGCGCTGGACTTCGCGCCGCCCAAGCTCACCGTGGTGCTGGACAAGGCGACCAGGACGCGTGAACTGGTCGAGGGCAGCGGCACTTTCGTGATCCAGGTGCCGACCGTCGCGCAGCTGACGCTGACCCACACGCTGGGCACGCGCAGCCTGCACGAGGCGGCCGACAAGCTCGAGCGCTCGGGCGTACAGCTGTTCCGCATGCCCGGCAGCGAGCTGCCTTTCGTCGACGGTTGCGCGGCCTGGCTGCAATGCCGGCTGATCGCGGAGCCGCACAACCAGCAGGCCTACGACCTGTTCATCGGCGAGGTGGTGGCCGCCTGGTCGGACACCCGGGTGTTCCGCGACGGCCACTGGCATTTCGAGACGGCCGACCCGGCCTTGCGCAGCCTGCACTACATCGCGGGCGGGCATTTCCTGGCGATCGGGGAAACGCTGACGGTGCCCACGGCGCAGCGCTGAGCAGGTCGCACCTACCGCGATCCTTGCGCCGATGCCGGGGCACCCTCGGCCGCTTGCGCTGCGTCGAAGGCCAGGCGTTGCGCCCGGATGCTGTCGGCGTTCCGGATCACCCAGGTCCACAGCGGGATCATCTGGTAGAGCAGTTCGCGCCCCAGCGCCGTCAGCTCGTATTCGACGCGCGGCGGCGTTTCGTGATGGTCCCAACGCGTCACCAGACCATCGCGCTCGAGCTGCCGCAGCGTGCGCGTGAGCATGCGCTGCGTCACACCGGCCAACCGACGCCCCAGGTCGGCATGACGCAGGCGCCCCGATACGCCCAGCGCATGAACCACACCGAGCGACCACCGGTTGCCGGCATGCGCGAGCAACTCGCGCTTGAGCCCGTCGTCGTCGTCACTCAGCGCCGCACAGGCCGCGTGCGACTGCCGTATCAGCGCTTCGATTTTTTCTTGCGGTATCACGCGTGTGCCTTCTTTTGCTGGAGCGTTCCGAGTCCAACTGCCGATTTTTACTGGAGAAGAATCCATGGATCATCGCAGCCCGACCAAGATACTCGTCGTGGGCGCCGGAGAACTGGGATTGAGCGTGATTCGCGCGCTGGCTGCGCGCTCGGATCCGATGGGCGCCCGGCTCACCGCGTTGCTCAGGCCCGAAGCATCCTCACCCTCGCTTGCCAGGCGCGCCTTGCTGGCCGAACTGGCGAGACTGAAAGTGGCCACCGTCTACGCCGACATTGCAGGCACGAGCGCATCCGCGCTCGGCGAAGTCTTCCGGCCGTTCCAGACCGTCGTCAATTGCACGGGCTTCGTCGGCGGCCCTGGCACGCAGCTGAAGCTCACGGCCGCGGCCCTGGAGGCAGGCGTCGCGCGCTACGTGCCCTGGCAATTCGGTGTCGACTACGACGCGATCGAAACCGGCAGCGGTGGCGGCATCTTCGACGAACAGATCGCCGTGCGCGCCTTGCTGCGGGCGCAACAGAGGACCCGCTGGACCATCGTCTCGACCGGCATGTTCACGAGCTTCCTCTTCGAGCCGGCCTTCGGCGTCGCGAACCTGCAGGAGATGTCCGTCCATGCGCTGGGCAGTTGGGACACCCGCGTGACCGTGACCACGCCCAGGGATATCGGCACGTTGACGGCCGACATTCTCTTCACCCATCCGGCCGGTACCGATGAGATCTACTTCACGGCCGGCGAGACCCTGAGCTACGGTCGTCTGGCCGACCTGGTCGAGCAGGCGCTTCACACCACGGTAAAGCGCAAGGAATGGACGATCGAGAGCCTCCGGCATGCGCTGGCACAACAGCCGGACGACGTGATGCGCAAGTACCGGCTGGCATTCGCGGAAGAAGGCGGCGTGGCCTGGGACATGGACAGCACTTACAACGCCAGGCATGGCATCCCCACGGAAGACGTCGCCGCCTTTCTCCGCGGCCGGACGCTGGCGGCGTAGCCCGCGAACAGCCCGTGGGTGTCCGGTGGTGACGGCGATGCGGCGGGTTGTGCGCTGAGCGCGCAACCCCGCCCCGGCTCAGCGCGTCACATGCGCCTGCGGCTGCAGGCAGAAGGCGAAGAAGGCGTCGAGCTCGGTCGACTTGTCGAACACCGCGTCGGCGCCCAGCGCCAGGCTGCGATGGCGGATGCTCGGGGTCGGATAGTTGGTCAGCACCACCGCATGCTGGTGCGGTGAACGGCCCTGCAGTTCGCGCAGCACGCCCAGTCCCGAGCCTTCCTTGAGAAACAGGTCGACCACGGCCAGCTCCCAGCCGTCGGGATGGCTGGACAACCAGGTGGTGGCGTCATGCTCGCCTTCCGCGATGCCGACGACCTCGGCATGCGCCAGGTCCGCCAAGGTCGGGATGAGGTTGTCCCGAATGGTCTGGTTGTCCTCGACAAGAAATACCTTGAGTGCCATGGCCTGTGCCGCTTACCCGGCGGGACGCTCCAGGAAAGGCGGCAGCGCAGCCGCCACGCGCTGCAGCAGGTCGAGCTCCGGCGCCGGCAGGTCGCAAGGCACGGTGTCGAGATGGCACAGCGTGCCGAACAAGGTGCGGCCCTCGAGCACCAGGGGAATCGCGTGGTAGGACACCACGATGCCCTGGTACGGATGCCCATCGAGCCGATGGTCGAAGGCCGAGTTCTCCGTCTGGAAGATGCCGTCGCGAAAGACGAACTGGCAGAAGCTGTCCTGCAGCGACACCTCGGCGAGGAAGCCGGGCTGGACGGCACCGGTCTTGTCGATCAGGTGCACGCATTGCAGCATGTCGCCGCTGAGGCGATAGATCGCGGTGTAGCGATGCGGGACGCGGGCATTGAGCCGTGCAAGCACCTCGCGCACGCCGCTGCGACGGGCCACGTCCAGCAATGCGTCGAGGTCGGAATCAGGGTCGGGGTCGGCGGAAACCATGGGGCAATGTAGCAGCGCGGACGCCGGCTGCTTGCCAGCCAAATGCCCGAATCGATCGGGCGGCGAACGCCATTCGACGCGGCGAGCCGCGCCGGCCATCAAGCGCCGAGTTCTTCCGGCGTCTTGCCGGCAGCCAGCGCGGCCTTGAACCAGGCCGGACGCGGACCGCGGCCGCCCCAGGTATGGCCCTGGTCGTCCTTGTACTTCGCTGCCGATGCCTTGGCCTTCACCCGGGCCTTTGCACCAGCCTTGGGCACGTGCTTGCCGACGGCCTTCTTTGCGGCCCGTGCGCGCCGGGGTTCGCCCGAGAAATCGAAATCGTCCGCGCTGAAACCGTACACGCTGATCGCTTCCTGGATACGGGCCCGCACGCCGTCGGCTTCCTTTTTGCGAAGCTGATCGGCCTGCTTTTGCAGCTGCTCGATCTGTCTTTGCACTTGAACGAATGTTTTTGCCATTGCGAAATTGAACCTTGACACAGAAGAACGCGGAGCATACGCCACCGGATCGGCCCCGGCCGAGCCGTGCCGAACCGCCGCTCTTTGCATCAAAACGTCCCGCGAAAGGCGCCGCCGTCGAGCAGGATGTTCTGGCCCGTGAGGTAGCCGGCCTGTGCGCCGCACAGAAAAGCACAGGCGGCGCCGAACTCCTCGGGCCGGCCGGCGCGGCGCGCGGGAATGGTGGCGTGCTTGTCCTGCGTGTACTGCGCGACCGACTGCCCGGCCCGCCCGGCCGCCGCGCTCGCGAGCCGGGCCATGCGCCCGGTGTCGAACAGCCCCGGCAGCAGGTTGTTGACGGTCACGTTGGCCGCGGCCAGTTCCGTCGAGCGCGCCAGGCCGCCCACGAAGCCGGTGAGCCCGCTGCGCGCGCCGTTGGACAGGCCCAGCATCTCGATCGGCGCCTTGACCGCACTGGAGGTGATGTTGACGATGCGGCCGAAACCGCGCGCCACCATGCCGTCGACACAGGCGCGCATGAGCGCGATCGGCGCCAGCATGTTGGCATCCAGCGCGCCGATCCAGTCCTCGCGCGTCCAGGCCCGGAAATCGCCGGGCGGCGGGCCGCCGCCGTTGTTGACCAGGATGTCGACCTCGCCGCGCGCCGCCAGCACGGCCGCGCGGCCCGCCTCGGTGCCGATGTCGGCGGCGAAGGTCTGGACGCAGGTGCCGCGAGGCACCCGATCGTCGTGCGCCAGCGTGGCGGCCGCCGCGGCCAGGGCCTCGGCACCGCGCGCCACCAGCAGCACATGCACGCCTTCGCGCGCCAGCGCGCTCGCGCAGGCCAGCCCCAGGCCCTGGCTGCCGCCGCAGACCAGCGCCCATCGGCCCTTGATGCCCAGGTCCATGCCTCTCCTACTCCTGCGCGACCAGGTTGACCAGCGTGCCGAGCTTCGAGACCTCGACCTCCACGCGATCACCGGGCTTCATCCAGATCGGCGGCTCGTGGCGCGCCCCGACACCGCCCGGCGTGCCGGTGACGATCACGTCGCCGGGCCGCAGCGTGGTGAAAGTCGAGATGTAGGCGATCTGCGAAGGGATGTCGAACAGCAGCATGTCGGTGGTGGCGTGCTGCATCACCTTGCCGTTGAGGCGCGTCTCCAGCGTCAGCACCTCGCCGTCGGCGATCTCGCCGCGCGTGACCATCCAGGGGCCGAAGCCGCCGGTGCCGCTGAAGTTCTTGCCGGGCGTCCACTGCGTGGTGTGGCGCTGCCAGGCGCGGACCGAGCCGTCGTTGTAGGGCGCGTAGCCTGCGATGTGGGTCCAGGCGTCGGCTTCGGCGATGCGGCGTCCGCCGCGGCCGATCACGATCGCGATCTCGCCTTCGTAGTCGAGCTGTTCCGACTCGGGCGGACGCAGCATCGCCTGGCCGTGGCCGATCTGCGAATCGGCCACGCGCATGAACACCGTCGGATGGCCGACGCGCTCGCGCTTCATCTCGACGCGGTGCTCCTCGTAGTTGACGCCGATGCAGAAGATCTTGCCGGGCTCGGGGATGACCGGCAGCCAGGTCACGGCCGACAGCGGCACGCCGGTCTGCAGCGCCAGGCCGGCTTCGTTTTGCGGCAGCGCGTCGGCGGCGATCGCGGCCTTGAGCGTGGGCAGGGCCGGCGTGGCCAGCGGGACGACGGTGTCGCCGACCACCGCGCCCCAGCTGGCGCGGCCGTCGAGTTCGTAACTTGCGAATTTCATGGGTGATGTGATTGCTCAGGATGGGAAAAAGCCGGAGGCGACGGCACCGGGCCGCCGCAGGCCGCGATGCGGCCTTCAGTTGACGGAGATGTTGCGTTCGGCGATGAGCTTCTGCCAGTGGCCGCGCTCCTCGACGATCACCTTCTGCATGGCCTCGGGCGTGCTCGGCGCGATGTTGGCGCCGCGCTCGCGGATCGGCACGCCGACCTCGTCGGACTGCAGCGCGCGCACCAGCTGGTCGTGCAATCTGGTCGCCACGTCCTTGGGCAGGCCGCGCGGTGCGATGAAGCCGAACCAGATCTGGTCGACCATGCCGGGCACGACCGCGCTGATCGGCGGGATGTCGGGCGCCTGCGGCGACACCGTGCTGCTCGTCACGCCGATGGCGCGCAGCTTGCCCGACTGGATCAGCGGCAGGGCCAAGGGCAAATTCTCGAAGGCCATCTGGATGTTGCCGCCCATCAGGTCCTGCATCACCGCGCCGCTGCCCTTGTAGGGCACGTGGGTCAGCGTGACGCCGGTGCTGCGCTGGAGCATCTCGCCGTTGAGGTGCGCGCTCGAGCCGGTGCCCATGGAGCCGAAGTTCACGTTGGGCGTCTTCTTCAGGTAGGCCACGAGTTCTTCGAGGTTCTTCACCGGCAGGTCGCGGTTGACCACCAGCACGTTGGGCAGCGTCACGGCCAGCGTGAGCGGCAGCACGTCCTTGAGCGTGTCGACCTTCATGTCCTTGTAGAGCCAGGGATTGACGGTGAGCACGCTGGCCGGCACCAGGCCGATCGTGGCGCCGTCGGGCACGGCATGGGCGATGGCCTGCAGGCCCAGCACGCCGTTGGCGCCCGGCTTGTTCTCGACGATGACCGGCACGCCCATGTTCTGCGCCAGCACCTTGCCGGTCAGGCGCGCGACGATGTCGGCCAGGCCGCCCGGCGGATAGGGCACGACGATGGTGATGCGGCTCGGGTCCGCGGCCAGGGCGCTGCCGGCGAGCACGAGCCCGGCCAACCCGGCGAGCGCCAGGCAGGCGCGGCGATGGATCTTCTTCAACATGGTTCTTGTCTCCTGTGGTTCTTGTGGGGGGAATCTCTGTCAGGGGTGCGCAAGCGCCTGGGTCACGGTGGACTGGAAGAGTTCGCGTTCGGAGATCTGCAGCGAACGCTCCCAGGGCCAGCGGTGAATGGGTTTCTGCGGCGTCAGGTCGACCGGCGCGCCGCCCTGGAAGATGGCGCTGAAGCGCTTCTTGTCCTGCAGGATGCGGATGTCGGCCAGCGGGTCGCCGTCGACCACGAGGAAGTCGGCCAGCTTGCCCTTCTGCAGCGTGCCGAGGTTGGCCGCGTCGACCGTGACCGCCGCATTGCGCGTGGCGCAGGTGATGGCCTGCAGCGGGCTCATGCCCAGCAGGTCGACGAAGAGCTCGAGCTCGCGCGCATGCCATTCGCCATACGGCGTGACGGCGAAGCCGGTGTCGGTGCCGCACATCATCTGCACGCCGTTGCGCCAGGCGTAGTCGAGGTTGGTCACGGCCAGGTCGAGGTCGCGACGGAAGCGGTCGAGGCGGCCCTGCGAGCAGCCCGCGATGTGGCCCCATTGCGCCACGTTGGCCACGAAGGTCAGCGTGGGGCAGCAGGGGATGCCGCTCGCGGCCAGCCTGTCGGCCTGGCGCCGGTCCATGAAGTCGGCGTGCATGATCCAGTCGATGCCCGCGTCCACGCAGTCCTCCACCGACTGGCCGCTGCGCGCATGCGCGGTCACGCGGCGGCCGAGCCGGTGCGCCTCGTCGACGATCACCTTGAGCTCTTCCGCGCGGAAGGCCGGCACGCTGCCGCCGCCCGGCGTGAGCGTGGCCGACTCGCCGCTGGCCGCGATCTTGATGAAGTCGACGCCGTTCTTGATCTGCTCGCGCACCTCGTTGAGCATGTGGCTCGTGCCCTCGGTGAGCACGCCCACGCCCGAACGCGGCGAGCCCACCCACGAGGGGAAGTAGTCGGTCAGCGCCGCATGCGTGCTCAAGTAGCGCGCGGCCGCCGAGATGCGCGGACCCGGGAACAGCCCGGCCTTGACCGCGTCGCGCACCGCGACCGCCACGTACCAGCCGCCGCCCGGGTCGCTGCACGAGGTCACGCCCGCCTGCAGCACGGTCTGCGCGTGGTACATGGCGCGGATCGAGCGGTACTCGGCCGAGCCGAACAGGTCCTGCTCCTCGATGCCGCGCGCCACGCCGTAGCTGATGTGGCAGTGGGCATCGATCAGCCCGGGCATCACGGTCTTGCCGGCGGCGTCGAAGGCGACCACGGCGCCCGCCGGCAGCGGACGGCCCGGGCCTTCGCCGGCCTCGATGTCGGTGATGCGATCGCCGCTCAATTCCATCCAGTGCAGCGGCCGCTGTGCGTCGCCCGTGCCGTCGATCAGCCGGCCGCCGGTCACGTAGCGCTTGTTGTCTGCGGGGACCGTCATGGCCTTCACTTCCACTGCAGACCGGCCGCCTGGTGCGTGGCGCCCTGGCCCGCGAGGAAGTCCAGCAGCACGCGGTTGAACAGCTCGGGCTTCTCGTAGTAGGCGGTGTGGGCCGCGCAGGCCAGCAGCGCCAGCCGGCTGCGCGGCAGCATGGCGCGGGCCTTCTCGCCGACCGCGGGCGGCACGGTCTTGTCCTCCTCGCCCCAGACCAGCAGCACCGGGAAGTCGGTGCCGGCCAGCGGCTCGCCCACCACGTCGCGGTCCAGGTCGGCGGCGATGTAGCGGCCCAGCGTGGCGAAGGACTCGGCGGCGCCGGCCGAGTTGTTGATGCGCCATTCCTCTTCCTGCATCTCGGCCGTGACCAGCGCCTGGTCGTGGATCACGCGCGCCAGCTTGGTCGCCACGCCGTCGCGCGTCTGGTTGTTGGCGCCGGCCTGGATGCGGCCGCGCGCCTCGTCGCCGATCGGCACCAGGCCCATGCTGCCCACCAGCGCGATGCCGTCGATGCGCGCCGGATTGGCCGTCGCGTATGCGGCCACGACGTGGCCACCCAGCGAGGTGCCGACGATGGTCGCGCGGTCGATCTTCTGCGCGTCGAGGAACTGGCCGAGGAAGTCGCGGTAGGCCGGCACCGAGCACGCGACGTCGACGCCCTTCGATGCGTAGCCGTGGCCCGGCAGGTCCATCGCATACACGTGGTAGCCCGCGGCCGCGATGGCGTCGATGTTGCGCACCCAGCGGTCGGCACGGCCGCCGGTGCCGTGCACGAAGACCACCGCGCGCTCGCCTTGGCCAGCCTCCAGGACGCGGGTGTGGGTGCCTTGGACGGAGAAGGGATAACTGATCACGTTGCTTCCTTGAAAAGTAGATTTGAACTTCGTCTATTCACTTAATGAATAGTCTATTCACCAATCGTAAGAGCCAAGGAGCGGCGTTTGCATCAGGGAGTTCACCTAGAACGGACAAAGGCCGCGCGCGCACGGCCGCGGCCGGCCTCGGGCGGCCGCGCGTTCAGGGGATGAGGAGGTGCCCTGCGCTGTGCTGCAGGGACGGTGCAGGAAAAGCCTAGCCTGCCGCGTCGAGCCGCGCCGCCGCGCGCCGCAGCTGTTCGACCGCATGCATCAGCGCGAGGCCGGCCTCGTGGCGCACCTCGGGGTCCGCGAGCGCAGCCGAGGGCGAGGTGCAGTTGAGCACGTAGGGCGTGCCGCCCGGCCCGGTGGGCAGCGGCACCGCCACCGTGCTCAGGCCCGGGAAGAACACGTCGATGTTGGTGATGAAGCCCAGCTTGCGGTATTCGGCCACAGCCTTCAGCGCGCCCTTCTCGTGCTTCTTGTAGAGCGCGCCGTTGGCCGCCTGGCACTCGTGCAGCGCCTGCGCGCGCGCGGCATCGTCGAGTCCGGCCAGGTAGGCCCAGCCGGTGCCGCTGTTCATGATCGGCACCTCGGAGCCGACGCGCACGTTGACGTTGAGCACCGCGTTCGGCGCCTCGTAGCGCTGCAGGTAGAGCATCGAGGTGCGCTCGCGCGTCGACAGGCTGGCGCCGCCATGGAAGCGCGTGGCCACGTCCTGCAGCAGCGGGCGCGCGAGCTCGGCCAGTTCGAGCGTGTCGAGGGCCGCATAGCCCAGCGTAAGGATCGACAGGCCCGGGCGGAAGCGCGAACCGTCCCGGTCGGCGATCAGGTAGCCGCCGTGCTCCAGCGTCTTGCACAGCCGCCACACCGTGGGCTGTGGCAGCCCCGTCATGCGCGCGATGTCCGAACTGCCGAGGCGCTCGTGCCCCAGGTCGAAACAGCGCAGCACCTCGAGCCCCCGCAGCAGGCCTGTCACCAGCGGCTGGCCCTTTGGCTCTTTCGTACCTTCACTCATCCGTCAGTCTCGCTCTCAAGATTCCATTCGATGCCCGGGCCCCGCGCTGGCAAAGCCGCTCTGCCGCAGGGCGGCATGCTCCGCTGAGGCGAAGGGCGCGACGGGTGTTGCGAGCATAGCGCCAGCACGCGAGAACCTGGCAGCCCTTGTCGCCGGCCCGCCTTCGCCGACGCCGCTACCATGCACAGCACCATGAAAGACGCGTCTGCGCATACCGTGGTGATGGGCATCGCCGGCTGCGGCAAGTCCGAGGCCGTGGCGCAGGCGCTGAGCGGTCTCGCAGCCGACCCCGACGACACCATACGTGAAGGACATCGACTCCCATGAAAGAGAATCTGCCACCCGGCCTCGCAGCCTTCGACCTGCGCGGGCGTACCGCACTGGTCACCGGCTCGAGCGGCGGCATCGGCTTTGCGCTGGCGGCCGGCCTGGCTTCGGCCGGCGCACGCGTCCTGCTCAACGGCCGCGACGCGTCGCGGCTGCAGGACGCCGCACAGCGCCTGCAGGCGCTCGGTCATGCCGTCCAGACCCTGGCCTTCGACGTCACCGACCCGCAGGCGGCGGCCAAGGCCATCGACGACCATGAACGGACCGACGGCGCGATCGACATCCTGGTGAACAACGCCGGCATGCAGCGCCGCGCGCCGCTGGAGTCCTTTTCGCACGCCGACTGGCAGGCCGTCATGCGGACCAACGTCGACAGCGTGTTCTACGTCTCGCAACCCGTGGCGCGCCACATGATCGCGCGCGGCCGCGGCAAGATCATCAACATCTGCTCGGTGCAGAGCGAACTCGGGCGCCCCGGCATCGCGCCGTATACGGCGAGCAAGGGCGCCGTGAAGATGCTCACCAAGGGCATGGCCATCGACTGGGGTCCGCACGGGCTGCAGGTCAACGGCCTGGGGCCGGGCTACTTCCAGACCGAACTCACGCAGGCCCTGGTGGACGATGCCGCCTTCACGGCCTGGCTGTTGAACCGCACGCCTTCGCGCCGCTGGGGACACGTCGAAGACCTGGTCGGCGCCGCGATCTTCCTGGCCAGCGACGCGTCGCGCTTCGTCAACGGCCACATCCTGTACGTCGACGGCGGCGTCACCGCGGCGCTGTAGCCGCATGCGCCGCTGACGCGCTCGCTCAGGCCGCCGGCAGTTGCGGCTCGCCCAGCGACAGCATCAACCGGTTGGCCCAGTTGAAGAAGGCGGCGCCGTGGACCACGTCCGAGACCGCGAGATCGTCGAGCCCCACCGCCCGCAGCGCCTCGACATGGGTGGCGTCGAACGCGACCGGCGTCGCCGACAGCGCGACCGACGCGGCCACGATCGCGTCCCAGCGTGGGTCCAGCGCCGCGCCCACGCCTTCGTCGAGCAGGCGCTGGATGTCGTCCGAGCGCGGCGAGAAATGCGTGGCGAAGCGCGCGTGCACCGACGCGCAGTAGATGCAGCCGTTGTAGCGCGAGGTGGCCGCAGCGGCCAGTTCGCGCTCGGCGCGCGGCAGGCCGGCCTCGGGGTTGTAGAAGATGTCCTTGTCGGTGCGGGTGCGCGCGCCGAGGATGTCCGGGTCGCGCGCCAGCAGCATGAAGTACGGCGACTTGGCGCGCGAGGCATCGACCAGGCCCGCCAGGTGGCGCTCGGTCAGTTCTTCCTGCGGCAGCGGCTCGAGCCAGGGCAGCCATTCAAGCTGCGCCTGCGTGAAGGCGTTGGGCGGCACATTGCTGGGATGCGAGAGGGTCTGGGTGCTCATGGGGAAGTCTGTTCAGGCGATGGCCAGGGAGGGCTGCGCGGCCAGCGCGCGCAGGCCGGCGATCACACGGATCTGGAAGCTCAGGAAGGACACCAGCTGCGACAGCGTGACGATCTCGGTGGTCGACCAACCCGCATCGAGCAGCGCCTGCAGCCAGGCCGCCTCGGCATCGCGCGGATGGAACACCAGCCGGTGCGCATGCGCCAGGCCCGCGGCGAGCCGCGTCCCGAGCACGGCAAGGTTCGCCGCGCCTGCCACGTACAGCGGACCGGGCGCGTTCTCCGCGCTCAGCGGGCCGGCCGGGTAGCTGCCGTAAGGGCCGCGGCCCGCGCCGGCTTCGGCCTCGGCGCTCACGGCATCCAGCAGTTCGGTCGGCGTGCCGGCCAGCAGCAACGCGCTCGCATGGAAGGCCGCCAGTTCGACCTGGCCGTGCAGCCCGGCCACGAAAACCGCCAGCGCGTGGCGCTCGGCCGCGGTGAAGGTCGAGGCCGCGAGATCGGCGGGCTCGAACAGCGCGATGTGGCTTTGCTGCGCGTGCAGGCGCGCCTGCTGGCGCTGGGCGCGGATCGCGTCGAGCGCGTCGCCGGGCTGGATGCCGACGAGTTGGTCGATCACGTCCGGAAGGGAGGAGACAGTCATGCGATGGCCTGAAGAGGTGCGTGGGAAGAAAGGTTGTTCGTCGACGGCCCGGCCCAGCCGAGCGCGGGTGCGACCTCGGTGGCGATGAGCTCGATCGAACGCAGGATGTGGCGGTGCGGCGGGTCCACCGAGTGCACCTGGCACACCAGGTCGGTCACGTGCGCCAGGGTGCGGTCGGCGCGCAGCGAGGCGATCACCTCGTCGGGCGTGCCCACGTGCACGTCCTGGCGCGCGATCAGTTCGTCGAGCGTGAAGGGCACGCCCGCGAGCGACGGATCGTTCTGGCGCGCGAGGCTGCGGCGCAGGCCCTCCTCCGCCAGCCGGCGCGCGAGCGCGCGATCGTCGGCGACGAACACCGAGCGCGAACCCACGATGCGCGGCGCGCGGCTCGCGGGCAGCGCGGCCAGGTAGGCCTCGATGATCGGCAGCTGGATGTCGGCGAGCGTCGCGTGCGGCGCATCGGCGGGCCGGGGCTGGGTGCGCGAGAGCATCAGGCCGTCGCCGGCCAGGCCCGCGCGCGCACCGCCGCTGACCGAGAAGCTGGCCTGCCAGACCCGGTCGGGCAGCTGCGCCGAGACCGGGTACAGCCGGTCGCCGCCCAGCAGCGGGCGTCCGGCCCAGGCTTCGCGCAACTGCGCGAGGTGGCTGGCGAACACCGTCGCGCGCTGCTCGCTGTGCTGGCCGAAGGCGGTGAAGGACGAGGGCGTGCCGCCCGTGCCCACGCCGAACTCCAGCCGCCCGCCGGCGATCAGGTCGAGCACAACCGCATCTTCGGCCACGCGCACCGGGTTCTCCAGCGGCAGCGTGACGATGCCGGTGCCGAGCCGGATGCGCTGCGTGCGCGCCGCCACCGAAGCGAGAAAGACCAGCGGCGACGGCAGGCCGCCCTCGGCCTCGTGGAAGTGGTGCTGCGCGACCCAGGCCGAATCGAAGCCCAGGGCTTCGGCGTGCACGATCTGTTCGGTGACGAGGCGGTAGCGCTCGGCGGCGGTGGCGTCGTCAAGAAGCCGGCTGAAGAAGCCCAGGCGTTGAATGTTGTGAAACAAGATCGGAATTCCTTTTGCCGGGGATAGCGTCGATGAGTTCGCGCGTGTAGTCGCTGTGCGGCCAGAGGAAGACGTCTTCCACGCGACCGGCATCGACCTGCCGCCCGTTCTGCAGCACCGACACGGTGTCCGCGATCTGGCGCACCACCGCGAGGTCGTGCGAAATGAAGAGATAGGTCAGGCCGAGTTCGGCCTGCAGTTGGTCGAGCAGCCGCAGGATCTGCGCCTGCACGGTCACGTCGAGCGCCGAGACGGCCTCGTCCAGCACCAGCACCCGCGGCTCGAGCACCAGCGCGCGCGCGATCGCCACGCGCTGGCGCTGCCCGCCCGACAGCGCATGCGGCCGGCGTTGCAGCACCGCGGGCGGCAGGCCGACGCGCGCGAGGATGTCCTCCACGCGGCGCTGGCGCTCGGCGGCGTCCAGCGGATCGAAGTTGCGCAACGGCTCCTCGATGATCTGGAAGATGGTCTGGCGCGGGTCGAGCGAGCTGAAGGGGTTCTGGTGGACCAGCTGGATCTTGCGGCGGAACTGCCGCAGCGCCTCGCCGCGCAGGGTCGTGAGTTCGGTGCCTTCGATCAGGATGCGGCCGCTGGTCGGCTGGCGAAAACCCACCACGTCGCGGATGGTGGTGGTCTTGCCCGAGCCCGACTCGCCCACGATCGCATGCGTGGTGCCGCGCCGCACGCGGAAGGACACGTCGTCGACCGCGCGGAAGCGCGTGCCCCCCTTGCCGCCCACGGCGAAGTCGTGCACCAGGTGTTCGACCACGATGGCGAAGTCGTCTTCCGCGGTTGCCGCCGGTGTGCGCTCCGGCCGGAAGTCCGCCATCGCGAGCGAGGGCGCGTCGGCCAGCAGCTGGCGCGTGTAGGGGCTGCTCGGCTTGCGCAGCAGCTCGGCCGTCGGGCCCTGCTCCTGGATGCGGCCGCCCTGCAGCACCACGATGCGGCTCGCGCGGTCGGTGGCCACGCCCAGGTCGTGCGTCACCAGCAGCACGGCCGTGCCGTAGGCCAGGCGCAGTTCGTCGATCAGGTCGAGGATGCGCTTTTGCACCGTCACGTCGAGCGCGCTGGTGGGCTCATCGGCAATGATCAGCGCGGGCTGCAACGCGATCGCGATCGCGATCAGCACGCGCTGCTTCATGCCGCCCGAGAGTTCGTGCGGGTACTGGCGCGCGCGCAGTTCGGGCTGCGAGAGCCCGACGCGGGCCAGCAGCTCGACCACGCGGGCGTTGATCTCGCGCCGCTCGACGCGGCGGTGGATGCGCAGGATCTCGGCCACCTGCTCGCCCACGGTGCGCACCGGGTTCAGCGAGCTCGTCGGGTCCTGCGGGATCAGGCTCACGACGGACCCACGGATGCCGTCGAAGCGCTTCTGCGACCAGTTCGCGACGTCGACGCCGTTGAGCCGGATCGCGCCGGCCTCGCGCTGGCCGTTCTCGGGCAGCAGGCCGATCACCGCCTGTGCGGTGGTGGTCTTGCCCGAGCCCGATTCGCCCACCAGCGCGACGATCTCGCCCGGGTGGATGGTGAAGGACACGTCGTGCACCACACGGTGCAGCGTGTCCTGGTCGCGGTAGCCGATCGCCAGCCCTTCGACCTCGAGCACCGGTGCGACGGCCGCGCTCATCGGCGCGCCTTCGACACCGCCACGCTGATGCGGTTGGCCGACAGCACCACGGCCACCACGACCAGGCCCGGCACGGTGGTGAGCCACCAGCCGGTCGAGATGTAGTTGCGGCCTTCGGCGATCAGCAGGCCCCATTCCGGCGTGGGCGGCGGCGCGCCGTAGCCCAGGAAGCCCAGGGTCGAGATCGAGAGGATGGCGCTGCCGAACTGCAGCGCGGCCATGGCCACCACCGAGGTCAGCGAGTTGGGCAGCACATGGCGCCAGAGCACGCTGCGAAAGCTGCCGCCGCTGCCGAAGGCCGCCTCGACGTATTCGGCGCGGCGCACCCGCACCACCTCCGAGCGCACCAGCCGCGCGAAGCCCGCCACCGAGGCGATGCCGACCGCGAGCGCGGCGTTCAGCGTGCCGAAGCCCAGGATGATGATGATGCTCAGCGACAGCAGCAGCGAGGGCACGGCCAGCAACACGTCGACCACGCGCATCAGCGCGTCTTCCACCAGCCCGCCGACCGAGCCCGCGAGCACGCCGATCGCGGTGCCCAGCAGCAGGCCGACGGTCACGGCCAGGAAAGCGCCCGACAGCGAATGCACCGCGCCGTGCACCACGCGCGCATAGAGGTCGCGGCCCAGGCCGTCGGTGCCCAGCAGGTGGGTGGCGCTCGGTGCCAGCAGGTGCTGGCCCGAGGTGCCCTGCACCGGGTTGTAGCCCGAGAACAGGCCCGGCGCGATGGCCCACAGCGTGACGGTGGCGATCACCAGCCAGGCGAGCAGCAGACCGGGTTGCGCGCGGCGCACGGCCTTCCACGCCTTGTGCAGGCCCTTGCGCCATGCGGGCGTGGCCTTCGCCGGAACGGCCGCCGGGCTGGCGGCCACCGGGTTCGCGACCGCGGTGCGGGCCGCGCCCGTGGGCGCCAGCGAATCGATCTCGAGAGTGAGGCTCATGGTGTCAGTGGCCCAGTTGGACGCGCAGGCGCGGGTCGAGCACCGGATACAGCAGGTCGACCACGAGATTGATGAGAACGAAGGCCGCGGCGGAGATCACCACGATGGCCTGCAGCACCGCCGTGTCCTGGTTGCCCACCGCCTGCTGCGTGAGGCTGCCCAGGCCGTTGAGCCCGAACACCGCCTCGGTCACCACCGCGCCGGCCAGCAGTTCGCCGAACAGGATGCCCGCGATGGTCAGCGTCGGCAGCACGGCGTTGCGCGCCACGTGCTTCCACAGCACCCAGTTGCGCGTCGCGCCCTTGGCCCGCGCCACGGTCACGAAGGGCTGCGTGAGCACCTGGTCGATGTTGCGCATGAGGATCTGCGCCAGCGGCGCGGAGATCGGGATGGCCAGCGTGAGCGTGGGCAGCACCAGCCCTTCCCACTTGCCCGGGTTGATCACCGGGATCAGGCCGAGCCGGAACGAGAAGACCTGGATCAGCATGATGCCCAGCCAGAACACCGGCACCGAGATGAACAGCGAGGGCAGCGACTGGATCGCCGCGCGCAGCCAGGCGAAGCGCGTGAGGTTCGACAGGAAGGCCAGGCCCACCGCCAGCAGCAGCGCCACGCCGAAGCCGAAGCTCGCGAGCCGCAGCGTCGGCGGCAGGTTGACCGCCAGGCCCTGGCTCACCGGCACGCCAGCCTGCATCGAGTAGCCGAAGTTGCCGCCCAGGAAATTCCACAGGGTGTGGAAATAGCGCTCCCACACCGGGCTGTCGGCGCCGTAGGCGGCGCGGATGTCGGCGATCTCCGTCGGCCCCAGCCCCAGTTCGGGGTTGAGGAACTTGATCAGCACCGCATCCCCGGGCAGGGCCTGCAGCAGCACGAAGGACGCGGTGAACGCGGCCCACAGCACCACCAAGGCCTGCGCGATGCGGCTCCAGAGGTACTTGCTCATTCAGCGGCTCAGTGTGCGGCCAGCCAGGCGGCGTAGAAGCTCGGCCGGCCGACGGCTTCGTAACCCACGTCTCTGACCCACGGCGCGCCCGCGAAGGCCTGCGGCTCTTCGAAGATCGGGATCACGTAGGCTTGGTCGATCAGGTAGTTCTGCACCTCGCCGACCAGCGCCAGCCGCTTGGCCGGATCGACCTCGCTGGCGATGCCTTCGAGCAGCCCGTTGAGCTTGGCGTCCACGAAGCCCTTGACCTTGTCGCTCACGCCGCCCTTCTGCAGCAGCACGTTGCGGTTGGTCGGGTAGTACTGGCTCTTGATCACGTCGGGATCGGCGCGGCCCACCATGGTCGGCAGCACCGCCGTCTTGGCCGGGTCGAGGTTGTCGAGGGTCGTGGTGCCCGCGTCGCCGGTGAGCACGTTGAGCTTGACGCCGATCTTGGCCCACTGCTGCGCCACCAGTTGCAGCGTCGCCTTGTTCTGCGGCTGGGGCAGCGCCTCGTAGGCACGCAGTGCCAGTTCCTGGCCGTCCTTGCTCCGCGTGCCGTTGGCGCCGACGGTCCAGCCGGCCTCGTCGAGCAGCTGCTTGGCCTTGGCTTCGTCGTAGCCCAGCTTGGCCGACAGGTCCACGTAGCCGGCCGCGGTGGCGGCGATCACCGAGGTGGCTTGCGGGTAGTTCGAGGAGAACAGGGTCTCGACGATCTCCTTGGTGTTGGTCGCATGCAGCAGCGCCTGGCGCACGCGCACGTCCGCCACCAGCGGGTTGTCCGGACGGAAGTTGATGCTGTTGTTGACGCCGCGCGTCGAGGGCGCGTAGATCGCGAAGCCCTGGTCCTTCACGCGCTTCTCGTCGTAGGCCTGCACCTGGCGGATGAAGCCGGCCTGCCCGGCCACCAGCGCGCCGATGCGCACGCTGTCCTCGGGCGTCACGATGAGCTTGATCTCGTCGAGTCGCGCGCGGCCCTGGTGCGCCAGCGTGGTGGGGCCCCAGGCGTAGTCCTTGCGCGCCGCGAGCACCAGTTCCTTGCCCAACGTCTCGCTGGCGACGACGAAGGGGCCGGAGCCGATGATCCGGGTCGCGTCGCCCAGCTCCTCGAAGGGGCGGGCCAGCGTGCTCAGCGACACCAGGCCCGAACCGATCACCGAGGTGCCCTGCAGGAAGCCCGGCGACGGCTTCTTGAAGTAGAACTTGACCGTGCGTGCATCGATCACTTCGCTGCGGTCGTAGTTGTTGATGGCCTCGGACACCGGCTGCTTGAGTTCCTTGTTGCCCTTGCCGAAGGTGTCGAAGTTCTTCGCCACCGCGGCCGCGTCCAGCGGCGTGCCGTCGGAGAAGGTCACGCCTTCGCGCAGCTTGAAGGTGTATTCGGTCACGGCATCGTTGACCGTCCACGACTCCGCGATCCAGGGCTCGACCTTGAGCGTCTTCGGATCCTGGTAGGTGAGCTTGTCGGTGATCTGGTTGAGGATGCCGCCGTTCGGATAGAAGCCGCCCGCGGGTGGGTACAGGTTGGTGTGCGCCTGCTGCTCCAGGTAGACCAGCGTGCCGCCGGTCACGGGGGCCGAGGAATTCGCGGCGACCGCGGCGGCCGGCGCATCGGCGGTCTTGGAGCAGGCGGCGACCAACGCCATCAAAGCCACGACGGCAGCGGCCGCAGCCGCGCGCTCAAACCTTCTGGAAAACACGATCACGAAGTACTTTCGATGGAGAGGAAGAACGGCCCGGCGGCGCTCGCAAGCGCTTCGCCGGCCTGGGAAATCGTAGTCAGGCGCCTGTGCTTTGGGCACCGATTAAGTAGCATCCTTATGCGCCCAGCAGATAAGCGATGCCCGCATCTCGCGCGTGAACCCCGGTGCGGAATTCAGTCGCGTTTCACGGCTGGCGCCGGGGTGCCCGCACGCTCGAACTCGATGCGCGCGCCATGGCTGCGCACCCGGTCGAGCGCACCGAGCGGCTGCGTGGCATCGGCGGTGCGCAGCACCAGCGCATAAGGGCCTTCGACCTGGTCCTCGGTCGCCTCGCGTGCCGTGGACAGCACCAACGCGCTGCTGCCGAAGGCGATCACCGCCAGCCGCAGGCCCTGCCCCGGCAGCGGCACGGGCTGCCCGATCGCGACATGGGCGCCATTGCCGAACAGCGCGCGGTAGCGCGCCAGCGTGGCGTCGAGGTTGTGCACCGCGACCGCCAGGCTGGCCACGCCGAGCGCGCCGTTGGGATGCACGCGCGCGCCGCCCTCGGGCACGCGCAAGGCGCGCGGCGTGACGTCGCCGCACAGGAAGGGCAGATCGGTGGACGGCGGCCGTGCGGTCTGCCAGTGCAGGCGTTCGCCGTCGGGGCGCAGGCGCCCGCCTTCGAGCGGTCCGTCGAGCACCAGGCCGCGCTGGCCGGCCTGGGCCACGGTGTCGGCGACGCTGCGCGGCAGCAGGGCGAAGTCGATGATGCCTTCGCCATGGCGCTGCAGCAGTTGCCACCAGCGCTCCTGCGGCGCGGGCTGCTTCCAGGCGATGAGTTCGAAATAGCTGCCGTCGGCGAACACCACCAGGGCGTTGTGCGTCGAGCGGCCGGGATGGTCGCCGCCGCGCTGTACGTTGAAGCCCAGGGCGGTGTAGTCGGCGATGGTGGTGTCGAGGTCGTGGACGGCGATGACGATGTGGTCGAGCGTGAGGGACATGGCGGGCGCTCCTGTTCAGGCCGCGACGCGGGTGTCAGCCAGCGAGTTGGTGAGCTTGACCTCGGCCCGGATCGTCTGCGGATTGCGCAGCAGGTTCAGGATCGGGCAGTTGCGCTCGACCGCCTCGAACAGCGCGTCGATGTCGGCGCGGCTGGCGGGCGAATCGATGTGCACGGTGTAGGCGATCTGGTGCGGCCAGATGGGCGTCTGCTCATGGCCCGGCTTGCCGCCGCGCGGATCGATGATGCCGGTGACCTCGACCTCGAGGCTCTCCAGCGGCACCTGGCGCTCGGCCGCCTGGATCAGGAAGATGTGGGTCACGCAGGTGCCCAGCACGCCGAGCTGCAGTTCGGGCGAGCTCGGGCCCAGGTTGTAGCCCGCGAAATCGGGCGGGCTGTCGCTGATCACCTGGTGGTCGCGGATGCGCAGGCGGCGCACGCCGCTGCGGCCTTCGGCGCGCACCGTGGCCTTCAATTGCGCCGGCTGCGCAGTGCCGGCCTCGATGGCGGCGCTGCGCGCCAGCACGGCCGCGCGTTTCTCGGCCAGGTAGTCGTTGAGATGGCTCATGGTGTTCTTTCTTCGTTCCAGGGACGACGCCCGGCGGACCCGCCGGGACGCATGCGCCCTGGTTCCGGGGCAGCGGAAGCCCGGGATTCTTCGCGCCGGCGGCGCGACAGGGAACGAAGAAAAAGAAGCTGGCTTGCTCGGAATCCGCATATCGCGCCGGCACGCTTCGCCTCGAGGCTCGGTGGCCGCTGCGCGGCACGTGGTCCGGATGACGCCGCCGGAACGGCGCCGGCCTCAGTCCGCGCCGAGGCGCTTGCGCGAGCCGGATCTTCTGGGGAAGAGCCGCAGCATCTGGAGGCCGGTGCGCGTGATGGAGGTCACGGTGGCGGTGGGGTTCATCCAGCCGACGGGCGTGCGAACCGCCTTCGCGATGTCGGCTTCCACATGGCCTGCGATCACCAGGATGTGGATCGCGTCGACGTCCTCGCCGCCCTTGATCGTCACGGGAAAGTTCGTTTCGGAGAGCGACTGGAGCATGGAAATCGACATGGGTCGTGCGTGGGCCGTCCTTGCAGAGCAAGCCCTTTGAAGTTTCGTTGTGACGCGACTGCATTGCTTCGGGCGGGCGACGAAGCATCCCTTCGACATCGACATCGCCATCGCGGCCCCTTTTCATGGCCGGCGTCCCCTGTGCGCTGTCCGCGACCTTGGGCCGCACAGGGACGAAAGCGCCAGCAGACGGCCTTGGAAGCAAATTGTGACGGAATGATACTTGTCCTGACACGCCAAGCAATGGCGGTCGTGGCTTGCGGCCGATGCGCGATGTACCGGCCGTCAGTGGCTCGCCGGTGGCCGGGGCGGAGCACGCCAGAATGTTAGGCTCGCGCGCGACCGGCAGTTGCCGGGCTCTCACGACCTGCCATGACCACCGACTCGCTCACCTCCTCCCGCTCGCTGTCCTACGTTGCCCTGTTCGCCGCCTTGATCGCGGTGTTCGGCATGATCCCCAAGATCGACTTGCCGCTCGGCGTGCCGATCACCCTGCAGACCCTCGGCGTCATGCTCGCAGGTTGCCTTCTTGGGCCTCGGCGCGGTTTTCTCGCCGTGGCGCTGCTGCTGCTGGCCGTGGCGCTCGGGCTGCCGCTGCTGTCGGGCGGCCGCGGTGGGCTCGCCGTGTTCGTCGCGCCCTCCTCCGGCTTCCTGGTCGGCTGGATGTTCGGCGCCTTCACCTGCGGCTGGATCATGCGGCGCCTGTCGGGCGCGCGCGGCAAGGCCTTGTTTGCCGCAACCTTCGTCGCCTCGCTGGTCGGCGGGATCGGCGTGGTCTACCTGTTCGGCATCGCAGGCCTGGCCATGGCGGCCAAGCTCTCGCTGCAGCAGGCCGCCGTCGCGGTCCTGGTGTTCGTGCCGGGCGACCTCATCAAGTGCCTGGTGTGCGCGCTGATGGTGCAGACGGTGGCGCGCGGCCTCCCGAGCTGGCGGCTCGACCGCGACTGATGCCGCTCCAGCCGCCCGACTTCCAGACCGTTCATGCGCCGCTGGCCTGGTGGGCCCGGCACTCGCCCTCGGCGATGGCGCTGGACGACGGCGACGTGCAACTGAGCTTCGCCGAGCTCGCGGCGCGCGTGGCGACCGATGCCGCCGCACTCGATGCCGAAGACGCGCCCGCCGTCGTGTGGGCCCACGAGACGGCCTCTCCCGTCGACCAGCTGCAGCGCTTCCTGGCGATCATCGCCAGCGGCCGCACCGCAGCCGTGAGCGACCCCGACTGGCCCGCACGCGTGCGCGACGAAGTGCGGGTGCGCATGGCCTCGCTTGCGCGTGCCAGGCCCGGCGCGGAACCCGTGGCGGCGGGCTCGCCCTTCTACATCGGGTTCACTTCCGGCAGCACGGGCGTGCCCAAGGGCTTCCAGCGCACGCATGGATCGTGGACGCGCAGCTTCGACATCTGCGTGCAGAGCTTCGGCCCCGCCACGCAAACGACCCTCCTGGTCCCGGGCCGGTTGTCGCACTCGCTGTTCCTCTTCGGCGCGCTGCTGGGCTTGTGGACCGGCGCGGGCATGCGCGTGCAGCCACGGTTCTCCGCCGCGTCGGCGCTGGAGACGCTGCGCCTGGGCCAGGCAGGCAGCCTGGTCGCGGTACCGAGCCAGTTGCTGCTGATGCTCGAGCATGCCCAGCGTCATCGCATGGACCCCATCACGGCCACGCAGCTCGTGATGATCAGCGGCGCGCCTTGGCCGCGCGCGCGTACCACGGCGTTGCGGGCCTTGTTCCCGTCGGCCCGCATCGTCGAGTTCTACGGCGCATCGGAAACCTCCTTCATCGCCTGGGTCGACAGCGACCGCAGCGTGCCCGACGACGTGGTCGGCCGGCCCTTCTCCAATGTCGAACTGCGCGTCGAGGCGCCCGCACCCGGCCTGATCTATGTGCGCAGTCCGATGGTGTTCAGCAACTACGTCACGCTCACCGCCGAGGAAGACAGCACGGCCGTGCTGCGCGACGGCGACTGGCTCTCCGTGCGCGACATGGGCCACATCGACGAAGAAGGCTTCCTGCATCTGGTCGGCCGGCAGCAGCGCATGCTGCTGGTCCAGGGCAAGAACCTGTTTCCGGAAGAAGTCGAGAACGTGCTGGCCGGACACCCCTCGGTGGCCGCCGCATCGGTCCAGGGCCTGCCGCATGACGTGCGCGGCACGCAGGCGGTGGCCTTGCTGGTGCTGTCGGATGCCACCGACCGGTCGGCGCTCGTGGCGTGGTGCCAGGAGCGCCTGGAGCCCTTCAAGTTGCCGCGCCGCTTCTACGCCGTCGATGCGTGGCCGCGCACGCCCAGCGGCAAGACGGATCACGCGGCGCTGGCACGCCTGCTCGCCGCGCATCTCGCATCGCCGAACGCACCGGCGGCGGGCTTGAGGCTGTTGTGAACGCACCGGTGATCCTCGGCTGGGCGCGCAGCGCGGTGATCCCCGTGGGCGGTGCGCTCGGCGCGCTGGCGGCCCACGAGATCGGCGCGCCGGTGCTGCGCGGCCTGCTGGCGCGCTTCGGCATTCCGGCCGGCGCCGTGGATGCCGTCGTCGTGGGCAATGCGCTGGGTGCGGGTGGCAATCCGGCGCGCATGGTGGCGCTGGCCGCCGGCCTGGCGGACCGAAGCGCCGCGCTGTCGGTGGACACCCAATGCTGCGCCGGACTGGACGCCGTGAGCATCGCCGCCGGCTTGCTGGCCAGCGGTGGCGCGTCGGTGGTGGTCGCTGGCGGCGTCGAAGCCTGGAGCCGCGCCCCCATCCGCCAGCATCGCCCGCGCCACGCGGCGGAACGCCCCGTCGACTACGACCGCCCGGCCTTCGCCCCCGACCCCGAGCGCGACCCCGACCTGCTGCACGCGGCCGCGCGCCAGGCGGCCTTGCTGTCGATCAGCCGCAGCCGGCAGGACGCCTTTGCGGCCGAGAGCCATGCGCGCGCGCTCGCGCTGCGCGACCGGATGATGGCGCAGGAGATCGTGCCGATCGGGGACGCCACGCATGACAGCTACGCCCGCCCGCTGACACCGGCACGCATGGCGCGCATGCCGATCGCGGCCAGCGCCGAAGCGGCACCGCCTGACGCGATCGATCGCCCCGACACGGCCGTCAGCCGGCTGGCGATCGCGCCCCGCGCCGACGGCGCCGCCTTCGTCGTGATGGCGACGCCGCAGGCCGCGGCCGCACTGCAATTGACACCGCACTTTCGCTGGCTCGGCGGTGCGTCGGTCGGCGTGGCGCCGGAGATGCCGATGCTCGCCGCCGCCGAAGCCGCCAGCGCCCTGCTGCAACGTGCCCGGCTCGGTGTCGACGCGCTCTGGGGCCTCGAGCTGCACGAAGCCTTCGCCGTGCAGGCACTGGACTTCATCCAGACGCTCGGCATTGACCCGGCGCGACTCAACCGCGGCGGCGGGGGCCTGGGCCGCGGCCACCCGATCGGTGCTTCCGGCGCGATCAGCCTGGTTCGCCTGCTCAGCGACATGCAGTGCGACGCGCCGCCCGGTGCGCATGGCCTCGCGGCGATCGCGGGTGCCGGTGGCGTGGGGGCGGCAGGCCTCGTGCAGCGGCTCTAGCGCATGACGCTGAAGTAGTCCTCCAGCGGCCGTCGCGCCGTGCGCACGGCGTTCTCCGGCGCCAGCGGATCGGCGTAGCCCAGCGCCAGGCCGCAGACGACGGATTGGTCGTCCCGCAGCGCGAGGGTGGCGCGCACCAGCCCCGGATAGGACGCGATGGCACCGATGGGGCAAGTGCCGATGCCCTGCGCGTCGGCCGCCATCATCAAGGCGAAGAGGCACATGCCCAGGTCCATGTAGCAGCCGCTGCCCATGCGCGCATCGATCAGCACCAGCAAGGCCGTCGGCGCATCGAAGAAGCGGAAGTTGCGCTCGAACTGCGCATCGCGCGCGGCGCGGTCGTCCCGTTCCGCGCCCAGCGCGCCATACAGCGCCTGGGCCGCCGCGACCTGCCGGCGGCGCAAGCTGTGCGGCATCGGCACCGGGAAGTAGCTGTAGTCCTCGGCCTCCCGCGCGCCACTGCGGAAGGCGCCCACCAGGGCCGACGACAGACGCGCCCGGGCATCGCCCTCGAGCGAGATGAATTCGCCGGGCTGCAGGTTCGCCCCGCTGGGCGCGCGGCGCGCCTGCACGAGAAGGTCTTCGAGGCAACCGTCGGGCAGGCGCTGGTCGGTGAAGCCACGCGTCGCGCTGCGCTGCGCGAGCAGCGCCGGCAAGGCCAGGTGGGCGGGAATGGCGGGCGCGGTGACCGGCTCGAGGGGAAGGACGCTGTGCATGCCCGCATTTTCGTCAGCAAGCCGAAGGCGGATCCACGCGAGGCGCGCTCGGTGGTGCCAAGGCGCGGCCTTTCAAACCGCCGAGGGCACCGCACGTGCCGCTGGCGGAGTCCGCACGCGAACCTCATCGTCGATGCGCACGAGAACGTCTGGCATCAGAAGTCAGGCTCTGGCGCGCTCGGCTTTCCGCGCTTGGCCGCCCTCACCTTTTCTGATGTGCGCCCCTCAAATATTCTTCCTCCCATCTTCAACGCCACAAAATCCAAAGCCTCACCCTAGGTGAATCCACCTACTTTCATTTCTGACGTACGCACCTCATTATTCCGCCATGCCATTGGAAAACGATCCCTCCAGCCCGCGAGCGACCCTGAGCGATGTCGCGCGCGAGGCGCAGGTCAGCCTCGCCACGGCCGACCGTGTCATCAACAACCGTCCGGGCGTTCATGCGCGCTCGATCACGCGGGTCAAGGAAGCCATCGATCGCCTGAACTACCGGCCCGACCCCGCCGCAGCCCGGCTGGCGCGCACGCAACTCCATCGGGTGTGCTTCGTGCTGCCCTCGGGCAACAACAGCTTCGTGGAAGTGCTGCGCGACCAGGTCGTCGAGAACGGCCCGTGGATGGCCGATCACCGCGTGACGGCGCGCACGCTGGAAGTGGATGTCTTCGAGCCCCAGCGTCTCGCGGCCCTGATCCTGTCGCTGGAAGACCAGTGCGAGACCGCCGTCATCATGGCGCTCGACCACCCGCAGGTGCAGCACGCCATCGACCACCTGGTGGCGCGCGGCAAAGGGGTGATCACGCTGGTCTCGGACGTCCCCCGATCGCATCGGCAGCACTTCGTGGGCATCGACAACGTGGCCGCGGGCCGCACCGCGGCCACGCTGCTGGGCCGCTTCGCCGGACGGGTGCGCGGCGACATCGGCGTCATCGTGGGCAGCCTGTCGCTGCGCGACCACGCGGAACGCAGCTTCGGCTTCAGCCAGGTGATGGGCGCCGAATTCGCCGCGCTGCGGGTGCTCCCGCCGCTCGAAGGCAAGGACGACCCGCGGCTCACGCAGCGGCTCACGGCCCAGCTGCTGGCCGAGCATCCGCAATTGCGCGGCATCTACAGCGTGGGCGCGGGCAACCCCGGCATCTCGGCCGCGCTCCAGGCCAGCGGCCGGGCCCGCGAGATCGTGTTCGTGGGCCACGAACTCACGCCGGCCGCGCGCGCCGACCTGCTCGACGGAACCATGGACGCGGTGATCAACCAGGACGCCGGCCACGAGATCCGCTCGGCACTGCGCCTGGCCATTTCGCGCATCACCCACGAACCGGTGCATGCGGACCAGGAACGCATCCGCATCGACATCTACCTCAAGGACAACCTGCCGTGATCACCCTGGGCATCGACCTGGGCACCTCCAGCGTCAAGGCATTGCTGCTGGACGACGACCGCCCGCTGGCGGTCGCGAGTGCGCCCTTGCGGGTCAGCCGCCCCCACCCGGGCTGGTCGGAACAGGACCCGGCGCACTGGTGGCAGGCGACCTGCGACTGCCTCGATGCGCTGCGCACGGAGCACCCGCGCGTGCTTGCCGCGGTGCGCGGCATCGGCCTGTCGGGCCAGATGCACGGCGCGACCCTGCTCGACGCGAACGACGAGGTGCTGCGCCCCTGCATCCTGTGGGACGACGGCCGCAGCGCCGCCCATTGCGAGGCGCTCGAAGCGCCGGCGCTGCAGCTGCGCGCACGCACCGGCAATCCCGCGATGCCGGGCTTCACCGCGCCCAAGCTGCTCTGGCTGCGCGAACACGAGCCGCACCATGCCGACCGCATCGCCAAGGTGCTGCTGCCCAAGGCCTGGCTGCGCTGGAAGCTCACCGGCGAGTTCGCGGAAGACATGTCCGATGCCTCAGGCACGCTCTGGCTGGACGTCGGGCAGCGGCGCTGGTCTTCCGAACTGCTGGCCGCCTGCGGCCTGGACACCTCGCAGATGCCGCGCCTGGTCGAAGGCACCGAGCGCACCGGCGAACTGCGCGCCGAGTGGGTGGCCCGCTGGGGCTTCGACCGCGCGCCGGTCATGGCCGGCGGTGCAGGCGACAACGCGGCCGGCGCGATCGGCGTGGGCGCGGTCGCGGCCGGCGACGCCTTCGTCTCGCTCGGCACCTCGGGCGTGCTGTGGGCCACCACCGCGGGCTTCGCGCCGGCGCCCGAGCGCGCGGTGCATGCCTTCTGCCATGCGCTGCCCCGGACCTGGCACCAGATGGGCGTGCTGCTCTCGGCGGCCTCCTGCCTGTCGTGGTGGGCCGGCATCCAGCATGTGAGCGAGGAAGCGCTGCTGCGCGAACTCGAGGCCTCGTCACCGGGCGACCCGGCCTGCTGGTTCGCGCCCTACCTGTCGGGCGAACGCACGCCGCACAACGACACGGCGCTGCGCGCCGGCTTCCTGCAGCTGTCGGCGGCGACCGACCGGCCCGCGATGACGCGCGCCCTGCTCGAGGGCGTGGCCTTCGCCTTCCGCGACGCGCGCGATGCACTGTCGGCCGCCGGCACGGTGCTCACGCAGGCCGACCTGATCGGCGGCGGGGCCCGCTCGGCGACCTGGAACCAGATCCTGGCCGACGTGCTCGACCTGCCGCTGCACCAGGCGGCCGGTTCCCAGCACGGCTGCGCGCTCGGCGCGGCCCGGCTGGCCCGTGCGGCCGCCGACGGCGAGCGGCTCTTTTCCAAGCCCCCGCGGCTGCGCAGCTTCGAACCCGATGGCACGCGTGCGCGCCGCTACGACGAGATGCATGCGCGCTGGCAACAGCTCTACGGCCTGATCCGACACGCCCCTTCGGCGCAGGCCACGGCGGCCGCCGCCGATCCTTCCACCGCTCCTTCCTGACCCACCTGGAACACACGCCATGACCTCTGTGCCCTCTGCCGCGGCGCGCCCGCCCTTCTTCGGATTCGAAAGCCCGATCGTCTTTCGCGGGACCGAATTCCGTCCGTCGCCGGGCGAGCCCTTTGCCTACCGCTACTACGACAAGGACCGGCTGGTGCTGGGCAAGCGCATGGAAGACCAGCTTCGCTTCGCGGTCTGCTACTGGCACAGCTTCGTGGGGGCGGGCCTCGACCCCTTCGGCGACGCGACCTTCCAGCGGCCCTGGCACGGTCCGGGCGACCCGATGGAACAGGCCCTGCACAAGGCCGACGTGGCCTTCGATCTGTTCCGGCTGGTCGACACGCCCTTCTTCACCTTCCATGACCGCGATGTGGCGCCGGAGGGCGCGACGCTGGCGGAATCGAACCGCAACCTGCGCCAGGTCGCCAAGGTGTTCGAGCGCCATATCGCCGACACCGGCGTGCGCCTGCTCTGGGGCACCGCCAACCTGTTCTCGCACCGGCGTTACATGGCCGGCGGCGCGACCAACCCCGACCCGGAGGTCTTCACCTATGCCGCCGCGCAGGTGAAGAACGCGCTCGACGTGACGCACGGCCTGGGCGGCGCGAACTACGTCCTGTGGGGTGGCCGCGAAGGCTACGAGACGCTGCTCAACACCGACCTCAAGCGCGAACTGGCGCAGCTGGGCCGCTTCCTGAACCTGGTGGTCGAGCACAAGCACAAGATCGGCTTCAAGGGGCCGATCCTGCTCGAACCCAAGCCGGCCGAACCCACCAAGCACCAATACGACTACGACGTCGCGACGGTCTACGGCTTCCTGCAGGCGCACGGCCTGGAAAAGGAAGTGAAGGTCAACATCGAGCAGAACCATGCGCTGCTCGCGGGCCACAGCTTCGAGCACGAGATCGCGCTGGCCCATGCGCTGGGCATCTTCGGCTCGATCGACATGAACCGGGGCGACGAACTGCTGGGCTGGGACACCGACCAGTTTCCCAACAACCTGCAGCACGTCGCGATGGCGCTGTACGAGGTGCTGCGCGCTGGGGGCCTGAGCACCGGCGGTCTCAACTTCGACGCCAAGCTGCGGCGCCAGTCGATCGCCCCGGACGACCTGGTCTGGTCGCACGCGACGGCCATGGACCTGTGCGCCCGCGGGCTGCTGGTCGCCGAGGCCATGGTGCGCGACGGCGCCTTGCAACGCCACGTCGACACGCGCTATGCGGGCTGGGACACGCCCCGCGGCCAGTCGATCCTGCGCGGCGATGTGTCACTGGCGGCGCTCGCCGAGCAGGCCGAAGCGAATCCCGTCGAGCCGCAGCCCCGCTCGGCCGGTCAGGAACGGCTCGAGCACCTCGTCAGCAGCTACCTCTGAACGAACCCCACCAAGGAGCGAGACATGGCCAGCAACATCAAGGGCCCAGGCATCTACCTGGCCCAGTTCGCGAGCGACGAAGCCCCCTTCGACTCCTGGCAGTCGATCACGCGCTGGGCCGGCGGCCTGGGCTTCAAGGGGGTGCAGATCCCGTCGTGGGACGCGCGCATCTTCGACCTGCGCCGGGCGGCGGAATCGAAGACCTACTGCGACGAGGTGGCGGGCATCGCACGCGAGAACGGCGTGGAGATCACCGAGCTGGGCACCCACCTGCAGGGCCAGCTGGTGGCCGTGCACCCGGCCTACGACGAAGCCTTCGACGGCTTCGCGCCGGAGGCGGTGCGGCGCAACCCGCAGGCGCGCCAGGCCTGGGCGGTGGAGCAGATGCTGCTGTCGGCACGCGCCTCGCGCCACCTGGGCCTCAAGAGCACCGTGAGCTTTCCCGGCGCGCTGGCCTGGCCCTACCTGTATCCGTGGCCGCAGCGGCCCGCGGGCCTGATCGAAGCCGCCTTGGACGAGCTGGCCAAGCGCTGGCGCCCGGTCTTCGACGCCTTCGACGAAGCCGACTGCAACGTCTGCTTCGAGTTGCATCCGGGCGAGGACCTGTTCGACGGCACCACCTTCGAGATGTTCCTGCAGCGCGTGGACGACCATCCGCGCTGCTGCATCAACTACGACCCCTCGCACTTCTTGCTGCAGCAGCTCGACTACCTCGAATTCATCGACATCTACCACACGCGCATCAAGGCCCTGCACATCAAGGATGCCGAGTTCCGCCCCACCGGCCGCCAGGGCGTCTATTCGGGCTACCAGCCATGGATCGATCGCGCGGGACGCTTCCGCTCGCTGGGCGACGGCCAGATCGACTTCGGCGCCATCTTCTCCAAGATGGCCCAGTACGGCTACGACAGCTGGGCGGTGCTCGAGTGGGAATGCTGCCTCAAGCACCCCGAGACCGGTGCCGCCGAAGGCGCGGCCTTCATCCGCGACCACATCATCCGGGTCACGGAAAAAGCCTTCGACGACTTCGCGGGCGGCGAGAAGGACCCGGCCCAGCTGCGACGCATGCTGGGCCTGGCGCCGGTAGCGCCATGACCATCGAGGCCAGTTACAGCCATGCGGAGGCGGCGAGCGCCCGCATCCGCCTGGGCATGGTGGGCGGCGGCGAAGGCGCCTTCATCGGCGCCGTGCACCGCATCGCCGCGCGGCTCGACGACCAGTTCGTGCTGAGCGCCGGCGCGCTCTCCTCCACGCCGGAGAAGGCGGCCCGCTCGGCCGCCGCGATCGGCCTCGCGCGCAGCTACCCCGACTACCGCACCATGGCGCGCGAGGAGGCCGCGCGCGCCGACGGCATCGAGGTCGTGACCATCGTGACGCCCAACGACCAGCACGCGGCCGTGGCCGAGGCCTTTCTCGAGGCCGGCATCCATGTGATCTGCGACAAGCCGGTGACCACGAACGTCGCGGATGCGCACCGGCTGCAGGCGATCGCGCAGGCGCGCCGTCGCATCTTCGCCGTGACCTACAACTACACCGGCTACCCCATGGTGCGCCAGGCGCGCCGCATGGTGCGCGACGGCGAGTTGGGCGAGATCCGGCTGGTCCAGGTCGAGTACCCGCAGGACTGGCTGACCGAGCCGCTCGAGACCACCGGCCAGAAACAGGCGGCCTGGCGCACCGACCCGCAGCGTTCGGGCCCGGGCGGCTGCATCGGGGACATCGGCACGCACGCCTACCAGCTCGCGGGCTTCATCGCCGGCATGCAGCCCTCGCAGCTGTGCGCCGAACTCAGCACCTTCGTGCCCGGCCGAGCGCTCGACGACAACGTGCAGATCATGCTGCGCTATGCCAACGGCGCGCGCGGCATGCTCTGGGCCAGCCAGGTCGCGCCGGGCAACGAGAACGCATTGCGCATCCGTGTCTACGGCAGCCGCGCCGGGCTCGAATGGCAGCAGGAGCAGCCCAACAGGCTGCAGGTGTCGCGCTTCGGCGAGGCGCCGCAGACCGTCTCGCGCGGCAGCGGCGCGGCCCATGCGGATGCCGCCCGCGTCACGCGCCTGCCCGCGGGCCATCCCGAGGGCTACTTCGAGGGCTTCGCCACGCTCTACAGCGAGATCGGCCATGCCATCCGCGCGGCGCGCGACGGCCGCGCGCCGGCGGCGGAAGTGAACTTCCCGACGCTGGAAGACGGCATCCACGGCGTCGCCTTCATCGAAGCGGCGATCCGCTCGTCCGCCGACGGCGGCCTCTGGGTCGGTGTGTGAGATGAGCCTGCACGTGCGCTTCGACGCCATCACGAAGAACTTCGGGCCGGTGCAGGTGCTGCACGGCGTGAGCTTCGACATCGCGCCCGGCACGGTGCTGGGCCTGCTCGGGGAGAACGGCGCGGGCAAGTCCACGCTGATGAAGATCCTCTCGGGTTACGAGGTCCCCAGCGGCGGGACGCTCACGATCGACGACGCGCAGCGCTCCTTCGCGAGTTCACGCGACGCCGAAGACGCGGGCGTGGTGCTGATCCACCAGGAGTTCAACCTGGCCGAGGATCTCACGGTGGCGCAGAACATCTTCCTGGGCCGCGAGAAGCGCCGGGGCTGGCGGCTCGACGACGAGGGCATGCGCCGCGCGGCGCAGGAGGCGCTGGGCGCGGTCGGCCTCGCGGTCGATCCCGACACCCGGGTGCGCGACCTGATCGTCGCCGAGAAGCAACTGGCGGAGATCGCCAAGGCGCTGTCGCGCAACGCGCGGCTGCTGGTGATGGACGAGCCGACGGCCACGCTCACGCCCTCCGAGAGCCAGCGGCTCTTCGGCCTGATCCGGAGCCTGCGCGCGCAGGGCACGACCATCGTCTACATCTCGCACAAGCTCGACGAGGTCGCACGGATCACCGACGAGATCGTGGTCATGCGCGACGGCCGCTTCGTCATGCGCAGGCCGACCGCGCAGCATTCGCGCCAGCAGATGGCGAACCTGATGGTCGGGCGCGAACTCTCCAACATGTTCCCCGTGCGGCGCCGGCCCGAGCCGGCGGCGCCGCTGCTGGCCGTGCGCGGGCTGAACGTGCCGGGCTGGGCGCACGACGTGAGCTTCGAGGTGCGTCCCGGCGAGATCCTCGGCTTCGCCGGGCTGGTGGGCGCGGGCCGCACCGAACTGTTCGAGGGCCTGCTGGGCCTGCGCGCGCGCGACGGCGGCACGGTCGCGCTCGAGGGCCGGCCGGTCGCGTTCGCCGATCCGCGTGCCGCGGCGCGCGCCGGCCTCACCTACCTGAGCGAGGACCGCAAGGGCTGCGGCCTGCACGTGCGGCTGCCGCTGCAGGACAACCTCACGCTGATGGACCTGGACCGCCACGCGCACCCCTGGCTCGACCGCCGCTCCGAAGCCGCGGCGCTGACGCGCGCGGTGGCGGACTTCGGCATCCGCACACGCGACCTGGGTGCGCGCGCCGGCGCGCTGTCGGGCGGCAACCAGCAGAAGCTGGCGATGGCCAAGGTGCTGCAGCCCGGCCCGCGCGTGGTGGTGCTCGACGAGCCCACGCGCGGTGTCGACGTCGGCGCCAAGCGCGACATCTATTTCCTGATCGACCAGGTGGCGGCCGAAGGCCGTGGCGTGGTCGTCATCTCGTCGGAGCTGATGGAACTGATCGGCCTGTGCCACCGCGTCGTCGTGATGCGTGCCGGCACGGTCCAGGCCACGCTCGACGCCGATCACCTGACCGAAGAGGAGCTCATCGCGCATGCCACCGGCACCCACTGACAGCCTGACGCCGCCCGTCGGCATCGACCCGACGGCGCCCCCTCCGGCGCGACGCGGCGGCACGCCCTGGCGCCAGCGCCTGCGGGAAACCGGGCCGATCGCCGGCCTGGTGCTGCTGTGCATCGCGGGCACGCTGCTCAACCCCGACTTCGCGACCTGGGACAACGCGATGAACGTGCTGACCCGCACGGCCTTCATCGGCATCATCGCGGTGGGCATGAGCTTCGTCATCATCAGCGGCGGCATCGACCTCTCGGTGGGCTCGATGGCGGCGCTGATCGCGGGCTGCATGATCCTGGTGATGAACGCGCTGGCGCCGCATGTCGGGTCGCCGGTGACGGCGGTGCTGCTGGGCATGGCGGTGGCGCTGGTGCTGGGCGCGTCCTTCGGCCTCGCGCATGGCCTGCTCATCACCAAGGGCCGCATCGAGCCCTTCATCGTGACGCTGGGCACGCTCGGCATCTTCCGCGCCTACCTCACCTACTTCGCCGATGGCGGTGCGATCACGCTCGACGGCACGCTGTCGGATGTCTACAGCCCGGTGTACTACGCGAGCTGGCTCGGCATCCCGGTGCCGATCTGGGTCTTCGCGGCGATGGCGCTGGCGGGCGCCTTCCTGCTGAACCGCACGCGCTACGGCCGCTACGTGCAGGCGATCGGCTCCAACGAGCAGGTGGCGCGCTATTCGGCGGTGGCGGTCGACCGCGTGAAGATCCTCACCTACGTGCTGCTGGGCTGCTGCGTCGCCGTGGCCACGCTGCTGTACGTGCCGCGCCTGGGTTCGGCCTCGCCCACCACCGGGCTGCTCTGGGAGCTCGAAGCGATCGCCGCGGTGATCGTGGGCGGCACCGCGCTCAAGGGCGGCGAGGGCCGCATCCTCGGCACCGTGATCGGTGCCGTGCTGCTCTCCGTGATCAGCAACCTATTGAACCTGACCAGCATCATCAGCGTGTACCTGAATGCGGCTGTGCAGGGCTTCGTGATCATCATCGTGGCCTTTCTCCAGAGAGGTCGACGATGACGATGCGCGCGGTGGCCAGCCGGCAGCGCGCGGACTTTGACGCCCAAGAAAACCCCATAGGAGACATATCATGGACAGAAGGCTTTTTTCCGCCATCGCACTCGCCGCATGTGCGCTGTGCAGCACCGCTTCCTTTGCCGACAGCAAATCGGTCATGGGCGTGTCCGTCCCCGCGGCCACGCACGGCTGGACCGGCGGCGTCGTGTACTGGGCCAACCGCACCAAGGCCGAGCTCGAGAAGCAGTACCCCGGCATGAAGGTGTTCGTGAAGACCGCCGGCTCGGCGACCGAGCAGGCCAACCAGATCCAGGACCTGCAGACGGTCAACAAGATCGACACGCTCGTGATCCTGCCCTTTGAATCGGCGCCGCTGACCAAGCCGGTGGCGCAGGTCAAGGGCAAGGGCGTGTTCGTGACGGTGGTGGACCGCGGCCTGACCGACCCGGCCGCCCAGGACGCCTATGTGGCCGGCGACAACCCGGGCTTCGGCAGGGTCGCTGGCGAGTACATGGCCAAGACGCTGGGTGGCAAGGGCAACGTCGTGATCCTGCGCGGCATTCCGACCGTGATCGACAACCAGCGCGTGGACGCCTTCAACGAGGTCATGAAGGCGCATCCCGGCATCAAGGTGCTCGACGCCAAGCACGGCAACTGGAACCGCGACGACGCCTTCAAGGTGATGCAGGACTACCTCACGCGTTTCAAGCAGATCGATGCGGTCTGGGCCTCGGACGACGACATGGCGGTCGGCGTGCAGAAGGCGATCGAACAGGCGAAACGAACGGACGTGAAGCTGGTCGTGGGCGGCGCCGGGTCCAAGGACTACATCAAGAAGGTGATGGACGGCGACAAGGTCGTCTCGGCCGACGTGACCTACGCACCCAGCATGATTGCCGATGCCATGAAGATGACCGCCGAGGCCCGCGCCACAGGCAAGCCGATGCCGGCCTCGACGATCGTGCCCTCGGTGCTGGTCACCAAGGACAACGCGGCGAAGTACTACTTCCCGGATTCGCCGCACTGAAGATGCGTGGCGCGCATCGGCGCCGGTTCCATCGCGCGCGGCGCGGCCGCTCGATGCGCCTGTCGGCCGCCCAGCGTGGGCGGATCAGCGCATCGGGCGGCTGCATGTTGACCACCTCCGCCGAGCCCGGCCAGGGCCCCGCCACGCTCATCACCAGGATGCAGCCTTCGTCGATGGCCAGGGCCGGATCGTTGATGCGCCGGTGGTAGTCGTTCAAGCTTTTGAACCCCACCGCCCGCGCCTCGAAGAGCCTCTCCTAGCCCGGCCGGTTCAGGTCGTGCTTGCGGAAGCACTCGGAGATCACCGAGGTTTTCAGGATGGATCGACGCCGCTGACGTCGCAGGGCACGACCAAAGCGCGGTCGGGATCGAGTACGCCGGTCCCGGGCTCAGCAGCCATGACGCGGCATAGACATCTCTTCATGAGAGCGGAAGACTGGCGCGAACGGCCTGAGACGACCTCGCTGACGCGGGTCGGTTGAGACAGGCGACGACCCAGGGTGCGCCAAGCGCCAGTGCCAGGCGTGACTATCGCGTGATGGCAATCCGTGTGTCGCTGCCGCCCAGAGACGGCGCCCGAGGGACAATCTCGCGACCACAGATCAGGCTGGCAAGCAAGGGCAAGCCCGGAAGCGCCCGATCTCAGCGACCTCTGGAGGGAAGCCGCGAATGCGCATGGCAGGACGCTGGTCGTGCGAGATCTCGGTGGCCACGGCCTCCAGCTCGAGCGGGTCAACGGTATGCCAATGACGGTGCAGTCGGTGCGCGAAGGCAGCGATTCATTCGGTTTCAGGCATCTGGTCCGTTGCGCCAACCCACATAAATACTGCATATCCACACAGTCTTTTGATGCACTGCACCGATGCGACCTCAGCACAACCTGTTTTGAAGATGGCCGCGCACCGCGCCTGCATCGCCTCCGCGCCAGGCACGGATCGACACCGGACGGCCGAAGAGACGCGATGCTGCCCCTCTCCGACCAGCGCGCGTCAGCGCGGCCTTCCCGCTGCATCGCAGCCTCCACCGCATTCCTTTGCGGCCGCGTGTCCCGCGGCCTAGGAAAAGAGCCGCTGCCCCGGCACCGAATCCAGCAGCTTGACGGTGTACTCGTGCTTCGGCGCCGAGAAGAGGCTGCGCACATCCCCCTGCTCGACGACCTGTCCCTTGCGCATGACCAGGACCTCGTCGCTGATGTGCTGGACCACGGCGAGGTCGTGCGAGATGAACAGGAAGGCCACGTCGGTCTTGGCCTGGATGTCGCGCAGCAGGTTCAGGATCTGGGCCTGGATCGAAACATCGAGCGCCGACACGGCCTCATCGCAGATGATGATCTCCGGCTCCGAGGCCAGCGCGCGCGCGATCACGATGCGCTGGCGTTGCCCGCCCGAGAACTGGTGCGGATAGCGCTCCAGCGCGGAGGTCGGCAGCCCCACCTTCTCGAGCAGTTCGGCCGCGCGGTCCTTCAGTTGCGAGGCTGGGCAGAGGCCGAAATTCCGCAGCGGCTCCGAGACGATCTGGTGGACCTTCATGCGCGGGTTGATCGAGGAGTACGGGTCCTGGAAGACCAGCTGGAGCTTGCGGCGCGCGGCGCGCAACGCCGAGCCCCTGAGCGCCAGCCAGTCGCGCCCGTCGATGTTCACCTGGCCGCTCGTGGGTTCGATCAGCCGCATGATCATCCGCGCCACCGTCGACTTGCCGCTGCCGCTCTCGCCCACGATGCTCAGGGTCTGGCCGCGCGCCAGGTTGAAGGAGACGCCGTCGACGGCGCGGAAGGTCTTGCTGCCGTCCTCGCTCTTTTTGGTCTTGTAGTCCTTGACGAGGTTGCGGGCCTCGAGAACGTGGGCATCGGCACGGGGTACCGGCATCGCTGCGGTGTTGGGCATCACGTGGCCTCCATCATTGAGTTCAGGTCCGCCAGCCGCGTCCTCTTGTCCAGTCGAAGCGCATGCGCACCCCGGTGGAAGGCCGGCCGTGCCGCCAGCAGCGCGGCAGTGTACGCATGGCGGGGCCGCTGCAGCACCTCGGTCACCACGCCGGTCTCGACGACGTCGCCGCGGTACATGACCATGACCTCGTCGCAGACGTCGCCGATCACGCCCAGGTCGTGCGAGATGAACACCACGGCCGTGCGGTACTCGCGCTGCAGGTCCTTGAGCAGCATCAGCACCTCGGCCTGCACCGTGACGTCCAGCGCCGTGGTCGGCTCGTCGGCCACGATCACCTTCGGGTCGCACATCATGGCCATCGCGATCATCACGCGCTGGCGCATCCCGCCCGAGAGCTCGTGCGGATAGCTCTTGAGCCGCTCCCTGGCCTTGGGGATCCGCACGCGGTCGAGCAATTGCACGGCCTTGGCCAGTGCCTCCTTGCGGCTGCAGCCGCTGTGCACCATCAGGGCTTCCGAGAGCTGATAGCCGATGCTCAGCACGGGATTGAGCGAGGTCATCGGTTCCTGGAAGACCATCGCCATCCGGTTGCCGCGCAGTTCGCGCAGCCGTTGCTCCGACGCGCCCACCAGTTCCTCGCCGGCGAGCCGGATGCTGCCGGCCGTCACCTTCAGGGGCGGGCTCAGCAGGCCCATCAGCGCAAGCGACGTCAGCGTCTTGCCGCTGCCGCTTTCGCCGACGATGCCGACGGTCTTCCCCTCGACCAGCGAGAAGTTGACGTCGCGCACGAGCGAGCTGTCGCCCTCCTCGCCGCCGACCGCGATCGACAGCCCCTTGACCTCGAGAACGTTGACGCTCATCACTTCTTTCCTTTGGGGTCGAACAGGTCACGGATGCTGTCGCCCAGCACATTGACCGCGAGGATCGTGAGCGCGAGCACGATGCCGGGATAGAGGATGGCCCAGAAGGCGACCTGCACCGACAGCCGGCCGCCGCTCATGATGTTGCCCCAGGTCGGCGTCTCCTGCGGCAGGCCGACGCCCAGGAAGCTCAGGTAGGCCTCCAGCAGGATCGCCGAGGCGCAGACGAAGGTGGCCTGCACCGCCAGCGGCCCGGCCGCGTTGGGCAGGATGTGGCGGTACAGGATCTGCGGCACCGTGCAGCCGGTCACGATGGCGGCCTGCACGAACTCCTGCTCGCGGATGGTCAGCACCACCGAGCGCACGAGCCGCGCCACGCGCGGGATCTCGGGGATGGTGATGGCGATCACCACGGTCTTGATGTCGGCGTTGAAGAGTGCCATCAGCGCCACGGCCAGTACGATGCCGGGCATGGACATGATGCCGTCCATGATGCGCATCAGGATCTTGTCCAGCGCGCTGAAGTAGCCGCTGACCAGGCCGATGGTGGTGCCGATGAGCAGCGCCAGCACCGTCACGGCCACGCCCACCACGAGGCTGACCCGGCCGCCGTAGAGGGTGCGCGTGAAAACGTCGCGGCCGAACGAGTCGGTGCCGAACCAGTGCGCCATCGATGGCGCCTGCAGGCGCTGCAGCGGTGCCATCGCCTTGGGATCGAAGCTCGTGAGCTGGCTGGCGAAGAGCGTCGACACGACCAGCAGCAGCAGGTAGGTCGCGCAGACGAGCGCGAGGATGTTGCGGGTTCTGAGCAGTTTCATGTGCGGACCCGTGGATCGACCATCACGTAGAGGATGTCAACGGCCAGGTTGACCAGGAAGTAGAGGCCGGAGAAGAGCAGCAGCAGCCCCTGGATCACCGGGTAGTCGCGGCGCAGCACCACGTCCACCGTGAGCCGGCCCAGGCCGGGAATGGCGAACACGCTTTCGGTGACCACCACGCCGCCGAGCAGCACCGCCACGCCGGCGCCGATGGTGGTGATGATCGGCGGCGAGGCGTTCTTGAGCGCATGGATGCCCAACACCACCAGCGGCCTGAGCCCCTTCGCCCGGGCCGTGCGGATGTAGTCCTGCTTCATCACCTCGATGATCGAGGAGCGCGTCATGCGTGCCACCAGCGACGCATAGGCCAGTCCCACCGTGACGGTCGGCAGCACCAGGTGATGCAGCGATTTGAGCGGGTCTTCGAAGATCGAGACATAGCCCTGGACCGGGAACAGGCCGGCCTGGATGGACAGCTCCCGCACCAGCCCGTAGCCGATGAGGAACACCGGCAGCGAGAAGCCCAGCACGACCATCACCATCACGATCCGGTCGATGAGCTTGCCCTGGTGGATGCCCGCCACCACGCCCAGCGGCACGGCGACCGTGACCGAGAACAGGGTGGCGCACAGGGTCAGCATCAGCGTGGGTTCCAGCCGCTGGCCGATGAGCTCGGTCACGGGGATGTGCGCGAACAGCGACATGCCCAGGTCGCCCTGGACGACGTGGCCCGCCCACCGCAGGAAACTCAGGATCAGCGGCTGGTCGAGGCCGAGCTGGGCGCGAATGGCGACCAGCTCCGCCGGCGTGGCGTTGTCGCCGGCCATGATGATGGCCGGGTCGCCAGGGCTGAGTCGCAGCATCAGGAAAATGAAGAGGGCCACGATGACGACCACCGGAATGGTCGCCATCAGCCGGGAGAGAATCAGCCTTGGCATGACGTGCGCTGCGCGTTACTTCGAGACGTTCCAGAACACTGGAATCGACGAATTGATCATTCCCTTGAGCTCCTTGCTGAGCGCCGCGGGCTGGGCGAACTGGCCCCAGACGACGGAAGGCGTGGTCTCGTAGGCCAGCTTCTGGATGTCGGCCGCCAATTCCTTCTGCTTGGCGAGGTCCGCGGTCTCGCGGAACTCGGCGAGCTTCTTCGTGATGCGCTCGTCGCAGGACCAGCCCGGGTAGTCGGCGCAGTTGCTGCCGATGTAGAGGTTGGTGAGCGGGTTGGCCATGTCGTAACCCGCGTTGTGCACGGAGAACATGTGCCATCCGGTCTTCGAGGCCCGCTTGGACACCACGCTGCCCCAGTCCATGCTCTGGAGGTCGACGTTGAAGCCGACTTCGCGCAGCGACTGGGCCAGCACTTCGGCCGACACGCGCGGCGCCTCGATGTCCGTGCCCTGCAGGATGGTGATCTTCTCGCCCTTGTACTTGGTCTTGGCCAGGGCGGCCTTGGCCGCCGCGATGCTGCGCGGCGCGACGAGTTCGCTGCCCGCATTGGTCTCGTAGGTCCCGCCGCAGCTGAAGTAGGCCAGGCAGTTCGTGACCGCGTACTCGGGCGGCACGCCCAGCGCGGCCATGAACTTCGACGAGTCGACGGCCATGTTGACAACGCGCCGGATCGCCGGGTCGTCGAAGGGCTTCTCGAGGTGGTTCAGGCGGAAGTGGCCCATGAACATGCCCGCGCCCTTGGCGCTCACGAGCTGGACGCTCGGGTCCTTCTGCAGCAGCTTCAGCATGTCGAAGCTCGGGTACTGCACATAGTCGACCTCGCCGGCCTGCAGCGCCGAGATGGCGGTGTTCGCATCAGGGATGACCTTCCATATCACCCGGTCCACCTTGGCGACCTTGCCGCCCGCCAGGAAGTCCACGGCCTCCTTGCGCGGCACGTAGTCCTTGAAGCGCTCGAAGGTCATCTGGCTGCCGGGCTTCCACTCGCTGCGCTTGAAGACGAAGGGACCCGAGCCGATGATCTCGGGCACCTGCTCGCTCAGGGGCGTCTTGGCCAGGCGCGCCGGCATGATGAAGGGCACCATCGCCGAGGGCTTGCCCAACGTCTGCAGCACCTGGCCGTAGGGCTTGCCCAGTGTCAGGACGATGGTCTTCTCGTCGGTCGCGACCAGGCTCTTGGTGGCCGCCGTGAGGGCCTTGCCCAGGGCGTCCTTCTGGCCCCAGCGCTGCAGCGAGGCCACCACGTCGGCCGAGGTGACCTTGCTGCCGTCATGGAACTTGAGGCCGTCACGCAGGACGAACTTGTAGACCATCTTGTCGGGGCTGATGTCGAAGCTCTCGAGCATCTGCGGCTTGACCGAGCCGTCCTCGGCCTGCGAGAACAGCGTGTCGTACACCATGAAGCCGAAGGTGCGCGTGATGTAGACCGTGGTGAACGACGGGTCGAGTACCCGCACGTCCGCCTCCAGCACGGCGGTCAGCGTCTTCTTGTCGTGGAGTTGGGCATGGGCGGCGGTGACGCCGAGCAGCGCGGCGACGGCGCTCAGTTGCAGGGTCCGGGCGAGGCGGGAAAGAACGGGGCTCATCTTCAATACTCCATCGGTCAACGGGCGGAATGGGTGGGGCGGCGGTCTTGCCACTGCAGCTGGGTTTCCAGCTGCGCCGCGATCTGCAGCAGCAGGTCTTCGCGGCCTTCGCTGGCGACGATCTGGATGCCGATCGGCAGTCCGGACTTCGACACGGTCAACGGCACGGAGATGGCCGGCTGGCCGGTGACGTTGAAGGGTCGCGCCATGGCCGAGATGACCTTGCCCTTGTGGAAGGGCGCCCAGGGGTCGTCGGTCGTGCGGAACGCGCCCAGCTTGGGCGGCAGTTCGCAGACCGTGGGCGTGACCAGGATGTCGTAGTCGTTCCACCAGCTCTCGACATCGCGCGACCACGCGTGCAGCCGCTCCAGCGCACGCACGTACTGCACGGCGTTGTAGGTCTGGCCGTCCTGGAGGTACACCCAGTTCAGCGGCTCGATGTCCGACTCGACGATCTTCCGGCCGATGCGCTCGCCCCAGGCTTCCAGCGAGGCGGCGGTCCAGGTGCGGATGATCACGCCGACGTTGCTCATCATCACGTCGTTGTCGAGCGCGCGCGGATGCGACTCGTCGACCGCGTGGCCCATGCCCTCGAGCAGCCGGCCGCACAGCCGGGTGGCCTCGATCACTTCGGGGTCCATCGGGTATTCGTTGCCGGGCGTCTGCAGCATCAGGCCCGCGCGCAGCCGCGGCGGCGCGATCCGATGGACGCCTTCATAGCCGCCCGCAGGCGCCGCCTGCAGCGGGCCGTAGGGGTCGCCGGGCATCGGCTGGCCCAGGATGTCCAGCACCGCCGCGCTGTCGCGCACGGTCCGGGTGACCACGTGGCGGCTCACCATGCCGGCCCAGCCTTCGCTTTCGACCGGCCCTAGCGAGACGCGGCCGCGCGAGGGCTTCAGGCCGACCAGGCCGCATTCGCTGGCTGGCACGCGGATGGAGCCGCCGCCGTCGCCCGCGTGGGCCAGCGGCACCATGCGGGCCGCGACCGCCGCGGCCGAGCCGCCGCTGGAGCCGCCGGTCGAATGTTCGAGGTTGTAGGGGTTGCGGGTCGGGCCGTGCGCCAGCGGCTCGGTGGTCGTCATGGTCCCGAGCTCGGGCGTGTTGGTCTTGCCCACGACGATGAAGCCGGCGTCCTTGAGGCGGCGGAACAAGGTCGAGTCCTCGGTCTCCTTCCAGCCCAGTTCCTTCAGGAACTTCATGCCGCCGTGGTAGGGCTCGCCGGCCAGCGTACCGTCGAGGTCCTTCACGAGGATCGGCACGCCGCGGAAGCGGCCGGTGCCGTTCTGCGCGCGACGGGCTTCGTCGAGCGCACGCTCGTAGCGTGGATGGATGACCGCATGCACATCGCCATTGACCTGCTCGATGCGATCGATGGCCGCTTCGACCATCTCGACGGCGCTGACCTCGCCGCTGGCGACCAGTTCCGCGCAGGCCACCGCATCCAGTTCGCTCAACTTTCTATCCATATGTACCTCGTGATGCCCGTTCGGGCGTTGTTGGAAAAATGACTTCGCAGTGCCTGCAATTTTCAGACCATATCAGTCATACCTCACATCGTATTTACCCGAATGGTCATTTTTATCTACCGAATGGTCCAAATTCATCCAAAAAGCTCTGGCTCGGTGCCATCGGGCACAGCCCTGGTGCGACGTGGGTTCCGATTCGGTGCAAGTCTGGCGATGCGCGGAGCCGGGCCCCGCACGATGCCCCGTCGATTGGTCTTCTCATTGGAAGAACTCTGCTTTTTCTCGAGTGATGCACGCCGGGATGCGGTGCATCACGCACCTTTCGCCCCCCGTGTTCGGTTGAAGATCCACCCAAGGAAGCATCGACCGTTCGCATTGAAAGGGTCTACCCGATGTGTACGTTCGGGCAGAAAGATACTATGATTCAGCCACAAATCGCCGAAAGTTGGCATAAAAATGACCGAATGTGTTGTGAACGAAGCGCGTGCCGGCGCTCAGAACGAGGCCAGTGCCGCCAAGGGGCGGTTCGACGTCGCCATCATTGGCGCCGGCGTGGTCGGCTGCGCCGTGGCCCGCCGCTTCGCGCTGGCCGGCGCGCGGGTCGTGCTGATCGAGAAGGGGGCGGACCTGCTGTCGGGCGCATCCAAGGCGAACAGCGCCATCCTCCACACCGGCTTCGATGCGCCGCCGGACAGCCTGGAGCACGCCCTGGTCCAGGCGGGCCGGGAGGAATACCTTCAGATCGCCGACGGACTCAACCTCCCGCTGGTGCAGACCGGCGCGCTGGTGTGCGCCTGGGACGCGCAGCAGGCCGACAAGCTGGCCGCCATCGAGGCGCAGGGCCGGCGCAACGGGGTGCAGAAGCTTCGCATGCTCGGCGCGAAGGAAGCGCGGCAGTCCATGCCGCACCTGTCCGAGCGGCTGGTGCAGGCGCTGGAGGTGGTCGACGAGCACGTGATCGACCCGTGGTCGGCCCCGCTCGCCTACCTGACCCAGGCCGTGGCGCTGGGCGCGGTGTTCCTGCGCCATGCCGAACTCGTGCGAGGCAGCTTCGACGGCGGCTGGCACCTGCAGACCACCGCGGGCCGGGTCGAGGCCGCGTCGGTCGTGAACGCCGCGGGACTGTTCGGCGACCTCGTCGACGAGCGGCTGGGCCTGCCCCGCAGCTTCGAGATCCGGCCGCGCAAGGGCCAGTTCGTGGTGCTCGACAAGGCCGCCGCGCGCTACGTGCCGCGCATCGTCCTGCCCGTGCCCACCGAGATCACCAAGGGCATCGTGGTGTGCCCCACGGCCTTCGGGAACGTGCTCGTCGGCCCGACCGCCGAGGAGCAGGAAGACCGGGACCGGGCCACGGTCGAGCAGGCCACGCTGGAGATGCTGCTGCGCAAGGCGGCCGAGATCGTGCCCGCGCTCGCGGCCATTCCGGTGACCGCGGTGTATGCGGGCCTGCGCCCCGCGACCGAGGACAAGGCCTACCGGGTCTTCGTGCGCGCCGAACAGCGCGTCATCACGCTGGGCGGGATCCGCTCGACCGGCCTGAGCGCCGCGCTGGGCCTGGCCCAGCATGCGCTGCAGCTGCATGCGGGCTTCGGCACCGTCGCGCACGCGTCGCCTGCCGTGCCTACGGTGCGCATGCCCAACCTCGCGGAATGCCGGCCGCGCGACTGGCAGGCGCCCGACCATGGCGAGATCGTCTGCCACTGCGAGCTGGTGACCAGGCGCGAGATCGTGGCTGCCCTGAACAGCCCCGTGCCCCCGGGTGATTTCGGCGGGCTGCGCCGACGCACGCGGGCCGGCATGGGCCGTTGCCAGGGCTTCTACTGCAACGCCAGGCTGGCCGACATGACGCAGGACCTCTGGACTGCGCCGCTGGCCGTCAAGGCCGGGGAAGCAACCCGATGAGCGCGACCCATGATGTGATCGTCGTGGGCGGCGGCCCCTCGGGCGTCGCGGCGGCCGTGGAACTGCGACGGCGCGGCGTGAGGGACGTGGTGCTGCTCGACCGCGAATCCGAACTCGGCGGCGCGACGCGCCATTGCAGCCACTCGCCCTTCGGCATGCGGGAGTTCCATCGCGTCTACCTCGGCGCGAGCTACGGTCGCCGACTGCAGCAGGAGGCACTGGCCGCTGGCGTCGATGTCCGCACCTCGCACTCGGTGGTGCGCCTGGGCGACGACGGCGAACTGCTGGTGAGCAGCCCGCAGGGCGTTTCCAGCCTGCGGGGCCGCCGCATCGTCACCTCCACCGGCGCCCGAGAAACACCGCGTTCGGCGCGGCTGGTGTCGGGGGACCGGCCGCTGGGCGTGCTGACCACCGGCGCCCTGCAGTCCTATGTGGCCTTCCACGGGCTCATGCCTTTCCGCAGGCCGGTGATCGTCGGCTCCGAACTGGTGTCCTTGTCTGCTCTGCTCACCTGCGTCTCCCACGGTGCCAGGCCCGTGGCGATGCTCGAGGCCAACGCGCGGGCAACCGCCAAACAACCGCTGACTTGGCTGCCGACGGTCCTGGGCATCCCGTTCCACCGCGGCGCGGAGATCGTCGACATCCAGGGTCGCCAGCGGGTCGAGTCGGTCACGCTCCGGCGCGGCGAGGTCCTGACCAGCATCGCCTGCGATGGCGTGCTGTTCACGGGCCGATTCACGCCCGAGGCGTCGCTGCACATGCTCTCCGGCCTGGGCATTGCCGACGGCAGCGGCGCGCCGCTGGTAGACCAGTACGGCCGGCTGCAGAATCCGCTCTACTTCGCCGCCGGCAACGTGCTGCGGGCCGTCGAGACCGGCGGCTGGGCTTTTCGCGAGGGTCGGGCGGTCGGAAGAGCCGTCGCCGAAGACCTGTCGCGGCCGGCTTCGGCGTGCCAGCCCGTGCGGGTCCACTTCGACGCGCCGATCAAGCTGGTCGTGCCGGGCCTGGTCAGCAGCGGTGACCGCATGGCGGTCAACGCCTTCCGGCACTTCCAGCTGCGCATGACGTGCGCGGCGGTCGGACGCATCACGCTGCTGCTCGACGGCCTCCCGGCTTGGCAGCAGAGCGGCCGCTGGTTGCCCGAGCGGCGCATCCTGGTGCCGATGCCGCCCGGTGCGCCGGACGCCGGCCGGATTTCGTTTGTCTTCGAGGAGAAAGCCTGAATGCGGATTGCAGCGATCGACCAGGGAACGACCTCCACCCGCTGCCTGGTGGTGGAAGCACAGGGCGTGAAGCTGGCCGCTTCACTGCGCCATGCGCGACACCACCCCGCGGCGGGATGGGTCGAGCACGACCCCGAGGAACTGCTCGCGAACGTGCGCACGGTGCTCGACGCCGCGGGCCCGGTCGACGCGATCGCCCTCGCCAACCAGGGCGAGAGCTGCCTGGCCTGGGACGCGGCGACCGGCCAGGCCCTGTCGCCGGTCATCGTCTGGCAGGACGCGCGCACCGAAGCCGCGCTCAAGGCCCGGGGCGAGGCGGCGGACCGGCGCTCGCGCGAGATCACCGGCCTGCCGCTGGACCCCTACTTCTCCGCCAGCAAGCTGGCCTGGCTGGTGGCGCACGTGCCCGCGGTGTCACAGGCGCGGCGCGCCAAACGCCTGCGACTCGGTACGACCGATGCCTTCTTCCTCCAGCGCCTCACGGGCCAGTGCCTGACCGACGTGGCCACCGCCTCGCGCACCGGCCTGATGGACCTGGCGCGGCTGGCATGGAGCCCCGAGATGTGCGAGGCCCATGGCGTGCCCATCGAATGCCTGCCGCGCATCGTGCCGGTCGATGAAGGCTTCGGCTGCATCGAGGGCGTACCGGTGCTGGCCTCCATCGTGGACCAGCAAGCCGCGCTGTATGGCCACGGCTGCAGGGCGCCGGGCGACAGCAAGATCACCTTCGGCACTGGCGCCTTCTTCCTGGCGATCACGGGGCCGCAGCGCCCGGCGCCGTCCGACCTGCTGCCGACCGTGGCATGGCAGATGAAGGGGAAGCCGCCGGTCTATGCCGTCGAGGGCGGGATCTATGACGCGGGCGCCGCGCTGGAATGGGCACGCACCCTCGGCCTCTTCTCCTCGCTCGAGGAACTCGAGACCTTCGAAGGTCCATCCGCACTCAGCCGGGGCATCGTCTTCGTCCCCGCGCTGTCGGGCCTGGCGGCACCGCACTGGGACCGAACGGCCGCGCCGCTGTTCATCGGCATGGACCACGCCACCGACCGCCGCGACCTCGTGCGCGCGGTGCTCGAGGGCATCGCCATGCTGACGGCCGGACTGGTGGACGCCGCCGCCCGGAACTGCGGCCTGAGCGACACCCTCTCCATCGATGGCGGCCTGTCGCAGAGCCACTACTTCGCGCAGTTCCTGGCCTCGGCTTGCGGGCGGACGGTCACGGTGCCGTCGATGTACGAACTGAGCGCCCTGGGCCTGGCCGGCCTCTGCGGCGTGGACGTGGGAACGATGCGGGGCACGCTGCGCACCTTCCGGCCGGACGGCCTGGTGGGCGCCGAGGACCATCGGCGCTTCGCATCGGCCCTGGCCCGCGCGCAGCACTGGCGCCAGTGAGCGCCCCCCGATTCCAAGATTTTTTCAACGAGCCTTTCAACAGGCGGAGGTAGAGCAATGCGTAAGATTTTCCTGGCCTGTCCCTACGGTCACGACGACAAGGAGGTGGTGGCGCAGCGCTTCCAGCTGTCCAACAGGGTCGCCGCCCGGATCGTGAAAACCGGCTGCGCCGTCTTCAGCCAGGTGTCCATGTCGCACCCGATCAACGGCGAACTCACGGGCCTGGACAAGGCGGGCATCGGCAAGCTCTGGGCACCGGTGGACCAGGTCTTCATGGACGCCATGGAGGAACTCATCGTCATCGACGCCCCGGGCTGGAAAGACAGCGCAGGTGTCGCCCGCGAGATGCAGATCTTCAAGGACCGCGGCTGCCCGGTCCATCTGTGGAGCGTGGTGGAAGCCAGCTTCGCGGCGAACTGACTGCCGCGCGGGCCATGCGGAAGCCGCGTGCAGTCCAGGTCGGCAAAAGACATGGAATAGACTTGTAGAGCAAAGGATCAGGGCGCGCCCGCAAGAATGAAACCAATAGAACGTCGAGAACAGATTGTGCGATTGGTGCGCGAGAACAGCCGCGTTTCAGTCGAGGATTTGGCCGGGATGCTCGGTGCGTCCAAGGAAACCGTTCGACGCGACCTCTCCGGCCTGGCAGAGGAAGGGCGCATCCGCAAGGTACATGGCAGCGCGGTCCTGCCCGAGGCCACGAGCGAGAACTCGTTCGACATCCGGATGAACGAGAGTGCGCCGCACAAGAAGCGCATCGCCAGGCGTGCCGCGCAGTTGTTCAAGCCCGGCGATTCGCTGTTCATCGACACCGGCACCACCACGCTGATGTTCGCCGAGGCGCTCGCCGAGTCCACGGGCCTGACGGTGATCACCAACTCGGCGTCCATCGCGCGCGTGATCGGCCAGGGACGGGGCAAGAACAAGGTGTTCCTGCTCGGCGGCGAATACCGCGAGGAGTCGAGCCAGAACCTGGGAAGCTTCGTGCTCGAGCAGATCTCACGCTTCCGCGCCGACCACGCCGTGCTGACGGTGGGCGCTATTTCCCAGTTCGGCGCGATGGACTTCGCGCTCGAGGAATCGGATGTGGCGCGCGCCATGGTGGCGCATGCCAGGTCGGTCACGGTGCTCGCCGACTCCTCCAAGCTGGGCAGGGAGGCCCTCTTCCCCTGGAGTCCGCTGGCCGGCATCCAGCGCCTGGTCACAAATCGGATGCCGGAGGACATGGCGCTCGCCAACGCCCTGGGCGTCGCGCGCGTCGAAGTCATCCTGGCCGATGACGCCAGCCTCTGAGGCGCCTGTCTTGGGGCGCGCTACGTCTCGGCGCGCCGAAGCTGCCACGCCACGGTCAACAGCCCCACGCTACCGATGACCGCCAGCACCACCGCGGCGCTCGACAGCGCCTGACCCAACGCAGCGGGCGTGCCGCCGAAAACGCGCTCGGCCACCAGCGCGATCAGCGTGGGCGCCACCGCCGACCCCATGATCCCCACCCAGGCGAAATGCACGCCCGTGACCTTGCCGACCACCGCGCTCGGCGTGAGCTGGACCACCGTGGCGGTGCCGATGGTGAACAGGCTCGTCGCAGCCAGACTCAACAGCGCGATCAGGCACCAGGCCACCCATACCGAAGGTGCACCGGGGATCAGGAAAGCGGGCACCGACACCGCGGCACAGAGCAGCCCGCCCAGCATCGGAACGGCCGCCACGCCATAGCGTTTGCGCACCAGGTCCACCAGGAAGCCGGCGCCGAACTGGCTGGAGGTGCTCAGCAGCAAGGTGATCAGGCCGAAGACCAGGCCGATCTCGCCGGCCGCGAGTTTCCAGGTGCGGCCCATCAACGCCGGGATCCAGGTCGAGAAGCCGGTGAGCAGCATGATGGTGGCGGCGTTGGCCAGGAACAGCGGCACGAAGAGGCGCCACGGGATCGGCGCCTTGGGCGCCGCCGGCCGGTCGGGCTGTACTGGGTCCGGCGCCTGCCAGCGGCGCACCGGTTCGGGAAAGCTGAACACCAGCAGCGCCACCGGCAGCGAGGCCAGGCCGCAGGCGATCAGCACCAGCTGCCAGCTCTTCACCACGCCCAGCAGCGGCAAGTTCAGGCTGCCGCTCTCACCCACCACCGTGAGGATGGCGCCGCCGGCCAGCAGCGCACAGCCGCCGCCCAGGCTCGCCCCCATCGCCCAGATGGCCACGGCACGGCCGCGGAACTGGGGCGCGAACGCATCCTTGATCAGGGACATGCTCGCCGGACCGCAGGCGGACTCGCCGATCCCCACCCCGCAGCGGCCCAGGAACAATGCGGCATAGCTCGACGCCGTTCCGCAGAACACGGTGGCTGTGCCCCACACGCCGATGGCGCCGGCCAGGATCTTGCGGCGTGAGAAACGGTCCACCAGCATGCCCACCAGGAAGCCGCCGACAGCATAGGTGATGATGAAGGCGGCACCGATCAGCAGGCTGATCTCGGTGTCGGAAATCCCGAGGTCCCGCTTGATGGGCTGCACCAGCAGCGGCAATGCGGTTCGGTCGATGAACGCGATCGCGTTCACCAGGCACAGGATGGCGACCATGCGCCACTGCGCACGGGTGGGTGCCACGTTGTCGAGGCTGGTTTGCATACTGTCTCCGTTGTGTTTGATTCGAACTTGCTTCGGCCCGCAGAGCGCGGCGCGCCTTGCGCTACGGGCTCCGGGGGAGGGGCGCGATCTCGATGCGCCGGATCGGCTGTCCGGCGCGATAGGCCAGGATGTCCTCCACGACGGCGCCGTACCAGGCCCGGTACACCTCGTGCGTGACATAGCCGATGTGCGGCGTCAGGATCGTGTTCGGCGCATGCAGCAGGGGATGCGCGGGATCGATCGGCTCGTGGCTGTAGACATCGAGCGCAGCGCCCGCAATGCGGCGTTCCCGCAAGGCGCTGGCGAGCGCGGCTTCGTCCACCAGCGGGCCGCGTGCGGTGTTGACGAGGAACGCGCTGCCTTTCATGTGGCCGATCTCGTCGGCGCCCACCATGGCGCGTGTGGCATCGCTGAGGATCATGTGCACCGAGACCACATCCGATTCGGCGAACAGCGCCTGCTTGCCGACCGCGGTGGCGCCCACGGTGTCCGCGCGTTCCTGCGTCAGATGCGGGCTGTAGGCGATCACGCGCATGCCGAAGGCCTGGCCGATGCGCGCGACCTTGCCGCCGATCGTCCCCAGGCCCACCACGCCCAGCGTCTTGCCCGCGAGCGAGGTGCCGAGCGCGCTTTGCCAGCGGCCCGCGCGCAGGGATGCGTCCTCTTGCGGCACGGCGTGGGCCAACCCGAGGATGAGCGCCCAGGTCAGCTCCACCGTCGCGTCTTCGGCCCATGGCGTTCCGCACACCACGATGCCGCGCTCGCGGGCCGCAGCCAGGTCGATCGAGCGGTTGACCATGCCCGTCGTCACCAGCAACCGCAGCGCGGGCAGTGCCTGCAGGATGTCCCGGGGAAAGCGGGTGCGCTCGCGCATCGCGACGATCACGTCGTAGGACGCGAGCCTCGCCACCAGCTCGTCGGGCGCGCGCAAGGTCTGGTGGAAGAAGTCGACCTCGCATCCGCTCAGCACGGACCAGTCGGCCATGCCTTGCGCGACGCGCTGGTAGTCGTCGATGACGGCGATCTTCATGGACCGGCGCCGAAGTCCTCGGCCTCCTGCGCCGCCGTGCGCACGATGGCATTGAAGCGTGCGGGTGCCTCGAGCTTCGGCATGTGGCCATACCCTTCCAGCACGTGCAGCCGCGACGCCGGTGCGGCGGCATGCAGCACGGCGCCGTGCGCTTCGAGCGGGGCCACCTGGTCACGGGTGCCCGCCACGATCGCGAGGTGCCCGCCGTAGTGCGCCAGCAGATCCGGCGTATGGACGGTGAACAGCATGTGGGCCGCCTGGCGCCAGCCACTCGGCGTGACGGCATCGCGCAGCGCCTCGACATGTGCGCGCACCTCGGCGGACGTGTCGGGCGTCAGCAACCGGTCGGCCACGGCGCGGCGATCGGCGCTGGCGCCGGCACGCACCAGGCCGGCCAGTTCCGCGGCTCGCGCATCGCCCTGCAACCGGCCCCGCGCCGTGTTGGGTGCGGACAGGACCAGACCGGGCACGGTGGCGGGGCTGAGCGTCGCGAACGTGGCCGCGATCACGCTGCCCCACGAACTGCCCACCAACACGGCCAGTCGACGGATGCCGAGCGCGGCGATGAAGTCGCCCAGCGCCTGCGCATAGTCCTGCGCGCCGGGCGTCTCCGACGCCAGGGGCGTGCTGTTTCCGAAGCCCGGCGCATTCCATGCAATGACGCGGAACGCATCGGCCAGGCCGGCGAGCTGGGCCCGGTACCCGGCCGAGCTCGATCCGATCCCGTGCAGCAGCAGTACGGCAGGGGCCTGCGCAGGTCCGCGCGTGCGGTATTCGATCTGGCCCACGCCTCCCGCAAACACGTTCGAGGCGACCTGAACGGTCGATGGCGCCGGCAACGCCTGCCGGAGCAGGTTGAAGTCTTCCGAAGTGATCATTGGCATCTCTCAGTGGCTTGGCACGGCGGCGGCGTGCGTGTGCGTATGCGTGGCCTCCTCCGGCGCGGCCACATGGCCGAGCCGGCGCGAGATGTCCCGGGCCGTGGCCGCCAGCGCCTGCGCGAACGGCGTGTGCAGGCCGACGTCGAAGCGGCTCGCATCGCCCACCGCCGTGATCGCCAGCACGGCCTGGCCATGGGCGTCGAGCACCGGCGCACTCAGCGCATTGACGATCAGCTGCTCCCCATGGAACGCCCCGGGTGTGCGGCGCGCGAGCCCATGACGGCGCACGTCGGCCAGCTCGCGCTGCCAGGCCTCCTGCGTGGCGGGGCTGTTGAGGTCCGCCGGCACACCGGATCGTTCATCCGCGAGCGCCAGCTCGGCCGCCACGAAGCGCGCCGTGGCGGCATCGGGCAGGTGGGCTGCCAGGGCCCGGCCGGTCGCGCTGGTCGTCACGGACAGCACCAGCCCGAGCGGCAGCTGCGCACTCACGGGCGAGCCCGAGGCCTCCCATGCCACCACCGTGGGGCCATGGTTGCCCCACACGGCGAGCGTCATCGTCTCGTCGTGCTCCTTGCTCAGCCGGGCCATCGCGCGGGTGCCCAGGCGCACCGCATGCAGCTGGGCCTGCGCGCTGGTGCCGATGCCCGGTGGCGGCGAGCCCAGGTCGTGCGGATCGGCGACCAGGTACTGGCCTCCGCCGAACACCAGCGGCTTGCGGGTCGCGCGGCGGATCGTGCGGACCTCGCCCACATGGATGGTGTGATCGCCACCGGGCAGGCGCGAGGACACCGTGCATTCCAGCCAAGCCCTGCAACCGCGCAACAGGGGCACGCCGTCCACGCCGACGTCGATGTCCAGGCCGGCGAACTTGTCCCGGCCCGAGCTGGCGAAACGGTTCGACAGTTCGATCTGGTCCTCGGCCAGGATGTTGATGGCGAAGCGCTCGACGCCACAGAACACACCGTGGCTGGGCGCGCCGATGGCCTGGCTCCACAGCACCAGCGGCGGGTCCAGCGAGACCGAACTGAAGGAGTTCGCCGTGAGTCCATGGAAGCGCCCCTCGGCGTCCACCGTGGTGATCACCGTGACCCCGGTGACGAAGTCGCCCAGCGCGCGACGCAGCTCCTTGCTGTCGAAGCCGGTCGCTGTGCCCGGCTGGCGAGGGCTCGGGTCCTGGATGTGGGCGCTCATCAGACGCTCTCGTGCTCGATTTCACGCAGCACCGGCATCACCTCGGACGCGAAGCGCTTCACCGACTGCACCGCGACCTCGTGCGGCATGTCGCCGAAGACGAAGCTGCTGATCAGGTAGTTGAGACCGCCCTCTTCCAGCTGCTGGCGCAGCTGTGCCGTCACGGTGGCCGCGCTGCCGGCCACCGCATGGCCGGACGCCAGCAGCTGATCGAAATCGGGCGGCAGCTTGGCATTGACCGGCTGGGTCCCGTGCTTGTGCCAGAGCTTCATGAAATTGGCATAGAAAACCGGCCACGCCTTGCGGCCGATCTCCAGTGCCTCGGCGTCGCTCTCGGCCACTACCACGTAGCGATTGACACCCATGCGCGGCTCCACGCTGGCGCCCGGGTTGGCGCGGGACCACTCCTCGCGGTAGCGGTCGGTGATCGCGCGGACGCGTTGCACCGGACCGCCGCACACCACATGGACTCCCTTCTGCGCGGGCCACACCGTGGACTCCGGGGACGCCAGCGCGTACCAGACCGGCGGGGTCGGCTGCTGCAGAGGCTGCATGACGACCGGCACGTCGTCGAAGCGCCAGAACTCGCCCTGGAAGTCCAGCGTCGTGGACCGGAAGCAGCGCTGCAGGATCTCGAAGGCTTCGGCATACATCTGGGCGGCACGCGCCGGGTCCACCCCCAGTGCCTGCAGTTCGTGGGGCGATGCGCCGCGGCCGACGCCGAATTCGAAGCGGCCCTGGCTCAGATGGTCGAGCATGCAGATCTCTTCGGCCAGCCGCATCGGATGATGGATGGGCAGCAGATAGACCAGCGGGCAGAGCCGCAGCCGCCTGGTGCGCTGGGCCATGGCCGACAGGAACACGTTCTGCGACGGGGCGATGCTCAGCGGCGTCGCATGGTGCTCGCTCATGTGGTAGCAGTAGAAGCCGGATTCGTCGTAGAGCTCGGCCATCTGAAGGCGCTGCTCGTACTGCTGAGCCAGCGGCAGGCCGCTGCGGTCGTTCTGGTCGAAGATGCCGAATTGCATGGGGATCCTTTTGGAATGCGGGGAACAGATGAAAGACTCAGGTCCTGGCCGCCTTGGCAAAGACCTGGAACAGGTTTTCTTCGACGTCTGCGAACGTGAGCACGACGCCGTGCGCGCCCATGTCGCGCTGCATCAGGAAGCGGCCGCCCGCCTGCTCGATGTCGGTCCGCGTGGCGCCGGGGTCGTCGGTTTCGAAGACCGGCACGCTGCCCTGTGCGCCGCGAGCCGATTCGGCGGTCGAGCTGAGGGCGAAATTGCTGCCGCCGACACCGAACTGGCACCAGGCGTCGGCATCGCGAAACCGGAGGGTCAACCCCAGGCCCCTGGCGTAGAAGTCCTGCATGCGGTCCATGTCCCTCACGACGGTGTAGATGCTTTGAATCTTGTGAATAGGCATATGCGTCCCACTGCGCTATTCGGGCTTGACCCCGGCGTCGGCGATCAGCTTCTTCCAGCGCTTGCTTTCGGCGCGCAGGAATTGACGGAATGCCTCGGGATTGCTGTCGGTGACCGGGTCGAAACCCAGCTCGCGCAGCCGCGCCGACAGCGCGGGCGTCTGCACCGCGGCATTGATGTCCGCGGCCAGCTTGGCCACCACCGCGGACGGTGTTCCGGCAGGCGCCAGGGCGCCGAACCAGCCGACCGCGTCCATGCCCTGCACACCCGCTTCGGCGAAGGTCGGCACGTCGGGCAGCGCGGCACTGCGCACCTTGGAGACCACGGCGAGCGGCCTGATCTTTCCGGCGCGCACCTGCGGTGCGCCCGTGCCGACCGAGACGAAGGTCGAGTCGATCTGCCCGCCCAGCAGGTCGGACATCGCCAGGGCCTCGCCCTTGTAGGGCACGTGGAGCAGGTCCAGGCCTTGCGAGTGCTGCAGTGCTTCGCCATAGATGTGATAGCTCGAGCCGATGCCGAAGCTGCCAAACGAAACCGGCTTGTCGCCGCGCTTTCCGGCGGCCACGTAGTCCGCGAGCGAGCGGATCGGTGAGTTCGCCCGGACCGCGAGGAACACCGGTGCATTGGCGACCTGCGTCAGGGGCGCAAAGTCGCGCTCGACGTCATAGGGCACCTTGGCGAACACCGCGGGCGCCTGCACCAGCGCCGTGAAGGTGAAAAGCAGCCTGTAGCCCGTCGGCTCGGCCCGTGCCACCGATTCCGCGCCGATCACGCCGGTCGCGCCCGGCTTGTTGTCCACCACCACCGGCACACCCCAGCGCGTGGCCAGGATCTCGGAGAGCAGGCGCACCACCTGGTCCGGGCCACCGCCGGCCGGGCCGGGCAACACGAAGGTCACGGGCCGCTGTGGAAACGCACCGGCGGCCGATGCCTGCGGCGCGGTCTGGGCCCCCGCGCCGGCACACAGGCCCGCCCACAGGGCGGCCACCATGGTCGCGCACCTGGCGCGGCGGGCCAGCCCCGAGGCCGACGGAGAACGGGATGCGGAGGTTTGGGCGTGCACGGGCTGCACATGGCCGGGAACGGTTTGATTCTTCAAGAGAGTCTCCTTCGACATTTCAACAGTATTGAATGCTTATAATATGGTTGAATTATCGAATGGCGTTCGACGCCTGTCAACGGGGCAAGGACGCGTGCGCACTTAAACTCGTTTGGTTTAACGACGCGTCAGCCATGGAAGAACAGCAAGACAAGCAGGAAAAGAGTTCGCGCCGCGGCATCCAGTCGGTCGAGATCGCGTATCGCCTGCTGCGGGTGCTGCAGAACAGCGCACAGGCCGTGCCGTTGAAGGACATCGCGCTGGGCGCCGATCTCACGCCCAGCGCGGCCAACAACTACCTGGTGAGCCTGGTGCGCACGGGCCTGGCGACGCCTGACGACCGCGCGGGCTACTACAAGCTCGGGCCGTCCGCGCTCGCGCTGGGCATGAGCGCCATCCGGCAGATCGATGGCTTCGACCTGTTGCGCAGGGAGGTGACGCGGCTGCGTGACGAGACCAGCCGCAGCACGGCCGTGACCATGTGGACCGACGACGGCGTGCTGAGCCTCTTCAAGCAGGACGGCGATCTGCGAGGTGCATTCGAGATGCGCACCGGCCTGATCCCCTTGACTTCCACGGCCGCCGGCAAGGTTTTCGTTGCCTGCCTGCCGCTGTCCGTGACGCAACCGTTTTCAGCCGAGGAACTGAACGAGCAGGCCCACGCGAAGACCGACCCTGCCGCCTTCCACGAGGAGGCGGTGCGCGAACTGGAGCGCAAGAAGTACGCGACGCTGCATCGCGCGGACATGAGCGGCTACGCCTCGATTGCCGCGCCGATCTTCGACTTCACCGGCCAACTGCGCTTTGCCATCAGCCTGGTGGGCAGTCGCACAACCCTGCAGACCGAGCGAGGAAGTCCTCATGTCACGGCATTGCTGGAGAGTGCCGCGCGAGCGACCGTGGCCCTGGGCGGGACGACCTAGCGAGACACCACGGCACGGGGCGCAGAGGCCCGGTGCCGGCCGTGGCGACCGGCAGGTCGCCTTACGGCATTGCCGTCGACCCCACGGGCCGCTTCGCCTACGTGGCGAACATCGGCGACGGCACCGTGTCGGCCTTCCACATCGATGCCGCGTCTGGTGCGCTGCGCCCCATGGCAAAGCCCACCGTGGCGGCCGGGTCCGGTTCCCGCGACATTGCCGTGGCTCCCTCCGGCCGCTTCGCCTACGTATTGAACCAGGGCGACCAGAACATCTTGGCTTACGCCATCGATCCCGTGCCGGGCGCGCTGGCTCCGCTCGCAACGACACCGCCATCCACAGGCAGCGCTCCATTCAGCATCACCGTGGACCCGGAGGGGCGCTTCGCGCACGTGGCGAACCTGGACAGCCGCAACGTGTCGGCCTATACCTTGAACGCCTCGACCGGTGCGCTGGCGCCCACGGTGACGCCGACCATTTCCACGGGCAATCGCCCCGTCTCCGTTGCAATAGAGGCGAGCGGCAAGTTCGCCTATGTGGCGGACAACACAGACGACAACGTGTCGATCTACACCATCGATGCGGCGTCGGGTGTGCTGGGTCCACAAGCGGCACCGACGGTCGCGGCCGGACAGTTGCCGAACAGGATCCTCCTGTCGAGGTGAGGCGCATCGGTGCGCCTCCCGCACGGGCGTGCCGGCAGGCCTGGCATGGGTGCGGGAGACATCACGGCCCACGAAAGGCCGACGAAGGCTGCACTGGACGCCGATCCAGACATTGCCACGCAGGCGCTGCTTCGGCTCGAATGCATGAAGGCGTGAAACACGTGCACCGGCGAAAGGTGTCGACGTCGGCCCCACTCGCTGTCCTCGGCGATCGAGGGCCTTGGCCGCTGTGGAAACGCAGGGTTTGTCAAAGACCACCCGAGTTTGTCAAAGACAAAGAAAAACGGGTCACGCCTTGTGAGCGTGACCCGTTGATCTATCTGACGTTTATGGTCGGTGTGAAAGGATTCGAACCTTCGACCCCTTGCACCCCATGCAAGTGCGCTACCAGGCTGCGCCACACACCGAAGCCTGTGATTATAGCCGGCGAGATCAGTGTCCTGACGTCAAGAGCTCACGAATTTCAAACAACTCGCGTCGCAATTGTTGCCACGGCACCGGATCGATGGCCAGAAGCGACGAAACGGCCGTGGGCTGGAGGGGCTGATGCGCGGTGGCCGCTTCCCATTCTTCCGGCTCGATGTCGGTCGCCTCGACGCCGTCGAGATGCACCTCTTCGGCCAGGCCGCCCGCCTTGCGGCGATCGCGCTCGGATTGCGTGAGTTCCTGCAGCTTGTTGCGGGCACCACTGATGGTGAAGCCCTGGTCGTAGAGCAGATCGCGGATGCGCCGGATCATGAGCACCTCGTGGTGCTGGTAGTAGCGCCTGTTGCCACGCCGCTTCATCGGCCGCAACTGGGTGAACTCCTGTTCCCAGTAGCGCAGCACATGCGGCTTGACGCCGCACAGCTCGCCCACTTCACCGATCGTGAAGTAGCGTTTGACAGGAATCGGTGGGAGGGTTTTCTCCATTGAAATCAAGATCGTGCGCGCGAAACCTCATAGGTTACTCCAGGCACGTGCGCGATACCAAGTACTTATTCCGTACCGACGCGCCAGACTTCGGCGGACGTTGTTTCGCCGGCATCTTCGACGGCCGCCGCTTCACCGACCAGGCCGCCCTGGATCTGTTCCTTGAGCTTGGCGCTGGCATGGAAGGTCGCGACACGGCGCGCGCCGATGGGGATGGCCTCGCCGGTGCGCGGATTGCGCCCGGGCCGCGGGGCCTTGACGCGGATCTGGAAATTGCCGAAGCCCGATATCTTGACGTCGGTGCCTTCGATGAGGCCACTCGACACCAGTTCGAAGAAGGCCTCGACCATGTCCTTCGATTCGCGCTTGTTCAAACCGATCTGCTCGAACAGCAGTTCGGCCAGGTGCGCCTTGGTGAGCGCGGGCGTTTCGAGGGCTTCGAGCGTGAAATCCATGGCGGTCATCCTCGCAGGCGTGCGCCGAGCCGTTCCGCGAGGCGATCGAGGATCGCGCGCACGGCCGGATCGACCTGTTCATCGGTCAGCGTGGCGCTGTCGCTGTGGAAGCTCAGACGCACCGCCATGCTCTTCTCGCCGGCCGCCAGCCCGCCGTCGCGGCCCGGCTGCGGGCGGTAGATGTCGAACAGCGCCGCATCGCGCAGCAGTCCGTCGGTCGGTGCGCCGTCGATGGCCCGCAGCAGCGCGTCGTGCGTGACGTTCTCGGCCACGACCACCGCGATGTCGCGCTCGACGGCCTGGTGCTTGGGCACCGGCTGGGCCACGGGCACGGGGCGCACGGCCACGGCATCGAGGTCAAGCTCGAACACGATGGGCGCGTGGGCGAAGTCCCATTTCTGGCGCCAGCGCGGATGCAGTTCACCGACCACGCCGATGGCCTCGCCGTCGACCCGCACGCGGGCCGCACGCCCGGGGTGCAGCGCGGGATGCTCGGTCGCCTCGAAGGTGGGCACCAGCGGCGCGAGCAGCGCTTCGACGTCGCCCTTGACGTCGTAGAAGTCCACACGCTGGGGCTTGCCGTCCCAGCGCGCGTCGGCCGCATCGCCGAAGGCCAGGCCGGCCAGGCGCATCGGCTGATGGATGCCCTTGACGGTGCTGTCGGTGGTCTCGACCGTGTCGTCGCGCAGGAACACACGGCCGGCTTCGAACACGCGCACGCGCGGCGCCTTGCGGTCGAGGTTGAACTTGAGCACCTGCAGCAGCGAGCCGATCAGCGACGAACGCATCACGCTCATCGGGCTGGCGATGGGGTTCAGCAGCTTGATCGGGTTGGCGTTGCCCGCCAGGTCGGCTTCCCAATGCGCTTCGACAAAGCTGAAGTTGATGGTTTCCTGATAGCCCAGCGCGGCCACGCGATGGCGCACCGCGAAGCGGCTGCGCTGCGCTTCGGGGCGCAGGCGGGCGGTGATGGGCGCGAGCGGCGGCGTGGTCGGCAGGTTGTTGTAGCCGATCAGGCGCGCGACCTCTTCGATCAGGTCTTCCTCGATCTGCAGGTCGAAGCGGTGCGGGGCCGGCGTGACGATCACGATGCCATCGCCTTCCTCGATCGGCAGACCCAGGCGCTTGAGCGCATCGACGCACTGCGCCTGCGTGACCGGCATGCCGATCACACGCGCGGCGCGGGCCACGCGCAGCGTGACGGGCCTGGCTTCGGGCAGGCGCAGGATCTGGTCGTCGATCGGGCCGGCAGCGCCGCCGCAGACCTCGACGATCAGTTGCGTGATGCGCTCGATGATCTCGACGGTGCGGCTCGGGTCGACGCCGCGCTCGAAGCGGTGCCCGGCATCGGTCGAGAAGTTGAAGCGACGCGAACGGCCCTGAATGGACTCGGGCCACCAGAAGGCGGCTTCGACATAGATGTTCTTCGTGTCGTCGGACACCGCGGTCGCGTCGCCGCCCATGATGCCGGCCAGCGATTCGACTTCGCGTTCGTCCGCGATCACGCCGACCTTGGCATCGACGGTCACGGTGTTGCCGTTGAGCAGCTTGAGCTGTTCGCCGGCCTGGCCCCAGCGCACCGTGAGGCCGCCGTGGATCTTGTCGAGGTCGAAGATGTGGGTCGGCTGGCCGTACTCGAACATCACGTAGTTCGAGATGTCGACCAGCGGCGAGACGCTGCGCTGGCCGCAGCGTGCAAGGCGCTCGACCATCCAGGCCGGCGTGGCGGTGCGGGTGTCGACGTCGCGCACGATGCGGCCGGAGAAGCGGCCGCACAGTTCGGGCGCTTCCACCTTCACCGGCAGGCGATCGGCATGCGCCGCAGCGACGGATGCGATGGCGGGCGTGGCCAGTGGCGTGCCGGTCAGCGCGGACAGTTCGCGCGCGATGCCGTAGACGCTGAGGCCGTGCGCCAGGTTCGGCGTGAGCTTGAGCGTGAGCAGCGCGTCGTCGAGCTTGAGGACGTCGCGCACGTCGGCGCCGACGGGCGCATCGCCGGCCAGCTCGAGCAGGCCGCCATGGTCTTCGCTGAGCTTGAGTTCGCGCGCCGAGCACAGCATGCCCTGGCTCTCGACGCCGCGCAGCTTGCCCAGCTTGATCAGGAAAGGCTTGCCGTCTTCACCTGGCGGCAGTTCGGCACCGACCAGCGCGCACGGCACCTTGATGCCCACACGCGCATTCGGCGCGCCGCAGACGATGTTGAGCAAAGCGCCCTGCCCCACGTCGACCTGGCACACGCGCAGGCGATCGGCATTGGGGTGCTGTTCGGCTTCCTTGATTTCGCCGACGACGATCTTGCTGAAGGGGGGCGCGACAGGACGGCGCTCTTCGACTTCGAAGCCGCCCATGGTGAGCGTCTCGGCCAGGTCGGCGCTGGACAGCGGCGGGTTGCAGAACTCGCGCAACCAGGATTCGGGGAATTGCATCTTCTCGTTCTCGTTCGGGGCGTTGTCGGGGCTGGATCAGCGGAATTGCGAGAGGAAACGCAGGTCGCCGTCGAAGAACAGCCGGAGGTCGCTCACGCCATAGCGCAGCATGGTGAGCCGGTCCGGGCCCATGCCGAAGGCGAAGCCGATGTAGCGCTCGGGGTCCAGCCCCATGTTGCGCACGACGTTGGGGTGCACCTGGCCGGAGCCCGCGACCTCGAGCCAGCGGCCGGCCAGCGGGCCGCTCTGGAACTGGATGTCGATCTCGGCGCTGGGCTCGGTGAACGGGAAGAAGCTGGGGCGGAAACGCAGCACCAGGTCGTCGCTCTCGAAGAAGGTACGACAGAAGTCGGTGAACACGACCTTCAGGTCCTTGAAGCTCACGTTCTCGCCCAGCCACAGGCCTTCGCACTGGTGGAACATCGGCGAATGCGTGGCGTCGCTGTCCACACGGTAGGTGCGGCCCGGCGCGATCACGCGGATCTCGGGCGCCTTGAGCGTGCCGGTGCTGTCTGCGGCCGCGGCCTCGAAGGCGGCGGCGTGCTTCTTGATGTGCTGGTGGGCGTAGCGCACCTGCATCGGGCTGGTGTGCGGACGCAGGTTGTAGGGCACGCCGTCGTCGCCGTTGATGTCGACGTAGAAGGTGTCCTGCATCGAACGCGCCGGATGGTTGGGCGGGTTGTTGAGCGAGGTGAAGCTGTGCCAGTCGCTTTCGATCTCGGGGCCGTCGGCCACGTCGAAGCCCATGCTCGAGAAGATCGCCTCGATGCGCTCCAGCGTGCGGCTCACGGGGTGCAGGCCGCCACCGGCGTGCTTGCGGCCCGGCAGGGTCACGTCGAGCGCCTCGGCGCGCAGTTGCACCGCGAGCTCCTCGTCGGCGAGTTGCTGGCGACGCTCGTTCAGCGCGGCCTCGATCGCCTGCTTGGCCACGTTGATCGCGGCGCCGCGCGACTTCTTCTCGTCGACCGGCAGCTGGGCCATGCCCTTCATCAGCTCCGTGATGCGGCCGGCCTTGCCGAGAAACAGCGCCTTGGCGTTTTCAAGCTCCGCGGGGGCCGTCGCCTGGGCGAAGGCGGCACTGGCGGTGTCGACCAGAGAGTCCAACTCGTTCATGGGATTTCTTCGGGAAAAAATAAAAAAGGGCTGGTGCTCTTTCAAGCGCCAGCCCTTGTGCCGTGGGCGCAAACGGACGCCCCCGAAAGGGCTGCCGTCTGCTGTGCGGGATCAAGCAGCCAGCTTGGCCTTGACCTGCTCCACGATGCCGGCAAAAGCGGCCTTGTCATGCACGGCGATGTCCGCAAGCATCTTGCGGTCGATCTCGATGCCGGCCTTGCGGATGCCATTGGCGAACTGGCTGTAGGTCAGGCCCAGTTCACGCGAGGCGGCGTTGATACGCGCGATCCACAGCTGACGGAAGACGCGCTTCTTGGTACGACGATCACGGTAGGCGTATTGGCCTGCCTTCATCACCGCCTGTTTGGCGACGCGGAAGACATTACCGCGGCGACCGCGAAAACCCTTGGCGAGTGCGAGAACTTTTTTGTGGCGGGCGCGAGCCGTTACACCACGTTTGACGCGAGGCATGTATTTACTCCTTGTTCGTCTGAATTAAATGCCGCGACCGGGCAGCATGGCGGCGACAGAAACCATGTTGGTTTCATGCACTGCGACTGCACCACGGAGGTGACGCTTGTTCTTGGTGGTCTTCTTCGTCAAGATGTGACGCTTGAAGGCTTGACCGCGCTTGACGGTGCCACCGGGACGAACGCGGAAACGTTTTTTCGCGCTGCTCTTGGTCTTCATTTTGGGCATGTTCATGCTCCTTTAATTTGTGCTCGCGAGGCGCTGCGGATACTCCACAGACTTGTTGGCCCCGAGACACTTCTTCATCTCACCGTCGCCTTGCAGCGCCGGCGAAATCCCTTCAAATACTCTGTTCGCTCAGGCCGAAGCCGTTGCGGGTGCCGCACCTTCTGCGGCGGGCGCCGGCTTCGCAGCGCCGGGCTTCTTGCGGCCAGGTGCGATCATCATGATCATCTGGCGGCCTTCCAGCTTGGGGAACTGCTCGACGAGGATGGTGTCGCCCAGCTCGTCGCGAATGCGCTGCAGCAAGGCCAGACCCAGCTCCTGGTGCGTGATCTCGCGACCGCGGAAGCGCAGCGTGATCTTGCATTTGTCGCCCTCTTCAAGGAAGCGCTTGATGTTGCGCATCTTGATGTTGTAGTCGCCGTCGTCGGTACCGGGTCGGAACTTGATTTCCTTGACCTCGATGACCTTCTGCTTCGACTTCGCCTCGGCGGCCTTCTTCTGCTCGTGGTACTTGAACTTCCCGTACTCGATCAGGCGGCACACCGGAGGGTTCGCCGCAGCGACAACCTCCACCAGGTCCACATCGGCCTCACCGGCCAGACGCAGCGCCTCGGAAATACTCATGACACCCAATGGCTCGTTTTCCGGGCCTACAAGGCGGACTTCCGGGGCCATGATTTCCCGGTTCAGGCGGTGTTGGCGTTCCTCGCGGTGGCGGCGGTCGCGAAATGCAGTAGCGATGGTCAGAATCCTTCAAACAATTTGCTACAAAAACTGTAGCTAACACCGTCGTATCCACGCCCACAAACAGACCGGCTTCGAAAAATCAGCGTTTGTGTTGAATGTCGTCGGCGATCTTTTGGGAGAACGCTTCCACCGACATGGCACCGAGGTCAACATTGCCCCGGGCGCGCACTGCGACGGCACCGGCTTCCTTCTCCTTGTCGCCTACGACAATGATGTAGGGAAGCTTTTGCAACGAATGCTTGCGTATTTTATACGTAATCTTCTCGTTGTGCAGATCGAGCTGAACTCTAAGCCCTTGATTCTGCAGCGTTTTCGCCACGGATGCCGCGTAGTCGGCCTGGCCCTCGCTGATATTGAGCACCGCCACCTGCACTGGCGCGAGCCATGCGGGCAGTGCGCCGGCATGGTGTTCGATCAGCATGCCGATGAAGCGCTCGAGGCTGCCGACGATCGCGCGGTGCAGCATCACCGGGTGCGCGCGGCCGCTCGTTTCCGTCACGTACTCGCCGCCCAGGCGCTCGGCCGTGTTGAAGTCGACCTGCATCGTGCCGCACTGCCACTGGCGGCCCAGCGCGTCCTTGAGCGTGTACTCGATCTTCGGGCCGTAGAAGGCGCCGTCGCCCGGCGAGATGATGAAGTCCACGCCCGAACGGCGCAGCGCTTCCATGACCGCGTGCTCGGCCTTGTCCCACAGTTCGTCGGAGCCGACGCGGTTGTCGGGCCGCGTCGCGACCTTGTAGAGGATGTCCGTGAAGCCGAAGTCGGCATAGACCTTCTGCAGCTGCGCCGTGTAGGCCACGCATTCGTCGAGGATCTGGTCTTCCGTGCAGAAGACGTGGCCGTCGTCCTGCGTGAAGCCGCGCACGCGCATGATGCCGTGCAGCGCGCCGCTGGGCTCGTTGCGGTGGCACTGGCCGAACTCGCCGTAGCGCAGCGGCAGGTCGCGGTAGCTGCGCAGGTCGCTCTTGAAGATCAGCACGTGGCCCGGGCAGTTCATCGGCTTGAGCGCGTACTCGCGCTTCTCCGACTCCGTCGTGAACATGTTGTCGCGGTAGTTCTGCCAGTGGCCCGTCTTCTCCCACAGGCTCTTGTCGAGGATCTGCGGACCCTTGACTTCCCAGTAGCCCGTGTCGCGGTAGATGGCGCGCATGTACTGTTCGACCTGCTGCCACACGGCCCAGCCCTTGGGGTGCCAGAACACCACGCCCGGCGCCACCTCGTCGATGTGGAACAGGTCGAGCTCCTTGCCCAGCTTGCGGTGGTCGCGCTTCTCGGCTTCCTCGATGCGCTGGATGTACTGCTCGAGCTGCTTCTTGTCGGCCCAGGCCGTGCCGTAGATGCGCTGCAACTGCTCGTTCTTGGCGTCGCCGCGCCAGTAGGCGCCGGCCAGCTTCGTGAGCTTGAAGACCTTGAGGAAACGCGTGTTCGGCACGTGCGGGCCGCGGCACATGTCGACGTATTCCTGGTGGTAGTAGAGGCCCATGGCCTGCTCGTCGGGCATGTCCTCGACCAGGCGCAGCTTGTAGTCCTCGCCGCGCGACTTGAAGACCTCGATCACCTCGGCGCGCGGCGTGACCTTCTTGACCACGTCGTAGTCCTGCGCGATCAGCTCGCGCATGCGTGCCTCGATCGCCGCCACGTCCTCGGGCGTGAAGGGGCGCTCGTAGGAGATGTCGTAGTAGAAGCCTTCGTCGATCACCGGGCCGATGACCATCTTGGCCGTCGGATAGAGCTGCTTGACCGCGTGGCCGACCAGGTGGGCCGTCGAGTGGCGGATGATCTCCAGCCCTTCGTCGTCCTTGGGCGTGATGATCTGCAGCTTGGCGTCGTGGTCGATGATGTCGCTGGCATCGACCAGCTTGCCGTCGACCTTGCCGGCGACCGTCATCTTCGCCAGGCCGGGGCCGATGGAACGGGCCACATCGGCCACCGAAACCGGGCCGGGGTACTCGCGCTGCGAGTTGTCAGGGAGCGTGATCTGGATCATGAAAAACCTTGGGCGGAAAAACAAAAAAGCGCGGTGGTGGCCGCGCTTTGCTCTGGTTGAACGGCTGGACGGACCAGCGTGCGCGGATTACCGGCGCGTTCCTTCGAAGGTGGAAGCGCCGTGGAATGCGTCGGACGTAGTTCGCGGTGTCATAACCAGAATGCCTTTCCCGTTCTTGTGAGGAGCAGAGAGGGCCGAGTTTAACAGCGGACGCAAAAAAAGCCCGGCACGGGGCCGGGCTCCTGGTGCAGCGCAGGGGCCGATCAGTGGAACTGCTCTTCCTCGGTCGAGCCGGTCAGCGCCTTGACGCTGGACGAGCCGCCCTGGATCACGGTGGTCACGTCGTCGAAGTAGCCGGCGCCGACTTCCTGCTGGTGCGACACGAAGGTGTAGCCCTTGTCGCGTGCGGCGAACTCGGGTTCCTGAACCATGTTCACGTAGTGCTTCATGCCTTCGCCGTTGGCGTACGCATGGGCGAACTGGAAGGTGTTGTACCAGTTGATGTGGATGCCGGCCAGCGTGATGAACTGGTACTTGTAGCCCAGCTCGGACAGGTCTTCCTGGAACGAGGCGATCTGCTTGTCGTCGAGGTTCTTCTTCCAGTTGAAGGAAGGCGAGCAGTTGTACGACAGCAGCTTGCCCGGGCAGGCGGCGTGCACGGCCTGCGCGAATTCACGGGCGAAGCCGATGTCCGGCACGCCGGTTTCGCACCACACCAGATCGGCGTAGGGGGCGTAGGCCACGCCGCGGCTGATGGCCTGCTCCAGGCCGTTCTTGACGCGGTAGAAGCCTTCAGGCGTGCGCTCGCCGGTCAGGAAGCGCTTGTCGTTGGCGTCGTGGTCGGAAGTGATCAGGTTGGCGGCTTCGGCATCGGTGCGGGCCAGCACGATGGTGGGCACGCCCATCACGTCGGCGGCGAAGCGCGCCGAGATCAGCTTCTCGCAGGCTTCATGCGTGGGCACCAGCACCTTGCCGCCCATGTGGCCGCACTTCTTCACGGCCGCCAGCTGGTCTTCGAAGTGCACGCCCGCCGCGCCGGAAGCGATCATGTTCTTCATCAGCTCGAAGGCGTTCAGCACGCCGCCGAAACCGGCTTCGGCGTCGGCCACGATCGGCAGGAAGTAGTCGATGAACTCCTTGTCGCCCGGGTTGATGCCACGGCCCCACTGGATTTCGTCGGCGCGCTTGAAGGTGTTGTTGATGCGGCGGACCATCGTCGGCACCGAGTCGTAGGCATACAGCGACTGGTCGGGATACATGGTCTCCGAGGTGTTGCCGTCGGCGGCGACCTGCCAGCCCGACAGGTACACGGCTTCGAGGCCGGCCTTGGCCTGCTGCATCGCCTGGCCGGCGGAGATCGCGCCGAAGGCGTTCACGTAGCCCTTCTTGGCACCGCCGTTGATCTTGTCCCAGAGCTTCTCGGCGCCGCGCTTGGCCAGCGTGTGCTCGATGGGCAGCGAACCGCGCAGACGCACCACGTCGGCGGCGCTGTAGCCGCGCTTGACGCCCTTCCAGCGCGGGTTGCTCGCCCAGTCCTTCTCGAGGGCGGCGATCTGCTGTTCACGGCTGAGCTGTTCGGTGAAATTCTGGGGCATGAGTGACTCCGGAGGTGGGTTGATTTGGATCGGTTCGGCGCGAGGCCTTGGCATCCACTGTAGTCCCGAGACCTCTGTCTTATGTCTTATATAAGACATATTTTTAATCAAGCAAAATCAACAGGTTAGAGAGTGTTTTTCTCTATGCGGAATTTGTTTTCTCATATTGAGAAAAAATACTGCGCTGCAACACGTCGTCTTTCCGCATTGCAAAATCAATTTCTACGGGTGAAATCGCGGCGCGCACCCGGGGCCGCGAACCAGTCGCCGGCCCCGATCACCGGCCGCCCTGCCACGCGTTCCGGATGCAGTTCATAGACCAGACACTGCAGGCGCAGGCCGCCCACCTCGACGCTCAGTTCGCGCCGCAGGTATTCGCCCGTGCCGTCGGCCCGCACGTCCTCGAGCAGGTCGAGCGCCGCCTCGACCTCGGGCGTGATGCGGTAGACCTCGCCGCGCAGCCGCGCGTCGCCGCCGAGCACCGCGCCCGGATAGCTGCCCAGGTCGTGGAGCGTGGCCGCGATGAAGGCCTCGCCCACGAACCGCGGCGCGGGCCGGTAGCGCGCGATGTCGTTGGAGCCGCCGCGGCGCAGCGTGCCGTAGACGAAGACATGGGCGAAGCGTGGCGGCGCACTGCGATGGGGCATCATTGAATTCAATCTCTTCATCGATTCGATCGCCCTCCAGTGAACCACACCGCTCCCGACCCGCGCCGCCTGGTCGCCTACGGCTGCCTCGCGCTCAGCATGACGTTGGTGGGCACTTATGTGGCCCTGTCCAAGCCGCTGGTCGCGGCCTTCCCGGTGCTGCTGCTGGCCTGGCTGCGCTTCGGCATCGCCGCGCTGGCGATGCCGCACTGGCTCAAGCGCCCCGCCGACGAGCCGCCCATGACCCGCCGCACGCGCGGCCTGGTCTTCCTCGAATCCTTCCTCGGCAACTTCCTGTTCTCGGTCTGCATGCTGTTCGGCGTGAGCATGACCAGCGCGGTCTCGGCCGGCGTGATCATGGCGTCGATCCCGGCGGTGGTCGCGGTGGCCAGCTGGATCTTCCTGCGCGAGCGCATCGGCTGGCGCATCGGCCTGGCGATCGGCTGCGCGGCCGCCGGCATCGGCCTGCTGGCGCTGTCGCCCGCGCATGCCAGCGCGCCCACCGACGCGCCGCGCAGCGCGATGCCATGGCTCGGCAACCTGCTGGTGTTCTGCGCGGTGCTCTGCGAAGCCGCCTATGCGGTGATCGGCAAGTCGCTGACCGGTCGCCTCGGCCCCAAGCGCATCTCCTCGCTGATCAACCTCTGGGGCTTCGTGCTCTCGACGCCCTTCGGCCTCTGGTTCGCGCTGAAGTTCGACTTCGCCGCGGTGGGCGCTGGCACCTGGGGCCTGCTGGTGCTCTATGCGCTGGCCGCCAGCATCTGGACCGTGTGGCTCTGGATGACCGGCCTCAAGCACGTGCCCGCGGCGCAGGCCGGGGTGTTCAGCGTGATGCTGCCCGTGAGTGCGGCGCTGGTGGGCGTGCTGGTGCTCGGCGAATCGCTCGGCGGCGCGCAGATCCTGGCCTTCGCGGCGGCGCTGGCGGGGGTCGTTCTCGCCACCTGGCCTGCGCGGCGCAACGCGCCATCGATCCACTGATGCGGGCGCTGGAGCGCATCGCCCGGCGACGACACGCGCTCGCCCCTCTGAAAAAACAACAGCGCCCAATGAAAAAGTCCCTTTTCCCCTTGGAAACGCGTTTCTTCTCCATTAGCATGCGATCTGCCAGTGGAGACGCAGCTTTTCATTGGTGAAATGTCCAACCAAAAAAGGAAATCAACCATGGCAACTGCAAAGAAGGCTCCGGCCACCAAAGCGCCCGCAAAGAAGGCCGCTCCCGCTGCTCCGGCAAAGAAGGCCGCTGCGCCCGCGAAGAAGGCTGCTGCACCGGCGAAGAAGGCCGCTGCTCCCGCGAAGAAGGCTGCTGCTCCTGCAAAGAAGGCAGCACCCGCGAAGAAGGCCGCCGCTCCTGCCAAGAAGCGCACGCCCAACGCCGCGTTCATGAAGGCCCTGACCCCCAGCCCAGCACTGGCCGCCGTCGTCGGCTCGACGCCGCTGCCGCGCACCGCCGTCGTGAGCAAGCTGTGGGACTACATCAAGAAGAACAATCTTCAAGACAAGGCCAACAAGCGCAACATCAACGCCGATGCCAAGCTGAAGGAAATCTTCGGCAAGCCACAGGTCTCGATGTTCGAACTGGCCGCGCTGATCGGCAAGCACGTCAAGTGAGTTGTCGGCGCCTCGTGCGCTGAAGCAAAAAGCCGGCTCGCGCCGGCTTTTTTTTGGCCTGCGCTCAGCGCAAACGCATCCGTCAGGCCTTCGCCTGTGCCGCCTTGGTGATCGCGCTCAGCGTGACGCGCGTGGTGATCACCTCGGGGTCGAAGGGAATCTCGATCAGGGTGCCGGTGTCGGCGGCCAGCGCCCGCAGCAGCGCCGCCTCGAACTGATCGGTGGCCGTCACGCGTTCGGCCGCATAGCCGTAGGCGCGCGCCAGCGCGCAGAAGTCGGGGTTGCGCAACCCTGTGCCGCTCACATGCCGCGGATAGTCGCGCTCCTGGTGCATCCGGATGGTGCCGAACATGCTGTTGTCGAGCAGCACGATGATGCTCTTGCCGCCGTGCTGCGCGGCCGTGGCCAGCTCCTGCCCGTTCATCAGGAAATCGCCGTCGCCCGCAATCGTGAACGCCACGCGGCCGGTCGTGAGGTTGCAGGCGATGCCGGCCGGCACGCCGTAGCCCATCGCGCCGCTGGTCGGCGCCAGCTGCGTCTTGTGGCCCTTGGCCAGGCCGTGGTAGCGGAAGAAGCGGTGCACCCAGCTCGCGAAGTTGCCCGCGCCGTTGGTGATGGCGGCATCGGCCGGCAGGTGCTGCTGCAGCAGCGCCACGACCGCGGCCATGTCGACCGCGCCACGCGGCGTGTCGGCGGGCAGTCCCGGCAGGGGCTGCGGCACGAGGTTCGCGAGGTAGTCGGCATGCGCGGCCGCGGTCCAGTCCTCCCACGGCAGTTCGGGCGGTGCGCTCAGCACCTCCAGGCTGCGCGCCGCGGCGCTCATGCCGGCGTTGATCGCCAGGTCGGCCTGGTAGACGCGATTGAGTTCTTCCGCGCTCGCATGGATATGGACCAGCGTCTGCTTCGGCCGCGGCGCTTCCAGCAGCGTGTAGCCGCTGGTGGTCATCTCGCCCAGCCGCGGGCCGATGGCGATGACGAGATCGGCCTCCTTCACCCGCGCGGCCAGCTTCGGGTTGATCGCGATGCCGACGTCGCCTGCGTAGAGCGGATGGTGGTTGTCGAAGGTGTCCTGGTAGCGGAAGGCGTTGCCCACCGGCAGCCGCCAGTTCTCGGCGAAGCGCTGCAGCGCCTGCGCGGCCTGCGGCGTCCAGCCGCCGCCGCCCGCGATCACGAAGGGCCGCTGCGCCTTCATCAGCAACTCGCGCAGCGTGCGCAGCGCGCCGGGGTCGCTCCAGGGCTCTACCGCCTCGACGCGCGCCAGCGGGCGGGCCGAAGTCATCGAGCGCAGCATGTCCTCGGGCAGCACCAGCACCACCGGCCCGGGGCGGCCGTTCATCGCGGTCGCGAAGGCACGCGCGATGTACTCGGGGATGCGGTCGGCATCGTCGATGCGCTCCACGCGCTTGGCGAAGCCCTTGGTGCTCGGGCCGAAGAAGCTGCCGTAGTCGACTTCCTGGAAGGCCTCGCGGTCGCGGAAGTCGCTGCCGACGTCGCCGACGAACAACACCATCGGCGTCGAGTCCTGGAAGGCGTTGTGCACACCGATCGACGCGTTGGTCGCGCCCGGCCCGCGCGTGACGAAGCAGATGCCGGGCCGGCCCGTGAGCTTGCCCTGCGCCTCGGCCATGAAGGCCGCGCCGCCCTCCTGCCGGTTGACGATGAAGCGGATGCGCTCGCGGTGCGCATGGAAACCTTCGAGCACCGCGAGGTAGCTCTCGCCCGGCACGCCGAAGGCGTGTTCGACGCCCTGCGCCACCAGACATTCAACGATCAAGCGGCCGGCCTGCTGTGCGCTCATGGGAGGTTCGATGCGAAGGATGAAGGAGCCACAGATTATCGTGACGGCCACGCATGCGGCAGCCACGGCCCGCCCGACCATAATTCCCCGAACGGTTAGTTAGAACACACAGCAGCACATGGCCTCCTCTCCTTCAAAGCCCGCCAAGCCCGCCGCAGCGCCGCGCGCGCGCGACGCCGACAAGTCGCAACTCTCGATCCTGACCGCCGCGCTGGAGGAGTTTGCACAGAGCGGCTTCGCCGGGGCGCGGGTCGACCGCATCGCCGAGCAGGCCGGCGTCAACAAGCGCCTCATCTACTACTACTTCGGCAACAAGGACGACCTTTTCCTGGCCGTGCTCGAGCGCACCTACGCCGACATCCGTTCGGCCGAACAGGCGCTGCACCTCGACGCGATGGACCCGGTCGAGGCGGTGCGCCAGCTGGTGTCGTTCACCTGGCACTACTACCTCGAGCATCCCGAGTTCATCACCCTGCTCAACAGCGAGAACCTGCACCAGGCGGTGCACCTGAAGCAATCGGCACGCATCCAGGAGATGAACTCGCCACTGGTCCAAATGCTGGCCGACGTGCTCGAGCGCGGCCGGCGCGACGAACTGTTCCGCGACGGCGTGGACCCGATCCAGCTCTACATCTCGATCGCCTCGATCTGCTACTTCTACCTCTCGAACAACGCCACGCTGTCGGCGATCTTCGGGCGCGACCTGCGCGCCCCCAAGGCGCTCGCGCAGCGCCTCTCGCACATGACCGAAATGGTGCTGGGCTACGTCCTGCGCTGACCGGTGCCTGACTCTCCGTGCTTACCCTTGGTGTCGTTGACACGGCCCCTGCGCGCACCAACAATTCACCGTTTGGTTACTTAGCTGCGCGGTCGGTTTGACGCGCGCGTCATTCCCGGAGACTTCGCTCGATGATTCGCAGGCTTCTTCTGCTCCCGGCCCTGCGCCCGTTCTTTCTCATCGTCGTGCTGCTGGTGCTCTGGGACCTCGCCATCCGGCTGTTCAAGATCCCGGCCTATCTGGTGCCGCCGCCGCTGGAAGTGGTCAAGCAGCTGATCGCCGAATGGCCGCGGCTGCTGGCTGAGAGCTGGAAGACCACGCTGGCCACGCTGGGCGGCTTCGGGCTCACGATCGTCATCGGCATCCCGATGGCGATGGTCATCGCCTACTCGCGGCTGGTCGAGTCGTATGTCTATCCACTGCTGGTGTTCTCGCAGAGCATCCCCAAGGTCGCGATCGCACCGCTGTTCGTGGTGTGGTTCGGCTTCGGCATCTTTCCCAAGGTCATCTCGGCCTTCCTGCTGGGCTTCTTCCCGGTGGTGGTGTCGACGGTGATGGGCTTCAAGTCGGTCGAGCCCGACATGCTGGACCTGGCGCGCTCGATGGGCGCGAGCCGCCTGCAGACCTTCTTCAAGATCAGCCTGCCGCAGGCCCTGCCCGCGATCTTCAGCGGCCTCAAGGTGTCGGTCACGCTGGCCGTGGTCGGCGCGGTGGTCGGCGAGTTCGTCGGCTCCAACTCGGGCATCGGCTACGTGCTGCAGGTGGCCAACGGCAACTTCGACCTGCCCCTGATGTTCGCGGCCCTGGTGGTGCTGTCGAGCATCGGCGTGATCCTGTTCGTCGCCGTCGACCTGGTCGAGCGCCTGATGATTCCCTGGCACGCCTCGCAACGCCCGGCGCAGTGATTTCCCCGCAAGACAACCAGCAGACAAACCCAACGGAGACCACACCATGAAGAACACCCGCTTCCCCGCATTGATCGCCACCGCCGCGGCGCTGGTGGTGGCCATGGCGCCCGCGCAGGCGCAGACCAAGGCGCCCGAGAAGGTGACCCTGATGCTCAACTGGTACCTCTACAGCGAGCACGCGCCTTTCTTCCTCGGCAAGGAAAAGGGCTTCTATGCCGAGGAAGGCATCGACCTCGACATCCAGGAAGGCCGCGGCTCGGCCGTGACCGCGCAGGCCGTGGCCGCCAAGTCGGCGACCTTCGGCTACATCGACGTCACGACCATGATCAAGGCGGCCGCCAAGGGCGCGCCGCTGAAGTCGACCGGCGTGCTGTTCCAGGTCAGCCCGATGTCGGTGATGGGCTTCACCGAGAAGAACATCAAGACGCCGAAGGACATCATCGGCAAGACCGTGGCCGTCACGCCCGGCGACTCGATGTCGCAGATGTGGCCGCTGTTCCTCAAGATGAACGACATCAAGGCCGACCAGGTGAAGATCGTCTCGGGCGACGGCCAGACCAAGCTCAATGCGGTGATGAACGGCCAGGCCGACCTGCTGCTGGGCTACGTGATGGACCAGGCCATCAAGCTGCAGGACGCCACCGGCAAGCCGGTCACGCCGATCCGCTTCGCCGACTCCGGCGTGAACCAGATCAGCTCCGGCATCATCACCAACAAGGCCTTCCTGGCCGAGAACGGCGACCTCGTGAAGCGCTTCATGCGTGCCTCGACCAAGGCCGCCGAAGCCGCCGAGAAGAGCCCCGAGGCCGCGGTCGATGCGATGCTCAAGGCCAACCCCAAGGCCGGTGTGCGCGACACGCTGATCGTCGGCATGAAGCAGAGCGTGGCGCTCTATCACACCAAGGAAACGGCCAACCAGCGCCCCTTCCGCGTGACCATGAAGAACGTCAACGACTCGCTCGACCTGCTGGTGCAGTACGGCGGCATGGACGCATCGACGCGCGGCAAGCCCGAAGACTACGTCACCCTCGACTACCTCCCCACGAACTGAGCGCTCGCTGCCTGCTGCCCATGTCCTCTGAAGTCCTGATCGAAGCCCGCGGCGTCACCAAGGTCTACCAGACCAAGGATGGCCCGGTCGAGTCGCTGAAGCCGCTCGACTTCGCCATCCGCAAGGGCGAGTTCGTCTCGGTCGTCGGCCCCTCGGGCTGCGGCAAGAGCACGCTGCTCAAGATGGTGGCGGGCCTGCTGCCGATCACCGGCGGCGCGCTCACCCTGTCGGGCAAGCCGATCAAGGGCGCGCAGAAGGACGTGGGCATCGTGTTCCAGAGCGCCGTGCTGCTGGCCTGGCGCACCGTGCTCGACAACATCCTGCTGCAGGCCGAGATGCGCCACCTGCCCATGGGCCCGGCGCGCGCGCGCGCGGCCGAGCTGATCGCGATGGCCGGGCTCAAGGGCTTCGAGGGCAAGTACCCGTGGCAGCTGTCGGGCGGCATGCAGCAGCGCGCATCGATCTGCCGCGCCCTGCTGCACGACCCGAGCGTGCTGCTGATGGACGAGCCCTTCGGCGCGCTCGACGCGATGACGCGCGAGAAGATGAACCTCGAGCTGCGCCGCATCGTCGGCGCCTCGGGCAAGACGGTGATTCTGATCACGCACAGCATTCCAGAGGCGGTCTATCTGTCGGACCGCGTGATCGTGATGAGCGAGCGCCCGGGCTCGATCGCGGCGGTCTACGACATCGACCTGCCGAAGGAACGCCCGCTGGACATCATGGGCTCGGCCGAATTCGGCAGCTACGCCAAGACCATCCGCGCGCACTTCTTCTCCGAGGGCATCCTCGACCACTGACCCACGGCGGGGCCACGCACGCGCCGGCCCGCCGCGATGGCGCGCACCGCGCCGGAGACACACCATGGCCCTCGCCGCGCCCCGCTTCCACATCGAACACATCGCCTTCTCGGAGCGCGACGTGACGCTTCGGTTGCCCTTCCGCTTCGGCGCCGTGACGGTCACGGCCTGCCCGCAGGTCTACGTGCGTGCGCGCATCCGCTTCGAGGACGGCCGCACCAGCGAGGGCTGTTCGGCCGAGATGATGATCCCGAAGTGGTTCGACAAGAACCCGGCGCTGTCGAACGCGCAGAACTTCGAGCAGCTGCGCCAGGCCCTGCGCAACGCGCGCGAGGCCTACACCGCGCCCGGCCCCGCACAGGGCGCCTGGGACCATTTCGCCGAGCACTACGACGACGTGCTGGCCACGGGGCTGCGCCAGGGCCTGCTCCCGCTGGTGGCCAGCTACGGGCCGGCACTGATCGACCGGGCGGTGCTCGATGCGCTGTGCCTGCACCTGGGCTGCAGTTTTGCCGAAGCGATGGCCATGAACGCCGCGGGCATCGACCTTGCGCGCCATGACCTGGCCCCGGACCTGGCGGACTTCGACCTGCCGTCCTTCCTCGCACGGCAGCGGCCGCGCACGCGCATCGCCGCGCGCCACACGGTGGGCCTGGCCGATGCGATCCGCGACGGTGACCTGCCCGCCGACCAGCTGCCCACCGACGGCCTGCCGACCTCGCTCGAGGCCGCCATCGCGCGCTACGGCCACCGGCACTTCAAGCTCAAGCTGTCGGGCGACACGCCGGCCGACCTGCAGCGGCTGGGCCGCATCGCCGAAGTGATCGAGGGCCGCGCCGAACTCGTCACGCTCGACGGCAACGAGCAGTACGCCGACGCGGCCGCCTTCGCCGATTTCCTCGATGCCTTCCTGGCCGCGCCGGCCTTGCGCGGGCTGGTCGAACGCACGGTCTTCATCGAGCAACCCATCGCACGCGCGCATGCGCTGGACCACGCCATGCATGCGACGGTCGAGCGCATGCCGCTCCTGATCGACGAATCCGACGCCACGCTCGACAGCTTCCAGCAGGCGCGCGCGCTGGGCTACACCGGCGTCTCGAGCAAGAGCTGCAAGGGCTTCTACAAGTCGATCGTCAATGCCGCGCGCTGCGCGCAGGGCCGCGCCAGGGGCGAGGCGCTGTTCCTGTCGGGCGAAGACCTGACGATGCAGGCCGGCATCGGGCTGCAGCAGGACCTGGCGCTGGTCGGCTGGCTCGGGCTCGACCACGTCGAGCGCAACGGCCACCACTACGTGAACGGCATGGCGGCGCTGCCCGGCGACGAACAGGCCACGCTGCTGGCGCTGCACCCCGCGCTCTACGCGCACAGCGAGGGCGCGGCGCGCCTGCGCATCGTCGACGGGCAGATCGACCTGGCCTCGCTGGCCGCGCCCGGCTTCGGCACCGGCCGTGCCGGCGCGGGCGTGCGCTGGGACGCGATGCGCAGCCTCTGAGCGCGGCAGCACCCCGCCTCAAACATCGGGTAATCCCTGAGCCAGACCCTGCGCGCGCGGATTGACCCGCGGCCCATCAAGCTGGAAAATTCACCTCAATTCACCAATTGGTGAATTAGCCGGTTCCCCAGCACCCGGAGGGGTGCGTCAGATAAATCAAACGGAGACTTTCATGACCCCCTTTGCCCGCATCGCCGCGGCCGCCTCGCTGGCGTGCCTCACTGTGCTGACCGCCTCCGGCGCCGCCGCCCAGGGCGCCTACCCGAACAAGCCGATCCGCGTGATCGTGCCCTTCGCGGCCGGCAGCACCACCGACATCATTGCGCGCGCCATCACCGACAAGATGGGCCAGAGCATGGGCCAGACGCTGGTGGTGGACAACCGCGGCGGCGCCAGCGGCACCATCGGCCAGCAGGCCGTGGCCACGGCCGCGCCCGACGGCTACACGATCATGTTGCACTCGTCCTCGCACACGGTGAGCCCGTCGACCTTCGCCAAGCTGCCCTTCGACACGCTGGGCGACTTCGCCGGCATCACGCCGGTCGCAACGCTGCCCAACGCGCTGGTGATCTCGCCGTCGAAGAACATCAAGACGCTCAAGGAACTGGTGGCCGCCGCCAAGGCCAAGCCCGGCACCATCAACTACGCCTCGGCCGGCCAGGGCAGCGCCACGCACCTGAACGCCGAGAAGTTCAAGATGGCCGCCGCCATCGACGCCACCAACATCCCGTTCAAGGGCTCGGCCGACGCCGTGACCGAGGTGCTGTCGGGCCGTGTCGACTACTACTTCTCGCCCATCGCGCCGGTGATCGGCCAGATCAGGGAAGGCCACCTGGTCGCACTGGCCGTGGGCTCGCCCAAGCGCGCCGCCGCGCTGCCCGACGTGCCGACCACCGCCGAGGCCGGCGTGCCCGGCTCGGAATTCAACTTCTGGATCGGGATGATGGCGCCCGCCAAGACGCCGCGCGAGATCGTCAACCGCCTGCACGACGAGGTCGTGAAGGCACTCGCCACGCCGGAGGTCAAGGACCGCTTCCTGAAGCTCGGCGCCGACGCCTGGACGCTCACGCCCCAGCAGTTCGACGCCTACATCAAGGACGAAATCGTCAGCAACGCCAAGCTGGTGAAGGCCGCCGGCCTGTCGCCCGCACCGTAAGAAGAACACCCCCGCATACCCACTCCCCCAGCAAGCAAGCAGAGAAACCATGGCTACACAACGACTCGGACTCATCATGCACGGCGTCACCGGACGCATGGGCATGAACCAGCACCTGATCCGCTCCATCTGCGCGATCCGCGCCCAGGGCGGCGTCACGCTCTCCAACGGCGACAAGGTCATGCCCGACCCGATCCTGATCGGCCGCAACGCCGAGAAGATGGAAGCACTCGCCAAGAAGCACGGCATCGCACGCTGGGGCACCGACCTCGACAAGGCGCTCGAGAACCCCGACGACACCATCTTCTTCGACGCCGGCACCACGCAAATGCGCCCCACGCTGCTGGCCAAGGCCATCCGCGCCGGCAAGCACGTCTACTGCGAGAAGCCGATCGCGACCAACCTCAACGAAGCCGTCGAGATCGCCCGCCTGGCCGAAGGCTCGGGCCTCAAGCACGGCGCGGTGCAGGACAAGCTGTTCCTGCCCGGCCTGCGCAAGCTCGACATGCTGCGCCGCGCGGGCTTCTTCGGCCGCATGCTGAGCGTGCGCCTGGAGTTCGGCTACTGGGTGTTCGAAGGCGACCTGCAGCCCATCCAGCGCCCGAGCTGGAACTACCGCAAGGAAGACGGCGGCGGCATGATCCTGGACATGATGTGCCACTGGCGCTACGTGCTGGACAACCTGTTCGGCGAAGTGAAGTCGGTGTCGTGCATCGGCGCCACCCACATCCCCACCCGCTGGGACGAAGAAGGCAAGCCCTACCAGGCCACCGCCGACGACGCGGCCTATGCGACCTGCGAACTGACCGGCCACAACGGCGAACCCGTCATCGCACAGCTCAACATGAGCTGGGCCACGCGCGTGCGCCGCGACGACCTCGTGACCTTCCACGTCGACGGCACCGACGGCTCGGCCGTGGCCGGCCTGTCGAGCTGCCGCGCCCAGTCGCGCGTGGCCACGCCGCGCCCGGTATGGAACCCCGACGAGAAGCAGACCATGAACTTCTTCGACCAGTGGCAGGAGATCCCGGACTCGCAGGTCTACGACAACGGTTTCAAGATCCAGTGGGAACACTTCATCCGCCACGTGGTCGAGAACGAGCCCTACAAGTGGACGCTGCCCGAAGGCGCCAAGGGTGTGCAGCTGGTCGAGGCCGCACTGGAATCGTGGCAGGACCGCCGCTGGGTCGACGTGCCCGCGCTGAAGGTCTGAGCGCCATGGCCCTCTCGATCACCCTTCCCACCGCCGGCGGCACGCTGGCGCCCTACGCCCTGCGCGGCCAGGTGCTGGCCAAGCCCGAGGCGGGCCTGAAGTTCAACCGCATCGCCTACTCGGCGGCGCACGTGGTGGCCGATCCGCTGGCGCAGGTCGACCCGTGGCTGCAGGCCGCGGTCGACTGGGACACCACCATCGCCTACCGCCGTCACCTGTTCTCGCTGGGCCTGGGTGTGGCCGAGGCCATGGACACGGCGCAGCGCGGCATGGGCCTGGACTGGCCCACCTCGCTGGAACTGATCCGCCGCTCGCTCGACGCGGCCAAGGATGTGCCCGGCGCACTGGTGGCCTCGGGCTGCGGCACCGATCACCTCAACATCGACGAGGTGAAGAGCGTCGACGACGTGATCCGCGGCTACGAAGAGCAGATGGCCGCGATCGAAAAGCTCGGTGGCAAGCTGATCGTGATGGCCAGCCGCGCGCTGGCCCGCGTGGCGACGGGCCCGGCCGATTACGAGCGCGTGTACGACCGCATCCTGAGCCAGGCGAAGCAGCCGGTGGTGCTGCACTGGCTGGGCGACATGTTCGACCCGGCGCTGGCCGGCTACTGGGGCACGAAGGACATCGACGCCGCCATGGACACGGCGCTGGGCATCATCGCCGCGCACCCGGACAAGGTCGACGGCATCAAGATCTCCCTGCTCGACAAGGACAAGGAGATCTCGATGCGCCGCCGCCTGCCCTCGGGCGTGCGCATGTACACCGGCGACGACTTCAACTACGCCGAGCTGATCGCCGGCGACGGCTTCGGCGAGGAGGTGATGCACGGCCAGAGCGATGCGCTGCTGGGCATCTTCGACGCCATCGCGCCGGCCGCGAGCACCGCGCTCGGCGCACTGGCCAAGGGCGACAGCGCGACCTTTCATGCCCTGCTCGGCCCGACGGTGCCGCTGTCGCGCCACATCTTCGCTGCGCCCACGCGCTTCTACAAGACCGGCGTGGTGTTCATGGCCTGGCTCAACGGCCACCAGAAGCACTTCACGATGGTCGGCGGCCAGCAGAGCACGCGTTCGCTGCAGCACTTCGCCGAGCTGTTCCGCCTGGCCGATGCGGCCAGCGTGCTGGAGAAGCCCGAGCTGGCGGTGCAGCGCATGAAGACGCTGCTGGCGCTGCACGGCGTGGAATGAGCACGACGATGCGCGACTTCTCGTCCAACCACGACTGGCTCTCGATCAACACCGCCACGGTGCGCAAGCAGTCGGGCGCCGAGGTGCCGCTCGACCGCATCATCGACCAGTGCGCCGAGCGCGGCATCCGCGCGATCAGCCCCTGGCGCGACCAGGTCGCGGCCGTCGGCCTCGACCAGATCGCGCGCCAGTTGAAGGCGCACGACATCGGCCTCTCGGGCTACTGCCGCGGCGGCTTTTTCCCGGCCGCCGACGTGGCGGGCCTGAAGGCCGCGCTGGACGACAACCGGCGCGCCATCGACGAAGCCAAGACGCTGAACGCACCGTGCGTGGTGCTGGTGGTCGGCGCGCTGCCCGGCGCGCTCGAGGGCAAGCCGGCCTACACCGACATCGCGCGCGCGCGCGGCGAGGTGCGCGACGGCATCGCCGCCGCGCTGGAATACGCGCGCGAGGTCGGCATGCCGCTGGCCATCGAGCCGCTGCACCCCATGCAGGCGGCCGACCGCGCCTGCATCAACACGCTCGAACATGCGCTCGACCTCTGCGACGAACTCGACGCGGCCAGGAGCGGGATGCTGGGCGTGGCACTCGACGTCTACCACGTGTGGTGGGACCCGAAGCTGCAGCAGCAGATCGCGCGCGCGGGCCGCGAGCGCCTGCTGGCCTACCACGTGTGCGACTGGCGCCTCCCCACGCGCGACCTGCTGAGCGACCGCGGGATGATGGGCGACGGCGTGATCGAGCTCAGGAAGATCCGCGGCTGGGTCGAGGCCGCAGGCTTCGCGGGCTTCAGCGAAGTGGAGATCTTCTCGAACCTCGACTGGTGGCAACGCACGGGCAGCGAGACGCTGGACGTCTGCATCGAGCGGCACCGCAGCGTGGTCTGAGCGGGCCGGGCGCCTGCGGCACGCACGCAGGCGCCCGCGCTTCGGAGGCTGGCGACCGGGCCGCGGCAGCTCGGTGAACGCGCCGCGCGGGCGTGGTCGTTAAAGTCCCCCTCCATGAATTTTCGTCAAATCGAAGTGTTCCGGGCCATCATGGCCACCGGTTCGGTGAGCGATGCGGCCCGCCTGCTGCACGTCTCGGTGCCCGCCATCAGCCGCGTGCTCTCGCACACCGAGACCCAGCTCAACTTCCCGCTGTTCATCCGCATCAAGGGGCGGCTGTCGCCCACCGCCGAGGCACGCCGGCTCTACCACGAGGTCGAGGACGTCTACCAGGGCGTGCAGCGCATCAGCGACCTCACGCACGAACTCATGGCCCGCCGTTCGGGCCTGGTCAGCGTGGTGTCGAGCCCCGGCATCGGCCACATGCTGGTGCCGATGGCCATTGCGCACTACCACCAGGCCAACCCCGAGACCCGCGTGCATTTCAAGTGCCTCAACCAGGACCTGCTGCGCGAGCGCCTGTTGAGCCGGCACTTCGACCTGGGCATCTCGCTGGAAGCGGTGGACCACCCCAACCTCAGCAGCCAGCCGATCGCACGCTGCCGCATCGTGTGCATCTGCCCGCGCACGCATCCGCTGGCAGCGCGCAACGCGGTCGGTGCCGAAGACCTGCTGCCCTACGACCTGATGTCGTACCCGCGGGGCACCCCCTTCGGCGAGCTGGTGCGCAACTTCTTCGCACCGCTCGACGAAGCGCCACGCATGACGCTGGAAGTCGGCTCGCCGCAGAACGCCTGCGCGCTCACGCATCTCGGCGCGGGCATCGCGCTGGTCGACGAGTTCTCGCTGCAGGCCTGGCCCGACGCACGCTTTCGCATCCTGCCGGTCGAAGGGCTGGAGCCGCTGGTGGCGCACCTGGTCCACCTGCGCACCGACCCGCTCTCGCCGGCCGCCGAAGCCTTCGTGCGGACCCTGCGCAGCGTGCTGATGCAGCGTGGTCTTGCGGCGCCGAAACCGCAGGACAGCTGATCGCCCGTTGGGGGCGCCCACCAAGGGAATGCCCCAATAGCATGCACGCCGCACTTCGGATGGGCACTTTCCACACCCTGCACCGCCCTGGCGCGAGGTGTTAACGCACGCGCAACGACGCCGCACAAAGCATCAATCGACGCGGCCTTTCTCCCTCGAAATAATTCACCGCATCGCCGGAGCACACGATTCCGGTGCCGGTCGCCTGGTGGCCACGCGCCATCCGGTCTGCGATTTTTTCTGGAGAAATGCTCATGTCCCGTCACCTGAAGTTCCTGCTCGCGCCCCTGGCCTTCGCTTGCGCCATCGGCACCGCCGTCGCCCAGACCACACCGCTGCGCACCGGCATCGACCCCAACTTCCCGCCGCACGCCTTTCCGAAGCTGAGCGGCGGCTTCCAGGGCTTCAACGTCGAGCTGGGTGAGGAGATCGCACGCCGCCTGGGACGCAAGATCGAGATCGAGGGCGCGCAGTACTCGGCGCTGATCCCCGCGCTCAATGCGGGCAAGTTCGACTTCCTGATGGCGCCCACCACCGTGTCGCCCGAGCGCGCGAAGTCGGTGCTGTTCACCGAGGGCTACCTGGAGAACAACTTCACGCTGGTCATGAAGAAGGACCGCAACGACATCCAGCGCCTCGAGGACCTCAAGGGCAAGACCATCGCCGTCAACAAGGGTTCGGGCCCCGAGGAATGGGCGCGCAACAACCAGGCGCAGTACGGCTACGAGATCGCCGTCTACGGCACCAACGCCGACGCGGTGCAGGCCGTGATCTCCGGGCGCGGCGACGCCAACCTGGCCGGCGTCACGCCCTCGGCCTGGGCCGCCAAGAGCACGCCGGCCATCAAGACCACCTTCACCATCAAGACCGGTTCGGTCTGGGCCATCCCCTTCCGCCTCGACGACAAGGCCGGGCGTGACCAGGTGAGCAATGTGCTCAAGTGCATGAAGCTCGACGGCTCGCTGCAGAAGATGCACACCAAGTGGTTCGGCGCCGCGCCGGCCGCCGACTCGGCCACCGTCGTCTCGCCGGCCGGCCACGGCATCCCGGGCCTGTTCGGCTACGAGGCCACCACCGCCAAGCCGGTCTGCCAGTAAGCGCCGCGCGCCACCCTGCCCCATTCCCACCGATGAACACCGTGACGTCTTCCTCGCTCCTGCAAGTCCGCGACCTGCACAAATCCTATGGCAGCGTCCCCGTGCTCAACGGCATCGACCTCGATGTGCAGGCCGGCGAACTGGTCTCGGTGATCGGCCCGTCGGGCTCGGGCAAGAGCACGCTGCTGCGTTGCTGCAACCGCATGGAGGACGCGACCCGCGGCGAGGTGCGCGTCGAAGGGCACGACATCTATGCGCCGGGCGCCAACCTGAACCGCCTGCGCGAACGCGTCGGCATGGTGTTCCAGGCCTTCAACCTCTACCCGCACCTCGACGTGCTGGGCAACGTGACGCTGGCGCTGCGCAAGGTGAAGAAGATGGCGCGCGACGCCGCCGAGCACACCGCCATGGAAGCGCTCGCGCGCGTCGGCATGGAGCACAAGGCGCGCGTGCGCCCGACGCAGCTCTCGGGCGGCCAGCAGCAGCGCGTGGGCATCGCGCGCTCGATCGCATTGAAGCCGGCGCTGGTGCTGTTCGACGAACCGACCAGCGCGCTCGACCCCGAAATGGTGGGCGGCGTGCTGCAGGTGATGCGCGAACTGCGCACCGACGGCATGACCATGGTGGTGGTGACGCACGAGATGGGCTTCGCCAAGGCCGCCTCCGACCGGGTGGTGTTCATGGACGGCGGCGCGATCGTCGAGCAGGGCTCGCCGGCCCAGGTGTTCGATGCGCCGACGCATGCGCGCACCGCGGCCTTCATCGCCAGCATCGGCAGCCGCGCGCTCTGAGCGCCCCAACGGGAACGCCGCATGCAGTTCGACAAGCTCGCCTTCACCTTCTTCAACGGCGACATCGCCGCACGCTACCTGCCCCAGATCCTCGACGGCGCACGCGTGACCATCGAGCTGGGCCTGGCGGTGATCGCCGCCGGCCTGGCGCTGGGCATGCTGCTGGCCTACCTGCGCAGCCTGCCGGTGCGCGGGCTGCCGCTGCTGGTGTCGACGCTGGTCGACATCTTCCGCGCGCTGCCACCGCTGGTGCTCATCATCCTGCTGTACTTCGCGCTGCCCTTCCTGGGGCTGTCGCTGGGGGCCTTCGCGTCGACCTGGCTGGCGCTGACGCTGGTGCTCGCGGCCTTCTCCGAAGAGGTGTTCTGGGCCGGCATCGAGGCGCAGCCGCGCGGCGTGATGGAGGCCGCGCGCTCCACCGGCCTGACCCACACGCAGGCCATGGTGCACGTGCTGCTGCCGCAGTCCTGCCGCCTGATGGTGGCGCCGCTGACCAACCGCGTGATCGCCATCACCAAGGGCACGGCCTACGGCTCGGTGGCCGGGCTCAACGAGATCCTGAACCAGGCCACCTCGGCCACCAGCTTCGCGGGCAACCCCACGCCGCTGATGCTGGGCGCGCTGGGCTACCTCGTGATCTTCCTGCCCGTGGTGATCGCCGGGCGCTACATCGAACGACGCTACGGCGCGGGTCGTCACTGAAGCCGCCGAACGGAGCCTCTCATGGAACTCATCCTCCAATACTTCTTCAACCTCGACGTGGTGCGCGAAGTCACGCCCTACGTGCTGCAGGGCCTGCTCAACACGCTGCTGCTGTCGGTGTGGGTGATCCCGCTCGGGATGGGCGCCGGCATGGTGCTGGCGGTGACCGGCTTCGTGGTCCGCAACCGGCTGGTGCGCGCGCTGCTGGTGATCTACATCGATTTCTTCCGCGCGTTTCCGCCGCTGGTGCTGCTGATTTTCCTGTACACCGGCCTGCCCTACCTCGGCCTGGAGCTCTCGCCCATGGCCTGCGTGGCGCTGGGCTTCATGCTGAACAACTCGAGCTACTTCGGCGAGATCCTGCGCGCCGGCCTCGAGTCGGTGCCGCGCGGCCAGCGCGAGGCGGCGCTGTCGACCGGCATGGGCCGGGTCGGCAGCCTGGTGTACGTCGAGATTCCGCAGGCGGTGCGCAACGTGTTCCCCGACCTGGTGAGCAACATGATCGAAGTGGTGAAGCTCACCACCATCGCCAGCGTGGTGTCGGTGCCCGAGATGCTCTATGCCGCGCGCTCCGCGCAATCGATGCTCTACAACCCCACGCCCATCGTGCTGGCCGCGCTGATCTACCTGGCGCTGCTGTGGCCGCTGGTCGTGCTGCTGGGCCGCCTGGAAAAACGCCAGCGCCGCGCCCAGCCCCGGGCCGCATGACGCGGCCCGCCCTCCCCCGAACAACCACCCACGCTAACTGAGGAAGCAATGATGACAACGAAACGCACATTGGGTCTGGCCGTCGCCCAGATGGGCCCGGTGCACCTGTCGGACACCCGCGAGGCGGTCGTCCGCCGCCTGGTCGAGATGATGCGCGATGCCAAGAGCCGCGGCGCCGAGATGGTCGTGTTCCCCGAGCTCGCGCTCACCACCTTCTTCCCGCGCTACTGGATGGAGGAGGCCGAGGCCGAGGCGCGCTTCTTCGAGGCGACCATGCCCAACGCCCAGGTGCAGCCGCTGTTCGACGAGGCCAAGAAGCTGGCGCTGGGCTTCTACCTCGGCTATGCCGAACGCACGCCCGAAGGCAAGCGCTACAACACCTCGATCATCGTGGACCGCACCGGCGCCATCGTCGGCAAGTACCGCAAGATCCACCTGCCGGGCCATTCCGACCACAAGCCCGACGCGCCCTTCCAGCATCTGGAGAAGAAGTTCTTCGAAGTGGGCGACCTGGGCTTCCGCGTGTTCGACACCATGGGCACGCGCTTCGGCATGTGCCTGTGCAACGACCGCCGCTGGCCCGAGACCTACCGCGTGATGGCGCTGCAGAGCGCCGAGGTGGTGGTGCTGGGCTACAACACGCCCTCGCTCAACATCCACTGGAACGAGCCGGTGCACCTGCGCACCACCACGCACCTGGTGTCGCTGCAGGCCAATGCCTACCAGAACGGCATCTGGGTGGCGGCCGCCGCCAAGTGCGGCTCGGAAGACGGCCACCACATGATCGGCAGCTCGGCCATCGTGGCGCCCACGGGCGAGATCGTCGCGCGCTCGCTCACCGAAGAAGACGAAGTGATCAGCGTGAAGGCCGACATGTCGCTGGGCGAGTACTTCCGCCAGCACGTCTTCAACTTCGCCAAGCATCGCCGCCCCGAGCACTACGGCCTGATCGTCGAGCGCACCGGCGCCGGCGAGCCGCTGGTCTGAACGCACACACGGAACTGCGCATGGACACCACCATCGCTTCGCTGATCGGCGAAGAACGCTTCGACCTGACGATTCGCGGCGGCCGCATCGTCACCGACGGCCGCGTGATCGAGGGCGACCTCGGCGTGCGCGACGGGCGCATCGCGGCCATCGGCGGCTCGCTGCCGCCGGGCCTGCGCGACGTCGACGCCACCGGCCGCTGGGTGCTGCCGGGCGGCATCGACAGCCACTGCCACGTCGAGCAGCGCTCGGGCATGGGCATGATGTGCGCCGACGACTTCTACTCGGCCACGGTGTCGGCCGCCTTCGGCGGCACCACCACCATCCTGCCCTTCGCGGCCCAGCATCGCGAAATGTCGGTGCCCGAGGTGCTGGCCGACTACAGCCGACGCGCGGCCGAGAAGGCGGTGATCGACTACGGGTTCCACCTGATCCTGGCGAACCCCGACGCCGCCACGCTCTCCACGGACCTGCCCGCGGCCATCCGCGACGGCATCACCTCGCTCAAGGTCTACATGACCTACGACCGCATGAAGCTCGAGGACATCGAGCTGCTCGACGTGCTGGCGCTGGCCCGCGCCGAGGGCGCGCTGGTGATGGTGCATGCCGAGAACAACGACATGATCCGCTGGATCGCGCAGCGCCTGATCGACCGCGGCCACACCGCGCCCAAGTTCCACGGCGTGGCACACGACCCGCTGGCCGAGACCGAGGCCGCCTACCGCGCGATCGCGCTGGCGCGCCTGGTCGACGTGCCGCTGCTGCTGGTGCACGTGGCCGGCGGCGAGACCGTCGAGGTGATCCGCCAGGCCCAGCTGCTGGGCGCCAACGTGCTGGCCGAGAGCTGCCCGCAGTACCTGTTCCTGACCGCGGACGACATGGACCGCCCGGGCCTGGAAGGCGCGATGTTCTGCTGCTCGCCGCCCGCGCGCGACGCCGACGCGCAGGAGGCGATCTGGCGCGGCCTGATCGACGGCACGCTGGCCACCTATTCGTCGGACCACGCACCCTACCGCTTCGACGAGACCGGCAAGCTGCCCAAGGGCGACGCCACCACCTTCAAGGAAATGGCCAACGGCGTGCCGGGCATCGAACTGCGCATGCCGCTGCTGTTCAGCGAAGGCTTCCTCAAGGGCCGCATCGACATCCACCAGTTCGTCGCGCTCACCGCCACCAACCACGCGAAGCTCTACGGCCTGGCGCCGCGCAAGGGCGCGATCGCGCTGGGTGCCGATGCCGACATCGCGGTCTGGAACGCCGAACGCGAGACCACCATCACGGCGGCGATGCTGCACGACAACGCGGGCTACACGCCCTACGAAGGTCGCACCATCCAGGGCTGGCCCGAGGTGGTGGTGAGCCGCGGCCGCGTGGTGATCGAGGACAACGCGCTGCATGCCGAGCGCGGCAGCGGCGCCTACCTGCGCCGCGGCGCCCCCGACCTGCCGCGCCGCACGCCGGCCGCCGGTGCGGAACGCCCGCACGGCCGCGTGCTCAAGGCGCTGATCGGACTCGGGGAGAACCAGGCATGAGTGCGCCTTCCACCGTTCCGCGTGTTCGGGTGCTGAACCCCAACAGCAGCGCCAGCGTGACCGAGGCCGTGGCGCGCGCCTTTCGCGCGACCGTGCCGCCCGCGCGGTGCGACTTCGACTGCGTCACCGCGCACGACGGCCCGCCGGGCATCGTGACGCAGGCCGACTTCGAGCGGGGCGCGCGCATCGCGGCCGACGACGTGGCCGCGCATGCGAGCGAGGCCGACGCCTTCGTGCTGGCCTGCTTCAGCGATCCCGGCATCGCCGCGGCGCGCGCGCGCTGCGACAAGCCGGTGATCGGCCTGGGTGAGGCGGGCATGCGCGCCGCCATGGCCCGCGGTGCGCGCGTGGGCGTGATCGCCATCGCCAGCGCCGCGATCCCGCGCCACCTGCGCTACTGGGACATCCTGGGCGTGCGCGAGCGCGTGGTGGCCGAGCGTCCGCTCGACCTGCCGGTGCACCTGTCGGGCGACGCCGCCCATGCACTCGAACCCATGATCGCGGCGGCCCGGCTGCTGGTCGACGCGGACGGCGCCGACGTCGTGCTGCTCGGCTGCGCCGGCATGGCCGACCTGCGCGCACCGCTCGAAGCCGCGCTGGGCGTGCCGGTCATCGACCCCTGCGAGGCCGCGGCCGAACTCGCGGCGGGTCTCGCGCGCCGGCAACGCGGCGGTGCCGCGGCATGAACGCGGTGCCGCAGCGCCTGGGCGTGCTCGGCGGCATGGGGCCGCTGGCCGGCGCCGCCTTCGCGCTGCGCATGGTGCAGCTGACACCCGCCGACAGCGACCAGCAGCACATCCCGGTGCTGCTGTGCAACGACCCCGCGATCCCCGACCGCTCCTCGGCCTGCATGGGCACCGGCCCGAGCCCCCTGCCGGCCATGCTGCGCGGCATCGAAACCCTGGTGGCGGGCGGTGCCGACTGCATCGCGATCCCCTGCAACACCGCCCACCTGTGGTTCGACGAACTGCAGGCCGCCAGTCCGACACGGCTGCTGCACATCGTCGACTCGGTGGTGGCCGACCTGCGCCGCCAGGGCGTGACCGAGGGCAGGGTCGGCATCCTGGGCACGCCGGCCACCATCGCCATGGGGCTCTACCAGCGCTACCTGCGCGCCGCCGGCTACGAGCCCATCGAACCTTCGCCCGAAGAGGTGCAGCGCCTGTGCGTGCCCGCCATCGCGGCAGTGAAGGCCAACCGCATCGACGCGGCTTTCGCACCCGCCGCCGAGGGTGTCCGCCTGCTCGCACAACGCGGTGCGAAGGCCGTGGTGCTCGGTTGCACCGAACTGCCGCTGGCGGTACCGCCGGGGCGGCGCGCCGAGCTCGGCATCGTGCTCACCGATTCGATCGATGCGCTGGCGCGCGAGGCCATCGCGCTGATGCGGCCCGGCACGGCCTAGAAACCCGGGACATCCGGCGCGGGAACGACGGGCGCGTGCCGCCTGTGCTGCAATGCACCGCATGGCTGAGCCCACCCTCGACGACCTGCGCCGCTACGCGGTGGCGCGCACCCTCTTCTCCCCGACCACGCTGCCCGCCGCGATCCGCAAGCTCGGCTTCGTGCAGGCCGATCCGATCCGTGCACCCGCGCGTGCCCAGGACCTGACCTTGCGCCACCGCGTGAAGGACTACCGCGCGGGCGACCTCGAAAGCCGCTACAGCCGGCTCGCCATCGAGGAGGACTGCCTGGTCAACTACGGTTTTTTGCCGCGCGAGCATCTGGCGCTGATGCACCCGCGCGAATCGACACGGGCCTGGGATGCCGACACCCAGCGCAAGGCCGCCGAGGTGCTGGCCTACGTGCAGGCCCACGGCCCGGTGCATCCGCGCCAGGTCGAGCTGCACTTCGCGCATGGCCGCGTGACCAACTACTGGGGCGGCTCGAGCAACGCCACCACGCACCTGCTCGACGGCCTGCACTACCGCGGCCTGCTGCGCGTGGTGCGGCGCGACAGCGGCACCCGCGTCTACGCGGCCGTGGCGCATGCGCCGGCCGACGACAGCCCCGCGGGCCGCGCACAACGCGCCGCGGCGCTGATCGCGCTGGTCGTGCGCAAGTACGCGCCGCTGCCGGCCGCCAGCCTGACCTACCTGGTGCGTCTGCTGGGCTATGGCGCACCCCACCTCGCGGCGCAGACCCAGGCCGCGCTGCGCATCGCGCGCGACGAAGAACTCGCGAGCTGCCGCATCGACGGCACGACCTGGTACTGGCCCGCCGACGAGACGCCGGCCTCGAAGCGCCACGCGCCCGACGATGCGCTGCGCCTGCTCGCGCCCTTCGATCCGGTGGTCTGGGACCGCCGGCGCTTCGAACTGCTCTGGGGCTGGACCTACAAGTTCGAGGCCTACACGCCCGCGCCGCAGCGCCGCTTCGGCTACTACGCATTGCCGATGCTGTGGCACGAACAGGTGATCGGCTGGGCCAACGTGAGCGCACCCGGCGGGTCCTTGCAGCCGAGCTTCGGCTATGCCGCCACGCCACCGCGCGGCGCGGCCTTTCGCGCGGCGCTCGACGACGAACTGCAGCGCATGACACAGTTCCTGGCGCCGCGCTGAGCACCCCTCGGAAAAATCCCCTGCGTCCGAAGGTCTGGCGCGCCGGCGACAACATGGCCCTCAGCCGGCTCCTAGAATCGGCGCGTGGTCCGGTTCGCCGGGCGACAAGCGTTCTCAGGGCGGGGTGCAATTCCCCACCGGCGGTGATGGCGACTCGTTCGCACAAGCCCGCGAGCGCCTGCGGCACACGACGTGTGCGGCAGGGTCAGCAGATCCGGTGTGATTCCGGGGCCGACGGTCACAGTCCGGATGAAAGAGAGCGCGAACCGTCGGCGTGGCCGCGCGTCCTTTCTGGCGCGCGCCGCGGCTGCGGCTTCGTGCGCCCTGATTCAGGAAAACTGCTTCAAAGGCACACCATGAGTCAGATCAACGACCTTCCCCTCTCCGCCGTCGCCGCTTCGGACAACGCCGAAGCGCAGCGCGTCGCCTTCATCGAGGCGCAATGGCATTCGGACATCGTCCACCAGGCGCGCGACGCCTTCCTCGCCGAGATGCAGCGCCAGGGTTTCCCGCGCGAGCGCATCGACGTGCTCGACGTGCCCGGCGCCTTCGAGATCCCGCTGCATGCCAAGCGGCTCGCGCTGTCGGGCCGTTACGCCGCCATCGTGGGCTGCGCGCTGGTGGTCGACGGCGGCATCTACCGCCATGAGTTCGTCGCCAACACCGTGGTCAGCACGCTGATGTCGCTGCAGCTCGAGACCAATGTGCCGATGCTGTCGGCCGTGCTCACGCCACACCACTTCCACGAACATGTGGAGCACCGCAAGTACTTCCATGCGCACTTCGCGGTCAAGGGCACCGAGGCCGCCGACGCCTGCCTCAAGACCCTCGAAGGCCTGCGCCAGGTCGAGGCGCTGATCGCGGCCTGAGCCTGGAACCGATCCCGGGGCGCGATCCCACACGGGGTCGCGGCCCGATGCGCCGGGGGTGGGCCTGCGCGGTCACTACGATCGCGCCATGGATTCCCTCACCCAGATACTTCTAGGCGGCGCGACCGCTGCGGCCATTGCGCCCGCGCGCCATCGCCGCGCGGCGCTGCTCGCGGGCGCCGCGCTCGGCACGCTGCCCGATCTCGACAGCTTCCTGCTGCGGCCGTTCACCGACGACCCGGTGGCGCTGATGACCATGCACCGCAGCTTCAGCCATTCGCTGCTGGTGCTGCCCTTCGTGGGGGCGCTGATCTGGTGGCTGTTCCGGCGTTTCGGCCATGGCCGCACACGGGCCGAGCCCGCGCGCTGGTTCTGGGCCATGCAGGCGGCACTGCTCACCCATCCGCTGCTCGATGCCTTCACGGCCTACGGCACGCAACTGTGGTGGCCGCTGCCGTCGGCGCCGGTGTCGTGGTCGAGCATCTTCATCATCGACCTCGGCTACACGCTGTGGCTGCTGCTCGCCTGCATCTTCGCCTGGTGCCTGGCCGAGAAGGCCTCGGCCCAGCGCGCCCTGGTCGCCGGCCTGGTGCTGAGCAGCGCCTACCTCGGGGCCTCGCTGCTGGCCCAGCAGCAGGTCGAGCGCGCCGCCGCGCGCACGCTGGCCGCCATGGGCCTGGCCGATGCGCCGCGGCTCGCAACGCCCACACCCTTCAACATCCTGCTGTGGCGCGTGATCGTGATGACGCCCACCGGCTACCTGATCGGCGAACGCTCGCTGGTGGCCGACCGCGGGCCGATGGTGTTCGACCCCCATGCCTCGAACGTGAAGGCGCTCGCGGACGCACGCGAGGTGCCCGCGGTGCGGAGCTTGCAGTGGTTCAACGGTGGCTTCATGCGCGCGCAGGTCGATGCCGGGGGCGCGTTGGTGCTGTCCGACCTGCGCATGGGGCAGGAGCCGAGCTACAGCTTCCAGTTCGAGGTCGCGCGCCGCGTCGACGGCCGCTGGCAGGCGGTGCCGCCGAAGCAGTTCGCATGGAAGGCGCCGACCGATGGCCTCGGCGCGCTGTGGCAGCGCATCTGGACCGAGCCGTCCCCGTAGGCCCGCGGCGCGGCGATCAGGCCCGTCCAGGCCCCGCTCAGGCCGAAGCCGGCACCAGCGCCTCGCGCCGCACGCGGCGCACGTTGAAGGCGCTGGCGATCAGCACGCCCTGCACGATCGCCAGGCCGACGATCACTTCGGTGTAGCGGCCGCCGTCCATCAGCCGGCCGAAGATCAGCGGCGCCACGGCCTGGCCGATGTCGAGCCCGGCATAGACCACGCCATACACACGGCCGGTGGCATTGGCCGGCGTCGAGCGCTTGACCAGCAGGTCGCGCGAAGGGCCGGCGATGCCGGAAGCGAAGCCCATGGCACCGAACAGCACCGGCACCAGCACCGGCGCGAAATCGGCGAAGGCCAGCACCAGCGCCAGCGCGGCCGCGATGCCGAAGCCCACGCCCACGATGCGCTCGCAGCGCGACGGGTCGGACGCCAGGAAACCGCCGACCACCATGCCGGCCGCGCTGGCCACCATGTAGACCGTGAGGCACACCGCCACCAGCGTCAGCGGCACCGCATGCAGATGGCCAGCCGCCACGGGGGCGAAGGTCTGCACCACGCTGATCACCATGGCATAGAAGAAGAAGAAGCCGAAGCACATCCAGACCGCGGGGATGCGCAGGAAATCGAACTGGCCCGCCGCACCCGGCACCTGCCCCGTGGCCTTCTGCACCGCCTTGACGTCGAGCGAGAACACGCCGCGGTAGAGCCACAGCACCAGCAGCACCGCCAGCGCCAGCGCACCGGCTGCCGCCAGCGCGACGCGCCACGAGTACGCCATGGCCAGCGGCACCACGAAGGCCGGCGCCAGCGCCCAGCCCAGGCTGCCGGTGATGCCGTGCACGCTGTAGGCATGGCCCAGGCGCGTGGGCGCGACCTTGCGGTTGAACAGCGTGTAGTCAACCGGATGGAACACCCCGTTGCCCACGCCCGCCACCACCGCGCTGGCCAGCAGCATCCAGTAGCTCTGCGCCATCGCGTAGCCGAAACCGGCCAGGCCCAGCAGCCCGAGCCCGACGAACAGCACCGGCCGTGGGCCGAGCTTGTCGACGATGAAGCCCGAGGCCGCCTGCACGATGCACGAGACCACGAAGAACACCGTGAGCACCGCGCCCAGTTCGGTGTAGCTGACGTCGAAGGCGTCCTTGAGCCAGGGGAACAGCGGCGCCAGGATGAGCTGGCTGAAATGGCTGATCGCATGGGCCAGGCCGACCAGGCCGATCAGCTGGGCATCGGTGCGCAGGGTGGTCGCAGGCGGCGCGCCGGCAGGGGAGGAGGTGGACATGGCAGGAGCGGAAAAAAGGTCCGCCTATCGTAGGTCGCCAACGCACGGCAGAATGGCGATATAAGGACAACATTTGTCGAAATCATGACAGTTGCGAATCCCTCGTCACCCGCCACCGTGGTGGGGCCGCTCACGCCGCACCTCTATGCGCCCGACGCGGTGCGGCCGCTGCGCGCCAAGGAGCAGTTCCTCGAGGCCGACACCTTCGTCGAGCTGCATGTGCACCCCTGGCCGCAGCTCACCTTCTCGACCCGCGGCGTGGTCCGGCTGAGCACCGAGGACGGCAGCTACATCGTGCCGCCCTCGCGCGCGCTCTGGGTGCCGGCGGACATGCCGCACAGCATCACGCTGATCGAGGATGCGGAACTGCGCACCGTCTACATCCACCGCTGGCTGGCGCCGGGCTGGGAGAAATGCGAAGTGCTGGAGATCAGCCCCTTGATGCGCGCGCTGATGCTCGCGCTCGACACCACGCCCGATGGCCAGCCGCCCGCCGACCCGCATGCGCCGCAGCGCGAACGCATGATCGCGCCGCTGCTGATCGACGAGATCGAGCGCGCCACCCAGATCCGCATCGACGTGCCGCTGCCCGCCGACAAGCGCCTGCGCCAGCTCTGCGAGGCGCTGCTGCGCAACCCGGCCGACCGCGCCACGCTGGCCGAGCGCGCGCAGGCCATCGGCGCGAGCGAGCGCACCGTGGCGCGGCTGTTCCGCGACCAGCTGGGCATGAATTGGCAGCAGTGGCGCCAGCAGGCCGTGATGGCGCATGCGCTGCCGCTGCTGGCGCGCGGCATGGCGGTGAGCCAGGTCGCGACCGCCAGCGGCTACGCCACCGACAGCGCCTTCTGCGCCATGTTCAAGGCCGCCACCGGCCGCTCGCCCACCGCCTTCCAGCACCGCAAGCGCGCCTGAGCCTTCAGGGCAGGACACGCGCTTCCGTATCATCGGCCGGTGCACTTCCTCTCATCCGGTCACGGCCCCCGCAGGCCCCACATGCCATGGCACTGAACCGCGCGCGGCTCGCCATCTGGCTCCCCTTTCTCGGCTGGCCGCGCCCCGACCGTGCCACGCTGCGCGGCGAGATCATGGCCGGCCTCACGGTCGCGATGCTGGTGCTGCCGCAGGGCGTCGCCTACGCCGCGCTGGCCGGCATGCCGCTGGTCACGGGCATCTACGCCTCCTTCATTCCGGCGCTGGTCGGCGTGCTGTTCAGCGCCTCGGCGCGGCTGTCGGTCGGGCCCACCGCGCTCACCAGCCTGCTGGTCGGGGCCTCGCTCGGGCCGCTCGCGGTGCCGGGCGGCGCCGACTGGATCTCGCTGGCCGTGTGGCTGGCGCTGATGTCGGGCGTGCTCCAGTTGCTGATGGGCGTGATGCGTTTCGGCTGGCTGCTGAAGCTGGTCAACTCGCCGGTGCTGATCGGCTTCACGCAGGGTGCTTCGGTGCTGATCGCGCTGTCGCAGCTGCCCGCGCTGCTGGGCTTCACCGGCCGGCCGATGGCGCAGTGGCTGTCGGGCCCGCCGCCCGACTGGACCGCCATGGGCTTCGGCCTGTGCACCATGGCCATCCTCTGGACCGCCAAGCAGCGCTGGCCGCGCATGCCGGCCGCGATGCTGGTGGTGGGCCTGGGCGCGGTCGTCAGCGCGGCGCTGGGCTATGCGCTGCGCGGCGGCGCGGTGATCGGCGCGCTGCCCACCGGCCTGCCGGCGCCCTACCTGCCCGGCGCCATTTCGCTGACGACCTTCGGCGCGCTGCTGCTGCCGGCGCTGATGGTCACGCTGGTCAGCTTTCTCGAGACGGCCTCGAGCGCCAAGGTCGACAACAGCCGCTCGGGCAAGCTCTGGAACGAGAACCAGGACCTGATCGGCCAGGGCCTGGCCAAGATCGCCTCGGGCCTGTGCGGCGCCTTCCCGACCAGCTCCTCCTTCTCGCGCTCGGCCATCAACCTCTATGCAGGCGCCAAGACCGGCTGGGCCACCATCGTCTGCGTGGTGCTGATCGGCGTGGCGCTGCTGTGGCTCATGCCGCTGCTCTACCACGTGCCCCAGGCCGTGCTGGCCGGGCTGGTGGTGACGGCCATCCTGGGCCTGGTGCGTCCGGCCGCGTTCGTGGCGCTGTGGCGCGTCTCGCGCATCGAAGCCGGCACTGCGATGGCCACCTTCGCGCTGACCATCGCCACCGCACCGGCGATCTACTGGGGCGTGCTGGCGGGCCTGGCGATGAGCCTGAGCCACTACATGTACCGCCACCTGCACCCGCGCATCATCGAGGTCGGCCTGCACCCGGACGGCCGGCTGCGCGACCGCCACCTGTGGAACCTGCCGCCGCTGCGCGCCGACGTCTGCGCGCTGCGCATGGACGCCGAACTCGACTTCGCCTCGGCCAGCACGCTCGAGCGCGCGGTGTCCGAACAGCTTGCGGCCCATCCGGGCATCGGCACGCTGTGCCTGTTCGCGCAGCCGATCAACCGCATCGACATCACGGGCGCCGAAGTCTTCGGCAGCATCCGCCAGACGGTGGAGTCGCACGGTCTATCGCTGTGGGTGATCGGGCTCAAGCTGCCCGCGCAGACGGTGCTGGAGAAGGCCGGGCTGCTGGCGCCGGGACCGATGCTGCGGGTCTACGGCACGGATGCGGAAGCGCTGGCCGCACTGGCCGCGCCGCCCGAGGCCTGAGCCGCGGTCGGCGTGCTCAGTCCTGCACGCGGCCGCGTGAGCTCTTGATTTCCGAACGCTGGCTCTTGCCTTCGAGGCGTCGCTGCTTCGAGCCGTAGGTGGGCTTGGTCGCGCGGCGCACGCGCGGCGGCGCGGCCACGCTGTCGACCACCGCCTGCAGCCGCGCGAGCGCGTCGTTGCGGTTCATCTCCTGCGTGCGGTGCTGCTGGGCCTTGAGCACCAGCACGCCTTCCTGCGTGATGCGGCTGTCGCGCAGCGCCAGCAGCCGCTCCTTCACGTCGGGCGGCAGCGAGCTCGCGAGGATGTCGTAGCGCAGGTGCACGGCGCTCGACACCTTGTTCACGTTCTGCCCGCCCGCGCCCTGCGCGCGGATCGCGCTCAGTTCGACCTCGTCGGGGTCGATGGGAAAGGAAAGCGGGCGCGGAATCATCCGCGCATTGTCCCGCAACAGGACGCGTTCAGACCCGTTCGAAGATTGCGGCGATGCCCTGGCCGCCGCCGATGCACATCGTGACCAGCGCATAGCGCCCGCCCGTGCGGTGCAGTTCGGCGATCGCCTTGGTCGTGATGATCGCGCCGGTCGCGCCTACCGGGTGGCCCAGCGAGATACCCGAGCCGTTGGGGTTGACCTTGGCCGGGTCGAAGCCGAGCTCCTGGATCACCGCGCAGGCCTGCGCCGCGAAAGCTTCGTTGGATTCGATCACGTCGAGGTCGCTCACTTTGAGGCCGGTGCGCTCCAGCACCTTGCGCGTGGCCGGCACCGGGCCGATGCCCATGTAGGCCGGCTCGACGCCCGCGTGCGCATAGCCCACCAGGCGCGCCAGCGGCTTCAGGCCCAGCGCCTTCACGCGCTCGCCGTTGGCCAGCACCACCGCGGCCGCGCCGTCGTTGATGCCCGAGGCGTTGCCGGCCGTGACCAGGCCGTCCTTCTTGAAGGCCGGCTTCATCTTCGACAGCGACTCGACCGTGGTGTCGGCGCGCACATGCTCGTCGGTGTCGAACAGCACCACGCCCTTGCGCGTCTTGACCTCGACCGGGACGATCTGCTCCTTGAAGCGGCCGGCCGCGATGGCGGCGGCGGCGCGCTGCTGGCTCTGCGCGGCCAGCGCGTCCTGCATCTCGCGCGAGATCTTGTAGCGCGCGGCCACGTTCTCGGCCGTGATGCCCATGTGCATCTTCTCCCACGGGTCGTGCAGGATGCCCAGCATGTAGTCGACCAGCACCGCATCGCCCATGCGCGCGCCGAAGCGCGCGGCGGTGTCGAAGTAGGGGCCGCGGCTCATCGATTCCGAGCCGCCGCCGATCGCGATGCCGCAGTCGCCCAGCGCGATCGCCTGTGCCGCCGACACGATGGCCTGCAGGCCCGAGCCGCAGAGGCGGTTGACGTTGAAGGCCGGCGTCTCGATCGGGCAGCCCGCGTCGATGGCCGCCACGCGGCTCAGGTAGGCGTCCTTGACGTCGGTCGGGATCACGTTGCCCATCACGACGTGGCCGATGGCATCGGCGGCGACGCCGCTGCGCTCGATCGCGGCCTTGACCGCGGTGGTGGCGAGCTGGGTGTTGGGCACGTCCTTGAGTGCGCCACCGAAAGTGCCGATGGCGGTGCGGGCGGTGCCGACGACGAAGATGTCGGGGAAAGTCATGAGGTTTGCTCCTGCTGCAAGTTGAAAGGGTTCAGTGGCCGGTGAAGGCCGGCTTGGTCTTCGCGAAGAAGGCGTCAATGCCGATCTTGAAATCATCGCTGCTCGCGCATTCGCGGAACGCGGCCGATTCGGCGTCGAGCTGGCCTGCGAGGTCGCGTTCGAAGGAGGTGCGCATCAGCCGGCGCAGGCGCCCCAGCGCCACGGTCGGGCCCTGGGCCAGGCGGCGTGCGAAGGCCAGCGCCTCGGCTTCGAGTTCGGCGGCCGGCACCACGCGGTTGATCAGGCCCATGCGCTCGGCCGCGGCCGCGTCGAACATGTCGCCCAGCATCGCGATCTCGAGCGCGCGGCGCAGGCCCACCAGCCGCGGCAGCGCCCACGAGGCGCCGACGTCGCAGCTCGCGCCGATGTTGACGTAGGCCAGGTTGAAGCGCGTGCCCTCGGCAGCCAGCACGAAGTCGGCCTGCAGCATCAGGCTCAGGCCCGCACCCGCGGCCACGCCGTGCACCTGCGCGATCAGCGGCGCGTCCATGCCTGCCAGCACGGTCAGGGCCTCGTGCAGCGGGCCGATCAGGTCGGCCGCGCCCTGCACCGGGTCGGCCTGCAGCACGGCCAGGTCGCCGCCGGCCATGAAGCCCTTGCCCACGCCGCTCATGAGCACCGCGCGCACGCTCTTGTCGGCGGCGAGCTCGCGCGCCGCGGCCAGGAAGGCGATGGCCATCGGCACGTCGATGGCGTTCAGGGCCGAGGGCCGGTTGAAGCGCAGCGTGGCGATGTCGCCGTCGCGGCCCACCTGGAGGGGGGAATCGTTGTTCATGCTTGTCCTTCTTTCTTCTTGCGGACCCGCGGGGCGGCGGGTGGGGAGGCGGTCTTGCGCGCCGCGGGCGCGGGGCGCTGCAGCACGCCATTGAGCAGCAGCGCGATGCCCTGGTCGGCGATCTGTTCGGGCGTGAGTGCGCCGTCGTCACGGTACCAGCGGCCGACCCAGCTCAGCGCGCCGGCCAGCATGAAGGCGGCCATCTTCGGGTCGCAGGGCGCGAGCGAGCCCTCGGCCACGCCGTCGGCGATGAGCCGGCGGAACTGGTGGTCGATGCCGGCCTTGAGCCGGCGCAGCTCGGTCTTGAGCGGCTCGGGCAGCGGGTCTTCGCCGATGCGGATCACGCACATGCCGAAGTCCTGCGTGACCACGCCGGTGTAGATGCGCATGCAGGCCTGGAGCTGGTCGATGGCACTGCCACCCGCATGGCGCACCGCTTCGATGCCCTCGTGCATCAGGTCGAGCGCGGTGCGCACGCACTCCAGCAGGATCTGGTCCTTGCTCTCGACGTAGTAGTACAGCGTGGGCTTGCTCACGTTCAGGCGCTCGGCGATGTCGTCGAGCGAGGTGGCGTGGAAGCCGCGTTCGTTGAAGAGCTGCGCGGCCGTCTGCAGCACCGCGTTGCGCTTGACCTCGCGTTGCAGCGCGCGCGCGCTCGCGGGTTCCCACGGAGAGGTGGCAGCTTTGGAGCGAAGGACGGAAGAGGCCATGTTGCAAAGGTCAGCGCGGGAAAGTCCGGATGCCGCAAGACGCGGGCAGCGGCGACATTACCGACGAGTAGAAATTCTACGGACAAGTAGATTTTCGCGCTTTGCACGCAAACCCTCGCCGCTTTTCACACCTTCTTTCATCCATGCAACAGGCCCTTTCCGCTTCCGCCGATGCACCCGTGCTGCAGGTCGAGGCGTTGACGCTGGCCTTCGGTGGCGTGAAGGCGCTCACGGGCGTGGGCTTCAGCGTGCAGCCGGGTTCCATCACCGCGGTGATCGGGCCCAACGGCGCGGGCAAGACCTCGCTGTTCAACACCATCTCGGGCTTCTACCGGCCGTCGGCGGGCCGGGTGCTGTTCGAAGGCGCCGACATCACGCGCACGCCGGCACCGCAACGCGCCAAGCTGGGCCTGGCGCGCAGCTTCCAGAACATCGCGCTGTTCCGCGGCATGACGGTGCTCGACAACATCAAGCTGGGCCGCCACGCGCATCTCAAGACCAATGTGCTGGAGGCGCTGTTCTACGTGGGCCGCGCGCGGCGCGAAGAGGCCGAACTGCGGCGCGACGTGGAGGAACGCATCATCGATTTCCTCGAGATCGACCACATCCGCCACGCACCGGTGTCCGCCCTGCCCTACGGCCTGCAGAAGCGCGTGGAGATGGCCCGCGCGCTGGCCATGCAGCCCAGGGTGCTGATGCTCGACGAACCCGTCGCGGGCATGAACCGCGAAGAGACCGAGGACATGGCGCGCTTCATCCTCGACGTGCGCGACGAATGGGGCGTGACGGTGCTGATGGTCGAGCACGACATGGGCATGGTGATGGACCTGTCGGACCATGTGGTGGTGCTCAACTTCGGGCAGGTCATCGCGCAGGGCGCGCCGGCCCAGGTGCAGGCCGACCCCGAGGTGATCCGCGCCTACCTGGGCGCGGGCGACGTGGGCGACCTGCGGCGCAAGCTGCGCGGCGAACAGACGGTCGCGGGAGTCGCGTGATGGATTGGGCCTACCTGTTCGAGATCAGCCTCACGGGCGTGGCCAGCGGCGGGCTCTATGCGCTGGCCGCGCTGGCCTTCGTTCTGGTCTACAAGGCCACGCGGGTGGTCAACATCGCGATCGGCGAGATGCTGATGATCGGCGCCTACCTGTTCTTCACCTTCTCCGCGACCTTCTCGCTGCCGATCTGGGCCGCGGTGATCGGCGCGGTGATCGGCACCGGCCTGCTGGGCGCGATCGTCGAGCGCACCATGATCCGGCCGCTGCTGGGCGAGCCGCCGATCTCGGTCTTCATGGTGACCGTGGGCCTGGCCTCGGTGCTGGTGGGCCTGGTCGAGATCATCTGGACCGCGGACCAGCGCCGGCTGCCCGAGTTCCTGCCCAACACGCCGATCATGGTCGGCGAGGCCTTCCTCGCGCCCAAGGTGGCCTACGGCGCGCTGATCGCGGCCGGCCTCATCGGCGCGGTGCTGCTGGTGTTCCGCTTCTGGCGCGGCGGCGTGGCCCTGCGCGCCACGGCCTCGGACCAGGCCGCCGCGTATTCGATGGGCATCAACGTGCCGCGCGTGTTCTCGCTGGCCTGGGTCGCCTCGGCCATGATCGCCGCGGTGGCCGGCATCATGGTCGGCGCCATCGGCGGCATCTCGTCGACCATGGGCGTGTTCGGCCTGTCGGTGCTGGTGGTGGTGATCGTCGGCGGGCTCGACAGCGTGCTGGGGGCGTTGATCGGCGGGGTGTTCATCGGGCTGGTGGAAGCACTCGCGGGGACCTTTCTCGGGGGCGAGTACAAGTTGCTCGCGACCTTCATCGTGCTCGTGTTGGTGTTGATGGTGCGGCCCTACGGTTTGTTCGGCACGCATGAGATCGAGAGGCTTTGAGATGACCTTTCGCAACGCAATTCAATGTCAGGGACGCGATCGCGCCGACGGCGTACTCTGCTCCGCGAATGTCCCCCGGCCTGCGGCCTCCTCCTTTATTTCGCTGCGCAGAGCACGCCATCGACACGATCGAGGGGCCTTCAGGTGGATCGACGGCCGCACGACCCCAGCGCATCCACGTGCGCAGGGTACCGGGTGCTCCCCGCAGCGAAATAAAGGAGGAGGGGGCGAAGCCCCCGGGGGACATTCGCGGAGGGGAGTACCCGGTGGCCTGTGCACGCGCCCCGAACAGACGCACCCCGAACAGAAGCTTGAACGGCGGGTAAGAACATGCGCATAGGCACCCTCAAGGAAAGCTACATCGCCGATGCGGCGCTGTTCGACTCACGCACGCAGAAGACCTGGCTCGCGATCGGCGCGGCGCTGCTGCTGCTCTTTCCCTTCATCGCCAGCGACTACTGGCTCTACCTCGCCTGCCTGGTGGCGATCAACGTGGCGAGCGCGAGCGGGCTCAACATCCTCACCGGCTACACCGGGCTGGTGAGCCTGGGCCAGGCCGCGTTCATGGGGCTGGGGGCGTACACGGTCGCGATCCTCGAGACGCGGCTGGGCACGCATTTCCTGCTGAACCTGCTGGCGGGCGGCACGGTGGCGATGCTGGGCGGCTTGATCGTCGGCATTCCGTCGCTGCGCGTGAAGGGCCTGTACCTGGCGATCGCGACCATCGCGGCCTCCTTCATCACGCATTTCCTGTTCGCCAACCTCAAGCTCACGGGCGGCACCACCGGCCTGTCGGTGCCGCCGGCGCAGTTCTTCGGCCTTCCGCTCGACACCTCCTTCCGGCTCTACTGGGTGATCGTGCCGGTGATGCTGCTGATGGTGCTGGGCGCGGCCAACCTGTTCCGCACCCGCGTGGGCCGGGCCTTCATCGCGATCCGCGACCGCGACATCTCGGCCGAGGTGCTGGGCATCCCGCTGCTGCGCTACAAGCTGCTGTCCTTCGGGCTCTCGTCCTTCTATGCGGGCGTGGCGGGCGGGCTCTGGGCCTACTTCTTCCGCGTGGTCACGCCCGAGAGCTTCCCGCTGCTGATGTCGATCTTCTTCCTGGCCGCGATCATCGTCGGCGGCATGGGCTCGATCCTCGGCGGCATCCTGGGTGCGATCTTCATGACCATGGTGCCCGAGCTGCTCAAGCTCATCGTCGACCTGCTGCCGGGCGGCACCGAGATGACGGTGTTCCTCTCGCCGGTGCGCACCGTGGTGTTCGGTCTGTTGATCGTCGGATTTCTGGTGTTCGAGCCGCACGGGCTCGCAGAAGTGTGGCGGCGCACGCGCCGCTTTTTCCATCTGTGGCCTTTCAGGAATTGAGCCACCCCTCACAGGAGACAAGCATGCACAAGACACTTCAGCCCTCTCTGCGCCGCCGTGCGCTCGTGCTCGCCGCTTCGGCCGCGCTCGCCGCACCCTTCGCGGCAAATGCCCAATCCAACGAGGACATCGTCATCGGTGGCTCGATCCCCATGACCGGCGTGTTCGCCTTCGCGGGCGTGGGCATCAACGCCGGCATGGCCGACTACGTGAAGATGGTCAACGACGCGGGCGGCATCAAGGGCCGCAAGCTGCGCTACGTGCCCGAAGACACGGGCTACAAGGTCGACGTCTCGGTCGCGGCCTACAAGAAGATCACCAGCCAGAACAAGGTCAACCTCTACTACGGCGACTCGACCGGCTTCGCCAAGACCATCAACCCCGAGCTCGACCGCAGCGGCCAGATCCTGATGGCGGGCGCCTCGTTCGCGACCGAACTCAACGACCCGGTCAAGTTCCCCAACCAGTTCCTGGTCGGGCCCGACTACACCGAACAGATCGGCATCCTGCTCAAGCACATCGCCAAGGAGAAGCCAGGCGCCAAGGTCGCCTTCGTGTACTCCGACTCCGAGTTCGGCCGCGACCCGATCGAGGCCAGCGAAGCCGCCGCCAAGAAGCTGGGCCTCTCGGTGCCGGTCAAGCTCATGACGCCGGCGGGCAGCGTCGACGTTTCGACCGAGGTCATCAAGCTGCGCCGTGCCGCGCCCGACTACACCATCTTCCACGGCTACATCCTCGCGCCCATTCCCGAGTTCGTGCAGCAGGGCAAGCAGATGGGCATGACCAGCAAGTGGATGGGCACCTTCTGGACCATGGACAGCTCCACCGTGATGAAGATGGGCGAAGGCGCCGACGGCTTCATGGGCGTGATGCCCTACCGCTACTACTACGACACCTCGGCCAAGGCGCCGATGCTCGACAAGATCCGCGCGCTGCGCCCCGAGTACCAGAGCACGGCCTACACCCAGGGCTTCCTCACGGCGATGCTCTTCACCGAAGCGGCCAAGCGCACGCTCGACGCGGGCAAGCCGCTCGACGGCAAGAACCTCAAGGCCGCGCTCAACACGATCAAGGACTTCGACACCGGCGGCCTGATCGGCACGCCCATCACCATCAGCGGCAACTCGATCCCGGTCGGGCGCGTCTACAAGGCGGACATGAAGGCGCAGAAGATGGTGCCCGCGTCCGACTGGATCTCCTTGAGCAAGTAAGCCGACGATGCAAGCGGGCGCGGTCATGGCGGGCGAGACGGTCCTGAGTGTCAACAACATCGAGGTCGTCTACAACAAGGTGGTGCAGGTGCTGCGCGGCCTGTCGCTGGCCGTGCCGCGCGGCGAGATCGTCGCGCTGCTGGGCAGCAATGGCGCGGGCAAGTCGACCACGCTCAAGGCCATCTCGGGCCTGCTCGCGCTGGAAGACGGCGAGGTCGAGGCCGGCCGCATCGAGTTCAACGGCCAGGGCACGGCCGAGCGTGCGCCGCAGCAACTGGTGCGCGACGGCCTGTGCCATGTGATGGAGGGCCGGCGCGTGTTCGAGGACCTGACGATCGAGGAGAACCTGGTCGCCGCCACCTACGCCCTCACCGGCCGCCCCGATGCCAGGCCCGACTTCGATGCGGTCTACAGCTACTTCCCGCGGCTGCACGAGCGCCGCAAGGGCCTGGCCGGCTACCTCTCGGGCGGCGAGCAGCAGATGCTGGCCATCGGCCGCGCGCTGGTCGCGCAGCCCCAATTGATCCTGCTCGACGAGCCCTCGCTGGGCCTGTCGCCCAAGCTGGTCGAGGACATCTTCACCATCATCGCGCGCATCAACGCCGAGCGCGGCGTGTCGATGCTGCTGGTCGAACAGAACGCCACGGTGGCACTCGCCGTGGCCCACCGCGGCTACATCATGGAGAACGGCAAGATCGTCATCGACGGCAGCGCCGAGCGCCTGGCTTCGGACCCCGACGTGCGCGAGTTCTACCTCGGCGTGGGCGGCAGCGGCGAAGCGCGCAGCTTCCGCGACATCAAGCACTACAAGCGCAGGAAAAGGTGGTTGTCGTGAGCGCCTCGCTGCCCAACCTCACCCTGCCGCAGATGCTGCGCGAACAGGCCCGCCTGCAGCCTGCCAAGGTCGCGCTCCGGCAGAAGGACTTCGGCATCTGGAAGCCGCTGACCTGGCAGGCCTATGCGCAACGCGCCGAGCACGTGGGCTTGGGCCTGCGCGCGCTGGGCCTCACGCCGGGCGGCCACGTGGGCGTGCTGTCGGAGAACCGCACCGAGTGGGTGCTGGCGCAGATGGGCGCGGGCATGGTCGGCGGCATTGCGGTCGGCGTCTACCCGACCAGCCCGGCCAGCGAAGTGGCCTACGTGGTCGGCCACGCGGACATCGAGCTGATCGTCTGCGAGGACCAGGAACAGACCGACAAGGTGATCGAATCGCTGGCCCTGCTGCCGCGGCTGCGCCGGATCGTGGTGATCGAGACCAAGGGCCTGCGCAACCTCGACGCCGCGCACCGCGACAAGGTCACGACCTTTGCCGAACTCGAGCGCCTGGGCGCGGCCTCGGCCGCGCAGGGCGGCGGCGCGATCATCGACACCGCCCTGGCCGCGCAGACGCTCGACGACATCGGCCTGATGATCTACACCTCGGGCTCCACCGGCAAGCCCAAGGGCGCGATGCTGTCGTACCGCAACATCCGCGGCGTGGTGCCGGGCATCGTCGACCGGTTGGGCCTCGACGGCGACACCACGCACCTCTCGTACCTGCCCTTGTGCCACGTGGCCGAGCAGATGCTCACGGCCTTCGCGCCGCCCTACCTGGGCTCGCAGGTGCACTTCGGCGAATCGATACGCACCGTGCAGGAAGACCTGCGCGAGGTGGCGCCCAGCATCTTCCTGGGCGTGCCGCGCATCTGGGAGAAGCTGCACGCGTCGATCAGCATCAAGCTGCAGGAGACCGGCCGCCTGCAGCGCGCGATCTTCCAGCGCGCCTGGGCGCACTGCGAGGCGTTGACGGCCAAGCCACGCGCGCAGTGGTCGGTGGCCGATCGCCTGGCCCACGCCGCGAGCTACTGGCTGGTGCTGCGCGCGCTGCAGAACTTCATCGGCCTGCGCCGCGTGCGGGTGGCACTCACCGGCGCCGCGCCGATCGCGCCCGACGTGGTGCGCTTCTTCCGCACGCTGGGCGTGCCGCTGGTCGAGGTCTACGGCCTGACCGAATCGAGCGGCATGGTCACGGGCCACCGGCGCGATGCCGTGACCGTGGGCACGGTCGGCCCGCCCACGCTGGGCACGGCGCACCGCATCGGCGAGAACGGCGAGCTGCTGCTCAAGGGCGAGATGGTGTTCGCGGGCTACTACAAGAACGCCGAAGCCACGGCGCAATCGATCCGCGACGGCTGGCTGCACACCGGCGACGTGGTGCGCGAAGAGGCCGGCGGCCAGCTGCGCATCGTCGATCGGCTCAAGGACATCATGATCACCGCGGGCGGCAAGAACCTCACGCCCTCGGAGATCGAGAACACGATGAAGGGCAGCCCGTACATCAAGGAATGCGTGATCGTGGCCGAGGGCCGCAAGTTCGTCGGTGCGCTGATCCAGATCGACTACGAGACGGTCGGCAAATGGGCCGAGGCACAACGCATCCCCTTCACCAACTTCCGCTCGCTCACCGAGCACGTCGACGTACTGCGGCTGATCGGCGACGAAGTGGCGCGCGGCAACGGCAAGCTGGCGCAGGTCTCGCAGATCCGGCAGTTCCACCTGCTGGCCAAGGAGCTGGACCACGACGACGGGGATGTCACCGCGACCATGAAGGTGCGGCGCTCGAGCATCTACAAGAACTACGCGGGCGAGATCGAGCGGCTCTACAGCCGATGAGATCCGGCTCTTTCGCGACGGGCAAGCGCGGCCCGACGCGGGCTCACTCCGCGGCGCTTTCCAGCGAGAAGAGCGGCACCTCGGCGCTTCGGTTGAGCCAGACGCCGCCGCCCAGCTCCTTGAACTTCCGCGTCAGCCCGCGTCGGTACAGCTCGGCGCGGTGCCGGAAGAGCAGCGGATCGGTGAGGTCTTCATCGACGACGTCGTTTTCGTAGTCCTCGAGCGTCACGGCCTCGACGTAGAGCGCGCCCTGGCTCAGCACCCCGAGGTTGCGCAGGGCACGCTTGAGGTCGGCCGGGGTCAGGTAGGCCAGGACCCCCTGGCAGATGACCAGGTCGAAGGGCTCCCGGGCCTGGTAGTCCACCACCGAGCCGCGCTCCCATCCGTAGCGACCACACAGGTATTCGCTGATCTCGACGCCCTGGTAGGTCGCCTGCGGAAAGTGCTGCGCCACGATGTCGCGCCAGATCCCGATGCCGCAACCGACATCCAGGACGCGCCGCACAGGCACGCGCAGGTACTTCAGGTAGGAACTGACGAAGGCACCCAGCCGCTCGACATGCAGCCGGTCCGCCACCTTGGTCTTCTTGTCGAAGTAGTAGCGCGCGTAGTACGACGCATCGAAGAGGGCGGCATCAGCGGATTCCATGGGCGGATCGTACCCGTACGCGCCACGCGCCCTTCGTGATGCCGAAGGGCGAGGGCCTGTTCACAGCCCCTAATTTCCGCGCGTCGCGGGCCGGGCCGACACGTCGGTCACCTCGCCCGCATCGCCCAGCGCGATCGGGCTGCGCGTCGATTCGCCGCGGGCCCGTGCGCCGACCACGTCGGCCGCGGTGGGCTCGGCCGGTGCCTGCGCGGCGCGGAAGCGGTCGAAGCCGCTGCGCGGGTTGAAGCGCATGACCCAGGGCGTCACGGGCTTGCCGGTGAGCTTGGCCCAGCCGTAGCGCAGGCCCCAGACCGCGGCCAGCAGCAGCACGGCCACCGCCAGACTGACCGCGAAGATCAGGCCCAGGCAGAAGAGGATGAAGCGAAGAACGAAATTCATCATCGTCATTAGGCCAGAGCCTCGGCCGATGGTTCCCCACCGTGGCTGAACGAGAACTGCCCGGGCGACTGGATCGGGTCGGTTTCGACCCGGATCGTGTCCTTGGGCCCGAAGCTGCCGTCGAGCAGCAGCTTCGAGAGCGGGTTCTCGATGCGCTGCTGGATCGCCCGCTTGAGCGGCCGCGCACCGAACACCGGGTCGAAGCCGACCTTGGCGATCTCGGCCAAGGCCGCCGCCGACACGTCGAGGAACAGGTCCATCTTCGCGAGCCGCGCCTGCAGCACCTTGAGCTGGATGGCCGCGATCGATTCGATGTTCTTCGCGTCGAGCGCATGGAACACCACCGTCTCGTCGATCCGGTTGAGGAACTCGGGGCGGAAGTAGTTCTTCAGCTCGTCCCAGACCGCGTCCTTGATCTCCTCGCCGGGCCGGCCCACCATCGCCTGGATGATCGGCGAGCCGATGTTGCTGGTCATCACGATCACGGTGTTCTTGAAGTCCACGGTGCGGCCCTGGCCATCCGTGAGGCGACCGTCGTCGAGCACCTGCAGCAGCACGTTGAACACGTCGGGGTGCGCCTTCTCGACCTCGTCGAGCAGCACCACGCTGTAGGGCTTGCGGCGCACGGCTTCGGTCAGGTAGCCGCCCTCCTCGTAGCCCACGTAGCCCGGCGGCGCGCCGATCAGGCGGGCGACCGAGTGCTTCTCCATGAACTCGCTCATGTCGATCCGGATCAGGTGGTCCTCGCTGTCGAACAGGAAGCCCGCGAGCGCCTTGCAGAGTTCGGTCTTCCCCACGCCCGTGGGGCCGAGGAACAGGAAGGAACCCGTGGGCCGACCCGGATCGGACAGGCCCGAGCGCGAGCGGCGGATCGCGTTGGCGACCGCACCGATGGCTTCGTCCTGGCCGACCACGCGCTCGTGCAGCTTGTCTTCCATCACGAGCAGCTTGTCGCGCTCGCCCTGCATCAGCTTGGCCACCGGGATGCCGGTGGCACGCGCCACGACCTCGGCGATCTCCTCGGCGCCGACCTGGGTGCGCAGCAGCGTGGGCGCGCTGGACTTGCCCTTGGTGGTCTCGCTCTCCTGCGTTTCCTTCAGGCGTTTCTCGAGCGCCGGCAGCTGGCCGTACTGAAGCTCGGCAACCTTGTTGAAGTCGCCCTTCTGCGTGAACTCGGCGATCTGGAAGCGCATCCTGTCGATCTCTTCCATCACCTCCTTCGAGCCCTGGGCCTGCGCCTTCTCGGCCTGCCAGATCTCGTCGTAGTCGGCGATCTCCTTCTGCAGCTTGACGATCTCGTCCTCGATCAGGCCGAAGCGCTTCTGCGAAGACTCGTCCTTCTCGCGGCGCACGGCTTCGCGCTCGATCTGCAGCTGGATCAGCCGGCGGTCGAGCCGGTCCATGACCTCGGGCTTGGAGTCCATCTCGATCTTGATCTTGGCCGCGGCCTCGTCGATCAGGTCGATGGCCTTGTCGGGCAGGAAGCGGTCGGTGATGTAGCGGTCGCTCAGCTCGGCCGCGGCCACGATGGCCGGGTCGGTGATCTGCACGCCATGGTGCACTTCGTACTTCTCCTGCAGCCCGCGCAGGATCGCGATGGTGGCCTCGACCGAGGGCTCGCCCACGATGATCTTCTGGAAGCGGCGCTCCAGCGCGGCGTCCTTCTCGATGTACTTGCGGTATTCGTCGAGCGTGGTCGCGCCCACGCAGTGCAGCTCGCCGCGCGCCAGCGCGGGCTTGAGCATGTTGCCCGCGTCCATCGCGCCTTCGGCCTTGCCGGCACCGACCATGGTGTGCAGCTCGTCGATGAAGACGATGGTCTGGCCCTCGTCCTTCGCGAGCTCGTTGAGCACGGTCTTCAGGCGCTCCTCGAACTCGCCGCGGAACTTGGCGCCGGCCAGCAGCGCGGCCATGTCGAGCGACAGCACGCGTTTGCCCTTGAGCGACTCGGGCACCTCGCCCGCGACGATGCGCTGGGCCAGGCCTTCGACGATGGCGGTCTTGCCCACGCCGGGTTCGCCGATCAGCACGGGGTTGTTCTTGGTGCGGCGTTGCAGCACCTGGATGGCGCGGCGGATCTCCTCGTCGCGGCCGATCACCGGGTCGAGTTTGCCGAGGCGTGCGCGCTCGGTCAGGTCCATGCAGTATTTCTTGAGCGCCTCGCGCTGGCCTTCGGCATCGGCGCTGTTCACGCCCTGGCCGCCGCGCACCGCATCGATGGCCGACTCCAGGCTCTTGCGCGTCAGGCCGTTGCCGCGCGCGAGCTGGCCGACGTCGGCCTTGCTGTCGGTCAGCGCCAGCAGGAAGAGCTCGCCCGCGATGAACTGGTCGTTGCGCTTGATGGCTTCCTTCTCGGTGGCCTGCAGCAGCTTGTTGAGTTCGGGGCCGACCTGCACCGCATCGTGGCCCTGCACCTGCGGCAGCTTCTTGATCGCGGCCTCGGCGGCCTGCCCCAGTGCGCTCACATTGACGCCGGCGCGCTCCAGCAGTGCACGCGGGCCGTCGTCCTGGCGCAGCATGGCCGCGAGCAGGTGGACCGGCTCGATGTAGGCGTTGTCGTTGCCCAGCGCCAGCGACTGTGCATCGCCGAGCGCTTCCTGAAATTTGGTGGTGAGTTTGTCTTGGCGCATGGTGGTGTTTCCTGCATACAAAATAGGGCTGTTCGCGCGCCATTCAAGAGCGCGGGCGAATTCAGGCACGGCTATTGCTGCCGGAGCCTCTCACCACAATGGATTGGAGTCGATCATGGTTTTTTCAACGCAGCGTGTTCAGCCGGCCCGCCGGGCGCTGACGCTCGGCCTTTTCGCAGCGGCCCTGGGCCTGTCGAGCCTGGCCCAGGCACAGACGCCGATCCGGCTGCTGGTGGGCTTCCCGGCCGGTGCCGGCAGCGATGCCATTGCACGCGCTCTGGGCGAAAAACTCAAGGACGAACTGGGTGCCCCGGTGGTGGTCGAGAACCGCGCCGGCGCAGGCGGCCAGATCGCGGCCCAGGCACTGAAATCGGCCCCCGCCGACGGCCACACGCTGTTCCTCACGCACGACCACAGCATCTCCATCCTGCCGCAGGTGGTCAAGAGCCCGGGCTTCAACCCCGCGACCGACTTCGTGCCGGTGGCCGGCTTCGCCACCTTCGCCAACGTGCTGGCGGTCTCGGGCGGCACGCCGGCCAGGAACATGGACGAGTACGTGAAGTGGGTGCGCACCCAGAAGGACGGCAAGGAGACCATCGGCGTGCCCGCGCCGGGCTCGATCCCCGAGTTCCTGGTCAAGCTGATCTCCGACAAGTACAAGCTCGACCTGCAGGCCGCGCCCTACCGCGGCAGCGCGCCGCTGACGGCCGACATGCTGGGCAACCAGATCACCGCCGGCATCGCCTCGGTGCCCGACTTCATCGAGAACCACAAGGCCGGCAAGGTGCGCATCGTGGCCGTGATCGGCGCCAAGCGCCAGCCGCTGCTGCCTCAAGTGCCGACCTTCACCGAACTGGGCTTCGCGAACCTCGACGACTACCCCTACTACGGCATCTTCGCGCCCGTGGGCACGCCACAGCCGGTGATCGACCGCTTCGGCACCGCGCTGCAGAAGGTGCTGGCGATGCCGGACGTGAAGCAGAAGCTCACGGCCATGGGCCTGAACGTGGCCTATGAGCCGCAGGGGCAGTTCGCGGGGCGTGTGCGCACCTACACCCAGGCCTGGGAACGCATCATCCAGGCCAGCGGCTTCAAGCCCCAGTGAGGTCGTGCCCCATCTCCCGGAGGGAGAGGGAAAACGGAGCCCGGAAGAATCAGGTGTTGGGCGCCTGGATACCCCAGCGCGCCAGCGCCTGGTCGTCGGCCACCCGCGCATCGACCCAGCGCGCGCCCTCGGGCGTCTGCTCCTTCTTCCAGAACGGCGCCTGGGTCTTGAGGTAGTCCATCAGGAACTCGCAGGCCTGGAAGCTCTGGCCGCGGTGGGCCGAGACCACCGCCACCATCATGATCTGGTCCCGCGGCTGCAGCAGGCCCACGCGGTGCACGATGCGCGCGCCGAGGATGTCGAAGCGGCGCTGCGCCTCGTCGATCATGGCTTCGATGGCCTTCTCGGTCATGCCGGGGTAGTGCTCGAGTTCCATCGATGCGACCGCGCTGCCATCGTTGCGGTCGCGCACCGTGCCGACGAAGCTGCAGACGGCGCCGACACGCGGATCTTCCGCGCGCAGCGTCGCGATCTCCTGCGCCAGGTCGAAATCATGGGTCTGGATGGCAACGCGGGTCATCGGCGGATTGTGGCATCGCGTTAGACTCGCCACCATGCCCTGCCGCGCCGCGCACACCCTCCAGCCTTCGTCCGAAGGCCAGGCGTGCGCACGCTGCAACGGCAAAGCCAAAAAACCACAGCTCGTCTGACCGGAGCTGCGGTTCCGTCGTCGGATGAGCGACGGGACCGGCAAGGCTCAGGCTGCAGCCCATGGCACGCGCACATCCGACGATGGTTTTCCCATCGGTCGCTTCCTGCACCAAGGAGCATTGCGTGTCCTCTTCTTCTGTCGCCCCCTCCGATTTCTCGGGCCTCTGGGTTCCCCTGATCACGCCCTTCCGTCACGACGGCACGGTCGACCATCCCTCGCTCGCGGCCCTCGTGCGCCGGCTCGCGCCCACGGGCATCGCCGGCTTCGTGGTCTGCGGCTCGACCGGCGAAGCCGCCGCGCTCGACGAGGACGAACAGCTGGCCGTGCTGGCCACCGTGGCCGCCACCGCGCCCGCGCTGCCGCGCGTGATGGGGATCTCCGGCTATCACCTGGGCCAGACGCTGGGCTGGGTGCGCCGGCTTGCCGACAATGGCCTCCACGGGCTGCTGGTGCCCGCGCCCAGCTACATCCGCCCCTCGCAGCAGGGCCTGGTCGGCTGGTTCAGCGCGATCGCCGATGCGAGCAGCGTGCCGCTGATCGTCTACGACATCCCCTACCGCACCGGCGCCACGCTGTCGCTGGACACGCTGCGCACGCTCGCGGCCCATCCGAACATCCAGGCGCTCAAGGACTGCGGTGGCGACATGGCCAAGACCCGCGCGCTGATCGCCGACGGCGCGCTGCAGGTGCTGGCGGGCGAGGACGCGCAGATCTTCTCGACCGTGGCCGAGGGCGGCGCGGGCGCGATCGCGGCCAGCACGCATGTGGAAACGGAAAAGTTCGTGCAGCTGCTGCGGCTGGTCGGCGAGGGCCGGCTGGCCGAGGCGCGGCCGATGTGGCAGGCGCTGCAGCCGCTGATCGCGCTGCTCTTCGCCGAGCCCAACCCGGCGCCGCTCAAGGCCTGGCTGGCCGATGCGGGCGTGATCGCGGACGGCCACCTGCGCGCGCCGATGACGCCGGTCAGCGATGCGCTGCGCGAACGGCTGCTTGCCTTGCGCTAGCCGCCCGTCACAGGCGGAAAGAAGGCGACCTCGCAGCCCTCGTGCAGCGTGGCCGATTCGACGCTCATGGCCTGGTCCAGCGCCATGCGCACGGCCTTGCCACGGGCCAGGGCCGTGGCATGCGGCGCGCCGCGTGCGATGAGTTCGTCGCGCAGCTCGGCCAGCGTGGCGGCCTGGGTGTCGACGGTCTCGCCGCCGCCCAGGGCCTCGCGCACCGAGGCGAAATAGCGGATCGCGATCTTCATGGCCTCAGCCCAGCAGCGTGGCGAAGGAGATGAACTGCACCGTGTCGCCCCTGTGGATCGGCCGACCCGCCGGGTTGTCGACCACGCCGTCGCCCCACACCGCGGAGGTCAGCACGCCCGAGCTCTGGTTGGGGAACAGGTCGAGCCCGCCTTCTGCATTGCGGCGCGCGCGCAGGAACTCGCGCCGGCGGTCGGCGCGCGGCCAGTCGAAGTCGGCGCGCAGGGCCACCGGCTGCGGCGCCACCTGCGTCGCGCCCTGCAAGGCCAGCAGGAAGGGGCGCACCAGCAGCACGAAGGTCATGAAGCTGGAGACCGGGTTGCCAGGCAGGCCCGTGAGGTGCGCCTGGCCGATGCGGCCATAGGCGAAGGGCTTGCCCGGCTTGATCGCGAGCGACCACAGCTGCAGTTCGCCCAGCGCCTCGACCGCGCCCTTGATGTGGTCCTCTTCGCCCACCGACACGCCGCCGGTGGTGATGATCAGGTCGTTGTCTTCGGCCGCGCTGCGCAGCGCCTCGATGGTCGCGTCGCGGCGGTCGGGCACCAGGCCCAGGTCGTGGACTTCGCAGCCCAGGCGCTGCAGCAATGCGCGCATGAAGAAGCGGTTGGAGTTGTAGATCGCGCCGGGCTTCATGGCCTCGGGTGCCACCTCGCCGGGCATCACGAGTTCGTCGCCGGTCGACAGCAGCGCCACGCTCGGCCGCCGCGCCACCAGCAGGCGATCGAGGCCCACGCTGGCCGCCAGGCCCAGCGCCGCCGGGCCCAGGCGCGCGCCGCGCGCCAGCACCACGTCGCCGCGCGACACGTCCTCGCCGGCACGGCGGATCCACTGGCCCGCAGCGGGCACGGTGTCGATGCGCACGCGGCCCAGCGTGCCCTCCTCGGGCTGCGCCGTGGCCTCTTCCTGCATCACGACCGCATCAGCGCCCTCGGGGATCTGCGCGCCCGTGAAGATGCGCGCCGCGGTGCCGGCCGCGAGCGGCGTGCCCACGCTGCCGGCCGGAATGCGCTGCGCGACCGTGAGCAGTGCGCCGGCGCTGGCGCAGTCCGCCGCGCGCACCGCGTAGCCGTCCATCGAGCTGTTGTCGCGCGGCGGCACCGTGAGGCCGGACACCACGTCCTGCGCCAGCACGCGGCCGTCGGCCTCGAAGGTCGACACGCTCTGCGCATCGAGCGGTCGGGCCTTGGCGAGCAGGCTCGCCAGCGCTTCGTCGAGCGGCGTGAGCCGGGGGCGTTCAGCGGAAGGAGAGCTCATGGTTCTCGGCCTTGTAGTCGAAGCGTTGCGCGTTGTCGAGCAGCCATTGCACGATGCCCTCGGCATCGTCGAGGTCGAACACCGGCCGCAGCGTCGGCTCCGGCAGTGCATCGGGGCGATCGGTGGCGAGCGCGACGATGAAAACGTCGTCGGGGTACTGTGCGGGCCGCTCGCCCTTCGGCGAGCCGCTCTCGCGCAATACCTCGATCTTGAGCAGGTCGCTGTGCTTGAAGCCTTCGACCAGCACCCAGTCGACGCCGTCGTAGAGCTCGGCGATCAGGTGGTGTACCGACAGCTCCGACGGCTGCTCGAACTCGCGCATCAGCGCCAGCCGGCGGTCGGACGCGACCACCACCTCGAAGGCACCGGCCTCGCGATGGCGGTAGCTGTCCTTGCCCGGATGGTCGACGTCGAACTTGTGGTGCGCATGCTTGACCACCGACACCCGCTGGCCCTGCCGCTTCAGCACGGGGATCAGCCGCTCGACCAGGGTGGTCTTGCCGGCGCCCGAATACCCGGCGAAGCCGATGACGTGCATGCCGCTAGTCGCAGTGTTCTGCGATGTAGGCTTTGACCGCTTCCGCATCGGCGGGCAGCCTGACCACGCGCTTGGGCAGGTCCTCGATGCCCTCGAAGCGGGCCGGCCGCTCGGGCTCGTGGCCCAGCGCCTCGACGATGGTGGCGGCGAACTTGATCGGCAGCGCGGTCTCGAGAATGATCATCGGCACGCCGGGCGACAGGTGCTCGCGCGCGGCCTTCACGCCATCGGCGGTGTGGGTGTCGATCAGCACGGCGAAGCGCTTGTCGGTGTCGCGGATCGTGGCCAGCCGGTCGGCATGCGTGCTGCGGCTGCTCACGAAGCCGAAGCGCTCGGCCGCCTGCACGAAGGCCGGGTCGGCGCTCAGGTCGAAGCGCCCGGTGCGGCCGAGTTCGCCTTCGAACAGCGCGCGGGTCTTGGCGCCGTCGCGGCCCAGCAGGTCGAACACGAAGCGCTCGAAGTTGCTGGCCTTGGAGATGTCCATCGAGGGGCTCGAGGTCTCGTGCGTGTCGGCGGCCGCGCGCACGCGGTAGACGCCGGTGCGGAAGAACTCGTCGAGCACGTCGTTCTCGTTGGTGGCCACCACCAGCGTGCGGATCGGCAGGCCCATCATGCGCGCCACGTGGCCCGCGCAGACGTTGCCGAAGTTGCCCGAGGGCACGGTGAAGCTCACCGGCTTGTCGTCGCTCGAGGTGGCCTGGAAGTAGCCCGCGAAGTAGTAGACGACCTGCGCCAGCAGGCGCGCCCAGTTGATCGAGTTGACGGTGCCGATGCGGTACTTGCGCTTGAAGCCCAGGTCATTGGACACGGCCTTGACGATGTCCTGGCAGTCGTCGAACACGCCCTCGATGGCGATGTTGTGGATGTTGGCGTCCTGCAGGCTGAACATCTGGGCCTGCTGGAACGGGCTCATGCGGCCGTCGGGCGAGGTCATGAACACGCGCACGCCCTTCTTGCCGCGCATCGCGTACTCGGCCGCGCTGCCGGTGTCGCCGCTGGTCGCGCCCAGGATGTTGAGCTGCGCGCCGCGGCGGCCCAGTTCGTACTCGAACAGGTTGCCCAGCAGCTGCATCGCCATGTCCTTGAAGGCCAGCGTGGGGCCGTTGGACAGGCCTTCCAGGTACACGCCGTCCTCGAGTTCGCGCAGCGGCACGATCTCGTCGGAGCCGAAGACCTCGGCCGTGTACGTCTTCGCGCACAGCGCCTTCAGTTCCTCGGTGGGAATGTCGTCGATGTAGAGCGAGAGGATCTCGTAGGCCAGCTCGGCATAGGGCAGCCCGCGCCACTTGGCCAGCGTGGCCGCATCGACCTGCGGGTAGTGCTCGGGCAGGTACAGGCCGCCGTCGGGCGCCAGGCCCTCGAGCAGGATGTCGCAGAACTGGCGGCGCTCGATATCGCCGCGGGTCGAGAGGTAGCGCATCAGGACAGCTCTTCCTTGCGCAGGCGCACGATGGGCGCGAGCACGGTCGGCAGGGCCTGCAGCTCGACCATCGCGTCGTCGAGCGTGCCTTCACGCGTGTCGTGCGTGAGGATGATCAGGTCGGTCTGCGTCGAGCCTTCGCCGCCCACCTCGTCGGCTTCGCGCTGCAGCACCGCATCGATGCTGATGCCCGCGCTGGCCAGCAGGCCCGTGACCTTGGCCAGCACGCCGGCCTCGTCGGCCACGCGCAGGCGCAGGTAGTAGCTGGTCACCACCTCGCGCATGGGCACGATCTTGAGGTCGTCGCTCATCGCGTTGGGGTGGAAGGCCAGGTGCGGCACGCGCTGCGCGGCATCGGCCGTGTGCAGGCGCGTGATGTCGACCAGGTCGGCGATCACCGCGCTGGCGGTGGGCTCGCTGCCCGCGCCCTTGCCGTAGTAGAGCGTGGTGCCCACGGCGTCGCCGTGCACCACCACGGCGTTCATCGCGCCCTCGACGTTGGCCAGCAGGCGCTTGGCCGGCACCAGGCTGGGGTGCACGCGCAACTCGATGCCGCCGGCGGCGCGGCGCGTGATGCCCAGCAGCTTGATGCGATAGCCCAGCTGCTCGGCGTACTTGATGTCCTGCGCGGCCAGCTTGGTGATGCCCTCGACATGCGCCTTGTCGAACTGCACCGGGATGCCGAAGGCGATTGCGCTCATCAGCGTGACCTTGTGCGCGGCGTCGACGCCTTCGATGTCGAAGGTCGGGTCGGCCTCGGCATAGCCCAGGCGCTGCGCTTCCTTGAGCACGGTGGCGAAGTCCAGGCCCTTGTCGCGCATCTCGGACAGGATGAAGTTGGTGGTGCCGTTGATGATGCCGGCGATCCACTGGATGCTGTTGGCCGTCAGGCCTTCGCGCAGCGCCTTGATGATCGGGATGCCGCCGGCGACGGCGGCTTCGAACGCGACCATCACGCCCTTCTGCTGGGCCGCGGCGAAGATCTCGGTGCCGTGCACCGCGAGCAGCGCCTTGTTGGCCGTGACCACGTGCTTGCCGGCCGCGATGGCCTCGAGCACCAACTGCTTGGCGATGCCGTAGCCGCCGATCAGCTCGATCACGATGTCGATGTCCGGGTTGGCGATCACGGCGCGCGCATCGTCGACCACCTGCACGGCTTCGCCCACGGCCGCGCGGGCGCGGGCGGTGTCGAGGTCGGCCACCATGGTGATCTCGATGCCGCGACCGGCGCGGCGCTTGATTTCCTCCTGATTGCGCTGGAGCACGTTGAACGTGCCGCTACCGACGGTGCCGATGCCGAGCAGGCCGACCTGGATGGGTTTCATGGATACAACTTCAGTCAAAACGAAAGGGGACGGAGGGCCGTGCGATGCGCACTCAGGCGAAGCGGGCGCGGTAACGCTCGAGGAACTTGGCGATGCGGTTGATGGCCTCGCGCAGGTCTTCCTCGTGGGGCAGGAACACGATGCGGAAATGCTGGTTGTCCGGGAAGTTGAAGCCCGATCCCTGCACCAGCATCACGCGCGTCTCGCGCAGCACCTGCATGAAGAATTCGCGGTCGTCCGCGATCGGGTACATCACCGGGTCCAGCTTGGGAAACATGTAGAGCGCGGCCTCGGGCTTGACGCAGCTCACGCCGGGAATGGCGGTGATCAGTTCGTAGGCCAGGTCGCGCTGGCGGCGCAGGCGGCCGCCCGGCTTCACCAGGTCCTTGATGCTCTGGTAGCCGCCGAGCGCGGTCTGGATCGCCCACTGGCCCGGCACGTTCGAACCGAGCTTGAGGTTGGCCAGCATGTTCAGGCCTTCGATGTAATCGGTCGCGTCGCCCTTCGGGCCCGACACGATCATCCAGCCGGCACGGTAGCCGCAGGAGCGGTAGGCCTTCGACAGCGAGTTGAAGGTGATGGTGAGCACGTCGGTCGACAGGCTGGCCATGGCCGTGTGCTTCGCGTCGTCGTAGAGCACCTTGTCGTAGACCTCGTCAACCAGCAGCACCAGGTTGTGCTCGCGTGCGATCGCGACCATGCCGCGCAGCAGGTCGTCGGGGTAGAGCACGCCGGTCGGGTTGTTGGGGTTGATCACGACGATGCCGCGCGTGCGGGGCGTGATCTTGGCGCGGATGTCGGCCAGGCTGGGCAGCCAGCCCTTGTCTTCCTCGCAGAGGTAATGCACGGGCTTGCCGCCGGACAGTGACACGGCGGCCGTCCACAACGGGTAGTCGGGCATCGGCACCAACAGTTCGTCGCCGTCGTCGAGCAGTGCGTTGGTCGCCATCACGATCAGCTCGCTCGCGCCGTTGCCGAGGTAGATGTCGTCGAGCGTGACGCCTTCGATGCCCTGCTGCTGCGTGTAGTGCATCACCGCCTTGCGCGCGGCGAAGATGCCCTTGCTGTCCGAGTAACCCGCCGAGTCCGGCAGGTTGCGGATCATGTCCTGCTGGATCTCTTCGGGCGCATCGAAGCCGAACGGCGCCATGTTGCCGATGTTGAGCTTGATGATCTTCTGACCATCCTCTTCCATCTGACGGGCCGCGTCGACGATCGGGCCGCGGACGTCGTAGAGAACATTGGCCAGTTTGGCCGACTTCTTGAGCTGCTTCAAAGTCCCTCCAGAGGGTGCCTGCACAGGGGAAAACCTATAATTTGACCACAGTTCCCCGGCCCTACAGATGAAGCTTCAACCCGACAAATCCGATGTTCAGACCCTCACCGCGCACGGGCCGGGCTGGGTGGCGATCAACAACGAGCGGGTCGAACACAGCGTGGTGCTGGGCTCGCGCGGCGAGCGTTTTGCCTGGGAATGCACGAATTTCGAAGACCTGGGACCCGAGCATTTCGCACAATTGGCGGCGCTGGGCGCCGAACTGGTGATCTTCGGCAGCGGCCAGCGCATCCGCTTTCCGCAGCCGGTCTGGCTGCGCCCGCTGATGGCACAGCGCACCGGCGTGGAAACCATGGACACCGCCGCCGCCTGCAGAACCTACAACATCCTGGCAAGCGAGGGGCGCCATGTGGTGGCGGCCCTGCTGGTCGAGCAGCCAAAAGCTGGCAATTAGAGGCCATTTCGAGCTAAAATCCCGGGTTGCGAACGGCGATCCGCCCTCAGATCCCCTCTCAGTCAAGCAACGACCAATCTTCCATCGTTTTCGGCCTTGCAGCCGCGCGAATGGAAACCAACGGAGAAAACAAGTTTCATGGCGATCGTTGTCAACAAACCCATTCCCGAATTCGAGTCCAATGCCACCGGCGGGCTCAAGGTGTCGAACACCTCACATCTCGGGCACGTTCTCGTGATGTATTTTTACCCCAAGGACAACACGCCAGGTTGCACCACCGAAGCCATGCAGTTTCGGGACCGCTACAAGGATTTCGTGAAGGCCGGCGCCACTGTTTTCGGTGTTTCGCGTGACAACATGAAGTCACACGATGAATTCAAGGCCAAGCTCGAACTGCCCTTTGAACTCATCGCCGATACCGAAGAGAAGATGTGCCACATGTTCGGCGTGGTCAAGAACAAGATCATGTACGGCAAGAAGGTCAAGGGCATCGAGCGCAGCACCTTCCTGATCGGCGCCGACGGCATCCTCAAGGCCGAATGGCGCGGCCTCAAGGTGCCGGGCCATGTCGACGACGTTCTGAAGGCCGTCAAGGCCCTGAAGAAAGCCGCCTGACGCGCGCCGTTTTTTGCGGTCCTGTTGGCGGCACACCACGTCACACCGATGTGGCACGCACGGTGTGCATAATGGCTTCATGCCGTTGAGCTCCACGACCGCATCCCCCGAACAAAGCCGCCCTGGTCTTCAGGCGGCTTTTTCGTTTTCCGGCTTCACTTTTGCGAGCACACTGCCCCATGCCCTTGCCTCCCGCTCCCACGAAACGCGCAGCCCTCCTCTCGCCTGACGCGATCGACGCGCCGGCCGTGGCCACCAAGGCGCCACGCCGCGGCGGTCGGACGACGGAAAACGCACGCGGCAACGGACCGCGCGCCCTGGAACTGTTCGACGACCACAGCCAGGGCGCAGCCGCCCCGCGCGCGGCCACGCCGCCCGCGCCTGAAGTGGCCCGCCAGATCGAGACCAAGCCGCGCCCCGCGCCACAAGCCGAGGTCGCAGCACCCCACGTGACGCAGGCACGCACCGAGCGCGCACCGGAGCGCACGCCTGCTCCCGCGCCTGGGGCCTCCGCGCCCGTCGCATCGAGCCCGGCGCCGCGCGCACGCGGCGGCGCGCAGGAAGCGGCCCGCCCACGGCGTGCCAAGTCGACCGGCCCGACCAAGTTGTTCGTGCTCGACACCAACGTGCTGCTCCACGATCCGATGTGCCTGTTCCGCTTCGAGGAGCACGACGTCTTCCTGCCGATGATCGTGCTGGAAGAACTCGACGGCCACAAGAAGGGCACGACCGAGGTCGCGCGCAACGGACGCCAGACCAGCCGCACGCTGGACGCGCTCGCCGGTGCCAAGGACGCCGACATCGCCAAGGGCCTGAAGCTCGACACCACCGGCCATCGCGAGGCCGGCGGCAAGCTGTTCTTCCAGACCTCGCCGCTCGACTACACGCTGCCCACCAGCCTGCCCCAGGGCAAGGCCGACAACCAGATCCTGGGCGTGGTGCAGGCCCTGCGCAACCAGTACGCGCAGGACCGTCCCGGCCAGCCCAAGCAGGAAGTCGTGCTGGTCTCCAAGGACATCAACATGCGCGTCAAGGCGCGCGCGCTGGGCCTCGCGGCCGACGACTACCAGAACGACAAGACGCTGGAGGACGGCGACCTGCTCTACGCCGGTTCCTATGCCTTGCCGAGCGACTTCTGGACCCGCCAGAGCAAGACCGTCGAGAGCTGGCAGAGCGGCAGCAGCACCTTCTACCGCATCAGCGGGCCGATCGTGCCGAACCTCTACATCAACCAGTTCGTCTTCTTCGAGGCGCCGGGCGAGCCGAGCATGTATGCACGCGTCACCGAGATCCGCGACAAGACCGCGGTGCTCAAGACGCTCAAGGACTACGCCTCGGGCAAGAACGCCGTGTGGGGCGTGAGCACGCGCAACCGCGAACAGAACTTCGCGATGAACCTGCTGATGGACCCCGACATCGACTTCGTCACGCTGACCGGTACCGCCGGCACCGGCAAGACGCTGATGGCGCTGGCCTCGGGCCTGACGCAGGTGCTCGACGACCGCCGCTACACCGAGATCATCATGACCCGCGCCACGGTGAGCGTGGGCGAGGACATCGGTTTCCTGCCCGGCACCGAGGAAGAGAAGATGGGCCCGTGGATGGGCGCGCTGGACGACAACCTCGAGTTCCTGGCCAAGGGTGACGGCGGCGGCGCCGGCGAATGGGGCCGCGCGGCCACCAACGAGCTGATCCGCAGCCGGATCAAGATCAAGAGCATGAACTTCATGCGCGGGCGGACCTTCCTCAACAAGTACGTGATCATCGACGAGGCGCAGAACCTCACGCCCAAGCAGATGAAGACGCTGATCACGCGGGCCGGCCCGGGCACCAAGATCATCTGCATGGGCAACCTGGCGCAGATCGACACGCCCTACCTCACCGAGGGCTCCTCGGGCCTGACCTTCGCGGTCGACAAGTTCAAGGGCTGGCCGCACAGCGGGCACATCACGCTGGCGCGCGGCGAGCGTTCGCGGCTGGCGGACTTCGCGAGCGAAGTGCTCTAGGCCAAAGCCACGTGACAAGGCCCGCCTGCTCCTCGGAGCATGGCGGGCTTTTTTTCGCCCGCGCTGACAGGCTCCTGACAAGACGTTGTCAGGAGGCGGTCCGCACCATCGGGGCTCCTTCAACAGACACGAAAAGAGAGCCCCCCATGTCCACGCAGAACATCATCAGCTGGTTCGAGATTCCGGTCGCCAACCTCGACCGCGCCCAGGCCTTCTATGAAACCGTGCTGGCCCGCAAGCTGCGCCGCGAAGAGTTCGGCGGCGCGGGTGCGCTGGCCGTGTTCCCCTATGACAGGCCCGCCACCGGCGGCGCGCTGCAGGCGGGCGCCAGCGCCGCCGCGCGCACCGGCAGCAGCATCCGCATCTACCTGGACTGCATGCCCAGCATCGACGCGGTACTCGCGCGCATCGAGCCGGCCGGCGGCCAGATCGTCGCCCCTAAGTCGGCCCTGCCGCCCGGCATGGGCTTCATCGCCCACGTGCGCGACACCGAAGGCAACGAAGTCGGCCTGCACGCGCTGGCCTGATCCGCCGTGGCCCGGCGCCACGGATCGCCGAGGCCAGGAAGATCGAACCGACAATGCTCGCACTTCCTTGAGCAGGAGAACAAGATGGAACCCACCCGCCAACACCAGGGCGCCTTTCGGGTCGCAGGCCTTGCGGTCCGCACCACCAACCGCGAAGAAGCCTCGCCGGCCACAGCCCGCATCGGTGCGCTGTGGAGCCGCTTCTTCGGCGAGCAGACCGCTGCATCGACGCCGAACCGCACCAGCGACGCCCGGATCTTCGGGGTCTATTCGGCCTACGCATCCGACGCCCATGGCGCCTTCGACCTGACCGCCGGCGTGGCCGTCTCCAGTGGCCCACAAAGCGTGGCCATCGAGGCCGGCGACTACCTCGTGTTCACCGCCCAGGGCCAGATGCCGCAGGTGGTGATCGCCACCTGGCAGCGCATCTGGCAGTACTTCGAGGCCCATCCGGAGATCGTGCGCAGCTACCGCAGCGATTTCGAGGCCTACGAAGGACCCGATACCGTCTCGGTCCACATCGGCGTGGCGTGAACGTCGATGTTCCCTTGAAAAAGCCCGCGCAGGCACGCTGATGCGCCGCGCCGACCGCCTCTTCCAGCTCGTGCAGCTCATTCGCGGCCGCCGCCTCACCACGGCCGCCTTTCTCGCGCAGCGCCTCGAGGTGTCCGAGCGAACGGTGTACCGCGACGTGGCGGACCTGCAGCACCAGGGCGTGCCCATCGAGGGCGAGGCTGGTGTCGGCTACCGGCTGGGTGCGGGTTTCGAGCTGCCACCGCTGATGTTCACGCAGGACGAAGCCTCCGCGCTCGTGGCGGCGGCCCGTATGGCGCAAAGCTGGGTCGACCCCGCGCTGGCGCGCGACATCGAGAGCAGCTTGGGCAAGATCCTCTCGGTGCTGCCGCCGGCGGCACGGGTCTCTGCGGAGGCGCTGGCACTTTATGCGCCCGCCATGGGCCTGGACGACGCGCTGCGCAGGCGGCTGCAGACCCTGCGCGAGAGCGTGCAGTCGCACCACAAGCTCCTGCTGAGCTACCGCGACGTGTCGGGCGACGCCAGCGAGCGCACCGTGCGGCCGCTCGGCTGCTTCTACTGGGGCAAAGTCTGGACCCTGTCGACCTGGTGCGAGCTGCGCAATGACTTCCGCGGCTTTCGCGTGGATCGCATGGAAGCGATCGAGGTATTGCCGGCGCTTTTCCGCGATGAACCGGGCAAGACGCTGGCCGACATGCTGCGGCAGCTGAAAGCCGAGAAAGTGCAGGGAAAGATCGTGCCGCGGACGCCGCAAGAGGCGCCAGCTTGGGCAGACAGAGGGAGCACCACGGGCTGAATGCGCTCACCATTGCGCCGACTGTTCGACGAAATAAGCATCAGCAGCGCCTTCAGCGATGCCATCGGCTCGATGGATTTCATCTGGAATGATGTGTGAGCAGCTGCGCACAGGCCGCTGATTGGGCACCCGCACGGTCTGCCACAAGCGGCATGGCCTCGTCACGCTTGAGCAGCGCCGGCCATACGCCCAATCGCATGGAATGCCAATGGAAAAGCATTTCGCTTCCCCCAAAAAGAAAAGCCCCAACCGGTTGGTTGGGGCTTGTCTAGGGCTGTAAGAGCCTGACGATGACCTACTTTCACACGGGAACCCGCACTATCATCGGCGCTGACG
>NZ_JAAAFX010000013.1 GCF_019352895.1 Variovorax boronicumulans | reverse complement strand
GGATGGCGCCGGGCTATCCGGAGGGCTCCGCATACCCCGGTCCGCCTTATCCCCGAGAGCCCGGTCCAGCCTACGCACCATTGCCGGATGAGAAGCCAATGCCGCCGGTCACAGGCGTCAGGTAGAGAAGTCAAATTAGAGCAAGGGAGTTCACCATGAGCCAATTCAAGACGGCGCTCGAACGCCTCGAGGCTGCGACGCCGAGTCGTGCACTGTCTGGACGCGTTGCGCTACGAATGCTGGCGTTGTTCGCTGCGGCGGTCCTGGCCACGGCCTGTGCAAGTGTCGAGAGCGACTTCTCGCCGCGTGCGGACCTGATCGGTGTGCCTGTGTCGGCGGTGGGCCACTACGGAAAGATGATCGGCATTCCGCAGTTCTCGATCAATGGATATGGAGGAGGCAGCAGCAGTGGTTGGGGAGGCGGCGGTAAGTCGAGTTGTTGTGTGTTGTTGCCGCGGAATCCCGTCAAGCCGGTGCTGGTAACGGTGAAGTGGAGAACGTGTGATATCGGGCATATCAAGTTCGAGAACGGTCGAATCGTGAACCCGAACGACCAGTGCAAAGCGGAAGAGCACGAGGCAAGGGTGCCG
>NZ_JAAAFX010000002.1 GCF_019352895.1 Variovorax boronicumulans | reverse complement strand
CCCGGCGCCGAAGACGGCCACGCAGGGCGGCGGCTATGTGCTGCTGATGGGCAGCGAGGTGCGCAACGCGGGGGCGATCTCCACGCCCGGCGGCCAGGCGCTGCTGGCCGCGGGCGACGGCTTCACCATCCGCAAGGGCGTGGGCACCGACGGCAACCAGGCTTCCACCACGCGCGGCAACGAAGCGACCGTGACGCTCAACGCCGGCAGCACCGCCGGCAAGGTGGTCAACGCCGGCCTGATCGCGGCCACCACGGGCGACGTCACGCTCGCGGGCCGCGAGGTGCACCAGGACGGCGTCGTGCTGTCGAGCACCACCGTCAACACGCGCGGCACCGTGCACCTGAATGCCCTCGGCGCGGACGGCAGGATCGTCCTCGGCCAGGGCGCCGTCACAGCGGCGGTGATCGACAGCGACGACAAGATGGCCCTGGACAGCCAGCGTGACGGCCTGCGCAGCCCGGCGGTGAGCGGTGCAGAGAACATCGTGGCGCTGGTCGACCGCCGCGACCAGTCGCGCATCGAGATCACCAGTGGCGGCAGCGTCGACTTCCAGGGCGAGTCGCTCACGCTGGCCACGGGCGGCCAGATCGCGGTCAATGCCACGGTTCGCAGCCTGGTGCGCGAACGGGCCCTGCTCGACGTGTCCGGCGCCGTGGGCGTGAACGTGACGATGGCGTCCAACAACGTCAAGGTCAACATCCAGGGCAACGAGCAGCGCGATGCCCCGGTCAACCGGGACGGCAAGAGCCTCAACAGCAACGATGTGTGGATCGATCGCCGCAGCCTGGTCTTCGTGCCCAAGGGCACCAATGGCTACGAAAGCGACCGCTGGTACACCGCCGGCGGCCTGCTGGAGGTGGGCGGCTATCTCGCAACCCAAGGCCACACGGTCGGCGAATGGATGGCGCAGGGCGGGGTGGTGAACTTCGGCGGCGGCGACGTCGTCACCCAGGCCGGCTCGACCATCAACCTCTCCGGTGGCACGATCGATGTGCAGACCGGCTTCATCCACCAGAGCTGGCTCAAGGGCGCGGACGGCCGGCTTTACGAAGTGAGCAAGGCACCGGGCGATCTGCTCTACACGGGCTTGTACAAGGGCTTCGAGGAGGAACATGCACGCTGGGGAAAGAAAGCCACGGCGTACTTCTACAGCCCGCTGATCGCGCCGCAGAGAAGGCTGGAGGGCGGCTACACGGTGGGCCGCGACGCCGGCCTGCTGGTGGTCGGGACGAAGAGCGCGGTGATCGAAGGCGACATCGCGGGCCACACCTTCCAGGGAAGCCGCCAGACGCAATCTGCGCAGGCCGGGCTCGACGGCTACGACCAGTCGCAGAAGGCGGTGGCGCGCGGCGCCCAACTGGCTGTCGGCAGCTACATCCCGTACCACGTCAAGGACAGCGGCACGCTCCAGTACCGGCTGACCGGCGATGCGAACACCGTGAGGAACGTCGTCCTGGGCCACACCGCGGAGAAGATCGCCGCCGGGCTCGACCTGCGCACTGCGCTGTCGCCGGAGCGGCAGGGCACGCTGTTCCTGGACACCGATCGGTTGAACGCCTTCGGCCTGGGCGGCGTGAAGATTGCGGCGGTCCACAGCATCATCGTCGAGAGCGATCTGACGGTGGGCCACGCAGGCGAGATCACGCTGTATGGGCCAAAGATCGACGTCAACGCCGATCTGACGGTGCATGGCGGCACGATCCGGCTGGGCAATGTGCTGACGCAGGTCGGTGCGAGTGCGCGCATCGAGGACACGACGCTGGCTGCGCCGGCGCGGACGACGGCGGGTGTGACGCTGGCAGAAGGTGCGACGCTCGATGCCAGCGGGCTGTGGAGCAACCAGCGACTCGACGCCAGCGACGGCAGCCGCCTGCCCTACCTGAACGGTGGCACTGTGGCGTTGCGCAGCAGCGGCGATGTGACGCTGGCAGCGGGCAGCAGGGTGGACGTGTCGTCGGGCGCGGCACTGGATGCCAAGGGCCGGCTCACGGGCGGCAAGGGCGGTGACCTGACGCTCGCGGCCAATGCCTTTGTGGCCGACAACCGCGGCAGCCTGGTGCTGGACGGCGAATTGCGCGGCCATGGCGTCAATGGCGGCGGCCGCCTGAGCCTGCAGGCCGGCAAGGTGCTGATCAGCGATGCCGTGGTTGCGCCACAACCCGGGACATTGCAACTCGACAGCGGGTTCTTCGACAAGGGCTTCGCCGCCTACGACATCACCGGCAATGAAGGCTTGCGGGTCGCAGATGGCACCCAGGTCACCGTGACGGCGCCGGTGTACCGCCTCAGCGAAGGCGCGCAAGGCGTGGGCGTGGCCAGCGGCGCAGATCCGCGCAGTGCGCTGGAAATCTGGACACCGCCCCCGTACCAGGAAAACCCCGGCAAGGGACTGCTGACCGCACGCAAGGGCGCCAGCCTGAGCCTGCAGGTCGGCGCCCTGATGTCGACAGCGGCACAGATGGCTTCGGCGCAAGCGCACATCGGCCAGGGCGCGCAGATCAGCGTCGACCCGGGCCAGTCCATCAGCGTGCGCAGCATCGGCCAATTGACGGTGGACGGCACCCTGAATGCCTGGGGCGGCAGCATCACCCTGGGCGGCGTCAGCGTTCAGCCCACCGTGGCCGAAGGCGTGGAAGCCCAGGGCCATGGCCGCTCGATCTGGGTCGGTGAACACGCGGTGCTGGATGTGGCGGCGCGGGCGAGCACCGCAGTCGACAGCCTGGGCCGGCGCTACGGCACGGTGAACCAGGGCGGCAGCATTGTCATTGGTGGCGCGATCGACCCGGCCACCGGCATCGCCACCGCGGCCAACCTGTTCGTGGTCGTGCGCGAAGGTGCGCGCCTGGACGCTTCCGGCACCCAGGCGGTGCTGGACCTGCCAGGCGCCGGTGCGGGCGTCATTGCCAGCCGTGGCGGCAGCATCTCCCTGGCGTCCAACAACGGCGTGTACCTGGACGGTGCGCTCAAGGCCAGCAGCGGCGGCGCAGGTGCCGCGGGCGGCACCCTGAACGTGGCGCTGGAAACGCCGCTGTATGTCGAGGCCGCCACCGCCGGGGTGCGACAGGCCCGCGAGGTGATCGTCAGTGCCGCCGACCCCGGCACGCCGTTGCCGGTCGGCAGCACCGCCGCGTCGGCCGCAGGCAGCCTGGCTTACGGCCATGGCCGGTTGACGGCCGCTCAGGTCGACGCCGGCGGCTTCGACAACCTGTCGCTGCTGAGCAATGGCCTGATCAGCTTCGACGGCGACGTGTCCCTGCGTCTGGGGCAGAGCTTGAACCTGTATTCCGGGGCCCTGGCCCTGGCGGACGGCGCCGACCGTCTGTCCCGAGTGCTGCTGGCGGCACCTTCTGTGCGCCTGGCCGGGGTGGGCAACGCCAATGCGGGGACCGACAGCCTGGTCCGCCCGACGGTCCAGGGCGGTGTTTCCACCCAGGGCGCGGCCGGTGTGTTGCGGGTCGAAGCCGCCAACGTGCTGGACGTGCGCGACGGCGTCAACCTCGGCGCCCATGCCGAGCGCTCCAAGGCGCTGGCCGGCACCGTCGACCGCCGTGCCTTCGACCAGGCCGAGCTGTCCAGCCAAGGGGACATGCGCTTTCTGGCGGGCACCACCTCGCAGGGCAAAACCGTCCTGACGACCCAGGCCGACCTGAACCTGACGGCAGCGCAAATCTACCCGGCGACCGGCGCCGTCGCGCAGGTCACGGCCGGCTTCACGGGGGGTGACTTCGATCCGGCGCGCACCTTGCGCATCGGCCGGGTCGGCAGTGCGGCCCCGGCGCAGCCTTATTCCGTGTTCGGCAGCCTGTCGCTGAGTGCCTCGACCATCGAACAAGGTGGCGTGCTGCGGGCCCCCATGGGCAAGCTCACCCTGGGCGTGAACGAGGGCGTCACCCGTTCCACCAAGGTGATCGACCTGCTGCCCGGCAGCCTGACCTCGGTCAGCGCCGAGGGGCTGGTGCTGCCGTATGGCGGGACGGTCGACGGCGTGACCTGGCAGTACGACGGCAAGCAGGTGCAACTGCTGGGCGTCGGTGGCACCAGCGACTCCAGCAATCTGGTGGTCGGCCTGCAGCTGTCGGGGCGCGCGCTGAATGTGCAGCGGGATGCGGTGCTGGACCTTTCCGGCGGCGGCGAATTGTTCGGCGCGGCCTTTGTTTCCGGGCGGGGCGGCTCCACCGATGCGCGCTACAACCCCCTGCTGCAAATCGGCGCGGACGGACGCTTCAGCTTGCCGGGGCTGGCCACCAACCCGGTCTATGCGATCGTTCCGGGCGTCCAGCCCGGGGTCGCGCCCAGCGGCGGCGAAGCGGGCGCCACCCAGCCGCTCGTGGGGCAACAGATCCGCATCGGTGCCGGCGTTCCCGGCCTGCCGGCGGGCACCTACACCTTGCTGCCGTCCACTTACGCCTTGCTGCCGGGGGCGTTCCGGGTCGAGGTCAACGGCCGGGCTCCGGCCCTCGTCGCCGCCGCTGCCACGCCACGCGTCTCGGCCATGAACAACGGTTCCTGGTCAACCGACGGCGTGCTGTCGATTGCGCACACCGGGCTTCGCGACAGCCTGGCCAGCCAGGTGATCGTCACCCCGGCGGAGGTGCTGCGCCGTTACGCCCAGTACAACGAAACCCGCTACGCGGATTTCGTGCGCGCCGATGCGGCACGCCTGGGCGTCCCCCGGGCGGCGCTGGAAGCCGACGCCAAGACCCTGGGTCTGGAACTGATCGCCGGTCGACAGGGCCTGGGCTTCATCTTTGACGGCAAGGGGCGCTTCAAGCCCGCCGCAGGCGGCTTCGGCGCCGCTGTCCAGGTGGGCTCCGGCGCCGGCGGCGACATCGAAATCATTTCCGACACCGCCCAGGCCAGTGGCGTGACGTCGATGGTGTCGGTGCGCGCCAGCGCCTTGAATGCCTTGGGTGCCGCGCGTCTGGTGGTCGGCGGCCAGATGTCGGTGCGATATGGCCAGGGGGGCAACTTCGTCGGATTCGACACAGGAAACACCGCCGCTTCGGTGACCCTCCGCCAGGGCGCGACCCTGGCCGCGCCGGAGGTGTTCTTGATGACAGGAAGATCCGCAGACGCCATCGAGATCGAACAAGGCGCGTCGATCAACACCCTGGGTCGCGGCCAGGCAGCCTATGACTCGAAGGACGGTTTCATCTACAGGCCCGGCGATCGCAGCGTGCTGGCGGTTTCCAATGGTCGCTTGCAGATGCTCGCCCCGGTCAGCGGCAATGGTTTCATCGGACCGGGCAGCATCCTGATCGGCGCGTGCAAGCCGGCCGCCTGCGGCGCTGAAACGTCGCTGTATTCCGAGGGCTCGATCGCCTTCGCCACCACCAACCGCTTTGTCCTGGACGACAGCGTGCGCTACGGCACCCGCCATCTCGCGCTGGCGGTGGGCGGGATCAACGTCGGCAGCGCGGAGTCGCTGGCCGACGCCGCTGCACGGGGCGTGTTGCCCTCGGGCCTGACCCTGAATCAGCAGGTGATGGACCGGCTGCTGCGTGGCGATACCTCCACCGGCGCACCGGCGCTGCAGAGCCTGGCACTGACCGCCGGGCAGTCCCTGAACTTCCACGGCACGACGACCCTCAGCACCCTCGACAGCGCGGGCAGGTCGCTGCTCGACGAACTGCTGCTGACGACCCCGGCGATCTACGGTCATGGCCACGCGGGCGACCTGGCGCTGATCCAGACCGGCACCCTGGTCTGGGGCGGCGCCACCAGCGCGCCACCGGCGGTGGTCGGCAACGGCGCGGGCACCGGCAGCGGCACCCTGGAGCTGCAGGCCCGGCGCATCGAATTCGGGCAGGGCCCCGATGCCCAGCCCGACGGCCTGACCGACAACGGCCGCATGACGCTGGGTTTTGCCAACGTCCACCTCAACGCCAGCGAACGCATCACGGCCAACCACAAGGGCAGCCTGGCGGTGCATCAGTCCCAGGGGGCTTACGAAGCCGGCAAGGGCTTTGCCTACAGTGGCGGCAACCTGACCCTCCGCACGCCCTTGCTCACGGGCGAGGCCGGCTCGGTCAACCGGATCAGCGCCGGCGGTGCGCTGACGGTGGTGGCCCCGGCCAGCGGCGCGGCGGCGGTGGATGCCGCGGCCATCGACGCCCTGGGCGCCGAGTTGCTGCTGGCCGGGCGCAGCGTGAGGATCGACACGTCGGTGGTGCTGCCCAGCGGCAAGCTGACCGTGAGCGCCGACGAAGCGCTGATCCTGGGTGCGGCTTCGCGCCTGGACCTCGCTGGGCGCAAGGTGCAGATCAACGACGTCGGCAAGTACAGCTGGGGCGGCGACGTCACGCTGGAGAGCCGCCACGGCAACATTCGCCAGGCGGCCGGTTCGCTGATCGACCTGTCGGCCCAACACAACCAGGGCGGCTTGCTCAAGGCCGTGGCCGTGGACGCTGGCGCCGGGTGGGTCGACCTGCAAGGGCAGGTTCGCGCCGGTGGCAGCGGCCACTACGACGCCGGTGGCACCCTGGTGCCGTACAAGGCGGGCGGGGTGGACATCCGTGCGCAGCAGCTGGGCGATTTCGCCGCCCTGAACCAGCGCCTGAACCAGGGCCTGGTGTTCGGCTCGCGCAGCTTCCAGATCAAGCAGGGCAGCCTGGTGATCGGCGATGAACTCAAGTCCAACCAGGTCAACGTCTCGGTGGACAACGGCAGCTTGACGGTGGTGGGCACCATCGACGCCAGCGGCGAACGCGTCGGCACGATTCGCCTGGCCGGCCAGCACGGCCTGACCCTCGCCGGCAGCGCGGTGCTGGATGCGCATGGCACGGCCTTGCGGGTCGACAGCTACGGCAAGATCATCGACGCACCCAACCGTGCAGTGGTGGAACTCAACAGTGGCGAGGGCCGACTGACCCTGGCCGAAGGCACGCGCATCGACTTGCGTCACGGCACGGCGGCGGCCCCGGGCAGTGGCCCGGGGCAGTACGACGGCCTGGCCCGCGGCACGCTGGAGCTGAACGCGCCTCGGCTGAATGGCAATGACGTGGACATCGATGCCCGTGGACCGGTCGATGTGCGGGGCGCGCGTTCCATCGCGCTCAACGCCGTGGCCCGCTACACCGATGCACCGATCGGCACGGAACCGTCGGCCAACGGCCGGCCGTACCAGGTCATCGACCAGCATTACCTGGACCAGAAGCACGCGCTCAGCGAGGTCTTCATCGACAACGCCCTGCGCAACGACGGGCTGATGAACGGCAAACTCGCCGGCCTGAACAACGGCGGCTATCGCGATGCCTTCCGCCTGCGCCCAGGCGTCGAAATCGTCACCGAAGGCGACCTGGTGGTCAGCGGCGACCTGGACCTGTCGGGCATGCGCTACGCCAGCGTCAACCCGCACACGCCGAAGACCGCGGTCTACGGTTCGGGCGAAGTCGGCAGCCTGGTGGTGCGCGCCGGTGGCAACCTGGACATCTACGGCAGCATCAACGACGGCTTTGCACCGCCGCCGCCCACCCCGGACGACAACGGCTGGGTGCTGACCCCGGGCCTGCAAGGGTTCGGTGGCGACGTGATCGTGCCCGGCCCCGGCGTGGTGCTGGCCGATGGCAGCGCGTTCCCCGTCGGCAAGACACTGAACTATGCGTTGCCGATCAAGGCCACCACCTTGGCCCAAGGCACGGTGCTGCCAACGCAGGGCGTCCTGGATGCCGCGTTGACCCTGCCGGCCAACACCGTGTTGAGCGCGGCGGTGCGCGACAGCGCGGGCACCGTGCTGTATGCCGCCGGCACCTTGCTGAAAGCACCGGTGCTGTTGGCCGCGGGCACGCGGCTGGATGCGGGCACGGTGTTGACAGGCGCGGCCTCCCTGCGCGCCATGACCTGGCCCGCGGGCGTGCCCTTGCCCAGCCGCGGGCCCGTCACGGGCAGCGCAGCCGACGGCGTGCTGCTGGCCGGCAACCTGGCACTCCGGGTCGGCGCGCTGATTCCTTATGGCACCGACCTCAAGCTGCCGGATGGCGCGCTGTCGGTGCCGTTGCGCACCGTGACCGGCGCCCTCCAGCGCCAGAACTGGGCGGTGGCGCCGATGCTGGCCGAGGGCTCGCAGTCGTGGTCGTTGCGCCTGGTGTCCGGCGCCGACATCCAGGCGGCCGACACCCGTTCGATCAAGCCCGCCTTTGCCGGCGACCTGACCCTGGCCGACACGCACTACGGCATCTACGAAACCCATGACAAGAAAATCATCCCGGGAAAACCGGCCCAGCCGGGCGGCGCCTGGTACTGGGATGAACTTGCCGCCGAGTTGTATGGCGTCGAGGCGGGTACGCCGGTGCCAGCGGACTTCCTGGACATGTGTGGTGAGCCGGGCAACTGTGTGCTCGTCAAGTACGTTTGGAACGAAGACGCCGCCATCCTTGGCTATACCCCTGGGCAACCGGTATTGCCCAATGAAGAAAGCTTTTGCGACGATGGGTTTTGCGTTTCCCAGGGTGAACCGACGCCCGCCGTACCCGAGCAGGTGATCGTCGGTGCGGTCAAACGGGTCTCGCCGGTGAGCCAGCATTTCAGCGTGCTGCGCACCGGCACCGGTGACCTGGACCTGATCGCCTCCGGCAATGTGTCGATGCAATCGCCTTACGGCATCTACACCGCCGGGACCTCCAGCGCGGCGCGCGCCGGCGCCGCTGCCGCCGACTTCAACCGCGCCCGTGCCACCGCCGCAGATGGCACGGTCCTGGGCAGCGCAGCCAAGGCGCATGAAGCCCTGGTCGATGCCGGCGGCGCCAGCCCTTACGCAGCCTGGTATCCCGACGGCGGCGGCAACCTGTTGCTGCGCACGGGCGGCAGCCTGACGGGCGATGTCTGGACGCCGAACGCAGAGGCGATCATGCCCAACGACGGCCGCACCCAAATCAACAGTGCGAACCTGGGCAACTGGTTGTGGCGCCAGGGCACCGGCGACACCGCGGGTGTGACGCCCGTGCCCACCAGCTGGTGGATCAACTTCGGCACCTATGTGAAGGGCACCAGCGGCGGCAACTCCCAGTTTGAAGACAGCCAACAGATCGACCTGCTGCCGCGCCTGGTGGGGTTCACCGGGGTGGGCACCCTGGGCGGCGGCAACCTGACCCTGGACCTGGGCGGCGATGGCGGCATGCAGGTGCGCCGCGGCCACCCCGATGGTTTGCGGGCGCCGCGCAGCGAAGGACTGGTTCTGGCGGTGGGCAGCACCGGGCGCGTGGTCGATGGTCGACTGCTGCTGACCGGCGGCGGTGACCTGGATGTGCGCATGGGCGGTGATTTGAACCCGGGGCTGGACGCCCGTGCGACCCGCGTCAACACGGCCGCCACGCTGTCGGCCAGCTACAACCAGCAGACGCTCAACCTCAACGGCGTGTTGACCAACCTGCGTGGCGCCTTGACCCTGCAGGCCGGCAGCCTGGGGGGCATTGCCTTGAACTACGGCAGCAGGATGGGCGACCACGACACCAAGGAGAGCCGTGCCTACTCGCCCTACACCGCAAGCCTGGGCACGGCCACCGGCGGGATCACGCTGATGCTCGGCGATGCCACGGCCAGCCTGTCGACCCGCGGTGACCTGGTGCTGGCGGGGACCGGCGACCCGGGCCGTATCTCCACCGAAAACACCCAGGCCTTCAGTTACAACGGCAGCAGCTATGGCGCCGGGTTCAGCTGGTTCTCGCTGTGGACCGAGCGCACCGCCATTGACATGTTCTCCGCCGGCGGCAGTCTGACGCCCAGTCAGCAGACCGGTTCGCTGGGCAGAAATGGCAGCGGTACACCCCTGCAAGGGCTCAACTACTCGAGTTCGGACGGGCGCTTCATCTTTCCCGCCAAACTGGGCGTAGTGGCCGCCAACGGCAGCATCTATCTCGGCCCGTCCGCATTGGGCAGCGGACCGGGCCCCTACAACCCCACCTACTCGTTGTTGCTGGCACCGTCGAGCCAGGGCCGGCTGGCCATGCTGGCCGGCGACTCGATCTACGCGAGTGGTTATGCGGTCGACCAGTCGGGTGAAAGCCCGGCATCGATGCCTAAACCTTTCGCGCCGGCCTTCATGGGTGAGCTGGGGGGACGGAACGACCCCATCACCAACTCGGGCAGCGACGCGGTGCGGGCCAGCACGCAACAGGGCTACACCTTGTTTGCCTTCCGCAGCCCGACCGATCCTGTGCGCGCGGCGGCCCAGGCAGAACCGGCCAGGTTCTACGCGCAGCAAGGCGACATCGTGGGCCTGCGCAGCGGCGAGATCCTGACATTCGCCGGCGCACGGCAGGGGCAGGTCCGTTATGAAGCCGCCGGCCCGGTGTGGATGCGGGCGGGGCGTGACATCGTGAGTTCGGGCACCGCTCTGGGCTTGCCGACCTTCTTTCCTACCCTGTCGGGCTACAACGGAGATTACGGCGGCGACAGCCGTGGCAACCTGTTCGTTCACAACAGCCCGACCGATGTGTCGGTGGTGTCGGCCGGTCGCGACATCCTCTACAGCGCCTTCCTTGTCGCCGGTCCTGGCACGCTGGAGATTTCCGCGGGCCGCAACATCCTGATGGAAGGCAAGGCCGCGGTCGTCAGCCTCGGGCCTGTCGTGGCAGGGGACCTGCGTCCTGGCGCCAGCGTCGTCATGCAGGCCGGCGTCGGCAGTGGCGGCCTCGATGAACTGCGTTTCGTGACGCCCTACCTGGACCCGGCCAACCTGGCGCAGAGCGGCGTGCCCTTGGCCGATCAAGGCGGCAAGGTGGTCAAGACCTATGAAGCGGAACTGGTCGCATGGCTGGCCGAACGCTACGGCTTCAGTGGCGACGGCGCGGCGGCCCGTCGCTACTACCAGGCCTTGCCATCGGCGCAGCAGCGGGTGTTTGCGCGCAGCGTGTATTTCGCCGAACTGCAAGCCGGTGGCCGTGAATACAACGATGCCGACAGCCCGCGTTACGGCAGCTACCTGCGGGGGCGCAACGCCATCGCCGCGCTGTTCCCGGCACAGGATGCCCAGGGCCGAGAGGTCCGCTACCAGGGCGACATCACCCTGTACGGCGGCGCCGGCGTCAACACGCTGTTCGGCGGCGACATCACCCTGCTCACCCCCGGGGGCCGGCAGGTGCTGGGCATCGAGGGCAAAACGCCCCAGCCCGTGGCGGGCGTGGTGCCCGGCGTGATCACGCAGGGCGCGGGCGACATCCACGTCTACGCGCTGGGCAGCATCCTGCTGGGCCAGAGCCGGATCATGACCACCTTCGGTGGCGGCATCCTGGGCTGGTCGGCGGAAGGCGACATCAACGCGGGCCGGGGCTCGAAGACCACGGTGGTCTACACGCCGCCCAAGCGCGTGTACGACAGCTGGGGCAACGTCACGCTGTCTTCCGATGTACCGAGCACGGGCGCGGGCATCGCGACGCTGGCGCCGATCGCGGAAGTGCCGGCGGGCGACATCGACCTGATCGCGCCCCTGGGCACGATCGACGCGGGCGAAGCGGGCATCCGCGTGTCGGGCAACGTGAACCTGGCGGCGCTGCAGGTGGTGAACGCGGCCAACATCCAGGTCAAGGGCCAGTCGGTGGGCATTCCGACCGTCGCCGCGGTGAACGTGGGCGCGCTGAGCAATGCGAGCGCTGCCGCCTCGCAGGCCGCGGGCGCGGCGCAGGAGGTGCTGCAGCGCGAGCGCCTGGCCTCGCGCCAGGCGCTGCCGTCGGTGTTCACGGTGCGCGTGCTGGGCTTCGGCAACGAAGCGGTGGAGGGCGGTGGGGCGCGCCCGTCCGATGCATCCCCTGCATCGCCGGTCGGCTACCGGCCGGGCAGCGCGGTGCAGGTGCTGGGCCAGGCCGGCCGCGTCGATGAAGGCGCTCGCAACCAGCTGACGCCGGCGGAGCGCCAGACGCTGGGGCTCTGAGCCGGCGATCTCGTTCTCTCGTCTCGTGAAGAAGGCGGCCGCCGCAAAGGGGCCGCCTTTCTTTTTTGATGAAGTTTTCGTGACAAACGACAGTCGCCGCGCGCCCGTTGCGTCTATGTATCCGTACGCAACTGCGACATGAAGGACTTCCATCATGGGTCGGCTTCGACCGTGCGCCGTGCGGCTTCACCTTCCTGCGCGGTGCCATGACCGGCATCGCGTCGCATCCATTTTGAAGATCGAGTTGGACCCATGCATGAACTGAACGAGAACAGGCCGCCGATGCGCTGGACAGCGGTGTGCCTGGCCGTGCTGAGCCTGGCCGTGCCCCTGGCCGCCGGTGCCCAATCCGCGGACGCGCCGGCCGCAGCCGCTGCGCAGCCCGCGGCCGAACAAGCGCAGCGCAAGGTCGATGTCGTCGAGTACATCGTGCGCGGCAACACCGCGCTCGACGTGCGCGACATCGAGCAGGCCGTGACGCCCTTCCTCGGCCCCGAGCGCACGATGAAGGACATCGAGGCCGCGCGCGACGCGCTGCTGGCCGTCTACCAGGCCAAGGGTTTCCAGTCGGTCTACGTCGACCTGCCCGAGCAGCAGGTGACCGAGGGCATCGTGTTCCTGCAGGTCAACGAGACCCGCGTGGGCCGCGTGCGCGTGATCGGCTCCGAGTACACCTCGCCGGTCGACGTGCGCGAGCAGGTGCCCGCACTGCGCGAAGGCCAGGTGCCCGACTTCAACCTGGCCCAGACCCAGCTCACCGCGCTCAACCGCGGCGGCAAGCGCCAGGTCATGCCGCTGGTCAAGCAGGGCGCGCTGCCCGGCACCATGGACGTCGACCTCAAGGTGGACGACGAGAGCCCGTGGCGCGCCAGCCTGGGCCTCAACAACGACTACAGCGCCGACACGCGCAAGCTGCGCGGCACCGCCTCGATCGGCCACGACAACCTCTGGCAGATGGGCCACAGCGCCTCGATCAGCTTCTTCGGCGCGCCGCAGGACCTGAACCAGACGCAGGTGATCTCGGCCTCGTACAGCGCCCCGATCCCCGGCACCGCCTGGGCGCTCGAAGCCTCGGCCTACAAGTCCGACAGCTCGGTCGCCACCGTGGGCGGCACCAACGTGCTGGGCAAGGGCCATTCGATCGGCTTCAAGGCCACCTACACCGTGCCCAACGCCGGCGACTGGTGGCACACGCTGAGCGTGGGCATCGACTTCAAGGACAACAAGGAAGCGCTGATGCTGGGCAAGACCGGCGACACCGTGCCGCTCAAGTACGCGCCCATCACGCTCGGCTACAACGGCTTCCTGCAGGCCGAGCGCAGCCAGGTCGGCCTGGGCCTGTCGCTGGTGACCGGCACGCGCAGTTCCTTCGGCTACGGCAGCGACTGGCAGGCCTTCGACTACAAGCGCTACAAGTCCTCGCCCAGCTTCATGGTGCTCAAGGGCGACCTGAACGGCAGCTACACGCTGGCCGGCGATTCGCAGATCGGCTTGCGCCTGTCGGGCCAGCTCAGCGATTCGCCGCTGGTGTCGAGCGAGCAGATCGCGGCCGGCGGCATGAACTCGGTGCGCGGCTACCTGTCGGCCGAGAGCACCGGCGACATCGGCCTGGTCGGCTCGCTCGAGTGGCGCACCAAGCCGCTCGACTGGCTCGGCCCGATGGTCGAGAACTGGCGCCTCTACACCTTCGCCGATGCGGGCCGGCTGCGCCTGAAGAGTCCGCTGGCCGAACAGCAGGACGGCTTCACGCTGGCCTCGGTCGGCTTCGGCTCCACCTTCCGCGTCGCCGAGCGCCTCAACGGCCGCGTCGACGTGGGTTATCCGCTCAAGAAGGGTGCGCGCACCGAGAAGCACGACACCCGCATCAATTTCAGCCTGACGGCCAACTACTGACCGTCGGCACGACCCCTCGATCTTTCATCGTCATTCCTACGAGCTTCCGGAGAACTCTGTCATGCGACGCACACTATTTGTTCTGCTCACCTTGTTGAGCACGCTCCTGCCGGGCCTGGCGCACGCCTGGTGGCAGCCCGACTGGGCCTACCGCAAGCCCCTCACCGTCGACGGCGGCCCGCAGGCCGGCGCGATCGGCGGCGACGCCGGCCGCACCCCGGTGCTGGTGCGCCTGCACACCGGCAACTTCAGCTTCCAGGGCGTGAACGAGACCGGTGCCGACCTGCGCTTCGTCGCCGGCGACGACAAGACGGTGCTCAACCACCAGATCGAACAGTTCGACCCGCTGCTGGGCATGGCGCTGATCTGGGTCGACGTGCCCGCGGTCGGCGCGGGCGCGCCGCAGAAGCTGTGGATGTACTACGGCAACCCCAAGGCCCCGGCCTCGGGCAACGGCCAGCGCACCTACGACCCCGACTACACGCTGGTCTACCACTTCGCCGAAGCCAACGTGCCGCCGCGCGACACCACCGCCTACGGCAACCATGGCCAGAGCGCCGTGGTCAGCCTCGACGGTACCGTGATCGGCAAGGGCGCACAGCTCGGCCGCGACGCACTGATGCTGCCGGCCTCGCCTTCGCTGGCACAGAAGGCCGGTGCAGCGTTCACCTTCTCCGCCTGGATCAAGCCCGAGCAGCTCGGTGCCCAGCAGGTGGTCTATGCGCGCCGCGACGGCGCCAGCGAACTCGTGATCGGCGTCGACCAGGGCGTGCCCTTCGTGCGCATCAACGGCCAGCGCAGCGCGCCCGGCCAGCCGATCCAGGCCGGCCAGTGGGCCTACCTGGCATTGAAGTCCGACGGCCAGAACGCCACCCTGTTCGTGGGCGGCCGTCCGACCGTCTCGCTCGCCGCCGCGATGCCGGCACTCGCCAGCGCCGCCTCGATCGGTGCCGATGCGGCCGCCGCAACCACGCCGGCCGGCCAGGCCGCCGTGCCTTCGCTGGCCGCCTTCACCGGCGCGATCGACGAAGTGCGCCTGTCGAAGGTCGCACGCCCCGACGCCCTGCTGCTGGCCGATGCCGTGTCGCAAGGCGCCGAATCGCGTCTCGCCGTCTTCGGTGCCGACGAGCAGCAGGCCGGCAAGAGCCACTTCGGCTTCATCCTCGCGGCCATGCCGCTGGACGCCTGGATCGTGGTCGCGCTGCTGGGCCTGATGATGGTGCTGTCGTGGGCCATCATGATCGGCAAGGGCCGCAGCTACGGCGCCGCCTCGCGCGCCAACGCCGCCTTCATCGGCCTGTTCCGCGAAACCGCCGGTGCGCCGCTCGACCGCCTGGCCGTGAGCAATGCCGTGTCCGAGCAGGTCAAGGCCGACTCGTCGCTGTGGCGCCTGTACGAAGTGGCGGTCGACGAGATGCGCCGCCGCCATGACCGCGGCTACGACCTGAACTCCGTGTCGGCCTCCACCATCGGCGCGATCCGCGCCGCGATGGACGGCGTGATGGTGCGCGAGAACGAGCGCATGTCCAAGCGCATGAACTGGCTCTCGACCACCATCGAAGGCGCGCCCTACGTCGGCCTGTTCGGCACCGTGATCGGGATCATGCTGGTGTTCGTCGTGGCGGCCATGGCCGGTGCGGTGGACATCAACTCGGTGGCGCCCGGCATGGCCGCGGCCCTGCTGTGTACCGCCGCCGGCCTGGGCGTCGCGATCCCCGCGCTGTTCGGCTACAACTGGCTCGCCTCGCGCTCCGACGCCATCGGCGCCGACATGGCGGTGTTCGTCGACGAGTTCGTCACGCGCCTGGCCGAAGAGCAGGGCGAAGGCCGCTCGCTGCCGCAGGCCGCGCCGGCACGCAGCGCGCGCCGCGCCGGCATCGACGCCGACGCCGGCTGGACCGCCGCTCCCGGCCACGTGGCTGCCTGAGGCCGAGAGCACACCATGGCCAACCCTGCCAAGTTCGGCACCAAGAAGCGCACCGGCGGCATCAACATCACGCCCTTCGTCGATGTGCTGCTGGTGGTGCTGGTGATCTTCATCCTGACCAGCAACGCCAGCATTCCCGGCATCAAGGTCGACCTGCCGAAGGCCAGTTCCTCGATCGCGCTCGAGAAGCCCAAGACCAAGGCCATCACGGTCGACAACGCGGGTCAGCTGTTCCTCGACGCCTACCCGGTCTCGCTGGCCGAGCTCGAGGAGCGCCTGCGCACCGAGAAGGCCCTGTCGCCGGACTTCCCGGTCATCGTGCGCGGCGACGCCGCGGTGCAGTACGCCAAGGTGGTCGAGGTGCTCGACCTGCTGCGCCGCATCGAGCTCAACCAGGTCGGCCTGGTGACCGGCAAGCCGAGCTGAGGACGCGCCCGTGAACCTTGCCCATCCAACCAGCCCGCGGCGGCCGGCGTCGAAGGACGCGGCCGGCCTGTGGCGTCGCTGGGGCGGTGTCGTCATCGGTGCGGTGGTGCTGGCGCTGCTGGCGGCGCTGGTCTGGTACCTGCTGTCCGACACGGCCAGCCAGAAGCGCCAGGTGGCCGACGCGCCGATGCTGATGCTGCCGCCGCCCCCACCGCCGCCGCCAGAGCCCGAGAAGCTGCCCGAGCCCGAACCCGAGAAGGTCAAGCCCGACGTGGTCGAGCCCGAGCCGACGCCGATCGACAACAAGGAGCCGCCCAAGGACGACGCGCCGCCCAGCCCGTCGCAGGACGTGGGCGACCCGGTGACCATCGACGGCGCGGCGCAGGCCGGCACCGACGCCTTCGGCATCGCGGCCGGACGTGGCGGCGGCATGACCGGTGGCGGCGGCGGCGGCGGCCTGGGCAGCGGCTCTTACGGGCGCTACGTGGCCAATGCGCTGCAGCAGGCCCTGGCACGCGATCCGCGCACCCGGCAACTGACCTTCGACGACATCCAGATCGACCTGTGGCTCGACGCAGCCGGCAAGACCACGCGCGTGCAGCTGGTCAAGAGCACCGGCAACCCGCAGTCCGACGAGGCCGTGCTCGCCATGGCCCGCGAGATGACCCGCATCGACGAGAGCCCACCGGCTTCCGCGCGCTTCCCGATGCGCGTGTCCATGAAGGGGCGCCGGCCTTGATGAAGGCCCTGGCATCCCCGTCCATTCCATTCATTCCTAGAGCAATCCGATGAACCAATCCAAGACTCTCCGACGCAGCGCGCAGTCGCTGGCGGCGGCCTCCGCCCTCGCGCTGCTGGGCGCGATGGGCTCCGCAGCCCATGCCCAGACCGCCGCCGCACCGGTGGGCGACAGCGCCATGGTGCGCCTGGTCCGCGGCCTGATGCAAAGCGGCACGCTGAGCAAGGACGTGGGCGAGGCGCTGCTGGCGCAGGCCCAGACCGAAGCCATGGCCGCGCAGCAGCTGCAGCGCCAGGCCGCGGCCGCCGCACCGGCGGCTGTCGCCGGCAGCGGCCTGCGCGTCGAGCCGGGCGACGTGCGCGTGCCCTACATCTCGCAGACCGTGCGCGACCAGATCCGTGACGAGGTCAAGGGCCAGGTCATGGCGCAGGCCAAGTCCGAAGGCTGGGCCGCGCCCAACGAGACGCCGGAGTGGAGCAAGCGCATCCGCGTCGAAGGCGACGTGCGCGTGCGCAACGAGTCGCGCAGCTATTCGGGCGGCAACTCCAACATCGAGATCAACTGGCCGGCCTTCAACGAAGGCAACGGCTTCGACGTCAACAACAACACCAACCTCGCGCTGCCCTCGCTGCTCAACACGCGCCAGGACCGGCGCAACCAGTTCCGCGCCCGCGCCCGCCTGGGCATCTTCGCGGACATCAGCGACCAGACCAAGGCCGGCATCCGCCTGGCTTCCGGCAGCGACGGCAGCCCGGTCTCGACCACCCAGACGCTGGGCGGCGGCCTGGCCAAGAAGAACGTCTGGCTCGACCAGATGTGGCTGTCCTACCAGCCGACCGAATGGCTCACCTTCACCGGCGGGCGCTTCGGCAACCCCTTCGTCTCGACCGACACGCTGTTCTCCAGCGACCTGAACTTCGACGGCATCGCCGCGCAGTTCGACAAGACGCTGGCCAACAAGGACATCTCGGTCTTCGGCACGCTGGGGCTGATCCCGCTCGAGTACTCGTCGGACAGCTTCCCCAGCCGCCAGCAGGACAAGATGGGCAGCGAGAACAAGTGGCTGCTGGGGGCACAGGCCGGCGCGCGCTGGAAGCTCGACAGCGTCAACAGCCTGCGCGGCGCGGTCGCCTACTACGACTTCAAGAACACCGAAGGCAAGGTCTCGACGCCGTGCGCGCTGTATGCGGGCGCCGACAGCTGCAGCACCGACTGGGCGCGTCCGGCCTTCATGCAGAAGGGCAACACGCTGATGCTGCTGCGCGACATCGCGCTCAACCCGCTGGACCCGGGCAACACGCCGCAGCCGCAGTACGTGGGCCTGGCCTCGAAGTTCCAGCTGGTCGACCTGAACTTCCGCTGGGACACCCGCGTCGCGGGCAACGCGCTGCGCCTGGACGCCAACTTCATCCGCAACATGGCCTACGACAAGTCGGAGATGTTCGCGCGCGCACGCGGCGGCATCATCAACAACTTCGGCGGCTCGGGCGCCACCACCGAGGCCGACTTCCAGAGCGGCGGCAACGCCTACAGCCTGCAGGCCACCTACGGCAAGCCCACGCCCGCGGCCCGCGGCGACTGGAACGTGCTGGCCGGCTACAAGCGCATCGAACCCGACGCGCTGCCCGACGGCTTCAACGACTCGACCTTCCACCAGGGCGGCACCAACGCCAAGGGCTACTTCCTCGGCGCCTCCTACGCGATCGACAGGAACGCCTGGTTCACCGGCCGCTGGTCGGCGACCAAGCAGGTCTTCGGCGCGCCGCTGGCGATCGACACGCTGCAGCTCGAATTCAATGCACGGTTCTAAGGAGCGGCGTGTGAACACCCCATCGAATCGATCGCGCGCACGCTGGCGTCCGCTGGCCTGCAGCCTCGCCGCCGCGCTGGCCTGCGGCGCCGCCATGGCCCAGACGGCGCCGGGCCAGGGCATGGAAGAGCGGCTGCGCGCGCAGCTGCGCATCACCACCTCGCAGCTGCAGCAGGCGCAGAACGAGCTGGCGCAACTCAAGTCTGGTGCCGCCCCCGCGGCACCCGTGGCCGCGGCACCGGCGGGCGAAGTCGCCGAACTGAAGAAGGCGCTGGCCCGCGCCGAGGCGCAGCTCGGCGCCGAGCGCCAGGGCCGCGCACAGGCCACCGAAGGCAGCCAGCAGGTCAAGGCCCAGGCCCAGGCCGCGACCGAGCGCGCCAGCGCGCAGGTCGCGCAGTTCCGCAATGCCTACGACGAGCTGCTGAAGATGGCGCGCGCCTCGGAGGCCGAGCGCCAGCGCCTGGCCGCCGAGACCGCGCTGCAGCGCACCGCGGTCACGCAGTGCGAGGCCAAGAACACCCAGCTCTACGCGGTGGGCCAGGAGATCCTGCGCGCCTACGAGACCGTGGACCTGGGCAGCGTGCTCGCGTCGCGCCAGCCCTTCGCCGCGCAGAGCCGCGTGAAGTACGAGCAGATCGCGCAGCAGTACGGCGACAAGCTCTACGAAGGCCGCTTCGATGCGCGCAGCGTGAGCGCGCCGGCTGCTGCGGCACCCGCCGCCGCGGCGCAGTGAGTCGTGCCATGGTCCGCCGCCTGATCGAGACGCCGGCGCCGACCCTGCTGCTGCTCGGCCGCGAGTGCTTCGTCATGTTGCTGGGAAGCCGTGACGAACACCGCGGCGCGCAGCAGGAAGGGGCGGCGACGAATACGGCGATCGACGCACGGCGGTCCATGGCGTGGATTGACAACGCAGTGAAAGAAATGAACCGAATGAAGAAGCAATTTGCAGTCCGCATGCCCTCGCTGCGTGCCGCGGCCGGCGTGCTGCTGGCCTCGTGCCTCGGCGCGGCGACGGCGCAGACCCCGCCCCAGGCCTCGCCCGCGAACACCGTGGTGGCCAGCCTGGGCGCGGTGACGGTCGGCCGGGCCGACGTCGAGCGCCTGCTCCAGAGCCTGCCCGAAGCCGAGCGCAGCGCGCTCAGGGACAACCGCGGCGCGCTCGACAACTGGCTGCGCCAGCGGCTCGCCAGCGAAACGCTGCTGCGCGAGGCGCGTGCCAAGGGCTGGGCCGAGCGACCCGAGGTCAAGGCGCGCATCGATGCCGCGGTCGACGAGATCACGCAGCGCATCGTCGCCACCAGCTATCTCGAGTCGCTGGCCCAGCTGCCCGCGGGCTTCCCCTCGGACGCCGAGGTGAGCACCGCCTACGAACAGGGCAAGGCCGGCTTCGCGCTGCCCACGGTCTACCGCGTGGCGCAGATCTACCTGGCCGCCCCGGCCGGCGATGCGGCCGCGCAGGCCAAGGTCCGCGAAGAGGCCCGCAAGCTCGCCACGCAGGCGCGCAGCGGCGATTTCGCGAGCCTGGCGCGCAGCCGCTCCGACGACAAGCGCAGCGCCGAGCGCGGCGGCGAAGTGGGCGCACTGCCGCTGGCCCAGCTGCTGCCCGAGGTGCGCACGGTGGTGGGCAAGCTCAAGGTGGGCGAGGTCAGCGAGGCCGTGGCCTCCGACGCCGGCTTCCACATCGTCAAGCTGCTCGAGACCCAGCCGGCGCGCACCGCCACGTTGCAGGAAATGAAGCCACAGCTGCAGGCCGCATTGCGCCAGCAACGCCAGCAGCAGCTGGTGCAGGCGCACATGGCGGGCCTCGCACCGGCCGGCAGCGTGACCATCGACGGCGCAGCCCTCGACGCGGCGCTTCGCCAGACCCCCTGATTCCAGACCCTCTTCCTCACCTCTTCCGGAGACCCTTTTCCATGACCGAAAAATCGACCCCCATCGCCGCCGACAGCACCGCCGCGCCCGCGCTGCTGCAGAGCCTCAACGCCGCCGTCGTGACCGACGCCATCCAGGCCGCAGGCTGTGCCGTCACCGCCGTCGAACAGGACGGCGTGGTGCGCTTGCACAGCGCCAGCCACGGCATCGGCTTCCAGGTGCTGTGGGGCAACCCCATCGCCGCCGGCGAGTACGCCGACCTCACGCTGAGCTGCCCGCTGCGCGTGCAGGGCGGTACGCTGCCCGAGGGCGTGCTCTCGTCGTGGCACCGCAGCAAGCGCTTCGCGCGCGTGGCGCAGCACGGCGACTTCGTGGTGCTCGAGATGGACGTGGTGGCCGCCGGTGGCGTGGCCCCGGCCCACCTGGCGCTATCGCTCAACCTGTGGACGCAGATGATGGGCCAGTTCTTCCTGCACCTGCGCAACTACAAGGCCGCGTCGGAAGAGGGCCAGGCCGAGGCGCCGGCTGCCGTCGGCGCCGCCGTGGAAGAACCTGCAGCGGCGTGAGCCCCATGCGCCTCGCCGCTGCCGGACGCGCCCTCGCACCGAGGGACGACGAGCCCTCGCTGCACGACACCAGCGGACCCGACTCGCCCGCGAAACGCGCGCTGCGCGCCGCCACGCAGCAGGCCCAGCGCGCCCAGCGCGCCGAGGCCGCGCGGCTGCGCCAGCGCACGGCGCTGCTCGAACTCATGGTCCAGACCATGGCCGAACTGCACATCTCGATGGCGGAACTCAACGAGGCGCGGCGCCACTGGCGGGGGTAGGGCATATCTGCGCGCCGCGTCTGCGGATGAGGCGGTGGCCGTGGCGATGACGCCTGTGTCGCGGGCTATCATCTCGGCAACAACGTACCAGTGAGGCTGACGCCAGTGAGCCAGACGCCGTCCTTGAGCCCCGATCGCCTGCATGCCGAACTGCGTGCGCTGATTGCCACCAGCCGACAGCGCTTGGCGGGTGCGGTCAATGCCGAGCTCACCCGGCTGTACTGGGCGGTGGGGCAACGGCTTTGCGTCGAGGTGCTGGGTGATGCACGTGCCAGCTACGGCGCCCAGTTGCTGGACCGATTGGGGGAGCAACTCGCCTCGGAATTCGGTCGAGGTTTCGAGTCGCGCAACTTGCGCCGCATGGTGAAGTTTGCGCAAGCCTTTCCCAACGCCGCCATTGTGTCGACGCTGTCGACAGAATTGAGCTGGAGCCATCTGGTGGCCATCGTGGCGCTCAAGAGCGCCCAGGCGCGTGCGTTCTACGCCCGGTGCGCCGCGCAAGACGGGTGGAGCGTGCGCGAACTGAGCCTCCAGATCGAGCGCAAGGCCTTCGAGCGCACAGAGATCGCCAGCGCCCAGGCGCCGGCCATGCCGCTCGCTCCCGCGCAGGTTTTCAAGGATCCGTACTTTCTCGATTTCCTGGGTTTGCGCCAAGGCCATGACGAGGCAGATCTGGAGGCGGCGATTCTGCGGCAGCTCGAGGCCTTCATCCTGGAGCTGGGCCGAGGCTTCGCGTTCGTGGAGCGCCAGAAGCGCATGGTGATCGACGGCGAGGATTTCTACCTCGACCTGCTTTTCTACCATCGCCGGTTGCGGCGATTGGTGGCCATCGAGCTCAAGCTCGGTCGCTTCAAGGCCGCGCACAAAGGACAGATGGAGCTCTACCTTCGATGGCTGGACAAGTACGAACGTCAGCCCGGGGAGGAAGCGCCCATCGGCTTGATCCTGTGCGCCGAGTCCAGCCGCGAACAGGTAGAGCTGCTGCAGATGCATCAGGATGGCATCACGGTCGCCGAGTACTGGACCGAATTGCCGCCCAAGGCTGAGCTGGCGCAGCAACTGCATTCGGCATTGACCGAAGCAAAGGAGCGGTTGGCTCGGCGTGGGATGCTGCTCGAAGGCGACGCCGACGGCGATGGAGCAAAGAAGCGCAGCCGTGGCGAGTAGCGGAAGCCCTGCTATATCACCGAGTGCTTTTTCCGCCGCAACACCCTGTGCGTGACCAGCCGCTGAAGCAGGGGACCGAGTTCCTCCGCGAGCGGCACATGGTCGGGGCTGTCGTTGAGCAGCCCCGACGTCGGCATGTCGGGTTCCAGTGCATCGCTGGGGCTCTGGACGATGCTGACACCGCCGGCCCGCTTGATGGCGATCAGCCCGTCGGTGCCATCGTCGCCGTCGCCGCTGAGCACGACGCCGATCACCTGCCCCCCGAAGACGCGGGCCGCGCTCTCGAACAGCGGGTCGGCCGCCGGGCGGAAGTGCCGGACCTTCGGCCCGTCGTCCAGATGCAGGCATCCCCCGGCGTCGAACACCAGGTGGCGGTCCGGCGGGGCCAGGTAGAGATGGCCGCGCCGTGGTGCCTCGCCGGTTTCGGCCCAGGACACATCGAGCGCAGTGGCCTTCATCAATGCCGCGACCAGCGATCGCGGCTGTCGTTCATCGGGGTGGAGCACCACCACCAGGGCTGCAGGAAAGTTGCTGGGAAGCCCGGCAACCAGGCGCTTGAGCACGTCGAGTGCACCTGTCGCTCCACCGATGACGACAACGTCCATGGCAGCTCCTGTTGCCAGACTGTCTGCCTGCCGGTAGGGCAGGCACATGGCACGGAGCGCGCCGCAGCCTGGAATCTGTAAGCGAAGTTACATCGCGGCCCCCGGCGCGCGTGTAGGGAAAGACCGGGCCTTGAGGGGGCGATCGGCGCCACTTTCGAGGCCTTCGTCACGCGCCGGTCAAATTGCGCGGGCAGCATGCATCGCGATAGGCGCCGCATCTTCCGGCGGCGATTTCTCTGCTCCGCATGATCTCCCTTCGCCCATGGCAACCCCGGCTCCGCTCGCCTGCGCGCTCGCATTGGCGATCGGCATGAGCCTGGCGCAAGCCGGTCCGGCCGCGGCGCCGCGGCCGGCGTCCTCGCCGTCGCGTCCGCAGGTGCCACGCGTGGGCGACATCGCTTTCGACCTGCCCGCGCAGCCGCTGCCCGAAGCGCTCGAGGCCTTCGGCGCGATGACGGGGTGGTCCGGCTTCTACCAGGCGGACACCGTGGCCGGCCGTCGCGCGCCGGCACTGGCCGGCCGCTACACGCCCGAGGCCGCGCTGCGGCTGCTGCTCGAGGGCTCGGGCCTGGCGGCGCACCTCACCGCACCCGAGGCCTTCGTGATCGAAGCCCTGGCCCCCGTACCCATCGCCGAGGCCGTGGCGGCGGTCCCGCGCGACGCGGCCTACGACGGCCTGCTGCAGTCCCGCGTGCGCGAGATCTTCTGCCGCGATGCACGCACCGCGCCTGCGGGCTGGCGCGTGGCCCTGAGCTTCCATGTCGACGGCCAGGGGCGCGTCGAGCGCCCGATGCTGCTGGACTCGACCGGCGACGCCGCGCGCGACGGCGCCATCCTGCAGGCGATGCGCGAAGTGCACGTCGGCCGCCCGCCGGCCGGCGACGCGGCGCAGCCTTTCGTGATGCTGATCGTGCCGAGCGCCATGGCCGCCGGCCGCGACTGCGGGGCGGCCCGATGAGCGGCCACGGATTCGGCGCCGGCGCCGGCCTGGGCGCCTTGCGCGATTTCATGCTGGGGCGCTACGAGGAACTCAAGCGCCGGCTGACGCTGCAGCTGGGCAACGCCGACCTGGCCGGCGACGCGCTGCAGGACACCTGGCTGCGCCTCGAGGGCGGTGCCGAGTCGGCCGCGCCCGTGCAGTACCCGCTGAGCTACCTGATGCGCATGGCCACCAATGCCGCGCTCGACCGGTTGCGCGCCGAGGGCCGCTTCCTGGGCGGGGCCGAGGTGGAGCAGATCTTCGACAGCCTGAGCGACCCCGCGCCCGGCCCCGCGCAGACCGCCGAGGCCCGCTCCGAGGCGCAGCGCCTGGCGGCCGTGCTCGACGAGATGCCACCGCGGCGGCGCCGCATCCTGATCCTGATCCGGGTCGACGAGATGCCGCGGCAGGAAGTGGCGCGGCGCCTGGGCGTGTCGGTAAGTCTGGTCGACCGCGAACTGCGCCGAGCCCACGAGCATGTGACGGAGCGCATGCAATGAGCTTGGCCCGAGGGTGTGCAGTTTCGGCGCGCGAGAACCGTCTTCTGGGTATGGGCCTCGCGTTTTCTTGTTCTGCATTGCTTGCCAGCCGTCGTGTCGGAGGTGCCGGTGCGCGCGCCTGAGGCCGACCCGCGCTCGGCCGCGCTCGAGGTCCAGGCGCAGGCCTGGGTGCGCCGGCTCGCATCGGGTGCGGCCCGGCCGCGCGATGCGCGCGCATTGCAGCGCTGGTGCGCCACCAGCCAGGCGCATGCGCAGGCCTTTCGCAAGGCCCACGGCCAGTGGCGCGCGCTGCGCCCCGCGGCGGTGCTGGCCGGTCAGGACGACCCCGAACTCGCGCGGCTGCGCGCTGCCGACGCCCTGTCGATGCCCACGCCCGTGCTGTCGCGGCGCCGCATGCTCGGCGGCGCCATGGCGATGGCCGTCACCGGCATCGGCGTGGCGCTGGTCAAGCCGCCGCTGGACCTGTGGCCGTCGGTGGAGGCCCTGCGCGCCGACATCCGCACCGGCGTCGGCGAGCAGCGCCGGCTGGCGCTGGCGCCTTCGGTCACGCTCGACCTCAACACCCGCAGCAGTGTCGCGCTGCGTGCGGGCGATGGGCCGTCCGCGGGCATCGAGCTGATCGATGGCGAGGTGTCGGTCGATGCGGCGCGTGCCGCCCACCCCTTCACCGTGACGGCGGCCCAGGGCCAGGCCTGGACCACCGACGGCCGCTTCGAGGTCCGCTGGCGCACCGACGGCATCTGCGTGACCTGCCTCGACGGCCGCGTGCAGGTGGCCGCCGGCGGGCGCGAAGCCACGCTCTGGCCCGCGCAGCAGATCAGCTACGACAGCCACGCGCTGGGCACGCCGCGGCGGATCGACGTGGCCTCGCTGTCGCCCTGGCGCGAGGGCGTGCTGAGCTTTCGCAACACCGCGCTGACCGAGGTGGTGGCGGAGATCAACCGCTACCGGCCCGGTCGCGTGCTGCTGCTGGCGCGTGCGCTGGGCGACAAGCCGGTGAGCGGGCGTTTCGTGATCGCGGACCTGGACCAGGCGCTGGTGCAGATCCAGCGGCTGTTCCGGTTGGAGCGCACGGCGCTGCCCGGCGGGATCGTGCTGCTGGGCTAGGGCCTGTGAACAGGCCCTGGGGCCTTCAGCGCAGCGCCGGCCCGAGCAGCGTGATCGCCAACCCCACGGCCGCGCAGGCCCCGAGCAGCGGCAGCACGCCGACCCTGAAGCGGAACAGCGCGATGGCCGAGGCCACGGCGATCGCGGCCGAGACGATGTCGAAGCGCCCGCCGAAGCCCTGGGGCCACAGCACATGGTGTGCGAAGAACAGCGCCAGGTTCAGGATCACGCCCACCGCCGCCGCCGTGACGGCCGACAGCGGTGCCGTGAAGCCCAGCCTGCCGTGCGTGGCCTCGATGGCCGGTCCGCCGGCCAGGATGAAGACGAAGGACGGCAGGAAGGTGAAGAAGGTCACCACGGTCGCGGCCAGTGCGCCGGCCAGGAACAGCGGGTCGGGCCCCAGCACCTGCTGGAGCCAGCCGCCGACGAAGCCCACGAAGGCCACCACCATGATCAGCGGGCCCGGCGTGGTCTCGCCCAGGGCCAGCCCGTCGATCATCTGCGCGCCGGAGAGCCAGTGGTGCTGTTCGACCGCGCCCTGGTACACGTAGGGCAGCACCGCATAGGCGCCGCCGAAGGTCAGCAGCGCAGCCTTGCTGAAGAACCAGCCCATCTGCGTGAGCGTGCCCGCCAGGCCCTGGACCGCGACCAGCACGCCCATGGCCAGCAGCCAGAGGCCGGCGCCCACGCCCAGCACCCGCAGCAGGCGCGCGCGCGAGAAGCGCGCATGGGGCGGCGTGGGCGTGTCGTCGTCGATCCATGCCGGGCCGTAGTGCGCCGGGGCGCGGCCCTGGCCGCCGCCGGGCGAGAACACCGCGGGCGCCCAGCGCGCGCCCAGGTGGCCGATCGCGCCGGCCGCCAGCACGATCGCGGGGAAGGGCGTGTCGAAGGCGAAGATCGCGACGAAGGCGGCCGCGGCGATGCCCCACATCCACCGGTTCTTCAGAGCCCGGCTGCCGATGCGGTGCGCCGCGTGCAGCACCAGCGCGGTGACGGCCGGCTTGATGCCGTAGAAGATGCCGGCCACCGCCGGCACGTTGCCGAAGCGCAGGTAGACCCACGACAGCGCGATCAGGATGCACAGCGAGGGCAGCACGAACAGCACGCCGGCGACGATGCCGCCGCGCGTCTTGTGCATCAGCCAGCCGATGTAGGTGGCCAGCTGCTGGGCCTCGGGGCCGGGCAGCAGCATGCAGAAATTGAGCGCATGCAGGAAGCGCTGTTCGCTGATCCAGCGCCGGCGCTCGACCAGCTCGGTGTGCATGATCGCGATCTGCCCGGCGGGCCCGCCGAAGCCGATGAAGCCCAGCTTGAGCCAGAAGCGCAGGGCTTCTGCGAAAGTGACGGGAGGGGGCGCGGCAGGCAAGGGCGGCGCAGGGGGCGATGCAGTGTCCACGGACGGCTCCGAAGGGGTCTCCAGCGCTTGGACGGGACACCGTCTTGTTTCAGGCCGGGAGGCTGTTTTCCCGGCGACGGCATCCTAGCAGCCGGGTGTGACTAGAACGCGTGCCGCAGGCCGACGCTGTAGACGTTCTGGTCGTAGCCCGCCGCGCCGAGCCCGTAGAAGCGCTGGCTTGCCGAACCCTCGTTGCGCATCCGCACCAGGTTGGCGATCAGCGCGGTGCGCTTGGACAGGAAATACTCGGCGCCCAGCCGCACGAAGCTGCTGTCGTCGGGCGTGCCCTTCTGGTCGCGCGCCACGTAGTCGAGCGTGAGGTTCATCGGCAGCTTCGGCGGGGCCCAGACCAGCCCGATGTCGTAGGCCGCGGCCTTGGGCACGCCGATGCTGGCGTCGGGCGTGCTGGCCGCGTAGCCGCCATGCAGGCGCCAGCTGCCGGTGGCGCCGGGCTGGAACAGATAGCTTGCGCCGACCGTCGCCAGCTGGGTGGCGCGGCCCTGCGCATCGTGCTGGACGCGCCAGGTCGCGCCCGCCTCGAAGGGGCCGCCGGCCGCGTAGTTGGCGGCGATTTCCGAGGTGTGGCCGGCGGTGCCTTCGCCCAGCGCATAGAGCCCGCGCAGCGTCACGCCACCCCAGTTCGGCGACACGTACTTCACCGAGTTCGGGATCGTCTCGCTGATGCCGCCGAACTCGCTGAACTGGAAGGCGGAATAGCCGGCGAAGACGAAGTAGCGCCCGAGGATGTCGTCTTCGACATCCCAATGGCGGCCCAGCGTCAGCGTGCCGAAGCCGCCTCGCAGGCCCACATAGCTGCTGCGGTTGAAGAAGGTCGTGGCATTCGACGGGTTGCCGGTGTCCAGCGAATAGCCCATCTCGAGGTTGAACACCGCCGAGAGCCCGCCGCCCAGGTCCTCGCTGCCGATGAAGCCCAGGCGCGAGGCCGTGACCTTGCTATTTTCCAGGCGGGTGGTGCTGCCGAGGTTCGCGCCTTCGCGCACGTTGGTGACGTGGACCAGTTCGGTGGCGGCGATGCCGTACAGCGAGACCGACGACGCGTTGCCGGGCGGCAGGCCGCGCGAGGACTGGGCGTGGACCGACAAGGCCAGCAGGAGGAGCGCCGCGGCGCAGGGGAGCTTGTGGAAGACCTTCATGGTGTGTGCTCGCTCGAGAAGAAGACAGGAAAGAGGAAAAGGAAGAAGAGGGACGCGATCCGAAGAAACGCAGGCGCGCGCATCTCCACGCGCCCGGTGCGGGACGCGACAACAGACGAGGCGCGCTCAGGTCGGCGCGGGGCGGTTCAGCGGGGGGGTGCGCCGGCGTCCAGCGCCGCCGCGGCCATGCGCATGGCCGCGCCGATCGGCGAGATCACCGGCACGGCGAAGCGGTCGCGGATGCGTTCGGCACTCTCGGACAGCGGGCCGCCGCCGATCACCACCGCCTGCGCGCCGTCCTGGCGGATCGACAGCTCGACCGCCTGCACCAGGTAGGCGTCCTGGAGCGCGGGGTCTGCGGCCAGTGCCAGTGGATCGCCGGGTGGAATCCGGCATCCGGTGAAGCAGTCGGCGAGGCCGAGCCGGGCCACGGCCGCGGCGATCGCCGGGCCCAGGTCGGGCGTGGTCGTTGCGATGCCGAAGCGCCGTCCCCCCATGGCGCCCTCGCGCATCGAGGCCTCGCCGATGCCGAAGACCGGAATCGACACGCTGCGTCGGAGGGCCTCCAGGCCGGGGTCCCCATAGGCGCCGACCACGATCGCGGCCACCTCGGCGGCGCGCCGTTGACCGATCACGCGCACCTCTTCCACCGAGATGGCCAGTTCCTCGACGGTGGTGATCATCGGTGCGCCACGTGCGGCCGTCTCGCTCTCGAGCGCATAGGCCGAGGGCAGGGCGCGGCGCGCGATGCCATGCATCATGGCCGTCGTCTCGCGCGAGGTGTTCGGGTTGATCAGAAGAACGACTGGTTTCATGGGGACTCCGCCTCTGCAAGGCGCTCAGTGAGGGGCAACGGGTTTCGGTGCGGTGACCGGCACGGCCGTCGGCGCTGGCGTTTCGGGCTCGTCGCCGCCCTCGATGGAGCGGCCGAAGGTCTCGGGCGCGAACTGCACCGCGACCGCGAAGATGGCGTACATCACGGCGATCATCCCGAACATGCCGGCCACGCCATGGAGGTCGAACATCTTCCCCGCCGCCAGCTGCGACAGCGCGCCGCCCACCGTGCCCAGCGCCAGCAGGAAGGACACGCCCAGGCCACGCATGCGCGTGGGGTAGAGCTCGGGCGCGTAGATCCAGATGGAGGTGTTCAGCGTGAGCACGCAGAACTGGAACAGGGCACCGAAGACCAGCACGTAGGCCACGCTGCCAGTCAGGTTGCCGAAGGCCAGGCCCGCGAGGCAGGCCGCGATGGCGCCGAAGGTCAGCACCCGCTTGCGCGGCAGGTTGTAGCCCAGCACCGAGGCCGCGATGGCGCCCAGCAGGCTGCCGCTCTGCATCACGATGGTGAAGGCGAAGCTCTTGGTGATCGAGTAGCCCTGCGCCACCAGGATGGTGGGCATCAGCGTGAGCACCGAGAGCTGGGCGCCGAAGGTCATCCACGAGGCGATGCCGACGGCGATGGTGCGGCGCGCATAGACGCCGCTGAAGATGTTGCCGATGCGCGTGGCCCGGCGCTGCGGGGCGGTCGATTCGGCATCGGCGGTGATGTATTCACGGAAGGGGTAGCTGCCGTTGGCGAGCTGGCCCGCGGCCAGCATCGACAGCACCTGGTTGGCTTCCTTCACTTTCCCCTGCGACAGCAGGAAGCGCGGTGTCTCCGGAATGAAGCGCCGGTAGAACACGATGAAGACCGCCGGTAGCACCAGGCAGCCGAACAGCCAGCGCCAGGCGTTGTCGCCCGGGAAGATCGCGAACACGCCGAGCGCGAAGGCCGGTGCCAGCATGTTGCCCAGCCCGCCGCCGCCGACGTTGATCAGCCCCACCGCCGTGCCCCGGAAGCGTGCCGAGCAGAACTCCGCCAGCATGGTGACCGCCGTCGTGATCTCGCCACCCAGGCCCAGCCCCACGATGAAGCGTCCGATGGACAGCACGGTGTAGTTCGGTGCGGTCGCGCAGAGGATGGCGCCGAAGGTGAACAGCGCCAGGTTCACGTTGAGCATGAAGCGCCGGCCCTTGAGGTCGGCGAAGTAGCCCGAGCCCAGCCGGCCCATCGCGGCCGCGATGAAGGTGATGGTGTTGAGGAAGCCGATGTCGGTGGCGCTCAACCCCCACTGCTGCCGCAGCAGCGGGCCGACCAGGCCCACGGCGTTCTGCTCGAACACGTCGAACAGCACCCCGCAGACCACCAGGAAGATGATGCTCTTGTGCGACCGCGTCACGCCCATGCCGTCCAGTGCCGTCTCGAGTTGACGCATCTGGGCGGTCTGTGGTGCGGACGAAGAAACGATTGCTTCTCCAGCCATGAAAACTCCTCGGTTCTTAACGTTTTGAAGAGGCGGTCCTGCTCGGAACGCCCAGCCTTGGTGCCTTCACCAAGTCACCGAAAGATGAAATGCAGATTTCGTGCCAGAGTTTCAATGAAAACTGGTTTTCATTGAAGCGCGTAGAAACCCGCGTTCCGGGTCCAGGCGCCGATGCGGCCGGAAGCCTGGAAATTCAGGCCGAAGGGGGGTGCGGTGCGGCTTCCGCGCGCAGCTCGGCGAAGGCCTGGTGCGCGGCCTCGACGCCCGACAGGCGCTTGCGGCCCGCCGCGCCGGCCTGTTCCATCACGCGTGTGGCCAGCAGGTCGCACAGCAGCATGAGCGCCACGTGGTTGTCGAGCGGCCCCGGGGCGGCCGAGTGGCAACGGATCACCCATTGCGCGTTCACGTGGGTGCGCGAAAGCTGGTCGGTGACGTACAGCACCTTGGCGCCCGCCGCCGTGGCGCTGCTTGCGAACTGCGCCGCGACCGCCGGGCTGCGCCGCAGCGCGAACACGACGAGCACATCCTTGTCGCCCATGTCGATCGCGTACTCGCCCAGGGTTTCACCCGCGCCGGGAATGACCTGGGTGCGCGGCAGCAGCTGCGCGAGCTGCCAGCGCAGGTAGCTCGCGAAGCTGCGGTTGCTGCGGTAGCCGAGGAACCAGACGCTGCGTGCCTTGGTGATCGCCCTGGCGATCTCGTCGACCGTGGACTCGGCGATGTGGCTGAAGGTCGAAGCGATGTTCTGCTGTGCGAGCCGGACGTGCGCCTCGATCGAGCCTTCGGGCGCGCCCGGCCGCAGCGCATCGAGGAACAGCGGCGAACCCTCCGAGCGCTCTTCGCGCGCATGGCGCCGCGCGCTCTCGTAGCTGTCGTAGCCCAGGCGCCGGATGAAGCGCGTCATGGTGGCGTTCGACACCTTCACCAGCGCGGCCAGCTCCGAGGCGTTGTAGCTCGCGAGGTCGCCGGGGAAGTCCAGGATGAACTCGCCCAGGCGCCGTTCGCTGGGCGGCAGCGCGTCCAGCATGTGTCGGATCTGGGCGAGGAAGGAGGTGGCTGGGAGGGCGGGTGGGGTGGTCATGGGCGGGCGGCGGGCTCGCTCGATCTTATGTCGACACGGCAGGCGACCAAGAAACGATAAAATGCATGAAACGTCAATGAAATTTCAACCATGTCGGTTCCGGTCGAATCTCCGCAAAGCGCCGTCGAACGCCTGGCAGGCCAGCTGCGAGGTGGTCGCGTGTATCGCCGCGAGGACCTGGCGCGCCTGTCCACTGCGGTCGACCGGCATCTGCGCGAACTGGTGGCCGCCGGGAAGCTGAAGAAGCTGGCCCAGGGGCTGTACCTTGCGCCCAAGCAGTCCAGCTACGGCCCCTTGCCGCCTGCAGATGAGGAAGTCGTGGGCGGCTTCCTTCGTGACAAAGACTTTCTGGTGTTTTCTCCTTCGGCCTACAACGCCGTGGGCCTGGGCACCACGCAGCTCTACAACCGCACGCTGGTCTACAACCGCAAGCGCCATGGCGTCTTCCGTCTTGGCAACCGGCAGTTCGACTTCCGCGTCAAGCCGCGTTTTCCCAGGAAGCTGACGCCCGAGTTTCTCTACGTCGATCTGCTGAACAATCTGGATGAGCTCGCGGAGGACCGTGATGCGGTCTTGCGCCAGGCACGCGGCAAGCTGCCGTCGTTCGACGCGGACCGACTGCGGCGTGCCACCGACAACTTTGGCAGCGTGGCGACACGCAAGCGTTTGCGGGAGTGGATGGATGCCTGACTTCCTGCATGCACGGCGGGATTTCGATCAGCTGCTGGCGCTGGTGGCCGACGAACGCGGACTCGATCCCATGCTGGTCGAGAAGGACTACTGGATCATGCATTGCCTGTGGGGCCTGCAGGCGCAGGGCTTCGCGTTCGAGCTGAAGGGCGGCACGTCCCTTTCCAAGGGCTTCGACCTCATCCATCGTTTCTCCGAGGACATCGACATCCGCATCGAGCCGCCCAGGGGCATGGAGGTGAAGACGGGCCGCAACCAGGACAAGCCGGCGCATGTCGCTTCGCGCCGTGCGTACTACGACGATCTTGCGGCCCGCATCCGCATTCCGGGCATCGACAGCGTCGAACGCGACACGCAGTTCGATGACGACAAGATGCGCAGTGCCGGCATCAGGCTGAGCTACACGCCGCGTGCCGCCGTGCTGGCCGGCGTCAAGGACGGCGTGCTGCTGGAGCTGGGTTTCGACGACACGGCACCCAACCGGCCGGTCACCATTTCCTCATGGGCCCTGGACCTGGCCCGTGGCCGCGGGGTCGACGTGTTCGACAACCGGGCCGTCGCCGTACGCTGCTACGCGCCGACGCACACCTTCGTCGAGAAGCTGCAGACGATTTCCACCAAGTTCCGACGCCTGGGCGAGGCGCAGGCATTTCCAGGCAACTTCCTGCGGCACTACTACGACGTCTATTGCCTGCTCGGCCTGGAAGAGGTGCAGTCCTTCATGCGGAAGCCGGCATACCGGGAGCGCAAGGCGCAGCGCTTTCGCCGCGGGGATGAGCAGGTGATTGCCAGAAATCCAGCTTTCGTCCTGGCCGACCCGGCGCAACGCGCGCTGTTCGCGCGGGAATATCGCAAGACGGAAGCGCTGTACTACCAGGGCCAACCGGATTTCGATGCACTGATCGCCCGCATCCATCGGCACATCGAAGACATGTAGGCGCGAGGCCCAAGGACCGGCTTCTTCATGTCGGTTCCATGACATGCACGAATCACGCGCAGATTCGTACAGCTTTCCCGCGCGGCATCCGTCTAAGGACGAGGCCCTCTCCGCATGCGCGGCGTGAGGGTCACGACCTTCGTCCATTCGTTCGCCCTCGAAAGAAATCTGTCATGTTGTCCCGTCATCCTGCCCCGATGAAGCCCGCCACCCCTGTCCCTGCACGCAGCGAGCGGCGCGTTCGGCGGATGAAGCCGCTGGTGCGTGCGCTCACGGTGATGCTCGCCGCCGGCGGCGCGATGCATGCGGCGCAGGCGCAGCGCGCCTTCAGCCCCGCATGGATGGCGCAGAAGAACGTGACGCAGAACAGCGCGGCCGCGACGGGGCGTTTGCCCAACGGGCAGCCGGTGTCGATGCTCAACAACCCGCTGGCGCAGCAGCAAGCGGCCAATGCGCAGCTCGCGCGCTCGATCGACAACCTGAACCTTGCGGCCCGCGGCATCGCGGCGCAGCAGGCGGCGCAGGCCGCGGCACGCGCGGCGGCGCTGGCGGCCGGTGGCGGCGTGCCCGATGGTTTGACCGAGGGCGGCCTGAAGGTCGACACGAACAGCCTCACGGCCGGCTGGCTGAATGCCAACGGGCCGGTCCAGACCACGGCCGACGGCAAGACGAACGTGGCGATCCAGCAGACC
>NZ_JAAAFX010000012.1 GCF_019352895.1 Variovorax boronicumulans | reverse complement strand
ACTAGTATGGCCCGGGGGATCCTAGAGACCATTCGCGATTCCATGAGACTCCAAGGGTTCTGCACAACTTATGCACCTCTATTAGATCATTGTGTTCTACGAAGCCTGGACTGCATTACATATTCACAACCAACATGAGAAGAGCGGAATAGATGGCCGGATGTTTGGTGGCTTTGATATATTGTGAGGAGCATTGCGAACCCTAGAGCTGTCCGGTCAAATAACCCCCTCACAATAAGTGTAATGTCATGGGATAATCAAAAGACTAAGGGAGGGCTTTTATAGAAGGCGTGAGGTCATGCTATCCCCCTCTGAAGACGCGGCCGCGATATCCTGCAGATGCATCCAGTACTAGTATGGCCC
>NZ_JAAAFX010000011.1 GCF_019352895.1 Variovorax boronicumulans | reverse complement strand
CCGGTGCTCTACCGCAAGCTGCCCTACAACTACGAGACCGACTTCGAGTACCTGGGCCTGATCAACGACGTGCCCATGACCGTGATCGGCAAGCCGCAGCTCGAAGCCAACAACTTCAAGGAACTGCGCGAGTGGATCGGCAAGAACCCGGGCAAGGTGAACCTGGGCAACGCGGGCATCGGCTCGGCCTCGCACCTGTGCGGCCTGTTGTTCCAGAGCGAGCTGAAGGCGGA
>NZ_JAAAFX010000010.1 GCF_019352895.1 Variovorax boronicumulans | reverse complement strand
CTACCGCTACCGTTCCGGTGATGGCAACGACCGCATCATGGAGATGGGCTCCGACGACTGCGACACGCTGGAACTCCTGGACCTGAATGCGAGCGACATTCGCGTGGCTGCGGGCGTGGGCTATGGCGACGACAGGATCATCGACCGGGCCACCGGCCAGGCGATCACGCTCGACCTGGGTCTGACGCCAGTGCCGTGGGGCAGTCCGGGCTACGGCGTGGAACAGGTGAAGTTCGCTGACGGCACGGTGTGGGGCACGGCGCAGCTCAAGGCGGCAGCCAATGCGGACGAGACGCTGGTTGGCACAGCCGGAGCCGACACGCTGGAAGGTTTCGGCGGCAACGATGTGCTGGACGGCGGTGCTGGCGATGACCTACTCCTTGGGGGTGAGGGCGACGACACGTACCGCTACCGCAGCGCCGATGGCAACGACAGAATCCTCGATGCCGAGGGCAACGACACGCTCGAACTCCTGGACCTCACCGCTGACGATGTCACGTTGAGCAAGACCCCGTTGGGAAATCTGGCGTTGCTGATCAAGGCGACGGGCCAGCGCATCATCGTCGACAAGGGTCTGGACATCCATGCGCCGGTGCAACAGCTCGAGCGTGTGGTCTTCGCCGATGGAACCTGCTGGACGCAGGCGGCAATGCAGGCGGCCACCGCGGATGTCACGCCCGACCAGACGCTCATCGGCACGGTGGGCCGTGACTTTCTGGAGGGCGACATCGGCAATGACATCCTCGATGGAGGCCGGGGCGACGACACCCTGTACGGCGGCGGTGGCAACGACACCTACCGCTACCGTTCCGGTGATGGC
>NZ_JAAAFX010000001.1 GCF_019352895.1 Variovorax boronicumulans | reverse complement strand
TGGAGCGAAGCGGAAGGGTCGCAGACGGTGGGGTCGCCTTTCTTTTGCTTACTTTTCTTTGGCGAAGCAAAGAAAAGTGAGTCGCCCGCCGGGGCGAGTCCCGGCCCCGGCCTTCGATCACGCGCAAAGCAACCATCGACATATCAGCGACCAAGATAAACCTCGATCACCCGCTCATCCCCCTGCACCTCATCCAAGGTCCCCTGCGCCAACACAGCCCCATCGCACAACACCGTCACGATCTCCGAAATCGTCCGGATGAAGCTCATGTCGTGCTCCACCACCATCAGCGAGTGCTTGCCCTTCAAGGTGAGGAACAGCTCCGCGGTCCGCGCCGTCTCCTCGTCGGTCATCCCCGCCACCGGCTCGTCGAGCAGCAACAACTTAGGGTCCTGCATCAGCAGCATGCCGATCTCCAGCCACTGCTTCTGCCCGTGGCTCAGGTTCCCCGCCATGCGCGACACGCTGCCGGCCAGGTGGATGGTCTCCAGCACCTCCGCCAGCCGATCGCTCTGCGCCGAATCGAGCCGGAACAGCATCGACTGCCGCACGCCCTTGTTCGTCTTCAACGCCAGCTCGAGGTTCTCGAACACCGTGAGCTGCTCGAACACCGTCGGCTTCTGGAACTTGCGGCCGATGCCCAGCTGCGCGATGTCGGCTTCCTTGTGGCGCAGCAAATCGATGGTGCTGCCGAAGAACACCGTGCCCGAATCGGGCCGGGTCTTGCCGGTGATGATGTCCATCATCGTGGTCTTGCCCGCGCCGTTGGGGCCGATGATGCAGCGCAGCTCGCCCGGCGCGATGTCCAGGCTCAGCTTGTTGATCGCCTTGAAGCCGTCGAAGCTCACGCACACGTCTTCGAGGTACAGGATGCGGCCGTGCGTGACGTCGACCTCGCCCGGCGTCGCATGGCGGCCGAAGTCCGCCGCGCGGCCGCCCGATTCGGTCTGGCCGAGCACCGGGCCATGGACCTTGGCGATGCGCTGCGCACCCTCTTCCATCAGGTCGGGCGTCATGCGCGGGCTCCTTCAGGCGTGACGGTGGTGTGGGGCGGCGGGAGGGCTGCGGGCTCGACACCCTCCGATGCAGCCAGCGCGCGCTGCGCCTCGAGCCGGCCGTCGCTCGGCTGCGGGTCAGCCTTGGTGGCGCGCCACTTGCGCACCAGGCCCACGATGCCGTTGGGCAGGAACAGCGTGACGGCGATAAACAGCGCGCCGAGGAAGTAGAGCCAGTACTCGGGGTAGGCCACCGTGAGCCAGCTCTTCGCGCCGTTGACGATGAAGGCGCCCAGGATCGGGCCGATCAGCGTGGCGCGGCCGCCGACCGCGGCCCAGACCGCGATCTCGATCGAGTTGGCCGCGCTCATCTCGCCCGGGTTGATGATGCCCACCTGCGGCACGTAGAGCGCGCCCGCCACACCGCACATGATGGCCGAGATGACCCAGATCGTGAGCTTGTAGGGCAGCGGGTTGTAGCCCGAGAACATCACGCGCGTCTCGGCATCGCGAATCGCCTGCAGCACGCGGCCGAACTTGCTGCGGACCAGCCACTGGCTGAACAGGAAGAAGCCCAGCAGCGTCAGGCCGGTGAGCACGAACAGCGTCATGCGCATGCCCTGCGTGGCGATCGGGATGTCGAGGATGCGCTTGAAGTCGGTGAAGCCGTTGTTGCCGCCGAAGCCGGTCTCGTTGCGGAAGAACAGCAGCATCGCGGCGAAGGTCATGGCCTGCGTAATGATCGAGAAGTACACGCCCTTGATGCGCGAGCGGAAGGCGAAGAAGCCGAACACGAAGGCGATCAGGCCGGGCACCGCGACGATCAGGATCAGCGTCATCACGAAGCTGCCCGAGAAGGTCCAGTGCCAGGGCAGCGTCTTCCAGTCCAGGAAGACCATGAAGTCGGGCAGATCGCTCTTGTAGTTGCCGTCGGTGCCGATCTGGCGCATCAGGTACATGCCCATCATGTAGCCGCCCAGCGCGAAGAACATGCCGTGGCCCAGCGACAGGATGCCGGTGTAGCCCCAGATCAGGTCCATGGCCAGCGCGCAGATGGCGTAGCACATGATCTTGCCGAGCAGCGCGACCGCGTAGTCGCTCATGTAGAAGGCGCTCTCGCGCGGCACCGCGAGGTTGAGCAGCGGCGCGAGCGCGCACACCACGATCAGCGCGACGAAGAAGGCCGTCCAGCCCTTGCGGCTCAGCAGGGGGCCTTTGGTGGGAAGAGTGACAGAGGTCATAGCGGCCAGGACTTGAGGGATTGCGCCAGGAACACCACAGAACCGGCTCTGCCGGGCTGCGGGTGTTGCCCCCTTGAGGGGGTGGACGAAGCGACACGAAGTGCGCGAAGACTGGGGGTGGTCATGCTTCGGCGCTCCGGCCCTTCATGGCGAAGATGCCTTGAGGACGTTTCTGAATGAAGATGATGATGAAGACCAGCACCGCGATCTTGGCGAGCACCGCGCCGGCCCAGCCTTCGATGAACTTGTTGAGGATGCCCAGGCCCATGGCCGCGTACACCGTGCCGGCGAGCTGGCCCACGCCGCCCATCACCACCACCATGAAGGAGTCGACGATGTAGCTCTGGCCCAGGTCGGGGCCGACGTTGCCGATCTGGCTCAGCGCGCAGCCCGCGAGGCCCGCGATGCCCGAGCCCAGCGCGAAGGCGTAGGTGTCGATGCGCGCGGTGTTCACGCCCATGCAGGAGGCGATCGGCCGGTTCTGCGTCACGCCGCGCACGAACAGGCCCAGCCGCGTGCGGCCGATGAGCCAGCCCATGGCCAGCAGCACCAGGCCCGCGAAGATCACGATGCAGATGCGGTTCCAGGGCAGGGTCACGTTGCTCAGCATGCTGAAGCCGCCGCTCATCCAGCCCGGGTTCTCGACGCCCACGTTCTGCGCGCCGAACAGCGTGCGCACCAGCTGCTGCAGCATCAGGCTGATGCCCCAGGTGGCGAGCAGGGTCTCGAGCGGCCGGCCGTAGAGGAAGCGGATCACGCCGCGCTCGAGCACCGCGCCGACCAGCGCCGACACGAGGAAAGACACCGGGATGGCCGCCACCAGGTAGAAGCCGAAGGCCGACTCGGGCAGGTACTTCTGGAACAGGCCCTGCATCACGTAGGTGGCGTAGGCGCCGATCATCATCAGCTCGCCGTGCGCCATGTTGATCACGCCCATCAGCCCGTAGGTGATGGCCAGGCCCAGCGCGGCCAGCAGCAGCACCGAGCCCAGGCTGATGCCGCTGAACACCGCGTTGATGCGGTCGCCCCAGACCAGCGCGCCGTCGATGCTGGCGATGGAGGCGGCGATGGCGCTCTTCACGCCCGCGTCGGTCTCGTCGGCCAGGCGCTGGTTGAGCAGCAGCTTGGTGTCGGGGCTCTTGCGCTCGGCCAGCGCCTGGGCCGCGACGATGCGCCGGGCCGGGTCGGCGCTGTTGAGCGTGGAGGCCGCGCGCACCAGTTCGAGCTGCGCCTTGATGGCCGGATTCGTCTCGGCCGCCAGCGCCTTCTCGACGGCCGGCAGCCGTGATTCGTTGGGCTCCTTGAGCAGGCCCTGGGCGGCTTCGGCGCGCACCTTGTCGTCCTTGCTGCCCAGCTGCAGCACGGCCTGCGCGGCGTCGAAGGCGCCGCGCATCATGTTGTTGTTGACCACGTCCTCGGCCGTCTCGGGCACCTTGAGCTCGGCACCGGTCACGGGGTCGTAGCCCTTGTCGTCCTTGATCACGAAGACCTTGGCCTCGGTGAACTTGACCGCGTCGTCGGCCATGGCCTGGATGAAGGCGGCCGTCTTCTCGTCGGCCGTGAGCACGGCCTTGTCGAGCGCGGCGATCCGGGCCTCGGTGTCGCCGGAGGCGATGGCCCGGGCTTCGTCGGCGGTCAGCGCGTGGGCAGCCGATGCCATGAAGAGCATGGCGGCGAAGGCGCTGTGGAGGGTTCGTCGAAGCATCATGAGACTGGAAGTTGGGTTGGCTCCCTCCCCTTCCGGGGGAGGGTTGGGGTGGGGGCACGCGGCGCCTGAACAAGCGCAGTGCTCGAATCGACCGCCGTCAGCCCCCACCCCTGCCCTCCCCCAGCGGGGGAGGGAGATACACACTTACATCGACTTGCCCGCAGGCTGGTCCGGTTTCTTGTCGTTGCCTTCGATGTACGGGCTCCATGGCTTGGCCTTGACCGGGCCCGGCGTCTTCCACACCACGTTGAACTGGCCGTCGGCCTTGATCTCGCCGATGAACACGCTCTTGTGCAGGTGGTGGTTCTTCTCGTCCATCTTCGAGACGATGCCCGAGGGTGCGTTGAAGGTCTGGCCGGCCATGGCGGCGATCACCTTGTCGGTGTCGGTCGACTTGGCCTTCTCCACCGCCTGCTTCCACATGTGGATGCCGATCCAGGTGGCTTCCATCGGGTCGTTGGTCAGCGGCTTGTCCATGTGGCCCGGGATCTTCTTGGCCTTGGCGTAGTCGCTCCACTGCTTGATGAAGGCGGTGTTGGTCGGGTTCTTGATCGACATGAAGTAGTTCCATGCGGCCAGGTGGCCCACCAGCGGCTTGGTGTCCACGCCGCGCAGTTCTTCCTCGCCCACCGAGAAGGCGACCACCGGCACGTCCTTGGCCTTGAGGCCCGCGTTGCCCAGTTCCTTGTAGAAGGGCACGTTGGAATCGCCGTTGATGGTTGACACCACGGCCGTCTTGCCGCCGGCCGAGAACTTCTTGATGTCGGCGACGATGGTCTGGTAGTCGCTGTGGCCGAAGGGCGTGTACTTCTCGTCGATGTCGGCGTCCTTCACGCCCTTGGTCTTGAGGTAGGCGCGCAGGATCTTGTTGGTGGTGCGCGGGTACACGTAGTCGGTGCCCAGCAGCACCCAGCGCTTGGCGCCGCCGCCTTCCTTGCTCATCAGGTAGTCGACCGCCGGAATGGCCTGCTGGTTGGGCGCGGCGCCGGTGTAGAACACGTTCTTCGACAGCTCTTCACCCTCGTACTGCACGGGGTAGAACAAGAGGCCGTTCATTTCCTCGACCACCGGCAGCACCGACTTGCGCGACACCGAGGTCCAGCAGCCGAAGATCACGGCGACCTTGTCCTGGCCCAGCAGCTGCTTGGTCTTCTCGGCGAACAGGGGCCAGTTGGAGGCCGGGTCGACGATCACGGGCTCGAGCTGCTTGCCCATCACGCCGCCCTTCTTGTTGATGTCCTCGATGGCCATCAGCACCGTGTCCTTGAGCACGGTCTCGGAGATCGCCATCGTGCCCGACAGCGAGTGCAGCACGCCGACCTTGATGGTGTCGGCGGCGAATGCAGGCACAGCGCTGAGGCTGGCCAGCGCGACGGCGGCGGTGAGCGCCTGGAGGGTGAAACGGCGTTGCATGGTGGGACTTCTCCTCGGAGTTGGACTTGGAACCCTTGCCGCCATCGGGATGACGTGCGGCACTGGAACGAAGTCTCTTCGGGACCGGAGAAGTCAGGAATACGCCGGGTGGCGTACAGGCGGCTCAGGGCCGCTGGGTGAACTGCTGTTCGGCGAAGGCCCAGACCAGGCGCGAGGCGTCGGGCCCGCTCGCGTCGCTGAAGGCCTGGCTCGCCAGGCCGCCGCTCCAGGCGTGGCCCAGGCCGGCGATCTCGCACAGCCGCACCAGCGTGCGGCCGTCGCGCGCGTAGTCGGTGATGCGCATGGGCCGGCGCTGGCCGCGCTGCAGGGTGCGTTCGACGCCCGAGGTCGCACCGGTCGCCGTGGCCCACACCGCGGCCGTGGCATGGGCGTTGCCCGCGCTGACCACCGTGTCGCCATCGCCGTGCAGCACCAGCAGCGGCGGCAGATGCGCGCCCACCGCCGCCGCGCCGAGCGCCTTGCCCACGGCCGTGACCGACACCACCGGCGTGCGCCGCCCGCGCATCGCGCCCAGCGCCGTGGCCGAGGATTGCGCCGCGCCCGGCGCCACGCCCGAATGCATGGCGACGGCCTTGAAGCGCGCCGGGAAATGCGTGGCCATCAGCACCGCCATGCTGGCGCCGGCCGACAGGCCCGCGACAGCGATGCGTTCGCGATCCACCGGATGGAACAGGCAGACCTGGTCGACCGCGGCCATCAGGGTCGTGGCTTCGGCCCGGGCCTTGCCCGAGCGCGTGTCGTACCAGTTCCAGCAGCCCTGCGGATTGGCCATGCGGTCCTGCTCGGGGTAGAGCACCAGGAAGCGCTCGCGCGTCGCGAGGCGGTTCATGCGGGTGCTGGCGGCGAAGTCGCGGCCGGTCTGGCCGCAACCGTGCAGCATCACCAGCAGCGGGATCTTCTCGCCGGGCGCGAGCTGCAGGCCGGGCGGCCGGTAGAGGTGGTAGCGCCGTGCGCCGGCCGGGCCCACCGCGAGGCCGGCGAGCCAGTCGCCGGGGCCGGGTGGCGCCTTGTTCTGCTGCTCGGCCGCGTGCTGCATCCGGGCCGCCATCTTCTTGCCCGTGCCCAGCGTGGCCTGGGTGAGCGCCTTCAGGTTGCGTGTGTAGGCACGCGTGAGCGCAGAGGAGGTGGAGCGTCTGGCCATGGGCGCACGGTAGCAGCTTCCGCACGCGCCGGGTCGTCTGCCCGGTTCTTTCTCAGTAGCGCTCGGGCACGTACATCGCGGCCGGTACCGGCTGGCGCAGGTAGTCGGGGTTGCGCACGCGGGCCGGCAGTTCGACCGACGCATGCAGCACCTCGCGGTAGGGCAGCTGGTCGAGCAGGTGCGCGATGCAGTTCAGGCGCGCCTTCTTCTTGTCGACGGCCTGCACCACCCACCAGGGCGCCTCGGGGATATGGGTGCGCTCGAGCATGGTCTCCTTGGCCTTGGTGTATTCCTCCCAGCGGCGGCGGCTTTCCAGGTCCATCGGGCTCAGCTTCCATTGCTTGAGCGGGTCGTGGATGCGGCCCAGGAAGCGCAGGTGCTGCTCGTCGTCGGTGATCGAGAACCAGTACTTGATCAGCGTGATGCCCGAGCGCACCAGCATGCGTTCGAAGTCGGGCACGGTGCGGAAGAACTCCTCGTACTCGTCGTCGGTGCAGAAGCCCATCACATGCTCGACGCCGGCGCGGTTGTACCAGCTGCGGTCGAACAGCACCATCTCGCCGGCTGCGGGCAGATGGGCCACGTAGCGCTGGAAATACCACTGGGTGCGCTCGCGGTCGTTGGGCGCGGGCAGCGCGGCGACCCGGGCCACGCGCGGGTTCAGCCGCTGGGTGATGCGCTTGATCACGCCGCCCTTGCCGGCCGCGTCGCGCCCCTCGAACAGGATCACCACCTTCTGCTTGCTGTGCTGCACCCAGTCCTGCAGCTTGACCAGCTCGCCCTGGAGCCGGAACAGCTCGCGGAAATAGGCCGCGCGGGCCGCCTTGTCGATGCCGACGGGCGCGCCGTCCTCGTCGACGTTGCGGTCCTCGATCTCGAGCTCCAGCTCCTCGTCGTAGCTGTCGACCAGGTCGCGGGCGATGCGGCGCATCAGGTCGTCGTGGTCGGAGTGGGCCGGGGCGTTGAGGGGAGGCAGGGACATGGCGTGGGCTCTGAAGGAGGTGGAGGGATGCTGACGAGCCGTTGTGACGGCGACATGACACTTTCCCGACACTGACATGGCGTTGTCACATTGGCGCGCAAGCATCGGCCTCTCCTCCTTGTCCGACATGCGCTCTTGACCATGACCACGCCCGGCACCGGCCCGGCCGCCCTGCCCTCCGCCCCCGACGACGCCGGCCTGATCTGCGCCTACCTGTTCGACGGCTCCGACGGCAGCGGCGCGGCACGCGCGGTCGACGCGGCCGAGGCCGCGCCATGGCTGGCCGGCGACACCTCGCCGTCGACCTTCCTGTGGCTGCACTTCAACCTCAACCACACGCAGGCCGAGCGCTGGATGCGGCGTCACGCCGGCCTGAGCGACGCCTTCTACGAAACGCTCAAGGACGGCTCGCACTCCACGCGCATCGAGCGCGAGGACGACGTGCTGATCGCGGTGGTGAACGACGTGCACTTCGACTTCGGCTTCGAGCCCTCGGACATCGCCACGCTCTGGGCCAGTGTCGGGCCCCGGCTGGTGGTCACGGCCCGCACCCAGCCGCTGCGCACGGTGGACGCGCTGCGCACCGCGGTGCGCAACGGGCAGTCGCCGCGCTCCAGCGTCGCGCTGCTGGAACAGCTGATGCGCACCCAGGCCGACGGGCTGGTCGACATCGTGCGCGGCGTGACCACCCGCATCGACGGCGTCGAGGACGAGCTGCTCAGTGGCCGGCTCGACCACAAGCGCGCGCGCCTCGGTGTGCTGCGCCGGCTGCTGGTCCGCTTGCAGCGGCTGCTGGCGCCCGAGCCGGCCGCGCTGTTCCGGCTGCTCCAGCATCCGCCGGCCTGGATGGCCGAGGACGACGTGCAGGAGCTGCGCGGCGCGACCGAGGAGTTCTCGGTGGTGCTGCGCGACATGCAGGGCCTGCAGGAACGCATCAAGCTGCTGCAGGAGGAGATCGCGGCCAGCGTCAACGAGGACAACGGCCGCAGCCTGTTCGTGCTGACGGTGGTGACGGTGCTGGCGCTGCCGATCAACATCCTGGCCGGCCTGTTCGGCATGAACGTCGGCGGCATCCCGCTGGCCGACCACCCGCACGGCTTCTGGATCGTGGTGACCATCGTGCTCGGCTTCACCGTCGTGGCCGCCTGGCTGGCGCTGCGCCGCAAGGACGGCTGAGGCGCGCGGCCGGAGCGCCGCGCAGGGTTGTCGCGCGCGTGCCCGGCGGCCTTTGAAACGAAGGCCTAAAATCGTGGCGTGCCTTCCATCCTCAACGCCGACCTGCACTGCCACTCCGTGGTGTCCGACGGCACGCTCACGCCCGAAGCGCTGGCCGAACGTGCCGCGGCCAACGGCGTCGAGCTCTGGGCCCTGACCGACCACGACGAGATCGGCGGCCAGCACCGCGCCATCGCCGCGGCCCGGGCCCACGGCATGAAATACCTGACCGGCGCCGAGATCTCCGTGACCTTTGCGGGCGAGACCGTCCACATCGTCGGCCTGGGCTTCGACCCCGACGACGCCAGCCTGCGCGCCGGCCTGCAGGCCACGCGCGGCGGCCGCGGTGCCCGGGCGCAGGAGATGTCCGAGGGCCTGGCCAAGGTCGGCATCGTCGGTGCCTACGAGGGCGCGCTGCGCTTCGTGGGCAACCCCGAACTGATCTCGCGCACGCATTTCGCGCGCTTCCTGGTCGAGAGCGGCGTCTGCAAGGACACGCCCGAGGTGTTCCGCAAGTACCTGACCGAAGGCAAGCCCGGCTACGTGCCGCACCGCTGGGCCGCGCTCAAGGACGCGGTGCGCTGGATCACCGAGGCCGGCGGCATCGCGGTGGTCGCGCACCCGGGCCGTTACAACTTCACGGCCAACGAGGAGCACGCGCTCTTCACCGAGTTCCAGGCCCACGGCGGCCGCGCGATCGAGGTCGTGACCGGCAGCCATGCGCCGGCCGAGTATGTCGAGTACGCCGAGAAGGCCGTCGAATACGGCTTTGCCGCCTCGCGCGGCAGCGACTTCCACAGCCCCGACGAGAGCCACATGGACCTGGGCAAGCTGCCCTGGCTGCCGGGCACGCTGACCCCCGTCTGGGAACTGCTCGAAGACCGCATTCAGTGAGCGCGACGCAGGAAGACGCAGCGGCGCACGCCACCCAGCGCCCCACCCGTGACCTCGCCTCCGAGCGCATCCTGGCCGGCATCGGCCTGGTGATGATCGCGGTGGCCTGCTTCGCCACGCTCGACACCGCCACCAAGATCTCGATCACTGCCGTGCCGATCCTGATGGGCGTGTGGTTCCGCTATGCCTTCCAGGCGGCCGCCACCACGCTGGTGCTGCTGCCGCGCCACGGCACCTCGCTGCTGCGCACCGCGCATCCGAAATACCATGCGCTGCGCGGCGCGCTGCTGCTCACGACCAGCATCTTTGCCTTCTTCAGCCTGCGCTACATGCCGCTGGCGGAGTTCACCTCGATCGTGCTGATCGCGCCGCTGGCCGTCACGCTGCTGGCCGCCACGGTGCTCAAGGAACAGGTGTCGGTGCTGCGCTGGGCGCTGGTGGCGGGCGGCTTCCTGGGCACGCTGGTGATCCTGCGCCCGGGCGGCGGCGCCTTCAACTGGGCGGTGCTGCTGCCGCTGGGACTGGTGGCGAGCAATGCCTGCTTCCAGGTGCTGACCAGCAAGCTGGCGCAGACCGAGAACCCGCTGACCATGCATTTCTACACCGGCTGGGTCGGCACGCTGCTGGCGTCGGTCGCGCTGCCTTTCGTGTGGCAGTCCCTGCCCTCGTGGCACTGGTGGGCGCTCCTGAGCCTTATGGGGCTGGCCGGCACGGTCGGGCACTTCATGCTGATCCTGGCCTACCAGCGCGCGCCGGCCTCCACGCTCACACCCTATCTTTATGCCCAGATCGCCTTCGCGATGCTCGGCGGCTGGCTCATGTTCTCCCAGGTCCCCGACGCGGTGTCGCTGGTCGGCATGGGCATGATCGCCGTCTGCGGCGCGGCCGGCGCCTGGCTGACGGTGCGCGAGCGCCGTGTCCCGATCGAACCAGTGGAAGGCTGACCCATGGCGCAATTCTTCGAAGTCCATCCCGAAAACCCGCAGCAACGCCTGCTCAAGCAGGCCGTGGCGCTGCTCGAGCGCGGCGAGGTGATCGCGGTGCCGACCGACTCCAGCTACGCGCTGGCCTGCCACCTCGACGACAAGGACGCGGTCGACCGGCTGCGCCGCATCCGCCAGGTCGACGACAAGCACCACCTGACACTGCTGTGCCGCGACCTGAGCGAGCTGTCCAACTACGCCAAGGTCGACAACAAGCAGTACCGGCTGCTCAAGGCCGCGACGCCCGGGCCCTACACCTTCCTGCTCGAAGCCACCAAGGAAGTGCCGCGCCGCGTGAGCCATCCGCAGCGCAAGACCATCGGCCTGCGCGTGCCCGACCACAAGATGCTGTGCGAGCTGCTCACGCTGCACGGCGCGCCGCTGCTCGCGACCACGCTGATCCCGCCGGGCGAGACCGAGCCCATGAACGATGCCCAGCAGATCCGCGAGCGCTTCGAGAAGCAGATCGGCGCGGTGATCGACGCCGGCGCCTGCGCCTCCGAGCCGACCACCGTGGTCGACCTCACGCCCATGGGCACGGGCGACGATCCGGTGGTGGTGCGCCAGGGCCGCGGGCCGGTGGCGGTGCTCGGCCTGTGAGGCACGGCCGGCAGCCCGGGGGCGTCTGAGACAATCGTCCGGTGGATATCTCCAATCTCGTTCAAACCGTCCTGATCTACGCGCTGCCGGTGGTGTTCGCCATCACCGTGCATGAAGCGGCCCACGGCTATGCGGCCCGCCACTTCGGCGACGACACGGCCTACGTGCTCGGCCGCGTGACGCTCAACCCGCTCAAGCACATCGACCCGGTCGGCACGATCCTGATGCCGCTGATGCTGTATTTCGCCACGTCCGGCGCCTTCCTGTTCGGCTACGCGAAGCCGGTGCCGGTCCAGTTCGGCCGGCTGCGCAACCCCAAGCGCGACATGATCTGGGTCGCGCTGGCCGGGCCGGCCTCCAACTTCGTGATGGCCATCGGCTGGGCGCTGCTGCTGGTCGGGCTGCTGGCCGCCGGAATCAATGAGACCTTCTTCCTCAAGATGGCGCAGGGCGGCGTGCTGGTCAACCTGGTGATGTGGGCCTTCAACCTGTTCCCGCTGCCGCCGCTCGACGGCGGCCGCGTGCTGGCCGGCCTGCTGCCGCGCGGCGCCGCCCAGACCCTGCTGATCCGCATCGAGCCCTACGGCTTCTTCATCGTGATGGCGCTGGTGCTGGCCGGTATCGTCAGCACCTGGTGGCTGCAGCCGCTCATGGCCTTCGGCTCGCAGGCCATCGGCCTGCTGATCTCGCCGCTCACCGCGCTGTTGCGCTAAGCCCGCTCCGTTTTTCGTCATGACCTCCTCTGCTCCTTCTCCCTCCGTCCTCCGCGTCCTCACCGGCATCACGACCAGCGGCACGCCGCACCTGGGCAACTACGTGGGCTCGGTGCGCCATTCGGTGCGCTTCAGCCGCCGGGCCGACGTGCAGAGCTTCTACTTCCTGGCCGACTACCACGCGCTGATCAAGGTCGACGACCCGGCCCGCATCCAGCGCTCGACGCTGGAGATCGCCGCCACCTGGCTGGCCTGCGGGCTCGACCCCGAACGCGTGACCTTCTACCGCCAGTCGGACATCCCCGAGATCCCCGAACTGAGCTGGTTCCTGACCTGCGTCACCGGCAAGGGCCTGCTCAACCGCGCGCATGCCTACAAGGCCTCGGTCGACAAGAACACCGCCAAGGGCGAGGACCCGGACGCCGACGTGAGCGCCGGCCTGTTCATGTACCCGGTGCTGATGGGCGCGGACATCCTGATGTTCAACGCCCACAAGGTGCCGGTGGGCCGCGACCAGGTGCAGCACATCGAGATGGCGCGCGACATGGCGCAGCGCTTCAACCACCTCTACGGCGACCACTTCACGCTGCCCGAGGCCGACATCGACGAGGCGGTGGCCACGCTGCCCGGCCTCGACGGCCGCAAGATGAGCAAGAGCTACGACAACACGATCCCGCTGTTCACGCCGCGCGCCCAGTTGCAGAAGCTCATCGGCGGCATCGTGACCGACTCGCGCGCGCCGGGCGAGCCCAAGGACACCGAGGGTTCGGCCCTGTTCCAGATCTACCAGGCCTTCGCCGACGCCCAGGAGACCGAGGCGCTGCGCCAGGCCTTCGCCGACGGCATCGCCTGGAGCGAGGCCAAGCAGATTCTGTTCGAGCGCATCGACCGCGAGATCGCACCGCTGCGGGCGCGCTACGAGGAACTGATCAACGACCCGGCGCAGATCGAGCGCATCCTGCTGGCCGGCGCCGACAAGGCGCGCACGCTGTCGCGCCCCTTCATCGGTCGGCTGCGCCACGCCGTGGGCCTGCGCAAGCTCGAGACACCGGCCGCGGCCGCCGCCCCGAAGGCCGCCAAGACGGCCAAGCCCAGCTTCAAGCAATACCGCGAGAGCGACGGCCGCTTCTACTTCAAGCTCCTCGACGCCGACGGCACGCTGCTGCTGCAGAGCCGCGCCTTTGCGTCCCCGCAGGAGGCCGGCCGGGCCATCGGCACGCTGCAGGCCGAGCGCGGCGAGGCGCTGGCCGCACTCGCCGAACAGCTGGAACCGGTTGACAATGCGGGCTTGCGTGCGGCGACGGACGCATTGGAGGTGCTGGCCCGGCTGGCCAGCGGTGGTTAAACCAAGAATCAACGCGAGAGACCGCCACCCTAGGCTGCGCGTGCACAAAGAAAGCAAACCATGAGCATTTACGTCATCGACGATCACCCCCTGATGCGCGACGCCATCGTGATGGTGCTGCGCCGCCTTCGGCCTGCCGAGAACATCGTCGAGCTGGAGCGGCTCGACAAGCTCACCAATGCGGTCAAGCAGCATGGCATGCCCGACCTGTTCTGCCTGGACCTGAAGCTGCCCGACACCACCGGCTGTTCGGGCGTGATCGCGGTCAAGCAGATCTACCCCGACGTGCCGATCGCCGTGTACTCGGCCTCCCCGGCCGCCGACATGGAAGAAGCCTGCATCGAGGCCGGCGCCGACACCTACATCGAGAAGTCGGCCAGCTCGGCCGAGCTGACCGCCGTGCTGCGCGGCCTGCTGATGGCCGACGCCGAAGCCGAAGAGTCGCTGGCCGCCTCCGCCAACAGCAAGCTGTCCAAGCGCCAGACCCAGCTGATCGCGATGCTCGACAAGGGCATGAGCAACCGCGACATCGCGACCGAACTGGAGATCAGCGAGCACACGGTCAAGGTGCACCTGTGGCGCCTGTTCCGCCGCCTGGGCGTCAAGAGCCGGACCCAGGCGCTGCACCATGCGCGCAACCATGGGTTGTTGTCGACTTCCGGGTCTTGATCCACCCCCGAAGGCGAAGCGCACTGCGTGTCGCTTCGCCCTCCCCCTCAAGGGGGCGACACCGGCAGCCTGGCGAAGCCGGTTCTGCGCTGTCCCTGGAATGAAAAATGCCCTCTGTCGAGGGCATTTTTTCTTTCGGGTCTTAGCCTACGGCGCCGGAGATTCTCGTTTGCGCCTGGGACTCGTCGGCGTCGTTGAGCGCCACGCGGAACACGCTGCCACGCCCGAGGCGGGAGCGCACGCTCACGGGGTGGCCCAGCGCGTGCGACAGGCGGGCCACGATGGCCAGGCCGAGGCCGAAGCCGTCGGAGGTGCCGGCGTGGTCGGCGACCTTGTAGAACTCCAGGAAGACGTCGCGCAGGTGCTCGCGCGCAATGCCGATGCCGGTGTCCCAGACCTCGACGCGCAGACCCTCGGGCGTCTGGCGCGACGCCAGCAGGATGCCGCCTTCGCTGGTGTACTTGATGGCGTTGGCCAGCAGGTTGCCGATCATGCGGCGCACCCGGATCGGGTCGGTCAGCACGGTGCCGCGGCACACATGCACCCGGAAACGCAGGCCCTTGGCCTCGGCCACCGGCCGGTACTGCAGTTCCAGGTCGTGCAGCAGCTGCCCGACATCGACGCGCTCGATGTGCAGCCGCACCTGGCCCGAGTCGATGCGCGCCAGGTCGAACAGCGAATCGAAGAGCGCATTCACCGCATGCGTGGCCCGCACGATCTTCGGCGCGATCTCCTGCACCAGTTCGGGCTCGTTGCGCAGCCAGTCGGCGTACAGCGAAAGCGCCAGCACGGGCTGGCGCATGTCGTGCGCGGCGCTGGCCAGGAAGCGGTTCTTCATCGCCACGGCGGAGACGGCGGCCTGGCGCTGCTGGGTCAGCGAGTTGATCAGGATGTGGTTGTGGAACAGCAGCTCGAAGCTGTTGCGCGCGGTCTCGTGGATGCGGCGACCGGCCCGCAGCAGCAGCCACCAGTGCAGCACCGGCAGCAGCAGGAAGCCGTAGTGGAAGTGCGGCCGCTGGAAATTCATCTCGACCACCCGGAAGGCCACCGCGCTCATCATCGTGATGAAGAGCACGTTGACGTAGCGGCGCAGCAGCGGCGGGTAGAGCGCCAGGCCATTGAGGGGGAAGGTCGCGACGCCGGCCACGATGAGCCAGCTCATGAACTGGTTCACGATCGGCGTGCGCTCGAAGAAGATCAGGATCGACAGGCCCCAGGCGAAGGCGCTGGTGCCCCACAGCCAGCGGTAGCGGTCGACGAATTCCTGCTGCGAGACCGAGTCCTTGTCGGCGTAGTCGCGCGCATAGCGCCGCTCGCCCCAGACGCGGCAGCCGGTGGCCGCGATGCCGATCGCGAGCCAGACGAAGAGCTGCCATTGCGGCACGTGGCCCCAGCTCAGGCCGATCATGGCCGGCATGAGCGCGGCCGCCAGCAGATAGGAGCCGCGCGCGGCGCGCATCAGGCTGCGGATGAGTTCGCCGCGCACCCAGGGCTCGGCTTCGTCCACTGTCGCGGGGGCCGGCGTCAAACTCGCAAACGACGAGTTGCCGAGACCCACGAACGACGAATTACCCTTCATGGCGCACTACCTCTGTCTGTCTGACTGGCCCTGGAGAAATGCCCCTTTCGGAGGGCCTTGACGTGCGCAGATTCTAGGGGCACCGCGGGGCTTCGAAGGCCGCATGCCGTGCGGGTCATCCCCATGCGGCTCAAGGCGCATCCCAGGGCTCGGCCGGCAGCCCCGAAAGCTGGCGTGCGACCGCGATGAAATGCGTCAGCGCGGGGGTCATCCGATCGGCGCGCCAGACCAGCCGCAGCTCCAGCGGCGGCGGCGGCTCGGCCCAGACCAGCGGGCGGAACACCACGTCGCGGCTGACCGTGTGGTGCTGGACCCAGCCCGCCACCAGCGCCAGCCCCAGGCCCGCGCGCACCATCGAGATCATGGTGTGCGGCTGCGACACCGACTGCGTGACCTCGGGTGCCACGCCGTGGGTCGAGAAGCTGCGCCAGACGAGCTCGTGGTAGTAGCGCGCGTCGTCCGGGTCGTGGTCGATGAAGGGCTCGCGGTCGAAGGCGGCGATGTCCAGCGTCTCGCGCTGCGCCAGCGGATGCGCCGCGGGCAGCGCCGCGACCAGGGTGTCGCGCGCCATCGTGAACTGGGCATAGCCCTGGGCAGCCGGGATCGGCCGCGCCAGGCAGGCGTCGAGCAGGCCTTGCTCCAGCTGCGCCAGTTGCGCGCTGCTGACCATCTCCTTGAGCTGGAGCGACACGCCCGGGTTGACCGAGCGGAAGTCGCGCAACAACGCCGGCAGCAATTCGAAGGCGGCCGCCACGGTGAAGCCCAGCGACACATGCCCGACCTCGCCCTGGGCCGCCAGCCGCGCCACCCGCCGGCCATCGGCCGCCAGCCGCAGCACGCCGCGCGCGTGCTCGAGAAAGGCCGCGCCCGCCACGGTCAGTCGCACGGTCCGGCTGTTGCGGTCGACCAGCCGCACTTCCAGCGCCTCCTCGAGCAGGCGCAGCTGCCGGCTCAGCGGCGGCTGCGTCATGTGCAGGCGCTCGGCCGCGTGGCCGAAGTGCAGTTCCTCGGCAATGGCGACGAAGCAGCGCAGCTGGTGAATCTCGAACATATCCATCCAACCTTTGAATCAATCAATACAAAAATTGTACTTCTCTTGAATCAATCGACATTGAAGAATGCAGCACCTTTTCAGCAGCGACACCTCTTCCATGCCCCACAACACCTTCAAGCAAGCCATCGCCCGATTCGAGCCGCGGATCGGCCTGTGGCTGTCTCTGGCCCACCACTACACCGCCGAGATCTGCGCCTCGGCCGGCTTCCAGTGGGTGCTGATCGACGGCGAGCATGGCCCCGGCGACCTGCCCGGCACGCTGCGCCAGCTGCAGGCGCTCGCGGCCTACCCGGCCCATCCGGTGGTCCGCCTGCCGCAGGGCGACGCCACCCTGATCAAGCAGTACCTGGACATCGGCGCCCAGACGCTGCTGATCCCGATGGTCAACAGCGCGTCCCAGGCCGAGGACCTGGTGTCGGCCATGCGCTACCCGCCGCAGGGCCGGCGCGGCGTCGGCGGTGGGCTGGTGCGCGCCACCGGCTGGGGGCTGGATGCGCCCTACATCCACACGGCGAACGAACAGGTCTGCCTGCTGGTGCAGATCGAGACCGGCGCGGCGCTCGCGGCGCTCGACGAGATCTGCGCGGTCGATGGCGTGGACGGCATCTTCCTGGGCCCGGCCGACCTGGCGGCCGACCTCGGCTTCCCGGGCCAACCCACGCATCCCGAGGTGCAGGCCGCGGTGGACGCGGCCATGAAGCGCGCCATCGCGCTGGGCAAGCCGGTCGGCACCGTCACGGGCGACCCGGCGCTCGCGCGCCACTACTTCGAACTCGGCGCCAGCTTCGTGGCCGTCGGCGGCGACACCACGCTGCTCGCGAGCGGCTCGCGCCGCCTGGCCAGCGACTTCGGTCTGAAACCGCACCAGCCCTGAGCCCTTCCCATTTCACAAAAGACAGGAGACAAAACCCATGAGAAAACTCACCCGCCGACTGCTCGGCACCTGGCTGGCCTGCGCCGTCACGCTGGCCGCGGCGGCCCCCGAACAGACCGCGCTCACCATCGTCATTCCGTACCCGCCGGGCGCCATGGGCGACGCGGTGGCGCGCCTGGCCGCCCAGGCCATGACCCAGGAACAGGGACGGCCCGTGGTGGTCGAGAACCGGCCCGGCGCCAACGGCGTGATCGGCCTGCAGGCCATCTCGCGCGCCCGCCCCGACGGCAACACCATCGGCCTGGTCACCTCGAGCGCGCTGACCATCAATCCCTCGATCTACAAGGACATGAAGGTCGACACGGTCAAAGACCTCACGCCGCTGACGCTGGCGATGTCGCTGCCCAACGTGCTGGTGGTGAACCCCGCGGTGCCGGCCCGCACCATGGCCGAACTGCTCGCGCACATCCGGGCCAATCCCGGCAAGGTGTCGTACGCCTCGATGGGCAACGGCTCCAGCGGCCACCTCAACGGCGAGATGCTGCAGAGCGCCACGAACACGCAGCTGATCCACGTCCCCTACAAGGGCGGTGGCCTGGTACTGCAGGGCCTGCTGGGTGGCCAGGTCGACATGGCCTTCGAGAACATCTCCAATGCGCTGCCGCACATCCAGGCCGGCAAGCTGCGCGCGCTCGCGATCACCACCACCACCGCATCGCCCAAGCTGCCGGACGTGCCGCCGCTCGCCAACACGGTGCCGGGTTTCCAGGACCGTGTCTGGTTCGCCTACATCGGCCCCAAGGGCCTGCCTGCGGCCACCACCGCGCAGCTGCATGCGCAGATCCAGCGCGCGATGAAGGCCGAGCCCGTGCAGCGCCTGATCAGCGACCGCGGCGCCACGGCCGAGAGCAGCACGCCCGAGGCGCTGAGCGAGCTGATCGGCCGCGAGCGCGAGAAGTGGGCGCAGCTCATCAAGGAACGCGACATCCACACCGACTGACGTCCGCCCCGGGGGGCACACCGGCCGCAGCGGTCGGCGCCCCTTTCTTCCGCTTTTTCCTTTCCAGCAACGACGCCATGTCCCTGTCCTCCATCGCCCAAGCCGCCGACTTCGTGTCGAGCGACCCCGCCACCGGCGTCACGATCGAACGCCATGCAGCCCATGCGGGCGCCGAGATCGAAGCCCGCGTGGCGCAGTCCCACGCCACCTGGAAGCGCTGGTCGCTCACCTCCATGGCCGAGCGCAGCGCCATGCTGCACCGCCTGGGCGACCTGCTCGAGCAGCGCGCCGAACAATACGGCCGGCTCATCACCACCGAGATGGGCAAGCCGCTGGCTGAGGCCATCGCCGAAGTGAAGAAGGCCGCCCTGGGCGCGCGCCACTTCGCCGACCAGGGCCCGGCCTACCTGGCGTCCGTGCCCATCGAGGGCATGAACGCCCGGGTGGTCTACGAATCCCTGGGCCCGGTGTTCGCGGTCATGCCCTGGAACCTGCCCTTCTGGCAGGTGCTGCGTTTCTTCATCCCCACCGCGCTGGCGGGCAACACCGTGCTGGTCAAGCATGCCGAGACGGTGCAGGGCTGTGCGCGTGCGCTGGAGCAACTGGTGCTGGACGCCGGCGCGCCGCCCGGCCTGTACCTGAACCTCGCGATCCGCCGCGGCGCGGTGGCCGCCGTGGTGGCCGATCCGCGCGTGCGCAGCGTGACCGTCACCGGCAGCACGCAGGCCGGCCGCGCGGTCGCGGCCGAAGCCGGCGCCCATGGCAAGAAGGCCGTGCTCGAGCTGGGCGGCTCCGACCCCTTCATCGTCTGCGAGGACGCGGACTTCGAGCGCGCGGTGCAACTGGCCGTGACCTCGCGCTTCTCGAACAACGCGCAGAGCTGCATCGCGGCCAAGCGCTTCTTCATCCAGGAGGCCATCGCCGAGAAGTTCCAGGCCGCCTTCGTCGCACGCGCCTCGGCCCTGCGCATGGGCGACCCGCTGCAGCCCGAGACGCAACTGGGCCCGCTGGCGCGCGCCGACCTGCGCGAGAGCGTGCATGCGCAGGTGCAGGCCGCGCTGGCCCAGGGCGGCACGCTGCTGTGCGGCGGCCAGCCCAGCGAGGGGCCGGGCCATTTCTACCCGCCCACCGTGATCGCGGGCCTGTCGCACGACGCGCCCATCGTGCAGGAAGAGATCTTCGGCCCGGTGGCGCTGATGTTCACCTTCAAGACCGACGAAGAAGCGATCGCGTTGGCCAACGCCACCGAGTTCGGCCTGGGCGCGACCATCTGGAGCCGCGACCTCGAGCGCGCGCATCGGCTGGCCTCGGCGGTGGAAGCCGGCGCGGTGTTCATCAACGACTTCGTGCGCTCGGACCCACGGGCGTCGTTCGGCGGCGTCAAGGGCTCGGGCTTCGGCCGCGAACTCGGCGCGCTGGGCGCGCGCGAGCTGACCAACGCCAAGCTGGTCTTCGTGGGTTGAAACGTCCCCTGCTTCAGGCCTCGCGGTCTGAAGCATGCGCTGTCGATTCAGTCACCGCCCGCGCGCGGTACTGCCCCGGCGTCATGCCGAACCAGCGGCGGCAGGCCCGCGTGAGATTGCCCTGGCTCGCGAAGCCCAGCAGGTAGGCGACCTCGGCCAGCGTCAACTGCGGCTGCGCCAGATGGCGTTCGGCCCCTGCGCGGCGGGTGTCGTCGATCAGCGCATGGAAGCTCGTGCCTTCGTCCTGCAGGCGCCGTTGCAGCGTGCGTTCGGCCACGCCCAGTGCGCGCGCGATGGCCGTGCGTCCCGGTTCGCCCTCGGGCAGGCGTTCGGCCACCATCTGGCGCACGCGTTGCGTGTAGGTGGCTGGTTGCCGCTCGAGCGCCTCGATGCGGTCGCCGGCAAAGCGGTCGTGCAGCTCGGCCATCTGCGGATGGAAGGTGGGCAGCGGCGCCTCCAGGTCCCAGCGCGCGAGCACCGCGCCATTGCAGCGCGCGCCGAACTGCGGCATGCATCGAAAGGCCTGCAGATAGGCTTGCGGGTCGGGCGGCGCCTCGTGCGTCAAGCTCACGGTTAGCGGCCGCAGCTCGCGCCCAAGCACCCAGCGGCAGAACGCCAGCAACGTGAGCAGGTCGAACTCGAAGCGCTGCCGCGGCACCGGTGCCGCACCGCCGTGCAGTTCGAGCGTGAAGGCCGTGTCGTCGCCCTGCGGCACCGCGCGCACGGCGGCGGCGTGGCTGATGATCCGCAGGTAGCGGATCAGGCGCTCCAGCGCCGTCGCCAGGTTCGCGCTGGACATCATCACGTAGCCCACCAGGCCGAAGATCGCGGGGCGCACACCCTGGGCCGCGCGCAACGCGATGGCCGGGTCGCCCGATTGCGCGACCGCAAGCTGCCACACCCGGGTGATCGCCTCCGTGGAATACACCGCGCTCGCGTCCGCCAGTGTCGGGTCGTCGATCGCGGCCTCGGCGCACAGGCGCTTCATGTCCAGGCCGGTCGCCGACAACGCTTCGACGATGCCTCGCACCCAGACCGCGGACGTCGATCTTTCGCTCATTTTTTTCTGCTCCCTTGCGTCTCTTTCGTCCCCGCGCCCCATGGTTTACCCCACACGGCGAAGCGAAGCGTTTGGCCCGCCGAGCGAAGACACCCCATCGCAGGCGCTCCTACGATGCCAGCGTTCCCTTCGCGCGTCCGGCCCAGGCCCGGCGCGCAGAGGGAACGGCAACTGTCAGAAAGCGTAGGCGCCAGAACCTTCGAGGCGCATTGCACAAAACCCGAATAAACGATGTCAGGGAGACACTTCATGCGCATTTCTTCACTGTGGACAGCACTTGGTTTCGGCCTGGCGCTGGCCGCCTCGGCCTCGCAGGCCCAGACCGCGGCCGAGCTGTGCCGGCTTCCCACGCCACCGGAGGCCGCCCGCTTCACCGACCCCATGAAGTCTCCAGGCATCGTCTCGCCCATCGACGGCACCTGCTGGCTGCCGGCCGTGACCATCACCAGCTTCGACGGCACGAAGCTCGCTGCCAATCTCTTCCTGCCGCGGCGCACCCACACCACCCAGAAATTCCCGACCGTGCTGATGATCGGCAGCTGGGCCGAGCCCGGTCGGCTCGAGTACCTCGGCCAGCAACAGAAGCTTGCCCAGGACGGCTACGTGGCGGCGAGCTACAGCGCGCGCGGCTTCGGGCTGTCCGGCGGCCAGGTCCGCGTGGCTGCGCCCGAAGACGTGCGCGACGTGTCGTCGGTGATCGACTGGCTGCTCGCCAATGCACCCGTGGATGTGAACAACATCGCCAGCAGCGGCATCTCCTACGGGGCCGGCCTGTCCCTGATGGCGCTGGCGCAGGACCCGCGGATCAAGACCGTGGCGGCGCTGTCGGGCTGGGGCTCGCTGATCGACGAGATGTACACCCGCGGCACGCCCAACCTGACCTGGGGCACCATCCTCAGCCTCAGCGGCAACCTCGTGGGCCGCCCCGCGCCCGAGTTGAACGAGATCACCCAGGCGACGATGAATCCGAACACCTCCGAGGCGAAGATCGCGGAACTCAGGGAATGGAGCAAGGTGCGCTCACCCTCGAGCTATGTCGATGCGATCAATGCGCGCGGCGCGCCGGTGTTCTTCAGCAAGAATTTCCAGGACGACCTGTTCACCCCCAACTCCACGCTGGACATGTTCGCCAGGCTCACGGTGCCGAAGAAGATCGTCTTCAACCCAGGCGTCCACGCGGGTGCCGAACTGCTCAGTGCCTTCCTCGGCACCTCCAGCTATCCCTACGACCAGGCCCACCGCTGGTTCGACCGCTGGCTCAAGAACATCCCCAACGGCATCGACACCGAGCCCAAGGTGACGATGCAGATCAAGTTCAGCGACCGGCGCGAATCCTTCGCCAACTGGCCCGCACCGGAACTCAGCGAACAGACCTACTACCTCGGCCCACGCGGCCTGCCGCGCTTCGACCCCGCCTGCTTCTGCGGCAAGGGTGACAAGGGCTCGATCTCTTCCTCGCCCAACAGCACCAAGGGATCGGACCTGATCCAGAACTTCTCCGACACCACCGCGACCAGCGGGCCGATCCCCATCCTCTCGACCTTCGGCGAGGGTTTGAACATCCCGGTGGTCAATTCGCTGCCCTCGGTCGCGCTGGCTTCGGGCATCCGCTTCGAAGCGCCCGCACTGCGCAGCGCGCAGAAGATCCGTGGCGTCGCCAGGCTCAAGCTGCGCGTCACGCCCACGCAGGCGCGCTCGCAGATCTCGGCCTACCTCTACGACGTCGACGCGATCGGCACCGGCGTGCTGATCACCCACGGTGCGAGCACGCTGCACTGGGCCACGCCGGGCCAGACCATCGACGTGCCGCTCGACTTCGCGGCCACCGCCTACGACGTGCCTGCGGGCCACCACATCGGGGTGGTGTTCGACACCACCGACAGCCTCTACGGATCGCCGGTGAACCCGGGCGAACGCTTCGGCGTGCGCTTCGAGTTCGGCCCGGAGCAGCAGTCGACGCTGGTGCTGCCGACGCGCTGACGACGACCCTCGTCTTGTCCCGGCAGCCGCTGCCGGTCCCCATGACTTCGCCTGCCCGGCGCCTCGACGCCGGGCAGCGAGACCGCCCCTCTCTGCAAGGAGTTCATCCATGCGCTCGTTCCTCCGCAGGCCACTGCTGGGCATCGCCCTGGCGTTGGCCGCTGCCGCTCCCCATGCCCAGACCGCCTCCGAGCTGTGCCGGCTCCCCACCCCCTCCGAGGCCGCGCGCTTCACCGACCCCGTGCAATCCCCCGGCATCGTCTCGCCCATCGACGGCACCTGCTGGCTGCCGGCCGTGACCATCACCAGCTTCGACGGCACCAAGCTCGCTGCCAATCTCTTCCTGCCGCGGCGCACCGACGCCACGCACAAATTCCCGACCGTCCTGATGGTCGCGAGCTGGGCCAACCGGGGCCGGATCGAGTACACGGGCCAGCAAAGGCGACTCGCCCAGGACGGCTACGTCGTGGCGAGCTACAGCACGCGCGGCTTCGGGCTCTCGGAAGGCCAGGTCCATGTGGCCGCGCCCGAAGACGTGCGCGACGTGTCGTCGGTGATCGACTGGCTGCTCGCCAACGCGCCGGTGGACGTGAACAACATCGGCGCCAGCGGCATCTCCCACGGCGGCGGCATCTCGCTGATCGCGCTGGCGCACGACCGGCGCATCAAGACCGTGGCGGCGCTCTCCACCTGGGGCTCGCTGATCGACGAGCTCTACCCGGAAGGCTCGCCCAACGTGACCTGGGGCGCGCTCCTCGCCCTGCTGGGCAACACGGGCGGCCGGCTCGGTCCCGAGGTGAATCCGAACATGCTGGCGATCATGAGCCCGGACACGCCGGCCGCGCGCATCGCCGAACTCAGGGAATGGAGCGCGCTGCGCTCGCCGTCGAGCTATGTGGATGCGATCAATGCCCGTGGCGCACCGGTGTTCATCAGCAAGAACTTCCAGGACGACCTGTTCACGCCCAACTCGACACTGGACATGTTCGCCCGGCTCACGGTGCCGAAGAAGATCATCTTCAATCCCGGCATCCATGCCTCCGCGGAACTGCCCGGCGCGCTGCTGGGCATCGACAACTACCCCTACGACCAGGCCCACCGCTGGTTCGACCGCTGGCTCAAGGGCCTCCCCAACGGCATCGACCGCGAGCCCAAAGTGACCATGCAGCTCAAGTTCAGCGACCGGCGCGAGTCCTTCGACAACTGGCCCGCGCGCAACCTAGGAAACGAAATCTACTACCTGGGCCCGCGCGGAACGCCGCGCTTCGACCCTTCGTGCCTGTGCGGCAAGGGCGACAAGGGCTCGATCTCCTCGTCGCCCAACAGCGCCAAGGGCTCCGACCTGATCCAGAACTTCGCCGACACCACGGCCACCAGCGGACCGATTCCCATCCTGTCCACCCTGGGCGAAACCCTGAACCTTCCGGTGATCAACGCACTGCCCTCGGTGGCGCTGGCCACCGGCATCCGCTTCGAAGGCCCCGCGCTGCAGCAGGTCCAGAAGATCCGGGGCATTCCCAAGCTGCGCCTGCGCGTCACGCCATCGCAGGCACGCGCCCAGTTGGTGGCCTACCTGTACGACGTCGATGCGATCGGCACCGGTGTGCTGATCTCCCACGGTACGGCCAGCGTGCATTGGGCCACGCCAGGCCAGGCCATCGACCTGCCGATCGAGTTTTCCGGCACCGCCTACGACGTGCCTGCAGGCCACCACATCGGTGTGGTGCTGGACACCATGGACAGCCTGTATGCGCCGCCCGTCAACCCGGGCGAGCGTTTCGGCGTGCGCTTCGAGTTCGGCCCGCAGAGCCAGTCGACGCTGCAACTCCCGACGCCCGGCCTCCCCTTCTATCCGCCACTCTGGCCACCGAGCCCCTGAGTGCGCTGGCCCGACGCGCCCAGGTCGGGCCCTTCACATCGATCCTCGCCAGAAAGAAATCCCATGACGCTTTCCCTGCGTGGACCCCTGCTCGGCCTCGCCTTCGCGCTGGCCTCCGCCACCACCCTGGCCCAGACCGCCTCGGAGCTCTGCCGGCTTCCCACACCAGCCGAGGCCGCCCGTTTCGCCGATCCCGTGCGATCCCCCGGCATCGTCTCGCCCATCGACGGCACCTGCTGGCTGCCGGCCGTGACCGTCACCAGCTTCGACGGCACCCAGCTCGCGGCCAACCTCTTCCTGCCGCGGCGCACCGACGTCACGCAGAAATTCCCCACCGTCCTGATGATCGGCAGCTTCGGCGCCCCCGGCCGTATCGAGTACGTCGGCCAGCAGCAACGACTCGCCAAGGACGGCTACGTCGTGGCCAGCTACACCGTACGCGGCTTCTATCTTTCCGAAGGCGTGATCGGCGGCGCTGGGCCACAGGACGTGCGCGACGTGTCGTCGGTGATCGACTGGCTGCTGGCCAACGCCCCGGTGGATGTCGACAACATCGCTGCCAGTGGCATCTCCTACGGCGCCGGCCTGTCCATGCTCGCGATGGCACGCGACCCGCGCATCAAGACCGCCGCGGCACTGTCCGGCTGGGGATCGATGGCCGACGAGCTCTACACCCGGGGCACCTACAACATGACCTGGGGAAGCCTGCTCACGTTCGGCGGCATGGTGACGGGACGGCTCTCGCCCGAATGGCAGCAGAACACGCTGGCGCTGATGAATCCCGACACGCCACGCGCGAAGATCGACGAGATCCTCGCCGCCTTCAAGCCGAGTTCGCCCTCGAGCTACGTCGATGCGCTCAATGCGCGCAACGCGCCCATTTTCATCAGCCACAATTTCCAGGACGACCTGTTCACGCCCAACTCGACGCTGGCGATGTTCGCCGCGCTCACGGGGCCGAAGAAGATGGTGCTCAACCCCGGCGTCCATGCGAGCGCGGAAGGGGCCGGCGCGGTACTCGGTGTCGACAACTATCCCTACGACCAGGCCCACCGCTGGTTCGACCGCTGGCTCAAGGGCATTGCCAACGGCATCGACACCGAGCCCCAGGTCACGATGCAGATCAAGTTCAGCGAGCAGCGCGAATCCTTCCCCACCTGGCCCGCGCCCGAACTCCGCGACCAGACCTACTACCTGGGCCCACGTGGCCTGCCGCGCTTCGACCCCACCTGCCTGTGCGGCAAGGGCGACAAGGGTTCGATCTCCTTGGCGCCCAACAACGGCAAGGGCTCAGACCTGATCCAGAACTTTTCCGACACCACCGCGACCAGCGGGCCCATTCCGGTCCTTTCGACTTTCGGCGAGGGCTTGAACATTCCGGTGGTCAATTCACTGCCCTCGGTCGCGCTGGCCTCGGGCATCCGCTTCGAAGCCCCTGCGCTCGAGCGCGTGCAGAAGATCCGGGGCATTCCCAAGCTGAACCTGCGCGTCACGCCCACACAGGCCCGCGCGCAGGTCTCGGCCTACCTCTACGACGTGGACGCGATCGGCACCGGCATGCTGATCACCCACGGCGCCACCACGCTGCACTGGGCGACGCCGGGCCAGACCCTCGACCTGCCGCTCGACTTCTCGGCCACGGCCTACGACGTGCCCGCCGGCCATCACATCGGCGTGGTGATCGACACCGCCGACAGCCTCTACGCGTCGCCGGTGCACCCGGGTGAGCGCTTCGGCCTGCGCTTCGAGTTCGATCCGGCGCGGCAGGCGACGCTGGTGCTGCCGACGCGCTGACACGCTTTGGCCCTCAGGGCAGCACCGGATTCGCCCTGGCGGCCGCCACCGCCGCGTCCGCATCGGCGCGCAGCAGGAAGCGTTGCGTCACCAGCCGGTCGGCGGCCTGCTGGACCGCGGCCACGTAACCGGCGTGGTCACCATAGCGCTCGGCGACCGACAGGCGTGGGTCGCTGGCGGCCAGCCGCTCGGCGCGGGTCTTGGCGAAGGGGAACATCGATCCCACCAGCCCGGCCTGGTCGATCCGCCCCGGCCGGCTGGTGGTGTTCCATCCGGTCTGGGTCGCGAGGGGCACGGCGATGTCCAGGCTGCGGATGCCCGCGATGTCGTTGCCGTCCGCATCCACCTGCGGCACCAGGATCGCGTAGTCGCGGTTCAGCGCGATCGGCGGCACCGTGGCGGCGATCCCGCTCTCGTCCCGGGCGTTGAACTTCGGGCCCCAGTCGAGCAAGGGGTAGGTGTTGACCAGGCCGGTGTAGCTCACACCCGGAATGGCCGGGAACGCCACCCGCTCGGGTCGCACCAAGGTGCCGTCCGCGATCTTCGGCACCACGCTGTCGGGCGGCGTCACCCCCTCGAGCACCCAGTCCTCGAGGTTCTGGTAGAGCGCGCGCACCACCGGGATCACTGCGGTGTTGCCATTGGTGCGATAGCGGCCGTTGGAGTCGGGCCCGAGGATGGCGGCGGCATCCGGTCCGGTCATCGACGGAAAGCCGAGCAGGTGGTGCGAACTCGCATAGGAATAGATGCGCGCATTCTCGGGCTGCACCAGGTCGCGCGTGCCCCAGGCGTCGGTCAGCAGGGGCGAGCCCTGCAAGGTCCAGAACTCGGTACCGCTGAAGCCGATGAACAGCTTGGGACAAGTACCGTTCGCCTCGCAACGGGCGAAGATGCCGCCCTGGCGCTGGGCCACGTCGTCCACATAGTCCTTCGCAAGACCACGCGTGGCGGCCTGGCCGAAGGCCGTGTGGTCGATGCGCACGCCGCCCCCGCCGCCGGGGATCGCGAAACGCATGTTGACGTTGTTCTGCCGCGCCGCGATCTGTGCGAACACGCCCTCGAAGACCTTGCCGCCCGCCCGGTCCTCGTTGAAGCCCAGGTGCACGAAGGTCTTCATGAAGTTGCCGCATTGCGAGACGCCCGAGGCGATGGTGTGGCGGATCGCCGCTGCCACCGGGTTGGCCGTGCCGGCCGCATCGCGCGCGTCGCGATGGAAGAAGGTGACGATGTCACGCAGCGCCGCGAGGCCCAGGCCCATCACCTTCGGGTCCTTGGCGACATAGACCAGCTCGTAGATGTAGTCCGGGTCCCAGCCGCCCTTGAGGCACACGCTGGTTTCGTCGGGCGTGCCGGGGAAGGGCTGGGCCGCGCTGCAGCGGGCGAACTTCCAGTCGGCGGCGGCGATCGGCTGGCGCGGATCGCTCTCGTTGATGCGCCGCGTCAGCGCATAGCCCGGCTGCGTGTTGTCCAGGCCCGCGGGCGCATAGGCCTGCATGGCGGCATTGGCCGCGCTGGCGGGCAGCGTCAGCGAGTTCGGCGTCGCGACGCCGGTCGTGAGTTCGGCGCGGTAGGCACCGGTGATCGTGCTGCCGTCGGCGTTCTTCGCGACCGGCACCTTCAGCGTGAGCTTGCCGGGGCCGGCCGGCACATCGCCCTGCCAGGCCGCCGTGAGGAACACATAGCCGCGCGAGGCGAAATAGGGATCGAGCGCCACCATGTTGCCGCGGTTGGGAGCGTCGTAGCGCAGCACGCCGTTGGCCTTCGCCATGTCCTTGGGCTTGAAGAGCACGAAGTCCGAGCTGTACTCGACCATGCCGTTGGCGTTGCGCGGCGCGAGCGTCAGGTCCTGGATGATGGCATTGCGCGCGTCGGCGGGATCGACTTCGCCGGTGAAGGTGCCCGTGACCTTCTCGTAGGCGCCGGCGCTGCCGAAGCTGCCCGGCACGTCCTCGGTGCTCGCAATGGCCAGCCGCGATTGCGGTGCATGGCTCAGCACCGGCGGCGGGACCGTGGGCGTGTTGTCGGAGGGCTGCGAGGCGCGGCCACCCCCACCACTCCCCCCGCATGCGCTCAGCAAAAGGGCGGCCGAAGCCACCGTGGCAGCCGCAAGGCTCCAGCGTGTTCTCATGGTTTGTCTCCTGTTTGAATATCTGCTGCGACCCCGGTCCGTTCGGCATCCGCGGGCTGCACGGGCGCACTTTAAGTTTGGCATCCTGATCCGGGAAATAGAAAGATCGGATAAATCCATCGAAAAAGCAGATCACTCAAAACGCCGAGGAAGCGTGCTGCCGACGTTGCACCTTCCGGCCTTCAGCCGCTGTGCAGGCGCCGAATCGATCCGGCCGACGATCGGCTGCGCCAGCTGGAACCGGCGTCGGCCCGACCTGAGGCCGACCGTCGAGCAGGGGTGAAAGCCGAACCGCCGACGGGCGCGCGGCCTACCGCGCCTTGGGTCGGCGGATGACCAGGGCGTCGACCGCGGCGCGCGAGATTGCGATCCTCCAACAAATGAGGATTCGCAATGGCCACTTACTCCGAACCACCGCTCGCAGCTCGACTGCAGGACGCACCGTCAGTCCGTGGCGACATTCAGACCAGTGGCGTCTCCTGGGCCGCCATTTTTGCGGGGGCCGCGGGGGCGGCATCGCTGTCGCTGGTGCTCATTCTTCTGGGCACCGGCCTGGGTTTTTCGTCCGTCAGCCCCTGGGCCAACCAGGGCGCCAGCGCCGCGTCCATCGGCATTGCAGCCGTTCTCTGGTTGAGCTTCACGCAGATCGCGGCCTCGGGCATGGGTGGCTACCTTGCGGGGCGGCTGCGGACCAAGTGGGCCGGCATCCACACCGATGAGGTCTATTTCCGCGACACGGCCCACGGCTTCCTGGCCTGGTCGATCGCCACGCTGCTGACCGCGGCCTTGCTGACCTCGGCCATCGGTTCGATCGTCGGTGCCAGCGCACAGGCCGGCGCGACGGCCGTGGGAGGTGTGGCCTCCGCGGCGACCGTGGCGGGCGCCGGTGCCGCCGGCGCGGCAGCCAACAACGCATCGGAGGGCGACGCCAGCGGGCCCATGGGCTACTTCATCGATTCGCTGTTCCGCAAGGATCCGTCCGCCACCGCGGCGCCCGCTGCGGACGCCACTGCGGCAGCAGCGCCGACGGCACCCGAGCGCGGGATGCGCGAGGCCGGCACCGAGGTCAGCCGGATTTTCCTGAACAGCATCCGCACGGGCGCCCTGCCCCCCGAGGACGCCAAGTACGTCGGCCAGGTCGTGGCGCAACGCACCGGCCTGAGCCAACAGGACGCCGAGAAGCGGGTGAACGACACCTATGCGAAGGCGCAGGCCACGCTCAACGAGGCGAAGACCAAGGCCAAGGAAGCAGCGGACACCGCCCGCAAGACCTCCGCCTATGGCGCCTTGTGGCTGGTCGTCTCGATGCTCCTCGGTGCCTTCGTCGCGAGCTTCGCAGCGACCTACGGCGGCCGTCGCCGCGACTTCTGAACTCCCTCACGAAAGGACTCCACCATGCGCTCACTTCTTCTGCTGTTCCTTGGCGTGCCGATCCCGATCATCATCCTGATCGCCTTGTTCTTCCGTTGAGCCCAGGGGGCCTCCGCTGAATGCGGAGGCCCCCTTCGCATGATCGGGCGCGAGCCTCCGCGCCATCGGCATCGAGTCAGATCACCTGAGACATCGCCACCGCGGCGTTCGCGAGCGGTTGTCCCGATTCGCCGCCAGCGTGCGGCGCAGCGGCCCTCTCGATCCGGCCCGCGATCTGCGCGGCCAGATATTCCGCATCGCGGGCCACACCCGAGAAACGCCCCGAGCCCCAGGTGTGCAGCCAGGGCAGCCCCAGGAAATAAAGGCCGGGCTGCCCGGTCACGCCACGCAGGTGCACCGGCTCGCCGCGCCCGTTGAACACCGGCGCATCGACCCAGGCGAAATCCGGCAGGAAGCCGATGCACCACAGCACGCTCGTGATGCCGGCTTCGCGCAGGTTCAGGCGCGTGCGCTCCTGCGCGGGCTCCCACACCGGCACATAGGGCTCGCCCGGCGGCGCATCGATGCTGCGGCTGGCGATGAAGCGGTCGATCGAGGCGTTGATGCCGTTGAAGATGGCGTCCGCGTGATCGAGGTTCTCGCGCAGGTTGGGCTGGAATTCGAGCACTTCGCCCTCCAGCCCCGTGAGCAGGCCGAACAGCTCCATGCCCTGGGCGGCGAAGCGCCGCAGGTCGATGTCGCGCCCGCCGTCGCGGCCCGTGACGTAATGGTTGGTGTTGTCGCGCACGCCCTCGCGCAAGGGGTGCTGCGTGACGGGCATGTCGTAGTAGTCCATGCCGGCCAGCCAGTCCACCACGTCCTTGCCGCGGTAGAAGCGCGCGCAGCGCGGCGCGTTGCCGGTCGCGAGGTAGACCTGCCGGCCCGCCAGGTGCAGGTCTTCCGCGATCTGCGCGCCCGACTGGCCACATCCCACCACCAGCACGCCGCCTTCGGGCAGCTGCGCGGGGTTGCGGTACTGCGCCGAGTGGTACTGCACGATCGACGAGGGCAGCTTCTCGGCCATGCGCGGCACCACCGGCTTGTGGTAGCCGCCCGAGGCCACCACCACCTGGTCGGCGGTGAAGCGGCCCGCGCTGGTGTCGACGGTGTAGCGCACGGCCTCGCCCGAAGCCGCGACAGGCGAGACCTTCTCGACCGTCACGCCCTCGAGCGCCGGCGCCTGCACCTGCTCGACGAAGCCCGCGAGCCAGGCGTTGATCTCGTCCTTCACCATGAAGCCGTGCGGATCGCTGCCGGTGTACGACCAGCCCGGCAGGTTGCACTGCCAGTTGGGCGTGACCAGGCAGAAGGAATCCCAGCGCTGCGTGCGCCAGGAATGCACCAGCGTGCGCTTCTCGATCACGAGGTGGTCGATGCCGCGCTGCTGCAAGCCATGGCTCAGCGACAGGCCGGCCTGGCCGCCGCCGACGATGACGACGCTGTAGTGGGTGGTCTTGGGTGGGGTCATGATGGAGGTCCTTTGGAAGCGGTCAATCGAAGCCGAGCACGGTGACCCGCGCATCGGGCCGGTCGGCGAAGCGGGCGGCGATGCGCTCGATCTCGCCGAGCTGGTCCATGGCCTGCGAACAGGCGAAGCCGAACTTGGCGCGCACACGTTCCGAGGCGATGCCCAGCGCCTCGCGCGTGCGGCCCAGGAAGTCGGGCAGCTCATAGACCTGACCGGGCGCGAGGAAGTCCTGCACGACCAGCGAGGGCGAATAGCAACGGGTCTCGCTCTGGTCGGGCCAGCGGACGCGGAAATGCATGACGGGCATGGGAACGGGTCCTCAAGAAAAGATGGATCGCTCGGCGAGCGCGGCGCTGCCGTGCAGGCCCTCGCGGTAGAGCTGCACATGACGGGCCGCGCTCGCGGTCCAGCCGAAGGTGGCGCCCAAGCGCGCGGCGTTTGCCGCGATCGCCGCGGTTTGTGCCGACGAGCGTGACGCGAGCGCGGCCGTCAGCGCTTGCGCGATGGAGGCCGAACGCAGCGGGTCGGCCCAGTACGCATCGGCCTCTTCGAGATACTCGGTGAAGGGCGCGATGCGCGACACGACGATCGGCACGCCGCTGGCCAGCGCTTCCAGCGTGACCAGGCCGAAGCCCTCGTTGAGCGAGGGCATCGCCACCACGTCGGCCAGCCGGTAGAGCGCGGGGATGTCCTCGTCGGGCAGCGCGCCGGTGCGCACGATGGGTGCGCCCGGGCCGACGGCCAGGCCGCTGGCCCGCGCCAAGGCCCCGAACTCGCGTGCGTACGGCGCATGGTCGAGCAGGCTCGCACCGCCCGCGATCACGAGCTGCGCCTCCGGCCAGCGGGCGCGCAGCAGCACGAAGGCCTGCAGCAGCCGCACCGTGTTCTTGCGCGCCTCGATGCCGCCCAGCGCGAGCACCACGGGCGCGCCCGTGCGCACGCCCAGGCGCTGCGCGAGTGCCGCGTCGGTGGCTTGCCGCAGCGGACTGAAGCGACCGCGCTGCAGGCCGTTGCGCACCTCGGCGGCGTTCACGCCATGTTGCTCGGACAGCATGCGTTGCCAGAGTCGGCTGACGCAGAATACCTGGCGCGCGGCCTGGAAACCGCGCGACTGCCAGCGCATGAGCTGCACGTCGTCGAAGACCTCGAGGTGGTGCACCGTGCGCACGAAGCCCTCGATGCGCTCCGCGTCCACCAGGTTGGCCAGCGCATTGCCCCCGATCGGGTCGTGCGTGTGCAGCACGTCGAAACGCGCGGTCTCGAGCAGTGCGCCGATGGACGCGGTGAAGGCCTCGATGCGCGACCCCACCATCGCCACCATGTCGCGCGGCACAGCGTCGACCGGGATCAGCCGCGTGGCACAGCACACCGGCCGGAAGAATTTCTGGCCTGGCGATGCGGGCGCCATCACCGTCACGTCGTGGCCCGCATCGTGCAACGCATGCGCGAGCTCGAGCGTGTGGACCACGCCACCCCGCGGGTTGACCGAATGGGTGAGCAGGCCGATCTTGAGCGGTGCGTCACGCATGGCGGGCCTCGCCGATGAAGGCATCGGTGTTCAGGTCCCACAGCAGCTGGCGCGCGTCGCCCTGCTTCAGCATCAGCGTGCGGCTGTCGTCGACCTCGCCCACGACCTGGCAGGCGATGTCGCGCGCCGCGAAGCGCGTGAGCACCTCGCCCAGCGCCTCGGGCCGCACGCTGAGCACGAAGCCGAAGCTCGGGAAGGAGGTGAGCCAGCGCAGCAGTGGCACGCCCCCGGGCCGCGGGATCGCGTCGAGGTCGAGGGTCGCGCCCACCTTCGAACACTCGAGCAGCATCAGCGTGGTGCCGATGGCGCCGGCCATGCTGATGTCCTTGGCCGCATCGCATAGGCCAGCCTCGGCCAGCGCGGGCAGCAGTTCGAGGTCGGCACGCAGGCGTGCGCCGGGTGCGGTGGTCGATGCGTTCCAGTAGGGAAAGGGCTCCTGGTAGGCGCCGCGCAGGTCGATGGCCATCAGCAGCAGGTCGCCGGGCCGCGCGCTGAAGCTGGTCAGCAGCTTCTTCGCATGGCCGAGGATCGCGACCGCGAGCTGCGGCCGCACGCTGCGGTTGTTGCTGTGGCCGCCGACGATCGGCACGCCGTATTTCGACGAGGCCTCGGCCATGCCCTGGAGCATCTGGTCGGCCGGCTGCATGCCCGCGCTCCAGAGCGCGTCGACCACGGCCGTCGGCCGACCGCCCATCGCATAGATGTCGCTCACGTTGACCATCACGCCCGCGTAGCCCGCGAACCAGGGCATGCGCTCGATGAAGTCCTCGACCAGGCCCTCGATGGCGAACAGCAGATAGCCGCCGTGGCCATCGGGGATGGCCGCGCAGTCGTCACCGAGCGGCACGGCCTGGGCCAGGTCCGCGCCGCCACCGGGCAGCGCCTGGCCCAATGCGGTCACGATGTCGCTGATGTCGCGCTTGTGGGCGAAGCCGCGGCTGTCGCGCAGGGCGATGACGACCTCGTGCAGCGCCTCGGTATTTCCCCCGCTGCCTCCGGCGGAGGGTTGGGGTGAGGGCACCGGGCCTTCGGTGTGAGAAGCAAGCTTATCCACGGCTGCGGCCCTCTTGCCCGCTCGCGGCGGGACAGGGCAAAGAAGCACGCGCCCGCGACACGAAGCCGCTCACCGGGTCATGGCACGGCGGGTAGTGCGCGAAGTCGGGCTGCATCGCCACATGCGGCCGGCCATGGATCGCGAGCGTGCCGGTCGTGCGCCAGTGCAGCTTGTGGAACAGCGCCTCGTTCTGCGCCTGCACATGCGCCTTGAAGCCGTGGGCGCCCTGCGCATGCGCGCGCGTGACGGCCAGCCGGATCAGCGTCGCGCCCAGGTGGCCCTGGCTGCGGAAGGCGGCGTGCACCGCAAGCCGCGAGCCCCACCACACCCCCGGCGTCTCCTCGTGGATGCGCACCGTGCCCACGACCTGGTCGGGCATGCCGCCGATGCAGGACATCGCGACCAGCAGCTGCGCGCGGTCGTCGACGGCATCGCGGTCGTCGCCAATGAACAGGCCCTGCTCGATGCAGAACACCGCGCGCCGCAGCGCATGGGCCTCGTCGCGCTCCCAGGGCTGCACGGCCTCGCGCACCAGGAACTCGACGGGCGCGTAGTGCCCCACGGGCTCGATTACATCGTCGATGCAACACATGGTTCAGTTCTCGTAGACGGACAGCGACGAACACGCCCCGCACTTGCCGCACCCTGCCTTGATGTCGCCCGAGCGCAGCCCGGCTGCGGCTACGCGCTGGCCCAGCGGCTGCAGGATCGACTGCATGAAGGCGGGCGTCGGCGCGGGATGGTCTTCGAGCGGCGTGCCGCTGATCGGCACGAAGGGCACCACGAAGGGGTACACGCCCAGCGCCAGCAGCGCATCGCAGATCTCGAGGATGGCCTCGCGCGTGTCGCCCAGACCGGCCAGGATGTAGGTGCTGACCTGGCCGCGGCCGAACACGCCCACGGCGGCCTCGAAGGCGCTCATGTAGCGCGAGATCGGCACGCTGGCCTTGCCCGGCATGATCTGCGCGCGCACGGCGGGCGTGACCACCTCGAGATGCATGCCCAGCGTGTCGATGCCGGCCGCCTTCATGCGCGCGAACCAGCGGTCGTCGTCCGGCGGCTCGCACTGGCCCTGGATCGGGATGTCGACCGCGGCCTTGATCGCGAACGCGCTCTCGCACAGGATCTGCGCGCCGCGGTCGGTGGCGTTGGGCGTGCCGGTGGTCAGCACCATGTGCTTCACGCCGTCGAGCAGCACCGCGGCGCGCGCGACTTCGGCCAGCTGCTCGGGCGTCTTGCGGGCAATGGTGCGGCCGGCCGCGAGCGACTGGCCGATCGCGCAGAACTTGCAGGTCTTCCTGCGGCTCTCGTAGCGGATGCAGGTCTGCAACACCGTGGTGGCCAGCACGTCGCTGCCGTGCAGCGTGGCGATGTGCGAATAGGGCACGCCATCGAAGGTCTGCATGCCGTAGAAGCGCGGCTGCTTGGGGAAACTGATGCGCGCGATGGGAATCGCGCCACGCGTGAGCGTGCTCTGGCCCTGCGCATCGGGCGCCTGCGCGGTGAAGGGCGAGTGCCACGCGGTCGAGGTGTGCACCGGCACCATGATCGTGTGGCCGTCGACGACCACGGCCTTGTGGTCCGACGGACCCGCGCCGCCGCGGCGGCTGACCGCGCCGGCCGAAGGATCAGCCAGCCGCAACCCGAAGGACTGCAACTCGGTCATCAACTGCCGGCTGGAGGGAGAGGCTGTCGTGGTCATGGGGTTTGATTCCGTTGGAAGGGAACGAAGAAGAAGCAGGGGCGCCCGTCGGCATCGCGAAGGTGGTGGCGGCGGGTCGGTCGTTGATGGCCAGGCTCAGCAGTTCGGGCCGCGCGTAGTGGCCCACCGAATCCATCATTCGCTTGCGCTTGCTGATCAGCGCCATGTCGAGGTCGGCGATGACCATGCCCTCGCCTTCGGTCAGCGGCGCAGCGAGGTGCTTGCCTTCGGGCGAGACGATGGCCGTGTGGCAGCCGCCGCGCAGCGCCTTCTGCAGGCCCGCATCGGGCGTGATGGCCTGGATCTGCGCCTCGCCGAGCCAGCCCGTCGCGTTGACGACGAAGCAGCCCGACTCGAGCGCGTGATGGCGGATGGCGACCTCCATCTGCTCGGCGAAGATCGGACCGACCAGCGAGCCGGGGAACTGCGCGCAGTGGATCTCCTCGTGCTGCGCCATCAGCGCATAGCGCGCGAGCGGGTTGTAGTGCTCCCAGCAGGCCAGCGCGCCCACGCGCCCGACGGCGGTGTCGACCACCTTCAGCCCCGCCGCATCGCCCTGGCCCCAGACCATCCGCTCGTGGTACGTCGGCGTGATCTTGCGGCGCTTGAGCGCCAGCGTGCCGTCGGCGTCGAACAGCAGCTGCGTGTTGTAGAGGCTGCCATGGTCGCGCTCGTTCACGCCCAGCAGCACCACCATGCCGTGGGCGCGTGCCCGCTCGGCCACCGCCAGCGTGACCGGCCCCGGCACCACCACCGCGCGTTCCATCAGCCGCAGGTGCGCCGGGCCCTGGAGCACCGGCGGCTGCACGAAGGAGAAGTAGGGGTAGTAGGGCACGAAGGTCTCGGGGAAGACCACCAGTTGCGCGCCCTGGGCGCCGGCCTCGTCGATCGCCGCGCACACCCGGTTCAGGGTGCCGTCGACGTTCTCGAAGTCGGGCGCGATCTGGACTGCGGCAGCGCGGACGATCCGGCTCATGATCAGAGCGTCCAGGTGTCGAGGATCACCGCGCCGGCCTTCTTGTGCAGCAGCACGATGTCCAGCACGTCGAGCGGGTTGATCGGCGTGATGCCCGGGATCAGCGCGCCTTCACCATGGCCGTACAGCGCCTGCAGCGCGAAGCGGCAGGCGTAGACCTTGCCGCCCTCCTCCATGAACTTGACGATCTGCTTGTTGAAGTTCTGGTGGCCTGGAAAGGCCTCGTCGCCCAGCGTGGGGAAGCCGCGCTGCACGCCCAGCGTGACGCCCGGGCCGTAGAGCAGCACCGAGGTCTCGTAGCCCTTGCGCTTGAGGCGCGTGGCCTGCAGCAGGTTGACGAAACCGATCGAGCCTTCAAAGGCCACGGTGTGGAAGGTGACCAGCGCCTTCTCGCCGGGGTCGGCCTTCACGTCCTCGAAGACTTTCTGTTCGTAGTCGACCAGGTGTTCGCCGGTGACGTTGGGGGCTTTGGTGACTTGGGGCATGCGGGACTCCGTTGAGGGATGGATGAAAGAAAAAGGGCTTGCGCGCCCTTCTCTTTCGCATGCGGTGTGCCACCTCCGTTGCCGCGGCGTGCGATCAATGCGCGATCAATCAGCAGGCGTGCGCCATGCGGACCCGAAAAGAATTTCGCGCCGCATGTCGTGGGCGCCTCCGGGCCTATCGCCGGCTGCCGCGCCGCACCCGTTTGATGCATTTCCGTGCAATCAATGCACCCGATCATTGGATGCGGATGCACACGATCCATGCATTCCCGCCCTCTGCCGGCGGCACGCTTCATGCGTTCATCACCTCCGATCGATCCGATCAAGCCATGCGATCAACTTCGACGGAGCACGCGATGGACAAGACCACCCAGCACTGGCAGAAGCGGCTGGAAGCCAGCGACAAGCCGGCCTACCTGCTGCTCGCCGACCTGATTGCCGAGGACATCCGCACGGGCCGTCTCACGGCCCGCGACAGGCTGCCCACGCTGCGCGACCTGGCGGCCGACCTGCGCCTGAACTACACGACGGTGGCGCGCGGCTATGCCGAGGCGCGCAAGCGCGGGCTGATCGATTCGCGCTCGGGCACCGGCACCTTCATCCGCGGCACCAGCCCGGGCGTGCCGCTGCGCGGCGGCGGCGGCGCCGAGATGTCGATGAACCTGCCGCCCGAGCCGCAGGACGCGGCGCTGCTCGACCGCATGCAGACCAGCGCGGCGCGCGTGATGCGCGACACCGCCTCCTACGACCTGCTGCGCTACCAGGACTTCGGCGGCACGCCGCGCGACCGCGAGGCCGGCATGCAGTGGCTCCGCGCGCGCATCCCCGACTGCAGGATCGACCAGCTGCTGGTGTGCCCCGGCATCCACAGCGTGCTGACCGCGCTGTTCTCGCAGCTCGCGCGGCCCGGCGAGCTGATCTGCGTCGAGGCGCTGACCTATCCCGGCGTGAAGGCCATCGCCACGCAGCTGGGCATCCAGCTGCATGCGCTGCCGCTCGACGAGGAAGGGCCGATCGGCGAATCCTTCGAGCACGCCTGCAAGACGCTCAAGCCCAAGGCGCTGTGCATCAACCCCACGCTCAACAACCCGACCACCGCCACCGTCTCGCGCGCGCGGCGCGAAGCGCTGGCCGACATCGCGCTGCGCTATGCGATCCCGATCATCGAGGACGACGCCTACGGCCTGCTGCCGCGCCAGATGCCACCGGCCATCGCCACGCTCGCGCCCGAGCTCACCTACTACATCACCGGTTTTTCCAAGACGCTGGGCGCGGGCCTGCGCAATGCCTACGTGCGTTCACCCAGCGCGCGGCAGTCGCAGCGCCTCGCGGGTGCGCTGCGCGCCACCACCGTGATGGCCTCGCCGATCACCAACGCGCTGGCGACGCTGTGGGTCGAGGACGGCACCGCCGACGCGATGCTGCAGGCCGTGCGCGGCGAATCGGCGGTGCGGCAGGCCATGGCGGCCCGCCACCTGGGCGCCTACGGCGTCGGTGCGCCGAGCGAGGGCTTCCATCTGTGGCTGCCGCTGAGTTCGGCCTGGAGCACGGTGGAGTTCGCCTCCTACCTGCGCTCGCAGAACGTGGGCGTGGTCGCGAGCGCGGCCTTCTCCACCGACGGCGCCCCGCCCGAGGCGGTGCGCATCTGCCTGGGCGGCCCGATGTCGCGCGAAGCCTGCGACCATGCGCTGCGGCTGATCGCCGACACGCTGGCGCATCCGCTGCATCCGCATGCGACGGTGATGTAGGGACGGGACAGCCACAGACGAAGCACGCCCCGTCGCGCCGGCTTTTGCAGAACCTTCAATGCGTTCACGACGAGCCCTCTGTGCGCGAGTTGGCCACCTTCAAAGAGCTCGCCCTCCTGCGCGATGTGGGCGCTGGTCGACGAAAGCCGCACGCGGCCAGAGCGCCCAAGCCCGAAGGACGCGATCAAGGACGGCGACTGGACGCCCTGTCGTGCCTGATGACAAGCCTGCGCGAACGCCCGGGCATTGCCGTCCTCCCCGCCGAAATTGAAAAGAATCCACTGCGGAACGCGAGCACGGCTTCAGGTCCGGCATCAGCCGTCGCAGGCAGTTCAGGACCACACCGTGGCCGGGAATGTCTTCAAGCTTCGTGCACCGGTGCATCCGCCGTCAAAACCATTCGACTTTCGATGAGGCAAGACCGACTGTCTTCACGTGCATTGGAACGTCCCGCAGCCCCGATTGACGCCGCGGCGCTGAAAGGAATTCTTCGATAACGGTTCAAGCTTGCCATTCCAAATGGCGAACGACTGCGCAGCCAATCAGGACGTTTCACGCGCCTCAAAAGTCCGCCAGGAAGCGCTGCAACACATGCGCCATGCGGTGGTGGCTGGCGCCGACGGGATGCACGGAGTCGAGGAATGCGCCCGCATCCATGTCTGCCCGGTCGAACCCGGCGAGATGCGTCATGTCGAGCACACGACTGTCGTACTTCTTTGCAATAGCAAAGACCGCCTCTCGTACCGCCGCCGTGCCTGTGTGTTCGTCCCTCCCCGCGCTGTAAGGCGTCAGCAGCGTCGGAGGGGTGATGAAGACCATCTGGACGTCCGGCTGCTCGGCCAGCAGCGCCTTGATGACCCGGTTATAGGCGCCGTACAAGGTCGAGGGCGTCTGGTCGTCGATGCTGCCCAGGGGGTGGTCACGGTCGTTGTAACCATGATCGAACAGCACGAGATCGACCCGTTTGCCCAATAGCCGGCTTTCAAAGGACTGATCAGGATCGAAACCCTTCTCCGTCAACTCTGCCCTCGTTGCGCCCAAGCTGCGGGCGCGCTTGCCATCCCACACGATGCCGCTCGAACCGACTGCGGCGTTGACAAGGGTGGCACCGTGCCACCTCACAGCGCGGTCGACGAAGCCGTCACGGTAGGGCGCGGCGGCACCTGCGGTGATCGACGTCCCAACGGCCAGAATGCGTTTGTTCTCCCAGACAGCGTCCGGCAATTTTCTCGCCATGAACTGCTTCTCACCGTGCACATCGTGTTTCCAGAAGGGACTGGTTTTGACGATATTCTCAAAAACGCCGTACGGCATTCCTGCAAGCACCGCAACGACATAGAGGATGACGGACGCCGCACATATTGGGCGCCCCCTGCCGGTCCTTGCCAGATAGACAGGCAACGCAGCAACGGTGAAAAGAAAGGCGCCGGCCAGCCATTTTCCCGGAGGGAGAAGGCGTTTTCGAATATCAAATACGACCCAAATGGCAACGGCAAAGTTGATACTCACGAACCAAATCTTCCACATGCAAGCATCCGTACAATTAATCACCAATTGTAAGCAGGGCAGTGGTCGGCCTCGATCCGGCGGATCACAGACGCAAAAAAGCCCCGTCATGCGGGGCTTCTAAGCAGTGTTCGGTCCGAACGGATCGAACACTGGAGGAGAGGGAGGAAGGCACATCACAAGCACTGGCGCGGCTTGCAGGAGATATTTTCGAACGATGCCTACGCGCATGCCTACAAACTAACGGTGCACGATTTGGATCCTCGGGCGCCATTCCTATCTGCGCTTACCGCCCCAGGGCTGTCTGTCCCCGGTCAGTCCGCATCAATCGCTGTATATTCATACAGTGCTCTGCGCCATCTACCGCCTCCGCGAATCCGGATGCTGGATGTCGATCAATTCGATCATCCAGCGCGGCGCCGTGCCCGGCGACCTCTACTTCGGCCCGGTCGCCAAGAACATGCGCGAGCGGTTCGGGCGGCATGCGTACATCGCGCACCTGACGGTAAAGGCGACGGGGATCACCTTCCATGACCTGCACTGGGCGAAGGCGCTGACGGCCAAGGAAGGCGGCTTGATGATCGAGGGCACCGAGCTGCGCATCAGGGGTTCGAAGAGTTCGCCCGAGCGGGTGAAGCAGACATGGTGGTGCATGTTCGACCGGGACCGCGCCTACGAGGCCATGCTCAAGATGGACGTGAGGAGCGCCACGGGGTTCCATCCGAACGACGACGACATGGACACACCGGATTGGAGGTAGTGCGCGCTCAGCGCGACGGCGCGCTACCGGGTGGCGGGCTGGAGGTCGTCGTGGGCCCGCTCGCAGCCGGCGGCCCGGATACCGCGCTCGTCAGCCGTTGCTGCGAAGACTTCCGCCAGGCGGTCAGCCCCTGCAAGCACGTCGGCAAGCACTCCGATGGGGTCGCCTCCAGGGATTGCCGCAGCTGCGGGGCAAGCCGGGGCACGCCGGCGGGCAGCGTCGGCGGCGAGCTGGGCGGCGTCGTGCAGGCCGCCGCCAGCGCGGCGAGCATCAGCGAGATCGCCCGCAAGGGCAGCGAGTTGGGTTTGTGCATGGGAGGCCTCCTGGTCCATGAAGCTCTGGCGTCGGTCAAATTCGTCGCGCTGCGCCTTCATGGCCAGGCGCAGGGATTCGGCGTCGGTGGCGCGCTGCTCGGCCGCCTCCTGCTTCAGTCCGGCGATGCGCACCGTCTGCACGCCCAGCGCGGCCAGCAGCACCGCGACCAGCAGCAGCTTCCAGTTCGCCAGCAGCAGGCGGGCCGCGGCCATCATGCGGGCCCCTGCAGGGCGCGGCGCGCCTTGACGAGCATCTCCTCGACCTCGCGCAGGCCGAACGTGCCGCCGTTGACCACGCGCCGCACCTTCACCGTGTCGGCCAGGTAGGCGTCAGGCACCTTGCCCTCCCACCAATCGAACGCGAACTCGAGCGCGAAGTGCGGCTGCTCGGCGAGCTCGGGCAGGACGGTCAGGTCCTGGCCGCTGCGCAGGCCCTGCCAGCGGTAGCCGTCGGCGAAGGTCAGCATGATCAGCCCGCGGCCCGGGTAGCGTGCTCCGTCGCCGGCGCCCTCGGGACGGTTGCCGCCGCGGCCGCCGTAGCAGGCCTCGAAGAACTTCTGCTCGTTGAATGCCAGCTCCTCGGCGCGCGGCACCAGGGAGCGCCACCGGCTGCCGGGCGGCGATGCGTTGCCCAGCTCGCGGATGCGCGCGGCGCTGTAGTTGCCGCTCTCCTTCAGCTTCTGCAGGCCCTGGCTCTCGACCAGGACGTTGGCCAGGAACTGCGCCAGGTCAGCGTCGCCCTGGCTGAAGCGGTCCATCCTCGGCGTGTGCGCGAACACGCCCGACCACATCGCGACCTGCGTCGGCTTGATGCCGCACATGGTCAGGATCCGCGCCCAGTCGTCCCGCGAGCGCGTCATTCGAGATCTCCCGGCCGCGTCTTGTCGTTCGGCAGCGACGCAGCCGCGCCCCGCAGGTGCTCGCGCACGTGTTTCCAGACGATCGCCATGACATAGAAGGCCAGCGCCGCGGAGAGGAACAGGCCGCCCTCGCTGATCCAGCCCTGCCGGATAACCCGGCACGCCGTCGCGAAGGCACCTATGGCGATGGCCGCGAGCGCGAGCCGCTCGGCGGTCGTGTCCTTGACCGTGGGCGAGAACACCGCGACGGTCGCGCCGAGGCCAACGACACACCAGCAGACGATGGAAAGCACCGCATGCGCGGTGACGATGTAGGCGTTCATTTCGGAGCTCCTGATCTGCGTTGCAGCCAATCGAGCGCGATCTGCCACAGCGCGCCCACCGGCGTCGTCTGCACCCACTCCCAGGCGCGTGACGTGATAGCCATGCCGAACAGGCCCAGTAGGAAGCCGGTGAGGCCTTCCGGCAGACCGATGCGCGCGGACAGGAACGGCGTGGCGAAGTAGCTCAGCACCGCGCCGGAGAGCGCCATGAAGACGCGTTCCGGCCAAGTGCCCTGCAGGAAGCGCATCGACACGACGGCGCCGGCCACGCCCGCGAGCTTTGCGGCCCAGGCGTCGAAGTTCACGTCGGAGGGGCTCATTGGCATCGGGTGCCTCTGAAACGGTGGTCGGTCATGGGAACCTTTCAGGCATGAAAAAACCCGCCGAAGCGGGTTTGAGTAAGGATGAGGTCATGTGGCCTGTTCGAGACGAACAGCTAGCGCGTACCTACAGAGACCTGCCGTTGTAAAACTCAGCTGCCTGACTCAGGTTGAGTGCGAGCCAATTCACAACAGCTTCGACTCCCATGGTCGCGACGTAAGAGGAGAAAGGATCAGGATCTGGCGCCATCGGCACGGATTGAGATATCTCGAAGGTCCCACCCTGAATTCCGTAGGATCGCGTTGCCTGGTAGCCCTCCGAGCCCGCCGGGCTAGCGAGGTTGGTGTACCCGAAGTACGTAGTTTCGTCCTGCGGGAGCCATGCATATCTTGCTTTCCACACCCTGGATTGCCGAGAGATAAGCGACTTGGCCAGACCAACCCCAAATCGGGTGGCCCCGGCGTTCCAAAGAAAATGACTAGGGTTCTCCGGCACAAAGAAGTTGTGGAACGAGCCTGCATAGAGCGCATCCTGATTCGCCGAAAAGACCGCATCGATTAGTTGAGAAGACCGCTCCGTCAGAGGAGCTGTACCACCGTACGTCTGTTCTCCAGGGTCAGTGAGAACCCATCCCGCCGGGAAATTTCGTGCCACGTCGACGCCGTTCTCGTTGCGTCGTCCGTGCGTGTCCCAGCCGTATGGGACCGCAATCGGCACCACGATGAAGTGTGCGCACCAGCGCATCGTTTCCAACGTCTCGTGCGTGCGCCACTCCTCGCAGAGCTTTTTCATTGCTAAATAGACCGCCCAGACGCCTGCCTTCTCGTAGCCATGCGCTCCCGAGATGAGGATCATCTTGGGAACCTGCGCCGACTGAGCGACCGTCTCGACCGGAGGCGGGCGAAAATCGTAGCGGCAAATATCTGCGCCGTTGCCGTCTTGGCCAAGCACCGTCTTGGAGACGTAACTCGGGTGCGCTGCTACCAGCGCATCGTAGAGGCCATAGATCATGGTGTGCGAAGAGCCAAGCACCTGCTTGAACTCGGCCATTGGCGTCGAAGCGTAGTTTGCCTCCAGGCGGCCGTTGAAGAACCGACGTTCGGCGGTGCCAAGGGGTGCACTTGCGCTCGCGCTTTTTCCGTTGACAAAGTAGCGAGGCACCCCGTTGACAAGCTGCTGCGCCACGTTGAAAGAGCCGACGGAAACCAGGCCTGCGGCAAGGCCTTGCGTAGACGCTGGCTGCGAGCTAAGTGCGCCGGTCGACGAGTTCACAAACAACCGATGCCACACGCCAGTGACAGGAAGTGCGAGATTCTGCGCGGACATGAGGCGAGCCTCCGTACCGTAGCAAGCGCGCACAGCCGCACCTGCGAGCCGAAGAAGTCCCGCGTCGAAATCAAAGTTGATCGCTGTCGCGTCGCCAATCAGGGTTCCGTCCGTCGGAAGTGAAGGGCCTCCGACGCCCATCAAGATGCCGTCGACTGAGTAGGGGCCAAGGTAACTTACGACGACCGAAGAAGTCAGAAACCGAACGATCGCAATGATGATCTTGGTCTTGTCCGATGCTGTCGCCGTCGAGACGAACTGCATGGTGTTCGTTCCTGGCGCGTACTCCAGCCGATAGGAGCCAGCTGCAGGCCAGGCGATGTCAGCTGCAGGCAGCAGGTAGCTCGAGGACGGACCGTAAACGCGCATCGCACCGGAGACGACTGTGAGCTTCTTAAGGACCGTGTCGAAGTTGATGTTCGTGCCCGGGCCAGCGATCCATCCGAAGACGGCGGTTGGTGAAACAACGGGAGCAACTCCGTCGATCGTGTAAAGGCCAAGATACTGCACTTCAACCATCGCCGTAGAGAACACTCGCACGATGCCGAACGGCACTGCGGTGCCGACCAATGCCGCGCTGGACGCTACAAACTGAATGGCGCCGGAGACGGTGTTGTATTCCAGTCGGTACATACCAGCGGCAGGCCATGCGATGTCCGTCGCAGGCAACAGCCAACTGCCACGAGGCCCGATCAATCGCACAATGGCGCCGGTGACGACAAGTCGCTTTGCGGCTGTGTCAAAGTTGATGTAGTTCGCAGACTGCGACGAAACCCACCCGAACGACGCCAGCGATGCACTCGGGTAACGGACGATCTCGACCGCAGCACCGCTGCTGTTGCGATAGAGGATCAACGACTCAGCAGGGTCGGCAGATGGCACCGTGAAATAGCGGCCTGCAGTGGTAGCGGCAAGTCCCGCGGCGGTGGTTGCGTACACACCACTTGAGAGCTGCGCTCCATCACGCGCAGCTTCTGCTCGCGCTGCCGATGCATCAGCGGCGACACGTTGCGCATTCGCAGCTACAGCGGCGCCCTCCGAGGCAGCGCGGTTGATTCCCGTCTGCGTGATCGCGGCCGCCGCGCTGAGGTCTTGCTCGATGCCGGTCCAGGTCTTTTTTGTCTGGCCGAACCGGTCGACAGCAGTCGGCGCTCCCGATGTCGCCAGTGCAGCCATGTGGTCAACATCGAGCTTGGCATTGTTGAGGTCTTGAGGATTGATCGCTGGCATATGTACCTTTTGGATGTCAGTTGATGACCGTGTCTCGAGCCGGGATCGGCTGGGTGTCCATCTCGTAGTAGGTCGGGCTGTAGTTCACGGCCCGGACCGTCACGTAGTTGTTCTGCGGCGGATCGATCTCGCCGACGAGCCAGGCTTGCCGGTGACGCGCGTCATCGGAGGCAAACGAATAGATCGTGCGCACGCCGTCGGCACCGCCTCGAGTCACCACCTCCTCGGTGGGGAGCGACTGCAGTAGCACCTGGTCATCGCGGCCGGGCACGGCCGTCACGGCTATGCCCTGGAGCGAGCCGTCGCGGCGCATGAGCACGATGCTGTGCGAGCCGGCGCCGAACGCAACGCGCTGGCTCAGCGTGAGCAGCAGCCCGTCTTGCGCGACCACCTCACCGTCGTAGCTCTTGAAGCGCGTGTTGTCGACGATATCGATCCGCGTGTTCGGCAGCAGCAGGCGAGCATCGGTTGTGCACGAGGTCTCGATGCTGAGGCGCTGGCCGAGCAGCTTGCGGTACTCGCGGTTCGCGCGCAGCCACGCCTGCGCGAAGGAGCGAATTCCGGGAATCTCGAACTTCTTCGCCTTCGTCGCGCTGCCGTCGAGAGGCAGCCGGATGGTCTCGGCTTGCTGAGTGCCTGGATCCTGGTAGACGAACTCAATGCCGTCATAGGCCGCGTCGTTGGCGAAGGTGCGTGTGAGCGTCTCGACCCCCGGCTCCTTGTTTCGATGCGTGAACAGAGCCGCGCTGTGGTCCTGCTTCCGGTCCAGCGCGAGCCGGATCCTTCCACTCTGCCGGTAGGCATTGCTGAAGCAGGCGTTTGCGATCGTCTGCACCGTCTCCTCGAAGCTCATGTTGTCCGAGTCGAAGGTGTAGTTGAAGGTCGGCGCCTCAGGGTGGATCGCATAGAGCTGATCGACCACGCCGGAGATCTGCGACATGTCGAGGTCGGATGCGGGTCGGTTCCCGATCTTCGGGTCCATGGCCACCGCTGCGATGATGTGGTGCGCGAAGCGCGTGCCGTAGAGCTCGCCCCAGGCGTGTCGCCCATCCGGGTCATATCCGCCGCTGAAGCCACTGCCCGTCCAGATTGGGATGCGTCGTGTCGCGATGCAATTGAGCTGTCGCTGCTTGACGGCCGTCGAGCGCGACGTGGCATGCGTTACGGTGTGGATCGTCGTCTTGTTGCCGAAGTGCGCGCGGTCGACCTTGCTCACGGCATAGAGGTCGGCCCACTTGATCTCGTCGATCACCGTGCCCTGGAAGCCATAGTCGAAGGGCGTCGTGCGGCGCAGGCGCACGCGCGTGGGGCCAGTCCAACCGGTGGCGTACTCCAGCGTTTCCGCGCGCTCCTCGGTCGTGATGCCGCTGAGCGAGCCGGCGACCGTCACAACACCACCGATGGGATTGAGCGAGCCGTCAAGCTGCTGCAGCTCCGCCGCATAGGCCACTGTGGCGCGCGAGCGCCCGCCGCCGTCCTTGTACATGCCGTTCTGTGCGACCACATTCACCCAGGTCTCTACCCGGTCAGCTGTCGGCTGCGTCACCCAATCCGTCCAGTCGGTAAGCCCGTTGTTGGCGACCACGTGGATCTTGGTGAGGCCGGTGCCGACAAGGTCAGCAAACTCACCTGGGAAGGTCGCGCCGCTGAGGATTGCCCAGCCGTCGCCGACGTCAGTGACCGTGCGCGTTCCACTGAATGCTGCGCCGTTGATGTCGATCGTCACGCCAATCGCACCGATCGGCACCTCATCGACCTGCGAGCCGCTCGTGACTGTGATGCCGTTTGGTCCAAGCTTGCTCGCCACGATGAATGTGCCATTGTTTCCAGGCTCGGTGAAGCCGGAAAAGGTGACCTGCTGCCCGACCACGGTATCCCTCAGGACTTCGGCACCCTCGCTGATGTCGCTGTATTGCCGCATCGCGCCGTTCACCGACACTCGGCCATTCGCGAAGGAACTGCGGCTCGGGGCGACGATCGTCACGGTCTGGCCGATCTGTGTGACGGCGCTCAAGTTTGGGCGGCGTCTTTGCTGCACCAGGCGGTCAGAGCTCGCCGCGGGCACTGTCACGTTGTCGACCACGAAGCCGAACTCGCGCGCCGGCCCGGGCGGCAACAGGACATAGCCACCGTAGGGCTCCAGCTGGATCTGGTTCTGTGCCTTCAGCGTGATCCCGTCGATCTCAACGGCGCGGCGCACCGACAGCACGCGATCGATGATCGAGGGGCCGACCTGGATGTACGGCGCGCCACTGTTGGGCGACGAGAACGGGTAGTACACCGCGGCGCTCGCGCCCGTGATCGACGACATCAGCGTATCGCCGTCGCGGATTTCGGAGATTTCGTGATAGCCGCGGCCGATGCAGTAGTAGCCGTACTCGACCTTCACGCTGTCGACGTACTTGTTGTAAGTCGGCATGAGCAGGCTCGGAATCGCCTTGACCGTGCCGTAGATGTCCTCCACGCGCTGCAGCAGCCGCACCTGGTTCTCGCGCGTGCCGAGCGCGTTGTTCGGGCTCTCCTGCGTCCGGTTCACGTTGGCCGGCATGTTGGGCTTGCTGGTCATCAGCGCCGACGCCACAGCGTAGACGGCCATGATCACCTGGAAGGCCTGCCACCACATCACCGGGTTCGCGCCCGGGCTCTGAAGCACCGTGTAGTAGGGTGCATCGCTGGCCAGCAGCGCGGGCACGTCGCGGGAGATCTCGGTGCCGGCGCTGGGCTCCCCGCGGAACACCTGCAGGCCCACCGGCGCGCCTGCCTTCTCGAAGTGATCCACGAGCCACTGCCCGACGCTTTCGACTTCCAGCACCTCGGCCGGCTGGTCAGCGAACGGGTGCCGATGGATGCGAAGCTGGGTCATGCGGGCCGCTCCCAGAACTCGATCAGCCCGTAGGCGTCGCGCGCGCTGGCCATGTCCTGGTAGACCGGGCCCGTGTCGAGCGCATGCAGGATGCCGCCCTCGAAGAAGATGCCGCAGTGGTGCAGCCCAGTGCGTTCGCTGCGCCCCATCAGCACCACGCACAGCTCGGCCGGCTCGGTGATCTGGATGAAGCCGTGCGGCGACTTGTGCAGCGCGATGCGCAGCGCGGCCGCAAAGGCGCGCACGCTGTTGTTGATCGTCTGGTAGCCGTCGACCTGCTGGTCGCGCTCGGCCGCATACACGTCGGCGACCAGGTTCCAGCACTTCGGCTCGTCGTAGGTCTTGTCGAGATAGTCGTTCAGGTTCATACGAAGGCCCGGAGCATTGGCACATCACGCGGCGCATAGAGCTCGCCCGTGCGGTTGACGTTGAAGCGCGGCGAGTGCGCCACGATGCCGGCGGTGCCGCGCTCCAGGGTGGTGGACAGCACCTCGAGCGGCACGCTGGCCTGCGGAGCGGTCAGGTCGTCCGACAGGTACTCGCGGTACACAAGGCGCATGTACTCGGTGGTGTAGAGCGGGATGCGGTCCAGCTCCTCCTGGAAGGCGTCGCTGATGTCCGTCGTGTCGAGCGCGATCTTGTAGGCCTGATCGAGATCGGCCGGCGTGCCAGCGATCACCGGCGCGATGTTCGCCGGCTCGACGGTCACCACGACGCCGCCCTCGATCATCACAGCGCCGGCGTACGGCTCGCGCCACAAGTGCCAGGTCTTCGACATGGCCGAGTGCGAGAACGACAGCACCACGATGGGATAGATGTTCTGCGGCGCGCTGACCAGGTAGCGGCGCAGTCGGGTCTCGAGGTCGAGCGCCATCAGAAGTCCAGCACGGTCGAGTCGACGCGCACGAAGTGGTCGAGAAGAGAGAGCAGACCATCGGTGCCGTCGCCCAGCTCGTTCCAGACGCCAACAATTGCCGCCGCGTCAGCGTCGCTCAGCTCGAAAGCGCTCGGCGAAGCCTCTACGGCAAACGACACCGACGTCACCTCCCCGCCGAGGCGGTTGGTAGCGTAGGTGTCGGGCACGATGTTGCAGTCGTGGTCCTGCAGGCCCATGCCGCTGTCGAGCGGCATCACGAAGGTGATCGCGCCTTTGCGAATGATCCGCAGGAAGAACACGGTCCAGATGCTCAGCATCTGGGCGTCAAGAATCATCTGCACGCGGAATTGCTGCGTGCCCCGGTCCCACTCCATGGCGTAGCGCGCAGCGCCGCCGGCCACCTCGGTGCGCATCACGCCGCTCGGCGCGCCGGCGCTGTAGGCCGTCGCAGTGACCTTCAGGCCATTGGGAATGCGAGCTGTCGTCATGGAAGCGCGCGCTCCGATCGGTAGTTGCGCCGGTAGGCCTTGCCAATCTTGCTGTTCGGGTCGTCGAACTGGGCGGCAATCTCGTCGATGGTCAGCTGCGGGCCCTGGGGCGTCTGCTCCATGTGCGCCCTGGTGATCTGCATCGGCGCGTTGTTGTGGATGGTCAGGCCGCCTGTGCCCATGCTGATCTGGTGGTTCGGGACGATGTTTCCCGGCACCTTGGGCACGAAGAGCTCCTGGCCGCGCTCGCCCACCAAGTAGGTCTTGCCGGCGTCAACCGGGCCACCGTCAGCGCGCGCGCCGGCCAGACCCATAAGGCCGATCATGGTGCCCAGGCTGTCGCTGCCGCCCGCCACGTTGGCGATGCCGGCAGCCGTGTTGCCGGAGAAACCGCCGACCAGGCCGCCGAGCAGCTTGGACCAGCCCCCTGCCCCACTCGTCGCGGTCGTCAACGCCGAGCGCACCTGGATGCGAATGAAGTCCGCGATGATGGAGTTGGCCAAGCTCTTGAAGTCGGCCTTGCCCGTCATGACGAACGACACGAGCGCATCCTCCATGCCGCTGAACGCCTTCGTGACCAGGTTCTCGGTCTGCTTGAAGACGTTCGCCGATTCGTCGGCATAGTTGGCCAGCGCCTGGCTCGCGCCCAAGCTCCAGTCGCCCTGCTTCGCCTTCAGCTGGTCGAAGTAGTCGGAATTGATCTGCAGCGCCTGCGCACGCGCCTCCGCGATGTCGCGCACACCCTTCTTGTAGGCATCGGTCTCGAGCGTGGCGTTCTCGGCCGCGGTCTTCGTGAAGCCCGTCTGCATGCGCGAGTACTCGCGCTCGATCTGCTGCCGGGCGCGCAGCTGCTCGGCGGCCTCGCTGCCCAGGCCGATCACGCCCAGCTTCTCGTCGTACTGCTCGCGCTGCTGCTGCAGCGCGTCGGCGATGCGCACGCGATTGCCCTCGGCGGCGTTGGCCGTGGCCTTCTCGGCGTCCTTCCGGCGCTTCGCGTCGTCCGCGAGGATCTTCTGGAAGCCGATCTCGCGCTCCACGAGCACGTTGATCTCCAGCTGCGCCTTGATCTTGTCCTTGGCGGCCAGCAGGCTCTTCTGGTCGGCCGTGAGCTGGCCCTTGTCCTTGATGTCGGCGATCAGCTGCGCGAACTTCGCCTGCTCGCGCTCTGCATCGGTCAGCTTCCCGGCGCTGGTCAGCTGCTCGCGCATGGCTGCCTCTTGCTGGCGCAGCGTCGCGAGCATCTTGGTCGAGGCGTCGTCCTGGAACGGCTTCGCGGCCGGGCCCTTCGGGTCCTTGTACTTCTCGTTGATCGCTGCGACGCGGTCGTCATATTCCTTGCCCACGATGCCGAGCAGTTTGGCGTCGCGGTCGAGCTGCTCGATCTCATCCTTGCGGAGGGCGGCCTTCGAGCGCGTGGCCTTCTTCTGCTCCGCGAGACGCTGGGCGGCCGCGATCTTCTCGGCTTCGGCCCGGGCCTGCTCGCCGGTGGAGGTGGCAGCACGGCGCTCCAGTTGCTCCGATTCTTGCATCGCCGCAATGCGCTCGCGTAGCGCGGCGTTGCCCTTCTCGAAGGCCGCACCTGTGGTCGGGTTCAGAGCGCCGCGCTGCATGCGGTTGGCCAGCTCTGCCTGGGCAGCGCCGATCTGTTCCTGCAGCGTGGTCGGCCGGCCGATGCCCTGCATCAGATCCCATGCCTTGCGCGCATCGTCGCCCAGCGCGCGCCACGCCCGAGACAGCAGGCCAGCCTGGGCCTCGACCTGCTTCAGCCGCTGGCTCGTGCTGTTGGCGTAGCTGGTCTGCGCGAGCGCCGCAGCCTCTTCCTTGCGCCCTTGCTCCTCGAGCACCCGGATGCGCTCGTAGGTCGCGAGGTTCAGGTAGTGGAACTGCTCGTTGAGCTTGGCCGAGGCCTTCGTGGGCTCTTCCGACAGCTTCTCGAAGCTCTTCACAGCGTCGTCGATCGACGTGCCGAGCACGCGCGACATCGAGACAGCAGCGGTGCTCACGGACTCCAGCGCCGCTGCTGCGATCTTCCCGCTGTCGATGGATGCTGCGAGGGCTTCAGCGGCCTGGCCCTGCGTGCCCGTCGTGCGCGAGATCGTCGCCGCCAGGAGCTGCAGGTCGCCCGCGGTCCTGCCGGCAGCGTTGCCGGTCAGGATCAGCGCCTTGGTGTAGGCCTGCGATTCCTGACTGCCCTGGTACGCAGCCAGGCCGAAGGCAGCCAGCACGGCCGCGCCCACGGTCAATGGGGAGATCAACGCCGAGATGTAGCCGCCCAGCGCCTGCGCCGCCGCGCCCATGCCGCCGAAGCTGTCCTTGATCTGCGAGCCCTGCTGCAGCAGCACCGTCAGCGGCGCCTGGCCGCCCTGCAGCGAAACAACGATGTCGCTGAACTGTGCAGGAAGTTGACGCATCGCTTGTGCCGTCTGCGCCGACGACACGCCGACCTTCTCGATGAGCGGCGTGGTCTGCTGCAGTGCCGCCTGCGCACCCTTCTGCTTGGCTGCGATCGCGTCGAGCTGGTCGAGATACGGCTTGAGGGCCGTGGTGTCGATGCCCCGCTGGCCGGCCAGCACCCGGAAATAGTCAGCGCCGCTGCGCGAGCCGGCCTCCATCACGGCGATCTGCCGCTGGATGGAGCCGATCATGTTCCGCGTCGCCGCATCGACCTTGCCGGCCGCCGGCGCCGCGGCATCGCCGATGGGCGCCAGGCCGGTCGCAGCTTCCTTGCCGGCGGTGATCGCGGCCTGGCCGAGATCCTTCAGCGACTTCTTCGTCGTCTGGATGCCAGCGACCGCCCCCGATACGTCGGCGCCGATCTGCAGCTGTGTTTTCAGGTCGGTGGCCATGCGGTCATTCGTCTTTCTCGTGCATCGCTTCGAGCGCTTCTTCCTCCATCACGCGGATGTCGGTCAGCAGCGCGTCCCATTCCTCGGCCGAGAGGCGGAGGCGGTCGAGGAGCGGGTAGATCGCGGTGTAGTCGAGGCCGGTCGGCCCGTTGAACCCCGTGCGCCACTGGGTGCCCACGGTGATGAACAGGTCGACGGCCTGGCGGCAGTCGGGCCAGTAGTGCACGACCTCGTGCGCGTAGTCCTCAGGCCGGAACCCGAAGGACGTCATCTCGGCAGCGGTCGGCGGGCGCTCGAACCGCGCCCGCGCGACCGCCTTCAGTTTTTTGTGCGGCCTTCGACCAGGGCGGTGCGATACGCCATGACGATCGCGGCGCTGGCCGCGGGGTACTCGTCGGTCAACTTCTTCACGTTGACGGCGTCGAACGGTTCCTCGAGGTCCCAGCCCTTGACCGCGCCAAGGATGTGCCGCACGTTGGTATCGAGCTCGCGATCGGCCGCCGCTTCCAGGTCGAAGCCGGGCGCGGTGTCGTCGGGTGCGGTGCCGGTCTTGATGTCGGGATAGAGGCCGGCCAGGAACGCGGCGAACTGCGCGCGCGTCCGGTAGACGAACTCGACGGTGAGGTCGCCCTCGCCGCCGCCGAGCAGCGGGAAGGTGATCTTCTGCTTGAAGGTCTTCGGCGCGCCGCCGAGCTGAATTTTGGGCATGGAATGCTCTCTTCTGATGAGGGAAAAAGACCCATCGGTGAGCGACACCGAGGGCGTGAAAAAGCCCGCACGAGGCGGGCTGGTGGCGTCAGTAGCGGACGGGGCGCGACTGCAGCGAGATGGTCGCCTTGACCGCCATCACCTGGCCCTTGGTCAGCGTGGGCGTCTCGTTGAGCGCGATGATCCCGTTGTAAAGGACCAGGGCGCCGTCGGGCAGCGTCAGCCGGATCGGCGTCAGCGCACGGCTGTCCGAAGCTGCCTTGAGGGCGATATAGCCCGGCAGCGTCTGGTCGTCGGCGATGTCGAGGGCGATCGATTGCGCGCTGGTCACAGTGGGCAGCTGGCGCTCGAAGTCCTCTTCGAGGTAGCTGAAGTTCGCGAACTGCTGGTCGCCACCCGAGGTCGTGAAACCCAGGATCTGCGACACCTGCGTCCAGGCCGTGATCTTCTGCGCAGTGCCGCCGCCGGTGCCGGCCGGAAAGCGTTGGGTGTTCAGCGTGTCCTGGCCTTCGAGGGCGAACAGGTCAGCAGCCTGGCCCGACACGCGGAAGATGCGGTCGTTCAGACGCTGCCATGCGGACTTCAGCCAGATCAGCTCGCCGTTGGCGTAGCCGTGAGCTACGGAAGCCGCGACGCTGGGATTCGCGTTCGAGAGGCCGGTGATCACCTTGGCCGCGGCCAGCGTGGTGGCGATGGAGACGACCGAGCCGTCGGGAAGTTTTGCGCTCATGAGAGGGCCTTTCGGGGAAAAAGCCCGCGTGGCGGGCATTGGTGGGAGCCCTCTTCGGGCAACGAAAAAGCCGCCGGGATTGCTCCGCGGCGGCTTGTGTGATGGCCTTGTGGCCGAATTCGTGTGGCCGTCTACCGGCCGGACCAGATGCCGAAGTCCTGGCGGCTGCCGCGGTAGCCGGTGCCCTCTTCGTGGTCAGCGACGGGGCTGCCGAGTGGCGTGGCCTGCATGGGCGCGGCCAGGATGAAAGCGTTCTCGATGGCGACGCCGAGCGCCGCGGCCTGCGCGCGCGTCGCGCACCAGACCGTGACCTGGAAGCGGCCGTGTTTCTTCGTGGGCACCTCGCGGCCCAGGTAGGTCAGCGACTCGCCGCCCACCTGCTGGTAGACCGCATACGGCGGCACCGCGGACAGCGGCGCGACGTCCGGAAAGACGTTCATCGCAGGCGCCACGACGGGCGGCAGCACCGCGCGCAGCAGCTGGAAAATGTCGGCTTCGACGGTCATGCGGAATACCTTGCGAGGATCTGGCGCATGCCCTCGGCGAAGTGCGCCTCGGCCGCGGCGAGCGCGGCGCCGACCTTGGCGTCGTAGGCCGGCCGGATGAAGGGCTTGGCGGCAACGCGCCGCGGCACAGCCAGCAGCTCTTTCGAGGTGCGCCATTTGCCGTCGTCGGTCAGGAACACCTTGCGGGTCTGCATGTGGCCGAACTCCACCAGGTGGCCATGCGGCGCGCGCCGGGCGTTCCAGCTGATGTGATAGACCGCGCGCTCCGGCGTGCTCTGGTCGCTGTAGGCCTGGTAGATCGAGGTGTAGAGGTTGCCGGTCTTCCGCATAGGCGCGACGCGCGCGCGAACCTCGTCGTAGAGCACCTGCGCGCCGGCCTGCGCCGCGGGCCGCACCAGCGCGAGCATCGCCTCCTCCATGCCATCCAGCGCCGCATCAGCGCCGCTGTGCTCGAAGGCGATGACCATCGGCTCAGCCACTCAGCACCTCGCACACGAGGTCGATGCGCTCACGGCTTTCCGTGTCGTCCTGCACCGCCTTGATGTCGTAGACCGTGGCGCCCTCGTAGGCGCGCATCGCGGCCGTGATACCTGCACGGCGGCGGATCCGGATGCTCGCCGGCACCGCGCTCGATTCCTTGTCGGCGCGGATGGTTTGCAGGCCCGTGTTGGTCTTGATGTTCGCCCACACGGTGACCACATCGACCCAGACCTGCACCGGCTGCCCGATCTCATCCTGGCCGTCGGTCAGGCGCTTGATCGTCACGCGGCGATCGAGTTTTCCAGCACGCAAGCTCACGGCATCATCACCCTGCGGTCGCCGCGCAGCAGCGAGCGCGCGCCGTTCGGGACGTCCGTTGCGGTGACGCCGACAACCACGTCCTCGCGGTTGCTGAACAGGTGCCCCAGCGTCAGCAGCACGGCCGTCACGATGCTCGGGTTCACCACGATGCCATTCAGCACGCGGCCGGTCTCGGCCGTGACGAAGTCGAGGCGTGCCTGTGCAACGGAGAGCGCATCGGCGCGATCAGCAGGGTCCTCGAGCAGCGCCGCCGCGTCGGCCGCTGTCTTGTAGGCCGACCGCGCCGTGCCGCGCGCCGCCGGAAGGGCCGCGAGCGCTGCGTCGAGCGAACTCCAGTCGTCGAAGATCGCGCGATTGAGATACTGGGCCGCGGCGTCGACCGCGCCCGCGATGTACGGCTCGACCTGGTCGGCCGGATAGTCGGCCTCGAGGCGCAGGTGCGCGCGGGCCTGATCGAGCGTTACAACGGGCATGACTTAGGCGGCGGGCAGCAGCGCGAGGAGATCGTCCTTCTTCGCGGTAGCCGGGTAGGCGATGCCGGCGGCATCGAGCAGGGCCTTGATCTCGGCCACCGTCTTCGAGGTCGGCGCGCCGCCGCCCTCGTCGTCGCCCAGTGCGCCGAGCGAGAGCGCGCCGGCCTCCAGCTCCTTCGGGCACTCGTCGCCCGGCTGATATTCGACCGGATAGATCTCGCCGTCCGGGACGCCCTTGAATGGCTTGGTGAGTTTCATGATTGCTCCAATGAAAAGGCCCGGCGCTGTGGCCGGGCCGGTTGCAGGAGGCGCGCAGCGGCGCCCGCAGATCAGGTCGCCGAGACCTTGAGCGCCTTGATGACGTCCGGGTTCAGCAGGCCGCCGCCGACGCGCTTGGTCGTGTAGAACTGCACGTACGGCTTGTTGGTATACGGGTCGCGCAGCACGCGCACGCCGGTGCGGTCGACGATCAGGTAGCCGCGCTTGAAGTCGCCGAACAGCGCCGCGATGGCGTTGGCCGCCACGTCGGGCATGCCGGGCATGTCGACGATCGGATAGCCCGCCAGCTGCGCCGGCTGGCCAGCCTGGAACGAGGGCTGCCACAGGTAGTTGCCCTGGCCGTCCTTCAGCTTGCGGAAGGCCGCCTGCGAGCTGCGGTTCATCACGAACTTGGCCTCGCCGGTGTACTCGTTCGGCAGCGCCGTGATCAGGTCGATCACGCTGTCGGCCGTCACCGCGGCGGCCTGACCGGTCGGCACGACCTTGATGTCACCCCACGGGTGAACAGCAGCTGCGGCGCCGCCCGTCACGTACGTGAGGATGCCGCGCGGCTTGTTGGTGCCGTTGCCCGTCAGGAACGCCACGCCTTCCTGGTATGCGAATTCGGTCTCGACTTCGGCCGCCAGCCAGGCTTCGAGGTCGATTTCGGAGTCGTCCAGCATCTGCTGCGTGGCGGCCGGGTTGGCGTAGATCTCGCCCGGGGTGTAGGTCAGCGGGCTGAAGGTCGGCGTGTTGGTCTGCGGACGTGCGTCCGTCTCGCCCACCCAGCCCGAGGTCGTGCCGCGGTTGTTGAACAGCTTCGAGAAGCCGGCCGTCGAGATCTTCTGCACCTGGGCGATCTGGCGCATCGGCGACACGCGGATCAGGCGATCGGTGATGGTGCGGTCCCACTCGATGGGGGCCAGATAGCCGCCCTCGGTGGCGACGCCCTTGTTCAGCGCCGCCTGCACGTCGCCCTTCTTCATGTGCGCATTGAAGGCGCCGGTGTACTCGGCGTCCTTGATGGTCTTGCCGCCACTGCCGGCACCCATCTGCTGGGCCGCCATCTTGACGTTCGTGTCATCCACCTCGCGCTGGAGGCGGGCGATGTCCGCGTTGATGGTGTCCACCTTCAGGGCCTGCAGGGCGTCGGCATTGCCCTTCTTGACTTCTTCGAGCTGCTTGGTGTGCTCGGCCTTGAACGTAGCGAAGGCAGTGTTGAGCGCATCGACGGTGGCCTTGATGTCGCCGGGAGCGGCATCGGCGCGGACCGCGATGAGGCCGCGAGCGGGTGCCGACGAGGCGGCGGCGAGTGCCAGAGCCGAGAAGGCCAGGCGGAGTGCGTGTTGCTTGTGCATGGTCATACTTTCAGTGCGTTGGTGAGGGAGAGCAGCAGAGCTGCGTTTTCGCCAGCGCTCGGCATGGCATCGTCTCCAGCAGCGCTCGGCGTGCCGGGGAACAGGGACTTGAAGACCTCGCGGCGCGAAGCACGGGAATGCCCGGCGCGCGCCATGGAGGCTTCAACGAGCGCGAGCGTCTTGCGACCGCCCTGCGCCTTGGTGTCTTGGGTGATGTCGGCCCGCTCGATCAGGCCGGTGGCAAAGCCGTCTTCGACGGCCTGCGTGGAGTTGATCCAGGTTTCCTTGTCCATGAGCGCCGCGGCCTCGGCCACGCTCAGACCAGAGCGCGAGGCGTAGACCTGGGCCATGGCGGCATCGAACGGCTCGAGGCGCGCGGCAGCGTCGGCCATGTCGTGCCGGTTGCCGATGGCCACCGCCCAGGCGTTGTGCACCATGAGGAATGCGCCGTCGCCCATCAGGATCTCGTCGCCCGCCATCGCGATGACCGACGCGGCCGAAGCGGCCAGGCCCATCACGCGGATCGTGACCTTCGCTTTGTGCTCGCGCAGCATGTTGTAGATCGCGACGCCCTCGAAGAAGTCGCCACCCGGCGAGTTCACGTTCACGACGACATCGCGCGCTCCGATGCTGCGCAGGGCGGCGCTCATGCGCTTAGAGGTGAAGCCCTGGCCGTCCCACGACTCGCCGATCGAGTCATAGATGGAAATCGAGGCCTCGCCCTCGACGGCGGCACGCACTTCCGGGTGCCAGCGCTCGAGGGCATCGGGTCGGACGTCGAACTGGGCGGCGCCGAGGCGGTGATCGGCCCGGATGGCGGGCAATGTGAGCAGGCTCATGGCTTTCCTTCCGGGTTCGCCGGTTCTGCCGGCTTGGCCGGCTGGGTCATGGGGTTGCGGAGCTTGTCGGCGTTCTCGTCGTCTGAACGCGGCATGTCGCTTACCTCGCGGACCTCGTTCTGGGTCATCCACGGGGCTTGTCCACCGGCGCCGAGCGCCTTCGCGAAGAAATCGGCCTGGTCTTTCAGCGTTCCGCGCAGCAGGGCGCGCTCGTTGAACTTGAACTGCATGCCATCGGCCTCGGTCTCGCTCAGCAGCGAGCGGGACAGCGCCTGTTCCCAGGCCGTGAACCAGTGAGAAAGTGCGTACTGCACGAAGAAGATGGCCAGCTGCTCGATGCCGCTGCCCCAGCTGGTGTCGTCCATCATCAGAAGAGGCCGAGGGACGCCGAATGCGCGTGCGACCTCTTCGATCTGGTGATTCCGGTTCTCGATCTGCTGTGATTCGCGGCCGGTGCTGGACCACTTGCTTGCCTTGGCGCCCTCTTCCAGCAGCATCCATTTGCCGGCGTTTTCAGCGCCGGTGTAATCGCTGCTCAGCGACTCCTTCATGCGGGTGTAGGCGTTCTCCGAGAGCTCTTTCTCCACCTCGATTGCGCCGCCGGCCATCACGCCGGTGCGGAACGTGCGCGATGCGGCGCGCTCGGCTTGCTGGGCCAAGTCGATGGCCTCGCGAGCCAACTTGATGCGCGATAGGCCGACGATGCCGTCGAGCGAAAGGTCGCGGAGATGCAGCACCTCGCGCGCCGGCAAGGTGATCATGTTGCCCTCGGGCGTGGTGTAGTCGTACACCATGTCCCAGGTCGAATTCAGCCGGGGCTTGACCGCCAGCGGCTCCATGGGGATCAGCCGAAGCGGACGGGCTCCGGATCCGGACCAGACGATCCGCGCATAACCGTTGCCGTGCAGAAGCGCGTGCAGCTGCAGCAGCGCTTTGAACTCGTAGGGCGTCTGCCAGGAGTTGGGCTTGACCTTGAGCAGGCGGTACGCGGGGTGCGTGGTGGCATATGCCTTGGCCGGCCCGTTCACGATCAGGTTCAGCGGCAGCGTGCCGATTGCCTCGGAGATCAGCGTCGTGCACCGCATGATCGCCATATTCCGGAGGCTCCTCGCACCCGGGGTGTCCAGCCCGCCGGCCACGTTGCCACGGATGTACTCGAGCAGTGCCGGGTCGTCCAAACCGTTGAAAAGCGTGCCGGGCGTGGCTTCGGCACGTGGTCGGCTCTCCGCCTCAGGCATGGCCGGCTCGATGCGGGCCGCTTCCGGGCGTGGCTGCGCCGCCGACGCAGCGCTACGTCGGAAGAAGTCAGAAATGCCCATTCGGTCGGTCCTTAGAGGAAGCGGATTCCTCGGCTCTCGTAGACGGAGTTGCCTCGCGCCTCGGGATTGAGTGACAGCAGCGTCACTGCGTTGAATGAGGCCATCAGCGGGTCGATCTTTGCGGTCCCGGATGCCTGCTTGGTGATCACCACGGCATTGCCAGACGGGGTGACCTTCGCGTTTCCGACGCACCAGTTCATGAGCGGCTGCCCGGCATGGATCAGCACGTGCTCGGCGAGCTTTCGCTCGGTCGTCTTGATGGCGCCGGTCATCTTCCAGCCCTGGCTGATGCCGATCACCTTCTCCTGCGGAATCTTGGCCTCGACAAGAGCGTCCAGAATGGCGCCGATGCCGGCCGGGTCGCATCCCACCTTGTCGAGAAGGCCGGAGGCCTCGCACCTCTTCACAAGGGTGGCGACGCCCTGGACGTCGTCGCCCATCGCCTTGACCAGCACCAGGTCCCCGGTCTTCGCGAAGTCCATCAGCCGAGGTGCGATGTCCTTCCGACGCTCGAGCACGGACGGGTGCGCAAACGCTCGGGTCCACAGCATCCAACGCTTCTTGATCACGGTGCGCGCCGGGATGAATTCCTTCGTGTCCTCGTCGATGTGCGCCGGCACCTCGAACTCCTCCGCCTGACGGCGCCGGCCTGCGACTGCCAGGCCCAGCAAGTCATCGAGCCCGCCGCCGTCGATGCCCACGTCGACCACCTCGCACTCGTTGAGCAGCTGCTCAAGCGTCATGCCCGGCGCGCCCTGCGCCTCCCAGAACTCGGCCCCGGCCCAGCGGTCGGACCGGAGGTTGACGCCGATCTCGACGTTGCCGTGCTTGGCCAGGAAGCCGCGGATCGACTCCACGCCGGCCAACGACGCCTTCTTGAACTCGCGCTCGAGGTACTCCTCGTCGACCGACACGCCGTAGTTCGGGTTCACCATCGGCAGGTTTTCGAGCTTCAGGTGCTCGCCGCTGGCCACCATCTCAGGCGGGTGCTCGTAAAGCACCGGCAGAAACGCCTTGTCCTCGATCTTTCCGTCGCGCACGTCGCGTGCGTACTGCAGGTCTTGCCGGAAGATGCCAGCGGGCGGCTCGTCGGACTGGGTGCTCAGCTTGATCACCATGCCCTCGGGCCGCGAAGCCAGGCCACCGGCCGCCTCACGGAACATCGCCTCGGAGTTGATGCGCTTGCCGAAGATCCATTCTTCGTCGATGAGCACCCAGCTCGCCTTCTTGCCGCCGACGGTATCGCTGTCGGCCGCAACCACCTTCAGCGTCGACCCCATCACGCGGTGCGTGATCGTCCGGACGTGGTCCTGAACGTGGAACAGGTCGATCAGCTCCTCGTCGGCCTTGATCATGTCGCGGGCCGGCGCGTAGGCGTTGTTCGCGATCTCGACCGTCGGGGCCAGGATGATCATTTCCGCCGACACCCGCCAGTTCAGGATCAGCGCTGTGAGCATGATGCCGGCCGCGAGCGTCGACTTCGAATTCTTCTTCGGGATGAGCATCAGCGCCTCCCGAATCAACCGGCGACCCGTCTCCACGTCGTAGGCACCGAAGATGGCCGCGACGAAATCGAAGACGAACTGCTCGCACGACTCGCCGAAGGTCGGGCTGCCCGGCGCGTCGACGATCCTCAGCTCGCGGAAGATGGCCAGCGCCTCCGCCGCAGGCGCCGCGAAGATCGGTGCCGGGATGATCGACCGCCGCGCGCGCAGCCGGGCCGCCCAGTCTGGGCACGCGGTCGACCATTCAGCCATCAGCGCTTACCGACCAACTTCAGCGGCGGCGCGGATGCGGCGAACTTTCCGGCGCCGGCCTTCTTCGCCGCCGTGGCCTGGCCATCCTTCTTGCCTTGGTCCGCAACCTTGCCGTGCACGAAGGGCAGTAGCGCGCGCGCCGCGATGATCCGCTGCTTCGGGTCGAGCGCGATGTCATTCATCGCCGCGGTCAGGAACGCTTTCGGGTCGGTGTGCTGCATCGCGGCAGCCAGGTCGAACTTCGGTCCGTCCTGCACCTCGGCCGGAGCCGGGGCGACAGGATCCTGCGCAGCCTTCGCCCCCTTGCGCACGCTCGCCGCCGGCGGCTCAGCAGCGGGCCGCTTTTTCGCCAGATACGCGACCACTTCCGGGTCTTTCGCGAGCCGAGAGCCGGCCGGCGAGGCCGTGGCCACGCTGTAACCGGCCAGGATCGCGGCCGCCTTGTTGGTCTTCCCCGAGAGGACGGCGTCGGCGAAGGCCTTCTTCTTCCCTGTTAACGCCATTAACACCACCTCGAATCCAGATTTATTGTCCGAATGGGGAACCACATGGTTTCCAACCCTGCCAGGCCGAGGACTTCTGACCACCCCCGGCCCCCTCGATGAGGCCGCCGTGACCGCGATGGAAGGGGTCGAAGGGTCGACCCGCACCTCGAAGGCAAGCGCCTCCTGGGGGCTGCTGGCCCCTCCTGGGGCGATGGGGCTGAGTCGCCCCCTCGTGGTGCATCGAGTGCGAAGCAACTCAGTCACCTCGGAAAATCGACTTCCTGACAGGGTTAGCCGTCATAGCTTTTCTACTCGCGGGCAGCGCAGAGGGTTACGGCCCACGGCTTTCACACTCGGTCGGGCCTGAATCCGGCCTTGCCGCCCTTCTCGACCGTGGTCTTGGCCTCATGGCACTCCAGGCACAGGGGGCGAAGGTTGCTGTCTGCGTTGGTGCCGCCCTGCTCGAGCGGCTTGGTGTGGTCGATGTGGTCGCGGCTCGCGATCCAGACGCGGCCGCAGCCAGCGCACCGGTGACCGTGAGCCAGCGCGACGCGCTCCCGGGTTGCCATCCATGCCCGGCCTCGGATGCGCTCGGTCGTCCCGGCCTTGGCCTGGAGCGTCGGAGTGCGGGAGAGCTGCGCCGTCTGGAGGCGCGGCCGAAGTGTGGTGAGAGCCATGAGGACTTCCCTTGTGGGGTGGCTGTCTGCCCGGTGTCGCTCGCCTTGATGACGCTAGCGCATGCGCGGAAACCTCGCCGCTCCCAAGCCCCGGAGCGGACCGGCTCAAGTTGCCGGAAGACGTGGATGGAGCATCCCGAGGGAATCGAACCCTTCTCTGCTCAGCGTGGAAGACTGGCGGCACGGCCCGCGTGCTGGGATGCGGAAACGAAAAAGCCGCCGGGCATTGCTGCCGGGCGGCTGGATCTGCTGCGACCTACTTGCGGTATCGCCCCTTCTCGCACCAGAACCTGGTCTGAGCTTCGGGCTGCGCTTGGAAGAGGCGTTGCGCTTGTGCGCAGTTCTCGGCGTTGTAGCCGCCACGATCTGCGGCGTCGAAGGTGGCGATGTGGATTCGCTCCGCCGGGGACACCACGCTAGATCGGTAGAGGGTGTACACGTCGCTGTCGCTGCAAGCCGTCAACAACGTCGCGAAGAGGAGAAGAGATGCTCGCATCACCGAAGCATACGAAAAAGCCGCCTCGGTGGGCGGCTTGCTGCGGAGACACCTTCCCCGTCAGGGGCGGCGGCCGGCGCCGGAGCGGCGGCAGGGTGTTCAGCAGAGATTCGAGGGCAGCAGCCTCAGCAGGCTGCGCGTTCTCGGGCGCGAGTATAGCGGCTACTTCGCGCAGCCAGCAACGCCTTTCGGTTTGCGCAGGAAGATCCGCGGCATGGAGCCATCGGCGCGCGGCACCGCGCCGGCCCGCTTCGCCTCCACCACCTGGCGGCCATGGACGCGCAGCCCGATCTGCGCACGGTTGCGCGCACGGCAGTGGTCCATCCATTCCACGGCGCGCCCGCCGAGGGATTCGTGCGGCGTCACGCTCTTGCCGGTGCCGTGGCACTCCGGGCAGGCCTTGCCGTTCTGCCGGCCGGTGCCCTCGACCACCTGGAACTTCGTGCCGTTGCAGACCGGGCAGCGCTGGTGCAGCCACCAGCCGATGATCTCCACCGCCTTCGCGGTCGCCTCCTCGGCGCCCCAGCGCAGCAGCTGCAGCGCGAGCTGGTCGCGCACGTCGGGCAGCGACTTCAGGCGTTCCATGAACAGGCCGAGCTGCTTGCGGTTGAACTCGTTGGCCTGGCGGCCGGCCAGCTTGCGCTGCTCCTTCGTGCTCTTGCCGGCGGGCAGGAAGTACTCGGCGCCCAGCAGCCGCGGCCGCTCGCCCGAGTCGTATTCGGTGTGCAGGCGCATCACGGCGCCGCCGACGCGCATCTGCGACCAGCCGGCCGCGATGATCACGTCGGCGTCGCCCAGGCGGTCAGCCTCGACGCTCAGGTCGGATGAGCTCATGGCCGAGGTGTAAGCCTCTTCGATACCGCGTTTTTCGTCGTTCAACATGGGTTCCTCCTAGGTGTCGTTGTGGTGATGGGTCAGGGGGCCGGCTCGACGGCGACCGATGCCGGCGGCATGGTCTGGCCGACGATCCAGAGGGCGATGGAGCCGCCTGCGTTCAGCGCGGCCAGGTCCGCGGCGTCGGGCTTCCAGAAGGAAACGACGTGCGGCATGCCGTCGACCTGGACGTCGGTGATCGCCAGCGCGCTGCAGGGCAGCTCTTCCTGCTTCCAGCCGGCGGGCGCGCCGAGCACGCGGGTGTTCGAAGGGTGCTGCGTGGGCCTCATGCCGGAACTGCCTCGCGCGGCGCGGGCAGGCGCTCGGCGTCCTCCGCGCCGTCGTCGGCCTTGGGATCGATGCGGCGCAACCAACGGTCCTCGATCTCGCAGATGGCACCCGGCAAGACGTAGTCCGACCTCGCGATGCCGCTGTCGCCCCAAGAGAGCACCTTGACCCCCTGCAGCACCTTCACTGACCACACCACGCCACGATTCCATGGCGCGATCTTGTCGGCCGCGGCCTGGCGGACCACTTCGACGAGCGCGCCATCGTTGGGGTCGAGCGAGCATTCGAACTTGGCGAAATCGCCGGGCTTCACGTTCATAGGGTCTCCATGTGCCCGACGGGCGTTGCGTTGAGGTGTGCCAGGGCCCAGCGGGCCGCGGCGATGTCTTTCGGATCGGCGGCCGCGCTGCCGGCGATGGCGCGCCACTCGCAGACCTGGGCCAGGTGGCCCAACATGAAGGCCGCGCGCTTCTGCGCCTTCGTCGCGCCGGCGTACGCGTCCGTGTAGTGGTTGCAGGCGCTGCAGCCCCAGCACGTCAGGGCGTCGCTGACCTTGCAGGCCATGCCCTTCCCGTTCTCGACGCCCCCGCCATGGCACGCGACCGTGGTCTCGGCGTCGTAGTTGCAGATGGGGCTGCGGATCAGGCAGGGCTTGCCACGGGCCATGCGCAGCAGGTGCGCGTTCTCGGCGCGAGGGTGCTTCGGCACGCTGGTGGCCATGCCGCTGCAGTCGGCGAGCACAGCGCGACGCGGCGCAGGCCGCGGCACCGCTGGAATAATTTCCGGAATAATTTGCACATCGTTTTGCACTCGGGCGCGCGACGTCGGCCGCTTGAAGCCGGTGCCGCGCTTCATGGGTTTGCGTGTGAGCGTCACCGGTATTCCTCCCAGTCACGCACGCTGAACGACGCGCCGAGCTCGATGCCGTAGGCGGTGCACTGCTCGATGTAGGCGCTGTACGCGCGGATGCCGAGGTCCTCGCTGCTGACCCGGTCCTTCCGGCGGCGCTTCTTGCCCGTGATCGGGTCGAGGTTCGACACCCAGCGCGCGCCGAGGAACTTCTCGCGGCAGTGCTCCTTCCACACCTTGGCGGCGAAGGTCTTGCCCTCGACGCGGATCTGCTCGGCCATCTCCTTGAAGATGACACCGTGCAGGTACTTGCGCTGCTGGATCGACTTCGCGTCCTCCAGCTCCTCGCCCTTCACCACCAGTTTGTGGCCGGCCAGCAGCATCTGCTTCGCCCACGGCCAGAAGGACTTCGACATGACGTCGTGGCCCTGGGCCGGGTCGTGCATGACAACGATGTGGTTCATCCGATCGCCCTTTCGCGCGCGGCGACAGTGGCCGGCGTGGCCGGCGCGAAGTAGCGGAACCGGCAGGCGTTCGTCGGCGCGAACGATCGCGCGGCGCGCGTGCGCTCATCAGGATCCGCCTTGCACAGGCCGAAGCCCGAGGCCCGTAGCGGCGAGCCCTTCAGGTTCCAGTGCTTGCAGTCGATGCAGGTGCCAGTCATGCGGCCTCCAATGAGGATTGGTCGCAAAGGCCGTAGCTCGAGCTGCAGCCGCCAGCATCGTCGAGGTCGATCAGCAGGTCGCGCTGCTGGCCGCCGCGGGTCGTTTTCGACCACTCGATCCGCGTCCAGATGTTCAGATCGGCGAAGATGACCCGGCGGTCCTTGGCGTCGTGGGCGTCGGCCATGAAGGTGCTGAATCCGCGCTTCGAGCACATCGAAACGATCCGCTCCCACTCCGCGATGCGCGCTGGGTGCTCAGGGAAGCGCAGCGCGATCGCGCGCAGCTCGTCCTTCCGGCAGTTAATGCAGGGCATGCAGCCGACGCGCCCCATTCCCTGCAAGTACAGCGGGTTCGGACGGATGCCGCGGGCGGCAGCAAATTCGAATACCTGCTCAGCGGTCCATTCGACGATGGGCCTGAATATCCACAGGCCGCCGCCGACGCGTTCCGAAAGCTTGGCGTTGCGACGGTTCTGCGATTCGTTCCGACGGATGCCCTGCCAAGAGATGACCTGGTGGCCGGCCTCCATCAGCTCAAGTTGGAACTCGACGGCCATCGCCGTCTTCAGCTCCTGCGTGCAGAACTGAGCCTTCCGAGACGGGAAGCGACCCTTCCACATGCAGAGGTCGAGGAACGGGTTGCCGCTGGGGTACATGACCGACAGCGCGCGACGCTTGGCCCGATTCGACCAACGAACCTTCCGGCCCGTGCACTTCCGCGTCTTGATGACCGGCTTTCCAGCCGCGTCGAAGATCAATGCGCCGTCGCCAGGCCGACGCGCCTGGACTGGTCGGCCCTGCGCATCCACGACCTCGCGCCGCACGGCTTCGCGCCGGGTGCGCACGTCGCGCGCGATGAACTGGCGCTTTGCGCCCAGCTGCTCGGTGAAGTCCGCTTTCAGTCTGGTGATCTTGATGTCGAGCGCCAGCTCAAGGTAGTCGAGATAGGCGTAGGTATCGGCGTGCTCGTTGCCGGTGTCGCAGAAGATCGGCAGGACATCCTCGCGCGGGCAGCGCTCCAGCGCGATCAGCAGCGTGGCGGTGCTGTCCTTGCCTCCCGAAACGGAGACGACGTGTTTGATGCTCATGCTCCCGCTCCCGCTTCCTGCCGTGTACCGACCCAGGCTGCATGCAGAGGGTGCAGCTGTGCCAGGGCCAAGCCGACGATGGATGTCGCGCCAGGCTGCGCACACATGCGCACCTCGACTCGGCGCTCCAGCGAGTGCGCTTTCTGCGACGGCGGGCGCGAGGCCTTGCGGAAGCTCTGCGCCTCCCGCCGAGCCTTCACCAGCGCGAGGTCGCGCGCGGCGCGCGCCTCTGGCGCGAGGAACACCTTGCGGTGCCCGATCGAGGCCACGCCGGCGGAGGTGATCTGGAAGGTGTGGCGCTCCTCGGCCAGGCTGCGGCTTCGGATGTCGCGCAGCGTGGCGACGATCCTGGGACGGCCGATGTCGGGCAGCGCGGCGACGATCTCGTCGGTGGTGCGCGCCTTGCCGTCGGACAGGAGGTCGATGACCTGGTGGGTGAGCGTCATGCTGCAGCTCCTTGGAACATGCGATCGAGCCGGAGCAGCTCACGCGCCTCGTCGCCGCCGGCCGCGCCCACCGCGTTCGCGATGGCGCGCTTCAGGCCCTCGAGGCCCGAAGGCAGCGGCACGTAGCCGGTGAGCTTCTGGCGCGCGGCCTGGGCGAACGCCTTGTTCCTGGCGCGCGCGGCCGCGGCGTGCTTGCCGCGCAGCTCGTCGCTCATGCCGATCGCGTTCTCGAACGTGAAGGCCTTGCGCGGCTCGCACGCGATGCACAGCGTCACGAACTGCGGCAGGCTCGGCGGGAATTCAGGGTGCCGGGCCTGACACTTTTCGAGCGCAGAGACCACGACCGCCTCGGCGAAGCGGTGCAGGCTGAAGGCCCACACGGTGCGTGCGCTGGCCACGCCCATGTCCCGTTTGCGCGCATCGAGCACGCCGGACGCGAACTTGCTCAGGAACAGGTTGCCGTAGTAGCCGTGCATGACCTTGAAGACGTTGTTGATGACCGTCTCGTCGGGCTGCGACTGGGCGGCGCGGATCGGGTCCGCGTGGGTGACTGGCCTAAGCATCGAAGGTCTCCTGTTGGTCCATGTCGAAGATCGCGGCGGCCGCGCCGGCATGGCGGTGCGGTGCTGCAGCGGTGCGCTGCGCGGTGGGCGTGAAAGCCCAGTCCGCGCGGAAGTGATCGCCGGGTCCGAAGAAGGTGGCCGGCTGCTTGATGAACTGCGGCTCGGTGCAGGAGGAGCGGCAGAACGCGGCATAGCGCTGCGCGCCGGCCAGCAGGTCTGCCACGTCGGCGCCGGCCTTGACCCGCGCATTCCAGGCCTTCAGCGTGTCGGCCTTCGACGCGCCGGGCCGCTTCGGGTAGGCGGTCCACGCGGCTTCGAAGTCGGCCGAGTACTTCGGCGCCGGACCCGACGAGATACCTTCTGAACGAAGTGAAGAAAGGGTTCCGGTTCCGGTTCCGGTGGCGTCTCTCCCAGGGTCACTCCCATGGGAGTCCCCTGGTAGTCCCGTGGTTGTCCCGTGGGACAAATCGGGACTCCCATGGGACGCTGCCGTCCTTTCCGCGTCCATCCGCGCCCTGTACGCGGCCTTCCGCGACCGCTCCTTGTCCTTGGCGCCGAGCATCTCGATCACGCGCTCGACGAGGGTGTCGTGGTACATGCGGCCGTCGTCGGCGCACCACCAGCCGCGCATCAGGCAGGCCCGGTGCTTGGCGAAGGTCTTCATGGGCATGCCGATGCGCGCGGCCACCAGCTCGTCGGCGGCCGGCAGCGAACCGCACGGCGCCTGCTCCCAGGCGGTCATCCAGAGCATGAGCAGCCAGGGCTTGATCTCGGCCGGCGCGAGCGCCCACGTGTCCGACTGGCGGATGCGCTCGTGGTCGAGCTCGAACCGCCAGCCTTTCGCGCGCACGTCTGCGGGGTATGGGGCCACTCGAGCGATCAACGCGCCCTCCACACGGCGCACCTGTCGCGCCGGTCGTCGGTCTTCTCGATGCCGCCGGTCTCGGAGATGCGCCGCTGGACCTCGTAGTAGTCGATGCCGGTGAACTCGGCGATCTCGCGCGCGGTCATCGGCCCGCGGCGCAGCGCGGCCAGGATCTGCAGGCGCTCCCCCGCGGCCTTGTCGGTGGTCGCGTGGCGCCCCGCTGCGCGGCTGGTCTGGCCATCCGTGCGGCGGCTGCGCGTGTCGGCGAAGGACGTCCGCATCGCTACTGGCCTCCCAGCGATTCGAGCTGGCGCATGGCCTTGGCCAGCTGGTTGCGGATGTCCTGCACCTCCTGCGCGTTCTTGGGCCGCGCGTCAGGGGCCAAGAACTTCTCGACGAGATACATGATGGGCGTGTTGTCGCCCGTCTTTTCTATGTAGAGCTCGAGGCTGTCGACGCTGAACTTGCGCGAGGTGTCGTCGCTGATCTGCACGGACAGGTTGCCGGGCGCCAGGTCCAGGTCGATGGCCACCCGGCCCAGGCCGCGCTGGTAGACGCCCGCGCCGACGCATTCACGCAGCGACCGGTATCGCTCGAGCAGGCCGGGCACGAAGTCCAGCGTCAGCTGGTCCTTCTTCTCGCCTTCATGGCGCACGAGGCTCACATTTGCCATGTGGCCTCCCTGCGCGCGCGCTCTATGGGATAGACCTCGCGGAGGTCTTCACGACCCGGCGCCGGAGCCCGGCATTGGGGTCGATTGATAAGTGGCGATAGCATTCTTTATCCGTGCTTCTCAGTAGTTATCAATGGGGTGCAAAAAAATGGAGGCATGGAACAAGCACACACCGCCGCCTTACGCGCCCTCGCCTCGCTGGGCATCTGCATGCCTGCGAGCTGCCTCAGCCATGAGCCGACGGAAGTCGGCGGCATCGGCGAAGGTCACAGCCAGGAAGGCGAAGCCCAACATGCAGAAGATCGCGATGCCGGCCGGGCCGTACGCGCCGCAGGCAGCAGCGAAGGCCGCGCAGGCGGACGCGGAGAACATGGCGGCCACGGACAGCAGGTATTCCCAGTTCTGAATGAGGCGAGCGAGAAGCGACTTCATCGGTCGTTCTCCTGGCGTGCGTGGGCGCTGGGCATCTCAGGCCGTGGCCTTCGCCTCACGCACCAGCAGCTCGGCCGGGACCTTCTTCCCCTTGCGGACAAGGGCAGCGATCACGCGGTCGTCGATGCGACCGGGGAGCATCTCCGGCCACTTGTCGACCGCTTGGTAGGTGATACCGAGAGCTTCGGCGGCGGAGGCGATGGAGCCTCCGAGCACTTCAATGGCTTTTGATTTCTGCATGCGCATGATTGAACCACAGTTCAATATCACAAGCAACCGCAGTTTAGTCGCAATCTGTCACGATTCAACCATGGTTGAACTTGGAGAGCGCCTGAACTCGGCGATGAAGGCCCGCGGCGTGAGCATCACGGCGCTGTCCCTGGCCGTCGGTATGTCGTACCAAGGCATCCGGAAGATCGTTCGGCAGGAAACCAAAGAGATGGCCGCGTCGAATTGCGACAAGATTTCTGCCTTCCTCAAGATCAACAGCAAGTGGCTGTCGACCGGCGAAGGCCAGATGGATCTCGTGAGCGAAGGCATCCCGCCGCCACCGGCCATGCCAGATGAAGCGATCGCGATCGCGTCGTCTAGAACAACTCGCATCCCAGTCATTGGCAAAGGAGCGGGCGGGCTCCCGGAGCGGATTTGGGATGACGCGGGGCACCCAGTGGGCGAATCCGATCGGTTTGGAATGGTCTACAGCTCGGACCCGCACGCCTTCCTAGTAGAGGTCAGCGAAGAGAGCATGCTCCCGAAGTACACCCCCGGGGACTTCGCTCTCGTCGAACCCAGCAGCGAGGCAGAGCTCGAGGATGATGTGCTGGTCCGGCTCGCCACCGGGCAGACGATGATCAAGAGGCTGCTGTCCCAGCGCGGCGCCTATCGCTTCGGCAGCTACAACAACACTGCCGTGCTGCACTACCGTTTTGAAGACGTCACGTGGGTCTACTACGTGCCGTACCCCGTCCCGCGTCGCAAGATCAAGGACCACTGGTAAGCGGAAACTGACCGCAAGAGAAGGAGACAAATGGCACTGATTGCCTGCACCGAATGCCGAGCCGAAATCAGCGACAAAGCCGCGGCGTGCCCGTCATGCGGAGCCAAGATCAAGCGCTTCAAATGGTGGTTGTGGCTGCCGCTGGCCGCGGTGCTCGCCTTCTTTGCACTTGGCGCCAGCGTTCCCCAGTACGAATCGGATGCTCGGGCCGCCAGGAATATCTGTGAGCAGAGTTTCGCCAGAGGCGCGGTGTCCTCGCTGTCGGAGTGCAATCGCCTCTACGACGACATGATTGTCAAGGGCAAAAAGCCCTGAGTCCGGCCGCCGATTCCAGGCGCTCAACCCCCGGCATCGGTCACTCCTCCAGCCCGCCATGTGCGGGCTTTTCTTCGTCTGTTGCCTGAATACTACTTTTGAGTAGTACGCCTGATTAACTATCTTGGGGTAGTAGATCGGGCTCGCTGTGCCCTTCTTTGAACCGCAGATGCGAAAACAACGTTCAAAGTCTTAAACTGTGGTTGCACAACCTTATTGAACTGTGGTTCAATTCTTTCCATGCCGCTGCATCCCGCAGCCAGTCATGGAGAGAACGATGATCCGCATTACCGATTCGCGCGGCCAGAAGGGGCACCTTGCGCCTGCTGCCATCGCGCAGGTCACCGAGGCCGGTGCTTCCTCGCAATGGCACGGCCATCAATCCCTGGAGGCGCTGACGAAGCGCGAGCAGGAGAACCTGTTCGGCGCGATCGCGGCTGGTGTGCTGCTGCTGGGCGCGCTGGGCGGCCTGGCCATGGCGGTGTTCCTGTGAGCGCCGCGAAGCACACGCCGGGCCCGTGGCTCCGTGACCGCGCCTCTGGCGTCGGTTGCGACGTGCGCGCCGCCAACGGCCGCAAGATCGCGGCCTGCTGGGGTTTGTCGACCAGCGCAGCGGCGCGAAAGAACACCCCCTCGTATCGCGCCGAGTGCGATGCGAACGCAGTGCTCATTTCCGCATCGCCGGAAATGCTCGAAGCCGGCAAGTTGATCTTGGCGGCCGACGCACTGGCGGATGGCGACCCGCAGTTCGATGAAGCCATGGAGCGCGGCATCCGTGCCATGTCCGAGGCCATCGCCAAGGCCACCGGGAGCGCATCGTGAGCGCCGCCCACGCCACAGTCAGTTGCAGCCAGTGCGGCGGCAGCTTCGGGCCCGGCACCAAAGGCTTCTCGCACTGCGCGGGCCATGCCGCCGCGGCCCGCGACACGCTGACCATCAGCCTGACGGTCGACGGCAAGACCATCGACGCATCGTTCTCCCTGGAGGGTACGAGCGCGCGATGCCTCACGGGGCCCAAGTCGTTCCGCCGTGACGAGGCGCTTGACCACATCGTGCGTTTCGCCACGAGCCGCCTTGACCGCGCGCTCAGCGCTCGCCTCAAGGAGGGCGCCAGCACGGCGCGTGCCGCATGAACGTCGTCCTCCTCCGCTGTCTGCTCGGCACCCTGCTCGCCTTCCTCATCGGCGCGAGCGGCCCGCTGCTCGACGGCCCCACCGAGTTCGAGGCCGCCCTCGACACCGCCGCCGCGGCACGCGACATCGAGCGCGCCGATCTCCCCGACCTCATCGCATCGAAAGGCACTCCATGAGCACCGCCAATTCCGCGCCGCGCCCGGCCATGCCGCGCGCCGAGCGCTCCGGCCGCACCACGCCCGACTTCACCTTCGACCCGACGGTGCGCAAGCAGGGCCCGCGCATCGAAACCGCCGACGAGCGCGCCGAGCGGCTGATGGCCGGCCTGCGCGTGGCCGAAGGCAACGCCAGCGCCTGGCAGTGCTTCGCGACGGCTGCCGTCTTCCTCCTCGGCGCGAGCGGCGTGATCGCCGCCGTCGTCCACCTCTTCCGTCCCTGAAAGCAACCATGCCCGCAGCAACACTCGACCGACCGAAAGCCCGCACGCACGCGGCACCGCGCCGCGCCGCCGCGAAGACATCGCCGCCGAAGGCGCCAGCGCGCGACACCGCCTCCAACGACCCGCTCGTGAACGCGCTGGCGTTCATGGGCGCGGGCGGCACCTCCGACCACTACCTGAAGGTGATGGAAATGCGGGAGGCGCATCGCCAGCGCGAGGCGTTCACCGCGTTCCACGATTCGATGGCCGCGTTCAAGAGCAACGCGCCCGAGATCATGAAGGACCGCGAAGGCATGACGGCCGATGGCGACGCCTACCGGTATGCCTCGCTCGGCGGCGTGACCGCGGCGATCATCGGCGCGCTCGCGGCCCAGGGCATCACGCACCGGTGGGAGATCAAGCAGGACATGGGCCTCGTCGCCGTCAGCTGCACGCTGGTCCATCGGCTCGGGCACTCGGAAAGAGCTGAGATCTCCGGCCCGCCCAGCACCGACCCCAACCTGACCCCGACGCAGCAGATCAACTCGACGGTCACCGTGCTGCAGCGCTCCACGCTGCTCGCCGCGACCGGCCTGTCCACCAAGGACATGGACGACGACAACGGTCGCGGGCCCCGGCCAGAGCCGCGCACCGCCGCCGCGCCGGCGCCAGCGGCCACCTACCCCGCCGAGGCCTTCGCGAAGAGCGCGCCGACCTGGCGCAAGGCCGTCGAAGCGGGCACCAAGACGCCCGAGCAGCTGATCGCCATGTTGCAGGCCAAGCACCCCCTCACCAACGACCAAAAGCAAACCATCGCCTCCTGGGCACCGAAGGGCAACTGATCATGGAAATCCTCGAACTGAAGCAAGGCTCGCCCGAGTGGCATGCACACCGCGCCGCCCACCGCAACGCCAGCGACGCGCCGGCCATGATGAACTGCTCGCCGTACAAGACGCGCACGCAGCTGCTGCACGAGATGAAGACCGGCGTCACCGCCGCGGTGGACCCGGCCACGCAGCGCCGCTTCGACGCGGGCCACCTCTTCGAGGGGCTGGACCGGCCGCGCGCCGAGGCGGTGATCGGCGAGGAGCTGTTCCCGGTGGTGGGCGCGGAGGGGATTCTGTCGGCCTCGTTCGACGGCCTGACCTTCGGCTGGGACATCAACTACGAGCACAAGACCCTCAACGACGAGCTGCGGGCCGTGATGGTGCCGGGCTGCACCGGCGCAGTGCTGCCGCTGATGTACCGCGTGCAGATGGAGCAGCAGACCATGGTGTCGGGCGCCAAGAAATCGCTCTTCCGCGCGACGAAGTGGAAGGGCAAGGAGCTGGTCGAAGAGCGCCAATGCTGGTACGAGCCGGACGCGGCGCTGGCCGCCGAGATCTTGGCCGGCTGGGAGCAGTTCGAGAAGGACCTGGCCGCCTACGTGCCGGCCGAGCCTGTCGCGCCGCGCGCGCTCGGCGCCACCCGCGAGCGCCTGCCCGCGCTGGTCTTCGAGGTGCGGGGCGAGATCGCCGAGAGCACCCTCGATGCGTACAAGGTGAAGGCCCTGGCCGTCATCGGCGACATCCCCTCGAAGCCCGAGACCGATCAGCAGTTCGCCGACGCCAAGGAGGATGCCAAGTTCTGCCGCGAGATCCAGGAGGCGATGGGCTACGCCGAGGCCGCCGCGCTGGGCCGCATGGTCACCGTCGACGAGGCGCTGAAGGTGATGCGGTTCATCGGCGAGACCGCCAAGCGCAAGGCGATCGACCTCGAGAACGCCGTGACCGCCGAGGAGAAGCGCCGCAAGCAGCAGATGGTGATCGACGCCGCGACCGCGCTGCGCGAGCACGTGGACGCTCTGGACAAGCGCCTGGGCCATCCGTACATGCCCGGGGCATCGCGCTCGGCCGACTTCGACGGCGCCATCAAAGGCAAGCGCTCCGTGCCGAGCATGCAGGACGCCGTGGACAGCACGCTGGCCCAGGCCAAGATCGCCACGAACGCCACGGCCGAGCGCATCGACGCCAACCTCAAGCACCTCAACGCCGAGGCCGGCGAGTTCCTGACGCTGTTCCCTGACGTCGGCGTGCTGGTGCTCAAGCAGGCCGACGACTTCGCGGCGGTGGTGAAGCTCCGCGTCGCCGACCAGCGCGCCAAGGACCAGAAGAAGGCCGACGACCTGCGCGAGAGCCTGGCGCAAGAGGCGCGCAACACCGCCGCGGCCGAGGCGCAAGCTGCCGCGGTGGTGCAGCACGCCGTCGCCACGCCGCCGCCGGCCTCCCCCACTGCGCCCTCCGCCGCTGTCGCGCCGCTGCGCACGACGCCAAGTAGCGGCTCCGCCGCTCCTGCGCCGGCGCCGGCCGCCGCGAACCTGCTGATCGGCGGCATCAACCGGCGCCTCGGCTACGACGTCAACGCGGTGCTGCTGAAGCAGCTCGGCTTCGAGCCCGTGCGCATCGACGGCGCCCGCCGCTTCTACCGCGACAGCGACCTGCCGCTGATCGGCCGCGCGCTGGCCGCGCACTCCATCCGCGTGACCCAACTCGAGGCCGCTACTGCGTGAACGATGTGGCAAAGCACAAGATCATTTCTGCCTACGTCCGCTCCAGCGAGCTGGCGCCCGACCATGACCAGGCGTGCGCCGCTGTGGCCCAGGCCCTCGGCCGCGACGTCGAGACCGTGCGCGGTGTCGTCGATGAGTACCTGGCGCTGAGCCACGAGGAGCTGGCATGAAGCGCGACAACTTCACGCTCCCGATCGGCTTCGCCGATGAGCTCATCATCGACAACTTCGCCGGCGGCGGCGGCACCAGCACTGGCCTCGAGGCTGCCTTCGGCCGCCCGGTCGACATCGCGATTAACCACGATCCCGAAGCGCTGGCCATGCACGCCATGAACCACCCGCTGACGCACCACCTGCTCGAGAGCGTCTGGGACGTCGATCCGATCAAGGTGACGCGCAACCAGCCGGTGGGCCTGGTGTGGCTGTCGCCCGACTGCAAGCACTTCAGCAAGGCCAAGGGTGGCACGCCGGTGGCCAAGCACATCCGTGGGCTGGCCTGGGTCGGCATGCGCTGGGCCGCGCTGACGAAGCCGCGCGTGCTCATGCTGGAGAACGTCGAAGAGTTCACCACCTGGGGACCGCTGCTGGTCGGCGCCGACGGCATGGCGCGGCCTGACCCGGCACGCCGTGGCCAGACCTTCGACAGCTTTGTGCGCCAGCTGCGCGCCCACGGGTACGCCGTCGAGTGGCGCGAGAAGCGTGCATGCGACGACGGCGCACCGACGATCCGCAAGCGTCTGTTCCTGATCGCGCGCCGCGACGGCCTGCCCATCGTGTGGCCCGCGCCGACGCACGGCGACCCGAGCAGCACGGCCGTGATCTCGGGCAAGCTGCTGCCCTGGCGCTCGGCGGCCGAGTGCATCGACTTCAGCCTGCCCTCGCAGAGCATCTTCGGCCGCAAGAAGGCGCTGGCCGACAACACCCTGCGTCGCGTGGCAAAGGGCCTGTGGCGGCACGTGCTCACCAGTCCGAAGCCCTTCATCGTGGGCGTGGGCGGCCGCATGGGCCAGAGCCCGGCGCGCGGCGTGCACCAGCCTGTGCAGACCATCACCTCGAAAGCCGACTCGGCCGTAGCGGTGCCGATGCTGGCGCCCTTCATCGGCGAACATGCCAACGCCAGCAACCAACGCAACATGGCCGCTGACGAGCCGCTGCGCACGATCTGCGCACAGGTCAAGGGCGGGCACTTCTCGATCATCGCGCCAACGCTGCAGCCGCTGCGCGGCACGAGCGAGAGCCACCTGCAGGGCGACGACGTGGCCGCGCCCCTGTCGACGATCTCGGCCGGCGGCATTCACCACGCCCTCGCCAGCGCGCACCTGATCCAGACCGGCTACGGCGAGCGGCCGGGCCAGGAGCCGCGCGCGCTCGACATCGACAAGCCGCTGGGCACCGTGGTCGCGGGCGGCGTGAAGCACGCGGTGGTCGAAGGCGCCTTCATGACGAAGTTCCGCACCGGCAGCGTGGGCCACGACCTGCAGGAGCCGATGCACACCATCACTGCGAACAGCCACGTGAAGCGCCCGGGCGGCAGCGTGCCAATGGGCGTGGTCGCCGCCCACCTGGTGGACATGGGCCACGGGGAATCCTGCTCGACCGGCGCGAAGCGCTGGAGCGACGGAGCGCGTAGCGTAGACGTGCCGCTCAACACGATCACGGCCAGCAGCGTGCCGAGCGCCGTGTCCGCAATCCACCTCACGCACCTGACGCACCACGGCAACCGCGCGGGCAACGACCCTGCCGAGCCTCTGCGCACCATCACCGGCGCGCACCGCGGCGAGCAGGCGATGGTGGCCGCATGCCTCGAGCAGGCGAACGGCGGGTTCTACGAAGGCGACGGCCGCGCAGCGGATGCGCCGATGTCGACCATCACCTCTGCCGGCAGCAACCAGCGCCTGATCACCGCCTACTGCGTGAAGTACTACAGCAGCGGCGGCCAATGGCAGGGCCTGGCCGAGCCGATGCACACGCTGCCCACGAAGGGCCGCATGGGCCTTGTGCAGTGCGTGCAGGTGTCGTCCGACTGCCTGGCGCCCGAGCTGCGCGAGCGCGCGCGCCAGTGCGCCGCCCTGCTGCACCTGTACCTGCCCGAGCACTTCCCCGAACCCGCCGACCTGGTGCTCGTCGGCGACTGGGTGCTGGTCGACATCACGCTGCGCATGCTGAAGGCGCCCGAGCTGTTCCTGGCGCAGAGCTTCCCAGCCGACTACGTGATCCACGAGATCCCAGACCCGAAGCTGCTCTTCGCGGGCGGCGTGCAGGCCGCCGACCCGCTGTCGGTGCCGCGCATCCCACTGACGGCCACGGCCCAGGTCCGCATGTGCGGCAACAGCGTGGCGCCGGCCCAGGCCGAGGCGCTGGCCCGCGCCAACTTCGCGCACGAAGCACAGATCGACCGGAGGGCCGCCGCATGACCAGCTACACCGAATTCCTCCGCCAGAAGATCCGGCTGGCCCAGTTCAAGGGCTTCGACGTGCCCGCGACGGAGATCAACCCGCACCTGAAGCCGCACACCCGCGACATCGTGCGCTGGGCTGTGCAGGGCGGACAGCGCGCGATCTTCGCCAGCTTCGGGCTGCACAAGACCGCTACCCAGCTCGAGATCCACCGGCTGATCGGCCGGGCCCGGCCCGAGCTGTACCGCCTGCAGGTCGCGCCGCTGGGCGTGCGCCAGGAGTTCCGCGCCGAGATCGAGGCGCGCTTCCAGGGCGAGCACGCCATCGACATGCGCTTCGTGCGCCGCGACAGCGAGATCGACGACCCGGCCACCCTGTACCTGACCAACTACGAGGCGGTGCGCGAGGGCAACATCACGGTGCCGCGCTTCGGCGTCACCAGCCTCGACGAGGCCAGCGTGCTGCGCAGCTACGGCAGCAAGACCTACCAGGAGTTCCTGCCCGCCTTCGCGCCGGTCGAGTTCAAGTTCGTGGCCACGGCCACGCCGAGCCCGAACCGCTTCAAGGAGCTGATCCATTACGCCGGCTACCTGGGCGTGATGGACACCGGCCAGGCCCTTACCCGCTTCTTCCAGCGCGACAGCGAGAAGGCCGGCAACCTGACCCTCTACCCACACAAGGAGGAGGAGTTCTGGCTGTGGGTGGCGAGCTGGGCGGTCTTCATCCAGCGCCCGAGCGACCTGGGCCACAGCGACGAGGGCTACGTGCTGCCGGAGCTCGACGTGCGGTATCACGAGGTGCCGAGCGACTACGCGGCGGCCGGCAACGAGAAGAACGGGCAGGGTCTGCTGATCCCCGACGTGGCCATGGGCCTGTCCGCCGCGGCCAGCGAGAAGCGCGGCAGCATGCCGGCGCGCGTCGCCAAGGTGCAGGAGCTGGTCTGCACGGATCCTGCTGATCACTTCATCGTCTGGCACGACCTCGAGGACGAGCGCCACGCGATCCAGCAGGCCATCCCGGAGGCGGTCAGCGTGTGGGGCACGCAGGACCTCGACGAGCGCGAGGACCGGATCGTGGCCTTCGGCAACGGCGCGCACCGCGTGCTCAGCACCAAGCCGGTGATCGCCGGCAGCGGCTGCAACTTCCAGCGCCACTGCCACCGCGAGGTCTTCGCTGGCATCGGCTTCAAGTTCAACGACTTCATCCAGTCGATCCACCGCGTGCACCGCTTCGGCCAGGCCGCGCGCGTGCGCATCGACATCGTCCACACCGAAGCAGAGCGCGAGGTGCTGCGCACCCTGCAGACGAAGTGGGCCCAACACGAGGAAATGGGAAAGAAGATGACCGACATCATTCGCAAGTACGGGCTCACGCAGCTCGCCATGCAGGACGCGCTGGCCAGGTCGATCGGCGTGAAGCGCATCGAGGTGCGCAGCGACCTTTTCAGCGTCGCCCAAAACGACTGCGTCGAGGAAGCGAAGCTGCAGCCCGAGGGCTCGGTCGACCTGATCGTGACCAGCATCCCCTTCGCCAACCACTACGAGTACACGCCCAGCTACAACGACTTCGGCCACACCGAGGACAACGCGCACTTCTGGGCCCAGATGGACTACCTGACGCCCGAGCTGCGCCGGATCCTGGCGCCGGGCCGCATCTACTGCTGCCACGTGAAAGACCGGATCAACTTCGGCAACGTCACCGGCGCCGGCGTGCCCACCGTCAGCCCGTTCCACGCCGAGGCGCTGTTCCACGGCATCAAGCACGGCTTCGACTACCTCGGGATGATCACCATCGTGACGGACGTGGTGCGCGAGAACAACCAGACCTACCGCCTGGGCTACACCGAAATGTGCAAGGACGGCACGAAAATGGGCGTGGGCTCGCCGGAATACGTGCTGCTGTTCCACAAGCCGCAGACCGACCGGGGCCGGGGCTACGCCGACAAGCCGGTGGTGAAGTCGAAGGCCGAATACAGCCTGGCGCGCTGGCAGGTCGACGCGCACGCCTTCTGGCGCTCGAGCGGCAACCGCCTGCTGACGGCCGAGGAGATGGCCGGCTACGGCCCGGCGAAGCTCGCCAAGCTCTTCACCGAGCACAGCCTGGCCAACACCTACGACTTCGACTTCCACGTGAAGATCGGCGAGGAGCTGCTCGCGCGCCAGGCCTTGCCCAGCACCTTCATGAGCCTCGCGCCCGGCAGCCACCACACCGACGTCTGGCATGACGTGGTGCGCATGCTCACGCTCAACGGCGAGCAGTCGAATCGCGCCGTCGAGAAGCACGTCTGCCCGCTGCAGTTCGACATCGTCGACCGCCTGATCGAGCGCTACAGCATGAAGGGCGAGCGCGTCTACGACCCGTTCTGTGGGCTGGGCACCGTGCCCGTGCGCGCGATCAAGCTGGGCCGCACGGGCGGCGGCAGCGAGCTCAACCCCGCCTATTTCCTCGACCAGGTGCACTACCTGAAGGCGGCCGAGCGCGAGCACAGCATGCCCACCCTCTTCGACCTCGAGGAGCTCACGGCTTGACCACACCCGCAGACCCGTGGGGCTACCCGCCTCCGGTCAATCCCAAGCCCATCGGACCAACGGATATCTGACCATGAAGCTCTCCAACGCCATCATCTACCGCAGCATGTTCCCAGTCGAGGCGACCCTCGACGGGATCGAAGAGGCCATGCGCGCGACCGCCTTCGCGCCGTGCGCGCCCTCCCAAGAAAGCTCGATCGGCTGGGTGCCGCCGCGCGCGGCCAACGGCCCGCTGCTCGAATCCGTCGGCGGCCAGTGGATCGCCCGCCTGATGATGGAGTCGCGCAGCGTGCCGGCGGCCGTCGTGCGCCAAAAGCTCGACGAGCGCTGCGAAGCCATCGAGAAGGAAACCGGCCGCAAGCCGGGCAAGAAGGAGCGCAGGGACATCAAGGAGGATCTGATCCACGAGCTGCTGCCCATGGCCTTCCCGAAGACCTCCGCCATCGACGTGTGGATCGACGCAGCGAAAGGCGTGATCGTGATGAACACGCCGAGCCAGGCCAAGGCGGACGCCGTGGCCACCGCGCTCGTGCGCTCCGTTGCCGGCATCGCGCTCTCGCTGTTCAACACGCTGCAGGCGCCGAGCGCGCTGATGACCCGCTGGCTCATGGAGGGCGAAGGCGGGGACGGCTTCGACCTGGGTCGCGACCTCGAGCTGCAGGCCACCGACGAGACGCGCTCGAAGGTCCAGTACACGAACCACCCGCTGGACGTGCAGGAGATCAAGGACCACATCGCGCAGGGCCGCCGACCGGTGAAGCTGGCGGTCACGTGGGAGGACCGCGTCGCCTTCACGCTCACCGAGGGAATGACGCTGCGCTCCCTCACCTTCCTCGAGGGCACGAAGGAAGCCGTGCTGTCGTCGAACGACCAGGCGGCCGACAACTTCGACGCGGACGTCGTGATCTCCACCGGCGAGACGGCCGCGCTGATCGCCGCGCTGGTGAGCGTGTTGGGCGGCGAGCAGCAGATGACGCTGACCGACCGCGCGCCGCCGGCGCAGGCGGCCGAAGTGGCCAGCGCGCGCGCCGCGGCCCGCGGCCTGGAAGAGTCCGCGCGCAACAGCGGATCGAAGATCACCGTCGAGCACGGCGGCCGCACGCTGCTGACCTTCGGCGCCGGCCCCGATCCGCTGCTGGCCCAGGCGCGAGCGATCGTGATCGAGCACCGCAAGCCGAGCATCTCGCTCGTGCAGCGCCACCTGCAGATTGGCTACAACCGAGCCGCGCGCCTGCTCGAAGAGCTGGAGAAGGCGGGTGTCGTGTCGGCCATGAGCGCGGGCGGCCAACGCTCCATTTTGGCCGCGGCGTAGGGGATCAGCATGCACACCGCATTTCCCCTCACCTGGCCGCTGCACAAGCCGCGCACCGCGCACTGGAAGATCGAGCGCTCCGGCTTCGATCGCCGCCGGTCTTTCGCGACCGTCCGCGATGAGCTGGTGCGCGAGATCGAACGCCTGGGCGGCAAGAGCCTGATCATCAGCACGAACATCCCGCTTCGGCAGGATGGCCTGCCCTACGCCACCTACAGCAGGATCCGCGACTTTGGCGTGGCCATCTACTTCAAGCGCGAGGGCAAGGACATGGCTTTCGCGTGCGACCGATGGGACCGCATCGAAGACAACATGCACGCGATCACGAAGACGATCGATGCGCTGCGCGGCGTGGCGCGCTGGGGCACCGGCGACATGATGCAGGCCGCCTTCACCGGCTTCACTGCGCTGCCGCCGCCGATCGTCGCCGGCATGTCCCGCACCTGGTGGGATGTGCTCGGCCTTGGCCAGGGCGCCGGGCGCGCCGAGATCGATGCCGCCTACAAGCGCCTCGCGAGCCAGCACCACCCCGACAAGGGCGGCAGCACCGCCGCCATGACCGAAATCAACCAGGCCCGAGACGAAGCGCTCAGGGCCGCATGAGGACCACCATGCCCAGCACCACCACCACGAAGAAGCCGGCCCTGCCGAAGGCCGCCCTACACGCCAACGAGCCGGCGACCCGCTTCTGCCCTGGCTGCGGGAGCGTCGGCGAGGTGCCAGACACTTTCCGCGACTGCTGCCCTGATGGCGCGCGCGCCCGGGTCATTCCAGCCGCGCTGGCAAACCATTGCCGCGAACTGTTCAAACTCGCTCTGGGCGCCGCCAGCGCCCAGCCCCAGGCAAATGCGGCCGACCTCTGGTACTTGCAGGACACCCGGCAGTTCGTCGGCAACGATGTGCTGTGGTGGGCAAAGGACGGAAAGGGCTACACCACCGACCTGAGCAAGGCCCACGTCTTCGGCGCGGCGGAAGCAGCGCGACAGGAGGCGGCGCGCGGCGTGGATCGCGCTTGGCCGAAGGCCTACATCGACGCCAAGGCCCGGCCCGCCGTCGACTTCCAGCACATCAACCACGTTGATGCAATCGCAGCACAGGCACCGGGTGCGCGGGGTCAGGCATGAGCGGCATCAGCACGGGAAACACTGTCGCCCTGGTGCAAGCCGGGCGAGGCCTCGACATCGAGACGTACAGCAGCCCGCTGGACTGCGTGCTCAAGCTCGTCAACAACGGCCGGCTCGGCACCGGCGTCGACCCCAAGGCCATCGGCTGGGGCAGCGACGCGCATAAGCAGGCCGTCACGATGGTCGAGGCGCAGATCGCCAAGGTGCGCGCCGGCTTTGCCGAGCAGGATCGCGCAGAGGCCGAATTCCAGCGTGCGGCGCGAGGAGGTGCGTGATGGTGGACCTGAACAAGCTCTCGCCGCCCGCACTGCGCGCCGCAATGAAGGGCGGCACCGCCGGCTGGGGCACAGTGGCCAGCGCAACCGAGAACGTGCGTTATGTGCAGGCGCTGCCGAAGATCAAGGCCCGCCGCCGGTGCTACTGCGGCTGCGGCAACAAGGCGACGCACCTGGGCATGGCGAACGGCATGGGCCTCACGCGCGGGTGCGAGCTGTCCATGCAGCGTTGGGCCAAGACCGGCCACGCTCGCGCGGTCACGCAGGCGCCCAGCGCCGCGCACGGGGACGCATCGTGATGCCGCCCGAGATCATCAGCACCCGGCCGCTGCGCGCGCACCGCGTGGTGCGCACCCTGACGCTGCCCCTGAAGGGCATCTACTTCGACCAGATCAAGCGCGGCGAGAAGCTGCGCGAGTTCCGGCTTGTGACGCCCTTCTGGCGCAAGCGCCTGCAGGGCCAGCGCTACGACCGCATCGTCCTGACGCGGGGCTACCCGCCGCGCGGCGACCAGGCCCGGCGTCTGGTGCTGCCGTGGCTGGGCTACCGCCTGCAGACCCTGCAGCACGAGCATTTCGGGCCGGCGCCGGTCGAGGTGTTCGCCATCGACGTTTCCGGAGTACCACTCAACGGTGGTATTTCCAATTCACCACCTGGAGGTAGTACGGCATGAGCCCGCACACGAACGAAACCCAACGAACCGACCGGGTGATCTACCGCTCGGACCTGTGCAAGATGCTCGGCGTCGGCAGCGAAGCAATGCGCCGATGGATGAAGGCCGGCAAGGTGCCGCCGCCCGATGTGGCAATCAGCCGGCGCACGGTCGGCTGGCGCCTTTCAACCCTGCAGGCTGCTGGTATCGGGCTTGTCTAGCCAATCGGCGAATGCCTGCATCATGGCGCGGCGTTCCTTCAGGTACTCCGCGCGGTTGTAGGCAGAGCGCACCTTGTCATCGGGCGTGTGCGCGAGTTGGCGCTCGATGGCATCGCGGTTGTACCCGTGTTCGTTCGCCCAGGTGGACGCCACAGAGCGCCACCCGTGCCCCGTCATCTCACCCTTGTAGCCCATGCGGTGCATCAGGTAGAGCACGGCGTTCTCGCTCATGGGTCGATCGGCGCGCCGGTCATTCGGGAAGACGTAGATGCTGCCGCGGCTCCGGGCACGCAGCTTCTCGATGATCTCGACGGCCTGGCGGGCGAGCGGCACGATGTGATCCTTGTCCCGCTTCATCACCTCTTCAGGCAACCGCCAGACGTTCCCGTCGATCTGGTCCCAGAGCATCATGCGCAGCTCCTGCGTGCGAACCCAGGTCAGCGCCATCAGCTTGCACGCGAGCACCGACTGAATCTCCTTCTCCAGGCTCAGGCGCAGCAGGAAGTCCGCGACCTCCGTCAGCTCGAGCGAGGCATGGGGTTTGGTCTTGGACTTCCCGAAAGCCTTCTTCGGCTGAATGGTGGCGGGGATGTTGATCGCCGCGTGCTCGTGCTCTACAGCCCAGTCCCAGACCTGCGAGGCCCACATCCGGACCTTGCGCACGTACACATGGTGGCCAGCGTTGTCGGTGATCATCAGCGCGGTCAGCAACGTCGGCCGGTCGATCGAGCCGATGGGCAGATCGCCGATGGGCTTGTAGAGGTGCATTTCGAGCGCGCGCAGGGCATTGGCCCGATAGCCGTCGGCGACGTCCTTGCGCCCGTTCCAGTAGATCTCCGCCGCCTCCTTGAAGGTCACTGCGTTGCGCTTCGGCTTCTTCGGGCTGACGCCTTGCGCCATGCCCTTGCGGATCTCGGCCGCCTTCTCGCGGGCCAGGGCCAGGGAGACATCCGGGTATGCGCCCAGCGATGCGGTCTGCGGCTTGCCGTCGAGCCGATAGGCCAGCCGCCACGTCTTCGCGCCCTTGGGGGAAACGAAGAGGTGGAGACCTTGGCCGTCGAAGATTTTCTGGGGCTTGTCGGTCGGCTTGGCGGCGCGGACCTTGTTGTCAGAGAGCTTGAATGTAGGCATCGGGAAGGATGCCGCACTGCGTGCCTACAAAAATGCCTACCGATGGCCCGTGCGTATGGGTTGTGTCGGGTGGGGTTTGCAGGTCTTCGGGGGGACGCGAGAGCGGCTAACCCGTTGATTTTGCACGCTATTGGGTGGGGTACAGGCAAAAAAATAGCCCCTTGTTGGGGCTATCTTGGAGGAGAGGGAGGGATTCGAACCCTCGGTACGTTACCGTACGCCTGATTTCGAGTCAGGTACATTCGACCACTCTGCCACCTCTCCGGTGTCTGTCGAGTCTGCGATTCTAGCAGTATTTTTCAGCCCCCTTCAAGGCCTCGCAGAAGAAATCAGGCGCGCAGCGTGTCGAGGCCGCGCAGGTAGGGTCGCAGCGCCACCGGCACGCGGATCGAACCGTCCTCGTTCTGGTGGTTCTCCAGCACCGCGACCAGCGCACGGCCCACCGCCAGGCCCGAGCCGTTGAGCGTGTGCACCAGTTCGTTCTTGCCCTGCGCGTTCTTGAAGCGCGCCTGCAGCCGGCGCGCCTGGAAGGCTTCGCAGTTCGACACCGAGCTGATCTCGCGGTAGGTGTCCTGCGCGGGCAGCCAGACCTCGAGGTCGTAGGTCTTGCTCGAGCCGAAGCCCATGTCGCCGGTGCACAGCAACACCACGCGGTAGGGCAGCTCGAGCGCCTTCAACACGGCCTCGGCATGCGTGGTCATGGCCTCGAGCGCTTCGTAGCTCTGCGACGGGTGCGTGATCTGCACCATCTCGACCTTGTCGAACTGGTGCTGGCGGATCATGCCGCGCGTGTCGCGCCCGGCACTGCCCGCTTCCGAGCGGAAGCACGGCGAATGCGCCGTGAGCCTGATGGGCAGCTGGGCCTCGGGCACGACCTCGTCACGCACGAAGTTGGTCAGCGGCACTTCGCTGGTCGGGATCAGGTAGAGCGCCTGGTGGTCGGGCACCGGCTCGCCGTCCTGGCCGCCCTTCTTCGCGGCGAACAGGTCGCCCTCGAACTTGGGCAGCTGGCCCGTGCCGCGCATCGAGTCGGCGTTGACGATGTAGGGCACGTAGCACTCGGTGTAGCCGTGCTGCTCGGTCTGCAGGTCGATCATGAACTGCGCCAGCGCGCGGTGCAGCCGGGCGATCGGGCCCTTGAGCACGCTGAAGCGCGAACCCGCGAGCTTGGTGCCCATCTCGAAATCGAGGCCCAGCGGCGCGCCGAGGTCGACGTGGTCGCGCGGCGTGAAGGCCAGCGGCACCGCGCCACCGCCTTCACCGCCCTGCGGGCTCCAGCGGCGCACTTCGACGTTGCCGGCCTCGTCCTCGCCCACCGGCACGCTCTCGTGCGGCAGGTTGGGCACGGCGAGCAGCAGCGCCTGCAGTTCGGGCTGGATGGCGTCGAGCCGGACCGACTGCGATTCCTGCTCGGTCTTGAGCGCGTTGACCTCGGCCATCAGCGCGTCGGTCGATTCGCCCTTGGCCTTGAGCGGGCCGATCTGCTTGTTGAGGGCGTTGCGGCGCGCCTGCAGTTCCTCGGTGCGAACCTGCAGTGTCTTGCGTTCGGCTTCCAGCGCACTGAAGGCATGGACGTCGAGGAAGGTCTGGTTCTTCTTGCGCGTTTCGAGACGGGCGACGGCCGAAGCCAGGTCTTTGCGGAGCAGGGTGATGTCGAGCATGCCCCGATTTTAGGTGGCGCTGCCGCGGTCTCGCGCGGCAGGCCCATCGGCCGGATCAGGCCAGGCTGGCCGGGTCGAGATTGGCGCCGCAGACGATCAGGCAGACCTTCTCGCCGGCACGCGGCACATAGGCGCCGGTCTGCAGCGCGGCCAGCGGCAACGCGGCCGCGGGCTCGACGGCCAGCTTCATCTCCTTCCAGAGCCACAGCTGCGCCGCGCGGATGGCCTCGTCGGACAGCAGCAGCGCATCGCGCACCTCGCGCTGCGTGATGTCCCAGGCGAAGTCGCCGATGCGCTTGGCGCCCAGCGAATCGGCAGCCACGCCGCCGACCTCGACGTCGACCGGATGGCCGGCTTCGCGGGCGCGGAACAGCGTGGGCGCGCGTTCGGGCTCGAGCGCGACCACGCGGCTGCGCTGGCCGAACCAGCCGGCCAGCCCGCCGATCAGGCCGCCGCCGCCCACGCTCACCAGCACCGCATCGGGCAGGCCGCCCTGCTGTTCGATCTCGCGGCCCAGCGTGCCGGCACCGGCTACCACTTCGAGCTGGTCGTAGGCATGGGTCAGCAGCGCGCCGCTCTCGCGCTGGCGCGCCAGGCAGGCGGCCAGGGCATCGGCGTAGGCCTCGCCGACCACCGTGACCTCGGCGCCCAGCGCACGCAGCCGCGCGCGCTTGGCTTCGGGCGACACGCCCGGCAGGAAGACCTCGCAGCGCACGCCCAGCGCGCGTGCGGCGGCCGCGGTCGCGATGCCGGCATTGCCGCCCGAGGCCACCACCACGCCGGCCGCCGGGATCGGCTGGGCCAGCAGGCGGTTCATCATGCCGCGCGCCTTGAAGCTGCCCGCGATCTGCAGGTGCTCGAGCTTGAGCCAGACCTCGGTGCCACCGGCCTCGAGCGCCGCCGGCAGGCCAAGGCTTGCGGGCGAGAGCTTCCACAGCGGGGTTTCGCGCAGGTAGGCGCCGCGGTGCGCGGCCAGGCGGCACGCAGCCCCTTCGATTTCATCGTGCCAGTCAATCGTCGTCTGCATGGTTGCTGTCTCTTCTTCTTGGAGGGAAGCGGTGGTGCCGAACCGTGGCTGCGGCACGCCGCGAAAGGGAAAGTCGCCGCGGCGCGAGCGGCGCGCGCGGCCTGTGGACGCTCAGGAAATATGGCCCGGCGCAGGCCGGTCTTCGAGCTTGAGGCCCTTGGGCAGCGGGAACTTGATGGTCTCCTCGATGCCGTCCATCTTGCGCACCGAGACCGCGCCCAGCGCCTTCACGCGGTCGATCACCTCGCGCACCAGCACCTCGGGCGCCGAAGCGCCGGCCGTCAGGCCGACCCGCGTCTTGCCCTCGAACCACTCGGGCTGGAGCTCGTCGGCCGAATCGACCATGTAGCTCTCGGTGCCCAGCCGTTGCGCGAGCTCGCGCAGGCGGTTGCTGTTGGAGCTGGTGGGGCTGCCCACCACGATCACGATGTCGACCTGCGGGCTCATGATCTTCACCGCGTCCTGGCGGTTCTGGGTGGCGTAGCAGATGTCCTGCTGCTTGGGCTCGCGCACCTTGGGGAAGCGCGCGCGCACCGCGGCCGCGATCTCGGCCGCGTCGTCGACCGACAGCGTGGTCTGCGTGACCACGGCCAGCTTCTCGGTCTGGCCGGGCTGCACCTTGGCCACGTCGGCCACGTCCTCGACCAGGTGGATGCCGTGGGTCAGCTGGCCCATCGTGCCCTCGACCTCGGGATGGCCCTTGTGGCCGATCATGATGAATTCGTAGCCCTCTTTCGCGAGCTTGGCGACCTCCACATGCACCTTGGTCACCAGCGGGCAGGTGGCATCGAAGACGTCGAAGCCGCGGGCCTGGGCTTCGGCCTCGACGGCCTTGCTCACGCCGTGCGCGCTGAAGATCAGCGTCGAGCCCGGCGGCACATCGGCCAGGTCCTCGATGAAGATCGCGCCCTTGGCCTTGAGCTCGTTGACCACGTAGGTGTTGTGCACGATCTCGTGGCGCACGTAGATCGGCGCGCCGAACTTGGCGATGGCGCGCTCGACGATCTCGATCGCGCGGTCGACGCCCGCGCAGAAGCCGCGCGGCTCGGCCAGGATGATCTCGTTGACGGAAGGCTCGCTCACAGCACGCCGATCAACTGCACTTCGAAGCTCACCGGCTGGCCGGCCAGCGGATGGTTGAAGTCGAACTGCACCGCGGTGTCGCTCGAGGCGATCACGGCGCCGGCGTAGCTGCCGCTGCCGTCGGGCGTGGGGAACTGCACCACGTCGCCGACCGCATAGCGCTCGTCGGGGTCGCCGATCTTGACCAGCAGCGTGCGCGCGACCCATTGCTGCATCTCGGCATTGCGCTCGCCGAAGGCTTCGCCGGCCGGCAGCTCGAAGGTGGTGTGCGCGCCCTCCTCCAGGCCCAGCAGACGCTGCTCGACGGCCGGCGACAGCTCGCCGGTGCCCAGCGACAGCGTGGCGGGCTTGTCGGCGAAGGTGTTGATGATGTCGCCCGCCGGACCCGCCAGGCGGTAGTGCAGCGTGAGGAAGGAGTCGGCGGTCACGACGGCGGCGGTGGTGGACGAGGTCAAGGTGGCGCGATCGGTAGAGAGTGCTGGAAAGCGCAGCGAAGGCCCGGGGGGCCGCCGCTACACTGGACCCGCCATTTTAGGGAGTGGGGCCCAAGCCCCGTCTGCGCCATGTCTTTCAAGGATCTGCCTGCGCAAGCCAGACCGCGCGAGAAGCTGCTCGCCCGCGGCGCATCGGCGCTGGGCGACGCCGAGCTGCTGGCCCTGCTGCTGCGCACCGGCATGGCCGGGAAGAACGTGCTGCAGCTGGCGCAGGAACTGCTCGACACCTTCGGCGGCATCGCCGGCCTGCTGCAGACCGACACCGCGGCGCTCAAGGCCGTCAAGGGCCTGGGCGGCCCGGCCAAGCGCGCCGAACTCAGCGCCGTGCTGGAGCTCGCGCGCCGCGCGATGGCCGAGCGGCTCAGGGAGCGCGCGGTGTTCGATTCGCCGGAAGCGGTCGCCCACTACCTGCAGCTGCACATCGGCTCGCGCCCGCACGAGGTGTTCGCGGTGCTGTTCCTCGACGCCCAGCACCGGCTGATCGCGATGGAGGAGCTGTTCCGCGGCACGCTCACGCAGACCAGCGTCTACCCGCGCGAAGTGGTGCTGCGCGCGCTGCACCACCATGCCGCGGCCGTGGTGCTGGCCCACAACCACCCCAGCGGCGGTGTGGAGCCTTCACGCGCGGACGAGGCGCTCACCCAGACGCTCAAGACCGCGCTCGCGCTGGTCGACGTGCGCGTGCTCGACCACCTGGTCGTGGCGCGTGGCCAAAGCCTGTCGATGGCGCAACGCGGGCTGCTCTGACGCCGGCCCCGGCCGGCCTTGCGTACGATGCGGGGACAATGGGTATCGGCGTGTGCACCGACGCCCTGCTCCCCGCCTGAAAGCCGTCTCGCCATGCCACGTTCCAGCAGCCCCCTCAAAAGCCTTGCCGACCTGCAGCAGGTGCAACGCACCCTGGCCGAAACCCGCGCACGCGAAGCGGCGGCGGCGGCCGAGCGCGCCATCGCCGAGAAGAAACGGCTGGCCGAGCAGGACCTGTTCAGCCGGGCCATCGGCGCGACCCAGCCGCTCAAGCGTGTGGCCGCGGTGCCGCTCTCTCCCGAGCCGCCCGCCCCGATCCCGGTGCAGCACCAACTCGACGAGCAGCGCGTGCTGCGCGAGTCGCTCTCCGACGAGTTCGACGTGAGCACGCTGCTCGACGTCGACGACGCCATGAGCTTCCGCCGCCCCGGCATCGGCACCGACGTCACGCGCAAGCTGCGCGCGGGCGAATGGACCATCCAGCGCGAAGTCGACCTGCACGGCCTGCGCAGCGACGAGGCGCGCGAGGCCCTGGGCGCCTTCATCCGTACCGCCTTCAAGCAGGGGCTGCGCTGCGTGCGCGTGGTGCACGGCAAGGGCCTGGGCTCGCCCGGCAAGCAGCCGGTGCTCAAGACCAAGACCCAGCGCTGGTTGATCCAGAAGAGCGAGGTGCTGGCCTTCGTGCAGGCCAAGCCGGCCGAAGGCGGCGCCGGCGCCCTGGTGGTGCTGCTCTGCCCCAGCAAGCGCTGACCGGGGCCGCTCCATGAAAAAAGCCCGCGGCCTGAAGGGCGGCGGGCTTCGCAGAGGGGCTGGGCCCCGCTGGTGACTGCTTACATCGAAGCGCTGTTGCTGCGTGCGGCGGCGCGGGCTTCGGCCTGCACCGTGGCGCGGTCGAGGCGGCTGCCGGCCACCGACAGGACGCCGGCCGAAGCGTTGTCACCGTAGATGTTGCCCAGGCGGGCGGTCTGCACGGCTTGACGGCTGACCGTGGCGCGGTCGATGCTGTTCGTCAGGGCCGGTGCCACGCCAGCGAAGGCTGCGTCGCTGTAGATGTTGCCGGCACGGGCGGTGGCTTGGGCTTCGGCAGCCACGGCGGCACGGGTGCGCACCGAGTTCACGGTCTGCACGCCTTGGTACGTTTCGGCTTGGGCACCAGCGATGGTCAGCAGGGACAGGGCGGCAACAGCCAGGATCTTCGAGGTCTTCATTTCAGTTTCCTTATTGGGTAGGGATGATTCGAACCGGTATCGGGGAGGCGTCGTCCCTTTCGGGGGCGGCCGCCGCGCTCGGTGCCAAGCTCACCCAGAGCAGTTGCTTCTTTCTTGATGCTTTCTGCTCTGTTGGACGAATCTTAACCCAGCTCCTAAGTAGAAACCCTTAAGGAAATGATACGCGGTGTTCACGAAACGGGAACAATGTCTCAGTAGGCACCGCCAGCGAGGTAACAGATTGTTCGCGACCGACGAAATAGCGGTTCAGTGACGCATCCAGTCCGCGGTCTTGAAGAAGGAATCGCGCAGCCGGGCGCGCAGTGCCTCGTCGACGCCGGTTTCGCCCATGGCCTGGTCCATGCAGGCCAGCCACTGGTCGCGCTCGGCGATGCCGATGGCATGGCCCCCGATGCTCTGCGGCATGTGGCGCGCCCGCAGCATCGGGTGGCCGAAGCGGTCGGTGTAGTGCTGCGGCCCGCCCAGCCAGCCGCAGAGGAACCAGAACAGCCGCTGGCGCGCGTTGTCCAGCGAGCTGCCGTGCACGGCGCGCAGCCGCGCGTAGGCGGGCTCGAGGTCCATCAGGTCATAGAAGCGCGTGACCAGCGCATCGACGGCGGCCTCGCCGCCGATCCATTCGAAGGGCGTGTCGAACTTGGGTTTGTCCTGGATTTGCATGGCCCGGATTGTCGGGGGCCGGGCCTGCCCCTGCGAGCGCAGACCTATTCAGCGGCCCGGCGCAGCGTGTCGACCACCGGGCGGTTCAACACCTCGCGCAGCCCCCACCAGCCGGCCGCCAGCGCCAGCACCGCACCTGCCGCCGCACCGGCCAGCGGCACCAGCGGCGAAGCGGTCCAGCTGAAATCGAACACATAGCGCGCCAGACCCCAGCCGATGGCCGAGGCGGCGATGCTGGCCAGGAAACCGGCCAGCAGGCCCACGCCCACCAGTTCGGCGCGCTGCACCTGGCGCAGCAGGCTGGCGCGCGCGCCCACGGCGCGCATCACGGCGAACTCGCGCGCCCGCTCCTCGCGCGTGGCCGTGACGGCCGCGAATAGCACCACCAGCCCGGCGGCCAGCGTGAAGCCGAACAGAAACTCGACCGCGCGGATCACCTGGTCGAGCACGCGCTGCACCTGGCCGATGGTGGCGCTCATGTCGACGTTGGTGACGTTGGGATAGGTCCGCACCAGCGCGTTGTCGAAGCCCGGCGTCTCGGGCGCGCGGAAGGCGCCCATGTAAGTCACGGGCACGTCGGGCAGCGAGGCCACGGTGTACATCACGAAGAAGTTGGCGTGCAGCGAACCCCAGTCGACCTTGCGCAGCGAGGTGATGTGCGCATCGTTCTGCATGCCGCCGATGTCGAAGCGCAGCGTGTCGCCGAGCTTCAGGCCCAGCGTCTCGGCCAGGCCTTCCTCCACGCTGACCTCGTCCTTGGCGCCCGGTGTCCAGGCGCCGGCGGTGATGCCGTTGTGCGGCGGCGCCTCGGCGCTGTTGCTCAGGTTGAACTCGCGGTCGACCAGGCGCTTGGCGCGGTCCTCGGTGTAGTCGTCGGGCGTCACCGGCTTGTCGTTGATGGCGACCAGCCGGCCGCGGATCATCGGGTACCAGTCGAAGTTCGACACGCCGCCGTCGCGCAGCGACTTCTGGAAGGCCTCGCTCTGGTCGGGCATCACGTTGATCACGAAGCGGTTGGGCGCATCGGGCGGCGTGGCCTTGCGCCAGCTCGCCACCAGGTCGGTGCGCAGCAGCACCAGCAGCACCAGCGCCAGCAGGCCCACCGCCAGCGCGCTGACCTGCACCACCGCATAGGCCGGCCGCGCCGAGATCTGGCGCGTGGCCAGCACCAGCCAGCGCGGCGCGGTGGTCTCGTTGACGCTGCGGCGCAGCACCTTGACCGCCACCCAGCTGAGCACGGCGAACACCGCCACCGCGCCCGCGAAGCCGCCGACCGCGATCAGCCCGAGCTTGAGGTCGCTGCTGGCCGCCAGCAGCATGGCGACGAAGCCCGCCGCACCGATGCCCAGCACCGCGAGCGAAGCCGGCTTGAGCCCGCCCACGTCGCGCCGGATCACGCGCAGCGGCGGCACCTTGGCCAGCTGCAGCACCGGCGGCAGGCCGAAGGTGAACAGCAGCACCAGGCCCATGCCCAGGCCGAAGGCCACGGGCCACAGCGTGGGCGCGGGCAGCGCGGTCTCGACCAGCCCTGCCAGCAGCAGCACGAAGGCGTAGTGCACGCCGAAGCCGATCGCAACGCCCAAGCCGCTGGCCACCAGCCCGACGATCGCGAACTCGAAGGCATAGGCACCCGCGATGGTGCGCTGGCTCTGGCCCAGCACGCGCAGCATGGCGCAGTCGTCGAGGTGGCTGGCCGCGAAGCCGCGCGCGGCCAGCGCCACGGCCACGGCGCTCAGCAGCGCGGCGAGCAACGCCACCAGGTTGAGGAATTTCTCGGCGCGGTCCAGCGTCTGGCGCATCTCGGGCCGGCCGCTTTCCAGGGACTCGAGCCGCGCACCGCGCAGCTCGCCCTTCTTGAGGCTGGCGTCGGTCTCGTCGCTGAAGGCCTTGACCGCGCGATCGCTGCCGGCCACCGCGAAGCGGTAGCTGACACGGCTGGCCGGCTGCACGAGCGCGGTGCGGGCCACGTCGGCCTGGTTGAGCATCACGCGCGGCGAGAAGCTCGCGAAGCCGCCGCCGCGGTCGGGCTCGAGCGTGATCACGCGGCTCACGCGCAGGCCGGCGTCGCCCAGCAGCAGCGTGTCGCCGATCTTCAGGCCCAGCGCATCGAGCAGCGGCGGATCGACCCACACTTCGCCCGGCGCCGGCACCTCGCGCGTGACCGCGCCCTTGCCCTCGCTCGACGCCGCCACCTGCACGTTGCCGCGCAGGGGATAGCCGGCGGTCACGGCCTTGAGCGACACCAGCTTGCTGGCACCGCCCTGCGCATCGCTGGCGCGCGCCATCGTCGGAAAACCGTAGGTGGTGGTCGACTCGAGGCCCAGCGCCTGGGCGCGCGCGATGAAGGCGGCCGGCGTGGGGTTGTCGCTGGTCAGCACCGCATCGCCGCCCAGCAGCTGGCGCGCATCGCGCTGCAAGCCGCCCTTGAGGCGGTCGGCAAAGAAACCCACGGCGGTGAGCGCGGCCACGGCCAGCACCACCGCGACGATCAACAGGCGCAGTTCGCCGGCACGCAGGTCGCGCCAGAGCGTGCGCCAACCCAGGCGAAGAGAAGAGTTCATAGGGCCGACGATAGCCGACGCCGGTACGGGTCCACCCTAGTAGGGTATAGATGGTCAGGGGCGATGATGTGTCGCTAAACTGTGACGCAAAGGAGCACGCCGTGATCCCTCGATGTCCCTGCGGTCCGAAGACCGCCGCCGTCCTGGCGCTGGTCGCCGCCGCGGCACTCGCCGGTTGCGACCGCAAGCCGTCGTCGCCGCCCAAGCCCGCGGCCAGCATCGCCGGCGAAGGCCCGACCGCGGCATCGGGCGGCCCCCCCTCCAGCAGCTACCCCGCCGGCATCAAGGCCGCGCCCTCGGGCGACCAGGTGGCCACGGCCGCCCCCCAGAAAGGCCCTGCCGAAGGCGGCACCGCGATCGGCGGCATGACCGACAACCAGGGCGGGTCGGCCTCCGGTGGCGCCGGCCCCGCGGCCCCGACCGGCGGCGATGGCCGCAGCGCACCGGCACCCGCCGCCGCCTCTCCGCCCAAATGAAGAAGACCTGACAGGCCGGCGGCGCCTGGCCTGGCCCTTGTGATTTGTGATTCCTGACGACTTCAAAAAAAGACCACGATGAAACACACCGCACTGCCACAGGAGGTTCTGTCATGGACATGAGCCGCCGCCAATTCTTCCGCGTCAGCGGGGCCGGGCTGGTCGGCTCCAGCATGGTGGTGCTGGGCTTCTCGCCCACCGCCGCGCTGGCCGAGGCCCGCAACTTCAAGCTGGCCCGCACCACCGAGACGCGCAACACCTGCCCCTACTGCTCGGTGGGCTGCGGGATCATCATGTACAGCCTGGGCGACAAGGCCAAGAACGTGGTGGCCGACGTGCTGCACATCGAGGGCGACCCGGACCACCCGGTGAACCGCGGCACGCTGTGCCCCAAGGGCGCCGGGCTGCTCGACTTCGTGCACAGCCCGAACCGCCTGAAGTACCCCGAGGTGCGCGAGGCCGGCAGCAACGAGTGGAAGCGCATCAGCTGGGATTCGGCCTTCGACCGCATCGCCAAGCTGCTCAAGGCCGACCGCGACGCCAACTTCCAGCCGACCAACGCCGCGGGCGCGGTGGTCAACCGCTGGACCAGCACCGGCATGCTGTGCGCATCGGCCTCCTCCAACGAAACCGGCTACATCACCCACAAGGCATTCCGCTCGCTCGGGATGCTGGTCTTCGACAACCAGGCACGCGTTTGACACGGACCGACGGTGGCCAGTCTGGCCCCGACGTTCGGCAGAGGCGCAATGACCAACCACTGGCAGGACATCCAGAACGCGGATGTCGTGCTGATCATGGGGGGCAACGCCGCGGAAGCGCATCCGTGCGGTTTCAAGTGGGTGATCGAGGCCAAGAAGCAGAACAAGGCGCGGCTGGTCGTGGTCGACCCGCGCTTCACACGCTCGGCGGCCATGGCCGACTACTACGCGCCGGTGCGCGCCGGCTCGGACATCGCCTTCCTCGCGGGCGTGCTGAACTACCTGCTGTCCAACAACAAGATCCAGACCGAGTACGTCCGGCACTACACCAACGCGACCTTCATCGTCGGGCCTGACTACACCTTCGAGGACGGCCTGTTCAGCGGATACAACGCCGACAAGCGCAACTACGACCCCAAGTCCTGGGGCTATGCGCTCGACGAGGCGGGCATGGCCAAGGTCGACATGACCATGCAGGACCCGCAGTGCGTGCTGCAGGTCATGAAGCGCCACTACGCGCGCTACACGCCCGAGCTGGTGAGCCGCATCACGGGCACGCCGCAGGACAAGTTCCTCAAGGTCTGCGAGTACATCGCGAGCACCAGCGTGTCGAACCGCACGATGACCGTGATGTACGCCCTGGGCTGGACGCAGCACAGCACCGGCTCGCAGATGATCCGCACCGCGGCCATCATGCAGCTGCTGCTGGGCAACATCGGCGTCGCGGGCGGCGGCATGAACGCGCTGCGCGGCCACAGCAACATCCAGGGCCTGACCGACCTGGGCCTGCTGTCGAACTCGCTGCCGGGCTACATGTCGCTGGCGCGCGATGGCGAGCAGTCGCTCGAGACCTACTACAAGACCCGCGCGCTCAAGCCGCTGCGGCCCAACCAGATGAGCTACTGGCAGAACTATCCCAAGTTCTTCGTCAGCATGCAGAAGTCGTGGTGGGGCAACGCGGCCAAGGCCGAGAACGACTGGGCCTTCCACTACCTGCCCAAGATCGACAAGCTCTACGACGTGCTGCAGGCCTTCGAGCTCATGAACAAGGGCGCGATGAACGGCTACATCTGCCAGGGCTTCAACCCGGTCGGATCGTTCCCGGACAAGAAGAAGATCGTCGACGGGCTGTCCAAGCTCAAGTTCCTGGTCACGATCGATCCGCTGATCACCGAGACCAGCGAGTTCTGGCGCAACTTCGGCGACTTCAACGACGTGAAGACCGCCGACATCCAGACCACGGTGTTCCGGCTGCCCTCGACCTGCTTCGCCGAAGAAGAAGGCTCCCTGACCAACTCGAGCCGCTGGCTGCAGTGGCACTGGAAAGGCGCCGAGCCGCCGGGCGAGGCGATTCCCGACATCGAGATCGTCGCCGGCCTGTTCAGCCGCATCCGCGCCGCCTATGCCAAGGACGGTGGCGCCTTCCCGGACCCGATCGTCAACCTGACCTGGCCCTACAAGATTCCGCACGCGCCCTCCCCCCAGGAGCTGGCGATGGAATACAACGGCAAGGCGCTGACCGACCTGCTCGACCCCAAGGACCCGACCAAGGTGCTGGCCAGGGCCGGCGAGCAGCTCTCGGGTTTCGGCCTGCTGCGCGACGACGGCAGCACGGCCTCGGGCTGCTGGATCTACTCGGGTGCCTGGACCCAGGCCGGCAACCAGATGGCGCGGCGCGACAACGCCGATCCGTACGGCATCGGCCAGGCCCTCAACTGGACCTGGGCCTGGCCGGCCAACCGCCGCATCATCTACAACGCGGCCTCGGTCGACCCGACCACCGGCCAGCCCTGGATTCCCAAACGCACGCTGGTGCGCTGGGACGGCAAGGCCTGGAGCGGCTCGGACGTGCCCGACATCCGGCCCGACGCGAATCCGATGGACGCCGACGCGGTGCGGCCCTTCATCATGACCGCCGAGGGCGTGGCCCGGCTGTTCGCGCCCACCGGCATGGCCGAGGGCCCGCTGCCCGAGCACTACGAACCCTTCGAGTCGCCGCTGGTCAACAACCTGATGCACCCGAAGAGCGAGGTGGCGCGCGCCAACCCCGCGGCGCGCATCTTCCAGGGCGACCTCGAACGGCTGGGCGTGCCCAAGGACTTCCCGTACGTGGCGACCAGCTACCGGCTCACCGAGCACTTCCACTACTGGACCAAGAACGTGCGCACCTCGGCCATCATTCAGCCGCAGCAGTTCGTCGAGATCGGCGAGGAACTGGCGAAGGAGAAAGGCATCGAGAACGGCAGCTGGGTCAAGGTCAGCAGCAAGCGCGGCTTCATCAAGGCGGTGGCGCTGGTGAGCAAGCGCATCAACGCGCTGCAGGTGGACGGCCGAACGGTGCACACGGTCGGGCTGCCCAACCACTGGGGCTTCATCGGCCTCGCGAAGCCGGGCTACCTGGTGAACACGCTGACGCCCTTCGTGGGCGATGCGAACACGCAGACGCCCGAGTACAAGTCGTTCACGGTGAACATCGAGAAGGCATGAGATGACACACCGCCTTTTCCCCGTTCTCTCACGACCCGCATCCCTGACTTGCCCCCTCTCCCTCCGGGAGAGGGCGGGGGTGAGGGCCTGCAGCGATGGCCAGGCACACGACGGTGATACGGCCGCGGCCCTCACCCTGCCCCTCTCCCGAAGGGAGAGGGAACAAGACCAGATCCGGAGCCGCTGATGTCCTCCCTTCAAACCCTCGACATCGCCGCCCGCTCGGCCACCACCACGCCTTCGCCGCATGCGCGCAGCCGCCCGCAGGTGCAGGAGGTCGCCAAGCTGATCGACGTCTCGACCTGCATCGGCTGCAAGGCCTGCCAGGTCGCGTGCATGCAGTGGAACGACCTGCGCGACGAGATCGGCGACGTGGGCGGCAGCTACAACAATCCGAACGACCTCACGCCCGACTCCTGGACCGTGATGCGCTTCGCCGAAGTCGAGCCCGAGCCGGGCAAGCTCGAGTGGCTGATCCGCAAGGACGGCTGCATGCATTGCGAGGATCCAGGCTGCCTCAAGGCCTGCCCCGCGCCCGGCGCCATCGTCAAGTACAGCAACGGCATCGTCGACTTCATCAGCGAGCACTGCGTGGGCTGCGGCAACTGCGTGACCGGCTGCCCCTTCGACGTGCCGCGCATCAGCAAGACCGACAACAAGGCCTACAAGTGCTCGCTGTGCTCGGACCGCGTGGGCGTGGGCCTGGAGCCGGCCTGCGTCAAGGCCTGCCCCACGGGGGCGATCCACTTCGGCACCAAGGACGCGATGCACGAGTACGCCTCGGAGCGCATCGTCGACCTCAAGGACCGCGGCTTCGCCAACGCGGGCGTCTACGACCCGGCCGGCGTGGGCGGCACGCACGTGATGTATGTGCTGCAGCATGCCGACCGCCCCGGGCTCTACAGCAACCTGCCCACGAATCCGAAGATCAGCCCGCTGGTCTCGCTGTGGAAGGGCGTGGCCAAGCCGCTCGCGGTGTTCGCGATGGTGGGCGCGGTGGTCGGCAGCTTCTTCCACTACATGAAGGTCGGACCGATCGAGGCCAAGGAAGACAAGGGCACCGAGGACGACGACGGCGACGTGGTGATCATCGAGGCCCCGCCCGAGCACGGCGTGGTCGTGACACCGGTCGACCCTTCGCCGCGTGACGCGGCGCCCGACGGCCGCCCGCGCGCCTGAGCCTCAAGGAGCATGCGATGACCCAGCGATACCTCCGCCGCTACCGCGACGCCACGCGCATGAACCACTGGTTTGTCGCGCTGATGTTCTTCGCCGCCGCGCTCTCGGGCCTGGCCTTCTTCCATCCCTCGCTGTTCTTCTTCAGCGCGCTGTTCGGTGGCGGCCCCTGGACGCGCATCCTGCACCCCTTCATGGGCGTGGCGATGGTGCTGGGCTTCGTGTTCCTGTTCTTCACCATGTGGCGCGAGAACCTGCTGGACCGCAGCGACCGCGAATGGATCGCCAACGCGCCCAAGATGCTCGCGGGCGACAAGTCCTCGATGCCACCCGTGGGCAAGTACAACGCCGGCCAGAAGCTGGTGTTCTGGGCCTTCGGCCTGAGCCTGCTGCTGCTGTTCGTGACGGGCTTCATGTTCTGGAGTCCGTGGTTCGTCCACTTCTTCCCGATCACGGTGCGGCGCATCGCGGTGCTGGTGCATTCGGTGTCGGCGGTGGTGCTGATCCTCTCGGTCATCACGCACATCTATGCAGCGATCTGGGTCAAGGGAACGTTGCGCGCGATGACACGCGGCACGGTCACCGAGGGCTGGTCCAGGCTCAACCATCCGCTGTGGCATCGCAAGATGACAAGAGACCGGTGATCCGTATCGCGCATCCGGCCACGACCTCTGGTTTCCGCTCAACCCGCGGCGCCCCAGGCGCTGTAGAGTGCATCGCATGACCCGCCCCGACAGCAGCCCGGCGCCCGTGCGCAGCACGCGCGTTCTCAGCCCCGAGGAAATCGCCATGCAGGCCGGACGGCAGATGCCGTTCGTGCGACTGCCGGTGCGGGCCCTGGTGTTCTCCGATCGGCAGTTGCGGCTGCGTCAGCTGGCCGCCTCGCACCCGATGCGCGAGTACCTGCTGTTCGTGGCCGACCTGGCCGTGGCGCAGCACCAGGCGCTGCAGGACCATCCGCGGGTCGCGGTGCCCGATGCCTCTGCCTGCGCGGCCGCGGCCAAGGCCCTGAAGCCGCCGATGCCCGCCTTCGGCTGGCCGCGCGACCCGGCATGGCAGGCCACGCTGCGCCGCGTGCTCACGCTGTTCGCGGCACCGCTCCAGGCGGGCCCGGTGCGGGACACGGCCGAGCGCCTGCTCGCCAGCCCGGCCGAGTGGATCGACGCCCAGGCCGACCGGCTGTCGCGCCGGATCACGCTGGGCCTGGACCTCGCGGCCGCGCCGCTGATCGCCGCGGGCCTGCAGACCTACTGGGCGCACCTGGCCCTGCAGACCGCCGACACCCACGGCGAACGCGTGTTCGGCCACACCGACCCCGGCACCGAATGCCCCTGCTGCGGCAGCCTGCCCACGGCCAGCATCACGCGCATCGGCGCCGACGACGGCGGCTTCCGCTACCTGCACTGCTCGCTGTGCAGCACCCAGTGGCACTACGTGCGCATCAAGTGCACGCATTGTGAAAGCACCAAGGGCATCCAGTTCCAGGCACTCACGCCCGAACCGGGCGTCGCGGTGCCGGCCACGGGCGCGCGCCCGGGTGCGGCCAAGGCCGAGTGCTGCGACGTCTGCCATCACTACCTCAAGCAGGTCGCGATGGAGAAGGACCCGGAGGTCGAACCCGTGGCCGACGACCTGGCCAGCATCACGCTCGACCTGCTGGTGTCCGACGCGGGCTACGAACGCAGCGGGCACAACCTGATGCTGCTGTTCGGCGACCCCGATTCCGACCCCGACAACGACGGCGGAGGCGGCTGATGGCCGCGCCCGAAGAGTCCGTGGTCCACGGCTCGACGGCAAGGCCCCAGGATCTGCCTTCTGTCGATCAACTGCTGCGCGCCGACGCAGCCTCCGCCCTGCTCGCCACGCACGGCCGCACGCTGGTCGTGACCGAAGCCCGCGCGCTGCTCGACGGGCTGCGCCAGCGTGCGCTCACCGGCCAACTCCCCTTGGTCGACGTCGATGCGGCACGGCTCGCCGAGGCGCTCGCGGGGCGCGTCGAACGGCGCCTGGCCCCGCGCATGCGCGGCGTGCTCAACCTCACGGGCACGGTGATCCACACCAACCTGGGCCGCGCGGTGCTGGCCGATGCCGCATTGCAGCGCCTGCTGACGGTCATGGCCTCGCCCAACAACCTCGAGTACGACCTGCTCTCGGGCGGCCGCGGCGACCGCGATTCGCTGATCGAGGACCTGCTGTGCACGATCACCGGCGCCGAGGCCGCGACCGTGGTCAACAACAACGCGGCCGCGGTGCTGCTGACCATCGCCGCGCTCGCGCGTGACCGCGAAGTCATCGTCTCGCGCGGCGAGCTGGTCGAGATCGGCGGCGCCTTCCGCATGCCCGACGTGATGGCCAGCGCGGGCGCACTGATGGTCGAGGTCGGCACCACCAACCGCACGCACCCGGCCGACTACGAACGCGCGATCACCGAGCGCACCGGGCTGGTGATGAAGGTCCACACCAGCAACTATGCGGTGCAGGGTTTCACCGCCGCGGTCGACGAGAGGACGCTGGCCGGCATCGCCCATGCGCGCGGCGTGCCGCTGGCCACCGACCTGGGCAGCGGCTCGCTGGTCGACCTCGCGCACTACGGCCTGCCGCGCGAGCCGCTGCCGCAGGAGATGCTCGCGGCCGGCTGCGACGTCGTGACCTTCTCCGGCGACAAGCTGCTGGGCGGCCCGCAGGCCGGGCTGATCGTCGGCAGCAAGGCCGCTGTCGGCCGCATCCGCAAGTACCCGATGAAGCGCGCGCTGCGCATGAGCAAGCTGCCGCTGGCCGCGCTCGAAGCCACGCTGATGCTCTACCTGCGGCCCGAACGCCTCGCAGAGGACCTGCCCACGCTGCGGCTGCTGACGCGGCCGGCCGACGCGATCCGCGCGCAGGCCGAAGCGCTGCAGCCCGCGCTCGCTGCGGCCGTGGCGCCGCGCTTCACGGTCGAGGTGGTGGGGCTGCTGGGCCAGATCGGCTCGGGCTCGCTGCCGGTCGAACGCCTGCCCTCGGCCGGCCTGGCGCTGGCGCCCGCAGGCACGGCCAAGAAAGGCACGGGCACCGCGCTCGAGGCGCTGGCCACGGCGCTGCGCCGGCTGCCCTTGCCGGTCATCGGTCGCATCGCGGGCGACCGCCTGCTGCTCGACCTGCGCTGCCTCGAGGACAGCGCCCCCTTCGTGGCCCAGTTGCCCGCGCTGCGCGAACAGTTGCAATAGTTTTTCAACTCACCGGAGACACCGATGCGCCACCTCGATCTGCTCGCCCCCGTCCTGAGCGACACCCTGGCACCGCTGGCCCAGCGCATCGACAGCGAGGCCCGCTTTCCGCGCGAGGTGCTGCGCGCGCTCGGCGACGCCGGCCTGCTCGGGCTGGTGTCGGCGAGCTCCGTCGGCGGCATGGGGCTGGGCCTGGCCGAAGCCGCGCAGGTGGTCTCACGCATCGCGCAGAGCTGCCCGTCGACCGCGATGGTCGTCTGCATGCACTACTGCGCCACGGCGGTGATCGAGCAGCTCGGCGACACGCCGGTGCGCCAGGCCATCGCCCAGGGCAAGCACCTGAGCACCCTCGCCTTCTCCGAAGCCGATTCGCGCAGCCATTTCTGGGCGCCCACGGGCACGGCACGCGGCGACGGCGATGGCGTGGTGCTCGATGCGCGCAAGAGCTGGGTCACCTCGGCCTTCGAAGCCGACAGCTACGTGTGGTCGAGCAAGCCGCTCGCGGCCGAGGGCGCGAGCACGCTGTGGCTGGTCGACGCCAAGGCCGACGGCCTGAGCCAACCCGGCCACTTCGACGGCCTGGGCCTGCGCGGCAACGCCTCGACGCCGATCACCGCCAAGGGCGTGCGCCTCCGGGCCGGCGACCGCCTGGGCGAGGACGGCAAGGGCTTCGACACCATGATGGGCGCGGTGCTGCCCTGGTTCACCACGCTGAGCGCGGCCTGCTCGGTCGGCCTGATGGAAGGTGCGCTGTCGCGCGCCATCGGCCACGTGGGGCAGACGCGCCACCTGCACCTCGACAGCTCGCTGGCCGACCTGCCGACCATCCGCGCCTACCTGGCGCGTGCGCGCATCAAGACCGACATGGCGCAGGCGCTGCTCGACGACACCGTCGCGGCCATCGGCGCGGGCCGGCCCGACACCATGCTGCGCGTGCTGGAGGTCAAGGCCGCCGCGGCCGAGACCGCGCTCGAGGTGACCGACATCGCGATGCGCGTGTGCGGCGGTGCGGCCTTCCGCAAGGAGGCCGGCATCGAACGGCTGTTCCGCGACGCACGCGCCTCGAGCGTGATGGCGCCGACCTCCGATGTGCTCTACGACTTCATCGGCAAGGCCATCACCGGCCTGCCACTTTTTTGATGGCCCACCCCCGTTTCTTGCTCACTTCGTGTAGCCGGCTCCCCCCTCAAGGGGGCGCACCCGTTGGCCCGGCAAAGCCGGCTCCACGGGCGCTCACGAACGGGCTTCGCGGCGCTCGCCTCGCACCGAATGCGCGCGCGCCTGCGCAAACCCGTCCCATACCCCAACACGCCGGGAGCCTCCGATGAGCGAAATTCTCGTGATGGGCGCCGTCGCCTACGCGCCCAAGGTCGTCACCATCTGGGAGGGCTTCAAGGCCTTCTTCGTGGCGCATGGCCTGCCCTTCGACTACGTGCTGTATTCCAACTACGAGCGTCAGGTGGAAGCGCAGTTCGACGGCGCCATCCACGTTGCCTGGAACTCGCCGCTGGCCTGGGTGCGTGCCGAGCGCATCGCGCGCAGCAAGGGCCTGCAGGTGCACTCGGTGGCCATGCGCGACACCGACCTCGACCTGCGCTCGGTGATCGTGGTGCGCACCGACAGCGGTATCCAGAGCCCCGCCGACCTGCGCGACAAGACGATCGGCGCGGGCGCGCTCGACTCGCCGCAGGCCACGCTGATCCCGCTGGACCATCTGCGCATCGAAGCGGGCCTGGTGCAGCGCGACGACTTCACGCTGCGCTGCTTCGACGTGCTGGGCGGCAAGCATGGCGACCACATCGGCGGCGAACGCGATGCGGCGCGCGCGCTGCTGGCCCACGAGATCGATGCCTGCTGCCTGATCGCGGGCAACCACCTGGCCTTCGGCCTCGACGGCACGCTGCCCGCGGGCAGCACGCGCGTGATCGCACACACCGCGCCCTTCGACCACTGCAACTTCACCACCAGCCCGGGCGCGCCCGAAGGGCTGATCGAGCGCTTCGTGACGCTGCTGCTGTCGATGCGCTGGGACGATCCGCAGGTGCGCCCGCTGCTCGAACTCGAAGGCCTGCGCGAATGGCGCACCGGCCGCACCAGCGGCTACGCGCAGCTCGCACGCGCGGTGGACAACGAGAACTTCTACAGCCGCGATGGCCGCATCCTCAACGCCGACTATCGATATTGAGTCGCTGGGCCTCGAGCAGGGGGCCCTGCTGCTGATCCGGCGTGCGCTCGCCGAGCTGCCCGCGGGCGCCGTGTTGCGCGTGCAAGGCACGGCACCCGCATGGGAACTGCATCTCGAAGCATGGTGCCGGCAGCAAGGCCACGGCATCCAGATCCTGCGGGATGCGTCCGGCCCTCCGCAGGCCCGGATCACGCGCGCGATGCAGGCCGAAGGCCGCTGGCACGGTGCGCAGCGCACCGGCGAGGCAGCCCAGGACCCGGCCGCAGAAGCGCTCGCCGGCTGGGGGCTGGCCGCGCGCGGCGCCACGGTCGAAGCCGGCAGCCCGCCCTTCGCCTTCGCGCTGCACCGGCGCAACGAACTCTGGGCCGCCACCGCGGGCGAGCTCTATGCGCAGGCCGCAGCGGCGCAATGGGACCCGGCCACGGCCGTCGACTGGGACGCCGCCTTCGAGCTGCCGCCACCGGTCGAGGCGGCCGTGGTCCAGGTCATGACCTACCTGATCGAGAACGAGAACGCCGCGCTGCTGGTGCCCGCCCGCCACCTGGGCCAGGTGCATCCGCACTACCGCGAGGTGCTGCAGCTGCTGGCGCTGCAGTGCGCCGACGAGGCGCGGCACATCGAGGTCTTCACGCGGCGCGCGACGCTGCGCGGCGCCCGCCCGGCGCTGTCGACCGCGGGCGGCCAGGCCAGCCTGCAGACGCTGTTCGAGGCACCGGACTTCTCCATCGCGACCTTCCTGCTGTCGGTGCTGGGCGAAGGCAGCTTCATCAACCTGCTGAACTTCCTGCACGCGCACGCACCCGATCCGGTGACGCGCCAGATCGCCCGGCTGGCCGCGCGCGACGAGGCGCGGCACGTGGCCTTCGGCATGGCACATCTCGAGTACCGGCTGGCCGAAGAGCCCGACTACCAGATCCGGTTGCGCAACGCGATCGAGCAACGCTACGACGCGCTGGCCCACACCGCCGGCCTCAACGAGGAGGTGTTCGACGCCCTGGTGCTGCTGGCCGCGGGCGAACTCACGTTGCCGGCCGTCCAGCGCGGCCACGAGGCCGTGCAGCAGCTGCAGCGCGACATGGCGTCAGGCCGTCGTGCGCGGCTGGGCCGGCTGGGCTTCGAACGCGCCGAGGCCGATCGCCTGGCCGACCTGCACACGCGCAACTTCATGTGAGGCCGGAGCACAGCCCATGATCATCGGCACCGCCGGCCACATCGACCACGGCAAGACCACGCTGGTGCGCGCGCTCACCGGCGTCGACACCGACCGGCTGCCCGAGGAGAAGCGGCGCGGCATCTCGATCGAGCTGGGCTACGCCTACCTGCGCGCGGCCGAGGGTGTGTCGCTGGGCTTCGTCGATGTGCCCGGTCACGAGCGCCTGCTGCACACCATGCTGGCCGGCGCCACCGGCGTCGACCATGCGCTGCTGGTGGTGGCCGCCGACGACGGCGTGATGCCGCAGACCCGCGAGCACCTGGCCGTGGTCGCGCTGCTGGGCCTGCGGCACGGCACGGTGGCGATCACCAAGATCGACCGCATCGATGCGGCCGAGCGCGCGGCGCGCATCGCGCAGGTGCGCGCGGAGATCGAGGCCCTGCTGGCGCCCACGCCGCTCGCGGGCGCGCCGGTGTTCGCGCTGTCCGCGGGCACGGGCGAAGGGCTCGATGCGCTGCGCGATCACCTGATCGCGCAGGCCCGCACGGTTCGCCTGCACGACGACGCGCTGGCCTTTCGCCTGGCGGTCGACCGTGCCTTCACGCTGCCGGGTGTGGGCACCGTGGTCACGGGCTCGGTGATGGCGGGCCGCGTGCGCATCGGCGACGAACTGCTGATCGTTCCAGGCAAGCGCCCGGTGCGCGTGCGCGGCATCCACGCGCAGAACGAACAGGCCGAGGCCGCGCACGCGGGCCAGCGCTGCGCGTTGGCCCTGGCCGGCGTCGCCAAGGACGAGGTCCACCGCGGCCAGTGGGTGTGTGCGCCCGGGATCGCGCTCGCCACCGAACGCATCGACGTGCAGCTCGGGCTGTGGCCCGGCGAGGCGCATGCACTGCGCTCGGGCACGATCGTGCACGCGCACCTGGGCGCGAGCGACGTGATGGCCTCGGTCGCGCTGCTCGACCGCGACACGCTCGCGCCCGGCGACACCGCGCTGGCCCAGCTGGTGCTGCGCGAGGCCGTGAGTGCGTGGCACGGCGACCGCGGCGTGCTGCGCGACGCCTCGGCCACGCGCACCGTGGCCGGCGTGCGCGTGCTCGATCCCTTTGCGCCGACGCGCTACCGGCGCACGCCCGAACGGCTGCAGGCGCTGGCCGCCTGGGCGATGGACGACCGCAGCGAACGCATCGGCGCATTGCTTGCAAGCGCACCGATGGGCCTGGACACCGACCGGCTCACGCGCGCGCTCGCGCTGTGCGATGCGCCGCCATGGCCGGCCGATGCATTGCAGCTCCCGCAGCGCGCGATCGCGGGCCCGCACCTCGATGCGCTGCGGCAGCAGATCCTCACGCGTCTCGAAGAATTTCACCGCGCCTCGGCGGAGGAAGTCGGCCCCGACCTGCGCCGCCTCAAGCGCCTGGCCGGGCCGCGCGTGGGCGACGCCTTGTGGCAGCACGCCGTCGAGTCCTTGCTGGCGCAGGGCACGCTTGCCCGCAGCGGCCACTGGCTGCACCTGCCCGCGCATGCAGCCGTGCTCAGCGCCACCGAAGAACGGCTGGCCCAGAAACTGTTGCCGCAGATGGCCGACGGCGGCTTCGATCCGCCCTGGGTGCGCGACCTGGCCAAGAACAACAATGTGGCCGAGCCCGTGGTGCGCCAGACGCTCGCGAGCCTGGCGCGACGCGGCCAGGCCTTCCAGGTGATCAAGGACTTGTACTATCCGGCAGCGACCATCGAACGGTTGGCCGCGCTGGCACGCGCCTGCATGGCGAGCGCCGAAGGCCTGCAGGCCGCGAGCTTTCGCGATGCCACCGGCCTGGGCCGCAAGCGGGCGATCCAGCTGCTGGAGTTTTTCGACCGCGTCGGCTACACGCGACGCGTGAAGGATGTGCACCTGCTGCGCCCCGACACCGTGCTGTTCGGTGCGCGGGAAAGCAGTGGGTGATCCCATGAGATTGCATGGGAGGGAATCGTCCCTGGTGGGGCGGCCGGGCTTCAAACCCGGTGGGTGGCGCCACGCGTCGCCGGGAGGGTTCGACTCCCTCTCCCTTCCGCCCTCGGGCAAGAAGGACGGCGCGTTCAGCCCTTGCGACCGCCCATCACCAGCAGCAGCCCACCCACCACGATCGCACCGATACCGGCCCACATCGGCACGTTGACCCGCTCCTTCTCCTTGGCCGAGATCTCGAGCGGACCCAGCTTCACGACCGTCGTGTCCTTGGTGTAGCTGAAGCCGCCATAGGCCAGGGCGAGGCCGCCCGCGACGATGAGGACGATCGCGATGATTCGGGTGGCGTTCATGTGTCTTCCTCCTGGGTTGCGACGCCTGCCACTCTACCGCCGATGCGCGGCCCGGCCGCGCTCACGGCCTGCCGTCCGACGCGAGAGGCAAGGTCATGAAGACGCTGTGCGGATCCTCGGCGTAGTCGCCGAAGGGACCGCAGCGCGTGAAGCCCGCGCTTTCGTAGAGCCGTTGTGCCGGCGCGAAGGGCGCCGTGGCACCGGTCTCCAGGCTCAGGCGTTCATAGCCGCGAGCGGTCGCCACCGAAATGATGTGTTCGAGGATCGCCCTGCCCGCGCCCTGGCCTCGGCGCGCCTGCGGTGTGCGCATGGACTTCAGCTCGCCATGCTTGGCGTCCAGTTCCTTCAACGCGCCGCAGCCGAGCAGTTCCCCGGCCTCTCCGAAGTCGGACCAGGCCGACCAGAAGGTGATGCCGGGCTGGCGCAGCTTGTCCAGGTCGAGCGCGTGCACGCTCTCCGGCGGCGACCATGCGCGCATGCTCTGCAGGTGCTCGTCGAGCAAGGCATGGATGGCGGGGCGGGAGAGGTCGTCACGTTCGATGTGCATGGGTCGGAGGTCGGGGGGTTGATCTTCTGTGGTGCAGAGCAAGCCGCGTGCCTTGCAGGCTCAGCGCGGGTTCAGGCGCTGCTGCATGAAATCGATGAACACGCGCAGCTTGCGCGACACGTGAATACGGCTCGGGTAGTAGAGATAGAAACCCGCAAAGGTCGGCCACCAGGGCTTGAGCAAGGGCACCAGGCGCCCGGCCGCAATGTCGTCCTGCACCTGGGCCTCGAACGCGCAGGCGATACCCGCCCCGGCACGCACGGCGGCCAGCAGCACGTCGCCATCGTTGGTCAGCAGCGGGCCGGTGGTCTCGATGTCGAAGTCGCGGCCCTTGTGGGAGAACTCCCAGCGATAGACGCTGCCGCCCAGCCGTACGTTGATGCAGCGGTGCGCCTTCAGGTCCTCGGGCGTGCGCGGCGGCGTGCGGCCTTCGAGGTAGCGCGGGGCGGCCACGGTCGCGATCCGGCGCCGGCCGCCCAGCGGCACGGCCACCACGTCCTGCGCCAGGTTCTCGCCGAGCCGGATGCCGGCATCGAAGCCGTTGCCCACCAGGTCGAGCAGTGCGTTGTCGCAGTGCATCTCCAGCGTGATCTCGGGGAAGGCCGCGTTGAATTCGATCAGGTGCGGCAACACGAGGATATCGGCCGCGGTGCGCGACAGATTCAGGCGCAGCAGGCCCACGGGGCGTTCGCGGCTCTCGTTCACCGTGTCGATCGCAGTCTCCAGCGCGGACAGACCCAGCCGTGCATCCGACAGAAAGCGCTGTCCGATCTCGGTGACGCCGACGCGGCGCGTCGAGCGGTCGAGCAAGCGCACGCCGAGCCGGCCCTCGAGCGTGCGCACGGTCTGCGACAGCGCCGAAGGCGAGACGCCGAGCTCCGCCGCCGCGCGCGTGAAGCTGGCGTGATGGGCCACGCGCGCAAAGGCCGCGATGGCTGGAAAGAGGTCAGAGGACACGCCGGAATTATGAAGCTCAGCTTCATGCCGCATGCGGCGTCATGCCATTTATCCGGGACTTCTTCGGGACTACCGTTGCGCCTTCACTCCTTCACTCTTCAGGAAACCCATGCGCAATCTCTCCGGCAAGGTCGCCCTCGTCACCGGCGCGTCCAAAGGCATCGGCGCCGGCATCGCCAAGCGCCTGGCGGCCGACGGTGCGTCGGTCATCGTCAACTATTCGCGCAGCGCGGAAGATGCCGAGGTCGTGGTCCGGGCCATCGTCGCCACGGGTGGCCAGGCCTTCGCGGTCAAGGCCGACCTGGGCCGGCCCGAAGACATCCCGCCGCTGATCGATGCGGCCGTGAAGCGCTTCGGGCGGCTCGATATCCTGGTCAACAACGCGGGCGTCTACAAGGTCGACTCGCTCGAGTCGATCACGGCCCAGAGCATCGACGAACACTTCCACATCAACGTGCGCGGCCTGCTGCTCGTGACGCAGGCCGCTGCGCGCGTGCTGCCGCCGGGCGGCGTGATCGTCAACATCAGCTCGGGCGTGGCCACGAGTCCTCAGCCCATGGTGCATGTCTACTGCGCCACCAAGGGCGCGGTCGACACGCTGACGCGCACGTTGGGCATTGAGCTCGGCCCGCGCCGCATCCGTGTGGTCGGCATTGCGCCAGGCTTCGTCGCGACCGAAGGCAATGCCGAGTCGGCCGCGGCCATGACAGACCACCTGGTGGGCAAGACGCCGCTGGGCCGCGTGGGACAGCCGAGCGACATCGCGGCGGCGGTGTCGTATGCGGTGTCGGACGATGCGGCATGGGTCACCGGCACCACTCTCGACGTCGCGGGCGGGCTGGTGTTCTAGGACGCGCCCGGCGCGCAACGCCTCGCGTGCGGCCATGCGCTCGCGGCCCAGACAAGGCAGGCCAGCAGGCTCACGCCTGCGCCCAGCATGCACACGCCGGACCATCCGGCCCGTGCATACACCGCCGTCGAGGCGAGCGCGCCCGCGCCGCTGCCCACCGCATAGAACAGCATGTAGCAGGCGATCAGGCGGCCATGCGATTCGGCCGGCCGCTGCAGGATCAGCGCCTGGTTGGTGACGTGCAGTGCCTGGCAGCCCGCATCGAGCAGCAGGATGCCGAGCGCCAGCCACCACAGCGAGTGCTGCAGCAGCGCCAGCGGCAACCAGGCGAGCAGCAGCAGGCCCAGCGACGCGGCGCTGGTGCGCTGGGCCCAGCCGCGATCGGCCCAGCGGCCCGCCCGCCCTGCGAGCACGGCGCCAACCGCTCCCAGCAGACCGAACGCACCGACGGCCGCATGCGACAGCGACCGTGGGACGGCCGTGAGCGGCAGGGCCAGCGCACTCCAGAAGATGCTGAAGGCCGCGAACATCAGCAAGGCCAACGTGCCCCGGACTTGCAGCACCCTGTCGCTGCGCAGCAGGCCCAGCGACGAACGCAGCAGCTGGCTGTAGGGCTGGCGCGCGGTGACGGGCGCCTGGGCCGGCAGCCGACGCCAGATGCAGGCGCCCAGCACCACCATCACGGCCGCCGAGCCGAGGTAGACGCCGCGCCAGCCCACCAGGTCGGCCAGCACGCCGGACCAGACCCGCGCCAGCAGCAGGCCGACGACCACGCCGGCCTGCGCGGCACCGACCACGCGCCCGCGCTCGGACGCCGCCGCCGTGCTGGCCGCATAGGCAATCATTCCCTGCGTCATCGCCGTGCCCAGCAGGCCGACGCACAACATGCCGGCCATCAGCGCCACGGGGCTGCGCGCCGCGGCCACGCCGATCAGCGCCAGCACCAGGCCCATGAGCTGGGCCCGCGCGAGCCATCGCCGTTCGAGTTGGTCGCCCAGCGGCACCAGCAGCAGCAGGGCCAGCACCGAGCCGGCCTGGGTGGCGGTCACGACGCCGCCGATGGCCGCTTGCGCCATGCCGAACTCCGAGGCCAGGGTGTCGAGCAGCGGCTGGGCGAAGTACACGTTGGCCACGCTGGCGCCGGCGGTACCGGCGAACAGCGCGACCAGGCTGCGCGGCATGGGCGCATCGACAAAGGACGAGCGGGAAGACATCGGCTTTATTGGTTTCATTTTTAAACCAAACGAAGCATACCCGATGAGTTTTAAAATGCAACCAGTGCACGCGCATGGGGCCGTGCCGACGCTGGAGTGAGCACGATGGCCGCACGCAAACGAATGAACACCGCGACCTGCCCGGTCGCCCGCGCACTGGACGTGATCGGCGACCGCTGGTCGCTGCTGATCGTGCGCGACGCCTTCGACGGCGTGAGCCGCTTCAGTGACTTCCAGACCAGCCTGGGCGCGGCCCGCAACATCCTCGCGAGCCGGCTCAAGGCACTGGTGCAGGAGGGCATCCTCGAAAGCCAGCCGGCGGCGGACGGCTCCGCCTACCAGCACTACGTGCTCACACCCAAGGGACAGGCGCTGTTCCCGGTGATCGTCGGGCTGCGGCAATGGGGCGAAGGCCACCTGTTCGCGCGCGGCGAGCACAGCTCGCGCCTGGTCGACCTGAAGAGCGGCCAACCGGTCGCGCGGCTCGGGGTCGAGAGCGCCGACGGGCGAGCGCTGCAGTTCGACGACGTGCAGGTGGTCGGCAGATAGGTCGCTTGCCAGAAGCCCTGGCCGGTGCTGCAATGGCGCCGACCATGGACACCCTGCTCGCGCTCCTTGCCCGCCTGTTCGCCACCGTGGCCCTCAGCGTTGTCTTCTACTGGCCCGGATGGGCACTGCTGAAGCTGCTCACCTGGGGGCGCCATCCGCGCAGTCTGCGCTCGGCCGAGGGCCTGGACGATGCCTGGGGCATCAGCCTCATCGGCTTCGTCAGCAGCGGGCTGCTGGTGGCCATCGCCTGGAAGCTACTCGCCTCATTCCCCTGAGCGCGCCGTGATCCACCAGCAGGCCGCGTCGTAGCGGACGTCCTCGCCCTGCACGAAAGGATCGAAAGCCTTGCGCACCGTGTCGACAAGGCGCGTACGTGTCGCCTCGTCGGCATCCTGCAGCACCAGCCCCAGCGGCCCCAGTCCGGTGAAGTAGCGCACCAGATCGGCTTCGGGCAAGGTGCAGCCGACGTCGATCGGCTCGATCGCGATGTCGGCCCACCCGCTCTGGCGCAGGATCGCGCCCACGCGCTCGCGGTCGGCAAAGGCGAACTGGCCCGGCGCATCCGGCTGGCGTGGCGGCAAGGCCGGCAGCATGGGGGCGGCGGCGCGCTCGGCCGTGGTCATGAAAGGTTCTGGTCCGCCGAACGCCAGGCGATCAGGCGCAGTTCGGCGCCGGGCCGCGCGGCCCGGCGCAGGTTCGCGAAGGCCGCGACCGGATCGTCGAAGAACATCACGCCGAAGCGCGAGACCAGCAGGTCGAAGCGGCCCGGTGCGAAGGCCTGGGTCTGCGCATCGCCACAGAGGAAATCGGTGCGCTCACCCTGCCCGGCCCGCAGGCGCGCCGCAGCGATCATCGGCGCGGAGATGTCGACGCCCACGCAATGCGCGGGCGGGCCCAGCCGGCGTGCGATCGCGTGCGTGGTCGCCCCCGTGCCGCAGCCCACGTCGAGCACGGCCTGCGCCGGGCGGGCCGCCGCGGCGTCGGCCAGCATGGACTCGAAGGGCCGGAACATGCGGTCGAGCATGGCCTGGCCGTCGACCCAGGCGCGGCCTGCGCGGCCGTTCCAGAGGGCGGCCTGCGCGCGCTCGGTGGGGGATGTGTTCATGGTCGCGCTCCTTTGCATCTGTCGAAAGCTAGACTTTGCAACTTCAAGTCGACTTGAGGTCAAGAGATGAATGCACTGGACATCGGCGAGGTCGCCCGACGCTCCGGCCTGCCCGCCTCCACCTTGCGTTTCTACGAGAGCAAGGGGCTGATCGCCTCGGTGGGCCGCCAGGGCCTGCGGCGGCTGTTCGATGCGGCCGTGGTGGAACGCCTGGCACTGATCGCGCTCGGGCGCGCGGCCGGTTTTCGCTCGATGCGATCGCGCAGATGTTCGCGCCCGACGGCCAGCCGCACCTCGACCGCCAGCTGCTGCACGACAAGGCGCAGGAACTCGACCAGACCATCCGCCGGCTCGGCGCCATGCGCGACGGCCTGCGCCACGCCGCGGCCTGCCGCGCGCCCAGCCACATGGAATGCCCGACCTTCCGGCGCATCCTGCGCGCGGCCGAATCCGGCGCCATTGGCGCACGCGCCCCGCGCGCCGCGCAGGGGGCTGCGCCGCTCCTACGTGAGTGAGCGCTCAGTGTAGACTGCCAGGTTTTTCGATCGGCGGGAGGGTGCACGTGTCACAGCGCACAAGTTTCACCGGCTCGGCGCTCGTTCGCTTGCTCGTTCGACTGACGGACATCGACGTTCCCGACGCCAAACGGTCCTTCTCGGACCGATTGAGCCAATGGTTCGGCTGGACCGACGACATCTCCTTGTCCACGGTGATGAACGGGAGTCCGGCCCCCGCGCCATCCAGCGCACGCGCGTCCACCGGCAGCGCGGAAGAAGCGGAGCTCGCACGCGTGCGGGCGGCGCTGGTGCTGGCCATTGCCGACAAGAACGCCTTTCCCCACGCCGACGCCGCCATGGACACGACCGCCGACTTCTCGCCCCACCGCCGGCGCTATCTCGCCCGGCAGCAGGCCATGGAGATGCGCATCGCGCCGCTGCGCGCCCACGTGCGCAGCCGGCTGGCCGCGAAGTCGCCGGCCATGGCCCAGCTCGCAGCCCTCGACGTGGTGATGGAGCAGGTGCTGGGCCCCAAGGAACACAGCCTGCTCGCGACCGTGCCGACCCTGCTGGGCAAGCATTTCGAGCGCCTGCACCAGGCCTACCAGGCGCATCAGGCCGCGCAGGCGGCCCAGGCCGAGCGTGCCGAACGCGCGCTGCAGGACGACGCGCCCGACGCCGACCACGACTACGACCAGCTCCACATCCCCGCCGCCCACTGGCTGGATGTGTTCGGCAAGGACATGCACGCCGTGCTGCTCGCCGAGCTGGACATCCGATTGCAACCGGTCGAGGGGCTGCTCGAAGCCCTTCGCTCCCGCTGACAGACCGACATGACCCGATCCCTTCCCGATCTCTCCAAATACGCCGCATTCTTCGTGGGCCTGGCCGCCGTCTGCTGGGTCGGCATGGGCTACATCGGCACCAACCCGCTGGCCCTGCTGATCTCGCTGCTGATCGGCGCCTTCTATGTGATGGGCGCGCTCGAACTGCGGCGCTACCAGCAGGCCACGGGCACGCTGGCGCAGGCCGTGGCCGAGCGGCCCGCGGCGCCGGCCAGCCTGGGCGCGTGGCTCGAACCGCTGCACCCTTCGCTGCGCAACGCGGTGCGCCTGCGCGTCGAGGGCGAACGCATCGGCCTGCCCGGCCCGGCACTCACCCCTTACCTCGCCGGCCTGCTGGTGCTGCTGGGCATGCTCGGCACCTTCCTGGGCATGATGGTCACGCTCAACGGCACCGGCTCGGCGCTCGAGAGCGCGACCGACCTGCAGGCGGTGCGCGCCTCGCTGTCGGCACCGGTCAAGGGCCTGGGCCTGGCCTTCGGCACCTCGCTGGCCGGCGTCGCCGCCTCGGCGATGCTGGGCCTGATCTCCGCCCTGTGCCGGCGCGACCGGCTGCAGACCGCGCAGCTGCTCGACACCCGCATCGCGACCGTGCTGCGCCCCTTCTCGCTCGCGCACCAGCGCGACGAATCCTTCCGGCTGCTGCAGGCCCAGGGCGAGGCGATGCCGGTGCTGGTCGACCGGCTGCAGGCCATGATGGGCGCGATGGAGCGCCAGGCCCAGGCGCTGAACGAACAGCTGATCGGCAACCAGCAGAGCTTCCACGACAAGACCGAGGCCGCCTATGCAGGGCTGGCCACTTCGGTGGACCGCTCGCTCAAGGAAAGCGTGACCGACAGCGCACGGCTGGCGAGCACGGCCATCCAGCCGGTGGTCGAGGCCACGATGGCCGGCATCGCGCGCGAAACGGCCGCGCTGCACGATACCGTCGGCCAGAGCATGCAGCGCCAGCTCGACGGCCTCAGCAGCCGCCTCGAAGCCGGCACCACCACCGTCGCCGGCCTCTGGAAGAGCGCGCTCGCCGGCCACCAGCAGAGCAGCGAGGCGCTGGCACTCGACCTGCGCGACACGCTGGGCCGCTTCACCGACACCTTCGAGCAGCGCTCGGCCGCGCTGGTGGACGGCGTCTCGAGCCGCCTCGAGCAGACCGTCGGCAGCATGTCCGAGCATTGGCAAAGCGCGCTGGCCCAGCACGAGCGCGCGAGCCAGAGCCTGTCGGGCGACACCCAGCGCGCGCTGGTCGCGGCCTCGGCCACCTTCGAGCAGCATGCGGCCGCGCTGCTGCGCACCGTGGACAGCACCCATGCCGAGCTGCAGGCCGGCATGGCGGCCGGCGACCAGCAACGGCTCGCCGCGTGGACCGCCGCGCTGGAAACGATGGCCGCGTCGCTGCAGCAGCAATGGCTGCAGACCGGCGAGCGCAGCGAGCGCCAGCAGCAGGCCATCTGCGACACGCTGGTGAAGAGCGCCACCGAGATTGCCGCGCAGACCGAGGCCCAGGCCCGCAGCACCCTCGCCGAGATCGGCCAGCTGGTACAGGCCGCGTCCGAAGCACCGCGCGCATTGACGGCCGCGTCGGCCGCCTTCGAGCAGCATGCGGCCTCGCTGCTGCGCACGGTCGACAGCGCGCATGCCGAACTGCACAGCGGCCTGGCCGCCAGCGACCAGCAGCGCCTCGCCGCCTGGACCGCCTCGCTCGAAGCCATGGCCGCCTCGCTGCAGCAGCAGTGGCTGCAGACCGGCGAGCACAGCGCGCGCCAGCAGCAGGCCATCTGCGACACGCTGGCGCAGACCGCCGCCGAGATCTCCTCGCAGAGCGAAGCCCACACCAGGAACACCATCGCCGAGATCGGCCAGCTGGTGCAGGCCGCATCGGAAGCACCGCGTGCGCTCACAGCGGCCTCGGCTGCCTTCGAGCAGCATGCGGCCTCGCTGCTGCGCACGGTCGATGCGGCGCACACCGAACTGCAGGCCGGCCTGGCCGCTGGCGACGAACAGCGGCTCGCCACCTGGACCGCTTCGCTGCAGGCCATGGCCGCATCTCTCGACCAGCAATGGCAGCAGACCGGCGAACGCAGCGAGCGCCAGCAGCAGGCCATCTGCGACACGCTGGTCCAGACCGCCACCGAGATCTCCGCGCAGACCGCGGCCCATACGAAGAGCACCATCGCCGAGATCGGCCAGCTGGTGCAGGCCGCGTCCGAAGCACCGCGCGCCTTGACAGCCGCCTCGGCCGCCTTCGAGCAGCATGCGGCCTCGCTGCTGCGCACGGTCGACACGGCACACACCGAGCTGCAGACCGGCCTCGCGGCCAGCGACCAGCAGCGCCTCACGGCCTGGACCGCCGCGCTGGAGGCGATGGCGACCTCGCTGCAGCAGCAGTGGCAGCAGACCGGCGAGCACAGCGAACGCCAGCAGCAGGCCATCTGCGACACGCTCGCACAGACCGCCACCGAGATCTCCGCCCAGACCGAAGCCCACACGAAGAGCACCATCGCCGAGATCGGCCAGCTGGTGCAGCTGGCCTCCGAAGCCCCGCGCGCCGCGGCCGAGGTGATGACCGAATTGCGCCAGAAGCTGTCCGAAGGCATGGCGCGCGACAACAGCATGCTCGAGGAACGCAGCCGCATCCTAGGCACGCTCGAGACCCTGCTCGAGGCGGTGAACCATGCCTCGACCGAGCAGCGCGGCGCCATCGATGCGCTGGTGTCGACCTCGGCCGACCTGCTCGACCGCGTGGGCGCGCGCTTCACCGACCAGGTCGACTCCGAAGCCGGCAAGATGGCCGAGGTGGCGGCGCAGATCACCGGCAGCGCGGTCGAGGTGGCGAGCCTGGGCGAGGCCTTCGGCTTCGCGGTGCAGCTGTTCTCCGAATCGAACGACAAGCTGGGCGCGCAGCTGCAGCGTATCGAAGCCGCGCTGGGCAAGTCGCTCACGCGCAGCGACGAGCAGCTGGCCTACTACGTGGCGCAGGCGCGCGAGGTCATCGACCTGAGCATCCTGTCGCAGAAGCAGATCGTCGAAGACCTGCAGCAGATCGCCGGCCAGCGCATGGCCGCAGGCAGCGAAGCGTGATGAGCGAGGACATCGAAGCCGACGTCGAACCGGCCGTGCCGGTCTGGGCCGTCTTCGGCGACCTGATGTCGGGCCTGCTGGGCGCCTTCGTGCTGATCCTGGTGTGCGTGATCGGCATGCAGCTCGACCTCACGACCCGGCTCGAGGCCGAGGTCAAGCAGCGCCAGGCCGAAGCACAGCGGCTGCAGACGCTCGAGCAGGCGCTGGCGGGCCCGCTGGCCGCCGGCCGCGTGACGTTGACCAACGGCCGCATCGGCATCAGCGGCAACGTGCTGTTCGACCTCAACTCGGCCGAGCTGCAGCCCGAGGGCCGCCAGTTGCTCAAGAGCCTGGCCGAACCCGTGGCCGCCTACCTGCGCTCACGCGACGAGATCCTGATGGTCAGCGGCTTCACCGACAACCGGCAGGTGCGCGGCGGCAACCGCCAGTTCGCCGACAACTGGGAACTCTCGGCCCAGCGCGCGCTGACCGTGACGCGCACGCTGATCGAGGAAGGCCTGCCCGCCGCGTCGGTGTTCGCCGCGGCCTTCGGCGCCGAGCAGGCCGTGGCCTCGAACGCCGATGCCGATGGCCGCTCGCGCAACCGTCGCGTGGAGATGGCGCCCACGCCGCGGCCGTCGAGCGTGGAAGCCAAAAAGCCGTGAACCCCGAAGACGTCGGCGCACAGCTGGAGGCGTGGCGCGCGAGCGGCGCGCACCGCGCCGACCTGGTGCGCTTTCGCCTGATCGAGGCCATGGCCCGGCGCGCGGCCGCGCACCAGGGCGCGGCCCGCCTGCGCCTCGACGCGCGGCTGGACGCGCTGCTGGCAGCCTATGCCGGACAGCTCGCGCAAACGGAGCCCGGCGCCACGGCGCCGACACCCACGCCTGCTGCGGGCGCACTCGCCGCGCTGGTCACGCACATCGCGCAGCACACGACGACCGACACGCACGCGCCCAGCCTCGCCGGTGCGCCGGAGCTCAAGACGCTCGGCTATTTCCGCAGCACCTGGACCCGGCTCAATGCCGACCGCCAGCTCACGCAGTCGCTGGCCAAGGTGCCCGAGAACGCGGGCCCGCTGAATTCGCACAACCTGGTGCACCGCTCGCTGCTGCTGATGCGCGAGCTGTCGCCGGCCTACCTGCACCGGCTGATGGGTTACGTCGACACGCTGATGTGGGCCGAGCAGGCCCAGGCGAGCATCGCGGCGGCGCCCGCTGAAACACCACGCGCACCGGCGGCCCGGAAGACTGCGCGCAGCAAGGCGCGCTGAATACCCCTCAGGCCATGACCTGAAGGCGCGCAGGGCCCGCTTCGGCGCGCCCCACCACCGCGGCCTGCGCAAAGCCCTCGTCGCGGAACACCTGCAGCACCGCTTCCACCGCCTCGGGCGCACAGCTCACGAGCAATCCACCCGACGTCTGTGGATCGCTCAGCAGTGCCTGCGCGGTGGCCGGCAGGCCCTCGGCCAGCACCACGTCGGCGCCGTAGCCCTGCCAGTTGCGGCCCGAGGCGCCGGTCACGAAACCGTCGGTGGCCATGGCCTCGACGCCATCGAGCAACGGCACCTTCGACCATTCGATCACGGCCGTGAGCCCCGCGCCGCGCGCGAGTTCGAGCGTGTGGCCCGCGAGGCCGAAGCCGGTCACGTCGGTCAGCGCATGCACGCCGTCGAGCTGCGCCAGCGCGATGCCCGGCGTGTTGAGCTTCGTGGTCGTGTCGATCAGTTGACGGTAGCCGGCTTCCGGCAGCTTCTCCTTCTTGAGCGCCGCCGACAGCACGCCCACGCCCAGCGGCTTGCCCAGCACCAGCACGTCGCCGGCCCGCGCGCCCGCGTTGCGGCGCACCCGCTCGGGGTGCACCAGGCCCATCACGACCAGGCCGTAGATGGGCTCGACCGAGTCGATGGTGTGGCCGCCTGCGATCGGGATGCCGGCCGCGCGGCACACGTCCTGGCCGCCACGCACGATCTCGCCGATGACTTCGATCGGCAGCTGATTGATGGGCATCGCGACCAGCGCCAGCGCCATGATGGGCTTGCCGCCCATCGCATAGACGTCGCTGATCGCGTTGGTGGCGGCGATGCGGCCGAACTCGTAGGGGTCGTCCACGATCGGCATGAAGAAGTCGGTGGTGGCGATCAGCGCCTGGCTGTCGTTGAGCCTGTAGACGGCTGCGTCGTCGGCGGTCTCGATGCCGACCATGAGCTCGGGCGGGATGAAACCCGCGTGGCTGTTGCGGAGGATCTCCGACAGCACGCCGGGCGCGATCTTGCAGCCGCAGCCGCCGCCATGGGAAAAACTGGTGAGGCGCAGCGGGGCGAGCGGGTTCATGGGCGTGGGGTTCATGCGGGGATTATCGGGAGGCGATAGCGCTTCCTACAATCGGCCCTTTCCTGCCCTGCTCGCCAACTGAGGTATCCCCATGAAGACTTTCACCCGGCTGACGCTCGCCCTGTCCCTCTCCCTCGCCGCCTGCGGCGCCTTCGCGCAGGCCACGGTGCTGCGCGTGTCGGCCATCCCCGACGAAGCGCCGACCGAGCTGCAGCGCAAGTTCACGCCGCTGGGCAACTACCTCAAGAAGGAAACCGGCATGGACGTGCAGTTCACGCCCGTGACCGATTACGCGGCCGTGGTCGAGGGCCTGGCGACGAACAAGATCGACCTGGCCTGGCTGGGCGGCTTCACCTTCGTGCAGGCCCGCATCCGCTCCAGCGGCGGCGTGGTGCCGATCGCGCAGCGCGCCGAGGACGAGGTCTTTACCAGCAAGTTCATCGTGCCGATCGACAGCCCCGCGAAATCGCTGGCCGACCTCAAGGGCAAGACCTTCGCCTTCGGCGCGCCCTCCTCCACCTCGGGCAGCCTGATGCCGCGCTACTTCCTGCTGCAGGCCGGCATCAACCCGGAGAAGGACTTCAAGACGGTCGCGTTCTCGGGCGCGCACGACGCCACCGTGGCCTTCGTGGCCGCCAACCGCGCCGAAGCCGGCGTGCTCAACGCCTCGGTCTGGGACAAGCTGGTGGAAGCCAGGAACCCCAACGCCGCCAAGGTGCGCGTGCTGGCGACCACGCCGACCTACTACGACTACAACTGGACCGTGCGCCCGGGCCTGGACCCGGTGCTGCAGAAGAAGCTGACCGAGGCCTTCCTCAAGCTCGATCCGGCCAACCCCGCGCACAAGGAAATCATGGACCTGCAGCGCGCGAGCAAGTTCATCGCGACGAAGTCCTCCAACTACGACGGCATCGAGACCGCAGGCAAGTCGGCAGGCCTGATCAAGTGACCTCGGCGTGAGCTTTTCCCTCGAGGCCGTCGGCGTCGTCCACCCCAACGGCCAGCGTGCGCTCGCGGGTGTGACGCTGGCCGCGCGCGAGGGCGAGCGCATCGCCGTCATCGGCCCCTCGGGCGCCGGCAAGACCACGCTGCTGCGTGTGCTCGGTGCGGCGCTGCGGCCCGGCGAAGGCACGGTACAGGCACTGGGCGCCTCGCCCTGGACCTTGCCGCCCGCGCCGTTGCGCCAGCTGCGCGCACGCATCGGCACCGTCCACCAGGCGCCGCCGATCGCGCCGCGGCTGCGCGTGGTGTCGGCTGTGCTGGCCGGCCGGCTGGGGCAGTGGTCGACGGCGCGCGCCCTGCGCTCTCTGCTGCATCCCGCCGACATCGAGGGCGCGCACGAAGCACTGCGCCGGGTGGCGATGGAAGACCGCCTGTTCGATCGCTGCGACCGCCTCTCGGGCGGCCAGCTGCAGCGCGTGGGCATCGCGCGCACGCTCTACCAGCGGCCCGCACTGCTGCTGGCCGACGAACCGGTGTCGGCCCTCGATCCCACACTGGCCGACGCCACCGTGCGCACGCTCGTCGCACAGAGCGAGGCCACGGACGCCACGCTGGTCGCCTCGCTGCATGCGGTCGACCTGGCGCTGCGCTGGTTTCCGCGCATCGTGGGCATGCGCGACGGCCGCGTGATGTTCGACCGCCCGGCCGACGCCGTGACGCAGACCATGCTGGCCGCGCTCTACGCGAGCGAAGGCGGCCCGCCCGCGTCGGACACGCCGGCACGGGGCCTTGCCGAGCCCGCCTTCCGCCGACCCGATTGCCCGTGAGCCGCGCCGCCGCCACACCCCGGCGCGACCCGCGGGCCCGCGCGCGCATCGCCTGGACGGTGGTGGCACTCGTGATCGCCTGGCCGATGGGGGTGCTGGCCGAGTTCAAGCCCTGGGCGCTGTTCGCCCCGGGCAACCTCGCGGTGATCGGCGGCTTCCTCGCCGGCTTCCTGCCGCCCGACGGTTCGCCCGCCTTCCTCGCGCTGCTGGCCAGGGCCACGCTCGAGACACTGGCCATGGCCACGGCCGGCACCGCGCTGGCCTTCGCGATCGCGGTGCCGCTGGCCTTCGCGAGCACGCGCGCGCTGTCGGTCTCGCGCATCGGGCCAGGGCCGGGCGGCGCCCGCGCGATGGCCGTGCGACAGGCCGTGCGTTCGCTGCTGATGGTGCTGCGCGCCATCCCCGAGATCGTCTGGGCGCTGATCTTCGTGCGCGCACTCGGGCTGGGCCCGGCCGCGGGCGTGCTGGCGCTGGCCATCACCTACGGCGGCATGCTGGGCAAGGTCTATGCCGAGATCCTCGAATCGACCGACATGCGCCCGGCCCGCGCGCTGCTCGAAGCCGGCAGCGGCCGCATCGCCGCGCTGTGCTACGGCCTGCTGCCGAACGCGGCCCAGGAACTGGCCTCCTACACCGTGTACCGCTGGGAGTGCGCGGTGCGTGCCTCGGTGGTGATGGGCTTCGTCGGCGCGGGCGGGCTGGGCCAGCTGATGGACCAGTCGATGAAGATGCTCAACGGCGGCGAGGCCAGCAGCATCCTGCTCGTCTTCCTGGCCCTGGTGCTGCTGGCCGATGCGCTGAGCAACGCCTTGCGAAAGCTGCTCGCATGATGACGCTGCCGCCCGCCCCGCCGCCCTGCATCCGCTGCCGGATCGTGATCGCGGGCGTGCTCGCCGCCGTGGTGGCCAGCTTCGTCTACCTCGGCATCGACTATCGCGCGCTGTTCACCGGCGAGTCGTTGCGGCTGATGGCCAGGTTCGTAGCCGAGTTCTTCCCGCCCGACCTCTCGCCCGCCTTCCTGGCCAAGGCCGGCTGGGGCGCATTGCAGACGCTGGCGGTGTCGGCGCTGGGCACGCTGCTGGCCGCGGTCGCGGGCGCGGTGCTGGCGCTGCCGGCCTCGGGCCGCCTCGGGCGCATCGCGCAGCCGCTGTCGCGCTTCATCCTCAACTTCCTGCGCAGCGTGCCCGAGCTGGTCTGGGCCGCGCTGATGGTGCTGGCCGCCGGCATCGGCCCCTTTGCCGGCGCGCTGGCGCTGGGCCTGCACACCACGGGCGTGCTGGGCCGGCTGTTCGCCGAGGGGCTGGAGAACGCGCCGCGCGACCCCGAGGATGCGCTGGTGCAGGCCGGGGCCGGCCCGGTCTCGGCCTTCATCTATGCGAGCCTGCAGCTGGTGCTGCCGCAATGGGTGGCCTACACGCTCTACCGCTGGGAGATGAACATCCGCATGGCCGCGGTGCTGGGCTTCGTCGGCGGCGGCGGGCTGGGCCAGCTGCTGTATTTCCACCTGTCGATCTTCCAGCAGCAGCAGGCCATGACGGTGCTGATCGCGATGTTCGGGCTGGTGGCGCTGGTCGATTTCCTCAGCGCCCGGCTGCGGCGTGGGTTAGGGTCGGCCTATGCATGACCGGCCCTCCAAACATTTCCAGCCCACGCGCGTGAAAGACCGCCACGCCTTCGACACGATCATCGACGCGCGCACGCCGGCCGAGTTCGCGCTCGACCACATTCCCGGCGCCATCAACTGCCCGGTGCTGGACGACGACGAGCGCCGCATCGTCGGCACGATCTACAAGCAGACCGGTGCCTTCGAGGCCCGGCGCGTGGGCGGCGCGATGGTCGCGGCCAACCTCGCGCGCCACCTGCGCGAGCAGTTCGCCGACCGGCCCGCGTCGTGGAAGCCGCTGGTCTACTGCTGGCGCGGCGGCCTGCGCAGCGGCTCGATGGTGCAGTGGCTGCGCCTGGTCGGCTGGGATGCACAGCAGCTCGCCGGCGGCTACAAGAGCTTTCGCCACCATGTGCTGGAACAGATCGAGGCGCTGTGCCCGCAGCTCGACCTGCGCGTGATCTGCGGCGCCACCGGCAGCGCCAAGACCCGCGTGCTGGAGGCGCTGGCCGCGCGCGGCGCCCAGGTGCTCGACCTCGAGCATTGCGCCCGCCACAAGGGCTCCCTGCTGGGCGCCTGGCCGGGCGTGCCGCAGCCCTCGCAGAAGAACTTCGAGACCGGCATCGCCACCGTGTTCGAAACGCTCGACCTGGCGCGGCCGCTGTACCTCGAAGGCGAGAGCGCGCGCATCGGCCGCATCGCGCTGCCGGTGCCGCTGGTGACGCGCATGCGCGCCGCCCGCTGCATCGAGGTCGAGGCCACGCCCGCGGCGCGGCTGGACTTCCTGCTGCGCGACTACGCCTACCTGGGCGACGACCGCGACGCGCTGGCCGAGACGCTGGGCCGGCTCAAGGAAATGCAGGGCAAGGAAACCGTGCAGCGCTGGCAAGCCTGGGCCCGGGCGGGCGAGCTGCAGCCGCTGTTCGCCGAGCTGATGGCGCTGCACTACGACCCGCACTACGCGCGTTCGCAGGAACGCCACTTCGCGGCCTGGCCGCAGCGCGAGCGGGTCGCGGCGCCCGACCTCACGCCGGCCGGCATCGACGCCGTGGCCGACGCGATCCTGGCCCTGCCCGCGCGCGCCTGAGGGTCTTCAGCGCGGCGCGTCGCCCTTGCGGAACTCGGCCGTGAGTTCGTCGAGCTTGAGCTTCAGGGCGGGGTCGAGCTGGTACTCGGCCGCGGCCAGCGTCGCGTCGAGCTGATCGGGCCGGCTCGCGCCCAGCAGCGGCGCGGTGATCGACGGATTGGCCAGCACCCAGGCCACCGCCAGCGTGGCGAGCGGCACGCCGGCCTCCTGAGCCACCGCATGCAGGCTCTGCACCGCGTTGAAGCTGCGCTCGTTCCAGTAGCGGTCCTGGTACATCGTGCCGGCCGTGCCCAGCGTGAAGCGCGTGTTCTCCTGCGGCTTCGAGCCCGGCTGGTACTTGCCCGTGAGCAGGCCGCCCGCGAGCGGGTTGTAGGGGATCACGCCCAGGCCTTCTTCGTCCACCAGCGGCAGCAGCTCGCGCTCGATCTCGCGGAACAGCAGGCTGTAGCGCGGCTGCACCGAGACGAAGCGCGTGAGCCGCAGGTAGTCGGCGCGACCCAGCACGCGCGCCAGCCGGTAGGCCAGGAAGTTGGACACGCCGATGTAGCGCGCGCGGCCCGACTTCACGATGGTGTCCATGGCCTCGATGGCCTCGTCCAGCGGCGTTTCGCGGTCGTCGCTGTGCAGCTGGTAGAGGTCGACGTGGTCGAGCTGCAGCCGCTTCAGCGACGCATCGATGGCCGACAACAGATGCTTGCGCGAGGCGCCCTGGTCCCAGGCGTTGGGGCCCATCTTGCCGACTGCCTTGGTGGCGACGATGAAGTCGCCGCGCCGGCCCGGGCCCTGCGCCTTGAGCCAGCGCCCGACGATCTCCTCGGTGCGGCCCGCGTGCGCGAGGCCACCGCCCAGCGGATAGACGTCGGCGATGTCGAGGAAGTTGATGCCGCCCTCGGTGGCCTTGTCGAGGATCGCGTGCGAGACCGACTCCTCGGTCTGCAGGCCAAAGGTCATGGTGCCCAGCGCCAGGCGCGACACGGTGAGGCCGGTGCGGCCGAGGCGGGTGGTGGGGATGCTCATCGAATGCCTTGTGGAATCGGAGGAGCCGAAAGTGTAGGCAGTTGCGCGGATTCGCGCGCGCAACGACCCGATCCTCAGATCGCGATCTCGTAGGCCTGGTTGCTGCGCACCCAGGTCGCCAGCCCCGCCTGCAGGTTGCGGGCGCGCCAGGCGACGAAGTTCGGATCGCCGTTGAGCGCATCGAGCGTGGTCCCGAGCTGGCTGGCCGACTCGCAGCGCACGACGAAGCTCATGTTGCCGACCTCGCCCACCTGCACGTTCCAGAGGCTCACGTCGGCGCCGTGTTTTCGCCACATCTCGGCCGCCTCCTTGATCAACACGAGCAGATCCTGGATGCTCGCGCCCGGGTTGGGCTTGAACACGTACTGAACGACGGTGGCGGACATGGACGTCTCCTTGGCGTTGCGACGGAGCCGGGCGATATGCCGCGGCCCGCGACGATTGGGCGACGAAGCCAAAAAGTAGTCAATTTGCATTACATGTCGCTGCGCGTGAGCGAGGGGACGCCGATCGCCGGCCCCTGACCGTGCCCTCCGAGGCGCAGCCCTAACAAACTAAACCTTGGTACTACTTGTGTGACAAAAGCCCGCACAAAGAAGAAACCATAGTTCTCATTTTTACAGTTCTGGTTTCAAATACATCAACTGCAACAGATTGTGAATAGGCCACCCCATGGACAACAGCTTCGACCTCGACTACGCCCCGGATGCGCTGGACGTGCAGGTGTCGGAACTGCTGATCGCCACGTCGACGCACAGCGATCCCAATGTTCACCGGGCGGTCCACCAGGTGCTCAAGCTGCTGCGTGAACAGCAGCAGCTCGACGCGGCCTTCGCCTGCGAAGTGCGCGATGGCCGCCGGATCTTCCGCCGCTACGCAGCCGGCGAAGGCGCACAGTTCATCGACGAAAAGACCCAGCCGCTGGAACTCGCCTTCTGCAAGCAGGCCATGCACGCGCCGGCCAACGTGAGCTGCTACCTCAGCGCACCCATGGTGCTGAGCGACGGCCGCATCTACGGCACCTTCTACGCCTTCAGCTTCGACGCCGACCTGTCGCTGCGCCAGCGCGACCTGCGCAAGCTGGAACTGGCCGCGCAACTCGCCGCGCGGATGGTCGAGGAACGCGTGCCGCAGGCCGCCGCGGCCTGATCAGGCCTGCCCCGCCCCCGGGGCATAGAGCACGCCGCGCGGCGCGCGGCACATGCCCCACAGGCGCACACCCGACAGTTCGGCCATGCGCACGCCCATCGCGGTCGGTGCCGAGATGGTGGCCAGCGCCGCCAGCCCCAGCCGTGCGCACTTGCGCACCAGTTCATGGCTGCCGCGGCTCGACAGCACCACGAAACCCGGCGTCTCCAGACGGTTCGCGCGCGCCAGCGTGCCGATCAGCTTGTCGAGTGCGTTGTGGCGGCCCACGTCTTCCAGCACGTCGGTCAGCTCGCCTTCCAGCGTGGCCCAGCCGGCCGCATGGATGGCGCCGGCCTCGGCGTTGAGCAACTGGCGCGCGGGCAGCGCCTGCAGCGCGCGCATCACGGTGGGCAGGTCGACGCGCGCGATCCATTCGCGCGGCGCGAGCGCCTCGGTCGTGAGTTCCAGCGCATCGAAGCTTTCCACGCCGCACACGCCGCAGCCGGTGCGGCCCGCCATGCTGCGGCGCCGGCCCTTGAGGCGCTCGAAGCTGCGCGTGGAGATGTCCAGCCGCACCTCGACCGCGGGCACGCCTTCGGGCAGCCCGGCCGCCTCGGCCGAGAACGCGCGCACCTCGATGTCGCGGCAGTCGCGCGCATGGTCGAGGATGCCTTCGCTGAGCGCGAAGCCCAGCGCGAAGGCCTCGAGGTCCTGCGGCGTGGCCATCATCACGGCATGCGAGATGCCGTTGAAGACCAGCGCCACCGGCACCTCGGCGGCCAGCGTGTCCTCGCGGACCTGGCCCGTGGATGCGCCGTCGCCTTCGCCGAACACCCGCACGGTGCGGCGCAGCAGCGAGGGCAAGGACGAGGAAGAAGGATCGGTCGTGTCGCGCATGGTGGTCACGGCCATTGTGCCGCCCTTCGCTCAGCGCGGCAGCGTGTCGGCCAGCGCGCGCCCGGCCGCTTCGAGGTGCACCACCCAGCGGTCGTCCTGCTGCACCAGGCGCACCCAGCCCGGGCCGGGCACGCCGCCCAGCGTGGCATCGCCCATGCGGCTGAGTTCGCGCATCAGCGAACTCGCGCCCAGGCCCAGCTGCTTGCCCAGGCGCGGCAGCGAGACGCCGGTGCCGTCGCGCGCGGGTGCATCGGCCAGGGCCCGCAGGATGGCCTGCGCCAGTGCGTCGGGTGCGTCGGGTGCGTCCATCAGGCGCCCACCGCGTAGGGCGTGCGCGTGGTGTCGACCTCGGCGCCCTCGGACTCCTTCCCGGCCACCGCGTGCGGCACCAGGATCACGGGAATCGACTTCGAGGCCGGCGTGCCCGCGTTGAGCGCCACCGAGGACAGCGGCACCAGCGGGTTGGTCTCGGGATAGTAGGCCGCGAGGTTGCCGCGCGGGATGTCGTAGGCCACCAGCTTGAAGCGGTCGGCGCGGCGCTCCTGGCCGTCGTCCCAGACGGTCCGGATGTCGACCCAGTCGCCGTTCTTCAGGCCGATGTCGCGGATGTCGTCCGCGTGGATGAAGACCACGCGGCGCTGGCCGAACACGCCGCGGTAGCGGTCGTCGTGGCCGTAGATGGTGGTGTTGTACTGGTCGTGCGAGCGCGTGGTGAGCAGCGTGAACACGCGCGTGTCGCCCTTGGCCCCGCCCTTGCCCGCGAAGCGCGCCCGCGCACGGTGCGAGGGCGTGTCGCGCGGCACCGCGTGGGTGAAGAAGCCGGCCTTCTTCGACGCGGTCGCCCACACGCGTTCGCTGGCGGTGTTGCGCAGGCGGAAGCCGCCCGGCACGGCGACGCGCCGGTTGAAGTCCTTGAAGTCGTCGAACACCGCTTCGATGTGGTCGCGGATGCGCGCGTAGTCCTCCACCAGCCAGCGCCAGGGCGTGCGGCTGCGGTGGCCGAGGGTGGCCTCGGCCAGGCGCGCGACGATGGCCGGCTCCGACAGCAGCTGCGGCGAGGCCGGCGGGTTGATGCCGGTCGAGATGTGGACCATGCTCATCGAGTCCTCCACCGTCACGCCCTGCGGGCCGGTGGCCTGGATGTCGATCTCGGTGCGGCCCAGGCAGGGCAGGATCAGCGCCTCGCGGCCGTGCACCACATGGCTGCGGTTGAGCTTGGTCGCCACGTGCACCGTGAGGTCGCAGCGGCGCAGGCCCTTCCAGGTCTCGTAGGTGTCGGGCGTGGCGGCGGCGAAGTTGCCGCCCAGCGCGAAGAAGACCTTGCCCTGCCCGTCGCGCATCGCGGCGATCGCCTCGACCGTGTCCATGCCGTTTTCACGCGGCGGCTCGAAGCCGTAGACCTCGGCCAGCCGGTCGAGCAGCGCGGCCGGCGGCTTCTCCCAGATGCCCATCGTGCGGTCGCCCTGCACGTTGCTGTGGCCGCGCACCGGACAGGGGCCAGCACCGGGCCGGCCGACGTTGCCGCGCATCAGCAGCAGGTTGCCCAGCATCTGGATGGTGGCGACCGAATGCGCATGCTGCGTGATGCCCATGCCCCAGCAGACGATGGCGCTGTCGGCCGCCGCATAGACGTCGCCGGCAGCCCGCAGCTGGGCGCGATCGAGGCCGCTTTCCTGTTCCAGCACGTCCCAGGACTCGGCGCGCAGGTCGGCGGCCAGCGCCTCGAAGCCGGTGGTGTGCTCGGCGATGAAGGCGGCGTCGAGCAGCGACTCGCCCGCGTCCTGGCGCTCGAGCAGCTGCTTCATCATGCCCTTGACCGCGGCCAGGTCGCCGCCGATGCGCAGCTGGAAATAGTGGGTGCTGATCGGCGTGGCGCCCATCGTCACCATCTCGCGCTTGTCCTGCGGATCGGCGAAGCGCTCCAGCCCGCGCTCGCGCAACGGATTGAAGCTCACGATGCGCGCACCGCGCTTGTGGGCCGCGCGCAGCTCGCCCAGCATGCGCGGGTGGTTGGTGCCGGGGTTCTGGCCGAAGATGAAGATCGCATCGGTGCGCTCGAAATCGTCGAGCGTGACCGTGCCCTTGCCGACACCGAACTGCGGCCGCATGCCGCTGCCGCTGGGCTCGTGGCACATGTTCGAGCAGTCGGGGAAATTGTTGGTGCCGTACTCGCGCACGAACAGCTGGTAGAGAAAGGCCGCCTCGTTGCTGGCGCGGCCCGAGGTGTAGAAGATCGCCTGGTCGGGATCGGGCAGCGCGTTCAGGTGGCGCGCGATCAGCGCGAAGGCGGCGTCCCATTCGATGGGCCGGTAGCGGTCGCTGGCCGCGTCGTAGACCATCGGGTGCGTGAGCCGGCCCTGGTCCTCGAGCCAGAAGTCGCTGCGCGCCGCGAGCTCGGTCACCGTGTGTTGCGCGAACAGCGCGGGCCCGGCACGGCGCGCGGTGGCCTCGGCCGCCACGGCCTTGACGCCGTTCTCGCAGAACTCGAAGGTCGAGGCATGGTTGCGGTCGGGCCAGGCGCAGCCGGGGCAGTCGAAGCCGTCGGGCTGGTTGGCCGAGAGCAGCGTCTTCGCGCCCTTGACCGGGATGTCCTGCGCCAGCAGCGCGCGCGTCACGCTGCGCAAGGCGCCCCAGCCGCCCGCGGGCCCGTTGTAGAACTCGATCTTCTGTTCGTGCGCAGCCATGGGATGTCCTTTGGCGAAACAGTCTACGGACCGCCGCGCCAGGAAGCCAATGGGTTCGGGACATGGCCCGATTCGATCCGGAAATGAATCGGTCATCGTGCCGACACGGCCCGGCCACAAAGCCCTGCCACGCTCGCGCCCCATGCCTTCCCCCCTCGATTCGCTGCTGTTCGAGCAGCTCGGCGCCGGCCTGGCCGCGGACCCGCGGCTGCTGCAGCTGGCGCTGCCGATGTCCTCGGTGGCGAGCTGGGCGATCGTCGCGCTGCTGGCGCTGGGCGCGGTGCGCCACCGGGGCGCGCGCCTCGACGCCCTGTGGGTGCTGCTCTGCGCGGCCGGCGTCGGCCTGCTCTCGCATGCGCTGGCCGCCTGGCTGGACACGCCGCGGCCCTTCATGCTGGGCCTGAGCGCCGACTTCGTGCAGCACGGCCGGCGCGGCGGCCTGCCCAGCACCCATGCGAGCGTGATGGCGGCCATCGCGGCCTTCATGCGCTGGCGCCCGCTGCTGCGCCAAGCCGGCGGCGTCGTGGCCGCGCTGGCCGTGGCCACCGGCCTCGCGCGGATCTACCTGGGCGTGCACTTTCCTTTCGATGTGCTCGCCGGCTTCGTGCTGGGCACGGTCTGCGGCACCGCGGCGGCCGCGCTGCGGGACCGGTTGGCGCTGTGGCTGCGGGCCTCGGCTCAGGCCACGGCCGAAGCGAGCTCGGCGCGCCAGTCGGCGCTGAGCGCCAGGTCGACCGCCGCCTGAAGCGCGCGCGACATGCGCTCGCTGGCATGGGTCATGAAGCCCAGCGGCGTCTCGAGCGTGGGCGCGACCAGCGGCCGTGCCTCGAAGGGGCCGTGTTCACGCACCAGCAGTTCGAGCGCCGCCCCCGGCAGCACGCTGGCCAGCGCGCCGACGCTGCGCACCAGCGTGTGCAGCGAGTTGGTCTCCATCGCCGCGCTCACCGGCGTGCCGGCCATCTCGAAGGCCTGGTCGACGATCGCGCGGTTGTGCATGTCGGGCGTGAGCAGGCACAGCGGCAGTTGCGCCGCTTCGGCCCAGCCGACGGGCGCACCGATGCGCACGGCTTCTTCGTTCTCCGCCGAACCCGCCGCCCGCTGCACCAGGTAGTAGCGCTCGGTGCACTGCGGCCAGATCGCCAGGCGCACGTTGCGCACCCGTGTGCGGTCGGTGTAGCCCAGCGCCAGGTCGACCGACATGCCGTCGAGCGCGGTCTCGATCTCGAGCGAGCTCAGCGACACCACGGTCGGCGCGATGCCCGGGTGGCACGCCCGCAGCGCGAGGGCGAAGCGCGAGAGCAGCGTCATCGCGGCCGGCACCGCGGCCAGCCGCAGCCGCCCGCGCGGATGCGCGGCCTCGCTGTGCAGTTGCTCCTGCAGCAACGCCTGTTCGTGCAGCATGCGCTGCGCGGTCGCGAGCACCGCCTCGCCCTCGACCGTGAAGCCCTCGAAGGCGCGCCCGCGCTGCACGATCAGCACGCCGAACTCGTTCTCCAGCGCACGCAAGGCGTTGGACAGCGCGGGCTGCGTGATGTGGCAGGCCTGCGCCGCTCGGCCGAAGTGGCGGTGCTCGTTGAGCGCCGCCAGGTAGCGCATCGAGACGAGGACGTTCATCGCGCAGCAGCCCTGCGGCTCAGGTGTCCTTGCTGACCGTGATCGTCGGGAACTTGGACGAGAAGTCCTTGGCCGTCTCCGCGATGCCGATCGCCACGGTGCGCGCGATGGCCTTGTAGATGCCGGCCACCTCGCCGTCGGGGTCGGTCACCACGGTCGGCTTGCCGCTGTCGGCCTGCAGGCGGATCTGGATGTCCAGCGGCAGCGCGCCCAGGTAGGGCATGCCGTACTGCGCGGCCATGGTCTTGCCGCCGTCGGCGCCGAAGATGTGCTCGACGTGGCCGCAGTTCGAGCAGACGTGCACCGCCATGTTCTCGACGATGCCCAGGATCGGCACGCCGACCTTCTCGAACATCTTGATGCCCTTCTTGGCGTCGAGCAGCGCGATGTCCTGCGGCGTGGTGACGATCACCGCGCCGGTCATGGGCACGCGCTGCGACAGCGTGAGCTGGATGTCGCCGGTGCCCGGCGGCATGTCGACCACCAGGTAGTCGAGGTCCTTCCAGTTGGTCTGGCGCAGCAGCTGTTCGAGCGCCTGCGTGGCCATCGGGCCGCGCCAGATCATGGCCTGGTCCTGATCGACCAGGAAGCCGATCGACATCACCTGCACGCCGTGGTTCTCCAGCGGCGTCATGGTCTTGCCGTCGGCGCTGTCGGGGCGGCGGTCGATGCCCAGCATCATGGGCAGGCTGGGGCCGTAAATGTCGGCATCGAGCAGGCCCACGCTGGCGCCCTCGGCCGCCAGCGCCAGCGCCAGGTTGACCGCGGTGGTGCTCTTGCCCACGCCGCCCTTGCCCGAGGCCACGGCCACGATGTTCTTCACGCCCGGCAGCAACTGCACGCCGCGCTGCACCGCATGGCTCGCGACCTTGGTCGTGATGTTGACCGAGACGTTGTCCACCCCCGCCACGGTGCGCGCCGCGGCGACGAAGGCCTTGCGCAGGGCCGCATGCTGGCTGCGGGCCGGGTAGCCGAGCTCGACGTCGAAGGAGACGTCGCCGTCGGTGATCTGCAGGTTCCTCAGCGCCTTGGTGCTGATGAAATCCTTGCCGGTGTTGGGATCGAGGACCGCCTTGAGCGCATCCTGAAGTCCCGCTTGCGTGAGGGCCATTGACAACTCCTGAATCGGGGTAGTCTACGGCCCGTTCCATGGACTCCGCCGCCCCCGCTCCAATGCCCCCACCCGCCGTCACCGGCCTGCTGCTCACCGGCGGCGGAGCGCGTGCCGCCTATCAGGTCGGCGTGCTCGAAGCCATCGCCGCGCTGCGCCGCGAGGCCGGGGCCGGCGCGGCGGGCAACCCGTTCCAGATCATCACCGGCACCTCGGCCGGCGCCATCAACGCGGCGGCGCTGGCCTGCCGGGCCGACGATTTCGACGGCGCGGTCGCCCACATGGTCGAGGTCTGGGGCGCGCTCCACGCGCACGACGTCTACCGCACCGACACCTACGCCATGCTCGACGCGGCCGCGCGATGGCGGCTGATCCTGGGCATCGGCCAGCTGCTGGCCCGCTGGCTGCGGCTCAAGCCGCGCTCGCTGCTGGACAACGCGCCGCTGGGAGAACTGCTCCAGCAACTGGTGCATTTCGAGCGGCTGCCCGGCCTGCTGAAGGAGGGCCACCTCGACGCGCTGGCGGTCACGGCCTCGAGCTACAGCTCGGGCGAACACGTGACCTTCTTCGAATCGCGGCGGCCGATGCAGCCCTGGACGCGCTCTCAGCGCATCGCGGTACAGGACCACATCACGCACGCGCACCTGCTGGCCTCCTCCGCCATCCCCTTCGTGTTCCCCGCGACCGCGCTGCCGATGCGCGGCCACACCGAGTACTTCGGCGATGGCTCGATGCGCCAGACCGCACCGACGGCCGCGGCCATCCACCTGGGCGCCGAACGCATCCTCGCGATCGGTGCGGGCCGGATGAACGAGCCCGCCAACACCGGCGCGCCCACCACCTTCAGCGGCGAGCCGACGCTGGCGCAGATCGCGGGCCATGCGATGTCGAGCATCTTCCTCGACGCGCTGGCGGTGGACGTGGAGCGGGCGTTGCGCGTCAACGACACGCTGGCGCTGATCCCGCCCGAGGCCCGGGCGCGCACGCAGCTGCGACCGATCGAACTGCTGCTGATCGCCCCCTCGGAACGCATCGACGCCATCGCCGCGCGCCACACCGAGACCCTGCCACGCGCGGTGCGCCGCCTGCTGGCCAGCGGCACGGCACCGGGCGAAGGCGGTGCGCCGGCCCAGAGCGCGGCGCTGGCGAGTTACCTGCTGTTCGAGCCGGGCTTCACGCGCGAGCTGATGGCGCTGGGGCGGGCCGATGCGATGCGGCAGCGGGAGGCGATCTGTGGGTTTTTCGGCTGGGCGGTTCCAGTGAAATCCTAGGACGCGGCATCCACCTGAATCCCCAGTTCCGACACGATCCGCCCCACCAGCGCCTTCAGGTCCGCCAGCTCGGCCTCGAGCCGCGCCACGTTGGCCTTGAGGGCCGCCACTTCGCCCAGCGACACATCGCTGCCCGCGCCCTGCCCGCCGGAAGTGGCGACCGCGGCGAATGCTTCGGGGGCCGGCTCGCCGCTCAGCAGATGCGCCCAGCGGCCCTCGCGCGCGCCCGGCAGGCGCGGCAGCTTCATCACCAGCGCGCCGGCCGAGCGCTCGGCCAGCTCGTCGAGGAAGCCCTCGACGGCCGAGATGTCGGCGAAGTTGTGCATGCGCTCGCAGGCGATCCGCAGTTCACCCGCGGTCTGCGGGCCGCGCAGCATCAGCACGGTCAGCAGGATCGACGACTGCGAGGGAATGCGCAGCACGCGGTCCATGTTGTGCGCATAGCGCGAGGCGCGGCCGCCGCTGCTCTCGTCGACCAGGCTGTAGCCCTTGAGGCTGTCGATGGCGGCCTGCGCCTCGGCGTCGCTGATCTCGAGCACCGGGTTGCGGCTGGTCTTCTGGTTGCAGCCGGACAGCAGCGCGTTGAGCGTCAGCGGGTAGCTGTCGGGCACGGTGCGCTGCTTCTCGACCAGCACGCCGAGCACGCGGGTCTCGAGCAGCGAGAGGATCGGCACCGGCCGGGCCGTGGGCGCCACGGGCTCCGACATCTCAGGCACCACCCTGGATGCGCGCCACCAGCGCCTTGGTGAAGGCCGCGGTGTTGGCCGTGCCGCCCAGGTCGCCGGTGCGCACCTTGTCGATGTTGAGCGTCTCGTCGATGGCCCGGCGCAGCCGCGTGGCCTCGGCGTTGAGCTTGCAGTGGTCGAGCATCAGCGCGCCGGCCAGCAGCAGCGCGGTCGGGTTGGCGATGCCCTTGCCCGCGATGTCCGGCGCCGAGCCGTGCACCGCCTCGAAGATCGCCGCGTCGGTACCGATGTTGGCGCCGGGCGCCATGCCCAGGCCGCCGACCAGGCCTGCCATCAGGTCCGACAGGATGTCGCCGAACAGGTTGGTCGTGACCAGCATGTCGAACTGCCAGGGGTTGAGCACCAGCTTCATCGCGCAGGCGTCGACGATGATGGTCTCGAGCTCGAACTTGCCCTTGTAGCGCGGCTCCTCGTACAGGCGCAGGCCGGTCTCGAGGAACAGGCCGGTCAGCACCTTCATGATGTTGGCCTTGTGCACCAGCGTGACCTTCTTGCGGCCGGTGGCGATGGCGGTGTCGAAGGCGTACTCGAGCAGGCGGTGGCAGCCCTGGCGGGTGTTGATGCCGGTCGCCATGCCCACCGCATGCGGGTCGTCGTCGATGCGCACGTAGTGCTCGTGGCCGATGTAGAGGCCTTCGAGGTTCTCGCGCACCACCACCAGGTCGATCTTGTCGAAGCGCCCGCCGGGAATCACGGTGAGCGCGGGGCGCAGGTTGGCGTAGAGCTGGAATTCCTCGCGCAGCCGCACGTTCGACGAGCGGTAGCCGCCGCCCGAGGGCGTTTCCAGCGGGCCCTTGAGCGCCACGCGCGTGCGCCGGATGCTGTCGAGCGTGGCGGCCGGCAGCGGGTCACCCGACTGCTGCACGCCGCCCAGGCCGGCGACCTGGCGGTCCCATTCGAAGGGGGCCTTGAGCGCGTCGAAGGCGGCCAGCGTGGCGTCGACGATCTCGGGGCCGATGCCGTCGCCGGCGATCAGGGTGGCGGGGATGGAAGTGGTCATCGGCAGTTCTCTCTTCTCTCGTCGTCGAATCGGGGCGCCGCGGACACGGCCTGGGCCTGAAGCATAGCGGCGCGGATCAGCCGGCGCCGGTTCGCCGCCTGCGCCAGCGGAACAGCCCCAAGGTCGCCAGGGTGAAGGCGCACCAGACCAGCGGCTCGGGCCAGTAGTGGGCCCAGAACTTGTGCCAGGCCAGCGCGCCGGTCGATGCCGGCGTGAAGAAATCGAACAGCCCGTCGCGCAGGTTCCAGGCGATCCAGCCACGGAACAGCAAGGTACCCAACCCCAGCAGCAGCGTGGCGAAGAGCGCGCGGCGCGAGCCGCTGAAGCCCAGCCAGGCGAAGGCCGCCACCGAGGCCGCGGCCGGCCCGATCATCATGAGGGTGAAGCTGTCCATGGCTCGGGGCGGCCGTGTTCAGGCCGCGGCTTCGGGCGGCAGCATGCGTCCCACCTGCTCGAGCAGCTGCTGCGCCACGGCCTCGAAAGGCTCGATGCCGTGGTCGGCCCGGCTCAGCACCACCGCGCCTTCGGCGGAGGCGATCAGCATCAAGGCGAAGCTGCGCGCCTGCGCAGCCCCGAGCCCGCCCTGCTCGAGCAGGTCGGCCAGCCGCTCGCGCCAGGCCCGGAACACCGCCGTCGCATGCGACAGCAGCTCGGCCGAATCGGTGGCGACCGTCACGGCCAGCACCGCGCAGCCGGCCTCGCAGGCCGAGCGCGTCAGCACCGCGCGCCAGATGGCCAGGAACTGCGCCACCACCGCGTCGGCCCGCGCGCCCGCGCAGCGCTCGAGCGCATCGACCAGCACGGCGCCGGCCCGGTCGACGGCCGCGGCCATCAGCTGGTCCTTGCCGGCAGGGAAGTGGTGGTAGAGCGAGCCGCGCGGCGCGCCGGTCGCGGCCAGCACTTCGGAGAACGAGGTCGCGTGCAGGCCGCGCCTTCCCAGCAGCACCATCGCGCCGTCGACCATGCGATCCCGAACTTCCTTCGCCATGACTTGCTCGCCACCTTTCGCCTCCGATTCTGCGCCACTATGACAATCATCATAATCTTGCACTATGATGATCGTCATATAAACCGCCCGCAAAGGACCCGACATGTGGAAAATCGCCTCCAGCCTGCTGATCCCGCTGGCGCTCGCCGCCTGCGGCACCGCCCCTCGTCACACCCCCACCACCCCAGGAGCATCCGCCATGAACGTCGAACAGATCCAGCAAGCCCTCGTGGGCCAATGGAGCAGCCTTGCCACCGAAGTCCGGCCCAGCGCGGCCAGGAACGCGGACGGCACGCTCAAGCCCTTCTATCTGAAGCGCGACTTCAGCTACCTGGCGGGTGACCGCTTCGAACTGGCGATCGTCAATTCGGCCGACGCCTACGGCAAGGTGCCGCTGGCGCGCATCGTCATCCGCGGCCATGTGTTCTGGCGCGGCGAGCATCCGGTGGCCCCGGGTGCGCAGAAGGTCGACTTCGTGGCCGACGAGGCCTACGAGGTGACGCCGCTGCTGCAGGGCTTCGCCGACGTGCTCAACCAGGTGGCGAACCAGGGCTATGCCAGGTGGGAAGTCGGCACGGCCCAGAGCATCTTCGGCAAGAGCTTTGCGCCCTTCGGCCTGGTCCAGGGCAGGAACTTCATGGAGTTCGACCTGGTCCACCTGTCGAACGGCCTGCTGTTCTGGGGAGCGCGCCACGTCGACGGGCGCGGCTTCGACACCGAAGCGAACCGGCCGACCAACCTGCAGATCCCGCTGGCGCGCAAGTAGGCGGGCCGGGGCGGGGAACGGGAGGGCGCCCACGGGCAAACCCGGGGACGACCTAAAATGCCTGTCCCGCCGCCGCAGCGCACGTCGTGCTGCGCGCCGACATGGACTCTCCCAGAAAGCGCCCTTCGATGCCTCAGCGCAAGCTCTTCGTCACCACCGCCCTGCCCTACGCCAACGGCAAGTTCCACATCGGCCACATCATGGAGTACATCCAGGCCGACATCTGGGTGCGGGCGCAGCGAATGCATGGCGCCGACGTGAACTTCGTCTGTGCCGACGACGCGCACGGCGCGGCCATCACCATCGCGGCCGACAAGGCCGGCGTGACGCCGCAGGCCTTCGTGGCCGAGATCGCGGCCGGCCGCAAGCCCTACCTCGACGGCTTCCACATCGCCTTCGACAACTGGAGCTCGACCGACTCGCCCGAGAACCACGACCTGGCGCAGGCCATCTACCGCGACCTGCGCGACAAGGCCGGCCTGATCGAGACGCGCAGCGTCGAGCAGTTCTACGACCCCGAGAAGGGCATGTTCCTGGCCGACCGCTTCATCAAGGGCGAGTGCCCGAAGTGCCACGCCAAGGACCAGTACGGCGACAACTGCGAAGTCTGCGGCGCGGTGTATGCGCCCACCGAGCTGATCAACCCCTACTCGGCGCTGTCGGGCGCCAAGCCCGAGCTGCGCAGCTCCGACCACTTCTTCTTCAAGCTGTCGGACCCGCGCTGCGAGGCCTTCCTCAAGGAATGGACCACCGCGCCCGGCCATGTGCAGCCCGAGGTGCAGAACAAGATCCGCGAGTGGCTCTACAAGGACGACGAGGGCAAGGGCGGCCTGGGCGACTGGGACATCAGCCGCGATGCGCCCTACTTCGGTATCGAGATCCCCGATGCGCCGGGCAAGTACTTCTACGTGTGGCTCGATGCCCCCGTGGGCTACCTGGCTTCGCTCAAGAACCTGCTCGACAAGCGCTGCATCGAACTCGGCGGCGACGGCATCTCCTACACCGAGTACATGGCCGACCCCGAGCTCGAGCAGGTGCACTTCATCGGCAAGGACATCATCACCTTCCACACGCTGTTCTGGCCCGCGATGCTGCACTTCAGCGGCCGCAAGGCGCCCAACGCGGTCTACGTGCACGGCCACCTCACGGTCAGCGGCGAGAAGATGAGCAAGAGCCGCGGCACCGGCATCGACCCGCTGAAATACCTGTCGACCGGGCTCAACCCCGAGCACCTGCGCTACTACCTCGCGGCCAAGCTCAGCGGCCGCAACGAGGACATCGACTTCAACCCCGACGACTTCGTGGCGCGCGTCAACAGCGACCTGGTGGGCAAGTACATCAACATCGCGAGCCGCGCGGCGGGCTTCATCGGCAAGCGCTTCGGCGGCAAGCTGGGCACCGTGTCGGAAAACGGCGCGGCGCTGCTCGCAGCCCTGCGGGCCGAGGCCGAAGCGCTGCGCGTGCTGTACGACGGGCGCGACACCGCGCGCGCGCTGCGCGACACCATGGCGCTGGCCGACCGCGTGAACGAGTACGTCGACGCCAACAAGCCCTGGGAACTGGCGAAGAAAGAAGGCATGGAGGCGCGGCTGCACGACGTGTGCACGGTCTGCATCGAGGCCTTCCGCCTGCTCACGCTCTACCTGAAGCCGGTGCTGCCGGCGCTGGCGAAGAACGTCGAGAGCTTCCTCGCGATCGAGCCGCTGCAGTGGCGCGATGCGGCCACGGCCCTGCCCGCGGGTCACGCGATCGGCGACTACAAGCACCTGACGCAGCGCGTCGACCCGAAGCTGCTCGATGCGCTGTTCGAGCCCGCCGAAGCGGCCCCCGCCGCCGCCGAAGCACCGCCCGCCGAGGCACTGCCGGGCGGTGAAGCCATCGCACCGACCATCACCATCGACGACTTCGCCAAGATCGACCTGCGCATCGCGAAGATCGTGGCCTGCGAGAAGGTCGAGGGCTCGACCAAGCTGCTGCGGCTGACGCTCGACGCGGGCGAAGCGAGCACGCGCAACGTGTTCAGCGGCATCGCCTCGGCCTACCAGCCCGAGCAGCTGGTGGGCAAGCTCACGGTGCTGGTCGCCAACCTGGCGCCGCGCAAGATGAAGTTCGGCGTCAGCGAGGGCATGGTGCTGGCCGCGAGCCACGCCGACGAGAAGGCCCATCCGGGCATCCACGTGCTCGAACCGTGGCCGGGCGCGGTCCCGGGCATGCGCGTCCGCTGAGAACGTGCGAAGGAAGCTGCTGCGCACTCCGATCCCGCATCTGCGGTGCTCACCGCACGAGAGTGCGGCTCCGCTCCAGAACTCAGCCTTGGCAGGCTCGGGGCGCTCGCGACGCTTCCTTCACACGTTCTGAACCGACATCCGACCATGAAACTTCTCAGCCTCCTCCTGTGCGTCTCGCTGGCAGGCCTGCTCGGCGGCTGCGCAGTGGTCGCTGTGACCAGCACCGTGGTCGGCGTGGGCGCCTCGGCGGTCGGGCTGGCGGCGGATGCGGTGGTGGGCACGGTGCGCATCGGCGGCAAGGTCATCGGCGCCACGGCCGATGCGGTGATTCCGGGCGGCGGCGCCCCCTGAACCGACAGGCGCTCAGGGCGCCTCGGTCGCGCGGTCGGGCGACGAGCCGCTGCGCAGCACGCGCTGGTCGTCGTTGAGCACCGCGGTGAAGACCATCGGCGCATTGGGCGGCTGCACCCAGCGCCATTCCCATTCGGTCTCGCGCTTGAGCGCATAGGGCGTGACCTTGGCCGGCTTGCCCAGGAGCCTGCGCAACTCCTCCATCGCCATGCCGGGCTGCACCCTGGCGAAGTTCTGCGGCGTGAGCACCTGGCGCAGCGCGTTCATGCGGCCGTCGGCACCGATGGTGATCATGTAGTTCTTCTGGCCCTGGGGCTGGCGGTTGTACTCGAAGACCCGGCCGGCCGGGCTGTCCCAGACGTTCTCCGGCGTGCCGAAGCGGGCCCGCACGTCGGCCTCGGTCGCCACGCCCTCTTCCAGCTCGCGGATGGCCTGGTTGTCGCAGGCGGCCAGCGCCAGCAGCAGGCTCAAAACCAGCGCCTTGCCCCATTTTTCGCATGCCATGTCGCTGCCCCCGTAAAATCGCGCACCAAAGGTTCCAGTCTATGTCCATCTTCAACCGCCCCCACTACACCTCCGACGCCACCCAGTTCATCGACGAACTCAAGCGCAAGAAGCCCTCGCTCGAGGCGGAACAGCGCGCCGGACGTGCCCTGCTGTGGGACAAGAAGCTCGACCGCAGCCAGCTCGACGAGTACGGCCAGGCCCGCGTGCCGCAACAGCCCTACGTCTACCAGACCCAGGCCAAGTAAGCCGGTGCGCAAGCAGGCTGCCGCCCCGCCGGACGACAGCGAACCGGTGCTCACCGCCATGCCCGAGGTGGTGGACCAGGTGGCGCTGGCGCGCCTGTACGGCGAGCCGCTGTTCGCGCTGCCCAACGACCTGTACATCCCGCCCGAGGCGCTGCAGGTCTTCCTCGAGGCCTTCGAGGGGCCGCTGGACCTGCTGCTCTACCTGATCCGCAAGCAGAACTTCAACATCCTCGACATCCCGATGGCCGGGCTGACGCGCCAGTACCTGACCTATGTCGACCAGGTGCGCCAGACCAACCTCGAACTCGCCGCCGAGTACCTGCTGATGGCGGCGATGCTGATCGAGATCAAGTCGCGCATGCTGCTGCCGCCCAAGAAGGTGGCCGACGGCGAAGAGGCCGAGGACCCGCGCGCCGAACTCGTGCGCCGCCTGCTCGAGTACGAGCAGACCAAACTGCAGGCCGCCTCGCTCAACGCCATGCCGACCTACGGCCGCGACTTCTGGAAGGCGCAGGTCTACATCGAGCAGTCGCTCAAGCCGCGCTTCCCCGAGATGAACGTGGTCGACCTGCGCGAGGCCTGGGCCGACATCCTCAAGCGCGCCAAGCTCGTGCAGCACCACAAGATCTCGCGCGAGGAACTCAGCGTGCGCGAGCACATGAGCGTGGTGCTGCGCCACCTGCAGGGGCGCCAGTTCGTGGAGTTCGAGAAGCTGTTCGACGTGACGCGCGGCACGCCGGTGCTGATCGTGACCTTCATCGCGATGCTCGAGCTGGCCAAGGAAACGCTGATCGACATCACCCAGGCCGAGGCCTTCGCGCCCATCTACGTGCGCCTGGCCTATTCCCCTGTGTAGGGCTCCCCCCCAGGCTTCGCGCACCGCGCTTCACTTCGCCGCCCCCTGCCGCCCGACCTGTCACCGATCCCGAACTTGGCACTTCCTCGATGGCTTCACAAGATTTCGATGTCCTGATCGTCGGCAGCGGCCTCGCCGGCCTCTCCGCCGCGCTGCACCTGGCGCCCACCCACCGCGTGGCCGTGCTCACCAAGCGGGCCCTGAACGACGGCTCCAGCGCCTGGGCGCAGGGCGGCATCGCGGCCGTGCTGGCCGCGGGCGACAGCTTCGACGCCCATGTGGAAGACACGCTGGTGGCCGGCGCCGGCCTCTGCGACCCCGAGGCCACGCGTCTGGTGGTCGAAGGCGCGCCCCAGGCCATCGGCTGGCTGCGCGAACTCGGCGTGCCCTTCTCGGAAGAGGACGGCGACCTGCACCTGACCCGCGAGGGCGGCCACAGCCAGCGCCGCATCGTGCATGCCACCGACGCCACCGGCGCGGCCGTGCAGCAGGTGCTGATCGAGCGCGTGCGCCGCACGCCGAACATCACGCTGTTCGAGCACCACACGCTGGTCGACCTGGTCACCGGCACCAAGCTGGGCCTGGCCGACCCGGCCTGCGTGGGCCTCTACGCACTCGACGACGCCACCGACGAGGTGCTGGCCTTCCGCGCGCCGCACACCATCCTGGCCACGGGCGGCGCGGGCAAGGTCTACCTCTACACCACCAACCCCGACACGGCCACCGGCGACGGCATCGCCGCGGCCTGGCGCGCGGGCTGCCGGGTGTCGAACATGGAGTTCATCCAGTTCCACCCGACCTGCCTCTACCACCCGCATGCCAAGTCCTTCCTGATCAGCGAGGCGGTGCGGGGCGAAGGCGGGCTGCTCAAGCTGCCCGACGGCACGCGCTTCATGCCCACGCACGACGCACGCGCCGAGCTCGCGCCGCGCGACGTGGTGGCGCGCGCCATCGACTTCGAGATGAAGAAGCACGGCCTGGACTGCGTGCACCTGGACATCTCGCACCAGCCCGCGGCCTTCCTGCAGGAACACTTCCCCAACATCCTCGCGCGCTGCGCCGAGCTGGGCATCGACATCACGCGCGAACCCATCCCGGTGGTGCCGGCCGCGCACTACACCTGCGGCGGCGTGCTGAGCGACCTCGACGGGCGCACCGACCTGCCCGGCCTCTACGCCATCGGCGAGACCGCCTGCACCGGCCTGCACGGCGCCAACCGGCTGGCCAGCAACTCGCTGGTCGAATGCATGGTGTTCGCGCGCGCCGCGGCCGACGCGATCGCCAAGGCGCCCGTGCACGCGCGCACCGAACTGCCCGCCTGGGACGACAGCCGCGTTACCGATGCCGACGAGGCCGTGGTGATCTCCCACAACTGGGACGAGCTGCGCCGTTTCATGTGGGACTACGTGGGCATCGTGCGCACCAACAAGCGCCTGGAGCGCGCGAGCCACCGCATCGCGCTGCTGCAGGCCGAGATCCAGGAGTTCTACGCCAACTTCCACGTCACGCGCGACCTGCTGGAACTGCGCAACCTGGTGCAGGTGGCCGAGCTGATCGTGCGCTCGGCCCAGGCCCGCCACGAGAGCCGCGGCCTGCACTTCAGCCGCGACTATCCTTCGCTCGCCGAACCGACCGCACCGACGGTGCTGACGCCCACCGCGGGCTAGCTTCCCTTCTCTTCAACCGAGGATGCCCGGCCACCGACGCCCGCAGGAGAAAAGCCAACCATGTCGACCCCGCCACAACCCCAGCCCGAGACCGCATCGCCCTACGGCACGCTGCCGCCGGCCTCGCAGCCGGCCGCGCGCAAGCCCGTGAGCCTGCCGCGCATCGCCGACATGCATGCGCGCGGCGAGAAGATCGCGATGCTGACCGCCTACGACGCCACCTTCGCCGCCATGGCCGATGCCGCGGGCATCGACTGCCTGCTGGTCGGCGATTCGCTGGGCATGGTCTGCCAGGGCCTGAACAGCACCGTCGGCGTGAGCCTGGACACCATGCGCTACCACACCGACAGCGTGTCGCGCGGCCTGCGCCGCGTGCAGGGCACGGCCTGGCTGATCGCCGACCTGCCCTTCGGCAGCTACCAGCAGTCGCGCGAACAGGCGCTCGAAAGCGCCACGGTGCTGATGCAGGCCGGCGCCCACATGGTCAAGCTCGAAGGCGGCGGCTGGACCACCGAGACCGTGCGCTTCCTGGTCGAGCGCGGCATCCCGGTCTGCGCCCACCTGGGCCTGACGCCGCAGACCGTGCATGCGCTGGGCGGCTACCGGGTGCAGGGCAAGGGCGATGCCGGCGCGCTGCTCAAGCAGCAGGCGCATGCGCTGCAGGACGCGGGCGCGGCGATGCTGGTGCTCGAGATGGTGCCGGCCACGCTGGCGGCCGAACTCACGGCCGAACTGACGCACTGCGCCACCATCGGCATCGGCGCCGGCCGGGCCACCGCGGGCCAGGTGCTGGTGCTGCACGACATGCTGGGCATCAACCTCGGCAAGATGCCGAAGTTCGTGCGCAACTTCATGGCCGATGCGCCGGGCGTGCTGCCCGCGCTGCAGGCCTATGTCCGCGCCGTCAAGGACGGCAGCTTCCCCGACGATCGACGCCACGCCTGGTAAGAGCTTCTTCATCATGCACATCGCACGCACCATCCCCGAACTGCGCGAGCACCTCGCCGCGTTCCGCCGCCCCGCCTTCGTGCCGACCATGGGCAACCTGCACGACGGCCACCTGGCCCTGGTGAAGCAGGCCAAGCCCCTGGGCGACGTGACCGTGGCCAGCATCTTCGTGAACCGGCTGCAGTTCCTGCCGCACGAGGACTTCGACACCTACCCGCGCACCTGGGACAGCGACTGCGAGAAGCTGCGCGCGGCCGGCTGCGACGTGCTGTTCGCGCCCGACGAGCGCGCGCTCTACCCCGAGCCGCAGACCTGCAAGGTGCACCCGGACCCGGCCCTGGCCGACCTGCTCGAGGGCCACTTCCGGCCCGGCTTCTTCATCGGCGTGTGCACCGTGGTGATGAAGCTCTTCAGCTGCGTGCAGCCGCGGGTGGCGGTGTTCGGCAAGAAGGACTACCAGCAGCTGATGACGATCCGCCACATGGTGCGGCAGTTCGCGCTGCCGATCGAGATCGTGGGCGGCGAGACCTTCCGCGCCGCCGACGGCCTGGCGCTGTCCTCGCGCAACGGCTACCTCAGCGAGACCGAACGCGCCGAGGCGGTGCAGCTGTCGAAGACGCTGCAGGCCATGGCCGCGGCCGTGCGCGAAGGCGAGCGCGACCTGGCCGCGATCGAGGCGCGCGCGATGCAGACGCTGACGGCCCGCGGCTGGCAGCCCGACTACCTGGTGCTGCGCCGCCGGGCGGACCTGCTCGCCCCCTCGGCCGGCGAGCCGCTGGTGGCGCTGGCCGCGGCGCGGCTGGGCAACACACGGCTGATCGACAACCTGGAAATCGACACCTGAGGCTCAGTCGAGATCGGCCTCGATCCAGCCGCGCAGGCTGTTGACGAAAGCCATGGCCTGCACGCGCGGCAGGTCCTCGACACGCACCACGGCTTCGGCGAGCCGCCCCTCGGCCAGCGTCTGTGCGCGGCCGATGCCGCCCAGCAGGCCGCAGTACAGCGGCGGCGTGACCCAGCGGCCGTCGAGCTGCAGCGCGATGTTGCCGCGCGTGGTCTCGGTGAGCTCGCCGTGCCGGTTCCACAGCAGCGTGTCGAACACGCCCGCACGCGTGGGCGCGAAGGCCTCGTAGTGCGCGCGCCGCGTGGTCTTGAAACGCACGAACTCGCTGTCGGTCGCCTCGAAGGGACGGTCGGCCAGCTGCAGCCGCACGCGTGAGGGCGCGGCCTCCTGCGCAAAGGCCTGGGCCTGTGAGCGGCCCCGCGCATCGAGCAGCAGGCGCACGCGCCACAGGCCCTCGGGATGCGCCGCGCGCAGCACATCGAGGCACTGCGCCACGGCCTGTGCGTCCCAGGGATAGGCGAAGTGCGCGGCTGCGGCCGCCATGCGCGCCAGATGGGCCTCGCGGTGGCGCAGCTGTCCGTCTTCCAGCGCCAGCGTCTCGAGCAGCGCGAAGGGCGCGCTCGCCCGTTCGAGGAAGGCGCGCTTGTGGCGCCACTCCTGCCACTCGCCGTCGGTGCCGGCATCGGCGGTGATGCCGCTGCCGATGCCGCAGCGGGCCGTGCCGCCCTGCAAGGTCACGGTGCGGATCGGCACGTTGAAGGTGGCCGCGCCGCCGGGCTGCACCACGCCCACGGCGCCGCAATAGATGCCGCGGGGCACGGGCTCGAGGTCACGGATCAGGCGCATCGCCGCGACCTTGGGCGCACCCGTGACCGAGCCGCAGGGAAAGAGCGCGGCGAACAGGTCGGCCAGGCTGCAGCCGGCGCGCGTGCGCGCCTCGACGTCGGAGGTCATCTGCCACACGGTGGGCAGGGCCTGGGTGTGGAACAGCCGCGGCACGCGCACCGAGAAGGGCTCGGCCACGCGCGACATGTCGTTGCGCAGCAGGTCGACGATCATCACGTTCTCGGCCCGCTCCTTGGCCGAACTGCGCAGCCAGGCCGCGGCCGCGGCGTCGGCCTCGGCATTGGCACCGCGCGCGGCCGTGCCCTTCATGGGGCGGGCCAGCAGGCGCCGCTCGCGCCAGTCGAAGAACAGCTCGGGCGACACCGACAGCAGCTGCTCGTCGCCCGCGTCGATGAAGGCCGCGTAGCCGCCGGGCTGGGCCCGCTGCAGGGCCGCGAACAGCGCGTGCCGTGCGTCGTCCGAGAGCGCGCCCGGTTGCGCCTGCAGGGGCGCCGTGTAGTTGAGCTGGTAGAGCGCGCCGGCCGCGATGGCGCGGTGGATCTCGGCCATCGCACGGTCGAAGGCGGGCCGCGTCAGCGTGTCATCCCACTGCAGCGAGGGCGCGGCCTCCTCGGCCGGCGCGGGCCACGGCCGGGTGCCGTCATGCACGCCAAACCAGGCCAGCGGACCGTCCGCGGCGTGCACCGCCAGCGCGGGATCGAAGGCCGATGCGGCCTCGTAGCGCAGGTAGCCCACGCACCAGCGGCCCTGCCGCGCGTGCGCCTGCACGGCATCGAGCAGCGGTCGCACCTTGTCGGGCGTGTGCGCGACCAGCGTCTCGCGCGGCGTGCCGAAGGCATGGCGCAGGCGCGCACCGTCGGGCGACCCGGGCGTGCTGAAGTCGATCAGCGCCGAGACGCTTGCCGTCATCAGGCCGCGCCGATCCCCGCCACCAGGCTGCCGGGCGCAAGGCCCTGCTTGAGCCCGGCGGTGAAGGCCAGCATGCGGTCGATCGGCACGCGGGCGCGCAGGCCCAGCGCGGGGTCCACATGCACCTCGCCCGATCCGGTCTCGAGGGCGCGCGCCAGGTCGGCCAGGCCGTTCATCGCCATCCAGGGGCAGTGCGCGCAGCTCTTGCAGGTGCCGCCGTTGCCGGCCGTGGGCGCCTCGATGAAGGTCTTGCCCGGGTTGAGGGTGCGCAGCTTGTGCAGCATGCCGCTGTCGGTGGCGACGATGAATTCCTTCGCGTCCAGGCGCTGCGCCGCGTTCAGGATGGCCGAGGTCGAGCCCACCGCGTCGGCCAGCGCGATCACGTCGGCCGGCGACTCGGGGTGCACCAGCACCTTGGCCTGCGGGTGCTCCTTCATGAGAAGTTCAAGCTCCAGCGCCTTGAACTCGTCGTGCACGATGCAGGCGCCGTTCCAGCTGACCATGTCGGCGCCGGTCTGGCGCTGGATGTAGTCGCCCAGGTGGCGGTCCGGGCCCCAGAGGATCTTCTGCCCGGCCGCATGCAGCGCGTTGACCACGTCGAGCGCACAGCTCGAGGTGACCAGCCAGTCGGCACGCGCCTTCACGGCCGCGCTGGTGTTGGCGTAGACCACCACGGTCCGGTCCGGATGCCGGTCGCAGAAGGCACTGAACTCGTCGACCGGGCAGCCCAGGTCGAGCGAGCAGTTCGCGTCGAGGTCGGGCATCAGCACGCGCTTCTCGGGCGACAGGATCTTCGAGGTCTCGCCCATGAAGCGCACGCCCGAGACCACCAGCGTCTGCGCCGCATGGTCGCGGCCGAAGCGCGCCATCTCCAGCGAGTCGCTCACGATGCCGCCGGTTTCCTCGGCCAGGTCCTGCAGGTCGGGGTGCACGTAGAAGTGCGACACCATCACGGCATTGCGTTCACGCAACAGGCGGCGGATGCGTTCCTTGAGCGCGATGCGCTCGTCGGGCGAAGGCTCGGGCGGCACGCGCGCCCAGGCGTGGCGCGTGTCGCAGACCGAGCCCTGGGCCGGTTGTTCGTAGTCGACGTCGATGACCGGGGACGACATGGCAGCTCAGCCTTCCTGGAAACGCATCGAGTAGTCGGTGGCCTTGACGTCCTTGGTCAACGCGCCCACGGAGATGCGGTCGACGCCGGTCTCGGCCAGCGCGCGCAGGCCGTCCAGTGTGACGCCACCCGAGATCTCCAGGATCGCCTTGCGCTCTTCGCCGGCCGCATCGTTGATGCGCACCGCCTCGCGCAGCGTGGGCAGGTCCATGTTGTCGAGCAGCACCATGCGGGCGCCGGCCTCGAGCGCCTCGTGCAACTGGGCCAGGGTCTCGACCTCGACCTCGACGAAGGCGGCCTGCGACGCCACCGGCGCGACCGCGCGCAGCGCGGCGGCCACGCCGCCGGCGGCGGCGATGTGGTTTTCCTTGATCAGCACCGCGTCGTAGAGGCCGATGCGGTGGTTCAGGCCGCCACCGGTGCGCACCGCGTACTTCTGCGCCAGGCGCAGGCCCGGCAGGGTCTTGCGGGTGTCGACGATGCGGGCCCGCGTGCCCTTCACCGCGTCGGCGTACAGCGCGGTCTTGGTCGCGACCGCGCTCAGCAGCTGCAGGAAGTTGAGCGAGGTGCGCTCGGCCGTCAGCAGCGCGCGCGCCCGGCCTTCGATCTCGAGCACCGTCTGGTCGGCGGCGCAGCGCTCGCCTTCGGCGCACAGCCAGGTGATGCGCACCTCGGGATCGAGCTGCCGCAGCGTGGCCTCGACCCAGGGCGCGCCGCAGACCACGGCCGCTTCGCGCGCCAGCACGCGGGCACGGGCCCGGCGGCCGGGGTCGACCAGCGAGGCGGTCAGGTCACCGTCGGCGACGTCTTCCTGCAGGGCACGGGTGGCATCGGACAGGGCCAGCGCGGCCACGGCCGACGCCGAAAAATCAAAGCGAAGGCTCATGGCGCTCGGTCTCTGTGTTCTTGTTCTGGGTTCAACGAGGGGACACCGGTCCGGCCGAAGCCGGCGACTCCGGCACCGGGTCGCGGCCGGTCAGCGCGACGACCGCATCCTGCGGGCTCACACGGCCGTCGAGCAGCGCGACCACGCCTTCGGCGATGGGCATCTCGATGCCCAGGCCGCGCGCGCGCTGCACCACGGTGCGCGCGCAATACACGCCTTCGGCCACATGGCCCAGCGAGGCGACTGCCTGCGCCAGCGTGCGGCCCTGGGCCAGCAGCAGGCCGACCTTGCGATTGCGCGACAGGTCGCCTGTGGCGGTCAGCACCAGGTCGCCCAGGCCCGACAGGCCCATGAAGGTCTCGGCACGCGCGCCCAGCGCGAGGCCGAAACGCGTCATCTCGGCCAGGCCGCGGGTGATCAGCGCAGCGCGCGCGTTGAGGCCCAGCGCCAGGCCGTCGCACAGGCCGGTCGCGATGGCGAGCACGTTCTTGACCGCCCCGCCGACCTCGACGCCGACGATGTCCTCGTTGGCGTAGACGCGCAGCGCCGGTCCGTGGAAAGCGTCGACCAGCGCGTCGCGCACGATCGCATGCGGGCTGGCCGCGACCAGCGCGGTCGGGCGGCCTTCGGCCACTTCCTGCGCGAAGCTGGGGCCGCTGAGCACGCCGGCACGCAATGCGGGCGCGACCTGCGCCCAGATCTCGTGCGCCAGCAGGCCATGGGACGTGGGGGACGAAGCATCGCGCGCGGGCTCGACGCCCTTGCACAGCCAGGCCACGGGCACGGTACAGCCGCGCAGCGCGACGAGCTGGTCGCGCAGGGCCGCCATCGGCGTGGCCACGATGACCAGGTCGGCGCCGGCGCTGGCCGTGCCGATGTCGCCGCAGCGCACCGCCAGCGCGGCCGGCAACGCCAGCCCCGGGAGGTAGCGGGTGTTCTCACGCGCCGTCGAAATGGCTTCGGCCTGGGCGGCATCGCGCGCCCAGAGCGTGACTTCGTGGCGGGCGGCCGCATTGACGGCCACCGCCGTGCCCCAGGCACCGGCGCCATGAACGCAGATCTTCATCGGCGTTGGCGGCGTGCGGCCGGTTTACTGCGTGACGATGGGCGAGGGCTGGCCGGCCGCGGCAGCCTGCTGCTGCTCGTACATGGCCTGGAAGTTGATCTCGGCCAGGTGCACGGGCGGGAAGCCGCCGCGCTGGATCACGTCGGCCACGTTGCCGCGCAGGTAGGGATAGACGATCTGCGGGCAGGCGATGCCCAGGATCGGACCCATCTGGTCTTCGGGCAGGTTGCGGATCTCGAAGATGCCGGCCTGCTTGGCTTCGACCAGGAACACGGTGCGGTCCTGCACCTTGGTCTGCACGGTGGCGGACACGGTGATCTCGTAGATGCCGTCGGCCACGGGCTGGGCGTCGACGCCCAGCTGGATGTCGACCGTGGGCTGTTCCTGCTCGAGCAGGATGGCCGGCGAATTGGGCTGTTCGAGCGACAGGTCCTTGAGGTAGACGCGCTGGATCTGGAACACGGGATCAGGGGTATCGGCCATGGCTCAACTTTCGAGAATCAAAACAATGCCCGCCGGGGAGAGGTTCCCGCAGCGGGCTGCAGATGAATGAGACGGCGATTATCGCCCCACCGCGGGGCGCATTCCGCTCAGGCGCCTTGCAGCAGGGGCACGAGGCCGCCGCGGCCGTCGAGCGCGATCAGGTCGTCGCAGCCGCCGACGTGCGTGTCGCCGATGAAGATCTGCGGCACGGTGCGGCGCTGGGTGATCTCCATCATGGCGGCGCGCGCCTGCGGGTCGGTGTCGATGCGGATCTCCTCGATCTGCTCGACACCCTTGGATTTGAGGACCTGTTTCGCGCGAATGCAGTAGGGGCAGACGGCGGTGGTGTACATCTTGACGGCTTGCATACGCTGTACCTTGGGGACGATGGCGGGTTTTCAACGCCGCGCAAACCGGCTGCGCGGCCCGTGGGCTCAGGCCTTTTCCGGGGCCTTTTCAATCGGCAGGTTAGCGTCTTTCCAGCCCTTGAGCCCGCCGGCAACCACTTGGGCCTGCTCGTAACCGAGTTTCTTGGCCACGGCCAGCGCGCGCTGGGCGCGGGCGCCCGAGGCGCACATCAGCAACAGCGGCACACCCTTGTTCTTGACCGTGGTCGGCAGCTTCTGCTCGAGCTGGTCGAAGGGCACGTTGCGGGCGCCGGTCGCGTGGCCGGCGGCGAATTCGGCGGCGTCACGCACGTCGACCACCACCCCGCGCTCGCGGTTGATCAGTTGCACGGCGCCCTGCGCCGTGAGCGAGCCACCGCCGTTGCCGCGGATCAGCGGCCAGGCCAGCATGCTGCCCGAGCCGACCGCGAGCAGGATCAGCATCCAGTTGTCGACGATGAATTTCACAGGGTTCCTTGAATGGCAAACCGCCGATTTTAGAATGGCGGTTCATGCAGGCTCCTGCATTCCCGAATCTCAATCTCCGCCAAAGGCCTTCCCCATGCACAAACTGGTACTGATCCGCCACGGCGAGTCGACCTGGAATCTCGAAAACCGCTTCACCGGCTGGACCGACGTCGACCTGACCGAGACCGGTGTCGAACAGGCCAAGCAGGCCGGTCGCCTGCTCAAGGCCGAGGGGTACGATTTCGACGTGGCCTACACCAGCGTGCTCAAGCGCGCCACGCGCACCCTGTGGCACACGCTCGACGAGCTCGACCGCACCTGGCTGCCGGTGGTGCACTCCTGGCGCCTCAACGAACGCCACTACGGCGGCCTGCAGGGCCTCAACAAGGCCGAGACGGCCAAGGAATACGGCGACGAGCAGGTGCTGGTGTGGCGCCGCAGCTACGACACGCCGCCGCCGGCACTCGACGCGACCGACCCGCGCAGCGAGCGCGGCGACCTGCGCTACGCCAAGCTCGCGCCCGAGCAGATCCCGCTGACCGAATGCCTGAAGGACACGGTGGCGCGCGTGCTGCCCTTCTGGAACGAGTCGATGGCACCCGCCATCCGCAGCGGCCGCCGCCTGGTGGTGGCCGCCCACGGCAACTCGATTCGCGCGCTGGTCAAGTACCTCGACGGCGTCTCCGACAGCGACATCGTCGGCCTGAACATTCCCAACGGCATCCCGCTGGTCTACGAGCTGGACGACGAGCTCAAGCCCCTGCGCCACTACTACCTGGGCGATGCCGCGGCCGCCGCCAAGGCCGCCGCGGCGGTGGCTTCTCAAGGCAAAGGTTGAAGATTAAGGAACCCTGGTAGAAGAATTGCTTCAAAGCTAGCTGTATATTGGCTTGACACCCGACTAGGACACTCATTACATGGGCCAGAAACTCAAGATCACCGGCTGGGTTGCAGCCGGCGCCGTGGCCGGCGTGCTGACCACCGTCTCGCTGCAGACCGTGGCGCGTGGCTCGCTGGCACCGTTGCCGCTCGAGGAGCTGCAACAGCTCGCGGCGGTGTTCGGGATGGTGAAGACCGACTATGTGGAGCCGGTGGACGAGAAGAAACTCATCTCCGACGCGATCGCCGGCATGGTCGCCGGGCTCGATCCGCACTCCCAGTACTTCGACAAGAAGTCCTTCAAGGAATTCCGCGAAGGCACCACCGGGCGCTTCGTGGGCGTGGGCATCGAGATCTCCCAGGAAGACGGGCTGGTCAAGGTGGTGTCGCCGATCGAGGGCTCGCCGGCCTTCCGCGCCGGCCTCAAGCCCAATGACCTGATCACCAAGATCGACGACACCGCGGTGCGCGGACTGTCGCTCAACGACGCGGTCAAGCGCATGCGCGGCGAAGTCAACACCAAGGTGATGCTGACCATCTACCGCAAGGACGAGAACCGCACCTTCCCGGTCACGATCACGCGCGAGGAAATCCGCACGCAATCGGTGCGCGGCAAGGTCATCGAGCCGGGCTATGGCTGGATCCGCCTGTCGCAGTTCCAGGAACGCACGGTCGACGACTTCGTCAAGAAGGTCGAGGAAATCTACAAGCAGGACCCCAACCTCAAGGGACTGGTGCTCGACCTGCGCAACGATCCGGGCGGCCTGCTCGACGCGGCGGTGGCCATCTCGGCGGCCTTCCTGCCCGAGAACGTGACGGTGGTGTCCACCGACGGCCAGCTCGCCGAGAGCAAGTTCGTCTACAAGGCCGCGCCCGAGTTCTACCAACGCCGCTCCGGCACCGACCCGCTGCGCGGCCTGCCCGCGGGGCTCAAGACCGTGCCGCTGGTGGTGCTGGTCAACGAGGGCTCGGCCTCGGCCAGCGAGATCGTGGCCGGCGCGCTGCAGGACCACAAGCGCGCCACCATCATGGGCAGCCAGACCTTCGGCAAGGGCTCGGTTCAGACCGTGCGCCCGCTCGGCCCCGACACCGGCCTGAAGATCACGACCGCGCGCTACTACACGCCCAGCGGTGCCTCGATCCAGGCCAAGGGCATCGTGCCCAACGTGCTGGTCGACGAAAGCGCCGAAGGCAGCCCCTACGCCGCCCTGCGCATGCGCGAGGCCGACCTCGAGAAGCATCTGGCCAGCGGCCAGGGCCCCGAGCAGAAGGACCCCGAGCGCGAGAAGGCCCGGGACGAGGCCCGCAAGCGCCTTGAGGAAGAAGCCAAGAAGCCGCCGCAGGACCGCAAGGTGCCCGAATTCGGCAACGACAAGGACTTCCCGCTGCTGCAGGCCATCGCCAGCCTCAAGGGCGCACCGGTCATCGTCAGCAAGACGCAGGTGATCGTCGACAACAAGGAAGAGAAGAAGGACAACTGAGTCGCCGCCGGGCCTGGCCCCGGCACGCACGCAGGCAGGAGCCCATGGACGACGAAGCCCTGCTGCGCCACTCGCGGCATGTTCTGCTCGAGGAGTACGGCATCGACGGCCAGGCGCGCGTCGGTGCCGCGCATGCGCTGATCATCGGCGCGGGCGGGCTCGGTTCGCCGGCCTGCCTCTACCTTGCGGCAGCCGGTGTCGGCCGCATCACGCTGGTCGACGACGACACGGTGGATCTCACCAACCTGCAGCGCCAGGTCGCCCACACCACCGCGCGCGTGGGGCAATCCAAGGTGGCCTCGGCCGCCGAGGCGATGCGCGCCATCAACCCCGACATCGTGATCGTCCAGCATGCGGTGCGCGCCGATGGCGCCCTGCTCGACACGCTGGTGGCAAGCGCCGACGTGGTGCTCGACTGCAGCGACAACTTCGTCACCCGCCAGGCGGTCAACGCGGCGTGCGTGGCCCACGCCAAGCCGCTGGTGGCGGGCGCCGCCATCCGCTTCGATGGGCAATTGAGCGTCTACGACCTGCGGGACCCGGCCTCGCCCTGCTATGCCTGCCTGTTCCCGCCCGACGCCGAATACGAGGAAACGCGCTGCGCCGTGATGGGCGTATTCGCGCCGGTGGTCGGCACCATCGGCACGCTGCAGGCCAGCGAGGCGCTCAAGCTGCTGGCCGGCATCACGCCTTCGCTGGCCGGGCAGCTGCTGATGTTCGACGGTCGCCGCACGGCCTTCGACAGCCTGAAGGTGGCGCGCGACCCGCACTGCAGCGTGTGCGCGCAGCGCGCCGGCGGCTGAGGCCAGGCGGCGCCCTTCCTCTCGTCGCGCTCAGGGCTGCTTGGCGCCCTTGGCCCGCGCCGCGCCATTGGCGGCGGCGCCTGCGGTCGGGCGGTTCGCATCCGCCAGCACGCCCTTGCAGTCCGAATCCTCGCCCGGCCCGGTCTCGATGGTCGCGGCCAGCGCCAGCAGCGGATTGATCGCGCCGAGCGCCAGGGCCGCCAGGCCGCGTCCGGCCAGCGGCGCGACCTCGACGCCGCCCTTCGGGTCGCCGAAGGTGCCGCCGACGACCAGCGGTGTGCGGATCGAGAGGATGCTCTTGCTCTTGGGCTCCGGATGGATCACGAAGTCGAGCGTCTCGTTGGCCAGATTGGCCTGCCCGGTGGCGGTGAACAGCGCATTGGTCGTGTCGACCACCAGCGTGCGCCCGGTCATCAGGCCCTTGTTGACGTCGAAGGCCACGGCCGCGCAGCGCAATTCGACATTGCGGTCGCCGCGCAGCAGGAACTTGATGATGTCGCCCCCGACGAGGGTTGCGAACACGGGCAGCAGGTTGCCGAACTGGCCACTGCCCGAGAGCACCGCGACGTCGCCCGAGGCCCCGCCGAGCCAGCTGGCCACCGAATTGCCCGACCCCGAGAGATTGAGGCGACCGCCGAACTTGCCCACGCTGTTGCCCGTGGTCTCGAGCTTGGGGAACAGGCGGGCCAGCTGCATGCCGCGCAGATCGAGCGAGGCCCGGATGTCGGCCGGGTTCTTTGCCGCATCGATGCGGATGGCGCCGACCATCTTGCCGGCGGCCACCCCCAGGTCTAGGGGGTCGAGCGTGAGCACGCGGTCCTGCAGCTTCACGTGCACGCTGCCCTTGTCCAGCGGCACGTCGCGCACGTTGCGGATCCGGTCGGCGCTGTAGCGCACGTCGGCGTTCATGGCGCCCAGGCGCTCGAAGTCCAGCGTGGCGGTCGGCAGCACCTTGTCCTGGCCGTTGCGCTGGGGCCGCTTGACCTGCGTCACGGTCGGCGGCGGCGCGACGCCCTCCACCGCATTGGCCGAGCGCGCCGTGGGCGGCAGGCCGATCAGCGGGCCCAGGTCGTCCATGTCCATCACCTGCGAGCGCAGCGTGCCCGACAGCGTGGGCACCTTGGTGCCCTGGTTGAACTGCATGTCGCCGCCGATGTCGGACAGGCCCAGCTTGCCCTTCAGGCCCTTGACCTCCCACAGGCTCGCGCGCTTGCCGAGCTGGCCGCTGAGGGCGTAGGGCGAGGTCTGCGGCAGCGCGATGCCGAGCAGGCCGTAGAGGTCGCCCAGGCTCTGGCCGCGCAGATCGAAGCTCGCATCGATGCCGTCGAGGCCGCTGAGCGTCGCGACCGTGCCCGCGGCCTTGAGCCGCGTCTGGCCCGCGCGCGCCTCGATCTCCAGCGGGAAGGGCGGCTGGCCAGGCCCGGTGGCGGTGAGCTGCATCACGTTGCCGGTACGCCCTTGCGCCGTCAGCGGCTGGCGCTGGTAGCGGCCCTTGATGCGGTAGCTCAGGGGCATCTCGCCCTTGCTGCTGTCGTACGCCACCTCGGCATGCAGGTCCACGCCCAGGTGTTCGGCCAGAAAGTCGACGCTGCCCTTGTCGACCTGGATCTGCCCGATGGTCGGCACGGAGCCCTCGTCCGCGGTGTCCTTGCCGAGCGCCCAGGTCCGGCGGCCGTCTTTCTCCATCTGCAGGCCCACCGCTGGCGCGACCATCATCAGGCGCGGCATGACCACCTTGCCACGAAGCAGTGGCCAGATCCTCAGGTCGAGTTCCGCGCGCTCGGCACGCACCAGATAAGGGTCGCGCGCCCAGGCCGGATTGGCGAACTCGATGCCGTCGAGCTTGACGGTGGCGCTGCGCCAGCCGAGATCGACGTCGAGGTGGCGGGTGATCGCGAAGGTCCGGCCGGTCTTCTCACTCACGTAGCGATTGACCGGACCTCGCAGCATGTCCCATGGAAAGAACATCACGACCAGGACCAGCACCGCGAGCAAGGCCACGCATGCCGTTGCGATGCGAAAGGCCCAGCTTCTTCTTCTGCCCTGCTGCTTGTCTTGCATGGGATCAATCTCCGTAAGGGGCCTATGGGGTGCTGATGGCGGGTTCGCGGCCGGTGCCGAGGCCAGGCTTCCACGCGCCGTGCCGCCATTCAGAGCGCCAGCCTAAACGGCAAAGCCACGGGCCCGGGTCGGCCCGACAAGTCAGCCCGTGTGAGCAGCGGCCTACGGCTCGCGCCCAGCCGAAGTCCGAAGTGGGATTGCGCCTACAAGGTCCGCCCGCTCGTGCTTGCATGGGCCCTTGCCGTGGGCTCTACGATGACACATGCCTGCATCATGGCGAATCGCCAGCGCGACGGGCGGGAGAGTGAGCCTGTCGAGATGGCAACGAGATTGAAAACCTACATCGTCGAAGACAACGTCACCATCCGGGAGAATCTGGTCGGGGCACTGGAAGAACTCGCACCGGTCGAGGCCATCGGCCATGCCGAAGCCGAGAGCGAGGCCAGGGACTGGCTGGTCGCCCACCAGGACGCCTGGGAACTGGTCATCGTCGACCTGTTCCTCAAGCAAGGCAGCGGGCTGGGGGTTCTGCAGGCTTGCGCGACGCGCCAGCCCCATCAGAAAGTGGTGGTTCTCAGCAACTACGCCACACCGGACATCCGCACGCGCTGCGCGCAGTTGGGCGCGGATGCGGTGTTCGACAAATCCAACGAGATCGAAGCGCTGATCGACTTCTGCGCCGCGCAAGCGGTCGCGCGCCTGTACGGAAGCGCTCCCTCCTGAACGGTGGCACCGATGCGCTGCACCGTCGCCGCATCGCCCGATCCGGGCGACAGCGGACGGCGGTGGGGATCAGTCGATGAGCTTGTTCTTCAGCGCGTAGTAGGTCAGGTCGCTGTTCGAGGAGAGGTTCATCTTCTCCATCAGCCGGGTGCGGTAGGTGCTCACGGTCTTCACCGACAGCGACAGCGTCTTGGCGATGTCGCCCGCCGTCTCGCCCTTGGCGAGCTTCAGGAACACCTGGAACTCGCGCTCCGACAGCTGTTCGTGCGGTGCCGCATCGTCCTTGCGGTCGAGTTGGCGTGCCAGCAATTCGGCCACGGCCGGCGTGATGTAGCGGCGGCCCAGCGAGACGGTACGGATCGCATTCACGATCTCGATCGGCTCGCACTCCTTGTTGAGGTAGCCGCTCGCGCCCTGACGGATCAGGTTCATCGCATAGTGCTCCTCGGGGTAGCCACTGAGGATCAGGATGCCGACATCCGGCGCCTTGGCGCGAATCATCGCGAGCGCATCGATGCCGCTCTGGCCGGGCATGGAGAGGTCCATCACCAGCACGTCCAACTCCGTCGTGCGCACCAGTTCGATCGCCTCGCGCCCGGTTCCCGCCTCGCCTACGACGCGCAAATCCACATGCTCGGAGAAAAACTGCCGCAAGCCGGACCGAACGATGGCGTGGTCATCCACAATTCCGATCTTGATCATCTGTCATCCTCTTTGTTGTCGCGCACTCGTAAGTCGCGATATATCGTTCCCTGAACGGCATCGATTATTCACGAAATTGATCACAGGACCGTCAGCGGAAGCCTCTACATGCGTTGGTTAGCTTTTCCCAAGATGGCCTTGAGCCTGACCCTGGCCCTGCTGGCGGCGGTGATGCTCGTGGGCATCAACGAGGCCGGATTTCGCCAATCGACCCGCGCCCTGGAAGAAGTCGGCCAGACCCAGCGCATGCGGGTGGCCCTCAACCTGCTGCTGCAGAACGTGGTCGATGCGGAAACCGGCCAGCGCGGCTACCTGCTGACCGGCGAGGCCCACTACCGCGAGCCGTACGACAACGCCATCCGCCAGGTCGATGGCCAGCTCCACCTGCTGCGCGCCCTGTATGCCGACCGGCCCGACGACAGTGCCAAGCTGGCGGTGTTGTCGACCCACGTGGCACGCAAGCTGGCCGAGATGGACATGAGCGTCCGCCTGCGCCAGAACGGCAACGACGACGCCTGGAAGTTCGTCATCACCACCGATGTGGGCCGCGAGGAGATGGAGGCCATCCGGGCCCAGGCCAGTGCGCTGGTCAACAGCAACGATGCCGCCATGGCGCTCGGCCAGGTGCAGATCGCGCGATCGTTGCAGCTGGCCCGCGTCGGCATCGCCATCGTCGCGCTGGCCGCACTGCTCGCCTTCTACCTCTATCTGCGCCAGAGCCATGCCCTGCGATCGGCGGGCGAGCGCCAGCAGGAGGCGCTGCAGCGCGAACGCAATGCACTCGAAACAGAGGTGCAGGAACGCACCGCGTCGCTGGCCGAACTGGCCACCCACCTGCAGGAAGTGCGCGAAACCGAACGTGGCTACCTGGCGCGCGAGCTGCACGACGAACTCGGCTCGCTGCTCACGGCAGCCAAGCTCGACGTCGCCCGGCTCAAGTCGCGCCTGGCCGACACGCCCGATGCGATCCAGCGCCTGCAGCATCTCACGGAGCTTCTCAACAGCGGCATCGCGCTCAAGCGGCGGATCATCGAGGACCTGCGCCCTTCTTCGCTCTCCAACCTGGGGCTGGTCGCCTCGCTGGAAATCCTGGGCCGCGAATTCGCCGACCGCTCCGGCCTGCAGATCGAGATGTCGCTCGAACCGTCGGTGCTCGACGAAGCCCGGCAGCTCACCATCTACCGGATGGTGCAGGAGAGCCTGACCAACATCGGCAAGTACGCGGAGGCCACCGAGGCCACCATCGTGATGAAGAACTACGGCAACCACGTGATCGTCGAAGTGACCGACAACGGCCAGGGTTTCGACACCCAGCGCGCGCGCCCTTCCACCCACGGCCTGGCCGGCATGCGCCACCGGGTCGAAGCGGCACAAGGCAAGCTCACGGTGGCGTCCACGCCCGGCAACGGGACCCGGCTCACGGCCATGCTGCCGGTTCGCCGCGTCGTCGCGACACCGCCGGCGGCCAGCGTGCCGCCGGAACGCTGACGCTGCTCTCCTACGAGCCCCGCGCACGGCTGCTGACACGCCGGCGCGAGTGGCCTCGCTAAGGTTGACTCCAAGCTGCCCACAACGGCCCACCGATGCCTTCCAGCGTCGAGCGGACGCCGTTACGATGGGCAGGCCAAGAGCTCAATCTCCCAGAAAGGATCACTTCCATGAACACGAAGACCGCATCGCAACTCGCCGACGAAGCCAGCCGCACCGCCAACGACGCCATCGAGTCGACCCGCGCTTACGCCCAGAACGCCGTGAACGCCGCGGGCGAGAAGGTGCGCGACCTGCGCCGCGAGGCCGAGCCCAGCGTCGAACAGATCGCGGCCCGCGTGCAGCAGGCCGTGCAGCGCGGTCTGGATGCCGCCTCGACCACCAGCGCACGCGCGCAGCGCCGCCTGGAGCAGGCTGCCGACGTGACCGGCAAGTACATCTCCGACCAGCCCGTGCGCTCGGTGCTGATCGCCGCTGCCGCAGGCGCTGCCATCACCGCGCTGATCGTGCTCGCCAGCCGCCGCGGCAACCGGGACGACTACTGAGCCCCTGACGGCTGCTGACCCAGTCCCCGCTCGCGCACCATGCTTCATCCCCTCTATGCAACGGTGCTCGGGCATCCGGAGCTCATCGCCGAACACGTCGGCAACTACGCCGCCCTGATCAAGCTCGAAGCCGCACAGGCCGGGCGCGGTCTGGGCGCGCGCATTGCCGCCGGCGTGGTCGCAGCCATCGGGCTGCTGCTGGCGCTCGGCCTGGCCGGCGTGGCCGCCATGCTCTACGGCATGGAAGGACGTTTCCACTGGACGCTGGTCGCCATACCCGCAGGATCACTGTTCATCGCCGTGATCGCGGGCTGGATCGCCTGCCGCCCTCTTGCCTGGAACGGCCTGGCCGAGGTCCGCGCACAGTTCGACGAAGACCTGCGTGCGCTGCATGCCGCCGGAGGTCGCCGTGGCGATTGACCGTGATGCCCTGACACCGCAGCAGCGCCTGGCGCTGTCTCGGCGTGCGCTGTTCCGGCAGCCCGCCCCTGTTCCAGACGAAGCCTACGATGCGCCCCTGGAAGCTGCTGAAGCCTCTGCCTTGCGCACCGGCCATTCCACGGCCAGCGCGTTCTCGCTGCACGACCTGCCCTGGCTGGACATGAGCCGCAGCGTCGCCGTGCGTTGGTGGCGACGACATCCGGCCAACGCCGCGTGCCAGCTGGCCCGCCCGGTGCTGCAGCGCTTTGCCGAGGAACGCCCCGGCCGGCTGATGGCCGTGGCGGCCGGCACCGGTGCACTGGTAGTGCTGGTCAAGCCGTGGCGACTGCTGTCGGTCACCGCAGTGCTGGCCATGCTGCTCAAGACCTCCGATGTGGCCGACATGGTCACCACGCTGATGCAGCGCGACGACGACAGGCGTTGAGGCATGCAGCATCCATCAAAAAACCCGGCGCAGGCCGGGTTTTTTGCTTTGCGATGGCGGTGTGCGCACCCGCTCCTACATCGCCCGCACTTCCAGCTGGTTGTCGACCTTGCTCACGCCGTTCACGGCTCGCGCGATGGTTTCCGCCCGCGCCTTCGCCTCGGTACTCGGTGCCGGCCCGCGCAAGGTGACGGTACCGCCCTGGGTGTCGACGTCGATGCGGGTAGCGCTCAAGGCCGGATCCTTGGCCAAACCGGCCGACACGCTGGCCGTGATGGTGGCGTCACTCACGCCGGCCGACACGGCCGCGCCGGTTTCCCTGGCGGCTTCCTTGATCTTGTCCAGACCCTGCTGCATGGCCGGCTCGGACGCCTTCACCTTGGCTCCGGCCTCGCGCGCCAGGGCTTCCGTGCGCGCCGCCGCTTCGGTCGCGGCCTGCTGAGTGCGCGCGATCGCCGAATCCACCTTCTCGCCCGCACTGCGTTCGTCGGCCTTGTCGCAGGCCGCCAGCGCGAGCAAAAGGCCCAGCAACGCAAAGCGTGCCAGGCCCGGCAGGCGCCCGTGTGGCGCCCTGTGCATCGAAGTATTCATGACCATACCCCTTCAGACAGGGGCCCCGTCGGGGCCCGTCGTGAACTCAAAGCTTGTTGGCACCATCCTTGATGGCGTCCTTGGTCTTTTCCTTGACGTCGCCATAGGTGCTCTGCACCTTGCCGGCGACCTTTTCCGCAGCGCCTTCGGCTTCGAGCGACTCGTTGCCCACCACGCGGCCGGCCACTTCCTTGACCTTGCCCTTGGCTTGGTCCACACGGCCTGCGACTTGATCCTTGTTCATGATTTGCCTTTCGGAGAGTTGGAAGAAAGCGCCTCATCGAGACGACTGAAGTCACTCTGATCCCGCGCCGACGACCGGCACCGTCGCCATTGCCTCAAGCCCCTGTAGGACGGTGCAGCGTCAGGCGCTGACGATCCAGCCCTCGAGCGGATCGAGATCGGCGGGCAAGCCGAAGCCCGGCCCGGCGGTGTCCGCATGCCGCGATGCCCAGGCCGCCTGGACCAGGCACAGCACCGCATCGAGCGCATCGCCGCGCGCATCCGCCAGCAGCTGGTCGCGCTGTGCATGCGTGAGCGACAGCCGCAGGTCGAGCCGGGTCGCGCCACGCTCCAGCGCCGAGAGCAGATCGGCGCGCGCCACCCAGCGCTCGGTGTCCTGGCGCGCGACGTCGTCGCTCTTGTAGCTGCGCCGGCCGATCAGTTCGCGCGCCAGCAGGCCGGGGTAGGCCTCGAGCGCGATGCGCGTCGCCGCTGGCACCGCATGCAGGCCCGGCAGTGCAGCACCGGCGGCCAGCAGCCGCGGCACGCCCGCATGCAGCATGAAGGCCACCGGCGGGTTCACCCATTTCATCGACGGGCTGGAGCCCGCCGGCAGGTCGGTGCGCCGGTGCGCGAACTTGCCGCCCACCGGCCGCGCGTCGCAGAAGGCCGCGAAGGCGTCGCGGATCTGGGCACGGTCGAGGCCCGCGTAGTGCGCCATGCAGGCCTGCCATTCCAGCGGCCAGCCCAGTTGCTCGACGAGCTCGCGCGGCAAGCCGAAGGGAAGATCGAAGCCGCCGATCCAGGCTGGCGTGTCGTGCAGCCACTGGCCCCAGCCATCGAGCGTGGCAAAGGTCTGCAGCTTCGACAGGGTCACGCGCGCACCGCGCACGGCCCCCAGCGCCACCACGATCGGCTTGCGGGCCGAGGGCGCACTGGAAAAATCGCAGCCCAGCAGCACGGGCAGCTGCGGCGTCATCGGCCCACCCGCCTCATCCCAGGGCCAGCGCAATCACGCCGACGGCGATGAAGCAGGCGCCGACCAGGCGCAGCACGCGGTCGCCTTCGCGCAGCAGGTGCCCCCCGATCAGCGCGGCGAAAAGCATCGAGACCTCGCGCGCGGGCGCCACGTGCGAGATCGGCGCCTGCTGCACCGCGTACAGCACCAGCACATAGGACACCGGGCTGATGGCGGCAACCAACAGCGCGTACTTCCACTGCTCGCGCCACAGCCGCACGGTGGTGGGCCGATCGCGCAGGGCCACGGGCAACAGCAGCACGATCCGCACCAGATTGCCGAAGTAGTCGAGCAGGATCGGCGACATCGCGAGGAACTTGACCGCGTAGCTGTCGACCACGGTGTAGGCCGCGATGAAGGCGCCGGTGAGGATGCCGTAGCGGATGCCCTTGTGCACGCGATCGCGCTGCGCCGCATCGTGCGGGCCGCGCCACAGCCGCGGACCGCCCGCCACCAGGAACACGCCCAGCACCACACCGACGATGCCGACCAGGCCCACCACGCTGATGCGTTCGCCCAGGAACAGAATGGCCACCAGCGAGGACAGCAGCGGACCGGAGCCGCGCGCCAGCGGGTACACCACCGTGAGGTCCGACTTGCGGTAGCCACGCAGCAGCGTGACGTAATAGACCACGTGCAGCACGCCGCTCACCCCGATGAAGGCCCACTCCTTCGCGCCCCACTGCGGCACCACGTTCCAGCCCAGCCACAGCCCCACGGGGCCCCAGACGAACATCATCAGCACGCTGGTCTGGAAAGCGAAGCGCGCGTCCCCATTGGCCTTCTTGGCGGCGATGTTCCAGCTGGCGTGAATGATCCCGGCCAGCAGGATCAGGGCGAAGGCGGAAAGCGGCACCGCGGTCTAGGTGTGAAGGCCCAATAGGTTGTTTCGGGTGTTCACCCGGAGAAGTTTTGAGAGACTGGAAATCGCCAAACGCCCAATCCACTCAAAACCCCGAACCGGATGAA
>NZ_JAAAFX010000009.1:1549814-1550409 GCF_019352895.1 Variovorax boronicumulans | reverse complement strand
CCTCTACAACGCCGAGGTCGTGACCACCGTCACGCCGATCGAGCGCAACCGCGTGAACCTGACCTTCACCGTGACCGAGGGCGAACCCGCGCGCATCCGCGAAGTGCGTGTGGTGGGCAACAAGGCCTTCAGCGAATCGACGCTGCTGAGCCTGTTCGACCAGGACAGCGGCGGCTACCTGAGCTGGTACACCAAGTCCAACCAGTACTCGCGCGCCAAGCTCAACGCCGACCTCGAGACATTGCGCTCCTACTACCTCACGCGCGGCTATCTGGAATTCCGCATCGACTCGACGCAGGTCGCGATCTCGCCCGATCGTTCGGACCTGACCGTGACGGTGAACGTGACCGAAGGCGAGAAGCTCGTGGTGGCCGGCGTGAAGCTCGACGGCAACTACCTGGGCCGCGAGGAGGAGTTCAAGTCGCTGGTGACCATCAAGCCGGGCCAGCCGTACAACGGCGAGCAGCTGACGGACACGACGAAGGCCTTCACCGACTACTTCGGCACCTTCGGCTACGCCTTCGCGCGCGTCGAATCGCAGCCGGAGATCGACCGCACCAACAACCGCGTGACGCTCACGCTCAAGGCCGAGCCC
>NZ_JAAAFX010000009.1:1341485-1549804 GCF_019352895.1 Variovorax boronicumulans | reverse complement strand
TCCTGGTACGACGGCGACAAGATCAAGCTGTCGCGCGACCGCGTCGACCGCCTGGGCTTCTTCACCGACGTGAACGTCGAGACCCAGGAAGTGGCGGGTTCGCCCGACGAAGTCGACCTGGTGGTGACGCTGGTCGAGAAGCCCACCGGCAGCCTGCAGCTGGGCGCGGGATTCTCCAGCAGCGAGAAGGTGTCGCTGACCTTCGGCATCACGCAGGAGAACGTGTTCGGTTCGGGCAACTACCTGGGCCTGCAGGTCAACACCAGCAAGTACAACCGCACGGTGTCGCTCACCGCCACCGACCCGTACTTCACGACGGATGGCATCTCGCGCACCCTCAACGTGTTCCAGGCCTCGACCCGGCCCTACTACGAGGCCGACGGCAACTACAAGCTCGTGAGCGAAGGCGGCTCGGTCAAGTTCGGCGTGCCCTTCGGCGAGGTCGACACCGTCTTCTTCGGCATCGGCCTGGAGCGCTATCGCTTCACGCCCGGCACCAACGGCGCCTACACCGTGGTCGACGGCGTGTCGGTCTACACCGCGACGCCGCAGGCTTACCTCGACTACTTCCAGTGCGCGGGCGCCGTGCCCAGCGTGAGCTGCGCCAGGGACAGCATCCTCGGCGTGCCGCTCACCATCGGCTGGGCGCGCGACGACCGCGACAGCGCGCTGGTGCCGACCCGGGGCCGGCTGCAGAGCGCCAACCTCGAGCTGGGCGTGGGTTCGGACCTGCGCTACCTCAAGAGCACCTACCAATACCAGCAGTACTTCCCGTTGAACAAGCAGTACACCTTCGCCGTCAATGGGCAGCTGGGCTATGCGCGCGCGCTGGGCGACACCGCGTTCCCGATCTTCAAGAACTTCTACGCGGGCGGCCTGGGCTCGATCCGCGGCTTCGAGCAGAACGCGCTGGGCCCGCTCGACAGCGTGACCCAGGGTGCGCTGGGTGGTACCAAGAAGGCGATCTTCAATGCCGAACTGAGCACGCCGTTCCCCGGCGCGGGCAACGACCGCACGCTGCGCCTCTACTCCTTCTTCGACGTCGGCAACGTGTTCGCCGACCGCACGCCCAGCCTCACCGACGCACAGTGGAAGGCCCAGCAGCGCCTGCGCGCATCGGTGGGTCTGGGCATCAGCTGGATCTCGCCGCTCGGCCCCTTGCGCCTGGCCTACGCGGTGCCGATCCAATACCAGCGGCTGGACGAAGCCAACGGGATCGTGGCCGACCGCACGCAGAAGATCCAGTTCCAGATCGGGACTTCGTTCTGAGCGACCCAGGCGCCGCGGCGCTCAGGGCAGCAGGTCGAGCAGCTGGCCGATCAGGTGGGCCAGGGCCACGAGGGCTGCCCACACCGCCTCGAGCGCGCGCAGGAAGTCCATGCGGATCAGAGCAGGTTCGCTAGCGCGCTGCGCTCGGGCACCGTCGGCTGCACATCGAGTGCACCCCGCAGTTGAAAGAGCAGCTGGATCCAGCCGAGCGCGAGTGTGCCGCTGGCGCTGGCGAACTGCTGTGAATACAGCAGGAACTGCTGGTAGCGCTCGAGCACCTCGCGCTCGGACGCCTGGCCGCGACCCTGGCGCGCGACCGCTTCGTCGAAGGCCACCCGCACCTCGGCGGCCCGCGTGTAGAGCGCGGCGGTTTTCGCGCGCTGCGCCTCCAGCGCGTCGGCTGCGTCCTCGATGTCCTGCCGGGCGCGCGCGACGACCACCGAGAAGCTCTCATCCGAGGCCTGTCGGCGCGTCGGCGGTGTCACGTCGCGCAGCGCGCCGGCCAGGGCCACGTCCTGGCGCTGCATCAGCCAGTCCGTCGCCTCGCCCGGCGGCATCGGTGCATTGAATTGCGGCAGGCGGTGTTCCTCGAGGGCCGGCGCGACCACCTCGGTGAGCGTGGCGGCCGTCATGCCGCACAGCGCCGAGAGCATGCCCAGCGAGGCATCGCGGCGCGCGCGGATCGCGGTGGCGGCACGGTCCGCATCGGCCAGCCGGATGCCGATGAGTGCACGGTCGGCATCGCCCGCAGGCCCGGCCTCGACCAGGGACTGCTCGCGGTGTGCCGCGGCCGTGGCCTCGTCGATCAGCGCGAGTCCGACGCTGTCGGCCTGGATGCTCACGTAGGCCGCGGCGACCTTCATCTCCGGCGGCAACGCCGGCGCATCGCCGGTGAGGATCCACCGGCGGGCGTCGGCCGCCGAAGCGACGGCATGCCGCGCCGCGAGGATGAGCGTGCCCAGCGTGTCGTCCTGGAAGCCACGCCACCAGCCGTCGACGGCGAAGGGCATTGGCGCCGGCACCGCTTCGGCGCCGGTGCGCAACATCACCGCGGGTTCGCGCAGCGACGGTGCGCGGCTGAGGTTGGCCTGTGCGCCGATGGCCATCGACAGGCCCATCAGCGCCGCGAAAGGCAACGAGATCTTCATGGTCGTGCGCGGCGCCGGCCCGGCGGTGCCGGCGCACGGCCGATCGCCCGCACGCCATCCCGTCGAGTCATCGCCTGGCTCCTGTGTTGAGAAGCCTTGACTGTGGCCATCGAATTCGGAGGAATGTGGGAAGCGGCGCGCGGGCCGGGCCTTCAGCGCGCAGGCGCCTCGAGCGAGAAGCCGATGCCGTAGACCGAGCGGATCCAGTCGTGGTCCGGCGAGGCGGTGCCGAGCTTGCGGCGCAGGTTCTTGATGTGGCTGTCGATGGCGCGCTCGGTCACGTCGTCGACCAGCTCGTAGGCCAGTTCGAGCAGCTGGCCGCGCGAGAAGATCCGGCCCGGGTGGCGCGCGAGCGCCTGCAGCAGCCGGAACTCGCGCCGCGTGAGCTGCAGCGGCAGGCCATGCAGGCTCGCGTTCCATTCGGTCTCGTCGAGCACCAGCGGCCCCTGCGCGCCGGCATGCGGCGCCTTCGCGGTGGCGGTGCGGCGCAGCACGGCGCGCACGCGGGCCACCACCTCGCGTGGCGAGAAGGGCTTGCAGATGTAGTCGTCGGCGCCCAGTTCCAGGCCGATCAGCCGGTCGATCTCTTCGGTGCGCGCGGTCAGCATGATCACGGGCGCCTGTGTGCAGGCCCGTGCGCCGCGCAGCACGGCCAGGCCGTCGAGCCTGGGCAGCATCACGTCGAGCAGCGTGAGGTCGGGCGGATCGGCCCGGATGCGTTCGAGCGCATGCTGGCCGTCGGCCAGGTGCTCGGTCTCGTAGCCCTCGTGGCGCAGGTAGTCCTGCAGCACCGAGGCGATGTCTTGCTCGTCTTCGACGATGAGGATCCGGGTCATGGGTCGGGGCTCAGGGGCAGGGTGATGAGGATGCGCAGCCCGGCCATGGGCGAGGGCGAGGCGTCGATGGTGCCGCCATGGGCCTCGACGAGGGTGCGGCAGATCGACAGGCCCAGCCCCGAGCCGCCGGTCTCGCGGTTGCGCGAGGCCTCGCCGCGGAACAGGCGCTCGAACAGGCGCGGCATGTCGCCGGCCAGCGGGCCGGGCGCGCTGTCGTCGAAGCGGATGTGCAGCCGGGCGCCGGCGCCGCTGCCTTCGGTGGCCGCGCTCAGGTGCAGGCTGCCGCCGGGGTCGGTGTAGCCCAGGCTGTTCTCGAGCAGGTTCATGAACACCTGGTGCAGCCGCGGCGCGTCGCCGTCGACCGCGGGCTGCACGCCGGGCGCACCGAGCCGGCTGCTGTCGAGCACGAGGCCGCGCTGCGTGAAGCGCCCGCGCATCATCTCGACGGCCTCGGCCAGCAGGGCCAGCGGGTAGATGGGCGCGAAGGCCGCGCCGGCCGCGCCCGATCCCGGCTGCTGCGGCTCGTGCATGCTGCTGCGCAGGTCGTCCACCAGCTGCCCGAGCCGCATCACCTGGCGGTGCAGGCGCAGCGCGGTGCGGTCGTCGAAGCGGCGCACGCCGTCCTGCAGCGCCTCGATCTCCGCGCGCATGGCCGCGAGCGGCGTGCGCAGTTCGTGGGCCACATCGGCCAGCCAGCTGCGGCGCGAGGCCTCGACGGTGTCGAGCCGCTCGGCCATCGAGTTGAAGGTCTGGCCCAGCATCGCGAGTTCGTCGTTGCCGCGCACGGCCACGCGCGTGTCGAGCCGCCCGCGTGCGATGTCCTGCGCACCTTGCGAGAGCGCGTCGATCGGCTGCAGCCAGCGGCGTGTGACGAACCACGACAGGGCCAGCGCGAGCGCCAGGCCGGCCAGGCCGGTGAGCGCGATGAAGCCCGCCTGGCGCCCGAGGAAGGCGCGGTCGGCCTGGCTCTCGAGCATCTGGGTCGGCGCCAGCACCAGGTAGCCGACGGTGTGGCCCAGGTGCCGCAGCGGCAGCCGTGCGGCCGAGGCGGGGTCGACCCTGGCGCCCGCGACGTGGGTGCCGGCACCATCGGTCACGCCCAGCCGCTGGTAGATCGCATCGGGCCCGCCGCGTGGGCCCTCGTCGGGCGAGTGGCTGCGGAAGAACAGGGGCTCGAAGGGCGGCGGGCCCTCGGGTTCGGCGTTGTCGTCGGTCGGCTGTCGGCGGTCGTACCAGTGCGGCAGCCGGCGCTCGTTCGCGAACGGGCGGCCGGACAGCGCACGCTCGCCCCACTGCAGCCGTATCCAGGCCGATCGATCGGCACGCAAGGGCTCCCAGCTGCCGTCGCTGGCGTACTTCTTCTGCAGCGCCTCGGCCAGCCAGTCCATGCGCCGGACCTCGATCTCGGCCACGTAGGGGCCCAGCCCGCGCTGCAGCCCGACGATCGAGAAGGTGGTGAAGATCAGCAGCAGCAGGGCGAGCAGCGTCGCCATCGCCATGAAGACCTTCTTCGACAGCGTCAGGCGTGGCAGGACGGAAGCAGGGCGCACGGCGGAGGGGGCGAAAGGGCTGGGGGTCGGCCGGGGCCGGAGCGGCCGCGCTGTGGTGGGCGGATCGATCATGCGCGCGCTTCTCGGAGAAATCTGGGAGCGGCTGGAGACGCGTGCAGGCGATGCTGCGGCCCGGCCGCAAGGCGGCATGGAGGGCGGGGGCGAGGGACGTTCCGGTGCACTGCGAGTGCATTGGAATGGCCGCGTACGCCACCGAGGTGTCCGGTGGGTAAAGAGAAGGTGAAGCCGGAAACAACCCTCGTGCACGCGGCGGGGAGGCGCGCGGACCGGCGCTGCGGCCGGTGCGGGAACGGGGTGGTGATCGTCCCGTGCGCTCGTCGGGCGCAGGGTGTTGTGGGGGCCGCCGGGGCGGACGGCGGGGCCCCGCCGCCGCCTCAGCCCAGCGCGGGCGTGGCGTCGGCCGCTGCGGGGGCAGGTGCGGTTTCGGTGGTGGTGAACTGCAAGGCCGCCAGCCGTGCATAGACGCCGCCGCGCGCCACCAGCGCCGCGTGCGTGCCCTGCTCGACGATCTCGCCCTGGTCCAGCACGATGATGCGGTCGGCCTTCTGCACGGTGGCCAGCCGGTGCGCGATCACCAGCGTGGTCCGGCCGGTCATGGCCGACTCCAGCGCCGCCTGCACCATGCGTTCGCTCTCGGCGTCGAGCGCGCTGGTGGCCTCGTCGAGCAGCAGCAGCGGCGGGTTCTTGAGCATGGCCCGCGCGATCGCGATGCGCTGGCGCTGGCCGCCCGACAGGCGCACGCCGCGCTCGCCGAGGAAGGTGTCGTAGCCCTCGGGCAGGGCTTTGAGGAAATCGTCGGCGAAGGCCGCGCGCGCGGCCGCGTACACCTCGTCGGCGCTGGCTTCGGGCCGGCCGTAGCGGATGTTCTCGAAGGCGGTGGCCGAGAAGATCACCGCGTCCTGCGGCACCAGGCCGATGCGGTGGCGCAGGTCGTCCAGCGCCAGGGCATCGAGCGGCGCGCCGTCGAGCAGCAGGCTGCCGGACTGCGGATCGTAGTAGCGCAGCAGCAGCTGGAACACCGTGCTCTTGCCCGCGCCGCTGGCACCGACCAGGGCCACGGTCTCGCCGGGCGCCACGCGCAGGCTGAAATCACGCAGCGCGGGGGTGGCGGGCCGCGAGGGATAGTGGAAGCTCACGCCTTCGAGCGCGATGGTGCTGCCGCCGTGAGCCAGCGGCGCGGTCACGGGCCGGGCAGGGGAGGCGATGGCCGAGCGCGCGTGCAGCAGCTCCATCAGGCGCTCGGTGGCGCCGGCGGCGCGCAGCAGGTCGCCGTAGACCTCGCCCAGCACCGCGGCGGCGCTGGCCAGGATGATCACGTACACCACGGTCTCGCCCAGGTGGCCGGCCGTGATGGTGCCCTGCAGCACCGCCTGCGTGCCCTGGTACAGGCCCCACAGCAGCGCGGCCGAGGTGGCGATGATGATGAAGGCCACCAGCACCGAGCGGGCCTTGGCGCGGCGCACGGCGGTCAGGAAGGCGTTGTCGGTCGAGACGTCGAAGCGGGCGGCTTCGCGCGCCTCGGCGGTGTAGCTCTGCACCACGGGGATGGCATTGAGCACCTCGGCCGCGATGGCGCTCGAATCGGCCACGCGGTCCTGGCTGGCGCGCGAGAGCTTGCGCACGCGGCGCCCGAACCACATGCTCGGCAGCACCACCAGCACCAGCACGCCCAGCACCTGGCCCATCACGTAGGGATTGGTCCAGACCAGCATGCCCAGCGCGCCGATGCCCATCACCGCGTTGCGCAGGCCCATGCTCAGCGAGGAGCCGACCACCGTCTGCACCAGCGTGGTGTCGGCCGTCAGGCGCGACAGCACCTCGCCGGTCTGGGTGGTCTCGAAGAACACCGGGCTCTGGCGCAGCACATGCGCATAGACCGCGTTGCGCAGGTTCGCCGTGATGCGCTCCCCCAGCCAGCTCACCGTGTAGAAGCGCGCCGCCGAGAACAGGCCCAGCGCCACCGCCACGCCGAACAGCGCGAAGAAATGGTCGCGCAGCGCCATGGTCTGCGCGCCCTTGTCGGTGCTCACCAGACCGCCGTCGATCAGGCTGCGCAGCGCCAGCGGGAAGACCAGCGTGGCCCCGGCCGCGGCCACCAGGAAGACGCCCGCGAGGGCAATCTGCCAGCGGTAGGGACGCAGGAAGGGAAGGAGCCCGGAAAGGGACTTGGGCGACCCCTTTTCGGAGGTGCGGGAGACGGAAACAGCCATGGGGGCGGATTCTACCGACCGGTTGCCCCTGCAAAGGTAGCCTTGACAGTAATTGCCTAAGCAACTAATATCCGGACCCGATGAATGACGACACCCAACGACCGATCGAAGCGGAGCCTCCGCCGCCGGCCATTCCTGCGTTCTATTCGGCGGACCGCTACCGTCCCGAAGAGAGCGTGGGCTACCTGATGCGCCGCATCATGACGGCTGTGAGCCAGGCCGTCGAAGGCCAGATGTCCGAGCCCGGCGGCCCGACCTATCCGCAGTGGATCCCGTTGCACAAGCTGCACACGGGCACCGCCACCACGGTGGCCGAACTGGCGCGCGAATGCCTGCTCGACGCGGGCGCGATGACGCGCCTGCTCGACCGCCTCGAGACCAAGGGCCTGTGCCGGCGCGTGCGCTCGGTGGCCGATCGGCGGGTGGTGAACATCGAACTGACCGACGAGGGCCGGGCCGCCGCGCAGCAGGTGCCCGAGATCCTCTGCCGGGTCCAGAACCAGCATCTCGCCGGCTTCTCCGAAGCCGAGTGGGAGCAACTCAAGAGCTATCTGCGCCGCATCCTCGACAACGCACAGGTCCTGTCGACCCGTGGAGAAAAGAAATGAACCGCCTCGTTTTCCCATCCCCGGCCGGCCGCGCGCTGCCGGTCGCGGCCGCCGTGCTCGCACTGTTCCTCGCCGGCTGTGCCGACATGGCCGGCATCGGCTCGACCGCCAAGCTGCGCGACGCCGATTCGCTCGGCCTGCAGCGCGCCGTGGCGCAGCATGAAGGCACGCTGGCCGCGAACCCCATCGACAGCCGCTGGTGGACCGGCTTCGGCAACCCGCAGCTCAATGCGCTGATCGACGAGGCGCTCGCCGGCAACCCCAACCTCGCGGTCGCCCAGGCGCGCCTCACGCGTGCCCGGGCCGCCATCGCCACGGCCGAGGCCGCCGACCGCCCGCAGGTCAACGGCGCCTTCGATGCCTCGCGCCAGCGCTTCAGCAACACCTACATCTACCCGCCGCCGCTGGGCGGCTCGATCCAGGAGACCGGCGCGCTGCAACTCAACGGCAGCTGGGAGCTCGACTTCTTCGGCAAGAACCGCGCAGCCCTCGACAGCGCGATGGGCACGGCCAATGCCGCCGCGGCCGATGCCGATGCGGCGCGCGTGCTGCTGGCCAGCAACGTGGCGCGCGGCTATGTGCAGTGGGCCCGGCTGAACGAGCAGCTGATCGTCGCCAAGCGCACGCTGGCCCAGCGTGACGAGACGCTGAAGCTGGTGCGCGACCGGGTGTCCGCCGGCCTCGACACGCGGCTCGAACTGCGCCAGAGCGAAGGCGGCCTGCCCGAGGCGCGCCAGCAGATCGAGGCGCTCGACGAGCAGATCGCGCTGGCCCGGCATGCGCTCGACGCGCTGGTGGCGCGGCCCGGCGCTTCGCAGGCGCTCGAGGCGCCCAGCCTGGCCTCGCTGCACGCGATCGCGCTGCAGGCCGACATCCCGACCGACCTGCTGGGCCGCCGTGCCGACATCGCGGCGGCGCGCTGGCGCGTCGAGGCGGCCAGCGGCGACGTGGCCGGTGCCAAGACCCTGTTCTATCCCAACGTGAGCCTCACGGCCTTCGTGGGCACGCAGAGCCTGGGCCTGGACAACCTGCTCAAGAGCGACAGCCGCCAGTGGGGCTTCGGCCCCGCGATCCGGCTGCCGATCTTCGAGGGCGGCCGGCTGCGCGCCAACCTGCGCGGCAAGGCGGCCGACCTCGATGCCGCGATCGAGAGCTACAACGCCAGCGTTCTCGACGCGGTGCGCGATGCGGCCGACCAGGTCAGCAGCGCGCAATCGGTGGGCCGCCAGCAGACGCAGCAGCGCGATGCGCAAGCCGCGGCCGAAGGCGCCTACGAGATCGCAGTGCAGCGCTACCGCGCGGGCCTGGGCAACTACCTCAACGTGCTGACCGCCGAGACCGCGGTGCTGGCGCAACGCCGCCTCGCGGTCGACCTCGCGGCCCGAGCGCTCGAGACGCAGGTCGGCCTGGCGCGCGCGCTGGGCGGCGGATGGCAGCCGAGTGTTGCCGTGGCCGGTAACGCACCCACCCATCCCTGAACAATTTCCGCTCGCGACTCACGCCGCACGGACCTCACATATCCCGCATCGGAAGGACACTGAAAATGGACAACAACAATGCAGTCGCCGCCGCCCCCGCCCCGCAAGGCGCAGAGGCAGGCGCGCCCGCCGGCAACCACAAGCGCCGGCGCGCACTCACCGCGCTGGCCGCGGTGGTGATCGTCGCCGGTGGCGGCTGGGGCCTCTACGAATGGCTGGTGGCCAGCCACTACGAGGACACCGACAACGCCTACGTGCAGGGCAACGTGATCCAGATCACGCCGCAGATCGCGGGCACCGTGATGTCGATCATGGCCGACGACACCGACTTCGTGAAAGCCGGCCAGCCGCTGGTGCAGCTCGATCCGGCCGATGCCCGGCTGGCCTTCGAGCAATCCGAGGCAGCGCTGGGCCAGGCCGTGCGCCAGGTGCGCACGCTCTACGCCAACAACGGCTCGCTGGCCGCGCAGGTCACGCTGCGCCAGGCCGACATCGTCAAGGCGCAGAGCGACATCGCCCGCGCGCAGGACGACCTCCAGCGCCGCCAGGCGCTGACGGGCAACGGCGCGGTGTCGAAGGAAGAACTCAACCACTCCGAGACCGCGGTCGCCAACGCCAAGAGCGCGCTGGCCGCGGCCCAGGCCGGCGTGCTGTCGGCGCGCGAGCAGCTCACCAGCAACCAGTCGCTCACCGAAGGCACCAGCGTCGAGCAGCACCCCAGCGTGCAGGCCGCCGCCGCCAAGGTGCGCGAGGCCTGGCTGGCCACGCAGCGGGTCGCGATGCCCGCGCCGGTCGACGGCTACGTGGCGCGGCGCACGGTCCAGCTGGGCCAGCGCGTGGCCGCGGGCACGCCGATGATGTCGGTGGTGCCGCTCACGCAGCTGTGGGTCGACGCCAACTTCAAGGAAGTCCAGCTGCGCAACATCCGCATCGACCAGCCGGTCAAGCTGACGGCCGACCTCTACGGCAAGAAGATCAGCTACGACGGCAAGGTCGCGGGCCTGGGCATCGGCACCGGTGCGGCGTTTGCGCTGCTGCCGGCGCAGAACGCCACCGGCAACTGGATCAAGGTGGTGCAGCGTGTGCCGGTGCGCATCGCGCTCGACCCCGAGCAGCTCAAGGCCAACCCGCTGCGCGTGGGCCTGTCGATGGTCGCCGAGATCGACGTGACGAAGAAGGACGGCAAGTCGCTGGCCGATGCGCCGCGCACCACGGCCTTCGCGCAGACGCAGGTGTATGCCGTGTCCGATCGCGGCGCCGATGCCGAGATCGACCGCATCATCTCGGCCAACCTCGGCCGGCCGGTGCAGGCGCGCAACGAGACGAAGAAGCCGGCGGCCGACGACGCCGACAGCAAGTCCGTTGCCCCGCATCCGGCCGCGCAGAGCGGTCGCGGCGCCACGCTGGCGATGCGGCAGGCCGCACACGGCTAAGCAATCACGGACACACGCGCAATGGCCACCGCTCCCGCCTCTGCCGCTCCCATCGCCCATCCGCCGCTCGAGGGCTCGGCCCGCGTCTGGGGCACGATCGCGCTCTCGGCCGCGACCTTCATGAACGTGCTCGACTCGTCGATCGCGAACGTGTCGCTGCCCGCCATCTCGGGCGACCTGGGCGTCAGTTCGACCCAGGGCACCTGGGTCATCACCAGCTTCGCGGTGGCCAACGCCATCGCGGTGCCGCTCACCGGCTGGCTCACCCAGCGCTTCGGCCAGGTGCGCCTGTTCATGGCCAGCATCATCCTGTTCGTGATCAGTTCCTGGCTGTGCGGGCTCGCGCCCAACATGACCACGCTGATCGCCTTCCGTGCGCTGCAGGGCTTCGTCGCGGGGCCGATGATCCCGCTGTCGCAGACGCTGCTGCTCGCGAGCTATCCACGCGCGCTGGCCGGGCTCGCGATGGCGATGTGGGCCATGACCACCCTGGTCGCGCCGGTGATGGGGCCGCTGCTGGGCGGCTGGATCACCGACAACATCTCCTGGCCCTGGATCTTCTACATCAACATCCCGGTCGGACTGGCCGCGGTGAGCATCGCCTGGGCGATCTACCGCAAGCGCGACAGCCCCACCAAGAGCCTGCCGATCGACACCATCGGCCTGAGCCTGCTGATCCTCTGGGTCGGTGCGATGCAGCTGATGCTCGACAAGGGCAAGGAGCTCGACTGGTTCCATTCGGCCGAGGTCGTGACGATGGCCGTGGTGGCGGTGGTCGGCTTCGCCTTCTTCATCGTGTGGGAGCTGACCGAGAAGCATCCGGTGGTCGACCTGTCGCTGTTCAAGCGGCGCAACTTCTGGTCGGGCGCGGTCGCGACGGCGGTGGCCTACGGCCTGTTCTTCGGCAACGTGGTGCTGCTGCCGCTGTGGCTGCAGCAGTACATGGGCTACACCGCCACGCAGGCCGGCATGGTGCTGGCGCCGGTGGGTGCGCTGGCCATCGTGCTGTCGCCGGTGGTGGGCATGACCGTGGCCAAGGTCGACCCGCGGCGCTACGCGACCTTCTCGTTCCTGGTGTTCGCGCTGGTGCTGTGGATGCGGTCGAACTTCAACACGCAGGCCGACATCGGCACCATCATGATCCCGACGATCATCCAGGGCGTGGCGATGGCCTTCTTCTTCATCCCGCTGGTGACGCTCACGCTGTCCGGGCTCACGCCCGACCGCATCCCGGCCGCCTCGGGGCTGTCGAACTTCCTGCGCATCACCGCAGGCGCGATGGGCACCTCGATCGTGACGACCGTCTGGGACGACCGCGCGACCACGCACCATGCGCAGCTGGTGGAGTCGATCAACCTGGGCAACCCGACCGCGACCGCCGCGATCGCGAACCTCGGCAACAGCGGCTTCAGCAGCGAGCAGGTGCTGGGGCAGCTCAACCGCATGATCGACCAGCAGTCCTTCATGCTGGCCGCGAACGATGTGTTCTATGCCTCGGCGGTGCTGTTCATCTTCCTGATTCCGCTGATCTGGCTGGCGCGTCCGCAGATGGGTGGCGCCGCTTCCGATGCCGCGGCCGGCGCGCATTGAGCATGAACTGACACGGCGCTGACAACCCGGGTGCCACAACGCACCCGGGTTGCAGTGCAGCATAGGCATTTGCCCCAGTAGGCAGGGGAAGAGGCTCCGCGAACAATTCGGTCGCGCTCACAGTGGGCGCACGGACCGATCGCATGACCGACTTTCAATGCCTCCCCCTGGACGCCCGCGCGAGATGAGCGACATCATTCTCGAGACCCGCGCGCTCACCAAGGAATTCAAGGGCTTCACAGCCGTCAGCAAGGTCGACCTGAAGGTAGTGCGTGGGTCGATCCACGCGCTGATCGGCCCCAACGGCGCGGGCAAGACCACCTGCTTCAACCTGCTCACGAAGTTCCTGGAGCCCACCTCGGGCACCATCCTCTTCAACGGCGAAGACATCACCCGCGAACGCCCCGCTCAGATCGCGCGGCGCGGCATCATCCGCTCGTTCCAGATCTCGGCGGTGTTCCCGCACCTCACCCTGCTGGAGAACGTGCGCCTGGGTCTGCAGCGCGCGCTGGGCACCTCCTACCACTTCTGGAAGAGCGAGCGGTCGCTCAAGCCGCTGGACATCCGTGCGCGCGGCCTGCTGGCCGAGGTCGGCCTGGACGATCTGGCCGACGAGCTGACGGTGAACCTGCCCTATGGCCGCAAGCGCGCGCTGGAGATCGCCACCACGCTGGCGATGGAGCCCGAGCTGATGCTGCTCGACGAACCCACGCAGGGCATGGGCCACGAGGACGTGCACCGGGTGGCGGAGCTGATCAAGCGCGTCTCGGTGGGCCGCACCATCCTGATGGTCGAGCACAACATGAGCGTGGTCTCGACCATCGCCGACACCATCACGGTGCTGCAGCGCGGCGCGGTGCTGGCCGAAGGGCCGTACGCGGTCGTCTCGAAGAACCCGCAGGTCATGGAGGCCTACATGGGCACGACGGACGGCCAACTGCAAGGGGCCCACTGACATGACCGCCGCATTGGAAATCAAAGGGCTTCAGGCCTGGTACGGCGAATCGCACGTGCTGCACGGCGTCGACCTGGTGGTGCAGCCGGGCGAGGTCGTCACGCTGCTGGGCCGCAACGGCGCGGGCCGCACCACGACCATGCGCGCGGTGATGGGCCTGACCGGCGCGCGCAAGGGCAGCATCCGGGTCAACGGCGTCGAGACCATCGCCATGGCCACGCACCGCATCGCCCACCTGGGCATCGGCTACTGCCCAGAGGAGCGCGGCATCTTCGCGAGCCTGTCGTGCGAGGAGAACCTGCTGCTGCCGCCCGAACTCAAGGGTGCCGGGCCGGGCATGTCGGTCGACGAGATCTACGCGATGTTCCCCAACCTGGCGGAGCGCCGCCACAGCCAGGGCACGCGGCTGTCGGGCGGCGAGCAGCAGATGCTGGCGGTGGCGCGCATCCTGCGCACGGGCGCCAAGCTGCTGCTGCTCGACGAGATCTCCGAAGGGCTGGCGCCGGTGATCGTGCAGGCGCTGGCGCGCATGATCACCACGCTGCGCGCCAAGGGCTACACCATCGTGATGGTCGAGCAGAACTTCCGTTTCGCGGCGCCGCTGGCCGACCGCTTCTACGTGATGGAGCACGGCCGCATCGCACTGACCTTCGGCGCCGCCGAGCTCGAGGCCCGGATGCCGGTGCTCACCGAACTGCTCGGCGTCTGAGCCCGCGCGCACCGGCTCGCAGCATCCTCTTCCGTCCCATACCTATTCCTCCAGGAGACAGCACCATGAACAAGAAACTCGGCCTCATCGCGACCGCCATCGGCATCCTTGCGCTGGGCGCAGGCGCTGCACAGGCGCAGGAAAAAGTGAAGATCGGCTTCGTCACCGACCTGTCGAGCCTCTATGCCGACCTCGAAGGCAAGGGTGGCGCCACCGCGATCCAGATGGCCATCGACGACTTCGGCGGCAAGGCGCTGGGCCAGCCCATCGAACTGCTGGTGGCCGATCACCAGAACAAGGCCGACATCGCCGCCTCCAAGGCCCGCGAATGGATCGACACCGCCGGCGTGACCATGGTCTTCGGCGGCACCAACTCGGGCGTGGCGCTGGCCACCGCCAAGGTGGCGGAAGAGAAGAAGCGCGTGTACTTCAACAACGGCGCGGGCAGCTCGGTGCTCACCAACGAGCAGTGCAGCCCGTACACCATCCACTACGCCTACGACACGGTGGCGCTGGCCAAGGGCACGGGCGCGGCCGTGGTCGACCGCGGCGGCAAGAGCTGGTTCTTCCTGACCGCCGACTACGCCTTCGGCCATGCACTCGAAGCCGACACCACGAAGGTCGTGAAGGAGAAGGGCGGCACCGTGGTGGGTTCGGTGCGCCATCCGCTGAACGCATCGGACTTCTCGTCCTTCCTGCTGCAGGCACAGAACTCCAAGGCGCAGATCCTGGGCCTGGCCAACGCGGGCGGCGACACCGTCAACTCGATCAAGGCGGCCCGCGAGTTCGGCATCAACAAGACCATGAAGACCGCCGGCCTGCTGGTCTTCCTGAGCGACATCCACAGCCTGGGCCTGAAGAACACCGAAGGCCTGCTGCACACCACCAGCTGGTACTGGGACCTGAACGACGACACGCGCAAGTTCGCCAACCGCTTCTTCGAGAAGACCAAGCGCATGCCGACCGACGTGCAGGCCGCCGACTACTCGGCCACCATGACCTACCTCAAGGCCGTGGCTGCCGCCAAGACCACCGACTCCGACAAGGTGATGGCGCAGCTCAAGAGCGTGAAGATCGACGACTTCTACGGCAAGGGCCAGATCCGCGCCGACGGCAGCTTCATCCACGACATGTACCTGGTCGAGGTGAAGTCGCCCGCCGAATCCAAGAAGCCCTGGGACTACCTGAAGGTGCTCAAGACGCTGCCGGGCGACCAGGTCTTCACCACCAAGGCCGAAACCAAGTGCGCCCTCTGGAAATAAGCCGCTGACGCGGCACCAGACCCCTTTCCACCTCCAGTCAACCCAGAGAACCATCCCATGAAACGCACGCTCATCGCCTCTGCCTGCTTCGTCGCAACCTGCCTCGCGGCCGCCGGCGCCGCGCAGGCCCAGGAGAAGGTCAAGATCGGTTTCATCACCGACATGTCGAGTCTCTACGCCGACGTGGAGGGCAAGAACGGTGCCCTCGCGATCCAGATGGCCATCGACGATTTCGGCGGCAAGGTCAACGGCATGCCCATCGAGCTGCTGCAGGCCGACCACCAGAACAAGGCTGACATCGCGGCCTCCAAGGCGCGCGAGTGGATCGACACGCAGGGCCTGACGATGCTGTTCGGCGGCACCAGCTCGGGCACCGGCCTGGCCATGGCCAAGGTGGCGCAGGAGAAGAAGCGCGTGTTCATCGTCAACGGCGCCGGCAGCTCGGCGCTCACCAACGAACAGTGCAGCCCCTACACCGTGCACTACGCCTACGACACCGTGGCACTGGCCAAGGGCACGGGCAGCGCGGTGATCGCGCGCGGCGACAAGAGCTGGTTCTTCCTGACCGCCGACTATGCCTTCGGCCAGGCGCTGGAAGCCGATGCCACCAAGGTCGTGAAGGAGAAGGGCGGCACCGTGGTGGGCAGCGTCAAGCATCCGCTCAACACCTCCGACTTCTCGTCCTTCCTGCTGCAGGCGCAGAACTCCAAGGCGCAGGTGCTGGCGCTGGCCAACGCGGGCGGCGACACCATCAACGCGATCAAGGCGGCCAAGGAATTCGGCATCACCAAGAGCATGAAGATGGTCGGCCTGCTGGTCTTCGTGACCGACGTGCACAGCCTGGGCCTGAAGAACACCGAAGGCCTGCTGCTCACCACCAGCTGGGACTGGAACCTCGACGACAAGACGCGCGCCTTCGGCCGGCGCTTCTTCGAGAAGACCAAGCGCATGCCCACCGACATCCAGGCCGCCGACTACTCCGCCACCATGACCTACCTGAAGGCCGTGCAGGCCGCCAAGAGCATCGATGCCGACACGGTCATGGCGCAGATCAAGAAGACGCCGATCGACGACTTCTATGCCAAGGGCACGGTGCGTGCCGACGGCCGCTTCGTGCACGACATGTACCTGATGCAGGTCAAGTCGCCGGCCGAGTCCAAGGAGCCCTGGGACTACTACAAGGTGGTGCAGAAGCTCAAGGGCGAGGACGTCTACACGACCAAGGCCGAGAGCAAGTGCGCGCTGTGGAAGTGATTTTCCGCGGGCGCTCCGGCGCCCGGGTTCGTTGAGACCTCTATGACCATCTCCCTTCCCGGCCTGCTGAGCCAGCTCCTCCTGGGGCTGGTGAACGGCTCGTTCTATGCCATCCTCAGCCTCGGGCTGGCGGTGATCTTCGGCCTGCTCAACGTCATCAACTTCGCGCACGGCGCGCTGTTCATGCTCGGCGCCGTCCTGACATGGATGGCGATGGAGTACCTGGGCGTCAACTACTGGGTGATGCTGATCGCGGCCCCGATCGTCGTCGGCGCCTTCGGCGTGCTGATCGAGCGCCTGCTGCTGCGCTGGATCTACAAGCTCGACCACCTCTACGGCCTGCTGCTCACGCTGGGCCTCACGCTGCTGATCGAGGGCGTGTTCCGTTCGGTCTACGGCGTCTCGGGCCTGCAGTACGACGCGCCCGAGGCGCTGTCCAGCGCCACCGACCTGGGCTTCATGGTGCTGCCCAACTACCGTGCCTGGGTGGTCGTGGCCTCGCTGGTCGTGTGCTTTGCCACCTGGTACGTGATCGAGAAGACCCGCCTGGGCGCCTACCTGCGCGCCGGCACCGAGAACCCGCGCCTGGTCGAGGCCTTCGGCGTCAACGTGCCGCTGATGATCACGCTGACCTACGCCTTCGGCGCCGGACTGGCCGCCTTCGCCGGCGTGCTGGCCGCGCCGGTGATCCAGGTCTCGCCGCTGATGGGCCAGAACCTGATCATCGTGGTGTTCGCGGTGGTCGTGATCGGCGGCATGGGCTCGATCATGGGCGCCATCCTCACCGGGCTGGGCCTGGGGGTGATCGAGGGCTTCACCAAGGTCTTCTACCCCGAGGCTTCCTCCACCGTCGTGTTCGTGATCATGGTCATCGTGCTGCTCATCCGCCCCGCCGGCCTGTTCGGCAAAGAAAAATAAGAAGCGGCCATGAAGAAGCTCTCTCTTGTCATCTACCTGCTGCTGCTCGTCGCGCTGATCGCGGCGCCTTCCTTCGGCGCCTACCCGGTGTTCGTGATGAAGCTCATGTGCTTCGCGCTGTTCGCCTCGGCCTTCAACCTGCTGCTGGGCTACACCGGCCTGCTGTCCTTCGGCCATGCGGCCTTCCTGGGCGGCTCGGCCTATGTGGCCGGCCATGCGATCAAGGTCTGGGGCCTGACGCCCGAGCTGGGCCTGCTCGCGGGCACGCTCACCGGCGCCTTCCTGGGCTGGATCTTCGGCATCCTGGCCATCCGGCGCCAGGGCATCTACTTCGCGATGATCACGCTGGCGCTCGCACAGATGATGTTCTTCGTCGCGCTGCAGGCCCGGTTCACCGGCGGTGAGGACGGCCTGCAGGGCGTGCCGCGCGGCAAGCTGTTCGGCCTGATCGACCTGTCGAACGACCTGACGATGTACTACGTGGCGCTGGTCGTGGTCGTGCTGGCCTTCCTGCTGATCGTGCGCACCATCCACTCGCCCTTCGGGCAGGTGTTGAAGGGCATCAAGGAGAACGAGCCGCGCGCGCTCTCGCTGGGCTACGACGTGAGCCGCTTCAAGCTGCTGGCCTTCGTGATCTCGGCGGCGCTGTCGGGCCTGGCGGGCTCGCTCAAGACGCTGGTGCTGGGCTTCGCCACGCTGTCGGACGTGCACTGGACCGCCTCGGGCCAGGTGATCCTGATGACGCTGGTGGGCGGGCTGGGCACGCTGTCGGGTCCGCTGGTGGGCTCGGCCGTGGTGGTGCTGCTGGAGAACAAGATCGGCGAGCTGGGCAACTTCCTGGCGCGCCTGACCACGGTCGACTGGTTCAACACGCTGGGCGAGTCGGTGACCATGGTCACGGGCCTGATCTTCGTGATCTGCGTGCTGGCCTTCCGCAAGGGGATCATGGGCGAGATCATCGCGTTCATCGACAGGCGCAAGACACGCGTGCGCGGCTGAGGCGCCCGCGGCCCTTCAGCCCCTTCAGGCGAAGGGCGCGGCCAGGAAGGCGTCGAGGCCTTCCGCCGCCCGCGCATGGCGGGCTGTCGCAGGATGGGCCCGCACGTCGACGTCTCCGGGCACCATCTCCTGCGTGAAGCGCCAGGCGATGGCGCTGGTCACACCGGCCTGGTCGATGGTCGCAGCCTCCCGTGCCAACGGTTGCGCCGCAAGCTCGGCCTCCAGCTGCGCGCAGGCGGCATCCAGCTGCTGCTTCACGCGTTCCATCCAGGGCGCGTGCAGCTTCTCGGGCGGACGGAGCTGGCGCTCGTAGACGATCTGCACCGCCTTCTCGCACACCGCCAGCCCCAGTCCGACGATCCGCAATGCGCGCTGGCGCGCCGCAGGATCGGCCGGCATCAGGCTGCGTCCGGCGACCGTCTCGATGTGGTCGATGATCAGCGTCGAGTCCATCAGGGTCTGGCCGTCGGCGCAGACCAGCGTGGGGGCCTTCACCACCGGATTGATCGCGCGAAACTGCTCGAAGGTGCGAAAGACCGAGATCGGCCGGTGCACGAAGGGCCGCTTCAGCAGGTGCAGTGTGACGGCCACGCGCCGCACGTAGGGCGAGTCGAGCATGCCGATGAGTTCCATGGTCCATCTTTCGCAAGGGCCGTCGCGCCACATGGCGAGGCTGCTGCGACGATAGAGAATGGACGCCGCGCGTCCCAGCGCAAGCCATCGAAAATCGACCTGTCGAACCGATGGATCATCGGCATCACATCACCTCATTCCCATGAAGCTGGACAAGAAGGACCGCCTGATCCTCGAAGCGCTGCAACGCGACGCGCGTCAGAGCCTGGCCGCGATCGGCAAGCGCATCGGGCTGTCGCAACCGGCGATGAGCGAGCGCGTGCGCAAGCTCGAGGATGCGGGGGTGATCGAGGGCTACGGCGCACGCGTCAACCTGCGCGCCATCGGCATCGGCCTGCAGGCGATCATCCGCATCCAGACCACGCACGAGGGCATTCGCCCCTACATCCAGCTGTTCGAGGACATGCCCGAAGTGCTCGAGGCCGACCGCGTGACCGGCGAGGACTGCTTCATCGTGCGCTGTGCCATCGCCGAACCGCAGGACCTCGAGCGCGTGGTGGACGCGCTCGCGCGGCACGGCGGCGTCACGACCTCGCTGGTGCTCTCGAGCCCGGTGCGCAAGACCGCGACGGTGCTGGCGGCGGGGCGCCTGGCTTAAAGACGAAGCGGCGCCGCGTACCCCGTCATCTCCAGGTATCCGCGCCCCACGCGCCGGCCCTGCGCATCGCGCAGGTCGCTCAGGCCTTCCCAGTACACGCCGCCGGTCGAGCCGCGGCTGTCGAGCTCCTGGTCGTCGAGCAAGGCACGCACCTCGAAAGAGCCGGACGGCGTCTGCACGCGCCACTGCGTGGGGTACTTCGCCTGCGTGCGCGGGCTGGTCCAGGTCCGGATGCTCTCGAAGCGCACTTCGTCGTCGCGGAAGATGCGCGCCACGCCGTCGCGCGGCCGGAACGAGCCGCCGCCCCACAGCGCGCTGCCATCGGCGCGCCGCAGGTGGAAGGCCGTGAGCGCGCTGCCGTCGTCGAGGTTCATGCCGATCCAGTCCCAGCCCACAGCCTCGGGATGCATCAGCGCCTCGCTCCACTCGTGGTCGAGCCAGGCCTTGCCCGCGATCTCGAAGGGTTGGCCCTTGAGCGTGAGTTTGCCCTGCGCCGCGAGCTGCGGTTCGCTGTAGTAGTAGCTGGCCTGCGAGGCGTCGGGCCCCTTGCGCGACAGGCCGGCCCTGCCTTGCAGCAGCACCGGCTGGGTGGGCGTGAAGCGCAGGTCGAGCGTGAACTCGCCGGCCGGGATGCGCGCGCGGTAGACGCCGTTCTCGCGCACCAGGGACCAGTCGCGGATGCGCACCTCGGTGTCGGCTTCGCTGGCCGACGCCACGCCGAAGCCGGCGCGTGCGATGCGCTGGTCGTGCCGCAGCACGCGGCCTTCGAGGTCGGTCACGGCCGCGTGCGCGAACACCAGCTGCTTGGCCGCGAAGGCCGAGCGCATGGCCTGCGTGGCATCGATGCGCGAGCGGAAGAAGGTGACCTGGAAACCGAATTCGCGGCCCGCGGCGTTCTTCGCATGGCCGGTGATGTACCACCACTCGGTGTGCAGATCGGGGTGGCTGCCGAAGTCGCGCGGAAACACCAGCGTGCGTTCGGGCAGGGCCCAGCCTGCCAGCGGCATGGCCGCGACCGCTGCCAGCAGCAGGCTGCGCCTCGACAACAGCAAGCGCGCGGCGTTCATCAGGCGGCCAGCAAGGCGTCGATGCGCTGCCGCGCCGGGCCGATGTCGCCGAAGGCCTGCTGCACCCAGGGCGCGTCGTGGTAGCTCGGCAGGTAGCGCTCGCCGGCATCGCAGAGCAGCGAGAGGATCGAGCCCTGCTGCCCGGCCGCGCGCATCTCCTGCGCCAGCGCCAGCATGCCCACGAAGTTGGTGCCGGTCGAAGGGCCGACCTTGCGGCCCAGCAGCGCCGACAGCGCGTGCATGGCCGCCACCGACTCGAGGTTGGGCACCTCGATCATGCGGTCGACCAGGCTGCGGATGAAGCTGGGCTCCACGCGCGGTCGGCCGATGCCTTCGATACGCGAGCCCACATCGGTGAGCGCGGCGTCGCCCGTGCGGTGGTAGGCCGAGAACACCGAGCCTTCGGGGTCGGGCACGCAGACCTGCGTGTCGTGGCAGCGAAAGCGCAGGTAGCGCCCGATGGTCGCGCTGGTGCCGCCCGTGCCAGCGCCCACCACGATCCACTTCGGCACCGGATGCCGCTCGCGCGCCATCTGCTGGAACATGCTCTCGGCGATGTTGTTGTTGCCGCGCCAGTCGGTCGCGCGCTCGGCGTAGGTGAACTGGTCCATGTAGTGGCCGCCGCTGAGTTCGGCCACGGCCCGCGCCTCTTCGTAGACCTGCGCCGCATGGTCGACGAAGTGGCAGGTCGCGCCGTAGAACGCGATCTGGGCGATCTTCTCGGGCGAGGTGCTGCGCGGCATCACCGCGATGAAGGGCAGGCCCAGCAGCCGCGCGAAGTAGGCCTCGCTTACCGCCGTCGAGCCGCTCGAGGCCTCGACGATGGTCGTGCCCTCGCGCACCCAGCCGTTGCACAGCGCATAGAGAAACAGCGAGCGTGCCAGCCGGTGCTTGAGGCTGCCGGTCGGGTGCGTCGACTCGTCCTTGAGGTACAGGTCGATGCCCTGCGCGGCGAGTGCGGGCAGGGGCAGCGGGATCAGGTGCGTGTCGGCGCTGCGCTGGTAGTCGGCCTCGATGCGGCGGATCGCGCCGCCGAGCCAGCCGCTGCAGGGGGAGGAGGAAGAGGGGGGCTGCATATCAGCGCCAGTCTACAAGTCATGGTTTGTGCGGAACCCGGCAGGCCGCCGAATCGGGATACTGTGCCCTGCCGTCTACAAGGCAGGAGACAAAGACAAACATGAAGAAGATCAAGCTGAGCGCCGCGGCGCTCGCGGCCCTTGCATTGGTCGGCTGCGCCAGCAGCCCTTCGGGCGTCAACACGCCCAACCGACCCTCCTCGTCCTTCGCCGTCCCCGGCCTCGAGAAGCCCGCCGAAGTGCTGGTCGACCGCTGGGGCGTGCCGCATCTCTATGCGGGCACGCTCTACGACGCCTTCGTGGCGCAGGGTTTCATCGCCGCGCGTGACCGGCTCTGGCAGATGGACCTGTGGCGCAAGCGCGGACTGGGCGAGATGGCCAAGGACTTCGGTCCCGACTGGGTCGAGAGCGACCGCGCCGCGCGCGCCGTGCTCTACCGCGGCGACATGTACCGCGAATGGCTGGCCTACGGCTCCGACGCCAAGCGCGTGGCCGAGGCCTTCACCGCGGGTGTCAACGCCTACGTGGCGCAGGTGCAGGCGCAGCCCGCGCTGCTGCCGGCCGAGTTCGCGCTGCTCGGCTACCAGCCGGCGACCTGGTCGGCCGAAGACGTGGTGCGCATCCGCCACCACGGGCTCACGCTCAACTTCACGTCCGAGATCGAACGCGCGCGTGCGTTCTGCGCCGGCCCGGCCGGTGCCAAGGCCGACTGGCTGCGCCGCGAGCTCGACCCGCCCGTCACGCCGCAGGTGCCGCCGGGGCTCGACCCCTGCGACATCCCGGCCGCCGAATTGCGCGCGGCCTACCTGCGCGCCACCGAAGGGCCGGTCTTCACCAAGGCCAACACGCGGCTGGGCATGAACGCGGGCGCGGCGGTGGTTCCGGTGGCGCTGCTGCCGGGCAGCGCGGAAGCCGAACGGCAGCGCGAGGACGCGCAGCAGGCCTCGCAGGGCGACCCGACTGGCGCCTATGGCAGCAACAACTGGGTGATCGCGCCGAAGCTCACGGCCACCGGCCGGCCCATCCTGGCCAATGACCCGCACCGCGCCCATGGCGCGCCCAGCCTGCGCTACATGACGCACCTGAGCGCACCGGGCATGGACGCCATCGGCGCGGGCGAGCCCTTCCTGCCGGGCCTGTCGATCGGCCACAACGGCGCCATCGCCTTCGGCCTGACGCGCTTCTACATGGACCAGGAAGACCTGTACGTGTACCGGCTCAACCCGGCCAACCCCGAAGAATACCGCTACCAGGACCGTTGGGAGCCGATGACGCGCGTGACCGAACGCATCGCGGTCAAGGGCGAAAGCACGCCCCGCGAGGTGGTCAACCGCTTCACGCGCCACGGCCCGGTGCTGCTGGCCGAGCCCGGCAAGCAGCGCGCCTATGCATTGCGCGCGGCCTGGCTGGAACCCGGCATGGCGCCGTACTTCGGTTCGATGGACTACATGCGTGCGCGCAACTGGGACCAGTTCCGCGCCGCCATGAACCGCTGGGGCGCGCCGGGCGAGAACCAGGTCTATGCCGACACCAGCGGCAACGTCGGCTGGATTCCCGGCGGGCTCACGCCGATCCGCCCCAACTGGGACGGCCTGATGCCGGTGCCTGGCGACGGGCGCTACGAGTGGTCGGGCTTCCGCAACGGCGACGAACTGCCGTCGGAGTTCAACCCCGCGCGCGGCTACGTGGTGACGGCCAACGAGAACAACATCCCGCCCGACCATCCGGCCGCGAAGAAGGGCGTGGGCTACGAGTGGAGCGATGCGGCCCGCGCGCGCCGCCTGAAGGAACTGTTCGCGGCCAAGGTGGCGGCGGGCACGCGCTTCACCCTCGAGGATTCGGAGCGCATGCAGAACGACATCGTCGCCACGCCCGCGCAGCGGCTGCTCAGGCTGCTGGCCGGCCTGCGCAGCGACGATCCGCAGACGGCTTCGGCCTTGCGCCTGCTGCAGGGCTGGAACGGTGCGATGGACCGCAACAGCGCCGCCGCCGCGCTGTACGAGGTCTGGAGCAGCAAGCCCCTGCGCGCGGCCGTGCTGAAGGCCGGCGCGGGCGATGCCGCCGCCGCGCTGGCCACGCCCGGCGACAACACGCGCATGGTGCTGCTGCTCGAGAACCCCGCCGACTGGGTCTCGAACGCGCAGCGCGATGCCCTGCTGCTGACGACCTTGCCGTTGGCGATGCAGGAGCTCACGGCCAGGCTCGGCCCCGATACGGCGGCCTGGAAGTGGGGCACCCTGCACCGCGCCGAGTTCCGCCATCCGCTCGGCAGCGTGGTCGATGCGGCCGCACGCAAGAAGCTCGATGTGGGCGACTGGCCGATGTCCGGCTCGGCCTTCACGCCGATGGCCGCGACCTACCGCGCCAGCGACTACAAGCTGACCGCGGGCGCGTCCTTCCGCATGGTGCTCGACGTGGGGAATTGGGACGCTTCGCGCGTGATCAACGCGCCGGGGCAGTCGGGGAATCCGGACAGCCCGAACTACCGGGATCTCGCCCCGCTGTGGCTCGAGGGCAAGTACGTGCCGCTGGTCTATTCGCGTGCTGCGGTGGAGAAGGAGACGGTCGAGCGGATCCAGTTGTCGCCGGGGCGTTGACGGGGCGAGGGCCGGTGCCTGCCGCGAGGGAAAGACTGAGCTACCAGTCTTCCTTCACCGCCAGCACCGCATCCTTGCCCGCCGCAGCCCGCCCCGCCAGCCACGCCGTCAGCGTGCCGGCCGCCACGACCGCCGCGCACAGCGCCAGCAGCCGCAGCCAGGGCACGAGCAGGTCCATGCTCCAGTGGAAGCTCTGCGGGTTCACCACCTTCACCAGCACCACCGACACCGCGAGCCCCAGGCCCAGCCCGGCGACGGCGCCGATGGCGGTCCAGGCTGCGCCTTCGCCGGCCACCACCGCCAGCACCTGGCGCCGGGTGAACCCCAGGTGCGCCATCAGGCCGAACTCCTTGCGGCGCGCCAGCACCTGCGCGCTGAAGCTGGCCGCGATGCCGAACAGGCCGATGGCGATGGCCACGGCCTGCAGCCAGTAGGTCACGGCGAAGCTGCGGTCGAAGATGCGCAGCGAGGTGGCGCGGATCTGGCCCACCGAGGCCAGTTCCAGCGCATCGGACAGGCCAGGCTCGGCCGACGCCAGCGCGCGTACCGCGGACCGCACCTCGGTGTCGACCGCATGGGGCGCGAGCCACAGCGCGACGTCGCTGGCGCCGGCGTCGCCGGTCAGGCGCTCGAAGTCGCGCGCGTCCATCGTGATGGCGCCGAACTGGCGCACATAGTCGCGCCACACGCCGGCCACGAAGAAGCGCTGGCCGGCCGCGGGCGTGCCGAGCGCCTGCGCCAGCGGCGCGAACACCGCGCCCGGCTTCGCGCCGTACAGGTCGACCATCGCCTCGCTCACATAGATGCCGACCTGCCCCGCGGGCACGGGCAGCGCCTCGCCGACCAGCGGCAGCGTGCGCGCGGCGCCGTCGTCGAGGCTGCGCGCGATCAGCGTCACGGCCGGCCGTGCGGGGTCGAGCAGCAGCGGGCGCAGCCGCTGCGTGCTGGTGCGCGCCACGCCGGGCAATTGCGCCAGCTGCTGCACGAAGACGGGCGTGAAGGCCGCGTCGTCGGCTGCGCTGGCGCCGGCCACGCGCAGGTAGAGGTCGGCCGGCAGCACCACGTCGAGCCAGCGCGTGACCGAATCGCGGAAGCTCGCGACCATCACGGTCAGCGCCACCGCCAGGCTCAGGCTCGCGACCACGCCGCTGACCGCCACCGCGGCCGTGCCGCGCATGCGGCGTGCACGCTCGATGGCCAGCATCGGCAGCACGCGTTGCGCGAAGAGGGGCGCGATGCGGTCGTAGAGCAGCGCGATCAGCCAGGGCAGGGCGGTGATGCCGCCCACCAGCAGCAGGCCGACCGAGACGTACGCGGCCACCGGGATGTCGAACAGCGGCGGCATCTGGGCGAGCGCCACGCCGGCCAGCAGCAGCGCGAAGGGCAGCACGCGCGCGCCTTGCCGCGTGGGCGCCGCGCCCAGGCCCTTGAGCGTCTGGGCCTCGGGCAGCGCCTGCGCCGCGCGTGCGGGCCACCAGCCGCCGACCAGCGCCGCGGCCACGCCCAGCCCGCCGTAGAGCAGCGCGGCGCCCGAGCGCCAGTGCAGGGTGGGCGCCACGCCCGCGAAGTAGCCGCCGCCCAGGTCGCCGCCCAGCACGCGCAGCGCGAACACGGCCAGCCCGGCGCCCAACGCGATGCCCGCCAGGCTGCCGACCACGCCGAGGATCAGCGACTCGGCCAGCACCAGCGCGAGCCGGCCGCGCGGCGTCAGGCCCAGCACGCCCAGCAGCGCGAACTGCTGCGCGCGCTTGGCCACGCTGAGCGCCAGCACCGAGAACACCAGGAAGGCGCCGGTGAACAGCGCGACCAGCGCCAGCACCGTGAGGTTGACGCGGTAGGCGCGTGAGAGGTTGCTCACCCGCTCGGCCGCATCGCCCGGTTCGGCGATGCGCACGTTCGAGGGCCAGCCGGGCGCGCCTTCCAGCGAGCGGACGAAGGCCGCGCGGTCGATGCCGCCCTGCAGCCGCAGGTCGATGCGCGTGAGCTGGCCGAGCCGGCCGAAGCGTTCCTGCGCGGCCGCGATGTCCATCACCGCGAGCGCACTGCCGCCCGCGGCCACGGTGCCCGCGATCTGCAGGGGATGGCGCTGGGTGCCGACCTGTGCCTCGAGCTGCGTGGCGGCCGGGCCCAGCGCATTGCGCGCCGCGGCGTTGAGGAAGACCTGGTCGGGCGCGAAGAGCGCGAAGCGCGCCGCGCCTTCGGCCGGCACCGGCATCAGCGCGGGCGCGAGCGTGGGCAGCGCGAGCGCATCCACGCCCACGATGCGCAGCGGCAGCCGGGCGCCGTCGGCGGCCAGCGTGCTCGCGGGGATCTCGACCACCGGGCTGGCCAGCGCCACCTGCGGATGGCTTGCGACCTGCGCGAACAGCGCTTCGTCGAAGCTGCCCTGCGCGGCGCGCAACTCGAGGTCGGGCTGGCCGTTGACCGAGCGCACCGCGCTGGAGAACTCGTCGAGCGCCGACGCGTTGATCAGGTGCACCGAGAAGGCCAGCGCCACCCCGAGCATCACCGCGACGACGGCGGCCGCGTTGCGCCACGGGTGGTGGCGCAGCTCCTGCCAGGAGAAAGTGAGAAGCAGCGCGCGCATGGCGCCATTGTCGCGCCTGCCCGTCGCGCGCCGTGGCCTCAGCCGCCTTGCTTCAGCGCCGCGAGCGTGGCGCCGAACTGGCCGATCGCGCCGCCTGCGCGCAGTTGCGCCGCGACCCACAGCGCCTCGGCGACCTCGCCGTCGGTGGCGCCGAGCCGGCGCGCGTTCTTCACATGCAGCGTGAGGCAGGACTCGCACTGCGTCACGTGCGTGACCGCGACCGCGATCAGCTCCTTGATCTTGGGTTCGAGATGGCCGGGCGCGAACACCGCCTTGTCGAAGGCGGCGAAGGCCGCGAAGGGTTCGGGCGCGAGCGCGTTCAGCGCCTGCATGCGCGCGCTCTGGGTCCAGTCGATGCGTTCGGGGGTGTCTTGGCTCATGCGGCGATTGCAGGTCCACCGCGCGCGCATGGCAAAGAAGGAATCCGCATAAGCAAGGGTCGAAAGCTTCGTTGTCCGCAGGGTGAGGAGGCCTTAACTTCGCCGGTCCATTTCGCGGCCCGCCAGCGGCTGCCTGCCAGAAAAGTCGCTCATGAAGAAATCCCAAGCCTCGTCCGTCCTCGCCTTCACCCGTCGCTTCGGCGGCGCCTTCCTCGCCGCCGCGGCGCTGTCCTCGCTGGGCGCGCCGGTCTTCGCGCAGGACAAGCCGCTCAAGGTCGCCACCGCCACCAGCCCGGCCACGCGCGGCCTGGAGATCGCGGCGCAGCAGGCCAAGGCCCAGGGCCTGAACGTCGAGATCATCGAGTTCAGCGACTGGCGCACACCCAACTCGGCCGTGGCCAGCGGCGAGGTCGACGTGAACCACTTCCAGCACAAGCCCTTCCTCGAGCAGTCGAACAAGGCCGGCGGCTACAACCTGGTGCCCATCGCGGGCGGCTACACGACCACGGTCGGCATCTACTCGAAGAAGCTGAGTTCGCTCGACCAGATCAAGAACGGCGCCAAGATCGCGATCGCGCAGGACCCGATCAACACCGCACGGGCGCTGCTGGTGCTGCAGGAGGCCGGCCTGATCAAGCTCAAGGGCGGCGGCAGCACGACCTCGACCGTCGAGGACGTGAGCGAGAACCCGCGCAAGCTGCAGATCCTGCAGATCGACGGCCCGGCCATCGCGCGCGCCTTCGACGACCTCGACGCCGCCGTGACCTACGCGACCTTCGTCAAGATCGCCGGGCTCGACGTGCACAAGCCGATCTACCGCGAGAAGGACAACAGCAAGTACAGCTTCGTCTGGGCCGCCAAGCCCGAGCGCGCCAACGACCCGCGCATCCGCAAGTTCATCGCCATCTACCAGAACAGCCCCGAAGTGAAGGCCGCCGTGCGCACCGCCTTCGACGGCCTGGTCGAGTTCCCATGGGAGACGGCGCAGGCCAACGCACAGAAGACCGCGCTGAACGCGACCCCCGCCAAGTGAGCGGGGTGGCAGGGGCGCGCGGCGCCGCGGCGCGGCCGATGCTGTTCAACGCCGTGCACATGAACTGCATCGGCGACATCGCCCACGGCCTGTGGACGCATCCGCGCGACGACTCGCGGGCCTACCGCACGTCACGCTACTGGGCCGAACTGGCCCGCACGCTGGAGCGCGGCGGCTTCGACACGCTGTTCCTGGCCGACATCATCGGGGCCAACGACGTCTGGGAAGGCCGGCCCGACGCGGCCTTGCGCGAAGGCGTACAGCATCCGATCAACGACCCGCTGCTGCTGGTGCCGCTGATGGCGCACGTGACCGAGCACCTGGGCTTCGGCGTGACCGTGAACCAGTCCTACGAGGTGCCGCACCTGTTCGCGCGCCGCATGAGCACGCTCGACCACCTGAGCGAGGGGCGCGCGGCCTGGAACATCGTGACCGGTTTCCTCGACAGCGCGGCCCGCGCCGCAGGCCAGACGCAGCAGCTGGGCCACGACGCGCGCTACGACCGGGCCGACGACTTCATGGAACTGGCCTACAAGCTCTGGGAAGGCAGCTGGGAAGACGATGCGGTGGTGCACGACCGCGCCGCGCGCATCCACACGCGGCCCGACAAGGTGCACCGCATCCGCCACGAAGGCCCGTACTACCAGGCCGACACCATCTTCCTGAGCGAGCCGTCGCCGCAGCGCACGCCAGTGCTGTTCCAGGCCGGCGCGTCGAAGCGTGGCATGGACTTCGCGGCGCGCCATGCCGAATGCATCTTCGTCTCGGGCACCAAGGTCCAGGCGCGCGAGACCATCGCCGACATCACGGCGCGCGCGGTCGCGCTGGGCCGGCGCCGCGAGGACCTGCGCTTCTTCGTCGGCACCATCGTGGTGGTGGGGGCGACCGAGGCCGAGGCGCGCGAGCGCTTTGCCGAGTACCGGCACCACGCGAGCCCCGAAGCAGGCCTGGCGCATTTCTCGGCCCAGACCGGCATCGACTTCTCGCGCTTCGACCTCGATGCGCCCATCGTCAACCCCGACACGCAGGCGCTCAAGTCCTTCCTCGAATCGGTCACCACGCGCAGCGGCGGCCAGGTCTGGACCCCGCGCCGGCTGCTCGACCAGATGGTGCTGGGCAGCCGCCACACGCCCATCGTCGGCTCGGCCGAGCAGGTGGCCGACGAACTGGCATCGTGGGTGCGCGAGGCCGATGTCGACGGCTTCAACCTGATCCGCACCGTGGTGCCCGAGTGCTTCACCGACATCGTCGACCTGCTGGTGCCGGAGCTGCGTGCGCGTGGCGTCTACAAGAAGGCCTACACGCCCGGCACCTTGCGCCACAAGCTCTTCGGCACCGACCGCCTGCCCGACCGGCATGCGGCGGCGTCCTTCCGTTTTCCTTCGCCTTCCGCATGACCGACCTGTCCGAGATCCGCCACGTGGCAGCGCATGACACCGGCGCGGCGCGCGGCGCCAGCATCGTCTTCGAGCGCGTGGGCAAGCACTACGAAGGCACGGCGGGGCGCACCCAGGCGCTGGCCGGGATCGACTTCCGCATAGAGACCGGCGAGGTCTTCGGCATCATCGGCCGCAGCGGCGCGGGCAAGTCGACGCTGCTGCGCACCGTGAACCGGCTCGAGGCCCCGACCGAGGGCCGCGTCGTGGTGCACGGCACCGACGTGGGCACGCTCGACGAGGACGCACTGGTCAAGCTGCGCCGCCGCACCGGCATGATCTTCCAGCACTTCAACCTGCTGTCGGCCAAGACGGTGGGGGAGAACGTGGCGCTGCCGCTGCGCGTGGCCGGCGTGCCGCGCGAGGCGATCGCGCGCAAGGTCGATGCGCTGCTCGAACTGGTGGGCCTGGCGGCCAAGAAGGACGCCTACCCGGCGCAGCTCTCGGGCGGCCAGAAGCAGCGCGTGGGCATCGCGCGTGCGCTGGTGCACGACCCCGAGGTGCTGCTGTGCGACGAGGCCACCTCGGCGCTCGACCCCGAGACCACGCAGTCGATCCTGGCGCTGCTGCGCGACATCAACCGGCGGCTCGGCCTCACGGTGGTGCTGATCACGCACGAGATGGCGGTGATCCGCGAGATCTGCGACCGCGTCGCGGTGCTGGAGAAGGGCCGGCTGGTCGAGCTGGGCGAGGTCTGGCGCGTCTTCGGCGATCCGCAGAGCGACGCCACGCGCGCGCTGCTGCAACCCTTGCTGCACGAGCTGCCGCCCGCGCTGCGCCAGGGGCTGCGGCCGGTGCAGGCCGACGAGGCGCTGGCACCCGGCGCCACCGTGCTGCTGGACCTGCGGCTCAACGGCCAGCACGGGCGCGAGTTCGAGCTCGGTGCGCTGGCGCTGGCCCTCGGCGGCCCGCTGCAGCTGCTGCACGGCGGCATCGACCGCATCGCAGGGCGGCCGCTGGGCCGCGTGGTGCTGTCGGCGCGCAGTTCGCTGCGCTCGGTCGATGCGCTGCGCCATGCGCTCGCCGGCCTGGTCGACCAGGTCACGGTGCTGGGCGTGCGCGACGAAGAAAAAGAAGGAGCCGCGCATGCTGCTTGACATGTTCATCAACGCGACCTTGCAGACCCTGCTGATGGTCGGCGTCTCGGCCGCCTTCGCCTTCGTGGCCGGCGTGCCGATCGCGGTGATGCTGACCACCACCGCGCCGGGCGGCATCTACGCGCGGCCCGGCGTGAACCGGGTGCTGGGCAGCGTGGTCAACGTGCTGCGCTCGGCCCCCTTCATCATCCTGCTGGTGGCGCTGATCCCGTTCACGCGCTGGGTCGTCGGCACCTCGATCGGCCTGTGGGCCGCGGTGGTGCCGCTGTCGATCGCCTCGACGCCTTTCTTCGCGCGCATGGTCGAGGTCAGCCTGCGCGAGGTCGACCGCGGCCTGGTGGAAGCGGCGCAGGCCATGGGCTGCAAGCGCTGGCACATCGTGCGCCACGTGCTGCTGCCCGAGGCGCTGCCCGGGATCATCGCGGGCTTCACGCTCACGGTGGTGACCATGATCGGCTCGTCGGCCATGGCCGGCGCGGTGGGCGGCGGCGGCCTGGGCGACCTGGCGATCCGCTACGGCTACCAGCGCTTCGACACCGTCGTGATGCTGGAGGTGATCGCACTGCTGATCGTGCTGGTCGGGGCGGTGCAATGGAGTGGCGACGCATTGGCGCGCCGGGTCAATCGAAGGGAGAGGACATGAGCCACGACAGCCACGACAGCCACCACAGGCCGCGCCGTGCGCGCGCCTTCACGCGCCCCGACGCCCACGTCATCCGCGACGACGCCGAGGCCCTCGAGGCGGCAGCGACCTTCGCCGCCGCGATCGCGCCCGGCGCCGCCGCGCGCGACCGCGAGCGCGCGCTGCCGCATGCCGAGGTCGACGCCTTCTCGCAGGGCGGCCTCTGGGCGCTGACCGTGCCGCGCAGCCATGGCGGCGCCGACGTCAGCCATGTCACGCTGGTCGAGGTGTTCCGGCGCATCGCGCAGGCCGACCCGTCGATCGCCCAGATCCCGCAGAACCACTACAGCGTGGTGTGCGCGCTGCGGCTCGACGGCAGCCCCGCGCAGCAGGATTTCTTCTTCGCCGAGCTGCTGCGCGGCGCCCGGCTGGGCAATGCGGTGTCGGAGGTCGGCACCCGGCACGTGCGCGAGACCCGCACCCGCCTGGTGGCCGATGCCGCGGCGGGCGAGGGCGCGTTCCGCCTCGATGGCCGCAAGGCCTTCTCTACCGGCGCGCTGTTCGCCGACTGGATTCCGGTGTCGGCGCGCGACGCGCAGGACAAGCCCTGGCTTGCGATGGTCGAGCGCGGCGCGCCGGGCCTGGCGGTGATCGACGACTGGTCGGGCTTCGGCCAGCGCACCACGGCGAGCGGCAGCGTGACGCTGGCCCAGGTGGCGGTGCAGGCCTGGCAGCTCGTGCCCTCGACGCGCTTCGCGCGGCCGACGCTGGCCGGTCCCTTCTCGCAGATCCTGCAGGCCGCCATCGACGGCGGCATCGCCCATGCGGCGCTGGAGGACATGCGCCATTTCGTGACCACGCGTGCGCGGCCGTGGATAGACAGCGGCGTCGACATCGCCAGCGCCGACCCGCTCACCTTGAGCGAGGTGGGGCGGCTGCGCGTGCAGCTGCGGGCTGCCGATGCGCTGCTCGAACGCGCCGCGCGCGCGCTCGACGACACGCCCGCGGTCTCGACGCCCGAGCAGGCCGGCGAAGCCTCGCTGGCCGTGGCCGAGGCCAAGATCCTCACCACCGAGGTCGCGCTGCAGGCCGCGAGCAAGCTGTTCGAGCTGGCCGGCGCGCAGAGCACGGTGGCCGAGCACGGCCTCGACCGCCACTGGCGCAACGCGCGCACCCACACGCTGCACGACCCGGTGCGCTGGAAATACCACGCGCTGGGCGACCATTTCCTCAACGGCAAGCTGCCGCCGCACCATCTCTGGTTCTAGCCCTTCATTCATGAACGCCCGCCTTCCCCATCCGCCCGTCGACGACCTGCAGCCGCTGCTCGATGCCCTGCGCGCCACCGCCGTGGCGCGCGACCGCGAGGGCGGCCATGCCGCCGCCGAGAAGGCGCTGATCCGCGCGCACGGCCTGCTCAACGACGCCGTGCCGCCAGCCTTCGGCGGCCGCGGCCTCGACTGGCGCAGCGTGTTCACGACCGTGCGGCGCATCGCGGCGGTCGACAGTGCCTTGGCCCATGTGCTGGCCTTCCACCACCTGCAGGTCGCGACCGTGGTGATCTACGGCACGTCGGACCAGCAGCAGCGCTGGCTCTCGGCCACGGTGCGCGAGCAGGGCTGGTGGGGCAACGCGATGAACCCCATCGATCGCCGGCTCGAGGCGCACCCCGGGGCCGATGGCGACCTGGTGCTCGAGGGCACCAAGAGCTTCTGCTCGGGGACCACGGGCTCCAGCTACATGACGCTCTCGGCCGTGCCCGCCGCGGGCGGCCCGATGCTGCTGGGCATCGTGCCGACGCAGCAGCCGGGCATCGCGGTGCTCGACGACTGGGACCCGATCGGCCAGCGCCAGACCGACAGCAACGCCGTGGTCTTCACGCAGGTGGCGCTGCCCGCGCGCGACGTGATCCGCGCGAGCGACGCCGTGCCCACGGCCTTCCATACGCTGCGCACCACCATCGGCCAGCTGGTGCTGGTCAACCTCTACCTGGGCATCGCGATCGGTGCGCGGCAGGAAGCGCGCGAATGGGCGCACACGAACGCGCGACCCTGGGTCAGCTCGGGCGTGGCGCATGCCACCGACGATCCCTACACGCTCAACCGCTTCGGCGAGCTGCAGGTGCAGATCGCCGCGGGCGAGGCGCTGGCCGACCGCGCGGCGCAGGCGCTCGATGCGGCCTACGTGAAGGGCGAAGCCCTCGTGGCGGACGAGCGTGCCGCGGTCGCAATCGCGGTGGCCGAGGCCAAGGTGGTGGCGCACCGCGCGGGCCTGTACGCGAGCCAGGAGCTGTTCGAGGTGGTGGGTGCGCGCGGCACGCACGCGTCGCTGGGCTTCGACCGCTTCTGGCGCAACGTGCGCACCCACACGCTGCACGATCCGCTGGACTACAAGCTCAACATGCTGGGGCGCTGGGCGTTGAAGGACGAGGCGCCCGTGCCTTCGCTCTACACCTGAGCTTGGTAAGCTGTGCGGCATGACTGCACTGCCCACCTACGACGACGTGGTCGCCGCCGCCGCGCGGCTCGAAGGCCATGCCCACCGCACCCCCGTGCTGCGCTCCGCCACCGCCGATGCGCGCTGGGGCGCGCAATTCTTCTTCAAGTGCGAGAACTTCCAGCGCATGGGCGCGTTCAAGTTCCGCGGCGCCTTCAATGCGCTGTCGCGTTTCGATGCGGCGCAGCGCCAGGCCGGTGCCATCGCCTTCTCCTCGGGCAACCACGCGCAGGCCGTGGCGCTGTCGGCCCGGCTGCTGGGCATGCCCGCGCTGATCCTGATGCCGCAGGACGCCCCGGCCGCCAAGCTGGCCGCCACCCGCGGCTACGGCGCCGAGGTGGTGCTCTACGACCGTTTCACCGAAGACCGCGAGGCGCTCACAAAGCGGCTGGCGGCCGAGCGCGGCATGACGCTGATCCCACCCTACGACCACCCCGACGTGCTCACCGGCCAGGGCACGGCCGTGAAGGAACTGATCGAGGAAACCGGCCCGCTCGATGCGCTCTACGTGTGCCTGGGCGGCGGCGGGCTGCTCAGCGGCTCGGCCCTGTCGGCGCGCGCGCTGTCGCCCGATTGCAAGGTCTACGGCATCGAGCCCGAGGCCGGCAACGACGGCCAGCAGTCGCTGCGCGCGGGCCGCATCGTGCACATCGAGACGCCGCGCACCATCGCCGACGGCGCGCAGACCCAGCACCTGGGCGAGCACACCTTCGCCATCATCCGGCGCGACGTGGACGACATCCGCACCGTGAGCGATGCGCAGCTGGTCGACGCGATGCGCTTCTTCGCCGAGCGCATGAAGATAGTGGTCGAACCCACGGGCGGCCTGGCCTTCGCCGGCGCCTGCCAGGACGCGGCCACGCTGCCGGGCGCGAGGGTCGGCGTGATCGTGAGCGGGGGCAATGTGGACTTGGCGCGATACGCGGCGCTGTTGGCGGGCGAGTGAATCAGGGCGAAGCCACGGTTTCCATCAGGAAAACGCAAGCATTGAACAAGGCATGCGCAAGGATGGACCAGCGCAAGCCCATGCGAATGCAGATGTAGGCGAGTCCGTACCCGGTCACCAGTTGAGGCAGCACCAGCACCACGGCACGAACGGGCGTGCCGGAGATCGCTTGCCAATTGCTGAGATGGACCAATGCGAACGAGACCGTGGACAGGTGCACCCACAGGGCACGATGGCGAAGCAGTACACGGTGAACCCAGGGCAGCAAGGCCCTGCGTCTTTGTGCGTTCAGAAGCGACAGAAGCGCCCCTACGGTGAACAACGCGAGCAGACCGAGCATCGCAGGGCGCTGGGGACTGACGAGCGCGATGACCAGCAGCAATGACCACAGCAGCAGGGCTGCCATGGTCGCGCTTCTCAATCCGCTTCTGAAGACGAGTTCTTCGGCTACCGGTGCAAGCACGACGCCGAGCAGCCATACGCGCCACGTGAGCGGGCCTGCGCCCGCGCCAAGGAAGATCATCTCGCGTGCGAGGCCCAGTCTTTCCGCGATGGTGCCGAGGACCATGGCGCTGCCCAGCATCAACGTCAGTACGACGGCCAGGCGAGTCCAGAGGAAGCGTGAAGAACGAAGCGTTTCGGTCGGCAGGCCACGGTGAAGGAGCATCCTCACTTCACCGAGGACCTCGTTCACCGTGTCACGCACGCACGATCCCTTGCGATGTCAGGTGCAGCACCCGGTCCGCCCGCGCCGCCGCCGCCTCGGAGTGCGTGACCAGCACCAGCGAGGCGCCGTGCTCGCGCGTCTGGGCCAGCAGCACGTCCATCACCTTGGCCGCCGTGGTCGGGTCGAGGTTGCCGGTGGGCTCGTCGGCCAGCAGCAGGGCGGGGCGGTGCACCAGCGCGCGCGCGATGGCCACGCGCTGCAGCTGGCCGCCGCTCAGTTGCTGCGGCAGCCGCGCCCCGAGCCCGGCCAGGCCGACCACTTCCAGCATGCGCGCCACGCGCGCCTCGTCGCGCCGGCCCAGCAGCATCAGCGGCAGGCCCACGTTCTGCGCCACGTCGAGGTGCGGCAGCACATGGAAGGCCTGGAACACGAAGCCCACCTGGCTGCGGCGCCAGATCGCGCAGGCTTCGGCATCGAGCGCGCCGATGTCGGTGGCGTCGTGCACGATGCGCCCGGCATCCCAGGTGTCGAGGCCGGCCATGCAGTTGAGCAGGGTCGACTTGCCCACGCCCGATTCGCCGACGATGGCGACGAACTCGCCCGCCGCGACCGTGAGCGAGACCTCGGCGAACACGGTCGCGTCGCCATAGCGCTTGGCCAGGCCTTCGATGTGCAGTGTCATGCGATGCCCATGATCCGGTCGACCACCTGTGCGACGGCGTCGGGCGCCTCGGCCGCGACCACCTGGCGCTGCGGCATGCTGCGCAGCCAGGTCATCTGGCGCTTGGCCAGCTGGCGCGTGGCGGCGATGCCGCGTTCGCGCAGCTCGGTCATCGGGTAGTCGCCGTCGAGCGCCTCCCAGGCCTGACGGTAGCCCACGCAGCGCATCGAGGGCAGGTCGGCCACCAGGTCGCCGCGCGCGCGCAGCGCCTGCACCTCGGCCAGGAAACCGCCGGCCAGCATGACGTCGAAGCGTTCGGCGATGCGGCCGTGCAGCCAGCTGCGCTCGGTGGCTTCGAGCGAGACGAACACCGCGGCCTGCGGCCCGCGGACCTTGTCGGCCGCCGCATGGAAGTGCGACAACGGCAGGCCGCTGCTGTGCCAGACCTCGAGCGCGCGCTGCAGGCGCTGGCTGTCGTGGGGCGCGAGCCGCGCGGCCGTGACCGGGTCGACCGCGGCCAGGCGTGCATGCATCGCGGGCCAGCCGTGGATGGCGGCTTCGGCCTCGAGCATCGCGCGCACCGCGGGGTTGGCCGCCGGCATGGCGTCGATGCCGTCGGCCAGCGCCTTGAAGTACAGCATGGTGCCGCCCACCAGCAGCGGCAATCGGCCGCGCGCGTTGATCTCGGCGATCAGCCGGCTGGCGTCGGCCACGAAGGCCGCGGCGCTGTAGGCCTCGCGCGGGTCGCGGATGTCGATCAGGTGGTGCGGCGCTTCGGCCAACTCGGCTGCGCTGGGCTTGGCGGTGCCGATGTCCATGCCGCGGTAGACCAGCGCCGAGTCGACGCTGACGATCTCCACCGGCCGGCGCCGCGCCACCGCGAGCGCGGCCGCGGTCTTGCCGGCGGCGGTGGGGCCGGCGATGGCCGCGAAGCGCGTGGCCGGCAGCACCTGCGTGTCATTCGCCACGGGCTTCTCCATATTTCTGCACCAGGGTCCAGGCGATCAGCGCGATGCAGACGCTCCAGAACCACATGCCGTAGGCCAGCGGCCGCACCGTGCCGTCGAGGTGCGTGCCGAGCCAGCCGCCGATGCCGAAGGCGGCCAGCATCATCACGAAGCCGTTGAGCGCCGACGCGGCGCCGGCCGCCTGCGGGAAGGGCCCGACCGCGCCGCTCTGGCCGCAGGGCTGGTGCACGCCATGGCCCAGCATCACCAGCGTGAGCGGGCCCACGATCGCGGCCACCGACTGCGCGCCGGCCAGCGCCAGTCCACCCATCAGCGTGCCGCCGGCGAGCGTGAGCACCGCCCCGCGCGCAATGCTGCCGCGCACGCCGTGGCGCGGCAGCCAGTGGCGGCAGACGAAGGTGCCGGCGATGTAGGCCAGCGAGTTCCAGAGCATCACCAGGCCGTACTGCGTCTTCGTCAGGCCCAGCACCTGGATGAAGACGAAGGAGGAGGCCGCGAGGAAGGTGAACAGCACCGCATACGAGGCCGTGGTGAGGGCGCAGAAGGCCAGGAAGGTGGGGTGGCGCAGCACCATGGCCCAGGTGCGCAGCAGGGTGCGCGGCGCCAGCGCATCCGGGTTGCGCCGCGCCAGCGACTCCTCGAAACGCAGCGCCACCAGGGCCAGCGTACCGGCGCCGAACAGCGCCGGCGCCAGCAGGGCCACGCGCCAGCTGGCCAGGTCCGACAGCAGCCCGCCCAGCGGCGCGCAGAGGCAGGCGATCACGCCCAGGCCGGTGAGCGCACGCGACATCACGCGCGCGCCTTCGGCCGGCAGGTACAGGTCGCGGACGATGGCGCGGGCCGCCATCACGGCCGCGCCCATGGCGGCGCCCTGCAGCGTGCGCCAGCCGATCAGCCATTCCATCGACGGCGCCAGCGCGCCGCCCACCGCCGCGACGACATAGGCGGCCAGGCCGCAGAGCAGCACCGGCCGGCGGCCATAGCGGTCGGACAGCGGGCCCAGCAGCAGCTGCGAGAGCCCGAAGGCCAGCAACAGCGCGGTCAGCGTGAGCTGCGCATGGGCCACGGGCGCGCCGAAGCCCGAGGTCAGGGCCGGCAGGGCGGGCAGGTAGAGGTCGGTGGTGACGGGCTGGATGCCCAGCAGCAGGGCCAGCGTCAGGACGATCAGCGCGGGCGACATGCCGAGGGTGCGCGGCGCGGCCGCCGGTGCAATGGAGGAAGGCGGCATGCGCCCGAGGGTAACAAAAGCCGGCGCCGGATTTCCCGGGCGCGCGGGATGCTCAGAGGCCGTGCGTCCGGAGCTCGGCGACTTCGGTGCCCGGCGGCTTCATGCGGAACAGCTGCGACAGGGCGGCCCGGTACTGGGCCGCGCCCACCGAATTGGTGTTGTGGTGCGAGCCGCCCTCGACCAGCACGAACATCTTGGGCACCCGGGCCGCTTCATAGAGCTTGCGGCCCAGCGTCGGGTTGATCAGGCTGTCGGCCGTGCCATGCACCACCAGCAGCGGCGCGCCGATGTCCTTGACCTTGCGGATGGCCTCGAAGCGCTGGGTGATGAAAGGCCCGAAGGGCAGCCAGCCCCACTTGAAGCTGCTGGCCACGTCGGCGATCGAGGTGAAGGTGCTCTCGACGATGGTGCCGCTCTCGTCGCTCACGTGCGCGGCCAGGTCGATGCCGATGGCGCCGCCCAGCGAGTGGCCGAAGATGTAACGACGCTGTTGCGGGTGGCGCGCGGCCAGCCAGGTCCAGGCGGCGCGGGCGTCTTCGCGGGCGGTTTCTTCCGAGGGCAGGCCGGCCGAACTCTTGCCGAAGCCGCGGTAGTCGATGGCCAGCACCGAGAAGCCCAGTTCGTGCATCCGGCGCATGCGCGGCGCCGAGCCCGCCACGTTGTAGCGCGCACCATGCAGGTACAGCAGCACGGGGGTCTCGACCGATTCCGGGGCGCCGCCGAGCCACAGGCCGTGCAAGCGGGCCGGTTCGCCGGTCACGGAGGAGCTGAAATCGATCCAGACGTCCTCCATGCCCTGGGTCATGGCTTCCGAATTGCCCCAGCTGCGGTCGCTGGGCTGGAAGATCCATTCACGCTGGCGTTCGTCCAGCGTCGCGCAGCCACCGGCCAGGAGGGCGATCAGGGCGGTGGCCGTGGCGAACAGGGACCAATGTTTCATGCGTGGGTGACAGACAGGTCAGGTAGGCGGAAAGTTCCGACCATAAGACCATGCAACGTGCGTGCCCGCCGCTTCGCTGACCCTCGGAAACCCTTGTATTGGTTCTGTTACCTGCCGCGCAGGAACAGTCCGTCGAGCTCGCGCACGCTCAACTGGCGCCAGGTGGGCCGGCCGTGGTTGCACTGGTCGGAGCGCTCGGTGGCCTCCATTTGACGCAGCAGGCCGTTCATCTCGTCCAGCGTGAGCTTGCGGTTGGCCCGCACCGCGCCGTGGCAGGCCATGGTCGAGAGCAGCTCGTTCTGGGCCCGCTGCACCACGGTGCTGGCGTCGTGCTGGGCCAGCTCGGCCAGCACGCTGCGGGCCAGCTCGACCGGGTCGCCGTCGGCCAGCGTGCCGGGCACCGCGCGCACCGCCAGGGTGCGCGGCGAGAAGGGTTCGACCTCCAGGCCCAGCGTGGCCAGCACCTCGGCGCAGGCTTCGGCGGTCGCCACCTCCTGCGGCGTGGCGGCGAAGGTGGCGGGGATCAGCAGCGGCTGGCTGCTGATGGCCGCGCCGTCGAGCTGGGTCTTGAGCCGCTCGTAGACGATGCGCTCGTGCGCCGCATGCATGTCGACGATCACCAGCCCCTGGCTGTTCTCGGCCAGGATGTAGATGCCCTGCAGCTGGGCCAGCGCGCGGCCCAGGGGCCAGACGGGCTCGCCGTCGGCGGCAGCCGGGCTGGGCACGGGGGCCGGCGCCGGCGCGGTCGGCCGCGGTGCCGACCAGGGCGGCGGTGCGTCGAGGGCCGCGTCGGCGGTGGTGGGCGGCACGGTCGCGGGGGCCGAGGGCCACATCGCCGCCAGGTCGCCCGTGCCGCGCTCGGCCGCGAAATGCATGCGCGGCTGGGTCCAGGCGGGCAGGCTGGGGGCCGGCGCGGCCGGCGTCGCATGGAACAAGGGCACGGCGGCCGGTGCCTCGGCATCGCCCGCGCGCGGTGCGGCCAGCGCGTTCTCGACCGCGTGGCGCACCGCCTGGTGCACCTCGCGGCCGTCGCGGAAGCGCACCTCGATCTTGGTCGGGTGCACGTTGACGTCGACCCGGGCCGGGTCGATGGTCAGGTACAGCGCATAGACGGGCTGGCGCTGGCCGTGCAGCACGTCTTCGTAGGCGCTGCGCACCGCGTGGTTGAGCACCTTGTCGCGCACGAAGCGGCCGTTGACGTAGAAGAACTGCTGGTCGCCGCGCGAACGCGCCGCATCCGGGATGCCGGCCCGGCCCTCGACGCGCACCGCGCCGCGTTCGTGGTCGACCGCCACGCTGCGCGCCACGAAGTCTTCGCTGAGCGCATCCGACAGCCGCGGGTCGCGCGTGCCGGTGGCGCGCCACTGCTCGACCAGCTTGCCCTCGTGCCAGACCGAGAAGCCGACGTCGGGCCGCGCCAGCGCGTGGCGGCGCACCGCCTCCACGCAATGCGCGAGCTCGGTGGCGTCGGTCTTGAGGAACTTGCGGCGCGCGGGCGTGGCGTAGAACAGCTCCCGCACCTCGACCGTGGTGCCCTCGGCACGCGCGACCTGGCGCAGCTCGCCGGTGCGGCCGTCGAGCGCATAGGCCGCGTCGGCGCCGCGCGCGCGCGAATGCAGCGTGAGTTCGGCGATCGAATTGACGGCGGCCAGCGCCTCGCCCCGGAAGCCCATGGTGCCCACGGTCTCGAGGTCGTCGAGGCTGGCGATCTTGCTGGTGGCATGGCGGCGCAGCGCCACGCTGAGCTCCTCGCGCGGAATGCCGCCGCCGTCGTCCTCGACCGAGATCAGCCGCACGCCGCCGGCCGACAGCCGCAGCGTGACCTGCGTGGCGCCCGCGTCGAGTGCGTTGTCGACCAGTTCGCGCACCACCGAGGCCGGCCGCTCGACCACCTCGCCGGCCGCGATCTGGCTGATCAGTTCGTCGGGCAGCTCGCGGATGGGGCGGCGTTCGGGCAGGGGGCTGGAAGAGGGAAGGGCGCTCACCGGGGCATTCTAGAAGCGCAGGCAAGCCCAGAGGATCGACAGGGCATCGGGCGTATTTGGAGCGCTTATACGGCCCCGCAACCGATCTCATTGGCGCTCGAAGAATCGCCCACCTAAGCTCCGGCCGCACAACGACAACGCACAGGAGACAGACGCCCATGACCCCCCGCCCCCTCCGCTCCGCCTCGTGGTTCAACAACCCCGAGCACAGCGAACTCTCGGTGCTCCACCTGGCCTGGTACCTGAACTACGGTCTCACGCGGGAAGAACTGCAGTCCGGCAAGCCCATCATCGGCATCGCGCAGAGCGGTTCCGACCTCACGCCCTGCAACCGGCACCACCGCGAACTGGCGCTGCGCGTGCGCGAAGGCATCCGCGAGATGGGCGGCATCGCGATGGAGTTCCCGATGCACCCGATCCAGGAGAACGGCCGCCGCCCCACGGCCGCGCTCGACCGCAACCTGGCCTACCTGGGCCTGGTCGAGACGCTCACCGGCTACCCGATCGACGGCGTGGTGCTGACCACCGGCTGCGACAAGACCACGCCGGCCGCGCTGATGGCGGCCGCCACCGCCAACATCCCCGCGATCATCTTCTCGGGTGGTCCGATGCTCAATGGCTGGCACGACGGCCAGCGCACCGGCACCGGCACCACGCTGTTCAAGGCGCGCGAACTGTTCGCCAAGGGCAGCATCGACTTCCCCGGCTACATCGACCTGGTCGGTTCCACCGTGCCCTCGATCGGCCATTGCAACGTGATGGGCACGGCCTCGACCATGAACGCGCTGGCCGAAGCGCTGGGCATGAGCCTGCCGGGCTGCGCCGCCATTCCGGCGCCGTACCGCGAGCGCGGACAGATGGCCTACGAGACCGGCCGCCGCATCGTGGAGATGGTGCGCGAGGACCTCAAGCCCTCGGACATCCTGACGCGCGCGGCCTTCGAGAACGCGATCGTCGTCAACTCGGCCATCGGCGGCTCGACCAATGCGCCCATCCACCTGATCGCCGTGGCCAAGCATGCGGGCGTCGAGCTCGTCATTCAAGACTGGGAAAGCGTGGGGCTCGACGTGCCGCTGCTGCTCGACATGCAGCCGGCCGGCAAGTACCTGGGCGAGGAGTTCTTCCGCGCCGGCGGCGTGCCGGCCGTGGTGGCGGAACTGCATCGGCACGGCCTGATCCGTGAAGACGCGCTCACGGTCAACGGCAAGACCTTGGCCGCCAATTGCGCCGGGGTTCGAGTGAAGGACGCCGACGTGATCCGGCCCTTTGAAGCGCCGCTGCGGGAGAACGCCGGTTTCCTCGTGATGTCGGGCAACCTGTTCGACAGCGCGATCATGAAGACCAGCGTGATCTCGGACGAGTTCAGGGCGCGCTACCTCAGCGCCCCCGGCGACCTCGATGCCTTCGTCGGCCGCGCCATCGTCTTCGACGGCCCGGAAGACTACGAACGCCGCATCGAGGACCCGGCGCTGGACATCGACGCCTCGTGCATCCTGTTCATGCGCGGCGTCGGCCCCATCGGCCATCCGGGTTCGTCGGAAGTGGTGAACATGCGCGCGCCCGCGCACCTGCTCAAGAGCGGTGTCTCGGCGCTGCCCTGCATCGGCGACGGCCGGCAGTCGGGCACCTCGGGTTCGCCCTCGATCCTGAACGCCTCGCCCGAAGCCGCGGCGGGCGCGGGCCTGGCCCTGCTGCAGACCGGCGACCGGGTGCGCGTGGACCTGAAGCAGCGCACGGTCAACATGCTGGTGAGCGACGAGGAACTGCAGGAACGGTCCCGTCAGCTGGAAGCGAAAGGCGGCTACCCGATCCCGGCGAGCCAGACGCCGTGGCAGGAAATCCAGCGCGCGATGGTGGACACGCTGTCCGAAGGCATGGTGCTCAAGCCCGCGACCAAGTACCAGCGCGTGGCGCAGACGGCGGGGATCCCGCGCCGCAATCACTAGGCGAAACCTCTGCGTGTGCAGGGCACGCAGACGCCGACGGCCGTACGGCCCCGGCGTGCCCTCGTGCGCACCCCCGTAATTCCTTCAATCCAACCGGAGTCAACATGAAATGGATGAGCGTTCCCACGCAGGACGGCCTGCGCGTGGGCTATGTGAAAGAGGGCGATGCGCTGCAGTTCGTCGATGCCGATCGCATGCAAGACATCGTGGCGGGCGCGGCCTGGCGCGACGTGGGTGAGACCGTGCCGCTCGCCAGCGTCCGGCCGGGGCTGCCCCTGGTGCCCCGAAACATCGTCTGCATCGGCGCGAACTACCGCGACCACTGCATCGAGACCGGCCTCGCGATCCCCGAGAAGCCGGTCATCTTCGCCAAGTTCAGAAACACGCTGGCCGCCGACGGCGATGCGCTGACCTGGCCCGAGGGCTTCACCGAGCAGGTCGACTGGGAGGCCGAGCTCGGCGTCGTGATCGGCCGCCGTGCCCGCGGCGTCAGCGAGGCCGATGCGCTGTCGCATGTCTTCGGCTATGTCGCGGCCAACGACGTGAGCGCGCGCGACGTGCAGCTGGGCGAGGCGCAATGGGTGCGCGGCAAGTCGCTCGACGGCTTCTGCCCGCTGGCGCCGGCGCTGGTCACGCGCGACGAGATCGCCGACGTGCAGGCGCTGGGCATCCGCTGCCTGGTCAACGGCGAAGCGGTCCAGTCTTCGAACACGCGCGAGATGATTTTTCCGGTGGCCTTCCTGGTCGCCTACCTGTCGCGCGCCATCACGCTCGAGCCCGGCGACCTGATCCTCACCGGCACGCCGGCCGGTGTCGGGCTGGGCCTCAAGCCGCCGCGCTTCCTGAAGCGGGGCGACGTGGTGTCGGTCGAGATAGACGGCCTGGGCTCGGTCACGAACCCGGTCGAAGGCGCGGTCGCACGCGGCTGAGCCCGGGCCCGATCAAGAGAACAACAGGAGACAAGAGAATGAGCCCCTACAGCACCCTGGTCACCGCGGCCGTCGGCAAGGCGCGATGGCGCCTGCTGCCGATGCTGATCGTGATGTACATCATGTCGATCCTCGACCGCGTCAACGTCGGCTTCGCCAAGAGCGCATTGCAGATCGACACCGGCATCAGCGACAGCGCCTTCGCGCTGGGCGCCGGCATCTTCTTCGTGAGCTACGCCATCTTCGAAGTGCCGAGCAACGTGATCCTCTCGCGCGTCGGCCCGCGCATCTGGCTCAGCCGGATCATGGTGAGCTGGGGGCTCGTGGCCTCGGCCATGATGTTCGCGACCACCGAGATGTCCTTCTACGCCCTGCGCTTCCTGCTGGGCATCGCGGAGGCGGGCTTTTATCCGGGCGTGCTGCTCACGCTGACCTACTGGTTCCCGGCCAAGGTGCGGGCGCAGGCCAACGGCATCCTGCTGTTCGGCTTCGCGGGCGCGCTGGTCATCGGCGGGCCGGTCTCGGGCGCGCTGCTCGACATGCACGGCATCGGAGGCCTCAAGGGCTGGGAGTGGATGTTCCTGATCGAAGGTGTGATGGCGGTCGTGGTCGGCATCGTCGCCTTCTTCGTGATCGTCGACCGGCCACGCCACGCGAAGTGGCTCACCGCCGAAGAGCAGAACGCGCTGCAGGCGGTGCTCGACGAGGAGGCGGCGCAGAAGTCGGTCCACAGCCCGCAGACGGTGCTGCAGACCCTGCGCAACCCGAAGGTGATGTTCTTCGCGCTGAACTTCTTCATCGTGCAGATCGCGGCCTATGGCCTGATCTTCTATCTGCCGACCCAGGTGGCGCAGATCATGGGCCAGAAGGTCGGGCTGACGGTGGGGCTGATCACCAGCATTCCCTGGCTGCTGGCGCTGTTCGTGGTCTTCTTCGTCACGCGCTGGTCGGACCGGCACCACGAGCAGCGCCGCGTGACCGTGGCCTCGCTCTACACGGTCTTCGGTGTCTGCGTGTGCCTATCGGCGCACGGCTCGCCGGTCTTCGCGATCGCGGCGCTGTCGATCGGTGCCTCGACCTACCTGTCGGGCACGCCGATCTTCTATGCCTTCCTGTCGGAGCGCCTGTCGGGGCTGGGCATCGCCACCGGCATCGCGCTGGTGAACTCGATCGGCAACCTGGGCGGCTTCGTGGCGCCCAGCCTGCGCACCTATGTCGAGCAGCACCACGGCGGCGCCGCCGCCGGGCTCTACGCGCTGGGCAGCGCGGCGCTGCTGGCGGCCCTGATGCTGGCGCTGATGCCCAGGGGCTGGCGCACGGTGGTGGCGGCGACGCGTGCCGTGCCGCGCGAGCGCATGGCGGTGCGCGAGGGCGCCGGCGGCGTTCTGCCCAAGGCTTAGCGCGCGAGCCGCCAGGCGCGCGACAGGGCCTGCATCGCGCAGTCGACTTCCGGGCGCTTGAGCGATGCGGCCAGGCAGACGAAGCGCAGGTCGCTGTCGATGCCGACCCGGTCGGCGATCACCACGCCGTCGTGCTGGCTGGCGCGCAAGGCCACCGCATCGCGCGCCAGCGAGATGCCCACCCCCGCGCGCACCAACGCGAGCATCGACGACTCCTGGTCGGCCTGCGCGGCCTTCTTGAGCACCAGCCCGTGCGCCTGCAGCACCGGCGCCAGCAGCCGCGAGTGCGAGGAGCTCGCGGGCGCCAGCACCCAGGGCAGGCGGCCCAGGTCGGGCCAGTCGCGGCCCATGACCTGCGGCGCCCAGCCCGGCGGGCCGATCACCTGGTAGGAGAAGGGGCTCAGCACCTGCGAGTGGAAGGTCTTGCCCGCGCTGCGCCGCGCCGCCGAACTGGCCTGCGGCAGGTCGCTCGCATTCGGGTCGCCCAGGTAGAAGCCGATGTCCAGCTCCTTGTTCAGCAGCCTGGCCAGCACTTCGCCGCTGGTGCCGTGGTGCAGTTCGGTCTCGAGCTCGGGCGCCAGCGCCACCAGTTCCGCGAGCAGCACGCTGAGGCGCGTGAACTCGGGGTCGAGGATGGTGCCGATGCGCAGCGATCCGCGCACGCCGCCCTTCATGCGTTCCGCCGCCAGCACGAAGTCGCTGAGCCCTTCGAGCGCATGCTCGGCGTGCTGGAGCAGGGCCGCGCCGTCGCGCGTCAGCAGCAGGCCGGTGGGCGTGCGCTGGAACAGTTCCAGCGCGACCAGCGCGCCCAGCTCCTTCAACTGAAGGCTCACCGCCGGCTGCGTGAGGAACAGGCGTTGCGCTCCGCGCGACACCGAGCCTTCGCGCGCGACCGCCACGAAGGCCTGCAGCAGCCGCGGGTCGACCTTCTTCATCCGCCGGTGTTCACGCGAGCAGCGTGTTCGAGGGCAGCTTCTCGTCGAGCAGCTTGCGCGCGGTCTCGATGCCCGCCACCGGCAGCAGCTTGGGGTCGAGCAGGCCGACCTGCACCAGCACGCTGGCCTGGTCCCAGTAGATGTGCTCGTGGTAGAGCTTGTTGCCGCGGAACTTGATCACCGCGAGCAGCGGCACCTCGACGCGTTGGCCTGTGGGCGCGACGCCCGGCAGCATCCACGGGATCTCGGTGGTGTGGGTGAAGCAGAACAGCAGCTCGTCGACCACCTGCGTGGCGCCGACGGTGCGCGAGATCGAGGTCAGCGTGGTGTCGGGCGGGTTGCTGTTGACGAAGTGGTTCGTGTAGAAGGCGTGCAGCGCCTGGTAGCCTACGCCGCCGGTCATGGTCGGGATGTGGTTGACGTAGGGCTCGGGCACCATGGTCGACATGGTGTCGTCGACGTTGCGGGTGCCGAACTCGTACTCGCAGTGCTTGTCCCACAGCGCCGACAGGTCGTAGTGCGGGCCGATCGCGCCCTTGAGCGTGGCGATGCTGCGCTCGTGCGCCATCAGCGCCGAGGGCTTGTGGAAATGCTCGCCGCCGGCGCGCGCGAAGGCGTGGTCCATGCCGGGGTAGACGTGCAGCGACACGCCCGGCCGGCCCTTGAGCGTGGCGACGATGCGCTCGCGCGCCTCGGGCGGGCAGAAGGTGTCGCGCTCGGCGATGTGCAGCGTGAGCGGGCAGCGGATGTGCTCGGCCTCGTCGAGCGCGGCGTCGATGCCCACGCCGTAGTAGCCGACCGCCGCATCGGCATCGGTGCGGCAGGCCGCCAGGTAGGCCAGCTTGCCGCCCAGGCAGAAGCCCAGCACGCCGACCTTCTTGTCGCTCACTTCGCTGCGGGCGCGCAATGCGTCGATGGCGGTCTGCATGTCCTGCATGCCCTTGGCTTCGTCGAAACCGCCGTAGAGCGCGAAGGCGCGCTGCCAGTCGGCCTCGCTGTAGCCCAGTTCGACGTTCGGCTCCTGTCGCCAGAACAGGTCGGGGACCAGCACCACATAGCCTTCCTCGGCGTAGTAGTCGGCCACCTCGCGCATGGTGTGGTTGATGCCGAAGATTTCCTGGGCGATCACCAGGCCCGGCCCGCTGCCGCCCGCGGGCAGCGCGAGGTAGCCGCGAAAGCTGCCGCTGCCGTCGGCGGCCTTCAGCTGGATGTAGGTCTCTGTCATCGTGTGTGTCTCCGGGTGGGGTGGTTCTTATTCGGGTTGCTGCAGCTGCTTGAACATGACGTAGGCGTCGACGAAGCCGAGCTGCGGGTGCCTGAACGCGCCGGGCAAGGTGCCGACGATGGCGAAGCCCATCTTGCGCCAGAGCCGCACCGCGCCCTCGTTGGTCGAGACCACGAAGTTGAACTGCAGCGCGACGAAACCCATGCGCAGCGCTTCCTGCTGCGAGTGTTCGCACAGGGCCGAGGCCACGCCCAGGCCGCGCGCGGCGTCGGACACCACGTAGCCGCAGTTGCCCACGTGCGCGCCCTGGCCGGGCTGGTTGGGCCGGATCGCGTAGGTGCCCAGCACCGTGCCCCGGTCGTCGCAGGCCACGAAGATCGCGGTGGGCACGGTCATCCAGGACTGGCGTGCCTGTGCCTCGCTGATGTCGGGCGGGTAGGTGTAGGTGTCGCCGCGGCGGAAGGTCGGTTCGAGGACGGCCCAGAGAGCGGGCCAGTCCGCCTCGGTGGCGGTGCGGATGTGCAGCATGGGGGGATTCACGGAGCGTTCGGGTTCAACAAGGATAATCCGCGGCCATGGAAATCATCAGCTTTCTCGTCGACTTCATTCTCCACATCGACAAACACCTCGAGGCTTTCGTGATCGCCTACGGGCCGTGGGTCTATGCGCTGCTCTTCCTCATCGTGTTCGTGGAGACCGGCGTCGTGGTGATGCCTTTCCTGCCAGGCGATTCGCTGCTGTTCATCGTGGGCGCGCTGTGCGGCATCGGCCTGATGAGCTTCCCCATCGCCTGCGCGATCCTGATCGTGGCCGCGATCCTGGGCGACCAGTGCAACTTCACCATCGGGCGCTACCTCGGGCCCAAGGTCTTCCAGTGGGAGGACTCGCGCTTCTTCAACAAGAAGGCCTTCGACCAGGCCCACGGCTTCTATGAACGCTACGGCGGCGTGACCATCATCCTCGCGCGCTTCATGCCCTTCATCCGAACCTTCGCTCCCTTCGTCGCCGGGGTGGCCGCCATGGACCGCGGCAAGTTCACGCTCTTCAACGTGACCGGTGCGCTGATCTGGGTGCTGGGCATCGCCACCGCCGGCTATTTCTTCGGCAACCTGCCGCTGGTGCGCGAGCACCTTGAGAAGATCATTTGGGGCCTGATCCTGATCCCCGGCCTGATCGCCATCTTCGGCGCCTGGCGCGCCGGCCGGGCCGAAAAGGCCCGGGCACAAGTCGCTCGCTGACACCCCTCACTCCCAAACGGAAGAAGCGCGCCAAAGCGCGCTTCTGACTGTTCCAGGGATACCGCGGAACCGGCTCTGCCGGGCCGCTGGTATCGCCCCCGGAAGGGGAAGGGCTAGCGACACGAAGTGCGCGACGCCTCGGGGGAGAGTCAATACCGGGGTCCGTTGTTGGGGTAGTAGCGCTGCTGGTTGCGCTGGTCCGCATTGCGGCCCACTTCGTTGCCGATCAGGCCGCCGATCGCGGCGCCGCCGACGGTGGCGGCCGTGCTGCCGCCAATCACGTTGCCCAGCACGGCACCCCCCACAGCGCCACCGGCGACGCCGAGGTTCTGGTTGGGGCCGTTGGCGGCGCAACCGGCCAAAGTCATGACAGTGGCGGCAACTGCGGCTGTGGTCCAGAGACGTGTCTTCATGGTGTGCACCTTTCAAGGAGTGATGCGTCCATTGTCTGGATCGCGCTGCACTTCGTTGTAGGCGCAGGCCGCGCCCCCCTGCGCGAGAGGGCGCGGCATCGGTGCGAGACATGGTGGGGGCCCGGCCCCACCGGTCCTACAGCTGGCGGCTGCGCGCCAGCGGCGGGTTTTGCGCGAAGTAGCGCTGGATGCCGCGCATCAGCGCGTCGGCCAGGTCTTCCTGGTACTTGGTGCTGCGCAGGTTGGCTTCCTCTTCCGGGTTGCTGATGAAGGCCGTCTCGACCAGCACGCTGGGAATGTCGGGCGCCTTGAGCACCGCGAAGCCGGCCTGCTCGACCTGCGGCTTGTGCAGCCGCGCGCCGATGCCGCGGATCTCTCCCAGCATCGCGCTGCCCAGCTTGAGGCTGTCGTTGATCTGCGCGGTGGTGCTCATGTCGAGCAGCGTGCGCTGCACCTGCACCTCGTGCGCGCCCACATTGAGCCCGCCCACCTTGTCGGCCTGGTTCTCCTTGTTGGCGAGCCAGCGCGCCGCGCTGCTCGAGGCGCCCGACTGGCTCAGCGCGAACACGCTGGCGCCGCGCGCGGCCGGCGTGGTGAAGGCGTCGGCGTGGATGCTCACGAACAGGTCGGCCTGCACGCGCCGTGCCTTCTGCACGCGCACGCCCAGCGGCACGAAGAAGTCGGCATCGCGCGTGAGGAAGGCGCGCATCGGGCTGCCGTTGACGTTGCCCGCGTTGATGCGGTCGCGCAGCCGGTGCGCCACCTGCAGCACGATGTCCTTCTCGCGCGTGCCGTTGGGCCCGATGGCGCCGGGGTCCTCGCCGCCGTGGCCGGGGTCGAGCGCCACGATGATGATGCGGTCGGTGCGGCTGGCGGTGGCGGCCACGCGCGGCGGCGGCGGTGGGGGCGCCACGGGCGGTGGCACGGGCGCGACCGGCGGCCGGGCGGGCGCGGCAGCGATCACCGGCGGTGCCGTGGCGGGCGCCGCGGGCGAGGGGCGGGTGGCGTGCTGCGCCATCAGGTCGCCCAGCGGATCGGCCGCAGGCGGCGGGGCGGCCGCGACGGCGTTGCCATTGCTGCCCACGCGTGGCGCATCGCGCAGCCGGTCGGCGATCAGCGCCTCCATCGGGTCGACCGGCTGCTCGGGGTAGAGGTCGAGCACCAGCCGGTGCCGGTAGGCCGCGATGGGCGCCAGCGAGAACACCTGCGGCTGCACCGGCTGCTTGAGGTCGAACACGATGCGCACCACGTTCGGTGCGTACTGGCCCACGCGCAGGCCGTTGATGTAGGGGTCGCCCGGCTTGATCTGGCCCACCAGGTCGCGCAGGGCCGGGTTGAGCTCGATGCCTTCGATGTCGACCGCCAGCCGCGGCGGGCTGCCGACGATCAGCTGCTGGGTCTGCAGCCGGCCGTCGGACTCGATGGTGACGCGGGTGTAGTCGTTGGCGGGCCACACGCGCACCGCCATGATGGTGGCGCCGCGCGCGATCTCCTGCACGCCGAGCAGCAGCACCAGGCTGCCGGCCTTGAGGAAGGTGCGGCGCGGTGCGCCGTCGGGGTTCTGTGCCTTCTTCATGCAGCGGCGGCGGCCAGCAGGGCCTGGCCGCGCGGTGTGCCGGCGCGGAGGTTCACGGTGCGGGTGTCGTCGGTCATGGTGTCGATCCTAAGGGTGAGGTCTGCGCGCGGCAGTCGGCCGGCCGCGTTGTCGGGCCATTCGGCCAGCTTGAGGCCCGGGCCCGCGAAGATGTCGCGAAAGCCCGCGTCTTCCCACTCGCGCGGGTCGCTGAAGCGGTAGAAGTCGAAGTGGAAGATGAGCAATCCGTCGGGCGCCTCGTGCGGCTCGACCACGGCATAGGTCGGGCTCTTGATGCGTCCCGCGATGCCGAGCGCGCGCAGCAGGTGGCGAACGAAAGTGGTCTTGCCGGCGCCGAGGTCGCCGTGCAGCGCGATGAAGGCATCGCGCAGTTCAGGTGCCGCCGCGAGGGCGCGTGCAAAGGCTTCGGTGTCGGCTTCGCTGCGCCAGGTCAGCGTGGCGAGCTTCGCCTCGGGCGTTTCTACAATCGGCAGGTGATCGGCAGCCATCCACTCGTTCTTCGTATTCAGGCCTTGGCCCGGGAATTGGGATTCTCCCAAATCGGCGTCGCGGGCGTCGATCTGTCGAGCGCCGAGCCGGGTCTGATGCAATGGCTGGCCCAAGGGTTCCATGGCGAGATGCATTACATGGCCACGCATGGCACGCGCCGCGCGCGGCCGGCCGAGCTGGTGCCGGGCACGGTGTCGGTGATCACCGCGCGCATGAACTACCTGCCGCGCGCCACGCCGGGCGACTGGCAGGCGGTGGAGTTCGCGCGGCTCGAGCGGCCGGGCGAGGCGATCGTGTCGGTCTATGCGCGGGGCCGCGACTACCACAAGGTGCTGCGCAACCGGCTCGCGACGCTGGCCACGCGCATCGCCGAAGAGGTCGGCCCCTTCGGCCACCGCGCTTTCACCGATTCGGCGCCGGTGCTCGAGGCCGAGCTGGCCTCGCGCAGCGGCCAGGGCTGGCGCGGCAAGCACACGCTGGTGCTGGACCGCGACGCCGGCTCGATGTTCTTCCTGGGCGAGATCTACGTGGACATGGCGCTGCCCGAAAGCGCGCCGGTCACGCCGCACTGCGGCAGCTGCAGCGCCTGCATCGACGTCTGCCCGACGCAGGCCATCGTCGCGCCGCAGCGGCTCGACGCGCGGCGCTGCATCTCGTACCTGACCATCGAGCATCCGGGCGCGATCCCGGCCGAACTGCGGCCGCTGATCGGCAACCGCATCTACGGCTGCGACGACTGCCAGCTGATCTGCCCCTGGAACAAGTTCGCCAAGAAGAGCACGCTGCCCGATTTCGATGCGCGCGAGGGCCTGACCGGCCGCACGCTGGGCGCGCTGTTCGCGTGGAGCGAGGAGGAATTCCTGCGCCACACCGAAGGCAGCCCGATCCGCCGCATCGGCCACGAGCGCTGGCTGCGCAACATCGCGGTCGCGCTGGGCAACGCGGTGCGCGCCGGGGCGGCCGATGCGGCCGAGGCGCTGTCCTCACGCGCCGAGCACCCGAGCGCGCTCGTGCGCGAGCACGTCGAATGGGCGCTGGCGCAGGCCGACTGAGTTCTTACTCGTCGTGCGAGTCGTGGGTCCCGGCGCTGCCGTCGCGCCAGTAACCCGAGGCACGAATCCATTTCGGATTGGCGCGGCACTCGTCGATCAGGTGCGCGCGCAGCACCTTCGCGTGCGCCGACTCGCAGCCGATCCAGGCATGGAACGCGCCGGTGGGCAGGCGCGCCGCATGCAGCGCCGCCAGCAGCGGCGGCGTGCCACGGGCTGCGCCTGCGCGGTGCACCCAGGTGATGGCGACGTCGGCTTCGCTGGGCAGGTCGACATGGTCGGCCTCGCTCTCGACTTCGGCCAGCACGACGGCGCGCGCACCCTTCGGCAGTTCGGCCAGGCGGCGTGCGATCGCGGGCAGCGCGGTGTCGTCGCCGATCAGCAGGTGCCAGTCGAAGGCCATCGGCACGATGAAGGAGCCGCGCGGACCGCCCACACCCAGGCGCTGCCCGGGGGCGGCCTGTTCGGCCCAGCGTGTGGCCGGGCCGGCCTCGTGCAGCGCGAAGTCGAGTTCCAGCGTGCGCGCGGCCGCATCGAAGCGGCGCGGCGTGTAGTCGCGCATCGTGGGCTTGCGGCCCTCGGGCCAGATCGGGCCCTCGGGGCCGGCCGTGGGCAGCGTCAGCACGCCGGTCTGCGCGTCGGGGAAGAAGAGCTTCACGTGGTCGTCGAAGCCCGGGCTCGTGAAGCCCTCGAGCGCCTCGCCACCGACAGTGACGCGCACCAAGTGCGGCGTGATGCGCCGGACCTGGCGCACTTCGAGTTCACGGAAGCGCAGCGTGTGGCGCACGCGTTGGGGTGTGCGCTCGGGAGAAGAGGCAGTGGTGATGTCGTTCATTCAGATCTGTTCCAGTTGTTGTGCGGCGTGGTCGAGCACCGCGGCGAAGGCATTGGCTTGCGCCGGCGTCAGCGCTTCACGCGCGAGTCGCATTCGCATGGCTAGCTTGAGGTTCTCGATGGCCCGCATGACCTGCGGCGGCCGGCCGGCCCGCGGGCCGGCGCCATCGACGCCACCGTTCATCCGCGCCAGCATGGCGTCGGCGGTGGCGCGGTTTTCGGCCAGGAAAGCCTGGCCGGTGTCGGTGATGCAGTAGCGCTTGCGGCCGCCCGCATCGGCGGCCTCGACCGTGAGGTAGCCCAGTTCTTCCATCAGCGTGAGCGTGGGGTAGACCGTGCCCGGGCTGGGGCTGTAGGCGCCGCCGAGCCGGTCCTCGATCGACTTGATGAGTTCGTAGCCGTGGCTTGGCTTGTCGGCGATCAGCTGCAGCAGCACGAAGCGCAGGCCGCCATGGCCGAAGATGCGGCCACCGCCGCCGCCCCGGGGGCCGCGACCGCCGCCCAGGCCGTCTTCGTGTTCGCTGCGGGCCATGCGGGCGTGGTGGTGGCCGTGGAAATGGGGGGAGTGGGAATGGCGCATGGGGTTCTTTCGTTCTATCGAATTAGATAACGATATATCTAAATAGAGTCTAAGTCAACCAGGTCGCGCGCCATCGCCTCAGATTCGCTTCATCGCGCTGCGCTAGCCTTGCGCCATGCGCATCCTGTTGGTCGAAGACGATCCCTCCCTTGGCGCCACGCTCCAGTCGTGGCTGCAGCTCGACGGCTATGCGGTCGACTGGCTGCGTCGTGGGGACCAGGCCGACACGGCGCTGCGCACCCACGACTACCAGTGCCTGCTGCTCGACCGCGGCCTGCCCGGCATGGCGGGCGAGGCGGTGCTCGCGGCGCTGCGCTCACGCCGCGCGGCGATCCCGGTGATCGTGATCACCGCGCGCGACACGCTGGAAGACCGCGTCGCGGGCCTGGACCTGGGCGCCGACGACTACCTGGTCAAGCCTTTCGACCTGGAAGAACTGTCGGCCCGGATCCGCGCTGCCTTGCGCCGCGAAGCGCGCGAGCCCGCGCCCACGCTGCGCCACGGCGGCGTCGAGCTCGACCCGGCCGCCAAGCGCGTGACGCGCGACGGCGAGCCGGTGCAGCTCACCGCGCGCGAGTTCGCGGTGCTGCTGGCGCTGATGCGGCGCAGCGCCCAGGTGCAGAGCCGCGCGCAGCTCGAGGAGGCGCTCTACGGCTGGGGCGAGGAGGTCGAGAGCAACGCGATCGAGGTGCATGTCTACAACCTGCGCAAGAAGCTGGGCAGCAAGTTCATCGTGACCGTGCGCAACCAGGGCTACGGCCTGGGCGCGGTGGTCTGATGCGCGCCCGTTTCCAGCGCTGGCGCGCCGAGCGCCGTGCCGCGCGCGGCGCCTATTCGCTGCGGCGCCGGCTGATCGTCTCGGTTCTCGGCGCCAGCGTGGCGGTCTGGCTGGTGAGCCTGGCGGTGGTGGTGCACGTGGCCTGGCGCGAGACCAGCGAGGTGTTCGACGATGCGCTGAAGGAGGGCGCCCGGCTGGTGCTGGTGCTCGGCACGGCGCAGGCACCGAGCAGCGCGCCCGGCGAACTCGACGAGCGCCGCGCGGCGGCCAAGCTCAAGCTGCACTACCAGCTGGTCTCGCGCGACGGCCGCGTGCTGCACCGCGCCGACGACGCGCCAGCGCAGCCCTTCTCGCGGTCCTTCGATCGCCGCAAGGGCTACGAGAACGTGTGGGTCGACGGCCGCGCCTGGCGCGTCTACCTGCTGCGGGCCGCGGACGGCGGCGCGCAGGTGCAGATCGGCCAGCCCTGGGACGAGCGCCTCGAACTGCTCGAGGAAATGGCCGAGGACCTGGTCTGGCCGATGCTGGCGCTGCTGGTGCTGCTCGGCGGCTTCTGCTGGTTCGTGATCCGCCGCTTGCTGCAGCCGGTCGAGCGCACCGCCGAGCGCATCGCGGCCAAGTCGCCCGACGACCTGAGCCCGGTGGCCGCCGACCAGGAGCCGCGCGAGCTGCTGCCGATCGTGCAGGCGCTCAACCTGGTGCTCGGCCGCCTGGGCCACGCGCTGCAGGCCGAGCGGCGCTTCACCGCCGACGCGGCCCACGAGCTGCGCACGCCGCTGGCCGCCTTGCGCATGCGCATCCAGCTGATGCAGCGGCAGCAGGCCGTGGCCAGCGGTGTGCCGATCGACCTGCAGGGTCTGCGCGAGGAGGTCGATCGCTGCACCGCGCTGACCGAGAGCCTGCTCGCGCTGGCCCGGCTCGATCCCGAGCGGCCGGAAGCCCTGGTGACGGAAGCGGTGGACCTCGATGCGCTCATGGGCCGCCTGGCCGCCGCGTGGCCCGGCGCGGCCTTGCACTGCGATGGCGGCGGCCTGGTGGTGCAGGCACATCCCGCGCTGCTCGAGAGCGCGCTGCGCAACCTGGTCGACAACGCGCTGCGCTACGGCGGCGCGGGCGGGCGCGTGCAGGTCGATGCCAGGTCCATCGACGGCAAGCTCCGCATCGCGGTGCGCGACGACGGACCGGGCGTGTCCGAGGCCGATCGCGCACGGCTCACCGAGCGCTTCTACCGCGTGCTGGGCAGCGGCCAGGCCGGCAGCGGGCTGGGCCTGTCGATCGTGGCGCGCATCGCGGCGCTGCATGGTGCGACGCTGCGCTTCGAGGCCGGGATCGACGGCCGGGGACTGGGCGTGGTGCTGGCGTTCCCCGCCGCTTGAGCGGCATCAGATCGCCTTCAGCTTCGGCAGTTTCAATGCGGTCATGCCTTCGGTGCATCCGGCACCGGGCATTCCACCTCAAGGAGTGAAACCATGAAAAAGACCGCCACCGCCTTCGTCCTCGCGCTGAGCATCGCGGGTGTCACGGCGCCCGCATGGGCCCAGTACACCGGCCCGTCGCCCGCCGCCAAGGGCCAGGCCGCATCGACCTACACCGGCCCCAGCACGGTGCCGCTGATGACGGTCAAGCAGCTGCTCGAGACCGGTCGCGACGACCAGTACGCGCGGCTGCAGGGCCGCATCGTGTCGCACGACGGCGGCAAGAACTACAGCTTCGCCGACGACAGCGGCCGCATGACGGTGGAGATCTCGGCCAAGCATTTCCCGCCGGGCCAGCCGGTCAGTGCCGAGCAGCGCGTGGAGCTCACGGGCGAGATCGACAAGGACCTGCGCAAGACGGAGTTCGAGGTCGAGTCGCTGCGCCTGCTGCCCTAGACGGGCTGCTGTTGCGGAGGCAGCGCGGCGGCGCCGCGCGGCGCGGCCGCATCGCCGTCCTCCACGCGCAGTCGCGGCAGGAACTGCGGGTACTCGCGCTGCATGAAGGCGATCAGCCCCTCGCGCACCGTGCAGCGCAGGTCGAAGGCCAGGCTGGAATTGGCCGCGGTGCACAGCACGCGGATCTGCATCGCGCGCTCGGTGGTGTCGACCACCCGCAGGTTGAAGAAGCGTCCGTCCCATTCGGGCGCCGCCTTCACGAGGCGCTCGACCTCGGTGCGCAGCGGTTCGAGCGGCATGCCGTAGTCGGCGTAGACGAACACCGTGCCCAGCAGCTGCGCGTTGTGCCGGGTCCAGTTCTGGAAGGGCTTCTCGATGAAGTAGCTCAGCGGCAGGATCAGCCGGCGGTCGTCCCAGATCTTGAGCACGACGAAGGTGCCGGTGATCTCTTCCACGCGCCCCCATTCGCCCTCGACCACCAGCACGTCGTCGATGCGGATCGGCTGCGCCAGCGCGATCTGCAGGCCCGCGATCAGGTTGCTGAACACCGGCTTGGCGGCCAGGCCGGCCACGATACCGATCACGCCGGCCGAGGCCAGCAGGCTGGCGCCGACCTGGCGCGCGCCCGGGAAGGTCATGAGCATCATGGCGCCCCCGGCCACCAGCAGCATGCTGTTGGCAGTGCGCGCCAGCACGCGCGTCTGCGTGAGCACGCGCCGCGCCTGCAGGTTGTCGGCCGCGTCGTAGGGGTGCTTGGCGATCAGGCCGTCGGCGAAGCCGTTGATTGCGCGGATCGCGAGCCAGCTGGCCGCGGCGATCAGCAGCAGGCCGTTGAGATGCCGCACGCCCGCGATGAAGCGCAGTTCATCGGGCGCCGCCTGCCAGACCATCTGCAGCGCCAGCAGCGGCAGCACCAGTCGGGCCGCAGGCTTGATGTTGACCAGAAGCGCATGCAGCACCGGCGTGTGGCGCGTCACCCTCTGAAGCACCGCCGAGGCCACGCGGTGCACGAGCAGCGCGAGAAAGACGGCGATCAGGGCGGAAAGGGCGGGAGCGAACCAGGGGTGGCCGAGCAGCATGTCTTTGTTCATCGTTCAGGGGTTCCTTGCAAGGAGGGGTGGAGGGAATCTTCGGAAAGGGCCTGCAGGATGCGTGCCGCGTCATCGCGCAGCTGCACCGAGATGCCGGTGGCGAGGTCGAGCCGGCGCAGCAGCCAGGGGCTGATGTCGTTGTCGAAGGGGTCGGGCAGCGGGATCGGGCCGGCCAGCGCGGTGGCCGGCGCGGCGGAGGGCAGGTCGCTGCCGGCGATGGGCATGCTGCCGATGGCCGCTTCGATGCGCGCGGAGGTGCGTTGCAGCGGCCCTTCGATGTCGGCGGGCGTGAGCCGGTCGCGGCGCAGCACCAGCATCGACTTGACCGCGCTCAGCTGGGCCAGCAGCTGGTAGCTGTGGGCCTGCAGCTGCTCCAGCGGCACGATCGGCGGGCGCACCGCGCGCGGCTCCGACAGCGAGCGCTGCGTGGCCTGCACCAGCGCCGAGAGGCTGTCGAAGGCTTCCTTGCGTGCCAGCCGCCAATCGAGTTCGGGGCTGCTGTCGATCGCGTGCAACTGGCCCAGGCCCAGTGCCAACCGCGCGTGCAGCGCCTGCGCGCGCAGCACGCGCGCCACCAGCGCCGGGATCTGGTTGCGCTCCCACGAGGGCAGCACGTAGCAGAAGGCCCAGGCCAGCGCGGCGCCGATCAGGGTGTCGGCGATGCGTTCGAAGAGCGCGAAGGTCGGGGCTGCGCCGGTGTTGAGCAGGTGCGCCTGCACCAGCCCCAGCACCGTGGCCGCCACCGCGGCGATCAGGTAGCGCCGCACCGCGAAGCCGTGCGCCACGGCCTGGGCCACCACCGTCGCCGTGAGCAGCACCGCGGCCGACGGATGCGCCGACAGCAGGCCGACCGCGAGCACGCAGCCCAGCAAGGTGCCGGCGACCCGCGCATTGCGCCGCTCCAGGGTCTGCGACAGGCTGCCGCGCAGCACCACCACGATGGTCAGCAGGATCCAGTAGTCGTGCGAGCCCCAGGGCAGCAGCAGCGCCACGCCATAGCCCACGGCGATGGCCAGCGAAGCCCGGATCGCATGGCGCAGCGGCGGCGCATCCCAGCGCCACAGCGTGAGAAAGGGGCGCCAGGACCAGGCCGTCGGGCTGACGAACATGTGCCAGTTGGCGCGCACCACGGCCAGGTCGGGGGCGGCTTCGCCGCGCGCCATGGCCGACAGCCGCAGCACCTCGTCGTTGATGTGGCCGATGCGGCTGGCCAGGCCGCGCGCCAGCATGGCGGCCGAGGGGCCGGCCGCGGCGTTGGGTAGCGCACCGTCTGCGGAGGGGCGCACCGCGATCAGCTGCGGCCGGCGGTCGGGCACGGCCTCGGGGCGCCGGCCCATCAGCAAGGCGTCGGCCAGCGCGGCGGTGTCGTCGGCCAGGGCCTCGAGCACGCGGCGCATCTCGGCCAGGGCCGGTGCATGCGAGGGATGGGCCTGCAGCGCTTCGAGGTCGAGTTCGCTGGCCAGCAGGTGGTCGCGCATCTCGAGCACGATCACCAGCATGCCGGCGAGCCGCTGGCGCTGCGGCGTGCGTGGCGACTCGAGCACCAGGTCGCGCGTGGCCTGCAGCTGGTCGGCCAGCGCCGCCTGGTCGCGCAGCAGGCGCCCGAGCAGCGGCGCGGGCACCTCGCGCACATCGCCCGACTCCTCGCGCGACGTGAACTGGCTGGCCTCGGTGCGCATCAGCGCGGACAGCGAGAGCAGCACGTCGGCCATGGCCTGCACACGGTAGCGGCCGTTGAGCGCCAGGTTGGCCAGCGTCGCATAGACGATGTAGAGCGCCGCGCCGACACCGAAGAGCACGGTGCGGTCGAGCGCCTCGTGCAGGTTCGCGGGCTTGTGCGTGGCCATCGAGAAGATCATCGACAGCATCACCGCGATGGCGATGGGAATGCCGCGCTTGCCCCAGGCCATGGCGGTGAAGGCCAGGAAGGTGGCCGGCACCATCAGCAGGCCGAGCCCGATCGGTGCGCCGTGCAGCATCTGCACCGCGAAGAACAGCGGCAGGCTGATCAGCGGGGCCGGCAGCATCTGCAGGAACTTGCCGCGGCGCGGGGCGGCCAGGTCCGGTGGCGCGGCGACGATCACGCCGACCGCCGCGGAGGCGCCTGCCAGCGCGCCCAGCCAGAGGTGCACGCCGGCCGAGATCAGGAACAGCCCGAACGCGACGGACAGGCCGTTCGCGATGTAGTGGCTGAGCGCGACCCGCAGCGCGGCGCGGGTGCGTGAGACGGCGGCGCGCGGCGCCAGCATCAGCGGGCGGTGGGGTCGCCCTCTGCGGGCGGCGTGGGGGCGTCGCGCCGGATGCGCGTCAGCTTGCGCGGCGATGCCGCCACGGGCGCTGCGGGCACCGCGGGCGTCTCGTCGGTCGCATCGGCGTTTTCGGCGTCCAGGCCCGAGGTGGTGGTGCGGGCGTAGAGGTCGGCCGAGGTGTCGGCTTCGGGGTTGGCGGTGGCCGCGACCTGGCGCATGCGGTGGCTGGCGCGCATCTTGTCGTCGACGCCGGCGAATTTCGAGTACTTGGCGAGCATCGGCACCAGCTGGCCGTAGATGCGCGGAGCGCCGGCCAGGCATTCGCGCTGTTCGAGGAACTCGGGCTCGCCCGTGAAGTTGCCGACCAGGCCGCCGGCCTCGGTCACGAGCAGCGAGCCCGCGGCCACGTCCCAGGGGTTCAGGCCGGTCTCGAAGAAGCCGTCGGTGAAGCCGGCCGCCACGTAGGCCAGGTCGAGCGCTGCCGCGCCGGGGCGGCGCAGGCCGGCCATCTTGGGCATCAGGTCGGACATGATGGCCAGGTACTGCTTGAAGTTGTCGCCGGTGCGGAAGGGGAAGCCGGTCGAGATCAGGCAGTCGCTGAGCTTGACGCGCTTGCTCACGCGGATGCGCCGGTCGTTCATGTAGGCGCCACGGCCCTTGGTGGCGGTGAACAGGTCGTTGCGGCTCGGGTCGTAGACCACGGCCTGCTCGACCTTGCCCTTGACCGCCAGCGCGATCGACACGCAGTAGACCGGGAAGCCGTGGATGAAGTTGGTGGTGCCGTCGAGCGGATCGATGATCCAGACGAAATCCGAATCCTTGGCGCCGAATTCGCTGCCCGACTCTTCCGCGAGGATGCCGTGGCCCGGGTACGCGGTGAGCAAGGTCTCGATGATGACCTTCTCGGCGGCGTGATCCACCTCGGTGACGAAATCGTTGACCTGCTTTTGCGAGATCCGGACGGCTTCGACGTCGAGCGCGGCACGGTTGATGATGGCACCGGCGGCGCGTGCGGCCTTGACGGCCACGTTGAGCATGGGATGGAGATTGGGCGACGACATGGATTGTGGAAGAGCGGCGGGGGCAGGGGCCCTGAGGAGGCGTCCGGGCGATGCGGGACGCAGGAAGGCCGCGATTTTACAGGTCCGGCGCGCTCCGGTGCATTTTTCGGGCCTTCACGGCGCCCGCACGGGCGCAAGCGCCGGCGCTTCCGTTCTAATCGGGGCCCTTCCCGCACGCCTTTTTCGTTCGTCCATGCGCACCCGTTTCATCCTGATCCAGACCAGCCACGCCGGCAACGTGGGCGCCGCCGCGCGCGCCATGAAGACCATGGGCTTCGACGACCTCGTGCTGGTGGCGCCGCGCTGGGCCAACGTGCTGCGCCGCGAGGAGACCATCCAGCGGGCCAGCGGCGCGCTCGACGTGCTGGCCAACGCGCGCATCGTCGACACGCTCGACGAGGCGCTCGACGGCGTGACCCACCTGTGCGCCACCGCCATGATCCCGCGCGACTTCGGCCCGCCCACGCGCACGCCGCGCGAGCACCTCGAGCCGCTGGGCAAGGTCGACCCGGCGCAGCATGTGGGCTTTTTGTTCGGCTCCGAGCGCTTCGGCATGCGCAACGAGGACGTCTACCGCTGCAACGTCGCGCTGAGCATCCCGGCCGATCCGAAGTTCGGCTCGCTCAACCTCGGCGCGGCCATCCAGCTGATCGCCTACGAATGGCGGCTGGCGCTGGGCGGCTTCCCCGTGACCGAGTCGGTCGTGCCCCCGCAGGCGGCCGATGCCAAGGCCGTGGCCGGCATGCTCGAGCACTGGGAACGCTCGCTGGTGCAGATCGGCTTTCTCGACCCCGAGGCGCCCAAGAAGCTCATGCCGCGGCTGCAGCAGCTGTTCAACCGTGCGCAGCCCACGCCCGAGGAGATCCACATCCTGCGCGGCATCGCCAAGGCCATGGCCGACGCGAAGAACCCGCCGGCATCGCGCAAGGACAACGCGACTTAGACTTCCGCCGCTTTCACCTTTCCACGACACCCATGCTTTCGCGCCTGCGTTCCGACATCCAGTGCATCCTCGACCGCGACCCCGCCGCACGCACGCGCTGGGAAGTGGTCACGCTGTACCCCGGCTTCCACGCCGTGGTGCTGCATCGCGTTGCGCATGGCTGTTGGACCCATGGCTTCAAATGGCTCGGGCGCTGGGTGTCGCAGTTTTCGCGCTGGGTCACCGGCATCGAGATCCATCCGGGTGCCAGGCTGGGCGAGCGCGTCTTCTTCGACCACGCGATGGGCGTGGTGGTGGGCGAGACCGCCGAGATCGGCGACGGCTGCACCATCTACCAGGGTGTGACCCTGGGCGGCACCTCGCTCTACAAGGGCACCAAGCGGCACCCGACGCTGGGGCGCGACGTGGTGATCGGCGCGGGGGCCAAGGTGCTGGGTGGCTTCACCGTGGGCGATGGCGCCAAGGTGGGCTCGAACGCGGTCGTGACCAGGCCGGTGCCCGCGGGCGCCACGGCCGTGGGCATTCCGGCGCGCATCATCGCGTCGACCAGCGGCGCGAGCGCCGACGTGAGCGAGGCGGCGCGGGGCTTCTCGGCCTACGGGCTCACGGTCCAGGACGATCCGCTGTCGCAGGCCATGCGCGGCCTGATCGACAGCGCGGCCGGCCAGGAACACCAGATCGCGCTGATCTGGCAGGCCATCGAGACGCTGTCGGCGCGCCAGCCCGAGGCGGCCGGCTGCGTGCCTGGCGACGCCGCACTCAGCGAGCGCTTCGAGGCCGATAAGCTGGCGCAGCTGGTCGGGAAATAGGCTTCCCGCGCCGCTGCGCTGCGCTCACATGCCGACGTAGTTCGGGCCGCCGCCGCCTTCGGGCGTGACCCAGACGATGTTCTGCGTCGGGTCCTTGATGTCGCAGGTCTTGCAGTGCACGCAGTTCTGCGCGTTGATCTGCAGCCGCTCCTTGCCCGCGTTGGCCTCGTCGGGCACGAACTCGTAGACGCCGGCCGGGCAGTAGCGTGCCTCGGGGCCCGCGTACTCGGGCAGGTTGATGCGCACCGGCACCGATGCATCCTTCAGGGTCAGGTGCGCCGGCTGGTTCTCTTCGTGGTTGGTGTTGCTGATGAACACGCTTGAGAGCCGGTCGAAGGTGAGCTTGCCGTCGGGCCGCGCGTAGGTGATCTTCTTGCAGGCGGAGGCCGGCTTGAGGCGCGCATGGTCGGCCTCGGTGCGGTGGATGGTCCAGGGGATGTGGCCGCGCAGCACGAACTGCTCGATGCCGGTCATCACCGTGCCCACGGTCAGGCCCTTCTTGAACCACTGCTTGAAGTTGCGCGACTTGTTGAGCTCGGTGTGCAGCCAGCTCTTCTCGAAGGCGGCCGGGTAGGCGCTGAGCTCGTCGTGCTGGCGGCCCGCGGTCACGGCGTCGAAGGCGGCCTCGGCCGCGAGCATGCCGGTCTTGATCGCGGCATGGCTGCCCTTGATGCGGCTGGCGTTGAGGTAGCCGGCTTCGCAGCCGACCAGCGCGCCGCCCGGGAACACGGTCTTGGGCAGCGAGAGCAGGCCGCCGGCGGTGATCGCACGCGCGCCGTAGCTCAGGCGCTTGGGCGCCTTCAGGCCCTTGTCCTGGCCTTCGAAGTACCAGCGGATGTTCGGGTGCGTCTTGAAGCGCTGGAACTCCTCGAAGGGGCTCATGTGCGGGTTCTGGTAGTCGAGCCCGACCACGTAGCCGATGATCAGCTGGTTGTTCTCGGCGTGGTAGACGAAGGAGCCGCCGTAGACGTCCGAGGGCAGCGGCCAGCCGGCCGTGTGGATCGCCAGGCCGGGCTGGTGGCGTGCGGGGTCGATCTCCCACAGCTCCTTGATGCCGATGCCGTAGCTCTGCGGGTCCTTGCCGTCGTCGAGCTTGTACTTGGCGATCAGCTGGCGGCCCAGGTGGCCGCGCGCGCCTTCGGCGAACACCGTGTACTTGCCCAGCAGCTCCATGCCGAGCTGGAAGTTCTCGGTGGGTTCGCCGTCCTTGCCGATGCCGAGGTTGCCGGTGGCCACGCCGCGCACCTTGCCGTCTTCGGTGTAGAGCACTTCGGCGGCCGGGAAGCCGGGGAAGATCTCCACGCCCAGTTCCTCGGCCTGCTGCGCCAGCCACTTCACCACGTTGCCGAGGCTGACGATGTAGTTGCCTTCGTTGTGGAAGTTGTGCGGCAGCATGAAGTTCGGCGTGCGCGTGGCGCCGGTCTCGCTGAGCATCAGGAAGGTGTCGGCCGTCACCGGCTGGTTCAGCGGCGCGCCGCGTTCCTTCCAGTCGGGGATCAACTCGGACAGCGCACGCGGGTCCATGATCGCGCCCGACAGGATGTGGGCGCCGGGTTCGGAGCCCTTCTCGAGCACCACGACCGAGATCTCCTTGTCGTTCTGCGCCGCCAGTTGCTTCAGGCGGATGGCGGTCGAGAGTCCGGCGGGCCCGCCGCCGACGACGACGACGTCGTACTCCATGGCTTCGCGGGGTCCGAACTGGGCAAGGATTTCGTCGTGGGTCATTTGTGGGAAGTCTCGTCGATAGGGTGGGAGTGGGCCCGGCACCGCAGAGCCGTACGTTCTTGCAACATTTTATGCGGCTGCTTGCACGCGCCCTGAGCGCGCCCCGGACAGCCTAAGCGTCACCTGCGCGACCGGCAGTCCCCGTGGGGACGCGTGGACAATGCGCGACGTGCGTCCGCAGGGGCGCCGCCCGGCTCCGGGCCTCCCGTTTTTCTCAAGGCGCTATCCGATGAAGATTGAAATTCCCGAGCAGAAGAAGCTCGTCTACGAGATGTCCATTCCCATCCGCTGGGGCGACATGGACGCCATGGGCCACCTCAACAACGGCACCTACTTCCGCTACATGGAGACCGCCCGCATCGACTGGATGCGCTCGATCGGCTTCGAGCCCGACCCCAAGGGCGAGGGCATGGTGATCGTCAATGCCTTCTGCAATTTCTACCGCCAGATCGAATATCCCGGCGACGTGCTGCTGAAGATGTACGTGAGCGACCCGGGCCGCACCACCTTCGAGAGCTGGGCCACGATGGCGCGCGCCGATGCGCCCGACACGGTCTGTGCGGCCGGCGGCGCCACCACGATCTGGGTCGACTTCCCGAAGCAGAAGGCGATGACGCTGCCCGACTGGCTGCGCGAGATCGTCGCGGCCTGACCCGCGACGCGCCGCCGGCTCAGGCGGGCTGCAGCACGATGCGGGCCTCGAAGCCGGTGGCGGCGCCTTCGGGCGGCGAGCGCAGTTCGAGCCGCGCGTCGTGCTTCTGCACGATGGTCGCGACGATCGACATGCCCAGTCCGTAGCCGGCGTGCTCGTCGCTGTGGCGCACATGGCGCATGCGCAAGGTGCGCAATGCGGCTTCGCTCACGCCCGGGCCGAAGTCGCGCACCACCAGCGAGCAATCGGCCTCGACCGCGATTTGCACCGGCCCGTTGCCGCTGTAGCGCAGTGCGTTCTCCACCAGGTTGCGCAGCGCGATGGCCAGCACGTCGAAGTCGCCCAGCACCACCGGCAGCGCGCCGCTGTCGGGCACCGTCAGGCCGAGCCGGTCGAGTGTCCGTGCGTCCTGCCAGAACTCCTGGGCCACGGTGGCCGCCAGTTGCGACAGGTCGACGCGCTCGCGCGAGAACGAGGCCCCCGACTCGGCGCGCGAGAGCTGCAGTAGCTTCTCGGTGCGCTGGCTGAGCACGCGCAGCGCATCGAGCGCGGCTTCGATGTCCTCGCGTCGCAGCTCGTGCTCCAGCGCGGTCTGCAGCCGCAGGCGGGCCGACGCCAGCGGCGTGCGCAGCTCGTGGGCCGCGTTGGCCGCCAGTGCGCGCTCGACGTCCAGCGATTGCGACAGGCGATCGAGCAGCCGGTTCACGTGGTCGCCCACCGATTGCAGTTCCTGAGGCAGGCCGGGCAGGGCGATCGGCCGCAGGTCGGCGCCGCTGCGCTCGCCGATCTCCTGGGCCAGGCGCTGCAGCACCTGCAGTTCGTCGCGCGCGATCTTGCGCAGCACCCAGGCCAGCAGCGGCAGCACCGCGCCCAGCGGAATGATCAGGCCGAACAGCGTGCGGTTGAGCGCGACGCGCCGTTCGTCCAGCGGGTCGGCCACCTGCAGGAACAGCTCGCGGCTCGGATGGCGCACGGTGTAGATGCGCCAGGACTCGTCGTTGGAGAAGCCCGCGGCCAGCGGCACGTCGAACACGTTGGCGGGCGTCTCGGCCGATCGCATCAGCACACGCTCGTTCCTGTCGACCACCTGGAACATGACCGCGGCATCGGCGAAGGTCGGCGTCGGCGCGATCAGGAACTGGCCCTCGGGCACCTCGCCAGCGCGGCGGTCGAACTCGTCGAGCGCGATGTCGAACATGCGGTGCGACACCTCGACCAGTTCGTTGTCGAAGTTGTAGTTGATCTCGCGGTCCACATACCAGACCACGCCGATCACGCACAGCAGCCAGACCCCGCCGACCCACAGGATCAGCGTCTGGATCAGGCGGCCGGCCAGCGTCTGTCGCTTGACCGGGACCGCCGCGCCCGCGGCGTTCGGCAGGGCGCTCACTCGTCGTCGCCGACTGCGTTGACCAGCCGGTAGCCCAGGCCGCGCAGGGTCTGGATGTGGTTGCGGCCCAGCTTGCGGCGCAGCCGGCTGACGAAGACCTCGAGCGTGTTGCTGTCGGCCTCGTCGTCGAAGCCGTAGAGCGCGTCCTGCAGGTTCTCGCGCGTGTGGATGCGGTCGGGCCGCGTCGCCATCACGCGCAGCAGCGACCATTCCTTCTGCGTCAGTGCCACCGGCACGCCGTTGCGGCGCACCAGCTCGTGCGACAGGTCGATCTGCAGGTCGCCCAGTTCGATGATCGGCGCGCTGGCCGCGCTGCGGCGCCGCTCCACGGCGCGCAGCCGGGCCAACAGCTCGCCGGGGTCGTAGGGTTTGATGAGGTAGTCGTCGGCACCGGCGTCGAGGCCCCGGATGCGGTCGGTGACCTGGTCGCGCGCCGTGAGCACGATCACGATCGGACGCTCCTTGATCGCCCGGATCTGCGGCAGCAGCGCCAGGCCGTCGCCATCGCCCAGATGCAGGTCGAGCAGCACGGCCGCGTACTGTGCCGAGTGCAGCGCGGCCGAGGCCTGCGCCAGGCTGCCGCAGGCATCGACCACGAAGGCCTTGGCCCGCAGGTAGCCGCAGACCGCTTCGGACAGCGTCGCATCGTCTTCGACCAGCAGAACGCGCACGGAAGTCACCTCCAAAAGGGAGCAAGTCTATCGAAGGGGGCGCTTCAGGCGGCGTTCAGCCTGCCTCATTACGCTCGCCGCCATCGTCGACTGGCCTCTTTGGACGGGCACTGCGCCCGAGGTGCATGTTTTCCAGCGCTCGCATTGCCACCATTCCCTCTTTTGTCCCCGCTTCCCTTTCCTTCGGGAAGTCCAGGATCCTCCTCGCCACGCTCGCCGGCCTGCTCGTCGTGCTGCTCTGGGACGCGAGCGGCCTCGACCTGCCGCTGGCCCGCTGGGCCGGCAGCGCCCACGGCTTTCCCCTGCGCGACGATCCGGTCTTCCTGTGGGTCTTTCACGAGGGGCCGCGGCGGCTGAGCTGGCTGTGCGTGGCCGGCCTGCTGGCCGCCATCCGATGGCCCGTCGGCCTGTTGCGCCGCCTGGCACGCGCCGAGCGCGTGCAGCTCGCGCTCACCGTGCTGGCCTCTGTGATCGTCGTGTCGCTGATCAAGCGCAGCAGCCATGCCAGCTGCCCCTGGGACCTGCGCGAGTTCGGTGGCACGGCGGTCTATGTCTCGCATTGGGCCTGGGGCGTGGCCGACGGCGGTCCCGGCGGCTGCTTCCCCGCCGGCCATGCGTCCGCGGCGCTGGCCTATGCGGGCGGCTGGTTCGTGCTGCGGCGCCGCATGCCGCGCGCCGCGGCGTCCTGGCTCGTGACCGCACTGGTCCTGGGGCTGGTGCTCGGGCTCGCGCAGCAGTGGCGCGGAGCGCACTACATGAGCCACACGCTCTGGAGCGCCTGGCTGTGCTGGTCGGTCGGCGGGCTCGTCGACCTGCTCGCGCATACCCGCTGGCGCACCCGCGATGCGATGCCTAAGCTGAATGAATCCTGAACGATGTGTTCAGGCATATTTCAGTCCCGCTCCTCACCATCGGCAGATGACTGCTTCCCTTCCCACGGCGTTTTCACCGATCGAGACTGGCGCACCCTTGCGTGCGCGTGCGCCTTCGTCGCTGCGTCCTCCCGCCTGGCTGCTCGCCCTCGATGCCTGGATGGCGCGCCCGCGGTCCGCCCAGGCGGTGGTGATCGGTCTGTCGCTGTATCTGCTGGTGGCGGCCAACTGGGCGCTGTGGCTCGAGCTCGCACGCATCGGCGGCGCGCCCAGTGTCTACATGCGCTCGGTCGGCGCGATGGCCGTGATGATCGGTTTCGGCACCGTGGCGCTGTTTTCGTTCACCGCCTGGACGCGATGGATGAAGCCGCTGTGGTTCGCGCTCGTGCTGGTCTCGGCCATCGCCCAGCACTACATGCTCACCTACCATGTGGTGATCGATCCGACCATGGCCGCCAACGCCATGCAGACCGACATGCATGAGACGCGCGACCTGCTGAGCTGGCGACTGCTGTTCAACGTGCTGCTGGTGAGCGTGCTGCCCGCCTGGTGGCTGCTGCGCGTGCGCGTGCTGCCGATGCGCGCCTGGGGGCAGATCTGGCGCAATGCCGCGCTGCTGGTCGCGGCGCTGGCGGTGGGCATCGCCGCCACGGCCGCGATGTCGCGCGAGGTCGCGCCGCTGATGCGCAACCACGTCACGCTGCGCTACATGATGAACCCGCTGGCCAGCGTCTACTCGGCCGGCACGGCCGCCATCCGGCCGCTGTTCAAGCGCAGCCGCAAACTGATCCCCATCACGGCCGGCGCGGCACTGGGCCCCAGCTACGCGGCGCAGGTCCGGCCGCCGTTGTTCGTGATGGTGGTGGGCGAGACGGCGCGTTCCGATCACTTCGCGCTCAACGGCTATGCGCGCGACACCACGCCCGAACTCGCGGCACGCGAGGTGCTGAGCTGGCGCAACGTGCATTCCTGCGGAACCAACACGCTGGCCTCGGTGCCCTGCATGTTCTCTTCGCTGGGCAAGAAGGGCTATGAGGGCCGCAAGGACGACTACGAGAACCTGCTCGACGTGGCGCAGGCGGCGGGCCTGGCGGTGCTGTGGATCGACAACCAGGCCGGCTGCAAGGGCGTGTGCGACCGTGTGCCCAACACCTCGGCGGCGGTGGGCCTGTCCGCCGAAGCGAAGGGCAAGCTCTGCGACGGCGACGAGTGCCTCGACGACGTGATGCTCAAGAACATCGACCAGCGCATCGCCGCGCTGCCGGCCGAGCGGCGCCAGCGCGGCGTGCTGCTGGTGATGCACCAGATGGGCAGCCATGGCCCGTCCTATGCGAAGCGCTCGTCGGCCGAGACCAAGCGCTTCGTGCCCGAGTGCAAGACCAATGTGCTGGCCGACTGCAGCCATGGCGAGCTCATGAACGCCTACGACAACTCGATCGCCCACACCGACCGCTTCCTGGCCCGCACCATCGACTGGCTCAAGACCCAGTCGCCGCACTTCGACACCGGCCTGCTCTACATGAGCGACCACGGCGAGTCGCTGGGCGAGTACGGCCTGTTCCTGCACGGCCTGCCCTACAACATCGCGCCCGAGGTGCAGAAGCACGTGCCGATGGTCGCGTGGTTCGACGACGGCCTGAAGACGCGCGAACACCTGTCGACCGCCTGCCTGCAGAAGGACCGCGAAGCGGAGCTCACGCACGACAACCTCTACCACACGCTGCTGGGCGTGCTCGACATCAAGACGCCGACCTACCAGCCCACGCTCGACGCCTTCGCACACTGCAAGGTCGCCTCCAACTGAGCTGTGCGGCTACTTCTTCTCGCGGGGAAGGCGGCCCATCAGGAAAAATTCGGGGTTCGGCTGCATCCCGGTGAAGCTCGCCATCCGGTTCGACAGGCCGAAGAAGGCCGTGATGGCACCGATGTCCCAGATGTCCTCGTCGTCGAAGCCCTGCGCATGCAGCGCGGCGAAGTCGGCATCGTCGATCTCGTGCGAGCGGTCGCAGACCTTCATCGCGAAGTCGAGCATCGCGCGCTGGCGCGGCGTGATGTCGGCCTTGCGGTAGTTCACCGCCACCTGGTCGGCCACCAGCGGCTTCTTCTCGTAGATGCGCAGCAGCGCGCCGTGCGCCACCACGCAGTAGAGGCACTGGTTGGCCGCGCTGGTGGTAGTGACGATCATTTCGCGGTCGCCCTTGGTCAGCGAGCCTTCTTCCTTGAGCATCAGCGCGTCGTGGTAGGCGAAGAAGGCGCGCCATTCGGCCGGGCGGCGCGCGAGCGCCAGGAACACGTTGGGCACGAAGCCGGCCTTCTCCTGCACCGCGAGCACGGCGGTGCGGATGTCCTCGGGCAGGTCCTTCAGTTCGGCCAGCGGGTAGCGTGATGTCATGGGTGTCTCCGTCGTTTGATCGCCCATCATAGGCAGCGCGAAGACCCCGTTTGGGTCTACCCTCGAGGACCGTCCACCCGTCTGCACCCGACCTCATGCGCAATGCCCTCGACTTCAGCTCCTGGCAAGGACTGCTCTCCACGCTGCTCGGCCTCGTGCTGGTGTCGCTGATCGCGGTCGGCATCCGCCTGGTCGTGATGCACAGCGTGCAGCAGCGGCGCGAGCGGCAGAACCGGCAGATCAACGAGCGGCTCAAGACGCTGATCGCGGCCTACAAGACGCTGGGCGGCTCGTTCACCGGCGACTTGGCGGTGGACCCCAGCCATCTGCGCGAACTCCGCGCCCGGGCCGGTGCGGCGCAGGCGGCGCTCGATACCGCGGAGCGCATCGCCGGCGTGCCGGCCGAGGCGCCCGCGCCACGCGAGGACACCGGTTCGGACCGCCGGCGCCGGGTGCGTGACGCCGTGGAGGCCGCGCTCTCCGACGTGATCCTGCTGGGCACGCACGACCAGGTGCGCATGGCGGCCGAGGCGGCCAACGACATGGTGGCCGGCCGGCCGATCGAGACGGCCGCGCTGGTCGCTTCGCTGCGCGGCTTCATCCGCGACGTGCTCGACCTCGAGGTGATCCCGGCCTCGCTGGCCATTCCCAAGCAGGGGCCGTTGCGCGTGAACGGGGGCAGCGGGCGGGCGGCAGCCGGCGGCGCTGCGAAGGGCGCTGGCAAGGGGGGAGGCGGTCAGGGCGGCGGTGGGGGCGGTGGCGGCATGGGCGGTGGCTTCGGCGCACACGCGGACCCTGCGCGCGACGATCTCTCCGCCAACGGCCACTGAGCTGAGGCGCCCGCCAGGGCGCGTCAGGGTGCGAGCTGCTCCGACGGCAGGCGCGACGGGGTCGCGCGCGGCGTGGCGATCAGGTCGCGCATGTCCTGCGCATAGCCTTGCAGCCGGCGTGCCGCACGCTCGCGCTGGGCCGGGCGCGTGAGGTTGTGCAGCGCCGCGATGTTGGCGCAGCTCTCCTGCAGCAGGGCCTGCTGATAGGCCTGCCACGGACCGGCCGGTGGATGCGCGATGCGCTGTGCGTAGGCGTCGATGGCGGTCCGCACCTCGGACACCGGCGCCGCACTGCGACTGAAGCGGCGCAGCAGGGACAGCGACTCCTGCTGCCGCTGGCGGCGCTCGGCGTCGACGCGCCGGGGATCGAAGATCGAGCGGTCCACCGCTTCGCGCAACAGCTGGCGCTGGGTGCTGTCGAGAGAACCGTAGAAATCCTCGCTTCGATCGAGGAAGTCCTGATAGCGCTTCTGGTGCTGCTGCGCCACGCTGCGCTCCAGCCAGTCGCGCGCATAGGTCGCGTTGTTCTTCGCGTACTTGCGCTCGACCTGGTGCAACTGCGTCTCGTCGAGGCTCGCCACCAATTCGGCACCCGCCTGCGAGGCCTCGAGCGCCGTGACGAGCAGGCGATCGCGGACCTCGTCGCCGACCGCACAGACCTCCGATGCCGTCACGTCGGCTGGCGCCTTGGCCGCGGCCTTCTCGATCAGCTGCAGAAACCGGGGCAGTTCGCTGCGTCGATGGCTTTCGAGCAGCGCCGCGAGTTGCTCGCGGACATGGGGTGTCTGGCCGCCGTTGAAGTCCACATAGCCGTCAAGCCACCAGTAGCCCAGTTCGGGCAGGTTGTTGTAGGCCAGCTTGACGGCGCTGCAGCCCACCAGCGCCGCACCCAGCAGCAGGGCACAAGTCGCCCTCGACCACCGGGCCAGGGGCCAGAGCCGCGGTCGTTTCAAGGGCGTACCTGTGGGGGAAGGGAGCGCTTAACCCGCGTCCTTCAAGGCCTTCTTGGCCTTTTCGGCGGAGTTCTGCGAACGGTTCTTGTGGTAGCCCGACTTGACGTTGTTGACGGCCTTGCCCACCGGCCCGCTCTTCTTGGCTTCGTTGTCGGCGCGCTTCTCGTCGATCTTGTGCTTGGCAGCGTCGGTGGCTTCCGACGCGGCCTTGCCGACCTGTGCGCCGGCAGTTAAAACGGTGAGGGAGGCGGCGAGCACGAACAGCATCTTCTTCATCGGGTTCTCCATAAATTGAATCGATCCATCGACTAGACACCGTCTCGGGGCCCGGCCCTGTCAGCCGCCGCCGCGCCTGCCTGTGGTGGCGTGGCGCCAGCCCGCAATAATGGGGCTTTCATCCCTCCAAGGACATCCCGTGCGATTTCTGCTGTGTGCTTCCCTCCTGTGTCTTTCGTCGGCCGCCTTCGCCCAGAGCGCACCGGTCACCACGCCCAGCGGCCTGATCTACCAGTCGCTCACGGAAGGCAGCGGCGCCTCGCCCACGGCCAGCGACACGGTCAAGGTGCACTACCGCGGCACCTTCCCGGACAGCGGCAAGGAGTTCGACAGCTCCTACAAGCGCGGCGAGCCGATCGAGTTTCCGCTGTCGGGCGTGATCCCCTGCTGGACCGAAGGCGTGCAGAAGATGAAGCCCGGTGGCAAGGCCAAGCTGGTGTGCCCGCCGGCCATCGCCTACGGCGCGCGCGGCGCGGGCGGCGTGATCCCGCCCAATGCCACGCTCAACTTCGAGGTCGAGCTGATCTCGGTCAAGGGACGCTGAGCGCGGCGGCGCGCGGCGCGCGCCCCAGCACGGCCGCCACCGCGGCGGCCGCGAGCACCAGCACGCTCCCCAGCAGCATGGCGCTCGCGATGCCCCGGCCGTCGACCGCCAGGCCGCCCAGCAGCGCGCCCGAGGCGATCGCGACCTGGAAGGCCGTCACCAGCATGGCCTGGCCGGCCTCGGGTGCCTCGGGCAGCGCCTTGAGCATCCAGCCCGTGGCCGAGACCGGCACCATGCCGAAGGCCACACCCCAGGCCAGCACCACCACCGCCCCCGCGGCCACGCCCGCACCGATCAGCGTCGAGACGGCCAGCGAAGCGGCCAGCAGCAGGGTGGTGGCGATCACCGCCGTCAACGGGCTGCGCGCCACGATGCGCCCGCCGATGAAGTTGCCCACGAAGCCCGCCGCGCCATAGACCAGCAGCAGGGCCGTGACCAGCGCCGGCGAGAGGCCGAAGATCTGTTGCAGCAGCGGCTTGAGGTAGGTGTAGGCCGCGAAGTGCCCGGCCACCATCAGCACGACCGCCGCCAGGCCGACGGCCGCCAGGCGGCGCGTCAGCGGCGTGAGCAGGTCGCGCGGCCGGATGGCGCGCAGCGCCGGCAGCGCGGGCAGCAGCCACAGCTGCACCACCAGCACCACCGCGGTCAGCAGCGCCGAGGCCGCGAAGGCCGAGCGCCAGCCCGCGACGCTGCCCAGCAGCGCACCGGCCGGCACGCCCAGCACGGTGCCCACCGAGATGCCGGCCAGGATCATCGACATCGCACGCGGCTGGTCGGCCGGCGGCACCAGCTGCGTGCCCACGGCGGGCGCGAAGGACCAGAAGCCGCCCACGCACAGGCCCAGCAGCAGGCGCGCCACCAGCATGGTCGAGAAGCTGGGCGCGAAGGCGGCCAGCAGGTTCGACACCAGCAGCAGCGCGGTCAGCGCCAGCACCACCGTGCGCCGGTCGAGCCGGCCCGCGGCCACGGTCAGCGCCGGTGCGGCGAAGGCCGCGAGCACGCCCGGCATCGTGACCATCAGGCCCGCGGTGCCGTCGGACACGTTCAGGCCGCGCGCGATGTCGGTGAGCAGGCCGACCGGCAGGAACTCGGTCGTGACCATGACGAAGGTGCCCACGGCGATCGAGCCGACCGCGAGCCAGGCCGAGCGGGGTGCCGCGAGGGCGGGTGCGAGCGCCGGGGTGGCGACGGCGTCGTCGCAGGTGGGGCAGGAAGGGGACACGGGGAGGGCTCCGAGGGGCGTATGTGCAAACCCTGGAGTGTGGGCACCGCGGCGCTTCAGACCAAGCCACCGGACGGTCCCAGTGTGTTTCCCCGGCGCCAACAATCGTGGCGCCCGGACGTCCCTACCAGTGGACCCGAAGCCCCACCTGCCCCTGCACGCTGCGCAGTTCCGTGGCGCCCAGCGCGCGGGTGGCCGACAGGCCGGCGTACAGCGAGACCGCGGTGCTGACCTGTCCCGTGATGCCCGCGCCGAGCTCCAGCGCGCTGGCGTTGCGCTGCGTCTGCACCGCATCGCTGGCGCCGAACACCGCGTCGGTGCTGCCGCGCAGCGCATGCCACAGGTTGAGCTTGAGGTAGGGCTTCCACGCGCCCGTGCTGCCGACCGTGCCGTACAGGCGCGCGCCCAGCCGCGCCATCACCGCGTTGTCGTTGTCGAAGCGGACCGTGGCGATGCCGTCGTCGATGTCGTCGAGCGAACTGCGCTGCCAGATGAGCTGGGCCTGCGGTTCGAGCACCGCGCTGCCGCCCAGCGCCACCGGGTAGCCGGCCTCGATCGACGCGGTGAACAGGTCGCCGCGCGGCTTGCCACCCCGGCCCAGCGTCGACAGCGCATCGGCCTTGTAGCGCGTGCCCATGAGCACCGCATCGCTGTACCAGCCCGTGGTGCCGATGTGCGTCCAGTAGGCGCCCAGGCTGTAGCCCTCGACCACCAGCTGGCCGACCTGGGTCTTCGTCGCGCCGTCGGCCATGCCGCTCGCGTCGCCGCTGGCGCGGGTGTAGCCGGCCATCAGCCCGGCGCGGTCGCTGCTGCCGCCGTCGCCGCGCCGCGAGAGCAGATCGTGCCCGACCTGCAGGCCGCTCAGCGTGCCGTCGAACTGTGGGCGGGCGTCGCCATTGAGCTGTTGCTTCGTGCGCTGTCCGAAGACGCGGGCCCAGGAGGCGGGCGCATTGGCGTCGCGCAGCAGCAGGCCGGTGTCGCCCTGGCGCTCGTTGAAGGTGCCGAGCTGCGCGATGCCGAGCTGGCGCACGACGATCGGGATCGTGCTGTAGAGCGCGACCTCGGGCCGGTACAGCGTGACCGGCGCGACCGCCGGCGGCGGCGCGCCGGGATGGGCGGCGGCGGCCTCGGCGATCACGGCCGCGGCCTCTTCGGGCGAGCCGACCACCGCACCGCCCACCGCCAGCGCGTTGGTGCGCAGGTACCAGCTCTGCGTGGCGTCGCCGGTCGCGCCGTTGGCGCCGCCGCGGAACAGGCGGTAGGCATAGGCGCCGGCCTCGACCGGCTGCGCCAGCGCGAAGGCCGTGGGCGTGGTGGTGGCGCCATTGACGGCCTGCACCAGTACGATGCCGTCGGCCACGGTCGCCGCACCGGTGCCGCCGCGGTTGCTGACCTGGATGCGTGTGTCGCCCGAGGCCGTGCCGCCGTCGATCACCAGCCGGTCGGCCGGCGAGCCGTCGCTGCCGAGCACGCTGTTGACCTGCAGCAGCGCGCCATTGCCCACGTAGTTGCCGCGCACCGTGAACGCGCCGTAGCCATTGCCCGCGCCGGGCCCGGGCTGCCAGGTGCCCTGGTTGGTCACGTTGCCCGCGAAGGTGCCGGTGCCCGCCACCACCGTGCCGGGCAGCATCGCGATGCCGGGGCTGCTCAGCGTGCCGCTCACTTCGAAGCGGCCGCTCTCGACGCGGATGCTGTTGGCGAACGTGGCGTCGGTGGTCCAGCGCCAGTCGGTGCCGCGCATCGTGAGGTTCTGGAAATTGCGGAAGGCGTTGTCGACCGTGCCGCTGCCTTCGAGAAAGGTGTCGCTGCGCGCGCCGCCGCCGTCGGCCGCGCCGCGGATCACCGAGCCGGTCTGCAGGATCAGCGTGCCCGTGCCCAGCGGGCCCATGAAGATCGCACCGTCCTGCGTGGCGCCGCCGGCGCCTTCGATCAGGCCGGCATTGACCAGCACGTCGTTGCCGTTCTGGCCGCGGTAGCCGTAGGAGCTCGCGCTCGAGATCACGCCGCCCGCGCGGTTCTCGACCCGCGAGAAGAAGCTGGCGGCGCCCACCGTGTTGGCATGCACCGCGTCGGCGAAGCCGGCGGAAGGCGAGGTGTTGGCGCCCAGCGCGCGGATGGTGCCGGTGTTGATCAGCAGGTTGGCCACCCCGTTGCCGCCTTGCAGGTACACGCCCTTGGAGGCGGTGCCGCTGACGGTGATGGTGCCGCTGTTGGTCACGGTGTTGCCCGGACCGAAGACGAAGATGCCGTGCGAGCTGCCGCCGGTGGTCGTGATGCTGCCGGTGTTGGTCAGCGTGCTGCGCGTGCTGCTGCCCGAGGGCGTGGCCATGCCCGCGGTGCCGCTGCTGGTGGTGCGGATGCTGCCGTTGTTGGTCAGCACGTTGTCGTCGCCGGTCGCCGCCATGGCGGCCCGCGCGGGGCCCGAGCCGCCCGAGACCGTGATGCTGCCGTTGTTGGTGATGCGGCTGCGGTCGCCGACCACCAGCGCCTGGGTGGCGTTGGTGCTCAGCGAGGCGCCGGTGTCGACCGTGATCGTGACGTCGGTGCTGTTGGTCGCGGCCTGTACGCTGGTCGAGCCGGTGATCGTCCCCTGGCAGAGCACGCTGACGCCGCTGCCCGGGGAGAGGGTGGGGCCGCACGCGGCTTCGGCCGCGCCGCCGGACAGGCCCGCCAGCGCGGCGAGCGCTGCCGTCAGCGTGGCACGCGGTCTTCCTCCGGCTTGGCGCGGGGTGCGGTGGCGGATGCGAAGACGCTGCGTTTCAACGGGCATGAGGGCTCCTCAAGGTATCGCGACCAGGATGGGATCGGCCCATTGTGGGTTCTGGTTAACATTTGAGAAACCGTTGGAAATCCCGGGTTGCGCGCAGGCCACAGTCCTGTTTCGACGAGGCGGCGCCTTGCGCGAAGGGGTGTCCATGCCCTCCCGGCGCGCCCGCCGGCCGCGCTGGGCGGCTGTGATCGCCGCGCCGGCCCGCTAGAAGTTGTAGGTCGCCGTCGCCACGACCTTGCGCAGCTCGGCGTAGCGGCAGCTGCCGGCGCTGCAGGCGTTGAGGTAGGTCTTGTTCGTGAGGTTGCGCAGGTTCAGCGCCAGGCTCCAGTGCTGCAGCTCGTAGCCGACGAGCGCATCGAACACGGTGTACGAGGGCACCTTCGCGGCCGCCGATTCCTGGTAGCCGTGGTTCGAGCCCATGAAGCGCGCGCCCAGGCCGACCCTGAAACCGGAATCGAAGCGGTAGTCGGTCCACGCCGAGAGCTGGTTGCGCGACACCGCCTGCATCTGCTTGCCGATCTCGCTGGGCGTGCTGCTGGCCGTGACGATGGCCTTGGGCGTGTAGGTGTAGGCGGCGATCACGTTCATGCGCTTGACCGGCTGGAAGGCCGCTTCGAGCTCGAGCCCGCGCACCAGGATCTCGCCGGTCTGCTTGGGCAGGAAGTCCGGCGTGTAGGTGATGTAGTTCTTGCGGCGCAGGTCGAAGATCGCGGCGCTGTACCTGCTCTTGCCGTCGACCGGCTGGTAGCGCACGCCGACCTCGTACTGGCGCCCGGTCTCGGGCTTGAGCGGGGTGTTGGTCTCGGGGTCGATGGTCGCGGTCGGCGAGAAGGACTCGGAGTAGCTGAGGTACGGCGCCCAGCCGCTCGGATGCAGGTAGACCAGGCCCGCGCGGCGGGTGAACTTGTGGTCGGAGATGCGGGTGCGGGAGCCGTCGGTGTGGCTGTCGAGCGTGGCGGTGGCGCTGTCGTAGCGGCCGCCCAGCGTCGCCACCCAGTCGCCCCACTTGACCTGGTCCTGCAGGTAGGCGCCGGTCTGCACCAGGCGGGTCCGGGCGTCGAACCACGGGTCGCCGGGCACCACGTCGTGGGTGTAGACCGGGTCGTAGCCGTCGATGCCCGAGACCGTGCCGGCGTTGTAGGTGCGCTGGTCGTTGCGCGAGCGCTGGTGGTCCAGGCCGAACAGCACGGTGTGCTGCCAGTCGCCCAGCCGGAGCCTGGCCTGCGCCTGGTTGTCGAGGGTCAGGAGCCGCGCGCTCTCGTGGCTGCCGAAGGGGAAGCGGTTGAGCACGCGGAAGTTGGCCGGGTCCGCCGGATCGTCGGGGTTGACGATCGCGAAGTCGCTCTGGTTGTAGACCTGCCGGTAGTCGACCTTGATCGAGCCGTAGCGCAGGTTCTGGCGCAGCGTCCAGGTGTCGTTCAGGCGATGGTCGAGCAGGTAGCCCACCATCCACTGGTCCTGGTTGAAGTGGTCGAAGCCGGGCTCGCCCACATAGGTCTTGGGCGAGAAGCGGCCGTTGGGATTGGGCAGCAGCGTGCCGACCTCGGGGAAGCTGCCGTAGGAGCTGCCGTCACGGATGCGCAGGTAGTGCGAGAGCAGCGTGAGCGAGGTGTCGCCCGAGGGCTTCCAGGTCAGCGAGGGCGCGAGGAACACGCGGTCGTTGGGCAGGCCGCTGCCTTCCAGCTTGGCGTCGCGTACCAGGCCGGTGAAGCGGTACAGCAGCTTGCCGTCGGCGTCGACCGGGCCCGAGAAGTCGCCCGCGACCTGGCGCCGCGAGTGGTCGCCCAGCTGGAGCTGCAGTTCGCGCAGCGGCTCCTCGGTGGGCCGCTTGCTGACCACGTTGATCATGCCGCCCGGGCCGGTCTGGCCATAGAGCACCGACGAGGGACCGCGCAGCACCTCGATGCGCTCGGTGCCGTAGTTCTCGGTCTGCCAGATGGCCCAGCCGTTGTTGTTGCGCAGCTGCAGGCCGTCGAGGTAGTAGCCGGGCGTCTGGGCGTCGAAGCCGCGGATGATGGTCCAGTCGAAGCGCGAATCGGCGCCCCAGGGCGACACGTTGATGCCGGGCGTGTAGGCCAGCGCGTCCTTGAGGCGCAGCGCGCCGGTGGCCTCGATGAAGTCGGACGTCACGACCGAGATCGACTGCGGCGTCTCGATCAGCGGCGTGTCGGTCTTGGTGCCCGTGGCGCTGCGTTGCGCCACATAGCCGAGCACCGGGCTGGTCGCGGTCTCGCGCTCCGTCGTGGCCGTGACGGTGATCGCGCCCAGCGTCGTGCCCGAGGAGGCGGCCTGGCGCTCGACCGTCACGATGTTGCCCTCGAAGCGGCCGAAGAGGCCGCTGCCGGCCAGCAGGCGTTCGAGCGCCTGGCGCGGGCTCAGCTGGCCCGACACGGCCGGTGCGGTCCTGCCTGCCACCACGTCCTGCTGCACCGCGAGCTGGAGCCGCGTCTGGCGCGCCCAGTCGTTGAGTGCCGAGGCCAGCGGCTGGGCGCCGATGCTGATCTGCATCGGCGTGCCGGCAGGGCCGTTCTGCGCGAGGGCCGGGGCCATGCCGAAGACCAGGGCGAGCGCCACGGCAAGCGGCGCGGGCCGCGTCAGAAGGCGATTCATTTCGATGTGCTCCAGGTAGAAAAAATGGTTCCTACCTGGGAAGACGCACAGGGGGCCGGCCACCCTGTATGCATTCTGAAATAAATCTCATTTGTTTTTGAAAGGGGCCGGACCGACCCGTTTTCAGCGCGCGAGCAGCACTTCGGTGTCGCGCCCGTCCTGCTGCAGGCGCACCGGCAGCACCCGAGGCAGCGCGAGCCGCAGCGTCGCGCGGTTCATCGGGTCGAAGGTGCCGGTCAGCCGCAGTGCGGCTACCTGCGGGTCGCGCACCACCAGGCCGGTGCGCCCATAGCGCGCCAGTTCTTCGAGCGCCTGGCCCAGCGGCACGTCGGTGAAGCTCAGGCGCTGCTCGCGCCAGGGCGCGATGCCGGCGGCGGGCACGGGGCCCACCGGGCCGAGCGCGCCCTGGGCGTCGCTCGCGACCTGCTGTCCCGGGGTCAGCAACACGGACGGGTCTCCTTGACCGGCGGGCGCATCGGCACGCGCCACCCGGACCTTGCCTTGCGCCACCGCCACCGTGACCCCGTCGTGGCCGGACTGCCCGGGCGTGTGCCGCACCGAGAAGCGCGTGCCGACCACGGTCACGCGCAGCGGGCCGGCCAGCACGTCGAAGGGGCGCGACGCATCGGGCTCCACCGAGAACACCGCCTGGCCTTCGTGCAGCCGGACTTCGCGCCGCTGGCGGTAGAAGACCACCTCGATGCGGGTGGCCGTGTCCAGCCGCAGCCGGCTGCCGTCGGGCAGGGGGATGTCCTTCTGCTGCCCGCGCTCGGTGGCGAAGGCCTGGGTCCATCGGGGCTGGGCCAGCAGCTGCTGCCAGGCGACGTAGCCCACGCCGCCCAGCACGGCCGCCGCGCCTGCGGCCGCGAAGAGCGGCTGCAGGAAGCGCCGCCGCGAGCGCGGCGCGGACCGCCGCGGCGCGCGTTCGAGCGCGGTCTTGTCGCGGGCCAGCTGGCCGCGCATGCGGGCCCGCAGGTCGTCGGGCATGGCGTCGAGCGTTTGCCAGGGCGCGGCGCAGCTTTGGTAGGCCTCGCCGTGCAGGGGGCTCGCGGACAGCCAGGCCTGGAAGGCGCGCTCGTCCGCCAGGGCCCAGGCGGCATCCTGGCGGCACACGAACCACCCGAGCGCATCCCGGCGCAGGCGCGCGGCTTCTTCGGATGGCGGGGCAGGGGCATTCATGCGGGGGCTCTTGCTGTTGTAGACGCACGGGCGGTGCCGCACCCTGTAGGCGCCGGCCGGGATCGTCGGATTCTTTTCATTTCGTGGGTCGGCGCTTGCGCGCGCGCGAAGGGTGCGGCACGCCGGCCGTGCCATCGAAGTCCTCCAGCGCCGCCCAGCAGGCCTCCAGCGCGATCTGGACCTGCATCTCCACCGTCTTGGTCGCGATGCCCATGCGCGCGGCGGTCTCGGCATGCGACAGGCCGTCGAACTTGACGCAGAGGAAGGCTTCGCGGCAACGCGGGGGCAAGGTGTCGATCACGGCGGCAATGGCTTCGAAGCGCTGGCGCGAAGCCAGCGCGGCCTCGGGCTCCTGCGCCTCGGGACCGGCCTGTTCGTCGGGCTCGACCACGGCATCGTGCGGGCCGGGCTCGCTGCGTGTTTCGCTGCGGCGATGGTCGTCGGTGACCAGGTTGCGCGCGGTCTGGTAGAGCAGTGCGCGCGGGTCGCGCACCTCCACGCCGTTGCGCTCGGCCGCGTACACGCGCGCGAAGCTCTCCTGCGCCAGATCGGCCGCAGTCTCGCGGTCCCGCACCTTGCGGGCGAGGAAGTTCAGCAGTTCGCGGTAGTAACGCTCGAACACGGGCAGTCCACGGCCGGAGAGGGCGGGTCGAAGTCCTGGGGGCAGGTGGGCTTCGCTTGGCGTGGCTGACCTGGGGGCGATTCAGAAGACGGAGCGCGATTATCTCCGACGCCGGTCGACGGCCCTCAGCCCGATTCGGTCGCGCGCCCCGAGGCCAGCCACGCGTCGAGCCCGCCTGCCAGCGGCCGGGCCCGCTTCGCACCGCGTGTCTGCAGCAGGCGCGCCGCCATCGCCGCCGAGACCTCGTTCGGGCAGTTGCAATACAGCACGATCTCGTGGTGCGCCGAGAAGTCGGGCAGCCCGCGCTGGGCCTTCACGTCCTGCAGGTGCAGCACGATCGCGCCCGGAATCCGGCGCGGTTCGAGTTCGGCGCCGGCCGGCGAGCGCACGTCGATCACCAGCGGCGGCGCGTCGGAGGCCATCAGCGCGTGCAGCTCGTCGACGCTCACGCGCGGGATGTCGATGCTCAGCAGCATCGCGCGGCGCCGCCAGTAGCGCAGGCCCAGGGCGGCCGCCACGGCGATCGCCAGCACCACCAGCGCGGCCGCGCCGGCATCGGCCATGGCGTCGAGCACGGCCTGGATCTGGCTGCTGAACAGCCAGCCCGGCACCAGGAAGGCGGCCGACCAGATGGCCGCGGCCAGCGTGTCGAAACCGAGGAAGCGTGCGGTCGACATCTGCAGCGCGCCGGCCATCGGTGGCGCGACCACCGACACGCCCGGCACGAACTTGGCGGCGATCAGCGAGGTGCCGCCCCAGCGCGTGATCAGCGACTCGCTCTGCCGCACGCAGGTGTCGGGCGAGAGCGAGACCTTGCACAGCAGCCGCATGATGCGGTGGCCGAAGCGGCGCCCGGCATAGAACCAGGCGGCGTCGCCCAGCAGGTTGCCGGCCAGTGCGACCGCCACCGTGGCCCAGAGCGGGATCTGCCCCATGGCCGCCAGCCCGCCGGCCACCACCAGCACGGCCGAGGCCGGCACCGGCACGCCGAGGCGGGCGGCGAGCGTGGCCAGGAAGACCACCGTGACGCCATGCGCGGTGGCCAGGGACAGGAGTTCTTGCATGCGCGCAATCTAACCGTTTCGCATTTCACGTGCGGCCCGAACTGTGGCTGTTCATCTGGTAGCGTGGTGCATGGCCGTTCCTGTTTCAGATTCCCCCGCCTGGACCGTCTATTGCGACGGCAGCGCCGTGCCCAACCCCGGCCGCATGGGCCTGGGCGCGCTGCTGATCGCGCCCGACGGCTCGCGCCATGCGCTGTCGCGCGCCACGCACTCGGTCGGCTGCAACAACGAGGCCGAACTGCGGGCATTGACCGAGGCCTTGCTGGCCGCACGGGCGCAGGGGGCCGCGGCGGTGCAGGTCTACAGCGACAACAGCATCCTGGTCGAACAGCTGGGGGGGCGCGCCGTCAAGCCGATCGAGCGGCTGGCGGATCTGTTCGACGAGGCGCGCGCGCTGCTCGCGTCCTTCGAGCGCGTGGCGCTGCAATGGATACCGCGGCACCGCAACGCCGAGGCCGATGCGCTGGCCCGGGCGGCACTGGGCATGGCGCCGAAGCCCGCCGCCAAGCCGCGCGGCAAGGCCGGCCGGCGCCACAAGGCCCGCGCCTGACACGGTGCGCCACGTGCGCTACGCGGGATGGTGCTGGTACAGCCAGGTTTCCGACAGCGTCTGATCGCCGCTCTTGAGATAGAGCCGCATGTCGACCGTCTCCTTGCCGTCGGCCGTGAAGTCGAACTGCGCGCGCCAGTGGCCGGGCACGCCGTTGGGCACGGCCTCGGCGAACAGGTAGGAGAACTTGCCGCGTGAAGTGGTCAGCACCAGCTCGGGCCTGGTGCCGGTCGGCAGCGCGGCCAGCGGGCCGCCGAGGAACTCGACCATGAACTTGCGCACGCCCGCGGGCCGCGGCTGCCCGGGCTGGCCGCCGCGGCCGGTGCGCGTGGCCACGCAGCGCGCCAGCGGCGAAGGGTAGGGCTCCACGTCGGTCCAGTGCAGCCGGTAACGCAACGCGAACCGCGAGCCGGCCGTGGCCGGCGCCTTGGGCACCCAGAAGGCGACCGTGTTGTCGTGGATCTCGTCGTCGGTCTGGATCTCGATGAGTTGCACGGCGCCTTCGCCCCAATCGCCCATGGGCTCGACCCAGAGGCTGGGGCGCTTCTCGTAGTGCACGCCGTCGAGGTAGTGCTCGAACGCGCGGTCGCGCTGCAGCAGCCCGAAGCCGCGCGGCCGGGTGTCGACGAAGGCCGAAGCGGTGGTCTGCTCCGGGTTGTTGAGCGGGCGCCAGATGCGCTCGCCGCCACCGCTCCACATCGCCAGGCCGTCGGAGTCGTGCACCTCCGGGCGCCAGTCGATGCTGCTGGGATGCGTCTCCGAAAACCAGTACATGGAGGTCAAGGGCGCGATGCCCAGCCGTGCCACGTCGCGCCGCAGGAAGAGCCGGCACTCGACGTCCATCCGCACGGCCTTCGTGCGCTCCATCACGAAGCGGTAGGCACCGGTGATGCTCGGTCCCTCGAGCAGCGCATGGACCGTGACGCTGGTGCTGCCCGGTGCCGAAGGCTCGAAGTAGAAGCGGGTGAAGGCCGGAAACTCTTCGGGCCGGTCGGGCTCGGCCACGTCGATCGCGATGCCGCGCGCCGACAGGCCGTACTGGTAGAGCTCGCCGATGGCGCGGAAGTACGAGGCGCCGAGGAAGGCCACCCAGTCGTTCTTCTTCCAGTCCAGCTGCTTCGGGTCGCCGAGCCGGCTTTCCTGGAAGCGGAAGCCCGCGAAGCCCGCGCCCGGCGGCAGCTTGCGCGCCGGGCTGTCGGCCGGCATGTCGAAGTAGCCCGGGTCATAGAGGATCTCGCGCGAAAAGGCGTCGCCCGCCGCCGTCTCCAGCAGGTGCATGTGCACCGGCGTCGGGAAGAAGCGCCCGAGGTGGAAGAAGGTGACGGGGAAGTTGCCCGGGCCGTCGCGGAACAGCGCGCTGTCGGTGTCGAAGCGGATCTTGCCGTGGGCTTCGTAGTCGATGCGCTCGAGCACGCCGGCCGGCAAGGGTGCGGCGGCGACGAAAGGCCTGGAGGCCAGCGACTCGGCCAGGGCGGCGAGCCGGTCGAAGGAGAAGGGGCTGGGAGGACCGAGCTGAAGCCCGGTGGCCGCGAGTGCGTCGGCAGGAAGTCCCAGGGAGGCGAGGGTCAGTGCGCTGCCACTGGCGGCAATGAAGTGTCGTCGATGGAGCATGTGCCGACGATGGTGCACAGGCGCTCGGCACGCGGGTGTAGGCGCAGGGCTCCCGCTGAAACCGTTGCAACCGATTCAACTTGTTGCATGCGCCGTGCACCTCGGTTCAGGCAAGCCCGGATGAGCGGACTTGCCTGAGGACACGCAGGTCAGCAGGCCTTGCCGTGCGCCACGTGCGCGCCCTTGGCCTTGGCATCGGCCTCGGACATGTACGAACCCTGCTTGGTCTTGCCGAAGTACTTGTCGCTGGGGCAGTGGTAGACCTTGCCATTGACCCAGACCTGGCCGGCGGTGGCGCCCGGTGCAGGCGCCGCGGCAGCGGCGGTCGCCATGGGCTTGGCCGCGGGAGCGGTGGCCGGTGCAGCCGGTGCAGCCGGTGCAGCCGGTGCTGCGGGTGCCATCTGGGCTGCGGGCGCGGGGCTCATGGCAGCGGGCGCTGTGGGGGCCTTCTGCGCGAAGACCGAGGCGGTGAAGACGGTACCGACAGCCAACAGGATCAGAGCTTTTTTCAAGGTTGCATCTCCAGGTACGCACGGAAAGACGTGCATGCCCCAACCAACGCCCCGGTGATCTTTCTGTTGACCGCCGAGTTGTACGCGTGTGTGTCGCACCATCGGCGCGTGATTTTCGTCACCCTGCATCGCGCCCGGCGAGGGCGAGGCCGCTGCCGGCGTTCAGCCGGCCATCAGCTTCTGCACCAGCTCGGCCGTGGTGGCGGCCGCGTACTTGCGCATCAGCCGCGCGCGGTGCAGCTCGACCGTGCGGTGGCTGATGCCCAGCACGCGGCCGATCTCCTTGGAGGTCAGGCCCTGCATCACCTGCGCCGCGACCTCGCGTTCGCGCGGCGTGAGTTCGGCCTTGGCGCTGCGACGCGAGCCCAGGTCCTCGAAGGTCCAGATGCCGGCCTCGTGCGGTGCGGCGCGGTTGAGCGCATGGCCGGTCACGTGGCACCAGAAGGTCTCGCCCGCAAAGGCGCCATGCAGGCTCCCGAGCCGCCGCATCATGCGGTTGTCGGCGTAGCGGCCGACGTGATTGAGGATCGGCACCATGCGCTTGCCGATGCGCTCGAACTCGGCCACGCTGGGATAGAGCACCTGGAAGGACTGGCCCACCAGCGTCTCGCGCGCGGCACCGAACATCTCGCACAGCCGCTGGTTGCAATCGACCATGGTGCGGTTGCGCGACAGCACCATGCCCACCGGCGCGTGCTCGAAGGCCAGCCGGTAGTCGATGGCGCCGAGGCCGGGGGCGGCCGGGGGTGCGCGGGTCTGCTCAGGTGTCTCCATTACGAAATACTACGTATGCGGGTACGTAGTATCGTCGGAGGCTCTTTCTTCATTCCTTCTTTCACTCAGCTCGCGAGGATCACGACCCATGGTGAACAAGATCTATGCCTCCGCCAAGGAGGCGCTGGCCGGCGTCGTCGCCGACGACCAGATGCTCGCCGTCGGCGGCTTCGGCCTCTGCGGCATCCCTGAAGCGCTCATCGATGCGCTCAAGGACAGCAACGTGCAGAACCTGACGGTGGTCTCGAACAACGCGGGCGTCGACGGCTTCGGCCTCGGCAAGCTGCTCGAGACCCGGCAGATCAAGAAGATGATCGCCAGCTACGTGGGCGAGAACAAGGAGTTCGAGCGTCAGTTCCTGGCCAAGGAGCTCGAGCTCGAATTCACGCCCCAGGGCACGCTGGCCGAGAAGCTGCGCGCCGGCGGCGCGGGCATCCCGGCCTTCTTCACCAAGACCGGCGTGGGCACGCAGGTGGCCGAGGGCAAGGAACTGCGCGAGTTCGACGGCGAGACCTACGTGATGGAACGCTCGCTGGTGCCCGACGTGGCACTGGTCAAGGCCGACGTGGCCGACAAGTCGGGCAACCTGCGCTTCCGCCTCACGGCGCGCAATTTCAACCCCGCGGCCGCGATGGCCGGCAAGGTCTGCATCGTCGAGGTCGAGAAGATCGTCGAAGTCGGCGAGCTGGGCCCCGACGACATCCACCTGCCGGGCATCTACGTGCACCGCATCGTGCTCAACGCCAACCCCGAGAAGCGCATCGAGAAGCGCACCGTGAGCGCGGCCGCACCGGTCGATGCCGCGGCTGCCAAGGTCGAGGCGCAGGCCGCCATCGCGCAGGCCGCCGCCGGCAGCGAAGTGCCCGTGCCCACCGTCCCCGTCAGCAAGAAAGAAGGAGCCTGAGATGCCCTGGACCCAAGACCAGATGGCCGCACGCGCGGCCCAGGAACTCGAAGACGGCTTCTACGTGAACCTCGGCATCGGCATCCCGACGCTGGTGGCCAACCACACGGGCACCAAGGAAGTCTGGCTGCAGAGCGAGAACGGCATGCTGGGTATCGGCGCCTTCCCGACCGAGGACAACGTCGACGCCGACCTGATCAACGCTGGCAAGCAGACCGTCACGACGATTCCCGGCTCGGCCATCTTCGGCAGCCATGAAAGCTTCGCGATGATCCGCGGCGGCAAGATCAACCTGTCGATCCTGGGCGCGATGCAGGTCAGCGCCAAGGGCGACCTGGCCAACTGGATGATCCCGGGCAAGATGGTCAAGGGCATGGGCGGCGCCATGGACCTGGTGGCCGGCGTCAAGCGCGTGATCGTGCTGATGGAGCACGTCGCGAAGAAGAAGGACGGCACCGAGGACCTGAAGATCCTCGAAGAGTGCACGCTGCCGCTGACCGGCGTGGCCGTGGTCGACCGGATCATCACCGACCTGGCCGTGTTGGACGTGACGCCCGAGGGCCTGAAGCTGGTCGAACTCGCCGACGGCGTGAGCTTCGAGACCCTGCAGGCCAAGACCGGCGTTCAGCTGATCCGCTGATCCTGCCCCGGAGCCGCCCGCCCTCGGCGGCTCCGGCCTCCCTTGCTCAGGAGGCGGGCTGTGGTGCCGCCGGTGCGGGGGTTGCAGCAGGTGCCACTGGCGTCACCGCCGGTGCCACGGGCGGCACCACCGCCTGCGGATTCGGCGGCAGCTGGTAGCTCCAGGTCTCGCTCAACGGCTTGTCGCCCTGCATCAGCGCGGCGCGCATCTCCACCGGCAGCGCCGGGTTCTTCACCTTCACCCGCAGCGACACGCGCACGCCCTTGATGGCGGGATTGCGCTGCACCGTGTTCTCCAGCAGTTCGGCGTTGTCGCCCACGCTCACCAGCGCGCTGACCGGCGTGTCGGGCGGCAGCTTGGCCAGCACCGGGCCCTCGAAGTCGATCAGGAAGGCGCTGCTGCCGTCGAACGCGCGGATCAGGTTGGCCTGCAGCTGCTCGCCGTCGGTGTGGAAGGTCTGGCGCACCCAGGCGTTGTCCTGGCCGTGCAGCGCGGGCTCGTCGGTGGTCCAGTGCATGCGGTAGGCGAACTGCAGGGCCTGGCCCTTGCGCGTGGGCTCGTCGGGGGTCCAGAAGGCCACGATGTTGTCGTTGGTCTCGTCGGGCGTGGGGATCTCCATCAGCGTGACCTTGCCCTTGCCCCAGTTGCCCTGCGGTTCGATCCAGGCGCTGGGCCGCAGGTCGTAGCGGTCCTTGAGGTCTTCATAGCGCCAGAACTCGTGGCCGCGCTGCAGCAGGCCGAAGCCCTTCGGGTTCTCGACCGTGAAGGTGCTGATCGCGAGGTTCTTCGGATTGTTCAGCGGACGCCACAGCCATTCGCCGCTGCCGGTCTGGATGGCGAGGCCGTTGGAGTCGTGGATGGCCGGGCGGAAGTTGCGCTTCAGGTCCGACTGCTGGTTCGGGCCGTAGAGGAACATGCTGGTCAGCGGCGCCACGCCCAGCGTCTTGATGTCGCCGCGCACGAAGACGTTGGCCTGCACGTCGACCACCGCATCCTTGCCGCCGGGCGTGAGGATGAACTGGTAGGCGCCGGTGGCGCGTGGCGAATCGAGCAGCGCGTAGATCACGATCTGCTTGTCCGTGCCCGAGGGTCGCTGCACCCAGAACTCGCGGAAGTCGGGAAACTCCTCGCCGCCGGGCGGCGCGGTGTCGATCGACAGCCCGCGCGCCGACAGGCCGTAGACCTGGCCCTTGCCGACCACGCGGAAGTAGCTCGCGCCCAGGAAGCTCATGATCTCGTCGTTCTTGCCCGCCTGGTTGATCGGGTAGAGCACGCGAAAGCCCGCATAGCCCAGCGTGCTGGTCGCGCCCTTGTCGAAGTTCAGGTTGCCGAAGTCGAAGCGCTCGGGGTCGTACTTGATCTCCTGCACCGTGTCGCCGTTGATCTCGTTGATGCGCACGGGCGCATTGAAGTGCATGCCCTGGTGATAGAAGTTCAGGCGGAAGGGCGTGGCCTGGTCGCGCCACTCGAAGCGGTCGGCGCGCGGTTGCATCTTCTGGTAGTCGGCGAACTGCATGCCGCTGAAGACCGGCGGCAGGTTGTTGGCGCGCGCCGCATAGGGCTGCTCCATCAGCGCGCGCGCCTTGGCGGTCACGTCGTCGAGCGAGAAGGCCTGGGCCTGGCCGGCGCACAGCAGGGAGGCGAGGGCGCCTGCGCACAGCAGGGGGAGCGACGGCGTCTTCTTCAGTGGGGCGTTGGGCTTGGAAGTCATGAAGTGGTGTCTGCGAGGCAGGTGGAAGGCAGAGGTGCGGGTGCGGTGCGATGAACTCGCGGTGATTCCCGACAAGAATCCGCGGGAGGCTCCGCCACACTCGAGGTCGTGGCGTTCATGCGTCGGGAACCGTGGCTTCGACGCTTGAAAGGCCCGACTGTGTAGGAGGAATTGCGCGGGCGATGAGCATGAAATGCGAAGGCTTCGGCAACGAGGCGTGATCGCCTCGCCAACATGCGCTTAGCTTAGCATCGCCGATTGCGCGAGCCTGTCGGCCAAGACCGGCTTTGCGGCTCACCATCTGAAAGGGATTGATTTTGAAGATGTCGTTTCTGCTGGCCGTCGCGGCCGGCCTGGCCAGCCCGCTGGCCTTCGCCCAACACGATCCCGCAGCGCTGAACAACAAGAGTGCCTTCATTGCCGACATCGTGGGAAAGATGAGCCTCGATGAAAAAATCGGCCAGCTGCGCCTGATCAGCATCGGCCCCGAGATGCCCATCGCGCAACTCGCCGAGGAGATCACCGCCGGTCGCGTGGGCGGCACCTTCAACTCGGTCAACCGCCCGCACAACCGGCTGCTGCAGGACGCGGCCATGAAAGGCCGGCTGAAGATCCCGATGTTCTTCGCCTACGACGTGATCCATGGCCATCGCACCACCTTCCCGATCGGCCTGGGCCTGGCCTCGAGCTGGGATATGGCGGCCGTGAGCCTGATGGCACGCACCGCCGCCAAGGAAGCAGCCGGCGATTCGGTCGACATGACCTTCGCGCCCATGGTCGACATCGCGCGCGACCCGCGCTGGGGTCGCACCTCCGAGGGCTTCGGCGAAGACCCGTACCTGGTGTCCGAGATCGCGCGCGCCACGGTCAAGGGCTTTCAGGGCTCGCTGCCGGTGCCGGCCGACCGCATCATGACCAGCGTCAAGCACTTCGCGCTGTACGGCGCGGTCGAGGGCGGGCGCGACTACAACACGGTCGACATGAGCCCGATGCGCATGTACCAGGACTACCTGCCGCCGTACCGCGCCGCGATCGATGCCGGCGCGGGCGGTGTGATGGTGGCGCTCAACTCCATCAACGGCGTGCCGGCCACCTCCAACACCTGGCTCATGCAGGACCTGCTGCGCAAGGACTGGGGCTTCAAGGGCGTGACCGTGAGCGACCACGGCGCGATCGTCGAGCTCATGCGCCATGGCGTGGCCAAGGACGAGCGCGAGGCCGCCAGGCTCGCGATCAAGAATGGCATCGACCTGAGCATGGCCGATTCGGTCTACCTGAAGGAGCTGCCCGGCCTGGTGCAGTCGGGCGAGGTCACGACCGGCGAGATCGACAGCGCGGTGCGCGAGGTGCTGGGCGCCAAGTACGACATGGGCCTGTTCCACAACCCCTACCTGCGCATCGGCGTGGCCAAGGACGATCCGGCGGACCTCGACGCCGAGAGCCGCCTGCACCGCCCGGCGGCGCGCGAGGTGGCGCGCAAGTCGATGGTGCTGCTCGAGAACCGCAACAGCGCCCTGCCGCTCGCGAAGTCGAAGACCATTGCGCTGGTCGGTCCGCTGGCCGATGCGCCGATCGACATGCTGGGCAGCTGGTCGGCCGCCGGCAACTCGAAGAACGCCGTCACGCTGCGCACCGGCCTGAACGCGGCCGTCGGCACGCAAGGGCGCGTGGTCTATGCACGCGGCGCCAACATCACCAACGACGAGGCCATCGTCAAGTACCTGAACTTCCTCAACTGGGACACGCCCGAGGTCGTGCAGGACAAGCGCAGCCCGGCCGCGATGATCGAGGAGGCCGTGGCCGCCGCGCGGCAGAGCGACGTGGTCGTCGCCGCCGTGGGCGAGGCGCGCGGCATGTCGCACGAATCGTCGAGCCGCACCAGCCTCGACCTCCCGCAGAGCCAGCGCGACCTGATCACCGCGCTCAAGGCCACCGGCAAGCCGCTCGTGCTGGTGCTGATGAACGGCCGCCCGCTGGCGCTGCAGCGCGAGCAGCAGGAGGCCGATGCCATCCTCGAGACCTGGTACACCGGCACCGAAGGCGGCCACGCGATCGCCGACGTGCTGTTCGGCGACTACAACCCCTCGGGCAAGCTCCCCATCTCCTTCCCGCGCTCGGTCGGCCAGATCCCGACCTACTACAACCATGCCCGCCTGGGCCGGCCCTTCACCGTGGGCAAGCCGGGCAACTACACCTCGCAGTACTTCGAGGAGACCAACGGTCCGCTGTACCCTTTCGGCTATGGCCTGAGCTACACCGACTTCGCACTGTCCGACGTGGTGCTGTCGGGGCCGACCATGGCCCGCAACGGCAGGATCGAAGCGGCCATCAACGTGAAGAACACCGGCCAGCGCGCGGGCGAGACCGTGGTGCAGCTCTACATCCAGGACGTGGCCGCCTCGGTGGTGCGCCCGGTCAAGGAGCTCAAGGATTTCCGCAAGCTCATGCTGCAGCCCGGCGAGCAGCAGACGGTGCGTTTCACGATCGACGAATCCAAGCTGCGCTTCTTCAACGCGCAACTGCAGAACGTGGCCGAGCCCGGTGCCTTCAACGTGCAGGTCGGCCTGGATTCCGAGGCCGTGAAGCAGCAGACTTTCGAGCTTCGATAGCTTCTTGGCGAGCAGGGGCGAACGATGAATGCAAGGCACACACTGGAGAGCCTCTGGCGGCAGGCGGCGCTGCCCGAGGAGGCGCTGGCTTTCGCGCAGTTGGCGGGCGCCGACCCGGTGCTGCCCTCGTCCTTCGCCGTGGGTGCCGCGGCGCAGAGCACCATCGCCGCGGCCGCGCTCGCGGCTTGCGAACTGGGCCACCAGCGCGGCGTGCCGCGCCAGCAGGTGGCGGTCGACATGGCCCATGCGGCCCTCGAGTGCACCGGCTGGTTCAGCCTCGACGGTCGCGTGCCCGATCTGTGGGATGCCTTCTCCGGCCTCTACCGCTGCGCCGACGGCCATGTGCGCATCCATGCCAATTTCAAACACCATCGAGAGGGTGCGCTCCAGCTGCTGGGGCTCGATGCAGCGACCGCCACGCGCGCCGATGCCGAGCAGGCGCTCCTGAACTGGCGCGCCATCGATTTCGAGACCGCCGCGGCCGAACGCGGCCTGGTCGCGACCGCGCTGCGCCGTTTCGCCGACTGGGACGCCACGCCCCAGGGGCAGGCGATCGCATCGCAGCCGTTGTTCACCATCGAGCGCATCGGCGAGGCGGCGCCACGCACCCTACCGCCGCTGCGCGAGGACCAGCGCCCGTTGAGCGGCTTGCGCGTGCTCGACCTCACGCGCATCCTGGCCGGCCCGGTCGGCGGGCGCGCGCTGGCGGCCCATGGCGCGGACGTGCTGCTGACCAACTCGCCGAACCTGCCCAACATCGAGGCCATCGCCGAGACCAGCCGCGGCAAGCTGTCGGCCCATGTCGATCTGCAAGGCGACGCGGGCCGCACCACCTTGCGCGGGCTCGTGGCCGAGGCCCATGTGTTCTCGCAGGGCTACCGGCCCGGTGGCCTGGCCACGCTGGGCTTCGGCCCGGCCGAACTGGCCGTGCTGCGGCCCGGCATCGTCTATGTCTCGCTCACCGCTTACGGCACGCAGGGCCCCTGGGCCGGCCGGCGCGGCTTCGATTCGCTGGTGCAGACCGCGATGGGTTTCAACCATGCCGAGGGCGAGGCCGCGGGCGATGGCAAGCCCCGCCCCATGCCCATGCAGATCCTCGACGAGGCCACGGGCTACCTCATGGCCTTCGGTGCCGCGACGGCCCTGCGCCGGCAGCAGCGCGAAGGCGGCAGCTGGCACGTGCAGGTGTCGCTGGCGCAGACCGGGCAATGGCTGCGCGGGCTGGGCCGAATCGAGGGTGGGCTCGCTGCGGCCAAGCCCGACATCGCGCCCCTGCTCGAGACCTCGGCCTCGGGCTTCGGCGCCTTGCGCTCGGTGCGCCACAGCGCCTTGTTGGCGCGCACGCCGGCGGGCTGGCCGCGGCCGTCGATGCCGCCCGGCAGCCACGCCGCCGCGTGGCCCTGAGCGCCAGTCGAAGCGCGCGCGCTGACTAGAATCGGCACCGCATCGTTCAGCAACAAGGAATCAGCGTGAAGCTGTGGTGGGTCGGAACTCTCGTGTGGGTCGTGTCGACCTTTGTGCAGGCGCAGGCCACCTGGTTCACCGTGGTCGGCAATCGGTCGGACCCTGGCGCCGAGACGGTCGAGGTCGATCCCCTGGCGGCCCGCAGCGACGGCGATGTACGGGTGATGAGCGTGCGCGTGAGCCGCGCGGGCCCGCGCAAGAACTGGGAGGGCTTGCCCTATCGTTCCTATGTGTCCGAGGTGGCCTTCGATTGCCGCGCCGGCCGCGCCGAGTACCGGCGTGTGAGCTTCCATGCCCAGCCCCTGTGGCAGGGGCCGGTGCTCAAGGAAGTCGACTACCAGAAGGCGCCCAAGCCCATGAACTTCCTCGGGATGTCGCCCAATCCGACCGCGCGCATCGTGCGCGCGGCCTGCCGCGGCGTCGATTGAACGCGGCCTTGCCCACCCTCAGCGCCCGCGCAGCAGCGCATCGCGCAGGGCGCCCGCCGCATTGATGCTCTTGGCCAGGCTCATGGCGTTGGTCGTGGTGTCGATCAGCGTGCGGGTCTGGATGCTCTGGTTGTCCAGGGTGTTCTGGACCACGGTCGCAGCCGCCGGCAGGCTGGTCGGCGCCGCCACACCGGCTGCCCCTGCCACGCCAGCTGCCCCCGCCACGCCGGTTGTCGCCACCACGCTGTTGTTCGGGCCGACCTGGACCAGGTTGGCGCTGTTCATCTGCCGCTCGAGGGCCGCGGCCTGGACCGGCGTGATGCGCGCCACGTCCGGCACGTTGAAGGTGATCGCGGCCAGCAGCACGCCGTTGACCGTGATCGAGCGGCTGATGCCGAAAGACACCATCAGCCCGCCGCCCAGGTCGAAGCCGCCGCGCATCCGCTCCAGCGTGGCGTCGCCGACGGTCATCCAGGTCGTCCGGTCCGCGGCGGGCGCCTTGCCGGGCTGTGCGTTCGCCGCGGCTGCGGCGCCCATGGCCAGCAGCAGGGTCAGGGCCAGGCGGGCGGGGGTGTGTGCGGTGTTCATCAGAACTGTCCCGGCCCGTTTCTGGGCATCGAATTGAGCAGTGCATCGCGCAGCAGGCCCGAGGCCAGCGGCGCCGCGGGCGCGGCGCGCCAGTCGGACGCGAGGTTGAAGCGTGCGATCTCCATCCGGTTGTGGACCACGAAGAGCAGCTTCTGCTTCCACTGCGCCTCGAAGGCGGCGCGCGCCATCGCGCGCGTGCCGTTGGCCGGGTCACCGATCAGCACGCGCTCGTTGTCCAGCCCCTTCACGACCACGAAGTGGTGGTAACCGTTCTCCGTGATCAGGGCGATCGCCGGCACGCCGGACTCGCGCAGCTTGTCGAGCGGCTGCTGGAAACCGTCGGCTTCAAAGCCCCTCGTGTGCAGGAAGCGCTTCATGTCGAGCAGCGAGAAGCCCTCGCGCCGGATCTTGTCCTGGTCGCCGGCCGCGAACATCTGCTCGAACACTTCCTGTTCGGAGGTCGTGCGGCCGTAGTGGTGTGTCAGCAGCGTCGCGACGGCGGCCGAGCCGCAGCTGAAGTCGTACTGCTGCAGCAGCGTGCCGGCCTGCTTGATCTGCTGCATGCTGCGCACCGGGACCGCATAGCTCGCGCCCCCCATCTCGGTCAGCCGGACCGCGCGGTCCTGGGCCAGGCCGGTGCCCGAGGCCGCCAGGCAGAGCAGGGCGGCGGGGCACAGAAGGCGCAGAGGCGACATGGGGCACTCCAGGCGGCTTGAAAGCCGCTATTGCATCTTCACGTTGACGATCACGGCGTTCTGGATCAGCACGTTCGCCCCCGAGTTCTGCACCACCAGCGGCAAGCCGGCCATGCCCGAGAACGCGCCCGTGGAGATCGTGTTGGCGCCGGTCGTGACCTGGCTCGCGGTGTTGCCGGCGGTCACGCCGTCGAGCCGCATGTCGTTCTGCGTGAGTTCGTGACCGCCCCGTATGGTGGCCAGTGCCGAGGCATCCACGGGTGCGGCGAAGGCCGGGCGCGCGGCTGCGGGATCGGGCGCTCGATGGCCGGTCTGGGCCGCGAGCGGGAAGGGCAGCAGAGCCGGCAGCAGCGCGATCGCCGCCGTTGCCAGGCCGCGCCGCAGGGACGTGGTACGCATGATGGCTCCTCGAGAGGAAAGACACGGTCCTTGGCGGCGCGCGGTGGGCGCGCCGCCAAGGACCCGGCAGCGACTCAGCGCACGCTCAGGTTGGCCTGGACGTTGACGCTCTGCTGCACCAGGCTGCTGATCCCGCTCTGCTGGTTGGCGATCATGATGCCGGCGGCCGATTGCCCGACCGAAGTCATCGTGTTGGACATGTTGAAGGTCCCCGCGCTCACGGTGTTGGTGCCGCCGGCGCCACCAGTGCCGCCCTGGCCGACGCCACCGGTGCCGCCCATCGCGGTGTTGGTGCCGCCGCTGCCCGCGCCGCCGGCGCCGCCCGTGCCGCTGCCGCCCGCACCGCCGTTGCCGGCCGTGTTGTTGCCGTTGCTGGCGTTCCCGTTGGTGGCACTGCCGTTGGTGGCCGCGCCGCCGGCGCCGCCGGTGCCGTTGCCGGCCGTGCGCGGCCCGGTGTTGGCGGTCATCGGCGAGCCGCCGGTCCCACCCGCACCACCCGCTGCGCCCGTGCCGGTGCCCGTGCCGCCTGCGCCGCCCGTGCCGGTGTTGCCGCTGGTGCCGCCGTCGCCGCTGGCGATCAGGCCGCCACCGTTGGCGTTGCCGCTGCTGCCGGTCATGCCCCCGTTGCCGCCGCTGCCGCTGCCGCCACCACCGCCGCCGCCGCCGGCGCCGTTGGCCGTGGCCGAGCCGCTGGAGTTGCTGCCCGAGGCGCTGCCGCCCGAGCCCCTGCCGCCGTCGCCGGCCGAGGCGCTGCCGTTGGTGGCACTGCCGTGGCTGATGGCACCGTTGGAAGAACTGCCGCCGGTCGCGCCCACGGCGCCGGTGCCCACGGCACCGTTGCCGCCGACACCCGCACCTTCGGCCGTGCCGCCCCGTCCCGTGCCGCCATAACCACCCTGGCCGGTGGCGCCTGCCGCCGAGCCGGTGTTGTAGGCGTAGTTGCCGATGCCGTGCACCGTGTTGCCGGTGACCACGCCACTGAGTGTGCTGCTGGCCGTGGCCGTAGTGACGTTGAAGGCATTCGAGAAGGTGCCGGTCGAGCCATTGTTGAGCGCCACCGAGCGATCGGCAGCCGCGCGGGCAGCGCCGGAGTTGCGGTTGGTGCTCTGGTCGCGGCTGTCGCTGGTGCGCAGGTTCGTGCTGGAGTCGGTCTTGGTGGTGGTGGTGGTCTTGGTGTTGGTGTTCGTCTTGGTGTCGGTCTTGGTACTGGTGCTGGAGTCCGAACTGTTGTCCTGCCAGGCGCGTGCGTCGTCGGCCGCGTTGGCACCGGTTCCCGACTGCGTGATGTCAGCCAGCACGGCCGTGGAGGCGAATCCGAGGCCGAGCGCGATGGCCGAAGCCAGAAGTGTCTTGTTCATGAAGTCTCCAAAAGGTTGGTTGAATTTCGAGCCAAGAGTTGTGCAGATGCGCAACGGTTTGCTCAATGCAAATTCAATGCCAATACTTTTGGCTGCAGGTGACGACGAAAATTGGGTTGTTTTACAGCTTCCAACATCCTGAATTCGGCGGATCTTGTCACATTGATGTGACATGAAAATCGGAAGGACTCGGACTGAAATCCTTTTGAATCAATGGCTTGGTTGTTTGGGCGTGTTAAAAATTTTGTCGCGTCGCCGGGACTATCGCGTTCGGAATAGGCCGAATTGCAGATCAAACCGTTGCTTGAGTAAACATGATTAATTGATCCTTTCAAACCGGAAACAAGGTGTCAAAGTAGTAAGGAACAAAAGTTAACAATTATTTCTAGCAGAAGTAAATATGCGGGAACTTGGCTCGATAGCATCCGTTGCAACGAAAGTTCCAAAAAGAAGTGTGAGGGCTGGCATGCAACAACCAAGAGCCTTGAGAAACTGGGTCCTCTGCATGAGCGCCGCGACCGCCTGGGGGGTCGTCGAGGCGCAGCAGGCCCCGCCAACGCCGCGCCGAGCGCCGTCGTCATCCGCGCTGACGGAACTGCAGCGCCAGGTCGCCGAGCAGGCTCGCGAGATCGAGGCGCTGAAGCAGTCCATGGCCCAGCAGGAATCGCGCTACGGGGAACTCGAGCGCTCGCTGGCGGAAAACAGGAACGCCTCCGACCGTGCCACCGCGGCGGCGACCGCGGCCACGGTGGCGGTCGATAGCCGGCCGGTCGTGAGCGCGCCGCCCCGTGCGATCCAGGTCGGCCAGGCGCCGAGCCAGGATGCGCGGCTCAATGTGGCGCCGCTGTTCGAGCAGCCAGGCATCCTCACGCCCAAGGGCTCGATGGTGCTCGAGCCTTCGCTCCAGTACGCCTACTCGTCGAGCAACCAGGTGGCGCTGGTCGGCTACACCATCATCCCGTCGCTGCTGATCGGCCTGGTCGACGTCCGGCAGGTCAAGCAGAACACGCTCACCAGTGCGCTCACCGGACGCTTCGGCATCACCAACCGCTTCGAGATCGAGGCGCGGGTGCCCTATGTCTACCGGTCGAACTCGACCGTCAGCCGGGAGATCTTCACCGGCTCGGCCATCGACAACGTGTTCGAGACCAGCGGCCGCAGCCTTGGCGATGCCGAGGTCACGGCGCGCTACCAGCTCAACGAGGGCGACGCATCGACGCCCTACATGATCGGCACGTTGCGCTTCAAGTCGCGTACCGGCAAGGACCCGTTCGAGGTGGTCACCGACTGCGTCACGCGCTGCGTCGGCAACACCACCGGCACCGGCCTGCCGCTGGACCTGCCCACGGGCTCGGGCTTCTACACGCTGCAGCCCGGCCTTACCTGGCTGTTCCCCTCGGACCCGGTGGTGTTCTTCGGCAGCTTCAGCTATGCGCACAACTTCAAGCGCAGCAACGTGAGCCGCGAAGTGCGCGACGGCGCGCGCGAGTTTCTCGGCGACTTCAAGGCCGGCGACATCCTCGGCATGAACTTCGGCATGGGCCTGGCGCTCAACGACAAGTCCTCGTTCAGCATCGGCGTCGACCTGAACTCGGTCGGCCGCGTCAAGCAGAACGGCCTGCCGGTGCCGGGCTCGGTGCGCACGCAGCTCGCCACGCTGATGCTGGGCTACTCCTACCGCTACGACGCGAAGCGGACGGTGAACATCTCGGTCGGGGCCGGCCTGACACGGGATACGCCCGATCTCACGCTCACTGCGCGCATTCCCTTCTCCTTCTAGTTCGGCCATGGTCGCGCGACGACTCCTCTGCGTGGCGCCGGGTGGTCGGCAGCAGTCCCTGCTCGAGACGCATCTGCGGGCCGAGGCCTGGGAGGTGAGCTGGGCCGTCGATCTGGCCACGGCGCGGCGCCTGCAGCAACGGCTGGACATCGGCTTCTGCCTGCTGCTGCTCGACCGGGTCGACGCCGCGCTGACCGACGAGATCGCGGCGCTCGTCGCGCCCGGCAGCGAGGTTCAATGGATCGCGGTCTTTCCCTCGCGTGCGCTCGAACTACCGTCCTTCCAGCAACTGGTGCTCGAGGCCTTCTTCGATTACCACACCGAGCCGCTCGACCCGAGCTGCCTGCTGCAGATCATGGCCCGGGCCCACCGCCATGCGTGCCTGCGCGCGGCTTGCCGGAGCCCGGTGTCCGCGGGCGCGCCCGACGGCCTCGGCATGGTGGGCAAGAGCGACACCATGGCGCAGCTGCGCCGGCAGATCCAGAAGGTGGCCGCGACCGAGGCGCCGGTGCTCATCGGCGGCGAGAGCGGCAGCGGCAAGGAACTGGCCGCGCAGGCCATCCACCGCGGTTCGGCGCGCTTCGGCGGCCCCTTCGTGGCGGTGAACTGCGGCGCCATCGTGCCGGCGCTGGCCCAGTCCGAACTGTTCGGGCACGAGCGCGGATCCTTCACCGGCGCCATGGCCGACCGGCGTGGCCTGATCGCATCGGCGCAGGGCGGCACGCTGTTCCTCGACGAGATCGGCGACCTGCCGATCGAGTTGCAGACCAATCTGCTGCGCTTCCTGCAGGAGAAGACCATCCAGCGGGTCGGGGCCACGCGCAGCCTGGCGGTCGACGTGCGCGTGGTCGCTGCGTCGCACGTCGACCTGGCCGAAGCCGTGGCCAGCGGCAAGTTCCGCGAGGACCTCTATTACCGGCTGCACGTGTTGTCGATCACCGTGCCGCCCCTGCGCGAACGCAAGGAAGACGTGCCGATCCTGGCCCAGCATTTCTACCGGCGCTGCATGGCGGAGCTGAGCCGCACGCGTGTCGACGGTTTCAGCCGCCAGGCGATTGGCGCCATGCTCACGCACGACTGGCCGGGCAACGTGCGCGAACTGTTCAACCGCGTGCAGCGCGCGCTGGTGATGACCGACAGCCGGCTGGTCTCTCCAGCCGACCTGGAACTCGCCGGCGAGGAGCGCGAGGCGGCCGGCGTCGGTCTCGATGCCGCCCGCACCCTGGCCGAAAGAGATGCCATCCGTCTCACGCTCGACCGCGTCGGCCGCAACGTGACCCATGCGGCGCGCGAACTGGGTGTCTCACGGATGACGCTCTACCGCCTGATGGAGAAGCACCACATCGGTCTCAGCCGGGCGCTTTGAGCTGCAACACGCCGCGCTGACTCTCGACCGTCTCGCGCAGGAAGTTCCACACCGCCTGCATGCGCGCCAGGTGCTTGGTCTCGGCCGGCATCGACATCCAGAAGGTGCGCGTGAAGTGCGCCAGCGCTGGCAGCACCGGCCTGAGCGAAGTGTCGCGCTCGGCGACGAAGGCCGGCAGCACCGCGATGCCGTGCCCCGCCGCGGTGGCCGCATGCTGCGCCAGGATGCTGGTGCTGCGCAGCGCGAACATGTCGGGCTTGTGCAGTTCGTCGAGGTACTGCAGCTCCTTGCTGAACAGCAGGTCGTCGACATAGCCGATGAAGCTGTGGCCCTGCAGGTCCTCGCGCGCCCGGATCGGGCCGTGCTGGGCGAGATAGGTCCTCGAGGCATAGAGCCGCAGCGTGTAGTCGGTGAGCCTGCTCACCACGACCGGGCCACGCGCCGGGCGCTCGAGCGAAATCACGATGTCGGCCTCGCGCCGCGACAGGTGCACCACCCGCGGCATGGCCAGCAGGTCGATCACCAGCCGCGGATGCTGGCGCGCGAAGCCCGCCAGCTGCGGCGCCAGCACCACGGTGCCGAAGCCCTCGGTGACCCCGACCCGCACCACGCCCGACAGCCCCTCGTGCGAGGCCGGCGCCGCGCGCTCGACGGTGCGGAACGCGCCCTCCATCGCCTCGACCTGCGGTTGCAGGCGCCGGCCGGCCTCGGTGAGCCGGTGGCCGCCGGCCTCGCGCGCGAACAGCGGCGAGCCGACCTGCTTCTCGAGCGCCTGGATGCGCCGCGCCACGGTGGTGTGATCGACCGCCAGCCGGCGGGCCGCGCTCTGCAGCGTGCCCGAGCGTGCGAGTTCGAGGAAGAAGCGCAGGTTGTCCCAGTCCATGCGTTGCGATTATGCAGATCGTGGGTGCATATTTGTCTATTGCCATCGCAAAAGTGCAAAGCTAGGATGGCCGGCTGCAACGTACGCATTCACCCGGAGACAACACCATGGACGCCACCACCACGCCGACCACCCAGGTCACCACCGTCAAGCTGCTCATCGGCGGCAAGTTCGTCGAGTCGAAGACCACCGAGTGGCGCGACGTCGTCAACCCGGCCACGCAACAGGTGCTGGCCCGCGTGCCCTTCGCCACGCCGGCCGAGCTCGACGCCGCCGTGGCCTCGGCCAAGGAAGCCTTCAAGACCTGGCGCAAGACGCCCCTGGGCGCACGCGCGCGCATCTTCCTCAAGCTGCAGCAGCTCATCCGCGAGAACATGGGCGAACTGGCCGCGATCCTCACGGCCGAACAGGGCAAGACCCTGCCCGATGCAGAAGGCGACGTGTTCCGCGGCCTCGAAGTGGTCGAGCACGCCTCGAACATCGGCAACCTGCAGCTCGGCGAGCTGGCCAACAACGTGGCCAACGGCGTCGACACGTACACGCTGCTGCAGCCGCTGGGCGTGTGCGCGGGCATCACGCCGTTCAACTTCCCCGCGATGATCCCGCTGTGGATGTTCCCGATGGCCATCGTCACCGGCAATACCTTCGTGCTCAAGCCGTCCGAGCAGGACCCGATGGTCACGATGCGCCTGTGCGAACTGGCGCTCGAAGCCGGCGTGCCGCCCGGCGTGCTCAACGTGGTCCATGGCGGCGAAGCGATCGTCAACGGCATCTGCGACCACAAGGACATCAAGGCGATCAGCTTCGTCGGCTCGACCAAGGTCGGAACGCACGTCTACAACCGCGCCACGCTGGCCGGCAAGCGCGCCCAATGCATGATGGGCGCGAAGAACCACGCCATCGTGATGCCCGACGCCAACAAGGAGCAGACGCTCAATGCCCTGGCCGGCGCGAGCTTCGGCGCCGCGGGCCAACGCTGCATGGCGGTGTCGGTCGCGGTGCTGGTGGGCGAGGCGCGCAACTGGGTGCCCGAACTGATCGCCAAGGCCAAGACGCTGAAGATCGGCGCCGGCACCGACAAGGGCGTGGACGTGGGCCCGCTGGTGTCCTGCGCCGCCTTCGACCGCGTGAACAGCCTGATCGAACGCGGCGAAGCCGACGGTGCGAAGCTGGTGCTCGACGGCCGCAAGCCGACCGTGCCCGGCTACGAGAAGGGCAACTTCGTCGGCCCGACGATCTTCACCGGCGTGAAGCCCGGCATGACCATCTATGACCAGGAAGTCTTCGGCCCGGTGCTGTGCATCGCCGATGCCGAGACCATCGACGAAGCCATCGAACTGATCAACAGCAACCCCAACGGCAACGGCACCGCGATCTTCACCCAGTCGGGCGCCGCGGCACGCAAGTTCCAGGAAGACATCGACGTCGGCCAGGTCGGCATCAACGTGCCGATCCCGGTGCCGGTCCCGATGTTCTCCTTCACCGGTTCGCGTGCCTCCAAGCTCGGCGACCTGGGCCCGTACGGCAAGCAGGTCATCATGTTCTACACGCAGACCAAGACGGTCACGGCGCGATGGTTCGACGACAGCACCGTGAGCCAGGGCGTCAACACGACGATCAGCCTCAAGTGAGGGGCGCGCTCCGCGCTGCGGTGGCGGCGTCGGCCATGCTGCTGTGCGCCGCGGGCGCGCAGGCGGCCGACGACGCGAACCCGCAGGACTGCCGGCCCGACGGCAACCAGATGCAGATGAACGCCTGCGCGGTGCGCGACTACCGCGCCGCCGACGTGGCGCTCAACATCCGTTACGGCGAGGTCATGAAGTCGCTGTCGCCGCAGGTGCGCACGGCCTTGCGCAACGAGCAGCGCGCCTGGCTCAAGGGCCGCGATCCCGGTTGCAAGACGGCCTCGAAGGGCAGCGAAGGCGGCTCGATCTGGCCGCTGGAGTTCTACACCTGCCTTGAACAGTCGACCCGCGAACGCACCGCCGCACTCGATCTCTGGAAGGGTCGTCAACAATGAATTTCGAACTGTCCGAAGAACAGAACGCCTTTGCCCAGACCGCGCGCGCCTTCGCCGCGGCCGAATTCGCACCCCACGCCGCGCGCTGGGATGCCGAGTCCTTCTTCCCCAAGGACGCCATCGCCAAGGCCGGCGAGCTGGGCTTCTGCGGCCTCTACGCGCCCGAGCGCGTGGGCGGGCTCGCGCTGCCGCGGCTCGACGCCACGCTGGTGTTCGAGGAGATGGCCGCGGTCGACCCTTCGACCACGGCCTTCATCACCATCCACAACATGGCGACCTGGATGCTCGGCACCTGGGGCACCGAGGCGGTGTGCAAGACCTGGGGCGAGGACCTGACCAGCGGCCGCAAGCTGGCCTCGTACTGCCTGACCGAACCCGGCGCGGGCTCGGATGCGGGCTCGCTCAAGACGCGCGCCGAACTGCAGGGCGGCGCGTACGTGATCAACGGCGGCAAGGCCTTCATCTCGGGCGCGGGCGCAACCGACGTGCTGGTGCTGATGGCGCGCACCGGCGGTGGCGGCGCGGGCGGCATCTCGGCCTTCGCGGTGCCGGCCGACGCACCGGGCGTGAGCTACGGCAAGAAGGAGCACAAGATGGGCTGGAACAGCCAGCCCACGCGCACCATCAGCTTCGACAACGTGCGCGTGCCGGCCGACCACCTGCTGGGCGCCGAGGGCGAGGGCTTCCGCATCGCGATGAAGGGGCTCGACGGCGGGCGCATCAACATCGCGACCTGCTCGGTGGGCGCGGCCCAGGGCGCGCTGAACGCGGCGCGCGGCTACCTGCACGACCGCCAGCAGTTCGGCAAGCCGCTCGCGAGCTTCCAGGCGCTGCAGTTCAAGCTGGCCGACATGGCGACCGAACTTGTCGCGGCGCGCCAGATGGTGCGCATGGCCGCGAGCAAGCTCGATGCCGCGCACCCCGACGCCAGCACCTACTGCGCGATGGCCAAGCGCTTCGCGACCGATGCGGGCTTCAACGTCTGCAACGACGCGCTGCAGCTGCATGGCGGCTACGGCTACCTGGCCGAATTCCCGCTGGAGCGCCTGGTGCGCGACACGCGCGTGCACCAGATCCTCGAAGGCACCAACGAGATCATGCGGGTCATCGTGGCGCGCAAGCTGCTCGAAGGCGATGCCGACATCCGGTAAGAATCACCGTTTGTCTTCCCTCTCAAAGAAATCCCAATGACCGAACCAGTTGTTCTCTTCAAGGAAATCCCGACCGCCAACGGCCAGCGCTTCGGCATCGCCACGCTCAACGCACCCGCCTCGCTGAATGCGCTGTCGGTCGACATGGTGCGCCTGCTCACGCCGCAGCTGCGCAGATGGGCGGCCGATGCGGGCATCGTCGGCGTGCTGATGGACGCGGCCGGCGAGAAGGCCTTCTGCGCCGGCGGCGACCTGCGCCAGCTCTACCAGACGCTGCTGGACTGCAAGGCCGGGCGCAACGAATACGCCGAGCGCTTCTTCGGCGAGGAATACGAGCTCGACCACCTGATCCACACCTTCCCCAAGCCGCTGGTCTGCTGGGGCCACGGCATCGTGATGGGCGGCGGCGTGGGCCTGATGGCAGGCTGCACGCACCGCGTGGTGACCGACGGCAGCCGCGTCGCGATGCCCGAGGTCAACATCGGCCTGTACCCCGACGTGGGCGGCAGCTGGTTCCTGCGCCGCGCGCCGGGCCGCACCGGCCTGTTCCTCGCGTTCACGGCCGCGCAGGTCAATGGCGCCGACGCGATCTTCGCGGGCCTGGCCGACGTGCTGGTGCCGCACGCGGCCAAGGCGCAGGTGCTCGAAGCCATCACCACCGCGGCCTGGAAGGGCACGCCAGAGGCCGACCGTGCGTTGATGTCGAAGCTGCTGGCGCAGGCAGGCGAGGGCGCCGCGGTGCCCGCCTCGAAGCTGCGCGAGCACTATGACCTGATCAACGCCACGCTGGCCGGTGAGGACCTGCTTGACATCGACCAGCGCCTGCGCGCGCTGCAGAGCGACGACCCGTGGCTGCAGACCGCTGTGAAGACCTATGCCAAGGGCGCGCCGAGCTCGGTCGCGCTGTCGTGGGCGCTGTGGCAGCGCGTGCCGCGCATGTCGCTGGCGGAAGTGTTCCGCCTCGAGTACTGGGCCTCGCTGGGCTTCTGTGCCCATGCCGACTTCGCCGAAGGCATCCGCGCGGTGCTGGTCGACAAGGACCGCAACCCGAAGTGGAATCCCGCCACGCTGGCCGAGGTCACGCCGGCCTTCGTCGAGGACCACCTGCGCGTGCGCGGCGAGATGGCACCGGAGCTGGTCGGGCTGACCTGAGACATCGGGCAGTCGGACGCAGAAGGCGCAGAGCTTTCGCAGAGGACGCAGAAGGGTAAAAAATTCTGAAGGATTCTTTTGCGTCCTCTGCGCAACCTTCGCGTCCTCTGCGTCCTGTCCCCGTCCCCGCATTCAAACAACCTGGAGACAAGCAATGAAGATCGCATTCATCGGACTCGGCAACATGGGCGGCCCGATGGCCCTGAACCTGCACAAGGCTGGCCACGCGCTCAGCGCCTTCGACCTGTCGAAGGACGCCTGCGCGAAGTTCGCGGCCGAGGGCCTGCCGATCGCCGCGTCCGCCGCGGCCACGCTCGAGGGCGTGGAGATCGTGGTCAGCATGCTGCCGGCCAGCGCGCACGTCGAAGGGCTCTACCTGGGTGGCAATGGCCAGCCCGGCATCCTCGAGAAGATTGCGCCCGGCACGCTGGTGATCGACAGCAGCACCATCGCCGCCGCGACCTCGCGCAAGGTGGCCGAGGCTGCCGCGAAGCGAGGCGTGGCCGTGATCGATGCGCCGGTCTCGGGCGGCACGGGCGGTGCCATCGCCGGCACGCTGACCTTCATGGTGGGCGGCAGCGAGGCCGACCTCGAACGCGCGCGTCCGGTGCTGGAGAAGATGGGCGCGAACATCTTCCACGCAGGCGCGGCCGGTGCGGGCCAGACCGCGAAAATCTGCAACAACATGCTGCTGGGCATCCTGATGATCGGCACCTCCGAAGCCATCGCGCTCGGCGTGGCGAACGGACTCGACCCCAAGGTGCTGTCGGAGATCATGCGGCGCAGCTCGGGCGGCAACTGGGCGCTCGAGAAGTACAACCCGCTGCCGGGCGTGATGGAAACCGCGCCCGCGTCGAAGAACTACGCGGGGGGCTTCGGCACCGACCTGATGCTCAAGGACCTGGGCTTGGCGCAGGAGAACGCTGCCGCGGTGCGCGCCGCCACGCCGCTGGGCGGCCTGGCGCGCAACCTGTATGCGGCACACAGCCTGGCCGGCCACGGCGCGCTTGATTTCTCGAGCGTGATCAAGCTGGTCCAGACCCGGCCCTGACCCTGACCCGCTGCCGCGGCGGCGGGTTCGGACCTGTCTGCTTACTTGGGCGTACCGCCCTGCATCGACTGGCGCTTGCCCGGACGGCGCTGGTCGCGCGTTTCGGCGCGCTTCTCGCCGGCCACGGCCGCGCGGTCGGTGCCGATCGCGCCGCCTTCGGGCGTGCGCGGTGCGTCGCCGGCCGGACCTTTCACCTGGCCCTGCGGACGGTTGTTCTTGCGCGCTTCGCCCGCCATCTCGGACTTGCCGGTGGCATAGCCCGGGGTGTTCGGCGGCACCGGTGCGCCCGGCGGGTTGGATTGGGCGTGGGCGGCGAAGGCGAACAGGCCGATGGCCGTGGCGGTGATGAACTTGTTCATGAGAGCTCCTGAAGGACGAGTGAAGAAAAAGGGAAAGAAGAGGCCCCGCGCGACATCGCGATGCGCGCGTAGCCTGAATACGCAGTGAGGCCGTGAATGGATGCTCGGTCGAAGTCGCATCGCGACGTGGGACGCGGCCCACAGCACCCGCGCCGACGGTCATGGGTGCGGCTCAATGGTCCCGCGCCACCGGCTGGTCGTTGACACGCACCGCCTCGATCACGCGCCCGCTGCCGGTGACCAGTGCGCGTGCCGAGCCTTCGGCCGCGACCCAGTCGCCGACCTGCAGGCCCAGCGCCGCCAGGCCATCCGGGCGCGTGTGCACGAAGTCGCCGTTGTCCAGTACCACGCCGTTGGCCTCGCCATGCCTGGCATGGTTGAAGCGGACGACCGTGCCCTTGGTGCCCTCGTGCGAAGGCGCGGGCTGCGGCGGCTGGTCGTCGACGCTGGCCAGGCGCTCGAAGCGGTACACGGTGTGCGAGGCCTCTCCCTTGGGCGAAGGCGGCGCCTGGGTGCCTTCGACGACCAGCTTCTGGCCCACCTGCAACGCGCCGAACAAGGCCACGGTGCCGGGGTCCTGCGCATCGGTGACGAACTGCGTGGGCACGCCCTGGGTGTCGATCATCAGGCCCTCGATCGCGCCCTTGGGACTGAAGATCAGGTGCTGGAAGCGGCCTTTGACCGACCAGACGTCGATCTCGTGTGTGGGATGGCGAGCGGGCATGGTGCGATGTCGGTGAGGAGGAAGCCCAGACCCTAAGCGGCGCATGGCGCGCCCCATGCAGGAAAAGCGCCTGAAGCACCGTCGTCGGGCCGGCGTTCGCAAGCGGCCCTCAGGCCAGCGCCGTGTCCAGCAGCATCATCACCACGAAGCCCAGCATCAACCCGCCGGTCGCATAGGCCTCGTGCCCCTTGCGGTGCGATTCGGGAATGATCTCGTGGCTGATCACGAACAGCATCGCGCCCGCGGCCAGCGCCAGGCCCCAGGGCAGCAGGCTCGCCGAGATGCCGATGACGGCCGCGCCGAACACGGCCGCGATCGGCTCGACCAGGCCGGACAACACGCCCAGCCCGGCCGACATCCAGCGGCCGTAGCCCACGCTGCGCAAGGCGAGCGCCACCACCATGCCTTCGGGCACGTCCTGGATCGAGATGCCGGTCGCGAGCGCGGTCGCGCCCACCGGGTCGGAGCCCGCGAAGGCCACGCCGATGGCCAGGCCTTCGGGCAGGTTGTGCAGCGAGATCGCGAGCACGAACAGCCACACGCGCTTGAGCGCACGCGCCTGCGGGCCCTCGAGGCCCTTGACGAAGTGCTCGTGCGGCACGAGCCGGTCGATGGCCAGCAGCGCCGCGGCACCGAGCAGGATGCCCATGCCCACGATGCCGCCCGCGCCCCAGCCGCCCGCGCCCTGGGCCTTGGCGGCGGACAGCGCGGGGATCACCAGGGAGAACGAACTGGCGGCCAGCATCACGCCGGCGCCGAAGCCCAGCATGCTGTCGTAGGTGCGTTGGGAGAATTGTTGCGACAGCAGCACGGGCACGGTGCCCAGCGCGGTCGCGAAGGCGGCGAACAGCCCGCCGAGGATCGCGCCGCGCATGCGCGGGTCGCTGCCGTCGATGGCCTGCGCGGCCTGCCAGGCGAGTGCCGCGGCGCCGGCCAGCACGATGGCGAAGCCGATCCTGCGTCGCCACGGGTGGTGCGGCGGTGCAGGCCGGCCCGCATCGACGGTGGCGGCAGAAGGGGCAACGGGCAGCGAAGGCAGGTCCATGGTCGACTCCTGGGGCAGGGTGCGGAAGGTCATGGCGGCGGACGCGCAAGCTGCGCGTCCGCCGCCCATGGCTCAAGCGAAGGCCGAGCTCAGGTTCAGCGTGCCGTTGACGCCGCTCGGGAAGAAGCCGCCCTTGTCGGCCGCGGTGGGCGTCAGGTAGACGATGTTGAGCACGTCGCCCGGACTGCGGCTGTAGGCGATGCCGTTGTCGTCGAGCGGCACGATGTTCGACATGTCGGCCGTGCCGGTGATGCCCTGGTCGTCGTCGATCGAGTTGTCCAGCGAATCGCGCGCGTTCGAGATCGCATCGGCACCGGTGCGCAGCGAAGGCGTCTCGATGCCCTTCGCGTACAGCACCGTGCGCACCAGCCCCGCGTGGTAGGCCTCTGCCGCGAGGATGCCGGCGGCGGCCTCGAGGTAGGTCTTGTTGGCGATCAGCGGGGCCGCGCCCTTGTACGCGGTCACGCCCACGTCCTCGAAGATGAAGGCACCGAACAGGAAGGCCTCGTCGCTGGCATAGGGGTCGAAGGCCTCGCCCGCCTTGATCAACCCGGCCGCGCGCGCCGCCGACGAGAAGGCGCCGTTCATGTCGGCGCTCACGTCGATGTCGGGCTGCGCCACCGCGGCGCTGCCCAGCACGCTGCGCAGGAAGCGCACGTGGTCGGCCTCGTCCTTGGCGATCTCGCGGGCGTACTGCGCCACCACCGGGTCCTTGAAGGGCACCGCATGGCCGCCCCGCACCGCGCCGCGCTTACCGCTGCCGCCCAGCTGGCTCTCGGGCAGGCCGGTGCCGAACACCGCGTACTGGTAGAACTGCGCCTCGAGGTATTCGAGGTTCAACGCGAAGTTGAGGATGTCGATATCGCTGGGGCCGCCGCCATTCGGCGTGGCCTGGCCGATCGCGTTGCCGCCACCGCCACCGCAGGCCGCGAGGATCGCGCCGCCCGCCATGCCCACCGCGAAGCCGCCGCCCTTGCGGAAGAAGCGGCGCCGGTCGGCGAGCTTCTCGGTGCGTTTTTGCAAGAGGTCCAGAGTCACAGGAATTCCAAGCATCACATCTCCTGAGCGGCGCGCTTCGTTTCCGATGCAGTCACCGCAACAACGTTGACCACCGCGGTGCGACATGCACCGCGGAACGGATGGGGCGACCGACAAGCAGCCGCTCGCCCTGCAGGGGGTACGGCTGGCGATGCGGCAACGGATGCAGCCACTGGTAAGCAGGCGTTGCCGCGCACCCAGGGTTTACGCGCGAATCCCCAATGAGAAGCGACGCGAAAAAATATTTGCGAGCTGCTGCATCCAAAGCGGTGTCTGGTGGGTAGTACCTGCAGCAGCACAGAAAACGGCTGCCCACCCGAAACTTCCAAGGAGCTTCCCATGCGTCAACTGACTTCCTTCCGTCCCGTCGCCGTGACCGCGCTCGTGGCTTCCGCCGCCGTCCTCGCCGCCTGCGGCTCGATGAACAACATGGGCACCATGTCCACGTTCTCGCAGACGAGCCTGCCGCCGAGCATCCAGGTGCCGGCCGGCAACAAGGTGGCGTGGGAAACCGTGGGCGTGGGCGACATCACCTACGAATGCCGCGACAAGGCCAACATGCCCGGCCAGACCGAATGGGTCTTCGTCGGCCCCAACGCGGTGCTCAACGATCGCGCGGGCAAGCAGGTGGGCAAGTACTACGGCCCGCCGGCCACCTGGGAAGCGAACGACGGTTCCAAGCTCACGGCCACGCAGCTCGCGGTCGCGCCCTCGGGCCCGACCAGCCTGCCGTTCCAACTGGTCAAGGCCAATCCCGCGATGGGCTCGGGCGCGATGACCGGCGTGACCTACATCCAGCGCGTCGCGCTGACCGGCGGCGTGGCACCAGCTGCGACGCCCTGCACGCCGATGAACAAGGGCCAGAAGACGACCGTCAAGTACCAGGCCGACTACATCTTCTGGAAGGCCGCCTGACCGGCCGGTGCGGCAAGGGCATTCGGGTCTGAGGGCGACGGGCTCGACTAATATCCGGGCTCCTTCGACCTTCACCTCCACGCCTTGCCCGCTCCCGACGATTTCGACTACGAAGCCGCGCTCGTCGCCTGCGCCGGGGGCGACCAGGCCGCGCTCGCACGGATCTACGCGCGCGAGAGCCGCTACCTGCTGGGCGTGGCGCTGCGCATCGTGCGGCAGCGGCAGTACGCCGAAGACGTGCTGCACGACGCCTTCGTCGCGATCTGGCAGCGCGCCGGCACCTTCGATGCGGCACGCGGCGCGGGCCGCGGCTGGATCTACAGCGTGGTGCGCAATGCCGCGCTGAGTTGGGTTCGCAACAACGCGCGCGACGTGCCGGTCGACGAAGAGACCGCGACGGCGCTCGAGGACGGAATGGCGGTGGACCACCATGCGACGACACGCGATGCGGCCGAGACCCGCGTCGAGCTCGGCCGTCTCGACGGTTGCCTCGACCAGCTGGAGCCCGGGCGGCGCGAATGCATCGTGCTGGCCTATGTCGACGGCTGCTCGCACGGCGAGATCGCCGAGCGCACGAAGACCCCGCTGGGCACCGTCAAGGCCTGGATCCAGCGCGGCATGCGCGCGCTGCGCGAGTGCATGACATGAACCCGAACCATCCCTTCGATGCCGCCAACGACGACGATGCCCTGCAGGCACTTGCGGGCGAGTACGTGCTGGGCACGCTTTCTGCGGCCCGCCGCCGCGAGGTCGAGTCGCGCATGGCGGGCGAGCCCGCGCTGCGCGATGCCGTCGATGCCTGGGCGCAGCGCCTGCATCCGCTGACCGCGCTGGCCGAACCCGTGGAGCCTTCGCCTTCGCTGTGGCAGCGCATCGAGGCCAGCGTGCGGCCCTCGGCGGCCTCCGTATCGGCGAACACGCGCCGCGCGGTGTCGGGCGTGCAGGGCTGGTGGAACAATCTGAACCTCTGGCGCGGCCTGGCGGGCTCCGGCTTCGCGGCCGCGGCCGTGATGGCCGCCGTGCTGGTGCTGCGCGTGCAGGCGCCCGCGGTGCCGCAGTACATGGTGGTGCTGGTCGCGCCGCAGGACAAGGCGCCCGGCTGGGTGGTGCAGACCGGCGGCCGTCAGCAGGAGCAGCTGAGCCTGATCCCGCTGGGCACGGTCGCGGTGCCGAGCGACAAGTCGCTGCAGTTCTGGACCAAGGCCGACGCCTGGCGCGGCCCGGTGTCGCTGGGCCTGGTCACGCCGGGCCAGCCGCTGCGCGTGGCGCTCGACAAGCTGCCGCCGCTGGAGGCCAACCAGCTGTTCGAGCTCACGCTGGAGCCGGCCAACGGCTCGCCGCTGGACCGGCCGACCGGGCCGATCCAGTTCATCGGGCGCGCGGTCAAGGTGTTGTAGGGGCCTTTCCCGGCATCACCCGGGCCAGTGCCTGGGCCACGCCCTGCAGGTGCGCGAACTCGGCATCGCTCAGCGGCTGCACCTGCACATCGAAATGGCACAGCGAGCCGAAGAGCTCGCCCGCGCCGTCGATCACCGGCACGCCGTGGTAGGCCACCATCACGCCCTTGTAGGGATGGCCGTCGAGCCGTTCGTCCCGTGCCGAATCCTCGGTCAGGAAGGCACCGTCGCGCAGCACGAACTGGCAGAAGCTGTCGGTCAGCGGCACCGAGGCCAGGAACTCGGGGCGCAACTCGCCCGCCTTGTCGATGAGCTCGACGTTCTTCAGCTGCGCGTCTTCGAGCCGGTACAGCGCGGTGTAGCGGTGCGGCACGCGGCCGTTGAGATCGGCCAGTGCGGCCTTGAGGCCCTGGCCGGCGCAACGGTCGAGGAAGGCCTGGACGTCGGGGCTCGGGAGGGTGGCCGGCAACTGCTGCGTCAGCTGCAGGTAATGCCGGTCGATCTCGGCGTCCCAGGCCGCGCAGGCATCGAGGAAGCGCCGGTCGGCCACGGCCTGCGGCTCGTCGTCGGCACGCGTCGGCAAGGGGTAGGGCTGCACCGGCACCCCGGCGGCGCGCAGAGCGCGCTCTTTGTGGAAACGGGTGGGCATCGGCATGCGGCGAGTCTAGGGCCATGGGGCTCAGCGCTGCGGCATGTCCTTCACCGAATACCCCAGGCTCACCGTCGCATCCGCCGGAATCGCCGGCATGCTGGCGTTCCAGGCCTCCCAGTCGGCGCGCATCTGCGCGAGCCGCCCGGGTTCGCGCCGCGCCTGGTTGGCGCGCTCGCGTTCGTCGGCCGGGATGTTGAACAGGTACTCGTTGCCGTCCACGCGCAGGTACTTCCAGTCGCCATGGCGCAGCGCCTGCTGGCCGCGGTGGTTCATGCGCCAGTGCAGCGGGCGGTCGAAGCGGTGGGCCGCGTCGCGCAGCACCGGCATCAGCGACACGCCGTCGAGCGCGTAGCCGGGCGCGGCCGACACGCCCGCGGCATCGAGCATGGTGGCCGACCAGTCCATGGTCATGCACAGCTGCCGGCTCTCGCCGCCGGGTGCGATCACCGCGGGCCAGTGCGCGATCCAGGGCACGCGGATGCCGCCCTCGGTCAGGTCCATCTTGCCGCCCACCAGCGGCCAGCTGTCGGAGAAGCGTTCGCCGCCGTTGTCGCTGGTGAAGACCACCAGCGTGTTCTCGGCCAGGCCGTGCTTCTCGAGCGCAGCCATCAGCTGGCCGATGCCCTCGTCCATGTGATGGACCATGCGGCGGTAGACGTGGATGTTGCCGCCCGCGAGGTCGAACAGGTTGTCCTTGACCGCCGGCGCCTTGTCGGCATCGTCGCGTGTCTCCCAGGGCCAGTGCGGCGCGGTGTAGTGCAGGCTCAGGAAGAAGGGGGCGTCCTGTTGCGCCATGCGCTCGACGTAGTCGACCGCGCGCCGCGACAGCAGGTCGGTGAGGTAGGCCTCGTGCTGCGCATCCTCTTCGCCGTCCCAGAGGTCGTGGCGGCCCGAGGAATCGCAGTGCGTGAAGTAGTCGACCCCGCCCGACAACGGCCCGAAGAACTCTTCATAGCCCGAGCGCAGCGGTCCGAAGTGCGGCGGATAGCCCAGGTGCCACTTGCCGATCAGCGCGGTGCGGTAGCCGCCGGCGCGCAGCAGCGAGGGCAGCGTCGGGTGCTCGGGCGGCAGCCCCAGCGCGGTGCTGCCGCGGCTGTCGCTGCGGATCGGCTCTTCGGCCGCGCCGCGCAACCGGTACTGGTAGCGCGCGGTGATCATCGCGAAGCGCGTGGGCGAGCACACGGGCGAGTTGGCGTAGCCCTGCGTGAGCTTCAGGCCCTTCGCCGCCAGGCCGTCGAGCACCGGCGACACCGGGCCGAACGCCGCGTCGCGCCCGCCGTAGCAGCCGAGGTCGGCGTAGCCCAGGTCGTCGGCGACGATGAAGACGATGTTGGGCCGCGTCATGGCTGGTAGCCGGACTTCTGCACCACCGGCGCCCATTGCGCGCGGTAGGCCTTGAGCATGGCCGCGGTCTGCGCCTGCGTGCTGACCACCGGGGTCATCAGCGCGTCCTTGAAGCGGCGCGCGGTGTCCGGGTCCTGCATCACTTCATGGATCAGCCGCGACAGCTTGTCGACCTTGTCGCGCGGCATGGTCGCGGGCGCGAAGAAGGTGTTCCAGCCGGTGGCGGCCAGGTCCAGGCCGGCTTCCTTGAAGGTCGGGATCTTGGGCGCGAAGGGCGAACGCTGCGCGCCCGACAGCGCGAGGATGCGCAGCTTGCCGGCCTCGTGCTGCGGCAGCACCACGTCGGAGGTGTCGATCGCCACCGGCACCTGGCCGCCCAGCAGGTCGTTGAGCAGCGGCGCCGAGCCGCGGTAGCCGATCACCTGTGTCTGCACCTTGGCCTTCTCGCCCACCATCAGCGCGAAGAAGTGCGGCAGGCTGCCGGTCGCGGGCACGCCGACATTGGCCTGGCCGGGGTTGGCGCGCATCCAGGCCAGCAGATGGCTCAGCTCGCGCACCGGCAGCGTGGGCGACACGGCCAGCGCGAAGTCGTAGTCGTTGACATGCGAGACCGGCACGAAGTCGCGCTCGGCGTCGTAGCCGTTGTCCTTGAAGACCAGCGGCGCCACCACCATCACCGCGGGGTTGGCCAGCATCAGCACGTTCTGGTTGGCCGGTGTGTTCTTCACCTGCTGCGCGGCCAGCCGGCCGCCCGCGCCGGGCTTGTTGTCGACCACGACCGGCACGCCCAGCTTCGCGGCCAGCTTGTCGCCCACGATCCGCGCCACGCGATCGGTGGCGCCGCCCGGGGCGTAGCCGACCACGATGCGCAGCGGGCTGTCGAGCTGGGCCTGGGCATGCGCGCCCGTCATGCCGGCCGCGAACAGGCCGGCAACGGCCACGAGGCCGGCCATGCGGCGCGTGAGGCGCAGGGTGGAAGAGAAGGGCGTGGTCATGAAGGAAATCTCCGTGGTGTGGGGGCGAGGCCGTCGTGGACGCAAGGCCGACGCTGGCGATTCTGGCGAGGCTACAGTCGATGGATCAAATCAACCATCGTCGGGACTAACCCCTAACGGCCGCCTTTCGGCCGCATTTTTCTTGCCGACCATGACCCCGCCACCGCTGGACGCGCTCCTCCTGTACCGCCTGTCGCGCCTGATGGCCGTGACCGGCCGCATGGTCACGCGCCTGTGCGAGGGCCGCTTCGGCATCACGCGGCGCGAGTGGCGCATGCTGGTCACGCTGGCGGGATTGGGTGAATTGAGCTCGTCGCAGTTGGCCGCCCATGCCGAGCTCGACCGCGCCCGCACCTCGAAGGCGGTCGGCTCGCTGGTGGCCAAGGCCCTGGTGTCACGCGTGGCGCTGGCCAGCGACCGCCGCCAGGTCACGCTGCGACTGACCGAGCGCGGCCGCGCGCTCTACGACGAACTGTTTCCGCTGGTGAGCGCGATCAACGCCGAACTCGCGGCGGCGCTGGCGACGGCCGAGGCCGAGCGTTTCGATACCGCACTGCAGCGCCTGCAGGCGCGGGCCGAGCGCATGGCCGAAGCGGCGGTGCTGCCGAAGGCGGACCGGGGTCGGCGCGGCGAACGTCGCACAGCCAAAGACTGAGCGCGCGCAGGGCTGAAGCGCACGGCGCCCGCGAGGCACGTGCTATCTTTCCCGCCCTTCGGAAGGGCCGGCCGGTGCCGACCTCCAGGGAGGGGGAGAGACACATGAAGTTCAGATTGCGGCAGATGGAGGTCTTCCGGGCCGTCATGCTCACGGGGTCCATCAACGGCGCGGCCAAGCTGCTGTTCACCTCGCAGCCGGCCATCAGCCGGATCGTTTCGCATACGGAGCAGACGCTGGGCCTCGCGCTGTTCAACCGCATCAAGGGCAAGCTGGTGCCCACGCCCGAAGGCGAGGCTCTGTTCCGCGAGGTCGACGAGTTCTACCAGCAGGCGCTGCGGGTCGACGACTTCGCGCGCGGCCTGGCGCAGGGACCCTCGGGCACGCTCAACATCTCGTCCAGCCCGTGCCTGAGCCGCAGCCTGATGCCGCAAGTCATCACCCGCTTCGTGCAGCGCTACCCGAACATCCGCGTCAACTACCACACGACCCTGCTCAACAGCATGGCGCAGGAGGTGCTGAGCAACAAGGTGGACCTGGCGGTGTCGGTGCTGCCGCTCGAGCATCCCAACCTCACGGTCCAACCCTTCACCGAGGGCCGCATGGTCTGCGTGGTGCCGCGTGGCCACGAGCTGGCGCAGCTGGCGGCGGTGTCGATCGCCGACCTCGCGCGCTACACGCTGATCGCGCATCACCCGAGCATCCCGTTCGGCCAGCTGGTCGCGGCCGCCTTCCGCAAGGCCGAGGTCACGCTCGAATCGCGCATCCATATCCATCAGACCGACGTGGCCTGCTCGCTGGTGCGTTCCGGCGCGGGCATCGCGATGGTCGACGAGTTCACGGTGGCCGGCGTCGACTGGATCGACCTCCAGGTGCTGCCGCTGGTCGACGAGATCCGGCTCACACCCAGCGTGGTGCGCTCGGTGTTCGACACGCGCAAGACGCATGCGGACAAGTTCGTGGAGCTGCTCACGGAACCCGCCACCGACACCGCGGCCCCGGCCTCGCCGGACTTCTGAGCGGCTGCTGGTAAACCCGGGGCTTAACCTCAGGCTATACCCCACCGCACATGCAGCACTGGCCGCGCCGGGGCCTGCGTCTTAGATTTGCGTCCATCGGTTCCGCACACGGCGGAACCCATTCGAGACAACGCAAAGAGACACAGACCATGAGCCAGAACCCGCCGATCCAGATCTTCAAGCGACGCGCCCAGGTACCGGCCGCGCTGGCCGAGCGCTTCCGCGCGATTCCCGTGGCCAACATCAGCGACTGCATGCAGCGCATCACCGCGGCCGGTCCCCGGCTGCGGCCGATGCATGCGGGCGGTGCCCTGTCGGGTCCGGCTTTCACGGTCAAGACGCGACCCGGCGACAACCTGCTGGCGCACAAGGCACTGGACCTGGCGAAGCCGGGCGACGTGATCGTGGTCGATGCCGGCGGCGACCTCACCAACGCCATCATGGGCGAGCTCATGACCGGCTACGCGGCGAGCCGCGGCATCGCGGGCATCGTGATCAATGGCGCCATCCGCGACGCCGACACGCTGCGCGCCTCACGATTCCCGGTCTACGCCGCCGGCGTGACCCACCGCGGTCCCTACAAGGACGGCCCGGGCCAGATCAACGTGGCGATCGCCATCGACGGCATGGTCATAGAGCCCGGCGACCTGATCGTGGGCGATGCCGACGGCGTGCTCTGCGTGCCGAAGGGCCAGGCCGAGGCCATCTATGCCGCGGCGCACGACAAGAACGAGCAGGAGAAGCTCACGATCGCCCAGATCGCGGCCGGCTCGCTCGACACCTCGTGGGTCGACGGGGCGCTCCAGCGCCTGGGCTACGCGTCCGAATACTGAGCTCGCGGGCGCACAGCCGCCCCTCCTTGAAATCCCCCACATCGCGGCGGCCACTTCGGCCGCTGCCGGGGGCGAGTCGCGCGCTCGCGCACCCGTCCCTCCACCTTCCAGACATCGCAGGACAGACAACATGAAAATCGGACTCATCGGATTGGGCAACATCGGCGTGCATTTCGGCACGCGGCTGCTCGCGGCCGGCCACGAACTGCTGGTGCACGACCGCAGCGACGCCATGCAGCAGCGCCTGGTGGCCAAGGGCGCCACCGGCATGCCGAGCGCGAAGGCGCTGGCCTCGGAAACCGAGATCGTGCTGCTGTGTCTCCCGATGCCGCGCATCGTCGCCGACGTGGCGGCCGAGGTGGCGCAGGGCAGCGCGGTGCGCATCGTGGTCGATCTCTCCACCACCGGCCCCTCGGTCACGAAGGAGATCGAGGCGCTGCTGAAGACGCACGGGATCGCGATGGTCGGCGCACCGGTCAGCGGCGGTACCGTGGCCGCCGAGAAGGGCACGCTGGCCGTGATGCCGGCCGGCCCGGAGGCCACCTATGCGGAGATCGAGCCGCTGCTGCGCGCCATCGGCAAGAACATCTTCTACCTGGGCGCCGACCCGAGCCTGGGCCAGACCATGAAGATCATCAACAACACGCTCTACGCGACCAGCATGGTGGCAAGCTGCGAGGCGCTGGTCTACGGCGTCAAGGCCGGGCTCGATGCCAAGACCATGCTCGACGTGCTCAACGTGTCGAGCGGCCGCTCCTTCGCCACGCTCGAGCGCATTCCGCAGTGCGTGCTCGACCGCAGCTTCCCGGTCCGCTTCACCACCGAGCTGCTGCACAAGGACATCAAGATGTGCATCGACGAGGCCGAGAAGATCGGCGCCCCGATGCTGGTCAGCCCCGCGGCCCGTCAGTTCCTGGCCTTCGCGATCACGCAGGGCGACGGCCAACAGGACAACGTGTTCCCGATCCGCCATTTCGAGCAGTGGGCCGGCGTGCAGTTCGGCCAGGCCGCGGATTGACGGCGACACAATGATGAAGAAACTCCTCGCCGCCATGGCTTGCGCGCTGCCGCTGCTGGCACTTGCCGCCTTCCCCGAAAAGCCGATCCGCCTGGTCGTGCCGTTCCCTGCGGGCAGCATCACCGACGTGGTGGCGCGTGCGCTCAGCGACGGCATGGCGGGCAAGCTGGGCCAGCCGGTGGTGGTCGACAACCTCGCGGGCGCCAACGGCATCGTGGGCACGGTCTCGGCCGTCAAGGCCGCGCCCGATGGCTACACGCTGTTCATGGTCGGCGTGAGCACGGGCGCCAGCAACGTGAGCGCCTTCAAGGCCCTGCAGTACGACCCGCGCAAGGACTTCACACCGATCGGCACGATCGCCGATGCGCCCTTCATGCTGGTGGCCTCGAAAGAGCTGCCGGTCAGGAATCTGCAGGAACTGATCGCCTATGGCCGGGCCCATCCGGGCAAGCTGTCGTACGGCTACGGCTCGGGCAGTGCCCAGCTTTGCGCGGCGCAGGTGGTGTCGATGGGCGGTTTCGAAGCGATGCCCGTGGCCTACCGCGGCGTGCCGCAGGTGATGACCGACCTGATCGGCGGTGTCGTGCACTTCACCATCGCCGACCTGGTCAACGGCCTGCAGCAGTCGCGCGCCGGCCGCGTGACCGCGCTGGGCGTGACCTCTAAGACGCGCTCGCCGCTCGCCCCGGAAGTGCCTTCGCTGGCCGAGGCCGGCCTGCCCGATTTCGACCTCACGGTCTGGTTCGGCATGGCGGCCCCGGCGGGCGCCCCGGCCGCCATCGTGCAGCGCATCAACACCGCGCTGCGCGAGGTGCTGGCCGATCCCGGTGTGCAGAAGCGCTTCGAGAACGCCGGCCTCGCGCCCAAGCCTTCGAGCGCGCAGGAATTCGGTCGACTGATCGACACCGACATCGCCAAGTGGGGGAAGGTGTTCAAGGACGCCGGCATGCAGCCGCAATAGAGCGCCTCTCCTCCTCTTTTTCTTTCCTCTCTTCTTCACTTACCCACTCAAAGGAAACACCATGTCCCTCATCAAGATCCGCAAGAAGCTGCTGACCGTCGAATCGATCTACCACGAAGGCGGCCCGGCACGCACCGACCCCATCAAGATGGGCTGCATCGCCGTCGTGCTGCACAACCCCTATGCGGGCCGCTATGTCGAGGACCTCTCGCAGCTGGTCAAGGACGCCACGGTGATGGCCGAGACGCTGGTACCCGAACTGCTCGAGGCACTGGGTGGCGCGGACAAGATCCAGGCCTACGGCAAGGGCGCGATCGTGGGCCTCAACGGCGAGCTCGAGCACGGCGCCATCTGGCACGAGGCCGGCGGCTGGCCGATGCGTGCGAACCTGCCGCATGCCAAGTCCATCGTGCCCGCCGCCAAGGTCGTCGCCTCGGCCGGCACGCGCCTGCAGATCCCGCTGCACCACGTCGAGGCGTGCTATGTGCGCAGCCACTTCAGCACGATGGATGTGGGCGCGATCGACAGCCCGCGCCCCGACGAACTGCTGTACGCGCTGGTGATGTCCACCGGCAGCCGCGTGCACGAACGCCTGGGCGGCCTGCGCGCCGACAAGATCTCCGTGGGCGACGGCCAGCGCTGACACCGCACTGCCGCTGACGCTTTCCATCTTCAAAAAAACAGAGACAACGCATGACCAAGACCCTCTTCTCCAAGCTCCTGCTGAGCGCCGCCATCGGACTGGCGGGCTTCGCCGCCCATGCCCAGTGGCCTGAACGCACCATCACGCTCGTCGTGCCACTGGCGGCCGGCGGTAGCACCGACACCACGGCACGGCTGGTGGCGGAGAAGCTGGGCACCGAGCTGGGCCAGAGCGTGATCGTCGACAACCGGGCCGGGGCGGGCGGCAACATCGGCGGCGCCTACGTGGCCAAGGCCACGCCCGACGGCTACACGCTGCTGATGTCGACCAGCACCATCGCGACCAACGTGTCGCTCTACAAGAACATGGGCTTCGACTTGCAGAAGGACCTGATTCCGGTTTCGCAGGTCGCGCTGATTCCCAACGTGCTGATGGTCAACAACGCCGTGCCTGCCAGGAACCTGCAGGAGTTCGTTGACTACGTGCGCCAGAAAAAGGGCACGGTCAACTTCGGCTCCGCCGGCAATGGGACTTCGCAGCACCTGTCAGGCGCACTGTTCAACAGCATGGCGCAGGGCGACATGGTGCACGTACCCTACAAGGGCGGTGCGCCGGCCAATGCGGACCTGCTGGGTGGCCAGATCCAGGCGGTGTTTTCGCCGCTGGTGGAGGTGCTGCCCTACATCGACAGCGGCAAGCTGCGCGCGCTGGGCGTGACCACCAAGGCCCGCTCACCGCGCCTGCCCGATGTGCCGGCGATCCACGAAGCGCTGCCCGGCTTCGACGTGGTGCTGTGGAACGGCGTGTTCGCGCCCGCCGGCACACCGGCTGCGGTCGTGACGCGGCTGAACACCGCCATCGCCAAGATCCTGCAGGACCCGGGGATGCGCAAGGTGCTGGCCGACCAGGGTTCGACACCGGTCGGCAACACGCCCGCAGAATTCAAGGCCAACCTCGCGGTCGAAATCGACAAGTGGGGCAAGCTGGTGAAGCTCTCGGGTGCTCGCGTCGACTGAGGCCCTGTACCGTTCATTTCCTTCCGACTTTTCCCCGTTCCTCAATGAAGCCCCTTCTTCTCGTCCTCGTCTTTCTTTCCGAAGAGCACCGCGCGCTGGTGGCCGAACGCTTCGACACCCTCTATGCGCCCAACGAGAAGCTGGGCGCCGACCGCAGCAACGGCGCGGCGCAGATTGCCGCGCGTGGCCAGGACATCCGCGTGGTGCTGACCAACGGTACCAACGGCCTGCTGGCCGAGGAAATCGCGGCGCTGCCCCGGCTGGAGCTGATATGCACCGTGGGTGTGGGCTTCGAGAACGTGGCGCTCGATGCCGCGCGGGCTCGTGGCATCCCGGTGTGCAACGCGGCCGGCACCAACGACGCCGCGGTGGCCGACCATGCGATGACGATCCTGCTGGCGGCCATCCGGCGGCTGCCATTCCTCAACAACGGCGTGCGCCACGGGTTGTGGCGCGACGATATTCCGCGTCCGCCGCATGTCAGCGGCCGCCGCATGGGGATCTTCGGCCTCGGCGCCATCGGCAGGAAGATTGCCCAGCGCGCACTCGGCTTCGACATGGAGATCGGCTATCACAGCCGCACCCGGCGCGACGAGACCGGCTTCCAGTGGTTCGACGACATCCACAGTCTCGCGGCCTGGTGCGATTTCCTCGTGATCGCCGCGCCCGGCGGCAAGGCGACCTATCACATCGTCGACCGCGAGGTGCTCGATGCACTGGGCCCGCAGGGTGTGCTGGTCAATATCGCGCGCGGCACCCTGGTCGACACCGACGCGGTGGCCGACGCGCTGCGCGAGCAGCGCATCTGGGCCGTCGCGCTCGACGTGTACGAGAACGAGCCGACGCCACCCGCGCCGCTGCTGGCCTTCGACAACGCGGTGCTCACGCCGCACATCGGCGGCATCTCGCCGCAGGCGATCCATGCCTCGGTGTTGCGCTTCCTCGAGAACGCCGACGCTCATTTCATCGGCCGGCCCCTGGTCACGCCGGTCCCCTGAATCCGCACGAACGACACATGCCCTTCGACAACCTCATCGCCGGCGAATGGATCGCAGGCCCGCAGCGCGGCCAGAACCGCAACCCCTCGGACACCGCCGACTTGATTGGCGAATACGCGCAGGCCGATGCCGCGCAGCTCGACGCGGCCGTAGCCGCGGCGCAGGCCGCGTTCCCGGCCTGGTCCACGGGCAGCATCCAGGCGCGCAGCGATGCGCTCGACCGGATCGGCGCCGAGATCCTTGCGCGGCGTGAAGAACTCGGCGTGCTGCTCGCACGCGAGGAGGGCAAGACCCGGCCCGAGGCGATCGGCGAGGTCACGCGTTCGGGCCAGATCTTCAAGTTCTTTGCCGGCGAATGCCTGCGGCTGTCGGGCGAGACGCTGCCCTCGGTGCGGACCGGCGTGGGCGTGGACATCACGCGCGAGCCCATGGGCGTGGTGGGGCTGATCACGCCCTGGAACTTCCCGATCGCGATCCCGGCCTGGAAGATCGCGCCTGCGCTGGCCTTCGGCAATTGCGTGGTCTTCAAGCCGGCCGACCTGGTGCCGGGTTCGGCCTGGACCCTGGCGGAGATCATCCATCGCAGCGGCATCCCCTCGGGCGTGTTCAACCTCGTGATGGGCCGCGGCAGCGTGATCGGCGACCCGCTGGTGCAACACCCTGGCATCGCCGCGCTCAGCTTCACCGGCTCGGTGGAAGTGGGGCGCCGGATCGCGCTGCAATGCGCCGAGCGCGGCGCCAAGGTGCAGCTCGAGATGGGCGGCAAGAACCCGCAGGTGGTGCTCGACGATGCCGATCTCGCGCAGGCGGTCGAGCTCTGCGTGCAGAGCGCCTTCTTCTCGACGGGGCAGCGCTGCACGGCCTCGAGCCGGCTCATCGTGACCGAGGGCATCCACGACCGCTTCGTCGCGGCGATGCGCGAGCGCATGGCGGGCCTGCGCGTGGGCGATGCCTTGCATGCCGGCACCGACGTCGGCCCGGCCGCCAGCGAGGCGCAGCTGGCGCAGGACCTGCGCTACATCGACATCGCACGCGAGGAGGGCGCGACGCTTGCGGCCGGCGGTGGCGCCGCGCAATGCCACAGCGGCAGCGGAAAGACCGGCTTCTTCGTCACGCCCACGCTGCTGACCGACACCACGCCGGCCATGCGCATCAACCGCGAGGAGGTGTTCGGCCCGGTCGCCAGCGTGATCCGTGTGAAGGACTACGACGAGGCCCTGGCCGTGGCCAACGACACGCCCTTCGGGCTGTCGGCGGGCATCGCCACCAGCAGCCTGCGGCACGCCGTGCACTTCAAGCGCCATGCGCAGAGCGGCATGGTGATGGTCAACCTGCCGACGGCCGGCGTGGACTACCACGTGCCCTTCGGCGGGCGCAAGGCCAGCAGCTACGGGCCGCGCGAGCAGGGACGCTACGCGCAGGAATTCTTCACCACCGTGAAGACGGCCTACACGCTGGCCTGAGGTGGCGCACGCCCCCGTGATCGCCCACGTCGCGCCGCCCGCGACGCTGGCCTCGGTCTACCGTGACTTCCTGGCGGCGCTGGCGGAAGCGGGCTTCCGTGGCGAGATCAGCACGCGCCACGCCGACCGTACCGTGCTGTCGACCGACAACTCGATCTACCAACGCCTGCCGCAGGCGGTGGTGTTCCCGCGCGATGCCAACGATGTGGTGCGGCTCGCGCAGGTGGTCGACCGCCCCGCGTTCCGCCGCGTCGCACTCGGGCCGCGCGGCGGCGGCACCGGCACCAACGGCCAGTCGCTGACCGACGGCGTGGTGGTGGACCTGTCGCGCCACATGAACCGCATCCTCTGGATCGATGCCGGGCGGCGACGCGCGCGCGTGCAGGCCGGCGTGGTCAAGGACCAGCTCAACGCCGCGCTCAAGCCGCACGGCCTGTTCTTCGCGCCCGAGCTGTCCACCTCGAACCGCGCGACCATCGGCGGCATGGTCAGCACCGATGCGAGCGGGCAGGGCAGCTGCACCTACGGCAAGACCCGCGACCACGTGCATGCGCTCGACACCGTGCTGCTGGGCGGCGAGCGTTTCACCAGCATGGCGGTCGACGAAGCCGAACTCGCGCTGCGGCTGGCGCAGCCCGGCCGCCTGGGCGATGCCTGGCGATGCGCGCACCGCATCGCGCGCACGCAGGCAGCGCTGATCGAAGAGCGCTTTCCCCGACTCAACCGCTGCCTGACCGGCTACGACCTGGCCCATCTGCGCGAGCCCGACGGGCGCTTCAACCTCAACAGCGTGCTCTGCGGCGCTGAGGGCTCGCTGGGCCTGATCGTCGAGGTGGAACTCGACCTGCTGCCCATTCCGGGCCATGCGGTGCTGGTCAACGTGCGTTACGCGAGCTTCATGGACGCGCTGCGTGACGCGCAGGCGCTGATGGCGCACCGCCCGCTGTCGATCGAGACCGTCGACTCGCGCGTGCTGGGGCTCGCCATGCAGGACATCGTCTGGCAGGACGTGGCGCGCTACTTTCCCGCCGATGGCGATGAGAGCGAGACGCTGGGCATCAACCTGGTCGAGTTCAGCGGCGATGCCGAAGACGAGGTCGCGTGCCGCGTGGCCGATTTCGTCGAACACCTGCGCACCGAGCGCAGCGTGCGGCGGCTGGGACACACGCTGGCCTCGGGGCATGCGGCGGTCGGGAAGGTCTACGGCATGCGAAAGCGCGCGGTCGGACTGCTGGGCAACGTGCAGGGCGAGGCGCGGCCGCAGCCTTTCGTGGAAGACACCGCCGTGCCGCCAGAACACCTGGCCGACTACATCGCCGAATTCCGCGCGCTGCTTGACGGCCACGGGTTGAGCTACGGCATGTTTGGCCACGTCGATGCCGGCGTGTTGCACGTACGGCCGGCGCTCGACATGAAGGACCCGGCGCAGGCTGCGCTGGTGCGACCGATTTCGGACGCGGTCGCGCGGCTCACGCAAAAATACGGCGGCCTGCTCTGGGGCGAGCATGGCAAGGGCGTGCGCTCCGAGTACGCGCCGGCCTTCTTCGGGCCGCTCTACGCGTCGCTGCAGGAACTCAAGGCGGCCTTCGATCCGTACAACCAGCTCAACCCCGGCAAGATCGCCACGCCCGCGGCCAGCGGCGCGCAACTGCTGCGCATCGACGAGGTGCCAATGCGCGGCCAGGCCGACCGCCGGATCGACGAGCGCGTGTGGCAGAGCTATGGGACGGCTGTGCATTGCAACGGCAACGGCGCCTGCTACAACGTCGACCCCGACGATGCGATGTGCCCGTCGTGGAAGGGCACGCGCGAACGTCGCCATTCGCCCAAAGGCCGCGCGTCACTGCTGCGCGAGTGGCTGCGTCTGCAAGGCGAGGCTGGTGTCGATGTGCTTCAGGCTGCCGCACGACAGCCTGGTTTTCTGGTTGGCCTGCCCGCCCGCTGGCGCCGCAGCCACGCGCGTACGCAGGGTCGCGAGAGCGCCGCCGACGATTTCTCGCACGAGGTCTACGAGGCCATGGCCGGCTGCCTGGCCTGCAAATCCTGCGCGGGCCAGTGCCCGGTCAAGGTCAACGTGCCGGAGTTCCGCGCGCGCTTCCTCGACCTCTACCACGCGCGCTATCTGCGACCGCTGAAGGACTACCTGATCGGCTCGCTCGAATACACGGTGCCCTGGCTGGCCCGTGCGCCCGTGATCTACAACGCAGTGATGGCCGCGCCCTGGGTGCGCCGCCAGCTCGAAGGCTGCGCCGGGATGGTCGACAGCCCCTTGCTCAGCCGCTTCGACTTCCGCGCCATGGCGCGTCGGTGGGGCGTGCGCCATGCCACGCCGGCCGCGCTGGCGCGCCTGGACAGCGTAGCGCGCGCACGCAGCGTGGTGCTGGTGCAGGACGCTTTCACCCGCCATTTCGAGACGCCGGTGTTCGCGGCCTTCATCGAACTCGTGGCGCGGCTCGGCTACACCGTGTGGCTCGCGCCCTTCCGCCCGAACGGCAAGCCGCTGCAGGTGCAGGGTTTCCTTGGCGCCTTCGACCGCGCCGCGCGCCGCAATGCCGCGATGCTGGCCGCGCTGGCCCGCAGTGGCCTGCCGCTGCTCGGACTCGACCCCGCGATGACCCTGGTCTATCGGCAGGAGTACCGCAAGCTCGAGGGCATGGAGGCCGCACCCGAGGTGTTGTTGCCACAGGAATGGCTGCTGGGCGCGCTGCCGCAGCAAGCCGCCGTCGATGCCGGCGATGTGTTTCGGCTGCTCGCACATTGCACCGAGAAGACCAATGCGCCGGCCGCGACCGCGCTCTGGATGCCCGTGTTCGCGCGCGCAGGCCTCGCGTTGTGCAGCCAGGCCAGCGGTTGCTGCGGCATGTCGGGCACCTACGGCCACGAGGCGCGCAACCTCTCGACATCGAAAGTGATCTTCGAGCAGTCATGGGGCCCGTTGCTCGACAACGCCGCGAGCGGCGAGCTGCTGGCGACGGGTTATTCGTGCCGCAGCCAGGTCGATCGCCTGCGCGGCCGGCGGTTGCGGCATCCGGTCGAGGTTCTGCTGGAGAGGGTACGGCGCGGCGCCTGAACGCTCAGCGGATGTCGCTTGCGAGCCGCACGCCCAGCGCGACCAGCACCAGGCCCGCGAGCCGCGTCGCCACGCGCCGCGCGACGAGGTTGCCCGCCAGCACCAGCGTGCCCTGGTAGGCCAGGCTCAGCGCGGTCACGTGCAGCATCATCACGGGCAGCGTGAGCGCGGACGCATCGGGCCGCAGGAACAACGGAAAGAAGGCCACGAAGAACAGCATGACCTTGGGGTTGGTCAGGCTCACCATGAACGCGCGGCGGAAATACACCCTGGCGGTCTGCGGGCGGGCGGGCGTCGACCCTTCTGCGCTTGGTCGGCTGCGCAGGAGTTGCACGCCCAGCCAGCCCAGGTAGGCCACGCCGGACCAGCGCAGCGCGTGGAACAACAGGGGATGGGCCTGCAGCAGCGCGGCCAGGCCGGCGGCCGCGGCGAGCATGAACAGGAAGTCGCCGGCCAGCGTGCCCAGCACGGCGGCCATGCCCGCGCGTCGGCCGTCGCGGGCCGTGGCATCGAGGATCGCGATCGTGCCGGCGCCGGGCACAGCCTGGAACACGAGGATGGCAGCGATGAAGCTGCCGTAGTTCTGGATGTCGGGCATCGGGTGCAAGAAGGGATGGAGGTATGGAAACGCCATCGATCATGCGGTGAGAGCCCGTGCCGAGACAGCGCATTCTTCCGGCCCAGTCGCCCGGACGCCGTTGCATTTCTGGTGAAATGCGTCGATGGCAAGAACACCCCATCACGAACTGGACGATGCCGCCTGGTGCCTGCTGCGGGCGCTGCAGCACGATGCACGCGCGCCGTTGAAGACGCTGGCCGAGGCCACGGGCCTGTCGGTGGCCGCGACGGCGGAGCGGCTCAAGCGGCTGCAGGAGTCGGGCATCGCGCAGCGCTTCACGGTCGCACTCGATGCCGCCAAGCTCGGCTACCCGGTCAAGGCCATCATCGGCATCACGGCCACCCAGCCCGGCAAGAAGCCGCTGCTGGAGCGCTTGCGCAAGGCGCCCGAGGTGCTCGAGTGCCACCACGTCGCCGGGGCCGATTCCTATGTGATGACGGTGGTGGCCACGGGCCTCGCCGATCTCGAGCGCTTCATCGGCACGATCAACGGCTATGGCGAGACGCGCACGTCCATCGTCTTCTCGACGCCCATCGAAAGGCGCGGGCTGGTCGCGCCGGGCAGCCCCCGACGGCCGTAGTGCGCAGGCCGTGGCGTGGCGGGCAGGAAGGAAGGAAGGAAGGGGGCCTTCAGCTCGCCGCCGGGCGCAGCGCATTCACCGGCTCGAACATCGCGGCGTTGTCCGCCAGCCAGCGCCCGGCCAGGTCGCTGTCGTGCTGCGAGGGATGGAAGTCCGCTCGGAAGTAGGCGCGCCAGGACGGGAGGTTGCTGCGCAGCAGGCCGTCGCGCCCGAGCAGGATGCGCGCCGCGCTGCGCCAGGTCGACAGCTTCCACAGCTGGCCCTCGTGGCGCAGGTTGGTCACGGTCTGGCGTGCGAGGTCGGTCAGGAAGATCATCGTCACGCGCCGGAACCAGCGGGTGCGCCAGGCCTGCGAGCCCGCCGCTGCGGCGTAGAGGTCGAAGGCCGTGTTCTTGTGCTCGGATTCCTCCGCGCTGTGCCAGAACCACATCGTCCGCAGGCGCGGCTCGGCACCGTCGAGCACCTGCGGATGGGCCAGCAGCCAGTCGGCGAACATCGCGGTGAAGTGCTCGGTCGCCGCGGTGATCGCCAGCGCATGCCGCGGATCGTTGCCTTCGAGCGTCTTCATGCGGGCCATGGCGCGTGGCGTCCAGTGGTCGACCAGGCCCTGGCGTTCGAGCTGTTCGTTGAACAGCGCATGGATGCGGCGGTGCGTGGCCTCCTGGCCGATGAAGCCCTTGACCTCGGCCTTGTGCCGCGCTTGCAGCTCGGGCGCCAGCATGTCGACCGTGTCGCGCACCGCGTCGATGAAGAACTGCTCGCCGTAGGGGAAGCTCATCGAGAGCGCATTGAAGACGGCGCTCGAGAAGGCATCGCCGCCGCACCAGTCGCGCGCGAACGGGGGCTTCAGGTCGATGAGCAGGCGGCGGACGACGAGATCGGTCATGGTGCTTCGGGAAATGAGGGCTGGCAATGAATGTTGGTACGTTTGCGTACCGTCATCGTGGACTCGCGATCTGGTACTGTCAAGTACCAACCCTTTCGACAATCAGGCCGCATGACGTCCACCGACACCGCCTCCGAAAGCGCCGAGCTGCAGCACGCGCACCACTACCGCCTGCTCGAAGGCATGGCGAAGGCGGTGGCGGCCAAGGGCTATGCCGACACGACCATCGCCGACATCGTGCGCGAGGCCGCGGTGTCGCGGCGCAGCTTCTACGAGCATTTCGCGACCAAGGCCGACTGCCTGATCGCGCTCTACGAATCCGCGAGCGAGCAGGCGCTGGGCGTGCTGAGCGCCGCGGTCGATCCGCTGCAGCCCTGGCAGACGCAGGTCGAGCATGCCGTCATGGCCTACCTCGACTTCCTCGCGCAGGACCCGGTGCTGCTCAAGACGCTGTTCGTCGAGATCCTGGGCCTGGGGCTGGCCGGGCTCGCGGTGCGCCGCAAGGTCAATGCCCAGATCGCGAGCTTCGTGGCGCTGGCCACGGGCTCGGACGGCGGCGCGCGCCTGTCGCCCGAACTCGCGCTGGCGGTGGTCGGCGGCATCAACGAGCTGATCCTCGAAGCGGTGGAGCAGGACCGCTCGAGCGACCTGCGCGCGCTGGTCGCGCCGGCCACGCGCCTGATCCGCGCCGTGGCCGAGCCGCGCTGAGCGACCCGCTCAGCGGGCCGTGCCGATCGCGGTGATGCGGTCGGCCGCGGGCGGCACGAGCGCCGGGTGGGCCTGCAGGTAGGCCTCGAAGGCATCGATGTCCAGGTCGCCGCCCAGCAAGTCGATGCCCTGGTTGAACACCGTGAAGTTGTCGCCGCCGCTGGCCAGGAAGCTGTTCATGGTCACGCGGTAGGTGCTGCCATCGGCCAGCGGCACGCCATCGAGCGTCATGCCCTCGATGCGCGCGCCGGCCGGGCGCGACAGGTCGTAGCGGTAGCGGAAGCCGCGCGAGGGCATGAGCACGCGCGGCGTGGCCAGCGTGTTGGTGCCGCTGGCGAACTGCTGCTCGAGCAGGGCGCGGATCTGCGTGCCGGTCAGGGTCTTCACCACCAGGCTGTTGCCGAAGGGCTGCACGCTGAACAGCTGGCCGTAGCGCACGCCGCCGCTCGCACCGGGCACCAGGTCCGCGCGCACGCCGCCCGGATTCATGAACGCGATCTGCGCGCCGCCCTTGGCCGCGGGCGCGGTGGCGGCCAGCTGCGAATCGGCGATCAGGTTGCCCAGCACGCTCTCGCGCGAGGGAGTGGGTGCGCGGCTGGCCGGCGCGCTGAGCCGGCCCACCACGCGCTGCACCAGCGGCGCCGCGACGGTGCGGTAGCGCGCGATCAAGGCGTCGATCTCGGCGTTCTTCCGGAAGCGCGGGTATTGCTCGCTCAGCGCCACCGTGTCCGCGCCGCGCATGAAGGCCTCGCCCTGCACGATCAGGTTGTTCGCCGACCTGGCCGTGACCTTGCGGGTCGTCGTGTCGACCACCAGGTCGATGTCGGTGAGCAGCGTGCCGTACTGGCCCGCGCTGGTCAGCAGGAAAGGCCTGGCCGGGTTGATCCGGCCGTAATCGCAGACATAGGCGCTGTGCGTGTGGCCGGAGATCACCACGTCGACGCGCGGGTCGAGCCGGTCGAGGATCGGCCGCACGTTGCCGCTGAGCCCGGCGCAGCTTTTGTCGTTGTAGCCCACGGTGGTGGTGCCGCCCTCGTGCATCACCACCACGATCACGTCGGCGCCCTGCGCGCGCAGGCCCGGGATCAGCGCATTGGCCGTGTCGGCCTCGTCCCTGAACGCAAGTCCCGCCACCCCCGCGGGCGTGACCGCCGTCGGCGTGGCCTTGAGCGTCAGGCCGATGAAGCCCACCGTGACCTGGGCCTCGCCCTGCCTGAAGGTCTTGAGCCCCGTGGCCGGGAACAGCGTCGTGCCATCACGCTTGACCGTGTTGGCCGCCAGAAACCCGAAGTTGGCGCCGGGGAAGGCGGTGTTCACCTGGCAGGGCGCAAGCGCCGTGTATGCCGCGCAGCCGCCATGCTGCATGCGCAGCAGCTCGGCCTGGCCCTTGTCGAACTCGTGGTTGCCGACCGCGTTGAAGTCGATGCCCATCGCGTTCACCGCTTCGATGGTCGGCTCGTCGAGGAACAGCGCCGACACCAGCGGCGAGGCGCCGATCATGTCGCCGGCCGAGACCACCGCGTGCTGCGGGTTCTTCGCCTTGAGCGCCGCGATGGCCGTGGCGAGGTAGGCCGCGCCGCCCGCGGGCACGGCCACCGTGCCGCCGGTGGAGGAGGGCGCGGCGATGGCCAGCCTGGGCGGTTCCAGGTTGCCGTGGAGGTCGTTGAAGGCGATCAGCTTGAGGGTCAGCGAGGGCCGGGCGCCTTCTTCTACGGGCGGCGTGCTGCAGGCGGCCAGCGCCGCCATCAGCAGGACGCCGACGGGCCAGGGCTTTCGCCAGCGCAGGCGCATCTCCGGGCTCCAAGGTAGGGGGAGAGGGATGGTCGGGCAGCCGCGTGACCGCGTGATGACGCGCGCGTCGAAGCCGGCATCGCGCGGTCACAGCCGGCTGCTACCCGCTGCGCCCGCCGCCTTCGAATAATGCGGCGACGGCCCGCATGTCCATGCCGGGGCGCATTCAACACCTCATTCGAAGGAGACAACCCCGATGGCTCGCAAGATCCTCATGCTCTGCGGCGACTACGCCGAAGACTACGAAACCATGGTGCCCTTTCAGACCCTGCTGGCCGTGGGCCACACCGTGCACGCGGTGGCGCCCGACAAGAAGGCCGGCGACTGGGTGCACACCGCCATCCACGACTTCGAGGGCGCCCAGACCTACAGCGAAAAACCGGGCCACCGCTTCACGCTGAACGCCAACTTCGCCGACGTGAAGCCCGAGGCCTACGACGCGCTGGTCATCCCCGGCGGCCGCGCGCCCGAGTACCTGCGCATGCACAGCCGCGTGGTCGAGATCGCCAAGCACTTCCTGGCGACCGACAAGCCGGTGGCGTCCGTGTGCCACGGCGCGCAACTGCTCGCGGCCACGGGCCTGCTGAAAGGCCGCAAGGTGTCGGCGTACCCGGCTTGCCAGGTCGAGGTGGAACTGGCCGGCGCGGAGTACGTGGGCATTCCGGTCGACCAGGCCGTGACCGACCGCAACCTGGTCACGGCGCCCGCCTGGCCCGCGCACCCGGCGTGGCTCGCGCAGTTCCTGGTGGTGCTGGGCACGCGCATCGAACACTGACGGGCCCGCGTGGGCGGCGCTACAGTGCGAGCGTCGCCCACCATTCCCACACAGGAGGCCGCATGTGCGAGATCTTCATCAGCGCCGACCCGCAGAGCTACGACGCGCGCACGCGCTCGGTGCGGCTGCATGGCGTGGTCACCAGCATCCGGCTCGAGAACCTGTTCTGGCAGGTGCTCGAGGAGATCGCGCAGCGCGACGGCATGGTCGTGGTGCAGCTCATCGAGCGGCTGTACGACGAGCTGGTGGCGGCGCGCGGCGAGGTCGGCAACTTCGCGTCCTTCCTGCGCGTGAGCGCCCTGCGCTACGAGGCGATGGTGGCGCAGGGGCGCATTCCGGCGGACACCTCGGTGGCGATCCGTTCGCTCGACGCCAAGGCCGTGCTGCATGCGTTGCCTCAGGGCTGGGGGCCGGCCTCGCCGGAGAACCGCGTGCGCACGCTGCAGGGCGCGGTGCGGCGGCACGCCTAGGAAGGGCCTTGCCCATGCGGCCTGGCTGCGCCGCGGCGAAGCGCGCCCCAGGAATCTGAAATCGGTGGCCCAGGAAGGCGGCAGGATGGCCCGGGTGCTTTGGCGGGCGCGCAGTCGATTCCCATCGCCCCCCAACACATAGGGTGCTGCCAGGGCCCGCGCGCGATCTGGTTGAAAATCCCTGCTGTTCCTCACCGCCTTCGATCCGTCGAGGCGATCGGCCAGCCCGCGCCTCTCGGCGTCGGTCTCACCCATCGCATCACCCGCCATGTCCTCACCCCCCATCGAACGCATCCTCATCGTCGACGACGACGGCGACATCCGGCAACTGCTCTCGGACTACCTGTCCGATGCCGGCTACAAGGTCGCGACCGCGTCGAACGGGGTCGAGATGCACCGGCAGCTGGGGCTGCAGTCGATCTCGCTGGTGGTGCTCGACGTGATGATGCCCGGCGAGGACGGGCTCTCGCTGTGCCGCGACCTGCATGCCAAGGGCGGCCCGCCCGTGATCCTGCTGACCGCGCGCGGCGCCTTGCTCGACCGGATCATCGGGCTCGAGATGGGCGCCGACGACTACCTGCCCAAGCCTTTCGATCCGCGCGAGCTGCTGGCGCGGATCAAGGTGGTGCTGCGGCGCATCCACAGCTTTCCGCCCTCGCGCGAGGCCGAGGAGGCCGCGGTGGTGCGTTTTGCAGGCTGGGTGCTGGACACGCGCACCCACCAGCTGCTGTCGCCGCAGCGCGTGGTGGTGTCGCTGGGCGGCTCCGACTACCGGGTGCTGCGGCTGCTGCTGCAGAACGCGCACCGCACGCTGAGCCGCGACTTCCTGATCGAGCATGTGTTCGGCAAGGAGCGCGCACCCTTCGACCGCGCGATCGACGTCTGCATCAGCCGGCTGCGCGTGAGCCTGCAGGACGATGCGCGCAAGCCCATGATGATCCGCACGGTGCGCCATGCGGGCTACGTGATGGCGGTCGATGTGGTGGAGGAGCGCTGAGATGGACGGTGCCGACACCGCGCCGCAAGGCCGCTGGCGGCGCTGGGTGCCCTGGCCCGGTTCGCTGTGGGGCCGGCTGGCGCTGATCCTGGTGCTGGGCATGCTGGCCGCGCAGGCGCTGACCAGCTCGGTCTGGTTCGACATGCGCTACCGCCATGCGATGGAGATGCCGATCCGGCTGGTCTCGATCCAGCTGGCCGACGCGATGCGCATCCTGCGCGGGCTGCCCGCCGAGACGGTGCCGCAGACGCTGGCCTGGCTGGGCTCCGAGCGCTTCCGGCTCACGCTGCAGCCCGGGCCGATGCCGACCGTGGCCAATCCCGACAACACGCTCGAGACCGTGCAGGACATCCTGAGCCAGTCGCTCAGCGACCGGCTGGGCAGCGATGCCGACGCCAGGCTGCTGTCGGCCGAACTCACCGACGACGCGGGCCAGTCGGCCGATCTCTGGGCGCTGCTCAACGCGCGCGAGCCGGTGGGTCATTTCCGCATCGCGCTGGAGATGCCCGGCCTGCACGGCCAATGGATCGAGGTCACGGCCTCGGAGTCGCAGGGCGGCATCGAGGCCAAGCCCTTCGGCATGGTGGCCGACTACGTGCTGCGCATCTACGTGCTGCGCATCCTGGTGTTCGTGGTCATCGCGCTGGTCGCGGTGCGGCTCGCGCTGCGGCCCCTGCGGCGGCTGGCCGATGCGGCCGATGCACTGGGCCACGACCTGCACAGCCCGCCGCTGGTCGAGAGCGGCCCGCGCGAGGTGCGGCAGGCGGCGCGCACCTTCAATCTCATGCAGCGGCGGCTGATCCAGGACATCGGCGAGCGCACGCGCTTCCTGGCCGCGGTCTCGCACGACCTGCGGTCGCCCATCACGCGGATGCGGCTGCGCGCCGAGTTCCTGCCGCCCGGCGAGATGCAGGACAAGTTCCGCAAGGACCTGGGCGACATGGAATCGCTGATCTCGTCGACGCTCGACTACATCCGTGGCGAGGAGCACAACGAACCCCGGCAATCGGTGGACATCGACAGCCTGCTGGCCGGGCTGCGCGCCGACTTCGAGGAAACGGGCGCACTGGTCACGCTCGAAGGCCATGCGCGCGCACCGCTGCCGGCCTACGTCACCAGCCTGCGGCGCTGCGTGCAGAACATCATCGAGAACGCGATCCGGTACGGCGGTGCGGCGCACATCCGCATCGAGGATTCGGCGCAGGCCCTGCGCATCCGCATCGCCGACGCGGGCCCGGGCATTCCCGAGGACTCGCTGGAGGAAGTGTTCGAGCCCTTCCTGCGGCTCGACACCTCGCGCAACACGGCCTCGGGCGGGTCGGGGCTGGGGCTGTCGATCGCGCGTTCGATCGCGCAGGCCCACGAGGGATCGATCACGCTGCGCAACCGGGCCGAGGGCGGTCTCGAAGCGCTGCTCACGCTGCCCCGGCGCGCCAAGGCCTAGCGACCTGCCCGCGCTCAGGCGTGGAAACGGGCCAGGTCGAAGACCGAGTTGGGTGCGTTGACGGCCACCGCGGCGGGCGCCGGTGGCGGCTCCTTGTGCAGCGGCTCGGCGGTGGCGGGAAAGCCCCAGGGGCGTTGCGTGCTCGCGAGCTTGTGCAGCGACTCCGATTGCAGGAAGTCGACCACGTTCTGCCGCAGGCCGTCCCAGAGGTCGTGCGTGGCGCAGTGGGGCGCGGGCTGGGTGCGGCCCGTGGGCCGCGCGGGGTTGGCGTCCATCGAGCCGTCGATCGCGAACACGATGTCGGCCACCGAGATGTTCGTGGCGGCGCGGCTCAGGCCGTAGCCGCCGCCGGGCCCGCGCGTGGCCTCGACCAGGCTGTGGCGCCGCAGGTCGGCCGCGATGGGTTCGAGCAACGACAGCGACACCCGATGGCGCCGGCTCAGCACCTTGAGCGAGATGGGCCAGTGCCGTTGGTGCAAGGCGAAGTCGATCATGACCGCGACGGCCAGCCGTCCGCGGCTGCTAATGCGCATGGTGAGGGTTTCCTGGAAACGTTGGAAGGTTCATCCGTGCAGAAAGGTGGGCCACACGGGCAGCGAAAGGTCGAGCGCCACCACGAAGGCCAGGTAGCTGCCGAAGGCCAGCGCCGCGGCCAGGCCGGCGAAGGTGCGCAGGTGCACGTCCTTGCCCGCGAGCCACACGGCGAAGCCGGCGATGTAGATGCCGCCCAGCAGCCCGATGGTGGGCAGGCCGGCCGGCGACCAGGCGCCCAGCGCCGCGGCGAAGACGCCGCTGAGCAGCAGGATGCCGAGCAGCGCGCGGCCCGCGCTGGGCAGCGGCCTGGCTTGCAGGCGCCAGAGCGCCAGCGACTTGAGGATGATCAGGTTGCCGGTGAGCGCGATCAGCAGGCCCGCCAGCAGCGGCAGCCACGCGCCGGCCCAGTGCATCGAGGGCGCCTCGTGGTTGAACACGCTGGCGCCGCAGGCAAAGGAGATGCCGAAGGCGCTGAAGGCCGCGCCCGACAGGAATTCGGCCGGCCGGTCGAGGCGCATGCCGCTGCCGTCCCGGTCGTGCGCGTCGGTGGGGTGGAGGGCCTGCGCGGTCATCTGCAGGCGGAAAAGGTGAGGTCGGTGGGCATCGGCTGGCATTGAATCTATCGCCGGGCGATGGACTTCATCCGCGCGTCTTGCAATGCGATGTGTCGATGTCGCGGCTCAACATATCCCAATACAAATGGCCGCCGGCATGCCCGAATTGCCCCCCTAAGCTTTCGCCAGCCCGGTGCTTCGGCCTGTACTTCAGCGCCCCGAGGCGGGCTTCGCCGACGCCTTCTTCCCACGCTGCGCGTCGACCTGTTCCATCCAGAGCGTTCTCCAACGCCATTCCGCTGAACATGAAAATCACGAGAGACATCCACGACCTGATCGGAGGGCTGCTGATGGTGGCTGCCGGCCTGTTCTTCGCCCTCTACGGCAGTCGCTACAACTTCGGCACCTCCGCCCGCATGGGGGCCGGCTACTTCCCGGTGGTACTGGGCTGGACGCTCGCAGTGCTCGGCCTGCTGGTCGCGCTGCCGGCCTGGTGGCGCAAGGGCGCCGGCGTCACGGTGCAATGGGGCAACCTGGCCTGGACCATCGCCAGCCTGCTGGTGTTCGCCTGGGCGCTGCAACGCCTGGGCGTGGTGGTCGCATCCTTCCTGGCCGCGCTGCTGGCGCTGGTGCCTTCGGCCATGACGCTGCGCACCCGAATGATCGTGTGCGCCGTGGTGGCGCTGCTCACCACGCTGATCTTCCCCCTGGCGCTACAGATGATTCTTCCCATCTGGCCCTGGAGCAACTGAACCCGACGCCCCGGACATACCCATGGATCTCCTCAGCAATCTCTGGCTCGGCCTCCAGGTCGCGGCCGAACCCGTCACGCTCGCCTACTGCTTCTTCGGCGTGCTGCTCGGCACTGTCGTCGGCGTGCTGCCCGGCATCGGCGCGCTCGCGGCCATCTCGCTGCTGCTGCCGCTGACCTACCACATGCCGCCGACCGCGGCGATCATCATGCTGGCCGGCGTCTACTACGGCGCGCAGTACGGCGGCTCGACCGCCTCCATCCTGCTGAACCTGCCGGGCACACCCTCGTCGGCCGTGACCTGCCTCGACGGCTATCCGATGGCGAAGAAGGGCAAGGCCGGCGTCGCGCTGTTCGTGACCACCATCGCCTCGCTGGCCGGTGCCATGTCGGGCCTGGTGCTGCTGGTGCTGTTCTCGCCGGCCATCGCCAGCATCGGCCTGAAGTTCGGCCCGGCCGAGTTCTTCTCGATGATGGTGCTGGGCCTGGTGGCGGCCTCGTCGATGACCGCCGGCTCGGCCGCCAAGGGGCTGTGCATGGTGGTGTTCGGCCTGCTGCTGGGCATGGTCGGCACCGACGTGAACTCGGGCGTCGCGCGCTTCAGCTTCGACGTGCCCGAGCTCATGGACGGCATCAACCTGATCGCGCTGGCCATGGGTCTGTTCGGCGTCGCGGAGGTGGTGCGCTGCATCAACTCGGCCGACACCAACCAGAAGCCCGAGAAGGTCACGCTCAAGTCGATGGTGCCCACGAAGGACGAGTTCAAGGCCACCATCAAGCCGATGATGCGCGGCTCCGCGCTGGGATCGGCCCTGGGCGCGCTGCCGGGCGTGGGCCCGTCGATCGCGGCCTTCATGTCCTATGCGATCGAGAAGAAAGTCGCCAAGGACCCGAGCCGCTTCGGCCAGGGCGCGATCGAGGGCATCACCGCCCCCGAGTCGGCCAACAACGCCGCCGCGCAGACGGCCTTCGTGCCTTCGCTGTCGCTGGGCATTCCGGGCGACGCGGTGATGGCCGTGATGATGGGCGCACTGATCATCCACGGCATCCAGCCCGGACCCAACCTGATCAGCGAGCAGCCCGATCTGTTCTGGGGCCTGGTCGTGAGCTTCGGCATCGGCAACCTGATGCTGGTGATCCTGAACCTGCCCACCATCGGCCTGTGGGTCGCACTGCTGCGCATTCCCTTCGCCTGGATGTACCCGGCCATCATCGTGTTCGTGGCCCTGGGGGTGTACAGCGTCAACAACAACGTCTTCGACATCTATTCAGTGGCTGCGCTGGGCATCATGGGCTATGTGCTGATGGTGCTGCGCTTCGAGCCCGCGCCACTGCTGCTGGGCTACATCCTGGGCCCGATGCTGGAAGAGCATCTGCGGCGCGCGATGCTGCTGTCGCGCGGCGATGCGATGGTCTTCCTCGAGCGCCCGATCAGCGCGTCGCTGCTGGCCTGCACGGCCGCGATGCTGGGCTGGGCCATCTGGTCGACGGTGCGCAAGTCGATCAAGGCCAAGCGTGCGCTCGATGCGGCCGAGCGCCTGGCAACGACCTGACCTGACCTGATCGGACCGACCCCGCGCGGCCCTCAGTCCTGTTTCGGGGCTGGGGGCCGCGCGCCTTCCCGCGCATAGGCCTCGATCAATGCAGGGAAAGCTTCCATCGCCGGCAGCTGGCCGAAGCTGTGCACTGCCGGCGTCGAGGCCCAGGGCAGCTTCTCGTCGGTCCAGGTCTCGGCGAAGGGCACGAACCATCGGTGCGCGTCGAGCATGGTCGGGCGCAGGTTGACGAACGCGTCCATGCCCTCGGTGCGCGTGAACATCCAGCTCTTGCAGTGCGGGCAGAAGTAGTGGTGCGATGCGCCATGCAGCCCGCCCAGCACCGGCTCGCCGGCGGTGACCTCGAAGCCCGGCGTGGGGATCGCGAGCGACAGCGAGAAGGCGCTTGCACTCATGCGCTGGCAGCCCGTGCAGTGGCAGGCCATGGCCAGCAGCGGCGGCGCGCTGATGCGCAGCCGCACCTGGCCGCAGCGGCAGCCGCCTTGCCAGGGGAGTTGCCAATCATCGTGGGTGGGGCGTGCGTCGTCGGTGGTCGTGATCATGGAAGGCCTTGTGCGGGTGGGGAAGACGGATCGGCAAGGCGCGAGAAGTTGCCCTCGACCGATCGGCCCCCCGAAGCGTATCCGCCCTCGAAGCCGACATCGCCGCCATGCGCCTGCGCGATGGCCTGGAGCAGCACGCGGCGACGGGCCTGCGCGCGCGCCGGCGCTGCCGCCGGATCGTCCGCAGCCGGCGCGGCGCCGACCGCGCCCGCGGCATGGACGGCCATGCGAAAGCGGTCGCCCGCGACCTCGCTGATCACGATGACGCGCGCCGGCGTGGCCGCGGTGCAAAGTTCTTCGAGTGCCAGGCCCAGGAATTGCGCCAGGCGGGCCGGATCGCCCCTGCAGTCGCCATCGCCGAGGCGGTCGTGCTCGACCACGACACCCGGCACGATGAGCCGGCAGGCATCGAGCGTGTCGCGCACGACGGTGTGCAGCGAGAAGTGCGCTGGCGAGACCGCCAGCCTGCGGCCCGCGGCCAGGCGCGTGAGGTCTTCCAGTTCGACCACCGAGGCCTGTGCCCGCTGCGCGGCGTTGTCCATGTGCGCCAGCACGGCAGAGGGCGGCTGCTGAGACGGCGGCGGCAGGCCCTCGCGCCGGCCGAGCAATTCGAGGCCGAGCTGGATCGCCGACAGCGAATTTCGCAGGTCGTGCAGGGCCAGGCGCAGCACGCCGTCGACGGTGGTTTGATGCGCCGCGTCCGTCGGCGGCAGCGTGGTGTGCACAAGCGCGGGGGAGGCGACGCCCCAGGCCGACAAGGCCCACGATGCGGACGAAGAAGACCGCGAAAGGGCCGCTGCGCCTTGCTGGACGAAGGGGCCCGGGACACCGTCGACGGGTGCCCCGCTCGGGTCGGCGTCGACGGGTGCCCCGCTCGGGTCGGCATCGACGGGTCGCGTTGAAGCAGGCATCGGGACTCTCCGCGCAGGGCGTTGATGAGAAGAAGGCAAGGGCCTTGGAAGGCGTGTGTCGAAAACCCATGCCGCAGCCAGCGTCCCGACCCTTTCATACTGGGGTCGGGCGCGCAGCACGTTTGTAAGAGTTCGTCACTGCGTTTGTAGGATAGGCGACTGCGGCGGGCATCGAGCCCGGGGGCCGCGGCTTGACATCCCGCCGCCCGCCCTGATGTGATGAAGCCGTGCCGCTCGATGCTTTCCACCCCGCCGTCGCCCGCTGGTTCCAGCGGACCTTTCCCGCGCCCACCGCGGCCCAGGTCGCCGCCTGGCCCGCGATCCGCGCGCGCTGCGACACGCTGGTGGGCGCGCCCACGGGCTCGGGCAAGACGCTGACCGCCTTCCTGGCCGCGCTCGACGACCTGGTGGTGCGCGGGCTCGACGCCGAAGGCGGGCTGCCCGACCAGACCGTGGTGCTCTACGTCTCGCCGCTCAAGGCGCTGTCCAACGACGTGCGGCTGAACCTCGAGGCGCCGCTGGCCGGCATCCGGGCGGAGCTCGCGGCGCTGGGCCTGCCCGACGTCGACATCCGCACGGCCGTGCGCACCGGCGACACGCCCCCGCGCGAGCGCCAGCAGAGCCTGCGCAAGCCGCCGCACATCCTCGTGACCACACCCGAATCGCTGTACGTCTTGCTGGGCTCGGTCTCGGGCCGAAAGATGCTCCAGACGGTGCGCAGCGTGATCGTCGACGAGATCCATGCCGTGGCAGCCAGCAAGCGCGGCAGCCACCTCGCGCTGTCGCTCGAACGGCTGCAGGCCCTGTGCATTGCGGAAGGCGGTGTGCGCCCCGTGCGCATCGGCCTGTCGGCCACGCAGAAACCCATCGAGGAGGTGGCGCGCTTCCTGGTCGGCGCGGGCGCGCTGCGGCCCGACGGCACGGCCGACTGCACCCTCGTCGACATCGGCTATGCCAAGCAGCGCGACCTGGCGCTCGAACTGCCGCCCACGCCGCTCGATGCGGTGATGTCCAACGAACAATGGACGCAGGTCTATGCGCGCGTGGCCGAGCTGGTCTGGCTGCACAAGACCACGCTGGTCTTCGTCAACACCCGCCGCATGGCCGAGCGCGCGGCGCGGCACCTGGGCGAGATCCTGGGCAAGGAAGCGGTGGCCGCGCACCACGGCAGCCTGTCGAAGGAGACGCGGCTCGAGGCCGAGCAGCGCCTGAAGCGCGGCGAACTCCAGGTGCTGGTCGCGACCGCCTCGCTCGAGCTGGGCCTGGACATCGGCGACGTCGACCTGATCTGCCAGCTGGGCTCGCCGCGCTCGATCGCGAGCTTCCTGCAGCGCGCCGGGCGTTCGGGCCATGCGGTGGGCGGCGTGCCCAAGGCGCGGCTTTTTCCCCAGTCGCGCGACGAACTGGTCGAGTGCGCGGCGCTGCTCGACTGCATCCGCCGCGGCGAACTCGATGCGCTGCGCGTGCTGCCCGCGCCGCTCGACGTGCTGGCCCAGCAGATCGTGGCCGAGACCGCCTGCCGCGAATGGCACGAGGACGAACTCTTCGCGTTGGTGCGCCGCGCCTGGCCCTATGCGCAGCTCACGCATGCGCGGTTCATGGAGGTGGTGCGCATGGTGTCCGAGGGCTTCACCACGCGCCAGGGCCAGCGCGCCGGCTATGTGCACCGTGACGCGGTGAACCACCTGCTGCGCGAGCGCAAGGGCGCGCGCATGACCGCGCTGACCTCGGGCGGCACCATCCCCGAGACCGGCGACTACACCGTGATGCTGGAGCCGCAGGCCGACAAGATCGGCACGGTCAACGAAGACTTCGCGGTCGAGAGCCTGGCGGGCGACGTGTTCCAGCTGGGCAACACCAGCTACCGCATCCTCAAGATCGAGCCGGGCCGCGTGCGCGTGGAAGACGCGCACGGCGCCGCGCCCAACATTCCCTTCTGGCTGGGCGAGGCACCGGGGCGCAGCGACGAGCTGTCCTTCGGCGTGTCGCGGCTGCGCGAGGAGGTGGCGCAGGCGCTGGTGCAAGGCGGTCGCGAGGCGGCAATGACGCTGCTGACCGGCGCGATGGGCCTGGACGCCGAGGCCGCGCGCCAGATCGTCGAGCACCTCGCGCACGCCGCGGCCGTGCTGGGCATGCTGCCCACGCAGCACACGCTTGTCATGGAGCGCTTCTTCGATGCCTCGGGCGGCATGCAGCTGGTGATCCATTCGCCCTTCGGCAGCCGGCTCAACCGCGCCTGGGGCCTGGCCTTGCGCAAGCGCTTCTGCCGCACCTTCAATTTCGAGCTGCAGGCCGCGGCCACCGAGGACGCGATCGTGCTCTCGCTGGCGACCAGCCACAGCTTCCCGCTCGACGAGGTGGCGCGCTACCTGCATTCGAATTCGGCGCTCGACGTGCTGGTGCAGGCACTGCTCGACGCGCCGCTGTTCGGCGTGCGCTGGCGCTGGAACGCGACCACCGCGCTCGCGCTGCCGCGCTTTTCCGGCGGCCGCAAGGTCGCGCCGCAGCTGCAGCGCATGCGCTCCGAAGACCTGCTGGCGGCCGTGTTCCCCGACCAGGTGGCCTGCGCCGAGAACCTCGTCGGCGAGCGCGAGATCCCCGCGCATCCGCTGGTCGCGCAGACGCTCGACGACTGCCTGCACGACGCGATGGACGCCGAGGGCTGGCTCGCGCTGCTGCGCCGCCTGGAGTCGGGCGAGGTGCGCATGCTGGCGCGCGACCTGCCGGCCCCATCGCCGCTCGCGATGGAGGTGCTGAACGCGCGGCCCTACGCCTTCCTCGACGATGCGCCGCTGGAGGAGCGCCGCACGCTGGCCGTGCAGAACCGGCGCTACACCGACCCCGAGAGCGCCGACGACGTGGGCCAGCTCGATGCCGAAGCCATCGCCGGCGTGCGCGAGGAGGCCTGGCCGCAGCCGCGCGGCAGCGACGAGATGCACGAGGCGCTGGGCATGCTGGGTGCGGTTGGCGACGACGAGGTCGCATCGCATGCCGACTGGAAAAAATGGTTGTCGGCGCTGGCCAAGTCGGGCCGCGCGACGCGTGTGCGCGTCGGGGGCCAGGGCCGCACGGCACGCGGCCTCTGGGTCGCGGCCGAACGCCTGCCGCTGTGGCAAGCCATCGTGCCCGATGCGCCGATGCAGCCGCCCATCGAAGCCCCGGCCGATGCCGAGCGCCCCGAGGACCGCGAGGCCGCGCTACATGAGCTGCTGCGCTCGCGCTTGGGCGGCCTCGGTCCGGTCACGGTCGCGCAACTCGCGCAGCCGCTGTGCCTGCCGCTGGAACAGGTCGAAGCCGCCTTGCTTGCACTGCAGACCGAGGGCAGCGTCCTGCAGGGCCGCTTCACGCCGGGCACGCCGGTCGTCGAATGGTGCGAGCGCCATCTGCTCGCGCGCATCCACCGCTACACGCTCAAGCGCCTGCGCCGCGAGATCGAGCCGGTGGAACCGCGCGACTTCGCGCGCTTCCTGTTCGACTGGCAGCACCTGGGCGCGGCCTCGCGCGTGCGTGGGCCCGAGGCGCTGTCGGGCGTGCTGTCGCAGCTCGAAGGCTACGAAGCGCCCGCGCCGATCTGGGAGGCCGAGCTGCTGCCCGCGCGCGTGGCCGACTACGCGGGCGCCTGGCTCGACGACCTGTGCACCGCGGGCCGCGTGCTGTGGACGCGGCTGCGGCCTTCGGCAAGCGAAGGCCGCAAGGGCGCAGGCAGCCTGTCGTTGCGCGCCACGCCGGTGGTGCTGCTGCCGCGCCGCAGCGCTGCGCTCTGGACCGGGCTGGCGCCCGCGCCGGTCGACGACGAGACGCTGGGCTCGCGCGCCGCGCGTGTGGCCGCGCACCTGCAGCAGCACGGTGCCTGCTTCTTCGACGAGATCGCGGGCGGCACGCGGCTGCTGCCGGTCGAGATCGAGGAGGCGCTGACCGAACTGGTGGCCAAGGGCCGCGTGCGCTGCGACAGCTATGCCGGGCTGCGCGCCTTGCTGGTGCCGGCCTCGAAGCGCGCCTCGGCCGACACGCGCCGGCGCCGCCGCGTGCCGCTGTTCGGCATCGAGGATGCAGGGCGCTGGACGCTGGTGCGTCCGCCTTCGGTGGGTGAGTCGGCCAACCCGGGCTCGGCCGAGGCCCACGAGCAGGTCGTGCATGTATTGCTGCGGCGCTACGGTGTGGTCTGCTGGCGCCTGCTCGAACGCGAGGCCGCATGGCTGCCGCCCTGGCGCGAGCTGGTGCGCGTGTGCCGGCGGCTGGAAGCGCGCGGCGAGATCCGCGGCGGCCGCTTCATCGCGGGCCTGACCGGCGAGCAGTTCGCGCTGCCCGAGGCGGTGGCCGCGATGCGTCAGGTGCGGCGCACACCGGGCGACGGTGCCTTCATCGTGCTCGCGGCCAGCGACCCGGCCAACCTGCTGGGCACGATCGTCCACGGCACCAAGGTGCCGCGCGTGGCGGGTTCGCGTGTGCTGTGGCGCGACGGGCTGCCGATCGCGACCAGCATCGCGGGCGAGGTCGCCTGGTTGGTGCCGCTCGATGCGGCCGAGGCGCAGGCCGCGCAGCGTGCGTTGACGCTCGGACCGCTCGCGGATCAGACCATCAGCGTCGGCGTGTAGCTCTGCAGGGCCTTCGGGGTCTTGGGCGTGGGGTCGCAGGCGGCCAGCGCGAGCGTGGCCATGCAGGCGAGCACGGTGAGGGCGATGTTCTTCATGGGGATTCCTCCGGATCGATGGGATGCCGCGCGCTCAGTGCGCGTCCTTCTTCGGCTTGGCCGTCCGGGCGGCCTTCTCGAAGTCTTCCTTGCCAGGGGCACCGGGTGCCCCGGGCTTGCGCATGTGTTCGCCACTGCCATGCGCGATGCGCTCCTGCTTGGCGTGGATGTTGGCGTACAGGCCTTTTTTCTTCGCGGGCATGGCGGCTCCTTCGGGTGGCAGAGCTTGCAGTCTGGTGCACCCTTAGGGCCCCACATGCGCGAGCGTGCCGCGTGTGGGCGTAGGAGAGTTTGCGACGCGGGGCGGGCCGATCCGGCCGACTTTGCTCAGTCGAGCGCCCGCGCGCTGTACAGGCCGGCCTGCTGCGCACGCATGCAGGCCAGCGCGAAAACGCTGCACAACTGGGGCGTCGACTGCTGCAAGGCCTGCGCGCATTCGAGCGCCGCGCCGAGGATCGCATCGAGTTCTACCTCGCGTCCGGCTTCCAGGTCTTGCAGCATCGAGGTCTTGATGGCTCCGAGCTTGCGCGTTTGTGCCATGCGCTGTGTCGAATCCGTTGCCACCGGCAGGCCCAGGCGTCGCCCCAGGTCGATGCACTCGTCCATCATTTGCCCGAAGAGTTCACGCGTGCGCGGATCGTCGAGCAACCGGTCGGTGCTCACGCCAGTCAGCAGGCTCAGCGGATTCGCGCAGACATTGCCCAGCAGCTTGAGCCACAGGTCGTCGCGGATGTTCTCGCTGACGGCCGCGGTCAGGCCGGCGTTGGTCAGCACCGCGGCCCAATGTTCGGCCCGTTCGCTGGCGCCGCCCAGCGGCTCGCCGATCACCACGCGCCCGCCGGCGCTGTGCACCACCACCCCGGGCGCGGAACAATGGCAGGACGCCATCACGCTGCCACCAAGCACCTGTGGCAGCGCGACGGTGCGCGCGATGGTGCCGTCGGGGTCCACGCTGCGCAGTCGAAGTCCCGACAGCGGTTGATCGGGTACGCCGAAGTACCACCAGGGCAGGCCGTTGCCGACCGGCAGCACCGTGGCGCCACCGTCCAGGAGCGGCGCCAGCGAGGGCGCGACGGCAGGCAGCACCTGCGACTTGAGCGCGAGCACCACGAGGTCTGGCGAGCCCATCTCGCGGGGCCGGTCGGTCGCATGCACCGCAATGCTGCGCAACGGCTCGGCGCCGCTGCGGTAGCGCAGGCCGTGTCGTCGCAGTGCGTCGAGCGTGTCGCCGCGGGCCAGCAGGCTGACCGTGTGGCCGGCCTCGGCCAGTTGCGCGGCGAAGTGCCCGCCGATCGCCCCCGCTCCGATGATCGCGATGCGCAAGGCCCGCGTGCCGGCGCGGGGGCGCAGGGGCTCAGAAGGCATGGCGAAGACCGAGGTCGTAGCCGGTCGAGCTCTTGGGCGTGAAACCTCCACCCGGGAACGACGGGCTGCCCACCGACAAGGCCGCGCCGTTCTTGTTCTGGATGCGGGCCGCGCTTGCGTACAGCGCTGTGCGCTTCGACAGGTTGTGCACGTAGCTCAGCGCCAACTGGTTGGCCTTGGGATCGGGCGTCGTCGCGCCGTCGTAGTCGTAGCGGACCTGCGCATAGGACGCGCGGATCGTGCCCGGTCCCACCGGCACGTTGACGCCGAACAGAAAGCCTGTGAGATCGACTTCGCGGGGAGCGCCGACCACCGGGCCCGTGACGATCGTGCGGTTCGCCATGCGCGTGACTTCGGCGAAAAGCTTGGCCGGGCCGAGGTCGTAGGCGGCGGCGAGGTTGACCGTGTCCTGCCGCAGTGTGAGACCCGCGGCGCGGTCGTCGAGCAGCGTGCTGCGGCTCGCGGCCAGGGCGACGTCCAGCGGCCCCTGGGCGTAGCCGAAGCGCCCGCCGACGTAACGGCCCGAACGCACGTCGGTGCCAGCAGCAGGCAACCCGCCCGCGCCGTAGTGGATCTTTTCGTCGAAGGCGTACTGCACCTGTCCGTAGAAGCCACCGAGGCTCGCAGGCAGCAGGTAAGCCACCATGTTGTTGCTGCGCGCGTAGGCGTTGGCCAGGATCGGGCTGAGCCCCGGCGTGGGCGGTACGCCCATCTTGCTCATGACGGTGCCGGCTCGGTAGAGCAGGCTGGTGCCGACGCCGTTGACGCCGAGCGGATCGAACACGAAGTCGTTGACGAAGGTCGCGTTGACGTCGCGACCCAGGCGAATCTCGCCGAAGCCGCCCGACAGGCTCACGGTCGAGCGGCGACCGAAGCTCAGCGCGTCGGCACCGGTGTCGTTCGACATGGGTGCTTCGAGCCAGAAGCTCGCGGCCAACCCGCCGCCGAGGTCCTCGACACCCCGAAAGCCGAGCCGGCTCGATGCGAGGCCCGAGCTGGACATCGCCAGCTGGCTGGCCCGCTGGCCGCGCTGCGTCCGTGCATCCACCGACTTGCTTGTGTAGCTGCTGATGCCCGCGTCGACGACGCCGAACAGCGTGATCGAAGATTGGGCGCAGGCCGCATTGACAAGACCCACGGCTGCAAGGCCGATCGCGAAATTCCTCATGACTTGTCTCCTCCATCTAAGTTTGGGGAGCGCATTGTTGGAGGAGCGATGACCTCATCGCAAACGAAACCTTGAGACTTTTCTGCTGGTGAAAACTACGAAGAATGGGCTTGAACACTTGCGGTTCGCGGCGCATCGTACGGGCCATCGAGACAAGAGACCCACGAGAAAATGGCCATTGACAGTGCAACGATCCAGCGCGTGACAGCGCAGCTCTACGAGCGTTCCCTGAAGAAGATTCCCGACGACACGCGTGCCGCGCTCCAGCGTGCCGAAGCGGTCGAGTCCGGTGCCACCGGCAAGCACACGCTGAAGATCATGTTGCAGAGCGCGGACGCCGCGCAGCAGGGCGACGAGCTGGTGTGCACCGATGTCGGCATCCCCGTCTACAGCATCAAGATCGGCACCCGCGTGCAGTTCGACGGCCCGGTGCGCGAAGCGGTCACGCGCGGCTTTGCCGACCTGGTGCAGCACATCGATCCGCCGATCCTCAAGATGGTGACCAACCCGCTGACCCACGCGCGCAGCTATGCGGGCAAGGACATGCCGCTGATCAGCTTCGACGTGATCGACGATGCCGACTACATCGAGATCGTCTGCGCGCCCAAGGCCATGGGCACCGGACGCTGGGAGGCAATCGACGCCTTCGTCTACCCGACGCTCGAGCAGATCGAGAAGTTCGTGATCGACACCGTGCTGCGCGCCGGCTCGCAACCCTGCCTGCCCATCGTGGTCGGCGTGGGCATCGGCGGCACCTTCGACTACGCGGCGAAACTGGCCAAGGAGTCGGTACTGCGCCCCTTTGGCCGCACGAACCCCGAACCGATCCTGGCGGCCATGGAGAAGCGCCTGCTCGACGCGATCAACGCCATGGGCTTCGGCCCGATGGGAACGGGCGGCGACGCGAGCGCGATGGCGGTCCACATCGACTACGCCGCGAGCCATGGCTTCGTGCCGGTCGCGGTGAGCTTCAACTGCTGGATCAACCGCCGCACGGCGGCCCGCATCTACAACGACGGCCGCGTCGAAGACCTGAACTGGTAGGCCGCGATGTTCCACGAACTCCAACTTCCGCTTTCGCGCGACAAGGTGCGTGAACTTGCCGTGGGCGACATGGTCACACTCACCGGCGAGATCACCGTCAGCATCGGCCTGCCGACGCACCAGCGCATGGCGCAGGCCCTGGCCGATGGCGTGGCCCTGCCGGTCGACCTGCGCGGCGGCGCCTTCTTCCACTTGAGCACCTGTGTGCGCGAAACCGAGGCCGGGCCGGTGCCGCTTTACATGAACCCGAGCACCAGCACGCGCTACAACCAGTGGATGCCCGGGCTGGTGCGCGGCCTCGACCTGCGCCTGACGGGTGGCAAGGGCGGGCTCGATGCCGCGTCGGTCCAGGCGCTGCGCGACACCGGCTGCGTCTACCTGTCCTTCCTCGGCGGCGGCGCGCCGCTGCTGTCGCGCGGACTGCGCCGCGTGGTGTCGTCGCACTGGAACGAATACATCTCGCAGTTCCGCCTGCTGACCCTCGACGTGGCGGAGCTCGGGCCGGCCACCGTGGCGATCGATGCGCACGGCAACAGCCTCTACGACCAGCTGCGCGCGCAGGCGCAGGCCCGCATGCCGCAACTGCTGCAGGGCCTGGCAGCGGCCCGCCAGACATCCCTTTAGAAACCCATAGGAGACTTCAAGAATGATGAACAGGAGACATTGTCTCGGCGCGACCCTGGGCGCCATCGGCGCAGGCGCGGCTGCCGGCCTTTCCCCCTTGACCGCGCTGGCGGCCAACGGCGCCTGGCCGAACCGGCCGATCCGCATGGTCGTACCGTTCCCGGCCGGCGGCAGCACCGACATGGTGGCGCGCCATCTGGCGCAGGGCCTGGGTGAGCGCCTGGGTGTGCCCATCGTCGTGGACAACCGCGCGGGCGCGGCCGGCAACATCGGGACCGATGCGGTGGCCAAGTCGTCGGCCGACGGCTACACCATCGGCCTGGTCACTTCCGGGCCGCTGGTGAACAACAAGTTCCTCTACAAGTCGATGTCCTTCGATGCCGACAAGGACCTGGCACCCATCGCGCTTGTCTGCGAGATCCCGACGGTGATCGTCAGCAATCCGAACCAGTCGAAGCTGCGCAACCTCAAGGACCTGATCGACATGGCGCGGGCCAACCCCTCGTCGGTCTCGGTGGCCACGCCGGGCAACGGCACGATCGGCCACCTGTCGCTGGCCGCGCTGTCGATGACCAGCGGCGTCAAGCTGCAGGACGTGCCCTACCGCGGCGACACGCCCGCGCTGACCGACCTGCTGGGTGGCGTGGTGCAGGCCATCTCGGCACCGGTCTCGGCTTTCATCCCGAACATCCAGGCCGGCAAGATGCGTGCGCTGGCCGTGACCTCGCAGGCGCGCTTCCCCGGCCTGCCCGATGTGCCGACCGCCAAGGAGCAGGGCATCGACCTCACGGCCACGGTCTGGCTCGCGGTGGTCGGCCCGGCGGGCATGCCGGCGCCGGCGGTGCAACTGCTGAACGCCGAGATCAACCGGGTGCTGGAGTCTGCGCAGGGCAAGAGCAAGCTGCAGCAGTACGGTGCCGTGGTTGCGACCGGCAAGCCCGAGCTGCTGCGCCAGCGCATCCAGGCCGATGCGCAGAAGTGGCAGCAGGTGATCCAGTCCGCACAGATCAAGCTCGATTGAAGGCGCGCACCCCATGAACGACACCCCACGCTCGCCGCTGATCGGCACCTTCGTCAAGACCGGATCGCCCCAGGTGATCGAGGTGCTGGGCACCACGGCCCTCGACTTCGTCGTGGTCGATGCCGAGCACGCGCCCTTCGACCGTGCCACGCTCGACCTGATGGTGATGGGCGGGCGCGCCGCGCGCATCCCGGTGTTCATCCGCATCGCCGAGATCAACCCGGCGGTGATCCTGTCCTGCCTCGACATCGGCGCCGCCGGGCTGCTGGTACCGCATGTGGACACGGCAGCGCAGGCGCGCGAGGTGGTGGCGATGGCGCGCTACCGCGGTGGCCGTCGCGGCTACTCCGGCGGTCCGCGTTTCGCCAGCTACGCGAGCCTGGGCATGGCCGAGGCGCTGCGGCTGGGCGACCAGGCGCAGATCGTCTGCCAGATCGAGAGCGCCCAGGCGGTCGAGGAGGCCCAAGCCATCGCCGAGGTGCCGGGTGTGGCCGGACTGTTCGTCGGCCGCGCCGACCTGGCGCTGTCGATGGGCCTCGAAGACCCGCGCGCGCCCGAGGTGCTGCAGGCCACGCGCGTGGCACTGCAGGCCGCGACGCGTGCCGGCAAGCTGGCCGGCATGCATGTGGGCGGCACGGCCGAGCGCGAACAGTTCATGCATGAAGGCGCGAACTGGTTCGTGGTCTCGTCCGACCAGACGCTGCTGCGGCAAGCAGTGCAGGGCATCGCCGGCAAACCTAAAGAGCGGCCAGCCGTTCCTTGATGCGCAGCGCCATCTCCTGCATCGGCGGCAGGAATCTCTTCACCGCCTGCTCTTCGGTGACGGCGGAAGCGATCCAGGTGAGCCCGATGCTGGCGACCGCGCGGCGCCCCTCGAACACCGGCACGGCCAGCGTGTTCGAGACTGGGCGCACACCGGGCACGCGCAGCGCATAGCCCTGCGTCCGGATCTCGCGCAGCATCGCCTGCACGGTGCGCGTCTGTCCGGCCAATGCATTTTCCGGGTCGTCCGAGAGCTTGAGGATGTCGAGCAGCGCACGGCCTTCCTGTGCCGTGCAGGCTGCGAGGTAGACGCGGCCGAGCGCGCGCGTCATCAGGCTCAGGCGCATGTTGATGCTGGAATGCAGCAGCGACAGCGGCGAACTCGGAATCGTGCTGTAGCGGATCACGACCGCGTCGTAGTCGGGCACGGCCAGCGCCATCGGCCACTTGAGCTTGCGCGTGAGTTCGTCCATGGGCCGCATTGCCGCCTCGACCAGGCGAGGCTCGCCGTGGTAGCCCGAGGACAGTTGCCGCACGCCTGAGGTCAGGCTGTAGGCACCGTACTGCGGCGCCCGCGTGACCAGGCCCTTGCCCTGCAGCGTCTCGAGCAGTCGAATCAGCGTGGGCTTTGGAATGCCGGTGTTGCGGTGCAGGGAGTCGAGCGTGCAGACGGGCGCGCGGTTGAGCGCGGCCAGCACATCGATGGCGCGTTCGACGGCGCGGATGGGAGTGAAGGAGGCCATGGAGGGGCGCAGTGTAGGCGGCGCCCGATGCGGCGCCCGCCGACCGCGCCGGGTTCGCTTCCTATTCGGCCTTCAGGCGCGTGTAGTCGCCTGCGTTGGCGACCCAGCCCTTGTCGATGAAGTCGTGGCGCGGGGGCGAGAACACGTCGATCAGCAGGTGCCGGCCCGGGCCCACGCCTTCGGTGGTGTGCACCATCAGCACGGGCACCGTGATCATCGAAGGAGAGGGAGCCTGCAGATGTTCGTCTTCACGCCATTGGTCGGCATTGCCACCCCAGTGGACCCGCAGGTGGTGCAGGAAATCGCCCGCCAGGGCCAGCGAACCCTGCTCGAAGTCGGTGTGGTTGTGCGGACTGAGCTGCTTGCGGTCGCGCGGGCCCTGGTACTCGACCCAGTTGATGCTCAGCGTGTCGGTCTGGAACATCTTGAGCCGCGGCTTGTCGGCCGGCGGCTGGATGGCGTCGACCTCCAGGACCTGGATCGCGGTCGATGGCGTCTTGCGCTCGTAGGGGTGGCCAGTCGGACGGATGCGCGCATCGGGCCGCGCGTAGTCGGCCTCGTTGCGCGCGGCACCGGTGTCCAGGTCGGGGCGCGACGAGGCGATCAGCGCGGCCCGTCCCGTGCCCGCAAGGCGCACGGTGGCTGCGCCGGCCGGCAGCACGCATACACTGCGCCCCGGCAGCTCGCGGACTTCGGTGGCGGTGTGCACGGTGGCGCCGCCGTCGGGCAGCAGCAGCAGCATTTCGTGCGGGCTGGTGGCGTCGAGCGCGGCCTCGCCTTCGATCCACTGGACCCAGAAGTTCTGTCCGCGCGCCACTGCACTTGGTGGCAGTTCATGGACCGCCGCGCGGCGCACTGCGGTCTCGTGTGTCGTGTTCGTCATCGCATTCCTTTCGTTGTTCTGTGTGAGGCGCCGAAAAGGCGTCAGTCGCGTCGCGGACTCGGGCGCGACAGCTCGACCAGCGGGCCGACCGACGCGTACTGGTTGCCGCCCAGCCGCGTGAGCGGCAGCGTGCGGGCTACGTCGAAGCGCCCGTTCGGCTCCATGAACGCTGGGTCCAGGTGGATGCCGACCACGCGGCCGAATACCACGTTGCTGAAGGTGTCGCCGGGGCCTTGCGGCTCGATCTCGACGATGCGCAGCAGCTTGCATTCCATGCTGGCCGGCGAGCGCGCCACGCGCGGCGGACGGACCTTGACGCTGGGCGCCTTTTCGAGGCCGGCGAGCTCGAATTCGTCGGTGCCGTAGGGCGCGTCGAGCGAGCTGATGTTCATGTGGTCGCGCAGCTCCCAGGTCACCAGGTTGGTCACGAATTCGCCGGTGGCGCGCACGTTGGTGATGGTGTCCTTCTCGTGCCGGTCCGCCGGAGCGTTGCACGAGAAGATCACGATCGGCGGTGCGGTCGAGACCAGGTTGAAGTGCGAGAACGGCGCCAGGTTGACCTGGCCTTCGGGGCCCATGGTGCTGATCCAGCCGATCGGTCGTGGCGCCACGATCGCGTTGAACAGGGTGCGCTTGAAGTTGGGGGTGTTGTCGGGGTCGATGAACAGCATGGGCTTCTTTCGTTCGATGATTTCAGCCCGTGGTCGGCGTGTCGTCGCGGAACAGCGGGCGCAGCGTGCGCAGCGCGCAGAGCCATCGGCCGTCCGCCTGCCGCACGAGCGTCTCGCGCACGTCGGCGACCATGATCGCGGGCTTGGACGGCAGCACACCTTCGCCGTCGGCCGCGAACAAACTCATCAGGTAGTTGCAGTCCGCGCGGTCCGCGGCCGTGGGCACGGCGCGAAAGTTCTGCACCAGGTGCAGCGAAGTGCGCGCGCCGCGGGCCTGGCGTGCGCTGTAGAAATCGGCGATCGCTGCGCGGCCGGTGCGCGATTTCTGGCTGGTGGTGAACACAGCGTCCTCGGTGTAGTAGGCGGGGGCCTCCTGGCCCCAGTTGAAGTCGACCTCGTACCAGTAGTCGATGGCCAGTGCCTCGAGCGTCTGGCGCAGTGCGAGTTTGTCGGTGTGGTTCATGGGTGTCTCGTGGGCCCTGTCGGGCGTTCAGTCCTGCCAGTAGAGGCGCGTGGGGTTGTCGACCAGCAGCTTGTGCAGCACGGCCGGGTCGTCGCTGAACAGCGGCAGCAGGTCGACCAGCTTGCCGTCGTCAGGCATCTCGCGCACGCTGGGATGCGGCCAGTCGGTGCCCCAGAGCACGCGATCGGGGGCAGCCTCGACCAGCCGGCGCGCGAAGGGCACGGCGTCCTCGAAGGGCAGGCCCGGGCCGGTGGACAGAAGATGCGAGGTGCGCTCGGCGCCGCTCACCTTGACCCAGCAGCGCTCGTCCTTCATCAGTTCGAGCAGCGCGTCGAAGGGCGCCTGCTGCAGGCCGCCCTCCGCCAGCACACGGCCCATGTGGTCGATCACGTAGGGCACGGGCAGTTCGTCGAGAAAGGCACGGTAGACCGGCAGGTCCTGCGGGTCGAAGTGCAGCACCAGGTGCCAGCCCAGCGGCTTCACGCGGCGCGCGATGCTGCGGATCGCGTCGAGGTCGGGCGCACCGCCGAGCCGGCGCACAAAGTTGAAGCGCACCGAGCGCACGCCGCCGCGGTGCAGCGCCTGCAACTCCGCGTCGCTCACCGAAGCCGGCACCATCGCGACGCCACGGTAGGTTTCGGGCGACTGCGCGATCGCGTCCATCATGGCGCTGTTGTCGTGGCCGTGCACGCTGGCCTGGACCAGCACCACGCGCTCGATGCCCAGCAAGGCATGCAGCGCACGCAGCCGGGCCGCCGGTGCGTCTGGCGGTTCGTAGGTGCGCTTGGGTGAATAGGGGAAGCGCGCGGCGGGGCCGAACACATGGCAGTGCGCGTCGCAGGCGCCGGCTGGCAGCCTGAAGGCCGGGCGGCTGGGGTTCGGATGCGGCGGCGGAATGGTCCGCGCGGGACTCGCCGTCGCGATGGAGGACTCGGTCATAGGAGGATCCTTGGGGGGTGAGAGAGAAGGGTCAGTCGACCGTGAAGCCCGAGCGCTTGATCGGTGCTTCCCAGCGTTTGTATTGGCTGGCCTGGGTGCTGGCGAGCAGCTGCGGGCCGCCGTGGTCGGCGATCAATCCCAGGTTCAGGAGGCGCTCGCGCGCCTTTGGCGTGGCGAGTGCCTCGGCCACCGCGCGATCGATGCGCTGCACGGTCGCGGCCGGCAGGGCGGCCGGTGCATAGAGACCGAAGAAGTTGTCGACCACCACGTCCACGCCGGCCTGGCGCAGCGTCGGCACCTCGGGCAAGGCGGGCGAGCGCTGCGCGCCGGTCACGGCGAGGATGCGCAGCGTGCCGGTACGGTGCATCTCCATCGTCTCCGACGGGCTGTCGATCATCAGCGGAATCTGTCCGCCGGCCAGGTCCTGCACCGCGGGGGCACCGCCGCGGTAGGGCACGTGGATCAGCGGCACGCCGATCGCCTGGCCGATCAGCAGGCCCGCGAAGTGCGGCACCGACCCGGCGCCGGAGGTGGCATAGGTCGCGCGCTCTGGGTTCGCCCTCATCCACGCGAACAGCGCATTGACGTCCCCGGCCGGCGCGGCCGGCCCGACCGTCAACGCGAAGTCGAGCGTGGTCAGGCGCGAGACCGGCGTGAAATCCTTGACCGGGTCGTAGCCCAGGCTGCTCGGATAGAGCCAGGGCAGGATGGTCAGCGCGCCGCCGGGCGCGATCGCCAGCGTCAGGCCGTCGGGACGCGAACGCCGCAACTCGCCCAGCGCGAGGCGGCCGGCCGCGCCTGGCCGGTTTTCCACGATCACGTTCGTGCCCAGCGACACCCGCAACGCGTCGGCCAGCAGGCGCGCGACCGCGTCGACCGCGCCACCAGGCGGGAAGCCCACCAGGATGCGGGTGGGCGCGGCGTCCTGGGCCCACACCGTGGACGATGCAATCGATGCGGCGGCGAGCGCGAGCGAGGTCGAGAAGTGGCGGCGTTTCATGGAGGTCTCCTTTTATGGTTATGGGGTGTCGCTGCGCGTTACTCGGCCAGCGCCCGGGCCAGCAGCGCGATGCCCTGGTCGATCTGCGCGGGCGATACGGTGACGAAGGACAAACGCAGCAGATGGCGACGCGAGTGGTCGGCGAAGAAGGCGAAGCCGGGCACGTAGGCCACGCCCAGCGCGACCGCGCGTGCCAGCAGGGCCATGGTGTCGGTGCCCTCGGGCAGCGCGACCCAGAAGAACATGCCACCGGCCGGCAGTTGCCATTCGCAGCCCGCGGGCAGGCGGCGTTGCAGCGCGGCCTGCATCGCATCGCGCTGCGTGCGGTAGCGCTCGCGGATCAGCGGCACGTGCTCGGCAAGGAAGCCGTCGCGCACGATCTCGTGCACCAGGTGCTGGTTGAAGATCGGCGTGTGCAGGTCGGCCGCCTGCTTGGCCTGGACCAGCTTGGGCATCAGCGTGGGCGGCGCCACCACGTAGCCCAGGCGCAGGCCCGGGGCCAGCACCTTGGAAAAGGAACCCAGGTAGACGCTGCCCTCGGGCCAGTGCGAGGCCAGCGCGTGCGGGGCGGGCGCGTCGAACCACAGGTCGCCATAAGGGTTGTCCTCGACCAACGGCAGGCCCAGGCGTCGGGCCTGTACGGCGAGCTCGACGCGTCGTTCCGCACCGATGCTGCGGCCGGTGGGGTTCTGGAAGTTCGGCACCAGGTACAGGAAGCGCGCATCGGCCGCGGCGTCCAGTGCCTGCGGCAGCGGACCTTCGTCGTCGCCTTCGATGCCGAGGTAGCGCGCTTCGTACGGATTGAAGGCCTGCAGCGCGCCCACATAGGTCGGCGACTCGACGGCCACCGTGCTGCCCGGATCGAGCAACACCTTGCCGACCAGGTCGAGGCCCTGCTGAGAGCCGTTGGTGATCAGCACATCGGCCGGGCCGACCTGCAACCCTTGCGCGGCCAGGTCGTTCGCCACCCATTCGCGCAGTGGCGCGAAGCCTTCGGTGGCGGCGTACTGCAGCGCCTCGCGCGGCGACTTCGACAGCACGCGCTGTGTGGCCTCGCGCACCTTGTCCAGCGGAAAGGCATCGGGGGAGGGCAGGCCGCCGGCCAGCGAGATCACGCCGGGCCTGGCTGCGAGGTTGAGGATCTCGCGAATGATGGAAGGCTGGATGCGCGCCGCACGCTGTGCCAGTCGAAAAGGTGCCGGGGGAGTCATGCGTCGGTAGGCCTTGATGCGCGAAGTGAAGAGCCCTCGCGGGGCCCGGAAACTGGGGGGCCATGCGAGCGAGATGCGGCATCTTTTCATTCGACGTGGCGCGCCGCAATTGAAAACTTCGAGCTTTTCTCCTGCTGAAAAGTAGCTCGGTGTCACGAGGAGGAAAGGCGAGCGCGTATTGCTCGCGGCGTCGATCAACGACCGCGGCGCCAGCGCACGGGCGTGGCCGTCCGCGGGCGTCGCGGCGAGCTTCTGGCGTCAGGGGGGGCCGCGTCGCGGCCGGTGCCTCAGCCCGGCGCGAGCCGCGGGCTGCGTGCGTAGAACAGCACGCCGATCAGGACCAGCACCGTGGCGCAGACGAAGATGCTCGCGTAGGTGCCTGGCGCGCTGGCACCGTGGCGTTGGCCCGCGTCGGCGATCAGGCCGAAGGCCCAGGAGGTCACGGCGGAACCGAGGAAGACGAAGGTGTTCAGCACGCCCAGCCCGCGCCCGCGCAGGGCCTGCGGCACCATCGAGCGGCCATGCGTCATGACCAGCGGGTGCAGCATGCCGATGGTGGCCAGCACCGTCAGCAGCGCCACGCTGGACCCGAGCCCGGCGGCCGGCCAGGCCGACAGCAGCGCGCCGCCGCCCAGCGACAGCAGCGACCAGTACAGCACCGTCTTGCGCACCGAATGGCGCCACACCAGCTTGGGCAGCAGCAGCGCGGTGGCGAAGGCGCCCAGGCTCACGAAGGTCAGCGCCAGGCCGCGCGGGCCGGCCGCGAGTCCGTAGACCTCGGCCAGGTAGGGGCCGCCCCAGGCATTGCGGAAGGCGGTGCCGGCAGCCATCGCCACGCACAGCGGGATCAGCGTCCAGAGCGCGGGCACCTTGAGCAGCCGCGCGCTGCCCAGCAGCAGGTTCATCGGCGTCTCGGCGCGCGCATCGGCATGGCCCGTGTCGCGCACATGGCGCCAGGTGCCGATGCAGGCGGCCAGCATGCACAGCGCGGCCACGGCCAGCGCGGGCCGCCAGCCGAACTGGTGCGCGGCCCAGCCCAGCGGCGCGGTGGCGCACAGCGCGCCCAGCATGGCGATGGCGCTCGCGCGGCCGACCGCGGTGGTGTAGCGCGCGGCGGGCAACTGCTCCGACGCGAAGTGCATCAGCCCCATGAACACCGGCGCGCAGGCCAGGCCCAGGCCGGCCTGCGCGACCATCGCGGTCGCGCCGTTGGGCGCCACCACGAACAGCACCGAGGCGAGCACGCCCACCACCATCAGCAGCCGCGTGGGCGCACCCACGCCGTAGCGGTCGAAGGCGATGCCGATCGGGATCTGCGCCACCGCGAAGGCCAGGAAGAAGGAGGAGGACAGCGCGCCGAAACCCGCGGGCGACAGCCCGAGGTCGTGCTGCAGTTCGGGCGCGATCACGGCCAGGCAGGTGCGGAAGAACTGGCTGAGCGCGAAGGCGAAGGTCAGGGCGCGCAGGCCGCGCGTGGGGTCGGCGGGAGCGGTGGGATGGGAGGAGGGCATGGCGCGAAGTGGCGCGGCGCGGGGCCGACGGAAGCCTTCGAGCATAAGCGCTGGGCCACCGGCGACATCCGGTTGCCTGACGCGTCGGCGGCAGCGCGAGAATCACGGCCATGAACCGCCTTTCCCTCGCCATCCTTCCCCTCGCCATCGCCCTGAGCTTTTCCTCGGGCGCTTCGGACGACACTCTCCTGAAGAAGCCGCAGCTCGACGCGCTGGTGGCCACGCCCGCACTGCGCAAGGCGCCGGACTTCCCGCGCTTCCTCGCGCAGGCCGCCAAGGCCGACCCGAGCCTGAAGCGCGCCGCCGCGGCCTATGCGGCCAAGCGCCCGCTGGCCGGCGACGACCTGGTCAACGTGAGCCGCGTGCTGGGTCTCTACAACCGGCTGCACCACCACGATGCGGTGATCGCCACCATCGGCGAGATGGTCGCGATGCCCACGGTGCGCGCGGCCGACGTGCCGCCGCACGAGAGCCCGGCCATCCAGGCGATCGGGCGCAAGATCGAGGCGATGGCGCGCGACTTCGGCCTGCAGTACCGCAACGTCGACAACCGCATCTTCGAGGTCAAGCTGCCGGGCAGCGGCAGCGAGGAATTCGGCATCCTCACGCATGCCGACGTGGTGCCGGCCAACGCGGCCGAATGGGTGCTGGACGACGGCACCAAGCTCGACCCCTTCAAGCTGACGCGCGTGGGCGACTACCTCTACGGCCGCGGCACCATCGACGACAAGGGCTCGATCGCGGCGGTGCTCTATGCGATGAAGGCGGTCAAGGACAGCGGCCTGCCGCTGGCGCGCACCATCCGGCTGATGGTCGAGACCACCGAGGAAACCGGCGGCGACGCGATGAAGTACTACCGCGAGAAGACCGAACTGCCGGCCTACAACATCGTGCTCGACAGCAAGTACCCGGCGGTGGTGGCCGAGAAGGGCTCGGGCGCGCTCAAGGTCTCGTTCGCGGGCGGGCCGGCCGATGCATCGGCGACCGCCATCACCGCGATGACCGGCGCGCCTTCGGCCAACGCGATCCCGCAGACCGCCACCGCGAAACTGCAGGGCGGCGAGCTCGCGGCGGTGGCCGCGAAACTCGAGGCGGCCAAGGCGGCCTTCGTGCAGAAATACGAGGGGCAGGGCGGCAAGTTCGGCATCGACCTGAGCAACGCGCCCGACGGCCTGACGATCAAGGTCACGGGCGTGTCGGCCCACGGCTCGCGCCCGGAAGAGGGCGTGAACCCGGTGCCGCGGCTCGCGCTGTTCCTGCAGGAGGCCGGCGTGCCGCTGGCCGACAACGGCTACGCGCGCGCCGCCAAATACATCGCCGCGCTGTACGGCACCGGCTACCTGGGCGAGCAGATGGGCGTGGGTTACCAGGACGACTTCATGGGCCCGCTCACGCTGTCGCCGACGCTGATCCGTGGCGGTGCCGACGGCAAGGTCGACGTCACGGTCAACGTGCGCATGCCGCGCGGCCGCACGCCCGATGAACTGAAGCAGGTGATCACCGCGAAGATCGGCGCCTGGTCGGCGAGCGCGGCGATCCCGGCCGAGGTGGCCTACGACCAGGGCAACTGGATGGCGCGCGACCCGAGCGGCGCCTGGCTGTCGACCCTGCTCAACATCTTCGGCGACACCACCGGGCTCGAGGCCAAGCCCGTGCCCACGGCCGGCAGCACCACGGCCAAGCTCATGCCCAACGCGATCAACTTCGGCCCGGCCATGCCCGGCAAGAAGTACACGGCGCACAACGCCAAGGAGTTCAAGGAAGTGGTCGACCTCGACGCCGACATGCAGATGTTCACCGAGATGCTGGTGCGCATCGGCAACCTGCCGCGCATGCAGTAGCGGGTCAGCGCGGTGCGAGGCGCTGGCGGTGCGCGCGCAGCCCTTGCACCGCCAGCAGGACGAACGCGCCGACCACGCCGTAGAGGTGCGCCACCGCGATGATCCGCCCGCCGATCTGCCGCTCCTCGGCGGGCGCGGGGCCGGCGATCAGTTGCCAGGCCATCCAGCCCAGTACCGTGGTCAGGCCCAGCAGCGCGATGCGGTCGCCCCTGAAAGCCGGCGGCGCCAGGCCCAGCACGAACAGGCCGTAGAGCACGCCGGACAGGCCGACGTAGTGCGCCACCTCGGGCGAGAAGGCGAGCAGCAGCAGCGACACGCAGCCGCCGAGCCACAGCCCGTCGCACACCAGCCGCCACGCGCCGAAGCGCGCGGGCGCGATCCAGGCGCACAGCAGCAGGCCGCAGGCGTTGAGCAGCGCGTGGGCCCAGCCCAGGTGCACGAGGTGCGCGCTGAACAGGCGCCAGAGTTCGCCGTGCAGCACGGCGTCGCGTTCGTAGCGCAGCAGCAGTCTTGGCGCATCGCCGGTCGCCTGCAGCGCGACGAGCAGCAGCGCCGCAAGGGCCGCATGCGCCATGGCGCGGCCCGGCGTGACCTCAGGCATTCGGCTCGGGACGCCGCCAGAGCCAGGCCAGCACGCAGGCCATCGAGCCGATGCCCAGGGCCGCAAGCCAGGGCTTGTGCGCGGTCAGCAGGATCACGACCGCGCAGAAGGCCATCGCCGCGGTGGCGCTCCACTTGGCGCGGCGGCTCACGGTGCGGCCGTTTTCCCAGTTGCGCAGGATCGGACCGAAGAGCTTGTGGTCGAGCAGCCAGCGGTGCAGCCGTGGCGAGCTGCGCGCGGCGGCCCAGGCGGCCATCAGCACGAAGACGGTGGTGGGCATGCCCGGCACGATCACGCCGATCACGGCCAGCACCAGGCACAGGCCGGCGAAAGCCAGCAGCAGCCAGCGCGCGACGAGCGGCAGAGGGGGGCGCTGCGGTGGCGGCAGCGGGGTCTCGGGGGTGTGGTTCTGTTCGACGGACATCACGGTCGATTGTGTTCCTTGTGGGGGGCGTGGCGGCTCATCGCAGCACGCGCAAGGCGACGGCGCCGTTGCGGTTGCCGATCAGGTTGAGCACGTGGGCCAGCGCCTCCTCGCGGCCGGACTCGGCCTGCGCCTCGCCGCGAAAACGCAGCTGGCCGGCGGTCCATACGCCCTGGCCGCTGAGTTGCAGCGGGCCCTGCAGCGTGGCGAGCGTGAGGCGCAACGGGGCCTTGGGTTCGCCGCGCGTCGCATCGCCATCGATGTCGAACCGGTAGCTGCCCAGCGGACGCAAGGCCGAGATGCGCGACGAGACCGATTCCGCCGTAAGCGAGAGCCGGCCTTCCAGTTGCATCTGTCCCTGCTGCCGGCGCAGGTGCAGCGCCTGCGTCGACACCCGCAGCCGGCCGTCGAAGCCCAGCGTGTTCCAGGGCGTGCCCAGGCCTTGCACCACTTCGACCGGGCCGTGCCAGTCGAGCGCGGCCAGTCGCAGGTCGACGCCGTCCGCGCCGATCGCGATGCGCGCTTGCGCGGGCCGGTCGAGGCAGCAGGCCTGGTCGATCGACAGCTGCAAGGCCGGGACCGGCGACAGCGACGGCCGCAGCCGCCAGTGCGTGCGGCCGGGCAGGGCGCGCAGGTCGTGGCCGCCGGGGCCCGCCGCGAGGCTCAGCACGGCCGAGCCGTTCCAGAGCGTGCCGCGCACATCGGCGAAGCGGATGCGTTCGCCCGTGGCGCGTTCCATGGCGGGGGTGAGCCAGTGCGCGGGCAGCTGCCAACCGAGCATGGCGAGCGCGCCGCACAGCGCACCGGCCGTGGCCCAGGGCCACAGGCGGCGCGCGGCGTGCGGTGCGACCGGCAGTGTCAAGCCGTGGCGTCCGACGTGAACTGCGCCTCGAGCAGGTTGCCGAAGCGGTCGTAGGCGGCCAGCGCACCGGCGATCACCTGCTCGTGCACCGCCGCCAGCGCGGGCGCATCCAGCGCTTCGACAAAACGGTTCCACACGCGCGCCCGGCCCTCGGGATAGGCCGCGAGGTTGCGCGCGCCGAATTCGGCCGTGAGCCCGAGCTTGTCGCCGACTTCCTTGAACAGGAAGGCCGCGCCCAGCGTCGAGCCTTCGGACACGTAGAGCCAGCCCAGCGCTTCGGGCATCGTCACGCCCTCGGTGGCGAGGGCCGCGCTGGGCACCGGGGCCTCGAGGTCGTGCAGGTCGGCCAGCGAGGCCTCGGCGCGGCCGCGCTCGGCCAGGTCGGGCACGGCGGCCTGCACCTGCGCGTCGGCGAACAGATGCTCGACGTCGCGCTGGAATACGTACTGCGCGGCCACGAAGCGCGCGTACTGCGCGCGGCTCGCGAAGGGGTCGGCCGTGGCCATGAGCGCATGCATGCGTTCGTGCTGGGGGGCGGTCTCGTGCTTGAGGCGCTGCGACAGGGCGGAAGAAGAAGTGGTGGTCATGTCGGGGAGGTCGTGGTCGTGGGGAAGAAAAGGATCAGCCGCGCCGCGCGAAGCGGCGGGCCAGGCCGAGCGCGGCCAGCGGCAGCAGGAGCCAGGGGCTCAGCGGGCCGCCGCCGTCGCTGCGGTTGTTGTTGCGCTCCCAGGTGCCGGTGCCCGAGCCGTCGGAGGTCGCGGGCGGCGCCACGGTCACGGCCCTGACCGTGATCGACACCGTCTGCACCACGGCCGGCCCGCCCGAAGCGCTTTCGCAGCGCAGCGTGAAGGTGTTGACCCCGGTCTTGCTCAGCGCGCCCGACAGCGGGATCTGGCTGCCCTGGGTCTGCTGCGCGCCGCTCCAGGTATTGCCGTTGCTGCCGCTGGCGGTGCAGCCGGCGGCGTTCTGCGTGGCCCAGCTCAGGGTCGGGCGGTCGCCGACCAGCGCGCTCGAGGCCGAGGCGGTCAGCGGCGTGGTGAAGCTCACGCTGGGCAGCGGCACGTCGATGGAGAACACGGTGCCGTTGCCGCTGGTGTCGGGCGAGGCAGGGTCGATGGCTTCGCCCGGGCCGCCGCTGGCGGTCGCGCCATAGAGCTTCTGCACGCCGTCGACCGTCGCGCCCAGGCTCAGGCCCACGGGGCGTGCGCCTTCGGTGGCGATGTCGAAGCGGTGCAGCACTTCATAGATGTCGTCCGAGCGATCGCCCTTGCTGCCGACGACGATGCGGAACAGCGTGCCGGCGCCCGAGGGCGTGGGCAGGCCGGTCGCGGGCCGGTAGAGGCTGGAGCCGTCGCGCGCCGTGGTGCCGTAGATGTTGCCGTCGGCGGCGAGCACCAGCGGGCCATTGGGCGTGGAACCGTCGGCCTGGGCGGTGCCGTCCTTCGCGAGCATGTCGGCATCGCGGAAGCGGTGCAGCACGGTGAAGCTGGCCGGGTCGTCCTTCTTCACGCGCCACAGCGTGCCGCCGTAGCGCAGGTCGTTGACGCCGCCGGCGGTCGGGGCGTTGGCGTAGCTGGTGCCGTAGAGCCATTCGCCGGCCTCGACCAGCGTGCTGTAGCGGTCGCCGACCGAGGTCGGCGCGCCGTCGCGGTGGCGCAGGAAGGTGTGCAGCACCTTCACCTGATCGGCCGAGGCAAGCTGGCCGTTGTTGGCTGCGCCTTCGTCGAGCGTGGCCTTGTCGATCTTCACCAGCGTGCCGAAGGCGCGGCCGGCGTTGTCGCTGGCCTGGGTGCTGTCGAACACGCCCGTGGCGCCGACGCTGGTCAGCACATAGAGTGCCTGGTCGGTCTTGCTCCAGACGCTGGCCACGGGGGCGCCGCCTTTCTCGTGGAGCTGCAGGCGGCCCACGACGGTGAAGAACTGGCAGAAGTCGAAGGCCTTGGCGTAGCTGCCGTCAGGGTTCAGGCGCCACAGGCCGGCCGCGAGAACGCCGCTGGCGTTGCAGGTGCCCGGGGCGTCGCCGCCGCCGAAGTACACGCGCTGGTCGTCGTCGATCGCCAGCTGGCCGCGCGGGCGCACCGGCGGCGTCGGCAATGCGCTCGCCACGTTGGCCTGCAGGCTGAACATCGCGGCGGTCGAGCCGAAGGGGTTGGCGCTGGTGTCGTTGTTGACGTTGGACGCACCCGCGCCGCCGTAGATCTTGCCCTGTGCATCCTGCACCAGCGTGGTCGTCGACTTGGAGATGTCGCCCAGCAGCCGTGCCTGGTAGCCCGTGCCCTTGAGGGCGTCGAGTCGGTAGCTCACGCCCTGGCCGAGCACTAGGGTCAGCGGCGTGCCGCCATTGAAGGTGTGGCCCTGCAACTGGCCGCTGCCGTCCTTGGCCAGCACCGGCGGCACCATGGGCATGCCGCCCAGCTGGGCCGTGTCGGCGGTGCCGGTGAAGCGGTGCAGCACGGTGGGCTTGAAGGCCGTCGTCTGCGCGATGGCGGACGAGGCGGCCAGGCTGGCGAAGACCAGCGCGAGGAGCAGCAGGGGCCGCGATCCGGAGGAGAGGGTGGACGAGGTCTTCATGTCAGTTCTTCTGTGCGGTGGTCATCGATGTGGAGGTGTGCGGGGTCTTGCGCTTGCGGCGCAGCGATGCGGCACGGCCCAGCACCGCGAGCGCCAGCAGCCAGACCGGCGAAGCCGCGCCACCGCCGCCGTTGCCGAAGCTCACGGTGTTGCCGTCGACGGCCGTGGCGTCGGTGCCCACGTAGACCGTGGTGCTGGCCGAGACCTGCGCGCCGAAGGCGCTGCCGGCGACGTTGCAGGTCAGCGTGTAGCGGTAGGTGCCGGGCTTGGGCGTGACCGAGACGGCACCGAAGTCCGCCACGGCACCGCGCCAGTCGTTGGCCGACGAGGCCGCGGTGCATTGCGTGGCGTTGCTGCTGATCCAGGTCAGCGTGCTGGTCTCGCCGACCTTGAGCTGCGTCGGGCTCGCCACCAGGCTCACGCTGGCATCGGGGGCGCCGTCCGAATTGACCGCCACCTGGAACACGGTGCCGAAGTCGGTCGGCACCGCCTTGCCCTGGCTGTCGGCATAGCTGCCGCCCATCGAGGTCACGCCGTAGAGCCGGCCGTCGGCGCCGGCGCGCACGCCCAGCGGGATGCGCCCGTCGTTGCCCGAGAAGCTGTGCACCTTCTCGAAGCCGCCGTTGGCCACATGGCCGCCGCCTTCGACCGCGATGGCCGAGGGCCGGATGCGGTAGAGCGTGCCACAGCGCACCTCGGCGTTCGCGGTGTTGCGGTTGCTGCAGGTGTGGGTGCCGCCGGCCAGCGTGGTGCCGTAGATCGCGCCGTCGGGGGCGAGCGCCAGCGGGCCGCGCGGCGTGGCGCCGTCGTCCTCGTTGAAGGTGTGCAGGACCTGCAGGCTGCCGCTGCCGTTGCGCGCGATGCGCCAGACCGCGCCGTAGGGACGCGGGCCGTCGTGGTACGGATAGGCGCCGGGGTACGAGAAGGCGTTCGGGGCGGCGGCCCACGAACGGAAGCCGCACAGCGGGTTGTTGCGCGTCACCGATGGCAGCCCCGTGAGCGTGTTGAGGTTGTGGACGTAGGTGTAGCAGTCGGCCACCGAAGTGGTGCCGTACAGATAGCCGTCGCCTCCGTCAACCAGCGACGACAGCCCGTTCTGCTCGCCCGAGCTCAGGCTGCGCAGCGTGGCCGGGCCCGTCATGCCGATGGTCACCGGCTGCTCGCTGGGATACAGGCGGAAGCCCTCGTGCGTCACGTTGTCGCCCACGTTGAGCTCGCCCTCGGCCAGCGTGAAGGTGTGCAGCACAGTGGGGCCCGCGCCGGCGGCGTTCGGATCGATGCGGTAGAGCGTGCCGGTGGGCGTGTCGGGCGCGTTCGGTGTGCCGGGGGCCAGCGGCAGGCCGCGGCGGTAGGCGGTCACGCCGTAGAGGAAGCCGTCGCCGCCCAGCACGATGTCGTTGGCCACCTGCTTCATGCCCTTGGGGCCCACGGCGAATTCATGCACGGTGCTCAGCACGCCCGTGCCCAGGTTGATCCGGAAGATCCGCCCCTGGCCCTGCAGGCCCTTGTCGACGCCGTAGAGGTTGTCCTTGGCGTCGATCACCAGCGCGCCGTTGGGCGAGTAGAGCTTGCCGCGCGACGACTCCACCACCGAGGGGTAGGCGCCGTCGAAATCGGTGCGCACGATCAGGCCTTGGCCGACCGTGGCCGAGTAGGTGTAGTTGCTCTTCTCGTCGGTGCCGGCGTACTGCTCGCCGTAGAGGCTGGTCATGACGGCGTAGAGCGCGCCGCTGCTCGAGCGCACCGGCGTGCTGTTGATGCGGCCCTGCAGGTCGGTGTCGAAGTCGAAGGCCAGTCGCTCGTAGACCGAGACGCCCGCCCGCATGCTGTAGAGCCCGACCGCGGTGTACAGCGTCGGCCGGTTGCCGGTCCAGCCGGCCCCCAGGAAGCCGCCGTAGAGGTAGCCCGTGGTGGTCCCGGGCTTGACCGCGAACAGCGGCGGCGAGGTGGGGTGGCGCGCGCCGGGCCAGCCCACGGTGCCGTCGGATGAGGTCACGTCCTCGCCCGATGGCCGCAGCGAGGCCAGCGAGGTGACGCGCACGCCGGAGACGTGCGTCTGGGCTTGCGTGTCGGGCAATGCGGTGACGGCCAGCGTGGCCAGGAGCGCGAGCGAGAGGCCGAAGCGCGCGGGGTGCGACGCGGCGGAAAGCGGATGTGGAGAGTGCATGCGGAGATGGGGAGAAGGAGGAGGGATCGGTGCGCGCGGCACCCGCTTAGAACTTGAGCGACAGCGTGACCATCGCGGTGCGGCCGGGGCCGACGAAATAGCCGCCGCCCTGCATCTCGGCGTAGTTCTTGTCCATCAGGTTGTTGATGGCCAGCCGCAGCGTGGTGTGGCGGTTGAGCTCGTAGCTGGCCCAGAGGTCGTAGAGGTGCCAGGCCTTCTGGTTGTAGGCATCGCCCTGCATGGTCCAGACGCTGGTGGTGGCGGTGGGCGACTGGAAGCGCATGCGGCCGCCCAGCGTGAGCTTGTCGTCGAGAAGCCGCACGCCGGCCGAGATGCTGAGGTTCTTGCGCGGCGGCAGCGTGTACCAGATGTTGGCGTCGCCCGGCGTGCCCAGCGTGTTCGACGGGAAACCCATCATGCTGCCCAGCGGGAAGGGGTCGTAGCCGCCCTTGCCGGTCTTGACCATCATGTGGGTGTAGCTCAGCGAACCGAACACGCGGCCGGTGTCGTAGTCGGCCTGCAGCTCGAGGCCCTTGCTGCGAAACGGGTCGTCGAGGTTGACGTAGGCATAGGGCCCGAGCAGGCCGCCGCCCGCGGTGTCGTTGGGCGCCATGATGCGGCCCAGCGTGACGTAGTTCTTGACCTTGCTGTCGAACCACGCGGCCTTGACGCGCAGCGCATCGCGCCCGGTCAGCAGGCCCTTGAAGACCGCGTTCACGCCCAGTTCGGTGTTGCGCGAGTACTCGGCGCGCAGGTCGGGGTTGGGGTAGTAGGGGAACAGGCTGCCCACGTGCTGGCCCCATTGCAGCGATTCGGTGATGGCCGGCGGCCGCATGCCGCGGCCGATGTTGGCGAAGAACTGCAGCTGCTCGATGGGCTTGACGGCCACCGACAGCCGCGGCGCGATCGAGCCGCCGTGGCGGTCGGTCTGGAAGCGGGTGTAGAGCGCGGTGGTGGAGGGCCGCACGCCCGCCGGGTTGCTGATCGAGCCGATGCGCATGCGCCCGTCGCCCTGCAGGCCGTACCAGTCGTAGCGCAGGCCGCCGGTCACCTCGAGCCAGCTGTCGTGCAGCAGCGTGGCTTCGCCGAACAGGCTGGCCACGGTGCGCTTGCCCTCGGGCGTGGAGCCGGTGTAGAGCGCGGTCGTGCCCGCATCGGCGCCGATCGACAGCGCCTGCGCCTGCGGGCTCGTCCAGTCGTGGAAGAACTCGCCGCCGGTCTTGAGCACCGCGTCGGTGGTCTTCGCGAGCGCCAGGCGCGCGGTGTTCTCCAGCGTGCCGCCGACGGTGCTGGTCTGGTAGCGCAGCTGGTAGGCGTTGTCGTCGAGCTGGCCGCCGGCATGGCGGAAGGCTTCGTTGCGCGTGCGGGTGTAGTAGAGGCTGGTCTTGAGGTCGATGAGTTTGGAATCGGCCGGGTTCCAGTTGTAGTTGGCCAGCAGCGTGTCGGTGCGCACGTGGTTGGTGAGGCCGCCGGCCGAGGCGGACTGCGCCTTCTCGCCGAAGTTCGCGTCGAGGCCGATGTAGCTCAGCTTGGCCATGTGCCCGGGCGCGAAGCGCCAGGTGCCCTTGAGCAGCGCCGAGGTCTGGTCCTGGTCGGTGAGCTGGCTGATGCCGTGCACCACCGCGTCGAGGCCTTCGCGCACCGAGCCGCGTTGGCCCTTCTCGAAGGCGCCGACCTTCTTGCGGCTCAGCACCATCACGCCGTCGAAGTCCTCGCCGGCTTTGAGGCCCAAGGCGGCACTGCCCGCGAAGTCGTAGGCGTTACTGCCGGTGGTGGTGTTCACGCGGCCGCCCAGCGTCTGGCCGTCCTGCAGCAGGTCGGCCACTTCCAGCGTGCGGAAGTTGACCAGGCCCGCGATCATGCCCGCGCCGCCCACGGTCGAGGTCGGGCCCTTGGCGATGTCGGCGCCGCCCAGCAGTTCGGGGTCGAGGTAGACAGAGCCGTTGGAGCCGTGGCCGCTCTGCTGGTAGTTCTGGCGCGTGCCGTCGATCATCACGTTGACGCGCCCGAAGTCCTGCAGCCCGCGGATGTTCACGCTGATGCCCGGGTCCATGCGGGACTGCGAGGTGTAGACGCCCGGCACGTCGGTCAGCAGGTCGGCGGTGTTGCGCGGCGGCAGCCGGTCGATCTCCTCTCGCGTGATCACCGCCACCGAGGCGGGCGTGTCGTAGACCTCCTGGCGGCGGTCGCGCGCGGCGGTCACGGTGGTGGTCGGCAGCGTGACCTCGGCGGCCGGCGGTGGCGCGGCGTTGGCGGAATGCGGCGCGGCCGAGCCCACCAGCGGCTCGCGGGTCTGCAGCACGTAGTGGCCCGGTGCCTGCAGTCGCGCCACATAGCCGCTGCCGTCGAGCAGGCGCGTGAGGCCGGTCTGCACCGAGAAGCTGCCCTCCAGCCCGCGGCTGCGCAGGCCGTCGACCTGCTGCGGCGTGAAGGACAACGTGATGCCGGCCTGGCGCGCGAAGCGGTTCAGTGCGTCGTCGAGCGGCCCCGCGACGATGCGGTAGGCGCGTGCGTCGGCGTCGGTGGCCGCGGGCGCCTGCGCGAAGCCGGAAGTAGGCAGCAGCGCCAGGCACAGCGCGCCGTGCAGGCAGACCGCCAGCGTGGAAGGCCGGAAGCGGGCGGGCAGATGTGGGAGTGGCATGGAGTGCAAAGAAAAGCGATGTGTCCTGTCCATGCCGGACGGGACGGCGAAACCCGACAGGAAAAGCGAAAGATTTTTTTCAGCGCATCGAGACCTGCACCCAGAAGCGGGTGCGGTAGTCGATGCGCACCGGCAGCACGCTGGGCAGGATCGCCAGCAGCCGTTCGGTGTCGTCGAGGCGGTAGACGCCCGACAGCCGCAGCTCGGCCGCGCGCGGGTCGCAACCGATGTGGCCGCTGCGGTAGCGGCCGAGCTCGGCCAGGAAGTCGCCCAGCCGCATGTCGCGGATGACCAGCGCGCCGTCGGTCCAGCCCGTGGGGTCGAGGCCGCCGGTGTCGGCGGGCACGGCCTCGGTGCGGCTCAGCCGGTAGACCGTGCCAGCGCGCGCAACGACAAGCTCGGCGCCCGCGCCGGCCAGCGCCGGCTGCATCGCGACCGCACCTTCCTCGACCGACAGCAGGCTCGCGTCGGCGTCGAGCCGCACCACGAACTGCGTGCCCAATGCCTCGAGCAGCCCGTCGCGCGTCTGCACGCGCAGCGGGCGCTTGAGCGCCGATTGCGCATCCGCACCCGAGACCAGCGCGATCTCGCCGCGGGTGAGTACCAAGAGGCGCTGCGTGCCGTCGAAACGCAGTTGCACCGCGCTGTCGGTGTTGAGCGCGAGCGCGGTGCCGTCGGCAAGCGTGACGCTGCGCCGCTCGCCCTTGGCCGTGCTGTAGTCGGCCGTGAGCCGCTGCCAGGGGGCGAGCTCGCCCGTCAGCCAGGCGACCGGGCCCACGACGGCCGCGCCGACCGAGAGCTTGGCCAGCAGGCGCCGTCGGCTCAGGCGCTGGGCGCCGGCCTGCAGCGCTTCGAAGGATGCACCGCCCGCGCCGGCAGGCAGCGCGCCGAAGTCCGCGCGCAGGGCCTGTCCGACTTCCTGCGCGCGCTGCCAGGCCTGCTCGTGTGCGGGGTCGGCGCTGCGCCATTGCGCGAACGCGCGCTGCGTGCGCGCGTCGGCGGTGCCCGATTGCAGCCGGACCATCCAGCCGAAGGCCTGGCGCACCGCGGAAGGCGCCGGAGAGGCGGGCTGCGGCATCTCAGTCCGAAGCCAGCACGAGGTGGCAGTGGTAGAGCGCCTCGGCCACGTAGCGCTCGACCGAGCGCACGGTCACACCCATGCGCTGCGCGATCTCGGCGTAGGGCAGTTCCTCGATCTGCGCCAGCAGGAAGGCGGTGCGCACCTTGGGCTTGAGCCCGTCGAGCAGGCGGTCGATGCGCGCCAGCGTCTCGACGATCAGCAGGTGCGTCTCGGGCGAGGGCGCGAGCTGCTCGGGCTGCAGCGCCAGCGCTTCCCTGTAGGCGCGCTCGATCTCCTGGCGGCGCCAGCTGTCGATCACCAGCCCCTTGGCGATGGTCGTGAGGAAGGCCCGCGGTTCGGCGATGCGCGTGCGGTGGCGCGAGGCCAGCACGCGAACGAAGGTGTCATGCGCGATGTCCGCCGCGTCGGCCGCGTTCGCCAGCTTCTTGCGCAGCCACATCTGCAGCCAGCCGTGATGCGCGAGGTAGAGCGATTCGACGGCAGGCGGATCGGCAGGAGCGCAGGCAGGCAGCGGCGGCAGGGCGGACACGGTGAAGAAGCTCCATTCGGGCGAGCTGCTTCACTGTCGGAAAGTACCGGATGCAACAACTCAAATGAGAATTATTCGCATTGTAAGCCCACTTTGAGGGACCTTGGGCCTTTAAAGCTGCGTTTCGCGTGTCGATGCGATCTAACCGATCAACCAGATTCTGCGGACAGTAGAAATCCACACTGGCCTTGATATGCACCAGGTCAAAGAGGGCAACTGCTCGTGCAGGTCATAGTTCCTAAGCCGGCCCATCTGCTCTGATGGAGCTATCAGCAGTCCATCGGGAGTGATGGCAAGGTGGCGCCAGCACATGCAGTGCCATTTGGGAATCGCTATTGGCCACTCCCTGCCCAGAACTTCACCACCACCTCGGTGCTTGTGCGTGCCGCGGCACGCGGCCGGCGTCATTGCTTGAACTTCACCTGCACCAGCTGGCGTCGACTCAACATCGAGGGCGTTAGCTGCAACTGCTTGGCGTCAGTGAACTGCTTTACGGCGCGCGCACGCGCGGGTTGCTGGCCCAGTACCTGCGCGCAGGCCGGCGGCGTGCGCACAGCTAATCCAACGCATCAGTCCTGGCTGACACGCCTATCGCGGGCGGAGTCGATCAGGCTTGCTATCGGCGATAGGCGCGTCAGTACATCCTTCCACTGGAAAACCTCTTCAACTCCAGTATTGCGGATGTCGCTTTCGCCCTTGTTGGTCAATTCAGGCTGAAAACCAAAGAACTAACGATTTTGCTCAAAACGATGCCAAATCTCCTAGTGAATTCTAGAAACATTTGTCTCAAATAATCGGGTGTCTAGAATAAATGGTGAATTATTCTGACGAGATGCGATGAGGTGTGATGATGTGGTTGACATCGTGATCTATGAACTTCTAAGCTCAGATGAGCGTGCGTATCTTCAATCTTGGATTGTCAGTCAAATAAAAATTCCTATGATTAATTTTGATATTAGTAGGGGATTATGATTTTTAATGTCGTGCGTCATGGATTTTATTTCGTGTTTCACTTTCTTAGAAATATAAACTGTCTCGGTTTTGTGGGCTTGTTATTGTTTGTGGGTATTTTTTATGCTGTGGCAATATCTTATGTATTGCATTTCATCGGCTTTTCCTCAAATTCGGCGGCCCCTGTGCAAGAAGCGCTTTTTGCGAAAGGGTGGTTGCGAGTATTCGTCATGGCTGTGCTGGTTGGGCCCTTATTTGAGACGGCGCTGCACCAGCTGTTGATACGTCGTGTGATGCAGCGCGCGGGGTTCGAGAGTCGGATGGGATATGTTTTGATATCGGCGATTGCCTTTGGATTGGCCCATTCTTTAGGGCTTCAGTTTTGGGGAGCGTTTATTTTTGGTTTGTTGCTGGCAATGGGTTTTGTTGCTCGCGATTTTCCTGGGGGACACCCCTATTTATTGGTCGCATGTGTTCATTCATTGCGCAATGCAGTAAGTTTTGTGGTATTTCTGTTTGCTGCGTGATGTAATGTCCTTTGAGTTCAGCTAGCGGGTGCTGTTCATTGAAGACGGTGAGGCTCTGGCTGTTGAATTTCAGTAGGTTGTTCATAGCCGGTATGCGGCTTATGGGAACCTGATGGCTCACAGGGGCCATCTCTGGCGGCTCAGCGCTTCGAACCGAACCCGGTCCTCATCGCATGAGGACAACATGCGGGCCTGGAACTGCGGTCTTTGAGCCCAGACAGGCCCTCGGCCTTGAAGCGAGCAAGCCACTTACAGGCCGTGCGCGGGCTCACGCCGGCCGCATTGCGTGCCGCTGCGACTTTCCAGCTCTGCGTTCGTGCCCTGTCCACCAGAAGGGCTCGACCTTTGGCGTCAATCTCGCATGCTTATGGCTGTTCATCCGTTCTCCTGAGTCAAGGGGCGCGTCTTGGTAACCACAGCATCCCAAATCGCGAACGGATGAACGACCTACTGAAACATCAGCCTATCGCTCGCCCTTGCGATAAGGCTTCATCAGCGCCTGCGGATAGCTCGCCTTGCGCGCCACCAGCACCAGCGCCAGGATCGACAGCAGGTAGGGCAGCATCAGGTAGAGCTGGTAGGGCAGCGCGGCGTCGCCCGACTGCTGCAGGCGCAGCTGCAGCGCGTCGAAGAAGGCGAACAGCAGCGCGCCCAGCAGCGCCTTGCCGGGCCGCCACGAGGCGAACACCACCAGCGCCACGCAGATCCAGCCGCGGCCGTTGACCATGTTGAAGAAGAAGGCGTTGAAGGCCGACAGCGTGAGGAAGGCGCCCGCCACACCCATCAGCGCCGAGCCCGCCACGATGGCGCCGGTGCGCGTGGCCGCGACCGACACGCCCTGGCCCTCGGCCGCCTGCGGGTTCTCGCCCACCATGCGCACCGCCAGGCCGACCGGCGTGCGCAGCAGCACCCACGCGACCACCGGCACCAGCAGCAGTGCGAACAGCGTGAGCGCGGTCTGCGCGTTGAGGATCGGGATCGGCAGCCAGTCCATCGGCGCGAAGGGCGTCACCGTGGGCGGCGTGCTGACCTTGGGGAAGCTCACGCGGTAGCCGAAGTAGCTGAGCGCCGTGGCCAGCAGCGTGATGCCCAGCCCCGACACGTGCTGCGACAGCGCGAGCCCGACCGTCAGGAAGGCGTGCAGCAGGCCGAACACCGCGCCGGTGAAGGCCGCCACGCCGACGCCGACCCACAGCGGCGCGCCCGCGTAGACCGCGAGCCAGCCCGTGAAGGCACCCGCGACCATGATCCCTTCAATGCCGAGGTTGAGCACGCCCGCGCGCTCGCACAGCAGCACGCCCAGCGTGCCGAGGATCAGCGGCGTGGCGATGCGCAGCGTGGCCACCCAGAAGGAGGCGTTGGAGAGGATGTCGAAGAGGTCGGTCATTTGTCTTTGCTTCCTCCCCTTCCGGGGGAGGGCGGGGGTGGGGGCAGGCGGCGCGCGATGGGCAGGCTGCAGCCCCCATCCCAGCCTTCCCCCAGCGAGGGAAGGAGCCCAGCCGCAGAGGAGGGCGCCCTCATTTGCGCCGCACCCGGTACTGCGTCAGCAGCGTCGCCACCAGCACCGCGATCAGCGAGGCCGCGACGATCACGTCGGCGATGTAGGTCGGCACACCGACCGCGCGGCTCATGCTGTCGGCGCCGACCAGCACGCCGGCCACGAACACGCCGGCGGCGATCACGCCCAGCGGGTGCAGGCCGGCGAGCATCGCGATCACGATGCCGGTGTAGCCGTAGCCCGGCGACATGTCGAGCGTCACGTAGCTGGTGCGGCCCGCGACCTCGATGGCGCCCGCCAGCCCGGCCAGCGCGCCCGACAGCAGCGCGACCATGACCACGGTGCGCGTCACCGGCACGCCCGCGAAGGCCGCGCCGCGCGCGTTGGCGCCGACCGCGCGGATGTCGAAGCCCAGCACCGTGTACTTGAAGATCGCCCAGACCATCACGGCCAGCGACACGGCCCAGATCAGCCCGGTGTGCACGCGGGTCTGCGCGATCAGCTTGCCGAGTTCGAGATCGCCCTGCAGTGCCACGCTCTGCGGCCAGCCCATGGCGGTCGGGTCCTTCATCGGGCCGTCGAGCATGGCCGAGACCGCGAGCAGCACGATGAAGTTGATCAGCAGCGTGGTCACGACCTCGTCGACGCCCAGTCGGTTCTTCATCAGCGCCGGGCCCAGCAGCAGCAGCGCGCCGGCCACGGCCGCCGCCAGCATCATCAGCGGGAACAGCAGCCAGGGCGAAAGCGCGAAGCCGGTGCCGCCATGCATGCCGCCGACCGCGATCGCGGCCAGCGCGCCCGCGTAGAGCTGGCCTTCGGCGCCGATGTTGAACAGCCGCGCCTTGAAGGCCACGGTGGCTGCGAGGCCGGTGAGGATCAGCGGGATGGCGCGGGTCAGGGTCTCGCTCCACGCGAAGACCGAGCCGAAGCCGCCCTGCAGCAGCAGCGCGTAGGTGCGGCCCACGGGCGCGCCGGCCCAGAGCACCAGCAGGGCGCTGACGACGAGCGTGAAGGCGATCGCGCCGATGGGCGCGAGCACGAGGGCCAGGGGGGAGGTCCGGTGACGGCGTTCGAGTCTCATGAATGTTCCGTGCCGGCCATGGCCAGGCCGATGGCTTCGCGTGTCCAGGCGGTGGCGGGCCGCGGTTCGCCCAGGTGGCCGCCGTGCATCACGGCCACGCGGTCGCCCAATGCCAGCACCTCGTCGAGGTCGTCGGAGATCACCAGCACCGCGGCGCCGGCATCGCGCGCGGCGATCAATTGCTGCTGCACATAGGCGACCGCGCCGATGTCCAGGCCCCAGGTCGGCTGGTGCGCGACGATCAGCCGCGGCGGCTTGCGCTGGCCGTTGGCGGACTCGGGCGCCATCAGCGCGCGGCCCAGGATCAGCTTCTGCATGTTGCCGCCCGAGAGCGAGCGTGCGGGCGAGGACAGGCCCGCGCCGCGTACGTCGTAGGCCTTCTCGACCCGCGCCGCATAGGCGCGTGCCGCGGCGCGCTTGACCCAGCGCAGGCCCAGCGGCGTCCAGCGCGAGAAGGCCGGGCTGCGCAGCCGTTCGGACACCGCGTTCTCCCACACCGGCAGGTCGCCGATCACGCCCACGGCGTGCCGGTCTTCGGGGATGCGCGCGACGCCACGCGGCACCAGCCGGGCGGGCGAGGGCGGCAGCGCGCGGCCCATCAGCTGCACCGAGCCAGACATGGCGCGGCGCGTGCCGCTCAGCAACTCGGCCAGCGCGACCTGGCCGTTGCCCGACACGCCCGCGATCGCGACGATCTCGCCGGCCTTGAGCGTGAGCGAGACATCGTCGAGCCGGTCGTGGCCGCTGCCGGTGGTGCTGACGTGGTCGAGCACGCAGACCGCATCGCCCACGCTGCGGGCCGGCCGGCGCGCGGTCTTCTCGACCGCGCGGCCGACCATCCAGAGCGCGAGCTCGGCCTGGGTGGTGTCGACCGCGCGCGCCTGCGCCACCAGCTTGCCGCCGCGCAGCACCGCCACGCGGTGCGACACGCGCAGCACCTCGCCCAGCTTGTGGCTGATGAAGATGATCGACAGGCCCTGGGCCACCATCTGGGCCAGCGTGTCGAACAGCGCCTCGCTCTCCTGCGGCGTGAGCACGGCGGTCGGCTCGTCGAGGATCAGGATGCGCGCGCCGCGGTACAGCGCCTTGAGGATCTCCACGCGCTGGCGCTCGCCGACCGACAGGTCGCCGATCTTCGCGTCGGGCTGCACCGGCAGGCCGAAGCGCTGGGAGACCTCCAGCAGCCGCGACCGTGCCGCGCTGCGCCGCGAGAAGGGTTGCCACAGCGGCTCGGTGCCCATGAGCACGTTGTCGAGCACGCTGAGGTTGTCGGCCAGCGTGAAATGCTGGTGCACCATGCCGATGCCCGCGGCCAGCGCGGCCTTGGGGTTGCCGGGCGGCAGCGCCTGGCCGAAGGCCTCGATGCGGCCCTCGTCGGCGGTGTAGTGGCCGAACAGGATCGACATCAGCGTCGACTTGCCGGCGCCGTTCTCCCCCAGCAGCGCCAGCACTTCGCCGGCCTGCAGCTCGAGGGAGATCGCGTCGTTGGCCACCAGCGGGCCGAAGCGCTTGGTGATGCCGGCAAGCCGGAGCACGGTGGGGTTCATGGGGCGGTGGGCTCGGGGTCGCCAAGCGCATTGCAAAAGGTTTCGATGGCTCGGGCGGCGGCCTCAGGCACAGCCTGCAACAGGCCGTGAGGCCCTGGCAGGTGCACGATGCGCAGGCCCGGCAGGGCGCGCTGGATGATACGCGCCGCCTCCTCCGGAACGATGCGGTCATGCATTGCCCGCAGATACAGCGCGGGCACGCGCACCCGCGAAAGCCGGTCGATCACGTTCACCTGCTGCACTTCCTTCAGGCGATGCGTCATGACCGTGGTCGTCACCTGTCGCAGCGAGGCCTGCAACATCCCCGCAAGGCGCGGTGTGGCAAAGCGGCCCAGCAGCAGGTGACGCATGGGGCCGCGCATTCGGTCCGAATGCAGGAATTTCATCGCCAGTTCGAGCAGGCCGCCGCGCAGCAACGCCAGCCCCGGTGCGGGGCTGCGCGCGAAGCTGCAGCACAGGATCAGGCCGCGCAGGTTGGGAGGAGGCGCGGCCGCGATCGCGATGGCCAACGGGCCGGAGAAGGATTCGCCGAGCAGCACGAAGGGCTGACCGGCGGGGAGTTGCGCACGCACCCGTCGTTCGAGTTCGTCATAGCCCAACACCTCGGTGCCGGGGTAGCGCACCACGTCGATGGCGTTGCACGGCCGCATGGCGTGCCGCAGGGGCTCGAAGAGATCACCCGTGCCGTCCATGCCTGGCAGCAGAACGAGGCGAAGAGCGCTGGGGTGGGTCATGGTCTTCCTCCTTCCCATTGCGGGGCGAGGCGGGGAGGGGGGCACGCGGCCCACGTCATCGTTCTGTGGTGGTGCGCGCCCCGGCCCCGACCCTCTCCCGCAAGGGGAGGGAGTGAAGGCGGAATCACTTCCAGGCCGCGAGGAAGGCCAGCATCACCTTGGCCGAATTGTCGGCCGCGATGCCCATGAAGGTCCCCATCTCGTTCTCGCCGTCGCCGCCGCCCGCGAGGTCGCTGAGCGAGCGGAAGGCGATGTAGGGCACGCCGTTGCTGTAGGCGACCATGCCCACGGCCGCGGTCTCCATGTCGATCACGTTGGCCTGGAAGGTCCTGAAGGTGTATTCGCGGTAGGCCTTGTTGTCCATGAAGGCCTGGCCCGAGACGCCGTTGCCGCCGACCACCAACTGGGGCTTGCGCGGCAGGCACTTGCCCGCGCTGCAGTTCGCCAGCTCGACGTTGCGGATGCTGCGCGCGACCGCGAGCATCTTCGGGTCGGCCTCGAACCAGAACTTGCGCTCGATCTGCGGCCTGGCCTCGGTGCGCACCTCGACGGAGCGCGGATGCACCATGCCGAAGTTCGGGAACATCGTCGCGTCGGTGATGAAGGGCGGCGCGCTGAACCGGCCCGGCGCGGTTTCGCGGGCCATCAGCACCTCGAGGTACTGGCCCCATTGCGCGGGCACGGTCACATCGCCCACGTGCAGCGCGGGGTTCACGCCGCCCGCGATGCCGCTGAAGACGATGTGGGTGACGCGAAAGCGGTCCAGCACGCGCTGCGTGTTCATGGTCGCGTTCGTCATGCTGATGCCCGAGAGGAACAGCACCACCGGCTTGCCTTCGAGCGTGCCGGTGGTGAAGTCGACGCCGTGCTCGCTGTACGTCACCGGCTTCTGCAGCCGCGCCAGCAGCAGCGTGAGCTCGGGCTGGAAGGCCGAGATCACCGCGATGCGCGGCGTGTGGTCGAGGCGGGTGTCCTCGACCGCGCCGGCACTCTTGTAGATGCCGATGCAGCCCGTGAGCGCGACCACGCCGGCCGCCAGCACGACGGCCGACAGCGCCGAGCGCCAGCGCGTGATCGCGGCCGCCTTCACTTCGCCGTCGATTTGGGCTGGGAGTCGTCGACCTTGACGGTGAACTTGCCCGCCACGATGTCGGCTTCCTTGGCCTTGACCTTGGCGACCGTCTCGGCCGGCACCTTCTTCTCGAAGGTGCCCAGCGGTGCGAGCTCGGAGCCCTTGTGCTTCATCATCGAATACTGGCCGTAGTCCTCGGCGGTGAACTTGCCTTCCTTCACCAGCTTGATCGCGCGGTCGGCCGAAGGCTCGAAGTTCCACAGCGCCGACGAGACCACGGTGTCGGGGTACTGGGCCTGGGTGTTGATCACGTTGCCGATCGCGAGCTTGCCCTTTTCGCGGGCCGCGTCGCTCACGCCGAAGCGCTCGGCGTAGAGCACGTCGGCGCCCTTGTCGATCATCGCGAAGGCGGCTTCCTTGGCCTTCGGCGGGTCGAACCAGCTGTTGATGAAGCTCACGGTGAACTCGACCTTGGGATTCGTTTCCTTGGCGCCGGCCATGAAGGCGTTCATCAGCCGGTTGACTTCGGGGATCGGGAAGCCGCCGACCATGCCGATCTTGTTCGACTTGCTCATGCTGCCCGCGACCATGCCGCTGAGGTAGGCCGGCTCCTGGATGTAGTTGTCGAACACGCTGAGGTTGGGCGCCTGCGGCTTGCCCGAGGAGCCGAGCAGGAAGGAGGTCTTGGGGAAGTCCTTGGCCACCTTGCGCGCCGCGGCCTCGACGCCGAACACGTCGCCGATGATCAGCTGGTTGCCGCCGGTCGCGTACTCGCGCATCACGCGCTCGAAGTCGGCGTTGGTCACGTTCTCGGTCGCCTTGTATTCGATCTCACCCCGCGCCTCGGCCGCCTTCAGCGCCTTGTGCAGCCGGCTGACCCACTGCTGCTCGAAGGGCGAGGTGTAGACCCCCGCCACCTTGAGCTTGGCCTGCGCCAAGGCCAGCCCCGGCGCACCCGCCGCCATGACGGCGGCCAGGGCCACCGAACGAATGATCAATTGACGACGAGCTGTCACGTTTTTTCCTTGGGTTTTTTGAGTCGACAGAAAGAACAAAGCGGTAGAGGCGCACTCTTCACGAGGGATACCGAGGAACCGGCTCCGCCGGGCCTCCGGTATCGCCCCCCAGTGGGGGGAGGGGCGCCGCGACACGAAGTGCGCAAGCCCTTCGGGGGGCGTCCTATTTCGTTCCGAAGATCCGATCGCCCGCATCGCCCAGGCCCGGCAGGATGTAGCCATGGCTGTCCAGTTCGCGGTCGATGGCGGCGGTGTAGATCGGCACGTCGGGGTGGGCCGTCTGCATGTTCTTCACGCCCTCGGGGCAGGTCAGCAGGCAGACGAACTTGATCGACTTGGGGTTCATCTCCTTCAGGCGCTCGACCGCCGCGATGGCCGAGTTGCCGGTGGCCAGCATCGGGTCGACCACGATGATGTCGCGGTTCTCCATCTCGCTGGGCATCTTGAAGTAGTACTCGACCGCGGTCAGCGTCTTGGGGTCGCGGTACAGGCCGATGTGGCCGACGCGCGCGCCCGGCACCACGCTCAGCATGCCTTCGAGGATGCCGTTGCCGGCGCGCAGGATCGAGACCAGCACCAGCTTCTTGCCGTCGATCACCTTGGACGTCATGGTCTCGAGCGGGGTCTCGACCTCGATGTCCTGCATCGGCATGTCGCGCGTGACCTCGTAGGCCATGAGCATGCTGAGCTCGTTGAGGAGGCGGCGGAAGCTGTTGGTGGACGCATCCTTGCGGCGCATCAGCGTGAGCTTGTGCTGGACGAGGGGGTGGTCGAGGACGTGGACGTTGCTCATAGGGCGGAGATTCTGAGAAAAGGCGTGGCGGCGTTGCCGTGTTTTTTTCTAAACGGAGGGGGGAGAGTTTAAAAGACGGTGCCGTCGCTTTCGATCCGCAGGGGTGGTGCACCGTCACGCAAGCGCTGTGCCAGCACGCGCCCGGCGGCCCAGGTACCGCCCTCGAGCACGCAGGCCAGCGGCAATTCCTCGGCACTGCGGCCCAGCAGGGTGCGCACGCGCGGCGCCAGTTCGTCCAGCAGCGCGACCGTCAGCGCGCGCCATTCGACGATGAATTCGTCGCTCACCTTCCAGCTGCGCGTGAGCGAGGCCGCGTCGCGCGGCACGATCACGCCGCTGTCGATCAGCAGGCCGCCGTTGCGGTATTCGGGCAGGCCGGTGAGCGCGTCGAGGCCGCGCACCTTCACGCCCGCGCCCTCGATGGGTTCGAGCAGCGAGTAGGTGAGCCACTGCGACAGCTTGTGGAAGGGCATCCAGCCGTTGGTCAGGCCGGGGCCGTGCACCGCGCTGTGGCGCCAGCAGTCGCCCAGCGCAAAGGCCGGGTCGCCCGAGCCCATGGGGATGCCGCCGGGCGCGTCGCTGCCGTCGATCGCCAGGCTGTCGACCGCGTTGGCCGCGGGCCAGATGCGCGACAGCGAACTCAGCACCAGCGACAGCAGGTCGTGCGCCTTGACCTCGGCAGTCGGCGGCAGCGCCGGGCCGTAGGGGCCGACCAGCGCATCGAACAGGCGGCCCGGCCGGCCTTCCTGGCCGAAGACCTCGGGCTGCTCGGCCAGCGCCTCGCCCAGGCGCCGCAGCAGCATGGCGCGGCCGGCGATGCCCACCAGCGGGTTGACGTCGCTGATCTGGAAAGCCTGGGCCAGCCGGTCGGTCACCAGGGCCCGCAGGCCTGCGGCATCGGCCTGCAAAGGGCGCTCGGGGTCGGAGGAGAACAGGCCGCTGGTGAAGGCGTGGAAGCTCGCCACGCCCAGGCCTTCGGAGCGCGTGAAGCGCTGGCCGCTGGCCGACTCGACGTAGTGCCAGTCGGGGCCGGCGCCGGCGTCGAGCAGCACGCTGACCAGCACCAGGTCGATCTGCACGCGGGCGCGTTCGCGCGGCGTCACCTTGTTGCCCAGCAGCCGGTCGAGTTCGGCCAGGCGGTCGACGCCGCCGGCCTCGAAATGGCGCCAGCGGCTGTGGAAGGGGATGCGGCCCGAGGGGTAGCGCTCGCGCGTCACATCGGCCACGGTCTGCGCGGCGCCGTCGAGCGCGGCCGCGTCGCCGATCGTGAACCAGGCGGATTCGCCGCTGCGCGCGCGCGCCAGCAGCTGCGCCGCGCGCTCGCGCACGGCCGCGGTGGTGCGCAGCCAGGTGGCGGCTGCGGCAGGCTGGGTGAAGTCGGGCGTCAGCTCCTGCACCGGGTCGACGCGGCCTTGCGCGTCGGCGTGGCGCACCGCATGGTTGGCGGTGGCGTGTTCGGGATCGATTCCGTAGTTGTCCTTGCTCATTCGGTGAGTCCTCGGCCCTTGGCCTGCTTGAGTTCGTCGGCGTCGGGCACGTGGCCCGGCGTGAAATAGCCGGCCGCCTTCTTGGCGTCCATCTCGACCTGCGCATCGGCCGGGATCAGATCGTCGGGGATGTTGACCCGCTCGCCGATCTCGATGCCCGAGCCGGTGATGGCGTCGAACTTCAGGTTGCTCATCGAGACCAGCCGGTGGATCTTGGTGATGCCCAGCCAGTGGAAGACGTCGGGCATGAGTTCCTGGAAGCGCATGTCCTGCACGCCGGCCACGCATTCGGTGCGGGCGAAATACTGGTCGGCCGTGTCGCCGCCGACCTGGCGCTTGCGCGCGTTGTAGACCAGGAACTTGGTGACCTCGCCCAGCGCGCGGCCTTCCTTGCGCGAATAGGCGATCAGCCCCACGCCGCCACGCTGCGCGCCGCGGATGCATTCCTCGATCGCGTGCGTGAGGTAGGGCCGGCAGGTGCAGATGTCGGAGCCGAACACATCGGATCCGTTGCATTCGTCGTGGATGCGGGCCGTGAGCTCGACCTCGGGGTTGGCCAGGTCGCGCGGGTTGCCGAAGATGTAGAGCGTCTGGCCGCCGATGGGCGGCAGGAAGACCTCGAGGTCGGAGCGCGTCACCAGCTCGGGGTACATGCCGCCGGTTTCCTCGAACAGCGTGCGGCGCAGGTCGGTCTCGGAGCAGCCGAAGCGCTTGGCGACCTCGGGCAGGTACCAGGCCGGCTCGACCGCGACCTTGGTCACCATGGCCGCGCCGCCGTCGGTGAGGAACTTGCCGTCGGCCTGGAGCCGGCCGGTCTGCAGCGCCTCGATCACCTCGGGCAGGATCACGTGCGCCTTGGTCACGGCCAAGGTCGGGCGGATGTCGTAGCCGGCCGCGAGCTCGGCCGAGAACACGTCGGCCACGATCGCGCCCCAGGGGTCGAGCGAGACGATGCGCCCGGGCTCGCTCCATTGCGGGTAGGGACCGATCACGTCGGTGGGCGAGGTGTTGGTCAGGTCAGCCTTGTGCTCGCGCTTGAGCGCGCCCGCCGCCACGGCCAGCGCGCGGTACACGCTGTAGGAGCCGCTGTGGGTGCCGATCACGTTGCGGTGCGCGCGCGAGGTGGTGGTGCCGACGATCGGGCCGCGCTCGGCCGCGCTGGCCGCGCCCCAGTGGATCGGCAGGGCGCCGAAACCGCTGGCATGCGAGGTCAGCCGGATGTGGCGCGGGCCGGTCGCGTTCACGGCGGTGGCCGCGGCGGCGTAGATCGGGGACAGCGAGACCGAGGCCAGCGCGTCGGGCTCGCCGGGCGGCACCTCGTTCTGCGGCGGCGTGGCGGACGGCGGGGAGAGGAACGACGCGCGCGACGTGTCGGAGGCGGGAACAGGAGAACTCGGAACGGTGTCGACAGACATTGCAGGCCCTCAAAAAATGCAATGTACCGACGGACCCCGTGGCTGGCAAGCGCAGGGAGGCCATCGGCCGTAGGCGGGCGCCGCGACCGGTCCACGGCACAATCGAGCCGTCTTTTTTCACCGGCCCCGCCTCCCGCTGTAACCCGCAGAGCGAATGAAACGAACAACATCCGGGAGCCCGCAGCATCTGCACGACGCCGAAGCGGCGCTGCACGACCTGTTCGTGCGCGGCCAGGCGGGCGACGCCGTGGCCTACCGTGCATTCCTGGTCCAGTTGGGCGCGCACTTGCGCGGCTTCCTGGGTCGTCGGCTGTTCGGCTGGCCCGATGAAGTGGAAGACCTCGTCCAGGAATGCCTGATCGCCATGCACAACCAGCGCCACACCTACCAGAGCGACCAGCCCCTGACGGCCTGGGTGCATGCGATCGCGCGCTACAAGATGATCGACCTGCTGCGCGCCAAGGGCAGCCGCGAGGCGCTGCACATCCCGCTCGACGACGAACTCGAGGTGTTCGCCGACTCGGCCACCGAGGCCAGCGACGCGCGACGCGACCTGTCGGGCCTGCTCGACACCTTGCCCGACCGCCACCGGCTGCCGATCGTCCACGTGAAGCTCGAAGGCCTCTCGATCGCCGAGGCCGCGCAGAAGACCGGCATGTCGGAATCGGCGGTCAAGGTCGGCATCCACCGCGGGCTCAAGGCCCTGATGCAGAAGATCAAGGACGCCCGATGAAGACCGATGCGCTGATTGCCCTGCTGGCCGCCGATGCCGCCCCGGTGCCCCGCCATGCGGCCGCACGCCGGCTGACGCTGGCGCTGGGCCTGGCGGTGCCGCTGTCGCTGGCCGTGCTGCTCGTGGGCTACGGCGTGCGCCGCGACTGGGCCGATGCGGTGCAGCTGCCGATGTTCTGGCTCAAGCTGCTGTTCCCGCTGTGCATCGCGCTGGCCGCGGGCGTGATCCTGCAGCGCCTGGCGCGGCCGGGCGTGCGCATCGGACGCGCGTGGCCGCTGCTGCTCTGCGTGCCGGTGGCCCTGATCTGGGCGCTGGCGGCCGTCGTGTGGATGCCCGCCGCCGCGCCCGAACGCGCGACCATGCTCTGGGGGATCTCGTGGCAGATCTGCGCGGCCAGCATCCTGCTGATGGCCGCGCCGGTGTTCGTCGCGGCCATGGTGGCGCTGCGCAGCCTGGCGCCGACCCGGCCCGCGCTCGCGGGCGCCGCGGCCGGCGCGCTGGCGGGCGGCGTGGGCGCCGCGGTGTATGCGATGCACTGCATGGAGCTGGCGGCCCCTTTCCTGGCGGTCTGGTACGTGAGCGGCATCGCGGCGACGGCCCTGATCGGCGCGGTGCTGGGCCCCCGCCTGCTGCGCTGGTGAGGCGCTGCCAGCAGAGATCGGGCAGGCGCACGACAATCGCGCGCTGAACCCCAGGAGACTCCCCATGGCGCTTTCGTTGTACGACCTTTCCATCCCCGTGTTCCTCCGCGGCCTGCACCAGCTGAGCCACCTGCTCGACAAGGGCCTGGCGCATGCCACGGCCGCTGGCATCGACACCGCGACCCTGGTCAACGCTCGGCTCGCACCCGACATGTACACGCTGGCCGGCCAGGTGCAGGGTGCGAGCGATGCCTCGAAGCTGGGCAGCGCGCGCCTCGCGGGCGTCACGGCGCCGAGCTTTCCCGACACCGAGACCACCTACGCCGAGCTGCAGGCCCGGGTCGCGAAGACCATCGACTACCTCAACACCCTCGAGCGTGCCCAGGTCGACGGCTTCGAGAACCGTGCGGTGGTGATGAAGAGCCGCGGCAACGAGGTGCAGTTCACCGCGCAGCGCTACCTGCTGCAGTTCGCGCTGCCCAACTTCTTCTTCCATGTGACCACCGCCTACGACGTGCTGCGCCACAGCGGCGTGCCCATCGGCAAGATGGACTACCTCGGCAAGTTCTGAGCCTCAGCCGGCCGGCTTCGTCGCCAGGGTCGGCCAGCCCGCGAGATGCCGCTCGGCGATGCCCGTGAGCGCATCGATCCACAGCGGGCTGTCGTTGAGGCAGGGGATGTAGTGGAATTCCTTGCCGCCGGTGTGCAGGAAGGCCTCGCGGCCTTCCATCGCGATCTCTTCCAGCGTCTCGAGGCAGTCGGCCGGGAAGCCCGGGCACATCACGTCGACCCGCTGCGTGCCGGCGGCGCCGAGTTCGCGCAGCGTCGGCTCGGTGTAGGGCTCGAGCCACTTGGCGCGGCCGAAGCGCGACTGGAAGGTCACGCGGTGCTGCGCGGCCGACAGGCCCAGCCGCTCGGCCAGCAGGCGCGCGGTGGCCAGGCACTGCGACTGGTAGGGGTCGCCCAGCCGGATGTTGCGCTCGGGAATGCCGTGGAAGCTCATCACCAGTTGGTCGGGCCGGCCGTTCTGCTTCCAGTAGGCTTCGACGCTGCAAGCCAGCGCCTCGATGTAGGCCGGGTCGTCGTGGTAGTCGTTGACGAAGCGCAGTTCGGGCAGCCGGCGCTGTTTCAGGGTCCAGGCGTTGACCGCGTCGATCACGCTGGCCGTGGTGGTGGCCGAGTACTGCGGGTAGGCCTGCAGCACCAGCACGCGCGTCGCGCCTTCGGCCATCAGCGCATCGAGCTGCGAAGCGATCGACGGGTTGGCGTAGCGCATCGCATGGCGCACCGACAGCTGCCGGTGGCCGCGCTCGCCCAGCCAGCCGGCCAGCAGCTTGGCCTGCTTCTCGGTCCAGACCTTGAGCGGCGAGCCCTCGGCCAGCCAGATGCTCGCGTACTTGGCGGCCGACTTGGCGGGCCGCGTGCGCAGGATGATGCCGTGGAGGATCAACCACCAGATCGCGCGCGGGATCTCGACCACCCGCGGGTCGCCCAGGAACTCCGAGAGGTAGGGCCGCACGGCCTTGGCGGTGGGGGCATCGGGCGAACCCAGGTTGCACCAGAGCACGGCGGTGCGTGGCGTGGCGGGCGTTGGGGGGAGGGGAGTGGCGGGCGGGGCGATCGAAGGCATGCGATATTCTCGGCCATGACTTTCGAGACACCGGCCCTTGCGGCACACAACGGCCTGGATTTGACGCGCATCGCCGCGATCTCGCTGGACCTCGACGACACCCTCTGGCCGATCTGGCCCACCATCGCGCGCGCCGAAGAGGTGCTGCACGGCTGGCTGCTGCGCGAGGCGCCCAAGACCGCCGAGCTGCTGCTCACGCCCGGCGTGCTGCGCGAACTGCGCGAGGCGACCGAGCGCGAGCGTTCCGACCTGGCGCACGACCTGAGCGCACTGCGCCGCGAATCGATCCGCGCCGCGCTGTCGCGCGTGGGCGAGGACCCGGCGCTGGCCGATGCGGCCTTCGATGTGTTCTTCGACGAGCGCCAGCGCGTGGTGCTCTACGACGACGCGCTGCCCGCGTTGAAGTGGCTCAGCGAGCGCTACCCGCTGGTGGCGATCTCCAACGGCAACGCGGACCTGAAGCGCACCGGCGTCGACGCCTGGTTTCGCACGGCCTTCAGCGCCCACGTCTTCGGCAGCGGCAAGCCACACGCGCCGATCTTCCAGGCGGCCGCGGCCTCGGTGGGCGTGCAGCCGCACGAGGTGCTGCATGTGGGCGACGATGCTGCGCTCGACGTGGTGGGCGCGCTCGCGGTCGGCATGCAGGCGGCCTGGGTGGTGCGCCATCCCGAGGAAGAGCGCAAGCCCTGGACGCACGGTGCGCGTCCGCAGCTCGTGGTGCCCGATCTGCAGGCGCTGTGCCGCGCGCTCGGCGCCGACTGAGCGCCCGCGTCTTTTCGCTGCGGAACTATTTGGCGGTGAGTGACCCGGAGAGGCTGGCCACGGTTCGCGTGGCCGCTTTTCCATTTCTCTCTTGTCCCCGAAAGGTCTTCACCGAATGACGCATTCCCGCCGCCTGCCCGCATTTCTTCTGGCTTTCGTCCTGCTGTGGCTGTCCATGGTCTCCATGGCCCATGCGCGAGAGATGGTGAGCGTGGCGCGTGGCGAGGTGAACATGCGCTCGGGCCCGAACACGCGCAGCGAGGTGCAGTGGGCCCTGAGCCGCGGCTATCCGCTGCAGGTGATCAAGCGCAGCGGCAACTGGCTGCAGGTGCGCGACTTCGAGAACGACCGCGGCTGGGTGCTGCGCTCGCTGACCGATCGCACGCCGCACCATGTGGTGCGGTCGCGCGTCGCCAACCTGCGCAGCCTGCCCGGCACGAACGGCCGCATCGTGGGCAAGGCCAGCCATGGCGAGGTGCTGCGCACGCTCGAGCGCAAGGGCAGCTGGGTCAAGGTGCGCCACGGCAGCGGCACGACCGGCTGGGTGGCGCAGAGCCTGGTCTGGGGCTGGTAGGCCTCAGTCGATCTCGAATTCCGCGCGGAAGGCTTCGCAGAAGGCCGCGCTGCCGCCGATCGACAGGCTCAGCGTGTGGCGCGGCGGCGTGCTCGCGCCGGCCTCGACCGACAGGCTGCCGCTGCGCGCGTCGAAGGACAGCGTCTCGCCGAGGCTGAATTCGCGTCGCGACTGCAGGTCGTAGTCCCACTCGCCGCCGTCCTCGGGCGCGCCGCGCCGTTCGGCGAAGGCCGCATGGGCCCAGCGCAGCACGGCGGCGATCTCCGCATGCACCTGGGGCAGCTGTGCCGCGTTCACCGAGGCCAGCGCGTCGAAGCTGCCGTTGCCGTCGGCATCTTCGCTGTAGTCGAAATCGAGGTAGTCGAGGCTCATCCGCAGGGTCCGATCCATTGGGCCGCGTCCAGCCCGCTGCGCACCGCGCCTTCGAGCGTGGCGGGGTAGGGGCCGTCGAGGTAGTCGCCGCAGGCCGCGAGGCCGGGCGCGATCTGCATCGCCGGGCGCGCGAGGCCGGGCGTGCAGGCGAAGGTGGCGCGCTTCTCGACCACGGTCTGCACGATGCGCAGCCGGGTCTGGCCGAGCTGCGCCGCCGCTTGCGCGAGCACCTGGCGGGCCAGCACCTCGCGCGGCTGGTCGCTGGCGCTGACCACCAGGGCCAGCAGCCCGTGCGGGCCGGCGAGTTGTCCGCGGTCGAAGGCGAATTGCGCGGGCGCGCCCGGGCCGCTGCGCAGCGCGACCATCGGTGCCGCCAGCGCCGAGGCGCCGTCGGCATAGAGCGTGGCGATGGCTTCGAAGCGCAGCGCGTCGGCGGCGGCGAGCCAGGCATCGGCGGCCACGCCGGCCGAGCGCAGCAGGCGCGCCGCGTCCCAGGGCGCGCCGGCGATCACGACCCGGTCGAAGGGCTCGTTGTCGACCTGCCAGCCTTCGTCGGTGCGCAGGATCGACGCCACGCGACGGCCCAGCCGCACCGTGGCGCCGCGGACCGCGAGCCAGCGCAGGGCGGCATCGGGGAACAGCGCGCCCAGGTCGCAGCGCGGCACCAGCAGGTCGGCGCCACCCCGCTCGCCGAACAGCGCGTCGTGCAGCACGCGCAAAAAGACTTCGCCGCTCGATTGCGTGACCGCGGTGTTGAGGGCCGAGACGCACAGCGGCTCGATCAGCTCCTGCATCACGCGCGGCGTGAGCCCGGCGCACAGCGTGGCGACGGTGGCCTCGGGTGCGCAGCGGAAGCCGTCGAGCCGCCAGCGCAGCGCGGTGCGCAGCAGGCTGCCCTTGTCGCGCCAGGTCCAGCCGCGGGCCATGGCGATGCCGGCCAGCAGGTCGAAAGGCGGCTGCAGCCGGGGCAGCGCCAGCCCGCCGCCATCGGCGAAGCGAAGCGACAGCGGCTGGCGCAGCAGCGCGGTGTCGGGGTCGACGCTGACCGAACGCATCAGCGCCAGCGTGTCGCGGTAGGCGCCGATCAGGATGTGCTGGCCGTTGTCGAGCGCGGCGCCGCCGTGGCTGGCGTCGATGCGGCGCGCGCGGCCGCCCGCTTGCCGCGCGGCCTCGAACACGGTCACGCGGTGGCCGGCGCGCGCGGTCTCGACGGCACAGGCCAGGCCGGCCCAGCCGGCGCCGATGACGGCAATCTTCATGCGGGGCGCTTCCGCTTCAGACCCGGCCCAGCGCCTGCACGCGCCACGCCAGCCAGAACTTGCGCAGCGGCGTGAGGCTCACGCGCTGCTGCAGCACCTGGAAGTCGTCGCGCTCGATCTCGCGCAGCAGCGCGCGGTAGATGCTGCCCATCATCAGGCCCGGCTTCTGGCTGCGGCGGTCGGCCGCCGGCAGCAGCGCCAGGGCCTCGTCGTAGATCCGGTGCGCGCGCTCGGCCTGGAACTTCATCAGCGCCACGAAGCGCTCGGAGTACACGCGGTTGAGCACCTCGTGCGCCTTGACGTCGAATTGCTGCAGCTCGTTGACCGGCAGGTAGATGCGGCCGCGCAGCGCGTCCTCGCCCACGTCGCGGATGATGTTGGTGAGTTGCAGCGCCTGGCCCAGCGTGTGGGCGTAGGCGGTGGTCTGCGGATCTTCCTGGCCGAAGATGCGCGCCGCGACTTCGCCCACCACGCCGGCCACCAGATGGCAGTAGCGCTGCAGGCCAAGGAAGTCGAGGTAGCGGGTCTGGTCCAGGTCCATCTGGCAGCCGTCGATGATCTGCTGCAGCTGGCGGGCCTCGATGCCGTATTCGGCCGCGAGCGGCATCAGCGCCTTCATCACCGGATGGCTGGGCTGGCCGGCGAAGGACTGGGCCACCTCGGTGCGCCACCAGGCGAGCTTGGTCGCGGCCACGCCGGGGTCGCGCGCTTCGTCGACCACGTCGTCGACCTCGCGGCAGAAGGCATAGAAGGCGGTGATCGCCGCGCGCCGCGGCTTGGGAAGAAACAGGAAGGCGTAATAGAAGCTGCTGCCCGAGGCCGCTGCTTTCTCCTGGACGTACTGCTCAGGATTCATCTCTGGGTGTCGCTTCTGTTCTCGTGGCTCATGGCGTCGATTGTCTCCGCATCCGGAAGGCCCGCCAGGCCAGAAGGGGGGCATCGGCCGCGCCGATGGTCGGGCGGCGCGAGAAGCTGTCGAAACCCTGGGCTTCGATCTTGTCGAGGATGCGCAGGCCGCCCTGGACCACCAGCCGCAATTCCCAGCCGATGCGGCCAGGCAGGCGGTGCACCAGGGGTGCGCCCTGGGCCATCAAGGCGCGGGTCCAGGCGACTTCCGACCGGACCAGCGCGATCGCTTCGGGCGTCGGGGGGTGGCCAGGACCGTGCCGCACATCCTCGGGCGCGAGCCGGTGCGCCGCGCAGTCCGCCAGTGGCAGGTAGAAACGCCCGCGCGGCAGGTCGACGCTCAGGTCCTGCCAGAAGTTGGCGAGTTGCAGCGCGCTGCAGATGGCGTCGCTCTGCGCCAGCGCGACCGCATCGTCGACGGCATAGAGATGCAGCAGCAGCCGTCCGACCGGGTTGGCCGAGCGGCTGCAGTAGTCCAGCAGTTCGGCGCGGTCGGCATAGCGGCTGCCGTCGCGGGTCTTCTCGATGTCCTGCACGAAGGCCGAGAGCAGGTCGGCCAGCAGCGTTTCGGGCAGCGCGAAGTCGCGCATCGCCCGGGCCAGCGGGCCGAACACTTCGGGCCAGCGGCCCGAGATCGGCAGCCCCCGCGCGGTGGCCGCCAGGTCGGCGCCGAAGGCGTGCAGGTCGGCCAGCCGTTGCGCGGGGCCGTCGTCGCCCTCGTCCGCGATGTCGTCGGCGGTGCGCGCGAAGCCGTAGATCGCGGCGATGGGGGGGCGCAGGCGCGGCGGGCAGAGCCAGGACGCGACCGGGAAGTTCTCGTAGTGCGTCGGCGGTGGCGCGACGGCGGGGGGGGCAGGGGATGACACGGGCTGGATTGTCGGGCACCGCGTCGGGTGCGCCGCTCGCGTCACGATTCGTTGACAGCGTCGGACGCATCCCACAAAATTACTAACCCTTCGGTCATTAATGACCCTCTCCGTGCCAATCAAGGTGGTTCATGACCGTATCGTTTCTTCGTCCTGCGCTCTCATTTCCGTCGGCGGCCGTGCTGCTGGCGGTGGCCGTGGCGGGCTGTTCCAAGCCGCCGCCGGTCGAGGAGCCCCTGCGCTCCGTCAAGGTGCAGACCGTGGGCACCAGCGCCTTCGACACCGTGCCCGAGTTCTCGGCCGAGGTGCGCGCGCGCATCGAGTCGCAGCTGGGCTTCCGCGTGGCCGGCAAGATCCTCAGGCGCCAGGCCGAACTGGGCCAGCACGTGCAGGCCGGCCAGGTGCTGGCGCAACTCGACCCGCAGGACTACCGGCTGGCCGCCGATGCGGCGCGCGCACAGCAGGCCGCGGCCGTGACCAACCGTGACCTGGCCTCGGCCGACCTCAAGCGCTACCGCGAACTGCGGGCGCAGAACTTCATCAGCGGCGCCGAACTGGAGCGCCGCGAGGCCACCTTCAAGTCGTCCCAGGCCCAGCTCGACCAGGCGCAGGCGCAGCAGGCCTCCCAGGGCAACCAGGCCAGCTACACCACGCTGGTGGCCGACGTCGCGGGCGTGGTCACGGCCATCGACGCGCAGCCCGGGCAAGTCGTCTCGGCCGGCACGCCGGTGGTGCGCATCGCCCAGGACGGCGCGCGCGACGTGGTGTTCGCGGTGCCGGAAGACCGCGCGGCGCTGATCCGGCCGGGCTCGGCCGTGACCGTGCGCGGCTGGGCCGGCGGGGCCGAGCTCGAGGGCAAGGTGCGCGAGGTCGCGGCCAGCGCCGACGCCGTGACCCGCACCTATTCGGTCAAGGTGGCGATCGATGCGGCCACCTCGCCGGCGCTCGGCGCCACCGTGTACGCGCGGCCCAAGGCCCTGTCGAATGCCGGTGCGGCGGTGTTGAAGCTGCCGACCAGCGCGCTGCGCCAGGAAGGCAGCGGCAGCGCGGTGTGGGTGCTCGACACCGCCACCATGACGGTGCGCTCGCAGCCGGTGCAGGTGGCGACGGCCGACGGCAACGAAGCCGTGATCGCCGCGGGCATCGCGCCCGGCATGCAGGTGGTGGTGGCGGGCGTGCACGTGCTGTCGCCAGGCCAGAAGGTCACGGTGTACCAGGGCAAGACGCCCGCGCCAGCGGCGGCCCCGGCCCCGGCGGCCCCCGCTTCGGCGGCCGCGCGCTGAGGTCGCCCCGATGACCACCCCCAACGAGACGACCGGCAAGGCCGGCTTCAACCTTTCCAAGTGGGCGCTCGAGCATGCGGCGCTCACCCGCTACCTGATGGTGGCGCTGATGGTGCTGGGCTTCGCCGCCTATTTCCAGCTCGGCCAGGACGAGGACCCGCCCTTCACCTTCCGCGTGATGGTGGTGCGCACCTACTGGCCCGGAGCGACCGCGCAGCAGATGGCCGAGCAGGTGACTGACAAGCTCGAGCGCACGCTGCAGGAGGCACCCTACGCCAGCAAGATCCGCAGCTACTCGAAGCCGGGCGAGTCGCAGATCATTTTCGAGATCAAGGATTCGTCCAAGTCCAGCGAGGTGGCCAACGTCTGGTACGTGGTGCGCAAGAAGATCGGCGACATGCGCGGCACGCTGCCCAGCGGCGTGCAGGGCCCCTTCTTCAACGATGATTTCGGTGACGTCTACGGCGTGATCTACGCGCTCGAGACCGACGGCTACACGCCGGCCGAGATCAAGACCTTCGCCGACGACGTGCGCCAGGGCCTGCTGCGCGTCAAGGACGTGGCCAAGGTCGAGCAGTTCGGCCTGCAGGACGAAAAGGTCTACATCGAGGTCTCGCAGAAGCGCATCGCGCAGCTGGGCCTGGATTTCAACGCGGTGCTGCAGCAGATCGGCGCGCAGAACGCGGTCGAGAGCGCGGGCACCATCCAGTCGCCGCTCGACGTGGTGCAGGTGCGCGTGGCGGGCCAGTTCACCAGCGTGGACCAGCTGCGCGAGATGCCCATCCGCGGCAGCTCGGGCAACCAGCTGCGCCTGGGCGACATCGCCGAGATCCGGCGCGGCACCATCGACCCGCCGGCCACCAAGGTGCACCACCAGGGCAAGGAAGTGGTGGCGCTGGGCGTGTCGATGGCCAAGGGCGGCGACATCATCGCGCTGGGCAAGGCGCTGCGCGTGGCCGTGGCCGACATCGGCCAGCGGCTGCCGGCCGGCGCCTCGCTCACGCAGGTGCAGGACCAGCCGGTGTCGGTCGCGACCTCGGTCAACGAGTTCATCCATGTGCTGATCGAGGCGGTGGCGATCGTGCTGGCGGTGAGCTTCGTCGCGCTGGGCCTGCACAAGGGCGGGCGCTTCGGCTGGCACATCGACGTGCGGCCCGGCCTGGTGGTGGCGATCACCATCCCGCTGGTGCTGGCGGTGACCTTCCTGGCGATGAACTACTTCAACATCGGGCTGCACAAGGTGTCGCTGGGCTCGCTGATCATCGCGCTGGGCCTGCTGGTGGACGACGCGATCATCGCGGTCGAGATGATGGTGCGCAAGATGGAGGAGGGCTACGACAAGGCGCGTGCCGCCACCTTCGCCTACGACGTGACGGCCAAGCCGATGCTGACCGGCACGCTGATCACGGCCGCCGGCTTCCTGCCGATCGGCATCGCCAAATCGGTGACCGGCGAATACACCTTCGCGATCTTCGCGGTGACGGTGATCGCGCTGGTGCTGTCGTGGATCGTCTCGGTCTACTTCGTGCCCTACCTGGGCACGCTGCTGCTCAAGGTCAAGCCGCACGACCCGGACGCGCCACCGCACGAGCTGTTCGACTCGCGCTTCTACAACGCCTTCCGCCGCGCGGTGAACTGGTGCGTGGAGTACCGCTGGCTGACCATCGGCGCGACGGTGCTGATCTTCGGGCTGGGCATCGTGGGCATGGGTCGGGTGCAGCAGCAGTTCTTCCCCGACTCGAGCCGGCCGGAGATCCTGGTCGACCTCTGGTCGCCCGAGGGCACCTCTTTCGCCGCCAGCGAGGACATCGCCAAGCGCGTCGAGCAGCGCCTGATGCAGGAACCCGAGGTGGCCACGGTCACCACCTGGATCGGCACCGGCGTGCCGCGCTTCTACCTGCCGCTGGACCAGATCTTCCCGCAGAGCAACGTCTCGCAGATGATCGTGCTGACCAAGGACCTGACGCAGCGCGAGACCCTGCGCCGCCGCCTGCCGGGCCTGCTGGCGCAGGAGTTCCCGGAAGTGCGCGGCCGCGCCAAGCTGCTGCCCAACGGCCCGCCCGTGGCCTACCCGGTGCAGTTCCGCGTGATCGGCACCGAGCCGCTGGCGCTGCGCCAGCACGCCGACGAGGTCAAGGCCATCCTGCGCGAGAACGCCAGCACGCGCGGCGTCAACGACAACTGGAACGAGTCGGTCAAGGTGATCCGCCTCGAAGTCGACCAGGCCAAGGCGCGCACGCTGGGCGTGACCAGCCAGGCCATCGCCCAGGCCTCGCGCACCATGTTCAGCGGCACCACGGTCGGCCAGTACCGCGAGAACGACCGGCTGATCGACATCGTGCTGCGCCAGTCGGCCGACGAGCGCGAAGCGATCTCCGACATCGGCAACGCCTACCTGCCGACCGCCTCGGGCCGTTCGATTCCGCTCTCGCAGATCGCCAAACCGGTGTTCAGCTGGGAGCCGGGCGTGATGTGGCGCGAGAACCGCGACTACGCGATCACGGTCAACGCCGACATCGTCGAAGGCATGCAGGGCGCCACCGTCACGGCACAGCTGCTGCCGCAACTGCGCGCGCTCGAAGCCAAGTGGCGCGCGGCCGGGCAGGGCGCCTACCGCATCGAGACGGCGGGCGCGGTCGAGGAGAGCAGCAAGGGCTCGGATTCCATCGTGGCCGGCGTGCCGATCATGCTGTTCCTGGTGTTCACGCTGTTGATGCTGCAGCTGCACAGCTTCAGCCGCTCGCTGCTGGTGTTCATCACCGGCCCGCTGGGCATCGCCGGCGTGGCGGCGGCGCTGCTGCTGCTGAACCGGCCCTTCGGCTTCGTCGCGCTGCTGGGCGTGATCGCGCTGATGGGCATGATCCAGCGCAACTCGGTGATCCTGATCGACCAGATCGAGAGCGACCGCGCCGCGGGCGTGCCGGCCTGGGATGCGATCGTCGAATCGGCCGTGCGCCGGCTGCGGCCGATCGTGCTGACGGCTGCCGCGGCGGTGCTGGCGATGATCCCGTTGTCGCGCAGCGTCTTCTGGGGACCGATGGCCGTGGCCATCATGGGCGGGCTCATCGTGGCCACCGTTCTGACCCTGTTGGCACTGCCTGCGATGTACGCCGCAGCATTCCGTGTGAAGCGCGAACCGAAAGCGGGTCCCATTAGCGTCTAAAATGCGCGGTTGACCGATTTCGAAACGGGTGGTCTGCGATAGGAGGCCGCCCGTTTTTGCTTGATTCACCTGACCGCGCGGGTGGCGAAATTGGTAGACGCACCAGGTTTAGGTCCTGACGTTCGCAAGAACGTGCCGGTTCGAGTCCGGCCCCGCGCACCAGCCCCATCTCTCTTGAGGAACAAAGAATGACCGTGAACGTTGAAACCCTCGAAAAGCTCGAGCGCAAGATCACGCTGACCTTGCCGGTCGGCACCATCCAGTCCGAGGTGGATTCGCGCCTCAAGAAGCTGGCCCGCACCGTGAAGATGGACGGTTTCCGTCCCGGCAAGGTGCCGATGAACGTCGTGGCCCAGCGCTATGGCTACTCGGTTCACTACGAGGTGATGAACGACAAGGTCGGTGAAGCCTTCTCGCAGGCGGCCAACGAAGCCAAGCTGCGCGTGGCCGGCCAGCCCCGCATCACCGAGAAGGAAGAGTCGCCCGAGGGCGAGCTGGCCTTCGACGCGGTGTTCGAAGTGTTCCCCGAAGTCAAGATCAACGACCTGGGCGCCGCCGAGATCGACCGCGTCACCGCCGACGTGAGCGACGAAGCCATCGACAAGACGCTCGACATCCTGCGCAAGCAGCGCCGTACCTTCGCCCAGCGCGCACAGGACGCCGCTGCCGGCGACGACGACCGCGTGACGGTCGACTTCGAGGGCAAGATCGAAGGCGAGACCTTCCAGGGCGGCAAGGCCGAGGACTTCCAGTTCGTCATCGGCGAAGGCCAGATGCTCAAGGAATTCGAAGATGCGGTGCGCGGCCTGAAGTCCGGCGACAGCCGCACCTTCCCGCTGTCGTTCCCGGCCGACTACCACGGCAAGGACGTGGCCGGCAAGCAAGCCGACTTCCTGGTCACGGTCAAGAAGATCGAAGCCACCCACCTGCCTGAAGTCAACGAACAGCTGGCCAAGTCGCTGGGCATCGAAGAAGGCACGGTCGAAGGCCTGCGCGCGGACATCAAGCGCAACCTCGAGCGCGAAGTCAAGTTCCGCCTGCTGGCGCGCAACAAGAACGCCGTGATGGACGCGCTGATCGCCAACGCCGAACTCGACCTGCCGAACGCCAGCGTGCAGTCGGAAGTCGAACGCATGATCGAAGGCGCCCGCGCCGAGCTCAAGCAGCGCGGCATCAAGGACGCCGACAAGGCGCCGATTCCCCAGGAAGTGTTCCTGCCCCAGGCCGAGCGCCGCGTGCGCCTGGGCCTGGTGGTGGCCGAACTGGTGCGTGCCAACGAACTGCAGGCCAAGCCCGAGCAGATCAAGGCCCACATCGACGAGCTGGCCGCCAGCTACGAGAAGCCGGCCGACGTGGTGCGCTGGTACTTCAGCGACAACCGCCGCCTGGCCGAAGTCGAGGCCGTGGTCATCGAGAACAACGTGACCGATTTCGTGCTGGCCAAGGCCAAGGTCAATGAAAAGGCCGTGTCCTTCGACGAACTGATGGCGCAGCAGCAACAAGGCTGATCGCCGCCGTCCTTGTGACACCGATGGGGCTTGTGCTTTGCGGCACGAGCCCCATTTCACTCAGGCGTACAGTTCAGTCACAGCGAACGACTTCATCTTCCCGGAGAGCAACTACATGATCGCAAACGAAATTCAAGGCCTCGGCATGGTTCCGATGGTCATCGAGCAGTCGGGCCGCGGCGAGCGGTCCTACGACATCTATTCGCGGCTCCTCAAGGAACGCATCATTTTCCTGGTGGGCGAAGTCAACGACCAGACCGCGAACCTGGTGGTCGCGCAGCTGTTGTTCCTCGAGAGCGAGAACCCGGACAAGGACATCTCGTTCTACATCAACTCGCCGGGCGGCAGCGTGAGCGCCGGCATGGCGATCTACGACACCATGCAGTTCATCAAGCCGGCCGTGTCGACCATGTGCCTGGGCTTCGCGGCCAGCATGGGCGCCTTCCTGCTGGCGGCCGGCGAGAAGGGCAAGCGTTTCTCGCTGCCCAACTCGAAGGTCATGATCCACCAGGTGCTGGGCGGCGCCCGTGGCCAGGCCACCGACATCGAGATCCATGCGCGCGACATCCTGCGCACCAAGGACCAGATGAACAAGATCCTGGCCGAACGCACCGGCCAGCCGCTGGAAAAGGTCCAGCGCGACACCGAGCGCGACTACTTCCTGACGGCCGACGAAGCCAAGGATTACGGCCTGGTCGACCAGGTCGTTGCAAAACGCGGCTGACACGCTGGAAGCCGCTTGGCGCCGCAGGGCGCCAAATGGCAGAAAACGGCGTTTTCCATGCGGGAAACGCCGTTTTTGTTTTAGTTATCATTGAACCTACTGCGTAACGAGGCACCTGTCCATGGCCGATAAAAAAGGCTCTTCCAGCGAAAAAACGCTTTATTGCTCGTTCTGCGGCAAGAGCCAGCACGAGGTCAAGAAGCTGATCGCGGGCCCTTCGGTCTTCATCTGCGACGAGTGCATCGATCTCTGCAACGAGATCATCCGCGATGAACTCCCGGCCGGCGAAGAGGCGCGCGACGCGCGCAACGACCTGCCCACGCCGCTGGAGATCAAGACCAACCTCGACAACTACGTGATCGGCCAGGAGCCGGCCAAGCGCATGCTGTCGGTGGCGGTCTACAACCACTACAAGCGCCTGCGCCACAAGGAAAAGAACAGCAAGGGCGACGAGGTCGAGCTCAGCAAGAGCAACATCCTCTTGATCGGCCCCACGGGTTCGGGCAAGACGCTGCTGGCGCAGACGCTCGCGCGCATGCTCGACGTGCCCTTCGTGATGGCCGATGCGACCACGCTGACCGAGGCCGGCTATGTCGGCGAAGACGTCGAGAACATCATCCAGAAGCTGCTGCAGAGCTGCAACTACGAGGTCGAGAAGGCCCAGCGCGGCATCGTCTACATCGACGAGATCGACAAGATCTCGCGCAAGTCCGACAACCCCTCGATCACGCGCGACGTGTCGGGCGAGGGCGTGCAGCAGGCCCTCCTCAAGCTCATCGAAGGCACCATGGCCAGCGTGCCGCCCCAGGGCGGGCGCAAGCACCCGAACCAGGACTTCCTGCAGATCGACACGACCAACATCCTGTTCATCTGCGGCGGCGCCTTCGCCGGCCTGGAGAAGGTCATCGAGAACCGCACCGAGGCCTCGGGCATCGGTTTCGGCGCCTCGGTCAAGAGCAAGGCGCAGCGCAGCATCACCGAGGTGTTCCGCGAGGTCGAGCCGGAGGACCTGATCAAGTTCGGCCTGATCCCCGAACTCGTGGGCCGCATGCCCGTGGTCGCCTCGCTGGCCGAGCTCAGCGAGGACGCGCTGGTCCAGATCCTGACCGAGCCGAAGAACGCGGTGGTCAAGCAGTTCACCAAGCTGCTGCAGATGGAGGGCGTGGACCTGGAAATCCGTCCCGCCGCGCTCAAGGCGATCGCCCGCAAGGCGCTGGCGCGCAAGACCGGCGCGCGTGGGTTGCGCTCGATCCTCGAGCAGTCTCTGATCGACACCATGTTCGAGCTGCCCAACGCGACCAATGTCGACAAGGTGGTGGTCGAGGAATCGACCATCGACGAGAACAAGCCACCGCTGCTCGTGTATCGCGAGGCAGCCAAGAAGGCCTGAGTGCCTGGGGTCATCCCATATCGCATTTCACGCGCTTTGCGCGTGGCCCCTACGATGAACGCGCCGCGCGGGCTTGAAATTCGCGCGGCGCGTTCCATCTTTGTCTGATCACTTCGAGGACTCGCATGTCTGGTCACACCCCCCTGCCTCCCGACGCCATCGACCTGCCGCTGCTGCCGCTGCGTGACGTCGTGGTGTTCCCCCACATGGTGATCCCGCTGTTCGTGGGACGCCCCAAGAGCATCAAGGCGCTCGAACTGGCCATGGAAGCCGAACGCCGCATCATGCTGGTCGCGCAGAAGGCGGCCGCCAAGGACGAGCCCTCGGTCGAGGACATGTTCGAGGTCGGCTGCGTCTCGACCATCCTGCAGATGCTCAAGCTGCCCGACGGCACCGTGAAGGTGCTGGTCGAAGGCCAGCAGCGCGCACGCGTCAACAGCATCAACGACGGCGAGACGCATTTCACCGCCAACGTGACGCCGGTCGAGGTGGCCGACGCCGCGGCGCAGAAGGGCACCGAGATCGAGGCCCTGCGCCGTGCCGTGATGCAGCAGTTCGACCAGTACGTCAAACTGAACAAGAAGATCCCGCCCGAGATCCTGACCTCGATCTCCAGCATCGACGATCCCGGCCGCCTGGCCGACACCATCGCCGCGCACCTGCCGCTCAAGCTCGACAACAAGCAGGCGGTGCTCGACCTCGACGACATCAAGGCCCGGCTGGAGAACCTCTACGGCCAGCTCGAGCGCGAGGTCGACATCCTCAACGTCGACAAGAAGATCCGTGGCCGCGTGAAGCGCCAGATGGAGAAGAACCAGCGCGACTTCTACCTGAACGAACAGGTCAAGGCGATCCAGAAGGAGCTGGGCGAGGGCGAGGACGGCGCCGACATCGAGGAGATCGAGAAGAAGATCAAGCTCGCCAAGATGCCCAAGGAAGCGCTCAAGAAGGCCGAGGGCGAGCTCAAGAAGCTCAAGCTGATGTCGCCCATGTCGGCCGAGGCCACCGTGGTGCGCAACTACATCGATGTGCTGATCGGCCTGCCCTGGAGCAAGAAGACCAAGATCAAGCACGACCTGGCCAATGCCGAGGCGGTGCTCAACGAGGACCACTACGGCCTCGACAAGGTCAAGGACCGCATCCTGGAATACCTCGCGGTGCAGCAACGCGTGGACAAGGTCAAGGCGCCGATCCTGTGCCTGGTCGGCCCGCCGGGCGTCGGCAAGACCTCGCTCGGGCAGTCGATCGCCAAGGCGACCGGCCGCAAGTACACCCGCATGGCGCTGGGCGGCATGCGCGACGAGGCCGAGATCCGCGGGCACCGCCGCACCTACATCGGCGCACTGCCGGGCAAGGTGCTGCAGAGCCTCAACAAGATCGGCACGCGCAACCCGCTGTTCCTGCTCGACGAGATCGACAAGCTGGGCACCGACTTCCGCGGCGACCCGTCGAGTGCGTTGCTCGAAGTGCTCGATCCCGAGCAGAACCACACCTTCGGCGATCACTACGTCGAAGTCGACTTCGACCTGTCGGACGTGATGTTCGTCGCGACGTCGAACTCGATGAACATCCCGCCGGCGCTGCTCGACCGGATGGAAGTCATCCGCCTGTCGGGCTACACCGAGGACGAGAAGACCCACATCGCGCTGAAGTATCTGCTGCCCAAGCAGATGAAGAACAACGGCGTGAAGGACGAGGAACTGCTGATCACCGAGGAAGCGGTGCGCGACGTCGTGCGCTACTACACGCGTGAAGCCGGCGTGCGTTCGCTCGAGCGCGAGCTGTCCAAGATCTGCCGCAAGGTGGTCAAGGGCCTGCTGCTCAAGAAGATGACGCCCAAGGTCACGGTCGACGGCAGCAACCTCAACGAGTTCCTGGGCGTGCGCAAGTACAGCTTCGGCCTGGCCGAGAAGCAGAACCAGGTCGGCCAGGTCGTGGGCCTGGCCTGGACCGAAGTCGGCGGCGACCTGCTGACCATCGAGGCCGTGACCATGCCCGGCAAGGGGATCATCAGCCGCACGGGCTCGCTGGGCGACGTGATGAAGGAATCGGTCGAGGCCGCGCGCACGGTGGTGCGCAGCCGCGCCCGCCGCCTGGGCATCAAGGACGAGATGTTCGAGAAGCGCGACATCCACATCCACGTGCCCGACGGCGCCACGCCCAAGGACGGCCCGAGCGCGGGCGCCGCGATGACGACGGCCTTCGTGTCGGCGCTGACCGGCATCCCGGTGCGCGGCGACGTCGCGATGACCGGCGAGATCACCCTGCGGGGCGAGGTCACGGCCATCGGCGGCCTGAAGGAAAAGCTGCTGGCGGCCCTGCGCGGCGGCATCAAGACCGTGATCATTCCGGAAGAGAACGCCAAGGACCTGCAGGACATCCCCGAGAACGTGAAGAACGGCCTCGAGATCGTGCCGGTCAAGTGGATCGACAAGGTGCTGGAGATCGCGCTCGAGAAGATGCCCACGCCGTTGTCGGACGAAGAGGTGGCCGCCTCTGCCGCGGCGCTGGCCGAACTGTCGAAGCAGCGCGCCGCGCAGCCGTCCGAAGGTTCGATCAAGCATTGAAAATTTGCGCGCAGCTTCGAAACCTCGAAAAAGTGGCATATAATTCGAGGCTCGAAACGCGGGATTAGCTCAGTTGGTAGAGCGCAACCTTGCCAAGGTTGAGGTCGAGAGTTCGAGTCTCTTATCCCGCTCCAGTTTTGAAAAAGGGAAGCCCAGGCTTCCCTTTTTTTCGCAAGAGCAAGCACAGCGAGTTCATGGCGAAATCGCTTCAAACAAGCGTGGCGCGATAGCAAAGCGGTTATGCAACGGATTGCAAATCCGTCTAGCCCGGTTCGACTCCGGGTCGCGCCTCCACTGAAAAGCAAGCCCCGCCAACATTCGTTGTCGGGGCTGTTTTGTTTTGGGTTATCTTCGTCCTCAGATCCCGGCCCGGATGGTGAAATTGGTAGACACATCGGACTTAAAATCCGCCGCCTTTAGACGGGCATACGGGTTCGATTCCCGTTCCGGGCACCATCAACTACAAGGGAGCTAGACATGCCTCGCTACAACGCTCCGTTCGAGATTCATGTGCACGGCGATGTGCCGTTGCGCGCCGACGTGACCTTCGCGCAGATCCAGGAGGCGCTCAAGCCCCTGTGGAAGTACGCTGGCGCCCGCTCGCTGGCCGACGGCGCCACCAGCGCCTACGAGGAAGAACTCGGCATCCGCTTCGAGCAGAAGGAGCACATGCTCCAGATGTGCTGGACCGTGCCGGGCGACGAGGATTTCCGTCAGGAACTCGACGAGATGTGCATGGCGCTCAACGAGCTCGCGGAGCAGGGCGCGGCCATCGAGATCACCTTCTACGACACCGACTTCGACGAGGAAGAGGGCGATCCGGAAGAAGAGTCGCGCGACGACTTCCTGATGCTCTTCGTGGGCCCGAACCCGGCCGCGATCATGCAGGTCCAGCGCGACCTGCTGGTCGAGGACGTGGTGCACCTGATGGAGCGCCATTTCGACGGCGCCGAGCTCGGCGGCGTGGTGGCCGAGATCGACAAGCTCTTCGGCGACCGCTTCGATGCGCTGGTCAACTCGCTCGAGCTGGGCAAGCGCCCGCGTGGCAGCGGCGGCCCGGGCGGCCCCGGTGCCGGCGGGCACGGCGGTGGACGCCGGCCGCGCCACCTGCACTGAGCCTAGGGTGCCAGCAGGCTCCTGGGCACCTTGAAGCGCTCTCCGTCGTAGCGCAGCACCACGGTGCTGTACTGCGGTGGCAGCGCCTTCTCCGCGCAGCTGCCATCGTCCTGCAGTTGTCCGCGGCTCTGGGTCCGGGTGCGGGTCAGCACGAGATCGGCAAAGGGGCTGTTGCGGTTCGGCCGGGTCGACAGCAGGGTGCGCAGCTGCCGGAAGCGGCCCGTGCAGTCGGCATTCCATTCGCCGCTGTCGCTGTCGAGTTCGATCTCCTGCAGCACCTCGCGCAGCTTGCCGCCTTGCGACACGTAGAGGCGCAGGGTCTCGCTGGCGAAGGCATCGGCACGCGTGGTGCCCCGGTAGCGCACGCGCAGGCCGAAGGCGCGCGCGTCGGCGGCCAGCACATAGCGCGCCGTGTCGACCTTGATCTCCTGGATGGCCACGCCGTCCTCGTCCATCGCCTCGGCCTGGAACAGCCGGCTGACCAGGGTGTCGCGCTCGGTGTTGCCGTTGTCGGGGCGCTGGACCAGCAGCACTTCGAGGTCGTAGACCTTGGTGGCCGTCGGATCGCTCGTGGGCCGCGGCATGGGCAACACGATCACGATGCGGCCCGGAAAGGCCGGCCATGCCTTGCAGGCGGCCAATCGTTCGTCGAGCACGCGATCGGGGTACAGCCGCGCATGGATGCGCTCGGCCAGGCCGCTTTCGCAGGCGGCGTGCGCGAGCGGACCGACAGCCAGCAGGCCGAGAAAGAGGAAGGCAGGGCGCAGCAGGCGTCGCATGGCGGCGTCAGCCTTGAAGGCCGCGGGGGCCGAGCCAGCGCCTGGCCGCCGCCTGCAGGGGCTCGAGCGGGCCGCTCGAGGCGAGTGTCACGCCGCCGACGGCCTCCGGGCCTGCGAGCCGGCCCACTGCCTGCAGCAGCCGGTGCGTCTGCTGCGCGACGGGCGCGCCGGTGTCGATGAAGCGCGCGGCGGGGCCGGTGTGCCGGCGCAGTTCCTCGGCGGCGAAGGGGTAGTGGGTGCAGCCGAGCACCAGGGTGTCGATCTGGCCCTCGGACGTGCCGAAGGGGCCTGCCGCGCGCACGTAGCGCTCGCACAGGGCCGCGACCTGGGCCTGGTCATCGGCTTCGATTGCGCGCGCGAGCCCGTCGCAGGGCACGAGCGTGAAATGGGCCTGGCTGGCCAGCGTTGCATGCAGTGCCGCGAACTTGGCGCTGGCCAGCGTGCCGCGTGTCGCCAGCACGGCAATGCGGCGCGCGCGGCTCGCGGCCACCGCGGGCTTGAGCGCGGGCTCCAGCCCGACCAGCGGCAAGGCGGGATGTTCGGCGCGCAGCAGGTGGATGGCGGCGGCGGTCGCGGTGTTGCACGCCACCACCAGCGCCTTGATGCCGTGCTGCGCGATCAGCTCGCCGGTCACGCTGCGCGTGCGCTCGATCACGTAGGCATCGCCACGCTCGCCATAGGGCGCATAGGGCGTGTCGGCGAAATAGACGAAGCGCTCGTGCGGCAGCGCGGCCCGCAGCGCGGCCAGCACGCTGAGGCCGCCGACCCCGCTGTCGAAGACGCCGATCGCCGCCAGGGTCAAGCCGCTTCCAGGGTGATGGTCTTGAGTTCGCCCGAGGCGATGCGCTTCTGCCATTCGGCCGGGCCGGTGATGTGCACGCTGGTGCCGCCCGCATCGACGGCCACGGTCACGGGCATGTCGACCACGTCGAACTCGTAGATGGCTTCCATGCCCAGGTCCGCGAAGCCCACCACCTTGGCGGTCTTGATGGCCTTGCTCACCAGGTAGGCGGCACCGCCGACCGCCATCAGGTAGGCGCTCTGGTGCTTCTTGATCGCCTCGATGGCGGTCGGGCCGCGCTCGGCCTTGCCGATCATCGCGATCAGGCCGGTCTGGGCCAGCATCATCTCGGTGAAGCCGTCCATGCGGGTGGCGGTGGTCGGGCCGGCCGGGCCTACCGCTTCGCCTTCGACCGGGTCGACCGGGCCGACGTAGTAGATGACGCGGTTGGTGAAGTCCACCGGCAGCTTCTCGCCCTTGGCCAGCATGTCGGCGATGCGCTTGTGCGCGGCGTCGCGGCCGGTCAGCATCTTGCCGTTGAGCAGCAGCGTATCGCCCGGCTTCCAGCTCGCCACTTCGGCGGGCGTGAGCGTGTCGAGGTCGACCTTCTTGCTCTTGTTGTAATCGGGGGTCCAGTCGACGTCGGGCCAGAGGTCCAGCGAGGGCGGATCGAGGTAGACCGCGCCGCTGCCGTCCATCACGAAGTGCGCATGGCGGGTGGCCGCGCAGTTGGGGATCATCGCCACCGGCTTGCTGGCCGCGTGCGTGGGGTACATCTTGATCTTGATGTCGAGCACGGTGGCCAGGCCGCCCAGGCCCTGCGCGCCGATGCCCAGCGCGTTGACCTTTTCGTAGAGCTCGATGCGCAGCGCCTCGACCTTGCTCAGCTCGGCGCCCGAGGCCTTCTTGGCCTGCAGCTCGTGCATGTCGAGGTCGTCCATGAGGCTTTCCTTGGCCATCAGCGCGGCCTTCTCGGCCGTGCCGCCGATGCCGATGCCCAGCATGCCCGGCGGGCACCAGCCGGCGCCCATGGTGGGCACGGTCTTGAGCACCCAGTCGACGATGTTGTCGCCCGGGTTGAGCATGGCCAGCTTGCTCTTGTTCTCGCTGCCGCCGCCCTTGGCCGCGACCGTGACCTCGAGCGTGTCGCCCGGCACGATCTCGGTGAAGATCACCGCGGGCGTGTTGTCCTTGGTGTTCTTGCGGTCGAACTGCGGGTCGGCCACGACCGAGGCGCGCAGCGTGTTGTCGGGGTGGTTGTAGCCGCGGCGCACGCCTTCGTTGATGGCGTCGTCGAGGCTGCCGGTGAAGCCGCCCCAGCGCACGTCCATGCCCACCTTGAGGAACACGTTGACGATGCCGGTGTCCTGGCAGATCGGGCGGTGGCCGGTGGCGCTCATCTTGCTGTTGGTCAGGATCTGCGCGATGGCGTCCTTGGCGGCCGGGCTCTGCTCGCGCTCGTAGGCCTTGGCCAGGTGGGCGATGTAGTCGGCGGGATGGTAGTAGCTGATGTACTGCAGCGCGGCGCTGATCGATTCGATCAGGTCGGCCTGCTGGATGGTCGTGGTCATGGCAATTCGTTCCGTGGGTGGACGCTCGATCGTGCGAGCCGTTCTTGTGGGAGCCGTGCGTGCGCAGGCTTTTCGGGCCTCGGCGCGCCCGGTATTTTGACAGCCGCGCGGCCACGGCCGGCGCGGGCGCAAAAAAGCCGCTGTCCCGGGGGGCGCAGCGGCTGGGTGGCGACCGGCAGCGCCGGCGCCCGCGGTCTTACTTGTCCGCAGCGGCCAGGGCCTGCGCGATCCAGCTGTCGAAGGTCTTCTGATGCGCCTTGATCCAGCTGTCGGTGTGGCGTTCGATGTCCTGCTGGCGGTTCTGGCCGTCGTGCATCAACTGGTTCTGCCGGCTGATGTCGGCCAGCGGCAAGGCCATGACCTCGAACAGCTTGCCGGCGGCGGGGTTCTTCTCGACGAAGACCTTGTTGGCCACGATGTACTCGTTGTTCAGCGGAAAGCCGTAGTTCTTGCCGTTGGCCTGTTTCGTGTCGGTGCCGGCCTGCACGCCCGGCATCGCAGAGAACGGCACTTCGAGCCAGACCACGTCCTTGCCCGCGCGCAGCACGTTGCTGAGCCAGTACGGCGTCCAGGCGTAGAACAGCACCGGCTTGCCTTGCTTGAAGCGGGCGAGCGTGTCGGCGATCAGCGCCGGGTAGTTGCCTTGCGTGTAGGTCACGGTGTCGCGCAGCTTGAAGGCGGTGAGCTGGTGCTCGACCACGGCCTCGCCGCCCCAGCCCGCGCTGGGGCCGACCAGGTCGGCCTTGCCGTCGCCGTTGGCGTCGAAGAGCTTGGCCAGTTTCGGGTCGCTCAGTTGGCTCAGGTGGGTGATCTTGTACTGATCGGCCGTCTTCTTGTCGATCATGTAGCCCTGCGTGGCACCGGCCGCGTAGACGCCCTTGCGCGCCATCTTGGCATCGCCGCCCGCGCTCTTGTAGAACTCGGCATGGTGCGGGTTCCAGTGGTTGGCGATGAAGGTCGCATCGCCGTTGGCGACGGCGATGTGCGCCATCGGGTACTCGACTTCCTTGATCGGCTGCACGTCGTAGCCGAGCTGTTTCAGCGCGCGGGTCACCAGCAGGGTCTGGAAGGTCTCTTCGACCAGGGCGCTTTGCAGTGGCAGCACCTTGACGCCCTTGCCGGGCAGGTCGGCAGCGAAGGCGGGCGAGCCCAGGCCCAGGGCCAGCAGGCTCCCGGCGAGCAGCGAGCGGGTGAAATCGCGAGTGTTCATCATGCGTGTTCTTTCTTTGCCCGAGACCGGGCGTTGAGGAAAGTGGAAAGGCAAGCCGCAACCCGCAGATGGCAATGGATCTGCGGGCCGTCGGCGGATGAAGGACGGGCGGTCAAGGCCCCCGTTCCTGGCTTTCGCGGCGGTGCCCGGCGCTGGCCGGACCCGACCGCCAAAGGTCTTGATGGCGCGTGGCTGGCGCAGCGGGCTACCGCGCGTCGGCGACGACGACGCTCGCAGGCAGGGTGTCGGCGCGGCGCTGGAACGCGCGCGTCGCCAGTCCCACGGGGCCCGTCTGCCACCAGTGGCGCACGCCACGGCGCGGCGCACCCATGGCCTGGGTGATGCGGTCGAGCGTGATGGCCAGCAGCACGATGCCCAGGCCACCGACGGTGGCCAGGCCCATGTCGAGGCGGCCGATGCCGCGCAGCACCATCTGGCCCAGGCCGCCCACGGCGATCATCGAAGCAATGACCACCATCGACAGCGACAGCATCAGCGCCTGGTTGATGCCGGCCATGATCGAGGGCATGGCCAGCGGCAGCTGCACCTTGACCAGCATCTGCCAGGGCGAGGCGCCATAGGCGCGGGCAGCCTCGATCAGGTCGGGTCGCACCTGGCGCAGGCCGAGGTTGGTCAGGCGCACCAGCGGCGGCAACGCGAAGATGATGGTCACGATCACGCCCGGCACGTTGCCGATGCCGAACAGCATCACCACCGGCACCAGGTAGACGAAGGCCGGCGTGGTCTGCATCGCATCGAGGAAGGGCCGCGTCCAGCGCTGGGCGCGGTCGCTCGCGGCCAGCGCGATGCCCATCGGCAGGCCGATCACGATGCAGAAGACCAGCGAGGTCAGCACCAGCGACAGCGTGACCATGGCCTCGCTCCAGATGCCCAGCATGCCCACCAGCATCAGCGAGACGACGGCGCCGATGGCCACGCCACGGCCGGCGAACTGCCAGGCCAGCAGGCCCAGCACGCTCACCATGGCCAGCATGGGCATGGTGGTCAGCAGACCCTCGACCCAGCTCAGGGTGGCGTCGATGGGCGCACGCACGGTCTGGAAGAAGGGGCGAAAGTTGTCGATCACCCAGCCCAGGCCCTGGTTGATCCAGCCCTCCAGCGGCAGCGAGCCGTCCCAGAGCTGGTTCAGTTGAAAACCCTGGTGCGACGCATCTGCGGCGCCCGGCGCATCGCCCGGCGTGCCGGCCAGCCAGTCGCCGCCCGGGGCCGAGGCCGTGTCGCTGGCCGAGGTGGCCGCAGCCCAGGGATCGGCGGCAGGCGCCGAAGGCGCCACGTCGGCCGGCACGTCCCACGGCGAGGAAGCGATGGCCGGGGCGCTCTCGATGGGGGGCGTCCAGGGGTCGCTGCCGGTCGTCAGCGGCAGGTCGGCCTGTGCCAGCAATACCGCGGGGGCGTGGTGTACGACGTCGCTCATGCGGCAATCCCTCGTTCTTGTGTGGGGGTGGCGGGCAGGCCCGGGGCCATCGTCTCGGTGGCGGGCGCAGTGAGGTTCAAGGCCTTGGGCAGTTCGATGTGCGGTGAAGGCGGTACCGGCGGCGTGTCGCGGTCCAGGAAGCGCAGCAGCGTGGTCTTGCTGATCGCGCCGCAGAAGCGGCCGTCGCTGGCCACCACGGGCAGCGCGCAGGGCGCCTGTGCCAGTTGGCCGAACAGGTTGGCCACGGCGTCCTCGGCGGCGATCGGGGGCACGTCCGGCAGGAACGCATGCTGCAGGCCCAGCGCGCCCACGTGGCCGCGCAGCGCGGTGCGCAGCGAGTCGGCGGAGACCGTGCCCAGATAGCGCCGGCCGGGGCTGACCACATAGGCAAAGTCGTCGTCGTGGTCCTCGATCAATCGCAAGGCGGCGTGGCAGCCGCGGTCGGTGTGTTCGCGCACCACGGTCAGGCGCTTGCGGGCAATGTCGGCGGCCTTGAACACGGCTGCCGCGTCCACGCCACGCACGAAGCTGCGCACGTAGTCGTCGGCCGGATTGCGCAGGATCTCGTCGGGCGTGCCGACCTGGACCACCTGGCCGTCCTTCATGATCGCGATGCGGTCGCCGATGCGCATGGCCTCGTCGAGGTCGTGCGAGATGAAGACGATGGTGCGGCGCTGCGCCTGCTGCAGGCGCAGCAGCTCCGACTGCATCTCGGTGCGGATGATCGGGTCGAGCGCGGAGAAG
>NZ_JAAAFX010000009.1:1336681-1341475 GCF_019352895.1 Variovorax boronicumulans | reverse complement strand
GGCCAGCGCGCGCGCCAGGCCCACGCGCTGCTGCATGCCGCCGGAGAGCTCGTCGGGGTAGCTGTCGCCCCAGCCCGCGAGGCCCACCTGCGCGAGCGCGAGGTCGGCCTGCGCCAGGCGGGCCTTCTTGTCGGTGCCCGAGAGCTCGAGGCCGAAGGCGGTGTTCTCGCGCACGGTCATGTGGGGCATCAGGGCGAAGGACTGGAACACCATGCTGATGTCCTTGCGGCGCAGTGCGCGCAGCTTGGCGTCGGAGTGTTCGTTGATGTCGGCGCCGTCGATGACGATGCGACCGGCGGTGGGCTCGATGAGCCGGTTGAGCAGGCGCACCAGCGTCGACTTGCCCGAGCCGGAGAGCCCCATGATCACGAAGATCTCGCCGGCCTGGATCTCGAAGGTGGCGTCGAACACGCCGATCGACTGGCCGGTGCGCGCCAGGATGTCCTGCTTGGAGAAACCTTGCCGAACCAACTCCAGGGCCTGCGCGGGGTCATCACCAAATACCTTGAAGACGTGGTCGATGAGAATTCCTTTGGCCATGGAGCGGGGTTCCTGTATGTGAAGGTTGAACAAGGCGTCACCGCCCAGGCGGCGACGCCCACGTCAACAACCCAGGTGGCTACCCGAACGAAGGAACGCACGAAGATGCGCGTGCGATGGCCCGGCGAGCCTCAAGGGCTGCCGACAGGCACTGAAGACGACGTGGCGACGAAACCAGTGCCCGCCGGATGCTTCTTTCGCAGCGCGGCGGGCCTGGTCGAGGGGCGCCGCTCTGGAAGAGCGTGACGTGGCAATGGGGCCGGAAACATCCGGCCGGTTTGCCGGGCAGGGCCCGGCGAGGAAGTCCTGCGCTGCGACGAAATTCCTAGATTCGAGCGGAGCACAGGATGATCAACATGACTTGTTGATCGTCTGAAGCAAATGATCATAACTTTTGTGCATGACAAAAGTCAAGACCAATGGCCCAGCGCAAGCTGGGGAAAATCCCTTAGAAGGTCTGCCGGATGTGCTCGCATCCCCCTCGACGGGCCGACGGGTGAAGCCCCCGCGGCCCTTGGTGCGGAGGCTCAGCGCCCGCCCTTGTATGTGAAGACCTGCACCACGCCGCGGCCTGGCGCGTAGATGTAGCCGTAGTCGACGCCGTTGTTGGTGCGCCAGCGGTACTGCAGCGATTCGGCGACGCCGTCATAGGTGCACGAGAGCTTCTCGATCTCGATCGACGACACGGCGCTGCGCTGGCCGTAGAGCGTGTCGTAGCTGCGCTTCTGGCCCTGCTGCCAGAGGCCGACCGGGAACTTGCCTTCGTTGTAGGCGTTGCCGAAGCGCTGGTCCCAGACCCGGCCGATGGCGGTGCTGTCGGGCGTGAGCGCCACGCGCTCCGCGGCACGCGGCACCGAGCGTTCATAGACCTCGAACTCCTTGCCCGCATAGCCCGTGTACTTCGTCGGCCCCTTGAGCCGCACATCGCCCTGGCCGAGCTGGCCGTCGGGCAGCACATCGATGAAGGGGTAGCTGCGGTCGACCTCGGCGAAGCGGAGCTCGCGCGCGCCCGGCAGCGGCAGGCCGGTCAGCATCTCGACCGGGATGAAGCGCTCGGTGACGGCGGCATCGTGCTCGCACACGCGCGCGGCCTGGGCCGCGGCCAGGCCATGGAGTCCGGCGAGAAAGAGCAGGGCGGTGGCGCAGAGGGCAGGTCGGTTCCGGGCGCTGCGCGGGGCGGTGGGGTTCATGTCGTGTCGAGGCTCCAGAGGTGGGCAGGCGGCGTCGCCCGACCTCCGGTCAATGACGGGTCGCCGCGCGGTGCCGGCGAGTGTCCCGGGCGCATCGCGCCCTGGCATCGTTCAAATGAAGTACGGCCGGTCTAATGCCGCGGCACGCCGGCCAGCCGGATCAGATCGGCCTGGCGGCTCAGTCCCGTCTTGTCGAAGATGTTGCGCAGATGGGTGCGCACCGTGTGGACCGAGATGCCATGGCGCTCGGCGAATTCGGCGAGTGTCAGGCCGTCGACCAGCGCGTCGGCCAGCCGCCGCTCGGCCTGCGTCAACCGGTACTGCGCAGCGATCCTCTCCATGCGGCGGGCCTGCGGGTCTTCCTGCGGTTCGTCGATCAGCAGCAGCGCCACGGCCTGCGGCCAGGCCACGCGGCAGGCATTGTTTTCCTCCAGCGGGACCAGCCGTGCCGTGGCCGAGGCGCCCAGCTCGTCGGCGCCGTGCTTCCAGAGCACGTGGGTCTGGAGCAGGCCCAGGCGCACATGCTGCAGCGAGGCCGCCACGGCGTAGGCGTCCAGCTGACCGAGCCGCACCAGCTTGCCGTGTCGCACGCCCGCCCAGACGTTCTGCGACAGCAGGGCCGCGCCGGCCGCGTTCGCGTGGAGCACTTCGCCGCTGTGCGACAGGACCATCAAGGGCTTGGGGATGACGTCGAGCAAGGCCTGCGATGCCCGACCGCTTTCCCTGGCGCGGCCCAGCGCCCAGTGCGCCTGCAGCGCAAGCTGGAGCGGCGCATGCACCGATTCGAAGACGCGCTTGTCCTGGTGGCTGAACTCCTCGAGCCCGGGCCGGCGGTACAGGCCGATCACGGTGAGCGGTGCGGCCGAGGGCGTGGAGCCGTCGTCGACGATCATCCCGAGCAGCCCTTTCACTCCGGTGGGCGCCGCGAATTCATGGAAGTAGTCGAGCCTGTGCAGGTCGTCCCAATCGCACAGCTCGCGGCCGATGCCGCATTCGCCGGTGCGAACGCAGATGTTCTTCTGCACGGCGCCCGCCATCCAGGGATCGCGTGACGACCAGTACTCGACATAGTCCGGCACGGTGTGGGTCGGCAGTCCGTGGTCGACGAACAGCGAGCGGTCTGGCGCTTTGCTGCGGGGCGTGTGGATGCAAGCCGCCGTGGCGTCGAAGCGCAGGCACAGCGCGGCCAGCATGTCGTCCCAGCGCGAAACGTCCGACGCGGCCCGCGAGGCGGCGATCACGGCATTCATCAAGCCCATGTCCGAACTTGCCATCCAGCCCTCCGGGGTGTTCTGGGGGCGAGTGTAGGACGGATCCGCGACTTGGCCCTTGCGCGCGCCGATCCAACAGTTGCCGCACCGAACAGGCCCTGTCGGGTCGAACCCCGCTGCTATGCTGGGTCGTGCACTGCCGGGCAGTGTGCGCATTCAACGCTCCGGAGACAAAAACGATGAAGAAGAATCCCCTGTTCCTGTTCGCCCTCGGCGTGGTCCTGCTGATCGCCGGCGCATTCCTGAGTTTCGGTGCCTCGGCGCCGCAGGCCGATGCCGCCACGGTGGCGAAATGCCAGGAGCGCATGAAGGACCAGGGTGCGGAGATGCTGGGGCGATGCAAGGAGGCGACCTTCGCGACCGCCATGACGGCCACCGATGCCAACGCCGCCGCGCGGGCCATCAGCGCCAGCAACAACAGCGAGGTCGGCGGCAATGCCCTGGGCATGTTCCTGCTGGGCCTGGGCCTCGTGCTGCTGGTGGCCGGCGGACTCGCCTGGCGCCAGCGCGCGGCCCTCGGCGGCGTCCAGCGGTCCTGACGCAGGCTGGAACTAGCGCGCGGCGGCCCGCGCCTCGGCGATCCAGCCATCGAACAGCGCCTGGTGCGCCTGGATCCATCCGTCCGCGTGCCGTTCCACGTCCTGCGCCGTGTTGGCGCCCTGGCTCATGCGCAGGTTCTGCGCATTGATGTCGCCGATCGGCAGCTTCATCAGCTCGAACAGCTTCGCGGCCGCCGGGTTCTGCTCGGCGAAGGCCCGGTTGGCGACGATCTGTTCCTGGTTGGCCAGGAAGCCATAGTTCCTGCCGTTGGGCAGCCGGGTGTCGGCGCCGCCGTCCTGCTGGGGCGTGGAGGGCACCTGCAGCCACACCACGTCCGTGCCCGGGCGCAGCACGGCGCTCACCCAGTAGGGCGTCCAGGTGTAGTAGAGGATCGGCTTGCCCTGCTTGAAGCGCTCGATGGTGTCGGCCATCAGCGCGGCATAGCTGCCCTGCTTGTGGGTCACGGTGCCGCTCAGCCCGTAGGTCTTCAGGTGGCTCTCGATGGACAGCTCGCAGCCCCAGCCGGGGTTGCAGCCCGTGAGGTCGGCCTTGCCGTCGCCGTCGGCATCGAACAACCTGGCGATGGCCGGGTCGCGCAGCTGCTCGATGTTCGTGATGTGGTGCTGCTCGGCGGTCTTGCGGTCGATCAGGTAGCCCTGCACCGCGCCGTCGGAATACACGCCCTTGCGCCACAGCTTGGCGTCGCCGCCGCTGTTCTTGTAGAAGTCGGCGTGCAGCAGGCTCCAGTGGTTGGTCATGAAGGTGGCGTCGCCATTGGCGATCGCCAGATGCTGGGTCGCGGGTTCGAGGTCCTTCATGGGCTCGACGGTGTAGCCGAGCTGCTCGAGCCCGCGCATCACCAGCAGCGTCTGGAACGCCTCTTCGGCGAGCGAGCTCTTGAGCGGTTGCACGGTCACGCCCTTGCCGGGCAGTTCGTCGGCCGCATGGGCCACGTGGGCGACCAGGGCGAAGGCTACGAAGCCGAGGGCCGCGAGGCCGCGTGCGATGACATAGATCTTCTTCATGTGCGGTGTTTCTCCTGGACGGTTCATTGCGCTTGGGTCGACAGCGCGGGCGCGGGCTCGCGTGCTTCGCGCGACGAGGGGCTCAGCAGGCGCTGCAGCTGGTGCAGCGTGAAGCCGACGGGCCCGGTGTGCCACCAGCGGCGTCCGGCGCTGCGGCGCGACTGGCCCATGGCCTGCGTCAGGCGGTCGAGCGTGATGGCCAGCAGCACGATGCCCAGGCCGCCGACA
>NZ_JAAAFX010000009.1:1105977-1336671 GCF_019352895.1 Variovorax boronicumulans | reverse complement strand
GCCGCCCACGGCGATCATCGAAGCAATGACCACCATCGACAGCGACAGCATCAGCGCCTGGTTGATGCCGGCCATGATCGAGGGCATGGCCAGCGGCAGCTGCACCTTCACCAGCATCTGCCAGGGCGAGGCGCCGTAGGCGCGGGCCGCCTCGATCAGGTCGGGTCGCACCTGGCGCAGGCCCAGGTTGGTCAGGCGCACCAGCGGTGCCAGCGCGAAGATGATGGTCACGATCACGCCCGGCACGTTGCCGATGCCGAACAGCATCACCACCGGCACCAAGTAGACGAAGGCCGGCGTGGTCTGCATCGCGTCGAGCACCGGCCGCATGAGGCGCTGGGCGCGGTCGCTGCTCGCGAGCAGCACGCCCAGCGGCAGGCCGATCACGATGCAGAAGACCAGCGAGGTCAGCACCAGCGACAGCGTGACCATCGCTTCGGGCCAGATGCCCAGCATGGCCACGCCCAGCAGCGCCAACGCGGTGCCGACGGCCAGCGCACGGCCCGCGAACTGCCAGGCCAGCAGCCCGATCAGCGCGATCATGGCCAGCGTGGGCAGGCCGGTGAGCAGGCTCTGCACCCAGTTCAGCGTGCTGTCGATGGGCAGGCGCACGGTCTGGAAGAAGGGCCGGAAGTGTTCGACCACCCAGCCCAGGCCCTGGTTGATCCAGGCCTCGACCGGCAGCGAGCCGTCCCAGAGGCGGTGCAGCGCGAAGCCGTTGCTGGTGGTGGCGTCGGCCGAGCCCGCGAGCTGATGGGCCGCGTGGGCCGGCGCGTCGAGCCAGGCGCTGGTGGCGGAGGTGTCGGGCGCGGCCGAGATGGCCTCCCAGGGGTCGACGGACGCGGGGGCGGCGGGCGTGTTCAAGGCCGGTGTCGTCAGGTCGGGCGTGGTCAGCTCGGAAGGCAGTGTGCTGTCGTTCATCGTTCAGGGGTCCTTCTGCGGAAATTCGGTGTCAGTGCGGCTCGGCGGCCAGGGCGGGGGCGGCGTTGGGGGCGACCACCTCGATCGGCGGCGTGTCGCGGTCGAGGAACTTGAGCAGCGTGGTCTTGCTGATCGCGCCGCAGAAGCGGCCGTCGCTGGCCACCACGGGCAGCGCGCAGGGCGCCTGCGCGAGCTGGCCGATCAGGCCGGCCACGGGGGCGTCGGCGTCGATCTGCGGCAGGTCGGCGATGAAGGCGCGCTGCAGGCCCAGCGGGCCCGAGTGGCCGTCGAGCGCGGCGCGCAGCGTGTCGGCCGAGACCACGCCCAGGAAGTGCTTGGTCGGGCTGGTCACGTAGGCGAAGTCGCGGTCCTGGTCCTCGAGCAGCTTCAGGGCAGCGCGCGCGCCGCGTTCGGGGTGCTCGCTCACCACGGTGAGCGACTTGCGTGCGATGTCCCCGGCCTTGAACACGGCCGCCGCATCGACGCCCCGCACGAAACTGCGCACGTAGTCGTCGGCCGGGCTGCGCAGGATCTCGTCGGGCGTGCCGACCTGGATCACATGGCCGTCCTTCATGATCGCGATGCGGTCGCCGATGCGCATGGCCTCGTCGAGATCGTGCGAGATGAAGACGATGGTGCGGCGCTGCGCCTGCTGCAGGCGCAGCAGCTCCGACTGCATCTCGGTGCGGATGATCGGGTCGAGCGCCGAAAACGCCTCGTCCATCAGCAGGATCGACGGATCGGAGGCCAGCGCGCGCGCCAGGCCCACGCGCTGCTGCATGCCGCCGGAGAGCTCGTCGGGGTAGCTGTCGCCCCAGCCCGCGAGGCCCACCTGCGCGAGCGCGAGGTCGGCTTGTGCCAGGCGGGCCTTCTTGTCGGTGCCCGAGAGCTCGAGGCCGAAGGCGGTGTTTTCGCGCACGGTCATGTGGGGCATCAGGGCGAAGGACTGGAACACCATGCTGATGTCCTTGCGGCGCAGTGCGCGCAGCTTGGCGTCGGAGTGTTCGTTGATGTCGGCGCCGTCGATGACGATGCGCCCGGCGGTGGGCTCGATGAGCCGGTTGAGCAGGCGCACCAGCGTCGATTTGCCCGAGCCGGAGAGCCCCATGATGACGAAGATCTCGCCGGCCTGGATCTCGAAGGTGGCGTCGAACACGCCGATCGACTGGCCGGTGCGCGCCAGGATGTCCTGCTTGGAGAAGCCTTGGCGGACCAGTTCCAGGGCCTGTTCCGGCTGGTCGCCGAAGACCTTGAAGACATGGTCGATGAGAATTCCTTTGGCCATAACGCGGGGCTCCTTGTGTGAGGGTTGAACACGGCGCCGCCCCTGAGGGCGGCAACGGCCACGCCATCAGCCCATGGAACTGCCGAACAAAGCGCGTGAAAAGGCGCGTGCGATGGCCCGGCGAGCCTCAAGGGCTGCCGACAGGCACTGAAGACGACATGGCGACGAAACCAGTGCCCGCCGGATGCTTCATTCGCAGCGCGGCGGGCCTGGTCGAGGGGCGCCGCCTGGAAGAGCGTGACGTGGCAATGGGGCCGGAAACATCCGGCCGGTTTGCCGGGCAAGGCCCGGCGGGGACAACCTGGCACCGCGACGGGATTCGAGATCCGCGAGTAGTGCAGGCGGGACCCGGAGCGTCATCAACATGACTTCTAGGTCCGCGAAAGCGTTCGATCATAACTTTTTGACATGATGGATGTCAAGGCGCGGGGTGTACGGTGCTGTAGTCGCCCGCGCAATGGCCGTGTCAGATGAGAGCCATTCTTATCGGGGCGATACTCGGGATTGCACCCGGCGAGCGGGCGCATTTTTTCCAAGACTGCGGAGCTTTTCTCACCATGACGACTTCCCCCAAGACCCGTGCCGAGCGCGATACCTTCGGTCCGATCGACGTGCCGGCCGACAAGCTGTGGGGTGCGCAGACGCAGCGCTCGCTGCAGAACTTCGACATCTCCGGCGAGCAGCAGCCGCGCGAGATCATCAAGGCGCTGGCCCAGGTCAAGCGCGCGTCCGCGGTGGTCAACCACGCGCTGGGCCTGCAGGACGAGAAGAAGACCCAGGCCATCGTGGCGGCTGCCGACGAAGTCATCGCCGGCCAGCACCCGGGCGAGTTCCCGCTGGTGGTCTGGCAGACCGGCTCGGGCACGCAGACCAACATGAACGTCAACGAGGTGCTGGCCAACCGCGCCAGCGAGATCCTCGGCGGCGAGCGCGGCGAAGGGCGCCTGGTGCACCCCAATGACGACGTCAACCGCAGCCAGTCGAGCAACGACGTGTTCCCCACCGCCATGCATGTGGCCGCGGTCGAGGCCATCACGCACAAGCTGCTGCCCGCGATCGCCAAGCTGCGCGGCACGCTCGCGAAGAAGGCCGAGGACTTCGCCGACATCGTGAAGATCGGCCGCACCCACCTGCAGGACGCCACGCCCCTCACCTTGGGCCAGGAGTTCTCGGGCTATGTGGCGCAACTCGCGCACGGCGAAGCCCATGTGCGTGCCGCGCTGCCGCACCTGAGCGAACTGGCGCTGGGCGGCACGGCCGTCGGCACGGGTCTCAACGCGCCCAAGGGCTACGCCGAACAGGTGGCAGCCGAACTGGCCAGGCTCACGGGCCTGCCTTTCATTACCGCCCCCAACAAGTTCGAAGCCATGGCCAGCGTCGATGCGCTGGTGCACGCCCACGGCGCGCTCAAGACGCTGGCGGCCAGCATGAACAAGATCGCCAACGACGTGCGCTGGCTCGCCAGCGGCCCGCGCAGCGGCATCGGCGAACTGAGCATCCCCGAGAACGAACCCGGCTCGTCGATCATGCCGGGCAAGGTCAACCCGACCCAGAGCGAAGCCGTCACGATGCTGGCCGCGCAGGTGTTCGGCAACGACGTCGCCATCAACATCGGCGGCGCCTCGGGCAACTTCGAGCTCAACGTGTTCCGCCCGATGGTGGCCCACAACTTCCTGCAGAGCGTGCGCCTGCTGGCCGACGGCATGGTGAGCTTCAACGACCACTGCGCGGTGGGCATCGAACCCAACCGCGAGCGCATCACGGAACTGGTCCAACGCTCGCTGATGTTGGTGACGGCGCTCAACACGCACATCGGCTACGACAAGTCGGCGTACATCGCGAAGAAGGCGCACAAGGAAGGCTCGAGCCTGCGCGAAGCGGCCATCGCTTCGGGGCATCTCACGGCCGAGCAGTTCGATGCGTGGGTGATTCCCGAGAACATGACAGGTCGCTGAGCGTCGAAGGACGGCTGAGGGGCCGTGTGCCAGCATGGCCAAGGCCCTCGGCGAGCGCGTGAATGTTACAGTCGGTTTCTCCCTCCGGATAAAGGGCCCGTGCGTGATGTTCAGGCGTTTGAGTGAGCGCCTCGCGCGCGTCCGCGGGTCGGCTTCCGACCCTTCCGTCCCCCCGTTGCAAGACCTTGGCCCTCTCGACTCCAGAGAGGCCATCACGCGCTTCCTGTTCGTCCAGGATCCGCCGCAGGCTGTGGACCTGTGCTTCGTGCTCGGCTGCCCGACGCCCACGAACATGGACCCCGCCATCGCACTGCATGCGCGCGGCCTTGCGCCGCGCATCCTCGTCTCGGGCCACGGCCCTTCGCCGCAGGCCGTGCCGGAGGCGCAGCGCTTTCGCGACTACGCGCTCGAACGCGGCGTGCCTGCCTCGGCGATCCTGCTCGAGACCGAATCCACCAACACCCGCGAGAACTTCGTCTTCTCGGCACCGCTCATCGAGCGCGAACTGGGCTGGCAGCAGGTGCGCACGGTGGCGGTGGTCAGCAAGCCGTACCACGCCCGCAGGGCGCTCATGACGGCGCGGCGCCACTGGCCGGCCCATGTGCGTCTCGTCATGCAGCCCTCGCAGCACCCCGATGACCCGCCGGCCTCGACCTGGTGGCAGACCGAGAGCGGCCGCGCCTTCGTGCTGCGCGAACTGGTGGCCATCGGCACCTATGCCCAGCAGGGCGACATCGGGGGCTTCTGATGAAGGTACCTGCACGCGTTCATCTGGTGGGCATCGGTGGTGCCGGCATGGCCAGCCTGGCGCAGTACCTGCTGGCTTCGGGTCGTGCCGTCAGCGGCAGCGACCGCGCCCGGACGGCCGTCGTCGAGCGGCTGGCGGACGCCGGCGCGCGCATTGCATACGCGCATGAAGAAGCGAACATCGACGGCGCCGAACTGGTGGTCGTGAGCGACGCCATTCCCGCGGGCAACGTGGAGATCGAAGCGGCACGCCGGCGCGGCATCGTGGTGTTGCGCCGCGCGGAATGCCTCGACCTGCTGCGCGAAGGCCGTCGCGCGGTCATGGTGGCCGGCTCCCATGGCAAGTCCACCACCAGCGCCATGGTCAGCTGCATCCTCGACGAGGCCGGCCTGGACCCTGGCTTCGCGCTCGGCGCCGACGTGCCCTGCCTAGGCGACCGGCGCGCCAGCCCCGGCGGCCCCGAACTCTTCGTCGCCGAAGCGTGCGAGGCCTTTCGCAACCTCGACGCGTTGACGGCCCACATCGCCGTCATCACCAACGTCGACGACGAGCACGTCAACCACTATGCCTCGCAGGCGGCGCTGGACGAGGCCTTCACCGCCTTTGCCAACCGGGCGCAGGCGGTGGTCGTGTCCGGTGAAGACCCCGGCATTGCGCGGCTGGCGCTGCCGGCGGCCCGATGCACCACCTTCGGGCTGGACGACCGCCAAGCGGTCTGGGCGCCAGCCGGTCCGGCTCCTTTCGCCCCCTGCGTGCACGGGCTGCAGTGGGATCCCATCGCGCTGCGTCAACCGGGGGACCACATGCGCCGCAACGCCCTGGCGGCGATCGCGGTCTGCCACCTGCTGGGCGTGGCACCGGCGCAGATGGCGCGCGGGCTCGCGCGCTTCACGGGCGTGGCGCGGCGCTGGCAGGAACTTGGCGAGGCGGCGGGCGTGCGCGTGGTGGACGACTATGCGCACCACCCGGCCGAAGTGACGGCGACGCTGCAGGCCGCGCGCGCCGTAGCACCCGAACGCCGTCTGGTCGCCGCCTTCCAGCCCTTGCTCCACTCCCGCGTCCAGCGCTTGCAGGCCGAGTTCGTTCAGAGTCTGGCGCTGGCCGACCGGGTGCTGCTGCTCGACGTGGACGATGACGGCGAGCGCGCGCAATCGGCCGGCAGCGCGGCCATCGCAGAAGGGCTGCGTGGGCTCGGCATGGCGGTGATCTCGCGTGCCGATGCCGCAGACCTCGTGCGCCATGTGCAACAGGACACGCGCAGTGGCGATCTGCTGCTGGTGATGGGCGGCGGCGGCATGGCCGGCGTGGCCGAGCGGCTGCATTCGCAACTGCGGCAGCCGAAGCCGCCGGTGTCGCCAGCGCCCACGCCGGCGGCGGTACCGGTGCCGGTGTCGCGCGGCTGGACGCAGCGCTTCGCCGAGGCCCTGCACGGGCGCGGCACCGTGGTGACGCGGTTTCGCGCCGTTGCCAGCAGGCAACCCGACGCACCCGCGCTGACCGGGCGCGACGGCACCTGGTCCTATGGCGCACTGGACCGCGCCAGCGACGAATTCGCTGCCGGGCTGGGCGCGCGCGCGCTGGCGGGCGCGACCATCGGCGTGGCGTTGCCGCTGGGTGCCGAGCTGATCGTGGCCCTGCTCGGCGTCATGAAGGCAGGGGGCATCTACCTGCCGCTGGACCCCACCTTGCCCGAGGCGCGTCGCAGTTACATGCTGGCGCAGGCCGGGGCGGCCGCGCTGGTCGCGCCTGCGCAGACGGCGACGGGGCCCGTCCTCACCACGAACGCACTGCGCGCCACCGGCGGCAGGGTGCCGCCGCCGCCGCGCCTGCGCAGCGGTGCCTATGTGTGCTTCACCTCGGGCTCGACCGGCTACCCGAAGGGCATCCGCATCGATCATTCGGCGCTGGCCGCGCTGCTGGGCGACTGCGTGCCGCGCTTCGCGCTGGCTCCTGGCGCACGCATGCTGCTCAACACCTCGCCCAGCTTCGACGTGTCGCTGGCCGAAATCTGCGCGACCTTGTGCGGCGGCGCGACCCTGGCGGTCGCCGGCACCCGGCCCCTGGGCGGCGAGCGTCTGGCCGACGCCCTCGAGGTCATGGCCGCGACCCATCTGTGCGTCACGCCGAGCCTGCTGGCGAGCGCGGCACCGCGGCCGTTGCCGCAGCTCGATTGCGTGATCGCCTGCGGCGAGCCGTGCCCGCCCGAACTGGTCGAGGACTGGGCGCCGGGGCGGCGCTTCTTCAACGTCTACGGGCCCACCGAAGCGACGGTGTACGCGACGGCGGCCCGGTGCGAAGCGGGGGCGCGCATCACCATCGGCAAGGCGATGGCGCATGTGCGGGCCCATGTGCTCGACGAGTTCCTGCGGCCCGTGGCTGCGGGCGAACTGGGCGAGCTCTGCCTGTCGGGCGCCGGGGTGTCGGCAGGCTATATCGGGCGCGACGAAGAGACGGCGCAGCGCTTCGTCACGGTGCGCGTCGGGGTGCGTGCGCTGCGCGTCTACCGCACCGGTGACATAGTGCGTTGCGACACCGACGGCCTGCTGCATTTTGTGGGGCGCGCCGACACGCAGGTGAAGATGCACGGGGTGCGGATCGAACTCGGCGAGATCGAGCGCGTGGTGATGCGGGCGCAGGGCATCGTCGACGCTGCGGTGTGCCTCGTTAAAGACCCGCGCCCGGCGCTGCTGTGCTTCGTGCAGGCGGACCCGGATTCCGCGCCCGACCTCGCCGCGCTGTCACGCCAGCTGGGCGAATGGCTGCCCGAGAGCGCCGTGCCTTCGCGCATCCAGCAGGTGCCGGCCATTCCGCTCACGCCCAGCGGCAAGAAGGACCGGCAGCGCCTGGTGGCCGAACACGGCAGCCGCACAGTCACACGCGCGCCCGAACATTGGCCGCCGCGCACCGAAACCGAGACGCGTCTGGCGCAGCTGTGGCAGGAGGCGCTGGGCCTGGCCGAACCGGTGGGCATGCTCGACCGCTTCGCCGACCTGGGCGGTGATTCCCTGGGCTCGCTGATCCTGATCCAGCGGATCGAGGAGCGCTTCGACGTCACCGTGCCACCGGGCTACTTCGGCCGCATCGGCCCGCTGCCGCAGATGGCCACGCACCTCGACGAGCTGCTGTGGCACCGCGATGCAGCCGCTACCGCCGGGCAGGGTTTCACCGCCAGCCGCATCTACAGCCGCATGCGGGACCTCTGCGGCCACTGGCCGGGCGAGCGGCTTTCGCCTGCGTACCTGACCAGCACGCTGGGGCCGGCCGACGCGCCGCGGGCGCTGTTCCTCTGCTGCCAGATGGAGACCGAGTTCACCGCGCTGGCCGCGCGTCTGGCACCGGGCTATCGCGTCCATGGCATGCGCTCCGGCCATCTGGTCATCGACAACGGGCCGGGCGGCATCCGCCAGCTGGCGGCCCGCTATGCGCAGGAGATCACGGCGATCGCGCCGAGCGGACCGGTGCTGTTGGCGGGGGTGTGCCAGGGCGGCGCCATCGTGCGCAGCATCGCCGAGCAACTGCAGGCCGAAGGCCGCAGCGTGCCGTTGCTGGTGCTCATCGAGCCCGGCCGGCCGCAGCCCTATGCGGGACCGGTCGCGCTGATCTGCGCGCAGGACAGTTTCCTCAACCCGCTGCGCCCCGGCGGTCCGGGCATGGCGCCCTACGAGGCCGCATCGCCGGCCGGCGTCAGCCTGGACCAGATCCCCGGCATCCACGGCTTGGCCTGTGTCGAGCCGGCGGTGGAGTTCCTAGCCCACCATTTGACGCGCAGGGTGGAGGCGGCGCTCCAGCGCGACGCGCTCGCGGCGTGAAGCTGCCGCGCGCCGTGAAGCGGCTGGCCCGCATCGCTCGTGGGGGCCTGGGCATGGCCATCGGGATGGCTTACTACCCGGTGGCGTGGTTCGGCTGGTTCAGGGCACGCGATCCTTTGGCCGCGGCCGTATCGGAACTGCTGCTGGTCGGCTTCCACGGCGCCAGCAGCGCCTCGCCGTCGGCGCGGCTGCTGGCGCGACAGGTGCGGCGCGGGCAGGTCGGCGCGGTCTTCTTCGTCCACCAGAACGTCGGCAGCATCGCGCAGCTGAAGGGCCTGCTGCAGCTCTTTGGCGGCGGCGCGGGCACGCCGCTGCTGGCCATCGACCACGAGGGCGGCGTCGTGCAGCGCCTGACCGAAGCGCATGGTTTCACCCGCGTGCCCTCGGCGCGCGAGGTGGCCGCAGGCCTGTCCCCGGACGAGGCGTGCGAACTCTATGCCCAGGCGGGGCGCGAACTCGCGACGCTGGGCTTCAACCTCAACCTGGGTCCCGTGCTGGATGTGGACGAGCCCGGCAATCCGGCCATCGGCGTTTTCGGACGCGCCTACGGCACCGACCCGGAATGTATCGCGCGCTATGCGCAGGCCTTCGTGGACGGCTTTGCGAGCGCCGGCATCCTGTGTGCCGCCAAGCACTTTCCCGGTCATGGCCGGGCGGTGAGCGACAGCCACGACGGCGTGGCGGATATCTCGGCCACCTGGACCGAGGCCGAACTGGAACCCTTCGCGCGCGCCGTGGCGTCGCCGCACCCGCCGCCTTTGATGATGACGGGCCATCTGCGACTCGATTCCATGGCGCCGGATGGATGTCCCGCCACGCTGTCGCCAGCCCTCGTCACCGGCCTGCTGCGCGAGCGGCTGGGTTACCGCGGTGTCGTCGTGACCGACGATCTGGACATGGGAGCCATCAGCCGCATCATGGGCCGCAGGCAGGCGGTGGTGCAGGCGCTGGCCGCCGGCAGCGACCTGCTCATGGTCAAGAACCTCTTCCGCTACGACCCCCTGATGCCGCAACGTGCAGTGGGCTGGGTGCGCCGAGCCATCGCGCGTGGCGAGCTCAGCGAAGAACAGGTCCTGCAGGCCGCGCAGCGGGTGCGGGCCCTCAGGGCCGGTCCGGGTGTTCGACCGGCCGTGGATGCCACCCGCCCATGAAAAAAAGGACCCTCGCGGGTCCTTGTCGTTCAATAGCCGATCGTGTAGCGCTGGCGCGAATGCGCGGGCTTTTCCAGTTCGTCGATGAACGCGATCGCGTAGTCCTCAAAGCTGATCCAGCTGCGGCCTGCAGCGCTCAACAGCAGTTCGTCCTGGCCCAGGCGGAATTTGCCGGTGCGCTCGCCTTCGACGAATTCGGCCGAGGGCGAGAGGAAGGTCCAGTCCAGCGCCTTCTCGTTGCGCAGCGCGTCCAGGAACACGCCGCCGGCCGAGGCTTCGGCCTTGTAGGCCTCGGGGAAGTTCGGGGTGTCGATCACCTTCAGGCCGGGCGCCGCGAACAGGCTGCCCGCACCGCCGACCACCAGCAGGCGCTTCACGCCCGCGCGCTTCGCGGGCTCGATGATGGCGGCCGGCGGCACGGTCGCGAAATGCGCGGCGCTGAACACCGCGTCGTGGCCGGCCAGGGCCTTCTCGAGCGCGGCGCCGTCGAGCACGTCGAGGTCGACGGCCTTGACGTTGGCGCGGCCGGCCAGCTTGGCGCTGGCATGGCGCGCGATGGCGGTCACGGTGTGGCCGCGGCGCAGCGCTTCCTCGAGAAGTCGGCCGCCGGCGCGTCCGGTGGCGCCGATGATGGCGATGTGGCTCATGGGAATCTCCAGGAGAAAGTGGATGGGATGCATGGCATCTTAGGTTTCTGCTTTCGAAAGAAATACCTCGAAATTCGCGCTTGTTTATTCCTAGAATCGTTCGAATGGACCGATTGAATGCGATGCGGGTGTTCGTGCACGTGGTGGACGCCGGCAGCCTTTCGGCCGCGGCCGACAAGCTCGACATGTCGCGCCCCGTCGTCACGCGCTACGTGGCCGAGCTCGAACAGTGGACCGGCGCGCGGCTGCTGCACCGCACGACGCGCCGGCTGAGCCTCACGGCCGCGGGCGAGGAACTGCTGCCGCGCTGCCGCCAGGTGCTGGAGCTCGCGGGCGACATGCAGGCCGCCGTGCGCAATCCGGCCGAGGCACCGCGCGGCCAGTTGCGCATCACCGCCGGCACCTCCTTCGCGCAGGCGCAGCTGGCCGACGCGATCGCGGACTATGTGCGGCGCTATCCCGGTGTGACGGTCGACCTGGTGCTGCTGGACCGCACCGTCAACCTGGTCGACGAGCGCATCGACCTCGCGATCCGCACCGCGGCCGAGATCGATCCCAGCCTGATCGCGCGCCGGCTCACCGTGTGCCGCTCGGTGGTCTGCGCCTCACCGGCGTACCTGGAAGCGCATGGCCGGCCGCAGCAGGTGGAGGAATTGGCCGAACGCAACTGCCTCACGCATTCCTACTTCAGCCGCAGCCTCTGGAACTTCACGCGCAAGGACGACGGCACGCCCGTCTCGGTGGCGGTGGGCGGCAACGTGTCGGCCAACGATGCGGTGAGCCTGATGCAGCTGGCGCGCGCCGGCGCGGGCATCGCGATGCTGCCGACCTACCTCACGCCGGCGCAGCTGCAGTCGGGCGCGCTGGTGCCGCTGTTCCCCGCGCATGAGCCGCAGGCGATCGGCATGCACGCGGTGTATGCCTCCCGCAAGCACATGCCGGCCACGCTGCGCAGCATGCTGGACTTCCTGGCCGAGCGCTTCACCGAGCCGCCGGCCTGGGACCGGCTGCCGGCCGGGTAGGGCGCGCGCGCCAGGCTCAGTGCGACAGGTCTTCGTGGGCCGCGTTGCCCGTCATGAGCTTGTCGGTGTAGGCGATGGCGATGGCCGACAGCAGGAAGGTGATGTGGATCACGGTCTGCGCGATCAGCACGCGGTCGGTGTAGTTGTCCGCGTTGATGAAGGTCTTGAGCAGGTGGATCGAGCTGATGCCGATGATGGCCGTGGCCAGCTTGACCTTGAGCACCGAGGCGTTCACATGGCTCAGCCACTCGGGCTGGTCGCGATGGCCTTCGAGTTCCATGCGGCTCACGAAGGTCTCGTAGCCGCCCACGATCACCATGATCAGCAGGTTGGAGATCATCACCACGTCGATCAGCGCCAGCACCACCAGCATGATCACCGTCTCGTTGAGCGAGGTGACCGGCGCGCTGGTCTTGTAGCCGATGCTGTTGATCAGCGCCTGCAGCGCGGTCTGGCTGCCGAAGGCTGCCTCCACCAGATGCAGCAGCTCGACCAGGAAGTGCACCACGTACACCGCCTGCGCGATGATCAGGCCCAGGTACAGCGGCAGCTGCAGCCAGCGGCTCGCGAAGATCAGCTTGGGCAGCGGGCGCAGCGGGGAGCGGCGCGCGACGGGTGGGTTCAGGGGATCGATACGGTCGGGTGCGGACATCGCGAAAGGGGGAAGCGGAGGACGCGCGATTCTAGGGGTGGCGCCATGACGTCGCGGAGAAGCCCTTACCGGGGCGCTACCATGTCTTCGTCAGTCGTCCGTAAGTGGCAACCCCGACATTACGGCCGCATTCCATCCCCCCGGCAGGAGACAACAATGAGCCAAACATCGAACATCGAATCCGTCCTGGTCGAGAACCGCGTGTTCCCGCCTGACGCCCGCGCGCAGCAGGGCGCCCGCATCAGCGGCATGGCCGCCTATGACGCACTGTGCGCCGAGGCCGCGCAGAACCCCGACGCCTTCTGGGCCCGGCTGGCACGCGAGAACCTGGACTGGACGAAGCCCTTCACCCGCACGCTCGACGAATCCAACGCACCGTTCTACCAGTGGTTCGGCGACGGCGAGCTCAACGCCTCGGCCAACTGCCTGGACAAGCACATGGGCACGCCGGTCGAGCACAAGACCGCGATCGTCTTCGAGGCCGACGACGGCAGCGTCACGAAGATCAGCTACCGCGACCTGCTGACCCGCGTGTGCCAGTTCGCGAATGCACTCAAGGCCGAGGGCATCCAGAAGGGCGACCGCGTCATCATCTACATGCCGATGACGGTCGAGGGCGTGATCGCGATGCAGGCCTGCGCGCGCATCGGCGCCACCCACAGCGTGGTGTTCGGCGGCTTCTCGGCCAAGGCGCTGCAGGAACGCATCATCGACGCCGGTGCGGTCGCGGTCATCACCGCCAACTACCAGCTGCGCGGCGGCAAGGAGCTGCCGCTCAAGGCCATCGTCGACGACGGCATCGCGCTGGGCGGCTGCGAATCGATCAAGAGCGTGCTGGTCTACGAGCGCACGCTCAGCGACTGGAAGCGTGTCGAAGGCCGCGACAAGACCTTCACCGAAGCCATCTCCGCGCTCGAAGGCCAGAGCCACGAGTGCCCGCCCGAACCGGTGGGCGCCGAGCATCCGCTGTTCATCCTCTACACCTCGGGCTCGACCGGCAAGCCCAAGGGCGTGCAGCACGCCACCGGCGGCTACCTGCTGTGGGCCAAGCTCACGATGGACTGGACCTTCGACCTGCGTCCCGAGGACGTGTTCTGGTGCACCGCCGACATCGGCTGGATCACCGGCCACACCTACGTCGCCTACGGCCCGCTGGCTGCCGGTGCCACGCAGGTGGTGTTCGAGGGCATCCCGACCTTCCCGCATGCGGGACGCTTCTGGCAGATGATCGAGAAGCACAAGGTGTCGATCTTCTACACCGCGCCCACGGCGATCCGCTCGCTGATCAAGGCCGCCGAATCCGACGAGAAGGTGCACCCGAAGAACTGGGACCTGTCCAGCCTGCGCATCCTGGGCTCGGTGGGTGAGCCGATCAATCCGGAAGCCTGGATGTGGTACCACCGGAACATCGGCCACGAGAAATGTCCGATCGTCGACACCTTCTGGCAGACCGAGACCGGCGGCCACGTGATCACGCCGCTGCCGGGCGCCACGCCGCTGGTGCCGGGCTCGTGCACGCTGGCGCTGCCGGGCATCGCGGCGGCCATCGTCGACGAGACCGGCAAGGACCTGCCCAACGGCGCGGGCGGCATGCTGGTGATCAAGCGGCCCTGGCCCTCGATGATCCGCACCATCTGGAACGACCCCGAGCGCTTCAAGAAGAGCTACTTCCCCGAGGAGATGGGCGGCACGATCTACCTGGCCGGCGACGGCGCGGTGCGCAGCGCGGACCGCGGCTACTTCCGCATCACGGGCCGCATCGACGACGTGCTCAACGTCTCGGGCCACCGCCTGGGCACGATGGAGATCGAATCAGCGCTGGTGGCCAAGACCGACCTGGTGGCCGAGGCCGCCGTGGTGGGCCGGCCCGACGACGTGACGGGCGAGGCGGTCTGCGCCTTCGTGGTGCTCAAGCGCGGCCGCCCGACCAGCGACGAAGAAGCGAAGAAGCTCGCGACCGAGCTGCGCAACTGGGTGGCCAAGGAGATCGGCCCGATCGCCAAGCCCAAGGACATCCGCTTCGGCGAGAACCTGCCCAAGACGCGCAGCGGCAAGATCATGCGGCGCCTGCTGCGTTCGCTGGCCAAGGGCGAGGCGATCACGCAGGACACCTCGACCCTGGAGAATCCGGCCATCCTCGAGCAGTTGGGCAAGGCTTACTGAGCGCGCGGCGGCGGCCCTCGCGCCGCTGTCCCACAAGGGCCTTGGGGCCCATGCGTTAAAACCCGGTCTTCATTGTCTTTGGCGAAAGGGAGGACCGCATGGGTCTGAGAACAGGCGTTTTGTTGCTGGTGGTGCTGGTGATCGCAGCCTTGGCCGCGCTCAACTGGGGCTGGGTGGCCAGCCCCGTGCTGATGTCGCTGGGCTTCATGCAGGTCACGGCGCCGCTGGGGCTGATCATGCTGGGCCTCACGGTGCTGCTGGGCATCCTCTTCGTGGCCTACGTGGTCTACCTGCAGAGTTCGGTGTTGCTCGAGACGCGCCGCCACACGCGCGAGATGCAGACCCAGCGCGACCTGGCCGACAAGGCCGAGGCCTCTCGCTTCACCGAGTTGCGCAACTTCCTCGAAGCCCAGGAGAACACCCACATGAGCCGCAACGCCGAACGCCACGCGGCGCTGCTGGCGCGCGTCGAGCAGCTGGAGGCTTCGCTGCGCCAGCGTGGTGACCAGACCGACAACACCATGGCGGCGCACATGGGCCAGCTCGAAGACCGGCTCGAGCGCCGTTCGGGCGGGGCCGAGCCGCGCTTCTGAACGCGCCTACTTGGTCGAGAGGATCCAGCCCGCCAGCTTCTTGGCATCGGCTTCGCTGACCTGGTTGTTGGCCGGCATCGGCACCGGTCCCCAGACGCCCGAACCGCCCTTGCGGATCTTGTTGGCCAGGGTGTCGACCGCGCCCTTGTCGTCCTTGTACTTCGCGGCCACGTCCTTGAACGAGGGGCCGAGCACCTTGCGTTCCACGGCATGGCAGCTCATGCAGTTCTTCGAGGTGGCCAGCGCCAGATCGGCGAAGGCCGGCGCCGCCAGGCCGAAGCCCAGGAGGGCGACCGACAGGACTTTTTTCATGGGATGTTCTTCGTAAGGGCTGGGTTACATTCGATGCAACGCGATTGTAGGTAGCCATGCCGAGGCCCCGGTCCGCGTTGCCTGCAAACCCCGAAGGGATTCGCGATGTGGTTTTTGTTGTTGGGTCTGTTGGGCGTGGGCCTCAAGTACTTCGAGGTCGGCGCGGTGGGCGGCTGGAGCTGGTGGATCGTGCTGTCGCCCTTCGCGCTGGCGCTGGCGTGGTGGGCCTGGGCCGATTCGTCGGGCTACACCAAGCGCAAGGTGATGGAGCGCGAGGCCCGGCGCAAGCAGGTGCGCATCGATCGCCAGCGCGCCAACATGGGCCTGCCGACCCGCGACGGCCAGCGCACGCGGCGTTGAACGGGTCCTGCCCCCATGGATGACGAGCTCGTACGTTGCGCGTTGACCGCGTTCAAGTACGCGCTGTTCGCCGGGCTGGCGCTAGGCGCCTTCCTGTTCTCTCGCCGCAGGTTCCTCTGGGGCGTCGGCCTGCCTGCCCTGCTGATCGGCGGTACGGCCTTGATCGGCGCGGCCGTGGTGGGCTGGGATCGCTACCATTCCCTGGCGGGCACGATCGGCGTGGAAGGCCGTCTGCAGCGCTACGTGATCGAGCGCAGCACCCCTCTCGGCGGCCGCACCACGGAGACGCGCGCGCCGGTGGTCGAGTACATCGCGGCCGACGGCCAGAAGCGCAGCCTCAAGGGCCTGGGTGGCAGCGCACCCGGCAGGGCTTCGGGTGATACGGTGTCCGTGCGCTACGACCCGGCCGATCCCGCGCAGGCGCGGGTGGCCGACTTCCAGAACACCTGGGGCATCGTGCTGGCGTTGGGCGTCTTCGGGCTGTTCCCGATGGCGATCGGTCTGTTCGTCACGCGGCTGGCCTGGCGCATGAAGACGGCGACGGTCGTCTTTCGACGCGGCGCCTAGTGTGCCGTGTCGTCGGGCAGCGCTTCGACCTTGAGAACCGCCAGCGAGATGTTGTCGCCGCCGCCGCGTGCGCGGCGCCGCACTTCGTCCACCAGCAGCTCGACGGCGGCGCGCGGCGGCTGTTCGGCCAGCACCGCGCCCATCTCCTCGTTGTCGAAGTAGTGCCACAGGCCGTCGCTGCAGGCCAGCAGCAGGTCGCCGGGTTCCAGCTGGGGAATGAAGTGGAGTTCCACTGGCGGCGGTGTGGTGGTCATCCCGAGGCAGCCGAGCAGGATGTTGGCCTGCGGGTGCGCATTGGCCTGCGCTTCGGTGATCTCGCCGCGATCGATCAGCGTCTGGACGTAGGAATGGTCGCGGGTGCGCCGAACCAGCCGGCCGTGGCGGAAATGGTAGATGCGCGAATCGCCGGCATGAATCCAGGTGCAGTCGCCCTTCGGGTTCACGAGGAAGGCGGCCAGCGTGCTGTGCGGCTCCTGTTCACTCGACAGGGCCGTGAGCTTGATGACGGTGTGCGCTTCTTCGAGCAGTTGGCGCAGCAGGGCCGAGGCGTCGTCGTGCACGGGGCGATAGCGGGCGAACAGCTGCTGCGCGGTCATGAGCACCTGGTCGGAGGCCTTGCGGCCACCGCTGCGGCCGCCCATGCCGTCGGCGATCACGCCCAGCACGCAACCGACGGCGCGAGGATGGCTGAGCACGGCGACCTGGTCCTGCTGATAGGGCCTGTCGCCCTTGTGCAGGGCGGTCGCGGCGGAGAGTCTGAAACCTCGTGTCATGGCGCTGATGCGCCAATGGCGCGCTGAGAAGGGCGGGCATCGCGGAGGCGATGCGAGGACGTATTATCGAGTGAAGCTGCGCCGTCGCCGACTGCGCCAGGCATCGGTCAATGCCGATGTCCGACTTATTGCGCTCCTTGGACTCCAATCTTCATTCCCCTTCCCGCCAGCTGATCGCATTGCGCATGGAGCATGCCGATCTCGACGCCACCGTCGATCGACTGGACGGCCTGATGCCGCAGGACGAACTGCTGTTGCGTCGCCTCAAGAAACGCCGCCTGGCACTGCGCGATCAGATCGCGCGCCTCGAGCGGGCGACGGACCCGAAAGAGCCGGCCTGATGGCATCCGACACCGGTGCCGGGTCGGCCTGGGACGACGATGAGGACGATGCGGCGCTGATGGGCGGCGCGCCGTCGGCCGATCGGCCGCGGGCCGCGGCGGGTGGCCTGTCCGAGATGGTGGCCGAGGTGTTCGCGGAAGGCGGCGCGCTCTCGCACGCGGCCGACGAGTTCCGTGAACGCCACGGCCAGACCCAGATGGCGCTGGCCGTGGCACGCACCATCGACGAAGGCGGCGTGCTGGTGGTCGAGGCCGGCACCGGCGTCGGCAAGACCTTCTCCTATCTGGTGCCGGCGCTGCTCAGCGGCGAACGCGTGCTGCTCTCGACCGCCACCAAGACACTGCAGGACCAGCTCTTCGGCCGCGATCTGCCGCGGCTGGTCGATGCCCTGAAGCTGCCGGTGCGCATGGCCCTGCTCAAGGGACGCGGCAGCTACCTGTGCCAGCACCGGTTGGGGCAGGCGCGCCACGATGCTTCGCTGCCCGAGCGCGGCAGCCTGCGCACGCTGGCCAAGATCGAGCAGTGGGCCACCGCCACCCGCACCGGCGACCTGGCCGAGCTGCCGGGCCTGGACGAACGCTCGCCGCTGCTGCCGCTGATCACCTCGACGCGCGAGAACTGCCTGGGCGCCCAGTGCCCGCAGTTCAAGCCCTGCCACGTCAATGCGGCGCGGCGCGAGGCGCTGGCCGCCGACGTGGTGGTCATCAACCATCACCTGTTCTTCGCCGATCTCGCGGTGCGCGAGTCGGGCATGGCCGAGCTGCTGCCTTCGGTGCGCGTGGTGGTCTTCGACGAGGCCCACCAGCTCAACGAGACCGGCGTGCAGTTCCTCGGCGTGCAGATGGGCAGCGGCCAGGCGCTCGACTTCGCGCGCGACGTGCTCGCGGCCGGCTTGCAGCATGCCCGGGGGCTGGTCGACTGGACCTCGCTGGTGGCGGCGGTCGAGCGTGGTGCGCGCGAGCTGCGGATGTCGGTCGGCCAGCAATGGCCGGGCGCCAAGCTGCGCTGGGCCGGCCCGGCCCCCGAGGGAGTCGCCCAGGCGCCGTGGCAGGACGCGCTCGACGAACTGCAGCAGGCTTTCGAGGACGCCGCCGAAGGGCTGGCGACCGTGAGCGAGATCTCGCCGGACTTCGTGCGCCTGCACGAGCGCGCCCAGCAGCTGGCCGCGCGGGTCGACCGCTTCGCGCAGCCCTGCGCGCTGGGCTCGGTGCGCTGGGTCGACGTGGGCGCGCAGCTGCGGCTGGTCGAGTCGCCGCTGGACATCGCGGAGGCGGTGCGCAAGCGCGTGTTGAAGAAGGATTCGGACGATGCCGAGGACCGCGGGCGGGCCTGGGTCTTCACCTCGGCCACGCTGGGCGACGACCCGCAGCTGCGCTGGTTCACCGAACCCTGCGGCCTGACCGATGCCGAGGTGCTGCGGGTCCAGAGCCCCTTCGACTACGCACGGCAGGCCGCGCTCTACGTGCCGCGCGATTTCCCCAAGCCCAACGATCCGGCGCACGGCGCGCGCGTGGCGGCGCTGGCCGCGCGCGGTGCCGCGGCGCTGGGTGGCCGCACGCTGGTGCTGACCACCACCTTGCGCGCGCTGCGCACCATCGGCGACGAGATGCGCCGCCGGCTCGAGGGCGAGCCGCCCGATCGGCGGCCGGAGGTGCTGGTGCAGGGCGAACTGCCCAAGCGCGTGCTGATGGATCGTTTCCGCGAGGGCGCGAGCGGTGGCCGCGCCGGCTGCGTGCTGGTGGCCTCGGCCTCGTTCTGGGAGGGCTTTGATGCGCCCGGCGATGCACTGCAGCTGGTGGTGATCGACAAGCTGCCCTTTCCGCCGCCCAACGATCCGCTGGTGGAGGCGCGCTCGCAGCGCCTGGAAGCGCAGGGGCGCAATGCCTTCGGTGACTATTCGCTGCCCGAGGCGGCGGTGGCGCTCAAGCAGGGCGCCGGGCGCCTGATCCGGCGCGAGTCGGACCGAGGCGTGCTGGCCATCTGCGACACCCGGCTGGCCGTGATGGGCTATGGCCGCCGGCTGGTGGCGGCCTTGCCGCCCATGCGGCGGCTCGAGGGGGAGGCGGATTTCGATGCGGCCGTGGCCGAACTCCGGGCCGGCGACCTGGCCTGAGCGCGTTCGGGCGCGCCTCGGCTCAGCCGGTGATTACCAGAGCTTCCACCACGGATCGTCCTTCGTGCGGAAGCCGCGCGAGAGGTATTCGCTCTGGGGGTAGTTGGTCGTCAGCACGCGCTTGGCATCGTCGCGCAGGTCGTCGAGGCCCAGGGCGGAATAGGACTGCACCATGATGTACAGCGCTTCCTCGAGGGCCGGCACCTCGCGGTAGTCGGCCAGCGCCAGCTGCGAGCGGTTGATGGCCGCCAAGTAGGCGCCGCGCTGGTAGTAGTAGCGCGCCACGTGCACTTCGTACTGGGCCAGCGAATTGACCACGTAGTTCATGCGCTGGCGGGCATCGGGCGTGTAGCGCGATTCGGGGAAGCGCGTGACCAGTTCCTTGAAGGCCTGGAACGACTCCTTGGCCGCCTTCTGGTCGCGTTCCGACAGGTCCTGGCGCGTCATGAACGCGAACATGCCGAGATCGTCGTTGAAGTTGATCACGCCCTTGAGGTACAGCGCGTAGTCGAGCGCCGGGCTCGCCGGGTGCAGCTTCATGAAACGATCGAGGGTCGCGACGGCGGCGGGCTTTTCGCCGGATTTGTACTGCGCGTAGGCCTTCTCGAGCTGGGCCTGCTGGGCGAGCGGCGTGCCGGCCGCGCGGCCTTCGAGCTTCTCGTACAGCGGGATGGCCTTGTCGAAGGCGCCGGAGCCGGCTTCGTCCTTGGCTTCGGTGTAGATCTTGTTGGGGCTCCAGTTCGCGGTCTGGTCGACCTTGGTGGTCGAGCAGCCGGCCACCAGCCATGCCGCGGCGCAAAGCACCATCCAGCTCGGGACAACCGATAATTTGACGCGAAACATCACATGAAGCTTTCTTGAAACAACTGCCCTCGATTATATCGACCGCCCCTTCGGGTGGCGCTTTCCCCCTGGCCGACCCGACCGAAGTCGAAGAAGGGGCTGACCCTGGCGAGGCCAGCGAGCTGCGCGCTTTCGCCATCGGCGTGGCGCAGCACGGCCAGCGCTTGGACCGTGCATTGGCCGTGCTGGTTCCCGAGTTCTCCCGCAGCTACCTGCAGCAGCTCATCGACGCCGGCGCCGTGCTGCTCAAGGGCCGCGTGGTTACCAAGGCGTCGGCCACGGTGCATGTGGGGGAGGCCGGCCAGATCGAATTGCGGCCCACGCCGCAGAGCCAGGCCTTCAAGGCCGAGGCCATGGACATCCGCGTGGTGCACGAGGATGCCCACCTGCGAGTGATCGACAAGCCGGCCGGGCTGGTGGTGCATCCGGCGCCCGGCCACTGGAGCGGCACGCTGCTCAATGGCCTGCTGGCGCTGGACCCGCAGGCGGCGCTGCTGCCGCGCGCGGGCATCGTGCACCGCCTCGACCGCGACACCAGCGGCCTGATGGTGGTGGCGCGCACGCGCGCCACGATGGACGCGCTGGTGCAGCTGATCGCCGCTCGCGACGTCTCGCGCCAGTACCTGGCGCTGGCGCACAAGCCCTGGCAGGGCGCCGCCGCGCGCCAGGTCGATGCGCCGATCGGGCGCGATCCGCGCAACCGGCTGCGCATGGCGGTGGTCGATCTGCAGCGCCATCCGGGCAAGACGGCACGCACGCTGATCGAGCGGCTCGACGGCACCAACGACGGTTGTGCGGTGCGCTGCACGCTGGAAACCGGCCGCACGCACCAGATCCGCGTGCACATGGCGTCGATCGGCCATCCGCTGGTCGGCGATGCGCTGTATGGTGGCGCCCCGGCGGCCGGCCTGAGCCGGCAGGGCCTGCACGCCTTCCGGCTGGCCTTCGTCCATCCGCAGACCCGGCAGCCGATGGTCTTTCTCGCGCCGCCGCCCGCCGATTTGCAGGAAGCCTTCCAGACCTGGGGCCTCGACTACAATCGCGCCTGACGGCCCGAGTGCCGCGCCGGCCTTCAGTGTCGGCCTTGCGTTCTGCCCGCCGCGTGCCGGCGGCAACGCCGCTTCTCCATTCCGAGACTTCCATCCACCTGAACGTGCGCCGCTGGCGCCTTTTTCCGGATAACGCGAACCATGAATACGGCGGATGCCAAGCGCATTCTTGAAACCGCCTTGATCTGTTCGACGCAGCCCCTGCCAGTGCGCGAGCTGCGTGTGCTGTTCGAAGACGAACTGGGCGCGGACACCATCAAGTCGTTGTTGATCGAGCTTCAGGAAGACTGGGCTCAGCGCGGCCTCGAGCTCGTGAGCGTCGGCAGTGGCTGGCGCTTCCAGAGCCGGCCGGAGATGCGCGACCATCTCGACCGCCTGCACCCCGAAAAGCCGCCGCGCTACACCCGCGCCGCGCTGGAGACGCTGGCGATCATTGCCTACCGCCAGCCGGTCACGCGCGGCGACATGGAGGACATCCGGGGCGTCACGATCAATTCGATGATCATCAAGCAGCTCGAGGACCGCAACTGGGTCGAGGTCATCGGCCACCGCGAGACGGTCGGCCGACCGGCGCTGTTCGCCACCACCCGCCAGTTCCTCGACGACCTGGGCCTGGCCTCGCTCGATCAGCTGCCGGTGATCGAAAGCCCGGCCCAGCACAACGCCCTGCTCGACGCCTTGACCGGCGCCGCGGACCCGGAGCAGGCGGCGCTGCCGATGGACGTGCTGGAAGAAGAGGAGGGCGGCGCCGTCGCGCTCCCGGCCGAGCCCTCCGCCGAATCGCCTGCAGCGCCGGCCGACGACGCTGCTCCCCCCATACCCGCCAGCGACCCGCCTTCCGGCCTGTTCGCTGAAGGCGAGACCCTCGCCGAATCCCCGGTCGTTCCCGACCCTGACGTTGCCGCCACAGACGGCCCCGACGCACCCACCGTGCCCTCCGGAAAAAATCCATGAGCTCCTCCGAATCCGATGACGCGGTGCTGCCGCCGGCCCCCCTTCCCGCTGAAGAAAAGACCGCGCCGGCAGCGCTGAATGCGCCGGGCGGCGAGGGCGCGAGCGTGGACGCGTCGGCCGCCGATGCTGCGCCCGTGCGCAAGCCTCGCAAGCCGCGCGCGCGCAAGCCTGCGGCGGAAGCGGTGGCTGCGCCCGAGGGCGTGGCTGCCGCGTCGGAGCCGGGCGAAGCGCCGGTCGTTGCCGCGCCGACCCCCGTCGCGGCGCCCGTCGCTGCCCCGCAGCCGGTGCGCGAGCCGGTCCAGGCCGACGATCGGGACGAACAGGATGAGGATGAGGAGGACGAGCCGGACGAGGAAGAGGACGAACTCGACCGCGCCCGCCGCATCGCCGACCGCGAGCGCCGCAATGCGCCGCCCACCGAGCCGATCCGTTTCGCCGACGTCATCTCCGGCCAGTTCGATGCCGACGAGGAGAGCGTCGAGGTGCCGCCGCTCAAGCGCGTGCTGCTGCCCGAAGCCGACTCGCCCAAGCTGCACAAGGTGCTGGCGCAGGCCGGCCTGGGTTCGCGTCTCGAGATGGAAGCGCTGATCCTGCAGGGCCGGATCTCGGTCAACAGCGAGCCGGCCCACATCGGCCAGCGCATCCAGTACGGCGACCAGGTCAAGATCAACGGCAAGCCGATCCGCTTCCGCATCGATCCGCCGCCGGCGCGCGTGATCGCCTACCACAAGCCGGTCGGCGAGGTCGTCACGCACGACGATCCGCAGAACCGTCCGACCGTGTTCCGCAAGCTGCCGCGCCTGCAGCAGGGCAAGTGGCAATCGGTGGGCCGGCTCGACCTGAACACCGAAGGCCTGCTGCTGTTCACCAGCTCGGGCGAATTGGCCAACCAGCTGATGCATCCGCGCTTCGGCCTGGAGCGCGAGTACGCCGTGCGCGTGCTGGGCGCCCTCAATGCCGAAGAGAAGAAGAAGCTGCTCGAAGGCGTGCGCCTGGACGACGGCATGGCTCAGTTCGGCAGCATCGAGGAGGGCGGTGGCGAAGGCTCCAACCACTGGTACCGCGTCACCATCTCCGAGGGCCGCAACCGCGAGGTGCGCCGGCTGTTCGAGTCGGTGGGCCATGCGGTCAGCCGGCTGATCCGCATCCGCTACGGTGCGATGCTGCTGCCGCGCGGGCTCAAGCGCGGTGCCTGGATGGAACTCGACGAGCGCGACATCCGTTCGCTGTTCCAGGCGGCCGCTGGCGGCGCGTCGCGTGCGCCGGCCGGTCCGCGCGAGCAGGGTGCCGAGGGCGGTGGCCGCGGCAACAACGGCCGTGGCGACAACAACAAGAAGCGCCGCGGCGGCCGCAATGCCGGCGGGCCACCGGCACCCGGGGGCAACGGCCCGCAGGGCGCGCGTGGCGGCGATCGCGGACGCGGCGGCAACGCGGGCGGTCCGCAGCAGAAGCGTCGGGGCAACGGGCCCGGCAACGGTGGTGGCGGTGGCGGCAATGGCCGCGCGCCGGGCGAGGACCGCGCACCCGGCGGTGCGCAACCCGATCCGATGAAGACGTCGGTGGGCTACATCGGCGCCGACAGCTTCTCGCGCCAGCGCAAGGAGCAGCGCCAGGGTGCGCCGCGCCGCGGTGGCGGCGGGGGCGGCTTCGGCGGTCCGGCAGGCTCGCGCCGCCGCAGCGGACGCTGATCACGGCCTCTGCCTGCGGTTTTTCGCCTCTGTGTGGCGGGCCGCAGGCGGCCGGACGGTTAAAATCAGAGGCTTTTTCAACTCCGCGGACCGGTTTGTCGGTGCCGCGGACGTTCCTTTTTCGACATCAACTGCTCAGGAAGCAACTTCTCCATGGCCATCGAACGCACCCTTTCCATCATCAAGCCCGACGCAGTCGCCAAGAACGTCATCGGCAAGATCGTCTCCCGCTTTGAAGCCGCCGGCCTCAAGATCGCCGCCGGCAAGCTGGTGCATCTGTCGCGCGCCGAAGCCGAGCAGTTCTACGCCGTGCACAGCGCACGTCCCTTCTTCAAGGACCTGGTCGAGTTCATGATCTCCGGCCCGGTGTTCGTGCAAGTGCTCGAAGGCGAAAACGCCATCGCCAAGAACCGCGACCTGATGGGCGCGACGGATCCCAAGAAGGCAGACGCCGGCACCATCCGCGCCGACTTCGCCGACAGCATCGATGCCAACGCCGTGCACGGCTCGGACGCACCGGAAACCGCTGCCAACGAAATCGCCTTCTTCTTCGCCGGCCTCAACGTCTACGCACGCTGAATATGAGCCACCCCCGAAGCGCCTGCGGCGTCTCCCTCTCGAGGGGGCGCACCCCGCGGCCCGGCGAAGCCGGTTCCGCGGGTGCCTGCGCATGCGCCTGGCCTTGCTCGGGCATGGGGGTGTTCGCATGACCACGGTCAATCTGCTCGAGTTCGATCTGGAGGGGTTGGCCGCGTTCTGCGAAAAACTGGGCGAAAAACGTTTTCGCGCGACGCAGCTGTTCCGCTGGATCCACCAGCGGGGCGCGAGCGATTTCGCGCAGATGACCGATCTGGCCAAGTCGTTGCGCGAGAAGCTCGCGACCACGGCCCGCGTCGAGGCGCTGTCGGTCATCACGCAGCATGAATCCACCGACGGCACCATCAAGTGGCTGTTCGACGTGGGTGACGGCAATGCCGTCGAAGCTGTCTTCATTCCAGAGGGCGACCGTGGCACCTTGTGCGTGTCGTCCCAGGCCGGGTGTGCCGTCGGCTGTCGTTTCTGCTCGACCGGCCACCAGGGCTTCAGCCGCAATCTGCGGACTGGCGAAATCACGGCGCAGCTGTGGTTTGCCGAACATTTCCTGCGCCAGCACCTCAAGCGCGACGACCGGGTGATCTCGAACGTCGTGATGATGGGCATGGGGGAGCCCTTGCAGAACTACACGGCGCTGGTGCCGTCGCTGCGCACCATGCTCGACGACAACGCCTACGGCCTGTCGCGCCGTCGCGTGACGGTGTCGACCTCGGGCGTGGTCCCGATGATCGACCGGCTCGGTGCCGATTGCCCGGTGGCGCTGGCGGTATCGCTGCACGCCCCGAACGATCCGCTGCGTGACGACCTGGTGCCGCTCAACCGCAAGTACCCGATCGCCGAACTGCTCGAAGCCTGCCAGCGCTACCTGGCGCATGCGCCGCGCGACTTCATCACCTTCGAGTACTGCATGCTCGACGGCGTGAACGACCAACCCGAGCATGCGAAGCAGCTGGTGGAACTGGTGCGCAGCACCGGCATCTCCTGCAAGTTCAACCTGATTCCCTTCAACCCCTTCCCCGCGTCCGGGCTGCTGCGTTCGCCGCAGCCGCGCGTGCTGGCGTTTGCCAAGGCGCTCAGCGAGGCGGGCATCGTGACCACCGTGCGCAAGACGCGCGGCGACGACATCGACGCGGCGTGCGGCCAGCTGGCCGGCGATGTCAAGGACCGCACCCACGCGGCCGAGCGCATGGCGCAGCGGCGCACGGTGATGCTGCATCCGGTCCCAGCGACCGCTTCCAAGGTTTCGCCGGCGCCGCCGGTTTCACAGGGACACTGACAACCATGCGCCTGGCCTTCCCGATTTCGCCATGGCACGTGATGCAGGGGGCCTTCGGCGCCTTGCTGGCCGTGCTGCTCGCCGGCTGCGCCGGCACCGGCAAGGGAGGGGCGACGTCGGTCGCGAACACCGCGAGCACCGCGGGCAATGGCGCCGACATCGTGACGGCGTCGGACGAGCCCAACGGCCGTCGGCGCGCGCGTTTGCGGCTCGAACTCGCCATCGGCTATTTCGAAGCCGGCCAGACCACCGTGGCGCTCGACGAGATCAAGCAGTCGCTGTCGGCCGATCCGAGCTTCGCCGATGCCTACAACCTGCGCGGCCTGGTCTACATGCGGCTCGACGATGCGGGGCTGGCCGAGGACAGCTTCCGCCGCGCCATCGCGCTCAATCCGCGCGAGCCCAACACTCTGCACAACTACGGCTGGCTGCTGTGCCAGCAGAACCGCTATGGCGATGCGGCCCAGCAGTTCAGCGCGGCGCTGGCCGTGCCGACCTACACCGAGCGCGCCAAGACGCTGATGACGCAGGGCCTCTGCCAGATGCGCGCGGGCCAGCTCGCCGAGGCGGAGCGCTCGCTGTCGCAGGCGTACGAGATCGATGCCGGCAATCCGATGATCGGTTTCAACCTCGCGACCTTGCTGGCCCAGCGCCAGGATTGGTCGCGTGCACAGTTCTATGTGCGCCGCGTGAACAACGGGCCGTCGGCCAACGCGGAGACCTTGTGGCTCGGCATCAAGATCGAGCGCCGACTGGGAAGCCGCGAGGCCATGGCGCAGCTGGGCGGGCAACTGCAGCGGCGCTTCCCCCAGTCGCGGGAGGCGATTGCGTACGAACGTGGGAATTTCGATGATTGAACGGGCGAGTGAATTCGGTACCACCCAGACGCCACCGCTGATCCCTGGCGACAGTACGAACAAGACCGCCGGCGACCTGCTGCGCGAAGCGCGCGAGGCGCACAACCTGCCCATCGACGTGGTAGCCGCGGCGCTCAAGGTGTCGCCGCAGAAGCTGCAGGCCCTGGAGAACGACGACATCGGTGCCTTGCCCGATCCGGTGTTCGCGCGCGCGCTGGCCGCCAGTGTCTGCCGTGCGCTGCACGTCGATCCGGCACCGGTGCTGGCCAAGCTGCCGGGTGCCGTGCGGCCGGGCCTGGCCGAGGCCGATCGCAGCATCAGCAGCAGTTTCCGCTCGAGCGCGCCGCGCAGCCGCTCGCGCGCCATCGGGGGGCTGCCGTCGCGTGCGGTGCTGATCGTCGTCGGCCTGCTGCTGGCCGGTGCCGCAGCGCTGTTCTGGCTGCCCTCCGGCGCCTTCGAGCGCCTGGGGCAATGGGTCTCCGGTTTCACCGCGGGCCAGCGCGCCCCGTCGACCGAGGCGGGGCCGGGTGGCACCGTGCTCGAGGCCCCGGTCGCACCCGTGGCGGCGGTCGAGCCGACCGCGCCTGTGGCCCCACCCGTGGCCGAGCCCGCACCGCCCGTGGCCGCCACGCCCGCGCCGGCGCCGGTCGGAAACGACGTGCTGGTCTTCGTGGTGCGCGAGGATTCCTGGATTACCGTGAACGATGCCGGCGGCAAGCCGGTGCTGCGCCGCACCGTGCGCGCGGGCGAGACCGTCGGCGTGGGCGGCACGCTGCCCCTGTCGGTGGTGGTGGGCCGTGCCGGTGGCGTCGAGGTGCAGGTGCGCGGAAAGCCCTTCGATCTGACACCCCTGGCGCGCTCCGGTGGTGTCGCCCGTTTTGAGGTCAAGCCATGAGCCAGATCCCGTCGAGCCTTCCCGCGGACAGCTTCGGCTGCCTGCCTGTCGCACCGGCCGCGCCTGCGGCACGGCGCTCGCGCCAGGCCAGCGTGGTATGGGGCGCGCGCACCGTGACCGTGGGTGGCGACGCCCCGGTGCGCGTGCAGTCGATGACCAACACCGACACGGTGGACGCGATCGGCACCGCGATCCAGGTCAAGGAGCTGGCGATCGCCGGTTCTGAGATGGTCCGCATCACGGTCAACACGCCCGAGGCCGCGGCGCAGGTGCCCTACATCCGCGAGCAGCTCGACCGCATGGGCATCGACGTGCCGCTGATCGGCGACTTCCACTACAACGGCCACCGGCTGCTGACCGACTATCCGGCCTGCGCCGAGGCGCTGTCGAAGTACCGCATCAACCCCGGCAACGTGGGCAAGGGCGACAAGAAGGACAAGCAGTTCGGCCAGATGATCGAAGCCGCGATGCGCTGGAACAAGCCGGTGCGCATCGGCGTGAACTGGGGCAGCCTCGACCAGGAACTGCTGGCCCACCTGATGGACATCAACAGCCAGCGTGCTGCGCCCTGGGAAGCCAAGTCGGTGATGTACGAGGCGCTGATCACCTCGGCCATCGATTCGGCCAAGCTGGCCGAATCGATGGGCATGAACGGCGACCAGATCATCCTGAGCTGCAAGGTGAGCGGCGTGCAGGACCTGATCTCGGTCTACCGCGAGCTGGCGAAGCGCTGCAGTTATCCGCTGCACCTGGGCCTGACCGAAGCCGGCATGGGCACCAAGGGCACGGTGGCCTCGGCCACGGCGCTGTCGATCCTGCTGCAGGAGGGCATCGGCGACACCATCCGCGTGTCGCTCACGCCGCAGCCGGGCGAGGCGCGCACGCAGGAGGTGGTGATCGCCAACGAGATCCTGCAGGCGCTGGGCCTGCGCATCTTCGTGCCCAGCGTCACGGCCTGCCCGGGCTGTGGCCGCACCACCAGCACCACCTTCCAGGAGCTGGCCAAGCAGATCGACGACTACCTGCGGCTGCAGATGCCGGTCTGGCGCAAGAAGTACCCGGGCGTCGAGACGCTCAAGGTGGCGGTGATGGGCTGCATCGTCAACGGCCCGGGCGAGAGCAAGCATGCCGACATCGGCATCAGCCTGCCGGGCACCGGCGAAGCACCGGCCGCGCCGGTCTTCATCGACGGCGAAAAGGCGCTCACGCTGCGCGGCGACAATATCGCCAACGAATTCCATCAGCTGGTCGAAACCTACATCGACAAGCGCTTCGGCAGCAGCAGCGAGCGCGCCGCCGAAACCGTCTGAATTTCCTTCTCTGATCCATGGCCGAAAAATTGAATGCCGTCAAAGGCATGAACGACATCTTGCCGCCCGAGTCGGCGCGCTGGGAGTGGCTCGAAGCCACGGTGCGCGAGCTGATGGGCCGCTTCGCGTACCGCAACGTGCGCACCCCGATCCTCGAGCACACGGCGCTGTTCGTGCGCGGCATCGGCGAGGTCACCGACATCGTCGAGAAGGAGATGTACGCCTTCGAGGACCGCTCCGACAAGCACGGGCAGGCCGAGCATCTGGCCATGCGGCCCGAGAACACGGCCGGCCTGGTGCGCGCCGTGATCGAGCACAACATGCTCTACGACGGCCCCAAGCGCCTCTGGTACACCGGGCCGATGTTCCGGCGCGAGAAGCCGCAGCGCGGGCGCTATCGCCAGTTCCACCAGATCGGTGCCGAGGCCCTGGGCTTCGCCGGCCCGGACGTCGATGCCGAGCTGATCCTGCTGGCCAACGCGCTCTGGAAGGCCATCGGCCTGACCGACGTGCGGCTCGAACTCAACAGCCTGGGCCAGCCGGCCGAGCGCGCGCTGCATCGCGCCCAGCTGATCGCCCACTTCGAGCAGCACGCCGACAAGCTCGACGAAGACGGCAAGCGCCGCCTGCACAGCAATCCGCTGCGCATCCTCGACACCAAGAATCCCGCGATGAAGGAGGTGGTCGAAGCGGCGCCGAAGCTGATCGACTTCCTGGGTGCCGAATCGCTGGCGCATTTCGAGGGGCTGCAGGCCATCCTCAAGGCCAACGACATCGCCTTCACCATCAACCCGCGCCTGGTGCGCGGCCTCGATTACTACAACCTCACGGTGTTCGAGTTCGTCACCGATCGCCTGGGTGCGCAGGGCACCGTGTGCGCCGGCGGCCGCTATGACGACCTGATCGCCCAGATCGGCGGCAAGCCCGCGCCGGCCGTGGGCTGGGCCATGGGCGTCGAGCGCGTGCTGGACCTGCTCAAGGAGCAGGGCACCGAAGTCCCGGCCGTGGTGCCCGATGCCTATGCGATCGTGCCCGATGCGAGCTCGATGCCGGTGGTGCTGCGCACCTTGCAGCAGCTGCGCGAGGCGGGCGTGCGCGTGCAGATGCACGGCGCGACCGCCGAGGGACTGGCGAGCTTCAAGTCGCAGATGAAGAAGGCCGACGGCAGCGGCGCCACCTACGCACTGATCTTCGGTGCCGATGAACTCGCACGCGGCGAAGTGACTCTCAAGGCCTTGCGCGACGCCAGCGTCGCGCAGACCGCGCGGCCTCTGGCCGACGTGCGTGCCTGGGCCACCACCCTACAATCCCCGGCTCCCTAGGGAAACGCCGGTCCGTTCCCAAACATCCCGGCCCTCTCGAGGGCGGACTCGACCCGTCGAGTCCCGGGGTCCTTCAACTTACTGACAGCGCATGGCAACCCATCTCGATCTCGAAGAACAGGAACAGCTCGACCAGCTCAAGCATTTCTGGAACACCTACGGCACGCTGATCACCTGGATCGTGCTGCTCGTCGCCGGTGCGTTCGTGGCCTGGAACGGCTGGAACTACTTCCAGCGCAACAAGGCCGCACAGGCCTCGGCGCTCTATGACGAAGTCGAGCGCAGTGCGCAGGCGGGCGACGCCGATCGCATCGAGCGCGCGCTCGGCGAGATGAAGAGCCGCTTCGCGGGCACCGTCTACGCACAGCAGGCCGGCCTGCTGGCCGCCAAGACGCTCAACGAGAAGGCCAAGCCCGAGGCATCGCGGGCCGCGCTGGCGTGGGTGGCGGACAACGCCGTCGACCCGGGCTACAAGGCGATCGCGCGCTTGCGACTGGCCGCCGAACTGCTCGAGAGCAAGGGCTACGACGAAGCACTCCAGCAGCTGGCTGCGCCCGTGCCCAAGGAATTCGAGCCGCTGGTGGCCGACCGCAAGGGCGATGTCTACCTGGCGCAGGGCAAGCGCGACGAAGCCAAGGCCCAATACCAGAAGGCCTGGGCTGCGTTCGACGCGCGCAACGATTACCGCCGCCTGGTCGAGATCAAGCTCAACGCCGTGGGCGTCGATCCGAAAACCCTGACGGCCGCTCCCGCCGCGTCCGGCAAAACTTCCCAGTGACCATCGCACCATGACTACCCATCGCTTTGTGTCTGTTCACCCCGTCCTGCGCGTGGTGGCCGCAACCGTGCTGTTCGCCGCGCTGGCGGCCTGCTCGGGCACCGGCAAGCCCAAGCCCGCTGCCCTGGCCGCCGACCCGGCGCTGTTCGGCGTGCGCCAGGCCTGGACCGTGAAGGTGCCCAAGACCGACTTCTCCCTGCAGGTCGACGTCAGCGGCGACACCGTGACCCTCGCCGGTGCCGACGGCACGGTGGTGGCCATCGATGCGCGCTCGGGCCAGGAAGCCTGGCGCGCCAGCGTCGGCAAGGCGCTGATTGCCGGTGTCGGCAGCGACGGCATCACGGCCGCCGTGATCACCCGCGACAACGAACTCGTCGCGCTGCAGGCGGGCAAGGTGCTGTGGAAGCAGCGCCTGACCGCGCAGGCCTACACCGCGCCCCTGGTGGCCGGGCGCCGGGTCTTCGTGCAGACCGCGGATCGCACCGTGAGCGCCTGGGACGGCGAGAGCGGTCGCCGCCTCTGGTCGCAGTCGCGCACCGCCGAGAACCTGGTGCTGCGCAAGCCGGGCGTGCTGATCGCCGTGGGCGACACGCTGGTCACCGGCGTGGGCGGACGGCTGGCGGGCCTGAACCCCAGCAACGGTTCGTCGCGCTGGGAATCGCCGATCGCGGCACCGCGCGGCACCAACGACGTCGAGCGACTGGTCGACCTCACCGGCAGCGTGAGCCGCGTGGGCGACACCGTCTGCGCGCGGGCCTACTACGCCAACGTCGGCTGCGTCGACACCACGCGCGGCGGCCTGCTCTGGACCAAGCCTGCTTCGGGCGCCGAAGGCCTGAGCGGCGACGACCGCTTCGTCTACGGCACCGAAAGCAACGGCAGCGTGGTGGCTTGGCGCCGCACCGATGGCGAACGCGCCTGGTCCAGCGACCTGCTCAAGTACCGCACGCTGACGGCGCCGCTGGCCGTCGGCCGTTCGCTGGTCATCGGCGACGACAGCGGCCTGCTGCTGCTGGTGTCGCGCGAAGATGGCTCCCTGCTCACCCGTCTCACGCCCGATGGTTCGCCCATCGTGGCGACCCCGGTTCTCGCCGGCAACACGGTCGTGGTCGTCACCCGCAATGGCGGTGTGTTCGGCTATCGCCCGGAATAAACCCATTGAAAGCTCGACCATGAAACCGGTCATCGCTCTGGTCGGGCGTCCCAACGTCGGCAAGTCCACCCTTTTCAACCGCCTCACGCAGACGCGTGACGCGATCGTGGCGGACTTCGCCGGCCTGACGCGCGACCGCCATTACGGCAACGGCCGCCAGGGCCGGCACGAGTTCATCGTGATCGATACCGGCGGCTTCGAGCCCGACGCGGGCAGCGGCATCTTCAAGGAGATGGCCAAGCAGACGCGCCAGGCCGTGGCCGAGGCCGATGTGGTGGTGTTTGTCGTGGACGCCCGCGAAGGCCTCTCGGCCCAGGACCACGAGATCGCCAAGGAATTGCGCCGGCTCGGCAAGCCGACCGTGCTGGTGGCCAACAAGGCCGAAGGCATGCACGACGGCACCAAGCTGGTCGAGTTCTACGAACTGGGCCTGGGCGACGTGCACGGCGTGTCCGCCGCGCACGGGCAGGGCATTCGTGACCTGGTCGACCTGGCGCTCGAACCGCTGAACCTGCCGGAGCCCGAAGACGAGGTGGAAGACGGCGAGGCCAAGCCCATCAAGCTGGCCGTGGCGGGACGCCCCAACGTCGGCAAATCGACGCTCATCAACACCTGGCTGGGCGAGGAGCGACTGGTCGCCTTCGACATGCCGGGCACCACGCGCGACGCCATCTCGGTGCCCTTCGAGCGCAACGGCCAGCACTTCGAGCTGATCGACACCGCCGGCCTGCGCCGCAAGGGCAAGGTCTTCGAGGCGATCGAGAAGTTCTCGGTGGTCAAGACGCTGCAGGCCATCGAGTCGGCCAACGTCGTGCTGCTGCTGCTCGACGCCACCCAGGGCGTGACCGACCAGGACGCGCACATCGCGGGCTACATCCTCGAAAGCGGACGTGCGGTGGTGATCGCCATCAACAAGTGGGACGCGGTCGACAGCTACCAGCGCGAGCAGATCCAGCGCCAGATCGAGACCCGTCTGCCCTTCCTCAAGTTCGCCTCGCTGCATTTCATCTCGGCGATCAAGCGCCAGGGGCTCGGCCCGGTCTGGCAGGCCATTGCGCAGGCGCACAAATCGGCGACCCGCAAGATGTCGACGCCGGTGCTCACGCGCCTGCTGCTCGAGTCGGTGCAATTCCAGTCGCCGCAGCGCGCCGGCATGTTCCGACCCAAGCTGCGCTATGCGCACCAGGGCGGCATGAACCCGCCGGTGATCGTGATCCACGGCAATTCGCTCGAACACGTGACCGATTCGTACAAGCGCTTTCTCGAGGGCCGCTTCCGCAAGGAATTCGACCTGGTCGGCACGCCCATGCGCATCGAGTTCAAGACCTCGACCAATCCTTACGCCGACAAGGATAAATAGCACGGGGCAGGGCGGGGCGTTTGCAGGTTGAACGCCTCCGTTGAGCCGCCGTTGCAAGCAAAGTTCCCCTTTTAAAGAGCCGTTATTTTTGAGATGGCTTTGGGCTTTGTTGCTGCAGCGCAGAAACCCTGTGTTAAGGTTCTCTTTCCTATAACTCTTCCTTGAACACGGAGAATATCGTGAGCAACAAAGGGCAACTTTTGCAAGACCCGTTCCTGAACACTTTGCGTCGGGAGCATGTGCCGGTTTCCATCTATTTGGTCAACGGCATCAAGCTTCAGGGTCAGATCGAGTCTTTCGATCAATATGTCGTGCTTCTGCGTAACACTGTGACGCAAATGGTCTACAAGCACGCCATCTCCACCATCGTGCCTGGCCGCGCGGTCAATTTCTCGGCTGCCGAGAACGACGACGCCGCTGCCTGACCGGCACTCGCGCGGCGGGCTCCGTCCGCTGCGCTTTTTTTCGCAACGCCCCATTCCGCTTGTCTGAAGACATACCCCGCCAGGATGGCGCCGTCGTTCTCGTCGGCGTCGACTTCGGACTGCCCCATTTCGACGGTGAACTCGAGGAACTCGGCCTGCTTGCGCAGACCGCGGGCCTCACGCCGGTCGAACGCCTCGTGTGCAAACGCAAGGCGCCCGATGCTGCCCTTTTCGTGGGCAGCGGCAAGGCAGACGAAATCCGCGAGCTGGCCGAAATGCATCGCGCAAGCGAAGTCATCTTCGACCAATCCCTGAGTCCCGCACAGCAACGCAATCTCGAGCGAACGCTCGGGATCGCGGTGTACGACCGCACCTTCCTGATCCTGGAGATCTTCGCGCAGCGCGCGCGCTCCCATGAAGGCAAGCTGCAGGTCGAACTGGCCCGACTGCAATACCTGAGCACCCGCCTCGTGCGGCGCTGGTCGCACCTGGAGCGCCAGACCGGCGGTGCCGGCGTGCGCGGCGGCCCGGGCGAAAAGCAGATCGAGCTCGACCGCCGGATGATCGACGAGTCGATCAAGCGCACCCGCGAGCGGTTGGCGAAGGTGCAGAAGCAGCGCAACACGCAGCGCCGCCAGCGCGAACGGCGCGACACCTTCAACATCTCGCTGGTCGGCTACACCAACGCCGGCAAGTCCTCGATCTTCAATGCGATGGTCAAGGCGCGCGCCTATGCGGCCGATCAGCTGTTCGCCACCCTCGACACCACCACGCGCCACCTCTACCTGGGTGATGCGCGGCGCCAGGTGTCGATCTCCGACACCGTGGGCTTCATCCGCGACCTGCCGCACGGCCTGGTCGATGCCTTCAAGGCGACCTTGCAGGAGGCCGTCGATGCCGACCTGTTGCTGCACGTGGTCGATGCGTCCAACCCGCATCACCCCGAGCAGATGGCCGAGGTGCAGCGCGTGCTGCGCGAGATCGGTGCCGGTGACGTGCCGCAGATGCTGGTCTTCAACAAGCTCGATGCCCTTGAAAGCGCGCAACAGCCGCTCCATCTGCAGGACGAGATCGAAATCGACGGCCTGCAAATCCCCCGCGTCTTCGTCAGCGCGCACACCGGTGCCGGCTTGCCGGCGCTGCGCAGCGAACTGGCACGCCGCTCGGGATCGGTGGTCGAAGGCATGCCCTTGGACGGCGGGGCTGAATTGCACGATGCACCCGGCTGATTGGGCACAATCCCCTCACTGACGAGAGAACGAATCGAATGAATGCAAAGCCAGTGTGGAACCGTTTTCAGGGCATGTTCAACCTGAACGATGGTCGATGGGGACGAGGTGACGAGCCGTCGTCGAACGGCGAGCGCCCGAGCGGCCAACGCCCCGACGCCGACCCGCCGCCAGGGAACAACAATCGCCCGCGAGGCCAGGGTCCCAACCAGGGACCGCCGGACCTCGATGAACTCTGGCGCGATTTCAACCGCAAGCTCGGCGGCCTGTTCGGCGGCAAGGGCGGCGGCAACGGCAACCGGCCGACCGGCAACGGCGGCGGTGGCAATGGCTTCAAGCCCGACATGAAGAACGCCGGCTATGGCATCGGCCTGATCGCCGGCGTGGCCGTGCTGATCTGGCTGGGCACCGGCTTCTTCATCGTGAACGAAGGCCAGCAGGCCGTCATCACCCAGTTCGGCCGCTACAAGACGACCGTCGGCGCCGGCTTCAACTGGCGCCTGCCGTACCCGATTCAGCGCCATGAGCTGGTGGTGGTCACGCAGATCCGCTCGACCGACGTGGGCCGCGACAGCATCGTGCGCTCCACCGGCCTGCGCGAATCCGCCATGCTGACCGAGGACGAGAACATCGTCGAGATCAAGTTCGCCGTGCAGTACCGCCTGAGCGATGCGCGCGCCTACCTCTACGAGAGCAAGGCGCCCGCCGACACGGTGGTGCAGGTCGCCGAGACCGCGGTGCGCGAAGTCGTCGGCAAGATGAAGATGGACGCGGCACTCGCCGAGGAGCGCGACCAGATCGCCCCGCGCGTGCGCGCGCTGATGCAGACCATCCTCGACCGCTACAAGGTGGGCGTGGAAGTCGTCAACATCAACTTGCAGCAGGGCGGCGTGCGTCCGCCCGAGCAGGTGCAGGCGGCCTTCGACGACGTGCTCAAGGCCGGCCAGGAGCGCGAGCGCGCCAAGAACGAGGCCCAGGCCTATGCCAACGACGTGGTGCCACGCGCTACGGGTACGGCATCGCGCCTGAAGGAAGAATCCGAAGCCTACAAGGCACGCATCGTGGCACAGGCCCAGGGTGATGCCGGCCGCTTCAGCGCGGTGCTGGCCGAATACCAGAAGGCGCCGCAGGTCACCCGCGACCGCATGTACACCGACGCCATGCAGCAGATCTACACCAACACCACCAAGGTGCTGGTCGACTCCAAGTCGGGCTCCAACCTGCTGTACCTGCCGCTGGACAAGCTGATGCAGATGACCGGTGCCAACACGGCCGGTGCGCCTGCCGACGGTGCCAGCCCGAACGTGGCCGGCACGGCGCCGACCCAGTCTTCGGTGATTCCGGTCGCACCGATCAACAACGATGCGCGGGTGCGCGACGGCCGCACGCGCGATCGCGACGGACGCTGAGCGGGAGAACAAGAACATGAACAGAATCGGATTCATCGCATCGACGGTCCTGGTGGCGCTCGCGCTGCTGAGCTCGACGCTCTTCGTGGTCGACCAGCGCCAGTTCGGCGTGGTCTACCAGCTCGGCCAGATCAAGAACGTGATCACCGAGCCCGGCCTCAACTTCAAGATGCCGCCGCCGTTCCAGAACGTGTCGTACATCGACAAGCGGCTGCTGACCCTGTCCAGCCTCGAGGCCGAGCCCATGCTGACGGCCGAGAAGCAGCGCGTGGTGATCGACTGGTACGTGCGCTGGCGCGTGAGCAACCCTTCGGAGTACATCCGCAATGTGGGCCTCGACGAGAACGCCGGCGCCGTGCAACTCAACCGCGTGGTGCGCAACGCGTTCCAGGAAAACGTCAACAAGCGCACCGTGCGCGACCTGATTTCGGTGCGCCGCGAGCAGCTGATGGCCGACGTGCAGCGCGAGGTGCTGGCCGTGGTCAAGGGCGAGAAGCCCTGGGGCGTGGACATCATCGACGTGCGCATCACCCGCGTGGACTACGTGGAAGCGATCACCGAATCGGTCTACCGCCGCATGGAGGCCGAGCGCAAGCGCGTGGCCAACGAGCTGCGTTCCACCGGCTTCGCCGAGGGCGAAAAGATCCGTGCCGATGCCGATCGCCAGCGTGAAGTGACCGTGGCCAACGCCTACCGCGATGCGCAGAAGATCAAGGGCGAGGGCGATGCCCAGGCTGCGTCTTCGTACAGCGAGGCCTTCGGCCGCGATCCGCAGTTCGCACAGTTCTATCGCAGCCTCGACGCCTACAAGCAGAGCTTCAACAAGAAGAGCGACGTGCTGGTGGTCGACCCCGCGTCCTCGGACTTCTTCAAGGCGCTGCGCAGCCCGGGCACCCCCAGCTCGCGCTGAGGCGCCCGCCCGTGAGCGCCGACGTCTTCTGGAGTGCGCTCGCGCTCGTGCTGGTGATCGAAGGGCTGCTGCCCTTCGTGTCGCCGGGCGGCTGGCGGCGCGGCTTCGGCCAGCTGATGCAGCTGCGCGACGGCCAACTGCGTTTCTTCGGCCTCTGCAGCATCCTGCTCGGCCTGCTTCTTCTCTGGCTTCTGGCCTGAATTTGCGCGCTGCGCCCACCGCCGCGGCGATGCCCGCGGCCGAGGGGCTCGCGCGGGCCGGTAGAATCCCTGTTTAACCACGAGCCCGATCCCCCATGTCCGCTTGGGTCCTCCCGGATCACATTGCCGATGTGCTGCCCTCCGAGGCGCGCCACATCGAAGAACTTCGACGCGAACTGCTCGACACCGCCCGTGGCTATGGCTACGAGCTGGTGATGCCGCCGTTGCTCGAGCACCTCGAATCCCTGCTGTCCGGCACGGGAGAGGCGCTCGACCTTCAAACCTTCAAGCTGGTCGACCAGCTGTCGGGCCGCACCATGGGCCTGCGCGCGGACACCACGCCGCAGGTCGCGCGCATCGACGCGCACCTGCTCAACCGGCAGAGCGTGACGCGGCTGTGCTACTGCGGCCCGGTGGTCCACACCCGACCCGACCGGCCCCACGCCACGCGTGAGCCGCTGCAGTTCGGTGCCGAGATCTACGGCCACGCCGGGCTCGAAGCCGACACCGAGGTGCTGCTGCTCGCGCTCGACTGCCTGCGCGCATCGGGCCTGTCGCAGGGTGCGATCGTCGACCTGGCCGATGCGCGCATCGTGCGCTCGCTGTTCGCCGGTGTGCCGGCCGACGCGGCCGCGCTGAGCCGCGTGCATGCGGCGCTGGTCGCCAAGGACGCGAGCGAACTGCGCGCACTCACGCGCGACTTTCCCCTGGCGGCCCGCGAAGGCCTGCTGGCGCTGGTCCAGCTCTACGGCGACGCCACCGTGCTCGACGAGGCGGCCCGCGTGCTGCCGGCGAGCCCGGAAGTGCGCGCCGCGCTGGCCGATCTGCGGCAGCTGGGGCAGCGCCTCGAGGGCGCGCAGATCAGCTTCGACCTGTCAGACCTGCGCGGCTATGCCTACTACAGCGGCATGCGCTTCGGCATCTACGTCGACGGCGCGGCCGATGCGCTGGTGCGCGGCGGCCGCTACGACGAGGTCGGTGCGGTCTTCGGGCGCAACCGGCCGGCGGTCGGCTTCAGCCTCGACCTGCGAGAGCTGGTCGGCGTGCTGCCGACGCGGCCCTTGCGCGCGGCCATCCGTGCCCCATGGAGCGATGCGACGGGGCTGCGCGCGGCCATCGCGGCGCTGCGCGCGAAGGGCGAAACCGTGGTCTGCGTGCTGCCGGGCCACGACAGCGAAATCGACGAATTCCATTGCGACCGCGAGCTCGTCGAGCACGCCGGCCAGTGGAATGTCCAAGCCATCTGAATCTTGAAAAGCGGAACATCATGAGCGTTACCACCGGAAGAAACGTGGTCGTCGTCGGCACCCAGTGGGGCGACGAAGGCAAGGGCAAGCTGGTCGACTGGCTGACGGAGAGCGCCCAGGGCGTGGTCCGTTTCCAGGGCGGCCACAACGCGGGCCACACGCTGGTCATCAACGGCGTGAAGACGGCGTTGCACCTGATCCCGAGCGGCATCATGCGCCCCGGCGTCAAGTGCTACATCGGCAACGGCGTGGTGCTGTCGGCGGCCAAGCTGTTCGAGGAAATCGAAGGCCTGGAGAAAGCCGGCGTCGAAGTGCGTTCGCGCCTGCGCATCAGCGAGGCCTGCCCGCTGATCCTGCCCTTCCATGCCGCACTCGACATCGCGCGCGAGGCCTACCGTGAAAAGGGCGGCATCGAGAAGATCGGTACCACCGGCCGCGGCATCGGCCCGGCCTACGAAGACAAGATCGCGCGCCGCGCGCTGCGCGTGCAGGACCTCAAGCATCCGGAGCGTTTCGCGACCAAGCTGCGTGTCCTGCTCGACCTGCACAACCACGTGCTGACGCAGGTGCTGAGCGCGCCCGCGATCGATTTCGACACCGTGTTCGACGAGGCGATGCGCCACGCCGAGCTGCTCAAGCCGATGATGGCCGACGTCTCGCGCGAGCTCAACGACGCGCACAAGGCCGGTGCCAACCTGCTGTTCGAAGGCGCGCAAGGCACGCTGCTCGACGTCGACCATGGCACCTACCCGTACGTCACTTCCAGCAATTGCGTGGCCGGCAACGCCGCCGCCGGTTCGGGCGTGGGCCCGGGCATGCTGCACTACATCCTGGGCATCACCAAGGCCTACTGCACGCGCGTCGGCGGTGGTCCGTTCCCGACCGAACTCGACTGGGAAAAGCCCGGCACCCCTGGCTATCACATGAGCACCATCGGTGCCGAGAAGGGCGTGACCACCGGCCGCAGCCGCCGTTGCGGCTGGTTCGATGCCGCGCTGCTCAAGCGTTCGGCGCAGGTCAACGGCCTGTCGGGCCTGTGCATCACCAAGCTCGACGTGCTGGACGGCCTCGAGACGCTCGAGCTGTGCACCGGCTACATCCTCGATGGCGAGCACACCGACATCCTGCCGATGGGCGCCGACGAGATCGAGCGCTGCACGCCGGTCTACGAGACGCTCGAAGGCTGGACCGAAAGCACCGTGGGCGTCACGCAGTACGACAAGCTGCCGATCAATGCGCGTCTTTACCTGCAGCGCATCGAGCAAGTCACGGGCGTGCCGATCCACATGGTGTCGACCAGCCCCGACCGTGATCACACGATCATGATGCGCCACCCCTACCTCGCGGATTGAACCCACCCCCGAAGCGGCGCACTGCGTGTCGCCGCCTCCCCCTCGAGGGGGCGATGCCAGCGGCCCGGCGAAGCCGGTGCCGCGGTATCCCTGGCATCGAGAGCGCCGGTTTGAAGCGATGGGGTCCTTCATGGACCCACGAACACTGAAAGGAATAACGAACATGTTGACCGAAGACGGCAAGCATCTCTACGTGAGCTACGACGAGTACCACAACCTGATCGAGAAGCTCGCGATCAAGGTGCACCAGTCGGGCTGGGAATTCGACACCATCCTGTGCCTCGCGCGCGGCGGCATGCGCCCCGGCGACGTGCTCTCGCGCATCTTCGACAAGCCGCTGGCGATCATGTCGACCAGTTCCTACCGCGCCGACGCCGGCACGGTGCAGGGCCACCTCGACATCGCGCGCTTCATCACCACGCCCAAGGGCGAGATCGCCGGCAAGGTCCTGCTGGTCGACGACCTGGCCGATTCGGGCCACACGCTGCACGCGGTGATGGACATGCTGCGCAACAACTACCCGCCGATCACCGAGCTGCGCAGCGCCGTGATCTGGACCAAGGCGCTGTCGACCTTCACGCCCGACTACCAAGTCGAATTCCTGGCCACCAATCCCTGGATCCATCAGCCCTTCGAAGGCTACGACTCCATGGGCGCCGAGAAGCTGATCGAGAAGTGGTCGGTCTGAGGCCCGCCTCCAGACGCGTCCCTTCGACCTCGACGCCCCGGCTTGCCGGGGCGTTTTTCATGGCACCGCCTCAGCCGGCGCGCTTGCCGTTCTCGAGCATCGCCGTGTAGCGCGTCTGCATCTCCTCGGGCGTCAGCTTCTCGATGCTGTGCCCCACGTTCCAGCGATGCCCGAACGGGTCTCGAAACACGCCGGAACGTTCTCCATAGAACTGGTCCTGCGGCGCCATGTCCAGCGTGGCGCCGGCCGCGACCGCGCGCGCCACCACCGCGTCGGCGTCGTCGACGTGCAGGTGCAGCGAGACCGCGGTGCCGCCCAGCGTCTTCGCGCTGAAGATGTTGAATTCGGCGAACTCGTCGGAGAGCATCAGGACGGCGCCGTGGTGGAAGTCCAGCTCCGCGTGGCCGATGCGCCCGCCGGGTTCGGTCAGGCGGAAGATCTCCTTCACCTCGAACACCTTGCAATAGAAGTCGATGGCCGCGCCGGCGTCGTGCACGCACAGGTAGGGGAACAGTTCGTGGATGGCCATGGTGCTTTCCTTCCCGACGGGGATGAGGTCGAAACGCCGATTCTGCGACGCCGTCCCGCCCGCGTCATCCCCGGGGCGCGAAGGCCCATCGCAGCCTCGGGAAGGGCCGCAGCGGCGGGGGGACAGGGTTGCATGCCACGCGGGCCCTGGAAGGCCGCGGGGACGCATCGGTGCAGGGTGCGACGGGCACGCTAGCATCGAGCCCATGAGCAAGCCTTCCACGACCCTGATCCATCACCCCTACAGCCCGCCGCGCAACTTCGCCGCGCCGCAGCCCGGCATCTACAAGGCCTCGACCGTGTTCTTCGCCGACGTGGCCGCGATGCGCGCACGCGACTGGAAGACCAAGGCCGGCTACACCTACGGCCTGCACGGCACGCCCACCACCTTCACGCTCGAGGCCCGCCTGGCCACGCTGGAGGGCGGCAGCGACTGCCTGCTGGTGTCGAGCGGGCTGGCGGCCATCGCGCTGGTCTCCTTCGCCTTCCTCAAGGCCGGCGACGAGGTGCTGATTCCCGACAACGCCTACGGGCCCAACAAGGCGCTGGCCACGGGCGAGCTCGCCAATTTCGGCATCACGCACCGGCTCTACGACGCGATGAATCCGGCCGACCTGGCGGCCAAGCTGTCGGACCGCACGCGGCTGGTCTGGGTCGAGGCCGCGGGTTCGGTGACCATGGAGTTCCCGGACCTGCCCGCGCTGGTCGACCTCTGCCGCGCACGCGGCGTGATGACCGCGCTCGACAACACCTGGGGCGCGGGCCTGGCCTTTGCACCCTTCGACTTCGATGGCTCGGGGCAGGGTGTCGACATCTCGGTCCATGCGCTCACCAAGTACCCGAGCGGCGGCGGCGACGTGCTGATGGGCAGCGTGATCACGAACGACGCGCGACTGCACCAGGCGCTCAAGCTCACCCACATGCGCATGGGCTGGGGGGTGGGCGTGGGCGACGTCGAGACGCTGCTGCGCGCGCTGCCCAGCATCGCGCTGCGCTACGAGGCGCATGACCGCTGCGCGCGCGAACTCGCGCGCTGGATGCAGGACCGCGAGGAGATCGCCCAGGTGCTGCATCCGGCGTTGCCGGGTTCGCCGGGCCATGCGCACTGGCAGCGCCTGTGCGGCGAGTCCGACCGCGCCGCCGGGCTGTTCTCGGTGGTGTTCGACGAACGCTACGGTGCCGAACAGATCGACCGCTTCTGCGACAGCCTCAGGCTCTTCAAGCTCGGCTACTCGTGGGGCGGCCCGATCAGCCTGGTGGTGCCCTACGACATCGGCCTGATGCGCGACGCCAGCGTGGCGCGCTGGCCCCATCGCGGCACGCTGGTGCGCTTCTCGATCGGCCTCGAGGCGGTGGAAGACCTGCAGGCCGATCTGGCCCAGGCGCTCGCCGTGCTCTGAAGGCGCGCCGTTATCGCGTACAGTCAGAGGACACGCAGTCACCCGGACTGCCCGCCCCCAAGGAGAAGCAGTGGCAACACCCAACTACGGCTACGAGAAGCGCCAGAAAGAACTGGCCAAGAAGAAGAAGAAGGAAGAGAAGCTGAGGGAAAAGAGCCAGCGCAAGCTCGGCCCGAGCAGCGAAGGGCTGGCCCCCGGCGATCCGGAAACCGACGTGGCGTCGCAGGAACGCGATGCACCCACGCCGCCGGACCTTCCGACCAAGAACGGTTGAAGCCCAACGGTCTGAAGAAAGCCGCCCTGTCGTCAGACAGCGCGGCTTTTCTTTTGGTCCGCGGGCAAGCGGTGCCGGATCTACTTCGGCAGCAGCTTGCGCAGCTCGGGCCAGACGTTGTCGAGCATCCGGGGCTGGGCGCTCGCCACGGGGTGGATGCGGTCGGCCTGGAACAGCGACGCGGCATCGGGCCCGTCGGCCACGCCGCGCAGCAGGAAGGGCACGACCGCCGCCTGGGTGGCCTTGGCCACCTTCTCGAAGATGGCCTCGAAGCGCCGCAGGTAGTCGCTGCCGTAGTTGGGCGGCACCTGGATGCCGACGATCAGCACCTTGGCGCCGGCGGCCTGCGCGGCCTTGGTCATCTGCAGCAGGTTGTCCTCGGTGTTCTGGATCGGCAGGCCGCGCAGCGCGTCGTTGCCGCCGAGTTCGAGCACCACATGGGTCGGCTTGTGCTGCGTGAGCAGCGCCGCGAGCCGGGCCCGGCCGCCCGAGGTGGTGTCGCCGCTGATGCTGGCGTTGATCACGGTGGCGGCAATCTTCTGCTCGGCCAGGCGCTTTTCCATCAGCGGCACCCAGCCTTCGCCGCGCTTGAGTCCGTATTCGGCCGACAGCGAATCGCCGACCACCAGGATCACCGGCTTGCCGGCCCTGGTCGCCTGCGCGAAGGCCGCGCTCCAAGCCCCTGAATTGCCGACGAGCATGCCCGCCACGATAAAGTCACGTCGATTCACCACGCAAAGCCTTTCAATGTCCCAAGCCCCCTCCGAAGCAATTGTTGCCGTCGACCATGTTTTCAAGTCCGTCACGGATTCGGCCGGCACGCTGGACATTCTGCAGGACATCCATTTCACCCTGGGCGCCAGGGAGACCGCGGCGATCGTCGGGGCTTCCGGCTCGGGCAAGAGCACGCTGCTGTCGATCATCGCGGGGCTGGACACACCCACCCGCGGCACGGTGAAGCTGGCCGGCCAGGACATCTTCGCGGTCGACGAGGACGACCGTGCCGCGCTGCGCGCGCAGAAGGTCGGCTTCGTGTTCCAGAGCTTCCAGCTGCTGGCCAACCTCAGCGCGCTGGAGAACGTGATGCTGCCGCTGGAGCTGGCCGACCGCAAGGACGCGCGCAAGGCCGCCACCGAGATGCTCGGGCGCGTCGGGCTGGGCCAGCGCCTGGGCCACTACCCCAAGGTGCTGTCGGGCGGCGAGCAGCAGCGCGTCGCGCTGGCCCGCGCCTTCGTCGTGCAGCCGCAACTGCTGCTGGCCGACGAGCCCACGGGCAGCCTGGACTTCGCGACCGGCGAGCAGGTCATGAAGCTGATGTTCGACCTCAACCGCGAGCTCGGCACCACGCTGGTGCTGGTGACGCATGATCGCGGCATCGCGGCGCAGTGCGAACGGCGTATCACCATCGAGGCCGGTCGCATCGGCGCCGACGAGAAGACGGCCACGCGATGATCGTTCCCGCGCACTGGGCCGAAGGCCGCATCCAGACCGTGATCGACGGCCGGCAGCTCACCGTGCGCCGCTTCGGCTGGTCCGACGACAGCCCGCTGGCCGCGCAGGCCCATGCCGACGAGCGCACGCGCGCGGCCCTGGCCCGCATCCAGGCCGGCGAGACGCTGCCGCGGCGCGAAGCCAAGACGGCCTACAACGGCGCCGACGGCATGCCCATCCGCGAGCAGATCGTGCGCCGCGAGGGCGAGACGCTGATCACACGCAATGGCTACGGTGCGCTGTGCCTCAACACGCCCGACGTGCTGTTCGTGGACATCGACTTCGAAGAAGAAGAAGCCGCGCCGCGTCGCAAGGGCAAAGGCCTGCCTCGCCTCCTGGCGGTGGTGATGGCGGTGCTGGCCGCGGCGGCGGCGGCGGCCATCACGCGCTCGGCCCTCTCGGCGGCAGGTGTGGGTGCGGTGGTCCTCAGCCTGCTGTGGTGGGTGCCGGGGCGACGCCAGGACAAGGTGGAGGACGACTCTACGCAGCAGGCACCCGCCACGCCCGAGCAGCGCGCACGCCAGCGCATCGAGCGCTTCATCTTCCAGCACCCCGACTGGCATCTGCGCCTCTACCGCACTCCGGCCGGACTGCGTGCGCTGGCCATGCACCGGACCTTCTCTCCGAACGAGACGGCGGTGGCCGACTGCTTCCACGAACTGGGCGCCGACACGGTCTATGCGCGCATGTGCCGCAACCAGAACTGCTTCCGTGCGCGCGTGAGCCCCAAGCCCTGGCGCATCGGCATCGACGATCACCTGCGGCCACGTCCCGGTGTCTGGCCGGTGGCGCTGGAGCGGATGGACGAACGCGAAGCCTGGGTATCTCGCTACGAGCGGGCGGCGGCGGGATACGCCGCGTGCACCTTCATCGAGGCCGTGGGCGCCGCAGAGGTCCATCCCTCGGCCGAGGCCGTGCAGCGCCTGCACGACGCGCTCAGTGGCGCGCAAAGCGGCTTGCCGGCCGCTTGAGGCCGGCCCGCATCGCAGGGCAGGGCGCGCAGGGATAATCCCTGCATGTCTTCCCCCAAAGTGATCTTCGGCTTCCACGCCGTGGGCGTGCGTCTCAAGACCGCGCCGAAATCGGTGATCGAAGTGTTCTTCGATGCCAGCCGCCGCGATGCGCGCATGCAGCAATTCAAGGCCCGTGCCCAGGACGCCGGTGTGCGGCTGGTCGAGGCCGATGGCCTTCGCCTGGCCAAGCTCAGCGGCAGCCACGGCCACCAGGGCGTGGCCGCCCGTGTCGAGCCGATCCCGCAAACCCATTCGATCGACGAGCTGCTCGAGGGCCTCGAGGCCGCGGGCACCGTGCCGCTGCTGCTGGTGCTCGACGGCGTGACCGATCCGCACAACCTCGGCGCCTGCCTGCGCGTGGCCGACGGCGCCGGCGCTCACGCGGTGATCGCGCCCCGCGACCATGCGGCCGGCATCAACGCCACCGTCGCCAAGGTGGCCAGTGGCGCGGCCGAGACCGTGCCCTATTTCATGGTGACCAACCTGGCGCGCACGCTCGGCGAACTCAAGGAGCGCGACATCTGGTGCGTCGGCGCCAGCGACGACGCGCCCGGCACGCTCTACCAGAGCGACCTCAAGCGCCCGCTCGCGCTGGTGCTCGGTGCCGAAGGCACGGGCATGCGGCAACTCACGCGCAAGAACTGCGACGAGCTGATCAGCATCCCGATGCTGGGCGCGGTCGAGAGCCTGAACGTGTCGGTGGCCAGCGGCGTGTGCCTCTACGAGGCGATGCGTCAGCGGATCAGCCAGGGCTGATCCGCGGGTGCGGCCCTAGACGTCCAGCCAGGGCGAGCCCTCGGCCGCGGTGGCCGTGAGCATCTCGTCTTCGCTGGCCCCCAGCGCCTCGGCCAGCGCCCGGCGCACGCGCTCGGGCGTGTTGTTCTGCTCGCTCAGGTGGGCCGCCACCACGTGGCGCAGGCCCGCATGGTGCACGGCGCGCGCGATGTCCGCCGCGGCGGCATTCGACAGGTGGCCGTAGTTGCCGCCCACGCGCAGCTTGAGGAAGGCCGGATAGGCCGAGGCCGCCAGCATCTGGCTGTCGTGGTTGCATTCCAGCAGCAGCGCGTCCAGGCCGGCCAGGCGGGCCAGCACATGGGGTGTGGCGTGGCCCAGGTCAGTCAGCACGCCCAGGCTGCGGGCACCGTCGGTGCAGCGCAGCTGCAGTGGCTCGCGCGCGTCGTGCGGCACGGTGAAGGGCTGCACGGCGATGTCGCCGACCTCGATGTCGAGGCCGTCGCGCGCCAGCTTCAGCCGTCCCTCGAAATCCCGCCCACCGGTGGCCAGCCAGGTGCCTTCGCTCATCCAGACCGGCAGGCGCTCGCGGCGTGACAGCGCATGGGCGCAGCCGATGTGGTCGCCATGCTCGTGGGTGATGAAGACCGCGTCGATGTCGCTGGCCGCGAGGCCGACGCGGGCCAGCCGCGTGTCGAGGTGACGCAGCGTGAAGCCGCAGTCGATCAGCAGGCGGGAGGTGCGGCCGCCGCTGGTCGCTTCGACCAGCGTGGCGTTGCCTGTGCTGCCGCTGCCCAGGCTTCGGAAGCGCAGCATCGGTCAGGAACCGATGCGCTCGGATGCCCGGGGCGCTGCGCCGGCGGCGCTCCGGGTCCGGATCACTTCAGGTCGTCGGCGATGACCTGGACGATGCGCTGTGCGTTCGCCGTCGTGTCGGGCACGCCGGCTTCGTTGAGCACCGACACCGTGCTGGTCTCGCCCTGGCTCTTGACCAGGATGCGGAACTTGAGCGGCGATTCGTCCTTGCTGGCACTGCCCAGGCTCAGCAGCTTGGAGAACAGGCCCGGTTCCTTCTTGTCGGGGTTGGGCGTCACGTAGCGCACGAAGTAGGTGCCGGCGCTGCGGTCGCGGTCTTCCACGGTGAAGCCGGTGCGGTCGAGCGCCAGGCCGACACGGCGCCAGGCACGGTCGAAGCCCTCGTTGATCTGCACGCCCGGACGGCCGTCGATGGTGGCCACACGCGCGGCGGAGGGCGCCACGGCAGCGCTGGCGGTCAGTGCCTTGGACTGCTCTTGCGAGACGCCAAGCTTGACCATCAGGCGGCGCAGGAATTCGGTTTCGAGTTCGGGGTCGCTGGGACGCGGCTGCCAGACGGTCTGCTCCTTGCGGGCATCGCTGTAGACCTCGGCCATGCCGCGATGGCTGACGTAGATCTCGGTGCCGGTGGGCGTGCGTTCCAGACGGGTGCGGAAGCGGTCGAGTTCGCCGGTCGAGTAGACCGAGTCGAGCAGCTTGCCGATGGTGCCGCGGATGATGTCCTGCGGCAGCTTGGCGCGGTTCTCGGCCCAGTCGGTTTCCATGATGCCCAGGTTGCGCTGGTCGGTGGTCAGCAGGAAGCCGCTCTCCTGCCAGAAGTCGCGCACCGGTTCCCAGAGCTGGTCGGCCGGACGGTTGACGACGATCCAGCGCTGGTTGCCCGAGCGCTCCATGCGCACGTCACCCAGCGTGGCGACCGCGGTCGGCACGCCCGGCGCATCGACCTTGCCGGCCTGAAGGCTGTTGGCCGACACCGTGCTGCCGGGAACGGCATAGCGGTTGTCGCGCGAGAGCTGGGTGAGATCGGGTGGCACTTCGAGCGACGGCGCCTTGCCGGCGCTCTTGTAGTCGATCTTGTCGCTCTCGAAGACCGAGCAGGCGGCCAGGCTGGCAACGAGGGCCAGCAGTGCGAATCGCGATAAATTCTTCAACGTCGTCTTCCTTGGTGGAATGGTTCGATCAAATCGATGGGCCGCAGCGGCCGCCCTGTGTGAGTCGGCCCCGCGCAAAAGGTTGCGCCTGCGGTGAAAGGGTCAATCCTTGAGCAAACCGGTGGCGCGCAGCGCGGCCTCGACCGCGGGCCGGCAGTTGTCGCTCAGCGGGGTCAGCGGCAGCCGCATCGTGCCGCCGCACAGGCCCAGGCGGGCCATGGCCCACTTCAACGGGATCGGGTTCGGCTCGATGAACAGGTTGCGATGCACGGGCATCAGCTCGAACTGGATGCGCATGGCGGTGGCGACGTCGCCGGCGATGGCTGCCACGCACAGCTCGTGCATCTTGCGCGGCGCGATGTTGGCGGTGACGCTGATGTTGCCCTTGCCGCCGCACAGCATGAGGGCGACCGCGGTCGGATCGTCGCCCGAGTACACGCCGAAGCGCGCCGGCAGGTCGCGGATCAGCCACTGCGCGCGCTCGATGTTGCCGGTGGCTTCCTTGATGCCGATGATGCCCGGCACCTGGGCCAGCCGCAGCACGGTGTCGTGCGCCATATCGGCCACGGTGCGGCCCGGCACGTTGTAGAGCACCACGGGCAGGTCGCCCACGGCCTCGGCGATGGCCTTGAAATGTTGGTACTGGCCTTCTTGCGTCGGCTTGTTGTAGTAGGGCACCACCTGCAGCTGCGAGTCGGCGCCCACGCCCTTGGCGAACTTGGCGAGCTCGATCGCTTCCTTGGTGGAGTTGGCGCCGCAGCCGGCCATCACGGGCACGCGGCCGCGTGCCTGTTCGACCGAGACGCGGATGATCTCGCAATGCTCTTCGACGTCGACCGTCGGCGATTCGCCGGTGGTTCCGACCACGCCAAGGCAGTCGGTGCCTTCGTCGATGTGCCAGTCGATCAGCCGGCGCAGGGCGGGATAGTCGACGCTACCGTCTTCATGCATCGGCGTGGCGAGAGCGACGATGCTGCCTGTGAGTTGCTCCAAGGGATTCTCTTTTGTCGGTTGGACGAAACCGGAGATTCTACCGACTGGCCGCCGGCCCCTCGAGCGGGGTCCGTGGCGGTGTCCCGGCCACGCGAACCGCCGCGATCCGCTGCACGAAACGTGCGGGTGCGTCGAGGAAGCCGTCCTCGTAGGCCACGATGCGCAGGCCGGCGCAGGCGGCGATCAGTTCGCCGGGCTGCAGCAGGAAGTCGGGCCGCGAGGGCTTGCCCACCGTCTCGTTGCCGGCCGCGAAGGTTTCGTAGAGCAGCACGCCGCCGGGCGCGACCGCGGCCACGATGTCGGCCAGGCGGGGGCGCCAGAGGTAGTTGGTGACGACCACGCCGCCGAAGTGCCGGCCGGCATAGGGCCAGGGGCCGCCTTCGATGTCGGCCTGCAGCACCTCGCCGTAGACGGCTGCGGCGCGCACCGCCTCGTCGGCGCGGTCGACACCCGTGACCGCATGCCCGCGCCCGGCGAACCAGTGCATGTGACGCCCGGTGCCGCAGGCCACGTCGAGGACAGACGCGCCGGCCGGCACCAGGTGCGACCAGCGGGCGACCCAGGGCGAGGGTGCGGAGGGGGCGGCAGCGGGGTTCAGAAGCAGGCCCAGAGCTGGTCGATCATCGTGACCATGAAGGCCGGGCGCGTGTACATCAGGAACACGCCGCCCAGCACCACTGCGGCCACGACGAAGCCGGCAATCTGCAGCAGGCGATGGCGTTGTGCGGGCTTCATGTTCAGGCCGGTTGCGGCACCGGCCGGGCGATGGCGCCCTCCTTGACCGGCAGATTGATCAGGGCCGCGAACACGCCGAGCGCGATCGCGATGTACCAGACGATGTCGTAGCTGCCGGTGCGGTCGTACAGGAAGCCGCCCAGCCACACGCCCAGGAAGGAGCCGAACTGGTGGCCGAGGAACACGAAGCCGCTGAGCATCGACAGATGGGCCACGCCGAAGATCTGCGCCACCAGCGCGTTGGTCGGCGGGATGGTCGAGAGCCACAGCAGGCCCATCACGCCGGCGAACACATAGACCGACAGCGGCGACAGCGGCACGATCAGGAACAGGGCGATCGCGATGGCGCGCGCGAAGTAGATGAAGGCCAGGATCTTGCGCTTGGCCAGGCGCTGGCCCAGCGTGCCGGCCGCGTAGGTGCCGAACACGTTGAACAGGCCGATCAGCGCCAGCGCATAGCTCGCGACCTCGGGCGACAGGCCCTTGTCCTTGAGGTAGCTGGGCATGTGCACGCCGATGAACACCACCTGGAAGCCGCAGACGAAATAGCCGGCCATCAGCAGCCCGAAGCTCGGGTACCTGAAGGCCTCGGCCACGGCCTGCACGATGGTCTGGTCGCGGTGGGCGCTGCCGGCCGCCGCAGGCGCGCGACGCGGTTCGCGCAGGCCCAGCGCCAGCGGCACGATCAGCAGCACGACGGCCGCCAGCGCCATCAGCGCGTTGTGCCAGCCGAGCTGCGCGATCAGCTGGCCTTCGATCGGCACCATCAGGAACTGGCCGAAGGAGCCCGCGGCGGCGGCCACGCCCATGGCCCACGAGCGGCGCTCGGCCGGAATCTGGCGACCGATCACGCCGTAGATCACCGCATAGGTGGTGCCGGCCTGGGCCGCGCCGATCAGCACGCCGGCCGTCAGCGCGAACAGCAGCGGGGTCGGCGACAGGGCCATGCCGGCCAGGCCCAGTGCGTAGAGCAGGGCGCCGATCCAGAGCACGCGGAAGGCGCCCAGCTTGTCGGCCAACATGCCGGCGAACACGCCCATCACGCCCCAGGACAGGTTTTGGATCGCGATGGCCAGCGAGAAGGTCTGGCGCGTCCAGCCTTGCTCCTGGGTGATCGGCTGCAGCCACAGGCCGAAGCCGTGGCGGATGCCCATGGAGAGCGTGACGATGAGCGCGCCGCAAAGCAGGACCTGCTTGGTCGACAAGGTTTGACCGGGAGAATGCATCCTCTGACTTTAGCCAAGTCCCGGTCGGGATGCCGGCATCGGCATTGGTGAAATTTCCGCTGCCTTTCGATGAGGGCGTCGCATCGGTGGTGTTCAGCGGGCGGGAAAGCCACGCCGCGACCGCCAGGCGAGCCACAGCGCCGGCGCCAGCAGCGCGATCAGCGACCAGGGCAGGGCGCCCGCGCCGAAGCCTTGCAGCAGCAGGCCACCCAGCAGGCCGCCGCCCGCGATGGCCAGGTTCCACGCCGTGACCACCATCGACTGCGCCACGTCGGCCGAGGCGCCGGCCGCCTGCGCCGAGGCGGTCTGGAACAGCGTGCCCGCGCCGCCGAAGGCCAGACCCCAGAGCGCCACGCCGGCGTACACCGCTGGCGCCGATCCCGCCGCCAGGCCCAGGACGAGGGCCGTCAAGCCGAAGACCGCGGTGCTGGCCAGCACCAGTTCGCGCAGCCAGCGGTCGATCAGCACGCCGGTGATCCAGATGCCCGCCACCGAGGCCAGGCCGAACACCAGCAGCACCAGGTCGACCCGTGCGCCGAGCCCGGCATGCGCCAGGAAGGGCGCGATGTAGGTGTAGAGGATGTTGTGCGCCAGCACGAAGGCCAGCATCACCGCCAGCACCGGCCGCACGCCCGGCAGCAGGAAGACGCGCTTCACGCTGGCCCGCTGTCCGGCCGCCTGCCCCGGGAAGTCGGGCACCTGCCAGCGCACCCAGCCGAGCAGCATCAGCGACAGCGCCGACATTACGAGGAAGGCCGGTCGCCAGCCCACGCCCGTGCCCAGCAGCGTGCCTGCCGGGATGCCCAGCGACAGCGCCAGTGGCGCCCCCAGCATGGCCACCGCGATCGCGCGGCCCTGCATCGAGGGCGGGACCATGCGGCCCGCATGTCCCGCCACCAGTGCCCAGAGCAGCCCGGCGAACACGCCGGCGAAGAAGCGCGCGGCCAGCGTGAGCGGGTAGCTGTGCGACAGCGCAGTGACCGTGTTGACCAGCGCGAAGCCGGCGATCGCCAGCATCAGCAGCGGCCGCCGGCGCCAGCCGCGGGTGAACGCGACCAGCGGGATGGCCGCGAGCAGCGAGCCGAGCGCATAGACCGTGACCATCTGGCCGACCAGCGCGGGCGTGATGGCGAGGTCGGCGCCGATCTGCGGCAGCAGGCCGGCCGGCATGGCCTCGGTGAGGATGGTGACGAAGCTGGCCGCGGCCAGTGCGAGCAGGCCGGACAGCGGGAGCCGGGTCCTGGAAGGAAGGGTTTGAAGCGGTAGGGATGACATGCGGCCCACGATAGGCAGAAACCGACTCCGGAAAAAGAGGGATACAGTTCCAGTCAATGCGGACGTTTGATTCCGTAATGGAGCCTTTTCATGGACAGCCTCAGCGGCCTGGCCGTTTTCATCCAGGTGGCCGAAACCCGCAGCTTCGTCACGGCCGGCCGCGCGCTGGGCGTGTCGGCGTCGGCCATCGGCAAGCGCGTGGCGCGGCTGGAGGAGCGGCTGGGCGTGCGGCTGTTCCACCGCAGCACCCGCAGCATCACGCTCACCGCCGAGGGCGCGCTGTTCCTGGCGCGCAGCCGCCGGGTGCTGGCCGAGATCGAGGCCGCCGAGCAGGAGCTGTCGCATTCGGCGGGCGCGCCGCGCGGCAAGCTGCGGGTGAGCCTGCCGCTGGTCAGCTCGCTGGTGCTGCCGCTGCTGGCCGACTTCATGCGCGAGCACCCGGCGATCGAACTCGACCTCGACTTCAGCGACCGGCTGGTGGACGTGATCGAGGAGGGCTTCGACGCCGTGGTGCGCACCGGCGAACTCAGCGATTCGCGGCTGTCGGTGCGCCGGCTGGGCGCGTTCTCGCAGCTGCTGGTGGCCTCGCCCGACTACCTGCTGCGCTGCGGCACGCCCGCCACACCGGCGGACCTGGCGGCGCACGCCTGCCTGCACTATCGCTACCCGGCCACCGGCAAGGTGGAGGTCTGGCCGCTGCAACCCGGGCCCGACGGCGCCGAGGCCAGGCCGCCGACCTCCATGATCTGCAACAACATGGAGACCCGGCTGTGCTTCGCGCTGCGCGGGCGCGGCATCGCGCTGCTGCCGGATTTCTGCGTGCGCGAGGCGCTGGCCGCCGGCCGCCTGCAGCGCGTGCTGGCCGAGCATGTGCGCCCGCATGCCATCGGCCTGGGCGTGCTGTGGCCTTCGGGGCGCCATCCCTCGCCCAAGCTGCGGGCTTTTGTCGACTTCCTGGGGGCCCACATGTTCGTCGCGGACCCCGTGGCTGTATGAATATCCAGTTATTTCAACTTCACTGACTACAATCCGCCCCCATGGCGACTCCTCCCAAGACCCCTCCCGAATATTCCGAAGGCTCGATCCGCGTCCTCAAGGGCCTCGAACCTGTCAAGCAACGCCCGGGCATGTACACCCGGACCGACAACCCCCTGCACATCATCCAGGAAGTGCTGGACAACGCCGCCGACGAGGCGCTCGCCGGCTACGGCAAGAAGATCAAGGTCACGCTGCACACCGATGCGTCGGTGAGCATCGAGGACGACGGCCGGGGCATTCCCTTCGGCCTGCACCCCGAGGAAAAGGCCCCGGTGGTCGAACTGGTGTTCACCCGGCTGCACGCCGGCGGCAAGTTCGACAAGGGCTCGGGCGGCGCCTACAGCTTCTCCGGCGGCCTGCACGGCGTGGGCGTGAGCGTGACCAACGCGCTGTCGACGCGGCTCGAGGTGGTCTCCTACCGCGAAGCCTCGGTGGCCCAGCTGGCCTTCTCGGCCGGCGACGTGATCGAGGCGCTGGTGGTCCGCCCGCAGACCGGCGGCGACCGCAAGCAGGGCACCACGGTGCGCGCCTGGCCCGATCCCAAGTACTTCGAGGTCGCCACGCTGCCGATGCACGAGCTGACCCACCTGCTGCGCAGCAAGGCGGTGCTGATGCCGGGCGTGAGCGTCACGCTGGTCAACGAGAAGACCAAGGACACGCAGACCTGGCTCTACAAGGGCGGCCTGCGCGACTACCTGATGCAGACGCTCAACGGCGAGCCGGTGATTCCGCTGTTCGAGGGCGCGGGCCATGCCGACAAGAACGCCGACAACTTCGCCGAAGGCGAGGGCGCCGACTGGTGCGTGGCCTTCACCGAAGACGGCCAGCCGGTGCGCGAGAGCTACGTCAACCTGATCCCCACCAGCGCCGGCGGCACGCACGAGAGCGGCCTGCGCGACGGCTTGTTCACGGCGGTCAAGGGTTTCATCGAACTGCACTCGCTGCTGCCCAAGGGCGTGAAGCTGCTGCCGGAAGACGTGTTCGCGCGGGCCAGCTACGTGCTCAGCGCCAAGGTGCTCGATCCGCAGTTCCAGGGCCAGATCAAGGAACGGCTGAATTCGCGCGACGCGGTGCGGCTGGTGTCGAGCTTCGTGCGCCCAGCGCTCGAGCTCTGGCTCAACCAGCACGTCGACTACGGCAAGAAGCTGGCGGAACTGGCCATCAAGGCCGCGCAGACGCGCCAGAAGGCCGGCCAGAAGGTCGAGAAGCGCAAGGGCTCGGGCGTGGCCGTGCTGCCGGGCAAGCTCACCGATTGCGAGAGCAAGGACATCAGCCACAACGAGGTCTTCCTGGTCGAGGGCGACTCGGCCGGCGGCAGCGCCAAGATGGGCCGCGACAAGGAGTCGCAGGCAGTGCTGCCGCTGCGCGGCAAGGTGCTCAACACTTGGGAGGTCGAGCGCGACCGGCTGTTCGCCAACACCGAAATCCACGACATCTCGGTGGCCATCGGCGTCGATCCGCACGGCCCCAACGACACGCCCGACATGAGCGGCCTGCGCTACGGCAAGGTCTGCATCCTGAGCGATGCCGACGTCGACGGCTCGCACATCCAGGTGCTGCTGCTCACGCTGTTCTTCCGCCACTTCCCCAAGCTGATCGAAACCGGCCACGTGTATGTCGCCAAGCCGCCGCTGTTCCGGGTCGATGCGCCCGCGCGCGGCAAGAAGCCGGCCTCCAAGGTCTATGCGCTGGACGAGGGCGAACTGGTTGCCATCCTGGACAAACTGCGCAAGGATGGGGTGCGCGAAGGCGCCTGGAGCATCAGCCGCTTCAAGGGCCTGGGCGAAATGAGCGCGGAACAATTGTGGGAAACCACGCTCAATCCCGACACGCGCCGCCTGCTGCAGGTCGGCCTCGGCCGGCTGGCCTTCGGCGAAACCGAAGGCGAGATCACCAAGCTCATGGGCAAGGGCGAGGCCGCGGCGCGGCGCGAACTGATGGAAATCCGGGCCGACGACATCGAGGTGGATGTCTGAGCCTGCGCTCCCGCATCCCCTGCGCCTCACGATTGGAACCCATCGATTGAACGCCGTGATGAAGCCTGCGACGCGTGCCCGAGCCCTGCTGGCGGGCCTCGTGCTGCTCGCCGCGCAGCCGCTGGTGCATGCCGCCGACATCTACGGCTATGTGGACGAGCGCGGCGTGGCGCATTTCGCGTCCGAGAAGCTCGACGCGCGCTACCAGGTCTTCTTCAAGGGCGGCCAGGACTTCGACACGGCCCAGGGCATCGCGCCGCTGGGCATCGCGCGTGCGCCCAAGGACGTGCGCGGCGGCGCGGTGCCGCCGGCCGCGCAGACCCTGCTGGCGCTGTTCGAGGCCTCGCCCAGCCACCAGGCGGCCAAGGCCGCGCTGCACGAAGCCGCCTCGGCGCACGCCATCGATTACGAACTGTTGCAGGCGCTGGTCGCCACCGAGTCGGGCTTCGACGCGCAGGCGGTGTCGCCCAAGGGCGCGATGGGCCTGATGCAGCTGATGCCCGGCACCGCCCAGCGCTACGGCGTGCGCGGCGACCGGCGCGCCTCGCTCGAGAAGAAGCTGTTCGACCCGCGCACCAACATCGCGGCCGGCTCGCGCTACCTGCGCGACCTGATCGCCCTGTTCCAGGGCCAGATCGAACTTGCGCTGGCCGCCTACAACGCGGGCGAGGGCGCGGTCCAGCGCGCCGGCAACAAGATACCGAACTACCGCGAGACGCAGGACTACGTGCGCACCGTGCTGCAGCTCTACGCCTATCTCAAGCCCGAGAGGGGCACGGGTCGCGGCGGCCAGGCGCCCGGGCGCGTGCGCATGGAGATGATCGTGCCCGAAGGCGGGGCCGCGGGCCGCGGCAACCTGCCGTCCGCGCAGCCCTGGCGCATGCCGGCGCTGCCGGCCGTGCCCGAGGCCGCCTCCGAATCCGCGCCGGCCGCCACCGAATAAACAGACAGAGTCACCGAGAAGCAAGAAAGACATGGACGAACAACCGACGCTCGACCTCCAGAGCCCCGAAGATCCCAGCAAGCTGACACTGGCCGACTACGCGCAGACCGCCTACCTCGAGTACGCGCTGTCGGTGGTCAAGGGCCGCGCGCTGCCCGACGTGAGCGACGGCCAGAAGCCGGTGCAGCGCCGCATCCTGTACTCGATGTCGCGCATGGGCCTGGGCTTCGGCGGCAGCAACGGCACGGTGGGTGCCAAGCCGGTCAAGAGCGCCCGCGTGGTGGGCGACGTGCTGGGCCGCTTCCATCCGCACAGCGACCAGGCCGCCTACGACGCGCTGGTGCGCATGGCGCAGGACTTCTCGCAGCGCTATCCGCTGGTCGACGGCCAGGGCAACTTCGGCAGCCGCGACGGCGACGGCGCCGCTGCCATGCGCTACACCGAGGCGCGGCTGGCGCGCATCACCAGCCTGCTGCTCGACGAGATCGACGAAGGCACGGTCGACTTCATCCCCAACTACGACGGCAGCACCGAGGAGCCGCGCCTGCTGCCCGCGCGGCTGCCCTTCGTGCTGCTCAACGGCGCGAGCGGCATCGCGGTCGGCCTGGCCACCGAGATCCCGAGCCACAACCTGCGCGAGATCGCCGACGCCTGCGTCGCGCTGATCAAGTCGAACGGCACGCTCAGCGACGAGGAACTGCTGCAGATCGTGCCCGGCCCGGACTATCCCGGCGGCGCGCAGATCATCAGCAGCGCCAACGACATCGCCGAGGCCTACCGCACCGGCCGCGGCTCGCTCAAGGTGCGTGCACGCTGGAAGATCGAGGACCTGGCGCGCGGCCAGTGGCAGCTGGTGGTCAACGAACTGCCGCCGGGCGTGAGCACGCAGAAGGTGCTGGAAGAGATTGAGGAGATCACCAACCCCAAGGTCAAGGCCGGCAAGAAGGCGCTCACCACCGACCAGAGCAACCTCAAGGCGGCGCTGCTGTCGGTGCTCGACGTGGTGCGCGACGAGTCGAGCAAGGACGCGGCCGTGCGGCTGGTGTTCGAGCCCAAGACCTCGCGCATCAGCCAGGAAGAGTTCATCACCACGCTGCTGTCGCAGACCTCGCTGGAAAGCTCGTCGTCGATCAACCTCACGATGGTCGGCATCGACGGCAAGCCGGTGCAGAAGTCGCTGCGGCAGATGCTTAACGAGTGGATCGCCTTCCGCGAGATCACGGTCGAGAAGCGCTCGAAGCACCGCCTGGGCAAGGTGCTCGATCGCATCCACATCCTCGAGGGCCGGCAGCTGGTGCTGCTCAACATCGACGAGGTGATCGCGATCATCCGCGCGGCCGAGGACCCGAAGGCCGCGCTGATCGCGCGCTTCAACCTCAGCGATCGGCAGGCTGAGGACATCCTCGAGATCCGGCTGCGCCAGCTCGCGCGGCTCGAAGCCATCAAGATCGAGCAGGAACTCAAGGGGCTGCGCGAAGACCAGAAGAAGCTCGAGGACATCCTCGGCAGCTCGACGGCGTTGCGCCGCCTGCTGATCAAGGAGATCGAGGCCGACGCCAAGAGCTTCGAGGACGCACGCCGCACGCTGATCCAGGCCGAGAAGCGCGCCGTGGCCGAGGTCAAGGTGGTCGACGAGCCGGTCACGGTGATCGTCTCGCAGAAGGGCTGGGTCCGCACGCAGAAGGGCTGGGCCAGCGAGAAGGCCGCGGCGGGCGGCGCGCCGGTCGAGTACAGCTTCAAGTCGGGCGACACGCTCTATGGCGCCTTCGAGTGCCGCTCGGTCGACACGCTGCTGGTCTTCGGCACCGCCAAGGACAAGGGTGTGCGCGTCTACACCGTGCCCGTGGCCTCGCTGCCCGGCGGCCGCGGTGACGGGCAACCCGTGACCACGCTGATCGAGCTCGACAGCGGCACGCACGTCGCGCATTACTTCGCCGGCCCCGTGGGCGCGCAGCTGCTGCTGTCGAACACCGGCGGCTACGGCTTCATCGCCGCGGTCGAGAACATGGTGTCGCGCCAGCGCGGCGGCAAGGCCTTCATCGACGTGGGCGAGGGCGAGCAGCTCTGCCGGCCCTCGCTGGTGGGCGGTGCCAGCGGCGCCGAACCGCAGCCGACCGCCACGCACGTGGCCTGCGCGTCGACCGGCGGACGCATCCTGACCTTCGAGATCACCGAACTCAAGGCGCTGCCCAAGGGCGGCCGCGGGCTCACGCTGATCGACCTCGAAGCCAAGGATACGCTGGCCGGTGCCGCGGCCTACACGCGCAGCGTGAAGATCGAGGGCCTGGGGCGCGGCGGCAAGGAGCGCGACGAGACGCTGGAGATCCGTTCGCTCAACAACGCCAAGGCCGGGCGCGGCCGCAAGGGCAAGGCGGCCGACCTGGGCTTCAAGCCGATGTCCATCGTGCGGGTGCAATGACCATGGGTGGCATCGATCTCAGCGCGCTGGGCATGGTGGTGGCCGTGGCCACCGGCCTCGGCAGTTATTTCCTGGGGCGACATTGGCGCAAGGGCCGCGTGGCGAAGAAGCAGGCGCGCGAACGTGCCGCGCTCGAGGCCACGCAGTCGCGCCAGGTGCGGCGCGCGCGCGAGCGCAGCCAGCGCCGCTGACATGTTCGCTGCGCCGGTGTGCGTCATGAAATGGGTCGCAGGTGTGGCATCTTTCTGACGTCCGCCGGTCAAAGCCCATGGCAATAATGGGTGCAGGACGAAGGAGCACACACACATGGACAAGAACGACGACAACCTCGATGTCACGGCCAAGCTGGCGTTCGACCTGAACCTGGCGCTGTACCTGGATCTGGTGGCCGTTCTCGAGAAGTCGGGCGTGGTCACCTACCGACAGATGGCCGCGCGCATCCTGAGCATCAGCATGGACGCGCAGGACGACGGCGATGCGCCCTTGTCCAAGGCGCTGGAAGGCATTGCCAAGGGCTTCGCAGGCCAGGGCGATGGCCTGTCGATCGGCCTGATGAAGGCCGCGCGCGACGTGCGCAACGACGAGGCCATGGGCGACATTCCCATGCGACCCGACGAAGGCTGAGAACAGGAGGGCGGACCGGTTGCGGTCCTTCCTTCGCGTGTTCTGACGCGCATCGCGCGTCCTGACCGACCCCGGTTCGCCGGGCGGTGGCGGATCCTTCATCTCATCGACGGCTCGAAGGCCTGGCCTTCACTGCATGGAAGCGATCGCGCCTGAAGCAATGAAAAGACTCTGGGAACTCGACGCCGCGCGCGGCCTGATGCTGGTGCTGATGACCATCACGCACGTGCCCTCGCGCCTGACCGATCCGGTGGGCCAGCCCTTCGGTTTCGTGTCGGCGGCCGAAGGCTTCGTGCTGCTGTCGGCCTTCGTCTCGGGGCTGGTCTACAGCCGCATCGGCTACACGCAGGGCGTGGCCGTGATGCGCCGGGCCTTTTGGCGCCGCGCGCTCAAGATCTACTTCATCCAGGCCGCGCTGCTGCTGTTTCTCTTCACCGTGATCACCGGCGTCGGGCTGCAGCTCGACCAGCCGGCGGTCAAGGAGATGGTGAAGTACTACCTGGCCCACCCGCACGACGCGCTGACCTTCTCGCTGCTGCTGGTCTACCAGCCGGCGCTGCTCGACATCCTGCCGATGTACATCCTGTTCATGCTGGCCAGCCCCTGGGTGATCGCCTTCGCGATGCGCCATGGCTGGCAGTGGCCGATGGCGTTGAGCGCGACCTGGTGGGCGGCCTCGCAGTTCGGCACCACCGAATGGCTCTACGGCGTGACCCGCGGCGTGCTTCACCTTCCCGTGCCCTACGGCGAGACCGGTTCCTTCGACACCTTCGCCTGGCAGTTCCTCTGGTTCGTCGGCATGTGGCTGGGTGCGAGCCGCAATGCGCCGGATGCGCAGCCCTTCGTGTTCCCCAAGTGGCTGCTGGGGCTGGCGGTGGCGGTGGCCGGCGGCTGCTTCGCGTGGCGGCATTTCGGCCCGACCGGGCAGGCGCCCTTCGGCGACGACGCCGGGCTGAACCTGCTGTTCGACAAGTGGCACCTCGGGCCGCTGCGGCTGCTGAACCTGGCGGCGCTGTGCATCGTGGCCATCCGCTTCGGACCGCCGCTGCTGCACCGGCTGCCGCGTCCGCGCTGGCTGGAGGACATGGGATCGGCCTCGCTGCCGGTGTTCTGCGCCCACCTGGTGGCGGTGTTCGTGGTGGTGTCGCTCACCGGAGGCGGCTATGCGGCCTTGCCCTATGGCGCCGACCTCTGGGTGCTGGGCGGCGTGTTCGTCGGCCTGTATGCGGTGGCGCGGGCGGTGCTGCGCTGGGAAGGCGGCGGCGATGGCGGGAAGAAGGCGCGGCCGCCAGCCCCTCACGGGCAACCGGTGGCGGACGCCGGCTGAACAGGGCTCAGCGCAGGTCCTTCCACCACCGCACGTTGGTGCGCGGCTGCCCCAGCGTCAGCACCTCGCCGATCTCCGGCGTGGCCAGCGCAATGGCCTGGTCCTGCGCGAGGGCGGCCGCGCGGTCGAGCGGGTCGCGCCAGGTGTGGAAGGCCAGGTCGAAGGTGCTGTTGTGCACCAGGTAGAGCAGCTTGCCGCGCAGGTCGCGGAAGGCCTGGACCGTCTGCTCGGGCGTCATGTGCACCGCAGGCCAGTAGCTGTCGTAGGCGCCGTTCTCCATCAGCGCGAGGTCGAAGCCGCCGAAGCGTTCGCCGATCTGCGCGAAGCCCGGGAAGTAGCCCGAGTCGCCGCTGTAGAAGATGCGCTCGCCGCCGCTCTCGATCACCCATGAGGCCCACAGCGTGCTGTCGCGGTCTCGGAGCGTGCGCCCTGAGAAATGCTGCGAGGGCGTGGCGGTGAGCTGCACCGCGCCATGGCGGCTGGCCTGCCACCAGTCGAACTCCTCGATGCGCTCGGGCGCCACGCCCGCATCGCGCAGCCGCGCGCCCACGCCCAGCGGCACGAAGTAGCGCTGCACGCGCGCGCGCAGCGCATCGATGGCGCCCAGGTCGAGGTGGTCGTAGTGGTCGTGCGAGAGGATCAATCCCTCGATCGGCGGCAGCTCGGCCAGCGTGATCGGCGGCGCGTGGAAGCGCTTGGGCCCGAACCACTGGACCGGCGAGGCGCGCTCGCTGAACACCGGATCGATCAGCCAGTACTTGCCGTGCAGCTTGAGCAGGTGCGAGGAATGGCCCAGCCGCACCACGTGGTTGGCTGCGGGGTCGAGCGTATCGAGCGCGGCGCGGTCGAGCCGGCGCACCGGGATCGGGTCGACCGGCACCGTGCCTTGCTTGGATCCGGTGAGGAAACGCGACCAGATCTTCCAGCCGCTTTCCGAGGGCAGCGCCTGCGGGTTGGGCATGTTGCGGAAGCGGCATTCGCCGCCGATCTGGGGCGATGCGGCGTAGCGCGGATCGCACTCGTCGCCGGTGGCGCAGCCGGCGGCCAGCAGGCTGAACAGGGCGGTGAAGAAGGAGGCGGCCAGGCGCCGTGGCAGGAGAGACATGGAAGGGGCGCGCGATGCGCAGAAGAGAGGAAAGAGGGCACCGGGTCAGGCCACGGGCGCGAGCTTAGCGCCCGTGTGTTGACCTGGCGAAGCCCGGGGCGAAAGGTCAATCCGCTGCACTCAACCCGCCCCGGGATTCCGATAGCCACAAAACATGGCAACAGTCTGAATACTGTATAAAAATACAGTTAACTGTCGATCCACCATGGGCCTGCCTTCCATCTCCTCGTCCTTTGTCTCTGCCCGCCACAACGTCTGGCGCGGCGACGAGCTGGGCGTGGCCGACCTGCCGGTGCTGGGCACCGGCCATGCCGTGCTCGATGCCGAGCTGCCCGGGGGCGGCTGGCCGGTGGGCGCGATGACCGAGCTGTTGCAGGCCCGGCCCGAGGCGCATGTGTGGGCGCTGCTGCTGCCCGCGCTGGCGCGCGCGGTGGCCGAGCGCGGCGGTCCGGTGATGCTGATCGGCGCACCTTACGAGCCCTTCGGGCCGGCGCTGGCCGCGGGCGGCCTGCCCAGCGCGGCGCTGATGTGGGTCCGGGGCCAGAGCTCGGCCGAGTGCACCTGGGCCTGCGAGCAGGCCTTGCGCTGTGCCGACGTGGCCGCCGTGCTGGCCTGGCTGCCGCAGGCGCGGGCCAGCGAACTGCGGCGGCTGCAGCTCGCGGCCGCCCAGCACGAAGGCCTGCTGTTCGTGATGCGGCCCGAGGCCGTGGCGCAGTCGGCCTCGCCGGCGCGGCTGCGGCTGCAGCTGGGGTCGGCCGAAGACGGGCGCATGGAGGTGCACCTGCTCAAGCGTCGCGGCCCGCCGCTCGCGCAGCCCTTGAGCCTGCCGGCCCGCAACGCGCGCCTGGCGGCGCTGCTGGCCGCCAGCCTGCGGCGCCGCCAGGGGGCGGACAGGGCGAAGGTGGAGGTGGACATCCCCGCAGCCAAGGGCGCGACCGTGGTCCGCCTCGACCTGCGCCGCCGCAGAGAGGAGGGCTCCCATGCAGTGGATCGCCTTGCGCTGGTGGGCTGAGGCGCCCGAGGCGGCGGCCACCGGCCCGGTGCCGGCCGCCTTGCCGATGACCCTCGAAACCCTGGGATGGTGGGCGCTGCAGTTCACGCCGCGCGTGGCCTGGCTCGACGAGGCGCTGATGCTCGAGGTCTCGGCCTGCGAGCGGCTCTGGGGCGGGCAGCAGCAGCTCATGCGTTTGATGAGCAGCTGGAACCCCGTGCCCGACAGCCGCCTGCAGAAGGTGCAGGGCGCCACCGCGCTGGTCGCGCTGGCCCGGCTGCGGCTGTTCGCGCTGGGCCAACGGCCGCCGGCCGACATTCCGGCCGCCTTGCCGCTGCACACGCTCACGCTCGCACGCCCCCATCTCGACGTGCTGGCGCGCCTGGGTTGCCGCACCTGGGGCGACGTGGCGGCACTGCCGCGCGGCGGGCTGTCGCGGCGCTTCGGCGCGGCACTGCGCGAGGCGCTGGACATGGCCTGGGGCCAGCATCCCGAACGCCACACCTGGCTCACGCTGCCCGACGTGTTCGAGCAGAAACTGGAGCTGCCCGCGCTGGCCGAGAACGCCAATGAACTCATGTGGTCGGCCAACCGGCTGCTGGCCGCCTTGCAGGTCTGGTTGCGTGCGCGCCAGCGCGGCGCCCTGGCGCTCGAACTCGAATGGACGCTGGACCTCAAGCGCTACGACGGCGTCGACCTGCCGCCGTACCAGTCCATCACCGTGCGCACCGCCGAGCCCACCCAGGACCTGGCGCATCTGCGCCGCCTGATGAGCGAACGGCTGGCGCTCACCCAACTGGCCGCGCCCGCGAGCTGGCTGCGCCTGCGCTCGCTCGACACCCAGCCCTGGGCCGGCGCCAGCACCAGCTTCCTGCCCGAGGACAACCGCAAGGGCGACAGGCTGCACGAGATGGTCGAGCGGCTCAGCGCCCGGCTCGGTCCGCGGGCGGTGCAGGTGCCGGTGCCGCGGGCCGACCACCGGCCCGAAGCCATGCAGGACTGGCGCCCGGCCCTGCGCAAGGTGCCGCCGCCCGCAAAGCAGGCCAAGGCCGTCGTGCAGCAGCCCGACAGCCTGCTGCCGCCCTGGCTGCTGCGCGAGCCGCTGCCGCTCGAGGTGCACGACGGCCATCCCTGGTACCAGGGCCGGCTGCAGTCGCTGGTGGGCCCGCAGCGCATCGAGGCCGGCTGGTGGGGCGATGGGGCACAGGACGAAGGCGGCCACCTGGCGCTGCGCGACTACTACGTGGCCGAGAGCCCCGAGGCCGGCCTGCTGTGGGTGTTCCGCGAGCGCCCCTCGGGTTGTTTTGCCGCCTCCGAGGCGGTGCGCTGGTTCCTGCAGGGGATCTATGCCTGAACTCACCGACAAGCAGCTGCAGGCGCGCCAGCCCAGGCGGCTGCATGCCCGGCCGTCGAATCCCCCGGTGGCGGTGCAGGGCCTGCCGGGCTACGCCGAACTGCACTGCCTGACGAATTTCAGCTTCCAGCGCGGCGCCTCGCGGCCCGACGAGCTCGTGGCCCAGGCCTACCACCGGGGCTACCAGGCGCTGGCCATCACCGACGAATGTTCGGTCGCGGGCATCGTGCGCGCGCACGTCGCGTTGCGCGAGCTCCCCGCCGTGCTGGACGAGTGGGAGAAAAACCATCCGGAAGAGCCGCCGATCCCGCGCAACCCCGACTTCCGGCTGCTGTTCGGCAGCGAGTTCCGCTTCGAGCGCTTCAGGCTGGTGGCGATCGCGCACGACCTCGAAGGCTGGGGCCACCTCTGCGAATTCATCACGGCCGCGCGCACCGCCGAAGCGCCCAAGGGCGAGTACCAGGTGTGCTGGGAGGACGGCACGGCCGGCACGCTGCAGCACTGCGAGATCCTGTGGGTGCCACACCGCGCCCCGGGCGGCGCGATGGACATCGCGTCGATGTGTGCCGACGTGGCCGCTGCCAGGGCGTTCTACGGCGAGCACCTGTGGATCGCGGTCGAGCTGCTCAACGAACTCGACGACGATCTCTGGCTCGCGACGCTCGAAGAAGTGGGCGAGGCCACCGGCGTGCCCTTGGTCGCGGCCGGCGATGTGCACATGCACAAGCGCGCACGCAAGCCGCTGCAGGACGTGATCACCGCGATCCGCGAGGGCCGGCCGGTGGCCGAATGCGGCTTCGCGCTGCAGAGCAATGCCGAGCGGCACCTGCGTCCGCGCATCCGGCTGGCGAACCTCTACCCGGCCGAACTGCTGGCGAACACGCTGGTCGTGATGGAGCGCTGCCGCTTCGACCCCGACGCCATCAAGGCCCACTACCAGTACCCGCTGGAACTGCTGGGCAACGGCGAGACGCCGGCGCAGACGCTGGTGCGCAAGACCTGGGAGGGCGCGCGCACCCGTTATCCGCGCGGTGTGCCGGACAAGGTGCGCGTGCAGGTCCAGCATGAACTCGACCTGATCATCGAGAAGCAGTACGAGATGTTCTTCCTGACCGTGGAAGACATCGTGCGTTTTGCGCGCGACGAAAAAATCCTCTGCCAGGGCCGCGGCTCCTCGGCCAACTCGGCGGTCTGCTACTGCCTTGGCATCACGGCCATCGACCCGGACACGGGCCACCTGCTGTTCGAGCGCTTCCTGAGCCGCGAGCGCAACGAGCCGCCCGACATCGACGTCGACTTCGAGCACCAGCGGCGCGAAGAGGTCATCCAGTACATCTACGAGAAATACGGCCGCGACCGCGCCGCCATCGCGGCCGTGGTCATCTGCTACCGCTCGCGCAGTGCGCTGCGCGACGTGGGCAAGGCCATGGGCGTCGACGAACGCCTGATCGACGAGTTCGCCAAGGACCACTACTGGTTCGACACCAGCGTGCTGACCCAGCACCTCGAGGAAGCGATGGCGCGCGCCGGCGTGCGTGAGCACCCGCGCAAGCTCGACCTGTGGCTGGAGCTCACGCATGAACTCAAGGGCTTCCCGCGCCACCTGAGCCAGCACGTGGGCGGCTTCGTGCTCACGCAGACCAAGCTCACGCGGCTGGTGCCGGTCGAGAAGGCCTCGATGGCCGAGCGCTCCGTGATCCAGTGGGAGAAGGACGACCTCGAGGCCATGGGCATGCTCAAGGTCGACGTGCTGGCGCTGGGCATGCTGAGCGCGATCCGCCGCGGGCTCGATTTCATGAACCGCTGGCGCGGCACGGCGGTGCAGATGCACCAGATCCCCAACGACGATCCGAAGGTCTACGACATGATCTGCGCGGCCGACACCATCGGCGTGTTCCAGATCGAGAGCCGTGCCCAGATGTCGATGCTGCCGCGCCTGCAGCCGCGCGCGTACTACGACCTGGTGGTCGAGGTGGCCATCGTGCGGCCCGGGCCGATCCAGGGCGGCATGGTGCATCCGTACCTGAAGAACCGCGAGAAGCTGCGGCGCGGCGAGACCATCGAATACCGCTATCCCGCGCTGAAGAAAGCACTGGGCCGCACGCTGGGCGTGCCGATCTTCCAGGAGCAGGTGATGGAGATCGCGATGATCGCGGCCCGCTTCACCTCCGACGAAGCCGATGGCCTGCGCCGCGCGATGGCCGCGTGGAAGCACACCGGCCACATCGAGAAATACCAGGACAAGCTGATCGAGGGCATGGTCCACAACGGCTACGACCGACCCTTCGCCGAAGCCATCTTCGAGCAGGTCAAGGGCTTCGGCGACTACGGCTTTCCCGAGAGCCATGCGGCCAGCTTCGCGCTGCTGGTGATCGTGAGCAGCTGGCTCAAGCACCACGAGCCGGCCTGCTTCCTCGCGGCCATGCTCGACGCGCAGCCCATGGGTTTCTACTCGGCCTCGCAATTGGTGCAGGACGCGAGGCGCCATGGGGTGGAGGTGCGGCCGGTCGACGTCACGGTGAGCGAGCGCGACAGCACGCTCGAGGCCCGCGCGCCCGATGCGCCGCGCATGCCGCCCGGCACCGATCCGCATTACGCCGCGCACCTCGGGCGGCCCGGCCAACCGGCCGTGCGCCTGGGGCTGGAGCGCATCGCTGCGCTGAGCAAGGCCGGCGCCGAACGACTGCTCGCCGCTCGCGCCTTCGCCCCCTTCACCAGCACCGAGGACCTGGCCCTGCGCGCCGACCTCGACACCCGCGACATGGCCGCGCTCGCGGCGGCCGACGCGCTGATGGGCCTGTCGGGCCACCGCCGCCAGCAGGTCTGGGATGCCACGGCCACGCGTGGCGGTGCCAACCGCGCGCCGGCGCTGCTCAAGGGCGTGCCGATCCACGAGACGCCGCTGCAGCTGCCCGAGGCCTCGGAGGGCGAGGAGATCGTCGGCGACTATGCCGCGCTCGACCTCACGCTGCGCCGCCATCCGCTGGCGCTGCTGCGCCCGCGCATGGCGCGCTTCAAGCTGCTGAGCGCGCAGGAACTGAACGCGGTGCCGCACGGCCGCGTGGTGCGCGCCTGCGGCATCGTCACCATGCGCCAGCGCCCGCAGACCGCCAAGGGCACGATCTTCGTGTCGCTCGAGGACGAGACCGGCATCGTCAACGTGATCGTCTGGAACGACCTGGTGGAGGAACAGCGCGAGCCGCTGCTCAAGTCCAAGCTGCTCGCGGTGCAGGGCGTGTGGCAGCGCGACACGTCCAGCGGCGGCCAGGTGCGACACCTGCTGGCGCAGCGCTTCAAGGACCTCACGCCCTGGCTGGGGCGGCTGGCCGAAGGCCGGCGCAGCCGGGATTTTCATTGAACCTTACCCCAACCTTCATTCACCCACCAGGAGATCCGTCATGCCAAGAACACGCTACGTTTCGCCCAATCAGGGCGAGCTGTTTCCAACTCTGCATCTGCCGTCTCGCGAGTTGTTTTCCGGCGCGCAGACCCAACGCCTGTTCCTCGGCTTGCTGCCCGACGAGGCAACGCAAGGCGCCATCGAACGGCAGCGCCAGGCATGGTTCATGCCGAGCGCAGCACTTTTCACGAAGGCGGACCGCCTGCATCTGACGATGCACTTCTTTGCTGAGGTCGAACGGTCGCGGGCCCTCGATTTGCAGGAGGCATTGGCCGAAGTCCGGATGGAAAAGACGCACCTGAGCCTGCGAACGCCGGAGCTTTGGGGCGTTGCCGTCGTGCGGCCCGAAGAGAACGAGCGACTGCGGGACCTGCACGACCGCCTGTTGCGGCCCCTGCGCCGCGTGGGCTTGCAGGCAGGCACGAAATGGACGCCGCACGTCACCATCGCGCGCAACGTGAAGCATGCGGTGCCGCCTGCCGAGATGCCCTCCGTCGACTGGCCCGTCAACGACTTCGCCCTGGTCTGGTCCCGCTTCGTGCCGACCGCCCGCTACGAAGTGTTGCGCCGCTACGGCGCGGCCCCAGGGTCGACAGGGTCGGCGTCCGGTACTAACCTGTGCCCATGTCCATGACCACCCTGCGCCATCAGGGCACCGACGTGCCCGTCGACCCGGTGCCGCCCCTCAATGTGCCGCCACCCGGCGGACCGCCGCCACCGCCGCCCGAAGGCGACCCGCCGCCGGCCGCGCCACCCGTGACGGACCCCGGCCGTCCCCCGCCCGTGATCGAGCCGCCGCCCGGCGACATCGTGCTGGGCCGCACGCATGCGCGGCGCCTGCGCGAGGTCTACCGCTCCGCCGGCTGGCCCTGCTGCGACGCCATCGAGGTCGACCTGCTCGCAGCCGGCCTGCTGGCGCGCCAGCGTTCGGCGCTGGGCCACGAGACCCTGCGCGTCACCGACCGCGGCATCGCGCTGATCGCCGACAGCCTGGTGGTCAACCGCGCCGCGCTGTCGGCGCACGAGGCACTGGTCGAGCAGGTGGCGCGCGAGATGACGCGCAACGGCCGCATCGCCTGGCGCGGCCTGAGCCTGCGCGCCCGCGTGCCGGGCGCCACCGAGGGCGAGGCGCCGCGCTGGTGCATCGCGCGGCCCGATGTGTTCTCGATCCGCAACACCAGCGTCGAGGCCTATGCGCAGCCCATCGTCCACGAGATCAAGGTGCGCCGCGCCGACCTCATGGCCGACCTGCGCAAGCCCGGCAAGCGCGCCGCCTACCTCGACCTGGGCGGCGAGTGCTGGTACGTGCTGGGCCGCGACGCGCGCGACCGCCCGATCGCCACGCCCGAGGAGATCCCCGCCGAATGCGGCGTGCTGATGCTCGAGCAGGGCCGGCTGGTGGTGGCCCGGCCTGCCGTGCACCGCGTGCTGCCGCGCATGCCCTTCGGCGTCTGGATGGCGCTCGCCAAGGCCCAGCCCATGGGCGGCTTCGACGACGACGCGCAGCAGTTGCTGGCCCGCCTGCCCGGCGCGCAAGGCGATGCCGAAGAAGTTCTGCGCGACTGATGTCGGCGCCCGCCCGGGCCTTGTAAAGCCGTTGCAATGGCCGTGGCCGGCGGTAGACTCCAGGCCCCGCCGACGCGGCCCTGCAGCGTCGGCCCGTCAGGAGAGTTGACGATGCAGCCCGTTCTCGAGTTCGTCCAGCGCCACGAGCGCTCCTACACCTACAGCATCCGCGCACCCCGCAACGGCGGTCCGGTTCCGCCCGCCTGCTATGTGGACCGTGGCCTGACGTCCCTGTCGGCCTGCGTGTCCGATGCGGCCGAGGCCTTGAGCGTGAACTTTCCCAAGGTCTACATCCGCTACCAGGGACTCTGCATGGGCGAGATGGCCGTGTGCCGGCTGGCCACCTGCGCGGACTTCGTCGCCGCCGAACTGATGGCCGAGTACCAGCGCCGCCAGGTGCCGGAAAGCGCGCTGCTCGATGCGGCGGTGGTGCGCCTGCGTGAACGTCTGAATGCGACCGCCTTGACGGTCTGAGCCGGTCCGTTCGCGCGCCGGCAACCGCGGGCCGGCCGTGGGCGCATGGGCGCGCCGCGGGTCGGCCCGGATGCCGGTGGGGTGTGGGGCCCGCGTGCACCGAATTCCCGGTATGTGGACGTTTGCCCGCCATCCTGGGGCAGGGCGCCCACAAAATCGTCCGCATGTCCTCGAATCCCATGTCCCTCCCGCTGGCCGGCGTCAAGGTGCTCGATCTTTCGCAAGGTGTGGCAGGGCCCTATTGCGGCCTGCTCCTGGCGATGAATGGCGCGGAGGTGACCAAGATCGAGCCGCCCGAAGGCGACTGGCTGCGCGCGCTGGGCCAGCGCGTGGGCGATCACAGTCCGCACTCCTGGTACCTCAACCGCGGCAAGACCTCGCGCACGCTCGACATGCGCCAGGCCGAAGGCCGCGCCGCCGCGCGGCAACTCGCCAACAAGAGCGACGTGGTGCTCGCCAGCTTCCGCCCCGGCGTGATCGACCGGCTCGGCCTGTCCTATGCGACGCTGGCCGAAGGGCGGCCCGAACTGGTCCATTGCCTGGTTTCGGGCTATGGGCAGAGCGGTCCGCTGGCGCAGCGCCCCGCGGTCGACGGCGTGATGCAGGCCTTCTGCGGCTGGATGCAGATCAACGAAAGCGCGTCCGAAGGGCCGCGCACCTTCCCCTTCTTCGCGGTCGACATGCTGGCCGGGCTCTACGCCTACCAGGCCGTCCTGGGCGCCTTGATCCGCCGCTGGCGCTTCGGCGCGGGCGGGCCGCTCGAAGTGAGCCTGATGGAAGCCGCGGCCAGCTTCCTCGGGCCGCGACTGCTGGAAATCGCGCGCGCGGGAGGGGCGTCGCCGGCGCTGTTCAGCTCGCCGAACGGCGCCTTCAAGGCCCGCGACGGGTGGTTCCTGGTGGCCGTGACCACGCAGGCGCAATTCGTCTTGGTCTGCGATGCGCTGGGCTGTTCCGAACTCGCGCAGGACGCACGCTTTGCCAGCCGTGCGCTGCGCATCGAGCACCGCGCGCTGCTCGATACATTGCTCTCGGCGCATTTCGCCGTGCTGGATTGCGCCGAGTGCGAGGCGCGTTTCGAGCAGGCCGGTGCCATGGGGGCCACCGTGCTGTCGCCTTTCGAGCTGCTGCAGCAGGCCCAGATGCAGGTGACCGGGGCGCTCGTGGACGGCGCCACGCCGGCGGGCGACCTGCCGCTGGTGATGGTGCCGGGGGGCGACCGGGCGCTTCAGCTGCGCTCCGCGCCACCGCTTCAGAAAAGCGCCTGAGCCGAACTCAGTGCACGGCCGGCGCGGGCCGCATCAGCGCGGTCTTGAGCCGCGCCACTTCGCGCCCCAGCACCCCCAGCACCTCGGCCTGGTGCTGTGGCGTCATGCGCATCGAGATCGAGGTGACGCTCAACGCGGCAGTCGGCTGGCCGGCGGTGTCGAGCACCGGCATGCCGACGCCGGTGACGCCCGCGATGGCGAAGTCGACGATGCGCGAATGGCCCTGCCGGCGCGCTTCTTCCACCAGCTTGGCCAGGTGCGACGCGGTCAGTCCGCCATGCTGGGGCAGGCGCGCGCTGTTGCGATCGATCATCGCCTGGCGTTCCTTCTCCGGCAGCCAGCTCAGCAGCGCCAGGCCGCCCGCGCCCACGCCCAGCGGCTGGCGGTTGCCGACTTCGACCGAGAACACCTTCACCGGATAGGCGCCGGTCTGCCGGTCGAGGCAGAAGGAGTCCGCGCCGCTGCGCACCACCAGGAACACCGTGTCGCCGGTCTCGTTCGCGATGCGTTCGACAAAGGGCGCGCACAGGTCCCGCAGGTGGAAGTGCGCGGCCGCCGACAGGCCGAGCTCGTACGCGAACTGGCCCAGAAAGTAGCGCTTGTCGGCCGAGCGCATGAGCAGGCCGCCGTCGATCAGTTCCTTGAGCAGGCGGTGGGCCGTGGGGCGGCTCAATTCGCTGGCTTCGACGACCGCCGACAGCCGCATGCCCGCGCGTCCGCCGCTCGACACCAGGCGCAGCAGTTCGATGGCGCGCGAGACGGTTTGGGAGCCTGCCGGGTTTTTCATCGAATTTCCAATATGTGGAAGATTGAGGGGTAGTGAGGGCTTGAAACTATCACAATTCAGACATCGCAAGGGCTCCAGCGTCGCAAGGAACGACGCGAGGCCGGAGGAAAAAGACCCGTCAAAGGACTTCCGAGTGAGAGACATCTTCATCGTGGGCGCAGGCATGACGCCGCTCGGCAAGCACGAGGCGCTGAGCATCAAGCAACTGACGGCCGCGGCCGTCAACGCGGCCCTCGAAGACGCCGGTTGCGTGCTGGCCGACGTGCAGGCCGCCTGGTTCTCCAACACGCGGCAAGGCGTGCTCGAAGGCCAGCATGGCATCCGCGGCCAGGTGGCATTGCGTGCCATGGGGGTCGAAGGCATCCCGATCGTCAATTGCGACAACGCCTGCGCCAGTTCGTCCACCGGCGTCAACCAGGCCTTTGCCGCGCTGCGTGCGGGCGAGTGCGATGTGGCGCTGGTGGTCGGGGCCGAGAAGATGCACTACCCGCTGCAGCGCGAGAAGATGTTCGAGGCCTTCCGCGGCAGCATGGACCTGGCGCTCGCCGGCGAGCAGCTGGCCCGGCAACAGGCGCTGTCGGCCGACCTGCCCCTGCCGCCCGAAGCCATGCACGACGGCGAGCGCAGCGTGTTCATGGACAGCTATGCCGCCATGGCGCGCCATTACATGCTCACCTACGGCGCCACGCAACGCCAGATGGCCGCCGTGGCGGCCAAGAACCACTGGCATTCCCAGTTCAATCCGCTGGCGCAGTACCGCCATGCGATGACGGTCGACGAGGTGCTGGCCGATCGCATGGTGAGCTGGCCGCTCACGCGCGCCATGTGCGCGCCGATGAGCGACGGCGCCGGCGCCCTGGTGCTGTGTGCCGACACGGCCCTGAAGCGGTTCGAGCCGTCCCGCGCGGTGCGCATCCGGGCCACCAAGCTGGCCAGCGGCGTGCAGCGCGCCCCGGACGATTTCGACCGGCACATCGGCCGCATCGCGGCCATCGCGGCCTTCGAGGCGGCCGGTGTCTCGCCCTCGGACATCGACGTCGCCGAAGTGCATGACGCCACTTCCTTTGCCGAGATCCGCCACATCGAGAACCTGGGCCTGTGCGGGCTGGGCGAGGGCGCTTCGCTCGCCGAGCGGGGCATGACCCGGCTGGGCGGGCGCATCCCGGTCAATGTGTCGGGCGGGCTGGTGTCCAAGGGCCACCCGATCGCGGCGACCGGCGTGGTGCAACTGCACGAGCTGGTGATGCAGCTGCGCGGCGAAGCCGGTGCGCGGCAGGTGCAGGGCGCCCGCTTGGCCGCGGCCGAGAACGGTGGGGGTTTCTACGACGGCGAGGAAGCCGTCGCGGCGGTCACCATCCTGGAGAAAGCATGACGAAGAACCCGTCTCGGCCGCTGGCCGCGCCCTCCTTGGCCCTGCCGCCGGACACCGGCCGCATCGGCGACCTGCTGGTCGAGGCCATCGCGCGCTTCGGCCCGCGCGTCGCCTTCATCGACGGCGACTGCGCGATCCGCTACGAAGCACTGGGCCGGCGCATCGCACAGGCACTGGCCGGCCTCGAAGCCCTGGGCCTGCGGCGTGGCGACGCGGTGGCGCAGCTGGCGGGCAACCGCATCGAGACGTTCTGCCTCATGGCCGCCTGCTACATCGGCGGCTACCGCTCGGTCACGCTGCACACCGCCGCGGGCGCGCAGGATCACGCCGCCATCCTGGCCGACTGTGCGGCCCGGCTCGTGGTGTCGGAGCATGCACAGGCCGCGCGCATGGACTGGCTACGCGCCCACTGCCCGCCGGGCCTGCAATGGCGCTCGCACGACGAGGGCGACGGCGTGCCCGGCTTCTGGCGCAACACGGACGAGGCGCGCGGCGACGCCGCATTGCAGGTGGTGGGCGAGCCCGGCGACATCGTGCGGCTGGCCTACACCGGCGGCACCACCGGACGCGCCAAGGGCGTGATGCTCAGCAGCCGTGCGATGCGCACCAACACGCAGCTGTGGCTGGCGGGCATCGACTGGCCCGACGGCGTGCGCACCTTGTGCTCGGCGCCCATCTCGCACGGTGCGGGCTCGCTGATCTATCCGACGCTGGCGCGCGGCGGCACGGTCGTGCTGCAACACGGCTTCACGGTGCCGAGCTGGTTCGAGGCCGTGGCGCGGCATCGCATCCAGCACACCTTCATCGTGCCGACCATGCTGTACGCGCTGCTCGACGCGCACGAAGAGGCGCGGCGCCATGACCTCGGCAGCCTGCGCGCCCTGGTGTACGGCGCGGCGCCCGCATCGCCTTCGCGCATCCGCCAGGCGCTGGAGCTGTTCGGTCCGGTGCTGGTGCAGACCTATGGCCAGACCGAGGCGCCCAACACCATCCTGCTGCTGGACCAGCAGGCCCATGCCGACGCCTCGGACCTGCAACTGGCCGCGGCGGGCCGTCCCTTCCCGGGCGTCGACGTGGCGCTGATGCACGAGGACGGACAGGCGGTCGCGCACGGCGAGGTCGGCGAGATCTGCGTGCGGGGCGACCTGCTCATGAGCGGCTACCACGGCCAGCCCGAGCAGACCCGCGCCACGGTGCGCGAGGGCTGGCTGCGCACCGGCGACATGGCGCGGCGCGACAGCCAGGGCCTGTTCCACATCGTCGATCGCAAGAAGGACATGGTGATCACGGGCGGCTTCAACGTCTACCCGCGCGAGATCGAGGACGTGCTCAGCGCGCATCCGGCCGTGGCTGCGGTCGCCGTCATCGGCGTGCCCGATGCCAAGTGGGGCGAGGCGGTGAAGGCCGTGGTCGTGCTGCGCGCCGGTCATGCGGCCACGCCGGAGGCCTTGATCGCCTACGTGCGCGAACGCAAGGGCGCGGTGTGCGTGCCCAAGACCATCGATTTTGTCGACCAGGTGCCGCTCACCGGTCTCGGAAAGCCCGACAAGAAGGCGCTGCGCAAGCGCTACTGGGCTGAACACCAAAGGGAAATCGCATGAAGGAAACCATCTTGAACGGACAGGATCTGGCCACGCTGGTGCAACGTCACCGCAGTGTCTTCGAACGTGCGCAGCAGGCTTGCCGCGAGCGCCATTGCTGGAGCCCGTTTCCCGAGACCCCGGCCCAGTACCCCGACAGCGCCCAGGCGCAGGCGCGCGGCCGTGCGGCATTCGAGGCGCACCTGGGCCGGCCCTTTGCACTGGCGCAGCCCGGCCTCGAGGACGGTCCTGCGCGCGCCGCCGAGGAGATCTCGCCGTACACCCAGCAACCGTTGGGCGTGACCTACCGCCGTGCCGACGTCGACGCGCTGTTCGATGCCGCCGAAGTCGCCATCGGCAGCTGGTCCAAGGCCGCGATCGAGGTGCGCATCGCGGTGCTCATGGAAGTCATCGATGTGCTCTACCGCGACCACATCTTTGAGATGGCCCATGCGGTGATGCACACCTCCGGCCAGAGCTTCAACATGTCCTATGCAGGCTCGGGCGTGAATGCGCTCGACCGGGGCATCGAGGCGCTGGTGCATGCCGAGCAGGCCATGCGCCTGGTGCCGGCCAGCGCGAACTGGGCGCGTCGTTTCGGCAGTGCGAACATCGAACTGGAGAAGCACTACCGGATCGTCCCGCGCGGCGTGGCCGTGTGCTTTGCCTGCGCGAGCTTCCCGACCTGGAACGCCTGGCCGTCGATGATGGCGAGCCTGGCCACGGGCAATGCCGTCATTCTCAAGCCGCATCCGGCGACGGTGCTGCCGATCGCGCTCACGGTGCGCGTCTTCCGCCAGGTGCTGGCGCAGTTCGGTTTCGACCCCAACCTCGTGACGATGGCTCTGGACACCAGCGCCGAGCCTCTCGGCAAGCTGCTGGTCAAGCATCCCAAGACGGCCATCGTCGACTTCACCGGCAGCGTCCGATTCGGCCAGTGGGTCGAGCAGAACGCGCACCCTGCGCTGTGCTTCACCGAGACGGCCGGCTGCAACACCGTGGTCATCGATGCGGTGGACGACCTCGATGCCGTGCTGCGCAGCCTGGCCACCACGCTGTGCATGTTCAGCGCGCAGATGTGCACCAGCCCGCAGAACATCTACATCTCGCGCCATGGCGTTCGCACGCCGCAGGGCGTGGTGGGCTTCGACGAGGTGGCGCGCCGGCTGGCCGATGCCGTGGGCGCGATCGCGCAGGACGGCAAGAAGGCCTCGATGATCCTGGCCGCCATCGCTTCGCCGCAGACCCTGGCGCTGCTCGCGCAACTGCAGGAAGAGGGCGCGCGGCGCGGCGAGCTGCTGCTGGTGCCCGGCGCCTATGCGCACCCGGAGTTCGCCGAGGCCCGCACCCGCACGCCGCTGATGGTCAAGCTCGACAAGCGCGATCGCGACCTCTACGGCGAAGAGCGCTTCGGCCCCGTGAGCTTCGTGATCGCCTGCGACGACGCGGACGATGCGTTGCGGCAGGCGACCACCGACGTGCGTGAGTTCGGCGGTCTGACGGCTTTCCTGTACGCCACCGACGAGGCCTTCATCGCGCGCGCCGTCGATGCCTACGCGCGCGCCGGGGCGCAGCTCACCATCAACCTCACCGGCCCGATGCCGCTCAACTTCGCGGCGGCCTACAGCGACTACCACGTGACCGGCCTGAACCCGGCCGGCAATGCCAGCCTGACCGACATGGCGTTCGTGGCCGGGCGCTTCTGCATCACACAGTCCCGGCGTCCCGCACGTTCGCCGGCCCCTACACGTTGAAGGAGACATACCATGGGTGCCATTGAAATTCCGGTTCTGCAGGGCGGCTTCGAGCCGGTCGTATCCGAACTCGACTGCGAGCTCACCGATATCGTGGGGGCGGTGCCGGCCGACCTCAACGGCATGTACGTGCGCAACGGGCCGAACCGCCGCTTCGAGGCCGAGGGCCGCTACCACTGGTTCGACGGCGACGGCATGCTGCACGCGGTGCGCTTCGACAAGGGCCGCGTCTACTACCAGAACCGCTGGGTCCAGACCGACGGCCTGAGGGAAGAGCAGGCCGCCGGTGGCGCGCTGTGGCAGGGCATCAAGGACCCGCCGCGCAAGGACCGGCCCGACATGCCGGTGAAGAACACCTCGAACACCGACGTGAAGTTCTACGCCGGCCATCTGGTGTCGATGTGGTACCTGGGCGGCGCGGTCTACCGGGTGCGCCCGGATGATCTGTCGACCGTGGGCAAGCTCGAACTCGACGAGCGCATGAAGGCCTTGCCCGTGTCGGCGCATTCGAAGGTGGACGAACGCACGGGCGAGTTCCTGTTCTTCGCCTACGGCAAGGAGGCGCCCTACATGCACTACGGCGTGATGGACCGCCACGGCGAGCTCAAGACCTTCATGCCGGTGCAGCTGCCCGGCCCGCGCCTGCCGCACGACATGGCGATCACGCCCAACTACACCATCGTGCACGACCTGCCGCTGTTCTACGACATGGACGCGTTCGCGGCCGGGCGCCACAAGCTGAAGTTCCACCACACGCTGCCCTCGCGCTTCGGCGTGATCCCGCGGCACGGCACGCCCGAGCAGATCCGCTGGTTCGAGGCCAGCCCGACCTACATGTACCACGTGTCGAACGCCTGGGAGGAGGACGACGGCCAGGGCGGCACCGAGATCGTGATGACGGGCACGCCGTTCCGGCTGCCGCGCGACTGGCGCGGCAACGTCGAGGTCGAACGTTTCCCCAAGATGCTGGCGAACCTCGAGCACGACTTCATGTTCATGGAGTGGCGCTTCAACCTGCGCACCGGACAGACCACCGAGCGCGTGATCGACGACATCATCAACCAGGAATTTCCGGTCATCAACTCGTGGATGCAGGGCTACAAGACCCGCTATTCATGGAACGTGCTGATGGGCCGCAGCAACCGCGCGGAAGACCCGCGCTTCTGCGGCTTCGTGCGCTACGACCTCGAGCAGGACACCTGCACCACCTACCACGAAGGCGTGGGCAAGTGGTTCAGCGAGGCACCGTTCGCGCCCAGGGACGACTGGAAGGAAGAAGACGACGGCTACCTGGTCGGCTTCATGTGGGACGACGTGACCGAGAGCTCCTTCGTCACCGTGTTCGACGCCAAGGACATCGCCAAGGGACCAGTGGCGCGCATCCGGCTGCCGCAGCGCGTGCCCAACGGCTTCCATGCCACCTGGGTGAGCGCAGAGCGGCTTCAACGAGGCTGGTGAGCGGGCTTCAAAAAGATCGGTAGACGGCGCACGAACGCCGCGAAGGAGACAAAGATGATTCTGGTGCCGCAGCACAAGATTGAGGCCTACACCGCGCGTGGCTGGTGGGGCGACCGGACGCTCTGGGACCTGTTCCTGGAGAACCTGGCCGTGCAACCCGAGGCCGAGGCCGTGGTCGATGCGCCCAACCGCGCCGACTTCGCGCATGGCGCGCCGCAGCGCTGGCACTGGCGCGAGCTGGGCGAGCAGGTCGACCGCTTCTGCCTGCTGCTCATGGCGCAAGGCCTGCGGCGCGACGACGTGGTGGTGGTGCAACTGCCCAATTGCGTCGAGCAGTTCGCGGTGTACCTTGCGTGCTCGCGGCTCGGCGTGGTGATCACGCCCGTGCCCGTGCAGTACCGGGACCACGAGCTGGCGCACATCATCGACAAGACGCAGGCGGTGGCGGCCGTCACCTTCGCGCGCATCGGCAAGCCCGATGCCGGCCATGCGGCGGCGGGCATGTTCCTCGCGCTGGGCGAAACGCATCCCTCGCTGCGTGGCGTGATGGCCTTCGGCGACGCCGTCCCCGAAGGGTGCGTGGATGTCTGCAAGGCTTTGGCCGTGGCACCCGATGCCGCCGCACTGCAAAGGCTCGCTGCAGCGGAGCGCGTGGCCAACGTCACGGCCAACGACGTGTTCACCATCTGCTGGACCTCGGGCACCGAGGCGCAGCCCAAGGGCGTGCCGCGCAGCCACAACGAATGGCTGGTCATCGCGCCCTCGATCATCGAGGCGGGGCAGATCCGGAAGAACGCACGGCTGCTCAATCCCTTTCCGCTGGTCAACATGGCGGGCATCTCCACGGCCTTCGCGACCTGGCTGGTGCTGGGTGCCACGGTGGTGCAGCACCAGCCCTTCGCCTTGCCCATCTTCCTGGCGCAGGTGCGCGACGAACGCATCGACTACACGGTGGCGCCGCCGGCCGTGCTCAACATGCTGCTGCAGAACGAGGCCCTGCTCGCAGGCATCGACTTCTCGCGCCTGAAGCGCATCGGTTCCGGCTCGGCGCCGCTGTCGGAGTGGATGGTGCGCGGCTTCATGGAGCGGCACGGCGTCCAGATCATCAACTACTTCGGTTCGAACGAGGGCGCGGCACTCTCGGGCACCGACCTCGACATCCCGGACCCGGCGCTGCGCGCGCAGTTCTTCCCGCGCGCCGGTGTCGAGGGCTACGACTGGAGCGTCTCGACCACGCGCAAGATCCGCACGCGCCTCGTCGACCTGGAGACCGGCGAGGACATCCAGGAAGCGGGGCGTCCGGGCGAGATCCGCTTCGACGGGCCGACCATCTTCAGTGGCTACTTCGATTCGCCCGCGCTCACGGCCGGCGCCTTCGACGCGTCGGGCTACTACAAGACCGGCGACCTGTTCGAGATCGCCGGCGACCGGCTGCAGTTCTACCGCTACGTCGGCCGCTCCAAGGACCTGGTGATCCGCGGCGGCATGAACATCTCGTCCGAGGAGATAGAGAACCTGCTGGTGGCCTGCCCCGGCGTGCGCGACGCGGCCGTGGTGGCCGTGCCCGACGAACTGCTGGGCGAAAAGGTCTGCGCCTGCATCGTGGCCGCGCAGGGCTGCGAGGTCGATCTCGCCTCCCTCGTGGCCTTCCTGCGCGACGAGAAGCGCGTGGCCGTCTACAAGCTGCCTGAATACCTGCTGACGCTGGCCGAGCTGCCGCGCAACCCGGTCGGAAAAATACTCAAACGCGAGCTGCGCCAGAAGGCCGCCTCGCTGGCCCACGAAGGAATCACCGCATGAAGCCCGTCCTGCTGCTCATCCCCGGCATGCTCAACACCCCGGCGGTCTGGCGCGAGGTCGCCGACGCGCTGGCCGACGATGCCGACGTGCGCATCGTCGACGTCACGACGCAGGCCGGCATCGCCGAGATGGCCCGCGACGCCGCGGCCTGCGTGGCCGATGTGCCGGCCGCCACCCCGCTGGTGGTGTGCGGCTTCTCGATGGGCGGCTACACCGCGATCGAGATGCTGGCGCGCACCGACGGTGGCCGCAGGCCCGATGCGGTGGGGCTGCTGAGCACCTCGGCGCGCCCCGAGACGCCCGAAGGCCGCGTGGTGCGCGAGAAGACCATCGCCGCCATCGAGCGCGATTTCGAGAAGGTGATCCAGGGCGTGGCGAGCTTCGGCACGGCGGCGGCGAGCCACGCGGATGCGCCGCTGATGCAGCGCATCGTCGAGGTCATGCGCAATGCCGGCCCCGCCGCGGCCATCCGCCAGAACCATGCGATCGCCGACCGCGGCGATCACGCCGAGGCCTTGCGCAAGCTCGACCTGCGCGTGCTGGTGATGTGCGGGCGCGAAGACCGCATCACGCCGCCCGCGCTGTCCGAGGAACTCGCGGCGCTGATACCGGGCGCGCGGCTCGAATGGATCGACGACGCGGGCCACATGACGCCGATGGAAGCGCCGGACCAGGTGGCCGCCTTGCTGCGCACGCTGCTTTGAACCGACGCCGAGAAGAACAAGCACCGGAGACAAGACCATGAAGAAGCGCAGTTTTCTCGCATCGGCCCTGGCGGCATGCGGCACCGCGACCCTGGGCGCCGCCTGGCCCGCGGCCGCCGCGTTCGCCGAGGCCAGGTTCCCCGACAAGCCGGTGCGCATCGTCGTGCCCTTCGCGCCGGGCAACACGCTCGACGCCGCATTGCGCCAGGTGGCCGAGGTGTTCCTGCGCAACACCGGCCAGCCGCTGCTGGTGGACAACAAGCCGGGTGGCTCGGGCATCATCGCCGCGCAGAACGCAATGAATGCGCCGGCCGACGGCTACACGCTGCTGCTGGGCAACACCAGCATGCTGACCATCAACCCGCACACCTTCAGCAAGCTGCCCTACGACGCGCAGAAGAGCTTCAGGCCCGTCACCAACTTCCTGGGCGCGGCCATGGTGATGGCGGTGAACGCGAGCGTGCCGGCCAACAACCTCCAGGAGTTCGTGGCCTGGACCAAGGCCCATCCCGGCAAGGTGTCCTTCGCGTCGTTCACCGCGGGCAACTCCTCGCATTTCGCGGGCGTGATCCTGAACCAGCGCGCGGGCATCGACATGATGCACGTGCCCTTCAACGGCACGCCGCCCGCCGTGACCAACCTGGTGGGCGGCCAGGTCACGGCCGCCTTCCTGCCGCTGCTGGCCGTCAAGCCCCACATGGACAGCGGCAAGGTCAAGGTGCTGGCCGTCACCAGCCCCAGGCGTTCGCCGCTGATGCCGGGCGTGGCCACCTTCCGCGAGCAGGGCTATCCCGATCTCGACATCTATATCTGGGCGTCGGTGATGGCCCCGGCCGCCACGCCCGATGCGGTGGTCGCGCGGCTCAACACCGAGTTCGTGAAGGCGCTGAACACCCAGGAGATCAAGGACAAGTGGCGCGAGATGGATTTCGAGACGCTGCCTTCGACCCCCGAGGAATTCACGGCGTTTGCACGCACCGACTCCAGGCGCTGGGCCGAGGCCGTGAAGATCTCCGGCTTCAAGGCCAGCGAGTAGGGCGGGCTCACGCTCGATTGAGCGGACTCGCCGCGCATCGCGCATCCCGACAACCAGAACGCATCCACTCCATGAAATCGCAACCCTTCGACCTCCGCCTTCCCGTCTTTGCCGCGCCGATGTTCCTGATCTCCGGCCCCGAGCTCGTGCTCGCCGCCTGCAAGGCCGGCATCATCGGTGCGTTTCCCACGCCCAACGCGCGGCCCATCGCGCAGCTCGACGACTGGATGAAGCAGATCACCGAGGGCCTGGCGGCCGCACGCGATGCGCAGCCCGCGGCCACCATCGGGCCCTGGTGCGCGAACCTCGTCACGCATTCGTCGAACACGCGGCTGGCGGAAGACCTGGCGCTGGTGGCCAAGTACAGGCCGCCGGTGGTGGTGACCGCGCTCGGCAGCCCGAAACCGGCCATCGAGGTGGTGCATGGCTACGGCGGACTGGTGTTCGCCGACGTGACCAGCATCGGCCTCGCGAAGAAGGCCGTCGCCGCAGGCGCCGACGGATTGGCATGTGTCTCGGCCGGGGCCGGCGGCCACACGGGCTCGCTTTCGCCCTTTGCCTTCGTGAGCGCGGTGCGCGACTTCTTCGACGGCCATCTGATCGTCGGCGGCGGCATCAGCGACGGCTGGGGCGTGGCCGGTGCGATCGCCAGCGGTGCCGACTACGTCTACATGGGCACCCGCTTCATCCCGGTGGCCGAGAGCATGGCTGCGCCCGCCTACAAGCAGATGGTGGTCGACGGCACGGTGGACGACCTCATCGTCAGCGCCGGCATCACCGGCACGCCGGCGAGTTGGCTCAAGCCGTCGCTGCGCGCCCTGGGCATCGACCCCGACAACATGCCGCCGCCACCCACACGCCACTACGACAGCAGCCAGCCCGTGAGCGCGCGCAAATGGGTGGATGTGTGGGCGGCGGGCCAGGGGCTCGGATCGATCCGTTCGATCGAGCCGGTGGCCGCGGTGGTTGACCGGCTGGTCGAGGAATACGGCACGGCACGGGCGCGCCTGACCGGGCTGCCCTATGCGCAGCCGACCGTGCGCGCGCGGCTGGCCGCCTGAGGCCGAGCCGGCGATGCGCGGGTCAGCGCCAGCCCATCCCGTCGATCAGCCGCAGCACCTCCGCTTCGCGTTCGATGAAGAAGTCCACATGCGTGGCGGGCTGGAACAGCGCGCGCTGGCTGCCGGTTGGCAAGGCCGCGAACAGGCGGTCGGCATCGGGTGAGCGGACACGGTTGAAAAGCCGCACCGACGCGTTCGCAGTCTCCTTGGTCTGCGCATCGCCATCGGTGGCGAGCCACGGGCACATGTCGCGCCAGTCGCCGGGCAGGGCCGTCAGCACCAGGGCCGGCACGCGCAGGGCCTTGTAATCCGGGGAAAACTGCCGCCCCGCCATGTACATCGCGGCGGCCACGGCGTCGGGCGTGTTGAAGCCAACGCTGCCGTCGGCCTTGACCTCCAGCTTGTCGACCAGGTCGGCCTCCATCGGTGCCGACCAGTTGCGGTTGAGCCGCTTGTTGAAGGCGATCATCGCGGCCACCGAGGCGGTGTCGGCTTCGGTGGGCGAGGGCTCGGCCAGCGAGGGGTCGTCGCTGTCGTCGGGCGAGACGGTGGTGTAGTCGAAGTTGGTGTCGAGGTAGACCAGGCCGCGCGCGCGTTCCGGGTAGCGCCCCGCGAACAGCGTGACCTGGTTGCCCGCCATGGAGTGGCCGCCGAGCACGATGCGGTCGACGCCGAGCGCCTGCAGCACCGCATGCACGTCGTCGACCAGCGTCCCGGTGTCGTAGCGGTGGGTGTCGTCGGGCAGCGGCTTGTCCGACCGGCCGAAGCCGCGGCAACTGATGGCGATGGCCCGTCCGCGCTGCGCGAGCGCACGCGCCAGGCTGTTGAAGTGCGCCGCCGAGGCACCGAAGCCAGGCAGCAGCACGAAGGTGGGGCCGGCAAGACGGCCGGACTGCCAGTCGCGCACATGCAGCGAGACGCCGGGCGCCACGGGCACGTGGCGGTCCGTGACCTGGATGGACGAAGGCGGCGCGAGCGGGTCGGGCTGATCGCTGCCACCACCGCCGCAGGCGGCGAGAAGCAGGGCGGCGGGCAGGGCGGTGGCGGCGCGCAGCAGATGCCTGCGATGTTCGAACTGATGAAGACTGGGTAAAGGCAAAAGGGGCTCCGTCGGTGGAAGGCTAGGGGCTGCGCACCGCGGTGGGTGCGTGCTTCCAAGGTACCGACGGGAGCTGTAGAGGGGCTGAAGGGAGGCTGAAGGCAGGCTGAAGACGCGCGGCGCAAAACAGGTGCCACGAAGGGCACAAGACGCGAAAAGCGCGATGCCGCGCACGGCATAATGTGCACCCGGCCGTTCACGTGGAATGCGCGGCCCGGTCTTCAGGCGCGAGCCGAGAAATGCGGGTGTAGCTCAATGGCAGAGCTGTTGCTTCCCAAGCAACTGACGAGGGTTCGATTCCCTTCACCCGCTCCACCGCCTCATCGGCACCCCTCCGCTCGACAAGGCTGTGGCTGCGGCCTGCCAGGCACGCCGCACCATCCGCGCTCAGTCCAGCATCGGCACGAACCCCGGATCCCCCTTCGCCATCGCCCTGCGATACGCCGGCCGTTCGCCGATGCGTTGCAGGTAGGCGCGGATGTTCGAATAGGGCGCGAGATCGAGCGGCTGGAACAGGCGCATCGTGGTGAGCGTGAACACGCTCATGATGTCGGCCGCCGTGAGTTCGCTGCCTGCGAGGTAGGGCACCTCGCCCAGCCGCGCTTCGACCAGTGTCAGCACGCGGTCGAGCCGGTCCTGTGCCGAGGCCAGCACCGGGTGTTCCGGCGCAAGCCCGGCGCGGCCCACCATCATCATCCGGCCCATCACCGGTTGCAGGTTGCCGTTGGAGAAATGGAACCAGTAGAGGAAGGCCGCGTAGTCCTGATGCTCGGGCCCGGGCTTCAGGCGGCCGCCGCCGTGCTTCACGATGATGTATTCGACGATGGCGGCCGACTCGCCCAGCAGCAGCTCGCCGTCCTCGATCAGCGGCGCCGCGCCCAGCGGATGCAGTGCCCTGATCTCGGGCGGCGAGAGCTTGGTGACGGCGTCGCGCGCATGGTGCTCCAGCGCATAGGGAAGGCCGAGTTCTTCGCAAAGCCAGACGATGCGTTCCGACTGGGAGCGGCCGAGGTGATGGATCTTGAGCATGGCGTACGGGTGAGATGGGAAGGGTGGGGCGGTTCGGACCGACGAGCGTTGGGGATCGCGCAGCTTAAGCGCTGCACCCTGTCCGCACGCTGAACGCCGCTCGCCCCCCACCCGCTGAAACGTGCAGCCAGGCATGCGGCGCAACGGTCAAGAATGCATTCAGAATCGTCAACGCGCCGGCCGACGTTCTTCTCGCGGCAGCGCTCCCTAGATTCCGCAAGAAATGAATACGAACGATCTATTGCGACAGGCGAAGTCTGCGTTGGAGACGGCATGGGCGGCGCGCGATGCGTCTGTCGCGACCGGCGAGCGGCCGGCCTGCACGCTCTTCTTCTCGCTCGGCAACCTCGAGACGCGCGCACACGTGCTGCGCGCGGCAGGGACAGATCTGGCGCAGGCCTGGCGCGAAGGAGAGCGCCTGGTGACCGAATGGGCCGAGGCACAGGCGCAGCCGACGGTCTGGCTGCGCGTCGATGCGGTCGACGTGGTGGAGGCCTTGCGCTGGGACGCGCTGCAGGCCTTGTTCGCCGCGATCAAGCGCAACTACTTCCGCTTCGGCATCGCGTTCACCGCCGACCTCTCGATCGCGATGCTGGAGCCGGAGATCGGCGCCAACGCCTTGCTCTACGACAACGCGGCGGAGTCGGCGATGCCCAACGCCATCAACCTCGCGGGCTACGGCAAGCGCCGCTTCGGCCAGGCGCTGGAATGGCCGACGGAGCCCGCGCAGCTGGTGTGGATCTTCAGCACGCGGGCGGTCTTCACCGATGGCGCGTCGGCGCACGCGATCGAACAGCAGGGGCCGAACCACGGCTACCGCCAGCTGCCGCGCTGGGACGCCGAGGCCGTGCGCGAGATCGTGCACACCAGCACCGCCTACCTGGCGGCACAGGTCAAGCCATCGGGCGAGTACCACTACGGCTGGTTCCCCTGCTTCGACCGGCCGATCCCGACCTACAACGCGCTGCGCCATGCGAGCTCGACCTATGCGCTGCTCGAAGGCTGGGAGCTCACGCAGGATGCGGCGCTCCGGGCCTCGCAGATGGCCGCGATCCGGTCCGCGCTGGCCTACCTGCGCGGCACGCTGATCCGGCACCTCGACCTGCCCGACGGCCAGCGCGCGGCCTTCCTGGTCGACCTGGGCGACGAGATCAAGCTGGGCGGCAACGCCGTGTGCCTGCTGGCCTTCGTGAAGTACACCGAGCTCACGGGCGACGAACAGTACCTGCCGCTGCTGGCCGAGCTGGCGCTGGGCATCGTGCACATGCAGGACCCGGCCACGGGTCGCTTCGTGCACGTGCTGCTGCATCCCGATCTCGGCCTCAAGGCCGCGCACCGCACCATCTACTACGACGGCGAGGCAGCCTTCGGCCTGATGCGGCTCTATGGCCTGACGCGCGACCCGCGCTGGCTGCAGACCGTCGAGAAGGCGGTGGCGTACTTCATCGAGGCCGAACACTGGCGCGCGCACGACCACTGGTTGAGCTACTGCATCAACGAGCTCACGCTCTACCGGCCCGAGGAGCGCTACTACCGCTTCGGCCTGGACAACGTGCGCGGCTACCTCGACTTCGTGCTCGAGCGCATCACAACCTACCCGACGCTGCTCGAGCTGATGATGGCGGCGCAGCGGATGGTCACGCGGCTGCAGGCCGACCCCGCGCGGGTGCACCTGCTCGACGGCTTCGACCTCGCCAAGTTCGAGCGCGCGCTGGCCTACCGCGCGCGCTACCTGCTCAATGGCCACTTCTGGCCCGAGCTCGCGATGTTCTTCAAGAACCCGGGGCGCGTCCTCGGCGGCTTCTTCATCCGGCACCACAGCTTCCGCGTGCGCATCGACGACGTGGAGCACTACCTGTCGGGTTATGTGGCCTACCACCGGCTGCTGAAGGCGCGCGAAGCGCTGCCGGTGGACGTGGCGGCACTGCCGCAGCGGGCTGCGACGGGCGCAGCATCCGGCGTGGTCGCCTGGGGCGGCGACGTCAACCTGGCGCGCCGCCAGCACTACCGCACGCGCGAGCTGGGCGGGGCGCACAGGGTGCTCGGCGACATCGCCGCGCTGCGCGAGGCCGACCTGCGCATCGTCAACCTCGAATGCGTGGTCGCGACCACCGGCGAGCAGGGCGTCGAGAAGGACGAGGCCGGCCCGTACTACTACCGTGCCCGGCCCGAGATGCTGGCGGTGCTGACCGAGGCGGGCATCGGCATGGTCGCCACCGCCAACAACCACAGCGGCGACTACGGCCCCGAGGCACTTGTCGAACAGCAGGGACTGCTGGACGCCGCGGGCATCGCCCATGCGGGCACCGGCCGCACGCTGGAGGCCGCGCTGCGACCGGCCTTCCGGCGCGCGGGCGGCGTGCGCGTGGCGCTGTTCTCGCTCGACGCCACGCAGCCGCGCTTTGCCGCGACCGCCCACAAGCCCGGCGCGGCCTGGCTGTCGCTCGACGACCCGGCCGCCTGGACGGCCACGCTCGCGGCGCGCATCGAGGCCGCGCGCCGCGAGGCCGACGTGGTGCTGGTGGCGGTGCACTGGGGCGCCAACCTCGAGACCGCGCCTTCGCGCGCCGAGATCGCGGTCGGCCATGCCATCGTCGACGCGGGCGCCGATGCGGTGCTCGGCACGTCGGCACATGTGCTGCAGGGCATCGAGGTGCATCGCGGCCGTCCGATCCTGCACGACGCAGGCGACCTGCTGTTCGACTCCGTGCGCAACGATTTCGGCGACTCGGGCGTGTTCTCGCTGACGCTGGGCCTGCACGGTGTCGAGGAAGTGCTGTTCACGCCGGTCGGCGTCGGCTTCGGTGTGTCGAAGCAACTCGAGGGCGCGCAGGCGGAGGCCGCGAGCGCGCGCTTTGCCGCGCAGTGCCGCGCCCTCGGCACCGAGATGGCGCCGAGGCCCGGCGGTCGTTGCGCCATCCGGCTGTCGCCGCCCGAGCGGCTGGTGTCCAGGCCGGCGCCGGAGGGCGCCGCCGCATCGGGGCCGCTGCCGTTGACCCTCGTCGACCCGGTGCGCGCGCCGCGCCCCGAATGGGTGGTCGACGCCGTGCCGGCCAGCGCGCAGATGGCGCCGCTGCAGATCGGTCCGATGCGCCTGCTGGGCCTGCGCTGCACACCGCGGCAGATCGTCGGGCGCCGCATGCTGTGGGTCGAGTCTTTCTGGACCGTCGACGCGCCCGTGACGGCCGACCTGCGCGTGCAGTTCCGCGCGCTGCCGATGCGCAGCACCACCATGCCGCCCTGGGGCGAGGGCATGGACCACGACCCCTGCGACTGGATGTGGCCGACCAGCCGCTGGGAGCCCGGTCGCATCTACCGCGACCGCTATGGCCTGCGCCCACCGCGCGCCGGCCTGCTCGAAAGCGATGTGTTGCGGCTCGAAGTGCGCGTGCGCGGCAGCACGACCGACCTGTCCGCACGCCTGCTGCCCGTGTGGTGCGGCCTGCGCGTGCCCGACTTTCCGGTGCCGCTGCCCGAGCGCCCGGCACCCGTGCTGGCCGCCCTGCGCCCCGGTGCGGGCCCGAAGCCCGCGCCGCTCTGGACGGCCGCGCAACTGCAGCAGGTGACGGGCGGCCGCTGGCTGGTCGAGCCGCCGCCGGGCTGGTGCGTCAACGCGGTGGTGCGCGGGTCGAGCCACATCGCCATGCTGCCGGGGCCCGCGCTGTTCGTCGCATCCGACTACCGCACGCTGGCCGTGCACGAGAGCTACAGCAAGCCGCGTCCGGACAACTGGGACCGCCACCTCGAGCTGCCGAGGCTGCAGCATGCGCTGGCCGGTGCCATGGTCTCGCAGGCGGTGGACGGGCTCGATCCGGCCTTTCCGCTGCTGCAGGTGGACGACCCGATCCGTGCCCTGCTGGCGCTCGGCGCGGCCGCGCGGGCGCGCTACCAGGGCCTGGTGGTGGGCGTGACCGGCACGGTCGGCAAGTCGTCGACCATCGCGATGCTGCGCGACCTGCTGCCCCAGGCCGCGCGCGTGCGTACCACCATCGACAACTACAACTCGCGCGTCGGCGTGCCGGCCATGCTGGCCAACCTGGCGGCCGATGCCGACGTGTGCATTCTCGAGATGGCGCAGAGCGGGCTCTGGATGGACCGCGGACCGATCGCGCTGGTGGCGCGGCCGCACGTGGCCATCGTCACCGAGATCGGCCTGTCGCAGACCCGCCAGGCCTCGACGCTGGAGCTCACGGCCGAGTTCAAGTCGCGCATCTTCCTGGGCCTGGAGCCCGGCGGCGTGGCCATCGTGGCCGACCACATTCCCTGCCTGGCGCAGGTGGTGCAGGCCGCCGCGCGCACCGCGGGCGCGATCTGGGTGGTGGGCCGTGGGCCCGACGCCAACATCCGCGTGCTCGACACCCGGCCCGAGCCCGGCGGCGGCTGCCGCGTGCGCATCGCGACGGCGGGGCGCGCCTTTGAATATGTCTTCCCCATCGAGAGCGCGGGCCTGGTGCGCAATTCGGCCCTGGCCTTCGCCGCGCTGCTGGCCATGGGCTTCGATGGCGAGGCCGCGTGCGCGCGCATGCCGCACGTGCGGCTGCCCGCCTCGGTGATGCAGATGCGCGCGCTGCGCACGCAGGGCGGCGTGCAGGCCACGCTGATCGACGACAGCTGGAATGCCGAGGTCATGTCGATGCGCAACGCGATGGACTTCGTGCGCACCTGCCAGCACGCGCAGGCCGGGCCGGTGCTGCGCAAGATCGGCGTGCTGGGCCGCATCATCAACCTGGGCAACGAGGCCGAGGCCATGCACCGCAGCCTGGCTTCGCCGCTGCTGGCGTCGGGCATCCAGCACCTGGTGACGCACGGCGACGAGATGCGCTGGCTGCGCGAAGAGGTGCCGGCCGAACTGCTCGGGCCGCACTTCGACGATGCGGCGCAGCTCGCGGGCTACCTCGGCGACATCCTGCGCGACGGCGACCTGGTGCTGGTGAAGGGCGACCGCCAGCAGTCCGACTTCGGCGACGTCTCCGTGCTGCTGGAAAAGCTATGAAGGCGGCGGGCGCTGTCCGGCGGCATGCCCGTTTCGCACTCGTGCTGCTGGCCCTGGCGCAGGCGGCCTGCGCCCAGCGCAGCGCCCCCGAGGTGCGCGCGCCCCTGGCGGTACCGGAGGCGGCGCTGCTCTGGAACCAGCCGGCCGTGCGCGCCCACTGCCCCGACCGCGCCGGCTATTTGTGGGTGCAGCCGTCCGCAGGGCCGGCCTGCATCCGCTACTTCGCGAGCGGCGACATCGAGGGTGCGCGCGTGGCCATCGTGCAGTTCTCCGGCGACCGCGACGACGAAATGGACCTGGCGCCCACGCGCATTCCCGGCAACACCGAAGCCCTGCGCACGCGCGATGCGCAACGCAGCCGCGACCGCGCCGGCGTGCCGTGGATCTTCATGGCGCGCCCCGGCACCTACGGCTCCTCGGGCGACCATGGACGGCGCCGGCGCCTGGTGGAGGAGTTCGCGCCGATCGACGCGGCGCTCGATGCGCTCAAGCGCCTCCACGGCATCGGGCAGTTCGTGCTGGTGGGGCACAGCGGCGGCGCGACCGCGGCGGCGGCCATGCTCACCTTGGGCCGCACCGACCTGCGCTGCGTGGTGATGACCTCGGCCGCCTTCGCCTACGAGGAGCGGGTGCGGTTGCGCCGGGAGATGGCGGGGGAGGGGCCGCCGAGCGCGCGTGCCCTGGCCGCGGTGCAAGGCATGTACGACCCGCTGGCGCACATCGGTGGGGTGGTGCGCGGCGACCGGCGCCAGGTCTTCGTGCTGGGCAATGCCTTGGACAACGTGACGCCGTTCGTGCTGCAGCGGCGCTTCGCCGACGCGCTGCGCAATGCCGGCCACCGCGTGGCGGTTCGCGAGGTGCAGACGCTGCCGCCCGAATACCACGACATGCAAGGACAGCCCGGGCTCGAGACGGCGCGCGACTGCGCGCGCTGAGCGCGGCCCTCGACCGGGACTGCCGCAGGATCCAAGGGGCGGATTACACAATCAGTTAACAATGTGGCGACAATCCAGCACTTTTTCACATAATTTGTTACTTTAGGCACTGGCGGCGTCGAATTCATTCTTTCGTTTGCGGGCGGGAAAGAGGCGCGCGGTAGCATCCGGCCCCATCCGCTCCCCGCCCGGCCGCCGACAGCCGACCCGGTGAGGCGCCGGACCCAGACGCCTTCCATCGTGAGGGATACATGCAAACGTACGGAAGACACTTATGGATTTGAGGGAGCGCGAGGCCATGCTCGTCGACGAAGCCTCGGCCGCCATCGAGGCGGCGATGCAGGGTTTCGGCGGCGCTTTCGGCAGCGTGCCGTTCTGCCGGTCCACCGATTTCGGCATGTTGTCGGCGGAAGACCAGGTCAACGTGCGTCAGACGGAAATGGCGCACTACCGCGACCGGCCGGAACTGTCCGCCGTGCACTTCTGCCTGACCTCGGCGCAGGCGCTGCTGGAGATCAGCCGCACCATGCTGCGCCAATCGGCGGCGCTGTCGCCGCAGGAGCAGGAGCGCAGCTGGAAGCAACTGGCCGAGGACGCCAAGCTGGCCGGCCGCGCCGCCTACCGCGCGGTGCTGATCCTGTCGGACCCCACCGTGGCGCGCCTCGCGGCCAACGAACGGACCAAAGCAGGCTCCCTATGATCGATCGCCTGCGGCGGCTGTGGCGCGGTCGAGAAGCCGGGGCGGGCAGGCCGGCACCGATGGCCCAGGCGCCCACCATGGCGGCCGCGCGACCCGTTCCGCCGGCCGCGTCGCCCATGCCGCAGGCACCGGCCGCGGCGCCGAAGGTCGAGCCGGTCGCGCCGAGCGCCCCGCGTGAATGGCCGCGCAAGGCGCCCGAGCCCGACCCGCAGCGGGCCCGGCAGATCCAGCGCCGCGAGGCGGTGCTGGGCCAGTCGATCTACTTCAAGCACTGGCAGGCCATCAAGGCCGAGGGCATCACCGCCTCGCAGTTCATGGAGTTCCTGCAGCCCTTTGCCGACCTCGACGGCATCAGCGTGTCCTACATCTACAGCGATCCCGAGGGCAACGAGCGCATCTACAACCACCGCAAGGACGATTCGTTCGAGAACCCGCTGTCGGTGGCGATCAAGGAAAAGAAGATCTCCAGGGACCAGGCGCTCGACCTCGCGCTCAACGAGGAAGGCCGGGTCTGGATCGAGAGCAACTTCATGGACCTGAAGTAGCGCCTGGCGGGCGCGGGCCGAGCGGCAAAGGGCATGGGCCCACGCGGGTGCGGGGGTGGTCCCAAACCTATAATCGAATGGCCAATCAAATCAAGCAGTTAGCGGGAGCACTGTTCCGCTGCGCCAGCCTTTTCATCCCATGAGCCAGCCCACCTTCACGGTCGCGGACATCCGCAAGACCTTCCTCGATTTCTTCGCCTCGAAGGGCCACACCATCGTGCCGTCCAGCCCGCTGGTGCCGGGCAACGACCCGACCCTGATGTTCACCAACTCGGGCATGGTGCAGTTCAAGGACGTGTTCCTCGGCGAGGACAAGCGCCCCTACCAGCGTGCGACCTCGGTCCAGGCCTGCCTGCGCGCCGGCGGCAAGCACAACGACCTGGAAAACGTGGGCTACACCGCGCGCCACCACACCTTCTTCGAGATGCTGGGCAACTGGAGCTTCGGCGACTACTTCAAGCGCGAATCGCTCAAGTGGGCCTTCGAGCTGCTGACCGAGGTCTACAAGCTGCCCGCCGAGAAGCTCTGGGCCACGGTCTACATCGAGGACGACGAGGCCTACGACATCTGGACCAAGGAGATCGGCCTGCCGCCCGAGCGCGTCGTGCGCATCGGCGACAACAAGGGCGGCCGCTACATGTCCGACAACTTCTGGATGATGGCGGACACCGGCCCCTGCGGCCCGTGCTCCGAGATCTTCTACGACCACGGCCCCGAGATCGCGGGCGGCCCGCCCGGCTCGCCGGACGAAGACGGCGACCGCTACATCGAGATCTGGAACAACGTGTTCATGCAGTTCGACATGCAGCCCGACGGCTCGGTCAAGAAACTGCCCGCGCCCTGCGTCGACACCGGCATGGGCCTGGAGCGGCTGGCCGCGATCCTGCAGCACGTGCACAGCAACTACGAGATCGACCTGTTCGACAAGCTGGTGAAGGCCGCCGCGCGCGAGACGCGCACCGCCGACCTCGACCACAAGAGCCTGCGCGTGATCGCCGACCACATCCGCGCCACCGCCTTCCTGGTGACCGACGGCGTGATCCCCTCGAACGAAGGCCGCGGCTACGTGCAGCGCCGGATCATCCGCCGCGCCATCCGCCACGGCTACCTGCTGGGCCAGAAGAAGCCCTTCTTCCACAAGCTGGTGGCCGACCTGGTGGCCATCATGGGCGATGCCTATCCCAAGCTGGTGGCCGATCAGAAGCACATCACCGACACGCTCAAGGCCGAGGAAGAACGCTTCTTCGAGACCCTGGCCAACGGCATGGACATCCTCGACACGGCGCTGGCCGGCGGCGCCACCACGCTGCCGGGCGAGGTCGCGTTCAAGCTGCACGACACCTTCGGCTTCCCGCTCGACCTGTCGGCCGACGTCTGCCGCGAGCGCGGCGTGAGCGTCGACGAGGCCGGCTTCAACGCCGCCATGGAAAAGCAGAAGGCCGCGGGCCGCGCGGCCGGCAAGTTCAAGATGGACCGCAACGTCGAGTACGCGGGCGCGGGCAACACCTTCACCGGCTACGAGCACCTCGAGGCGCAGGCCACCGTGCAGGCGCTGTACTTCGAAGGCGTGGCGGTGCCCGAACTCAAGGAAGGCCAGGCCGGCATCGTGGTGCTCGACACCACGCCCTTCTATTCGGAGAGCGGCGGCCAGGTCGGCGACCAGGGCATGCTGAGCGCCGAAGGCGTGCAGTTCGGCGTCGACGACACGCAGAAGATCAAGGCCGACGTGTTCGGCCACCACGGCACGCAGACCCAGGGCACGCTCAAGGTCGGCGACACGGTCAAGGCCGCGGTCGACGGCGAACGCCGCCACGCGACCATGCGCAACCACAGCGTGACCCACCTGATGCACAAGGCGCTGCGCGAGGTGCTGGGCACGCACGTGCAGCAGAAGGGCTCGCTGGTCGACGCCGACAAGACGCGCTTCGACTTCGCGCACAACGCCGCGGTCACGCGCGAGCAGATCCTCGAGATCGAGAAGCGCGTGAACGCCGAGATCCTGGGCAACGCGGCCACCCAGGCGCGCGTGATGGACATCGAGTCGGCCCAGAAGACCGGCGCGATGATGCTGTTCGGCGAGAAGTACGGCGAGAGCGTGCGCGTGCTCGACATCGGTTCCAGCCGCGAACTCTGCGGCGGCACCCACGTGAGCCGCACCGGCGACATCGGCCTGTTCAAGATCACCAGCGAGAGCGGTGTGGCCGCGGGCGTGCGCCGCATCGAGGCGATCACCGGCGCCAACGCGCTGGCCTACCTGCAGGAGCTCGAATCGGCGGTGCAGACCGCGGCCCAGACGCTCAAGTCGGCCCCGGCCGAACTGCAGTCGCGCCTGGCCCAGCTGCTCGACCAGATGAAGACGCTCGAGCGCGAGATCGGCACGCTCAAGGGCAAGCTGGCGTCGTCGAAGGGCGACGAACTCATCACCCAGGCGATCGACCTCAACGGCATCAAGCTGCTGGTCGCCAAGCTCGACGGCGGCGACGCCAAGACGCTGCGCGACACCATGGACAAGCTCAAGGACAAGCTCAAGAGCGCGGTCATCGTGCTGGCGATCGCCGAAGGCAGCAAGGTGCAGCTGGCGGCGGGCGTGACCTCCGACACGCTCGGCAAGGTCAAGGCCGGCGAACTGGTCAACTTCGTGGCCCAGCAGGTCGGCGGCAAGGGCGGCGGCAAGCCCGACATGGCGATGGCCGGCGGCACCGACGCCAGCGGCCTCGCGGCCGCGCTGGCCTCGGTCCAGGGCTGGGTGGCCGAACGGGTCTGACCCGCCCCGGTGGAGACACCATCATGCCGCTGACCCTCCAGCGACTCCTGCGTGCCGCAGCACTGTCCGCGGCGGTGGTGCTGGCGGGTTGTGCCAGCCTGCCCCCACCGCAGGCCGAACGCTTCTCGGCGGCGCGCACCGACGTTGCCGACACCCGGCTGGCGCAGATCGCGCTGGCCAGCGGGCAGGGCATGCCCACCGGCTTCTCCGGCTTCCAGCTGATGCCCGAGGGGCCGACCGCCTTCAATGCGCGCCTGGCGCTGGCGCGCGCGGCCCAGAAGACGCTCGACGCCCAGTACTACATCCTGCAGGACGACGCCAGCGGCAAGCAGTTCCTGGGCGCCTTGCTCGATGCCGCGCGGCGCGGCGTGCGGGTGCGGCTGCTGGTCGACGACTTCTACACGGCGGGCAAGGACGCGCTGTTCGCCGCGCTGGCCTCGCAGCCCAACTTCGAGCTGCGGCTGTTCAATCCGCTGGCCGTGCGCAGCGGGCCGCTCGGCCTGCGGCTGGCCCTGTCGCTGGCCGATTTCCGCCGCTTCAACCGGCGCATGCACAACAAGCTCTTCGTGGCCGACAACAGCCTGGCCATCACCGGCGGGCGCAACATCGCCGACGAGTACTTCATGCGCAGCGACGTCGCGAACTTCATCGACCTCGACGTGCTGGTCAGCGGGCCGGTGGTGCCCGAGCTGTCCGACACCTTCGACGACTTCTGGAACAGCGCCCAGACCCGTCCGATCGACAACCTGATGCGGGTCCCGGCCGACAGCGAGGTCACGCGCAGCTGGCTGCAGGCCCGGCTGGCCGGGGCCGCGCCCGCGACCACCGAACGCGACACCGACGTGCTCGGCCATGCGCCCATCGAACGCCAGCTGCAGGCGGGCCGCCTCGTGCAGATCCCGGGCGACGGCCGTGCGATCGCCGACACGCCCAAGAAGGTCGCGATGGACGACCCCGAGGCCAGCTTCGCCGACAGCGTGACCCAGCGCACCATCGCCATGCTCAGCGGCGCCACGTCGGAAGTGGTGATGGTCTCGCCCTATTTCATTCCGGGCGAGGACGGGGTCAAGCTGCTGCAGATGGCGGTCGACAACAAGGTGCAGGTGATCGTGCTCACCAACTCCCTCGACGCCACCGACGAATCGCTGGTGTACGCCGGCTATGCGAAGTACCGCTACCGCATGCTCAAGGCCGGCGTGCGCGTGTTCGAACTGGGCGCCAAGCTCGCGCCGCGCCAGGCCGGCCTGGGCGACTTCCGCAGCTCCTCGGGGCGGCTGCACGCCAAGGTGGCGCTGGTGGACCGGCGCCGGATCTTCCTGGGCTCGATGAACCTCGACGGCCGCTCCGCGCGGCTCAACACCGAGATCGGCATCCTGGTCGACAGCCCGGCGCTGGCCGAGCAGTTCGGCAAGCTCATGACGCTGCGTTCGATGGGCGCCTACGAGCTGCGCCTGCGCGGCGAAGGGGAGGGCGTCGAGTGGATCGAGCACGACGCCGACGGCAGCCAGAAGCTCATCACCGACGAGCCCGGCGCCAGCTGGCTCGGCAGCTTCAAGGACTGGCTGCTGCTCAAGCTGCTGCCCGAAGACCTGCTGTAGCGGCGGTGCTCAGGCAGCCGGCGCCACGGTGCCACCGTCGATGCGGTGGCGCGCCAGGGCCTCGGCGACGAAGCCGCTGGCCTTCATCTCCTCGACGAAGGCCGCCAGCGCTTCCCTGGCTTGCGTTCCCCGACTCGCCGGCAGGCCCATGGCCTGCTGGATCACCATGAAGCGGCCGGGCAGCAGCCGCAGGCCGGGGTCGGATCGGGTGAGCGTCTGCAACTGCTTGCGGATGCCGGCCGCGACCTCGATGCGACCCTCCTTGAGTGCCTCGGTCACGGCCTCGGCATTGAAGAAGCGCTCGATCTGCGCAGCCTGGAGCGCGCGCGTCAGGAACAGGTCGTAGGCGCTGCCCGAGCCGACGCCCACGCGCAGGCCCGCGCGGTCGACTTCGGCGTTGTCCTGCAGCGAGGCAGCGCTCGGCACGAGGTAGCTGCCTTCGATCAGCACATAGGCCGCGGTGAAACCCAGGCCCTCGCTGCGCGCCGGGTCGATGGCGAAGAAGCCGATGTCGGCGCGCTCGTTGCGCACCGCCTCGACCGATTGCGCAGCCTTGTCGAACACCAGGCATTCGAGCGGCACTTCCAGGCGCCGGGCCAGCGCCCGCGCGAGGTCGACCGAGACACCGACGGGCTCGCCACCGGCCGCGTCGCGCGCGGCGAGGATCGGGTTGCCCAGGTTGATGGACGCGCGCAGCGTGCCGGTGGGCGCGAAGGCCGCGCGCAGTGCGGTGGTGGAAGCGGGGGGGAGAGGCGAACGGTCCATGGCGTCGGGCACCCCGGTGGGCGCAAAGCTTCGGAAGACCGCAGTTTATGCGTCGCGTGCAGCCCTTCGGGCACGGTATCCGGCTTCGAGAGGGCTGGTGGTGGGCGCCGCGCGATGGCGTGGCCGACGGAACGGCTCACGCAGCACATCCTTGGCTGCGTCCAGGCGCTCGGGCGCAGCCGGGCGCACACGGGTCGGCGCCGCCCGCGCTCGGCGCTGGAGCCGTCGGATCGCTCAGGCGGCGTCCTCGTCGTCTTCATCCCCTTCGTCCACCGCTTCCTCCGCAGTCCAGGTGCCGCCGAGCGAATGCACCTCCGACGGGTCCAGGCGCCCGCCACCCGGTCCGATGATGCGGTCGGGCAGGATGTCCGCGCCGTCGGGCGGCAGGTCGCCCTCGGCGTCGGCGCGCTCGCCGGTGCCGGCGCTGTCGCTGCCGCCCTCCAGAGGCTCCAGCGTGGTGCCGGTCAGGCTGTCTTCCGGCGGTGCCAGATCGGCGCGCTGTCCGAGGGTGTCGCTGCCGCTGTCCGAGCTGTCGCTCGGGCCGAGCAGGCGGGTGTCGTCGTCGGGTTGGACGGGGTGGGTGCTGGGGGCGCCTGCTGCGCTGCTGGTGGCCATGTCATTTCTCCTGATGCAAGTCGGCAAGCAGCCAGCTTGCGGTGTCGCGGCGGGCGGCGCCTGTGGTCCCGGGCCGACGCCGGCTGTCGGCGTGTGCACCGTGCTTGACCGACGAGTGCATGGCGATCTTTCCTACCCATGCCGGCCCTCCGCCGCGCGGCAATCCGATCTCGGTCACTTCACAGGAGCACACCATGCCTCAAGGGGACAAGTCGTCGTACACGGACAAGCAGAAACGCAAGGCCGAGCACATCGAAGAAGGCTACGAAGACCGCGGCGTGGCCAAGGCGGAGGCCGAGCGCCGCGCCTGGGCCACGGTGAACAAGGAATCGGGCGGCGGCAACAAGAGCGGCTCGGGACGTGGCCGGGCCGAGAACCACGACGCGGCGCGCAAGGGCGGCCGTGCCGGCGGCGCTGCTTAGACCATCGGCAGCGTGCGTCAGAGTGGCCTGCCGGTCACGGGCCCCGATTGACGCAAAGGCGGAGAGCGGGGCCTCCGCGGTGGATGATTTGCCGTTGGCCGCCAGGCGCTGCCGAGCTGCGCGCCGGGCTCAGGCCTGCGGCGGCGGGGCGTCGAAGTCGCCGGCCGCGTGCCGCTCGGGCAGCTGGCTCGCCGCATCGCCCCAGGTGCGGTTGACGCGGCGGCCACGCTGCACCGCGGGCCGTTCGGCGATGGCATCGGTCCAGCGCTGCACATGGGTGTAGGCCTGCACCTGAAGGAACTCGCCCGCCTCGTAGAGCAGGCCCTTGGCGAGCGCGCCGTACCAGGACCAGACCGCGATGTCGGCGATCGTGTAGTCGTCACCCGCCAGATAGGGCGATTCCGCGAGGCGCCGGTCCAGCACGTCGAGCTGGCGCTTGACCTCCATCGCGAAGCGGTCGATCGCGTACTCGATCTTCGTCGGCGCATAGGCGTAGAAATGGCCGAAGCCGCCGCCGAGGTAGGGCGCGCTGCCCATCTGCCAGAACAGCCAGGCCATGCATTCGGCACGGCGCGCGGGCTCGGTCGGCAGGAAAGCGCCGAACTTCTCGGCCAGGTAGACCAGGATGGCGCCCGACTCGAACACGCGGACCGGCGTCGGTCCGCTGCGGTCCAGCAACGCCGGGATCTTCGAGTTCGGATTGACCCCGACGAAGCCGCTGCCGAACTGGTCGCCCTCGTTGATCCTGATGAGCCAGGCGTCGTATTCCGCGCCTGCATGGCCGAGCGCCAGCAGCTCCTCCAGCATCACCGTGACCTTGACGCCGTTGGGCGTGGCGAGCGAATAGAGCTGCAGGGGATGGCGGCCGACCGGCAGTTCCTTGTCGTGCGTCGACCCGGCGATCGGACGGTTGATGTTGGCGAACTTGCCGCCGCTGGCCTTGTTCCAGGTCCAGACCTTGGGGGGATGGTAGTCGGGTGAGTCGGTCACGAGGGAAGGCTCCGTGTGTGCAGATGCGTGGCGTTGGAAATTGACGAACCGCCCGAGCGTAGGGCATCTCATCGGGCACATGCGCCGGAGGGTTTCGCGAGGGGTCGTGGGGAGATCGCGGACCCCCGCCGACGGTTCGGCGGCGGGGAGCGTCGTGCTCAGTTGGGCGTGGCCGGCGCGACCGCCGCACGCGCCGCCTGGGCCGCCTGGGCGGAGTCGGCCGCGCGTGCGCCGCGCCGCAGCAGCAGCCCGAACAGCGGCGCCGTCAGGTACATCACGACCGAGTAGATGGCCGCCGGCAGTGCGAGCTGGTAGCTGCCCAGCACGCTGAGCGCCACGAAGATCGCCAGCGTCGAGTTGTGGATGCCGATCTCGTAGCTGATGGCGGTCGCCAGCGGCCGGTCGAGCCCGGCCACGCGGCTCAGGCCGTAGCCCGCGCCCAGGCTCAGCAGGTTGAACAGCAGCACGGCCGGGCCGATCTGCGCGAAGGCGACCGAGATCGAGCTCCATTCCTTGGCGATGGCCAGCACCGTGACCACGGCCAGCACCACGGCGCTGAACACCTTGACAGGCTTTTCCATGCGCGCCGAGAAGCCGGGCCTGCGAGACGCGACCACCATGCCGATCAGCACCGGCATCAGCACGATCGCGATCACCTCCAGCAGCTTCCCCGTTTGCATGGGCACCAGCTGGCCGCTCTGGATGAAGTGCGCGATGGCCCAGTTGGCGATCAGCGGCAGCGTGAGGATCGACAGCACCGTGTTGGCCGCGGTGAGCGAGATGTTCATCGCCACGTTGCCGCCGAACAGGTGCGAGAACAGGTTGGCCGAAATGCCGCCCGGCGAGGCGGCCAGCAGCATCAGCCCGACCGCGAACACCGGCGGCATACCGAAGGCGAGCACGATGGCGTAGCAGGCCAGCGGCAGGCCCACCACCTGCAGCAGCAGCGCGATGGCCACCGCCTTGGGGTGCTGTGCGAGCCGCCGGAAGTCGGCCACCGACAGCGACAGGCCCAGGCCGAACATGACCAGCGCCAGCGCGCCGAACAGCGCGCGCGTGATGACGACGGTGCCGTCCATGCGGCGCTCAGTTCCGGTAGCCGGGGTCGATGCGGTCGAGCTTGCGGATCAGCGAGGGCCAGACGAAGGCGCCGCCGAGGCCGCCGGTCTGCACCTTCATCGCATGGCCCACGCCCTCGACGATGCGCGGGTCGACCTGCGTGAGCTCGCCGCCGCCCGATTGCGCGGCGATCTGGATCTGGCAGGTGTTCTCGAAGGTGTACATCGAGAGGAAGGCATCGGCCACGCTCTTGCCGATGGTCAGCAGGCCGTGGTTGCGCAGCATCAGGAAACTGGCTTCGCCCAGGTTGGCCTGCAACCGCGCCTTCTCGTCGTCGCGGATCGCCACGCCCTCGTAGCCGTGGTAGGCCAGCGAGGCCAGCACGAAGGTCGACTGCTGGCTGATCGGCAGCACGCCGTTCTTCTGCGCACTGACCGCGATGCCCGCGCGGGTGTGGGTGTGCAGCACGCATTGCGCGTCTTCGCGCACCGCATGCACCGCGCTGTGGATCACGAAGCCGGCCGGGTTGACCGGGTAGGGCGACTCGATCACCTTGTTGCATTGCTGGTCGACCTTGACCAGGCTCGAGGCCGTGATCTCGTCGAACATCAGGCCGTAGGGATTGATCAGGAAGTGGTGCTCGGGGCCCGGCACGCGCGCGCTGATGTGGGTGAAGACCAGGTCGCTCCAGCCGTAGAGCGCGACCAGGCGGTAGCAGGCGGCGAGGTCGACGCGCAGCTGCCATTCCTCGGCGGACACGAGCTGCTGGGTTTCGGAGGGGGTGGTGGCGTTCATGGGAAATCCTTCGTTCGTGGTCAGGCGATGGCGTCGGCGGGCTTCTGCAGCACCGACTTGTAGAGGCTCTGGCGGGGCTGCGCCATCAGGCGCTGCAGCATCGGCATGAAGTCCTCGATCGGCAGGGTCTCGCCCTTGGGGTCGAAGGCCGGGTTGTCGTAGAGCTCGCAGAACTCGGCCGTGCGCTCGTAGTTCGGGCTCTGCCGGTAGCGCTCGCGCAGGTCGCGGTCCATGCCCAGGTGGTGGAAGAAGTAGTGGCCCTGGAAGATGCCGTGGTGCTGGACCATCCAGTGGTTCGCCTCGCTCACGAAGGGCTGGAGGATCGCGGCCGCGATGTCCGGGTGGTTGAAGGTGCCAAGCGTGTCGCCGATGTCGTGCAGCAGCGCGCACACCACGTACTCCTCGTCGCGGCCGTCGCGCAGCGCGCGGGTGGCGGTCTGCAGCGAGTGGGTGTAGCGGTCTACCGGAAAGCCGCCGTAGTCGCCCTGCAGGATCTGAAGGTGCCGCACCACGCGCTGCGGCAGGCTGCCCGCGAACTGCATGAACTCGCCGCCGATGGCCTGCCAGTCTTCGCGGGTGCTGTCCTGCATGCGGACGAAAGTCGCTCTTTGATTCATCGTATGTCTCCGTGGGCCATGGAAAAGGCCGAAGCCCACTTTAGGCAGCCGGCTCCCATTCAACTGTCAAATAGCGAACAATTGGCCTCCTCGTTTACCCCCGGCGGCCCGACGCGCCCTTGCAGCCATGTCCCTTCGTGCACCGACCCACGTGACCGCCGCCCACCGCGATGCGATGGAGGCCAACCCCTGGTTCGCCGCGCTGCCGCGTGCGCAGCGCGACGGCCTGCTGTCCGTGGCCGAGGTGCACCACCTGGTGCGCGGCGCCATGCTCTACCGGCAGGGCGACGGCGGCGACGGCATCTCGGGCGGCTTCTACGGGCTGGCCAGCGGCTTCATCAAGGTGTCGACCTTGCGCCAGGACGGCCGCGAGGCGATCCTCGCGATGCTCGAGCCCGGCAACTGGTTCGGCGAGATCTCGCTGATCGACGGCTCGCTGCGGTCGCACGACGCCACCGCGCTGGCCGACGCCGAGGTGCTGGTGGTGCCGCATGCCGCGTTCGCGCGCCAGATGGGCGAACTGGCTTTTGCCCAGGCCATGGCGCTGCTGCTCGCCAACCGCGTGCGCGGCCTCTACAGCCTGATGGAAGATGCGACGCTGCGCGATCTGCGCTCGCGCGTGGCGCGCCGGCTGCTGGCGCTGGCCCGCGGCGATGTGACCCAGTCGCCGCAGATGCGCCGGCAGATCGCGCTGCCGCAGGAGGCGATCGCGATGATGCTGGGCGTGACGCGCCAGACGCTGTCCAAGGAACTGCACGCGCTGGCCGGGCAGGGCGTGCTGACGGTGGGCTACGGGCGCATCGAGATCGAGTCCTTCGAGGCCCTGCAGGCCGCGGCCGGCTAGCGCAGGGCTCCCTTCGCCTCTCCACAAGCCGCACACAAACGCGCAACAGTCCTTCAAGGTTGCCCGCGCAGACTCCCGTCATCCATCACCGGTGCGTCGTGCCCGGAATGGCCTGACGGCGTTCGGCGCCACGGCATGTGCCGTGACACCACGCCGAATGTTCCGAGTTCTGGAGTTCTTCCCCCATGAGTGCACAGCTGCTGGCTGACGAGGCGAAATATTGTTCCTTTGGCGACACGGTTCATTACGTGAACCCGCCCAAGATCTTCTCCGGCTGCGACGGCAGCTACATGTACGACGCCGAAGGCACGCCTTACCTCGACCTGCAGATGTGGTACTCGGCCGTCAATTTCGGCTACAAGAACAAGCGCCTCGAAGACGTCATGAAGCGCCAGCTGGAGACGCTGCCGCAGGTGGCCAGCCAGTACCTGCACCCGACCAAGATCGAGCTGGCCAAATGGATCGCCCAGGACGCCGAGAAGAAGTGGGGCCGTGCCGGCCGCGTGCACTTCAACGTCGGCGGTGCGCAGGCCATCGAGGACTCGCTCAAGGTGGTGCGCAATGCCAGCAACGGCAAGAGCCTGATGTTCGCCTTCGAAGGCGGCTACCACGGCCGCACGCTGGGCGCCTCGAGCATCACCTCGAGCTACCGCTACCGTCGTCGCTTCGGCCACTTCGGTGACCGTGCGCAGTTCATTCCCTTCCCGTACCCCTTCCGTCGCCCCAAGGGCATGACGGCCGAGGAGTATTCGGATTCGATCGTGCGCGAGTTCGCACGCAAGTTCGAGAACGAGTACCACGCGGTGTGGGACCCGAAGACCAAGCAGTGCGAGTACGCGGCCTTCTACGTGGAACCGATCCAGGGCACGGGCGGCTACGTCGTGCCGCCGCCCAACTTCTACAAGGGCCTGAAGAAGGTGCTCGACGAGCACGGCATCCTGCTGGTGGTCGACGAGATCCAGATGGGCTTCTGGCGCACCGGCAAGCTCTGGGCCATCGAGAACTTCGGCGTGCAGCCCGACGTGCTGGTCTTCGCCAAGGCGCTGACCAACGGCCTGAACGCATTGAGCGGCCTGTGGGCGCGCGAAGAGCTGATCAACCCGCAGGTGTTCCCGCCGGGATCGACGCACTCGACCTTCGCCGCCAACCCGCTGGGCACGGCGCTGGGCCTGGAAGTGCTGCGCATGACGGCCGAGATCGACTACGGCAAGCAGGTCTGCGACAGCGGTGCCTACTTCCTCGAAGGCCTCAAGGAACTGCAGAAGCGCCACAAGGAAATCGGCGACGTCGACGGCATGGGCCTGGCGCTGCGCGCCGAGATCTGCACCGACGACGGCTTCACGCCGAACCGCGAACTGCTCGACAAGATGGTCGACATCGGCCTGTCGGGCGACCTCGAGTTCGAAGGCCGCAAGATGGGCCTGGTGCTCGACGTGGGCGGCTACTACAAGAACGTGATCACCTTCGCGCCTTCGCTCGAGATCTCGCGTTCCGAGATCGACCAGGCCATGGTGCTGCTCGACCAGCTGCTGACGCGCGCCAAGCGCAGCTGATGGGCTTCACGCGCCTGTGCAGTTTGCCCACCAACTCGAACCCGACGCACTGATCGCGGCCTTTGAGGCCCATCCGCCCGAAGGTTTCGCGGTGCTCGAAGGTGCCCCGGGGGCACCGGTGTTCAGCGCCACCTTCGATCTGCTGACCACCGCCGACGAGGCACTCAAGCAGCGCGCCAAGGCGCTGCCGCTGTTTCGCCTCTGGTCGCGCTGGCTGCGCATCCGGACGGCCTTCGTCGGCTCCACGGTCTCGGAGTACGCGCTGGTGCCGCGCGGCGCTGCGCCGGCGGCGTGGCTGATCGGCCTGCTGCAACGCTGGGGCGCGAGTTACCGGCTGCTGATCGTCAAGGACATCCCGGCCGCATCGCCGCTGCTCGACGAGGCCGACAACCGGCAGGCCGAGGCGCTGGTGCAGGTCTGCGTGGCGGCCGGCTGCGTGCTGGTCGAAGGCCAGGCGCTGGCCTATGTGCCCATCGATTTTCCGGACATCAATGCCTACCTCGGGCGTCTCTCGTCGAGCCGGCGGCAGAACCTGCGCCGCAAGCTGCGCAGCCGCGCGGGGCTGGAGATCCGCCGCCTCCCCACGGGCGACGAGGCCTTCGAGAGCGAGGCCGCCATCGACGCCTACTATGGGCTCTATGAAGCTGTCTACGCGCAAAGCGAAGTGCATTTCGACCGTCTCACGCGCGCCTTCTTTGCGCGCGTGCTGCGCGATGCCTCTGCCGGCGGCGTCGTGTTCGAGTACCGGCAGGCCGGCGTCCTGGTCGGCTGGAACCTCTGCTTCGAGGCCGGCGGCAAGCTGGTCGACAAGTACATCGGCTTCTCCTATCCGGCGGCGCGCGAGTGCAACCTGTATTTCGTGAGCTGGATGGTCAACCTCGAGTACGCGATCGAACGCGGTCTCACGCACTACGTCGCGGGCTGGACCGACCCCGAGGTCAAGGCCCAGCTCGGCGCGCGCTTCACCTTCACCCGCCACGCGGTGTACGTGCGCAATCCGCTGCTGCGCCGGCTCGCGAAGCGCTTCGCAAGCCATTTCGAAAGCGACCGCCAGTGGCACGAGGGCACGCCATGAATGCACTGCCGCCCGTGGTGCTGGACCTCGACGACTCGATCGGCCCGCTGGCCGGCGAGTTGCGCATTCCCCTGCAGGACCGGCAGGAGACGCTGCGTTTCGGCTGCGGCCTGGGCGTGATGCGCGGGCTGGCCGAGTCGCTGGACGCCCGGCTGCCCGCGGTCGAGCGCCACGGCACGGTGTTCATGGGCAGCGGCGACTTCCACCACCTGAGCTGGCCACTGGTGGCGCGCAGCGCGCGCGGGCGCGAGCGCGCGAGCCTGCGCGTGGTGGTGTTCGACAACCATCCCGACAACATGCGCTTTCCCTTCGGCGTGCATTGCGGCTCCTGGGTGCGGCGCGTGGCGCTGCTGCCCGAGGTCAGCCAGGTGCTGGTGGTGGGCATCACCTCGGGCGACATCGGCTGGCGCCACGCCTGGGAAAACCAGCTCAAGCCGCTGCGCGCCGGCAAGCTGCAGTACTGGAGCGTTGGCGTGGACACCGGCTGGTCGCGCTGGCTGGGCCTGGGCTCGGCCTTCCGTACCTTCGCCGACACCGAAGCCCTGAGCCAGGCCCTGGCGCGGCAGCTGCGCAGCCAGCCCGCGCCGACCTATCTCTCGATCGACAAGGACGTGTTCGCCCCCGAAGTCGTGCGCACCAACTGGGACCAGGGGCGGCTGCAGGAATCGCAGGCCCTGCACATCCTCGAGGCCCTGGGCGGGCAGATCGTGGGCAGCGACGTCACCGGCGAGGTGTCGGCCTACCGCTACCGCACGGCCTGGAAGCGCTGGCTCAGTGCGCAGGACGGGCAGGACACGGCCATCGATCCGGTGCAGCTCGCGGACTGGCAGGCCGGCCAGCATGCGTTCAACCAGCGTCTGCTGGGGCACCTGGCGCGCGTCGGTTAGGCTTTGCGGAAAACGCCGGTCTTGAGCCGGCGCGGTGGCATCTTCCACCCCAGACATCGGGAGGCATTCATGTTCGATCGATCGACCGCGGCCTTGCTGCGCCGGGCCTTCGGCCCGCTGGTGCGCCGAGGCCACCTGAGCGTGCGGCTGCCGGACGGCCAGACGCTGGCGTTCGGCGACGGGGGACAGCCGCGCGCCGGCATCCGCTTCACCGACCGGCGCGCAGTCTGGGCGCTGCTGCGCGACCCCGACCTGCAGTTCGGCGAGCTGTTCATGCAGGGGCGGCTGCAGGTGGAAGAGGGCACGGTCTACGATGTGCTGGAGCTGTTCCTGCGCGATGCCAAGGACGTGCAGCCGGGCCCGTTCGTGCGCCTGCTCGACCGCTGGCGCATGGCGCTGCGCCCGCTGCTGCAGCGCAACCGGCCGAGCCGGTCGCGCGCCAACGTGGCCCATCACTACGACCTCGACGACCGGCTCTATCGGCTGTTCCTCGACAGCGACCGCCAGTACTCCTGCGCCTACTTCGAGCACGGCGACGAGGACCTCGAGGCCGCGCAGCTGGCCAAGAAGCGCCACATCGCGGCCAAGCTGCTGGTCGAGCCCGGCCAGCGCGTGCTCGACATCGGCTGCGGCTGGGGCGGCCTGTCGCGCTACCTCGCGGAGGTGGCCGGCGCGGGCCACGTGAGTGGCGTCACCCTGTCCACGGAACAGCTCGAGGCCGCGCAGCGGCTGGGCGCCGCATCGCCGGCCAGCGCCGGGCTCGACTACCGGCTCGAGGACTACCGAGACACCCAGGGGCCCTTCGAGCGCATCGTGTCGGTGGGCATGTTCGAGCATGTGGGCCGTGGCAACCACGATGCCTTCTTCCAGCAATGCCGCGAGCTGCTGACCGAGGACGGCGTGATGCTGCTGCACTTCATCGGCAACTCCGACGTGCCGGACTTCAACAACCCGTGGATCGAGAAGTACATCTTCCCGGGCGGCAGCCTGCCCTCGCTCTCGGAGTGCACACCGGCCATCGAGCGTGCGGGCCTGGTGGTGACCGACATCGAGGTGCTGCGGCTGCACTACGCGCGCACGCTGCGGCTGTGGCGCGAACGCTTCATGGCCCGGCGCGACGAAGCGCTGGCGCTCTACGACGAGCGCTTCTGCCGCATGTGGGAGTTCTACCTGTCGATGTCCGAGACGGCCTTCCGCTACCAGGACATCGCGATCTTCCAGATCCAGCTGGCGCGCCGGCAGGAGGCCGTGCCGCTGACCCGCAACTACATCGAGGAACGCAAGGCGGCGTTGCGCGCGCGCGAGGCCGCGCTCAGCGGCTGAAGTCCGCCAGCGCCTCGCACACCCGTTCGAAGCGTGCATCGTCGAGCCAGGGGCTGTTGCTGACGGCCAGCAGGCGGCGCGCCAGGTCGCGCGCATGGGGCAGCGCGCCGGCTTCGGCGGCCGGCACCACGCGGGCATAGCGCGGGTAGTCGGGCAGGGCGTGCACGAAGGGCAGGCTCAGGCCGCAGCCTGTGCCCCAGAGCGCGCGGATGGCGGCGTCGCGTTGCGCGGCGCCGGGCATGCGCACCATCAGCACCGGCCAGGTGCCGGCCGCGTCGGGCATCGAAGGGCTGTCGCCCAGCACCGTGAGGCCGGCGATGCGCGTCAGGCGCTCGCGGCGCTGCAGCGCGCGCACCGTGCCCTGGGCCAGGAAGTCAGGCAGGCGTTCCAGCGCGCGCACCCCCACCGCCTGGCGCCAGCGGCCCACGCGGTGCAGCGGAATCTCCGGGTCGAAATCGTCGCCCGCGGCGGCCACCCAGTCGTCGCGCCGCAGCGCCTGGCGCAGCGGCCGGCCATAGACCAGGCCCAGGCCCGCGGGCCGGTAGCACAGCGCATAGCCCAGCAGCTCGATCGAACGTCGCAGTTCCCAGCCCCGGTGCCGCGGGACGATGTCGGCGCTGGCCTGTGCGCAGGCCCGGCGCAGGGCAGGGTCGTGCACCACCAGCGCGCCGCCTTCGAACAGCGTCAGGCCCTTGCCCACGGCCAGGCTGAAGAAAACGATGTCGCTGTGGGCGCCCACGCTCCGGTCGCCGACGCGTGCACCCAGCGCCTGTGCCGCATCCTCGAGCGTCCAGGCGCCGACCTCGCGCGCGCAGGCCTGGGCGGTGGCCACGTCGCTGATGCGGCCGCCCAGGTGCGTGGGCACCAGGGCCAGGGTCTGCGGGCCGCAGAGCTGGCGCAGGTGCACCGGGTCCAGGTCGAGCGTGCCCGGTTGCAGGTCGCACACCCGCAACTGCAGGCCGCAACGTGCGACCGCCAATGCCACCAGCGGGCAGGTGTAGGCCGGCACGACCACCTCGGTGCGCGTGGGCGCGAGCCGCTGCAGCGCGGTGAGCGCGACCACCATGCAGGCCGTGCCCGAGCATTCGATCTGTACTTCGGCCACGCCGAGGAAGCGCGCGAGCGCCGCTCCGAGGTCGGATGCGGCGGGGGCGTGCGGCCAGGCCAGGTCGCCGGCGCGCAGCGGCAGGCCCGCCGTGGGCGGTACGTCGGCCCCTCGTTCAGCCATGGGGGCCGCGCGCGGCGCCGGCCAGGATGTCCGGGGGCGTCGCGTGCAGGGTCTCGGGCGCGGCGTCCTGCTCTTCGCTGAAGGCCAGGCAGACGATGCCCGCGATGATGAACAGGCCGCCCGTGATCTGCGGCCAGCCGATGCGCTCGTCGAACAGCAGCCAGGACAGCGCCAGCACCGAGACGATCTCCAGGTGCGAAGCGGCGAAGGCCGGCCCGATCGGCGCGTGCTTGAGCAGCGTCATCCAGGCGAAGAAGGCCCCGATGTAGCCGACGAAGGCGCCGTAGATCCAGGGCTGGCCGAACACCCGCACCAGCCAGGCCGTGCTGAACTCCAGCGGCAGGGCCTGAGTGCCGGCGACCTTGAAGCTGATCTGCGCCAGCGTGTCGAAGGCCATCAGCATCAGGAAGCCGATCACATAGAAACGTCGTTTGTCAGCCACTTCAGCCTCCGTGCCAGCCGACGATGGTGACGCCGATCGAGATCAGCAGGATGCCTGCGACGCGCATGCGAGAGAGCTTCTCGGCGAACAGATAGCGCCCGGCGATCATGATCGCGACGATGTTGATCGAGCCGAGCAGCACGCCTTCGGACAGCGGCACCAGCGACAGGAAGGCCAGCCACAGCACGAACTCGGCCACATAGCAGCCCACGCCCACCCACAGCCAGGGGCGCCGCGCCATGAAGGCCCAGCGCGCCAGGCCGTCGCCCGCGCGCGGATCGCCGGCGGCGGCCTTGAAGGCCAGCTGGCCGCCGCTGTCGACCAGCACGTTCAGCACCCAGAGCGTGAGCACCAGCGGCGTCAGTTCGCTGCTCATGTGGCCAGCGAGCCGTCTGTGGCGCGGTGGGCAAAGGCGTCGGCCGGCTGCGGCACGGCGGCGCCGCGCGGCGCGGCGATGCGGGCGGTGAAGTCCACGGCGCGCGCGGTCACGGTGCGCCGTTCGCGGTCGATGGTGATCATGTGGTAGCTGTCGTGCAGCAGCACCATCTCGACCGGGCCCTGGACCTTGCGCTCGATCAGCCGGGCATTGGCCAGGCTCGAGATGTCGTCGTGGGTGGCGTGCAGCACCAGGCAGGGTGCGCGCACACGGCCCAGCTGGCGGCGCACCTGGTCGGACAGCGCGCGCATCTCGATGACCGAGTACCAGGGGTTGCCGGGCAGGCCCGCGGCGGCGCTGTCGCCGGACTGCATCTGCTCGACGACGCGCTTGCGCAGCGCCTCGTCCTTGATGCCGTAGGGCGGCTGCTCCATGAACAGCTTGTTGCGGCCGATGCCCAGTGCGCGGAACGGGCGCAGCAGGAAGGACAGCCGCGTGTAGAACGGGATGCTCCAGCCGTCGTGCCAGAACATGGTGGACAGCGCGCCCACGCCATCGACGAGTTCCGGCCGCTCTTCGGCCAGCTCCAGCGCCAGCACCGCGCCCATCGACAGGCCCATCACCACCAGGCGATCGACCTGTGTGCGCAGCCGGTCGGCGCCGGCGTGCACGCTGGCGGCCCAATCCTGCCAGCGGGTGCGCACCAGGTCCTCCTGGGTGCCGCAGTGGCCGGCCAGCTGCACGCCGTAGACCGTGAAGCCCGCGCGTTGCAGGCCCTTGCCCAGCAGCCGCATTTCATTGGGCGTGCCGGTCAGGCCGTGCACCAGCATGACGCCGGTGGACGCATGGGCGCCATGGCCGGCGAGGAAGAACTCGTGGGGGGTGATGCAGATGTCCGGGCTCATTGAAATACCTTCGTGCGGCGCACTGCGGGCGGGCGGCCCTGTGCGCATGCCGCTATGCCGTCATGCCGTCATGCGGATGGGGGCCGTGATGTCTTCCATCAGCGCCAGGGCCTCGCCGAAATGCTCGTAGGGCGCGTGGGCGATGTGCTGTTCCTGGCAGTAGGTGATGAGCCGGGCCTTGGCCAGCACGAAGTCGGCCTTGCCCGAGACGCAGAAGTCGGAGCTGCCGTCGCCCACGAACAGCACCTTGCCGTGCACGGGGCGCTGCTCGGCCAGGCGCTCGCACTTGCAGTTGCCGCTGGCGCGCACGCAGGCCGCGCTGGCATGGGGCGACTGCAGCTGCCAGCTGCGCTCGCCGGTCTGCACCAGGTGGTTGGCCATCACCGGCAGGTTGCCCAGGCCGTGGTGGCCGAGGATGCGGCGGATCGCGTAGTCGATGCCGTCACTGACCACCTGCACCGGCATGCCGTGGCGCTGTGCCGCTTCGACGAAGGCGCCGAAATGCGGGTCGATGGGCAGCGCGTCGAGGTGGGCGTCGAGTTCGTCGGCGCTCATGTCGAGCAGCGCGACCTGGCCCTTCATGCATTCGCGCGAGCCGATCTCGCCGGCTTCCCAGGCGGCTTCCAGTGCCTCCCAGCCGGGGCGACCGAAGCGCTGCAACAGCGTGTCGGTGACGTCGTCGACCGCGATGGTGCCGTCGAAATCGCATTGCACCGTCCAGCCCGGGGAGGGGGCGTTGCGCTGCAGCGTGGCCGATGGCCGGATCCTGATGACTTTATTCATGAAAACTCACCCTTACGTTCTGACCCAGGCGCAGCACAGGCACCGGCGGGTCGAATTCCAGAAAACACTCCACCACCCGCACGTTGCGCGCCGCCGCGTCGTCGTCGAGCCGGCTGGCGCCGTAGGCCTGGCTGATGCGCACCACGCGCGCGGGGTAGGCGGCCTGCGAGGCGCCCTGCGTGTCGCCGTCGAGGCGCACGCTGGCGCGCATGCCGGGCTTGACGTTGGCGACATAGGCTTCGTTGAGCTCGGCGCGCACGGTCAGCGGGCGGTGCGGCAGCAGCACCATCAGCGGCCGCGTGGCCTGGGAGGCCACGCGCGCGCCGGGCTGCACCTGGAGCCGGAGCACGCGGGCGTCGATCGGCGCGGTCAGCGTCTGGCGCTGCACGGCGCGTTCGGCCTGCATCAGCTTCTGCCGGGCCACCGCGGCCTCGGCTTCGAGCACGGCGACCGCGGATTCGATGTCGCTGCGGGCCTGCAGCGCCTCGTCGGCGCGCTGCGGATCGAGCGCGCCGGCCTTGGCGGCCTCGCCGGTGCGCAGCGCCAGCTGGCGGGCCGCGGGCAGGCGGGCGGACTGGGCGCGCTGGCGCGCCTGGACCAGCCGCAGTTCGGCCTCGGCCATGCTCACGTCGAGCCTGGCCTGGTCGGACACCAGCTTGAGCAGCGTCTGGCCGCGCTTGACTTCATCGCCTTCGCGCACGGCCACGCTCTCGACCAGGCCGTCCTGCTGCGTCAGCACGTCGAGCAGGCCGCCCTGGACTTCGACCTTGCCGCGCGCCATGGCCACGTCGCGCGGGCCCGCGGCCGGTGCGGGCGCGGCGGCGGCGACGCTGGTGCTGCCGTGGTCCGAGCAGCCGGTCATGGCCAGGGCCAGCGCCAGCATCGAGGCCGGCAGGGCGTATCGGGACAGGGAGGACTTCATGCGGAGGCTGCCGTGGTCACGGCGGGAATGGGGGTGCCGGCGGACTGCCAGTCGTTGCGGATCAGGCCGTCTTCCATGGTCAGCACGCGGTCGGCGTGCCGTACCAGGCGCGGGTCGTGGCTGACGCACAGCACGGTGGTGCCGTGGTTGCGGGCGATGCGATGCAGGATGTCGATGATCTTCTGGCCGTTCTCGGCGTCGAGCGCGCTGGTGGGTTCGTCGGCGAACAGCAGCTGCGGCTCCTTGGCCAGCGCCCGTGCGATGGCGACGCGCTGCTTCTCGCCGCCGGACATCTGTGCGGGGTAGGCGTTGGCCCGGTGCGCCATGCCGACCTCGTCGAGCGCCTCGAGGGCCAGCGTGGCCGAGCGGCGCTTGTCCAGGCCCAGGTAACCCAGCGGCAGCTGCACCTGCTCGTGGGCGGTGAGCGCGGCGAACAGGTTGAAGCCCTGGAACACGAAACCGGTGTGCTGCAGGCGGAAGTGCTCGAGCTGGCGCTTGGTCATGGTGCCCAGGTCTTCGCCCAGCGCCCAGGCCTGGCCGGCGTCGGGCGACTGCAGGCCGCTGAGCAGCGACAGCAGCGTGCTCTTGCCGCAACCCGAGGGGCCGGAGATCAGCGTCAGCTCGCCGCCGTAGATGTCGATCGACAGGGCCTGCAGCACATGCACGCGGACCATGCCCGAGAGAAAGGACTTGCTCACCTGGCGTGCTTCCAGGCTCGGGCTGGCGTGGGGACGGGCCGGGCTTTTCATCGCAGCAGCATGGCCGGTTCGGCGCGTTGCAGGCCGCGCACGGCGAACAGTCCGGAGATCACGGCCAGGCCCAGCACCAGCACGGCGCATCCGATGGCGACCGTCCAGTTCATGCTGACCGGCACGTCGTAGCGCGAGGCCACCCACAGCAGCAGTGCGCTGGCCGCGGTGCCCATCAGCAGGCCGATGCCGCCGATCCAGCAGGCCTGCTCCAGCACCACCCGGCTCAGCGCGCGCAGGCTGGCGCCCAGGGCGTTGAGCATGGCGTACTCGCGCGCCGAGGAGGCCACCACCGCCATCAACGCCTGGCTGGTCAGCACGGCGCCCACGAGGCAGACGATGGCAGCCATGAACAGCACCGCGATGCCGGCGCCGGTGTCGAAGATCCAGTAGAAGCGCGAGCGCTTGGCGAAGGCGTCGGCGGTCCAGACGCTCAGCGGCCCGAAGCCGGGCGGCACCGCCGACAGGCGGGCCTGCGCGGCGACGGCCAGCGCCGGATCGCGCAGCCGGGCCACGAAATACGGCGTGCCCGCGGCCGACTCGGCGGCCTGCAGCCGGCGCGCCGTGTCCTGGGAGGCCAGCACGTTGACGCCCCCGAGCGCGCGCAGCCCCGAGAGCGCCGCCACGATCTGCACGCGGTGTCCGTTGATCCAGGCATGGCCACCCACCGTCGTGCCCAGCTGTTCGAGATCGGAGCGGTCGACGATCACCGCATTGGGCTCGCGCAGCTGTGCGCGCCGCGAGAGCGGCAGCAGATGCGAGAACATCATGGCGTCGTCGTTGGTGCGGATGCCCGAGACGAAGACCGGCACGCCGCCGGTGCGCGTGGTGCCGTGCCAGTCGCCTTCGACCCACAGATAGGGCTCGACGTCGACCACATCCGGGTCCATGCGCAGGTACATCTCCATGTCGGGGCCGATGTCGCGCCCGAAGTTGACGCTCTGCGTTCCGGGGTAGCCGGCCCACAGGTCGGCCGACGAGGCCGTCACGTACACCGAGGCGCTGCCGAAGATGCCCAGCACCAGCGCGGCCTGCACGGCCAGCAGCACGCCCGAGAAGCCGACCGCGAACACGGCGGGCGCGAAGCGCCGCCATTCGTAGACCATGGTCTTGCGGGCCAGCGCGATCATGGGCTGCGCTCCTGCCACGGCATGGCGCTGACCAGGGGGGTGTTCTCTTCGTCGGTCGGCAGCGGGGCGCCGCCCAGCGACTTGTACAGCGCGATGAAGGCCAGGGTCTGGCTGCTTTCGGCGCCGGCCTGTTCCAGCGCCACCTGCAGCGCCGCGCGCTCGGTGGCGATGCGGTCCAGTTCGCTGCCCAGGCGCAGCCTGACCAGCGTGGCCTGGGCCTGCGCGCTGCGCGCCAGCGCCTGCTGCGCCTCCCGCAGCCGGTCGCTGTTCTCGCGGGCCTGCTGCAGGGCGCCCAGCGCCGATTCGGTATCGGCCACGCCTTCGAGCACGGTCTGGCGGTAGTTCAGCAGCGAAGCATCCAGCGCGGCCTGCTGCGCATCGGCGGCGGCGCGCCGGCGGCCCCAGTCGAACAGCGGGATGTCGATGGCGGGCCCGATCGCGGGGACGTCGTCGACGGTGCTGCGCGGGCGGTGCTGCGTGAGGTTGTACGCATACAGGAAGGAGGCGCCCAGCGTCACGCGCGGGTACAGCGCGGCAGTCGCGCTGCCCAGGGCGGCGGCCGTCTTCAGGACCTCGGCTTCGGCGCGGCGCACATCGGGGCGGTAGCGCAGCAGGTCGGCCGGCACCTGCTGCAGCGCGAAGGCCGGCAGGGGCGTGCGCGGCGCCGCGGCGGGCAGGGTGGTCCAGGCGCTGTCGGGTTCGGCCTGGCCGAGCAGCACGGCCAGGCTTTGCGCGGCGCGGTCGGCCGCCTGCCGGGGCTGGCTCTGCTGGGCACGGGCCTGGGCCAGCCGGGCCGTGGCCTGGTGCTGGTCGTCGGGCGAGCCGATGCGCTGACGGCGGCGCAGGTCGATCAGTTCGAGCGTGCGCCGGTCCAGGGCCACCACCTGGTCCATCAGCGCTTGCTGCGTGCGCGCGGCCTGCAGGTCGGTGTAGCGGCGCACGACCTCGGCCACGGTCGAGACCCGCGCGTCCATGCTGTTTGCCGTGGCCGTGTCGATGCCGGCCTGGCCCGCCTTTTCGGCCGATTCGCGCCCGCCGAACAGGCCCAGCTCCCAGACGGCGTCCAGGCTGGCCTGAAAATAGGTGTCGGTCGCGGAGATGTCCTGCACGGACCGCGAACTTGCCGACAGGGAGGGCTTGAACTGCGCGTTGCCCTGTCCGGCCAGCAGCCGCGCCTCGCGCAGCCGGGCGCGGGCCTGGGCGACGCCGAGGTTCTGCGCCAGCGCCCGGTCGACCAGCGCGTCGAGCTGCGGGTCGCCCAGCGTCTTCCACCAGCTGTGCAGGTCGGGCGCGAGCGCTTTGTCGGCCGCCGGCGGGGTTTGCCGCCATCCGGCCGGCACGCCGTCGGGCAGCGGAGGCACGGCCACGGCGGTGCATCCGGCCAGGCCGCAAAGCAGGACGGCTTGGCACACAAGCAGCGGGGCAGCGAGAAAAGGACGGGGCAAAGCGGCAGGACGTGAGAAAACCACCCTGGATTGGACCGCGGCGACTTTGCGTGGCTTTGCAGTTTGTGTGGAGAACGCGTGGAGACGATGGCCGGGAATGGTCGTTTGGGGGCATCGCGCACGCGTGTGCGGCGGAAGGGATAATCGCCATCCCTGTGCTCCAACGCGTCCGCGACCCCGCTTCCCCGTGACCGACTCCAGACCCGCTGCGCTCCCCATCCCCCCCCGCCCGGCCTCCGACCCCGGACCGCTGGCGCTGGTCGTCGAGGACGAGTCGGGCATCGCCGACATCCTGGTGGCCTACCTGCAGCGCGACGGCATGCGCACCCAGCGGGCGGTCGACGGCCCCTCGGCGCTGCGCCTGTTCGGCCAGCTTCGGCCCGACATCGTGCTGCTCGACATCCATCTGCCGGGCATGGACGGTGTGGACGTGCTCAAGGCCATCCGCAGCGACAGCGACACCCCCGTGATCATGGTGACCGCGCTCGCCGACGACGTCGACAAGCTGCTGAGCCTGCGCATGGGCGCCGACGACTACGTGGTCAAGCCCTTCAGCCCGGCCGAGGTGGTGGCGCGGGTGCGCGCCGTGCTGCGCCGCACCGGTGCCCGTCCGGTCGAGGCGCGGCCGGCGCCGATCCGCGTCGGGCGCCTGGTGGTGGACATGGAGGCCCATGGCGCCTCGACCGTCGACGACGACGGCACGCTGCACCCGCTGCCGCTGACGCTCACCGAATTCCGGCTGCTGGCCTGCCTGGCCAGCCAGCCGCGCCGCTGCTTCTCGCGCAGCCACCTGATCGAGACCTGCCTGCCCGAGAGCGACGCGCTCGACCGGGTGATCGACTCGCACCTGAGCAAGCTGCGGCGCAAGCTGCAGGATGCCGGCCAGGACGGGCTCATCGAGACGGTCCGCAGCATCGGCTACCGCCTATGGCCCGGGCCCTAGACCGCATCTGGATCCGCTTCGGGCTCTGGATCGCCGCCACGGTGCTGGTCACCATCGCGATCCTGGGGGCGAGCGTCATGCTGTTCTCCGAGCTGCAGTACCGGGGCTTCTACGGCAGCCTGCCGGAGAACGTGCAGCAGGAGCTGGACGTGCTGCAGGACCGGGCCCAGGAAGACAGCCCACGTGCCATGCAGATCTACGGCCAGTACTGGCGCGGCGACCTGCTGTTCGGCGAGAAGTGGTCGCTGCTGATCGGCCTGCTGGTGTGCCTGCCCTTCGGTCTGGCGGCCGGCTTCTGGGTCTCGCGCTTCGTCACCTTGCCGCTGGCCTCGATGGCCGAGGCCGCGCAGCGCGTGGCGCTGGGCGACTTCTCGGTGCGTGCCGAGCCCGGCCGGGAGCGCGGCGAGATGGCGGACATGGTCAACGACTTCAACCACATGACCGATGCGCTGGAGCAGCTGGAGCGCGAGCGCAAGGCCACCGCGGCGGCGGTCTCGCACGAGCTGCGCACCCCGCTGGCCGTGCTGCGCGCGCGCCTGCATGCGGTGTGCGACGGCGTGATTCCGGCCGACGGCGCGGAGTTCAGAACCCTGCTGGACCAGGTCGAGCACCTGGGGCGCCTGGTCGACGACCTGCACATGCTGTCGATGGCGGACGCCGGCGGCCTGTCGCTGCAGACCGCGAAGGTGGACCTGGCGGTGCTGGTGCAGGACACCGTGGCCGGCTATGCCAGCCGGCTGGCCGAGCACGGCATCGTGCCGGAGCTCGACATCGGGCAAGGGCATGTGTGGGTCCATGCCGATCCGGACCGGATGCGCCAGGTGATCTCGAACCTGACCGAGAACGTGCTGCGCTATGCGCGCGACGGGGCCTGGCTGGGCATCCGCCTGCGATCGGACGCCAAGGCGGGCACGGCGGTGCTGGCGATCAGCGATGCCGGCGCCGGCCTGCCCGAGGACGTGTGCCAGAACCTGTTCCAGCGCTTCCAGCGCTCGGACAACTCGCGCTCGCGCGCCACGGGCGGCTCGGGCCTGGGCCTGTCCATCGTGCACATGCTGGTGCTGCGCCAGGGCGGCGAGATCAGCGCCGACAGCTCGGCGCGGGGCGGCACGCGCTTCACGATCCGCATGCCCTTGCTGGCCGCCGATCGGCGCGCAGCCGCGTCGGCGGGCTGAGGCCTCGGGCCGCATCGGCCTCCTTCCGATAATGCGGGATGTCCTCCCGTTCACTCCCGACGCCGATCCTCTCGGCACTCCTGCTCTCCATCGTGCTGGCCGGCTGCACGATGCCCCGGAAACCTCCGATCGACGACGAGGCGCCCACGCCGTCCGCGGGACCGATCGCGCATCCGCCGACGATCGCCGTCGAGCAGGCTGCGCCCCCGGTGGTCGCCGTGGCCCCTGCGCCGCCGCCGGCCCAGGCGGCTGTCGTGCTGCCCGTGCCGCTGCGCCGGCCGGCGCCGGTCTTTCCGGCGGCACTGACCGAGAGCGGCATCGACGGCACGGTGGTGGCGAGCTTCTTCATCGACACGCAGGGCGTGCCCGAGACCGTGCGCATCCTGCGCACGCCGCACCCGTTGTTCGATGCGGCCGTGGTCGAAGCGGTGCGCCAGTGGCGTTACGAACCCGCGCGCGATGCCCAGGGGCGTGCCGTGCGCCACCAGGTGCAGGTGCCGTTCCGCTTCCGCCTCGAGGACTGAAGCGGCCGCGCCTCAGGCGCGCTGGAACACCAGGTCCCAGACGCCGTGGCCCAGCTTGAGGCCGCGGTTCTCGAACTTGGTGAGCGGCCGGTAGTGCGGCTTCTCGGCATACGCCTCGGCCGTGTTGCGCAGCAGCGGCTCCTGCGACAGCACCTCGAGCATCTGCTCGGCGTAGGGCTGCCAGTCGGTCGCGCAGTGCAGATAGCCGCCGGGCTGCAGGTGCTGAGCCAGCTTGGTCACGAACTCGGCCTGGATCAGGCGGCGCTTGTTGTGCCGCTTCTTGTGCCAGGGGTCGGGGAAGAAGATGTGGACGCCGGCCAGCGTGCCGGGCTGCAGCATGTGGTCGAGCACGTCGACCGCATCGTGCGCGCAGATCCGGATGTTCGGGATCGACTGCTCGCCGATGCGCTTGAGCAGCGCGCCCACGCCGGGTTCATGCACCTCGCAGCACAGGAAGTTGGTCTCGGGCAGCACGGTCGCGATGTGCGCGGTCGCCTCGCCCATGCCGAAGCCGATCTCCAGCACCGTCGGGGCGGCACGGCCGCCGAAGGCCGCTGTCAGGTCCAGCGGTTCGGGCGTGTAGGGCAGCAGGAACAGCGGGCCCAGTTCGGCGAACGCGCGCGCCTGGCCGTCGGTGGTGCGGCCCGCGCGCTTCACGAAGCTCTTGAGGCGGCGGTGCAGCGGATGCGGCAGGGACGCGTCGGGGCTGCTGTCGCCAGGGGCGCCATCGTCGGTGGCGGGCGCGTCTTCGCTGGGCGGGAGGTCGTGGGGCACGGTGTCGGGGAAGTTCATGAGGGCCGCGAATTGTAGAGAGCGCGCCATTCGGGCACCCAGCCGCCCAAGGCGGCCGCGCAATCCAGGGCCGGGGTGGGGCGCAGGCCCAGCACGCGCGCGGCCCGATCGAGCGCGGCCAGGGCCGCCTGCGGCGTGCCGGTGTCGAGCGCGCTGGCGCCGTTCTGCTTGGACAGCTTGTCGCCGTCGGCGCCGCGCACCAGCGGCGTGTGCAGGTAGCTGGGCGTGGGAAAACCGAGGGCGCGCTGCAGCAGGATCTGGCGCGCGGTGTTGTCGGCCAGGTCTTCGCCGCGCACCACGTCGGTCACGCCCTGTTCGGCATCGTCGACCACCACCGCGAGCTGGTAGGCCCAGGGTCCGTCGGCACGGCGCAGCACGAAGTCGCCGACCTCGCGCGCCACGTCCTGCTGCTGCGGGCCCAGCCGGCGATCGGTCCAGCGCACTTCGGCATCGACCTTGGACGTGGCGAAACGCCAGGCACGCGCGGGCTTGCCGTGCAGTCCGTCGCGGCAGGTGCCGGGATAGACGCGCTCGCCATGGCGCTCGGGCGCCTGGCCGAGCCGCGCCAGCGCCTCGCCGATGTCCTTGCGCGAGCAGCCGCAGGGGTAGGCCAGCGCTTCGGTGCGCAGCGCCTCCAGCGCGGCTTCGTAGCGCGCGGTGCGCTGGGTCTGCCAGACCGGCGCCTCGTCGGGCCGCAGGCCGCAGGCGGCCAGTTGCCGCAGCATGTGCGTGCCCATGCCGGGCAGGCAGCGTTCGGTGTCGGCATCCTCGATGCGCACCAGCCATTGCGCGTTCGGGCCGCGGGCGCGCACGTCGAGCCAGCTGGCCAGCGCGGCGACCAGCGAGCCCGCATGCAGCGGGCCGGTCGGGGAAGGGGCGAAGCGGCCGCGCATGCGGTCGGCGCGGCGGGCGCTAGATCACCGCCAGGGCCAGCGACAGGCCCGACAGGAAGGCATCCTCGACCCTGTGCCCCATGCACCAGTCACCGGCCAGGCCGATGCGGGTCTTGGCGTCCCACAGGTGCGGCTTGCCCAGCGGGGCCTGGGTCTGGGCTTCGGGCCAGCAGCGGGCACGTGCGTAGCTGGGCGTGGCGTGGATGCCGGTGATCTCGGAGAAGGCGCGCAGCAGCTTGGCCTCGACGCGCGCGGCGTCGTCGCGCAGGTGTTCCTGCGACCAGGTCGGGCTGGCCTGCAGCGTCCAGCGCTCGACCGGCTCGCGGCCCGGCTTGGACGACTCGCGCGCCAGCCAGGCCACGCGGTGGTGTGTGCTGCGCGCCGCGTTCCATTGCGGGCCCAGGTGCGGCAGCGTGGGCTGGCTGGCCTGGGGGAAGGCGATCATCAAGGTCCAGCAGGGCGAGGCCTGCACCTTGGCGATGTTGCGCTCCAGCGTGGGCGCGATCTTGCTGCGGCCCAGCAGCAGGCGCGCACGCGCAGGCGGCACGGCCAGCAGCACGGCATCGAAGCCGGAGTGCACCGGCGCCGCATCGCCCTCGGTGCGCAGCTGCCAGCGGCTGCGGTCGAGCGCGTCGGGCTCGATCTGCAGCACCTGGGCGCCGGTCACCAGGCGCTGGCCCAGCGGCTCGGCCCAGTGCGCCACCAGCGCGTCCATGCCGGGTTGGGCCACGTAGTGCGGGTCGCGCGCGGGCAGCGCGGCTTCGGCGACGCGGCCGTGCGGGTCGAGCACGCGCACCAGGTTGGCGCTCCAGGGGCGGCAGATCTTCGTGGCGGTCTGCAGGGCCAGCGCGAAACGCTCGTCGCGCACGGTGAAGTACTGGGCGCCGCTGTCGAAGCGGCCGAAGGCCGTCGATTCGCTGGTCATGCGGCCGCCGGGGCTCGCCTCGGCTTCGAACACGGTGACCTCGTGGCCGGCCTGCAGCAGCGTGCGCGCGCAGGCCACGCCGGCCATGCCGGCGCCCACGATGGCGAAGTGGCGGGGGGCGGTGGCGGGGTTTCGATGACGGTCGGCGGGCTGGGTGGTGCGCATGACGGGTCTCTTTCTGGGTGGCGAACGGTGACGGGGCGATGACGAGGCTGACTCTACATCGGCTTGCGCGATGCTCAGCGGCCGCGATGCCGTTCGAGCAGCGCGCGGCGCGTGCCTTCATGCTCGAACTGCGCCAGCCACCACTCGAGCGCGCGGCCCGGTGGCGCATTGCTGCGCACGCGCCAGGCCAGGTGCATCTGCCCCACGGGCTGGACGCGTTCGGTGCGCAGTTCGACCAGGTGGCCGGCCTCGATGTAGGGCCGTGCCATGGGTTCGGGCAGGAAGCCGCCGCCCAGGCCGTGCAGCTGTGCCGACAGCTTGGCCTGCATGGTGGGCACGGTCAGCACGTCCTGTCCGCCGATCAGGTTGACCGTCATGCGCGGGCCGGCGCGCGAGGAGTCGGCCGCGGCCACCGCGCGGTGCGCGCGCAGCGTGGCGTCGTCGAGCGGCTGCGGCAGCGCCGCCAGCGGATGGTGCGGCGCCACCGCATAGACGAAGCGCAGCTCGCCCAGCAGCCGGGTGCGGATCGACGGCGCGGTGAAGCCCAGGGCGGCGGCGTCGAGCACCGAACCGACGGCCAGGTCGGCCTCGCCGCTGGCCAGCGCCTCGATGGTGCCGAGCAGCGTCTCGTCGCGCAGCTTGAGGCGCGTCGGCGGCTCGAGCGCGTAGAAGGCGCCCACCAGGTCGAGCATCGGGTCGCGCGCGATCACGCTGTCGATCGCGATGGTCAGCAGCGGTTCCCAGCCGGTCGCCACGCGCTTGACGCGGTTGGCCACGGCCTCGACGTCGCCCAGCAGGCGCGGCGCCTCGCGCATCAGCTCGGCGCCGGCCTCGGTGAGCCGGGCCTGGCGCGCGCTGCGGTCGAACAGCAGCACGTCGAGCGCGTCCTCGATCTGGCGCACCCGGTAGCTCAGCGCGCTGGGCACCAGGTCGAGTACCCGGGCCGCGCCCGCAAAGCTGCCGGCGCTGACCACCGTCTGCAGCATGGCGAGCGCCTCGGGCGTCAGGACATCGCGGGCATTGGGCATGGTTTTTCGTTCATTCAAAAAAATTGAATGGTGCCATCAAACGCGGGCCACTGCAGGACCGATCCGGCGCCCTAAAGTTACAGACATCCGCTGCGCACACGGCGCGGCTCTTCGAAAGAGGCCCCAGGGCCCAGGAGTTCAACGATGTTGACGATTCGCAAATCCCAGGAACGTGGCTACGCCGATCACGGCTGGCTCAAGTCCTTCCACAGCTTTTCCTTTGCCGGCTACCACGACCCGGCGCACATGGGCTTCGGCAACCTGCGCGTGATCAACGAAGACCGCGTCGCGGCCGGCGCGGGCTTCGGCACCCATGGCCACAAGGACATGGAAATCATCAGCTATGTGCTGTCGGGCGAACTGGCGCACAAGGACAGCATGGGCAACATCGAGAGCATCCCGCCCGGCGACGTCCAGCGCATGAGCGCGGGCCGCGGCGTGATGCACAGCGAGTTCAACCACAAGAAGGACGAGACCACGCACTTCCTGCAGATCTGGCTGCTGCCCAACGAACGCGGCATCGCACCCGGCTACGAGCAGAAGCAGTTCGACGCGGCCGACAAGCGCGGCCGGTTGCGGCTGGTGGCCTCGCCCGACGGCAGCGAGGGTTCGGTCACGGTGCATGCCGATGCGCGGCTCTACGCCGGGCTGCTCGATGGCGACGAGACGGCGGCGCTGACGCTGGACCCGGCGCGCAAGAGCTATGTGCACCTGGTGCGCGGCGAGCTCGAGGTCAACGGCCGCAAGCTGGTGACCGGCGACGCCGCGATGCTCGAAGGCGAGGCGCAGCTGGCATTGGCCGGTGGCAAGGATGCCGAAGTGCTGGTGTTCGATCTCGCCGCCTGAGAACGAGCGAATGAACCTGCTGCGCACCCCGATCCCGCATCTGCGGTCCTCACCGCACGGGAGTGCGGCTCCGGTCCTCGATGCAGGCTCGGGGCGCTCGCGACGGTTCCTTCGCCCGTTCTGACCCGTTTTCTCTCTTTTCATTTTTTCAACCGAGGAGTTTTTTCATGTCCACCATCACCGCCACCCGCCCGACGGGCGTCACCACCTCCGGCAGCCAGGACGTCGCCGCGCTCGTCGGCCGCATCCTGCTGGCCGCGCTGTTCGTCCCTGCCGGCTTCGGCAAGCTGATGGGCTTTGCCGGCACCGTCGGCTACATCAGCTCGGTCGGCCTGCCGCTGCCGCAGGTCGCGGCCGTGGTCGCGATCCTTGTCGAACTGGGCCTGGGCCTGGCGCTGCTGGTCGGCTTCAAGACGCGCTGGGCCGCCATCGGCATCGCGCTGTTCACGCTGGTCGCCACCTTTTCCTTCCACAACTACTGGGCCATGGCCGCCGACAAGGCCTTCGTGAACCAGCTGATGTTCTTCAAGAACATCGCCGTGGTCGGTGGCCTGCTGGTCGTCTGGGCCTTCGGTCCGGGCCGCCTCAGCATCGACAAGCGCTAAGCTGCGCCTTATTTTTCGAGAGGATTCCCATGCCCCGCATCGCCGTCGTTTTCCATTCCGGCTATGGCCACACCCAGCGCGTGGCGCAGGCGGTGGCGGACGGGGCGGGTGCCGAGCTGATCGCCATCGACGCCGACGGCAACCTGGCCGCCGGCGGCTGGGAAACCCTGGCCGCAGCCGATGCGATCGTGTTCGGCTCGCCGACCTACATGGGCGGCGTGAGCTGGCAGTTCAAGAAATTCGCCGATGCCTCGTCCAAGGTCTGGTACGCCGAAGGCTGGAAGGACAAGTTCTTCGCGGGCTTCACCAACAGCGCGACCATGAACGGCGACAAGGTCACGACGCTGGGCTATCTCTGGACCCTGGCCATGCAGCATGGCGGCCTGTGGATCAGCATGGGCATCCATCCGGCCAACGACAAGGCCGCGCGCCGCGACGCGCTCAACTACGTGGGCGGCTACGGCGGCCTGCTGACGGTCTCGCCCTCCGACGCCAGCCCGGCCGAAATTTCAAAGGGCGACCTCGACACCGCGCGCGTCTTCGGCGAACGCGTGGCCCAGGTGACCGCTGCACGCACACCATGAAGGAACGATAGAAATGACTGCCCCCACGCTGCTTCGCCCCCACGACAAGGACCTCGGTGGCGGCTTCAAGGTCCGCCGCCTGCTGCCGTCGGCGCAGCGCCGATCGGTCGGGCCTTTCGTCTTCTTCGACCATTTCGGGCCGGCCACAGAGACGCCCGACACCCAGCACGACGTGCGCCCGCACCCGCACATCGGGCTGGCCACCGTCACCTATCTCTTCGAGGGCGCGATGATGCATCGCGACAGCCTCGGCAGCGTGCAGGAGATCCTGCCCGGTGCGATCAACTGGATGACCGCGGGTCGCGGCATCGTGCATTCGGAACGCAAGCCCGAACGCCTGCGCGGCGATGAATATGTCAACCACGGCCTGCAGCTGTGGGCCGCGCTGCCGCAGGCCTTCGAGGAGGTCGAGCCCAGCTTCACGCACACCGCGAACGATGCGATTCCCGAGGTCGACGAACAGGGCGCGCGGGTGCGTGTGCTGATCGGCGAGGCCTTCGGCCTGCGCTCGCCCGTCAAGACCTTCGCGCCCACGCTGTACCTCGACATCGCGCTGCCTGCGGGCACGTCCTTCGTGCTGCCGGCGCTGGCGCCCGAACTGGCGGTGTATCCGGTCGACGGCGATGTGCGCATCGACGGCGTGGCGGTCGAGGCCCACACCATGGCCTCGCTGCCGGCCGGGCAGGGCGCGACCTTGAGCGCCGACACCGCGGTGCGCCTGATGGTGATCGGCGGCGAGCCGCTCGACGGCCCGCGCTACATCACCTGGAATTTCGTCTCGAGCCGGCGCGAACGCATCCTGCAGGCCGGCGACGACTGGGCCGCGCAGCGCATGGGACAGGTGCCGGGCGAGACCGAGTTCATCCCGCTGCCGGGGCATCCGTTCCAGGTACAGAGTCCGGCGCCGGACACGGGGACCACGCCGGCCTGATTTTCTTTTCCCTCTCCCTTTGGGAGAGGGCAGGGTGAGGGCGGCGGCGGTCGCTCGACGATGCGCCTCTGCAGAGGCTGCATGCCCTCACCCCCTCCCTCTCCCCGGAGGGAGAGGGAGCAAGACAAGCTCAGCCCTTGATCGCCAGGTCCGGGTCTTCCGCGGCCCGCGCGCTGGCCGCGTTGCCGGTGGCGCTCAGGTCGGGCGCCAGCGTGCGGCGGCCGTCGAACACGAAGCAGTCGCCGCGGTAGTGCGCGCCGCCGATGGTCTCGAAGTACTTGAGGATGCCGCCCTCGAGCTGCAGCACGTTCTCCACGCCCTGTTCGCGCATCAGGATCGCTGCCTTCTCGCAGCGGATGCCGCCGGTGCAGAAGCTCACCACCGTCTTGCCCGCGAGCTCGTCGCGGTGGTCCAGCAGCGCCTGCGGGAATTCGGTGAATTTCTCGATGCGCCAGTCGATCGCGCCCTCGAAGGTGCCGTGGTCGACCTCGAAGGCGTTGCGCGTGTCGAGCAGCACCACTTGCTGGCCCGCATCGTCATGCCCCTGGTCCAGCCAGCGCTTGAGCGTCTCGGCCTCGACGCCCGGCGCGCGCCCCGCGGCCGGCTGGATCGCGGGATGGTCCATGCGGATGATCTCGCGCTTGACCTTCACCAGCATGCGGCGGAAGGGCTGTGCGGCCGACCAGCTTTCCTTGGTCTCGAGCGCGGCGAAGCGCGGGTCGGCGCGCAGTTCGTCGACGAAGGCCCGCACCTCGTCCGGCGCGCCGGCGAGGAAAAGGTTGATGCCCTCGGGCGCGAGCAGGATGGTCCCCATCAGCTGGCGGGCCTGCGCGCTGGCCAGCAGCACGGGTTTCAGGGTGAGGGGGTCTTCAATGGCGCTGAAGAGATACGCGGCGATGTTGAGGATGGGAAGCACGGGCGGAATTGTAGAAGCGCCGGGCGGCCGGCCTCGGCGCCAGATACTTGACCTGGCGCAAGGCGGGGCGTCTTCGGACGGCCTAGCATGGGCCTTTGCCCGTCCGGCGCCATTTCCTGGAAAACACCGCATGAGCATCCGCCTCGCCATCCCCGCCGCCCTGCGCTTCGTCGAGAACCTGCTGCGCAAGCAGGGCGTGCCCGAGGACATCGCCCGTGACGTGGCGCTGCACCTGGTCGAATCCGATCGCGTGGGCTACGCCAGCCACGGCGTCTCGATCCTGCCGGGCTACGCCAAGGCGCTGGCCGACGGCGAGCTCGACGGCAGCGCGCGGCCCGAACTGCTCAACGACACCGGCAGCCTGCAGGCCTGGCACGGCCACCGTGGCTTTGGCCAGTTCGTGGGCAAGCAGGTCATGGCCTCGGCCATCGAGGCCGCGCGCCGGCACGGGCACTGCATCGTGACGCTGCGCGACAGCCACCACCTGGGCCGCATGGGCCACTACGGCGAGCAGGTGGCGGCGGCCGGCATGGTGTTCATGGCCTTCACCAACGTGACGCACCGGCCGCCGATGGTCGCGCCCTTCGGCGGCGCGCAGGCGCGCATGACGACCAACCCGCTGTGCTTCGCGAGCCCGCTGCCCGACGGCCGGCCGCCGCTGATCGTCGACATGGCGACCAGCACCATCGCGCTCAACAAGGCGCGCGTGCTGGCCGACGAGGGCGAACCGGCGCCGACGGGCGCGCTGATCGACGGGCAGGGCCGGCCCACCACCGACCCGGCCGTGATGTTCGCCGACCCGCCGGGCGCACTGCTGCCCTTCGGCGGCCACAAGGGCTACGCGCTGGGCGTGGTGGCCGAACTGCTGGCCGGCGTGCTGTCGGGCGGCGGCACGATCCAGCCCGAGCATCCGCGCGGCGGCCTGGCGACCAACAACCTGTTCGCGCTGGTGTTCGACCCGGCGCGCGCGGGCGCGGCGGCCTGGCAGGCGCACGAGACCGGCGCCTTCATCGACTATCTGCTGTCCTGCCCGCCGCAGCCCGGCCTGGGCGCGGATGAGGGCGTGCAGTACCCGGGCGAGTACGAGGCGCGCAACCGGGCGCGCCATGCCACGCACATCACGCTGGGCGAGGGCGGCTGGAAGGCGCTGGCCGACCTGGCGGCGCGGCTGGGCGTCGACGGTACGCCCTAACACAATGCAGCCCCGCCCGCTCCCGGCGCGGGCGGCCCGGCTTCCTACAATGGCGCGATGTTTGTCCACCTGCGTCTGCACACCGAATTCTCCGTCGTCGACGGCACCAACCGCATCGACGAAGTCGTCGCGGCCGCCAAGGCCGACCGCCAGCCCGCGCTGGCCATCACCGACCTGAACAACCTGTTCGGCGGCGTCAAGTTCTACAAGGAAGCGCGCGGCGCCGGCATCAAGCCGGTGCTGGGCGCCGAAGTCTTCATCGAGGGCCTGGGCGCCGAGTCCGGCGCGCTGACCCGGATCATCCTGCTGGTGCAGAACACCGAGGGCTACCTGCACCTGTCCGAACTGCTGGCCCGGGCCTGGACGCAGAACGTCGGCCGGGGCCAGTCCCAGCCGGCCTGCAAGCTGGCCTGGCTGCAGGAACTCAACGGCGGCCTGATCGCGCTGTCGGGCGCGCAGGCCGGGCCGCTGGGCGCGGCGCTGCTGCAGGGCCAGGCCGAACGCGCGGGCGAGCTCGCGCTGCAGCTGGCCAGCCTGTTCCCGCACCGCTTCTACATCGAGCTCCAGCGCGCCGGCCGGCCCGAGGACGAGCCGCACGTGATCGCCGCGGTGCAGCTGGCCGCACGGCTCAAGCTGCCGGTGGTCGCCACGCACCCGGTGCAGTTCGGCGCCGCCGAGGACTACGAGGCGCACGAGGCGCGCGTCTGCATCTCCGAGGGCGAGATCCTGGGCAACCCGCGCCGCGTGCGCAAGTTCACCCGCGACCAGTACTTCAAGTCGGCCGCCGAGATGGAGGCGCTGTTCGCCGACGTGCCCAGCGCGATCGCCAACACGGTCGAGATCGCGAAGCGCTGCAACCTGACGCTGGTGCTGGGCAAGCCGCAGCTGCCGGACTTCCCGACGCCCTTCGTGTCCGAAGGCCAGCGCATGCCGATCGGCGACTTCTTCCGCCAGGAGTCCTTCGAGGGCCTGGAAGTCCGGCTCAAACACCTCTACCCCGACGTGGCCAAGCGCGATGCCGAGCGGCCGCGCTACGTGGCGCGGCTCGAGTTCGAGATCAACACCATCCTGGGGATGGGCTTCCCCGGCTACTTCCTGATCGTGGGCGACTTCATCCAGTGGGCCAAGGGCAACGGCTGCCCGGTGGGCCCGGGCCGGGGCTCGGGTGCGGGCTCGCTGGTGGCCTACGCGCTGAAGATCACCGACCTCGACCCGCTCGAATACAACCTGCTGTTCGAACGCTTCCTGAACCCCGAACGCGTCTCGATGCCCGACTTCGACATCGACTTCTGCCAGGGCAACCGCGACCGCGTGATCGACTACGTGAAGGACAAGTACGGCCGCAACGCCGTCAGCCAGATCGCCACCTTCGGCACCATGGCCGCGCGCGCCGCGATCCGCGACGTGGGCCGGGTGCTCGACATGAGCTACATGTTCTGCGACGGCATCAGCAAGCTGATTCCGAACAAGCCCGGCATGTCGGTCACGCTGCAATACCCGCCCGAGAAGAAGATCGAGGGCGACAAGAACAACTACGCCATCGAGATGGAGCCGCAGCTCAAGGAGCGCATCGAGAAGGAAGAGGAAGTCCGGATGCTGGTCGAGCTTGCGCAGAAGCTCGAAGGCATGACCCGCAACATCGGCATGCACGCCGGCGGCGTGCTGATCGCGCCGGGCAAGCTCACCGACTTCTGTCCGCTCTACCAGCAGCCGGGCAGCGACTCGGCCGTGAGCCAGTACGACAAGGACGACGTGGAGGCCGTGGGCCTGGTCAAGTTCGACTTTTTGGGCCTGGCCACGCTGACCATCCTGGAGATCGCACGCGAGTTCATCGTCAAGCGCCACAAGGGCCGCGAGAACTTCAACTACGAGGACATCAAGCTCGACGACGCCGCCACCTACCGGCTGTTCTCCGACGGCAAGACCGAGGCGGTGTTCCAGTTCGAATCGCGCGGCATGCAGGGCATGCTCAAGGACGCGCGGCCGACCCGGCTGGAAGACCTGATCGCGCTCAATGCGCTGTACCGCCCGGGCCCGATGGACCTGATCCCCAGCTTCGTGGCGCGCAAGCACGGCCGCGAGACCGTGGAGTACCCGCACCCGGCGGTGGCCGAGATGCTCTCCGAGACCTACGGGATCATGGTCTACCAGGAGCAGGTGATGCAGACCGCGCAGATCCTGGGCGGCTACTCGCTCGGCGGCGCCGACCTGCTGCGCCGCGCGATGGGCAAGAAGAAGCTCGAGGAGATGGCGGAGCACCGCGAGAAATTCCGCTCGGGCGCGCTCGCCACCCACGGCATCCCGCAGGACAAGGCCGACGAAATCTTCGACTTGATGGAGAAGTTCGCGGGCTACGGCTTCAACAAGTCGCACGCCGCCGCCTATTCGCTGCTGGCGTACCACACGGGTTGGCTCAAGGTCCACTTCACGGCCGAGTTCTACTGCGCGAACATGACCGTGGAAATGGACGACACGGACAAGCTCAAGCTGCTGTTCGAGGACGCGGTCAAGAACTTCGGCATGACCTTCGAGCCGCCGGACGTCAACCGAGGCAACTACCGCTTCGAGCCCGTGACCGACAAGGTGATCCGCTACGGCCTGGGTGCCGTCAAGGGCACCGGCCAGCTCGCGGTCGAGGCCGTGGTGCGGGCGCGGGAAGAGGGCGGGCCCTTCACCAGCCTCTACGACTTCTGCGTGCGCATCGACCGCCAGCGCATCAACAAGCGCACGGTCGAGGCGCTGATCAAGGCCGGCGCCTTCGACGCGATCCAGCAGAACCGCGCGTCGCTGCTGGCCTCGCTCGACCGGGCCTTCGAATTCGCCGCGGCCACGGCCGCCAACGCCTCGCAGGTCGACATCTTCGGCGACTGCGAGCACGGCTCGGCCTCGCAGGAGCCCGAACTGATCGATGCCACGCCCTGGGGTGTGAAGGAACGGCTGACCTACGAGAAGACGGCCGTCGGCTTCTACCTCTCGGGCCACCTGTTCGACGAAGTGGCGCACGAGGTGCGGCGCTTCTGCAAGCGCCAGATCGACGACCTGCTCGACGGCCGCGAGCCGCAGGTGATCGCGGGCATCGTGAGCGACATGCGCGTGATCAACGGCCAGCGCGGCCGGCTGGCGATCTTCAAGCTCGACGACAAGTCGGGCGCGATCGACGCCACCGCCGACGAGGCCGTGATGAACGCCAACCGCAACACGCTCAAGGACGACGAGCTGGTCATCGTCAGCGGGCGGCTGCAGCCCGGACGCAACGGCTTCGAGGCTCGTTTCCAGGTGCAGCAGGTCTGGGACCTGGCGGCGGCGCGCTGCCGCTTCGGCCGCTACCTGCGGGTGGCGGTCAACGGCAAGGCGCCGGACATCGCGCAGCTGGTCAAGGACTTCCCGCCGCGCATCGAGATGAGCGACGTGGGCGAGCTGCGCCAGGGGCTGCCGGTGCGGCTGACGATGGCGCGCGGCGGCGCCAAGGTCGAGCTCGAACTGGGCGAGCGCGCCAAGTTCTTTCCCAACGATGCGGCGCTGGCCAGCTGGACCGCGCAGGCCGAGGCCGGGAAGGCCGTGATCGTCTACGACGGAGCCGAGCGGCGCGGCACGGGCGTGCCGAAATAACTTGTTGCAGTTAGTAAAAAGGACTACATTCCAGCCCGCGCCATCCGGCGCAGCCGCGCGGCGCCATGCCCCGGCAAGCGAGAACTGGAGTGGGCGATGCAGTGTTTCGAGGACGGTGCGGTGTTCGAGCATTTCGACCGCGAGGCCTTCAAGTTCCAGCACAAGCTCATGGGCCATCCGGCGCTGAGCCTGGAGAACCTGGCGCGCGTGATCCCGGCGCTGCCGCCCAAGCGCGTCATGTACTCGATGGGCCGGCTCAAGGAGGGCGACGACTTCGAAGGCACCTTCAGCCGCAAGCCGGCCGGCCGCAGCATCGAGGAGACCATCGAGAACATCCGCGTCAGCGATTCCTACGTGATGGTCAGCGGCCCGGAGGTCGATCCGTCCTTCGCGTCGCTGCACCGCGAGTTGATCGGCGACGTCGAGGGCCTGATGAAACGCCATGGCGTGGGCACCGAGGCGGTCGACCCCCAGCTCTACCTGTTCATCGCTTCGCCCAACAGCGTCACGCCCTTTCACATCGACCGTTACTCCACCTTCCTGATGCAGTTCCGCGGCAGCAAGGAAGTGACCGTGTTCCCGCAGTGGGACGAGCGCGTCGTGACCTCGGCGCAGCGCGAAGCCTATGTGTCCTATGCCAACACCCGGCTCAGCTGGTCGCAGGAGACCGACGCGCTGGGCACCTGCTTCGCCTTCCAGCCGGGCGAGGCCATCCACATCCCCTTCGTCGCCGGCCACCATGTGCGCAACGGGCCCGACGACGTGTCGATCTCGATGTCGATCATCTTCAACACGCGCCAGTCGATGGCGTGGCGTCGCGCGCTCAACTTCAACCATTCATCGCGCCGCGTGCTCGGCCGCTTCGGCATGGCGCCGGCGCCGGTCGGTGCGCAGGCCTGGCGCGACAGCGCGAAGTCGGGTTTGTGGCAGGCGGCCAGCCGCATCCGGGGCCGCTGAATCCCTGGCACGGCGGTGTTGCCTTAGGTGTTACGGGTACGTACCCTTTTGTCGTAACGTGACGCGCACGTCGTCCGCCGGAGGCGCCACCGAGTCATATCAATGACTTACCCGTGGCCCGCGGCTGCCTTGGCTGGTTGCAGGCCGTGGCACGCACTTTGCGTTCCGTGCCCCCTAGCTGCGATCTTCAACGCAGCAAGGAGCCGAGACATGGACAGCAGATTCGAACAATGGACCGCCATGACCGACGAGTACACCCACCTGCTGCTGGTGGCCGCCAGCGGCGATGCCAGCGCCTGGACTCGGCTTCGGCAACTGGCCGAGGACATCCGCGCACTCGATCTCCTGGAGAGCGTCGAAGTCGAGGTCTGAGCCTCGTGGCGGACCGGCAGCGGTCGGTCGAACCGAGCGCTGCCTTGACGCTTCAGCCGGCGAGCCCGACGTAGACGTTCTGCACGTCGTCGTTGGCGTCGATGGCCGCCAGGAAGACTTCGACTTCCTCCAGGTCGGCGGCGCTCAGGCTGGCCGGATCGACCGGGTTCTTGGGCTTGTAGCCCAGCTTGGCCGACAGCACGGTGAAGCCCTGCGCCGGCAGCGCGCGGCTCACCAGATCGAGATCGGCCGCGGCCGTGAGGAACAGCGTGGCGCCGTCTTCATGGCCGGGTTCGAAGTCCTGGGCGCCGGCCTCGATGGCTGCCAGCTCCGGATCGGCGCCCGCGTTGGCGGGCTCGGCCTCGATCATGCCGAGGTGGTCGAAATCCCAGGCCACCGAGCCCGAGGTGCCGAGCTGGCCCTTGCGGAACAGCACCCGCATCTCGGGCGCGGTGCGGTTCACGTTGTCGGTCAGGCATTCGACCATCACCGGCACGCGGTGCGGTGCGAAGCCTTCATAGATCACGTGCTCGAAATGCACGGCTTCGCCGGTCAGGCCCGCGCCCTTCTTGATGGCTCGGTCCAGCGTTTCCTTGGGCATCGAGACCTTGCGTGCCTGCTCGACCACCAGCCGCAGCCGTGCGTTGGAGGCCGGGTCGGCGCCGTTGCGCGCCGCGATCATGATGTCCTTGGACAATTTTCCGAACACCCGGCCCTTGGCATTGGCGGCCAGGTCCTTGTGCTTTGCTTTCCACTGTGCGCCCATGGTTGTGCTCCTGAGTTGGGCGAACGGCGCTGGCCGTCCGCATGAAAGATTCTCGTGCCGGATCGGCGGCTCAGCCGCTCAGCCCCTTCCAGAGCATGTAGGCCGCCAGCAGGTACAGCACGCTCGCGAACACGCGCTTGAGCTTCTTCACCGGCAGGCTGTGCGCGGCCCTGGCGCCCAGCGGCGCGGTGAACACGCTGCAGGCGGCGATCACGACCAGCGCCGGCAACCAGATGTAGCCGAAGGCGCCGGCGGGCAGGCCCTGCACGGCGGTGCCGCTGAGGATGTAACCCGCCACGTTGGCCACGGCGATCGGGAAGCCCAGCGCGGCGCTGGTGGCCACCGCATTGTGGATCGCGATGTTGCACCAGGTCATGAAGGGGATGCTGATGAAGCCGCCGCCCGCGCCGACCAGGCCCGAGACGAAGCCGATCAGGCCGCCCGCGGCCAGCTGTCCGCCGGTGCCGGGCATCTGGCGCGTGGGAGCGGGCTTCTTGTCGAGGAACATCTGCGTGGCCGAGAAGCCGACGAAGAGCGCGAAGAAGATCGCCAGTGCCGTGCCCTTGAGCAGCGCGAACACGCCCAGGCTGCCCACCAGGCTGCCGATCACGATGCCCGGCGACAGCCGCTTGACGATGTCCCAGCGCACCGCGCCGCGCTTGTGGTGCGCGCGCACGCTCGAGACCGAGGTGAAGATGATGGTGGCCATCGAGGTCGCGATCGCCATCTTCACCGCCAGGTCGGGCGCGACGCCGCGCTGGCCGAGGATGAGGGTGATGAAGGGCACCATGACCATGCCGCCGCCGATGCCCAGAAGTCCGGCGAGGAAGCCGCTGCCGATGCCCAGCAGGGCGAGTTCGACGATCAACAGCGGTTCGAGCGGCATGGGGGCGGTCCGGCAGAAAAAACGACGGCCCCTTTTTTGAAGGGGCCGTGGCAGCGGGTCTCTTCAACGAAGAGGCCCGAAAAAAGGTGTCTGCAGTGGGATGCGCCGGACCCGCATCCTGAACCAGGGTTCAGGTGGGCGAGGGCAGCAGGACTTCGGGTTCATCTGACGCGAGATGATCACGCCCGTCCAGCGATGTACCAAGCCCGGCTCCGGAGAGCATTGGAACAAGGAAATATTAAGCCCGACGCGCACTGCAGACAGGGGCGATTTTACGCCTGCATCGAGCTCGCCCATGCGAAAGCACGGGCTTTTTGTCAGAGCAGGTGGTCGTCGCGCGCGAGCGCCTGGTCGAGGCGTTGCAGCAACTGCGCGGCGCGCTCGGCATCGTGCGTGGTGTCGGCTGCAGGCGCGGCCTCGGCGGGCGCTGCGGCCGCGGCTTCGACCGGCTCGGGGTGCTGGCTCAGGTCGAACGCCAGGTTCAGCGCGGCCAGCACCGCGATGCGGTCACGGGCCTTCACCTTGTTGGCGTCGCGGATCTTGCACATCGCCAGGTCGACGCGTTCGACGGCTTCGCGCAATTGCGCTTCGCCGCCTTCGGGGCAGCCGAGCAGATAACTCTGCCCCATGATCTGGACTTCGAGCTGTTTCATGGGGTGGCGGGATCCTGTGGCGGGTCGACCGGCAGCCGCTCGAGCACGGCGTCGATGCGGGTGCGCGCGGCGGCGAGGCGCGATTTGAGCGCGTCGCGTTCGCGCGTCAGCGCCTCGAGTTGCTCTTGCAGCAGCGTGTTGGTGCGCTGAATTTCTTCGTGGCGCACGAGCAGACGTTCAACGCGCTCGGCAATCTGGTCGATGGGGCTCTGTGCGGACATGGCTGCAGATTGTAGGGGCCCTTAGAATCGCCCCCGTTGGTGCTCGCGCCGCGGTTCACGCGGCGCAGTTCAACGGGAAGCAGGAGCCAGAACCCTTCGGGTCGCGGTCGGCCTGCGCTGCCCCCGCAACGGTCCAGCAGACGGCGCATTCACGCGCGCCGCTTTCGTCAATCAGCCACTGGGCGCCCTGAAACAGGCACCTGGGAAGGCGACGACAGTTGTTCTGCCAGCCCGGATACCGGCCAACAAGGAGAGGGTGCGTGCGCGTGTTGCGTCGCCCTTCGTGACGCCCACACGTCCGGCGGGGAAGCCGGGCAGGGTCTTGTTCTCACATTCGTCCCCATGAAGAATCGTTTTTCCCTCGACGGCGCCCGCGCGCCGGTGTCCGTGCGTGCGCGCCGTACCACGCTGCCGCTGGCAGCCCTGAGCGCGGCCATCGCCGTGGCATTGCCCGGCCTGGCCCTGGCCCAGCCGTCGCTGCCCGAGACCGTGGTCACCGCCACGCGCGTGGCGCAGCCGCTGTCGGACCTGACTTCGGACGTGTCCATCGTCGACCGCGAAACGATCGAGCGCAGCGGCGCCACCGGCGTGGCCGACGTGCTGGCGCGCCTGCCCGGCATCGAGATCAGCCGCAACGGCGGCATCGGCAACACCACCAGCGTGTTCATCCGCGGCGCCGAGTCGCGCTTCACGGCGGTCTACATCGACGGCGTGCGCATCGACTCGCAGTCGACCGGCGGCGCCGGCTGGGAAGGCATCCCGCTGGGGCAGATCGACCGCATCGAGGTGCTGCGCGGCCCGGCCGCGGCGGTCTACGGCTCCGACGCCATCGGCGGCGTGATCCAGCTCTTCACCAAGCGCGGCGAAGGCGCGGCGACGCCCTACGTGGGCGTCGGCATCGGCAGCAACCAGCTGCGCAAGGCCGAGGCCGGCGTGAGCGGCTCGGCGGGCGTGGACGGTGCCTTCGACTACTCGCTGGGCATCTCGCACGAGGAGAGCGACGGCTTCAACATCCAGCCGTTCGACAAGCGCAACCCGGTCAAGACCGCGCAGTACGCGGCCGACGGCTGGACCAGCCCCGACCGCGACGGCTACCGCAGCACCGCGGCCAATGCGCGCCTGGGCTTCCAGATCAATCCCACGCACCGGATCGAAGGCTCCTTGCTGTACAGCGACATCAAGGCGCAGTACGACCTGGCGAAGTCGGGCGCGCGGCCGCCGGCCGTGTTCCCCGACGACATCTCGACCAACACGCTGCGCACCGCGGGCCTGGCCTGGATCGCCAAGTGGACCGACAACTACACGACGCGCCTGCAGGTCACCGACAGCAAGACCACCTACCAGACCGACCCGAGCTTCTACCGCACCGAGACCGCGCTGCGCGGCTACCTGTTCCAGAACGAGCTGCACTTCGGCGCGCACCGCTTCACGGCCGCGCTCGAGCGCCGAGAGGACGACCTGGAAAACGCCGCCACCGCCTCGGCCAAGCTGCTGGCGCGCGACCGCTCGCAGAACGCGGTGTCGCTGGGCTACGGCTTCGTGCAGGGCCCGCACACCGTGCAACTGCAGGCGCGCCGCGACGACGACAGCGAGTTCGGCGGCAAGACCACCGGCAGCGCGGCCTACGGCTACGCGATCACGCCGCAATGGCGCGCCACCGCCTCGGTCGGCACGGCCTTCCGCGTGCCCACGCTCTACCAGCGCTTCAGCGAATACGGCGTGGCCAGCCTCAAGCCCGAGGACAGCCGCAACGTCGAGCTGGGCCTGAACTGGACCTCGGGCGCAAGCCATGCCGGCGTGGTGGTCTACCGCAACAAGGTGAGCAACCTCATCACGTACAGCAGCACCGCGACCGGCTGCCTCTCGGCCTTCGGTTGCTACGCCAACACCGCGCGCGCCGAGTACGAGGGCCTGACCTTGACCGCCGGCCACCGCATCGGCGACGTGTCGCTGCGCGCATCGGCCGACTTCCAGGACCCGCGCGACCTCGGCACCGACAAGCTGCTGGCCCGTCGCGCGCGCCGCCACGGCATGCTGGGCGCCGACTGGAACGTGGCCGCCTGGACGCTGGGCGCGGAGGTGCAAACTTCGGGCATGCGCTATGACGATGCCGCCAACCTGCGCCGACTCGGCGGCTACACCGTGCTCAACCTGGTCGCGAGCACGAAGCTCACGCCCTCGCTGACGCTGATCGGCCGGCTGGACAACGTGGGCGACAAGGACTATGTGTTCGCCCGCATCTACGCCACCGCCGGCCGCAGCGCCTACCTCGGGCTCAAGTGGTCGCCCCAGTAAGCCACCGCGCCACCTGCGCCGCCGTGCTCGTGGCCGCGCCCGCCTCCGGGCAGGGCAAGACCACGGTCACGGCCGCACTGGCCCGCCTGCATGCGCGCGCCGGCCGGCGCGTGCGCGTCTTCAAGTGCGGGCCCGATTTCCTCGACCCGCGCTGGCTCGCGCTGGCCAGCGGGGCGCCCGTGCATTCGCTCGATCTCTGGATGAACGGCGAGGCCGATTGCCGCGCGCGGCTGCATGCGGCGGCGAACGAGGCCGAGCTGCTGATCGTCGAAGGCGTGATGGGCCTGTTCGACGGCACGCCGAGCGCGGCCGACCTGGCGGTGCATTTCGGCCTGCCGGTGCTGGCCGTGATCGACGCGCGCGCCATGGCCGGCACCTTCGGGGCGCTGGCCTACGGCCTGCAGCATTTCAAGCCCGGCCTGCCGTGGTTCGGCGTGCTGGCCAACCGCGTGGCGAGCGAACGCCATGCGGGCATGCTCGAAGGCGCGCTGCGCGATCCCGCGCACTGGCTGGGCGGCCTGCCCAAGGGCGAGGATTTCGCGCTGCCCGAACGCCACCTGGGCCTGATTGCGGCCGACGAGATGCACGATGCGCTGGCCCGGCTCGATGCCGCCGCCGATGCGCTCGCAGCCACGCCGCTGGGCCGGCTGTCGGTGGCGCAGCTGCCGCAGGTGCGCTTCGACGCTTCGGCGGTCGAGGCCATCGCGCCGTTGCTCGCGGGACGCACGATCGCGATCGCGCGCGACGCCGCCTTCGCCTTCATCTATCCGGCCAACCTCGACGTGCTGCGCGCACTCGGGGCGCGCCTCGCGTTCTTTTCGCCCCTGGCCGGCGATGCGTTGCCCGCGTGCGATGCCGTCTGGCTGCCTGGCGGCTACCCCGAACTGCATGCCGAAGCGCTGGCCGCCCGCACGCCCTTGCGCGACGCCCTGCACGCCCATGCCGCGGCCGGCAAGCCGGTCTGGGCCGAGTGCGGCGGCATGATGGCCCTGCACGACACGCTGGTCACGGCCGACGGCGAATCCCACGCGATGTGGGGCCTGCTGCCGGGCCGCGTGACGGTGCAGAAGCGGCTCGCGGCGCTCGGGCCGCAGCAGCTCGATCTGGCCGGGCACAGCCTGCGCGGCCACACCTTCCACTACTCGGTCTGCGACACGCCGCAGCCCGTGGCGGCGCGCACCACGCGCCCGAACACCGACGCCGGCGGCGAAGCGGTCTATGTGCGCGGCACACTGCGCGCGAGCTACTTTCACGCCTGGTTCGCCTCCAGTCCCGAAGCCACCGCGCGGCTGTTCGATGCCGCGCCGATCGGATTCCCGCATGACGACAGCTGAACGCGAATTCCTGCTCGGCGGCCAGAAAAGCGGCAAGTCGCGCCGCGCCGAGGAGCGCGCCGCCGCCTGGCTGGCCGCCTCGCCCGCGCACGACGCGGTGCTGATCGCCACCGCCACCGCCTGGGACGACGAGATGCGCGAACGCATCGCGCGCCACCAGGCCGACCGCGCCGAGCGCGTGCCCGGCCTGCGCACCGTCGAAGAGTCCGTGCAGCTGGCCGAGGCCCTCGCGGCCCACAGCGCGCCCGGCACGATGGTGCTGGTCGACTGCCTCACGCTGTGGCTGACGAACCTCACGATGCCGATGGAGGGCGCGGCCCACGATGCGGCGCAGGCCATCGCGGCGCTGCGGGCCGCCTTGCGCGCGGCGCGCGGGCCGGTCGTGCTGGTGGGCAACGAGATCGGCCTGGGCGTGATTCCGCTGGGCCGCGAGGTGCGGGCCTTCGTCGATGCGCTGGGCCGGCTCAACCAGGACGTCGCGGCCGAATGCGATCGCGTCACGCTGATGGTGGCGGGCCTGCCGCTGACCTTGAAGGCTCCTGCATGAAGCGCTTGCTGCCCTGGCTGCTCCTGCTGCTGATGGGTCTCGCGCAGGCGCAGCCCATCGAGATCACCGACGAGCGCGGCGTGCAGGTCACGCTGCCGCGCCCGCCCCAGCGCATCGTGACCTTGCTGCCCTCGCTCACCGAATCGGTCTGCGCACTGGGCGCCTGCGAGCGGCTGATCGGCGTCGACCGCTACTCGAACTCGCCGGCCTCGGTGCGCGCGCTGCCGCAGCTCGGCGGCGGGCTCGACCCCAACGTCGAGGCCATCGTCGCGCTCAAGCCCGATGTGGTGCTGCTCGCCAAGTCCTCGCGCGTCACGCAGCGCCTCGAATCGCTTGGCCTCAAGGTGCTGGTGCTCGAGCCCAAGACCCATGCCGACGTCAAGCGCGTGCTCGACCAGCTGGGCCGCGTGCTGCAGGCCGACGATCCGCAGCGCGTCTGGCGCGCGATCGACGCCAGCGTGTCGGCGGCCGCGCAGTCGCTGTCGCCCGCGGCCCAGGCCACGCGCGTGTACTTCGAGGTCAACAGCGGCCCCTATGGCGCGGGCGAAAGCTCCTTCATCGGCGAGACGCTGACGCGGCTGGGCGTGAAGAACATCGTGCCGGCGGCGCTGGGCCCGTTCCCCAAGCTCAACCCCGAGTTCGTGGTGCGCGCCAATCCCGACCTGATCATGGTCAGCGTGCGCAGCGCCGCGGGCATGGAACAGCGCCCGGGCTGGGCCAGCATCCGCGCGGTGCGCGACGGCCGCATCTGCCGCTTCGCGCCGGAGGAGTCCGACGTGCTGGTGCGGCCCGGCCCGCGCATGGGCGAGGCCGCGCGCATCATGGCCCGCTGCCTGGCCGACAAGGCGCCGAAATGATCCGTCACCGGCAACGCATCTGGCTGCTCGCGGCCGTGCTGATGCTGCTGTGCGCGGCCCTGCTGCTGCTGGGCGTGGGCATCGGTAGCACCGGTTTCGAGAGCGTGCTGGCCGCGCGCCACGACCCCATCGCGCTGCAGATCGTGCAGGAGATCCGGCTGCCGCGCACGCTGGGCGCCTGGCTGGCCGGCGCCTTGCTGGGCCTCGCAGGTGCGGTGGCGCAAGGGTTGTTCCGCAACCCGCTGGCCGACCCCTACCTGCTGGGCAGCGCCTCGGGCGCCTCGCTGGGCGTGGCGCTGGCGCTGGCGCTGTTCGGCGCCTCGCCCTCGACCACGCAATGGCTGGTGCGCCTGGGCCTCACGGGCGCGGCCTTCGTGGGGGCAGTGCTGGCGGTGATGCTCACGCTGATGCTCGCGCGCGGCGTGCAGCAGACACTGCGGCTGCTGCTGGCCGGCGTGATCGTCGGCGTGGTGCTGGGCGCCGCGAAGGACCTCGTGACCATCGGCTCGGCCGACATCCTGCAGGCGCTGCAGGGCTTCATGCTCGGCGGCACCGGCCTGGTCGGCTGGAGCGCCTGCGCGGTGATGGCCGGCCTCGGCGCGCTGTGCCTGCTCGCGGCCTGGGCGCTGGCACCGGTGCTCGACGGCCTGGCGTTGGGCGAGGCGACCGCCGCCAGCCTGGGCCTGCCGCTGGGCGCGATGCGCGCGGCGCTGGTCGCAGTGCTGGCGCTGGCCACCGGCACGGCCGTGGCCCAGACCGGCCTGATCGCCTTCGTCGGCCTGGCCGCGCCGCACCTGGTGCGCTCCATCGTCAAGGCCACCCATGCCTGGCTGGTCCTGCTGTCGGCCGTGATGGGCGGTCTGCTGCTGATGGCGGCCGACCTGCTGGCGCGCTGGCTCATCGCGCCGCAGGAGCTGCCGGTGGGCGTGCTCACGGCCGTGCTGGGCGGCAGCTACCTGCTGTGGCTCATGCACCGGCGCGGACGCGGAGGCATCCGGTGAGCGCGGCCCTCGAAGCGCGCCGGGTCGACGCCGCGCTGGGCGGCACGCCGGTGCTGCACGCCATCGACCTGGCCATCGCGGCCGGCCGCTGGACCAGCATCGTCGGCCCCAACGGCGCGGGCAAGTCGACCCTGCTGCGCGTGCTCGCGGGCCTGCTGCCGCACGGCGGCGAGGTGCGGCTGTTCGACGCCTCGCTGCACGGCCTGCCGGGCCGCGTGCGGGCGCGACGCATGTCGTGGCTGGGGCAGGGCGGGGCGGGCGAGAGCAGCGCCGACGACCTGCTGGTCTACGACCTCGCGATGCTGGGACGCATGCCGCACCAGCGCTGGCTCGCGCCGCCCAGCGAGGCCGACCGCGCCGCGGTCGAGCGCGCGCTGCGCAGCACCCAGGCCTGGGACTGGCGCGACCGGCCGCTGGGCCAGCTCTCGGGCGGCGAACGCCAGCGCGTGCTGCTGGCGCGCGCGCTCGCGGTCGAGGCCGAGGTGCTGCTGATGGACGAGCCGCTGGCCAACCTCGATCCGCCGCACCAGTCCGACTGGATGCAGACCATGCGCGCGCTGGTGGCCGAAGGCCGCACGGTGGTCAGCGTGCTGCACGAACTCTCGATGGCGCTGGCCGCCGATGCGCTGGTCGTGATGGCGCAGGGCCGCGTGCTGCACCACGGCGCCTGCGCCGAGGCCTCGACGCACCGTGCGCTCGAGGCCGTGTTCGACCAGCGCGTGGCGGTGCACCGTGTCGACCGGCAGTGGATCGCCTTGCCCCGCTGACCCCCTCTCCGAATTGAAAGAAGACGTCTCATGCAAATCGAAACCCCTCCCAGCGCCAAGCCCTACGAGAAGCCCGAGGGCGAACGCCGCGGCATCGTGATCGTCAACACCGGCGACGGCAAGGGCAAGAGCACGGCCGCCTTCGGCCTGGCGCTGCGCGCGCATGGCCGCGGCAAGGCCGTGAAGATCTGGCAGTTCATGAAGGTGCCGACCGCGCGCTTCGGCGAGCACCGGATGTTCGAGCACCTGGGCATCCCGATCGAAGGCCTGGGCGACGGCTTCAGCTGGAAGAGCCAGGACCTCGAACATTCGGGCCAGCTCGCGCGCGACGGCTGGCTGCGCGCCAAGGCCTCGATCCTGTCGGGCGAGTACTTCCTCGTGGTGCTCGACGAGATCACCTACCCGCTGATCTACGGCTGGCTGCCGCTGGACGACGTGCTGGCCACGCTGCGCGAACGCCCCAAGCACGTGCACGTGGCGCTCACCGGCCGCCGCTGCCCGCCCGAGCTGATCGAGCTGGCCGACACCGTGACCGAGATGACCATGGTCAAGCATGCGTTCAAGGCCGGCATCCCGGCGCAACGCGGCATCGAAGATTAGACATGTTGCACACCCCCAGGCTTGCCCACTTCGTGTGGCCTCCCTCCCCCTTGCAGGGGGCAACACCGGCGGCCCGGCAAAGCCGGTTCCGCGGTGTTCCTGGAAGGAAGGGCCAGGGTGCGACGCGTGAAGATGCCATTTGAGGCCGACGAGGCGCAGGCCGTCTACCGCGCGATCCGCGAGCGCCGCGACATGCGGCACTTCGCGGGCGGCGAGGTCGCGCCCGAGCTGCTGCGCCGGCTGCTCGAGGCGGCCCATCACGCGCCCAGCGTGGGCTTCATGCAGCCCTGGCGCTTCCTCCGGGTGCGCGACGCGGCCCTGCGCGCGCAGCTGCATGCGCTGGTCGAGCAGGAGCGCGTGCGCACCGCGCAGGCGCTGGGCGAACGCGAGGACGCGTTCATGCGGCTCAAGGTCGAGGGCCTTCTCGAGGCGGCCGAACTGATCGCCGTCACGCTGGCCGACGGCCGCGAGCAGCATGTGTTCGGCCGCCGCACCCTGCCGCAGATGGACCTGGCCTCGGCCGCCTGCGCGATCCAGAACCTGTGGCTGGCCGCGCGCGTCGAGGGGCTGGGCATGGGCTGGGTCTCGTTGTTTGATCCGGCACAGGTCGCGGCGCTGCTGGGGCTGCCCGCGGGCGCCGAGCCCATCGCGCTGCTGTGCCTGGGGCCGGTGCACGGCTTCTACGACGAACCGATGCTGCAGCGCGAACGCTGGGCGCAGCGCGCGCCGCTGGCGTCGATGGTGTTCGACGACCGCTGGGGCGCACCGTCGACGCTGTTCGCCGACGCCCCGAATGAAAAGGAAACCCCCTGATGCTGGCCTTCGATAGCGTGCTGTTCGAGCTCGCGCGCCTGTTCCTCTGGCCGGTCACGCTGGGCGTGCTGCTGTCCTTCGTCTATGCGGTGTGGAGCCTGGGCGCCTTCGCGGTCGAAGGGCTGCAGCGCCGGCGCGACCCCGCGCGCGTGCTGGTGCTGCGCGCCGTGGCCGACCAGGGCCAGGAGCAGATGGAACTGACCGTGCTCAAGTCGCTCGAGGGCGTGCGCCTGTGCAGCCGCGTCGCGCCCATGCTGGGCCTGATCGCGACCATGATCCCGATGGGCCCCGCGCTGGTGGCCGTGGCCTCGGGCCAGTCGCAGGGCGTGGCACAGAGCCTGGCACCGGCCTTCGCAGCCGTGATCGTGGCGCTGGCCTCGGCCTCGATCACCTTCGTGGTCTACACCGTGCGCCGGCGCTGGCTGATGCGCGAACTGGTGACGGTGCTGGACGCACGCGACGCTCTGGTATGAGCGCAGCGCCGGGCCGCCCCAAGCAAGCTCGCACCGCAGCGCGGAGCGCGGAGGTTTCCGAATGACCCGCCGCCGCTTCAGCATTCTCGACAGCCTCGACGCCGAGGACGACGACCCGGTGCTGTCGACCATCAACCTGATCGACGTGTTCCTGGTCGTGATCGGCATGCTGATGATCGCGGTGATCGACAACCCGATGAACCCCTTCGCGCAGGACAAGCTGACGATCATCCGCCACGAGGGCCAGCCCGACATGGAGATCCTCACCAAGGAAGGCCAGAAGCTCACGCGCTTCAAGGCCAGCGGCGCGACCGGGCAGGGCGACGGCGAGAAGGCCGGCACGGCCTGGCGGCTCAAGGACGGCACCATGGTCTACGTGCCGGCCGACGCGACGCCGGTGCAGGGAGCGAAGTGATGCGCTGGTGGCTGGCCTTGTTGTTGCTCCTTTGCGGGCTGCAGCCGGTGCTGGCGCAGCCTTCGCCATCCCATGTCGTGCTGCTGAGCACGCCGCTGGTCTCGCCTGCGCGCCTCGCGCGGCTGCAGGGCGCCGCGGCCGAGGCCGGCCTCGCGCTGCAGGTGGTGTCGGCCGCGCAGGACACGCCCGACACGCTGGCGGCGGCATTGAAGGGCGCGCGCCTGCTCGTGATCGATGCGCCGCACGCGAGCGTGGCGCAGGCCGCGGCCGCGCGCTTCGGTGAGATGGTTGCGCGCAGCGGCACGCCCTATGTGCTGATCGGCGAGTTCGCCCTGGTGGCCAAGGGCCAGGCCCCGGGCGCCGCACCGCTGGCGGCCGAGCGCGGCGTGGACCCGGCCTGGGCGCAGCGGCTGCGCGCCTACTGGCGTTTTTCCGGCGCGGCGAACATCGCGGCCGCCATGACGGCGCTGGGCCGGGTGGGCGACATGGCCGGCCTGCCGCCACCGGTCGAGCTGCCGCTGGCCGGCTTCTACCACCCGGGCTGGCCGCGCGTCGAGGGCGACATCGCGGCGCTCGATGCGCTGCCCGCCGCGACCGGCGGCACGGTCGCCATCGCCATCAACGGCGCCACGCTGACCGGTGACGACACCGCCTGGCTCGACCGCCTGATCGACAGCCTCGGCCAGCGCGGCCTGCGCGCCTATGCCTTCTACGGCCCGCGCCAGCAGGCCGACCTCTACTTCCGCATGACCCACGCCACGGACGCCGACGGCGATACGCGCCGCATGGCCGACCTGATCGTGAATGCCGCGCTGGTGTTCAACCCCAACGAGCGCAAGGCCGAGCTCGAACGCATCGGCGTGCCGGTGCTGCAGACCCTGCCCGCGCTGGCGATGAGCGCCGCGCAGTGGGAGGCCAGCCCTGAAGGCCTGGCGCCCAGCGACGTCGCCTCCTACTACATCCCCAGCGAGCTCGCAGGCATGACCGATGCGATGCTGGTCTCGGCGCGCGATCCGGCCACCGGCACATTGCAGCCGCTGCCCGCGCAGATCGACGCGGTGGCCGACAAGGCGGCCGCGCTGCTGCGGCTGCAGCGCACGCCGCCGGCCGAGCGCCGCGTCGCGATGCTGGTCTACAACTATCCGCCGGGCGAGGCGAACTTCGGTGCCTCCTTCCTCAACGTGCCGCGCAGCATCGACGGCATGCTGGGCGCGATGCAGGCGGCCGGCTACCGCACCGGCGCGCCGGGCAGCGAGGCGCTGATCGCGCAGGTGCAGGCCACGATGCAGGCCTACTACCGCGCCGACGCGCTGCAGCCGCTGCTGGACCGGGACCTGGCCGCCAGCCTGCCGCTGGCGCGCTACCTCGCCTGGTTCCGTGCGCTGCCCGCCGCCACGCAGCAACGCATCGAGGCCTACTGGGGGCCGCCCGAAAGCTCGACCCTGCTGCGCACCGTCGACGGCGCGCCGGCCTTCGTGATCCCGCGCGTGCGCTTCGGCAACGTGGTGGTGCTGCGCCAGCCGCCGCGCTTCGAGCTTGGCACGACGGTGCGCGACCCCGCCGCGCAGGTCTACCACCGCTCGGCCGTGCCCTTGAGCCACAGCTACCTCGCGACCTACCTCTGGCTGCGCACGGCCTTCGGCGCCGGCGCGGTGGTGCACGTGGGCACGCATGGCACGGTCGAATGGTCGGCCGGCAAGGAGCGCGGCCTGTCGGCACAGGACGATCCGCTGCTCGCGCTGGGCGACCTGCCCAACATCTATCCCTACGTGATGGACAACCTCGGCGAAGCCACCACCGCCAAGCGCCGCGGCCGCGCGACCATGGTCAGCCATTCGACGCCGCTGTTCTCGCCGGCCGGCCTGCGCCCCGGCGTGCAGGCCATGCACGAGCGCCTGCACGACTGGGAGACGCTGGCGCCGGGCCCTGTGAAGCGCGCGCTCGAAACGCAGCTTGCGACCGAGTTCATGGCCCAGCACTACGAGCGCGACCTGCAATGGACGCCCGCGCGGCTGCGCGCCGATTTCGCGGGCTTCATCGCGGTGCTGCATCCCTACCTGGAGGAACTCGCGCAGACCGCGCAGCCGCTGGGCCTGGCCACCTTCGGCGAGACGCCTTCTGCCGAGCGCCGCAGGCTCACGCTGCTGCAGATCCTTCGCAAGCCATTGCTCGCGGCGCTGGGCGAGGACCCGGAGGAGGCGGTGTTTGTCGAAGGCGACCAGCTCCTGGCATCGGCCTCGGCGCGCTGGCTCGAAGTCGCAGTGCGCGATCCCGAGGCCGCGGCGGCGCAAGGCCGGGGCCCGGCCGCGGTCGAGGCCCTGCGGGCGCTCGCGCTGCGCGCGCAGCGCCTCGATGCGCTGCTCGCCGACAACCAGGAGACCGCGGGCCTGCTGACCGCGCTCGACGGCCGCTACCTGGCCTCGCGCTATGGCGGCGATCCGGTGCGCAACCCCGACAGCCTGCCGACCGGGCGCAACCTCTACGGCTTCGACCCCAGCCGCGTGCCGACGCAGGCCGCCTGGTCGGTCGGCACGGCCGCGCTCGATGCGTGGGTCGCCGAGCACGCGAAAACGCACGGCGGCCGCGCGCCCGAGAAGATCGCCTTCACGCTCTGGGCCGGCGAGACGCTGCGCCACCAGGGGATGATGGAAAGCCAGGTCTTCCATGCGCTGGGCGTGCAGCCGCGCTGGGACGAGGGTGGGCGCATCGTCGGCATCGACGTCGTGCCCAGGGCCCGGCTGGGCCGGCCGCGCATCGACGTGCTGCTGAGCGTGACCGGCTCCTACCGCGACCAGTTCCCGACCGTGATGCGCTGGATCGACGAGGCCGTGCGGCAGGTCGCGGCCTTGAACGAAGCCGACAACGCGGTCGCGCGCCACAGCACGGCGATGGTGCAGCGCCTGCGCACCCAGGGTGCCTCGGCCGACGAGGCGCAGCGCTGGTCGACGGCGCGCATCTTCTCCAATGCGCAGGGCAGCTACGGCGCGGGCCTGGAAGAAGCCGCGCTCGCGACCGCGCTCTGGACCGGCCAGCGCCGCGCGGGCGGCGATGCGCAGATGGCGCAGCTCTACATGGACCGCATGGGCCACGCCTACGGTGCCGGCCTCGAGGGCGCGCTGCGCCAGGGCGCCTATGCCGACAACCTGCGGCAGGTCGATGCCGCGCTGATGTCGCGCACCTCCAACCTCTACGGCGTGCTCACCAACGACGACCCCTTCCAGTACCTGGGCGGCATCGCGCAGGCGGTGCGCCAACTCACGGGCAAGGACCCGGCGCTCTACGTGCAGAACCTGCGCAACGCGGCGGGCGAGGGCGGCGTGGTGCGCACCGACACCGCCACCGGCGCCATCGCGCGCGAGATGCAGACCCGCTACCTGCACCCGCAGTGGATCGCAGCCCAGAAGGCCGAGGGCTACAGCGGCACGCTGCAGGTGCTGAAGACAGCGCAGTTCCTGTGGGGCTGGCAGGTGACCGCCCCAGAGACCGTGCGGCAGGACCAGTGGCAGTCGCTGCACGACGTCTATGTGCGCGACCGCTACAAGCTCGGTACGCGCGCCTGGCTCGAGGGCGCGAACCGCGCGGCCTTCGCGCAGACGCTCGAACGCATGCTCGATGCGATCCGGCTCGACTACTGGCGGCCCGATGCCGCGACCCGGCGCGAACTCGCGCGGGCCTATGCCGAGGCCGCCAAGGCCAGCGGGCTGGTCGAGCGCCATGCGGGCGTGCAGCGCTTCGCGCAGGCAGTGCTGGCGCCCGCGGCCGTGCCTTCAGCCAATGCCCCGGTGCGGCCGGTGGAAGTGGCGTTGCCCGCCGCGGTCGAGGCGCCCGTCGACCCCGACGCGCCCCAGCGCGTGCGGGGCCTGCGCCTCGACGCGGTCACGCCCACGCCGCCGCCCGTGCCGCCCGTACCGCCGGTCGTGCAGGGCCTGTGGGGCGCGTTCGGCGTGGCGCTTCTGCTGGCCTTCGGCGCGATCGCGCAATGGCGGCGCGGCCGCCGCGTCGCCGCTGCGGAGGCCCGCGCATGACGGCCGCGATCGCGATGGCCGCCGCGCTGCTGCTGGCATTGTGGATCGACCATGCCTTCGGCGAGCCGCCCGCGCGCTGGCATCCGGTGGTGTGGATGGGGCGCTACCTGGGCGCGGCGGGCCGGCGTATCGCGCCGCTCGCAGCCACGGCCGATGCGCCGCGGGCCAGGCCCTTCATCGCGGGCGCGCTGGCCTGGTGGGTGGGCGCCGCGGTCGTGGTGCTCGCCGCCTACCTGCTGCAGCGCCTGGCTGCGCAGTTGTGGCCGGTGGTGGCCGCGCTGCTGCTCGGTCTGCTGCTCAAGCCGTTGCTGGCCTGGCGCATGCTGCGCGACGAGGTGCTGGCGGTCGAGGCCGCGCTGGCCGAATCGCTCGATGCGGGCCGGGCGCAGCTCGCGCGCCTGGTGAGCCGCGACGTGAGCGCGCTGAGCGCGGCCGAGGTGCGCGAAAGCGCGATCGAGTCGCTGGCCGAGAACCTCAACGACTCGGTGGTCGCGCCGATCTTCTGGTTCGTGCTGGGCGGCCTGCCCGGCGCCGCGCTGTACCGCTTCGCGAACACCGCCGATGCGATGTGGGGCTACCGCGGCGAGCGCGGCGGCCGCATCTGGGAATGGGCCGGCAAGTGGGCCGCGCATGCCGACGACGGGCTGTCGTGGCTGCCCGCGCGCCTCACGGCGCTGCTGCTGCAGGGGCCATGGCCGAGCGCGGCCCTGCGCCGCGAGGCGGCGCGCACGCCGTCGCCCAACAGCGGCTGGCCGATGGCGGCGATGGCGCTGCGGCTGGGCGTGCGGCTGGGCAAGCCGGGCGTCTATGTGCTCAACGCCGAGGGCCGAGCGCCGACGCCGGCGGACCTGCCGCAGACGGCGCGGCTGGGTGGCCGCGCGGTGCGCGTGATGGCCGTGCTGGCGGCGGTGGCCGCAGTGGCCGTGCGCTGCTGAAGCGCGCTTGCGTATCCTCGACCCGATGTCTTCCTCTTCCTTCCCGCCCATCGTGCACGGCGGCCCCGATGCGCTGGGCGTGCCGGCCCACGATTTCTCGAGCAACGGCAATGCCTGCGGCCCGTGCCCGGCCGCGCTGGCCGCGCTGCAGGCGGCCGACGCCGAACACTATCCCGACCCGCAGTACACGGCCTTGCGCGAGACGCTGGCCCGTTTCCATGGCGTCGAGGCGTCGCGCATCGTGGTCGCGGCCAGTGCCAGCGAGTTCATCTTCCGCATCACCGCGGCCTTCGCTGCCCAGGGAGGCCGCTACGTGGTGCTGCCGCCGCACAGCTACGGCGACTACCGCCGCGCGGCGCGCGCCTGGGGCCTGACGGCGGTGGCGCGCGGGGCGCCGATCGAGCCCGCTGCGCTGCACTGGTGCTGCGACCCGTCGAGCCCGCTGGGGCAGGCCGAGCCGGCCTTCGGCGCGCGCATCGATGCGCTGCCGCCGGCGGCCTGCGGCGTGCTCGACCTGGCTTACGAACCCTTGCGGCTCGAAGGCGCGCTGGACCTCGACGCAATGCAGCGCGACCGCGTCTGGCAGCTCTGGACCCCCAACAAGGCGCTGGGCCTGACCGGCATCCGCGCGGCCTACGCGATCGCGCCGCGCGCCGATCGCACGCTGCACGATGCGCTGCTGCAGATGGCGCCCTCGTGGCCGACCGGCGTGCATGGCGTGGCCTTGCTCGCGGCCTGGACCCGGCCCGATGCGCAGCAATGGCTCGCAGATTGCCGCGCGACCTTGCGGCCCTGGAAGGCGCACCAGCAGGCGCTGTGCGAAGACCTGGGCTGGGAGGTGCTGCCCAGCGTGGGCAATTTCTTCGGCGTGCGTCCGGCCGGGGGCGGTGTGCCGGCGCTGGCCGCGGCTTTGCGCGCGCGGGGCGTCAAGGTGCGCGACGCGGCCTCCTTCGGCCTGCCCGAGGCCTTGCGGCTCGCCGTGCTGCCGCCGGCGTCGCAGGATGCCTTGGGCGCCGCGGTGCGCGCGCTGCGCTGAGCCGCCGCGCATCGACACTGCCTGCGGGCTTGCGTACCATCGCCTGCCCATGGCCCTTTCCAACACCCTCGATGCGAAGACTGTTGCGCTGACTGCATCCCAGGTGCCGACGGCGCAGGTGGCCGCGCGGCCGTCCTGGCGCTGGCTGGCCGCCTGGCTGCTGCTCATGGTGCTGGGCGCCGCGCTGCTCGCGGGCTGGCGCTTCCATCAGCTGAGCCAGCGCTTCGACGACGAAGCGCGCACCCTGCACCGCACGATCGCGCAGCGGGTCGGCCAGCACGACGCACACCTGACCAACCTGCATGCGATCGCGCAACTCGACGATCCACAGCGCGCCACCTTCCGCGCCGTGGCCTCGGCCATCCAGACCTTCTATCCGCGCATCGTGGCCATCGACCTGATGCGCCTTTCGCCCACACCCGAGGTGCTGGCCTCGACCCGCAACGCGAGCGTCGCGCCGCCGCGGCTCGACGTCGTGGCGCAGCGCGCGGCCACGCTGGGTGCAGGCAAGGCCGCCATGCTGGATGCGCCCGTGGGGCCGGGCTATGCGATGGTCAAGCGCATCGGCGATGCGCCCCTGAGCGCGCTGGTGCTGCAGATCGACGCGGCCCAGCTGCTGGCGCCCGACGGCCCGGTCCATCCCGCACTGGCCGGCGCGGCCGTGTGGCTCACCGACGCGCACGGCACGGTCTTCGGCGGCCAGCCTGTCGATGCACGCGATGCACGCGAGCGTTGGCCGCGCACATTGGGTTTTGCACAGAGCCTGGGCAGCACCAGCCAGCCGCTGCAGCTGGTGCTGACCCGCCGGCTGGGCTGGGCCGAGCTGCTGCCGGCCGGCGGCCTGCTCGCGCTGGCGATCGGCGGCGCGGCGCTGCTGTGGGCGGTCGGCAGCGTGCAGCGCGTGCGGCGTGCGCGCCGTGAAGCGGCACGCCAGGCACAGGAACTGCGGCTGGCGCATGCGATGCGCGTCAACGGCCTGGGCGAGATGGCCTCGGGCATCGCGCACGAGCTCACGCAGCCGCTGACCGCGATGCTGAGCCAGAGCCAGGCCGGCCTGCGGCTCATCGAGCAGGGCGCCGACGCGGCGGCGATGGTGCCGATCCTGCAGGCCAACGTGCGGCTGGCGCGGCGCTCGGGCGACATCCTCGAGCGCATCCGTTCCTACGTGAGCCAGCGCGAGCCGACGGTGGAAGCGGTGGCGCTCAATGCGCTGGTCGAGGGCGTGGCCGAACTGGCGCAGGCCGATCTGCAGACGCGCGGCATCGCGCTCGAACTGGCACTCGATCCCGCGGGGCCGATGGTGCGCATCGATGCGATCTCGGTCGAACAGGTGCTGCACAACCTGGTGCGCAACGCGGCCGAGGCCCTGCAGGGGCAGGACGGCGCGCGCATCACGGTGCGCACACGATCCGATGCCGCTGGCGCGCAGGTCGCGGTGATCGACAACGGCCCGGGCATCGCACCCGAGCAGCTGGCGCGCGTGTTCCAGCCCTTCTTCACCACCAAGGAGGGCGGCATGGGGCTGGGCCTGTCGTTGTGCGAGCGGTTGGTGGAGAACATCGGCGGGCGCATCGAGGTGCAGAGCACGCCCGGCACAGCCACGGTCTTCACCGTGCATCTGAAGGGCGCGCGATGACGCATCCGGTGTTCCTGATCGACGACGACGCCGACGTGCGCGAGGCCCTGGCGTTGCTGCTGCGCACGCTCGGTTACGCGGTGCAGGCCTTCGACGGTGCGACGGCCTTTTTGCAGCGCGAGCCGGCCGGCGCGCAGGGCTGCGTGGTGACCGATGTGCGCATGGCGGGGCTCTCGGGCCTGCAGCTGCTCGAGCGGCTGCAGGCCGATCCGATGCCGCTGCCGGTGGTGATCATCACCGGCCATGGCGACGTGTCGGTGTGCCGGCGCGCGTTCCGCGGCGGCGCGGTGGACTTCCTCACCAAGCCGGTGGACGAGCAGGCCCTGCTCGAGGCGGTGCAGGCCGGCATGGCGCGGCTCGAGGAAAGCGCGACGCTGGACGCGCAGCGTTCACAGGCCAGTGAAAGGCTCGAGCAACTGAGCGCGCGCGAGCACGAGATCCTGCGGCTGGTGGCCGACGGCCTGTCGACCAAGGAGATCGCGCGCCGGCTCGACATCTCGCCGCGCACGGTGGAGAAGCACCGCGCCGGCGCGGCCTTCAAGCTGGGCACCGGCTCGGTCGCCGAGATGGTGCGGGTGGTGCTCGAGGACCCGGGCCGCGTGGCGTAGGGCCGTACCCCACTGGGTAGAACTACCCAGCCGCGCGGGTAGCGCCACGGCTGTTCAGCGCGAGGCGCGAAATTTAGATTCCCTGCTGAGCCGGATGTCCCGGTTTTCAGACAAGGAGAATCTCATGCACACGTCCCGCCTTCTCGCCATCGCCGCCTTCGCCGTCACCCCGCTGCTGGGCCAGGCCCAGGTGCTGCAGGAGCGCAACATCTCGCTGGCCCTGGCGCAGGAAATCGCGCAATCGGCTGTGGCCGCCTGCACGCAGAAGGGCGTCAACGTGACGGCCACCGTGGTCGACCGCGCGGGCCTGATTCGTGCCGTGCTGCGCGCCGACAACGCCGGCCCGCACACCGTCGAGGCCAGCCGCGCCAAGGCCTTCACCTCGGCCTCGACCCGCGCGCCCACGGCCAACCTGGGCGAGAACGCGCAGAAGAACCCCGGCGCCCAGTTCCTCAACGACATCCCGGGCTTCCTGCTGCTGGCCGGCGGCGTGCCGATCCGTGCGGGCAACGACGTGATCGGTGCGATCGGTGTGGGCGGCGCACCGGCCGGCAGCACCGACGCGGAATGCGCGGTGGCCGCGCTGGACCTGGCCAAGGACAAGCTCAAGTAAGAGCCGGCTCAGTCCTCGGTGCGCTCATCGCCCGGCGCCTCGTCGAGCTTCGGGTTGCGCACCTTCTTCATGAGCTTCTCGCCCTCGGTGTCCTTGCCGTCGCTGGGCACCGCTTCCTCCTGGGTGATCTCGGGCTCCTCGTGCAGGGTGGCGGGCTTCTGCGGCGGGGCGGGGTGCTTCGTCATGCGGGTCTCCAAACGGTAAAACGCCACCGTCGCAGCTTCCGCCGCCCGAGCGCTTCAGGCCATCGCGCCGATGCCCGTCAGCCAAAGCCGACAGCACGCTCGGCGTCCAGCCGCTGCTTGGCGCGTGGCCGGGTCGCGGCCACGGCGTCTTCCGGCACCACCAGCACGTCGCTGCCCACGCAGCCCAGCAGGCGCTGCGCCAGGCTGCTGCACAGCCACTGCGCGAACGGCGGACGCCGCGGCCGCCCGATGACCACCAGGTCGGCCCGCAGGTAGTCCTGCTGGATCGCCAGCTGGCGCGCCGGGTCGCCGCGCCCGATGGCCGACATCACGCGGTTGCGCCGCGCATCCGATCCCCCGCTGAGCCCGGCCATGCGCACGCGGGCCTGGTGCAGCCGCTCGCGCAGGTGGGCGTCGATCACGGCTTCCGACACCGAGGCGTAGCGCAGCTTGGCCTCATGGCCTTCGCCCAGCGCGTGGAAGAGCGCGATCTCGGCCTGCGCATCGAAGCGGCCCGCGAGCTCGAGCAGCCGCTGCGATGCGGGGCCCAGGTCGACCGCCACCACGATGCGCTCATAGTGGCGGCGCGGCCGCACGCGCGTGACCAGCACCAGGCAGCGGCACTGGCGCAGCAGCCGTTCCACGGGTTGGCCGAGGATGCGCGCGCCCAGTGTCCGGTCGCGGCGATGGGCCAGCACCAGCAGGTCGACCGAGCGGGCCTGGGCGGCGATGTCCGCCACGGCATTGACGGCCCGCTCGACCGTGCGGACCGCCAGCCCCAGCCGGCTGCTCATCTCGCGCGCCAGCTGGGCCAGGTGGCTGGCGGCGCCCAGGCGCGGCGCGCTGCCGGCGGGCCCCGCGTACATCAGCTGGAGCGTCGCGCCGTGGGCCAGCGCCAGGCGCGCGGCGCGCTCCATCGCCAGGTTGCCGTCGATCGACAGGTCGGTCACGGCCAGGATCGATTGGATGTTCTGCATCGTCTTGTCTCTTTCGGCGACGGCCGGCGCGCGCGTTCGAACGCGCGCGGTCCATCGCATGCGGCGGCCCCGAAACCCACGGGACGGCCGCGACCGCGCGGGGCGGATGCCCGGCGGTCGATGGTTTGCGCGAAGAAGGAGAAAGGGGCGGACCGCCGGGCTCAGGGATGTCCGGGCGTGGGCCGGAGATCTGCCGTGCCCGCCATGCGGCGTCCACGCAGCAGGCCCATCGCGAGGGACGGGCGCAGGCCGTCGAGATGACGGCAAGACGTAGAGGAGGTGTGCACGCGTCCGAGTTTAGGAAGCCCGCGCGGGCGCGACAAGCAAAGGCCATGCGGCGTCTGCCGATATGCGCTCGCTGCGGCGATGTAACGAGGCTGTCGTATTGGGGCGCCACCATGCGGTGTTTACTGGAATGGTGCGCAGACCTTGTCGATTCGAATCGTCCTCCCTTCATGGTCCTCGCGGCACGCCTGCGGGCGGGTGCGCACCCGCGGCCAGGCAAGGCGCGAGGACGCTTCGCGGTGCGCTGCCACGCAGCCAGCGTGAGACGCCACGGGGTCATCCTGCGCATGCTGCTTTGCGGGCTTGCCGCGCCGGCCTGGGGTGCGGATGACGCGCTTTACGCCGCGCCTCTGCACGGGCCCGCCGGCAGCGTACGCGGCGGTCGGGTGTCCGATGGGGCGTCACCGCTGTTCGATTTCGACATCCCCGCACAGCCCCTGAGCGCGGCCTTGGACCGCTATGCCGACACCACCGGCCAGCCGGTGCTGCTGCCCAGCGAGCCCCTCGGGCACCGCGTGTCCTCGGCGGTGCGGGGCCGTCTTTCCGCCGCCGCCGCCTTGCAGACGCTGCTCGCGGGCTCGGGCCTCGGCGCGGACCAGCGCAGCTCGCACCTGGGCCAGACCTTCGTGCTCAGGGAGGAGATCACCGCCACCGCCGCCACACCGCCGCAGTCCGGCATGGCGGCGCTGTTCGGCGCGGAAGGCTATGCGGGTCTGGTGCAGGCGCGTGTTTGGCAGGCACTGTGCGCCGATCGACGCAGCCGACCGGGCGACTACAGCGCGGTGCTGCGCTTCGACCTCGACGCGCAAGGGCGCGTCGGCGGCACCCGGCTCATCGGCGGCAGCGGCGATGCCGAGCGCGATGCGGCGCTGCTGGACACGCTGCGGCGCGTGCGCATCGAGCGTGCACCGCCGGTGGCGCTGGTGCAGCAGCCGCTCACGATCAGGATCGCGCCCGAGCTGCCGGGCACCGGGCCGCGCTGCGCGCCGCTCCAGGGCGCGGGCTAGCGATGTCCGGAGACACCCAACTCGTGCTGCTCGACTACCTGGGCAAGCACTATGCGACCCTCAAGCAGCGGCTCACGCGCAAGCTGGGCAATGCCGAGGACGCCGGCGACGCGCTGCACGACACCTGGTTGCGGCTCAAGGGCGGCGAGGACCTCGGGCCGATCCAGAACCCGGGCGCCTACCTGTCGCGCATGGCGGTCAACATCGCGGTCGACGTGCAGCGCCGGCACAGCCGCCTGCTGTCGGGCGACGACGTCGACCAGCTGCTGGAGGAGGTGATGGACCCGGCCCCGGGGCCGGCGCAGACCGCCGAGGCGCGCTCGGAACTCGAGGCGGTGCGCCAACTGCTGGACCGCATGCCCGAGCGCCGCCGCGCGGTCGCGCTGCTGGTGCACGCCGAAGGGATGACGCAGAAGGAGGCCGCGCTGCAACTGGGCGTTTCGCTGCGCACGGTCGAGTACGAACTCAAGCGCTGCCATGAGCGCCTGGACGCCAGCCTGGCCGCGCAGCAAAAATAATGCGGGTTTCGCGGCCCGCCATTCGTCATCCCATATGAGAGAACAGAACGCACCCACGTCGCCCGCCGGTCTCGAGGACCAGGCGTGGAACTGGCTGCGCCTGCTCAGCTCGGGCGACGCCCGCGACATCGATGCGCAGCGCTTCCGGCGCTGGGTCCAGACCAGCCCCGCGCACCGGGCCGCCTACCAGCAGGTCAAGCTGCGCTGGGACGCGATCGAGCCGTCGGCGCGCGCGCTGCTGCGGATGAAGCCGGAGGCCGCCACAGTGCAGGCGCGGGCACCCGTCATGCCGGTGCGCGGCCGCCGGGTCTTCCTCGGCACGGCGATGGCGGCGGCGGCGGTGACCGGCATGGCGGTGCTGCGCCCGCCCATGGGCCTGTGGCCAGCGCCCGACGAATGGGCGGCCGACGACCGCACCGCGGCCGGCGAGCAGCGGCCGCTGCGGCTGTCCGACGGCGTCGAGGTCACGCTCAACACGCGCACCAGCGTGCGCCGCCAGACCGAGGACGGCCAGCCGGTCGGGCTGGACCTGATCGCGGGCGAGGCGGCCATCGACCTGAAGCGCGGCGGCCCTGCGTTCACCGTGGTGGCGGGCGTGGGACGCAGCCAGGCGAGCGCGGGGCAGTTCGAGGTGCGCCACCTGGACGGCAAGGTCTGCGTGACCTGCATCGAGGGCGCGGTGCGCGTGCAGCATCCGGCCGGGCTGCGCGCGCTCGAGGCGCGCCAGCAGACGGTCTACAGCGCCAGTGCGATCAGCGGCATCGCCCCCATCGACCCGCGCACGGTCTCGGCCTGGCGCGAAGGCATGCTGGTGTTTGACCAGACCCGGCTGGCGGATGCGATCGACGAGATCAACCGCTACCGCGCCGGCCGCGTGGTGCTGATGAACGACGCGCTGCGCGGCAAGCCGGTCAGCGGCCGTTTCGCCATCGCCGCGCTGGACCTCGCGTTGTGGCAAGTGCAGGAAGCCTTCGAACTCCGTGCGCGGTCGCTGCCCGGCGGCTTGCTGCTCCTGAGCTGAACGCGCGCTACGCGAGAACCACCTGCAGGAAGGGATCGGCCGCGTGTCATGCGCGCGGCCTACGCTGTCGTGTGTGTTCGAGGGTGTGGCGCGCGGCCTCTGTTTTTCCCGATCCGCGGCGGCTTCGAAAAAAGTTTGCGGTATCGGCCCGGGGCCACTCGTCAACCCTGCAGAGGGGGAAGTTTCCGCAGCGCTCGTGCCGTGGACACCCCCATGGATCCGGCGGGCCGCGACGAGACGGCCCGCCGCATGGCAGCGACACCATCACCGGGCGGAAACCTCACATGAACACACGCGGACGCGGCGACAAGAACCTTCCAGGCACAGCCATGCAGGGGCGCGGATTCCGGCGGGCGCCGATCGCACAGGCCATCGCCGTGGCCTTGGTCGCGAGCGGCGTCATGGCCGACGCGCAGGCCCAGCAGGCCCTGGGCGGCGCATGGTTCGCCGCCAAGGGCGCGATCCAGAACACGGCCGCGGCCACCGGCCGGCTGCCCAACGGCCTGCCGGTGTCCTCGCTCACCAACCCGCAGGCGCAGCAGCAGCAAGCGCAGGCACAGCTCGCGCGCTCGATCGACAACCTGAACCTCGCGGCGCGCGGCATCGCGGCGCAGCAGGCGGCGCAGGCCGCGGCCCGCGCGGCGGCGCTGGCGGCCGGTGGCGGCGTGCCCGACGGCCTGGCCGAGGGCGGCCTCAAGGTCGACACGAACAGCCTCACGGCCGGTTGGTTGAACGCCAATGGCCCGGCCCAGACGACGGCCGATGGCAAGACCAACGTCGCGATCCAGCAGACCGCCGACAAGGCGATCCTCAACTGGGAGAGCTTCAACGTCGGCAAGAACACCACGGTCGAGTTCAAGCAGCAGGCCGATTGGGCGGTGCTCAATCGCGTCAACGATCCGCAGGCGCGGCCTTCGCAGATCCAGGGCCGGATCAAGGGCGACGGCACGGTGCTGATCGCCAACCGCAACGGCATCGTGTTCAGTGGCAGCAGCCAGGTCGACACGCGCAATTTGGTGGCCGCGGCCGCGCACATCGGCGATGCGCAGTTCCAGGCCAACGGGCTTTACAGCAACGGCAGCGCGCCCAGCTTCACCGGCGCACAGGGCCAGGTCGAAGTGCAGGCCGGCGCACGCATCGCCACGCTGGCGCCCCGCACCTCGACCGAGGGCGGCGGCTATGTGCTGCTGCTGGGCCAGGAAGTGCACAACGCCGGCGAGATCGCCGCGCCCAAGGGCCAGGCGGCGCTGGCCGCGGGCGACAGCTTCCTGATCCGCAAGGGTGTGGGCACCGGCGGCAACCAGGCCTCGACCACGCGCGGTAACGAGGTCACGCCGCAGTTCGCCACCGACAGCCTGGCGGGCCAGGTGACGAACACCGGCCTGATCGTGGCGCGCGAAGGCGATGTGACGATGACGGGGCGCGAGCTGCGGCAGCAGGGCGTGCTGCTGTCGACGACCTCGGTCAACACCCGCGGCACGGTGCACCTGGCGGCGAGCGGTGCCACCGGGGCCGTGCATTTCGGCACCGGCAGCGTGACCGCCATCGCGCTCGACGACAGCGACGCCACCGCGCTGGACAGCCAGCGCACCGGCCTGATGGGCCCGGCGGTGCCGATCGACAACAGCAGCGGCCTCATGCCTGCGGGCAAGGACCGGCGCGACCTGTCGCGCGTGGAGGTCGCCAGCGGCGGCACGGTGGAGTTCCTGCAGGACTCGCTCACGCTGGCCACGGGCGGCCAGGTGGTTGTCGAGGCCGCGCAACGCAGCCTGGTGCGCGAGGGCGCGCGCATCGACGTGTCGGGCGCGGTGGGCGTGAAGCTCTCCATGGCCTCGAACAACGTCAAGATCAACGTGCAGGGCAACGAGCAGCGCGATGCGCCGGGCAACCGCGACAGCAACCAGCTCGCGAACAACGACCTGTGGATCGACCGGCGCTCGCTGGTCTTCGTGCCCGGCGGCACCAACGGCTACGCGGGCGAGCGCTGGTACACGGGCGGTGGCCTGCTGGAAGTCGGCGGCTACCTGGGCACGCAGGGCCACACGGTGGGCGAATGGATGGCCCAGGGCGGGGTGGTGAACTTCGGTGGCGGCGAGCTGGTCACGCAGCGCGGCTCGAGCATCAACCTGTCGGGCGGCACGCTGGACGTGCAGACCGGCAAGCTCCACCAGAGCTGGCTCAAGGGCGCCGACGGCCGGCTGTACGAGGTGAACAAGGCGCCGGGCGACCTGCTGTACACGGGCGTCTACCGGGGCTTCGAGGATGCGCACGCGCGCTGGGGCAAGAACGCCACCGAATACTTCTACAGCCCGCTGATCGGCGCGCAGCAGCGGCTGGAGAGCGGCTACACGGTGGGCCGCGATGCCGGCCTGCTGATCGTCGGCACCCCGGCCGCGGTGCTGGAGGGCGAGATCGTGGCCGAGGCCTTCCAGGGGCCGCGGCAGACGCAGGCGGCGCAGGCGGGACTCGACGGCTACCGCCAATCGAGCCTCGCGGCCGCGCAGCGCGGGCAGCTCATCGTCGGCAGCTACGAGAGCTATTTCGACAAGAACACGGGCGCGCTGCACCGCCGGCTCGACGCGGGCAGCGTGAAGCAGGTGAGGTTGAGCGACACGGTGCAGGCCATCGCGGCGGGGCTCGACCTGTCAAGCGTGCTGCCGGCCGAGCGGCGCGACACGGTGGTGCTCGACACCACCCTGCTCAGTGGGTTCGGCCTGGGTGCGGTGCGCATCGCGGCGAGCGAAAGCATCGCGGTGGACGGCGCACTGCAGGCCGGCCACGGCGGAAACATCACGCTGTACGCGCCGAGCGTATCGGTCGGTGCCGACCTGGTGGCGCACGGCGGCAGCATCCAGCTGGGCAACGTGCTGGAGCAGGTCGGTGCCAACAGCCTCAAGGACACGAGCACCCTGATTGCACCGGAGGGCCGCGTGGCCTCGGTGCGGCTCGCGGACGGCGCCAGGCTCGACACCAGCGGGCTGTGGACCAACCTGCTGAAGGACCCGGTCGACAGCGGCGGCGTGGCCTTCCGCAACGGCGGCAATGTGTCGGTGCGCAGCAGCGGCGACGTGGTGCTGGGGCAAGGCAGCGTGGTCGACGTGTCCTCGGGGGCCGCGCTGCTGGCCAAGGCCAAGACGCAGGGCGGCAAGGGCGGCAACGTGACGCTCGAGTCCGACGGCTTCAACACCGGCGCGGGCCAGGTGGTGCTCGAGGGCGCGGTGCTGCGTGGCCACGGGGTGGACGGCGGCGGCACGCTCACGCTGCAGACCCGTCGCATCGCCATCGGCGACACGCCGGACATGCTGACCGCCGACACGCTGGCGCTCGGCGCCGACTTCTTCGACAAGGGCTTCGGCCGCTATGCCCTGATCGGCAACCACGGCTTCGCGGTGGCCGATGGCGCGCAGGTCGAGGTCACGATGCCGGTGTTTCGCTTCGGCCCCGAGGCGCTGGACAGCGCCACCGGCCGCCGACCGGCCGATGCATTGACCCTGTGGACGCCACCGCTCTACCAGGAAGACTCCGTCAAGGGCGTGCTCACGCAGCGCAAGGGCGCGAGCCTGTCGCTGCAGGCGGGCACGATCAACACGCGCGCCGAGGACCTGCCGGTGGTGCAGGCCGTGGTGGGCCAGGGCGCGCTGATCGGTGTGGACCCCGGCCAGGCCATCGACCTGCGCGGCGTCGGCCAGCTCACGCTGGACGGTACGCTGCGTGCCTGGGGCGGCAGCGTGTCGCTGGCCGGCCTGACAGCCCGTGGCTTCGAGGCGGCCCAGGCGGCCGGTCACGGCCGTTCGATCTGGATCGGCGAGCAGGCGCTGATCGACGTGGCGGCCCGCGCGGTGAGCGCGGTGGACGACCATGGCCGTAGCTACGGCCAGGTGCGCGACGGCGGCAGGATCGTCGTCGGCGGCCAGATCGACCCGGTCACCGGCATCGCGACGGCCAGCGACCTGTTCGTGGTGGTGCGCGAGGGCGCACGGCTGGAGGCGTCGGGCGACCAGGCGGCGCTGGACATTCCGGGCCAGGGCCGGGTGCAGGTGGCGAGCCAGGGCGGCAGCATCAGCCTGGCCTCGAACAACGGCCTGTACCTGGACGGCCGCTTCACGGCCCGGGCCGGCGGCGCGGGCGCAGCGGGCGGAAGCCTGTCGGTGGCGCTGGAAAGCCCGTACTACGTCAAGGACGCGGTCAGCGACCGCGTGACCAAGATCCGCGAACTGATGCTCGGCCAGGTGCACCAAAGCAGCCCGCTGCCGGGCACGGCCGATGCGGCCGCGGACAGCCTCGCCTACGGCCATGGCGGGCTCGGCGTGGACCAGGTCCGTGCCGGCGGCTTCGACAGCCTCTCGGTGCTGAGCAACGGGCTGCTGAGCTTCGACGGCGACGTGACGCTGGACATGGGCCAGAGCCTGCGGTTCTACAGCGCCGCCATGGGCCTGGCTGACAACGCCGCCGCCGCGTCGCGGGTCCGGCTCTCCGCGCCGCACCTGCTGCTGGCGGGCATCCTCGCCGCACCGGAAGCCAACCGGGACTGGTACCTGCGCCCGGTGTTCGGCTTGCCGACCATGTCGCAGCGCGACACCGAGGCCGTGTTCGAGGCCAGCGCGAACCTCATCGACGTGCGCGGCAACGTGCTGTTCGGCGCGCTGGGCAAGCTGCCGCAGGCCGACGGCAGCGACGTGAGCGTCGAGCGCCGCGGCTTCGACGACGTGCAGATCAACAGCCAGGGCGACCTGCGCTTCCTCGCCGGCGCCACCCCGGACGCGATCGCGCTGGGCATCGGCACCCAGCTGCTGACCAAGGGCGACATGACGCTGTGGGCCGCCCAGCTGTACCCGGCGACCGACGTCGGCGCCCGGGTGGTGGCGGGCTTCCTCAGCGCCGTGTCCGACGACTTCACCGGCTTCCACTACGACCGCACGCGCACCCTGACCATCGCCCGCAGCGGCGAGGGCGATGCCGCCGTGCCGTATTCGGCCTTCGGCCGCCTGCAGCTGGGCGGCCCGACCATCCATCAGGGCGGTGTGGTGCGCGCGCCCCTGGGGCGGCTCGAGATCGGCTCGCTGGGCAGCAGCGACGTCGTGCTGCAGCCCGGCAGCCTGAGCTCGGTCAGCGGCAAGGGCCTGGTGCTGCCCTACGGCGGCACGGTCGACGGCCAGGTCTACAGCTACGACGGCAAACCTGTGAGCTTCCTCGGCCAGGGCGGCAACACCAACGGCGAGCTGGGTGTCGGCCTGATCCTGGGCAGCCGGTCGGTGGTGGTGCAGCCTGGCGCCACGGTGGACCTGTCCGGCGGCGGCGAGCTGCTCGGCGCCGGCTTCGTGTCGGGGCGCGGCGGTTCCACCGATGCGCGCTACCACCCGCTGGTGCAGACCGGCAACCAGGGCGGCTTCGTGCTGCCGGGACTGGGCACCAACCCGGTCTACGCGCTCGTGCCGGGCGTGCAGCCGGGCCAGGCGCCGGTGGCGCCCGAGGGCGGTGCGTCGGCTGCGCTGGTCGGGCGGCAGGTCACGATCGGCGCTGGCGTGCCGGGGCTGCCCGCGGGCACCTACACGCTGATGCCGTCGACCTATGCGTTGATGCCCGGGGCCTTCCGCGTGGAGATCAACGGCCTGGCCGGCCCGGGCACCGGGGCGGGCGCACAGGCGCTGCGCAATGGCTCCTGGTCCGCGACAGGGCGCCTGTCGGTCGCCCACACCGGCATCGCCGATACCGTCGCCAGCCAGCTGACCCTGACGCCGGCCGACACCCTGCGCCGCTACGCCCAGTACAACGAGACCGGCTATGCGTCCTTCGCCATGGCCGACGCGGCCCGGCTCGCCGTGCCCCGGCCCCTGCTGCCGGTGGATGCCAGGACCCTGAAGCTGGGCCTCAGGCAGGGTGCCGGGGCGGACGCCTTCTCCTTCGAGGGCATCGGCCGCTTCGAGGCCGCGACCGGCGGCTACGGCGGCACCGTGGCGCTGCTGAACATGGACTACGACGGCATCGAGGTGGTGGCGGCGGGCAAGCCGGCCACCAGCGGCTTCGGCGGCGTGACCGTGGCGGCGGAAAGCCTCAACGCGCTGGGCGCCTCGCGCTTGATGATCGGCGGCATGACCGTGGTCCTGTATGGGCAGACCGGCAACTACATCAACCTCGTGCAGGGCATCAACGCCAGCAACAGCTCGATGATCCTGCGGGACGGCGCGCACCTGGCGGCGCCGGAGGTGTTCATGGTGAGCAAGGGTGCATCCGGCGCGGTCATCGTGGAGCAGGGGGCGTCGATCAACACCATCGGTCGCGGCAAGGCCAGCTACGACGCGCGCGACGGCTTCGTCTACCAGGTGGGCAACATGCTGGCGGTGTCCAACGGCCTGCTCGACGTGATCAGCCCGACCTTCGCGCAGGACAGCGGCGGCATCCGCCTGGGCGTGTGCAGCAGCGCGCCCTGCAGCGGGGCGACCGCGCTCTACTCCGAAGGCAGCATCGTCGCCATGACCGACAAGACCTTGCAGATGGGCGAGGCGGTGCGCTACGGCACCCGCCACCTCAACGTGGGGCTGAGCAGCATCAACGTCGGCAGTCCCGAAGCCCTGGCCGCCGCCGCGGCCGCCAACCGCCTGCCCACCGGCCTGACCCTGACCCAGCCCGTGCTCGACCGCCTGCTGCGCGGCGACACGCAGTTCGGCGCGCCGGCCCTGGAGACGCTGCAGCTTTCGGCGCGCGACAGCTTCAACTTCTACGGCACGGCCGCGCTCGACACCTACGACGCGGTGACCGGCAAGTCGCTGCTCAGCAAGCTGCTGCTCTCGACCCCGGCGATCTATGGCGCCGGCGGCGCCGACGACGTGGCGACCATCCGCACCGCCAACCTGATCTGGCAGGGCGCCACCACCCCGCCGTCCGCGGTGGTGGCGGGCGGTGCCGGCACCGGCAGCGGACGTCTGGACATCCGCACCGAGCGCATCGACTTCGGCTATGGCGCCTTCGCCCAGCCCAGCACCACCCTCCGCTTCGGCCGGCTGGCGCTGGGCTTTGCCGACGTGGACCTCACTGCCAGTGAACGCATCACGACCAACCACAAGGGCAGCCTCGCGGTCTACCAGCGCCAGGGCGCGTACGACCCGCTCCAGGGCTTCGCCTACAGCGGCGGCAACCTGCACATCACGACGCCGCTGATGACCGGCGAGGCCGCCTCGGTGAACCGCATCACGGCCGGCGGCGCCCTCGACATCGCGGCCTCGGGCGGCCCGGTCGGCCAGGCCGAGGGCCTGGGCGCCGAACTGTTCCTGCAAGGCGACAGCATCCGCCTGGCCAGCGCCGTGGTGCTGCCCAGCGGCAAGCTCACGCTGGACGCGCGCGGCGACGTGGTGCTGACCGATGCGGCCTCGGTCGACGTGTCGGGTCGCGCCATCGCCTTCAACGACCTGAGCAAGTACAGCGCCGGTGGCGAGGTGCTGCTGGACAGCCGCGCGGGCAACGTGCTGCAGGCGGCGGGCTCGACCATCGACCTGTCGGCGCGGAACAACCAGGCCGGCCGACTGCGGGTGGTGGCGGTGGACGGCGCGGCCGGCAGCGTCGACCTGGCAGGTCGGATCCTCGGCGGCAGCAGCGGCGAGTACGACGCGGGCGGCACGCTGATGCCCTACCTGTCGGGCGCGGTGGAGGTCCAGGCCCAGCGCCTGGGCGCCAGCGGCAGCCTGGACGCGCAGTTCGCGGCCCTCAACCAGCGCCTCAACGAGGGCGGCGTGTTCGGCGCGCGCAGCTTCCAGCTCAAGCAGGGCGACCTCACCATCGGCAACGACCTCAAGGCCAGCAGCATCAGCGTCTCGGTGGACGACGGCAGCCTGCGGGTCGCGGGCCGGGTGGACGCCAGCGGCGAGCGCGTCGGCAGCATCACGCTGGCCGGCAAGAACGGCCTGAGCCTCGACAGCAGCGCGGTGCTCGACGCCCATGGCAGCCGCCTGCGCGTGGACAGCTACGGCAAGATCATCGATGCGCCCAACCGCGCCATCGTGAACCTGGCTTCCGGTACGGGTGCGCTGACGCTGGCCGACGGCGCGCGCATCGACCTGCGCCATGGCACCGACGTGGCCGTGGGCAGCGCGGCGGGCCAGAACGACGGCCGCAGCCGCGGCACGCTGGAGCTCGACGCGCCCCGCGTGTCCAAGGCCGACGGCAGCAGCGACGACATCGCCATCGACGCCCGCGGCCGGCTGGAGATCGAGGGCGCGCGCTCGATCGCGCTCAACGGCATGGCCCGCTACGACGACGCGCCCACCCGGACCGACGCCACCGCGAGCGGACGCCCGTACCAGGTGATCGACCAGTCCTACCTCGACCGGAAGCATGTGCTGAGCGAGCGCTTCATCGACGCCGCGCTGCAGAACGACGACCTGATGCGCCACCGGCTCGCGGGCCTGAACAACGCCCGCTATGCCGATGCCTTCCATCTGCGCCCGGGCGTGGAGATCGTCAGCAGGACGCCGGACGGCGACCTGGTGGTGCAGGGCGACCTCGACCTGTCGGGCTACCGCTACGCCAGCGTCAACCCCCACACGCCGAAGGACAAGGCGGTCTACGGCTCCGGCGAGGTGGGCCGGCTGACGCTGCGCGCGGGTGGCGACCTGAACATCTACGGCAGCATCAACGACGGCTTCGCGCCGCCGCCGCCGACCGACGACGACAAGGGCTGGATCCTGCGCGCCGGCGTCGATTGGACCGGCGGCAACGTGGTGGTGCCGGGCAGCGGCGTGACCCTGGCCGACGGCACCACCTTCCCGGCCGGCGTGATCCTCAATTTCGACCTGCCGATCAAGGCCTTGAACCTGATCGCCGGCACCCGGCTGCCGGTGCCGGCATCCCTCACCGCGGCGCTGGTGCTGCCGGCCGGCACGGTGCTGGCGGCCGCCGTGCGGGACGCCGCGGGCAAGGTGCTGTACCCCGCGGGCACGCTGCTGAGCCAGAACGTGACCCTGCCGGTCAACAGCACGCTGGACGCCGGCACCCTGCTGGTCAGCCTCGCGCGGGTCAAGGCCATGGTCTGGCCCAAGGGCGTTCCCCTGCCCGGGAACCTGGGCACCACCGCCACCGTGAGCCTCAACGGCAGCAAGGTCCTGCCGCGCGGCGCCATCCTGCCCGCGCGCACCAACGTCAAGCTGCCGGGCGGCGCGGCCTTCGTGCAGCTGCGGGTGGAGGAGGCCGGGCGCCAGGGCCAGAACTGGGCGGTCGCGCCCATGCTGGCCGACGGCGCCCAGTCCTGGTCGATCCGGCTGGTGGCCGGCGCCGACACCGAGGCGGCCGACAGCCGCCAGCTGCAGCCGCACCCGGTGTCCGGCAACCTGCGGCTGGCCGACAGCCATCTGGGGGCCCATGGCAAAGGCGCCTTCGTGTGGAGCGAACAGGGCTCCATGGACTTCTTCGGCGACGACAGCATGGCCGGACAGCCGATCGATTTCGTCCGCGATGCCTATGACGGCATGTGCAGCGACTATCCCGATTACTGTGTCATGAGCGGCGATGCCTACACCCTGGTGACGGGCGGTAGCACCCGCTTCAGCGTGGTCCGCACCGGCGCGGCCGACCTGGACCTGCTGGCCGCGGGCCACCTGAGCATGGAGTCGCTCTACGGCGTCTACACGGCCGGCACTTCCTCGGCCCGCACCGCGGCCGGCGACCCCTACAACCTGGGCCGGGCCCTGGGCCCCAATGGCCGGGTGCTGGGCGACGCGGGCGGCAACGAGAAACTGGTCAACGGCGGACCGGACAGCGTGTACCGCGCGTGGTATCCCGAGGGCGGCGGCAACCTGGTGCTGAAGGTGGGCGGCAACCTGAGCGGCAACATCGTCAGTCCTTCCTCGGCCAACGCCGGGCGCCCCGTGAACACCGACAGCGGCCACGACACCGCCAACGTCGGCAACTGGCTGTGGCGCCAGGGCAATGGCCTGAGCGGCGACCGGGCGCAGGCCACCGCCTGGTGGATCAACTTCGGTTCCTACGCGGCAAGCCTGACCGGTGGCGCCGACCAGATGGTCGGCTTCACCGGCTTCGGCACCCTGGGCGGGGGCAACCTGGATGTCGAGGTGCGCGGCGATGCGGGAATCATCGCTCCTCTGGCGGTGGGCTACGTGCCAGTCAACGTCAACGCGCGCAGCCCGGGGCTGGTGCTGGCGGTGGGCAGTACCGGAAGGGTCGCGGCCGACGGCAGCCTGCAGCTCACCGGTGGCGGCGACCTGAACCTGCGGGTCGGCGGCGCCGTGAACCCCGGCAGCCAGATCACCGGCGGCCATCTCAATGGCGCGCTGGTCGATGTGCGGGGACATGTGCAGCTGACCGGCGGCGCCCTCGGCAGCCTGACGCTGCGCTATGGCATCCGCGACGGGGAGAAGAATCCCAACGAAGTGCGGGCCTTCGATCCCATCGGCTACGGCACGGCCCGCGCGGCCGGCGGCCTGAGCCTGCTGCCGGGCGACGCCACCGTCAGCCTGGCCACCCGCGGGGACCTGGTGGTGCAGGACGTGGCGGACCCGGGGCGCGCGCCGCAGACGAACGCGTCACCTTATGGGAGCGCCGGTGCCCCCGGCTTCGGCCAGAGCTGGTTCAGCCTCTGGACCGAACGCACGGCGGTGGACCTGTTCGCCGCCGGCGGCAACCTCACGCCGCTGACCGAGTCCACGCCGACCGACATGGCGACGGTCTATCCCTCGACCTTGCGGGCGGTCGCGGCCAGCGGCAACCTGTACTACGGCCGCGCCGCGGCCCTCGACACGACGGTCGTGCCGGCGCACGGCGCGCTGGTGCTGGCGCCGTCGGCGCGCGGCCAACTGGAATTGCTGGCGGCGGAGTCGATCTATGGCGGGGAACTGTCCATCAGCCGTTCCGGCGCGGCGCCGTCGTCGCTGGCGACGGTCCTGCATCCGGCCTTCCAGGCCTTCACCTTGCTCGGCCCGATCGAGGGCGCCGGCAATCTGTCGAGCGACGGCAGCGTGGCCCGCATGGGGCTCTCGCCGCTGTTCGCCTTCGGACCCAACACCGCCAGCCTGTCGTGGGGCGATGCGCTGGAGCCGGCGCGCTTCTATGCGCTGGGCGGCGACCTGCTGGGCGTCAACAGCGGCCGCTCCATCACGCTCAACAACCCGTACGACCCGCGCGTCGGACAGACCTTCCATGAAGGCGCGGGCCCGGTATGGATGCTGGCCGGCCGCGACATCGTCAGCAGCGGCACGCAACTGGGCGGCACCATCGCTGGCGAGACCTCGACGGGTTCCTACAACCAGGCCGGCAACCTGTTCGTGCACCAGAGTCCCACCGACGTCTCCATCGTCAGTGCCGGCCGCGACATCATCTACAGCGCCTTCAATGTCGCGGGACCCGGCACGCTGGAACTGACGGCCGGCCGCGACATCCGCATGGACGACAAGGTCGGCGTCACCAGCCTCGGCGCCGTGGCTTCCGGCGACAAGCGCCCGGGCGCCAGCGTCGTGATGCAGGCGGGCGCGGGCCCGCTGGGCCCCGACTACCGGCGCTTCGTCGAGGGCTACCTCGACCCGGCCAGGCTGACCCAGCCAGGCGAGAGCCTGGCGATCGGCAAGACCGTCAAGACCTACGAGGACGAACTGGCTGCCTGGCTGGCCGCGCGCTTCGGCTTCGCCGGCGACGGCACGCAGGCGCGCGCCTACTACGCCGCGCTGCCCGCCGAGCAGCAACGGGTGTTCGCGCGCAGCGTGTACTTCGCCGAACTCCTGGCCGCCGGCCGCGAGTACACCCAGGCCGGCGGCGTGCGCGAGGGCAGTTATGTGCGCGGCCGGGCCGCCATCGCCGCGCTGTTCCCCGGGCAGGATGCGGCCGGCCAGCCGCTCGCGTACCAGGGCGACATCACGCTCTTCGGCGGTGCCGGCGTGCACACCGATTTCGGCGGCGACATCCAGCTGCTCACGCCGGGTGGCGCCCAGACCTTCGGCATCGAGGGCACGGCGCCACCGTCGACTGCGGGCGTGATCACCCAGGGCGCGGGCGACATCGCGATCTACTCGCTGGGCAGCATCCTGTTGGGCCAGAGCCGGATCATGACCACCTTCGGCGGCGGCATCCAGGCCTGGTCGGCCGCGGGCGACATCAACGCGGGCCGGGGCTCGAAGACCACGGTGGTCTACACGCCGCCCAAGCGGGTCTACGACCAGTGGGGCAACGTCTCGGTCTCGTCGGTGGTGCCGAGCACCGGCGCGGGCATTGCGACGCTGGCGCCGATCGCGGAAGTACCGGCGGGCGACATCGACCTGATCGCGCCGCTGGGCACCATCGATGCCGGCGAGGCGGGCATCCGCGTCTCGGGCAACGTGAACCTGGCGGCCCTCCAGGTGGTGAACGCGGCCAACATCGCGGTGAAGGGCGAGGCCACCGGCATTCCGACCGTGGCGGCGGTGAACGTGGGCGCGCTAAGCAACGCCAGCGCGGCGGCCGCTCAGGCGGCGGGCGCGGCGCAGGAGGTGATGCAGCGCGAGCGCGTGGCGGCGCGCCAGGCGCTGCCCTCGGTGTTCACGGTGCGGGTGCTGGGCTTCGGCAACGAGCCGGCACCGGGCGCCGAGCCGGCACCGGCCTCGCCCCGGGCCGCGCTGCCGCCGATGCGCGGCCTGCCTTACGACCCCGCGAGCCCGGTGCAGTTCGTCGGCGTGGGCCAGGATTTCGATGCCCGGCAACTGGCGCGGCTGAGCGTCGAGCAGCGGCGCCAGCTGCAGCAGGAACGCTGAGCCAGGGCAGGGGGTGAACTGTCATGGCATTGAGCATCCTGTACGACCTGGAGGCAGCCGCGGGCGATGAAGCGGCCAATGAGCCCATGGACGAAGCGCAGCGCCGCGTCGCGCTGCAGGCCTTCCTCGTGACCCATTACGAGCGACTGCGGCACCGGCTGGTGCGCCATCTGGGCTGCCCGTCGCTGGCCAGCGAGTGCCTGCACGATGCGTGGCTGCGGCTGGGCGAGATGGAGGTTCGTGCCGCCGTGCAGAACCCCGAGGCCTATGTCTACCGCGTGGCCTGCAATGTCGCGATGGACCGCATGCGCAGCCAGCGGCCGTGGCAATTCGTCGGCGATGCGGACGATGCGCTCGCAGACTTTGCCGACCAGACGCCGGGCCCGGCGCAGACGGCCGCGGCCCGCGCCGACCTGAGGGCCGTGGACCGGGCCCTGGCGCGCCTGCCGCGTCGCCATCGCGCGGTGCTGGTCGCGTTGCGCATCGACGAGCTGAGCCGGCACGAGGTCGCCAGCCGCCAGGGCATCTCGCTGCGCAGCGTCGACACCGCGCTGCGCCAGGCGCTGGACTATTGCGCGGTGCACAGCGGCCGCGAGGCATGGGCAGGCGTGAGTGGCCCGCGACGTGCGTTGCGCGCACGCGAACCCGCACTGCCGCCGTGCAAGCCGTGAAGGATCAGGGCCGCTGCATCTGCGGGTTCTTGGCGAACAGCTCGGCGGCCCAGTCGACGAAGGCCCGCACCTTGGCGCTCAGGTGGCGGTTGGGCGGGTAGACCACGTAGATCGGCAGCGCATCGCGGGTCCAGTCCGGCAGCACCTGCACCAGTTCACCGCGGTCCAGGTAGGGCTGCGCGATGACGGTGGACATCTGCGCCACGCCCAGGCCGGCCACCACGGCTGCGGTGTGGGCGATGTTCTCGTTCACGGCCAGGCTGTAGGGCGCGGCCGGTTCGAAGTGCTCGCCGTCCTTGTTGAATTCCATCGGGAACATGCGCCGCGTGTTGCCGAAGAAGTGGTTGACCACGCGGTGGTTGCGCTCCAGGTCGCGCGGATGCTGCGGTGCGCCATAACGCCGCACGTAGGCGGCCGAGGCCACGCTGATCAGCGGCAGCTGGCCGATACGCCGCGCCACCAGCGACTGGTCGGTGATCTCGCCGATGCGGATCACGCAGTCGACGTTGTCGGTCAGCAGGTCCACCACCCGGTCGCTCACGCCCATGTCGATCTGGATGTCGGGGTAGAGCGCGTAGAAGCTCTCGAGCGCGGGAATCAGCAGCAGCGTCGCGGTCGAGGAGCCCACGTCGATGCGCAGCCGGCCCGAAGGATTGGCCTGCGCGTTGGTCATGCTGGCGTCGAGGTCGTCGAGGTCGGTCAGCAGGCGCGAGGCGCGCTCGTAATAGGCGGCGCCGTCGGGCGTGACCGTGACACGGCGTGTGGTGCGGTTGAGCAGCTTGACGCGCACGCGCGCTTCCAGGGCCTGGATCTGCTTGGTGACCGTGCCCTTGGGCAGTGCCAGCGAATCGGCCGCGCGCGTAAAGCTCCCGGTTTCCACGACGCGCGAGAACACCCGCATGGCCTGGATCTGATCCATTGGACTTCCTCTTCTGTCTTTATAGGGGGCCGCAGCCCCCGCTGCGTGAGGGAATTCTCACACGCACACGAGCCCTCATTGTTGTTCTGATGGAAACGGTGAGGTGGCAAAGTGCCTGATTCAAGCAGGTCGTTGGCCCGTACATTTAATCCCATCGTTCTTCCACCTCCGCCTACAGGTTCACCATGTCCACCCGTTCATCGCCAAGCGCCACCGAACTGCCGGCCACTGCTGCACTGCAGGCGGTCGAAAGCGACATCACCATCGAGCTGCCCGGGCGCGAGCCGGTGGCGGCCCGCACCTACGGTGTGCGCAGCCAGCGCGGCGCGGCCGCCGAGACCGACCGTCCGCTGGTGCTGCACTTCCACGGCGGCAACTTCGTCTGCGGCGACCTCGACGATGGCCGCAGCGTGGCACGGATGCTGGTGAGCGCGGGCGCGACCGTGGTGTCGATGGCCTACCCGCTGGCGCCCCTGCACCCCTTCCCGGACGCGATCGAGGTGGGCTACGAGGCGCTGGAGTGGCTCTACAAGCAGCGCACCAAGCTGGCCGGCAAGGGCGCCCGCGTCTACCTGGCGGGCGAGGAGGCCGGTGGCAACCTGGCGGCCTCGCTGGCGCTGATCGCCCGCGACCGGGCCCATCCGCCGCTGGCGGGCCAGGTGCTGCTGTCGCCGATGCTCGACCCCTGCGCCGGCACCGCCTCGTTGCGCGAGGCCACGGGCGATGCCACCGGCTGCAAGTACACCGAGGGCTGGCAGAAGTACCTGCGCTGTCCGCGCGATGCCGAGCATCCGTACGCGGTGCCGGGCTCCTCGCGCCGCCTGGCCGACCTCGCGCCGACGCTGGTGCTGGTCGGCAAGAACGACCCGATGCGCGACGAGGCCGTGGCCTATGCGAAGCGGCTCGAAGGCGCCGGCATCCCGGTGCGGAGCGAGGTGCTGAGTTGCGCGGAGGGCTGGCCCGACGCGTTGACCGACCCCGCGACGGGCTCCGAATGCCCGGGCGCCGGTGCGGTGACGCAGCAGTTCCGCGACTTCTTCGAGGCGACGCGCGCACCCGTCGCGCCGCAACCGCCGCACTAGGCGCTGGCCGGTGCTTGCTGACGCAAGCCGCCGGCACTGAACCCCACTGACCGATTTCGGCAGCCGGAGACCCCGGCCGCCAGCCCTTTTGTCGCCCGACGTACCGCGCCGGGTGGCGCTTCGCATCTCCAGAAACATCCCAAGAGGACGGAAAACATCATGACCAAGCCACTCGCCACCCCCTCCGCCAAGCCCCTCGCCACCGTCGCCCGCCGTGGCGTCTGGCCTGCCGTCACCGCGCTGACCGCGGCCGCGGCCATCGTTTCCGCCATCTTCGGCCTGCGCCCGCTCGAGGCCGAAGCCAACACGCCCGCGGCCGCACCGCAAGCCACGCCGGTGTCCGTCGCCGCCGTGGTGCAGACCGACATCACGGCCTGGGACGAGTTCTCGGGCCGGCTCGAAGCCGTCGAGCGCGTCGACGTGCGCTCCCGCGTCGCGGGCGCCGTGCAGTCGGTGCATTTCAAGGAAGGCTCGCTGGTGAAGAAGGGCGACCTGCTGATCACCATCGACCCCGCGCCCTACGCGGCCGAGGTCGAGCGCGCCGAAGCGCAGGTCGCCTCGGCCCAGGCCCGCACGGCCTTCAGCCGCAGCGAGCAGGAACGCGCCAAGCGCCTGTGGGACGAGAAGGCCATCGCCCAGCGCGAACTCGACGAGCGCACCAACGCCGGCCGCGAAGCCGAAGCCAACCTGCGCGCCGCGCAGGCCGCGCTGCAGACCGCGCGCCTGAGCCTGGGCTACACCCAGGTGCGGGCGCCGGTGTCCGGCCGCATCGGCAAGCTCGAAGTCACGGTGGGCAACCTGGTGGCCGCGGGCCCCGGCGCACCGGTGCTGACCACGCTGGTCTCGGTCAGCCCGATCTACGCGAGCTTCGATGCCGACGAGCAGATCGTGGGCAAGGCGCTCAAGGACATCGCGGGCGGCTCCAACGGCCGCATGCCGATCGAGCAGATTCCGGTGCAGATGGGCACGGCCGCGAGCACCGGTACGCCCTTCGAGGGCAAGCTGCAGCTGATCGACAACCAGGTCGACGCCCGCAGCGGCACGGTGCGCGTGCGCGCCGCCTTCGACAACAAGGACGGCGCGCTGATCCCCGGCCAGTTCGCCCGCATCCGCATGGGCCAGGCCCACACCAGCAGCGTGCTGCTGGTGAGCGAACGTGCCATCGGCACCGACCAGAGCAAGAAGTTCGTGATGGTCGTCAATGCCGACAACAAGACCGAGTACCGCGAGGTGACGCTGGGCGCGCCGGCCAATGGCCTGCGCGTGGTGAGCGCCGGCCTCAAGGTGGGCGAGCGCGTGGTCGTCAACGGCCTGCAGCACGTGCGCCCCGGCGCACTGGTGGCACCGGCCACGGTGCCGATGGACGCGGCCCAGGCCAAGGTCCAGGCGGCCGCCAAGGTCGCGGCCGGCTGAGCCCGGGCCCGCGACGCTTCGTAGAAAGAACATCATGAATCTCTCCAAATTCTTCATCGACAGGCCGATCTTTGCCGGCGTGCTGTCGGTGCTGATCCTGATTGCCGGCCTGATCGCCATGCGCGCGCTGCCGATCTCCGAGTACCCGGAAGTCGCACCGCCCTCGGTGGTGGTGCGGGCCCAGTACCCGGGCGCGAACCCGAAGGTGATCGCCGAGACGGTGGCGACGCCGCTCGAGGAACAGATCAACGGCGTCGAAGGCATGCTCTACATGGGCAGCCAGGCGACCACCGACGGCGTGATGACGCTGACCGTGACCTTCAAGCTGGGCACCGACCCCGACAAGGCGCAGCAGCTGGTGCAGAACCGCGTCTCGCAGGCCGAGCCGCGCCTGCCGGAGGAGGTGCGCCGCCTGGGCATCACCACCATCAAGAGCGCGCCCGACCTGACCATGGTCGTGCACATGGTCTCGCCCAACAACCGCTACGACATCAACTACCTGCGCAACTACGCGGTGCTCAACGTCAAGGACCGCCTCGCGCGCATCCAGGGCGTGGGCCAGGTGCAGATCTTCGGCGGCGGCGACTACGCGATGCGCGTCTGGCTGGACCCGCAGAAGGTGGCGCAGCGCGGCCTCTCGGCCAGCGACGTGGTGGCGGGCATCCGCGGCCAGAACATCCAGGCCGCGGCCGGCGTGGTCGGCGCTTCGCCGGGCCTCTCGGGCGTCGACATGCAACTGTCGATCAATGCCCAGGGCCGGCTGCAGAGCGAGGAAGAGTTCGGCGACATCATCGTCAAGAGCGGCACCGACGGCGCCGTGACCCGGCTGCGCGACATCGGCCGCCTCGAGATGGGCGCGGCCGACTACTCGCTGCGTTCGCTGCTCAACAACGACCCGGCCGTGGGCATGGGCGTGTTCCAGTCGCCCGGCTCGAACGCGCTGGACATCTCGCGCGACGTGCGCGCCACCATGGACGACCTCGCCAAGAGCATGCCCGAGGGCGTGGAATACCGCATCGCCTACGACCCGACGCAGTTCGTGCGCGCCTCGATCGAATCGGTAGTCCACACGCTGCTCGAAGCCATCGTGCTGGTGGTGCTGGTGGTGATCCTGTTCCTGCAGACCTGGCGCGCCTCGATCATCCCGCTGCTGGCCGTGCCGGTGTCGGTGATCGGCACCTTCGGGATGCTGCACGTGCTGGGCTTCTCGATCAATGCGCTGAGCCTGTTCGGACTGGTGCTGGCGATCGGGATCGTGGTGGACGATGCGATCGTGGTGGTCGAGAACGTCGAGCGCAACATCGAGGCCGGCCTGAGTCCGCGTGACGCGACCTACCGCGCGATGCGCGAGGTGTCGGGGCCCATCATCGCGATCGCGCTGGTGCTGGTCGCGGTGTTCGTGCCGCTGGCCTTCATCAGCGGCCTGACCGGCCAGTTCTACAAGCAGTTCGCGGTGACCATCGCGATCTCGACGGTGATCTCGGCGATCAACTCGCTCACGCTGTCGCCCGCCCTCGCAGCGCTGCTGCTGCGCGGCCACGACCAGCCCAAGGACGCGCTCACGCGCTTCATGGACCGCTACCTCGGCTGGCTGTTCCGCGGCTTCAACAAGCTGTTCCATCGCGGTTCCGAGGCCTACAGCGGCGGCGTCAAGAACGTGATCGGCCGCAAGGCGCTGATGCTGGTGGTCTACCTCGCGCTGATCGGCGTGACCTTCGGCCTGTTCAAGGCCGTGCCCAGCGGCTTCGTGCCGGCGCAGGACAAGCAGTACCTGATCGGCTTCGCGCAGTTGCCCGACGGTGCCACGCTGGACCGCACCGAGGACGTGATCCATCGCATGGGCGAGCTGGTCAAGAAGAACCCGAACGTGGAAGACGCGATCGCGTTCCCGGGCCTGTCGATCAACGGCTTCACCAACAGCTCGAACTCGGGCGTGGTGTTCGTCACGCTCAAGCCCTTTGCCGAACGCAAGAAGGCCGACCAGAGCGGCGGCGCGGTCGCGGGCCAGCTCAACGGCGCCTTCGCCAGCATTCAGGACGCCTTCATCGTGATGTTCCCGCCGCCACCGGTGGCGGGCCTGGGCACCACGGGCGGCTTCAAGATGCAGATCGAGGACCGTGCCTCGCTGGGCTACGACCAGATGGACTCGGCGGTCAAGGCCTTCATGGCCAAGGCCTACCAGACGCCCGAGCTGGCCGGCATGTTCACCAGCTGGCAGGTCAACGTGCCGCAGCTCTACGCCGACATCGACCGCACCAAGGCGCGCCAGCTCGGCGTGCCGGTGACCGACATCTTCGACACCATGCAGATCTACCTGGGCAGCCTGTACGCGAACGACTTCAACAAGTTCGGCCGCACGTACTCGGTGCGCGTCCAGGCCGATGCGCCGTACCGCGCCCGTGCCGAAGACGTGGGCCTGCTCAAGGTGCGCTCGACCACCGGCGAGATGGTGCCGCTGTCGGCGCTGATGAAGGTCAACTCGACCTTCGGCCCGGAACGCGCCATGCGCTACAACGGCTACCTCGCGGCCGACATCAACGGCGGCCCGGCTCCCGGCTATTCGTCGGGCCAGGCGCAGGACGCGATCAAGCGCATCGCCGCCGAGACGCTGCCCAAGGGCATCAGCTTCGAGTGGACCGAGCTCACGTACCAGGAAATCCTGGCCGGCAACTCCGCCTTCCTGGTGTTCCCGCTGGCGATCCTGCTGGTGTTCCTGGTGCTGGCCGCGCAGTACGAGAGCCTGACCTTGCCGATCGCGATCATCCTGATCGTGCCCATGGGCATCCTGGCCGCGATGACCGGCGTATGGATATCGGGGGGTGACAACAACGTCTTCACGCAGATCGGGCTGATCGTGCTGGTGGGGCTGAGTGCGAAGAACGCGATCCTGATCGTGGAGTTCGCGCGCGAGCTCGAGTTCGCCGGGCGCACGCCGATCCAGGCCGCGATCGAGGCCAGCCGCCTGCGGCTGCGCCCGATCCTGATGACCTCGCTGGCCTTCGTGATGGGTGTGCTGCCGCTGGTGCTCTCCACCGGTGCCGGCGCCGAGATGCGCAGCGCGATGGGCGTCGCGGTGTTCGCCGGGATGATCGGTGTGACGGCCTTCGGCCTGTTCCTCACGCCGGTGTTCTATGTGGTGGTGCGCCGCCTGGCGGGCAACAAGCCGCTCAAGCAGCACGGCGAAGTGCCGCACGACGTCGAAGCCTTCGCGCCGGCCGGCGACCTCTCGGTGTCCCACGCCGGTGGCGGCGGTGCGCTGCACCCGCAGCCCTCGGCGCCGCGCCATCCCTACGAGTGAGCCGCGGCTCCTCACAGGAAACAGGAATCTTCATCATGACAAGAAGCTCATCTCTCTCATCCGGGACCCGGGCGCTGCGCGCCGCCTGGCTGCCGCTGGTCGCGGCCCTGGTGCTGGCCGGCTGCGCCTCGACCGCCGTGCAGGCGCCCGCCACCGTGGCGCCGGTGCAGTTCAAGGAGCAGGCCGCGCTCACCCGCGCCGGCGCACCGGCCCAGGTCAACGGCGCCTGGTGGCGGGTCTTCAACGACCCGGTGCTCGACGAACTGGTCGACCGCGCGGCGGCCCGCAACACCAGCATCCAGCAGGCCGCGGCCCGGCTGGCCGAGGCCCGCGCCCTGGCCCGCACGGTCGATGCCGACCGCTCGGTGCAGGTCGGCCTGAACGGCGGCGCGAGTCGCGCGCAGGGCCTGGACCGCAACCAGAGCAACCGTCCCTCGACGCTGCTCAATGCGGGCGCCAGCGTGTCCTACGAGCTCGACCTGTTCGGCAAGCTGTCGGGCGCCAGCAACGCAGCCGCGCTGGATGCGCAATCGCGCGAAGCGCTGCTGCAGAGCGCCAAGCTGCTGGTGCAGGCCGAGGTGGCACAGAGCTACCTCGCGCTGCGCGCCATCGACGACGAGCGCACGCTGGTGCGCGAGACCGTCGAGGCCTACCGCGGCACGCTGGACCTGACCGAGCGCCGCGAACGCGCGGGCGACCTGGCCGAGCTCGACGTGGCCCGGGTGCAGACCGAACTCGCATCCACCGAATCCGATGCGCTGGCGCTCGACCGCCAGCGCGCGGTGGCCGAGCATGCGCTCGCGGTGCTGCTGGGCGAGGTCGCTTCCGACTTCAGCCTGCCGCCGGCCGCCTGGACCAGCGCGCTGCCCAGCATCCCGGCCGGCCTGCCGTCGACCGTGCTCGAGCGCCGGCCCGACGTGGCCGCGGCCCAGCGCACCGTGATGGCGGCGCAGGCGCGCGTGGGCGTGGCACAGAACGCCTGGTTCCCCAACATCGCGCTGACCGGCGGTGGCGGCTATGCCTCGAGCGACCTGGGCGACCTGTTCAAGTGGTCGGCCCGCTCATGGGGCATCGGCGCGCTGTTGTCGCTGCCGATCCTCGACGGCGGCCGGCGCGAGGCCGGCGTGCAGAGTGCCTCTGCCCAACTCGATGGGGCGCTGGCCAGCTACCGCACCGAGGTGCTGACGGCCTTCCGCGAAGTGGAGGACCAGCTGGCCTCCTTGCGCCTGCTCGACGCACAGTCGACGGTGCAGGGCCGGGCCGTGACCTCGGCGCAGCGCGCGACCACGCTGTCGGACTCGCGCTACCGAAACGGGCTGGTGAGCCAACTCGACCTGCTGGACGCGCGACGCAGCGAACTGCGCAACCGGCGGCAGGCGCTGCAGGTCAGGTCGGCGCAGTACCAGGCCACCGTGGGCCTGATCCGCGCGCTGGGCGGCGGCTGGGAAGCGCCTCAGGCCGCCGCATCGGCGGCAGCCACGATGCGCCTGAGCTCGGCCACGCCGAGCGCCAGCGCGCTGGAATAGCTCGACTGCAGGGCTGGCGCCACGCGCCAGATCCGGTAGTGCAGTGCGTCGGAGGCGGAGCCCTCCGATGCTTCGAGCAGCACCCATTGAAAAAGGCCCGGTTCGCGCTCCTGCACGGTGAGCGCCATGTCGCATGGGGTCGGCATCGATGAGAAGGCCCGAAATCTTGATGTCCAAAGGTAGCCGGGGCAGGGCATGGGACGCGTCCCAGGCCGCGCCGGCCCGCTGTGAACCGCAGGCCCAGTTTGATGTAGGCGGCCGCGCCCCCACGGCGTCCTCCACGACAATGCGGGGATGAATCAACGGGACACGGGCGCAGAGGCGCGCGAGCAAACGGGCGCCCGCTGCGTGATGGTGCTCGGCACCACCAGCGGCGCGGGCAAGAGCTGGCTCACCACGGCGCTGTGCCGCTGGTATGCGCGCCAGGGCCTCAAGGTGGCGCCCTTCAAGGCGCAGAACATGAGCAACAACGCCCGGGTGGTGGCCCCGATGGCCCCCACGCTGGTCGCTGCGCGTACTGCGCTGCCCCCCGGGGGGGCTGATCTTCCTTGGGGCGGCCCGGCGAAAGATCTTGCCCCCACGCTGGTCGCTGCGCGTACTGCGCTGCCCCCCGAGGGGGCTGATTTTCCTTGGGGCGGCCCGGCGGAAAATCGGGGCGGCGAAATCGGCAGCGCCCAGTACTTCCAGGCCCTGGCCGCGCGCGCCGTGCCCGATGTGCGCATGAACCCGCTGCTGCTCAAGCCCGAGCGCGACACCCACAGCCAGGTGGTGCTGCTGGGGCAGGTCAGCGCCGAACTCACGGCCTTGCCTTGGCGCGGCCGCAGTGAACGGGTCTGGCCGCAGATCGCGCAGTCGCTCGACGCCTTGCGGGCCGAGAACGACGTGGTGGTGATCGAAGGCGCGGGCTCGCCCGCCGAGATCAACCTGATGGCCAGCGACATCGTGAACCTGCGCGTGGCGCGCCATGCACAGGCGCGTTGCCTGCTCGTGACCGACATCGACCGCGGCGGCGCCTTCGCCCACCTCTACGGCACCTGGGCCCTGATGCCCGAGGCCGACCGTGCCTTGCTGGCGGGCTTCGTGCTCAACCGCTTTCGCGGCGATGCCACCTTGCTGTCCCCGGCGCCCGAGACCTTGCAGCAGCTGACTGGCGTGCCGACCGTGGCCACGCTGCCGATGTGGTGGCAGCACGGCCTGCCCGAGGAAGACGGCGTGTTCGACGACCGCAGTACCGCCAGGGGCGAGGTGCACTGCACCGTCGCGGTGATCGCCTATCCGCGCCTCAGCAACCTCGACGAGTTCCAGCCGCTCAAGAACGTGCCCGGCGTGCGCCTGCGCTGGGTGCGCAGCCCGGCCGACCTGGCCGATGCCGACTGGATCGTGCTGCCGGGTTCGAAGCACACCAGCGGCGACCTGGCCTGGCTGCGCGCGCAGGGCCTGGACCGCGCCGTGGCCGCGCATGCGGCGCGCGGCGGTCGTGTGCTCGGCGTCTGCGGCGGCCTGCAGATGCTGGGCGAGGCGCTGATCGACCCGCACGGCATCGACGGCAATGCACCCGGTCTCGGCCTGCTGCCGCTGGTCACGGTGTTCGCGCCCGACAAGACCGTGCGCCAGCGCGAAGCCCGCTTCGGCCCGCTGACGGGCGCCTGGTCGGCGCTCTCGGGCGTGACCGTGCGCGGCTATGAAATCCACCATGGCCAGACCGAGGCCCATCCCGCGATGGCCGCGGCCGGCGAGCATGCGCATGCCGCCATGCCCGACGGCCTGGCCTGGCAGAACGAGGCCGGCAACGTGCTGGGCCTCTACCTGCACGGCCTGTTCGAGGACCCGGCGGCGCTGCAGGCGCTGTTCGGTGCCACCGCCCCCACGCTCGACGCCGTGTTCGACGGCCTCGCCGATTTCATCGACGCGCATTTCGCACCCGGTGTGCTGTCTTCCCTGATCGAGTGATCCCATGACGACCCTTCCCACCATTCCAGACCTGCACGATGCGCCGCTGGCCGCGCGCCTGCAGCACCTGATCGACAACAAGACCAAGCCGCTGGGCGCGCTGGGCAAGCTCGAGGCGCTGGCATTGCGCATCGGCGCCATCCTGGGCAGCGAGTCGCCCGCGCTGGCGCAGCCGCAGATGCTGGTGTGCGCGGCCGACCACGGCCTCGCGGCGCGCGGCGTGTCGGCCTATCCCAGCGACGTGACCTGGCAGATGGTCGAGAACTTCCTGGCCGGCGGCGCGGCCGTGAGCGTGCTCGCACGCCAGCACGGCCTGGCGCTGACGGTGGTCGACTGCGGCGTGCGCCGCGACTTCGCGCCGCGCGACGGGCTGCTGCTGCGCAAGATCGCGCCCGGCACCGCCGACGCCTCGACCGGCCCGGCCATGAGCGCCGCGCAATGCGCCGAGGCCATCGCCAACGGCCGCGCCATCGTGCGCGAGCTGCCGGGCAACGCGCTGCTGCTGGGCGAGATGGGCATCGGCAACAGCTCGACCGCGGCGATGCTGCTGGCGCGCCTGGTCGGCCACGACATCGAGGCCTGCACCGGCGCCGGCACCGGCCTCGATGCCGACGGCCGCGCCCGCAAGGCGCAGGTGCTGCGCGAGGTGCTGGCGCTGCATGCCCATGCCATCGCGCCGCTCGACGCGCTGGCCGCCTTCGGCGGCTTTGAACTCGCGACGCTGGTCGGCGCGGTGCTGCAGGCGGCCGAAGAGCGCCGCGTGATCGTGCTCGACGGCTTCATCGCCAGCGCCGCGGTGCTGGTGGCGCAGGCGCTGCGGCCGAACGTGGTGCAGCGTTGCGTGGCGGCGCATGTCTCGGCCGAGCCCGGCCATGCCTTGCTGCTCGCGCACCTGGGGCTCGATCCGCTGCTGCAGCTGGAGCTTCGTCTGGGCGAAGGCTCGGGTGCGGCGCTGGCGTGGCCATTGCTGGAATCGGCCTGCCTGATCCTGCGCGAGATGGCGAGCTTCGAGTCCGCCCATGTGTCGCGACAGGGTGCCGAGTGAACGGCCTTCGCCACTTCCTGCTGGCCCTGCAGTTCTTCACCCGCATCCCGGTCACCGGCCGGCTCGCGCAGTGGGTGGGCTACAGCCCGGCGATGCTGCGCGCCAGCGCGGCGCACTTTCCGGCGGTGGGATGGGTGGTGGGGCTGATCGGCGCGCTGGCGTTGGCCGGCGGGCTCGCGCTGTGGCCGCCGATGGTGGCCGCGGTGCTGTGCACCGTCGTCACGGTGCTGGTGACCGGCGCCTTCCATGAAGACGGCCTGGCCGACGTGGTCGATGGCCTGGGCGGGTCGGCCTCGCGCGAGCGCGCGCTGGAGATCATGAAGGACTCGCGCATCGGTGCCTTCGGTGCGATCGCACTGGTGCTGGCACTGGGCCTGAAGTTCACGCTGCTCGCGACGCTGGCGGGGCAGGGCGCACTGACGGCCTGTGCTGTGGTGCTGGCCGCGCATGTGCTGTCGCGGCTCGCGCCGTTGGCCGTGATGCGCGCGGCGCCCTATGTCGGCGGGGAGGGCGGCAAGGCCAAGCCGCTGGCCGATGCGGTGAGCGGCGCCTCGGTGGGCATCGCGGTGCTGTGGTCGCTGCCGGCGGCCGCCTTGTTGTGCGTGGTCGGCGGACTGAATGGCGCGGCGGCCCTGGTCGCTGCCGCGCTGGTCGCGCTGTTCATGGTCCGGCTGCTGCGGCGCCGCCTGGGCGGCTTCACCGGCGACGGCCTGGGCGCGACCCAGCAGCTCGCCGAACTCGCGATCTACCTCGCGCTGGCGGCCCGGCTGTGAAGCTCTGGCTGCTGCGCCATGCACCGGTCGTGGCCGAGCCCGGCCTCTGCTATGGCGCGAGCGACCTGGCGGCGCATGCCGAGCCGACGCTGGCGGCCGCACAGGCCATCGCGGCGCACCTGCCCGACGGCATCGCGCTGCACTGTTCGCCCTTGCAGCGCTGCCGGGCGTTGGCTTCGGCCATCGAGGCCTTGCGCCCGGCGCAAGGCCGCTTCGAAACCGACCTGCGCCTGGCCGAGATGAGTTTCGGCGATTGGGAAACGCGGCCGTGGAGCGCCATTGCGCGCGCCGACATCGACGCCTGGATGCACGATTTCGCCGATGCACGCGCGGGCGGCAGCGGCGAGAGCACACGCCAGTTCATGCGGCGCGTGGGCGCGGCCTGGGACGACTGGCTGCGCTCGAAGCGCGATGCGCTGTGGGTCACGCACGCGGGCGTGATCCGCGCGGTGTGGCTGTTGCAGCAAGGCCTGCGCGTGGCCGAGCGGGCCGCGGACTGGCCGACGCGCGAGGTCGTGCTGGGCGGCTGGCAGTGCATCGAGGTGGCCGACGCAGCGCCGCAGCCCACCGATGCAGGCCCACAAGGCCAGGGGCCATTGCCCCTTCGATAGACTCCGCCGCCATGCGCCGTGCCGTGCTCCTGTTCGTGATGTGTGTCCTTTCGCTCCAGTCCTTCTGGGCGGCGGCGGGCACCGTCTGCGCGCACGAACGCGGCAACGACGTGCGGCACTTCGGCCACCACGAGCACCGCCACACCACGGCGGAAAAAGCCGGCAAGGCTTCCGCCGACGCCGACGCCGACGCCGACAGCCCGCAGGCCGCCTACCACCCCGACTGCGCCACCTGCCACGGCACGCCCGCGGCCTTGAGCATCGGCAGCTGGCGCTCCGCCGCGCTGGCGGGCGACCCGGTCCGTATCGGCGAACAGCCCTACGTGCCGGACCGCGTGCCCGACCATCCCCTGCGGCCACCCACTCTCGTCCTCGCCTGAGAACGTGTGAATGAACCTGCTGCGCACCCCGATCCCGCATCGGCGGTGCTCACCGCACGCAAGTGCGGCTCCGCTCCTCAATGCAGGCTCGGGGCGCTCGCGACGGTTCCTTCACGCGTTCTGAGTTTCCGGCGAGGCGGATTCAATTCCACTGCGTTCTGCTGAGGCAGTACACGTCTCCTCGTCGGTTGGTTTCGATTCGCGAGCGATTGCTCGCAACCAACGAGGTTGATCATGAACACCACGCCCTGGATCGTCCGGGGTGCGAGGCGCCGCTGGCCGGCCCTTGCTCTTTCCCTCTGCGTGCCGGCCCTGGCCGCCACGCCCCTGTCCCTGCATGCCGCGGCGCCACCGGCGCCCGTGACCGTGCCGCCCGCCCAGATGGCCGCGTCACCGCCGCTGAGCTTGCGCCAGGCGGTCGATGCCGCGCTGGCCCGCCTGCCCGAGTCCGTCGCGGCGCCCGAGCGCCGGCAGGCCGCGCAGGCCCAGTTGCGCGCAGCCGGACACTGGACGCCCGAGCCGGCGTCGCTGGAACTCTCCTTCAAGTCCGATCGCGCGCAGTCGAACCGCGGTGAACGCGAGGTCGTGGCCGGCATTGCGGCGCCGCTGTGGCTGCCGGGCGAGCGCGAGCGCACGCGGGCGCTGGCCGAGTCCGAGCAGCGCGCGGTCGACAGCCGGCTCGATGCCGCCCAGTGGCGCGCGGTCGCCGCGGTGCGCGAGGCCTGGTGGGCCGTGCATGCCGCCGACCAGACCTTGAACGTGGTGCAGGCCCGTCTGGCCCAGGCCGGCCAACTGGCCGACGACGTGGCGAAGCGCGTGCGCGCGGGCGACCTGGCGCGGGCCGACCAGCACCAGGCCGACGGCCTTCGCGCCACCGCAGAAGCCGAGATCGCGCAGGCGCGTTCGACGCGTGCGCGGGCCGCGCAGGTGCTGCGTGCACTGACCGGCACGCCCGTGCCCACGCTCTCGGAAGCGCCCGAGCCCCTGCCGCAGCGCGACACCGAAGCGGCGCTGGCCGCGCATCCCGTGCTGCGCGAACTCGCGGCCAAGGCCGAAGTGGCGCGGCATGCGCGCGAGCTGGCCGGCGTGCAGACGCGCGCCAACCCCGAGCTCACGCTCGCGACCTCGCGCGAACGCGGCGGCACCGGCGAGGCCTACGGCCAGTCGCTGACCGTGGGCCTGCGCATTCCCTTCGGCTCGTCCGACCGCCATGCGGCGCGGCTCGGTGCCGCATCGGCCGAACAGACCGAGGCCGAGATCCAGCTCGCGCTCGAACGCGAGCGCGTCGTGGGCGAGATCGCGTCGGCGCAGCAGCAGGTGACGTTGGCGGGGCTCGCACGCGATGCGGCCGACCGACGCGCCGTGCTGTCGCGCGAGACCCTGGGCTTCTACGAGAAGTCTTTCCGGCTGGGCGAGACCGACCTGCCCAACCGGCTGCGCGTGGCGCTCGAGGTCTTCGAGGCCGAGCAGCAGAGCGCCGCCGCCCATGTGGCGCTGGCCCAGGCCGTCTCGCAATGGCGCCAGGCCCTGGGCCTGCTGCCCGAATGACGCGCTCCTCCTTCCTTTTCTCTTCGATGCATCTGCTGGACATCTTCATGAATCGCTTTTTCTTGCGCCGGGGCCTGCGTCTCGCGCTGGCTTTCCTGTTCTCCTTGCCCGTCCTGAGCCTGGCCCATGAAGGCCATGACCACGACGAGACCGCCGCGTCCACGCCCGCTGCCGCACCTGAAGCCGACGCCACGCCCGGACGCTTCACCGCCACCTCGGCCGACTTCGAGCTGGTCGGCGTGCTCAGCGGCAAGCTGCTCACGCTGTACCTCGACCACGCGGTCGACAACCGGCCGGTCGAAGGCGCCACGCTGGAAGTCGCGGTAGGCGGTCGCATGCTGCCGGCCAGCGCGCATGGCGCAGGCGAATTCGAAGTCACGCTCGATGCGGCGCCGGACCACGGGCCGGTGCCCGTGCGCGTGAAGGTCGTGACGGCTGCCGCGTCGGCAGAGCTCGAAGGCGCGCTCGAAGCCGAGGCGCACGCGCACGCCGAAGAGTCGCATGGCGGCCGCAGCACGAAGACGCTGCTGCTGTGGGGCGCCGGCGGCGCAGCCGTGCTCGCGCTGCTTGCCTTCGGCACGCGCCGTGCGCTGCGTTCGGGAGCCGCCGCATGAACGCGCGCCACTCCATCCTCTGCGCCAGCCTGCTGGCCCTCTCGCTGCTCGCCGCCGCACCGGCCCGCGCCGATGCCGGCCACGACCACGGCGAGGCGCCCGCCGCCGCCAACCCGAACGGGCCGCAGCGCAAGCCCGATGGCAGCGTCTTCCTGCCCAAGCCCTCGCAGCGGCAGATCGGCCTGCGCACGCTCGCACTCGCCGAGGGCGAACTGCCGCGCACCGTCGAGCTCAACGGCACCGTGGCGATGGACCCCAACGCGGGCGGTCGCGTGCAGGCGCTGCGTGCGGGCCGGATCGAAGCGGGGCCGCGCGGGCTGCCCGCACCCGGCCAGGCCGTGAAGAAGGGCGAGGTGCTGGCCATCGTCCTGCCGTCGAGCGATCCGCTCGACCGATCGAACCAGTTGTCGCAGGTGGCCGAGCTGCGCGCCAGCCGCGCACTGGCCCACAAGCGCTTGGCGCGGCTGCGCGAGCTGGCCGACACGGTGCCGCGCAAGGACATCGAGGCGGTCGAGAGCGAGGTCGCATCGCTCGACGCGCGCGTCGCCGCGCTCGGTGCCGGCCTCGACACGCGCGACACGCTGGTCGCGCCGGTCACGGGCGTGGTGGCTTCGGTGAACGCGGTGCTGGGCCAGGTGGTCGATGCGCGCGAGCTGGTGTTCGAGATCGTCGATCCGCTGCGGCTGCGTGTCGAGGCCCTGGCCTTCGACGGCGCGCTGCCCGCGCGGATCGAGAGCGCCTTCGTGGCGCAGGGCAAGGAACGGCTGCCGCTGCGCTTCGTCGGTGCCTCGCGCGCGCTGCGCGACCAGGCGCTGCCGCTGAGCTTCGCGGCCCAGGGCACGGCCTTCGCGGCCTTGTCCATCGGCCAGCCGGTCAAGGTCGTGGTGCAGACCCGCGAGCGCGTGCACGGCGCGGCCGTGCCGGCCGCATCGCTGATGAAGAACGCCGCCAACGAGACCATCGTCTGGGTCAAGACCGCGCCCGAGCGTTTCGCGCCGCGCGTGGTGGTGCACGAGGCGCTCGACGGCGCCAACGTGGCCGTGACCTCGGGCCTGCATGCAGGCGAGCGTGTGGTCACGCAGGGCGCGACCCTGCTCAACCAGATCCGCTGAGAGGCCACCGATGTTCAAGTGGCTACTCGAGAACAGCCTGCGCAACAGGCTGCTGGTTCTGATCGTCAGCGTGGTGCTGATGGGCTATGGCGCGTTCACGCTGTCGCGCACGCCGGTGGACGTGTTCCCCGACCTCAACAAGCCGACCGTCACCCTGATGACCGAGGCCGGCGGCATGGCGGCGGAGGAGGTCGAGCAACTGATCACCTTCCCGCTGGAGACGACCATGAACGGCCTGCCGGGCGTGGAGTCGGTGCGCTCGGTCTCGTCGGCGGGGCTGTCCTTCCTCTACGTGACCTTCGACTGGGGCACCGACATCTTCCGCGCGCGGCAGCTGGTGTCGGAGCGGCTGTCGTCGATGGAGGAGGGGTTGCCCACCGGCGTGGTGCCGCGCATGGGACCGATCAGCTCGATCATGGGCGAGATCATGCAGATCGCGATTCCGGTCGACACAGCGAAGATTTCGCCGATGGCGGTGCGTGAGTACGCGGACTGGGTCTTGCGGCCGCGGCTGCTCGCGGTGCAGGGCGTGGCGCAGGTGATCCCGATCGGCGGCGAGGTGCGGCAGTTCCAGGTGCAGCCTGACACGGTGCGCATGCGCGCGCTCGGCATCACGCACGCGCAGCTGGAAGAAGCATTGCGCGGCTACTCGGCCAACACCTCGGGCGGTTTCCTCGAACTCAACGGCCGCGAGTACCTGATCCGCCACCTGGGCCGCAGCTCCAAGCTCGACGACCTGCGCAGCCTCGCGCTCACCGCGCGCGACGGCCGTCCGGTGCTGCTGCGCCAGGTGGCCGAGGTGAGCTTCGCCGCGGCCCTCAAGCGCGGCGACGCGGGCTTCGAGGGCAAGCCGGCCGTGATCCTGGGCATCCAGAAGCAGCCGACGGCCGACACCATCGGCCTCACGCGTGCGATCGAGGAGGCCCTGGCCGGCCTCAAGACCTCGCTGCCCGCGGGCATGGAAGCCCCGCAGGTGACCTTCCGCCAGGCCACCTTCATCGAGGCCTCGATCTCGACGCTGCAGGGCAAGCTGATCGGCGCCTCGGTCTTCGTCGCGGCGATCCTGTTCTTCTTCCTCGGCAGCCTGCGCCCGACGGTGATCGCGCTCACCGCCATCCCGGTCTCGATCCTGGTCACGGCGCTGGTGTTCCGCTACTTCGGGCTGTCGATCAACACCATGACCCTGGGCGGCCTGGCGATCGCGATCGGCGGGCTGGTCGACGATGCGGTGGTCGACGTTGAGAACATCCTGCGGCGCCTCAAGGAAGACCGGCGCAAGCCCGAAGCCGAGCGCATGGGCCTGCTGGCCCTGGTGGCCAAGGCCTCGATGGAGGTGCGCTCGGGCATCCTCTACGCCACCGTGATCATCGTGCTGGTGTTCGTGCCGCTGTTCGCGCTGCCGGGGCTGGAGGGCAAGCTCTTCATCCCGCTGGGCATCGCCTTCATCGTGTCGACGCTGGCCTCGCTGTTGGTCTCGGTCACGGTCACGCCGGTGCTCAGTTCCTGGCTGCTGCCGCGCATGAAGACGCTCGACCATGGCGACACGCGCGTGCTGGCCTGGCTCAAGACACGCTACCGCGGCGGACTCGAGCGCGCACTGGCCCGGCCCAAGGCGCTGCTGTGGGGCGCGGCCCTGGCCGTGTTGGCAGCGGGCGCGGCCGTTCCCTTCTTCCCGACCACCTTCCTGCCACCCTTCAATGAAGGCACCTTCCTGGTCGGCCTGCGGCTCAACCCGGGCGTGACGCTGGCCGAGAGCGCGGCGCTCGCGCGGCAGGCCGAGGTGCTGGTGGGCCAGGTGCCCGAGGTGACGCACGTGGGCCGGCGCAGCGGCCGTGCCGAACTCGACGAACACGCCGAGGGCGTGCATGTGAGCGAGCTCGACGTGGGCCTGCTGCCCACCGCCAGGCTGGAGCGGCCGATGGCCGAGATCGCGGCCGACATCCGCGCGCGGCTGGCCAACCTGCCGGCCGCGGTGTCGATCGGCCAGCCGATCTCGCACCGCATCGACCACATGCTCTCGGGCGTGCGCTCGCAGATCGCGATCAAGGTCTTCGGCGAGGACCTCGACGTGCTACGCGGCCAGGCCGATGCGCTGCGCGCGCGGCTCGCGGCCATTCCGGGCGTGGCCGACCTCGAGATCGAGAAGCAGGTGCTGGCGCCGCAGATCAAGGTGCGCATCGACTACCCGGCGGCCGCGCAGTACGGCGTGCCGGTGCCGCAGGTGCTGACCACGCTGCAGGCCATGGTCGAGGGCGAGAAGGTGGCGCAGATCGTCGAGGGCGGACGCCGCTTCGCGCTGGTGGTGCGGCTGCCCGAGGACGCACGCTCGATCGAGGGCCTGGGCCGGATCCTGATCGAGACGCCCAGCGGGCGCATCCCGCTGTCGAAGATCGCGGCCATCGAGGACGGCGACGGCCCCAACCAGATCAGCCGCGACGATGGCCGCCGGCGCATCGTGCTGTCGGCCAATGCGCAGGGCCGCGCGCTGTCGGAGGTGGTGGCGGACATCCGCGCCGCGGTCGCGCAGGCGCGCCTGCCAGAGGGCTACTTCATCACGCTGGGTGGCCAGTTCCAGGCGCAGGAAGAGGCGTCGCGCCGCGTCGGCCTGCTGTCGATCGTGTCGCTGGCGCTGATGTTCGTCGTGCTCTACGGCCGCTACCGCTCGGCCGTGCTGGCCGCGCTGATCATGGTCAACATTCCGCTGGCCCTGGTGGGCGCGGTGGTGGGGCTGTGGCTGTCGGGCCAGCCGCTGTCGGTGGCGGCGCTGGTGGGCTTCATCACGCTGGCGGGCATCTCGGTGCGCAACGGCATCCTCAAGGTGAGCCACTACGTGAACCTGATGCGTTTCGAGGACGAGGTCTTCGGCCCCGCGATGATCGTGCGCGGGTCGCTCGAGCGGCTGGCGCCGGTGCTGATGACCGCGCTGGTCACGGCCTTCGCGCTCGCGCCGCTGCTGTTCGAGGCCGAGCGCCCGGGCACCGAGGTGCTGCATCCGGTGGCGGTGGTGATCTTCTCGGGGCTGGTCGGTGCGACGCTGCTCGACACCTTCCTCACGCCCGCGATGTTCTGGCTGTTCGGGCGCAAGCCCGCGCAGCGGCTGGCTGCGGACACCCAGGCCGAGGCCTTGTGATCTCGGTTTTCCAGCACGCTGTCGCGTGACCCATGACGCACGAGATGGGTGCAACGCCATGCCAGGGATACCGCGGAACCGGCTTCGTCGGGCCGCTGGTATCGCCCCCTTGCGGGCGAAGCGCTGCAGGCGCTTCGGGGGTGTTTAGTTTTTCGGCGCCGGCGTTTTCGGTTTGAAGTCGCAGTAGCGCGCGACCGCGCAGTCCCAGCAGCGCGGCTTGCGTGCGATGCACACGTAGCGCCCGTGCAGGATCATCCAATGGTGCGCGTGCAGCCGGAACTCCGGCGGCACGCGCTTTTCCAGCTTGAGTTCGACCTCGAGCGGCGTCTTGCCCGGCGCCAGCCCGGTGCGGTTGCCGAGCCGGAAGATGTGGGTGTCGACCGCGATGGTGGGCTCGCCGAAGGCCACGTTGAGCACCACGTTGGCCGTCTTGCGGCCCACGCCCGGCAGCGCCTCGAGCTCGGCGCGGGTACGCGGCACCTCGCCGCCGTGCAGTTCGACCAGCATGCGGCAGGCCTCGATCAGGTGTTTGGCCTTGCTGCGGTAGAGCCCGATGGTCTTGATGTAGCCCTCGAGCCCCTCGACGCCCAGGTCGAGGATGGCCTGCGGCGTGTTGGCCACCGGGTAGAGCCGGCGCGTGGCCTTGTTCACGCCCACATCGGTGGCCTGGGCCGACAGCAGCACGGCCGCCAGCAGCTCGAAGGGCGTGCTGTATTCGAGCTCGGTCTCGGGCTCGGGGTTGACCGCCTGCAGCGTGGCGAAGAAGGGGACGATGTTCTCTTTCTTCATGGCGTCGTCATTCGGCCGTGTCGGTGTCGTGCAGGCGCTGCGCGGTGCTCTTCATGCCGTCGAAGATGGCCTGCGCGAGCGCGGCGGGGAAGTCGGGCGGCAATTGCGCCTCGACGTCGCGCAGCACGCCCGGCAGCTGTGCGATCAGTTCGTCGCACAGCGCGCGCGCATCGCCCAGGCCGGCCAGCTTGGCCACGCCGTCCCAGTGCCGCGCCTGGATGTCGACCAGGCCCCAGTGCGCGCTCTTGGCCCGCAAGGCCATCGCGAGCTTGGCCTTCTGCCGCGCGAGCTGGTTGGCGCCGTTGCCGATGATCGGCCAGGCCGAGAGCACGTCGTAGAAGGGTGTCAGCCGGTAGCCGCCGCCACGCTCGAGGAAGAGCGAGAAGTTCTTCGCATGGCCGTCGGTCGCGGCCAGCAGCCAGAACACCATCTGCGCCTTGACGAAGGCGGTCTTGTCCTCGATCGCATGGGCGCTCGCATCGAGCACGCGCAGGATGTCGCGCATGCCCGGGCCGCCGTCGGTCTCGTACTTCTGCGCGCCGGGCACGCCCAGCGCCTGGCAGAAATCCTCCTGCGGCAGCCGCGCGATCCATTCGGTGTCGGTGCCCGCGTTCTGCAGCGCGCGGTCGAAGCGCCGCACCAGCAGCGCCTTGCGCTGGCCGAAGGTGGCGATCTCGCAGTGCGCGGTCGGCAGGCCGAAGGCCGACATGATGCGCGAGCAGAGCCACTCGTTCTCGACCGAATCGTGCATGTCGGCCTGCAGGTTGCCGACCAGGCCCAGCGGCAGCTTGATCAGGTGCGTGGTCGGCGTGGCGCCCAGCGGACGGAACCACGCCTCGCCACGGCGCAGCAGCGCGGTCTTCTCCTGCGCGCCAGCGATCGAGATGCGGAAGGCGTCATCGTCGCGCTGGCCCAGCACGCGGCCCGAGGCCAGCGAGGCGTTGATCGCCTGTTCGACGCCCGCGTCGTCCAGCGGCTCGGCCTCGATGCGGTCGAAACCGGTGGGCTGCGCGCCCGGCGGCAGCAGCTGCACCGCGCCCACGCACTCGCGGCCGATGGCCGTCAGCAGGTCGAAGGCATCGGTGCTCGCGGTGGCGAACTTGCCCTGCAGCCGGCGGCGGATGTTGTCGTTGTCGGGCAGCAGGTTGTCGAAGTAGTTCTGCACCACCGGCCCGCGCACCGGCAGGTTGCCGGGCGTGATCGGCAGCGACAGCGAGAGCCGGCGTGCCGCGGGCGAGGCGATCCATTCCTCGGCGTACTGGAAGCGATGCTCGCCTTCGCGCACCGACCATTCGCCGACGGTCTGGCCGTTGGTCCATACGACCAGCGGATGCGGGTGGCGTGCGCCACGCCCGCGTTTCTTGGGGCTCACCATGCGTTGTCTCCTGGCGCCTTGCGCGCCGCTGTGGGGGCGGGCTCGGCCGCGGGAAGTTCTTCGAGCACCAGCCGGTGGCCCATGAGCGCCACCAGCCGCGAGATCTGGTCGAAACTGGTGACACCGGGCGCGGCCTCGATGCGCGCGATGCGCTTCTGGTTCACGCCCAGCTGCTCGCCCAGCTCGGCCTGCGTGAGCTGCCGCGACTGGCGCAGCGCGCGCAGCACGGCGCTGAGCTGCTGGCTGGTTTCGAGGGGGTAGGGCATGGTTACTACTCTAAAGTGGTAAGTCGAGATTACTACCTCAGAATAGTAAAGTCAATTCACTATCTTTGGGTAGTAACCAGGCTTCCCACCCTGGCCCGGTTCGTTCGACAATGGCGGCCAGAAAGTGAGTCTCTTCCATGCAATTCGCCTCCCGCCTCGACAACGTCGAAACCTCCGCCATCCGTGAACTCTTCAAGCTGCTGGGCACGCCCGGCATCATCAGCTTCGCGGGCGGTTTCCCCGACAGCGCGATGTTCGACGTCGAGGGCCTCAAGGAAGCCAGCGCCAAGGCGCTCGACGAGGAGCCGGGCGCGGCGCTGCAGTACGGCGCCACCGAAGGCTACGAGCCGCTGCGCACCCAGCTCGCTGCGCTCATGCAGGGCAAGGGCATCGAGGTCGCACCCAGCGGCCTGATCGTCACCACCGGCAGCCAGCAGGCGCTCGACCTGCTGGGCAAGACGCTGATCTCGCCCGGCGACAAGGTGATCGTCGAGGGCCCGACCTTCCTTGCGACCATCCAGTGCTTCCGCCTCTATGGCGCGCAGGTGATCAGCGCCCCGATCGACGCCCATGGCGTGAAGACAGACGAGCTGGAAAAGCTCATCGCCGAACACCAGCCCAAGTTCGTCTACCTGATCCCGACCTTCGGCAACCCGAGCGGCGCGACGCTGCCGCTGGAGCGCCGCAAGAAGGTGCTGGAGCTGGCGGTCAAGTACCAGACGCTGGTGGTGGAAGACGACCCGTACGGCGACCTGTACTTCGGCGAGGCGCCGCCGCCGTCGATCATGGCCTTGGCCAAGGACGTGCCCGGCAGCCGCGAGCTCATTGCCTACTGCGGCAGCCTGAGCAAGGTGCTGAGCCCGGGCCTGCGCATCGGCTGGATGATCGCACCGGCCGAACTGCTGGCCAAGGCCACGATGTGCAAGCAGTTCAGCGACGCCCACACCAGCACCTTCGCGCAGGCCACGGCCGCGCAGTACCTCAAGAGCGGCCGCATGCCGGACACGCTGGCCAACGTGCGCAAGGTCTACGGCGAGCGCGCCCGGACCATGGGCGCAGCCCTGAAGCGCGAACTGGGCGATGCGATCGAGTTCACGCAACCCGGCGGCGGCCTGTTCTTCTGGGCCCGACTCACCGGTGCCAACGGCAAGCTGGCCGATGCCAACGTGCTGGCCAAGAAGGCGATCGAGCAGCTGGTGGCCTTCGTGCCCGGCGCGCCTTTCTTCGCCGAGAAGCCCGACCTCGCGACCCTGCGCCTGAGCTTCGCGACCGCCAACCTCGAGAAGATCGAGGAAGGCATCGCGCGCCTGGGCAAGGCGCTCTGAGGACGGTTCAGGGTGAACGGTGGAGGCGGGGGGCGGCCAGCAGGTCGAGGTTGTCCGCCACCGCCGCATCCACGTTGGGATAGCGGCCCTTCATCTTCGACAGCGTCATGATGGTCTGCAGCGCCTTCAGGTCCTTGACCGAAGGCGCGACCTTGATCTGCGCGATGGCCGCCGAAGCGTTGCCGCCGTTGATCAAAGCCATCACCTTGCCTGCCCAGTCGTTCGCGCGCGCCATGTATCTCACCTGCTTTCGTTGAAGGCACCGACTGTACACAGGCGCGCGCGGCCGGCGCGTTACGATCACCCATGAGAAAAACCTTTCAGCTTCAGGTCGAGGGCAAGCACCCCGACCGTCTCCTCGAAGCCATCAAGCACGAGATCCGCAAGTACATCAAGCGCGAACGCCGCCGCGAACTGCCCGAGGGCAGCGACTTCTGGGACTTCGACACCCGCTTCGGCGCGGACAAGGAATCCGCCGAAGTGGTCGAGTTCCCGGCCATCACCGCCCTGATCGACGGTGTGGCGACAGCAGGCGGCAAGCAGTTCTACATCGAGTTGCTGGCCAAGCCGGCCCAGCGGCCGCCGCGGCCAGCAGGGTCCGAGCGCCGCGCTGACAGCGCCGACAACGAAGAGGATCCCGAAGCCTAGGCCCCTCCCGCGGACCCGTCGGCCGGCTGCGCATAGCGGTGCAGGCAGGCGACGAAGTCCGCGGCCGTCTCCGACAGGGCTTCGCCGTTGCGCGTGAGCACGCCGAAGCCCTTCAGGTCCTTGCCGATCGCCACCGGCAGCACGCGCAGCAGCCTCGCATTCACATGGTCGCGCACCACCGATTCCGGCAGCGCGCCGACCGCATCGCTGGTCTGCAGCAGCTGCAGCGTGGCGAACACCGACGCACATTCCACGATGTTGGCCGGCGTACCGAGCCGCACCGCCGCGAACTCGTCCTCGAGCAGCTGGCGCGCCGGGCTGGTCAGCGGCTGCAGTACCCAGGGCCAGGCCATCAGCGCGCCGAAACCGAGCTGGCGCTGGCGCAACAGCGGATGGCCGCGGCGCACGACGATCTGCATCACTTCGTTGGCCAGCGGCACGAAGTCGAAGGCATGGCGCTGGCGCAGCGTGGACAGCCGCCCCACGGCCAGCTCGATGTCGTGGCGCTCGAGCAGCTCGCCGATCTGGTCGCTGGTCTCGCCCAGGATGCGGATGTTCAGCAAGGGCCGGCGCCGCTTGATGTCGGCCACCGCGCGCGCCACCACGTCGGGCGCCGCGCCCATGATCGCGCCCACCACCAGCTGCCCGTGGCCGCCGCGGCGCTTGACCTCCAGCGCCTCGAGAAAGCGCGCCAGCCCGGCCTGCGACTGGCGCGCATAGGCCACCACCTCGTCGCCCAGCGGCGTGGGCCGCAGCCCGCGCGAATGGCGTTCAAACAGCGGGAATTCGAAGGCCTGCTCGATGTCGGCCAGCATCTTGGTGGCCGAGGGTTGGGTCACGCTGATGGTCGAGGCCGCATGGGCGAGCACGGGCGTGTCGGCCAGCGCGGCCAGCAGCGCCCAGTGCTTGAGCCGCAGCCGGTTCACCAGCCGCGGGGCGGTCAGGGGGTTGTCGAGTCGGTATTCCATTTCGGAAATGGTAGCGCTTAAAAATTGATTGGAACGCGATGGGAGGGAGGCCTACAGTGCGGCCATCACAACATGGGAGACACCCAGACATGCGCACCGTTTACCCGAATCGTTTCGAAGGCCGCCGCGCGGTCATCACCGGCGGCGCCGCCGGCATCGGCCTGACCTTCGCCACCCGCTTCGTCGCGGAAGGCGGCAGCGTCAGCCTCTGGGACATCAGCCAGCCGGCCATCGATGCGGCCGTGGCGGCGCTGGGCGCCAAGGCTTCCGGCATCCGGGTCGACGTGGCCGACTGGGCCCAGGTCGAGGCCGCGGCGACGCAGGCGGCCACGGCGCTGGGCGGCATCGACGTGCTGGTCGCGAGCGCCGGCATCACCGGCCCCAACGTGCCGCTGGCCGAGTACCCGGTCGACCAATGGCGCCTGGTGATGGACGTCAACCTCAACGGCCTGTTCCACTGCAACCGCGCCGTGGTGCCGTACATGCTGGCCGGGAAGTACGGGCGCATCGTCAACATCGCCTCGGTCGCGGGCAAGGAAGGCAACCCCAACGCCTCGGCCTACAGCGCCTCCAAGGCCGGCGTCATCGGCCTGACCAAGTCGCTGGGCAAGGAACTGGCGAAGTCGAACATCACGGTCAACGCCGTGACCCCGGCCGCGGTGCGCACCGCCATCTTCGACCAGATGACGCCGCAGCACATCGAATTCATGCTGTCGAAGATCCCGATGGGCCGCTTCGGCGCGGTCGACGAGATCTCCGCCGTGATCGGCTGGCTGGCGAGCGAGGAATGCTCGTTCACCACCGGCAGCGTGTTCGACGCCTCGGGCGGCCGCGCGACCTACTGACGACGCGACGGCGCGGCCGCGGGTCGCGTCGTTTCTCGTTCCTCTTTCAAGAAAACCTCGTCCTTTCACAGGGCGCCTGCGTTGCCGTGGGCGCTCGGGCACCGGCACGCCGAAGACCCACCACAGGAGACAAACATGAGCTTTCCCACCGCGGCGCAGACCGCCCTCGACAGCGTGGTCGCCAAGGCGATCCGGCGCCTGGTGCCCTTTCTTCTGCTGATGTACGTGCTGGCCTTCCTGGACCGCGCCAACGTCGGTTTCGCGAAGAAGGCCTTCCAGCTCGACACCGGCCTGTCCGACGCGATGTTCGCCTTCGGCGCCGGCATCTTCTTCATCGGCTATGCGCTGTTCGAGGTGCCGAGCAACCTGATCATGCATCGCGTGGGTGCCCGCGTCTGGATGTGCAGGATCATGGTGACCTGGGGCCTGGTCTCGGCCGGCCTGATGTTCGCGCACACCGAGATGCTGTTCTACACGCTGCGCTTCCTGCTGGGCGTGGCCGAGGCCGGCTTCTTCCCGGGCGTCATCTACTTCCTCACGCAGTGGTTCCCGTCGTCCTCGCGCACCCGGGTGCTGGGCATGTTCTATTTCGGCGCGCCGCTGGCCTTCATCTTCGGCAGCCCGCTGTCGGGCCTGCTGCTCGAACTCGACGGCGCGTGGGGTCTCAAGGGCTGGGAATGGCTGTTCCTGGTCGAGGGCGTGATGGCCTCGATCGTCGGCGTCTGGGCCTACTGGTACCTCGACGACAAGCCGGCCGACGCGAAGTGGCTGTCGGCGCCCGAGCGCCAAGTGCTGATGGACGCGATCGACGCCGAAGAGCAGCACAAGAGCGCGCACGGCCCGGGCACGGTGTGGAAGGCGCTGACCAACGGCCGCGTGCTGTTCCTGTCGGTGATCTATTTCCTGATCCAGGTCAGCGTGTACGGCGTGGTGTTCTACCTGCCCACGCAGGTCGCGGCGCTGCTGGGCAAGAAGGTCGGGCTCGAGGTGGGCTTCGTCACCGCGATCCCCTGGGTCTGCGCGCTGGCCGCGGCCTGGTTCATCCCGCGCCTGGCCGAGCGCAGCGGCAAACATGCGCTGATCGCGCTCGTGACGCTGGCCGTCTCGGGCATCGGCATCGCGGTGTCGGTCAACGCGGCCTCGCCGGTGCTGGCGCTGTTCGCGCTGTGCTTCGCGGCCGCGGGCTTCATCGCGGTGCAGCCGCTGTTCTGGAGCTTCCCCACCGCCTACCTGGGCGGCGCGGCCGCGGCCGGCGGCATCGCGCTGATCAATTCGCTGGGCGCGCTGGGTGGCTTCGTGGCGCCCAACGTCAAGACCTGGGCCGAGCAGGCCTTCGCCTCGCCCAGCGCCGGGCTCAACCTGCTGGCCTTCACCACGCTGATCGGCGCGCTGCTCTTCCTGATGCTGCGCTCGCCGACCGCCGGGCTGCGCACGCAGCACTGACCCCTCTCACTCCCGTACACAAGGAATCCCGCCATGAGCATGCCCACCATCCGTCACGTCCGCGCCTTCACCGTGCGCGGCGGCGGCGCCGACTACCACGACCAGGGCGCCGACCACTGGATCGACGACCACATCGCCACGCCGATGAGCAAGTACCCCGCCTACCGCCAGAGCCGCCAGAGCTTCGGCCTCAACGTACTGGGCACGCTGGTGGTCGAGATCGAGGCCAGCGACGGCACGGTGGGCTTCTCGGTCACGACCGGCGGCGACCTGGGCTGCTGGATCGTCGAGAAGCACCTGGCGCGCTTCCTCGAAGGTTCGCCCGTGACCGACATCGAGCGCATGTGGGACCAGATGTACAACGCGACGCTGTTCTACGGCCGCAAGGGCATCGTGATCAACACCATCTCGGGCGTCGACCTTGCGCTGTGGGACCTGCTGGCCAAGGTGCGCAAGGAGCCGGTGCATGCGCTGCTGGGCGGCCCGGTGCGCGACGAGCTGACTTTCTATGCGACCGGCGCGCGGCCCGACCTGGCCAAGCAGATGGGCTTCATCGGCGGCAAGATGCCACTGCACCACGGGCCGGCCGAGCGCGAGGAGGGCTTGAAGAAGAACCTCGACATGCTCGGCGACATGCGCGCCAAGGTCGGCGACGACTTCTGGCTGATGCTCGACTGCTGGATGAGCCTGGACCTGGAATACGCCACGCGCCTGGCCACGGCCGCGCGCAACGAGCACGGCCTGAAATGGATCGAGGAGGCGCTGCCGCCCGACGACTACTGGGGCTATGCCGAACTGCGCCGCAACGTGCCGCGCGGCCTGATGGTCACGACCGGCGAGCACGAGGCCACGCGCTGGGGCTTCCGGCTGCTGCTCGAGATGCAGTGCTGCGACATCATCCAGCCCGACGTCGGCTGGTGCGGCGGCATCACCGAGCTGCTCAAGATCTCGAGCCTGGCCGATGCGCACGGCAAGCTGGTGGTGCCGCACGGCTCATCGGTCTACAGCTACCACTTCGTGATCACGCGGCACAACAGCCCCTTTGCCGAGTTCCTGATGATGGCGCCGCAGGCCGACCAGGTGGTGCCGATGTTCCATCCGCAGCTGCTCGACGAGCCGGTGCCGGTCAATGGCCGCATGAAGGCCTCGGCGCTGGACAAGCCGGGTTTCGGCGTACGCCTCAACCCGGATGTGGCGCTGCACCGCCCCTATCCGCGCTAGGCTGCCGCTCAGCGCAGCACTTCGAGCAGGCGGTCCAGGCCGCCTTCGTTGATCGCGACCATGGCCTGCTCGCGCACCTTGGGCTTGGCGTGGAAGGCCACCGACAGGCCGGCCTCGCCCATCATCGGCAGGTCGTTGGCACCGTCGCCCACGGCGATGCACTGCTGCGGCGTGATGCCCATCAGCGAGGCGACCTCCAGCAGCGTGCGGCGCTTCTCGGCGCCGTCGCAGATGTCGCCCCAGCTCTGCGTCACGACCTCGCCCGTGAGGTGGCCGTCGGCCTCGGCCAGCAGGTTGGAGCGAGCGAAGTCGATGCCCAGCCGCTCCTTCACCCGGTTGGCGAAGAAGGTGAAACCGCCCGAAACCAGCAGCACCTTGAGGCCCGCGGTCTTGCACGCGCCCACGAGCTCCGCCGCCCCGGGATTGAGCCGCAGTCGTTCGTCGTAGACCTGCTGCAGCGCCGTGACCGGCACGCCCCGCAGCAGCGCCACGCGGCGGCGCAGGCTTTCCTTGAAGTCCTTGATCTCGCCGCGCATGGTGGCTTCGGTGATCGCCGCCACCTCGGCCTTCTTGCCGACCGCGTCGGCGATCTCGTCGATGCATTCGATGTTGATCAGCGTCGAGTCCATGTCGAAGGCGATCAGTCGGAAGTCGGCCAGCTTCAGCGTCGATGGGACGCGCTGGAGGACGAGGCCGGGGGAGGGGGATTGAGCAAGGGTCATGTCAGTCGTGCCAGTTCTCGACACGAAGATGGGGTATGCGAGAGAACTCGCGAACGTTGCGGGTGACGACGGTCAGGTCGTGAGCGAGTGCGACACCCGCCACCTGAAGGTCGTAGGGGCCGATCGGCGTGCCTTGCGCCTGCAGATGCGCGCGCACCGCGCCGGCATGGCGGGCCGCTGCCCGATCGAAATCCAGCACGGTGAATCGGCTGCAGATGCCGGCCACGTAGCGATCCATCGGGGCCCGGTTGGCGGATTTGGCCATACCGAATTCCAGCTCGAACAGGTTGACGGCGCTCAGTGCGATGTCCGTTTCAGCGTGCTGGCTCAGGCGTTCCAGGCAGCGGCCGGCGCGCTTGTAGACGTAGATCAGCGTGTCGGTGTCGAGCAGGTATTTCAAAACGCCTCTCTTGGCGCATCGGTGCCGAGATCACCGTGGCGGTTGTCGAGCAGTTCGTCCCAGCCATCGTCGAGGCCCGCGGCGCGCAGTCGATCGATCTCGGCGAAGAATTCGCTCCAGCTTTGCTTTGGCTTTTGCTTCTCGGCTTCGGCGAACTGGGCGAACCACTTGCTCAGCGACATCTGCGAACGCGAGGCTGCCGCCTTGGCAGCCGCCAGCGTGTCTTCTTCCAGATAAATGGTGACTTGAGACACAGCGACCTCCGTCTGAAAAAATTACATCGCCAATTATAAGTGCAGCGCACTTATATGACCGATGCAGCACTCTCCCTGACGATCGGCTGCCCCAGGCTGCGCAGCACGTCGCGCACCATCTGGGCCCGGTCCTTGGGTTCCTTGAGCTCGCGCTCGATGCGCAGCTTGTCGTTGCCGGCCAGCTTGATGTGCTTGTTCTTCTGGATCAGGTGGATGATCGCCATCGAATCGATGGGCGGGTCCTTCTTGAAGCTGATGTGGATCACGCCGGGCGCGGCATCGACCTTGACCACGCCGTAGGGCCGCGCGAGCACGCGCAGCCGGTGGGTGTCGATCAGCGTCTGCGCCTGCGGCGGCAGCTTGCCGAAACGGTCGACGATCTCTTCGAGCAACGTATCGATCTGGTCGGGCGTCTTCGCGGTCGCGAGCTTCTTGTAGAAGGACAGCCGCAGGTGCACGTCGCCGCAGTAGTCGTCGGGCAGCAGCGCGGGCGCATGCAGGTTGATCTCGGTCGTGACGTGCAGCGGCGACAGCAGGTCGGGCTCCTCGCCGGCCTTGAGCGCGCGCACCGCCTCGCTGAGCATCTCGTTGTAGAGCTGGAAGCCGATCTCCATCATGTTGCCGCTCTGGCTCTCGCCCAGCACCTCGCCGGTGCCGCGGATCTCCAGGTCGTGCATCGCGAGGTAGAAGCCCGAGCCCAGTTCCTCCATCTGCTGGATCGCATCGAGCCGCTGCGAGGCCTGCTTGGTCAGTCCCTCGATGTCCGGCACCATCAGGTAGGCATAGGCCTGGTGGTGCGAGCGGCCCACGCGGCCGCGCAGCTGGTGCAGCTGCGCCAGGCCGAACTTGTCGGCGCGGCTCATCACGATGGTGTTGGCGGTCGGCACGTCGATGCCGGTCTCGATGATGGTCGAGCACAGCAGGATGTTGTAGCGCTGCGCCACGAAGTCGCGCATCACGCGCTCGAGCTCGCGCTCGGGCATCTGGCCGTGGGCCACGGCGATGCGGGCCTCGGGCAGGATCTCCTCAAGCTTCTGGCGCCGGTTCTCGATGGTCTCGACCTCGTTGTGCAGGAAGTAGACCTGGCCGCCGCGCTTCAGTTCGCGCAGCACGGCCTCGCGGATCACGCCGTTGCCTTCGGTGCGCACGAAGGTCTTGATCGCCAGCCGGCGCTGCGGCGCGGTCGCGATCACGCTCAGGTCGCGCAGGCCCTCGAGCGCCATGCCCAGCGTGCGCGGGATCGGCGTGGCGGTGAGCGTGAGCACGTCGACCTCGGCGCGCATGGCCTTCATCGCCTCCTTGTGGCGCACGCCGAAACGGTGCTCCTCGTCGATGATCAGCAGGCCCAGGTTCTTGAACTTGACCGATTCGCTGAGCAGCTTGTGGGTGCCGACCACGATGTCGACGCTGCCGTCGGCCAGGCCCTTGGCCGCGGTGCCGATCTCCTTGGCCGAGCGGAAGCGGCTCATCTCCGCCACCTTCACCGGCCACTTGCTGAAGCGGTCGACCAGCGTCTGGAAATGCTGTTCGGCCAGCAGCGTGGTGGGCGCGAGGAAGGCCACCTGCTTGCCACCGGTGATGGCGATGAAGGCGGCGCGCAGCGCGACCTCGGTCTTGCCGAAGCCCACGTCGCCGCAGACCAGGCGGTCCATCGGCTGCGGCGAGATCATGTCCTGGATCACGGCATGGATCGCGGCCTTCTGGTCGGCTGTCTCGTCGAAGCCGAAGTCGTTGGCGAAGACCTCGTAGTCGGCGGCCGAGTAGCGGAAGGCATGGCCCTGGCGCGCCGCGCGGCGCGCATAGATGTTGAGCAGTTCGGCGGCCGAGTCGCGCACCTGTTCGGCGGCCTTGCGCTTGGCCTTTTCCCACTGGCCCGAGCCCAGCTTGTGCAGCGGCGCCTCGTCGGCGCTGACGCCGGTGTAGCGGCTGATCTGGTGCAACTGGCTCACCGGCACGTAGAGCGTGGCCTTGTCGGCGTACTCCAGGTGCAGCATCTCCTGCAGCAGCGGCTGGCCTTCGGCGTCCTTGCCCTGGCCCAGGTCCATGTTGATCAGGCCGCGGTAGCGGCCGATGCCGTGCGCGGTGTGGACCACCGGGTCGCCCACCTTGAGCTCGGACAGGTCCTTGATCAGCGCCTCGACGTCGCTGACCTGCTCCTGGCGCTTGTTGCGCCGGCGCGTGGTCGGCGCGGCGGCGAACAGCTCGGTCTCGGTGACGAAGTCGATGCCGCGCTCGCGCCAGGCGAAACCCGAGACCAGCGCCGCGGTGGCGATACCGATCTTCTCCGCGCCATCGGCCTCGAATTCGGCCAGCGACTCGAAGGCGGGCGGGCTCACGCCGCTGGCGCGCAGGAAGTCGAGCAGGCTCTCGCGCCGGCCGTCGCTCTCGGCGATCAGCAGCAGCCGGCTGGGCGTGGCGCGGATGTAGTCCTTGAGCCGGGTCAGCGGGTCCTCGGCGCCGCGCACCACCGCGAAAGGCGGCAGCACGTCGAACTCGGCATAGGGCGCCTCGGTGGCCGAACCACGAATGGCCAACTGCGCATGCGGCTTGGCGCGCGCATAGAACTGCTCGGCGTTGAGGAACAGCGCATCGGGCGGCAGCGCGGGCCGCTCGGGGTCGCCGCGCACCAGCCGGTAGCGCTCGGCCGCGTCCTGCCAGAAGTGCTGGAAGGCCGGCTCGAGTTCGCCGTGCAGCACCACCGTGGCCTCGCCGCCGAGGTAGTCGAACACCGTCGCCGTTTCCTCGAAGAACAGCGGCAAGTAGTACTCGATGCCGGCGGTCGCGACGCCGTTGCCCATGTCCTTGTAGATCCGGCTCTTGGTCGGGTCGCCCTCGAGCAGTTCGCGCCAGCGGCTGCGAAAGCGCGCGCGCGCGTCGTCGTCCATCGGGAACTCGCGGCCCGGCAGCAGCCGCACCTCGGGCACCGGGTACAGGCTGCGCTGGGTGTCGGGGTCGAAGGTGCGAATCGAGTCGATCTCGTCATCGAACAGGTCGACCCGGAAGGGCACCAGCGAGCCCATCGGGAACAGGTCGATCAGCCCGCCGCGCACCGCGTACTCGCCCGGGCTCACCACCTGCGTCACATGGCTGTAGCCGGCCAGCGTGAGCTGGGCCTTGAGTTTCGATTCCTGCAGCTTCTGCCGGGTCTTGAAGTGGAAGGTGTAGCCCGCCAGGAAGGCCGGCGGCGCCAGCCGGTAGAGCGCGGTGGTGGCCGGCACCAGGATGACGTCGGCCTCCTTCTGGCTGATGCGCCACAGCGTGGCCAGCCGCTCGCTGATCAGGTCCTGGTGGGGCGAGAAGCTGTCGTAGGGCAGCGTCTCCCAGTCCGGGAACAGTGCGCAGCGCAGGCCGGGCGCGAAGAACACCATCTCGTCGATGAGGCGCTGCGCGTCGTTGGCATCGGCGGTGAAGATCGCGGTCGCACGGCCGGCCTTCTTCTCGCGCTCGGCCAGTTCGGCCAGCAGCAGCGCGTCGGCCGACAGCGGGGGGCGCGGCAGCGTGAATCGCTTGCCGGCGGTGAGAACGGGAAGGTCCATGAAGTGCTTCGGAAAATGCAGAACACCCCGCGCCGATGGGCGAGGGGTGTGAGACGGTCGATTCTAGAATGGCGGCCTCTTTGCTGCTGGGCGCTTCTCCAAACGTCCCTGCGTCCTGCTCTCCATGACCGTTCCCCGCACTCCTCGTCTCCACGTCCTCATTCCCTGCGCCGGCTCGGGCAGCCGCGCCGGCGGCGACGGCCCCAAGCAGTACCGGCGCATCGCCGGCCGGCCGATGGTGGCGCACACCCTGGCCGCCTTCCGCGCCCTGGCCGGCCGCTTCGCGACGCTGGCGCTGGTGGTCGCGGCCGACGACGCCGAGGTGGCCGCGCAACTGCCCGGCTTCCCGGCCGACGGCGAACAGCTGCTGCGCGTCGGCGGCCCGACCCGCGCCGCGACCGTGCAGGCCGGCCTGCGGGCGCTGTGCCAGGCCGGTGCCGGCCTGCAGGACTGGGTGCTGGTGCACGATGCGGCGCGCTGCCTGATCACGCCGGCGCAGATCGAGGCCCTGATCGCCGCCTGCGAGCCCGACCCGGTCGGCGGCCTGTTGGCGCACCCGCTGGCAGACACGCTCAAGATCGCCTCGGCCGAAGGCCGCGTCACCGACACCCTGGCACGCAGCGACAAGTGGCTCGCCCAGACGCCGCAGATGTTCCGCATCGGGCTCCTGCTCGACGCGCTGGACATGAGCGGCGAAGCCGTCACCGACGAGGCCGGCGCGGTCGAGGCGCTGGGCCTGGAGCCCCTGCTGGTGGCCGCCAGCGCCCAGAATTTCAAAGTCACCTACGCCGAGGATTTCGCACTGGCCGAAGCCGTGCTGCTCGCGCGCCGCAACCCGGGAACCCCATGAGCACCGCCGCCAAACCCTCTTTCGACATCCGCGTGGGCGAGGGCTGGGACGTCCACCAGCTCGTGGCCGGCCGCAAGCTGATCCTGGGCGGCATCGAGGTGCCGCACAGCACCGGCCTGCTGGGCCATTCGGATGCCGACGTGCTGCTGCACGCGATCACCGACGCGCTGCTGGGCGCGGCCGGCCTGGGCGACATCGGCCGTCATTTCCCCGACACCGACGCGCAGTTCCGCGGTGCCGATTCGGCGGTGCTGCTCGCCGAAGCCGCGCACCGCGTGCGAGCCGCGGGCTGGCAGATCGGCAACGTCGACAGCACGGTGATCGCGCAGGCGCCCAAGCTGGCGCCGCACATCCCGGCCATGTGCGAGCGCATCGCGCAGACGCTAGGGCTGGCGGTGGAGCAGGTCAACGTGAAGGCCAAGACGGCCGAGAAGCTGGGCCCGGTGGGCGAGGGCAGGGCGATGGAAGCGCGCGCCATCGCGCTGCTCCATCGCTAGGCCTTCTTGCCGATCGTTCCGGCCGACTTGCTGGGCATCGCGCGCGGCATCCGGATGTGGGCCGCGAAGCCGCGCCCCGGCGTGCTGGTGAGCGCGAAGGTGCCGCCCATGCGCTCGATGTTCTTGGCCACGATCGACAGGCCCAGTCCGGCGCCGGCCGCCGAGGTGCGGGCGGTGTCGCCCCGGAAGAAGGGCTTGGTCAGCTGCGACAGGATGGCCGGCGCCACGCCGGCCCCGTGGTCGCGCACCTTGATCAGCACCGCCTCGTCGTGCGCCTGCGCCTGGATCGTCACGTCGGCCACGCCGGTGGCGGGCGTGCGGCCGTAACGGCGCGCGTTCTCCACCAGGTTGGAGATCACGCGCTGCAGCTCGACCTCGTCGGCCATCACGCGCAGGTCGGCCGGCACGTCGACCTTGATCTGCATGTCGTCATGGTCCTGGACCGCATAGGTGCAGGCGTCGATCACGTCGCGCAGCAGCACCGGCCGGAAATCGACATGGTCGGGCCGCGCGTAGTCGAGGAACTTGTCGATGATCGCGTCGAGCTGCGCGATGTCGGCCGCCATGTGTTCGCGCGCGTCCTCGTCGGCCACGCTCATTTCGGTTTCCAGCCGCAGCCGCGCGAGCGGCGTGCGCAGGTCGTGCGAGATGCCGGCCAGCATGATGGCGCGGTCCTGCTCGATCTTTGCCAGCTGGTCCGCCATGCGGTTGAAGCCGATGTTGACCGCGCGGATCTCGTTGGTGCGCGCGCGCTCGTCGAGCCGGTGTGCCTCGTACTCGCCCTCGCGCACCTGCAGCGTGGCGCGCGACAGCTGCTTGAGCGGGCGGTTGATGAAGCGCGTGATCAGCGCCGCGCCGGCCAGCGAGAGCGTGATCGCGGTGATCAGCCAGACCAGCCAGGTGCGGCCACCCACGCGGCTGAAGCGCGTCGGGTCGAGCAGCAGCCAGTAGGTGTCGCTCTCGATCGTGAAACCGATCCACAGGCCGGGCTCGTCGTTGACGCGGCTGGCCACGGTAGTCCCTTCACCGAGCTGGTCGATCAGCTCCTCGGTCACGCGCTGGTCGAGCGTGCCACTGGTGTAGGGCTCGAAGCGGTCGTTGGGCTCGCGCGGCAGGATGCGCACGCCTTCCTGGTCGGCCAGGGTCTTGATCAGCGAGACGCGGGTGATGGCGTCGGAATAGACCAGCGCCGCGCGCGTGAGATTCACCAACGAGGCGATCTGGTGGGCGGTCTGGATGGCGCGCGGCTCGTACTCGAGCGCGCGAAAGGACTGGAGCCAGGCGAAGGTGCAGCCGAACAGCAGCAACGCCAGCAGGAAGAAGGTGCGCCAGAACAGGCTCAGGCCGAGCTTGATCCCCAGATGCCGCCGCTGTGCATGCGCCAGGCCCTCGAGCGGGCTGGGCATCGTGACCTGCGGCCCGTCGTCGGAAAGCGGCGTCGGTTGGGTGGTGTTCGGGCCCGTGGCCTCCGGATACATCAGCCGTGCTTCAGGTCGTACCGTCCGGAACGAACACGTAGCCCACACCCCACACCGTCTGGATGTACCGCGGCGCCGCGGCGTCCGACTCGACCAGCTTGCGCAGCCGCGAGATCTGCACGTCGAGGCTGCGGTCGAAGGGTTCGAATTCGCGACCGCGCGCCAGCTGGGCGAGCTTTTCGCGCGACAGCGGCTGGCGCGGATGGCGCACCAGCGCCTTGAGCATCGCGAACTCGCCGGTGGTCAGCGACAGTTCTTCGCCGTCCTTCTTGAGCGTGCGCGAGCCGAGGTCGAAGCTGAACGGGCCGAAATTGACGGTCTCGTTGTCGGTCGAGGGCGCGCCGGGCGCTTCGAGCGGCGGACGGCGGCGCAGCACCGCGTGCACGCGGGCCAGCAGCTCGCGCGGATTGAAGGGCTTGCCCAGGTAGTCGTCGGCACCGACTTCGAGGCCGACGATCCGGTCCACGTCCTCGCCCTTGGCGGTCAGCATGATGATGGGCGTGCGGTCGTTGGCGGCGCGCAGGCGGCGGCAGACCGACAGGCCGTCTTCGCCGGGCATCATCAGGTCGAGCACGATCAGGTCGACCGTGTCGCGCAGAAGAATGCGATTGAGGGCCTTGCCGTCCTCCGCGACGATCACCTCGAAACCCTCCTGGGTCAGGTAGCGGCGGAGCAAGTCGCGGATGCGGGCATCGTCGTCGACGATCACGACCTTGTCGGTACGGGCAGGAGTCTGATTCATTTCTACAACGGTGATTTGTAACAGTAGCGATTCTGATGCCGTTAGCTGCCCATACGGACGCTTTATGTGCTTGTCTGACACTAAGTTACACAACTTGCCTACACTCGCCTTGCAGGCCCGGCGCGGGCAAATCTTAGTGGCAAAGTGGGGGCTTCCCCGCTCCATGCCACCCATGAGATCCATTGTCCATCTGCTGCCGCTCGTGTTGATCGCCTCGGCCTCTTCCGCCTCGTGGGCGGTGCCCGACGGCATCCAGCAGATCGGTGGCGCCACCCGGTCCGAGATGCGCAAGGCGGTCGAGATCCACCGGGCCTCGCAACGCGAGGAGGTGCAGCGGGAGGAGGCCGCCGCCGGCCGTCGGCTCACGCCCTCGGAGCTCGCCGAACTGCGCAGCCAGGTCAGGCAGCAATGGACGCCGCGCTACGATGCACCCAGGGCCGTCGAGCCGGTGGTCTCGGACTCGTCCGTGCCGTCGACGTCCCAGCGCCAGCTCACGCTGCCGCGCAGTCAGCGGCCCTGAGCCGACGCCCCGGTGCCCGGGGCCGTCTCTGTCTTCCAATTCAAATCCAAGGGGAATTCTTGAACGCAATGAAATCGATCGTCGCGCTGGCCGTGTTGGGTTGTGCCGCCATGGCCGCAACCGCCGAAACGGCGCCGCCCCAGAACGTGCTTCAGCTGTCCGCCAGCGGCACTGTGGAAGTGCAGCAGGACCTGCTGAGCATGACCCTGAGCACCTCGCGTGACGCGGCCGATGCCGCCACGGTGCAGAACCAGCTCAAGGCTGCGCTGGACGCCGCCCTGACCGAGGCCCGCAAGAGCGCGCAGCCCGGCCAGCTCGACGTGCGCACCGGCAACTTCAGCCTGTCGCCGCGCTACACCCGCGAAGGCAAGATCAACGGCTGGCAGGGTTCGACCGAACTTGTGCTCGAAGGCCGCGACTTCCCGCGCATCACTCAGACGGCCGGCAAGATCAGCACGCTGACCGTCGGCAGCGTCGGCTTCGGCCTGAGCCGCGAGCAGCGTGCCAAGGTCGAGACCGAGGCCCAGTCCATCGCCATCGAGAACTTCAAGCAGAAGGCCACCGAGCTGGCCCAGGGCTTCGGTTTCTCGGGCTACACGCTGCGCGAAGTGTCGGTCAACGCCAACGAAGGCGGCCCGATCCGTCCGCGCATGATGGCCATGCAGGCCAAGGCCATGTCTTCCGATGCACCGGTGCCGATCGAGGCCGGCAAGACCTCGGTCGTGGTGAGCGTCTCGGGCGCAGTGCAGCTCAAGTAGATCGAAGGACGGGCTACTGCGCCGTCCAGCCGCCGTCCATCTGCCAGGCCACGCCGCGCACCTGGTCGGCGGCCGGCGAGCACAGGAAGACGGCCAGGCCGCCCAGCTGCTCCACCGTGGTGAACTGCAGCGAGGGCTGCTTTTCGCCCAGCAGTTCGGCCTGCGCCTGCGACAGCGGGATGCCTTCACGGGCGGCGCGGTCGTCGATCTGCTTCTGCACCAGCGGCGTCAGCACCCAACCGGGGCAGATCGCGTTGCTGGTGACGCCGGTGGTCGCGAGCTCGAGGGCCGCGGCCTTGGTGAAGCCCACGATCCCATGCTTGGCGGCCACATAGGCCGACTTCTGCGCCGAGGCCACCAGGCCGTGCGCGGAGGCGATGTTGACGATGCGGCCCCAGTTGGCTTCGCGCATCGCCGGGATCGCCAGCCGCGTGGTGTGGAAGGCGCTGCTCAGGTTGATGGCCATGATCGCGTCCCAGCGCTCGACCGGGAAGTCCTCGATCTTCGCGACATGCTGGATGCCGGCGTTGTTGACCAGGATGTCGACGCGGCCGAAGCGCTGGGCGGCGAAGGCCATCATGGCTTCGATCTGCGCCGGCTGGCTCATGTCGGCGTCGTGATAAGCCACTTCCACGCCAAGCGCGGCGATCTGCTGCTGCGGGGCTTCGGCGTCGCCGAAACCGTTCAGCACGATGTTCGCGCCTTGCTGTGCCAGCGCCTTGGCGATGGCCAGCCCGATGCCACTGGTGGACCCCGTCACAAGGGCGGTCTTGCCTTTGAGCATGATGATCAATCTCCGGATGAATTAGGATGCAACGAGCCGATTATCCGACCCCGAATTCGCCCCCCGCTCATGACTGAACCGACCCTGTCTTTTGTGCCATGCGCCGACGCGCAAGGCGGTCACCGCATGGCGTACTGGCAATGGGGCGACGCCAACAGCCCGCAGGTGGTGTTGTGCGTGCACGGCCTGTCGCGCCAGGGCCGCGATTTCGATGCGCTCGCGCAGGCGATCGTGGCGCGCGCCGGAGGCCATGTGCGCGTGGTCTGCCCCGACGTGGTCGGCCGCGGCCGGAGCGACTGGCTGCGCGACCCCAACGGCTACCAGGTGCCGCTCTACGCGGCGGACATGGTCGCGCTGCTGATGCAGTTGCACGGCCATGCGCCGATCGAGCGCTTCGACTATGTCGGCACCAGCATGGGCGGCCTGATCGGCCTGATCCTGGCCGGCCACCACGAATTGCCGCTGCCCGTGCCGGTGCACCGGCTGGTGCTGAACGACGTCGGCCCGGCGATCGATGCCGGGGCGCTGCAGCGCATCGGTCTCTATCTGGGCAAGGTGGGGCGCTTCGCGTCCCTGCAGGAAGCGTCCGATGCGATGTGGGCGATTTCGCAGACCTTCGGTCCGCACACGCCCGCACAGTGGCTGGCCTTGTCGCAGCACATGGTCGCGCCCGCGGCGCAGCGCACGGCCGACGGCGCGGCCAAACTGTCGGTGGACGCGCCGGCCGACGGCCCGCTCGTGCTGCACTACGACCCGGCCATCGCCGTGCCTTTCCGCGCCATCACGGCCGAGATCGCGGCGCAGGGCGAGGCGGTGATGTGGTCGCTCTACGATGCCATCACGGCACCGACGCTGCTCACGCGTGGCGCGCAGTCCGATCTGCTGTCGCCCGACACGGCGCACGCCATGACCCAGCGCGGCCCGCGCGCGCAGCGGGTGGAATTCGAGGGCGTGGGCCACGCGCCGACCTTCGTCGCGCCGGCGCAGAGCGCGGCCGTCACTTCTTTCCTGTTCGACACGTGAAGCGCGATCCTTCCAGCACACCCACCCGCGCGGGCGCAGAGTCCGCGGTGGTCGACTACCCCTTGTCGGCCGCCACCGCCGAGCGCACGCCGGTCATGGAGAACATGCTGGGCCGCGCGCGCGCCTTCGCCGAGCCGCTGATCGCCGACGAGACCCTCGACACCGGCGAAAACACGCTCGCGCATGCCGACGCCGTGGCCACCATCGTGGCCGCCATGGGCGGCTCCGAGGCGATGCAGGCGGCCAGCTACCTGGTCTATTCCTGCCAGCACCTGAACCGCCCGCAGGAAGTCATCGCCAAGGTCTTCGGCGACAACTTCGCGGCGCTGGCGGTCGAGACCACCAAGCTGGTCCATGTGCAGAAGCAGGCGCGTTCGGCCACGGCTGGCGTGCATGCCGCCGACGGCAACAGCGCCCAGACCGAGAACGTGCGCAAGATGCTGCTGGCGTTCTCGCGCGACCTGCGCGTGGTGATGCTGCGGCTGGCCTCGCGGCTGCAGACGCTGCGCTATGCCGCGGCGACCAAGGAGCCGGTGGCCGAGAACGTGGCGCGCGAGTCGCTGCAGGTCTTCGCGCCGCTGGCCAACCGGCTGGGCATCTGGCAGGTCAAGTGGGAGATCGAGGACCTGTCCTTCCGCTTTCTCGAGCCCGAGACCTACAAGCTGATCGCCCGGCTGCTCGACGAGAAGCGGGTCGAGCGCGAAGGCTATGTCGAGCAGCTGCGGCTGCAGCTCGAGCAGGAGCTCAAGGGCGAGGGCATCCAGGCCAAGGTGCAGGGCCGGCCCAAGAACATCTACAGCATCGTCAAGAAGATGCGCGGCAAGTCGCTGGACTTCGCGCAGGTCTTCGACATCCTCGCGCTGCGCGTGGTGGTGGCGGACATCAAGGATTGCTACGCCGCGCTGGCCTGGGTGCACTCGCATTTCCAGCCGCTCGACGAGGAGTTCGACGACTACATCGCACGGCCCAAGCCCAACGGCTACCAGTCGCTGCACACCGTGGTGCGCAAATCGGCCGACGGGAAGCCCGGCAAGCCGATCGAGATCCAGATCCGCACCGAGGAAATGCACGACCATGCCGAGCATGGCGTGGCGGCGCACTGGGCCTACAAGGAAGCCGGCCACAAGGGCTATGCGGGCGTCTGGGCCAGCGGCGAGTACGACGCCAAGATCGCGGTGCTGCGCCAGCTGCTGGCCTGGGAGCGCGACCTGTCGGGCGGCCAGCAGGGCCAGGGCCTGTTCGAGGACCGCATCTATGTGCTGACGCCCGATGCGGCCATCGTCGAATTGCCACAGGGCGCGACCGCGGTCGACTTCGCCTACACGGTGCACACCAGCCTGGGCCATCGCTGCCGCGGCGCGCGCATCGACGGCGTGATGGTGCAGCTCAACACGCCGCTGCAGAACGGCCAGACGGTGGAGATCATCGCGGCCAAGGAAGGCGGTCCGTCGCGCGACTGGCTCAATGCCGAGCTGGGCTATCTGGCCAGCCACCGGGCGCGCGCCAAGGTCCGGGCCTGGTTCAACGCACAGGTCACGCACGAGACCATCGCCAAGGGCCGCGAGGCGGTCGAGAAACTGCTGCAGCGCGAGGGCAAGACGTCCACGCGGCTCGAGGACCTGGCCTCGCAACTGGGTTTCAAGTCGGCCGACCATCTGTTCGAGGTGGTGGGCAAGGACGAGTTCTCGCTGCGCAACATCGAGATGCTGGTGCGGCCGCCCGAGCCTGCGCCGGGGCCGGACGAAGGCGTGCAGCTGAAGAAGCCGCGGGCCAGCGACAAGGCTTCGAAGGGCGGCGTGCTGGTGGTCGGCGTGTCCTCGCTGATGACGCAGCTCGCCAAGTGCTGCCGGCCGGTGCCGCCCGACGCGATCGGCGGCTTCGTGACGCGCGGCCACGGGGTCAGCGTGCACCGTCGCGACTGCAGCAACTTCCGCACGATGTCCGGCCACAACCCCGAACGCGTGATCGATGTCGAGTGGGGCCGGCCCAAGGCCGAGGAGGGCGCGCTCTATGCGGTCGATGTGGCGGTCGAGGCCGCCGACCGTCAGGGCTTGCTGCGCGACATCTCCGATGTGTTCGCACGCGAAAAGATGAACGTGATCGGCGTGCAGACCCAGTCGGTGAAGGGCACGGCGTGGATGACGTTCACCGTGGAGATCTCCGACGCCGCGCGGCTGACGCAGGTGCTCAAGATAGTTTCTTCGGTCAATGGCGTGAGATCTTCACGTCGTCGCTGAAAACGCGGTTTTTGGATGCTACAATAGATGCTTCTCGAAAACGACATCTAGGCGCGTAGCTCAGTTGGTTAGAGCACCACCTTGACATGGTGGGGGTCGTTGGTTCGAATCCAATCGCGCCTACCAATTAACCATTGGTAGAGAGCCTTCCAAATCAATAGATTTGGAAGGCTTTTTTTATTTCTTCCGGCGTTTGCTGGCGTCTTCTTTTCCTGATGCGGGAATTGCCGGCAACAGATCACCGGGACATTCCTTGCGGCCCGGAGGGCGCCTCATCCACGCGGCGCTGCGCCGCACCTTCCTGCTGCCTGCATGGCCGTCCTCCTGCTTTGGTGGGATGGTCGATGCGATGCGGTCTGTGGTACCTTGATCCATCGTTTCTTGAGGTTCTGGTCGTGACCCACTTGTCTGCGCTGGTGGCGGCGCCTTCGGGCCAGGCGTTGCGCGTCGCGGCGCTGCTGCGGCAGGCGCCGTTCGAGTTTGCGCGCGTGGTCTATGGGCTGAGCGACCAGGCCAGCGGCCGAACCGGCACGATGGCGGCGGCGGACGTCGCGCGTGCCGCGCGCCAGGGTGCCCCCGTGACGCGTGAGCGCGCCGAACAAAGGGCCCGGGCCTACCTGCCGACGGCCGACCAGGCGCACTGCCCACGCTGCTGGGTCTTCAGCGGCATCAAGAGCCCCTTGCACTTCCGCGAGCCCAGCGAAGAGCGGCCCGAATCCGCGCTTTGCAGGGTATGCGGGGCCGAGTACGCGACCGAAGTTTGAGATCTGTCCGCTCGGTCAGGGTAAACCTTGGCGCGGTGCAGCAAAACCGCTCCCTAGAATCGTTCGCACGCCCTCGGCGTGAACACCTGAAGGAGTCCTCAGTGCAGAGCAAGAAGTCCGGCGAAAAACCGGTCCAGCGAGTGATCAAGAAGTACCCGAACCGAAGGCTCTACGACACCAATACCTCCACCTACATCACGCTGGCCGAGGTCAGGCAGCTGGTGATGCAGAGCGCTTCCTTCGTGGTGCGCGATGCCAAGACCGGAGAGGACCTGACGCGCAGCATCCTGCTGCAGATCATCCTCGAGGCCGAGGCGGGTGGGGCGCCGATGTTCACCGAACCGGTGCTGGCCAGCATCATCCGTTTCTATGGACAGGCGATGCAGGGCTACATGGGCCCTTATCTCGAGAAGAACATCCAGGCGCTGACCGACATGCAGGCCCAACTCACGGAGAAGGCCGAAGACCTCACGCCGGAGATGTGGGCGCGCTTCATGACCATCCAGTCGCCGATGCTGCAGGGCCTGATGGGCAATTACGTCGAGCAGTCGAAGGGCATCTTCGACCAGATGCAGAAGAACACCGAGCAGGTGCTGGGCGCCTTCGGCATCAAGCGGCCCTGAATCGACCTCATCGACGCCCTGCCTGTGCTTCACGACGGTGGGATCCTGGTTTAACTGGGACAATAGGCCCATGAGTGAAGTTGTCTCCCCCGAACGAACCGTCCCGCAAGCCGCCCCCAAGGTGGGCTTTGTGAGCCTTGGATGTCCCAAGGCGTTGACGGACTCCGAATTGATCCTGACCCGGCTGAGCGCCGAGGGCTACCAGACCTCGAAGACTTTCGAGGGCGCCGACCTGGTGATCGTCAACACCTGCGGCTTCATCGACGACGCTGTCCGGGAAAGCCTGGACACGATCGGCGAAGCGCTGGCGACCAATGGCCGCGTCATCGTGACCGGCTGCCTGGGCGCCAAGTCCGGTGACCAGGGCGGCAATCTGGTGCGCCAGATGCACCCCAGCGTGCTGGCCGTGACCGGACCCCATGCGACGCAGGAGGTCATGGATGCGGTCCATGCCAATCTGCCCAAGCCGCACGACCCTTTCATCGACCTGGTGCCCAACGCCTTCGGCGTGGCCGGCCTGAAGCTCACGCCGCGGCACTACGCGTACCTCAAGATCAGCGAAGGCTGCAATCACCGCTGCACCTTCTGCATCATCCCGTCGATGCGCGGCGACCTGGTGTCGCGGCCGGTCGGCGATGTGCTGAGCGAAGCCAAGGCGCTGTTCGAAGGCGGCGTGAAGGAACTCCTGGTGATCAGCCAGGACACCTCGGCCTACGGCGTGGACGTGAAGTACCGCACCGGTTTCTGGGACGGCAAGCCCGTGAAGACGCGCATGCTGGAACTGGTGCGCACGCTGGGCGAGATCGCCGAGCCCTATGGCGCCTGGGTCCGCCTGCACTACGTGTACCCGTACCCGAGCGTCGACGAGGTGATTCCCCTGATGGCGAGCGGGCAGGTGCTGCCGTATCTCGACGTGCCGCTGCAGCACAGCCATCCCGATGTGCTGCGTCGCATGAAGCGCCCGGCCAGCGGCGAGCGCAACCTCGAGCGCATCGCGCGCTGGCGCGAGGTGTGTCCTGAGCTGGTGATCCGCAGCACCTTCATTGCCGGCTTCCCCGGCGAGACGGAAGAAGAGTTCGAACATCTGCTCGACTTCATCCGCGAAGCGGAGATCGATCGCGCGGGTTGCTTTGCCTACAGCCCGGTCGCAGGTGCGGCCGCCAACGAGATCCCCGGCATGCTGCCCGAGGCGGAGCGCGAAGCACGCCGCGCGCGCTTCATGGAGGTGGCCGAGGCCGTGTCGATCGCCAAGCTGCGCCGCCGTGTCGGCGCGACCATGCAGGTGCTGGTCGATTCCGCGCCGGGCATGGGGCGCAAGGGCGGCGTGGGCCGTACCTATGCCGATGCGCCGGAGATCGACGGCACCGTGCGGCTGCTGCCGCCCGAGAAGATCAGCAAGACGCTGAAGGTCGGCGAGTTCACGCGCGCACGCATCGTGGGCGTCGAGGGCCATGACCTGATCGCGCTGCCGGTCTGATGGCCTTGTCGCTGATTCAAGCAGGCAAGAAAAAAGCCACCGGAGACCGGTGGCTTTTCTTGAATGACCTGGCGGGGGTCAGTGTGAATTTGGTGCCCAGAAGAGGACTCGAACCTCCACGATGTTACTCGCTAGTACCTGAAACTAGTGCGTCTACCAATTCCGCCATCTGGGCGTCATATCTGCCGAAGCTTCTATGCATCGCTTCTCAGCGAAGACTGCGATCATACTCAAAAAATGAGCCTCTTTTCGCGACTTTGCGTCTCGACGAGAAAATTTTTGTGCGTATTTCAGATGCGCAGGCGCAGCTTGCGCATGCGGCTCGCTCGATCACGTTTCGAGCGGCCATGAAAAAAGCCACCGGAGACCGGTGGCTTCAATCGAATGACCTGGTAAAGGTCTGTTTAAACTTGGTGCCCAGAAGAGGACTCGAACCTCCACGATGTTACTCGCTAGTACCTGAAACTAGTGCGTCTACCAATTCCGCCATCTGGGCCCACATGACTGCCGAAGCAGTGATGTTTTGAATTTCAGGAAAGAAGGAGATCATATCAAAAATACTGGCCATCCCAGCGGCTTGCTGGATGAATTCGAAGGTTCCGTGCAAGGTCATCGCGACGGGCACGGTTTCGTGCAGCGCGACGACGGCGAAGCAGACATCTATCTGCCCCCGAACGAGATGCGGGCAGTGCTTCACAAGGACCGTGTCAAGGCGCGCATCGTGCGCCAGGATCGGCGCGGGCGTCCCGAGGGGCGCGTGGTCGAGATCGTCGAGCGCCCCGAGCAGCCGATCATCGGCCGGCTGCTGCACGAAGGCGGCGTCTGGCTCGTCGCCCCCGAAGACAAGCGCTACGGTCAGGACGTCCTGATCCCCAAGGGCGCGACCGGTCCCGCCAAGGTGGGGCAGGTGGTGGTGGTGCAACTCACCGAGCCGCCCGCGCTGTTCGGTCAGCCCGTGGGTCGCGTGAAGGAAGTGCTGGGCGAGATCGACGACCCCGGCATGGAGATCGAGATCGCGGTGCGCAAGTACGGCGTGCCGCACGAGTTCTCGGAGGCCTGTCTGGCCGAGGCCAAGGCCATTCCGGACAAGGTGCGTCCGGCCGACAAGAAGGGCCGAATCGACCTGACCGACGTCCCGCTGGTCACCATCGACGGCGAAGACGCGCGTGACTTCGACGATGCGGTGTACTGCGAGCCGGCCAAGGTCGGCCGCGGCAAGGGCTGGCGTCTGTTGGTCGCCATTGCCGACGTCAGCGCCTATGTGCAGACCGGTTCGCCGATCGACATCGATGCCTACGACCGCGCCACCAGCGTCTACTTCCCGCGCCGCGTCATTCCGATGCTGCCGGAAAAGCTCAGCAACGGCCTGTGCTCGCTCAACCCCGAGGTCGAGCGGCTGTGCATGGTCTGCGACATGCTCGTGGCCGCCGATGGCGAGATGTACGCCTATCAGTTCTACCCGGCGGTGATGTACAGCCATGCGCGCTTCACGTACACCGAAGTGGCCGCCATCCTCGGCAACACGCGCGGCCCCGAAGCGGCCAAGCGCAAGGACCGCGTGAAGGACCTGCTGAACCTGGCCGACGTCTACAAGGCGCTGCTCAAGCAGCGCAGCCGCCGCGGCGCGGTGGACTTCGAGACCACCGAGACGCAGATCGTCTGCGACGACGCCGGCCGCATCGAGAAGATCGTGCCGCGCACGCGCAACGAGGCGCACCGCCTGATCGAAGAAGCGATGCTCGCAGCCAACGTCTGCAGCGCCGACTTCATCAACGAGAGCAAGCACCCGGGCCTGTACCGCGTGCACGAAGGCCCGACGCCGGAGAAGAAGGAAATCCTGCGCGGCTACCTGAAGGCCATGGGCGTGGGCCTGAGCATCACCGACGATCCGAAGCCGGGCGAGTTCCAGGCGATCGCCGAGGCCACCAAGGAGCGGCCCGACGCGCAACAGATCCACACCATGCTGCTGCGCTCGATGCAGCAGGCGATTTACACGCCGATCAACAGCGGCCACTTCGGCCTGGCCTACGAGGCCTACACGCACTTCACCAGCCCGATCCGGCGCTATCCCGACCTGCTGGTGCACCGCGTGATCAAGGCGATCCTCAACCGCCAGAAGTACACGCTGCCGATGCTGCCGACGCCGGGCGAGGCGCATGCCAAGCTGGCCAAGCGCCTCGCTTCGCGCGTCAAGGCGCCGACCGACAAGCCGCAGAAGGCCACGGTAGCCCCCACCAAGGAGGTGCAGGCCTGGCAGGCCGCGGGCCTGCATTGCAGCGCCAACGAACGCCGTGCCGACGAGGCCAGCCGCGACGTCGAGGCCTGGCTCAAGTGCAAGTACATGCGCGAGCACCTGGGCGAGGAGTACGGCGGCGTGGTCAGTTCGGCCACCTCCTTCGGCATCTTCGTCACGCTCGATGCGATGTACGTCGAGGGGCTGGTGCACATCACCGAACTTGGCGGCGAGTACTTCAAGTTCGACGAGATGCGCCAGGAGCTGCGCGGCGAGCGCACCGGCATCCGCTATGCCATCGGCACGCGCGTGCGGGTGCAGGTGAGCCGCGTCGACCTCGACGGCCGGAAGATCGATTTCCGCCTGGTGCGCGAGGGCGAGGAACTGCCCACGCGCAACGCGAAGGACAAGGGCGCATCGCCATCCGGCGGCACGCCGGTCAAGGCCTCGGCCAAGCGCGGCGCACGCGGCGGCAAGAACGCCGAAGTGGCGGCGCCCGTGGCGGCCGAGCGCGTCGAAGCCGGTCCGCAATCGGCGATGCAGGCCTTCAAGTCCGCCGTGAAGAAGGCTGCCAACAAGATGAAGGGGCGCAAGCCGCGCCGATGAACAAGGAGACATGACATGACGCAAACCCAAGCAACACCCCGCACCGCCATCGTGACCGGTGCCGGCAGCGGCATCGGCCGCGCCGCCGCGCTGGCCCTGCTGGCCGACGGATGGAACGTGACGCTCGCCGGCCGCCGCCTCGAGCCGCTCGAACAGGTGGCCGAGGAATCGGGCGCCGCTGCGCGCGCCTTCGCGGTGCCCACCGATGTGGCCAAGGCCGAGTCGGTCGCATCGCTGTTCGCCGCCACGGTCGAGCGCTTCGGCCGCGTCGACCTGCTGTTCAACAACGCCGGTGTCGGCAACCCGCCCGGTCCCTTCGAGGACTGGACGCCGGAGCAATGGCAGGGCGTGGTCGACATCAACCTCACCGGCATGTTCTTCTGCATCCAGCAGGCCTTCCGCGTGATGAAGACGCAGTCGCCACGCGGCGGCCGGATCATCAACAACGGTTCGATCTCGGCCACCGCGCCGCGCCCCAACTCGATCGCCTACACCGCGACCAAGCATGCGGTGCAGGGCCTGACCAAGACCGCATCGCTCGACGGCCGCAAGTACGACATCGCGGTCGGCCAGGTCGACGTGGGCAACGCCATGACCGACCTGGCCTCGCGCATGGCCAAGGGCGTGCCGCAGGCCAATGGCGAGATGGCGATCGAGCCGCTGATCGACGTGAAGATCGTCGGCCAGTCGGTGCTCTACATGGCCAACCTGCCGCTCGAGGCCAACGTGCTGTTCCACACCATCATGGCGACGAAGATGCCCTTCGTCGGGCGCGGCTAGAAGGCGCTCAGACGGGCGCGCGGCGGGCCAGCGTGCCTGCCGTCAGCGGGGCCGCCTCGGCCGGCCAGGTGTCTGCGATGCGGCCGTGCCGCCAGGCGGCGTCATGTGCGGCTTCGAAAGCCGGCTGCCCGGCCGCCAGCGCGGCGCCGATCATGCCGGCCAGCACGTCGCCCGTGCCGGCGCTGGCCAGCCGTGCATTGCCGGTCGGGTTGATGACCACGGGCCCGGCGCCCGTGTCGGCGATCACGGTGCCCGAACCCTTGAGGACTGCCACCACGTGAAAGCGTGAGGCGAGTTCGCGCGCTGCGGCCAGCCGGTCGGCTTGGATGGCGTTGGCCGTGCGATCCAGCAGACGCGCCGCTTCCAGCGGATGCGGCGTGATCACGGTCGGCCGCCCGCGCCTGCCGCGCGCCGCCAGTTGCGTTTGCAGTGCGCTGTCGCTGGCGATGGCATTGAGCGCATCGGCATCGAGCACCAGGGCTGCGGCGGTGGCCATCACGCGCGGCAGCAATGCGCGCACCGCCGTTGCGCCGCCACAGCCGCAGACCACCGCCATGCCATCCAGGTCCAGCGCATGGGCGTCGCGCAGCATCAGTTCGGGCTGCGCGCCGTCGACCGCCGCGGCGCTCGGGTCGAGCAGGCCGACGAACACCCGGCCCGCGCCGGCGTGCAGCGCCGCGGAGCCGGCCAGCAAGGCGGCGCCTGCCATGCCCGGCGCACCGCCGATCACCGCGACATCGCCGTAGCTGCCCTTGTGCGACGCGTGGGCGCGTGACGCTTCCCCGGGTGTGCCCAGCAGGCGTGCGATCGGCCGGTCGGTGAGGCTGCCGCAGCCCAAATCGTCGAACCAGACCGTGCCTGCCGCATCGCGACCCTGCGCGGTGAAGAGGCCGGGCTTCAGCGTGAGGAAACTCAGGCAGGCACGGACCGGTGGCGCCGACGTGCGAAGAGAAGCGCTGTCCCACGAAAGAACGCCGGTGTCCGCGTTCAGCCCCGAGGGCACGTCGACGCCGAGCACCGGCCGTGCGCTCGCATGCATCTGCCGCAGCCACTCGGCCATCGTGCCGTCGGGCGCCCGGGATGCGCCGATGCCGAGCAACGCATCGATGGCCAGTTCGTACGCGACGGGCGGGTTCGGCGAGAAGAGCGCGCCGGCATCGCGCGCGCGCTGCAGCGACGCCTTGGCATCGGGCGGCAAGCGGCCTTCATCGCCCGCAAAGGTGATGACCGGAAAGAAACCCCGGCGCCGCAATTGCGCCGCGGCCTCGAAGCCGTCGCCGCCGTTGTTGCCCGGCCCGCAAGCCACCCAGATCGTGCGCGCATGCGGCGCGAGGGCCATCGCGAGCCGCGCCACCGCGAGGCCGGCGCGCTGCATCAGCGTGTGGGCGGGCAGGGCGCTTGCCGCAGCGTTCTCGATGCGGCGCGTGGCGGCGATGTCGAACAGATCGGCGGCGGTAGCGGACGTGATGCGTTGCATCGATCCATTGTGCCGCCGGGGCTGTCGATGTGCGGCCTGCCTATCATCGGCGGATGAAGCTCAAAAGCCTTGGCTGGGTGGTGGTGCTGTTGCTTGCGGGGCTGGCCGTGCTCGTGCTCGCGACGATGGCCTGGATGCTCGGGCTGGGCTGGGCCGCCGGCCTGCTGGGCATCGTGTGGGGTGCGTTCCTGCTGGCGGAGTGGCGTCGGTGGCTGCCCTTGCGTGACCTGGCCTGGGCCGCAGGCGCCGGCTACGGCGTCAGCGTGATTCGCTGGCTCGAAGTGCCGCTCGACGAAGCCTCCGTCCTCCTGCGCTGGCTCGTGATGGCCGGCTACGCGGTGTGCCTGCTGTTCTTCGTGTGGATCGCGCCCGCGCTGCTGGGCGGGATCGTTCAGCGTCTGCGGCCGCGGGCCGCACCCGGTCTGCCCGTCGAAGCGCCGGCCACGCCCGAGATGCTGCGCCGGTGGGGTCCTAAAGACTGAGCCGCTCGACGCCCAGGCCTTCGAGGTCGATGCCGGCGTCGCGCCCGCCCACCAGATCGGCCAGTACGCGCGCGCTGCCGCAGGACAATGCCCAGCCGCTGGCACCGTGGCCCAGGTTGAGCCAGACGCCCGGCACGCCGCTGGGGCCGATCACGGGCGGTCCGTCGGGCAGCGTCGGGCGAGCGCCTTTCCATTGCTGGACGCCGGCCTGCAGCGTGGCGGCGCCGGGGAACCAGTCGTGCAGCACCTTGTAGAGCGTCTGCAGCGCCGCGGGGTTCATGGTGTTCAGCGAGCCGCCGAGTTCGGCGCTGCCTGCCACGCGCACGCGCAGCCCCATGCGCGAGATCGAGATCTGGTGGCGTTCGTCCATCACGGCGCTGCGCGGCGCGTTGAGCGGCTCGCGGATGTTGGCGCTGACCGAGTGGCCGTACACCGAGGCCAGCGGAATGCGCAGGCCCAGGGGCCTGAGCAGCGCGGCCGAGGCCACCCCGGCGCACATCACCACCGCATCGAAAGGAATCGCGTCCGATCCCGCGGACAGCGCCAGCGAGCGCGGCGCGGCGCGCGAGAGCGGCGCGATGTCGCAATTGAAGTGGAAACGTGCGCCCAGCGACTCGGCCTCGCGCTTGAGCAGCAGCGCGAACTGCCGGCAGTTCGCGACCTCGTCGTCGGGCAGGTGGATGGCGCCGGCCAGTTCGGTGTCGGTGCTCAGCGCCGGCTCGATGCGCCGGGCCTCGTCGGCATCGACCTCGCGGAACGCGCCGCCGGCCGCGCGCAGCGCCTCGAGGCCGGGCTGCACCAGCTTCTGGTCGCGCCGCGAGCGCAGCAGCACGAGGCAGCCCTGGCTGCGCTCGTAGCTGAGTTCGCGCGTCTCGGTGAGTTCGTGCAGACGCGTCCTGCTGTAGAAGGCCAGGCGCTGCATGCGGGCCCGATTGGCCAGGTGGGTCTCGAGCCGGCAGGCGCGTTGCCATTGCGCGAGCCAACGCAGCTCGCGTCCCGCGAGCGGCCAGCGCAGCTTGATCGCGCCCTGGCTCGACAGCAGCGAGCGCAGCAGCTTGGTGCGCATGCCCGGCGCGGCCCAGGGGCCGACCTGGCCGGGCACGATCAGGCCCGCATTGGCGAAGCTCGTTTCCTCGGCCGCGGCACCGCGGCGCTCGAAGACGGACACCTGGTGTCCGTCGCTGGCCAGCTCCCAGGCGGTGGTGACGCCGATGATGCCGGCGCCCACGATCGCGATTTTCATGAATTCTTTGTTGGGGGAATGGAGTCGGCCATGGCCTGCAGCCCGGCCTGAAGGCGCAATGCCACAGGAAAGGGGAGGGCCCTATTGTTGCAGTGCGCGCTCTGCCTGGGCAGCGATCGCGAGCACGGTGTCGTCGTGCAGCGCAGCGTGCCACAGCATCAGGCCGACCGGGGCATCGCCCTCGGCATGGCAGGGGATGGAGATCGCACAGCCATCCAGCATGTTGACCACCGAGGGATTGCGCAGCAGCAGGCCGTTGACGCGGAAGAATTCCGCATCGCGCCCTGCGCCGGGGGCCACGTCGGCCAGCGGCGGGGCGAGGATCGGCACCGTGGGCGACAGCAGCGCGTCGAAGCCGGCGAGCGCCGTTTCCATGCGGGCGATCCAGTCGCGGCGGGCATGGATCAGGTCGATGTAGTCGTGCGCCTTCATGTCGGCGCCCTTGAGGATGCGCTGGGCGACGCGCGGGTCGTAGCCGGCGCCGCTGCGTTCGAGCAGCAGGCGGTGCCAGGCATAGGACTCCGCTGCCGAGAAGCCGCCGGTGGCATTGATCGAGGGCAGGTCGGCCAGCGGCGACAGCGTGATCTCCTCGATGCGGGCGCCGGCGGCGCGCAAGGTCCGCAGCGTGCGTTCGAAGGTCTGCGCGACGGCCGGCTCCAGTGCCTCCAGGAACAGGTTCCGCACCACCGCCAGGCGATAGCCGGACAGCGCCTGGGTGCCGGGCGTGACGCGGCGCGCGGCCAGCACCTCGTGCGCGAGCACCGCGTCGCGCACCGAGCGCGTCATGGCGCAGACCGTGTCGAGCGTGGTCGACAGCGGCAGGGCGCCGGTGGCCGGCACCCAGCGGGCGGTGCTCTTGAAGCCGACGATGCCGTTCAGCGCGGCCGGGATGCGGATCGAGCCGCCGGTGTCCGAGCCCAGGCCGATGAAGGCGGCGCCGGTGGCCACCGACACCGCGGCGCCGGAGGAGGAGCCGCCGGGCACGCGCGGCGTCACGGCATCGCTGGCGTTGGCCGGCGTGCCGTGGTGCGGGTTGACGCCGACGCCGGAGAAGGCGAATTCGCTCATGTTGGTGCGGCCGATCAGCGCGCCGCCCGCGGCCCGCAGGCGCGCGACCGCGACGGCATCGGCCTGGGCGACCGGCGCATGGCTCAGGACCACCGAGCCGGCGGGGGTGGCTTGCCCGGCGACGTCGAACAGATCCTTGACGGAAAAGGACAGGCCGGCCAGCGGCTGCGAGGGCTGGGCCGCGGCGGCCTCTCGGCGCGCCGCATCGAACAGCGTGCGCGTGAAGGTGTGCGCGTTCGACGGCTGCTGCGCGAACTCGATCGCGTGCTCCATTTCGGTGCGTGCGTCGGTGGTGCCGGCCAGGATGGCGAGTCGGCTGTCGTGCAGGTCGGGGCGCATGGTGTTCCGGTGTGTGTTCGAGGCGGGTGTCGGGAGGAGGAGGGCAGGGCTGCGTGCTATACTCTTTGGGTTTCGCCCTTGGGGATTTCCCTGTATTTCTCTGGGGCGGGACATATTCGCAAACCAGCCCATCAAGGTGTTGCGTGCCCTCGTGAGAAGCTCTTGCAGGGACCGCAAAACGGGCTGGATTTTAGACCCAACCTTTGGAGTTATTCCTATGTCGACGACCATGCGCGAAATGCTGGAAGCCGGTGTCCATTTCGGTCACCAAACCCGTTTCTGGAACCCCAAGATGGCACCGTTCATCTTCGGCCATCGCAACAAGATCCACATCATCAACCTGGAAAAGTCGCTGCCGATGTTCCAGGACGCGGCCAAGTACGCGAAGCAGCTCACGGCCAACCGCGGCACGATCCTGATGGTCGGCACCAAGCGCCAGGCCCGTGAAATCGTCGCCGCTGAAGCCCAGCGCGCTGGCGTGCCCTACGTCGACACCCGCTGGCTCGGCGGCATGCTGACCAACTTCAAGACCGTCAAGACCTCGATCAAGCGTCTGAAGGACATGAAGGCTCAGCAGGAAGCCGGCCTCGACAGTCTGAGCAAGAAGGAACAGCTGACGTTCTCGCGTGAGATCGCCAAGCTCGAGAAGGACATCGGCGGCATCCAGGACATGACCGCGCTGCCCGACGCCATCTTCGTGATCGACGTGGGCTTCCACAAGATCGCCGTGGCCGAAGCCAAGAAGCTGGGCATCCCGCTGATCGGCGTCGTGGACTCCAACCACTCGCCTGAAGGCATCGACTACGTGATCCCGGGCAACGACGACTCGTCGAAGGCCGTCACGCTGTACGCACGCGGCATCGCCGACGCGATCCTCGAAGGCCGCAACAACGCCGCCAACGACGTCGTCAAGGCCGTGGCCGAAGGCGGCAGCGACGAGTTCGTGGAAGTCGAAGAAGGCGCTTCCGCCTGAGCGCGGTCCGCGCGAGCCTTGAAGAAGGGGCTTTGTGGCCCCTTTTTTTGATCTGATTTTTTGAATACGGAGTACGAAGAATGGCTGCTATCACCGCAAGCATGGTCGGCGAACTGCGCGCAAAGACCGACGCGCCCATGATGGAATGCAAGAAGGCTTTGACCGAAGCCGAAGGCAACATGGAAAAGGCTGAAGAGTTGCTGCGCATCAAGCTCGGCAACAAGGCCGGCAAGGCATCGGGCCGCATCACCGCCGAAGGCGTGGTCACGGCCTTCGTCGACGGCGAAGCCGGCGGCATGATCGAAATCAACTGCGAAACCGACTTCGTCACCAAGAACGACAGCTTCCTGGCACTGGCCAACGCCGCTGCGATGCTGGTCGCCAAGAACAACCCGGCCGACCTCGCGGCACTGGGCGCGCTGGCCTATGAGCAAGACGGCTTCGGTCCCACGCTCGAAGACGTGCGCAAGGGCCTGATCGGCAAGATCGGCGAGAACATGAGCTTCCGTCGCTTCAAGCGTTTCGGCGGCAATGGCAAGCTGGCCTCGTACCTGCACGGCACCCGCATCGGCGTGATGGTCGAGTTCGACGGTGACGACGCGGCCGCCAAGGACGTGGCGATGCACATCGCCGCCATGAAGCCGGTCGCCATCCAGGCATCGGACGTGCCTGCCGACCTGATCGAAAAAGAGCGCGCAGTGGCTGCCGGCAAGGCGGAAGAAGACCGCAAGACGGCCGAGGCCGAGGGCAAGAAGGCCCAGCCGGCCGACATCGTCGCCAAGCGCATCGAAGGCGGCGTGCAGAAGTACCTCAAGGAAGTCTCGCTGCACAACCAGCCTTTCGTGAAGAACGACAAGCAGACCGTCGAAGCCATGCTCAAGGCCGTCAACACCTCGATCAAGGGCTTTACGCTCTACGTCGTGGGCGAAGGCATCGAGAAGAAGGTCGACGACTTCGCTGCCGAAGTCGCCGCACAAGTGGCTGCGGCCAAGGCTGCTGCCTAAGCTGGCGCACTGCCGGCCGCGCGCACCCATGTCGCGCGCGCGCCAACCCTCTTCACCGAGGGCAACACCAGCGGGCCGGCCAGGCCGGTTCCGCGGTGTTCCATGATCTGATTAAACTCGCCCCCGCCAACCCAAAGGAAATTGCCCATGTCCAACGCCCATCCAGCCCACAAGCGCATCTTGCTGAAGCTGTCGGGTGAGGCGCTCATGGGCGACGACGCCTTCGGTATCAACCGCGCGACCATCGTGCGCATGGTCGGCGAGATCGCCGAAGTGGTGAACATGGGGGTCGAGGTGGCGGTCGTGATCGGCGGCGGCAACATCTTCCGCGGCGTCGCCGGCGGTTCGGTCGGGATGGACCGCGCCACGGCCGACTACATGGGGATGCTGGCCACCGTCATGAACGCGTTGGCACTGGCCGACGCCATGGACAAGCAGGGCCTGATCGCCCGCGTGATGTCGGCCATCGCCATCGAGCAGGTGGTCGAGCCCTATGTCCGCCCCAAGGCCTTGCAGTACCTCGAAGAGGGCAAGGTCGTGATCTTCGCGGCCGGCACCGGCAACCCCTTCTTCACCACCGACACGGCCGCCGCGCTGCGCGGTGCGGAAATCGGCGCCGAGCTGGTGCTCAAGGCCACCAAGGTCGACGGCGTCTACAGCGCCGACCCGAAACTGGTGCCCGACGCGACGCGTTATGCCTCGTTGACCTTCGACGAGGCCATCGGAAAGAATCTCGGCATCATGGACGCCACGGCCTTTGCGCTGTGCCGCGACCAGAAGCTGCCGATCAAGGTGTTCTCGATCTTCAAGAACGGCGCGCTCAAGCGCGTCGTCATGGGTGAGGACGAAGGCACCTTGGTGCACGCCTGAGGAGCCAAAGAAATGACCATTGCAGACATTCGCAGCGCAACCGACGCGAAGATGAACCAGTCGATCGCTGCGTTCCAGAACAACCTCACCAAGATCCGCACCGGCCGTGCCAATTCGGCGCTGCTCGACTCGATCCATGTCGACTACTACGGCTCTTCGGTGCCGCTGAGCCAGGTCGCCAACGTGTCGGTGCTCGACTCGCGCACGATCAGCGTCCAGCCCTGGGAAAAGGGCATGGGCGCCAAGATCGAGAAGGCCATCCGCGAAAGCGACCTGGGCCTGAACCCGGCCTCCATGGGCGACCTGATCCGTGTGCCGCTGCCCGCCATGAGCGAAGAGCGCCGCAAGGAAATGACCAAGCTGGTCCGCAACGAGGGCGAGAGCGCCAAGATCGCCACCCGCAACCTGCGTCGCGACGCCAACGAAGCGGTCAAGAAGCTGGTCAAGGACAAGCTGGCCTCCGAGGATGACCAGAAGCGCGCCGAAGCCGACATCCAGAAGGTCACCGATCGGCACATCACCGAGATCGATCGGCTGATCGCGGCGAAGGAAGCCGAGATCATGGCGGTCTGATGAGCAGCCAGCCCACCGGGGTGCCGCACCACATTGCCATCGTGATGGACGGCAATGGCCGTTGGGCGACGCGACGCTTCCTGCCGCGCGTGGCAGGCCACAAGCAAGGCGTCGAGTCCTTGCGGCGTTGCGTCAAGGCGTGCGTCGACCGTGGCGTGGGCGTGCTCACCGTCTTCGCCTTCTCCTCCGAGAACTGGAACCGTCCGGTGGAAGAGGTGACCGGCCTGATGGAGTTGATGGTCGGCGCGCTGGGGCGCGAGGTCCCGAAATTGCGCAACGATGGCGTGCAGCTGCATTTCATCGGCGAGCGCGGCGGCCTGTCCGAGAAGATGGTGGCGAGCCTGCTGCAGGCCGAGGCCTCGACAGCAGTCAACACCCGGATGGTGCTCAACATCTGCTTCAACTACGGCGGCCGCTGGGACATCGCACGTGCCGCGGCGCAACTGGCGCTGCGCGGCGAACCCCTGACCGAGGCGAGCCTGGATCGCGCCATGGCACTGGCCCATGTGCCCGACCCGGACCTCTTCATCCGCACCGGCGGTGAGCAGCGCCTGTCCAATTTCCTGCTCTGGCAGAGCGCCTATGCCGAGCTGTTCTTCAGCGACAAGCTCTGGCCGGAATTCGACGAGGCTGCGCTCGACGAGGCCATCGGGACCTTCCAGACGCGCGAACGTCGTTTCGGCAAGACCTCGGCGCAACTGAACGCGGGGCTGCACGAGCGGCAGACCGCCTGATGCTCAAGCAGCGCATCCTCACGGCCCTGGTCCTGCTGGCGATCCTGTTGCCGGCCATGTTCTACCCGTCGCACGTGCCCTTCGCCTGCGTGATGCTGGTGATGATCGGCGCGGCGGCGTGGGAGTGGGGCCGTCTCAATGGCTACGGCCCGCGCACGGCGATCTTCCTGGGCGTCGAGATGGTCCTGCTGTGCGGGCTGTCCTGGTGGCTCGGGCTGCTGGAGCAGCGGCTGCTGGGCGTCTGGCTGGCCGCGAGTGCGGCCTGGGTGCTGGGCAGTGCGGCACTGCTGTACGGCGCCGTGCCGGGCTGGCCGCGCATTCCGCGCGCCGTCCGCCTGCTCGGTGGCCTGCTCGCCCTGTGGGTGGCCTGGCTCGCGGCCGTCCAGGCGCGCCTCTGGGGCATCAATTTCCTGCTGTCGCTGCTGGTGTTGGTCTGGGTGGCGGACATCTTTGCCTATTTCGCGGGTCGTGCCTTCGGCCTGCGTTTCACCCGCAACAAGCTGGCACCGTCGATCAGTCCCGGCAAGAGCTGGGAAGGTGTCTGGGGCGGCATGATCGGCGTGCTGGTGCTGGCCCTCGCCTGGGTCTGGGCCGATGCCTCGACGCATCCCGCGGTGGCCAGCCTGTACACCCGCCTCGCGGATCGCGGCGTCTGGCTGCTGCTGCTGGGCGTGGTCTTCCTGGCCGCGATGAGCGTGGTGGGGGATCTGGTCGAGTCGCTGGTGAAGCGCAGCGCCGGCGCCAAGGACAGCAGCAACCTGCTGCCCGGCCACGGTGGCGTGCTCGACCGCATCGACGCTCTTCTGCCGACCTTGCCCATCGCCATGATGCTGGCTTCCCTGGGATCTTGATGAAACGACAGCGCGTCACGGTATTGGGATCGACCGGGTCGGTCGGCATGAGCACCTTGGACGTGATGGCACGGCATCCCGAGCGCTTCGAGGTGTTTGCCTTGTCGGCCGCCACCAAGGTCGACGAGATGCTCGCGCAGTGCGCACGCTTCCAGCCACGCTTTGCGGTCATGGCCAGCCTGCCGCATGCGCGCCAGCTGGCCGATCGCCTGCGGGCCAGCGACCTGAAGACGGAAGTGCTGATGGGCGCCGACGCCCTGGAGACCATTGCGTCGCACGACGAGGTCGACGGCGTCATGGCCGCCATCGTGGGTGCCGCGGGTCTGGGGCCCTGCCTGGCGGCGGCGCGGGCCGGCAAGCGCCTGATGCTGGCCAACAAGGAGGCGCTGGTGGTCGGCGGCGAGCTGTTCATGCGCGCGGTGCGCGAGGGCGGCGCCACGCTGCTGCCGGTGGACAGCGAGCATTCGGCCATCTTCCAGTCGCTGCCCGAAGACCCGGCCACCTGGGCCGCACGTGTGGAGAAGATCATCCTCACGGCCTCGGGCGGCCCGTTCCGCACGCGGACCGCCGGCACGCTGCAGGACGTCACGCCCGAGCAGGCCTGCGCCCATCCCAACTGGAGCATGGGGCGCAAGATCTCGGTCGATTCGGCCACCATGATGAACAAGGCGCTCGAGGTGATCGAGGCGCGCTATCTGTTCGACGTGACGCCGGAACAGATCGAGGTGGTGATCCATCCGCAGAGCGTGATCCATTCGATGGTGCAGTTCATCGACGGCTCGGTGATCGCGCAGCTCGGCACGCCGGACATGCGGGTGCCGATCGCGGTCGGCCTGTCGTGGCCGGAGCGCATCGAGAGCGGTGCCGCGCGCCTGGACTTCCGGCAGATGGCGGCCATGACCTTCGAAGTGCCGGATGCGGCGCTGTTCCCCGGCCTGGCGCTGGCCTGGCATGCGCTGCGCGGGGTGCCTGGCACCACCGCCGTGCTGAACGCTGCGAACGAGATCGCCGTCGAAGCCTTTCTCGACCGCCGCCTGCGTTTCGATCGCATTCATGCGGTCAACACGGAAACTTTGGCGGCCTTGCCGCCCTCGAAGCCCGCGTCGCTGGACGATTTGCTCGCGCTCGATGCCGAGGCGCGTTCGGTGGCCCAGGCAGCGGTGCGTCGCTTCGCCGGCTGACGCTTCTTTCTTGCCATCCCCTCAGGGAGTTCCTTGATGCTCACTGTCGTTGCCTTCATCGTTGCGCTCGGTGTGCTGATTGCCGTGCATGAGTACGGGCACTACCGCGTGGCCGTGGCCTGTGGCGTCAAGGTCCTGCGCTTCTCGGTCGGCTTCGGTCCTGCGCTCTACCGCTGGAAGCCCAGGCGCCAGAAGCCGGGGCAGGACACGGAGTTCGTCATCGGCGCCTTTCCGCTGGGGGGCTACGTCAAGATGCTCGACGAGCGCGAGGCGCCCGTGCCGCCCGAGGAGCGACATCTGGCCTTCAACACGCAGCCCTTGCGCTCGCGTGTGGCCGTCGTCGCGGCCGGGCCGATCGCCAACCTGCTGCTGGCGGCGGTGCTCTACACGCTGGTCAACTGGATCGGCGTCCAGGAGCCGGTCGCGCTGCTCGGCCGGCCGGTCGCCGCTTCGCTGGCCGAGCAGGCCGGCCTGCGCGGTGGAGAACAGATCACACGTGCCGGTTTCAACGGCACGCTGGAGCCCGTCCAGTCCTTCGAGGACCTGCGCTGGCGCATGACGCGTGGCGCACTCGACGGCCGCGACCTCACGCTGGAGATCGGCGGGCAGGGCGCGCAGCCGGCACGCACCCTGGTGCTGCCGCTCAGCCGCATCGAGGCCAAGGATGCCGATGCGCAGATGTTCCGCAAGATCGGCGTGATCTCTCCGCTGACCCGGCCCGAAATCGGCGAACTGGTGCCCGGCGGTGCCGGCGCGCGCGCAGGCCTGCAGCAGGGCGACCTGGTGCGCGCTGTCGGCCCCACCGCAGTGGTCGACGGACAGCAGCTGCGCGAACTGATCCGGGCCTCGGTCGACGGCGGCTCGGCGCGCACGCAGACCTGGCAGCTGGTGCGCGGCGGCCGCGACATCACGCTCGACGTCACACCCGAGGTGCGCGACGAGGGGCCGGCCAAGGTCGGTCGCATTGCGGCCTACGTCGGTGCGCCACCGGCCATGCTCACGGTGCGGCAGGGGCCGGTCGACGGTGTCTGGCGCGGCGTGGTGCGGACCTGGGAGGTCTCGGCACTCACGGTTCGCATGATGGGCAAGATGCTGATCGGCGAGGCCTCGCTCAAGAATCTCAGCGGCCCGCTCACCATCGCCGACTACGCAGGCAAATCCGCGAGCCTCGGCTTCACCCAGTACCTGGTGTTTCTTGCGCTGATCAGCGTGAGCCTGGGGGTGCTCAATCTGATGCCGCTGCCGGTCCTCGATGGAGGGCACCTGATGTATTATCTTTGGGAGGGCCTGACCGGCAAAAGCGTCTCCGATGCATGGATGGAACGGTTTCAGCGTGGTGGCGTCGCGCTGCTGCTGGTGATGATGTCCATCGCATTGTTCAACGACGTCAACCGACTCTTCGGGCTCTTTGGTTAACACTCTTGCCGGCCCTTCGTGCGCCGTCCAATTCATACATGAACAAATCATTCAGTCGCTTCCGTCTGCGTAGCGTGGCCGCGGTCATCGTCAGCACGCTCGCCGCCACGGCGGCCTGGGCCGTCGAGCCCTTCACGGTGCGCGACATCCGCGTGGAGGGTCTGCAGCGCGTCGAGCCGGGGACCATCTTCGCGTCGATGCCGCTGCGCGTGGGCGACACCTACAGCGACGAACGCGGCTCGGCCACGATCCGTGCGCTGTTCGAACTGGGTCTGTTCAAGGACGTGCGCCTCGACGTCAGCGGCAACGTGCTGGTGGTGATCGTGGAGGAGCGGCCGACCGTGGCCGACGTCGACTTCGTCGGCACCAAGGAATTCGACAAGGCC
>NZ_JAAAFX010000009.1:266763-1105967 GCF_019352895.1 Variovorax boronicumulans | reverse complement strand
CGACGTCGCGACCCTGGTGGACAAACTGAAGAACGAAGCGAAGGTGATCTGAACATGAGCGCACTAGTCATTGCCGAACACGACCACGCCACGGTCAAGCCCGCCACCCTGAACACCGTGACGGCCGCACTGGCCTGCGGCGGTGAAGTCCATGTGCTGGTCGCCGGCGCCAATGCCGCCGAAGCCGGCAAGGCCGCCGCGCAGATCGCCGGCGTCACCAAGGTCATCGTGGCCGACAGCCCGAGCCTGGCCGAGAACTTGGCTGAAAACGTGGCCGCGCAGGTGCTGGCGATCGCCGGCAACTACAGCCACATCCTGTTCCCCTCGACCGCCAACGGCAAGAACGTCGCACCGCGCGTGGCCGCCAAGCTGGACGTGGCACAGATCAGCGACATCACGGCCGTGGTGAGCGCCGACACCTTCGAGCGCCCGATCTACGCCGGCAACGCGATCGCCACGGTGCAGAGCACGGATGCGACCAAGGTCATCACGGTGCGCACCACCGGCTTCGATGCGGCAGCCGCAACGGGTGGTTCGGCTTCGGTCGAAACCGCCGAAGGCGTGGCCGATAGCGGCAAGAGCGCCTTCGTGGGCCGCGAGGTCACGAAGAGCGAGCGCCCCGAACTGACGGCCGCGAAGATCATCGTCTCGGGCGGCCGTGCGCTGGGCAGCGCCGAGAAGTTCCAGGAGGTGATGGCACCGCTGGCGGACAAGCTCAACGCGGGCCTGGGCGCATCGCGTGCGGCTGTCGACGCGGGCTACGCCCCGAACGACTGGCAAGTGGGCCAGACCGGCAAGATCGTGGCACCGCAGCTGTACATCGCAGCGGGCATCTCGGGCGCGATCCAGCATCTGGCGGGCATGAAGGACTCCAAGGTGATCGTGGCGATCAACAAGGACGAAGAGGCGCCGATCTTCTCGGTGGCCGACTACGGCCTGGTGGCGGACCTGTTCGTCGCCGTGCCGGAGCTCGTCAAGGCGCTTTAAAACACGGGCAGCCGGACACCGAGGGACGCCGAGACATCGCGAAAAAACTCGAAAGAGCCAGACTTCAAATCCTTGGAGTCCCCTTTGGATTCCTTTTGCGTCTTCTGCGAATCCTTCGCGTCCTCTGCGTCCGGCAGCCCGCATTCATGAAGGCACCGTTCGCGGTGCCTTTTTCGTATCTGGAGAGACCATGAGCTACACCGCCCCCCTCAAGGACATGCTGTTCGACATCGAGCACCTGGCCAACATCGGCGAGATCGCCAAGCTGCCCGGCTTCGAGGAAGCCGGCCTCGACACCGCACAGGCCGTGCTCGAGGAATGCGCACGCTTCAACCAGGACGTGGTGGCACCGCTCAACGTCGAAGGCGACCGCAACCCCTCGTCCTTCAAGGACGGCGAAGTCACCACCAGCAAGGGCTTCAAGGACGCCTTCGCGCAGTACGTGTCGGGCGGCTGGCAGGGCCTGCAGCACCCCGCGGACTTCGGCGGCCAGGGCCTGCCCAAGACCATCGGCGCGGCCTGCGGCGAGATGCTCAACTCGGCCAACATGAGCTTCGCGCTGTGTCCGCTGCTCAGCGATGGTGCGATCGAGGCGCTGCTCACGGCGGGCTCCGACGAACTCAAGGCGGTGTACCTCGAGAAGCTCGTGAGCGGCCAGTGGACCGGCACGATGAACCTCACCGAGCCGCAGGCCGGCAGCGACCTCGCGCTGGTGCGCAGCCGTGCCGAACCGCAGCCCGATGGCACCTACAAGGTCTTCGGCACCAAGATCTTCATCACCTACGGTGAGCACGACATGGCGGAGAACATCGTGCACCTGGTGCTGGCCCGCGTGAGCGGCGCGCCCGAGGGCGTGAAGGGCATCAGCCTGTTCGTGGTGCCCAAGTTCATGGTCGGGAAAGACGGCTCGCTGGGTGCGCGCAACGACGTGCACTGCGTGAGCATCGAGCACAAGATGGGCATCAAGGCCTCGCCCACGGCCGTGCTGCAGTACGGCGACCATGGCGGCGCGGTCGGCTACCTGGTCGGCCAGGAGAACCGCGGCCTCGAGTACATGTTCATCATGATGAACTCGGCCCGCTATGCGGTGGGCATGCAGGGCATCGCGATCGCCGAGCGCGCCTACCAGCATGCCGTGGCCTACGCCAAGGACCGCGTGCAGAGCCGCCCGGTCGATGGTTCGATCAACGGCAGCGCGGCGATCATCCACCACCCCGACGTCAAGCGCATGCTGATGACGATGCGTGCCTACACCGAAGGCTGCCGCGCGATGGCCTCGGTGGCCGCCGCAGCCTACGACGCGTCGCACCACCATCCCGATGCGGACGCACGCAAGCAGAACCAGGCCTTCTACGAATTCATGGTGCCGCTGGTCAAGGGCTACAGCACCGAGATGAGCCTGGAAGTGACCTCGCTGGGCGTGCAGGTGCATGGCGGCATGGGCTTCATCGAGGAGACCGGCGCGGCGCAGTACTACCGCGACGCGAAGATCCTGACCATCTACGAAGGCACGACCGCGATCCAGGCCAACGACCTCGTGGGCCGCAAGACCGCGCGCGACGGCGGCCAGACCGCCAAGGCCATCGCCGCGCAGATCGAGATCACCGAAGCCGAGCTCGCCAAGCGCGACAGCGCCGATGCACGCGCGGTGCACAAGCGCCTGAAGGCCGCGCGCGAAGCCTTCCTCGACGTGGTGGCCTTCGTCGCGGGCCAGACCAAGGCCTCGCCCAACGCGGTGTTCGCGGGCAGCGTGCCCTACCTGATGCTCGCGGGCAACCTGGTGGCCGGCTGGCAGCTGGCGCGCTCGCTGCTGATCGCCGAGGAACAGGCCCGGGCCGGCCACGAAGTGGCCTTCATGCAGGCCAAGGTCGCGACCGCGCGCTTCTATGCCGAGCACATCCTCAACAAGGCGCCCGGCCTGCGCGACAGCATCGTCGAGGGCGCCGAGAGCGTCACGGCGCTGGCGCTCGACGCGTTCTGACGCACGGATTCCCGGACGCAGAAGTCGCAAAGGTTACGCAGAAGTCGCGAAAGAAAAACCAAAATTTGCTTTGAGTTTCTTTGGCGACCCCCGCGTCGTTCTTGTCGTCCTTCTGGGTCCGGAAGTCCGATCCCGCATTCCACAACTTTCCAGAGACAAAGCAACATGTCCAAGCTTCCTCCCGTGCTCGCGAACCTGCCCTTGCCCATCATCGGCTCGCCGCTCTTCATCATCAGCAATCCCAAGCTGGTGATCGCCCAGTGCAAGGCCGGCGTGGTGGGCGCGATGCCCGCGCTCAACGCGCGGCCGGCCGCGCAGCTGGAGGAGTGGCTGATCGAGATCACCGAGGAACTCGCGGCCTACAACAAGGCCAACCCGGACAAGCCGGCCGCGCCTTTTGCCATCAACCAGATCGTGCACAAGAGCAACGACCGGCTCGAGCACGACATGGAGATGGTCGTGAAGTACAAGGTGCCGATCGTCATCACCTCGCTGGGCGCGCGCGTCGACGTCAACGAAGCGGTGCACAGCTACGGCGGCGTGACGCTGCACGACATCATCGACAACAAGTACGCCAAGAAGGCGATCGAGAAGGGCGCCGACGGCCTGATCGCGGTGGCGGCCGGTGCCGGCGGCCACGCGGGCGTGAAGAGCCCGTTCGCGCTGATCCAGGAAATCCGCCAGTGGTTCGACGGCCCGATCGCGCTGTCGGGCTCGATCGCCAGCGGCGACGCGGTGCTGGCGGCACAGGCCATGGGCGCCGACTTCGCCTACATCGGCACCGCCTTCATCGCGACCGAGGAAGCCCGCGCCAGCGATGCCTACAAGCAGGCCATCGTCGACGGCAGCTCCGACGACATCGTCTACTCGAACCTGTTCACCGGCGTGCACGGCAACTACCTCGCACCCAGCATCGTCGCGGCCGGCATGGACCCGACGAACCTGCCCCAGGGCGACCTCAAGACCATGAACTTCGCCTCGGGCGACGGCAGCAAGGCCAAGGCCTGGAAGGACATCTGGGGCTCGGGCCAGGGCATCGGCGCGATCACCGAAGTCACCAGCACCGCGGCCTTCGTCGAGAAGCTCAAGCGCGAGTACTTCGCGGCCCGCGCACGGCTGGCGCTCTAAGCGCCTGGTCCTGGCTGGATGCCGCCCAGGGCCTGGGCGGCGAACGACGGCGCGTCCAGCGCCGCTCGAATGAATCCCCTGCGCACACCCTTCGCCACCTCGCGAGAGTCGGTGGCGGCGCAGCCGTGCGCGCCTGCCTTTGGCCATTTCACATATCGCGGTCATCATGCGCCGTGCAAACGCAGCGCACATCCTTTAAACTTCAGGAAGTTTCAGTAAATACTGAAATTACATGAATCCCACAAAGATGTCTTCGTCGCCTTCCCACACCACGCCATCGCCCGAGGCCACTGGCCGGTCGACCGATGCCTTGCGCGCCCTGGCCGCCCCCGGCATCGGCAGCCTGGTGCAGGGCGCCGCGGCCCTGTTCTGGTTGCCGCAGGCCGCCTTGCTGGCCTGGGCGGTGCAGGGGCTGGGCGCAGGGGAGGGCATGGCGGCGGTGTGGCTGCCGGCCGTAGGCGTGCTGGTGCTCGGCATGGCGCGCGCGGCCTGCGAAGCCTGGGGCGCTCGGCGCGTGTTCGGCGATGTGCGCGTACAGCTCTCGGTGCTGCGCGCGCAGGTGGCGCGGGCGCTGGCCGCCCGCTCGCCGCTCGATGCGCGCCGCCCGGCCTCGGGCCTGGCGGCCAGCGCGATCGCCGAGCAGGCCGAGGCGGTGCTGCCGTATCTCGCGCGCTACCAGCCCGCCCGCTGGCGCGCCGTGCTGGTGCCGCTGTGCATCCTGCCGCTGGTGGCCTGGTTTTCCTGGGTGGCGGCGCTGATCCTGCTGGTCACGGCACCGCTGATCCCGCTGTTCATGGCCATCGTGGGCTGGCGCGCGCAGGCCGCGAGCCAGCAGCAGATGGTGGCGATGGGCGGCATGAACGCCTTCCTGCTCGACCGGCTGCGCGGCCTGGCCACGCTGCGCGCGCTGGGTGCGGTCGACGCCACCGCGCGCCGGCTGGGCGAGGCCGCGCAGTCGCTGCGCCGCCGCACCATGGCCGTGCTGCGCATCGCCTTCCTGTCGTCCGCGGTGCTGGAGCTGTTCGCGGCGCTGGGCGTGGCGATGGTCGCGGTCTACGTCGGCTTCCATCTGCTGGGCACGCTGGAATTCGGCAGCTGGGGCACGCGCCTCACGCTGGGCGAAGGCCTGTTCGTGCTGTTGCTGGCGCCCGCCTTCTACGAACCGCTGCGCGAGCTGTCGGCCGTGTGGCACGACCGCGCGGCCGGCGAGGCGGCGCTCGATGCGCTCGACGGGCTGGCCGAAGGCGGCGTGCCACTGCCTGGCGCGCAGGCCCAGGCGGCCGTGGGCGAGCGCGTCGGCGCGCCCACGGTCCGCATCCGCGACCTGCGCTTCGGCCATGCCGGTGAAGCGCCGGTGCTGCAAGGCTTCGACCTGCGCATCGCGCCCGGTGAACACGTCGCGCTGATGGGCGCCAGCGGTGTCGGCAAGACCGCGCTGCTGAGCCTGATCGCGGGCCTGGTGCCGGCCGATTCGGGCGAGATTGCCATCGGCGGCGTCGCGTTGAACGACGCGAGCGCCGCCGGCCTGCGCCGCCGCATCGGCTGGATGGGCCAGCGCCCGCATGTGTTCGCGGGATCGGTGCAGGCCAACGTGGCGCTGGGGCGCGACGGCGTGCACGGCCCGCAGGTCGAACAGGCGATGCGCTTCGCCGCCCTGGGCGGCGTGGCGCAGGCCCATCCCGCCACCGCGCTGGGCGAGGGCGGCAGCGGGCTGTCGGGCGGCGAGGCCGTGCGGCTGGCGCTGGCGCGCATCGCTGCGCAACCCGAGGCCGACCTGCTGCTGGTCGACGAACCCACCGCGCACCTCGACACCGAGACGGCCGAGCGCGTGGCCGATGCGCTGATCGAACTCGCGCGCGGCAAGACATTGATCGCCGTGACGCACGACCCTTTGCTCGCCGCGCGCATGAACCGCGTCATTCAGCTATGACCACGAGCATTCCCCTGAAGACGCGTCGCCGCCTCCCTGGTTTCCGGGGACGGGTCGTGCGGCCGCGCCGTGCCGCCAGCGAGCTGCGGACCGTCCTGCGCCCCTTGCTCGCCACCGCGCCGCGCCGGCTCGCGCTGGGCGCCGCGCTGGCCGCCATCACCGTGCTGATGGGCATGGCGCTGCTGGGCCTGTCGGGCTGGTTCATCACCGCCACCGCGCTGGCCGGCCTGAGTGCCAGCACCGCGCTGGTGTTCGACGTGTTCGCGCCCTCGGCCGGCATCCGTCTGCTGGCGCTGGGCCGCACCGGCGCGCGCTACGGCGAGCGCCTGGTGACGCACGACGCCACCTTCGCCGCGCTGGCCGACCTGCGCGAGCAGCTGTTCCGCGGCTGGGCCCGGCCCGAGGCGGCACGCCGGCTGCAGGCACGGCCGGCCCGGCTGCTGTTCCGGCTGACCGCCGACATCGATGCGCTCGAATCGCTCTACCTGCGGCTGATCGTGCCGGCCATCGCGGCCCTCGGCGCGGCGCTGCTGGCGGGCACGGTGCTGGGCTTCATGCACCTCGGCCTGGGCATCGCGCTGGCGACCTGGCTGATCGCCTTCGGCTGGGGCATGGCCTGGGTCGTGGCGCAGCGCGCCAAGCCGCATGCGATGCGGCGCGCGCAGGCCATGGAAGCGCTGCGTGCCCGCGCGGTCGACCTCGTGGCCGGCCAGACCGAGCTCGCGATGGCGGGCCGGCTCGATGCGCAATGCGAGGCATTGGCCGCGGCCGACCGCCGGATGGCGCGCGCCGACCTGGCGCTCAACCGCCTCGAGCTGCGCGCCGGCATGGGCTATGGCCTGGCGGGGACGCTGACGCTGGTCGGGGTGCTGCTGGCCGTCGGCGCGCTGGCGGGCGAGGGCGCGATCGGCGCCCCGGCTGCGGCGCTGGCCCTGCTGCTGGCCCTGACCGCCACCGAGCCCTTCGCCGCACTGCGCCGTGGCGCGCTCGAGGCCGGCCGCACCTGGCTGGCGGTGCGCCGCCTTGCGCCGCGCATGCACGACACCGCGCTGCCGGCGCCGGCCGCCGCGTCCGACGACATCCGCCTGCACGACATCGTCGCCGGCTACGAAGGCAGCGCGGTGCAGGCGCTGCACGGCATCTCCTTCACGATCGCGCCCGGCGAGCGCGTGGCGTTGATCGGCCCCAGCGGCGCCGGCAAGTCGACGCTGCTGTCGGTGCTGGCCGGCGAACTCGCGCCCACGCAGGGCGAACTGCGCGTGCCGCCGCACTGCCTGCTCACGCAGCGCACCGAGCTGTTCCAGGACGACCTGCGCGACAACCTGCGGCTGGCCGACCCTTCGGCCGACGATGCGCGGCTCTGGTCGGTGCTCGAGGCCGCGGGCCTGGCCGCCGAAGTGCGCGCCACTGCGGCCGGGCTCGACACCGCGCTGGGCGAGGGCGGGCTGGGCCTGTCGGGCGGCCAATTGCGCCGGCTCGCGCTCGCACGGCTGCTGCTGCGCGACGCCCCCTTCTGGCTGCTGGACGAAGCCACCGAAGCGCTCGACACGGCCACGGCCCACGACGTGCTGCAGCGCCTGGCGGGCGCGGCACAGGGCCACACGCTGCTGATCGCCACCCACCTGCGCCGAGAGGCCGCACTGGCCGACCGGCTGCTGTGCCTCAACGACGGCCGCCTCACGGCCGACCTCGCACGCGGCACCCCGGCCTTCGAGGCCGCGCTGCGCACCCTGCGCCCCGACTGACGCCACACACGACGCCACGACCGAAGAAGAAACGAAAGGAACCTCCCCATGGACCTCGACATCGTCGCACTCTCCCGATTGCAGTTCGCCCTCACGGCGCTGTACCACTTCCTTTTCGTGCCGCTGACCATCGGCCTCGCGGTGATCGTCGCCATCATGGAGACGGTCTACGTGATGACCGGGCGCACGGTCTGGCGCGACATGACCAAGTTCTGGGGCGTGCTGTTCGGCATCAACTTCGCGATGGGCGTGGCCACGGGCATCGTGATGGAGTTCCAGTTCGGCATGAACTGGAGCTACTACAGCCACTACGTGGGCGACGTCTTCGGCGCCCCGCTGGCCATCGAGGGCCTGATGGCCTTCTTCCTCGAGGCCACCTTCGTCGGCCTGTTCTTCTTCGGCTGGGACAAGCTCAGCAAGGTCGGCCACCTGATGACCACCTGGGCCGTGGCCATCGGCTCGAACTTCTCGGCGCTGTGGATCCTGATCGCCAACGGCTGGATGCAGAACCCGGTGGGCTCGGCCTTCAATCCGCAGACCATGCGCATGGAAGTGACCGACTTCTTCGCCGTGCTGACCAACCCGGTGGCGCAGGCCAAGTTCGTGCACACGGTGTCGGCCGGCTACACGGTGGCGGCGATCTTCGTGCTGGGCGTGTCGGCCTGGTATGTGCTCAAGGGCCGTCACCTGGAGCTCGCCAAGCGCTCGATGACCGTGGCCGCGTCCTTCGGCCTCGCGGCCTCGCTGTCGGTGGTGGTGCTGGGCGACGAGAGCGGCTACCTCTCGACCGAGCACCAGAAGATGAAGCTGGCCTCGATCGAGGCCATGTGGAAGACCGAGCCGGCACCGGCCGCCTTCACCGCCTTCGGTTTCCCCGACCAGGCCGCGCGCGAGACGCACTACGCGATCCACATCCCGGCCGTGATGGGCCTGATCGGCACGCGCTCGCTCGACACCGTGATCCCCGGCATCGAGGAACTGGTCGAGCGTGCCGAGGTGCACATCCACGACGGCATCAAGGCCTACGACGCGCTGCAGACCATCCGCGCGGCCGGCAGCGACGCCGCAGTGCCGGCCGCCGCGCGCGAGGCCTTCGAAGCCAACGGCCAGTCGATGGGCTACGCGCTGCTGCTCAAGCGCTATGTCGACGACCCGCGCCAGGCCACGCCCGAGCAGATCAAGAAGGCCGCCTGGGACACGGTGCCGGCGGTGGCGCCGCTCTACTGGTCCTTCCGCATCATGGTCGGGCTGGGCATGTTCTTCATCCTGCTGACCGGCACCTTCTTCGTGCTGTCGACACGGCGCCGGCTCGATGCGCATCCCTGGCTGCTCAAGGTCGCGGTGTTCGCGATCCCGCTGCCGTGGATCGCCGCCGAGTGCGGCTGGATCGTGGCCGAGGTCGGCCGCCAGCCCTGGGTGATCGAGGGCGTGCTGCCCACGGCCGTGGCCGTGTCGAACCTCGGCGTGACCACGCTGCTGATCACCATCGCAGGCTTCGTGGCGATCTACACCACGCTGTTCGTGATCGAGATGAAGCTGATGCTCAAGGCCATCCGCAAGGGGCCCGAAGAGCATCCCGTGCCGCCGCCCGCGGTCTACCGCGCCGGTGCCGCACCCGAGCTGCGCGCGTCGCCGCGCCCCCTGACCGGCGCCGCCGAATAACCGAGGAGCACACCATGGTCCTGAACGAACTGATCTCCTACGAAACCCTGCGCATGATCTGGTGGTTGCTGATCGGCGTGCTGCTGGTGGCCTATGCGGTCACCGACGGCTTCGACCTGGGCGTCGGCATGCTGCTGCCCTTCGCGGGGCGCAACGACAACGAGCGACGCGTGATCATCAACAGCGTCGGCCCGGTCTGGGAAGGCAACCAGGTCTGGCTGATCCTGGGCGGCGGCGCGGTCTTCGCGGCCTGGCCGCAGCTCTACGCGGTGTCCTTCTCGGGCTTCTACCTCGCGATGTTCGTGATCCTGGTCGCGCTCATCCTGCGGCCCGTGGCCTTCAAGTTCCGCAGCAAGCGCGAGGAGCCGGCCTGGCGCGCGCGCTGGGACGCGGTGCTGTTTGCCAGCGGCCTGGTGCCGGCGCTGATCTACGGTGTGGCCGTGGGCAACGTGCTGCAGGGCGTGCCCTTCCGCTTCTCGAGCGACATGCACATCTTCTACGACGGCACCTTCTTCGGCCTGCTCAACCCCTTCGCGCTGCTGTGCGGGCTGGTGTCGGTGGCGATGATGCTGATGCACGGCGCGGCCTGGCTGCAGCTCAAGACCGAGGGCGCCGTGGCCGCGCGCGCACGCAACTACGGCAGCTGGGCGGCCATCGCCACGCTGGTGCTCTACGCGCTGGCCGGCTTCGCGCTCTGGACCTGGATCGACGGCTACCGCGTGACCAGCGCGCTGCCGACCACCGGCCCGTCGAACCCGATGCTCAAGACCGCCGAACTGCACGCGGGCGCCTGGTTCCTCAACTACGCGGCCAAGCCCTGGCTGTGGGCGGCGCCGGTGCTCGGTCTCGTGGGCTCAGTGCTGGCGCTGATCGGCCTGCGCCTGCGGCGCGAAGTGTTCACGCTGCTGGCCAGCGGCCTGTCGATCACGGGCATCGTGCTGAGCGTGGGGGCCTCGATGTTCCCCTTCATCCTGCCCTCGTCGATCGATCCGCGCGCCAGCCTGATGGTGTGGGACTCGTCCTCGAGCCACCTGACGCTGTTCAACATGCTGGTCGCGACCGCGATCTTCCTGCCGATCATCGTGGCCTACACCACCTGGGTCTACCACGTGCTGTGGGGCAAGGTGGATGCCGAAGCCATTCGAGATGAGCGCGGACACGCTTATTGAAACGCCAAGAAAGGACTGACAGATGTGGTACTTCGCCTGGATCCTGGGGCTGCCGCTGGCAGCCACCTTCGCGGTGCTCAATGCGATGTGGTACGAGCTGATGGACGACGAAGCGATTCGCCGCGACAAGTTCGACACGCCCGAACCTTCGCGCCATCAGGAGCGGCTGTAGCCGGCCATTGCCGGGCCGCCCGTCAGCGCTTCGTGGGCTGCAGCGCCTCGAGGACGAAACGCGTCGGCCCGCTGGCGCCCCGGTCGCTGACCGCCAGGCCCAGCTGCCGCCACAGCGCGGGGCTCAACGGCCGGATGGCGATGCGAGGATCGCGCGTGCCCTCGTGCGATTCCTGCGGCAGCAACGCCGCGCCGTAACCCGCGGCGACCAGCGTCCTGATCGCGTCGTTGTAGTTGAGCTCGATGCGCGGCCGGCAATGGACGCCTGCCGCGGAGAACCATTCCGCGGTCAGCCGGCAGAGGCTGGTGGAGGCGTCGTTCATGATCAGCGGCTGCGCGGCCAGCCACTGCGGCGTCAGTCGCCGCGGGGCCTTCCAGGTCGCCGGCAGGAACGCCACGACGGCCTCGCGCCGCAGCGGCGTGACATGCACGCCGCGCACCGGCGCCTGCGGCAGCGCCACCACCGCCAGGTCCAGGCTGCCGGCGGCGAGCCGGGCCATGCTGTCGTTGGAGGTCAGCACCTGCACGTTCACGTCGATGCCGGGATGGTCCCGTGCCAGGCGCTCGAGCGCGGGCGGCAGCAGGTGCGCAATGGCGCCCGTCGATGCCCCGACCCGCACGCGGCCCGTCTGGCCGGCGAGCTGACGTCGAACGTCGTCGACGGCGTCGTCGGCATCCGCCAGCAGCCTGCGGGCCCGCGCGATGAAGCGCTCGCCCAGCGCGGTCGGCTGCGCGGGCCCGCGCCCGCGCACGAGCAACTGGCCGCCCAGGCGTGACTCCAGTTCCGCGATCTGGACCGTGACGGTCGGCGCCGCCAGGTGAAGGGCGCGCGCAGCATTGGCCAGCGACCCGAGGTCGGCGATGGCAACCAGGGTGCGCAGATGGTCGAGGCTCAGTTCCCGCATGGCGCTAATTTAACTTTTCTTAATCCTGGCTTGCATATATTTAGCTGGAGCCATCGAGGGGGTGTCCCTAGGATCACGCTCCATGGACCTCAACATCTTCATCGACGGCGACCAGGGCACCACCGGCCTGGATCTGCAGAACCGGCTCCAGGGCACGGAATTTGGCATCCGCACCCTGCCGGCCCACTTGCGCAAGGACGCGGCGGCCCGCCGGGCCGCACTCAACGAAAGCGACATCGCCATCCTCTGCCTGCCCGATGCCGCGGCGCGCGATGCGGTGGCGATGATCGAGAACCCTGCCGTGCGTGTCATCGACGCCAGCTCGGCCCACCGCACCAGCCCGGGCTGGGTCTACGGCCTGCCGGAGCTCGACGCGGGGCAGGGCGAACGCATCGCCTCGGCGGCGCGGGTCACGAATCCGGGCTGCTATCCCACGGCCGCGATCGCGCTGCTGCGGCCGTTGACCGATGCCGGCCTGCTGCCGGCCGACTATCCGCTGGTCATCCACGCCGTCTCGGGCTATTCGGGTCAGGGCAGGGCGGGGGCGCAAGCGCACGAGGCCGGGGCAGGCGCGCATGCCTTGAAAATCTACGGCCTGGCGCTCGAGCACAAGCACGTGGCGGAAATCGAGGTCTATGCCGGCCTGGCGCAGCGGCCGCTCTTCGTGCCCGCCTATGCCAGCTACCGGCAGGGCATCGTGCTGACCATCGGATTGCATGCGCGGATGCTGCCTGCCGATGCGTCGGGCCGGCGCATCCACGAATGCCTGGTGGCACGGTACCGCGAGGCGGCGCACGTGTACGTGCGGCCGATGTCTTGCGATGCGCCGGTCACCGAACTGGACCCGCAGGTCCACAACGGCAGCAACGACATGAGCCTGGCCGTTGCATGCAATGAGCGCACGGGCCAGATCGTCCTGAGCGCGGTGCTCGACAACCTGGGCAAGGGGGCGGCGGGCGCGGCCGTGCAGAACCTGCGAGAGATGACGAGGGTGTTGCAGCCCGCGTCGTGAACGCGAGGGGCTGAGATGAGAGCGTCCGTGCAGACGTTGAACAGGGTGTCGCAGATCAGGCGATCGCTGTCGGCGGCATCCGGTGCTTCGCATTCGAGAGAGTGGCCCTGAACCCCCCACCCGTCAGAGCGCGGCAACGCACAAGCGTGCGTGCCGCTTCGATCGCATGGCAAGAACCCGTGCGCGCACTCAAGGCGTCTGTCGACGCCCGAGCCGTGCACGGGCTGCAGGCCGTGATCAGTTCAGGTTGTTGCTCTCAATGCTGTCGGGTGACAGGCACAGGGGGCCCGTGCAGGCCGAGGCCCGGAAGAACAGCGGCGCGTCGGGCGAGCCGAAGTAGCGCAGGCCGTTGGCTGCCTGCGCGTTGGCCTGGATCGCATTGGCTTCCTGCAGACCGAACACCGGATCTGGGTTGTCGAGGAATTCGTAGGCGAAGCTGCTCGATTGCGTCGTGTCCTTCACGTAGAAGAAAAAGCTCTTGCTGTCTTCCATGAACTGGTTCTTCAGCAGCCGGAAGCCCTGCGTTCCCTGGCTGCGGATCTGCGCCTTGAGGTCGGCGTCCGTGCCACCGACCACGCTCAGCGGGCTGACTACCGCCTTCACCTCATAGCGTGCCGCGCTGCTTTGATCCTTCAGGAAGAACTGGTAGAGGGTCTGGCTGTACAGACCCGGTGTGGCCCAAGGGCGGTAGCCGTTCGCGCCCTGCACATTGGCGCGGTTCACGTAGTCGGCGGAGGTGGTGGCATAGGGCTCGGCCGTCAGGTCGTAGGTGGTCGACGTGCCGAGGTCTTTGCGATAGAGCACGGCGAGCTCGGGATTGAGGTCGCTGTTGAGGTCGATGGCCGCCAGGACCTTGAGCAGCACCATGCCACGCGCACCCTGTTCCTTGGCCTGCGCCAGCAGCGCCTCCACGGCGTTGGTCTTCAGGATGTCGTAGGTCAGCCGCTTGTACTCGTAGCTGTAGGTGGTGTCGCTGTCCTTGACCATCATGAAGCTGTCGCGCAACGACAGGGTACCGCCTCCGGCTTCGCCAGCGAGGTAGCGATAGCCGGCCGCGCCTTCGCGGTTGAGCAACGCGATGTAGTCGTCGAATCGCTTCTCAGCCGAATCGGTGTCGGGGTTGCGCTCCTGCTGGAAAGTCAGGTACTTGTAGTCGGCGCTGATCGGCGTGGGGTCCGGGTTGGGTTGCGGGTTCGGCACGGGATCGGTGCCTGGGCCCGGGCCCGGGCCTGCGCCACCGCCGGAACCGGGGCCTGGTGCCACGCTGATCGGTGCGCCATCGCCGCCACCCCCACCGCCTCCGCACGCGGCCAATGCAGCAGCCGCCAGCACGGCCAGAAACAACTTCGTCTTCATGATCTTCTACCTCCGGTTTGTCATGCCACGCCATCACGAAAGGCTTCGTGAAGCGAGGCCTGCGAAGATAGGGGGGCATGCGCCGCGGCACCAGTGCCCAAAGTCACTGTTTGTGGCGTGGCGCGCATGCGCAGTCGCTGCCGTGAACCGGTGCCCATGTGGCATGCTTCTTCGGCCAGGCGTTCCCTTCTTCGAGCATCCGAACACGCAGCCGGCCATGACGCCTCCGAAGTTCTTCAAGACACCGCAAGCCTTCGGGCAGTGGCTCGCAGTCCACGCCGACAGCGCCCAGGCGCTTCTCGTGGGCTATCACAAGGTCGGCACGGGGGAGCCCTGCATGTCGTGGTCGGAATCGGTCGACGAGGCGCTGTGTCACGGCTGGATCGATGGCGTGCGCAGGCGCATCGACGAGGCGACGTACGCCATCCGTTTCACGCCGCGCCAGCCGACGTCCATCTGGAGCGCCGTCAATATCGCGAAGGTCGAGCGACTGCGGCTGGAAGGGCGCATGACGCCGGCGGGCCTCAGCGCTTTCGCGAAACGGACGGCAGCGCGGTCGGCCATCTCCTCGCACGAACAGAACGGGATCGCCGAACTCGGCGCGGACGAGCTGCGTGCATTCCAGGGCGACAAGGCCGCCTGGGCCTTCTTCGAGCAGACGCCTCCCAGCTACAGGAAGCGCGTCCTGCACTGGGTCTGCAGCGCCAGGAAGCCCGCGACCCGCAACGCCCGCCTGAGCAAGCTCATCGCAGCCAGCCTGGCGCTGCAGCGGTTGCGCTGAGCCCGCCCCGTGGTTCGAACCCGAGCACCGAAGCGCTTGCATGCCGGCCGGGTCGCCCACAACAATCGGCATTCACCGGCGACGCACCTTCGCCGCTTCCAACCCTTCAGCCCACGACGACCTGTGCCCCCAAAAATCCTCATTCGTCCCGCCACCGACGCGGACTTCGATGCCTGGCGGGTCCTGTGGGACGGCTACAACGCGTTCTATGGCCGGAGCGCAACGACCGCGCTACCCGTCGACATCACGCGCACGACCTGGTCGCGCTTCCACGATGCCGCGGAGCCGATGCATGCGTTGGTGGCCGAAGGCGCATCGGGCCTGCTCGGCCTGGCCCACTTTCTTTTCCATCGAAGCACGACGCAGATCGGGCCGAGCTGCTACCTGCAGGACCTGTTCACCGTCGAAGCGGCCAGAGGGCAGGGCGTGGCACGCGCGCTGATCGAGGAGGTCTATTCGCGGGCGAAGGCCGCCGGCGCTCCGAGGGTCTACTGGCAGACCCACGAGACCAACGCGACGGCGATGAGGCTCTACGACAAGGTGGCCGAGAAATCCGGCTTTGTCGTCTATCGAAAGATGCTCTGACCGATCGTTGGCCGCCGGGTCCCGAGATCGGCTACAACCCCGACATGCCCTGCGCGCCCTCCGGTTCGACCCCTGTGACACCTGGACGCGACCTCGCCTTCCGGGCCCTTGCGCCGCAGAGGCGTCGCAACGCAGGGCGACGAAGCGCTCGGCGCCATGAGCGCCGGCCTCGGCCTTCTGCTGCCGCCCAACACCCCGGTGGCCTCTTCGTACGTTGTCAGGAAAGCTGCAGCCCATGATCGCCAGATTCAGGATTTCCGAGGACGACTACGCGGGCGCGATGAAGCTCTTCGTGCGCCTGACCCGAACGCGCCGCCTGCTGTTGATCGCCATCGTGGCGGTGTTGGTGCTGGGCGCGCTGCTCGGTGGCCGCACGCTGTGGCCGGTCGTCCTGGTGGGTTTCGTCGGCGCCGGCATCGTCGTGATGCCCATCGCCCTGGCGCCCACGGCGGCCCGGCGGCACTACCGCCAGTACAAGGGCATGCAGGAGGCGTTCGGCGCCGAGCTGCTGGACCACGGTCTGCGCATCGAGTCCCTGCATGGCGAGGGCACGATCGTCTGGGAGAACATCCTCCAGTGGCGGCAGAACGATCGCTTCGTGCTGGTCTATGTGATGCCCCGGCTTTTTCACGTGCTGCCCAAGTCCGTGGTCGAACAGGGCTTCGACATGCCGGCGCTCATCGAGCGCCTGGGGCGGCAGGTCGGACCGGAGGCCTGATGGGCCCGTCGACGGCTGCGTGCGCAGCGACGAGCCAAAAGCTGACGTGGTCGTTGCGGGCCGACCCGCAATGGAAAGACGCCGGACTGATAGAAATGGCAACTCGCCGGCACGCGCACGCTTGCACGGATCGGTCGAACACAGGAGCGTTCTGAATGTCCGACACCCACAAGGCAATTCTGGAAAAGGCCAATGCGGCCATCACCCAAGGCGACTACGAAGGATTTCTGGCCTATTGCACCGACGACACACGGTGGACCTTCGTCGGCGACAGAATCCTGCGCGGCAAGCAGGCCGTTCGCGAATGGATGGCGACCGCCTACAAGGAGCCGCCCCGCTTCGCGGTGCATCGCCTCATCGCCGACGGCGACTTTCTCTCGGCCGTTGGCGAGATCACGCTCAGGGACGATGCAGGCAAGACGAGCCGCAACGCCTACTGCGATGTCTGGCGCTTTCGCGACGGCCGGCTGGCCGAGCTGCAGGCCTTCGTGGTCGAGGCTCGCCTGGCGTGAGACCCGCCTGCACAGGACGTGTGATGTCGGGCCCACGCGCGTCCGGCCGTGGGCCGGCCGATGGCACCCTGCGAGATCCCGCATGCCACCACCCCGCCGGAGTCCAAGGATGAAGAAGTTGCTGCCATGGCCGGTCCTGGCGGTCTCGCTCGCCTTCCAGGCCCACGGTGCGCCGGGCCTTCCGTATTCAGCAGACGAGGCACGAACATGGCTCGCGTCCCTCGGTGCCCATGTGATGGTGATCAACGCCGACCTCACGTTGAGGAGGAAGCTGCCGGCGAAGGCGTTCGACCTCCTTGCCTACTATCCGCTGTCGAAGGACAAGGCGGACGCGTACAAGCGCACGGGCCAGCTCGTCAAGAAGAAGGACGACATCGCCAACCTCGTGACCTACAGGATCACGAACTACCGACTGACCAACGAGAAGAACGAGACGCTGCAGCTCGAGGAAGACATGGATTCAGGCCCACTGCAGAATTTCCCGCTCTGGACCTACGACAAGGTCCTGTGCGGCCAGCTCGGTGTCTATGTGAAGCTGGACAAGCCCTTCGAACGCGTCAAGGGCTACATGACGCTGGTGTGGGAAGTGCCCGGGGGAATGGCACATGAAACCCGCGTTCCCGTGGACCTCTCGATCACCGACAAGGACCCGCGGCCCGGCATCTGAGGTCGGCTGTCTTGTCCGGTCGCGGAAGTCGAACGGCCGCAACGGGCCTGCAGGAGGCATCCGATCAGCGCAGTGCCTCGAGCCGCGCCGAGACGCCTTCCATCACGTTCGTGACAAAAGTGAGTTCCGCTTCGGAGCTGCCGGCGACCATCGCGGTGACCACCTCCGATTGGATCTTCAGGGAACGGGCCGCGATCTTCTCGCCGGCGGCGGTCAGCGTCAGCCTTTTGACCCGTGCATCGCTGGCATCGGCTTCGCGCCGGACCCAGCCCTTCGCCTCCAGCTGCGCGAGCAGCATGCTCACGCCGCTCTTGGTGACGAAGCAGCGTGCCGCCAGCTCCTGTTGCGTGATGCCGGGCATCGTCGTGAGCGTCGCCAGCACCTCGTGATCGCCGATGCGCAGGCCCAGCTCGGCCAGCCGGACGCTCATCGTCGCGTCGCACAGGTTGTAGGCACGGACGACGGCGAGCCAGGTCTTGGTGCCATGCGGCGACGGGGGGGTGCGGGCTGTCTTGGGGGTGGTCATGGCATATCGTTCAATGTTGAACTACACTGTTCAATGTTGAACCAATTCTATCTGCGCAATGAACCCTCGCCTGCCCTCGCCCCCGACCTTGCTTGCAACCGACGACCGTGTCCTCGCGGACGGACATGGCGCGACCGGCGCTGCGTCGTAGCCAAGGGAGGCCTCAAATGCTTGCTCAGACACTGACGATCGCAGGCGCTGCCGTGATGGGCCTGCTGGGCACGGTGCACCTGCTCTACACCTGCTGCACCGACAGGTTCGACCCGAACGATGCCGCGACCAAGGCCGCGATGCAGGCCGGCCACCCCTTGCTCACGCGCCGCACGACGCTCTGGCGCGCATGGGTGGGTTTCAACGCAAGCCACAGCCTGGGCGCCATGCTGTTCGCGACGGTCTATCTGATCCTGGCGATCGGCCACATCGAATGGCTGCGCATGTCGCCCGCCTTGGCATGGCTCGCGGTGGTCGGGTCGGGCGGCTATGTCCTGCTCGCGCTGCGCTACTGGTTTCGCACGCCACTGATCGGCTGCGCCATCAGCACGGCCTGCTTCATCGGCGCCGCATGCACGCGCTGAAAGGGAGGCCGCGGATCGACCGTTGGCTGGCAGCGAGAAACACCGCGGCGCCTACTTCTCCACCGGCTTGCGCTTGCCCCCGCCCGTCAACCGGTCCTTGAGCCCCAGCACTTTGGTCACGGTCGCGCCCATGCCCATCAGCTGCATGGCGGTCTCGGGCGCGAGGCGCTGAACGTCGTCGAACCACTTCATGAGCCGATCGATCAGGTCGTGCATCTCGCGCATGCGCTGCTGGGCATGGCGTTCCTCGTCCGAGGTCGGCTCTTCGAGCAGCGCCATGCGCAGCATCGACAGCGTGGGCTCGATCTCGCGGCGCCGGCGTTCCTCGGCGAGCACGCGGAAGATCTCCCACACGTCCGAGGGCGCCTCGAAGTACTCGCGGCGGTCGCCGGACTGGTGGCGCAGGCGCACCAGGCGCCAGGCCTGCAGTTCCTTCAGGCCCATGCTCACGTTGGAGCGCGAGAACGCCAGCAGCTCGGAGATCTCGTCGGCGTTGAGGGCGCGCTCCGACAGGAAGATCAATGCGTAGATCTGGCCGACGGTGCGGTTGATGCCCCATTTGCTGCCCATCTCGCCGAAGTGGGCGACGAACTGGCGGTTGAGGGGCGGGAGCTCGAGGGGAGGGCTGCTGGTGCTGGGCATGCCGCGATTGTTGCGCGTCGCTGCTGAAGCTTCAAGAAGTTCTGAAAAGAGGGGGGCTTTTCGGGCGGTTCCGGGGTGCTTCCGGATTGACCTGCGTTTCGCGCCGCGCCGATACTGGCCGCCACACCAAGCCCCCACGAAAGGCATCGCATGAGCAACGAATTGCGCAAGAAGCTGCATGAACTGTCGGTGCTGGTCGACAACGCACCCGACCCGCAGACCCGCGCCATCGTCGAGGCGCTGAGGCTGCAGACCGCGATCCTCAACGAGCGGCTGTTCTCCATCGACCTGCAGATCGGCGAACTGATCCAGCGCCTCGATGCGCGTGCACGCTGAAGGGGCGTGCATTGTGGGGATAATCGAGCGCCATGAGCGGCAACACTTTCGGCAATCTCTTCGCGGTCACCAACTTCGGTGAATCGCACGGCCCCGCGATCGGCTGCGTGATCGACGGCTGTCCCCCCGGCATGGCCCTGACCGAGGCCGACATCCAGGGCGACCTCGACCGTCGCCGCCCGGGCACCAGCCGCCACGTCACGCAGCGCAACGAGCCCGACGCGGTGCAGATCCTCTCGGGCGTCTACCAGGGCAAGACCACCGGCACGCCGATCGCGCTGCTGATCCAGAACACCGACCAGCGCAGCAAGGACTACGGCGCCATCGCCGAGCAGTTCCGGCCCGGCCATGCCGACTTCAGCTACTGGAAGAAGTACGGCATCCGCGATCCGCGCGGCGGCGGGCGCTCCTCGGCCCGGCTCACGGCGCCGATGGTGGCGGCCGGCGCGGTGGCCAAGAAATGGCTGTTCGAGAAGTACGGCACGGTGTTCCGCGGCTGCATGACGCAGATCGGCGAGATCGCCATCCCCTTCGAGGACTGGCAGCACGTGCCGAACAACCCCTTCTTCGCGCCGGTGGCCGATGTGGCGGCGCTCGAGGCCTACATGGACGCGCTGCGCAAGGCCGGCGACTCCTGCGGTGCGCGCATCCGCGTGACCGCCTCGAAGGTGCCGGTCGGCCTGGGCGAGCCGCTGTTCGACAAGCTCGATGCCGACATCGCCTTCGCGATGATGGGCATCAATGCGGTCAAGGGCGTCGAGATCGGCGCCGGCTTTGGCAGCGTCACGCAACGCGGCACCACGCACGGCGATTCGATCACGCCCACCGGCTTCGCGAGCAACAACGCGGGCGGCGTGCTCGGCGGCATCAGCACCGGGCAGGACCTGGAAGTGAGCATCGCGATCAAGCCGACCAGCTCGATCATCAGCCCGCGCCAGTCGGTCGACGTGAACAACCAGCCGGTCGAGGTCGTGACCAAGGGCCGGCACGACCCCTGCGTGGGCATCCGGGCCACGCCCATCGCCGAGGCGATGCTGGCGCTGGTGGTGATCGAACATGCCTTGCGCCAGCGGGCCCAGAACGGTGACCGCGGCGACAGTGCCGCGCCAACCGAAGCCCCCGCCGCCCTGCAGGCCTCCTTCCTCTAGTGGCCGCCGCGCCACCCCCGCCGTCCCCCGCGGGGGGCCGCGGTCACCTGCTGGCGTTCGCCGCGCTGTCGGCGAGCTATTTCGCCCACATCGGTTTCTTCAACCCCTACCTGCCGCTGTGGCTCAAGGACCAGGGGCTGCCGATCTTCACCATCAGCCTGCTGGCGGCGGTGCAGTCCTTCACCCGCGTGTTCGCGCCCTACGCCTGGGGCGCCCTGAGCGACCACACCGGCGAGCGCGTGCGGCTGCTGCGCATCAGCGCAGCCATCGCGACGGTCGTGTCCTTCGGCCTGTGGGTGCCGGGCAATGCCTGGTGGATCGGCTTCTTCCTGCTGCTGCTGTTCACCCACACCAGTTCGATGATGGGGCTCACCGAGGCGGCGATGGCGCAGCTGGTGGCCGGCGACTGGGGCCGCTACGGCCGCATCCGGCTCTGGGGCTCGGCCGGCTTCCTGCTCACGGTCTCGGTGGCGGGCGAATGGTTCGACCGTTTCGGCATGGGCCACTTCCCGCCCTGGGCGTCGATCACGCTGGCGCTGGTGCTGCTGGCCGCCTGGCGCCTGCCCGACGTGCGCGAGCCGCCGGCCGCGCACGACGAGGCGCGCGTGCCGGTCGGCCCGGTGCTGCGCCAGCCGGCGGTGCGCTGGTTCCTGGCCTCGCTGTGCCTGCACATCACGGCGCACTTCTCGATCTACGGCTTTCTCTCGCTCTACCTCGATTCGCTGGGCTACGGCAAGGGCGTGATCGGCGGGCTGTGGGCGCTGTCGATCGTCACCGAGGTGGGCTGGTTCTTCGTGCAGGGCCGGATCATCGGCCGCTTCCCGATGGCGCGCTGGCTGCTGATCTGCAGCGTGGTCGCGATCGCGCGCATGGCGCTCACCGGCGCGGCCGGGCAGTGGCTGATCGCCATCGTGCTGGCGCAGCTGCTGCACGGCCTGAGCTTCGCGGCGCATCACACGACCTGCATCGCGCTGATCACGCGCCACTTCCCGGGCCGGCTGCGCGGCCGCGGCCAGGCCTTGTTCACCGTGGTCGGCTACGGCATCGGCGGCGTGGCCGGCGTGCTGGCCGGCGGTGCGCTGGCCAGCCGCTTCGGCTTCGGCGCGATGTTCGCCGCGGCCTCGGTGCTGGCGGTGCTGGGGACGCTGTGCGCCTGGCGCATGGAGCGGGTCGAAGCCGGCTTCGGGCCGGGCCAGGAACCTGGCGCGATGGCCTGAGTCGCACCGGGCGCGCTCTTCTTTTTCTTCCCCTTTCCTTGCCGACCCAGAAACGGAGTCTCGATGTTCTTCATGCCGCCCGCCACCCAGGCGTTGATCCTCAGCTGCGTGGTCGTTTTCCTGATGCAGTCGCTCGGCGTCGACGGGCTGGCCATGTTCGCGCTGTGGCCCGTCGATTCGGGCGGCTTCATGCCCTGGCAGGTGCTGAGCTACGCCTTCCTGCACGGCGGCATGTCGCACCTGGTGTTCAACATGTTCGGCCTGTTCATGTTCGGCGCCGAGCTCGAGCGCGTCTGGGGCCCCAAGCGCTTCCTGGTCTTCTATTTCGTGAGCGTGCTGTTCGCCGCGCTGGCCCAGCTCGCGGTCGCGGCCTGGAGCGGCAGCGGCGCGCCGACGGTGGGCGCCTCGGGCGGCCTGTTCGGCCTGCTGCTGGGCTTTGCGATGCTGTTCCCGAACCGCCGCATCGTGCCGCTGATCCCGCCGATCCCGATGCCGGCCTGGCTCTTCGTGCTGCTCTACGGCCTGATCGAACTGTTCCTGGGCGTGACCGGCAGCATGAGCGGCGTGGCCCATTTCGCGCACCTCGGCGGCATCCTGGGGGGCTGGCTCACGCTGCGCTACTGGCGCGGGCAGATTCCTTTCGGCCGGCGGCGCTGAGGCCCTGGCAGCCGGCGAGTACCGCAGCGCGCGACAGGGCGCGGGCCGCCGTTCACAATGCGGGCCTTGCGCCCGCTTTTTGGCGGGCCCTGTGCCCGCTTTTTCCATGAGCATCTTCGACGCCTTCCTTTCCAACCCCGAGATCCAGGCGGTCTTCGAGGGCCCCGCCGTGGTCGGCGCGATGCTGCGCTTCGAGGCCGAACTGGCGCGCGCGCAGGCCGACGTGGGCCTGGTGCCCGGTGCCGCGGCCGAGGCCATCGCCGCCTGCTGCGACCCGGCGCTGTTCGATCCCGCACAGATCGCGCGCGACAGCGGCCGTGCCGGCAGCCTCGCGATCCCGCTGGTGCTGGCACTCAAGGCCCGCGTGGCCGAGCGCCATCCCGAGGCCTTGCCCTTCGTGCACCTGGGCGGCACCAGCCAGGACGTGATCGACACCGCGCTGGCACTGGCCATGCGCGAGGCGCTGGCGCTGCTGGAAACCGATCTCGATGCCGCGATCGCGGCCCTGCTCGATCATGCGCAGGCCCATGTCGCGACACCGATGCTGGCGCGCACGCTGATGCAGCCGGCCTCGGTCACCAGCTTCGGCCTGGTGTGCGCCCAATGGGCCGCGCCGCTGCTGCGCAGCCGCGAGCGGCTGGCCGAGGTCGCGGCACGTGCGCTGCAACTGCAACTGGGCGGCGCGGTCGGCACGCTGGCGCAGATGAAGGGGCAGGGCGCCGCGGTGCGCGCCCGGCTCGCCGCCGCGCTGCAGCTGCGCGACCCCGGCGCCAACTGGCACACCCAGCGCGACGAGGCGGTGGCGCTGGGCTGCGAACTCGGCCTGCTGGCCGGCAGCCTGGGCAAGATCGCGCTCGACCTGTCGCTGCTGGGCCAGTACGAGGTCGGCGAGGTCAGCGAAGGCAGCGAGCCCGGTCGCGGTGGCTCCTCGGCCATGCCGCACAAGCGCAATCCCGTGGCCTCGATGGTCGCGCTGGCCGCGGCGCAACGCGCGCCGCAGCAGGTCGCGGCGCTGCTGGCCGCGATGCCGCAGCAGCACCAGCGCGCCCTGGGGCCGTGGCAGGCCGAGCTGGCCGCATGGCCGCAGCTCTGGACCACCGTGCAGGGCGCGGCGCGCGCCATGGCCGGCGCGCTGCCGCGATTGCAGGTCGATGCCGCACGCATGCGCGCCCAGATCGACCGGCTGCGCGCCGAACTCCCGCACGAGGCGGCCGACGAATGGTTCGACCCCGCGCTGGCCGACGGCGCGGCCGACCTCGCACGGCTGCTGCTGCAAGCGCTGCGGACCCGCTTCGACACCCTTCGCGCATCCACTTCCAAGGACGTTTCGCCATGAGCGACGACAGCAACATTCCTTCCCCTTCTTCCGCTTCGAGCGACTACGAACGCGGCCTGCTGCAGCGGCGCCGCGTGCTGGGCGACGCCTGGGTCGACCAGTCGCTGGCCAAGCGCACCAGCTTCAACGCCGAGTTCCAGGAACTCATCACGCGCCACGCCTGGAACGACATCTGGGGCCGGCCCGCGCTGGGCGACAAGACGCGCCGCTACATGGTGCTGTCGATGATGCTGGGCACCCATGCCTACGAAGAGTTCGCGATGCACGTCCGGTCCGCTCTCGAGGGGCCGCCCGAGTCGCGCCTCACGCCCGACGACATCAAGGAAGTGCTGATGATGGCGGCCATCTACTGCGGCGTGCCGGTGGCCAACCATGGCTTCGGCATCGCCACCGCGATCCTGCGCGAGAAGGGCCTGCTCTCGGACCTGCCGAAGTGAGTGCGGCCCTGGGGACGCCATCCCCCGCGATTTCCTTCGCCTTGCTGCTGCCGCTGCTGCTCGCGGCGCAGCCGGTGGCCACCGACAGCTACCTGCCGGCCCTGCCCGAGATCGCGCGCGAACTGGGCTCGGCCAGTGCGAGCCTGACGGCCTTCGTGCTGGCCTTCGGCTTTGCGCAACTGGCCTGCGGGCCGCTGGCCGACCGCATCGGTCGCCGTCCGGTGCTGCTCGGCGGCCTGGCCCTCTACGCGCTGGCCTCGGCCGGTGGCGTGTTCGCGCCCAGCATGGCCTGGCTGGTGGGGCTGCGCGTGCTGCACGGCTTCGCGATGGCCGCGATCCTGGTCTGCGCGCGCGCCGCGGTGCGCGACCTCTACCCCGCGCACGAAGGCCCGCACATCATGGCGCGCGGCCTCACCGGCCTGGGCATCGTCGCGCTGTTCGCGCCGGTGATGGGCGCCTTCGCGGTCGAGGAACTGGGCTGGCGCTGGGTGCTGGGCGGCATGGCCGTCTATGCGCTGGTGCTGTGGGCGATGTGCCACCGCTATTTCGGCGAGACGCTGCGGCGCCCGGGCGTCGGCGAGGCCGCTGCGCCCCGGGGCCGCCTGCGCGAGGTGTTCGCCAGCGCAAGCTTTCGCGCCTGGGCCTCGGTCGCGGCCAGCACCTACGCGGGCATCTTCTCCTTCCTGCTGCTGTCGCCGATGGTCTACATCGGCTACCTCGGGCTCACGCCGATCCAGTACGGCTGGATTCCCGCGGGCGGCTCGCTGGTCTACATCTTCAGCACCACGATGTGCCGGCGCCTGCTGCGCCGACGCGGTGCCGTGCGCACCGTGCAGCTGGGGGCCACGCTGAGCCTGGCCGGCCCGCTGCTGGCGGCGCTCGGCTGCTGCCGCTGTCGATCTGGCCGCTGCTGCTGGGCCACGGCGTCTATTGCCTGGGCCACGGCATCCATCAACCCTGCGGCCAGGCCGGCGCGGTGGGCGACCTGCCGCACCTGGCCGGACGCGCGGTGTCGTGGTCGGGCTTCGGCATGATGGTGGCGGGCTTCGTGGTCGGGCAGACCGCCGCCACCTTCATCGACCCGGCCTCGTCCAACGGCGCCTGGCCGATGGTCGTGCCGATGGCGCTGGCCGGCGCCTCGCTGATGCTCATCGCCTTCTTCTGGCTGCCCCGGCTGCCTGCAACCTCCGTCCGTAAAGAGATCGCACCATGATTCCATTGAATGTCCTGCGCGAAGGCGAAGGCCCGATCGTCGTGCTGAGCCATGCGCTCGGCTGCAACCTGCACATGTGGGACGGCGTGGCCGCGCTGCTGTCGCGCGCCCACACCGTGATCCGCTACGACCACCGCCACCACGGCGGTTCGGCCGCGCCGGCGGCGCCGTTCTCCGTCGAGGCCCTGGCCGACGACGCGGCGGCGCTGATCGAGCGCGAAGCCGGCGGCGAGCCCGTGCATTTCGTCGGCCTGTCGATGGGCGGCATGACCGCCCAGGCGCTGGCGGTGCGCCGGCCCGAGCTGCTGCGCGACGTGGTCATCGCGAACTCGAGCGCGCACTATCCTGACGTCTCGACCTGGCAGGCTCGCGTGGCGCGCGTCCAGGCCGAGGGCGTGGCCGCCATCGCCGATGGCGCGGTCGAACGCTGGCTCACGCCCGCCTGGCGTGCCACGCCCGAAGGCACGGCCGCCGCCGCCGCGCTGCACGGCATGCTGGTGGCCACCGATGCGGCCGGCTACATCGAAAGCTGCAAGGCCGTGGCCGGCATCGACTTCCGTGCGAGCAACCGCCGCATCACGGTGCCGACGCTGGTGATCGACGGCGCGCAGGACCTGGCCACGCCGCCCGCCATGTCGGACCTGATCGCCGCCGCCATCCCGCATGCGAAGCGCGCGAGCCTCGATGCAGCGCATGTGAGTGCGGTCGAAAAGCCCGTCGAGTTCGTGACCCTTCTGACCGATTTCTGGCGCAGCCTCTGAGCCGGCGCACCTTCACTTTTCCCTTCGTCCCATGTCCAACCTCATCGTCCACGGCGGCCGTCCGCTCAGCGGCCGCATCACGCCCTCGGCCAACAAGAACGCGGTGCTGCCGGTGCTCTGCGCCACCCTGCTCAGCACCGAGCCGCTGCGCCTGCTCGGCGTGCCCGACATCACCGACGTGCGCAAGATCCTCGACATCTTCCGCACGCTGGGCAGCCAGGTCGAGATGGACCATGCGAGCGGCACGCTGAACCTGCACCACCGCGAGACCACCTTCGATGCGGTGCGCCACCGGCTGCCCGAGGAGATGCGCTCGTCGATCATGCTGGTGCCGCCGCTGCTGGCGCGCTTCGGCGTGGCGCGGCTCGAGGACAACGTCAAGGGCTGCACGCTGGGCGTGCGCGAGATCGATCCGCACGTCGAGGTGTTCCGGCATTTCGGCGCCGAGGTCGAGCGCGCCGACGGTTCGCTGCTGGTGCGCGCGGGGCGCCTGCGCCCGGTCGACCACTGGCTCGACTACGCCTCGGTCACCACCACCGAGAACTTCGTGCTCTGCGCCTCGGCGGCCGAGGGCACCTCGACGCTGACCAACGCGGCGTCCGAGCCGCATGTGCAGGAGTTCTGCCGTTTCATGGTCGCGCTCGGCGCGCGCATCGAGGGCATCGGCACCTCGCGCCTCACGGTGCATGGCGGGCTCAGGCTGGGCGGCGGCGAGTTCCGCTTCGACGAGGACTTCCACGAGATCACCACCTTCCTCGCGCTCGGCGCGATCACCGGCGGCGATGTGGTGGTGCGCAACACCGCGCCCGGCAACTTCCCGCTGATCGACCGCACCTTCGCCAAGTTCGGCGTGAAGATCACGCACGAAGACGGCTGGTCGCGGGCCAGCACGCCAGGCGCGCTGCGCGTGCAGACGCCGTTCACGAGCAACGTGCTGACCAAGGTCGAGGCCGCGCCCTGGCCCTACTTCCCGGTCGACCTGCTGCCGATCTTCATCGCGCTGGGCGTGCGCGCGCAGGGCAACGCGATGTTCTGGAACAAGGTCTACGACGGCGCGCTGGGCTGGACCGGCGAGCTGTCGAAGTTCGGCGCCCACGTGTTCTCGTCCGACCCGCACCGCCTCATCACCTTCGGCGGCGGACCGCTGACGCCGGCGGTGGTCGAGAGCCCCTACATCATCCGGGTGGCGATCGCGCTGTTCATGGTGGCGGCCAGCATCGAGGGCCGCTCCGAGATCCGCAACGCCACGCCGATCCGCCGCGCCCACCCGCATTTCGTCGAGAACCTGCGCAGCCTGGGCGTGCGCGTCGAGTGGACCAGCGAGGAATGACCCGCGGCGGCGGTGGGGTGATCGCCCGGGCCCCCGGCAGCGGTGGCGTGCCTGGCGCCATCATGGCGGCTTGTCCCTGCCTTTTAAGAGCCCGCCGATGACCGCCCGCCTCAAGATCGATTTCGTTTCCGATGTGTCCTGCCCCTGGTGCGCCATCGGCCTGACCGCGCTGGAAAGCGCGCTGGCGCGGGTTGCGCCCGAGGTCACGGCCGAGCTGCACTTCCAGCCCTTCGAGCTCAACCCGCAGATGGCGCGCGAGGGCGAGGACACCGTCGAGCACCTGACGCGCAAGTACGGCATCTCGGCCGAGCAGGCGCAGACCAATGCCGAGGCGATCCGCCAGCGCGGTGCCGCGGTCGGCTTCACCTTCGGCCAGGGCAAGCGCAAGCGCATCTGGAACACCTTCGACGCGCACCGGCTGCTGCACTGGGCCGAGTTCGAGGGCGAGGCGCAGCAGAAGGCGCTCAAGAAGCGGCTGCTGCAGGCCTACTTCACCGACGGCGAGAACCCCTCGGACATCGAGGTGCTGCTGCGCGCCGTGACCGAGGTCGGCCTCGACCCGGTGCGCGCCCGCGCCATTCTCGAGAGCGACGAATACGCCGAGGAAACGCGCCAGCGAGAGCACCTCTACACCGAAGCCGGCATCCGCTCGGTGCCCGCGATCATCATCAACGACCAGCACCTGATCTCCGGCGGCCAGCCGGTCGAGGTGTTCGAGCGCGCGCTGCGCCAGATCGCCGGCGAGGCGACGGCGCAGAAGACCCTGCAGGCCTGAGCCGGCGACGGCTTGTCACCGGGCTTCACCCGGCGTTGACACGACCCTGTCAACCTGAGCGATGTGCGAAAGGTTGAATACGGCATGCCATCGATCCGTCTGTCGATTTTCCGTCCGGGCATTGCGCTCGCGGCCTTGCTGCTCGCCGCCTGCAGCAGCATCCCCACGCCGAAGCTCGCCACGCCCCCGGCGGACGCCTCGGCTCGGCTGCAATGGCTCGACCGCGTGAGCTGGGGCGCCAGCCCGGCCGACGCACAGCAGGTCGAAGCGCTGGGCGTGCCCCGCTGGCTCGGCGCGCAACTGCACCCGGGCCCGGCCACCTTGCCGGCTGCGGCACAGGCGCAGATCGACGCGATGCGCATCAGCAGCACCCCGATCGACCGCCTGGCGCGCGAACTCGAGGCCCAGCGCAAGGCCGCCGACGCGCTCGCCGACGACGATGCGAAGGCGGCCGCGCGCCAGGCCTACCAGCAGGCGCTCAACCAGCTGAGCCGCGAGGCCCAGCAGCGCTTCCTGCTGCGTGCGCTCTATTCGACCAACCAGCTGCAGGAGCAGATGACCTGGTTCTGGATGAACCACTTCAACGTGAGCACGCGCAAGGGCGGCTTGCGCGAACTGGTCGGCGACTACGAGGAAACGGCCATCCGCCCGCATGCGCTGGGCCGCTTCCGCGACCTGCTGGGCGCGACCGCGCGGCATCCCGCGATGCTGCGCTACCTCGACAACGCGCAGAACGCGGGCGGCCGGCTCAACGAGAACTACGCGCGCGAGCTGATGGAACTGCACACCCTGGGCGTGGGCAGCGGCTATTCGCAGGCCGACGTGCAGTCGCTGGCGCGCGTGCTCAGCGGCCTGGGCGTGACCCTGCGCGACGACGGTCCGCCGCCACGTCTGCCTGCTGCCCAGCAGGCCGCGTATGTGCGCCAGGGCCTGTTCGAGTTCAACCCCGCGCGTCACGACGACGGCGCCAAGACGCTGCTGGGCGCACCGATCACGCAGCGCGGCCTGGCCGAGGCCGACGAAGCACTCGATCGCCTGGCGCGCGCCCCGGCCACCGCGCGCTTCGTTTCGCACAAGCTGGCCGTCTATTTCGTGGCCGACGTGCCGCCGCCCGCGCTGGTCGACCGCATGAGCGCGACCTTTCTTCGCAGCGACGGCGACATCGCCGCCGTGCTGACCACGCTGTTCGAGTCGCCCGAGTTCGCGGCCTCGCTGGGCCACAAGTTCCGCGACCCGGTGCACTACGTGGTCGGCAGCGTGCGCCTGGCCTATGGCGATCGCGTGGCCACCGACCTGGCACCGATGATGGGCTGGCTCAACCGCATGGGCCAGCCGCTCTACGGCCACGAGACGCCCGACGGCTATGCGCTCACGCAGGACGCCTGGGCCAGTGCCGGGCAGATGGCCACGCGCTTCGAGATCGCGCGGGCCATCGGCGCCAACGGCGCGGTGCTGTTCCGCGCCGCCGACAAGGCGCCGCTGGAGAAGCCGCCGTACCCGCCGCTGGCCACCTCGCCGGTGGTGCGCACGCAGACGGCGGCGCTGAGCACGGCCACGCGCGCGGCGCTGGCGCAGGCGAACTCGCCGCCCGACTGGAACACCTTCTATCTCGCGTCCCCCGAGCGCAACAACCGCTGAAAGGATTCGCCATGCAACGCCGTGATCTTCTGAAGATGCTGGCCGCCGCCGCACCGCTGGCCGGTGGCGCGGGCCGCCTGATGGCTGCGCCTGCGGCCGAGGGCGCCAAGCTGCTGGTGGTGTTCCTGCGCGGCGCCTACGACTGCGCCAACCTGCTGGTCCCGATCTCGGGCGCGGCCGGCGACTTCTACCGTGCCTCGCGTCCCGGCATCGCGGTGCCGCGGCCCGGCGAGGCCAACGGCGCGCTGGCGCTCGACGGCGACTGGGGGCTGCATCCGGCGCTGGCCTCGAGCGTGATGCCGCTGTTCCAGAAGAAGCAGGCGGCCTTCATTCCCTTTGCCGGCACCGACGACCTCACGCGCAGCCACTTCGAGACGCAGGATTCGATCGAGCTCGGCCAGGCGCTCGACCGCCGCCGCGACTACCGCTCGGGCTTCCTCAACCGGCTGGCCGGCGTGCTGGGCGCGGGCCCGCTCACGGCGGTGTCGCCCATCGCCTTCACCGACCAGTTGCCGATCTCGCTGCGCGGCGATGCGCAGGCGGCCAACATGGCGCTGGGCAACGTCGGACGCCAGGGCATCGACGCGCGCCAGAGCCAGGTGATCGAATCGATGTACCGCGGCACCGCGCTGGCCCAGCCCGTGGCCGAGGGCTTCGCGGTGCGCGACGAGGTGCTGCGCGCGGTCAAGGCCGAGATGGACGCGGCCAGCCGCAACGCGATGACGGCCAAGGGCTTCGAGCTTGTGGCCCAGCGCATGGCGCGGCTCATGCAGGAGCGCTTCGACCTCGGCTTCGTCGACGTCGGCGGCTGGGACACGCACGTGGGGCAGGGCGCGGGCACCGGCTACCTCGCCAACCGCTTCGAGGAATTGGGCCGCGGCCTGGCCGGCTTTGCCGACGCGATGGGCGAGACCGCCTGGCGCGACACCGTGGTGGTGGTGATCAGCGAATTCGGCCGCACCTTCCGCGAAAACGGCAACAAGGGCACCGACCACGGGCATGGCACGGTGTACTGGGTGCTGGGCGGCGGGCTCGCCGCGCAGGCCGGCGGCCGCGTGGTGGGCGAGCAGGTCGCGCTGACGCAGCCCGCGGCGTTGTTCCAGAACCGCGACCATCCTGTGCTCAACGAGTACCGCGCGGTGTTCGCGGGCCTGTTCGCGCGCATGTACGGGTTGTCGCCCGCGCAGCTCGACCATGTGTTCGGTGGCGTGGCCGCGAGAGACCTGCGACTGGTCTGAACCGCAGCCGAGCGTGGGCCGTGCGTGTCAGCGGCCCTGCGGGTCGGGCCGGTGGTGCACGTACTCGACCACGCTGCCGTCCGGGTGGATGGCGTTGAACGCGGCCCCCGTCGGGACCACCTGCAGCGGAAAAATGATTTCGGCGCCGGCAGCCACCAGCTTCTCGTAGTAGGGATGCACGTCGTCGACCAGCAGCGTGCCGGTGGTCGAGGTGAAGGGCGCCAGCGCCTCGGGCGTGCCCTCGATCAGCAGGAAGGCGCCGACCATCGCCAGCCGCAGGCCGGCTTCGGGAAAGGGGAAACCCGCATCGGCCACGACGTCCTGCAATTGCTCGTAGAAGCGCACGCTGTGCTCCAGTTCACCGGGCCCGATGAAAACGCGGATTAGCACGCGCGGTGTGCGTTGTACCGAGGTGTCGTTGCGGTCACGCCAGAGTTGGTTGAAGTTGCGAGGGTCGGTCATGTCATGCGCCCACAGGCCGGGCGTTCGGTTTAAGGGGTCTGCGCCATGGCGGCGCGGGCGTGCAGGCTACCAGCTGCCCGAGGCACCGCCGCCGCTGCTCGATCCGCCGCTGCTGCTCGACGAGCTGCTGCTGCTGGAGGAGGACGAACTCGAGGAACTGGAACTGCTCCAGCCGCTGTCGGAATCGTCGTCGCTGCTGTCGCCGGTGTTGCTGGCCGGGAAGAAGGCGAACAGCATCGAGATGCCGAAGGCGATCGCCACCGGAATCCATTCGCCGGGGTTCTCCCAGGCCACGTAGCCCGTGATGCCCAGCACGATCACCCAGCGGATGGCGAAGGCGGCCAATCCCTGGCGCCAGGCCATGCGCATGCCCACGGCGATCAGGGCCAGCAGGAACAGCGCGACGGCGCTGCCCAGCACCACGCCCATGCCGGTCAGCGTCTGCTCGCCGCCGAAGTGCATGACCGATGCGGTGATGACGCCCGCAAGCACGCCGACGCCCGCGAAGAAACGCCGGGCGAAGCGCCAGCGCAGGCAGGCCGCGCCGATGGCGGCGAGCAGCACCGCGAAGAAGGCCCAGCCGAAGGGCGTGACGCCGGCGCTGGATTCCGCATCGTTGGGCTGGCCTTCGGTGTCGATCACCGCGCCGATCTGCGGGTCCTGCCCCATGGCCGAGGGCGGCACCACGAAGCCACCGCCCAGGCGCTCGATCAGCGCATCGACGGCGCCGTCGATGCCGCCGTAGTAGTCCTGCTGTTTGAAGCGCGGCATCATCTGCTGGTCGACGATGCGGCCCGCGAGCACATCCGGGATCTCGCCCTCGAGCCCCTGGCCGACCTCGATGCGCATGCGCCGGTCCTTCAAGGCGACCAGCAGCAGCATGCCGTCGTTGTCCTTGGCGCTGCCCAGCTTCCAGCTGTCGAACACGCGCGTCGCGAAGGACTCGATGCTGTCCTCGCCCGTGGTCGGCACGACCAGCACCGCAAGCTGCGCCTGGTGGTCGCGCTCGAAGTCGTCGAGCTTCTCCCTCAGCGCCGCGATCTGGTTCGCGTTCAGCGTGCCCGTGAGGTCGGTCACCAGCGACTGCCGCGCCGGCACCGCGATGCGTTTGGCCGCGGCCGGCAAGGGCAGGGCCCACACGCACAGGGTGAGCAGCAGCAGCAAGGCCATGCCGAATGGCGTGCCCCACGGACGGTGCGCGGGCGCACGGCAGACGGAAGGAGAAAGCATGGGCCGATGCTAGCGGCAGCGGCCCGGGCGCCTTGTCAGACGGGGTCGATGGGCTCCACCGCGGTGCCGGGCGCGGCCGCGATGTCCTCGATCGCGAAGCGTTCGCGTGTGCGCATGTAGAAGCTCGCACCGAAGCGTGCGACCGGCAGGTAGTGCTCGAGCCGCACGCGCCAGGTGTCGGTGTCGATCAGCTCGTCGCGCGCATGCATCCAGCGCACCTGGCCGATGAAGACCTGCCGGCTCGCGGTTTCCATGGTCTCGAACAGCGTGCACTCGAAGGCCACGGGCGCCTCGGCGATGCGCGGCGGCGCGACCACCTTGCTGGGCAGCGCGGTGAAGCCGACCTTGTCGAGCTCGCTCACGTGCGGCGGATGGTGTTCGCCGCAGCGGTGCATCTGCGCGGCGATGGCCTCGTCGACCATGTGCACCACGAACTCTCCGGTGCGCACGATGTGGAGCGCCGTGTCCTTGAGCGAGGTGTCTTCGCGGCGGTTGAGGCTGATCATCACGATCGGCGGCTCCTCGCCCACCATGTTGAACATGCTGAAGGGCGCGGCATTGACGGTGCCGTCGGGCCCGAGCGTGGTGACCAGCGCGATCGGCCGCGGCACGATCAGGCTGGCCATGAGTTTGTAGCGCTGGTACTCGGTGAGCTGGGAGAAGTCGATGTCCATGGCGATGGGGGCGGAGGGGTTGCGGGCATTGTGCCCACATGCCCAAGCACTTTCGGTGCCGCCCGCCGCCGCTCAGTCGCCCGACACCAGCTTGAGCCCGATCACCCCCGCGAGGATCAGCCCGATGCACAGCAGCCGCATCGGCGCCGCGGAGTCGCCCAGCACGGCGATGCCGACGATCGCGGTGCCGGCCGCGCCGATGCCGGTCCAGACCGCATAGCCGGTGCCCATGGGCAGCGTCCGCAGCGACAGCGAGAGCAGCACCACGCTCGACAGGCCGGTGGCGACCGTCCAGAGCGCAGGCACCCAGCGCGTGAAGCCTGCCGACGACTTCATCGCAAAGGCGAAGGCGATCTCCAGCAGGCCGGCGATGGCGAGCAGCGTCCAGGCCATGGGTGCCGGTCTCAGGCCTTGGCCGCTGCGATGGCCGCGGCGGGGGCGACGCGGAACGAGACACCGAAGCGGTTGAAGGCATTCATCAGCGCGATGGCATAGCTCAGGTCGGCCAGTTCCTTGTCGCCGAACTCGGCCGCGGCGGCCGCGTAGTCCGCGTCGGGCACGCCGGTCTCGGCCACGCGCGTCACGCTTTCGGCCCAGGCCAGCGCGGCACGTTCGCGGGTGCTGAAGACCGCGCCGGCTTCATGCCACACCGGCACCAGCACCAGCTTGTCGACCGGCAGGCCGGCCTTGAGCAGGTCGCGGGAGTGCATGTCGATGCAGAAGGCGCAGCCGTTGATCTGCGACACGCGCAGGTAGACCAGGTCGATCAGCGCCTTGGGCAGGCTGCCTTTGTGAACGGCCATGTGCACGGCGCCGAAGGCCTTGTAGATGTCGGGCGAGACCGTTGCGTAGTCGATGCGAGAGGTCGTCATGGAAAGTCCTTGTGTTTGACGGTTGGAAAGGACGCCATGGTGCGCAATCTTGGCCTAGGCCGGAAGAGCCATGATCGGTGTTTGGAACTGGGCCATGATGGCCTTCACATCAGCGCCAGGATGCGCCGCCCGAGCGCTTGCGCCGCCTGCTGCGAGTCGATGTTCGTGAAGCCCAGCAGCAGGGCCGGGCTGCCCTGGTGGTCCTGGGTCCAGTTCGTCAATGCCTCGGCATACAGGCCGGCCTCCCGCATGCGCGCGGCCAGCTTGCGGTCCGAGCGCCGGCCCTGCAGCCGCAGGATCAGGTGCATGCCGCCGGGCGGCGAATCGATGCGCATGTGAGAGCCCAGCACGCTTTCCAGGCCGGCCCGCACCGCATCGCGGCGTTCGGCGTAGAGCTTGCGCATGCGCTGGATGTGGCGCGCGAAGTGGCCCTCGGCGATGAAGGCGGTGACGATGGCCTGCGTGAGCGCGGGGCTGCCACCGGCAAAGGTCTGGAGCACCTGCTCGAAGCGCTCGACCTGGGGCTGCGGCACCACCAGGTAGGCCAGCCGGATGCTCGGGAACAGCACCTTGCTGAAGGTGCCGGCATAGAGCACGCGCCCCTCGCGGTCCAGGCTCTTGAGCGCGGGCAGCGGGCGGCTCACGTAGCGGTACTCGCCGTCGTAGTCGTCCTCGACGATCCAGGCCTCGTTGCGCGCGGCCCAGTCCAGCAGCGCCATGCGCCGGGGCAGCGACAGCGACACGCACAGCGGGCTCTGGTGCGCGGGCGTGACCACCGCCGCGCGCGCCCGCGGCGCGCGGCGCAGGCCTTCGGACACGACCAGGCCCTCGGCATCGACCGGCACCGGCACGCCGGCGATGCGCATGTGCCGCAGCAGCGCCTGCGTGGGGGGGTAGCCGGGGTCTTCGAGCCAGACGCGGTCGCCGGCCTTGAGCAGGGCCAGCCCGATCAGCTCGATGCTGTGGCGGTAGCCGGAGGTCAGGAAGACCTGCGACGGGGTGCACTGGATGCCCCGCGAGACCTGGAGATAGGCTGCGATCTCGGCGCGCAGCGCCGGCAGGCCATAGACGCTGGGATGCGCCATGTCGATGGGTTGCATCGCGCGCACGCAGCGCGCGCCCAGCCGGGCCCAGATCTTTCGCGGAAAGGCATCCAGCGCCGGCAGGCCCATCTGAAAGGGCAGCACCGAATCGGGCCGGAAGCCGAGCCGGGACGCAGCGTCGGCGGCCGGTGCCACGGGGCTCGCCATCGGCGTGCGTGGCCTGAGTTCCGGTGTGACGATGGTGCCGGCCTGGCCCCGGGCCTGGATGTAGCCCTCGGCGGCCAGCAGCGCGTAGGCGGCCTCGATGGTGCCGCGCGCCAGCCCCAGCTCCTGGGTCAGCGCGCGTGCCGAGGGGATGCGGTCGCCGGGCTTGAGCAGGCCGCTGTCGATCGCGCCGCGAAAGCGGTCGTAGATCTGGCGGTAGAAGGGCGTGCCGGCGGTGGGCTCCCATGCGGACAACGGGCCGGTCTTCGCGGGAGTCATGGCAGGATGGGGAGGGGAACTTTACGGTCGTCATCGTACCTCTGTCATGGTCTGGCCTGAAACGCGGTTCGTGGACCTCCGGTCTGGGCCATGTCGGGCCGGCCCCATGCCCTGCGTTGCCCGCGGCTTACACAAGGCGTTACGCCATCGCGGCAAGGCATGGTTTCCAATGAACCGCATTGCCGCGCCCGCGGCGATGGAACCAAGGAATCTGCTTCATGCCCGAACGCGAACCCTCCGACTTCCGGCCTGCGCGCGAGAGCTCCGCCTCGAAGATCGTCATCCTGGTGCTGATCGCCATCGCCGCCGTGGGAGGCGGCTGGTACTGGTGGCAGCAGCGCGCCGCCGTGCCGCCCGCGCCACCGCCGGTCGCGGCCGCGGCGCCCGCCGATGCGCCGGCACCCGCGCCGCAGCCGGCCGCCTCCGGACCCCAGAACCCGATCGATGCGCTGGCCGAGCCCGATGCGGTGCTGCCCACGCTGGCTGCTTCGGATGCGCAGATCACCTCGGCCCTCAACGGCTGGCTGGGCGCCAAGCGCGTGGTCGCCATGCTCAACGTCGATGGCTTCGTGCGCCGCGTGGTGGCCACCGTCGACAACCTGCCGCGTGCCCAGACCCCGTCGCGCCTGTGGCCGGTGCAGCCCACGCCCGAGCACTTCAGCGTGACCGGCGCGGCCGGGCCGACGCAGCACATCGACGCCGGCAATGCGGCGCGCTACGACGCCATCGTGGCGTTGGCCGAGGCCCTCGACGCGGAGCGCGTGGCCGCGCTCTACGCGCGGCTGTACCCGCTGTTCCAGCAGGCCTACGAGGACCTGGGCTATCCGGGGCGCTACTTCAATGACCGATTGGTGGCGGCCATCGACCATCTGCTGGCGGCACCCGAGCCCGGCGGGCCGGTCGCGGTGCAGCTGACCGAGGTGCGCGGCGAGTTCACCGCGGCCCGCCCCTGGACGCGCTACGAATTCGCCGACCCCGCGCTCGAATCGCTGTCGAGCGGGCAGAAGATGATGGTGCGCGTGGGCCTGGCCCACGAGCGCCGGCTCAAGGCCGTGCTCAAGCGCTTCCGGGCCCAGGTCGCGACGGGCGAGATCGCGAACAAGCGCTGAGCGGTCGACGGCCCTTGGCCTTGGGTGACGCGGGGCCTTTCCAGAACGCGGCGGGAATGCCCCTAGACTTTGTGGGTGACATCTCTTTCCGAGCCGCCCAGTACGGCGCTGGCCCGAGCCAGCGACCCCCGTCTTTCTCCTGACGCGATGCGAATGCGGCATCGCCCAAGGCACGCACTTCTTCCCGCGTTCTTTCCCGCGCCCGGCATGGAATCCTCCAGCTCGGGCCGCCGCCGCTTGCGCGCCGCATTCTTCGCCGCGCTGTCTTCCTCCCTCCCATGATCGAACTGCTTTCCAACCCGGCCACCTGGGTCGGTCTCCTCACGCTCGTCGTGCTCGAGATCGTGCTCGGCATCGACAACCTGATCTTCATCGCCATCCTGGCGGAGAAGCTGCCGCCGCACCAGCGCGACCGGGCGCGCGTGATCGGCCTGAGCCTGGCGCTGCTGATGCGGCTGGCGCTGCTGTCGGTGATCTCGTGGCTGGTCACGCTGACCACGCCGCTGTTCTCGGTCTGGGGCCACGGCTTCTCGGGGCGTGACCTGATCCTGCTGGTGGGCGGCTTCTTCCTGCTCTTCAAGGCGACCACCGAACTGCACGAGCGGCTCGAAGGCGTGACGCATGCGGGCACCGCCTCGCCGGTCTACGCGGGCTTTTCGCTGGTGGTCGCGCAGATCGTGGTGCTCGATGCGGTGTTCTCGCTCGATGCGGTGATCACGGCGGTGGGCATGGTCAACGACCTGCCGGTGATGATGGCCGCGGTGGTGATCTCGATCGGCATCATGCTGCTGGCGTCCAAGCCGCTGACGCGCTTCGTGAACGCGCACCCCACCGTGGTGGTGCTGTGCCTGAGCTTCCTGCTGATGATCGGCCTGAGCCTGGTCGCCGAGGGCCTGGGCTTCCACCTGCCCAAGGGCTACCTGTACGCGGCCATCGGCTTCTCGATCGTGATCGAGTTCTTCAACCAGCTTGCGCGCCGCAACTACGTCAAGCAGCAGGCGCGCCGTCCGCTGCGCGAACGCACGGCCGAATCGGTGCTGCGGCTGCTCGGCGGCCAGCGGCAGGACACTGCGGACCGTGCCGCCTCCGGCGCCGAGGCCTCGGCCGAGGCGCCGGTGTTCGCGCCCGAGGAGCGCGACATGGTCAGCGGCGTGCTCAAGCTTGCGCAGCGCAAGGTCAGCTCGATCATGACGCTGCGCTCGGACATCTCCTGGGTCGACCTGGACGATCCCTCGGAATCGATCCGCCAGCAGCTGCTCGACACGCCGCATGGCATGTTCCCGGTGTGCCGCGGCTCGCTCGACGAAGTGCTGGGCGTGGCGCGCGCCAAGGACCTGCTGGGCGCGCTGCTCGCGCACGGCCGCATCGACCCGCTGACCGACCTGCGCCAGCCGCTCTACGTGCCCGAGACGGGACCGGTGATGGGCCTGATCGCCACGCTGCGCAATGCACGCGGGCAGGTCGCGCTGGTGCACGACGAGTACGGCACCCTGCAGGGCATCGTCACGCCGATCGACGTGCTGGAGGCGATCGCCGGCGAGTTTCCCGACGAGGACGAGACGCTGGAAGTGCAGGCCCTGGGCCCCGACCACTGGAAGGTGGCCGGCGCGGCCGACCTGCACCAGCTCGAACGTGCGCTCGACACCGAGGGGCTGGTGAGCGAGGACGACAGCTACAGCTCGGCCGCGGGCTTCCTGCTGGCGCGGCTGGGTCGGGTGCCGGTGGTGGGCGAGACCCTGCGCCACGGCGCGTTCGAGTTCGCCGTGACCGACGCCGATGCGCAGCGCATCCGGCAGCTCGAAGTCCGGCGCATCGGGCGCGACGACGCGATCGAGCCGACGCTGGCCTAGCGCCGCTGCAACTCGCTGCCGCCCATGAAGATCCGGTTGTGGACCGGCGCGATCACGAGCTCGTTGATGCACACGTGCGGCGGCATCTCGGCGATGAAGCGGATGGTGCGTCCCAGGTCTTCCTCCTGCAGCATCAGCGCCTTGTCTTCGGCGCTCGGCTCCACCGGCCGGTTCTTGAGGATCGGCGTGGCCACCTCGCCCGGGCACACCGAGGTGGCGCGCAGGCCGTGCACGCACTGCTCGATGTTGAAGTTGTGCGTCATCGCGATCAGGCCGGCCTTGCTCGCCACGTAGGCCGGGCCGGTGAGGAAGCTCTGGTGCCAGCCCGCGAAGGAGGCGATGTTGATCACGGTGCCGCGGCGCCGCGCCTGCATGCCCTTGAGCACGGCCAGCGTGCAGAAGGTCGCGCCGTTGAGGTTGATGTTCACCACCTTGGCGAAGGTGTCGCCGTCGGTTTCGTTCCAGAAGCGCTTGGGGAAATTGATGCCCGCGCTGTTGACCAGGATGTCGACGCCGCCGTGCTGGGCCTCGATGGCCGCTGCGACCTTGTCGACCGCCGGCCGGTCGCCCACATCGAGCGGCATCGCGCTGATGCGGCCCTGCGGCGCGCCCTTGGCTTCGGCCTCGGCCACCGCGGCCTCGAGCTTGGCGGCATTGCGCCCGGAGATCACGACGCGGCAACCCGCCTTCGCAAGGTCGATGGCGCCGGCCAGGCCGATGCCGCTGCCGCCGCCCGTGACCCAGGCGATCTGTCCGTCGAGGGGCTGGTTCTGTTGACTCATCGATGTCTCCGTGTGAAAGGGAACATCGATTGTGCAGTGGCTCAACTCGTCGCGTAGTCGCCCACGGGCAGGCAGCTGCAGAACAGGTTGCGGTCGCCGTAGACGTTGTCGACCCGGCCGATCGGCGACCAGTACTTGGCCTGGCGCAACGCGGCCAGCGGGTAGGCGCCGAGTTCGCGCGAGTAGGGATGCGCCCACTCGGTGGTCAGCAGGCTGGCGGCCGTGTGCGGCGCGTGCTTGAGCGGGTTGTCGTCCTGCGGCCAGACGCCTTCCTCGATGCGCCGGATCTCGCCGCGGATCGCGATCATCGCGTCGACGAAGCGGTCGAGCTCGGCCAGCGGCTCGCTCTCGGTGGGCTCGACCATCAGCGTGCCGGGCACCGGGAAGCTCAGTGTGGGCGCGTGGAAGCCGTAGTCGATCAGGCGCTTGGCCACGTCCTCGGCGGTCACGCCGCTGCTTTCCTTGAGCGGACGCAGGTCGAGGATGCACTCGTGCGCGACATGGCCGTTGGGGCTGGCGTAGAGCGTGGGGTAGTGGTCCTTCAGGCGTGCGCTGATGTAGTTGGCCGAGAGGATCGCGGTCTCCGTCGCGGCCTGCAGGCCCTCGGCGCCCATCATGCGGCAGTACATCCAGCTGATCGGCAGCACCGCGGCATTGCCCAGCGGCGCGGCCGACACGGCGCCCGGCCCCTCGGAGCCGATGCCCGCGGTCGCATGGCCGGGCAGGAAGGGCACCAGGTCCTCGACCACGCACACCGGCCCCACGCCCGGCCCGCCGCCGCCGTGCGGGATGCAGAAGGTCTTGTGCAGGTTCAGGTGGCTCACGTCGCCGCCGAACTCGCCCGGCGCAGCCACACCGACCAGCGCGTTCATGTTGGCGCCGTCGACATACACCCGCCCGCCGTGCGAGTGCACCAGCGCGCAGAGCTCCTTCACGCGGGTCTCGAACACGCCGTGGGTGCTGGGGTAGGTGATCATCACCGCCGCCAGGTGTTCGCTGTGCTTCTCGCAGGCGCGTTTGAGGTCGTCGAGGTCGACGTTGCCCTGCGCGTCGCAGGCGGTCACCACCACCTGCATGCCCACCATCTGCGCGCTGGCCGGGTTGGTGCCGTGCGCCGACGAGGGGATCAGGCAGATGTTGCGGCCGCCCTGGCCCCTGGAGGCGTGGAAGGCCTTGATCGCCAGCAGGCCCGCGTACTCGCCCTGAGAGCCCGCGTTGGGCTGCAGGCTGATGCCCGCGTAGCCCGTGGCTTCGCAGAGCCAGGCGCGCAGCTGCTCGTCGAGCTCGGCATAGCCCTGCAGCTGCTCGGCCGGCGCGAAGGGATGGATGTTGGCGAACTCGGGCCAGGTGATCGGGATCATCTCGCTGGTCGCGTTGAGCTTCATGGTGCAGCTGCCCAGCGGGATCATGCTGCGGTCGAGCGCGAGGTCCTTGTCCGAGAGGCTGCGGATGTAGCGCAGCATCGCGGTCTCGCTCTTGTGGGTGTTGAACACCGGGTGCGTGAGGAAGGCGCTGGTGCGGCGCAGGTCCTGCGGAATGCGCACCTCGGCCGTCTCGGCCAGCGTGTCGAAGCGCGGCATCGGCATGCCGGGCCGCACGAACAGCGCCCAGAGCGTCTCGACGTCGGCACGCGTGTGGGTCTCGTCGAGCGAGATGCCCAGGTGCTGCTGCAGCCGGTGGCGCAGGTTCAGGCCCGCGCTGCGTGCGCGCTCGAGGATCGCCGCGGTGTCGTCGCCGCTCTTGACCGTGAGCGAGTCGAAGGCGGTGGCGTGGGCCAGCTCGAAGCCCATCTGCTCCAGGCCCGCGGCCAGCACGCCGGTCAGCGCGGCCACGCGCTGCGCGATGCGCAGGAGGCCCGCCGGGCCGTGGTAGACCGCGTACATGCTGGCCACCACGGCCGGCAGCACCTGTGCCGTGCAGATGTTCGAGGTCGCCTTCTCGCGCCGGATGTGCTGCTCGCGCGTCTGCAGCGCGAGCCGGTAGGCGGGGGCGCCATGCACGTCGACGCTCACGCCCACCAGCCGGCCCGGCAGCGAGCGCTTGAAGGCGTCGCGGCAGGCCAGGTAGGCGGCGTGCGGGCCGCCGTTGCACATCGGCATGCCGAAGCGCTGGGTGGTGCCGCAGACGATGTCGGCGTCCCATTCGCCGGGAGGCGTGAGCAGCGTGAGCGCCAGCAGGTCGGCCGCGACGCACAGCGCCGCGCCGCAGGCGTGCGCGTGGCCGGCCAGCGGGCGCAGGTCGTGGACCTGGCCGGTGGTGGCCGGGTATTGCGCGAGCACGCCGAAGAAATCGCAGTTGGCCATCAGGTGGGGCAGCGTCTCGGAGGCGGTGCTGACCTTGATCTCGATGCCCAGCGGCGCGGCGCGCGTGCGCAGCACCTCGATGGTCTGCGGATGGCAGTCGCCCGCCACCAGGAAGATGTTGCTCTTGCTCTTGACGCTGCGTTTGGCCAGCGTCATGGCTTCGGCGGCCGCGGTGGCCTCGTCGAGCATCGAGGCGTTGGCGATCGCCATGCCGGTCAGGTCGCAGACCAGGGTCTGGAAGTTGACCAGCGCCTCCATGCGGCCCTGCGAGATCTCGGCCTGGTAGGGCGTGTACGCCGTGTACCAGGCCGGGTTCTCGAGGATGTTGCGCAGGATCACGCCGGGCGTGTGCGTGCCGTAGTAGCCCTGGCCGATGAAGTTGCGCGCCACCTTGTTCTTCGCCGCCATCTTCCTCAGTTCGGCCAGCGCATCGGCCTCGCTTGCCGCGGGCGGCAGCTGCATCGGCTTCGAGCGGCGGATGGCCGCGGGCACGATGCCGTCGATCAGTTCCTGGCGCGTGGCCGAGCCGATGACCGGCAGCATGCGCGCCTCGTCCGCGGCTTCGATGCCGATGTGGCGGGCGATGAACTCGTCGGCGGTGTCAAGTTCGCGCAGGGTGGGGAAGGTGGTCGACATGGCGGTGAGGAAAAGACGGGGACGAAGAAGCGGAATCAGCTCTCTGCAGCGAACTTGTCGTAGTCGGCCGCTTCCAGCAGCGCATCGAGCTGCGCGGGTTCGCTGAGCTTGACCTTGAAGAACCAGCCGGTGGCCAGCGGGTCGCTGTTGGCCAGCGAGGGGTCGGCGCGCAGCGCCTCGTTGACTTCGGTGATCTCGCCCGACACGGGCATGAACACGTCGGCCGCGGCCTTGACCGACTCGACGACGCCGGCGACTTCGCCCTGCGCGAAGGTCTTGCCGACCTCGGGCAGGTCGACGAAGACCACGTCGCCCAGCGCGTCCTGTGCGTGCACGGTGATGCCGACGGTGGCGGCATCGCCTTCGGCCGCGACCCATTCGTGGTCCTTGGTGTACTTGATGCTCATGGTGAAAAGACTCCTCGTGGAAAAAATGTTCAGGGGTGCAGAGCCTAGCCGGCTCCGCGAGGTTCAGCCGCGGTAGTAACGGGTCGGAACGAAGGGCAGGGTCGAGACCTCCATCGGCACCGGCTTGCCGCGCACGATGGCCTGGATGCGCGTGCCGGGCTCGGCGAAGGCCGTGGCCACGTAGCCCATGGCGATGCAGCGGTCGGCCGTGGGGCCGAGCAGGCCGCTGGTGACGCTGCCGATGTCGTGGCCTTCGAAGGACTGCAGCAGCGTGCCGTCGCGCACCGGGATGCGTTCCAGCGCGACCACGCCCACGCGCTTGCGCTTGAGCGTGTGGTGGTCGGTGTGGCCGGCCGCGCCGGTCGTGGCCGCGGCGAGCTGGGCCAGGATCCGGTCGGCGCCCGGGAAGCCGCCCGCGCGCGCACCGCCCGCGCGGCGCACCTTCTGGATCGCCCAGTTGAGCGAGGCCTCGACCGGGGTGGTCGTGGTGTCGATGTCGTTGCCGTAGAGGCACAGGCCGGCCTCGAGCCGCAGCGAGTTGCGCGCGCCCAGGCCGATGGGCTGGACCTCGGGCTGGGCCAGCAGCAGCCGGGCCAGCGCATCGGCGTCCTTCGCGGCCACCGAGATCTCGAAGCCGTCTTCGCCGGTGTAGCCGCTGCGCGTGACGAAGGCCGCGATGCCGCCGATCTGCACCGCGCCGCCGGTCATGAACACGAAGCGCTCGATGCCCGGCGACAGCCGCGCCAGCGTGGCCGCGGCCTGTGGGCCCTGCAGCGCGAGCAGCGCATGGTCGGGCAGGGGCTGCACTTCGCAGCGCGTGCCGATCTTCTGCTGGATGTGGGCGATGTCGGCCACCTTGCAGGCACCGTTGACGATCACGAACAGCGAGTCGTGGCCTTCGTTGAAGAACATCAGGTCGTCGAGGATGCCGCCCGCGTCGTCGAGCAGCAGGCCGTAGCGCTGCTTGCCGGGCGCCAGGTCGACCACGTCGACCGGCATCAGGGTCTCGAAGGCGGCCGCGGCGTCGGGCCCGACCAGGCGCAACTGGCCCATGTGCGAGATGTCGAACAGGCCGGCGGCCGTGCGCGTGTGCCGGTGTTCGGCCATCAGGCCGGCCGGGTACTGCACCGGCATCGAATAGCCTGCGAAGGGCACCATGCGGGCGCCGAGTTCGATGTGCAGGCCGTGCAGCGGGGTCTGGAGAAGTTCGGTAGCGGGGGCGGAAGAAGCAGCCACGGGGCACTCCAAAGGGGCAGTCGAAATCCATGGCTGCAACGCCACGGGCCACCCCTGCTGTCCGCTTTACCTGAGAGATTCGCCCCACGATCGGGGTTTGCTCCTTCGGTGGGCCGCTGCGTCGTTTCCGGTACGGCGGCCTCTCTCCAGCAAGGAAACGCCGGTGGTCACCGGCGCCTCGTCAGTCCTTTTGCCTGAGCGTTCGGGGGAATCCCCTGCGCCTTCGGCGGCCCCGTCGTGCGAGGCTCTCTCCTGACCCCGCGAGTGTAGTGGATCGCCAGGAGCAGGGCGGGGCGTCAATGAACGATTTCGGTGAAGGGCAGCAACCGGTCGATGCGCTCGCGCAGCGACGTGGCGCGTTCGGCGCCGGCGCTTTTCTCGACTTCGGCGAGCATCAGCGCGGCGATCTCCAGCATGGACGCGCGGTCGCGGGCCTCGCGCAAGGCATGGCGGATCTGGTGCGCCAGCGCCGGGTCGCGGCGCACGAACATCCGTTCGCAGATGTCGAACAGGAACATCCGCGTGGTGGCCAGCGAGCGCTTGCCGTCGAAGGTGTCGGCCGAGGTGGCCGGCGGCAGTTGCACGGCCGCGGGTGGTGGGGCGGACGCGGCGGCCGGGGCCTGCAGGTAGCCCTGTTGCACCAGCGCCTGGACTGCCTGCTCGGCCTCGCCGCGGTTGCTGAACAGCGGGCTGAAGTCGCTCAGCGAGCGCCGGCCGTCGGCCATCAGCAGCAGCGCCCGCTCACGCTGGCTCAGCGTGCGGCGCCCGCCATGCAGTTCGTCGCGCGCCTTGTCGGTCTTGGTGGGGAACATGGCAGCCGCAGCCTTCGAGGATCGAAGGCCGGAGCATGGCGCAGCGCGATGACATCCCGATGATTTTTCAGTGACAGCGCCGGGCCTCAGGCGGCCATCGCTTCGATCTCGGGCGGCATCGGCTGCATCGTCCGGTTGCGCATGCGCAAGGCCAGCACCGTCGCGATGCACAGCACGCCCAGCACCGCCGTCAGCGTGACGCCGAGCCCGCGCGCGTCCGACAGCATGCCGAACAGCGGCGACGCCAGCCCGCCGACCGACAGCGCCAGCCCCAAGGTGATGCCGCTGGCCGTGGCCGGATTGCGCGGCAGGTAGTCCTGCGCCAGCGTGACCTGCGCGGCGAAGGGCAGGAACATGCACATGCCGAGCAGCGCGGTGCAGGCCATGGCCCAGGCTGCGCCCGGCGCCAGCACCAGGCCGGCGAGCGCGGGCAGGGCCAGCAGGTAGCCGGTGCGGATCGTGGCCATGCGGCCGATGCGGTCGCCCAGCCAGCCGCCCAGCAGCGTGCCGACGGCGCCCGCGGCGGTGAAGGCAGTCAGCGCGGCGGCGCCCTGGAAGCTCGTGCCGTGCAGGTCGCGCGTGATGCGCAGCGAGAGCATCGACAGCACCGTGACGTAGGGGATCGACCAGCCCACGATGGTGGCCACCAGCAGGCCGAAGGCGCGCCAGTCGTTGCGCGGCTTCGCCACCGCGCTGCGGGCCTGGCGCGCGGCGGCGGCCGTGGCCGCGGAGGCCGCGCCGCGCCCGGCGTTCGCCACCAGCCACACCACGCCCATCGCCAGCGCCGGCAGGCCCAGCAGGTAGCTGCGAGACAGGCTGCCGCCGCCGACCACCGTGGCCGCCAGCACCGGCGCGAAGGAGGCGCCGATGGTGCCGCCCACCGAGAACACGCTCATCGCCTTCTGCGAGGCACCGCCGGCCGCGCGCGCCGCCACGGTGGCGGGCGGATGGTAGGCCGCGATGCCCAGGCCGCACAGCGCGATCGCGATCCAGGTCAGCAGGTAGCTCTGGCTCAGGCCCGCCAGCACCACCCCGAGGGCGGCCACCAGGAAGCCCGTGGGCACCAGCCAGCTGCGCGGGTGGCGGTCGGCATAGAGGCCGAACAGCGGCTGCACCACGCTCGACAGGCCGGTGGCCGCCAGCATCAGCCCGGCCGCCGCGGTGTAGCTGTAGCCGCGCTCCAGCACCATGATGGGCAGCAGGGCGGGCACCAGCCCCTGGTAGAGGTCATTGACGGCATGGGTGCCGGTGAGCAGCCCGAGTCGGCGCTTGTTCATTCGATCGCTTCTTTCATTTGCCTGAGGAAAAAAGCATCGTAGGAAGCCCTGTGAAGATCATCTCGCTACGAATCGGCAAGAATCGTCGCGAAATGGACAAACACTTCACGCCGCTCGACCTGCGCCCAGAACAGGGCGAATCGACCCCGCGCGCGGTCGCGGTGCTGGCCACCGACCCCGAGGGCGACGCTGTCATCCCGCCGCACACGCACCGGCGCGGACAGCTGATCCACGCCATCTCGGGCGTGATGCTGGTGAGCGCCGCGGCCGGCAGCTGGGTGGTGCCGACGGGGCGCGGCGTGTGGGTGCCGGGCGGCATGGAACACCAGATCCGCATGGCGGGCGAGGTGCGCATGCGCACCGTCTTCGTCGAGCCCGGCATGCGCGCGGACCTGGGTCGTCACTGTCGCGTGATCCAGGTCGGCGAACTGCTGCGCACGCTGATCGTCACGGCCGCCGCGCTGCCGCTGGACTACGCGCCGGGCGGGCGCGACGAGCGGGTGATGGAGCTGATGCTCGACGAGATCGAGGCCGCGCCCGCGCTGGCGCTGCATGTGCCGATGCCGCGCCATGCGCGCCTGGCCGTGCTGTGCGAGGAACTGGTGCGCGACCCCGCGCTGCCGGCCACGCTGGACGACTGGGCGCTGCGCCTGCACATGAACCCCCGCACACTGGCGCGCCTGTTCCAGCGCGAGACGGGCATGAACTTCGGCGCCTGGTGCCGGCAGGCGCGGCTGCTGCTGAGCCTGCCGAAGCTGGCGGGCGGGGCGTCGATCCTGGAGGTGGCGCTGTCGCACGGCTACGAGAGCCCCAGCGCGTTCACGGCGATGTTTCGGCGCACGCTCGGCGTGCCGCCGAGCGTGTACCTGCGCCGCGACTACCTGGCGTAGACCAGGTCGCGCAGGGCCAGCGAGACCCAGGGCACGTAGGTGATCACCATCAGGCAGGCGAGGATCACCAGCACGAACGGGATCAGGTGCCTCACGATGCGGTCGAGCGAGATGCGCGCCACCGTGCAGGCCGCGAACAGGTTCACGCCGAAGGGCGGCGTGATCATGCCGAGCGCGAGGTTGACCACCATGATCAGCCCGAAGTGCACCGGGTCGATGCCGAAGTGCACCGCCACCGGCGCGAGGATCGGCGCCAGCACGATGATGGCCGCGCTGGTCTCGATGAACATGCCGATGATGAACAGCGCCGCGTTCACGCCCAGCAGGAACATGGCCGGCGACTTGAGCACTTCCTGCAGCCAGTGGCCGATGGCGTCGGGCACGCCGGCGCGCGTGATCAGGAAGGCGAACAGCCCCGCGTTGGCGATGATGAACATGATCACCGCCGACGACAGCACCGACTTGCGCAGGATCACGTAGAGGTCGGTGAGCTTGATTTCGCGGTAGATCACCACGCCCACGACCAGCGCATAGAACACCGCCACGGCCGAGGCTTCGGTCGGCGTGAAGATGCCGCCGTAGATGCCGCCCAGGATGATCACCGGCATCAGCAGGGCCCAGCCGGCCTGCCACAGCGCGCGGCCGAAGGGCATGCGGCCTTCGCCGTCGTTCTTGCCCCAGCCCTTCCACTTGCAGTAGATCCAGACGAAGAGCATCAGTGCGAGGCTGATCAGGATGCCGGGGCCGAAGCCCGCGATGAACAGTTCGCCGATCGAGACCTCGGCGCTCACGCCGTAGAGGATCATCGGGATCGACGGCGGAATGATCACGCCCAGCTCCGCGCTGGTGGCCTGCAGGGCCGCCGCATACGAGGTCGGGTAGCCGTGCTTGATGAGCGCCGGGATCAGGATCGCGCCGATCGCGAAGGTGGTCGCCACCGACGAGCCCGAGACCGCCGCGAAGATCATGCAGGTCAGCACGCAGGTCATCGGCAGGCCGCCCTGCACGCCGCCCACGATGCTCTTGGCGAACTCGACGAGCCGGCGCGAGATGCCGCCGGTTTCCATCAGGTTGCCCGCAAGGATGAAGAACGGAATTGCCGCCAGCGGAAACTTGTTGATCGAGCTGAAGATCTCCTTGGCGGAAATCAGCATGTTGGCGCCCGACACTTGGATGCCCACCACCGAAGCCAGGCCGATGGACACCGCCACCGAGACCGACAGTGCGAAACACAGCACCATCGTTGCAACCATCACCGGCGTCATTGCGCGGTCTCCAGCTCGAGCCGCTTCGGATCGAGGAAATTGCCGGCGATGCCGAACAGGGAAAAGACGGCGCCGACCGGCAGCGCGAGGTAGGCCCAGACCATCGACAGGCTCTCCAGCCCGGCCATGGTCTGCACGCGACCGCGCATCGCGTAGTCCCAGCCGTACCAGAGGATCACCAGCATCAGCGTCAGGGCCGCGAGGCTCACGACCGCGTCGAGCACGCGGCGAAAGCGCGGCGGGCTCCAGCGGTAGAGCACGTCCACGCTCACCATCGCACCCTGGCGGAAGGCCATGGGAATGCCGAGGAAGACCATCCAGATCAGGCTCACCCGAATCAGGATCTCGCTCCATTCGGCGGGTTGTTCGAGCACGAAGCGCGTGACGATCTGGAACACGCCCAGTGCCGAGGCGACCACCAGCATCAGGCAGGCGAGCACCATCGACGCTGTCGTCGTCCAGCGCTCCAATCCAAGGAATTTTTCTTTCATCTCAAAGCCGTTCGAGAAACCAAAAAAAAGCCCGCCGATCGAGCGGCGGGCCCCCGACCATCCCCGCAGGGGACGGTTGCCCGAGCGTTACTGCACGTTGCGGATCTTGTCGAGGTTGGCCTTGCCGAACTGCTTCTCGAAGTCGGCATTGACCGGCGCCAGCATCGCGACGAACTTGGCCTTGTCGATGTTGTCGATCACGGTCATGCCCTGGGCGCGGAGTTCCTTCACGCCGTTGGCGTCGTCCTGGTCGACGCGGTCGCGGTTGGCCTTGACCGCCACCTTGGCGGCTTCGAGGAAGGCGGTCTTGTCGGCGGCACCGAGCTTGTCGAAGGCGGCCTTGTTCATCACGAAGATGCAGGGCGAGTAGACATGGCCGGTCAGCGTCAGGTGCTTCTGTACCTGCGAGAACTTGGCCGACATGATCACCGGCAGCGGGTTCTCCTGGCCGTCGACCGTGCCTTGCTGCAGCGCGGTGAAGACCTCGGGGAAGGCCATCGGCGTGGTGATGATGCCCAGGCCCTTGTACGCGGCGATGTGCACCGGGTTCTCCATGGTGCGCATCTTCAGGCCCTTGAGGTCCTCGGGCGCCTTCACGTCGCGCTTGCTGTTGGTCATGTGGCGGAAGCCGTTCTCGGCCCATGCCAGCGCCTTGAAGCCCTTGGCGTCGAACTTGCCGAGCATCTCCTGGCCGATCGGGCCGTCGAGCACGGCGCGCGCATGCGCCTTGTCGCGGAACAGGAAGGGCACGTCGAGGATCTTGGTCTCGGGCACGAAGTTGGGCACCGGCCCCGTCGACGAGAAGGCCAGTTCCTGCGTGCCGAGCTGCACCGCCTCGATCGACTCGCGCTCGCCGCCGAGCGAGCCGTTGTAGAAGGTCTCGACCTTGTAGCGGCCGTTGGTGCGGGTCGCGACTTCCTTGGCGAAGGTGTCGATCGCCACGCCCTGGTGCGAGTTCTGCGCCGTCGAGATGCTGATCTTCATCGTGGTCTGTGCGAACGCGGCGCAGGCCATGCCCATTCCCAGGACCAGGCCGGCGGCCAGTCGGGTCAACTTCATGCGGTGTCTCCTGTGATTGAAAGACTGCAGGACGGGCGATCCCGGTGTGCAGACAAGCAACGACTATGCCGCACGCTGCTGCACTGCAGCGTCGGGATTTGTACGGGGAGAAGACACCTTTTCAGGCGCCTTGGAGACAGCTCAGGCCGCGCGCGCGGGACGGATCGCCGATTTGGGCCGGAAAGCCTTGCACACCGCGTCGTCGGTTTGCAGGTAGGGCCCGCCGATCAGGTCGATGCAATAGGGCACGGCCGCGAAGATGCCAGGCACGGCCTGCGAACCGTCGGGGTTCTTCAGGCCTTCGAGTGTTTCTGCGATGGCCTTGGGCTGGCCAGGCAGGTTGAGGATCAGGCTGCGTTCGCGGACCACCGCCACCTGGCGCGAGAGGATCGCGGTCGGCACGAAGCGCAGGCCGATCTGGCGCATCTGCTCGCCGAAACCCGGCATTTCCTTGTGCGCCACGGCCAGCGTGGCCTCGGGCGTCACGTCGCGCAGCGCGGGGCCGGTGCCGCCGGTGGTCAGCACCAGCGAGCAGCCGGCGTCGACCAGTTCGATCAGCGTGGCGCTGATGCCGGCCTGCTCGTCGGGGATCAGCCGGGCCTCGAATTCGATCGGGTTGCGCAGCGCGCGCGTGAGCCAGTCCTTGAGGGCCGGCAGGCCCTGGTCGACGTAGACGCCGCTCGAGGCGCGGTCGCTCACCGAGACGATGCCGATGCGCACCGGATCGAAGGCGGCGAGGCCCGTTCCGGCGGCTTCGCTCACGCGTCGTGCTCCCTCGACTGCTCGGCGGCTTCGGCCGCATGGTCGCCGCTGCCGTGCGCGGACAGTTGCGCGCGCACCAGCTGGAACACCTCGCGGTAGGCCTTGCCCTGGCGCGGCGCTTCGCCGGGCTTGCCGGCCTTGAGGTCCTTGCGGGCCTGGCGCACCAGGGCGCGCAGCTGCTGGCTGTCGGTGGCCGGGTGGGTCTCGATCCAGCCGCCCAACGCGTCGTCGTCGGCGATCAGCTGGTCGCGCCAGCGCTCGGCCTCGTGCAGCAGAGCGCTTTCCTCGGCCGGGCCGTGATGCTGCTCGTCGAGCGCGGCGCGCACGGCGTCGAGCACGCCGGGGTCCTGCAGGCGCATCAGCTTGCCGATGAACTGCATCTGGCGGCGCTTGCCTTCGAAATTGGTGATGCGGCGGGCCTCGATGACGGCGTCGCGCAGCTTTTCGCCGATCGGGAGCTTGTCGAACAGGCCGGCGCGCAGGTCGAGCAGGTCTTCGCCGAGCTTCTGCAGCTCGGCGCTTTCACGCTTGAGGTCGGTCTTGCTGGCGTCGTCGGTGCCCTTGAGCTCGCGTTTGAGCTCGAGATCGAGCTCGCTGCCTTCTGCAACGAACTCTCCACGGACGAAATAGCCTTTTTTGGGTTTGCGGGACATGCGTGAATCCTGGGCCGCAAAGGACCGCGCGATAAGAAAACTGGGGGCGACAAGTATCATAGCCAACACATGACGACATCCTCCACGCGCCCCGCGTCCGGCTTTGCCTACAGCCGCTCCTTCTTCGAAGACCTGGTCGACTCGGCCTTGGCCCATGCCAAGAAGCTCGGCGCCACCAACGCCGGGGCCGAGGCCTCCGAAGGCTGCGGCCTGAGCGTCTCGGTGCGCAAGGGCGAGCTCGAGAACGTCGAGCGCAACCGCGACAAATCCCTGGGCATCACCGTCTACGTCGGCAACCGCCGCGGCAACGCCAGCACCTCCGACTTTTCCGGCGCCGCCATCGAGCAGACGGTGCAGGCGGCCTACGACATCGCGCGCTTCACCGCCGAAGACCCGGTCGCCGGCCTGCCCGACGAGGCCGACATCGTGCGCGAACAGCCCGACCTCGACCTGTTCCACCCCTGGGACATCGACAGCGAGCGGGCGGCGACGCTGGCGCTCGAATGCGAAGCGGCCGCCCTGTCGACCGACAAGCGCATCACCAACAGCGAAGGCGCGGGCGTCTCGGCCCAGCAGAGCCACTTCTTCAGCGCCCACACGCACGGCTTCCGGGGCGGCTACGCCAGCTCGCGCCACTCGATCTCGGTCGCCCCGATCGCCGGCAAGGGCAACGACATGCAGCGCGACGCCTGGTACAGCTCGATGCGCTCGGCCGACGAACTGGCCAGCCCGCAGGCGGTGGGCCGCTATGCGGCCGAACGCGCGCTGTCGCGCCTGAAGTCGCGCAAGATCAAGACCATCGAGTGCCCGGTGCTGTTCGAGTCGCCGCTCGCGGCCGGCCTGCTGGGCGGACTGGTGCAGGCCACCAGCGGCGGCGCGCTCTACCGCAAGAGCACCTTCCTGCTCGACTCGCTGGGCAAGCCGGTGCTGCCCAAGCACATCGACGTGTCCGAAGACCCGCACCTGCTGCGCGGCAAGGGCAGCGCCCCCTTCGACGACGAAGGCGTGACCACGCGGGCGCGCAAGGTGGTCGACGCCGGCCGGCTCGAGGGCTATTTCCTCAGCACCTACTCGGCGCGCAAGCTGGGCATGAAGACCACCGGTAACGCCGGCGGCTCGCACAACCTGGTGCTGAGTTCGCGCCTGACGAAGGCCGGCGACGACCTCGACGAGATGCTGCGCAAGCTGGGCACCGGCCTGTTCGTGATCGAGCTCATGGGCCAGGGCGTGAACTACGTGACCGGCGACTACTCGCGCGGCGCCAGCGGCTTCTGGGTCGAGAAGGGCCGCATCGCGTTCCCGGTGCAGGAGATCACCATCGCCGGCAACCTCAAGGACATGCTGATGGGCATCCAGGCCGTGGGCGCCGACACCTACAACTACGGTGCCAAGACCACGGGCTCGCTGCTGATCAACCGGATGAAGATCGCCGGCTCCTGAGTCGGGCCGGGCGCGCCCCGCAGGCAGGGCGCGCCACAGCGCATAAGCAAACACGCTCGCGTTGTTTGCGCGCACGCGCATCCGTGGTCCGATGCGGGCGCCGCGCGATCCGCTCGTTTCGACGGAACGCGCCAGCAAGGGGAAATGCCAGGGGGTGCACTGCATCGCCGCGGCTAAAGTGATTCGGTCTTCGCCACTCGGCGCCCGCGCCGCCCGCCTGTGACTTCGCTTTCGCCGCCGTTTCGCAACGTTGTCCTCACGGGGGCCTGCGGAGGGCTGGGCCAGGCGCTGGCGCGTGAACTGATCGCGAGCGGCGCCCAGGTGGCGTTGGTCGGTCTCGACGCGGACCGACTCGCCGCACTGGCCACGCTGGCGCCCGCGCGCTGTGCGGCCTACACACCCGACGTGTCGCAGGGCGAGCCCATGCAGGCCATGGCCGCCGACTGGATGGGGCGCCATGGCGTGCCCGACCTGGTGATCGCCAATGCGGGCGTCGCGGGCGGTTACGACACGGCAGAGGCCGACGACCTGGCGGTGCTGCGCCGCATGCTCGAGATCAACCTGCTGGGCGCCGCCACCACCTTCCAGCCCTTCCTGAAGCGAATGCGCGCGCAACCGCGCGGCGCGCTGGTCGGCGTGGCCAGCATCGCGGGCTGGCGCGGCATGCCGGGCAACGGCGCCTACTGCGCCAGCAAGTCCGGCCTGATCCGCTACCTCGAAAGCCTGCGCGCCGAACTGCGCGGCACCGGCCTCACGGTGCACACCGTCAGCCCCGGCTACATCCGCACCGCGCTCACGGCCGGCAACCGCTTCGCGATGCCGGGCCTGCTCGAGGCCGACACGGCCGCGCGGCAGCTGCTGGCCGGCGTGCGCGCGGGCCGCGAACAGATCGTGCTGCCGCGCCGCATCGGCTGGCTCTCGCGCGCGCTGGGCCTGCTGCCTGACACCCTGCACGACCGCCTGCTGCGTGCCCAGCCGCGCAAGCCGCGCGTGGGCGAGGCCGGCGCCACCGCCATCCCGGGTCTTTCGAAGGAACCACCGCGCTGATGTCCGCCACCGAACCCACCCATGAACAGATCGCGCTGATCGGTGCCGGCCCCTCGGGCCTGGCCGGCGCGCGCAACCTGCAGAAACACGGCGTGCCCTTCCAGGGCTTCGAGGCGCACAGCGATGTCGGCGGCCTCTGGGACATCGACAACCCGCGCTCCACGGTCTACCACTCGGCCCACCTGATCTCGAGCAAGCGCACCACCGAGTTCGCCGAGTTCCCGATGGCCGACAGCGTGGCCGACTACCCGAGCCACCGCGAACTGCGGCGCTACTTCAGCGACTTCGCCGACCGCTTCGAGCTGCGCGAGCACTTCCGCTTCCACACGCGCGTGCTCAACGTCGAGCCCGTGAGCGAGGCGCCCGACACCCGCTGGCGCGTGAGCGTGGACGCGGGTGACGGCCGGGTCGAGACCGCCGAGTACAAGGGCGTGGTGATCGCCAACGGCACGCTGGCCGAGCCCAAGCGGCCGAAGTTCGAGGGCCACTTCGACGGCGAATTGCTGCACACCAGCGACTACAAGCACCCCGAGCTGTTCAAGGGCAAGCGCGTGCTGATCGTGGGCGCCGGCAACTCGGGCTGCGACATCGCGGTCGATGCGGTGCACTACGCCCGGAGCGTCGACCTCTCGGTGCGGCGCGGCTACTACTTCGTGCCCAAGTACGTGTTCGGCAAGCCGGCGGACACGCTCGGCGGCAAGCGGCCGCTGCCGGCCTGGCTCAAGCAGCGGGTCGACGCCACCGTGCTCAAGTGGTTCACCGGCGATCCGGTGCGCTTCGGCTTTCCCAAGCCCGACTACAAGATGTACGAGTCGCATCCGGTGGTGAACTCGCTGGTGCTGCACCACGTGGGTCATGGCGACATCGGCGTGCGCGCCGACGTCGCGCGGCTGGCCGGTCGCACGGTGCACTTCAAGGACGGCGGCACGCACGACTACGACCTGATCCTCGCGGCCACGGGCTATGCGCTGCACTACCCCTTCATCGCGCGCGAACTGCTCGACTGGCAGGGCATGGCGCCCCGGCTGTACCTCAACATCTTCTCGCCGCGCTTCGAGAACCTGGCGGTGCTCGGCATGATCGAGGCCAGCGGCATCGGCTGGCAGGGGCGCTACGAGCAGGCCGAACTGGTGGCGCGCTGGTTCCGCGCCCGGGCCGCGGATTCGCCCAAGGCCTGCACCCTGCGCGCGGCGGTGCAGGGGCCGCCGCCCGACCTGTCCGGCGGCTTCAAGTACCTGCAGCTCGAGCGCATGGCCTATTACGTCCACAAGGACACGTACCGCGCGGCGGTGCGCGGTGCATCGGCGATGCTCGCCCTGCCGGAGTGACGCCATGCTGCCCGTCGACGAGATCCGCCTGAACTTCAACCCCGCCTCGCTGGTGCTGCTCAACGCGGTGCTGGGCTTCCTGATGTTCGGCATCGCGCTGGACACCCGCATCGCCGACTTCCAGCGCGTGGCGCGCATGCCCGGCGCGATGGCCGTGGGCATCGGCGCGCAGTTCGTCGTGCTGCCGGCCGTGACCTACGCGCTCACGCTGCTGCTCCAGCCCGCGCCCAGCATCGCACTGGGCATGATCCTGGTGGCTTGCTGCCCGCCGGGCAACATCTCGCAGATCCTCACGCACCGCGCGGGCGGCAACGTGGCGCTGTCGGTGTCGATGACGGCCATCTCGAATGCGCTGTCGATCGTGCTGATGCCGCTCAATTTCGCGTTCTGGGGCGGGCTGCATCCCACAGCCTCGGCGCTGCTCGAGACCATCGCGCTCGACCCCTTCGACATGCTGGGCCACATCGTGATGATCATCGGCATTCCCTTCGTGCTGGGCGTGGCCTGTGCGCACCGTTTCCCGGGGCTGACCGCGCGCATCAAAAAGCCGGCGCGCCTCCTGAGCTTCCTGGCGCTGATCGCCTTCATCGTGGGCGCGATCGCGGGCAACTGGCGCTACTTCCTCGACTATGTGGGGCTGGTGCTGCTGGCGGTGGCGATCCACGACGCGCTGGCCTTCGGCACCGGCTACCTCTGCGCGCGGCTCTCGGGGCTGGGCGACTACGACCGGCGCGCGGTGGCCATCGAGGTCGGCATCCGCAACGCGGGGCTCGGCCTGGTGCTGATCTTCAGCTTCTTCGGCGGCCTGGGCGGCATGGCGGTGGTGGCCGGCGTCTGGGGCTTCTGGGACATCATCGCGGGCCTGGCGCTTGCGAGCTGGTGGGGGCGCAAGCCGGTGAAGCCATGAGCGATGCGCAAGGCTGGATCGCCCGACGCGTGCTCGTGACGGGCGGCGACGGCTTCCTCGGCCGCGGCCTGCTGGCCGCGCTCGCCGGGGCGTCGCTCGAAGTGCTGGTGGCGCTGGACGTGCGCGAGGTGCCCGCCGGGCGGCAGCTGCCGGGTGTGGTCTATCGCCAGCAGGACGTGCGCGATGCGGGCCTCGCCGACACGCTGGCCGCGCATAGCATCGACACGGTCGTGCATCTCGCCTCCATCGTCACGCCGGGCAAGGATTCGAACCGGGCCTTCGAGCATTCGGTCGACGTGGGCGGCACGCGCAACGTGCTCGCGGCCTGCGTGGCGCAGGGCGTGCGGCACCTGGTGGTGTCGTCGAGCGGTGCGGCCTACGGCTACCACGCCGACAACCCGGACTGGATCGACGAGTCGCAGCCGCTGCGCGGCAACCCGGTGTTCGCCTATGCCGACCACAAGCGCCAGGTCGAGGAGCTGCTGGCCGAGGCCCGCGTGCAGCATCCGGCGCTCGCGCAGACCGTGCTGCGCATCGGCACCATCCTGGGCGAGCGGGTCGATAACCAGATCACCGCGCTGTTCGAGAAGAAGCGGCTGATCGCGATCCGCGGCAGCGCCAGCCCCTTCGTCTTCGTCTGGGACGAGGACGTGACCGGCGCCATCACGCATGCACTGCGAGGGGCGCCGCCCGGTTGCTACAACCTCGCGGGCGACGGCGCGCTCACGATCCACGAGATCGCGGAACGGCTGGGCAAGCGTGCGATCGGTTGGCCGGCGGGCCTGCTCCAGGCCGCGCTGGCCGTGGGTTCGGCGCTCGGGGTGAGCCGCTACGGGCCCGAGCAGCTCGATTTCCTGCGCTACCGGCCGGTGCTGCTCAACAGCGCGCTCAAGCAGCGCTTCGGCTATGTGCCGCGCAAGACCAGCAGCCAGGCCTTCGACGCCTTCGTGGCGGCGCGTGCGCGCCAGGGGCGGCCGGTCAGGGTGTAGCGGCCGGCGGCGGCGCGATCAGGTGCTCGAGCATGCGCCGCGCGTTGAGCGGCAGGTCTTCCGACGAGCGCACGCAGGCCATCAGCGTGCGCTCGGCCCAGGGCTCGGCCAGCGCGGCATGGGCGATCTTCATCGTGCGTGCACAGCGCTCGGCCGCGGCCTGCGGCACGATGCCCACGCCGATGCCGTAGGCGACCATGCGGCACACCGCCTCGAAGTGGCCCGCGCGCACGCGGTAGGCCAGGTGCTTGCCGAGCGCGCGTGCATGCAGCGTGACCAGCTGCGTGAGCGCGCTGTCGGCGGGCAGACCGACGAATTCGCTGTCGACCACCTCGGCGAGCCGCACGCGCTTGCGCCGGGCCAGCGCATGGCCGGGCGGCATCACCAGCACCAGGTCGTCGCGGCGGAAGGGGTGGCATTCGAGACCTTCGGTGTCGATCGCGTCCGAGACGATGCCGATGTCGCACAGGCCCGCGCGCAGGCCGTCGACGGCGTCCGGGCTGGGCCGTTCCTCGAGGTCCACCGAGATGCGCGGATGCTGTGCGAGGAAGCGGCTCAGCACCTCGGGCAGGTGCTCGCTGAGCGCCGAGGTGCCGCACATGAGCCGCACATGGCCCTTGAGGCCCTGACCGTACTCGCCCAGTTCGCCGCGCAGCCGGGCCATCTGCTGGAGCACGACGCGCGCATGGTGCAGCAGCGTGCGACCGGCCTCGGTGGGGCGCACGCCCTGCGCATGGCGCGTGAGCAGCGGGGTGCCGAGCACCGCTTCCATGCCGCGCACGCGCTGGCTGGCCGAGGCCAGCGTCATGTGCGCGCGCTCGGCGCCCGCGGTCAGGCTGCCGGCCTCGACCACGTGGAGGAAGAGCTGCAGGTCGGTCAGGTCGAATCGCATGGGAACTCCGGAGGGGCCTCAGTCTGTGCCTGAGGCCGGGTGCGCAAGAGCCGCATTTTCAACCGCCGCGTCGGCCGGCAGACTGCAGGCCATGACGAATCCAAACGAACTGGCCCTGGGCCACTGGGCCGCCACCGCCGCCGTCTTCATGCTGGCCGGCGCGATCAAGGGCGTGGTGGGCCTCGGGCTGCCGACCGTGTCGATGGCGCTGCTTGCGCTGTGGATGGTGCCGGCGCGCGCCGCCGCGCTGCTGGTCGTGCCCTCGCTGCTCACCAACCTCTGGCAGACCGGGCCGCGCGAGAGCTTCAGGGCGGTGTGGCGGCGCATCGCCGGCATGCAGGCGGGCGTGGTCGTGGGCACCCTGGGCGGCTCGCTGTACTTCGGCGTGCCGGCCGGGGCCTGGGCCTCGCTGGCGCTGGGCGTGGCGCTGATGGTCTACGCGCTCTGGGGGCTCACCGGACGGCAGCTGCATGTGAGCCCGGCGCGGGCGCGCTGGCTGGGGCCGCTGGTGGGCGTGGCCACGGGCGTGGTGACCTCGTTGACGGGGGTGTTCGCGGTGCCGGCCGTGCCCTATCTGCAGGCGCTGGGCTTCGAGCGCGATTCGCTGATCCAGGCGATGGGTATTTCCTTCACCACCTCGACCGTGGTGCTGGCCATCGGCCTGGCGGGCAATGGCGGGCTGCCGGTGGCCGCGCTGGGCGGCTCCTTCGCGATGCTGGTGCCGGCCATCGTCGGGATGGTGCTGGGCACCTGGCTGCGCAAGCGCCTGTCGGTGGCGCTGTTCAAGCGCTGCTTCCTGATCGGGCTGGCGCTGCTGGGGCTCTACATGGCGGTGCGCGCCATGGCCTGATGGGTTTCAGGCGGCCGGTTGCAGCAGCGCGGCGCGCGCGCGCTCGATGGTCTGGCGGTAGGGCAGGGCGAAGCGTTCGAGCGTGTCCTCGGCCGCAAGCCAGCGGAAGGCGAACACCAGGCCGTCTTCCTCGGGGCTGCCGCTGGCCGTGTGCTCGAAGGTCTCGGGCAGCGGCTGCTCGGCGCGCATCAGGAACAGGTGCCAGAGCTGCGCGTGGCGGTGGGTGTTGCCCTCGACACCCGCTTCGCAGCGGCGCGCCAGCGTGCCCAGCGATTCCAGCGCGCCGGTGTGGGCGATGCCCGATTCCTCGAGCAACTCGCGCCGCACCGCGGCCTCGGGCGATTCGCCGGGCTCGATCGTGCCCTTGGGCAGCTGCATGTTGCCGTCCTCGGGATGGCGGAACACCAGCAGCCGGCCCCGTGCATCGACCAGGCAGGCGCAGGCCTTGGGAATCGGGGCGCGGCGGCTGGGCATGCTCAGGCGCCGGACAGTGCGGCCTTGACCGCGGCGCTGACCTGGCCCATGTCGGCCTTGCCGGCGAGCTGGGCCTTGACCGCGCCCATCACCTTGCCCATGTCGCCCGGGCCCTTGGCGCCCAGCTGGTCGACGATGGCCTTCACGGCGACGGTGACTTCCTCGGCGCTCATGCGCTGCGGCAGGTAGACCTCGAGCACCTTGATCTCGGCGGCTTCCTTGTCGGCCAGGTCGATGCGGCCGCCGGTGGTGAAGGCGGCGATCGAGTCCTTGCGCTGCTTGACCATCTTGTCGACGATGGCCACGACCATGGCGTCGTCGAGTTCCACGCGCTCGTCGACTTCCTTCTGCTTGAGGGCGGCCAGCAGCAGGCGGATGGTGGCCAGGCGTTCGGAGTCCTTGGCCCGCATCGCGGTCTTCATGTCTTCGGTGATCTGTTCCTTGAGGCTCATGGCGTTCTTCCTTCTTGTGCGTTTGTCGTTCGGCAAAACAAAAAGCCGCGGCAGGTCTCCCCGGCGCGGCTCGTGCTGCTGGCGTGGCCAGCCAGCGCTGCTTAGTACAGCTTCTTGGGGAGCTGCATGCTGCGCACGCGCTTGTAGTGGCGCTTGACCGCAGCAGCCTTCTTGCGCTTGCGCTCGGCCGTCGGCTTCTCGTAGAACTCGCGAGCGCGCAGGTCGGTCAGCAGGCCGAGCTTTTCGATGGTGCGCTTGAAGCGACGCAGGGCGACGTCGAAGGGCTCGTTTTCTTTAACGCGAATGGTGGTCATGAATGATTCGTTGAACTGAAGTTGGCCGGGGGAGATCGAGGCCCCAGGCCGGGGTTCCTCAACTGAAATTTTTTGCGGCCGTTGAGGGGAGGCCAAAGTTAGCCCTGGATTATAGCAGTGGAATGCGCACTTCCCCAGGCTTCGCGCACTTCGTGTCGCTCCGCCTTCCGCCTCGGCGCGAGCGGGACCGGTGCCCCGGCGGAGCCGGTGCCACGGCGCCCCTGGAACGGCGGGGCAGGACGGTGGGTTTTGGGGGGCTCAGAGCGCTTCGGCGCAGGCGTTGGCGCTGGCCCAGGCCCACTGGAAGTTGTAACCGCCCAGCCAGCCGGTCACGTCGACGGTCTCGCCGATGAAGTGCAGGCCGGGTTGCTTCGATTCCAGGGTCTGGGACGACAGCGCGCGCGTGTCGACGCCGCCGGCCGTGACTTCGGCCTTCTTGTAACCCTCGGTGCCGTTGGGCGTGATCTGCCAGCGCGCGATGCGTTCGGCCAGCTGGGCCAGCGCGCGGTCGGTGGCCTCGTTGACCGGGCGCTGCAGCGCGGGATCGTCGCCGACCCAGGCGTCGGCCAGGCGCGAGGGTACCAGCGTGGCGAGTTCGTTGGCGATGCGCTTGCGCGAACGGGCCTTGGCTTCGCCCAGCGCGGCGCCGATGTCGGTGCCGGGCGCGAAGTCGATGCGCAGCGGCGCGCCTTCGCGCCAGTAGCTGGAGATCTGCAGCACCGCCGGGCCCGACAAGCCGCGGTGGGTGAACAGCAGGTCTTCGAGGAAGACCATGCGCTCCTTCTTGGCGCCGGTCTCGATCTGCACCGGCAGCGCCAGGCCGGCCAGCGACGCGTAAGGCGCCCAGCCGTCGCCGGCGAAGGTCAGCGGCACCAGTGCGGGCCGTGGATCGATCACGCGCAGGCCGAACTGGCGCGCGATCCGGTAACCGAAGTCGCTCGCGCCCAGCTGCGGGATCGAGAGCCCGCCGGTCGCGATGACCAGGCGCGGCGCCTCGACCGGGCCGCGGTCGGTCTCGAGCCGGTAGCGTCCGCCGTCGTCCGGCGTGTAGCTCACCGCGCGCACCGTGCAGGGCTGCCAGCGCGTGACGCCGCCGGCCGCGCACTCGGCCAGCAGCATGTCGATGATCTGCTGCGAGGGCCCGTCGCAGAACAGCTGGCCCTTGTGCTTCTCGTGGTACGCGATGCCGTGGCGTTCGATCAGCGCGACGAACTGCTGCGGCGTGTAGCGCGACAGCGCCGAGCGGCAGAAGTTGGGGTTCTCGCCCACGAAGTGCTTTTGCGGCGCGCGCGGGTCGAGGTCGCGGTTGGTGAAGTTGCAGCGGCCGCCGCCCGAGATGCGGATCTTCTCGGCGATGCGCTCGCTGTGGTCGATGAGCAGCACGCGGCGGCCGCGCTGGCCGGCCTGCGCGGCGCAGAAGAGCCCCGCGGCGCCGGCGCCGATGATGATGGCGTCGAAGTTCAACGGGAGGTGGCGCCGTCGGCGGTGATCACCGGCGGCGGGTTGTATTTGAGGTGGCCCACGTAGCGCAGAGGTTGGGTGGAGGGAATCGAGGGCACGTCGCCCTCGCGCATGTGCAGCAGGTCGGCCGGGCTGACCCAGCGCGGGTCGGCGGTGGTCACGGGCAGGCCGGCCTGGTTGTAGGCCTCGAGCACGAACTGCGAGCAGAAGAACTGGTCGTTGCGGCTGCCGCCGAGCTGCACCATCGCGAAGCCGCGCAGGCAGAACTCGCGCGCCGGGCCCGGAATCAACGGCAGTTCGCAGATCCGCCGGTTCAGCACGAAGGGCGCGTTGAGCATCACGCCGACGGTGTTGTACTGGGTGCCGACCTGGGTCAGCGCCCAGGCGCGCAGCCGTTCGGCATGTGCGGCGTCCATGCCGGGATGGCGGAAGGCGACCACCATCTGCTCTTCGTCCACGACTTTGGCGATGGCGCGTGAACGCACGCCGTCGCCCACGGCTTCGGCGATCTGGCCGTCGCCGAGGTACACCACCGCATGGCTCACGGGCGAGAAGGTGCCCAGCCGGATGCCGAAGGAGCCCAGCGTGGCCACCGAGGTCAGCAGGATGTCGCCGGGTTCGAGCGCGGCCGGCGTGATGAGGTCGCCGCCGTTGCCCGGCGCGATGACCGAGCTCTGGACGTTGAGCCGGGGCAGGCCGCCGTCTGGCGAGGCCTCGAAGCGGGAGGCGCAGCCTGCGAGCAGCAGGGCGGCCGCGAGGGCCAGTGCGGTGCCGAGGCGTCGGGCCATCAGGGGCGCGACGCCGCCATGCGAAGAGAACGCTGTTGTGTCGGGTTGCTCGAATTCGAACATGACGCCCCCTCCGGCCGCTGGTGTTGAACGAGGGCGGATTCTAGGGCGCTCGCCCGGCTCAGCCGGCGCCGCGCTGCCGCTGCGCGTCGATGGGCACGCCCGCGGCCTGCAGGCCCTGCAGCACGTCGCCCACCACGATCACCGCCGGGCTGGCCATGCGGGCCTGCGCCATGGCGCCGGACATCTGCTCCAGCGTGGTCGCGATATGGCGCTGTTGCGGCAGGCTCGCATGCTGGATCACGGCCACCGGCGTGCTGCCCGGCAAGCCCTGCAGCAATTCGTGTTCGATGTGCGCCGCGCCCGCCACGCCCATGTAGATCACCAGCGTGAGCCGGGCGTTGTGCGCCGTGGCGGCCAGGCCGCGCCAATCGGTCGGGTCGTGGGCATCGACACCGGTCCGGGCATGGCCGGTCACGAAGACCACGCCCTGTGCGTGGTCGCGGTGCGTGAGCGGCACGCCCAGCGCGGTCACGGCCGCGAGGCCGGCGGTGATGCCGTTGACCACGGTGCATTCGATGCCGGCTTCGCGCAGGTGTTCCACCTCCTCGCCGCCGCGGCCGAAGATGAAGGGGTCGCCGCCCTTGAGCCGGACCACGGTCTCGCCTTCGCGCACCGCGGTGATCATGAGCTTCTCGATGAAGGCCTGCGGCGTGCTCTTGCAGCCGCCGCGCTTGCCCACGTGCACGATGCGCGCGCCCGGCCGTGCGTGCGCCAGGATCGCGTCGTTCACCAGGTCGTCGACGAACAGCACGGTCGCGGCCTGGATCGCCTTGACGGCCTTGAGCGTCAGCAGCTCGGGGTCGCCGGGACCGGCGCCGACCAGCGTGCAGCGGCCATGGGGAAATTCGTTCATGCGTGGGCTGCCAGTTTCTTGATGTGTTCGACCTGCACCGCAATCGCCTCGGGCAGCGGCAGTTCGCCGGCCAGCACGCGCTGCGTGTAGCGCACGGTCGATTCGATGTCGATCTCGGCCGGCAGGCCCGGCACTTCGCTGAGCGTGCCCGGCTGCTGGGCCTGCAGTTCCTGGCGTTCGCCGCGCAGGTAGCCGTCGATCTGCGCGGTGCGGCGCGGGTCCGAGACCACTTCGCCTTCGAGCCCGCGAGAAAGAAGGGCGGTGGTGCCGGTGAGCGTGAAGGTCTCGCCCATCACCGTGGCGTAGGCCGGGTGGGTGTAGCTGGCCACCACCACGCAGGGGCCCGTCGTGGGGCGCATCAGCTTGACCACGCTGTGGCCCGGGTTGCGCAGGCCGACCACGCGGCGCACGTCGAGCAGCCGCTTGAGTGCGGGGTGGAGCAGGGCGGTCGGCGCGAAGGCGACTTCGCCATCGGCGATGGGCCGCACCGCATCGAGCGCATGCACGCCGAGCCCGGCGAGCACGTTCGACGCCAGCACCCGGCTGGATTCGCTGGCGCTGCCGTGGACCAGCACGGGCAGGCCTTCGCGCGCCAGCAGCAGGGCCAGCAGGGGCGTGAGCACCGGCAGCTTGCGCGCGCCGTTGTAGCTGGGCAGCACGACCAGCGCGCGGCCCGGCGCCGGAAAATGGTTCAAGCGCGCATGGGTGGCATCGAGGAAGCCGGCCATCTCCTCGGGCGTCTCGCCCTTGATGCGCATGGCCAGGCAGAAGCCGCCGATTTCCAGATCGGTGACCGTGCCGTCGAGCACCTGGCCGAACAGATCGGCCGACTGCGCGCGCGTGAGCGGCTTGGCGCCTCGCGCGCCGCGGCCGATTTCCTTGATGTATTGACTGATTCCCATGGGTGTGGGGATTGTCCAGCAAGACTTATGCCGCCGGGCGCAGTTGCTTATGCCCCAGCGCCCATAAAAAAAGCCACCGCGTGCGGTGGCTTGGGAAGAATTCAGCCCGCGCTCAGGACGGCGCGCCCTGGTCCGGCTTGCTGAAGTCGCAGACGCCTTCGGGGAAGGTGGCCTGCAGCTTGCGGATCTCGGCGGCGTTGGGCTTCCAGGACCCGTAGGTGCCGTCGCTGAGCGCGGTGTCCACCGACTTGAGCGCGCACTTGAAGCTGCCGCCTTCGATCGGCCCGCCCGCGACGATGCGCGAGGTGCCGTACATCGGGAAGGCCTGGGTGCAGGCACCGCGTGGCTGCTTGTCGAGCACGCCGCCCCACACGCCCTCGCCCTTGGCCATCAGTGCACCGTCCTTGTCGAAGCAGCTGTCGACCGCGCGCTCGGGGCGGTTGTCCGCCACCGTGCGCGTGGGGTTGGCGCGGATCTTCGTCATCCACTCGTCGATCACCTCGAAGGCCATCGGGGTCTGGTCGAACTCGGTGGTGGCGTTGCGCGTCTCGGTGAACCAGATGGCCTGGTGGTCGGAGTTGCCCATCTTGTGGCGGATACGCTGGCGGATCGCGAAGGACTGGTGCACGTTGTGCATGTTCAGCTTGTGCTCCAGGTAGGGATGCCAGTCGATGGTCGGGATGTCGGTCTTGCCGGTGAAGACCAGGCCCGAGCGCTGCATCGCCTTGAGCGCGTCCAGGTCGCCATGGGTGCGCGGTGCGGGCACATCGGGCGTGGCGGGGTTCCACCGGTTCATGTTGCGGCTGCCCCAGGGGTCGAAGTAGCCTGGAATGGTGGCGGCCTTGTTCTGTTCGGCCGAACTGGTGCCGTTGTAGGGGAAGCCTTCCGCCACCATGTCGCTCATGCGCTTCCAGCCGCCGACCTTGAAGTTGAGGTCGAGGAATTCGGCCTGCGTGATCTTGCCGTCCTTCATCGACTGCAGGCCGTACTGCACGCCCACGTTGTCCCAGGTGGAGCGCGGAAAACCGTCGGCGCCGATGCCGTAGATGTTGCGCACGTCGTCGAAGTGGCTGAAGGGAATGTCGCCGAAGGCCGCCATGTTCATGCGGTCGGCGCCCTTCTTCAGGATGTCGTCGGCGTCGAACTTGGGGTTCATCGCGCCGGCGGTCAGGCCTTGCCAGGCCTTGCGGCACTCGGTCGAGCCGGTGGCCATGCGGACGTTCGTCAGAAAGCCCTGGAGGCCGAAGTAGGGGTTCTTGACGCTCTCCTCGGCGTTCAGGCCGACCAGCAAGGTGCGGTTCTTGATGTCGTCGGTCCATCTGTCGTTGGCAAGGTCCGTGACGTCCATGTAGTACTCGAGCAGCTCGCAGTCGCCCACGTGCGGGATCTGGCCCACCATGTCGGGGTAGGGCTGCACCGCGATGGCCGCATCGATCAGGCCGGGATGATTCTGCGGATAGAGGTACTGCTGGATGCCGCCGCCCGAGGCGCCCAGGCCCACGGTGTAGCTGGGGACGCCGTAGCGCTTGACGAAGCCTTCCTTGGTCATCAGCGCGGTCTCGCCGCCGACGATCATGTCGTAGTGCTCGCCGGTGCGGTTGCCGGTGGAATAGGCGATGGCATAGCCCTTGCCGATGGCGTCGACCAGGCCGGCGCGCCTGTCGGGGCCGCCCTGGTAGTGGCCGAAGCCCACGCCGCCCTGGAAGTGGTAGACCAGCTTCCTGTTCCACAGCGTGGTGTCGGGCTTCGTCGGGTCTTCGCCGAAGGGCGCGAGCATCACGTACTGGTAGATGAAGCGGTTGATGGTGCCGAATTCCCAGCGCACGATGAAGTCGACCGTGCGGCCGTCGGTCAGCGTGGTCTTGGCGATGTTGGCCGGGCGCGATCCGTCGGTCGGCATCAGCAGGTAGTGGCTGTGCGTGGTGCCGCCCACGGGCATGTAGTAGTACTGCACATACGAATCGATCGAGCAATGCTGGCTGTAGCCGATGGTGGCATTGGCCGCGTCCTTGACCGCGTAGTACTTGGGGTCGGTGGTGTCGACCAGCGGTTCCTTGCTGAGCTCGGTGGCCACCGTGCAGACGAAGGGCTCCTGCTTGGGGCCGGCGAACATCGGGCCGGTGATCGGGTGGTTGGTCAGCGTCAGCGTGTCGAGCTTGCCGCGCGTCTTGTGGCGCACCGTCAGGGTGTTGGCGCCGAGCTTGAGGCCGCTGACCAGGCCCTCGAGCCGGTCGGCGCTCGCGGTGAGCGTGGGGTTGATCTGCGCGTCGTTGAGCCAGAGTTCGAGCTGGCCCTGGTCGGCCTTCGGCGCGAGCACGGCAATGCGTGCATCGCCACCCGACACCAGCTCGGGCTGGCTCGACAGCACCTCCAGCGAGATCGCCGATTCGGCGGGGGGTGTGGTGACGGGGGGTGTCGTCGTCGGCGGCGTCACGGACGAGCCGCCGCCGTTGTTGCTGCTGTTGTCACTGCCGCCGCCGCAGGCGGCGATCACGATCGCGCCCGCCGTGCAGGCCGCGATCTGCTTCCAAGAACTCATGTCTGTCTCCTCGATTGTTGTGCTGACAGGGCGCGGCGCTCAGGCCCGCGACCCGCACCCATGCTAGGGAGGAGGGGCCGACGCCACAAGTCAGACACCCGGGCATCGGCTGTCAGATATCGATGACGCGAAGGAGGCCGGCTCAGTCGACCAGCCGGTGGTGCACCGCGTACTGCACCAGCTGGGCGTTCGAGCCCAGCGCCATTTTCTCGAGCATCCGGCGGCGGTAGGTGCTGACCGTCTTGACGTTGATCGCCAGCCGTTCGGCGATGGCCGTGAGCGACTCGCCGCCCACGATCATGCGCAGGATCTCCGACTCGCGCGAAGAGAGCCGCTCGTGCGGCCGGGGGTCGGGCGCCAGGCCCTGCGCGGTGTCCATCAGCGCCCGGGTGATCGAGGGCGCGACGAACTGGCGGCCGCGGCTGACGATGCGGATGGCGGCGATCAGGTCGACCGCCTCCATGTCCTTGGCCACGTAGCCGTGCGCGCCGTTGCGCAGCGCGCGCACCGCGTACTGCGGCTCGGAGTACATGCTCAGCATGATGATGCGCAGCGACGGGAAGCGTTCGAGGATCGGGCCGATCAGGTCGAGCCCGCTGCAGCCCGGCATGTTGATGTCCAGCAGCAGCACGTCGGTCGGCTGTGCCTCGAGGCAGGCCATGCCGCCGTGCCAGTCGCCGGCCTCGGCGATCGCCGTGATCTCCGGCGCGTCCTGCAGCACCTTGCGCAGGCCCGCGCGGAACATCGCATGGTCGTCGATGATGAGCAGCCGGGTCATGAGCGCACCAGGGGGTTCGAGACGATGGGCGCATGCAGCGTCACGCGGGTGCCGGCGTTCGGCGCCGAATCGAGGGTCAGCGTGCCGCCGAGTTCGTAGGCGCGCTCGCGCATCGAGATCAGGCCGAGCGACTGGCGCATCGATGCGAGGTCGGGTTCGTCGACGTCGAAGCCCTTTCCGTCGTCCTCGATCTCCAGCCAGAAATCCTGAGCGTCGCGCCGGAAGCGGATGGCCACGGCGGTGGCGTGCGCATGCCGCGCCACGTTGGTCAGCGCCTCCTGGAAGATGCGGAACACGCCGATCGAACGCCAGCGCGGCAGGTCGATGTCGAACTCCGGCGGCTCCAGGCTCACGCGCAATTCGGAGCGCTCGCGGAAGCGCTTCACGTGGCTGGCGATGGCCGCGCCCAGGCCCAGGTGGTCGAGGGCCTGCGGGCGCATCGACTCCGACAGCTCGCGCACGTTGTCGATGGCCTCGACCAGCAGCGCGTTGAGGTCGGCCGCGATGCCGCGGATGGAGGTCGAACGCGAACGCCGTGCGATCCGGCCCACGTCGAGCTTCATCGAGGTCAGCAGGCCGCCCAGCACGTCGTGCACTTCGCGCGCGTACTCGGCGCGCTGCTGCTCGCGCATGGTGTTCAGGCGCGAGGCCAGCTCGCGGTATTCGTAGCGCGATTCGAGCAGTTCGGCATCGCGCTTGATCTGCTCGGTCACGTTGACGCCCACGCCCACCACCGCCGGCCTTCCGCGGAACTGCATCGACTGGCCGTGCACGTCGATGTGGACCACGCTGCCGTCGCGGTGCAGGCCGTGGGTGACGAAGTGCATGCTGCGCACCTCGCCGGAGATGCGGCGCCGGTAGCGGTCCATCACCTCGCCCACATAGTAGACGGGCACGCAGTCGCGCAGCGGCTTGCCCACCACCTCGTCGGTGGAATAGCCGGCCATGCCCGAGAAGGTGGCGTTGGTGTACTGGAAGTGCTCGTCCTGCAGGATGTAGATGCCTGCGACCGACTGTTCCACGATGCCGCGGAACGGGACGGACTGCACGTCGAAGGGCGCGGTGTCGGAAGGTTGTCTCATCTTTGTCGGCCCGCTTGTCTCGCGTCTGCGCGCACGGGCTCGGTCTGCTGCCAACGTGGGAATTATGACGGTCCGATGACAGTCGTCGGTGAGGGAAAGCGCGCCTCGGCATCCGTGTTTCCCCGATGGGCGCCGCCCGCTTATCTGACAGATATCGACGCCGCTTTTCCCTACAGTCGCGCCTTTGCCCATGTTCCGGAGACTTCCAATGAGATCCTGTGCGCAACCCTCGAGCCGCTTTCTGCGGCCGCTGGCCTGGAGTCTTGCGGCCCTGCTGCTCGCAAGTTGCGGTGGCGGCAGCAGCAACGATGCCGGACCTGTCGTCGTGGCGCCAGGTGGCAACGGCAACGGCAACGGCAACGGCAACGGCAACGGCGGCGACCCCGTGACGCCGCCGCCCGTGGCCCAGCTGACGCTGAGCAGTTTGTCGAGCCGCTCCGACATGGTGACCGGCGGCGACGCCCTGGTGCAGGTCGCGTTGCCCGAGGGCGTGGCGGCGGCCGACGTGCGTGTGACACGCAACGGCGACGACGTCAGCGCGGCCTTCAGCGCGCAGGCCGACGGGCGTTCGCTGCGCGGCCTGGTGGCGGGCCTGGCGCCAGGCGAGAACACGCTGGCGGCGAGCGCGGGCGACAAGGCCGCCGGCAAGCTGGTGCTGACCAACCACCCGATCACCGGACCGGTGTTCTCGGGCGCGCACCTCCAGCCCTTCGAGTGCCGCACCGTTGAATCGGCGCTGGGCGCGCCGCAGGATGCGGATTGCTCTGTCGCCACGCGTTACGACTGGTTCTACTTCACGTCGGCCGGCACTCCCAAGCCGCTGCTCGACCCGCTCGGTCCGCGCCCTGTCGACCTCGTGACCACCACCACGCAGGACGGCAAGACCGTGCCCTTCATCGTGCGCGTGGAGTCGGGCACGATCAACCGCTCGATCTACCGCATCGGCGTGCTCGACGATCCGGCCGAAGCCGATCGCTGGAACCCGGCCGGCTGGAACGGGCGCATCGTGTTCCGCTTCGGCGAATCGACTGCGGCCCAGTACAACCAGGGCGTGAACAAGCTGAGCGAGGTGTTCAAGGCCGACACGACCGACCAGCAGAGCGTCTACGCGCTGGGCAAGGGCTACGCCTATGTGCTCTCCACGTTGAACATCAACAAGGTCAACGTCAACGACGTGCTGGCGGCCGAGACCGCGATGATGCTGCGCGAGCACATCGCCAAGCGCTACGGCCTGCCGCGCTGGATGGTGGGCATGGGCGGCTCGGGCGGCGCAATCCAGCAGATGCTGATCGCGCAGAACTACCCGGGAATCCTCGACGGCCTGATGCCCGATGCGGCCTTCCCCGATGTCTTCAGCACCGCGCTCGCGACCTCGGATTGCCGGCTGCTCGACAACTATTTCACCAACACCGCGAGTCCGGGCTTCCCGTTCAGCGACGCCAAGCGCAAGGCCGTCGAAGGACACCTCAAGAACACCTGCGCGAACTGGAGCGCGGGCAATGGCGACGCGGTGCTGGCCACCAGCGGCTCGGTCTCGCCGGCCTGCGGCCTGATCGATTCGACCAAGGTCTACCACCCCGTGACCAACCGCAACGGCGCGCGCTGCACCGTGTACGACATCAACGCCAAGTCGCTGGGCGTCGATCCGGCCACCGGCATTGCGCGCCGTCCGCTCGACAACGTGGGCGTGGCCTACGGTCTCGAGGCGCTCAAGAAGGGCCAGATCTCGGTCACCGAGTTCCTCGATATCAACGAGAAGGTCGGTGGTTATGACGCCGACGGCAAGCTCTCGACGCAGCGCACCGTGGCCGATGCCGAAGGGCTGGCGCGGGCCTACACGCTGGGCCGCATCGGCAGCGGCGGCGGCGGCCTGGCGACCGTGCCGATGCTGAGCGTGCACCCCTACAACGAGCCGAACTCCGACATCCACACGATCTACAACGACCTGAAGATCCGGACCCAGTTGGTTCAAGCCAATGGGCACGCCGACAACCAGGTGATCTGGTTGTTCCCATACCCCACACTGGCCGCCCCGTCGCAGGTGCCATCGCTCCTCGCCCTGGCGCGATCGACCTTTCTCGCACGCCTGGACCTGATGGCGCAATGGCTCGATGCGATGGCGGACGATGCCGTGCCCCTGAGCGCCGACAAGGTGGTCCGTCACAAGCCTGCCGATGCCGTCGATTCCTGCTGGGATTTCAACGACGGCACGCGCATCAAGGAAGTCGCCACCTACAACGCAACCGGTCGCTGCAACACGCTCTACCCCAAGACCCCGGCGCCCCGCATGGTCGCGGGCGGCCCGCTGGCGGACAACGTGATCAAGTGCCAGCTCAAGCCGCTGCGCGACGAGGACTTCCTCACGGCGCCGGCGGCGTTCAGCCCGACCGAGAAGCTGCGCCTCGAGGCGATCTTCCCCGATGGCGTCTGCGACTTCTCCAAGCCCGGCGTGGGCCAGGCCGCGTTGAAGGGGACCTGGCTGCGCTATTGAAGTTGCGTCGCGGCTTCGGCCGCGCTCGCGCGCACCATGCGCCGCAGTTCGGGCACGCAGGAGCCGCACTGCGTGCCGCACTTCAGGCTCGCCTGCAGATGGTCCAGCCGCTCCTCGGCGCTCCCGCTGCAGCGCGCGAGCTCGGACCGGATCGCCAGGTCGGTCACGTTCAGGCAGTTGCAGACCGGCTGGCCGCGCGAGGGCACCGCCGTCGGCGGCGTGGCGCCGGGTGACAGCAGCGCGCGGCCATGCTGCTGCGCGGGCAGGTCTTCCCGCAGCAGCGTGCCGATCCAGGCGCCGGCCCGCGTGTCGCCGCCCAGCAGGAAGGCCTCGAGGCCGGCGCTGCCGTCGGCGCGTGGCTGCAGCCGCGCGGCGCGGCGCTGTCCGCGCTGGCGGTCGGCATAGCGCAGCGTACCCGCCGCCTGCAGGCCCAGCAGCGCCTCGATCCGGTCGAGCAGGGCATCGTCGGGCGCGCGCTCGTCGGCCGCGCGGAACTGCAGCCCGCAGCGCTGCGTGTCCGCGCCGAAAGGCACGCAACTCGCGAACCGGAACTTCTCCATCAGCGGCGCGAGCGCACGCCGCGCCGACAGCACGGTGTCCGCCGGCAGCCAGGCCATGGCCAGCAACGACCACGGCAGTTCCGCCTTGGCGATGCGCACGGCCGCATGCTTGAGCTCGGGCTGCTTCGAATCGGGGCAGAAGGCCGAGGTGCTGAGTGCGTTCACGCCGGCCAGGCGCTGGCCGTTCCCGTCGTGGCCGCCCAGGGCCTCTTCGCCCCAGTGCATCGCGATGAAGCTCTGGCTCAGGCCGAGGTCGGCATTGGCCTGGGCCGGCAGCACGATCGCGCCGCGCCGCGAAGCCACCTGCACCAGTTCGCCGTCGCCGATCCGCCGGCGTGCCATGTCCTGGGGATGCATCTGCACCACCGGCTCCGGCACATGGCCGAACAGGCGGCCCAGCGTGCCCGTGCGGCTCATGCCATGCCACTGGTCGCGCAGGCGACCGGTGTTCAGCGAGAAGGGAAAGCGCGCGTCGCGCGCCTCGGCGACGGGCTTGTAGGCCGCATCGAAGAAATGCGCGCGGCCGTCGGGCGTGGGGAACACACCGTCTTCGTAGAGCCGGGCGCGGCCCGTCGACAGGCCTTCCGGCAGGGGCCATTGCTGTGGACCGCTTTCATCGAGCATCGCCCAACTCAGCCCCGTGATGTCGAGGTCGCGGCCGCGTGTGCTTTCCCTGTGCTCGTTCCAGATCGCCTCGGCCCCGGCCGGGTTGTCGAGCGGGTAGGGGAACAGGGTGCCGGCGCTGCGCCGGGGCAGCAGCGCCTCGAGCCGCTGCGCGAAGTCGACCGCGGCCGACCAGTCGTGCCGCGTTGCGCCGGGCGCCGGCACGGCCGGGCGCACGCGCGAGATCCGGCGCTCGCTGTTGGTCACGGTGCCGACCTTCTCGCCCCAGGTGGTGGCCGGCAGCAGCAGGTCGGCGAAGGCGCAGGTCGCGGTGGTGGCAAAGGCTTCCTGCACCACGACGAACTCGCAGCGCTCCAATGCGCGTCGCACCGTGGCCTGGTCGGGCATCGACTGCGCGGGGTTGGTGCAGGCGATCCACAGCGCGCGGATCTCGCCGTCGGCGGCGGCCTGGAACATCTCGACCGCCGTCCTGCCCGGCACCGACGGGATGTCCGGCACGCCCCACAGCGCCGCGACTTCCGCCCGGTGGGCCGGGTTCGCCAGGTCGCGGTGCGCGCCCAGCAGGTTGGCCATGCCGCCCACCTCGCGGCCGCCCATCGCGTTGGGCTGGCCCGTGAGCGAGAAGGGCCCGGCGCCGGGCCGGCCGATCTGCGCCGTGGCCAGGTGCAGGTTGATCAGCGCCGCGTTCTTGGCCGTGCCCGAGGACGACTGGTTGAGCCCCTGGCAATAGAGGCTCAGCGTCGCGGCCGAGGTGGCGAACAGGCGCGCGGCCGCCAGCAGGTCGTTGCGGTCGATGCCGCAGACCTGCGCGACGCACTCGGGCGTGCAGTCGCGCACGGTGCGCTTCAGCGCCTCGAAGCCGTGGGTGTGGGCGGCGATGTAGCCGGGCTGGGTCCAGCCTTCCCACAGCATCAGGTGCAGCAGCCCGTGGAACAGCATCACGTCGGTGCCGGGCTGGATCGCGAGGTGCAGGTCGGCGATCTCGCAGGTGTCGGTGCGGCGCGGGTCGACCACGACGATCTTCAGCGCCGGGTTGGCACGCTTCGCGTCCTCGATGCGCCGGAACAGGACCGGGTGGGCCCAGGCCGTGTTGCTGCCCACGATGAACAGGCACTGCGCGGCGTCGAAGTCCTCGTAGCAGGCCGGCGGTGCGTCGGCGCCCAGCGTCTTCTTGTAGCCCGCGACCGCGCTGCTCATGCACAGGCGTGAGTTGGTGTCGATGTTGTTGGTGCCGATCAGGCCCTTGGCCAGCTTGTTGAAGACGTAGTAGTCCTCGGTCAGCAGCTGGCCCGAGAGGTAGAGGCCGACCGCGTCGGGGCCGTGGTCGCGGATGACCTGCGCGAACTTGTGCGTGGCCGTGTCGAGTGCGTCGTTCCAGCTGACGTTCGCAGGCGTCGCGCCGCGTGCCGTGCGCCGCATCGGCTGCAGCAGCCGCGTCTGCAGCGTGACCTCCGCCGTCGCGCTGAGGTGCAGCGTCGAGCCCTTGGTGCAGAGCCGCCCGAAGTTGGCGGGGTGTGCGGGGTCGCCGCGCACGCCGGTGATCTGCGCACCGGCCGATTCGATGATCACGCCGCAGCCGACGCCGCAGTAGGGGCAGGTCGACTTCGTTTCCCGCATCGCTCCCACTGCCTTCGGGGGAGGGCCGGGGTGGGGGCTGACGGCGATGGCTGTGTGCACGCTGCCCTCTCCCTAGTCCTCTCCCGCGAGCGGGAGAGGGATCGGGGACAAGACCTTGGGGCCCGCGACCGGGCGGAGCAGGTCGATGGCACGCGTGGCCAGCTCGCCCGCATCGAGGTGCACCGCGCCGTTCTCCACCTTCACCGCGAACGTCGGCACGCAGCCTTCGTCTGGCGACTTCGCGCAGCCGTCGTCCAGGCCGATCGCCCAGTTGTGCAGCGGGCAGGCCACGCTGGTGCCGAACACGATGCCCTGGCTCAGCGGGCCACCCTTGTGCGGGCAGCGGTCGAGCAGCGCGAACACCTGGTCCTGGCTGTTGCGGAACACCGCCACGGCCACGCCCGCCGGGCGTGCCACGCGGCGCGCGCCCAGCACCGGGATGTCCTCGACGCGGCAGATGACTTTCCATTCGCTCATGTGCGCGCTCCCTTCAGGCCGCGAGCGGTGTGAACTGCCGCACGTCGACCGCCGCCTGCACCGACGCGAACCAGGGATCGGGCTCGCCGTCGAGCGCGAACTGCAGGCGCTCCCACAGCGCCTTGCGGCCGGCCTCGTCCTGCAGGATGCGTCGCTTCACGTAGTCCAGCCCGACCCGGCCGATGTAGTGCACCGTGCGCTCGAGGTACCAGCCTTCGCTGCGGTAGAGCTCGAGGAAGGCGCCGGTGTACTCCATCACCTCCTCGGCGGTCTTCACCTTCACGAGGAACTGCGCCACCTCGGTCTTGATGCCGCCGTTGCCGCCCACGTAGAGCTCCCAGCCCGAGTCCACGCCGATCACGCCGACGTCCTTGATGCCGGCCTCGGCGCAGTTGCGCGGGCAGCCCGAGACGGCCAGCTTGACCTTGTGCGGCGAGTACATGGCCCACAGCGCGCGCTCCAGGTCCTTGCCCATCTGCGTGCTGTCCTGCGTGCCGAAGCGGCACCACTCGCTGCCCACGCAGGTCTTCACCGTGCGCAGCGACTTGCCGTAGGCGAAGCCGCTGGGCATGCCGATGTCCTGCCACACGGCCTGCAGGTCTTCCTTCTTCACGCCCAGCAGGTCGATGCGCTGGCCGCCCGTGACCTTGACCGTCGGGATCTTGTACTTGTCGGCCGCGTCCGCGATGCGGCGCAGTTCGTCGGGCGTGGTGTGGCCGCCCCACATGCGCGGGATCACCGAGTAGGTGCCGTCCTTCTGGATGTTCGCGTGGCTGCGTTCGTTGACCAGGCGGCTCTGCGGGTCGTCCTTGGCCTCCTTGGGCCAGGTACTGATCAGGTAGTAGTTGATTGCCGGGCGGCAGGTGGCGCAGCCGTCGGGTGTGCGCCAGCCCAGGCCGCGGTAGACCGCGTCGTGCGTCAGGTACTTCTGCGTTCGGATCGCCTCGCGCACGTCCTGGTGGTTGGCGTCGGTGCAGCCGCAGACGGGCTTCTTCTTCGGCGTTGCCGAGTAGTCGCCACCGGCGGTGAACATCAGGATCTGCTCGACCAGCCCGGTGCACGAGCCGCAGCTCGCGCTGGCCTTGGTGTGCTTCTTCACCTCGTCGAGCGTGAACAGGCCCTTGTCCTTGATCGCCTTGCAGATGGTGCCCTTGGTCACGCCGTTGCAGCCGCAAACCTCGGCGGCGTCGGGCATGGTGGCGGCGCTGCTGTGGCCCTCGTGGCCGGTGTCGCCGATGTTCGATTCGCCGAACATCAGCTTGTCGCGGATGTCGCGCACGTCGCGGCCGTCGCGCAGCAGCTTGAAGTACCAGCTGCCGTCCACCGTGTCGCCGTAGAGGCAGGCGCCGATCAGCTTGCCGTCCTTGATCACCAGCTTCTTGTAGACGCCGCCGAAGGGGTCGCTCATCACGATTTCCTCGGCGCCTTCGCCGCCCATGAAGTCGCCCGCGCTGAACAGGTCGATGCCCGTCACCTTGAGCTTGGTCGAGGTGAGCGAGCCCAGGTAGCGGCTGTAGCCCATCTCGGCCAGGTGGTTGGCCGCCACGCGCGCCTGCTCGAACAGCGGCGCGACCAGGCCGTAGGCGATGCCGCGGTGCGCCGCGCATTCACCCACCGCGTAGATGCGCGCGTCGGTCACGGTCTGCAGCGTGTCGGTCACGACGATGCCGCGCTGGCAGTGCAGGCGCATCGATTCGGCCAGCCGCACGTTGGGGCGGATGCCCACGGCCATCACCACCAGGTCGGCCGGCTCCTCGGCGCCGTCCTGGAAGCGGATCGCGCGCACCCGGCCCTCGGCGTCGCCCAGCAGTTCCTGCGTCTGCGCGCTGAGCCGGAACTTCAGGCCGCGGCGCTCCAGCGATTGGCGCAGCAGTCCGCCGGCCACCGCGTCGAGCTGGCGTTCCATCAGCCAGGCGTTGACGTGCACCACCGTCACCTGCATGCCGCGCAGCATCAGGCCGTTGGCCGCCTCCAGGCCCAGCAGGCCGCCGCCGATCACCACCGCATGGGTGTGCGTCGTTGCGGCGTCGATCATGGCCTGCGTGTCGGCGATGTCGCGGTAGGCGATCACGCCCGCCAGGTCCTTGCCCGGCACCGGCAGCATGAAGGGGTCGGAGCCGGTGCACAGCAGCAGGCGGTCGTAGGGCGCCTCGGTCCCGTCGTCGGCGCGCACGATGCGCTTCACGCGGTCGACCGCGACCACCTTGCGGCCCGCATGCACCGTGATGCGGTTCTCCTCGTACCACGACCACGGGTTGAGCACGATCTCGTCGAGCGTCTGTTCGCCCGCCAGCACCGGCGACAGCAGGATGCGGTTGTAGTTGGGGTGCGGCTCGGCGCCGAACACCGTGATGTCGTAGAGCGCCGGATCGATCCTGATCAGCTCCTCGAGCGTGCGCACGCCGGCCATCCCGTTGCCGACCAGCACCAGCTTCTGCTTCTTCACGCGCATGTCCATGGGGCCTCCATCGCCTGTCCTGAAAACAAAAAAGGCGTCCGCACCACCTGTCCGGCCCGGGGCCGGAAAAGTCATGCGGACGCCTTTGTCCTGTGGGTCCCCCGCAGCGCCATTGCCGCAGGAGAACCGTCGCGACGAATCATGCAAGACCTGTGCCATGCGTGCGCCCTGGCCGGCGGCCATCGGGCGCGCCGGGCGCCTTGCGCTGGTGCGCCTGCGCGCGTGCCTGGTGCGTCGGTGGCGCACCGGAACCGGGCCCGCCGGCCGAGGGACGCAGCCGCCTCAGGAAGCTGGCCGCCGGCCGGCGCGCTTCGCCACCCGCGCCGGCGTCGAGGCCATCACAGGCGCGGCGGAGGTCGCGAGGCCCAGCTGGACCGCGGCTTCCTCCAGCAGCGCGACGAAGGGGTCGACGAAGGCATTGCGGCCCAGGTCCGGCATCAACGCGACCACGGTCGTGGTGGCGTCCAGGCCTTCGACGGCGTGCAATGCCACGTCCTGGCGTGCGTTCAGCGCGACCGACGCACCGACCAGCGTGACGCCCAGTCCTGCCGCGACCAGCCCCAGCGCGGTATGGATCTCCATCGCTTCGTGCTGCACGGTCAGCGGCGAGCCGCGCTGTTCGGCTGCGGCCAGCACCTGGGCCGCGTAGCGGGTCTTGGGGTCCCGCGGATAGCTGATGAAGGGGTAGCGCGCCAGTTCGGCCAGGGTCAGGGGGGCGCGCGCATCGGCCCGGATGCCGATGGGCAGGGCCGCGAGCAGGGGCTCCTCGAACAGCGTGCACATGCTGAAGCCGGGCGGCGGCGGGACCGGCTCGATGAAGCGGGCGATGCCCAGGTGCACCTTGCCGTTTTCCATCTGGGCGGGCTGGTGTTCGGCCAGCAGTTCGACCATCTCCAGCCGCACATCGGGAAAGGCCTCGCGGAAGCGGCGCACCGCCACCGGCAGCACCGAGAGCATCACCGAGCGGGTGAAGCCCACGCCCAGCCAGCCCTGCCGGGCCGACGCCACGCGGCGGGCGTCGCCTTCGAGGCGGCGCGTCTGGGCCAGCAGCTCCTGCGCGCGCGGCAGCAGGAACTTGCCCAGTGGCGTGAGCGGCATCGGGCGCGTGCTGCGGTCGAACAGCTGGCCGCCCAGGTCCGCCTCGAGCTGGGACACGCTCATGCTGATGGCGGTCGGGGCCACGAAGAGGCGCTGGGCCGCCTGGACGGCGGAGCCGCCCTCGGCCATTTCGCAGAAGTACTGAAGTTGGCGTAAGTTCATTTTTATTGAGCATATAGCCAAAATTCGCTGCTTTGTTCTGGATTTATGCAGATCTAGACTCATCGGCATGCAAGAACCCGTCCTCTCCATGCCAGCGTCCGCCGACGACGCGGCCCGTTCGCTCACCACCGCTGAAATCTCCGATGCGCTCGATGCACTGCGGCTCCCGGGCAGCGCCCTGGGCATCCGCCACGTGGCCGGCGCCAGGAAACTGATGGGCCCGGCCTTCACGGTCCGGCTGGTGCCGATCTCGCAGGACGCGCCAGGCACCGTGGGCGACTTCATCGACGACGTGCCGCCGGGCGCGGTGGTCGTGGTGGACAACGGCGGCCGCCCGGACTGCACCGTCTGGGGCGGCATCCTGAGCCAGGTGGCGGCCCGGCGCGGCGTGGGCGGCACGGTCGTCTACGGTGCCTGCCGCGACATCGCCGAAGCCGACGCGGCCGGCTATGCGCTCTACGCCTCGGCCTCCTTCATGCGCACCGGCAAGGACCGGGTGCAGGTGGAGGCGGTCAACGGACCGGTGTCCCTGGGCGACGTGCGCGTGATGCCCGGCGACCTGGTCTGCGGCGATGCCGACGGCGTGGTCGTCGTTCCGGCGTCGCGTGTGGAAGAGGTGCTGGCCAAGGCGCTGCACACGCGGGAGCGAGAGCAACGCATCCTGGACGCGGCACTGGACGGCGTGCCCCTGCGGGAGGCGCGCCGGCAGTTCGGCTACCACACGCTGCAGCGGCCCGGCCACTGAGCGCACGCCCGACCCCGCGGCGCAGGGCGGGCCGATCGACATCCACCCCAGAGACAAAACACCATGACCGTTCGCAAGTTCGCCTTCCGCCTCGCGCATGCCGCCGCGGCGCTCACCCTGGTTGCCAGCGCCCACGCGGCCGGCGCGCCCTTCCCGTGCAAGACCGTCACGCTGGTCTCGCCTTACCCGCCCGGCGGCACCACCGACATCCTGGCCCGCCTCGTCGCGCCCGGCATGGCGACCGCGCTGGGCGCGACCGTGATCGTCGACAACCGGGGCGGCGCCAGCAGCAACATCGGCACCGAGTTCGTGGCGCGCGCGCAGCCCGACGGCTGCACCGCGCTGCTGGGCAACAACACGGGCGTGGTCATCAACCGCACCCTCTACGAGCTGCGCCTGGACCCGGTCAAGGCGCTGGTGGGCGTGGGAGCGGTGGCCTCGGTGCCGCTGCTGCTCTACGTCAACAGCGCGCGGGTGCCGGCCAGGGACCTGGGGGCGCTGGTGAAGCTGGTGCAGGCCGCGCCCGGCAAGTACGCCTATGCATCGGGCGGCGCGGGCAGCCCGCAGCACCTGGCGGGCGAACTGCTCAAGACCGACCGCCAGCTGGACCTGCTGCACGTGCCCTACCGCGGGCAGGGGCCGGCCATGACGGACGTGCTGTCGGGCCAGGTCTCGATGGCCTTCGAGACCACCACGGCGCTGGGGCCGCACCTGTCCGGTGGCCGCGTGCACGTGCTGGCGACCACGGCGGCCAAGCGGGTCGACGGATTGCCCGATGTGCCGACCATGAAGGAGGCGGGCTTCGACGACTTCGTGATCGAGAACTGGTATGGCGTGCTGGTGCCGTCGAAGACGCCCGCACCGGTGGTGCAGCGGCTCAACGAGGCGCTGAACCAGGCCCTGCGCGCGCCCTCGGTGGCGAAGAAGCTCAAGGACATGGGCTCGACCGACGTCAGCGGCAGCGTCGAGGCATTCAACGGATTCATCCAGAAGGAAGTCCCTTACTGGACGACGGTGGTCAAGCGTTCCGGCGCGAAGGTGGATTGAAGATGAACACGACATGCACGCCGGCCCAGTTCGACGCATTGCGCCGCCTGGGGGCCGCCACGGTGTACGAGGCGCAGGGCGCCAGGGGCGCCCTCGACAGCGGGCTGAAGCCGCTCGATCCGGGCAGCATCCTGGTGGGGCCGGCATTCACCGTCGACGCCCGGCCCGCCGACAACCTGATCCTGCATCTGGCGGTGCAGAAGGCCCGCCCCGGCGATGTGCTGGTGGTGGACGCCAAGGCTTTCATGGAGGCCGGTCCCTGGGGCGATGTCCTGACGCTGCAGGCCATGCACAAGGGGATTGCAGGCCTGGTCATCAGCGGCTGCGTCCGCGACGCCAGCGCCATCGTGGGCCTTGGCTTTCCGGTCTTCTGCCGCGGCCTGTCCATCAAGGGCACGGGCAAGAACCAGCCGGGTGTGCTGAACGCGCCGCTCGCCATCGGCGGCGGCGTGGTGCACCCGGGCGACATCGTGGTGGGCGACCGCGACGGCCTGGTCGTGGTGCCGCAGGACGAGGTGGCGGCAGCGCTGGCGAGCAGCCTGGCGCGCGAGGACAAGGAGCGGGCGCAGCGCCTGGCCATCGAGCGCGGCACCTCGACGATCGAGCTGCTGGGCCTGCAGCCGGCGCTGGACCGACTCGGCCTGTGCTAGGGGGGAGGGCTCGTCAGGCCGCCTTCTCGACGTGGCCCTGCCGCGTGTAGAGGAAGTCGATCACCGCCTTGCGGCAGTGCACGTAGTCGCGGTCTTCGGCGAGTTCGACGCGGTGGCGCGGGCGCGGCAGCTTCACCGGCAGCACCTCGCCGATGGTGGCCGCGGGGCCGTTGGTCATCATCACGATCCGGTCGGCCAGCAGCACCGCCTCGTCGACGTCGTGCGTGACCATCACCACCGTGCTCCGGGTCTTCTGCACGATCGCGAGCAGCTCGTCCTGCAGCCGCGCGCGGGTCAGCGCGTCGAGCGCGCCGAAGGGCTCGTCCATCAGCAGCACCTTGGGCTCCATCGCCAGCGCGCGCGCGATGCCCACGCGCTGCTTCATGCCGCCCGAGATCTCGCCGGGCCGCTTGTGGGTGGCGGGCGTGAGGCCCACCAGCGCCAGTGCGGCCTCGGTGCGGGCCTTGAGCTGGGCCTTCGATTCGGTGGCGGCGAACACCCGCTCCACGCCCAGGAAGATGTTCTCGTAGCAGCTGAGCCAGGGCAGCAGCGAGTGGTTCTGGAACACCACCGCGCGCTCGGGGCCCGGGCCGGTGATCTCCTTGTTGGCGCACAGCAGCGTGCCCTGCGTCGGCTGGGTGAGGCCGGCGATCAGGTTGAGCAGCGTCGACTTGCCGCAGCCCGAGTGGCCGATCAGCGCCACGAACTCGCCCTTGGCCACCGTCAGGTGGATGTCGCGCAGCGCCTGGAAGCTGCCCTTGGCCGTCTTGAAGGTCTGCCCGACGTCGCTGATCTCGATGAAGCGGCTGTTCTGCAGTTCGTTCATGACTTCACCTCCTCGAACGTGAACGCGGTGGCGACCTTGATCAGCGCGAACTCGAGCACCAGCCCGACCACGCCGATCACGAAGATCGCGATGATGATGTTGGCGACGTTGAGGTTGTTCCACTCGTCCCACACCCAGAAGCCGATGCCCACGCCGCCGGTCAGCATCTCGGCCGCGACGATCACCAGCCAGGCGGTGCCCACGGCCAGGCGCACGCCGGTCAGCATGTAGGGCAGCACGGCGGGGAACAGGATCCGGGTGAGGATCTTCCATTCGCTGAGGTTCAGCACGCGGGCCACGTTCATGTAGTCGCTGGGCACGCGCTGCACGCCGACCGCGGTGTTGATCACCATCGGCCAGATCGAGCAGATGAAGATGGTCCAGATCGCCGCCGGGTTGGCGCCCTTGAACACCAGCAGGCCGATCGGCAGCCAGGCCAGCGGCGAGACCGGCCGCAGCAGGCTGATCAGCGGGTTGAACATGCGCGCGAGGAACTCGAAACGGCCGATCGCGAAGCCTGCCGGAATGCCCACCAGCGCCGCCAGGCCGAAGCCCAGGGCCACGCGCTGCAGCGACGCCAGCACGTTCCAGCCCACGCCCTGGTCGTTCGGGCCCTTGCTGTAGAACGGGTCGGCGAAGACGGTCAACGCCTGCTTGCCTGTCACCAGCGGCGAGGGGAAGCCGGTGCTGCTGTTCATGGCGATCAGCTCCCAGACCAGCAACAGCAGGCCGAAGCCGACCAGCGGTGGCAGCACGCGCATCCAGAAGGCGCGCAGGTCGAGGGGCTTTCGTTCCTTCCTTGCAAGGGGCTGCGGAGGAGGGGCCGCTTCTGCGCGGGACACACCCTCACCCCGGCCCTCTCCCGCACGCGGGAGAGGGGGCGAGGCATCGAGCGGCGAATGAAAGACGGCACTGACCATGGTGTTCTCCTCAGGCATGCAACTTGAAGGATTCGGCGTACTTCTTCGGCTCCTTGCCGTCCCACACCACGCCGTCCATCAGCTTGCTGGTGCGCATGGGCGAGGCGGGCACGGGGGTCTTGCTGGCCGTGGCGGCCTGCTTGTAGATGTCGATGCGGTTGATCTCGGTGGCGACCTTGAGGTAGTCCGGGTGCTCCTTGAGCAGCCCCCAGCGCTTGTGCTGCGTGAGGAACCACATGCCGTCCGACAGGTAGGGGAAGTTCACCGCGCCGTCGTTGTAGAACTTCATGTGGTTCGGGTCGTCCCAGTTCCGGCCCATGCCGTTGGTGTAGCGGCCCAGGATGCGCTGGTTGATGGCGTCGACGCTGGTGTTGACGTAGCTCTTGTCGGCGATGGTCTCGGCCATCTTGTTCTTGTTCTGCAGGCCGGTGTCGATCCATTGGCCGGCCTCGAGGATGGCGGCGGTCACGGCGCGCGCGGTGTGGGGGTACTTCTTCACGAAGTCGGCGGTGCAGCCCAGCACCTTCTCGGGATGGTCCTTCCAGATGTCCTGGGTGGTGATGGCCGTGACCCCGATGCCGTCCATGATCGCGCGCTGGTTCCAGGGCTCGCCCACGCAGTAGCCGTCCATGTTGCCGATGCGCATGTTGGCCACCATCTGCGGAGGCGGCACCACGATGTTCTTCACGTCCTTGAAGGGGTCGATGCCGGCCGAAGCCAGCCAGTAGTAGAGCCACATCGCGTGGGTGCCGGTGGGGAAGGTCTGGGCGAAGGTGTAGTCGCCCTTTTCCTTGGCGATCAGCTTCGCGAGCGAGGGCGCATCGACCGCCCCCTTGTCGGCCAGCTTCTTCGACAGCGTAATCGCCTGGCCGTTGTTGTTCAGGGTCATGAGCACCGCCATGTCCTTCTTCGGCCCGCTCACGCCCAGGTGCACGCCGTAGACCAGGCCATAGAGCACATGGGCCATGTCGAGGTCGCCGTTGACCAGCTTGTCGCGCACGCCGGCCCAGCTGGCCTCCTTGCTCGGCACGATCTTCACGCCGTACTTCCTGTCGATGCCCAGCACCGAGGCCATCACCACGCTGGCGCAGTCGGTCAGCGGAATGAAGCCGATCTTGACTTCCTCCTTCTCGGGCTTGTCGGAGCCCTGGGCGTAGGCCAGCGCCCGCAGCGCCGGGTCGATGCCGGCGGCACCGAGGGCGGCGGCCTGCAGCACGCGGCGGCGGCTCAACTTCGTTTTCAGCAGATCGGACATGGGGCGGACTCCGGAAGGAAATGACGGGAACAGAAAACAAAAAAGGCGTCCGCATCGCGCAGGCAAGGCTCGAAGAACGAGCCCCTGCGGGATACGGACGCCTTTGTCCGGGGCGGTGGGTGGCATCCGCCGTTGGATGCCGCCTGCCTGAAGACCCGTGGGTCTGTGCCAGATGCGATGCAAAGGCCGTGCCAGGGCGCGGCGATGCATCGACTGTCGGGTCTACAGGGGAGAGCGGTGCCCTGGCATGGCTACCGATGCCCGGGCGGCAGGCACGCTTCCTGTGCGATGCACCAATTCAGGGGGCCTGCGGGCCTTCGAGGTACTCGGCCATCGACAGCACCGACTCGGCTACATCGATCAGCCGCCGTTTCTGGTTCATCGCGGTCTGGCGCAGCATCTTGTGCGCCTCTTCCTCGCTCAGGCGGCGGTGCGCCATCAGCAGGCCCTTGGCGCGCTCGATCACCTTGCGCTCGTTGAGCGAGGCGCGCACGGTGTCGAGTTCGTCGCTCATGGCCTGCAGCCGCTGCGACTGGTCCTGCACCATGTCGAGGATCGAGCGTTCGAGCTGGCGGCCATAGGGCGGCGCGCCTTCGGACGCGCCGGCCGCCGGCTCGTCGAAGAAGGCGGTCGACGGCAAGGGGGGTTCTGTCGAGAGCTGCGCCTGCAGCAGCTCGTGGGCCGCCAGTTCAGCGCGCGCACGCGCGGTCTTGGCATCGCACAGCTGGTGCAGGTCGGCGGTCAGCCGCTCTTCGACGGTCTGCATGGCGTCGATGCGCCGCGTGCAGCAGTCGAACCAGACGGCGCTGAGTTCCGGGTCCAGCCGCGTGCCGGGCGGGGCCGCGCACGCGATGCGACGCAGCCGCTCGAGTTCGGCGGTCTGCGCGGGCTGCAGGCCGGCCAGCCATTCGGCTTCGAGTGCCGGGCCGGCGAAGCCGGAGAACACCTGGAAGCAGCGTTCCTGCGAATCGATCAGGTGCAGCCAGCGCTGTTGCCGCTCGGCGTCATTGCGGCCCGAGGCGAAGGCGGCGCTGCCGCAGGCGCGCTCCTGACCCGCGAACTCCTTGCCCTGCATGAAGTTGAACAGGGCCGCGAGCAGGCGCGAGACCTCCGGGTCGGTGGCGCCGTCGGCCGCTTCGAAGACCACACCCAGCAGGCCGGCCACGAGCTTGACGAAGGCGGCCGTGGCCTGCTCCGGCGGCAGTTGCAGGCCGCCGATGCGCCGGCGCAGGTCGGGCAGGGCGTCGAGCCCGGGCAGCACGGCGGCGATGCGGCTGAACAGGCGCGCGCCGTTGCCGAGGCGGCGCGGATCGGCTTCGAGCAGGTCGAAGCAGGCGCGCACCTGCTGTTCCAGCCGTCGGCATTCGGCCACCTGGGCCGCCAGTTCGCCGGCGAAACGGCGCCCGCCCGAGCCCAGCAGCACGTTGGACAGGCCGCGCTCGCGCTGCAGCGCATGCACCAGCCGCGCGATGGTCGTCACCAGCGCGCTGGTGCGGCCCAACTGGTCGAGCGCATCGATTTCGCACCGCAGGGCGGCAATCAAGAAATTCAGTCCGGAGGTCATCGTGGGCAGGGCCTGGGCGGTCGCGGGGGTGTCCCGCAAGGGCATGCAGCAACAACCGTGCCTCGGAGGCGGGCGCCACCTACACTCGACCCATGCTCGTACTTGGAATCGAATCGTCCTGCGACGAAACCGGCGTGGCGCTGGTGGAGACGCAGGGAGCCGCACTGCCGCGCCTGTGTGCCCACGCGCTGCACAGCCAGATCACCATGCACCAGGCCTACGGCGGCGTGGTGCCCGAACTCGCCAGCCGCGACCACATCCGCCGCGTGCTGCCGCTGGCGCAGAGCGTGTTCGACGAAGCCGGCAAGCGGCTGGCCGACGTCGACGTGGTGGCCTACACCCGCGGTCCCGGCCTGGCGGGTGCGCTGCTGGTCGGCGCGGGCGTGGCTTGCGCGCTGGGCGCGGCGCTGGGCAAGCCGGTGCTGGGCGTGCATCACCTCGAGGGCCACCTGCTCTCGCCCTTCCTGAGCGCCGATGCGCCCGAATTCCCCTTCGTGGCCCTGCTGGTGTCGGGCGGCCATACCCAGCTGATGCGGGTCGACGGCGTCGGCCGCTACGAGATGCTGGGCGAAACCATCGACGACGCGGCCGGCGAGGCCTTCGACAAGTCGGCCAAGCTCATGGGCCTGCCCTACCCGGGCGGTCCCTGGCTGGCGAAGCTGGCGGAGCAGGGCGATCCGGCGGCGTTCAAGCTGCCGCGGCCGCTGCTGCACAGCGGCGACCTCGACTTCTCCTTTGCCGGCCTCAAGACCGCGGTCATGACGCAGGCACGCAAGCTCGGCGACGATCTCGAGGGCCGCAAGGCCGACCTGGCCGCGGCGACACAGGCGGCCATCGTCGAGGTGCTGTTGAAGAAGAGCATGACGGCGCTGACGCAGACCGGCCTCAAGCGGCTGGTGGTGGCCGGCGGCGTGGGTGCCAACCGCGACCTGCGCACGCAGCTCGACGCGGCCTGCGCCAGGCGTGGCGTGCGCGTGCACTACCCCGAACTGCACCTGTGCACCGACAACGGCGCGATGATCGCGATGGCCGCGGCCATGCGGCTGCAGGCCGGCATGCAGCAGCCGACCGAGGTCTATGCCTTCGACGTCAAGCCGCGCTGGCCGCTCGACAGCCTGGTGCGGGCGCCCGAAGACGCGCTGGCCTGAGCGCGCGGGCCCGAGCTTGCGGGCCGACACTGCCGGCCTCGTCAAGGCCTGGCTTCGCCTGCCGCGCCGCCGCGCGCATCGAAGGTCATGCCGGGCCGGTAGCGCTCGGATTCGTCCTGCAGCCGCTCGAACGCCTGCGCGTAGGTGGCCGCGAGCTGCGGCCAGCGCCGGAACAGGTTGAAGTTCTCGGCGTTCTGCTGGGCGCCCGCACGCGTGAAGTTCATCGAACCGAAGCCCACGGTGTCGGCGTCGATCAGCAGGAACTTGTGGTGCATGACGGGGTAGCGCGCGTTGATCCACAGCGGCACGCCCTGGTTGTGGAAGTAGGTGGCGCTCGAGTACCTGAGCGTGGCCTGCGAGCTGTCGAGCACCACCCGCACGTCGAGGCCGCGCGCATGGGCCTGGTCCAGCGCCTTGGCAAGGGTCGAGGAGGTGAAGTAATAGCCCGCGACCCAGACCCGTCGGCGCGCCTCGCCCACGGCGCGCGCAATGGCACGGTCGGTCCCGGCGTCGGGCGAGAAGAAGACTTCGGCGGTGGCGCCGGAGGAGGGCGCGGGCAGCACGATCGCGATGCCTTCGGCATGCACGGGCACAGCCAACGCCGCGACGAGAAGGGCGAGGCCCTGGAGGCGCTTCATGGGGTGGCTCCCTGAAAGATGCGGCAGCACCCCGGTGCCGCCCGGCGCCCATTGTGGGGCCGCGCTCGCCGGGAACTCAGGCGCAGGCGAGCAGCGCTTCGGCCTCTTCGTGCCTGGGCAGTGGCAGCACGTCGAGCATGCTGCGCCACAGCCGTGACCACTGCGGCCAGTCGTGCCCGCCTTCGGTGGTGAACACATGGCCCGGCGGCAGCACTTCGGCCAGCAGCTGGTGGTTGGGGGCGAAACGGTCGGCCAGGCCGTAACCCAGATAGAGCGGCGGCAGGGTGGCGGCCTGCTCGGGGGACGCATACTGCTGCAGCCAGGGCCAGAGCTTGCGGTCGACTTCGTCGTCGGACGGGGATTCTGGCGCCTGCCACGCGCGCAGTCCGCCAGCCTTCTGGATCTCGGCACCGACGGGGCGGCGGCCCAGGTAGGGCGCCAGCACCACAATGCCGTCGACCAGGCCGGGCCGGCTCAGTTCGTGGGTCAGCGCCCCGAAGCCGCCAATCGAGATGCCGACCAGCCAGATCTTGCTGTAGCCGCCCTGGCGCGCCGGCGTCAGCACGTCGTCGTGCACACGCTGTACGAAGCTCTGGTCGTAGTAGTAGGAGACATTGGCATCGACCAGCATCACATCGGCGGCCACATCGTGACCGCGCACGGCACTCACGAAACCCTCTCGCTCGAACGCCTCGGGTTGGAGGAAGGCGCCTGGCAGAAACACGAGGAGCGTGTCCGAACGGGTGCCCGGGCGGGCGGCATGCAAATGTGTGTCCAACAGTGTCCCCTTGAGGTCGAGAACCTGCTGAAGAGAGACGTCAGCGCAGCCGCGACTTCAAAATAAGAAAAAAGTTCTATAAAACAAGCACATAGCGCGATGTTTTACATTCATTTCACATTGAAGCATAAAAAAAAGACCGCGAATTGCGGTCTTTTTGGCGGATCGGCTGAACTGCTGCTTCCGGTGGCGCCCTGAATGCGCGTCCGGAAGGCAGGGAAACCGGGTCAGTTGATGGTCAGGCTGTGGACGTTGCTGACCGGCGCCAGCTTGCCGAGCTTGAGCGAGAGCACGCCATTTTCGAGCTTGGCTTCGCTGGTGGCGGCGTCGATGGCCTGCGGCAGTTCATAGGCTGCCTTGAACTGGCGCTTGGCTTCGGCCTTGCTCTCGATGCGGACCACCGAGGCCTCGATGCCGATGCTGAGCTCGTCGCGCGACAGGCCGGGCACGTCGAGCGTGAGGGTCCAGCTGGTGTCGTCCTGCTCGACGTGGAGCGATCGTTGCGGGCCGCTCACGAGGGCGTCGTTGACGAAGCGTTCGAAGTTGCGATCGAGGCTGCGCGGAACGAAGCGGGCGGTGCGGACGGCGGGTGCGAAGAACATGGTGAAACTCCTGATGTACACGACGGGACAAGAAGGTGTGTCCCTTACACTGCGCGGCCTTTACATGAGTGCCGCTTGCTCCCCATCTAGGCATGGGCCCAGGCCTTTCAAGAGAATGCATCAGAGCTTTATTTGGCGTCGCCAGGCCTTGAAATTCGCTGCGTCGGCGCTATGCGCGGCAGCCCTGCCGTCGGTGGCCAGGAGCGCGCCGGCGGGCCCGATCCGGCTGGCGCTGATCGAGAGCATGAGCGGCCCTTTTGCCAACACCGGCGAGGCCGTGTTCCGCAACCTGCTCTGGGCCGTCGAACGCGTGAATGCCCGGGGCGGCGTCAAGCTGCCGGGCGGTTCGCGCCGGCTGGAGCTGGTGCGCTACGACAGCAAGGGGCAGAACGAGGAGGCCCTGTCGGCACTGCGCGCCGCGATGGACGATGGCGCGCGCATCGTGCTGCAGGGTAACTCCTCGGCCACCGCCGCGGCGCTGCTGGACGCCATCGACAAGAACAACGAGCGCGACCCGCAGCGGCGCGTGCTCTTCCTCAACTACTCGGCCGTCGATCCGGTGCTGACCAACGAGCGCTGCAGCTTCTGGCACTTCCGCTTCGACGCCCATGCCGACATGCGCGTGACGGCGCTGATGGACGTGGTGAAGGACGAGGCTTCGCTCCAGCGCGTCTACCTGATCGGCCAGGACTACAGCTTCGGCCGCGCGGTGCTGCGCGAATCCAGGCGCCAGCTCGGCGTGCTGCGCCCGGACGTGCAGATCGTGGGCGACGAACTCCATCCGATGGGCCGCGTGAAGGACTTCGCGCCCTATGCCAGCAAGATCATCGCCAGCGGCGCGCAGGCGGTGGTCACCGGCAACTGGGGCAACGACCTCACGCTGCTGGTCAAGGCGGCGCGCGAAGCGGGTTTCAACGGCAGCTTCTACACCTTCTACGGCAATGCGCTGGGCGCACCCGCGGCCATCGGTGAGGCCGGCATCGGCCGCGTGATCGCGGTCGCCGACTGGCTGCCGAACGTGCAGACCGCGGCCTCCGAGGATTTCTACCGCGCCTTCCGCGCGCGCTTCCCCAAGCCGTCCGAGGACTACGTGCACATGCGCATGCAGTTGGTGATCGAGGCGCTGGCGCAGTCCATCGAGCGCGCACGCAGTGTCGACACGGTCGCCGTGGCGCGTGCCATGGAGCGCGCCGACGTGTCGTTGGCCGGCCAGCGCGGCCGCATGCGCGCGTCCGACCACCAGTTCCAGCAGCAACTGGTGGTGGGCGTGATGGACCGCCAGGGTGCGCCCGGTGTCCAATTCGATGTCGAGGGTTCGGGCTACGGCTTCCGCGTGGTGAAGACCGTGTCCGCCGAACGGGCCGAGATGCCCACCACCTGCCAGATGCAACGGCCCTGAGGGCCAGGAGAAAGAAGCAATGCGCCAAGCCATCCATGACCTCGAAGCCTCCAAGATCCGCGAGGTCGCCAACGCCGGCATGGGCCGCGACGACGTGCTCGCCTTCTGGTTCGGCGAGAGCGACGAGGTCACGCCCGAGGTGGTGCGTCAGGCCGCGATCGAGTCGCTGCAGAAGGGCGAGACCTTCTATGCCCACAACCTGGGCCTGCCCGAACTGCGCGAGGCCATCGCGCGCTACACGAGCAGCCTGCATCCCGCAGTCGATGCCGCGCGCATCGCGGTCACCTCGGGCGGCGTCAGCGCCCTGATGCTGGCGGTGCAGGCGCTGGTCGATGCCGGCGACGAGGTGGTGGCGGTCACGCCCGTGTGGCCCAACCTGGTCGCGCAGCCCGCGATCATGGGAGCGACCGTGCGCACCGTGCCGCTCGAGCCGGTGGGCGGCGAGTGGACGCTCAACCTCGACACGCTGCGCGCCGCCATCACGCCACGCACGAAGCTGCTGATCGTCAATGCACCCAACAACCCGACCGGCTGGACGCTGACGCGCGCCGAGCAGGAAGCCATCCTGGCCCATTGCCGCGACACCGGCACCTGGATCCTGGCCGACGAGGTCTACGAGCGCCTGTACTTCGAGCCGACCGCCAAGGCCTGCGCGCCCAGCTTCCTGGACGTGTCGGTGCCCGACGACCGGCTGGTCGTGGCCCACAGCTTCTCCAAGAGCTTCCTCATGACCGGCTGGCGCCTGGGCTGGCTGGTGATGCCGCCGGCGATGGTCGAGGGCATGGGCAAGCTGATCGAGTTCAACACCTCCTGCACCAGCGTCTTCACGCAGCGCGCCGGCATCGCCGCCATCGAACACGGCCCCGACATCACGCCGCGCGTCGTGGCCCACCTCAAGGCCTGCCGCGACGTGCTGGTGCCCCTGCTCGCCGAGATCCCGGGCGTGCAGGTGGTCGCGGCCAAGGGCGGCATGTACGCCTTCTTCAAGCTCGACGGCTTCGACGATTCCCTGGCCGTCGCCAAGCGCCTGGTCACCGAAGCCGGCCTCGGCCTGGCCCCCGGCAACGCCTTCGCCCCCGAAGCCCAGGGCTGGCTGCGCTGGTGCTTCGCCTCCAAGGACCCCCAGCGCCTGGTCGAAGGCGTCGCCCGCCTCAAGACCTGGCTGCAAAAAAACCGCCCGCAATAGGCGAGCCGCCCCTTCGCGGGATGCCGCGGAACCGGCTTTGCCGGGCCGCAGGCATCGCCCCCGGAAGGGGGAGGGCGACGCGACACGCAGTGCGCGAGCCCCGGGGGAGAGCCAAGTTCTGGAGGGCAAGCGACACGAAGTGCGCGCCGCCTCGGGGGCGGGCTATAATCCCAGGGCTTTGCATGCCGCAAGGCGCACGGTGCGTGCAGTTCCAGCGCACACCGCAAGTCAAACATCCCGGAACACAAGGAAATCAACATGATCGCAGCCTCCATCAAGGCCGAAGTCGTCAAAGACAATGCCCGCGCCGCCAACGACACGGGCAGCCCGGAAGTGCAAGTTGCACTGCTGACCGCTCGCATCAACGAGCTGACCCCCCACTTCAAGACGCACGCCAAGGACCACCACGGTCGCCGCGGCCTGCTGCGCATGGTGAGCCGTCGCCGCAAGCTGCTGGACTACCTCAAGTCCCGCGATGCCGACCGCTACACCGCGCTGATCGCCAAGCTGGGTCTGCGCAAGTAATCCGGATCGCATGAAAAAAACGCCTGGGTTAGTCCGCTAGCTCAGGCGTTTTTTACTTCGCGTTTCAATCGGAGTGCCAAAACAGAGCGAAGCTGTGTCATTCCAATGAAGTTCGAGGCCGAGCTTCACTGGAATGGCATCGTGTTCTGAGAAGCGCTCCAGCCCTGCGGGACCTGTCAATCCGACCGGTCGCCGCCCTACAAACAGGAGCAAAACATGAGCCTCTTCAACAAAGTCACCAAGTCCTTCCAGTGGGGCGACAAGACCGTCGTCATGGAAACGGGTGAGATCGCACGCCAGTCGGGCGGCGCGGTCATCGTCGACATCGACGGCACCGTGGTGCTGGCCACCGTCGTGGCTTCCAAGTCGGCCAAGCCCGGCCAGGACTTCTTCCCGCTGACCGTCGACTACATCGAGAAGACCTACGCCGCAGGCAAGATCCCCGGCAGCTTCTTCAAGCGCGAAGCCAAGCCCAGCGAACACGAAACCCTGACCAGCCGCCTGATCGACCGTCCGATCCGCCCGCTGTTCCCCGAAGGTTTCCTCAACGAAGTGCATGTGGTCATCCACACGCTGTCGCTCAACCCCGAAGTCGACGCCGACATCGCCGCCATGATCGGCGTGTCCGCCGCGCTGTCGGTGTCCGGCATCCCCTTCAGCGGCCCGATCGGTGCAGCCCGCGTGGGCTACATCAACGGCCAGTACGTGCTGAACCCGGGCCAGACTGCGCGCAAGGATTCGCAGATGGACCTGGTCGTCGCCGGCACCGAAGCCGCCGTGCTGATGGTCGAGTCGGAAGCCCAGCAACTGAGCGAAGAAATCATGCTCGGCGGCGTGGTGTTCGGCCATGAGCAAGCCGCCATCGCCATCAACGCGATCCACGAACTCGTGCGCGAAGCCGGCAAGCCGGTGTGGGACTGGCAGCCGGCCGCCAAGGACGAAGCCTTCATCGCCAAGGTCAAGGGCCTGGCCGAAGAAAAGCTGCGTGCGGTCTACCAGATCCGCAGCAAGCAGGCCCGCACCCAGGCCCTGCGCGAAGCCAATGCCAGCGTGCTGGCCTCGCTCAAGGAAAGCGGCGAGCCTTTCGAAGCCGGCAAGGTCAACGACCTGCTGTTCGAAATCGAAGCCAAGATCGTGCGCAGCCAGATCCTCGAAGGCGAGCCCCGCATCGACGGTCGCGACACGCGCACCGTGCGCCCGATCGAGATCCGCAACTCGGTGCTGCCGCGCACCCACGGTTCGGCCCTGTTCACGCGCGGCGAAACCCAGGCGCTGGTCATCACCACGCTGGGCACCGAACGTGACGCGCAGCGCATCGACGCGCTGGCCGGCGAGTACGAAGACCGCTTCCTGTTCCACTACAACATGCCTCCCTTTGCCACCGGCGAAGTGGGCCGCATGGGCTCGACCAAGCGCCGCGAAATCGGCCACGGCCGTCTGGCCAAGCGCGCGCTCGTCGCGGTGCTGCCGAACAAGGAAGAATTCCCCTACACGATCCGTGTGGTGTCGGAAATCACCGAGTCGAACGGCTCTTCGTCGATGGCTTCGGTCTGCGGCGGCTGCCTCTCGATGATGGACGCCGGCGTGCCGATGAAGGCCCATGTGGCCGGCATCGCCATGGGCCTGATCAAGGAAGGCAACCGCTTCGCGGTGCTGACCGACATCCTGGGCGATGAAGATCATCTGGGCGACATGGACTTCAAGGTGGCAGGCACCACCAACGGCATCACCGCCCTGCAGATGGACATCAAGATCCAGGGCATCACCAAGGAAATCATGCAGGTCGCACTGGCGCAGGCCAAGGAAGCGCGCATGCACATCCTGGGCAAGATGCAGGAAGCCATGGGCGAGGCCAAGGCCGAAGTCTCGAACTTCGCACCGCGCCTGTTCACCATGAAGATCAATCCGGAAAAGATCCGCGACGTGATCGGCAAGGGCGGCTCGGTCATCCGTGCGCTGACTGAAGAAACCGGCTGCCAGATCAACATCGACGAAGACGGCACCATCACCATCGCGTCGACCGATCCGGAAAAGGCCGAGGCGGCCAAGCAGCGCATCGCGCAGATCACGGCGGAAGTCGAAATCGGCAAGGTGTACGAAGGCCCGGTCACCAAGATCCTGGACTTCGGCGCACTGATCAACCTGCTGCCCGGCAAGGACGGCCTGCTGCACATCAGCCAGATCGCGCACGAGCGCGTCGAGAAGGTGACCGACTACCTGAGCGAAGGCCAGATCGTCAAGGTCAAGGTGCTCGAGACCGACGAGAAGGGTCGCGTCAAGCTGTCCATGAAGGCCCTGACCGAGCGTCCGGCCGGCATGGAGTTCCAGGAACGTGCACCGCGCGAAGACCGTGGTGGCGATCGCGGTGACCGTGGTGACCGTGGCGGCGAGCGCCGTGGTGACCGTGGTGGCGATCGCGCACCGCGCGGCGACCGTGCGCCGCGCTTCGAAGGCAACGGCGACCGCGGCGCCGAGCCGCAGCAACAGCAGCCCGAGCAGTCGTCGCAAGACGCCCCGCGCGGCGACCATCAAGGTTGATGCGGATGCGGACGGAGCGGCCTGTGCCGCTTCCGTCTTTTTTTCCAATGTGACGCCCGACTCCCTGGAGGCGGGCGTTGCTGTCAGGAAGACCCATGAAAGCCATTGAAATCACATCCTTCGGCGCGCCGGACGTCCTGCGCGCCGTCGAGCGTCCCGATCCCGTCGCGGGTGAGGGCGAGCTGCTGATTCGGGTGGCCGCGAGCGGCGTGAACCGCCCCGATGTGCTGCAGCGCACCGGCAACTACCCGGTGCCGCCGGGTGCCTCCGATCTGCCGGGCCTCGAGGTCGCGGGCACGATCGTCTCGGGCGACGCCAAGGCCCTGGCCGAAGCCGGTTTGTCCGTTGGCGACCGCGTCTGCGCGCTGGTCGCGGGCGGCGGTTATGCCGAGCTCTGCGTGGCCCCGGTCGCGCAATGCCTGCCGGTGCCCGAGGGCTGGAGCGATACCGAGGCGGCTTCGCTGCCCGAGACCTTCTTCACCGTCTGGAGCAATGTGTTCGAGCGCGGCCGCCTGCAAAAGGGCGAGACGCTGCTGATCCAGGGCGGCACCAGCGGCATCGGCGTGACCGCGATCCAGCTGGCCAAGGCCATGGGCGCGACCGTGATCGCGACGGCCGGCAGCGACGAGAAGTGCGCGGCCTGCCTGAAGCTGGGCGCGGACCACGCCATCAACTACCGCAGCGCCGACTTTGCGGCCGAGGTGAAGACGCTCACCGGCGGCAAGGGCGTCGACGTGGTGCTCGACATGGTCGCGGGCGCCTATGTGGCCCGCGAGATCGAGTGCCTGGCCGAAGACGGTCGCCTGGTGATCATCGGCGTCCAGGGTGGCCTGAAGGCCGAGATCAATGCCGGTCTGGTGCTGCGGCGTCGGCTGACGGTCACGGGCTCGACCCTGCGGCCGCGTCCGATCGCCTTCAAGGCGGCGATCGCGCAGGCACTGCGTGCCAAGGTCTGGCCCCTGCTGGCCAGCGGTGCGATCAAGCCGGTCATTCACAGCATCTTCGCGGCCGCAGGAGAACCCAGCGGCGCGGCGCAGGCGCATGTCCTGATGGAATCGAACCAGCACATCGGCAAGATCGTGCTGACCTGGTGAACGGAACGAAAAAGACGATGACGAACAGGAAGCTGATCGCCGGCAACTGGAAGATGAACGGCAGCCTGGCTGCCAACGAGGCCTTGCTCGACGCGTTGCTGCAGGGCGTGGGCGCGCCGGGCTGCGACGTGGCCGTCTGCGTGCCGGCGCCGTACCTGGCGCAGGTGCAGGGCAGGGTGGCGGGCTCGCCGATCGCGTTGGGCGCGCAGGACGTGTCCGCCCAGCCGCAGGGCGCCTTCACGGGCGAGCAGTCGGCCGCGATGCTCAACGACTTCGGTGTGCGCTATGCGATCGTCGGTCACTCGGAACGCCGCCAGTACCATGGCGAGAGCGACGAGGTCGTGGCGGCCAAGACCGCCGCGGCACTGGCGCGCGGCATCACGCCGATCGTCTGCGTCGGCGAGACGCTGGCCGAGCGTGAGGCAGGGCGCACCGAAGAGGTGGTCAAGCGCCAGCTGGCGGCGGTGATCCACGTCAACGGCCACTGCATCAGCGAGATCGTCGTGGCCTACGAACCCGTGTGGGCCATCGGCACCGGCAAGACGGCCTCGCCCGAGCAGGCGCAGAGTGTGCATGCGGTGCTGCGCGCACAGCTGCACCATGCGGCCAGCGAGCATGCTGCCGGCATCCGCATCCTCTACGGTGGCAGCATGAACGCGGCCAATGCCGCCGAGCTGCTGGGCCAGCCCGACATCGACGGCGGCCTGATCGGCGGCGCGTCGCTCAAGGCCCCCGACTTTCTGCAAATCATTGCCGCGGCGCGCTGAGCGCACGGCGGTCCCCTTAGGAGTAAACAAGAAATGAACCTGGTCCTCAACATTCTCGTCGGCGTGCAGATGCTGACCGCCCTCGCGATGATCGGCCTGATCCTCGTGCAACACGGCAAGGGTGCCGACATGGGCGCGGCCTTCGGCAGCGGCAGTGCCGGCAGCCTGTTCGGCGCCAGCGGCAGTGCCAACTTCCTGTCGCGCACCACCGCGGTGCTGGCAGCGGTCTTCTTCGTGACCACCTTGCTGCTGGCCTACTTCAGCCATGCGCGTCCTTCGGCCGGCGGCAACAGCCTGCTGGAGCGTTCGGCGGTCACGGCACCGGCGCCTGGCGCGTCGGGTTCGGCCTCGCAGATCCCCTCGGCCGCACCGGCTGCGGTCGCTCCGGCTTCGGCGCCTGCCGCCCCTGCCGCGGGTGCTGGCCAGATTCCCTCCAAATAATCTTTGTGACAATGCAGCCTCAAGTGAAAAAGGCTGCATTTCAGGGTAAACTCTAAATCTGCACCGGAAAGCCAAAACCCTCTGGGTTCCTCATGCCATCCGGGCAGCAAAAAACCGCGGTCGTGGTGAAATTGGTAGACACGCTATCTTGAGGGGGTAGTGGCGAAAGCTGTGCGAGTTCGAGTCTCGCCGACCGCACCAAATCTCATCGGCAGGAGTCAGCGCAAAGTTGGCTTCTGTCGGTGGCAAGCGGTGATAGAACCCTGATGAACCTCGATTCCTACCTCCCCGTCCTGTTGTTTATTCTGGTCGGTATTGGGGTAGGCATCGCCCCCCAGGTTCTCGGCTACATCCTTGGCCCGAACCGGCCCGACGCGGCCAAAAACTCCCCCTACGAGTGCGGTTTCGAAGCGTTCGAAAACGCCCGCATGCAATTCGATGTCCGCTACTACCTGGTGGCCATCCTCTTCATCCTGTTCGACCTGGAAATCGCTTTCCTCTTCCCCTGGGCCGTGGCGCTCAAGGATGTGGGTGCAGCGGGCTTCTGGGCGGTCGTGATCTTCCTGGCGATCCTCGTCGTGGGCTTCGCCTACGAATGGAAAAAGGGTGCGCTTGACTGGGAATAGCCGTACAACGGCAACAAGGTACAGCCATGGCCATTGAAGGCGTTTTCAAAGAAGGCTTCGTCACCACATCCTACGATTCGGTGGTGAACTGGGCCAAGACAGGCTCGTTGTGGCCCATGACCTTCGGTCTGGCCTGCTGCGCAGTCGAAATGATGCATGCGGCTGCCGCGCGCTACGACATCGGCCGCTTCGGCGCCGAGGTGTTCCGCGCCAGTCCGCGCCAGTCCGATCTGATGATCGTGGCCGGCACGCTGTGCAACAAGATGGCGCCCGCGCTGCGCAAGGTCTACGACCAGATGGCCGAGCCGCGCTGGGTGCTGTCGATGGGCTCGTGCGCCAACGGCGGCGGCTACTACCACTACAGTTATTCCGTGGTGCGCGGCTGCGACCGCATCGTGCCGGTCGACGTCTACGTGCCCGGCTGCCCGCCGACGGCCGAAGCGCTGATCTACGGAATCATCCAGCTGCAGCAGAAGGTGCGCCGCACCAACACCATCGCCCGTGCCTGACGGGAACCCCATGACAGCTTTCGCGATCGATCCTGATGTCCTGAAGGACACCATTTCCCTGGCCCTGGGCGACAAGGTGAAACGTATCACCGTGGCGCTCGGCGAAGTCACGCTGGTGGTGAAGGCGGCCGACTACCTGGCCGCCATGCAGACCCTGCGCGACGCGCCCGGCTGCAAGTTCGAGCAGCTGATCGACATCTGCGGACTCGACTACTCGACCTACCGCGACACCGAGTGGGACGGCCTGCGCTACTGCGCGGTCTCGCACCTGCTGTCGGTGAGCCTGAACCAGCGCGTGCGCGTGAAGGCTTTCTGCGAAGACGACGATTTCCCCGTGCTGCCCTCGGTGATGCACCTCTGGAACTCGGCCAACTGGTTCGAGCGCGAGGCCTTCGACCTGTACGGCATCGTGTTCGAAGGTCACGAAGACCTGCGTCGCATCCTGACCGACTACGGCTTCATCGGGCATCCGTTCCGCAAGGACTTCCCGCTGTCGGGCCATGTCGAGATGCGCTACGACGAAGAGCTCAAGCGCGTGGTGTACCAGCCGGTGAGCATCGAGCCGCGCGAGGTCACGCCGCGCGTGATCCGCGAAGAGAACTACGGCGGCGGACTGCACTGACGCACTGACATGGCTGAAATCAAGAACTACACGCTCAACTTCGGGCCCCAGCATCCCGCCGCCCACGGCGTTCTGCGTCTCGTGCTCGAGCTCGACGGCGAAGTCGTCCAGCGCGCCGACCCGCACATCGGCCTGCTGCACCGCGCGACCGAGAAGCTGGCCGAAGGCAAGACCTACATCCAGTCGCTGCCCTACATGGATCGCCTCGACTACGTGTCGATGATGTCCAACGAGCATGCCTACTGCCTCGCGATCGAGAAGCTGATGGGCATCGAGGTGCCGATCCGCGCGCAGTACATCCGCGTGATGTTCGCCGAGATCACGCGCCTGCTGAACCACCTGATGTGGCTCGGCTCGCATGGCAACGACTGCGGCAGCTCGACCATCCTGATCTACGCCTTCCGCGAGCGCGAAGACCTGTTCGACATCTACGAAGCGGTGTCGGGTGCGCGCATGCACGCCGCCTACTTCCGCCCGGGCGGCGTCTACCGCGACCTGCCGGACACGATGCCGCAGTACAAGGTCAGCAAGATCAAGAACGCCAAGGCGCTCGAGCGCATGAACGAGAACCGCCAGGGTTCGATGCTCGACTTCATCGATGACTTCACGAAGCGTTTCGTCAAGCACATGGAGGAGTACCACACGCTCCTGACCGACAACCGCATCTGGAAGCAGCGCACCGTGGGCATCGGCGTCATGACGCCCGAGCGCGCGTTGAGCCTGGGCCTGACCGGCCCGATGCTGCGTGGCTCCGGCGTGGCCTGGGACCTGCGCAAGAAGCAGCCGTACGACGTCTACGATCGCATGGATTTCGACATCCCCGTGGGCAAGACCGGCGACTGCTACGACCGCTACCTGGTGCGCATGGAAGAGATGGTGCAGTCCAACCGCATCATCAAGCAGTGCGTCGACTGGCTGCGCGTGAACCCCGGCCCCGTCATCACCGACAACCACAAGGTGGCAGCACCTGCGCGCGAGTCGATGAAGGGCAACATGGAAGAGCTGATCCATCACTTCAAGCTCTTCACCGAAGGCTTCCACGTGCCCGAAGGCGAAGCCTATGCGGCCGTGGAACACCCCAAGGGCGAGTTCGGCATCTACCTGGTGAGCGACGGCGCCAACAAGCCGTACCGCCTCAAAATCCGCGCACCCGGCTTTGCGCACCTGGCAGCGCTCGACGAAATGACGCGCGGCCACATGATCGCGGACACCGTGGCCGTGATCGGCACCCTGGACATCGTGTTCGGAGAAATCGATCGATGAGCAATCCCAACACCAGCACCCCGGCGGCGGCGAAGCCGCTGTCCGCCCACGCCCTGGAACGCTTTGCGCGCGAAGTCGCCAAGTACCCGGCCGAGCAGGCACAGTCCGCCGTGATGGCCTGCCTGGCCATCGTGCAGCAGGAGCAGGGCTTCGTGAGCCTCGAGAGCGAGAAGGTCGTGGCCGACTTCCTCGGCATGCCGCAGATCGCCGTGCACGAAGTCACGACCTTCTACAACATGTACAACCAGCAGCCCACGGGCCGCTTCAAGCTCAACGTCTGCACCAACCTGCCGTGCCAGCTGCGTGACGGCGCGACGGCGCTCGCGCACCTCGAGAAGAAGCTGGGCATCTCGATGGGCGGCACCACTGCCGACGGCCTGTTCACGCTGCAGCAGAGCGAATGCCTGGGCGCCTGCGCCGATTCGCCGGTGATGCTGGTCAACGACCGCACCATGTGCAGCTTCATGAGCAACGACAAGCTCGACCAACTCATCGACGGCCTGCGTGCCTCGTCGAAGGGAGACGCCGCATGACGCCCGAACAAGTCCTGTCGCAGTTCCAGGCGACCGGTGTCCAGACCTGCTTCCATGATCGCCACATCGGTGCGCAGATCTATGCGGGCCTCGACGGCACCAACTGGCGCCTGGCCGACTACGAAGCGCGCGGCGGCTACCAGGCGCTGCGCAAGATCCTGACCGAGGGCCTGACGCCCGACCAGGTGATCGCCGAAGTCAAGGCTTCGGGCCTGCGCGGCCGCGGCGGCGCAGGTTTCCCGACCGGCCTCAAGTGGAGCTTCATGCCCCGCCAGTTCCCGGGCCAGAAGTACCTGGTCTGCAACTCGGACGAAGGCGAACCGGGCACCTGCAAGGACCGCGACATCCTGCAGTTCAACCCGCACATCGTGATCGAAGGCATGGCCATCGCGGCGTACGCGATGGGCATCAGCGTCGGCTACAACTACATCCACGGCGAGATCTTCCAGAGCTACGACCGTTTCGAGGAAGCGCTGGAAGAGGCGCGCGCCGCCGGCTACCTGGGCGACAAGATCATGGGCAGCACGTACAACTTCCAGTTGCACGCGGCCCACGGCTTCGGTGCCTACATCTGCGGCGAGGAAACCGCGCTGCTCGAATCGCTCGAAGGCAAGAAGGGCCAGCCGCGCTTCAAGCCGCCGTTCCCGGCCAGCTTCGGCCTCTACGGCAAGCCGACCACCATCAACAACACCGAGACCTTCGCGGCAGTGCCCTGGATCATCCGCAACGGCGGTCCGGCCTACCTCGAGTGCGGCAAGCCGAACAACGGCGGCACCAAGATCTACTCGGTCAGCGGCGACGTAGAACTGCCGGGCAACTACGAAGTGCCCATGGGCACGCCGTTCTCCAAGCTGCTCGAACTCGCCGGTGGCGTGCGCAAGGGTCGCACGCTCAAGGCCGTGATCCCCGGCGGCTCGTCGTCGCCGGTGCTGCCGGCCGACATCATGATGGCCTGCACCATGGACTACGACTCCATCGCCAAGGCCGGCTCGATGCTGGGCTCGGGCGCGGTGATCGTCATGGACGACAGCCGCTCGATGGTCGAGTCGCTCAAGCGCCTCTCGTACTTCTACATGCACGAATCCTGCGGCCAGTGCACGCCCTGCCGCGAAGGCACGGGCTGGCTCTGGCGCGTGGTCGACCGCATCCACAACGGTCAGGGCAAGGCCAACGACATGGACCTGCTCAACTCGGTCGCGGACAACATCCAGGGCCGCACCATCTGCGCACTGGGCGACGCCGCGGCCATGCCGGTACGCGCCATGATCAAGCACTTCCGCCACGAGTTCGAGGCGCTGATCCCTGGCTACGTCCCCAAGACGCCGGCCCAAGCCTGAGCACGAAAACGCGACACATATGGTTGAAATCGAACTCGACGGCAAGAAGGTCGACATCATCGAAGGCAGCATGATCATGCATGCGGCCGACAAGGCGGGGACCTACATCCCGCACTTCTGCTATCACAAGAAACTCAGCATCGCGGCCAACTGCCGCATGTGCCTGGTCGACGTGGAGAAGGCGCCCAAGCCGATGCCGGCCTGCGCCACGCCCGTGACCCAGGGCATGATCGTCCGCACCAAGAGCGAGAAGGCCATCAAGGCCCAGCAATCGGTGATGGAGTTCCTGCTCATCAATCACCCGCTCGACTGCCCGATCTGCGACCAGGGCGGCGAATGCCAGCTGCAGGACCTGGCCGTGGGCTACGGCGGCTCGACCTCGCGCTACGAGGAAGAGAAGCGCGTGGTCTTCCACAAGGACGTGGGCCCGCTCATCAGCATGGAAGAGATGAGCCGCTGCATCCATTGCACGCGCTGCGTTCGCTTCGGCCAGGAAGTGGCCGGCGTGATGGAGCTCGGCATGATCCACCGCGGCGAGCACTCCGAGATCACGACCGTGGTCGGCGAGACCGTCGACTCCGAGCTGTCGGGCAACATGATCGACATCTGCCCGGTCGGCGCGCTCACCAGCAAGCCGTTCCGCTACAGCGCCCGCACCTGGGAGCTGTCGCGCCGCAAGTCGGTGAGCCCGCACGATTCCACCGGTGCCAACCTGATCGTCCAGGTCAAGAACAACCAGGTGATGCGCGTCGTTCCGCTCGAGAACGAAGACGTCAACGAATGCTGGATCGCCGACCGCGACCGTTTCTCCTACGAATCGCTCAACGGCGACGAGCGCCTCACGCAGCCCATGCTCAAGCAGGGCGGACAATGGCAGACCGTCGACTGGCAGACCGCGCTCGAGTACGTGGCCAACGGCCTGCGCCAGATCAAGACCGACCACGGCGCCGCCGCGGTCGGCGCGCTGGTGAGTCCGCACAGCACGGTGGAAGAACTGGCCCTGGCCGGCGCGCTGGTGCGCGGCCTGGGCAGCGAGAACATCGACCACCGCCTGCGCCACGCCGATTTCACCGCGAGCAGCGGCATCCGCTGGCTCGGCACGCCGATCGCCTCGCTGTCGAACCTGCAGCGCGTGCTGGTCGTGGGCTCGAACCTGCGCAAGGACCATCCGCTGTTCGCGCAGCGCATCCGCCAGGCCGTGCGCAAGGGCGCCGCCGTGAGCGTGATCGCGTCGTCGAACGAGCTCGCGACGCGTGACGCGTGGGCCATGTCGCTGGCCGGCGTGAGCACCGTGGCCGCCGGCGGCTGGCTGCAGGCCCTGGCCGACGTCGCCAGCGCCATCGGCGCGGAGAAGGGCGTTGCGGCGCCCGCCGCAGGCCACGCCACCGACGAAGCCAAGGCCTTCGCCCAGTCGCTGATCGGCGGCGAACGCAAGGCCATCCTGCTGGGCAATGCCGCCGCGCACCATGCGGACGCTTCGCGCCTGCTGGCGCTCGCGCAGTGGATCGGCACCCAGACCGGCGCCAGCGTCGGCTACCTGACCGAAGCCGCCAACACCGTCGGTGCGCAATGGGTCAACGCGCTGCCAGGGCAGGGCGGTCTCAACGCCGGCCAGATGCTGGCGGGCGGCCTCAAGGCCGTGCTGCTGCTCAACAACGAACCCGAATTCGATTCGGCCGCCGGTGCACGCACGGCCGCCGGTCTGGAGCATGCGCAGATGGTCGTGACGCTGAGCCCCTTCAAGGCCAACCTCGCGATCAGCGACGTGCTGCTGCCGATCGCGCCGTTCACCGAGACGCCGGGCACCTTCGTCAATGCCGAAGGCCGGATCCAGAGCTTCCATGCGGTGGTCAAGCCGCGCGGCGAAGCACGTCCGGGCTGGAAGGTCCTGCGCGTGCTGGCCAACCTGCTGGGTGTGCCGGGCTTCGACTTCGAGACCGCACAGGAAGTGCTGGCCAGCGTGCGCGGCGCCGATGCCGTGACGCATGTGGCCGCCGAACGCCTGAACAATGACGCGCCGGCCAATCTCGACCTGGCTGCGCCCGGCAATGCCGCGGCCGTGCCCGTGACCGCCTCGATCTACCAACTGGACGGCCTCGTGCGCCGTGCCACGTCGCTGCAGTTGACGGCCGACGCACGCGGACGCCATGCGGCGACCGGTGTCCGTCCCGGCCCGCATCCCGCGGCGGAAGAGGTGGCGGCATGATCGATTCGATCTTCAACTTCGGCCAGGGCCTGATCGCGGCCCACTGGTGGACGGCGGGCGGCTGGCCCGTCATCTGGGCGCTGATCAAGATCATCTGCGTGCTCGCGCCGCTGATGGGCGCGGTCGCCTACCTGACGCTCTGGGAGCGCAAGCTGCTGGGCTTCATCCAGGTGCGCCATGGCCCCAACCGGGTCGGCCCCTTCGGCCTGCTGCAGCCCATCGCCGACGCGCTCAAGCTGCTGACCAAGGAAATCATCAGCCCGACGGCCGCCAGCCAGGGCCTGTTCCGCCTCGGCCCGATCATGGCCATCATGCCGGCGCTGGCCGCCTGGGTCGCGATTCCCTTCGGTCCCGAAGCGATCCTCGCGAACGTCAACGCGGGCCTGCTGCTGATCATGGCCATCACCTCGATCGAGGTCTACGGCGTGATCATCGCGGGCTGGGCCTCGAACTCGAAGTACGCTTTCCTGGGCGCGCTGCGCGCCTCGGCCCAGATGGTGAGCTACGAAATCGCGATGGGCTTCTGCCTGGTCGTGGTGATCATGGTCACGGGCAGCCTGCACCTGGGCGACGTGGTCGCGGCGCAGGGCAAGGGCATGGGCGCCGACATGGGCCTGGGCTTCCTGTCGTGGAACTGGCTGCCGCTGCTGCCGATCTTCGTGGTCTACGTGATCTCCGGCGTGGCCGAGACCAACCGTCACCCCTTCGACGTGGTCGAAGGCGAAGCGGAAATCGTGGCCGGCCACATGGTCGAGTACTCGGGCATGGGCTTCGCGATCTTCTTCCTGGCCGAGTACGCCAGCATGTGGCTCGTGTCGATCCTGGCCGCGCTGATGTTCCTCGGCGGCTGGCTGTCGCCGGTCGGCTTCCTCGACTTCATTCCGGGCTGGATCTGGCTGGGGATCAAGACCTTCTTCGTGGTCTCGCTCTTCATCTGGATTCGCGGCACCTTCCCGCGCTTCCGTTACGACCAGATCATGCGTCTGGGCTGGAAGATCTTCATTCCGGTCACCCTGGTGTGGCTGCTGGTGGTCGGGGGCTGGATGCAGACGCCCTGGAACATCTGGAAATAAGCGGAGAAACACACGATGTCTTCAGCTGTTGCTGCTTCCTCCTTTTCGGTCAAGGACTTCCTCAAGAGCTTCATGCTCGCGGAGTTGTTCAAGGGCATGGTCCTGACGGGTCGCTACGCGTTCCGTCGCAAGATCACGGTCCAGTTCCCCGAAGAGAAAACCCCGTTGTCGCCGCGCTTCCGCGGCCTGCACGCGCTGCGCCGTTATGAAAACGGCGAAGAGCGCTGCATCGCCTGCAAGCTGTGCGAGGCCGTCTGCCCGGCGGTGGCCATCACCATCGAGTCCGAAGTGCGCGACGACGGTTCGCGCCGCACCTCGCGCTACGACATCGACCTGACCAAGTGCATCTTCTGCGGTTTCTGCGAAGAGAGCTGCCCGGTCGACTCCATCGTCGAGACGCACATCCTCGAGTACCACGGCGAAAAGCGCGGTGACCTGTACTTCACCAAGGAAATGCTGCTCGCCGTGGGTGACCGCTACGAACCCGAGATCGCGGCCAACAAGGCCGCCGACGCGAAATACCGTTAACGGCAGACGCCCCAAAGAAAAAAAATCCATGGACGTCAAGACTGGCTTCTTCTATCTGTTCTCGTTGGTGCTGCTGTTCGCGGCCTTCCGAGTCATCACCGCGCGCAACCCCGTGCATGCGGTGCTCTACCTGATGCTCGCGTTCTCGCAGGCATCGGCCGTGTGGCTGCTGCTGCAGGCCGAGTTCCTGGCCATCGTGCTGGTGCTGGTCTACCTGGGCGCCGTGATGGTGCTGTTCCTGTTCGTCGTGATGATGCTCGACCTCAACATGGACAGCCTGCGGCAAGGCTTCTGGCGGCACTTCCCGCTGGCGGCGCTGGTCGGCGTGGTGATCGCGCTCGAAATGGCCTATGTGCTGATGGGCGGCTTCCGCGGACAACCGGCGGCCACGCAGGCCGCCATGACGGCCGGCGGCTCCAACACCAAGGCGCTGGGCATCCTGATGTACACCGAGTACGTGTACCCGGTGCAGATCGCCGCGGTGATCCTGGTGGTGGCCATGATCGCCGCCATCGCGCTCACGCTGCGCCAGCGCAAGGACACCAAGTTCATCGACGTGGGCGACCAGGTCCGCGTGAAGTCGCGCGACCGCCTGCAGCTGGTCAAGCTCGACGCGACGCAGCCCGCGCCGCCACCGCCGCCGCCCGCGCCCGAACCGGCCCCGACGGCCGCCGGTGCCGCCCCCGCTCCGGAGAAGAAGGCATGACTCTGACCCTCCCTCATTTCCTGTCGCTCGGTGCGATGCTGTTCGCGATGTCGGTCGTCGGCATCTTCCTGAACCGCAAGAACCTGATCGTGCTGCTGATGTGCATTGAATTGATGCTGCTGGCGGTCAACATGAACTTCGTGGCCTTCTCGCACTACCTGGGCGACATGCACGGCCAGATCTTCGTGTTCTTCATCCTGACGGTGGCCGCGGCCGAGTCGGCCATCGGGCTGGCGCTGCTGGTGCTGCTGTTCCGCAACAAGTCGAGCATCAATGTCGACGAACTCAACTCGCTCAAGGGATAAGAAGACTCGACCATGAGCGCAACCCTCTCTGCATCCACATTGCTGGCCGTTCCGATGGCGCCGCTGGTCGGCGCCGTGCTGGCGGGCCTGTTCGGCACGAAGTTCGGTGGCAACCACATCGGCCGCAAGATCACCCATTCGCTGACCATCCTCGGCGTGCTGGCGGCCTTCATCATTTCCGCGATGACGCTCAAGAGCGTGGTCGTCGACGGCGCGCGCTTCAACGCCACGCTGTACGAATGGATGGTCGTCGGCGGCCTGAAGATGGAAGTCGGCTTCCTGGTCGACGGCCTGACCGCCATGATGATGTGCGTCGTGACCTTCGTGTCGCTGATGGTCCACATCTACACCATCGGCTACATGGAAGAAGACGCAGGCTACAACCGCTTCTTCTCGTACATCTCGCTGTTCACCTTCTCCATGCTGATGCTCGTGATGAGCAACAACATGCTGCAGCTGTTCTTCGGCTGGGAGGCCGTGGGCCTGGTGTCGTACCTGCTGATCGGCTTCTGGTACAACAAGCCGACCGCGATCTTCGCCAACATGAAGGCCTTCCTGGTCAACCGCGTGGGCGACTTCGGCTTCATCCTGGGCATCGGCCTGATCGCGGCCTATGCCAACACGCTGAACTACGGCGAAGTCTTCGCCCAGGCCGACGCGCTGGCCAAGCTGAGCTTCCCGGGCACCGAGTGGATGCTCGTGACCGTGATCTGCATCTGCCTGTTCATCGGCGCGATGGGCAAGAGCGCGCAATTCCCGCTGCACGTCTGGCTGCCGGACTCGATGGAAGGCCCGACCCCCATCTCCGCGCTGATCCACGCCGCGACCATGGTCACGGCCGGCATCTTCATGGTGGCGCGCATGTCGCCGGTGTTCGAACTGAGCGACACGGCCCTGAGCTTCATCCTCGTGATCGGCTCGATCACCGCGCTGTTCATGGGCTTCCTGGGCATCATCCAGAACGACATCAAGCGCGTGGTCGCGTACTCGACGCTCTCGCAGCTCGGCTACATGACGGTCGCGCTGGGCGCCTCGGCCTACTCGGTCGCGGTGTTCCACCTGATGACCCACGCCTTCTTCAAGGCGCTGCTGTTCCTCGGCGCGGGCTCGGTGATCATCGGCATGCACCACAACCAGGACATCCGCTGGATGGGCGGTGTGCGCAAGTACATGCCCATCACCTGGATCACCTCGCTGCTGGGCTCGCTGGCGCTGATCGGCACGCCGCTGTTCTCGGGCTTCTACTCGAAGGACAGCATCATCGAGGCCGTGCATGAAAGCCACCTGTGGGGTGCCGGCTTCGCGAACTTCGCCGTGCTCGCGGGCGTGTTCGTGACCGCCTTCTACTCGTTCCGCATGTACTTCCTGGTGTTCCACGGCAAGGAGCGCTACGACCAGAACCCGGACGCGCACCACGACGACCACCACGCGCACGACGACCATGGCCACGGCCATGACGCCAAGCCGCACGAGTCGCCCTGGGTGGTCTGGCTGCCGCTGGTGCTGCTGGCGATCCCGTCGGTGGTGATCGGCTACTTCACGATCGAGCCGATGCTCTACGGCGACTTCTTCAAGGACGCGATCTTCTTCAATCTCGACAAGCACCATGCGATGCGCGAGATGGCCGAAGCCTTCCACGGCCCGTGGGCCATGGCGGTGCACGGCCTGACGACGATGCCGTTCTGGCTGGCGCTGGCCGGCGTGGTGCTCTCGTACTACATGTACATGGTCAACCCGGCGCTGCCGGCGGCGATCAAGCGTGCCTTCGGCCCGGTCTACCGCCTGCTGGAGAACAAGTACTACCTCGACTGGATCAACGAGAACATCGTGGCGCGCGGCGCCCGTGCACTCGGCACCGCCTTCTGGAAGGGCGGCGACCAGGCCGTCATCGACGGCGCGATCGTCAATGGGTCCTGGAAAGCCATCGGCCGCCTCGCGGGCGTGGTGCGCTGGCTCCAATCCGGCTACATCTACCACTACGCGTTCGCCATGCTGCTGGGCATCTTCGTGCTCATGACGTATTTCGTGTGGTTCAACAAGTAAGCGCTCTCGCTGGAGAAAAAGAAAAATGGGTTTGTTGAGCCTTGCCATCTGGATACCGATCGCGTTCGGTATCCTGCTGTTGGCCTTCGGTCGGGACGATCGCGCGAACCTCGTGCGTTGGACCGCTTTGATCGGTTCCCTGGTGAGCTTCGCCGTCACGGTGCCGCTCTACACGCGCTTCGAGCTCGGCACTGCATCGATGCAGTTCGTCGAGAAGTTCAGCTGGATCCAGCGCTTCAACGTCAACTACCACCTCGGGGTCGACGGCCTGTCGCTCTGGATGGTGCTGCTGACCTCCTTCATCACGGTGATCGTGGTGATCTCGGCCTGGCAGGTGATCACCGAGCGCGTGAACCAGTACATGGGCGCCTTCCTGATCCTCTCGGGCTTCATGATCGGCGTGTTCTCCGCGCTCGACGGCATCCTGTTCTACGTGTTCTTCGAAGCCACGCTGATCCCGATGTACCTGATCATCGGCATCTGGGGCGGCCCGAACAAGATCTACGCAGCCTTCAAGTTCTTCCTGTACACGCTGCTCGGCTCGCTGCTGATGCTGGTCGCACTGATCTACCTGTACAACAAGTCGGGTGGCAGCTTCGACATCGCGACCTGGCACCAGCTGCCGCTGGCCGCGAGCGCGCAGACTTTCCTGTTCTTCGCCTTCTTCGCGGCCTTCGCCGTGAAGGTGCCGATGTTCCCGTTCCACACCTGGCTGCCCGACGTGCACGTCGAGGCGCCCACCGGCGGCTCGGCCGTGCTGGCTGCGATCATGCTGAAGCTGGGTGCCTACGGCTTCCTGCGCTTCTCGATGCCGATCGCGCCCGACGCCTCGCGTGAGTGGGCCTGGCTCATGATCGCGCTGTCGCTGATCGCGGTGATCTACGTCGGCCTGGTCGCGCTGGTGCAGCGCGACATGAAAAAGCTGGTGGCTTACTCGTCGGTCGCCCACATGGGCTTCGTGACGCTGGGCTTCTTCATCTTCAACGACCTCGGCGTCTCGGGCGGCATCGTCCAGATGGTCGCGCACGGCTTCGTGTCGGCCGCGATGTTCCTGGGCATCGGCGTGCTCTACGACCGCGTGCATTCGCGCCAGATCGCCGACTACGGCGGCGTGGTCAACACCATGCCCAAGTTCGCCGCCTTCGCGCTGCTGTTCGCCATGGCCAATTGCGGCCTGCCGGGCACCGCCGGTTTCGTGGGCGAATGGATGGTGATCCTGGGCTCCGTCAAGGCCAACTTCTGGATCGGCCTCGGCGCCGCCACCGCGCTGATCTTCGGTGCCGCGTACACCCTGTGGATGTACAAGCGCGTGTACCTCGGCCCGATCGGCAACGACCACGTCAAGGAACTCAAGGACCTCAACGCCCGCGAATTCCTGATGATGTCGCTGCTGGCGATCGCCGTGCTGTGGATGGGCCTCTATCCCAAGCCTTTCACCGACGTGATGGACGCCTCCGTGGGCAACCTGCTGCAGCACGTCGCCAAGTCGAAGCTGCCCTGAGTCCACGCTGAACAAGAGAACGAGATGATTGACAAACTCAGCTGGATGGCGATTTACCCCGAAGTGGTGCTGCTGGTCATGGCCTGCATCATCGCGCTGGTGGATCTGTCGACCACCGGCGCCCGCCGCACCCGTACCTACATCCTCACGCTGCTGACGCTGGCCGTGGTGGCTTTCCTCACCGGCATGGCCGCCGTCCATGGCCAGACCGTCTACGGCTTCGGCGGCATGGTGGTCAGCGACCCGATGGGCAACTGGCTCAAGTGCTTCGCCAGCCTCGCGCTGATGGTGACGCTGGTCTACGGCCGTCCCTACGCGGCCGACCGCGGCATGCTGCGCGGCGGCGAGATGTTCACGCTGAGCATGTTCTCGCTGCTGGGCATGTTCGTGATGATCTCGGGCAGCAACTTCCTGCTGATCTACCTGGGCCTGGAACTGCTCACGCTGTCGAGCTACGCGCTGGTCGCGCTGCGCCGCGAGAACGCGGTCGCGAGCGAAGCGGCCATGAAGTACTTCGTGCTCGGCGCGATGGCCAGCGGCTTCCTGCTCTACGGCATGTCGATGATGTACGGCGCCACCGGTTCGCTGGACATCAACGAGGTGTTCAAGGCCGTCGCGAGCCGCAAGGTGGACCACCAGGTGCTGGTGTTCGGCCTGGTGTTCATCGTGGCCGGTCTGGCCTTCAAGGTCGGCGCGGCACCGTTCCACATGTGGGTGCCCGACGTCTACCAGGGCGCACCGACCGCGGTCACGCTGCTGATCGGCGCGGCCCCCGAGCTGGCTGCGTTCGCGATCATCATTCGCATGCTGGTCGAAGGCCTGCTGCCGCTCGCGATCGACTGGCAACAGATGCTGGCGGTGCTGGCCGTCGCCTCGCTGGTGGTGGGCAACCTGGCCGCCATCGCGCAGACCAACCTCAAGCGCATGCTGGCCTATTCGACCATTGCGCAGATGGGCTTCATGCTGCTCGGCCTGGTGGCGGGCGTGGTCAACGGCAACACCTACAACGCCCAGTTCGCCTACAGCGCGTCGATGTTCTACGTCATCACCTACGTGCTGACCACGCTGGCCAGCTTCGGCATCATCCTGCTGCTGGCGCGCGAAGGCTTCGAGAGCGAAGAGATCACCGACCTGGCCGGCCTCAACCAGCGCAGCCCGCTGTACGCCGGCGTGATGGCCATCGCGATGTTCTCGCTGGCCGGCCTGCCGCCGCTGGTGGGCTTCTATGCCAAGCTGGCTGTGCTGCAGGCACTGATCGCTTCGGGCCAGGCCATCTACATCGGGCTGGCCGTGTTCGCGGTGATCATGTCGCTGATCGGCGCCTTCTACTACCTGCGCATCGTCAAGGTCATGTACTTCGACGCGCCGGTGACGGCCACCACCGTGTCGGCACCGCGCGACGTGCGCTTCGTGCTGACGCTCAACGGCGCGCTGATCCTGATCCTCGGCATCGTGCCCGGCGGCCTGATGACGCTGTGCGCGCAGGCCATCGTGGCCACGCTGGCGAACTGATCCGACGTGTCGCAAAGCGCCTCGGTCTGGCTGGTGCTGCTGCTCGCACTGGCGGCTGCCAACCTGCCTTTCGTCAATGAGCGGCTGATGGCCCTGGTGCCGGTGGGCGCCGCTGCGAAGAAGTCGCTGGCGGTGCGCCTGGCCGAGCTGGTGCTGCTCTATTTCATCGTCGGTGGCATCGGCCTGCTGTTCGAGCGCCGCGTGGGACAGATCGCCCCGCAAGGCTGGGAGTTCTATGCGGTGACGGCTTCGCTGTTCATCGTGCTGGCGTTTCCGGGCTTCACCTGGCGCTACCTTCTCAAGCACAGGAACTGAGCCATGGATGAATCGCATCTGAGGGAAGAGGGCATCGCCAGCGAGTCGCTGTTCGAGGGCAACTTCCTGCACGCCAAGCGCGACACCGTGCGCCTGCCCGACGGACACACCGCCACGCGCGAGTACGTGATCCATCCCGGCGCGGTCGTGGTGGTGCCGCTGCTCGACGACGGCCGGATCGTGCTGGAGCGCCAGTACCGCTACCCGGTGCGCCAGGTCATGACCGAATTTCCCGCGGGCAAGCTCGATGCCGGCGAAGACCCCCTGGTCTGCGGCCAGCGCGAGCTGCTCGAGGAAACCGGCTACACCGCCCGCGAATGGGCCCGCGCCGGCCTGATGCACCTGGCGGTCGGTTATTCGACCGAGATCATCCACATCTACTTCGCGCGCGGCCTGGTGCTGGGCGAGCGGCAGCTCGACCAGGGCGAGTTCGTCGACGTGTTCACGGCCACGCCGCAGGAACTGTTCGACGGCTGCCGCGACGGCAGCGTGACCGATGCCAAGACACTGACCTGCGCGATCTGGCTGCAGAACGTCCTGTCCGGCGCATGGACGCTCGATTGGTCCGCAGCGGCAAGTTGAGACTGCGGCCGATAATGCGCGCATGAAGGTTCTCGACCTGCAATGCGCACACGGCCACGGCTTCGAAGGATGGTTCGCGTCCAGCGAAGCCTTCGAGTCGCAACTCGCGGCCGGCCTGGTCGAGTGCCCGATCTGTTCCGACACCGCCATCACCAAGCTGCTGTCGGCACCGCGCCTGAACCTGAGCGGCGCCACTGCGCCGGCCCCGGCGACCCCGGCCGTCGATTCCCCCGAAGCCCGCTGGATGCGCGCGATGCGCGAGGTGATGGCCAAGACAGAGGACGTCGGCGAGCGCTTTGCCGACGAGGCCCGCAAGATGCACTACGGCGAGACCGAGGAACGCGGCATCCGCGGCCAGGCCTCGCCCGAGCAGGCCGAGGCGTTGCGCGAGGAGGGCATCCCCTTCGTGGCGCTGCCGGTGCCTGCGGCGCTCAAGGAAAACACGCACTGAGCGTCGGAGGTGTGCGCAGCGTCGCCGTTTCGTGCGCGCGGCCTGCATCGCCTTGACATCGGCCGTCGCGCAGGCCGGGGGGCCGGAGGCGCAAACGTAAGCGCCTTCTCCCAGATTTCTCCGCAGTCGCTCCCGATCATGCGGGCATGTCCCTTCTCCATTCCCGCCTGACGCGCGCCGTCGCCGTCATGGCTTGCACCTGGGCGTGCTCCGCCGCCCAGGCCGTCGAACCTTTTGCGGTGCGCGACATCCGCATCGAAGGGCTGCAGCGTGTCGAGCCCGGCACCGTGTTCGCCACCATGCCGCTGCATGTGGGCGACACCTACAGCGACGAACGCGGCTCGGCCACGATCCGTGCGCTGTTCGAACTGGGCCTTTTCAAGGACGTGCGCCTCGACGTCAGCGGCAACGTGCTGGTGGTGATCGTGGAGGAGCGGCCGACCGTGGCCGACGTCGACTTCGTCGGCACCAAGGAATTCGACAAGGCGGCGCTGCAGAAGGCGCTGCGTGAGGTGGGTCTGGCCGACGGCCGCCCCTACGACAAGGCCCTGACCGACCGCGCCGAGCAGGAGCTCAAGCGCCAGTACGTGAGCCGCAGCCTCTACAACGCCGAGGTCGTGACCACCGTCACGCCGATCGAGCGCAACCGCGTGAACCTGACCTTCACCGTGACCGAGGGCGAACCCGCGCGCATCCGCGAAGTGCGCGTGGTCGGCAACAAGGCCTTCAGCGAATCGACGCTGCTGAGCCTGTTCGACCAGGACAGCGGCGGCTACCTGAGCTGGTACACCAAGTCCAACCAGTACTCGCGCGCCAAGCTCAACGCCGACCTCGAGACGCTGCGCTCCTACTACCTCACGCGCGGCTACCTCGAGTTCCGCATCGACTCGACGCAGGTCGCGATCTCGCCCGATCGTTCGGACCTGACCGTGACGGTGAACGTGACCGAAGGCGAGAAGTTCGTGGTGGCCGGCGTCAAGCTCGACGGCAACTACCTGGGCCGCGAAGAGGAGTTCAAGTCGCTGGTGACCATCAAACCGGGCCAGCCGTACAACGGCGAGCAGCTGACGGACACCACCAAGGCCTTCACCGACTACTTCGGCACCTTCGGCTACGCCTTTGCGCGCGTCGAGGCGCAGCCGGAGATCGACCGCACCAACAACCGCGTGACGCTCACGCTCAAGGCCGAGCCTTCGCGGCGCGTCTATGTGCGTCGTGTGAGCATCGGCGGCAACAACCGCACGCGCGACGAAGTGATCCGCCGCGAGTTCCGCCAGTACGAAGCCTCCTGGTACGACGGCGACAAGATCAAGCTGTCGCGCGACCGCGTCGACCGCCTGGGCTTCTTCACCGACGTGAACGTCGAGACCCAGGAAGTGGCGGGTTCGCCCGACCAGGTCGACCTGACGGTCATCGTCGCGGAAAAGCCGACCGGTTCGCTGCAACTCGGCGCCGGTTTCTCGAGCGCGGAGAAGGTGTCGTTCACCTTCGGCATCTCGCAGGAGAACGTGTTCGGTTCGGGCAACTTCCTGGGCCTGCAGGTCAACACCAGCAAGTACTACCGCACGATCTCGGTGACCGCCACCGACCCGTACTTCACGAGCGACGGCATCTCGCGCACCTTCAGCCTGTTCCATCAGACCACGCGTCCGTACTACACGGTCGACGGCGATTACTCGCTGGTGAGCGAGGGTGGCAACATCAAGTTCGGCGTGCCGTTCAGCGAAGTCGACACCATCTTTTTCGGTGCTGGCCTGGAGCGCTTCAACTTCAAGCCGGGCTCGAACGTGGCCCAGTACACGCCGCAGGCCTACCGCGACTACTTCCAGTGCACCACCAGCGCGGCGAACATCGTCAGCTGCGGGGAAGACACCAAGTGGGGCCTGCCGCTGACCATCGGCTGGGCGCGCGACGACCGCGACAGCGCCTTGGTCCCGACCCGTGGCCGCCTGCAGCGCGCCAACGTGGAGTGGGGCGTGGGCGGCGACCTGAAATACATCAAGTCGAGCTACCAGTACCAGCAGTATTTCCCGCTGAGCAAGCAGTACACGCTGGCGATCAACGGTGAAGTGGGCTACGGCAAGGCCGTGGGCGACAAGGTCTATCCGATCTTCAAGAACTTCTACGCCGGTGGCCTGGGTTCGATCCGCGGCTTCGAGCAGAACTCGCTGGGTCCGCGCGACGGCATCACCGAGGCGGCCCTGGGCGGCACGAAGAAGGCGATCTTCAACGCCGAACTGAGCACGCCGTTCCCCGGCGCGGGCAACGACCGCACGCTGCGCCTCTACGGCTTCTTCGACGCCGGCAACGTCTTCACCGAGCGCACCACGCAGAGCGATCTCCAGTGGGCCTCGCAGAAGCGCTTGCGCGCCTCCGTGGGCCTGGGCATCAGCTGGATTTCGCCGCTGGGCCCGTTGCGCATCGCCTATGCGAAGCCCGTGCGCTCCCAGAAGGAGGACGACCTGTCCGACCCGCTGCATCCGATCTACAAGGATAGAATGCAGACCATCCAATTCCAGATCGGTACCGCTTTTTGATGAACCATTCGTACCGCACAGCCGGCGCCTTGCTGCTCCCGCTGATGGCCCTGTTTGCCGCACCTGCGCAAGCGCAGGTACAGGAAGGCTTTCGCATCGGTTTCGTGAACCCGGACCGCGTGCTGCGCGAAGCGCAGCCTGCCAAGGCCGCGCAAGCCAAGCTCGAAGCCGAGTTCCTCAAGCGCGAACGTGATCTGGGCGCACAGGGCGAAGCCCTGAAGGCCGCTTCGGAGAAGTTCGAACGCGAGGCGCCGACGCTGTCGGAGAGCCAGCGCGCCACGCGCCAGCGGGCCCTGGTCGACCAGGACCGTGAATTCCAGCGCAAGCGCCGCGAATTCCAGGAAGATCTGAACGCTCGCAAGAACGAAGAGCTCCAGCAGGTCTACGACCGCGCGAACCGTGTGGTCAAGCAGGTCGCAGAGGCGGAGAAGTACGACGCCATCCTGCAGGAAGCCATCTACATCAACCCCAAGCACGACATCACCGAGAAGGTGATCAAGGCGCTGAACGCTGCTGCTGCCGCCGCGCCTGCGGGCGCGAAGTAGGCCGCACCGCGCGTGGTGTTGCGGCTCGGAGCCATTGTCGATGCCCTCGGAGGAGAACTCCAGGGTGATCCCGAGCTGGCCATCGAGCGCCTTGCGCCGCTGCAGAGCGCCGTGCCCGACGCGCTGAGTTTCCTGAGCCACCCCAAGTACCGCAAGGAACTGGCGGCTTCGCAGGCCGGCTGCGTCATCGTGTCGCCGGCCATGCGCGACGCGGCTGCGGCGCGCGGCGCCTTCATCGTCTCGGACGATCCCTACCTGTACTTTGCACGGCTGACCCAGCTCTGGAAGCGCTCGCATGCCCCGGCGGATGTGGCGCGCATCCATCCCAGCGCGGTCATCGATCCGCTGGCCGAGGTGGATCCGAGTGCGCAGATCGGTGCCTTGTGCGTGATCGAACGCGGTGCCCGCATCGGCGCCGACACGGTGCTCAAGTCACGCGTGACGGTGAGCGAGGGTTGCCACATCGGTGCGCGCTGCCTGCTGCATCCCGGCGTGGTGATCGGCGCCGACGGCTTCGGTTTCGCCCCGCACCAGGGGGCCTGGGTCAAGATCGAGCAGCTGGGCGCCGTGCGCATCGGCGACGACGTGGAGATCGGGGCCAACACCTGCATCGACCGAGGTGCGCTGGAAGACACGGTCATCGAAGATGGCGTGAAGCTCGACAACCTGATCCAGATCGGCCACAACGTGCACATCGGCAAGCACACCGCGATGGCGGGTTGCGTCGGTGTCGCGGGCAGTGCCGTCATCGGTGCGCATTGCACCGTGGGCGGCGGCGCGATCGTGCTGGGACACCTGCGCCTGGCCGACGGCGTGAACATCTCGGCCGCGTCGCTGGTGACGCGTTCCATCCTCAAGCCGGGGCATTACACGGGCGTGTTTCCCATCGACGACAATGCCAGCTGGGAAAAGAATGCCGCCACGTTGAAGCAGCTGCACGGCCTGCGGGACCGGCTCAAGGCGCTTGAGAAAAAAGAAATTGAACGATAGAACAAACATGACGACGCTCGACATCCATCAGATTCTCAAGCTCCTGCCGCACCGCTATCCCTTCCTGCTGGTGGACCGCGTGACGGCCATGGAGAAGGGCAAGCGCATCACGGCGCTGAAGAATGTCACGATGAACGAGCCCTTCTTCAACGGCCACTTCCCGCACCGCCCGGTGATGCCGGGTGTGCTGATGCTCGAAGCCATGGCGCAGGCCGCGGCGCTGCTGTCCTTCCACTCGCTGGACATCGTGCCCGACGACAACACGGTCTACTACTTCGCGGCCATCGACGGTGCACGCTTCAAGCGGCCGGTGGAGCCGGGCGACCAGCTGACGCTGGAAGTCGAGATCGATCGCATGAAGGCCGGCATCTCGAAGTTCAAGGGCCGTGCCCTGGTGGGCAGCGAGCTGGCCTGCGAGGCCACGCTCATGTGCGCGATGCGCCAGATCAACTGAAATTCTCGCGGGCAATGACGCAGGTTCATCCGACGGCCATCGTCGATCCGAAGGCCGAAATCGATTCCTCGGTGTCGATCGGGCCTTACACGGTGATCGGTCCGCACGTGCGCATCGGTGCCGGTTCGAGCGTCGGTCCGCATTGCGTGATCGAAGGGCACACGACCATCGGGCGCGACAACCGGATCTTCCAGTTCGCGTCGCTCGGTGCGGTGCCGCAGGACAAGAAATACGACGGCGAGCCGACCGAACTGGTGATCGGCGACCGCAACACGATCCGCGAGTTCTGCACCTTCAACCTGGGCACGGCCCAGGATGTGGGCGTGACGCGCATCGGCGACGACAACTGGATCATGGCCTACGTGCACATCGCGCACGACTGCCAGCTCGGCAACCAGATCACCATGGCCAACAATGCCACGCTGGCGGGCCATGTGGTGATCGGCGACTGGGCCACGGTGGGCGGGCTCACCGGCATCCTGCAGCGCATGCGCATCGGCGCGCACGCCATGCTCGGCTTTGCCAGCCACATCGGAAAGGATGTCCCCCCGTTCATGGTGGTGGACGGAAATCCGCTCGCGGTGCGTGGCGTGAACCTGGTGGGTCTGCGCCGGCGGGACTTCTCGGCCGAACGCATCACCGCGATCCGCGAGATGCACAAGCTGATCTATCGACAAGGCAAAACGCTGGACGAGGCGCGCATTGCGCTCTCCGAGCTGGCGATCCAGGTGCCTGGAGCCGCGGCCGACGTGGCGCTGATGGATGGCTTCCTCGGCAGCTCCGTCAGCGGCATCGCCCGCTGATTCGCGCATGAGCGCAGAGCAAACAGCGACGCGACGCTTCGCGATGGTCGCCGGCGAGCCTTCGGGCGATCTGCTGGCCGGCCTGCTCATGGACGGTCTCCAGGCCCGTTGGCCCGAGGTCGAGATCGTCGGCATCGGCGGTCCGCAGATGCTGGCGCGCGGCTTCCAGAGCTGGTGGCCGCAGGAAAAGCTGGCGGTCCGCGGCTACATCGAGGTGCTGCGTCACTACGCCGAGATCGCCGGCATCCGTCGCCAGCTCAAGGCGCGCCTGCTGCGCGAGTGGCCGGGGCTGTTCATCGGCATCGATGCGCCGGATTTCAATCTCGACCTCGAGGCCGGGCTGCGCGGGCGCGGCATCAAGACCGTGCATTTCGTCTGCCCCTCGATCTGGGCCTGGCGGCCCGACCGCATCGAGAAGATCCGTGCGGCGGCCGACCATGTGCTGTGCATCTTCCCCTTCGAGCCGGCCCTGCTGGCGGAGCAGGGCGTGGCCGCCAGCTACGTCGGCCATCCGCTGGCCAACGTGATCCCGATGCAGCCCGATCGGGCCGCCGCGCGTGCGGCCCTGGGTCTGGACCCCGCGGCGCCGGTCGTGGCCTTGCTGCCCGGCAGTCGCCGCTCCGAGGTGCGCTACCTGGCGTCGCGCTTCTTCGCGGCCGCCGCGCTGATGGCGAAGTCGAGGCCCGAGATCCAGTTCATCTGCCCGGCGATTCCCGGCCTGCGCGCCGAGGTCGAGGCGGCGATCAAGGCCTGCGGCATGGAGGGCAGGGTGAGCCTGCTCAATGGCCAGTCGCATGCCGCGCTGGCCGCCTGCGACGCGACCCTGATCGCCAGCGGCACCGCCACGCTCGAGGCCGCGCTGTTCAAGCGCCCGATGGTGATCGCCTACAACATGAACCGGGTCTCCTGGCACCTCATGCATCGCCAGCAGCTGCAGCCCTGGGTGGGCCTGCCGAACATCCTGTGCGGCGAATTCGTCGTGCCCGAGCTGCTGCAGGATGCGGCCACGCCCGAGGCGCTGGCCGCCGCCACCTTGCGCTGGCTGGAAGACCCCGCCAAAGTCGAGGCCCTGCAACAACGTTTCACCGCGCTGCACGCCGATTTGCTGCGCGACACTCCGACACTCTGCGCCGATGCGATCGAGAAAGTTCTTGAAGGCTGAACAGGCCGCCCTGGTCTGGGATGCGCCCGGCCTGATGGCCGGCGTGGACGAGGCCGGCCGCGGCCCGCTGGCCGGCCCGGTGGTGGCTGCGGCCGTCATCCTCGACGATCGCCGCCCGATCCCCGGCCTGGCCGACTCCAAGACGCTGACGGCGCTGCAGCGCGAGCGCCTCTGCGAGCAGATCCTGGCCCGGGCGCTGTGCTGCTCGGTGGCGCAGGCCAGCGTCGAGGAGATCGACACCTATAACATCCTGCAGGCCACGATGCTGGCGATGCGCCGCGCGGTCGAGGGCCTGCGCCTGAAGCCGGTCAAGGTGCTGGTCGACGGCAACCGGCTGCCCACGCTCGACGTGCTGGCCGAAGCCATCGTCAAGGGCGACTCGCGGGTCAAGGCCATCTCCGCCGCCTCGATCCTGGCCAAGGTGCACCGCGACCGGCTGTGCCGGGAGCTCGACCTCGAATACCCGCATTACGGTTTCGCAGGCCACAAGGGCTACGGCACGCGGGCCCATCTCGACGCCTTGCAGCTTCACGGCGCCTGCGTGCATCACCGACGTTCCTTCGCGCCCGTGGCGGCGGCATTCGAGCGGATGGCGATGCAGCAGGCGGCGATCGGCGTGCAGCCAGAACGGATCGACGCATGAGCAACGCGGCACCCGAGCACATCACCTCGCGCGACAACGCGCTGCTCAAGGAGTTGCGCAAGCTCGCGCAGGATCCCGGCGCCTACCGCAAGCTGGGCCGCATCTGGCTGGAGGGCGACCACCTCTGCCGTGCGGCGCGCCAGCGCGGTGTGCGGCCGGCGATTGCGGTGTTTTCCGAATCCTTCTGGCCGCAGGCGCAGTTCGAATGGACCGACGCCGCCGATCGCACCCTGATCGTGGCCGATGCGCTGCTGGCCGGCGTGAGCGGCCTCGAGTCGCCCGCGCCCATGGGTTTCGTGATGCACCTGCCGATGCGCCCCGAACTCGTGGCCGATGCGCCGACCGTGGTGCTCGACCGCCTGCAGGATGCCGGCAACGTCGGCTCGGTGCTGCGCAGCGCGGCCGCCTTCGGCTTCAGCCAGATCGTGGCGCTCAAGGGAACCGCCGCGCTGTGGGCGCCCAAGGTGCTGCGCGCCGGTATGGGTGCGCACTTTGGCCTGCGGCTGATCGAAGGCGTAGAGGCCGAACTGCTCGACGGATTGACGGTGCCGCTGGTGGCGACGAGTTCGCATCACGGCGACTGGTTGCACCAGGCGCAACTGCCGCATCCCTGTGCCTGGTTGCTCGGGCACGAGGGCCAGGGCGTCTCGGCGGCGCTGGAGGCGCGGGCCTCGCACCGCATCCGGATCGCCCAGCCGGGTGGCGAGGAGTCGCTGAATGTGGCGGCCGCGGCAGCGATTTGTCTGCATGCCAGCGCGGCTTTGTCCGGATCGTGACAGCGCGCCGGCTATAATCAGCGGCTTTCCCGCTCACACCCCGCCCACAGCGCACACAAGCTTACCCTTCGACGAAAGCCGCAGCCCGCCCCCCGCATCCATGTCATTGCATGCTGGGCACCTTGGGTTCGCTTTGGGCGTCATCCATCCGGAGAACCCAGTGCTTTTGTCTCTCAAGGGAGCTTTTCCTCCCGCCATCCTGGCGCTCGCAGACGGCACGGTCTTTCTCGGCAATTCGATCGGAGCCACCGGCTCCACAGCCGGCGAAGTGGTGTTCAACACCTCGATGACCGGCTATCAGGAAATCCTGACCGACCCCAGCTACTGCCAGCAGATCGTGACCCTCACGTATCCGCACATCGGCAACTACGGCGTCAACGAGGAAGACATCGAAGCCGACAAGGTCCATGCCGCAGGCCTGATCATCAAGGACCTGCCACTCCTTGCCTCGAATTTCCGCCAGACCGAAACGCTCGACGCCTACCTGGTGCGCAGCAAGACGGTGGCCATCGCCAACATCGACACCCGTAAGCTCACGCGTCATCTGCGCACGCACGGCGCGCAGAACGGCTGCATCGTCGGCCTCGCCGCCGGCGAGACGGTCACGCAGGCGCGCATCGACCAGGCCATCGCCGCCGCCAAGGGCGTGCCCAGCATGGCCGGCCTCGACCTGGCCAAGGTGGTGTCGGTCACGCAGACCTACGAGTGGACCGAGACCGAGTGGAAGCTCGTGAACCTGAACGGCAAGCCGGGGTACGGCGTGCAGATCACGCCCAAGTTCCACGTCGTGGCCTTCGACTACGGCGTCAAGAAGAACATCCTGCGCATGCTGGCCCAGCGCGGCGCGCGCATCACCGTGGTGCCGGCGCAGACGCCCGCGGCCGATGTGCTGAAGCTCCAGCCCGACGGCATCTTCCTGTCCAACGGCCCCGGCGACCCGGAGCCCTGCGACTACGCGATCGACGCCGTCAAGGAACTGATCGAGACCGGCATCCCGACCTTCGGCATCTGCCTGGGTCACCAGATCATGGCGCTGGCCTCGGGTGCGAAGACCTTCAAGATGAAGTTCGGCCACCATGGCGCGAACCATCCGGTCAAGGACCTCGACAACGGCCGCGTGAGTATCACCAGCCAGAACCACGGCTTCGCGGTCGACGAGAAGTCGCTCCCGGCCAACCTGCGTGCCACCCACATCAGCCTGTTCGACAACACGCTGCAAGGCCTGGCGCGCACCGACAAGCCGGCCTTCTGCTTCCAGGGTCACCCCGAAGCCTCGCCCGGCCCGCACGACATCGGCTACCTGTTCGATCGCTTCACGGCATTGATGGAAAAGCACAAAGCAGGAAACAAGAATGCCTAAGCGCACAGATCTCAAGAGCATCCTCATCATCGGCGCCGGCCCGATCATCATCGGCCAGGCCTGCGAGTTCGACTACTCGGGCGTGCAAGCCTGCAAGGCGCTGCGCGAGGAGGGCTACAAGGTCATCCTGATCAACAGCAATCCCGCGACGATCATGACCGACCCGGCCACGGCCGACGTCACCTACATCGAGCCCATCACCTGGCAGACGGTCGAGAAGATCATCGCCAAGGAACGGCCCGACGCGATCCTGCCGACCATGGGTGGCCAGACCGCGCTCAACTGCGCGCTCGACCTGTGGCGCAACGGCGTGCTCGACAAGTACAAGGTCGAGCTGATCGGCGCCAAGCCGGAAGCCATCGACAAGGCCGAGGACCGGCTGAAGTTCAAGGACGCGATGACCAAGATCGGACTGGGCTCGGCCCGCTCCGGCATCGCGCACTCGATGGACGAGGCCTGGACCGTGCAGAAGACGCTGGGCTTCCCGACCGTGATCCGCCCGAGCTTCACGCTCGGCGGCACCGGCGGCGGCATCGCCTACAACCCCGATGAATTCGAGACCATCTGCAAGCGCGGCCTGGAGGCCTCGCCGACCAACGAACTGCTGATCGAAGAGTCGCTGCTGGGCTGGAAAGAGTACGAGATGGAAGTGGTGCGCGACACCGCCGACAACTGCATCATCGTCTGCTCGATCGAGAACCTGGACCCGATGGGCGTGCACACCGGCGACTCGATCACCGTGGCGCCCGCGCAGACGCTGTCCGACAAGGAATACCAGATCCTGCGCAACGCCTCGCTGGCCGTGCTGCGCGAGATCGGCGTCGACACCGGCGGCTCGAACGTGCAGTTCTCGATCAACCCGCAGGACGGCCGCATGGTCGTCATCGAGATGAACCCGCGCGTGTCGCGTTCGTCGGCACTGGCCTCCAAGGCCACGGGCTTCCCGATCGCCAAGGTCGCGGCCAAGCTGGCCGTGGGCTACACGCTCGACGAGCTGCGCAACGAGATCACCGGCGGTGCCACGCCCGCGTCCTTCGAGCCCTCGATCGACTACGTGGTCACCAAGATCCCGCGTTTCGCCTTCGAGAAATTCCCGCAGGCCGACTCGCGCCTGACGACGCAGATGAAGTCGGTGGGCGAGGTGATGGCCATGGGCCGGACCTTCCAGGAATCCTTCCAGAAGGCCCTGCGCGGTCTCGAAGTGGGCGTCGACGGTCTCAACGAGAAGACGCAGGACCGCGAAGTGCTCGAGAAGGAACTCGGCGAGCCCGGCCCCGAGCGCATCTGGTACGTGGGCGATGCCTTCGCGATGGGCCTGAGCGTGGACGAAGTGTTCGCGCTCACCAAAATCGATCCGTGGTTCCTGGTGCAGATCGAGGAGATCGTGAAGATCGAGCTCGAGCTGGAGACCAAGTCGCTCGACGACATCGACCGCGACACGCTGCTCGCGCTCAAGAAGAAGGGCTTCTCCGACCGCCGCCTGGCGCGCCAGCTGAAGACCACCGACACCGCCATCCGCGAGAAGCGCCGTGCCCTGGGCGTGCGCCCGGTCTACAAGCGCGTCGACACCTGCGCGGCCGAGTTCGCGACCAACACGGCCTACATGTACTCGACCTACGAGGACGAGTGCGAAGCCGAGCCGACGAACAACAAGAAGATCATGGTGCTCGGCGGCGGTCCCAACCGCATCGGCCAGGGCATCGAGTTCGATTACTGCTGCGTGCACGCCGCACTCGCCATGCGCGAGGACGGCTACGAGACCATCATGGTCAACTGCAATCCCGAGACCGTCTCGACCGACTACGACACCTCCGACCGCCTGTACTTCGAGCCGCTGACGCTCGAGGACGTGCTCGAGATCGTCGACAAGGAAAAGCCGGTCGGCGTGATCGTGCAGTACGGCGGCCAGACGCCCCTGAAGCTCGCACTCGACCTCGAAGCCAACGGCGTGCCGATCATCGGCACCTCGCCCGACATGATCGATGCGGCCGAAGACCGCGAGCGCTTCCAGCAGCTGCTGCACACGCTGGGCCTGCGTCAGCCGCCGAACGCGACGGCCCGCGCCGAAGCCGAGGCCCTGGAAAAGGCCGCCGAACTGGGTTACCCGCTGGTGGTGCGCCCGAGCTACGTGCTGGGCGGCCGCGCGATGGAAATCGTGCACGAGCAGCGCGACCTCGAGCGTTACATGCGCGAAGCCGTGAAGGTCAGCAACGACTCGCCGGTGCTGCTGGACCGCTTCCTCAACGACGCGGTGGAATGCGACGTCGACTGCATCCGCGATGCCGAAGGCGGCACGCTGATCGGCGGCGTGATGGAACACATCGAACAGGCCGGCGTGCACTCGGGCGACTCCGCCTGCTCGCTGCCGCCCTACAGCCTGAGCGCCGACACCATCGCAGAACTCAAGCGCCAGAGCGCGGCCATGGCTGCGGCGCTCAACGTGGTCGGCCTGATGAACGTGCAGTTCGCGATCCAGCAGAAGGATGGCAAGGACGTCATCTACGTGCTCGAAGTGAACCCGCGTGCATCGCGCACCGTGCCCTTCGTGAGCAAGGCCACGGGCATCCAGCTGGCCAAGGTGGCGGCACGCTGCATGGCCGGCCAGTCGCTGGCCTCGCAGGGCATCACCAAGGAAGTGACGCCGCCTTACTTCAGCGTGAAGGAAGCGGTGTTCCCCTTCGTCAAGTTCCCGGGCGTGGACACCATCCTCGGCCCCGAGATGAAGTCGACCGGCGAAGTCATGGGTGTGGGCAAGACCTTCGGCGAGGCCTTCGTGAAATCGCAGATCGGTGCCGGCACGCTGCTGCCGAAGTCGGGCAAGGTCTTCATCTCGGTGAAGAACAACGACAAGGAACGCGCCGTCGAGGTGGCGCGCGGCCTGGTCAAGCTGGGCTTCGAGCTGACGGCGACCAAGGGCACGGCTGCTGCAATCGGCGCGGCCGGCATTGCCTGCGCGACCGTCAACAAGGTGACCGAAGGCCGCCCGCACATCGTGGACATGATCAAGAACAACGAGATTGCCTTGGTCATCAACACGGTCGAAGAGCGCCGCAACGCGATCACCGACTCCCGCCAGATCCGCACCTCGGCGCTGCTGGCCCGTGTGACCACCTTCACCACGATCTTCGGTGCCGAAGCCGCGGTCGAAGGCATGCAGCACATGGACGAACTCGGCGTGATCTCGGTGCAGGAGATGCACGCGCAGCTGGCGGCGGCCTGAGGCCACACATGGACGCGCAGCTCGTCGAACTCGACCTGGCCGACTGGGCCGCGGCCACGCCCAATGAGGCGTGGATCGCGGCGCTGGAGGCCGGCAAGGTGCTGTATTTCCCCCGGCTGGGCTTCGAGCTTCTGCCCGGGGAGCGTAGCCTGCTGACGCCGAGCCTGCTGGCGCCCAAGGTGCGCAACATCAGCCTCGATGCCGAAGGGCGCCTCAAGGGCGCCGTCGGCGACGAGGCGGTGCAGCGCGCCGCCGCGGCGATGGTGGGGCGCTTCCGTGCCCAGGCGCAGCAGCTGATCCACGGCCTGCTGCCGCACTACACGCCGGCGCTGCGGCTCGCGCCCACGAGCTACCGGCCGGCGCAGGTCGAGACGCGCGTGCAGTCCTGGCGCGCCGACGACAAGCGCATGCACGTCGATGCCTTTCCCTCGCGGCCCAACTACGGCGAGCGCATCCTGCGCGTCTTCACCAATGCCAACCCTGAGGGCGCACCGCGCGTCTGGCGGGTGGGCGAGCCCTTCGAGACCGTTGCACAACGCTTCCTGCCGCGCGCCAAGCCCTATTCGGCCTGGCAGGCGAGGCTGCTGCGGGCGCTGCGCGTGACCAAGTCGCTGCGCAGCGAGTACGACCACCTGATGCTGCAACTGCACGACGGGATGAAGGCCGACCTCGACTACCAGAAGAACGCGCCCCAGCAGACCGTGCCTTTCCCGGCCGGATCGGTCTGGGTCTGCTTTTCCGACCAGACCTCGCATGCCGTGATGTCGGGCCAGTACATGCTCGAACAGACGCTGCATCTGCCCGCGGCGAGGCAATACAATCCCGAGGCAAGCCCGCTCGCCATCCTGAGCCGGCTGACCGGACGAACCCTCGTCTGATCCTCTCTCCCCACATGCACCGCCGAACGGCAGCGTTCGGCGTTTTCGCTTTCTGGAGCAACAGAACATGAGCACCATCCCCGTCACCAAGCGCGGCGCCGAAAAACTGCGCGAAGAACTCCATCGCCTCAAGACGGTCGACCGTCCCTGGGTGATCAACGCGATCTCCGAGGCCCGCGCCCAGGGCGACCTGAGCGAGAACGCCGAGTACGAAGTCGCCAAGGACCGCCAGGGCTTCATCGAAGGGCGGATCCAGGAAATCGAAGGCAAGCTGTCGGCCGCGCAGATCATCGACCCGACCGCGCTCGACGCCGGCGGCAAGGTGGTGTTCGGTGCCACCGTCGAGCTCGAGGAAGAGAGCACGGGCGAGGCCGTCAAGTACCAGATCGTGGGCGAGGACGAGGCCGACCTGAAGCTGGGCCTTATCAACATCTCCAGCCCGATCGCGCGCGCGCTGATCGGCAAGGAGGAGGGCGATACCGCCGAAGTGCAGGCGCCCGGCGGGCTCAAGCACTACGAAATCGTCGCGATCAGCTACGTCTGAGCGCCGGCCGCGACACATGAAGGACCGTATCGCGCTGATGCTGGCCGCCTTCTGGTGGGGCAGCCTGAGCACCGTGGGTTTCCTGGTGGTGCCGATGCTGTTCGCCCGGCTGGGCAACCCGTCGGTGGCCGGCAACTTCGCCGGTCAGCTGTTCGCGGCCCAGAGCTGGATCGCGATCGCCTGCGGGCTGATCCTGCTGATGTACCTGCGTCAGAAGGCCGATCAGGGCTTCGACGACGCGACCCGTTTCGCCATCGGCCTGGTGCTGGCCGCGCTGCTGCTGGCCCTGCTGCAGCAGTACGCAGTGGCGCCGCGCATCATGGCGCGCGACAACCTGAAGCTCTGGCACCCGGTGGGCAGCGCCATGTACCTGCTGCAGTGGGCCTGCACCGGCGTGCTGCTGTGGCGCATGGGACGCCGCAGCGGGGGCTGATCAGCGTCGTCTGATCAGGTGGTCGTCCAGTACCTGGCGATCCACCGCGCCGGCCGGATGAAGCGGAAGGCGCGGTTGCGCCGGCCCGCCAGCGCATCCGGCGGATTGCATTCGCCGTGGAACACCACGATGCGCGCACCGTCGGGCACGAAGGGCTCCTGCCAGTAGTTGGTCGGCCAGGTCGGGATGCCGTGGTACTTGAAGCTCGGGCACCAGGCGTCGGGCCAGTACTGCAGCCGCCCCTGGGCATGCATGAAGTCCGACAGGTAGGCCTGTTCGTTGCGGAACCTGGCCTGCACCGCGTCCATGTTGGCGCGGAAATATGCCAGCACGTCGGCATGGGCGCCCAGCTCGAAGCGGTAGACCGACGAGTTGCCGGTGATGCGCTCGGTGCGCCAGGGCCGCGCGTAGTCGTGGATGATCAGGAACTCGCCGGGCTGCTCGAAGAAGGCGTCGAGGCTGCCGACCACCACCACGTCGAGGTCCAGGAAGAGGGCGGTGCCGCGCAGGCCGTGCAGGTCGGCCTCGAAGGTCGTGAGCTTCTTCCAGGCCCGGTCCGGCTGGCCCGCAGGCACTTCCAGGTCGAGTGGCGGGATCGGCAGGCACTGCACTTCGCTGCGGATGCCCTGGCCGTCGTCGGTCAGGCAGACGAAGTTGAAGTCGCCGCTGAGGTTGCGGCGCACCATCGCATAGAGGCGATTGACGTATTCGGGGCCGTATTTCGTGCCCCACTTCATGCAGAGGATATGGCGCCGGGCGCCTTGCACTGCCGCCAAGCTCAGTCTGCCTGGTTGCGCTTCTTGGCCGACAGCGGACGCGGCGGCTTGGCGCGCTTGATCGTGCCGCCGGGCGTCAGGCGCTGGTTGCCCAGCACGCGCAGGGTCTTGATCTCGGGGCGCTGGCCGCCGCGCTTGCTGTACTTGAGCACCTTGACGTCACGTGGGCCGGGCATGCGGTCTTCGTCGATCTCGCGGACCTTCTCGACCTTCGGGCGCCACAGCACCAGCAGCTTGCCGATGTGCTGGATCGGCGCGGCGTCGAGTTCGTCGGCCAGCGTGGCCAGCATGGCTTCGCGGGCGGCACGGTCGTCGGAGAAGACGCGGACCTTGATCAGGCCATGGGCCTTGAGGGCGGCTTCGGCTTCTTTCGTGACAGCCGGGGTGAGCCCGTCGCCACCGATCATGACGATCGGATCGAGGTGGTGGGCATCGGCGCGATGCACCTTGCGTTGCGCAGGGGTAAGTTGAATGGCTGTCATACCCGTATTATCGAGGCGAATGAAAGTCAAGACGAAAAGCAACAAGGTCAACAAGGCGTGGTTGAACGATCACGTGAACGACACGTACGTCAAGTTGGCCACCCGCGAGGGTTACCGCGCACGCGCCGCCTACAAGCTCAAGGAGATCGACGAGACCATGGGACTGATCCGTCCCGGGCATCTGGTGGTCGACCTGGGCTCGACGCCGGGGGCCTGGAGCCAGTACGTGCGGCGTCGGCTTTCGCCCCACGGCGCCGCATCCGGCACGCTGGACGGCACCATCATCGCGCTCGACCTCCTGCCGATGGAGCCGATCGAAGGCGTGATCTTTCTCCAGGGCGATTTCCGCGAGGATGAGGTGCTGGCACGGCTCGAAGCCGCGCTGGCGGGCCGCAAGGCCGACGTGGTGGTGTCGGACATGGCGCCGAATCTCTCGGGCATCGCCTCGGCCGATGCGGCGCGCATTTCGCACCTGGTCGAGCTGGCGATCGATTTTTCACGCCAGCACATGAAGCCCGAGGGGGCGCTCGTCACCAAGCTGTTCCATGGCGGCGGCTACGCCGAGCTGACCCAGCTGTTCAAGGCCAATTTCAAGACCGTGAAGCCGATCAAGCCCAAGGCCTCGCGCGACAAATCGTCGGAAACCTTCATGGTCGGCATCGGCCTGAAAGCCGTCGACACGAATTGATACCTTGCGGACCGTGCCAAAACCGTGCCCGGGCTGTGGCTGCTTGCGGGAAAACACGGTGTTTCATGGCTTGAAAAGCCTAAAATGGCCATCAATTGCGTGACCTGGGCGAAGTTTCATTTCGCTGTCACGCGCTTTTGACTGGAGCTTCGTTTGAACAATCAGTGGTTTTCCAAAGTTGCCGTCTGGCTTGTCATCGCGATGGTGTTGTTCACTGTGTTCAAGCAGTTCGACACCCGCGGTGGCGCCGGCTCGGGAGCTGTCAGCTACTCCGAGTTTCTGGACCAGGTCCGGAACAACCAAATCAAGAGTGCGCTCATCCCCGAGGGCGTGGGCGGCGGCGAGATCGTCGCGGTCACCAACGACGATCGCAGGATCCGCACGACGGCCACGGTGCTCGACCGCGGACTCGTGGGTGATCTGATCGACCACAACGTCAAGTTCGACGTCAAGCCGCGCGAAGAGGGCTCGCTGCTCATGACGCTGCTGGTCAGCTGGGGGCCGATGCTGCTGTTGATCGGTGTCTGGGTCTATTTCATGCGACAGATGCAGGGCGGAGGCAAGGGCGGTGCGTTCAGCTTCGGCAAGAGCAAGGCCCGCATGCTCGACGAGAACACGAACACCGTGACCTTCGCCGACGTGGCCGGTTGCGACGAGGCCAAGGAAGAAGTCAAGGAAGTCGTCGACTTCCTCAAGGACCCGGGTCGCTTCCAGAAGCTCGGCGGGCGCATTCCGCGCGGCCTGCTGCTGGTCGGCCCTCCGGGCACCGGCAAGACGCTGCTGGCCAAGTCGATCGCCGGCGAGGCCAAGGTGCCTTTCTTCTCGATCTCCGGTTCCGACTTCGTCGAAATGTTCGTCGGCGTGGGCGCAGCCCGCGTGCGCGACATGTTCGAGAACGCCAAGAAGAACGCTCCCTGCATCATCTTCATCGATGAAATCGACGCGGTCGGTCGCCAGCGTGGCGCCGGCCTCGGCGGCGGCAACGACGAGCGCGAGCAGACCTTGAACCAGATGCTGGTCGAGATGGACGGCTTCGAAACCAACCTGGGTGTGATCGTGGTCGCGGCCACCAACCGCCCGGACATCCTGGACGCCGCACTGCTGCGCCCGGGTCGTTTCGACCGCCAGGTTTACGTCACGCTGCCGGACATCCGCGGCCGTGAGCAGATCCTCGGCGTGCACATGCGCAAGGTGCCGCTCGGCCAGGACGTGAACCCGAGCATCATCGCGCGCGGCACGCCCGGCATGTCGGGCGCCGATCTCGCCAACCTGTGCAACGAAGCCGCTTTGATGGCCGCCCGCCGCAATGCGCGCGTGGTCGAGATGCAGGACTTCGAGAAGGCCAAGGACAAGATCTTCATGGGCCCCGAGCGCAAGAGCATGGTCATGCCCGAGGAAGAGCGCCGCAACACGGCCTACCACGAGTCCGGCCACGCCCTGATCGGCAAGCTGCTGCCCAAGTGCGACCCGGTCCACAAGGTCACGATCATCCCGCGCGGCCGTGCGCTGGGCGTGACCATGAGCCTGCCCGCACAGGACCGCTACAGCTACGACCGCGAATACATGCTCAACCAGATCAGCATGCTGTTCGGTGGCCGCATCGCCGAGGAAGTGTTCATGCACCAGATGACCACCGGCGCCAGCAACGACTTCGAACGTGCGACCTCGATCGCCCGCGACATGGTCACGCGCTACGGCATGACCGACGCGCTGGGTCCGATGGTCTATGCCGAGAACGAAGGCGAAGTGTTCCTGGGCCGTTCGGTGACCAAGACCACGACCATGAGCGAACAGACCATGGAAAAGGTCGACGGCGAAGTGCGTCGCATCATCGACGAGCAGTACGCGCTGGCGCGTGGCCTGATCGAAGAGAACAGCGACAAGATGCACGCCATGGCCAAGGCCCTGCTCGAATGGGAAACCATCGATTCGGAACAGCTCGACGACATCATGGCCGGCCGCGAACCGCGTCCGCCCAAGGACTGGACGCCGCGCATCCCGCCGTCGAACAACGGCGGCAGCGGCGGCACGCCGGCGGTCGCGACCGATCCGGCGCCCACTGCGGCCTGACATGGTGCAGTGCAGATCGACGGGGCCTCTGGCCCCGTTTTTTCGTCCTGGCGCCGCGAGATGACCGCCACCTTGAACTGGCGCACCACGCGCTTCCTGATCGACCTGTCGCGGCCCCGCGTGATGGGCATCGTCAACGTCACGCCCGACTCCTTCTCCGATGGCGGCGCCCATGCCTCGACCCAGGCCGCGGTTTGGCATTGCGAACTGCTGGTGGCGCAGGGCGCCGAGCTGCTCGACATCGGCGGGGAATCGACCCGGCCGGGCAGCCCCGCCGTGCCGCTGGAGCAGGAGCTCGAACGCGTGCTGCCGGTGGTGCGTGAGGCGGTGCGTCTGGGCGTGCCGATCTCGGTCGACACCTCGAAGGCGGAGGTCATGCGTGCCGTGCTGGACCTGGGCGCCGACATCGTCAACGACATCTGGGCGCTGCGCCAGCCCGGCGCGCTGGCCGCGGTGGCGCAGCATCCTTCCTGCGGCATCTGCCTGATGCACATGCACCGCGAGCCCCGGACCATGCAGGCCCGGCCCATGGACGGCGACGTGGTGGCGCAGGTGCGCGCTTTCCTCTCGGTCCACGCGCAGGGCCTGCGCGACCTGCAGGTCGATGCTGCACGCATCGTGCTCGATCCCGGCATCGGCTTCGGCAAGACCGTGAGGCAGAATTTCGCCCTGCTGGCGCACCAGCACGCGCTGCTGGACCTGGGCTATCCGCTGCTGGCCGGCTGGTCGCGCAAGTCCTCGCTCGGTGCCGTCACAGGCATCGAGAATGCGAGCGGGCGCATGGTGCCCAGCGTGGCCGCAGCCCTGCTGGCGGCCGAGCGCGGCGCTGTCATCCTGCGTGTGCACGATGTGCGCGATACCGTCGCGGCCCTGGCCGTGCGGCAGGCGATGCAGGACGCCGGGACACAAGATCAACAAGACAAGACGACACCATGACTCGACAGTATTTCGGCACCGACGGCATTCGCGGCACGGTTGGCCAGGCCCCCATCACGCCGGACTTCGTGCTGCGCCTCGCGCATGCCGTGGGCCGCGTGCTCAAGAGAACCCAGAAGCGCCCCACGGTGCTCATCGGCAAGGACACCCGCATCTCCGGCTACATGCTCGAATCGGCGCTCGAGTCGGGCTTCAACTCGGCCGGCGTCGACGTGGTGCTGCTCGGCCCGCTGCCGACGCCCGGTGTGGCCTACCTCACGCGGGCGCAGCGCGCCAGCCTGGGTGTGGTGATCAGCGCCAGCCACAACGCCTTTGCCGACAACGGCATCAAGTTCTTCAGCGCGCAGGGTACCAAGCTCGACGACGCCTGGGAACTGGCGGTCGAGGCCGCGCTGCAGGAGGCGCCGGTGTGGGCCGATTCGGCCAACCTCGGCAAGGCACGCCGCCTCGACGATGCGTCGGGCCGCTACATCGAGTTCTGCAAGAGCACCTTCGCCAACGACCTGACGTTGCGCGACATGAAGCTGGTCGTCGACGCAGCGCATGGCGCGGCCTACCAGGTGGCGCCCAACGTGTTCCATGAACTGGGCGCCGAAGTCAGCACCATCGGCGTGTCGCCCGACGGGCTCAACATCAACAAGAACGTCGGTGCGACGCACCCCGAGGCATTGGTGGCCGCGGTGCTGGCGCAGCAGGCCGACTACGGTATCGCGCTCGACGGCGACGCAGACCGGCTGCAGCTGGTCGACGCCAGCGGCCGCCTGTTCAACGGCGACGAACTGCTCTACCTGATGGTGCGCGAGCGCATCGAGCGCGGCGACAAGCCCGTCGGGGTGGTGGGCACGCTGATGACCAACAAGGCGGTGGAGATCGCGCTGCGCAAGCTGGGCGTCGAGTTCGTGCGCGCCAAGGTCGGCGACCGCTATGTGCTCGAGGAACTCGAGAAACGCGGCTGGCTGCTGGGTGGCGAGAGCTCGGGCCACCTGCTGGCACTCGACTGCCACACCACGGGCGACGGCATCGTGAGCGCGCTGCAGGTGCTGCAGGCCTGCCAGCGCAGCGGCAAGACCGTGGCCGAGCTGCTGTCGGATGTCGTGCTGTTTCCCCAGACCATGATCAACGTGCGGCTCAAGCCCGGCCAGGACTGGAAAAGCAATGCCGCGCTGGCCGCCGAGACGCAGCGCACCGAAGCCGAACTGGGCGATGCGGGCCGGGTGCTGATCCGCGCCAGCGGGACCGAGCCGCTGGTACGCGTGATGGTCGAGGCGCGCGACCGTGCCCAGGCCGATGCCTTCGCACAGCGCATGGCGGCCACACTGGAGGATTGACGGCATGGCGGGCGCCACGGTCAGCGCGGTGCATCGCAGCACGCTGCACAGCTTCTCGAAATTCGCCGAGCCTGCGATCCGGCTGGTGGCGGGGCTGGGCGTCGAAGGCGACGCGCATGCCGGCACGACGGTCCAGCACCGCTCGCGCGTGGCCCGCAACCCGGGCGCCCCCAACCTGCGGCAGGTGCACCTGATCCACGCCGAGCTGTTCGACGAGCTGATGGCAGCGGGCTTCGCGGTCTGGCCCGGGGACCTGGGCGAGAACCTTACGACGCAGGGCATCGCGCTGCTGGAACTGCCGACCGGCACGCGGCTGCACCTCGGCGCAGCCGCCGTGCTCGAGCTGACCGGGTTGCGCAACCCCTGCAGCCAGATCGACCGCTTCCAGCGCGGCCTGATGGCCGCTACGCTGGCGCGCGACGCCCAGGGCGAGCTGGTGCGCAAGGCGGGCGTGATGGCGGTTGTCTGCCAAGGCGGGGAAGTCCGAAGCGGCGACCCCATCCGCATCGAAATGCCGGCGGGCATCACCCGGCGACTGGAGCCTGTGTGATCGATATCGTCCTGGCCGACTACGGCCATCCTGTCCACGCCGCCGCCCTGGTGAACCTGCTCGATGCTTACGCGCGCGATCCGGCCGGTGGCGGCACGCCGCTGAGCGAGGCCGTGCTGGCGGCGCTTCCGGCCGCGCTCGCAGCCCGGCCGCAGGCCTTCAGCGTGCTCGCCTTCGACGGTGAAGAGGCTGTCGGGCTGGTCAACTGCATCGAGGGCTTCTCCACTTTCGCCTGCCGTCCGCTGGTGAACGTGCACGACGTGGTGGTGGCGGCCAGCCATCGCGGCCAGCGCATCACGCAGCGCATGCTCGCGCGTGTGGAGAAAGAGGCCGTGGCGCGCGGCGCCTGCAAGCTCACGCTGGAAGTGCTGCAAGGCAATGCGCCGGCGGTGCGCGCCTACGAGCGTGAAGGCTTCGCGGGCTACCAGCTCGATCCGGCCTTCGGCTCGGCGCTGTTCATGCAGAAGCCGCTGTAGCGCGCACCAGCAAAAAAGCCGCCGGCGCAAGGCGCGGGCGGCTTCATGGCGCGGGTGGATCAGAAGCGCGTGACGGGCGGCTCGATCTCGCGCTTGTCGGCAGCGTAGCGGCCCAGCTCCCACTTGGCGATCGCATTGCGGTGCACTTCGTCCGGGCCGTCGGCGAAGCGCAGCGTGCGCGCATGGGCGTAGGCGTTGGCCAGCGGGAAGTCGTCGGACATGCCGCCGCCGCCATGGACCTGCATGGCCCAGTCGATCACCTGGCAGGCCATCGACGGCGCCACCACCTTGATCATCGCGATCTCGTTCTTCGCGACCTTGTTGCCGGCCACGTCCATCAGCCAGGCGGCCTTGAGCGTGAGCAGGCGCGCCATGTCGATCTTGCAGCGCGCTTCGGCGATGCGTTCCTGCGTGACGGTCTGCGAGGCGACCGTCTTGCCGAAGGCCACGCGCGACGAGGCGCGACGGCACATCAGCTCGAGCGCGCGCTCGGCCAGGCCGATCAGGCGCATGCAATGGTGGATGCGTCCCGGGCCGAGGCGACCCTGGGCGATCTCGAAGCCGCGGCCTTCGCCCAGCAGGATGTTGTCGACCGGCACGCGCACGTTCTCGAAGGTCATCTCGACGTGGCCGTGCGGCGCATCGTCGTAGCCCAGCACGTTGAGCGGACGGATCACCTTGATGCCCTTGGCATCGGCCGGCACGATCACCATGCTCTGCTGCGAATGCCGCGCCGCTTCGGGATCGGTCTTGCCCATGGTGATGTAGACCGCGCAGCGCGGGTCGGCGGCGCCGGAGATCCACCACTTGCGGCCGTTGATCACGTACTCGTTGCCCTGGCGCTCGATGCGGGTGGCGATGTTGGTCGCATCGCTCGAGGCCACGTCGGGCTCGGTCATCGCGAAGGCCGAGCGGATCTGGCCTTCGAGCAGCGGCTTGAGCCAGCGCGCCTTGATGGCTTCGGAGCCGTAGCGCGCGATGGTCTCCATGTTGCCGGTGTCGGGCGCCGAGCAGTTGAAGGCCTCGCTGGCCCATGGCACCCGGCCCATGATCTCGGCCAGCGGCGCGTATTCCTGGTTGGTCAGGCCCGCACCTTCATAGCCCGAAGCGGCAGCGCTGTCGACCGGCAGGAACAGGTTCCACAAGCCCTGGGCCTTGGCCTTCTCCTTGACCTGCTCGACGGTCTTGAGCGCGGTCCAGCGCTTGCCGGCGGCCGTGTTCGCGGCCAGTTCGGCCGTGTAGGCCGACTCGGCGGGGTAGATGTGCGCGTCCATGAACGCGCTCACGCGCTGCTGCAGTTCCTTGGTCTTGGCGGAATACTCAAAGTCCATTTGTCGTCTCCTGGGGTGAACGGGTGTGAATGCGGGCGCTCAGGCCTTGCTGGCGAAGGCCCAGGCCATCTCGGCCATCGGGCGCGCGCCGCGCCCCGATGCCACGGCCTGTTCGCTCGAGGCGGTGCCGGCCTCGACCCGCTTGGCGATGCCTTGCAGGATGGCCGCCATGCGGAACAGGTTGTAGGCGAGGTAGAAGTTCCAGTCGGGCGCCAGCGCTTCGGGCGTGGTCAGGCCGGTGCGTTCGCAGTAGCGTCGGATGTAGGCGCTCTGCGTGGGGATGCCCAGGCTTTCGACGTCGAGGCCGCCGATGCCGCGGAAGGCACCGGGCGCGATGTGCCAGGACATGCAGTGGTAGCTGAAGTCGGCCAGCGGGTGGCCCAGCGTCGACAGTTCCCAGTCGAGCACCGCGATGGCGCGTGGCTCGGTCGGGTGGAACATCACGTTGTCGAGCCGGTAGTCGCCGTGCACGATCGAGGTCATCGACGCGTCGCGCGCGCTGTCGGGCATGTTGGCAGGCAGCCATGCCATCAGGCGGTCCATCTCGGGAATCGGCTCGGTGATCGAGGCGATGTACTGCTTGCTCCAGCGACCGATCTGGCGCTCGAAGTAGTTGCCGGGCTTGCCGTAGTCGGCCAGGCCGCGCTCGGCGAACTTCACCTTGTGCAGCGCCGCGATCACGCGGTTGAGCTCGTCGTAGATGGCACTGCGCTCGGCGGTGTCCATGCCGGGCAGGGCCTGGTCCCAGAGCACGCGGCCCTGCTTGAATTCCATCACGTAGAAGGCGCGGCCGATGACCGACTCGTCCTCGCACAGGCAGTGCATCTGCGGCACCGGCACGTCGGTGCCGGCGAGCCCGCTCATCACCTTGAACTCGCGCTCGATCGCGTGGGCCGAGGGCAGCAGCTTGGCGACCGGGCCGGGCTTGGCGCGCATCACGTAGCTCTTGGTCGGCGTGACCAGCTTGTAGGTCGGGTTGGATTGGCCTCCCTTGAACATCTCCACCGTCAGCGGACCCTTGAAGCCGTCGAGATGGGCCTCGAGCCACGCGGTGAGCGTGTCGACGTCGAAGGCGTGCTGCTGCGAGACCGCGCGGGTGCCGATGAAGTTGCTGAAGTCCTGCTGGGTCATGAGGTGGCGATGGGGTTCGTCGTCAAAGATCGGCTTCGGACAGGCGCATGAGCCCGGCCCGGTCGAGCACCACCAGGCCGCCCTGTTCGATGCGGATGATGTGCTCGCGCTCCATGGCCTTGAGCTCCTGGTTGACGCGCTGGCGCGAGGCGCCCAGCAGCTGTGCCAGTTCTTCCTGCGCCAGGTGCAGGCCGATGCGCATGTGGCTGCCGTCGTCCAGCGCCGGGGCACCGTAGCTGCGCACCAGGTGCGTGAGCTGCTTGGCCAGGCGTGCGCGCAAGGGCAGGGTGTTGAGGTCCTCGACCAGTCCGAACAGCTGTCGGATGCGCCGCGCCTGCAGGCGCATCAGCGCTTCGTAGAGCTCGACGTGGTTGGCCAGGATCTTCTGGAAGTCGGCGCGCGCCACGTTCAGCGTGGTCGTGTCGCCATGCGCATAGGCATCGTGGGTGCGCCGGTCCCCGTCGAACATCGCCACGTCGCCGAACCAGATGCCCGGCTCGACGTAGGTCAGCGTCACCTGCTTGCCCGACACCGTCGTCGAGCTCACGCGGACCGCGCCCCGGGCGCAGGCGATCCATTGCTCGGGCGGGTCGCCGCGGGCGCAGAGCAGATCGCCGTCCTTGTGACGTTTGACGTAGGCGCATCGGAGGATGTCGTGTCGCAGTGAGGGAGAAAGAGAGGAGAACCAGCGACCGTTGTTGATCGCCTCGCGTTCGTCGATGGTAAGAATGGGCTCGTCCATAGGTCTGTCCTGTCGGAGACTGAAAGGGGCAAAGATGTCCCGGGAGCGACGCGTGGGGTGTCAGGCGTAGCGGGGTTTCTGCTTGGCGAGGAAGGCCTCGATGCCGATCCCGGCGTTGGGATGGTGCAGGTTGCGCACGAAGTGGTCGCGCTCCTGCGCGAGCTGCGTCGACAGCGCGTTGCCGCGCGCCTCGTTGAGCAGCTCCTTGATGCTGGCCAGCGCATTGGGCGCCTTGCCGTCCAGGTGGGCCGCCAGGCGCAGCGCGGCCGACAGCGCCTGCCCAGTGTCGGCGAGCTCGTTGACCAGGCCGGCCGCATGCAGGCGTGCTGCGCCGATGCGTTCGCCGCCCATGAGCCATTCGGTCGCCAGCTGGCGCGGCAACGCCTGCGCCAGGTGCCAGCTCATGCCGCCGTCGGGAGAAAGGCCGACGTTGACGTACGAGGCCGCAAACACCGCATCGCGTGCGGACACCAGCAGGTCGCAGGCCAGCGCCAGCGAGAAGCCGGCGCCGGCGGCCGCGCCCTCGACCGCCGCGATCACCGGCTTGGGGAAGGTACGGATCGAATCGATCCAGTTGTGCAGGCCCTCGATCGACTCGGCCTGCACCGAAGCGGGCTGCTGCCGGTTGGCCTGCAGCCGCTGGAGCGAGCCGCCGGCACAGAACCACGGGCCTTCGCCCACGATCACCACGCTGCGGATCTCGGCGCTGTTCTCGGCGCCGTTGAGGGCCTCGACGCCGGCCGCATAGATGGCCGGATCGAGCGCATTGCGCAGCGAGGGGTTGGAGAGGGTCAGCACCATCGTGCTGCCTTCGGTGGTGCTCTTGAGTTCGGCGGTCATGGCTGTCTCTGGTCTTGTGTCGTGTTTGTTCTATTCTTCTTCGTGCATCAGGCTCAGGCCCAGCGCGCCGCGCCGGCGCAGCCACGGGCTCGGGCGATAGCGCGGGTCGCCGTAGACGGTCTGCAGGTTGAACAGCACCTCCAGCATGTTGGTCGGACCGTACAGGTCGCCCATCGCGAGCGGACCGCGGGGGTAGCCCAGGCCCAGGCGCACCGCCGTCTCGAGGTCGGCCGGCGAGCAGACGCGCTGCTGGCACATGTCGGTCGCGATGTTGACGATGGTGCCGACCACGCGTTGCGTCACGAAGCCGCCGCTGTCGCGGATCACGCTCACCGCCTTGCCGTCGCGCGCGAACAGCGCGTGCGCCGCGTCGCGCATGTCGATGCGCGTCGCGGGGTTGGTGGCCAGCACGCGGCGCTTGGTCGCGGCGTCGTCGATCATCAGGTCGATGCCCACGGTGCGCGTGGCATCGAGGCGCTCGACCGCCGCCACGGTGGTTACGTCGAAGCCCAGCGGCGCCACCAGGATCAAGGCCTGCGAGGAGGGCGCGGCACCGGTTTCGATCTGTGCGCCCAGCGTGTGGATCAGCTTGAGCAGTTCGGCGCGGCGTGCGGCGCGCGGCGACACCCAGACCGGCGGCAGTGCGTCGACCGTGGGCGCTGCCGGCTCGGGCGCGACCTGCGCGGCGCCGTCCACGTAGCGGTAGAAGCCTTCGCCGGTCTTGCGGCCCAGCGCGCCGGCGGCCAGGCGCTGCGCGGTGATCACGCTGGGGCGGTAGCGCGGTTCCTCGTAGTACTGCCGATAGATCGATTCCATGACCGGATGCGAGACGTCCAGTGCCGTCAGGTCCATGAGCTCGAAGGGGCCGAGGCGGAAACCGGCCTGGTCCTTGAGGATGCGGTCGACCGTCGCGAAATCGGCCACGCCTTCGCCCACGATGCGCAACGCCTCGGTGCCGAAGCCGCGTCCGGCATGGTTGACGATGAAGCCGGGTGTGTCCTGCGCCTGCACCGCGCTGTGGCCCATCTGCACCGCATACGCGGCCAGTTGCCGGCAGACGGCCGGATCGGTCTTGAAGCCTGCGACGACTTCGACCACCTTCATCAACGGGACCGGATTGAAGAAGTGGAAGCCGGCGACGCGCTCCGGATGCGCGAGCCCGGCGGCGATCGCCGTGACCGACAGCGAGGAGGTGTTGGTCGCCAGCGTGGCCGAGGGCGCCACCACGGCCTCCAGGTCATGGAAAAGCTGGCGTTTGACCGCCATGTCTTCCACCACGGCTTCGATGACCAGATCGCAACCGGCCAGATCGCTCAAGGACGCGACCGCGTGCAGCCGTTCGCTCAACGCGGCCAGCTGAGCCGCATCAAATTTTCCCTTCTCGTGCAGCTTTTGCCATTGCGCGACCACGGCGCCGCGGCCACGTTCGGCCGCACCGGCGAAACTGTCGAAGATCAGCACGGTGCTGCCGGCCTGGGCCGCGATCTGGGCGATGCCTCGCCCCATGGCGCCGGCGCCGACCAAGGCCACTTTGGAATAGTTCACAATCATTTCGATAAATATCCGGTGTGTAATGGGTGACGTGACAAACGTGTCAAAATGTGTTTACTTTAGGTTGCCTTCTGGGTTCATCTTGCACTTCCACAAACTCGCGGCGCCCCTGTTTTTACTCGGCTTTGCCCTGCCATCTGTCGCACTGACGCTGGGCCAGCCGCAGGGGGTGGCCTGGGTCGGCCGTCCGTTCGACGTCGTGATCCCGGTGTCGCTGGCAGAAGGCGAGAGCCGGGACGCGCTGTGCGCGGAAGCCGAACTCATGCATGGCAGCACGCGCGTCGATGATCGACGCGTGACTGTATCTGTAGGCGCGGGTGCGACGCCGAACACCGTGCGCCTGCACGTGCGCTCGAGCGTGCCCGTCGACGAGCCGGTGTTGCAACTGACCGTTCGCGCCGGCTGCGCGATGAACTCGTCGCGCCAGTACGTGATGCTGGCCGACATGCCCTCCGATGTGGGCGTGGTGGGTGGGCCGGACGCGGCCGCGGCGCGCGCGCTTCCCTCCGTCAGTGCCCGCAGCGAGCCTTTCGGTGGCACGCGCAGCGGCGTGTCTTCCTCCTCTTCCGCCTCGGCAAGCGATGCGGACAACGGTGCTGCAGCGCTGCCGGCGCCAACGCCCCGCGAGCGCGTCCGTTCGCCGGCACCGCGACCGGCGACCGTGCGCAATCGCGCTGCGGACGCCGGCGAAGCCCGTCGGCCGGTGCAGCGGGCCGCCGCGCCGCGCCGCGCCGTGGCGTCGGCCAAGCCGCCCGTGGTCGCATCGGCCGCACCTGCCGTTCCGTCCGCCGCCGCACAGGCACCTCAGGCCCCGGCCAGCGGTGCGCGACTGCAACTCGAAGGGGTGGATTCGGCGTCGTTGCGCAATCCCGCAGCCGCCGCGTCCGCGCCGGTCACGGGCGCTTCGGCGGCCGCGCCGTCGCCGGCCCAGGGCGCCTCGGCCCCTGCAGCATCAGAGGTTGCCGCGGCCACCGCGCAGACCGAGGAACTGCAGCGTGCCCACGAGCGCCTGCAATCCCTCGAAGCGACACTCAAGGCGTTGCGTGAGCAAAGCGCCCAGAACCAGCGCATGCTGATGGAGATGCGCAGCGAACTGGCCGAGTCGCGCGACAGCCGCTATGCCAATCCGCTGGTCTACCTGCTGGTCCTGTTGTTGCTGCTCGCGCTCATCGCGCTGGCCCTGCTGTGGCGCCTGGTGCGCAACGGTGGCGATCGACCCGCATGGTGGGGCGACGCGCCACTCAAGGACGACGGCGGACCGAGCAGCATCGCGCCCGAGGCGATCGAGCCTCCTGTCGCGAGTGCCGTGTACGGCGGCATCGATGCCGATCCGCGGCCGGTCGTCCTGTCTTCGTCGAGCGCTGTGAGTGCATTGAGCGCCGAGCCCGTGGTGCACCACGGGCATTTCGACGACACGGTGCCGCAGTCGCTGGACGAGGCCGACATGCCGGCACGCTATGTCAACACCGAGGAACTCTTTGATGTGCAGCAGCAGTCGGACTTCTTCGTCTCGCTGGGTCAGCACGACCAGGCCATCGCGGTGCTCAGCGAGCACATTGCCGACAACCCGGAGACCAGCGCGCTGGCCTACCTGGACCTGCTGCGCATCTTCCACTCGCTGGAGCGTCGCGACGACTATGCACGGGTGGCCAGCGAATTCGAGCGCGCCTTCAATGCCGAAGTCCCGGCCTTCGAGCAGTTCGCCGAGGTGGGCAACGGCCTCGAGCACTACCGTGACGCCCTCACGCGCATCGAGGCCCAATGGCCGGGGCCGGGCACGCTGGGCCTGATCGAGGAACTGGTGTTCCGCAAGCCGGGCGCCCGCGGCAGCGACGAGAGTTTCGATCTGGCGGCCTATCGCGAACTGCTGCTGCTGTATTCGGTGGCCAAGGAGGTGATCGACCCCCACAGTGCGCCGCCGACGCCCGTGACGCCGCTGTCCTTTCTGGACACGCACGATGCCGCACTGGAGTCGAGGATGCTGGCGGTCGATCTGCAGGCGCGTCAGGAGATGCAGGATACGCAGCCGGATGTGCTGCGCGACGATGCGGCGGTCACGGTGCCGGGCGCATCGCTGCCATCGATCTACGGCCCGCTCGACGCGGGCATGGCGCACGACACGGAACTCGCCGCCATCGAGCGCGCGCAGCGCGAGGCGGCCAACGGCATCATCGACTTCGACACCACGCTGCTCGCCACGACGACGCCGGCCGGGCTGGAGCCTGCGGACGCGTCACAGCGGCCGACGCCGGCGCCATCCGATTGGCTGTCGTTCGACATCGAAACGCCCGCGCCCCCGCCGCTGGACCTGCAGCTTTTCGATCCGGCCACCGAAGCCGAGATCGCGCCCAAGCCCAAGCGGCGCAAGTGAAGGGCGGAATCAGGCACGAAGGGCGCGCCAGCGTGGCGCTCCCTCCGCGGCACGTCAGCGTCTGACCTGCAGCGCGCCCGGGTTCACGATGTTCGTGGGGTTGCCGCGAATGAAGCTCACGACGTTGTCGAAGGCCTGCCCGAAGTACTGCTCGTAGCTGTCCTGCTCGACATAGCCGATGTGCGGCGTGCAGATGCAGTTCTCGAGGCGCAACAGGGCATGGCCCTGCAGCGGCGGTTCGCTCTCGAACACGTCGATGGCGGCCATGCCGGGCCGCCCGCGGTTCAGGGCTGCCAGCAGGGCATCGGGTTCGACCAGTTCGGCGCGCGAGGTGTTGACGAACAGGGCCGTCGGCTTCATGCGCGACAGGTCCTCCAGCGTCAGAATGCCGCGGGTCTCGTCGTTGAGCCGCAAGTGGATGGTCAGCACGTCGGCGGCCGCGAAGAAGGCCTCCCGGCTGGCGGCGACCTGAAAGCCGTCCGAACGGGCCTGGCTGCGGCTCTGTTCGCGGCCCCAGATCAGCACCTGCATGCCGAAAGCCTGCCCATAGCGCGCGACCATGCGGCCGATGCGCCCATAGCCCCAGATGCAGAGCGTCTTGCCCTTGAGCACCGAGCCCAGCCCGAAGTTGGCCGGCATGGAGGCCGACTTGAGCCCTGCCTGCTGCCAGGCCCCGTGCTTGAGGTTGCTGATGTACTGGGGCAGGCGGCGCATCGCCGCCATGATCAGGGCCCAGGTCAATTCGGCCGGTGCCAGCGGTGAGCCGCTGCCTTCGGCCACGGCCACGCCCTGCTCGGTGCACGCGCCGACGTCGATGTGGCTGCCCACGCGGCCGGTCTGCGAGATCAGTTTGAGCTTGGGCAGCTTCTCGATCAGTTGCCTGGAGATCTGGGTGCGCTCGCGGATCAACACGATCACGTCGGCATCCTTGAGCCGCACCGACAGTTGGCCGACGCCCCTGACTGTGTTCGTGTAGACCTTCGCCGCGTAGGCATCGAGTTTGGCCGCGCATTGCAGTTTGCGCACCGCATCCTGGTAGTCGTCAAGAATCACAATGTTCATGGCGTGCCATTGTGCCTCGCGTCATCCGAAAGCACGCGCATGCCATGACATCGACGACCCGTAACGGAATGCACAGGGGCGTGGCGCTGCGCGCCGAAGGCCCCTGTCCCACTGTCGTGGGGCTCAGTGCAGTGCGTGCGGCTTGTGCATGTTCTCTGCGGCCTCGAGTGCGGCCAGGCGGTCGAGTTCGGCGCAGACATCGGCCAGACGACCCGAGATCACCACACGCCCGGCGCGGCGGCCCGGCTGCTGCGCGTCGACCGTGCGCACCACGCGCAGCGGACGCGTGACGCGCGACGTGCCGGTCGCCGTGTGCGGCGCTTCGTTGGCCTGTGCCGCGCACGAGGGCCGTACCGCCACATAGCGCAGGTCCGAGTGAAGGTCAATGCCGCCACTGCGGCGTGCACGTTGCGCCGGCATCCAGCGGGCAGCCAGCGATTGCAGCGGCGAGAGCAGATCCACGAAAGTGAGTAAAACGAATCCCATGCGAACTCCAGAAGTCAGAGGTTGAACACAGGCAGGATTGCGTCGATCCAGCTGCGACAGGGTGATGGCCTCTCGCCATACGCCCGCCACCTGTCGCAGCCGTTTGTCTTGGATGTGTTTGAAAAAACTACATCAGCATCGTGTTGCGGATGAGCCCGACGGCCAGGCCTTCGATCTCGAAGGGCTCGCCGGGTTGAACCACGATGGTGGGGTAGTCGGGGTTCTCGGCATGCAGCTCGATCACCAGCTTGTTGCGCTTGAGCCGCTTCACGGTGACCTCGTCGCCGAGCCGGGCCACGATGATCTGGCCGTTGCGGGCTTCCTTGGTGGACTGCACGGCCAGCAGGTCGCCGTCCATGATGCCGGCGTCGCGCATCGACATGCCGCGCACCTTGAGCAGGTAGTCGGGCTGGTGCTGGAACAGGGTGTTCTCGACGTAGTAGGTCTGGTCCACATGTTCCTGGGCCAGGATCGGCGAGCCGGCAGCCACGCGGCCGACCAAAGGCAGGGCCAGTTGCGCCATGCCCGGCAGGGACAGCGAGAACTGGTTGTCGCGGGACTGGTTGAGCGAGCGCAGCGCATCGCCCTTGAGCCGGATGCCGCGCGACGTGCCGCTGAGCAGTTCGATCGCGCCCTTGCGCGCCAGGGCCTGCAGGTGCTCCTCGGCGGCATTGGCGGATTTGAAACCGAGTTCGGTCGCGATTTCGGCGCGCGTCGGCGGCGCCCCGGTCCGGGCGATGGTGGCGCGGATCAGGTCCAGAATCTGCTGCTGACGGGCGGTAAGCTTGGCGGCGAACTGCATGGTGAATCTCCTTGGTACTGTCTGTATATCCAGTGCCTGTATTTTTAAACAGTTTTCTGGACTTTGCAAGCCATGGTGACAAAAAGTGAAGCAAGCCCCTGCGTGGTGGTGCTGGGAACCGGCGGCACGATCGCCGGGCAGGCGGCCTCCGCGGGCGACAACCTGGGTTATGTCGCGGGGCAGATCGGGGTCGAAGCGCTTGTGCAGCAGCTGGCGCTGCCCGACGGACTGACGCTGAAGAGCGAACAGGTCGCCCAGCTCGACAGCAAGGACATGGACTTCTCGGTGTGGCAGGCGCTGGCGGCGCGCTGCAGCCACTGGCTCGCGCGCGACGACGTGGCCGGCGTGGTGATCACCCACGGCACCGACACGCTCGAGGAAACGGCCTTCTTCCTGCAATCGGTGCTGGCGCCCACCAAGCCCGTGGTGCTGACCTGCGCCATGCGCCCGGCCACCGCGTTGGCACCCGACGGACCGCAGAACCTGCGTGATGCGATCGCGGTGGCCGCGACGCCCGGCCCGCATGGCGTGATGGCCGTCTGCGCCGGCACGGTGCATGGCGCCTTCGACGTGCAGAAGGTTCACACCTACCGGCTCGACGCCTTCGCTTCGGGCGATGCCGGCCCGCTGGGCTACGTGGAGGAGGGGGCGGTTCGATGGCTTCGCACCGGGCCGGACAACGACCGCGAGGCGGCCCGGCGGTTGGCGTGCGTGCTGCGGACCGATGTCGCGGACTGGCCGCGCGTCGAGATCCTCACCAGCCACGCTGGTGCTGGAGGGCGCCTGGTCGAGGCCCTGCTGCAGGAACGCCGCTCAGGCGTTGCGCAGGCCGTGCAGGGCCTGGTGCTGGCGGCCACGGGCAATGGCTCGCTGCATCAGGGACTGGAGAGTGCGGCCTTGACGGCGCAGGAAGAGGGCGTGGCGGTGGTGCGTGCCACGCGTTGCTGCGAAGGCCGGATTCTCGCCACCCCGCAGGCCGTGCTGCGCGATGCCGGCGCGCTCACGCCGGTGAAGGCGCGCATCGCATTGATGCTGGCGCTCCTGCTGGCCATGCCGGGGGCGTGACGCCGTCCGGCGAATCGAGCCCTTGCCCGATCAGTTGCCGAGGGCGGCCAGCGCGCGCTGGGTGATCTCGTCGACCGTGCCGACGCCGCTGATGGCGCGGTACTTGGGCGCAAGTGCCGGCTCGGCCTTGGCCCAGGCGGCGTAGTAGTCGACCAGCGGACGGGTCTGCTGGCTGTAGACGTCGAGCCGCTTGCGCACGGTCTCTTCCTTGTCGTCTTCGCGCTGGATCAGTTCCTCGCCGGTCGCATCGTCCTTGCCTTCGGCCTTCGGCGGATTGAACTTGACGTGGTAGGTGCGGCCCGAGGCGGGATGGGAGCGGCGGCCGCTCATGCGCTCGATGATGTCGCCAAAGGGCACGTCGATCTCGAGCACGTAGTCGAGCTTGACGCCGGCCGCGCGCATGGCATCGGCCTGCGGCAGGGTGCGCGGGAAGCCGTCGAACAGGAAACCGCTGGCGCAATCGGGCAGCGCGATGCGCTCCTTCACCAGGTTGATGATCAGGTCGTCGCTGACCAGCGCGCCTGCGTCCATCACGGCCTTGGCCTGCAGGCCCAGCGGCGTGCCGGCCTTCACGGCGGCGCGCAGCATGTCGCCGGTGGAGATTTGCGGAATGTTGTATTTGCGGCAGATGAAAGCGGCTTGCGTGCCTTTACCTGCGCCGGGGGCGCCCAACAAAATCAGTCTCATGGTGTCCTCGGACGGTTCTTAGATTTCTGTCACGTCGTGCACGCCAAAGCGGCCCTCTGCAAGACGGAATTGCGTCGAGGATAGCATGCGTTTTTCGTGACGAAATGCCGCGCGGGACAGGGACTCAGCCGCTGGCGAAGAGGGCGCGCACGCGCGCCAGGTCCTCCGGCGTGTCGACGCCCGGGCCCGGGTTGTCCGCGCTGACGTGCACCGCGATGCGGAAGCCGTGCCACAGCGCACGCAACTGTTCCAGCGCCTCGGTGCTTTCGACCGGTGCCGGCGGCAGGCTCGGAAAACGCCGGATGAAGCCGGCGCGGTAGCCGTAGATGCCGATGTGACGCAGCGGCGCCGGGTCGCGCGGCAGGGCCGGCGCGCCTTCGAGCGTCGCGCCGTCGCGCCAGCAGGGAATCGGCGCCCGGCTGAAATAGAGCGCGTGGCCGCGTGCGTCGAGCACCACCTTCACCACGTTGGGATTGGCGAACTCCTCGGTGCTGCCGATCGGGTGGGCGGCCGTGCTCATCACGGCTTCGTCCTGCGCCGCCAGCACCCTGGCCACGGCGTCGATCAGCGCGGGGTCGATCAGCGGTTCGTCGCCCTGCACGTTGACCACGATGGCGTCGTCGGCCAGCGCGAGCCGGGTGCAGGCCTCGGCCAGCCGGTCGCTGCCGCTCGGATGGTCGGTGCGCGTGAGCAGGGCTTCGACGCCATGCGCGGTGCAGGCGTCGACGATGCGGCGGTCGTCCGCCGCCACCACCACACGCGACGCACCCGAGGCGCGCGCCCGTTGCGCGACGCGCACGACCATCGGCAGGCCGCCGATGTCGGCCAGGGGCTTGTCGGGCAGGCGTGTGGAGGCGAGCCGCGCCGGGATCAGGACGGTGAAGGGGACGTGCATGGTGACGACAGGAGAAAGGTGCGAAGACCGGAGGGCCGCGGCGCCGCGGCGGCCTTCAGAGGCCGAGTTCTTCGTCGGAGAGCGTACGGGCTTCGTTTTCGAGCAGCACGGGAATGCCGTCGCGCACCGGATAGGCCAGGCGCGCGCTGCGCGAGACCAGTTCGCGCTTGTCGGCATCCCATTGCAGCGGCCCCTTGGTCACGGGGCAAACGAGCAGTTCAAGAAGCTTGGTGTCCATCGAGCGATGATAGCTGCGCATCCAGTGCCGCGAGGAAGGCCGGCTCGGGCGTGAAGCGCAGCGGCACGGCCAGCGCATCGGGTTGGTGGCGCCAGAGCTTCACGGCGTCTTTCTCGGTGCACAGCACCGTGGCCCGTGCCGCCGGAACCGGCGCCCAATCCTCGAAGTCATGGTGGTCGGGCAAGGCGATGCAGGACGACGGTGCCAGGCCCTGCCCGCGCAGCATCTCGAAGAAGGCCTCGGGCTTCGCGATCGCGGCAACCGCGATCAGCGGGCGGTCGCGCAAGGTCGACAGCGGCACGGACGTGCCGTCGCTGCGCCGCGCCACGTCGGCCAGCGCGCGCCTTGCCGTGTAGCCCGCGAAGGCCGGGTGTGCGCCGGTGTGCAGCACAAGGTCGGCAGGGCGCGGCCAGTGCTCGCGCAGGGGGCCGGCGGGCAGCAGCCAGCCGTTGCCGATGCCGCGGTCGTCGAACACGCAGATCTCGATGTCGCGCGCCAGCCCCAGATGCTGCAGGCCGTCGTCGCTGACGAGCACGCGGACCGCCGGGTAGGCCGCGCGCAGCGCCCGCGCGGCCTCGATCCGGCGGCGTGCCACGAACATCGGCGCGCCGGTCGCGCGCCGCACCAACGCCGGCTCGTCGCCCACGTCGCGCGGATCGCTGTCGGCGCGGACTTCGCGGCAGTCGTCGGTGCGGCGGCCATGGCCGCGCGAGATCACGCCGACCGCCATGCCGCGCGCCTGGAGATGCTGCACGATGGCCATCACCACGGGTGTCTTGCCCGCGCCGCCGGCCACCACATTGCCCACCACGATCACCGGCACGTCGATGCGCTCGGTGGCGAGCCAGCCGAGCCGGTAGAGCGCGCGCCGCAGCGCCGCCAGCGCCCAGAACAGCAGCGAGACGGGCCACAGCAGGCACGCGAGCGGGCCGCGCTTGCGCCAGGCGCGCTGCAGCGCCAACTCAGCGCCCCGCCTGCGCGGTGGATTGGGTGGCGAAGGTGATCTGCATCAGGCCGGCACGGCGCGCAGCCTCCATCACCGTGATCACGGTCTGGTGGGCGGCACTGGCATCGGCACTGATGATCACGACGGCCTCGCGGTTGCCGCCGGTCGCGGCGCCCAGGGCGGCCGTGACCGTCTCGACGCTGCGGTCGGGCAGCACGTTGCGGTTGATCGAATAGCGGCCGTCGGCCGACACCGCGACGATCACTTCCTTGGGATGGTCGCGCTGTGCATCGACGTCGGCCACCGGCAGGCGCAGCGGCATCTCGGTGAACTTGCTGTAGGTGGTCGAGAGCATCAGGAAGATCAGCACCACCAGCAGCACGTCGATGAAGGGGATCAGGTTGATCTCCGGCTCGTCGCGCGAACCGTGGCGAAAGTGCATGCGGCCGGGCTTCATCGCGTCACTTGCGCAAGGCGTTGAGATGCCGGGCGAAGCGCTCCCCGGCGAGCTCGAGGTTCATCAGGTACGCGTCGACGCGCGTGCGGAAGTAGCGCCAGAAGATCAGCGTGGGAATGGCCACGATCAGGCCGAAGGCCGTGTTGTAGAGCGCGATCGAGATGCCGTGCGCGAGCTGGGCCGGGTTGCCGGAGCCGACCGCGCCGCCGGCCGGCGACTGCGCGCCGAAGATCTCGATCATGCCAATCACGGTGCCGAGCAGGCCCAGCAGCGGCGCGGCCGAGGCGATGGTCGCCAGCGCCGGCAGCCAGCGCTCCAGCCGGTGCGCCACGGTGCGGCCCGAGGCCTCCATGGCCGCGCGCAGCTCGTCCTCGGCGCAATGCGGATTGGCGTTGAGCGCGCGAAAACCGGCGGCGAGCACCTCGCCGAGCGCCGAATTCTGTTCGAGCTTGGCCACCACGTCGGGGCCGGGGACCGTGTTGCGCGAGACCGTGATGGCCTCGTCGAGCAGCTTGGGCGGGATCACGCGAGAGGTTTTGAGGCTGCTGAAACGCTCGATCACGAGCGCCAGTGCGAGCACCGAACAGGCGAGAAGCGGCCAGATGGGCCAACCCGCAGCAACTATGATGGAAAACAAGGAATCCCTCCGGCCCGTGGACTGCAAATGCGCGGCGATTATCACCGAGCGGCGTGGCGCGGCGGCGGTCGTCCGGCTGTAGGCAGCGACGCACAGTTTCTGTGGATAACTTTGTGATTAACTGCGTGGGCAGCGGGCCCCAACCCGCATGAACAGGCCCTGTCATTGATTCGACTTAATTTTGAGCAGCTATTTCTTCTTTCAAATCAATGAGTTGCACCACAAGCTGTGCGTGCCGGGGTGGTCTTTTGGTCGGGCACGACCGCAAGAGGCCGACTGTGGAAGAGTGACGCCGTCCAGCGCGCGCGCGGCATGAGCGGGCGCGAAAATTCCCTGGGGGCCGGACCGCGGATCTGGGCCGTTGGCGCGCTGTGCCATGCGGTCGCCGATGCGCTCGATGCGCGCTTCAATCCGGTCACGGTGCGTGGCGAGATCTCGGGCTTTTCGCGGGCTGCCAGCGGGCATTGCTACTTCTCGCTGAAGGACGCCAGCGGCCAGTTGCGTTGCGCCATGTTCCGGCGCGCGGCAGGCCTGATCGACTTCTCGCCGCGCGAGGGCGACCAGGTCGAGGTACGCGGCCGGCTGGCGGTCTACGAACCGCGTGGCGACCTGCAACTCATCGTCGAGAGCCTGACGCGCGCGGGGCAGGGCGCGCTGTTCGAGCAGTTCCTCCAGCGCAAGGCGATGCTCGAGGCCGAGGGCCTGTTCGACCCGGCGCGCAAGCGTGCGCTGCCGACCCTGCCGCGCGCCATCGGCCTGGTTACCTCGCTGGGTGCGGCCGCGCTGCATGACGTCGTGACCGCGCTGCGCCGGCGCGTGCCGCACATCCAGGTGGTGCTCGCGCCGGCGGCGGTGCAGGGCGCCGCGGCGCCGGCCGAACTGGTGCGTGCGTTGCGCGCGCTCTACGCGATGCCTGCGCCGGTCGACGTGATCCTGCTGGTGCGCGGCGGCGGCTCGATCGAAGATCTCTGGGCCTTCAACGACGAAGCGCTGGCCCGGACCATCGTCGAGAGCCCGGTGCCGGTGATCAGCGGCATCGGCCACGAGACCGACTTCACCATCGCCGATTTCTGCGCCGACCTGCGCGCGCCCACGCCCACGGCAGCGGCCGAACTGGTGTCGGCGCCGCGCGATGTGTGGCTGGGCGCGCTGGACCTGATCGAGCAGAAGCTGCGCGATGCGGTCGGCGGGCGCCTCGATGCGCTCGGCCAGCGGCTCGACCTCGCGACCGGCCGCATGGGCCGGCCTTCGACTCTGGTGCTGCGTCAGCAGATGCGCCTGACGCACCAGGCCCAGCGGCTGCGCTACGCCGTGGCCGCGCAGCGCGAGCGTCTGGCGCTGCGCCAGCAGGCCGTGCAGCAGGCGTGGCCGACCGCCTGGAAAGACGGCACGCGCGCGCAGGCCGAGCGGCTCGACCGGCTGGCGGCGCGGCTGCGCCTGCTCGATCCGGCGCAGGTGCTGCAACGCGGCTATGCCTGGCTCGAGAATGCGCAGGGCCAGGCCCTCACGAGCGTCGCGCAAGCGCAGCCCGGCGAGGCGCTGCGTGCGCGTCTGGCCGACGGCACCCTGGACCTCACCGTGACACCGGCCACGACGCGGCGTCCGCCGACGCAGGGGCATTGAATCCTTTCTAGAATCCTTGAGTCCTTCAACCAACCCACGAGCAAAAAATATGGAACACGTTCTTCCTCCTCTCCCGTACGCACTCGACGCGCTGGCGCCCGAGTACTCGAAGGAAACCCTCGAGTACCACTACGGCAAGCATCACAACGCGTACGTCGTGAACCTGAACAACCTGCAGAAGGGCACCGAGTTCGAGTCCCTGACGCTCGAAGAGATCGTGAAGAAGGCCAGCGGCGGCATCTACAACAACGCCGCCCAGATCTGGAACCACACCTTCTTCTGGAACTGCATGAAGCCGCAAGGCGGCGCCGCTCCGACCGGCGCGCTGGCCAAGGCCATCGACGCCAAGTGGGGCAGCTACGACGCCTTCAAGGAAGCCTTCGTGAAGTCGGCCGTGGGCAACTTCGGTTCGGGCTGGACCTGGCTGGTGAAGAAGGCCGACGGCTCGGTCGACATCGTGAACACCGGCGCTGCCGGCACGCCGCTGACCACCGCCGACACCGCACTGCTGACCGTCGACGTCTGGGAACACGCCTACTACATCGACTACCGCAACCTGCGTCCGAAGTTCGTCGAGACTTTCCTGGCCAAGCTGGTCAACTGGGAATTCGCCGAGAAGAATTTCGGCTGATCGCCCGCGGATGCCTTCGGGCAAGCCATGAAAAAGCCGGCTCGCAGCCGGCTTTTTTGATGGTGCCCGCGCGCCTCAGCGCCGCACCTGGAAGGGCGCGCCCGTGAGCTTGGTGCCCTTCTTGATGTTCTTCTTGGCGAACCAGCCCTGGTTCATCTCGAGCACATAGCGCACCGGCTCGTCCGAGCAGTGCGAGTCGAGCGTCAGCGGCTGCATGTCGACCAGGTTCACGATGCGCCCATCGTCCGCCACGAAGGCCGCGCTCAGCGGCAGCAGCGTGTTCTTCATCCAGAAGCACTGGGTGCTGGGTTGCTCGAACACGAACAGCATCCCCTCGGCCTGGGGCATTTCCTTGCGGTACATGAGGCCGGTCTGCTGTTGCTGGGGCGTGAGGGCGACCTGGGCGTCGATCTGGTACATGCCGGCCGAGATCCGGGTGCGCTGCAGGTCCATCTGCGGATCCTGGGCGAAGGCGGAGGTCGTGGACATCCAGAGCGCGAGAAGCCCCGAGAGGAGGGCGGGGAGACGCAATGACATGGAATCAGCTTTCTTCTTTCTGACGATCAAACCGAAGCGTAGCAATTGCGAGCGCGCTCTGCCTGACGGGGACCGGACGCGGGCGAAAAAAAAAGCGCTCCGAAGAGCGCTTTTTTTCAATCGACCGGGGTCGATCAGTTAGGCGTGCCGCCTTGGGTCGACTTGCGCTTCACGCTGCCGTCCTTGGCGCGGCGACGGTTGTCGCGCGTTTCAGCGCGCTTTTCGCCGGCCGTAGCTGCCTTGTCGGTGCCGATGGCGCCGCCTTCAGGCGTCTTGTTGATGTCGCCACCAGCACCGGCCTTGACCTGGCCTGCGGGCTTGGATGCGACCTTGGCATCGGCACGTGCCTGGGGCTTGGTGTTGGTCACAGCCGACTGTTCAGCCGACGCGCCGGGCGGATTCTGAGCGTAGGCGCCCGCTGCGAAAAGGCCGGCGATCATGACTGCGAGAGCTTTGTTCATTTAGGAATTCCTCGAGAAGTTAGATGAAGACGCCTTCCGCCCAGCAGAAGGTCTGCAAACAACGAAGCCAATCCGGCCGCGGTTGACAGCGCCTGCGATTTCATTGCCTGCGTTTAAAATTCTACGGCCTTTATGCGGTCATTCCGCGCCGCCATTTCAGCGCTGAGAATTCCTTCAGCCATCAACGTTCCCCGGGAGCCCCTCCGCCCATGTCCACCTACCAGCACATCACCGTCCCGACCGAGGGTCAAAAGATCACGGTCAACGCCGACAACACGCTGAATGTGCCGGACCAGCCGATCATTCCGTTCATCGAGGGGGACGGCACCGGCCGTGACATCACGCCGGTGATGCTCAAGGTGGTCGATGCGGCCGTCGCCAGGGCCTACGGGGGCCAGCGCAAGATCCACTGGATGGAGGTGTTTGCCGGCGAGAAGTCGACCAAGATCTATGGCCCCGACGTCTGGCTGCCCGAGGAGACGCTGCAGGCGGTGCGCGACTACGTGATCTCGATCAAGGGCCCGCTGACCACGCCGGTCGGTGGCGGCATCCGCTCGCTCAACGTGGCGCTGCGCCAGCAGCTCGACCTGTACGTCTGCCTGCGCCCGATCCAGTACTTCAAGGGCGTGCCCAGCCCGGTGAAGGAGCCCGAGAAGACCAACATGGTGATCTTCCGCGAGAACTCCGAGGACATCTACGCCGGCATCGAGTTCGAGGCCGAGAGCGACAAGGCGAAGAAGCTCATCAAGTTCCTGCAGGAGGAAATGGGCGTCCACAAGATCCGTTTCCCCGACACCTCGGGCATCGGCGTGAAGCCGGTCTCGCGCGAAGGCACCGAGCGCCTGGTGCGCAAGGCGATCCAGTACGCGATCGACAACGGCAAGCCCTCGGTCACGATCGTGCACAAGGGCAACATCATGAAGTTCACCGAAGGCAGCTTCCGCGACTGGGCCTATGGCCTGGCGGCCAAGGAATTCGGCGCCGAGCTGCTCGACGGCGGCCCCTGGATGCGCTTCAAGAATCCCAAGACCGGCAAGGACATCACGATCAAGGACAGCATCGCCGACGCCTTCCTGCAACAGATCCTGCTGCGCCCGGCCGAGTACTCGGTGGTCGCCACGCTCAACCTCAACGGCGACTACATCTCCGACGCGCTGGCGGCCCAGGTCGGCGGCATCGGCATCGCGCCCGGCGGCAACCTGAGCGACACGGTCGCGATGTTCGAGGCCACGCACGGCACGGCACCCAAGTACGCGGGCAAGGACTACGTCAACCCCGGGTCGGAGATCCTGTCGGCCGAGATGATGCTGCGGCACATCGGCTGGAAGGAGGCCGCCGACCTGATCATCAGCGCGCTGCAGAAATCGATCGCCAGCAAGCGCGTGACCTACGACTTCGCCCGCAACATGGAAGGCGCGACGCAGGTCAGCTGCTCGGGTTTCGGGCGGGAGATGATCGAGAACATGTGAGGCCGGCCCCCCGGCCACACGCGTTTTCCTGACCGCCGACAAGGCGCGGTCGCCCTTCCTCCGGCAAGCTCATCGGACACCCGAACGGCGGGCGTGCCCGGCAAGCGGCGACAATTGCAAATTCCGGTGAAAACCGGTGAACACACAGACCATACGAATCAAGGATGTAGGCGCATGAGCACGACGCAACCAACCATCATCTATACGCTGACCGACGAAGCCCCCGCGCTCGCGACCCGCGCATTCCTGCCCATCGTGCGCGCCTTCACGGCGCCCGTGGGCATTGACGTGACCACCAGCGACATTTCGGTGGCTGCCCGCATCCTGGGCCAGTTCCCCGATGCGCTGACCGACGCCCAGCGCGTGCCCGACAACCTCGCCGAGCTGGGCCGTCTGACGCTGCTGCCGGACACCAACATCATCAAGCTGCCGAACATCAGCGCCTCGGTGCACCAGCTGACCAGCGCCATCAAGGAGCTGCAGGCGCGCGGCTACAAGATCCCCGACTACCCGGAAGATCCCAAGACCGACGAGGAAAAGGCCGTCCGCGCCAAGTACTCGAAGTGCCTGGGCAGCGCCGTGAACCCGGTGCTGCGCGAAGGCAACTCGGACCGCCGCGCACCCAAGGCGGTCAAGGAATACGCCCGCAAGAACCCGCACAGCATGGGCGAATGGAGCATGGCTTCGCGCACCCACGTGGCGCACATGAAGCACGGCGACTTCTATCACGGCGAAAAGTCGCTCACCATCGAGAAGGCGCGCGACGTCAAGATGGAACTGGTCACCAAGGGTGGCAAGACCATCGTGCTGAAGCCCAAGGTGTCGCTGCTCGACGGCGAGATCATCGACAGCATGTTCATGAGCAAGAACGCCTTGCTGGCGTTCTACGAGCACGAGATGGAAGACGCGCGCAAGACCGGCGTGATGTTCTCGCTGCACGTCAAGGCCACCATGATGAAGGTGTCGCACCCCATCGTGTTCGGCCACGCGGTGCGCGTGTTCTACAAGGAAGCCTTCGAGAAGCACGGCAAGGTGTTCGACGAGCTGGGCGTGAACGTGAACAACGGCATGGTCGACCTGTACACGAAGATCGAGACGCTGCCTTCGAGCAAGAAGGAAGAGATCATCCGTGACCTGCACGCCTGCCATGAACACCGCCCCGAGCTGGCGATGGTGGATTCGGCCAAGGGCATCACCAACCTGCACGCACCCAACGACGTGATCGTCGACGCCTCGATGCCGGCCATGATCCGCATCGGCGGCAAGATGTGGGGCGCCGACGGCAAGCCCAAGGACACCAAGGCGGTGATCCCGGAGAGCACCTTCGCCCGCATCTACCAGGAAATCATCAATTTCTGCAAGACCAACGGCAACTTCGACCCGGTGACCATGGGCACCGTGCCGAACGTGGGCCTGATGGCGCAGCAGGCCGAGGAATACGGCTCGCACGACAAGACCTTCGAGGTGTCGGAAGCCGGCCAGGCCAACATCGTCGACCTCGCCACCGGTGAAGTGCTGCTGTCGCAGGACGTGGAAGCCGGCGACATCTGGCGCATGTGCCAGGTCAAGGACGCCCCGATCCGCGACTGGGTCAAGCTGGCCGTCACGCGCGCCCGCAACTCGGGCATGCCGGCCCTGTTCTGGCTCGATCCGTACCGCCCGCACGAAGCCGAGATGATCAAGAAGGTGCAGAAGTACCTGAAGGACCACGACACCAAGGGCCTGGACATCCAGATCATGTCGCAGGTCCGCGCCATGCGTTACACGCTGGAACGCGTGATCCGCGGCCTGGACACCATCTCGGTGACCGGCAACATCCTGCGCGACTACCTGACCGACCTGTTCCCGATCATGGAACTGGGCACCAGCGCCAAGATGCTGTCGATCGTGCCGCTGATGGCCGGCGGTGGCATGTACGAGACGGGCGCGGGCGGTTCGGCCCCCAAGCACGTCAAGCAGCTGGTCGAGGAAAACCACCTGCGCTGGGATTCGCTGGGCGAGTTCCTCGCGCTGGCCGTCTCGCTGGAGGATCTGGGCCTGAAGACCGGCAACGCGCAGGCCAAGGTGCTGGCCAAGACGCTGGACACCGCCACCGGCAAGCTGCTGGACACCAACAAGAACCCGTCGCCCAAGACCGGTCAGCTGGACAACCGCGGCAGCCAGTTCTACCTGGCGCTGTACTGGGCCCAGGAACTGGCCGCCCAGACCGACGACAAGACGCTGCAGGCGAAGTTCGCCGGCCTGGCCAAGGCGCTGGCCGACGGCGAGCAGAAGATCATTGCCGAACTGCAGGCCGTGCAGGGCAAGTCGGTCGACATCGGCGGCTACTACCTGGTCGACGAGGCCAAGTGCGACGCCGTGATGCGCCCCAGCGAGACGCTCAACGCGGCGCTCGCAGCGGTGCACGGCTGATCCCGATCGCCGACGCGCGCCTCCCGGCCCTGTGCCGGGCGGGGCGCCGGCCCGATCCCGCCCCGGCGTCCGCAAGGATGCCGGGGTTTTTTCTTTGCGCAGAACGCAATTTGTGCGCTTCGCCGGCCCTTGTTTTCTCCGAAACCCGCCACCAATTCCTCTGGCGTCGGCATGGCGCTTGCTCGCTCGATAGAATGATTTTCATGGCAACCAGAATCCCCTCCAAACCCACCACGCCACCGGCCCAGAAGCCGGGTCGGGGTGACGGCGATGCAGTCGTCCTGGAGCGCCGGCCGCAGAAGACCGCCCCGCCACAGATGTATCAAGTGGTGATGCTCAACGACGACTACACCCCGATGGAGTTCGTGGTGGTCGTCATTCAGGAATTTTTCAACAAGGACCGCGAGACGGCGACCCAGATCATGTTGAAGATCCACCTCGACGGCCGTGCCGTCTGCGGTGTGTACTCGCGCGACATGGCCGCCACCAAGGTCAACCAGGTGATGGAGGCGGCGCACCAGGCCGGCCACCCATTGCAATGTGTCAGTGAACCGGTTGAATAAATCGGACTCTGACCCATTTGAGAAGAAGTTATTTACAGCAAGGCAAAAGGAAATCTCATGATTGCCCAGGAACTGGAAGTCAGCTTGCACATGGCCTTTGTCGAGGCCAGGCAACAGCGCCACGAGTTCATCACGGTGGAGCACCTGCTGCTCGCTTTGCTGGACAACCCGAGCGCTGCGGAAGTACTGCGGGCCTGCTCGGCCAACGTCGACGACCTGCGCGCGTCGTTGACGAATTTCATCAAGGACAACACGCCCCAGGTGGCAGGGACCGACGACGTCGACACCCAGCCCACGCTCGGGTTCCAGCGCGTGATCCAGCGCGCCATCATGCACGTGCAGTCCACCGGCAACGGCAAGAAGGAAGTCACCGGCGCCAACGTGCTGGTCGCGATCTTCGGCGAGAAGGATTCGCACGCGGTGTACTACCTCCACCAGCAAGGCGTGACCCGCCTCGACGTGGTGAACTTCATTGCCCACGGCATCAAGAAGAGCGATCCGCCGGAAGCCGCCAAGGGCAACGCCGAGTCGCCTTCGAACGAGGGCGAGGAGGGCGGCAACGAGAAGAGCGAGAAGGCCTCGCCGCTCGAGCAGTTCACCCAGAACCTCAACCAGATGGCCAAGGACGGCAAGATCGATCCGCTGATCGGGCGCGAGTATGAGGTCGAGCGCGTGATCCAGATCCTGTGCCGCCGGCGCAAGAACAACCCGCTGCTGGTGGGTGAGGCCGGCGTGGGCAAGACCGCGATCGCCGAGGGCCTGGCCTGGAGGATCACGCAGGGCGACGTGCCCGAGATCCTGGGCGAAGCGCAGGTCTACTCGCTCGACATGGGCGCGCTGCTGGCTGGCACCAAGTACCGTGGCGATTTCGAGCAGCGCCTCAAGGGCGTGCTCAAGTCGCTCAAGGACAAGCCGAACGCGATCCTGTTCATCGACGAGATCCACACGCTGATCGGCGCGGGCGCCGCATCGGGCGGCACGCTGGACGCATCGAACCTGCTCAAGCCGGCGCTCTCCAGCGGCCAGCTCAAGTGCATCGGCGCGACCACCTTCACCGAGTACCGCGGCATCTTCGAGAAGGATGCGGCCCTGTCGCGTCGCTTCCAGAAGGTCGACGTGGTCGAGCCGACGGTGCAGGAAACCGTCGACATCCTCAAGGGCCTGAAGTCGCGCTTCGAGGAGCACCATGGCGTGAAGTACGCGGTGGCGGCCCTGCAGGCCGCGGCCGAATTGAGCGCCAAGTACATCAACGACCGTCACCTGCCCGACAAGGCGATCGACGTGATCGACGAGGCCGGTGCGGCCCAGCGCATCCTGGCGCCGAGCAAGCGCAAGAAGACCATCACCAAGGCCGAGGTCGAGGAAATCGTGGCGAAGATCGCGCGCATTCCTCCCGCCAACGTCTCCAACGACGACCGCGGCAAGCTGCAGACGCTCGAGCGCGACTTGAAGAGCGTGGTGTTCGGCCAGGACAAGGCCCTCGAAGTGCTGGCTTCTGCGGTCAAGATGGCGCGTTCGGGCCTGGGCAAGGGCGACAAGCCGATCGGCTCCTTCCTGTTCAGCGGCCCCACCGGCGTCGGCAAGACCGAAGCCGCCAAGCAGCTGGCCTACATCATGGGCATCGAGCTCATGCGCTTCGACATGTCGGAGTACATGGAACGCCATGCGGTGAGCCGGCTGATCGGCGCGCCTCCGGGCTACGTCGGTTTCGACCAGGGTGGCCTGCTGACCGAGGCCGTCACCAAGAAGCCGCACGCGGTGCTGCTGCTCGACGAAATCGAGAAGGCGCACCCGGACATCTTCAACGTGCTGCTGCAGGTCATGGACCACGGCACGCTGACGGACAACAACGGACGCAAGGCCGACTTCCGCAACGTCATCATCATCATGACGACCAACGCGGGTGCCGAGACCATGAACAAGGCGACCATCGGCTTCACCAACGCCCGTGAATCGGGCGACGAGATGGCCGACATCAAGCGCCTGTTCACGCCCGAGTTCCGCAACCGCCTGGACGCGACCGTGAGCTTCAAGGCACTGGACGAAACGGTCATCCTGCGGGTGGTCGACAAGTTCCTGCTGCAGCTCGAGACGCAACTGGCCGAGAAGAAGGTCGACGTTACCTTCACCGACGCGCTGCGCAAGCACCTGGCGAAGAAGGGCTTCGATCCGCTGATGGGCGCCCGCCCGATGCAGCGCCTGATCCAGGACACGATCCGTCGTGCACTGGCCGACGAGCTGCTGTTCGGACGCCTGCAGGACGGCGGCCGCCTGACGGTGGACATCGACGACAAGGACGAAGTCCAGCTCGACATCCAGCCGCTGCCGAAGAAGGAAGGCCGTGGCGCCAAGCCCGAGCCTGAAGAGGCCGCGGCGGGCTGAGCATCCCGTCTGGCATGACGGCCAAAGGCCGGTAGCATCACGCTGCCGGCCTTTTTCTTTGGGCGTCCGTGGTGCCGGCCCGCCATCCCTTCTACCGGCAGCACTTCAGCCTTGATCCTCCCCCAACTCAGCCAGGAATGGAAAACCGGCCTCTCCCTGGCGTGGAGCGGCTACATCGCGGTGCTGTCGATCTGGATCGTGCTGCAGAAGCGTGCGCCGGTGTCCACCATGAGCTGGATCCTGTCGATGGCGCTGCTGCCCTTCGCGGGATTCCTGGTCTATTACTTCCTCGGACCGCAGCGCCTGAAGAAGCAGCGGCTCAAGCGGCTGCGCAGCCGGGCCATCGCCCAGGCGCCGGCCGACATCGCGCTGCTGCGCGAAGGGGCGGAGAAGGCGCCGCCCGCACTGCGGCACATGGCGGCGCTGAGCACGGCCGCCTGCGGCATCCCGGTGTCGAGTGCCACCGATGTCCAGCTGCTGTCGGGCGGTGCCCGCACCTTCGACGCGATCTTCGAGGCGGTGCGCGCGGCGCGCCACCATGTCCACCTCGAGTACTACATCTTTGAACCCGACCGCATCGGCACCGCGCTGCGCGACCTGCTGATCGAGCGCGCGCAGCAGGGCGTGACGGTGCGGCTGCTGCTCGACGCGCTGGGCTCCAAGCGCATCGGCCGCAAGTTCATGGCGCCCATGCACGCGGCCGGCATCCACGTCGCGCTGTTCCACGACACGCGCATCGGCCGCCGGCTGCGGCCCGTGACCAACTACCGCACCCACCGCAAGATCGTGGTATGCGACGGGCACGTGGGCTTCACCGGGGGTGTGAACATCACCGACGAGGAAGACCGGCGCACCCAGCCCGACGCCTACCACGACGTGCACCTGCGCATCGAGGGCAGCGCGGTGCGCTGGCTGCAGACCACCTTTCTCGAGGACTGGAGCTACGCCACCGGCGAGAGCGCGCGCCGCGTGGTGGACGAGTCGCTCGAGCACATGCTGCCGCGCATGACGGCCGGCGAGATCCCCACGCAGATCGTGACCAGCGGCCCCGACAGCCCGCTCGAGGCGATCCACCGGATGCATGTGGAGGCCATCCACTCGGCCAGCCAGCGCGCCTGGCTGACCACGCCGTACTTCGTGCCCGGCGAGCCCGCGCTGATGGCGCTGACCAGCGCTGCGTTGCGCGGTGTCGACGTGCGCCTGCTGGTGCCGCGCCGCAGCGACTCGGCCATCGTGAGCGCGGCCGCGCGCTCGTACTACGACGAGCTGATCACGGCGGGCGTCAAGGTCTGGGAGTACAAGGCCCGCATGCTGCATTCCAAGACGCTGGTGGTCGACGACCATTGCGCGATGATCGGCACCGCCAACTTCGACAACCGCAGCTTCCGACTCAACTTCGAGGTGATGGCGGTGGTCTACGGTCCGGCCCTGGCGCGCCCGCTGGCGGCCCAGTTCGAGACCGACCTGCACAGCGCGGCGTCGGTGCGCCTGAACCGGCCGCAGACCTTCCCGCGCCGACTCGGCGATGCGGTGGCAAGGCTGTTCTCGCCCTTGTTGTGAGCCTCAGTCCTCGTAGCGTCGCCTGACTTCGCGCGCCACCTGCGCGCGTGGCCGCAGGCAGGAGCCGCCGAGCCAGACCGCCTTGACCTCGCCACGCGCATCGCGCTCGAGCCGTGCGGGCTCGCCATGGCTCGCATAGCCGCTGGCCAGGCTCATCACGGCGCGGTCCTTGCCCAGCACCGTGAGTTCGGTCGCGTCGGTGAAGGGCGCGGCCAGCGTCGGCGAGACGGCGAACACCTTGTCGCGCATGGGGACCAGGTCGATCGGCCCCCAAAGATTCCACCAGCGACCCGACCAGGCCCGGGTGCGGGCGCTGGGTGCGCCATGGGTGGCGAAGCGCTGGAGGATCTGGAGGATGCCGTCGACCCAGGGCCAGGCAAAGCCGTCGATCGAGTTGGTCAGCACCGAGATCGTCAGTTGCTGCTGCGGCACCGCGCAGGTCCGCGTGATGTAGCCCTGCAGGCTGCCGGAATGGCCGAACCAGTCCCAGCCGGGGATCCCGTTGCCCTGCATCACGCCGAGGCCGTACCAGCCGGGCACGGTGGTGTGGGGCGCTTGCCAGTGGCGTTGCAGCATGTCGTGGCGGCTTTCACGGCTGAGCACGCTGCGCCGGGCCTCGGGCGCCAGCTGCCCATAGAAATGCGCCAGGTCGGCCGCGGTGCTGACGATGCCGGCAGCGGCGGCCATGGCATGCGTCGGCATGTCGCCGGGGATCACCACGCGATGTCCGAGCAGGGCCTTGCCGCTGTGCCCCGAGGCCAGGCCGAGCCGCTCGCCGGGCACGGCATCGGCCCGGGTGTTCGTCAGGCCCGCCGCGTCGATGATCTCGCGCTGGAGCCAGTCGACGTAGGGTTCGCCGCTCAGCTTCTCGACCAGCAGGCCCAGCAAGGCATAGCCGTGGTTGGAGTACTTGAAGCGCGTGTTGGCGGGCAGCACCGCGGGCTGTGCCAGCTGCTCCATCAACGCGGCCGCGTCGAGAAAGGGCCGGCGGTCGACGAACTGTCCGCTGTCGGCGCCGTCGCGCGTGACGCCCGCGCCGTGCGAGAGCAGCTGCGCGATGCGGACCTTCGCGATCTCGGGATGCAGCCCATCCAGGTGCTCACCGATCCGGTCGTCCAGCTGCAGCCGCTCCTGTTCGCGCAACTTGAGGATGCCGGCAGCGGCAAAGGTCTTCGAGTGCGAGGCGGCGCGGAACCGGTGGCGGGTCGTGAGCGCCGCGCCGGTGGAGATGTCGGCCTGGCCCAGCGCCAGGTCGAGCACCGTGCGCTCCTTGTGATGGATGGCGACGGCGCACCCGGGACGCTCCGTGACCTGCATCTGGAGTGCCATCCAGGTCGGGATGTAGTCGATCGCCGCTTTGAGCCAGGGGTCCATGTGTCGTCTCCTTTTGGCGGCGATTCTGCCCGGGCGGCCAATGAAAGTATTCTCCTTGTCTTTGCACGACCGCTGACTCCGCATCCTCATGGCCTCCCACACCTTCCTTTGGCACGACTACGAAACCTTCGGCGCCGTGCCGCGCCGCGACCGGCCCTCGCAGTTCGCCGCCATCCGCACCGATGCCGAGCTGAACGAAGTCGGCGAGCCGCTGATGCTCTATTGCCAGCCTGCGCCCGACTACCTGCCCAGCCCCGAAGCCTGCCTGATCACCGGCATCACGCCGCAGCTCGCGCTCGAGCGTGGCGTACCCGAACACCAGTTCGCGGCCGAAGTCGAGCGCGTGTTCTCGCAGCCCGGCACCATCGGCGTGGGCTACAACACCATCCGCTTCGACGACGAGGTCACGCGCTTCCTGTTCTGGCGCAACCTGATCGACCCCTATGCGCGCGAGTGGCAGAACGACTGCGGCCGCTGGGACCTGCTCGACGTGGTGCGGCTGACCTATGCGCTGCGCCCCGAAGGCATCACGTGGCCGAAGAAGGAAGACGGCAAGCCCAGCTTCAAGCTCGGCGACCTGGCGCGTGCCAACGGCCTGCTGCACGAAGCGGCGCACGACGCGCTGTCCGACGTGCGCGCCACCATCGCGCTGGCGCGGCTGATCCGCGACCGACAACCCAAGCTGTTCGACTTCGCCTTCGGCCTGCACCGCAAGGACCGGGTGGCCAACGAACTCGGCCTGCCCGCGACGCGCGAGACCGCGCGGCCCTTCCTGCACGTCTCGGGCATGTTCCCGGCCGAGCGGGGCTGCCTGGCCGTGATGTGGCCGCTGGCCAGCCACCCGACCAACAAGAACGAACTGATCGCCTGGGACCTGGCGCACGATCCGTCGGAACTGCGCGACCTCGACGTCGAGACCCTGCGGCTGCGCCTGTTCACCCGCAGCGCAGACCTGCCCGAAGGCGTGACGCGGCTGCCGGTCAAGGGCATCCACCTGAACAAGTCGCCGATGGTGGTGGGCAAGCTCCGGACGCTGGCGCCGGCCATGGCCGAGCGCTGGAACATCGACCTCGAGGCGGCCCTGCGCAACGCCGAGATCGCGGCCGGCCTGCCCGACATGAGCGCGATCTGGCCGCAGGTGTACGCACGGCCCAAGGAGGCCACGCCCGACGTGGACGAGGATCTGTATGGCGGCTTCGTGGGCAACGCCGACCGGCGGCGGCTCAACCAGTTGCGTGAACTGGCACCGGCCGCGCTCGCGCAGGCCCGCACCGGCTTCGACGACCCGCGGCTCGAGGAGATCTTCTTCCGCTACCGCGCGCGCAATTTCCTCGACACGCTGACCGAGGAAGAGGCCGAGCGCTGGGAGGCGCACCGCGCGGCGCGGCTGCTCGAAGGCGAGGGCGGGGCGCGCAACGTCGACCAGTTCTTCGCCGAGATCGACACCGCGGCCGAAACGGCCGACGAACAAGGCGAGGAGTTGCTGGGCCTGCTCTACGAGTACGCCGAGGCGATCGCGCCGTCGCTCTGAAGCGCGTGCCTCACATCGAGGCTTCGAGCATCTCGCGGTAGTCGTCGCGCGTCGCGAGGCGCGGGTTGGTCTTGTGGCAGTGGTCGGCCATCGCGCCGTCGATCACCTTGTCGAACAGGTCGGGCGTCACGCCCACCTCGGCCAGGCCGCCCGGCAGGCCCAGGCGCCGGCTCATGTCGCGGATCGCATCGCCCAGGTCGCCGGCCGAGTCGAGGTTCATCGCGCGCGCCATGCGCTGCAGGCGCTGCTCCTTCTGCACCGACTCGGCGCCGGCATTGAAGCGGATCACAACCGGCAGGAACAGGGCGTTGAGCGTGCCGTGGTGCAGGCGCGGGTCGACCCCGCCCAGGCTGTGGCTCAGCGAATGCACGCAGCCCAGTCCCTTCTGGAAGGCCATCGCGCCCTGCATCGAGGCGCTCATGAGGTTGAGCCGCGCCTCGCGGTCGCTACCGTCCCTGGTGGCGCGTTCGATGTGGCCCCAGGCGCGCTCCAGGCCGTCGAGCGCGATGCCGTCGGCCGGGGGGTTGAAGGCCGCCGACATGAAGGTCTCCATGCAGTGCGCGATCGCGTCCATGCCGGTGGCGGCCGTGAGCCGGGGCGGCAGGCCGAAGGTGAGCTCGGGGTCGCAGATCGCCGCCTTGGGCAGGATGTGCCAGCTGTGGAAGCCCAGCTTGCGGTGGTCGTCCACGATGATGATCGCGCCGCGCGCCACCTCGCTGCCGGTGCCGCTGGTGGTTGGCACCGCGATCAGCGGCGCCACGTTCTCGGTGATCTTGGGCGAGCCGCCCTCGATGGTCGCGTAGGTCTTGAGCGGCCCTTCGTGCGTGGCGGCGATGGCCACGCCCTTGGCGCAATCGATGGCCGATCCGCCGCCCACGGCGATCAGCCCGTCGCAGCGGCCCGATCGATAGAGTTCGACCGCGGCGCGCACCGCTGCCTCGGTGGGGTTCGAAGGCGTGGCGTCGAACACCGACACCTCCAGGTCGCCGAGCGCGTCCAGCGTGGTCTGCAGAATGCCCGCGGCGCGCACGCCGGCGTCGGTCACGATCATCGGGCGGTTCATGCCCACGCGCGCGCATTCGGCGCTCAGCAGGCGGATCGCGCCGAATTCGAACTGGATCTGGGTCAGGTACTGGATGAGGGCCATGGCAAGTGCTTGGGGAGCGGTACGATTTGGAGGCTTGAATCTAGCAACAGGACGCCATCTTGCCCATGAACAAAACCCTTGCCGTTGTCACGGCGGGAACACCTTTCTTCTCTGCCTCGCCGTGCCGGAGGGGCGCATGCTGACCCCGAAGATGGCCAGCGTGGTCGAGCGCATGGCGCGCGCCGGCCATCCCTCGATGGCCACGCTGACCGCGGCCGAGGCCAAGGCCGCTTACGAGAAGGGCGCCGGCGTGCTCGAGGTGCCCAAGCCCGCGCTCGCGCGCATCGAGGACTTCACGATCGCCGCGCGCGACGGCTTCGCGCTGCCGGCCCGGCTCTATGCGCCCTCGGACGCGGCGCTGCCGGTGCTGGTGTACTTCCATGGCGGCGGCTTCACCGTCGGCAGCATCGCCACCCACGACACGCTGTGCCGCGTGCTCGCGAGCCGCAGCGGGTGCGCGGTGGTCTCGATCGACTACCGGCTCGCGCCCGAACACAAGTTCCCGACCGCCTCCGACGATGCCTGGGATGCGGTGCAGTTCGTGGCCCGCGAGGCGGCTTCCCTGGGCCTCGACGGGGGCCGGCTCGCGCTCGGCGGCGACAGCGCGGGCGGCACGCTGGCGGCGGTGTGCGCGGTGATGGCGCGCGATGCGGGCGTGCCGGTCGCGCTGCAGTTGCTGTTCTACCCGGGCACCACGGCGCACCAGGACACGGCCTCGCACGAGCGCTTCGCCTGCGGGCCGCTGCTCGACGAGGCGCTGATCAGCTGGTTCTTCGGCCAGTACGTGCGCAGCCCGGCCGACCGCGACGACTGGCGCTTCGCGCCGCTCAACGCCGAGGACGTGGACGATGTCGCGCCGGCCTGGATCGGCCTGGCCGAGGCCGACCCGCTGGTCGACGAGGGCATCGCCTATGCTGACAAGCTGCGCGCCGCCGGAGTCCCGGTCGACCTGGAGATCTACCGCGGCGTGATCCACGAATTCGTCAAGATGGGCCGCGCCGTGCCCGAGGCGCTGCAGGCCCATGCCGATGCCGCCAACGCCCTGAAAGAAGCCCTGAACCCATGACCGAAACACTCTCCCGCGCCGACTTCCGCTTCTTCCACCGGCTGCGCGTGCGCTGGGCCGAAGTCGACATGCAGAAGATCGTCTTCAACGCCCACTACCTGATGTACTTCGACACCGCCATGTCGGACTACTGGCGCGCACTGGCCTTGCCCTACGAGGCCTCGATGGAATCGCTCGAAGGCGATCTCTACGTGAAGAAGGCGACCATCGAATTCAACGCCTCGGCGCGCATGGACGACGCGCTCGACGTGGGCATGAAATGCGTGCGCGTCGGCACCTCGTCGATCGTGTTCCGCGGCGGCCTGTTCCGCGGCGACGAGCTGCTGGTCACCAGCGAACTGGTCTATGTCTTCGCCGACCCGGCCACGCAGACCTCGCGGCCGGTGCCCGATGCGCTGCGCGCGATCTTCAGCGCCTACGAGGCGGGCGAGACGATGTTCACGGTCGAGACCGGCGACTGGCAGGCGCTGGGCAGCGGCGCGGGCGCGATCCGGCGCGCGGTGTTCGTGCAGGAGCAGCGCATCCCGGAAACGCTCGAATGGGACGAACACGACGCGACCGCGCTGCATGCGGTGGCGCGCAACCGGCTGGGCCGGGTGATCGGCACCGCGCGCCTGCTGAGCGAGGCGCCCGGCGTGGGCCGCATCGGGCGCATGGCGGTGCACCGCAACCTGCGCGGCGGCGGCCAGGGCGCCGCGGTGCTGCGCGCGCTCGAGGCTGCGGCCAAGGCGCGTGGCGACCGCGAGATCACGCTGCATGCGCAGCGCAGCGCCGAGGGCTTCTACGGGCGCCTGGGCTACGCGCCGCACGGTGCGCCCTTCGAAGAGGCCGGCATCGCCCACATCGAGATGCGCCGCACGCTCGACTGAAGAAAGAGAAGAAGAGGGGAGCGCGCGATGCGCCTGCGCACCAAGATCATCACGCTGGCGGTGGTGCCGCTGATCGTGGCGCTGCTGCTGGTGGCCACCGCGGTGCGCCACCAGGAGCGCGACCTGGCGGCGCGCGAGCGGGCGCTGGTCGAGCTGAGCCTGCTCGCGCAGCGGCGCTCCGAACTGCGCAGCTATGTCGAGCTGGCGGTCAGCACGGTGCGCCCGCTCTACGACACCGGCCGCGACGACGAGCAGACCCGCGACGAGGCGCTGCGGCGGCTGGCCGCGCTGGACTACGGCAACGACGGCTACTTCTTCGTCTACGACATGGACGGCCGCTCGCTGATGCACTCGCGCCAGCACGAGCTCGAAGGCCAGAACCTCTGGGAGCTGCGCGACTCGCAGGGCCGGGCGACCATCCAGGACCTGGTCGGCCAGGTGAGGAAGGGCGGCGGCTACGTCGAGTACGAGTGGCGCAAGCCCTCGAGCGCGCAGATGGCGCCCAAGCTCGGCTACATCACCTCGCTGCCGCGCTGGAACTGGATGCTGGGCACCGGGCTGTACCTCGACGACGTCGAGGCGGCGGTGCAGTCGCTGCAGCACCAGGTGAGCGAGAACGTCACCACCACCATGCTGTGGATCGCGGCCATCGCGGCCGTGTGCCTGGGCGTGGTGAGCGCGGGCGGCCTGCTGCTCAACCTCAGCGAGCACCGGGTGTCCGAAGCCCGGCTGCGCCTGCTGGCGCGGCAGGTGGTGCAGTCGCAGGAGGACGAGCGCGGCCACCTGGCGCGCGAACTGCACGACGGCATCAGCCAGACGCTGGTCTCGGCCAAGCTGCTGATCGAGTCGGCGGTCGACACGCTCGAGCGCGGCCAGCAGGCCACGCCGCCGGCCATGCCCAAGGCGCTGGCGCGGCTCAACGATTCGCTGTCGGAGGTGCGCCGCATCTCGCACCGGCTGCGCCCCGCGCTGCTCGACACGCTGGGCCTGCCGGCCGCGCTCGAGCGGCTGGGCGACGAGTTCGGCGACGAGGCGACGCTGCGCGTGCAGGTGCATGCCGAGGGCACGGCGATCGAGCTGCCGGAGGACGTGAAGACCGCGCTGTTCCGCGTGGCCCAGGAGGCGCTGACCAACGTGCACAAGCATGCGCAGGCGAGCCAGGTCACGCTGGCGCTGGCCTTCGGCCGGGCCAGCGTGCGGCTGACGGTGCAGGACGACGGGCGCGGCTTCGACGAGGCCGCGTTGAGCGCCGATCCACGCCGCGGCATCGGCCTGCGCAACATGCGCGAGCGCATGGACGCGATCGGCGGCACGCTCGACGTGCAGGCCGGCGGGGGCGGCACCCGTATCGTGGCGGCGGCGCCGGTCACAATCGCACGCGCCGCATGACCGAAACCCCGCCCGTCCGCCTGTTCCTCGTCGACGACCATCCGCTGGTGCGCGACGGCCTGCGCGCGCGGCTGGGCCCGCTGCCGGGCCTGGCAATCGTGGGCGAGGCCGGTTCGGCGCAGGAGGCGATCGCGCAGGTCGCGATGCTCCAGCCCGACCTGGTGCTCACCGACGTGGGCATGAAGGACATGAACGGCATCGAACTTGCAAGCGTGCTGCTGGCGCAGCAGCCCGCGCTGCACATCGTGATGCTCAGCATGTACGACAACCCCGAATACGTGCAGCGCGCGCTGCAGGCCGGTGCGCGCGGCTATGTGCTCAAGGATGCGCCGGCGGGCGAGATCGTGGCGGCGATCCAGGCCGTGACGGCCGGCGGCACCTTCCTGAGCCCGGCGGTGTCGCAGCGGCTGTTCCGCAACCAGGCGCAGCGGCCGACGCTCACGCCGCGCGAAAGCGAGATCCTTACGGCCCTGGGCCGCGGCGAATCGAGCAAGCAGATCGCGCGCGACCTCGACCTGAGCGTGCGCACGGTCGAGGCGCACCGGCAGAGCATCAAGCGCCGGCTGGGCATCGAGGGGCAGGCCGAGCTGATCAAGTACGCGGTCGAGCACGCACGCCAATTCGGTCACCACTGAGCAAAAGCTGGGCCCTCGGGTTATCCCTTAGGCAATACCGCGCATGGCAGTCGCGCGGTGTGACGGATGGCAGCTTGGCGCTGGCCGGGAACACTCCAGAAACTTTTTTCTGGAGACAACCTGATGCAAAGCATCCGACGCCACCTGGTGTGGCTCGTCATCGCGATCGTGGGCGCTTTCGCGCTCGGCACCGTGGCACTCTCGCGCGGTGAAGCGATCAGCGCGCTGTGGATCGTGGTCGCCGCGCTCTGCGTCTACCTGATCGCCTACCGCTACTACAGCCTGTTCATCGCCGACAAGGTGCTGGGCCTGGACGGCAACCGCAAGACGCCCGCGCACCGCCACAACGACGGCCTGGACTATGTGCCGACCGACAAGAACGTGCTGTTCGGCCACCACTTCGCGGCCATCGCCGGTGCCGGTCCGCTGGTCGGCCCGGTGCTCGCGGCGCAGATGGGCTACCTGCCCGGGCTGCTGTGGATCCTGGCGGGCGTGGTGTTCGCGGGCGCGGTGCAGGACTTCATCGTGCTGTTCATCTCGACGCGCCGCGACGGCCGTTCGCTGGGCGACCTGATCAAGCAGGAGATGGGCATCGTGCCCGGCATGATCGCGCTGTTCGGCACCTTCATGATCATGATCATCATCCTGGCGGTGCTGGCGCTGATCGTGGTGAAGGCACTGGCCGAGTCGCCTTGGGGCACCTTCACCGTGGGCGCGACGATTCCGGTGGCGCTGTTCATGGGCGTGTACCTGCGCTACCTGCGGCCGGGCCGCATCGGCGAGGTGTCGGTGATCGGCTTCGTGCTGCTGATGCTCGCGATCTTCGGCGGGCAGGCCGTGAGCCAGCACCCCGACTGGGCCGCGCTCTTCACCTTCGACGGCAAGGCCCTGACCTGGATGCTGATCGGCTACGGCTTCATCGCCGCGACGCTGCCGGTGTGGCTGCTGCTCGCGCCGCGCGACTACCTCTCGACCTTCCTCAAGATCGGCACCATCCTGGCGCTGGCCGTGGGCATCGTGTTCGTCGCGCCGACCTTGCAGATGCCGGCCGTCACGCAGTTCGCGCAGGGCAACGGCCCGGTCTGGTCGGGCAGCCTGTTCCCATTCCTGTTCATCACCATCGCCTGCGGCGCGGTGTCGGGCTTCCATGCGCTGATTTCCTCGGGCACCACGCCCAAGATGATCGACAACGAGCGCCACATGCGCTTCATCGGCTACGGCGGCATGCTGGCCGAATCCTTCGTCGCCGTGATGGCGCTGGTCGCGGCCTCGTGCATCGAGCCGGGCATCTACTTCGCGATGAACAGCCCGGCCGCGCTGGTCGGCAACACGCCGGCCACCGTCGCGCAGACCATCTCGAGCTGGGGCTTCGTCGTGACGCCCGAGATGCTGATCCAGACCGCCAAGGACGTGGGCGAGACCACCATCCTGGGCCGCACCGGCGGCGCGCCGACGCTGGCCGTGGGCATGGCGCACATCCTGCACCAGGCGCTGGGGGGCCCGGGGCTGATGGCCTTCTGGTACCACTTCGCGATCCTGTTCGAGGCGCTGTTCATCCTGACCGCGGTGGACGCGGGCACGCGCGCCGGCCGCTTCATGCTGCAGGACCTGCTGGGCAGCTTCGTGCCCGCGCTGGGCCGCACCGACTCGCTGCCGGCCAACCTGTTCGCCACCGGGCTCACCGTGGCGGCCTGGGGCTACTTCCTCTACCAGGGCGTGGTCGATCCGCTGGGCGGCATCAACACGCTGTGGCCGCTGTTCGGCATCTCGAACCAGATGCTCGCGGCCGTGGCGCTGATGCTGGGCACGGTGGTGCTGTTCCGCATGAAGCGCGAGCGCTACGCCTGGGTGGCGCTGGTGCCGACCGTGTGGCTGCTGGCCTGCACGCTGACGGCCGGCTGGCTCAAGATCTTCTCCTCGGACCCGAAGGTCGGCTTCCTCTCGCATGCCGCGAAATACGCCGACGGCCTGGCGCAAGGCGTGCTGATCGCGCCGGCCAAGACGCCCGAGGCGATGTCGCGCATCGTCTTCAACGACCGGCTCGACGCCGCGCTGTGCGCGCTGTTCATCTTCGTGGTGCTGAGCGTGCTGGTCTACAGCGTGAAGGCCTGCCTGGCCGCACGCCGCGTGAACAAGCCGACGGTGCACGAGACGCCTTTCGAGGCCTTTGAGCCGGTGCGTTCCTGATGCTGAACTCGGGCATGAGCCTGCCGGAGGCGGGCCGCTACCTCGGCCGCTCGCTGGCGCAATCGCTGCGGCTGATGGTGGGCCAGCCCGACTACGGCGCCTACCTGCGGCACATGGCGGCCACGCATCCCGACCAGGCACCGATGGGCGAGATCGCCTTCTTCCGCGAGCGGGAGCAGGCGCGCTACGGCGGGGGCAAGGGCCGCTGCTGCTGAGAGAAAAGAAACGGCGCCCGCGGGCGCCGTTTGTCATGGAGCGTGCAGACCGATCAGATGTCGGCGAGCAGCGCGTAGGGCAGGGCTTCGACGGTGAGCGCCGGGCCCTGGACGCTCGCCGCATGCAGCGGGCCGGCGTCCAGTGCCGAGATCTGCATCGACACCAGCGCGGCCCAGCGGCCGTCAGGCGCGGCGGCGGCCTGCACCACGGTGCCGACCGGCTGTTCGGCGTCGCTGGCGGCGAAGACTTCCTGCCCGGCCTCGACCGCCGCGTCGGCCGTCACCACGTAGGCCCGGCGCTTGAGCGTGCCGCGGAACTGGCTGCGCGCCACGATCTCCTGGCCCGGGTAGCAGCCCTTCTTGAAGTTCACGCCGCCCACCGATTCGTAGTTGAGCATCTGCGGCACGAAGGCATCGAGCACCGGCGCGGTCAAGGTCGCGATGCCGCTGCGCACCTCGCTCCAGGGCCAGAGCGCGGCGTCCAGCGCAGGGCCGGTCGGGGCCGGCGCGGTGGCGGGCGCGATCCAGAGCGCGCGCGGCACACCGTCGGCCGGGTAGAGCGGCACGATGCTGATCTCGTCCGTGCTGTCCGCAACGGGACGTGAAAGGCGGGCGCCCGGTGCGGCGGCCGCATCGATGTCGTTGGCGGCCAGCGCCGAGCCGGCCACGCCGTACAGCGCGGTCGACTCGCTGGCGTCGCTGAGCTTCACCTTGGCGCGCAGCACGTACATCGACAGCTTCTTGAGCGTGGCGGCGAGGATGTCGCGGCTGCACACCAGCAGCACCAGATCGGGCTGCGGCCGCACGCCGATGAAGCTGGCGATCATCCGGCCCTTGGCCGTGCAGAGGGCGGCCAGGCGCGCCTCGGCGGGCTTGAGCAGCGCGAAGTCCTGCGTCAGCTGGCCGTGCAGGAAGTTCGCGGCGTCCGGGCCCTCGGCGCGGATCACGCCCAGGTGGGGGAGGGGAGTTACACCATTCAGGAGGGCAGAGGTCATCGCTGAATTATCATGGCCGCACGCCATCCGTTCGACCCGCAGGGCTACCGCGCGGACTCGACTTCCAGGGCACTGTCGGCCCCTTTATTTCTCCCTGTTCCTTTGCGCCGCTTCTTCCTCACGATCTTTCTGTTGTGCGCCCTCGGCGCGCTGGGCGCGGGCGCCTGGGGCCTGTGGTGGGTCCACCGCCCGCTCGACCTCGCGGCCCCCAACGTCGACCTGTCGGTGGAGCCCGGCACCACGCCGCGCGGCGTGGCCGAAGCGGTGGCCGCGGCCGGCACCCGGGTGCAGCCGCAGCTGCTCTACGCCTGGTTCCGCTTCTCGGGCCAGGACCGCCAGATTCGCGCCGGCAGCTACGAACTCGAACGCGGCGTGACCCCGCGCACGCTGCTCAACATGCTGGTGCGCGGCGAGGAGGCCACGCGCAGCCTGGTGCTGGTCGAGGGCTGGAATTTCCGCCAGGTGCGCGCCGCGCTGGCCAAGGCCGAGCAGCTCAAGCCCGAGACCGTGGGCGAGGACGACGCGGCGCTGATGGCGCGGCTGGGCAAGCCCGGCGTGCACCCCGAAGGGCGCTTCTTCCCCGACACCTACACCTACTCGAAAGGCTCGAGCGACTTCGCCGTGCTGCAGCGCGCGATGCGGGCCATGGACAAGAAGCTGGAGGCGGCCTGGGCCGCGCGCGCCAGCGACCTGCCGCTCAAGACGTCCGACGAGCTGCTGATCCTGGCCAGCATTGTCGAAAAGGAGACAGGCCAGGCCAAGGACCGGCCCGAGGTCGCGGCCGTGTTCGTGAACCGGCTGCGCATCGGCATGCCGCTGCAGACCGACCCGACGGTGATCTACGGCATGGGCACGGCCTACGAAGGCAACCTGCGCAAGAAGGACCTGCAGACCGACACGCCTTGGAACACCTACACCCGCGGCGGCCTGCCGCCCACGCCCATTTCCATGCCGGGCAAGGCGGCGCTGCTGGCCACGATCCAGCCTGCGCAGAGCAAGTCGCTGTACTTCGTCTCGCGCGGCGACGGCTCGAGCCAGTTCAGCACCACGCTGGACGACCACAACCGGGCCGTGAACCGCTACCAGCGCGGCATCGAACCCAAACCCAAGAACAACGGACCATGAGCGGACTTTTCCTGACGCTGGAAGGCATCGACGGCGCGGGCAAGTCGAGCCACATCGACGCACTCGAGGCGCTGTTCCAGGCCGCCGGCCGCACCGTCACGCGCACGCGCGAGCCCGGCGGCACGGCGCTGGCCGAAACCCTGCGTGGGCTGATCCTGTCGCAACCGATGGACGCGCTGACCGAGTCGCTGCTGGTCTTCGCCGCACGCCGCGACCACATCGTGAACGTGATCGCGCCCGCGCTGGCGCGCGGCGAGGTGGTGCTGTGCGACCGCTTCACCGACGCCACCTTCGCCTACCAGGGCGCCGGCCGCGGTTTCGAACTGGCCGTGCTCGGCACGCTCGAACGCTGGGTGCAGGTCGGGCAGGGCGCCGACGGCGGCGAAGCCTTGCTGCAGCCCGCACTCACCTTGTGGTTCGACCTGAAACCCGAGGTCGCCGCGGTCCGGCTGGCCGGCGCACGCCTGCCCGACAAGTTCGAGGCCCAGCCGGTGACCTTCTTCCAGCAGGTGGCGGCCGGCTATGCCGAACGTGCAAAGGCGCCGCGCTTCGCGCGCATCGACGCCGACCAGCCGCGCGAGCAGGTCTGGCAGCAGGTCGAAGCCGTGCTGCGCCAACGCGGATTTGTCGCATGACGCCGCTGTCCCCCTGGCTCGCCCGCCCGCTGTCCGACCTGCTGCGCCAGCGCGGCCATGCCTGGCTGCTGCAAGGCCCGTCCGGCCTGGGCCAATACGACCTGGCGCTGGCGCTGGCCTCGGCCTGGCTGTGCGAGACGCCCACCGAGCAGGGCGCCTGCGGCCATTGCACGAGCTGCCACGCGATCGAGGTCCGCACCCATGCCGACCTGTGCGTGCTGATGCCCGAGACGGCCATGATGGAGCTCGGCTGGCCGCTGGACGAGAAGGCGCAGGCCGACATCGACGACAAGAAGCGCAAGCCCAGCCGCGAGATCCGCGTCGAAGCGATGCGCGACGCGGTCGGCTTCGCCCAGCGCACCAGCGCGCGCGGCCGCGGCAAGGTGGTGTTCGTCTATCCGGCCGAGCGCATGAACGCGATCACCGCCAATGCGCTGCTCAAGACGCTGGAGGAACCTGTGGGCGACGTGCGCTTCGTGCTCGCCAGCGAGGCGGCCTGGCAGCTGCTGCCGACCATCCGCAGCCGCTGCCTGGGCTTCACCCTGCCGTGGCCGGAACCGGCCGAGGCGATCGACTGGCTGGTCGCGCACCAGGTGTCGGCCGCCGATGCGCCTGCGCTGCTGCGCGCGGCGGGCGGCCGGCCCAGCGACGCCTTGCGCCTCGCGCGCAGCGGCGCCTCGCCGAAGGCCTGGTCGCTGCTGCCCAAGGCCATGCAACGCGGCGAGGTGGCGGCGCTGACGGACCAGGCGCCGGCGCAGGCCATCGGCGCGCTGCAGAAGCTGTGCCACGACCTGATGGCCGTAGGCAGCGGCGCCGAGCCGCGCTTCTTCGCGGCCGGCGAGCTGCCGCCCGCGCCGTCGAACGTCGCGCTGGCGCGCTGGTCCAAGTCGCTGGCCGCAGCCGCCCGGACCGCCGAGCATCCCTTCAATGCGGGCCTGATGCTGGAAGCGCTTGTGAGCGAGGCGCGAAGCACCCTAAACTCGGCTCGACGCCCATGAACAGCCCCAGCCCCGCCTCCGCGCCCCAACGGCCCAGCGTGATCCAGCTGGCGATCAAGGAGAAGGGCGCGCTCTATGCGGCCTACATCCCGCTGTTCGCCGAGGGCGGCATCTTCATCCCCACCTCGCGCGAGTACCGGCTGGGCGACGACGTCTACGTGCTGTTGACCCTGCCCGACGACCCGCAGCGCTATCCCGTGGCCGGCAAGGTCGCCTGGATCACACCGGCCCGCGCGGCCGGCAGCCGCGCGCCCGGCGTCGGCGTGCGTTTTCCGGCCGACGAGAAATCGCGCCAGCTCAAGGCCCGCATCGAGGAAGCCCTGGGCGGCTCGATGGCCTCCGACCGCCCCACCCAGACCATCTGATCCGCCGTTGCGCGACGCGGGTCGCGTGCCGGTGCGACATGGCATCTTTTTTCCTGCAGCACCGATGTTCACCGACTCCCATTGCCATCTCACCTTTCCGGAATTCGCTTCGGAGATGCCGCAGATCCGCGCCGCCATGGCGGCCGCGCAGGTCGACCGCGCGCTGTGCATCTGCACCAAGCTCGAGGAATTCGCCGACGTGCAGGCGTTGGCCGCGCAATACGACAACTTCTGGGCCAGCGTGGGCGTGCACCCCGACAACGAGGACATCGCCGAACCCAGCATCGAGGACCTGGTGCGCCGCGCCGCGCTGCCCAAGGTGGTGGCCATCGGCGAAACCGGCCTCGACTACTACCAGATGGAAGAGCGCAAGGGCGGCCGCAGCATCGCCGACATGGAGTGGCAGCGCGACCGCTTCCGGGTGCACATCCGCGCGGCGCAGCAGGTGCGGATGCCGCTGGTGATCCACACCCGCGAAGCTTCGGCCGACACGCTGGCCATCCTCAAGGAGGAGGGCGAAGACGGCACCGGGCAGGCCGCGGGTGGCGTGTTCCATTGCTTCACCGAAACGGCCGGGGTGGCCCGTGCCGCGCTCGACCTCGGCTTCTACATTTCCTTCTCGGGCATCCTGACCTTCAAGAAGGCACAGGACCTGCGCGACGTGGCCGCCTTCGTGCCGCTCGACCGCATGCTGATCGAGACCGACAGCCCCTACCTTGCGCCGGTGCCGTACCGCGGCAAGACCAACAATCCGTCCTACGTGCCTTTCGTGGCGCAGCAGATCGCGCAACTGCGCCAACTGCCGGTGGAAGACATCGCGGCGGCCACCAGCTGGAATTTCGAAACGCTCTTCGCGGGCGTTCAATCTTGAGAGTTCACATGAAGAAATTCTTCTATCTTCTTGTTTTAATGGTCTCTTTTTCTGCGAACGCCAACTCGTTCGACGACTTTTTCCGCGCTGTGCGCGCCGACAACGCCAGCGGCGTGCAGTCGCTTCTGAACCGGGGCTTCGACCCGAACACGCGCGACGCCAGCGGGCTCACAGGGCTGCTGATCGCCATCCGCGAGCCCTCGCCGAAGGTGATCGACGTGCTGCTGGCCTGGCCCAAGACGGATGTCGAATCGCGCAACGCCAGCGACGAGAGCCCGCTGATGCTGGCCGCGATCAAGGGCCAGAAGGACCTGGTCGCCAAGCTCATGGCGCGCGACGCCGACATCAACAAGCCGGGCTGGACGCCGCTGCACTATGCCGCCTCGAGCGGGCAGCTGACGATCATGAAGCTGCTGCTCGACAAGTACGCCTTCATCGACGCCCAGTCGCCCAACGGCACCACGCCGCTGATGATGGCCGCGATGTACGGCTCGCTCGAGAGCGTGAAGCTGTTGCTCGACGAAGGCGCCGATCCGCTGATGAAGAACCAGCAAGGCATGACGGCCACGCAGTTCGCACAACGCGCGCAGAGGCAGGATGCGGCGGACCTGATTGCGGCTGCGGTGCGCAGCAAGCAGCCCAACGCGGGCAAGTGGTAGCCGCCGCCGGCGGAGGGCCTACGGAAAGCGGTGGCAGGCTATGCGCACAGATAGTTACATTGATTAAAGATATGTAACAATCGTTGCACGTGGACCCGGAGCATGGCCTGCGAAGGCCATGGACGGGATGCGTCGATGGCCTGCGCGGGCGTGGTTCGGGGCCCTTCCCCTCCGCTTCGTAGAAAAAGCCACCGCATGCTTCAGCCCGCGCCCGTTCTCGCCTGCTTCCTCCGTGGCCTCGCCACCTTCGTCATGGGAGCCGCGCGATGAGCGGCCAGGGCAAGCCCCTGCATCGGCTGCTGGTTCCAGGCTGGACGCTGCTGTGCTGTTGCGCGCCGCTGGGCGTGGCCGCGCAGGCGGTCACCACTGGACCCCACTACTACGTCGATCCGCACAGCACCTTCCTGGTGGGCGCGGCCGGCGCGGCGGGCCTCGATGCGACCGACAGCCACGGCGGCTGCCACAGCGGCCCGGTTCCGGGCACGGCCGGTGCCACCGGGCCCACGGTCAACCGCACGGTGACGTACGCGCCCGCAGCGGGGGCCTCCTTCGGCACCATCGTCGCCGCGGGCAGTTCCGGCGGCACCGGCGGCGCGGGCGGCAACGGCGATGACGGCGGGCACTGCGGCGCGGGCAACTTCTACGGCATGGCCGGCGGCAATGGCGGCAACGTGACCCTGGTGGTCGATCCCGGTGCCAACGCGCCGGCCGCGGGCTATGCGGTGACCAATACCGCCATCGTGGTGCTCAGCCACGGCGGCACCGGCGGCAAGGGCGGCGACAACACCCGCGCCAAGGCCGAGTACAGCGCGGGCGACGGCGGCGCGGCCGGCAATGGCGGGACGCTGAACGTGAACAGCCACGTTTCGCTGAATGTGACGGGCGGTGCCACGGCCTTCGGGATCGTGGCGCAGAGCGCGGGCGGCCAGGGCGGGGAGGGCGGCGACGCCGCCAACGGCAAGGCCAAGGGCGGCAGCGGGCTGCCGGGCGGCGCGGGCGGCGCGATCTCCCTCGCCAACACGGGCAACATCAAGACCGACGGCGGCACGGCCATCGCGATCCAGAGCATCGGCGGTTTCGGCGGCGATGCCGGCGTCAACACCAACGGCTACGGCGGCGGCGGCGGCTACGGCGGCAATGGCGGCTGGACCTGGGGCTGGAATTCAGGCGCGCTGACGGTGGGCGCGGCCGGCGCGGCCAACCCGGCGGGGTCCTACGGCTTGGCCGTCCAGTCGGTCGGCGGCGGCGGCGGCAACGCGGGCGCGGCCGCGGGCCTGCATGCGCTGGGTGCCAGCGGCGGCATGGCCGGCCATGGCGGCGAGGCCTACCTGTACAACTACGGCGCGGTCAAGGTCTACGGCGATTCGTCCGTCGGCCTCTACGCCCAGTCGATCGGCGGCGGCGGCGGCAGCGGCGGCATGGCGGTGTCTTCGGGCAAGCACACGACGGCCATCGGCGGCAGCGGCGGCGACGGGGGCAACGGCAGCCGGGTCGCGGTGGAAAACTACGGCGACATCTGCACCGGTGCCGGCTGCACCACAGGCGTGGCCAACAACGAGAGCGCCGGCGGCGCGGTGGGCATCCTGGCGCAATCGATCGGCGGCGGCGGCGGCATCGGCGGCTATGCCAAGGCCCACGGCCACACCAACCAGATCTTCGGCAACACCTCGGCGCTGGCCATCGGCGGCGAGGGCGGCGGCGGCGGTACCGGCGGGCGCGTGAGCGTGCTGAACCTGGGTTCCATCGCCACCGCCGAGATCGCCTCGGCCGGCATCATGGCGCAGTCCATCGGCGGCGGCGGCGGCGCGGGCGGCGGCGCGGTGGCCTTCTCCACGGCCATCCTCGGCGCGTCGGGCGCGATGGCCTTCGGGGCCTCGGGCGGCTCGGGCGGTTCCGGCGGTGAGGTGGCGGTCAACTGCAACAGCTACAGCAGCTTCTCGACCGGCTTCAGCGCCTGCGTGGGCCAGTCGCAGTTCGGGACGGTGTCGCGTGCGTCGAGCATCGTCACGGCCGGGCTGTCCTCGCCGGGCATCCTGGCGCAGTCGATCGGCGGCGGCGGTGGCGCGGGCGGCTACGCCACCGCGTTGTCCGGCAGCCTGGTCGGTTCGCTTTCGATGGGCTTCGGCGGCAAGGGCGGCGCCGGCGGCGTCGGCAGCAACGTCTTCGCCAGCACCAATGGTGGCAGCATCACGACCCAGGGCGACTACTCCCAGGGCGTGCTGGCGCAGTCGATCGGCGGCGGCGGCGGCAGCGGCGGCAGCACCATGGACCTGAGCCTGGCGGCGCTGGGCTCGTCGGCCTCGGTGGGCGTCGGCGGCGCGGGCGGCTCGGGCACCAGCGGGGGCCAGGTCCGGGTGCACAACGCGGGCGGCGTCATCCGCACCGACGGCAGCGGTTCGCAGGGCCTGGCGGCGCAGTCGATCGGCGGCGGCGGCGGCAACGGCGGCGCGGCGGTCACGGTGGCGGCCTCGACCGACATGGCGGCCGCGGTGTCGGTGGGCGGCTCGGGCGCCAACGGCGGCACCGGCGGCGAGGTGCACGTGCTCAACGAGAGCAGCGCGGACAACGCCGCCTTCGGCAGCGGCGCCATCACCACCCATGGCTTTGCGGCCAGCGCGATCCTGGCGCAGTCGATCGGCGGCGGTGGCGGCAACGGCGGCTACACGGTGGCCGCTTCGGTGGGCCTGGTGGCCGCGGGCGCGGCAGCGGTCGGCGGCTCGGGCGGTTCGGGCAACCACGCCAGCACCGTGACGGTGAGCAACAGCGGCGCGCTGACCACCACGGGCGGTGGCGCGGCGGCCTTGCAGGCGCAGTCGATCGGCGGCGGCGGCGGCTCGGGCGGCTATGCCTATGCGGCCTCGATGAGCGAATACTTCGGCATCAGCGTGGGCATCGGCGGCGCCGGTGGCGCGGGCTCGAACGGCGGTGCGGTCCAGGTGGACAACCGCGGCGCCATCGACGTCACGGCGACCACCAACGGCAACGCGCCCGGCATCCTGGCGCAGTCGATCGGCGGCGGCGGCGGCTCCGGCGGCTTTGCCGCGGCCGGTGCGGCGGCGCTCTCGGGCGCGGCCGCGGTGGCGGTCGGCGGCGGTGGCGGCAACGGCGGCAACGCGGGCGCCGTGACGGTGAACAACGCCTCCAACGTGACGGTCCGCGGCGCGATGTCGCCCGGCATGGTCGCGCAGAGCATCGGCGGCAACGGCGGCACGGGCGGCTTCGCGTTGTCGGGCGCGGTGGCGGGCGGCGCCAGCCTGGCTGCGTCCATCGGCGGCGGCGGCGGCCACGGTGGCGCGGCCGGCGCGGTGACGATCAACACCAGCGGCAGCGACAAGACGATCTCGACCGAGGGCGACCAGTCGGCCGCGCTGCTGGCGCAGTCCATCGGCGGCAGCGGCGGTACCGGCGGCTGGGCGGTGTCCGCTGCGGCGGCGCTGGCGGTCGCACCGGCGATCAGCCTGGGCGGCTCCGGCGGCACGGGCGGGCGCGCCGGGACGGTCTCGGTGACCTCGTTCGAGAACCTCGACACCAACGGCAAGCTCTCGCCGGCCATCCTCGCGCAGTCCATCGGCGGCAGCGGCGGCAGCGGCGGTTTCAGCTCGGCGCTGTCGGCCAGCGCGACCGTGGCACTGACCCTGTCGATGGGCGGCCCCGGCGGCGCGGGCAGCACCGCGGGTGCGGTGGGCGTGACCTCTTACGGCGCGATCCGCACCCACATGGACCAGTCCGCCGGCATCGTGGCGCAATCCATCGGCGGCAACGGCGGCAACGGCGGCTCGGCGATGTCGGCCAGCGTGGCCACCGGCAACCCGGATTCGAAGCTGTCCGTGGGCGCGGCGTCGGCGATGGGCGCCACGGGCGGCACCGGCCAGGCAGGCCAGGCCGTGAACGTGATCAACCGCGGCACCATCCAGACCGCCGGCGTGCGCTCGGCCGGCATCGTGGCGCAGTCCATCGGCGGCGGCGGCGGCAACGGCGGCAACAGCGCGGCCTTCAGCCTCTCGCTCTCGGCCGGCAGCAACAAGAGCACCTCGGCTTCGGTGGCGGTCGGCGGCAAGGGCGCGGCGGGCGGCCACGCGTCGTCGGTCGAGGTGATGTCCTATGGCGCGATCACCACCGGCGCGGACCCCGCGACCGCCGGCGCGATCCACAGCGACCAGGCGATCGGCATCCTGGCCCAGAGCATCGGCGGCAGCGGCGGCAATGGCGGCTCGGCCATGGCCAATGCGGTGTCGGGCACGGCCTCGATGTCGGTGGCGGTGGGCGGCGGCGGCGGCGCGGGCAGCAATGGCGGCACGGTGGGGGTCGGCCTGCACGGCTACGAATACATCGCCGGTTATTCCGATCTGATCAACGCCTTCGGCAACAACGCGGCGAGCGGTCTGCAGCACTACGTGACCGACGGCATTCGCGACTCGCGCGGGCCGGACCTGTTCAACGCGGCCCAGTACCTGGCGAACTATGCGGACGTGCGCGCGGCCTATGGGCAGGACCTGCTGGCCGCGGCGAGCCACTTCATCACCACCGGTTACCGCCTGGGACGCACCGACAAGGCCCTGCCCGGCATTGCACCGGTCGCGATGCCCGGCACCGGCAGCGTGACCACCTGGGGCGACCAGGCGGCGGCCATCGTGGCGCAGTCCATCGGCGGCGGCGGTGGCAACGGCGGCGCTTCCAGCGCCAGCGCCACCAGCAACAAGTACGCCGGCGCAGTGGCCATCGGCGGCTTCGGCGGCGGCGGCGGCAACGGCGACACGGTGGCGGTGGTATCCCGCAACGCCCTGACGACGCACGGTGCGCAGTCCACCGCCATCGTGGCGCAGTCCATCGGCGGCGGGGGCGGCAACGGCGGCGCGTCGTCGACTTCGTCGGACGGCGCGCCCGGCGCCGTAGAGGCAGCGGGGGTGGCGGCCTACACCAGCTACGTCGGCCCGACGGTGGGCAAGGCCACCGTGTCGGTGGCGAAGAAGTTCACCCAGAGCGACAGTGCCGATTCCTCCGAAAAGAAGAGCGACAACGGCGCGGGCGCATCGCTGAGCATCGGTGGCGCTGGCGGCGCGGGCGGTGTGGGCGGCGCGGTCGGGGTCTACACCAGCGGCGCGATCACGACCAGCGGCGACCTGGCGCACGGCGTGTTCGCGCAATCGATCGGCGGCGGCGGCGGCAACGGTGGCTCCAGCAGCGCCAACGCCAGCGGCGCCAACGCCTCGGCCGCGCTGAGCCTGGGTGGCTCGGGCGCGACCGGCGGTGGCGCGGCGCAGGTCAACGTGCGCAACGACGGAACCATCCAGACGCACGGCTCGCAGTCCATGGGGGTGATCGCGCAATCCGTCGGCGGCGGCGGCGGCAACGGCGGCTCGGCCAGCAGCAGCGCCGACAGCGGCGGCAAGGCGGCCGTGTCGGTCGGCCTGGGCGGCAGCGGCGGTGGCGGCGGCGCGGGCGGCGGGGTGGCGGTCACCAACACCAGCACCATCTCGACGCTGGGCAGCCATTCGGCCGGCGTGTTCGCGCAATCGGTGGGCGGCGGCGGCGGCAACGGCGGCGCGTCATCGAGCGCGGCCAAGGCGGCACCGGCCTCGGATGCCTCGGGCGGCACGCATGCCTCGACCGGGGCCATCGCGAGCAATTCCGGCCCGACCAACAGCAGCAATTCGGCGGCGGCGGGCTCGGCCCCCGACGGCACCAAGGGTTCGGGCGCGGGCTCCAACGGCGGCTACGCCGCGGGCCTGAGCCTGGGCGGCGCGGCCGGCGGCGGCAGCACCAGCGGCAACGTCACGGTGAGCAACAGCGGCAACATCGTCACCGGCACCCTGGGCCGGCTCGATGACAGCGTGCAGTCGGCGGCGGTCTTCGCGCAGTCGGTGGGCGGCGGCGGCGGCAACGGCGGCGCCAGCAGCGCCAACGCGGACGCGGGCAAGGCCAGCGTGGCGATGTCGCTGGGCGGCCTGGGTGCCGGCGGCGGGGCCGCGGGCATGGTGCAGGTGCTGGGCGCACGCGGCAGCCTGGTCACCTACGGCCACGGCTCGGCCGGCATCTTCGCGCAGTCGGTCGGCGGCGGCGGCGGCAACGGCGGCTCGGCCTCGTCCACCGCCAGCGGCGGCGGATCGGTCTCGGCCGCGCTCGGCCTGGGCGGCGCGGGGGCGGGCGGCGGTGCCGGCGGCACGGTGCTGGTCTGCGCGACGGTGTCGGGCAGCGATTGCGCCACCGGCAATGCCAACGCCATCGAAACCTACGGCGCACAGTCGTACGGCGTGCTGGCCCAGTCGGTGGGCGGCGGCGGTGGCGCGGGCGGCTCGGTGGTGACCGCGGCGACGGCGGGCAGCAGCTCCGCATCGGGCAGCAACACCGTGTCGAACGGCAGCGGCGGTTCCAACTCGGCCAGCGCCACCAAGGGCGTGGCGGTGTCGGCCGGGCTCGGCGGCAGCGGCGGCGGCGGCGGTGCCGGCGGCAAGGTGGCGGTCTCGCAGGCCGGCAACATCGCGACCCATGGCGACCAGGCTTCGGCGCTGGTGGCCCAGTCGGTCGGCGGCGGCGGCGGCATCGGCGGCTCGAGCAGCACCAATGCCAACAGCGGCGCCTATGCGGTCGGCCTGGCGCTGGGCGGCACCGGCGGCAACGGCGGTGCCGGCGGCGCGGTGACGGTCAACACCTCGGCCGGCAGCATGCTGAGCACCGAGGGCGCACTGGCCTACGGCATCCTGGCCCAGTCGGTGGCCGGCGGCGGCGGCCTGGCCGGCTCGGCCAGCAGCACCACGGCGACCGGCGGCGATACCTCGGTCGCGATGGCGATCGGCGGCGCGGGCGGTGGCGGCTGGCTCGACGGCGGGACGGTGGGCGTGTCGCATGCGGGCGCCATCGAAACCAGGGGCTTCGGTGCCGACGGCATCCGGGCCCAGTCGATCGGCGGCGGCGGCGGCAGCGGGGGGTCCAGCGCCACCAGCGCGTCGTCGGGCAAGGTCGCGGTGTCCTTGGGCGTGGGCGGCAACGGCGCCTCCGGCGGCAACGGCGGCGCCGTGAACGTGAACTTCAGCAACGCGGTCATCACCCGCGGCGACAGCGCGATCGGCATCTTCGCGCAGTCGGTCGGCGGCGGCGGCGGCGCGGGGGGCTCGGCCACCTCGACCGCCGCGCTGGGCAATGCCAGCGGCGACACGCCGGCGCTCTCGGTGTCGCTGGGCGGCGCGGGCCACGGCGGTGGCACCAGCAACAACGCGGCGATCACCGGCAACGCCACCACCGGCGCGCGCGTCGAACGTTCGGACGGGAGCTTGCTGTACACGGCGGCCGTCGTGACCCATGGTGCCGATTCGGCCGGTGTCATGGCGCAGGCGGTGGGCGGCGGCGGCGGCCGTGCGAGTTCGTCGAGCAGCACGGCACAGTCGGGTGGCAACAACGCGATCGGCCTGGCGCTGGGCGGCTCGGGCGCCACCGGCGGCGCGGCGGCCTCGGCCTGGGTGAACCTGACCGGGGCGGCCATCCTGACCACCGGCAGCCATTCGCAAGGGGTCGTGGCGCAGGCCATCGGCGGCGGCGGCGGCATCGGCGGCAGCACCAGCAGCGCGTCCAGCACCGGCGGCAGCGGTGGCACCTCGCTCTCGACGAGCGTGGGCGGCAAGGGCGGCGGCGGCGGCAACGTCGTCGGGACCGTCATCGTCAATTCCGCGGTGCGGGTGGAGACGCTGGGCGACCTGTCCACCGGCATCCTGGCGCAGTCGGTCGGTGGCGGCGGCGGCGCGAGCGGCAGCAGCATCGCGAGCGCCAGCAGCACCAGCAACCAGGCGCTGAGCGCATCCCTGAGCCTGGGCGGGGCCGGCGGCGTCGGCGGCTACGGCGGCGCGGTGTCGGTGAACCTGAACCCCGGCAGCCTCAGCGGCACGGCGGCGGCACTGTTCACTTCGGGGGCCAATGCCAGCGGCGTGGTGGCCCAGTCGATCGGCGGCGGCGGCGGCGTGGCCAGCCTGGCAGCGACGTCGAGCGGCGGCGGCAGCTACAACAGCAGCATCGGCGGTGCGCTGGGCGGCACCGGTGGCAGCGGCGGCAATGGCGGCACGGTCACGATCAGCAGCGCGCAGGCGGTCGGCACCGGCGGCCTGCAGTCCATCGGCCTGCTGGCGCAGAGCGTGGGCGGCGGCGGCGGCCTGGCTTCGGCCTCGAGCGCGAGCCTCGGCGCCAACGGCTTCAGCGGCGACATGCGGCTGGGCGGCACCGGGGGCAGCGGCGGCACCGGCGGCGCCGTCACCGTCTCGACGAAGGCCAGCGGCAGCGTGAGCACGCAAGGCGCGCTGTCGCCGGCCATCGTGGCGCAGAGCATCGGCAGCGGCGGCGGCGTGAGCCTGAGCCGCGTCAGCAACGTGCGGCTGAGCGGCACGACGCCGGGCAGCGCCTCGGCCACGACGGTGACCAACGCGGCGAGCCTCTTCACCCACGGCGACGGCTCGGTCGGCATCGTGGCGCAGAGCATCGGCGGCGGCGGCGGCCTGGCCTATGCGACCTCGACCGCCAAGCTCGGCGGCTCGGCTGCGGGCTCGAACGCGAGCGCGGTGCTGGTCGACAGCAACGGCAGCATCACCACCTCGGGCATCAACGCCTTCGGCATCCTGGCGCAGAGCGTGGGCGGCGGCGGCGGCGCGATCCTGTCCACCGGTGACGCGCTCACGTCCACCTGGAGCGCCGGCACCGGCAACGGGGGCGCGGTGACGGTGAACGTGAACGCCCCCATCACCACCACCGGCGCGGGCGCGCACGGCGTGGTCGCGCAATCGGTGCACGGCGGCGGCGGCGTCGTGACCAGCGGCACCACGACGACCTTCCTGGGCGGCACGTCCGGCACCAGCGGGCTGGTGACGGTCAACCTGCACGCCAACGTCTTGACCACGGGCGCGGGCGCGGTGGCCGTCAAGACCATGTCCTCGACCGACCCGATCGTGAACGTCGCTTCGGGTGTTTCGGTGACCGGCGGCGCGGGCGGCGCGGCGCTGGAGTTCGAGGGCCCGACCAACGAACTGCACAACAGCGGCAAGGTCTCGACCATCGACGGCGCGGCCGGCATGGCCGTGCGCACGCTGACCGGCGACACGCTGGTAAAGAACACCGGCACGCTGCTGGGCAATTTCAGCCTGGCGCAGGGCGGCAACAACCTGCTGCACAACCAGGCCGGCGGCACCATCCTGGCCGGTTCGTCGATCGACCTGGCCGGCGGGCTGCTGCAGAACGACGGGCTGCTCAAGAGCGCGAGCGAGATGAATGTCGTCACCGCCATCGCCGGCTCGCTGAACCAGTCGGGCTCCGGCACGCTGGAGTTGCGCGTCGACCATGCCAAGGCGGCCGTCGACGCCTTCGAGGTCAGCGGCACGGCGCAGCTGCAGGGCCTGCTGAAGCCGGCCTTCGTGAACGGCGGGCTGATCGCACCGGGCACGGCGTCGCTGGGTTCCTTCCTGCGGGCCGCCAACGGCGCCGACGTCTCGCGCCTGGCGCTGGGCCACACGGCCATCATGACCTTCGCCCTCAGCCAGCAGGGCGGCACGGTCGGCCTGTCGTCCACCGCCAACTTCAGCCCGCAGGGGCTGGGCGCGGACGGCCACCGGATCGGCGCGCTGATCGGCGGCGCCCAGAGCCTGGGCCTGCCGAACTTCCAGGCGCTGACGGCACGGCTGGTCGAGGTGCCGACCATCGACCGCCTGGCCCAGGCCTATTGGAACGTCAGCGGCGCCGCGGCCTCGTCGGTCACCAACGTGGGCGCGCAGCTGACCACGGCCTTCACCCGCACGCTGCTGCAACGCGGCAGCGACGTCGCCAACAGCCGCGCGGCCCTCGTGGCCGACCCGGCCACCGGCGACTGGGCCGACAAGCGCAGCAACACCTGGGCGGAGATCTACGGCGACAACAGCAAGACGACAGTGGATTCCGGCAGCACCGGCGCCGAGCTGTCCGCGCGCAGCTACGGCCTGGCCGTCGGCCACGACCGCCAGGTCACGCCCGACACCACCGTTGGCTTCGCGCTGGGCACGGCGGTCGCCAACTTCGACCTGACCAATGCCTTCAGCGGCCGCGACAACGCGCTGCAGCTGGGTGCCTATGCGACGCGCGCGTTCGGCCCGGCCTATGCATCGGCTGCGGTGTCGTACTCGGTGCATCGCATGAAGACGACGCGTGCGCTGGAACTGATCGAGGCGACGTACGGCGCGGACTTCGATGCCCACAGCCTGGCCGCGCGCGCCGAGGCCGGCTACCGGATCAAGACCGCGTCCTTCGGCGTCACGCCCTATGCCGCGTTGCAGCTGCAGAACATGGTCACGCCGGCCTACGGCGAGCAGGCCAACGGCCGTTCGGCACCGCACCTGGCGCTGAACTACGACCGGCGTTCGGTGAGCCTGACGCGCACCGAGCTGGGCGCGGCGCTGGACCAGAGCTTCGCGCTGCAGGGCGGCAAGACGCTGACCGTGCGCACCTCGGCCGCGTGGGCGCATGACCGGGCCAACCGGACGTACGTCGACGCGTCGTTCCAGACGCTGCAGGGCGGCAGCTTCCGAGGCGCGGGCATCCAGCCCGTGTCCAACCTGGGCCTGGTGTCGCTGCGGGCCGAACTGCGGCTGCCGACGGGCCTGAGCTTCGGCGTGGACGCCTTCGGCGAATTCGGCCGCCACACGCGGACGCTGACCGGGCGCTTGTCGATGCGCTACCAGTGGTGAGTCAGGGCGGACCGGGGGCGGCCCGCCCGAGCCTCGCGAAGCGCCTGGCGGGTCGATGCCGGGTCAGCGCGGCTTCGTGAAGCGAAGGAGGAGGGCGGTCGTCAGCCCGGTGAAAGAGGGCGGCGTCGCTTCCCTCCGGGTTCCTCCACCGCCGCGGCGGGATGCTTGCCGCCCGCCGGCCTCACAAGCCTCAGCGGCGCGCTAAGGGGCGCTCCTCGCAGGACCGGACCGGAACGTGACCGGCACTTCCAGCCACATCGGTTCCGGCACGCCGTTGCGTTTGCCTGGAACGTATCTCCAACCGTTGGCCGCATCGATCGATGCCTTGTCGAAGCGTTCCGAGCCGCTGGACGATTGGAGTTCGACTTTCTGCGGCTTGCCGTCGAGGCCGACCAGCAACCGGAGGTCGTTCGGGAGACCGACGGCGAGGCGGCGACGGGCGGCGCCGGAACCGCGGTGCATCCGGTCGAGGTGCCAGCGATCACCGTCAACAGGACGGTGGCGCATCGCGAGCTTTGCATGCTGAAAACAGGGCCTCAAAGTGCGCGAGCATGAAGGCGGCGAGCGACATCTGGATGACTGCCGCAGCTCTCTGGATGCGGTGTTCGGCGCTGCGTCGTCGGGTTTGGTTAAGAATAATACAATGTATATTATGTTAAATGACATGCGTATCTGAGGCGCTGGTTCCGCGCCCCTCGCTCCCTGCCTTCTTCTTTGGGGCGCCTTCTTTACCGCATCTCAGGGAGCGTCCAGTGCACTGAGCCGCTGGCGAGGCGATTCGCCGGACCGCGGGCACCAAGATGTTTGGCGCCGGCACGTCCGGGTGAAATCGTGCGTGCAATGGCTCGGCACAGGCATGCACACGCCTATCGACGCGATGCATCTCCACGAGCCCTGGGTCCGACTCAATGCACGGCCTCCGGCAGCAGCGCCAGGCCCGAGCGCTGCTCGAACTCCCGGTAGCTGATGGGTTGCAGGCTGTGCGTTCCGCCTTGGTTGAGGGTCCAGTACGCCCATGCGCGTCCATCCCCGCTGCTGTAGACCACCTTCCAGGTGTGGCTCGGCACCCAGACCTTGCCGGGGCCGATCGTGCCCGGCTGTCGGTCGAAGCTGGGCCCCGTGAACACGAAGACCGGACCGGTCGCGCGTGCCGCGTACTTGCGCGTCGATTGCTCGATCTGGTTCCAGGCGCCCTGATTGAGTTTGGGCGCCTGCGGGACCATGTTCGCCAACGAGAACGACTGCGCCTTGGCCGTGACGCTGGGCATGTCGCCGGCCGGCGAAAGATGGCCTCGGTCGTAGCCGCTGCCGACGTAGTCGACCAGCTGCGCGCGGTCGGCCGCGGGAAGCCGTGCTTCCGGGTAGAAACGATCCACGCGCTGGATGCCCTTTGCGGCTTCGACACTGGCGCGTGTGAGCTTCTGGGCGGTGTAGAGAGGCGTCTTGCTCTCGCCCGAGTAGAGGGCTGCGAAGCCGTCAAAGCACAAGGCCCGTTGCCGGCCTGGCCACGCGACTGTCGGGGCGTGGCCGGGAAAGTGCTGCGGGCACTGCGCAAAACCTTCGATGGCAGCGTGTGAATGGGTGTTGGCGCGGGCGGTCGTTTCAATGGGGCCCGAACCCGTCGATGGGGGCGCCATCGAAGGGTTCAGGCTGCAACCCGGAACCTGGATTGCGGCAACCACCGCACACACCACGCAAAGCATGCTTCTGCGCATGAGCCGCGTGGCATCGCCACGCCGCCGGGCAGCTCTCTTCGTTCTCAAATCAAAACCTCGGTTCTCTCTGGCACTTGGAGGCCAGTTCAGTCGTCGACATCAGCGGGGGCGCCCTGCGGGTTGCGCTGCAGCAAGTGCAGTTCCTCGATGGGGCGTCTTGGATCGGTTTCGCGCGCGACGCGCCGGTTTTCGGTGCGATCGGGCGAAGCCCTCGATTGTCTCCCGCCGCACCCTCGAGATTCGGCCGATCGCCCTCCTCCGCGCCATGCGATCGCCATGGATCGCGCTGCGACAAAACGGGCGGCCGCGCGGTGATGCCGCAGGGTGGATCGTTGCCGACGAGCACGTTGACAGGCCCGTGGGCGCGCAGTAGCTTGTGGGCCCGCTGCGAACGTGCGGCTCACTGCATGTCAGGAGACACCATGACCGGCAAGAACACGATCTGTCTTTGGTACGAGGGCACCGCCGTAGAGGCGGCCCAGTTCTATGCCCGGACCTTCCCCGACAGCGCCGTCGGGGCCGTCCATCGCGCACCGGGCGACTATCCTGCCGGCCAGCAGGGCGACGTCCTTGTCGTGGCGTTCACCGTCGTCGGCATCCCCTGCATCGGACTGAACGGCGGTCCGCAGTTCAAGCACAACGAGTCCTTCTCCTTCCAGATCGCGACCGACGACCAGGCCGAGACGGACCGTCTGTGGAACGCCATCGTCGGCAATGGCGGCCAGGCAAGCGCTTGCGGCTGGTGCAAGGACCGGTGGGGCGTGTCCTGGCAGATCACCCCGCGGATCCTCACGGCATCGCTCGCCCATCCGGATCGCGCGGCGTCCAAGCGCGCCTTCGACGCCATGATGACCATGGGAAAGATCGACATCGCTGCGATCGAGGCGGCGCTCAAGGTCTGAGGGCGCCTGGGCCCGATGCGCGATCCCAACCCATCGCGAGGCGACCCGGGCGCCCTGCCGTCCGCCCTGCGGCGGCCGGCTTGGTCGAGCGCGATGTGTGTCGGAATCCTCGATCTGCGAGACCCATGTGAGGAATTGTGAGAATGAATTGACAAGTGTGAACATCTGCCTTGAGCACTGAAGGCGTGGAGGTCAGACTGGGTTCTTTTCGGAAAGGACAGCAATGGCATCGGGCATCTCCAGCGCATTGGCCGTGAAGGAACTGGAGGCCGGCGAGTTTCACTGGATCCTGCTGCACGAGGAGGAGTCCGCCGACGAACTCCTGACCTACACACCGCAACGTTTCAGCGAGCCTTTTGCGAATCCGGCGGCCGCCTGGGCGGCGGGCTATCTTGTGCTCAGGGCCATGCTGCGCAAGAAGTGGCCCTAGGCCGAGCCCAAGAAAAATGCGCCCGAAGCCTCATGGCGCGCGCGCTGGCATGGCCCGGATGCTTTCATGCAACCCTCGCGAGGGCCGCTCGCCCGGGACCTTCGCGCCTGAATGGCGAGAGGCTTGAACGACAAGGTCGCGCTAGGCGACTTTCGACACCGCCTTGGGGACGGCCCGCTTCCCTTTCGCCGTCTTGCCCGGCGCTGTTGTGCGTGCCGGTTTCTTCGGTTTGCGTGCCGTTTCCGCCGGCTCGACATGGCTCTCCAGCCCGCGTTCCTGGTGCCACTCCTTGAGCGAGAAATCGGGAAATTCGACAAAGCACTGATCGCCCTCGAGACCCTCCACGCGAACCCACGACGCCTTCGACCCGAGCAAGGAATGCACGTTGGCGGGTGGCTGCGGCAGCGGCGTGTCGATGGCACCCGCGTGCGGATGCACCAGGTCGGGCCAGGCCGGGTCCCACATCCAGAGCGCGCTGCCACAGACGCCGCAGAAATGCCGCTGCCCGGTGCTGTGTCGCACATGCTCTCCCTCGACGATTGTGGCCTTGTAGATCCGCAGGTGCCGCTTGCCGCGCACCTTCAGCGTGCGGTGGTCGGCGCCCAGGTTGATCGCGTAGCCGCCGGTGCCCGCCGTCTTCCTGCAGATCGAGCAATAGCAGCGCATGAAGGGGACGCACTCGGCCGACTCGACCGAGAACCTGATGCTGCCGCAGTGGCATGAACCTTCGAGATGCATGAGATGTCCTCGTGACGAAGCGGTTGAACGGGTCCAAGCAAGCACTGTCTCCGCATCGCACGGCCACCGCAAGTCGGCGGTCGCCGCGCCAGCCTGTCGGCCTCGAAGATCCACCAGCACAATGAGAACAATAAGCATTTGACACACAATACCGGTCGTGCGCCCTGAGCGTGCCCCTTCCTGACGGCCCCGCGCCCTGCCCTGTCTCGCCCCGTGTTCACCCGCTACTACCGCGAACTGCTCCATTTTCTGGGGCGCTCGGTCAAAGACCACCACACGGCTGCGGACCTGGCGCAAGAGAGCTACGCCCGGGTGCTGGCCGCCCAGAAAAGCGGCGAGGACATCACCGATCCGCGCGCACTGCTCTACCGCACCGCGCGCAACCTGTTGATCGATCGCCATCGCCACAGCCAGGTGCGCCGGGCCGTCCATGGCGAATCCTTGCCGGAGGTCGACGGCGATGACGATGCGCTGAGCCGGCTGGTCGCGCCCGCGGCGTTCGAGCCCGAGGTGGCCGCCGCATCGCAGCAAAGCGTGCAGGCGCTGCTGGCCACCATCGGCGATCTGCCGGTGCGTTGCCGCCAGGCCTTCATGCTCCACAAGTTCGAGGGCCTCTCGCATGCCGAGGTCGCCGAGCAGATGGGGGTCTCGGTCAAGATGGTCGAAAAGCACATCCGGACGGGTCTGCAGGCCTGCAGAGCCTGCCTGGAACAGCAGGAAGGCACGCTGACCGCACGTGCCGGCACGCCGTCTCTCGGCCAGGACGAGGACTCCTCCGAGGCCAGGCCATGAAGGCGATCTTTTATTTTCACGTGTCGGAGGTAGGGTTGAGCATTGCCCGTTCGTCTACCGAGGTAGGAGCGCCCTTTTCACCATGAGCCACCTGTCGCCCCCGCCCCCCACGTCCTGTCTGCCCGAACTGCCGGACGCGCAGGCGCTGGACTGGTTTGTGCGCCAGCAACGGGGTCTGACGCGCGACGAGCAGGCGCAGCATCAGTCGTGGCTCGCGAGCGATGAGGCCCATCAGGCCGCCTATGCGCGGTGGCAGGCCAGCTGGGACACGCTCGACGGCCTGCCTGCCGCAGGCATGGCCGCGCTGAATGCGCAGCTTGCAAGGGATCTGCAGACCCTGGCGGCGCAAGAGCCAGTGGCTGCGTCGCCAGGAACCCTCCACGCGTCCGAGCTCCCTGCGCCCCGGTCTTCTTCCGCCCGCCGCAGCGGTCGGCGCCAGTGGGCGGGATGGCTGCTGGGCGCCAGGGATCCTGCGCAAGGTGCCCCTGCGTGGCCGGTCCGCTGGGCGGCGCCTGCACTGGTAGTGCTGATGCTCGCCGGTGGCTACGGCGGTTGGGAGGTCTGGCAACGCCAGCCCCTCTACAGCGCGGCACACGCCACCGCACGCGGCCAGCAAACCCAGGTGCAACTGCCCGATGGCTCGCTGATGCGGCTCGATACGCTGACCCACACCGATGTGAGCCTGTACCGCCAGCGCCGCGAGGTGCGCCTGTCCGAGGGGCAAGCGGTGTTCCAGGTCACGCACGACGCCAGCCGTCCCTTCGAGGTGCTGGCCGGACCGTTGCGCATCACCGTCGTCGGCACGCGGTTTTCCGTGCGCTACACGGCGGGCACGCCGGGCCAGCCCGACGTGCGGGTGGCGGTGGAAGAAGGCCGGGTGCGGGTCGAGCCGATCGATCCTTTGGCATCGTCGGATGGATCGGCGACCCAGCGGGTGGAACTGACCGCCGGCGAGCAGATCGCCAGCGACGCCCACGGCGGCCTGGGCGCCATCAGCGCAGTGCCGGCCGCGGGCATTGCGCCCTGGCGCAACAACCGCGTGAGTTTCGACAACACGCCGCTCGACCAGGCGCTGGCCGAATTCGAGCGCTACGGCGCCACGCCCTTGCGGGTGCAGGACCCGGCGGTGGCCGCCTTGCGCCTGACCGGCACCTTCGATCCGCTGCACCTGGACAACTTCGTGCGCGCGTTGCCGCAGGTGCTCCCCGTACGTCTGGTGCCCGATCCGATGGCGAAGGCCGGGGCGGCCGCGTCCACGCCAGCGGGGCCGTGGCTGGTGGTGGGGCGCTGAGCGCGGGCTTCTCGCCCTGATTCGGAGCCGCGCACCTCCGGCATGCAGCGCCTGGCCCGACCGCGGTCCGGCGCCGGAACTTTCTTGAATTAATTTGTGCGCGGATGGTAGGGCCCGCCCCGGGTTGCCCGTCTACATGAGAAGGATTCCCATTTCTTCTCTTGGAGTACGTGTTCATGCCCCGCCCTTTTCTGCAACCCGCGCCCCTTGCGCTCTCGCTGGCCCTGGCTTTTGGCGGCGCCAGCGGGCTGCCGTTGCTCGCCCATGCCCAGACGGTCAAGCCGGCCGCGCTGCAGTTGCGCATGGCTGCCCAGCCGCTGGGCCAGGCGCTCAACGAGCTGGCACGCCAGTCGAAGCTGGAGCTGATGGTGCAGCCCGCGCTGGTGGCGGGCAAGTCCGCCCCGGCCCTGCAGGGTGCCTTCACGCTGCAGCAGGCCATCGACCGTCTGCTGGCCGGCACCGGCCTGGTGGCCGTGCGCGACGCGAACATGCTGGTCATCAAGACCGCGCCCGGCGGCACGGCCACGCTGTCGGAAGTGCTGGTGACGGCCTCGAACCGCGAAACGCCCTGGGGCCCGGTGTACGGCTACGCCGCGCGGCGCGCCATGTCGGCCGCCAAGGACGACGCGGCGCTCAACGAGACGCCGCAGTCGATTTCGGTCGTGACCCGCGACCAGATGGACGACCAGGGCGCGCAGACCGTGACCGATGCACTGCGCTATGTGGCGGGCGTCAACACCTCGGCCTATGGCGAGGACCCGCGCTACGACTGGATCACCGTGCGTGGCTTCAACCAGTCGGTGTTCGGCATGTACCGCGACGGCCTGCGGGCCTCGGGCAGCAAGATCGGCATGCGCATCGACCCCTACGGGCTGGAACGCATCGAAGTGCTCAAGGGCCCGACCTCGGTGCTTTACGGCCAGAACGCGCCCGGCGGCTTGATCAACAACGTGACCAAGCGCCCCACGAGCGAGCCCCTGCACGAGCTCTCGTTGGGCGTCGGCTCGCACGACCGCAAGCAGGCGCAGTTCGACTTCGGCGGCCCGCTGGCCGGCAGCGAGACGCTGTCGTACCGCCTGACTGGCAATGTGCGCGACAGCAACACGCAGATGAACTTCGCGCCCGACGATCACGTCTACATCGCGCCGGCCATCACCTGGAGGCCCGACGCCGACACCTCGCTCACCCTGCTGGCCAACTACCAGAAGGACCGCGCGGCCTGGGGCCTGTGGTACCCGCGCGCCGGCACGCTCAACCCCAGCCCCTGGGGCCGGATCCAGCCCGCCTTCTATCCCGGCGAACCCGACTTCAACCAGTTCAAGCGCGAGCAGTATTCGGTCGCCAGCCTGTTCGAGCGCAAGCTCGACAACGGCGCCGTGTTCCGCCAGAGCCTGCGCGTCGAGCACATGGACTATGACTCGGCCTATGTGCGTGGCCGGGGCCTGATCAACACCCGCGGCCAGATCGACGACAACGGCTACCTGCTGTTCCGCGACGCCAACAGGGGCCGCCTGGACTCCGATGTGTACGCGATCGACAACCAGCTGGCCTGGAACTGGCAGGCCGGCGGCCTGGAGCACCGCCTGCTGGCCGGCCTCGACAGCAGCCTGACCCGCTACACCGACCGCCAGCTCTCGGGCAACGCCCCCCTGCTGGACATCCGCAACCCGCAGTACGGCCAGCCGATCAGCGAACCGACCGACCCCTGGTCGCGCGACGTGAAGGCCCGCCAGACCGGCGTCTACCTTCAGGACCGCATCGACCTGGGCGAGCGCTGGGTCGTGCGTGGCGGCGTCCGTCACGACTGGGCCCGCACCGACACCATCGACCCGCTGGGCACGCTGGCGCTGCGTCAGAAGAACGGCGCGACCACCTTCCAGGCCGGCGCGCTCTACAAGGCCGGCAACGGCTGGACGCCGTTCGCGAACTACGCCGAATCTTTCCAGCCGACTGCACAGGCCAGCAAATCGGGCGCGCCCTTCGATCCCACCGAAGGCAAGAGCGTGGAGGCCGGCGTGCGCTACCAGCCGGACCACAGCCGCAGCATGTTCACCGCCTCGGTCTACAACATCCGCCAGCGCAACGTGCTCACGCAGGACCCGAGCGACAGCCGCTACTCGGTGCAGACCGGCGCGGTGCGTTCCCGCGGGCTGGAGCTGGAGGGCGTGTGGGAAGTCACGCGCCAACTGACCGTGATGGCCAGCTACACCTACATGGACGCGGCGGTGACGCGCAGCAACGTCCTGGGTGAAACCGGCACCCGGCCGCGCGACGCCTGGGGTACCACCTCGCCCAGCAACATGGCGTCGATCTGGGCGCACTACCGCTTTGCCGACAGCACCCTGCGCGGCGTGACCATCGGCGGCGGCGCACGCTACATGGGCCGCACTATCGACTACGGCGCATCGCCCACCGCACCGGACAACGCCTATTCCTTCCAGGCCAAGACGCCGGCCTACACCGTGTACGACCTGGCGCTGGGCTACGAGCCGAACGCGAACTGGCGCTTCCAGCTCAAGGTGAACAACCTGTTCGACAAGCTCTATGTGGCCAACCCCTGCGGTGGTTCACCCCTGAGCGCCTGCTACTACGGTCCGGTGCGCAGCGTGCTGCTCAGCGGCACCTACCGCTGGTAAGCCGGCATGCGCGCCTGGATGACGCGGTTGCACCGCTGGGCCGGCCTGTTCATGGCCGCCTTCCTGTTCGTGGCCGGGCTCACCGGCGCGGTGATCTCATGGGACCACGAGCTCGACGAATGGCTGAATCCGCAGCTCTTCGATGCGCCTGCGCCTTCGCCCGAGGCGCACAAGCGCAGCGCGCTGGAACTGGTCGAGGGCCTGGAGGCGGCCGACCCGCGCCTGCGCGTGGCCTTCGCGCCGCTGGAGGTCGAAGACGGCCACGCGCTGGGCGTGTCGGTGGTGCCGCGCGTCGATCCGGCCACCGGCAAACCCCATGCGCTGGGCTTCAACCAGGTCACGCTCAACCCCTACACCGGCGAGGTGCAGGGGACGCGCCTGTGGGGTGCGATCTCGCTGTCGCGCGAGAACCTGATGCCCTTCCTCTACAAGCTGCACTACAGCATGCACATCCCCAGCGTGGGAGCACTGGAACTGGGCACCTGGTTCATGGGCATGGTCTCCATGGTCTGGGTGCTGGACTGCTTCCTCGCGCTGTGCATCTCGCTGCCGGGCCGACGCGCCTGGCGCAAGTCGTGGCGCAAATCCTTCAGCTTCCGGTGGCGCCAGGGCGGGCACAAGCGCACCTTCGACCTGCACCGCGCCGGGGGCCTGTGGGCGTGGGCGCTGCTGCTGACCGTGGCGATCACCTCGGTCAGCATGAACCTGCGCCGCGAGGTGGTGCGCCCGCTGGTCGAACGCGTGTCGACCTTGACGCCCGACATTTTCGCGCTGCGTGCGCCCGTGCCCGTGGCCCGCTTCGTCGAGCCGGGCATCCGCCGTGACGAGGCCCTGACGCTGGCCCGCCAGGAAGCGGCCCGGCGCGGCTGGACCGCACCGGCCGGTGCCGTGTTCTACAGCGCGCCCTACAAGCTGTACGGCGTGAACTTCTTCGAGCCTGGCGACGACCACGCGAGTTGGGGCCTGGGCCACCCCTGGCTCTATCTGGACGCGCAGACCGGCGCCTACCTCGGCGACCGGGTGCCGGGCACCGGCACGGCGGGCGACCTGTTCCTGCAGGCCCAGTTGCCGCTGCACACCGGCCGCATCGCGGGCACGGCCGGCCGCGTGACGATGAGCGTGCTGGGCCTCGGGGTGGCCATGCTCAGCGTGACCGGCGTGATGATCTGGGCGCGCAAGCGGCGTGCGGCGCTGCGGGGCAAGGCCTGCCGTGCCGCGCTGACGGGAATCGAGCACGGGGCTGCGAAGCGCCGCCATGCGGGCGCCGCCTAGGAAGAAGAGCGTCCGGGAACCCGGGGGCGAAGCCCGGACCGCCAAGCGGATAATCCGGGGCCGCCCCCTGCCCGGCCGGCCGGCGCGGAGAGAGGCACAAAGGACCGACCATGGACAAGTTCAGCGCGATGCGGGCCTTCGTGCGCGTCGTCGAAGCGGGCAACTTCACCAAGGCTGCGGATTCGGTGGGTGTGCCCAAAGGCCAGATGAGCCGCCTGGTGCTGCTGCTGGAAAAAGAACTCAAGACGCAACTGCTCAACCGCACCACGCGACGGGTCACGGTCACCGCGGACGGCGCGGCCTACTACGAGCGTGCGGTGCGCCTGCTCGACGAGCTCGATGAACTCGAGTCCAGCCTGTCGCGCGCCAAAGCCTCGCCGCGCGGAATGCTGCGGGTCGACGCACCGTCGGCGATCGCCAGCCTGATCCTCATCCCGGCGCTGCCCGATTTCTGCGCGCGCTACCCGGACATCCATGTCGACGTCGGCGTGAGCGACAAGCCCATCGACCTGATCGGCGAGAACGTGGATTGCGTGCTCCGTGCGGGAGAGATTTCCGATCCCTCCCTCATTGCCAGGCGCATCGCCGAGATCGACCGCATCGTGTGCGCGTCGCCCGCCTATCTGGCGCGCCACGGCGTGCCGCAACATCCGTCGGACCTCGAGAGCGACCGCCACCACGCGATCAGCTACTTCTCGCATGGCTCGGAACGCCTGACCTATGTGCTGCAGCGGGGCGCGGAGCAGTACGAGGTCCATGCGCGGTCGAGCGTCGCGGTGAACGACTCCGGCGCGATGCTGGCCGCCGGGTTGGCGGGCCTGGGCATCGCGCGCACCGCCCCGTTCATGGCGGCGCCGCACCTGGCGGCGGGCACCCTGACGGCCGTGCTGCCGGAATGGTCGGCCGGCGCCTGGCCGTTGTACGTGGTCTATCCGCCCCATCGGCATGTGAGCGTCAAGCTGCGGGTGTTCATCGACTGGGTCGCCGATCTTTGCGCGCGCACGCTGAAGGCGCCCAGAGTGCGGCCCTAGCGTCCGGCTCGCGGCCACTGTGCGATGGATCGAGACACTGCGTCTGCGCGCGCTCTCTTTTTCCATAGCAGCCCGAAGCCTAGATTCCCGACACGGCCGAGCCAGGCGACTGGCTCCTCATCCACCGAGAAAGGAATTCCACCATGGACGCCCCACGCTACGACGCTCGCAAGACCGCGCTTCTCTTCGTCGACCCCTACAACGATTTCCTGTCCGAAGGCGGCAAGCTCTGGCCGGCGATCCAGCCGATCGCGGAGGAAGTGCACCTGCTGGACAACCTGCGCGCGATCCAGAGCGCGACACGCAAGGCCGGCATCCAGAAGGTGATCGTGCCGCACCGGCGCTGGCAACCCGGCGACTACGAATGCTGGTGCCATCCCAGCCCCACGCAGCGCCTGCTGATGACCCGCAAGACCTTTGCCAAGGACAGCTGGGGCGGCGAATGGCACCCCGAGTTCGGCCCCCAAGCTGGCGACATCGTGGTGCACGAGCATTGGGCCTCCAGCGGCTTCGCGAACACCGACCTGGATTTCCAGCTGAAGCAGCATGGCATCTCGCATGTGATCCTGGTGGGCCTGCTGGCCAACACCTGCATCGAGACCACCGCGCGCTACGCGCAGGAGCTGGGCTACCACGTGACGCTCGTGAAGGACGCCACCGCCGCGTTCCAGCGCGAAATGATGCACGCCGCGCACGAGCTGAACGGTCCCACCTATGCCCACAGCATCGTGGACACCCGCGCGCTCCTCCAGGCGCTGCCCAGCGCTTGAGCGGGCCGCGCATGACCTCCACCTCCGACGGTGCGGCCGGCCTCTCCGGTCGCGTGGTTGCCCTGATGGCACTGAGCTGCGCGCTTGCGGTGTCGACCATCTACTACCACCAGCCGCTCCTGCCCCTGATCGCTTCCTCGTTCGGCGTGCCGTCGACGCAGGCCAGCCTGATCGCGACGCTGACGCAACTCGGCTACGCGATCGGCCTGTTGCTGATCGTGCCGCTGGCGGACCGCCAGCAGCCGCGCAAGCTCGCGTCCCTGGCCGTCGCCGCGAACGCGTTTGCGCTGCTCGCCTGTGCGGCGGCGCCCAGCTTCGCGCTGCTGTGCATCGCCAGCTTCGCCGTCGGGGTGACGGCCATCACCGCGCAGATCATCATTCCCACCGTCTCGGGCCTGGCGCCGCCGGCGCTGCGCGGCCGCACCGCGGGCATCCTGCTGGGCGGCCTGTCCGCCGGCCTGCTGCTGGCGCGCACGGCGAGCGGCTTCGTCGGCGCGGCCACTGGCTGGCGCACCGTGTTCCTCGCCGCCGCGCTGGTCGACCTGGGGCTGTGGGCGATCGTCGCCCGGAAGCTGCCCGCGGTCTCGACCCCGACGAGCCTCGGCTATGGCGCGCTGCTCCGTTCGCTGGGCCGCCTGGTGCGGGAGGAGCGCGTGCTGCGGATCTCGGCCGCCACCGCCTTCATGATGTTCGCCGCCTTCAGCGCGCTGTGGGCCACGCTCGCCGCGCTGCTGGCGCAGCCGCCCTACGGCTTCGGCCCCGCCGCCATCGGCGCGTTCGGGCTGGTGGCGCTGCTGGGCATCGCTGCGTCGCCGCGCATCGGTGCCCTTGCCGACCGGCTCGATGCGCGCGCCCTGCTCCTGGCGAGGGCGCTCGCGCTGGCCCTCGGCTTCGCGTTCATCGCGGCCGGCGGGCGCGGCCTGGGCTGGTTGATCGCCGGCATGGTACTGCTCGATTTCGGCAACCGCACGGGCTTGGTGGCGAACCAGACCCGGGTCTATGCGCTGCGGCCCGAGGCGCGCAGCCGGCTGAACACGGTCTTCATGGGCGCCTACTTCCTCGGGGGCTCGGCCGGCGCCGCGCTGGGAGCCTACGGCGCCCACCGGGCCGGCTGGGCCGGGCTCGCGGCGACAGGCGCGCTGCTGGCGCTGGCGGCCGCGGCCATCAACATGCTCTCGCTCCGCGCCGCGCGTGCGGCGGTCGTCGACGGCACCTCCTGAGATCCGGGCGGGACGGCCTTCAGTCGATCAGTTTCGAGACGGCGGCCTGCGCCAGCGCCTCCGTCCGGAAGTACCCCAGCACCGACCCCACGCCGCGGTGCCCGGTCATCGCCATGGTGTCGGCCAGCGGGACCTGCTGGCGCCCGGCCTCGGTCACGAAGCCTGCGCGCAGCGAATGGGCCGAGAAGTCCCCTTCCAGGCCGGCCGCGAGGCAGCGGGCCTTGACGATGTCGCGCACCGACCCATCGCCCAGTGCTTCGCCGAGGTGGCCGCCCCGGCGAACTTGCCGGAAGATCCTTCCTTCCTCGATCCCGCTGGCCTGCAGCCAGGCCGTCATCGCCTGCCCTGCCCTGCCCGCGATCGGCTTGGCGTTCTCCGCGCGATCGGCGCCGCTCTGGTTGGTCTTCGAGAAACTGAGCGTGTAGACATAGGTGTCTTGCCCGATGCGTTCCAGGTGGGCCATGTCCGCGGCGGCCACCTCCGAACGCCGGCGTCCGCCGGAAGACCAGGCGAACAGCAGCAGGGCCTTGTCGCGCAAGCCCTTGAGGCTGTCATCGCAGGTGGCCAGCATGGCCTGCAACGGCTCCTTCGTCAGCGCCCGCTGCTTGTGCTGCACCACGCCGCGCCTGGCGTAGGCGCGCCGACTCTTGGCCACCAGGTCGCGCACGGCTTCGGCCGCGCAGGGATTCGGCGCGCCGGCGGTCTGATGGGCCTTGCTGAGCACCGCGATCCGGTGCGTCACCGTGGCCAGCGCGAGCGGACCCAGGGCCGCCTTGTAGCGCCCCGCCACCAGGGCCTGGTCGGCTGCCGGCGGCAGTTGCGTGACCAGGCCCCTGGGCGTGCTGCGCTCGATGTGGTCGACCAGGAACTGGATCACCACGGGCACGGCGACCGGCAACTCGAGCTTCCGGCCGTAGCGCACCGAAAACCACGCGGCCCAGTACTTCAGCGCGGAGCGGTAGGTCGCCACGGTGTTGGCCGACTCGCCCTCCTCCAGCAATTCTTGGACGGCCGACGCGGTCAGCGACGAGATCTGCCCCGGGTCGAGCACCGGCAGCTTTTTCAGGGCCATCAGATCGCTCATGGTCGGCCTCCAAACCCGTTTTGATGCATATCTGTATAAAATAAAATGTGTGACGTATGATATCAAACATATAGTTTAAACAGGTCACGATAAGTTTCAGTAATCGTGATCTATTTTGAACCAGGAGCCAAACCATGTCGCAGAAGAGTTCGAGGGGTGTTCAGCAAGCCGATGTGTGGGCTGCGGCCGATGCGCTGATCGCTGCCGGCGACCGGCCGACCATCGAGCGTGTGCGCCAGAAGATCGGCAGCGGCTCGCCGAACACGGTCAGCCCCATGCTCGACGCCTGGTACCGCACCCTGCCCGCGCGCCTGGGCGTGGCCGCGCCGGCCGAGGGGGTCCCGGGCTACCGCCTGCCGCCCGAAGTCGCCGATGCGGCGCGCGCCCTCTGGGAGCTCGCCTGCCGCGATGCCAGCGAGCTGTCGCGCCAAGCCCATGAGGCGCAGCGCGCCGTGCTCGATCGCCGCGAGGACGCCCTCAACGTGGCCGAGGCCGAGTTCCAGCGCCGCGAAGAGACGTTTGCGTCGTCCAAGGCGTCGCTCGAGGAATCGGTGCTGCGCGGCAATGACACCATCGCCGGCTTGCAGCGCCAGCTCGATGCGGCGCAGCAACGGCAGGCGGCGATGGAGCGCCAGATCGAGCAGCTGCGTGAAGCCCTCGCCGGCTCCCAGGCACGCCAGGAGGCGCTGCGCACCGAGCAGGCGGCCGCCCTCGCCCGCAAGGACAGCGCGCTCACGGAAATGCAGCAGCGTCATGACGCGGTCGAGCGCCGGACCCTGCTCGAGGTCGATCGCGCGCGGGAGGAAGCCCGGCAAGCCGTCGCCCGGGCCGCGCGCGATGCGGCGCGTGCAACCGACGCACAGGCCAGGATCGGCCAGGCGCGAGACCAGGCCCTGGAGGCGCTGCGTGGGCAGGAAGCTGCCAGCGCCGCGGCCCAACACCAGGCGGCAGCGTTGTCCACGGCCAACGCCGAACTGCAGGCCCAGCTCGCCGGTGCGCAGACGCGTGGCACTGCGCTCTCCGAAACGCTGGCGGCCGAAGCCGAGGCTCATGCCGCCACGCGGCTGCTGCTGAGCCATGCGATGTCGCTGGTGGCTGCTGGAGGCAGCGCGCCCCGAAATGCGAAAGGCAGGGCGCCTGCCAAAACGAAGACCAGAACCAAACTCGCAGCTTCGACCGCCGGTCCGTGACGAGGCGCGTCGTCCGAAGCCCGTTGTCCGCGGCCTTGGCCCGCATGTCTGGACAGTTGAGGGTCGGCGCCCGGACTTCCGCCCGTCCGCCAGGCTTTCGACGCAGGCGTGGAGCGCGCGGATCTTGTCTGGAGCGTGATGGTGCGTCGCGCAGGGTGAAGGTCGCCCGAGCCCCTGGCGCCGCTCGCATTTCCATTCCGCCGCCAAGTGCCTGCCGCATGGAGCGCCAGATCGCCCTGGGTTTTTGTGTTGTGGAAATGAATACTTAGGTGTACAAATCTATCGCTTTCTAGGAAAAGCGATGAACCCTCAGGCGAAGTCGGACACGTCATTGGCGTTCTGCATGCATTGCGCCACGCAGCTGATGCCTTACGCGCGGGTGTGCCCCTGCTGCGGCGAGGATCCCTTTGCCGACAACGGTCTCGCCGATGGCTCGTGGTTCGACGAGGCGTCGGTGAACGTGCCGAGGGACCCGATCCTGGAGACGATGATGGCCATCGCTGCGGCCAGGCCCAAAGGTGCGTGTCCGGGCGATGCCTCGTTCCAGCGGCTTGGCGCGCCGGTCCTTGTCCGAATGCCGTCAGCAGCGGAACCGCCAGGTCCGACCTTGGCGCTGGCCACTGCAGGCGCCCTGCCCCGTCCTTCGACTCGGCGCCGTCGTGTGCTGACCGGGGTCGCGGCCGTCACAGTGTTGGCCGCGCTGACGGCGGGGCTGCTGAGCGTGAATGGCGTCTCGCCTGGACAACCCGCAGAACCGAAGACTGGGACCTCGTTTGCCGCTGCGGTTTCACAGGCGCGCGGCACCGTCCAGAGCGATGGCGGGGGCGAACCGGTCGTCGCCTCGGTCGCCAGTCCGGAGTCGCCGCTGGAAGCGCCGCCGCAGCAAAGCCCGGCGGCGCGGCCTGAAGAGGATGCGCGGACGATCGCCACGGCGCTGGGGCTGGGGCTGGGCGAGCGCCGCGAGGTGGCTGTTCCCGCGCCCCTGCCTGCGTCGGCAGACCGCATCGCCCCGCTCGCGGCATCGACCGCCACGGCCCCAGGTGGCAGCGCCCCATCGACGCCATGCAGCGACGCGCTGGCGGCGCTGGCGCTGTGCGGCAAGCCATGAGACACCGGTGTCGGCAGGCCCGCACAGGCTGGCGACGCGCTCGATTCGGCAACCACAAAAAGGCGTTCCATGGCCCTCCCCTCCATCGCAGCCGCACTGATCGCCATGGCCGTCATGACCGCGGCCGTTGCCGCGCCGCCGGCGAAGTACAAGATCGTCACCGCCTCGAAGACCGGCACCTACATCGAGATCGGCCGTGACCTGGCCACCTGGGTCGCCGAGCCGGCCGGTCTGGAGCTGGAGGTGCTCGAGTCCAAGGGCTCCGCGGAGAACATACAGCGCATGCGCTTCGAGCAGGGTGTCAAGCTGGCGCTGGTGCAGTCGGACGTCTACCAGGCCTTCCTGGACGAAGCCAGGGCCGGCAATGCCGACGCCGGCAACCTCATCCAGCCGCTGCGGCTGGTCATGCCGCTCTACGACGAAGAGATCTACTTCGTGGTGCGCGCCGATTCACCCCTCAACGCGATCCATCAGATCAAGGACCAGCGGATCGGCGTCGGCCCGCTGGGCAGCGGCACGGCGCTCACGGCCAGAACCCTCTACCAGCTGATGTTCGGCGCGCCGATGCCGATCGCCAACCGGCAGTACCTGAGCAACGAGGAGGCGCTGGCGAAGCTCACGGTGGACAAGTCCATCGATGTCGCGATCGTCGTCGCCGGGCAACCCGCCAAGCTGTTCTCGGAGATGAAGCCAGAGGCGCGCAAGTACATCAAGCTGCTCAGGCTCGACGAAGCGGCACCGGAATCGGCGCGCGCCAGGAAGACCTACTTTCCCTCGACCATCCGCGCCGACAACTATGCAAGCTGGCTGGCCGCCGACGTCCCGACGCTGACCGTGAAGGCCTACCTGGTCACCTACGACTACGGCATGAAGTCGACGGTCGCGAACCTCGTCAACTTCGCGGACTCGCTGTGCGCCAACTTCGAGCTGCTGCAGGCCAAGGGCCATCCGAAATGGAAGCAGGTGCGCCTCGAACTGCCGACCCTCGGCCAGGGCTGGCGCTACTTCCCGCCGATGGAAAGGCGGCTGCGCGCCTGCATCGCCAGCCGCGCCAACGTGGCCGCACGCAGTCCGGCCAGGCCGGTGTCGGCGACGCGCGCCTGCACCGAGCAGGAAGTGGTGCTCGGCATCTGCCGGCAGTAGGCTAGGCCGCGCGGGTCAGCGCGCGTCGCGGCGCGACAGCAGCAGATTGCCGCCCGTGGTGTTGAAGGAGATGGTGGGGGCGGTGAAGTCGCTCAGCGGCGCGCCGAGGCCGATCTCTCCGCTGCCATGCAGCACGCATTCGTCGCGGCGAAGGGAGATCTCGCCGCTCACGCCGGCGCTGCCGTGGAATCGGACCCAGGTGCCGTAGGTGCTGACGTCGACCAGCACGCAGCCGCCCTGCCGCGCCTCGATGCGCGCATGAAGCCGCGAGACGCGCGGGTCGTTGACAACGAACTGCGCATCGTCGACACGCCCCAGATGGATGGGCAACTGCGCCGCGCTGAACATCGACCGCACATCCAGCCAGGACAATTCGATCTGGCCGAAGGTCGAATCCTGCACGCGACCGCTGAGCGCCAGCGCGGCCGGCATCGTGAGGAATTCCGAATGCTCTTCCTGCCAGTCGATGCGGTGCACGATCGGCATTTCATTCTTGCCGCGGATGTTGATCGGGCCCAGGCTGCGATGCCGGACTTCGCCCTCGCGCAGTTGGGCAATCACCGAGGCGGTGGCCCAGATCTGGCCCGGCCCCGCCAGATCGCTCAGGCGCGACGCGAGATTGACGGCGTCGCCATAGCAGTCGCCATCGACCTCCAGCACTTCGCCGTTCGCGACGCCGATCTGCAGGTCCATGCGCAGCTGGATGGGCCAGGCCTGCAGGCGCTTCTGGTGGTTGCGCTGGAGTTCGAGCACGGCTGCCGTGGCCGCGTCGGCAGCGGAGAAAATGGCCAGCACGCCATCGCCCAGCATCTTCACGACGCGGCCGCTGTGGGCCTCGCAAACCCCGGCGATCCATTGGGTCAGGCGTGTCACCGTGTCGGTGGCGCGCTCATTCCCCATCGCCTCGAAGACTCGGGTGCTCCCTGTCAAGTCCGCGAAGATGACTGTTGAATTGGCGCCCATGTTGTGCAGTTTTTGGTAGCAATTGCCGTCCGATTATGGCAAAGCCATCGAAGGACGTGAGTGAGACGTACAAACTTTCGCTTGCACCGGGCTTTAGAACGATTGATTAACAATTGTGACCTCGCGAGCCGCCGCGCGAGGGTCATGCTTTTCGGTCACCAGGCCTCAAAAATATAAGGCATTGGTTTTCATTTTTTGATCACGCCAAAGAGGCGTTGTGACGAATGTTGTTTTAAACCATATCCAATGGTTTCTTAGCTTGTGAGGAGTCGGAGCCAGATTTAAGGTGGCAGTGTCGACAGCTTCGGTGCCACGCCTTTTGTCCCATGCCTGCTGGACTTTTCTCTCGCCTTTTTTCGCTTTCCGGATGGACGTTCCGCAAATCGTCGGACCGCCAATTGCGGCGGATCCGCGCGGCCATGCTGGTCCTGCTGGACGCCAATGCGGAGCCCGCCGCCCAGCGCATCGCGCAGCGCGTGCGCTTTGCGAGCGACCTGGAGGCGCTCTGGTATCTGCGCCAGGACCTGCTGGTGGCCGTGTCTGCGATCGACGGGGAAGCGGCGGCGCACCAGCGCATGCATGAGATCAATCGTCTCTTCAGGCGCGGCTTGCCGCAGACCATGGGGCCGCGGGTCCACCACCGCTTCACGGCCTGAGGCACGCGGGGCAAGGGCCCCGCACGGTCCTCAGTGGTGATGGGTGTGCCGATGGCCCCAGACCATGAAGATCTCGCGACCTTCGGCCGCCATCTCGATCTTCGCGCCCACCGGCAGCAGCACCTTGGTCGGCACATGGCCGAAGGGCAGCCCGGTCAGCACCGGCACCTTGAGCAGCGTGCGCAGCCGATCGACCACCGTGTTGAGCCCGAAGCCGCGGTCGTGCGGCACCTTCTTGAAAGACGTGAACTGGCCCAGCACCACGGCGCGCTGCTTCGCCAGCACGCCGGCATGGCGCAGCTGGTCGAGCATGCGCTCGAGCCGGTAGGGATGCTCATGCACGTCTTCCAGGAACAGCACGCCCTTGTCGATGGCCGGGAAGTAAGGCGTGCCGAGCAGGCTGACCAGCACCGAGAGGTTGCCGCCCCAGAGCACGGCGTCCTTGAGCGGCCGCAGCGCCGTGCTTGCGTCGATGTCGCGCGCCGGAATGCGCCATCCCGTGCCTTCGCCCTGCCCGCACACCAGGTCGTCGAAGCAGGCTTCCATGATGTCGTCGGGGCCGTCCTCGGCGCCGAAGTCTTCGCCGAGTGCGGGGCCGGCCCAGGTCACCGCGCCGGTCTTGGCGAGCAGCGCACTCTGGAAGGCCGTGAAGTCGCTGAGGCCGACGAACTCGGTGCCGTGGTGGATGGCCTTGGCGACCGCCTTGTACGGAATGGCATCGAGGATGCGCGTGAGGCCATAGCCGCCGCGGGCGATCAATGCCACATCGGCGCCGCTGGCGGCGGCGCGCGTGATCGCGGCGAGCCGCGTGGCATCGTCGCCGGCGAAACGCTGGTGGCTGCTCAGGGCGGCCTCGTCGATCTCGACCTCGTGACCGAGCGCCTGCAGGCGCTTCACGCCACGACGGAAAGCGGCCTTGTCACGGACCGCGCTGGAGGGCGAATAGATGTAGATATGTTTGCTCACGGCGCGAAGTATCCCATTGCGTTGGCGACCCACACCGTGGCTTGCGCCGGCGACGGGCCCGATGCATCGCCCGCACCGCGGCCCCAGGCGCGCAGCGCGGCCTCGTAGCCCCGGTCGGGAAACGGCGCCTGCCAGGCGGCACGCAGCGCGCGATCCGGGCTCTCGGGCACCGGCAGCACGCCGACGAAGCGCTGCGGGGCGGCCGCGCGCAGCAGCGCGGCGAGTTCGCCGGCGCCCTCTGCAGGTGCCAGCAGCACCGGGCCGGCCTGCAACCGTTCCAGCCATGCCAGGAGCATGTCGCGGTGCCAGTCCAGCGCATGCGCGGTCTCGCGTTTTGGCTTGTCGCTGCGGCCGAAGCCGATCAGGTCGGGCACCAGCCAGCGCGGGCCGGCAAGGCCGGCCAGATGGCGGAACTGGTGGCTCCAGCGCCCGGGCCCGTGCAGGCACAGCACGGTGGCGGGGGCGTCGGGCCGACCCTGGTCGAGGTAGTGCATGCGCCAGCCGCGCTGACCCGGCAGATCGGCGATGTAGTTCGGCGCAAAGCGGTCGGCGTCGAGGCCGGCGAAGCGGTCCTCGGGCGTGCGCAGTGCGTCGTCGCGCAGCGGCTGCGCCGTGGCCCGGGCCCGTTCACGCCGCTGCAGGAAGAAATCCTGCAGCACGGCCGCGCAATCGGCGGCCAGCACGCCGCCTTCGACCTGCGTGCGGTGGTTGAGCTGGGGCTGCGCGAACAGGTCGAGCACCGAGCCCGCGGCACCGGTCTTGGGGTCGGTCGCGCCGTAGACCACGCGCGCGAGCCGCGCATGGAGCATGGCGCCGGCGCACATCGCGCAGGGCTCGAGCGTCACGAAGAGTTCGCAGCCGTCGAGCCGGTAGTTGGAGAGCGCTTCGGCGCCTGCGCGCAAGGCCGCGATTTCCGCATGGGCACTGGGGTCGTGCGTGGCCACGGGGGCGTTGCGGCCCGTCGCGATGCGCACGCCGTCCTTGACCAGCACCGCCCCCACCGGCACCTCGCCCGCGGCGCCGGCCAGGCGTGCCTCGGCCAGCGCCAACTGCATCCATTCAAGGTCGCTGGTCATGGGCGCTCAGTTCGCTTCCTCGGGCATGGCACGGCGTTGCTGCTGGGCCGCGGCGTCCAGCGACTTCTGGATGTCCTGCTGCAACTGCCGGGTCTGCCCGCGCGCCGTGCGATCGGCGCCTTCGCCAGAGGCTGGCGCAGGCAGGCCCGGCACCACGGCCAGCGGCGTGGCCATCTGTTTCTTGACCAGCACGCCCACGATCAGCAGCGCGAGCACCAGGCCGATCAGGCCGAAGACCCGCATCTCAGCCCGCCTCCGCGCCAGCCACGATGCCCAGGCGCTGCATCCAGACGGCCAGCGCCTGTTCGTCCGGCGAGCCCGCGCTGTACTGCGCGTGCATGGCGGCATGCGATTCGGGCCGGTGCTGGTTGAGCTTGAGCTTGCATTGCAGCGCGCTCACGCGCAGCTCGAAGCCGACGATGCCGGCCAGCATCTTGTGTTGGAACTCTTGACCCAGATCGCGCCATTGCTGGGCATAGGCCGGCTCGTGGTCACCGATCAGTCGCTTGAGCAAGGCATCCTTGGCGTCGGGCGTTTCGATCAGGGTCGCTTCCACCGTGCAATGCACCACCAGGTAGTTCCATGTCGGCACGCGCGTGAGGTCCGGGTAGACCGTGGGCGACAGATAGGCATGCGGCCCCTGGAAGCACACCACCGCTTGCGGCCGTGCCTGCAGGTAGCGCCAATGCGGGTTCGGCTTGGCGCAATGGCCCAGCAGCACCAGTTCGCCCTCGGCGCGTTCGTCGACCACCAGCGGCAGGTGCGTGATGAAGGGCAAGCCGGTGTCGTCGTTGGAGACCAGGCTGGCAAAGGGGTGCTCTCGCATCAGCGTCAATGCGCTGGCGCGGTCCTTGGCGTTGAAGAACGGAGGCAGGTACATGGCGTGGGAGCTCGTGGGATGAGCGACGATTGTCCCCGAGTCGCCGATGGCAGGGACGCGGTCCGGCGAGAATGCCGCATCTTTTCGATCATGCAGGACTCGCTCTTTCCCGACGCCGACACGCCGCCGGCCGCCCCCGCGGCACCGGCCGCACGCCCCGATGCGGTCACGGACGTGGCGCCGGTGCGCCGGACCTCCCGCTCCACGACCATCGAGGCCGCGCCCCCCGATCCGGCCTTGCTGGCGCTGGCCGCCGGCCTGCCGCCGCAGGTGCGGCTGGGCACCTCGACCTGGTCCTACCCCGGCTGGGCCGGCATGGTCTGGGACCGCGACTATTCCGAGGCCCTGCTGGCCAAGCGCGGACTCACGGCCTATGCCCAGCATCCGCTGCTGCGCAGCGTATGCGTGGACCGCGCCTTCTACCGCCCCTTGAGTGCCAGCCAGTACGCGCAACTCGCCGCCATGGTGCCGCCGGACTTCCGCTTCGTGGTGAAGGCGCCGGCCCTCGTGACCGATGCGCTGGTGCGCGGCGAGGAAGGCCGTGGCCGGCAACCCAATCCGGCGTTCCTGAGCCCGGAGCTTGCGTTGCAGGAGTTCGTGCTGCCCGCGCTCGAAGGGTTGGGCGACCGCGTCGGCGCGCTGGTGTTCCAGCTGAGCCCCCTGCCCGTCTCGCTGCTGGCGCAATGGCCGCGCGTGCTGGAGCGTCTCGCCGCGATGCTGCACGCCCTGCCCCCGCTGCAGCCCACCGCGCCCGATGGCGTGATCGCCGTCGAGGTGCGCAACCCCGAACTGCTGACCCCGGCGCTGGTCGACGTGCTGCGCGGCGCCGGTGCCACCTACTGCCTCGGGCTGCATCCCAAGCTGCCGCCCATCGAGGAGCAGCTGCCCTTGCTGCGCGCGCTGTGGCCGGGCCCGCTGGTGTGCCGCTGGAACGTCAACCCGCTGCATGGCGCCTATGGCTACGAAGAGGCCGAAAAGCTCTACCAGCCCTTCGATCGCATGGTCGACCCCGACATCGAGACGCGCACCGCGCTGGCCCGGGTCATCACCGGCACGGCGCGCGCGGGGCAGAAGGTCTACGTCACGATCAGCAACAAGGCCGAGGGTTCGGCGCCGCTCAGCGTGCGAGCCCTGGCGGAAGCGCTCCAGCCGGCGGCGTGACGCAAGGCGCCGTGTGCGGACGCATGCGCGTCTTCGTTGGAGGCCTACTCGCCCGGTTGCGCCGCCCGATACAGTGCCCGCACCAGGTCCGACTGCGTGATCACGCCGACCAGGCGCTGGTCGGCATCGATGATCGGAATGTGATGGTGTCCGGCGTCCGAGAACAGTGGCACCAATTCGGCCACCTGCCGGTGCTCGCTGGCGACCCGCACCTCGCGCGTCATGATCTGCCCCACGGCCTCCGGCTTGTCGCCGTGCGTGCGCGTGCTGGGCCGGATCAGCGCACGCAGGCGATCGGCGATGCCGTCGTGCCGATCGAAGTCGGCATGGCGCATGAAGTCGGCCACGGTCACGATGCCCACGATGCGCTGCGCCCGGTCGATCACGGGCAGCGCCTTGACGCGTCGCTCGCGCATCAAGGCCCAGGCCTCGCCGAGCGGCGTGCCGAACTGCACGGTCCAGGGCGCGCGCGACATGATGTCGCGGCACTGGAGCTGGCCGAAGTTGCGCTGGTAGGCCGCAGCTTCGGCGTGCTGCAGCAAGGCCTCGAGGTCGTCGCGGCTGACGTCGAGCACCTGGTTGTAGTGGGCGAGCGCGGCGTCGAGGTCGGCGGTGGTGAAGCGCGACGCCGAGGACGTCGACGATGCTGCCGCCTGGCGCTGCGCATGCGGGTAGCGCTTGCCGGTCAGGCTGTTGTAGAGCACGCCGGCGAAGGCCAGCAACAGCGAATCGACCAGCATCGGAAAGACGGCGAAATGAAAGCTGCTGGCCGCCATCGCGGTGAGCAGCGCGGTCGCGCCGCCCGGCGGATGCAGGCAGCGCAGCAGGAACATGAGCCCGATGGCCAGCGCGACCGCCATCGCGCCGGCCCAGGCCGGGTCGGGGATCAGCATGGCGCAGGCCGCGCCCACCAGGGCCGAGAGCGTGTTGCCGCCGACCACGGCCCAAGGCTGGGCCAGCGGGCTGGCGGGCAAGGCGAACACCAGCACCGCGCTGGCGCCGAGCGGTGCCGCCAGCCAGGGCACCGCCGTGCCGGCGCCGTTCCACCATCGGCTGAGCAGCGCCGTGAACAGGATGCCGACACCGGCCCCGGCGAGCGCACGCCAGCGTTCGGGTGCCGAGACCTGCGCGGGGGCGGGCCAGAAGCCGAGAAGGAAATCGCGCAGTCTTTGCATGCGTTGGGAGGCTGAGGAGTTCATCGTTGACACGGGGCAGTGACGGCGATGATGTCAGAACGCAAGGTGCGTGGCCCGCATATCCCGGTCATCGCCCGCGCCGTCGGCAATGCAGGCACACAGGCGCGTGCGCGCACCCATGAAAAAAGGGCCCGAAGGCCCTTTTCTATTTTCGGCGAACCGCTCAGCGGACCACGGCGATCTGCGTGCGCACGCCACCCTTGTAGGTGAAGAGCGTCAGGGCGCCGTTCTTGATGTCGCCCTTTTCGTCGAAGGCGATCGGACCGGTCAGGCCCTTGTATTCCACCTTGCCGACTTCAGGCAGGTACTTCTCCGGATCGGCCGAACCGGCCTTCACCATCGCAGCGGCCAGCACCTGCACGGCGTCATAGACGTACGGCGCGTATATCTGGACTTCGACGCCGTTCTTTTCCTTGAACTTGGCCTTCCATGCATCGAGCGGCGCCTTCAGGTCGCCATCGACGCCGCCGGCTTCGGCGCACACCACCACGTCTTCGCCGATCGCGTCACCGGCCAGCTTGGCCAGCTCGGCCGTGCACATGCCGTCGCCGCCCATGACCTTGACGTTCATGCCGAGCTGCTTGATCTGCTTGAGCATCGGGCCGCCGACGGCGTCCATGCCGCCGAAGAACAGCACGTCGGGCTTGGCACCCTTGAGCTTGGTCAGGATGGCGTTGAAGTCGGTCGACTTGTCGGTGGTGAACTCATGGCCGACGATGGTCGCGCCCGCCGCCTTGGCAGCCTTCTCGAACTCTTCCGCGACGCCCTGGCCGTAGGCCGTGCGGTCGTCGATCACGGCGACGTTCTTGAGCTTGAGGGTGTCGACCGCGTACCTGCCGAGCGTGCCGCCCAGCTGCGTGTCGTCGGCCACCACACGGAAGGTGGTCTTGAAGCCCTGGCGCGTGTACTTGGGATTGGTCGAGGACGGCGAGATCTGCGGAATGCCGGCATCGCTGTACAGCTTGGAAGCCGGGATCGTGGTGCCCGAGTTCAGGTGACCGACCACGCCGTTGACCTTGCTGTCGACCAGCTTCTGGGCGACCGCGGTGCCCTGCTTGGGATCGGCCGCATCGTCTTCGGCCAGCAGCTCGAACTTGGCGACCTTGTCGCCGATCTTCACGCCCTGGGCGTTCAGATCCTCGATGGCCATCTTGGCACCCAGTTCATTGTCCTTGCCGAGGTGGGCGATGGCGCCACTGGTCGGGGCCACATGGCCGATCTTCACGACCAGCGTGGCGGCGGGAGGTGCTGCTGCGGGCGCGGCGGCCGTTGGTGCGGGCGCTGCAGCGGGTGCCGCAGCCTCCTCCTTCTTACCGCAAGCCACCAACGTGAGAGCAGCCAGTGCGACCGCAGTCCATTTCAATTGCATGGGAACCTCCAGAACAGGATGAATAGAAGTAAAAAACGGCCTCGTGACCGGATTCCTCCCTGCTGAGCAAATTCCGCGCCGGGCCTTGTCTCCAGCGCCCTCGCGCCGTCGAACCGGGCGGAGTTTAGCCCAAGGATGACGCGTCTTTGGGTGGGTTCGACCCGGGTGTTTCACCCAGTTCCTGCGCCAGCGATTCGACCACCAGCGTGCGCAGAACGGCTTCGATTTCGCTGCGCAACCGAGGCACCATGGCGTCGAGCTGCGCCTGCACGGCAGCCGACACCACGTCGCTGAGCCGTTCCTCGAGCGCCCCGTCGATGCGCTGCAGCACGCGGTGCATCAACTGCTCTTCCAGCGCGAAGCTCTCGAGCTCGGAAAGGCGCGCGACCGGGTCGAGCGCGACCGCTTCGCGCGGGTCGATCGCGTGCGCCGGCGCCGCGTCGACGACGGCCTGCGGCGGGGGCACCGGCGGTGCCGGCACGTCGAGCACCGTGGTGAGCGTGGGCACGAAACGCGGCGGAATGCGCGGCGCATTCATCGCGCGGCGCTCCCCTGGAATTGATGGCGGGTGATCGCATAGCCGCGGTCCGCATAGTGGCGCCAGCGCAGGCGCGCGGAGAGCCGATCGTCCTCGTCGTCGGTCACGATGTCGATCAGCCGCTCGAAGCGCTCGAAGCCCGCCGGGATCTCCGAGGCCAGGTTCAACAGCACCTGCTGGTGCGGCAATGCACCAGCATCGCCGTCCATGAGCACCACCGGGGAGCGCGACAGCACGGCCGGCTCGGCGCTGGCGCGGCAATGGGCCACGAAGTCCACCGCCGAGAGCTGCCACAAGGCCAGATCGATCGCGTCGATCACAGGCGCCGGCGCCACCACCACCACACGCGCGCCGCGGGCCCCGACGGCCTTGCGCAGCAAGCGACAGGCGTAGTGGACCTTGTCGGGCGTGTTGAAGTGGAAGTCGATCTCGGTCACGTCGCGGCGCGAGCCTTGCGGGCGGTCTTGCGCGGTGCGGCCTCGGCGGTCGCACCGGCTTCGGCCGCGCGCGCGAGCAGATAGTTCACCAGCAGGCCGACCGGGCGGCCGGTCGAGCCCTTGGCAGCGCCGCTCTTCCATGCCGTGCCGGCGATGTCGAGGTGGGCCCAGGGGAATTCGCTCGTGAAACGCTGCAGGAACTTGGCTGCCGTGATGGCGCCGCCCGCGCGACCGGCGATGTTGGCCATGTCGGCGAAGTTGCTCTTCAGGCCCTCGCCGTATTCGTCGTCCAGCGGCAGGCGCCAGCAGAGGTCCTGTGATTGCTCGCCCGCCGCGGACAGCGCCGTGGCCAGCGTGTCGTCGGAGGAGAACAGGCCGCTGCGCACGCCGCCCAGTGCGACCACGCAGGCGCCGGTCAGCGTGGCGATGTCGATCACGGCCGCGGGCGAGAAGCGCTTGGCATAGGTCAAGGCATCGCACAGGATCAGCCGGCCTTCGGCATCGGTGTTGAGCACCTCGATGGTCTGGCCGCTCATGCTGGTCACGACGTCGCCGGGCTTGAGCGCCTTGCCGTCGTTCATGTTCTCGCAGCTCGGGATCAGGCCGACCACGTTGATCGCGGGCTTGATCTCGGCGAGCGCGCGGAACACGCCCAGCACGCTGGCCGCGCCGCACATGTCGAACTTCATCTCGTCCATCTCGGCGGCCGGCTTGAGCGACACGCCGCCGGTGTCGAAGGTGATGCCCTTGCCCACCAGCACCACCGGCGCCGCGCTCTTGGCTGCGCCCTGGTAGCGCAGCACGATGAAGCGCAGCGGCTCGGACGAGCCCTGTGCCACGGCCGCGAAGGAGCCCATGCCCAGCTTGGCCACTTCCTTGGGGCCGAGCACCTCGCATTGCAGGCGCGGCAGCCGGCCCAATTCCTGGGCGGCGCCCGCCAGCAAGGTCGGCGTGCTGTGGTTGGCGGGGCGGTTGCCCCATTCCTTGGCCAACTCGATGCCCGCCACGGTGGCGCTGGCCTCGTCGAATGCCGAGGCCAGGGCCTTCGAATCGGCCACGCCCAGCACCAGTTGCCGGATGCTGCGCGCGTCGGCCTTGGGCTTGGTGGTGGTGTAGACGTAGCTGGCCTCGGCCGTCGCGAGCACGGCGGCGCGCACCGCGGGCGCCGCGGCATCCTGTGCGAAGACGATGGTCAGTCGCTTGGGCGCATGGGCCTTGGTGGCCTGCACGGCCGCATTCACCGCGGTGCGCACGGCAGCGGCCGAGCCATCGCCGATGGATGCCAGCAGCACACGGGGAGCGGCGATGCCCGCCGGCCGATACAGTGCAAGCAGCTTGCCGGCCTTGGACGGAAGATCACCGGCCTTGCGCGCGTCCTCCATGAGGGCGGTCAGCGCATCGGACCGACTGGATTTCGACAGCGCCCCGGAGGGCTCTGACTCGGCGAAAAGCACGACCAGGGCATCGGTCTTTTCGTTGGCCGCCTGGGCGGTGCTGAGGGTCTTGAGTTGAAAGTCCATAATCCTTTTCTTTCCCTTGACGATGTTATTCCATTCCTCACTGCGCAAAGAGCTGTCTCGCAGCTTCGGCGCCACGCTTGTCGTCCTGGTCACCATCGTGATGACCATGATGCTGATCCGCACGCTCGGCCTGGCCTCCAAGGGCAGCGTGAACCCGTCCGACGTGCTGCTCGTGATGGCCTACACGGTGCTCGGCTACATGCCGACCATCCTGAGCCTGAGCCTGTTCGTCTCCATCGTGGGCACGCTGTCGCGCATGTACCGCGACAGCGAGATGGTGATCTGGTTTTCCAGCGGGCGCGGACTGTTCGATTTCGTCAGCCCGCTGTTCCGCTTTTCCTGGCCGGTACTGCTGCTGATCGCGGTGCTGGCGCTGGTGGGGTGGCCCTGGGCCAATTCGCAGACCCAGGGCATGCGCGCCCAGTACGAGCGCCGCGGCGACCTGGAGCGCATCGCGCCCGGCGAATTCCGCGAGTCAGCCGGCCGCAACCGCGTGTTCTTCATCGACAAGGACACGCCCGACGGCACCACCGCCAACAACGTGTTCATCTCCTCGATCGAACGCAACCTGCAGATCATCACCTCGGCGCGCAGCGGCCGCATCGACGACGTGGGTGACGCGCGCTACCTGCTGCTGTCCAACGGCCAGCGCCTGGAGCGTTCGCTCGACGAGAAGCGCCTGAAGATCAGCGAATTCGAGACCTACGGTGCGAAGGTCGGGGACAACGTGTCCTCGTCGGCCGACGCGGCGCCGGTGCGCGCGCGCAGCACCCGGACCCTGTTGATGGAGCGCACGCCGGTCGCCCTGGGCGAACTCGCGTGGCGTATCGGCCTGCTGTTCGCCGGCTTCAATTTCGTGCTGCTGGCGCTCACGCTGTCGAACGTGAATCCACGGGCCGGACGCAGCGGCAACCTGCTGCTCGCGCTGTTCGCCTTCGTGGTCTATTTCAACCTGCTGAACCTCGGGCAGAGCTGGATCGGTTCCGGCCGCATCGGCATCGGCACCTTCATGCTGCTGGTCCATGGCGGCATCCTGGCGGGGACCTGCCTCTGGCTCGCCAAACGCAACAACAACTGGGGACTGCGGCGCCGTACCGCCGCGGCCTCACCTTCGGTACCGCGCGCGTGAAGACCATCCGTCGACTGATCTACAGCGAGGTGCTGAAGTCCGTGGGCTTCGTGACCCTCGGCTTCCTCGCCCTCTTCTTCTTCTTCGACTTCGTCGACGAACTCGGCGACATCGGGCGGCCCGACAGCCTGGGCTACGGCACGCCGCAGGCGCTGGCCTACGTGACGCTGCTGATCCCCAGCCACCTCTACGAACTGCTGCCGATCACGGTGCTGATCGGCACCATCTTCGTGATGTCGCGGCTGGCCCAGAGCTCCGAGTACACCATCCTGCGCACCAGCGGCCTGGGGCCCTGGCGCGCGCTGCGCTCGCTGCTCGCGCTCGGCGCCGGCTTCGTGGCGCTCACCTTCGCGGTCGGCGACTACATGGCGCCACTGGCGGACCGGACCGCCCAGACCCTCAAGGCCAGCTTCAGGGGCGACATCCTGGCGGCCGGCGGGGCCACGGGGGCTTGGCTCAAGGAGCGGCAGGGCGCCATGTCCTATGCGGTCAACGTGTCGGCCATGAACCGCGACGGCTCGCTGACGTCGCCGCGCATCTTCGAGTTCGACGACAAGGGCTTCGTGACGACGCAGACGCTGGCGCCGAGCGCCCGCATCGTCGACGGCGCCTGGATCCTGGCCAATGCCGAGCACCAGCAGTACGACACGCGCTCGGGCAACACGGCCCGCGTGGTGACCGACCAGGTGCCCGAATACCGCTGGCCGACCTCGCTGACCAGCGAAATGGTGTCGGTGGCCCTGCTCAAGCCGGAGCGCATGCGCACGCTCGACCTGTTCGAGTACATCAACCACCTCGAGGCCAACGGCCAGACCGCCCAGCGCTACGAGATCCAGTTCTGGCGCAAGGTGTTCTACCCGCTGTCCTGCCTGGTGATGGTGGTGCTGGCCCTGCCCTTCGCCTACCTGCATTTCCGCCAGAGCGGCATCACCAGCTATGTCTTCGGCGGCGTGCTGATCGGCATCAGCTTCTTCCTGCTCAACAACGTCTTCGGCTACATCGGCAACCTGAGCAACTGGATGCCCTGGCTCACGGCGGCCGCACCGGGGCTGATCTACACCTTGCTGTCGCTGGCCGCCTTCGGGTGGCTGGTGCTCAGGCGCTAGCGTGGCAGACCGGGAGACATCCGCCGTGGTGCTGTTCGCGCACGGCTCGCGCGATGCGCGCTGGCGCGAACCGGTCGAGGCCGTGGCGCGCCGCATGGGCGAACTGCAGCCTGGGGTGGCCGTCGCCTGCGCCTACCTCGAACTGGTCGAACCCGACCTGCCCACGGCCGCCGCGCGGCTGATCGCGGACGGCGCGCGCAGCTTGCGCGTGGTGCCGCTGTTCCTGGGCATGGGCAAGCATGTGCGCGAAGACCTTCCGCAGCTGCTCGACGCGCTGCGGTCCGCGCATCCGGAGGTGGCTTTTTCCTTGGTGCCGGCCGTGGGGGAGACGGCCGAGGTGATCGATCTGCTGGCACGGGTGGCCTTGCGCAACTGATTTTTTGCGCAAATCGATAGACCGATACGGCATAATGAATAGAACAATAAGACGGAATTTGTTATGAATCTCCACCAATTCAAGTTCGTGCAGGAGGCCGTGCGCCGCAACCTGAACCTGACCGAGGCCGCCAAGGCCCTGCACACCTCGCAGCCCGGTGTCTCGAAGGCCATCATCGAGCTCGAGGAAGAGCTGGGTGTGGAAATCTTCGCGCGCCACGGCAAACGCCTCAAGCGCGTGACCGAGCCGGGCCAGCACGTGATCGCGAGCATCGAACTCATCATGCGCGAGGTCGGCAACCTCAAGCGCATCGGCGAGCAGTTCAGCGCGCAGGACAGCGGCACGCTGTCGATCGCCACCACGCACACGCAGGCGCGCTACGTGCTGCCGGTGCCGGTGGCCAGGTTGCGCGAGGCCTATCCGAAGGTCAACGTGAGCCTGCACCAGGGCTCGCCCGACCAGGTGGCGCGCATGGTGATCGACGAGATCGCCGAGATCGGCATCGCCACCGAATCGCTGGCCGATTACGCCGAACTGGTCACCCTGCCCTGCTACGAATGGCAGCACGTGCTGGTGCTGCCCAAGGACCATCCGCTGGCCGACAAGGAGCGCGTGTCGCTCGAAGACCTGGCGAGCGAGCCGATCATCACCTACCACCCGTCGTTCACCGGCCGCACCCGCATCGACCACGCTTTCGCGCAGAAGAAGCTCACGCCGCGCATCGCACTCGAAGCCATCGATTCCGACGTGATCAAGACCTATGTCCGCCTGGGGCTGGGCGTGGGCATCGTGGCCGAGATGGCGGTGCGCGACGACACCAATGCCGACCTGGTGGTCAAGCCCATGGGCCATATCTTCGGCCAGAACGTCGCGCGCATTGCGTTCAAGCGCAGCGCCTACCTGCGCAACTTCGTCTTCAAGTTCGCCGAGTTGCTGAGCGACCGGCTCGACCGCAACCTGATCGCCAAGGCGCTGAGCGGCCAGCAGCAGGACTACGAGCTTTAAGCTCCCCGAGGGCTTCGCGCACTTCGTGCGGCGCGCGCCTTCCCCCTTTCCGGGGGCGACACCGGCGGCCCGGCGAAGCCGGTGCCGCGCTGTCCCACGACCATCGCATCATCGAACCCACGAGCATCATGAGCATCGATTTCTCCTCCGCCCGCACGCCCGCGATCGCCAGCAAGCTGCCCGCCGTCGGCACCACCATCTTCACCGTGATGTCGGCGCTGGCCGCAGAGAAGAACGCGGTCAACCTGGGCCAGGGCTTCCCCGATTTCCATTGCGATCCCAAGCTGCTCGATGCGGTGAACCGCGCGATGGCCGCGGGCCACAACCAGTACCCGCCGATGCCGGGCATACCAGCGTTGCGCGAGGCGATGGCCGCCAAGATCGAGGCACTCTACGGCCGCCGCTACGACGCCGCGAGCGAGATCACCGTCACGGCCGGCGCGACGCAGGCCATCATCACCGCGATCCTGGCCGTGGTGCACCCGGGCGACGAGGTGATCGTGCTCGAGCCCTGCTACGACAGCTACGTGCCCAACATCGAACTGGCCGGCGGCGTCGTCGTGCGGGTGCCGCTCACGCCGGGCACCTTCAGGCCCGACTTCGCCCGGATCGGCGCCGCGCTCACGTCGAAGACGCGCGCGATCGTCATCAACACGCCGCACAACCCCAGCGCCACGGTCTGGACCGCCGCAGAGATGCGCGCGCTTGAGGAGTTGCTGGCACCGACCGACGTGCTGGTGATCAGCGACGAGGTCTACGAGCACATGGTGTTCGACGGCGTGCCGCACGAGAGCGTGGCCCGCTACCCGGGCCTGGCGGCCCGCAGCTTCATCGTGGGCAGCTTCGGCAAGACCTATCACGTGACCGGCTGGAAGGTCGGCACCGTGGCCGCGCCTGCCTCGTTGACGGCGGAGTTCCGCAAGGTGCACCAGTTCAACGTGTTCACCGTCAACACGCCGATGCAGCACGCGCTGGCCAGCTACATGGCCGACCCCACGCCCTACCTGGAACTGCCGGCCTTCTACCAGCGCAAGCGCGACCTGTTCGCCGCCGGGCTGGCCAAGACCCGCTTCAAGCTGCTGCCCAGCGCCGGCACCTACTTCCAGTGCGTGGACATCACGGCCGTGAGCGACCTGGGCGAAGCCGACTTCTGCCAGTGGCTCACGCGCGAGATCGGCGTGGCTGCCATTCCGCTGTCGGCCTTCTACGGTGGCGGCTTCGACCAGCGCGTGGTGCGCTTCTGCTTCGCCAAGAAGGACGAAACCCTGGTGCACGCGCTGGAGCGACTGGCGAAGCTCTGACACGGCGCGTCGGTTTGGCCTGACCGGCACAGGGGCTGCTTTCCCTTTGCCGCCGCCCCGATCGGGGCGACCATGGGGCTTCCATACGAAGCCCTTAGGAGAAGTTCATGTCGACAATACTGCTGGTCATCCTGATTCTGTTGCTCATCGGGGTGCTGCCGACCTGGGGTCACAGCCGCAACTGGGGCTACGGACCGAGCGGCGGCCTGGGCCTGGTGCTGATCGTCGTGATCGTGCTGCTGGTCATGGGCCGCATATGACGCCATGAGCCGCCTCACCCGCGCCATGAAAAAGCCCGCTCGCGCGGGCTTTTTCATGCCTGCAGCTGGGCCCAGGCCTTGTCCAGCCGCTTGACGCTCACCGGCTGCGGCGTGCGCAGCTCCTGCGCGAAGAAGCTCACGCGCAACTCTTCGAGCAGCCAGCGGAACTCCAGCATGCGATCGTCGACCGCGCCCTTGCGTTCCGCCACCAGCCGCCAGTAGCGCTGCTCCTGCGGCCGCAGTTCGGCCAGCTTGGCGGCGTCGCGTGCGGGGTCGGCGCGCAGTTTGTCGAGCCGCGCGGTGATCGCCTTGAGGTAGCGCGAGAAATGCTGCAGCTGCGGCCAGGGCGTGTCGATGATGAAACGCTTGCCCATCAACTTCTGCAACTGTTGCGCCGCATCGGCCGTGGCTTCAGGCTGGATCTTGGTGTCCTTGATCTTGCGCACCGCCGTCGCGTAGTCGACCAGGATCACGCCGGCCAGCCGGGCCACCTCGTTGGCGATCAAGGTGAGCCGGCCGCGGCCTTCCTCGATGCGCCGCTTGAAGGCGAACTCGTCGGTCGGCAGCGGCTCCTGCAGGAAGGCGCGGTCCAGCGCCACGTCGATGAGCTGTGCGCGCAGTTCGTCGGAGGTGCCCAGCGGCATGTAGGCCACGGCCATCTTCTGCAGGTCCGGGATGTTCTTCTCGAGGTACTTGAGCGCGTCCTTGAGCTGCAACGCGAACAGGCGGCGCAGGCCTGCGCGGTGCTTTGCGGCGGCCACGGCTGGTTCGTCGAAGACCTCGATCGTGACGCCGTCGCCGCCGTCGAGCAGCGCCGGGAAGCCGATCAGCGATTGCGCTCCACGGCGCACCTCCATCAGCTCGGGCAGCTCGCCGAAGGTCCAGGCGGTGTAGCGCGCGCCCGCGGGCAGCGCTGGGGCGGCGGCCGGTGCCGCGGCACGCGGTGCCGTCGCCGGTGTGTTCTTTTCAGCCGGTGCCGCGGGCGCGGCTCGCACGTTCAGCCCGGCCAGCGCCTGGAAGGCACCGCGCGCCTGCGCGCCGAGTTCGCCCTTGAGCGCGCCCAGGTTGCGGCCCATGCCCAGCTGGCGGCCGTGCTCGTCGACGATGCGCAGGTTCATGAACAGGTGCGGCGGCAGCATGTCGAGCTTGAAGTCGGCGCGCAGCACGTCGATGCTGGTCAGCTCGCGCACGCGCCTGAGCAGCACGTCGGTCAACGAGCCCGCGCCGAACAGCTCGGGCGCCGACAGCGCCTCGGCCAGCTTGCTCGCCGACTCGGGCAGCGGCACCAGCCGCGAGCGCGGGCGCTGCGGCAGGCTCTTGAGCAGCGCCTGGATCTTGTCCTTGAGCATGCCGGTCACCAGCCACTCGCAGCGCTCCTCGCTGACCTGGTTGAGCACGAACAGCGGCACGCTCACGGTCAGGCCGTCCTTGGCGTCGCCGGGCGCATGCAGGTAGGTCGCGGCGCAGTCCACGCCGCCCAGCCGCACCGTCGGCGGGAAGGACTGGGTGGTGATGCCGGCCGCCTGGTGGCGCATCAGCTCGTCGCGCGTGAGGAACAGCAGGCGCGGCTGGGCGCGCGACAATTCCTTGTACCAGTGCTCGAAGGACGTGCCGCTCGCCACATCGGGTGGCAGCTGCGCGTCGTAGAAGGCGTAGATCAGTTCGTCGTCGACCAGCACGTCCTGCCGGCGCGCCTTGTGCTCGAGACCTTCGACCTCCTTGACCAGCTTGCGGTTGGCCGCCAGGAAGGGGTACTTGGTCTCCCACTGCCCGCCGACCAGCGCCTCTCGGATGAAGATCTCGCGCGCGGCCACCGGGTCGACCTTGGTGAAGTCGACGCGCCGGCCGCTGTACACCACCAGCCCGTAAAGCGTGGCGCGTTCCAGCGCCGTGACCTGCGCGCCCTTCTTTTCCCAGTGCGGGTCGAGCAGCTGCTTCTTGAGCAGGTGGCCCGCGACCTCTTCCAGCCACTGCGGCTCGATGTTGGCGATGCCGCGGCCGAACAGGCGCGTGGTCTCGACCAGCTCGGCGGCCACGATCCAGCGGCCCGGCTTCTTGCGCAGGTGCGCGCCCGGGTGCCGGTAGAACTTGATGCCGCGCGCGCCCAGGTAGGCCTCGTCGTCCTCCATCTTCCAGCCGACGTTGCCCAGCAGGCCGGCCAGCATCGACAGGTGCAGCGCCTCGTAGCTCGCGGGCTGGCGATTGAGCTGCCACTTGTGCTCGCTGACCACCGTGAGCAGCTGCGAATGGATGTCGCGCCACTCGCGCAGCCGGCGGATGTTGACGAAGTTCTGCCGCAGCAGCTGCTCGTACTGGCGGTTGCTGATCTTGTGCGTGGGCAGCGCCTCGGCCACCGGTGCGGGCGCCGCCGCGGCCATGCGCTGCGCGATCGGCAGCACGGCGGCGCTCGCGCGCTTGCCCGGGTCGCCGTGCAGCTCGCGCCGGGTCTGCGGTGCGTTGCCGCCGCGGGCGTCTGCGATCCATTTCCAGAGCGTGAGATAGCCGCTGAATTCGCTGCGGTCGTCGTCGAACTTGGCGTGCGCCTGGTCGGCCTGCTGCTGCGCCTCCATCGGGCGGTCGCGCACGTCCTGCACCGACAGCGCCGAGGCGATCACCAGCACCTCTTCCAGCGCGCCGCGCGAGCGTGCCTCCAGGATCATCCGGCCCACGCGCGGGTCCAGCGGCAGCCGGGCCAGTTCCTGGCCGATGGCGGTGAGCTCGTTGGCGTCGTCGACCGCGCCCAGCTCGTTGAGCAGCTGGTAGCCGTCGGCGATGGCGCGCGGCGCGGGCGCCTCGAGGAAGGGGAAGCGCGCCACGTCGCCCAGGTGCAGCGACTTCATGCGCAGGATCACGCCGGCCAGCGAGGAGCGCAGGATTTCCGGGTCGGTGAAGCGGGGCCGACCCAGGAAGTCCTTTTCGTCGTAGAGCCGGATGCAGATGCCGTTGGCCACCCGGCCGCAACGGCCGGCGCGCTGGTTGGCCGCGGCCTGGCTGATCGGCTCGACCAGCAGCTGCTCGACCTTGCTGCGGAAGGAATAGCGCTTGACGCGCGCGGTGCCGGTGTCGATCACGTAGCGCGTGCCCGGCACCGTGAGCGAGGTCTCGGCCACGTTGGTGGCCAGCACCACGCGGCGGCCGGTGTGGCCCTCGAAGATGCGGTCCTGCTCGGCCGGCGAGAGCCGCGCGAACAGCGGCAGCACCTCGGCATTGCGCATCACCGGCTGGTTGGCCAGGTGGCGGCGCAGGTGGTCGGCCGCCTCGCGGATCTCGCGCTCGCCCGGCAGGAAGACCAGGATGTCGCCGCCGTTGTGCGGGTCGCGCCAGAGCTCGTCGACGCCGTCGGCGATCGCGCTGTTGAGGTCGTACTCGCGCGATTCCTCGAAGGGACGGTAGCGCTGCTCGACCGGGAAGGTCCGCCCGGACACATAGATGATCGGTGCGGGTCCGTTCCTGGACGCGAAATGCGTGGCGAAGCGGTCGGCATCGATGGTGGCCGAGGTCACGATCACCTTGAGGTCGGGCCTACGCGGCAGGATCTCGCGCAGGTAGCCCAGCAGGAAGTCGATGTTGAGGCTGCGTTCGTGCGCCTCGTCGATGATGATGGTGTCGTAGGCCTTGAGCAGCGGGTCGGTCTGCGTCTCGGCCAGCAGGATGCCGTCGGTCATGAGCTTGACCGAGGCGTCGCGGCTCAGCCGGTCCTGGAAGCGCACCTTGAAACCCACCACGTCGCCCAGCGGCGTCTTGAGTTCCTCGGCGATGCGCTTGGCCACCGAGCTGGCGGCGATGCGCCGCGGCTGGGTGTGGCCGATCAGCCTGCCTTGGCCCGGCGGCTTGTTGAGCTTGCCGCGGCCCAGCAGCAGCGCGATCTTGGGCAGCTGCGTGGTCTTGCCCGAGCCGGTTTCGCCGCAGACGATCACCACCTGGTGGGCGGCGATGGCCTCGGCGATTTCCACGCGCCGGGCCGAGACGGGCAGCGACTCCGGGAATTCGATTTTCAGCGTGCTCTTCGGCGGAAGGGGCGCGGGCGGGGCGGACAGGGAATCGGTAGACAAGACAGTCAGTCGGGCACGAGGCACATCGGAGAGAATTGACAATTATCCCAGCCCGCTCCGGTTCGCGCCGTTCACCCTCCTTCGCCACCCTGCCAGCCACCGCCGAATGTCCACCGTCTTCAACTTCACCTTCGTTCCCTGGTTCCGTTCCGTCGCCCCGTACATCCACATGCACCGAGGCAAGACCTTCGTGGTGGGGCTCACGGGCGAGGCGATCGCCGCGGGGAAGCTGCAGAACATCGCCCAGGACCTGGCGCTGATCCAGTCGATGGGCGTCAAGGTGGTGCTGGTGCACGGCTTCCGGCCCCAGGTCAACGAGCAGCTGCGCGCCAAGGGCCAGGAGGCCCGTTACTCGCACGGCCTGCGCATCACCGACGAGGTGGCGCTCGACTCGGCCCAGGAGGCCGCGGGCCAGCTGCGCTACGAGATCGAAGCCGCCTTCAGCCAGGGCCTGCCCAACACGCCGATGGCGGGCTCGACGGTGCGCATGATCTCGGGCAACTTCATCACGGCGCGGCCGGTGGGCGTGATCGACGGCGTGGACTTCAAGCATTCGGGCCTGGTGCGCAAGGTCGACAGCGCGGGCATCCTGCGCACGCTGGACTTCGGCGCCATGGTGCTGATGTCGCCCTTCGGCTTCTCGCCGACCGGTGAAGCCTTCAACCTCACGATGGAGGAAGTCGCGACCAGCGTGGCGATCTCGATCCAGGCCGACAAGCTGATCTTCCTGACCGAGGTGCCGGGCATCCGCGTCGACAGTGAGCTGCCCGAGAGCGAGGACAACCCGATCGACACCGAGCTGCCGCTGGACGCCGCGCGCAAGCTGCTGACCACGCTGCCGCCCGCGCAGCGCCCCACCGACACCGCCTTCTACCTGCAGCACTGCGTGAAGGCCTGCGAAGCGGGCGTCGAGCGCAGCCACATCCTTCCCTTCTCGGTCGACGGCTCGCTGCTGCTCGAGGTCTATGTGCACGACGGCATCGGGACCATGGTGGTCGACGAGAAGCTGGAGTCGCTGCGCGAGGCCACGGCCGACGACATCGGCGGCATCCTGCAGCTGATCGAGCCCTTCGAGCGCGACGGCACGCTGGTCAAGCGCAGCCGCACCGAGATCGAGCGCGACATCAGCCAGTACTCGGTGATCGAGCACGACGGCGTCATTTTCGGCTGCGCGGCGCTCTACCCGTACCCCGAATCGCGCACCGCCGAGATGGCGGCGCTCACGGTGTCGCCGCACTCGCAGTCGCAGGGCGACGGCGAACGCATTCTCAAGCGCGTCGAGCAGCGCGCCAAGGCGCTGGGCCTGGACAGCATCTTCGTGCTGACCACCCGCACCATGCACTGGTTCATCAAGCGCGGCTTCGTGGCGGTCGACCCCGACTGGCTGCCCGAGGCGCGCAAACGCAAATACAACTGGGACCGCAAGAGCCAGGTCCTGGTCAAGAAACTCAAGTAGACGACGCCATGAATCCCCTGCTCGCCAAGCTGCAGCCCTACCCCTTCGAGCGGCTGCGCCAACTCTTCGCCGGCGTGGTGCCGAATGCCGATTTCGCGCCCATCAGCCTGGGCATCGGCGAACCCAAGCACCGGACACCGGGCTTCATCCGCACCGCATTGAGCGAGGGCCTCGACGGGCTCGCGGCCTACCCGGCGACCGCGGGCGACGCCAAGCTGCGCGCCGCCTTCACCGGCTGGCTGCAGCGCCGCTACGACGTGGCGGTCGATCCCGCGACGCAGGTGCTGCCGGTCAACGGCTCGCGCGAGGCATTGTTCGCGCTGGCGCAGACCGTGGTCGATCCGTCGGGGCCGGCCGCGCCCATCGTGATGTCGCCCAACCCCTTCTATCAAATCTACGAGGGCGCGGCCCTGCTGTCAGGCGCCGATACGCACTACGTGCCCAGCATCGCCGAGCGCAACTTCGCGGTCGACTGGGACGGCGTGCCCGAGGCCGTCTGGGCCCGCACCCAACTGGTGTTCGTCTGCTCGCCGGGCAACCCCACGGGCGCGGTGATGCCGCTGGACGAATGGCGCAAGCTGTTCGCGCTGTCCGACCGCCACGGCTTCGTGATCGCCTCGGACGAGTGCTACAGCGAGATCTACTTCCGCGAGGAAGCGCCGCTGGGCGGGCTCGAGGCCGCCACGCGCCTGGGCCGCACCGACTTCAAGAACCTGGTCATGCTGACCTCGCTGTCCAAGCGCAGCAACGTGCCCGGCCTGCGCAGCGGCTTCGTGGCCGGCGACGCGGCGCTGATCAAGTCCTTCCTGCTCTACCGCACCTACCACGGCAGCGCCATGGGCGGCGCGGTGGCCGCGGCCAGCATCGCGGCCTGGGGCGACGAGACGCATGTGGTGGAAAACCGCGCGCTCTATCGCGCCAAGTTCGCGGCCGTCACGCCGCTGCTGGAAGCGGTGATGGACGTGCGCCTGCCCGATGCCGGCTTCTACCTCTGGGCCGGCGTGCCCGCGGCCTGGAACGGCGACGACCAGGCCTTCGCCCGCGCGCTCTACGCTCAATACAATGTGACGGTGCTGCCGGGCAGCTTCCTCGCACGCGACGTCGGCGACGCCCACCCCGTGAACCCGGGCCGGGGCCGTGTCCGCATGGCCCTGGTGGCCGGCACCGACGAGTGCACCGAGGCCGCCCGCCGCATCGTTGATTTCATCCAGAACCGAGCTCCTTCATGACCCAACAACTCCAGCAGACCATCGACGCCGCGTGGGAAGACCGCGCCAACCTCTCGCCTTCGCAGGCTTCGGCCGAAGTGCGCGACGCCGTCGACCATGTGATCTCCGAACTCAACAACGGCACGCTGCGCGTCGCGACCCGCGAGGCCGTCGGCCAGTGGACCGTGCACCAGTGGATCAAGAAGGCGGTGCTGCTGTCCTTCCGCCTCAAGGACAACGAACAGGTGCAGGCCGGCTCGCTGGGCTTCTACGACAAGGTGCCGACCAAGTTCTCGCACCTGTCGGCCAGCGAACTCAAGGAAGCCGGCGTGCGCATCGTCCCGCCGGCCGTGGCACGCCGCGGCAGCTTCATCGCCAAGGGCGCGATCCTGATGCCTTCGTACGTCAACATCGGCGCCTACGTCGGTGAAGGCACCATGGTCGACACCTGGGCCACCGTGGGTTCGTGCGCGCAGATCGGCGCCAACGTGCACCTGTCGGGCGGCGTCGGCATCGGCGGCGTGCTCGAGCCGCTGCAGGCCGGCCCGACCATCATCGAAGACAACTGCTTCATCGGCGCGCGCTCCGAAGTCGTCGAAGGCGTGATCGTCGAAGAGAACTCGGTGCTGTCGATGGGCGTGTTCATCGGCCAGAGCACCCCGATCTACGACCGCGCGACCGACACCGTGAGCTACGGCCGCGTGCCGGCCGGCTCGGTGGTGGTGGCCGGCAACCTGCCCAAGCCCGGTGGCAAGTACAGCACCTACGCCGCGATCATCATGAAGAAGGTCGACGCCAAGACGCGTTCGACCACCAGCCTGAACGACCTGCTGCGCGACTGATCCCGCCCCGGCCGCCGCAAGGCGGTCTTTTTTCTCCCTGAGAACGCCCCGAGGAGCGAGAGACCGATGAATACGATGGAACGCATCCTTCGCCTGATGGCGGAACGCAAGGCCTCCGACATCTATCTCTCGGCGAACTCGCCGGCGCTGATCCGGATCAACGGCAACTGCCTGCCGATCAACAGCCAGGTGCTGCCGCCCGAAGCGCCGCTGAACCTGCTGTCCGAGGTGGTGCACCAGAGCCGGATCGCCGAGCTCGAGCGCACAGGCGAGCTCAACATGGCGATCCAGCTCGAGGGCGCGGGCAACTTCCGCATCAGCGGCATGCGCCAGCGCGGCAGCTATGCGGTGGTGGTGCGGCATATCGCGCTCACCATCCCGTCCTTCGACGACCTGCACCTGCCCGACGTGCTCAAGACGCTGGTAATGGAGCGCCGCGGCCTGATCCTGATGGTCGGCGCGACCGGCGTGGGGAAGTCGACCACGCTGGCCTCGATGCTGGACTACCGCAACGAGAACGCTTCGGGCCACATCCTCACGGTCGAGGAGCCGATCGAGTTCACCTTCACCAACAAGAAGTCGATGGTGAACCAGCGCGACGTCGGCAGCGACACGCAGTCGCTGCAGGTGGCCTTGAAGAACGCGCTGCGCCAGGCGCCCGACGTGATCCAGATCGGCGAGATCCGCGACCGCGAAACCATGACGGCCGCCATCGCCTACGCCCAGTCGGGCCACCTGTGCGTGGCCACGCTGCATGCCAACAACAGCTACCGCGCGCTCAACCGGATCCTGAGCTTCTACCCTGTCGAGGTGCGTCCCACGCTGCTGGGCGACCTGTCGGGCGCGCTGCGCGCGATCGTGGCGCAGCGGCTGCTGCGCACGCCCAAGGGCGAACGCTGGCCGACGATCGAGGTCATGCTCAACACGGCGCTGATCGCCGAGATGATCGAGAAAGGCGACTTCTCCGCCGTCAAGGAGGCCATGGTCCAGTCAATGGCCGAGGGCTCGCAGACCTTCGAGGAAGACATTGCGCGGCTGATCGGCGAAGGCCGGGTCACGCGCGAGGAAGGCCTGGCCCAGGCCGACTCCCCCACCAACCTCATGTGGCGCCTGCAGAACCGCCAGGTGCCCGCGAGCAAGCGCGAGGAAGAGAAGGCGCTGATGGAGCAATCCGAGGCGCCGAGCTTCACGGACATCACTCTCGACGTGCGCCACTGAACTTGCACCACCCCCGAAGCGCCTGCGGCGCCTCCCCCTCAAGGGGGCGATACCGGCGGCCCGGCAAAGCCGGTTCCACGGTGTCATTGGCCCACCCCCGAGGCGCCTTTGGCGCCTCCCCCTCAAGGGGGCAATACCGGCGGCCCGGCAAAGCCGGTTCCGCGGTATTCCCCGACCGGGCTGCCGAGCTACGCTCATGCAGCCGCTTGAAGAAGAACTGACCTGACCATGTCCCGTACCCTGCAACTCGCCGAACAACTCATTTCCCGGCCCTCGCTGACGCCCGACGACGCGGGCTGCCAGCAGATCCTGGGCGAGCGCCTCGCGCGCCTGGGCTTCCGCCTCGAGACCATCGAGAGCGGCCCGGCCGACTTCCGTGTCACCAACCTGTGGGCGGTGCGCGCCGGTGCCGAAGGCGGCAGGACGCTGGTCTTCGCCGGCCACACCGACGTGGTGCCGACCGGCCCGCTCGAGCAATGGACCAGCCCGCCCTTCACGCCGACCCACCGCGGCGGCCAGCTTTACGGCCGTGGCGCCTGCGACATGAAGAGCTCGCTGGCGGCCTTCGTGGTGGCCATCGAGGAGTTCCTCGTCGCGCAGCCCGACCCGCAGCTCACGCTCGCGCTGCTGCTCACCAGCGACGAGGAAGGTCCGTCGGTCGACGGCACCGTGGTGGTCTGCCACACGCTGGCCGCGCGCGGCGAGACGATCGACTACTGCATCGTCGGCGAGCCGACCTCGGTCGAGCGTTGCGGCGACATGATCAAGAACGGCCGCCGTGGCTCGATGAGCGGGCGGCTGACGGTGAACGGCATTCAGGGCCACATCGCCTACCCGCACCTGGCGCGCAACCCGGTGCATGCCTTCGCGCCGGCGCTGGCCCAATTGGTGGCGATCAACGAGGCCGGCGGCTGGGACGCGGGCAATGCCTTCTTCCAGCCCACCAGCTGGCAGATCAGCAACATCCATGCGGGCACCGGCGCCAACAACGTGATCCCGGGCGCGGTGGTGATCGACTTCAACTTCCGCTTCTCGACCGAGTCCACGCCCGAATCGCTGCAGCAGCGCGTGCAGGCGGTGCTCGACTCGCACGTCGTCGACTGCACGCTGGCCTGGACCGTGGGCGGCCTGCCCTTCCTCACACCGCCGGCCGAGTTGGTCGAGGCGGTGCAGCAGGCGATCCACGACGAGACCGGCATCGTGACCGAGCTCTCGACCAGCGGCGGCACCAGCGACGCGCGCTTCATCGCGCGCATCTGCAGGCAGGTGATCGAGTTCGGCCCGGTCAACGCCAGCATCCACAAGATCGACGAGCATGTGGCGGTCGATGCCATCGAGACCATGAAGAACGTCTACCGCCGCACCATCGAGCGGCTGGAGCAGATCGAAGCCGGGAGCGCGGCATGAGCACCCCGGTCACCGTGATCGCGCTGATCGAAGCCGCCGCCGAGCGCCTCGATGCGGCCGGCGTGGCCTTCGGCCATGGCACCGCCAACGCCTTCGACGAAGCCGCCTGGCTGGTGCTGTGGCAGCTGCGGCAGCCCATCGACGACCTCGACGCCGTGGCCGACCGGCCGGTGTCGCCGGCCGAGCAGGCCCAGGTCGAGGCGCTGGTCGACACCCGCATCCGCACGCGCCAGCCCGCCGCCTACCTGACCAAGGAGGCCTGGCTGCAGGGCGTGCCCTTCTACGTCGACGAACGTGCCATCGTGCCGCGCAGCTTCATCGCCGAGCTGCTGATCGACGGCGGCATCGACTACTGGCTGGGCCCGCACACGCAGCAGGTGCTCGACCTGTGCACCGGCAACGGCAGCCTGGCGGTGCTGGCCGCCATGACCTACCCGGACGTGACGGTGACCGCCTCGGACATCTCCGCGCCGGCGCTCGAAGTGGCCGCGATCAACATCACGCGGCACGCACTCGACAGCCGGATCACGCTGGTCGCCTCGGACGGCTTGGCGGCCCTGCCCGGCCCCTGGGACCTGATCCTGTGCAACCCGCCCTACGTCAACGCGCAGAGCATGGCCGCGCTGCCGCCCGAATACCAGGCCGAGCCCGCGCTGGCCCTGTCGGGCAATGCGGCCGGCGGCACCGACGGCATGGACTTCATCCGCGGCCTGCTGGCCGACGCGCCTTCGCGCATGAGCGCACAGGCGGCGCTGGTGCTCGAGATCGGCAACGAGCGCGCCTACTTCGAGGCCGCCTTCCCGCGGCTGGAGGCGATCTGGCTCGACACCTCGGCCGGTGAAGACCAGGTGCTGCTGCTCACGCGCGACGCCATCGTGCGCGGCCTGCGCTAGGCGCCGCGGCCATGGACGTTCTGCTCGACGTCCGGGTGTCGCGCATGCTGGAGGCGTGGGCTCGACACCTCGGCCGGTGAAGACCAGGTGCTGCTGCTCACGCGCGACGCCATCGTGCGCGGCCTGCGCTAGGCGCCGCGGCCATGGACGTTCTGCTCGACGTCCGGGTGTCGCGCATGCTGGAGGCGTGGGTGCGCGAGCTGAGCGGCAGTCCGGCCGGCACGGCGGTCGAGGGCTGGCTCTTCGAGGGCACCCGCGCCCGCCGCCGCGCCGAGGCGCAGCTGGCGGCGCGGGGCATCCAGGCCCGCCTTTACAGCGCCTATAAGCCGCTGGTGCACCACTTTCTCGAAGCGGTCGACCGCAAGGCGCTGGCGCGGGTGATCGTGCATTGCCCGGTGCATCCGGCCGCCTCGCCGCGCCGTTTCCTGCTCGAGGCCTATCCGCTGGCCGAGATGCTCGGCGGCGCCGAACTGCAGCTGCTGTCGCTGCCGGCATCCGAAGACTTGCCCTGCTATCGCGTCGACCTGCGTTGGCGTGATGGCCGTGAGCGCAGCGACACCGTGCCTGCGCCCAACCGCGTCCACGCCGACTTCCTCGACCGGCCCATGCTGTCGCCGACCGCCTGGCTGCGCGTCCAGTATCCGGGCTCGGCGATGTCCGAGCGCCGGCATGAATCGGAGCACGAGGCGATCTTCCGTGAGGCCCTGGCGCTGGTGCACGCCCACCCTTGGCCCGAGACCGAACCGTATTTCGAGCGGCTCGAACTCCGTGTCGACATGCCCGGCATCGCGCATGCGCCGGCGGCAGAGAGCGGCTGGATGAACACCCACGAGGCGATGCACGAGGACCTGTATTTCTCGCTGCTCGAGTTCTTCCAGCACCGCAGCGGCCGGCCGGCCGGCGACCGCCGGCTGCGGCCGGGCCAGATCGTGCCGGACGTGCGCGCCGGCAGAGGCGCTGCGCGCCTGCGCATCACGGCCTCGGCCTACCCGGCCCTGGCGCCGGACGTCGTCGTCGCGGCCGACGCGCTGCCGCTGGAACACACCCCGTCGCCGCTGGCGCCGGCGCGCATCGCGGCCGAACTGGCGCGCGTGCCGGGCCAGCGCTTCGAAGTCGCCAGCCGCGAAGGCCGAGCGGTCCGCGGTGTCTACCATCCAGGCAAGGGCCCGGCGGTGCTGATCTCCGGCGCCCAGCACGCCAACGAGACCTCGGGCGTGGTGGGTGCGCTGCGCGCCGCGCAACAGCTGGTCCGCCAGCGGGCCCATTTCGCGCTGATCCCGCTGGAGAACCCCGACGGCTATGCGCTGCGCTGCACCGCGCGCTGTGCGCCCAGGCACCGCGGCACATGCACCATGCGGCGCGCTACACGGCGCTGGGCGACGACCTGGAATACCGCGATGCCCCGCCCTGGTTCGAGCGCGCGGCACGCGAACAGGGCCTGGCGATGTCCGGCGCCCAGCTGCACCTCAACCTCCACGGCTATCCGGCCCACGAATGGACGCGGCCCTTCAGCGGCTACATCCCGCGTGGCTTCGAGGCCTGGATGCTGCCCAAGGGCTTTTTCCTGATCCTGCGCCATCACCCGGGCTGGGGAGACAGGGCCCGGCAACTGGCCGAGCACGTCTGCCTGCGCCTGGCCGAGCGACCGGCGTTGAGGGCTTTCAACGCCAAACAGCTCGCCAGCTACAATGCACATGCCGGCGATCTACCGTTCGAGCTCATCCACGGCACCGCCTGCATGATCAGCGAAGTGCATCGACCGGGCCCCGCCCTGACGTTGATTTCGGAATTTCCCGACGAGACGATCCACGGCGCTCCCTTCATCCTTGCCCACGACACCCAGACCGCGATGGTTCTGGCCGCCGTCGAAGCCCTGGGCCTCATTTCGCCGATTCCATGATCTCGCTGAAGAACGTCATCCTGCGCCGCAGCGCCAAAGTGCTCCTGAATGGCGCCACCGTCACCCTCAACCCGGGTGAGCGCGTCGGGCTGGTCGGCCGCAACGGCGCCGGCAAATCCACCCTGTTCGCCCTGTTCAACGGCACGCTGCACGAGGACGGCGGCGATTTCTACCTGCCCAAGCAGTGGCGCATGGCACAGGTCGCGCAGGACATGCCCGAGACCGAGGAATCGGCCAGCGACTTCGTGGTCGGCGGCGACACCCGGCTGGTCGAACTGCGCGAGGCCCTGGCCAAGGTCGAAGAGGCCTACGCCGCCAACCCCGACGATGCCGAGATCGGCATGGCGCTGGCCCATGCCTACACCGACCTGGCCGATGCCGGCGAGCACGACGCCGCGCCGCGCGCGCAGGCGCTGATCCTGGGCCTGGGCTTCAAGACGCACGAGCTCGACCAGCCGGTCAACAGCTTCTCGGGCGGCTGGCGCATGCGCCTGCAGCTGGCGCGCGCACTGATGTGCCCGAGCGACCTGCTGCTGCTCGACGAACCCACCAACCACTTGGACCTCGACGCACTGGTCTGGCTCGAAGCCTGGCTGCAGAAGTACGCCGGCACCATGATCGTGATCAGCCATGACCGCGAATTCCTCGACGCCGTGACCACCGTCACGCTGCACATCGCCAATGCGATGCTCACGCGCTACGGCGGCAACTACAGCAAGTTCGAGGAAATGCGCGCGCTGCACATGGAGCAGCAGCAGGCCGCCTTCGGCAAGCAGCAGGAAAAGATCGCCCACCTGCAGAAGTTCATCGACCGCTTCAAGGCCAAGGCCAGCAAGGCCAAGCAGGCGCAGAGCCGGGTCAAGGCGCTGGAGCGCATGGAGAAGGTCGCGCCGCTGCTGGCCGAAGCCGACTTCACCTTCGAGTTCAAGGAGCCGGGCAACATCCCGAACCCGATGCTCTCGATCAGCCATGCCGACTTCGGCTACATGGTGGACGGCGAGCCCAAGACCATCCTGACCCACGTCAGCAAGTCGGTGCAGGCCGGTCAGCGCATCGGCATCCTGGGCGCCAACGGCCAGGGCAAGTCGACGCTGGTCAAGACCATCGCGCGCGAAATGGGCGCCCTGGCCGGCGAAGTCACCGAGGGCAAGGGCCTCAACATCGGCTACTTCGCCCAGCAGGAACTCGACGTGCTGCGCCCTCAGGACAACCCGCTCGAGCACATGGTGCGCATGGCGCGCGAGCTCGGTGCGGCCGTCAAGGAGCCCACGGGCGAACAGGCGCTGCGCGGCTTCCTGGGCAGCTTCAACTTCACCGGCGACATGGTCAAACAGCCGGTGGGCACCATGAGCGGCGGCGAAAAGGCCCGGCTGGTGCTCGCGATGATGGTCTGGCAGCGCCCCAACCTGCTGCTGCTGGACGAGCCCACCAACCACCTGGACCTGGCGACGCGCGAGGCCCTGGCCGTGGCGCTCAACGAATTCGAAGGCACGCTGATGCTGGTGAGCCACGACCGTGCGCTGCTGCGTTCAGTGTGCGACGAGTTCTGGATGGTCGGCCGCGGTGCGGTCACCGATTTCGACGGCGACCTCGACGACTACCAGCGCTACCTGCTGGAAGAAGCCAAGCGCCAGCGCGAGGAAGCCAAGGAGGCGGTACGCAACAAGGCCGCGGCGCCCGCGCCCAAGCCTGCCGCGGTCGCGGCACCGGCGGCTGCGGCGCCCGCAGAGTCCCGCGACCAGCGCAAGCAGGACGCGCAGGGCCGCCAGCAGCGCAACGACCAGGCCAAGCCGCTCAAGCGCGAGCTGGGCCAGATCGACGAGCGGCTGGCTGCGGCCGGCAAGGACAAGGACGCGATCGAAACCCGGCTCACGCAGTCGCTGCCGGCCGCGGAAATCGCCGAGGCGGGCAAGCGCCTGAAGGCGCTGAACGACGAAATCGAGCAACTCGAGGAGCGCTGGCTGGCGCTGTCCGGTCAGCTGGAAGCCCTCGCCGCCTGAAAGGAAATGCCGGCATGCCCAATGCGATCGATTTGGCCCAGGGTGATCCGGCGCTGATCGCCGCGGTGCAGCGCAGCCGGAAACTGATTGCGCGCAAGGCGCTGCTGTCGGCGGCGGCCAGCGCCGTGCCGCTGCCGGGCGTCGACTGGGCGGCCGACGCGGCCCTGCTGTCGCGCCTGGTGCCGCAGATCAGCGCCGAATTCGGGCTGTCGGTGACCCAGATCGAGAAACTGGCGCCCGAGCGGCGCGAGCGCATCCAGAAGGCCGCCACCACGGTCGGGGCACTGCTGGTCGGCCGCCTGATCACGCGTGATCTTCTGATCGGTCTGGCCAAGCATGCGGGCATCCGCCTGACGTCGAAGCAGGCTGCCAAGTACGTGCCGATCGCCGGCCAGATGGTGTCGGCGGCGCTGGGCTATGCGGCGCTGCGCGCCCTGGGCGAGCAACATATCAAGGATTGCGTCAGGGTTGCACAGGCTGTGCAAATGGTCCTGCCGGCACCTGTCACGCCTTCTTTGCGTTAATTTGAAAACTAAAGACCTATTTTAAAAAGCTCTTTCTTTCATTTCAGGACGGATGAGAGAGCTCAATGAATTCTTTAATGGTCAATTTTGCATCGACCGGATCCGATGGCGAGAACGTCCCGTGCAAGCGTGCTAACCTGAGGTATTGCTTGAAACGGCGAAAGCAGTTTTTCGATCAGTGGAGATAAAGAGCGAGCCCGTCCATGGTGAAGGAAGCAGGCAGATGAACAATTCGGACTTGGCGGCATCGATTGAACGGCTGATGGCAAAAGTCGACTACTACTTGCACTGCGAGTTGGACGACGAGTACCAGCATGACCGGCCGGATTCGGCGCGGGCGCAGCTCGAGTCTGCGCTGCGCAACGAGTTGCTTCGCGCGAGTGCGATCGGCATCGTGAGCTCGGTCAGCGCCAGCAAGCGTTCGCTGACAGGCAACAGCGACCTGATCACCTGACGGCGCAGCGCGGCCTTTTCTCGATCTTCGCCCCTCCCCCTTTCCCCCATGTCGGTGCCCCGCCTCCTTCCTCCAGGCCCGGCGCATGGCGATCCGCCATTCCCCACCAGCCATTGCCTGGGGCGATGCCGTCGGTCCGTCGCAGGGTACGGCGCCATCTGAACGTCACATAGCTCGAAAGACCGTATGCGCTTTGTCGTTTTCATGGACATCAATCGACGCTGGTATTGGGAACTCCGGGCCCTGTCCGGTGAAGTGATCGCCAAATGCCCGACGGGCTTTGCGGACAAGAGCGCGGCCCTGGAAAGCATCGATTCCGTTCGCGCCAAGGCCTCGCGGTCGGCCGTTTTCGACCCGCTGGGCAGCAGCGTCGAACGCTAGCGCCTGGGGCTTGAGGCGGCGTTCCCGCTGTCGACCGGCGCCCTGCTGCGTCTGCACGAGAAAGCGGCGCTTATCGCGATCGACGCGCGGTCCATGCAAGGCCCGCGAAGCGCCGTCCTCCCATTCGAACCACACGCTTGCGGACGCACGCACGCACGCACGCACACGCCGGGCTGCGCCTGCGCGAGGCGCCCTGGCACAGCTTCGCGAACCACGCCATTGAAGACCGCGCCCTGGCGGATCAGGCAGCCTGCCTTCTGATTGACAAAATAGGCCGATATCGTAAAGTGTGACGAATCCGCAGCCAAGGCTGCGTGCTCGGGTCGGCCGGAAAGGCATCCCGCCTGCCGACCCTTTCGTCAAATTCGCTTCATGCCACCTCTTTCCTCCATCACCGCAGGTCTCCTGCGTCCCCCTCTTGGCCTTCCTCGCCGTTCGGCGCCAGCTGCCGCGTTCGTGTCCGCCGGGCTTGCCGGAGCGTGCTGCTGATGGCCACCGGACCGGACCGGCGCACGGTCATCCTGGATGCGGCGATCGGCGTCTTCCTGCGCTATGGCTACAGGAAGACCTCGATGGACGACCTCGCACGTGCCGCCGGTATTTCCCGCCAGGGCCTCTATCTGCACTTCCCGTCGAAGGACGAGCTCTTCAAGCAGGCGGCCACATGGCTCGCGCAGCAGAGCCTCGATGCCATGCGCAGCGCGCTGGCACGCGAGGATCTGCCGCTCGAAGAGCGCCTGACCGGCGCCTTCGCGGCGCTGCATGCCCAGAGCGACGGTTCGCAGATGTCCCTGGAACACATGAGCGAGATCGTCCAGACCGCGCGGCAACTCATCGGACCGGTGCTCGAAGCCTTCGACCAGACGGTCCAGAAGGAGCTGACGCGAGCGATCCAGGCCAACGGTGCCGCCATCCCGTGGCACGGTGCCGGCCTGACGGCCAAGTCGCTCGCGCAGCATCTGCTGGCGGCCGCGCACGGCCTCAAGCACCACGCCCGGACGTCCGCCGAGTACCAGGCCGGCATCCGTCTCGCGGTGCGCCTGACTTGCGGCAGTCAAAGCACCCAGAGCCCGACGACGCGGCGTGCCGCGTCCGGATCGTGAGCGTCGAATGAAGCGCTCGTCACGTCACTCTTTCATGATCGGAATCATCGCCATGTCCACCTTCGCCCTGTGCGCCTGCGGCGCCGGACCGACAGCCCATCCCGAGTCGCCGCAGCAGCGCGATGGCCGCTTCCACAACGTCGTGCCGCGCGTGCAGCCGGGCTTCCTGAAGACGGTCGCACTTGGCTGGGAATTCCTGACGCACAAGACCGACGCGAGCGTGCCCAGCGTGCCGATTCCGGTCCAGCCGCTGACGCCCGAAGCGCTCCTCGCGGCGCCCGACGGCAGCCTGTATCGCCTGGGCCACTCGACGCTCCTGCTCAAGCTCGACGGCGCGTTCTGGCTCACCGATCCGGTCTTCTCCGAACGCGCCTCACCGGTGCAGTGGGCCGGACCGAAGCGATTCCATGCGCCGCCGATCGACATCGACGCGCTGCCGCCGATCAAGGGCGTGATCCTGTCGCACGACCATTTCGACCACCTGGACCATGCCGCGATCCTGCGGCTGGCGCCGAAGGTCGAGGTGTTCATCGCGCCGCTGGGTGTGGGCGATCGCCTGATCGCCTGGGGCGTCGACCCGGCCCGGGTCCGGCAGCTCGACTGGTGGGGCGAGACGAAGGCCGGCAGCGTGCAACTGATCGCCGTGCCCGCGCAGCATTTCTCCGGCCGCGGCCTGCGCGACGGTGACCGCACGCTGTGGGCCTCGTGGGTGATCGCGACCGACAGCCTGCGGCTCTTCTTCAGCGGCGACACCGGCTACCACGCCGACTTCAAGACCATCGGCGAACGCTACGGTCCCTTCGACCTGACGATGATCGAGACCGGCGCCTACGACCGGCAGTGGGCCGACATCCACATGCAGCCCGAGGAGACGCTGCAGGCCCATCTCGACCTGAAGGGACGCTGGCTGCTGCCGGTGCACAACGGCACCTTCGACCTGGCGCTGCACCCCTGGAACGAGCCCTTCGAGCGCATCCATGCGCTGGCGCAGGCGCGCGACGTGAAGCTCGCGACGCCGGTGATGGGGGAGCGGCTGTCGGTGAGCGCGCCGCATGCGGGTGAAGCGTGGTGGAGGCGTGTCCACGAATAGCCGGGACGTACATCCCGCTCCGGCCAGCCTCAGCCCAACTGCGCGGCGAGCATGTCCCGGACATGCGATACGAAAACAGCTTCACCCGCCCGGGGAGGCGCGAGGCTGAACGCCACTTCCGGCAGCGCAGGCAGCCTCATGCCGCCATCGATCGGCGCGGCCGTTGGCGGGATGGCCGAGGCATTGAGGCAGGCCACGCCCAGTCCCGCCGCCAATGCCAGATGCAGGCCGCCGATGTCCGACGCCGTGTGCTCGATGCGGTAGGCCGTGCCGTGCACATCGAGCGTATGAAGGGCAAATCGCTGCAGCGAGCAGGTGTCCGGCAACACCAAGAGTGGAAGCGCTTGCGCGTCGGATGCGAACACGAAGGACTTGTCGGCGATCCAGTGCAGCGGCTCGCGACGCAACCCGATCCGCCCGGCGGCCATGTCGTTGGGCGAATGGTTCTTGTGCAATATCGTCATCGACACCCCGATGTCGAAACTCGCGGCATTGGCCTCTTCTTCGATCCACGCGCTCTTGCGAATGCTGACGTGGAGGCGCAGTTGAGGAAACTGTTCACGCAGGCGTCTGATGATGATCGGCAATGCATGCGGGCGAAAGTAATCGGTGATCGCGAGTCGCAGATCCCCGGTCAATTGAGCGCCTTGCACTTCGCGCCAGGCCGCATCGCTGAGCGAGAGGAGCTTTTGCGCATGGCCTACCAGCCGCTCGCCCGCCGTCGTGAGACGGACTCCCGTCTTTGCTCGGACCAGGAGCGCCACGCCACAGATCTGTTCGAGCTTGCGCACCTGCTCGCTGAGCGCTGACTGCGAACGGTGCAAGCGAGGTGCTGCGGCCGACAGGCTGCCCGCGTCGGCGACGACCACCAAGGTGTGGAGCAATTCCAGATCCAGGATGCGAGGCATTTATCCACCTGTTTTTCCGATGGATATCATCATAACTTCCCGCTTTTCCGTGATCAGTTGGCGCCAGATACTGGCGCTTCAGGACACAGCAAGGAGAAAAGCATGCCTGGTATTCACATCACTGTCTCTGGCCCCTCGGACGCGACCTTGACGCCGAAACTCGCGGAACGGCTCATGCAGCTCACCTGCCGGGTATTGAAGAAAGAACGCTCGCGTACCCGGGTGATCGTTCAGTACCTGCCAGCCGACCAGTGGTTCATCGCGGGCGCGTCGTTGGCCGAGGACGGCAGGCGCTCGTTCAAGCTCGAGGTCACGATCACGGGCGAAACCAACACACGCACGGAGAAGGCGGACTATCACAAGGCGGCCTATGAACTGCTCGCCGAGTTGCTGGGCAATGTGCATCCGCATTCGAGCATTCATGTCGTGGACTGCCTGGCCGCGTCCTATGGCTATGGCGGCGTCACCCAGGAGTGGCGGTATCAGCACAGCTGAGGTTGCGGCATGCGCGCCACGGCGATCGTTTGCGCCTGCTGCTCACGGAAGACTGCGGCCAGCGCGATGCGCGACGGCCCACCACACCGCAGTCGAACTGGATGGGTGGCGTTCGTGCGTTCATCGGGACTTCCCGATGTCCTGACATCGGCCGCACCGCATGGCCTTCGGGGGCCCAAACGGTACGTCGGTTCTCAACAAACGACAGGTCCCAAGGGACCTCAGCTCACTCCCACTCAATCGTCGCCGGCGGCTTGCTCGACACGTCGTAGGTCACGCGGTTGATGCCGCGCACCTCGTTGATGATGCGGCCCGACACCTTCTTGAGCAGCGCATACGGCAGCTCGGCCCAGTCGGCCGTCATGAAATCGCTGGTCTGCACGGCGCGCAGCGCGACCACGTAGTCGTAGGTGCGGCCGTCGCCCATCACGCCCACGCTCTTGACCGGCAGGAACACGGTGAAGGCCTGGCTCGTGAGGTCGTACCAGCTCTTGCCGCTTTCGTCGGTGAAGTTGCGCAGTTCCTCGATGAAGATCGCGTCGGCGCGGCGCAGCAGGTCGGCGTATTCCTTCTTCACTTCGCCCAGGATGCGCACGCCCAGGCCCGGGCCGGGGAACGGGTGGCGATACACCATCTCGGGCGGCAGGCCCAGCGCCACGCCCAGTTCGCGCACTTCGTCCTTGAACAGGTCGCGCAGCGGCTCGAGCAGCTTGAGGCCCAGCTGTTCGGGCAGGCCGCCCACGTTGTGGTGGCTCTTGATCGTGACGGCCTTCTTGCTCTTGGCGCCGCCGGACTCGATGACGTCGGGGTAGATCGTGCCCTGCGCCAGGAAGGTCGCGCCTTTGTGGCCTCCATCACCGGCCTTGAGCTTGGCGGCTTCCTGCTTGAACACGGTGACGAACTCGCCGCCGATGATCTTGCGCTTGGCTTCGGGGTCGCTCACGCCGGCCAGCTTGCCGAGGAACAGATCGCTCGCGTCGACGCGGATCACCTTCGCGTTGAGCTTGCCTTCGAACATCTCCATCACCATGTCGCCTTCGTTCAGGCGCAGCAGGCCGTGGTCGACGAACACGCAGGTCAGCTGGTCGCCGATGGCGCGGTGGATCAGCGCGGCGGCCACGCTCGAATCGACGCCGCCCGACAGGCCCAGGATGACCTCTTCGTCGCCCACCTGCTCGCGGATCTTCGCGACGGCTTCGGCGATGTGGTCGCGCATGACCCAGTCGGGCTTGGCTTCGCAGATGTCGAGCACGAAGCGGTTGAGCAGCGCCTGGCCCTGCACGGTGTGCGTGACTTCGGGATGGAACTGCACGCCGTAGTAGCGGCGCGTCTCGTCGGCCATGCCGGCGATCGGGCAGCTGTCGGTGCTGGCCATGAGCTTGAAGCCGGGCGGCAGTTCGGTGACCTTGTCGCCGTGGCTCATCCAGACATCGAGCATGCCGTGGCCTTCGGCCGTGGTGCGGTCGGCGATGTCCTTGAGCAGCGCGGTATGGCCATGGGCACGGACGGCCGCGAAGCCGAACTCGCGCTTGTGGCCGCCCTCGACCTTGCCGCCCAGCTGGTGCGCCATGGTCTGCATGCCGTAGCAGATGCCCAGCACCGGCACGCCCAGGTCGAACACGGCCTGCGGGCACTTGTCGGTGGTGTCTTCGTAGACGCTCGCGTGGCTGCCCGAAAGGATCACGCCCTTCAGGTGGCCGTCGGCGGCGTATTCGCGCACCCATTCGTCGCTCACGTCGCAGGGATGCACTTCGCTCAGCACATGGGCGTCGCGCACGCGGCGGGCGATCAGCTGGGTGACTTGGGAGCCGAAGTCGAGGATGAGGATCTTGTCGTGTTGCATGGCGTTGGACTCAGAGCGTTGAAATGTCGAACAGCTTCACGCCCGCCTTGGGCGCGGCCTGGAGGAGGTGCTCGTCGAAAGTGGCGAGCGGAAGATTGAGCGATCTGGCGAGCCACAGATAGCCCGCGTCGTACTGCGACACGCCGGCATCGATGGCGACGGCCAGCACGGCCTTGTGTTGCGCGGGCGCGAGCTCGTGCAGTTCGACCCGGTGGCGGATCGCGTCGAGCACGCTCCACAGCCCTTCGACCGCGGACGTGGGGATGCGGCCGCTGCGCACGCCGTTGGCAATGATGTTGGCGCACTCCCATTGCCAGGCATTGGGGGCCTGCGGCTCGACCTCGTCGCGGCGGATGGCGGCGTAGAGCTTGCGGGTGTGTTCGGTGGCGTGCTCGGGCAGCAGCCAGGCGGCGGTGACCGAGGCGTCCATGACGAAGGCGGTCACGACTGGCGGCCCTCTTCGCGCAGGGCGCGCGGCGAAGGGCCGGGGCGCAGGGTGGCGTGCAGCGCGTCGATCTGGCCGAGTTCGCGCTGGATCTGCTCGTCGGTGATCACCGGCTTGCGGCGCACCGGCAGCATGCGCACGACTTCCTTGCCGTGGCGGGTGATGCGAACTTCCTCGCCCTTTTCGACCGAGTCGATCAGGGCCGAGAAGTTGTTCTTGGCTTCAGCGATGCCGATGGATTGCATGGGACCAGAAAATGGAATCTGGCCCGGATTCTAGCAAATCTGGCCAGATTTCTTAAGTCTGGCCAGATCAGGCTTCAGGCCGGCGCCGGGCCGCCCCGAGGCGGCCTGTGGCCCCCTCGAGGGGCTGCGCCTCACACGCAGTGGGGCCTGTTTACTCTGCCCGGTAGTTCGGCGCTTCCTTCGTGATCTGCACGTCGTGGACGTGGCTCTCACGGATGCCGGCCGTGGTGATCTCGACGAACTCGGCCTTGTTCTGCATGTCGGCAATGGTCGCGCAACCGCAGTAGCCCATGCTGGCGCGCACGCCGCCGGCCATCTGGTAGACGATCGAGACGATCGAACCCTTGTAGGGCACGCGGCCTTCGATGCCTTCGGGCACCAGCTTGTCGGTGTTCGGGTTGCCGGTGGTCGATTCCTGGAAGTAGCGGTCGGCACTGCCCTGCTGCATCGCGCCGATGGAGCCCATGCCGCGGTAGCTCTTGTAGCTGCGGCCCTGGTAGAGCACGATCTCGCCGGGCGCCTCTTCGGTGCCCGCGAACATGCTGCCCATCATCACGGTGCTGGCGCCGGCCGCGATGGCCTTGGCGATGTCGCCCGAGTAGCGCACGCCGCCGTCGGAGATCAGCGGCACGCCCGTGCCCTGCAGCGCGGTGGCGACGCTGTCGACCGCCATGATCTGCGGCACGCCCACGCCGGCCACGATGCGGGTGGTGCAGATGGAGCCCGGGCCGATGCCGACCTTGACCGCATCGGCGCCGACGTCGGCCAGCGCGCGCGCGGCGTCGCCGGTGGCGATGTTGCCGCCGATCACGTCGACCTGCGGATAGTTCTTCTTGACCCAGCGCACGCGCTCGATCACGCCGGCGCTGTGGCCGTGCGCGGTGTCGACCACGATCGCGTCGACGCCCGCGGCGACCAGCGCCTCGACGCGCTCTTCGGTGCCCTCACCCACGCCCACCGCCGCGCCCACCCGCAGGCGGCCGTTGGCGTCGCGTGCGGCGTTCGGGAAGGTGGTCTGCTTGGTGATGTCCTTGACGGTGATCAGGCCCTTGAGCTCCCAGTCGCTGTTGATGACCAGCAGGCGCTCGAGCTTGTACTTGTTGAGCAGCGCCTTGGCGTCGGCCAGCGTGGTGCCGTCGGGCACCGTGATGAGCTTGTCGCGCTGCGTCATGATTTCGCTGACCGGCACGTCGTAGCGGGTCTCGAAGCGCAGGTCGCGCCCGGTCACGATGCCGACGACCTTGCCGCCGTCGATCACCGGAAAACCGGAGATGCCGAGCTGGTCCGACAGCGCCATCACCTGGCGCACCGAGTGCGTGGGCGTGATCACCACCGGGTCGCGCAGCACGCCGGATTCATAGCGTTTCACACGCGCCACTTCGGCCGCTTGCTGCTGCGCCGTGAGGTTCTTGTGCACGATGCCCATGCCGCCTTCCTGCGCGATCGCGATGGCCAAGCGGGCCTCGGTCACGGTGTCCATCGCCGCGGAAACCAGGGGCAGGTTCAGCGTGATGTTGCGGGAAAGTCGGGTGGCGAGGGAGGTGTCCTTGGGCAGGACCTGGGAGAACGCTGGCACCAACAACACATCGTCGAAGGTGAGCGCTTTGCCGAGAAGGCGCATGGGGAAGGCTCCAAAAGACGAATTGTAGCGAGGCGTCGGCCTACACCGCACGCGCCGGTGCAGTGTCCCTGCGGCAACGAACCCTGCGAATCGCGCCAAACGTCACTGCGGTGCGCGATCTGCACAAATCTTGTGCGGCGCCACGGCTATCGCGCGGCGGCGCACTCTTTTACGCTTCAGCCCGTCACACATTCAGCACACAAGGCACCCGCTCATGACGCACCCCAGCATCCGCCAGATCACTGGCGCGACCCCCACCACGCGGCTCGATCCGCGCACGACGGCGCTGATCGCCATCGACTTCCAGAACGAATATTTCGAGGGCCGGATGCCCATTCCCGATGGCCTAGCCGCCATGCGCCAGGCCGCTCGGCTGGTGGACCTGGCCGACGCGCACGGCATCACCGTGTTCCACGCCCAGCACATCGCGCCGTCGGACAGCCCGATCTTTGCCGAAGGCAGCCCGGGCTTCGAGATCCACTCGCTCATCCGCCCTGCCCCGCACCACGTGGTGCTGCGCAAGCCCACGCCCAGCGCATTCGCGGGCACCGACCTGCAGGCGCACCTCGAAGCCCGCGGCATCAAGACGCTGGTCATCACCGGCCTCATGACGCACATGTGCGTGTCGGCCACGGCCTTCGATGCGGCACCGCGCGGCTACCACAGCATCATCGTCAGCGATGCCTGCGCCACGCGCGACCTGGACCTCGAGGAAGGCGGCGTGCTGAAACACCAGGACCTGCATCGCGCGGCGCTGCGCGGCGTGTCCGACGTGGTGGCCGAGATCCGCACCACCGCCGACATCCTGGGCCTGCCCCTCGAAGTCTGAGCGGCCTGAGTCTTCGAGCGGTGGCCGGCCCGCCGCTCCCTCCCCTTTTTTTTGCTGTCACACAAGGAAGAACCATGAAAAACAATGTCCATCGCCTGATCGGCGCCCTGACCCTCGCCGCCGTCGCCGGTGTCGCGGCCTCCGCCTGGGCCACCCCACCCGCCAGGAAGGACGCAGGCAAGACGGCCGCGACCGAGGCCCTCGTGTCCCTGCCTGCCAAGGACCTCCAATGGCATGAAGTCCCCGGCACGGGCGGCATCCGCGCCGCGAACGTGCGCGGAGACATCATCGGCAAGGGCCCCTACGAGGCCTTCGTGGAGTTCCCGGCCGGCTACGTCAACCCGCACCATTTCCACACCCAGGCGCTGCCCACGGTGGTGCTGAGCGGCGTGTTCTACGCGATCTTCGAGGACGGCAAGAAGGTGCAGTACCCGGCCGGCTCGTATTACTACATCCCGGGCAAGCTGCCGCACTTCAGCGGCTGCGAGCCGGGCACCAACTGCCTGCTGTTCCAGTACCAGAACGACCACTTCGACCTGGTGCCGACGCCCGTCGCCAAGAAGTGAAACCAACGCTGGTGCCCGGTGCGCCAGACATGCCGCTTCGGCGGCTGGAAGAAGCGCCGGCTCCGGCCGCCCGCGGCACCCGCGGCATCGATCCGTACAGGAATGACATCATCATGAAGAACCAGGAACCGAACTCGCGGCGCCCGACGGGCCCCACTGTGGGCAGGTGGCACTTCCATTGGGGTTGGGCGTTCGCTCTTGCGCTCTGCCTTGGCTTCGTGGCGATCTTCGGGTTGCTCGACATGAGCGGACCGAATGCCGCAGGGGTGCTGCACGAACACCCGCTGGGCAGCTATCACGTCAGTCTGTTGCTGCTCGTGGCCGCGCTCGCACTGGCATTCCTGGACTTCATCTTCGGCCGCGCCAAGGGCCGTTGACCGTGCCGCCGCGCGCGCCGTGGCGTGAGGCGGCGGCCGCGCAACGCCAAGGTATTGCAAAACGTAAGGCGGCGCTAAACTGCCGCTCATGAAAATCGTGCATTGGCTGGTTCTGGGGTGTCTGTGTGCCATGCCGCTCGCGGCAGCCGCGCAGTGGCAATGGGTCGACAAGGACGGCAGGAAGGTTTTCAGCGACCAGGCCCCGCCACCGGACATCCCCGACAAGAACATCGTGCGCCGTGCCGGCGTCCCGGTGGCACGCCACGGGGTGTCGCCGACGCCTGCAGCAGCCGACGCGACGCCCTCCGAACCCTCTGCCCCGGCGCCCAGCGGCCCCAAACCCTCGGGCGTCGACAAGGAACTCGAGGAGAAGGCCCGCAAGGCCGAGGAAGCCGAGAAGGCCAAGCAGGCGGCCGAAGCGCAGAAGCTGGCCAAGGCCAAGGCCGACAACTGCGGCCGTGCGCGTCAGGGCAAGGCGACCATGGACAGCGGCATCCGCGTCGCGCGTGTCAATGCACAGGGCGAGCGCGAGATCATGGACGACAAGGCACGGACCGCGGAGCAGCAGCGCCTGCAGTCGGTCATCGACAGCGACTGCAAGTAGCCGGGGCGCTGTCTGGCGCGCGCCGCCGGCCGCGCCGAACGCTCAATAACCCTGCTTGCCGCCTTCGCGGCGGCGCGCGAACAGTCCCGTGCCACGCGCGCCTTGCTGCTGGAAGCGCTCGCGCCGCGCCACCTTGGGGTCGACCGTCAGGGCGCGGCACCATTCGAGCCGGTCACCCTCCTTCAGGACCTGCCGTCCTTGCGCGGCGCGACCCCAGATGCCTGCGGTCATCGCCTCGGGATCGAAGCTTGGCAGCGCGCCGGCGAGGCCGCTGGCAGCCAGCGCATCGTCCACCGTCGCACCGTCGGGCAGGCTCAGGCTCTGCTCGAATACCTTGCGCGGCGCGATGGCGCACACCAGCGTGATCTGGACCATCAGGTCTTGCCGTAGACCTGCTCGGCGCGCTTCACGAAGGCCTCGACCAGCGTGGAGGCGACCTTGTCGAACACGGGACCGACCAGCGCCTGCAGTGCGAAGTTGCTGAAGCCATAGCTCAGGTCGAGCTCGACGCGACAGGCGCGCTCGCCCTGTTCGCCCACGGGGTTGAACTTCCAGGTGCCGTCGAGGTTGGAGAAGGGGCCATCGACCAGCTTGAGCCGCACCTCGCGGCCCGGGACATGGGTGTTGCGGGTGGTGAAGTGCTGGTGCATGCCCCCGAAGGCCAGGCCCACCTCGGCGGTCATGCCGGCCTCGTCCTGATCGACAATCCGCGAGCGGTCGCACCAGGGTAGGAACTCGGGATATTTCGCCACATCGGTGACCAAGGCATACATCTCCTCGGCGCTGTACCAGATGAGGACGGACTTGTGAACGGTTTTCATAGAATCGGCGGTGTGTGCGTTTCGATTGTATTGAGGCCATGCGACCCCAAATGAGACCGCCATGGCTACCAAGAAACAAGACACCTCCTCCCGCATCGCCGACAACAAGAAGGCCGCCTACAACTATTTCTTCGAAGAGCGCTTCGAAGCCGGCCTCGTGCTCGAGGGCTGGGAGGTCAAGTCCCTGCGCGAAGGCAAGGTCCAGCTGACCGACGGCTACGTCGTGATCCGCGAAGGCGAGATGTTCATCGTCGGCCTGCAGATCAACCCGCTGCGCAGCGCCTCGACCCATACCACGCCGGATTCGGTGCGCACCAAGAAGCTGCTGCTGCACAAGGAGCAGATCCGTCGCCTGACCGGCAAGATCGAGCAGAAGGGCTACACGCTGGTGCCGATCAACCTGCACTGGAAGGCCGGCAAGGTGAAGTGCGAGGTGGCGCTGGCCAAGGGCAAGGCCGAGCACGACAAGCGCGACACCATCAAGGACCGCGAAGGCAAGCGCGAAGTCGAGCGTGCGATGAAAACGCACAACCGTTGATCGCCGCGATGGAATAAACCGGGGGCCGCCGGTGTTCATCCTGTAGTCATGGACACCCGCCCCCTCGTCGCCCACATCCCCAGCCTGCGCCGCTATGCGCGCGCGCTGACGGGCGATGCCTGGGCCGCCGACGACCTGGTCCAGGACACGCTGGAGCGCGCCTGCGTCAAATGGCGCCTCTGGACCGTCGGCACCGACCTGCGGGCCTGGCTGTTCACGCTGATGCACAACGTGTTCGCAAACCAGTTGCGCCGGGCGCCGCCGCGTGCGGTGGACATCGACGAGGTCGCGCACGACCTGGCCGGCGCCGATGCGGGCCAGGACCGCACCCTGGACCTGCAGCGCTGCCTGCTGCTGCTGCCCGAGGACCAGCGGGCCGTGCTGCTGCTGATCGCGCTCGAGGATCTCTCGTATGCCCAGGTGGCCCGGGTGCTGGACATCCCCATCGGCACGGTGATGTCGCGGCTGTCGCGGGCGCGCTCGCGCCTGCACGAACTGATGGAAGGCGCTGCGCCTCTCACGGCCCGTCCCGGCCTTCGCCGACTCAAATGAGCCCCGACGCCATCCCGCCATGAACCACGCCACACCACCCGACGACGACGACGACGCCCTGCCCGACTGGGCTCGGCAGCGCGACGCCCTGCGCCAGTTGCACCGTGAGGTGCTCGACGAGCCCGTGCCCCTGGCGTTGCTGGCGGCGGCGGAGCGGGCCGAGGGGCGCCGCGCCGACCAGACGCGCTGGATGCGTTGGGGCGGCATGGCGGCTGGCCTGCTGATGGCCTTCGCGGCCGGCTGGCTGGCCAGCGGCCAATGGTCGCCGGGCGCGCACGGCCGGGCCATGGCGCGCGGCCCGCTGGGGCCGGAGTTCGTCCACGCGGCCGCCGTGGCGCATGCGGTCTACGCGCCCGAGAAGCGTCACCCGGTCGAGGTGGCCGCGGCCGAGCAGCAGCACCTGGTGCAGTGGCTGTCGCGCCGGCTCGACCGGCCGCTCAAGGTCCCCGATCTGTCGGCCGAGGGCTACACGCTGGTAGGCGGTCGGCTGCTGCCCGGGGACCAGGGTGCGCGCGCACAGTTCATGTTCGAAGACGGCGCCGGACAGCGCATCACGCTGTACCTCGGAGCCCTCAACGGTGGCGCGGCCGTGGTCCAGTCCGGCGGATCGGCCTTCAGCTTTTCGGCCGAGGGGCCGGTTCCCAGCTTCTATTGGGTCGAGGGCGGCTTCGGCTATGCACTGGCCGGCAAGCTGCCGCGCGAATCCTTGCTGCGGCTTGCCACGGTGGTGTACCGTCAGCTGTGATTCCGACGCTTCCACATGACCCGTCACACGATTTTTTAACCGAAGGAGAAAACTCCATGAAACTGTTCAGCGCATCCCTTCTGGCCGCGGCCCTGCTCGCCGGCTGCGGCGGCATGGCCCCCAAGATGGCCGCCGACACGCCGACGCGCACCGCGGATGGCGTGCTGGTCGGACCGAACGGCATGAGCCTCTACACCTTCGGGCGTGACGCCGTCGGCAGCGGCAAGTCGGCCTGCAACGGTCCCTGCATCGCCAACTGGCCCGCGCTCGACGCACCCGAAGCTGCCAAGCCCATGGGCGACTACAGCGTGGTGATGCGTGACGACGGCAAGAAGCAGTGGGCCTACAAGGGCGCCCCGCTCTACTACTGGGCCAAGGACAGCAAGGCCGGCGACCGCACCGGTGACGGCGTCGGCGGCGTCTGGAAGCTCGCACGTCCCTGAGCAAGCGACCACCGCAGACAAGAAAGCCGGCATCCGCCGGCTTTTTTCATGAGCGCAAGGGCCGCACCCTCGCCTGTCGTTCGCGCAGCCCGAGCAGTTCGTTGGCCACCAGCGCGCCGATCACGAGCAGGCCCCCGAACAGCACGCTGGCGGCCGGCACCTCGCCCGCGCCGACCCAGGCCAGTGCGATGCCGAAGATCACCTCGAGCAGGCCCAGCAGCGCCATCTCAGGCGCCTTCAGGGCGCGCGCGCAGGCCAGCGACAGCACACAGGGAATCGCGAGCTGGAACAGGCCCAGGAAAGCCAGCAGGCCGAGGTCGTGCGGCGTGGCCTGCAGCGGCCAGGCCAGCGGCAGCGTGACCAGCGCCGAGATCAGGGCGCCGACCAGCACTGCGGGCACCAGGTCGACATCCTGGCCCTGGGCGTGGGCGTGCTGCACCACGGTCCAGTTGGCCGCGGCGGCCACCGGCACGCAGAGCGCGACCAGCGTGCCGAGCCATTGGCTGGCGCCGATCTGGCTGCCATACATCCAGGCGATGCCCAGGCCGGCCACGGCGATCGCCGACCAGGTGCGCGCGGGCAGGCGGTGCCCGATGAAGACCCGCGCGGCGAGTGCCGTGAGCAGCGGTCCGACCGCCATGGTGACCAGCACGTCGGCCGTGCTGGTGAGCGTCAGCGCCATCATGAAGGCGGTGAACATGATGCTCCAGCACAGGCCGGAGGCCCACAGCGCGCGCCCACCGTGGCGCAGCGTCGTGAGCACGGCGCGGCCGCGCCACAGTGGCAGGATCACCAGCAGCGCCAGCACCGTGAAGGCGCTGCGCCAGAAAGTCACCTCGAAGCTGCGCGCATGCTCGAGATGACGCGTCACCACGCCGGCGGTGGCCCACATGAGGGTCACGCCGACCATGAGCCAGACCGCAAACCCGTGGGTCAGCCGCACAGTGGCCTCTGGTGACGGGCTTGCCGATCAGCGGCTGGCGCGCTTGCGGTCGCTTTCCTTGAGGTGGCGCTTGCGCAGACGCACGCTCTTGGGGGTGATTTCGACCAGCTCGTCGTCCTCGATGAATTCCACGCCGTATTCCAGCGTGAGTTCGATCGGCGGCGTGATCTTGATCGCGTCTTCCTTGCCCGACACGCGGAAGTTGGTCAGCTGCTTGGTCCGCGTGGCGTTCACCACCAGGTCGTTGTCGCGGCTGTGGATGCCGACGATCATGCCTTCGTAGACCGGATCGTTGGCGCGCACGAACATGCGGCCGCGGTCGTCCAGCTTGCCCAGCGCGTAGGTGAAGATTTCACCGTCGTCCATCGAGATCAGCACGCCCTGCTTGCGGCCGCCGATGTCGCCCTTGTGCGCTTCGTAGCTGTCGAAGATGTTCGAGATCAGACCCGAGCCGCGCGTCAGGTTCAGGAATTCGTTGGTGAAACCGATCAGGCCACGCGCCGGAATGCGGTACTCGAGGCGCACGCGACCGCGGCCGTCCGGTTCCATGTTGACCAGCTCGCCCTTGCGTTCGCCCAGTGCCTGCATCACGCCGCCCTGGTGCTGCTCTTCGATGTCGGCCGTCACCAGTTCGATGGGCTCGAACTTCTCGCCGTCGACGTCCTTCATCACCACGCGCGGCTTGCTCACGGCCATTTCGAAGCCTTCGCGACGCATGTTCTCCAGCAGGATGGTCAGGTGCAGTTCGCCGCGGCCCATGACTTCGAAGATGCCTTCTTCGTCGGTTTCCTTGACGCGCAGTGCCACGTTGTGTTGCAGCTCTTTCTGCAGGCGGTCCCAGATCTGGCGGCTGGTGACGAACTTGCCTTCGCGGCCGGCCAGCGGGCTGGTGTTCACGCAGAAGTTCATGGTCAGGGTCGGCTCGTCGACCTTGAGCATGGGCAGCGGCGCCGGGTTGGCCGAGTCGGTCACGGTGACACCGATGTTCAGGTCGGCGATGCCGTTGATCAGCACGATCTCGCCCGGGCCGGCTTCGGTCGCCTGCACGCGTTCCAGACCCTGGAAGGTCAGCACCTGGTTGACACGGCCCTTGATGGCCTTGCCGTCCGGACCTTCCATGACCACCACGTCCATCATGGGCTTGATGGTGCCCTGGCTGATGCGGCCCACGCCGATGCGGCCGACGAAGGTCGAGAAGTCGAGTGCGGAGATCTGCAGTTGCAGCGGCGCGGCGGGGTCGCCCTTCTGCGCCGGCACATGCTTGAGCACGGTGTTGAACAGGGCCGACATGTCGGGACCCCACTGTTCACCGGGGGCGCCTTCTTCGAGCGACGACCAGCCGTTGATGCCCGAAGCGTAGACCACCGGGAAGTCGAGCTGTTCGTCGGTCGCGCCGAGCTTGTCGAACAGGTCGAAGGCCGCGTTGACCACGAAATCGGGGCGTGCGCCCGGCTTGTCGACCTTGTTCACGACCAGGATGGGCTTGAGGCCGAGGGCCAGTGCCTTCTTGGTCACGAAGCGCGTCTGGGGCATCGGGCCTTCCTGGGCGTCGATCAGCAGCACCACGCCGTCGACCATCGACAGCGCGCGTTCCACTTCACCGCCGAAGTCCGCGTGACCGGGGGTGTCGACGATGTTGATGTGCGTGCCTTCCCAGGTCACGGCGCAGTTCTTCGCCAGAATCGTGATGCCACGTTCTTTTTCGATGGCGTTGTTGTCCATCACCGTGTCGACCACCTTCTCGTGGTCGGCAAAGGTGCCGGACTGGCGCAGCAGCTGGTCCACCATGGTGGTCTTGCCATGGTCCACGTGGGCAATGATGGCGATATTGCGGATTTGCTTTTGGGTACTCATGGTGTCGTTTCGCAGATGGATGCGTTCAAAAGGATTTGCTGGATTTCGATGGGGTTCAGCAAGCGCCCCGGGATCAGTTCATTGGCCTTGACATGGGCCGAGCCCAGGAAGGCCGGCGGATCGCGGCCGAACACGGCCACCTCCTCCGCATCGGCCCAGTCGCCGCGTCGCCGCAGGCCCGAGAGAAAGCGTGCCGCATCTTCGGTCTCGAGCGTGACGCGTTCGTGGCCGGCCACCAGCGCTTCGGCCGGCAGCAGCCGGGCCAGGCGCTCGTCCTCGCCCATGGCCTCCAGCGCTTCGAGCGTGACGCACTGTGCTTCGACGAAGTCGCCGGTCGCGGTGCGTCGCAGCGAACGCAGGTGCGCACCGCAGCCCAGCGCTTCGCCGATGTCTTCGCCCAGCGTGCGGATGTAGGTGCCCTTGCTGACCCGCGCCACGATGCGGACCAGGTCCGGCTCGATCGCGGTCAGCGCGAGTTCATGGATCACGACGTCGCGCGGCGCGCGCTCGACCTCGATGCCTTCGCGGGCGTATTCGTAGAGCGCCTTGCCGTCCTTCTTGAGCGCGCTGTGCATGGGCGGCACCTGACGGATCGGGCCGGTGAACTGCGCCGCCACGCGGATCAGGTCGTCGGCCGTGACCTGCACCGCACGCTCGGCGATCACCTCGCCCTCGGCGTCGCCGGTCGAGGTCTTCACGCCCAGGCGCGCCGTCGCGACATAGGTCTTGTCGGCGTCGAGGTGCAACTGGCTGAACTTGGTGGCCGCGCCGAAACACAGCGGCAGCACGCCGGTCGCGAGCGGGTCCAGCGTGCCGGTATGGCCCGCTTTTTCGGCGCGCAGCAACCACTTGGCCTTCTGCAAGGCCTGGTTGCTGGAGAGACCCAGCGGCTTGTCGAGCAACAACACCCCATGCACAGGGCGCCGTTGCACCCTGGTGCGTGGCGCGTTCATGCCTACTCGTCTTTCGAGCGCGAGGCGACGGCCTGAGCGATCAGTGCATTCATGTCGGCCGCACGCTCGGTGGTGCGGTCGAACAGGAAGTGCAGCGTCGGCACGGTATGGATCTGCAGGCGCTTGAAAAGGCCGTTGCGCAGGAAGCCCGCGGCCTGGTTCAAGGCCTCGGTGGTGACGACGGGGTCGCCGACCAGCAGGCTGAAGTAGATCTTGGCGTGCGCATAGTCGGGCGTGACCTCGACCGCCTGGATCGTGACCATGCCCACCCGCGGGTCCTTCAGCTCGCGCGCGATCAGCTCCGTCAGATCCCGCTGGATCTGATCGGCGACCTTGAAGGCCCGGTTGGGGGCTGCTGCTTTTCTTTTCGGCATGGACGCTCTCGCTTCGAACGCTTACAGCGTCCGGGCGATTTCCTTGATTTCGAAGAATTCGAGCTGATCGCCTTCTTTGATGTCGTTGTAGTTCTTGAGCTTGATACCGCACTCGAAGCCTTCGCGCACTTCGCGGACGTCGTCCTTCATGCGCTTGATCGAGTCGACCTCGCCCGTGTAGACCACCACGTTGTCGCGCAGCAGGCGGAAGTGCGCGCTGCGGTTGACCAGACCTGCGGTGATGTACGAACCGGCGACCGTACCGATCTTCGAAGCCACGAACACCGTGCGGATCTCGGCCTGGCCGATGATCTCTTCGCGGCGCTCGGGTGCCAGCATGCCGGACATCGCCACCTTCACTTCATCGACGGCGTCGTAGATGATGCTGTAGTAGTTCAGTTGCACGCCGTTGCCTTCGGCCAGCTTGCGTGCACCCGAATCGGCGCGCACGTTGAAGCCGATGACCACTGCCTTCGATGCGATCGCGAGGTTGATGTCGTTCTCGCTGATGCCGCCGACACCGGCGTACACGATCTGCACCTTGACTTCTTCGGTCGCCAGCTTGAGCAGCGACTGCGCCAGGGCTTCCTGCGAACCTTGCACGTCGGCCTTGATGATGAGTCGCAGCGTCTGCACTTCGCCGGCCGACAGGTCGGTGAACATGCTTTGCAGGTTCGAAGCCTGCTGGCGTGCCAGCTTGGTGTTGCGGAACTTGCCTGCACGGTAGGTGGCGATCTCGCGCGCACGGCGCTCGTCGGCCATCACCATGAACTCGTCGCCGGCCTGCGGCACTTCGGTCAGACCCTGGATTTCCACCGGGATCGACGGACCTGCCGTCTTGATCGACTTGCCGTCTTCGTCCAGCATGGCGCGCACGCGGCCATAGGTCGAGCCCGCCAGCACCACGTCGCCGGTCTTGAGCGTGCCGGACTGGATCAGCACGGTCGCCACCGGGCCGCGGCCCTTGTCGAGCTGGGCTTCGATGACCAGGCCCTTGGCAGCGGCTTGCACCGGCGCCTTGAGTTCCAGCACTTCGGCCTGCAGCAGCACCTGTTCGAGCAGGTCGTCCACGCCCTGGCCGGTCTTGGCCGACACGGGCACGAACGGCACTTCGCCGCCGTACTCTTCGGGCACGACTTCTTCGGCCACCAGTTCCTGCTTCACGCGGTCCAGGTTGGCATCGGGCTTGTCGATCTTGTTGATCGCGACCACGATCGGCACACCGGCCGCTTTCGCGTGCTTGATGGCTTCCTTGGTCTGGGGCATGACGCCGTCGTCGGCCGCCACCACCAGGATGACGATGTCGGTGGCCTGGGCACCGCGGGCACGCATGGCGGTGAACGCCTCGTGACCCGGGGTGTCGAGGAAGGACACCATGCCGCGCGGCGTTTCGACGTGGTAGGCGCCGATGTGCTGCGTGATGCCGCCGGCTTCGCCCGCAGCGACCTTGGCGCGACGGATGTAGTCCAGCAGCGAGGTCTTGCCGTGGTCGACGTGACCCATGACGGTGACCACGGGAGCACGCGGCAGCGACTCGCCGGCCTGTGCGCCGACGTCTTCGTCGGTGAAGGCTTCCGGATCGTCCAGCGCGGCGACCACGGCCGTGTGGCCCATGTCCTCCACGATGATCATCGCGGTGTCCTGGTCGAGCGACTGGTTGATGGTCGCCATCATGCCGAGCTTCATCAACTGCTTGATGACCTCTTGCGCCTTGACGGCCATCTTGTGCGCCAGCTCGGCCACGGTGATGGTCTCGGGCACGTGCACTTCGAGCACGCGCGCTTCCACCGGTGCGGCTTGCACATGTTCTTCATGGCCGCCACGGTCGTTGCTGCCACGACGCCCACGCGGGCCTCCGCGCCAGCTGCCGCGATTGACACCACCGCTGGCATCGCCGCGGGTCTTGATTTCCTTCTTCTTGGCCGGATCGCCTGCCCAGCTCGACGAGAGCTTGGCCGACTTGACGTCCTTGCTGGCGCCAGGCGCTGCAGCAGCACCGGCGGCGGCAGGCGCACCCGGGCGGGCCGCGGGAGCGACCGGCTTGTGCAGCGTGCCCTTGACGGCCGGCTTCGGCACTTCCTTCTCGGGCGCCTTGTGCGGCACCAGCACACGGGCCGGTGCGTTCATCATGGCGCGGATGGCTTCGGCTTCGGCCAGCGCCTTGCGACGGCGTTCGTCCAGATCCTTGGCGCGCGCGGCTTCCTCGTCGGCACGGGCCTTCGATTCGGCGGCGACCTTGGCCTTGGCATCTTCCTTGGCCTGGTTGGCGGCGGCTTCGGCCGCGGCCTTGCCGGTCGCGGCCTCGGTGGCAGCCTGCGTCTCGACCACCGGAGCCTTGGGCGCTGCGGGGGCCGGCGGACGGGCGGCGGCTGCTTCCTTTTCCTTCTGGAGCGCTGCGGCCTTGGCTTGCTGTTCAGCCTGCTCGGCGCGCTCGGCCTTCTCGCGTTCGACGGCTTCAGCCGCTTCGCGTTGGCGACGTTTTTCGACCAATTCTTCTTCCTGACGGCGGATCAGTTCGGCCTGGCGACGCGCGTCTTCCTCGCGGCGTGCCAGCTCGGCTTCGTCGACCTTGGGGGCCGCGGGCTCGGCGACGGGGGCTGGGGCCTGCACCGGTTCGGCGGCAGGACCTTCGTCGCGCTGGATGAAGGTGCGCTTCTTGCGCACTTCGACCTGGATGGTGCGGGCACGCCCGGTGGCATCGGCCTGCTTGATCTCGCTGGTCGATTTCTTGACCAGGGTGATCTTCTTGCGTTCCGTTTCGGCCGTTCCGTGGCTGGCTTTCAGAAAGCCAAGCAGGCGCTGCTTGTCCGCCTCGGTGAGCGCATCGGTGGGCGAGGCCTTGGCCACGCCTGCGCTCTTGAGCTGGTCAAGCAAGGTTTCGGGGGTCTTCTTGAGTTCGTTCGCGAACTCGGCGACTGTGGTGCTGGACATATGTGCTTCGTGCTCCCATGACCGTCACTCTTGGCCCGAGAACCAATGTTCACGGGCTTTCAAGATGAGGGCTTTGGCGTCATCGGCGCTGTGGCCGGTGATCTCGGTGAGTTCGTCGACCGCAAGGTCGGCCAGGTCGTCACGGGTGTGAACACCCGCCTCGGCCAATTTCGGAATGAGTTCGGCGTCGAGGCCTTCGAGATCACGCAGATTCTGCGAGATGCCTTCGGCGCTTTCTTCCTTGGCGATTTCCATCGTGAGCAACGCATCCTTTGCACGCGTGCGCAGCTCGTTGATCGTGTCTTCGTCGAAGCTCTCGATTTCCAGCAGCTCGGAGATCGGCACGTAGGCCACTTCTTCCAGGCTGGTGAAACCTTCATTGATCAGGATGTCGGCGATTTCCTCGTCCACATCGAGCTTTTCCATGAAGAGCTTGCGGCTCGAGTCGGTCTCGAGCGCCTGCTTCTGGGCCGACTCGCTGGCGTCCATGATGTTGATCTTCCAACCCGTGAGGTCGGAAGCCAGCCGCACGTTCTGCCCGCCGCGGCCGATGGCGATCGCGAGGTTTTCCTCGTCGACGACCACGTCCATGGCGTGCTTTTCTTCATCGACCACGATCGACGACACGTTGGCCGGTGCCAGGGCGCCGATCACGAACTGGGCCGGGTCCTCGCTCCACAGCACGATGTCGACGCGTTCGCCGGCGAGTTCGTTGGTCACGGCGTTGACACGGGTGCCGCGCACGCCGACGCAGGTGCCGATCGGGTCGACACGCTTGTCGTGCGAGAGCACCGCGATCTTGGCGCGCGAACCCGGGTCACGGGCGCAGCTCTTGATCTCCAGCAGGCCTTGTTCGATCTCGGGCACTTCCTGGCGGAACAGCTCGATCATGAATTCGGGGGCCGAGCGCGACAGGATGATCGGCGCGCCGCGCAGCGTCAGGTCGACCTCCATGATCATGGCCCGCACGCGGTCGCCGTTGCGCAGGTTCTCCTTGGCGATCATCTCGCTGCGGCGCAGGCGGCCTTCGACGCGCCCGGCTTCCACGATGATGTCGCCCTTGTCCAGGCGCTTGACGGTGCCCACGAAGATCTTGTCGCCGCGCGACATGAAGTCGTTGAGCAGCATCTCGCGCTCGGCGTCGCGGATCTTCTGCAGGATCACCTGCTTGGCCGCCATGGCGCCGATACGGCCGATCGGCACCGAGTCCACCGCTTCTTCGATGTACTCGTCGACCTCGATGTCGGGCATCTCTTCCTTGGCTTCGAACAGCAGGATTTCCTGGTCCGGCAGTTGCAGGCCGGCTTCATCCGGGACCACATGCCAGCGGCGGAAGGTTTCGTAGTCGCCGCTGTCGCGGTCGACCGCGACGCGGATGTCCACGTCGCCCTGATGGAGCTTCTTGGTAGCCTGCGCCAGTGCGGACTCGACCGCGCCGAAGACGACGTCGCGCTCGACGTTCTTCTCCCGCGATATCGCATCCACCAACATCAACATTTCGCGATTCATGCCACTACGCTCCTCTTGTCAGTCCGACACTTCCGTGCCGCCAATGTCCGAAAGGCCTTCGGGGGCCTTGTCCAGCGAACCCTCTAGGGTTCTGGGCCTGCGCCCCTTGAAATCCACGATCGGCGCAAGCCGCGCTTCGCGCAATTCGTCCAGCGTGAAGCCCAGCGCATGCAACGGTGCAGGCGCGCGCTTCTTGCTCACTCTTTGTCCAGGTTTGGGTTCGGGGGCATCGCTCCAGACGATCTGCCAGCCACCACTGTCGGCACGCTCCAGCGTGCCGCGAAACTTCTTGCGGCTGGCCGACACCTGGCCGCCTGCCGCCGCGCCCATGGGCGCCTTGAGCGTCAGGTCGATCACATCGCCGACGAAACGCTGAAAATCCTGTTCATTGCGCAAGGGGCGGTCGATACCCGGCGAGGACACCTCGAGCCGCTTGTATTCCGCACCGTCCACCTCGAGCGCAAACTGCAATTGGCGCGTCACCTTCTCGCAGTCTTCCACCGTCACGTAGGGCTCGGGAATGCCGGCCGCGATCTCTTCCGAGGTGGGGGCGGTCCAGGGCAAATCAATCGTGACGCGCAGCAAGCCACCGGCCGACCGCTCGATCTCGACCAGGTCGTAGCCAAGTCCGGCTACGGTTTGTTCCACTGTTTGCTGCAATGCCACGTGTCTGAATGCGCCTTTGGTGTTGCTCTCTGAATTGCGATGCGGGCCGCTCTTTGCGCCGTGCACCTGCCAATCTTCGAGAGAAATGCTTCGCCCAATAAAAAACGGGCGGTTGGTACCCGCCCGTTTGGTCGTGAGCCTTGGATTATATGCCCAAAAGTGCTCAAAAGTGTGGGGCTTTAACCGGCCAATGCCAGCGCTTTCGCTCGGGCACGCCACCAGACCGATGCAAAAAGCATCGCACCGACCGCCAGAACGGCGGCCGCGACCAGCAGCGGCACTTCAAAGGAGCCGGTGCGCTGTGCCAAAGGCGCAGCGAACAGCGGCCCGAGGATCTGGCCGACGCCATAGGACGCCGTCGCGTAGCCGATCAGGCCGGCGGCCGCATTGCCGCGCAAACGGCGCGCATCGCGCACCGCGAACAGCGTGATGGCGGTGAAGGGCATGCCCAGCAGCAGGCTGCCGAGCGCAAAGCCGGCGATGGTCGGCCATGCCACCGACAGCACCACGCCGACGGCCTGGAGCGCGTAGGCGATGGCCAGCAGCAGCCGGTTGTCCCATTCGGGCGGTGCGCGTGCGCCGATCAGCGCGCCGGGAACGATCGCCAGGCCGAACAGCGGCCAGAAGAAATCCGGCCAGGGCGATCCCGGCAGCGCCTGGCGTGCGATCACCGGCAGGAAAGTGGCAGTGATGATGTAGCCGAAGCCGGCCAGGCCGTACAGCGCGATCAGCCAGCGCGCATCGTTGCGGGCCTCCGGCGTGAGCGCGGTCGGCGCCGGCACCTGCGGCGCGCCGCCCGCCGCCGTCGCGGCCGGCACGCCGTCGTCGAAGATCCGCCAGATCACTGCGATCAGCACGACCGCCACCAGCCCATAGCCGATCCAGGCCCAGTCGGAGCCCCAGCGGCCGGTCAGACCGCCGAGCAGTCCGGTCGCCGCGATGCCCAGGCCCGGGCCGCTGTAGATCACGCCGCCCAGCATCGGCGCACCGGTTTCGGCCAGCCGGCGCAGGCCCCAGCCCGAGGCGAAGACGAAGGTCCAGGCGCTCACCACGCCCGCCGCGCCGCGCAACGCGCCCCACAGCGTGAATCCGTTGAGCAGGCCCATGCCCAGCAGCAGCACTGCGGTCGCGACCAGGCCGCTGCGGACCATGAAGGCGGGTCGCAGGCGGATCGCTGCGCAGGACACCGCCCCCAGGAAATAGCCCAGGTAGTTGAGCGAAGCCAGCACGCCCCCGCTCTGCAGGTCCAGCTTGCCCTCGTGCAGCATGATCGGAAGCATGGGCGTGAAGGCGAAGCGCCCGAGGCCCATGGCCACCGCCAGCGTGACCATGCACGCGAGGGCGGCGCGCCAGGCGCCGCGGCGGTCGTATCCGATATTCGACATGGTGCGGCGAAGAGTTGTCGTCAGTCGGCCAGCGCGGCCGCGACCAGCTTGCGCGTGTAGGGATGTTCGGGCTGGTCGAGCACCTGGTCGACCGGGCCGTGCTCGAGGATGGCGCCGTCCTTCATCACGATCACCTGGTGCGCCATGGCCCGGATCACCTCGACGTCGTGGGTGATCAGCAGGTAGCCCAGGCCGCGCTCGCGCTGCAGCCGCTGCAGCAGGCCCAGCACCTGCTTCTGGATCGTGACGTCGAGCGCGCTGGTCGGCTCGTCGAGCACCAGCAGCTGGGGATCGACCACCAGCGCGCGCGCCACCGCCAGACGTTGGCGCTGCCCGCCTGAGAACTCGTGCGGATAGCGGTCGAGCAACGAGGGAAACTGGGTCTCGGTCAGGCCGACGTCGGCCAGCGCCGCCAGCACCCGCACGCGGCGCTCGGTCGCATCGAGTTCGGGCGCATGGACCGTGAGACCCTCACCCACGATCTGCTCGACGGTCATGCGTGGCGACAGCGAGGAAAACGGATCCTGGAACACCACCTGCATGGTGCGTCGCAGCGCCCGGTCTTCGGTGCGGCCCTGGCCCCAACGCTGGCCCGCCACGGCCACGGTGCCGCTGTGCGGCAACAGGCCCAACGTCGCCAGCGCGAGCGTGGACTTGCCCGAGCCCGATTCGCCCACCACGCCCAGTGTCTGGCCGGGCGCGATGCTGAAGTCGGCCCCCTGCACCGCCACGAATGCGCCCTTGCGGAACCAGCCACGCACGCCCGGGATCGGCACGGGATAGCTCACGCGCAGCGCCTGGGCCGACAGCACGGGCGCTGCGCCCGTCCGGCCCGGCGCGACGTCGCGCACCGGGCGGCTGTCGATCAGCCTGCGGGTGTAGGCATGCTGCGGCGCGCCGAAGACCTCGGCCACGGCGCCCTGCTCCACGATGCGGCCGCGCTCCATCACCGCCACCCGGTCGGCGAAGCGCCGCACCAGGTTCAGGTCGTGGGTGATCAGCAGCACCGCCATGCCGTGCTTGCGCTGCAGTTCGCTGAGCAGCTCGAGGATCTGCGCACGCACCGTGACGTCCAGCGCCGTGGTGGGCTCGTCGGCGAGCAGCAGCCGCGGCTTGCAGGCCAGCGCCATGGCGATCATGGCGCGCTGGCGTTGGCCGCCCGAGAGCTGGTGCGGAAAGGCGCGCGCACGCCGGGCCGGCTCGGCGATGCCGGTGTCGGCCAGCAGCTGCACGGCCGCCTCCTGCGCGGCGCGCTTCGAGAGGCCCTCGTGCAGCTCGAGCACCTCGGCCACCTGGTCGCCCACGGTGTAGAGCGCGTTCAGTGCGGTCATGGGCTCCTGGAAGATCATCGCGATCTCCTTGCCGCGCACGCCGCGCAGGGCCTGCTCGGGCATCGAGAGCAGGTCGCGCGGGGCGTTCTTGCCGGCGCCCTGCCCCGCGCCCGCCATGCCTGCGAATTGCGCCACGCCCGTGATGTCGGCGTTCTGCACCAGCCGCAGCAGGCTCAGCGCGGTCACGGTCTTGCCCGAACCCGACTCGCCCACCAGCGCGAGCTTTTCGCCCGGCGCGATCGAGAAATCGATGCCGTGCACCACCGGCTTGCCGCCGAAGGCCACGTGAAGACCCTGAACATCCAGCAATGCGTTCATCGGTCCAGCTTTCGGGGGTCGAGGGCGTCGCGCAGCGCGTCGCCCATGAAGGTCAGCAGCATCAGGGTCACGACCAGCACCATGAAGGTCGACAGCGAGATCCACCAGGCATCGATGTTGCCCTTGCCCTGGCTCAGCAGCTCGCCCAGCGAGGGCGTGCCCGGCGGCACGCCCAGGCCCAGGAAGTCGAGCGAGGTCAGTGCCAGGATGGCCGCACTCATGCGGAAGGGCAGGAAGGTCACGACCGGCGTCATGCTGTTGGGCAGGATGTGGCGCCGCATGATCTGCAGGTTCGACACGCCCAGCGCGCGGGCGGCGCGCACGTAGTCCATCTGGCGGTTGCGCAGAAACTCGGCGCGCACATAGTCCGACAGGCCCATCCAGCCGAACAGGCTCAGCAGGATCAGCAGCAGCGCCACGCTGGGGTTGAAGATCGCGCTGAAGATGATCAGCAGGTAGAGCTCGGGCATCGCGCCCCAGATCTCGATGAAGCGCTGGAAAGCCAGGTCGGTCTTGCCGCCGAAGAAACCCTGGAGCGCGCCCGTGACCACACCCAGCAGCACACCGATGAAGGTCAGCGCCAGCGCGAACAGCACGCTCACGCGGAAGCCGTAGATCAGCTGGGCCAGCAGGTCGCGGCCGCGGTCGTCGGTGCCGAACAGGTTCTCGCTCGAGGGCGGCGCCGGGTTGGGCTGCTTGGCGAAATAGTTGAGCGTGCGCGGACCGTAGCGGTTGGGCGCGTAGATCGCCCAGTTGTCGCCGCGCGTGATGCGCTCCTGGATGAAGGGGTCGAGAAAGTCGGTCGGCGTCTCGAAGTTGCCGCCGAAGGTGGTCTCGGGGTAGTCGCGCAGCACCGGGACATAGGTCTGCCCCTCGTAGCGCAGCAGCAGCGGGCGGTCGGTCGACAGCACCTCGGCGAACAGGCTCAGCACCACCAGCACGCTGAACACCGCGAGGCTCCAGAAGCCCAGCCGGTTGCGCTTGAAACGCAACCAGGCACGCCGGCCCGGGCTCAGCGAGGTGGTCGGCGCGCTCGCCACAACGGGCGTCACAGGCGTCATGGGGGTCTCAATCAAACTTGACACGCGGATCCACCCATACGTAGCAGAGATCGGAAATCAGCTTGGTCAGCAGACCGATGAGCGTGAAGATGTAGAGCGTGCCGAGGAACACCGGATAGTCGCGCCGGATCACGCTCTCGTAGCTCAGCAGGCCCAGGCCGTCGAGCGAGAACAGGGTCTCGATCAGCAGTGCGCCGGTGAAGAAGGCGCCGATGAAGGCGGCCGGGAAGCCCGTGATGATCGGGATCAGCGCATTGCGGAACACGTGCTTCCAGAGCACCGCCCGCTCCGACAGCCCCTTGGCGCGCGCGGTCAGCACGTACTGCTTGCGGATCTCCTCGAGGAAGGAGTTCTTGGTCAGCATGGCCGTGACGGCGAAGCTGCCCAGCACCATCGCCGTCACCGGCAGCGTGATGTGCCAGAGGTAGTCGGTGATGCGCGCGCCCCAGCTCAGCGACTCCCAATTGGGCGAGGTCAGGCCGCGCAGCGGGAACCACTGCAACTGTCCGCCGAAGATCACCAGCAGCGCCACGCCCAGCACGAAGCCCGGGATCGCATAGCCCACCAGCACGATCAGCGTGGTGAAGAAGTCGAAGCTCGAGCCGGCCCGCACCGCCTTCGCGACGCCCAGCGGCACCGCGATCAGGTAGCTGATGAAGAAGGTCCACAGGCCCAGGCTGATCGAGACCGGCAGCTTCTCCTTGATCAGCTCCCAGACGTCCTTGCTCTGGAAGAAGCTCTTGCCCAGGTCGAAGCGTGCGAACTGGGTCAGCATCTGCCAGAAACGCTCGGGCGCGGGCTTGTCGAAGCCGTAGAGCGCCTTGATCTCGGCCACCTGCTTCGGGTCCAGCGAACGGCCCGCGGGGCCGCCGGAAACCCGGCTTTCCTTGTCGTTGAGCTGGGAGAGCAGCTGCTCGGCCGGCCCGCCGGGCACGAACTGCACCACCACGAAATTGAGGATCAGCACGCCCAGCAAGGTGGGAATGATGAGGAGAAGGCGTCGGAGGATGTAGGCGGCCATGCGGTGGGGTCGGAGTCTCGGTCTACTTCTTCTTCGATGGGTCGATCCACCACATGGTCAGCAGCGCCGAGCCGGCCAGCAGGCGCTGCGGCAGCGCGGCCTCGGGATGGCGCAGGTACTGCTTGTGGGCCATGAAATACTGCTTGCCGTAGTACATCGGCGTCACGTAGTGCTGGTGCAGCAGGTAGCGGTCGAGCAGCCGCGCCGCGGCCGCCAGCGAGGCGCGGTCGGGGCTGTCGACGATCAGTTCGAGGATCTCGTCGATCACCGGATCGCTGATGCCGCTCAGGTTCTGGCTGCCCTTCTCGGCCGCGGCCTTCGAGCCGAAGTCGTCGTAGAGCTCGTTGCCCGGGCTCGAGGAGCCGCCCTGCAGGCTGATCGCCATGTCGAAATCGAAATCGTCGAGCTTCTTCTTGATCAGGCTGGCGTCGCGCAGCCGGTACTGCAGCGTGATGCCCAGCTTGCCCAGGTTGCGCGCATAGGGCGCGAGCACGGTTTCCGAGCTGCGGTCGGCGATGTCGATGTCGATCGACAGCGGCGTGCCGGCCGCATCGCGCAGCGCGCCGTCGCGGTAGGTCCAGCCCGCTTCGCGCAGCAGGGCCTGGGCACGCACGAGGTTGCGCCGCAGGCCTTCGGCGGTGTCGCCGGTGGTGGCCGGCCGTGGCAGTTCGCCATGGGTGTTGTCCAGATAGCGCTGCTTCGTCTTCAAACCATCGAGCAGCACCTGCTCTTCGGCGCTGATCACCGGCTGCGCCATCAGGTCGTCGCTGTTCTGGAAATAGCTCTGGGTGCGTGCACGGCGGCCGTAGAACAGGTGCGCATTGAGCCAGTCGAAATCGAAGGCCAGCGCGAGCGCCTGGCGCACACGGGCGTCGGCGAAGCGGGGCTGGCGCAGGTTCACGGCCAGGCCCTGCATGCCGGTGAAGCGCCGGTGCGAGATCTCTTCCTTCATGAGCTCGCCCGAATCGAAGCGCCGGCCCTTGTAGCGGCGCACCCAGGCGATGATGGAGACCTCTTCCAGCGCGTCGAGCGAACCGGCCTTGAGCGACTCCTCTTCGCCCAATCGGTCCTTGAAGTACTGGTAATTGACGCTGCCGTAATTGAACATGCCCTTGCGCACCGGCAGGTCGGCCGCCCAGTAGTCGGCGCGCCGGCGGTAGGTGATGGACTTGCCGAAGTCGACCTTGTCGATCACGTAGGGGCCGCTCGCGATCGGCGGCTCGGTCACGAGCTGGTCGAAGGGCTTGCCCTGGCCCCAGGCGCGCGAGAACACCGGCAGCTGGCCGATGATCATGTGCAGCTCGGAGTTGCGGCGCTTGAAGTCGAAGCGCACCGTGCGATCGTCGACCACCACGGCCGCCTTGATGTCGACCCAGTACGAGCGGAAGGTCGGCCCGGCCTGCTTGCTCATCAGCGTGTCGAAGGAGTGCTTCACGTCCTGCGCCAGCACCGGGCTGCCGTCGGAGAAGCGGGCCTTGGGGTTGAGCCTGAAGGTGATGCTCAGGCGGTCGGGCGCCAGCGCCGCGTCCTGTGCGAGCAGGCCGTAGTTCGAGAAGGGCTCGTCCTCGCTGGGGGTCATCAACGAGTCGAAGATCAATCCGTATTCCGAGAACACGAAGCCGTTGGCGCTGTAGCCCATGCCGACCGGCGGGCGGCCGCGCAGCGTGAAGGGGTTGAGCTTGTCGAAGCTGCCGCTGGCCGAGAGCGTGAGTTCGCCGCCCTTGGGGGCATCGGGGTTCACGTAGTCGAAGTGCGTGAAGGACGCCGGGTACTTGGGTTCATAGCCCATGCCCAGTCCGTGCGCCGCCCACGAGGGCGGCGCCAAGAAAGCCAATATCAGGAGCAGCCAACCTCGCATGCGAGAATTCTGCCCAAGATTTTCACAAGGCAACTTCATGGGCTTTCTTTCCGGCAAAAAACTGTTGATTACCGGCGTATTGAGCAATCGCTCGATTGCCTATGGCATCGCCAAGGCCTGTCACGAACAAGGCGCCGAGCTCGCCTTCAGCTATGTCGGCGAGCGATTCAAGGACCGTATCACCGAATTCGCCGCGGATTTCGACTCGAAGCTGATTTTCGATTGCGATGTGGGCGACGACGCGCAGATCGAGAAACTGTTCGCCGACCTGTCGCAGACCTGGCCGCAATTCGACGGCTTCGTGCACAGCATCGGCTTCGCGCCGCGCGAGGCCATCGCCGGCGACTTCCTCGAAGGCCTGTCGCGCGAAGGCTTCCGCATCGCGCACGACATCAGCGCCTACAGCTTTCCCGCGATGGCCAAGGCCGCCTTGCCCTTCCTGCGCGAGAAGTCGGCGCTGCTCACGCTGACCTACCTGGGCTCCGAGCGCGCGATGCCGAACTACAACACCATGGGCCTGGCCAAGGCCAGCCTCGAGGCCTCGGTGCGCTACCTGGCGCAGTCGCTGGGCAGCAAGGGCATGCGCGTGAACGGCATCAGCGCCGGTCCGATCAAGACCCTGGCGGCCAGTGGCATCAAGGGCTTCAGCAAGATCCTCTCGGCCGTGGCCGAGGTCTCGCCGATCGGTCGCAACGTGACCATCGAAGAGGTCGGCAACGTCGCAGCCTTCCTGCTGAGCGACCTGGCCAGCGGCGTCTCGGCCGAGATCACCTACGTCGACGGCGGCTTCAGCCAGGTCGTCGGCGGCATCCAGGAATAGCGTCCGACGACGCCGAGCGGCGCGATGCCGGATCGCCGAAGCCTCCTGCTGACGGGCCTGCTGGCCTGGGCGGGCTGCGCTTCGCCGGTGTTCGCGGCGGCGCCCGCGCTGATGCTGGCCGAGGTCTACCGGCAGGGCATCGCGCTCGACGACTACTGGGTCAGCGAGAAATACGACGGCCTGCGCGGCTACTGGGACGGCCGCCAGCTCTGGACGCGCGGCGGCGAGCGCGTGATGGCGCCGGCCTGGTTCACCGCCCCGCTGCCGGCCGTGCCGATGGACGGCGAGCTCTGGGCCGGCCGCGGCCGCTTCGAGTTCGCGACCTCCACGGTGCGCAGCCAGGTGCCGCTCGACGCGGCCTGGCGCGAGATGCGCTTCATGGTCTTCGACCTGCCCGCCGAGCCGGGCGACTTCACGACGCGCCTGGCCGCGCTGCGCCGCCTGCTGCCGCTGCCTGCCGCACCCTGGGTGCTGCCGGTGGCCCAGCAGCGCGCCACCACCCATGCCGCGCTGCTGGCGCAGATGAAGGAAGTCGTGAAGATGGGCGGCGAAGGCCTGGTGCTGCACCGCGGCGCCTCGCTCTACCGCGCCGAGCGCAACCAGGACCTGCTCAAGCTCAAGCCCTACGAGGACGCCGATGCGCGGGTCGTCGCGCACCTGCCCGGCAAGGGCCGCCACGAGGGCCGCATGGGCGCGCTGATGGTCGAGATGCCCGACGGCCGCCGCTTCAAGCTGGGCGGCGGCTTCAGCGACGCGCAGCGCGACGATCCACCGGCCGTCGGCAGCTGGGTCAGCTACCGCTTCAACGGCACCACCGCCAAGGGCCTGCCGCGCTTCGCCCGCTTCCTGCGCGTGCGCGGCGACCTGAGGCCCTGAGTTCGTGCCTCAGGCCTGCTGGCGCACGCAGTCCGCGTAGTAGCGCTTCTTGCCCGTCTCGTCGATGCGCGCCACCAGGCCGTGGATGTCGGTCTCGAAGCCCGGGCACTCCTTGTTGAACTCGCGCGCGAACTTGAGGTAGTCGACGATCTTCTTGTTGAAGACTTCGCCCGGGATCAGCAGCGGGATGCCCGGCGGGTACGGCGTGATCAGGCTGGTGGTGATGCGGCCTTCGAGCTGGTCGATCTCCACGCGCTCGGTCTTGCGGTGCGCGATGTGGGCGAAGGCGTCGCTGGGCTTCATGGCCGGCGTCAGGTCGCTCAGGTACATCTCGGTCGTGAGGCGCGCCACGTCGTAGCGCGCGTACAGCTTGTGGATGTGCTGGCACAGGTCGCGCAGGCCGAGCTTCTCGTAGCCCGGATGCTGCTGGCAGAACTCCGGCAGGATGCGCCACATCGGCTGGTTGCGTGCGTAGTCGTCCTTGAACTGCTGCAGCGCCGTGAGCAGCGTGTTCCAGCGGCCCTTGGTGATGCCGATGGTGAACATGATGAAGAAGCTGTAGAGGCCGGTCTTCTCCACGATCACGCCATGCTCGGCCAGGAACTTGGTCACCACGCTGGCCGGGATGCCGGTCTCGGCGAACTTGCCCTGCAGGTCCAGGCCGGGGGTCACGATGGTCGACTTGATCGGGTCGAGCATGTTGAAGCCATCGGCCAGCTTGCCGAAGCCGTGCCAGTTGCGCTTCGCGCTCTTGGCCTTGCTGTCGGTGCTGCCCTCGCCCTTCATGATCCAGTCCTCGGCGCGGCCGATGCCTTCGTCGACCAGCTTCTCGGGACCCCAGACCTTGAACCACCACTCGTCCTTGCCGAACTCGGCCTCGACCTTGCGCATCGCACGGCGGAAGTCGAGCGCCTCCAGGATGCTCTCCTCCACCAGCGCGGTGCCGCCGGGCGGCTCCATCATGGCCGCGGCCACGTCGCAGCTCGCGATGATCGCGTACTGCGGGCTGGTCGACGAGTGCATCAGGTAGGCCTCGTTGAACAGGTCGCGGTCGAGCGCGCGGTTCTGCGAGTCCTGCACCAGCACGTGGCTGGCCTGGCTGATGCCGGCCAGCAGCTTGTGCGTCGACTGGGTCGAGAACACCAGCGATTCCTTGGGCCGCACCCGGTTCTTGCCCATCGCGTGGTAGGCGCCGTAGAACGGGTGGAAGGCGGCGTGCGGCAGCCAGGCTTCGTCGAAGTGCAAGGTGTCGACGTAGCCGTCGAGCATGTTCTTGATGGTCTCGGTGTTGTAGATCACGCCGTCGTAGGTCGACTGCGTGAGCGTCATCACGCGCGGCTTGACCTTGTCGGGATCGACGCCCGCCAGCAGCGGGTTGGCCTTGATCTTGGCCTTGATCGCGCTCTGCTCGAACTCGCTCTTGGGGATCGGGCCGATGATGCCGAAATGGTTGCGCGTGGGCTTCATGAAGACCGGGATCGCGCCGGTCATGATGATCGCGTGCAGGATCGACTTGTGGCAGTTGCGGTCCACCACCACCACGTCGTCGGGCGCCACCGTGTGGTGCCAGACCATCTTGTTGCTGGTGCTGGTGCCGTTGGTCACAAAGAAGCAATGGTCGGCATTGAAGATGCGCGCTGCATTGCGTTCGCTGGCCGCCACCGGGCCGGTGTGGTCGAGCAGCTGGCCGAGCTCTTCCACGGCGTTGCAGACGTCGGCGCGCAACATGTTCTCGCCGAAGAACTGGTGGAACATCTGGCCCACGGGGCTCTTGAGGAACGCCACGCCGCCCGAGTGACCCGGGCAGTGCCACGAGTACGAGCCGTCTTCCGCGTAGTCGATCAGCGCCTTGAAGAACGGCGGCTGCACGCCTTCGAGGTAACTCTTGGCCTCGCGGATGATGTGGCGCGCCACGAATTCGGGGGTGTCCTCGAACATGTGGATGAAGCCGTGCAGTTCGCGCAGGATGTCGTTCGGGATGTGGCGCGAGGTGCGCGTTTCGCCGTAGATGTAGATCGGCACCTCGGCGTTCTTGCGCCGCACCTGCTCGATGAAGCTGCGCAGGCTCAGCACGGCCGGATCGAGGTCCGGGCCGGGCGTGAATTCCTCGTCGTCGATCGACAGGATGAAGGCGCTCGCGCGGCTTTGCTGCTGGGCAAACTGCGACAGGTCGCCGTAGCTGGTGACGCCCAGCACTTCGAAGCCCTCGCTCTCGATGGCTTGCGCCAGCGCGCGAATGCCAAGACCCGAGGTGTTCTCGGCGCGGAAGTCCTCGTCGATGATGACGATCGGGAAGCGAAATTTCATGTGCAGGGGCTCGGACAGGGAGAAGAGGCGCGAAGTGTAAGGAATTCAAAAGACAAGTGCTGATACAGGTATCGCAGAATGGGGTGGATACGACACAAAGGAGGCTGTATGGAGAGTTCCACCATCTGGTGGCTGATCGCGGGGGCGACCATCGTGGTCGAGCTGTTGTCCGGCACCGTCTACCTGCTGCTGCTGGCCACCGGCTTCGCTGCCGCCGCCATCGCAGGCCACCTGGGCGCCAGCGTGATCACGCAGCTCATCGTGGCTTCGGCGGTCGGCGTGGGCGCGGTCCTGGGCTGGTACCTGATCAAGCGTCGTCGCGTGGCGCGCTTGCCCGCGCAGGCCAACCGCGGGGGCAACCTCGACATCGGACAGAGCGTCCACGTCGAGGCCTGGAACCCGGACGGCACCGCCTCCGTGCGCTACCGCGGCGCGCAGTGGACGGCGGTGGCGAAGGCCGGCACCGACCTGCAGACCGGTGAACACCGTGTGGTCGAAGTCGTGGGCAGCCGCCTCGTCGTCACCAAGATTTAGCAGCAAACCCCCGAAAAGGAGCATCCCTATGGATTTCGCAGTACCTCTGGTCATTCTGGTCATCGCCATTCTGTTCATCAGCCAATCGGTCAAGTTCGTGCCGCAGCAGAACGCCTGGGTGCGTGAGCGCCTCGGCAAGTACCACAGCACCATGACGCCCGGTGCCAACTTCCTGATCCCCTTCATCGACAAGGTGGCCTACAAGCACAGCCTGAAGGAAATCCCGCTCGACGTGCCCAGCCAGATCTGCATCACGCGCGACAACACGCAGCTGCAGGTCGACGGCATCCTGTACTTTCAGGTGACCGACCCGATGCGTGCGAGCTACGGTTCGTCGAACTACATCGTGGCCGTGACGCAGCTGGCGCAGACCTCGCTGCGCAGCGTGGTGGGCAAGCTCGAACTCGACAAGACCTTCGAGGAACGCGACATCATCAACGCGCAGGTCGTGGCGGCCATCGACGAAGCCGCCCTGAACTGGGGTGTGAAGGTGCTGCGCTACGAAATCAAGGATCTGACGCCGCCGAAGGAAATCCTGCTGGCCATGCAGGCACAGATCACCGCCGAGCGCGGCAAGCGCGCCCTGATCGCCGCGTCGGAAGGCCGTCGCCAGGAACAGATCAACATCGCCACCGGTGAACGCGAGGCCTTCATTGCCCGCTCCGAAGGCGAGAAGCAGGCCCAGATCAACAACGCGCAGGGCGAGGCCGCGGCCATCACCGCGGTGGCTGAAGCCACTGCCGGTGCCATCGAACGCGTGGCCGCCGCCATCCGCCAGCCCGGCGGCGAGCAGGCGGTGCAACTCAAGGTGGCCGAGCGCGCCGTCGACGCCTACGGCAAGGTGGCCGCCGATGCGACCACCACGCTGATCGTGCCGAGCAACATGAGCGAGACCGCGGCGCTGATCGCGTCGGCGATGCGCATGGTGCAGGCAGGCAAACCCGCGGCATCGAGCTGAAACGCCCTTTCAAACTGCTACAATCTGAGGCTTCGCGGAGCGGTGGATGAGCGGTTTAAGTCGCACGCCTGGAAAGCGTGTGAGGGGTAAAACCCTCCGCGGGTTCGAATCCCGCCTGCTCCGCCAAAAAAATGATGTCCAGACCTTCCACCTGGACACAGCAAGTTCATGAAGGCCCCTCACGGGGCCTTTTTTTTGCCCTTCACGGAACGTGGCCCTCCCCCGCCGACGGCCGAATTGCTACCATGGCACCCATGTCCTCCCCATCCCACGCCCCCTCCACGGGCACGGCGCCACTTGGCCGCACGCTCGAGAAGAACCAGGCGATCGCCGCCGAGGTGCAGAGCGCGTCCGAGGATCTGGCAGTGGTCGCCACCGTGCTCGAGCAGGAACTGCCCGACCACGTCCAGGTCGGCGACGTCGCGCAGGCCATCGAACACGCCAACCAGCTCGAGAAGCAATTGGCGCAGTCGGCACAGGAGCTGGCCAAGGTCAATGAGGCGCTGGCTCGAGAGGTCGAGAAACGGGCCGGCTGACAGGTTCGTCGAGCGACAGCTTCGTCAGGCTGAAGCGGCCGGTCCTCACTCGGTGAAGTTTTCCTTCAGCAGGTCGACCACGTCGCCCGAGCGGCCGCTCAGCACGGCCTTGGCCGAGTACAGCATCGTGCCCGCGACCTGGCTGAACTCCACCTTGGGCGGCATCACGAGCTCGGTGCGGTTGACCTTCACGTCCAGCAGCGCCGGTCCCGGGTGGGCCAGGAAGGCGCGCACCGCGTCGGGCAGCAGCTCCGCGCGTTCGACCTTCTGGCCGTAGAAGCCGATCACCTCGGCCAGGCGCGCGAAGTCCGGGTTCAGCAGGTCGGTGTAGTTGTCGAGCAGTCCTTCGACCTTCTGCTCGAGCTCGACGAAGTTCAGGCTGGCGTTGTTGTAGACCACCACCTTGATCGGCAGCTTCTCCTGCACCGCCGTCATCAGGTCGCCCAGCAGCATCGCGATGCCGCCGTCGCCCGAGAGCGAGATCACCTGCCGGCCCGGATAGGCCTTCTGCGCGCCCAGCGCCTGCGGCATCGCGTTGGCCATGGTGCCGTGCAGCAGACTCACCAGCGTGCGGCGCCGGCCGTTCATGTGCAGGTGCCGCAGCGACCACACCATGGGGCTGCCGCCGTCGGCCGTGAAGATCGCGTCGTCTGACGCCAACTCGTCGAGGATGTGCGTGAGGTGCTGCGGGTGGATCAGCCCTTCCTTGCCCGGCCGCTCGTCGCGGCGCAGCGTGTCAACCGCATCCTTGCGATGGCGCAGGCACGCGTCGAGGAAGCTGCGGTCGGTGCGCTCCTCGAGCAGCGGGATCAGCGCTTCGATGGTGTGGGCCACGTCGCCCACCAGCCCCAGCGCGACCGGATGGCGCCGCCCCAGGTGGCTGCCGTCGGTGTCGATCTGCAGGATGGTGGCCTTCGAGGGATAGAACTGGCTCCATGCGAAATCGGCGCCCAGCAGCAGCAAGGTGTCGCACTCCTGCAGCGCACGGTAGCCCGACTCCACGCCGAAGATGCCGGTCATGCCCATGTTGAAGGGGTTGTCGTACTCCACGAAATCCTTGGCGCGCGAGGTGTGGGCGATCGGCGCCTTCAGGCATTGGCCCAGCGCCAGCAGCATCCGGTGCGCGCCCTCGCAGCCATGGCCGGCGTAGATGGCGATCTTCTGGCCCTTGCCGATCAAGTCGGCCAGTTGGGCGAGTTCGGCGTCGTTGGGCCGCACCACGGGCGCGGCACGGTGCACGGCAAAGGTCAGGCCCTCCTTGACCTCGGTCTGCGCGATGTCGCTCGGCAGGATCACCACCGCCACGCCGCGGCGCGAGAGCGCGGCCTGCGCCGCCAGGGCCGTCACGCGCTGCGCCTGGTCGGCCGAATGCACCTGCGCGCAGAACACACTGCAGCCGGCGTAGAGCGATTTGAAGTCCACCTCCTGCGGAAAGTCCATGCCGAGTTCGGTGGTCACGATCTGGCTCGCGATCAGCACCATCGGCGCGCGGTTGCGGTTGGCCTCGAACACCCCGTTGATGAAGTGCAGCCCACCCGGTCCGCACGACCCGGCGCAGGCCGTGAGTTCGCCCGACAGGTACGACTCCGCGCCGGCAGCAAAGGCCGCGGCCTCTTCGTGGCGCACGTGCACCCATTCGATCTCGCTGCGCCGGATGGCATCGGTGACATGGTTGAGGGTGTCGCCGACGATGCCGTAGCAGCGCTTGACGCCGGCGTGTTGCAGGGTTTCGATGACGAGGTCGGCGACTTTGCGGTGGGCCATGGAGGGATTTCCTTGTGAGTGGGGTGGTGTGGGGCAGCGGCGTCTTCAGGCCATGTTCGGCTGGCCGTTGGACGCGCTCAGGCCGCCGTCGACCGGCAGCGCGACGCCGGAAACAAAGCTCGCGTCGTCGCTGGCCAGGAAGGCGACCACCGCCGCGATCTCCGACGGGTCGGCGCCGCGGCCCAGCGGGATGCGCTCGCGGAATTTCGCCATGAGCTTGCGGTCCTTCTTCATGTCCGCGGTCATGGGGGTGAAGGTGAGGCTCGGGCACACGGCGTTGATGCGCACGCCGTCTTTTCCGTGGTCGAGCGCCAGCGCCTTGGTGAGGTTCACGATCGCGCCCTTGGAGGCGTTGTAGAGCGCCATGCCCCAGTCGCCCCCCAGGCCCGAGACCGAGCCGGTGTTGACGATGCAGCCCCTGCTCGCGATCAGGTGCGGCATGGCCGCACGACAGCCGTGGAACACGCCGCCCGCGTTGATCGCCATGATCCGGTCCCAACCGTCCAGTGGCGCCTCGGTGACGTTGCCGTCGATGGCGATGCCGGCGTTGTTGAACAGCACGTGCAGCGCGCCGAAGCGCTTGACGGTGGCATCCACCAGCGCCTGCACCTGCCGGTACTTCGACACGTCGGTCACCTTGACCAGCGTGCGCTCCGGCGGGAGGTCTTGCGCCACCTGCTCGAGCTTGGCCCGGTGGTCACCGGCCAGCACCACGCTGGCGCCTTCCTGCGAGAAGCGCCTCGCGGTGGCCTCTCCGATGCCGCTGCCGGCCCCCGTGACGATGACGACCTTGTCCGTGAAACGCTGCATGCTGGGGCTCCGGGGCGATGTGAAAAGCGCGACTCTGCGCCGGCGCGCATGCCGCGCGTGTCAGCCCGCAGCGGCATCGGTGTGGGAGAAAGCCGATGCCTTGGACCGGCCGGGGCGGCTGGCCGTCTTCATGCGCTCACCTGTCTGGCGCGCCGAACGTCCCTAGCCTTCGCCACGCCCGTCACCGGAGCGGTCCGCCACCCACTGCACCGCCAATTCCCGGGCCCGAAGCACCGCCTCCGAGGCCACGGAAAATCGCTGCTGATCGAGTTGGAGCGTCCGGATGTCGTTCGTGGGCGGCACGCGGTAGCGCACCGTCGCGTGAAAGCTGCCATCCGGCAGCTGTTCGGCGCTGCACAGGAAAACCCACCCGTCATGCCGGAACTCGTCCATGGCGTCGAAGGGATGACCTTCTGCATCTGGCGAGGCCACTAGGCGCTCCCGTCGCGCCGCATCGCCATGTCCATCCAGGTGGCATGCAGCACGTCGAGTTCACCGACCTTCAGCGTCATCGCCTCGGCGTCGAGCCTGGCGCCCGACGTGACGCTGCGCATCATCTCGGCGTGTTCGTCGTTCGCGCGCTTCCAGGCCTCGTGGGCCTCGGTCAGCTTGTCGGGGGTCGGCATCAATGCACCTTCTCCGCGGCCACGGTGGACGCGACCGGTTCGGTGTTTCCGGCGGCATGCGCTTCTTCGAGGTCGATCTGCTCCAATCGAAGTTCTGCCTCGGTGCGCGCCTGCGCCACCCGTTCTTCGGTCACGGCGTTCTCGTCTTGCGGGGTTGTCAATGGCATGGTGTGCGTCTCCTGGTTGATGGCTCACGCTACCTCGGTCGACTGCGCCGACCCTGTAGGAATTGCGCGCGCCTGCCGTGTCGCCACGTTCGAGGAGGTGCAGCGACCAAGGCGGCGCGCCCTCCTCTTGCATCTTTACGGCGCAGGCATAGGGTTTGGCTTCAACTCCAGGAGAAGCCCATGAGCGAAAAGCGCAACGAAGGCAACGAAGCGGGTGATGCAGAAGCCCCTCCCCCGACCGGGGAAAATCGACCCGCGGCGCCCCCGCGCGCGCATGAATCGGCAGGCCGCGAAGCGCTGATACGGGACGCCGCCTATGCCCGCTACCAGGACCGTGGCGCGGAAAGCGGCCATGAGGTCGAGGATTGGCTTGCCGCGGAGGCAGAGATCGAGGCGGCGGAGGCCGCATCTGACGGAAAGCGTACGTGAGCAGACAGGAGCGGCATGCAAGCCCGGACGAGCAGCGTTGAAAGACTGGAGATCACCACCGACGCAGGTGACACCGTTTCCGCGGAGGCGACACGGCCGCCTCGGGCCGAGGCGGCCTTCGTGTTCGCACACGGCGCAGGCGCGGGCATGGCCCATCCCTTCATGACGGCGGTCGCACAAGGCCTGGCCGAGCGGCACATCGCGTGCCTGAGATACCAGTTCCCCTACATGCAGGCGGCCCGACGGCGCGTCGATGCCGCCCCCGTCGCCCACGCCGCCGTGCGCGCGGCCGTTGCCGCAGCGGCTTCGCTCTGGGGGCCGCTGCCGCTGTTTGCCGGGGGCAAGTCGTACGGCGGGCGCATGACCTCGCAGGCGCAGGCCATCGCGCCCTTGCCTGGTGTCGCCGGCCTGATCTTTCTTGGTTTCCCGCTGCACCCCTCGGGCCAACCCGGCACGGTACGTGCGCAGCACCTGGCCTCGATCGACATCCCGATGCTCTTCATCCGTGGGACGCGTGACGCGTTGGCGGAGGCCCCGCAGTTCGATCCGGTGATGGCGCAGCTGGGCGCCATGGCGTCCCGTTTCGACATCGCAGAGGCGGATCACACGTTCCACGTGCTCAAGCGCAGCGGGCGGAACGACGAGGACGTCCTCGACGAGGTCCTGGATGGATGGGCCCTCTGGACGCAGGCCTGGCGCATCCGCCCTTCGCCGGCCTGAGCGCGCCGTGCTGGCGCTGGACCGCCGCTGTTCCTGGGCGCGTCCGGTCAGCGCCGGGTCTCGGTGCCTTCTTCCCTGCCATCGGCTTGCGACAGCAGCCGGGCCGCAGCGGTTGCGGCAATCTCCAGGCGCTTGACGTCGCGCGCATCGAGGGTCGTGTTCGCCTGGAGGTTGAAGCCGCACAGCATTCCATAGAGCCGACCGTCGGGCAGGTGCACGGGGACGCCGATATGCGCGGCCAGCGCCTTGTGGTCGGCCGACAGCCCCTGCCCTTCCGCGATGGCCTGGACGCTGGGAATCCATGCCGGCAAGCGGCCGTCCAGAATGCGCTGGCAGATGGTCTCTTCGAGCGCGTTCGAGGCGCCGTGTTCGATGGGCGGCTTGGCCAGCGACGAGCTGACATAGCTGAAGAACCGTCGCCCCTGGGCGATCTTCCCCACGAAGACGACTTCCAGCTGCATCGATTCGCGCACGACCTGCAGCAGTTCGCCGACCGCACGCGCCACCGAGACTTCTCCCGCAAGAAAAGCGGCATCGGCGGAGACCAGGTGCACGCCCGCATCGCGGCCGTGTTCGGGCGCTGGTGCGGGGTGGGCGGGCGCGGCGGTGGTCATGGGCAGGCGCGGATCGTAAGCGTTGGAAGACGTCCGATGCATGCTTTCGCTGCCGAAAAAGGTCTTTCTAGGTGACTTTCAAGGAAGTCATCACATCGTTGTCACGCAATAGTTCTCTCTATGACCCAGGCTGTCGGTCCATCGACGCAATCAGCAGCGCCACGGCCGGCGCAGGCATCGGCCAGGCAGGGCCACCCGATCTGCCTCGCAGGTGTCGCCGTTCATGTCGAGATGGTCGACGGCCGTCTTCAGCGGCCGCCAGCCTCAATCCACCGGCATCGCACTGCCAGCGGCCTTCCACTCGGGGATTTGCGAAATCGTTTGTGCCTGGTTCAAGCCGGCACCGTGCGCGCAGCACTTCCGGGAACTCAGCCCTCGGGATAGGGCGGCACGTGTCCACCCAAGGAGAGATAGCTCGCAACGCTCAGCATCAGGGGAATGTCGACCTGGCTGGTGTCACGGGGAACCAGGTCGTAGTGGCAGAGCGTGCCAACCACCTGCCCCGCGTTGTCCAGCACCGGAACCCCCGAGTAGCTCAGCACGGCCTGCCGAGCAGGATGCCGAGCGAGGCGCTCGTCCACCATCGCGTTGGGGGTCTTGAACGGTTCACCGCTTTCGCGGACGTAGCAGCAGTACGTCGCGGTGTCCGCAACCTCGGACGCCGTCTCGACCGACGGGTCCTCGCGGTCATAGTGCACGGCTGCGTTGGCCTTCCCGTCCTTGAAACGCCAAATGCCGATGAAGCGAAAGTCGGAGCGTCTCGCCAGCTTCGCGAGCGCTGGACGCAGGCCGTCGCTCCTCAGCGTGACCACAAAATCAGCGAAGGCTGCGCGCGCTTCGGGGCTCAGTGGGGGCGGTGTCGAAGGCGCCGTCGAGGGCGTTGAGGCAGTGGGCATGGGCCATGGTATCCCGAGACCAGCGACAAATCACTTGCGCCCTCTTCCTCGACGAGGGCGTGGACAGCAGGACGGTCGCACTGGAAAAGCGCCTACATCTGGCGGCCGCACGCTGAGGCACTCTTCAGTATCAAAAAGGGGATACGGGATGCGGTTCTTGGAGGCGGAGAGAGGTTCATTCACACAAGACTCGCCCGCTCAGCTTGCCAGGGAGCGAAGGGTATTTCTGGCGGCTTTCATCGCAACGCTGGTGATGGGTTTCGTTTTTCGGCTCTAGTGTCGTCACCCCATCCCGCGTAGCCTCTCGCCGATGCGCACCGACGAAGGCCCTGTGGCAGCGACCACGCAAGAGTCCTGCTGTCGCCGGGCCTTTCCCTTACACGGACGCGTGTCTTCTTACAACACACTGCGCAGATGTCACGCCGCCTAGAGAAGATTGCCCGCATCCAAGCCCTGTCCGCAGAGGAAGGCACCCGGCAACCGACCGCGGCGGCGTGGCTCCAGGAACAGGACCGGAAACATCGAATGCGCGTGCGGTCGGTCGGCGTGACGCGGCTGTCGGCCATCCTTGGGCGATTTCCCCTGCTGGCATTCTGAGCGAGCCGGCTGTTCATTGCGCGTGCCACGCTGTGGGCCGTGTGAAGGAAGCCGTCAGCGTCTTCGCCGTCCGGATGGCTGGCTTTGATTCAATGCATCGAGCACCGATTGGGTGAGCTCGACCCGCTCGGACAGTCTGGCGTTCAGGCGCTTTGCCTGCCGCCTTCGCAAGCGAATGCCTGCAATGAACAAGGCAACCAAAGCCAAGGTTGCGAAAATTTGGGTATAGGTCATCTGTTCTTCCTGGACCCTGCTGTACGCAGTCGCCTTGAAAACGGTTTCATCCTCCTTCGGCCGCAGCCACGCGGCGTGAAGTTTTTCACCAGCAGAGAGGGAGGCGACCGCCTGTTGCGAGTGGAACGCCGGCACGTTGCCTGACGTTGAGGGCCACGCGCCCTCACCTGGCGCCGTTTCGAACGCCTCGACCGGCGCCAGGCGCATCGCGGGGGGGCCTGAACAAGGGCAGCCATGGGCCCGACACCCCTCTCGCCAACGTTCTTCACCGCGGCATCTACTGCTGCACCAATTCGACCCGTCGATTGCGCGCGCGCCCGGCATCGTTCATGTTGCTGCCGAGCGGCGCGAGCGATGCAACGCCCTTGGCCACCATGCGCTGTGGATCGATCTTCAGCGCCGCCAGCGCCTTGATCACCGCGTCGGCGCGCCGTTGCGAGAGTTCGAGGTTGGCGGCGAGCCCGCCCTGGTTGTCCGTGTGGCCGACAACGTAGACGCGCAGCGCGGGGTTTGCCGCGAGCAGCCGGGCCATCTCGTCGAGCGACGGCCGGGACTCCGGCTTCACATCGGCCTTGGCCGTGTCGAAGTAGACGCCGTAGATGGCGACCCGGCCGTCGGCATCGAGGCCCTTCTTCAACTCCGACGCGCTGAGCACGCTCACCTGCCCAGTGGCCATGGGTCGACCCTCGACGATCTGCTGGTAGACGAGTGTCCGCTTGTTGGCGGGGTCTTCCACCACCCACAGCAGCACATGCACATCGCCCTCGGGGCCCGACCGCCGAGCGAGCAGGTAGCGATTCTTCTCGTCGAAGCTCGCCGCGAAGCCCGCCGGCATCACCCTTGCGCTGTTGGCGAGATAGCCGCCCATGTCCCGGCCGCACGCGTCCGCTGCGCACTGGAACACCGTCTGGAAGCCGCCGCGGCTCAACGCCTGCTCGTAGTTGCGCATCACCTCCAGCGCGGTCTTCTCGCCCTCGATGGCGTAGCCGATGCGGGTGATCTTCCCCTCGACCTTCGCGAGCTCGCCCGCGCCGATCTTGTCGACCGCAAGAATCGCCTTGGCGGGCAAGACGGCTTCATCGAACGCACTGACCTTGTAGTCCAGGATCGCCGCGCCCTTGAAGCGGCTGAGCAAGGGATGGTCCTTCGCGCCGGCCGCGTCCGCTGCGACCGCCCATGGGCTGGCGAACAGTGCGTGGGCCGCACAGGCCGAGAGGATGAGGCGATGGATCGGATGCATGTGTCCTGAGGGTTTCGTGAAGGCTGTGGCTGTCGTCGCAGGTGCGGCGCTCTACGAAAATTCTAGGGGCGAGGGGAAAGGGGCGGGATGACTTTAGTCACTCCAACCAGGATCCCTTGGGGCGTGAGATCCAAGTTGCCTCGCGACATCGGCGTCCCGCGAAAGGGGGGCCAGTTTGAAAGCTCGGTTTTGGATCGGGGCGTCGAGACCGTCGGGCTCCGCGTGCGGCGGTGCTTCAGCGAGACAGGCCATCCCTGCAAGATTGCAGGCCACAGCAAGCCGCTACGGCGCAGTCGGCAATGCGGGTCTCGTTCAGGCTCCCCCCGCCCAGCGTTGAATATCTCGACCGGCGCGAGGCGAATCGGCGCCTTGCCCTGTTCGGCCGCTCCGTCCAGCCACTCATGCCAGACAACCCACTCGCGCGCGCAATCCAAAGGCGGACTTCCCGTTTCCTGACTTGCGCGCGAAGGCCGCGACCGAACTCGACGATGAGTGCACAACACCCGGCGCGCAGTCACTGCTCGGTCATGCGACCGAAGGCATGACAGCGAACCGAATGCGTCACAAGGGTGAGAGAAAAGTCCGGCCGTTGCGTTACGAGCCGGGAATTGCGGAATTAGGTGCGTTCCGCAAGTTGCGCTCTTGAGTCCGTAGCAAAGGAAGTCAAGCAGCGCAACGAGAAAATGATGGTGGGACGTGCGGGGGTCGAACCCACGACAAACGGATTAAAAGTCCGCTGCTCTACCAACTGAGCTAACGTCCCGGATCGATTCGCATCGATCTTGGTATTTTTGCAGGCTTCGTATCCAGCAAAGCCTGCGATTATAGCGCGAGGTTTGAGGCGATTTTGTCCATCACCCATCCAGCTGCGCATTGACCGAAGGTCGCGGTCACGCTGACCACCGAACCGTAGCCGTGGCAGTTGAGCGAACCGTCGCCGTCGACGATCGCGCAGGACGCATCGGGGGGCGCCACGCTCTCGCGGCTGAACACGCAGGCGACGCCGATCTTCTTGCCTTCGCGCGGCGCACCGTGCTCCTTGCGGAGGCGATTGCGCAGCTGGGCCAGCAAGGGGTCGTGCGTGGTCAGCGACAGATCCTCGATCTCGACACGGTGCGCATGCCGCTTGCCGCCGGCCGCACCGACCGTGACGAAGGGCGTGCGCGTGACGCGTGCCCAGGCGGCCATCGCCACCTTCGCGCGCACCTGGTCGCAGGCATCGATGACCGCGCTCAAGGGGCCGCTGGCCTGCTCGGCGGCAGCCACCAGTTGGAGCCAATTGTCGGGCTCGACGAAGTCGTCGAGCGCCAGCACCTGGCAGTCCGGGTTGATCTGCGCGATGCGCTCGCGCATGGCCGTCACCTTGGCCTGGCCGACGGTCGAGGCCAGGGCGTGGATCTGGCGATTGATGTTGGATTCGGCGATGTGGTCGAGGTCGACCAGCGTCAGCCGGCCGACACCGCTGCGCGCCAGGGCCTCGACGGTCCAGGAGCCCACGCCGCCGATGCCGGCCACCAGGACGTGCGCCTCGCGAATGCGGCGTGCACCCTGCACGCCGTAGAGGCGCTCGAGCCCGCCGAAGCGGCGCGCCGCATCGACGTCATCGACAGGGGCGAGCACCGGCCCGGCGTGGTCCATGGGCAGCAGTCCGCCCTACTTCAGGCGCGACAGCCGCTCGCGGCCTGCCTGGGCGGCTTCGGACTGCGGATAGGCCTTGGTGAGGTCTTCCAGCGTGCGCCGTGCGGCGCGCGTGTCCTTCAGTTCGATCTGGCAGTTGGCGATCGACAGCACGGCCTCGGGGGCCTTCGCATGATCGGGCGCCAGCGACAGCATCGAGCGGAAATTGGCGATCGCTTCGTTGTAGTTGCGGGTCGCGTATTGGGCGTTGCCCAGCCAGAACAATGCCGACGGGTTGTAGCCGCTCTGCGGATAACGCTTCACGAACTCGGCAAAGGCAGTCTGCGCCTGGGCAAACTGCCCGCCGCGGAACACGCCGAGCGCCGCATCGAAGTCGGCCTTTTCCTTGGGGTCGGCCGTGAACTCGCGCCCGTCCACCGCGACCTTCGCCGGCTCGCTCTTCTTGATGCGGTCGTCGATGTCGGTCTGGCGCTGCTGGAGTTCGGAGATGGTGCGCGCCAGTTGCTCGTTCTGCCCGGTCATGCGTTGCATGTCGCCGCGCATGGCTTCGATCTGGTTCTGCAGGTCGAGCAGGCTGCGGCGCAGCTGCGCGTTGTCCTCGGTGAGCCGCTGGTCGGTCTGCGTGCGCATGGCTTCCACCCGCTGGCGCAAATCGAGGATGGCGCGGCGCGCCTCGTCATCCTCAAACAACGCAGCGTTGGCACCGAAGGACATGCAGACCAACGCAGCCGCCAGCGCGGCGCTGCGCAAGCCTAGACGACTGCGCATCATCAACGGTAGGTGATCTCGGCGCGGCGGTTCTGCGCCCAGACCGACTCACCGGAACCTTGCGCAGCGGGCTTTTCCTTGCCGAAGCTCACGGCCTCGACCTGGTTGTCGTTGACACCCAGCAGGTTCAGCGCGCGACGCACGGCTTCCGAGCGCTTCTGGCCCAGGGCCAGGTTGTACTCGCGGCCGCCGCGTTCGTCGGTATGACCTTCGATCGAGATGCGGCGTTGGGCATTGGCCTTCAGGAAGCGCGCATGGCCGTCGATCAGCGCCTGGTACTCGGGCTTGACCGTGTAGCTGTCGTAGTCGAAGAACACGATGCGTGCGACACCCACCGGGCCGGCCGCGTTCTGCGCGTTCGGATCGATGGTGACAGGCGCCACACCGCTGGCGGCACCGCCGCTGCCGGAGCCTTGGCCGGCCCCGCCAGTGCTGTCCACCACGGGGGTGTCGTTCAGCTTGGTGCCCGAAGAGCAACCAGCAATCAGGGCCACGATGGCCAGCGAATAGAGCGTACGTTTCAACATTTCGAACTCCTCAAGTGAATCATTGCTTTTGGAACGGACCCCAGTCCGGTTCCCGGATGTCGCCTGCCTGGCCAGCAAGCCGTGCCTTGATTTTCCCGTCCAACGTGGTCGTCATCAGTGCTTCGCGGCCTTGCAGCTGCGTCGCATAGACGAGGAGTTTGCTGTTGGGGGCAAAGCTCGGGCTTTCGTCGGCCGAGGTATCGGTGATGGCTGTCACGTTGCCGGTTGCCAACTCCATCACGTGGAGTTTGAAGGCACCGCCTACGCGGGAAATGTAGGCCAACCACCGGCCATCCCCGCTGACAGAAGGTGAAATGTTGTAAGTGCCGCTGAAGGTGACGCGCGTCGGCGCGCCTCCGCTGGCGCCCATCTTGTAGATCTGCGGGGCACCGCCGCGGTCGCTCACGAAGTAGATCGTGCTGCCGTCGGCCGAGAACACCGGCTCGGTGTCGATGCTGTTGCTCTGCGTGAGCCGGCGCGGCTCGCCACCGCTGGCCGGGATCGTGTAGAGCTGCGAGCCGCCATCGCGGCTCAGCGTGACGGCCAGCGAGTTGCCATCGGGCGCCCAGGCCGGCGCGCTGTTGGAGCCGCGGAAATTGGCCAGCAGCCGGCGCTGGCCGGTCGAGACGTTGTGCACGTACACCACCGGCTTGCGCGACTCGAAGGACACGTAAGCCAGCTGCGTGCCGTTGGACGACCAGACGGGCGAGATGATGGGCTCGGGGCTGGCCAGCGCGGCCTGGGAGTTCTCGCCGTCGGCATCGGCCACCCACAGGTTGTAGCGGCTGCCGCTCTTGGTCACGTAGGCGATGCGGGTCGAGAAGATGCCCTTCTCGCCGGTCAGCTTTTCATAGACGTAGTCGGCGATGCGGTGCGAGGCAAGCCGCAGGTCGCCCTGCGGCACGGTGTAGCTCTGGCCACCCAGGTCCTGGCCGCGCACCACGTCCCAGAGGCGAAAGCGCACGTCGAAGCGGCCATCGGCGAGCTTGCTCACGCTGCCCACGACCAGCGAATCGGCGGTGCGCTGACGCCACAGCGTCAGGTCGGGGCGCGAGGCTTCGTCGAGCGCCTGGCCCGAGGCATCGACACCGCGGAACTGGCCGCTGCGCTCGAGGTCGGCCTGCACGATGGCGGAAATCTTCTGCGGCGACGCGTCCTGGCCCTTGAACGGCACCAGCGCGATCGGCAATTGCGTCAGGCCCACGCCCGACACCTCGACCCGGAACTGGGCCAATGCGGGAACCAGGGGGGAGGCAGCCATGGCCGCAACCAGGGCGCGACGGGCATTGAATGATGAAGAAGGAGGCAGGGCGAGAACGGGCAACAGCTTTTTCATGCAGTTCGGAGAGGTTTTCGGCGACAAAGTTTCACCGAGGGTTTCTACCGGGCGTCGGCAAACCGCGATGGTACACATTGCGCCGGCCATTCCTCGGGAATCGGGGCAAGCCATCTGCTTGCTCCTACAAAAAAGATGGCTTGGACCGCGCCCGTAGAATCCGCCGCCATGCAGCCTTCCCCTACCGGTGACACCGTGCGTCCCCCCTTGACGCGACGCCTCGCCCGACTGATGAGCTGGTTCGGGGGCTCGCGCCGCTGGTGGTCGCTGGCCATTGGTGCCGCGATCCTGGCCGCCCTCACCGAACCCCTGATGCCGGCCCTTCTCAAGCCCCTGCTCGACCGCGGCTTCAGTCGCGGCCAGCTGGCACTGTGGACCGTGCCGGCCGCCATCATCCTGCTGTTCGCGGTGCGCGGACTGGCCCAGTTCGTCTCGCAATACGCGCTGGCGCGCATCGCCAACGACGGCATGCAGCGCCTGCGCCGGGTGCTGTTCGAGCGGCTGCTCACGGCCGAACTCGCGCTGTTCTCGCGGCAGTCGGCCAGTGCGCTGTCGAACACCGTGGTCTACGAAGTGCAGACCGGCTCGATGCTGCTGGTGCAGGCCTTGCTGGGCCTCACACGGGACGGCTTCACGCTGATCGCCCTGCTCTTCTACCTGGTCTACCTCAACTGGAAGCTCACGCTGATCGTGGGCGTGCTGGTGCCCGGCGTGGCCTGGATCATGAAGGTGCTCTCCAAGCGCCTGTACCACCTCACGCGCCTGGGCCAGACGGCTACCGATGACCTGGCCTACGTGGTGGAAGAAAATGTGCTGGCGCATCGCATGGTGCGTCTGCACGGCGCGCAGGCCAACCAGATCACGCGTTTCGAACGGCTGAGCCAGACGCTCAACCGGCTGGCCGTGAAATCGACCATCGCCTCGGCCGCCATGACGCCGCTGACGCAGCTGCTGGCGTCGGTGGCGCTGTCGGTGGTGGTGATGATCGCGCTGTGGCAGAGCAACGAACAGGCGCTGACGGTGGGCGGCTTCGTGGCCTACATCACGGCCATGCTGATGCTGATCGCGCCGATCCGCCGGCTCGCCGACATGGCCAACCCGATCACGCGCGGCCTGGCGGCGCTCGAACGCGGCGTGAAGCTGATCGACGACGTCGCCTCCGAGACCGGCGGTCGCTTTGCGCTGCCGCGTGCCGAAGGCCGGATCGAGCTGCGCAAGGTGCAGGTGCGCTACCGCGGTGCCGAAGAAGCCGCGGCGCTCGACGGCATCGACCTGTCGATCGCGCCCGGCGAGATCGTGGCCTTCGTCGGCCCGTCGGGCTCGGGCAAGACCACGCTGGTCAACCTGCTGCCGCGCTTCGTGCTGCCCAGCGGGGGTCAGGTGCTGCTCGATGGGCAGGACCTCGATGAATGGCAACTGAGCAGCCTGCGCACGCAGTTCGCGATGGTGAGCCAGGACGTGGTGATGTTCAACGACACGCTGGCCGCCAACGTGGCGCTGGGTGCCGAGGTCGACCGCGAGCGCGTCGCGCATTGCGTGGCCGCGGCCAACCTGAGCGAGCATGTCGCCGGCCTGCCCCACGGCATCGACACCGTGCTGGGCCACAACGCGACGCAGCTCTCGGGCGGCCAACGCCAGCGCCTGGCGATCGCCCGCGCGCTCTACAAGGATGCTCCCATCCTGCTGCTCGACGAAGCCACCTCGGCGCTCGACACCGGCTCCGAGCGCCTGGTGCAGGAAGCCCTGCAGCGCCTGATGCAGGGCCGCACCACGCTGATCGTCGCGCACCGCCTGTCGACCATCCAGCATGCCGACCGCATTGTCGTGATGGAGCACGGCCGCATCGCCGAGCAGGGCAGCCACGACCAGCTCATGGCGCTCGATGGGCTGTATGCGCGACTGCAGACGCGCGCGGTCAGCACGACCCCGCCCGGCCAGGCGCCCACGATCTGACCGCGCGGCGGGCGAAGAGCCGCGCCCGTTCGCGAAGCACCGCGGAACCGGCTTTGCCGGGTCGCCGGGGTGTTGTCCCGCAGGGGATGGCGGCTACACGAGGCGAGCCGCCACGGCGCTGGTCATAGCAAGACGATGTCGAACTGCCCTTGCCCCATGGCCGGCTCCGACTGCAGCGAGATCGTCTTGCCGATGAAGTCGCTCAGGCTGGCCAGATGCTGGCTCTCCTCGTCGAGCAGCAGCTCGATCACCTGCGGCGCGGCCACGATGCGGAACTCGCGTGGGGTGAACTGCCTCGCCTCGCGCAGGATCTCGCGCATCACGTCGTAGGCGGCGCTGCGGGCGGTCTTCACGATGCCCTGGCCGCCGCAGGCCGCGCAGGGTTCGCACAGCATGTGGGCCAGCGATTCGCGCGTGCGCTTGCGCGTCATCTCGACCAGGCCCAGCGGCGAGAAGCCGCCCGCGCTGGTCTTCACGCGGTCGCGCGCCAGCTGCTTGCGGAACTCGCCCAGCACCTGCTCGCGGTGCTCGTCGCGGCCCATGTCGATGAAGTCGACGATCACGATGCCGCCCAGGTTGCGCAGTCGCAATTGCCGCGCGATCGCCTGGGCCGCCTCGAGGTTGGTCTTGAAGATGGTGTCGTCGAAGTTGCGCGCACCGACGAAGCCGCCGGTGTTCACGTCGACCGTGGTCAGCGCCTCGGTCTGGTCGACCACCAGGTAGCCGCCCGACTTGAGGTCCACGCGCCGGCCCAGGGCCTTGGCGATCTCCTCGTCGACCGAATACAGGTCGAAGATCGGCCGCTCGCCCTTGTAGTGCTGCAGCTTGTCGGCGGCCTGCGGCATGAACTCGAGGCCGAACTTGCGCATCGACTCGAACTGCTCGCGCGAGTCGATGCGGATGGTCTGGGTGTCCTCGCCCGTCATGTCGCGCAGCACGCGCTGCAGCAGGCTCAGGTCCTGGTGCAGCAGCGACATCGCGGGCAGCTTGCCCGAGAGCTCGCGGATGCGCGACCAGGTCTTGCGCAGGTAGGCGATGTCCTCGGCCAGCTCGGCGTCGCTCGAGTCCTCGCCGTTGGTGCGCAGGATGAAGCCGCCAGTGTTGGCCGGCACCACGCCACCGCTGTCGGCCGCAGCCGCGGCATCGATCAGCGCCTGCATGCGGTTGCGCAGCTTCTCGCGCTGCTCCAGCGGGATCTTCTGCGACACGCCGACGTGGTTGTCCTGCGGCAGGAAGACCAGCAGGCGCCCGGCGATGCTGATCTGCGTCGACAGTCGCGCACCCTTGGTGCCGATCGGGTCCTTGATGACCTGCACCAGCAGCGACTGGCCTTCGAACACCTGTTTCTCGATGGGCACGATCGCCCCGCCGCGGTGGTCGCGCTCGGGCATCTGCGCGCTGGGCCGCGAGCCCGGCGTGAACGGCGCCACGATGTCGGCCACGTGCAGGAAGGCCGTGCGGTCCAGGCCGATGTCGATGAAGGCCGACTGCATGCCCGGCAGCACGCGCGAGACCTTGCCCAGGTAGACGTTGCCGACCAGGCCACGTTCGAGCGTGCGCTCGATGTGCAGCTCCTGCACCGCGCCGTGCTCGACCAGCGCAACGCGGGTTTCCTGCGGCGACCAGTTGATCAAAATATCCTGCATGACGAGAGCTCCCGCGATCAGTTCTTGAGCAGACCGACGCTGCGCAGCAGCGCGGCGGTCTCGAACATGGGCAGTCCCATGATGCCCGAATAGGAGCCGCCGATGTGTTCGACATAGGCCGCGGCCGCGCCCTGGATCCCGTAGGCCCCGGCCTTGCCCAGCGGCTCGCCGCTGGCGGCGTAGCGCGCGATCTGCGCGCGCGTCATGGGCGCGAAGCGCACCCGCGACACGTTGAGCGCCGCATGCCGGCTGCGGCCCTTCTGCACCGCCACAGCCGTGAGCACACGGTGGGTGGTGCCGGCCAGCCGGGCCAGCATGCGCTCGGCATCCTTGGCGTCCGCAGGCTTGCCCAGGATGTCGCGGCCCAGCGCGACCGTGGTGTCGGCACACAGGATGGGCGCATTCGGCAGACCCAGGCGTCGGTGCCGCGCCACGGCCGCATCGAGCTTGAGGGCGGTCACGCGCTGCACATAGGCGGTCGGCGACTCGCCCGGCAGCACGGCTTCGAGCGCTTCGGCGTCCTCGTCGGGCGCCGCGAGCAGCAGTTCATGGCGCACGCCGAGCTGGCCCAGCAACTGGGCGCGGCGCGGGCTCTGCGAGGCGAGGTAGAGAAAGGCGTCGCTCATTCGATCACTTCCGCACGGCAACGCGAGCGTGCACCGAAGCACGCCCGGCGCGGTGCCTATTCGCGATGGTAGGGATGGCCGGCATTGACCGACCAGGCACGGTAGAGCTGCTCGACCAGCAGCACGCGCGCCATGGCGTGCGGCAGCGTCAGGTCGGACAGCCGGATGCGTTCATGGGCCGCGGCCTTGAAGGCCGGATCGAGCCCGTCGGGGCCGCCGATCACCAGCGCGACGTCGTCGCTCTCCTCCTGCCAGGTGCGCAGGCGCGTGGCCAGGGCCTTGGTGGTGAGCGCGGTGCCGCGCTCGTCGAGCACCACGATGCGCATGCCGCGCGCGATGGCACCCTCGATGCGCTCGCGCTCGGCGGCGTAGAGCGTCTCGAGCGTCTTGGAGCCGCGCGGCTCGGTCTTGACGGCGCGCAGCTCGAGCTTGATCTCGGGCGGGAAGCGTTTGGCGTAGTCGTCCCAGGCGGTCTGCGCCCAGTCGGGCATGCGTTGCCCGACCGCGACCACCAGCAGCTTCATTTGCTGCGCGGGGCAGTCTTGCGCGCGGGCGCCTTCTTGGCCGGTGCCGCCTTCTTGGCAGCGGCCTTCTTCGCCGGCGGCTTGCCGATCTTCTTCACCGGGATCTTCTTGGCCGGTGCAGCGCTGGCGCCAGCCGGCTTGCGGCTCGTGGTCTTGCGTGCCGGCTTGGCCTTTTCCTTCTCGGCCTTGGCGGCCTGCTCGGCGGCGCGGATCGCGGTCTTGGCGGCGCTGGCGCGGCGCAGCGTCTTGGCGGCGGCCGGCTTCTTCTCTTCGACGGCTTCGGTGCTCGCGGCAGCGGCAGGCTTGGCTGCGCCGAGCTTGGTGCGCACGGGCTTGTCGCCCCAGATCTCTTCGAGGTGGTAGTACTGGCGGATGGCCGGCTGCATGATGTGCGCCACGGCGGCGCCGCAGTCCACGATGATCCATTCGCCGTTGCCTTCACCCTCCACGCGCGGCTTGGGGAAGCCGGCTTCACGCACCGCATCGCGCACGCTGGCGGCCAGCGCTTTGGTCTGGCGGTTGGAGGTGCCCGAGGCAATGATCACGCGCTCGAACAGCGGCGACAGATGCTCGGTATCGAAAACCTGGATGTCCTGCGCCTTGACGTCTTCGAGCCCGTCGACGATGGCTCGCTGGAGTTTCTGGGTGTCTTTCTTGGCGGCGGCTTCAGTGGTCATCAGGCAGGGGCGTAGAGGTGGTGTTGGTCAATATAGCGCGCAACGGCGGCAGGAACCAGCGCGGCGATGTTCTCACCGCGTGTGGCACGGGCGCGAATGTCGGTGGCACTGGTGTCGACCGGGGGCAATTCGAGGGTTTCGAAACGCGCATCGGCGGGGAGGCCGGGCAGCGTCCGTGGATCGAAGCGGGTTGCCGATCCATCGGAGCCGGCGGATTCTAACCGCTCAGCTATGGAAACAATAGCAATGGACAGGATCTCCTGCCAGCCATGCCATTGCGGCAGGGCCGCAGCCTGGTCGCTGCCCATGATCAGCACGGGTTGGGCACTCGGGAATTCGCGCCGCAGTTCGCGCAGCGTGTCGAGCGTGTAGGTGGGGCCGGCGCGCAGCGTTTCGCGCCCATCGACCACCACGCTCGGCAGGCCGCCGAAGGCCAGGCGCGCCATCGCGAGGCGGTCGGCCGCCGGGCTCAGCGTCCGTGCCTTGTGCCAGGCGTCGCCCGTGGGGAAGATGCGCAGTTCGGCCAGGCCCAACTGCATCAGGGCCGCCGACGCCAGCGCCACGTGGGTGTTGTGCGGTGGATCGAAGGCCCCGCCGAAGACGCCGATGCGCGGGGCGGCGGTCACAGCCATTCGCGGCGCACGATGAAATCGCTGTAGAGCGCGGCCTCGGGCGTGCCTGCTTCGGGCGTCTGCCGGTAGGCCCAGCTGGCCAGCGGCGGCATCGACAGCAGGATCGACTCGGTGCGGCCGCCAGACTGCAGGCCGAAATGCGTGCCGCGGTCCCAGACCAGGTTGAATTCGGCATAGCGGCCCCGGCGGTAGAGCTGGAAGGCCCGCTCGCGCTCGCCATAGGCGGTGCCGCGCCGGCGCTCGACGATGGGCATGTAGGCCGGCAGGAAGGCATCGCCCACCGAGCGCAGCATCGCGAAGCTGTCCTCGAAGCCGAGTTCGGAGAAATCGTCGAAGAAGATGCCGCCCACGCCGCGCTGCTCGTTGCGGTGCTTGAGGAAGAAATAGTCGTCGCACCAGGTCTTGAAGCGCGGGTACTTGTCGTCGCCGAAGGGCGCGAGCGCATCGCGGCAGCTGCGGTGGAAATGCACCGCGTCGTCCTCGAAGCCGTAGTACGGCGTGAGGTCGATGCCGCCGCCGAACCAGCAGACCGGCGCGCCGCCTTCGGGCAAGGCGGCCAGCATGCGCACGTTCATGTGCACGGTCGGCAAGTAGGGGTTGCGCGGATGGAACACCAGCGACACGCCCATGGCCTCGAAGGGTGCGCCGGCCAGTTCGGGCCGGTGCTGCGTGGCCGAGGGCGGCAGCTTCGGGCCGCGCACTTCGGAAAAACCGCAGCCGGCGCGCTCGAACAGTTCGCCGCCTTCGAGGATGCAGGTCAGGCCGCGCCCCTGCAAGGGCTCGCCCGGCGCTTTTTCCCAGGCATCGCGCACCGCCACGCCGCCATCGGCCGCTTCGACCGCGCTCACGATGCGCTGCTGCAGCCCGCGCAGGTAGTCGCCGACCGCGGTGGGATCGGCCTGCATCAAGGGTTGCGCGCCTGCAGCGCGCGGTAGCCGATGTCCCGGCGGTACTGCACGCCGCTGAAACGCACCTGCGCCGCCACTTCGTAGACCCGCTGCTGCGCCAGCTTCACGTTGTCGGCCAGCACGGTCACGCAGAGCACGCGGCCGCCGCTGGTCTTGAGCTCGCCGTTGTCCAGCGTGGTGCCGGCATGGAACACCATGGCGTCAGGCGTCTCGGCCGGGATGCCGTCGATGCGGTCGCCTTTGCGCGGCGACAGCGGGTAGCCGTGGGCCGCGAGCACCACGCCCAGCGCCACGCGGCGGTCCCATTGCAGTTCGACCTGGTCGAGCGTGCCGTCGGTGGCGTGCCAGAAGACCTCGAACAGGTCGGACTTGAGCCGCATCATGATCGGCTGCGTCTCCGGGTCACCCATGCGGCAGTTGAATTCCAGCGTCTTGGGCCGGCCCGCGCCGTCGATCATCAGGCCGGCGTAGAGGAAGCCGGTGAAGGGGATGCCGTCCTTTTCCATGCCGCGGATGGTCGGCAGGATGATCTCGCGCATCGCGCGCGCATGCACCTCGGCCGTGACCACGGGCGCGGGCGAATAGGCGCCCATGCCGCCGGTGTTCGGGCCCTCGTCGCCGTCGAGCAGGCGCTTGTGGTCCTGGCTGGTGGCCAGGGCCGTGACGTTCTTGCCGTCGCACAGCACGATGAAGCTGGCTTCCTCGCCCTGCAGGAATTCCTCGATCACGACGCGCGCGCCGCCGTCGTTGTGGGTCACGCCGAACTTGTTGTCGACCAGCATGAAGTCGACCGCCTCGTGCGCCTCGGCCGCCGTCATGGCGACCACCACGCCCTTGCCGGCGGCCAGGCCGTCGGCCTTGACCACGATCGGCGCGCCCTTGGCGTCGATGTAGGCATGGGCCAGCGCGGCGTCGGTGAAGGCCTGGTACTCGGCCGTCGGGATCTTGTGGCGCTGCATGAAGGCCTTGGAGAAGGCCTTGGAGCTCTCCAGCTGCGCCGCGGCCTGGGTCGGGCCGAAGATGCGCAGGCCGTGCGCGCGGAACTCGTCGACCACGCCGGCCGCCAGCGGGCCCTCGGGGCCGACCACGCTCAGCGCGATCTTTTCCTGTTGGGCCCATTGGCGCAGCGCCACGGGGTCGGTGATGTCGATGTTCTCGAAGCGCCGGTCGGTGGCGGTGCCGCCATTGCCGGGGGCCACGTAGAGCTTGGACACGCGCTCCGATTGCGCCAGACGCCAGGCGAGTGCATGTTCGCGGCCGCCGCCGCCGATGACTAAGACCTTCATTGCGCCCTCCGCAGAGCCGCCTCAAGGCGGGCGCGCGCCCCCTCGGGGGGCAGCGAATACACGAAGTGAGAAGCGTGGGGGCTCATTGTTCGATCGCCGCGTTGTGGAACACGTCCTGGACGTCGTCCAGGTCCTCGAGCACGTCGAGCAGTTTCTGCATCTTCGCGCCCTCCTCGCCCGCCAGCTCGATGGTGTTCTCGGCCCGCATCGTCACTTCGGCGATCTCGGGCTTCAGGCCGGCGGCTTCGAGCGCGTTCTTCACGGCTTCGAAATCGGCGACCGCGGTCAGCACCTCGATGGCGCCGTCCTCGTCGGTCAGCACGTCCTCGGCGCCGGCCTCGAGCGCCACTTCCATGACCTTGTCCTCGCTGGTGCCGGGCGCGAACACGAACTGTCCGCAATGCTTGAACTGGAAGGACACCGAGTTTTCGGTGCCCATGTTGCCGCCGTATTTGGAAAAGGCGTGGCGGACTTCTGCCACGGTGCGCACGCGGTTGTCGGTCATGGTGTCGACGATGATCGCCGCGCCACCGATGCCGTAGCCCTCGTAGCGGATTTCCTCGTAGTTCACGCCTTCGAGGTTGCCGGTGGCCTTGTCGATGTTGCGCTTGACCGTGTCGATCGGCAGGTTGACCGCCTTGGCCTTCTCGACCGCCAGCCGCAGCCGGGGATTGGCGCTCAGGTCGCCGCCACCGGCGCGCGCGGCCACGGTGATTTCACGGATGGCACGGGTCCAGAGCTTGCCCCGCTTCTCGTCCTGCCGGCCTTTTCGATGCTGAATATTCGCCCATTTGCTGTGTCCGGCCATGGCTTTCTCTCTCGCTGTCGTGTGTTGTCAAAGCAGCTGCGAGTTTACTGTCCGCGCCCCTGCCGCACACGCGACGGGGCAAGCAACGCTTTTGGTCATAATCCGCCGATGACGCCATCGCCCTCTCCCGTGCCCGCCGACGCGGCCCTGCTGCCCCCGCATGCGCCGCTGCCGCTCTACTACGGAGACGAGGACGAGCACCAGGCTTTCCTGCGTCGCATCTTCGACGACACCGCCCCCGACTACGACCGCATCGAGCGCGTGCTGGCCTTCGGCTCGGGCCCCTGGTACCGCCGCAGCGCGCTGAAACGCGCCGGGCTGGCCGCGGGCGCCCAGGTGCTCGACGTCGGCATCGGCACCGGCCTGGTGGCTCGCGAGGCGCTGACGCTGATCGGCCCGGCGGGCCGGCTGGTCGGGGTCGACCCCAGCGCCGGGATGATGAAGCAGATCGACCTGCCCGGCGTCGAACTGGTCGAGGGCAAGGCCGAGGCCCTGCCGCGCGCCGACGCCAGCAGCGATTTCCTCAGCATGGGCTACGCGCTGCGCCACATCAGCGACGTGGCGGCCGCCTTCGGCGAATTCCACCGCGTGCTGCGCCCGGGTGGCCGGGTGCTGGTGCTCGAGATCAGCAAGCCCGAGAGCCGGCTCGGCACGCAACTGCTCAAGAGCTACATGCGCGCCGTGGTGCCGCTGATCGCGCGCTTCATCGGCAAGCGCAGCGACACGGCCGAGCTCTGGCGCTACTACTGGGACACCATTGAGGCCTGCATCCCGCCCGCGCAGGTGATGGAGGCGCTGCGCGCCGCCGGCTTCCGCGATGTGCAGCGCCATGTCGAACTCGGCATCTTCTCCGAATACACAGCCATCAAACCCGAATGACCATGCCAGCCCCTACTCCCATGAAGGACCGCACCCGATGAGCGCGCGCGAACCCGTCAAGGTGCCGCCCCTGCGGCTCGAGCGACTCTCGCTCGCCCAGGGCCTGGCCATGGCCGGCAGCGGCCACCCGCCCTTCGGCGGCCTGGGTTACGGCATGCACGAGAACCTGCCCTGGATGCCCGGCGTCGACGCCCGCGTGCTGTCCGAGGGCGGCCCGATGGCCGACGTCTGGCAGGCGAGCGGCGAAGTGCGCTCGGGCACCACCGGCGTGGTGCGCTGGCGCACCGACGGCCACTGGCTGCTGGGCGCCATCGACCTCGACGAGGCGGCCGAGCAGCAAGGCGTCGCCCGGCTGGCCGAGCGCGCCTACACCGACCTGTTCCTGGCCCTGCAGCAAAGCGGCTGCCCGCACCTGCAGCGCATCTGGAACTACCTGCCCCAGATCAACGGCGACGGCGGCGGGCTGGAGCGCTACCGCCAGTTCAACATGGGCCGCCAGCAGGCCTTCCTCGACGCGGGCCAGGCGGCCTTCGAGGGGGCGCCGGCCGCCTGCGCGCTGGGCATCCGGCAGGGCGCGCTGTGCATCCGCTTCCTGGCCGGCCAGATCGCACCGCTGCCGATCGAGAACCCGCGCCAGGTGTCGGCCTACCGCTACCCCGAGACCTACGGGCCGCGCTCGCCGACCTTCTCGCGGGCGGCCCTGGCCGACCTCGGCGATGTCCAGGTCGCGCTGTTCATCTCGGGCACGGCCAGCATCGTGGGGCACGAGACCGTCCATCTCGGCGACGTGCGCGCGCAGACTGAAGAAACGCTGCGCAATCTCGCGGCCGTGATCGGCGCCGCGAACGAGCGCACCGATGCGCGCTTCGCGCTGCCCGAACTGGAAACCGTGGTCTACGTGCGCCACGTGGCCGACGCGCCGGTCGTGCGTGCTGTGCTCGAGGCGGCGCTGGGCGCCGATGCCCCCACCGTGCGCCATGGGGTGTATCTCGAGGCGGACATCTGCCGCCAGGATCTGCTGGTCGAGATCGAGGCGCACGCCGTGGCGACGGGCGCCATCCGGGCATGAGACACAGGACGGCGCGATGAAAAAGCTGTTGCGCCAGGGCCGATCGATCGCCCTCGCGCCGCCGCTCTACGGCCTGTTGCTCGGCCTGGGCCTGATGTCGCTGGGCTGGAATCTGGTGGCGATGCTGCTGCAGCCGCTGTTGCCGCCGCATGTGGCACGTCCGCTGGGCCGCCGCGTGATCGCGGGCGCCTACCGCAGCTTCTGGTGCCTGGCTTCGCTGACCGGGATGATGCGCATCGACGCGCGCTGCCTCGATGCGCTGCGCGACGAGCCCGGGCTGATCATCGCGGCCAACCACCCCAGCATGCTCGACGCGCTGCTGCTGGTGGCACGGCTGCCGCGCAGCGCCTGCATCATGAAGGCCGGGCTGATGAAGAACGTGTTCCTGGGCGCCGGCGCCCGGCTCGCGCACTACATCCGCAACGACTCGGCCCACACCATGGTGCGGCTGGCGGTGCAGGACCTGCGCCGTGGCGGGCAGCTGGTGATCTTTCCCGAAGGCACGCGCACCGTCACGCCGCCGCTCGATGCCTTCCGGCCCGGCGTCACGCTGATCGCCAAGCTCGCGCCGGCGCCGATCCAGACCGTCTTCATCGACACCGACTCGCCCTACCTCGGCAAGGGATGGCCCCTGTGGCGCGTGCCGCCGCTGCCGCTGGTCTTCACGTTGCGCCTGGGCGAGCGATTCGCGCCTTCGCCCGACAGCGCCGCGCTGCTTCAGCAGTTAGAACAGTACTTCCGCCATTCCCTGGAACAGAGCGCCTCCGATGCGCCGCCCGCATGTCAGACCCTTCGCGCACCCATCTCGTCCTGATCCCCAGCTACAACACCGGAGAACGACTCTTTTCCACGGTCAGCGCGGCACGTGCCCAATGGAGCCCCGTGTGGGTGGTGATCGACGGCAGCACGGACGGCACCGGCGAACGCCTGCAGCGAATGGCGGCCGAGGACCCGGGTCTGCGGGTCTGGGTGCTGCCTCAGAACCAGGGCAAGGGCGCGGCCGTGCTGCACGGGCTCCATGCCGCGCAGCAGGCCGGCTTCACGCATGCGCTGACCATGGATTCCGACGGCCAGCATCCGGCCGACCTGATCCCGGCCTTCATGCAGGCCTCGCAGGCGCGCCCCGACACCATGGTGCTGGGCCGCCCGATCTTCGACGCCAGCGCGCCGCTGCTGCGCGTGCGCGGGCGCAAGCTGTCCAACGGCTGGACCCACATCGAGACGCTGTGCGCGGGCGTGGGCGATTCGCTCTACGGTTTCCGGATCTATCCTGTCGTGCCATTGATCGAGGTGATGGAACGCCAGCCCTGGATGCGCCGCTTCGACTTCGACACCGAGGCCGTGGTGCGCCTGGCCTGGGGCGGCGTCAAGCCGATCAACATCGATGCGCCGGTGAAGTACCTGAGCACGGCCGAAGGCGGTGTCTCGCACTTCAACTACGTGCGCGACAACCTCCTGCTGTCGTGGATGCACACGCGTCTGATGGCCGAGTTCGTGCTGCGGCTGCCCTGGCTGGCCTGGAAGCGGCTGCGGCGCCTGCCGCCCTTCCAGCCGTGAGGCGGGCTGGTTTCGCGCTCCGCCGCACCGTCGTCCGCAGCGCCCGCCCTGGCGCGTTCGCGGCCCCCTGATCGCCCTCACACCCCCCGCCGATGTCGCCCCACGCCCTTTCCCCCTGGACCGCCGAGATCGGCCTGCGCATGCGCAAGCTGTTCTGGCTCAAGCTCATCGGCACCACGGCGATCACCTCGCTGTTCTTCGTCGGCTATTTCTATGTGCTGCGCAATCCGGCCTACCCGGTGTTCGAGATGCCGCTGACCGCCCTCGACCGCTGGATCGGCTTCCAGCCCGAGGCGCTGTTCATCTACCTCACGCTGTGGCTCTACATCGGCGTCGGGCCGGGGCTGCAGCGCAGCCTGGCCGAGCTCAACGTCTACGGCCTCTGGCTCGGCGCGATGTGCCTGGCCGGTCTGGCCTTCTTCCGCTTCTGGCCGACCGCCGTGCCGCCGCTGGGCATGGACGTCTCCGGTTTTGCGGGTTTCGCGATGCTGCAGGGCGTCGATGCGGCGGGCAATGCCTGCCCCTCGCTGCATGTGGCCACGGCCATGTTCACCGTGATCCGTGTCGAACAGGTGCTGCGCGACGCCGCCGCACCACGCTGGCTGCGCGGCATCAACCTGCTCTGGTTCGTCGCCATCGCCTGGTCGACGCTGGCCGTGAAGCAGCATGTGGCGCTCGATGCGCTGGCCGGCGCGCTGCTGGGCATCGCGTTTGCCCTCCCCTCGCTGCGCTGGAGACCCGCGCCGCAGCCGCTATCATCGAACGAGCATCGCATTGGGGGGCACATATCACCATGAGTTCGTTGAAGGAATTGCAGGATCTGATCCAGGAGAAGTACGGCATCCCGGCGTCCGAACTCGATCCGCAGGCCTCCATGAGGGAGAAAGGCCTGGACTCGCTGGCGCTGGCCGAATTCATCTTCGAGATCGAGGACAAGTTCGGCATCGAAGTGCCCGACGACAACCCGAACATCGACACCCTGGCCGAGCTCGCGGTCCTCGTGGACAAGGTCCGGGCCGCGAAGGTCGCGTGAGCATGCATTCCGTGGCCGTCACCGGCCTCGGCGTGGTGGCGCCGCATGGCGACACGCCCGAGGCCCTGTTCGCCGCGCTGCTGCGCGCCGAGTCCGCGATCCACCCGGTCTTCGCCGAGCTGCCCAAGCTCGCGGCCGCCGCGACGGTCGACTTCGATGCGTCGCGCTGGTTCACCAAGCTGCAACTCGCGGGCGTCGACCGCGTGAGCCAGCTGGCCGTGGCCGCGGCCGACTTGGCGATGCGCGATGCCGGCCTCGAAGCCGGCGCCGTCGACCCCGAGCGCATCGGCGTCTTCGCGGGCTGCGGCATGGGCGGCGCGGCCGCGCTCGAAGCCGCCTACCGCGGCAACGGGCGCGTGCCGCCGCTGACCATTCCCGCCTTCATGCCGAACGCGCCGGCCTCGCATGTCGCGATGCGCCAGCGCGCACAAGGGCCGGTGCTGACCTATTCGGTGGCCTGTGCCTCGTCCTCGCTGGCCATCGCCGAGGCGGCCAAGGCGGTGCAGCGCGGCGAGGTCGACATCGCGATCGCGGGCGGCAGCGAAGCGCTGATCGTGCCCGGCGTGGTGCTGGCCTGGCAGGCCATGCAGACGCTCGCGGGCTTCGAGCCCGGCGCAGCCGCCACGGCGGTGCGCCCTTTTTCGGTCGACCGCAGCGGCTTCGCGCTGGGCGAAGGCGCGGCCTTCCTGGTGCTGGAATCGGCCGAGCATGCGCGCCGGCGCGGTGCGCGCCTGCACGCCACGCTGGCCGGTTGGGGCAGCAGCTGCGATGCCACCCACCTCACCAAGCCCGATGCCGAAGGCCAGGCCCGCGCCCTGCGCCAGGCCTTGAAGCTGGCCGGACTGGCGCCGCGGGATGTCGGCTACTGCAACGCCCACGGTACGGCGACGCGCATCGGCGATGTCGTGGAGCGCGATGCGCTGGCGCTCGTCTGGGGCGAGCAGCTCGACGGGCTGCGCGTGAGCTCCACCAAGGCCCTGCACGGCCACCTGCTGGGTGCCGCCGGTGCGCTCGAAGCCGTGATCACGGTGATGGCGCTGCGCGAGCGGCAGCTGCCGCCGAATGCGCATGGCACCTCGCCCGACCCGGCCTGCGCGCTGAACCTGGTGCGCGAGGCCGACGCTCAGGCGCCGGCGCTCGAGGCGGCGATCAGCAGTTCCTTCGCCTTCGGTGGCACCAACTCGGCGCTGCTGTTCACGCGTTAGATCATTCCACCGTTGATGGAAATGACCTGGCCCGTGATGTAGGCCGCTTCCGCGCTGGCCAGGAAGCCCGCGAGCGACGCCACTTCCTCGGGCGTGCCCGCGCGCTTGGCCGGCACCATCTGCTGGATCAGCGCCGGATCGAACACCGCGTCGGCCATCGGCGAGGCGATGATCCCGGGCGCGATGGCGTTGACCGTCACGCCGCGTGCCGCGACTTCCAGCGACAAGGCCTTGGTGGCGCTGTTGAGCGCGCCCTTGGCCGCGGCGTAGTTGACCTGGCCGCGGTTGCCGGTCAGCGAGGCGACCGAGGAGATGTTGAGGATCCGGCCCCAGCGCGTGCGCAGCATCGGCAGCAGCAGCGGCTGGGTGACGCGGAAGAAGCCGTTGAGCGAGACGTCGATCACCTTGTGCCATTGCTCGGGCCGCATGCCCGGCAGCACCGCGTCGTCGTGCACGCCGGCGTTGTTCACGACGATCTGCACGGGGCCACCCGCGAGCATGGCGGCGCAGCCGGCGGCCGTGCCCTCGTCGCTGCGCAGGTCGAACACATGGCATTCGGCGCTGCCGCCGGCCGCGGTGATGGTGGCGGCCAGTTCCTCGATGGCTTGCGGGCGCGAGCTCGCATGCAGCAGCACGGTGGCGCCGTCGCGCGCCAGGCGTTGCGCGATGGCCGCGCCCAGGGCGCCGCTGGCGCCGGTGATCAATGCACGTTTTCCGGAAAGGCTCATGGGGGTCATTCGTTGGGGGCGGGAGCGAGCGGTGTGTTGAGCACGACGACGGCGCGGCCTTCGGCCAGCAGTTCATTCGCCGCGTTCTTCACCGCGAATTCGTAGAGCACCTGGCGCGCATCGCCCGACAGCCGGCGCGCCTGCACCTGCAGCGCGCCCTCCACATCGTCGAAGCGATCGATCGCGAAGCGCACGCCGCGCGCGCTGGCCAGGAAGCCGGCCGAGGGTTCGGCGCCCTCGGGCGCCAGCAGGCCGCCGTGCAGCGCCATGGCCTGCGCGGCGTACTCGATCAGGTTGGGCGTCATCAAGCCGCTGGCGGTGCGCAGCGGGTTGTCGGGCAAGCGATGGCTCTCGGTGCTGCAATGGATCGCTTCCGCGTCCCAGGCGTCGAGGCGGTCGAGCAGGCACATGGTGCCGCTGTGGGGAATGCGCCGGGCGATGCCGGCACGGTCGAGGGTCTGAGGGGTCATGGATGAACGGTCGGAAGGTCTGCCACCAGCAGCACGTTCGCAAACGGCGTGCCCTGGCTCATGGGAACAATCTGGACGCTGAAGCCCAGCCGGGCCAGCAGTGCGGTCCACTCGGCCAGCGGCCGGCCCCAGGTGCGCGCGGTGCCATGGCCACGCACGAACAGCACGGCGCGGTCCACCCACTGCGTGACGGCGAAGGCGCGCCCGCTGGCGGCATCGCAGACGCGCAGCAGCAGCCGCCCGCCGGGCGCCAGCGCATCGCGCACACGGTGCAGCACGGCCTCCTGCGCGTGCAGGTCGACATAGTGCAGCACGTCGAAGATCGCGACCAGGTCGCAAGCCGGCAGCGTGGCGGTCCGCATGTCGGCGCACAGCAGCTGCGGCGCCGGTTCCAGATGCGCGATCGACGCGCGCGCACGCGCCACGTCGTTGGGCATGAGTTCGATGCCGGTGTACTGCGCGCGCTCGGGCGTCGGGGCCCAGCTCGCGGGCCAGTGCCCCTGGGCCTGCATGCCGGCCATGGCCGACAACAGGCTTGCGAGCAGGCTCTGGCCGCTGCCGATGTCGACCACGCGGCCGCGCGCGGCATCGATCAGGCCGTGTTCGATCACGCTGCGAAAGATCGGGTCGCGCCCCAGCTTGCCGCGCGCGAAATGCCAGGCAAAGCGCCCGGACTGTCGGTACGGTGCCGAGGCGGTCTCGTGCAGGCGGCGCCAGGCCGCGTCGGTCGATGCCCCGCTCATCCGGCCAACCCGTCGGCCAGCGTCACGGCCCGCAGGCCCTCGGCCTCGAAGCGCGCCAGCAGCGGCGGCAGCACCTCGAGCAGCACCGGCCGGCCGGTGGCCGTGCGCGCGGCATTGCCGTCGTGCAGCAGCAGGATGTCACCGGCCGCGAGGCCGCGCGTGAGCCGCGCCAGCACCTTGGCCGGATCGTGCTCGCGGGTGTCGAAGCCGCGCCGGGTCCAGCTCACCAGCGACAGGCCGAGCCGACGCAGCACCGGCGCGAGAAAAGGGTTGCGCAGGCCGGCCGGCGCGCGAAAGCACTGGGGCCGCCGGCCCGTGACCTCGGTCAGCAGATCCTGCGCGCGTGAAATTTCGGCCGCATAGCCGCGCGGCCCGAGCAGCGAGAAGTTGTGCCGGTGCCGCGCCGTGTGGTTCTCGATGCCGTGGCCGCGCGCGACGATCTCGCGCGCCAGCGCAGGATGGGCCGCGACGCGCTCGGCGATGCAGAAGAAGGTGGCGCGCTGGCCGTGGGCGTCGAGCAGGTCCAGCACCTGCGGCGTGACCTCGGGGTCGGGGCCGTCGTCGATGGTCAGTGCCACTTCGCGGCGCGCCACGGCCGCGGCCGGCAGGCGCGTGACGTTGGGCCCCAGCAGCCGGCTGCGCGGCGTGAGGCCGGCGCCCGTGACCAGCGCATGGTTGAGCACCACTGCGCCGATCGCCCACGGCCAGGCACCGGGCAGCCACAGTCCTGCACCCAGTGCGGCGAGGTGGACCACCGCGCTGGCCGTGAACACGGGCGGCAGCGGTGCGAGGGGCGTGTCGGTGGCGGAAGACATGACGCGCCTTTGTACCTCAGCGCGCGCGGCGTTTGCCGAATGCCGCCGACAACAGCAAGGCCAAGAGCGCGCCCGGCGCCACCACCCGGCCGATGGCCGAGAGCGCCGGAATGTCGGAGATCGCGATCAGCCCAAAGGACACCACGGTCGTGAGGTTGGCCAGCATCAGCGAGGCCAGCGTGTCCTCGTCGGCGCGACCGGTCTCCTGCAGCTGGTCGAAGAACAGCGCGTAGTTGGAACCTACCGCCACGATCAGCAGCAGGCCGACCAGGTGCAGGATGCCCAGCGGCACCTGCAGCACGGCCATGCCGCCCAGCGTGAGCACCACCGCCAGCAGCAGCGGCTGGCAGACCGCCACCAGGCGGCGCAGCGAGCGCAGGTAGAGGCCCAGCAGCACGACCACCGCGAGCGCGCCCAGCATGACCTGCACGAAGGCTTCGTGCAGGTAGCGCGCATAGAGGCTGCCGAGCTCGTCGCCGATGTCGACCACCTGCACTTCGGGCAGCGGCGCCAGCGCGGCCGCGAGCTTGGTCTTGTCGAAGCGATCGGTCGGGTGCAGCGCGATCAGCGCCGACCATCCACCGCCCGGGCGCTCGAACAGCAGCGCACGCACCACCGGCGCCATCGGGCCCTTGTCCAGATCCTGGCGCGTGATCGGCGCCAGCGCGCGCGCCGTGTCGACCGCGGCGATGAAGGGCTCGAAGCGCTCGGGCTTCAGCGGCATGCCGGTCGTGGCCTCGGCCAACCGGGCGCGCAAGGTCGCAGCGTCGGGCAGGCTCGCCAGGCGCGCCTGCTGCGTGGCGATGCTGGGCAGCATGCGGGTCACGGTCTCGAAACCGCTCAACTGGCCTTCGCCCACCAAGGTGTCGAGCTTCGCGCCGGCGGCTTCGGTGGCGCGCAGTGCGGCCTGCTCGTCGGCCGCCTGGATCACCACCAGCGTGCCGCCGTCGCTCGCGCCGATGTCGGCGCGCAAGGAGGCATCGAGTTCCTGCGAGGCCTTGGAGATCGGGCTCATCGACGACAGGCTGGCGCGCCACAGCTCGCCGCCCTGCCAGGCCATCAAGGCCACCGCCGCGACGCCCAGCACGATGAAGGTCATGCGCAGGCGCGGCATGGCGTCGACGATGCCGCCGGCCAGGCGCGCCATCTGGCGGCGCATGCCCATGCCGGTGGCGCCGTCGGGCGCGAGCATGGGCAGGCCGTGGCGCGTGACCAGAGCCGCGGCCACCAGGCCGGCAATCGAGAACACGCCCAGCTGCGCCAGGCCCGGGAAGCCCGAGAACAGCAGCGCCGCGAAGCCGCAGACCGAGGTCAGCAGACCCAGCCGCACGGTCGGCCAGTTGAGGTCGCGCCAGCGCTGCCAGCCGGTGCCGCGCACGGCCGCGCCACGCGCCTGGATCAGGTAGTAGATCGCGTAGTCGACGGTCTCGCCGATCAGCGTGCTGCCGAAGCCCATGGTGAGCCCGTGCACCGAGCCGAACACCAGCGCCACGGCGGCCGTGCCGGCGACCACGCCGGTCAGCACCGGCAGCACCGCGATCACCAGCGCCTTGGGCGACGCGAAGGCCGCGAGCAGCAGGCAGCCCATGACGATGGCGCCCACGATCGCGAGGTGGATCGCCTCGCCCTTGATCTTGTCGCGGCTCTGCACCGAGAACACCGGCGCGCCGCTCAACTGCAGCTTCGGCGCCTCGGCGCCCATGCCCTGGGTGGCCTTCGCGTACTCGGCCTCGATCGCCGCGATGCCCGCGGCCTGCGCGTCGAGGTCGCTGCCCGAAGCGGTGGTGGTGGCCAGCAGCATGGCACGCGGCGCGCTGCGCGAGACCCACACGCCCTCCTCCGTGCGCGGCGAGGTGGCCGGGATCATCTCTTCGGCGATGCGCTGGGTCTCGCCGGTCGGGTCGCGCTCGAACAGCGGCCGGACCATGTTGCCGGCCGGCGTGCCGAGCATCGACAGCGTGTCGGTGATCGCGTCGCGCAGGCCGTCGACGCTGAAGCGTTCGGGCGAAACCTCGGGCGAGAGCTGGTAGCGGCGGTCGAACACGAAGGTGCCGGCCTCCTTCCACTCGCTGTGGTCGCCGTTCTGCACCTGCTCGAACAGGCCGCTGGCGCGCATGCCCTTGCCCAGCGCGCGCGAGACCTCGGCGCGCTGCGCCGCGTCCTTGCCGCCTTCGAGCCCGACCATCAGCGTGCGCGAGGCCACGCCGCTCTGCAGCTGCTCGATCAGCACGCGCTGGCGCGCGTCGGGGCTGGCGGGCAGGAAGGCCGAGAGGTCGGCGCTGAATTGCGTGCGCGAGATCACGGCCACGCCGGCCAGCACCGCGGCCAGCCACAGCAGCAGCACCCCGATGCGACGAGCGCGGCTCGGTCCGGCGTTCATCGCTTGGGCGAGATGGTCATGATCGAGCGGTCGCCGCCGCGGAACTCCATCTCCACGCCCAGCACCTCGCCGGCCTTGCCGCTCAGGCGCAGCGCCGCGATCTGGGACGACAGGCGCGCATCGAGCGGCGCCAGGTCGAGCGCCCAGGCGTCGGCGTTGCCGGTCACGGTGGGCGTGAAGTAGCGCTGCAGCACCTGCGGGTTGCCGGCCAGCGTGGCGCGCATGGCCTCGACCAGGCCCTGGATCTCGGGCACGCTGTCGAGCGTCATGTTGCGGGTGCGGCCGCTGCGCGACAGCACCAGATTGTTGCCGTCGACCGCCATGGTCTCGGGCCGGGGCGTCAGCGTGCGCCGCACCAGCTGGTCGGGGGCGGTGAAGCTCAGGGTGCCGCTGGCCGCGAGCGGACCGTCGACACCGCGCACGTAGCGCTGTTCGGTGAAGGTGGCTTCGCCCTGCTTCTGCCGGGCCAGCAGGCCCATCAGCTCGTTGAAGTCGAAGGCCCAGGCCGGCGCGGCGGCGCACAGCAGCAGCGCCACGACCCATCGGACGCGGCGCAGGCCGCCGTCAATGCGCATCTTCAAGCCAGAAATCATGGAAGTTGAACCAGTTGTAGGGGTGCTCGCGGCACAGGGCCTCGAGCCGCAGCACATAGGCTTCGACCGCGGCGCGGATGCGGCGTTCCCGTTCGGCCGGGTCGGCCAGGCGTTCGCTGAAATCGGCCAGAGGCTCGAAGCGGACATCGTAGCTCGCGCCCCCCAGGTAGAGGCCGGCCATGAAGAAGACCTTGCGGCGCAGCAGCGCGGCCAACCGGAAGGGCCCGTCGCTGAAGGTTGCGGGCTGCCCGAGAAAAGGCAGCACGACGTTGTTGCTGCGCTGCGCCGCTTCCTCGCCGGCCGGCAGCGTGCGGTCGGCCAGCAGGCCGCCCAGTCCGCCGCTGTCGAGCCAGTCGCGCAGGTCGAGCATCGAATGCGGTCGCCCCAGCGCGATGATGTGGGGACGCAGTTCGGGCAGGCTGATGGCGTCGAGGATCGCCGAGATGCGTTGTGCGTTGTCGGTGAACATCAGCATCGCGAGCCGCAGTTGCGACTGGTCGTTGCTGTGCTGGCGGCAGGCGCCCATCGCCTCGAAGCTGCCCATGTGGGCCCCGAGCATGAAGGCGCCACGGCCCGCGTCGATCTCGGCGTGCACCGCCTGCTGCCCGCTGACCCGCACGTCGAACAGGTCCATGCGCCCGCGCAGGAAATAGACGCGGTCGAGCACGGTCGAGGCGAAGGTGTGGAGCAGCCGGTAGCCATCGGCCCAGCCGGCCTTCGGGCCGATCGCGCGCAGCAGGTAGCGCTTGATGTGGCGCCGCGGCGTCGGGTCGAGCAGCAGGAAATAGAGGCAGATCGGCGGCAGGATCAGCCGCGTGGCCCGCCGCCCGCAACGCAGTGCCAGCCAGCAGATGAAGCGCAGCGCAAGCATGTTGCTGCGCTCCGGTCGATGGGCCCAGTCGCCGGCCTCGGGCTTCCTGGTGGCGGCGTCCTCGTGCGCCATCAGGCCGGGTCCGATGCGGTCCAGCGGCCGCTGGCCGCGATCACGTCGCCGCAGCGCAGCTCGAACTTCACGCCGCGCGCCGCGCCGCTCTCGGGTTGCAGTGCGATGTCGATGCGTGCGCCGGGCCGCACCGGCGACAGGAACTTGACCGCCGCCAGGGTCGGATGCGGCCCGAGTCGCGCGGCCATCGCCGGCACGCGCTGCATGGCCTCCATCACCTCCGACACCAGCAATGCGCCGGGCACCAGCGGCTGGCCGGGAAAGTGGCCCGCGAACACCGGATGGTCGGCCGGCACCTCGTGGCTGAGCTGCACCGGGGTGTCGTCGGACGCCAGCTGCGACAGCGCGAACTCGCGCAGCGAGCGCACCGTGAGCTTGCCCGTGCCCTCGCGCGGCAATGCGCTCACGTGCACCACGCGGCGCGGCACGAAGACCGATTCCAGCCGATGGCGCAGGTCCGCGACGATCTCGGCGGTCGAAAGCGAAGGCGCCACCACGAAAGCCACCGGCCGCACCACGCCGTCGCTGACCTCGTCGGGCAGCCAGAAGGCGCCGTCCTCGATGCCGGGGATGCTGTTGAGGTGGTAGTTGAGGTGGCCCAGCGAGCTGCGCTTGCCGGCCACGTGGATCAGGTCGTTGGCGCGGCCGAACAGGCGGAAGCGCCGGTCGTCGAGCAGCTCGAGCACGTCGGCCATGGGCGTGGGCTCGGGGATGAAGTCGCCGCCGAAGACGAACTGCTCGGTGCCATCGGCTGTGGTCTGCGCCGTCACGCGGATCTCGCCGAAGGTCTCCCAGACCTCGCTCTGCGTGGGCCGGCGCGTCGCGACCTGGCCCGATTCGGTGCTGCCGTAGATCTCGATCAGCACGCCGCCGCTCGCCTGCTCGGCCTGCGCGGCGAGCTGCGGCGACAGCGGCGCGGTGGCCGACAGGATCAGGTCCACCGGCGGAATTTCGAGGCCCGACAGCAGCAGCGTCTTCAAGTGAAACGGCGTGGTGACCAGCGCACGCGGACGTGGCACCGCGGCCAGCGCGGCAACGATGTCGGCCGGAAAGAAGGGCCGCCCTGCATCGAAGGCCGCACCGCCCAGCAGCGCGAGCAGCGCCGAGGACTCCAGGCCGTAGCTGTGCTGCACCGGCACCGTCGCGACCAGCGTCACGCCGGCCAGCGAGGGGCGCTCGAGGTAGTCGGCCAGGCGCCCGACCGCGGCCGCCACGTCGCCGACCAGCGTCTCCCAGCGCTTGGCATGCGGCTGCGGCGTGCCGGTCGAGCCCGAGGTGAGCAGGCTCACCGCATGCAGGCCGCCGTCGATGGCCGGCACCGCGACGTCGTCACCTTCGCGCGGCGCATCGCCGCCGACCTCGACCAGCACCTTGGGCATGCCCGGCGTGGGCAGCGAGGGCTCGTCGGTCACCGCCACGAGGGCGCCGTGCGTCTCGACCAGGCGCGCCATGGTCTCGGGCCGCGCATCGGGCGGCAGCAGGCTGGCCTGCCCGCGCAGCAGCGCGGCACCCAGCGCCACCGAGAAGGCGTAGCGGTCGTTGCACAGGTTGACCACCGGCCCGGTGGCGGGCATGCGCTCGGCCTGCCGCGCCACGTCGGCGAGAAAGGCGTGGCCCGACACCGGCACGCCGGCACGCCAGGCCAGCGGCGCGGCCAGGTCACGTGGCGTCAGCAGCGCCAGGGAAAGGGATTCGTTCTTCGACATGCGCGGTCCGGTGGGCGACACGCCTAGCGCTTGGCGACCGGATCGGCCGCGGCGCTGTGGGTGCCGTAGAAGGCACGCACCGCATCGATCATGCGGGTGCGCTCGAATTCGGGATGCAGGCGGTAGCGCAGCAGGTGTTCGCCGACGAACAGCCCCACCACCATCACGGGGCTCAGCACGTTGGCCAGCAGCGACCACGCGGAGAACGGCAGCCACAGGTAGACCGGGATCGAGATGCCGGCCGTGACCGCGAAGTACACGGTCCAGACCCAGGTGACCTGGCGCGTGTACTCGGGCATGCCCGGGCCCAGCGTGTGGACGCGCTGCGCGAACTGGCCAATCAGCGACAGCCCGCCGCCGCGCAGCGTGCCGCCGAACCAGCAGCCCAGCACCGCATTGATGCCGACGTGCTGCAGCACATAGAGCCGGTTGGGATCGCCCGCGCCGCCGCGCCACAGCAGCACGAAGACCAGCGCGCCGACAACCGTCGCGCCCACCAGGCCCCAGCCACCGAAGCGCGAACCGCCCAGGCCCAGCGCGGTGAGCCACAAAGGGCCCAGCAGCACCGCCATGGCCCAGGGCGCATGCGGGTGGAACAGCATCAGCCAGTGCGACAGGCCGGCATACGCCGCCCCTGCCGTCAGCAGGAGCGCCAGGCGCCAACGCGACATCGCTCAGGCCCGCGCCGTGCGGCGGTCCGTCGGCGGACCGCTCTCGAGATTCGCGGCGCCCTGCCCTGTCATCAGGCGGTGGTCTTGTTCTGTTCCACGTGCGTGGCCAGCGTGCGCAGCGACGTGAAGATCTGCTGGTTGCGCTCGTCGTCGGAGCGCAACTGGAAGCCGTAGCGGCGCGACACTTCGAGAGCCACTTCCAGGATGTCGATGGAGTCCAGGCCCAGGCCTTCGCCGTACAGCGGTGCGTTGGGGTCGACCTCGGCAGGTGCGACTTCGAGGTTCAGGGATTCGACCAGCAGCGTGGCCAGCTCGAGCTCGAGCGGCGTCTGTTCAGGGCTGGCGCCTTCGGCGGAAACGGAGGGGATGGGGGTCGATGACACGGAGACTCCTGAACGATTTCACGAAACAAAGGCGTTAATCGGCGAATTATAGAAGCGCGCCTTGGATAGACTGCCCGTTTTCGACCCGACCGGAGCCCCCCATGGCCGACCCGCTTCTGATTGCCCGCCACGACAGCACCGAGTGCTTCCTGCTGCCCGGCCTGACCAACCGCCACGGCCTCGTCACCGGCGCGACAGGCACCGGAAAAACCGTCACGTTGCAGACCCTGGCCGAGCAGCTGTCGGGCATCGGCGTGCCGGTGTTCATGGCCGACGTGAAGGGCGACCTGACCGGCATCAGCCAGCCCGGCAGCATCGGCGCGAAGCTCGCGGCCACGCTCAAGGAACGCGGCATCGAGCCCCCTGCCCCGCTGGCCTGCCCCGTCACGCTGTGGGACGTGTTCGGCGAGCAGGGCCATCCGGTGCGCGCCACCATCTCCGACATGGGCCCGCTGCTGCTGGGCCGCATGCTCGACCTCAACGAAACGCAGTCGGGCGTGCTGAACCTGGTGTTCAAGATCGCCGACGACAACGGCCTGCTGCTGCTCGACCTGAAAGACCTGCGTGCGATGTTGCAGCACGTGGGCGAGAACGCCAGCCAGTTCACCACCGCCTACGGCAACATCAGCGCGGCCAGCGTGGGGGCCATCCAGCGCGGCCTGGTGCAGATCGAGAGCCAGGGCGGCGACAAGTTCTTCGGCGAGCCGATGCTCAACATCCAGGACTTCATGCAGACCGTGGGCGGCAAGGGTGTGGTCAACGTGCTGGCGGCCGACAAGCTCATGAACGCGCCGCGGCTCTACGCCACTTTCCTGCTGTGGCTGCTGTCCGAACTGTTCGAGCAGTTGCCCGAGATCGGCGACCCCGAGCAGCCCAAGCTGGTGTTCTTCTTCGACGAGGCGCACCTGCTGTTCAAGGACGCGCCCAAGGCGCTGGTCGAACGCATCGAGCTGGTGGTGCGGCTGGTGCGCTCCAAGGGCGTGGGCGTGTTCTTCGTCACGCAGAACCCGCTGGACATCCCCGACACCGTGCTCGCCCAACTGGGCAACCGGGTGCAGCATGCGCTGCGCGCCTTCACGCCGCGCGACCAGAAGGCGGTGAAGGCCACGGCCACCACCATGCGCCCGAAGCCGGGCCTGGACATCGAGGCCGCGATCACCGAGCTCGCGGTGGGCGAAGCGCTGGTGAGCCTGCTCGACGAGAAAGGCCGGCCCAGCGTGACCGAACGCGTGTTCGTGCTGCCGCCGGGCAGCCAGCTCGGCCCGATCACGCCCGCGCAGCGCCAGCAGCTGATCGCGAACTCGCTGGTCGCCGGCGTCTACGAGAAGACGGTCGATCGCGAGTCGGCCTACGAGAAGCTCAAGGCGCGCACCGCCACGGCGCCCGACGCGCCGCCGGTCGTGGCCGGCGGCAAGCCCGGCGCGCCCGCGGCCGACGACCACGGCGGGATGATGGGCGGCCTGAACGACCTGCTGTTCGGCACCACCGGCCCGCGCGGCGGCAAGCGCGACGGCCTGGTGCAGACCATGGCCAAGTCGGCCGTACGCACCGCGGGGACGGGCCTGGGCAAGGAGATCCTGCGCGGGGTGCTGGGCAGCATCTTCGGCGCCAAGAAGCGCTGAACGGCGGCCCCGGCCTCAGTGCGAGGCCGTCTTCGAGAACAGCTGGATCACCGCCACGCCGGCCACGATCAGGCCCATGCCGAGCATCGCCGGGCCGTCGAGCCGCTGCTTGAACAGCACCAGGCCGACCACCGACACCAGCACGATGCCGGCGCCCGACCAGATCGCATAGGCCACGCCCACGCTGATGGTGCGCAGCGTCAGCGAGAGCAGGAAGAAGGCGATGCCATAGCCCACGACCACCAGCACCGAGGGCCCGAGGCGGGTGAAGCCTTCCGAGGCCTTGAGCGCCGAAGTCGCAGCCACTTCGGCCACGATCGCGAAGGCAAGGTAGAGCCAGGTCATGCAGATCCTTTCAACGAAAAGGCAGCACTGTGCCCTGTCGGCCAAAGACCCGCGGCGTGCACGGTCCGCGCGGCCGTGCGCACATTCCCCGGATCAGGTCTGCGCGGCGCGGATGAAGGCCTCGATCGGGTCGAGATGCGACGGCACATTGAGCGCCGGCGCATGGCCGCAATCGGGCACCTCGATCACCTGCAGCCGGCCCGCCGCGCCGGGGCCGCGGCCGCGCATCTCGACCACCGTCTCGCGCAGCACCAGGTCGGAATCGGCGCCGCGCAGGCACAGCACAGGCGCCTCGATCGCGTCCCAGTGCGGCCAGATGCCGTAGTCGTCGTCGTGCGCGGTGAACTGGCGCACCATCTGCGGGTCGTAGTGCGGCGTCACGCGGCCGTCGGCCAGGCGGCGCGTCGAGGTCTCGGTGAGCCGGCGCCATTGCGCGTCGCTGAGCCAGCCGTAGGGCTTGTAGACGGTACGGAAAAAGGCCTCGAGCTCGGCGACCGTGTCGAAGGCCGGCGGGTTGCCCGCATAGGCCTTGATGCGTTCGATGGCCGCCGAGGCCAGCTCGGGTGCGTTGTCGTTGAGCACCAGGCTCGCGATGCGCTGCTTCATGCGCGGTGCGAACAAGCCCGACGCGCAGACCGTGCCGATGGCGCCGCCCATCGAGGTGCCGACCCAGTGCACGCGGTCGAGTTGCAGTTCGTCGCACAGCGCCTCGGCCAGCCGGGCGTAGAACGAGAGCTGGTACTCCTCGTCGGGCGCCGGGCTCCATTGGCTCAGGCCGCGGCCAAGGGTGTCGGGGCAGACCACGCGAAAGCCCTGGCCCGCGAGGTGCGCGGCCAGCTCGTCCATGTCGCGGCCGGTGCGCGCCAGGCCGTGCCAGGCGATCACGGCGGCGCCCTCCTTCGGGCCCCAGTCCATCCAGTGGATCTCGCGGCCGAGCAGTTGTGCGTAGTGAGACGAAGGGAGGATCGGGTTCATCGTGCAGCACGCGTACGCAGTTTGCCGACGATGCCCGTCGGGAAGTAATAGACCGACAGCACGAACAGCACGCCCAGCCACAGCAGCCAGCGGTCGGGAGACAGCAGCGCGGCCAGCCATGGCAGGCCGCTCGCGGCTTCGCTGCCCAGGCGCAGCAGGTCCTGCAGGTAGCTCTGTGCGATCACGAACAGCACCGCGCCGATGGCCGCGCCGTAGATGGTGCCCATGCCGCCGATCACCACGATCAGCAGCACGTCGACCATGATCTCGAAGCTCAGCGAGGTCTCGGGCCCGTTGTAGCGCAGCCAGATCGCGAGCATCGCGCCGGCCAGCGTGGCGAACAATGCCGACAGCACCGCGGCCGTGGTGCGATAGACCACCACGCGGTAGCCGATGGCTTCGGCGCGGAACTCGTTCTCGCGGATCGCCTGCAGCACGCGGCCGAAGGGCGAGTTCACGATGCGCAGCAGAGCCAGCACCAGCACCACCGCCACCACGAACAGCAGGTAGTAGCACAGCAGCCGGCCGTCGAGCGAGACGCCGAAGAAGGGTTCCTCGGCGAACTCGAAGCTGGGCGAGATCAGCTCGGGCAGCTTGAAGGTCAGGCCGTCCTCGCCGCCGGTGAACTCCGACAGCTGCGAGGCCAGCGTCTGGAAGGCCGCGGCCACCGCCAGCGTGATCATGGCGAAGAAGATCGCGCGCACCCGCAGCGAGAACAGGCCGATCGCCAGGGCCAGCACCAGCGACAGCGCCAGCGCGCCGCCCAGCCCGACGGCCACCGCGCCCCAGCTCGGGCCCATGCGGCTGGCCGCGATCGCGATGCCGTAGGCGCCGATGCCGAAGAACATGGTGTGCGCGAAGCTCACGATGCCGGTGTAGCCCAGCAGCAGGTCGAAGCTGGCGACCAGCACCACGAAGACCAGGATCTTGGCCGCGACGCTGAGCGCCTTGACGCCCGGGAACGCGAAGGGCGCGAAGGCCAGGCCCAGCAGCACCGCGAGCAGCAGCACGGCGAGCACGCGGCTGCGCGGCATGTCGTTGGAGAGAAGACGTTTCAACATGGCTTCATCCTCAGCGGCTGCTGGCCACCGGATACACACCCTGCGGCCGCCACAGGAGCACGGCGACCATCAGGAAGATGCTCGCGAACTGCGTGAGCGTGGGCACCAGGAAGCCGATGTAGTTGGTCATCAGGCCGACCAGCAGCGCACCGATCAGCGCGCCGCCCGTCGAGCCCAGGCCGCCGATGATGATCACGATGAAGATCAGCACGTTGACCTGCGCGCCCATCTGCGGGATCAGGTTCTGCTGGAACAGGCCCCACATCACGCCGCCCAGGCCGGCCAATGCGCTGCCGACCACGAACACGCCGACGAACAGCCGGCCGATGCGGTAGCCCAGCGACTCGACCATCTCGCGGTCCTGCACGCCGGCGCGGATCAGGAGGCCGATCTTGGTGCGGCCCAGTGTCCAGGCCAGCAGGCCGAACACCACCAGGCCCACCGCGACGGCCAGCAGCCGGTACTTGCTGATGGCGGCCTCGGCCACGAAGACCGAGCCGCGCAGCGCCTCGGGCAGCGGCAGCGGGATCTGCGCCGGGCCCCAGATCACCTTGATCAACTCCTCGCCGATGATCATGCCGCCCATGGTGATCAGGATCTGCTTGAGGTGCTGGCCGTAGACCGGCCGCACGATGAAGCGCTCGAAAGCCAGGCCGACCGCGCCGGCCACGAGCATCGCGACCAGCATGGCCGGGAACACCGCGACCAGGTTGCGCCAGAGCTCGCCCGAGCCGGTCCAGTCGCCCATCAGGCCGAGCACGCTGCTCGCGACGAAGGCGCCCAGCGCGATGAACACGCCGTGGCCGAAGTTCAGCACGTCCATCAGGCCGAAGATCAGCGTCAGGCCCGAGGCGATGATGAAGATGATCATGCCCATCGCCAGGCCCGCGACCGTGAGCGTGAGCCAGGTCGAGAACGAGCCGGTGAGCGGCAGTGCGACGAGCGCGAGCACGGGGACCAGCAGCAGGGGCTTCCAGTCGAGATCGGATGCTTTCATGGCTGCACGCCTTCCTGCTCCCTCTCCCTTTGGGAGAGGGTTGGGGTGAGGGCCGACAGCGTCGAGATGAGGGCATGCCCGTTGCACAGGCCGCCGGCCCTCACCCTAGCCCTCTCCCGGAGGGAGAGGGGACAAGACATCGAGTACTTCATAAGGCGAGTCCCAGCAGCGACTGCTGCAGTTGCGTGTCCGCGGAGAACGCGGCCATCGCGCCGCTGTGCACCACGCGGCCGTTGTCCATCACCGCCACGCTGTCGCCCAGGCGCTGGGCGAAGTGGATGTTCTGTTCGACCAGCAGCAGCGTCACGCCGCTGCGCTTGAGCTCCGCGAAGGCGTCGATCATGTTGTTGATCATCACGGGCGCCAGGCCCTTGCTGGGCTCGTCGATGATCAGCAGCTCGCGCGGCTCGACGATGGCGCGCGAGACGGCCAGCATCTGCTTCTGCCCGCCCGACAGCTTGCCGGCCGGGTGGTTCCAGAACTTCTCGACGGCCGGGAACAGCTGGAAGATCCACTTCAGCCGCGTGTCGTCGATCGCGTCGGCGTTCTTCGCGGCGCGCGCGGCCAGCAGCATGTTCTCCTTGACCGTGAGGTCGGCGAAGATGCCCATGGTCTCGGGCACGTAGGCGATGCCCAGCGCGGCGATCTCGGGCGTGCGCAGCGCGGTGATGTCCTTGCCGTTGAAATGCACTCTGCCCTTCGACGCCTGCCACAGGCCCATGATGGTCCGCAGCGTGGTGGTCTTGCCCGCGCCGTTGCGCCCGAGCAGCATGGTGAGCTGGCCCTTGGGCACCACGAGGTCGACGCCGTGGAGGATGTGGTACGCGCCGATGTGCGTCTGCACGCCTTCGAGCGTCAGAAGATGGTTGGAAGTGGTCATCGGTATTGCTCCCTGCCCCCCTGGGGGAAGGTTGGGATGGGGGCCGGCGGCGTTGGTGACGCCGCAAAGGTGCGAAGGCCTTCGGCCCCAGCCCTCCCCTGGCGGGGGTGGGAGAAACGCGTCAGTGTCGTCATGCGGTTTCCTTCGCCACGCCCAGGTAGGCCTCTTGCACGATCGGCGAGGCGATGACCTCGGCCGGTTCGCCGTCGGCCACCAGCGTGCCGTTGTGCAGCACGATGATCCGGTCGGCCAATTCGCGCACCACGTCCATCTTGTGTTCGACCAGCAGGATGGTCTTGGTCTTGTCCTGCTTGAGCCGGCGGATCAGGTCGAGGATCACCGGCGCCTCGGCGGCGTTCATGCCGGCCGTGGGTTCGTCGAACATGAAGACCTGCGGTTCGAGCGCCATCAGCAGCGCGACCTCGAGCTTGCGCTGGTCGCCGTGCGGCAGGCTGGCCACGGTGGCGTGTTCCTTGGCCTTGAGGTTGATCTCCCGCAGCAGCTCGTCGGCGCGCTCGGTCAGCGCGCGGTGGTCGCTCCAGATGCTCCAGAGGTTGAGCCCGCGCCGGTGCGCGCCCGCGCGCGTGGCCTGCACCGCGAGGCGCACGTTCTCCAGCACCGTGAGGTTGGGGAACAGGTTGGTCAGCTGGAAGGCGCGGCCCAACCCGGCGTGCGTGCGTGCCGAGGGCGACAGGCCCGACAGGTCGCGCCCATTGAGCGACACCGTGCCGGCGCTGGCCTTGAGCTGGCCCGAGATCAGGTTGAAGTAGGTGGTCTTGCCCGCGCCGTTGGGCCCGACGATGGCCGTCAGGGTGCCGGGAGCGAAGGCGCAGGACACCGCGTTGACGGCCACATGGCCGCCGAAACGAATGGTCAGGTCTTGGGTGACGAGCATGGGAAGGTAAGGGGGATGGCTCCTTCCCCCACTGGGGGAAGGTCGGGATGGGGGCATGCGACGCGCGGAGGGTGGCGCCGCGGGCCCCCACCCCTGCCCTCCCCCAGCGGGGGAGGGAGAAAGACCGATCAGCGCTTGTTCTTGATCGGGATGTCCATTTCTTCCGGCTTGATCTCGTGGACCAGTTCCGGCACGCCCCAGGCAAAGGCCGGGTCGACCTTGATCTTGAAGTGGTACATCGACTGCATCGCCTGGTGGTCTTCCTTGCGGAAGGTCATCTTGCCCTTGGGCGTGTCGAAGCTCATGCCTTCCATGGTGCCGATGAGCTTGTTGGTGTTGGTGTCGCCGTTGGTCTTCTTGAGCGCCGTCACCACCGCCATCGCGGCCGAGAAACCGCCGGCCGTGAAGAAGTCCGGCGGTGCCTTGAACTGCTTGTAGTGGGCCGCGACCATGGCCTCGTTGACCGGGTTCTTCGGGATGCCGAAGTAGTAGTAGGCCGCGCCTTCCATGCCCGGCAGGCTCTTGTAGGCCGCCATGGCCGGCAGGATGTTGCCGCCGGTGGCGATCTCGATGCCGTAGCGCTTGAGGTCGAGATCGACGATCTTGAAGGGGTTGCCCGCGCCGGCCCAGACGATCCAGATGATCTTGCGGCCGGGCACGTCCTTGAGCTTGTCGATCAGGCGTTGCGCACCGGCGGTGAAGTCGGTGGTGGCGGGCGGCAGGTACTCCTCGTGCGCCAGCTTGGCCTTCTTGAGCGCGCCGGCAAAGGCCTTCACGCCATCGCGGCCGAAGGCGTTGTCCTGGGCCAGCGTGGCGACGGTGACGCCGGCCTTGTCGACCGCGACTGCGTTCGAGATCGCGTCCTGCGAGCTGTTGCGGCCGGTGCGGAAGATGTACTTGTTCCACTTGTCGCCGGTGATCGAGTCGGCCACCGCGGGCTCGACGATCAGGATCTTCTTGTACTCCTCGGCCACCGGCAGCATGGCCAGCGCCACGCCCGAAGCGGTCGGGCCGACGGCCAGCGCGGCCTTGTCGTCGGAATACGCGGCGGCCAGCAGCGACTTGCCGAGGTCGGGCTTGCCCTGGTCGTCCTTCTCGATCACGACCAGCTTCTTGCCGTTGACCATCATGGTGCCGCCGGTGGCGTAGTCCAGGCCCATCATCAGGCCGGTCTGCGTCTGCTTGCCGTAGGCCTCGAGGGCGCCGGTCTTGCTGTAGACGTGGGCGATGCGGATTTCGTTGGACTGCGCGTGCGCCGTGAGGGCGGTGGTGCAAGCGGCCAAGGCGGCCAGCGCGACGAGATGGCGACGGTTCATGTGGATGTCTCCTGGTTGGAATGACTGAATATTGCACATGTCGTGCCAACCCGGAAACACTTGATTGCAAACGACTTTTCACTTGGCACTGAACCGATCGATGTTCTTTCAGTCAATCGCATTGTTCTTGTTTCAGACATTTGTCTGAATTTTGATCAGGGTTTTCCAGAGGTGCGGCATGGGCCGTCGCATGGCGTCCAAAACCGCCCGACTTCGCGTAGGCCGTCTCCCTCAGTGCGTTTTCCCCCTCTCCAGCCGACTTAGCATCCGTCCGGGTCGCTAAATTTCTCGCCGCAGATGCGGGACCGGCAGGCCCGATTCATATAAGGAATTCGAACCATGCAAACCTTCAAGATCCGCACTCTCGTCACCACCGCCGCGATCGCGGCCTGCAGCGTGGCCTTCGTCGGCTGCACCACGACCCGTCCGGGCGACACCGGCACCAACACGTCGTCGCGTGCCTCGATCGATGCGCAGGTCAATGCATCGCTGTCCAAGCTGTACGACACCGTGCCGGGCTCGCGTGAAATGGTGGCCAAGTCGGCCGGTGTGCTGGTGTTCCCGGCCGTGGTCGGCGCCAGCTTCGGCGTCGGCGCCGAATACGGACGCGGCGCGCTGCGCACCGGTGGCCGCACCCAGGCCTACTACAGCACGACCGCTGGCTCGATCGGCTTCCAGGCCGGTGCGCAATCCAAGGCTGTGATCTTCCTGTTCAACACCCAGGACGCCCTGGCCAAGTTCCGCGCCAGCAAGGGCTGGACCGCCGGCGCCGACGCCACCGTGGCCGTCGCCAACATCGGTGCCAATGGCTCGGTCGACACCAACACCGTCCGTCAACCGGTGGTCGGCTTCGTGCTGACCAACGTGGGCCTGGAAGCCGGCGTGTCGATCAACGGCGCGAAGATCACCGAAATCAGCCTCTGATCGGCTCGCCCCCGAGGGCGGCGCGCACTGCGTGTCGCTTCGCCCTCCCCCTCCGGGGGCGACACCAGCGGCCCGGCAAAGCCGGTTCCGCGGTAGCACTTGACTCTCCCCCGAAGTCTCGCGCACTTCGTGTCGCTTCGCCCTCCCCCTCCGGGGGCGACACCAGCGGCCCGGCAAAGCCGGTTCCGCGGTGTCTCACGAACATCGGCCCCGCTTTGCGGGGCCTTTTTCGTTCAGGGCCGATCGTGCTTGGCGGCTCTGATTTCCGCGGCGGTGAGGGCCCAGGTCTTCTGCAGCACGCGGGCCAGGTAGGAGCCCGATTCCCAGCCCACCTGCTGCGCCACCGACAGCACCGAGTCCGATGTGGTGGCCAGCAGGTAGCGTGCACGGTCGGCGCGCTGGATCTGCTGGAAGGCCAGCGGCGACATGCCGAACTCGGCACGGAAGCTGCGCTCGACCTGCCGGCGCGAAAGCCAGTGGCGCGCGGCGAAGGCATCGAGCGAGAGCGACTGCGACAGGTCCGCCGAGATCGACTCGGCCAGGGACTGCGCCACCATGCGCGCCGGCGTGCGCCGTTCCTGCAGCAGCGGGTTGGCGCTCAGGCGCGCGGCTTCCATGATCAGCGCGCCGCAGTAGACCGCGCCGTTTTGGCTGTCGATGCCCGGACCCGAGCGGGCCACCTCCAGCATCTTCTGCGACAGCATGGCGAGCGCCGCGCTGCCCGCGCGCATACCCTGCAACGGCTGCTGCACGCCCTGCGCTCGCAGGGCCGTGCTCCAGAAATCGGGATCGATGTAGACCGCCACATGGGTCTGGCGCAGCGTCTGCGCGGCCGTCGCATGCGCGGCGCCGGCCGCGAACCACACGAAGTCGCCAGGCGCAGGCTGCATCGTCTCGCCCTGCGCGCCGATCACGTCGAAGCGACCCGCGACCGGCACGAAGAGCATGTCGCAGTCGTGTGCATGCAGCGTGGTCGCGTAGCCCTCGCGCGCGCTGGCGACCATGGTCGCGCGTCGGGCCGCCCCTTCTGCGAAGAGCGACATCGGCGGCGGCGGCGCGGGCGGTGGCGGGCGTTGCATGGTCATGGGATTGTCGCAATTGGTGGCGCCGGCGTCGCGATCGGGTGCATGCGCCGTGGTGCGCTCGACAGAATCGAAAGCCGTCGCATCGCACATGCAAGGAACATGCAATGACCTCGAGAATCCTTCGCCGGACCTGGCTCGCCGCCACGGCCGCCACGCTGCTGGGCCCGGCCATCGCCTGGTCGGCCGCACCCTACCCGGCCAAGCCGATCACCATCGTCGTGCCCTTCCCGGCCGGCGGCGGCACCGACGTGATCTTCCGCTCGGTGCAGGTGCGGCTGCAGGCCGAACTCGGCGTGCCGGTGATCATCGACAACCGCGCGGGTGCGGGCGGCACGGTGGGCACGGGCTACGGCGCCAAGGCGCCGGCCGACGGCTACACGCTGGTGGCTGCGACCACCACCACCATCGCGTCGGCCCAGGCCGTCTACCCCAAGCTGCCCTACGACCCGCTGGCCGACCTGACGCCCGTCGGCACCATCGGCACCACGCCCTTCGTGCTGGTGGTGACGCCCGCGCTGCCGGTGCGCACCCTGGCCGAGTTCATCGCCCATGCCAAGAAGCATCCGGGCGCGCTCAACTACGGCAGCATCGGCAACGGCACCTCCAGCCACCTGGCGGCCGAGCTGTTCAAGCAGCGCACCGGCATCGAGATGACGCACATCCCCTACCGCGGCGCAGCGCCCGCGCAGTCGGACCTGATGGGCGGCCAGATCCAGGTGCTGTTCGACAACCCGACCGCACTGGTGCCGCAGGTGCGCGCCGGCCGCATGCGCGCGCTGGCCATCAGCGAAGCCTCGGCGGTGTTCCAGGACCTGCCGACCTTCGAGGCCGGCGGCGTGAAGGACTTCAAGCCCGCGCTCTGGTACGGCCTGATGGCGCCGGCCGCCACGCCCCCGGACCTGGTGCTGCGCGTGCGCACCGCCCTGGACCGTGCGCTGCAGGACCGCGCGCTGCGCGCCGACATGCTGGCCAAGGGCGTGGCGCCGCTCTCGCTGAGCCCGGCGCAGTTCGCCGCGCAGATCAAGGCCGACATCGCACTGTGGGGCGGCATCGCGCGCGCCGTCAACGCCAAGGCAGACTGAGCCCATGGAACTGATTCGCGTATTCCCCAGCCCCGGCAGCGAGCGCGGCGGCAACCCGGCCCCGGTGTGGCTCGCGGCCGATGCCCTCTCCTCGACGCAGATGCTCGAGCGCACCCGCGACAGCGGCCACGAGTCGGTCTTCGTGCTGCGCGCGTCCGACGCCGCGGCACACGACTGGCGCATGCGCTACTTCGTGCCGCGCCACGAAATGGAGATGTGCGGCCACGCCACCATCGGCGCGCTGTGGCTGTTGCACCGCCACGGCCAATGGCGCGGCCAGCCCGTCACCGTCGAGACGCTGAGCGGCACGGTGCAGGGCCGCCATGTCGACGGCATGGTCGAGATCAGCCAACCGCGCGCGACGACGCAGACGGTGAGCGATGCCTTGCGCGATGCGATCGCGCATTGCCTGCGCATCGCGCCCGCGCAGATCGTCGGCCCGGTGCTCAATGCATCGACCAGCCGGGTCAAGACGCTGGTCCGGTTGCCGGACGTCGAGGCGCTGCATGCGCTGCAGCCCGATTTCGGCGCCGTCGAGGCGCTGTGCGAGCGCCTGGGCTCGACCGGTCTCTATCCCTACGCGCTGGCGGACGGTGCCGAAGCCACGGTCAGCGCGCGCCAGTTCCCCAAGTCCTCGGGCTACCCCGAGGACGCGGCCACCGGCATCGCGGCCGCGGCGCTGGCCTGGGGCCTGCGCGAAGCGGGGCTGGTCGGCGAGGCTGCGACACTGGTCACCGTGCGCCAGGGCGAGGCCATGGGTTCGCCCTCGGCCATCTTCGTGCGGCTGCCGGCGGCCACCGCGACCACGGAAGGCTGCTGGCTGCGGGGCGAAGCCCAGGCGATGCCATCTCATCCTTCGAAAGAAAGCCATGACAGCCATTGAACGTGCCCGGCCCGCGGGCCTCTACGCCAGTTTTTCCCAGGCCGGCGGCCTGCTGCATTCCAGCGGCGTGGTCGGACGCCACGAGGGCAAGCCGATCACCGGCGTGCTGGCCGGCCCCGACGATGTCGCACGCGGCGAGGTCGCCGCGGTGGCCGCGGTCGGCGCGATCCTGCGGGCCGTGGAAGACGAGTTCGGCAGCCTCGCCGCGGTGAGCAAGGTGGTCACGCTGACCGGCTACCTGCAGGCCACCGCCGACTTCACGCAGCACGCCGCGGTGATGAACGCTGCCTCGGCCGTGCTGCAGCGCGCCTTCCCCGATGCGCCGCTGCCTGCGCGCACCACCATCGGCGTGGCTTCGCTGCCGGGCGGCGGCGTGGTCGAGGTGTCGATGGTGCTGGCCCTGGCTTCAGCCGGCTGACGTCTCCCGCGCCTCGGTCCACAACAGGATCGCATCCAGCGCCGGACACAGCGCCTGGCCCCAGGGCGTCAGGCGGTAGTCGACGCGCGGCGGCAGTTCGTCGTAGACCGTGCGCTCCACCAGGCCATCGGCCTCGAGCTGGCGCAGCTGCTGCGCCAGCATCTTCTGCGAGATGCCGTCGATGCGTTTCTCGAGGTCGGAGAAGCGCTGCACCTTCCCGTCGAACAGCTGGAACAGGATGACCAGCTTCCATCGTCCTTCGAGCAATCCCAGCGCCGCCTCGACGTCGATGGCGGCCGACAGCGGCGTGTAGCGCGGGCGTTGCTTGCCCTTTTCCGGCGCGCTTACTTCGAGGTGCGTTCTTGTCATGGCACGAGGGTATCGCGAGCATCGAGGCCTTGCCATCCAGCCTTGAAAGCGACCCCGCATGACGCCCTCTTCCTCCTTTTCATCCCCCTCGTTCAATAACGATCTGCAAGGCCGCCGCGCCCTCGTCACCGGTGGCAGCAAGGGCATCGGCCAGGCCGTCGTGGCCCATCTGGCGCGTACCGGCGCCGAGGTGCTGACGACTGCACGCCAACGGCCACCGGCCGGCGCGCTGCCCGAAGGCGTGCGCTTCATCGAAGCCGATGTGTCCAGCGCCGACGGCTGCGCCAGCGTGGCCGCGGCGGTGCAGGCGCAGCTCGGCGGCCTCGACATCGTGGTGCATGTGGTGGGCGGTTCGTCCGCCCCGGCCGGCGGCTTCGCCGTGCTCGGCGACCGCGAATGGCAGCGGGCGCTCGACCAGAACCTGATGCCCGCGGTGCGCCTCGACCGCGCGCTGCTGCCCGGCCTGCTCGCGCAACGCAGCGGCGTGATCGTGCACGTGACCTCGATCCAGCGGCAGTTGCCCTTGCACGAAGCCACCACTGCCTACGCCGCGGCCAAGGCGGCGTTGTCGACCTACAGCAAGAGCCTGTCGAAGGAAGTCGGACCCCAGGGCGTGCGCGTGGTGCGCGTGTCGCCGGGCTGGGTCGAGACCGAGGCGGCGGTCGGCCTGGTCACCGAGATCGCGCGCAACAGCGGCACCGACTACGACGGCGCGAAGCAGGCGCTGATGGCCTCGCTGGGCGGCATCCCGCTGGGCCGCCCGGCGCGGCCGGAGGAAGTGGCCGAGCTGGTCGGCTTCCTGGTGTCCTCGCGCGCCGGCGCCATCACCGGTGCCGAGTACGTGATCGACGGCGGAACGGTGCCGACGGCGTGAGGCTCAGGTTCAGGCGAAGTCGGTCGAGGCCGACACCCCTTCCCAGCGCGTGATCTCCGCGGCCATCGTGCCGAGCTTGGCGCGCACCAGCGCAAGCGCGTCGGTGCCCAGCAGAAGATGCACGGGCGGATCGCGCTGCTCGACCAGGTCCAGCAGCACCTGCGCGGCCTTGGCCGGATCGCCGGCCTGCTGGCCGCTCTTGGCCTGGCGTGCCGCGCGGATCGGGTCCATCAGCGCGTCGTAGTCGGCGATGCTGCGCTCGGCACGCACCATCGAGCGCCCGGCCCAGTCGGTGCGGAAGGAGCCCGGCGCCACGGCCGTGACCTTGATGCCGAAGCCCTTGACCTCCTGCGCCAGCACCTCCGAGATGCCTTCGAGCGCGAACTTGCTGCCGCAGTAATAGGCGATGCCCGGCATGGTGATGAAGCCGCCCATCGAGGTGATGTTGAGGATGTGGCCCGCGCGGCGTTCGCGCATCGCGGGCAGCACCGCCTTGATCATCGCCACGGCGCCGAAGACGTTGACGTCGAACTGGTGCCGCATCGCGTCGAGCCCGGATTCTTCCAGCACACCCTCGTGGCCGTAGCCCGCGTTGTTGACCAGCACGTCGATGGGGCCGAGGCGCTGCGTGACGGCCGCCAAGGCCGGCGCGATGGCTTCGAAGTCGGTCACGTCGAGCCACAGCGCATGCGCCCGGCCGCTGGCATGCGATTCGAAGGCCGCACGCGCTTCGTCGTTGCGCACCGTGCCGACGACAGTGTGGCCGGCGGCCAGCGCGGCCGAGGCCAGGGCCTGGCCGAAACCGGAACTCACGCCAGTGATCAGGAAAGTACGGGTGTTCATGTCGATGTCCTTGTGGGGTCGCCGAGGTCGATGCGTCGGCCGGCACCGCGGAATTGCGGAGGGCATGCATTCCTCGAGGGAGTGCATCGATGCTAGGCTTCCGAGGCGGGAACGCGAATGCCCGGCCATCTTGAAAGCTTGCCCAAAACTATGAATGCGGCCGGCATCCACCTGTCGCTCATCGGTTAAAAGATCGGCATGCCCTGCCTGAAAGCCTGACCACCATGAACGCCCCCGGCGCACTGCGTTCCGCATCCGATCCCGTCGCCCGACAGATGGCGCGCCTGCTCGCGGCCCTGGCGCCGGACGAGGGCTACAACCTCACGGCCCTGCCCGACGTGCGCTTCCTGCGCTCGAACCGCCCGCTGCGCCGCGCGCCGGTGCTCTACGACCCGGGCGTGGTGATCGTCTGCCAGGGCCGCAAACGCGGCTTCCTGGGCGAGACCACCTACCTCTACGACGCGCAGCACTATCTGGCGGTGTCGGTGCCCGTGCCCTTTTCGATGGAGACCGACGCCAGCGCGCAAGAACCGTTGCTGGCGATCTACCTGCGGCTGGACTTCACCGTCGCCAGCGCCCTGGCGTTGCAGCTCGACGCGGCCGGCATCGCGGCCGATGCGCCGCCCCAGGGCCTGATGTCGACGCCGATGGACGTCGCCCTGCAGGAAGTCGTGCTGCGCTTCCTGCGCGCCATGGGCTCGCCGCTCGAGGCCGCGATCCTCGGGCCCGCGCTGGTGCGCGAGATCTACTTCCGCGTGCTCACCGGCGCCCAGGGGCCGTCGATGCGCGCCGCGCTCGCGGCCAGGGGCCAGTTCGGCAAGGTGGCCAAGGCGATCCGCCGGATCCACGGCGACTACCCGCAGGCGCTCGACGTCGACCAGCTGGCGAACGAGGCCGGCATGAGCGTGCCCTCCTTCCACAGCCACTTCAAGGCCGTGACCCACACCTCGCCCATGCAGTACCTGAAGTCCACGCGCCTGCACCAGGCGCGGCTGCTGATGGTGCGCAGCGGCATGACGGCATCCGACGCCAGCGGCCAGGTCGGCTACGAGAGCGCCTCGCAGTTCAGCCGCGAGTTCAAGCGCATGTTCGGGCTCAGCCCGGTCGAGGAAGCCGAGCGCATGAAGAAGGCCTTCGCGCTGCCGCACCCGGGACCGGGCTCGGCCTATGTGGCCTCGCACTGAACGAAATGTGATCGAAAGCGTCACCGGCACACGCAACATGAATAAGAAAAGTGAACTGAAAAGAAACTGAGTTCTTTCGCTATCACTTCGCTGCACTCGACCATCGCCGGGACGGCGCTCCTTTCCTACCATCGGCCTCCAGAAAAAGAAGGCCTCGGATGTCCCGGGGCTGCACAGGGAGAAAGTTCAGATGGAAAGAATTCACGCGCGCCGGCAAGAGGCCCAGCGGCCGTTCCCATGGCTTCGACACCTCGGAGGCATCGTCATCTCCACACGCCCGAAGCGCCCGGCGCGGCGCGCCTGGGTGGCGTGCGCCGCACTGGCGGCCACGGGGCTGGCATCGGCGCAATCGAACGTCACGCTGTTCGGCGTCGTCGATGCCGCGCTCAGCGGCTACAGCAACCGCTCGAGGGACGAGCGCCCCGGCGCCGTCAACCAGGGCAGCGTCAGGACGAGCCAGACGGCCTTGACCAACTCGGGCTACAACTCGAGCCGATTGGGATTCCGCGGCACCGAAGACCTGGGGGCGGAATGGCCGCCGGCTTCTGGCTCGAAGGACAGCTCACCAACGACGACGGCAACGTCGGCGGCCTGAGCTTCACGCGTCGCTCGACCGTCAGCCTCTCGGGCCCCTGGGGCGAAGTGCGCCTGGGGCGGGACTACGCCGCCACCTTCTGGAACGACACGGTGTACGACCCCTTCGGTACCGTGGGGGCCGGCGCCACGCTGCTCATGGCGGCGCAGCTCTATCCGCTGCCGACCGGCACGCGCACCTTCGGCGGCAATCCCAACTACGTGCGCACCAGCAACAGCGTCGGCTACTTCCTGCCGCCGAACCTGGGCGGCGTCTATGGCGAACTCCAGTACGCCCTGCCCGAGAACGTCGGATCGTCTCAGCCGTCGTCGACGCCCGTGGCCGCGAACAGCACGCGCACGGGCCGCTATGTCGGCGGCCGCATCGGGTACGCGAGTGGACCGCTCGATGTCGCGATCGCCTACGGCAACAGCGCCATCGGAGACAACCACGATGCCGGCACCACGGATTCGGTCAAGACCGTGAACCTGGGGGCGTCCTACGACTTCGGCGTCGTCAAGCTGCTGGGAGAGGTCTCCAGGCTGCGGACGCGCCGCGCCTACGATGCCGCGCCGCCGGTGCGAGCGCCCGACGTCGACACGACCGGCTTTCTGCTGGGCCTGACGGCGCCCATCGGTGCCGGCCTGCTCCGGGCCTCCTGGTCGCAGGTCGACTATGACCTGAACCGGGTCACGCCCCCGGGGATGGCCGCACTGCCGGACCCCAAGGCCCGCAAGCTCGCGCTGGGCTATGTGTACAACCTGTCGAAGCGCACCGCGCTCTACGCCACCGTGGCACAGGTCCGCAACAGGAACGGTGCGGCGCTGAGCACAGGCGGCCCGGCGCTGGTCAACAACGCGAGCTTCACGCCGCGCACGTCGACCGGCTACGACCTGGGCATCCGTTACGCCTTCTGAGGCCGACGCCTCCCGCGCCATGACGAAAGCGATGGCTGCGCTGCGTCATGGCGCTGGACGCGGACAGCCGTTCGGTCCTCCGCCATCCGGTCGCCAAGCGTGCCGCATGCGGGTCGCACGGCGTCCTCGTCGGCGCGGCATCACCGTCGACCGCTGCGCCGGTAGATGCCCGGCGCACTCCCGGTCCAACTCTTGAAGGCGCGCTGGAAGGCCGAGCTGTCGGCGAAGCCGAGTTCTTCGGACAGCGCCGCCAGCGACACCGTGCTGGTACTCAGCCGGACGATGGCCGTGTCGCGCCGCAGCTCGTCCTTGAGCGTCTGGAAGGACGTGCCCTCGAGCGCCAGCCGCCGCTGCAGCGTGGAGACGGTGACATGCAGCGCGCCGGCGGTGGCGACCAGGTCCGGCCATGCGGGCTGCGCCTGTTGCAGCCAGGCGCGCACACGGGTGCCGAAGGCGTCCTCCCTGCGCGGCGGAATGAGGATGTTGACCTGCCCGTCGGCCAGGAAGGTCCGCAAGGCGGCTTCGTCGCGCCGCACCGCATTCTTCAGATGGCCGACGTCGAACCAGAAGCCGGACTGCGCGCAATGGAAGTGGCGCGCGGCGGGAAACACCTTCTCGTAGCCTTCGGCATGCGGCGGGGGCGCGAAGGCGAAGTCGAAGCGCCGCGCGGGCAACTGCCCGCCCACCAGCCAGGCCAGGAAGCGCCAGGTCGTGCGCAGCAGCAGCTCGTGCAGAAACACCGCCTGCATCTCGGCGGGCCGGTCGAAGCGCAGGACCAGGCCGGCCAGCTCGCCCTGGCGCACCGACTCGAAGGCCACATCGTCCTGCAACAGGCGAAAGGTCCGCGCCACGCGGCGAATGGCCACCTCCAGTGTTTCCGCGCCCAGCGCCGAGCGTGCGATCAACGCGAAGCTGCCGCGCCGCAGCGGTCGGCCGAGCAAGCCGAGCAGGTCGTCGTCGAGGCTGTTCGTGAGCGCCTTGAAGAGTGCCGCGTACTGGTCCAGCGTCACGCGCGCATCGAGCTGCTCCAGCAGTTCGGGCGCGATGCCGACGTCGACCAGAAACGGTTCGCAGCACAGGCCGCGCGACTTCACGCCCGTGAGGATGCTGTGCACGAAGCGGATGGAAACCGTCTGGGGAGGATGAAGCATCGTGGACGAAGGTCTTTGCCGGTGTGAAGGCCTGCAGCGGGTCCGCCGGCCGCGGTCGAAGCATAGCGAGCCTGCGGGCCTGGCCGCGCCCAAAAAACGTGGGTTGGCGAAAACCCTTGCTTCGCGCGCCATGTCTGCATGGGCACCGGCAGTTTGCGGTTTTCTGCCATCCGAACGACGCAATACGGCATCGCGCAAAGGGGTATCGATTCCTACCATCTGCAGCGTGGGCAGGAGCCTGCGACCCCAAGACCAACAAGAGACAACACCATGTACATGACCCAGGCATTGCACCGTGCGGTGCAGCAGAACCCTGACAAGGTGGCCGTGCGTTTTGCCGGCCGAGCGCGCACCTTCCGCGACTACGCCGAACGCGTCGCCCGCCTCGCATCGGCCCTGCAGCAGCTGGGCATGCGCACCGGCGACCGCGTGGCCATGCTGTCGATGAACTCCGACCGCTACCTCGAGTACCAGATGGCCGTGCCCTGGGGCGGCGGTGTGCTCAATCCCTGCAACATCCGCTGGTCGGCCGCCGAGATCCTCTACTCGCTGGAGGACTCGGGCTCGTCGATCCTGCTGGTCGACGAGACCTTCCGCCCGATGGTCGAGGGCATGCGCAGCCAGTGCCGGAGCCTGCGCGAAGTGATCTATTGCGGCGATGGCGCCACGCCGGCCGGCATGCACAGTTACGAAGGCCTGCTCGACGCCGCCGCGCCGGTGCCCGATGCCGGCCGTTGCGACGAAGACCTCGCCGGCATCTTCTACACCGGCGGCACCACCGGCTTTCCCAAGGGCGTGATGCTGAGCCACACCAACCTGTGCAGCTCCGGCCTGGCGCTGCATGCCGAGCACCTGGCACCGCCCGCGGGCTGCTACCTGCATGCCGCGCCGATGTTCCATCTGGCCGACATGGGACTGGCCTCGCCGCACTGGCTCGAGGGCAACACGCATTCGATCGTGCCGATGTTCAGCCCCGAGGGCGTGCTCGACGCCATCGCCCGTGACCGCGTCACCCACATCCTGCTGGTGCCCACGATGATCCAGATGCTGGTCGACCACCCCGCGATGCGCGAGCCGCGCGACCTCGGCAGCCTGCAGTGCATCACCTACGGTGCCTCGCCCATCTCGGAGGCCGTGCTGAACCGCGCGATGGACGCGTTTCCGGGCGTGGACTTCGTGCAGGCCTACGGCATGACCGAGCTGTCGCCGCTGGCTACCGTCAATCCGGCCCGCAACCACACCGCCGAGGGCCGCCAATCCGGCAAGCTGCGCTCGGCCGGCCGCGCGAGCTACTGCACCCAGGTGCGCATCGTCGATGCCGAGGACGTCGAGGTGCCACGCGGCACCGTGGGCGAAGTGGCGGTGCGCGGGCCCAACGTGATGCAGGGCTACTGGAACATGCCCGAGCAGACCGCCGCCGCCGTGCGCGACGGCTGGATGCACACCGGCGACGGCGCCTACATGGACGACGAGGGCTACATCTTCGTGGTCGACCGCCTCAAGGACATGATCATCAGCGGCGGCGAGAACATCTACTCGGCCGAGGTCGAGAACGCGATCACCCAGCACCCCGCCGTGGCCGCCTGCGCGGTGATCGGCATTCCGAGCGACGCGTGGGGCGAGTCGGTCCATGCGGTGGTGGTGCGCAGGCCGGGCGACGACACGCCGGCCGAGGTGCTGATCGCGCACTGCAAGACGCTCATCGCCGGCTACAAGTGCCCGCGCAGCATGGCCTTCCTCGACGCGCTGCCGCTGTCGGGTGCCGGCAAGGTGCTCAAGACCCGACTGCGCGAGCCCTTCTGGGAGGGGCGCCAGCGCAGCGTCGCATGAATCCCCATCCCTTTCTTCCTTTCATTTCCAGGAGCCTCTCATGAGCCAGGACGTCTACGTCACGGGGGTCGGCATGATCCCCTTCACCAAGCCCGGTGCGAACCGGCCCTATCCCGAGATGGCCGCTGAAGCCACACGCATCGCGCTGCAGGACGCCGGCATCGACTACGCACAGGTGCAGCAGGCCTATGTGGGCTACGTCTACGGCGACTCGACCGCCGGCCAGCGCGCCCTCTACGAAGTCGGCATGACCGGCATCCCGGTGGTTAACGTCAACAACAACTGCTCGACCGGCTCGACCGCGCTGTTCCTGGCCCGGCAGGCGGTGGCCAGCGGGGCCGCCGATTGCGTGCTGGCCCTGGGCTTCGAGCACATGAGCCCGGGCGCGCTCGGGGCCATGTTCACCGACCGTCCCAGCCCCTTCGACCGCTTCGAGACCCTCACCGACGCGCTGGTCGGCGACGCGCAGGTGCCGCTCGCGCTGCGCTATTTCGGCGGCGCCGGCCTGGCCCACATGGAACAGTACGGCACGCAGCTGTCGACCTTCGCGAAGATCCGTGCCAAGGCCAGCCGCCATGCGTCGAACAACCCGCTCGCGCTGTTCCGCACCGTCGTCACCGAAGACGAGGTGATGGCCTCGCCGCTCATGTGGCCCGGCGTGATGACGCGGCTCATGGCCTGCCCGCCCACCTGCGGCGCGGCCGCGGCCATCGTCTGCTCGAGCGCGTTCGCCGAACGCCACGGACTCGACCGCCGCGTGCGCATCAAGGCCCAGGCCATGACCACCGACCGCGCCGTGAGCTTCGAGAGCCGCGACATGCGCGAGGTGGTCGGCTTCAGCATGGCCCGGGATGCCGCACAGCAGGTGTACGAGGCGGCCGGTGTCGGCCCGCAGGACATCGACGTGGTGGAGCTGCACGACTGCTTCGCCCACAACGAGCTGCTGAGCTATGAGGCGCTGGGCCTGTGCCCGGTGGGCGGTGCCGAGCAGTTCGTGCTCGATGGCGACAACAGCTACGGCGGCAAGGTGGTCACCAACCCTTCGGGCGGCCTGCTGTCGAAGGGCCACCCGCTGGGCGCGACGGGCGTCGCGCAGTGCACCGAGCTGGTCCAGCAGTTGCGCGGCACGGCCGACAAGCGCCAGGTCGAAGGTGCGCGGCTGGCCCTGCAGCACAACCTCGGCCTGGGTGGCGCCTGCGTGGTCACGCTCTACGAACGCGTCTGAGGAGACCACCATGATCGACAAGAAATGGATCGGGCATGCGTTGCCCGCCTCGGTGCTGCCCATCGAACGCACCCGGCTGCAGTTCTTCGCCAAGGCCATCGGCGAAACCGATCCGGTCTACACCGATGTGGCTGCCGCACGCGATGCCGGCTACCCCGACCTGCCGGCGCCGCCGACCTTCCTGTTCGCGGCCGAGCTGGATTCGGGCGCGTCGAACCGGTTGCTCGACGACCTGCAGATCCCGCTTGCGAAGCTGCTGCACGGCGAGCAGAGCTTCAGCTACCACCGCCCGGCCTGCGCGGGCGACACGGTGACGGTGCGCTCCACCCTCAGCGACATCTACGACAAGAAGAACGGCGCGCTCGAGTTCGTCGTGAAGACCTCGCGCGCCACCAACCAGCGTGACGAGCTCGTGGCCGAGCTGCGCACGGTACTCGTATGCCGCCATTGAGGCGAAAGGACGCACCATGACTCCTCCCACCTACGACAGCATTCAGGTCGGCGATGAACTGCCCGCTCTGCAGCTGTCCCCTGTTACCCGCACCACGCTCGCGCTCTTCGCGGGTGCCTCGGGAGACCACAACCCCATCCACATCGACACCGACTTCGCGCGCAGGGCCGGCATGCCCGACGTGTTCGCGCAGGGCATGCTGGGCATGGCCTGGCTCGGCCGGCTGCTCACACAGTGGGCGCCGCCATCGCAGCTGCGGCGCTTCGACGTGCGCTTCCAGGGCATCACGCACCTGGGCCATGCGGTGCGCTGCACCGGCCGCGTGGTCGAGAAGCTCGAACACGATGGCGAGCGCTGCGTGCGCGTCGAACTGCTGAGCGCCAACCAGTACGGCCAGGCCCGGATCGCGGGCGAAGCGCTGGTGGCGCTGGGCTGAATCTTCCACTGCAACCACAGAGACCCCCCACATGACACGCAAACTCGAAGGCAAGGTCGCCCTCATCACCGGCTCGGGCCGCGGCATCGGCCGCGCGATCGCGCTCAAGCTGGCCGCCGAAGGCGCACGCGTCGTCGTCAACGACCTCGATGCCGAGCCGGCCGAGGACACGGTGCAGGCCATCCGCGCGAGCGGCGGCGAGGCCGTGGCCTGCGTCGGCAGCGTCTCGGCACCCGACTTCGCCGAGCGCTTCGTCGGCACCGCGGTGAGCCGATACCAGGGCCTGGACATCATCGTCAACAACGCCGGCTACACCTGGGACAGCGTGCTGCAGAAGACCACCGACGAGCAGTGGTACGCGATGATCGACGTGCACCTGACGGCGCCGTTCCGCATCCTGCGCGCCGCGCAGCCCGTGATCCGCGCGCTCGCCAAGGCCGAGACCGACGCAGGCCGGCGCGTGGTGCGCAAGGTGGTCAACATCTCCTCCGTGGCCGGCCTGTTCGGCAACGCGGGGCAGACCAACTATTCGACCGCCAAGGCCGGCATCGTCGGCATGACGCAGACGCTGGCCAAGGAATGGGGCCGCATGAACGTCACGGTCAACTGCGTGGCCTTCGGCTTCATCCAGACCCGCCTGACCGCCAGCACCGCCGATGCGGCCACCGCGAACATCGAGGGCCGCGAGATCAAGGTCGGCGTCAACCCCGGCCTGCTGGCGATGATGGAGCAGTCGATCCCGTTGGGCCGCGGCGGCACGCCCGAAGAGGCGGCCGGCGCGGTGTACCTGCTGTGCACGCCCGAGTCGGACTACGTGAGCGGCCAGACGCTGATGTGCAGCGGCGGCCTGACGGGGATCTGAGGCCATGCTTCCCCAGCTGTACCGCCATCGGTGGATGGACGAAGACATCGAGGCCTTCAGGGACCAGGTGCGCCGCTATGTCGCGGCCGAGCTGTCGCCGCAGCTCGACGGCTGGCGCCGCCAGGGCTTCATCCCGCGCGAGACCTGGCGCGCCTTCGGTGCCCTGGGCTTCCTGCTGCCCGAACTGGACGAAACCTATGGCGGCGCCGGGGCCTCGCTGGCCTACCAGCTCGTGGTGCAGGACGAACTCGCCAAGGCCGAGATCCCCGCCAACACCGGCGTGCACAACCTCGCCGCGCACTACATCCTCGACTACGGCAGCGCGGCGCAGAAGCAGCGCTGGCTGCCGAGACTCGCCAGCGGCGAACTGCTGGCCGGCATCGCCCTGACCGAACCCGGCTGCGGCTCGGACCTGAAGGCCTTGCGCACGCGGGCGCGCCGCGACGGCGACGGCTATGTGATCGACGGCGCCAAGACCTTCATCACCAACGGCTTCACCGCCAGCCTGCTGGTGGTCGCGGTGCGCACTGGCGAGGCCGGCAGCCGCGGCGTCTCGCTGGTCGTGCTGGAGACCGAGGACCTGCCCGGCTTCCGCGTCGGGCGCCGCCTCGAGAAGATCGGGCAGCACGCCTCGGACACGGCCGAACTGTTCTTCGACGGCGTGCGCGTGCCGGCCGACCGGCTGCTGGGAGAAGTGGAAGGCCGGGGCTTCGCGCAGCTGATGAGCCAGCTGGCGTACGAGCGGCTGTTCCTGTGCGTGCCGGCCGCAGCGGTGATCGAGCGCGCGGTCGAGCTCACGGTGGCGTACACCCAGCAGCGCCAGGCCTTCGGCCAGACGGTGTTCGATTTCCAGAACACGCGCTTCAAGCTGGCCGAATGCGCGACCCTCGCGCACGTGGTGCGCAGTTTCGTCAACGACTGCATCCAGCGTCTGCTCGACGGCACGCTCGACCCCGAAGCCGCCTACATGGCCAAGCTGTGGTGCACCGAGCAGCAGGGCAAGGTCACGGACGAGTGCCTGCAGCTCTTCGGCGGTTACGGCTACATGGCCGAGTACCCGATCGCCCGGATGTATGCCGACGCACGCGTGCAACGCATCTACGGCGGCACCAGCGAGATCATGAAGGACCTGATCGCGCGAAAGCTGGGCACGTGAGCGGCACCGCCACGCTGCAGGAGGTCGAGGGCATCGCCTGGCAGGTCGGCAGCGGGATCGCGCGCATCGTGCTGCGCCGGCCCGCGCAGCAGAACACGCTGACGCCGGCCTCGAGCCGGGCCCTGGCGCGTGCCATCGACGAGGTGCTGGCCGGTGGACCGCGCGTGATACTCATGACGGCGGAGGGCCGCACCTTCTGCGCCGGCGGCGACATCGGCACCTTCGTCGCCGCCGGCGCGCGACTCGATGCGCTGATCGACGAGATCCTGAACACGCTGCATCCGGCCCTGTATCGACTGGCCACTGCACCGGTTCCGCTGATCGCTGCCGTCCAGGGCGCCGTGGCCGGTGCAGGCATCGGCCTGGCGCTCTGCGCGGACTTCGTGCTCGGCGGTGCGTCGATGAAGTTGCGCACCGGCTACGCGGCGCTCGGACTCTCGCCCGATGCCGGCGCCTCCTGCTTCCTGGCACGGCGCGCAGGCGCGATGCGCGCACAGCGTTGGCTGATGCTGAGCGAGGCCATCGATGCCGACGAATGCCTGCGCTGCGGCGTCATCGACGCCTTGCATCCCGACGCGCAACTCGCCGACGCCGCAGAAGCGCTGGCCGCCCGATTGGCCGGCGCCGCCACGGGCTCGCTCGCCGCCATCAAGACGCTGTGCGGCGGCCTGCCCGGGCGCGATCTGCACGCGCATCTGGCGCTGGAGCAACGCCTGCTGGTGGCGCGCGCAGGCAGCGCCGACGGCAAGGAAGGCCCCAGGGCGTTCGCCGAGAGACGCGCTCCGCGTTTCGACGGTCTCTGACGCATCACCAGGAAAGACATGCCCATGCATCACGCCCGCCCCGACAGCCCTCGAGCCGCAAGCCTTCGACCGCCGCTGGCCGGCCTTCGCATCATCGAATTCGAAGGCATCGGCCCGGGTCCGCTCGCTGGCAGCATGCTCGTCGACATGGGTGCGGAAGTCACGGTGATCACTCGACCCGAGAGGGGCTCGATCGCCCGTCAGCTGGGTGGCGGGCAACCCGATCCGATGCGCCGGGGCAAGACGGTCGTGGCCCTGGACCTGAAGGACAAGGCCGGCCTCGCGCAGGCTTTGGCGATGGTCTCGGGGGCCGACGCCTTGATCGAAGGCAACCGGCCCGGTGTGATGGAAAGACTGGGCCTCGGGCCGGTCCACTGCGCCAGCGACAACCCGAAATTGGTCTATGGCCGAATGACGGGCTGGGGCCAGATCGGACCGCTGGCCCGGTCGGCAGGACACGACATCAACTACGTCGCCCTGACGGGACTGCTGTCGCTCTCTGCTCGGAGCGGGCAGATGCCGATCGTGCCCCCCACGGTGGTAGGCGATGCGAGCGGCGCCCTGGGCCTGGCCTTCGGCATGGTCTGCGCGCTGCTGGAAGCGCGCACAAGCGGCCGCGGCCGCGTGGTCGATGGCGCGATCGTGGACGTGCTGGCGAAGCTCGGCACCATTGCGCAATGGTTGTGCGCCAGCGGGCAGTTGGACGGCCCCGAGGCCAGCCCTTTTCACGACTCCCCTTTCTATGACGTCTACGCGTGCGGCGGTGGTGGCTTCATCACGCTGGGCGCGTTGGAGCCTCAGTTCTATGCCCTGTTGCTCGAAAAACTGGCGTTGACCGACATCGACCCGGCGATGCAGTACGACCGCGCCGCCTGGCCCGCACTGAAGGCCCGTTTCACCGCGCTGTTTGCCAGCCGATCACGCGCTCACTGGTGCGATCTGCTCGAAGGCAGCGATGTCTGCTTTGCGCCGGTGCTCAGCATGGCGGAGGCGCGCCTGCATCCGCACAACGTGGCGCGCGGCCTCTACGAAACTACCGGTGATCGCGGCGTGACGGTGCACGGCGCTCCGCGCGGGCTTCCACTCCAGTCATAGGCGCACCGTGAAGCCGTGGCGGCGCACGACCGTCGCGCAAACCTTGCACGAGCGGCCTGGCGTTCAGGCGAAGTCGGTCGAGGCCGACACCCTTCCCTGCGCGAGATCTCCGCGGCCATTGTGCCGAGCTTGGCGCATTGGGGCGCTACGACCCGGGCGTGGCGATCGCCAGGGTCGCACGCGCGGTTTCCTGGACGAGACCACCTGCACGGCACGACCTGGCGGTGTCGGTGCCGTGCCCCGCTGGATGGAGACCGACGCCGCTCAGTCGTCGGTCATCCGGTCGTACAGCGTGGCGCGCGAGATCCCCAGCAGCCGCGAAGCCGCGAGCTTGTTGCCGCCGGTGGTGGCCATCGCGGCCGCGATGGCACGGCGCTCCAGTTCGGCGATCTGCTCGGCCATCGGGCGCAGCAGGCGGGCCTGGTCGGCGTCGTCGCTGACCATGACCAGCGGCTCGGGCGCGGCGATCTTCTCCAGGCCGGTCTCGGCCAGCACGCGCTTGACCTCGGCCGCGTCGATGCGGGTCGCGTCGCTGCGCATCGCCAGCTGCTCCAGCACGTTGCGCAGTTCGCGCGTGTTGCCGCGCCAGTGCTGTGCGGCCAGCAGCGCCAGTGCGTCGGGCAGCAGCTCGGGCGGGGCCTCGCCGCTGCGCTGGGCCATGTCTTCGCCCAGGGCTTCGACCAGCGCGGGGATGTCGCTGCGGCGTTCGCGCAAGGGCGGCACGCGCAAGGGCAGCACGTTGAGGCGGTAGTACAGGTCTTCGCGGAAGCGCCCGTCGCGCACCAGCGCCGGCAGGTCGCGCGAGGTGGCGGCGATCACGCGCGCATCGAAGGGCACCAGCTTGTTCGAGCCCAGCGGCTCGATCTCGCCTTCCTGCAGCGCGCGCAGCAGCTTGGCCTGCAGCGCCAGCGGCATGTCGCCGATCTCGTCGAGGAACAGCGTGCCGCCGTCGGCCAGCTTGAACTTGCCCTCGCGTCCCTTGCGGTCGGCGCCGGTGAAGGCGCCGGGCGCGAAGCCGAAGAACTCGGCCTCGAGCAGCGTGTCGGGCACGGCCGCGATGTTGAGGCTCACGAAGGGGCCGTTGGCGCGCGCCGAGGCCGCGTGGATCGCATGGGCCAGCAGTTCCTTGCCGGTGCCGGTCTCGCCCAGCAGCAGCACCGGGCTCGAGGACTGCGCCGCGCGCCGCGCATGGCGCTTGACGTCGACGGCCGCCGGGCTGCTGCCGATGAAGCTGGCAAAGGTGTGCTTGGCGCGCCGCTGGCCGTCGGCACCGGCCTGCTTCCACAGCGGATGGTTGCGCTGGGTCGCGAGCTCGCGACGCGCGTCGTCGAGGTCGCGCTGCAGCATCGCGAACTTGCTGATCAGCGGCTGCAGCGTGGTCTGCGGATGGTCGAACAGCACGATGCCGATCGCGCCGATCACCTCGCCCAGCGCCGCGTCGCCCTCGGCGCCCGCCACCTCGGCATGCAGCGGGATGCGGCTCACGACGAAGGTGCCGGCCTTGTTGGTCAACAGGTCGATCAGGATCGGCTTGCCGCTTTCCAGCACTTCGCGCATCTGCGTGTTGTGGATCACCTCCTCGACCGGCCGGCCCACGAACTGGTCGACCGAGCTGAAGCCCAGCGCCGGCAGGAAGCGCTTGTAGCCCTCGTTGACCCAGACGATGCGGCCGCTGCGGTCGACCAGGAACATGCCCTGGCTGATGCTGGAGAACAGGTGGAACATCGAGCGCGCGGCGAGCGCGAGGATCCCCTGGGGATCGAGGGGGAGCGCGGGCGGCGGCGCCGGGACGGTAGGCATGCGCGGGATCGTAGCGCGAGCGCCGCCGGCCCTTCACCGACGCCGGGTACGGCGCAGCGGTGCCCTCGCCTCAGGTCCGGCGTCGCCGGGCCTTGGCCGGCAGCGCCGCATCCGCCGCAGAGGCCCTGGCCTGGCCGAGATCGACGCTCGCAAGCAGCGTCTCGCGAAAGATCCCCACCAGCGGGCGCAGGTTGACCTTGTGCCAAGCGGCCCACAGCGGCGTGCGGTAGCTGAACCACGGCACTTCGCGCAGCACGACGCCGGCCGGTGCGTGATGCCGCAGGCTGCTCTGGACCATGGCGATGCCCAGGCTGGCCGCCACCAGGCCGAGCGCGGTCAGCGGCTCGCTGGCTTCCATGCGCACCTCCGGCGTGAAGCCGGCGCGCGCGCAGGCGGCCACGAACAGGTCGTGCCGAAGCGCGTCCTCCTGGTGCATCACGGCGATCCACTCCTGGCCGGCGAGGTCGGCGGGTGTCAGCGCGGCCAGCCCGGCCAGCGGATGCGATGCGGGCAGGGCCAGCAGCATCGGGTCGCTCAGCACCTGCGCGAAATCCAGGTCGGGGTCGTTGGGGGCCGGCGGGTCGCACAGCAGCGCGATGTCGAGGCTGCGCTGGCGCAAGCCTTCGATCTGCTCGGGCGAACGCAGGCTGTACAGCGCCACATGCACCTGGGGGCGGCCCGCGCGCAGCGTGCGCAAGGCCGTGGGCAGCAGGCCGGAGTGCATGGCGTTCTCGATGTAGCCGATGCACAGGCCACCCTCGTCGCCCTTGCCCAGCCGTTTCGCCATCGCCTGCAGGCGCTGGCCATGGGTCAGGAAGGCGCGCGCCTCGGCCAGGAAGGTGCGACCGTCGCGCGTCAGGCGGATGCGCTGCTGGCTGCGCTCGAACAAGGTCAGTTCGAGCTTCTCCTCCAGCTGGGCGATCTGGCGGCTCAGCGGCGACTGGGAAATGTGCAGTTTTTCGGCCGCGCGCCCGACGTGTTCTTCCTCGGCGACGGCGACGAAATAGGCCAGTTGGCGAATGTCCAGCATTTAAGACCTCAGGTGACTCAAGTTGGTCGAATTATGTCTTGGACAGCATCAACCCCACAGCCCACACTCCGCTCCCTGTTCCCCACTTTCCTTCTGGACACACCATGCGCATCCAAGACCTGCTGACCGGCCGACTCGGTTTCGGCACCGCCCCCCTGGGCAACATGTTCCGCAACATCCCCGAGGCCGAAGCCCTCGCCACCGTCGACGCCGCCTGGGACAGCGGCATCCGCTACTTCGACGCCGCACCGCTCTACGGCGCCGGCCTGGCGGAGATTCGCCTGGGCGAGGCGCTGGCCAAACACCGGCGCGACGACTACGTGCTGAGCACCAAGGTCGGCCGCCTGATCCTCGATGAAGTCGTCGACCCGTCCGCGCGCGAACTGGGCGAGAAGGGCGGGCTGTTCGAGTTCGGTCGCCCGAACAGGATGGTCGACGACTACTCGGCCGACGCCACGCTGCGCTCGATCGAGGACAGCCTCAAGCGCCTGAAGACCGATCGCATCGACATCGTCTGGGTGCACGACATCGCCCAGGACTTCCACGGCGACGACTGGCTGCGGCAGTTCGAGATCGCGCGCACCGGCGCCTTCCGCGTGCTGACCCGCCTGCGCGAGGAAGGCGTGATCCGGGCCTGGGGCCTGGGCGTCAACCGGGTCGAGCCCTGCGAACTCACGCTGGACCTCGCGGAGTCGAAGCCCGACGGCTTCCTGCTGGCCGGTCGCTACACGCTGCTCGACCATGCGCGCGCGCTGCAGCGCCTGATGCCTGCCGCCGCGCGGCAGAACGTCGACATCGTCGTGGGTGGCCCTTACAGCTCCGGCATCCTGGCCGGCGGCACGCACTTCGAGTACCAGAAGGCACCGCCCGAGATCCTCGCCAAGGTGGCGCGCATCCAGGCGATCGCGCAGCGCCATGGCGTGCCGATCAAGGCCGCAGCGCTGCAGTTCTCGCTGGCGAACCCGGCCGTCGCCGCGGTCATCCCGGGCGCCAGCCGTCCGGAACGCATCGCGGAAGACCAGGCGGCACTGAATGCGGTGATTCCCGCGGCCTTCTGGGACGAGATGCGCGAGGCGCAACTGGTGGCGCGGGATGCGCCGCTGCCCGCGCCACGGCAGGACTGATCGACGCCGGGCCTCGCGCGCGCGTCCATCGCCACCGGCTACAGTCGCCTGGAACCCGACGCACGAGGTCGGGGCAGACCTCACACCGGAACGACCGCACGGACATGGATGCAGCGCACTTCGTCAAGAACTGGAGCGCCCTCAAATCGGAACTGCTGGGCGCGTTCATGGGCGACCACGGGCAGTCAGAAGTCGCTGGCAAGGTCGAGGCCATGGCCTTGACCGCCGCCCAGTCGACCCAGCTGCGCGAGGTGCTCGACGCCGCGCTGCGCGACACGATGTTCACCCTGCTCCTCGGCTTGGACGGCGCTGCGAGCATCGGCCCGGACCAGCAGACCTTCCGCATCCATGACGAGGACGGCAACGTCCTTTCCGGTTGCGGCCAGCTTGAAGAAGAAGCCTGGAAGGTGTTTCACGGCGCGGATTGAGCGTTGGCTCGTCGCGCCGATGGCCCGGTGCCGGGCACTGCCTTCTCGGTCGCCCGATACTCGTCGGACTGCCCACTGAGGAGCGAAGCATGCAACGCCTGAGATTCGGATTCATCCCCTGGTTGCTCCTCGGTGCAACGCCCGCCCTTGCGCAGATCAACGCCGGCCTGCTGCCGCCCACCCCCTCGCCTCCGTTCGAGCTCACGAAGGTCGCTCAGTTCGATCTGCCGTGGCGCATCGCCTTCCTGCCGGACGGGCGCATGCTGGTCACCGAGAAGACCGGCAAGCTTTTCCTCACGACCGCCTCCGGGCAGAAGCTCGAAGTCGCTGGCGTGCCGCCGGTGCTGTACGAAGGCCAGAACGGCCTGCTGGGTGTCTACCTGGCCCCGTCCTATTCGCGCGACGGGGCGATCTACCTGACTTATTCGGAGCCCGGACAGGACCCGGGCACCTCGAGCCTGGCGCTTGCCCGCGCGACGCTCAAGATCGGCACGGGCACCGCCTCGCTGGAGGGCCTGAAGGTCCTCTGGCACGACCCGATCAAGGGCAAGGGGGGCCAGGTCGGCGCCGCCGTGGCCTTTTCGCCGGACCAGAAGTTTCTCTTTCTCACGGCCGGCGATCGGCAGCGCTTCACTCCCGCTCAAGACCCGAACCAGCCGGCGGGCAAGATCCTGCGCCTGACCCTGGACGGCAAACCCGCGCCCGGCAACCCGATGGAGGGCAAGACCGGGGCACGGTCGGTGCCGGTGATCGATCCGCCAAGAGATACCGAGGCCGCCAGCACCGCGCCGGTCGTGCGCACCCATGTGTTCGACGGCCCCAATCTGACGCCGTCCGAGACATGGAGCTCGGGACATCGCACGCCGTACGGCCTCGCCTTCGCGCCGGATGGCCGCCTGTGGGAGCTCGAGCATGGCCCGCGCGGCGGCGACGAACTCAACCTGATCGAGCCGGGCAAGAACTACGGCTGGCCGCTCGTCTCCTATGCGGTGAACTACGACGGCGTGCCCATTGCAAGCCCCGACACCCGCCCCGACCTCGCCAAGCCAGCGATCTACTGGACGCCTGTGCTCGCGCCCGGCAACCTGATGTTCTACAGCGGCGAGATGTTTCCGAAGTGGAAAGACTCGGCGTTCACGACCGGCCTCGTCAGCCGGGCCCTGCACCGGATCGAGGTGCACGGCGCGATCGCGACACCTGCCGAGCACTGGGCGGTCGGCTTTCGCGTCCGCGCCGTCGAACAGGCGCCAGACGGCGCGCTGTGGCTGATCGAGGACGCCCACGAGGGCGGCCTCTATCGGCTCACGCCGAAGTGATCACGCCGCAGCATCCACGTCGACGCCGGGTCGCGTGGAAAGGCCGCGATCAGGCCAGTGCCGTGCCGAAGGTCGACAGCAGGCGCGCCCAGGCGCGTTCGGATTGGGCCGCGTCGTAGACCTGGGTGTCGGGCGGGCACCAGCCGTGCGCTGCGGGATACACCTCCACCTCGGCGGGCAGCTTCGCGCTCTCGAAGGCGGCGCGCAGCGTGAGCTTGGCTTCGGGGTCCTTCTTGTCGTCGTTCTCGGCCACGGCCACCAGGTAGCGCGCCTTCGTTTGGCCCACCAGGCGATGGGGGCTGTCGGGCGCTGCAGTCACCATGGCGGCGCCGTGGAAGGTGCCGACGGCGCCCACGCGCTCGGGCGCCACGGTGGCCGTGCGCACCGCGATCGGGCCCCCCATGCAATAGCCGGTGGTCCCCAGCTTGCGCGCCTTGTCCACCTCGCGTTGGGCATCGAGCCAGGCCACGAAGGCCTTGCCGTCGCTCAGGTGCATGGCCGGCGTCAGGGCCTGCATCAGCGGCATCACCTCGGCGATGGGCGTCTGGCCGCCCTGCGCCGCGGTGGGCGCCTTCTTCTGCCGGTAGAAGGGGTTCACTACCAGCACGCTGTAGCCCGATTCGGCCAGCCGCCGCCCCATCTGCCTGAAGGCCGGGCGAAGGCCGAACACGTCGGGCCATACCAGCACGCCGGGCGCCGGGCCCGATGTCGGCGCGACAAAGTAGGCGTCGCAGATGCCATCGGCGGTGGTGATGGTCACCTCGCGTTCGGCCACCGCCACCGCGTTGGCCACGACGGGCAACGCCGTCAGCAGGCCGGCGGATGCGGCCAATGCACCGAAGTCGCGGCGGGTGTACTTCTTGAGCTCTTCCCGGTCGTCCAGATCACACATGGTTGGTTTTCCTCATCAAGGTCAGGTCAGGTCAGGTCACACGTCAGCTTGTGCCACGAATCGGGACGGCCAGCAAGCGGCACGTCCTGCCCCGACCCCCGGCAGCTCAAACGCATTCCGAGCGCACCCACCCGCCGGGTCCAGATGGATGCGCCAGACGCCCCATTGCACGTAACGCGCCGGGCCGACGCGCGTGCGATGCCATTGCGCGTGAGGACACCCGCCGATGGCCGACGTTCGCAGCGGTGGGGTGCATGACGGCACGAGGACCCGCGGCGCCCGTCTCCCTTCGACTGCAGTCGGCCAATAGCCGGTGCTCGGCCACGGCGCCGAAGGCGCGGCCGATGGCCTCCTCCACACCGGCCCGTGCGCGCGCGTCGCTCGGATACGATCCGGCAGCCACGCTTTCCTTGCCTCACGGCACGACGACTCGATGACATCCGACCCCATGCGATTGTTGACCGGCCCGCTCAGCATGTTCGGCGCCAAGGCCGAGATCGCGGCGCTCGAAAAAGGGCTGGCATTCGAGCGCGTGATGGTGCCCTTCGACCGTGACGACCGCTACGCGCCGCGCCACCCCGAGGTGCTGCGCATCAACCCCAAGCAGCAGGTGCCGGTGCTGATCCACGGTGCCGTCGAGCTCTTCGACTCGACGCAGATCTCCGAGTACTTCGAGGACCTGAAGCCGCACCCTGCCCTCTGGCCCAGCGGCGCGGCGGCGCGTGCAAAGGCACGCCAGTTAGAGCACCTGTCCGACGAGGTCTTCTTTCCGAACGTCGTTCGGCTCTTCGGCCTGCAGGAAGCGATGCAAAGCCCCGCCGCCATGGCCGCCTGTGCGGCTTGCGCGCGGCACTACGAGGCCATGGATGGGCTGCTCGCCGAGCAGGACCACCTCGCGGGCGACTACTCGTACGCCGACATCGCCCTGTACATGGCCCACGTGTTCGCGGACCGCAAAGGCGCCGGCATGACCGACGCCACGCCGCGCCTCGTCGCCTGGCGTGAACGCGTCGGCCAGCGCGCCGCGGTGCGCAAGGTGGTCGGACCGATGATGAACTTCCTGGCTTCACAGGGTCGGCCGGTGCCGCGTTTCCTCCAGTCGCACCTCTCCGTTTGAACGGCTGATGTTCGCGTTTTCCGTTGGAGGTGGCTGGAGCATCCGCCAGCGGCTGGCTGCCAGGACCGGACAGTCGCCGCCACCGCCACAATGCGGACGGATGCAGTTGTTCAGCCCGACGACCCAGTTCTTTTCTCACCATGCCCATGCAAGATGCACGTCAGTGGTTCTGCTTGAGAACTCCACGGGGCAATGGAAGGAAATGCATGTCTTCGAGCTTCCGACCTCGGCGCGTCCGCTGATTTAGAGATCGGTCGGCGTTCGGCGGGAGCTGACTTCCACGGCGCCTGCACAACTACGGCTTCGTGGACGAGTATCCCGAGGAGCAGTACATCCGGCTCAACGCCAGAAACCTTCGAGTGGCAAGCGCCCGCGTTCTGCGGACCTGACGCAACTGCGACGGATCAGGCATCGATCGGCTGCGGCGGGCCCATGGCTGAAGCCAAGCTGCAGCCAACAGAAACATCGAAGGGTTCTGGAGCCCTTCATAATCAAACCTACCCCCCGCGTGTTCGAGATGCCGACCTTTTGTCATGGATAAATTCTTGCTGCAACGACAGGTGCTGGAACGTCTCGCCGAAGACCTGCTGCAAGTCGAGCAAGCCGTGCAGGCAGCCCATGAAACGGCGACTCACGAAGAAAACATCGCCGAAAACAAATACGACACATTGGGACTCGAAGCCGCCTACCTGGCCACCGGCCAGGCTCGGCGCGCCGAAGCCATACGCCAGGCGATGGTCAATTGGCGCCGATTCCACCCGCGTCCCTACGACCCCTTCCAAGGCATACAGCTCGGATCGCTGGTCTGCCTGGTCGACGCCGACGACAAGCAGCAACAGCTCTTTCTCGGCCCGGATGGGGGCAGCATGCAGTTGGTCAGCGGCGCTCAGCTTGTCCAGGTCATCAGCAGCGGAGCCCCTCTGGGTCGTGCAATGCTGGGCAAGTGCGAGGGTGATGAGGTGTCGATTCAGGTCGCTCCCATCCGGCAGCAGTTTGAAGTGCTGCGGGTTCTTTGAGCCGCAAGCAAGTGCACGCCGAACCGGCCGAGGTCCGCAGACGTGCAGGCGTCGTGAGCGTACCGGCTGGCCCGCAAGGTCAGCAGTACTCAAAACCGGCCACTGGGTCGAGATGACACTGGCGCATTGTTGATTGCTGCAGAGAATTGCCCCCCAGCAATTTCCTTCTAAGACGTGGCCCACGTAAAACCCTGCCCTGCTCATTCTTAAAGCAAGGGATCCTGGGAGTGAGAGACGTGGCGACGTTGCGTGTCATCAGACTTGTCTGCGTCTTTGACGGCACGGTACGCACCGACCCAGTACGGCCGCTTCCGTCCGGGAGCCGAAGTCAGTCTGCGGCATTGAGCGCCAACGACACCACAAGGGCCGGCCGCCAACCGCTTGTGATGTGGCCCTGCCCCGACTCAGCGGTCGGTGGCCTTTGATGCCGCCACGCCATCCAGCGCGGCCATCGCCTCGGCCGGGAGGTCGAGCGTGCCGGCCGCCAGGTTCTCGCGCAAGTGGTCCACCGACGAGGTGCCGGGAATCAACAGGATGTTCGGCGAGCGGCGCAGCAGCCAGGCCAGCGCCACCTGCATCGGGGTGGCGCCAAGGCGCTCGGCGATGCCGGAGAGCGCGGACGATTGCAGCGGGGTGAAGCCGCCCAGGGGAAAGAACGGCACGTAGGGGATGCCGTCGCGCGCCAGTTGGTCGATGAGTGCGTCGTCATGACGATGCACCAGGTTGTATTGGTTCTGCACGCAGGCGATGCGGCAGATGGCGCGTCCTTGCGCGACCTGTGCGGAGGTCACGTTGCTCAGGCCGATGTGCCGCACGAGGCCTTGGCGCTGCAGTTCGGCCAGCGCCGTGAGCGGCGCCTCGATCGAACCTTCGGCCGGGCCTTGGGTGTCGAACATGGCCCGCAGGTTCACGACCTCCAGCACGTCCAGGCCCAGGTTGCGCAGGTTGTCGTGCACAGCCTGCGCCAGTTCCTGCGCCGAGAACGCGGGCAGCCAGCCGCCCTTGTCGTCGCGTCGCGCGCCGACCTTGGTCACGATGACCAGCTCTTTTGCATACGGAGCGAGCGCCTCGCGAATGAGCTGGTTGGTGACGTGCGGGCCGTAGAAGTCGCTGGTGTCGATGTGGTCGACGCCGCTTTCCACCGCTGCGCGCAGCACGGCCAGCGCAGCGACGCGGTCCTTGGGCGGGCCGAACACGCCGGGGCCGGCGAGCTGCATGGCGCCGTAGCCGAGACGCTGGACGGTGTGCTCGCCGAGGGCGAACGAGGTGCGGACTTGGGTGCTGGACATGGTGTTTCTTTCCGTGAGCTTGGAGGGACGAGGCCAGTCTAGGCAGTGCATCGCTGCTTGATAAGCCATCACAATCGGCACAGGCTGTGCGGAATTCCAGACAATGAAAGTCGACCTTGGTGATCTGAATGCCTTCGTGGCGGTGGCGGGAGCCAAGGGCTTTCGCGACGGCGCACGCCTGAGCGGCGTGAGCGCGTCGAGCCTCAGCGAGGCGGTGCGTCGGCTGGAAACGCAGCTCGGCGTGCGGCTGCTGCATCGCACGACGCGCAGCGTGCTGCCCACGGAGGCGGGGCAGCGGCTGCTCGAGCGGCTGCGGCCTGCGCTCACCGAGGTCGAGGCGGCGCTGGACGTGGTGAACGGCTTTCGCGACCGCCCGGCCGGCACGCTCAGGCTGAACGTGCCGATCAGCGCGGCGCGGCTGGTGCTGCCCTCGATCGTGCCGCGCTTCCTGGCCGCCTACCCCGACATCGCGCTCGAAGTGATCGCCGAGGACGGGTTCGTCGACGTGCTGGCCGCCGGCTGTGACGCCGGCATCCGCTACGACGAGCGGCTCGAGCAGGACATGATCGCCGTGCCGATCGGCCCACGCACCCAGCGCTTCGCGGCAGCGGCCTCGCCCGCCTACCTGGCGCGCCGTGGCCGGCCGGAGCATCCGCGCGACCTGCTCGGCCATGAATGCCTGCGCGGGCGCTTCGCCAGCGGCTCGATGCCGCCATGGGAGTTCGAGCGTGACGGCGAGGTGCTTCGCCTGGACGTGACCGGACAGCTGATCGTGCGGCTCGGCGCCACGACCGACCTTGCAGTGGACGCGGCGGTGGCCGGCACGGGCGTGGTCTACCTGTTTGAAGACTGGCTGCGCCCTTACCTGGACAGCGGCGCGCTCGAGCCGATCCTCGAGCCATGGTGGCCGCGCTTTTCCGGCCCGTTCCTGTACTACCCGGGCCGGCGCCTGCTGCCGGCACCGCTGCGCGCCTTTGTTGATTTCATCCAGCAGGCGCCCTGAGCGTTGGCGCCAGGCGATCCGCCCGCGGAGCGGGACGGCGCGCGAAGCCGAACGGACGACCAGTCTTCGCCGAATGTTTCAGCCACTGAAACAAATAAGTCAATCAATCGATTGATGTCCATGCTGTAATACCAGCCGCATGACCCCTCCCCCCGCCCCACCGCCGCAGACCCGCGGCCCGCGCAGCGATGGCATCGAGGCCCGCTCGCGCATCCTCTACACCGCCCTGCGCCTGTTCGCCGAGGGCGGTTTCGCCAAGACCTCGACGCGCGAGATCGCCAAGGCCGCCGGCGTGAACATCGCCGCCATTAGCTACTACTTCGGCGACAAGGCGGGCCTCTACGCGGCCACCTTCAACGAGCCGATGGGCGGCAGCGCCAACGACCTGGTGAAGCTGTTCGAAGACCCGGCGCTGCCGACCGGCGAGGCCCTGCGCCTGTGCATGAATGCCTACGTCGAGCCGCTCAAGCGCGGCGAGATCGTGCGCCAGTGCATGCGCCTGCACATGCGCGAAATGGTCGAGCCGACCAGCCAGTGGGCCGAGGAGATCGAGCGCGACGTGCGCGGTCCGCACGAGGCCCTGGTGGGCATCCTGTGCCGTCACCTGGGCGTCAAGAAGGCCGACGACGATGTGCATCGGCTGGCGCTGGCCGTGAGCGGCCTGGCGATGCAGCTGTTCGTGATGCAGGACCTGGTCGACACGCTGCGTCCGTCGCTGCTCAAGTCGGCCCAGAGCATCGACACCTGGGCCGAGCGCCTGCACCTCTACGCGATGGCCATGCTCGAGGCCGAGGCGACCCGCCGCACCTCGTCGGCGGCATCCGCCCGCGCCACGCCGCCAGCCTCGAAGCCCGCTGCGCCCAAGACTTCCAGGAAAAAAAGCACATGACGCTGCGCCTGCTGATGACCACCCCGACCTTCGGCCCGACCCCTCGGCGGATCGCCCTGCTGTGCCTGCCGCTGGCCCTGGCCGCCTGCGGCATCACGCGCCCGCCGGCGGTCGCGGATGCGCCGATTCCGACGCAATGGAACGCACCGCTGCCGAAGGCGACGGCTGCGGCCCCGACCCCGGCAGCCGCCCTGCCCCATGCCGGCTCGCTGCCGGGCCTGAGCGGCTGGTGGCGGCAGCTCGACGACCCGGTGCTGCTCGCGCTGATCGAATCGGCCCAGGCCGTGAGCCCGACCGTGGCCAGCGCCTCGGCGCGCATCGTCGAGGCGCGTGCCACGCGCGTGCAGTCGGGGGCGGCGCTGCTGCCCACGCTCGACGGCACGCTGTCGGCACAGCGCAGCAACTCGCCGGTCGGCGGCACGGGCGGCGGCGCGACCGAGCCCACGGCCTCGCTGCCCGGTGTGACCACGCTGCAGGCCGGCCTGCAATCGAGCTGGGAGATCGACCTGTTCGGCGGCCGACGCGCCAGCCGCGACGCGGCCCAATCGCGGCTGCAGAGCGCCAACGCCAAGTGGCACGACGCCCGCGTGTCGGTGGCGGCCGAAACGGCCAACCAGTATTTCGCCGAACGCGCCTGCCAGCGGCAACTCGCGGTGGCCCAGTCCGACGCACGCTCGCGCAGCGAGACCGCGCGGCTCACCGACCTGTCGGCCAAGGCCGGCTTCACCGCACCGGCCGATGCGGCCTTGGCGCGCGCCAGCGCCGCCGACGCCGCAGGCCGGCTCACCCAACAGGGCGCCCAGTGCGCGGTGCTGCGCAAGGGACTGGTCGCGCTGAGCGGACTCGACGCACAAGCGCTCGACCAGCAACTGGCCACCGTGCCGGCCGACCGTGCCCTGCCCCTGGTGCATGCGGTCGCCAGCGTGCCGGCGCAGATGCTCGCGCAACGGCCCGACGTCTTCGCCGCCGAACTCGCGGTGGCCGCGGCCAGTGCCGACGTGGGCGCAGCCGAGGCCGATCGCTACCCGCGGCTCACGTTGCAGGGCTCGGTGGCGGCGCTGCAACTGCGCAGCGGCGGCGCCAGCCAGAACCTTCAGACCTGGACCATCGGCCCGCTGGCCCTGACGCTGCCGATCTTCGACGGCGGCACGCGCGCGGCCAACACCGCATCGGCCAAGGCCCGCTACGACGAAGCCGTGGCGCTCTATCGCGGCAACGTGCGCACGGCCGTGCGCGAGGTCGAGGAGGCGCTGGTCAACCTGCAGGCCACCGACGAGCGCACCGGCAACGCCGACATCGCGGTGCAGAACTACCAGGCCTCGTTCAACGCGACGCAGGCCCGCTACGAGAGCGGGCTCGCCAGCCTGTTCGAACTCGAAGACGCGCGCCGCACCTTGTTCGCCGCGCAGACCGCCCGCGTGGCACTGCAGCGCGAGCGGGCCGAAGCCTGGGTCGCGCTCTATCGCTCGACCGGCGGCGGCTGGACGCGGCCCGATGCCGCGCTGGCCCAGAACACCCCATCCCTTTCCTCGACGACGCCATGAAAAGACTCAACCGCTCCACCCTCATCGCCGTGCTGCTGGCCGTCGTGGTCGTCGCCGTGCTGGCCTTCTGGCTGCTGCGCAAACCCGACGACAAGGCGCCGCCGGCCGGCAAGGCCGCAGCCGTCGGCAGCGACAGCGCCGCGCGCCCGGCACTGACCGTGTCGGTCGCACGGGCCGAGCCCAGCGAGCTCAAGGTCACGCTCAGCGCCAACGGCAACGTGGCGGCCTGGCAGGAGGCCAGCATCGGCTCCGAGTCCAACGGCCTGCGCCTGGCCGAGGTGCGGGTGAACATCGGCGACGTGGTGAAGAAGGGCCAGGTGCTGGCCGTGTTCTCGCCCGAGACCATCAACGCCGACGTGGCGCAGGCCCGCGCCTCGCTGGCCGAAGCCAGGGCCACCGCGGCCGACGCGGCCGGCAATGCGGCCCGCGCCCGCACGCTGGCCCAGACCGGCGCGCTGAGCCAGCAGCAGATCAACCAGTACCAGACCACCGAGCAGACCGCCAAGGCGCGCGTCGAGGCGGCCGAGGCGGTGCTGGCCGCGCAGCAAGTGCGCGGGCGCAACACGCAGGTGCTGGCGCCCGACGACGGCGTGATCTCGGCCCGCACCGCCACCGTGGGCAGCGTGGTCGCGGCCGGCACCGAGCTGTTCAAGCTGATCCGCAAGGGCCGGCTCGAATGGCGCGCCGAAGTCACTTCGGCCGAACTGGGCCGCGTGGTGGTCGGCACGCCGGCCGTGGTCGTCAGCGCGAGCGGCGCCGAGGTGCAGGGCACGGTGCGCAGCATCGCGCCGACCGTCGACCCGCAGACGCGCAATGCGCTGGTCTATGTCGACATCCCCTCCTTGATGCAGAACACCGGCTCGAGCGCCGCACGGCCGCCCGAAGGCGCGAGCGCCCCCTCGGGGGGCAGCGCAGTACGCGAAGCGACAAGCGTGGGGGCCTTCAAGGCGGGCATGTTCGCCAACGGCGAGTTCCAGCTGGGACGCAGCAGCGCGCTGACGGTGCCGCAGTCGGCCATCGTGCCGCGCGACGGCTTCAACCACCTGCTGGTGCTGCAGCCCGACCAGCGTGTGTCGCAGCTCAAGATCCAGACCGGGCGCCGCGTCGGCGAACGCGTGGAAGTGCTGACCCCGCTGCCGGCCGATGCGCGCGTGGTGGTGCAAGGCGCGGGCTTCCTCAACGACGGCGACCTGGTCAAGGTGGTCGATGTGCCTGCACCGGGTTCGGCCGCACCGGCCGCCTCGGCCACGGCCAAGTAAGGAGCCTCGCTCACCATGAACGTCTCCGCCTGGTCCATACGCAACCCGATTCCCGCGGTGATGCTGTTCGTGCTGCTCACCTTCGGCGGGCTGCTGTCCTTCAACGCCATGAAGGTGCAGAACTTCCCGGACATCGACCTGCCGACCGTCACGGTCACGGCGGCCTTGCCCGGTGCCGCGCCCTCGCAGCTCGAGACCGATGTCGCGCGCAAGCTCGAGAACGCGATCGCCACCATCCAGGGCCTCAAGCACATCACGACCAAGGTGCAGGACGGCGCCGCCACGCTGATCATCGAGTTCCGGCTCGAGAAGCCGGTGCAGGAGGCGGTCGACGACGTGCGCTCCGCGGTGCAGCGCGTGCGCGCCGACCTGCCGGCCGACGTGCGCGACCCGGTGGTCACCAAGCTCGACTTCGCAGCGCAGCCGGTGCTGGCCTACACCATCTCCTCGACCCGGATGGACGCCGAGGGACTGAGCTGGTTCGTCGACAACGACGTGACCAAGAAGCTGCTGAGCCTGCCCGGCGTGGGCGCGGTCAACCGCGTGGGCGGCGTGACGCGCCAGGTGCACGTCGACCTCGATCCGGCCAAGCTGCAGGCGCTCGGCGCCAGCGCGGCCGACATCTCGCGCCAGCTGCGCCTGGTGCAGACCGAAAGCGCGGGCGGCCGCTTCGACCTCTCGGGCAGCGAGCAGCCGGTGCGCACGCTGGCCACGGTGCAGTCGGCCGACGAGCTGCGCGACATCCAGATCCCGCTGTCGGACGGCCGCCGCATCCGGCTCGACCAGGTGGCGCGCATCAGCGACACCATCGCCGAGCCGCGCGCCACCGCGCTGCTCGATGGAAAGACCGTGGTCGGCTTCGAGGTCGCGCGCAGCCGCGGCGAGAGCGAAGTGGCCGTGGGCAAGCTGATCCAGGGCGCACTGGCCGAGATGCGCACCCAGCACCCCGACATCCAGCTCAACGAGGCCTTCAACTTCGTCAAGCCGGTGCAGGAGGAATACGACGGCTCGCTGCACCTGCTCTACGAAGGCGCGATCCTGGCCGTGATCGTGGTCTGGCTGTTCCTGCGCGACTGGCGCGCCACCTTCGTCTCGGCCATCGCGCTGCCGATGTCGGTGATTCCGGCCTTCATCGGCATGCACCTGCTGGGCTTCTCGATCAACATCATCTCGCTGCTCGCGCTGTCGCTGGTGGTCGGCATCCTGGTCGACGATGCGATCGTGGAGGTCGAGAACATCGTGCGCCACCTGCGCATGGGCAAGTCGCCCTACGAGGCGGCCATGGAGGCCGCCGACGAGATCGGGCTGGCGGTGATCGCCACCACCTTCACGCTGATCGCGGTGTTCCTGCCGACCGCCTTCATGAGCGGCGTGGCGGGCAAGTTCTTCAAGCAGTTCGGCTGGACCGCTTCGCTGGCGGTGTTCGCATCGCTGGTGGTGGCACGGGTGCTCACGCCCATGATGGCCGCCTACATCCTGAAGCCCATCGTCACGCAGGAGAAGGAAGCCGGCTGGCTCAAGCTCTACATGCGCGCGGCCGAGTGGTGCATGACGCACCGCTTCGCCACCATGGTGATGGCCACGCTGTTCTTCTTCGGCTCGATCGCGATGATCCCGCTGCTCAAGACCGGCTTCATTCCGCCGGACGACGGCTCGCAGACCCAGGTCTACCTCTCGCTCGCGCCCGGCGCCACGCTGTCGCAGACCACGGCCACGGCCGAGGAAGCGCGGCTGCGCGTGATGAAGATTGCGCACGTGAAGAGCGTCTACACCACGGTGGCGGGCGGCAGCGCGGGCGGCGATCCCTTCGCCGGCCTGGGCACGCCCGAGACGCGCAAGGCCACGCTGACCATCCAGCTCGACCCGCGCGGCGAGCGCCCGCGCAAGCAGCTGATCGAGGACCAGATGCGCACCGCGCTCGAATCGCTGCCCGGCGTGCGCAGCACCGTGGGCCTGGGCGGCTCGGGCGAGAAGTACATCCTGGCGCTGTCGGGCGAGGACCCGGTCGCGCTCACGGCCGCGGCCCGCGCGGTCGAACGCGACCTGCGCACCGTGCCCGGCCTGGGCAACATCACCTCCACCGCCAGCCTGGTGCGCCCCGAGATCGCGGTGCGCCCGGACTTCGCACGCGCCGCCGACCTCGGCGTGACCAGCACCGCCATCGCCGAGACGCTGCGCGTCGCGACGCTGGGCGACTACGACCAGTCGCTGCCCAAGCTCAACCTCGCGCAGCGCCAGGTGCCGATCGTGGTCAAGCTCGAGGACAGCGCGCGCCAGGACCAGGCCCTGCTCGAACGGCTCACCGTGCCCGGCACGCGCGGCCCGGTGATGCTGGGCCAGGTCGCGAAGATCACGGTCGAGGGCGGCCCGGCCGTGATCGACCGCTACGACCGCTCGCGCAACGTCAACTTCGAGATCGAGCTGTCGAAGGTGGGCCTGGGCGATGCCAAGACCATGGTCGCCGCCCTGCCGTCGATGCGCAGCCTGCCGCCGGGCGTGCGCGTGGCCGAGATCGGCGACGCCGAGGTCATGACCGAGCTGTTCGGCAGCTTCGGCCTGGCGATGCTGACCGGCGTGCTGTGCATCTACATCGTGCTGGTCCTGCTGTTCAAGGACTTCCTGCATCCCGTGACCATCCTGTGCGCGTTGCCGCTGGCACTGGGCGGCGCCTTCGTCGGGTTGCTGATCGGCCAGAAGGCCTTGTCGATGCCCTCGCTGATCGGGCTGATCATGCTGATGGGCGTGGCGACCAAGAACTCGATCCTGCTGGTCGAATACGCGATCGTGGCGCGCCGCGATCAGGGCATGAGCCGCTGGGACGCGCTGCGCGACGCCTGCCACAAGCGCGCGCGCCCGATCATCATGACCACCATCGCGATGGGCGCGGGCATGATGCCGATCGCCTTCGGCTGGGGCGCGGCCGACGCGAGCTTCCGCTCGCCGATGGCGATGGCCGTGATCGGCGGGCTGATCACCTCCACCGTGCTGAGCCTGCTGGTGGTGCCGGCCGTGTTCACCTACATCGACGACATCGAGCACTGGATTCGCCGCAGCGTGCGCCGGCTGCGCGGCCTGCCGCCTGCCGACGCCCCCGTCGACAACGCTCTGAAGCCCGCGGCGCCCCGGTAAGGCGCACAAGTCCCGGCTACGATCGGCGCATGCGTCTGCTCCTGGTCGAAGATGAAGCCGAGATGGCTGCCTGGCTCCTGCGTGCCTTCAAGCAAAGCGGGTATGTGACCGACCATGCGCCCGACGCGGCCATGGCCGCGTCCTTGCTCGCTTCGGGCGACCACGATGTGATCGTGCTCGACCTGCAGCTGCCCGACCGGCACGGCCTGTCCGTGCTGGCCGACCTGCGTGCCGCGGGCAACCGCACGCCGGTGCTGATCCTCACGGCCCAGGGCTCGGTCAAGGACCGGGTCAAGGGCCTGAACACCGGGGCCGACGATTTCCTGAGCAAGCCCTTCGCCATCGAGGAACTCGAGGCCCGCCTCGAAGCCCTGGCGCGCCGCGCGCGCGGCAGCCCGCATGCCGCGCTGCGCTGCGGTTCGCTGTCACGCGCCCACGGCAGCCGCGCCTTCACGCTGGGCGACACGCTGCTGCAGCTCACACCGCGCGAAAGCGCCGCGCTCGCGGTGCTGCTCACGCGCGCCGGCTCGCCGGTCGAGAAATCGCAGCTGTCGGCCAAGGTCTTCCCTGCCGACAGCGACGCCGGCCCCGACGCCATCGAACTGGTGCTGCACCGCCTGCGCCGCAAGCTGGCCGGCGGCGACGTGCGCATCGTCACCGTGCGCGGCCTGGGCTACATGCTGGAGAGCATCGGGCATGACCTCGCCGGCGACTGAGCCGCGCAGCCGCTTCGGCATCCGCGCGCGCCTGCTCGCGCTGCTGCTGCCCTGCATCCTGGGGCTGCTGGCGCTCGACAGCTGGAACGACTACCGCGCCCTGCGCAGCCTGGTCCAGGACGCCTACGACAGCGTGATGCTCGAGGCCGCCGATGCCCTGCGCCGCAGTGTGGTGCCCGCGGCCGACGGCGCGCTGCAGCTCGATGCGAGCGCCGCGCAGGTGCAGCGCATGTTCGAAGCGGCCAGCCGCAAGACCGGGCACCTGCGCGTCGAGCTCCGGCCCCAGGGCGCGGCGCCCGCCGCGGGCCGGTTGCTGCTGGGCGACGCCGACCTTCCGCCGCCGCCCGCAGGCAGCGACGGTGCATCGCCCGTCTGGTTCGACGGCAGCTACCGCGGGCAACCGGTGCGCATGGTGGCGCTGCGCAGCACCGTGGTCGACGGCCATGGCCAGAGCTTCGAGTTGCGGGTGCAGACCGCCGAAGGCACCGAGCCGCGCCAGCATGCCGAGGCGGCCTCCCTGCGCCAGCAGTTCTTCCGCGATGCGCGCATGGTGGTGCTGGTGATCCTGCTGGTCTGGCTGGGCGTGACCTGGTCGCTGCGGCCGCTCGAGCGGCTGCGGCGCTCGGTGGTCCAGCGCCGGGGCCAGTTGCCCGAGCCGCTCGATGCCGGCGGCGTGCCGCACGAGGTGGCGCCGCTGGTCGAGGCCGTGAACCAGAACGTCGCGAGCTACCGCGGGCTGCTCGACCAGCAGTCGCAGTTCCTCGCCGATGCCTCGCACCAGCTGCGCACGCCGCTGGCCATCATGCTCACGCAAGCGGGCGTGGCGCTGCGCGAGAAGGACAGCACGCAGCTGCACGCCACGCTGCGCGCGATGGTCACGCAGATCGCCCGCAGCCGGCGCCTGTGCGAACAGCTGCTCTCGCTGGCCCATGCGAACGACGGCACGCAGCCGCCGCAGACATCGCAGCGCGCGGACCTCAATGCGATCAGCAAGGACGTGGTGCTGCAATACCTGACGCTGGCGCACGAGAAGGAGCAGGACCTGGGCTGGGTGGATGCGCGCGAGGACGCCGCGACGGGCGATGCGACGCGGCCTGCCGTGCCCGTGCAGGCCGACGCCGCCGAACTGCACGAGGCGCTGGCCAACCTCGTGCACAACGCCATCGCCTACACGCCGGTCGGCGGCCGCATCACGGTCACGGCCGGCGTGGTCGACGGCGTGGCCTGCGCCGAGGTCAGCGACGACGGCCCCGGCATCGCGCCCGCGCGGCGCGCAGCGGTCTTCGAGCGCTTTCGCCAGGCCGGCGATCGCGCCGGCAAGCCCACCGGCGGCGCCGGGCTGGGCCTGGCCATCGCGCGCGCCTATGCGCAGCGCAACGGCGGCGACATCGTGCTGGCCGATGCGGAGGTCGGCACCGGGCTGCGCGCCATCCTTCAGCTGCCGCCGGCACCGCCACAGGCCGACTGAGCCGCCTACGGCCTTGGCGTGTCGACGCCGTGAATGCCCTTAGGGGCGTGTGAGTGATAACACGTATTTTGGGGCGCGGAAGGCAAAACGAAAGCCGATTGGAAGCATCGTTTTCTACGATTCGCCGCCTGGGTTGCAAAGACGCTCGAGACGAGCGCCGCTGGCCAGGCGTGAACCACTAGGAGACCTTCTCATGCCCCGCCACCGCCCCGCCCTGCCTTCGCCCGAAGGAGGGATGCCATGAACAATCGCAACTTCGTGAGAGGGTCGGTCATCATGGCCATCGCCCTGCTCTTCGGCTTCGTTGCACTCACCTACAACGTCGGGAACCTGGCCCGCTCCGGCCCCGGACTGTTCCCGCTCATGGTGAGCTCCTTCCTGTTCGTGATCGGCCTGATCATCGCGGCGCGTTCGTTCTTCGTCGAACGGCTGCCGGTGGACTACGGCGTGAAGAACATCGTCCTGATCCTGCTGAGCCTGGTCGGCTTCGCGGTGATCTCCGAGTACATCAACATGATCCTGGGGATCATCTTCCTGGTGTTCTGCTCGACCTTCGCGGGCACCTCGTACTCGGTGGTGCGCAACATCAAGATCTCGATCGGCCTGGTCCTCGTCGCGTTCGCCTTCAAGAATTTTCTCGGCCTGAACCTGCCGCTCTACTGATGGAAGTCCTCAACAACCTCGCGTTCGGATTCAGCCACGCGCTGACCATCCAGAACCTGCTCTACTGCGCGCTCGGCTGCACCGTCGGCACGCTGGTCGGCCTGCTGCCCGGCCTCGGTCCGCTCTCGACCATCAGCCTGCTGCTGCCGCTGACCTACTCGATCCCCACCGGCGGTGCACTCATCATGCTGGCCGGCATCTATTACGGTGCGCAGTACGGCGACAGCGTGAGTGCGATCACCATGAAGATCCCGCACGCCAGCAGCATCGTGGCCTGCATCGACGGCTACCAGATGACGCTCAAGGGAAAGACCGGGTTGGCGCTGTTCACCGCGGGCATCTCCAGCTTCATCGGCGGCACCGTGGCGATCGTGGTGCTGTCGACGATGGCACCGGCGCTCGGTGAAGTCGGCTTCCTGTTCGGCCCGGCCGACTACTGCGCGCTGATGCTGCTGGGCTTCTTCTGCGTGAGCTTCGTCAGCAGCGGCAGCCTGCTCAACGGCCTGGCGATGGCCATGATCGGCGTGCTGCTGGGCATGGTCGGCACCGACGTCAACAGCGGCGTGGCGCGCTACACCATGAACCTGGCCTTCCTGCAGGACGGCATCGGGCTCATCAGCATCGCGCTGGGCTGCTTCGGCATTGCCGAGGTGGTGAAGAACCTCGACAACAAGAACGTGCTCACGCCCTTCAACGGCAAGATCAAGCTCATGCCGACCTGGCCCGAGTTCAAGCGCATCATCCCCAGCGCGCTGCGCGGCAGCGTGATCGGCTCGGTGCTGGGCATCCTGCCCGGCGGCGGCCCGACCATCGCCCAGTTCGCGGCCTATGCGGCCGACAAGAAGTTCAGCAAGTACAAGCACGAGATCGGCACCGGCTGCATCGAAGGCGTGGCCGGCCAGGCCGCCGCCGACGAGGCTGCCGCCCGCACCAGCTTCATCCCGCTCATGGCCATCGGCATCCCCGAGAACGCCGTGATGGCCCTGATGATGGCGGCCTTCATCGTCAAGGGCATCCAGCCGGGTCCCAACATGATCGCCACGCACCCGGACCTGTTCTGGGGCCTGGTGGCCAGCATGTGGGTCGGCAACTGCTTCCTGGTGGTGCTCAACGTGCCGCTGGTGCGCTACTGGCTGTCGGTGTTCAAGATCCCGTACACCGTGCTGTTCCCTGCGATCCTGTTCTTCTGCTGCATCGGTACCTACAGCATCAACAACAGCCTCGACGACATCTACACGACGGCCGTGTTCGGCCTGATCGGCTACCTGTTCCTGCGACTGGACATGGAAGCGGCCCCGCTGATGCTGGGCTTCATCCTGGGCCCGATGCTGGAGGAGAACTTCCGCCGTGCGATGCTGCTGAGCCGCGGCAGCTTCAGCGCCTTCGTGACCCGCCCGATCAGCGCCACGCTGCTCAGCGTGATCGCCATTGTGGTCGTGTGGCAGGTGGTCGTCTTCATCCGGCGCGCCGTGAAGAAGCCGGCGATCCCCGCCGCGCCGGTGGACGTGCCGGTGGACGCGATTCCCCTGGGCAAGTGAAACGCGGCGGCGAGGGGTTCAAGGCCGAACCCTTCGCCGCCGACCTCGAGGCAACGCCTCGAATCACGCAGCGGCCTGCATGTCGCAACGACACTGCAAGCACCGGCCGCTGCAAGGTTCCCATCAAATCTAAATGGGAATCGTTTTTATCTGTAGACTCGCCCCTCCTAAAAACCATGAGGAGGCCTTCCGTTGCGCTACAGATCTTTCATCACCCCCCCGCTCGGCCCCGTCGCGGCCGGATTCGCCGCCATGGCTTCGGTATGGGCGGCGCACGCTCAGCAGAGCACGGGGCATTTGAACGGCACGCACGCACGCGCCCTGGACACCGTCACGGTCACAGCCGACGCGCTGGACCCGGACGACGCCCGCCCGCGCGGCGGCGTCTCGACCGCCACCAAGACCGCCCTGCCCCTGAAGGACATTCCGCAGACGGTCGACGTGATCGAGGTCAGCAAGTTCAAGACCTACGGCATCAACGACCTGAGCGTGATGCTCGACGGCACGCCGGGCATCGACACCGCCTACGACGCGCGCGGCGACGGCATCACCATCCGTGGCTTCGACGCCAGCTCGGGCGACATCTACCGCGACGGCGTGCGCGCCGGCGGGCAGATCCGGCGCAGCACGGCCAACGTCGAACGCATCGAGATCCTGAAAGGTCCGGCCTCGGTGCTGTACGGCCGGGGCAGCGGCGGCGGCATCGTCAACCTGGTGAGCAAGCAGGCCAGTTTCGACGCCGTGAGCAGCATCGGCCTGCGGGCCGGCTCGTGGCACAACCGGGGCGCCACGATCGACCTCAACCGCGAGATCAATCCGAACACCGTGGTGCGCCTGACGCTGGACCGCGAACAGGCCGACAGCTTCCGCAGCGGCATCCAGAACGAGAACACCATGGTGTCGCCCAGCATCCTCTACGACAACCATCGCGGCCTGCGCTGGCTCGGCCAGTACACGCAGGACACGGTGTGGCGCCGCCCCGACCGCGCGCCCGCCTACGACAGCCTGCCGGCCGACGTGTCGATCCGCACCGCCTATGCGCACCCCGACGACTTCATCGAGGACAGGATGAAGATGTGGCGCTCGGTGCTGAGCTACGACTTCACGAGCGACTGGTCCCTTCGGTGGACCAGCGTGCTGCACGAGGCCAGCCAGGACTTCGACCATCTCTATGGCGGCAGCTACTGCCGCCCGAACGGCACCCTGATGAGCAACGGCCGCCGCTGCACCACCCCTGGCCGCATGACCTTCACGCGCGCCTGGCAGCAGACCGACAACAGCACCTTCACCAACGCGCTGGACCTGAGCGGCAAGTTCAAGACCGGCGCCATCACGCACGACCTGCTGCTGGGCTTCGAGCTGGCAACCGAGAAGCGCAACCCCAGCCTGTCCACCTCCCTCACCGACCCGGCCATGGCGTACACCGCGTCGGTCGATCCGTAAAACCCTATCTGGGGGGGGCCCAAGCTGCCGCATGGCGCGGCCCGCACCGTGAACCGGCACCGCGCCGAATCGCGCGCGCTGTACCTGCAGGACCTGATCGGCCTGAGCGAGCAATGGAAGCTGCTGGTCGGCGCGCGCCAGGAAAGCTTCGAGTTCGCAACCCGCAACGCGCTCATCGACAAGGCGCGCAGCTACGACGGCAGCCACCTGAGCCCGCGCGTCGGCGTGGTGTGGCAACCCGTGCCCGCGCACAGCTTCTACGCCTCGTACTCGAAGAACTTCTCGCCCTACGGCGGGCGCGGCATGATCAGCGTGGCGGTCGAGGACAACGCGGTCTACGACGAGGAGCCGCAGGTCTCCCGCCAGTTCGAGATCGGCACCAAGAGCGACTGGCTCGGCGGCCGGCTCTCGACCCAGGTGTCGCTCTACAGCCTGGAGTTGCTCAACATCCGCTACCGGCCCGACCCGGACAACGACCCCTTCCGCTGGGCGGTGCGCGGCGCCGAGCGCTCGCGCGGCCTGGAGGCCAGCATGACCGGCAGACTCGCGAAAAGCTGGTACGTGCGCGGCGGCGTGGGCCTGCAGCAGGCCAAGGTCACGCAGGACCTCACGACGCCGGCCAACGTCGGCAAGTTCAAGCCCAACCTCGCGCGCAAGAACGGCAGCGTCTTCGTGCGCTACGCACCCGAGAGCCCCTGGTACGGCGAGCTCGGCGTGACCTACCGCGGCCCGATCTACAACGCCATCGACAACCTCAGCGAGCGCTCCGGCCACACCCGCTGGGACGCCTCGGTCGGCTGGCGCGCCATGCCCTGGACCGTGACCCTGGCCGTCACCAACCTGAGCGACAAGCGCTACTGGCGCGCCACCTCGATGCCGGGCGCACCGCGGGCGGTGCTGTTGAGCGGGAGCTACGTGTTCTGAGGCCCCAACGACGTCGGGGCAGCCATGGGGCTGCCCCGAGATGAACGGCCGATCCTGTGCAGAGGGCCGGCGGCGCCGCGCCTCAGGCGAACTGCGCGCGTTCCTTGCGCATTGCCATCGCCTTCGCGATGCGCGGCAGCGTCAGCACCGCCACGATCACCACCACCAGCGTGATCGACATCGGGCGCTGGAAGAACACCAGCGCGCTGCCCTCGCCGATCGACATCGCGTTGCGCAGCTGCGCCTCGGCCAGCGGACCCAGGATCATGCCGACCACCACCGGCGCGGTCGGGAAATCGAAGCGCCGCATGATCACGCCGATCACGCCGATGGCGTACAGCAGGAACAGGTCGAAGGCGCTCTGGCGCATGCCGTAGGCACCGACGGTGGCGAAGATCAGGATGCCGGCATAGAGCTGGGGCTTGGGGATCTTCAGCAGCTTGACCCACAGGCCCACCATCGGCAGGTTCAGCACCAGCAGCATCACGTTGCCGATGTAGAGCGAGGCGATCAGCGCCCACACCAAGGCGGCCGAGGTGGTGAACAGCTGCGGGCCGGGCTGGATGCCGTAGTTCTGGAACGCGCCGAGCAGGATCGCCGTGGTGTTGCTGGTCGGGATGCCCAGGGTAAGCAACGGGATCAGCGCCGCGGTCACGGTCGCGTTGTTGGCGGCCTCGGGGCCGGCCACGCCCTCGATCGCACCGCTGGTGCCGAACTCGGCCTTGTCCTCGGGGTTCTTGACCAGCTTCTTTTCCATCGCATAGCTCAGGAAGGTCGGGATCTCGGTCCCGCCGGCCGGGATGCAGCCGAAGGGCGTGCCGATGGCGGTGCCGCGCAGCCAGGCCGGGATCGAACGCTTCCAGTCGCGCTTGCTCATGTGCACGCGGCTGAACTTGTTCTGCGCCTCGACCACCTTGCCTTCGAACAACACCGCATAGAGCACTTCGGCCACCGCGAACAGCCCGACCGCGACCAGCACGATCTCGATGCCGTCGAGCATCTCGGGGATGCCGCCGGTGTAGCGGCCCTGGCCCGAGATCTGGTCGAGGCCGACGCAGCCCGCGGCCAGGCCGATGAACAGCGCCGTCATGCCGCGCAGCGTGCTCTTGCCCAGCACCGCACTCACCGTGGTGAAGGCCAGCAGCATCAGCAGGAAATACTCGGGCGGACCCAGCTTGACAGCGAACTCCGCCACGAAGGGCGCGAACAGCGTGACGATCACGGTGGCGATGGTGCCGGCCACGAAGGAGCCGATGGCCGCGGTGGCGAGCGCGGCGCCCGCCCTCCCGCTCTTGGCCATCTTGTTGCCCTCCATGGCGGTCACCATGCTGGCGGTTTCGCCGGGCGTGTTGAGCAGGATCGAGGTGGTCGAGCCGCCGTACATGGCGCCGTAGTAGATGCCCGAGAAGAAGATCATCGAGGCCGTGATGTCGACCTTGCCGGTGATCGGCAGCAGCATCGCCACCGCGACCGCCGGACCGATGCCGGGCAGCACGCCGACGGCCGTGCCAAGGGCACAGCCGACCAGGCACCAGAGCAGATTGACGGGGGTGATCGCCGTGGCGAAACCCGCCATGAGGGCGTTGAAGATGTCCATGTCAGAGCCACCCGGTGGAAGTCAGGCCTGGCAGGTTGATCGCCAGGAATTTCGTGAAGGTCCAGAACACGGGCGTGGCGATCAGCACGCCGGTGACGGCATCGATCGCCCAGGTGCGCGGCGCATTCACGCCCGGCTGTCCGCTCGCGCGGCGCAGGCCCTGAACGGCCATCACGTAGCACAGCGTGCAGCTCAGGATGAAGCCCAGCGAGGTGATCAGCGCGGCATTGAGCAGCAGGCCCGCCGACACCCAGACGAAGCCCGGCCAGTTGCCACGGTCGGCGCCCGTGGGCGCGTCGAGCTCGCGGAAGCCGCCGGTGCGCGCTTCCCAGAGGATCCAGCCGCCGCACAGCATCAGCACGATCGAGACCAGCCAGGGCAGGAAGTTGGGCCCGACGCCGCCGTAGCCGGCCTCGGAAGAAATGTCGATGGCCCCGAAGGCCAGCGCCATGCCGGTCAGCAGCACACCCGCGCCGACCAGCGTCTGCGGCCACAGCGCCGCAGGATGCGACGCGACCGAGGATTCTGGAGTTGTCATTTTTTACTCCCACAGTCGTGGAAAAAATAGAAAGGCTCCCGCTAGAAGCCAAGGCAATGCGCACGAAGTGCGCGAGCCCGAAGAACACCAGGGACACCGCGGAACCGGCTCTGCCGGGCCGCTGGTGTCGCCCCCGGATGGGGGAAGGGAAGCGACACGAAGTGCGCGCCCCCTCGGGGGCGAGTCAAATCATCCCGGACTTGGCCATGATCGCCCGCAGGCTCGCGAAGTCGTCGTCGACGAACTTGGAGAACGCGTCGCCGGTCAGCACCGACGAGGTCCAGTCGTTCTTCTTCAGCGCCTCGGCCCAGGCCGTGCTCTTGAGTGCCGCCTGCAGCATGTCGATCGCCGCCTTGCGCTGGTCGGCCGTCAGGCCCGGTGCGCCGTAGACGCCGCGCCAGTTGCCGATCTCCACGTCGATGCCCAGTTCCTTGAGCGTGGGCACGTCGATGCCCGGCAGGCGCTTTGCCGAGGTGACGGCGATGGGCCTCATCTTGCCGGCCGCGATGTATTCGGCGAACTCGCTGTAGCCGCTGCCGCCGACCGTGACGTTGCCGCCCAGGATGGCGGCCGTGGCCTCGCCGCCGCCGCGGAAGGCCACGTAGTTGATCTTCGACGGGTCGGCGCCGACCTTCTGCGCGATCATGGCCGCGGCGATGTGCTCGGTGGAACCGCGCGAACCGCCGCCCCACTTGACGCTGCCCGGGTCCTTCTTGAGCTGGTCGACCACGTCCTTCATGGTCTTGAGCGGCGAATTGGCCGGCAGCACGAACACGTTGTATTCGGTGGTGATGCGCGCGAGCGGCGTGGCCTGCTCGAGCTTGACCGGCGGCTTGCCGGTGATGATGCCGCCCAGCATGACCGAGCCCATGACCATCAGCGCGTGGGCGTCGCCCTTGGAGCCGTTGACGAACTGCGCCAGGCCCAGTGCACCGGCGGCGCCGCCCTTGTTGTCGTAGGTCACGGTGTCGGCGGCCTTGGCATCGGTCAGGGCCTTGCCCAGTGCACGCCCGGTGGTGTCCCAGCCGCCGCCGGGGTTGGCCGGGATCATCATCTTGACGTTGGGTGCGGCATGGGCCGACAGGGGCAAGGCGCCCGCCGCGGCCAGTGCGGCCAGTGACTTCAAAAAGGTATCGCGACGCATCGTATGTCTCCTTATGCCATGGAAGCTGAGTAGAACCTGAACGCCGCTATGATGCGCCGCCCCGCTGTCAGTTGGCTGTCCGGCACACTGGGGTAAACACCGCTCTCCCCCCTCCTCCATGAAGCTGCTGCTCGTCGAAGACGACCCCACGATGCAAACCACGCTCCAGCGCACGCTGGGGCGCCGCCGCATCGACGTGCGCGTGTGCGGCGATGGCGCACTCGCGGTGGCGCAGTGGCAGGCGCTGGAACCCGACGTGGTGGCGCTCGACCTGAACCTGCCCAACCTCGACGGCCTGCAGGTGCTGGCGCGGGCACGCGCCGCCGGCCTGCGCACGCCCGTGCTGCTGCTGACCGCGCGCGGCACCGTGGGCGACCGCATCCTCGGCCTCAATGCCGGGGCCGACGACTACCTGCCCAAGCCCTTCGACCTCGACGAACTGGAAGCGCGGTTGCGCGCCCTGCGCCGGCGCCATCAGGGCGCCGAGGCGGGCGCGGCGCCCGACGGCCCGCGTCCGGTGGGCGGCCTGCGCTACGAGGCCGACAGCGGCGCCATCTACCACCGCGCCGAAGTGCTGGAACTCACGCCGCGCGAGCTCGCGCTGCTCAAGGCGCTGATGACGAATCCGGGCCATGCGGTGGCCAAGGAAAGGCTGTTCGAACTGGTGTTCCCGGGCGAGGCCGACGTGCAGTACGAGGCGGTGGAGGTGGTGGTCTACCGCCTGCGCAAGAAGCTCGCCGGCACCGGCGCCGCGCTCATGACGCTGCGCGGGCTGGGCTACCTGCTGCGCGAAGAGACGTCCTGATGGCCGACCGCGCGTCCTCGCTGCGCGCCCGCCTGCTGCTCGGCATCCTGGTGCCGGTGGCGGTCGTGATCGCCATCAACAGCGTGAGCCTCTACCGCCAGAGCCTGGCCGCCGCCACGCTGGCCTACGACCGCACGCTGCTGGCCTCGGCCAAGACCATCGGCGAGCAGCTCGACGTGGTGGGCTACGACGAGGCTTCGGTGCTGCGCGCGATGGTGCCCTACTCCGCGCTCGAGGCCTTCGAGGTCGACAACCAGAGCCGCATGTACTACCGCGTCTCGAGCATGCGCGGCGAACTCATCTCGGGCTTCGAGGAACTGCCCTTCTGGCGCGGCGAGCTGCCGATCCGGCCACCCTATGCCTCGCTGGTCGATTTCTACGACGCCGAGTTCCGCGCGCATCCGGTGCGCGTGGCGGTGCTGCTGCAGCCGGTGGCCAGTTCGGTCGGCCGCGGCATGGCGGTGGTGCAGGTGGCCGAGACCCTGGAGCTGCGCGAGACGCTGGCGCGCAAGCTGCTGCTGGACACGCTCTGGCGCCAGGCCGTGCTGATGGGCGTGATCGCCGCGGTGACCGCGCTGGTGGTGCAGCGCGCCACGCGCGCCGTGCGCACGCTGGGCGAGGCCATCGAGGCCCGGCCGGCCGACGACCTCTCGCCCATCGATGCGGCCGGCGCACCGCGCGAGCTGCGCCCGCTGGTCGAGGCCACCACCCGCGTGATGGGCCGGCTGCAGGCGCTGCTCGACCACCAGAAGCGCTTCGTGCGCGACAGCGCCCACCAGCTGCGCACGCCGCTGGCGGTGCTCACGGCCCAGGTGCAGTCGGCGCGCCGCGGCGACGTGCCGGCCGACCAGGCCCTGGGGGAGATCGCCGACACGGTGACCCGCGCCACCCTGCTGGCCAACCAGATGCTGTCGCTGGCCAAGGTGGAGCAGCTGCGCCAGCAGCCCGAGTCGAGCACGCTGGATTTCGGCGACATGGTGCGCCAGGTGGCGCTCGACATCTCGCCGCTGATCGCCGACCGCGCGCTCGATTTCGACCTCGACGCCATGGCCGTGCCGGTGCACGCGCACCGATGGATGCTGCAGGAGCTCGCGCGCAACCTGCTGCACAACGCCATCAAGCACAGCCCGGCCGGCGGCGAACTCTCGGTGCGGGTGCACGCCGACGGCGAGCATGCCGTGCTGCGGGTGCGCGATGCCGGGCCCGGCATCTCGTCGGAACTGCGCCAGCGCCTGTTCGCGCCCTTCGCGGCCGGCGACATGGCCAGCGGTTCGGGATTGGGGCTGACGATCTGCCGGGAAATCGTGCACGCGCTGGGCGGCCGGATCACACTGGACAATCGGGTCACCGACGGCCGCGTCGTCGGCCTGGATGCCATCGTGCATCTGCCGCTGGACAAAGGATAAGGACAGGAATGGACCGTCTGCGCATCGACAAATGGCTGTGGGCCGCGCGCTTCTACAAGACCCGCTCGCTGGCGGCCGACGAGATCGGCAAGAACCGGGTGCAGGTCAATGGCGACGTGGCCAAGGCCTCGCGTGAGGTCAAGGCCGGCGACACCGTGGCCTTCCGCCAGGGGCCCGCCCTGCGCACTGTGCGGGTGCTCGGCATCAGCGGCCAGCGCGGACCGGCGCCTGTGGCGCAGCAGCTCTACGAAGAAACGCCCGAGAGCCTGGCGGCGCAGGCCGCCGCACGCGAGCAGCGCCGCATGGGCAGCGAACCGGCGCTGAGCATCGAGCAGGGCCGCCCGACCAAAAAGGATCGGCGCCATCTCGACGACGCCTCGCGCAGCTGGGGCTCGCGCTGGAGCGCGGCCATCGACGACAAGGACGCCTGAACTTTGGGCCGATTCGTGACGCAAGTCCGGATGCGCGGCGATCGATGGTCACCAAATGTCTCTTTTGTTAGGCCAAACGGCGTATTGAAGCGAGGAAAAAGCCAGCGCAGACTGCGCTCCCGGCCCCATGCAGGGCGTCGTTGGAGGAATACACCATGCAATCGCTTACGCACGCAGAGTTTCTGGCCCTCTGGTTTGCATTGGCCGTGCTGGGGTTGGGCGCGGTGATCGCTTTCGCGCGACCGAACGGCCCCCTGACGGACGCCTTGGCTCGACGCGTCAGGCAGTCGATCGCCGCACTGCAGGAAGGTGCGTCGACGCCGTCTCCCTGAACCCGCCGCGGCGCCGGCACCGCGCGCTCCCACCGCCAACGCCGTGACGTGCGAGATCAGCCGGCGCGCCTCAGCGGGAAACGGTGCACCATCTGCCGTCCCAGCGAGGTGACGGCTTTCACCGTGGCCGGCGGCTGGTCATGACCCGAGAGGGTCCGTACCGGCAAGGGAATATGGGCCTGGATGTGGCCGGCGAGCAGGAGGACACGCAAGCTGTCGACCTCCTTTCCGGAGAAGACCGTGACAGGCAGTTCGGCCTGGGCGAGTTGGTGGAGCAAGGCAAGTGACACGCGGTGAGTATCGCGCCGCGCCCACGTGCGCTGCGCCTCGGCAGCGCCACGAATCCTCGGCCGCCGAGGCAAATTCCACCGGTTGACGGCCTCCTTGTCGTCCCCGCCGGAAGCAACGAATACCAAAGCATTCAACCTTTGCGCCTACTCGCGTCGCATCGCGTGGCGCATCGAAAAAAGCCTGCAATCCTCCGGTGAACAAAGCGCGTACCCGTGAAGAAGTTAACATTGGGTAACAGTTCGGCGCATCCATACTGGTGTGTCAACCGGAGATCTTATGAGTCAGTGGGAATTGGAATTTGCGGAGGCCGTGGCGAAGTTGGAAGCGGCGTACAAGGCCGACCAGCGCGCCTATGACGATCTGCGCGACCCGCTGAAGGCGTCCTGGGCGCTGCTGCCGACATGGATGTGGCCGGAACCGGACCGCGTGGGCCTGATGCTCAAGGCACGCAATGCACTGATCGCGGCGGAAGACGGCGTGCGTGAACTGGTCCGGCGCCAGAGCATCGCGGTACGCAACACGCGCGCGCGGCGCCAGACGATGTACCAGAACCGGGCCTTCGCACAGACCTCGACCGGCGAAGTGTCCGCGGCCGGTGAACTCTCGGTGTCGGTTCGGCAGTCGCCCGACGGTCACTCCCCCACGCCGCCGAATGCCTGAACGCCCTGCCCGCCAGGCCCCATGAACAAAGGCCGACCCACTCTCAGGAGTTGGTCGGCCTTTTCGATGGGGTCCGACACGTGACGGTGTGCCGGTGAATCGGTGCGGAATGCCGCGGGACTACTGCAGCGTGGTGTGCTGCAGGTCGATCGACGGACTGATGAACAAGGGCGCGACGGCGCCGCCGCGACGCGGCCCGGTCTGGCCGCACACCGCCTGCAGCGCGATGTAGCCCGCGGCCAGGGCAGAGTGGTAGCTGGTGGCGGGGGCGTCCGCGGAGTCGATGGGCTCGTAGATGCCGGCGTCGTCGTTTTCCTCCTGAAGCACCCAGAAGTACATGCCGGGCCACGGCTCGTCGACGGTCAATGCAATGCGGCGCAGGTCAGTCGTCATGTCTTTTTCCAGCAGGAACGCGGTAGGCAGGTGGGGAAAGGACGGCTTGATTCAGTGAGGTGCTTGGTACACGTTTGTAAATCAATGTCACATTCTGTCGATGGCTCGATTAGGCCGCGTTTTCACCTGGACTGCATGCTTTCGCGCGCAGCTTGCGCTCCGTTTGGTGAAAAATCTCCGGCTTTTTAACAAACCTTAGTTCTCTTTCCATCGGGAAAAACCATCTTCCGCCGCCGCCGGGCTTCCCTCGGAAGGCCAGGGACGCATCGGGCGGCGATCGGCGCGAGCGGCGCGCCTCAAAACGGCGGCGCGACCTCGGGCGGGCACGTCCCGCATCGGCACCGGCCGATGCAGACCGGGCTTCTTTCAATGGCGTGGTCGGGAGGATGAAATTACAATTTCTCGTATTACGATTATTTGAAATTCAAATACCCATCACGAAGGCCCTCCCGCAACGCCGAGCGGGGCCTTCCCTCTTGAGGAGCTTCAAATGGCTGGTGGACCCGCCCTTCATCCGCACCCGACGATGACCCCGTTGGCGCAGAGCCAGCTGCTGGAGCGCCTGGACGAAGCCGTCGACCGTGGCGAGATCGGCCTGCGCAGCCCCGTGTTCGGCATTGCCCTGAAGGCGATCGAACTCGGCGAGGGCGCCCTCGATGCCGAGCAGGCCGCGCTGTACCGCGCGCATGCCAGGCCCTACCTCATGCCGCACGACAGCCCGCAGGAACCGCGCGGCGCCGGCGTGCCGCAGGCCGCCTGAGCCGGTGCGAACTCAGGTGGCTGCAGGCATCAGGCGCCCGGCCTCGTCATAGGCCGGCGCCACGCCCGCCGCCGCCTGCACGGCAAGCACCGATGCCACCGCGGCCGCATGGTCGCCGAACCCTTGCGCGCTGCGCGCGAAGAGCTCGTCGTCCAGCCGCGAGCGAAGTTCCCAGAACCACTGATCCCCCTCGACCTTGCTGACCACGAACTGCATGGCATCTCCTCGTAACTAGGTCGCCGAGTGTCCGCGCAAAAGCGGGCGCGCGAGCAAGGGCCGAGCGGCTTTTCAGGCCTTGTATTGCGCTGGATCAAGCTTTTGCGATATGCCCGCCGGCAGGCGCTCAGGCGACCGGCGCGGCCTGCCACCGGCTGGCGCAGTCCTGCGCCAGCAGCGGGCGGCTGAAGTAGAAGCCCTGCACCAGCCGGCAGCCGATGGAGCGCACGAAGGCCAGATGCTCGGCCGTCTCGACGCCCTCCGCGATGATCTCCAGCTCGAGCTCCTCGGCCAGCCTGCAGATCGAGCGCACCACCACCGCGTTGCGCGGATCGCTGTGGCCGGTCTGCATGAACGACTGGTCGATCTTGATCTTGTCGAGCTCGAAGCGGCGCAGGTAGCTCAGCGATGCAAAGCCGGTCCCGAAATCGTCGAGCGCGACCTGCACGCCCAGCCGCCGGAAGCGGGCGATGATGCCGGCCGCGTCGTTGTGCAGCAGCACGCTCTCGGTGATCTCGAAGATCACCCGCTCGGGCCGGATGGCGAAGCGCGTCAGCGCGCGTTCCACGAAGGTGCCGAGGGTGGTGTCGGCGAACTGCCGGGCCGAGAGGTTGATCGAGATGAAGACGTCGTCGGGCCAGGTGGCGGCGTCGCGGAAGGCCTCCTCGATGACCCAGCGGCCGATGGACACGATCTGCCCGCTGCGCTCCGCGATCGGGATGAAATCGCCCGGCGACACATGGCCCAGCTCGGCATGCGTCCAGCGCAGCAGCGCCTCGAAGCCGACGGTGCGGCCGCTGTCGATGTCGACGATGGGCTGGAAGCGCAGATGGAATTCGGCGCGCTTCTCGGCCTCGGCCAGCCCCTGCCGCAGCTTCTGCTCGCGCAGGGCCCGCTCGCGCATCGCCGGATCGAAGACCAGATGACGCGCCCTCCCCGCGCCCTTGGCCGCATAGAGCGCGATGTCGGCGCTCTTCATCAGCGCCCCGGCATCGTCGAGCTGCCCCTCCTGCTTGAAGGCGATGCCCATGCTGGCCGTGGCCATGAGGTGCGCGTCGCCCACATCGAAAGGTGCGGCCAGCGCCTGTGCGATCCGCTCGCAGCAGGCCTCGGCCTGCCGGCCCGCATGGCTGCCCATGAACACGATCGCGAACTCGTCGCCGCCCAGCCGTGCCACGAGCTGCGCCCCTTCGACCACGCCCGCCAGGCGCGCCGCGAACTGGATCAGGAAGACGTCGCCGGCGTCATGCCCGAAGCGGTCGTTGATGTCCTTGAAATGGTCGACATCGAGCAGCACGATCGCGCAGGCCCCACCCGGCGGCTGGCTCGCCAGCGCCACGTTGAAGCCATGCCGATTGAGCACCCCGGTCAGCGCATCGTGCCGCGCATCGCGGTCCGAACGGCGGTTGAGCCGCAGCACGAAACCGATCAGCGCCAGGCCGATCAGCACCAGCACCACGACGATGGCCGACACGCCGACGATGACGCGGCCCAGGTTCTCCTGCTTGCGCGAGATGTTGTCGGTCAGCACGGTCTGTGCGCTGGAGGCCAGGCGCAGGATGCGGCCGTTCAGCGGCAGCAGCTCGCCCAGCACCGCGCGCGCGGTCGCCGCATCGCCCAGGTCCGCGAGCCGCGGCTCCACGCCGCGGATCGTCGCCACGGCGGCGGCGTACTCGCGGGCCCCGTCGGGCGTCTGGGTCAGCGCCGCGAAGGTTTCGCTGTTGCGGATGATCTCGAGACGGTTGAGCAGGATCTGGTAGCGCAGCTCCACCTCGGCCTGCGTGGTCTGCGAATCCGCGAGGAAGCGGTCGGCCACCGACACCTCGAAGCGGAACAGCTCGGCCGACAGCTGGCCGCTCTCGATCGTGATGTTGAAGCGCGTGGACTGCGAGGTCCACATCAGGTAGTTGGCCAGCGTGACCGTCACCGCGATGCCGGTCACCACCAGCGCCACCACCACCATCAACACGGTTCGGAAGCGGCGCGGGGCTGTCAAGACGGACCCCTGCCTAGACCGGGCGCGGAACGCGTCGCGCGCGCGCCGCCTCCGCAAGGACAGGCCGCGCGCCGATCACCCGACCCGAAGACCGCGGAGCAGGCGTCGAGGCACGCGGCAACAGCATCCGCGCGGCCCTAGAGAACATCGATCTGGCACAGCTGCCAGACCGCATAGAGATAGAAGCTGTCCGAGCGCAGCTTGGAATCGCGGTCGAAGGGAAAGACCACGAAGATCGGTCCCTTGTCCGAGATCGGCAAGGGGGCGCCGTCCTTGGCAATGGCCAGGATCGCGCCGTTGTCGGCCAGGTCCTCGACATCGGCGACCACCGCGTAGTCGTTGAGCGCGATCAGCCGCAGCCGGGTGCCCTTGGCCTTGAGCGCCGCCAGGAAGGTGCCCACCGCCACGCCGCTGTAGGTGACGGGTGTCTTGTTCCAGGGTGTGGCCGTCTTGAAAGAGGTCTGCGGCATGGCCTGCAGCGCTTCGAGGTCGAAACGTCGGTTGCCGCCGGCATCGGCCCCCTCGATGGCGCCGCGCACCAGCAGGATCGGATTGCCGGCGATCGATGGCCCCGACACGCCGAGCGCCAACGCGGCAGATCCCGCGAGAAAGGCGCGTCGACTGAAAGAGTTCATCATCGTGGTTCTCCGAAAAAGTCCGTGGTGCCACCATACATCGGCAACCCCGGAAGCGGAGAGATCGTTTGCACGCCCGCATCCAGCGCAAGGCCTGGACGATGAACGATTCTATAGAGACACAGGCGCGCGCGCCGACCCCGCCGGGCCGGAGGCGCCCTCCTCACGCGGCGTCGAACACCCGGTCCTTGAACTGCTCGCGCAGCTTGGTCTTGAGCAGCTTGCCGGTCGCGGTGTGCGGCAGCGCATCGACGAAGGTGACGTGGTCGGGCAGCCACCACTTCGCGACCTTCTGCGCAAGAAAGGCCTGCAGCTCGGCGCCCGTGACCTCGGCGCCTGCGCGCCTGACGATGACCAGCAGCGGCCGCTCCTGCCACTTGGGGTGCGGGATGCCGATCACCGCAGCCTCGGCCACCGCCGGATGCGCGTTGGCCGCGTTCTCGAGGTCGATCGACGAGATCCACTCGCCGCCGGACTTGATCACGTCCTTGGCGCGGTCCACCAGCTGCACGTAGCCGTCGGTGTCGACGGTCGCCACGTCGCCGGTCGGAAAATAGCCCTCGGCGTCGAGCACCGGGCCGCCCTCGCTCTTGAAATAGCCGCTCGCGATCCACGGGCCGCGCACATGCAGGTGGCCGAAGGCCTGGCCGTCGTGCGGCAGCCGCTGACCGGCCTCGTCGACGATCTTGAGCTCCACGCCCCAGACGCCGCGGCCCTGCTTCATCTTGACCGTCGTCTGCGCCTCCTTCGACAGGCCGCGGTGCTTGGGCAGCAGGTTGCCGATCACGCCGATGGGGCTGGTCTCGGTCATGCCCCAGCCCTGCACGAAGTCGGCGCCGAAGTCGCGCTCGAAGCGCTCGATCATGCTGCGCGGCGTGGCCGCGCCGCCCACGCCGATGCGCTTCAGGCCCAGGGCCAGCGTGTCGATCTCGGGGTGCGCATCGAAGTACTGGAACTGCATCAGCCAGACCGTGGGCACGGCCTGCGAGAAGGTCACCTTCTCGTCGCGCATCAGTTCGTAGAGGCTCTGGCCGTCGAGCTTGGGCCCGGGCATGACCAGCTTGGCGCCCGCCATCGCGGCCGAGTACGGCATGCCCCAGGCGTTGGCGTGGAACATGGGCACGGCCAGCAGCAGCGTCATGCCCGAGTTGACGTTGAAGGTGTCGGGCGCGCATTCCATCAGCGAATGCAGCACGGTCGAGCGGTGCGAGTACAGCACGCCCTTGGGGTTGCCGGTGGTGCCCGAGGTGTAGCACAGCGACGAGGCGGTGCGCTCGTCGAACTCGGGCCAGGTGTAGTCCTCGCTCTGCGCGGCGATCAGCTCCTCGTAGCACAGCAGCTTCGGCACATCGATCGCGGGCATGTGGGCGCGGTCGGTCATGGCCACGAAGGTGTGCACGGTCTTGAGCGCAGGTGCGAGCTGCGCCACCAGCGCGGCGAAGGAGATGTCGAAGAACAGCACCTGGTCTTCGGCATGGTTGACGATGTAGTCGATCTGCTCCGGGAACAGCCGCGGGTTCACCGTGTGCAGCACCGCGCCCGTGCCCGAGACGCCGTAGTACAGCTCGAGGTGGCGGTGCGTGTTCCAGGCCAGCGTGCCCACGCGCTGGCCGGGCGTGATGCCCAGCGCCTGCATTGCGTTGGCCACGCGCTTGGCGCGGCGCTGCACCTCGCGGTAGTTGGTGCGGTGCACCGGGCCTTCGACGGTGCGCGCGACGATCTCGGTCTCCGGGTGGAAGGTGGCCGCGTGATCGATCAGCGACGAGATCATCAGCGGGCGGTCCTGCATCAGTCCGAGCATTCTTGTGTCTCCGGTGGTTCTTTGGAAATGGCGCTCATTTGACGGCAATGGACTGGCCCATGGGCTCGAATTCCTTGCCGTTGAAACGCACCAGCTGCAGCGTGCTGAAGGGCCAGTAGTCGGTGCTCGAGGTGTTGAGCGCCACGCCGGGCAGCAGCATGCCCGTGCTCACCGCCTTGAGGCTGGTGGCCTGCTTCAGCACGTTCTCGCGCGTCAGGTTGTCGCCCGACGCCCGCAGCACCTGCTCCATCGCCTGCGCCACGCCGTAGCCGTACACGCCGGCGGCGTTGGTCACGTCCTGGTCGGGGGCGTACTTCTTCATGAAGGCCAGGAATTCCTTGGTCGCCGGGTCGTCGGCCCAGCGCGGCTGGGTCGCGTCCTTGAAGAAGGCCATGGCCATGATGCCGTTGGACTTGTCCAGGCCGGCCGGCTCCAGCGTCATCTTCACGTAGGCCGACACATAGGTCAGGTACTGCTGCTTGGGGCGCCAGCCGATGTCGTAGACCTTGCGGATGGCCTGCGCGGCGAAGCGCGCGGTGGCGAAGTTGACGAACACGTCGGCGCCCGAGGCCTGCAGCTTGATGATCTGCGAGTCGACCGTCGGGTCGGCGATCTCGAACGAGGCCTCGCCCACGATCATCGACGCGGCCTTGTCGCCCAGCCCCTTCTTGAGGCCCTTGAGCAGGTCCTTGCCGAAATCGTCGTTCTGGTAGAGCACGGCGATCTTCGCGCCGGGCATCGTCTTCAGGATGTTCTTCGCGTAGAGGCTGCCCTCGCCCTCGTAGCTGGGCATGTAGGGCGTGGTCCAGGGATTGTTCTTCGGGTCATTGAAGCGGTCCGCGCCTACGCCCAGCAGCAGGTGCGGCACCTTCTTCGCATTCATGTACCGCATGATGGCCGCGTTGGACGCCGAGCCGAGGTTGCCGTAGACGGCCAGCACCTCGTCCTGCTCGACCAGCTTGCGCACCACCTCGGTGGTGCGCGGCGGGGTGTACTGGTCGTCGTAGCTGATCAGCGTGACCTTGCGGCCGTTGATGCCGCCCTTCTCGTTGATCATCTTGAAGTAGGCCTCGTTGACCTTGCCGACGATGCCGTACGACGAGACCGGGCCGCTGTAGGGCATGGCCATGCCGAGCTTGATCTCGGTGTCGGAGGCGCCGGTGTCGTACTTCTTCTGGGCGAGCGCCATGGTGCTGCCCAGCAGGAGGGCCGCGCCGGTCAGCAGCAGCGCGGTGCGCCGAGGGAGGGTGTGGTTCTGTTGCGTCATGTCGTGCTCCGGGCTCAACGGCCCATCACCGGGCCGAAGGGCTCGTAGTGCGTGCCGGTGAAGCGCAGCAGCTGCATGCGCTCGATCGGGTAGAAGTCGTCGGCGGCGGTCTTGATGTCGATGCCCGGGTAGAGCATGGGCAGCGTGAGCTGCAGGTTGGCCGAGATCTTCATGATGTTCTCGCGCGTGAGGTTGTCACCCGCCTTGCGCAGCACGTACTCGAGCGTCTGCGCCGAGGAGTAGCCCAGCACGTTGAGCGAATCCGTCATGTCGCCGCCCGGGTAGTACTTGGCCATGAAGGCCTTGTAGTCGTCGAACTCCTTGGTGTTCTTCCAGCGATCGTCGGCCGGGTCGCGCAGGTAGGTGGCCGAGATCACGCCCTGGGCGTTCTCGTAGCCGGCCGGCTTGATCACGGCCGAGACCGACACCGACACGCTCGACAGGTACTGCGTGGGCTTCCAGCCGATGTCGGCCGCCTTGCGGATCGCCTGCGCCGCGAACTTGGGCGTGGTGATGCTGAAGAAGGTGTCGGCGCCCGAGGCCTTGAGGTTGACCATCTGGCTGTCGATGGTCGGGTCGGTCACCTCGTAGGTCGACTGCGCCACCACCATGCGCTTGGCCTTGTCGCCCAGCCCGTCCATGAAGCCCTTGAGGAAGTCCTTCCCGAAGTCGTCGTTCTGCATCAGGATCGCGATCTTGGCGTCGGGCTTGGTCTTGAGGATGTGCTCGGCGTAGATCAGGCCTTCGGTCTGGTAGGTCGGCTGCCAGCCCATGGTCCAAGGGAAGTCCTTGGGATCGCCGAAGCGCGTGGCGCCGGTGGCCACGAAGAGCTGCGGCACCTTCTTGGCATTCATGTAGCGGCGGATCGCCATGTTGTGCGCCGTGCCCAGCGGGCCGAAGAGCACCAGCACCTCGTCCTGCTCGACCAGCTTGCGCGCCTGCTCGACGGTCTTCGAGGGCGTGTAGGCGTCGTCGAGCGAGATGAACTCCACCTTGCGGCCGTTGATGCCGCCTTCGGCATTGATCTTGGCAAACCAGGCGCTGGCCGTCTTGCCGATCGTGCCGTAGGCCGAGACCGGGCCCGAGTACGGGACGATATGGCCGATCTTGATCGTGGTGTCGGTGGCGCCGGTGTCGTAGCGCTTCTGCGCTTGCGCGGCGAACACCGCGGCCACGCCGAGCAGCAGCGCGGCACCGGTGCGCAGGAAGCCCTTCGACGGGCGGGAGGGGAATACGGGCATGACGGTCTCCTGGGTTTTTCTGTTGCGCCACGGTCGGCGTCGGGACGGATCGTAGGCAGCCGCTCCGGCCGGCGGCATCGTCGGAAGAGACGATTGAGAGGCCCGGGCCTTGGTCCTAGCATGGGCCGCACAACAGCCAGACCGGAGACAAGCCGCAGGCCCGCGCCTGCCGGCAGCCACAGCCGATGAACCTCAGTTCGACCCCGCGCTACGAAGCCTTCCGCCAGGAGATCCGCGCCTTCCTCCAGACCCACGGCCATCGCTCGGCCACCGCCCCGACCGCGCAACGCCCGCCCGCCGCCGCGCTGGCCTGGCAGCGCCTGCTGCTCGAGCACGGCTACGCGGGCCGCACGGTGCCGCGCGAGTACGGTGGCTACGGCGCTGCGCCCGATGTGATGGAGGCCTACCTGATCACCGAGGAGTTCACCCGCGCCGGCGCCGCGCCGCCCCTGGGCAACCAGGGCATCTCGATGCTGGTGCCCACGCTGCTCGAGCTGGGCACCGAGGCGCAGCGGCGCGAATGGATCGCGCCCACCTTGCGCGGCGAGGTGCTCTGGTGCCAGGGCTACTCCGAGCCCGGCGCCGGCTCCGACCTGGCGGCGCTGCAGACCCGCGGCACCGAGGACGGCGAGGACTTCCTGGTCAACGGCCAGAAGATCTGGACCTCGACCGCACACGTGGCCGACATGATCTTCTGCCTGGTCCGCACCGAGCCCGGCGCCGCCAAGCACGCGGGCATCAGCTACCTGCTCTTCTCGATGAAGACGCCCGGCATCGAGGTGCGCCCGCTCCAGACCATGACCGGCCACGCCGAGTTCAACGAGGTCTTCTTCACCGACGTGCGCGTGCCTCAGCAGCAGATCGTCGGCCAGCGTGGCGAAGGCTGGAAGGTGGCCAACGCCACGCTCAAGCACGAGCGCGGCTCGCTGGGCAATGCCGCGGTCACGACCCAGCGCTACCAGGAGCTGGTCGAGCTGATGCAGGCCGAGACCGTCGACGGCACGCGGCTGATCGACCTGCCGGTGCTGCGCGACCGCCTGATGCGGCTGCAGGGCCAGGTGCTGGCGCAGAAGTGCCACGGCCTGCGCCTGCTCACCGCGGCCGCCGCGGGCGAGGACCTGGGCCTGGCCGCGCTGGTGGTCAAGCTGCAGGGCTGCGAGTTGCGCCACCAGCTGGCCGGGCTGGCCATCGACGCGCTGGGCGAGCTCGGCCTGTTGATGCACGGCAGCCCGCACCTGCGCGCGCAGGCGATCTGGCAGGAGCGCTACATGTTCGACCTCGGACTGATCATCGGCGGTGGCACCGCGCAGATCCAGAAAAACATCATCGCGGAACGCGGCCTCGACATGCCGCGCGAGCCACGCCTGGCCGCCTGACGCGCACGGAGACCCCTTCATGGAATTCGCACTTTCCCCCGACCAGCGCGCCCTGCAGGACAGCGTGCGCCGCAGCCTCGAACGCGCCTGCCCGCTCGAGCGCGTGCGCGCCGTGGCCGCCACCGACCAGCCCTTCGACCGCGCGGTCTGGCAGACCCTCTGCGAGATCGGCGTGCCCGCGTTGCTGGTGCCCGAGGCGCACGGCGGCCTGGGCCTGTCGCTGCTCGATGCCGCATTGGTCGCCGAAGAACTGGGTCGCCATGTGGCGCCCGTGCCCTTCCTCGGCAGCGCGGTGCTTGCGCCGCTGGCCCTGCGCGAGGCCGGCAGCGCGGCGCAACAGGCCGAATGGCTGCCGCGCCTGGCCCGCGGCGACTGCATCGCCGGCGTGGCCATCGCCGAGCGCGTGGCCGGTGCGCGCGACGGCGCGGGCTTGCAGGCCGACGCTGGCCGGCTGAACGGCAGCGCGCTGTTCGTGCTCGACGCGGCGCAGGCCGATGTGTTCGTCGTGGCCGACCGCAGCGGCGGCCTGCACCTGGTCGCCGCCGATGCAGCTGGTTTGCAACGCGCAGCCCTGCGCAGCATCGACGCGACCCGCCCGCTGGGCGAGTTGGTGTTCGAGAACGTGCCCGCGCAGCCCCTGCCCGGCGCCACGCCCGCCACGCTGGCGCGGCTGCGCAGCGCCGCCTGGGCCCTGCTCGCGGCCGACACGCTGGGGGCGGGCTGGGCCATGATCGACCAGGCCGTCGCCTATGCGAAGGAGCGCCGCCAGTTCGGCCGCGTGATCGGCTCCTTCCAGGCGGTGAAGCACCTGTGCGCCGAGATGGCCGCCGGCCTGGAACCCGGCCGCGCGCTGGTCTGGTACGCGGCCCATGCCTTCGACGCGCTGCCCGACGAGGCCGAGCTGCTGTCGGCGCATGCCAAGGCCCACCTGTCGGAGGCCGGCACCTTCGTCGCGCGCACCGCCACCGAGGTGCATGGCGGCATGGGCATCACCGACCTGCTGGGCCTGCACTTCTGGTTCAAGCGCATCGGCTTCAACCGCCAGGTCCTGGGCGGCCCCGAGCGCCTGCGGCAGCACGCCGCGCAACTCCAAGATTCAGCAGCAATGAAGGAGACAACATGACATCGCCCCGCATGCTCGAAGGCCTGCGCGTCACCGACCTCACGACGGTGATCTTCGGCCCCTACTGCACGCAGATCCTGGCCGACCTCGGTGCCGAGGTGATCAAGGTCGAGCCGCCCGAGGGCGACAGCATCCGCATCATCGGCACGCCGCCGCACACGCCGCTCATGAGCCCGGTGCACCTGCGGCTCAACCGCGGCAAGCGCTCGGTCGACTGGGATCTGAAGAGCGAGGCCGGCCGCGCCGCCATGCACCGGCTGATCGAGACCAGCGACATCTTCATCCACAACGTGCGCAGCGACGCCATCGCGCGCGCCGGCCTGTCGTACGAGGAGGTGCGTGCGATCCGGCCCGACGTGATCTACGTGCACTGCACCGGCTTCGACCAGCGCGGCCCCTACGCCAAGCTGCAGGCCTACGACGACATCATCCAGGCCGCCTCGGGCGTGGCCTCGCTGCCGCCGCGCGTCGACGGCAACCCGCAGCCGCGCTACGTGCCGATGACCATGGCCGACAAGGTCTCGGGCCTGCACGCGGCCTATGCGGTGCTGGCCGCGGTGATCCACCGGCTGCGCACCGGCGAGGGCCAGAAGGTCGAGGTGCCGATGTTCGAGTCGGTCACCAGCTTCAACCTGGTCGAGCACCTGTGCGACATGACCTTCGTGCCGCCCACCGGCCCCTCGTGCTACCCGCGCCAGGTCGACCCCACGCGCCAGCCGATGAAGACCCGCGACGGCTACCTCGCGCTCGCGCCCTACCTCGACGAACGCTGGGTGCGCTTCTTCGAGGCCACCGGCCACCCCGAGGTGCTGCAGCAGCCGCAGTTCGCCGACAAGGCGCTGCGCCGCAAGAACACCAGCCGCATGTACGAGGCCGCGGCCGCGATCCTGCCCGAGCGCGGCACCGACGAGTGGCTGGAGATCCTGCGCCTGGCCAACATCCCGGCCATGCGCGTCAACGACATCGACGACCTGCCCACCGATCCGCACCTGCAGGCCACCGGCCTGTTCCGCCAGCGCACCCATCCCACCGAGGGCGAATACCTCGAGGTGCGCCCGCCGGTGCAGTTCTCGGCCTTCGACTACGCCGAGCTGGGCCATGCGGCCGCCTCGGGCCAGCACAGCGCCGAGGTCGCGGCCGAGCTGGGCGTCGTGATGCCGAAGCGCGACGCACACTGAGCTCCCCTCTTCCACCATCGGACATCCCATGAACATCCAGGACGCGATCGCCAGCCGCCGCTCGGTGCGCCACTTCCTCGACCGGCCGGTGCCGGCCGACGCCATCCGGCGCGTGCTCGAACAGGCGCTGCGCGCCCCTTCGGGCGGCAACCTGCAGCCCTGGCACCTGCACGTCGTGGGCGGCGAGCGGCTGGCCGAACTCAAGACGCTGATGCGCGAGCGCGTGCAGCAGGCCCCCACCGGCGAAGGCAGCGAGTACGACATCTACCCGCGCGAGCTGGTGTCGCCCTACCGCGACCGGCGCTATGCGGTGGGCGAGCAGATGTACGCACGGCTCGACATCCCGCGCGAGAACAAGTCCGCGCGGCTGCAATGGTTTGCTCGCAACTACCAGTTCTTCGGCGCGCCGCTCGCGCTGTTCTGCAGCGTCGACCGCCGCATGGGGCCGCCCCAATGGTCGGACCTGGGCATGCTGCTGCAGAACGTGATGCTGCTGCTGCGCGGCGAGGGCCTGGACAGCTGCGCGCAGGAGTGCTGGGCGATCTACCCGAAGACCATCGGCAGCTTTCTCTCGCTGCCGGCCGAGCGCATGCTGTTCACCGGCATGTCGATCGGCTACGCGGACCCGGACCATGCGCTCGAGGGCTTCATGACCGAGCGCGCGCCCTTGTCCGAAGTCGCCGAGTTCATCGGAATCTAGCCATGACCGCACCCGACACCGACTGGCAAGCCGCCTGGCAGCCCCTGGTCGCCCGCGTGGGCGAGGACTTCGGCAGCGCCGAGACCTTCCACGGCGCCGACGCCATCGACCCGAGCGCGGTGCGCCGCTACCTCGAGGTGCTGGAGTTCGACTGCCCGCTGCACACCGATGCGGCTGTGGCACGCGAACACGGCCATGCGGCGCCCACCGTGCCGTCGACCAGCCTCATGAGCTGGACGCTGCCGCCCATGTGGTCGCCCGGCCAGCCGCCGATTTTCACCAGCGACGCGCGCGACGCCGAGCCCGAGCGCAGCCCGCTCAAGGGCGTGCGGCCGCCCGGCATGCCGCCGACCAGCGCCTACATGGCGACCGACTACGAGGTCGACTACCTGCGGCCGGTGCAGGTGGGCGACCGGCTCATGCGGCGCGGCAACCGCCTGGTGCGCTGCCAGCCCAAGGCCACCCAGGTCGGCCGCGGCGCCTTCACCACCTGGGAATACGAGATCGTCGACCAGCACGCCGAGGTCGTGGCGCGCTGCCGCTTCAGCATGTACCACTACAACCCGCACGCCGTCGCATGAAGCTCATGAGCCATGAACAGAACCCCGTCATCGACTGGCGCCTGCAACGCACCTGGGGCGAGGTCGCGGTCGGCGACACGCTGCCCCCGCTGCGCTTTCCGCTGACGGTCTACCGCATGGTGATGGCCGCGGGCGCGAACCGCGACTTCAACGCGATCCACCACAACACCGAACATGCGCAGTCCACCGGCGCGCCCGAGATGTACGCCAACGTGATGTTCCTGCAGGGCATGTGGGAGCGCACGGTGCGCGAGTACATCGGCCTGGCCGGCACGTTGCATGCCATCCGCGGCTTTCGCATGAGGTCCTTCAACACCGCGGGCGACACCGTGGTGGTGCAGGGCCGCGTCGAGCGCAAATGGATCGACGAGGCGGCCGACCCAGCGCATCGGCACCGGCTCGAACTCCAGGTCTGGAGCGAGAACCGCCACGGTGTCTCGGTCGGGCCTGGCGTGGTCGAGGTGAGCCTGCCCGCCTGAGTTGCCGTTCCACACCCCAAGAAAAAACCGGAGACATCCCGTGCAAGAACACAAGACCCTCAGCCGCCGCCGCATGCTCGCGCTCGGCATCGCCCTGGCCGCCAGCGCCGCGTTGCCGGCATGGGCCCAGCCGGCCGCCTGGCCGAACAAGCCGATCCGCATGATCGTGCCCTACGCCGCGGGCGGCGGGACCGACGTCTTCGCGCGCCTCGTGGCCGAGGGCCTGGGTCGCAAGCTGGGCCAGAACGTGATCGTCGACAACCGCCCCGGCGGCAACGGCATGCTGGGCATCACGGCCGTGCAGCGCGCACCGGCCGATGGCTACACCCTGCTGTTCTCGCTGACCTCGATCATCCAGAACCCGCTGCTCTACCCCAACGTGGGCTTCGACCCCTTCAAGGACTTCGTGCCGGTGTCGGAGGTCGGCCGCCTACCGATCGTCTTCACCGTGAACGAGAAGCTCGGCGTGGACACGCTCGATGGCTTCATCAAGCTGGCGAAGGCCGCGCCCGGCAAGTACTCCTACGGCTCCTTCGGCAACGGTTCGAGCGCGCACCTCTATGCCGAGGTGCTGCAGGACGCCGCCGGCATCCGCCTGCTGCACGTGCCGTACAAGGGCGAGGCACCGGCCATCACCGACATGCTGGGCGGCAACGTCGACGCGGTCTTCGTCTCGGCCCGGAGCATGGCCCAACAGGTGGCGGCTGGCAAAGCCCGCTCGCTGGCGGCCGTCGGCACGGCGCGCGCGCCGCTGGCCGCCACGGTGCCGACCTTCAAGGAACTGGGCTACGCCGGCATGGATTCGGTGGGCTGGTTCGGCCTGTACCTGCCCGCGGGCGCGCCGCCCGAGATCGCGAGGCGCCTGTCGACCGATGTCGCGGAGGTTGTGCAGAGCGCCGACGCCAAGGCACGGCTCGAGGCCATGGGCGTGATCCCCGTGGGCAGCACGCCCGCGCAGTTGACCGCTACCATGCGCGCGGATCACGAGCGTTGGCGCGAGGTGATCCAGGCGAAGAACATCCGGCTCGAATGAAAGAACGAGAAAGGCATCCGATGGCACACCGCTCGCTCACCCTTGGCCTCAGCCTGGCATTGGCCCTCGGCACGCTGACCGCCGTCACCGCCCTACCCGCAGCCGCGCAGGCCACCGCTGCCGCCGACTACCCCACGCAGACCGTCACGCTGCTCGTGCCTTTCCCCGCCGGCGGCATCACCGACAACATCGCTCGCCTGGTCGCCCAGGAACTGGGCACGGCCTGGGGCAAGCCCGTGGTGGTCGACAACCGCGTCGGCGCCAGCGGCACCATCGGCGCCGCAGCCGTGGCCCGCGCCCCCAAGGACGGCCACACGGCCCTCTTCACCATCACCACGCACGTGCAGATGCCGGCACTGCGGCGCGCCCTGCCCTACGACGCGGTCAAAGATTTCGCGGCGGTCTCGCAGATCGGCATGTCGACCTCGGCCCTGGTCGTGACACCTGATTTCCCCGCGACCACGTTGAAGGAACTGGTCACGGTCCTCAAGGCCGAGCCTGGCAAATACGCCTACGGCTCGACCGGCGTCGCGACCACCTCGCACATTTATGGCGAGCTGTTCAAGAAGGAAGCCGGCGTCGACATGCCGCACGTGCCCTACAAGGGCGCGGCGCCGATGGTGACGGACCTGCTCGGCGGCCACATCCGCGTCGCGGTGCTCGACACCGGCACCGCGCTGCCCTACCTGCAAAGCGGCAAGCTGCGCGCCCTCGCGGCTTTGGGCACGCGCCGCTCCGAAGCCCTGCCCCAGGTGCCCACCTTCCAGCAGGCCGGCTACGCAGGCTTCGAGCCCTACGCCTGGATCGGCCTCTTCCTGCCCGCCGGCACGCCGCAAGCCCGCATCGACAAGATGTCGACCACGGTGGCCGCGATCATCGCCAAGCCGGAGATGCAGAAGAAGATGCGGGAGATGAACATCGAGCCGGTGGGGAGCACAGCGGCGGAGTTCTCGGTGGTGCTGCGGGATGATGCGGGGACTTGGAGGCGGGTGATTGAGAGGACGGGGATTCGGGTGGAGGAGTGAGGGGGTCGAGGATCTCAAGGCGCGGCCGAGTTCAACATCGGTCGGCGCTGCCATTCACGACCGGCTGCACCGGTTCGGAGTTGCAGCACCGACGGCAGCGGGGCCGCCACCTCGATTCTCTATTTCTTCCTCACCAAGGACCGACGCTAGAAAGGCCGCGATCTCTGCTCGCCACCTATGCAAAACCGCCATTTCAACTGCGGACAGAACAGGAGATGACGGCTATTGGCCTAGGGGAGCGAAGTCGAGTTGGACGACTGCTTAAGACTGATTGCTGCCGGCCGGCTGAGTGCGGCAACCGTTGCTCACGAACGCAGCCGAGTCCTGTGGCCTCGGCCGCCAGCCGCCCCTCACAATTCGTCGGGCTCAGGGAACGGCAACGAGGTGGTCACGAGCAGGTCGTGCAACCAGCCAAGCGGCTAGGCCGGGCGCGGCCGCACGGCACTCGCTGAGCGCTTGAGCTGCCTGCGCGCGCCATGCTAGGTCTCCAGGCTCTTGGAAGTCCCGACGCAAATCCCGAACGACGACCAGAGCTTCCTCGGCCCACCGACGAAAGTCGTCCAGGTCCCAATGAGCAACCTTCCCCAAATGCGGCATGGCGCCTTCTTTGGCTTTCTTCGCTGGCGTGACCAGCACAGGCAGGATGTCCGCGCCGACCGACGCGGGGACATGTGCGCGCAGCCAGTCCGGGTGTGACCCTGCTTGGCGCGCCTTGGTCGCATCGATGACCGATGTTTCGCCCTTGGCGTTCGCATGATCCTCAAAGACTAACGCGACGTTGCCGATGATCCACCAGGGGTCAGGCGAGGCATCGTCCTCGCGCTTGCCGGCAATGAAGCCCAAGTGCTCCCCCAACATGACTTGCGCCTGCTCGAAGTGCTTCGCCCCGCTCAAGCCTTGGCGAATCTTGTTCTCCCACGCTGAGAAGTCCCTGTTGTGCAGGGTGCCGAGCTTGGCGAGGTGCGCTTCAAGTTGTTCGACCTGCAGCAATAGCGTGCCGTGCCCAGTTTCTTCAGCTGTCGGCTCGGCGGCGACGCCACCGCGCGCGAGTCCGATGAGCCAGGGAATCCCAGCGGCCGCGTCTTTCGCCTTGCGGTACTGCGAGCGCGCATGTGTATCAAAGCCGGCTTCTCCTGCCTTAACAGCCCCCTCAGCAGAGGTGCCGGCGAGGTAGTGCCATAGCGCCCGATAGCCACGCAAGGCAGGTTCGGTCAAGCCGCCCAGAACTTCCCGAGCGGCATCGTAGGCCTTGGCGTAGTCCTCGTTCCACATCGCTGTCTGCCAAGCAATTTCGTGAGCCACGACGCCCTCGAGTTGATCCATGGCAGGAAACTTCGCTTGGGTCGCGGCTTCCCGTGCATCCAAGATGCCCTGATTGGCGTCCTCCCAGGCCTCTTCGTGCTTCAGGAAAGTGTCGAAGTTGTCCAGCAGATCCCGCTGCTGGACCTTCGTGGACTGTTCGATGCCGAATTCCAATTCCGCCTGTAGCTCGGGGTGGAAGAAGGCACGGCGCTTTCGATCCGTCAGGTATGCCGGTAACTCGTCCCCGGTAATCACGACGGCGGAATAGTCGTTGAGGCCGCGCGTACAGCGTCCAATAGCCTGGAGCACGCGCGTCTGAATACGCTCGTTGAAAAGCAAGCTCGCACCCATCCGGTTGATCAGGAAGCGTTCCTGCAGGTTCGTGGTCCGAGAAAGCCCTTCGATAAACAGCAACCGACAGTCGTCATCCGGGAAGTCAATCCCGTCGTAGCGATTTGCGATCACCGCCACAGCTTGATCGGACCGGACGAAGTCGGCCTTACTGACTTCCAGATTGGCCGCAGTGAACACCGGGTACTTCAAATGCTCTGCCACATCCTTAATCACCTCGTCGGCATCAGGCGTGCTGGGTGTCAGAACCAGGCTGCGCCCGGCCATGCGCATCAGGTCGCGGCGCAGTTCCAGCGTGTCGTTTTCGGTGAGTGACTTCTCAGGGAACAGGAAGAACCGGCGCCCGATACCCTGTCGATCCCATCCGTCCGGGATTGGCAAGCGCTTAATCCTTGGCCGTCCTGTCAGGCGCTCCAGGTCGCCACCGGCCCCCAATGTAGCGGACATGAAAATCCGCTGCTTGGCACCTACGAAGGGGCCGTGTGACCAGGTTGGCGGAATCAACGGGCGCAGCATGATCTCGCTGGCGGACACATATAGCTGACAAGCGTGAAGATGGCTCGACAGCATGCGCCAAGGATACCGGTGCACCGTGTCGCCTACATTGGATGTGATCGTGGCCCTCAGTTCATCTGCAATCTCGCCCACCAGATGGCTTGGAATCTTGTCGACCCAGCCCAGGTCATCAATGCCTTGCCATTCACCTGTGAGCCGGGTGTAGTTGTGGTCGGGCAGTACAGCCTTGAGGACACCGGCCATGGCCTTAAAGAGAGCGTCGTCAGTTGCTTCGAACCGGCTCACGCGGAGCGTCCACTGGCTTGCCATGTAGTTCTCGGCTGCGTGAGCATCGTCGATGATGATGATGTCCGGGCTGTCAAAGAACGGGTTGGTGTTAAAGAGGCTGTTGTACGTCGTTACGGCCACACGCTCGCCGTCGTGGTAAGCAGTCTTGGCTTCAGGCGTGTAGTTCTTGATCTGACCGGTGAAGGGCTCGACGGTCAGGCCGTACTTTGCCGTCGCCTCTTCCGCGACTTGGTATACGAGTTGCCGCGTAGGACACAGGTAGACAATGCGCTCACGGAATTTGCGCCGGCGCCACTCGGCGAGTAGCAGCCCCACCAACGTCTTGCCGCTGCCCGTAGGTAACTGCAGTGCGACATCAGGTGCATCTAACGCCTGTGCGACGTAGTTGCGCAGCACTTGGCCTTGATGATCGAACAGGCTGGCGTGCTTGCGCCGAGGCAGGTCACGAAAAAGACGGTCCGGGCTTTCCGGGACGGCAGCATGCGATGTCGGTTTCCTGAATGCCATTTGTGATGAAATCCTTTTTTGTCTATACAGTTCCAAGCAGTCGTCACTGCAAAGGGACGTACTGTCGCGGCATGTCGCGATACTGTTATCGAGGCGGAACGCGCTGCTTCGTGCCGGGCGCTTCTAACGCGCTTACGTAGCGTCGAAAGTATCATTAATTGCAGCAAACAGAGCGGCGAACCGCCCCGAGGTCGCAGCATCAAGCGACTTCGGCGGGGAGGTTGCGAACTGGGAGGCGACAAGGTAGTGGTTGAACCCCCCTGAAGGACGCAAAGTAAGCCCCGTCGAGTGAATATATTTTTCTAAACGCTGAACGATGCGGTCTCCTTGAGGAAGGTCCGCTTCTGAAACATCCTTGCCCGCCAAATGCGAAGCGAACGCCAAGTTGAAATACTTCAGATATACGCCCGGCGCAAAGAGGTCTTCCACGTCAGTAGCGACCGTATTTTTCCCAAAGTTCTTTGCGTCTCGAAATTGAGACACATTAAAGAGTGATTTCTCAGCCAACAGCTTTTCGCGCACGAGACCTGTCAGCCTTTGCTCTGGCGAACCCTTAAAGTCGTGCAGCACCGCCAACTTGAGCCCGTTTCCAGCGAGCAACGCAACAAACGTTGCCACGTTATCTAACCCACCAGTTGGGACAATAGTGAGGTCACTGCGAAGCCCAACCCCTCCCTTTGCCTCCAGCAGCCCCGAAGCCACTTGAAGATAGATGAGCTCCGATGGCCCTTCAACTAACAAGTTGCGCTCAGATATGAACAAGTTTTGAGCGATCGTCCAGCCCAATGCAGCTTGCAGTGGAAAAATCGTGCGGGGATCAGAGCCGTTTAAATTCGAGGAGATAACAGTTCCAACGGTCTTTTGATCTTCGACAAGCCGCACTTGATGCAGCCTATCGGAGTTCACCATGAAAGGTGAGTGCGTTGTGTAGAGAACTTGATGATCTTCAGCGAGCCGGTCTATGTACCGAAGGAAATCGGCCTGTGCGAGTGCATGCAAGGCGAGGCCCGGTTCGTCCAGCAAGAGGATGAGTTTTTTGCCTGCAGCTTTCCCCGACGGGTCCAGTTGGTGCTGAACCGTATCGAACCAGACCAAAAAACTGAAGAACCAAATAAAGCCGCGGCTGCGTTGATCGAAAGGTGTACTTACGCCCCTATGCCTCCGATTTTTGATGCGGAGATATAGATTTGGGCCGGCATCGAACGGAGCGTCATCGGCGGGATCAGTCTTAATGTCGACTTCAACCTCCAAGTCCTCGTTCTGTTTCCAAAATTCCATGACTTGATCGGTGAGGCTAATCGACACTGCTTCGATTTTTGCCTTTAACTCTTCATAGCCGCCGGGGGTCGCCAAGTCTGCAAAGGAAACATCAGCCATTCTCAAAAGAGCGAGAACAGCCCGGTGGATCGGCTTGAGTTGCTTCGGATCAGTTTTCGCCTGTTCCACCCGCGACGCCAAGTCGGTCAGATTCATCTTTCCGGGCAAGGTATCGTAATCGCTGAAATATAGAAACTTTGGTACAGATGACGCGAGGCGAATCCATGCCTCCGAGCCAATGATGCTGTCCCATTTTGTCGCCTCTAAACGCGTATTCAAGGCCGCGATCGCTTCCTCATCGCCGGGAGTCAGTGCTACGGAGGCAACGAGGCCCGGAATCTGTCGCAATAACTTGGCTCCTTGCATGGCGGTGGCGGCATCCGAACTAAGTGTCTTCGCGAAAGCACTGATGGCAGGCGCCTCTTGAACGCTCAACCCAATTCGAAGCGTGTTGTCGTAAAGATGGGTCACCGAAAATGTGAACCCCGGCTTGAGCTCGACTTTTAGAGCAGAATTGATATCCAAGATTTCCTTTTCGTCAAGAATGTAGGTTAAAACTGTGGCTGTTGCAGGGTCTTTGTCATGGCGTTTTGTGTACGATGACAGATCTTTTCGGGGATAGTCTTCTACTGGCTGAAAGTCAAATTCCTTTACGGCGTCGGCCGACTTTTGCAAGGCCTTTAGCAGGACCGTCTTACCGGCTTCGTTCATACCGACAAAAACCGTCACAGAGGGATCGATCTGTACAGTCTGCTCGGTATTCATCGAGCGAAACGGGCCAACTTTTGCGGAAATAAGAATCACGACGCCTCCAATCGTTAGGGTGTTACCGATTGTGACGCAAGTGCATAGAGACCGGCCTAGTCGTTTGCCCCATGCGCTGCGCTGCTTCAGCACAGATACCCTTAAGCGGCCGAGCCGCGTTGCAAAACCGCGATGCCGATCTCCACGTAATCAGTCGGCAAGCGACCATCTTGGTACCCAGCGCACAGGAAGCGGCCTAACAATCTGCGATTGCGCATTTACTCAATCGCTGCGAAACACCCTTTTGCTGTGTCATCGAATACGCTTGCGTTTATCAAGCGTAGGGCAAGGACGATCAGCAAATTGGTTGCTGCGCTTTGAAACTCCGAGGCTTACTTCATCTGCAGCTCAGATCCTCGATCAGCCGCAACTGGTCTTCCCCCACCTCTCCCCTCCTTCAGCTCCCCTGACAAGCCCAGCCCTACCATCCGCTTTTGAAAATCTGGTTGCGTCACCGTCTGCCCCACTGCAACTCTGTCGATCACCGCTTGCGGCGTAGTCGCCGGCGCAAATAAGCTGCAGAACGCCGATGCTCATGGCCTTTAAAACCGTGCTTCGTGAAAGTGGAGATCTGCGGCGCCAACGGCATGCGACCGGTACCAAACACGCCCAACGGCTTGACGCAGCCCGACTTGGTGTGCGGCAGTGCTTCGCCAATGGTGACGAAGCCGCTCTGCACTTGGCTGCCTCGGTTGTCGACTGTCAGCGGCGCGCAGCCCCTGCAGGTCACCCAATCGACATGAGCGTAGTGAGCAGCGGTCTTTGATCGCGCGCTTATCAGCGGCCTGCCCCAGTGCACAGGCCATCGGGTGCTCCCCGCAGCGAAATAAAGGAGGAGCCGAAGGCGGGGGACATTCGCGGAGGGGAGTGCCCGGTGGCCTGTGCACGCGCCCCGAACAAAAGCCCCCGCAGATCAGGTACAGCGTCTCACGGTCCCTTCGCCGTAGCCACAGGTTTAAGCGACTCCCTAACCTTCGCCACCTGCCCCGCCGTCACATCATCCCCCTGGTTCCCCCAACTGGCCCGCGCAAAGCTCAACACACTGGCCACATCCGCATCGGTCAAACGCCAACCGAAGTCGGGCATCGCGATAGGCGACGGTGCTTGCGCGGTACTTGGCATGGCCGAGCCCGCGAGCACGAGGCGGATCAGTGACGTCGGGTCCTTGGCATTCACCACGCTGTTGCCCGCGAGCGCGGGAAAGGTCTTGTTGGCGCCCGTGCCGTCCGAGCGGTGGCAGGCGTTGCAGCTGTTGAGGTAGACCATCGCCCCGCTGTTGGCCTCGACCGTGCCGTTGCGCAGTGCCTGCGTCGTCGGGTGCTGCGGCGCGGCGGCGACCAATGTCGCCTGCGTCGGCACGGTCGAGTCCCCGGACTTGGCGCCCAGCGATTGCAGGTACACGGCAATGGCCTGCAGGTCCGGCGTCGACATGTGCTGCGTGCTGTTCTGTACCACGGCGACCATCGCACCGAAGGCCGCGGTCTGGCCGGTGCGGCCGGTCTGCAGGTATTGCACGATGTCTTCGGACGACCATTGCGCCATCGTCGGCCGGTCGGTATGGCGCAAGGGCTGCGCGTACCAGCCATCGATGATCGCGCCCGACAGGTACAGCTCGCCCTTGCGGTCGCTGGCGGCCTTGACGCCGCCGAGCACGCTGCGCGGCGTGTGGCAGTCGCCGCAGTGGCCCAGGCCCTGCACCAGGTAGGCGCCGCGGTTCCATTCGGCGCTGCGTGCGCTGTCGGGCTGGAACGTGCCCTTGTCGAGGTAGAGCCAGTTCCAGCCGATCATCAGGCTGCGCATGCTGAAGGGCCATGGCAGGTTGGTGAGCGGCGGCTGCTGCGCCACTGGCTGCACGCCGTTGCGGAAGAAGGTGAAGAGCGCGTGCATGTCCTCGTCGTTCACGCGGGCGAACGAGGGGTACGGCATGGCGGGGTACAGGCGATGGCCGTCCTTGGCGACGCCTTCACGCAGCGCGCGGGCGAAGTCGGCCTCGGTGTAGGCGCCGATGCCCGCCTGCGGGTCGGGCGAGATGTTGGTCGAGACGATGGTGCCGAAAGGCGTCTTCATCGGCAGGCCGCCACCGAAGGCCGGCTTGCCCGGCGCGGTGTGGCAGCTGACGCAGTCGGCCACACGGGCAAGGTAGCGGCCGCGCTCGAACACGGGGTCGGCGGCGGCGGGTGCAGCGGTTGAGGTGGTGACCGGAGTGCCCGGCGTTGCGGGGGCAGACGCAGATGGCGCCGACGCAGCTGCGCCAGGCGCATCGCTCTTCTGCGCCATGGCCCAGGCCCCGGCGCCCAACAGCACCACGGCCGCGGCGATGCCACCGTACACACGACGCGCGTTCATGCCAGCGCTCCCGGGTTCTTCAGGTACTGCTCGCGAATGGCCTTGGCCGACCAGTAGGCCAGCGCGCCCACCATGCCCGTCGGGTTGTAGCCGAAGTTCTGCGGGAAGGCGCTTGCGCCCATCACGAACACGTTGGGCACGTCCCACACCTGCAGGAAGCGGTTGACGGCGCTGGTCTTCGGGTCGGTTCCCATGGGCGCGCCGCCGGTGTTGTGGGTCGACTGGTAGAAGCGCACGTCGTAGTGGGCGTCGGGCTTCTGGAAGTTCGTCTTCATCTGCTTCGGTCCCATGGCCTTGGCGATCTGTTCGACCTTGGTGCCGATGAACTGGGTCATCGCGAGGTCGTTGGCCTTCCAGTCGAAGGTCATGCGCAGCAGCGGCTGGCCGTGCACGTCCTTGTAGGTCGGGTCCAGGTCGAGGTAGTTGTCGCGGTAGGCCATCACCGAGCCCTGGCTGCCCACGCTGGCCATGTAGAGGTAGTTCTCCTTCACGGACTTCTTCCAGCCAGCACCCCAGTTGGGCGCGCCGGGCGGCAGGCTCATCTGCTGGATCGGCCGCCCGCCGGTGTTGATGCTGTTGATGGTGGCGCCGCCGATGAAGCCCAGCGGGCCGTGGTCGAAGTTGTCGCCGTCGAAGTCGTCGATGACCGAGCCGCTGGCGCCCGCGCCGACGAAGGGGTTCATCGGCTGCTCCTTGTCGAAGAACAGGCTCGCGCCGCCATTGAGCTGGTAGGCGTAGTTGCGCCCGATCACGCCTTCGCCGGTGGCGGGGTCGTAGCGCTTGCCGATGTTCGACAGCAGCAGCAGGCGCACGTTGTGGAACTGGTAGGCGCACAGCACCACCAGGTCGGCAGGCTGCTCGACTTCGTTGCCTTCGGCGTCGATGTAGGTCACGCCGGTGGCGCGCTTGCCGTCGGGCGACATGTTCACGCGCAGCACATGCGATTTGGTGCGCAGCTCGAAGTTGGGCCGCTTCATCAGCACCGGCAGCAGCGTGGTTTGCGGCGAGGCCTTGGAGTACATATAGCACCCGTAGCGCTCGCAGAAGCCGCAGAAGTTGCAAGGCCCGAGCTGTGCGCCATGCGGGTTGGTGTAGGCACGCGACGCATTGGCCGCGGCCTGCGGGAACGGGTGGTAGCCGAGTTCGCGCGCGGCCTTCTCGAACAGCTTGGCGCTGTTGACCGAGGCCAGCGGCGGCAGCGGGAATTCGTTGGCGCGGGCGCCCTCGAAGGGGTTGCCGCCCGCCTGGATCTTGCCGCCGATGTTGCCGGCCTTGCCCGAGGTGCCGCAGATCTTCTCGAACTGGTCAAAGTGCGGTTCCAGCTCTTCGTAGCTCACGCCGAAGTCCTGGATGGTCATGCCTTCGGGAATGAACTTCTTGCCGTAGCGCTCTTCGTAGGTGCTGCGAATGCGCAGGTCGCTGGGCAGCGGGCGCCAGTGGTGGCCGTTCCAGTGCACGCCCGCGCCGCCCACGCCGTCGCCGGGCAGGAAGGACGCGAGCTGCCGGTACGGCACGGCGATCTCGGCCGGCGTGTGGCGGATGGTCACCGTCTCGCGCGAGAGGTTCTGGAACAGCTTGCCGCGGATGCCGTAGCTGAGCTCGTCGGTGATGCGCGGGTAGGCGAAGTCGGGCTGGGTGTCGCGGTTCTCGCCGCGCTCCAGCGCCAGCACCTGGAGGCCGGCGGACGTGAGTTCCATGCCCATGATCGCGCCGGTCCAGCCGAAGCCGACCAGCACCGCATCGACACGGGGCTTCTTGATGTTGGCCATGTGTCGTCCTTCAGCCTTGCGGGCCGCTGATGCTGACCGGCGGCAGGTTGTACTTCACGCCGGGGCGGTCGACCCAGTCGGCGTAGTCCGCGCGAGCCCCCGGAAAACCGATCATCTTCCAGGCCGCGGCGTTCTTGTTGCCGCCGTGGATCGGGTCGCTGAAGTAGCCCTCCTTGGTGTTCTGCAACAGGAAGCCGAAGAAGTCCTTGGCGCCCACGCCGTCGAGCGTGACGGTGCCAGCCTCGAGCCCCGTGAGCACTTCGTCCTGCTGCGCGGCCGTGAGCTGGGCGAAGCCCTTGTCGGCGTACTGCTTGCGGCAGTAGGCGTCGGTGGCGGCGATGCCCGCGCGGTACACCTCGCGCGGCGGCATCTTCTTCTGGTAACCGAAGAGCGGCGACACCTCGATGAAGGGGCCCTGCATGTACCAGGTGGCGGCGTGGCCGAAGGCCCCTTCCATCTGGCGGTCGATGAACTCGGGCACGCCGGCTTCGATGGCGCCGGGGCCGGCATCGTCCGAAGGGATCAGGCGCGCGACGGCGGCCTGGACGAAGGTCCATTCGGTGGCGTTGAAGTAGACCGGTGTGTAAGGGGCGCCTGGGGGTGCGGCTGTCGAAGCTGGGGCCGGCGCGGTGGTCTGGGCCAGCGTGGCGCCTGTGAGGCCACCGGCGCCGAAGGCCGTGGCGGCCGGCACGATGGCGATGGAGCGGCGCAGGAAGCTGCGCCGGTCGGCAAAGGACTCGTCTTTCATCGCGTTGTGTGCGGCCATGAGACCGCTTGTTGTGATTGCGAGCCTCGATGATGAAGTCGCCTGCTGCCGGCCGATGTAGGAAAGAGGCTTGCGGATGCTCCGCATTGCTGCAGCGGCGGTAATTCGAAAGCCAACTGAAAGCATGGCAGCCGTCGTCGTCGCGCGGAGCGTCTTCCTGCTCCGCTACGCTCGGTCTGTCAGGGCGCACCAGCCCTCAGGAGAACCGCCATGCAAGAAGACGCCATCGACTTCCGCAACACCTCGCCGTTCAGGCCGGTCAACACCTTCAGCCACCTGCGCTTGAGCGAGGTGCGCTCGCTCGCCGAGGTGCTGGCTTGCCTGGACGCGCTGCAAAGCCGCGAACCGGCGCAGCGATTCCTCTGCACGCTCGATGACATCGATCAGTGCTGCTACACCAGCATGCACGCCCGCGAAGATGCGCGGCTCACGCCCGACGATGACGGCGCGGACGAGGACCTGGACTACGACGATCCAGTCGCGCTGCACGGCCACGAGGCCCGGCAGCTCGCGCATGTGGCGGCCCAGCTCGACGCGCCCGCGCTGCGCCAAGATTGGCGCGCGTTGGCCGAGGCGCGCTTGAGTTCGCAGGACGACGTGGACGCACTGCTCGCGATGAACCGCGACCCCGACCAGTTGCTGGCCCACGACGACATCGTCTATGTGCAGCGCGTGCCGGTGCCGCGCGACGACCTGCGCATCGCCGACCTGCGCATCGCCGGCCTGCCCAACGGCTACTTCAGTGCCGACTGGGACGTGTTCCAGAACCACGCGCTCATCCGCCACCTCTCCACCACGCACGGCTACCGCTTCTTCGGCATCGGTGCGTCATGGCTGGGCTTCGTGCGCGCGCAGGCACCGGACGAAGCGCAGGCGCGCCGCCTGGTGGACGATCTCGCGCAGGTCTACCCTTCCGACGAAGCGGCGGCGGCGGCCGAGGCCTGGAACTCGCTCGCGTCGCTGCTGACGGGGTGCAAGACCTTGCTGTTGGGCTACACCGAGAACTTTGCGGAGTAATGCGTTAAAGGGACGGCGCACACGTGGCGCCGGCTTCATTGCAGAATCCGACCACGAGCAAAGCCTCGAAGGAGCACACCGTGAACGAACAGCAGTGCAAGGTCCGGCACATCGATCATCGTGGTGCCCTCAAGGTTGCGGCCGCCCTCCTCCTCTTCGCCGTCGTCGCCTCTTGGGCCGCATCGGCGCCGATCGAAGTGCTCAAGGAAATGCCGCCGAACGGCACCGTGCGCCAGGGTGATGTGCTCTACGTCGACGATGGCCGCTGCCCCGCGGGCGAGATCAAGAAGATCACCGGGGGCAACCAGAAGACCGGGGTGGCGCGGCAGGTGGTGTGCGTGAAGCAGCCGGAGGCCCAGCCCTGAGGCCACGCAACCATCGCGGTCCACCGGAGCAAGCGCCTCACTCCACCCGCAGATTCAAATCCTTGATCAGCCGCGACCACAGCAGGTTCTCCCGCCGCACCGCCGCCATCAGCTCGCCCGGACCCTCGCCCGAGGGCTCGAGCCCCAGTCCGATCATCCGTTCCTGAAGGTCCGGCTGCGCCACGGCCTGCCGCACGGCCACGGCGACCTTGTCGATCGCCGGCTGCGGCGTGCCCGTGGGCGCGAAGAAGCCCCAGAACCCGCCATGTTCGTAGCCCTTGAATCCCTGCTCGGTGAAGGTCGGGATCTGCGGTGCCAGCGGCATGCGGCGCGTGCCGAACACGCCCAGCAGCTTGGCGCGGCCCGACTTGGCGTGGGGCAGCGCCTCGCCCATGGTGAGGAAACCGCCCTGCACCTGGCCGCCCAGGATGTCGACCATCAGCGGCGCGCCGCCCTTGTAGGGCACGTGCGTCATCTCCAGGCCCTCGTCGCGCATCAGCTTCTCGCCGTAGAGATGGCCCGACGAGCCTTGCCCGGCCGAGCCGAAGCTCAGCTTGCCCGGCTGGGCCTTGGCCATGGCGATGAACTCGCGCATGTTGTTGGCGGGCACCGACGCGCCCACGGTGAACACCAGCAGGCCGTAGTTCGACAGCGAGACCGGCGCGAAATCCTTGAACACGTCGTAGCCCGGCTTGGCCATGAGCAGCGGCGCGAGCACGAAGGAATTGACCGCGAACAGCAGCGTGTAGCCGTCGGCCGGGGCCTTGGCCACGAAGGACGCGGCGATGGCGCCGTTGGCGCCCGGCTTCGGGTCGACCAGCACCGGCTGGCCCAGCGGCTTGGCGATGCGTTCGGCGATCGTGCGCGCGATGCCGTCGACCAGCCCGCCGGCGGCAGAGGACACGATCACCTTGATGGGCTGGGTCGGGTAGGCCTCGGCCGCGCGCGCGGGCAGCGCGCCGAGGGCGGGGGCGAGCAGCCCGCTGGCGCCCCATTGGGCGAATCGTCGTCGTTGCAGCATGGGGTCTGTCTCCTGTGGTTCTTCGATGGATGCGGCGCGTCAGCCGGCCGAGCCCCACACGGCCAGCGCATCGAGCGCCTCGACCGTGCGGCCCTGCACCCGCAGCGGGTTGACCTCGAGCGACACCAGCGCGGGACCCAAGGCCAGCGCGGCATTGCCGATCGCGGCCACGGCCTCGGCGATGGCGTCGCGGTCGGCCGCGGGGGCGCCGCGCCAGCCGTCGAGCAGGCGGCTGCCGCGCAGCTCGGCCAGCATGTCCTTCACGTCCCCCGGGGTCACGGGCAGCACGCGCAGGCTGGTGTCCTGCAGCACCTCGACCCAGATGCCGCCCAGCCCGACGGCCAGCACCGCGCCCCATTGCGGGTCGCGCAGCGTGCCGACGAAGAGTTCGAGGCCGTCGCGGCGCATCGGTGCCACGAGGATGCCGTCGATCTGCGCATCGGGCCGGGCCGCGCGCACGCGGGCGTGCATCGCCGTCCAGGCTTCGGCCACGGCGGCGTCGCCCTGCAGGTTCAGCGCCACGCCGCCGACCTCGGTCTTGTGCGGGATCTGTGCCGAGGCGATCTTCAGCACCACCGGCGCCTCGAGCCCGCGCGCGAAACGCACGGCCTCGTCGACGTCGCGCGACAGCTGCATGGGCACCACCGGCACGCCGCGCGCGCCCAGCCAGGCCAGGGTCTCGCGCTCGGAGGCCGGGCGGTCGGTCGAAGGCGCTGTTGCAGCGATGGATGCCTGTGCCTGGCGATGACGGTGCACCGCGTCGGACCAGCGCCGCACCGCACCGGCCGCGCTCATCGCGTGGTGGATGCCGCAGGCGATGTGGCGCACGCCGCTCTCTTCGATCAGCGCGCGCGAGCGCTCGGTGACCTGCATCACGTAGTGGCTGCAGACGATGGCGGGCACGGGGCTCCGCGCCAGGCCGCGCGCCACTTCCTTCAGCACGGCGCCGGTCAGCGGCGTGTCGTTGACGGGCGCGTTAGGCACGTCGGCCACCACCACGGCCAGGCCGATACCCGGGTCGCGCACCAGCGCGGCGAGCGCGTCGCCGAAGAGCTCGGGCTTGAGCATGGCGGCGCCGGTCACGTCCAGCGGGTTGTGGGCCGTGCCGTAGCCCGGCAGCACCTCGCCCAGCGCGGCCACGGTGGCGGGCGCCAGCGCGGGCAACGCCAGGCCTTCCTCGTCGGCGCGCTCGGCCATGATCTCGCACATGCCGCCCGACATCGAGACCGCGGCCACGCCGCCGGCCGGCAGCACACCGGTCTGGCTGGCGAAGGCGGCGGTGAAGACCAGGTCCTCGATTCCGCGCACGCGCATCAGGCCCAGGCGCTGGCAGACCGCGTCGAACACGCGGTCGTCGCCCACCAGCGAGCCGGTGTGGGCCTGCGCGGCCTGGGCGGTGATCTCGCTGCTCCCATCTTGAGCACCACGATCGGCTTGGCCGCGGCCAGTGCGCGCTCGGCCGCGGCGGCGAAGCGCGCGGGGTCGCGCACGGTCTCGGCGAAGACCGCGATCGACTGCGTGTGCGGGTCGTCGACCAGGTAGTCGATCACCTCGGCGATGTGGATGTCCGACTCGTTGCCGGTCGAGACCAGCCGGCTCAGGCCGATGCCGTGCACCTGCGCCATGAACGACAGCTGGCCCGCGAGCGCGCCGCTCTGCGACACGATGCCCAGCGTGCCGGCCGGCAGCGGGTCGCGGATGGATGCAGTCCAGACCGCCGAGCGGTCGACGTAGTTGATGAAGCCCAGGCAGTTGGGCCCGAGGATGCGCAGGCCGCGCTCGCGCGCCATGGCGCTCAGGCGCTGCTGGCGCTCGCGCCCCTCTGCGCCGGCCTCGGCGAAGCCCGAGCTCAGCAGCACCGCATTGCCGATGCCGGCCGCGTGCAGGTCGTCCAGCGCTTCATCGAGCGCCTCGGCCGGGATCATCAGCAGCGCCATGTCGACCGGCTCGCCGATGGCCTTGGCCGAGGTGGCGGCGTGGCGGCCGTAGACCTCGCCGCCGCGGCGGTTCACCGGGTACAGGCGGCCGTCGTAGCCGAGCTTCTGCAGCGTGGCGTGCGCAGCGTTCGACCAGACCGAGCGTTCGGTCGCACCGACGAAGGCGATCGAGCGCGGGTGCAGGAAACGGTGCAGTGAGGAGGATGCTTGATTCATTGCGTTGTCATTCGTTGAGCTTGAAGCCGAGTTCCTCGACGAAGCGCTTGTCGCTGGCCGTCTGCGCGACGGCGAAGCGGCGGTACTGCTCGCTGTCCATGTGGACCGCGGGCTGGCCCTGCACCTCGAGCGCCTTGAGGAATTGCGGGTCGGAACTGGCGGCAAGGAAGGCGTCGTGCAGCGTCTTCACGACCTGCGGGCTCATGCCCTTGGGGCCGGCCAGGCCGACCGGCGAGCGCACCGCGATGTCGTAGCCCAGTTCCTTCAACGTCGGCACCTGCGGCCAGCGCGGCGAGCGCTGCTCGTCCATCACGGCCAGCAGGCGCAGCTTGCCGGCCTCGACCATGCTGCCCCAGCCGGCCTCGGTCATGACCTGGATGTGGCCGCCCATGGTGGCCTGCACCACCTCGGAGGCGCCCTTGAACGGGATGTAGTTGAGCGGGAAGCCCGCGGCCCGCGACAGCCGCGAGATCCCGATGTGGCCCGAGCTGCCCTGCCCGATCGCGCCGAAGGAGATCTTGTCGGGCGTGGCCTTGGCCGCGGCGATGAGTTCGGGCAGCGTCTTCCAGGGCGCGTCGGCGGCCACGACGATGCCGAAGCTGTAGCTGGTCACGCCGATGATGTAAGTGAAGTCGGCCACCGGGTCGTAGTTGACCTTCTGCACATGCGGCAGCCGGAACAGCGTCGAGGGGATCATCGAGATCGTGTAGCCGTCGGGCGCGGCGCTGCGTGCCATCGCGGCCGGTGCCATGGTGCCCGCCACGCCCGGCTGGTTGACCACCACCACCGGCTGGCGCAGCGTCTGCGAGGCGGCCTGCGCCAGCGCGCGGATCTGCACGTCGGTGGCGCCGCCCGCAGTGAAGGGCAGCAGCAGCGTGATCGGCTTCGACGGGAACGGCGCCGCGGACTGTGCCTGCCCCTGTGCGTGGAACGAGAGCGAGAGCACGGCCGCGGCGGCGGCCATGGCCCCGCGGCAGAAGCCGCGCTTGCAGAGATCGGCGGCGCGGATGGCGGTTGGGTTGGGCATTGTCTTGTCTCCGGTGTGTCGCAGGCCGCGTGCTGCGGCCCCGGAGAATTCTCGGCCGCTGCATCGTGGCGAACGCTCGTCCAAAGGGACGAATTTGGCGTGCTCACCCGTGAGGGCCCATCGCACGCCACGCGCCGAATCGTCGATTCGGACGACAGCCAAGCCGCAGCCGGCGCACAAGAATCGAGGCCGGGCGGGACCCTCACGCGCCCCGCCCCTTCACGCCCTCCCGGAGACCGCTTTTCATGGAACTCACCCAGCCCCTGCACAAGGCCCTGCAGGAAAAACCCCAGGCCACGGCCCTGGTCTGCGGCACGCGCCGCAGCAGCTTCGCCGTCTTCGTCGACCGCGTGGCGCGGCTGGCCGCGGTGCTGCAGGCCCAGGGCGTGCAGCCCGGCGACCGGGTCGGCATGATGGCGCTCAACTCCGACCGCTATGTGGAGTTCTTCTACGCGGCCTGGTGGGCCGGTGCGGTGGTCAACCCGGTCAACATCCGCTGGAGCGCGCGCGAGGTGGCCTACTCGCTCGACGACTGCGACACGCGGCTGCTGCTGGTGGATGCGAAGCATGCGGCGCTGGGCGCGCAGCAGCACGGCCTGTCACGCTCGCTGCAGACGCTGGTCTGGTTCGACGACGGCCCCGCGCCCGAGGGCCTGCACGATGCCGAGGCGCTGATGGCGCAGGCCGTGCCCGTGGCCGACGCGCGCCGCGGCGGCGCCGACCTCGCGGCCGTGATGTACACCGGCGGCACCACCGGCCAGCCCAAGGGCGTGATGCTGACGCACACCAACCTCTATGCGGGCCAGCTCTCGGCCAACATGGCGGCCACGCGGCCAGTCGACGCGGTGGGCCTGAACATGGCGCCGCTGTTCCATGTGGGCGGCGTGGGCCTGACGCTGCAGCTCATGCTGCGGCTCAGCACCCAGATCGTGATGCCCGCCTTCGACGAGGTCCAGGTGCTGGAGGCGATCCAGAACGAGCGCGCCAGCGAGACCTTCATGGTGCCCACCATGGTCAAGCGGCTGATCGAGCATCCGCGCTTCGGCGATTACGACACCTCGAGCCTGCAGCTGGTGCTCTACGGCGCGGCGCCCATCGACGACGCGCTGCTGATGCAGGCCATCGAGAAGCTGCCCCAGGCCGGCTTCTGCCAGCTCTACGGCATGACCGAACTCTCGCCCGTCGTGACCGTGCTGCCCGCCTGGTGCCACCACCCCGAGCAGCCGGCACACCGCCGCCGCTCGGCCGGCCGGCCGGTGCCGATCGCCGAAGTGCGCATCGTCGATGCCGAAGGCCTGCCGGTGCCCCACGGCACGGTGGGCGAGATCGCGGCGCGCGGCCCGATGGTGATGGCCGGCTACTGGAACAAGGCCGCGCAGACCGCCGAGGCGCTGCGCGACGGCTGGATGCACACCGGCGACGGCGGCCGCATGGACGACGACGGTTTTCTCTACATCGTCGACCGGCTCAAGGACATGGTCGTGACCGGCGGCGAGAACGTGTACTCGGCCGAGGTCGAGAACGCGATCACGCAGCTGCCGCAGGTGTCGATGTGCGCCGTGGTCGGCGTGCCCGACGCGCATTGGGGCGAGCGCGTGCACGCGGTGGTGGTGCTGCGCGAAGGCCAGGCGCTCACGGCCGAGGCGCTGATCGCGCACTGCCGCACGCTGATCGCGGGCTACAAGTGCCCGCGCAGCGTGGCTTTCGCGAGCGAACTGCCGCTGTCGCCGGCGGGAAAGATCCTCAAGTACAAGCTGCGCGAGCCGCATTGGGCCGGCCGCGACAGAAAAGTCGGCTGACGATCCCTCAACGCCCCGCCGACAGCGGCGAGAACTCGGCCGGCACCCAGGCGAAGGCCGGCCCTTCGCGCCGCACATGGCCCAGCCCCGGGAACGGCAGGTGCGCGCCCGCCACCCACCAGCCTTCGCGGGTCGCGCGCTCGAGCAGGCCGCGGCGCGAGGCGATGGCCTGCGGTCGGTCGGTGTCGGCTTCGTAGGAGGCTTCGGGCACCGCGAACTGCACCGCGTGGTAGTGCAGCACGTCGCCCCAGACCAGCAGCTTCTGCGCACCGTCCTTGCCGCCGTCGGCCAGGAAGGAGGTGTGGCCCGGCGTGTGGCCATGCGAGGCCAGCGCCGTGAAGCCGGCTGGCAGCACATCGCCGGGCCCGAAGCGGCGCAGCCTGCCGGCCGCCGCATAGGGCGCGATCGCGCGCCGCGCCATGCCGAACAGGAAGCGCAGTGATTCGGGGGTGGACGCCTCCGAGGCCGGGTCTTCCCAATAGGCTGCCTCTTCACGCGCGAGCCACAGCGTGGCATTCGGGTAGGCCACCGCGCCCTGCGCGTCGAGCACGCCGCAGAGGTGGTCGGGGTGGGCATGGGTCATCAGCACCGCATCGACGTCCTCGGGCCGGAAGCCGGCCGCGCGCAGGTTGGCCAGCACCTGGCCCAGGCCTGCGCCGAAGCATTGCGCGGTGCCCGCATCGACCAGCACCCGCAGGCCGCCGCGCTCCACCAGGTAGGCGTTGACCGCCGTCTGCAGGCCCTTCTCGCCCTCGGGCACATGGCGGTCGGCCAGCAGCGCATCGACCTGCGCGGGCGCGATGCCGGTGAGCTGGGCGCGCGGCAGCGGCACCACGCCGTCGAACAGCGCGGTCACGCGCAAGTCGCCGATGGCCTGGCGGTAGTAGCCGGGCACCTGTGCGTTCGGCTGGGCCGGCGCGGCGAGCGCAAAGGTCGTGGCCGCGGCGGCGATGAGCAGGCGCAGGCGGGAAGAAGCATGAAGCGGCATGAAAAAGGTCCAGGGACAAGGAAGCCTCATCCTCGGTGCGACGCGCCTTGCGAGGCGCTCAACTTCGTGCGTGAAACGCTCGCCCCGGGCTCAGGCCTCGGCGTTGCCGATGTCGCCGGGCTGCAGGCCGTAGCGCGCGACGAAGCGCCGCACGAAGCTCGCACTCGAGCGGTAGCCCACGCGCCCGGCCACGGTCTTGACCGGCCAGCGCGTGGTGTAGAGCAGCGTCATCGCGTGCGCAAGGCGGGCTTCGGTGATCGCGTCGCTCAGCGAGGTGTGCTCGGCCGCCAGGCGCCGGCGCAAGGTGGCGCCGCTCATGCCCAGCGCGGCCTCGAAATCCACCGAGCGCCAGTCGCGCTCGGGCTGCGGGGCCACCAGGGCCTGCACCTGTGCCGCCAGGCTCGGCGGCGGCGGCACCAGCATCGCGGTGTGGCCCCAGCCGCACAGGCGCACCAGCATGGCCGCGAGCGCCAGCCGCGCTTCGCCATAGCGCGCGGCCTGCAGCGCGCCGCTCCAGGCCATCAGGTCGGCCTCGAGCCGGGCCGCGGGCATGGCGACGATGCTGTCGCCGCCCTGCACCACCGGCACCGACCACAGCAGGCGCGCCGCGTCGAGCACCTCGGCGCACAGCGGGATGGTCAGCGTGAGGTAGAGGCCGCTCTGCGCATCGGGCCGGTTCATCACGTCGATGCGGCAGCTGCGCGTGACCAGGAACAGCTGGCCGGGGTCGATCGTGAGGTCGATGCCCGCGCCGCGCAGCCACTTCTGACCCGACAGCACGATGGCCAGCGTCGGCCCCTCGATGGTCACCGAGCTCGCGCCATGCTCGCGCCGCGCCGTGATGCAGGCATAGCCCTCGGCGCGCGGGCAGTCGGCCAGGGTCTGCAGGCGGTCGAGCAGCGGCGAGGGGGAATCGAGGAGCAGAGCGTCGGTCATGGAGAAGCGGGATTTTCCCACCTCTCCCTGTGCGCCCCTTCAGTCGATCAGCGCCGCGGCCCGTCGTGCGAAGCCCGCGGCCTGCGCGCCCACCTGCACGGCGTCGCTGGCGGCCGCGCTGCCGCTGCGTGCGCGCGCCGCGATGCCTTCGAGAATGACCGCGAAGCGGAACAGCGAGAAGGCCAGGTGGAAGTTCGTCACCGGCTCCGCATGGCCGCCGGCCTGGCGGTAGTGCGCGGCGTACTCGGCCTGCGTCGGGATGCCCTCGGCCGCCAGGTCGACGCCCAGCATGCCCTCGAACTCGTCGGCCCCGGTGTGCCAGGCCATGCAGCTGTAGGCCACGTCGGCCAGCGGATGGCCCAGCGTCGACAGCTCCCAGTCGAGCACCGCGATCACGCGGGGCTCGGTCGGGTGGAACATCAGGTTGCCGAAGCGGAAGTCGCCGTGCGCGATGGTCGTGTGGTCGCCGGCCGGGATGTTCGCCGGCAGCCAGGCGATGAGCCGGTCGATGTTGGCGTCTTCGCGGGTGCGCGAGGCTTCCCATTGCCGCGTCCAGCGCGTGACCTGGCGCTGGAAGAAGTTGCCGGGCCGGCCGTAGTCGCCCAGGCCCGCGGCGGCCCAGTCGACCGCATGCAGGCGCGCCAGCGTCTCGGCCATGGCGAAGTAGTAGGCACGGCGCTCGGCCGCAGGAATCTCGGGCAGCGTGTAGTGCGGGAACACGCGGCCCTCGAGCTTGTCCATCACGTAGAACGGCGTGCCGACCACGCTGCGGTCGTCGCAGTACAGCACCGCGTGGGGCACGGGCACGTCGGTGCCGGCCAGCGCGCGCAGCACGCGGTACTCGCGGTCGACCGCATGGGCCGAAGGCAGCAGCTCGCCCGGCGGTTGCTTGCGCAGCACCAGCGCGCGGTTGTCGAAATCGACGAAGAAGGTCGGGTTCGACTGGCCGCCGCCGATGCGTGCCAGGCGCATCGGGCCGCTCAGGCCCGGGATCTGGGCGCGCAGGTGGCTGGCCAGGCGTTCGGCGTCGAATTCGGGCACGGTGGCCGCGGTGTGGTTCTCGCTCGCCATGGCTCAGTGGCGCCCGAAGACCGGATCGCGCTTCTCGCCGAAGGCCTTCACGCCCTCGGCGAACTCGGGCCGGTCGATGAGTTCGCGCTGGCGCTCGGCCTCGTAGTGCATCTGCGCCTCCAGCGGCACGCTGCCCGCCGATTCGTAGGCGTTGCGGATCTCGCGCGCCGCATGCGCGGGCAGGCGCGCCAGCCGCTGCGCGGTGGCCAGCGCCTCCTGGCGCAGCGCCGCGTCGTCGACGCAGGACCAGATCAGGCCCCACTGCGCCGCCTGCTCGGCGCTCAGCCGGTCGCCCAGCAAGGTCAGCGCGACCGCGCGTGCGCGGCCGATCGAGCGCTCGAGGAACCAGGTGGTGCCCAGGTCGGGCACGATGCCCAGCCGGGGCATGAAGGGCAGGTAGAAATAGGCCGAGCGCGCCGCCAGCACCACGTCGGCCGCCAGCGCCAGGCCCACGCCCGCACCCGCGGCCGGGCCGTTGACCGCGCTCACCACCGGGAAAGGCAAGGCGCGGATGTCGGCGATCAGCCGGTTCGACAGCTCGGCCATGGTGTCGGCCGTGCGCTGGCCCAGGCTGCCGCCGCCCTCGCCCGGGCCCATGCTCGACAAGTCGGCGCCCACGCAGAAGGCCTTGCCCGCGCCGGTGATCACCAGCGCGCGCGTCGTGCCCTCGTCGCACAGCCGCGCCAGGCGGTCGCGCAGGCCGCGCTGGATGTCCAATGTCAGCGGGTTGAGCCGCGTCGGCACATGCAGGCTCAGGATCGCGACGTCGCCGTCGCGCTCGTACAAAAGGGACGACTCGCTTGTGTTTTCGTTCATGTCTGCCTCTCTGATGGTTGGGAACACGGGGACGGCCCGACGGCCTTCAGCGGACCTTGATCACGTCGCCGACCGGCGCCTCGGCCCGAACGATTCGATCCCTGCAGATTCTGCTGTGGAACTGACTGGACAAGAGACCGATGCGGGACAGGGGGCGCCGGACGCCCTCACTTCATCTGCAGCACCGGCCCGAGCGGGTCGAGCTCGATGCCGTTGAAGCGCACTGGCTGCATGGAGGCGTAGGCGTGCAGGTCGCTGGCCGAGTTGGCCATCAGCACGCCGGGCAGCAGCATCGGCAGGCGCACGTCCTTGAGGTTGCTGGCCACGCGGCGCACGTTGTCGCGCGAGAGGTCGTCGCCCGCGGCCTGCAGCACATGCGCCATCAGCGCGGCCACCAGGTAGCCCGACACGCCGCTGCCGTTGCTGGCGTCGACGTCGGGCGCATGGGTCTTGAGCAGCTCGAGGTAGGCCAGCACCTCCGGGTCGCGGCCCCAGCGCTGGCTCATCGGTTCCTTGTAGACGGCCAGCGAGATCACGCCCTTCGACTTCTCCGCGCCCGCGGGCTCGAAGGCCATCTTGACCGAGGCCGCAGCGAAGTTGAGGTAGCGGTCGGGCTGCCAGCCCAGGTCGGCGGTCTTGCGGATGGCCTGGGCGGCGGTGCGGGCGGTGGCCGCCATCACCAGCACGTCGGCGCCGGAGTTCTTGAGCTGCACGACCTGCGAATCGACCGTCGGGTCGGTGACCTCGAAGGTGGCCTGCGCCACGACCTTCGCCTTGGCCTGCCCGGCCAGGCCCTGCTGCAGGCCCTTGAGCACTTCGCGGCCCAGGTCGTCGTTCTGCATCAGCACCGCCACCTTGGCGTCGGGCCGGTTGGCCAGGATGTGGCGCGCGAAGGCCCTGCCCTCGCCCTGGTAGCTGCCGAGGAAGGGCACGGTCCAGGGCGACTTCGCCGCATCGTCGAACTGGGCCGCACCGCTCTGGATGAACAGCTGCGGCACCTTCTTGGTGTTCATGTAGCGCTGGATCGCGGTGTTGGGCGCGGTGCCCAGGTTGCCGAAGATGGCCAGCACCTGGTCTTCCTCGACCATGCGGCGCACCACCTCGACCGTCTTGGGCGGCGAGTACTGGTCGTCGTAGATCAGCAGGCTGACCTTGCGCCCGCCGATGCCGCCGGCCTCGTTGAGCTTCTTGAAATAGGCCTGCGCGACCTTGCCCACCACCGAGTAGCCCGAGACCGGGCCCGACAGCGGCATGGGCATGCCCAGCTTGATCTCGGTGTCGGTCACGCCGGGGTCGTACTTCTTCTGGGCCGCGGCGGGCAGTGCCACTGCCAGGGTGAATGCAGCCAGGGCCGCGAGCGTGCGCCGGCGCGCCGGTGGAATGCGTGAGTTCATGCCTTGTCTCCTTGGTTTTTCTTCGGCCCCATGTAGCCGAACAGGTAGCCCGCGACCTTGCGCATCTGGATCTCCTCCGAACCCTCGGTGATCCGGTAGCGGCGGTGGTGGCGATAGATGTGCTCGAAGGGCTTGTGGCGCGAATAGCCGATGCCGCCATGCACCTGCATCGCGCGGTCGGCGGCCTCGCAGCACAGCCGGTTGGCCCAGAAGTTGCACATCGAGACCTTGTCCGAGAGTTGCTTCTCGACCTCGGGCTTGGGCATGCGGTCCATCTCCCAGGCGGTCTTGCGGATCAGCAGGCGCAGCATCTCGACCTGCGTGGCCAGTTCGACCAGCGGGAACTGGATGCCCTGGTTGCGCGCCAGTTCCTCGCCGAAGGGCTTGCGCTCGCGGGCGTACTTCACGCTCTCGCGCACGCAGTAGTCGGCAGCGCCCAGGCTCGAGGCGGCCTGGCGGATGCGGTTCTCGTGCACGAAGTGCTGCGCCACCGCGAGGCCGCCGTCGAGCGGGCCCAGCACTGCGTCCTCGGGCACCCACACGTTCGTGAAGCTCACGCGCGGATGGTCGGTGGGCATGTTGAAGGTCCAGAGGTACTCCTCGATCTTCACGCCCTCGGCCTGCGCCGGGACCAGCAGCGCGCTGATGCCGCGCGCGGCGCCGTCCTCGCCGCTGGTGCGCGCGAACACCACGCAGTGCGTCGCCACGTGCATGCCGGTGGTCCACATCTTCTCGCCGTCGATGCGCCAGCCGGCGCGGCCGCCGTGCGCCTCGGGCACGGCGCGGGTCTCCATGTGGGTGGCGTCCGAGCCGTGCTGGGGCTCGGTCAGGCCGAAGGCCAGGTGCACGCTCTCGTCAAGCATGCCGGCGATGAATTCCTGGCGCTGCGCAGGCGTGCCGAAGTCGCGGATCGCGAGCACGAAGGGGTTGTTGGCGACGATCGAATGCTCGTTCTGCAGGTCGTTGTGCAGGCCCAGCCCGCGCGCCGCGAAGTGTTCGCGGATCACGGCCATCCAGAGGTTGCCGCCGTCGCGGCCGCCGAATTCGCTCGGCAGCGCGAAGCGCAGGTGGCCGGCCTTGTCGGCGCGACGGCGCGCCTCGCCCAGCAGCGCCTCCCACTCGGGGCGCGGCAGGCCGCCGTTGTCGAAGTCGGTGCGCGCCCATTCGCGCCGGTGGTCGAAGAAGCGCTCGTTGTCGTCCTGCGCCTGCAGCGGCACGATCTCGCGTTCGATGAAGGCGTCGAGCTCGCCCAGGTAGGCGACAAGTTCGGGCGGCAGATCGAAGTTCATGGCGTCGGTGTTCCGGGGGATGTGGGGTCGAGGCTGCGCCGGTAGCTGCCGTAGCCGGGCTGGTCCACGGCCAGCTTGGCGCGCGTGGTGCGCCACAGGTGATCGGCCAGGCCGGGCGTGGCCAGGTCGAGGGCGCCGTCGGCGATGCGCCGGCACAGCGTGCGTTGCAGCGCGTCGAGGTCGGGCTCGGTGCTGCCCAGCAGGGCCTGCAGCGAAGCGCGTTCCTCGGCCGCCTGCGAGGTGTCGGCCTCGGCCAGCAGCTCGCGGCGCGCGATGTCGAGTGCATTGGCCGCCACGCGCGCATGGAAGGCCAGTGCGCCGCTCGAAGCAGGCACCACCTGCTCGCGCAGGAAGGCGGCCACGGCTTCGAGCAGTTCGGTGGGGCTGGGGCGGTCCTGCATCAGGCTCCTCCTTGGGGCGCGATCAGCGCCAACAGGTCGATCTCGGCCTCGGACGCGCGGCGGCCGATCACGGCCTTCTCGAGCTCACGCTCGCTGCCGCTGAGCCAGGCATGCGCCATGGCCTCGCAGACGATGCCCCACTTGAGCGTGCCCAGCACCTGCCAGTAGCGCAGGCGCTCCGCGTCCACCGTGCCGCCTTCGGCGGTGTAGCCCTCGAACAGCTCGGCCAGCGTGCCGAAGCCGCCCACGGGCAATTCGTCGCGGCCGAAGCGCCAGGCGTTGACGCAGAGCCAGCCCAGGTCCTCCATCGGGTCGCCGATGTGGGCCAGCTCCCAGTCGAGCACGGCGCGCAACCCCTCCTCGCCGACGATCAGGTTGCCGTTGCGGAAGTCGCCATGCACCAGCACCAGCGCGGCCTCGGTGGCCGGCGCATGCCGGCGCAGCCACTGGAACGCGGCCTCGAACACCGGCCGCGCCGTGCCGTGGCCGCGGTGCAGCGCGATCTGGAAATCGAGCTCGGCGTGCGCGCCCGAACGGCGCAGCGGCGGCAGGCCCGCGAGCGGCACGCGATGGATCCGTGCCAGCGCGCGGCCGCACTGCTGCGCGAGCACGCGGCGCGCCGGCGCGAAGCGCGCATCGCGCACGATGCGGCGGCCCAGCGTCTCGCCCTCGATGCGCGCCATCACGAAGCCTTCGCCCAGGCCGTCGGCGGGCTGCAGCACATGGCTCACGGCGGGGGCCGGCACGCCCAACGCGCGGGCGGCGTCGATCAGCGCGGCCTCGGTTGCCAGGCCGGCCGAGCCGTGGTCGCGCGGGCCCTGCACGCCGGGGGCGCGCCGCAGGATCAGCGGCAGCGCGCCCTGACCCTCGGTGCCCAGCTCGAAGGCCCAGGTCTGCTGGCTGGCCCCGCCCGAGAGCCGGCGCAGGCCGTCGACCGTGCGCCCGCCGGGAGCAATAAGCGCAGCGATCGCCTGCAGCGCGGCGGCGATCGCCTCGGGATCATCCATGGGCTTTGAAGCGCGCCTGGATCTTGCGCAGCAGGCCCACTACGCCGCCGGGCATCGCGAACATGATCGCGATCAACACCACGCCGTAGATGGCCCAGGGCGCGGCCTTCGACACCTTCTCCGCCAGCGAGGGCACGAACATGATGAAGATGGCGCCGAAGATCGCGCCCCACAGCGTGCCGACGCCGCCGATCACGATGCCCACCAGCAGCGAGATCGACAGGAACAGCGTGAACGAATCGGGTGCCACGAACTGCACCGCGATGGCCGACAGCGCGCCGCCCACGCCGGTGTAGGCGGCCGACACGCCGAAGGTCATCGACTTGTAGTGGCTGTTGTCCACGCCCATGGCCTCGGCCGCCATCGCATGGTCGCGGATCGCACGGATCGCGCGGCCGGTGCCGCTCTGCAGCAGGTTGTGCGCGATGACGAACATGACCACCGTGACGAAGAGCGCGAACAGGTAGAGCCACTGGTCGGGCGTGAGCGGCAGGCCGAAGGGCGCATCGGGCTTCATCAGCACGATGCCCTGCACGCCGCCGGTCCAGGCCTCGAGGTGCTTGTATTTCAGCAGCTGCGGCATCGCCACGCCCAGCGCGAAGGTGGCGAGCGCGAGGTACAGCCCCTCGAGCTTCAGCGCGGGCCGCCCGAAGGCGTAACCCACCACCAGGCAGACCACGGCCGCGGCCGGCACCGTGGCCCAGTACGGCATGCCGCCGTGCTCCATGAGGATGGCCGTGGTGTAGGCGCCGATCGCATAGAAGGCGCCGTGGCCCAGCGAGATCTGGCCGTTGTAGCCGGTCAGGATGTTCAGACCCAACAGCGCGATCGCGTACGACAGCACCATCGTGGCCTGGAACAGCTGGAAGCCCTTGGCCACGAAGGTCAGGCCGATGGCGAGCAGGGCCAGCACGGCGAGCGTGCCGATCCAGCCGGGTGCGAAGCCGCCGATGCGGCGTGCGGTGGTGGGGGCTGGCGCGGCAGCCGTGACAAGGGGCGCGCGGGAGGTGGCGTTGATCGAGTTCATGTGCGGAGATCCTGGGTCAGACGCGGGTGACGACGGTGCGGCCGAGCAGGCCCGCCGGGCGCACGATGAGCACGCCGACGATGAGCACCAGCGCGACGGACAGCTTGAGTTCGGTGCCCACGACGTAGGTGCCGATCAGGTTCTCCAGCACGCCCACGAGGAAGCCGCCGAGCACCGCGCCGATGGGGCTGTCGATGCCGCCGATCAGCGCGCCGGCAAAGGCGTAGAGCAGCACGCCGGTCATCATGTGGGGGTCGAGGAAGACCACCGGCGCGACCATCATCCCGGCCACCGCGCCGATCGCGCCGGCCAGGCCCCAGCCCAGCATCAGCATGCGCCCGACGTTGATGCCCACCAGCCGCGACGAGGCCGCGTTCTGCGCCGCGGCGCGCATCGCCAGGCCCAGTGGCGTGAAACGGAAGAAGGAGAACAGCGCGACGACCACCACCAGCGTGACCACGATTGCGCCCACCTCGTGGGCCGACATCATGGCGCTGCCATACCAGGCATCGGACGGGAACGGACTCGGGAACTGCTTGATCGTGTAGCCGAACAGCCAGCCCGCGAGGCTGTGGAAGATCACCAGCAGGCCGATGAACACCACCACCACCGAAAGCGCGGGCTTGTCGTGCATCGGCCGGATCACGGTGAACTCCACCACCGCCGCCAGCACGAAGGACAGCACCACCGTCGCGACGAAGGCCAGCCAGTACGGCAGCCCGGCCTGGATCAGCATCCAGGCGATGAAGGTCGAGAACATCGCCATCTCGCCCTGGGCGAAGTTGATGTGGTGCGTGGCCTGGTAGATCATCACCAGGGCCAGCGCGACGCTGGCGTAGATGCCGCCGGACGCGAGCCCGGCGAGCAGTTGATGCAGGAAAGCGTTCATGCGTTATTCCCCGAGGTAAGCGCGGCGCACTGCGTCGTCGCGGCGGATGTCGTTCGAGGGGCCGGACAGCACGATGCGCCCGGTCTCCAGCAGGTAGGCGCGATCGGCGAGGTCGAGCGCGAGCTTGGCGTTCTGCTCCACCAGCAGGATCGACACGCGCTCCTCCTGGTTGATGCGCCGCATGATCGCGAAGATGTCCTTGACGATCAGTGGCGCGAGGCCGAACGAGGGTTCGTCGAGCAGCAGCAGCTTGGGCTTGCCCATGAGCGCGCGGCCGATGGCCAGCATCTGCTGCTCGCCGCCCGACAAGGTGCCGGCCTGCTGGGCGCGACGCTCCTTCAGGCGCGGGAAATAGCCGTAGATGCGCTCCATGTCGGCCTCGGCGCCGGCCCTGCTGGGCCGCGCGTAGGCGCCCAGCCGCAGGTTCTCCTCGGCCGTCAGGCCCAGGAAGGTGCCGCGGCCGTCGGGCACATGGCCCACGCCCAGCTTGGCGATCTGCTCGGTCGAGCGGCCGTCGATGCGCTGGCCGACCAGGGTGATGCTGCCTTCGGTCGAGACCATGGCCTGGCACAGCGCGCGCAGCGTGGTGGTCTTGCCCGCGCCGTTGGCGCCCAGCAGCGCGACGATCTCGCCGTCGGCGATGTCGAGGTCGATGCCCTGCAGCACGCGCGTGGCGCCATAGGCCGCGCGCAGGCCGCGCACTTCGAGGATGGAACTCATGCGGCGACCTCCTCGTCCGCGCCCAGGTAGGCGCGGATCACTTCCGGATGCGCACGCACTTCGGCCGGCGTGCCCTCGGCGATCTTCTTGCCGAAATTGAGCGCCACCACCTTGTCGGAGACGCCCATCACCAGCCCCATGTGGTGCTCGACCAGCAGCACCGTGACCTGGAGGCGGTCGCGGATGTCGCGGATCAGCGCGCCCAGGCTTTCCAACTCCTCGTGGTTGAGGCCGGCCGCGGGCTCGTCCAGCAGCAGCAGCTTCGGCTGGGCCGCGAGCGCGCGGGCGAGCTCGACGCGCTTCTGCGTGCCGAAAGGCAGGTCGGCTACGGTGCGCTCGGCCACGCTGCCCAGGTCGAGGAAGTCGATCAGCGCCTGGGCGCGTGCACGCGCCTCGGCCTCGATGCGCGCCGCACCGGGCAGCCGGAAGGCGTTGCGCAGGAAGCCTGCGTGGTGCTGGCTGTGGCAGCCCACCAGCGCGTTCTCGCGCACGGTCATCGTGCGGAACAGCGCCAGGTTCTGGAAGGTGCGGCCGATGCCGATGCCCGCCATGCGGTGGCGTGGCATCGTCGACAGCGGATGGCCGTCGAAGGTGATGCGGCCGGTGTTGCATTCGTAGAGACGCGACAGACAGTTGAACAGCGTGCTCTTGCCGGCCCCGTTGGGGCCGATCAGTCCGCAGATCTGCCCGCGCTGCACGTCGAAGGACACGCCGTCGAGCGCCACGATGCCGCCGAAGCGCACCGAAACGCCGTCGATGTGCAGCAGGGCCTTGTCTCCGCGATCGTTGTCATGGGTCATGCTTCGATCTCATTTTTATGGGGTGGACCGAGGTCGACGACCACGGTGTTCTCTTGGCCAGGCACACCGCGGAACCGGCTCTGCCGGGCCGCTGGTGTCGCCCCCTGCAAGGGGGTACAGGCCACACAAGGGGGCCGGCTGGCCCGGTGTGCCCAGGCTCTCCGTCCTCGGGCCGGGCCTACAGCCTTTCGATGATCGTGACGTTGGCCAGGCCACCGCCCTCGCACATCGTCTGCAGCCCGTAGCGCTTGCCGCGCTGGCCCAGCGCGTGGACCAGCGTGGTCATGAGCTTGGCGCCCGAGCCGCCCAGCGGATGGCCCAGCGCGATCGCGCCGCCGTGCACGTTGAGGCGGGCCGGGTCGGCGCCCAGCGTCTGCAGCCAGGCCAGCGGCACCGGTGCGAAGGCCTCGTTGACCTCGTAGAGATCGATGTCGTCGATCTTCATGCCGGCCTTCTGCAGCGCGCGCTGCGTGGCGGGGATCGGGGCCTCGAGCATGATCACCGGGTCGTGGCCGATCACGGTCATGTGGTGCACGCGGGCCAGCGGCTTGACGCCCAGGGTCTTCAGGCCGCGCTCGTTGACCACCAGCAGGCCGGCCGCGCCGTCGCAGATCTGGCTGGCGGTGGCCGCGGTGCAGCGCCCGCCCTCGGCGATCAGCTTGACGCCGGCGATGCTCTCCAGCGTGGCCTCGTAGCGGATGCCTTCGTCGGTGGTGTGCATCTCGCCGGTTTCGCTGCCATCGGCCAGGCGCACCGCGACCGGCACGATCTCGTCGGTGAAATGCCCGCCGCGGGTGGCGGCGATGGCGTTCTGGTGGCTGTGCAGCGCGTAGGCGTCGAGCTGGTCCTTCGACAGCCCGTACTTGAGCGCGATCTGCTCGGCGCCGGTGAACTGGCTGAACTCCACGCCGGGGTAGCGCGCGGCCATGCCGGGGCTCACATAGGTGCCGAGGCCGTTCTTGTAGGGCAGGATGCTGGGCGTGCCCATGGGCACGCGGGTCATGCTTTCCACGCCGGCGGCGATCACGATGTCCATCGCGCCCGACATCACGGCCTGGGCCGCGAAGTGCAGCGCCTGCTGCGAGGAGCCGCACTGGCGGTCGACCGAGGTGGCGGGCACCGACTCGGGCAGGCGCGAGGCCATGACCGCGTTGCGCGCGATGTTGTTGGACTGCTCGCCAGCCTGGCCGACGCAGCCCATGATCACGTCCTCGATCAGCGCCGGATCGGCGTCGGCGCGCGCGATCAGCGCATCGAGCACCTGGGCGGCCAGGTCGGCGGGATGCCAGCCGGCAAGGCGGCCGTTGCGGCGGCCACCGGCGGTGCGGGCGGCGGCGACGATATAGGCTTCGGGCATGAGAGGTTCTCCGGTGGTGTCAGGGGTTCGGAGAATTGTTGGCGCCACGCCGATACGGAGCGTCGTCGGAACGGACGATTTTCGGCCACCGGGCCCGGGGATCGCCCTCCCCCGCGCACGCTCAATCGACCACGATCTTCTGCTTCGCGATCAGCGCCGACAGCACCGCCCCTTCCTCGGCCAGCAGCTTGCGGAACTCGGGCGTGCTCATCGCCACCGGCTCCGCGCCCAGGTCGGCGTAGCGCGCCTTCACCGAGGCCAGCGCCAGCGCCTTGGCCAGCTCGCTGTTCATGCGTGCCAGCACTTCGGGCGGCGTGCCGTTGGGCGCCCACAGGCCGAACCAGATGTCGAGATTGGCGCCGGGAAAGCCCTGTTCCGCCACGGTGGGCACGTCCGGGAAGAACGGGGAGCGCTTGGCGCTCACGATGCCCAGCAGCTTGGCCTTGCCGGTGCGGATGTGCGGAAACGCGATGCCCGGGTCGCACACGAAGTCGGCCTGGCCCGAGAGCACGTCCTGCAGCGCGGGCGCGGCACCGCGGTACGGCACGTGCTGCACGTCGGCGCCCGTGGCCTGCTTGAAGAGCTCGCAGGCCAGGTGCGGCGGCGTGCCCGTGCCGGCCGAGGCGTACGAGAAAGACCCGGGCTTGGCCTGGGTCAGTGCGATCAGTTCGCGCACGTCCCTGGCGGGCAGCTGCGGCTTGGCGACCAGGTACATCTGGGTGCGACCGATGGTGGCCACCGGCGTGAGGTCGCGCGAGGGCAGCAACGTCGACTTGAAGAGCGAGGGGTTGGCGGTTTCCACCGAGGTCGGCGCGATCAGGAAGGTGTGGCCGTCGGGTACGGCCCGCGCCACCTCGGCGGCCGAGATGTTGCCGCTGGCGCCGGGCCTGTTGTCGATGAGCACGGTCTGGCCCAGCGACTCCGAGAGCGATTGCGCGAGGATGCGCGCCATCACGTCGGTGCTGCCACCGGGCGCGAAGCCCACGACCACGCGGATGGGCTTGGCGGGCCACGTGCCGGCCGAACCCGATGGTGCCGGTGCGGCGGTCTGCGCGCCGGCCGCCACAGCCAAGGCGGCGCCACCTGCGAGGGCCAGCGTGCGCAGGTGCACGAATGAAGTCTTCAAAGGCATGTCTCTGTCTCCGTTGTCGTTGTTCGTCGAAACACCCAGGCGACTTCAGGCCGAGCCCGCGCCGCCCGATTCATCCGCGCGCAACAGGTCGCGCAACTTGAATTTCTGGATCTTTCCGGAGGGTGTCGAGGGCATCGACTCGCGCACGATCAGGCGCTCCGGGATGTACTGCACGGCCACCTTCTGCGCCTTGAGGAAGTCGAAGATCGACGGCAGGTCGACACTGCGCCCCGGCTTGGGCACCACCACCGCGCAGGCGCGCTCGCCCAGACGCTCGTCGGGGTAGGCCACGATGGCGGCCATGGCGATGTCGGGGTGGCGGTAAAGCAGCGACTCGATCTCGACCACCGGAATGTTCTCGCCGCCGCGGATGATCACGTCCTTGGTGCGGCCCGCGATGCGCACGTAGCCGCGCGCGTCGATGCGCGCGAGGTCGCCGGTGTCGAACCAGTCGTCCGCATCGGTGGCGTTCAGGTGCGGGCGCTTCAGGTAGCCGCCGAAGTTGGAGCAGGCGCGCAGCAGCAGCTTGCCGACCTCGCCCGCAGGCAGCGCGTGCCCGTCGACGTCGACCACCTGGATCTCCACACCGGGCAGCGGGCAGCCGTCGGTCTGGATGGAGCGCTCGTCGTCGTCGGCCAGTTGCGTGAGCGTGACCGCGCCGTTCTCGCTCATGCCCCAGGCCGAGACGATCTTCGCGCCCAGCGCCTGGCGCGCCTGCTCGACCAGCGGGCCCGGAATGGGCGCGCCCGCGCAGAGGAACACGCGCAGCGTGGGCACGGCAACGCCCGACTCGGCCACGGTCTTCGCCAGGTCCGAGAGGAAGGGCGTTGACGCCATCGTGAAGCTCACGCCCTCGGCGTTGATGGCGGCAATGGCCTGCCGCGGCTCCCAGATGTCCTGCAGCACCGTCGAAGCACCGAGGATGATGGGCATCATCAGGCCGTACATGAAGCCGGTCTGGTGCGCCATGGGCGAGGCCATGAGCACCACGTCGTCGGCGCCCAGGCCGAGCCGCTGCGCGTAGGGCACGATGTTGGCCATGGTGGTGTTGGCCGAGTGCATCACGCCCTTGGGCTCGCCGGTGGTGCCGGAGGTGTAGATGAGCTGCGTGACGTCGTCGGGGCCGGGGCGGCTGCGCTGCAGCACCTGTTGCGCATCGGGCGCGTTCTCCCATTCCGGCCCGCTCAGCAAGGCATCGAAGCTGTTGGCGCCGCGGCCGCCGACCACCACCACCTGCGCCAGTTCGGGCAGGTCGGCTTTCAAGCCATTCGCCATCTGCTCGAAGTCGAAGCCGCGAAAGCGTGACGGCACGATCAGCACCTTGGCCGCGCCATGCCTGAGCATGAAAGACAACTCGCGCTCGCGGAAGATGTGCATCAGCGGGTTCATCACGGCGCCGATGCGCGAGCACGCCAGGTAGGTCAGCGTGAACTGCCACCAGTTGGGCAGCTGGCAGGCCACCACGTCGTTGCGCCCCACCCCCAGCCGCGCGAGGCCGACGGCGATGCGGTCCGCCATGCGGCCCATCTCCTGGTAGGTGAAGCGCTCGGTCGTGCCCTCTTCCAGCCTCAGGGCCGTCAACGCCAGCTTGCCGGGGCTGCGCGCGATGCACGCGTCCAGCGAATCGTTGATGGTGCGGTCGTGCCACAGCCCCTGGGCCACCATGCGCGCGCGGCGCGCGGGCAGCAGTACAGCGTCGAATTCCATGATGTCTTGTCTCCTCTTGTTGTGTGAAACCGTCCGACAGGAAAACTCAGGCAGGCACCGCCTTGCGACCGGCCCGCGTGCGCGCGACGATGGTCTTCATGATCTGGGCCGTGCCGTCGCCGATCTGGAAACCCAGCACGTCGCGCAGGCGCTGCTCCATCGGCCCGCGGTCGTAGCCGCCATGGCCGAACATCAGCAGGCACTGGTGGATGGCGTCGTAGGCCAGCTTGGGCGCCCACCACTTGCACATGGCGGCCTCGGCCGTGTGCGGCGCGCCCCTGTCCTTGAGCCACAGCGTCTGCAGGCACAGCAGCCGCGCGGCCTCGATCTGGGTGGCGAACTCCGCGAGCGGATGCGACACGCCCTGGAACGCCGACAGCGGCTTGCCGAAGGCCTCGCGCTGCGCCACGTAGTCCCAGGCCTCCTCCAGCGCCACGCGCGCCACGGCCAGCACCTGCAGGCCGATGAGCGCGCGCGAGAAGTCGAAGCCCTGCATCACCTGCACGAAGCCCTTGTTCTCGTCACCCAGGCGGTGGTCGACCGGCACGCGCACGTTCTCGAAGAACAGCGAACCCCGGCCGATGGCGCGCTGGCCATGGCAGTCGAAGCGGTTGCGCGTGAGGCCGGGCACATCGGTGGGCACCAGCAGCGCGGTCACGCCGTGCGCCTGCGATTCCACCGAGCCGGTGCGGCCGAACACCACCACCGCATCGGCCTGGTCGGCCGCGGAGATGGAGGTCTTCTCGCCGTTGATGACGTACTCGTCGCCGATTCGCTCGACGCGCAGCCGCAGGTTGGCCGCGTCCGAGCCGCCGCGCGGTTCGGTCAGCGCGATGGCGAGCAGCGCCTCGCCGCGCGTGAGCTTTTTCAACCATGGCGCGACGACCTCGGGTCTTCCGTGCGCTGCCAGGATCTGCCCGTTGAGCGAGGCCAGCAGGTTGATGTAGCTCAGGCTCAGGTCGGCCCGCGCGATCTCCTCGTGGATCACGCCCGCCGCGAGGCAGCCCATGCCCTGCCCGCCGTGCGCTTCCGCCAGCTCGGGCGCGATGAAACCCATCTCGCCCATCTCGCGCATCAAGGTGCGGTCGAGCACGCGGGTGTCGTCGCGCTCCAGGAAACCGGGCGCCACGCGGCCGGTGGCGAAACGGCGCGCATGCTCGGCCAGCGTGGCGAGGTCGTCGTCGATGTAAGGGTTCATCGCGGTGTTCCCTGGTTTGCGGCTACTTGGCGAACTTGCGGAACTCGGGCTTGCGCCGTTCCTGCAAGGCCTTCACGCCTTCGCGCGACTCTTCGGTGTCGTAGTACAGCTTGAGCGCGTACATGCCCAGGCCCGCGATGCCGGCCTGGTGCGCGGTGTCGGCGTTGAAGCTGCGCTTGGCGATCGCGATGGCCGTCGGGCTGCGCTCGCAGATCTCCTCGGCCCACTTCTGCACCTCGGCGTCGAGCTGCTCGTGCGGCACCACCGCGTTGGCCAGGCCCATGGCCACGGCCTCGGCGCCGCTGTAGCGGCGGTTCAGGTACCAGATCTCGCGCGCCTTCTTCTCACCCACCACGCGTGCCAGGAAGGCCGTGCCGTAGCCCGGGTCGACCGAGCCCATCTTCGGGCCGACCTGGCCGAAGATGGCCTTCTCGGACGCGATAGTGAGGTCGCAGATGGTGCACAGCACGTTGCCGCCGCCGATGGCGAAGCCCTGCACCCGTGCGATGACCGGCTTGGGCACGTTGCGGATGGCGTCGTGCAGCTCTTCCATCGGCAGGCCGATGGTGCCGCGGCCGTCGTAGTTGCCGTCGTGCGCGGACTGGTCGCCGCCGGTGCAGAAGGCCTTCTCGCCCGCACCGGCCAGCACGATGGCACCCACCGCGCGGTCGTAGCCCGCGCGGTTCAGCGCGCGGATGAGTTCGTCGCAGGTCTGGCCGCGGAAGGCGTTCATCTTCTCGGGGCGGTTGATGGTGATCCAGGCCACGCCGTTGCGCACGTCGTAGAGGATGTCTTCGAATTCGGTGGGGGTCATGCGTGTCTCCTTGAGTGAGCGGATGCGAGGGTCAGCCGTTCATCGTCAGCCCGCCCGAGACACTGAGCACCTGCCCGGTCACGAAGGCCGCGTCGTCGCTGGCGAAGAAAAGAATGGCGCCCGGCAGGTCGTCGGGCTGGCCGATGCGGCCCAGCGGAATGGAGCGCGTGAAGGCTTCCATCAGCTTCTCGGGGTTGCCGGCGCCCTGCTTGTAGTCGGCGAACAGCGCGGTGTCGGTCGGGCCCGGGCACACCACGTTCACCGTGATGCCGTGGCGCGCATGCTCGCGCGCGATGGTCTTGGAGAACGCGACCAGCCCGCCCTTGCAGGCCGCGTACACCGCCTCGCCGGAGGAGCCGACGCGTGCCGCGTCCGACGCGATGTTCACGATGCGCCCGGCCTTGCGCGCGGCCATGCCGGGCAGCACCGCGTGGTGCATGTGCAGCGCGCCGGTCAGGTTGATGGCGATGAGCTTGTCCCATTGCGCGGGCTCGGTCTTGGTGAAGGGCTTGAACACGTCCCAGCCGGCGTTGTTGACCAGCACGTCGATCGGGCCGAAGCGCTCCTGCGCAGCGGCCACGGCCGCGTCGACGGCGGCGCGCTCGGTGATGTCGCAGCGGAAGGCCTGGGCCTGGCCGCCGTCGGCACGGATCTGCGCGGCCACGGTTTCGGCGGCCTCGAGGTTCATGTCGAACACCGCCACGCGGGCGCCTTCGCGGGCGAAACGGCGGCACGTCGCGCCGCCGATGCCGCCGCCACCGCCGGTGACGAGGACTGTCTTGTATTGGAATCGTTGCATCAGGTTCTCCTTGGATACGGGGCTTGCGATATCGTTGGGCGACTCGGCGCTTCGCCCTGGATATTTATGTCAATACATTGACGCATTATGCTGATCCAACGAAGCACTGCGCAAGCCTTTCCGAAAGAGAAATAATGGTTAAACCTAGTGAAAACACCGATGCAGCGCGCATGGCGCTGGCCAATCGGGTGTTCTTCCGCCTGTATCAATGCGCAAACATGTTGCACAAAACAGGCAGCCGCGCGGTCGAGGCCGAGGGCCTGACGACGCAGCAATGGGCGGTGCTCGGCGCGCTGTCGAGGGACGAGGCCGAGGGGGGAATGAGCGTTGGCGACCTGGCGCGCTACCTGAAGGTCAGCCGCCAGAACCTGTCGGGCCTGGTCAGCCGCATGGAGCGCGACGGGCATGTGAAGACCGCCCCCGACAGCCGCGACCGGCGCTCACGCCTGGTCACGATGACCGCGTCGGGCCAGCACGTGTGGGTGGTCGAGGCGCAGCCGAAGATCTACGCCTACTACGACGAGGTGCTCGAGGGGTTCTCGGTGAACGATGTCACCCACACCCTGCACTACCTGCTGAAGATCCTCGAGAACATGCAGCGGGTGGACAACGCGCAGGGCGGCGCGGAAGAAGCGGCGGAGTGATGCGCCGCCGGGTGGCGTCCTAGCGAAGCTTCGAGAAGTACCGGGCCGGCGGCTCGCCCAGCGCTTTCCTGAACATCGTGATGAAGGCGGTCACCGACTCGTAGCCGAGGCTGCCCGCAACCTGTTGCACGCTGGCGCCCTCGGAGAGCTGCCGCAGGGCCACGATCAGGTGGAACTGCTGGCGCCATCGCCCGAAGCTCAGTCCCGTCTCGCGAAGCACCAGGCGGGCCAGTGTCCTTTCGCTCACCGCCAGCCGGCTTGCCCAGTCGGCCAAGGTCCTTCTGTCGGCAGGGTCCTGCGCCAAGGCATCTGCGATACGACGCAGTTTCGGATGTCCCGAGACGGGCAGATGGAGTTGCTCGACGGGAGCGGCCACCAAGTGCTCCAGCAGGACCGCCACCAGGCGCGCGGTGGGTCCGTCGTCAGGGTAGTCCTGCCCCAGCACGGCCAGGTGCTTGATGAGCTCCCGTACCAGCGGGCTGATCGCCAGCGTGCAGCACGCCGTGGGCATGTCCGCCGCACCGGGCTCGACGAAGAGGAAATAGATCTCGGCGTTGCTGGTGGCCCGGTTGCTGTGCGGCACACCGCCCGGAATCCACACCGCGTGGTGCGGCGGCACCATCCACATGGCCTTCGGCACCTCGCACGTCACGCCGCCGTGCAGGGCCAGCACCAGTTGCCCCTTGCGGTGGAAATGCACCGGCTGCTCCACGTCGCGCTCGTCGAGCGCCAGGTGCAGCGCCGCCACCGGCCGAACGTCCGTATCGGGATCGCGGCCGCGCAGGGCAAGGGAGAGCGGACCAAGGCGTGGCATGTTTTAGCGACACATTGTCTTTCCTTCTCTATCAGGTCCGAACGACTCCCTCCTAAATTTGTCGCTCAACCCGAGGAAAGACATGACGACCCTGACCGACCGCCGGACGATGACGCGCACAGCGCTGTTCATCGGCATCCTTTTCATCGCTGCCAACCTGCGCGCGCCGGTGACCGGCCTGCCCCCCATCCTGGGCTTCATTCGCGTCGACCTGGGCCTGGGCACCACGGCCGCCGGCGCGCTGACCACCCTGCCGCTGCTGGCCTTCGCGCTGCTCTCCCCGTTCAGCGCCGGCTTCGCCCGGGAGTACGGGCTGGAGCGCGCCCTTTTCGGCGCCATGGCCATCGTTGCCATCGGCATCGCCCTCCGGTCGAGCGGCACCGCGTGGGCGCTCTATGTCGGTACGTGGGTCATCGGCATGGGCATTGCCGTGGGCAATGTGCTGCTGCCCAGCCTGGTGAAGCGCGACTTCCCGCACGGCATCGCCACCGTCACCGGGGCCTTCGCGCTGGCGATGGGCATCGTGGCGGCGCTGGCCTCCGCCGTGGTCGCGCCGCTCGCGGCGGCCTGGGGCTGGAAATCCGCGCTGCTGGCCTTCCTGGTGCTGCCCCTGGCAGCGCTGGCGGTCTGGCTGCCGCAGCTCGCGGCGCGCACCCGGCCTGCTGCCGGCACCGCGACACCTCCCCATGGCGGTGCGGTGTGGCACTCCGCATTGGCCTGGCAGGTGACCCTCTACCTGGGCCTGAACTCGACCATCTACTACGTGGTCATCGGCTGGCTCCCGACCATCCTCGCCGATGCCGGGCTGTCTGCGGCGCAGGCCGGCTCGCTGCATGGCGTGATGCAACTGGCCAGCGCCGTGCCCGGGCTGCTGCTCGGGCCGGTGCTGCGCCGCATGCGCGATCAGCGACTCGCCGCGGCTTCGGTGGCCGCGCTGTCGGGGATCGCGCTGATCGGTATTCAGGCCGCTCCCCAGTACGCCTTCGTCTGGGCCATGCTCTTCGGGCTCGGCGCCGGCGCCCATTTCATCCTGGGCCTCGCGTTCATCGGCTTGCGCACCCGGCACCCCCAGGAGACGGCATCACTCTCGGGCATGGCGCAGAGCGTGGGCTATGTGCTGGCCGCCACGGGCCCGATCGCGATGGGCTTTCTGCATGACGTGCTGGGAGGCTGGCGCGTTCCGCTGCTGCTCTGCGCCGGCCTTGCCCTGGTCGCCGCCTTCGTCGGGATGCTGGCGGGAAGGGACCTGCATGTGAGCGTCGAATCCAGCGCGTGAAGAGGACTGCGGGCTCGCCAAGCCCTGCCTGGTCACGCGGCTTCCCGCGCGGTGTACCAGCTGTGCGCAGGCACAGGGCCCCCGCCGACGCTCAGAGCCGCGAGATCCGCTTCGCCATGCTCCAGCGGTGCACTTCCGACGGGCCGTCGTAGATCCGGAAGGCGCGGATGTCCTTGAAGATGCGCGCCACGATGGTCTCGTCGGACACGCCGCTGGCCCCCAGGATCTGCACCGAGCGGTCGACCACGCGCCATTCGGCCTCGGAGCACAGCACCTTGGTCAGGCTGGATTCGTGGCGGCCCTTCTGGCCTTGGTCGAGCACCCAGGCGCAATGCCAGATCGCCAGCCGCGCGCTGTGCAGGTCCATCTCGTTGTCGGCCAGCATGAAGCCCACGCCCTCGTGCTCGATCAGCGGCTGGCCGAAGGCCTGGCGCTTGCGCGCGTAGTCGCTGGCCACCTCGTGCGCGCGGCGCGCCTGGCCCAGCCAGCGCATGCAGTGCGTGAGGCGCGCGGGCGCGAGCCGCACCTGCGCGTAGCGGAAGCCCTCGCCGATCGTGCCCAGCACGTCCTCGGCCGGCACGCGCAGGCCGTCGAAGCGCACCACGCCGTGGCCACCGGTGAAGCAGCTGTCGAGCGCGTCGATCTGGCGCTCGATCACGATCTCGGGCTGGTCCATGTCGGCCAGGAACATGGTCGACGAGCCGTCTTCCATGCGCGCCATGATGATCGCGAAGCCCGCGCCGGTGGCGCCGGTGATGAACCACTTGCGGCCGGTGATGACGTAGTGCTCGCCATCGCGCACGGCCATCGTCTGCATCATCGACGGGTCGGAGCCCGCGCCCGGCGGCGGCTCGGTCATGCAGAAGCAGGAACGCACATGGCCGTCGATCAGCGGCTGCAGCCAGCGCGCCTTCTGCGCGGCGGTCGCGACCTCTTCCATCAGGTGCACGTTGCCTTCGTCGGGCGCGTGGATGTTGAGCGCGACCGGGCCCAGCGGCGAGTAGCCGGCTTCCTCGAACACGATGGCCTTGTCGACGTGCGACAGGCCGAGCCCGCCGTGCGCCTTCGAGGCATGCGGCGTGAGCAGGCCGTGGCGGCGGGCGCGCGCGACGAGCTCGTTGCGCAGTTCCTCGCTCGGGCCGTGCGAACCCTGGCGCGGGTCCGACTCCAGGGGGATCACTTCATCGGCGATGAAGCGGCGGGTGCGCTGTTGCAGGTCCAACTGCGCGGGAGACAGGCTGAAATCCATTCGGTCTTCGTTTTCGTTGTCGTGTGTTCGATCAGGGGCGGCCGGAGAGGCCACCAGAGTGGCTTCGATTGTCGGCATGCGCCTGGCATTTCCGGTCGCCAACGTGACCGGTGACACACCTTCCTCCTGTGCTGCGCCTGCGCGCATCGACGATGCCGGCCGCCATGCCAGTCTCGCCCGGATCGGGCCCGCCGTATTCGTCGGTTCGGACGATGCGCGCACCCGCGCGCCGGGCCAACACTGCCCGACGCCCCGCATTCGACGGGGCGACGGAGACAGATCCCATGCACTTCAGACGCCATTTCATCGCTGCCCTGGTGGGCACGGCCTTCGCCTGCTCGTCGCTGCACGCGGCCGAGCCCGGCATCAGCGCGAGCGAGATCCTGATCGGCTCGACGCAACCCTTCAGCGGGCCGGCCTCGGCCTACGGCAGCGTGGGCTTCGCGACCGAGGGCTACTTCGCCAAGGTCAACGACGAGGGCGGCATCCATGGCCGCAAGCTCAAGCTGCTGGCGCTCGACGACGCCTTCACACCCTCGAAGACCGTCGAGCAGACGCGCAAGCTGGTCGAGCAGGACCAGGTGTTCCTGATGTTCGCCTCGCAGGGCACGGCGGCCAACGCCTCGGTGCAGAAGTACCTCAACGCGAAGAAGGTGCCGCAGCTGTTCGTGATGTCGGGCTCGCATGTGTTCCAGACGCCCGACAAGACGCCCTGGACCGTGCCCGGCCTGCTCTCGTACTACGCCGAGTCGCGTGCCTACGCCACGCACATCCTGCGCAACACGCCCAACGCCAAGGTCGGCGTGCTGTTCCAGAACGACGACTTCGGCAAGGACTACCTGCGCGGCATCAAGGCCGGCCTGGGCGCGCAGGCCGCCAAGCTGATGGTGGCCGAGCAGAGCTACGAACTCACCGACCCGACCGTCGACTCGCAGATCGTCGCGCTGCGCGCCGCGGGCGTCGACACGCTGGTGATGGGCTCGCTGTCGAAGCAGACCAGCCAGGCGATCCGCAAGATCCACGACCTGGGCTGGAAGCCGACCATCTACCTGAGCTACATCTCCGCCGCGGTCTCGCCCACGCTGGTCAACGCCGGGCTCGAGAAATCGGTGGGCATCCTGACCGCCACCGTGATCAAGGACCCGACCGACACGCGCTGGCACCAGGACGCCGACTACCTCGAGTGGCTGGCCTGGATGAAGAAGTACTACCCCAAGGGCGATCTCAGCAACATGAGCAACGTCTACGCCTACGTGGCCAACAACACCATGGTCCACGTGCTGCGCGTCGCCGGCCCGAACCCCACGCGCGAGGAGGTGCTCAAGCGCCTGACCACGCTGCGCAACTACGCCGCGCCCATGCTGGTGCCCGGCGTTACGCTGAGCTTCAAGCCCGACGACTACACGGGCTTCCGCCGCATGCAGCTGCAGAAGTTCGACGGCGCGAAGTGGGTGCCAGTGGGCGAACCGATCGGCGACGGCACATGAGCGAACCCCTGCTGACCCTCACGCGGCCGCAACCGGGCTGCGCCTGCCTCGCGCTCAACCGGCCCGAGGCGATGAATGCGCTGTCGACCGCGCTGCGCATGGCGCTGGTGCGTGCGCTCGACGACCTGGCGCGCGACGAGAGCGTGCGCGTGCTGGTCCTCACCGGTGCCGGCAAGGCCTTCTGCGCGGGGCTCGACCTGCGCGAACTGGGCCGGCAGGCGCTGGACATCGCCTCGCCGGCCAACGACCCGGTGACGGCGCTGGCGCATTTTCCGCGCCCGGTGATCGGCGCGATCAACGGCGCGGCCATCACTGGCGGCTTCGAGCTGGCCCTGGCCTGCGACATGCTGATCGCCTCGAGCGCGGCCCGCTTCGCCGATACGCACGGCCGCGTGGGCGTGATCCCGGGCTGGGGCCTGTCGCAAAAGCTCAGCCGGCTGATCGGCATCGGCCGCGCCAAGGAGCTGTCCTTCAGCGGCAACTTCATCGGCGCCGAGCAAGCCGAGCGCTGGGGCCTGGTCAACCGGGTCGTGGCGCCGGAAGACCTGATGCCGCAGGCGCTGGCCCTGGCGGCCGACATCGCGGGCGCGCTGCCCGAGATCGTCGCGCCCTATAAGCGGCTGATCGACGAGGGCTACGGCCTGCCCTTCGACGATGCCATGCGGCTCGAGCAGCAGGCCAGCCAGCGCTGGGCCGAGCAGCTGAAGCCCGAAGCGCTGGAGGCCCGCCGCGCGACCGTGAGCGCGCGCGGGCGGCAGCAGGCCGGCTGAGGGCTCAGCGCGGCGCCATGCGGATCGCGCCGTCCAGGCGCACGCTCTCGCCGTTGAAGTAGCCGTTGGTGATCATCAGCTCGGCCAGCGTCGCGTACTCGGCCGGGTCGCCCAGGCGCTTGGGGAAAGGCACCGAGGCGGCCAGCGCTTCCTTCACGTTGTCGGGCGCGCCCTGCAGCAGGGGCGTGTTGAAGATGCCCGGCAGGATGGTGTTGACGCGGATGCCCTCGCCCATCAGGTCGCGCGCGATGGGCAGGGTCATGCCGACGATGCCGGCCTTCGACGCGGTGTAGGCGGCCTGGCCCATCTGTCCGTCCTGCGCCGCGACCGAAGCGGTGTTGACGATGGCGCCGCGCTCGCCGTCCACGCCCGGCGCCAGCGAGAGCATGCCGGCGGCCGACTTGGCGATGCAGCGGAAGGTGCCCACCAGGTTGATCTGGATGATGCGGTCGAAGTTGGCCAGCGGGAAGTGCTTGACCTCGCCCGAGGCCTTGTCGCGGCTCGCGGTCTTGACCGCGTTGCCGGTGCCGGCGCAGTTGACCAGCACGCGCTCCTGGCCGTGGGCCGCACGCGCCTTGGCGAAGGCCGCGTCGACCTGTTCGTCGGAGGTCACGTCGACCTTGCAGAACACGCCGCCGAGCTCGGCCGCCAGGGCCTCGCCCTGGGCTTCGTTGAGGTCGAACAGCGCGACCTTCACGCCGTGGCTGGCCAGGCGCCGCGCGGTGGCCGCGCCGAGCCCGGACGCGCCGCCCGTGACGACGGCGGCAATGCTGGAATCGAGTTGCATCGGGAGTCCTTGAGGAATGGATCTGGGAGGGAGAAAAGAGGAAGAAATCAGACTGGGTAGTAGCGCGCGCCGCTGGCCGCCATCTCGCGCATGCGCGCCGTGGCGGCGTACTGCGGGCCCAGGGCCGCATGGCGTTCGCTCAGCGCGACCACGCGGTCCAGGCCCAGCCAGTCGGCGTACTTGAGCGCGCCGCCCGCATAGGCCGGGAAGCCGATGCCCAGCAGCAGCGCCATGTCGAGCTCGGCCGGCGTCGCGACCACGCCCTCCTCGAGCGCATGCGCGGCCTCGACGATCAGCGGCAGCATCATGCGTTCGACGATGTCGGCGTCGGAGAAGTCGCGCCGCCCTTCGGGCTGCAGCGTGGCCACCAGCGCGTGCGCCTCGGGCGCAGAGAACTTGCGCGGCCGGCCGGTGGGATCGTTCTCGTAGCGGTAGAAGCCGGCACCGTTTTTCTGGCCGTAGCGCCGGTTCGCGACCATGAGCTTGACCGCGTCGCGCTGCGTGGGGCGCATGCGCTGCGGGTAGCCGGCCGAGATCACGTCGCCCACGTGCGCGCCCACGTCCATGCCGACCACGTCCTGCAGGTAGGCCGGGCCCATGGGCCAGCCGAAGGCTTCCATCACGCAGTCGATGTGCTCGAAGTCGGCGCCGTCGGCCACCAGCTGGGTGAAGGCCGTGATGTAGGGCGTGAGGATGCGGTTGACCAGGAAGCCGGGGCAGTCCTTGACCACGATCGGCGTCTTGCCCATGGCCACCGCATAGCCCACGGCCGTGGACACCGCCGACGCCCGCGTGCGCGAGCCCTGGATCACCTCGACCAGCTGCATCACCGGCACCGGGTTGAAGAAGTGCATGCCGACGAAATCCTCGGGCCGCGCGAGCGGCTGTGCGATGTCGTCGATGCGCAGGCTCGAGGTGTTCGACGCGATCACCGTGCCGGGCCGGACCGTGCCTTCGAGCGCGGCCAGCACCTTGCGCTTGACGGCGAGGTTCTCGACCACGGCCTCGATCACGCAATCGACGGCGTCGAAACCGACCTCGTCGAGCTGCGGCCGGATCGATGCGAGCACGGCGTCGGCGCGCGCCTGCGCGAGCCGGCCGCTCTTGACCTGTTTGGCCAGCTGCTTGCTCGCCTCGGCGATGCCCAGGTCGAGTTGCGGCTGCGCGATGTCCTTCATGCGCACCGGCGTGCCGCGCAACGCGCTGGTGTAGGCGATGCCGCCGCCCATGATGCCCGCGCCCAGCACCGCCGCCTGCGCGACCTGGCGGCCTTCGCGCGCATGGGCCTTGTAGAGTTTCTTCAAAGCCTGGTCGTTGAGGAAGGCCTGCACCAGCGAGGACGCGGCCTGGGTCTTGGCGACGCGGCCGAAGGCAGCGGCTTCGAGGTCGAGCGCGCCGGAGCGGTCCTGGCCCGCGGCCTGGGCCATCATCTCGAGCGCGATCACGGCGGCCGGCTGGTGCTTGGGGCCGCGCGCCAGCAGCGCGGTGCGCGCGGTCTCGACCAGTCCCTCGGCTTCCTGCGAGCGCATCGAGAGCTTCACCCGCTTGCGCTGCTGCGCGGCCTGCCAGTCGACCTCGCCGCGCACCGCGCGCTGCAGCAGCGCCAAGGCCTCGGCACGCAGCGTGTCGGGGCTTGCGAGCACGTCGACCACGCCCGCGGCCAGCGCCGCGGCGGCCTTGGCGGGCTTCCCGCTCGCGACCCAGTCGACGGCCGTGGCCAGGCCGGCCACGCGCGACAGCCGCACCGTGCCGCCGAAGCCGGGGAACAGGCCCAGCTTGACCTCGGGCACGCCGACCTGGGCCGTGTCGGACATCACGCGCAGCGATGCCAGCAGCGCCAGCTCGAGCCCGCCGCCCAGCGCGAAGCCGTTGATCGCGACCACGCTGGGCACCGACAGGTCCTCGAAGGCATTGAACAGCTCGTTGCTGGCGCGCACGCCGGCGGCGATGTCGGCCTCGGCCTGCTGGAAGGTAGCGCCGAACTCGGTGATGTCGGCGCCCACGATGAACACGTCCTTGGCGCTCGTGACCAGGACGCCGCGCACCTCGGGCGCCGCCGCGATCACCGCGGTGGCCTGGCGGAACTCGTCGACGGTGCGTGCGTCCAGCTTGTTGATGGCCTCGCCGCGGCGGTCGAAACGCAGCTCGACCAGCCCTCCTTCGGTCAGCGGCAGGACGCTGATGCTTTCGCCTTGGAACAAGAGAATCTCCTCATGGCCGGCGACACGCCGGCCCTGGGGAAAAAGTTTAGGGACGGACCCCGGGCGCCGGCATCGTCCGAAGCGACGAATCCATGCGCTCAGACAGGCCGGAACACCGGCTGCGGCTCGCCGCCGGGCACGGTCTCGACGGAGGCGCGCACCGGCAGCCCGATGTGCAGCCTGTCCGGATCGAGGTCCTTGAGCAGGCCCAGCATGCGGATGCCCTCGGCCATGTCCACCGTGACCAGCACGAAGGGCACCGCCTCGGTGAAGCCTGGCAGCGGACTCTGGTGCGTCACGGTCCAGCTGTGCACCGTGCCCGCGCCCGACACAGGCAGCCAGGCGTGCCCGAAGTCGTGGCATGCCGTGCACATCGGCCGCGGGTAGTGGCGCCAGGTGCCGCAGGCCGTGCAGCGCTGCACGCGCAGCTCGCCGGCGTCCAGCGCGTCCCAGTAGGGTTGGGTGTCGACCGAAGCGGGAAAGCGCATCTTCATCATCCTCCGCGGCGCAGGATCGCGACCGCACCGTCACCCATGTCACCATAGCCTGTGACCAGGCCGACCTCGGCCCCGGCCACCTGGTTGTCGCCGCCCTCGCCGCGCAGCTGGCGCACCAGCTCGACGACGTGATTCATGCCCACCATGTGCGCCTGCGAGAGCAGGCCGCCGTGCGTGTTCACCGGCAACTGGCCGCCCAGCCCGATCCGGCCGTCGCGCACGAAGGCCCCGCCCTCGCCCTTGGCGCAGAAGCCCAGGTCCTCGAGCTGGCACAGCACGATGTAGGTGAAGCAGTCGTAGATCTGGGCGAGGTCGATGTCTGCGTGCGAGACGCCGGCCGAAGCAAAGGCGCGCGCCGCGGCCTTGGCGATGCCCAGCTGCAGCAGGTCGGCGCGCTGCGTGATGGCCGAGGGCGCGTCGGGGTGGCCCTCGGCCGCGGCCAGGATCGGCACCGGCCGGTGCGGGCGGTCGAAGGAGGCTTCGCGCGCGCTGACCACCACCGCCGCGGCGCCGCTGCTTTCCAGGCTGCAGTCGAACAGCCGGAACGGGTCGGAGATCATGCGCGAGGCCTGGTGGTCGGCCACGGTCATGGGCTTTCTCATGATCGCGTTGGCGTTGCCCATCGCATGGCGCCGCATGGTGACGGCGATGTGCGCCAGGTCTTCACTGCATGTGCCGTAGGTTTGCATGTGGCGCCTGGCCATCGGCGCGTAGAGCTGCACCGGCGCGAAGGCGCCCGAGGGCGTCTCGAACTCGGCCACGCTGCGGAACTGCGGCATGAGCCGCAGCCGGTCGCCGATCGCGCCACCCCGGCCGTCGCGTCCGGCCACCAGCAGCACATGGCGGCAGATGCCCGCGCCGATGGCCGCGCAGGCCAGCTGCAGGGAGGCCACCGCGCTCGCGCCGCCCATCGGCACCGTGGCCGACAGCCGCAGGTCGCGGATACCGAAGTTCTGGATGAAGTCCTCGGCCATCGCCGAGCCCGAGGCCATGGGCAGGATGCCGTCGATGTCGCCCGGCGCCAGGCCGGCGTCACGCACCGCGCGCAGGCCTGCGTCGAGCTGCAGCGCGAGGCTGCTGCGCGCCGAGATGCCGCGCTCGTAGACGGTCTCGCCGACGCCGGTGACCGCGGCGACCTCGGGTCGCGGGGCCGCGCTCATTGCTCGATCCGGAGCTCGTTCTCGGCCACCTTCTTCTGCCAGTAGACCAGGTCGCTGGCCACCTTCTGCTCGAAGGACTCGGGTGTGGCCGTGACGGGCAGCAGGCCCAGGGCCGTGAGCCGGGCCTGCAGCTCGGGCGCCTTGAGCACCTGATCGAGGCTCGCGCGCAGCTTCTTCACCACTGCGGGCGGCGTCTTCGCGGGCGCGAACATGCCATACCAGCCCAGCACGTCGAGGCCCTTGTAGCCCTGCTCCTCGAAGGTCGGCACGTCGGGCAACAGCGGCGCGCGGCGGCTGCCGTTGACCGCATAGGCGCGCAGCTTTCCCGACTGGATGTAGGGCAGCGGCGTGGCCAGGTCGCTGAAGGACAGCGTGACATGGCCGGCCAGCAGGTCGGTCATGAGCGGCGCGGCCCCCTTGTAGGGAATGTGCACGGTCTTGATCTTGTTGTTGCGGTTGAATATCTCGGAATGGATGTGCGCCGGCGAACCCGCGCCGTAGGTGCCGTAGCTGTACTTGTCGGGCGACTTCGCGGCCAGCGCCACATAGTCCTTCAGCGAATGGATGTCGGGGTCGTTGGTGATGAACACCGCCATCGCATCGGCCACGCGGACCAGCGGCACGAAGTCCTTCTGCACGTCGTAGGGGATCTTCGGATAGATCGAGGGCGCAAGCACCAGCTGGCTGATGCCCAGCAGCAGCGTGTAGCCGTCGGGTGCGGAGCGCGCGACGAATTCGTTGCCGATCATCCCGGAGGCACCCGCGCGGTTGTCGACCACCACCGGCTGGCCCCAGAGCTTGCTCAGGTCCAGCGCGATCTGCCGCGCCACCACGTCGCCCATGCCGCCCGCGGGGAAGGGCATGACCAGGCGCACGGGCTTGTCGGGGAAGGTGGTGGCCGGTGCATCGGCCGCATGGACCCATGGTGCGAGGCATTGCAGGCAGCCAGCGGCGGCCAGGGCCATGCAGGCCCGGCGCGAGATCTTCTTCATGCGTGTCTCCATCTGTTCTTGGATCGAGCCGGCATCGTAGGAAGGCGGGGGTGCCGCAACCATCGTCGGATCGGACGAATCCGGCCGGCAATTTCGTCGCTTACGACGAAGGCAGCGGCGCGGTGCCTGCCTAGAGTGCGGGCATGCCTACTTCCGCCCTGCCTCTGCCCCCGTCCCTGCCCATTCGCGCGGCACAGCCCAGCCTGACCGGCCTGTTCCTGCAGCAGGTGCGCCGAACGCCCACACGCATCGCGCTCGAATGCGGCGCGCTGCAACGCAGCTACGCGGAACTCGACGCGCGCGTGAACCGCCTCGCGCACGGCCTGCGCGCACGGGGCCTGCAACCGGGAGAGCGCATCGCGATGCTCAGCGAGAACCGCCCCGAGTACGTCGAGATGCAACTGGCCGCCGCCAAGCTGGGCCTGATCCTCGCGTGCCAGAACTGGCGCCAGTCCGACGAGGAGCTGCAGTACTGCATCCGCCTGGTCTCGCCCCGGCTGCTGGTGCATTCGCAGCGCTACGCCGAGACCGCGGCGCGGCTCGACCACGGTGTGGCGCAATGCCTGTGCATCGAGCAGGCCTACGAGCAACTGCTCGCCGATGCGGACAACGCCGAAGCCGCCGAAGCCATCGACCCCGAGGCCGGCCTGGTGATCCTCTACACCAGCGGCACCACCGGCATGCCCAAGGGCGCGCTCATCAGCCAGCGTGCCATGCTCGCGCGCACGATGATCTCGCGCGTCGACGGCGCCACACAGCCCACCGACAGCTTCATCGCCTGGGCGCCGCTGTTCCACATGGTCTCGACCGACCCGGTGTTCGGCACGTTGCTCCAGGGCGGCAAGGTGATCGTGATGGACGGCCTGCAGGTCGAGGCGCTGGTGCGCATCACGGCGCGGGAGTTCATCGGCCACCTCACGCTGATGCCCGGCATGGTCGACCGCGTGATCGCTGAAATCGAGCGCAGCGGCCTGCAGCCCCAGGGCGCACGCAGCATCGGCTGCATGGCCGACCTGGTGCCGCCCGAGCAGATCGCGCGCGTCACCACGCTCTACAACGCCCCCTTCCGCAACTCCTTCGGCTCGACCGAAACCGGCAGCGCACCCGCGAGCCGCGGGCTGGTCCCGGTCGGCGAGGCGCCGACGCGTCTGTCGAAGCAGCAGAACTCCTACTGCGAGATCCGGCTGGTCGACCCCGACGACCTCGAGGTGCCCGACGGCCAGCCCGGCGAACTCGCCTTCCGCGGCCCGAGCCTGTTCAGCGGCTATTGGGGCAACGAAGAAGCCAACGCGAAGGATTTCCGCGGCGGCTGGTTCCACATGGGGGACGTCTTCGTGCGCAACCCCGACGGCACGCTCGATTTCGTCGACCGCCGCAAGTACCTGATCAAGTCGGGCGGCGAGAACATCTACCCGGCCGAGATCGAGCGCGTGCTGCTGGGCTGCGCCGGCGTGCAGGAAGCCGTGGTCGTGCGCCGCCCCGATGCGCGCTGGGGCGAGGTGCCGGTGGCCTTCGTGGCCAGCAGCGAGGCCGCGCCCGATGCCGACGCGCTGATCGCACAATGCCGCGGCCGCATGGCGGGCTACAAGCTGCCCAAGGCGGTGGTGTTCATCGCCTTCGAGGACTTCCCGCGCAGTGCAACGGGGAAGGTGAAGCGGCATGAGCTGGAGGCGCGGCTGACGGCCTGACAAGACTGGGGTGCGCACCATCCAAGCTGTTGATTTGAAAAGCGTTTCACTGCAAAAGGCAGAAAGGCCGATTGACAGTGAAACGTGGCTCCTTGGCCAAAGCAATGCGGCCCGCGCTACGACGCGGTCTCCGTCACCCGAGGCGCCGCATCCAGCCCCTTCAGGAAACTCGCCACGATGCGCCGGCTCTCCCGCAGGCCGCGCAGCTTCTCGTCGAGCTTCTCGACCTCCTGGTGCAGCGTCGCGCGAATCTCGTCGCAGGGCATGAACACATCCGGACCGTCGACCATGCAGGGCAGCAGCACGCGGATGGCCTCGATCTTCAGGCCCGAGGCGCTGAGCAGGCGGATGCGCCGCGCGGCCTCGAGTTCGGCGTCGCCGTAGTCCCGGTAGCCGGCGTCCGTGCGCGCGGGCCGCAGCAGGCCGGCCTGCTCGTAGTAACGCAGCATTCTTTCGCTCACGCCGGCACGGCGCGCGAGTTCTCCGATCCGCATCGATGTCTTCCTTCGAGCCACTTGACTCTGACAGCACTGTCAAAGTTTAGCCTCGAGCTCCTGATGAAAAGGTGCTTGAAGATGATCGATGCAGACCATGAAGAACGGCAGGCCGCCACGGCCCTGCGCAACGGCCGGCCGGCCTCGGCCGAGGAACTGGCGCCGCTCGCCTTCGCGGGCTATGCGCACTTCACCGCGATGCAGGTGCGCAGCGGGGCAGTCCGCGGGCTGGACCTGCACCTGCAACGACTGCGGACGGCTTCGCTGGCCTTGTTCGGCCACGCCCTGCCAGACGACGACGTGCGCACGGCGCTGCGCGCGGTGCGGCCCTTCGCCCCCGACGACTTCTCGCTGACCGCCACGGTCTACTCCCCGGCCGGAGAGTTCACGGTGGCCGGCCCCGAAGCCGTGCCGCAGATCCTCGTGCGCGCCCTGCCCGCTTCGTCGGGCCCCGCCGGGCCGCTCCGCCTGGCCACGTTCGCGCACGAACGAACGCTGCCGCGGATCAAGCACGTCGGAGAGGTCGCCAAGACCTGGTTCCTGCGCGAAGCCGTCGCTGCGGGTTTCGACGACGCGGCCTTCGTCGACCGGCAGGGCCGCCTCAGCGAAGGCTCGATCTGGAACCTCGCGTTCTGGGACGGCCAGCGCGTGGTCTGGCCCGAGGCCGAGATGCTGCGGGGCACCAGCCTGGGCATCCTCATGCGGCAGCTGGAACGCATGGGCGTTCCGCAGACGCAGCGCGAGATCCGCGCGCAGGACCTGCAGTCACTCGCGGGTGCCGTGGTCATGAACTCCTGGTCGCCGGGCATCGCGGTGCGGCAGATCGGCGGCGTCGAGATGCCGCCGGCGCCGGCCTTCGTCGACCTGCTCCATCGCGCCTATCGCGCCGAGCCGCCGGTTGCGCTGTGAGTGCGCCGACGCATCGGCTGCGGCGCTTCCCTTTGGCTAATAACTCCGATAATATTATTTATTCGCAGATACAGATCACCGATCCGAACCGGGCCCACCCATGCCGAAATTCCCCCCCGACAGCTTTCACGGCATCCACGCCATCCTCTATGCGCTCTACGACGCCGACGAGAAGCTCGACCGGGCGGCCATGCGGCGCCAGGTCCAGGCCTGCCTGGCCTGCGGCGTGCATGGCATGTCGGCGCTGGGGCTCGCGACCGAGGTGGCGAAGCTGACCGAGGGCGAACGCCGCACGGTGATGGACTGGGTCGCCGAGGACACGGCCGGTGCCGTGCCGCTGGCCCTCACCATCTTCGGGTCCTCGGTGGCGGAGCAGCTCTCGCAGGTGCGCCACGCCGAATCGGTCGGCGCCGACTGGGTGATCCTGCAGCCGCCCGCGGCGGGCGCGTTCGCGGCCTCGGAGTACATCCGCTTCTTCGGCCGCGTCGCCGACGCGACCAGCCTTCCCGTGGCGATCCAGAATGCGCCCGCCTTCTTCGGGCGCGGGCTCAGTGCGGACGAGATCCGGGACCTGGTGACGCAGCATCCGAACATCCGGCTGCTCAAGGGCGAAGGCTCGGTGGTCGAGATCGCCGGACTGATCGAGCGGACCGCAGGCCGCGTGCCCGTCTTCAACGGACGCGGGGGGCTGGAGCTGATCGACAACCTGCGTGCCGGCTGCCGCGGCATGATCCTCGCGCCCGATTGCATCGACCATGCGGTTGCGGCCTACGAAGCCTTTCGCCGCTGCGACGAGCCGGCCGCCGAACGCGCCTACCAGGCCATGCTGCCGGCGGTGGTCTTCGTCATGCAGGGCATCGAGAACTTCCTCTGCTACGGCAAGCGCCTGTTCGGCGCGCGCGCGGGCATCGCGACCCACGACCGTGCGCCCGCGCAGCAGCCCGTGGCCGCTGGCGAGGCGATGGTGGCGCGCTTCGCCGCGGCGCTCGGCCCGCTGGTCGACCGGCGATCGGCTGCCGCATGAAGCTCCCGGGCGACGACGGCCCCCGCGAGCTGGAGCGCGGCCTGCCGGCACAGATTGCGGGCCGGATCGGGCGCCGCATCCTGCAGGGCGAACTCCAGCCCGGCGACACCCTACCCAAGGAACTCGAGCTGCTGGCCGAACTGCAAGTCAGCCGCACCACGCTGCGCGAAGCCCTGGCGGTGCTGGCCAGCAACGGCTTCATCGAAGCGAAGCAGCGCATCGGCACGCGGGTGCGTGCGCGGGCGCACTGGAACACGCTCGACCCGACGGTGATGGCCTGGCATGGCGAAACCGGTGCGCCGGGCGCGCTGGCGCAGGAGCTGTTCGAGATCCGTCTGGCCATCGAACCGATGGCCGCCCGGCTCGCGGCAGAGCGCGCGACGCCCGAGGACCTGGCGCGGATCGGCACGGCGCTGCAGGCCATGGGCGACGAGCGCCTGGGTGCGCAGCGCGCCATGGAGGCCGACATCGACTTCCACCTGCAGGTGATCGCCGCGGCCCACAACCGCTTCCTGATGCCGGTGGCCTCGGTGATCCGCGCGGCGCTGGAGGTCAGCGTGCCCAAGACCTTCGAGGAATTCGGCGGCATGGGCCACTCGATGGCGATGCACGCCGCCATCTTCCGCGCGATCGAGCAACGCAAGCCCGAGGCCGCGGCCAGGGCCGCCACGAAGTTGCTCGAGGACACCTACCGACGGAATTTCGCCTGACGCCACTGCGCGCACGGCCCTCTTTTCCCCAGCCCTCTCCATCCAAAACAACAGCACGAGACAACCATGAGCGCCAACAACCCAGCCCCCCACGCCACGGCATCGATCGCGGGATCAGAGCCGCACGACCGGCGCCGACGCCGCCTGCTGCAATGCATGGGCGCCGCCGCCCTGCCCCTTTCCTGGCCGGCGCTGGCCGAGACCTACCCGGGCAAGCCGGTCGAACTCGTGGTGCCGGCTTCGGCCGGTGGCGGCACCGATGCACTGGCGCGCGCCTTCGCCGAAGCGACCCGCAAGCTGTTCCCGCAGCCCATCGTGGTCAACAACCGCCCCGGCGCCAGCGGCGCGATCGGCATGAACGACGTGCTGGCCAGCCGCGCCGACGGCTACAAGCTGTGCATGGTGATCGCCGAGGTCACGACGCTGCCCAACCTGGGCCTGGCCAAGTTCGACTACACGAAATTCGAGCCGATCGCGCGCCTCAATGCCGACCCGGCCGCGATCACCGTGCGCGCCGACGCGCCGTGGAACACCCTCGAGGAGTTCCTGGCCGCGGCCCGCAAGCAGCCCGGCGAGGTCAAGCTCGGCAATGCGGGCACCGGCTCGGTCTACCACCTCTCGGCCATCGGGCTCGAGGACCAGGCCGGCGTGAAGTTCAACCACGTGCCCTACTCCGGCGCCGCGCCGGCCGTGATCGCGCTGCTGGGCGGCCACATCGACGCGCTCGACGTGAGCCCGGCCGAGGTGGGCACGCATGTGCTGGGCGGCAAGCTCAAGATGCTGGGCATCATGGCCGACCAACGCATCCCGGCCTTCGGCAACGTGCCGACCTTCAAGGAACGCAGGATCGACCTGGCGCTGGGCACCTGGCGCGGGCTGGCCGCGCCCAGGGGCACGCCCAGGCCCGTGATCGACATGCTGCGCGCCACCGCGCGACAGGCCGTCGAGGAGCAGGGCTTCAAGGACAGCCTGGCCAAGCTCAACCTGGGCCTGGCCTACCTCGATGCGCCCGATTTCGAGCGCGCCATGAAGCGGGACCACGAGTACTTCGGCCAGCTGATCCAGAAGAACGGGATCAAGATCTGAGCGCATGGAAAAAGGCCGGGAGCGCCTTGCGCCCCGGCCTTCACCATCGACGATGCCGCCTTACCAGGGCATCGTGAAGGTCTTGCCGTTGCAGAAGGACTTCATCGCTTCCTGCACGCCCTCCTTGTAGCCCAGGCCCGAGTCCTTGATGCCGCCGAAGGGCGTGAGCTCGATCCGATAGCCGGGCACCTCCCAGACGTTCACCGTGCCCACGTTCAGCTCCTGCGCGAAGCGCGTCGCATGGTCCATGCGGTCGGTGCAGATGCCCGAGGACAGGCCGTAGGCCGTGCCGTTCGAGATCGCGATGGCCTCGTCGATGTCGCGGAAGGTCAGGATCGGCGACACCGGCCCGAAGGTCTCCTCGCGCACCAGCGTCATCTCGGGCCGCACCCGGTCGAGCACGGTCGGTGCGTACAAGGCGCCCTCGCGCCGGTGGCCGGCCAGCACGCGCGCGCCCTGCGCCACGGCCTCGTCGACCAGCGCCTCGAAATGGCGGGCCGCCTGTTCGTCGATCACCGTGCCCATGTCCATCGACGGGTCGCTGGGGTCGCCGTGCTTCCAGCGCAGTGTCTTCTCGACCACCAGCTCGGTGAAGCGCTCAGCCACCGAGGCCTGCACCAGCATCCGCTTGACCGCGGTGCAGCGCTGGCCCGAGTTCTTGTACGAGCCCTGCACCGCAAGGTCGGACGCGCGTTCGAGGTCGGCGTCCTCCATCACGATCAGCGGGTCGTTGCCGCCGAGCTCGAGCACGATGCGGCGGTAGCCGGCCTTGTTCGCGATGTACTTGCCGATCGGCACGCCGCCGGTGAAGGTGATCAGGTCGACCTGCGCGTTGGTCAGCATCTCGTCGGCGATCTCGCGCGGGTCGCCGGTGAGCACCTGGAACATCTCGGGCGGCAGGCCCGCCTCGTAGAGCACGTCGGCCAGGAAATAGGCCGACAGCGGCACCTTCTCCGACGGCTTGAGCACCATGCGGTTATTGGTCGCGATGCTGGGCACCACCTTGTGCGCGACCTGGTTCATCGGGTGGTTGAACGGCGTGATCGCGGTGATCACGCCCTGCAGCGGCTCACGCATCGTGATGACCTTGCGCCGCTTGCCGTGCGGCGTGAGGTCGCAGGAGAACACCTGCCCATCGTCGCGCAGCGCCTCGTTGGCGCCGAACACCAGCACGTCGGCCACACGGCCGATCTCGTACATCGAGTCCTTCACGCACAGGCCCGACTCCAGCGTGATCAGCCGCGAGGCCTCGTGGGCACGCTCGCGCAGAATCACCGACGCGCGCTGCAGGATGGCCGAGCGCTCGTAGCGCGAGAGCCGCGGGCGGAACGCATGCGCGATACGGTAGGCGTGGCGCACGTCGTCCAGGCTGGCGAGCGGCACCGTGCCGACCCGCTCGCGGGTGAACGGGTTCACCACGTCCAGGGTGCGTTCGCGCGCCACGCGCTCGCCGCCGATGCGCAGGGTCTCGGCGCGGAAATCCGGGCTGTCCTTCAAGGGCAGTCGTGCGTTCATGTGAGTGTCTCCGTGGGGGTGGGGCGACCGATGAAGTTCTTGCCGCGTGCGCCGCCTTGCGCATGCAGCACCATGGCCCGGGCTTCCTGCGCCGAGACGCCGTAGTCGCCGAAGCGCGTCTTGACGCCCAGGCCCTCGATGAAGCGTTCCAGACGTTCGGGCGCCTCGGCCAGCGGCGCGCCCAGCGCGCGCTCCAGCACCGCGTCGCGGTCGGCCCGCTGGCCGATGGCGCTGCGCAGCACCATCGGCAGCGAGAAGGAGCAGGCGATGCCGTGCGGCAGGCCGTAGCGCAGCGTCATCTCGTAGGAGATGGAATGCGCGAGCGCGGTCTTGGTGTTGGAGAAGGCCATGCCGGCCTGCAGCGCGGCCAGTGCCATGCGTCCGCGCAGGCCCAGGTCCTGCGGCTGCTGCATCAGCGCCGGCAGCACCGCCAGGATCTCGTGCACGGCCGAGCAGGCCATGGTGTCGGAGAGCGGGTTGGCGTTGACGTTCCAGATCGACTCCAGCGCATGCGACAGCGCATCGAGCCCGCTCTGCAAGGTGACCGAGGCCGGCAGCGAGAGCATCAGCTCGGGGTCGATCACCGCGTACTCCGGCCAGGTCTGCGGCAGGTGCAGCGAGTGCTTCTTCTGCCGCGCCCGGTCCCAGATGGTGGCCCAGGGCGTCACCTCGCTGCCGGTGCCGGCCGTGGTCGGCACCGCGATCAGGCGCTTGAAGCGCGTCGGCGTGAAGGGCTTCTCGCCGGCCAGTCCGCTCACCAGCGCATCGAAGCGGCCGCTCTCGTCGGCCACCATCAGCGCCTTGGCGGTGTCGATGGCGCTGCCGCCGCCGACGGCCACGATCACCTCGACCTCGGCGCAGGTGCGCCAGAAATCCTCGTAGGTCTGCGACAGCTCCTGCACGTCGGGGTTGGGCGAGATGCAGTCGATCACGCAGGCCAGCCGGTCGCCGAGCACGGCCTCGAGCCGCGCCACCAGGCCCAGTGCGCGCGCCTCGGGGAAGGTGACCACCGCGGCGCGGCGGCCGTCGAGCAGTTCCGGCAGGGACGACAGGGCCCCTGCCCCGTACACGCTGTGCACGGGGTTGAAGTAATGGGCGTTCATGCGGATTCCTAGGCGAGGACGCGCACCGCGTGGTTCAGCGCGAGGTCGAACACGTCGAAGTTGCGCAGGCGGCGCGTGGCGTCGACGCCCTGCAGCCGGCGGTTGAACAGCAGCGGCACCTTCTGCTCCGACACGCCGCCGTGCGAGCGCAGCGGCACGGTCAGGCCGCTCAGGTCGTGCTCGGCCGCGCGCGTGCCCAGCACGGTCAGGTGGTCCGACACCACCACCAGGTCGCCGATGCGGTCCGGCGGCAGCTCGAAGCGCTCGGCCGCCTCCTCGCGCGTCAGTACCCCTTCGATGCCGACCACGCCGCGCAGGGCCCGGGCCGTGGCGGCGCGGTCGACGCCGGGCGCCAGGTAGACGGTGGCAAAGGAGCCGAGCGCGCCGTGGTGCACGACGTAGGGGTCGGTGATCGGCAGGATCACGCGGTTGGCGCGGCCGCCGTCGAGGCCGTCGAGCACCTCCTGCAGGAACACGATGCGCGGCTGGCCGGCGGCATCGGTCTTGGGGCTCATGCCGTGGTCGGCGGTGATGGCGATCACGGCGCCCAGCGCGTCGAGCTGCGCGAGGTAGCCGTCCATCATCGCGTAGAAGGCGTTGGCGCCTTCGGTGCCGGGGGCGCACTTGTGCTGTACGTAGTCGGTGGTCGAGAGGTACATCAGGTCGGGCCGCCGCGTCTCCATCAGCCGCACGCCGGCGGCGAACACGAACTCGCTCAGCTCGGCGCTGTAGACCGAGGGCACCGGCCGGCCCACCAGTTCCAGCACATCGTCGATGCCGCCGTTGGCGAGCGTGGCCTGGTCGGCCTTCTCGGCCGAGAAGCAGATGCCGTGCATGCCGTGGCCCAGCAAGGTGCGCAGCTTGTCCTTGGCGGTGACGACGGCCACGCTGGCGCCGGCATCGGAAAAGGCCGCCAGGATGGTGCCGGCCCGCAGGTAGGCCGGGTCGTTCATCATCACTTCCTTGCCGAGCGCGGGGTCGAGGAAGAAGTTGCCGCAGATGCCGTGCACCGAGGGCGGCGCGCCGGTGACGATCGACAGGTTGTTCGGGTTGGTGAAGCTGGGCACCACGCAGTCGCCGAGCAGCGATGTCCCCTTGTCGAGCAGCCGGGCCATGAAGGGCGCGACACCGGCCTGGATCGCCTGGGTGATGTAGTCCGGCTCGCAGCCGTCGACGCACACCACCACCACCGGCTGGGCCGGCTTGCCGTAGTCGCGGCCATTGACCGTGAGCGTGAAGTTGTCCGATTTCATTAACGTGCCCCTTGTTGAATCCATGCGCGCAACTTGCTGGAGATGTAGTCGGCCGCCATGACCATGGCCACGATCACCAGGATGCAGGTCGCGGTGTCGCGGTACTGGAACAGCTTCATGCTCCCGACCAGCTCGAAGCCGATGCCGCCCGCGCCCACCATGCCGAGCACGGTGGCCTGGCGCAGGTTGGTCTCGAAGCGATAGAGCACGACAGCGATCCAGGCGGTCACGACCTGCGGCAGCACGCCGAAGATGATGATCTGGATGGGGCCGGCGCCGGTCGAACGCAGCGCCTCGATCGGGCCCTGGTCGATGTCCTCGATCGACTCGGCGAAGAACTTGCCCAGCATGCCGGCGCCATGCAGCGCCAGGGCCAGCACGCCGGGGAACGGGCCCAGGCCCACCGCCGCCACGAAGATCAGCGCCAGGATGATCTCGTTGATGCCGCGGGCGATGTTGAGCACCTGCCGCATCAGGTGGAACACCGCGAGGTTGGGCGAGATGTTGCGCGCCGCCAGGAAGCACACCGGCACCGCGAGCACGATGGCCAGCAGCGTGCCCCAGATGGCGATCTGCACCGTCTCGATCGCAGGCTTGACCAGGCTCTGCATGAACTCCCAGTTGGGCGGCACCATGCGCCCGAGGAAGTCGGCGATCCAAGGCATGCCCTTGACCAGTTCGCCGAAGCTCACCTGGCTGCCGAGCGCGGCCCACCAGAGCACGGCGAAGCCGATCACCACGGCACCCGCGTATTTCCACCAGCCCTCGTTGCCGCTGCTGCGGGCCACGAGCAGGTTGTAGCGTCCGATGCTGATCATGATTGCTCCAGGGCGAGGTGATGGGCGACGGGGGCCGGCGACGCAGCCGATGCCAGGGCCGCGGTGGCGGCGGCTTCACCCGCCTTCTCGGGTCCGGCCTCTTCCATGCCGCCCGGGTAGATGCGCTGCAGCACCTCTTCGGTGAGTTCGTCGGGCCGACCTTCGAAGACGATGCGGCCGGCCGCCACGCCGATCACGCGCTGGCCGAATTCGCGCGCGTAGTCGACCTGGTGCAGGTTGCAGATCACCGTGATGCCCGATTCCACGCTGGCCTGCTGCAGGTAGCGCAGCACCTTGCGCGAGGTCTTGGGGTCGAGGCTGGCCACCGGCTCGTCGGCCAGGATCACCTTGGGGCGCTGGGCCAGCGCGCGCGCGATGCCCACGCGCTGCTTCTGGCCGCCCGACAGCGTGTCGGTGCGCTCGTCGGCCTTGTGGGCCATCTCGACGCGGCGCAGGCATTCGCGCGCCACGTCGATGTCGGCCTTCGGGAACCACTGGAACCACGACAGCACCGCCGGCATCGAGCCGAGCCGGCCGGTCAGCACGTTCTTGAGCACCGACAGCCGCGGCACCACGTTGTAGTGCTGGAAGATCATCGCCACGTCGCGCCGGACCTTGCGCAGCCCGGCGCGGTCGCCGCGCGACAGCTCGCCATCGACGCGGATCTCGCCCGCGCTCGGGTCGGCCAGGTGGTTGATGCAGCGCAGCAGCGTCGACTTGCCGGCCCCGGAGGCGCCGAGGATCACCACGAACTCGCCCTTCTTGGCCGTCATGCTGACGTCGTGGAGCGCCACGAAGTCGCCGTAGCGCTTGCTGAGGTTGCGGATCTCGATCATTTCATCTCCTTGAGATCGAGATTCAGGATCTTGGCCGTCTCGCGGATGATGTTGTAGGCCGCATCGTTGGTCGGGTGGAAGCCGTTGAGCAGGCCCTGGTCCGACCACGGGATGTCCTTGACCTCGAGGAACGCCGCCTGCACCCGCTTCTTGAGATCGGGCGAGAGGTCGCGCCGCCACACGGTGGGCGATTCCGGGATCGGGTCGGAGCGCCAGACCTCGACCAGGTCCTCGCGCTTGGCCAGCCCCTTGGCGATGGCGGCATCGAGGATGCGGTCGGCGATGGCGGCGGCCTCGATCTTCTTGTTCTGCACGGCGATGGCGCTGGAATCGTGGGAGCCCGAGAAGATCACGCGGCCGAAATCCTTGTCGGGATTGAAGCCGGCCTTGATCAGCCCGGCCTTCGGGAACAGGTGGCCCGAAGTGGAGGTGGGGTCGACGAAGGCGAAGGTCTTGCCCTTGAGGTCGGCGACCTTCCGGATGCCACTGTCCTTGTGGGCCACGATCTGGCTGTAGTAGGAGGTGCGCCCGGCCTTCTTGGTCTCGGCCACCGCGAAGGCCTCGATGCTCGCGATGCTGGCCCCCAGCACATAGGAGAACGGGCCCAGGTAGGCGACGTCGAGCCGCTTGGAACGCAGCGCCTCGATCACGCCGTTGTAGTCGGCCGCCACGAAGGGCTTGACCGGCATGCCCAGGGCGTTGGACAGCATGTCCATCATCTTCTGGCTGTTGGCGATCATGGCGCGCGAGTCTTCCGAGGGGATCAGCCCGACGGTCAGCACCTGCTGCTGCGCGCGGGCCGGCAGAACGATGCCGCCGGCCACCGCGGCGGCCGCGCCGAACACCAGATTTCTTCGATTCATCATGGTCTTGTCTCCTGTCAGTTATGGATGCATGAGCGTCCTTCCGCTGTTGGCGAAAGTGCCCGCCCCGTCGCCATCGGGCCGCCGGAACGCCGATGGCCTGAAGCACAGATGCCGCTCGCCGTTCTGGTGACGGTCGTCGCGCTCTGGGGGCAGTAAATCATCACCCAAGCCTCTCGACAAATTCAAAGATTTCTCGTCTTCTATAGAATTTCTGAATACATCCGGAGGGCCTCCCCCATGCGTCTGACACAGCTGCGTTCGTTCCATGCGGTGGCCAAGACCGGCAGCTTCACCAAGGCGGCCGCCCACCTGCACGTGAGCCAGCCGACCATCACCACGCAGGTGCGCTTCCTGGAGGAGAGCTACAACGTCGAGCTGTTCCACCGCAGCGGCAAGCGCGTGAAGCTCACGCAGTTCGGCGAACAGCTGCTGCAGCTCGCGCAGCAGATCTTCACGCTCGAGGCCGACGCGGTCAGCCTGCTCAAGGATTCGGGCGAACTGCGCTCGGGCGAGCTGCGCGTGGCGGCCGTTGGCCCCTACCACGTGACGAAGATGCTGGCCGACTTCAACCTGCACTACCCCGACATCAAGGTCAGCGTGAGCACCGGCAATTCACGCGACGTGCTCGACCGGCTGCTGGACTACCGGGCCGACGTCGGCGTGCTGGCCCAGCTGGTCCAGGACGACCGCTTTTTGTCGGTGCCCTTCAGCAAGCAGCCCGTGGCGATCTTCGCGTCCAGCGCGCACCCCTTCGCCCAGCGCCGCAGCATCAAGCTGCGCGAGCTGCAGGACGAGCGCATGGTGGTGCGCGAGCAGGGCTCGACCACGCGCAAGGCGCTGGAGCTGGCGCTGCAGTCGGCGGGCGTGAAGCCCAAGGTCGTGATGGAGATCGGCAGCCGCGAGGTGATTCGCGAAGCGGTGCTCGAAGGCGTGGGCATCGCGGCGGTGTCGACGGTCGAGTTCGTGCCCGGGCCGGGCCTGCACCTGATCGCGATCAGCGACGCGAAGATCTTCACCTATGCGCACCTGCTGTGCCTGCGGGAGCGGCGCGGGGCGCGCATGGTGAGCGCCTTCTTCGATGCGATCCAGTCGACGAAGAAGAGCGCGCGAGCCCCGGCCGCCTGAACGCTCGCAGAACGGCTGGAACTCAGGCGACCGCGGACGCCTGCGGCTGCGTCAGCAGGGCCAGCCGCATGCGCAGGCGCCGGATCGCCACCTCGTGCCGCAACGTCTGCGCGCCGCGTCCGTAGACCGCCGCCTTGCGGATCAGCCGCAGCTGCTCGCGCTGCAGGCGGGCCCGCGTGAGCCGGGCGCGCAGCCCGAAGTCGCGGCCCGTCTCGCGGCGGATCCGGTAGCGCTGCAGCGGCGCGCCCAGGCGCACCCACTCGTCGTCGCGGATCAGCTCGCGCTCGGGCACGAACCAGCTGGCGAGCGAATGCAGGTAGGCCCCGTTCTCCTGCGCCGCCACGCGCCAGAACAGGGCTGCCGCCAGCATGGCCGGGATGCCCTTGATCGCCAGCAGGATCGCCATCTCGCCGTAGCCGTCGTTGAGCACGTTCTCCAGCAGCGGCGAGTTCCATGCGAAGTGCATGCCCCAGGCCAGCGCGAAGCACAACAGCGCGACGCCCAGCCTGGCAACCATCGGCCGCTCGGGATGCAACAGGAACCAGGCGATGCCGAAGGACGCGATGGTGGTGTAGGCCGCGTGGCTCCACAGCCCGCTCAGCAACCCGCGCGTGAGCAGGTTGACCAGCACCGGCGAGACCTGGTTCTCGAGCGGAAAGGAGATCGAGGCGTTGATCGTGTAGCTCAGGTTCTCCACCACCTGAAACCCCAGCCCCGCCATCGCGCCGACGATCAGCACCGACAGGTAGGTCTGGAACTGGTTGCGCGCCACCAGCACGAGCAGGATCACGCCCGCGAGCTTGAGGAACTCCTCGGTGATCGGCCCCGCGACCGCGGCGCCCCATACCGCCGCGAACTCCGGCGAGACCAGCTTCGCGCACAGGCTCTGGATCGCGATGTTGGCCGGCGCTGCGAAGTAGACCGCGCCCAGGCCGCCCCAGGCGAAGGCCAGCAGGTAGCCCTCGGGCGGGTGCTGCTCGAGCAGGTCCAGCGTGCGGAAGACGAGCAGGAACGCGAGGGTGTAGAGCCCCCACACCAGCGAGCCCAGCAAGGCCGTGACCGGCACCACGCGAAAGCCCATCGCGAACATCTGGGTCGTGTAGAACAGGCCGTTGACGATCAGCACCGCCAGCAGCCAGAAGGCGGCGCGGCGCGGCTGGAAGAAGGAGTCGGTGCCCACGGGCCAGGGGTTGGCATCCGGGTCGAACAGCGGCGCGCTCAAATCGAGGCCTCCAGGTCCATCGAGTCCAGCATGCGGCGCGCCTCGGCCAGCGCCTCGTTGAGGCCGTCGTTGCTGCCGTAGAAATTGACCTGCACCAGCGAACGGCGCTGCAGGTCGACCATCTGCCAGAAGCGGCCCGACAGGTTCGGCCCGTCGTAGGCGAAGGTCACGCCCTGCAGGCCCCACGAGGTGACGAAGCCGGCCACCTCGCCCTCCAGGCGCATGCCCTGCCCGCGCTCCATCAGCCGCTGCTGCCTTGCCATCGGCCCGTCGGGCCCGCCGGCCCAGGGCAGCGTCGTCACCAGGAAACGGTGGCCGCCCTTGAACAGCATCAATGAACGTCCGGCCCGCGAGCGCGCGATGTCCATCTCCCAGCCCTCGGCCGGCACGAAGCGGGCCTGGCCGACCTCGACGGTTTCGCCTACAGGCAGGGGTTGGGCGCCGGGCGTGCGGCGGTCCCAGTAGCCCAGGCCCCCGACATAGAAGCCGATGGCAAGCACGACGAGGAGCGCGCCCGGCCAGCTGCGGTACGGGACGCGTCGAGAGGGTTCTGGCATCGGGCGATCGTGCCATAGCGCCAGGGCGATGCGCGGCACGGCGCGCGGTTTTCCCGGGTCGCCGGTCGCATGGCAGCCAGGCGCCGCCGCGGATGGCCGTGGCCGTGGCTAACGCACGTCGACCGGCGCATCGCGCCCGCGCGCCGCGGGGTCCGAGCCGCCCTTGTTCTTCTGGTCGGTCGAGACCGGTTCCGCATCGGACTTTCCCTCTTCGCACGCCTTGCCCTCGTCCAGGGACGCATCCTGCGCATCCGCGGGCTGGCGACGCCCACGCTGGGGCAGGCGCCGGCCCTCCTCCTCCGCTTTGCGCATCTGCTCCCGGCACGAGGCATCGGTGGTGGGATCGTCTTTCATCGCAATGCTCCTTTTTTCCAGGGTGAATTGAAGGGGTGTCGCTTCAGCGTTTGGGCAAGGCCCAGGCAATGACGCTGTCGCCCAGGCGGGTCTCCATCCGCTCATGGCCCCCGACGGCGGCCACGACGTACTGACGACCGTCGATCTCGTAGCTCATCGGGTTGGCCTGCGCACCGGCCGGCAGGCGCACGTCCCACAGCAGTTCGCCGGTCTCGGTGTCGAAGGCGCGCAGGAAGCGATCGAGCGACGCGCCGATGAAGGTCAGGCCGCCGGCCGTCGTGACCGAGCCGCTGTTGTTGGGCGTGCCCATCTCCAGCTTGAGCCGCGACGGCACGCCCAGCGGGCCCGAGTCGTAGCCGGTGCCGAGCGGACGGCGCCAGATGATTTCCTGGGTCCGCAGGTCCGTGCCGGAGATGTAGCCCCAGGGCGGCGCGATGCAGGGCGTGTTGAGCACCGACATCCAAGGCTTCTTCAGGGCCCCGTACGTGGACCCGACCTGCGGCATGTAGGCCGGGCGTTCGCTCACGCCGCGGAAGACCGACCGCACGCCCATCGCGTCGATCTCCTCGCGCGTGAAGAGCTGCTCGGTGTACGGCAGCCGGTTGCTGTTCATGACCATGATGCCGCGCTGGACGTCGATCGAGATGCCGCCCCAGTTGATGCCGCCGTGGTTGCCGGCGAAGGCCAGCGAGCCCTGCAGGGTGGGTGGCGTGTAGGCGCCTTCGTAGCGCAGCTGGCGGAACTCCGTCCGGCACAGCAGCTGGTCCAGCGGCGTGATGCCCCACGCGTGGCTTTCGCGCAGCACCTCCATCTGCTTGTCGGGCCGCCCCACGGTGTTCGGCATGCCGGGCGACAGGGGCTGGGTGGGCGCAATGCGCTCATCCGTGTCGACGTACTGCGGCACCGGCGCCTCGACGACGGGCAGGATCGGTTCGCCCGTGGCGCGGTCCAGCACATAGACCTGCCCGTTCTTGGTGGCCTGCACCACCGCGGGACGAGGTCCCTGCGCGCTCGGGAAATCCACCAGGTTCGGCTGCGGGCTCAGGTCGAAATCCCACAGGTCGTGGTTCACGGTGCGGAAGTGCCAACGCTTGCGTCCTGTGGCAGCGTCCAGGGCCACCAGCGACGCGGTGTACTCGTCTTCCAGTTCGGTCCGGTCGGCGCCGTAGAAATCGCTGGCCGGGTTGCCGGTGGGCAGGTAGACCAGGCCCAGCTCGTCGTCGCCGGCCAGCAGCGACCACACGTTCGGCGTTCCACGCGTATAGATCTCGCCGGGCGCGAGCGCCGCGTTCGCATCGTGCCGCCCCAGGTCCCACGCCCAGCGCTGCACACCGGTGACGGCGTCGTAGCCGCGCACCACGCCCGAGGGGGCGGCGCGCTCCTCGCCGTCGGCGATCTGGCCGGTGCCGATGATCACCACGCCGCGCATCACCAGCGGCGGCGATGTGGGCGCAACGAAGCCGGGCAGCGTGTTGCCCGTGCCTTCGTTCAGGTCGACGAAGCCGCCCTGGCCGAACTGGATGCAGAGCGCGCCCGTCTTCGCATCGATGGCCCCCAGGCGTCCGTCGACCACCGGCACCAGGATGCGGGCGCGGCACGCTTCGGTGCCGGCGGCCGGCGCCTCGTGGTAGGCGACGCCGCGACAGGTGCTCGCCGCGATGTTCGCCATGGCCTTGCGATCGGCCTGGGGATCGAAGCGCCACTTCTCGGTGCCGGTGGCCGCGTCGAGCGCGATCACGATCTGGCTCGGCGTGCACACGTACAGCGTGCCATCGATCATGAGCGGCGTGCTCTGGAAGGCGTAGGCGTAGTCGGCATCGTCCGGCTTGAGGTCGCCGGTGCGGAAGTGCCAGGCTTCTTCGAGCGTCTTCACGTTCTGCGGCGTGATCTGGGACGACGGACTGAACTTGTTGGACAGGTTCGAGCCGCCATAGGAAGTCCAGCTCGACGCGTCATGGCTGGCTGCGACATTGCCGTCCGGCGACGCGACCGTGCCCCTGCTGAAAGCCTCCGGGGCGCGTGCCGCAGCGAGTTGGGGCGACGCGAGCTCGACGGCGCGTGGAAAGAAGATCGGCAGCGCGATCAGCAGTGCCGCGACCAGGGGCAGCACCCCCGCCACCGCCCCGTAGAGGCGCCGGTCCAAGCCCGGGAGCTGCCGCAAGGTCACGGGCCAGAACGCCAGCAGCACGAAGCCCAGGACCGCCAGCCAGGCGAGACGCGGGATGAGGGCCCAGCCATCCAGTCCGACCTCCCACAGGGACCACGCGATCGTGGCCAGGGTGGCAAGGCCGAAGACGGCGATGCCGGCGCGATGGCCGCGCCAGATCAGGCCCCCGCTGGCGATCGTCGCCAGCCCCATCGCCGCGTAGTACCAGGAACCTCCGACCCGCGCCAACCGGATACCGAGCACCAAGAGCGCGAGGCCGAAGACGGCGATGAGAAGGGCATAGAGGCGCAAGGCCCAGGTGCTCGCGCGATCGCGGCGGGAATCGTTCGACTTCAAAGACACCAGATGTCCTCTGCAAGCGCAGGCGTCCACGGGAGCGGACGACCTCATTGGAGAAAGACCCAGGTTCTGTTGGTTGTTCTGGTCAGGCCACGATCACCGGCACTGCTGTGCTCCCGTCAGGGAAAGCTGCGCCGACGGGGACACCTTGCCATAGCAACGCACACCCCACGCGTCCCGGGGCAATGAATGCGGGCTTGTCCTGCATGGCGCCGAGGCGCTCTCCGTCAGTCCCCTTGCGGCCGCATGCAGCGCCTGCGCCAGGCGATGCATTCCTACACACGCATGCCGCGTCTTCATTCAGACTTTGCACGCGCTCCAACAACACACGGTGCACGTCGGCCACGCACTTGGCCTTCGATGCTTCCGGCATACATCGCGTGATCCACGGCCGTGGCCTTTGCCCGTTGCCGTGTTCTCCTGAAGACCGACGCGCGCGCCGAGGCGCCTCACATCACGCTTGCCGCCCATGCCAATGACTGCACGATCTCCCGCATCGCGTCTCCAACCCCATCCCTGTGGACACGGCGCGCGCTGAGCATGCCGTGGCTCAAGCTGCTCCATGTCTGCGCGGTGATCGCCTGGATCGGCGCCCTGCTCTACCTGCCCGCGGTGATCGTCGCGGCCTCGCGGCGCGGCGAATCGGATGAAGAGGCCCTGCCCCGGCACCTGCTGCGCGGCGTGTTCGTGAACCTGGCCACACCGGCGGCACTGGTGGCGATCGCGTCGGGCACCGCCATCTTCCTGTGGAGCGGTCTGCTTGCACACTGGCTCATGGTCAAGCTCGCGCTGGTGAGCCTGCTGGTCCTGGGGCATGCCTCGTGCGCCGTGCTGCTGCTGCAGGCCGAGCGCGGCCAGCCTGTCGCGCGCGGCTTCGCACCGCTTCTCACGCTGAGCTCGCTGCTGTGGCTCGCGGCCATCGCGTGGCTGGTGCTGCGCAAACCCTTCTGAACACCCACCCGATGGCCCCGTCTTCTCCCTCAGTCCGTGGTGTCGACCGCGACCGCCTTCTCGTAGACCAGCCGACCGCCCAGGTACGCCGCGACGGCGATGAAGACGGCGGTGAGCAAGGTCATCGCCGCGCCCCAGGGCGCGACGGCTGCGCCGGGGTCGTCGCCCCAGCGCAGCGACCAGTTCAGCGAAGCGATCGACAGCATCATCACGGCGATCAGCGCATGCGCCCAGGCTGTGACGAGGCGCCGGATCCGTCGCACGGTGAGCAGGTCGATCAGGCCGGCCATGCTCGCCACCCAGCCGCCCGCGGCACCGACACCGGACAACCACAATCCCGCGCGCGACCAGAAGGGATCGTCGGTGTGAAGGAAGGCCGCATCCGCGCCGACCAGCCCCACCAGGGCCGCCACCGGAAAGTGGATCAGCATCGGATGCAGGGGATGGCCCGCGATGGCGGCACGGCTGAGGATCGGATCGGAAGCGGCGTCGGTCATGCATTCATTCTGCCGTGCGTGGGCGCTGTGCTGCTCGCCGGCTGCAAGGGCCCGCAATCGATGCTCGATCCGGCGGGGCCTTCGGCCGGCGCCATCGCCGCCGTGTGGTGGTGGATGTTCGCGGTCGCGCTTCTGGTGATCGCCGGCGTCGTCATCGCATGGTTTCTGGCCATGCGCCCGCGCGCGGCCCTTGACGCCACGCGCGCACGGCGCGTGGAGCGCCGCTGGCTGGTCGGGGGTGGCCTGGTGCTGCCGACCGTCAGCGTGACGGCGCTATTGATCTTCGGTTCGCCCGCCGGCTTCCACCAGCTGCCCCTGCCCGGCGGCGCCGCGGCGCCCCTGCGCATCGAAGCCATCGGCCACCAGTGGTGGTGGGAGATCCGCTACCCCGACGGCGTCGTGCTGCGCGACGAATTGCGCCTGCCCGCCGGTCGCCCGGTGGACATCCTGACGAAGAGCAGCGACGTCATCCACTCCTTCTGGGTGCCCGCGCTGGGCGGCAAGCTGGACGCGGTGCCGGGCCGCACCCTGACCGTGCGGCTCCAGGGCGACCGCGTCGGCAGCTACCGCGGCCAGTGCGCGGAGTTCTGCGGCACCGGCCATGCCCACATGACGATGATGGCGCACGTCGTGCCGGCCGAGGCCTTCGACGCCTGGCTGCGCGCCCGATCCGGCACCGCCGCTGAAGAAGGAAAGGTGCCATGAGCACGTCGAGCGAGAACGCTGCGGGAACCTTGTCGCAAGAGCGCGAGGCCCAGGCCCTGCACGAACGGCTGGAGCGCATCTGGCGCAACCCGCGCGGCTGGGGCGCGCTGGCGGCGGTCAACCACAGCACCATCGCGCTGCGCTTCCTGGTGACGGGCGGCGTCTTCTTCCTCATCGCCGGCGTGCTCGCCATGCTGCTGCGCGCGCAGCTGGCCTTGCCCAACCACGCGTTCATGGGCGCGGAGGCCTACAACCAGGCCTTCACGATGCACGGGACGATGATGATGTTCCTGTTCGCCGTGCCGATCCTGCAGGGGCTGGCCGCGTACCTGCTGCCCAAGATGCTCGGCGCGCGCGACCTGGTGTTCCCCCGGCTCTCGGCCTTCGGCTACTGGTGCTACCTGTTCGGCGGCCTCATCTTCACCAGCAGCCTGCTGTTCGGCCTGGCGCCGAATGCCGGCTGGTTCATGTACACGCCGCTGTCGAGCAACGTCTACTCGCCCGGCATCCATGCCGACTTCTGGCTGCTCGGCATCACCTTCGTGGAGATCTCGACGATGGCCGCCGCCATCGAGATCGCCGTGTCGATCCTGCGCACGCGCGCGCCGGGCATGGCGCTGCACCAGATGCCGATCTTTGCCTGGGCCATGCTCGTGACCTCGATGATGATCGTGCTGGGCTTTCCGCCGCTGATCCTCGGCTCGATGCTGCTCGAGCTCGAACGCGCCGCCGGCTGGGTCTTCTTCGACCCCACGCGCGGTGGCGACCCGCTGCTCTGGGCCCACCTCTTCTGGCTGTTCGGCCACCCCGAGGTCTACATCGTCTTCCTGCCCGCGGCCGGTGTCGTGTCGACCATCGTGCCGGTGTTCGCGCGCCGCTCGCTGGTGGGCTACCGCTGGGTGGTGGTGTCGCTCATCAGCATCGGCTTCATCAGCTTTGGCCTGTGGGTGCACCACATGTTCACGCTCGGCATCCCGGCCCTGGCGCAGGCCTTCTTCTCGGCCGCGAGCATGCTGGTGGGCATCCCCACGGGGGTGCAGCTGTTCGCCTGGATCGCCACCCTCTGGACCGGCCGCCCCGTGTGGCGCGCGCCCATGCTGTGGATCGGCGCCTTCCTCACGGTCTTCGTCGCCGGCGGACTGACCGGCGTGATGCTCGCGCTCGTGCCCTTCAACTGGCAGGTCCACGACACCCACTTCGTGGTGGCGCATTTCCACTATGTGCTGGTCGGCGGGATGCTGTTCCCGCTGCTCGCGGGCGTCTACTACTGGCTGCCGCACTTCAGCGGCCGGATGCCCTCGGAGCGGCTGTCGAAGATCGGCTTCTGGCTCACCTTCGTCGGCTTCAACGGCACCTTCCTCGTCATGCACTGGACCGGACTGCTGGGCATGCCGAGGCGCGTCTACACCTACGACGCCGGGCTCGGCTGGGACCTCCCCAACCTGGTCTCGTCGGTGTTCAGTTTCCTGATGGCCTTCGGCGTCGCCACGGTGCTGCTCGACATCGCGCTGCACTTCCGCTTCGGGCGCAAGGCGCCCGCGAACCCCTGGGATGCGGACACGCTGGAATGGGCCACCCGCCTGCCGCCGGCGGCCTACAACTTCGCCAGCCAGCCGGCCATCGCCACGCGGCACCCGCTGTGGGACGACGCGGCCCTGCCGCAAAGCATTTCACAAGGGCGCCATGCCCTGGCGGAACCCGGGCACGACCGGCGGGAGACGCTGGGCACCGACCCGGTCAGCGGACAGGCACGCGAGGTCCTCCTGCTGCCGAACAACTCCTGGTTGCCGCTGGTCGCCGGCCTGCTGCTGTCGGCGCTGTGCGTGATGCTGCTGACGAAGGCGTACGTCCCGGCGCTCGCGGTGAGCGTCATCGCGGCCATCGTCCTGCTGCGCTGGTCGTGGGTCAACGGCGCCCACCCGAGCGTGGTGGGTGCCGGAGACGACGCCCTGCACGCGCGACCGGCCGGGCTGAGGCTCCACCCCTTCACTTTCGACGGCCCCGGGCTGTGGGGCATGGGGCTCACGATGATGGCCGATGGCGCGCTCTATGGCTCGCTGGTCTTCGGCTGGTTCTTCCTGTGGACGGTGGCGCCGCAATGGCAGCCGCCCGCCGTGTCGCCGCTGGGCAGCTGGGTGCTTCCCGCCACCGTGGTGGCACTCGCGATGGGCCGATGGCTGTTCGGGCGTGTACAGCGTCAACTGCGTGCCGGCCTGGATCGCCAGCTCGCCACGCTGCTCTGGGCGGCCGCGCTCTGCGGCCTGGCCGCGAGTGGACTGCTCGTGCGGTTGCTCGCCACGGCGCCGCTGGAACCGACGGCCAGCGCGCACGACGCCATGATCGCCTTCGCCTTGTGCTTCCTGCTTTTCCATACCGGCCTGGCCACGGTGCTGGCCGCGCTGCAGGCGGTGCGCGTGCAGCGCGGCCACGTCGGAGCCCACGCGCCCTACGAGCCGGGAGTGGTCGCCGTTTTCTGGTCCTTCACCCTCGGCGCGGCCGGCGTGGGTTGGGTGGCCTTCGCGTTCGTCCCGCTGGCGTTTGCACGCTGAGCTTGCCGCGATCATGCGCATGCCTTTTGCCACCCATCCCTTGCAATTGCTGGCAGGCCTGAGCGTCTGGGCGCTGTGGTTCGTCGTGGTGTATGGCGGCCTGTCGGTGGCATGCAGCGCAGCCTCCGCGGACGCGACGGCGCAGCGTGGCGTGTTCAGCGGCATCAACCTGCTGCTCGCCGCCGTGACCCTGGCGACCGCCAGCGGCCTCGCATGGGCCGCGCTCGCCTGCGGACGCGCGGCCTCGCGCATCGACAGGGCGGCCGACGGCGGCGTCGGGCGGTTCATCGCCCGCTGCGCGTCGGCCTTGCATGTGGTCGCCGCCCTCTCGACGCTCTTCGTGGGCTTCCCGTTGCTGCTGCTCTGGCCATGCATCTGAGCGGGCGCATCGCCATCGCGCTGGCCGTGCTGCTGGGCGCGACGTCCGCGCATGCCCACGGTGCCATCTTCTCGGGTGACGCCGCGCACGCGCCCATCTGGCTGTCGCAGGCCGTCTTCGTGGTGGCGTGGTTCGCCTATCCCTTCGGCGCGGCCCGGAAGCGCCCCAGCTTCGGCCGACGCCTCGCCTTCCACGGCGCCATGCTGGTGGCCGGGCTGGCCCTCTTCGGGCCCTTCGACGATTGGGCCGAATCCAGCAGTGCGCTTCACATGGTGCAGCACATGCTGCTGATGGTGGTCGTGGCGCCGCTGCTGGTGGTGGCGCGCCCGCTGCCGCAGTGGCGTGCGCTGCTCGGCCCGTCGTCGGACGTGGTCTGGCGTCCGCTGCTTCAACTGGGCCGTCGCCCGGGCACCTGTGCCTTGCTGCATGCCGCGGCCATCTGGATCTGGCATGCGCCGGGACCGTACATGGCCGCGGTGGTCCACACCGGCCTGCACGTGCTCGAGCACCTGTCCTTCCTGCTGACCGGCTGGCTCTTCTGGTGGTCGGTGCTGCAGGCCGGCCGCAGTGGCGCACCGGCCGCCGCGATGGCGCTGCTCTTCACCGCCACCCACACCGGCATGCTGGGCGCGTTGCTCACCTTCGCGAGCACGCCCCTGTACTGGCGCGAATCGCGGGAGCTCTGGGACCAGCAGATGGCCGGCCTGGTGATGTGGGTGCCGGGCGGCTTCATCTACCTCGGTGTGGCGGCCTGGGCGGGCCTGCGGTGGCTGGAACGCGACGTGCCGGCGGAAGCCGTGCGTTCGCCTTCACGACATCCGTAGCGCCGGTCGAGGCCTCGCTGGCTGTACGGCATCGCCGAGCCGCGCCCGCCGCACGGCGGCCCGGCAACAAGCCCCCGTGCACCCACGCGCAAGACACCCTCAAGCGGCGTCCCTAGCATCACCCCACAGTGATCCAAGCGACCTTCCACCCCCTTCACCGCATGTCTTCCGCACCCCTCATCCAGTGCACCGCGGCCCCCGCGTCGCCGATCGATCCGAGCCCATGGTTCGCGCTGCAGGTCGTGGCCCGGCGCAACGAGACGCGTGACATCGTCGTGTTCGACCTGGCGCGCGCCGACGGCGCCGTGCTGCCGGCCTTCAGCGCCGGCGCCCACCTCGAAGTGAAGATCGCCGGGCTGATCCGGCACTACTCCCTGTGCAGCCCGCCGGCCGATCGTGCGCGCTACCGGATCGCGGTGCAGCGGGAAGTCGGCGGTCGCGGTGCTTCGATGCAGCTGTGCGACACCGCCGCGGCCGGCGACACGCTGACGGTGCGCGGCCCCCTCAATCATTTCGCCCTGCACGCGCCCATCGAACAGCCGCCGCTGCTGCTGGCCGGCGGCATCGGCGTGACACCGGTGCTGAGCATGGCGCTGGCCCTGACGGCGGCTGGTACCGATTTCGAACTGCACTTCAGCGGCCGCTCGCTGGAGCACATGGCCTTCCTGCCGCTGCTGCGCTCGGGCCTCTTCGGCCACCGGGTACATCTCTATGCCGACGACGGCAGGGGCGTGGGCGCCATGGACCTCCCGACCCTGCTGGGCCGCGGACGCCCCGGACGCCACCTCTACGTGTGCGGGCCCGGCGGCATGATCGACGCGGCCGACCGCATCGCCCGCGAACAGGGTTGGGCCGGCGACCACATCCATTTCGAACGCTTCGGCGCGCCCGCGCCGGCACCGGTCGAGGGCGGCTGCGAAGCCTTCGAGGTCGAGATCGCGTCGACCGGCCGCCGCATTCCCGTCGCGGCCGACCAGAGCGTGACGCAGGCCCTGGCCGCAGCTGGCGTGCAGATCCCGGTGTCCTGCGAGGTCGGCGTGTGCGGCAGCTGCCGTACGCGGGTGCTGGCGGGCGTGCCCGACCACCGCGACCTGCTGCTGAGTGCCGAGGAGCAGGCGGCCAACACCGCGTTCACGCCCTGCTGCTCGCGCTCGAAGACGCCCTTGCTGGTCCTGGACCTCTGAGCGCCCGCCCTCCTCCCCTGTTTCCTCCACCACCGCCAAGAGCACCCCGATGGCCCTCATCTGCGAACACAACCAACGCCGCGCCCCTGTCGAACCCGGCGCGCTGCACATCCTGCGTGCCACGCCACAGAACGTGCATTGGGGCTACTTCGATCCGGCGCAGGCGCCCTCGCTCAAGGTCAAGAGCGGCGACCTGGTGCATGCCGAGGCCATCACGCACCATGCGGGCGATGCCCCCGAGCTGATGATGGACGACGCGGTCTGGAAGATCTTCAAGGAGATCCCCGAGGAGGACCGCAACCCCGGCGTGCACATCATGACCGGCCCGATCCATGTCGAAGGCGCCAAGCCGGGCGACATGCTGGAGGTGCGCTACCACCGCATGACGCCGCGCAACAACTACGGCTCCAACCTCGCGGCCAACTGGGGCTACCTCTACAAGGAATTCGACGAGAAGGAACGCGTGACCATCTACGAACTCGACCCGAACTCGAACAATGCACGCGCGATGTACGCCTACGACTTCCCCGGCAAGTACCTGGTGCCCGGCACGGTCACCGAATGCCCGGTGTGCGACCGGCAGGAAGCGCTCAAGGGCGTGCGGGTGCCGGTGCGCCCCCACCTCGGCACGGCCGGCGTGGCGCCCAACGTGCATGGCCGCGTGAGCACCATCCCGCCGGGCCTGCACGGCGGCAACATCGACAACTGGCGCATCGGCGCGGGCGCGACCATGTACTACCCGGTGCAGGTCGACGGCGCGCTGTTCTCCATCGGCGACCCGCACGTGTCGCAGGGCGACGGCGAGATCAGCGGCACGGCCATCGAGAGCTCGCTCAACGTGACGATGCAGATCATCCTGCGCAAGGACTTCTTCTTCCCCTCACCACTGCTCGAGACCGAGGATTCCTTCATCGTCCACGGCTTCGACCCGGACCTCAACGTGGCCACGCGCAACGCCGCGCTCGACATGCTCAAGCTCCTGAACGAGCACCACGGCCTGTCGCGCAACGACAGCTATTCGCTGATGAGCGTGGCTGCCGACTTCGGCGTGACGCAGGTGGTCGACGCCACGCAGGGCGCGCATGTGCGCATCCCGCGCGACATCTTCCCGCCCAAGGGGTTCTGAGCCGGCGCGCACCATGATCCGCTGGGCGACCGGCCCGGACAGCGCTTCGACCGCAGGCCCGCGTCGCCGATCACGGGCCTGCGCTCCCGGGGGGGCGCGTACCGTTTCGTGGGCGACGAGAACACCATTGCGGTGCACACGCCCCTGAAGTGCCTGAACGGCGGCCACCGCGGCACCAGGCTGGCGACGGTGCGCGCCGTCAGGCACATCACCTGACAGCGCGGCACGCCTCCCGGCCAGCAACCGACGCGCAGCCCGACGCGCAACGCCGAACCGGCGCCCAGTCGCCACGGCACGCACGGCGACTTGTCGATCGGCGCCTCCGCCCTCGCGGTGGCCGGAAAATTGCTCAGGACCTTGACGCAAGTCGAAGAACGGCCGCATCCGCACCGTTCAGAACCAGCCACCGGAGGTCCACCGTGAATGCATGGAATGTTTCCACCCATACCTACACACAGGGCGAACGCTCGCGCGTCTGGCAGCAGGCGCTGACCCGCCTGCACCTGCCTGCCGTCGGCCAGCTCGGCACCCATTCCGCCTTCCACGGCGACGTAGCCAGCCTGGTGTCGCCGCAGGGCATCGAATTCGCCCGCATGAGCGCCTCGCCGCAGACCATCTCGGGCCGCTCGGCCGACCAGCCCTTCTCGGTCTGGCTGTCGATCCTGATGGAGGGCCGCTTCGCCTTCGGCGGCAGCCAGGGCGAGCCGATCATCGACCTGATGCCCGGCGACATCATCTACGGCCCGACCGGTGTCGATTCCACGCTCACGCTCAAGAGCGACTTCCGCATGCTCTACGTGAAGATCCCGCAGCTGATGCTGCATCCGCGGCTGGTCAACCTGGGCTCGCTGCGCACCGGCACCCTGTCGGGGCACAAGGCCATCAACCGCATCTTCGCCGGCATGCTGGCCTCGGTGGCCGACAACATGGAGGCGCTCGACGCCGCCGAGCTGCGCCCCATCGAGCTGGCGCTGACCGAGTTCGTGGTGGTGAGCCTGGCCGGCAGCACCGCGCTGCAGACCTTCGGCAGCGCGGCGCGTCTCGTGCACTATCAGCGCATCTGCCAGTCGATCGAGAACCAGCTGGGCGACCCCGAGCTCACGGTCGGAAAGATCGCCGCCGAGCAGCATGCCTCGCTGCGCTATGTGCAGAAGCTGTTCGAGGCCGCGGGCCACAGCTTCGGCCACTACCTGCGCCAGCGGCGGCTCGAGCGCTGCCGCTCCGACCTGCAAAGTACGCTGCATCGCCACCTGTCGATCTCCGACATCTGCTTCCGCTGGGGTTTCAGCGACCCGGCCCATTTCAGCCGCAGCTTCCGCGCCGAGTTCGGGACCACGCCGCGGGCCTACCGGCAGGCGCAGCTGGGGCTCGTCGAGAGCGAGAGCGCCGAGGCGCAGGGCGACTGAAGCGGCGGCCTGGCGCAAAAAAACCCGGCGGCTGCCGGGTCGGTGGGAAGGGCTTCGCGCCCGTTTTCGCCTGCTCTCAGCGCTGGAGCCAGGCCGGCGCGATCTGCGTGCCCAACCCCGCGCCGTAGCCGAAGTAGATGTTCAGGCCCGCCACCGGCTCGAGGTAGCGCGCATTCTTCAGGCCACCCGCGTCGACTGCATCGAAACCGATGCTCTCGATCAGCGCCTTGACCGTGTCCTTGGCCTTGGCTTCGTCGCCGGCGAAGAACACGCTGCCCTTGGCGTCGCCGAAGCCCGCGCCTTGATGCATGACCTGCGCGAACAGGGTGTTGAAAGCCTTCACCACATGCGCGGTCGGCACGGCCTTGGCGATCTCCTCGGCCGCCGAGGTGCTGAAGCCCACGGTCAGGCCCATGTAGTCGGCCGTCAGCGGGTTCGAGACGTCGACGATGACCTTGCCCTTGAGGTCGCCCAGCGCGGCGAGCGCAGCCGGCGCCTGGTCGTAGGGCACGGCCAGCACCAGCACCTCGACGTTCTTCGCGGCCTGGTCGAGCGGCAGCGCCTGCGCGCCCAGCGATTCGGCCACGGCCTGGACCTTGTCGAGCGAGCGGCCGGTCAGCGTCACCCGGTGGCCGGCCTTGACGAATTGCTTGGCGAGGCCGGAGCCGACGTTGCCGTAACCGACGATGGTGAGTGTCATGTGGATGTCCTTGAGAAAGAGGATGGGGGTTGGAAGGTGCCGCGGCGATGCGGCGAGGAAAAAAACGGCTCAGACCCAGCTGTAGGGAATCAGGATGCCGCTCCGGTACGGCTTGAAGCCCAGGGACTTCTTGGCGACGATGGTGCTCAGGCCGAGGAACAGCGGGATCGAATAGCCCTGCGCCACCTGCCACATGTCGAAGGCCTTGAAGCCCTCGATGCGCTTGGCGTAGTCGGGCTCGCCCATCAGCGGATACAGCCTGGGCGGGATGTCCTCGCCCTTCCAGATCGAGAAGCTCATCTTCGGGTCGAGCATGTAGCCCGAATAGGTGCCCGGGTCGCCCGCGGCCGGATTGAAGGGCTTGAGCACCGGGCCGTCGAACTTGCCGGTGCGCTGGTACTCGTAGAGCGCCGGGCTGTCGAGCACCTGCAGGTTGACCTCGATGCCGACCTTCTGCCACATCTGGGCGATCACGCGCGCGGTGTCGAAGTCGCTCGCGAACACGCCCTTGCTCGTGTAGAAATTGAGCTTGGCCGGGTTGGCCGCGTTGTAGCCCGAAGCCGCCAGCAGCGCCTTGGCCTTCTCGGGATCGAAGACGATCCTGAAGTCCGGCACATAGGCCGGGAAGCCCGGCCCGGCGGGCATGGAGACCGCGGTCGCATGGCCGCCGAACAGCGCCTTCGAGATCGCCGCCTTGTCGATCGCATGATGGCAGGCCAGGCGCACGTTCCTGTCGGTGAGGATGCCCTTGTTGGCCATCTGCAGGAAGATCACGCCGGTGGTCGAGTCCAGGTGCGGCGACAGGCCCGGCAGCGCGCCCAGGCGTTCGGCCTCGCGCACCGGGATGTTCATCGTCAGGTCGGCCTGGCCGGCCTGCATCGCGGCGGCGCGGGCGGTCGGGTCCTTGGTCACCTGGAACACCAGCCGCTTCACCTTGGCCGGCCCGAGCCAGTAGCCCTCGTAGGCCTCGAGCACGATGCGCTGGTCGCGCTGGTACTCGACCAGCCGGTACGGGCCCGAGCCGATCGGCCTGGCCTCGAAGCCGTCTTTGCCCACCTTCTCGTAGTAGGCCTTGGGCAGGATATAGGCCGGGATGTCGGCGAACATCACCGGCGCGATCGCCATCGGCGTGCTGAACTTCACCACCGCCTTGAGCGGGGTCGGCGTGTCGATCGATTCGATCGCCGACCACACGCCCGCCAGCAATGAGGCCTTCTGCGCGCGCGGCCGGTCGAGGAAGGAGAACTTGAAATCGGCCGACGTGAGCCGGTCGCCGTTGTGGAAGGTCACGCCGTCGCGGAAGTTCAATTCCAGCAGCGTGCAGTCCTTGTTGAGCCACTTGAAATCCGACACCACGCTGGGCGCGAATTGGAGGTCCGGCGCGAGCTCGAGCGGCTGGTCATACACGCACTTGATGACGGCCGACTGCGTGGGATTGAGCGACACCGGGTCCCAGCTCAGGATGTCCATCGGGAACGCGACGGTCACGGTGCGCGCGTCCTGCGCGAACGCACCGGTGCCGAAGGTGGTGGCCATCGTCGCGCCGAACAGCGCGAGCGGCAGCTTGGTGACGAAATCTCTGCGGTGGGTCATGGGAAGAAGCGCTCCGTGAAGGAAAGTCGGTTCAGAAGGGCTTGTCGCCCTGGATGGTCACGCGGTGGCCCGAACGGGTCTGGGGGTAGTAGTCCCACACCGCGTGGTGCTCGACGCAGCGGTTGTCCCAGAACGCGACCGAATGCGGCTGCCAGCGGAAGCGCACCTGGAAGTTCGGGTTCTGGCAGTGCGCGAAAAGAAAGCGCAGGACCGCATCGCTCTCGGGCTTGTCGAGGCCCACGATGTGGGTCGTGTACTGCGCATCGGCGAACAGGCACTTGCGCTTCGTGACCGGGTGCGTGCGCACGATGGGCTGGGCGGTGGCCGGAAAGCGCTTGCTCGGGTCGCTGGTGTACTTGCGATAGATGTGCTCGGCGTCGTGCACGGCGGTCAGGCCTTCGAGGTAGGCCTTCATGCGCCCGGACAGCGCCTCGTAGGCCGCGTACTGGCTCGAGAACAGGGTGTCGCCACCGATCGGCGGCACGATGTGCAGGTGCAGGATGCTGCCCATCGGCGGCTCCTCGTTGCAGCTCAGGTCGGAGTGCCAGCTCTCGCCGGCCACCGACTTGGAGTTCGCGTCGCCATGGATCGGCACCACGTAGGGATAGCCTTCCACGCCGAAACCGCCGGTGTGCAGCACCAGGTCGCCGTAGTGGCGCGCGAAGCGCTGGTGCGATTCGAAGTCCAGCTTCTGGTCGCGGAAGAACACCACCTGGTGCGTCATCAGCGCCTCGTGGATCTCGTGCACCTGCTGCGGGTGCAGCGGTTGCGTGAGGTCGACGCCGCCGATCTCGGCGCCGATGGTGAGCGTCATGGGCGCCACCTGGATCGTCTCGTATTGCATGAACAAATCACTCCTGAAGGACTTCATTCTTGGGCGGCGCCACCCGATTCCTCTTGCATCGCCGCGCATGGCGACTTGAGGGAAAGCGGCGCCGGCCCGGGCCTCACGCCGGCCAGCGCTGGCCGAGGTCGCGCGGCGGCACGGCCGCCAGCAGGCTGCGGGTGTAGTCGTGCTGCGGGTCGGCCAGCACGCGCTCGGTCTCGCCGCTCTCGACCACCACGCCCTGGTGCATCACCAGCACGCGGCTGCAGAGGTAGCGCACCACCGCCAGGTCGTGCGAGATCAACAACAGCGAGATCTTGTGTTCGCGCCGGATGCGCAGCAGCAGGTTGAGGATCTGCGCCTGCACCGACACGTCGAGCCCCGAGACGATCTCGTCGGCCACCAGCAGCTGTGGCAGGTCGCACAGTGCGCGGCCGATGTTCACGCGCTGCCGCTGGCCGCCCGACATCTGGGAGGGAAAGCGCGTCAGCATGTCGGGCGCGAGGCCGACGTCGCCCACCAGCTCGCGGGCGCGCGCTTCGCGGTCGCTGTGGAGGTTGGGCCGGCTTTCCATCGACTGGGTGACCAGGCTCTGCACGCGGCGCCGCGGATTGAGGGCCGAGCGCGCGTCCTGGAAGATCATCTGGATCGAGGCGATGCGGCGCTCCCAGTCCTCGGCCTTGGCGACCAGGGCCCGGCCGTTGAGCAGGATCGTGCCTTCGCTCGCGCTCTCCAGCCCCATCACCAGCCGGGCCAGGCTCGATTTGCCGCTGCCGCTCTCGCCCACGATGCCGACGAATTCGCCGGGCGCGATGCTGAGGTGCACGTCCTTCACCGCCTGCACCGGCGTGTCTCGACGCAGCCAGCTGCCGCGCGGCCGGTAGGTCTTCGACAAGCCCTGCACCTGCAGGAACGGCGACTCGCTCATGCGCGGCGCCTGGAAGAGGGTCGCGTCGCTCGCGTCCGCCGCCAGCAGCGGCTCGGGCGCGGCGGCGCCGTGCACGCAGCGTACATGGTGGCCGGGCAGCACCTCGCGCATCGGCGGCACGCTGGTGGCGCAGGCCTCGGTCGCGACCGCGCAGCGCGGCTGGAAGCGGCAGCCTTTCAGCGACGGAAAGTCGCTGATGCCCGGCATCTGGCCCGGCAGCGAGAACAGCAGCCGGCGCGGGCCGGTGAGGTGCGGGTTGGCGCGCTGCAGCGCCTGCGTGTAGGGATGCAGCGAGCGCGTGAAGATCCGCTTGGCCGGGCCGCGCTCGGCCATCTCGCCCGCGTAGAGCACCACCAGTTCGTCGCACACGTGCGCAGCCAGGCCCAGGTCGTGCGTCACGAAGACCACGCCGGTGCCGCGCCGTTCCTGCAGCCCGCGGATCAGCGTGACGATGTGCGCCTGCGTGCTCGCATCGAGCGCGGTGGTGGCCTCGTCGGACACCACCAGCTGCGGATCGCCGGCGAAGGCCATCGCGATCATCACGCGCTGGCACATGCCGCCCGAGAGCTGGAAGGCGTACTTGTCGAGCACCTGCGCGGGCTGGTGGATGCGCACCTCGGCCAGCATCGCAGTCGCGCGCTCGCGCCACTCGTCCTTGGCGATGCCCAGGCGCAGCAGGTGTTCCTGCAGCTGCTGGCCGATGGTGAGCACCGGGTTCAGCGCCGTCATCGGCTCCTGCGGGATGAAGGCGATGCGCGCGCCGAGCAGGCGCCGGTGGTCCTCGGCCGGCATGCCGAGCAGGTCGTCGTCGCCGAAGCACAGCGTGCCCGCGTCGACCGCGAAGCCCTCGGGCAGATGTCGCGCGAGCACCCGGCCGATCATGCTCTTGCCGGCGCCGGACTCGCCGACCAGGCCCAGCGTGGCGCCGGCCCGCAAGGTGAAGCTCAGGTCGCGTAGCACCTGCAGCCGCTCGGGCCGGCCCGGTGCGGACACGGTCAGGCCGCGGGCCTCGAGCAGCACGGCACCGGCGGGTCGGGTCAGTGCGGGCGGCACCGGCGGCACCGCGGTCTCGAGGGGCATGGCATGGGCAGGAAGGCTCATCGCTCAGCTCCCCGAACGGTTGAACAGGCGGGGATCGGTCGTGCGGCGCAGGCCGTCGCCGAGGCAGGTGGTGGCGAGCACGGTCAGCACCGTGCACAGCACCGGCGCGATCAGGCCCCAGGGCGAACTGAACACGCTCTTCAGGCCGTCGGCGATCATCACGCCCCAGGTCGGCACGTTGGGCTCGACCGACATGCCGACGAAGGACAGGATGCTCTCGGCCACCACCGAAATGCCCATCTCCAGGCTGATCAGCGAGATCAGCGTGGGCAGGATGCCCGGCACGATGTCTTTCATCACCACCTGCCAGTGCGATGCGCCGGTGATGCGCGCGGCGGCCACGTAGTCCTTGCGGCGCAGCACCACCACGTCGGCGCGGATCACGCGGCAGAAGCGCGTCCAGTCGACCAGGATGATCGCGATGATCACGTTCAGCAGGCCCGGCGACAGCGCCACCATCAGCACCAGCGCCAGCACGATCGCGGGAAAGGACATCCACAGGTCGACCATGCGCAGGATCGCCCATTCGGTGCGCCCGCCGCGGTAGCCCGCGACCAGCGCCAGCGTGCAACCCAGCAGCGCGGCGCCCAGCGGCGCGGTGAGCGCGATGATCACGGTGACGCGGGTGCTGTAGATCAGCCGCGACAGCACGCACTGGCCGAGCGCGTCGGTGCCCAGCGGAAAGGCCCGGTCGCCGCCCGGGGCCCAGGCCGGCGGCAGCAAGGTGCTGAGCAGGTCCTGCTCGTTGGGGCCGTGCGGCGCGAGCCAGGGCGCGAAGACCGCCAGCGCGATCAGCAGCAGCAACAGGCCGGCGCCGATCACGACGCGAGGTTCGCCGAGGACGCGCCGCAGCGGCGCCGGCGCGGAGAGGGACAAGGTGCTCATGGCGTTCGCAGTCGGGGGTTGAGCAGCAGCAGGACCGCGTCGGTGACCATGTTCACCGCCTGCACGGCGACGGCATAGGTCAGCGCCAGCCCCTGGATCATCGGCAGGTCGTGGCCGCCGATGGCGTTGACCATCAGGCTGCCGATGCCGGGAAAGCCGAAGATGGTCTCGATCAGCAGCGTGCCGCCGATCACCGTGCTGGCCTGGATGCCCAGCATGCTGACCGTCGGCAGCGCCGCGTTCTTCAAGGCGTGCCGCATCAGGATGCGGTTCTCGCTCAGGCCGCGCAGGCGCGCCGCGGCCACGTAGTCCTCGGTGTAGGCGTCGAGCAGGCTCGAGTGCAGGATGCGCATCAGCGGCGGCGCGATGCCCAGGGACAGCGCGATCGAGGGCAAGGCCAGGTGCTTCATCGCGCTCCACAGCGCCGCGAAGTCGCCCGCCACCAGCGCATCGACCAGCAGGAAGCCTGTGACGGGCTGCACCCTCAGGCCGGCATCGAGCTGTCCGAGGAAGGGCAGCCACTGCAGGCCGATACCCACGCCCAGGATCAGCAGGATCGCCCAGAGGAACTCGGGCACCGAGATCGAGATGCTGTTGATCACTTCGACCGCGCGCTCGATGCGCGTGCCGCGGTAGCGAAAGGCCAGCAGCCCGCCGCCGATGCCGAAGACCATGCCCAGCAGCAGGCCGCAGGCGATGAGCTGCAGCGTGGTGGGCAGCGCCTTGAGGATCAGCGGCGTGACCGCCAGCCCCGACTGCATCGTGCGGCCCAGGTCGCCGTGCAGCGCGTGGCCCAGCCAGATGCCGAACTGCACCGGGATCGGCTTGTCGAGGCCGAGCGCCGCGGTCAGCGCCTGCACGTCGGCCGGCGTGGCGCTGGGCGGCAGCAGCATGCCCATCGGGTCGGCCGGCAGCACGCGCAGCACGAAGAATACCAGCGCCGCGAGGAACAGCAGCATCGGGATGCGCCAGAGGATGCGCCACAGCGTCGGCAGGGCACCGAGGGCGCGGCCTGCAATGGCACCCGGGCGACCGGCCGGCACCGGGCGGGGAAGCGCAGAGGAAGTGGACATGGCGAGGCGTTCCGCGGTAGCGCTCAGCAACTGTGCGCCGCTGCCGTGTCGGCGACGGGTCGGATGGGAATGCGCACGCCCTTCTTCCCGCCGGCCTTCCAGGTCGACTGGTAGCGCGGCACCAGCCAGTTGTTGAACTCGCGCTGCGCCTGCTCCTGCCAGGAGTAGCGACCGCGGGTCGCGAAGCGCGAGCGCAGGCCGACCTGCACCAGCTCGTCGACATGCAGGTCCTGCGCGATGATCTCGTTGGCCGCGTGCATGTTCATCGCCATGCGCTGCTGGAACAGCGGGTCCTGCATGGCACCGGGCGCGAACAGCAGGCCGGTGTCCATCTCGTGCGTCTCGGGGCCGTCGGCGCGCAGGATCATGTAGATCACCATGTCGCTCATCATCACCAGCGACAGCGTGGGCGGGATGTTGGCGAACATCATGCGGTTGCGCTCCTCGAGCGTGAGCTTCGGGAACACCGGCAGGATCGCCTTCTGCGTGGCGTTGAAGCTCGCATCCTGGTGCAGCGTGCCGTTGAAGCGGTAGTAGCCGGCGGTGGTCTCGGGCAGCTCCGGGAAGCTCGCCATCGCGCTCGGCACGAAGTCGTGCAGCGGGCCGTGGTGCAGCCGGTTGGCGTGGTAGCCGTCGTTGTTGTTCTCGAACATGACCTTCCAGTTCCAGGCGAAATGCGCCGGCTTGTCAGGCCGCGGGCCATCGAGGTTGGCCAAGTCGAAGTTCGCCAGCGCCTCGGTCACTTCCGCGAGGCGCGGCGCGAGCGGCGCGGCCGCCGGATCGAAGTTCACGAACACGAAGCCCTGCCAGACCTCGACCTGGAGCGTCGGCAGGCAGAAGGCCTTCTTGTCGAAGCCCACGGTCTGCTCCATGGCCGGCGCACCGATCAGTTCGCCGTCGAGCGAGTAGGCCCAGTGGTGGTACGGGCACAGGAAGGCCTTGGCGTTGCCGTGGCCCTCGGCCACCAGCATGGCGCGGTGCTGGCAGACCGAGGACATGGCCTTGATCTCGCCCAGCCGGTTGCGCGCGATCACCAGCGGCTCGCCGATGATCTTCGTCGTGAAATAGTCGCCGGCCTTCGCCACCCACGATTCGCGGCCGACGCACAGCCATTCATGGTTGAAAACGGCTTCCTTCTCGAATTCGTAGAAATTCCGATCGGTATAGCAGACCGGGGGCAATGCCCGCGCTTTTTGAACGGACAGGACCGAGCTGTCGAGTTCTTCGAAGAATTGGTCCGTGGGATGAAAAGTCATTGCTGCGCTTTCAGAATGAATTCTTTTGGAGGAATTGGAATTTCCGAAAAGAAAGGCTTTTGGATGCAATGATCTTAGGAGTCGCCCCCGAATGGGTCTTGGCGTCAGGCGCACGGGCAATGGCCTGGGTGCGCACCATCTTGGGCCGTGGGCGATCGAGAGCGGCGTGCAGCGAGACATCGGTTTCGACCCATAGCGAGAACCGCGCCACCGCCTGAATACAGACGCAAAAAAAGCCGCGGCATTGCGGTGCCGCGGCTTTTGCAGGATCGGCGTCGGCTGTCAGGCCTGCCAGTAATACGGCAGGATCCAGCCGTTCTTGAAGGGCCTGTAGGCGGCCTCGGCCTTCGCATAGGCCACCGTCGAGACACCCTGTACCAGCGGCAACGAATAGCCCTGTTCCACCGCCCAGACGTGGAATTTCCGGTAGCCCTCGATGCGCTTCCGGTCGTCGAGCTCGACCAGCAGCGGATCGAGCTGCGTCGACACGTCGGCGCTGCGCCAGACCGAGAAGCTCTTCTTGGGATCGAGGTAGTAGCCGGCCGAGAGCTCCGGGTCGCCGGTGGCATTGGTCCAGAACCAGAGCGTCGGGCCCTCGAGCTTGCCGGCCTGCACCTTGGGGTAGTACTGCGCGGTCTCGATGACTTCCAGCGCCGCCTCGATGCCCACCTTCTTCCACATCTGCACGATGGCCCGCGCGATCTCGAAGTCGTTCGGGTAGATGCCGTTGGTCGCGAAGAAGCGGAACTGCACCGGCTTCTGCGGCCCGTAGCCCGCGGCCTTGAGCAGGGCCTGCGCCTGGGCGGTATCGAAGGCGAAGCGGTAGTCGGGCGCATAGGCCGGCGTGCCCGGCGCTGCCGCGGTCGACAGCGGCGCCGCGATGCCGTTGAAGAAGGCCTTGGAGATCGCCTGCTTGTCGATCGCGTGGTGCATCGCGAGCCGCACGTTCCTGTCGACCAGCGGGCCGCTGTTGACCATCTGGATCAGGTAGGTGTCGACCGTGGGCGTGAGGCTGTTGGCCAGGCCCTTGCTCTGGCCCAGGCGCAGCGCCTCGCGCATCGGCAGCGCGACGGCCACCTGCACCTGCCCCGACTGCACGGCCGAGACGCGCGTGGTCGGGTCCTTCACGACCTGGAACACCAACCGCTTGATCTTCGCCGGCCCGCGCCAGTATTTGTCGAAGGCCTCGAGCGTGATGCTCGCATCGCGCTGATGGTCGACCAGCCGGTACGGGCCCGAGCCGATGGGCTTGGCGAGGAAGCCGTCGAGCCCGACCTTCTCGAAGTAAGCCTTGGGCAGGATGAAGGCCGCGCTGTAGCCCAGGAACTGCGGCGCCGTGACCATCGGCTTGGCGAAGCGGACGATCGCCCGCTTGGGCGTCGGCGTGTCGATGGCGGTGATGCCGCTCCAGATGAAGCTCAGCTGCAGCCCCTTCTCGGCGCGCAGCCGCTCGAAGAAGGTGAACTTGAAATCCGCCGACGTCAGCTTGTCGCCGTTGTGGAAGTACACGTCGTCGCGCAGGTCCAGCTGCAGCACCAGGCCTTCCTTGTCGAGCCACTCCCAGGCGGTGACCACGCCGGGCTGGAGTGTCGAATCGGCCGTGTATTCCAGCGGCTGGTCGAACACGCACTTGAACAGCGCGGTGGGGTTGGGCGCGGCGCTGCGGCTCGGGTCCCAGCTCGGCACGTCGATCGGATAGGCGATGCGCACCTGCTCGGTCGCCGCGCTGGCGTCGAGGCCCCATTGCGCGAGCAGCAGGCCGGCGAGGCCGGTGGAAACGGACTGCGTGAATTGGCGGCGATGGATCATGGCGGTTCCTCAGCGGGGAAAGAAAACCTCCGGCGCGACGGGTGCGGCGGAGGTCGGTGCAGCGGATCAGTAAGGCTTGTCGCCCTTGACCCAGAGCCGATGGGCCTCGCGGATGTACTTCTTGTCGTCGAACAGGGAGCCGGTGTGCAGCGAGCAGCGGTTGTCCCAGACCAGCAGGTCGCCGACCTGCCACCGATGGCGGTAGACGAACTCCGGCTGCGTCGCGTACTCGACCAGCGACTCGACCAGGTCCACGCCCTCGGGGTTGTCCATGCCGACCACGCCCTTCACCGTGCCGCTGCTGGGCCACAGCGCCTTGCGGCCGTTGGCCGGATGGGTGCGGATCAGCGGATGGATCACGTCGGGGTTCTCGGCCTTGAGCTCGGCCGAGAGCTCGCGCTTGGCATAGAGCCGCGTGGTCATCAGGTGCTCGTAGCTGTGGTGCACCTTCAGGCCGTCGAGCTCGGCGCGCTTCTCCTCGGTCAGCGCGTCGTAGGCGGCGCACATGTCGGCCAGCAGCGTGTCACCGCCCTCGGCCGGCACCTCGACCGCATAGAGCATGGTGCACATCACGGGTTGCTCCTTGTAGGAGTAGTCGGTGTGCCAGCCCACGCCGTCGCGGTGGCTGCCGATCGGCTTGCCGCCGACCTCGCGGTTCGAAAGCATGTAGATCTCCGGGAAGCCCGGCATCGTGTGCTCCTTGATGGTGTGGCCCTCGGGTTCGCCGAAGGCGCGCGCGAAGTTCACCAGTTGCGCCGGCGTGAGCGACTGGCCGCGCAGCAGCACCGCGCCGTGCAGGTTGAAGGTGTTGACCACCTCCTGCAGGGTCTCGGCGTCGCCGGCGGACACGTCGATGCCGAGCACTTCGGCGCCGTAGTTGTCCTTGAGCTTGCGGATGGAAAGGGTGTCGACGGTGGTCATGGGGTTCTTTCGGACGGAGCGTTCAAAGGGGGGCGGCAATCGGAATGCCGCATGTCATGCGGGCGAGCAAGTCACATGCCGGCCGTGGCGAGAAAGGCTGGCCGCGTTCTGAAGATGCACAGCCACCAGTAGCGCAATGGCATGGTCGGATTCATGCGCCCCACCCTTCTTTCAGAACGAGTGCACGAGCGCGACGCGGTAGGTCGTCTGCGCGTTGTCGCTCGATGGCTGCATGTAGAAGGCCGCTCCCTGCGAGGCGTTGACCTTCGACGAACTGCGCAGGTACGACACCGAGGCGTAGACCGTGGTGCGCTTCGAGAAGCTGTAGCGCACCGCCCCGGTGTACTGGTTCCACTTGTCGTCTTCCATGGTCACGTGCTGGTAGCCGCCGACCAGCGCCCACGGGCCGTCGAGGAAGTACATGCCGCCGATCTCGTAGACGTTCTGCGTGGTGCTGTTGGCGCCCTTGGTGAAACGGGTGGCCGTGGTGTTCGCCGCCAGCAGGAACTTCTCGAACTTGTAGCTCGCGCCGATGCCGGCCACCTCCTGCTTGTCGACGGTGAAGCCGGCGCCCGTGACCGGGTAGAAGTCGACCACGCTGTTGGGCGTCGGGCCCTGCGCCGCCGAGGGCAGGCCCATGAACGAGTACACGCCGGTCTGGGCGTACGGGAAGACCGTGGTGTCGTTGATGCGCACGTAGGCCGCGCCGATGGTGAGCGCGCCGTTCCGGTAGCCGCTGCCCAGGCTGAACTGGCTCTTCTTCTTGAAGGCGTCGATCTGCTCGCCGAAAGCGAACATGGCGCCGAAGGTGAAGCCGCCGAAATTCGGGCTCAGGTACTTCACCGAGTTGTCCATCTGCTTGCCGGAAATGCGGTCGTAGTCGCCCTGGTGGCCCGCGTAGACGCTGGCGAAGCCGCCGTAGTTGAACTGGGTCAGGTACTCCCGCACGAAGTCGTACTGGCGGCCGGCGGTGAGGGTGCCCAGCGACGCACTCTCGAGGCCGACCCAGGCCTGCCGGCCGAAGCCGCGGCCGCCCTGCGCCAAGGTACCGTTCTTCAGGTTGAAGCCCATTTCCAGGTTGAACAGCGCGCGCAGTCCGCCGCCCAGATCCTCCGCGCCGCGGAATCCGAGGCGGTTGCCGTAATTGGCGCCGTCCGCAAACCGGTATTCGCTGTAGCCGCGTTCATTGTCGATGTAGGTCAGGCCGGCATCGATGATCCCGTAGATGGTGACCGAACTCTGGGCGTGCGCAGAAAAGGAGATGGCAGCGACAGCACCCAAAATACAACGCTTGATCATTTCAATACCTTCAGTGTTCCGAGATGAAAGAACCATGCGTTTTCAACGTGGGAAAAACGCAGCTCCGGCACGCACATGGAATTGATTCCTCCTCTCGTGTCATGCCGGTGCTTTCAGGTTATTTCAGGCCACCGCGCTCCCTCTTGTTCCAATACGTTCAACAACTTGCAAATTGCCGCATCGGCTTCTTTTGGCGGTTTTCCGTTCATTTGCAATCAAGTCGGACATCGATGCGACACACGGACATGCATCAGATCCGCTGGTCGGTCGAAGGCTTTTCCCAGAGGTTCACGCCGCCATCGATCAGGTGCCGATCGATCTCCGCCAATTCGGCGGCGGTGAAGTCCAGGCGTTCGAGCGCCTTCACGTTCTCCCGGATCTGGCGGGCGCTGCTGGCACCGATGAGCACCGAGGTCATGCGCCGATCCCGCAGGATCCAGGCCACCGCCATCTGAGCCAGCGTCTGGCCGCGGCCCCGGGCCAGTTCGTCGAGCATGCGGACGGCCGCCAGGTTGCGTTCGCTCAGGTGCGAGGCCGGCAGCGAATCGCCGCCCGGCTGGTTGATGCGCGCATCGGCCGGGATGCCGTTCAGGTACTTGTCCGTGAGCAGGCCCTGTGCCAGCGGCGTGAAGGCGATGCAGCCCGCGCCCAGCGTCTCGAGCGTGCCGGTGAGCTCCGGCTCGATCCAGCGGTTGAGCATGTTGTAGGCCGGCTGATGGATCAGCAGCGGCACCTGATGCGAGGCCAGCAGCGCCGCGAACTCGCGCGTCTTGTGGGCCGAGTACGAGGAGATGCCCACATACAGTGCCTTGCCCTGCCGCACCGCGCTCGCATAGGCGGCGGCCGTCTCCTCGAGCGGCGTGTCGGCATCGAAACGGTGCGAGTAGAAGATGTCGACGTGGTCCAGGCCCATGCGCCCGAGCGACTGGTCGAGGCTGGCGAGGACGTGCTTGCGCGAGCCACCGCCGCGCCCGTAGGGCCCGGGCCACATGCTCCAGCCGGCCTTGGTGGAAATCACCAGCTCGTCGCGGTGCGTGCGGAAGTCTTCCTTCAGGTGGCGGCCGAAGTTGCTCTCGGCGCTGCCGAAGGGCGGGCCGTAGTTGTTGGCCAGGTCGAAGTGCGTGATGCCCAGGTCGAAGGCGGTGCGCAGCATGTCGCGCTGGCGCTCGAAGGGCGTGCTGTCGCCGAAGTTGTGCCACAGGCCCAGCGACAGCACGGGCAGCTTGAGCCCGCTGCGGCCGGTGTGACGGTAGTGCATTTGTTGGTAGCGCTCGGCGGCGGCGATGTAGGTCATGGCGGTGCTTTTCTCCGGGGGACAGGGGATCGCGGCCGGGGCGCCGGCCTGCCGGGAAAGGCTAAGCGGATCGACCGTGCGCTTCTTGTCTCAACGCGCCCGGACTCTTGCCCGCAGCCAGGGGCGCCGCCTTGTCCCGGGGATTCGGGCACCTGCCGTCGCGCCACGATGCGCCGCGCAGCGCGTCTCCACGGACCGCGGACTAAAGCGGCAGAATGGGCCAGGCATCTGCCTCGCCCTGGCATCGAACATGATCGAACTCTTCAAGGCGGCCACCCTCTGGCCCGCGCTGGCTGGCGTGGCCGTCGGTTTCATCGCCTTCCGCAAGGACGCGCATGCGATCCAGATCGCCAGCGTGAGCGGCGAACGAGCGAAGTGGCGCAGCGACATGCGCGCGCTCGCCGCGGAGATCGCAGAGTTCCAGCTGCTTCCGGTCCAGGCGTCGATGCCCGGGCGGATCTGGAAGCTCCGCGCGAAGCTGGCGACCTCGCTCAATCCCAAGGACCCGCTCGACGTCGAGATCCTCGAGCACTTCGACCGCCTGTTTTTCCAGGACGCGACCGACATGGACGTGTTCATCGAGCGCATCGCCCTGCTGCTCAAGCACGACTGGGAACGCGTCAAGGCTGACGCGCTTCCGCTCCATGTCGCCCTCTGGCACGCCATCTGGCGCAGGCCGCCCGAATGGAAGGACGAGGACTACCGGCAACCTGCCGACGCGCTGCTGCGCACCGAGGGGCCGCAGGACCGGTGGCCGAATCCGCATCGGGACCCGAAGCGACCGTAGCGCGCTTCGGACCGCCGGCCGCGCCCTCGCTCAGGGCTCAGGGCGCGGCCGCCACCTCGGCCGCCGGTGCTGGCTCCGCTGCGTCGGCCGTCAAGCCCTCCAGCAACAGCCTGAGCTTGCGCACCTCCGCTTCCGGATCGAGCCACCAGTCCGTCGACCAGATGCGATGGATCTGCCAGCCCAGCCCTTCGAGCACGTGCTGGCGCAGCCGGTCGCGGTCGCGTGCGGTGGCGCCGGAGTGATAGGCGCGGCCGTCGCATTCGATGCCGACCAGGTAGCGGCCCGGCGCCCGTGGATCGACCACCGCCAGGTCGATGCGGTAGCCCGAGCAGCCCACCTGCGGATGCACCGTCCAGCCGGCTTCGCGCAACACCTTGATCACGGCCACCTCGAAGGGGCTCTCCGGGTCGACCCCGGTCGGCACCTTCTGCTCCACCAATGCGCGTGCACCGCGGATGGCGAATTCCAGGTAGTGCTTGAGGTCGCGCACGCCGGCCGCGCGCACGCGTGCCAGGTCGATCTGCTCGGGCATCAGGCTGCTGTAGATGACCACGCCTTCGCGCGCCCGCGAGATCGCCACGTTGAGCCGGCGATGGCCGCCCTCCCCGTTCAGCGGCCCGAAGTTCATGGTCGTCTTGCCCGCGGCGTCGGGGCCGTAGGTGATCGAGAAGAAGATGATGTCGCGCTCGTCACCCTGCACGTTCTCCAGGTTCTTGACGAAGAGCTTCTCGCGCACCTGGGCCGCGATGGCGCGGTCGAGTTCGGGGTTGGCGTGCCGGCGCGCATCCAGCAAGGTGTCGATCAACGCCTGCTGGGTCTGGTTGAAGGTCACGACACCGAGCGTCAGCTCGCGCTTCTTCGGATCGAGGTAGTGCGCCTCGATGCCTTCGACGATCGCCTCGGCTTCGGCCCGGTTGGTGCGGCTGCCGCCGCGGTCGTAGACGCCCGCCACGCGCTGGAATTTCACCGCCAGGTCGTCCGTGACCGGCGACGGGAAGGTGATCAGCGAGTCGTCGTAGTAGCGGTGGTTGCTGAAGGTGATCAGGCTCTCGTGTCGGCTGCGGTAGTGCCATTGCAGGCTCAGCTTGTTCATGCCCGCGCCCATGCATTCGTCGAGGATGCTCTCCAGGTCCTCCACGCGCTCGTCGTCGGCCGCGCTGGCTTCGTCGCTGTCCGAGGACTTGTTGAAGAAGTTGGTCGGCGGCAGCTGCTTGGGGTCGCCCACCACCACCACCTGCTTGCCGCGCGCGATCACCCCCACGGCATCCCAGACCGGGATCTGCGAGGCCTCGTCGAAGATCACCAGGTCGAACTGCGAGAAGCCTGCATCGAGGTACTGCGACACCGACAGCGGCGACATCAGCAGGCAGGGCTTGAGCTGCGGCAGCAGTGTCGGCATGGCCTGCACCAGCTGGCGCACCGGCATGTGGGCGCGCTGCTTCTGCCGTTCGCGCAGCAGCCGGCCCATCTCGCTGGTGGGCTTGGCGGCCACGCCGGCCGACGACGGCACCTTGGCCGCGAGCGTGGCCGCCAGGTATTGCTCGGTGAGCTTCTGGAAGTTGGCATCCGCGGCACGGAATTCGCGGATCTTGCGCTCGTGCTCCGCGCTCGCGAAGTTGCGCAGGATCGGGTCCACGTCGATGGCCTTCTTGGCCCACCAGTTCCGGTAGCTGAACTCGAAGTGCGCTTCGATGTCCTGCAGGGCGACCTTGCCGGCCTCGAGGTCGGCGACCAGTCCCTGCAGCCCGCCGGCAATGGCGCGGTCCCGCGCATTGCGCCACAGGCACCAGGTCTGCAGGCGCGGCCTGGCCGACTGCCATCCGGCCAGCACGCCGCGCACGCGTTCCAGCGCGCCATCGGCATGGCCATCGCCGACGATCGGCGCGGCGGGCCGGGCCAGTGCCTCGACCTCGGCCAGGCCTTCGCGCATCTCGCGCCAGGCCGCGCGATAGGCCAGCAGATCGCGGCCAATGCGTGCGCCGGGTTCGAGCAGGGCCCGGCTCTCGGCCACCAGGGGCTGCAGCGAAGCGCGCAGCGCGGCGGCCCGCGGATCGTCGCCGGCCGCCAGGCGCACGACGGCGTCCGCGAACCGGTGGGTCCAGGCCTCGTGCGAAGCCAAGGTGTTCCAGTCAGTGCCGGTGCCATGGTAGACCTCTTCGAGCAGGCTCTGCGCCTCGGCCTGCATCGCGCGCAGCACCTGGTCTTCTTCGTTGAGGTCGACCAGCGGCTGCAGCATGGCCTCGACCTGCGCGGCCGTGGGCCGCTGGCCGTCGGTGCGGAAGGCCGCGAGCTTGCCGGTCACGGCGCGCTTCCTGAGCAAGGCGCTCAACCACCAGGCCGCGCGGGCCGCCGACCATTCGGCGAGCAGTTCGGTGCCGTTCAGTTTGGCGAGGGTCGGCGTCCATCCCGCGCCGATGCGCGCCCAATGTCCTGCCCGCGCCGTGCCATGGCGCACCAGCGCGTTCACGCGCGCCCGCGCGCCGCTGTCGTGCGCCTGCCGCGCCAGGCTCACCGGCACCTTCGGAGCGCCGAGCAGTTCGTCGGCCAGTGCATCGAGATGCGCGAAACCTTCCATGCTCAGGCCGGTCAGCGGCAAGCCCAGCACGGGCTCCAGCGCCGCCGACCGTGCCTGCAGCGCGTCGACCCGCGTCACCAACTGCTGGCCGGCCGCCAGCAGCGTGTCGCTCCAGGTTGGGCTCCACTCGGTCATGCCGATCAGGCGCAGCGGATGGGCATCGAGGCCGCCGATCGAGCCGGCCAGCGTCGCCATGCTGCGCGCGATCTCGCGCAGCTGGTCGAGCTCTGCGCGCTGGTGCGTCAGCGCGTCCGACCAGGGCATGGCCGAAGCTTCTTTGCTGGGCGAGCCGATACAGGTGCCGATCGCGTCGAAGACCGTCAGGCCGTTGGGATAGGCCCGGTGCAGCGCGTCGACCAGGCCGTTGAGTTCCTGGCGCAGCTGCGCCAGGCGCTCGGCCTCGCGCGACCAGTCCTCGGTGCTGCGCTGGCCCGCCACGTCGAGCGCGATGCCCAGCTGTTGCAGCACCTCCGACTTCTTCGATTTCGACGAGTGCAGTTCCAGGCAGAAGGGCCCGAGCCCGATGGCCTCCAGCCGCCGATGCACCACCGACAGCGCGGCCATCTTCTCGGACACGAACAGCACGGTCTTTCCCTTGCCCAGGCTGTGCGCAATGATGTTGGTGATGGTCTGGCTCTTCCCCGTGCCCGGCGGGCCTTCGAGCACCAGGTCGCGGCCGGTGTCGACGGCGCACAGCGCTTTCAGCTGCGACGAATCCGACAGCAGCGGCGCCAGGATGTCCTGCGGCTTGAAGCTCTGGTCGAGCCGGTCGAACTCGCCGGCCTCGCCGTCGCGTTCGAAGGGCTGGCCGGGGTTCTCGATCAGGTGCCGGACCACGCGGTTGGCCTTGAGCTGCGCGGTGCGGTCCTGCAGGTCCTTCCACATCAGGTACTTGGTGAAGGAGAACAGGCCCAGGCAGGCCTCCTCGCGCACCTCCCAATGCTTGATCTCGGCCACGGCCAGGCGGAAGGCCTGCAACACGCGCTCGACGTCCACCCCCTTCTCGTCGCTGGGCAGCGCATCGAGCCCCGGAATGCGCAGCTCGAAGCTGCTCTTGAGGAACTGCAGCAGGGTCGGGTTGACGATGGTCTCGTCGTCGTGCCGCGTGAGACGGAAACCCGAACGCACCGACTGGCGCTGCAGCGTGACCGGCACCAGCAGGATGGGGGCCATGTTCCGGCGCTCGGACTTCTCGTCCTCTGTCCAGCGCAGCAGGCCGATCGCCAGGTACAGCGTGTTGGCGCCGCCTTCCTCGAGGCCGGTGCGCGCGGCGGTGTGGATCGCCAGCAGCCGCGCGTCGAGCTCCTCGGCCTTGACCTCCGCCAGCAGCTCGCGGTTGTCCAGGGCCTGCAGCGCCATGTCGTCCAGCGGCGAACGCCCGCCGCGGTTCGCATGCACCTGCGCCATGCGCGGGTCGGCGCCTTCCATGAGCGCGGGCACGGCGCGCAGCTTGAAGTCCTTGCCCTCGGCCAGCACGTCTTCCAGCCGGGCCAGCTCGGGCGCGACGAACTTGAGCGTGGTCTTCGTGACCTTGAAGTTCAGCAGCTTGTTGCGCAGCGTGAGGTCGAGCAGGCGCGCCTTCCACTTGGCAAGGCGCCCTTCGGGCGTGTCGTCGACCGGGAAGTCGATGACGGCGTTGGCCGCGTCGAGTTCGGGCAGATGCGGCATCGGTTCGATGACCGCGCCCGGCTGCACCTCGGTGGCACCGTCGCCGGGCGCGACCGGCACCGCGCGCGAGGGCAGCGGCTTGATCTGCACTTCACGCGCCCGATGAATGTCGATGGCATAGCGGAAGCCCTCCTCGTCCCGCAGATGCTCGCCGCCGGATTCCATCGCGATCCGGAGGCTGGGCCGCTGGCTGTGGTGGCGCGCGATGCCGGTGGTCTCGAAGACCAGCAGCTCGCCGCTGTCGACCCGCTTGCGCACGGCCAGCAGATCGTCGGTCAGCGGATCGGGGAAGCTCGTGGGGTGCAGCCAGACGCCGACCCAGGCATGGCCTTCCTTGATCAGCACCACCGGCCGCAGGCCGGCCTGCTCGAAGCAGGAGGCGAAGAGCATGGCCAGGTCCAGGCAGGTGGCCACGCCGGCGTCCAGGATGCGGTCGGGCGTGCGGATCTTCTGGCCGTCGCTGCCGAAGGAGGCCGGCGGCTCGGCATAGTGCAAGCCCGCCGCGGCCAGCGTGCTGTAGACGGCCGAGACCTGCTTCCACACCACCTCGCGGCTCTTCGACTGGTAGCCGTTCATCAAGAGCTCGTGGTGCGCACCGCGCAGCAGCGCCGAGGCCTTGCCGACCCACACGTCGACCGCCGGATTGTTGGGCATGCAGAAGGCCGCCAGCAGTTCGGGCAAGGCACGGGTGCCGGCCCACTGGTCGTAGGCCAGCACCTGGACCGCCTGGCTGGCTTGGCCCAGTTCCGTCGTACCGGAGCGCACGGTGACGCCGATCGTGGCCGTCACAGCCTCCTGCAATTGCGCCAGGTAGGCATGGTCCGGCTGGAGGTCGAGCGGCGAGATGCGGCGCGATTCGCCGGGCGCCAGGCGCTCGAAGCGCAGCATGATGCCCTCGGCGAAGCGCGGGTTGCAGCTCACGACGACTTCGATGTGTTCCAGCGCGTGGGCGCCACTGTTCCTGATCCGAAGGGCCCGCACCACGGGCACGGCGTTCTGGATGGAGGCGTAGCCGAGCGTGGGGTCGGCTTCGATCTCGACGGCCACCGGCCCGGTCGAGGGGATCGGCTGGCCCGGTTCAGAGGCGGTATTCGGGTTGCTTCCGTCTTCTTCTCGCGCTTCGTTGTCGGGGCCGTTCATTCGCTCGTTCCATGCATTGATGCGGGTCATTTTGCATGGATGCGTGCGAGGTCAGCGACGAGTCGACAGTCCCTGCGCCCGATCGCTTGTCATCCGCCCCCTTGCGGTGGCAGTTCAATGCCATAGGCCTGTGCGAGACGGGTCACCACATCGCCCATTGCGAGCTTCCCAAGCTGGAGCGCCCTGAGGTCGATGGACGTATCGGCTGCCACCGCGACCAGAAAGCGCTTCATGTCGCTGCTGATCTTTGGATCGAGCGGAATGCGTGTGACGGGCGTCAGCAGTTGAGAGAGTCGCAGCACGTCGTTCAGGTGCTTGCGGACGTCCTTGGCATCCACCTGGGCGCCTTGCGTTTTCCGCGCCGTCAGTTCCAGCCAGGCGATGGCCTTGAGCGGGATGAGTCGATCCTCTGCGATGCAGGGCAGGCCCAGGACTTCACGGCGCCCGGCCATGACGAAAGCATAGTAGCCCTCGTCCAGCAGGATGGCGGACAAGCTGGAGACGGCCTCGTCCAGGGGTATCGGTGTCAGTCGACTGCCTTCAGCGGGCCGCAGTCCGTCGGGCGCTCTGGCGAACAGTTCGACCATCGCCGGGTAGCGATCGTCAACAGGCTTCTGAAAGCGATAGAAGATCGGGCGTCCCGTGTCGCTGGCCTGGCGGATCTCATAGCCGCCGTCCTCGACGAATTGCCAGAAGGCCTCGCCAAATGCCGGCGTCAGCACCTCCACGTGCAACACGATGTCCAGGTCTTTGGTGGCCCGGAACTCCAGCCCGGCCTCCTCCATCGTCAGGCTCGCTGCCGTGCCCCCGATCAGCACGTACTGGTCGACGTAAGGCGCAAACCTCTCCTGGAAAACACGCAGCCCTCTCACCATGGGAGCTGCGCCTTCAATTCGTCCAGTGCGAGCTGGACGCGGTCATCGGCGTTGTCTTCCAGGCTGAGCATCAGCGAGAGCGGATCCACCGTGGTGACGTCAGGGATCAGCGCCGGGCTGTAGCGCCACAGCTGCCATTCCTGTGCGCCCGCTTCGGGCTCAGGCAATGCCCGAACACCGGCATTCGTCGCTGCCTTCCATTCGGCAGACGTCACTGCATACACCGGCCATCTCGGCTCGGCCAGCATGGAGCCGAGCGCCAGTGCACTCAGCCCGGCCACCCGGCGAGTCCGCTCCGCGTCATGCCCATGGCCTGCCACCCAGACCGTGCGTTTGACCGGCGTGCGCAACGCAGGCTTCGCACGCTCCCAGGTCTGTGCGGGCGGAAGTTCCATGCGCAGCCAACGCGCGCGGCCGACCGTGTAGGCAGTGGCCAGTCCGGTCGCCGTCAGCTCCTTGACGGCGCGCGACAGCGTCATGGGCGTGTAGCCCAAGGCGACCGCGACCGCGGAGGGCTGCCAATCGGCTTGCCACGGCTGGCGGAGCAAGGCCGTGATCAGCATCGCCTGGGCGGACGGGCTCAGCGCCGTGTCCGCGGCTGGCGCGCGTTTCCGAAAGTACTCGCGCAGGTCCAAACCCAGGTCCGGCAGATAGAGTTGGTTGCCCGGAACGACGAAGGGGACTTTTTGCGCGATCAGGCGCCGACGGTCATACGAGGCCAGCGCATCGGTCACATAGACCACCGGCAATCCTGTCAAGGACTTGACCTTGTCCAGCCAGATCCGAACGTCCTTGAGCGACTGCTTCGCTTCGACGCGCCCGGTCGCGAGGAGGATGGGCTGGCCCAGCAACGCCAGCTCATGAAACGCGAAAGCGTCGCGCAGGAAGTACGGCAGTTCGTTCGAATGCGCCCACGGCCTGAAACCTGAGGCTTCGACACCCAGGACCTCTTCAAAGTAGCGTAGAACGCCAGTTGCGAGGGTGCTCACATCCCCTCCTTGGTAACTCGAATTCCGCACAATAACATAACAGCTGTTATCGTGTTACTTTTCTGTTATCTCGACGCTGACACCTGTTGTCGTGCCTCTGGGCGGCTCGCACACGCACCCGCCGTCACCACGGAAAAAAGGGGCTTGAACTCGCGGGCGCTCAAGACTCCGAACACCCTCAGAATGTCTGCGCCTCGATCACTTGTCGGACCGTCCGCAGCACCGCCCCCAGGCCTTCCAGCGGGACGGACCCCAGCGCCAGGCGCAAGGCATGTGGCACGTGCGCCGTGGTCGCGAAGGGCTCGGCTGTCGAGACCGCGATGCGTTCGGCCAGCAGCGCCTTGGCCACACGGTCGGCCCGCACCTCCTCGGCCAGCGTGAGCCACAGGAAGTACGACGCGGGATGGCGCAAGCAACGCAGCCCGGCCAACGCGTCCGTGGCGATCGCCTGCCGGCGCATCGCGTCCGCGCGCTTCTCGGCCTCGAGCCGCGCGACCGTGCCATCCTCCAGCCAGCCGCAGGCGATGGCCGTCATCACGGCGGGCGTGTTCCAGGTCGTGGTGCGGATGGCGCGCTCGATCCTGGGCATCCAAGCGGTCGGCGCCGCGACGAAGCCCACGCGCAGCCCGGTGGCCACGCTCTTCGACAGGCCCGAGACGTAGACGGTGGTCTCCGGTGCCAGCGCGGCCAGCGGCGGCGGCGGATCGGCGGCGAGGAAGGCATAGGCCGCGTCCTCGATGAGCAGCAGGCCGTGCCGGCGCGCCAGCGCCACCAGCTGCCGGCGGCGGCTGGCGCTCACCACCCAGCCCAGCGGGTTGTGCAGCGTGGGCATGACGTACACGGCGCGCACGCGCCGGCGCCGGCACAGCGCCTCCAGCGCATCGAGGTCCGGGCCCGCGCCGGCCGCGGGCAGCGGCGCCAGTTCGAGGTGCTGCGCCTGCGCCAGCAGCTTGAAGCCCGGGTAGGTCAAGGCATCGACCGCCACCACGTCGCCGGGCTGGAGCAGCGCCATGGCCGTCGTCGCCAGGCCGTGCTGCGCGCCGCCCACGATCGCGACCTGGGCCGCATCCACCGCCAGGCCTCGGTCCGCGAGGTGCTGAGCGACGGCGGACCGCTCCGACATGCGACCGCCGTGCGGCTGGTAGCGCAACAGGGATTCCAGGTCGCCCGTGGCCGCCAGTTGGCGCAGCGCGGCGCGCAGCATGCCGGCCTGGGCGGGCAGCGCGGGGTAGTTGAAGTTCAGGTCCGTGGTGTCGGCCGCCACGACGTACGGGTCGATCTCCAGGTGGCGCGGCAGCAGGGTTTCGCGCACGAAGGTGCCGCGGCCGGTCTCGCCGCTGACCAGGCCCATGGCCTCGAGTTCGGCGTACACGCGGGTGGCGGTGACCAGCGCCACGCCCTCGCGCGCCGCCAGCTTGCGGTGCGTAGGCAACCGGGTGCCGGGCACGAGGCGGCCCTCACGGATCTCGGCGGCGAGGGTGTCGACCAGCGACTTGTAGCGGGCGTGGGCCATGGACCAGTGTATTCATGACAATTATTTGATTGTATTGAACGCACTTCCTACGATGCCGGAACCCTCCACCCACGACCGCTCGCCGGAACACCCTCATGCACATCGCCATCCTCACCTTCGAAGGCTTCAACGAACTCGACTCCTTCATCGCGCTGAACATCCTGCGCCGCGTCCAGAAGCCCGGCTGGCGCGTGTCGCTCGCCAGCCCCGCCAGCCATGTCCGCTCGATGAACGGCGTCGTGGTCGAGGCCCAGTCCACGCTGCGCGAGGCCTGCGCGGCCGATGCGGTGATCGTCGGCAGCGGCCGGCTCACGCGCGACGTCGTCGCCGACCCGGCCCTGATGGCGCAGCTGCAGCTCGACCCGGCCCGGCAGCTGCTGGGCGCGCAGTGCTCGGGCACGCTGGTGCTGGCCAGGCTGGGCCTGCTCGACGGCCTGCCGGCCTGCACCGACCTGACGACCAGGCCCTGGGTCCAGGATGCGGGCATCGAGGTGCTGGACCGGCCCTTCGTGGCCAAGGGCAACGTGGCGACCGCGGGCGGCTGCCTGGCGGCGCAGTACCTGGCCGCCTGGATGATCGCGCGGCTGGAGGGCGACGAAGCGGCCCGCGGCGCCCTGCACTACGTGGCGCCGGTGGGCGAGAAGGAAGCCTATGTCGAGCGCGCGATGCGCAACATCGCGCCCTTCCTCGCGCGCCAGCCCATGACGGCCTGAGTGCGGCTTCAGCCCCGCACGCGGATCAGGCCTTCCTGCGCCACCGACGCCACCAGCCGCCCGTCGCGGCTGAACAGGCTGCCGCGGCAGAAGCCGCGCGCATGCGCGGCCGAGGGCGACTCGGTGTCGTAGAGCAGCCAGTCGTCGCAGCGGAAATCGCGGTGGAACCACATCGCGTGGTCCAGGCTCACGCCCTGCACGCCAGGCTGCTTGAAGTGCAGGCCGTGCGGCTGCATCGCCACCCCCAGCAGGCTGTAATCGGACACGTAGGCCAGCAAGGCCTGGTGCAGCACCGGGTCGTCGGGCAAGGCTTCGGCGGTGCGAAGCCAGGCGCGGTTGACGGCCGGGCGCGGGCCCGCGGTGGCCGGGTCGCGCGGGTCGACGAAGCGCAGGTCGAAGACCTCGTCGACCGCGCGCAGCGCCGCCTCGCGCGGGCGGGTCTGCTCGGGGGCCGGCACCTCGGGCATCGCGGGCGCGTGCGACACGCCCTCCTCGCGCCGATGGAAGGAAGCCGACATGTGGAAGATCGGCTCGCCGTGCTGGATCGCGACCACGCGGCGGGTGGTGAAGCTCGCGCCGTCGCGGATGCGGTCGACGTCGTAGACGATGGGCGCGGCCTTGTCGCCGGGCCGAAGGAAGTAGCCGTGCAGAGAGTGCGCCGCATGCTGCGGCACGGTGCGGGCCGCGGCCATCAGCGCCTGGCCCAGCACCTGGCCGCCGAACACGGCCGGTGCGCCGATGTCGCTGCTGCTGCCGCGAAAGAGGTTGTGCTCGAGCTGCTCCAGCCGCAGCTGCGCGACCAGCGCCTGCAGCGCGGCGCCGCGCTCGCCTTCGCTCCAGGGGCTCACGAGACGAAACGCCGGGCCACGTCGAGGCGCTCGCGACAGTCGGCGACCATGCGTGCGATCAGCTCGGCGCAGCTGGGCACGTCGTCGATCAGGCCGATGCACTGGCCGGCCGAGATCACGCCGTCGTCGACGGCGCCCGAAGCCAGCGCCGCACGGCCGCGCGCGCCGGCGACCAGCGGGCGGATGTCCTCGAATTCGCAGCCGCCCGGGCGCTGCTCGATGGCGCGCACCTCGTCGGCGATGGCGTTGCGGAACACGCGCGCCGTGTTCCTGAGCGTGCGGAACAGCAGCGCGGTGTCGCGCTCCGAGCCGCGCACCAGCGCCTGCTTGATGTTGTCGTGGATCGGCGCCTCCTGCGTCACGCAGAAGCGCGTGCCCATGTTCACGCCCTCGGCGCCGAGCACCAGCGCGGCGGCCAGGCCGCGGCCGTCGGCGATGCCGCCCGAGGCGATGATCGGGATCTTCAGCGCGCGCGCCGCGGCCGGGATCAGCACCAGGCCGCCCACGTCGTCCTCGCCCGGATGACCGGCGCACTCGAGGCCGTCGATGGACACCATGTCCACCCCATTGCGTTCGGCCGACAGCGCGTGGCGCACCGTGGTGCACTTGTGGACGATGGTGATGCCGCGTTCCTTGAAGCGCGCGATGAATTCCTTGGGGCTGTTGCCCGCGGTCTCGACGATGCGCACGCCGCCTTCGACGATCGCCTCGACGTAGTCGGCGTACGGCGGTGGCTTGATCGAGGGCAGGATCGTGAGGTTCACGCCGAAGGGCTTGTCGGTCATCCGGCGGGTGCGCGCGATCTCGCGGCCCAGGTCCTCGGGCGTGGGCTGGGTGAGCGCGGTCAGGATGCCCAGGCCGCCGGCGTTCGACACGGCCGCGGCGAGCTCGGCCACGCCCACCCACTGCATGCCGCCCTGGATGATCGGGTAGGCGATGCCCAACTGTTCGGTGACACGGGTGCGGATGCTGCTCACGATGCGTTCTCCAGGGCATGAGGATCGACGGCCTGCGCGGCCGGGGGATGGAAGGGCTGGCCGGCCTCGGCGCGGGCGCGCAGCCAGGCCGAGGGGCGGAAGCGTTCGCCGTGGCGTTCGGCCAGTGCGTCGCACTGCGCCACGAATTCGCGCAGGCCGACGGTCTCGATGTACGACAGCGTGCCGCCGGTCCATGAGGGGTAGCCCAGCCCCAGGATCGACCCCAGGTCGGCGTCGGCCGCCTCGGTGACCACACACTCCTCCATGCACTGCGCCGAGGCCAGCGCCTGGATGCCCAGCAGGCGTTGCTTGAGTGCCTCGACCGCGGGCTGATCGGCCGCCAACGGGAATTCATCCGCCAATCCCGGCCAGAGCTGCTTGCCGCCCTCGGCCAGAAAGTCATGGAAACCACCACCGCTCTTGCGGCCCAGCCGGCCCAGCGCGTTCATGCGCGCCACCACGGCCTGCGCATGGCCGCGCAGGAAGCGCGCATCGAGGCCGTCGGCGGTCGCCTGGTCGATCACCTGCTGCTGCAGGTCGAGCGAGACCTCGTCGGTCACGGCCAGCGGCCCGGTCGCGAAGCCGGCCTGGCGCGCGGCGTTCTCGATCAGCGCGGGTGCCACGCCCTCGGCCAGCATCGCCATGCCTTCGTCGATGTAGGCGCAGAAGATGCGGCTGGTGAAGAAGCCCGGGCTGTCGTGCACCACGATCGGCGTCTTGCGCAGCTGCTGCACGAAGTCCAGCGCGCGCGCGAGCGCGGCCGGTGCGGTCTGCGGGCCCAGGATGACCTCGACCAGCGGCATGCGCGGCACGGGCGAGAAGAAGTGCACGCCGATCAGCTGCGCCGGCTGCTGCCAGTGCGCGGCCAGGCTGTCGATGGGCAGGGTCGAGGTGTTGCTGGCCCAGACGAAATGCGCGGGCACGTCGCCCAGCGCCAGGGCCGCGCGGGCCATGACATCGGCCTTGACCCGGCGGTCCTCGAACACCGCCTCGACCACGAAGTCGCTGCCGCGCAGCAGGCCGAGGTCGGCCGTGGCGGTGATGCGCGCCAGCCGCTGTGCGGCATCGGCACCTTTTTCCTTGGCATACGCGGTCGCGATGCGCGCCTTGGCGGCCTCGGCCGCAGCCTGCGTCGCATCGACCAGCACCACCTCGATGCCGGCCGCCGCGGCGACCTGCGCGATGCCCGCGCCCATCATGCCGGCCCCCAGCACGCCCAGGCGCTGCACCGGCTGGCGCGGCACCCCGGCCGGCCGGCGCGCGAGCTTCTGCGCGGCGCCGCGGTTGACGAACAGCGTGCGCATCAGGTTGCGCGCCACCGGGCCGGCGAGCAGCGGGCCGAAGTACTGGGCCTCGATGCGCAGGCCCAGTTCGATCGGCAGCTGCGTGCCCTCGTAGACCGCCGACAGGATGGCCATCGGCGCGGGGTAGTTGTCCTGCGTCTCGCGCCGGATGCGCGCCACCGTGGCGCCGAAGCTGCCGTTGGCATGCGGCGCCAGCGCACCGGTGCCGCCGGGCACGCGGAAGCCTTTCACGTCCCAGGGCTGCTGCGCCCCGGGATGCGCGAGCACCCAGCGGCGCGCGGTGGCGAGCAGTTCGTCGGCCGGCACCACGGCATCGACCAGGCCCAGCGCCAGCGCCTCGGCCGGTGCCACATGGCGCCCGGTCAGCAGCAGCGGCAAGGCGCGCTCGATGCCGATCAGCCGCGGCAGCCGCTGCGTGCCGCCGCCACCGGGCAGCAGGCCCACCGTGACTTCGGGCAGGCCGACCACGGCACGCGGGTCGTCGACCAGCACGCGGTGGTGGCAAGCCAGGCACAGCTCGAAACCGCCGCCCAGCGCCAGGCCGTTGATGGCCACGGCCACGGGTTTGCCGCAGCGCTCGAGCGCACGCAGCGGCTGGGCGCTCTCCGCGATCAGCTCGGCGGCTTCGATGGCGGTGGCGCCGCGCGCATGGAAGCCGACGAAATCCTTGAGGTCGGCGCCGGCCAGGAAGCCGTTGCGCTTGCCCGAGGTGATGACGGCGCCGCGCACGTCCTCGCGCCGCGTGAGCTCGGCCACCGCCGCGCGCAGGTCGGCCGAGAAGCCGGGCGTGAAGACGTTCATGGGCCGGTCGGCCACGTCGAGCGTGATGAGGGCGATGCCGTCGGCGTCGACCTCGAAGCGGAGGTTGGGGGTCTGGGTCATGGGGAGGAAGGCTTCAGGAGAGGGTCAGACCCGTTCGATCACCAGCGCGGTCGACTGGCCCGCGGCGGCGCACAGCGTGACCAGGCCGGTCGCTTGGCCGCTGCGTTCGAGCTCGTCGAGCAGCGTGCCGACCAGGATGGCGCCGGTCGCGCCCAGCGGATGGCCCAGCGCGATCGCGCCGCCGTTGGGGTTGATGCGCGCCGGGTCGATGCCGAAATGGCGCGCATAGCGCATCGGCACCACCGAGAAGGCCTCGTTGACCTCGAACAGGTCGATGTCGCCGATGGCCATGCCGCAGCGCGCGAGCACGCGCTCGGTCACGGGCAACGGACCGCCCAGGCTCAGCAGTGGTTCGTCGGCGCAGGAGGCCGCGGCCACCAGCCGGGCGCGCGGCTTCAGGCCGTTGCGCTCGCCGTAGGCGCGGTTGCCCAGCAGCACCGCGCAGGCGCCGTCGACGATGCCGCTGGAATTGCCGCCGGTGTGGATGTGGGGCACGCGCTCGAGCTGCGGGTAGCGCTGCAGCACGATCGCGTCGAAGCCCTGCTCGCCCGCGGCGGTGAAGGCCGGCTTGAGCTTGGCGAGGTCGGCCATGGTGGTGCCGGGCCGGTTGGCCTCGTCGCGTGCCAGCACGGTGCGCCCGAGCACGTCGCGCACCGGGACCAGCGAGCGGTCGAAGCGGCCTTCGGCCTGGGCCTGGGCCGCGCGGCGCTGGCTCTCGACCGCATAGGCGTCGACCGCCTCACGCCCCACGCCGTCGAGCGCGGCCATCAGGTCGGCCGCGACGCCGTTGGGGATGTAGGGAAAGCGCCGGCCGATGGCCGGGTCGGTGTAGACCGCGCCGCCGTCGCTGCCGATGGGCACGCGCGACATCGACTCCACGCCGCCGCCGATCACCGCGTCGGCCTGGCCCGAGGCCACGAGCCCGAAGCCCATCTTGAGCGTGTCCAGCGCCGAGGTGCAGAAGCGGTTGAGCTGGTAGCCGCCCACGCTGTCGCCGTAGCCCGCGGCCAGCAGCGCGAAGCGCGCGATGTCGGCGCCCTGCTCGCCCACCGGCATCACGACGCCCAGGCCCACGTCCTCGATCTGCGTCGGGTCCAGCCCGTTGCGCTCGCGCAGGGCCTGCAGCACCTGGGCGGCGAGCTGGACGGGCGTGATGGGATGCAGGGCGCCGTCGGGGCGGCCCTTGCCGCGCGGCGTGCGCACGTGGTCATAGAGGAATACGTCGGTCATGTCGGTGCGCTGCAGCCCGGATCGCCTCGGTCTGCAAGGGTTTTTCAGTGGGTCGGCGGCCAGTCTAGAAAGCAGAATCGAAGCGCGAAATCGTCGGAAGCGACGGAAATCCCCGCCCGGGCGACCCCCACAATGGGTCCCTCGCGGTGCCTGGCCCGAAGCGCTGCGCCCAAGGAGACAAGACCCGAGGCGATAGCCCGCTACAACACCGCTGCCCTGCCCGCCGCGCCCTGGCGCGCGGCCCCGATCCGCCTTTTTCCTTCTTCTTCCAACCACCCGCAATGCCCCCCACCTCGCCCCGCATCCTGGAAACCAAGCTCAACCCGCCGGCCGTGGTCGTCACGCAGGTGCTGCGCACCGCGATCAGCGAACAGATCGCGGCGGCGGCGGTGAAGCTGGTCCTGGTGCGCGCGCCCGCGGGCTTCGGCAAGACCACGGCCATGGCGCAGAGCCGCCAGCGCATGGAGGCCGACGGCGTGGCCACCGCCTGGCTCACGCTCGACCGGGCCGACAACGACGTCTCGCGCTTCCTGATCTGCCTGGGCGAAGCGGTGCAGCGCCTGGGCGTGGACGAGCCGCCGGCCAACGCGCCCTTCGACGCGGTGGCCGCGCTGGCCGCGCACGACTCGCCCTTCACGCTGTTCCTCGACGACTTCGAGGTGGTGCAGGAGCCCGCGGTGCTGGGCCTGGTGCGCGAGGTCATCGACCACCTGCCGCGCCGCGGCCGCATCGTGATCGGCTCGCGCAGCCTGCCCGACCTGGGCGTGGGCCGGCTGCGCGCGCGCGGCCAGCTGATGGAGATCGACACCGACCGCCTGCGCTTCAACATCGACGAGACCAGCGCCTTCTTCGGCCAGCGCGCGGGCCAGGCGCTGCCGGCCGACATGCTGTCGCAGCTGCACCGCAAGACCGAGGGCTGGGTGGCGGCCATCTGGCTGGCCTCGATGGCGCTGGAGCGGCACGGCCTCGAGACCGGCTTCGTCGAGCGCTTCTCGGGCTCGGACCGCGCGGTGGCCGACTACCTGGCCGAGGACGTGCTCGCGCACCAGCCACGCGAGATCCGCGACTTCCTGCTGCGCACCAGCATCCTGCGCCAGCTCGACGCCTCGGTCTGCCAGACCTTGAACCCGCGCGTCGACTGCGCCGCCATCCTCGACCAGCTGGCCGCGTCCAACCTGTTCCTCACGCCGGTGGCCAGCGACACGCCGGCCTGGCGCTACCACAGCCTGTTCGCCGATTTCCTGCGCGCGCAGCTGGCGCGCGAGCGGCCCGACGAACTCGCGCGGCTGCACCTCGCGGCCTCGGGCTGGTACGAATCGCAGGGCCGGCCGGTGCCCGCGATCGACCACGCGATCGAGGGCGGCGACCATCCGCATGCGCTCACGCTGCTCGACAGCTACGCCGAGGAATTCCTCGAGCAGGGCCGCATGCGCATGCTCTCGCGCTGGTTCTCGGCCATCCCCGAGCACCAGCTGCGCGCCCACCCTTTCCTGCAGCTGATCGCGCTGTGGGCCGCCTGCTTCACCTACGGCCCCTGGGACGCGATGAAGAAGCTCGAGCAGTCGGGCTGCGCCGAGAGTGGCATCCCCGAGGTGCGCGCCAGCGCCCACACGCTGACCCCGCTGCTGCTGGCCATGCAGGACCGCTACGACGAGGCCTACGAGGCCGGCCGCGAGAGCCTGGCCCGGCTGCCCACCGGCCTGCCCTTCGCCGACAGCGCGCTGCTCAACGCGATGGCCAACATCATCTCGGTGGTGGGCGACCAGCACGAGTCGCAGCGCCTGCTCGACGCGGCGCGCAGCCGCCAGGGCAACAGCACCTTCAACCGCATGTACACCGAGTCGCTCGAGGGCATGCTCGACCTGCACGGCGGCCGGCTGCGCCAGGCCACGGCGCGCTTCCGCATGGCGGTCGACTCCACCCATGCGGTCTCGTACAACCACAGCCACGGCAACGCCTGGGCCGGCGTGCTGTACGCGGGCGTGGTCTACGAGGCCAACCAGCTGCCGCAGGCCGACCACCTGCTCAACGTCTACCTGCCGCTGGCGCGCGACGTGGGCCTGCCCGACCACATGATCCTGAGCCATGTGATGCGCTCGCGCATCGCCTTCTACACCGGCGACATCGACGCCGCCTTCCAGGCGCTGACCGAGCTCGAGTACCTGGGCCACCACCGCCAGCTGCCGCGCGTGGTGGCGGGCGCCAAGCTCGAACGCTCGCGCATGCTGCTGCTGCAGGGCAACGGCCCGGCCTCGCGCGACGAGCTGGCGCGCGCCGACGACCCGGCCCTGTGGGACCGCGAGCGCCGCCAGCGCCTGCCCGCGCACGACCTCGACTACCTCGCGCTGGCGCGGGCGCGCTGGGAGATCAGCTTCGGCGACCCGCGCGTCGCGCTCACCGCGCTCGACGCCGAACTGCACGCCGCCATCGCCGCCGCGCGCAGCCGCCGCGCGCTCAAGCTGCGCGTGCTGCGAGCGCTGGCCCTGCAGCGCGCGGGCGACGTGGCCGCGGCCCTGGAGGAGATCGGCGCCGTGCTGCAGACCGCGAGCCAGGAAGGCTTCATGCGCCTGATCCTCGACGAGGGTCCGGCCGTGGGCCTGCTGGTGCAGCGCTACGCCACCGCGGCGCAGGAACGCAGCGCGGCCGACGGGCGCAGCGACCCGATCCTGGCCGAGTACCTGCAGCGCCTGCTGCAGGTGCTGGGCCCGATGGTCGCGCCGAATGTCGAGGCGCCCAGCGCCGACGGCAACAAGGAGCCGCTCACGCGCAAGGAGATCCGGGTGCTGCAACTGCTGGCCGAGGGCTACTCGAACAACGCGATGGCCGAGAAGCTCTTCGTGTCCGACAGCACGGTGCGCACCCACCTGCGCAACATCAACATGAAGCTCGACGCCAAGAGCCGCACGCAGGCGGTGGCCATCGCGCGCAAGCTGGGCGTGATCCGCTGAAGCTTCGTCAGCGCAGCACCATCGCCAGCAGCACGGCCGTGAGCAGGCCCAGGTAGACCCGGGCGTGCACCGCGTCGGGAATGCGCCCGATCAGCGGCGCGGCCAGCCGGATGCCCCCCCACGAGCCCGCGACCAGCACGGCCAGCGCGCGCAGGTCCACCAGGCCGATGTAGCCCGTGCCCAGCGAGGCGCTCGCATGCCAGCCCAGCGCGACGTAGGTCGCGGCGCCCGCCAGCGCGACCGGCAGCGACAGCGGGTTGGCCATCGCCGTGGCCTGGGTCATGGCCACGCCGCGCCGACGCATCAGCGGCACCGTCATCACGCTGCCGCCCACGCCCAGCAAGGCGGCCACGGTGCCGATGCCCAGGCCCGATGCGGCGGTCGCGAGCCCCGAGGGCTCGGGCGCCAGCGCGGGCCGGCGCGAGAGAAAGCCCGGGCGGAACACGCTGTCGAGGATGGTCAGCACCAGGTAACCCACGAAGGCCCAGCGCAGCCACTCGCCCTGCGCCGCGCTCGCGGCCAAGGCACCGAGCGCCGCGCCCACGGCGATGGGCGCGAGCAGCGGCCGCACCTGGGCCCAGTCGAGCGTGCCCGCGCGCTGGTGCCGACGCGTGGCCAGCGCGGCGCCGAAGACCATCACGCAGGTCGAGGTCGCGACCGCGATCTGCATGGCCGAGCGGCCGACCGCGCTCTGCTCGCCGTTGGCCATCAGCAGCATCCGGTAGAGCAAGGGCACGACGACGAAACCGCCGCCGAAGCCGAACAACACGGTGGTGACGCCGGCCAGAAGACCGAACGCGCCGAGCAGGACATAGAAGGACACGGGCAACCTCTTCGCTAAAGAGACCGAGTGTCCGGACCCGACGCCCGGCCCGCCTGCGCCGATTCGCCAATAATGTTCGCCGTTCAGCCAAACTCGTCCACCCATGCGCAACGTGCCCCTCGCCGATGTCGACGCCCTGCCCCAGGCCGTGCTGGCCATCGGCACCGACTATGCGAAAGGCGTGATGCTCGAGACCCACAGCCACCGCCGCGCGCAGTTCCTCTACGGCGCGACCGGCCTGATGGAGGTGGGCACCGACGACGGCGCCTGGGTCGTGCCGCCCTACAGCGGCGTCTGGATTCCGGCCGGCCAGCCGCACCGGGTGCGCATGGTGGGCGTGAGCACGCGCAGCCTCTACATCGAACCGGCCGCGGCGCCGCGCGCCGGCACGCAGTGCGCGGTGCTCAAGGTCTCGGCGCTGCTGCACCAGCTGCTGCTGGAAGCCACCGACACGCGGGCCGACTACCAGGAACACACGCGCGACGGCGTGCTGATGCAGCTGCTGCTGCACGAGCTGGCGCGCGCTGAGACGCTGCCCTTCTTCGCGCCGCTGCCGCGCGACCCGGGCCTGGCCGCGCTGTGCATCGCTTTCCTGCACCAGCCGCTGATCCACGCCGCGCCCGGCGACTGGGCGCGCCAGCTGCACAAGAGCGAGCGCAGCTTCAGCCGCCTGTTCCGGCAGCAGACCGGCATGGCCTTCGGCGAATGGCGCCAGCAGGCCTGCCTGCTGGCCGCGCTGTCGCGGCTGGCCTCGGGCACGCCCGTGACCACGGTGGCGCTGGAGCTGGGCTACGACAGCCCGGGCGCCTTCTCGACCATGTTCCGCAAGCGGCTGGGGCGCGCGCCGTCGTCGTTCCTGGAACGTGCCTAGTCCTGGAAGCGCGGCACCCGCTTCTCCATCGCCGCCTTGACCGCCTCGCGCTGGTTCGCGCTGCCGATGAGCTTGGCCTGCTCCACCGACTCGGCCATCAGAAGCGAGGCCGCATCGCCATCGGCCGACTGGTTGAGCAGCCGCTTGGCCCCGCGCACCGCGTCGGGGTTGCGGCCCGCGATGCCGCGCGCGAAGGCCAGCGCCTCGGCCAGCGGGTCGGCGCAGACGCGCGTGCCCAGGCCGATGCGGCAGGCTTCCTCGGCCTCGACGATGCGCGCGCTGAACACCAGTTCGCGTGCCACGTCGGCGCGCAGCAGTTCGCGCATCAGCGGGATGCCGGCCATGTCGGGCACCAGGCCCCACTGCATCTCCATCACCGACATGCGCGTGTCGGCCGCGAGGTAGCGCACATCGGCGCCCAGCGCGATCTGCAGGCCGCCGCCGAAGGCCACGCCATGCACCGCGGCGATCACCGGCACCGCCAGCTCGCGCCAGGCCCAGGCCACCTGCTGCGGCGCGTTGGCCAGGCCGTGGGTGCGCGCCAGCAGGTCGGTCAGGCCGTCGGCCACCACGCCGCCTTCGCTCATGCGGTCGAAGCTCGCCATGTCGAGGCCGGCGCAGAAGGCCCGGCCCTCGCCGTGCAACACCACCGCACGCAGGCCGCGGACGCCGGCCAGATGCTCGGCGGCTGCCACCAGGCCGGCGAACATGCCGGCGTCGATGGCGTTCATCTTGTCGGGGCGCGACAGCCGCAGCTGGGCGACGCCGTCGCCGTCCAGCTGCAGTTGCACGCGGTCGTGGAATCTCTGGGTCTCAGTCGTTGGCATGGCGTTGTCTCCGGTCCTTGGCGTCACGTTCGGCGATATTCTCGCGCGCGCGCCGCCAATCGCCGTCGGTCCATTCGGCCATGCGCGAGAAATTGCCGCCCGTGGCCTGGTACTGGCCGCCGTCGATGGCGATGGTCTGGCCGTTGACGTATTCGGAGCCCGGGCCCATGAGGAAGGCCGCGAGGTTGGCCAGTTCGGGCATGCGGCCGTTGCGGTCCATGGGGTTGCGGTCGGCCTTGTGCTCGCCGCCGCCGGGATTCAGGCGCGCGCTCATGCCCTCGGTCGGGAACAGGCCCGGCGCGATCGCGTTGAAGCGGATGCCGCGGCCGGCCCATTCGACCGCCAGCGATTGCGTCATCGCATGCAGGCCGGCCTTCGACATCGCCGAGGGCACGGTGAAGGGCGAGCCGTTCCAGACCCAGGTCGTGAGGATCGACAGCACCGAGGCCGACTTGCCCTCCGCCAGCCAGCGCTTGCCGCAGTCCAGCGTCATGCAGAAGCTGCCGCGGAACACGATGCTGGAGATGGCGTCGAAGGCGCGCGGCGACAGGTCCTCGGTGCGGCTCACGAAGTTGCCGGCCGCGTTGTTGATCAGGCCGTCGAGCGCGCCGCCGTCGGCCCAGATCTCGTCGAGCATCGTGCCGATCTGCGCCTCGTGGCGGATGTCGCAGGCCTTGGGGATCACGCGCCCGCCGTGCGCGGCCATGAGTTCGGCCGCGGTCTGTTCGAGCAGGGGCTCGCGCCGGCCGCAGATGTAGACCTCGGCGCCCAGCAGCAGCAGCGCCTCGCTCATCACGCGGCCCAGGCCGCTGCCGCCACCGGTCACGAGGTAGCGCTTGCCGGCCAGCAGGCCGGGCTTGTACATCAGGTCGTCGAGGGTCATGTCGTGGAATCCTTGGGGCCGTTCAACGGCCGGCGTAGTTGGGTGCGCGTTTCTCGAGAAAGGCCTGCATGCCTTCGCGGAAATCGGCGGTCTGGGTGCACAGCACCTGGTTGCGGTCTTCCATCGCGATCACCGCCTCCATGCTGGGCGCGTCGATCGCGAAGTTGAGCGCGTCCTTGGTCAGGCGCAACGCCAGCGGCGTGGCATGCAGCATGTCCTCGGCCAGCGCCTGCGCCTCGGCCTGCAGTTCGGCCAGCGGCGCGACGCGGCTCACCAAGCCCAGCGCGTAGGCGCGCTGCGCGTCCATGAAGCGGCCGGTGAGCAGGTACTCGGCCGCGACCGAACTGCCCACCATGCGCGGCAGGAAATAGCTCACGCCCACGTCGCAGGCCGACAGGCCGATGCGGATGAAGGCCGCGTTCATGCGCGCCTCGGGCGTGGCCAGCCGCACGTCGGATGCCAGGGCCAGCGCGAAGCCGCCGCCGCTGGCCGAGCCCTGCACCACGCTCACGATGGGCTGCGGGCAGCCGCGCATCGCCAGCATGATGTCGCGGATGCTCTTCTGCTGGTCGAGCACCTCGGGCACCGAGGGCTTCTCGGGGCCGCCGACCTGGTCCTTGAGGTCGAGCCCGGCGCAGAAGGCGCGGCCCGCGCCCTGCAGCACGACGACGCGCGCGCTGCTGCGGGCGTTCAGGCCCTCGAAGTAGTCGCGCAGCGCCTGCACCAGTTCCGGGTTCATCGCGTTGAGCCGCTCGGGCCGGTTCATCGTGAGCCAGGCGATGCCACCCTCCTCGCGCAGTTCGAGCACGCTCATCGCAGCAGCTCCCGCGTCACGGTGTCAAAGCGCACGGGAGATCACCTCTTTCATGATCTCGTTGGTGCCGCCGTAGATGCGCTGGATGCGTCCGTCGGCGTACATGCGCGCGACCATGTACTCGTTCATGAAGCCGTAGCCGCCGAACAGCTGCAGGCATTCGTCGACCACCCGGCCCTGGGTCTCCGAGCCCCAGAGCTTGGCCATCGAGGCGGTGGCGGTGTCGAGTTTTCCGGCCACCAGGTCTTCCACGCAGCGGTCGATGAAGGCCCGGCCGACCTTGATCTGGGTCGCGATCTCGGCCAGCTTGAACTTGGTGTTCTGGAACTCGGCGATCGGCTTGCCGAAAGCCTTGCGCTCGCGCACGTAGTCGAGCGTGGCCTGGAAGGCGCCTTCCATCGTCGCCAGCGCGGTCACGCCGATGATGGTGCGCTCGTAGGGCAGGTCGCCCATGAGCTGGAAGAAGCCCTGTCCTTCGGTGCCGCCCAGCAGCGCCTCGGCCGGCACGCGCACGTCGTCGAAGAAGAGTTCGGAGGTGTCCTGCGCCTTCATGCCGATCTTGTCGAGCACGCGGCCCACGCGGTAGCCCTTGCAGCCCTCTGTTTCGACGATCAGGATCGAGGTGCCCTTGGCGCCCTGGGTCGGATCGGTCTTGACCACCACCAGCACCACGCCGGCCAGGAAGCCGTTGGTGATGAAGGTCTTCGAGCCGTTGATGAGGTAGCCCTCGCCGTCCTTCTGCGCGCGCGTGCGGATGCCCTGCAGGTCGGAGCCCGCACCGGGCTCGGTCATGGCGATGGCGCCGACCAGCTCGCCGCGCGCCATGCGCGGCAGGTACTTCTGCTTCTGCGCCTCGGTGCCGTGGTTGAGGAAGTAGTGCGCGACGATGGCGTGCACCGAGGTGCTCATGCCGGTCAGGCCGCGGCGCGACATCTCCTCGTAGAACACCGCCTCGTGGCGGAAGTCGCCACCGCCGCCGCCATATTGCTCGGGGATGTCCGCGCACAGCAGGCCCAGCGCGCCGGCCTTGTGCCAGATCTCATGGCCGACGTGGCCGCGTTTGCGCGCCGCTTCGTCGTGCGGGAGCATCTCGGTGTCGATGAAGCGCACCACGTTGTCGCGGTAGAGCTCCAGGTCCTCGTCGCTCCAGGAGCGGCGGAAGTCGATGGGCATGTCTTTTCCTTGTTTTCTGAGTGGTTCAGTTCACGCGACGCGGCGCTCGCGGCCGGCCCAGAAGGGCTCGCGCAACTGGAATTTCTGCAGCTTGCCGGCGGCCGACAGCGGCAGCGCATCGCGGAACTCCACGCTGCGCGGCGACTTGTAGCCCGCGATCTGGCTGCGGCAATGGGCGATCAGTGCATCCGCCTCGAGCGTCGCGCCCGGGCGCAGCACCACCACCGCGTGCACCCGCTCGCCCCACTTGTCGTCGGGCACGCCGATCACGGCCGACATCAGCACCTGGGGCAATTGCGCGATGGCGTTCTCGACCTCGGCCGAGTAGACGTTCTCGCCGCCGCTCACGATCATGTCCTTGATGCGATCGACCACGAACAGGAAGCCGTGTGCATCGACATAGCCGCCGTCGCCGGTGTGCATCCAGCCGCCGCGCAGCGCCTCTTCGGTTTCCCTGGGCTTGTTCCAGTAGCCGCGCATGACCATCGGCCCGCGCGCCACGATTTCGCCGATCTGGCCGGTGGGCACCTCGTTGTCCTCGCCGTCGACGATGCGGATCTCGGCCATGGGCAGCGGCGTGCCGGTCGAGCGCAGCAGGCGTTCGCGGTCGGGGCCCGACAGGTGGCAGTGCGGCTGCAGCACCGCCACCGTGGGCGAGAGCTCGGTCATGCCGTAGGCCTGCGAGAATCCCGCGCGCGGCAGCGCCAGCATGGCCTTCTCGAGCAGCGGCACATCGATCGGCGCGGCGCCGTAGAGCATCAGGTCCAGGCTCGAGAGGTCGAACTCGGCAAAGCGCGGATGCTCGATCAGCCGCTTGATCATGGTCGGCACCAGGAAGGTTTCGGTCGCGCGGGCCGATTCGATGGCCTGCAGGATGCCCACCTCGTCGAACATCGGCAGCACGTGCTGGGGCGCGAGCCGCAGCATCGCCTGGATCGACAGGCCGCAGCCGGCCACGTGGAACATCGGCGTGGTGATCACGATCGCGGGCTTCTGCGCGGTGCGCGGCAGCGCCGCGATCGAGCCCAGCGCGTCGATGTAGAGGTTGCCGTGCGTGAGCATCACGCCCTTGGGCCGGCCGGTGGTGCCGCCGGTGTACATGATGGCGGCCAGCTCGTCGGCGCTGTGCGGCGCATCCTCGCAGGGCGCGCTCTTCTCGAGCAGCGCCTCGTAGCCCAGCATGCCCTCGGGCACCGGGCCGTCGCCGCAATAGACCACGGTGCGCAGCGAGCTCGACAGCGCGCGCAGCTCGGCCGCCAGCGGCGCGAAGGCGTCGTCGACCAGCAGGATGCGGGTGTCGCAGTCGTCGAGCGAGTACGCGACCTCCTTCGGGTTCCAGCGGATGTTGACCGGGTTGATCACGCCGCCGCCCCACCAGGTGCCGAAGAAGAACTCGACGAAGCGATGCGAGTTGAAGCTCATCATGCCGACGCGGTCGCCCGGCCCCATGTCGAGCGCGCGCAGCGCGGCGCCCAGGCGGGCCACGCGGTCGGTGAAACGGCTGAAGCTCAGCCGGTGCTCGCCGAAGACCACGGCCATGGCTTCGGGCTTCTCGCGCCGGCCCTTGTGCAGGGGTTGGGTCAGGATCATGTCGCTTGTCTCCTCTTTCGTTGTGTTTCTACGGGTGCGTCAGCCGACTCTTCGGTCGTGCCCGGCCCAATGCGGCTCGCGCAACTTGTACTTCATGACCTTGCCCGCGCCCGAGATCGGCAGCGCATCGACGAACTCGATGCTGCGCGGGCACTTGTAGCCCGCGATCAGCGTGCGACAGTGGGCGATCAGCGCCTCGGCCTCGTCGCTGGCGCCGGGCTTGCGCACCACCACCGCGTGCACGCCCTCGCCCCAGGTCGCACTGGGCACGCCGATCACTGCCACCGCCGCCACGCCGGGGTGGCCCGCGAGCGCGCCCTCGACCTCGGCGCAGTAGACGTTCTCGCCGCCACTCACGATCATGTCCTTGAAGCGGTCGACGATGAAGACGAAACCCTGCGCATCCATGCGGCCGGCGTCGCCGGTGTGCATCCAGCCGTCGCGCAGCGCGGCGGCGGTCTGCGCGGGCAGGTTCCAGTAGCCCTGCATCACGCAGGGGCTGCGCACCATCAGTTCGCCGACCTCGCCGCGCGGCAGCTCGCGGCCGTCGGCGTCGCCGATGCGCAGGTCGACGCCCGCGAGCGCCTGGCCCGCCGACGACAGCTTGCCCAGCTTGCGGCCCTCGGGCGTGTGGTAGCGGCTCGTGAGGTAGCTCACGCCGGCCGAGAGCTCGGTCATGCCGTAGCCCTGCGCGAACTCGGCCTGCGGGAACATCGCGAAGGCGCGTTCGAGCAGCGCCTCGGTGATCGGCGAGGCGCCGTAACCCACGAACTGCACGCTCGACAGGTCGGCCTGGGCGGTGCGCGGGTCGTCCACCAGCACCTGCAGCATCGCGGGCACCGCCATCAGGTGCGAGCTGCGGTCGCGCGCGATGGCGGCCAGCATGGCGTCGACCGAGAAGCCCGGCACGATGACCTGTGTGCAGCCCGCGACCACGCCGCGCAGCAGGAAGGACAGCCCGGCCAGGTGGAACAGCGGCGCCACCTGCAAGAGCCGTGCGCTCTCATCGAAGTAAGCGCCGAGCAGCGAGATCTGCGAGTTCAGCGCCAGCGCCGAATGGCTGAGCATCACACCCTTGGGCCGGCCCGTGGTGCCGCCGGTGTAGAACACGCCCGCCAGGTCCTCGCCGTTGCGCAGCGCATCGGGCACCGCTTCGCTCTCGCGCAGCAGGGTTTCCCAGTCGTGCAGGCCTTCGGGCGCCGTGCCCTCGCCCATGTAGATGCAGGTCCGCAGCGCCTTCGATTGCGCGCGCAAGCTGCCGAGCAGGGGCACGAAGGCGTCGTCGGCGCACAGGATCGCAGTGCCGCAGTCGTCCAGCGAATGCACCATCTCGGTCGCGCTCCAGCGCGTGTTGACCGGGTTGACCACGCCGCCGGCCCACCACACGGCCAGGTAGTACTCGAGCGTGCGGTCCGAGTTGAGCGCGAGCATGCCCACGCGGTCACCGGCCTGCAGGCCCAGGCGCTGCAGCGCGCCCGCCAGGCGGGCCACGCGGTAGCCCAGTTCGCCGTAGGTACGGCTGCGGCCCTGGAACAGCGTGGCCGTGGCCTCGGGTCGGAGCTGCACCGCGCGGTGCAGGGCCTGCGTCAGGTAGAGATTCATGTCCAGGCGCCCTCAGGTCGCAGACGGGCGACGGTCTTCGGCCCAGCGGCGCAGCAGCGCGGCACCGTCCTCGAGGCCGGTGTCGCCCGCGGCGCGGGGCGTGGCCGGCGGCGTGCGGCTGAAGCGCGGCGCGGGGGCCGGGTGCGCGACGCCGCCCACGTCGACGAAGGTGCCGCGCGCCACGTTGTGCGCATGCGCGGGCGCCTCGTCCCAGTCGAGCACCGGCGCGAAGCAGGCGTCGCTGCCCTCGAGCAGCACGCACCATTCGTCGCGCGTGCGGGTGCGGAACATGTCGGCCATGCGCAGCTTGAGCAGCGGCCAGCGGGCCGCGTCCATCTGGGCGTCGAAGGCCGGGTCGTCGGCGATGCCGCAGCGCTCGCGCAGCAAGGCGTAGAACTGCGGCTCGATGGCGCCGACCGCCACATACTTGCCGTCGGCACAGGCATAGGTGTCGTAGAAGTGCGCGCCGCCGTCGAGCAGGTTCTCGCCGCGCTGGTTGCTCCACTGGCCCGCCGCCTTGAAGCCGTAGAACATGGCCGAGAGCAGCGCCGCGCCGTCGGTCATGGCGGCATCGATCACCTGGCCGCGGCCCGAGCGCTGCGATTCGTAGAGCGCGCTCAGCACGCCGACGGCCAGCAGCATCGCGCCGCCGCCGAAGTCGCCCACGTAGTTGAGCGGCGCCACCGGCGCCTCGCCCGAGCGGCCGATGGCGTGCAGCGCGCCGCTGATCGCGATGTAGTTGATGTCGTGCCCCGCGGCCTGCGCCAGCGGCCCGTGCTGGCCCCAGCCCGTCATGCGGCCGTAGACCAGCCGCGGGTTGCGCGCGTGGCAGGCCTCGGGCCCGAGCCCCAGGCGCTCCATCACGCCGGGGCGGAAACCCTCGATCAGCACGTCGGCGCCGGCCACGATGTCCAGCACCTGCTGCGCCGCGCCCTCGGCGCGCAGGTCGATGGCCACCGTGCCGCGGCTGCGCGTGAGGATGTCGTTCGGGTCGGCGGCCGTGCCGGGCCGCGTGATGCGGATCACCTCGGCGCCCATGTCGGCGAACAGCATCGCGCAGAACGGACCCGGGCCGATGCCGGCCATCTCGATCACCCGAAGCCCCTGGAGCGGACCTGCCATGTTTGATGTCTCCTGTGGCCCCCGCGGGCGGCCTGTTGGTATGGAAGGCATCTTGGCGCCACGGTGGCGCGGCTTGCATCGTCGAAAGCGACGAAGTTGCGGGGCGAAGGGCCCGGGCGCGCCCTCCCCTAAGATGGCCCCGAGTCCACGCTTTCCATCGGCCCACCGGAGACATTCCCCCATGGCATTCGTCTATTCGTCCTTCAACGACCATCTGGCCACCCTGCCGGCCGAGCCCGCGCGCCACGGCGCCGCCCTGCGGGCGGCCGTCGAGCAGGCGGTGCGCAGGCCCTCGAATGCCGATCTCTCGGCCTTCCTGTTCCTGCCCGACCAGGCCGATCACCCGGACCATGAGGATGCGGCGCAGGTCTTCGCCCAGGCGGTCGAGCAGATGTTCGGCCCCAAGCCCTGGATCGGCGACGAGATCCCGCTGCTCTTCGTCGGCTACCACGCGATGAACCGGCTGAGCGGCCGCCGCACCGCGCAGGGCCTGCTGCTGAGCGACCAGGCGATCTACGTGCAGGACGATTTCACGGTGCTCTCGTCCGCGCCGCCGCCGGCCGAGGGCCACGCCCTGCCCGCGCGCGCCGACGACGCCGGCGCCTTCGTCGCGCTGCTGCTCGCGCGCTACAAGGCCTGGAAGGACTGGAGCGCGCTGGCCGAGCGCCCGGAGGCCGCCCTGACCAGCCGGCTCGACGTGCTGCTGACCTCGGTGGTCCGGACGGTGCTGGACTACCACGCGCAGCACCAGAGCCAGCGCCAGGCCCCGGAGCGCAGCTGGACCCTCGGCGGCCTGATCGCCGACCACGGCGCAGTCGACACGCTGCTGGACCCGGCCAACCCCAAGCTGGCCAAGAAGCTCGGCAAGGTGATCGACAAGTTCCAGATCCCGAATGCGGAAGCGCTGCAGTTCGCGCTGGTGGATTTCCCGCTGTTCGGCGGCCCTTACGGCCTCGCGCTGACCGCCCAGGCGCTGCACAGCAAGGACCTGATGGAGGCGCCGGTCCACATCGCGCTGGCGCGACTCGATGCGCGCTCGCTGCGCCTGTCGGAGAAAGGCGACCAGCTGTTGAACAACGTGGAGGCGACCCTGACGCTGCCCGCGCACGCCGACGCCGCGCTCAAGGGCCATTTCATCGCGCTGCTGCAGCAGGAGATCCTCCGGCTGCAGGCCATGCGCTGAGCCTCAGATCGGCGGGTAGGCGCCGGTGCCGCCCGGCCAGGCCGTGAGCACCTCGTAGCCTTCGGGCGTGACGGCCACCATGTGCTCCCACTGGGCGGACAGCGACCGGTCCTTCGTGACCACGGTCCACCCGTCGGGCAGTTGCCGCGTGCCGGCCTGGCCGGCGTTGAGCATCGGCTCGATGGTGAAGACCATCCCCGCTTCGAGCTTCAGGCCCTCGCCGCGCCGGCCGTAGTGCAGCACGTTGGGCTCGTCGTGGTAGATCTGGCCGATGCCGTGCCCGCAGTATTCGCGCACCACGCTGAAATGCTCGCGCTGCGCGACCGACTGGATCGCATGGCCGATGTCGCCCAGCGTCGCGCCCGGCCGGACCTGCCGGATGCCGGCCCGCAGCGCTTCGTAGGTGGTCTCCACCAGGCGCCGCGCCAGCACGCCGGGTTCGCCGACGAAGAACATCCGGCTGGTGTCGCCGAACCAGCCGTCCTTGATCACCGCCACGTCGATGTTGACGATGTCGCCCTTCTTGAGGATCTTGTCGGGCGAGGGAATGCCGTGGCACACCACCTGGTTGACGGAGGTGAGGATGGTCTTGGGATAGCCCTGGTAGCCCACGTTGGCCGGAATCGCGCCCTGGACCTTGACGATGTGCTCGTGGCAGATCCAGTCGAGCGCCTCGGTGCTCACGCCCGGCACCACATGGGGCTCGATCATGGCCAGCACCTCGGCGGCCAGGCCCGCGGCCCGGCGCGACATCGCGAGGCCTTCGGCGCCGTGGATGGGAACGGTGCGCGCCATCAGTGCTTGCCGGCGCGCGCCGCGACCGGTTTGCCGGCCGAGGGCGTCGCCGCCATCGTGATGTCCAGCCCGCCCGCGAGCTCGGCCCGGATCAGCAGCTGGCAGATCTCCCGGTGGTCCAGCTCCGGATGCATCTCGGTCAGCATGCCGACGCGCATCCAGTGCTCCGCCTGTGCGTTGATGGACCTGCTGAGTGCATTGCCCGCGACCCGCAGGTTCTCGTGCATCAGGTCTGAAATCTTGACGATACCCATCGGCCACCTCTATATGAAACGTATGCGAATTATATACGTTTCATGTGGTTCCGTGATGCACGGGGCGTGGCGCCTGGCGCCGCCCTCGCCTGCGCCGCAACAGTGGTTGTGGCGGTGGGCGCCGACGTGTACGCTGCCCTGGTGCCGGCGAACCGATCGCCGCAGGAGGTCCACAGCATGATCACGCTCTACGGATTCGGCCGCATCTTTCCCGAGGGCCATGGCGAGACCAAGGACCTCTGGGTGCAGTGGGCGCTCGAGGAGACCGGCCTGCCCTACCGCGTCCACGCGCTCGACCACACCGGCGGCGAGCTCGACGGCGACGCCTACCGCCGGATCAGCCCCTTCCGCCAGGCGCCGGTGATCGACGACGACGGTTTCGTGGTGGCCGAATCGGCGGCCATCGCGCTCTACCTGGCCGAGAAGTCCGGCAGGCTGATCCCCGGCGACCTCCAGGGGCGCACGCGCGTCGTCCAGTGGTGCTTCGCCGCCGTCGCCACCGTGGGCACCACGCTGGTCTGCATGGACCTGATCGGGATGTTCGACAGCGACAAGGCCGCCCCCCGGCTGCACGCCGAACTGCCGCAGCTCGCCGGCCGCTGGCTGGGCGAACTCGATCGGCACCTGCAAGGCCGCGACTGGCTCGCCGGCACCGGGTTCACCGTGGCCGACCTGATGATGGCCAGCGTGCTGCGCGGCATCCGCCATTCCGATCTGCTGGCACCGCACCCGCGGGTCCAGGCCTTCTACGAGCGCTGCCGCGCGCGCACGGCCTTCGAGCGCGCGCTCGCGCTCTATGCCCAACGCCTCGGCGTGCGCATCGAGGACATCCGGTAGCGGTGCTTCGGTCGGCGGGCTGCACAACGCATATCCATAACGTTTTTCATTCCTTGGCGCGCAGCGCCCGCGTTGTTAATTTGGCGGCCTCGTCCCACCAGAGGCTCTCATGTCCGCCCTCCTCCCTGATACCTTTCATCCATCCGGCGCGTCGCGCCGCGACGTCCTGCGCGCCGGTGCTGCGGCCGCCGTGGTCGGCACCACGAGCCTGCTCGGCACCCCGGCGCTCTCGCAACCGAAGAAGCTGACCTTCGCCTGGAGCCAGGCCGGCTTCTGCCTGGCACCGGTGCCGGTCGCGCTGGAACGCGGCCTGTTCGAGAAGAACGGTCTCGATGTGGAGTTGCTGAACTGGGCCGGCTCCTCCGACCAGCTGCTCGAAGCGCTGGCCACGGGCAAGGCGGACGTCGGCGTCGGGCTGATCCACCGCTGGGTCAAGCCGCTCGAGGCCGGCTTCGACGTCAAGATCGTGGGCAGCGTGCACGGCGGCTGCCTGCGCCTGATCGGTGCCAAGGCCTCCGGCGTCACCGTCGACCTGGCGAGCCTCAAGGGCAAGACCATCGGGGTGTCCGACCTCAACAGCCCCGCCAAGCAGTTCTATTCGATCCACCTGGCCAAGAAGGGCATCGACATCGAGAAGGACGTCGAGTGGCGCGTCTACCCGGCCGACCTGCTCGACGTGGCCGTGAGGAAGGGCGAGGTGCAGGCCATCGCCGACGGCGACCCGAACGTCTACCTGATCGAGAAGCGCAACCCCGGCCTGTTCACCGAAGTGGCCAACAGCGCCAAGGGCGAGTACGCCGAGCGCCTGTGCTGCATCGTCGGCGCGCGCGGACAGTTCGCGCGCCAGGACAAGGCGCGCGCGGCCGCGGTCGTGCGCGCGCTGGCGCAGGCCTCGGACTATGTGAGCGAGAACCCCAACGAAGCCGCGAAGATCTACGCCAAGTACGCGCCCGCCGTGCCCGTGGCGGACCTGCAGAAGCTGCTGGCCCAGCTCACCTACAAGCACCATCCGGCCGGCAAGGCGCTGCGCGACGAGGTTCAGGTCTTTGCCCAGGACTTCCACAACGCCGGCATCCTCAAGAAGAGCACCGACCCGGCGCGCTTCGCCTCGCACGTCGCGCTGGATGTGCTTGCCTGAACCCGCCCGCGGGTGGAGCATGCAGGCGCGTGTTCTTTTTCATCGAGCCCACCAGGAGACATCCCATGTCCAACCACGTCTACAAGTCCCTCGAGCTGACCGGCTCCTCGCCCACCAGCATCGAGGACGCAGTGCAGACCGCCATCGCCAAGGCCCACGAGACCGTGCGCAACATCCAGTGGTTCACGGTCACCGAGACCCGCGGCCACGTGGTCGAGGGCAAGGTGGCGCATTGGCAGGTCAGCCTGAAGATCGGCTTCACCCTGGAGTGAAGCCGATCCTCTAGACCCGCCGCGCCCGATGGTCCGGCACCGCGGCCATCAGTTCGCGGGTGTAGGCGTGCGCCGGCGCGTCCAGCACGGCCTCGGCCGCGCCCTGCTCCACCAGCCGGCCGCGCTGCATCACGCCGATGCGGTCGCACATGTGGCGGATCACCGCCAGGTTGTGGCTGATCAACAGGTAGGTGAGCCCGAATTCCTCCTGCAGGTCGCGCATCAGGTTGAGCACCTGCGCCTGCACCGAGACGTCGAGCGACGAGGTGGGTTCGTCGCAGACGATGAACTCGGGCTGGCTGGCCAGCGCGCGCGCGATGGCGATGCGCTGGCGCTGCCCGCCCGAGAACTGGTGCGGGTACTTGCGCCCGTCGTCGGGCGACATGCGCACCCGGCGCAGGGCGTCGGCCACGCGTGCCTCGGTCTCGTCCGCACTGCCCGCCAGGCCGAGCACCTCGACCGGTTCGGCGATCAGTTGGTCCACCCGCCAGCGCGGGTTCAGGCTCGCATAGGGGTCCTGGAAGATCATCTGGAAGCGGCGCCGCAGCGCGGCCGTCTCGTGCGTACCGCCCCAGCGGTCGACGCCGTCGAAGAGCACGCGCCCGGCGGTCGGCTTCGTCAGGCCGGCGATCATCCGGGCCACGGTCGACTTGCCCGAGCCCGACTCGCCGACCAGTCCGAAGGTGCTGCCGCGCGCGATGTCGAACTGCACGTCCTCGGCCGCACGCAACACCTTGCGCGGCTGGCGCGCCAGCGTGCGCACCAGCCAGCCGGCCGAGAGGTCGAACTCGCGCGTGAGGCCCTGCACCTGGATCAGCGGCGCGGCCGATGCGTCGGTGGCCCTGGCCGGGCGCGCGGCCGCGGGGACCGGCAGCGCGTCGTCTGCACCGATCTCCGGTACCGGCAAGCGGCCGATGCGCCGGTGCACCGACGGGATCGCCGCCATCAGCGCGCGCGTGTAGGGCTCGCGCGGCGTGTCCAGCACCTCGCGCACCGGGCCGGTCTCGAGCACGCGGCCGCGGTACATCACCATCACGCGGTCGGCGGCTTCGGCGATCACGCCCATGTCGTGCGTGATCAGCATGGCGGCCGTGCCGCGCTCGCGGCAGACCCGGCGGAACACGCGGATCACCTGCGCCTGCACCGACACATCAAGCGCGGTCGTGGGCTCGTCGGCGATCAGCAGCTGGGGTTCGGCACACAAGGCCAGCGCGATCGCCACGCGCTGGCGCATGCCGCCGGAGAACTGGTGTGGGTACTGGCGGATGCGCAGCTCCGGGTCGGGGATCTCGACATCGGCCAGCAGTGCCAGCGCGCGGCGGAAGGCCTCCTGCTCGCTCACCGGCAGGTGGGTGCGGATGGTCTCCACCAGATGCCGGCCGATCGGGTACACGGGGTTCAGGCTGGTCAGCGGGTCCTGAAACACGCTGCCGATGCGGCGTCCGCGGATGCGCCGCAGGTCCTCGCCGCGCAGCGTGTCGATGCGCTCGCCGTGGAGCTCGACCGTGCCGGACGCGATGCGCCCCGGCGGCTCGATCAGGCCGATGACGGCCGCGCCGGTCATGGACTTGCCCGCGCCCGACTCGCCCACCACGCCCAGGATCTCGCCCGGCGCAATGTCGAAGGAGACGCCGTCGAGCACCCGCACCACGCCGCGGTGGGTGTCGAATTCGACGCTCAGGTCGCGCACGCGCAGCACGGCGCCCTGCTCTCTTTGCACGGTCATTGGAGTTTGGGGTTGAGCGCGTCGCGCAGCCAGTCGGCGACCAGGTTGACGGACAGCGCCAGGGCCAGCAGCACCAGCCCCGGGAACAGCAGGATCCACCATTCGCCGGAGAACAGGAAGCCCTGGCCGATGCGGATCAGCGTGCCCAGCGAGGGCTGGGTGGGCGGCAGCCCGACGCCCAGGTAGGAGAGCGTGGACTCGGCCACGATGGCCAGCGCGAAGCTGATGGCCGCGATGACCAGCACCGGCGCCAGCAGGTTTGGCAGGATGTGGTGCAGCAGGATCCCGCCGGGCGAGCGGCCGATGATGCGCGCGGCCGCCACATAGTCCTTGTGCTTCTCGACCAGCACCGCGCCGCGCACCGTGCGCGCGTACTGCACCCAGTCAGAGAGTCCGATCGCCGCGACGATCACGTACACCGCCATGTCGTCGCGGTAGCCCTCGGGCAGCAGGCCGCGCGCGATGCCGAAGATCAAGAGTGCCACCAGCAGCACCGGGAAGGTCAGCTGCACATCGGCCACCCGCATCACCAGCGTGTCGAACCAGCCGCCCGCATAGCCTGCGGCCAGGCCCAGCGGCACGCCGATGGCCAGCGACAGTGCCACCGCGGACACCCCCACCAGCAGCGACATGCGCAGGCCGTAGAGGATGGCCGAGAAGACGTCGCGGCCCTGGTCGTCGGCGCCCAGCGGATAGAAGGCACCCGTGATGCCCTGCTGCCACGGGGGCGTGAAGGCATCGATGAGGTCGAGGTGGGCCGGGTCGAAGGGGTCCTGCCGCGCGATCAGCGGCGCGAACAGCGAGGCGATGGCGATCAGCAGCAGCAGCACGGCCGCCACCTGCACGGTGCGCGAGCGCGCGAAGGCGCGCAGCACCGGCGAATCGGATTGGCGCCAGCGCCGGCGCGGGGCCGCGGCGGCCGTGGAAGTTCGGGAAAAGAACATGGTGAACGGAAGCAATCAGGCGACGCGCAGGCGCGGGTCCACAGCGACATACAGCAGGTCCACCACCCCGTTGATCAGCACATAGAGCAGCGCGATCAGCAGCAGGTAGGCCGCGACCACCGGCACGTCCACGCCCTGGATCGAAGAGATGAACAGCAGGCCCACGCCCGGCCACTGGAACACCGTCTCGGTGACGATGGCGAAGGCGATGAGCGAGCCGATCTGCAGCCCGGTGATGGTGATCACGGGGATCAGCGTGTTGCGCAAGGCATGGCCGTAGTGCAGGTCGCGCGTGCGCAGGCCGCGCGCCCGGCCGAAGCGGATGTAGTCCGAGCGCAGCACCTCCAGCATCTCGGCGCGCACCAGCCGCATGATCAGCGTGAGCTTGTAGAAACCCAGCGTGAAGGCCGGCAGCAGCAGCGCGCTCCAGCCCGAGGCCGTGAGCAGCCCGGTGCTCCAGGCGCCGATCTTCACCGTCTCGCCGCGGCCGAAGGACGGCAGCCAGCGCAGCTCGACCGCGAACAGGTAGATCAGCCCGATGCCGATCAGGAAGGTGGGCAGCGAAACGCCCACCAGCGACACCGTCATGATCGCGCGGCTCAGCGCGCCGTCGCGATGGATCGCGGTGTACACGCCCAGGGCGATGCCGCCCACGATCGCGAAGACCGCGGCGACCAGCGCCAGTTCCAGCGTGGCCGGCAGGCGCTCGGCGATCAGCTCCGCGACCGGGCGCTTGAAGCGGTACGAGACGCCCAGGTCGCCCTGCAGCACCTCGCCGAGGTAGCGCAGGTACTGCACCGGCACCGGCCGGTCGAAGCCCAGCCGGGCCGTGAGTTCGGCGCGCTCCTCGAGCGTGGCGTCCTCGCCCAGCAGGCTGATCGTCGGATCGCCGATGTGCCGGAAGACAAGAAAGGAGATCAGCGAGACGGCCAGCAGCACCAGCACGGACTGGCCGAGCCGGCGCAGCAGATGGACCAGCATGCGACGCCTACTTCTTCGCCACCTTCACGAACTTGAAGAAGGGTATGTTTTCCGGGCTCACCGGGATGTCGAGTCTGGGGTTCGACGCGTAGTTCAGCACCTGGTCGTGCAGCGCGATGTAGAAGCGCTCGGCCTGCACCGTCTGCCAGATGCTCTGGATGGTCGCGTCGCGCTTGGCCTTGTCGCTCTCGGAGGCGAGCGAGACGATCTTCGCGTCGATGTCGGCATTGCTGTAGCCGGTGGCATTGGTCGGGCCGCGGCCGTCCTTGCCGCGGGTGTGGACCAGGTAATCGAAGATGTAGGCCGAATCGTAGGTGGGCACGCCCCAGCCGAACAGGTAGAAGTCGGTGTCGGCCTGGTTGATGGCCGTGCTGTGCAGCGCGATGGGGCGCGCGGCCACCGTGGTCTTGATGCCGATGCGGCCCAGGAAGCCCGAGACCGCGGTGCTGATCGCCTCGTCGTTGACATAGCGGTCGTTCGGCGTGTGCAGGGTGATGCCGAAGCCGTTGGGATAGCCCGCCTCCGCCAGCAGCTTCTTGGCCTGCGCGACATTGGCCTTCGGGTAGGCCGCGAAGGCCTTCTCGTAGCCGTTGACGAAGCGCGGCGCGATGATGTTCGAGGGAATCGACAGGCCGCGCATCACCGCGGTCTTGATCGCATCGCGATCGATGGCCAGGCCGATGGCCTCGCGCACCCTGGGATCGGCCAGCGGGTTCTTGCCCTTCACGTCCGAATACTTGAGCTCCTTGGCGCCCACGTTGAGGCCCAGGAAGATCGAGCGGTTTTCCGGCCCTTCGGTCACGCGCAGGCTCTTGTCGGCCTTGAGCCGGGCCACGTCCTGCGCCGGCAGGTCCTGCAGGAAGTCGACCTCGCCCGAAAGCAGGGCCGCGACGCGGGTCGCGGGCGACTTGATCGGCAGGTAGACCAGTTCGGTCACCTCGAGCGGGAACTGGCCCCGGCCCCAGTACTGCGGAAACTGCTTGAGCACGGTGCGGCTGTCGACCTCGCGCGAGACCAGCGTGTACGGCCCGGTGCCGTTCTCGTTGCGGGTGGCGAAGTTCTCGGTCTTGCTGGCCACGTCCTGCGCGGTCTCCGATTTGTTGGCCTTGGCCCAGGCCTCGCTCAGGATGAAGATGTTGCTCAGGTTGTTGGCGAAGATCAGGTTCGGGCCCTTGGTTTTGACCCGCACCGTGAGCGCATCGACCTTGGTGATGGTGTCGACCGAGGACAGCAGCGACTTCAGCTGCGAGGTCGGCGCCTGGGCCCGCTTGAGCGAGAACACCACGTCGTCGGCCGTGAGCAGCGAACCGTCGTGGAACTTCACGCCGGGGCGCAGCTTGAACTCCCAGACGCTGGGGTCGTCGGTGAGCCCCCACGAGGTGGCGATGGCGCCCTGCAGCTTGCCGTCGGGCAGCCGGATGATCAGCGGTTCGTAGACCTGGTGCAGCAGGTTGAAGTTGGTGCCGGTGTTCACCGCATGGGGATCGAGCGTGGCCGGGTCGGCGCTGCGCGCCCAGCGCACGGTTTCGGCCTGGGCCACGACGGCCGGCATCAGGCCGGCAGCCAACATCATTGCGAGCAGGGTGTGACGAATCAAGTGAAGCCTCGGTGAACAGGAGATGTGGAGAAGAAGCCGCTCCCCCGTCCCATGGCTGGAACGCGAAGGCATGCCGGGCCGCAGTATTGAAGCGGGCATGTCGCGCGTGAAAGAAGCATTGCGCGCCTGCTCATGCGGAATTCGAGTAAGCCGGTCGCGTATAGGCACGCTTCTGACGGCGTTTTTGTAGAGTCCTGTCCGGCCGGCGCCGAGCGCGCACGCCGTGCGGCGGCGCGAATCCGCCCGGATCGAAAGGACGCACGATGGAACTCGAACGCTTCGACGAAGGACTGCAGCACCGCCACATCGTGGCCTACGACCCCATCTATTCCCAGGTCTTTGCCCGGGTGCGCGACGAGGTGCACGCGGCCCTAGCGGGCGTGGAACTGGTGCACATCGGCAGCACGGCGATCGTGGGCCTGCGCGGCAAACCCATGATCGATGCGGTGGCGATCACCACACGGCCGGACCTGCGCGCCGAGCATCCCGCCTTTGAAGGCCTGGGCTTCCACCGCCGGCCGGTCTGGGTCGACACCGACGAGAAGCCCTATGTCTGCGCCTCGGTGGTGCTCGCCGGCCGGCGCTTCAACGTCAACGTGCACATCTGCCACCGCGGCGATCCGGTGCACGCGGATTCGCTGGCCTTCATGGCCATGCTGGACAGCCGGCCCGACCTGCGGCTGAAGTACGAAGCGGCCAAGGACCGGGCGCACGCCATCGACCCCGTTGACCCGCAGGTCTACAACCGCGAGAAGGAAGCGGTGATCCGGGAGATCGAGGCGCTGATCGGGCGCCGTTGAGGGCTCGTCGCAGCTCGCCGCCTACGCCGCCCTGATGCGGTCCAGCCCGCTGCAATTGCCGACCTCGTCCCAGCCCGAGCGCGGCGCTTCCGCCGTGGGCACGAGGGCCGCCTTCGGCTGCGCCTTGGGCCGCAGCAGTTCGCCGCTGGCCAGGAACTGCAGCGTGCGGACCGTGAGCACCGCGATCAGGCCGCTCAGGAAGGCCAGCAGCGCGAAGGCCAGCGCCGTCACCATCCCCAGGTCGACCTCGGCCGCATAGCGCAGCGCCGCATTGCTGAGCGCCGCGATCGGAAAGCTCAAGGCCCACCATCCGGCCCCGAAGGGCACGCCGCGGCTGAACACCTTCACCACCAGCACGACGAACACGAACAGGCCGAAATAGAACAGCGTGGCGGCGAAGGCATCGACGCGCTGGAAGAAGCTGGTGTACGCGAGGAAGCCGACCGCGAAGGGCGCGACCAGGATCATCAGCGAGGGCACCATCTCGCTGGCGAGCTTCTCGTGATGGTGGATCAGGCGCGAGACGATCATCGTGAAGAACACCAGCGCGACCATGGTGCCGACCGCCATCGAGAACAGGTTGAGCTCCCGGGCCCAGACCATCGGCAGCGCGCCGCCGGCGACCGTGATGTCGAGCGTGGCCACGCCCGGGATCAGCCAGGCCGGCACGGCATGGCCGGCATCGACCTTGCCCCGCAGCATGCGGCTGACGATCGCGAAGCACAGCGCGATCGTCATCGCCGCCCCGAGGCTCCACAGGAGCTGCGACGCCAGCGCGCCGAGGGGCGCGATCACCGAAGAGATGAGCAGCGTGGCGATGGCGATGGTGCCGAAGAAGTTGCCCGCGATGGGGTGCCTGAACTCGTCGCGCACGGCCTGCGGAAAGCGCAGGGCCTTGGCGGCGTAGGCAAGGCACAGCACGACGAACAGCGCGACGGCGATGCCGCCGAGGGTCTGGTGGACCCGCGGGCTGGCGCCGAACCGGTGGCTGACCTGGCCCCAGGCCGCGGCCAGGCCCGCGATGCCCATGACGGAGGCGAAGAGATTGACCGGAAGGTGCCGGAGGGAGGCCTGCCGCGGGTCTTGCGCGGGGCTCGGCATGTGCGTGGTGTTGATGATTTCTCCTGAAGGGCTGCGATGGATCCGCAGGAGAAAAAGTCTATGGCCGGCCCCCTGCGCCGAGCCCGCGGTGGCGGCTGGCTTCAGGCCAATGAAGGCTGGTTTCCGGCCACTGCCGGCGCCGCGTCACGGAAGCGCTGGCGATAGTCCCGCGGCGTGGTGTCGAGCCGCTTCGCGAACACGGTGCGCATCTGGTTCGCGTTGTGGAAGCCGCAGCGGAAAGCCACGGTCTTGAGCGGCAGGTCGGTCTCCTCCAGCAGCTTGCGGCAGGAGTCGAGGCGCACCTGCGCCACGAAGGCCGATGGCGTCATGCCGGCATCCTTGGCGAAGACGCGCGAGAAGGTGCGCCGGCTGACCGCCACCGCATCGGCCAGTTGCTCGATGGACAGCGGCTCGCTCAGGTGCTCCGTCACATGGCGCAGCACCTTCGCCACCACGGTCTCCTCCTTGGGGCCGACCGCCAGATAGGGGCTGTACTGCGACTGCCCGCCGTCGCGCCGGATGTAGACGATCAGCCGCTTGGCGATGCGCAGGGCCAGCTCGTGGCCCCAGTCCTCGGCGACCAGGGCCAGGCACAGGTCGACGCCGGCCGTCACGCCGGCCGAGGTGAACAGCCGGCCGTCGCGCATGAAGATCTTGTCGGGCCTGACGCGCGCCCTGGGAAAGCGCGCGATGAGCCGGTCCACGTCATGCCAGTGCGCCGTGACCTGCTTGCCATTGAGCAGGCCGGCGTGGCCCAAAGGAAAGGCGCCGTTGCACACCGAGCCGTAGCGCAGCGCCCCCTCGGCCTTGGCGCTCAGCCAGTCGAGGAAGCTCGCGGGGAACACATCCCGGTCCGGCAGCTTCGGCCCGCCGGCCACCAGCAGCAGGTCGGGCTGCGCGGTGTAGTGGAGGTAGTCGGTGGCGACATGCAGCTCCATGCCGTTCGCGCAGCGCACGGTGCCGGCCTGCAGGCCCACCAGCGTGATCTCGTACTGCCGGTCGGCCGCGAGGTATTGGTTGGCTTCGGTGAACACGTCCATCGGCGCCGCGACGTCGAGCGACTGCACCCCTTCGAGGACGACGATGACCAGCTTCATGATTCGGGCGTTGCGGCTGAGGGCGGCGATTGTCGCAGCATGCCGCCGCCCTCGCCTTCAGCGCCCGCTGAACACCGGCGCCCGCTTCTGCACGAAGGCCGCCGAAGCCTCCTTGAAATCCTCGGTCATGAGTGCCAGCACCTGGGCACGGTTCTCGAGCTCGATCGCGGCGTCGAGCCCGCCCGCATCGAGGTTGGCCCACATGATCTGCTTGGTGTGACGCGTGGCGTAAGGGCTGTTGCGCAGCACCTGTTCGGCCAGCGCCATCGCTTGAGGAAGCAGTTCGGCGGCATCGTCGACCAGCCTGGAGACCAGCCCGATGCGCTCGGCCTCCTCGGCCGGGATCGGCCGGCCGGTCAGCATGACTTCGAAGGCGCGCGACGCGCCGATCAGCCGCGGCAGGTGGTAGCTGATGCCGCATTCGCCGGCCGTGAGGCCAATGCGCACCGCGCCGACGTGGAAGGACGCGGCGCGGCTCGCGATGCGCATGTCCGCGCCCAGCGTGAGCGCGAAGCCCGCGCCCACGGCCACGCCGTTGACCGCCGCGATCACCACCTTGCCCAGCGACCGCAGCCGGCGCACCATGCCCGCGAACAGTTCCTGGCCGGTGCAGTAGTCGGCCACCGTGGGTGGCCCTGCCCGTTCCGCGCCGGTGGCATCGGTCAGTGGGCTGGCCAGGTCCCAGCCCGCGCAGAAGCCGCGACCCGCGCCGGTGAGCACGACCACGCGCACGGCGTCGTCGGTCGCCAGGGCATCGAGCAATGCGCACAGGCGGCGCACCGTCATCTGGCTCAGCGCGTTGAGGCGCTCGGGGCGGTTCAGCGTGACGACCGCGATGCCGGCGTGGCTGCGGTCGAGCTGGATGTCGTCGGTGGCGTTCATCGCGGGTCCCGGTTCAACGGCCGGTCCACTGCGGCGCCCGTTTCTCGATGAAGGCCCGCGGGCCTTCGCGGAAATCCTCGCTGGCCGCCACGCGCTGGAAGGCCGCGCGGGTCAGCGTGCGCAGCGCGGCCTCGTCGAGCTCGTTGGCCATGCGTGCCACCTGCAGGCTCTCGCGCACGGCCGTGGGCGCGTTGCGCGTGATCTGGGCCGCCAGCGCCAGCGCCGCGTCGCGCAGCTCCGCGGCCGGCACCACGCGGTTGACCCAGCCCAGCTGATGTGCGCGCTGCGCGTCGAGCTGGCCGGCGGTCAGGATCAGTTCCAGCGCGATGTTGGGCGGGATGGCGCGCGGCAGCCGGTACAGCCCGCCCGCCGCGGCGATCAGGCCGCGCAGCACTTCGGGCAGGCCGAAGGCCGCATGCTCGGCCGCGACCACCAGGTCGCAGGCCAGCGTGAGTTCGGTGCCGCCCGCGAGTGCCTTGCCGTTGACGGCCGCGATCCAGGGCTTGCTGCGCTCGCGGTAGACGAAGCCCGCGAAGCCGCCACGCTCGGTGCTCAGCGCGCTGCCGCGGCCGGCCGACACTTCCTTGAGGTCGGCGCCCGCGCAGAAGGCGTCCGGGCCCGCGCCGGTCAGCACCACGACCCAGATGTCGTCGTCGGCCTCGGTCGCGTCGACCGCGGCCTCGAGGCCGGCCGCGACCGCGCCGTTGACGGCATTGCGCGCCTCGGGCCGGTCGATGGTGACGACCGCGATGTGGCCCGGGAGTTTCTCGACGCGCACCGCGTCGTTCTTTTGTTCGGTGCTCATGCGAGGCTCCAGCGCAGGCTGTCGGTGCCTGCCGTGACGTGGCCGGTGCTGCCCACCGGGGAACGGTCGAGATCGGTGAGCACCGCCAGCGCCGCTGCATCGTCGGGCTCGACGCGCGCCATCAGCCGTTCGCCGGCCGGCGTGCGCGCGATCACGATGCCGTGCGTGGGCAGGCCGTCACGGCCGTAAATGATGGTGAAGGTCTCGAGCGTGGCGCTGCCGTTGTAGCTTTCGACGAAGGCCGGCACCGGGCCGCGCCGCGCATCGGCCGCGGCCTGCACGCTGTAGTCGGCCGGGGGCAGGCCGTTCGGCGGCGGGCTCGAACCCAGCACCAGCGCATGGTGCTTGGTCACGTACTCGCCCTGGCCGTAGAGCAGCGCGGTCTTGCCCGGTGCGTTGCGCAGCGCGCGCACCAGGCCCGCGGCCGCGTGCGTCATGTAGTCGTTGAGCGGCGCGCCGAAGAAGCTCAGGCCGCCGGTCGAGGTCATCTGCGCGTCGGGCGCCAGGCCCAGCGTGCGGCGCGCCATCTTGGGCACGATGGGGAAGCAGCTGTAGAGCTCGAGCATCTCGAAGGCCGACGCATCGCCGCCCACCTGCGCGAGCACGGTCTCCATCACCAGGTCCTGCGCATGCGAGCGGTGGAACTGGTCGCGCTGCAGGTAGTCGCGCGGCTCGCGCGCCGCGGCACCATCCCACACGTAGACCCATTTCTCGGGCGCGATGCCCAGCGCGCGCGCATGGCCCACGCTGGTCAGCAGCACGCCCGCACCCATGTTGACCACCGGGTTGGCCACCATGTGCTTGGTGTAGGGCCAGGCGATCAGCCGGTTGGCGGCGCGTGGCTCCGCCACCTCCTCGGCGCTGAAGCCCTGGCGCAGCCAGGCATGCGGATTCGCCGCGGCCACTTCCGAATAGCGCGACCAGAGCGCGGCCGATTCCTGCTGCGCCTCGCGCGGGGTCTGGCCCCAGTGCGCCAGCGCGGCGTTCTCGTAGAGCGGGTAGATCGTGATCGGCATCGCGGCGCCATGCTTCACCGCCACCGGGTGGCACAGGTCGGTGCCGCGCACCAGCTTCACCGTGTCGTCCCTGGGCGTCCAGCCCAGGTCGATGCCGCGCTTGGCCGCGGCGTCGACGGTGTAGCGCGATTCGGCGCCGGTGATGGCCGCGATCCGGCTCTCGCCGCGCGCGATGCGCAGCGCGGCCTCGTGGATGAAGCGCACCGGCGACTCGCCGCCGGCCTCGCCGTAGACGCGGCGCGCCGGCAGGTGGCCGAGCCGTTCGCCCAGCAGCGCGGTCGCGTCGGTGTAGGGCCAGGAGTATTCGCAGACGATGTCGAGCGAATCGATGTCGGCCAGCAGCGCGGCACCGGCGTCCTCTTCGGCCGCGCGCAGCGCGCGCGCCATGAGCTCAATCGGCTCGAGCCCGGCCTCGGGTTCCTTGTTGCGGTGGGTGATCTCACCCACACCCACGATGATCGGGGTGCGGTCGTCGATGGCGGTCATGCGTCGTGTCTCCTGCGCGACCGGGCCCAATGCCGGTCTCTGCCATCGATCATAGGAAGCGCCACCGGCCCGGGGCATCGTCGAAAGGGACGATTGCCGGTGCGCCCTGCCCTCCCTAAGGTGCCTGCTCCACCCAGGCCCCCGAGGAGACACCCCCGTGATACAGAGCCCCTTGTGCCGCACGCTCGGCATCGACTTTCCGCTGTTCGCCTTCACCCATTGCCGCGATGTGGTGGTCGAGGTCAGCAAGGCCGGCGGCTTCGGCGTGTTGGGCGCGGTCGGCCACACGCCCGAGGAACTCGAAGCCGAACTCAACTGGATCGACGCGCACATCGACGGCCGCCCCTACGGCCTCGACGTGCTGATCCCCGAGAACCTGCCCGGCGCGGCCGGCGCCGACACCGGCATGGAAGCCATGGCGCGGCGCATTCCTGAACAGCACAGCGCCTTCGTGCGCGAACTGCTGCAGCGCCACGGCGTGCAGGGCGGCACCGAACTGCGCATGGAGCGGCCCACGCCCTTCCTGCCGGAGAACGCCGAGCGCCAGATGGACGTCGCGTTTCGCCATCCGATCCGGCTGATCGCCAATGCACTGGGCGTGCCGCCGCCCTCGATGATCGAGCGCGCGCGCCGCCACGGCATTCCGGTCGCGGCGCTGGTCGGCGCGAAGGAACATGCGCTGCGCCAGGTCGAGGCCGGCGTCGACATCATCGTGGCGCAGGGCGGCGAGGCCGGCGGCCATTGCGGCGAGGTCTCGACGATGGTGCTGATTCCGGAGGTGGTGCGCGCGCTGCGCGGCGGCCGCGAGGTGCCGGTGCTCGCCGCGGGCGGCATCATGACCGGCGAGCAGATGGCGGCCTGCATGGCGATGGGTGCGGCAGGCGCCTGGACCGGCTCGGTCTGGCTGCCGACGCGCGAATCCGAATGCAGCGAGACGGTGCGCGAGAAGCTGGTCGCGGCCGGCTCGCGCGACACCGTGCGCTCGCGCAGCCGCACCGGCAAGCCCGCGCGCCAGCTGCGTTCGGCCTGGACCGAAGCCTGGGAAGCACCGGGCAGCCCGGGCTGCCTGCCGATGCCGCTGCAGCCATGCTCAGCAGCCCGGCGCTGCGCGCGGTCGAGCAGGCGGCCGACGGCGGCAACGCACAGGCGCGCGAACTCGCCACCTATTTCGTCGGCCAGGGCATCGGCCTGGTGACCGGCACCCAGTCGAGCCGCGCGGTGGTGCAGGACTTCATGCAGGAGTTCAGCGACGCGCTCGATCGCATGCAGGGGCTGGTCGCATGAAGGCGCTGCAGATGGCCCGTCTGGGGCCGCTCGACGCCTTGACGCTTTGCGAGGTGCCACGTCCCGAGGCCGGGGCCGGTGAACTGCGCATCCGCGTCGAGGCCAGCGCGATCTCGCATGCCGACCTGCTGCTGGCCCAGGGCCGCTACCAGCTGCAGCCGCCCGTGCCCTACATCCCGGGCAGCGAGTTCGCGGGCACGGTCGAAGCGATCGGCGACGGCACCGAGGCCGACTGGCATCTGGGCGAACGCGTCTGCGGTTCCGCCACGGCCGGCGGCGCCTGGGCCGAGGCCGTGTGCGTGCCTGCCGTCGCGGTGCAGCGCATCGGCGAAGCCGCCCTCTTCACCGAGGCGGCGGCGCTGGCCGTGCCCTACGGCACGATGTGGCACGCGCTGGTCGACCGCGGCGCGCTGCGGCCGGGCGAGACGGTGTTCGTGCTCGGCGCGGCGGGCAGCGTCGGCCTGGCCGCGGTGCAGCTCGCTCGCGCTTTCGGTGCCCGCGTGATCGCGGGCGGCTCGACGTCCGAGAAACGCGCGCTGGCACGCGCGGCCGGTGCCAACGCCACCATCGACACCTCGGCCATCGACTGGCGCAGCGCGCTCAAGGCGATGACGCAAGCACGAGGCTTGGACGTGGTGGTCGACCCGGTCGGCGGCGCCTTCACCGAACCCGCCTTCCGTTCGCTGGGCTGGGGCGGGCGCCACCTGGTGCTCGGCTTCGCGGGCGGCGGTATCGCGTCCTTGCCGGCCAACCTGCCGCTGCTCAAGGGCGCGGCACTGGTGGGCGTGGACATCCGCCAGTTCTCGCAGCGTGAGCCAGTCCAGGCGGCGGCCAACCTGCGCGGCGTGATGGCGTTGCATGCCCGTGGCGATCTGCGCCCGGCCATCGCGGGCGTGTGGGGGCTGTCGGACCACCACGCGGCACTGGCGGCGATGCAGGGTGGCGATGCGGTGGGGCGCGTCGTGTTGCGGCCGGACTGAGGCTTTTTCCAGTCACGTCATGTCCATCAGGAACATGGCGTGGCCGGTGGGCCAGACTCGAGGCCTCAGGCCTGCGTCGGATCGCGCTGCGCCTCGAGCCGCGCGACCCGCCGCACGTGCCATGCGGCCGGGCCGAACTGCGATTCGATCAGCGTCGCGCGCCGGAAATAGTGGCCGATGGCCAGCTCCTCGGTCATGCCCATGCCGCCGTGCAGCTGCACCGCGCCCTGCCCCACGGCCTTGCAGGCGCGCGCGACCGCGACCTTGGCCGAGGACACCGCCCGCGCGCGTTCGTCGGCGGTGCCGTCCATCGCCTCGAGCACGGCCTGGGTCAGCGCTTCGGCCTGGGCCAGCGCCATGTGCATGTCGGCCAACCGGTGCTGCAAGACCTGGAAGCTCGCGATGGGCACGCCGAACTGCTTGCGCTGGCGCACGTAGTCGAGCGTGTCGGCCAGCAGCCGGCGCATCACGCCCACGGCTTCGGCGCAGACCGCGAGCGTGGCTTCGTCGAGCGCCTGTTCGATCTGCGGCAGCGCCTCGCCCTCGCGTCCCAGCAGGGCCTCGGCCGGCACGCGCACACGCTCGAGCCGCAGCTCGGCGGCGCGGGTGCCGTCGCGCAGCGCATAGGGGCGCAACTGCACGCCGGGTGCATCGCGCGCGACCACGATCAGCGACAGGCCCTCGGCATCGCCCGGCCGGCCGCTGCTGCGCGCCGAGACGATCAGGTGCGTAGCCCAGGGCGCCGCATGCACCACCGCCTTGTGGCCGTCGAGCTCGTAGCCTTCGGCATCGCGTACCAGTCGCGTGCGCACCTCGGCGCGTTCGTCGCGGCCCTCGGGTTCGGCATGGGCGAAGGCCAGCACCGCGCGGCCCTCGACAGCATCGGCCAGCAAGGCGTCGCTGAACGCGCCCGGCTGGCGCTGCAGCAGGCCTGCGCCGATCACGATGCTCGACAGGTAGGGCTCGCCCGCGAGCGCGCCACCCAGCGTCTGCATCACGGCCAGGTGCACGGCCATGCCGCCGCCGAGGCCGCCCTGCGCCTCGGGCAGGGCCGCGCCCAGCAGGCCGAGCTCGCGCGACAGGCCGGACCAGAAGGCCGGCGGCGCGTCGGTGGCCTCGGCCAGCGAACGCAGCCGTTGGTCGAGGTCGAAGCGTTCGCCGAGGTAGCGCGAGAGGCTGTCGACCAGCATCGCGAGCGTGTGCTCGCGCTCGGCTTGAAGGGTGTCGATGGTCATGGGCGTTCAGCCGCGCAGCAGGTGCGCGGCGATGAGGTTGCGCTGGACTTCGTTGGAGCCCGCGTAGATCGAGGCCGCGCGGTCGTTGAGGTAGGCCGACATCGAGAACACCGCCTCCTCGGGCACGGGCAGCGCGCCCTGCAGGCCGTCGGCCAGCGGCAGGTTCACCGCGGCATAGCGGCCGGCGATCTCGATGCCCAGCTCGGTCAGCCGCTGGCGCAGCTCGGAACCCAGCACCTTGCCCATCGAGGGCCGGATGCCCGGCGGCTCGCCCTGCACCTGCGCGCGCAGGGCCTGCAGTTCGAGCGCCTCGACCGCATCGATCGCGCAATCGGCCTCGGCCAGGCGCAGCACCATGTCGCGGGCTTCGTCGGCCCCGCTGTGCGGCCATGCGGTGCGCGCCGCCTCGCGCAGGCGCCGCAGCCGGGCGCGCAGCAGCGGCGCCCAGGCATGGCCACGCTCGTGCGCAAGCAGGTATTTCGCGATGGCCCAACCTTGGTTCTCCTCGCCCAGCAAAGAGGACACCGGCACGCGCACGTCGTCGAAGAACACCTGGTTGAGTTCGTGGTCGCCCGAGATGCTGACGATGGGGCGCACCGTGATGCCGGGCAGGTCGAGGTCGAAGCACAGGAAGCTGATGCCCTGCTGCGCCTTGCCGCCGCTGGCCGTGCGCACCAGGCAGAACATGCGGTTGGACCAGTGCGCATGCGTGGTCCAGATCTTGGTGCCGTTGATCACGTAGTGCTCGCCGTCGCGCACCGCGCGGCACTGCAGCGATGCGAGGTCGGAGCCCGCCTGCGGTTCGGAGTAGCCCTGGGCCCAGTAGTCGTCGCCGTTGCGGATGCCGGGCAGCCAGCGCTGCTTCTGCTCCTCGGTGCCGAAGGCGATGATCACTGGCGCCACCATGCGCGTGCTGTTGGGCGCGAGCGGCGGCGCGTCGGCCTGCGCGAGTTCGCTGGCGAAGATGTAGTGCTGCATCGGCGTCCAGCCGGTGCCGCCATGCGCGACCGGCCAGCTGGGCACGCTCCAGCCGCGCTGCGCGAGGATGCGGTGCCAGCGGATGCCGTCGTCGTAGTCGCTGAAGATGCCCGCGCAGCGCCGGCCCGCGGTGCGCAGTTCGGGCGTCAGGGCCTCCGCCAGGAAGTCCCGGACCTCCTGCCTGAACCCGGCCTCGGCCGCGTCGAGTTTCCAAGCCATCGCTCGCCTCTTTTCCCACTGGATCGAAGCGATGAAGTGTTCTGCGGCACGGCCCTGCAGACCATCGTCGGAAGCGACGAATGGCTGGCTGCTGGCCTGGGAGGCAGGCCATCATCGCCAGAGTGCAGGCCACCTTCGCGACCCGCAGCGGCCCGAGATCGAAGGCTGCTGCGGGCACAACAGGCGTCGGCCCCGGCGTCGGGCTGATGGAAATAATTTGTATCGCGCCATCCAATCAAATGAGAAGCGTTTGCATTTAAGGTAGGATCGCGGCATCGAAAGAAAGCAGCTGGAAGCAGCTGCCGCCCTTCTCCAGGATTCGGTTTCATCGTGGGGCGACCCGGGACCCTCAAAAGTCTCCAAGGTCGTTTTTTGCTAGCCATCGGTTCTCCGGCCAGCCATGCATTTTTTCCACGTCGGATCGCGCCGCACGCGATCCCGGGCCGCTTCCCGACAGCGCCCTTACCCGACCCAGGCGAGCACCGAGCCTGTCCCTGGGATGATCGGGGACCCATGATCATCCGACCCCGCCTCCATTGGCTGCGCATGTTGTTCGTCTGGCGCGGCTCCGTGCTGCGCGACATCGCACCGCAGCTGCTCGCCACCACGGCCTTCGCCATCCTCGTCACCGTGCTCCACGGGCGCCTGTTCCAGTGGAAGATCCCGCTGACCTTCGTGCCCTTCTCGCTGATCGGCCTGACGCTGGCCATCTTCCTGGGCTTTCGCAACGGCACCAGCTATGCGCGCTACTGGGAGGCGCGCACGCTCTGGGGCAGCGTGCTCAACAACACCCGCACCCTGCTGCGCCAGGCGCTCACGCTGGCCGACGCGCCGGCCGAGGTGCAACCGCTGGCCGCGCGGCTGATCGCCTTCGTGCATGCGCTGCGCCACCAGTTGCGCCGCACCGATCCCGCGGCCGATTTCGAGCGCCTGCTGACGCCGGACGACCGCGCACGACTCCAGCCGGTGCTGTACAAGCCCTCGATGCTGCTGCTGATGGCCGGCGAATGGCTGCGCGACCGGCGGCAGGCGGGCGAGATCGCGCCGGCCATCGTGCCGGCCATGGACGCGCCGCTGAGCCACCTCAACGAGGCGCTGGGCGGCTGCGAGCGCATCGCGAGCACGCCGATCCCCTTCACCTACTCGGTGATCATCCACCGCACGATCTACCTCTACTGCGTGCTGCTGCCCTTCGGCCTGGTCGATTCGATCGGGCCGACCACGCCGGTGATCGTGGCCTTCATCGCCTACACCTTCTTCGCGCTCGAGGCCCTGGGCGCGGAGATCGAGGAGCCCTTCGGCATGGCGGCCAACGACCTCGCGCTGGATGCGATGTCGGCCGGCATCGAGTCGACGCTGCGCGAGATGATGGGCGAGCCGCAGCAGGCGCCCAGGCTCGACCCCGACGTGTTCATCCTGACCTAGCCGAAGGTGAAGGCGAAAGCCTCGGCCCCCGGGTCGAGGAACTCGATGTCGAAGCGGTGCTCGGCCACGCCGCCCTTCTGCCGCACCAGCTGGTAGAGCCGCTGCCCGGTCACCACGCCATGGCCCTGGGCGTCGACGTCCATGCCCTGGTCGGCGCCCGGCGCCTTGCCGTCGATCAGCACCCGGAAGCGCACCGGCTTGCCATCGGCGCCCGGTCCCAGCACCAGGTGCAGGTCGCGTGCATGGAACTGGAAGCTGATGCGCCCGCCGCTGCGGTCCAGCACGGCGCTCTGGGCGCCCACGCGCCAGTCGCCGGCCAGCGCCCACTGGTTGAGCTGGAGCGCGGCCGGGCCGGCGTAGCGGTGCGGCTGGTTCTTCGCAAAACCGCCGGCGGACACGAAATGCTCGGCCCGCTGGTAGCCCACGTAGGTCTCGGGCGACTTGACGTTGGCGCCGTCGGCCGCGGCCTGCGCGCCGCTGGCCTCGACCTTCACCAGATCGCCCGGCACGCGGCCCTGGCCGGCTTCGGCCAGCAGTTGCTGGATGACCTGTTCCGACTTGTCGTACTCGCCCTCGCCGTAGTGGTGGTAGCGGATGTTGCCCTTGGCATCGATGAAGTAGTGGGCGGGCCAGTACTGGTTCTTGAAGGCACGCCAGACGGTGAAGTCGTTGTCGATCGCCACGGGGTAGTCGAGCTTCAGGTCCTTGACCGCCTTGCGGACGTTGCCCACGTCCTTCTCGAAGGCGAATTCCGGCGAGTGCACGCCGATCACGACCAGGCCCTGGTCCTTGTACTTCTCCGCCCAGGCACGCACGTAGGGCAGCGCGCGCAGGCAGTTGATGCAGGAGTAGGTCCAGAAGTCGACCAGCACCACCTTGCCGCGCAGCTGCGCGGTGGTCAGCGGCTCGGAATTGAGCCACTGCACCGCGCCGGCCAGCGCGGGCATGGCGCCTTCGATGGGCAGCCCGGCCTCACCGGCGGGCCGCATCGCGTTCGAGCCGCTGGCCACCACCCGGTCGGAGGCCGCGGATTCGGCCTTCGAACCCGCGCCCGCCCGGTCGACCAATGCCTGCTCGACCCTGGCCGTGCTCGACAGCGACAACTGTGCCAGCACGCCGGTGTCCAGCCCCAGCGCGATCGCGGCCACGCCGCACAGCAGGGCCGCGCCGATGCCGCGACGGATCCACTCGCCCGCGCCGAGCGAACGCTTCATGGCCTGGAACACCCGCCCGCCGATCAGCAGCGCCGCGGCCAGCGAGGTCGCGGCGCCGGCCGAATAGGCCAGCAGCAGCAGCGAGGTCTGTGCGCTCGCGCCGTTGAGCGCCGCGCCGGTCAGCACCAGGCCCAGGATCGGGCCCGCGCAGGGCGCCCACAGCAGCCCGGTCGCCAACCCCAGCAGCAGCGAAGGCACGAGCGACGAGGCGCCGCGCCCGGAGGCGCCCCCCGTGGCCGAGGCCGACAGGCGTGCGCCCCAGGCCACCAGCGGCCGCGTGGCGTGTTCTGCCAGCTGCGGAAACAGCAGCATCAACCCGAACACCGCCATCAGCACCAGCGCCGCCCAGCGGCCGTACTGGTTGGCCTGCACCGCCCAGCCGCCGCCGACCGCCGCCAGCGAGGCCACCGCCGCGAAGGTCAGCGCCATGCCCACCAGCAGCGGCTGCCCGCTTCGCAGGAAGGGCTGCTCACCCCGCGCGAACACGAAGGGCAGCACCGGCAGGATGCAGGGGCTGAGGATGGTCAGCACACCCCCCAGGTAGGCGACGAGAAAGAGCAGCATGCGGGCGTGGGAGGCGTGGGGTTGCGTGGATCAGGCCGCGCGCGGCGTGAACTTGAGCGACAGGCCGTTCATGCAGTAGCGCAGGCCGGTGGGCTTGGGGCCGTCGGGGAACACATGGCCGAAGTGGCTGCCGCAGCGCCGGCAGTGCACCTCGGTGCGCACCATGCCGAAGGTCTTGTCCACGTTCTCGCCGACCGCGTTGGGCAAGGGCTGCCAGAAGCTGGGCCAGCCGGTCCTGCTGTCGAACTTGGTCTTCGAGGAGAAGGCGTCGAGGCTGCAGCCCGCGCAGGCGAAGACGCCTTCGCGGTGCTCGTCGTTGAGCGGACTGGTGTAGGGCCGCTCGGTGCCCTCCTCGCGCATCACTGCGTACTGGTTGGCGCTGAGCAGCTTGCGCCATTCGGCCTCGGTACGGGTCAGCTCGAAGGTGCCTGCGGTGGCGGCCAGCGCCGGACGTGGGCTCCAGCCCAGTGCGTAGGCAATGGCCAGGCCGAGCGTCGAGCCGCCTGCGACCAATGCCGAACGTCTTCCTTGGGGGGTCATGGCAAATCCTTCAAAAGGGTCCTGTGGGGTCTGGGTGAACAGGTGGCCACCGGCACGGGACGACCGGGGGCTCCTGGGACGCTGTACGCAGCGCGCGGCACCTTGGACTCAGGCAGGCTCGAAACCCGTTATATCCCAATGGGCATAACGATGCCTGATCGTGGGCGCGCGGCATGGCTTCCACCGGGTAGTTCGGCCCGCGTCGCCCAGGGGTTACAACCGGCTTGCATCGATGCGGCGGAAATTTCGACGCGCATCGCGTAACCGAGGGCGCCCTTCCCCCGAACTCAGGAACACGGACGCCGTCCGATCCACCCTGCACCGAAGGAAGACCTGAGATGAACAAGCCCTCGACCCCTCCTGCCGCCGCGCTCGCCCCCCGCCAGCGCTTCTCGCGCCGCATGGCGCTCGGTGCCGTGGCGCTGCTGGCTGCCGCGGCCGCCTTCAAGATCGTGCCCTCGATGGCGGCGGAGAACGCCGTCGTCATCCCGGCGCCCGCCGACGACCTCGCCACGGCCGCGGCCACCGAGACCGCGGTGCTCGCCGGCGGCTGTTTCTGGGGCGTGCAGGGCGTGTTCCAGCACGTCAAGGGCGTGACCAACGCGGTCTCGGGCTACGCGGGCGGCGACGAGAAGACCGCCCGCTACGAAACCGTGGGCTCGGGCCGCACCGGCCATGCCGAGGCGGTCGCGATCACCTACGACCCGAAGCAGATCAGCTACGGCCGCATCCTGCAGATCTATTTCTCGGTGGCCCACAACCCGACCGAGCTAAACCGCCAGGGCCCCGACCGCGGCACGCAGTACCGCTCGACGGTGTTCGCGCAGAACGACGAGCAGGCCCGCATCGCCAAGGCCTACATCGACCAGCTCGGCAAGGCCGGCAGCTTCGGCGCGCCGATCGCGACCACCATCGAACTGCAGAAGCGCTTCTTCCCGGCCGAGGGCTACCACCAGGACTACCTGACGCTGAACCCGAACCAGCCCTACATCGTGATCAACGACCTGCCCAAGGTCGCCAACCTCAAGAAGGTGTTCCCCGATCGCTACCGCGCCGATCCGGTGCTGGTCGGCCGCCGTGTGACCGGCTGAAGGCAGCCGAGGGCGCCCCGGGGCCTTTGAGCGGGCGCTCAGCGCGCCCGCGCGCGGCTGTGTAAGGTGGGCCGGTTTTCCCCGGCTCGCGCCTTCCCAGGAACCCCGACATGACCCTCGCCCACGCCTACGCGGCCCGCTCGGCCACCACGCCCCTCTCCCCCTTCACCTTCGAGCGCCGCACGCCGGCCGCCCGGGACGTCGCGATCGACATCCTGCACTGCGGCGTCTGCCACTCCGACCTGCACACCGCCAAGAGCGAATGGGGCCCTTCGATCTTCCCCTGCGTGCCGGGCCACGAGATCGTCGGCCGCGTGAGCGCCGTCGGCCCCGACGTCTCGAAGTTCAAGGTCGGCGACATCGTCGGCGTGGGCTGCATGGTCGACAGCTGCCAGCATTGCCAGCCCTGCGCCGAAGGCCTGGAGCAGTACTGCGACAACGGCATGACCGGCACCTACAACAGCCCCGAGCAGGTGTCGCGCGCCAACACGCTGGGCGGCTACTCCGACCACATCGTGGTGTTCGAGAAGTTCGTGCTCAAGATCACCCACGACGAGAAGGACCTCGCCGCCGTGGCGCCGCTGCTGTGCGCCGGCATCACCACCTACTCGCCGCTGCGCCACTGGAAGGTCGGCCCGGGCCAGAAGGTGGGCATCGTCGGCCTGGGCGGGCTGGGCCACATGGGCGTGAAGATCGCCGCCGCGCTGGGCGCGCACGTGGTGCTGTTCACCACCTCGCCGGGCAAGTCGGCCGACGCCCTGCGCCTGGGCGCGAAGGAGGTGGTGGTGTCGAAGAATGCAGACGAGATGAAGGCGCACCGCAACAGCTTCGACTTCATCCTCAACACCGTCGCCGTCCCGCACGACCTCGACCCCTTCATCGCACTGCTCAAGATGGACGGCACGCTGACGCTGGTAGGCGCGCCCAGCACGCCGCACCCCTCGCCGGGCGTGTTCGGCCTGATCGGCAAGCGCCGCAGCATCGCCGGCTCGATGATCGGTGGCATTCCCGAGACGCAGGAGATGCTCGACTTCTGCGCCCAGCACGGGATCGTCTCGGACATCGAGGCCATCGCGATGCCGCAGATCAACGAGGCCTACGAGCGCATGCTCAGGAGCGACGTCAAGTACCGCTTCGTGATCGACATGGCGACGGTGCAGGACGCCGTGCCCGCCTGACACAGGCGTTAGGGTGCGCTGCCCTCAGAATGTCGATTTAGCTTTCATCTGGAGCCCCCCATGAAAATCAGCGCCCGCAACGTTCTGCCCGGCAAGGTCGTCAAGATCGTGCGAGGCCCGGTGACCACCGAGGTCACGCTCGAGATCGCGTCAGGCGTGCAGATCGTCTCGACGATCACCTCGACCTCGGCCGATTCGCTGGGCCTGGTCGAGGGCGGCCCGGCCTATGGGCTGATCAAGGCCTCGAGCGTGATGATCGGGGTGGACTGAGCGTCTCGCACGGCAGAGGACCGGCAGATCCCCGATCGGCCGGCCCTCGTCATGTCTGCCTTCAGCGTGCGGCCTGCAGCCGCGTGTCCTCTTCATCGCTGAAGAGCCGCGAGCGCGTGAGAAAGCGCAGGCCCTCGGGGCCTTCCAGCGAGAACATCCCGCCGCGCCCCGGCACCACGTCGATGATCAGCTGCGTGTGCTGCCAGTACTCGAACTGCGGCCCGCTGATGTAGAAGGGCGCGCCGTGGATCTCGCCCAGCAGCTTGTCGTAGTCCCCCACCTGGAACTCCCCTTGCGGGTAGCACATGGGCGCGCTGCCGTCGCAGCAGCCACCCGACTGATGGAACATCACCGGCCCGTGCTTGGCCCGCACCACGTCAATCAGCGCCTCGGCGGCCGGCGTGCAGATGACGCGGCGCAGGTCCATGGTCAGAAGAACCCCATCGGCGATTCGTCGTAGCTCACCAGCAGGTTCTTGGTCTGCTGGTAGTGGTCGAGCATCATCTTGTGGTTCTCGCGGCCGATGCCCGAGGCCTTGTAGCCGCCGAAGGCCGCATGCGCCGGGTAGTGGTGGTAGCAGTTGGTCCACACGCGGCCGGCCTGGATGCCGCGGCCCATGCGGAAGGCCCGGTTCGCGTCGCGGCTCCAGACGCCGGCGCCCAGCCCGTAGAGCGTGTCGTTGGCGATCTCCAGCGCCTCTTCCTCGGTCTTGAAGGTGGTCACCGACACCACCGGCCCGAAGATCTCCTCCTGGAAGATGCGCATCTTGTTGTGGCCCGCGAAGATGGTCGGCTTGACGTAGTAGCCGCCTTCCAGTTCACCGGCCAGCCGGTGGCGCTCGCCGCCCGTCAGCACCTTGGCGCCCTCCTGCTTGCCGATGTCGAGGTACGACAGGATCTTCTCCAGCTGCTCGTTGGAGGCCTGCGCGCCGATCATCGTGCTCATCTCGAGCGGGCTGCCCTGCTTGATGGCTTCCACGCGCTTGACGGCCTTCTCCATGAAGCGTTCGTAGATCGACTCCTGCACCAGCGCGCGGCTCGGGCAGGTGCAGACCTCGCCCTGGTTGAGCGCGAACATCGCGAAGCCTTCGAGCGCCTTGTCGAGGAAGCTGTCGTCCTTGGCCGCCACGTCCTCGAAGAAGATGTTGGGCGACTTGCCGCCCAGCTCGAGCGTGACCGGAATGATGTTCTGGCTCGCGTACTGCATGATCAGCCGGCCGGTGGTGGTCTCGCCGGTGAACGCGATCTTGGCGATGCGGTTGCTCGATGCCAGCGGCTTGCCCGCTTCGAGCCCGAAGCCGTTGACCACGTTGAGCACGCCCGGCGGCAGCAGGTCGCCGATGAGCTCCATCAGCACCAGGATCGACGCGGGCGTCTGCTCGGCCGGCTTGAGCACCACGCAGTTGCCTGCGGCCAGCGCCGGTGCCAGCTTCCACACTGCCATCAGGATCGGGAAGTTCCAGGGAATGATCTGGCCCACCACACCCAGCGGCTCATGGAAGTGGTAGGCGTAGGTCTTGCTGTCGATCTCGCTGATGCCGCCTTCCTGGGCCCGGATGCACGAGGCGAAATAGCGGAAATGGTCGACCGCCAGCGGCATGTCGGCCAGCGTGGTCTCGCGGATCGGCTTGCCGTTGTCCCAGGTCTCGGCCATCGCGAGCATCGGCAGGTTTTCCTCCATGCGCTGCGCGATCCTGTTGAGGATGTTCGAGCGCTCGGTGGGCGAGGTCCGGCCCCAGGCGGCCTTGGCCGCATGCGCGGCGTCGAGTGCGCGCTCGACGTCTTCCGCGGTGGAGCGCGCGACCTCGCAGAAGACCTTGCCGGTCACCGGCGTGATGTTCTCGAAGTACTGGCCCTTGGCCGGTGCGACCCATTGCCCGCCGATGAAGTTGTCGTAGCGCTTGCGGAACGGCACCGCGGTGCCGAATTTGCCGGGTTCCAGCATGTCCATGTCTGTGTCTCCAAATCGAGTGGTTGCCGAGTGGTTGGGATTCACCGCGCCGTCGCGGTGAAGCAGCACTTGCAAAGCCTGTACCGGCTCTTCTAGGGACTATCCCTAGCCATCGTCATCGCCCCTGTCGCACGCCGTGGCTCCCCTGTGGCAAGCCGAGCCCACCGGCCTCTGCGGCATGATGGCCAACGGCCTGCGCATTGCCTGACGTCGCGAACTGCGACATAGTCGGGCGAACATGTCGCATCACGCGACGCGCAGCGACAAAGGAGACACCATGTCGGATGCAACGGAGCTGGTCCAGCGGACCGAGCGAGCCCGTGAGCTGTTCTTCAACCAGGGCCACACGCCGAGCGATGGGCTGGCGCCGCACATCTCGCGCTCCTGGACGCGCTCGCGCGGCGCCGGCGTCTGGGCCATGGAGCCCACCCCGCTGAGCGCCTGCGCGCTGGCCGAGCGCAAGGAAGCCTCGCGTCTGCTGCTGGAGAGCGCGCAGCCCGAACTCGATGCGCTGGCCGAACATGCGATCGGCCACGGCTGCGTGGTGATCGTCACCGACGCGGCCGGCGTGATCCTCGACGAGATCGGCAGCCCCGACTTCCTGCCCAAGGCCCAGCGCGTGGCGTTGCTGCCGGGCGTGGACTGGTCCGAGCAGCGCTGCGGCACCAACGCGATCGGCACGGTGCTGGTCGAGCGCCAGGCGCTGGCGGTGCTGGGCGGCGAACATTTCCTCTCGGGCCATGGCGGCCTGGGTTGCGCGGCTGCGCCGATCTTTACCGGCCGCGGCGAGATCGCGGGCGTGCTCGACATCTCGGGCGACGCGATCCGCATCGACGGCCATACGCTGGGCCTGGTGCGCATGGCCTCGCAGCAGATCGAGCACCGCATGATGCTGGCCCGCGCGACCGGCGACACCGTGCGCTTCCATGCCAATGCCGCGGTGCTGGGCAGCCCGCGCGAAGGCCTGCTCACGATCGTCGACGGACACGTCGTGGCCGCCAACCGGATCGCACTGGGCCTGCTGGGCCTGTCGTGGCGCGCGGTGCTCGACCAGCCCGTCGAGCAGTTGCTGGGCCAGCGCTGGCACACCACGGGCCGCGACGCGGTCCCGCTGACGCTGGCCGGGGGTCAGCGGATCGTCGTCAGCCGGCAAGCCCGGCCGAGCCGACCGGCGCGGCAGGTGCCGTCCACGCGGCAGGATGTGCAGGCGGACGTGGGGGCGGACGCACGATCGTCCGAAGCCCCCGAAGACAGCACCGTTGCGCGCGCACTGCAGCAGGCCGTCAAGGTGATCGACGCCGGCGTGTCGGTGCTGGTCACCGGCGAGACCGGCGTGGGCAAGGAGGTGTTCGCCCGGCGCCTGCATGCGGCGAGCCAGCGCCGCGCGGGGCCGCTGGTGATCGTCAATTGCGCCGCCCTGCCCGACAGCCTGATCGAAGCCGAGCTCTTCGGCTACGACGAAGGCGCGTTCACCGGTGCGCGCCGCCAGGGCGCGGCGGGCCGCATCCGCGAGGCCCATGGCGGCACGCTGATGCTCGACGAGATCGGCGACATGCCGCTTTTGCTGCAGACCCGGCTGCTGCGCGTGCTCGAGGACAAGACCGTGATGCCGCTGGGCGGCGGGCGCGCCGCACCGGTCGATTTCCAGCTGGTCTGCGCCACGCATTGCGACCTGGCCGCGCTGGCGGCATCGGGCCGCTTCCGCGCCGACCTGATGTTCCGGGTCAACGGCTACGAGGCGCGCCTGCCGAGCCTGCGCGAGCGCGAGGACAAGGTGGTGCTGGTTCGCAAGCTCTTCGCCCAAGCCGGCGGCCAGGGCCACCGCCTGAGCCTGAGCGACGAGGCGCTGCAAAGGCTCTGCGACTTTTCATGGCCCGGCAATGTGCGCGAACTGCTGGCCGTGCTGCGGACGCTGACCGCGCTGGCCGAGCCCGATACCGAGATCGGCATCGAGCTGCTGCCGGCGCGCATCCAATCCGCCGCGGCGGTCGCGTCGCCCGCTGGCGTCCACGACAGCGACCCGGCACTGCGCGCCACGGCCGCCACCCCGCTGGCCGACCTGACCCATCAGGAAATCCGCAGCGCCCTGCGCGCGGCCGACGGAAATGTCGCGCAGGCCGCGGCACGCCTGGGCGTGCACCGAAGCACGGTCTACCGCCACCTGCGCCGCGAGGCGCGCTGAGGCTGGCCAGGCGGTCGGGCGGAGCGCTCGGCTGCCGCGATCGTGCAGGTCGTGCGCGCGTCACCATTGCTGCACTGCAACGAAGATTTCCATCCTTTTTGTGGGCGCCCGCGCGCACCACCCCTTGCTCCAATGGGTGCACAACAAAGGAGACACCCATGCCAGAACTGCAGGGCCGCAAGGCCCTCATCACCGGCGCGGCGCAGGGCATCGGCCTGGCCATCGCCGAACTGTTCGTCGAGCGCGGCGCACAGGTCATGCTCGCCGACATCGACGGGCCCGGTGCGCAACGCGCGGCGGACACGCTCGGGCCTCAGGCCCGGGCGGTGCGCTGCGACGTCACCTCGGCGGCCGACATGCAGGCCGCGGTCGACGCCACCGTGGCCGCCTTCGGCAGCCTCGACACGCTGGTCAACAACGCCGGCATCGAGATCGTCAAGCCGCTGTTCGAACAGAGCGAGGAAGAGTTCGACCGGCTGATGGCGATCAACGTCAAGGGCGTGTTCCTGGGCATGAAGCACGCGCTCGGCGCGCTGGTCGCCTCGGGCCGCGGCTCGATCGTCAACATGTCCTCGCTGGCCGGCATCGGCGGCGCGCCGCTGTTCGGCTCCTACTGCGCATCGAAGGCGGCGGTGATCCAGCTCACCCGCGTGGCGGCGGTCGAGCTGCGACCGACCGGCCTGCGCATCAACGCGGTCTGTCCGGGCTTCATCGGCACCGCCATGGTCGACCGGCTGGTGCCGACCGTCGAGGCGGCCGTGGGCGTGCCCTGGGACACGCTGGTCGCGCTCAAGCAGCAGCGGCTAGGGACCGTGCTGGAAGTCGCCGAGATGGTGGCCTTCCTGGCCTCCGACGACGCCAGCTGGACCACCGGCTCCCACTATGTTCTGGACGGCGGCCTGTCCGCGAGCCTGCTATGAAAAATCTTCTCCAAGACAAGGTGGCGATCGTCACCGGTGCGGGCAAGGGCCTCGGCGAGGCCGTCGCGCGCGCCTATGCGGCCCACGGTGCGAAGCTCGTGGTGTCCGACCTCGATCCGGCGGCCGCGCGGCGCGTGGCCGCTTCGCTGCCCGGCGCGATCGCCGTGGCCTGCGACGTGCGCGAACCGCTGGAGGTCGAGGCGCTGGTCGCGGCCGCGGTCGAGGCGCACGGCCGGCTCGACATCATGGTGCCCAACGCCGGCGTGGCCTCGGTCGTGCCGCTGGTGCAGATGAGCTATGCGCAATGGCGCGAGGTGCTGTCGGTCAACCTCGACGGCGTGTTCCTCTGCATCCGCTATGCGGCGCCGGCCATGATTGCCGCGGGCGGCGGCGCGATCGTCACGATGGCCTCGATCACGGCCCAGGCCGCCGTGCCGCTGATCGGCCACTACGCGGCCGCCAAGGCCGGCGTGGTGTCGCTCACGCAGACCGCCTCGGTCGAGCTGCGCGCCCACCACATCCGCGTCAACGCGATCCTGCCGGGCTTCATCGACACCGACATGGTCAAGCCGCGCAAGGCCGAGTTCGAGAAGATGCTGGGCCTGCCCGACTTCGACGCGCTGGTGGCGCAGAAGCAGGGCCGCTACGGCACGGCCGAGGAAGTCGCGAAGCTGGCGGTCTTCCTGGCCTCGCCGCGCGCCGCCTTCTCCAACGGCGCGGTCCACGTCCTCGACGGCGGCACCCGCGCGTCATTGTTGTAACCCCCCGATGGTCCGGGCGCACTGCGTGTCGCCCGGCCCTTCCCCCCAAGGGGGGCGCACCCGGTGGATCGGCGGAGCCGGATCCACGGGTGCCCTGGCAGCAGGCCGTCCCTTGGGGACCTACTTTCAAAGACAAATTCACGGAGACCGAACATGAACAACAGCGCCAAGAAACCCGTCATCGTCTACGGCGCCAGCGGCTACACCGGCCGGCTGGTCTGCGAGTACCTGCGCGAGTACGGCATCCCCTTCATCGCGGCGGGGCGCAGCGCCGACAAGCTGCAGGCGGCGATGCAGTCGAACGTGCCGGGCATCGAGACCGCCGACTACGAAGTGGTGGCGGTGGAGCACACGACGGCGGCGCTGACGAAGCTGTTCACCGGCGCCTCGGTGGTGCTGAACACCGTGGGCCCCTTCGCGAAGTTCGGGCCCGAGGTGGTGCAGGCCTGCCTGGCCGCCAAGTGCCACTACACCGACACCACGGGCGAACAGGACTGGCTGATCACGCTCGAGGCCGAGTACGGCGCGCAGTTCGCGGCCGCCGGCCTATTGCTGTCGCCCGGCCTGGCCCACATGTACACCACGGGCGAGATCGCGGCCCAGCTGTGTCTGGAGACGCCCGGCCTGGACACGCTCGACATCGCGGTGTTCTGGGGCGGCAGCCCGACCATCGCCTCGACCCAGACCATCCTGGTCAACGCCGCGACCTCCAAGGCCTTCCACCTGCAGCAGAACCGCTTGGTCGAGTGGCAGCCCGACGCGGGGCTCTACAGCCTCGCGATCCCTGGCCAGCACGAGCTGGCGCTGGCCCTGCCCTGGGGCGGCACCTCGCACCCGGTGTGGTTCCGCAAGGACCCGCGGGTGGCCAACGTCAAGGTGCTGGGCGGCGTGTTCAACAAGCCGCTGATGATGGGCGTGCCGAAGATCGTCGAGGCGGCCCTCAAGGCCACCGAAGGCATGAACGAGCAGGACCGCTATGCGGCGCTGTCGCAGACCGCCGCGAGCGTGATGAACACCATGCCGCCGCGCGAGAACCCGCGGCTCAACAAGTCGGTCGACTCGGTCCACGCCTCGGGCCCGCTGGGCCGCGCGCACTGCGTGATCTTCGGCAACAGCAACTACAAGCAGACCGGCCTGCTGCAGGCCTACGCCGCGCATGCGCTGCTGCAGCAGCCGCCGAAACGCGTGGGCTTCGCCTCGGGCTGCCAGGCCTTCGGCCACCACGAACTGCTGGGCCAGCTGCGCGCCTTCGGCCTGGTGGCCAAGCCCGAGCTGACCATCAGCGACTGAACGGATGCCCATGAGCACCACGCCCCTTCCCCTGCGCGACCTGCGCGACATCGAAGCCATCGAGCGCGTGCCGATCCACCAGCGCCTGGCCTCGCCCGTCTCGAGCTACGCGGCCCTGGTGCGGCAGGCCGAACGCACGCCCGGCGCGCCGGCGCTGACCTTCGTGCCCACCGGCGATCCGGCCGACGGCGAGATGCGCTTCGACTACGCCGCACTGGCGGCGCGCGTCACGCAGGCCGCCAACGCCTTCACCCGGCTGGGCGTGGGCCGGCGCGAGGTGGTCTCGTATCTGCTGCCCAACCTGCCGCAGACCCACTTCACGCTCTGGGGCGCCGAAGCGGCGGGCATCGTGAACCCGGTCAATCCCTTCCTGGAAGTCGACCACATGGCCGGCATCCTCAACGCCGCCGGCACGCGCGTGCTGGTCGCGCAGGGCCGGCAGGCGCAGCCCGGCATCTGGGAGAAGGTCGAGACGCTGCGCGAGCGCGTGCCGACGCTGCAGGCGGTGCTGCGCGTGGGCGGCATCGACGCCTGCCCTACGTGGGCCCTCGACTTCGACACGCTGCTGGACACCCAGCCGGCCGACGCCCTGGTCGGCGCCGCGCCGCAGGGCGAGGACATCGCCTCCTACTTCCACACCGGCGGCACCACCGGCACGCCGAAGCTGGCGCGCCGCACCCACTTCAACGAGGCCGCCAACGCCTGGGCGGTGTCGACGGCGGTCGCGATGGGCCCGCACGACACGCTGCTGTGCGGCCTGCCGCTGTTCCATTCCAACGCGATGATGGTCACGGGCCTGGCGCCCTTCAGCGTGGGCGCGCACGTGGTGATGCTGTCGCCCGCGGGCTACCGAGAGCCGCGCACTTTCGCCGCCTTCTGGCGCTCGGTGGAGCGCTACCGCGCCACCTTGTTCAGCGCCGTGCCGACCGTGCTGTCGGCGCTGCTCAACGTGCCGCAGGACGGCGCCGACCTGGCCTCGCTGCGCTTCGCGATCTGCGGTGCGGCACCGCTGTCGCCCGAGCTGTTCCAGCGCTTCGAGGCCGCCACCGGGCTGCAACTGCTCGAGGGCTACGGCATGACCGAGGCCACCTGCGTGAGCGCGCTCAACCCGCGCGACGGCCGGCGCGCGATCGGCTCGATCGGGCTGCGGCTGCCCTACCAGGAGATGAAGGTCGTGCAGCTGGGCGCCGACGGCGCGGTGCTGCGCGAGGCGGCGGTCGACGAGATCGGCACGCTGCTGCTGCGCGGGCCCTACGTGTTCTCCGGCTATGTGCAGGACAAGGACAACCAGGGCATCTGCCTGGCCGACGGCTGGCTCAACACCGGCGACCTCGGGCGCCAGGATGCGCAAGGCTATTTCTGGCTCACCGGCCGCGCCAAGGACCTGATCATCCGCGGCGGCCACAACATCGACCCCGCGATGATCGAGGAAGGCCTGATGCGCCACCCCGCGGTCGAGCTGGCCGCGGCCGTCGGCAAACCCGACGGCCATGCGGGCGAACTGCCGATGGCCTACGTGACCTTGCGCCAGCACACGCGCTGCAGCGCGGCCGAGCTGCTCGCGCATGCGCGCAGCGTGATCGCCGAGCGCGCGGCCGTGCCGGTCGACGTGGTGGTGCTCGAGGCGATGCCGCTCACGGCCGTCAACAAGATCTTCAAGCCCAAGCTGCGCGAGCTCGCGATCGCCCGGGCGCTGGCCGAGACCGTGGAAAAGATGCTCGGCCCCGCGCGGGTGGACGTCGACGTCGTGCCGCATGCGCTGCACGGGCTCGAAGCCCATGTGAGCGCACCCCGCCCCGCCGGCCCCGAAAGCGCCGCCCTGATGCAACAGACCGAATCCGAGCTCGGCCGCCTGCCGGTGCGCTGGACCCTCGAATGGAGAGACACCCCATGAGCACTCAGGTCACGGTCGTCGGCGTCGGCATGGTGCCCTTCGCCAAGCCCAGCGCCAGCCTGCCCTACAACCAGCTGGGCGCGATGGCCACGCGCGCCGCGCTGGCCGATGCCGGCATCGACTACACGCAGGTCGAGCAGGCCTACGTCGGCCATGTCTACGGCGACTCGACCAGCGGGCAGGCGGCGCTCTACGACGTGGGCCTGAGCGGCATCCCGATCGTCAACGTCAACAACAACTGCGCGACCGGCTCGACCGCCCTCTTCCTCGCACGCCAGGCCATCGCCAGCGGCGCGGCCGAGTGCGTGCTCGCGCTGGGCTTCGAGCAGATGCAGCGCGGCGCGCTCGGCGCGCAGTTCACCGACCGGCCGAACCCGCTCGAACGTTTCCAGGCCACGATGGAAGGCCTGCAGGGCGCGGCCCCCGGCACGCCCGTTGCCGCGCAGTATTTCGGCGGTGCCGCGCGCCGGCACATGCAGGAATACGATACGCGCGCCGACACCTTCGGCCGCATCGCGGTCAAGGCCCGCAGCCATGCGGCGCGCAACCCGCTGGCGGTGTTCCGCGAGCCGATCACGCTGGAGGAAGTGATGGCCTCGCCCACGGTCTTCGACCCCATGACCCGCCTGCAATGCTGTCCGCCCACCTGCGGCGCCGCGGCCGCGATCCTGTGCAGCGAAGCCTTCGCCCGGAAGCACGGGCTCGATGCGCGCATCACCATCGCCGCGCAGGCCATGACCACCGACCGCGCCGACAGCTTCGACTCCGGCGACATGCGCCGGCTGATCGGCTTCGACATGACGCGCGCCGCCGCGCAGCGGGTCTACGAGCAGGCCGGCGTGGGCCCCGAGGACATCGACGTGATCGAGCTGCACGACTGCTTCACCGCCAACGAACTGCTGAGCTACGAGGCGCTGGGCCTGGTGCCCGAGGGCGGCGGCGAGAAGATGGTGCTCGACGGCGACAACACCTACGGCGGCCGCTGGGTGGTCAACCCTTCGGGCGGGCTGCTGTCCAAGGGCCATCCGCTGGGCGCCACCGGCCTGGCGCAATGCGCCGAACTGGTCTGGCAGCTGCGCGGCACGGCCGAGCAGCGGCAGGTGCCCGGCGCGCGCCTGGCGCTGCAGCACAACCTGGGGCTGGGCGGTGCCTGCGTAGTCACCCTCTACCAGTCGGGTGAAGGCGCGTCCTAGACTCGGTGCATGGCGCGCCGCACCCCTTCGCCCAAGACTCCCCTTCCCAGCACGACCGCCGTGGAGCCGAACTCACCCACCATGCTGGTACGGTCCAAGCTGGCGCCGCCGCATGTACCGCTGAGCCTGCTGGCGCGCGAACAGCTGTCGGCGCTGCTGCAGATCGGCCTGGCCAAGCGGCTGGTCAGCATCACCGCGCCGGCCGGCTACGGCAAGACCACCGCGCTGACCCAGTTCGTCGCGCGCGCCGAGGGCCTGGGCGTGGCCACCGCCTGGCTCAGCCTCGATGCCGAGGACAACGATCCGCTGCGCTTCATGCGCTACCTGGCCGAGGCGCTCCACCATGCGGACGACACGCTCGGGCGCAACGCGCTGGCGCAGTTCGGCGCCGGCACGCTGGCCTCGCTCGATGCGGTCGTGACCTCGCTGCTGCAGGACCTCGCGGCCGGCACGCGCCCGCTGCTCGTGGTGTTCGACGACTTCCATCTGGTCGGCAGCGACCTCGTGCACCGCAAACTCGAATGGCTGCTGGCCCATGCCACGCCCGGCGTCAGCTTCATCGTGGCCAGCCGCACGCGGCTGCCGCTGTCGGTGAGCCAGCTGCGCGTGCGCGACGAATTGCTCGAACTCGATGCGGCGCACTTCGGGCTGCGGCTCGACGAGGCGGCCGAGTTCATCGGCCGCGTGAGCGGCACCGCGCTCGAGCGCAGCCAGATCGAGACGCTGCACGACCGCACCGAGGGCTGGATCGCCGGGCTGCAACTGGCCTCGCTCGCGCTGCGCGACAGCGAGGACAAGGCCGCCTTCCTCACCGCCTTCTCCGGCACCGACCGCGACATCACCGACTACCTGGGCGAGCAGGTGCTCGACCGCCTGCGGCCCGACCTGCGCGAGTTCCTGCTGGGCACCGCGATGCTCGACCGCTTCTGCGCCGAGCTCTGCGACGAGGTGCTCGACCGCAACGACAGCCGCGCGCTGCTGGCCGAGGTGCAGGCGCGCAACCTGTTCCTGGCCGGACTCGACCGCTCGCGCACCTGGTTCCGCTACCACCACCTGTTCGCGGACTACCTGCGCACACGCATGCGCGAGCAGTCGGCCGAGCGCACGCGCACCATCTGCCTGCGCGCCAGCGCCTGGTTCGACCGCAACGGCCTGCCGCACGAGGCCGTGCGCTACGCCTTCGAGGGCCGGGACCTCGAACGCGCGGCCGACCTGGTCGCCCAGTTCTCGGGTGAGCTGGTGCAGCACCGCGGCGAGCATGCGACCCTGCTGCACTGGATCGCGCGGCTGCCGCCGGCGCTGGTGCAGGCCCGCCCGCAGATCCGCATCGGCCACGCCTGGTCGCTGGTGCTCACGCGCCGCTACCCCGAGGCCGACCGCGAGCTGCTGCTGCTCGAGGCCCACGCCGCCGGCGCCACGGACGACCCCGTGCGCCGCGTGGTCGAGATGATCCGCTGCGTGTATTTCGCGCTGACCGACCAGCCCGCGCTGGCCAAGGCGCGCAGCGAGGCCTGGCTGCAGCAGACGCCACGTGGCGACGATTTCGCGGTCGGCGTGGTGGCCAACGTGCTGGCCTTCGGCTGCTGCGCCACCGACGATTTCGAGCGCGGCGTGCAGGCGCTCGCACTGGCACGCACCTCCTTCGAACCCAGCGCCGCGCACTACGGCATCGCCTGGGCGGGCGCGCTGCAGATGATGATCGCGATCCGCCGCGGCGACTACCACGCGGCGCTGGCCGAGGCGCGGCGCGGCATCGCCGAGGTCGAGCGCAGCCTGGGCGTCTCGTCGTACGCGGCATCGATGCCGCTGCTGCTGGCGGCCGAGGTCTGCTACGAGCACCACGAACTCGAACAGGCCCAGCGCCTGCTCGACCTGGGCCTGCCCTTCGTCGACGAGCACGGCCTGGTGGAAATGACTGCCGCCGGCTACCTCACACGGGCACGCCTGCTGCGCCTGCGCGGCGAGACCGCCGGCGCCGACACCTGCCTGCTCGAGGGCGAATCGCTGGGCCATCGGCTCGGCCTGCCGCGCCTGTCCCGCGTGCTGGCGGCCGAGCGCTGCGCGCTGCGGCTGCAGGCGGGCGCGGTCGACGATGCGCTCAAGCTGGCCCAGTCCTACGGCCTGCTGCGGCACGACGCCGGCTGGCGCGGCACCGCGCTCGAGGCCGAACCCGACGCTGTCGTGCTGGTGACGCTGCGGCTGCTCCATGCGGTCGATGCGGCGCGTGCCAATGGCGCGCTGTCCGATGCGCTGCGGCGCGCGCAGCGCGACGGCCACGAGGCGCAGCGGGTGCGGCTGCTGCTGCTGCGCGCCGCCCAGCAGCACCGCGCGCTCGACGCCGGGCCCGCGCTGCGCACGCTCGACGAGGCGCTGCACGCAGGCGCGCGTTGCGGCCTGGTGCGCAGCTTCGTCGACGGCGATCCGCTGATCCCCGAGCTGGTCGAGCAGATCCACGGCCGTCGCGGACCGCTCGTGCCGGCCACCCACAACCCGGTGCCGCAGGACTACCTGGAGACGCTGCTGCGCGCCGCCGGCCGGACCATCGCGCCCGCCGCCGCGACACCCGTGCGTGCCACCGACGCCGCCAGGCCCCTGGTCGAGCCGCTGACCGAACGCGAGCTCAAGATCCTGCGCCTGCTCGACGCCGGGCTGGGCAACCGCGAACTCGCGGCCAGCCTGTTCCTGGCCGAGGCCACGGTGAAATGGCACCTGCACCGCATCTTCGCCAAGCTGGGCGTGAAGAACCGGACCAGCGCGCTGGCGCGGGCGCGGGAGATTCCGCTGCTTTAGGGCTGCCGTTCATCGTTCACTGCAGGAAACGACGGACCCGGTTTCGCAGCGACACCCACCGACTGAATCGAACCAGACGCGCGTGGCCCATCGCGGCACCCATCGGTCTGGCCACATGCTCGCCGCCATCCGCCTGGCAGATCGCGCCGCCCTTGTGGGCCGCCTGCGGGCCGAGCGAGGTCGCGACGTCGGCGCACGGCGAAGCGAAGCGTGCATTGCCCATCGGACGGCTCAAAGCGCCCCGCGGCTGCAGGACCGTGTCGACCGCGCCTGCGCCCAGGGAGCAGCCACCCAGCACGAAGGCGGCAAAGAGGGATCGGGCTTGTGTTCTTGTCACATGACGTTCCAGCCTGGAGAGAAAACAGATCCGGCACAGCGCAGGTCCAGGCCTGCAGACTCGCGGTCCCTGCAGTCTCGAACTCCCATCTGAAGACCGCCTTCGCATTGGCTGAAGATCGCCTGAAGACCGCCCGCCCCTGCACTGCCGCACCGCGCCTTCCTTCAGCTTTTCTTTAGCGTGAGCGGTTAGATTCCCCCGATGAAAATACTTCTGGTGGAAGACGACCTCGATCTGGGCAACGGCATCCGCGTGGCGCTGCGGGACGAGGACATGGAGGTCGTCTGGGTGCGCCGGATCGAGGAGGCGAGCCAGGCGCTGCAGTCGGGCACCTGCGACCTGGTGCTGCTCGACCTGGGCCTGCCCGACGGCGACGGCCTGGGCCTGCTGATGCAGATGCGCCGCGAACGCCACAAGACACCGGTGCTGATCCTGAGCGCGCGCGACGCGCTGGACGATCGCCTCAACGGGCTGGACAGCGGCGCCGACGACTACCTGGTCAAGCCCTTCGTGCTGGCCGAGCTGTTGTCGCGCGTGCGCGCGCTGGTGCGGCGCAGCTACGGTTTCGACGACGGGACCGTCGAGGTGCGCGGCCTGTCGCTGCACGAACCGACCCGGCGCGTGCGGGTGCGCAGCGCCCCGGTGGCGCTGTCGCGCAGCGAGTTCGAGCTGCTGAGCCTGCTGATGCGGCGCGTCGACCGCGTGATCACCCGCCGCGTGCTGGAAGAACAGCTGGTGCCCGGCGGCATGGTCAACGAGAGCAACGTGCTGGAAGTGCACATCTCCAACCTGCGGCGCAAGATCGGCGACGGCTACATCCGCACGGTGCGCGGCGTGGGCTACGTGATCGATCAGGCGGAGCAACCCGCCACGGCCGCACGCCCATGAGCGCCGCAGCCCTCGCGCCGGCGTCGCTCCGGCAACGCTGGACCCGGCCCACGCTGGTGCGCCGCCTGCTGCTGGGACAGGTGGCCACGCTGGCCCTGCTGTGGAGCGTGCTGGTGGGGCTGTTCTTGGCCGAGGCCTTCAACCAGGACCTGTACGGCGCCAGCGACGCCTACGGCGCCGTCTTCTCCGTTGCGGAAAACCTCGCGGACCGGCCGGACCTGCAACAGGCCAGTCTGAAGGCCATCGACGTGGCACTGCGCGAAGCCTACGGCGACAAGGACGAACCCGCCATGGCGCCCAGCCTGCTGGTCTGGCAGGCGGGCCGGCTGGTCTACAGATCCCAGGGGGTGCCGGAAGACATCCGGAACACCCGGCTCGATGTCATCGAGCGGCTCTTCGTTCAGGGCCGCTACTGGCGCTCCAACACACGGCAGTCGACCCGTTCGGACACCCAGGTCGCGCTGGTCACGCCCAGCGACCGCAAGCAGTTGATCGTCACCTTCAACTCACGCGGCTACTACCTGATGCCGCTGATCATCAGCATTCCCTTCCTCCTGCTGCCCGCGTGGCTGTCGATACGGCTCGCGCTGCGGCCCTGGCGCGAGGTCAGCGCGGAGATCGCGGCGCGCGGGCCGAAGCACCTGACGCCGCTGGCCTTCGAACCCCGTCACGAGGAACTGCGCCCGCTGGTCGACAGCGTCAATTCGCTGATGCAACGGCTGTCGGACAGCGCGGCGCGCGAACGCAATTTCATTGCCGACGCGGCCCATGAACTGCGGACGCCGATCGCGGCCATCCGGATCAACGTCGAGGCCTTGCAGGCCCAGCACCGCCTGACCGAGCACCAGAGCGAACTGCTCAGCGGCGTGCTGCGCAGCATCGACCGCGCCACCCGCCTCGTCGGCCAGTTGCTGCGCCTGATGCGCAGCAGCGCCGAGATCGATGCGAGCCCGAACGAGCCGCTGGCGCTCGACGAACTGCTGCAGGACCGGCTCGCCACCTTGTCCGGCCTGGCCCAGGTCCGCGGCGTGGAGCTGGAACTGGTCACGACGGAACGCGACCTGCGCGTGCTGGGCGCGCGCGAGGGACTGACCTCGATGGTCGACAACCTGGTCGAGAACGCCACCAAGTACAGCCCGCCGGCGGGCGTGGTCACGGTGCGGCTGGCGCGCGAGGCCGACCAGGCCGTGCTGACCGTGTCCGACCAGGGGCCCGGCATCGATGCCGCGTTGCGTGACCGCGTGTTCGACCGCTTCTTCCGCACGCCCGACCAGACGCAGACCGGCAGCGGCCTGGGGCTGGCCATCGTCAGGTCGGTGGTCGAGAAGCACGGCGGGCAGATCGCGCTGGGGGTCAATCCCGGCGACGGCGGTGGTCTGCAGGTGACGGTGAGGCTGCCGCTGGCGCCGGGGTGAGGGTTCGGGGCGCGACGCGCACGCTCGTGTGCCTCGTCCTCGTCAACGCCAGTACTTCCATGCATAGAAGAGAGTCATCGCCGTGCCCGCGACGATGACGACCCCACGGGTCGCCTGCGCCGGCAGCACGCGCACCAGGTGCCCGCCGGCGTAGCCGCCCGCCAGCGCCCCCGCCAGCATGGCGGTGGTCTCCGGCCAGCGCACGGCCCCCTGGACCATGAAGATGGCGACCGCCGCCAGGCTGACCGCCGTGGCGAGCAGGTTCTTCAAGACCTTGACGCGCCGCAGATCGCCCGCGTCGCGAATCGCCAGGATCGCGGTCAGGATCACGCCGAGCCCGGCGCCGAAGAAGCCGCCATAGAGGGAGGCGCCGGCCACGCTGCCCAGCCCGGCCAACGGCGGCGGCGCCTCGCCTCCCCGCCGCCGCGCCGACCATGCCTGGACCTGCGGCGCCAAGGCGAAGAGCAAGGTGGCAAAGCCGATCAACGCCGGCACCGGCAGCACGAACAAGCGCTCCGGCACGGCCAACAACAGCAGCGCACCCGCGGCGCCGCCGCCCACCGATGCCGCGAGCGCCCAGGCCAGCCACCGGTCGACGACCGGCAGCTTCTCCCTGTCGGCGATCGCGGCGATCAGGTGCCCGGGCGCGATGGCGACCGCGTTCGAGGCGTTGGCCGCGATCGGCGGCAGGCCGGCCGCGAGCATCGCTGGAAAAGTGATCAGGGTGGCCCCGCCCGCCACCGCGTTGATGATCCCGCCGGCGATTCCCGAGACAAAAAGCAATGCGCCCACCGATGTCTGCATTCACGGTCTCCAAAGCGCAGGAGACTAGGGAGCGACGGCGCGGGGGTCTAGAACGTTTGTGATGCGCGCAGGCCGCGGCTGTAGGCGCCGGGTGTGGTGCCAAAGCGCCGCTTGAACAGCCGGCCGAAATGGCTTTGGTCGGCAAAGCCGAGTTCGAAGGCCACATCGGCCACCGCTGCGCCATGCCGCAACAACATCCGCCCCTGGTTGAGCCGATGGACGATCCGGTAGGCAGCCGGAGGCAGGCCCGTGCGCCGCGCGAAGCTGCGCGTGAACGTCTCCCGGCTCACGCCGGCCCGCTCGGCCAGGCGCGAGACGGTCTCCGGCGTTCCGGCCATCGCCACGGCCCGCGCCGGCCCCTCGACGTCCAGGTAGGTATTGAGGCATGCCGTGCCCGCGTGCACATGCGGCAGGCTGCGATGCGGCAACCCCGCGGGAATCAGCAGGCATTCGCCCGCCGAGACCAGGATCGCGCGATCACCGATCCCGAACAGCCGGCTGCCGCTCAGCACGAAGGTGCATTGCAGCTGCGCATGAAAGTGGGTGGCCAGCGACGGTGCGCTGTCGCCTTGCCAACGGCCGAGCTCGACGTCGTCGGCATCGAGTTCATAGCGCCAGGGGTCGGGAGCGGTCATCGGCGCAGTCTAGATGCACCGCGCCTGCCCCCGCGCACCCTGCGTCTCAGATCCCGTTGCGCGCGCCGACACGGCCTGGCGATCTCCCGTCGCCGCCGCGCATCGCCGAATGGTTGTCGGTGGCCACGAGCTGGTGCGCCTTCGCCTTGAAGCGCACCAGCGGCCCGAGTTGCGTGCCGTGCTGCAGGCCGAAGAGCAGCGCAATCACCAGCGCCGCCAGCACGGTGATGTGCCTGGGCGCCGGCGCGGAAAAGCGCGCGGCTGCGATGCACGCCACCGATGCGCCGCCGCCGAGCAGACTGCCGGCGACCACTTCCGGCAGGGAATGAAAGCTGTAGGCGACGAGGATCCAGGCGATCCCCATCGCGAAGGCGGCCCCGAGCAGGTAGGCAGCGACCCGCACGCTTCGACCGGCATGCATCGTCAGCAGCCAGGCGACCATGGGCCAGACGAAGGCCGACACCGTGGCGTGTCCGCTGGGGCCCCTGAAATCGAGTCTCTCGAAACCATCGCCCCACCCGAAGATGCCCAGCTTCGTCGCGAACACGAGCGAACTCACAAGCACGAAGGCGCCCGCCCACAGCCAGGCCAGTCCGCGTGTCTGCTTGCGCAGCGCCAGGCACAGCGCCACCGCGCCGACGACCAGCGTGGCCAGGCCGCTGTCGCCCATCCAGAGCAGGAAATGCGACAGGTTGCCGGGGACCAGGGGAAGAAGGGGCGTACTCACCGCGCCAAGGATAGTCGGTCGACGTATCCCTCCCGTGAAGACCGCATAGGGGCTACGGCAGGCACATCGGGCGTCATTCCGAGCGCGCCGGCAGATGGAGCAAACGCAGGATCAGGTCGGACTGCCGGTTCACACCGGCTTTCTCCATCACCCGCTGGATGTGCGTGCGCACCGTGGGCAAGGCCGCGCCGCTGCGCCGGGCGATTTCCTTGGCGTTGGCACCGTCGGCGAGCTGGACGGCCACACGGGCCTCGGCAGGCGTGAGATGGAAGCATTCGGCGACGATGAACGGGTCCAGGGCGGCCCGGCGCTGGGCCGGATCGTGCAACACGATCAACGCGCGCACGGCCCGCCCGAAAGCGCCCATGGTCTGCTCGGGCCGCAGGGCGCTGACGAAGGCCAGGCAGGGCGCACCGTCCGCGCCATGCAGTCTCAGCACCTGCCGCGCCGGTGGCACCGATGTCGACGGCGTGGTGCGCACCAGCGCATGCAGGGCCTGCGTCAAGGCGTCGTTGTCCTCCTTGCGCCGGCAGATCAGACAGCCGGCCTGCTCCTTGAAGATGTCGCCCCGCGCCAGCACCTTCGCCGCCGCCGCATTGCGGTGCCACAACCCGCGCGCCTCGTCCACCAGCAGCATCGGGTGCTCGAACGGCCCCAGCAGTTCCTTGGCCATGTCCAGTTCGGCATGGGCGCGGCGCAAGTGCACCATGTTGCGGAACGCCTCGCCCAGGTGGTGCTTGAGCTGGTTCATGAAGGGCAGCTTGAGCGGGTCGAGCGGTGGTGCATCGTGCGAGCGCACCATCGCCAGCATGAACTGCATGTCGTCCACTTCCAGCACCTTGGCACCGGCCATGGCGCCGCCGCCGTGCGGAATCAGGAACTCCTGGTGGAAGCGGCTGTTCTGCACGAACGCGGCGTCGTGGTGCCGGTCGCTCAGCATCCAGTCGTCGGAGGGCATGGCCAGGATCGCCGGGATGCGCGGATCGATGGTGTTGTAGAAGCGCACGTAGTCCAGCGACGCCTCCGGCGTGGCGCCAGGGCCGCCGTAACCCGTGAAAAGCAGCGCGCCGCTTCTCGTGTCCACAGCGCCGACCTGCACGAGCCAGAGGTCCAGGCAGGTGGCCAGGTCGCCCAGCGGGGCGTGCCAGGTCGTGCGGCCATGGGCGGCCGCATAAAGACCCGAAATCAGCGTGGGGACGTCCATGGCATGCGCTTCATCGACTTCTGGTTCGGGATGCTCATCGACCGCGGCCCTCGCCCCATGACGCCGGGCGTCCTCGGTGCGCAGCAGCCCGCACAGCACTGAATGCGTCTGCGAAAACATGCTATCGAGGCCGCTCGGGGCTGCCATCCCATGAACAGGTGAGGCCCGTGCGCTTCCCTGGCCGCACCTGCGGGTGCAGGCATTGTGTGCGGACCGCGCAGCGCCCGGCGTCATACAAATGAATGATGCGCGAACGGCCCTCCCTGCCAACACTCGACGCGGAGGGAGTTCATGAAAGACTCTCGTTTCAAGCCAGAACTGGAGGGGTTCACATGACATGGTCGACTGATTTCTTTGCCCGCTCGGGCATCGCTGCGGCGAGCGTGACGGCGCTGCTGGCATTGACGGCGTGCGGCGGCGGCAGTGGTGGCAGCGGGCAACCGGTCGCCACGGCGCCGACGCCTGCACCGGACCCGATTGCCACACACGCGCCCGCGTCGATCGACGGCACGGTCGCGACGGGCGCTGCGCTCGCCGGGGCCGCGGTCCGCATCCTCGACCGGACCGGTGCCGACAGTTGCACCGTGACCCCGCTGCTGGCCAATGACAAGGGCGCCTTCTCCTGCGAGCTGAAGAGCACAGCGGCGCCACCGCTCGTGCTGCTGGCGACCGACCCCTCCGGCCTGCGCAATCCCATGGTCAGCCTGGTGACGGCGCTGCCCACGGCAGGCGCCAGGGCCACCGCCAACATCAGCCCGCTGACCACCGCCATCGCGGCGCAGCTGGCGCCCAACAAGGACCCGCTCTCCCTCGTGAACAACCCGGCCTCGCTGGCCGCGATCGACGCCACCGCGCTGCAGGCGGTGCGTGCCAACGTCGCCAGGCAACTGGCCGCCGTGCTCACCAGCGTCGGCCTCGATCCGGCGACCTTCGACCCGATCTCCACCCCCTTCGTGGGCGGCTCCAACACGGGCGCCGACAAGATGCTCGACCAGGTGCGCGTGAGCTTCGAGAACGGCTCGCCCGTGCTGTCGAACACGCTCAATCCCGATGCACCGCCGGTGCCGCTGGCCGATGCGGGCACCACCACACCGGCCACCGTGGCGACCTCGGCGGCAGGCGACTTCTCGGTGACCGAACTCGACTTTCTGCAGACCGGCTTCACGGGCTGCTTTGCCGTGCCGTCGGCATCGCGCACGGCCTCGCCCGCGTGCGACGGCCTGGTGGTCGACGATGCGCCCGGCGCCCAGACCGGCAACGCGAGCTACCTGCACAGCGGCCTCAACGCTTCGGGCGCCTTCGGTGGCCTGATCGCCTCGGCCGACATGGACGGTGCCCGATTCAACCGCCCCGAGATGCTGCGCTACACGACGCAGCAGAACGGTCGCGACGAGGCCGTCGTGAACCTGCGCTTCACCGACAAGAACGGCGTGCCGGACAACCGCATCCTGGTGGTGAAGAAGTTCGAGAACACCGCCACCGCGGCGCGCAACACGAACTGGTGGCTGTACGGCAACCAGCGCACGGTGAACGCCTACGTGCGCGCCTCCATCCGGCGCCAGGAGCAACTGCTGCCCGCAGCCTTCCAGGAGCAATACAACACCGGCCCCTCGCGCTACCAGACCGGGCTGGAGATCTTCGTGGCCCGCACCGGCTACGGTCCGAGCCTGCCCAACCTGCGCTATGCGCGCGTCAAGGGCCCGGGCCTGCCCACCGCCGGCCTGGTGTTCGCCGATCCCGGCGACCTGCCGCAGAGCTGGATGTCGATCCTCAATGCCTCGGGCACGATCCCGGCCGGCGCGCAGCAGTTCGTGCCGAACTCCACCAACATCTTCAACCTGCAACGCAGCCGCGACATCACCAGCCCGGATGCCTTCGCCTTGCGGGCGAACCCCTCGATCGCGCAGGCCACGCCGGGCTTCGCCAGCTGGGCGCACCCGTCCATGTATGGCGAGACGCCGAGCGCGGACTGGCGCTTCGACCTGAGCAAGGTGCCGGGCTGGTCGCGCTACGAGTTCGAGCTGTTCACCGCCGCCGACGCCAACCCTGCGACCCCGACCAACCCGACGCCCGCGCTGAGCTTCGCCCTGCGCATGGTGACGCCGGTGGTGCCGGCCGCCTACGCGGCCACGCAGCAATGGCACACCATCCCGGACAGCACCCGGGCGCTGGCGAGCAACGGTGCGCCGGAGGCCTTGGCGCTGACGCTCGAATGGCTGATCAACCCGTATGCGGAACGCATCGAATCGGTCAACGTCTACAGCTTCGCCGACGCGCGCACGGTGAACTCTGCCTCGACGCCGGTGGCCAAGGGTGCGAGCAGCCAGTCGGTGACGGCGGTGGGCGGCACCTTCCCCGCGCTGACCACCTCGAAGTTCGTGTCACGCACGCTGCAGTGGCGCTACAAGATGCTCGACGGCTCGTACAAGGACCAGACCGAGGGCTTCAACTGAGGCGCTGCGTCCTCTTCGCGCCCACAGCCGACCGCCACGCACCGCGTGGCGGTCTTTTCTTGGCGGAAAGGTTCGCGCTGTGCCGATGGCTTCCATGCGTGCCGGCACGGGGACAGAATCACGCCCGAGGCAACCCGAGGTGGATCCGAGGACCGCTATGCCCGACACAACGCCCGAGATTTTCGCCGCTGCCGCGCTGGAAGCGTCCGCCGGCGCGAACCCGTCGGACACCCTTGCCATGGAGGGTGCGATATCCGACATCTACGCCGCCGCTGCAGGACGGCTGCCCTGGCAGCAGCCGCTCGACCGGCTCGCGGCGCTGCTGGACCTGTGGGGCGCGCAGATCGTCGGCATCGACAAGCACAACGGCCGCCTGATCTTCACCGAGGAAGGGGGAGCCGGCCGATCCACGGCTGCGCTGGACTACCTGCGGCTGTTCCATGCGACCAATCCGCGCATCGCACCGACACTGGCCACGCCTGCAGCGGCTTGGATGCACTGCCACGAGCATTTCGATGCGGCCTATGTTGCGCAAAGCCCCTTCTATCAAGACTTCCTGATCCCGCACGGCGGGCGCTACCTGTCGGCGACCAAGCTGGTGGAGAGCGACGACTTCATCTTCCTGTTCGGTGCGATGCGAGGCAGTGGCCATGAGCCGATCGGTGCGGCGGAGATGCCGCTGCTGGAGCAGGTCAAGCATCACCTGACCGAGGCCTTGCGGAACTTCGTGTTTCTGCGCGAGAGCTACGTCGAGCTGGGCATGGCGCGCCAGCTTCTTGCAAGATTCGCGTACGCGATGCTGATCGTCGACGAGGCACGCGGCATCTGGTATCGCAACGAGGCCGCCGAGCGGGCGATGAAAGACAGCGATGCCGTCTTCGAACGAGGCGGCGTGCTCGCCATCCGCGATGACCGGGCCGACACCGCGCTGACGCTGGCCCTGCGCGGTCTCGGGCTCCACGACACGGCCCGGCGGACGACCCAGGCTCCGGCGCGATCGGTGATCTCGATTCCCAGAGGCACAGGGGTGCCCTTGCTGGCCTTGATCAGCGCGTTGCGGCCTTCGGCATCGATGGGGGCGTTCGGCATGGCCGAGCGGGCGCTGGTGATCCTGCACGATCCGGCCGCCGCGCAAGCCTCCTTCGACCCGCAGATCATTTCCGAGTGCTTCGACCTCACCCCCGCGGAGGGGCGCGTCGCGGCCCAGATCGCGGCCGGCGCCAACGCCGGGGACATTGCGGCGCGAACCGGTGTCGCCCTGTCGACGGTCCGCACGCACATCCAGCGCGCCATGCTGAAGATGGGAGCCACCCGGCAGGCCGATCTCATCCGCACCCTGATGGGCCTGCCCGCAAGGCTGGACGCCGAAGCCGACGCTCCCCTGGGCGAAGCGGCTTCGCCCTGCCGGGTCGCATCTCGCAACCGCGCTTCAGGCACGCCCTGACCCGGCTGCGCTGCGGCACATGGCGCTCAGCGCGTCAGCCGCCGCGCCAACCGCTCGCCCACGAACTGCACCAGCGTGACCAGCAGGATGAGCAAGGCGATGACCATCAGCATCACGCTGGTGTCGAAGCGCTGGTAGCCATAGCGGATCGCCAGGTCGCCCAGCCCGCCCGCACCCAGCGCGCCGGCCATGGCCGAGGAGCCGATCATGGCCACCACGGTGAGCGTGAAGCCCGCGATCAGCCCCGGCAGCGCCTCGGGCAGCAACACGTGGCGCACGATGTCGCGGCGGTGGCAGCCCATGGCCTGCGCCGCTTCCACCAGGCCCTGGTCGACGCTGCGCAGGCTCACTTCCGACACCCGCGCGAAGAACGGCGCCGAGGCCACCGTGAGCGGCACCGCCGCCGCCCACACGCCGATGGTGGTGCCCATCAGGAAGCGCGTGAACGGAATCAGCGCCACCATCAGGATGATGAAGGGGGTGGAGCGGAACATGTTGATCACCGCGCCGAGCACACGGTTCAGGCGCGCGGCCTCGTAGATGCCGCCGGGCGCGGTGGTCACCAGCAGCACGGCCACCGGCAGGCCGATCAGCAGCACGATGAGGGCCGAGACCGAGACCATGGTCAAGGTCTCGCCGATGGCGGCGATGAACAGGTCAAGCAGCGTCATGGCGCACTCCCAGGATGTCGATGCGGTCCGCCAGGCCGGCGATGGCTGCGCGCACGGCCGCGATGTCGGGCAGGGCCGTGGTCACGGCCACCAGCAGCCGGCCTTGTGGCCGCGACTGGATGCGGTCGATGCCGCCGTGCAGCAGCCGCACGCCACCCTGGAGTACCTGCGCGAGCCTTCCCAGGTCGGGGTCCTGCCGCGATTCGCCGGTGAAGTTCAAGGCCAGCAACAGGCTGCGTGCAGGCGGCAGCGGTGCCGCGTCGTCGGGCCTTTCAAGGCCTTCGAGCAGCTCCTGCGGCACGTCGTGCAGCAACGGGCGCAGCAGCGCGAGCGTGGCCTCGCTGCGCGGGTCGCCGAACACCCGCCACACCTCGCCCAGCTCCACCACCCTGCCCTTCTCGAGCACGGCCACGCGGTCGCAGATCTCGCGGATCACGGCCATCTCGTGGGTGATGAGCACGATGGTCAGGCGCAGTCGCCGGTTGATGTCGCGCAGCAGCGCGAGGATCGATTGCGTGGTCTCGGGGTCGAGCGCGGAGGTGGCCTCGTCGCACAGCAGCAGCTCGGGGTCGTGCACCAGCGCCCGTGCGATGCCCACGCGCTGCTTCTGCCCGCCCGAGAGCTTGCCGGGATACACGTCCTTCTTGTCGGCCAGGCCGACCAGCTCAAGCAGGCGCTCGACCTTCTCGGCCACTTGCGGCGGCGGCAGCTTCGCCACCTGCAGCGGCAGGGCCACGTTCTGCCACACCGTCTTGGAAGACAACAGGTTGAAGTGCTGGAAGATCATGCCGGTGCGCCGGCGCAGCTGCACCAGCTCGCGCTCGGCCAGCGTGTTCACGTCGATGCCCTGCACCCACACGCGGCCCGCGCTCGGGCGCTCCAGCCGGTTGATGGTGCGCAGCAGCGTCGACTTGCCCGCGCCGCTGCGCCCGATGATGCCGAACACCTCGCCGGGCGCGACACGCAGGTCGATGTCCTGCAGCGCGGTGACCGTGCCGCTGCCGGCCTGGTAGTGCTTGGCGAGCTGCTCGAACACCAGCGGGGCCGGCGGCGGGGGTGCGGGCGGGAGCGAGGAGGATGGCGTGGCCACCCGGTGAATGTCCGACAGGTCTGTCATGCGATGCGGCGCCTTCCGCCAAGCCGGGATCGGGCCAAAGGGTACGGATCGTAGGGGCGCCGGCGTCCGCGTCCAAATCGTTTTCGCGCATATGCAAAGCCGAAATGCGTCGATGCCATCAGGCAGCACCGGCTTTAGATTGGTGCCCCTCTCTCCATTCCCCAGGACTCTCGAGCGCTATGAAACTCGCACATCTGCTGGCGGCCTGCGTGGCCGCTTTTTCTTTGGCGCATGCCGCCCACGCACAGGACAAGACCACCCTCAAGCTGGGCATCAGCGGTGGCGTGATGGAGGACGTGGTGCAGGCCGTGCAGAAGGCCGCGGCGCGCGAAGGGCTGAAGATCACACCCGTCGTCTTCAGCGGTCACATCAATGCCAACGGCCCGCTCAACGACGGCGACATCGATGCCAACGCCTTCCAGCACCAGCCCTACCTGAACGGACAGATCAAGGACTTCGGCTACAAGCTGGTGCCCGTGGCCAAGACCCTGAGCGCGCCGCTGGGCATCTACTCGACGCGCTACAAGTCGCTCGCGAGCCTGCCCGAAAAAGCCGTGATCGGCATCCCCGGCGACGACACCAACCGCAACCGCGCGCTGCTGATCCTGCAGCACTACGGCGTGATCAAGCTGCGGCCCACGCTGGACGTGAGCAAGGGCGACAACGCCACGCTGCTGGACGTGGTCGAGAACCCGAAGAAGGTGCAGATCAAGGAGATCGACTCGCTGATCCTCGCGCGCTCGCTGGCCGACGTGGACGCCGGCGCGGTCATCACCGCACAGGCCTCGCAGGCAGGCCTGATGGTGGCGCGCGACGCCATCGCGGCCGAGCCGCCCGGCGGCCCCTATGCCAACGTGATCGCGGTGCAGGAAAAGAACCGCAACCAGCCCTGGGTGCCGAAGCTGGTGCGCGCCTTCCACTCGGACGAGGTGCGCCAATTGCTGGAGACCAAGTTCAAGGGCACGTTGCTGCCGGCCTTCTGAGTCCGGGCGGTTTATGACATCTTCCTCGGAATTTCCGGACCACGATGCCTGGGTGGCGCGTGCCCGCGCGCTCGGCGCCGAACTCGCGGCCACGGTGGTGGCGCGCGAACGTGCCGGCACCCCGCCGCTCGCGGAGATCGCGCTGCTCAAGGAGCGGGGCTTCAGCACGCTGCTGATTCCACGCGAATTCGGCGGCGCGGGCGCGCGCTGGCTCACCGCGCTGGCGGTGGTGCGTGAAATCTGCGCGGCCGATGGCTCGCTGGGCGTGCTGCTGGGCTACCACCTGGTCAGCACCGCCAACATGCGCCACGCCGACCGCGCCCGCGAGATCGTCGAGCGCAAGCTGTGGGTGGCCGGCCTGGCCAACTCGCGCGACGACGACATCGCCTTCGTGCCGACGCCCGACGGCCACTGGCGGCTCAACGGCCGCAAGACCTTCTGCACCGGCGCGCGCTTTGCCGACCGGATCGTGGCCTACGGCCGCAGCGCCGACGGCCAGACGTTCACGGCCTGGCTGCCGGCCGACCGCACGGGTATCTCCTTCGGCGAGGACTGGGACCACCTGGGCCTGGGGCGCACCGAAAGCGGCAGCTTCACCCTCGCCGACGTGGTGGCGCAGGCGCACGAGGTCGGTCCGGTGACGGTCTACGACGACAGTGACTTCGGCGCCGGCCTGCGCACGCCGCTCGTGCACTCGATGTTCGCCAACTTCTACGTCGGCTTCGCACAGGGCGCCCTGCGCGCCGCGCGCGCCTACGTGCAGACCACCACCCGCCCCTGGCACCTTTCCATGGCCGAGACCGCCGCACAGGACCCGCTGGTGATCTCGCAGTTCGGAGAACTGTGGATCGCGCTCGAAGCCGCCATCGCCTTCACCGACCGCGCCGCCGGCAAGGTGCAGGCGCTGATCGATGCCGGCCCCGCGCACTGGACGCCCGCGCAGCGCGGCGAGGCGGCCATCGACGTGGCGGCGGCGCGCACCCATGCGATCCGCACCGGGCTCGACGTGACGACCCGCATCTTCGACACCACCGGCGCACGCGCCACCGCCAACCGCCACCTGTTCGATCGCTTCTGGCGCGACCTGCGCATCCACAGCCTGCACGACCCCATCGCCTACAAGGTGCTGGAGGTCGGCGAGTACGCGCTGAACGGCCGGCACCCGCGCGTGCTGCCTTACACCTGAGCGCCATTTCTTCATTCCCTTCCCGTCCCTCATGTCTTCACCGTCCCGCATCGCGCTGGCCGCCTACCTCGTGGGCACCGGCATGCACATCGCTTCCTGGCGGCAACCCGCGGCCCAGGCCGACGCCAGCATCGACCTCGACTTCTACCGCCGGCTGGTGCGCACGGCCGAGCGCGGTTTCTTCGACATGGCCTTCCTGGCCGACAGCCTGGCCGTCAACGAGGCCTCGCATCCGAACATCCTGAACCGCTTCGAGCCGATCACGCTGATCTCGGCGCTGGCCGGCGCCAGCGAGCGCATCGGGCTGGTGGCGACGGCCTCGACCTCCTACAGCGAGCCCTTCAACCTGGCGCGGCAGTTCATGTCGGCCGACCACATCAGCGCCGGGCGCGCGGGCTGGAACATCGTCACCACGCGCGACCTGTCGGGCAGCACCGCGCGCAACTTCAACGGCACCGACCACCTGGAGTTGAGCCTGCGCTACCGCCGCGCGGCCGAGTTCGTGCAGGTGGTGCGCGGCCTGTGGGACTCGTGGGAGGACGATGCCTTCGTGCGCGACAAGGCCAGCGGGTGTTTCTTCGACGCGGACAAGCTGCACCGCATCGCGCACAAGGGCGAGTTCTTCGCGGTGGAAGGGCCGCTCAACATCGCGCGCTCACCCCAGGGTCAACCGGTGCGGGTGCAGGCGGGGTCGTCGGACGACGGCCAGGCCTTCGCGGCGGGCGCGGCCGAGGTGATCTTCGTGATCCAGAAGAACCTCGAGGCGGGCCAGGCTTTCTACCGCGCGTTCAAGCAGAAGGTGGCCGAGGCCGGGCGCGACCCGTCGCAGGTGCGCGTGCTGCAGGGCATCTCGCCGATCCTCGCCCCCACGCGACAGGCCGCGCTCGACAAGCTGGCCGCGCTGGAAGCGTTGATCACGCGCGAGCAGGCCCTGCAGTTCCTGTCGGACTACTTCGGCGGCCACGACTTCGGCGACGCCACGCTCGATGCCCGCGCGGTCGACCTGGGTCTGCACGAAGCGCCGAATGCGCGGGCGGACTTCCGGCGCTTCCGCACGCTGGTCACGCAGCAGAATCCGACGCTGCGCGCGCTCTACTCGATGCTCACCGGTTCGATGGACCTGTCGGACTTCATCGGCACGCCGCAGCAGGTGGCCGATGCGCTCGCGCACTGGGTCGATGAAGGCGCCGCCGACGGCTTCATCCTGATGGCCCCCTCGCTGCCCGACGGGCTGGAGGACTTCGTCGACCAGGTGGTGCCGCTGCTGCAGGCGCGCGGCCGCGTGCGCACCGCCTACGAAGGCCGCACGCTGCGCGAACACCTGGGCTTGCAGCGCCCGCCACACCCCGCGCAGCAACCAGCGCGCTGAGCTCAGCGCAGCGATGCGCCATGCGCATCGAGCTCCGACTGGATGCAGCGGGCCAGATCCACCAGCGCTACGCTGCGCTCGAGCAGGTGGCGGCCCGCGTCGGTGACCTCCACCACGCGCGTGCTCCGGTGCAGCAGGCGCACGCCGACCTGCGACTCGAGCTCGGTGATGTACTTGCTGATGGTGGACTTCGACAGGTCCATCGCCGACGCGGCGCGCGTCAGGTTGCCATGGCGCGAGACCTCGCGCAGCGCTTCGACCAGTTCAATGCTGAACACGGCACACGATCGATGAAGGTTGCAGGGAAAACGATGGCGCCAGGCAGGATGGCGGCTGCGTGAAACGAGAAGGGAGATGCAAGGGAACGACCGCGAGAACCAAAGCGCATGACGATACGGCGCAGCGCGCGTGCCGTGAACGAAACAATCCGTGCTTGCTTATTTGCTCCCGCCCCGCGTGGGGGCGGGACAGCACCCGTGGTGCCTCGAACATTCCGCGCGGCCCCGAGGCATGAAGCCGACCGCGTCGGCGCCGGGGCCAGAAACCGCCCGCGCACCCGGTCTTGCGGCAACTGGCACAGTGGCAGGCACGCCGCCCCGGCCGGATGCCCGTCCAGAGCGTATTCGGGCGCGGACCCGAGACCACCCCTGCAAAGTACACCCCATGAAGAAGATCGGATTCCTGTCGTTCGGCCACTGGACGCCGTCGACCCAGTCACAGACACGTTCAGCCGCCGACGCGCTGCTGCAGGCCATCGAGCTGGCCGTGGCGGCCGAGGAACTGGGGGCCGACGGCGCCTATTTCCGGGTGCACCACTTCGCCCGCCAGCTCAGTGCGCCCTTCCCCTTGCTGGCCGCCATCGGCGCCCGCACGCGCCGCATCGAGATCGGCACGGGCGTGATCGACATGCGCTACGAGAACCCGCTGTACATGGCCGAGGACGCGGGTGCGGCCGACCTGATTTCCGGCGGGCGCCTGCAGCTCGGCCTGAGCCGCGGGTCGCCCGAACAGGTGATCGAAGGCTGGCGCCATTTTGGCTACGCACCCGCCGAAGGCCGCACGCATGCCGACATGGCCCGCGAGCACACCCAGGTCTTCCTGGACGTGCTGCGGGGCGAGGGATTCGCCCAGCCCAACCCGCGGCCGATGTTCCCGAACCCGCCGGGACTGCTGCGCGTCGAGCCGCATGCCGAGGGCCTGCGCGAACGCATCTGGTGGGGATCGAGCTCCGACGCGACGGCGGTCTGGGCCGCGAAGCTCGGCATGAACCTGCAGAGCTCGACGCTCAAGACCGACGAGACCGGCGAGCCCTTCCATGTCCAGCAGGCGCGTCAGATCCGCGCCTACCGCGCGGCATGGAAGGAAGCCGGCCATGCACGCACGCCGCGGGTGTCGGTCAGCCGCAGCATCTTCGCGCTGGTCAACGACCAGGACCGCATGTACTTCGGGCACAGCGGCCAGGACGGCGACACGGTCGGCTTCATCGACGCGCAGACGCAGGCGATCTTCGGGCGCAGCTATGCCGCAGAGCCCGAGCGGCTGATCGCGCAGCTGGCGCAGGACGAGGCCATCGCGGAGGCCGACACCCTGCTGCTGACCGTGCCCAACCAGTTGGGCGTCGCGTACAACGCGCACGTCATCGAGACCATCCTGACCCAGGTGGCGCCGGCGCTGGGCTGGCGCTGAGGCAGCGCGAGCCCCTTGCATCGCACCCGATGCAAGATGGGCCCGCTCTCCAACGGCTCGACCGCCGCGTCGAGCCCTCGGGCCATCTGCTGAACGCCCCGATCCTCACGAAAGGCAGCAGCGCCCGAATGCGCAGTGCCGCCGACCCCACCGCCGCCATCGATTCCATGAATGACCCCATACACCTCGACCTCAATCTAGATCAGCGCCTTCTGCACCCTCACCCGCGCGCTGCCTGTCCGCTCGAGGCCGGTCGCGGACCAGCCCTCCGTTCGATAGATAGAGTCACCTAATAGCCTGGAATAATCAAAATTATGGATTGGGTCCCCATCGTCTTCGTTACGTTCAAGCTTCTCGTGTTCGGCACGGGCATGTTCTTCGCCATCAAATGGCATTATGAAAAAGGGAAAAAGGACAAGAAGAAGCAGAGCGCGGTGCTACGCACGGGCGGCAAGGTGGCCGCAGTCTTCTTGCTATCGCTCCTGGTGATCTCGCTCTTCACCTTTGGCCTTGGCAGGATGCTTGGCCTGGACTTGACTATTCCGTGAGGGCAAAGAATAGTCGGCCCATGACCAATTAGGGGTCAGCCATTCCTTGATGCGACTACAGGACAGCGTCGGCACGCGGCCAGAACTAGCGGGTTGCGGCTCCAGGAAAAATTCGGCCAAGAGCCGATCCTCTGTTTGACTCGGTGTTTTGCATCCAATGTCCACCATTCTTCACCTCGTTGGCCCTGGCGGTGCGGGTAAAACATCCGTGGGGCCTCTGTTGGGCGCCAGGCTAGACTGGCAGTTCCTAGACCTCGACGCAGAGTTCATGGACATCGAGGGAGACATTGCCCAATGCATCAGCACGCACGGATACGAGGGCTATGCGCGACGCAACTTATCGATCTACCTCGAACTCAGGCAGGCCGCGAATGTGCCAACAGTCTTGGCACTGTCTTCGGGTTTCTTGACCTATGCAACAGATATGGATCCGCGGTATGCCGCAGTGCGGCGCGACATAGAAACGAACGCACTCACTGCGCTGCTCTTGCCTTCATTCGAGCTCGAGCGCTGCGTAGACGTTATCGTCAGTAGGCAACTTGCGCGGCCTTACCTAGCAGGCAATGGCGCGCGAGAGGAGCAGCGAATAAGAGCGCGATTCCCGCTTTTCGTCGCACTGCAGTGCACTCGTTTCCAAAGTGACACTTCGCCGATGAAACTCGCTGCGGAGATTGAACTCTTCGCGAGAAAGGCATTGTCAATGCCTGCTTCCGAAGAGGTCAGATGACGGCTTTGGGCCCAAAGGAGCCAGTCGTTCTTTCTCAAAGCGGTCGTTGGCATGCCCTCAAACGTCGTCCGTTAAATCACGGGAAAAGGGATGCCGACGACGGTTTTGACGGTCAACGAGAACACGGGCTCATCCCCGTCTGCCGCGTTGGGCTGCGCGAAACCGACTTCAAAGTAAGGGCTGGTGCTCAACAGTTCCTTGCCTGCAGCGACGAATGCGAAGCACATCAGGAACTCGCTTTCGTAGCGACGCGCTTGCGCACCGAAATCGATGGTCAGCAGCCGCCACGAGCCCTCGCCCCTGAGGAACGGCGCGATGAGCTGCACGGCTCTTTTCCCGAGGTAGGACCTGCTCTGGACCACCGAGATGGCCTTTGCGACGCCGAGGGCGTCGGGGCGGTTGCCCTCTTCGGGAACCACGATTTCCGTCCTGTCGGGGAGAGTAGCCATCCACTCTTCGTGGGGCTCCATCGCAGACATCCGGCTAACGCGAACAAACTCGCCAAGCTGCGTTGGGAATCGCCCGGCTTGTTCCGTCCCGACGGGCACATTGAAGCGTGTATGAAGTGTCATGTGTGCTCCCGATAGGTTGGAAGCACTCAATCTAACGGGAGCAGTGGGCTTCCGAACTCCGGTTCTTGCGTTTGAATCTGAAAAAAAGAGGCACTGACCCTGTCAGTCGGCTTCTGGCCGACTGTAGCCATCGCACCGCCGAACGCACGGCCCAAGTGCCGCCCCCCCCTGAAATCGAGCCGCCAAATGCCAAAGTCAGTGAGACAAACCCGGGAATTCCAGCTCGAGCGCGACACGGCATCCAAGCTCGGTGAATCCTCCGGACGTGTGCACTCGACGCCAACGGCAGGCACGCCTCCTCACTCAAAAGCGGCAGCGGTCGAATGCACGGCGCCCTGGCTGCCATCCATCCCATGAATGGCCTCATACACCTCGGCCTCGATCTCGATCAGCGCCCTCTGCCCGCGGACCCGCGCCCTCGGCACCGCCACGTCGAAGATGCGGCGGATGCGCCCCGGCCGCGGCGACATCAGCACCACGCGGTCGGCCAGGAACACGGCCTCGCCCACGTCGTGCGTCACGAAGACGATGGTGCGCCGCTCGCGCTGCCACAGGCGCAGCAGGTCTTCCTGCAGCGCGATGCGCGTGAGGTGGTCGACCGCGCCGAAGGGCTCGTCCATCAGCAGCACCTCGGGGTCGTTGGCCAGAGCGCGCGCGATGCCCGCGCGCTGGCGCATGCCGCCCGAGAGCTGGTGCGGGTAGGCGTCCTCGAAGCCGGCGAGGCCTACGCGCGCCAGGCTGGCGATCGCGCGCTCTCGGCGCTCGCGTCGGCCCAACCCGCGCAGTTCGGGGCCGAAGCCCACGTTCTGCGCGATGGTGCGCCAGGGGAACAGCGCCGGGTCCTGGAACACCAAGCCGCGGCGCGGATCGGGGCCCGCGATGGGCTGGCCGTCGAACAGCGCCGTGCCGGTGCTCGGGCGCTCCAGGCCCGCGAGGATGTCGAGCAGCGTGCTCTTGCCGCAGCCGCTCGCGCCCAGCAGGCAGACGAACTCGCCGGCGCGCACGCGCAGGTTCACGTCTTCCAGCACGGTGACGGGCACGGCGCCCGCGAAGACCTTGCCCAGCGATTGGAGAACGAATTCCGCCATGAATGCCGCGCGCTCAGGGCGCCGGGGTCTTGGGGATGAACGCCAGGTTCACGAACTTCGCGGCGTCGTAGAGCTCCTTCTGGAAGCCCAGCGCCAGCTGGATCTTCTGCGTTTCCTGCACCTCTTCCAGCGACACCTTGGGGTCGTTGGCCCAGATCGGCAGCTCGCGCTGCACCGCGGCATCGGCCACCTTCGGGTCCACACCCAGGCGCTTCGCGTAGAAGGCCTTGTACTCGTCGAGGTGGGCCTTGGCGTATTCGTTGGACTTGAAGTACGCCCGCAGGAACTTCTCGACGCCCTGCGGAGAATTCGCAATGAACTGGTTGTTGGCCACGATCACGCCGGTGTGGAAGCGCGGCAGGTAGTCGTAGCCGGCCGCCAGCACCTTGCCCTTGCCGGTCGCTTCGGCCAACGAGGCGAAGGGCTCGTGGAGGATGGTGGCGCTGACCGAGCCGTTCTCCACCGTGGCGAGCGCGGCGGCGTTGACGCCGTTGGCCACGAAGGACACGCTGTCCAGCGGCACGCCCTCCTTCGACAGGATGGTGCGCGCGTACACGTCCAGGCCGGTGCCGAACGCGGCCGCGCCCACCGTCTTGCCCTTGAGCGCGGCCACCGAGGCCACCTCGGGCGCGCCCACCAGATAGAACGGGCCCACATGGCGGAACATCGACGCGACGATGCTCAGCGGCACGCCCTTGCCGGCCGCCACGATCGCGCCCGTGGTGTTCCAGTCGGCGATGTCGATGTCGCCGCTGGCCAGGCCCGAGATCGCGTCCTGCGTGTTGATGAACTCGAGCGCCAGGCCCTCGTCCTTGAAGAAGCCCTTCTCGATGCCGAGCTGCACGCCCAGGCCGGTGACGCCGGGATAGCCGGCGTAGCGCAACTTCAGCGGCGCGGCTTCGGCGGCCGGCACCGCGGCGGCCGACTTGGCCTCCGGCTCGGTGCGCGAGCACGCGGCCAGGATCGCGATGCCGAGGCCGAAGGCGGCCAGCCGCGCCCAGCGGATTCGGCGAACAGGGGCGATGGAAACGGTGGAAGTCATGGGTCTGTCGAACAGGAAGAAAGAAAGAAATGCGTCCGGCCTCAGGCGGGCCGCCAGCGCAGGAACAGCAGGCGCTCGAGCAGGTCGAGCGCAGCGATCATGGCCACCGCCAGCACGGTGACCAGCCCGATCAGCGCGAAGGTCTCGGCCGTGTCGAGCGAGGCGGTCGAACGCGTGATGAGGTTGCCCAGCCCTTCCTTGGACGAGAGCATCTCGGCGAACAGCGCCCCCACCAGCCCCACCGAGGCCGAGACGCGCAGCGCCGCGAAGAGGGTCGGCACGGCCGAGGGCAGGATCACCTTCCAGACGGTCTGCAGCGTCGAGGCCCGGAACGCGCGCGCCACCTTCAGGTGCTCGCGACGCGTCTGCTTGATGCCGGCGATGGTGCTGTAGAGGATCTGGAACACCGAGAACAGGAACACGATCGCCACCTTGTGGCTGAAGCCGATGCCCAACCACAGCGCCAGCAGCGGCACGATGGCGACCTTGGGCACCGACATCAGCGCCGCCATGAAGGGTTGCGCAAAACGCTCCGCCGAGGGCGTGAGCACCAGCAGCACGCCGAAGCCGATGCCCGCTACCACCGCCGCGGCATAGCCCACGGCGAACTCCGCCAGCGTGACGCCGGTGTGGTGCAGCAGCTGGCCGCGGGTGAGCATCGGCACGAAGCGCTCGAAGATGGCCGTGGGCGCCGGCAGATAGAGCGCGCTCACGGCGCCGGCGCGGACCGCGGCCTCCCAGACCCCCAGCAGCGCCAGCGCGGTGGCCACCTGTGCGAGCACGATCCTCCAGCCCGCGAGGCCCGGACGCGCGCCCGGCTGGGCCTTGGCCTCAGACCACACGGTGGTGCGTTTCGGTGATGCGGCCGAACTCGGCGTCCGCGGTGCGCACGCCCTCGAAGCGGTTGGCCGGCCTGTCGCTACGACCGAAGTGCGCGCCGAAGGTGCTGCCGGCGTATTCCTCGCGGAACAGGCCGCGCGCACGCAGGATCGGCAGCACCAGCTCGACGAAATCATCCAGCCCCGCGGGCAGGTGCGGCGGGCAGATATTGAAGCCATCGGCCGCGCCGTTCTCGAACCAGTGCTGGATGGTGTCGGCGACCTCCTCCGCGCTGCCGATGGCCAGGAAGTGGCCGCGACCGCGCGCGATCGCGTACTCGAAGACATGGCGCACCGTGGGCGTGTCGGTGCGGTTCAACTTGCGCGCCTGCGTGATGAAGAGCCGCGCCAGCGCGAAGGCCGGATCGGCTTCGTCGAAGGCCGGGAACGCGTCCTCGCCCGACAGCCCCGCCAATGGCACGCGCAGGTCGCGCTCGAGCGCGGCCGTGTCGAGCTTGGCGGCGATCAACGCGCTGAGCCGCTGGTAGAGCGCATAGGCCTCCTCGCTGGTGCGGCCGATGTAGGGCACCAGCCCGGGCAGCACCGACACGTCGTCCGCCGTGCGGCCGCTGGCCACCGCACCGGCCTTGATTTCCTTGTAGAAACCCTGTGCCGCCTCGAAGGTCGGCACGCCGGCGAACACCACCGTGGAGTGTGCGGCGCCGAAGGCACGCGAGCGCGGCGAGGTGCCGGCGTTCACCAACGGGATCTGGCCCTGCGGCGGGCGCGCGACGTTGAGCGGTCCCTTGACCTGGAAGAAGCGGCCTTCGTGCTCGATGGCGTGCAGCTTGGTGGGGTCGACCAGCAGGCCCGCTTGCTGGTCGCCGACCAGCGCATCGTCTTCCCACGAGTCCCACAGCTGCGAGACCACGTCCACCAGTTCCTCCGCACAGTCGTAGCGGCGGCTGTTGTCCCAGTGGTGGTCGCGGCTGAAGTTCTTCGCGGCGCGCTCGTCGGCGCCGGTGACCACATTCCATGCGAGCCGGCCGCCACTCAGGTGGTCGAGCGAGGCGGTCTGGCGTGCGATGTGGTACGGGTCGGCGTAGGTGGTGTTCGCCGTGGCGATCAGGCCGATGCGCTGCGTGTGCGCGGCCACGTAGCCGAGCATCGTGAAGGGCTCCAGGCGCACGGTCTGCGACGGAAACACGTACTGCTGCTCGGCGCTGGTGGCGAGCGCGTCACCGAGAAAGAAGAAATCGAACTTGGCGTCTTCGGCCTTGCGCGCGATCGACGCGATGAAGGCGGGGTCGTGCGAGGCCTTGGGGTCCACACCGGCCAGGCGCCATGCACCGGGGTGGTAGCCGATGGAGAACAGGAAGATGCCGAAGTGAAGTTGGCGCGGGGAATGGGAAGGGCTCGGCATCCGGAGGACAGTCGCTGGAGGAGAAAAACCCACGAGTCTCCAACGCCATGGGGTCGGCACGGAAAGCAGATTTCCGTCTTTAGATCCGCGCTTTTCTTCCTTGACTTGCCTGCTCCGACGGACTGGCTCGTGGCCTCGCGGTCATCACTGCCGAGCCGCTTCGGCGGGGTCGATCGGTCTGAAGACACCCCGCGACGCGAACCGCGATCGAGCACCCGCTCAACGGCGAATGCACATGCGCGCAAACACCGATAAGACGTTCCCTCATCAAGTCTTATGATTTACTTGCAGGACATTAATTACATATACAAAACAAACGACCCCCACTCGGATCGTTTGAAGTACATGCAGCTTCTGCGCCCCAAACTGTTCAGAAAGGCTTCCTCGTGACTCTTCGATTCCATCGACGCACCTTGGCTCTGGCCGCGGTGACCGCATGTCTTTGTCTGCCTGCTTTGGCCGGTGCCCAGGGCAGCGACTATCCAATGAAGCCGATCGAACTGGTCGTCCCCTATCCCGCGGGCGGCGGCACCGACGTGCTGGCACGCGCCTTCGCGCAGGTGGCAACCAAGTACCTCGCTCAGCCGCTGATCGTCATCAACAAGTCCGGCGCCGCCGGCGCCATCGGGTGGTCGTATGTGACGAACAATCCGCCCGACGGCTATCGCATCGTGATCCTCGCGACCGATCTCGTGGTGCAACCCAACATGGGCTACACGAAGATCACCTACCGGGACTTCGCGCCGATCGCCCGGTTGAACTTCGACCCGGCCGGCTTCTCGGTCAAGGCCGACTCCCCCTGGAACTCGGTGGCCGACGTGCTGGCCGCAGCGAAGACGGGTGGATTGAGCGTGGGCAACGGTGGCACCGGGGGTGCCTATCACCTGGCGGCCGCGGCACTCGAGAAGCAGGCCGGGGTGGAGTTCACGCACATCCCCTACCAAGGGGCGGGGCCCTCGGCCCTCGCCCTGCTGGGCGGCCACATCCAGGCGACGACGATCGCCGGCGCGGAAGTCTGGCCCTATGTGACCGGCGGCAAGGTCAAGATCCTCGGCATGATGTCGGAGACGCGAACCGAAGGGTACGAGAACATCCCGACCCTGAAGGAACAGGGCTACGACATCCAGCTGGGCGCGTTTCGCGGCATCGCCGCGCACAAGGACACGCCTCCGGCCATCATGGCAAAGCTCCGGCAGGTGGCGGCCAAGGTCGCGGCCGACCCACAGTTCAAGGAAGCGCTCAAGAAGCAGAACATGGGATACGCCTACGCCGACGGCCCCGCGTTCCATGACGCGCTCGCCAAGGACCACGCCTTCTATGCCGAGCTCATCGAAAAGTCCGGCCTGAAGGTCAAGCAGTAGGTCGTCAACAGAACGTCCCCTCCGACTCGGCTTGCCGCGAGCCGGACGGGATGTCTCCGCAGGGCAGGACTTGAGGGCGCCGGCTTGCAAGCCTCGACCCGATTGAACTGAGGGCGCGGGACATCGGCAGACTGCAAGCACTGAGAGGCGTCATCGAACACGGCGCAAGCTCGCCGCCCCCAGGAAGGCCGATGGTGAAAGACCTTCCTCCTCCCCCCACACATCCGGGTCGCAGAAGCGCAAAAGGCCGTCCGGCAGCGGGCCGAAGCCGGTGCTCCGGCGACGTCGGAACACGCGCGACAACATGCTGCAGCGCGTGCGCGCGCCCCGCTGCATCGGCGAGGACTCAGCGTTCGACGGCGCTCGGAAACGGAATCTGCCTGGCCGCAGCGCACTGCTGCAAGGCCCGCGCGACCTCATCGCGAAGCGGCACACCGGAGGCCATCCGACGGGTGACGTTCTCGGCCGCTCGCTGTCCGGGCAGGCGCACCGCCGGAACGCCTGGCTGCGGCGGATTCGTCTGGCAGGCTTCGACGATCCAATCCATCTGGCGGACGTACTCGCCCTGACCCGCGTAGGCCTCGAGGTCGTGCAGCTGGAGGTAGACGTTGGCGCACCAGCCCCCTTCGAGCAGATGGGGGTCCGCGCGGCCGTAACCGCCCAGCGCACTGGTCAACGCCTCCACATAGAGCGCCATGCCGTAGCCCTTGTGTCCCGCGGAGACACCGCCCAGGGGCAGCAGCGTTCCCGGTGGCTCGGTCGAGATGACCGCGGGGTCGCGCGACGGTACGCCGGCCGCATCGAGCAGGCAGTCTTCCGGGAACAGCTGGCCTGCGGCACCGAGGCGGCGCACCATGCTGTTGGTGGTGATGGAGGACGAGATGTCGACCAGCACCGGAGGGCCCGAGGTGGGCAGCCCCATCGCCATCGGGTTGGGCGTGAAGACGGCCCGGGTGCCGCCATGCGGCGCCACCGTGCGCACCGTCGGGTCGGAGCTGGCGATGAAGGCCATGAAGCCCTCTTCCGTGGCCTTGCGCAGGTAGGAGGCCAGGCACGCGATGTGGTGGCTGTTGCGCACCACCAGCGAGGCCGTGCCGTAGCGCCTGGCCTTGGGCTTGAGCGCTTCGAGCGCCTCCCGCATCAGCCAGGGCCCGGGCAGCCGGTGGCCGTCCCAGACCGCGACCGCGGCCCGGTCCTGCAGCACCTCGGGCTCGCCCGCCACCTGCATGAAGCCCTTGGCGATCTGGTCCATGTACGGGGCCAGCAGCGCCAGGCCATGGGTGTCGTGGCCCAGCAGGTCGCCGTCGAGCAGCGTGTCCGCGACGGCGGCGGCCTTCTCCGGCGGCATCGACGCAGACCGAAGCAGGTCGCGTGCGAAGGCGGCCAGGGCTGGCACGGGATAGCGTTGCAGCGACGTCATACGAATCTCGCGGCTTCAGAGGCCATGGCGCAGCAGGCCGCGCGCAGCGAGGTTGTTGACCAGCGCCCGGACGCCAAAGGTCCAGGGCGCCGCATCGTTGCAGTGCCTGACTTCGTTCACCAACTCCCCGAGCCATTTCGCGCGGATGCTGACCCGGTCGCCCACATGGTGCGTGAAGCCCTTGCCCTCCGGCCCGCGGTTCTGGGTGGGCGCGAACATCGTGCCGAGAAACAGCAGCATGCCGTCGGGATACTGGTGGCTGCCCATGGTCTGCGCCACGAGCTCCAGCGGGTCGCGGCTGATCTTCTCGAGCGAGCTGCTGCCTTCGAGCACGAAGCCGTCCAGGCCCGTGACCGTCATCCGGACCTGCTCCTGCCGGACCTGGTCCAGACCGTAGTGCGCGTCGAAAAGACGGATGAAGGGACCGATCGAACAGGTGGCGTTGTTGTCCTTCGCCTTGCCCAGCAGCAGCGCGCTGCGGCCTTCGATGTCGCGATGGTTCACGTCGTTGCCCAGCGTGGCGCCCACGATGCGTGCGCGGCTGTTGACCGCCAGCACGACTTCCGGCTCGGGATTGTTCCAGACCGAATCCTCGCGGATGCCCACATGGTCGCCATAGCCGACCGCGGCAAGCACCGGCGCCTTGGTGAAGACCTCGGCATCGGGCCCGATGCCGACCTCGAGATACTGCGACCACATCCCCTTCTCCACCAGCAGCGCCTTGAGCTTCATGGCTTCGTCGCTGCCGGGCTTCAGGCCCTCGAGCTTGGCGCCCACCACGCTGAGCACCTGGTCGCGAAAGCGTGCCGACAGCACCGGGTCGCCGGCGCCATGCTCTTCGATGAGCCGCTCGACCAGGCTCTCGGCGAAGGTCACGCCGGAGGCCTTGACCACCTGCAGGTCGCAGGGTGCCAGGAGGAAGGGCTTCGAGGTGTCTCTTTGCGCCACGATGCTGTTCGCGACGATCTCGGCAAGGCTGGCGACCTTCACGCCCGCGGCAGCGCGCGCGCTGTCCGCTGGAGATTCGGTCTCGAGCAGGCTGCTCATGGTGGCGAAGGTGCCGGAGATGTCGTGCACGCCGTCCTCGCGGATCACGACGACGCTCGGGCCGGCATGGACACCAGGCTGCCAGATGCGTGCCACCAGCGTGCCCGCATAGCCGTCGGACGGCAGGAAACGTTCAAGGGAGACGGAGGATGGGAAGCTTGGGTTCATGTTCAAGGTCTCGTTTCGACGGTCAGTTGGAATGCGATATCCCTGTTGAGCGGGAACATCGGCCCGCGCAGGTTCTTGTAGGGCAGGCGCGTCACGTTGGAGGCCGCGACACCGGGGGTGTCGACATAGATGCTGTCGATGCACAGAGGCTCGAAGGCGACACGCCACGCCGAACCCGACTTGGCCACGATGAAACGCTGCGCCTTCGGGTCGATGCCCAGCACGGTGATGTGATCGCTGTCGAAAGGCATGACCCGCTCCGTGGTCAGTGCGACAGTGACCTGGCCGGCCTGCACGACGGCCGTCACGCCCATGCGCACGGTCTGGCCGGTCATGTAGGGGCCCGTCCGCTGGTAGCTGATGTCACGGACATCGGACACCGTGCCTTCGAGGAGGACGGGGTCTCCGCTGAGCGGCGTGGAATGGGCGCCCACGAAGCGCGCGAAGCGTGCGCCGATACCCTGCGCTGCCGCGTGGGCGGCCGCCTGCGGGTCCCAGAGGAGGACCGTGGCCGGCCCCAGGTCCTCTTTCAGCAGCATGGCGAGCACATGCGTGCTGTCGCCGGGGCCGCCGCCGCCCACGTTGTCCGCGGGCTCTGCCAGCACGACGAGGCCCGGCTTGTCCGCGAGGCCCCTGATGCGCGCGCGCACCGCGTCTTCGCCTTCCAGCGCCGGGACGAAGGCCTCGCGCTGCGCCCATGCCGTCTCTGCGATCTGCTGCACCAGCCGGGCCGCCGCAGCGCCATCCTCACCGTAGCCGAGTGCGGTGAAGCCGAGGTAGGGCACGTCGGCATAGGCGAAGCCTGGTACCACGGACGCGGTCCAGACGGCCTCCTCCCGTTCCGCCGCATGCGCCAGGCGCAGCAGGCCGGCCATGGGCTCGTCGTCGGTGCTCTGCGCCTGCGGCACGGTGATCAGCGGCAGCCTGGCCCAGGCTTTCTTCGGGCGCACACCGGTCGAGAGCATGTGGGCCAACCACCGGGCCGCCTCGGCCCCGCGCGCCGCCATGTCGACGTGCGGAAAGGTGTCGTAGCCGATCAGCAGGTCCGCGGCCTCGATGGCTTCGTCGCTGAGGTTGGCATGGATGTCGAAGGTCGCCACCAGCGGCAGCCAGGGCCAGCGCGCCTTCACCTCCGCAAGCAGCAGCGCATCGCCGCTCTGCCCGTTCTCCAGCACCATGGCGCCGTGCAGCGCCAGGTAGATGCCCTCCAGCCCCGTGGGGACTGCAGCCGCGATGTCGTTCAGCAGGATCGCGCTGAACTTCGCGTAGGCCGCCAGGGTCACCGGCCCCGAGGGCACGGCGGCGTAGAAGCCGCTCGGGACGGCATCGAGTCCGCTGTGCCAGGCCTCGCGCAGGAAGCCGCCCACCTCCGTCTCGCTGCCGGCAAGCTCGAGGCGGAGCTTGTGGGCCGGAATGCACTGGTAGGCCTCGAACTGCGCCACGTCCGCCAGCACCGGGGAGAAGGTGTTGGTCTCGTGCCAGATTCCGCCCACGAAGACCTTGCGTTCGGGGCGCGTCATCAGGCGGCCCTCCGCAGCGGCAGGCAGGCCGGGCCCGAGGGTTCCATGTTCTTGTACCAGAGCAGGAATTCCTGATGGCCCAGCAGCTCGGACTTGGTCTTCGCGCCGTTGGCGGTGTCGATCACCGCGTCGTAGAGCTGCTCGGCCACGGCCTGGAAGCTCACGCGCTCGTCGACGATCGCCCCGGCATTGATGTCCATGTCGCCCGCCATCCGCTTGAAGGTCGTGGGGTTCGAGCAGATCTTGATCACCGGGGAGATGGCCGAACCGACGACCGAGCCGCGACCGGTGGTGAACAGGATGACCTGGCAGCCGCAGGCGATCATCTCGACGATCTCGGCGGTGTCGTTGACGTCGGGCAGGCCGAACTGCAGCGCGCCGTCGGGGATCATGTCCATCAGGTAGAGGCCGCCGGCGGGCGGGATCTCCCCCGGCTTGATCATGCCCACGATGGGGCGCGAGCCGCTCTTGGTGTACGCGCCGATGGACTTCTCCTCGATGGTCGTCAGCCCGCCTTCCACATTGCCGTCGCCGATGTTGCCGTGGCCGAAGTTCTGGTAGTACGAGCGGGTCTTGGCCATGGCGGCGCGGATCGCGTCCGCCAAGCCGTCCGATGCGGCCCGCTTGGCCATGTGCTCGTCGCAGCCGATGAGCTCGCCCAGCTCTTCGAACATCACCGCGCTGCCCTGGTCCACGAGCCTGTCGAAGGCCAGGCCGACCACCGGGTTCGCAGTGACGCCGCTGAAGCTGTCGGAGCCGCCGCAGGTCGTGCCGACGATGAGCTCGCTCAAGGCCATCGGCACCTTCTCGACGGTCGACAGCGCCGCCAGGGTCTGTTCCACCCACGCGCGGCCCTGCTGGATGGTGGTGATGGTGCCGCCGCTGTCCTGGATCACCAGCGTCTTGACGGGCCGGCCGGACGCCGCGATGGCCTGCTCGAGCGGGCCGCGCTTGAAGCACTCGCAGCCCAGCGACACCAGCAGCACGGCGCCAACATTGGGGTGCAGGCAGAGTCGCTCCATCATGCGGGTCGCATAGTCGTTGGAGAAGCAGCCGGCAAAGCCGAGCACATGCGCGCCATGCTCGCGGAACGGCAGCGAGATCTCGCGTGCCACATGGTGCGCGCACTCCACCAGATAGACGACCGCCACATGGTTTCGAATGCCCTTGCGGCCGTCCGACCGCAGGTAGCCGGAAAGAGGGAACGGCTGTGTTTCAACGTTGCTCACGGGGCACCTCAAAATGAACTCATCGCGGGGTAGTCACCACCGATGAACTTTTCGTGCACCTTGCCGAGGGCACCGTTCAAGCGGTAGTAGTACAGGGTGGTATTGATCCAGTGAAGAAGCTCGGGATCGCCCTTGCGCAGGCCGATCGAATAGGTCGACTGCGTCAGTACGAACTTCAATTCCAGTTGCTTCTGCGCGCCGCGCTTGACCAGCTCGTTGCCGATGACCGAGCCGGTGGCGATGGCCTCGACCTGACCGCTCAGGAGCGCGGTGGCCGCGGTGGCGTCGTCATCGAAGCGGCGGATCACCGTGTCCTTGGGCGCCACGAGCGTGAGCTGCGTGTCCTGCACCGTGCCGCGCACGACCGCCACCGATTTGCCCGCGAGGTCGCCGGGCTTCTCGAACTTTTTCGCCTTCTCGGCCAGGAGCACGATCTGCGTCGCGGCGTAGGGGTTGGAGAACGAGATGGTGCGTGCACGCTCGGGCGTGATGCTGAAGGTTGACACGACCAGGTCGACCTTGCTGGTCAACAGGTAGGAAATGCGGTTGGGACCCGTCACAGGAACGATCTCCAGCGGCACGCCCAGCCCCGCGGCGATCAGGCCCGCGACCTCCACATCCACCCCCGTGGGTTTCAGTTGCGCATCGGTGAAGCCGAAGGGCGCCGTGGTCAGGTCCACGCCGATGAGCACCTTGCCGCGTTTCTGGATCTGGTCCAGCGCCTGGGCCTGGACATGGAACACCACGAACAGCGCCAGCGCGCTGACGACGATTCCCCGGATGAATTTCAAGATGGACATGGCTGTCTCCTAGACGATGGAAGAAAGAAAACTGTCGAGCTCTTTGGTTTGGGGTCGCGCGAACAGCTCGGCCGTCGGCCCGTGCTCCCAGACCTTCCCCTGGTGCATGAAGACCAGCGTCCTGGCCGCGCGTTTGGCAAAGTTCATTTCGTGCGTCACGAGGATCTGCGTCATGCCTTCGCTGGACAGGCTTTCCATCACCTTGAGGACTTCGCCAGTCAGTTCGGGGTCCAGTGCGGACGTGACCTCGTCGAAAAGAATCACCTTGGGATTGAGCGCCAGCGCACGGGCGATCGCCACGCGCTGCTGCTGGCCGCCGGACAACTGGCCCGGATAGGCCTTGGCCTTGTCGAGCAGGCCGACCTGCGACAGCACATGCAGCGCCTTGTCCTGCGCCTGGTCCCGGGGCGTGCCCTGGACCAGCATGGGCGCCAGGGTGATGTTCCTCTCCACACTCATGTGGGGGAACAGGTTGTAGCCCTGGAACACGATGCCGACGTCCGCCCGCAAGGACTTCAGGTCGCTTTGCGTCGGCGTGATCTCGTGCCGATCGATGCGGATGCTTCCTGCATCGATCTTTTCCAGACCGTTGAGGCAGCGCAGCAAGGTGCTCTTGCCCGACCCGCTGCGCCCGATGATGGCGGTCATGCCCGCATCGAGGTCCAGGTCCACACCGCGAAGGATGTCCAGGGCACCGAAGGACTTTTTCAGACCCTTGATTTCAATGAGCGACATGGAGACGCCTTTCCAACCCGCGGCTCAACAGCGACAGCGGGAAACAGATGATGAAATAGATGACACAGATGGCGAAGAACACCGAGAACGGCTGGTAGGTGGCGTTGTTCACCACCTGGCCGGCGCGCGCGAGTTCGACGATGCCGATGACGGAGGTCAGCGAGGTGTTCTTCACGATCTGCACCATGAAGCCGACCGTCGGCGCGAGTGCAAGCCTCAAGGCTTGTGGCGCGATGACATGCCGCATCTGGCTTGCCCATGAAAGACCCAGCGTTTCGCCGGCCTCCCATTGCGGCTTCGGTATCGCGTCCACCGCGCCCAGCCAGATCACACCGATGTTGGCGGACGCGTAGAGTCCGAAGGCGACGGCCGCGGCCAGCAACGGCGGCACGCTGAAGCCCAGGATGCTCAGCCCGAAATAGAACAGGAAGAGCTGCATGAGCACGGGAATGCCTTGCCCGAGTTGCACCCAGATCCGGACCACGGCCGCACCGAGACGGCCGCAGCTGAGCTTCAGGATGCAAATCACGGCACCGCCGAGTGCACCGCCCGCAAACGCAACGAGCGACACCAGCACCGTCCATCGCGCGGCCTCGATGAGGAAGAGCAGGTCGGGCCATCCGAGGGTTCGGGTCATGTCGACGACCTTCCGGCGAGACCGCTGCCCGCGCTGTTGCGCAACAGGACGCTGCCGACGAGCGAGAACGCGTACTTCATCAGCAGCACCATGGCGAGGTAGACCAGCGAAATGACCAGGTAGACCTCGAAGCCGCGGAAGCTCGTCGACTGGATCTGGTTGGCGGCCGCGCTGATTTCTTCCGCCGAGATCTGCGAGGTGATGCTGCTGGCCATCAGGATCAGGATGAACTGCGAACTCAGCGCCGGATAGACGCTGCGAAATGCCTGGGGCAGCACGATGTGGAGAAAGGTCTGGCTGCGGCTCAGGTTCAACGCGATGGCGGCTTCGTGCTGGCTTTTCTGGATGGCTTCGAAGCCGGAGCGGAAGATCTCCGCGGTGTAGGCGCCGCAGTTGATGGTCAATGCCAGTCCGGCCGCGACCATCGGCGTGAGGCTGATGCCCAGGGCCGGCAGTCCGAAATAGATCAGGAAGGCCTGCGCCAGCAGCGGCGTGTTGCGGATGGCTTCGACGTAGGCCGTGGCCGCGGCACGGAACGGCAGCCAGGGGCTGTTGCGGCCCAGGGCGCCGACGATGCCGACCAGCGAGCCGAGCACGCACGCCACCACCGTGAGGAAGAGCGTGGCCTGCAGGCCGCTCCACAGCATGGGCAGACTGCCCTGCAGCCAGGAGAAATCAAGTGTGTAGTTCATCCCTGACGCGCCTCACTGATGGTCGAGGAAGTAGGTGCAGAGGTTGTGCGAATGCACATGGGCTCCACTGGGGACGTCCGACAAGGTGAAGCCGATCGGAACGCCGTAACGGAACACGGGCTGCCCCTTCGGAATGTCGACCAGGGCGATCTTGTGGCCGAAGGGCACGAGGCTCGAGGCACGCAACGCGATCGAAGCGCATTCGACCCAATCGTCCGGGACGATTTCTTCGAATGCGATCGCCACGTTGTCCTCCGCCGCGAGGCGAATGGAACGCTTCATGGGGAGGCGTTTCTCAGAGGACGCCGTGCTTGTCGTAGACGGCGCGCAAGGTGCTGCCGGCCAGGATCTCGGCACGCACGGTGTCCTCGCTGTCCACCTTGGCCAGGGCCATGGCGATGGCTTCCTTGACCACCTTGTTCGGGATCACGACCACGCCGTCGATGTCCGCGATCACGTAGTCGCCCTTGTGCACGGTGACGCCGCCGCACTGGATCGCGACGTCCTTGCTCACCATCTTGCCGCGCCCCTTGGAATCCCAGGGACCGATGCCGCCATGAAACACCGGGAAGCCCACCTCGCGGATCTGGCGCGCATCGCGGATCAAACCATCGGTCACGCAACCTGCGGCCTTGCGGGCACGCGCGCCGGTGGTGAGCAGTTCACCCCAGGGCACGATGTTGTCGGTGGGGCCATCGACACCGAACACCACCACCTCGCCCTCCTTCAGGTCATCGAGCAGGTCCATCTCGATGTCGTAGGGGTTCTCGCCTTCGACGTGCCCACCGACCTTCATGTAGGCGCCGGTTCGGGCAGGGCCGAACACGACGTGCTGGTCGTTCAAGGGACGGACGAAGGTCTTCATGCCTTGGTTGCGGTAGCCCAGGGAATCGAGCACGTCGCAGACCACGGCCGAGTAGAGCTTCGTTTTCGCTTGCGCTACTTGAGCGGCATCCAGAATCACGGTCATTTGTTCCACCTATCAAATGTATGTTGCGTATATGCGCTTAAGTTGCGCAAGTGCATCGTATGTTCTTTAAGCGGAGATTCTTCATAGGGTTTTCACGGATCAGGCTGTGACATCGCGTGATCGCGTCGCTGGCAAAGCGCGGCGATTTCACGTCTCTCCTCCGAGAGAAGCGCGGCAAATCTGTCGTGTTATGCTTAAAGAACAATGTGTTGCAAGCGCAACACATGCGCACCGACTGGGCTTGGAGCCCGTGAAAGCGCAGAGCACGCGCACGGCGATGCAGGCAGGGTGTTCGCCCCTGGCATGCTTGCTGGTGCTGCAACGGACGCGGCCGCCGACGGCGCGACCTGTCCCCCCACCACTGTTCAACGCGAAGGCGACCCGATGCTTGATGTTTCCGAGAGTGAGCCGTCAAAGACCGAGCACTCGACCCAGTTCCGTGAGCGCCTCAACGCGCTTCTCTTCAAGCGAAAGATGTCCAGGAACGACTTCGCTGCGCTGGCGGGCCTCAACAGGAGTTCGATATCGCAGCTGCTGTCGGACACGACCACGCGACTGCCACGCATCGAGACCATCGTCCAGATCTCACGGGCCCTGGGTGTCAGCGTCGATTGGCTGCTCGGGCTGGACGACGATGCCAAGCTGCCGGCCGACGCCGCAGAAGACGCGGCGACAGCGCGCGCGAAATTCCAGGTTTCCAGCATCAAGCAGGAGCAATTTTCGCGCTGGCGGGAAAACTACGGCGGCATGAAGGTCCGCTATCTGCCCACGACCTTCCCCGACCCCCTGAAAAGCGACGAGAGCCTGGCCTGGCAGTACAAGGACCATCCGGAGATCACGGTCGAGGAGGCACAGGAAGGCATCGCGCACCGGCGCCGCTATCTCTCGCGGCCGGGGGCAGACATGGAGGTCTGCACCAGCGTGGAGATCATTCATGCCTTCGCCAAGGGCGAGTACCTCTGGGGTGAACTCCCCGATGCATTCAGGCAGCGCGAGTTGGACCACATGATCGAGGTCTACGAGAGCGTGTACCCCACCTTCCGCTGGTTCTGCTTCGACGCGCGCGACAACTTCTTCGCGGGCTTTCCCGTCACGATCTTTGGCCAGCGTTACGCTTCCATCAACCTGGGCCAGAAATTTCTTCTCAGCCAGGACGAGGAGACCATTTCCGAGCTCACGCGTGAGTTCGATTCGCTGGTCAAGGTGGCGGTGCTCCAGCCGCTCGAAACACTGGCGTTGCTCAAATCGCTGAGGCCAAGACGGAAGTAGCGAGCGCGTCTTGCGTCGCATGGCCGCTGGCCTGCAACCAGTCGCAAAACGCCAGTGCATTGGCATCCTGCGCCGAGCGCTCCGGGAGAATCCAGTAGAACTCCTTCTCGTGCGTGGTCCAGGCGCTGAAAGGCATCACCAGCAGGCCTGCGGCCACACTGTCCGCCACCAGGTCCGGATTGCCCAGCGCGAAGCCCATGCCCTGCATGGCCGCCTGCACCGCGAGGTGGGCGTGATCGAAACCCAGTTCTCCTGCCGGCTTCAACTTGCGCGCGCGGGCCGTCGCCAGCCAGTCGCGCCAGGCCAGCGGCGTCGAGCGGCTGTGCAGCAAGGTGTAGCGCGCCAGGTCGGCGGGCTTCGACGGCGCGGGCGACCGGGCGAGCAGCGCCGGGCTGCAGACCGGCGTCAGCGCATCGGGCAGGAACGCACCGAAGCGCACACCGCGCCAACCGGGGCGCGCCTTCAACAGGGCCAGCTCTTCGGCGGAGAGGCAGCGGATCGACACGTCGAAGGCCGCCGGCACGAAGTCGAGCACGCTCGCCGTGGTGGCGAGCTGCACATCGACCTCCGGCACCTGGGCGCAGAAACCGGACAGGCGTGGAATCAGCCATTGCGCAGCCAGCGTCGGCAAGGCGTTGACCGTGAGCGTGCGGCGCTGCGTGGCCCGACCGATGCGCTGGGTCGCGTCGGCCATCAGGTCGAAGGCCGTGCTCAGGCTGGGCAGATAGGCCGCACCTTCGGGCGTCAGCGCGAGCTGCCGCCCTTCTCGCGCGACGAGCGAGGCGCCCAGCCACTCCTCGAGCGCCTTGATCTGATGGCTGACCGCGCTCTGCGTGACGCTGAGCTCCTGGGCCGCGCGCGTCACGCTGCGCAGCCGTGCCGCCGCCTCGAAGGCGCGCAGCATGTTGAGCGACGGCAGCCGCCGCGCACTGGCATGAGATGAGCTCATGGATTCAGCCGGAAATGTCGATGGTCGCCGAGCTTACTCCTGCCTAGCATCCCGGCATGCGTCACTTCGATCTTTTCGAAAATCTCATTCATTGCCGAAGCTTGGCGAACCAGTCGAACCTGCCCCTGCGAGCGCGCGCACCGGCCACACGGGACCGCCCCGAAGACAGGCCGCTGCCATCGCAGCATGGCCCGGCCCACGCGCCGGAGCTCACGCAACCCGCGTGGCCTCACGGCAAGGGGCCGCTGCCGACGCGTTGATGGCGCAGCGGCACGGTCGACTTCGGCGTGTGCCACGATCAGCGTCCGCCGCGAACAGATGTGCAAGGCGCAAGGCCGCATGGGATGCGGCAGGCCCCTTGATTCCACTTTTTCTCCAGGCCATGGCACGGCGTGCCTGGCCCGACCTCCCCCCTCCTCTGCCCCATGCCACCTGCTGATACAACGCCGTCCTCCGATCGTCCGGCGACGAGGCTCGCCACCCGCATCTCCTTTCTCGTGGCGGGCTTCGGCCTCGCCTGCTGGGCTCCGCTGGTGCCCTTCGCCAAGCAGCGCCTGGCGGTCGATGACGGAACGCTCGGGCTGCTGCTGCTGTGCATCGGCATCGGCTCGGTCGTGGCCATGCTGCTGACCGGCCCGCTGAGCGCACGCTTCGGCAGCAAGCCCATCATCCTGGCCGGAGGCTTCGGACTGGCCGTCGTGCTGCCGGCGCTGACGCTCGCCACGACGCCCCTGGCGCTGGCCACTGCGCTGCTCGCGTTCGGCGCCGCGCTGGGATCGATCGATGTCGCGATGAACGTCCATGCCGTGGAGGTGGAACGCGCCGCAGGCACGCCGCTGATGTCGGGCTTCCACGCGCTTTTCAGCATCGGCGGCTTCGCGGGCGCCACGCTGATGACCGCGCTGCTCTCCTGGGGCATCGATCCGCTGGCGGGCACGCTGGCGTCCGCGGCGGCGATGGCGATCGCCATGGCCTTCGCCTGGCCGCGCCTGCTCGCAGGCGCGCAGGGCGCGGTGGAAGGCTCGCTCTTCGTCCGGCCGCGCGGCATCGTCCTGCTGCTCGCCGGCCTGGCCGCGGCAACCTTCCTCGCGGAAGGCGCGATGCTCGACTGGAGCGCCCTTCTCGTCACCGATGCCGGCCTCACGAGCGCCAGCCAGAGCGGCGTCGGCTACATGCTGTTCGCCATCGCGATGACCGTCGGCCGACTCGTGGGCGACAGGGTCACGGCAAGGGTCGGCGACCGGAACACCCTGCTCTGGGGCGGCATCCTGGCGGTTGTCGGCTTCGTGGTGCTGCTGGCGGCGCCGATCGCCTGGCTCAGGATGAGCGGCTTCCTGCTCATCGGGCTGGGCGCGTCGAACATCGTGCCGGTCTTCTTCCGCAAGGCCGGCGCGCAGACCGCCATGCCCTCGGCCCTGGCCATCGGCGCCATCACCACCGCAGGCTATGCCGGCATCCTGGTGGGGCCCGCCGGCATCGGCTTCGTCGCCAATGCGATCGGCCTGCATGCGGCCTTCTGGATGGTCGCCGCGTTGCTGTGCCTGATTCCGTTGACGGCACACATCGTCGCAGGGCGCGGCGCGCGGCCCAGAGCGGCGCCCTGAAGCCTGGGGACAGGGGCGTCACGCGCCATCGTCCCGGGCATCCGGGTTGGCAGGCGCCGCCCATCTGCAGCCTTTCGCCCGAAGCACCGAGGTTCGGTCCGCACGCGCTGCCGGGGTCATGGTGCCGAACGATGCCCGACCCGGCCCTGCGCCAGGGGTCGGCGGTCGACTTCATAATTCAGCCCCCGCCCAGAAACCGAACCGAGCCGAACCGCCCGTGAGTGCTGCAGATTTCCTCTTGTCCCCCGCTGTGCAAAAGCTCATGCAGGTCCTGTATGCGGCCCCCGATCAGCTGTTCTCGGCAAGCGAACTGGCCCAGCGAACGAAACAGGAGCGAAGCGAGGTCGACGCGATCGTGGAGCACCTCGTCAGGAGCGGGCTCCTTGCCAAGCAGCAGACGTCAGCCGACCAGCCCGAAACCGTCAAGGTCGACCGCTCCTTCGTCTTCCATCGCGAATTGCGCAGCATCGCGTTGAAGTCCTTCGCCGCGGCCGAGCCGATCCGCCACATGCTGCGTTCCAAGTTCAAGAACGCGGTCGTGCGCGCCTTCGTGCTGGGCGAGCACGACGACAACACCATCGAGATCCTGGTCGTGCATGGCGCGGTGATGCCCGACGAGGCCAGCATGGCGGCCGCCTGCAAGAAGCTGTCGAAGAGCCTTCATCGCCACTTGCAGGTGCATGTGATCTCCTCGGACAGGCTCGACGGCCTGACGAGTCGCGACGCCCTCGCGATCCGACTCGCCGCCGCTTCGGCGTTCGAGATCATCGCGCCAGGAGACACCAAGGCCGTGTTGCCCACCCAGCGACCGGGCTTGCTGCAAAGCGCGAAGAAGAAACTGGCCTCGCTGGGCTTTTCTGCGCCGCAACGAAGCGGTTCGCGTTAGCACGATTGCGCCCATGCCGTGCAGGCCGTTGCACAGGCCTGTGGGTGGCATCCCCTTCTCATCGCGGCTCGCGATCGCGGTGCATGCTGCATAAATGTTCCACGAGCGCTCGTCCGGGATGGCGGATTCGACGGGCGCGGATTCGACGCGCCTGTGCGCGCCCCCCGCGACGGCCGCGCTGCCGTGATGACCCCGTGGCCCGGAAAGAACGGTCAATGGAATCGGGCGACGAGCCTGGGCAACATCGAGCCGAAAAGACTGCTTGAGCAGCCTGTTCCAGCCGCCTTCTGGCGGTGCAGAGGACGGGCGAGCCTCCGCCTTGCGTCAGCCCCACGATGACTTCATCTGGAGAGGCCGCCTGCCGCCGATAGCCTGAATCCATGCGTGCCATTGCCGCCGCCCGCCTCGACAGCTGCGGCTGCGATCGGCAATAATCAAAGCACTTTCTTTGATTATTAATGGACCGATCATGAAGACACGTTCAAGGGCCTGGCTCGGCGCCGGCCTCGCGGTGGTGCTGCTGGGGGGAGGCGGCTACGGGCTTCTCGCGAAACTCGGGCCGGCGCATGCACAGGCCAGCGGCGGCATGCCGCCCGTGAAGGTGGCGGTGGCCGTCGCGCAGAAGACCACGGTGGCGCGCGTCCTGACCGGCATCGGCACCCTGGAGGCGACGCGCCAGGTCGAGGTGCCGGCCGAGGTGGACGGTCGGGTCTCGAGGATCCTGTTCGTGCCCGGTGGCGCGGTGCGCGCAGGCCAGCTGCTGGTGCAGCTCAACGATGCGCCCGAGCAGGGCGACCTGGAGCGCCTGAGCGCGCAGCGTGCCAATGCCCGCGCCCTGCTCGAGCGCACCCGCCGCCTGCTGCCGCAGCAGGCCGCCACGCAGGAACAATTCGAACAGGCCCAGGCCGCTTTCGACCAAGCCGGCGGCGAACTCAAGCGCGCGCAGGCGATGCGCGAACAGAAGCAGATCAAGGCGCCTTTCGACGGGGTGCTCGGCATCCGTCGCGTCCAGCTCGGCCAGTTCGTGCGCGCCGGCGACGCGCTGGTGTCGCTCACCGACGCGCGCACGCTCTTCGCCAACCTCACGCTGCCCGAAACCGCGCTGCCTGCGCTGCATCGCCAGCAGCAGGTCGCGCTCTCGGTCGATGCCTACCCGGGCCGGGTCTTCCAGGCCAGGCTGAGCACCATCGAACCGCAGATCGGTGTCGACGCGCGCACCGTGCGCCTGCAGGCCACGGTCGACAACGCCGACGGCGCGCTCACGCCGGGCATGTTCGTCAACGGCAAGGTGGCGCTGCCGGCGCGGGCCGACGCCATCACCGTGCCCGAGACCGCCCTGACCTACAGCACGCACGGCGACGCGGTCTTCGTGGTGCGCCCCGGCGACACGGGCGGCTTCACCGCGCAGCAGGTGTTCGTGAAGGCCGGCGACCGGCAGGACGGCCGGGTCGTCATCGAGCACGGCCTGGAGGCCGGCGAGAAGGTCGTCACCTCGGGCCAGCTGCGTCTTTACAGCGGCGCCGCCGTGGTGCCGGCCGCGAAGGACACGCTGGCCCTCGCCGAGCCCACGGAGCCCAGGCCATGAAGTTCACCGACCTCTTCGTGCGCCGGCCCGTGCTGGCGCTGGTGGTGAGCACGCTGATCCTGCTGCTCGGCGCCCGCGCGCTGGGCGACCTGCCGGTGCGCCAGTACCCGCTGACCGAAAGCACCACCCTGACCATCACCACGCAGTACCCCGGCGCCTCGCCGGAGCTGATGCAGGGCTTCGTCACGCAGCCGATCGCGCAGGCGGTGGCGACCATTGAGAACGTCGACTACCTGTCGTCGACATCCACCCTGGGCCGCAGCGTGGTCAGCGTGCGCATGAAGCTCAACGCCGATGCCAACCAGGCGCTGACGCAGGCCATGGCGCAGGTCAGCCAGGTCAAGTACCGGCTGCCGGCCGAGGCCTTCGATCCGGTGATCCTCAGGTCGTCGGGCGAGGCCACCGCGGTGGCCTATGTCGGCTTCTCGAGCAAGACGATGCCGATCCCGGCGCTCACCGACTACCTCTCGCGCGTGGTGCAGCCGCAGTTCGCGTCGATCCCCGGCGTGTCGAGCGTGGACGTGTCGGGCGGCCAGACGCTGGCCATGCGCGTGTGGCTCGACCCCAACCGCATGGCCGCGCGCGGCATCTCGGCCGGCGAGCTGGCCGACGCGCTGCGGCAGAACAACGTGCAGGCCGCACCCGGGCAGGTCAAGGGCCTGTATGTGGTGTCGAACATCCGCGTGAACACCGACCTGGTGAACGTGGCCGAGTTCCGCGACATGGTCGTCAAGCGCGACGGCGACGCCATCGTGCGCCTGGGCGACGTCGCCACGGTGGAACTGGGCGCGGCCAGTGTCGACAGCAGCGCGACCATGGACGGCGACAAGGCCATCTACCTGGGCCTGCACGCGGCGCCCGACGGCAACCCGCTGGTGATCGTCAAGCGCATCCGCGAGCTGCTGCCCGCCGCCAAGCAGAACCTGCCGCCCGGGGTCGAGGTGCAGCTGCCCTTCGAGCTGGCACGCTTCATCGAGGCCTCGATCGACGAGGTGCAGAAGACGCTGCTCGAGGCCGTCGCCATCGTGGTGCTGGTGATCTTCCTGTGCCTGGGCTCGATGCGCGCGGTGCTGATCCCGGTGGTGACGATTCCGCTGTCGATGCTGGGCGCGGCCGCGCTGATGCTGCTGTTCGGCTTCAGCATCAACCTGCTGACCCTGCTGGCGATGGTGCTGGCGATCGGGCTGGTGGTGGACGATGCCATCGTGGTGGTGGAGAACGTGCACCGCCACATGGAGGAAGGCAAGTCGCGCGTGCAGGCGGCATTGATCGGTGCCCGCGAAGTGGCCGGCCCGGTGATCGCGATGACGCTCACGCTGGCCGCGGTGTATGCGCCCATCGGGCTCATGGGCGGCCTCACGGGTTCGCTGTTCAAGGAGTTCGCCTTCACGCTGGCGGGCGCGGTGGTGGTGTCGGGCGTGATCGCGCTCACGCTGTCGCCGGTGATGGCGTCCTTCCTGCTGCCGCAGGATGCCAGCACGAGCCGCATGGCCCGCCATGCCGAGGCCTTCTTCCACAAGCTGGCCTCGGCCTACGGCCGCCTGCTCGACGTGTCGCTGCACCACCGCTGGGTCACGGGCCTGCTGGCCGCCGCGGTGCTGGTCAGCCTGCCCTTTCTCTACAACGCTGCGCAGCGCGAGCTGGCGCCCGGCGAGGACCAGGCGATGGTGATGACCGTCGTCAAGTCGCCGCAGCACGCCAACATCGATTACGTCGAGAAGTTCGGCAAGAAGTGGGACGAGGTGTTGGCCGCGCTGCCCGAGAACACCGGCCGCTGGCTCGTCAACGGCTCGGACGGCGTGTCGAACAGCATCGGCGGCGTGCAGCTGTCCGACTGGAAGGACCGCAGGCGCAGCGCCGAGCAGATCCAGGCCGAGGTGCAGAACGGCATGAACGAGGTCGAGGGCAGCAGCGTCTTCGCGTTCCAGCTGCCTTCGCTGCCGGGCTCGACCGGCGGGCTGCCGGTGCAGATGGTGATCCGCAGCGCGGGCGACCACCGCACGGTGTTCGAGGCGATGGAGGCGCTGAAGAAGGCGGCGCGCGACAGCGGCAAATTCGCCGTGGTCGACAGCGACCTGGCGTTCAACAACCCGGTGACCGAAGTGCGCGTGGACCGCGCCAAGGCCAACAGTGTGGGCGTGACGATGAAGGCCATCGGCGACACGCTGGCCGTGCTGGTGGGCGAGAACTACGTCAACCGCTTCGGCATGGACGGCCGCTCGTACGACGTCATTCCGCAGTCGCCGCCCGACCGGCGCCTGTCGGCCGATGCGCTGTCGCGCTACTTCGTGAAGAGCGCGAGCGGCCAGCCGGTGCCGCTGGCCAACCTGGTGCAGCTGTCGACCAGCGTCGGGCCCAACCAGCTCACGCAGTTCAACCAGCTCAACGCCGCGACCTTCCAGGCCATTCCGATGCCGGGCGTGACCATGGGCGATGCGGTGGCCTTCCTGAGCGAAGAGGCGAAGAAGCTGCCGGCCGGTTTCAGCTACGACTGGCAGTCGGACGCGCGCCAGTTCTCGCAGGAGGGTTCGGCGCTGGTGATGGCCTTCCTGTTCGCGATCGTGGTGATCTACCTGGTGCTGGCGGCGCAGTACGAAAGTCTGCGCGACCCGTTGATCATCCTGATCAGCGTGCCGATGTCGATCTGCGGCGCGCTGGTGCCGCTGGCCATGGGCTTCGCCACCGTCAACATCTACACCCAGATCGGGCTGGTGACGCTGATCGGGCTGATCAGCAAGCACGGCATCCTGATGGTGGAGTTCGCCAACGAGATCCAGGCGCGCGACAACCTGGAGCGCCGGCCCGCCATCGAGCAGGCCGCGCGCATCCGGCTGCGCCCGATCCTGATGACCACCGCCGCGATGGTGATGGGCCTGGTGCCGCTGCTGTTCGCCAGCGGTGCGGGGGCCGCCAGCCGCTTCAGCATCGGCCTGGTGATCGTCGTCGGCATGCTGGTGGGCACGCTGTTCACGCTGTTCGTGCTGCCCACCATGTACACGCTGCTGGCACGCGACCACCGCATGGTGGGCCGCTCGCAGCGCACCGCCGAACTCGACGCGCTGGTGGCCGGTGAGCCCGCCGGCCACCACGCCTGACGACCCCGGGGAGCATGACCATGAACCGACTCTTTTCCCAAGCGGCGCCTTTTGCGCTCGGTGCGCTGGTGCTGGCCGGTTGCGCCGTCGGGCCGACCTACACCGCGCCGGCCGAAGCACCGGTGACCCTCTCCGCGCCCGAGCAATCGCTGTTCGCCAACGACGCGGTGCAGCGCGACTGGTGGCGCCAACTCGACGACGCCCAGCTCGATGCGCTGATCGAGCGCGCCCTGGCCGGCAACCACGACATCCGCATCGCGCAGGCACGTCTGCGGGAAGCGCGCGCCACGCAGACCGAGGCCGAGCTCGACCGACTGCCCGCCGTCACGATGGGCGCCAGCAAGACCCGCGGCATCGCGCAGGGCAACGGCACGCCGGCCGATGCGCGCACGCTGGCGCAGAGCAGCCGCGCCGGCTTCGATGCGTCTTGGGAGATCGACCTGTTCGGTCGCCTGCAGCGGCTCGACGAAGCGGCCACGGCACGCGCGCAGGCCACGGCGGCCGACCTCGAACAGGTGCGCATCGTGGCCGTGGCCGAACTGGCCCGCAACTACTACGAGATGCGTGGCGCCGAGCAGCGCATCGCCGTGACCCGCCGCACGCTCGACAGCCTGCGCAGCAGCCTGCGCGTGACCGAGGCGCAGGTGCAGACCGGCCGCGGCCTCGAAGGCGACCTGGCAAGCGCGCAGGCCAACCTGGCCAGCACCGAAAGCCAGCTGCCGGCGCTCGAGACCACGCGCCGCCAGGCTGCCTACCGCGTGGCCGTGCTGGCCGGCCTGCGCCCGGCCGAGCTGGAACCGATGCTGCAGCCGCAACGGCTGCGCGTGCTCGACAAGCGCCTGCCCCTCGGCGACCTGGGCGACCTGCTGCGCCGTCGCCCCGACGTGCTGCGCGCCGAGCGCGGCCTGGCGGCCAGCACGGCCGACGTGGGCGCCGCCACGGCCGAGCTGTACCCGCGCTTCGACATCGGCGGCTTCCTGGGCTTCGTCGCCCTGCGCGGTGCCGACCTCGGCAGTTCGTCGAGCCGCGCCTTCAGCGTGACGCCCGGCGTGCGCTGGCCCGCCTTGCGGCTGGGCTCGGCCAAGGCCCGCGTGCGCGGTGCCGAAGCCCGCGCCGAAGGCGAACGCGCGCTCTACGAGCAGACCGTGCTGCGCGCCCTCGAGGACGTCGAAGGCGCGCTCACCGGCTATGGCCAGAACCAGCTGCGCCTGCGGCGGCTGGCCGAGGCCTCGGAGCGCAGCGGCCGCGCCGCCGAACTGGCCGAGGTGCGCTACCGTGAAGGCGCGGCGCCCTACCTGAGCGTGCTCGATGCGCAACGCACCCTGCTGCGTGCGCAGGACGCCGTGGCCGAAGCCGAGACCGCGTCGTACACCAGCCTGGTCGCGCTCTACAAGGCGCTGGGCGGCGGCTGGCAAGCACCTCCGGATGGAAGGGGCGGTCCAGGCACCTGACAATGGCGCTGTTGTCCTCCACGATTGAACTCGCCATGTCCGCCCCAGATGCCAAGCCCGCCTGGACGCCGCACCAGCCGGCCGACCGCATCCTCACGACGCTCAAGACCCGCGGCGCGCTCGGCATTCCCGACATCGCCAAGGTGCTGGGCGTCACAGTGGAAGCGGTGCGCCAGCAGATGGCCAAGCTGGAGGCCGAGGGCCTGGTGGACGCCGAAAGCCGCCCCAGCGGGCGCGGCCGGCCCACGCAGATCTGGCGGCTCACCGGCGCAGGCCACCAGCGCTTTCCCGACACCCACGCCGAGATGACGGTGCAGATGATCAGCGCCGTGATCAAGGTGTTCGGCCCGCAGGGCATGGACCAGCTGATCGGCGAGCGCGAGCAGGTCATGCGCGCCGACTACACGGCCGCCATGCGCGGCGCACGCAGCCTCGAGGCCCGGCTCGAACGCCTTGCCGAGATCCGCAGCCGCGAGGGCTACATGGCCGAGTTCCGGCCCGAGGACGACGGCTTCCTGTTCATCGAGAACCATTGCCCGATCTGCACCGCGGCACAGGCCTGCACCGGCTTCTGCCGCAGTGAACTGCAACTCTTCGAGGAAGTGCTGGGCACCGGCGTGCGCGTCAGCCGCGTGGAACACATCCTGGCGGGCGCGCGGCGCTGCGCCTACCGGATCGAGCCGACGGCGAAGCGCCGCGCCGCATAGAACGCTCACCTGCAGCACCGGCTCGATCAGCCTCGGCCGCCAGGGTGCCCACGCGCTCGGCCTCCGCCCCGAAGGCCCGGCGCGAGTTCTTCGGCATCGCACACGAGCGCGGGCTCAAGGCCGCGTTCAAGTGGCGCGACGAGAAGTTCGCCGTGGCCTGAGCCGCGCGGGCATCGCCCCGGGATCGGCGACGGCGCCCTCGCGCCGCACATGAGGCATTGCGCCCCGGGTGGCGGCCGACGGTGCGCCGCTCATCCCTCCGGGCCATCGGCTTCCGCGCGCGGTCCGCGGGCCAGATCGCCCGCCAGCCGCTTCAATTCGTCGACACCGGCCTCCAGTGCGGCGATCCAGGTCGACGCGGGCCTGCGCGCCGCAGCGAGTTCGTTGAACACCGTGCTGCAGTGCGCGCTCTCCTTCTCCATCAACACCCAGTAGAAGGCGCCGGCCTGCGGCTCGCCCACGTGCACGGAGATGGAGCGCATGCGATCGGTCATGCGCACAGCGTACAGGTCGCGCGGCCGGCGCGCCATCGGCACGCAGCCTCAGGCCGGCTCGGCTGGCTCGATCGGCTTGAGCCACTCGCTCGCCGCCAGCGTGGGCAGCATCGCGCGCAGGCTCGTCATGCGCGAGCTCGGCGGCCAGGGCCTCGAGCTCCAGGGGATCGACGCTTCGCCAGTGCCGCTGCAGCCGGTGCGCGCAGGCCGCGACCCATTCGGTTTCAGGTATGGAATGCATGGCCAGAGTCTAGCGAAAAGCTGTATATTCATACAGTTAATTTCACAATTCATTGTCACTGCATGACCGATCGCCCCCACCTCGCCCTGCTGCGGATGCCGTCCTGGCTCGGACCGACCGTGACCGAAGAGATCCGGCTCGACCTGGCGCCGGAATGCTACCTGGTGAGCACCCAGGGCGCGCGGGTGCGCATCGTGGAGCGCGACAGCGGCCAGCTCGTCTACGCCGGCATGGGGCCGGTGGAGATCGTGGCGGCCGACACCGCGCGCTGATTCCAACCCAAGGACACCCCATGATCGAAACCACCATCCGGCTCAGGGAATTTCCGGGCCTCCCGCCCGAGGGCATCGCCACCGCCGAGAAACGCTTCCGGGCCGCGCTGGAGAAAGCCCTGGGCGAGGACCTCGGCCAAGTGCTGAAGGCCTACATGAACGCCTCGGAATCGGGCGCCGACGAGCTGTCGGCGGACGAAATTGCCCTGGCCAGCGCCTGGCCCAAGGCCTACGAGAAGGCGAAGATGGCCGGCTTCCGCGACCTGGGCGGCGCCGACGAGGCCTACTTCGAGGTCCGTCCGGACTGAGCCCTCACCCCTGGCCAGGCCTGCTCAAACCGCGGAAGACCCCGCGGACAGGGAGCTCTCGCCGACCGCCACGCGGTTGCGTCCCAGGCGCTTGGCTTCGTAGAGGCCGCGGTCGGCCAGCTCCACCAGCGTCGACGAGATGCCGCGGACCTGCGGCACGGTCGCGCTCACCCCCACGCTCACGGTGAGCCAGGGGCCGGAGGACGAGGCCGAATGCGGGATCTGCAGGGCCTCGATCGCGCGGCGCAGCTTCTCGGCGATGAGCCGGCTGCCGCCGAGCGGCAGGCCGGGCAGCACCAGCGAGAACTCCTCGCCGCCGAAGCGCGCGGCCAAGCCGGACGACCCGTCGCAACAGGCCAGGATGGTGCGCGCCACCCGCTTGAGCGCCTCGTCGCCGGGCACGTGGCCGTACTGGTCGTTGAAGGCCTTGAAATGGTCGACGTCGATCATCAGCACGCTGATCTGGCGCGCGTCGCGCACGCAGCCGTCCCATTCGGCTTCGAGGTACTCGTCGAAGTAGCGGCGGTTGCCCAGCCCGGTCAGGCCGTCGGAATTGGTCAGGCGGCGCAGTTCGAGGTTCGACTCGAGCAGCTGCTGCTGGCTCTGCCGCAGCGCCTGGTAGGCCTCGTCGCGCTGGATCAGCGCGAGGTACGAACGCGAGTGGTAGCGGATGCGCGCGATCAGCTCGACGCTGTCGGGCAGCTTCACCAGGTAATCGTTGGCGCCGGCATTGAAGGCCGCGCTCTTGACCGCCGCGTCTTCCTTGGTCGACAGCACGATGATCGGGATGTCACGTGTGACCGGGTGTGCGCGGTAGGCCTCGACCAGCGACAGGCCGTTCACGCCGGGCAGTACCAGGTCCTGCAGGATCACGGTCGGACGGGTCTGCACCGCGATGGCCAGCGCCTGCGCAGGGTCGGCGCAGAAGTGGAAGGCGATCTCCGGCGCCGCAGCCAGCGCGCGGCGCACGGCCTCGGCCACCATGAACTGGTCGTCGACCAGCAGCACCATCGTGGAATGCGGGCGTTGTTCGGGCAGGCCGAGGGAGGAATCTGGGATCGGAAGCATGTCAATATCCTCGGGGGACCGGCGCGCGCAGCGTCGGGAAACAGGTCATCAGCCGGGGTGCGATCTCGCACAGCGGGCGGATCTCGCTGGCCGCGCCGAGCTCGGCGGCCGCCTTCGGCATGCCGTAGACGGCACTGGTGGCGCGGTCCTGGGCGATGGTCAGGAAGCCGCGCTCGCGCATGGCCTTCAGGCCCTGCGCGCCGTCGCGGCCCATGCCGGTCAGCAGCACGCCGACGGCTTCGCCGCGCCAGTGGTTGGCCAGGTCCTGGAAGAACACGTCGATCGACGGGCGGTACAGCGCGGCCGCCGGCTCGTTCATGTAATGCAGGCGGCCATCGGGCCGCAGGTGCAGGTGGTCGTCGGTGCCGGCGAGCAGCACGGTGCCGGCGCGCGGCACTTCGCCCTCCACCGCCAGCCGCACGGGCAGCACGGTCTGGGCATCGATCCAGGTGGCCATGCCGGCTGCGAAATGCGCGTCGACGTGCTGCACCAGCACGATGGCCGCCGGGAAGTCGATCGGAAGGGCCTTGAGCAGTTCGGCCAGCGCGGCCGGGCCACCGGCCGAGGCACCGATCGCGACCAGCCGCGCGGCCGGTGCGGATGGACCGTGGCCGACCGCGGGGGCCGGCATCACGCGCGCCGGGTCGTAGCGCCCGATGAGCCAGCCCACGTTGCGGATCTTGCGCAGCAGCGGCGCCGCCGCCTCGCGGATGTCGCCCGCCCCCAGCACCGGCGTGCTGACGACGTCGAGCGCGCCGTGGCCCATCGCATCGAACACCCGGCCGGTCTGGCCGGCGACGTCGCCGCTGACGACGACGATCGCGCACGGCGTCTCGGCCATGATGCGCCGCGTCGCCTCCACGCCGTCCATCACCGGCATGAGCAGGTCCATCAGCACCACCTCGGGTCGCTGCGCGGCGCAGCACTCGACGGCTTCGGCGCCGGTATGGGCGACCCAGATCACCTGGAAGCTCGGGTCCAGCGCGATGGCCCGCTTGAGCGCTTCGACCGCCAGCGGCATGTCGTTCACGATGCCGATCTTCATGCGCTTGCCTTTCCGATCAGGTCTTCCACCGCGTCGAGCAGTGCCTCGTCATGGAAGCTGCTCTTCGCGAGGTAGTAGTCGGCACCGGCATCCAGGCCGCGCTGACGGTCTTCTTCGCGGTCCTTGTAGGAAACCACGATCACCGGGATGTGCTGCAGACGCGGGTCGCGCTTCATGCGGGCCACGAGCTCGATGCCATCCATGCGCGGCATGTCGACGTCGGTGACCACCAGGTCGAAGGGCTCCGAGCGGAATACGTTCCAGCCGTCGACACCGTCGACCGCGACCGCAACGTCGTAACCGCGATTGACCAGCAGCTTGCGCTCGAGTTCGCGCACCGTCAACGAGTCGTCCACGACCAGCACGCGCTTGCGCGGCGAGGTGTCGGCGACCGCGCCGCCCGCGTCCACGCGCGTGAGCCGGCCGCCTGCGATCAGCTTGCGGATCGACTGCAGCAGATCTTCCACATCGAGGATCAGCAGCGGCGTCCCGTCTTCCATCAGCGCGCCCGCCTGGATGTCCTGCAGCTTGCCCAGGCGCGGATCGAGCGGCTGCACGACCAGCGTGCGCTCGCCGACGAAGCGGTCCACCGCCACGCCATACATGGCGCCATGCTCGCCGACCACCACCACGCTCACGGTGTCGCTGGTGGCGGCGGGCTCGTCGTATTGCAGGAGCTGGCGCGCCGATACCAGGCCGATGTGCCGGTCCAGGAAGCGCAGGTGCTGGTGCCCTTCGATCTGCTCGATGCCCGCGCGCGGCGCCTCGAGCGCGTGCGTGACGTAGGCCAGCGGAAAGGCGTAGTTCTCGCCGCCGATCTCCACCAGCAGGCTGCGCATGACCGACAGCGACAGCGGCATTTCCAGCACGAAGCGCATGCCCTGCCCCGCCTGCTGGTGCACCCGCACCGCGCCGCGCAGCTGCCGCACCATGTTCTGCACCACGTCGAGTCCCACGCCGCGGCCCGAGATCTCGGTGACCTCGGTGCGGGTGCTGAAGCCGGGGAGGAAGAGGAATTCGAGCAGCTCCGATTCGCTGAGCCGCTCGACGGTCTCGGCGGTCGACAGGCGACGGCGCACGATTTCGGCGCGCAGGCGGTCCAGGTCGATGCCCTTGCCGTCGTCGCCGATCTCGATCAGCAGCATGCCGGCGCTGTGCCGTGCCTGCAGCCGCACCACGCCCTCGGCCGGCTTGCCCACCGCCAGCCGCGCCTGCGGCATTTCGATGCCGTGGTCCAGCGCATTGCGCATCAGGTGGGTCAGCGGCGCTTCGAGCTTCTCGAGAATGTCGCGGTCAACCTGCGTCGCGGCGCCCTCGATCTCGAGTCGCACCTGCTTGCCGAGCGCGCGGCCGAGGTCGCGCACCGAACGCGCCATCACGCCGAGGCCATCGCCGAAGGGCCGCATGCGGCAGGCCAGCGCGGTGTCGTAGAGGCGCTGGGCCAGGTGGCTCATGCGCCAGCCGAACTGGTCGAGTTCACCCATGCGTTCGCCCAGGCCGCGCTCGCAGTCGCCCATGACCTGCAGCGCCTGGTCGAGCGCCGCCTGCAGCCGCGCATCGACCGGCTGCTCCGCCAGCAGCGTGCGCACCGTCTCGAGGGCCTGGCTGGCGCTGCGCTGCTGGCGCTTGAGCCGCAGCATGGACGCGTTGAATGGGGCGAGCCGGTGCGACTCGACCAGGGTCTCGCTCGACAGCCCGAGCAGGCGATTGAGCGTGTCGGCTGTCACGCGCAGCACACGCTCCTCGTCGGGCACCGCGGCCGCCTGCGCTTCGGGTGCGGCGGGAACCTGCACCGCGACGGGCACGGGCGCGGGTGGTGGCACCGCCACGCCCGCAGGATGCTGGCCGCTGAGCCGCGCCTCCAGTTCGCCGATGGCCTGCGTCAGGTCGGCGCCCGGCGTGGCCACGCGCAGCAGCAGGTCGGCACCCAACAGCAGCGCATCGATGTCGGCAGGTTGCAGCAGCAGCCGGCCCTCCTGCGCCTTCACCAGGCAGTCCTCCATCACGTGGGCGATGCGCACCGCGGGTTCGAGGTCGACGATGCGGCCGGCGCCCTTGAGCGAATGGGCCGCACGCATGCAGGCCTCGAGGTGCGCGGCCGCGCGCGGATCGCGCTCCAGCGCGAGCAGGCCGGCATTGAGCACCTGGACCTGGGTCTCGGCCTCCATCTGGAACAGCTCCAGCATCGAGGCGTCGCGGATCTGGTCGGGGTTCATGCGAGGCTCCGATCGATGGCCTGGGCCAGCAGCGTCGCATCGAGCACGCCCACCGTGCGCGGCCCGCAGCGCACCATGCCGCGCGCGCACTTCACACTGGCGTGCGACAAGGTGTCGGGCAACGCCTGCATCGCGGTCTCGTCGACGCGGTAAATGGCGTCGACTTCGTCCACCGGCAGCACGACGGGCCGGCCCATGCCGTTGGCGCCGGCCATCACCAGCATCCGCGGCGCGCCCTGGCGCGCACGCGCTTCGGGCGTGCGCTGCGGGTCGATGCCCAGCAGTTGGGCCAGCGAGACGCAGACGGTCAGCGTGCCGCGCACGTTGGTCATGCCCAGCAGCGCCGGGCTCCAGTGGTGCGGCAGCGTGTGCACCGGCCGCACCGGCGCCACCTCTTCCAGCACGCGGGTCGGCAGGCCGAGCCATTCGCCCTGCACGCGGAACACCAGCAGCGCGAGCGCGTGATGCGCCATGTGGGAAGTCAGGGCCGCGTCGTCGTCGGTCGGCGGCGGCGCCACGGCCAGGCTGGGTGGAAAGCGGTCGAGCAGTTCCCTCGCGGTGCGCGCGTACACCGGGCAGTTGCGGCAGTGCACGTGCGCCACCAGCAACTCGCAACGCTTGTCGCCGTGGATGCCGATGCGGTTCCAGCAGTCGTCGACTGCCGCCTGCGACAGGTCCTCAGGCATGGCGGCGCTCCTGTCTTGCGCTGCGCGCATGCAGGCGGCGCGCGCCTTCGAGGTCGCCTTGCGCCGCCAGCAGCGCCGCCAGATGCACCAGCGATTCCGCATGCGACGGCTCGAGATAGAGGGCCTTGCGGTAGGCGGCCTCGGCCTGCCGCGGCTGGCCCAGCGAATCGTGCAGCATGCCCTGCAGGCCATACACCTGCGCCGCCGGGACATGCGTGGCAAGCCAATGCTCGCAGGCGGCGAGCGCGTCGGCCGCCGGCCCGCGGTCGGCCAGTCGGCGCAGTGCGTCCAGGCCGTCGATGTCCGGCGGCGACGCCACGACAGGTGCAACGACGGGTGGCGCTGGCGGCGCCACGGGATGCACCCGTGCCGGCGCACGCGGCGCGGCGGCACCCGGCCCGGGCCGCAGCCGCGGCGCCGCCGGTGTCGCTCGGGCCGACACGGTGCGGGCCGCGACCGGCGCGCGGCCGACGTAGAAGCCGAAGGCGTGCGGCGCCATCGCGCGCAGGCCGTGCCGGGTCAGCAGGCTGGCCTCGGCCGGCCCCACGAAGAGCGCACCCGTCGCGTGCGTCGCGCGCGTCAGCACGTCCAGCGCGCGCTCCTGCGTCGGCGCGTCGAAATAGATCAGCAGGTTGCGGCAGAAGATGATGTCGTAGAGCTGCGCACCGGCGAGTGCCTGCGGATCGAACAGGTTGCCCGCGCGCAGGCTGACGCGCTCGGCCACGCGCCGCGCCAGCACCTCGCCCTGCGGCGAAGCGCTGAAGTAGCGCTCGCGCAGGCCGGCCACATCGCCGCGGAACGAGTTCGCGCCATACACCGCGCGCTGCGCGAACGCGATCACCTTCTCGCTGACGTCGACCGCGTCCACCGCGATGCTGTCGGCGGGAATGCCTGCGTCGAGCAAGGCCATGACGATGGAATAAGGCTCCTCGCCGGTCGAACAGGGAAGACTGAGGATGCGCACCTTGGTGCTGCGCGACAGCCGCGCGCGCACCACCTCCACGAGCGCGGTCAGCGACTCCGGGTAGCGGTTGAACCAGGTCTCGGGCACCACCACCGCTTCGATCAGCTGCTGCACCTCGGCCGGGCTGGACTGCAGCAGCGCCCAGTAGTGTGCGTCGTCGGCGGCGCCGCAGGCGGTCGAACGCAGGCGCACCGCACGCGCGATCGCCGCGTCGCCGATCGACCCGGCATCCAGCCCGATGCGCTGCTTGAGCAGGTCGCCGAAGCGCGGGTGGGTCGTCAGCTGCATGCGGGCTCCCCGGCAACGGCATCGGGGAACAGCAAGGCGCGGGCTTCGTCGCTCAGCAGCGCGTCGACATCGACCCATTGCAGCATGCCCTCCGCTTCGTCGAGCACCGGCCCGAGATAGCGCGCGCGCGGGCTGTCGAGGCCGCATGGCACGAAGTCGGCCGGGTTGCGGTGACCCGTCTCCGTCACGCCTTCGAGTATCAGGGCCAGCGTGCGCGCCGCGCCCAGGCCGCGATGGCGGTAGGTCACCAGCACGATGCGCGTGCTCGTCAGGTGACGCGAAGGCCGGCCGAGTGCCAGGCCGCCGAGGTCGATGACAGGCACCGGCGCTCCCCGATGCACGAGCACGCCGGCCACCCAGTCGGGCGTGCCCGGCAGTTGCTTGAGCGCTTGCAGCGGCAACACGCGCACCACCGCATCGGCCGCCAACGCATAGCGATCGTCGCCAAGGCGAAACAGCAGGAACAGCCTGCGCACGGCGCTCACACCTTGAATCGCGAGACGCCGCTTCGCAGGTCGTTCGCGACGAGGTTGAGCTCGTCGATGGCCGAACTGGAATGGCGCAGCGACTCGACGGTCTGCTGCGTCGCCTCGCTCAGCTGGGCCAGCGCCTGGTTGATCTGTTCGGCACCGGTCGCCTGCGCGCCCATGCCTTCGTTGACCATCTGCACGCGCGGCGCCAGCGTCTGCACCTGCTGGATGATCTGCGACAGCTGGTCGCCGACCTGCTGCATGTCGGCCATGCCGCGGCGCACTTCCTCGGAGAACTTGTCCATGCCCATCACGCCGGCCGACACCGAGGACTGGATCTCGCGCACGATCTGCTCGATGTCGTAGGTGGCCACGGCCGTCTGGTCGGCCAGGCGGCGGATCTCGGTGGCCACCACCACGAAGCCGCGCCCGTACTCGCCGGCCTTCTCGGCCTCGATGGCCGCGTTCAGCGACAGCAGGTTGGTCTGGTTCGCCACGTTGGTGATGGTCGTCACCACCTGGTTGATGTTGCCGGCCTTCTCGTTGAGCACGGCCAGCTTGCCGTTGACCGAGCCCGCGGCGTCGACCACGTTGCGCATCGTGTCCTCCATGCGCGCCAGGCCGGTCTGCCCGCTGCCCGCGAGTTCTGCCGTGCGTTCGGCCGCGCCCGACACCTCGGTCATGGTGCGCACCAGATCGCGCGAGGTGGCCGAGATCTCGCGCGAGGTCGCGCCGATCTCGGTGGTCGTGGCGGCGATCTCGGTCACGGTGGCCTGCTGCTGGCGCGAGGTGGCCGCAATCTCGGTCACCGAGGTCGCCACCTGGATCGCGGAGCGCTGCGCCCTGCTCACCAGCGTCGACAGTTCGTCGGCCGTCGTGTTGAAGCCGAGCTGGATCGCGTTGAACTCGTCCTTGCGCGCCAGGTCGAGGCGTCGGCTCAGGTCACCCGCGCCCAGCTGCGTCAGCCCGCTGACGATGGCGCCCATCGGCTGGGTGATCGCGCGCATCAGCAGGATGCCGCAAGCGATGGCCGCGACCAGCGCCACGCTCAGCGACACGAGGATGCCCTTCTGCGCATTCGAAATCGCCGCGCCGATGCTCGCGGTCGCGATGTCGGCCTGCTTCTTGTTGACTGCGAGGATCGCTACCAGCGCCTCGCTGCCGCGGGTGAACTGCGGCAGCAGCTGCTCCTGCACCGCCACGCGGGCACGGCCCTGGGCGGCCATCGTTTCATCGGCCAGCAGCAGGTCGCGCAGTCGCCGGTACTCGGCCACGGCCTGACGAAAATCCTTGGCTAGCGCCGCCTCTTCCGTCGAATGCAGAGTGCCGTCGTAGCCGGCCAGCAGTTCATCGAAATGCGCATCGGAACGCGCGCGGGCGCCCATCAGCGCGCGTCGATTCTCGGGCGTCGACTGTTCGAGCACATCGCGCAACTGGATGAAGCTCGCGCCCCAGGTCGAGCGCAGCGACGCGCTGTAGAACAGACCCGGCACAGAGTCGGTGCGCAGCACGTCGGCCTCGCGCTCGATCGTCACCAGGCGTGTGAGGTTGAGCGCCGCCATCGAGGCCATGATGCCCAGGATCACGGCAAAGCTGGCCAGCATGCGTTGGCGAAGGGTCAGGTTTTTCATAGGAACGGGATTGCGCGGCACCGGGACAAAGAAGAGGGGCTGCCGCGTCAGAACGCGAGCCGGGGGATCTGGCTTGCCTGCCCCCTGAAAAGCCGTGGCAATGGTAACGACTATGAATCCGTCAAGGACAGTTACGGTGAAAAAATGTAAATTGATTACTTTTTACTGACAACCAAAATACTGCCAGCTCGGATGACTGCGAGACGGTCGATGCCAATGCCTGATACCGGAAGTGATGCCGATTTTTCCGGTGCGTGCAATGGCAGACCATTGCAATCCAAGGCCGGCATCCGAAATAGAATTTGCGCGCGAGGCGCATTCACTCTTCGCTCTCGATCATCGCGCCGCAGACGGCGCATCTCATTCGCGTCCAGCTTGATGAGGCAAGCTCTTCTGGTCGGCGGGATGCTCAAGAGAATATTCTGTGCTTCGCTCTGCAACTGTCTTCTCGCTGCAGTGATCCACCCCTAGGCGGCACCGCACTGCTGTCGCCGAACTGCATTGGACCATCACGGAACACAGGCCCGCCAGCGTGATCCGCCGATGAAAGATCCCGCAGCATCCACGTTACAGGATTTCCCATTCCGTCCGGGACGGCCTCTCGCAACTCAAGACCTCACCTCGACACCCTAAGGAATTTCAAAGGCGCCCTGGAAAAACAATTTTTTCAGCGCGCACCAGCCAACCATGAACCCTCAAGGGGGCACCAGCGCTCATCTCCAACGGAGAAATCAATAGAACGAGGTACAGCATGGAGAAAAACATCCTCTCCATGCCAAATCACAATTGGCGCCATGACCCTGCATTGCAACGCAAAAGGAATCCGGCAGCGACCTGGACGCCCGCCTTCTGCTTGCAGACTGCACCGGCAGCGGCCGCTGCTGGCAACTGCGCGACACACTGCGGGCCGAATGCGCGAAATGGGCCCAGCCCCTGCTCGCCCGCTGAATTGCTCGCAATGTCATTTCATCGGCGAGCCCGCCGATGCGTTTCAGTAGCGCGCGTCCACCCGTGGCGCCGCGCCCTGCGGCGCCGGCGCTTCCTGGATGGCCGCGGCCAGATCGTCCAGATAGCGTCCGACCACTGGCTCGTGCGTGAGATTGAGCATGTGGTGCAAGCCGGCGGGCTCGGTGACATAACCCGCCACCCAGCCGCGACGTGTGAGCCCGGCACCGATGGCTGCGATGTCGTGCGCGGGCGAACCGTAGGCCAGGATCGAGAGCTGCGGGTCGCCCAGCGTCGGCAGCCCGAGCGAGGCCGCGCCATCCTGCAGTGCGCGCCGGGTGGCGAGCACGCGCGCGGCGACACGCCGATAGCCGTCTTCGCCGAGGTAGTTCATCACGGCCCATGCGGCAGCGATGGCGCCGCCGGCCCGGGTACCGACCAGCGTATGCGTGAAGTACTGGCCGCGCGGCCACTGGTCGAAGTACCAGCCCATGCCCGCAAAACCGTCGGCATCGCGGAAGAACAGCGTCGATGCGCCCTTGGCGGTGTAGCCGTACTTGTGGAGGTCGGCCGAGATCGAAGTCACGCCGGGCACCGAGAAGTCCCAGTCGGGCAATGTCACGCCGAGCTGCTGCGCGAAGGGCGCAAAGTAGCCGCCGACGCATGCATCGACGTGCATCCACACCCCGCGCGCACTGGCGGCCGCGGCGATCTCGCCGATCGGGTCGACCACCCCATGCGGAAAGGCCGGCGCCGAGCCGACCACCATCACGGTGTCGGGCGTGATCGCCGCGGCGATGGCCGCCGGGTCGGCGGTGAAGTCGGCACGCAACGGCGTGCGGATCGGCGTGAGGCCCATGAAATGCGCGGCCTTGTCGAAGGCCGGATGGGCGCTGGCGGCCATCACGATCTGCGGCGTGCCCTTGGACGGGAGCCGCCCGCGTGCCTGGTCGCGCGCCGCCTTCACCGCAAGGAAGATGCTCTCGGTCCCGCCGGTGGTCATGGCGCCACGCGCCAGCGGGCCGCCGTGCAGCAGGCCGAGTCCCATCGCGACCACCTCGGACTCGAAGCGCTCCAGGCTGCCGAAGGCGCGCAGCCCCAGCCCGTTCTCCGAGAAATACATCTGGTAGGCCTGGCGCGCCACGTCGAGCACGTCTTCCCCCGCGTAATGGATGAACATCGGCACGCGACCACCGCGCCAGTCGACGTCGTTCTTGCCGGCCTCCTCCAACTGCGCCTTCAGCGCGGGCCACGGAATGCCTTCCTTGGGCAGCATCGTCATTGAAGTCTCCAGTGCGCAGCGGGTGCGCTTTCGGGTTCGGATGGACACGCGGGCGGTCAGCCCTCCTTGCCGCCCCAGTGAACGACATGGTTCTCGAGCGCGCGGGCGCACAGGTCGAGCAGGTAGCCGAGCGCGGCCATGATCAGCGCGCCCACGATCACGACGTTGGTCAGCAGGAAGTCCGACGCCGACATCGCCATGTAGGCGATGCCCGCGCTGGTCGCGATCATCTCGGCGCCGACCAGCATCGTCACGCCCAGCCCGATGCACACGCGCACGCTCGTGAAGATGCCGGGCAGGCTGGCCGGAAAGATCACGCGGCGGAAGATCATCCCGCGCGAGGCGCCGAGCGCCAGCGCCGCCTGCACCTTGCGCCGGCCCACGCCGCGCACCGCCTGCATCGCGCTGATCGACAGGATCGGAAACAGCGCCAGCACGATGATCACCACCTTCGCCAGTTCGCCGATGCCGAACCAGATGATCAGCAGCGGCAGCAGCGCGAGCTTGGGCATCGGGCGGCTGATCTCGATGGGCGGATCGAGCACCGCCTTCACCGTCTCGTTCATGCCCATCCAGAGCCCGAGCGGCACCGCGACCACGACCGACACCACGAACGCGATGCCGAAGCGATACAGGCTGATCCCCAGGTGATGGCCGAGCGTCTTGCCCTGGTAGCCGTTCCTGAGCAGCGTGAGGAAGGTGTCCCACACCGAACCGGGCGAAGGCAGGAACAGTGGCGCCACCATCGGCTTCTCACCGATCGGCGTGGTGACCAGCAGCCACAGCAGCAGCAGGCCCAGGAAGGAGCCGAGGTTGATCCACAGCGAGCGCCGCGTGCGGCGGCTGCCGGCATGCGTCGCGCCACTCATCGCTCGACCTCCTGGCGCTGCGCAGCGAGCGACTCCTCGCGCAGCAACGCGAAGATCTCGGCCTTCATGCGCATGAACTCGACGCTGGCCACCACCGCAGGGTCTTCGCTGAGCGCGAACTGCGGTGCCAGCCGGGCCTTGATGCGGCCCGGCCGCGCCGACATCACGACGATGTCGGTCGCCAGGAACAGCGCCTCCTCGATGCTGTGCGTGATCCACAGCACCGTCTTGCGCGTGCTCTGCCAGATGCGCTTGATCTCTTCCTGCAGCAGCTCCCGCGTCTGGGCGTCGAGTGCGGCGAAGGGTTCGTCCATCAACAGGATCTCGGGATCGTTGGCGAGCGCGCGCGCAATGCCCACGCGCTGCTGCATGCCGCCCGACAGCTCATAGGGATAGCGCTTGGCGAACGCCGTGAGCCCGACCATCTCGAGGTAGTGCATGGCGATGCGCTGGGCCTCGGACGAGGACTTGCCGGTGGCCAGCGGACCGAAGGCCACGTTGTCGCGCACGTTCATCCAGGTGAACAGCGCGCCCTGCTGGAAGACGACGCCGCGCCGTGGGTCCGGGCCGCGCACGGGCACGCCATCCATCAGCGCCTGTCCGCTGGTCGGCGTCTCGAAGCCGGCCAGGATGTTGAGCAGCGTGCTCTTGCCGCAGCCCGAGGGACCGACCAGGCACACGAAGGCGTTCTCGGCGATGTCGAGCGAGATCGGCTCCAGCGCCTGCACGGCCCCGTCACCACTGCCGAAGCGCTTGGTGACGTGGTCGAAGCGGGCCTTGACCCCCGACGGCGCCGCCGCGGCACCGCCGTTCGTGCGCAGGTCGCCGTGCATCAGGCGAGCTGCGCGACGAAGCTGCTGTCGATCAGCCCGTTCATGTCCTTGGGCAGCGCATTGATCTGCCCGGTCTCCTTCAGGAACTCGGCCTGCACCTGCAGCGTCTTGACCACCGCCGAGTTCTTCTCGCCCGGCTTGCCCAGCCACTGCGCGCTCAGCTGCTCCTTCGCGGGCACCGGATAGAAGGTGTTGAGCGAGCGCATCACGGCCGCCTCGTCCACGCCGAGGAACTTGGTCATGGTGTCGACCACGTCCTTCGGGTTCTGCTTGAAGGTCACGGCGATCTGCTCGAAGTCCTTCAGGAAGGCGAGCACCAGCTCGGGGTTCTTCTTCTTGAACTCGTCGCGCACCAGGAAGGCGTCGAACATCACCAGGCCCGCGGCCTTGTTGAGATCGCCGGTCTGGAACAGCACCGTGCCGCCGTCCTCGACCAGCTTGGGGATCACCGGCACCCAGATGTAGCTCGCGTCGATCTCGCGGCGCGTCCAGGCCGAGGCGATGGTGTCCGCGCGCATGTTGATCAGCTGCACGTCGTTGATGCCCAGCCCGGCCGTCTTGAAGGCCGCAAGCGCCGCGAAATGCACCGAGGTGTTGAACGGCAGGCCCACGCGCTTGCCCTTGAGGTCGGCCAGCTTCTTGATGTTGGCGCTGTTCTGCACCACCAGCGCCTCGCTGTCGATGATGTTCTTGTAGATGTAGACCAGCGAGGCCTGCACGCCGTTGGCATAGCCCACCACCATCGGGCTCGCGCCCAGGTTGCACATGTCGAGGCTGTTGCCCGCGATCGCAGAGATCACTTCGGAGCCCGCACGCACGGTCACGAAGTCGACCTTGGCATTGCCGAAGGTCTTGGCCATCGCGTTCTTCGCCCGGATGTAGTTCTGCACGTCGATGCCGCCGAAGGTGCCGAGGTTGACCGTCTTCTGCGCCTGCCCGAAGGCCGGCCCGGCGCCGATCAGCGCCCCTCCCGCCATCGAACCGACCATCATGTGGGCCGCGGTCAGGCTGAACTCGCGGCGGGACAGGTTGAGCTTCATCGGATGCCTTTCAGAAAGGGCGGTAGCGAAGAACGGGGCGTCGACCCCGGGTTCCGACAAAGAATACGGCTCTTTGAATATATTCTCAACCGCATTTTCCGCAGATCGATCTGCGATTTCCGAATTTGGCCGCGTCCGTCTCAGGGCTTGAGCAGGCGCACGAGGAACTTGGCGCCCTCGGTCAAGTCGTCCCGGATGGCTTGGGCCAGCGCGTCGCCGTCGCGTCTTCGCAAGGCGTCGATCGCCTCCAGATGGGTCTCATGGCCCGTCAGGCTGCCGCAGTAGCTGGGAAACAGCAGGTTGAGCGTCGGCCCCACGCGCAGGTACAGGCTCTCGATGATGCCGACCAGCACGGGTTGCTCGCAGGCACGATATATCGACATGTGGAAATCGGTGTTCGCGCTCAATGTTTCATGCGCCTTGCCGGCCTGGATGGCCGCAAGGTGCGTGGCCACCACCTGGTCCAGCCGGTCCATTTCCGCATTGCCCATGCGCGCGGCGGCATCGCGCGCAGCCATCGGTTCGAGCGCGAGCCGGATGCGCAGGATCTCCCGGTACGTCTCGACGCCGAGCCGCGGCACACGGATGGTCCGGGCGTTCTCGATCGTCAGCGCGCGCTCGGCGACCAAGCGCTGCATCGCCTCGCGCACCGGCGTCAGGCTCACGCCATAGCTCTCGGCGATGCCGCGCACCGTCAGCACCTGCTCGGGCAGCAGCCCGCCGGTCATGAGGGCACGGTGAAGCCGTCGGTAGGCCTGGTCGGCCAAGGTGTCGGCGCGGACCGCGGCGTCGTCGTCGGGAGCGGAACGGGTCAAGGGGATGACGGACATCGGTGGAGCGGCGGCGGGTCGCCGCGGTAGCCTGGATACGGCCTGAATATACTCTGGCGCACCGACGCCGACGGCGCCCGCCCCGCTCAGGAAACCACCTGGTAGTAGAGGTTCTGCGGGTGCCTGGCCTGCGCGAAGAAGAACCACCGCTCGGCCACCAGGCCCGGCACCTGCACCGCCAGCGCCAGCCCGAAGGCCAGGCCCGAAGCGGTCGCCACGCCCCACAGCAGCAGCACCGTCGGCAGCGCGAAGCCCAGCACGATCAGCGCGCGCTTCACGTTCCTCATCGCGAGCAGGCTCGCGTGGTGAAAGAACTCGCGGGTGTTGAAGGACCCGGCCGACATGCCCATCGATTTCTGCACCAGGTTGGGCGCGCGGATGCCCGTGGCCGACTGCAGCGTCGAGGCATGCCGCAGCACCGCGTTGCGGCGCAACGCCATGGTGCGCGTGATCCAGGCGACGACGGTGACGGCCAGGGCCGCCGGGCCGGCTGCCTGGAGCAATGGCGACTGGCCCCGCAGCGCCGCGAGCGCGCTGGTCAGCACGAGGCCCGACGACAGGCCGATGAGCGCGAAGTTCACCAGCGTCAACGGCTGCGCCCATTCCTGGACGAAGCGCAGGCAGGCATAGATCATGGCCGTGCAATACCACAGCAAGGCGGCCAGCACGATGGCGGCCAGCGGCAGCCACACGGTGTCGACGCCCCAATGCAGCGCAGCCCACCAGAGCGCGACCACGGCCATGAAGGCCGGCAGCACGATCACCTCGCGCGACAGCCACGAGGTGCGCCACATCATCGCGGCGCGCCATGCGCGTTCGGGCCGGCCCAGATGACCGAAGGAAGCGCCGAGGCCGATCAGCAGCATCGCCTCGGCCACGAGCAGCGCCGCGCCGAGGAACGATGGCGCCATGGCCATGCCGGCCAGGCGCGCCAGCGCGAGCGCGACCACCATGCCCTGCGCAGCACCGGCGATGGTGGTGAAGATCACGACGGAGAAGGCCGGGTTCATGGCTCGCCCCCCACTGTCGGCTGCACCTTCGAGCGACCGCCGGCCACATCGGTCACGCGGCGCGGCAGGTACTGGTTGGCCGGGCCGGTGTTCCACTCGGGCATCAGCGAGTAGCCACCGCGTTCGCGGATCGCGATCGAGGCTTCGGAGTTCGGGTCCTTCACGTCGCCGAAGATGCGCGCACCCGTCGGGCAGGCCTTCACGCAGGCCGGCTTGCGGTCCTCCTTGGGCAGCTTCTCGTCGTAGATGCGGTCGACGCACAGCGTGCACTTGGTCATCACCTGGCGTTCTTCGTCGAGTTCTCGCGCGCCATAGGGGCAGGCCCACGCACAGTACTTGCAGCCGATGCACTTGTCGTAGTCGACCAGCACGATGCCGTCTTCCTTGCGTTTGTAGCTTGCGCCCGTGGGGCACACCGGCACGCAGGGCGGGTCCTCGCAGTGCAGGCAGCTCTTGGGGAAGTGGATGGTCTCGGTGGCCGGGTAGGTGCCGGCTTCGTAGGTCTGCACGCGGTTGAAGAAGGTGCCGGTCGGGTCCGCGCCGTAGGGCTTCTCGTCGGCCAGCGGGCCGGCGCTGCCCGAGGTGTTCCATTGCTTGCAGGAGGTCACGCAGGCATGGCAGCCGACGCACACGTTCAGGTCGATCACCAGGGCGAGCTGCTTGGCCAGCGTCTCGCCCGGGTCCGCGCGCACGCTGGCACCGCCGCCGCGCGAGATCGACACGGGCCGCACGCCCTCCTCCACCAGCGCCATCGGTTGCGAGGCGCCCGCCATCAGGTCCTTGAGCCACTGGATCATTTGCGTCGTCCTCCGGCGAAGTAGGTCAGAACGCTCGCGGCCTTGCCGACCACGCCCGGCGTGCTGGGCATGCTCGTCATCTGCGGGAAGCTTTCCTTCGGCTCCTCGGGCCCGGCCGGCCGGATGCGCACGCGCACGTCGTACCAGCCGGCCTGGCCGGTGATCGGGTCGGAGTTGCTGATGGTGGTGCCGCCGTGCGAATTGGCAAAGGGCAGCTCCTCGGTGATCAGGTGGTTCAGCAGGAAGCCCTTGCGCGCCTCGTCGGCGCCGGGCGCGAGTTGCCAGGCACCGTCGGCCTTGCCGATGGCGTTCCAGGTCCAGACCGTGCCGGGCTCGACCGTCTCGCTGTAGCGCAGCATGCAGCGCACCCGGCCCCATTGGCTCTCGACCCAGCACCAGCCGCCATCCTCGATGCCCGCCGCCTTCGCGGTGACCGGGTTGACGTGCAGGTAGTTGTGGCTGTGGATCTGCCGCAGCCAGGCATTCTGCGAGTCCCACGAGTGGTACATCGCCATGGGCCGCTGCGTCAGCGCGTTGAGCGGATAGGCCACGCGATCGGTCACGCCGTCTTCCAGCGGCGGGTACCAGAAGGGCAACGGATCGAAGTAGGTGTCGATGCGCTCGCGCAGTTCCTCCGGCGGCTGGCGACCGGGCGTCTTGCCCTGCGCGGCCAGCCGAAAGCTCTGCAGCGTGTCGGAGTAGATGGCAATCTGCACCGGGTCGTTGCGCTGGCGCCAGCCGTGCTCCTTGGCGAAATCCAGGTACTGACGGTTCCAGTTGCGCATGTAGTGCATGGACTCCGGCATGTGGTACTGGAACACGCAGTTGTTCTGCGCGTAGGCATCCCACTGCTTCGGGTTGGGCTCGCCCTTGAGGTGCTGGGTGCCGTCCTTGCCGCGCCAGCCCATCAGGAAACCGATGCCCGGCTGCGGCTGGAAGTTGACGACGAAATCGGGGTAGCCGCTGAACCTGGGCCCGCCCTCCGGCGTCGTGAAGGCCGGAAACTTCAGGCGCGAGGCCAGCTCGATCAGCACTTCCTGGAAGGGCTTGCACTCGCCGGTCGGCGGCACCACCGGGATGCGCACCGAATCGACCGGGCCGTCGAATTCCGAGATCGGCCGGTCGAGCATGCCCATCACGTCGTGGCGCTCGAGGTAGGTGGTGTCGGGCAGCACCAGGTCCGCGAAGGCCACGGTCTCGCTCTGGAAGGCGTCGCACACCACCAGGAAGGGGATCATGTACTCGCCCTTCTCGTCCTTGCGGTTGAGCATTTCGCGCACGCCCATCGTGTTCATGCTCGAGTTCCATGCCATGTTGGCCATGAAGATCATCAGCGTGTCGATTCGGTACGGGTCGCCCTTGACGGCATTGGTGATCACGTTGTGCATCAACCCGTGCGCCGACAGCGGATGCTCCCACGAGAACGCATGGTCGATGCGGATCGGCGAGCCGTCGGGGTTGATCGCCAGCTCGTCCGGGCTGGCCGGGAAGCCCAGCGGCGCCGCGTTGAGCGGCGTGTTCGGCTGGATCATCTCGGGCGAATTGAAGGCCCGGTAGTTCGGCACGATGTGGCGCGGGTACGGCGCCTTGTGGCGGAAGCCGCCGGGCGCATCGATGGTGCCCAGCACGCTCATCAGCACCGCCAGCGCGCGGATGGTCTGGAAACCGTTCGAGTGCGCGGCCAGCCCGCGCATCGCATGGAAGGCGACCGGCCGACCCTGCGTGGTCGGGTGCACCTTGCCCCAGGCGTCGGTCCAGGGAATGGGCATCTCGAAGGCCTGATGCAGCGCGGTCTCGCCCATCTCGCGCGCCAGCTTGCGGATGCGCTCGGCATCGATGCCGGTGATGCCCGCGGCCCATTCGGGCGTGCAGTCGGCCACGCGCTCACGCAGCAGCTGGAACGCGGGCGCGACGCGGGTGCCGTCGGCCAGCGTGTAATGGCCTTCGAGCGCCGGATCGCACCACTCGGCGACGCCTTCGGGGTAGGCCGCCTTGACGGTGCCGTCGGCACGGTCCCAGATCAGCTTGTTGTGCGGGTTGCGCCCGTCGCCCGGCGGGCCGCGCGCGGGGTCCGGGTCGAAGGCGAACAGGCCTTCGCGCTCGCCTTCGTCGAGCACCACCAGCTGCGGCGCATTGGTGAAGCGCCGGAGGAAGGCATGGTCGATCAGGTTGCTGGCGATCAGCTCGTGCAGCAGGGCCATGAAGAGCGCGCCGTCGGTGCCAGGCTTGATGGGAATCCACTCGTCCGCGATGGCCGAGTAGCCGGTGCGCACCGGGTTGATCGAGATGAAGCGGCCGCCGTCGCGCTTGAACTTGCTGAGGGCGATCTTCATCGGGTTGCTGTGGTGGTCCTCCGCGGTGCCGATCATCACGAACAGCTTGGCGCGCTCGAGGTCGGGCCCGCCGAATTCCCAGAAGCTGCCGCCGATCGTGTAGATCATCCCCGCGGCCATGTTGACCGAGCAGAAGCCACCGTGCGCTGCATAGTTGGGCGTGCCGAACTGGCGCGCGAACAGGCCGGTGAGTGCCTGCATCTGGTCGCGACCGGTGAACAGCGCGAACTTCTTCGGGTCGGTCGCGCGAATCCTGCCCAGGCGTTCGGTCAGGATCTCGAAGGTGCGCTCCCAGCTGATCGGCTCGAACTCCCCGGCACCGCGCTCGCTGCCCGGCTTGCGCAGCAGCGGCCGGGTGAGCCGCGCGGGCGAGACCTGCTTCATGATCCCCGACGAGCCCTTGGCGCAGATCACGCCCTTGTTCAGCGGATGCTCGGGGTTGCCGTCGATGTAGCGCACCTCGGGGCCGTGCACGCCATCGCGCAGGTGCACGCGGATGCCGCAGCGGCAGGCGCACATGTAGCAGGTGGTGGTCTTGACCGTGGTCTCGTCGGTCGGCGTGGGAGCGTCGAGCGGATCGTGGATCGGCTCGCGCGAGAGGAACTTGAACACTGGCGGTCCTTCGGTTCTTTGGGTGGGCGGGTTCATCCTAAGGATTGCGCTCAAACAAAAAAGCGGAGAATATTTCTTATCGTGACCCGAAAAACCGATCAATCGACCGATTCGCGCCTGCGCCTCAACCTGCGCCAGCTCGAAGTCTTCGTCGCCACGGCGCGCGAAGGTTCGACGCGCGCCGCCGCCACGCGCGTGGCGCGTTCGCAATCGGCCGCCAGTGCCTCGCTCGCCGAACTCGAGGCCGTGCTGGGCGTCAACCTGTTCGACCGGGTCGGGCGGCGGCTGCTGCTCAACGAGAACGGCCATGCGCTGCGCGCCAAGGCCGCCGCACTGCTCGAACAGGCGGCCGACATGCAGTCGCTGTTCGCCAATGCGCATCCCGCGCCGCTGCGCATGGCGGCCAGCTTCACCATCGGCGAGTACCTGCTGCCCGACCTGGTCGCCAGCTGGAAGGATGCGCACCCCGACAGCCAGGTGCGGCTGCAGATCGGCAACACCACGCAGGCCATCGAGGCGGTGGCCGGCTTCGACGTCGACCTCGGCTTCATCGAGGGCTCGCAGACGCACCCCGAACTCTCGACGCAGCGCTGGCTCAGCGACGAGATGGTCATCGTGTCCTCGCCGACCCATCCGCTTGCCGGGCAGGTCGCGGGCCTGCGCCAGTTGCGGGCAGCCGACTGGGTGCTGCGCGAGCGCGGCTCCGGCACGCGCGAGGCCGCCGACCGCTGGCTGCTGGAGCACCTCGGCCGGTTGAACGTCGGCTTCGAGCTGGGCAGCACCGAGGCGATCAAGCAGTTCGTTGCGCGCGGCGTGGGTCTGGGCTGCGTGTCGCGCTATGCCGTGGCGGAAGCGCTGGAGCAGGGCTGGCTGGTGGAGTTGCGCACCCGCCTGCCCAAGGCTCTGCGCCACCTGGCCATCGTGACGCACCGCGACAAGCACCTGGGGCGCAGCGCGCTCGCCTTCATCGAACACTGCATGAGGGCCTCGCTCTGAGCCTTCGTCCGCGCAGCGGTGCGCGCTCCGGCCCGGCCTCCTGCGAGCCTCAGCGAGGCGCAGCCAGCACCGCCAACGCCACCGACGCGATGCGTGCGAGCACCGAATCGGCGCGCGAGGTCAGCACGATGGGCACGCGCGCGCCCAGCACCAGCCCCGCGCACTCGCCGCCGCCGAGGTAGTTGAAGCTCTTGTAGAGCATGTTGCCGGCATTGAGGTCGGGCACGATCAGCAGGTCGGCGTCACCGCTGACCTGCGACTCCATCTTCTTGATGCGCGCAGCCTCGGCCGAGATCGCGTTGTCGAAGCCGAAGGGGCCCTCGACCCAGGCGCCGGGCCATGCCCCCTCCCGGGCCATGGCGACCAGCGCCTGCGCGTCGAGCGTCGCAGGGATCCCGGGGTTGATCGACTCCACCGCCGCGAGGATGCCGACCTTGGGCCGCGCGATGCCCAGCGCCTGCAGCAGGTCGACCGCATTGCCGAGGATGTCGCCCTTGGTCTTCAGGTCGGGCGCGATGTTGACCACGCAGTCGGCCAGGCCGAGCAGCTTCGGATAGCGCGGCAGGTCGAACAGGAAGATGTGGCTGATGCGGCGCGTGCCGCGCAGGCCATGGGCGCGGTCGACCACGGCCGACATCAGTTCGTCGGTGTGCAGCGAGCCTTTCATCAGCACCTGCACCCTGCCCTCGCGCACCAGCGCGACGGCACGGCGCGCGGCGTCCGCCGGCCCCGCTTCCGTTTCGGCGCTGTCGACGATCTCGAAGCGGGCGAGGTCGATGCCGGCGGCCTGCGCCGCCCTGGCGATCGCCGCATGCGGGCCGACCAGCACCGGCACGGCGAGCGCCGCGTCGGCGATGCGCGCCGCCGCGTCGATGGCGGCGCTGTCGCACGGATAGACCAGCGCGATGCGCAGGGGCGCGTCGGCCGCGCGCTCCCGCGCTCGGCGAACCAGGTCGTCGAGCCGGGGATGCGTGGCCGCCGCGCCGGTCTCGGGGAGCAGCGCTGGCGTCATGGCGTGATGGCCGTCAGCGCGCGCTCAGACGTAGTCCTTGTACTTGTCGAGGAAGCGCACGGGCTTGGCCAGCGCATCACGGCGGAAGGGGTCGCCCAGCTCGCGGGTGCACATGATCTCGATGACGCAGGTCTTGCCTTCGTTCATCTGCATGTCGATGGCCTTCTTCAGCGCCGGGCCCACGTCCTCGAGCCGGTCCACCACGATGCCTTCGGCACCCATGGCCTGTGCGATGCCGGCGAAGCTCTCGCTCTCCAGTTCGCCCGCCACGAAGCGGCGGTTGTAGAAGTCGACCTGGTTCTTCTTCTCGGCGCCCCACTGCCGGTTGTGGAATACCACCGCGGTCACGGGAATGTCGTGGCGCACCGCCGTCATGATCTCCACCATGCTCATGCCCCAGGCGCCGTCGCCGGCGTAGGCCACCGCCGGGCGGTCGGGCGCGGCGCACTTGGCGCCGATCATGGTGGGCAGCGAGTAGCCGCAGTTGCCGAAGCTCATAGGTGCGAAGAAGCTGCGCGGTTCGTCGAAGCGCAGGTAGCTGTTGGCGATCGCGTTGATGTTGCCGATGTCGGTCGACACCATCACCCGCGGCGGCATCGCCTTCTCCAGCTCGCGCAGCACCTGGCGCGGATGCAGGTAGCTGCCGCCGGTCGGGGTCTTCTCGCCCTTGGCCTCCTCGATGGCGTCGAGGCTGTATTGATCGCGCTCGTGCGTCCACTCGTCGAGTTCCTTCTCCCAGGCGGCCTTCTCCGACTGGATCGTGGCGGCGCGCTCGGCCTTGCTCGCGTCGCAGACGAGCGTCTTGTCCTTGAGCAGCGCCAGCAGCGCCTTCGCCGTGGCCTTGGCATCGCCGTGGATGCCCACGGTGATCTTCTTCACCAGGCCCAGGTTGGTATGGTCGGCCTCGACCTGGATGATCTTCGCGTCCTTGGGCCAGTAGTCCATGCCGTGCTGCGGCAGCGTGCCGAACGGGCCCATGCGCGAACCGAGCGCGATCACCACGTCGGCCTGCGCGATCAGCTTCATCGCGGCCTTCGAACCCTGGTAGCCCAGCGGGCCGGCCCACAGCGGGTGGCTGGCCGGGAACGAATCGTTGCGCAGATAGCCGTTGGCCACCGGCGCGCCCAGCCGCTCGGCCAGCGCCTTGCACTCCTCCACCGCATCACCCATCACCACCCCGCCGCCCGACAGGATGACCGGGAAACGGGCCGTGGCCAGCAGCTCAGCCGCGGCCTTCAGGCTGTTTTCGCCGCCGGCACCGCGCTCCACGCGCATCGGCTTCGGGATCTCGCACTGGATCTCGCCGTAGAAGTAGTCGCGCGGGATGTTGAGCTGCGTCGGCCCCATCTCGGAGATGGCGCGGTCGAAGCAGCGCGCCGTGAACTCCGCCATGCGCTTGGGATTCACCACATGCCCCTGGTACTTGGTGAACTCCTGGAACATCGGCAGCTGGTTGGCCTCCTGGAAGCCCCCCAGGCCCATGCCCATGGTGCCGGTCTCGGGTGTGATCATCACGACCGGGCTGTGGGCCCAGAAGGCGGCGGCCACCGCGGTCACGCAATTCGAGATGCCCGGCCCGTTCTGGCCGATCACCACGCCGTGGCGGCCCGACACGCGGGCATAGCCGTCGGCCATGTGGGCGCCGCCCTGCTCGTGCACCACCGGAATCAGGCGGATGCCCGCCGGTGCGAAGATGTCCATGGCGTCCATGAAGGCCGAGCCCATGATGCCGAACATCTCGGTCACACCCTGGGCCACCATCGTCTCGACGAAGGCTTCGGAGGGGGTCATCTTCTGCACGCCGGTGACGGCGGCGCGGGCGGCGGTGGCGGGGGGCTGCTGGCTCATGGTCTGTCTCCTGGGGTCGGGATGGGCGGTTTGCCGGGGTTCAAAAACATGGAACATATGGTTCCGTTTTCTCCTGGCGGCGACTATAGGGTGCCGCCGTGCTTGCGTCAAACAATTTCAAAAAAACGGAACACCATGTACTGTTTTTTGTAATTCAGTATGATCAGGCGCCATGAAGATCGTCAAGAGTTCCAAGACCGAGGTGCGGCCCGAAGGCGTCGATGCCAGCGCCGACACGCCCGCGATGCGCCTGTTCGGGCTGCTCGAAACCATTGCCGCGAAAGACCAGCTCTATTCGCTGCAGGGACTGGTCGAACAGACCGGCCTGCCCAAGCCGACGCTGCACCGCATGCTGCAACAACTGGAGAGCACGGGGCTGCTGCAGCGCGAGGTCGACGGCCGCCACTACGGCATGGGCACACGGCTGCGCCGGCTCGCCGAGAACCTGCTGCTCAACGACAGCCTGCACGGCGCGCGCCACACGGTGCTGCGGCGCCTGGTCGAAGAGGTCGGCGAGAGCTGCAACATCACCGCGCTCTCCGGCAGCGAGGTGGTCTACCTCGACCGGGTAGAGACCGTGGCGCCGCTGCGCTTCTACCTGCACCCGGGCTCGCGGGTGCCCGTGCACTGCTCGGCCAGCGGCAAGATCTTCCTGGCGCAGATGGAGACGGCCCAGCGCCGCCGCTTGCTGGCCAACGGCACGCTCGAGGCCTACACGCCCAAGACGATGACCGACCCGGCACAGATCGAGCGCGAGATCGCCCGCGTGCGCAAGGACGGTTTTGCGATCGACAACGAGGAGTTCCTGCCCGGCCTGCTGTGCATCGCGGCGCTGGTGCCGAGCGCGAGCGGGCCGTCGAACCTGTGCGTGGCGGTGCAGGCGCCGATCATGCGGCTCGACCTGCCCAAGGCGAAGGCGCTGATGCCTGCGCTGCAGCGCGCGGCCCAGGCACTGAGCCGCATCGCCGCCGACGCCGACCCCGAGCGCCGCGCCCAGGCCTGAAGTCCTCGGCGCCCGCCGGAAAGAGCACCCCATGAGCGACATCACCGAACGCCGGCCCGACCACCTGCTGAGCGTGCGCGACACCTTCGGCCTCGACAGCAACCTGCAGGTGCCGGCCTTCAGCGAACGCGACGCCCACGTGCCCGAGATCGACCCGGTCTACCGCTTCAATCCCGATGTCACGCTCGCCATCCTGGCCGGCTTCATGCGCGACCGGCGCGTGATGGTGCAGGGCCTGCACGGCACCGGCAAGTCGACCCACATCGAACAGATCGCGGCGCGCCTGAACTGGCCCTGCGTGCGGCTCAACCTCGATGGGCACATCAGCCGGCTCGACCTGGTGGGCAAGGACGCCGTGGTGCTGCGCGACGGCCAGCAGGTCACCGAGTTCCAGGAAGGCATCGTGCCCTGGGCGCTGCAGCGGCCGGTGGCGCTGATCTTCGACGAGTACGACGCCGGCCGGCCCGACGTGATGTTCGTGATCCAGCGCATCCTGGAACGCGACGGCCAGTTCACGCTGATGGACCAGAACCGCGTGCTGCGCCCGCACCCCTTCTTCCGCCTGTTCGCCACGGCCAACACCGTGGGCCTGGGCAATCTCAATGGCCTGTACCACGGCGCGCAGCGGCTCAACCACGCGCAGATCGACCGCTGGAACATCGTCGCTTCGCTCGACTACCTGCCGGCCGACGAGGAGGTGGCCATCGTGCAGGCACGCGTGCCTGCGCTGGCCGACGACGCCGGCCGCGCGCTCGTGCGTTCGATGGTGGCGGTGGCCGAACTCACGCGCAAGGGCTTCGCCGCGGGCGACCTGTCGACGCTGATGTCGCCCCGCACCGTCATCACCTGGGCCGAGAACGTCGAGATCTTCCAGGACACTGCGCTGGCCTTCCGCCTGTCCTTCGTGAACAAGTGCGACGAGGCCGAACGACCGCTGGTGGGCGAGTACTTCCAGCGCTGCTTCGACCGGGACCTGTGAACACCGCCGGGCCCGCGGGTGTCGTCCGGAGGGCCGCCCGGTGAACGACCTGCAGCAGCGCATCCGCCACGCGCAGCAATTGGACGAGTTGTGCGCAGCAGTCGTGCGCGCGGTCAGCGGCGAGCGCGACCTGCACTTCCGCGGCCGCCGGCTGCACCGCGGTCGCGATCCCCTGCCCTGGTTTGCGCCGCACCTGCACCCGTCGCCGGAGACCGACGACCTCGGTTCCTTCCGCGGCGTGGCCGACGGCCTCGGCCTTCGGCTGTCGCGGTCCGACGCGGCGCTGCATGACAGGCTGAAGCCCGAGCCACCGGTCGAGCGCTTCCTGTTCGAGATGCTGGAGCAGTTCCGCGTCGAGGCCCTGGCGCCCGAGGCCATGCCGGGCATGGTGCACAACCTGCGCCACCGGCACGAGGCCTGGTCGCTGGCCTTCCACCACGCGGGCATGACCGACACCGCGCGCGGGCTGCTGGTCTACGCAGTGGCGCAGATCTGCCGTGCCCGCGTGAGCGGCCAGCAGGTGGTGGAGGCCACCGAGGACATGCTCGAGGCCACGCGCTTCGCGCTGTCGCCGCGCATCGGCCATGCCCTCGCCGGCCTGCGCCGCGACCGCACCGACCAGGCCGCCTACGCGGTGCACGCGCGTGCCATCGCCCGCACCGTCGCGGAGCTGCTGGCCGATGCCGGAGAAGAACCCGACGCCGGCACGGCGCGCGCCGAGGCCGAGACCCGACGCGGCCTCTTCAGCCTGGTGGCCGACATGGATGCCGACGTCGTCGAGCGCATCACCACCGCCCCGTCGGGCCGCAGCCAGGTGCTCGACGATGCCGTCGGGGCGTACCGCGTCTTCACGACCGCCTGGGACCGCGAGCACGAGGCCGCGACGCTGGCACGCAAGCAGGTGCTCGGCGCCCATCGCGAGCAGCTTGACCGCCGCATCGCGGACCAGGGCGTGAACGTCGCGCGGCTGGCCCGCACGCTGCGCGCATTGCTCGCCCGACCCGCACGCGACGGCTGGGACAGCGGCCAGGAGGAAGGCCACATCGACGGCCGCCGCCTGGCGCAGCTGATCGCGTCGCCCGCCGAACGGCGCCTGTTCCGCACGGAGCGCGTGGCGCCCGTGGCCGATTGCGCCCTCGCCTTCCTGATCGACTGCTCGGGCTCGATGAAGCAGCACGCGGAATCCGTCGCGATGCTGGTCGACGTGTTCGCCCGTGCGCTCGAACAGGCCGGCGTGGCCAGCGAGATCCTCGGCTACACCACCGGCGCCTGGAACGGCGGCCGCGCACGGCGCGACTGGCAGCGCGCCGGCAAGCCGCCCCATCCGGGCCGGCTCAACGAGCGTTGCCACCTGGTGTTCAAGAGCGCCGACACGCCCTGGCGTCGTGCCCGCCCGTCGATCGCGGCGCTGCTCAAAGCCGACCTGTTCCGCGAAGGCATCGACGGCGAGGCGGTCGACTGGGCCTGCACCCGCCTGCTGGCGCGCAGCGAGGAGCGCAAGCTGCTGCTGGTGATCACCGACGGCTCGCCGATGGACAGCGCCACCGAACTCGCCAACGACGCCCACTACCTCGACCATCACCTGCGCGACGTGGTGGCGCGCCACGAGCAGGCCGGGCGCATCGCCATCGGCGGCATCGGTGTCGGGCTGGACCTGAGCCTCTGCTACCGCAACAGCCAGGTGATCGACGTGGCCGCCTCGGTGGGCAACGCGGTGTTCGCGGAGATCGTGGGACTGATGGCGTGGCTGCGCCGCTGACCGACCGGTGCCCCCGGACCGCGCGGCGAGGCGCTGCGAAACGGTGGGACCGCCCCCGCGGCCTCAGGCTCGCCGTTGCGGCCCGCGCACCAGCCTGCCTGGCAGCGCACCGGTGCGCTCGCCGTCCTCCATGATGGTCTCGCCGGCCTTCAGCGTGGCGCGGTAGCCCTCGGCGGTCTGCACCAGCCGGCGGCCGCCGGCGGGCAGGTCGAAGGCCACGTACGGCGGCGGAATGCGCAGGCGATCGAAGTCGATGATGTTGATGTCGGCCAGGCAGCCCGGCTGCAGCAGGCCGCGGTCTTCCATGCCGTAGATGCGGGCGGTGTCGCGCGTCTGCCGCTGCACCATCAGTTCGAGCGGCAGCGTCGGGCCGCGCCGCCGGTCCCGCGCCCAGTGAGTGAGCATGTAGGTGGGCATGCTCACATCGCAGATGTAGCCGCAGTGCGCCCCGCCGTCGGCCAGGCTCATCATCGTGCGCGGGTGCTGCAGTTCGGTATGCAGCTGGCTGAGGTCGTTGTAGGCGTAGTTGAAGCTGGGGAAGTAGACGATGCCCTTGCCGTCCAGGTCCATCAGCATGTCGTAGGCCACCTCGAGCGGCGTGCGGCCATCGCGCTGCGCGATGGCGGCGATGCTCTGCGACTGCGGCGGTTCGTAGTCGGGCTCGGCGCCCAGCGCATACATCTTGTGAAAGCTCTGGGTCAGGTAGGCGGTACGCGTGTCGTACTGCGCCGACCCCATGAGCGCCGCCATGTCCGTCAACTGCGCCCGCACCGCGGGCTCGCGCAGGCGTGCCAGCTTCTCGGGCCACGCCAGCGGCGCGATCTGCTGCCACAGCGGGTGGCTCATGAAGGGGTGCGTGGAGCCGAGCCAGGCCATCAGGATGCCGGCCGGCCGCCCGGCCACCGCGCCGTACAGCGGCACGTTCTGGCGGTGCGTCTCGTCGAGCGCGGCCAAGAGCCGCTTCCAGGTGTCGGGCGTCTGGTCGGTCTGCACCAGCGCGAAGGCCACCGGCAGGTTGTTGTCGCGCGCCAGCTGCGTCATCCAGGGCAGCTCGGTTTCCATCTGGTAGTGGTTCGAGGTCATCTGGAACACGCCGTGGCCGACCTCGCCCAGCACGCGGCCGATGCCGAGAATCTCGTCGGGCGAGGCGAAGGTGCCCGGCGGGTACTTGCGGCCCTCGTACTTGTGGATGATGGTGCGGCTGGTCGAGAAGCCCAGCGCGCCGGCGCGCATGCCTTCGCGCACCAGCGCCACCATGGCCTGGATGTCGGCCGGCGTGGCCTCGTCGTGCGTGATGCCGCGCTCGCCCATCACGTAAGTGCGCAGCGCCGAGTGGGGGATCTGCGCGCCCACGTCGAGCGCGCGCGGCATGCGCTCCAGCGCATCGAGATACTCGGGGAAACTCTCCCACTGCCAGTCGATGCCTTCGGCCAGCACGGTGCCGGGGATGTCTTCCACCCCCTCCATCACGCTGATCAGCCAATCGCGCTTGTCGGCATGCACCGGCGCGAAGCCGACACCGCAGTTGCCCATCACCACGCTGGTCACGCCATGGTCGGTCGACGGGCTGAGGTACGGGTCCCAGGTGACCTGGCCGTCGTAGTGCGTGTGCACGTCGACCCAGCCTGGCGTGACGATGGCACCGCTGGCGTCGATCTCGCGCCGGCCCGCGCCGAGCTTGCCGCCGACCTCGGCGATGCGCCCCTCGCGGATGCCGATGTCGCCGGTGAAACGCGGCTGCCCGCTGCCGTCGACGAGCGTGCCGCCGCGGATGATGGTGTCGAACATGGAAATTCCTCTTCTTTCAGTCCAGCTTGATGTTGGCGGCCTTGATGACCTCGCCCCAGCGCTCGCTGTCGTTCTTCACGATGGCGGCGAAGGCCGGGCCGGCGACGCCGGAGGGCTCGTTGCCCTGCGTCTCGATGAGCTTCAGCATGTCGGGCGAGCGCGCGATCTTCGCGAGCAGGTCGCCGATCTTCTTCGCCACCGCCGGGTCCATGCCGCCGGGTCCGAAGAGGCCCTGCCAGCCCACGATGTCCAGCCCCTTCACGCCCTGCTCGCCGATGGTCGGCAGGTCGGGCAGCACCGGCACGCGGGTGGGCGTCGCCGTACCGAGGCCCTTGGCCTTGCCGGCCTTGATCAGCTGCACCGCGGTCGCGGTGCCGTCGAAGTAGAGCTGCACCTCGCCCGCCACCAGCGCGCGCGAAGCGTCGGCCGTGCCCTTGTAGGGCACGTGCGTCATCTTCGTGCCGGTGCGCATCTGCAGCAGTTCGCCATTGAGGTGCGAGGTCGAGCCCTGGGAGAACGAGGCGTAGTTGAGCTGGCCCGGATGGGCCTTGGCATAGCGCACCAGCTCCTGCACGTTGTTGAAGGGCGCATCGGGCGGTGCGATCAGCACCGTGGCCGACTTGACCATCTGGGCGAGCGGCGTGAAATCCCGCACCGGGTCGTAGGGAAGCTTGGCGTAGAGGTGCGGGTTCTGCGTGTGCGTGATGACGATGGTGTAGAGCAGCGTGTGGCCGTCGGCCGGCGATCGCGCCACGTCCTGCGCGCCGATGAAGGTGCCGGCACCGGGCTTGTTGTCGACGATGACGTTGGCGCCGCCGAGCTCGTCGGTCATCAGCTTGGCGATCACGCGCGCGGTCGCGTCGGAACCCGAGCCCGCGGGGAACGGCACCACGATGCGGATCGGCTTGCCCGCGATCGGCCAGGTCGCCGCCTGGGCGAAGGCAGCGGGGGGCGCGAGAAGGCCGCAGGCCACGGCGGCGATGGCGAGCAGGCAACGACGGGAATGCACGGTCGGCTTCATGGTGTGTCTCCAGCAGGTGGGGCGTGCGGGCGTTTCGGAGTCGCCCGTCCAGCGCTTTATGCAAGCGCTTGCATGAAGGATAGGCCTGATTGGCCGGTGCCCGTCTTCGGGTTAGCACCGAGGCGCTGCATGCGCTTGCACGACGGCTAAGATCCGTGCACTGCCGCCGCCGCACATGAACGCACCCTCTTCCCCCGACACCCCACGCGCCGCCTCGCTCGCCGACGTCGCCAGCCTGGCCGGTGTTTCCACCGGCACCGTGTCGCGCACCCTCAGCAGGCCGGACATGATCAGCGAGGCGACGCGGCTGCGCGTGATGGCGGCGGTCGAGCGGCTCGGCTACGTGACCAATGGCGCGGCCCGCGCGCTGGCCATGCGCCGCACCATGACGGTCGGCGCCATCGTCCCGCGCTTTGGAAGTTCGTCCTTCCCCGCGCTGGTGCAGGCGCTCGAGAGCACGCTGGCGGCCGAGGGCTACACGCTGCTGCTGTCGGCGCCCGACCCCCGGCCCGCCTACGAGACGGGCATCCTGCGCGCCCTGCTGGAGCGCGGCGTCGACGCCGTGGCGCTGCTTGGGGCCGAGCAGCCACCGCAGGTGCTCGCCATGCTCGCGGCCCACCGCACGCCGTTCGTGACCATGTGGGCGCCGCCCGAGTCCGGTGGCCACAGCGTAGGCTTCGACGAATACGCGGCGGCGGCCCTCGTGGTCGACCACCTGGCTGCACTCGGCCACCGCAGCCTGGGCTACATCGGCGGCCGAACCGTCGACAGCGAACGCGCCCGGCGCCGACTGCGCGACCTGGGCCTGGCCATCGCCAAGCGGGGCCTGACGCTGTGCGACGACGCGATGAGCGAGACCGAGCACGGCTTCCGCGAAGGCTTCGACGCCATGAACACCATCGCACGGCGCCAGCCTCCGGTCACCGCCATCGTCTGCGGCAGCGATTACCTCGCCGCAGGCGCGCTCTCCGCACTCGCACAGGCGGGCATCGAGGTGCCACGCCGGCTGTCGATCGCGAGCTTCAACGACAACGACTTCGCGCCCTACCTGCACCCGCCGCTGACCACTGTGCACCTGCCGATCCGCGAGATCGGCGAGCAGGCCGGACACCGCCTGCTGGCACAGCTGCAGGGCAGGCCCGAGCTCCCGCTGCGGGCCTTGCCGGTCACGTTGATGCAGCGCGCCAGCACCGGCGCAGTGCCAGGCTAGGCCAGGGTCCGCGCCCGCCGGTTCCCCAGCGCGAGCACGGCCCAGCCCACCAGCGCGAAGGTCAGCGCGATGCCCACCGCATAGAGCGCCACGCCGCCGTAGCCGCCGACCTTGGCCGGCACCAGGAACGGATAGGGATACCAGCCGGTCGCGGCACCGCGCAGCAGCACGTACGCCAGGTAGGCGGCCGGAACGGCCTGGCAGAGCCACCAGGCATGCACGCCGAGCGGGCGGACCGGCGGCACGCGCAGCCAGTCGATCAGCATCGCGCAGGGCATCACGCCGTGCAGCAGGACATTGATCCACGGCCGCAGCGCCCCGAGGTCGACGTCGCGCAGCAGCAGCGCGAACACGATGCCGACCACGACCATGTCGACCACCGCCATCGCGCGCAGCAGGTCGGCGGCGGGCCGGGGCTCGCGGCCACTGCTGGCGCGCCAGGCCACGCCGCACAGCACGACCGCCGCGAACAGGTTCGACAGATTGGTGAAGTAGCTGAAGAAGTTGAGCGCCGGGAAACCCAGCGCGAGATGGATCGCCAGTTGCCGGCCGATGGCCGCCAGCGTGAGCAGCGCCAGCGCGAGGCGCAGGCCGTTCCAGATATTCACGCGCATGGTGATGTCCTCCGTGCATGCATCGGTGCGTCGGCTCCCCTGGCTGCCGATGGTAGGGCCCGGACGACCCCGCGGCCGGCGCGGTTGACAGCGCCCGTCCGTCTGCCTAAAGTTGTTCCACATTCACGAACAACGTTCTGATATTTAGAACACAACCGATTTTTTGCAGCATGGACTCCACACTGGCCAAGGGCCTCGCCACCATCGAATGGATGACTCGCCGGCAGCAGGATTGCCGCGTGACCGATCTCGCCCAGGCCTTCGGCATGGCGCGCAGCAACGCGCATCGCACGCTGAAGACCCTGGTCGAATGCGGCTGGGCCACGCAGGACCCGGCCACCAGCGCCTACCGGCCGAGCCTGCGGCTGTTCGAGCTGGGCGCGCTCGTGGCCGAGGTGTCCGACATCACGGCGCTGCTGCGCCCGCACCTCGCGGCGCTGGCACAGGCCACCGGCGAGACCATCCACCTGGCCACGCTCGACGGCGCGGAGATCGTCTACCTCGACAAGTTCGACAGCCCGCTGCCGGTGGCGGCGTACTCGCGCATCGGCGGGCGCGCGCCGGCCTGCTGCGTGGCCTCGGGCAAGGCGCTGCTGGCGGCCGCGCAGCTCGACCTGCCCGCGCTGCGACAACGGCTGGGCACGCTGGTGGCCCACACGCCGCACAGCATCCTGGACTTCGACGCGCTGCAGGCCGAGCTGGTGCGCACGCGCAGCCGCGGCTTTGCGGAGAACCGCGAGGAATGGCGCCTCGGGGTCTGCGGGCTCGGCGTCCCCGTCTTCAATGCGCGAGGCGAGGCGGTCGCCGCCCTGGGCATGAGCGTGCCCTCGATCCGCTTTGCACGCACCCAGGCACGCGAACTCGCCGAACAGGTCATGTCCTGCGCGCGCGACGCCAGCGGCACGCTGGGCTACCGGCACGGGCCGGCGTCTGCGACGCGCCTTCCAACGGCGCTCACCCCCCAAGACGGAGACATGCAGAATGAATCGACTCGTCCCCCTGCTGCGGGCCGGCCTCCTGGCCGCCGTCGCGCTCGCAGCTAGCGCCGTACCGGCCCAGAACGGCACCGACTACCCGAGCAGACCGATCAAGCTCATCGTGCCCTACCCGCCCGGCGGCGGCACCGACGTGATCGCACGCATCGTGCAGGAGCGCTTCCAGACCCTGATGGGCCAGCCGGTGCTGATCGACAACCGCGGCGGCGCGGCCGGCTCCATCGGCACCGACGCAGCGGCCAAGGCGGCGCCGGACGGCTACACCGTGCTGTTCACCCTGTCCTCGCACACCATCAACCCGAGCATCTACCCCAAGCTGCCCTTCGACACGGCCAAGGACTTCGAGCCGGTCGGCATGGTGGCATCGCTGCCGCAGATCCTGGTGGCGAACCTGCAGTTCGCGCCCAGCACCGTGGCCGAGCTGGTGGCGCTGGCCCGATCCCAGCCGGACACGATCTCCTTCGCCTCGGTGGGCAACGGCTCGCCCGGGCACCTGGCGGGCGAGCTGCTCAAGCTGCGCACCGGCACCCGCATGACGCACATTCCCTACCGCGGCGGCGGACCCGCCGTGACCGATGTGATGGGCGGCCAGGTGCCGCTGCTGTGGGTGTCGATTCCTGCGGCTGCGCAGTTCGTCAAGGCCGGCAAGCTCAAGGCGCTGGCCGTCTCGACCACCCAGCGCAGCGCGGCCTTCCCCGACGTGCCCACCATGCAGGAGGCCGGCATCGCCGACTTCGAGGTCGATTCCTGGTACGCGATGTTCGTGCCCGTGAAGACGCCCAGGGCCGCGATCGACAAGCTCAACAAGGCCATCAACACCGTCGTGCGCGAACCCGAGATCCGCGACAGGCTGCTGGCCCAGGGCAGCGAAGGCGTGGGCGGCCCGCCCGAGGCGCTGGGCAAGGTGGTCGACACCGAGCTGGCGAGCTGGGCCAAGCTGGCGAAAGAGGCCCGCATCAAGGTAGATTGACCGGTGCCGCCCCGGCCCGTCCGGGGCGGTGTGTCCCGTGAGAATGCATCTCGCAGCAACCAATGAAGACCATGGACCACTCGAACTCCTCCGCACAGAGCCCCATTGCCGATCTCGTGGGGCGCGCGCGCGCCGCGCAACGCATCTACGACACCTGGTCGCAGGAGCAGGTCGACATGGTGGTCACGGCCGCCGGTTGGGCGATCATCGAGCCCGGCCGCAACCGCGAGCTCGCCGCGCTCGCGGTGGCCGACACCGGCGTGGGCAACGTCGAGGACAAGGTGCGCAAGAACCACCGCAAGACCCTCGGCCTGCTGCGCGACCTGCAGGGCACGCGCTCGGTCGGCGTGATCGCGCAAGACCACGCGCGGGGCATCGTCGAGATCGCACGACCGGTGGGCGTGGTGTGCGCCGTCACGCCGTCGACCAATCCGGGCGCGACCCCGGCCAACAAGATCATCAATGCGCTCAAGGGCCGCAATGCCGTCATCGTCGCGCCCTCGCCCAAGGGCTGGACCACCGCGGCGCGGCTGATCGCGTTCATCCATGCGCAATTCGACCGCATCGGCGCACCGCGCGACCTGGTGCAGTTGCTGCCCTCGCCGGTCAGCAAGCAGTCGACCGCCGAACTGATGACGCTGTGCGACCTGGTGGTCGCGACCGGCTCGCAGGCCAACGTGCGCGCGGCCTACGCCAGCGGAACGCCGGCCTTCGGGGTGGGCGCGGGCAACGTGGCGAGCATCGTCGACGAGACCGCCGACCCGGCCCTCGCGGCCGACCGCATCCTGCGCTCCAAGACCTTCGACAACGCCACCAGTTGCTCGGCCGAGAACAGCCTGGTGGTGGTCGATGCCGCACGCCCCGCACTGCTGGCCGCGCTCGAGGCGCGCGGCGCGGTGATGCTCGACGCGTCGCAAAAGCGCGTGCTGCAATCGCTGATGTGGCCGGAAGGGCGGCTGTCGGCTGCGGTGATCGGCCAATCGGCCCGCGTCATCGCACAGCGCGCGGCAGCACAGGATGCGGCGGGCCGCGCCGCCTGGCTCGCCATCGCCGAGCGCGATCCGCGCATCCTCATGGTGGACGAGGCAGGCGTCGGCCCCGAGCATCCGTTCTCGGGCGAGAAGCTCAGCCCGGTGCTCACCGTGTACGGGGCCGCCGACTTCGATGCCGCCGCCGCCACGGTCGAGCGCATCTACGGCTACGAGGGCGCGGGCCACTCGGTCGGCCTGCACAGTGCAGTGCCCGAGCGCGCGCTGCGCCTCGGTCTCACGCTGCCGGTGTCGCGCGTCATCGTCGACCAGCCGCATGCGCTGGCCACGGGCGGCAACTTCGACAACGGCCTGCCCTTCTCGCTCTCGATGGGCTGTGGCACCTGGGGCAAGAACAATTTCTCCGAGAACATGAACTACCGGCACTACCTCAACATCACGCGCATCTCGCGGCCCATCCCCGAGCGCATGCCGACCGAAGACGAGATCTTCGGCGCCTTCTTCGCCCGGCACGGTGCCGCGTGAATGCCGCGATGCCGCCGGCGGCGGCCACCACCGTCCATGCGCTGATCGAGCAGCAGGCGCGCCTGCGGCCGACCGCCGTCTATGCGCTTTCCACCGAGTCGGCCGAGCCGACCATCGACTGTGCGCAGCTGGCCCAGGGCTGCCGACGCGCAGCCGCCTTGCTGCAGGCCCAGGGTGCGCAGCAAGGCGACACCGTGTCGCTGGTGATGCCCAACGGCCTGCAGACGCTGCGCCTGCTGCTGGGCGCGCTGCATGCAGGCCTGTGCGTCAACCCGGTGAACCTGGTGGCCCAGCCCGAGCAGATGCGCTACGTGCTGGCGCATTCCGACTGCCGCGTGGTGTGCGTCGCACCCGAATGGGAGGCGCGCGTGCGCGCCATGCTCGAGACCGTCGAGCGCACGGTGGCGGTGTGGGTCGTCGACCCCGACGCCCCCACGCTGCCCGGCGAACCGGCGGCGACGGCCGTCGACCTGCCACCCCCGTCGCCCGACGCACTGGCGCTGCTGATGTACACCTCGGGCACCACCGGACAGCCCAAGGGCGTGATGCTGACGCAGGCCAACCTCGCCGCCAACGCGCACGCCATCGGCCTCGAGCATGGCCTGACGCCCGCGGACCGCGTGCTGGCGGTGTTGCCGCTCTATCACATCAACGCCTTCGTCGTGACCATGCTGGCGCCGCTGGCGCACGGCGGCAGCCTGGCGATGCCGCCACGCTTTTCGGCCGGCCGCTTCTGGACGCAGGCCGCGGCCACCCACTGCACCTGGATCAACGTCGTGCCGACGATGATTTCCTACCTGCTCGAGGGCGGTCCGGTGCCGCGCGCACTGACCGCCGGCCTGCGCTTCTGCCGCTCGGCCTCGGCCGCGCTGGCGCCCGAGCACCATCGCGCATTCGAGGCGATGTTCGGCATCGGCATCGTCGAGACCATGGGCCTCACCGAAACCGCGGCCCCCGCCTTCTCCAACCCCATGGTGGCGGCGCAACGCAAGCTCGGCTCGGTCGGCCGCGCCTCGGGCTGCGACGCGCGCGTGATCGATGCTGCGCTGGACGAGGTGGCCGATGGCCAGACCGGCGAGCTCGCGCTGCGCGGCCCCAACGTGATGCGCGGCTACTACAAGAACCCCGAGGCGACGCGCGAGAGCTTCACGCCCGATGGCTGGCTGCGCACCGGTGACCTGGGCCACCGCGACGGCGACGGTTTCTTCTTCATCACCGGCCGCATCAAGGAACTGATCATCAAGGGCGGCGAGAACATCGCGCCGCGCGAGATCGACGAGGCACTGCTGCAGCACCCGGCCGTGCGCGAGGCCGCGGCCGTGGGCGTGCCCGACCGGCACTACGGCCAGGAGATCGGGGTGTGCATCGTGCTGCGCGAGGGCGCGGACTGCAGCGAGGCCGCGCTGCGCGCCTTCTGCGAAGGCACGCTGGGCCGCTTCAAGACGCCGGGCCATTTCCGTTTCGTGGACGACCTGCCGCGCGGGCCGTCGGGCAAGGTGCAGCGGCTGCGGCTCGCGCCCCTGTTCGAATGACGGCGCTGCTCGATGCGCCGCTGCCGCCGCTGCTGCTCGCCTACAGCCTGTGCGTGGTGTTCGCCGCGGGCATGGTGCGCGGCTTCGCGGGCTTCGGCTTCTCCGCCATCTCGGTGGCCGGGCTGTCGCTGATCGTCTCGCCAGCGAAGGTGGTGCCCGCCATCTTCGCGCTCGAGATCCTGGCGAGCCTGAGCCAGCTGCGCGGCATCGCGCGCGATGTCGACATGCGCTGGATCGGCTGGCTCGCGCTCGGCAACCTGCTGTTCATCCCGGTCGGCGTCGCGCTGCTGGCCTGGCTGCCCGAGACGCCGCTGCGCCTGCTGATCGGCGCGCTGCTGATGGCCGCGGCCCTGCTGCTTCGACGCGGCTACCGCGCGGCGCTGCTGCCGACCCGCGGCGTGCGGCTGCTGGCGGGCGTGCTGTCGGGCTTCATCAACGGCGTGGCCGCCATCGGCGGCATCGCGCTGGCCGTGCTGCTGAGCACCGTCAACATGCCGCCGGCGCGGCTGCGCGCCACCATGATCGCGCTGCTGCTGTTCAGCGACGTGGTGGCGCTGGCCAGTGCGGCGCTGATGCCCGGCGCGGCCCATGCGAGCGGCAGCCTGCTCGGCCCTGAGACCTTGCGCTGGGCGGTGTGGCTGGCGCCGGCCATGCTCGTGGGCATCTGGTTCGGCGGGCGCTCGTTCGCGGGCGTCTCGCCCGAACAGTTCCGCCGGCATGTGCTCAACCTGCTGATCGGGCTGGCGGCGGTGAGCGTGCTGCGGTCGCTGTACGGCCTGCTGGCGTAGCCCCGGCCGCCACGCCGCTCAGAGCAGCGTGCCCATGCGCTGCGCCGCGGCCTCCAGCGCGTCGAGCTGCCCCAGCGCCTCGTCGAGCGACATGCGCGCCGTGGGCGCGTGCACCGCGATCGCGGCACGCACCGCGCCGGCCGCGTTGCGCACCGGGACCGCTACCGCCACCAGTCCCGCGATGAACTCCTCGTTGTCGCAGGCATGGCCGCGTTCGATGATGGCATCGCACTCGGCGCGCAGCCGGGACGCGGCGACGATCGAGTTGCGCGTCATGCGCGTCAGCGTGAGGCCGGCGATCACGGCGTCGCGTTCCTTGCGCGGCATCTGGGCCAGCAGCAGCTTGCCGCTTGCGGTGCAGTGCAGCGGCACGTGCGAGCCGATCTCGAGCGTCAGGCGCAACGGCCACTGGGCCTCCACCCGGTCGAGGTAGAGCACCTGGGTGCCGTCGAGGGTGGTGAAGTTGCAGGTCTCGCCGACCTGCCGCACCAGCTCCGACAACACGTCGTGGCGCAGTCCGCGCACCACGCCGTGGTTGAGCGTGTCGAAGGCCAGCTGGCGCAGCGCCGGACCGACGCTGAAGGCGCGCTCGTCCACGTCGCGCGCCAGGAACCCGGCGGCCAGCAATTGCGTGCAGATGCGGTGCGCGGTGCCCTTGGGCAGGGCCAGACGCGCCGCGAGATCGGCCAGCGTCAGGGCCCGGCCCTCGCTGGCGAGCAGCGCCAGCAGGCGCAGGCTGCGCTCGGCCGAGGAGCCGCTTGCGCCCTCCGCGGACAGCGCCTCGGGCGGGGAAAACGGGACGACAGCAGCGTCGCGTCGTGAAGACGTCATGCGGGTAAACCTCTAAAGTGGAACGTTGCGTTCCGAAAATCATTGACCTACGATCCGGGCCGATGCGGCGATTGTTCCATTGCAACCCGGGCCCGGAATGAATCTCAACGAATTCGACTACATCGTGGTGGGTGCCGGTTCGGCGGGCTGTGTGCTCGCTGGCCGACTCAGCGAAGACCCCGCCACCCGCGTGCTGCTGCTGGAAGCCGGCCCGCGCGACAGCTCGCCCTGGATCCATCTGCCCATCGGCTACGGCAAGACGATGTGGAGCCCCGATGTCAACTGGCGCTTCGAGACCGACCCCGACCCGAACATGAACGGCCGCCGCATCTACTGGCCGCGCGGCAAGACGCTGGGCGGCAGCAGTTCGATCAACGGCCTGATCTACATCCGCGGCCAGCGCGAGGACTACGACCACTGGGCCGCGCTGGGCAACGCGGGCTGGGGGTACGACGAGGTGCTGCCCTACTTCATCCGCTCCGAGGGCAACCAGCGCGGCAGCAGCCCGCTGCACGGCGGCGACGGTCCGCTCAAGGTGTCGGACATCGGCGCGCGGCATGAACTGATCGAGGCCTTCATCAACGGCGCGCAGCAGATCGGCGTACCGCGCACGGAGGACTTCAACGGCGCACGCCAGGAAGGTGCGGGCTACTTCCAGCTCAACACCCACCACGGCCTGCGTTGCAGCACCGCCAAGGCCTACCTCCCGCCGGCGGTCAGGCGCCGGCCCAACCTGCGCATCGAGACCGAGGCCTTCGCGGCGGGCCTGCTGACCGAAGGCCGTCGTGCGGTGGGCGTGCACTACCGCCAGGGCGGCGAGATGAAGACCGCCCGCTGCCGCGCCGAGGTGCTGCTGTCGGCCGGTGCCATCCAGTCGCCGCAGCTGCTGCAGCTGTCGGGCATCGGCCCGCACGCGCTGCTCGCCGCACAGGGCGTGCCGGTGCTGCACGACCTGCCCGGTGTCGGCGAGAACCTGCAGGACCACTTGCAGATCCGCGTGGGCTACGAATGCACGCGCCCCATCACGACCAACGACCAACTCAATTCGTGGGTCGGCCAGGCCCGGCTGGGGCTGGAGTGGCTGCTGCACCGCACCGGCGCGCTGGCCATCGGCATCAACCAGGGCGGCTGCTTCATGCAGGCGCTGAAGGACGAACACGGCCACCCCGTGAGCGCGACGCCCGACATCCAGTTCCATGTGGCCACGCTCTCGGCGGACATGGCGGGCGGCCGGGTGCACCCCTACTCCGGCTTCACGATGTCGGTGTGCCAGCTGCGGCCCGAATCGCGCGGCCACATCCGCATCCGCTCGCTCGATCCCTTCGAACCGCCGTCGATGCAACCGAACTACCTGGCGACCGAACTCGACCGCCGTACCGCGGTGGCCGGCCTGAAGGCGGCGCGTGCCATCGCCGATGCGCCGGCCATGCGCCCCTACGTGAAGCGCGAGGTCAAGCCCGGCCCGCAGGCCGCGAGCGACGAGGAGCTGCTCGCGTTCTGCCGCGATCACGGCGCCACCATCTTCCATCCCAGCGGCACCTGCCGCATGGGCGACGACCCGCTGGCCGTGGTCGACGCGCGGCTGCGCGTGCACGGCATCGCGGGCCTGCGGGTCATCGATTGCTCGGCAATGCCCACGCTGGTCTCGGGCAACACCAACGCGCCGGTCGTGATGATGGCCGAGAAGGCCGTCGACATGGTCCGCGAAGACGCAAGGCAACCCGCACGATTTCGGTAGAGCGCGCAGGCCCTTCGAGGGCATCCCAACGACACTTCATTGGAGACAAACACATGAGTGCAACGACAGCGGAAGAGAAGAAGATTCGCAAGGTGGTGGTATCGGCGCTGGTCGGCGCCACCATCGAGTGGTACGACTTCTTCCTGTACGGCGTGGTGGCGGGCATCGTCTTCAACAAGCTCTACTTCCCGGGCAGCGACCCGGTGGTGTCCACCATGCTGGCCTACACCACCTTCGCGGTGGGCTTCGTCACGCGGCCGCTGGGCGGCGTGATCTTCGGCCACTTTGGCGACAAGATCGGCCGCAAGAGCATGCTGGTCATCACGCTGATGATCATGGGCGTGGCCACCTTCCTGATCGGGTTGGTGCCGACCTATGCGCAGATCGGCATCGCGGCGCCCCTGCTGCTGCTGCTGCTGCGCGTCGCGCAAGGCATCGGCCTGGGCGGCGAGTGGGGCGGCGCGGTGCTGATGGCCTACGAGTACGCGCCCAAGGAGAAGCGCGGCTTCTATGCCTCGCTGCCGCAGATCGGGCTGGCGATCGGCCTGTGCCTGGCCTCGGGCGTGGTGGCGCTGCTGTCGTGGCTGCTGACCGACGAGCAATTCATGGCCTGGGGCTGGCGCATCGCGTTCCTGATCTCGGGGGTGATGGTGGTGGTCGGCATGTACATCCGGCTGCACGTGCAGGAGACGCCGGAGTTCGCCGCCGTGAAGGCCAAGAACGCCGAGCTGCGCATTCCCTTCTTCGACATGCTCCGGCGCTATCCGGGCAACGTGCTCAAGGGCATGGGGGCGCGCTACATCGACGGCGTGTTCTTCAACATCTTCGGCGTGTTCTCGATCAACTACCTCACGAGCACCATCAAGATCAGCCGGACCGAGGCGCTGCTGGGCGTGATGGCGGCCGCCGTGGTGATGTGCTTCTTCATTCCCTTCTTCGGCCGGCTGTCCGACCGCATGGGCCGCCCGCGGGTCTACATGTGGGGCTCGCTCATCACGGCGCTGTCGTCGTTCCCGGCGTTCTGGCTGATGACCCACAGCGGCGGCAGCATGTTCATGATCTGGCTGGCCATCATCATTCCGTTCGGCATCCTGTACGCCTCGGTCTACGGGCCCGAGGCCGCCCTCTTCTGCGACCTGTTCGACGCCAAGGTGCGCTACACAGGCATCTCCTTCGTCTACCAGTTCTCGGGCATCTTCGCCTCGGGCATCACGCCCATCATCGCGACCGCGCTGCTCAAGTCGGGCGGCGGCCAACCCTGGCAGATCTGCATGTACGTGATCTTCGCCGGGGCCGTGTCCGCCTGGTGCGCATGGCTCATCGGACGCACGCCGCTGCCTGCCGACGACCCGGTCGAGACCGTTCGCAACCCGCCCGAGCCGCGCGGACGCGAAGCCCTGCGGTGAGCCGCTGAAATGACAAGGCCCTCGCGCATGCGAGGGCCTTTTTTGTGGGCGGCGAATGCCGTCTCAGGCCGTGGTCGGCCGGACGTGCTTCAACGTGAACAGGCCGCCGCCGAGCCGTCCCGACAGGAAGCCCGCTTCGCAGCGGCACAGGCAGCATGCCCGGATCGGCGTGACGGCGGTGTCGAAACCCTTCGCTTGAAGGCCGGCCCGGCCGCGAGAAAGCGGTGGCGCCACTCGGCCCACGTGGATGGCATTGCCTCGTTCTGCGCGAGCGTGCACTCCGCGCGGAGCGCCTGTGCCCGCATCGCCTCGACGGACGGCTGCATGCCGCCCGCGACGATGAAACGCTGGATGGAATCGGGCGTGCGGCGGCGGTGGTCGACGTGCGCGTCGGCGATCGTGGTCACCTGCGCCCCCGCCACGCCGTCGGCCGACAGGCGCCAGCGCACGGCGTCGAAGCAGGCCGGCCAGTGGCGCCGGCCCGCGGCCTCGAGCATCTCGAGGGAGACGATGCGGTCGAATTGGTCGCCGCGGTCAGCGGCGCTCGACGTCGCGGCAGTCCTGCAGCCGCCGCGTGACCCGGTCGGACACCAGCCCGCAGTCGACCGAAGGGAGGGCGACTTCAGTGGCGCGCGGCGTGCGCGCTTCCCATCGTCTCGGGCACCGTGATGGCGGCGCCGCAGCAGGCCCTGTGCCGCCGCGGGCCGATGGATCGGGCCGAGGATCTGCCGAGGTCCGCAGGCCATGCGCCTGCGCCCCTGCATGTGGCCCTACATGCGCCCCTTCCATGGCACCAGCCGCCGTTCGAGCCAGCGCATCAGCAGGTCGAACAGGTAGGCCACCACGCCGATCACGATGATCCCCATGATCACGATGTCGGTGCGCAGGAAGTTGGAGGCGTTGAGCACCATCTGGCCCAGGCCCATGTTGGCCGCGACCATCTCGGCGGCCACCAGCGTGGTCCAGCCGAAGCCGATGGCGATGCGCATGCCCACCAGGATGTCGGGCAGCGCCGACGGCAGGATCACGTGGCGGATCACCTGCAGGTAGCTCGCCCCCATCGAGTAGGCGGCGTTGATCTGCTCCTGCGACGCGCTGCGCATGCCCGAACGCGCGGCCAGCGCCAGCGGCGCGAAGCAGCTCAGGAAGATCAGCAGCACCTTGGGCAGCTCGTCGATGCCGAACCAGATGATGATCAGCGGCAGGTAGGCCAGCGGCGGCAGCGGCCGATAGAACTCGAGCGGCGGGTCGAAGATGCCGCGGGCCCAGCGGCTCATGCCCATCGCGATGCCGACCGGGATGGCCGTCAGGCACGCGAGCAGGAAGGCCGAGAACACGCGGAACATGCTCGCCAGGAAGTGCTGCCACAGCGGCTTGTCGTTGGCCTGGCCGGTCAGGTACTCGTGGAACTGCTGGAAGACCGCCTGCGGCGAGGGCAGGAACAGCGGCTTGATCCACCCGATGTTGGTGACGATGGCCCACAGCGCGAGCAGCACCACCACCGTGACCACGCTGATGGTGCCGCTGGAGCCTTCGCCCGGCACCTTGAACGCGCTGGTCCGCAGCGTGGCGCCCGTGGCCGGCGCGGGTGCGGCGGACGGCGTCGAGGGCGGCGGCACCGCGACGGGAACGGCGACGGTGACTTCAGACATGGGCGGTCTCCCGGTGATGGACGATCGACAGCACCTCTTCGCGCAGGCGGATGAACTCCGGCTCGGACTTGACCTTGCGTGCGTCGCCATGGGCGAGGAACTGGCGCGAGAAAGGCATGTCGTCGTAGATGTGCGAGATGCGGCCCGGGCTCGGGCTCATCACGATCAGCCGGGTCGCGAGGAACAGCGCCTCCTCCACCGAATGGGTGATGAAGAACACCATCTTGTTGGACTTGGACCAGGCCTGCAGCAGGATCTCCTGGACCGACTCGCGCGTGAAGGCGTCGAGCGCGCCCATGGGCTCGTCCATCAGCAGCACGGCCGGATCGCTGGCCAGCGCGCGCGCGATGCCCACGCGCTGCTGCATGCCGCCCGACAGCTCGTAGACGGCGCGGTCGGCGTAGGGCGTGAGACCGACCAGGCCGAGCTTCTCCTCGGCGATGCGGTCGCGCTCGGCACGGCCCATGCCGCCCAGGCGCAGCCCCAGCGCCACGTTGTCGCGCACGTTGAGCCAGGGCATCAGCGCGTGCTTCTGGAACACCACGCCGCGATCGGCGCCGGGGCCGACCACGGGCTGGCCATCGAGCAGGATCTCGCCGGTCGAGGGCGGGAGGAATCCGGCAATGCTGTTGAGCAGCGTGGTCTTTCCGCAGCCCGAAGCGCCCAGCGCGACGACGAAGTCGCCGTCGTGCATCTTCAGGTTGACCGGTGCCAGGGCTTGCAGCGTGCCGCCCTTGACCGCGTAGTTGACCGTGAGGTCGCGAATGTCGAGCGTCGGCATGACGCGCCTACTTCGCCATCGCCTTGGTGACGTAGGTCGTGGTGACGAAGGCGCTGTAATCGGGCTTGACCTCCTGCACCCGGCCCTGCTCCTTCAGGAAGGCCGCGGTACCCGCCATCGCCTTGGCCGCGCCGCCCCCCAGCCAGGCGGGCGACAGCTGCTCGGCCATGGTCGGGAAGCTGTAGAGGCCCATCACCGGCAGCACGTCCTTGGGGTCGGCCTTGGTCCATTTGGCCATCGCCTTGACCTGCGGCGAATCCGCGGTCCAGCCCTTGGCCGAGGCCTTGTACTCGTCGTTGGCGCGGTTGAGCGCCTGCACGAAGGCGATCATGAAGGGCTCGTTGGCGGCCGCCCACTTGGCATTGACCACGATGCCCTCGAAGGTGGGGGCGCCGCGTTTGCCGATGCTGCCCGAGGTGGCGATGCTCTTGCCGTTGGCCTTGACCTTCGACAGCACCGGGTCCCAGATGAAGGTGGCGTCGATGTCGCCGCGCTCCCAGGCGGCGGCGATCTCCGGCGGGCGCATGTTCATCACGTTGACGCTGCGCGGATCGACCCCGTCCATCTTCATCGCCGCCATGAGCTGGTAGTGGGCGGTCGAGACGAAGGGTGTCGCGACCTTCTTGCCGGCCAGGTCCTTCATGCTGTTGATGTTGCTGCCGTTGCGCGCCACCAGGGCCTCGGCGTCGGCGATGTCGGCCGAGATCCAGAACAGCTGGATGTCCTGGCCCTGGCTGGCTGCGGCGGTCAGCGGGCTCGACCCGGTCTCACCCATCTGCACGTCGCCCGAGGCCATGGCACGGATCACGTCGCCGCCGCCGGAGAACATGCGCCAGTTGATCTTGTAGCCGGTGGCCTTCTCGACTTCGCCCGACTCCATCACCAGACGCAGCGGCACCAGCATGTCCTGGTGCGCGAAGGTCACTTCCTTGGCCTTGGCCTGGGCCAGGGCACCACCGCAGAGCACGACGGTGGCGAGGGCGGCTGCGCTTTGCAGGGTGAGACGCTTGGAACGGTTCATCGGATATCTCCTCGGGGGTGGATGGATGAAGCAGACGCGAGACCACGCTGCTGCGCGATGCCACTGTGCACGCATCACGGCGTGCTCGGAAGTGCCAGCACCCCCAAGGGGATGGAGCCAGGGGCTCGGGACTTACCCTCGTTGTGGTGCGCGCGCCGCACCGCATGCACGCGCCTTGTGCGCGGTCGGTCGTTCAGTGCGGCCGCGTGATGGGCGGGCGCTGCTCGCCGCGCGCCTGCGCCAGTTCTTCCACCGCCAGGCCGAGCGCGCGGATGCCGGCCGGGATCTGCGCGGTGGCGATGGAGGACAGGCGCAGGCGGAAGAAGGGACAGGGGTAGGGCGGCTTGGCGAAGAAGACGTCGCCGGCCTCGATCAGCACGCCGTGGCTGCGCGCCATCAGGGCCAGTTCGGCGGCGTCGACCCAGGCCGGGGCCTGGACCCAGAGCGAGGCCCCGCCCTGCGGCAGCTGGAAATCGAAATCCGGCAGGTGGTCGCGCAGCGCCTGCGCCGCCAGCGCCAGCCGCTCCTGCATGGCCTGGTTGACGCGCCGCGCATGCGACTCGTGGTGCCCCAAGGAGAGGAACAGCGCGTAGGCATGCTGCAGGAAGGCGCTGGGGTGCCGCACCATCGCGTGGCGCACCGCGCGCAGCTCGGTGATGAGCGCGCGGGGCGCGACGATGTAGCCCAGCCGCAGCGCCGGCGACAGGCTCTTGGAGACCGAGCCGACGTAGATCACGCGCCCGGTCTTGTCCAGGCTCTTGAGCGCCGGCATGGGCGCGCCCTGGTACAGGTTCTCTGCCTCGTAGTCGTCCTCGATGATGACGAAGTCCTGCAGTTCGGCCTTGCGCAGCAGCCACTGGCGCCGCTCCAGGCTCAGCGTGCTGGTGGTCGGGCTCTGGTGCGAGGGCGTGACGAAGAGGTAGTCGACCGCCGGCAGCGCATCGACCACCAGGCCCTCGTCGTCGACCGCCACCTCCACCCAGCGCGGGTTGCGCAGCGAGAAGCTGTTGCGCGCATGCGGATGGCCCGGTTCCTCGAGGCCGACGAACTTGCGCTCGTCGAACAGCGCCTCGGCCAGCAGGTAGTAGGCATGCTGTGCACCGACCGTCACCAGGATCTCTTCCTTGAGCGCGAACACGCCGCGCTTGGGCAGCAGCCGGGTGCGAATCTGCTCGATCAGGTCGGGCACGTCGTCGGTCTCGAAGTCCGGCGTCCAGTGCGGCAGCTGCGAGCGCGCCAGGCTGCGTGCGCAGCATTCGCGGAAATCCTCGGTGGGAAAAAGCTGCGGGTCGTGCGTACCGTAGACGAAGGGGTACGGGTAGCTGCGCCACTGGTCGGGCTTGGCCAGCGTGGGCTGGTCGAGCAGCGAACGCACCACGCGGGTCGACCAGTCGGGCGGCTGGCCCGACTGGCCGCTGCGCCCCACCAGCGGTTCGGCCGGCGCCGCCGCCAGCGGCCGCGCATCGGGCGCCACGAACACGCCGCTGCGCGGTCTCGCCTCGAGAAAACCCTCGTCCATCAACTGCAGGTAGGCCGAGGTCACGGTGTTGCGGCTGAGACCCAGCAGCGCGGCCAGTTCACGCGACGACGGCAGCGGCGCGCCGGGGCCGAGCCGGCCCTCCAGGATGGCCCGCACCACCGCGGCGCGCAGCCGGCCCTGCAGTGGCAGCGCCGGCTGATCGGGCAGCGCGAAAAGCTGGGCCCATTGGGTCGATCGCGAGGAGGACATGGTGGGCCGCAGTCTACGGCCTGCGCGGTCGCGCGAAAGCGCCAGGCGATCCAGGCGCTGCGTCTGGATCGGTCGAATCCCCCGAACTGGCCCTAGCGCGCGGACGGCGCGTTGCCTACGCTCGTCCTCATTCACACCAGGAGTTCCGCCTTGACCGCCCTCACCTCTTCCGTCAGCACCGCCACCCTCGCCGCCTTCAGCGAGGCCTGGAACCGGCACGACATCGATGCCCTCATGGGCTTCATGACGCCCGACTGCATCTTCCAGACCGCGGCGGGCCCCGACGCCTGCGGCACGCGCCATGTCGGCACCGAGGCCGTGCGCAAGGCCTTCGCCGCCGCGTGGCAGGCGGTGCCCGATGCGCAGTGGGAGAACGGCCAGCACTTCGTGCACGGCGACTTCGGTACCTCGCAGTGGACCTTCACCGGCACGGCGGCCGACGGCAGCCGCATCGAGACCGACGGCATCGACGTGTTCGGCTTCAGGGACGGAAAGATCCACCTGAAGAACGTGTTTCGCAAGACGCGGCCCAACCAGCCGGCGGCCAAGTAAGCCAGGGCGCCGCTCATGACGACGATCGCTCCCGTGCCGTTCACCGAAGCGCCGCCCGCCCCGGCGCGCAAGCCCTACGACCCGCGCTACGACCCGCTGATCGCGACCGACCCCGGCGCGGGCCGGGCCTACGCGCCGACCTGGTGGGTGGCCAGCGCCGGCACGCCCCCGGAGGACGACGGACCGATCGTGCGGGACATCGACGTCGACGTGGTGGTGATCGGCTCGGGCGCGACCGGCATGTCGACCGCGCTGTACCTGGCCCAGGAGCACGGCATCCAGGCCACGGTGCTCGAAGCCAACCAGGCGGCCTGGGGCTGCTCCAGCCGCAGCGGCGGCCAGGGCCAGAACGCCAGCGGCCGTCTCAAGCGCTCGCAATGGATCGCACGCTGGGGCCTGGACACGGCGCGGCGGCTCGACGCCGAGATCCGTGGCGGCTTCGAGAACTTCAGGCACCTGACGACGCAGATCGACTGCGACGCCTACGACGGCGGCCACCTGCACCTCGCGCACCGGCCCGAGAAGCTGGCCGGCCTCGAGGCCGAGGCCACGCTGATGCGCGATACCTTCGGCTACGCCACCCGCATGATGAGCGCCGAAGAAGTGCGCAGCGACTACTGCGACGAGCGCGAGACGGTGGGTGCGATGTTCGAGGCCGAGGGCGTGGGCATCCACCCGCTCAAGTTCACCTTCGGCCTGCTGCGCAAGGCGCGTGCCCTGGGCGTCAAGGTCCACACCTCGAGCCCGGTGCAGGGCTGGGAAACCGTCAACGGCGTGCACCACCTGCGCACACCCGGCGGCATCGTCCGCGCCAAGCGGGTGGCGGTGTGCACCGGCGGCTACACCGGCCAGGCGCTCAACCCGCTGCTGAAGAACCGGATCATGCCGATCCTCTCGAACTCGGTCGTCACGCGGCCGCTCACCGATGCGGAAATAGCGGCCACCCATTTCAAGTCCCACACCTTCCTGACCGACACGCGCACGCTGCGCTTCTACTATCGCCTGCTCAAGGGCAACCGCCTGCAACTGGGCAGCCGCAGTTCGGTCAGCGGCGCCGATGCCGAAGGCCCGGTGCACCTGAAGCTGCTCACCGACGCCATCGCACGCAAGTTTCCACCGCTGGCCGGCATCCCGATCGACTACTCATGGTGGGGCTGGGTGGACATGAGCCACGACATGATGCCGCGCATCACGCAGCCGGACGACCACAAGACCATCTGGTACGCGGTGGGCTACGGCGGCAACGGCGTGTCGTTTTCGACCTGGGCCGGCAAGCGGCTGGCCGAACGCGTGGCCGGCAAGGACGGCGGGCATGCGGTGTTCGAGCTGCCGATCTACCGCTCGCCGTTGCCCTTCCCCAATGTGCTGGGCCTGGTCGAATCGCCGCTGTTCGCACCCTTCCGCCGCATCGGCCAGCGCGCGCTCTACAAGTGGTACTGGCTGCGCGACGAGAAGTAGTGCGACATGGACGGCACCGCATGCGCCACGTCAGGGCGCGTGCATGGCTTGGGTGCGGAGCGGGGAAAACCCTTGCCATCTGGACCTTTCATTGACGTTACTGTGGACCTTCGCACCGGGTTGGCCTGCGCCTTATCTTCGGAGTTGAGGCTTGCGGGCCTCGTTCATCCGTCGACATCCGAAGAGGTACGCATGCATCCCGTCCGTCTCGTCCGTCGCACCGCCTTGCTGGCGGCCGCCCTGCTCACCGCCGGCACACTGATGCCGGTCCCCGCCACCGCACAGGAAGCCAAGCGCGGCGGCACGCTGGTCATCGGCAACACGCAGACGCCGCGCCACCTCAACGGCGCGGTGCAGTCCGGCGTTGCAACGGCCCTGCCCGGCACCCAGGTCTTCGCAAGCCCGCTGCGCTTCGACGACAAGTGGAATCCACAGCCCTACCTCGCCGAGGCCTGGCAGCTGTCCGACGACGCCAGGTCGCTCACGCTCAACCTGCGCAAGAACGCGGTGTTCCACGACGGCAAGCCGATCACCTCGGCCGACGTCGCCTTCTCGATCATGGCGATCAAGGCCAACCACCCGTTCCAGACCATGCTGGCGCCGGTCGAGAAGGTCGAGACGCCCGATCCGTACACCGCCATCATCCGCATGAGCACGCCGCATCCCGCGATCGTGCTCGCGATGTCGCCGGCGCTCGCGCCGATCCTGCCCAAGCACATCTACGGCGACGGCCAGGACCTCAAGGCCCATCCGCGCAACAGCACCGACATCGTGGGTTCCGGACCCTTCCGCGTGACCGAGTTCAAGCCCTCGCAGCGCATCGTGCTCGAACGCTTTGACAAGTACTTCCTGCCGAACCGCCCCTACCTCGACAAGCTGATCATCAACATCACGCCCGACATTGCCCCACTGATGCTGGGCTTCGAGCGCGGCGAGATGCAGATGCTGCCTTTCGTCACCACGCCCACCTCGCTCAAGCGCCTGAGCGCGAACCCCAAGGCCGCGCTCACCGCACAGGGCTATGACGGCATCGGCGCACTCAACTGGCTGGCCTTCAACCTCACGAAGAAGCCGCTGTCCGACCTGCAGGTCCGCAAGGCCATCGCAACCGCGATCGACAAGAACTTCATCACCAAGGCGCTGATGGGCGGCTACGCGACACCTTCCGACGGACCGATCGTGGCCGCCAGTCCGTTCGCCGTGCCTGATGTGGTGCGCTACCCGCTCGACCTCAAGAAGGCCGGCGAGATGCTCGATGCGGCCGGCTACAGGATCGGCGCCAACGGCGAACGCTTCAAGCTCACCATCGACTACCTGCCGGGCCAGGACGACCAGCAGAAGAACGTGGCCGAGTACATCCGCGGCCAGCTCAAGAAGGTGGGCATCGCGGTCGAGGTGCGCGCCTCGGCCGACTTCCCGGCCTGGGCCAAGCGCCTGGCCACCCACGACTTCGACATGTCGATGGACCTGGTGTTCAACTGGGGCGACCCGATCATCGGCGTGCACCGCACCTACCTGTCGACCAACATCAAGCCGATCGTCTGGACCAACACGCAGTCCTACGTGAACCCGCAGGTCGACGCGCTGCTCAACACCGCCGGCGGCATCACCGACCCGACCAAGCGCAAGGCCTACTACGCGACCTTCCAGAAGATCGTGACCGACGAGCTGCCGCTGCTGTTCATCAACCAGATCCCCTACCACACGGTCTACGCCAAGCAGCTGGTGAACCCGCCGACGTCGATCTGGGGACCGCTGTCGCCGATGGACGAGGTGGCGTTCAAGTAAACCAGACAAGGCCAACGCATGCCCCGGCCCTTGCGCGCGGCATCCCTGTCCTTCGTCTCGAACGGCCGCTCCGGCGGCCGAGGTCAAACACGATGAATCTTGCGCGTCGGACACTGTCACGCCTGCTCCAGGGCCTGGTTCTGGTGCTCGCAGTGGTGGTCCTCAACTTCCTGCTGGTGCATGCCGCACCCGGCGACCCCGTGGAGACCATCGCGGGCGCCAGTGGCGGCATGAGCACCGAGATGGTCGCGCAGCTGCGCAGCCAGTACGGCCTCGACAAGCCGCTCTACGTGCAGCTCGGCGTCTACCTCGGCAAGGTGCTGAGCGGCGATCTCGGCTACTCCTACTTCTTCAACCTGCCGGTCAGCGAGATGATCCTCGAGCGCGTGCCCGCCACGCTGCTGCTGGTGCTGAGCGCGGTGCTCTGGGCCTTCGTGGCCGGCACCACACTGGGCGTGCTGTCGGCGCGCAAGCCCAACGGCCTGCTCTCGCAGTTCATCACGGTGCTGAGCATGGTGGGCTTCGCCGCGCCGGTGTTCTGGATGGGGATCATGCTGATGATTCTGTTCGCCTCGGTGTTCCCGATCCTGCCGGTCTCGGGCATGCGCGCGGCCGACGCGAGCGACAGCGGCCTCGCCGGAGTGCTCGACGTGCTGCACCACCTGGTGCTGCCGACGGTCTCGCTCGGGCTGGTCTACCTCGCGCAGTACAGCCGGCTCGCACGCTCGGCGATGCTCGACGTGCTGGGGGCCGACTACATCCGCACCGCGCGCGCCAAGGGCCTGGCCGACCGCGTGGTGCTCTACAAGCACGCGCTGCGCAACGCCCTGCTGCCGGTGGTGACGGTGCTCGGCCTGCAGTTCGGCAACGTGCTGGCCGGCGCGATCCTGGTCGAAACGGTCTTCAACTGGCCCGGGCTGGGGCGGCTGGCCTTCGACTCGGTGCTCCGGCGCGACTACCCGACCATCCTCGGCGTGCTGCTCTTCTCCAGCGTGGTGGTGATCGTCATGAACCTCGTGACCGACCTCTGCTACCGCCTCATCGACCCCCGGATCAAGACCGCATGAACAGTTCCACCCTTCCTCAGGCCGCCACCCGGGTCGCGCCGCCCCATGCGGCCGCCAAGGTGCCGCATCCGACCGTCGAGGCGCTGCGCATGTTCGTGCGCAACCCCTCGGCCATCGTCGGCATGGCGATCCTGTTGCTGGTGCTCGCGGTGGCCATCGCCGGCCCCTGGTTCCATGCGGCCGACCCTTTCGAGATCCGCGCCGCGCCGATGACCCCTCCCTTCAGCGACGAGGCCTGGCTCGGCACCGACTACCTCGGGCGCGACGTGCTGACCACGCTCATCCACGGCGGCCGCGCCACGCTGCTGGTCGGGGCCGTCGCGGCCCTGCTGTCGGTGCTGATCGGCATCACGCTGGGGGCCTTCGCCGGCTACTACGGCGGCCGCGTGGACGCAGTCCTGATGCGCATCACCGAGTTCTTCCAGGTGCTGCCGGCACTGCTGTTCGCGATGGTCGTGGTGACGCTTTTCTCGCCCTCGCTGGTGACCGTGACGCTGGCCATCGGCGTCGTCAGCTGGACCGGTACCGCCCGGCTCACGCGCGCCGAGTTCCTGAAGTTCCGCAACCTCGAGTTCGTGCGCGCCGAGCGGGCCATCGGCGCGCGCAACGCCCGCATCATCTGGAGGGTGATCCTGCCGAACGCGCTGCCGCCGCTGGTGGTGTCGGCCACGCTGGCCATCGGCGCGGCGATCCTGTTCGAAGCCGGCCTGTCCTTCCTCGGGCTCGGAGACCCGAACCAGATGAGCTGGGGGCTGATGATTGGCTCGAGCCGGCCTTACGTGCTCGACTGCTGGTGGGCCGTGACCTTCCCGGGTGCCGCGATCTTCGTCACGGTGCTGGCGGTCAGCCTGATCGGCGACGGCCTGAACGATGCACTGAACCCGAAACTGAGGGAGCGCTGATGGCCACCGACAACGCGATCCTTCGCGTGCAGGACCTGCACGTGGAATTCAAGACCCGGCGCGGTCGGGCGCTGGTGCTCAATGGCGTCGACTTCGAGATCCGCGCCGGCGAGACGCTCTGCGTGGTCGGCGAGTCGGGCTGCGGCAAGAGCATGACCGCGCTCGCGCTGCTGCGCCTGATCCCCGCACCGCCCGGGCGCATCAGCGGCGGCCGCGTGCTGTTCCACGACGAGGACCTGCTGCAGGCGGACGAGGCCCGCATGCGTGCGGTGCGCGGCAACCGCATCTCGATGATCTTCCAGGAGCCGATGACTTCGCTCAACCCGGTGTTCACCGTGGGCGACCAGATCGGCGAGTCGCTGCGGCTGCACGCCGGGCTCGACGCCGCCGCCGCACGGCAGCGCGCCATCGAGATGCTTCAGCAGGTCGGCATTCCGGCGCCCGAGCGGCGCGTCGACGAATACCCGCACCGGCTCTCGGGCGGCATGCGCCAGCGCGTGATGATCGCGATGGCGCTGGCCTGCCGGCCCGACATCCTGATCGCCGACGAACCCACCACCGCACTCGACGTGACGGTGCAGGCCCAGATCTTCGACCTGCTGCGCGCGCTGCAGCGCGAGAAGGGAACCGCCGTGCTGCTCATCACGCACGACATGGGCGCGGTGGCCGAGATGGCCGACCGCGTGATGGTGATGTACGCCGGCCGGGTGATCGAACAGGGCAGCACGGAGGAGGTGCTGGGTCGGCCGGGCCACCCCTACACGCGCGGACTGATCGACTGCTTGCCTGCGCTGGGCAGCAGCGTCGCGTCAGAAGCCGGCGAGCGCGTCGCACTGGCGGAGATCGCGGGCGTCGTGCCGTCCATCTGGGAGCTGGGCAGCGGCTGCGCCTTCCGCGAACGTTGCCCGCACGCGATGCCGCGCTGCGCGGCCGAGGTGCCGCCGATGCTGGTGCTGGACGATGCCGGCCCCGCCGCCCCTGCCGAGCGCCCCTCCGCGCCGCACGGCGCGGCCTGCTGGCTGCACGCGAGCGCCGCCACGCGCGCCGAACTGGAAGCGGCATGACGCGGATCACTGCGGCCGACGTGCTGCTGTCCGTGCAGGACCTGCAGGTGCACTTCCCACGCCCGGGCGCGGGCTGGGGCCGGCCCGCCGAGGTGGTGAAGGCCGTCGACGGCGTGTCCTTCGAGATCCGCCGCGGCAGCACCCTGGCCGTGGTCGGCGAATCGGGATCGGGCAAGACGACCACCGCGCTGGCGGTGATGCGCCTGTCGCCGCTGACCGCCGGCCATGTCCGGCTCGGCGACACGGACCTCGGCGCCCTGAACGGCGAGGCGCTGCGCTTCGCGCGTCGTCGCATGCAGATCATCTTTCAGGACCCCTTCTCCTCGCTCAACCCACGCGAGCGCGCCGGCGCCACGGTGCGTGCCCCGCTCGACCTGATGAATGTCGGCACGCCGGCCGAACGCAGCGCGCGCGTGGACGAACTGTTCGAGGCGGTCGGCCTGCGGCCGGAGCAGCAACACCTGTTCCCGCACCAGTTCTCCGGGGGCCAGCGCCAGCGCATCAACATCGCGCGCGCGCTCGCCACCCACCCCGAGCTGGTGGTGTGCGACGAACCGGTGTCGGCGCTGGACATCGCGATCCGCGCACAGATCCTCAACCTGCTGGTGCGGCTGCAGCGCCAGCTCGGCCTGACCTACCTCTTCATCTCGCACGACATGGCGGTGGTGGAGCACATCTGCGACGAGATCGCCGTGATGTACCTGGGCCAGATCGTCGAGCGCGCGCCGCGCCGCGCCTTCTTCGCCCGGCCGCTGCATCCCTACAGCGTGGCGCTGATGTCGGCGGTGCCGACCGTCGACGGCGGCCGCCGGCGCGCAGCGCAGCGCATCAAGCTGAGCGGCGATCCGCCGAGCCCGATCAACCCGCCCGCCGGCTGCCGCTTCGCCGGCCGCTGCCCGGTCGCCGAGCCGGCCTGCGTGGCCGAACTGCCGCCGTTGCGCGAGGTCGCGCCCGGCCACTGGGTGCGCTGCCGCCGCGTCGATGTCGTCGACGGCGTGCCCACCGTCCCGCTGCAGATGCCTGCCGCCTGAGCCTTTCCGTCCTTCCTCACTCCATTCACCCCACGAAGCCACGCCATCCATGAGCCCGATCACCGTCTACACCGCCCGCAGGATCATCACCATGAACCCGATGCAGGAGAGCGCCACGCACGTCGCGGTGCGCGACGGCCGGGTGCTGGCGGTCGGTTCGCTGGCCGACATGCAGGCCTGGGGCAACTTCGCGCTGGACGAGCGCTTCGCCGGCAAGGTGCTGATGCCGGGGCTGGTCGAAGGCCACTGCCATCTGAAGGAAGGCAGCATGTGGGACTGGACGTACCTCGGCTGGTTCGACCGGCGCGACCCGCAGGGCAAGGTGTGGCCCGGCCTGCGCTCGATGGAGGCGGTGGTGGCGCGGCTGATCGAGGTCGCGTCGCGCATGACGGCCGAGGGCCGGCCCGCCGGCGAGCCGCTGATCGCCTGGGGCTTCGACCCGATCTATTTCGGCGGCGAGCGCATGACGGTCACGCACATGGACCGCGCGAGCGCAACGCGGCCCATCGTCATCGGCCACGCCAACGGCCACCTGATGAACGTCAACTCGGCCATGCTGCGCATCGCCGAGGTCACGCGCGACAACGAAGTCGAGGGCGTGCTGAAGTTCGCCGACGGCCCCATGGCCGGCGAGCCCACCGGCGAGCTGCAGGAACCCGCGGCGATGTACCTGGTGCTGCGCAAGATCGGCAACGCCGGCCTGCTGGCGCCGATGACCGAAGCCGGCGTGCGCTCCTTCGCGCGGCTGGCCTGCATGCAGGGCGTGACGACCGCGACCGACCTGGTCAACAAGCTGGGCGAAGACGACTGCCGCGTGCTCGAGAGCGTGACCGGCGACGAGGCATTCGGCGTGCGCATCCTGCCCGCCTTCCAGGCCTTCCACGGCACCCACGGGGCGCCGCAGGGCGCCGAGCACGTGACGGCACTGAAGGCGCGCAACACCGACCGACTGCGCTACGGCCTGGTGAAGATGATGCTCGACGGCTCGATCCAGGGTTTCTCGGCGCGGCTGCGCTGGCCCGGCCACTTCAACGGCGCGCCCAACGGCATCTGGGTCACCGCCCCGTCGCAGTACGAGGCCGACTTCGAGACCTACCATCGCGCCGGGCTGACCATCCACACGCACACCAACGGCGACGAGGCGAGCGAGGTCGCCATCGACGCCATCGAGCGCATCCTGACCAAGGCGCCGCGGCCCGACCACCGCCACACGCTGCAGCACGGCCAGATGATCGACGCACCGCTGTTCCGCCGCATGGCATCGCTCGGGCTGTGCGCCAACCTGTTCGCCAACCACCTCTGGTACTGGGGCGACCAGCACTACGAGATGACGATGGGTCCCGACCGCGCGAACCGGCTCGACGCCTGCGGCAGCGCCCTCGCGGCCGGCGTGCCGCTGGCCATCCACTCCGATGCGCCGGTGACGCCGCTCGGGCCGCTCTTCACCGCCTGGTGCGCCGTCAATCGCGTCACACCCAAGGGCCGCGTGCTCGGCGAGAAGGAACGCATCACGGTGCCGCAGGCGCTGCGCGCGATCACGCTGGGCGCGGCCTGGACGCTCAAGCTCGACCACGAGGTCGGCAGCATCGAATGCGGCAAACGCGCCGACTTCTGCGTGCTGGAAGACGACCCCCTGGCCATGAACCCGGCCGCGCTGAAGGACGCCCGCGTGTGGGGCACCGTGCTCTCGGGCCGCGTGTTCGAAGCGCACCCGGCCTGAGCCCGAAGTGAGCATGACAAGGCGCCTGCCGCTCACCGTCATCGGCGGCTTCCTCGGCGCCGGCAAGACCACGCTGCTCAACGGCTGGCTGCGCGCGACGCAAGGCCAGCGCATCGCGGTGCTGGTGAACGACTTCGGCGCGCTCAACATCGACGCCGAACTGATCGCCTCCGCCAGCGGCGACACCATCGCCCTGAGCAACGGCTGCGTCTGCTGCCAGATCGGCGACGACCTGTCGCGCGCGCTGATGCAGGTGCTCTCCTCGGGCTCGCCCTTCGACGGCGTGGTGGTCGAGGCCAGCGGCGTGTCCGACCCCTGGCGCATCGCGCAGTTGGGCCTGGCCGACCCCGGCCTGAGCCTGGGCGGCGTGGTCGTGCTGGTCGACGCCAGCGCCCTGCTCGCGCACCTGGGCGATCCCTTGCTGGCCGACACGATGGAGCGCCAGTTGCGGGCGGCCGACCTGATCGTCGTCAACAAGACCGACACCGTGGACGGCGAGGCCTTGGCCCGCGTGCACGCGCGCATCGCGGCCAGCGCCCCGAAGACGCCGCGCTTCGACACCGTCCAGGCCCGCGTGCCGCTCGAACTGCTGCGCGAGCCGCCATGGCCGACCCGGCCGGCGCCCGGCGCGCAGGCGCCGCACATCTGCGGCCCGGGCTGCAACCATGCGGGCCCCTTGCCCGGCAGCGATGCCTCGCCGCAGCATGGCGAGCTGTTCCAGACCTGGTCGGCCCGGCCCGAGCGCCGCTTCGAGGCCGCCGCGCTGCGCCGCTGGATGGCCGACGCGCCCGCAGGCCTGCTGCGGCTCAAGGCCCTGCTGCGCACCGGCGAAGCCGAATGGACCGAACTCCATTTCGCCGGCCGCCATGCCTCGCTGCGTCGCGCCACGGCGCCACAGGCCGGGCCGGCCGTGGTGGCCATCGGCCTGCAGGGCCGGCTGCCGCTCGCCGCGCTCGAAGCGCAGTTCGGTTCGGCGCGCGCCGACGGGTCCGTGCTGCGCTGAGGAGCGCGTCCTTGGGCCGGGTGGCCGTGAAGGCGCGGCGGTTCTGGGGTGCGGCGCGGGACTGCCGTGCAGACGCGGCTGGCGCCGCAACCATGCTCCTGCGCCCATAGCCAGCCCCAGCACTACGACGCGGCCCCCAAGTCCGGCTGCGGCATCCACACGTCCACTTAACGGGGACCAACGCCTTCTCCCAGAAGAAGGCGGGCATGAAAAAAGCCCCGTCAATCAATCGATCAACGGGGCTTCAGCATCCTGGCGGAACCGGAGGGATTCGAACCCTCGATGAGGCTCTACACCCCATACTCCCTTAGCAGGGGAGCACCTTCGGCCACTCGGTCACAGTTCCTTTGGAAGCCTAGATTATGCCAGCGTTTGAGGCGTTTTCAGGCCGCAGGCTGATCAAGATCGAAAGCTTTGTGCAATGCGCGCACGGCCAGTTCCATGTACTTCTCGTCGATCACGACGGAGGTCTTGATTTCGCTGGTCGAGATCATCTGGATGTTGATGCCCTCTTCGCTCAGCACGCGGAACATCTTGCTGGCCACACCCACGTGGCTGCGCATGCCGATGCCCACGATGCTGACCTTGCAGATCTTGGTGTCGCCGACGATCTCGTCCGCGCCCAGCGTCGGCAGCACCTTCGACTTGAGCAGGTCGGTGGCCTTGGCGTAGTCGTTGCGGTTCACCGTGAAGCTGAAGTCGGTCTTGCCGTCCTTGCTCAGGTTCTGGATGATGACGTCGACTTCGATGTTCGCATCGGCGACGGCGCCGAGGATGTGGTACGCGATGCCCGGCTTGTCGGGCACGCCCAGCACCGAGATCTTGGCCTCGTCGCGATTGAACGCGATGCCGGATACGACGGCTTGTTCCATGTTCAGGTCTTCCTCGAAAGTGATCAGCGTGCCAGATTTGGCTTCTTCATTGATGTCGATGTCCCAGGGCGTGAAGCTCGACAGCACGCGCAACGGGACCTTGTACTTGCCGGCGAATTCCACCGATCGGATCTGCAGCACCTTCGAGCCCAGGCTGGCCATCTCGAGCATCTCTTCGAAGCTCACGGTCAGCAGGCGGCGCGCATCGGGTTCGACGCGCGGGTCGGTGGTGTAGACACCATCGACGTCGGTGTAGATCAGGCATTCGGCCGCCTTCATCGCCGCGGCGATGGCCACGGCCGAGGTGTCGCTGCCACCCCGACCGAGCGTCGTGATGTTGCCGCTGTCGTCCACGCCCTGGAAGCCGGTGATGACCACCACCTTGCCGGCGTCGAGGTCGGCGCGCACGCGGGCGTCGTCGATGCTCTCGATGCGGGCCTTGGTGTAGGAGTTGTCGGTGCGCACCGCGACCTGCCAGCCGGCGTAGCTGACCGACTGCACGCCCTCGGCCTGCAGCGCGATCGCCAGCAATGCCGACGAGGCCTGCTCGCCGGTCGAGGCCAGCATGTCGAGCTCGCGCTCGTACTGCGAATCGGCCTTGCCGGAGGCCAGCTCTTTGGCCAGGCCCAGCAGGCGGTTGGTCTCGCCGCTCATGGCGCTGGGGACCACCACCATCTGGTGGCCGGCACGTGCCCATTTGGCAACGCGCTTGGCGACGTTCTTGATGCGCTCGGTCGAGCCCATCGACGTACCGCCGTATTTGTGAACGATCAATGCCATGGGTGAAATCAAGGAGAAGTAAAACGGGCACCGCGAAGTCGTCGGTGGCCGGAGACTGCACTCGCCGCCAAGCTCATTCAGCGGAGGACGCCTCAAGCGCCGGCGAAGGCGGGGCATTGTACCAACGCAGCACATCCCCCTCGCGCTGGGCGAAGCCATCGGCCACCTTCAGCCGGATGCGATGGCCCCGTGTGCGGCAGGCCTCCAGTTGGTCGAGCAGCTGCTGCAGCTGCGCCTCGCTGGGCACGGCCTGGTGATCGCGGCGCAGCCAGCGCCGCAGCGCGTTGGCGCAACGCTCGCGCGGCAGGGCCTGCAGCGCGGCGATGCGCGGCGGCGCGCCGGTCGCGGCCAGGTCGAGCTCGGCCAGTTCGACCAGCAACGACGAGGCCCGCGCCGCGTTGCGCGCCGAGCGCGCGAAGGTCTCGCGGAACTGCGGCAGTGCCTGGGCCAGCGCCGGCAGCAGCTGGTGGCGGATGCGGTTGCGCGTGTAGCGCGCGTCGGCATTGCTCGGATCGTCGACGAAGGCCACCTGCGCCGACGCGAGCCAGGCGCGCAGCGCGTCGGCCCGCACTTCGAGCAAGGGCCGGTGGAACTGCACGCCGTGGCGCGTCATCTCGCGCGGCATCGCGGCCAGGCCGTCGGGGCCCGCGCCGCGGCCGAGCGCGATCAGCATCGTCTCGACCTGGTCGTCGGCATGCTGGGCCAGCGCCACGTGCTGCAGGCCCTGGGCCTGCGCCAGTTGCGCCAGCGTGGCGTAGCGCGCGCGGCGTGCGGTGTCCTCGGGGCTGTCGCCCGAAGCGTGGCGCGCGTCGATGCGTGCGACGTGCAAGGGCACGCCCAGCATGCGACAGGCCTGCGCGCAATGGCGCTCGAAATCATCGGCCGCCGACTGCAGCCCGTGGTGCACATGCAAGGCATGCACCTGCCCGGGCCAGCAGGCCGCGGCCGCGTGCAGCAGCGCGGTGGAATCGGCACCGCCGCTGTAGGCCACACCCAGCGGCAACGGCGCCGCCCACGAGGCGAGCGCGTGAGCGGCGGGGTTGTCCATCGGGGGAAGGCAGGCCGGCATCGGCCCGCGGCGCGTCAGCGCGTGCTCTCGGCCTTGGTGTCCGAGTAGCGGCCGTAGCTCTGCAGGCGCTCGTAGCGGCGCTCGAGCAGTTCCTTGACCTTGAGGTCGCTGACCTGGCGGAAGGCGTCGTTGAGCGCGCGCTTGAGGAAGGCGGCCATCTGCTTGTGGTCGCGGTGCGCGCCGCCCACGGGCTCGTTCACGATCTTGTCGACCAGGCCCAGGGCCTTGAGCCGGTGGGCCGTGATGCCCAGCGCGTCGGCCGCTTCCTGCGCCTTCTCGCTGGTCTTCCAGAGGATCGATGCGCAGCCTTCGGGGCTGATCACCGAGTAGATCGAGTACTGCAGCATCACCAGTTGGTCGCCCACCGAGATCGCCAGCGCGCCGCCGGAGCCGCCCTCGCCGATGATGGTGACGATGATCGGCACCTCGAGCTGCGCCATCTCGAAGATGTTGCGGCCGATGGCCTCGGACTGGCCGCGCTCCTCGGCGTCGATGCCGGGGTAGGCGCCGGGCGTGTCGACGAAGGTGAACACCGGCAGCTTGAACTTCTCGGCGGTCTTCATCAGGCGCAGGGCCTTGCGGTAGCCCTCGGGCTTGCTCATGCCGAAGTTGCGCGCGGTGCGCTCCTTGGTGTCGCGGCCCTTCTGATGGCCGATCACCATGCAGGGCGTGCCGTTGAAGCGTGCCAGGCCGCCCACGATCGACAGGTCGTCCGAGAAATGGCGGTCGCCGTGCAGCTCGACGAAGTCGGTGAAGATTTCCTTGACGTAGTCCAGCGTGTAAGGACGCTCGGGGTGCCGCGCGATCTTGGTGATCTTCCAGGGCGAGAGCTCGCTGTAGATGTCCTTGGTGAGCTGCTGGCTCTTCTTGCTCAGCTGGTCGATCTCTTCGGAGATATCGACCGCGGATTCGGTCTGCACATAGCGCAGTTCTTCGATCTTGCCTTCGAGTTCAGCGATGGGCTGCTCGAAGTCGAGGAAGGTTCGTTTCGCCAACGTCTTCTCCTGTGGGTGTCATCAATGGGTCGAGGGCCGGACCGTGGGGCTGGCGGAACACCGCGCAGCCCGACGGGCCAGGCCGCGAAGGGGCCGGGCGTGTCGACGCGTCGTAAGCGAGGCCTGGGGATGTGTCATGGTCAGTACGCGACCGGTACCGGGTCGAGCGATCGCCAAATATACCAAGTCGCCACGCTGCAGTAAGGGGCCCATGCCACGCCCACCTCGCGCAGGTCGCTGCGGCTCACCGGCTCGCCGGAAAAGTAGTTCTGGCTCACGCCGCTGATCAGGCCGGCGTCGTCCAGCGGCATCACGTTGGGGCGCATCAGGTGGAAGATCAGGAACATCTCGGCGGTCCAGCGTCCGATGCCGCGGATGGCAACCAACTCGGCGATGATCATCTCGTCGCTCATGTCCTTCCAGGCGTCGATGTGGACGGCACCCGAATCGAAATGGATCGCGAGGTCGACCAGGTACTCGATCTTGCGGGCCGACAGGCCCGCGGCCCGCATGTCGTCGACCTTGAGCTTGAGCACGTTGGCCGGCGTCATCTTGCGCGGCAGCGTCTCGAAGCGATCCCACACCTGTTGCGCGGCCTTGACCGAGATCTGCTGGCCGACGATGCTGCGCGCGAGCGTGACGAAGGCATCGCCGCGCGACTCGAGGCAGGCATCGCCGAATTGCGGAATCAGCCGCTTCATCACGCGGTCCTTCTTGGCCAGGTGCCGGCAGGCCTCTTCCCAGTAGTCGGGCGTGATGATCTTGACCGGCGCGGAAATGACGGGAGACATCGCAGTCGAGTCCTTCACTGGGCCGCGGCCCAGGTGGTGCCGGTGGGCGAATCCTTGAGCACGATGCCCTGGCCGAGCAGTTCGTCGCGGATGCGGTCGGCCTCGGCAAAATTCCTGGCTGCCTTGGCCGCCGCGCGCTGCGCGATCAGCAACTGGATGGCTGCGTCGTCGAGCATGCTGCCGGCCTGCAGGAAGGCCTTGGGATCGCCCTGCAGCAGCCCCAGCGTGCCGGCCAGCGCCTTGAGTAGCCCGGCCGCCTGGGCCGAACGCGTGCTGTTGACGGCCGTGGCCAGCTCGAACAGCACCGCGATCGCGCCGGGCGTGCCGAAGTCCTCGTCCATCGCGGCCTTGAAGGCAGCGGCGTGCGGGTTCGTCCAGTCGATCGTCACCGGCACGGGCGCCACCAGGTCGAGCGCCGTGTACAGGCGCTTGAGTGCATTGCGGGCATCGTCCAGATGGGCGTCGCTGTAGTTGAGCGGGCTGCGGTAGTGCGTGCGCACGAGGAAGAAGCGCAGCGTCTCGCGGTCGTACTTCTGCAGCACCTCGCGGATGGTGAAGAAGTTGCCCAGGCTCTTGGACATCTTCTCGTTGTCCACGCGCACGAAGCCGTTGTGCATCCAGAGCCTGGCCAGCGGCTGGCCGCTCGCGCCTTCGCTCTGCGCGATCTCGTTCTCATGGTGCGGGAACTGCAGGTCGGCGCCGCCGCCGTGGATGTCGAAGGTCTCGCCCAGCGTCGCGCAGCTCATGGCCGAGCATTCGATGTGCCAGCCGGGCCGGCCCTTGCCGAAGGCGCTGTCCCATTGCACCTCGGTCGGCTCGGTGGGCTTCGAGGCCTTCCAGAGCACGAAGTCCAGCGGGTCCTGCTTGCCGTCGAGCACCGCCACGCGCTCGCCCGCATGCAGCTCGTCGAGCGACTTGCCCGACAGCTTGCCGTAGCCCGGGAACTTGCGCACCGCGTAGTTGACGTCGCCGGTCGGCGAGCGGTAGGCCAGGCCCTTGCGCTCCAGGGTCTCGATCAGTCCGAGCATCTGCGGCACGTAGTCGGTGGCGCGCGGCTCGACCGCCGGCGGCTCGATGCCCAGCGCGGCGATGTCCTCGTGCATCAGCGCGATCATCTCGTCGGTCAAGGCGCGGATCGTGATGCCGCGCTTGACCGCGCGGTCGATGATCTTGTCGTCGATGTCGGTGATGTTACGCACATAGGTGACCTGCAGGTCGCTCGCGCGCAGCCAGCGCTGCACCACATCGAAGGCCATCATCATCCGGGCATGGCCGATGTGGCAGAGGTCGTAGACCGTCATGCCGCACACGTACATGCGCACGTGACCGGCTTGCAACGGGGAAAACTCCTCCAGTTCACGCGAGAGCGTGTTGTAGATGCGCAGACTCATGGAATTCGGGAAGCGTCGATGTGCGACCCACCCGGCGCAGGCTGGCGACGGGTACGGGCGAACAACGTTTTCATTCAGGGATGGGGGGACTGTGGCACGAGAGGTTGGACGCGGCCCCTCGGCTACAATCGTGCCCAGTATAAACGGCCCCTGCCGGGCATCTTCCGGGTGAATCTCGAAGCCCGCGCCAGACCTTCTTCCCGAGCCTCATGAAGCACGCCGTACCCCTCCTCTCTCCCGCCCTGTCCTTTCGCCCCGCGTTGCGCCTGCTGGGCGCGCTGCTGATCGCTGCCGCATCGACCGTCGCCCTGGCCGACGACTATTCGGACGTCAACCAGCTGCTGCGCCAGGGCAAGGCCCCCGAAGCGCTGGCCAAGGCCGATGCCTACATCGCCGGCAAGCCGCGCGATCCGCAGATGCGCTTCCTGCGCGGCGTGATCCTCACCGAACAGGGCAAGACCGCCGAGGCGACAGCCGCCTTCACACAGCTCACGCAGGACTTCCCCGAGCTGCCCGAGCCCTACAACAACCTCGCGGCGCTCTACGCGCAGCAGAGCCAGTTCGACAAGGCGCGCGACGCGCTCGAAAACGCCCTGCGGCTCAACCCGAACTACGCGACCGCGCACGAGAACCTCGGCGACGTCTACGCGCGTCTCGCGGCCCAGTCGTACGGCCGAGCGCAGCAGCTGGCGTCGACCAACGCCAGCGCGACGCCCAAGCTGGTGCTGATCCGCCAGATCTTCCTCAACGCGCCGGCCGCCGCGGCCCTGCCGCCGGCGCCGGCCCCAGTGCCCGCGCACAAGCCCGCGCGCAGCAAGTAAGCCTCTGGCGCACGACGTGGGGCAACGCGGCGACCCCGCCCCCCCTCTTTTTCAGAAAGCGAGATCTTTTCTTGAAACTCCCATCTTCCTCGCGCCGCATGGCGCTGACCCTCGCCGCCACGCTGCTCGTCACCGGTGCCGCCTGGGCCCAGACGGCCGCCGCGCCGCGCGTCAAGCTGGCCACCTCGGCCGGTAACATCGTGGTCGAACTCGCCCCCGAGAAGGCACCCAAGACGGTCGCCAACTTCCTGCAGTACGTGAAGGACAAGCACTACGACGGCACGGTGTTCCACCGCGTCATCGACGGCTTCATGATCCAGGGCGGCGGCTTCACCGCCGACATGCGCCAGAAGCCCACGCGCGCGCCCGTGCCGCTCGAGGCCTCCAACGGCCTGAAGAACGCCAAGTACACGATCGCCATGGCCCGCACCGGCGACCCGAACTCCGCCACCGCGCAGTTCTTCATCAACGTGAAGGACAACGCCATGCTCGACGCCCCCAACCCCGACGGCCACGGCTACACCGTCTTCGGCAAGGTCGTCTCGGGCACCGAGACGGTCGACAAGATCCGCGCGGCGCAGACGGGCAACAAGGGCGGCATGCAGAACGTGCCCGTCGAACCCATCACCATCCAGTCCGCCACCGTCGTGGCGAAGTAAAGCGAAAAAAGGAGCTTTCCAATGAGCAATCCCCAGGTCGAACTCAGCATCAAGGGCCAAGGCACCATCACTCTCGAACTCGACCGCGCCAAGGCGCCGAAGTCGGTCGAGAACTTCCTCGCCTACGTGAAGAAGGGCCACTACGACAACACGGTGTTCCATCGCGTGATCCCGGGCTTCATGGTCCAGGGCGGCGGCTTCGAACCCGGCATGAGCCAGAAGCCCTCGGATGCCGAGATCCAGAACGAAGCCAACAACGGCCTGAAGAACGACAAGTACACGGTCGCCATGGCCCGCACCAGCGCGCCCCATTCGGCCACCGCGCAGTTCTTCATCAACATCGCCGACAACGCCTTCCTGAACCACACCGCCCCCTCGGCGCAAGGCTGGGGCTATGCCGTGTTCGGCAAGGTGATCGCCGGCACCGACGTGGTCGACAAGATCAAGGCCGTGAAGACCGGCCGCAAGGGCTTCCACGACGACGTGCCGCTCGAAGACGTGGTGATCGAGAAAGCCACCATCACGGTCGAATGACGGCTTGGCGCTGCGCGGCATGAGTGACCAGGCGGCCTTCGCCGAACTCGTCGCGCCCGCCGCGTGGCGCACCGTCGACCTGCTGTCCGACCTGCACCTGCAGGCGGACGAGCCCATCACCTTCGATGCGTGGCGCGGCTATCTCCAGACCACACCGGCCGACGCGCTGTTCATCCTCGGCGACCTGTTCGAGGTCTGGATCGGCGACGACGCCACCGCCCTGCCCGGCTTCGAGGCGCAATGCGCCGAGCTGCTGCGTGAAGCGGCCGCGCGCCGCCCGGTATTCTTCATGCACGGCAACCGCGACTTCCTGGTCGGCCCGGCGTTCGCCGCGCAGTGCGGCCTGACGCTGCTCGACGACCCGACCGTGCTGGTGCTGCATGGCCGACGCTGGCTGCTGAGCCACGGCGACCTGCTGTGCCTCGAAGACACCGACTACCTGAAATTTCGCGCCCAGGTGCGCAATGCGGCGTGGCAGCAGGTCTTTCTGGCCCGCCCGCTCGAGGAGCGGCGCGCGCTGGCGCGTTCGATGCGCACGCAGAGCGAAGCCCGCAAGGCCACGCCCGGCATGGTCTGGGCCGATGTCGACACCGACGCGGCCCGCGAATGGCTGCAGCGTGCCGATGCGCACACGCTGGTCCATGGCCACACGCACAAGCCGGCCGAGCACGCGCTGGGCGACGGCTTGCGGCGCATCGTGCTGAGCGATTGGGATGCCGCCGCGCACCCGCCGCGCGCGCAGGTGCTGTGCCTGTCGGCCTCAGGGGCCCGGCGCGTCGACGTTCGCTGACGGCCGCCTCCCCATGTTCAAGTGGCTCCGCGGCCTGCGTGCCGCCCCCGCCATCCCCGATGCCGCCTGGCAGGCCACGCTGGCGCGCTACCCCTTTCTGGCCCGGCCCACCGACGAAGACGCGGCGCGACTGCGCACCATGGCCGCCGAGTTCCTGCGCGACAAGGAATTCCACGGCGCGCACGGCTTCGTCATCACCGACGAAGTGGCGCTGGCCGTTGCGGCGCAGGCGGTGCTGCCCGTGCTGCACCTGCGGGGCGGCCTCGACTGGTACGACGATTTCGTCGGCATCGTGATCCACCCTTCGGAAGTGGTGGCGCAGCGCAAGACCATGGACGAGGCCGGCGTGGTGCACGAGTACGAAGAGGTCGTGGCCGGCGAGGCCATGGAGCGCGGCCCGGTGATGCTGAGCTGGCAGGACGTGCTGGCCAGCAGCGTGAGCGCGGACCAGGGCTACAACGTGGTGATCCACGAGTTCGCCCACAAGATCGACATGCGAGACGGCGGGGCCGACGGCAGCCCCACCCTGCCCTCGGGCTTCGCGGGCACCTCGAGCGCCCGCGAGGCGCGTGCGGCCTGGACCGATGTGATCCAGCCGGCCTACGAGGCGTTCAGGGAACAGACCATCCTGGCCGAGCGCTTCGGCGGCGAGCCGACCTGGCTCGACCCCTATGGCGCCACATCCCTCAGCGAGTTCTTCGCCGTAGCCTGCGAGGCCTACTTCGTCAACCGCGCCCATTTCGGCCGCGATTTCCCCGACGTGCTTGTGCGTTTCGATGAATTCTTTCTGAACCCTCGCCCCTGATGCGCCGCGATGAGGCCGGAGCGCATCGCCGGCCATCCACCTCGGGCTCCTCGGCCTGAAGCCGGCGGCCCGTGTCGCATTCAAGGCTGCGCGGCCGCCCGTATGGCGGTCCTGCCGAGCAGTTCTGATCCCACAAAGAAAAGGCGCCCCGCGGGGCGCCTTTGTCATACCGGTCGGCCTCGGGGCCGGACCTTTACTTGCGCAACAGCGCCTTGAGCGCGTTCTGCAGCCGGCGTGCCGTCGCGGCATCGTGGGCCGAGGCCAGCACCTTGCCGGCGTCCTCGCCCCAGGTCTGCGCCGGCACCGGGTCACCGCGCTTCGTCAGCAGCTTCAACTGCAGCGCACGGCGCGCGTCGAGCTGGTCGGCGGGCGTTGGCACTTCGGCCGCCATCTCGAGGCGCAGCAGCGCTTCGCCGGCGTCGCCTGCGGCGGGCTTGGCGACCGCCTGCGTCCAGGCACTGCGCACCGTCGGCGTCACCGCGCGGCCGAGTTCCTGCACGCTGGGCAGCTGGGCCGCGTCGCGCTTTTCCCATGCGCTCAGCAGGTGCGTGAGCGCTTCGCCATGGGCTTGCGCCGCCAGCTTGCGCAGCGCCAGATCGGCACGCTCCAGCGCTTCGCGCTGGGCACGGAAGGCCGCATCGCCGAGGCGCGGGCCGCGGTCTTCGAAGCGCGGGGCACGGTCGCCGAAACGGCCGCCGCCCGGTGCGCCACGGTCACCGCGATCGCCACCCGGCGCACCGGGACGCGGGCCGCGGTCGTTGGGGCGGCCACCAGGACCGCCAGGGCCGCTGCGGCTGTCACGGCGGTCGCCGAAACGGCCGGCGGGCGCTGCCGGCTCGGCCTTGCGGCTGCCCGGGCGGTCATCGCCGCGGCGCGCGGCCACGACCGGCTTGGGCGCGGGCTTCGGCGCTGCCGCGGGCACGGCGGCGGCGGCGTTGTCGCCTTCGTCGGCCAGCGCGCCGGCATCGGCACTGCCCACGGGGGCGATCAGGTCGCCGGCAGCTGCAGGGCTCGCGGCGGCGTCGCCGACTTCTTCGGTGTCGGCCGGTGCCACGGCAGGCGCGGGCGCCTCGTTCTCGCCGGGCACGGGCTGGATCTGTGCGCCTTCACTGAACTCGGCGGCCGCCTGGCCGGGTGCCACGACTTCGGTCGCACCCACGGCCGGGCCGTCAGCGCCGTTCCGGGCCGCAGCCGGCGCGGGGGCCGGTGCGGGCGGCCGCGCTTCGCCACGGATCGCGGCTTCGAGCTGCGCCACCGCGGCACGGATCTTCTGCACGTCGCCCGTCGCGTTGGCCGCGTCGAGCGCCTTAGAGGCGTCGAGCACGTAGCGGTCGTGTTCGCTCATCGCGGCCGACGCCTTCTCGCGCTCGGTCGTCTTGCGGTTGAAGGCCTCGTCGATGGGCGCGCGGAAGGCATCCCACAGCTTCTGTTCGTGGCGGCGGTCGAGCGGCACACCCTGTGCCTCGGCCTGCCAGCGCTGCTGCAGCGCCTTGACGGCGTCGATGCGCAGCATCGGCTGGGCGCCCAGTTCGGCGGCCTCGGCGATCATGGCCTGGCGACGTTCGACGCTCGACGCCTGCGCGCTTTCCAGCGGCACGCGGGCGGCACCGAAGGCCTCGTTCCACAGCGGCTGCAGTTCGGCAAACACCTTCTCGCCCACATGGCCGGCATCGCGCCAGCGGTCGGCGAACTGGTGCAGCGCGCGGCTGTGCGCCTTGAGGTCGTTGCCGGCGGCGTGTTCGACCGCCCAGCCCTTGACCTCTTCGATCAGCGCCACGCGATGGGCGCGGTGCTCGGCGGCGTCGGCGCGGACCTTGTCGAGCCAGGCCTCGACCACCTTGTGGGCTTCGTTGCAGGCTTCGTCGAAACGCTTCCAGAGTGCATGGTTGGGCACGCCGCCCTGGTCGGCCTGCTTCCACTGCTCGCGCAGGGTGCGCAGCGATTCCTGCATCTTGCGGCCGCCCAGCGCCTGGCCTTCGGGCCGCTTGAGCAGGCCTTCGGCCTTGGCCACCAGTTCTTCGCGCACCTTGTCGGCGCTCCAGCGCTGCCAGCCTTCGAGTTCACCGGCGGCCACCAGCGCGGCATGCACGCGGGCTTCCAGCGGCGCTTCGACCAGCTTGCCATGCTCCTTGAGCACCGCGCGCAGCGCGGCGGCGGCGCCGGCGCTGGCCTTGCCGTGGCCTTCGGCGGTTTCCTGTTCGAGCTTGGTCAGCGAGGCTTCGACCGCAGCCTGGGCCGCAGCGCGCTTTTCAGGGTCGACCTTGGGTCCGGCGGGCTTGGCCGGCGCGGCGGCCGCAGCCACCACCGAGGCCTCGGTCGGCAGGCCACGCGCGGCGCGCAGCTCGTCGGCCCAGACGGGCACCGGCGGCAGCGGCGCGGCCGCATCCGCGGCGGCAGCGGCGGCCTGCGCCAGCGCGCCGTGGAAGGAATCGGACACCACCATCAACTGCGCCTTCGAGGCCTCGAGCTGGGGCGCGAACTTCGCGTCCAGGCTGCTCCAGTTGGCGTCCGCAGTCAGTTCGCCGGCTTGTTGCTGCCAATGGGCGACGTCGGCGCGCAGGGCTTCCTCGGCGGCCTGCGCATCGCGCCAGCCCTTGGTCGAGAGCACTTCGAAGCGCTGCGCGAGCAGCACGGCGGCCTCGCGCTGCACCTGGGCACGGTGCTGCAGGTCCTCGATGCCCTTGACGCGTTCGGCCAGCTGCACCTTGAAACCGGCCAGCGGCTCGCGCGACAGCGGCGCACCGGCCTTGGCGGCATCGCGCTGCCAGGCCAGCGCATCGGCGATGTTGAGCTTGGACTGGGCCAGCAGCGCCTCGGCCTTCTGCGCCCATTCGGCGGCGATCGCTTCCTGCCCCTTGGCGCGCTTGAGCTCGTCGAGCTTTTCACGCAGCAGGCGTGCAGCCCCCTTGTCGCGGCCGCTCAATTCCTTGAACACCTCCTGCATCTGCTCGGGCGAAGGGCTCGTCGCCAGCCACTCGCGGATGCGCTGCGCGCGCTCTCCGGAGGTGGGCGCGGTGAAGGCGCCGCCGGTGAGCGTATCGAGGGACTGGAGGTCTTGGTGCTTGGAGGAAGTAGAGGTCACTGCGCGCTGATCGTTTTATCGGATAGGAGGAAAGCCAAGGCGCCGGCAAAAGCCGGCGCACCCCGCCATTTTCACAGACCGGCGCTCGATCCGGTCAACGGCTCGCCAGATTCAGTTCGGCGCCGGGTTTCCAGCCGGCATCGGAGGGGTTCGTGCGCACCGCGCCGAGGAACAAGCGTTCACTCGGCAACTGCTTGGCCAGCAGGTAATCGCGGACCACGGCGCCGCGTTCGACGGCGAGCTGACGAATGGTCTCTTCGTTCACGGTGATGCCGGCAAGCAACAGGTCTTCCATTTGCGGCACCGGCAGGTCTTTGGCAAGCCCGATCATATTCCGAGGCTTGGTGATGTCGGCGCGTTTGTAGACCGCGGTCAGCAAAACCGGGTATTCGGCATCGGTCAACGGCGGAACCTCGGCGGCATCCTGGCCCGAGCGCGCGGCCGCGCGGCGCTTCTCGGCCTGCAGCATCTGGCGCAGGCGCTGGCGCTTGGCCGCATCGCGCTCCTGCTCGAGGCCGGCGGTGCCGACCACGGTCAGTTGAAGCGCCGGCCGATCGGTCAGGGCCTTGGCGACCTTGTCGAGGTTTTCCTTGGCCGCGGGCGACAGCGCGGCGCTGCCGGCGTCGAAGGCGATGGCGCTGGCCTCACCAGCGCCGCCGCCGCCGAAGCCGCCGGTCAGCAGGCTGAACGGCGCGGTCACGGCCTTGACGATCAAATTGCCGATGGCCTTGAAGATCAGCGAGCCGATGCTGAACTGCGGATCGTTGAGCGAGCCGCTGATCGGCAGGTCGACGTCGATCACGCCGTTGCGGTCGGCCAGCAGCGCGACCGCCAGCCGGACCGGCAGGCTGTTGGGCGCGCCCTTGACTTCCTCGCCGAACTGCAGCTGGTTGAGCACCAGCTTGTTCGAGGCCGAGAGCCGGCCTTCGGGCGTGATCTTGTAGTTGACGTCCATGCTCAGCTTGCCGCGCTCGATGCCGTGGCCCGCGTAGCGCACCGAATACGGGGTCAGCGGTGCCAGGTCGAGGTCGCGCATCTTGGCCGTGATGTCGAGCTCCAGCGGCTTGACCAGCGGATTGATCTTGCCGGAGATGTCGAGCGCCGCGGTCTGCTGCGCCTTGCCGCGCAATTCGAGATCGGCCAGTCCGGCCTTGTCGGAAGCAAAGGCGCTGAGCTTGCCGGTCAGCTCGCTGAGGTCGGCCGAATAGTTGGGCTTGACGAACAGGTCGGTGAAGTCGATCTTGCCGTTGACCAGGCTCATCGGGCCGAAGCGGATCAGCGGCGCGGGGCCGCCCGCATCGGCCGCCGGCGCGGTGCCGTCGGCGGCCGGCACCACGGCCGTCGTGACGGTCACGCCACCGGTCTTGCGCTGCGTGGCGGCTTCGGGCGCGGCCGCGACCTTGGCCGCCGCGGCGTCCGCGTCCTGCTGCGACTTCTTCGTGAGGTTCTGCAGGTTGAGACGGCCCGTGGGGTCGACGATCACGCGGGCGAAGAAATCGGTCAGCGTGGTTTCGCGCACGTCGACCGACAGCGGCGCCTTGGGCACCATCGCCACCTGCAGGCCACGCAGGCTCAGCGCCTTCCAGCTCAGGAGCTGGTTGTTGCTGCGCTCCAGGCCCGGCGCGTCGGACTGGGTCAGCGACGCGCTGTTGGCACGGAAGTCTTCGACCGCCGTATCGCCCGCCAGGTGCAGGTTCATGCCCGCCGGCTGCGTGGCGTAGCGCACCGTGCCGCGGTAGCTGGCGAAGGCGCGGCGGATGTCGATGTTGAGCGCGTCGGCGTAGTAGGCCTTGAACGCATGGGCCGGGAAGGCGCTCACGTCGAGCCGGCCCTCGGCCGACAGCGGCTGCAGCACCACGTTGCCCTTGTAGTCGAAGCGCCCCGGGTCGGCGCGTCCGGCGGCGATCCGGCCCGACAGCTGCACCGGCGACACCGTAGCGCTGTTGGGCGTGACCTTCTGCACATTGAGCTTGAGCGCGGTGATCTCGACCGCGACGGGCGCCGAGCCGGCCTTGTCGGCATAAGAGACCGCGCCGCCGTCCACCGCCAGCGTGCCGATGCTCAGGCGCCAGGGCTGGGTGTTGGCGCCGGGCTGCGGCGCTGCCGCCGCCTCGGACTTGGGCGCGGCCACGCGGGCGCTGGTCTCCTTCGCGCCGGGGTTCGACGACGCGGCCGGCGTCTTGAGCCAGCGCTCGAACATCCAGCGCTTCTCGTTGTCACGTTCGATGCGCAGCTTCGGATTGGTGGCCGTGAAGGAGGCGATGGCCAGCGTGTGCTGGCTCATGTCGGCCTCGGCATCGATCAGCTCGAAGCGGCCCACGCTCACCAGCGCGGTCTTGGCCTGGGTCAGGGCCAGGCCGTCGGCCGCGAGTCGGCGGGCCTTGAACTTGAGCGCGGCAGGCGCGGTCCAGGCCACGTCGATCTGGCCGCTGAGCTTGCCATCGAGCGTCGGCTCCAGGCTCTGCGCCAGGTAAGGCGCAGCCAGCGACAGCGGCAGCGCCGTGACCTCGGTCTGCACGGTCGCGGCCTTGTCGGTGGCGTCGCCCGAGAACTTGAGCGCCGCGCCCCCCACCAGCGTCGAGCCGCTGAAATGGGTCGGCTTGTCCATGGGCCAGGCAATGCCCGTGGCCTCGATCGCGAGCTGGCTCACGTCGACGGCAGCGGCAGGCTTGGTCGTCTCGTCGCGCCAGCCGATCTGGCCGCCGCTCAGCACGACCTTGTCGACCTGCACGCGCAAGGGGTTCTTCTGGGCGGCCGGCGCTGCGGCTGCGCTGGCGGCAGCCTTGGGAGGCGCCACCTTCTGGGTCGCACCCGTGGCCGGATCGGTGGCCAGCAGGTTCAGCTGACCGCTCGCATCGCGCGCCACCACCAGTTGCGGACCCGCCAGCGCCACCTCGCCCAGATGGATCACGCCGTCGAGCGGCCGCACGTCGGTCAGTCCCAGCTTGAGCGAGTCGAAGCCCAGCAGCTCGCGCCCCCTGGCATCGGCCAGGCGGGTCTTGTGGGCCTCGACCGTGCCGGTGATCCTGAGGCCGGTGGCGGCCGCGCGTTCGAAATCGATCTTCAGGTCGGCGTCGAGCGTGCCGGCCTTGAGCTGGACCGGCAGGCCGGTCGGGATGTAGCCCAGGTAGGGCGCGAGATCGAGGTCCTTGAAGCGCAGTTGCGCATCGGTCTTGCGGCTTTCGGCGAAGGGCGTGGAGAAGGCGGCCGAGTCGAAGGCACTGCCGTTGAGCGTGAAGGCCAGCTTGGGCTCGGTCTTGATGTCGCGCTTCGAGTCGAGGTTGCTCAGGAAGGGCACGTTGAGCACCAGGTCGCGCAGCGCGTGCTTGCGGCCCACGGTGCGGTCGTCGAAGTCGACGCTGCCGCCCGACACGCTGATGTTGTAGACCGCGAAACGCGCCGGGTCCCCGGGCGGCTTGGCGGGCTCGCTCGACAGTTTGGCGATGATGTCGTCGATGTCGTACTTGCCGTCGGCGAGGTGCGTGAGGTGCACCTCCGGGGCTTCGATGCTGACGGCATCGATCACCGGCGCCAGGCGCAGCAGCGACTGCAGTTCGGCATCCACATAGATGCGGCGGATGGCCAATTGCGACTGGCTGCCGTCGGCCGTGGCAATGCGCAAGTCGTTCAGCGCGAGCTCTAGCGTCCACGGCTTGAAATCGATCTTGCCGACCGTTACCTGGCGGCCCAGTTTCTCGCTCGCGATCTTCTGCAGCTGGCTCTTGGCGATGGGCGGCACGGCCAGCCAGGCCACCGCCCAGAGGGCCAACACCGCCAGCACGGCAACGCCAACACGTCGCACCCATTTGTTCTGTTTCAGCGAAGCGGCATTCATCGCGCGAGTGTGCCGCAATTGAGTGGCGGCCGCGACGCGCGCGCATCCTGAAACAGCGTGTACGAACCGACAGCGCGCCGCATGTCGCATTTCCGACCTTCGAAGGCAGCGCCCCAACAAGAAAGCCCGGTGCACGACCACGGTCGCGCACCGGGCTCGATGGCGGGCGCGAGGCCCATGCCATCTGTTTGCTCGGGCGGAAGTTGAATGGTTCCGCCTTCGCTGGCGACAAGAGATTGCCGCCGTTTTTGCCTCGCTCACCGGACCCAGGGCTTGCGCCGAAATCCAGGACTCTGGCCGATGCCCGATCAGATCGGACACCCGCAGATTAAGCCTTCAATTCGTGCAATACAACACCATTTGTCGGTCGATCTGCAGTGCCCTTTAAGCCATAAGACCACTTACCCCTTCAGCCATCCCAGCATAACAATCGATTTCCTTATGCTTGACCGGGTATTTGGCCGCTCCTAGAATCCGCCGTCGCCCCGCGCTCCACCCCCTCGCGCCGGGCCTTCTTTCTCTTTCCGCCGCCGAACCTGCTTCGGCTCATCAGGCTGCAGCGCACTTCCCTCCTCGCGCTCACCTGGTACGTACCAATCCAAGCGCTGTCGTTTGTTTTCTCCGTCGCCCCCAAGGGCGCAGAGGCTCAGGCGCCGCACAGAAAGGAAAACGATGAACAAGGCGTTGGAGGCCACAGCCCGCGGGCTACGGACATTCGGATCCGATGTGGTCGACGGCTTTTTCGAGATCACGCACAACGGCTTCGCCCTGCTGGGCCTGGCCACGGTGTTCGTGGTGCTCGCGTTGATGGCCCGACCGGACTTGCGCGAAAGCGGCGAAGTCCACCTGATGAGTTGGCTCGAGTCGCGCAAGCCGGCACCGGAAGCCACGGCGCTCGAGCCCAATGCGATCGAACGCACGACCGCGGCGAGCCCCAAGGACCTGCCCAAGCAGCAGGCGGCCGTGGCCTTCTGGCTGAGCAAGAAGTACCGTGTCGCGGCCGAGCCGCTGAGCGTGCTGGTGGCGGAAGCCTACCAACTCGGCCAGCGCACCAAGCTCGACCCGACGCTGATCCTGGCCATCATGGCGGTCGAGTCCAGCTTCAATCCCTTTGCGCAAAGCCAGGTCGGCGCGCAGGGCCTGATGCAGGTCATGACCCGCGTGCATGTCGACAAGTACGAGAGCGCGGGCGGTACGCTCACCGCCTTCGACCCCGTCACCAACATGCGCGTCGGCGTGAAAGTGCTGCAGGAATGCATCGCACGCGCCGGCTCGCTGGAAGCCGGCCTGCGCTACTACGTGGGCGCGGCCAACCTCGACGACGACGGCGGCTACACGAGCAAGGTGCTGGCCGAGCACGAGCGGCTGCGCCTGGTGGCCGCGGGGCGGACGCTCCCGGTGGTCCCGCCGGCGGTGCTGCGCACCCAGCCGATCCCGGTCGGCGCCCCTGCCAACAACGCCAAGCCCGACGTCGCGCCGCCGCAGAAGGTCGCGCTGCTGGCCGCCTCCTGATCGCGCGGCTCGCCCCTGCGGCGGCGAGCCCCTCGACCCTGGGCTACACTCGCGAGGTACGCGACTGGCGATAGACGCCATCCCTTTCCAGCGGATGGCGTTGACGTGGAATACCACTGGGAAGCGTGCCGCCCGGCTTCGGGCGATCAGCCGTTCGCCTGGGCAGCCCTTGTTTCATCGTAGAGAGCAAGGACCACCGTCTTTAAGGACTGCCATGTACCACCGCGACATCCTGGTCGAACAGACCGATCCCGAAATCTGGGCTGCGATTCAAGCCGAAAACGCGCGCCAGGAACACCACATCGAGCTGATCGCCAGCGAGAACTACGCCTCCCCGGCCGTCATGCAGGCCCAGGGCTCGCAGCTCACCAACAAGTACGCCGAAGGCTATCCGGGCAAGCGCTACTACGGCGGTTGCGAGCATGTCGACGTGGCCGAGCAACTGGCCATCGACCGCGTCAAGCAGATCTTCGGTGCCGACGCCGCCAACGTGCAGCCGCATTGCGGCGCCTCGGCCAACGAAGCCGTGATGCTGGCCTTCCTCAAGCCGGGTGACACCATCATGGGCATGAGCCTGGCCGAAGGCGGCCACCTGACCCACGGCATGCCGCTGAACATGAGCGGCAAGTGGTTCAACGTGGTGAGCTACGGCCTGGACGCCAACGAAGCCATCGACTACGACGCGATGGAGCGCAAGGCGCACGAGCACAAGCCCAAGCTGATCATCGCGGGCGCCTCGGCCTACTCGCTGCACATCGATTTCGAGCGCTTCGCCAAGGTGGCCAAAGACGTCGGCGCGATCTTCATGGTCGACATCGCCCACTACGCCGGCCTGGTGGCCGCGGGCGTGTACCCCAACCCGGTGCCGCATGCCGACATCGTGACCTCGACCACCCACAAGAGCCTGCGCGGCCCGCGCGGCGGCATCATCCTGATGAAGTCGCAGCACGAGAAGGCGATCAACAGCGCGATCTTCCCCGGCCTGCAGGGCGGCCCGCTGATGCACGTGATCGCCGCCAAGGCCGTCGCGTTCAAGGAAGCCATGACGCCCGAGTTCAAGAGCTACCAGCAACAGGTGGTCAAGAACGCCAAGATCGTGGCCGACACGCTGACCGAGCGCGGCCTGCGCATCGTCAGCGGTCGCACCGAAAGCCACGTCATGCTGGTCGACCTGCGCGCCAAGGGCATCACCGGCAAGGAAGCCGAAGCGGTGCTGGGCGCGGCCCACATGACGATCAACAAGAACGCGATCCCCAACGATCCGGAAAAGCCGATGGTGACCAGCGGCGTGCGCATCGGCACGCCGGCCATGACCACGCGCGGCTTCAAGGACGAGGAAGCGCGCCTGACGGCCAACCTGGTGGCGGACGTGCTCGAGAACCCGCGCGATGCGGCGAACATCGATGCCGTGCGCGCCAAGGTGCACGCGCTGACGAGCCGGTTCCCGGTCTACCGTTGAACTTCACCGCCTGAGCCGCCCGCAGCATGAAGTGCCCGTTCTGCGGCCATGCCGAGACCCAGGTCGTCGAGACCCGGGTCTCGGAGGACGGCGACTTCGTGCGCCGCCGTCGCCAGTGCGGCGACTGCGACAAGCGCTTCACCACCTACGAACGGCCGGACGTCAACTTTCCGGTCGTGGTCAAGAAGGACGGCAGCCGCGCTGACTTCGACTCCAAGAAGGTGCGTGCCTCAATGATGCTGGCGCTGCGCAAGCGGCCGGTGAGCATCGAGCAGATCGACGGCGCCTTGCTGCGCATCGACCAGCGCCTGCTTTCCAGCGGCCTGCGCGAGATCGACTCGACCAAGGTCGGCGAGCTCGTGATGCGCGAGCTCAAGAAGCTCGACAAGGTGGCTTACGTCCGCTTCGCTTCGGTGTACCGCAGCTTCGAGGACGTGGACGAATTCCGGCAGTTGCTGCGGGACATCTGAGTCCCTGCCGCGCTAGCGCTGGCTGCCGCAGCGCCCCAGGCCGCAATCGCCGGCCTTGTCGGGGTCGCACAGCTTGGGCCGGCCCGAGGCCGGAACGACGATCGAGCTGCGGCGCTGGGTCCGGGCCCTGAAGGTCAGGCACCCCAGCGCATTGATGCCCTTGCTGCCACCCGCGAAGCCATTGGCGCCGTAGCTCACCGACTGGCCGAAGGCATTGCCCAGCGCATCCACCTCGATGCCCTCGCGCAGCGGCTCGAAACGCCGCAGGACCACGACCTCGCTGCCCTGCTGAACCTGCACCTGCCAGCCACTGCCCCAGTCGCGGCCGAGCGGCAGGACCTTGACGCTTTGCGAGCGCCGCAGCGCCTCGATGCGCGCCAGATTCAGCGCCGCGATGAAGTCCCGGCTGCTCGCTGCCAGCCGCTGGTGCAGCAGCAGATCGCGAAAGCCGGGAACCGCCAGCGTTGCCAGGATGGCCAGCAACGCCACGACGACCAGGAGCTCGACAAGCGTGAAGCCTCGGCCCGCCCGTGCCATCACGGCCAGCACCCCGCCGGCGACACCGTGCCGGTGCAGCCCTTCTCCCCGCGGCTGTCCAGCCAGAGCGCCTGTACCGCGGGATCGACGAAGCCGCGCCTGAGCGTGGCCGTGAGCCGGATGCAATGCCGCGTGTCGGCCTGGCCCGCACATGTCCCGACGGCCAGCGTGTACTTGCCGCCGCCGGAGCCCAGGCCAGAGTCGCTCCTGAAGGGGGTGGCGCTGTAGGTGGCGCGCTGCGTGTGGAAACGCTCCTGCTGCTGCATCTCCTGCATCAGCGCCGTGCGCGCCTCGGCGCGCCAACCCTTGCGCAACGCTTCGGTGTAGACCGGATAGGCCACCGCCGCCAGGATGGCGACCACGACCACCGCCATCATCAGTTCCATGAGCGTGAAGCCGCGCGGGGCCCGGTGGCGGCGCTTCATTGCTTCAAGTCCTTGAAGTTGAGGACCCGACGCCAGTTCAGGCGCCCGCCCACCTGGCTGACCTTGCCGCTGGCGAGCGGCCGGTCGATGGAGACGCCCGGTCCGTCGCCGGTCCCGGTGCCGATGTTGACGACCTCGACCTTGCCGGTCTCGATGCGGCGACCGAAGGCGTCGGTCCGGCCAAACGCACCCTCGCCGGCCTGGACGATCAACGGCGCGCCCGGCATGCCGACGGTCGAGGGGATGCAGGTCGGGCCCGCCGACAGGCCCGTCAGGGCGTTCACCGCGCAACTGTGGCCGCCACCGCCTGCGTCACAGACCGTGCCCTGGGGGATCAGCGTGTTGAAGAACAGCTGGCCGGCGTCGAGCGCCATGCGCGACACCAGTCGCTCGCCCCGGTCTTCGGCATCGGGCAGGTCGAAATACCAGCCACGGCGCTGGGCTGTACGCGCGTTGTAGCGGCCGTAGGCGAAGGCGTCGCCGGTGACCTGGAAGCGTGCCCCGTCCTTCTCGACGCGGCGGGCTTGCAGTTGCGTGCGGGCGCCGTCTTCGGGAATGGCCTGGCCGTTGTCGTGCACCGCATAGATCGATTGCGCGGAGCGGCTGGCAGGGTCGTCGACTTCCACCCATTTCCCGGTGCCGAACAGCAGGAGCGCGCCGCCATTCGGCCCGACCCCGACTTCCGGCGGCACGGTGATCGGCTGGCGCTGGCCCGCCGCGTCCCGGGCGACCATCAGCGGCGCGCCCGCCAGGGCCAGTGCGTTGGCCGCGGTCCAGGGTGCATTGGTCGCGAAGTCGAACTTCCACAGGTGGCCCTGGGTGTCGCCGGCGTAGAGCCATCGCGTGGCACCGTCCGCGCCCGCGTAGTCGCCGACCGGGCCGAGCGCGTTGACCCGCGTGGTGTCGGCCGGCGCGGGCAGCAGGACCTTGTGGTAGTTGCCGCCCCTGACCCAGGGCTCGCCCGGTGCCTTGTCGAGCGACAGCAGGAACAATGCACCGGCCCGGGTCGGGTTGGCGTTGTTGAAACCGGAAGGCACCACCGCGAACCACCGATAGGTCGCGGCCTTGCCGTTGCTGGCCGCCGCCGTGCGGAATTTCAGCAGCCTCGGCGCCTGGGTGACATGGCCCATGTCGGCGTCGTCGACCCCGGTGAACTCCCATCGGACCTGCGACGCGGCAAAGCGCTCGGGCGTGCTCACGTCCAGCGCGAAGACCCCGCGCGCGCCACCGCCCATGCCCGAGACCAGCATCGTCTTCCACTGGCCGTCGGCGCCCAGAAACTCGCCGGCGACCGGACTGCCGTCGACAAAGGGCTGGTGGACATAGGCCGGCGAAGCGTAGGCGCCCAGCTTGTCGAACACCGCGCGCGGCACGTAGGCGAAGAGTTCGCTGCCGTCGTCGGCAGCAAAAGCGTGCAGCATGCCGTCGTTGGCACCGACGTACACGGCCTGTCGCCGCGCCCGGTTCGCGGCCAGGAAGTCCGCGTAACCCGGCCCCTGCAGCGCGGCGCTCGGTGCGCCCACCTGCAGCGGCGTGGCGTTGACGACGTCGCCCATCACCGAGTCGCGCATGCGGAACACCCCCGCACTGCCGTGGCCCTCGCGGCGGCGGTCGCCGCGCAGGTAGGCAACGCGGGCCGCGCCCAGTCCGTCGCGCTCGTCCGTCTGCGAGAAGGGCACGCGGTCCAGGGCGGCTCGCAGCGACGCATCGGCGCTCACGGCATCCCACACGAATTCGGCGCCCTGGCCCGTGCTGAGCTGCGTGAAGATGCGCCGGCCGGCCGGTTCGCGGGCCGCCACAGGGGGCACCGCCTCCGGGTTGCCCGTGAGGCGCTCGCCCGCATTCCAGATTGCGGTGGCGCCCTTGCCGAGCGTGCCTTGGGTCGCGTCGTAACGCAGAGGGTAGGCCAGCAGCGAGCCCGACCAGGTGCTGCCGTCGAACTGCGGGATGTAGAGCTGCGTGCCGCTGCGCGCGATCCTGTGGCTGGCGATGGCGCCGCCCGCGCTGGTGCCGCTGGCGGCCGAGGCGCTTCGGAAGATCTCCCGGATGGCCGCAACCATCTCCTGAGGCCGGCTCGCGAGGAAGTAGCCGCGCGGCCTGGGAAAGCCGTCGTCGTCCACGCCCGCCTGCCATTCCGCGTTCGAGACCACCTCGTCGCCGCCGGCACCGCTGGTGGTCACGAAGGGGTTGCCGTCCTGGTTGCGGTCGTCGAAGGCGCCGTACTTGGCCGCGAGGTAGTAGGCGCTGCCGCGCTGGGCCCGGCGCACCGTGCCATCGCCCCGCTCGTCCACGTCGATGGCGTAGGTCTTCACCCGCAGCGCGGGATGGTCGCTGCGGATCTGCTGCGTGTGCGCCCAATAGGCCAGCCCCGCCCAAGCCAGGGAGCCGGCGCTTGCCCCCGTGTCGAGCGTGGCCATGTTCTGCGCGCTGATCTGCATGCCGCTGCGGTAGGCAAAGGCGCGCGGGCCGCCGGCATTGCCGCGCGTCCTCAGCCCGGGCTTGCCCGAGGGATGGGTGTAGGCCAGCGACTCGTCGTTCTCGAACGCGCCCACGACGCTGCTCCAGTGGGCGGCATCAGGCTCCATCCGGGCGGGGTCGGGGGTGCGAAAGCCGCTCGGCCAGCCGTCGAGCCCGTCGTTGCGCAAGCCCGGCAGCGATTGGTCGTGGTGCGTGGAGAGGTCGCCGATCGCCAGCACATGGTTGCGCTGGCAGCCCTCGACCACCGGGTCCCACAGCGCCCGATCGCCGGCGCCCCAGTAACGGCTCTGGTTGTAGACGGGGAAGCCGTCCTTCATCGCCGGCGTCATGCCGGCCGCGGCCGGCTCGGACGGCGGCTGCCCCTGCAGGTAGCGCAGCGATTCGTAGTAGAGCTCACCCACGGGGTCCAGCCCCTTGTAGGTGCCCGCCACGGGACCGGTGCGCCCGAACTGGTTCAGGTAGTTCGCCACGCCGCTGAGGCCCTCGCTCGCTGCCAGCGGATTGCGCACGAACACGCCGGTCGTCGCGTCCCACTCGGGCGCCTCGTTCGCGATCTTCTCGAAGCGCTCGTTCTGCCCCTGCGGGCCGGTGAATTTCATCGGCGCGCGCAGCACGCCGCCATAGCGCGCATTGCGGTCGTCCATCAGGTAACCGAAGGCAGCGAAGCGCATCTTGTCGGCATGGGTCTGCAGCGCGCCGACGGGCTTGGCCTGTCCGCCCGGATACCTGAAGCACAGATCGCGGCGGGTCGTGCCCTCGGCGCCGCTGCAGACCTGCACACGCGCCAGGTAGGGTGCCGCACCGTCCGGCCCGTAGGTCTGGTTGGCCCCGGGCGCGCTGCAGTGGCCCCTGGACGCGGAACCGACGAACAGGCGGTCTCGGCAGTTGGCGATGCGCACGGTGCCCTCCGCCCTCACCTGCCCGCGTGCGACCAGCGGTGTCAGCTGGTCGAGGCGGCCACTCAGGATGCGGGCCGGGAAGTAACGGTCCGAGTTGTAGAAATCGTCTCGCAGCACGGCCCGTTGCAGCACCGTCGTCTCGGCGGTGTCGATCACACGGTCGCCACCGGTCATGGCATAGCGCAGCATGTCGATGGCCGACGAGGCGGCCCAGTTGAGCATGTTGCCGCTCCACTGGTGGGCGCAGACGATGCCGTCGCGGCCCTCGCTGGCATCGGCGCTGCGCCGGAAGAAACCGTCGGCCACCGCGTAGTCGTAGCAGCCCATCGGGTCCCAGTAGCCGATGTAGGTCTTGCGCAGGTCGAAGTCGCCCCGGTAGGCCGCGCCGGTGGTCGAGTACGCCACCGACAGATCCAGCACCATGTTCGGCTTCACGCGCGCCGCGGAAGCGGACAGCGGCTCGGCCGCCAGCACCGCATCGGGCGGGCGCGCCGGCGCAGCGGCGCTTGCGTGGGGCCCGGCCAGGCAGAGCGACAAGGCCAAAAGGCTGCGGCGAAGGATCGATTGCATGCTCATGGGCACCCCGGGCTGGCCATGGATTTGTAGAGCGTGGTCTGCAACATCACCTGCGTCCGGGCATCGACGCCGAAACCCACGGCGGTCACGCGGAAGAGATGGGTGGCGTGCTCGGCGCCCGCACCCTGGAGACGATGGGCCTCCCAGCCGCCGCGGTTGCGGATCGCTTCGACGACGTAGCGCGGCGGATGGGCCGGTACCGCACCCTGGTCCTCGCCCGCCACGTAGGACTGGCCGGTGAACCGTCCGTAGGGCACGGCAACGGCGCTCGCGGGCGAGAGGTCGGCGGCCATCCAGGCGGGTGTTTCGCCCGGTGCGGTGGCCGCGCACAGACCCAGGTTGCGACCCGTGCCGCAACCGGCGGCGAAGGCGGCGATGTCCCGGTGGTCGAACAGGCACAGCCGGGCCGCGGCATCGGCGTTCGGCCCGAGCACGTCACGCTCGGCATCGACCAACGCAGCCTCGGCAGCCTGCAGCGCGATCTCGGTGTCGCGGTCGCTGCGGGCCGCGACCTCGTTGACCAGCGCCAACTGCGCCGCGGACACGCCGAGCACCATCACGATGGCCAGCAACAGCAGCACCACGATCAGCGAGAAGCCGCGCTGCGCCGCCGCGACGCCATGGGACGGCGCGTTCACGACGGATCCCTCGCGACATTGCGCAACATCAGCGTGAAGCTCGTCGTCAGGCGGAAACGGCCATCGTCCGGCGGATCGAAAGCCACGCGATGTCCGAACGCGGCGCCCAGTGGCGCCAGGGTGGCCACCGCCGTGCCCGCGCGCCTCAGGTCTGCGTGGGGCCGCGCACTGCGCACCACCATGCCGATCCGCAGCCCCACGACCTTGCGCCATTCGGTGCTGGCCGGCACGCCGGCGGCGCGGGCCTGCTCGTCGAGCGCCTGGGCATCGAGCCAGCGCTCGGGGATGCTGTCGCCATCGGCGTCGTAACCGAAAACCACCTTGAACTTCTCGACGCCGCGCGCGATGGGCTGCGCATGGAAGCTGTCGGCGGCGCCGGCATGGAGCACGCGCCGCTTGCAGTACAGCTCGGGTTCGCCGTCGGCGGCCCGCGCCACATAGAAGAAGCTCCAGGCCCGCGCAGCCTCGGGCGCGCCGCCCCCGGGCCCGCTCACCGCCTGTCCGAGGCAGTCGACCATGGTGCCGTCGGGCTCGTCGCTGTCGAAGGCGTTGCGACCGAAGAAGCGTACCAGCAGCGAATCGTTGGCCGCCACGGGGTCGGCGCCGTGCACGCCGACGCTGTCACCGGTGCCAGGGACGACGGTGCGCGTCGCGCCGAAGACATGGAGGCTCGACGGATCTGCGGCGGCGCCCGGCAGCGCCGCATTGCCCGCGACCGCGCCGACGCCGTCGACCGCCCGGTCGGGCGCGTAGTCCGCATAGCCGGCCTGCCGGACCACGTTCTGCACCACGTAGCGCGCATAACGCATCGTGTCCTGCGCCTGCTGGAGGTCGGCGTTGGCATCGAACAGCTTGCGGGCGGCGAGGAAGGCGGTGCCAGCCGCCAGCACCACGACCAGCCCGAGGGCCAGCGCCACCATCAACTCGATCAGCGTGACGCCGCGCGCCGGGCGGCGGCGCCCGGTCGGGCGCGGCTCAGAAGCCTTCGGGCCCATGGCCATCACCGTCGTGTCCGGAGCTCAGCTGCATGACCAGGCGGGGTGGCGAGGCGGCGCCATCGGCCTCGGCCTTGGGCCCCAGCCGGGGTGTCCAGCCCAGCTTGACGGCCAGCGTGCGGCCGGTCCGGGTGCAGGCCCAGACACCCTGCTCGGCACGGGCGAAGGCCTCGTCGAAGCAGACCACCAGCCGGGCCTCGGGCAAGGCGGCCTGCACACGAAGCGCCCATTCATGCACGTCCCAGGCCGCCAGCTGCGCGGCATTGCAGGACGCTTCGCCCAGGCAGGCCAGCGCGCTGGCGGGGGCCGCGTCGCCCGCGCCCAGTGCGAGCAGATAGGGGTTCGTCGCGTCGTTTCTCGCCGCGATGGCCGTGTTCGCGCGTAGCTTCTCGGACAGGTCGCGCGCCAGGTCGACGGCCGCACTGAACACGGCCGACTCGCTGGCACTGCGCAGCGAAGTCATCAGCATGCCTGCCGCGCCCAGCAATCCCGCGCCGAGCATCAGGATCGAGACCAGCACCTCGAGAAGAGAAAAGCCTCCGGCCAGACGTCTGGAACACGTCATGTTCTGTTCCTCCCTGCACCTCCTCGATCGCCGGCAGGATGCGCCTGCTCGTCCGTCGAAGTGCCGGGAGTCTAGATTTGAACGCCGACGCACCGCCTGCCGTTCGTCGGCCCACACGGCCCCTCGTATGATTCGCCGGCGCGCCGCGCGACCCGCCACACCCTGCCCATGCCCTCCTCCTCTCCCGACGCGCAGCACATCGCGCACGCCCAGCAACTGGCCTCGGACGCCCGCCTGCTGACCGATCCGAATCCGCGCGTCGGCTGCGTGCTGGTCGCGCCCTCCGGCGAAGTGATCGGCAGCGGCCACACCCAGCGCGCGGGCGGCCCGCATGCCGAGGTGATGGCGCTGCGCGACGCCGCTTCGCGCGGCCTGTCGGTGGTTGGCGCCACGGCCTACGTCACGCTCGAACCCTGCGCCCACCATGGCCGCACGGGCCCCTGCTGCGACGCCCTGGTCGCCGCCGGCATCGGCCGCGTCGTGGCGTCGATCGCCGACCCGAATCCGCTGGTCGCCGGCCAGGGCTTCGCCCGGCTGCGCGCGGCCGGCGTGGCGGTCGAGGTGGGCGCACAGGCCGAGGCGACGCGCGAACTCAACATCGGCTTCTTCAGCCGCATGGTCCGCCGGACACCCTGGGTGCGGCTGAAGACCGCGGCCTCGCTCGACGGCAAGACGGCGCTGCGCAATGGCGTGAGCCAGTGGATCACCTCGACCGAGGCCCGCACCGACGGCCATGCCTGGCGCGCCCGCGCGAGCGCCGTGCTGACCGGCGTGGGCACGGTCATCGACGACGACCCGCGCCTCGATGTGCGGCTGGTCGAGACGCCGCGCCAGCCGAATCTGGTGATCGTCGACAGCCGGCTGCAGACTCCGCCCGGCGCCAGGCTCTTCGACGTGCCCGATCGCCAGGTCTGGATCTACGCCGCGCAGCCCGACGCCGACCGGGCCGCGGCCCTGACGGCGCGCGGCGCGACCATCGTCTCGTTGCCCAATGCCGACGGCAAGGTCGACCTGGGCGCGATGCTGCACGACCTGGCGCGACGCGAAGTCAACGAACTGCACGTCGAGGCCGGCCACAAGCTCAACGGCTCGCTGCTGCGCGAAGGCTGGGTCGACGAACTGCTGGTCTACCTGGCGCCCAAGCTGATCGGCGAGGGCCTGGAGATGGCCAGCCAGCCTTTCGCCGAGGGCCCGCTGACCGCGTTGGCCGGCGCCCTGCCCCTGGAATTCCGTTCGGTGGAGCGCTTCGGGCCCGACCTGCGCATCCTGGCGCGCGTCGCCGGGCGCGACGCTTTCTGAAGCGGAAATGCGCGTGGCGGCGCGGCCGCCTCCGAAGCCCTGCGTTCTCTGCGAAAATGCGGGGATGTTCACCGGCATCATCACCGGCGTGGGGCGCATCGCCGCCGTACGCAACCTCGGAAGCTCCTCCTCTCACGGCAAGCGCCTCAGCATTGCCACGCCACCCGGCTATCTGGACGACGTCGGCCTCGGTGACAGCATTGCGCTCAACGGCGCCTGCATGACCGTGACCTCGCTCGATCCGGCCCAGCAACAGTTCACCATCGACATCTCCGTCGAATCGCTGGACAAGACCGCCGGCCTGGCCGAAGAAAGCGCGCAGCTCAACCTCGAGAAGGCGATGCGCGCCAGCGACCGGCTGGGCGGCCACATCGTGTCGGGCCATGTCGACGGCATCGGCACGGTGCGCCGCTTCGCGCCGGTCGGCGAGAGCTGGGAATTGCGCGTGCTCGCGCCGCCGGCATTGGCGCGCTTCCTCGCGTACAAGGGCTCGATCACCGTGAACGGCGTGAGCCTCACGGTCAACAGCGTGAGCGATGGGGCCGACGGCAGCGAGATCAGCATCAACCTGATCCCGCACACGGTGGAGAACACCTCGCTCGGCACGCTGCGCGAAGGCGCCCGCGTGAACCTCGAAATCGATACCGTCGCTCGCTACGTCGAGCGCATGCTCCAGGCCGGGATGCTTCCCGCCGCAATTTCATCAGCAACCACCACGCCATGAACGCATCCATCACCCCCATCGCGGGCAATCGCACCGGGCGGGCTCCGGCCCCCATCTCGTCAGTCGAGGAGATCGTCGCCGACATGGCGGCCGGCCGCATGGTCATCCTGGTCGACGAGGAAGACCGCGAGAACGAGGGCGACATCGTGCTGGCGGCCGACCACGTGACGCCCGAAGCCATCAACTTCATGGCGCGCTATGCCCGCGGCCTGATCTGCCTCACGCTGTCGCGCGAGATGTGCGAGCGGCTCAACCTGCCGCCGATGGTGGCGCGCAACGGCGCCCAGCACTCGACCGCCTTCACGGTCTCCATCGAGGCCGCCGAAGGCGTGACCACCGGCATCTCGGCGGCCGACCGTGCGCGCACCGTGCAGGCCGCGGTCGCACGCAACGCGGTGGCGGCCGACCTGGTCCAGCCTGGCCACATCTTCCCGCTGCAGGCGGTCGACGGCGGCGTGCTGATGCGCGCCGGCCACACCGAAGCCGGCTGCGACTTCGCCACCATGGCCGGCTGCTCGCCCGCCTCGGTGATCTGCGAAGTGATGAACGAAGACGGCACGATGGCGCGCCTGCCCGACCTGCAGCTGTTCGCGGCCGAGCACGGCCTGAAGATCGGCACCATCGCTGCGCTGATCGAGCACCGCAGCCGCACCGAGACGCTGGTCCACAAGGTCGGCTGCCGCGAGATCGAAACCGCCTGGGGCCGCTTCACGGCCCACGCCTTCCAGGACAAGCCGAGCAACGGCGTGCACCTGGCACTGGTGCGCGGCAGCTGGGGCGCCGACGAGACCGTGGCCGTGCGCGTGCACGAGCCGCTGTCGGTGCTCGACGCGCTCGAGATCAACCGCTCGCTGCACTCCTGGAGCCTCGACGCCAGCCTCGCCTACATCGCGAAGCAGGACAAGGGCGTCGCGATCCTGCTGAACTGCGGTGAATCCGCGGCCGAGCTGCTGGCCCAATTCGACGGGACCGCGCGTCCCGCCCAGGCGCCCGAGCGCGGCCGCATGGACCTGCGCAGCTACGGCGTGGGCGCGCAGATCCTGCGCGAATGCGGCGTGCACAAGATGCAGCTGCTGGGCACGCCGCGTCGCATGCCCAGCATGGCGGCCGGCTACGGCATCGAAATCACCGGCTACATCCACAAGGACTGACACGTGCTTCACGCAAACAAGGGCGAGCCTCTGGCGCTCGACGGACAAGGACTGCGCATCGGCATCGTGCAGGCGCGCTTCAACGAAGACATCACCAACGCACTGGCCGAAGCCTGCCTAGCCGAACTCGCCGCGCTCGGCGTGGCCGATGCCGACATCGACCACGTGCGCGTGCCCGGCGCGCTCGAAGTGCCGGTCGCGCTGCAGGCCATGGCCCGGCGCGGCGGCTACCACGCGCTGGTCGCGCTGGGCTGCATCATCCGCGGCGAGACCTACCATTTCGAACTCGTGGCGAACGAGTCCGGTGCAAGCGTGAGCCGCATCGCACTCGACCACCACCTGCCCATCGCCAACGCGATCCTCACCACCGAAAACCTGGAACAAGCCGTGGCCCGCCAGACCGACAAGGGCCGCGATGCGGCGCGCGTCGCCGTCGAAATGGCGCAGCTGCTGGCAACCACCCTCTCATGACCGCAGACCTTCCTCCCGAACAAGACGCCAAGCCGCGCCAGGTGCGCACCGGCCTCACCAGCACGGGCGCACGCAAGGCCTCGGCCAAGTCCAACCGCAGCCGCTCGCGCGAATTCGCGCTGCAGGCGCTCTACCAGCACCTGGTGGGCCGCAACGACGCCACCGAGATCGACCACTTCACGCGCGACCTGGCAGGCTTCCACAAGGCCGATGCCGCGCACTACGACGCGCTGCTGCACGGCACGATCCGTGAAGAGGCCGAGCTCGACGCCATGATCCAGCCGCTGCTGGACCGCAAGTTCGGCGAGATCTCGCCGATCGAGCATGCCGTGATGTGGATCGGCGTCTACGAATTCCGCCACTGCCTCGACGTGCCATGGCGCGTGGTGCTCAACGAGTGCATCGAGCTGGCCAAGGAATTCGGCGGCACCGACGGCCACAAGTACGTGAACGCGGTGCTCAACGGCCTGGCGCCCACACTGCGCAGCGTCGAGGTCGAAGCCGACCGCGCATCGGGGAAAGCGCGCGCATGAGGATCTCGAGCCGCGCGGAAAAGATCGAGCCCTTCTATGTGATGGAGGTGGCCAAGGCCGCCAGCGCGCTGGCGCGCGAGGTGGCCCACACCGACCGGCCGATGATCTTCCTGAACATCGGCGAGCCCGACTTCACCGCGCCGCCCCTGGTGCAGGAAGCCGCGGTGCGCGCCGTGCGCGCGGGCGCCACGCAGTACACGCAGGCCACCGGCCTGGAGCTGCTGCGCGAACGCATCAGCGGCTGGTATCGCGAGCGCTTCGGCGTCGACGTGCCGGCCCGCCGCATCGTGATCACGGCCGGCGCCTCGGCCGCGCTGCAGCTGGCCTGCCTGGCGCTGATCGAGACCGGCGACGAGATCCTGCTGCCCGACCCCAGCTACCCCTGCAACCGCCATTTCGTGACGGCCGCCGAGGGACGCGCCGTGCTGGTGCCGACCACCGCGGCCGAGCGCTTCCAGCTCAGCGCCGCCAAGGTCGAGGCCGCCTGGACCGACAAGACGCGCGGCGTGCTGCTGGCCTCGCCCTCGAACCCGACCGGCACCTCGATCGCACCCGACGAACTGCGCCGCATCCACGAGGTGGTGTCGCGCCGCGGCGGCATCACGCTGATCGACGAGATCTACCTGGGCCTGTCGCACGACGACGCCTTCGGCCAGACCGCACTGGCCATCGACGACCAGGTCATCAGCATCAACAGCTTCAGCAAGTACTTCAACATGACCGGCTGGCGGCTCGGCTGGCTGGTGGTGCCCGATGCGATCGTGCCGGCGGTCGAGCGGCTGGCGCAGAACCTGTTCATCTGCGCGAGCACCGTGGCCCAGTACGCGGCGCTGGCCTGCTTCGAGCCCGAGAGCATCGCCGAGTACGAGCGCCGCCGCGCCGAGTTCAAGGCCCGGCGCGACTGGTTCATTCCGCAGCTCAACGCGCTCGGACTCACGGTGCCGGTCGAGCCCGACGGCGCCTTCTATGCCTGGGCCGACTGCACCGACTTCGCCCGCAGGCTGGGCATCGAGGGCAGCTGGGACTTCGCCTTCGAGGTCATGAAGCGCGCCCATGTCGCGATCACGCCGGGCCGCGATTTCGGCACGGCCGAGACCTCGCGCTTCGTGCGCTTCTCGACCGCCAGCTCGATGGCGCACCTCGAAGAAGCGATCGCGCGGCTCAAGACGCTGGCCGGATGAGCTTCCAGTTCCCGATCCGCATCTACTGGGAGGACACCGATGCCGGCGGCATCGTGTTCTACGCGAACTACCTGAAGTTCATGGAGCGCGCGCGCACCGAGTGGCTGCGCGACCTGGGCATCGAGCAGCGCGCGCTGCGCGAACAGAGCGGCGGGATGTTCGTGGTGAGCGAGACCCAGCTCAAGTACCACCGGCCGGCGCGCCTCGACGACGAACTGCTTGTTACGGTCGAGCTGCGGCAGACCGGCTCGGCGTCGGCCATAATCGCCCAGCGCGTGCTATCAAAAGAAGAGCAACCCTCTTTGCTGTGCGAAGGCACGATCCGCATCGGCTGGGTCGATGGCCTCACATTGCGCCCGGCACGCATTCCGGCCCATGTTGCGGGAACCCTCGAGCGCCATCGCGGCTCCATGTCTCAACCTCTCACGCCATGAACCAAGACCTCTCGATCCTCACCCTCCTGATCCATGCCAGCCTGCCTGTGCAACTCGTGGTGCTGCTGCTGGCCGGCATCTCGATCGCCAGCTGGGCGGCGATCTTCCGCAAGTTCTTCGCGCTCAAGCGCATGCGCGCCCTCAACGACGAGTTCGAGCGCGACTTCTGGTCGGGCACCAGCCTCAACGAGCTGTTCGCCTCGGCGGCCCAGAACGCCAAGCTCGCCGGCCCGATGGAGCGCATCTTCGCCTCCGGCATGCGCGAGTACCAGAAGCTGCGCGAACGCCACGTGGCCGATGCCGGCACGCTGCTGGACGGCGCACGCCGCGCGATGCGCGCGAGCTTCCAGCGCGAACTCGACGTGGCCGAATCCAACCTGTCCTTCCTGGCGACGGTCGGCTCGGTCTCGCCCTATGTGGGCCTGTTCGGCACGGTCTGGGGGATCATGCATGCCTTCACCGGCCTGGCCGCGCTGACCCAGGTCACGCTGGCCACGGTCGCACCCGGCATCGCCGAGGCGCTGGTCGCCACCGCCATCGGCCTGTTCGCCGCCATCCCCGCGGTGGTCGGCTACAACCGCTTCGCGCGCGAGATCGACAAGACCGCGATCGCGCTCGAGACCTTCATCGAAGAGTTCTCGAACATCCTGCAGCGCAACCTGTCGACCCAGCCGGCGCCCTCGAGCGCCGGCCGCTGAGCCCGGCGCCGAACGGAAGACGAGCCCATGCCCGCCACCTCCTCCCGCGGCCGCGGCCGCCGCACGATCAACGAGATCAACATGGTCCCGTTCATCGACGTCATGCTGGTGCTGCTGATCATCTTCATGGTCACCGCCCCGTTGATCACGCCCAGCGTGATCAACCTGCCCAGCGTCGACCGCGCCAACAAGCAGCCCGACAAGCCGATCGAGATCGTCATCAAGTCCGATGACGAGATCCAGATCAAGAAAGACCCGTCCAGCGGCTCGGGCGGCAGCGCCATCCCCTTCGCGCAGATCGGCGCGGCCGTGAAGACCGCGCAGGGCGGCGATGCCGAGCGCCCGGTGGTCATCAGCGCCGACAAGTCGGTCAAGTACGAGACCGTGGTCAAGGCCATGAACCAGCTCAAGCGCGCGGGCGTCGAACGGGTCGGCCTGTCGGTCACGACCACGGGCGCGAAGTAAGGCATGTCGCTCGCCGCCGACCGCCCCGAGTTCGCCCCCCCGCCGCAACGCGGCACGCCGCGCGCCATCGCCTTCGCGCTGGCGGCGCACGCCGTGCTCATCGCCGCGCTGACCTGGGGCGTGCACTGGAAGCGCGATGCCGAGAGCGACGCCGTCGAGGCCGAGATCTGGTCGACCACGGTGCAGCAGGCCGCGCCGCGCCTGACGCAGCCGCCGGCCCCGGTGCCACCGCCCGCGCCAGCCCCCGTGCCGACACCGGCACCGCCGCCCCCTCCTCCGCCACCGCCGCCCGCGGTGAAGGCGCCCGAGCCCGCCCCCGCCCCACGCCCACCCGACATCGCGCTCGAACGCGAGAAGAAGGCCCGCGAGCAGAAGGAGCGCGAGCAGGAAATCGAGCAGGCCAAGCAGGAAAAGAAGATGGAAGCCGCGAAGAAGGCGGCCCAGGAAAAGAAGGATCTCGAGGCCAAGCGCCGCGCCGAGGAAGACGCCCAGGATCGCCGCGAAGCGCAGGAGAAGGCCCAGGCCGACGCGCGCAAGAAGAAGGAAGCCGAGGCCAAGCAGCAGCAACAGCAGCAGCAGGCCGAGGCCGCGAAGAAGAAGGAAGCCGATGCCGCCAAGCAGGCGGCGGCCGACCGCGCCGCCACGCTCAAGCGCATGCAGGGCCTGGCCGGCGCCAGCGGCGACGACAACGCGACCGGCACCGCGCTGAAGTCCTCCGGCCCCTCGGGCAGCTACGGCGGCCGGGTCGCCGCGGCCGTGCGTCCGAACGTGGTGTTCCCCGACGCCGAACTCGTCAACGGCAACCCGGGTGCCGAATTCGAGGTCAAGCTGGCGCCCGACGGCACCATCGTCGGCACGCCGCGGCTGGTCAAGTCCAGTGGCCTGCCCGCCTGGGACCAGGCCGCGCTGCGCGCGCTGCAGAAGACCGAGAAGCTGCCGCGCGACATCGACGGCCGGGTGCCACCCGCGCTGATCGTCGAGCTCAAGCCCAAGCGCTGAGCCTTCGGGGGCGCCTGCGCGGGTTGATCTGCATCAACCCGCGCAGCGCACAGGCCCCCTACGCTCGAGGTCAAGACCGCAGCGTCTCCGGGGGCAAGCGCACTCGGGGGAACGGGCTGTGGTCACATGTTGCAGGGCCCGCCACCGTGGCAGCCCTCTTCCATGACCCTGAAAGGACCCTCATGAAAATCCTCGTCGCCGTCGATGGCAGCCCGTACACCCAGAAGGCCCTGGCCTACCTGGCCGATCACCGCGCCATGTTCGTCGAAGGCCATGAACTCGTGGTGCTGCACGTCTGCACCGCCTTGCCAGGCAACGTGAAGCGCCATGTGTCCAGGGAAGTCGTTGACGGCTACTACGCCGAAGAAGCCGCCAAGGTCTTCGAGCCGGTGAAGAAGGCCCTGGCCGACCAGGGCGTGAGCGCCTTCACCACCCAGGAGCGCCATGGCTACGCGCCCGAGGAGATCGTCGCGGCCGCCAGGGAAGCCGGCGCCGGCCTGATCGTCATGGGCACCCATGGCCACGGCATGTTCGGCCGCGCGCTCATGGGTTCGGTGGCCAGCAAGGTGATCGCCGAAAGTCCGGTGTCGGTGCTGCTGGTCAAGTAAGGCCGGCCCTCACTTGGGCTGGAACATGATCAGGCCCATGCCCATCAGCGCCACCACCACACCGGCCACGTCCCAGGGCGTCGGCCGGATGCCATCCACGGCCCAGAGCCAGACGATCGCCACCCCGATGTAGACACCGCCGTAGGCCGCATAGACGCGGCCCGCGGCCGTGGCATGCAGCGTGAGCAGCCAGGCGAACAGCGCCAGACTCAGCGCGGCGGGCACCAGCAGCCAGACCGACTTGCCCTGCTTGAGCCACAGCCAGGGCAGGTAGCAGCCGACGATTTCGGCCAGCGCGGTGGCGACGAAGAGCGCGAGAGTTTTCATGCGCGCATTGTCGGTGGCGGGCCGTCCGACACCGCGCGGCAGCACTGCCCTACGCGGGCCTTTGCGGCGGCCCGAATACTGCAGGCCATCAGCCGCCGATCGTGCGGCCCTACGGAATGGCCGGCCACGTGAGCGACACCCCCACCTTCGAACCCAACGAACACCCGGCCGGCGGCTGGGGCTCCCTCCAGGCCGTGGCCGGCGTTCTGACGCGTGAACGCATTCCCATCCAGGGAACCAAGGCGCTGCTCAAGCAGAACCAGCATGGCGGCTTTGCCTGCGTCAGCTGCGCGTGGGCCAAGCCAGCGAAGCCGCACCGCGCAGAGTTTTGCGAGAACGGCGCCAAGGCCACGGCCTGGGAACTCACGGCCAAGCGGATGCCGCCCGGCTTCTTCGCGCAGCACACGCTGACGAGCCTGGAGAGCTGGAGCGACCATGCGCTCGAGGAAGGCGGCCGGCTCACCGTGCCGCTGCGCTGGGACGCGGCCACCGACCGCTATGTCGAAGTCGCCTGGGACGAGGCCTACGCGGGCATCGGTGCGGAACTCCGTGCGCTGCGTGCTGCCGATCCCAAGTCCACGGTGTTCTACGCCTCGGGCCGCGCTTCGCTGGAAGCCAGCTACATGTACCAGCTGCTGGCCCGGCTCTACGGCAACAACAACCTGCCCGACAGCTCCAACATGTGCCACGAGAGCACCTCGGTGGCGCTGCCCCAGACCATCGGCGTGCCGGTGGGGACAGTGACGCTCGACGACTTCGACCAGACCGACGCGATCTTCTTCTTCGGCCAGAACGTGGGCGTGAACAGCCCGCGCATGCTGCACCAGCTGCAGGAGGCACGGCAGCGCGGCGTGCCGATCGTGAGCTTCAACCCTCTCAAGGAACGCGGGCTGGTGAGCTTCGCCAACCCCCAGTCGCCGATCGAGATGCTCACGCCGGCCCGGACCGCCATCAGCACGCAGTACCTGCAGCTGAAGATCGGCGGCGACATCGCGGCCATCAGCGGGCTGTGCAAGGCGCTGATCGCGGCCGACGACGAAGCGCGGCGCAGCGGTGCCGCACGCGTGGTCGACGCGGACTTCATCGCCGAGCACACGCAGGGCTTCGATGCCTTCGCCGCGCGCATGCGCGAGACGCCGTGGGAGGCGATCGAATCCGAATCGGGCCTCACCCGGACGGCGCTCGAACAGGCGGCCGCGGTCTATGCCCGCGCGCGTGCCGTGATCGGCATCTACGGCATGGGCCTCACCCAGCACCGCAAGGGCGTGATGAATGTGCAGATGGTGTCGAACCTGCTGCTCCTGGGCGGGCACATCGGCCGGCGCGGCGCGGGCATCTGCCCGGTGCGCGGCCACTCGAACGTGCAGGGCCAGCGCACCGTGGGCATCACTGAGAAGCCCGAGCTCGCGCCGCTGGACACGCTGGCCGCGCTCTACCGCTTCGAGCCGCCGCGCGACCAGGGGCGCAACACCGTCGCCACCTGCGAGGGTGTGCTCGACGGCTCGGTGCGCGCCTTCGTCGGCCTGGGCGGCAACTTCCTGCGCGCGGTGCCCGACACCGCCCGCGTCGAGGCGGCCTGGCGCAGGCTGCGGCTCACGGTCCAGGTCGCGACCAAGCTCAATCGCAGTCACCTGGTGCACGGCGAGGTGGCCTACCTGCTGCCTTGCCTGGGCCGCATCGAGATCGACCGCCAGGCGGGCGGCGCGCAGACGGTATCGGTCGAGGACTCGACCGGCTTCATGCACGCCTCCGACGGCATGGCCGAACCGGCCGAAGCCACGCTGCGCTCCGAGGCCGCGATTATCGCGGGCATCGCGCAGGCCACGCTCGAGCCCAACGACCACGTGCCCTGGGCCGCCTGGGCGGGCGACTACGGCCGCGTGCGCGACGCCATCGAGGCCACCTGGCCCGAGATCTTCCGCGACTTCAACGGCCGCTTCCGCGCGCCCGGCGGCTTCCACCGGCCGATCCCGGCGCGCGAGCGCATCTGGAAGACACCCAGCGGCAAGGCGCAGTTCATCGTGCCCGACACGCTGGTGGCCGACCCCGACACGCCCGAGACCGCGCCGGACGTGCTGCGCCTCATGACGATGCGCAGCGACGACCAGTTCAATACCACCATCTACAGCCTCGACGACCGCTTTCGCGGCATCTACGGCACGCGCCAGGTGCTGCTGCTCCATGCAGCCGACATCGCGCGCCTGGGCCTGGCCGAGGGCGACACCGTGACCGCCACCACCGCCGTCGACGACGGCGTGAGGCGCGAAGTCATCGGCCTGCGCGTCACGCCCTTCGACATCCCCGCAGGCTGCGCGGCCGGCTACTTTCCCGAATGCAATCCGCTGGTGCCGCTCGCGCACCATGCCGAGGGCAGCCAAGTGCCAGCCTTCAAGTCGATCCCGATCCGGCTGCGGCGCACGAGCGGCCGCCCGCCCTCCTTTCCCCACGATTCAAAGGAACAGCCATGAGCGACCCCACCACGCACCCCATCACACCGCTGCCCTACCAGGCCGATTTCGAAGCGCTCGAGGACGGCGAGGCCGAGACCGAACGCGCGTTGAGCGAAACCCTGCACAAGATCAACGAGATCGTGCGCAAGGACGAGGGCCATGCCTACCGCAGCGTGCATGCGAAGAGCCACGGCCTGCTGTTCGGCGAACTGCAGGTCGCGGCAGGCCTACCCTCGATGCTGGCGCAAGGCGTGTTCGCCACGCCGGCGTCGTACCCGGTCGTGATGCGCCTGTCGACCGTGCCCGGTGACCTGCTGGACGACAGCGTGTCGACGCCGCGCGGCCTGGGCATGAAGATCATCGGTGTGCCGGGGGAGCGTTTGCCCGGGTCGCAGGCCGATGTCACGCAGGATTTCCTGATGGTCAACGGGCCGGTGTTCAGCGCACCCACCGCCAAGAAATTCCTGGGCACGCTCAAGTTGCTCGCATCCAGCACCGACAAGCTGCCGGGCCTCAAGAAGGCGCTGTCGGCCACGCTGCGCGGGCTCGAGAGCCTGATCGAGAAGGCCGGCGGCGAGAGCGGCACGCTCAAGGCGCTGGGCGGCCACCCCGAGACGAACATCCTCGGCGAGACCTTCTACACGCAGGTGCCCATGCTGTTCGGGCCCTACATGGGCAAGCTGCAGCTGGTGCCGGTGTCTCCCGAACTCACCGCGCTGACCGATGCACCGGTCGACCTGCACGATCGGCCCCACGGCCTGCGCGACGCGGTGGTCGAACACTTCAGCCACAGCGGCGGCACCTGGGAACTGCGGGTCCAGCTGTGCACCGACCTCCAGGCCATGCCGATCGAGGATGCTTCGGTGCAGTGGCCGGAAGACCAGAGCCCCTTCGTCACGGTGGCACGCATCGTGGCCGCGCCGCAGGTCGCCTGGAGCGACGCGCGCTCGGCCGCGGTGGACGACGGCATGTCCTTCAGCCCCTGGCACGGCCTGGCCGCGCACCGGCCGATCGGTTCGGTCATGCGCGTGCGCAAGGCGGTCTATGCGATGGCGGCACGCTACCGTTCCGAGCACAACGCGACCCAGGTGCAGGAGCCGCGCAGCCTGACCGCGCTGCCCGATTGAGGCTCAGGCGCGCGCGAACAGACCCTTGTGCTGTTCGCGCAGCAGCGCCTTCTGCACCTTGCCCATCGCGTTGCGCGGCAGCTCGCCCACCACGAAGCAGCGCTTGGGCACCTTGAAGTTGGCCAGCCTGGCCTTGAGCTCGGCCACGATCGCGTCCGCATCGATCACCGCGCCGGGCTTGGTCGTGACCACGGCCACGCCGACCTCGCCGAAGTCCGCATGGGGCACGCCGACCACCGCGCTCTCGGCCACGCCCGGCAGCTCGTTGATGAAGCCCTCGATCTCGGCCGGGTAGACGTTGTAGCCGCCGCTGATGATCAGGTCCTTGCTGCGGCCGACGATGGTGATGTAGCCCAGGCCGTCGATCTGGCCCACGTCACCGGTCTTGAAGAAGCCGTCGGATGTGAATTCCTCCTTCGTCTTCTCGGGCATGCGCCAGTAGCCGGCGAACACGTTGGGGCCGTCGACCTCGATGTTGCCGATCTCGCCCGTGGTCGCCTCGCGGCTGTCGCCGTTGTCTTCGGCCACGCGCACCCGCAGGTTCACGCCCGGCAACGCGAAGCCCACCGTGCCGCCGCGGCGCTCTCCCTGCACCGCACTGTAGGGGTTGGAGGTGAGCATCGCGGTCTCGCTCATGCCGTAGCGCTCGAGGATCGTGTGGCCGGTGCGCTGCTGCCAGGCGTGGAAGGTCTCGATCAGCAGCGGCGCCGAACCCGCGATGAACAGGCGCATGCGCTTGCAGGCCTTCTTCGTGAGCCCGGGCTCGGCCAGCATGCGCACATAGAGCGTGGGCACGCCCATGAAGACCGTGGCCTCGGGCAGCCGCGCCACCACGCGCTTCGGGTCGAACTTGTTGAGCCAGATCATCTTGCTGCCGTTGAGCAGCGCGCCGTGGATCGCGACGAACAGGCCGTGCACGTGGAAGATGGGCAGAGCGTGGATCAGCACGTCGCCCTCGGTCCAGCCCCAGTAGTCCTTGAGCACCTCGGCGTTCGACAGCAGGTTGCGGTGCGTGAGCATCGCCCCCTTGCTGCGGCCGGTGGTGCCGCTGGTGTAGAGGATGGCCGCGAGGTCGTCTTCGTCCTTGTGCACCACGGTGTGCCGGTCGCTGCACTGCGCGGCCAGTTCGAGCAAGGTGCCGGTGCGGTCGTCGTCGAGCGTGAACACATGGCGCGTGCCCGCGGCCAGCGCGATCGGGCCGACCCATTCGGCGTTGGCGCTGCTGCACACCACCACCTCCGGCTCGGCATTGCCGATGAAGTATGCGATCTCGGCACCGCGGTAGGCGGTGTTGAGCGGCAGGAACACATAGCCGGCGCGCAGCGTGGCCAGGTAGAGCATCAGCGCTTCGACGGACTTCTCGACCTGCACGGCGATACGCGCGCCGGGCGTCAGCTCGAGCGCGGTGAACAGGTTGGCGAGCATCGCGCTCGCGCGGTCGAGGTCGCGCCAGGAGTACAGCAGGCCGTCGTCGGTCTCGACCGCGACCGCATCGAGATCGGCAGGGAAGGCGGCGCGCAGCGCGGCGAAAAGGTTGGCTTGGGTCGTCATGCGTGATCTCGGAAAACAGGAGGACGTTTGGCAAGGAAGGCAGCGATGCCTTCGCGGTGTTCGGGGGAATCGGCGTAGTCGTAGGCCGTGGGCAGCAGGGCCTCGACCTTGCCGGTGTCGATGCCGGCCAATGCGGCCAGCATGCGTTTGTGGGCGCGCGCGGCCTCGGGCGCGAGCGCGGCGATGCGACGCGCATGCACCCGCACCGCGTCGGCCACGGCGGCATCGGGCAGCACCTCGAGCAGGAAGCCGGCCTCTTTCAGCCGGGGCGCGCCATGCACGCCGGCGGCCAGCAGCATGTCGCGTGCCAACGCATCGCCCACGGCGCGGTGCACCAGCGCCGCTTCGTAGGGCGCCATCGGGAAACCGAGCTTGGCGATGGGCGCGCCGAACTTCGCCGACGCGCCGGCCAGCCGGATGTCGCAGCAGCTCGCGATCTCGAGGCCGGCGCCCATGCAGGCGCCCTCGATCTGCGCGAGCATCGGCACCTCGCAGCCGCGCAGCACCTTGAGCGCGGCGCCGACCTCGTCTTCATGGAAGACGCGCAGCGCAGCCGCATCGAAGCGGAAGGACGGGTATTCGGAGATGTCGCCACCGGCGCAGAAGGCCCCGCCCTCCCCGCGCAGCACGATGCAGCGCAGGGCCGTGTCGGTCGCGAAGGCCTCGAAGGCCGCGCGCAGGTCGCGCCACATCGCACGCGACATGGCATTCAGGCGCCCTGCGTGCACCAGCGTGACGAAGGCGATCGCGCCCTCGCGTTCGATGCGAATCTCACCCGCCATCAATTCTCCTCATTCCAGTTTGGCGCCCGAGGCCTTGACCACCGCAGCCCAGCGCTTGATTTCGGCATTGACGAAGCCGCCGTAGGCCGTGCCCGTGAGGTTGGGAATCTCCGAACCGTTGGCGGCCCAGATGGTCTTGAGCTCGTCGGTCGCCAGCGACTTCTTCATGTCCTCGATGATGCGCGATTGCACCTCGGCCGGCGTGCCCTTGGGCGCCCAGAGGCCGTACCAGGTCGTCACGTTGTAGTCGGGCAGGCCCACCTCGGCGGCGCAGGGCACGTCCGGAAAGGCCGGGTTGCGCTTGGCGCCGGCCATCATCAGGGCCTTGATGCGGCCGCCCTTGATGTGTTGCGACGAAGAGCCCAGGCCGTCGAAACAGACGTCGACATTGCCGGCGATCAGGTCCTGCAGCATCGGGCCCGCGCCGCGGTAGGGAATGTGCGTGATGAAGGTGCCGGTCTGCTGCTTGAACAGTTCGCCCGCCAGATGGTGCGAGGTGCCGGCGCCGGCCGAGCCGTAGTTCATCTTGGCCGGGTTGCGCTTGGCATAGGCGATGAACTCCTGGACGGTGGTCTGCGTCACGCGCTTGGGATTGACCACCACCACCTGCGGCGCATTGGCCAGCAGCATCAGCGGCACGAAGTCCTTCTCGAGGTCGTAGTCGAGCTTGGGGTAGATCGACGGTGCGATGGCATGGTGCACCCCGCCCATGAACAGGCCGTAGCCGTCGGCCGGCAGCTTGGAGGCCACGCTGCCCCCCAGGGTGCCGCCCGCGCCGCCACGGTTGTCGATCACCAGCGTCTGGCCGGTGCCCTTGGAGAACTGCGCCGACAACGGCCGCGCGAACGCGTCGGTGCCGCCGCCGGCCGGGAAAGGCACGACCAGCGTGACGGGCTTGGAAGGCCAGCCGGATTGCGCCTGCGCGCCGCCGCCAAGGACGGCCGCGGCCGCTGCGGCCAGGCGCAGCATGTCGCGCCGTTGAAAGCTGTGGTTCATTGTCTTGTCTCCTGTTTTTATGCAACGCTCATGTGCCGGGGCCGTCGGCACGCCGTGGAAATCGGCCCGTCGAAAAATCGGCGCTCAAGCCTTGAGGAACAGGCTGTCGATGTCGCCCGAGACCGCCACCTTGCCCTGGGCCAGCAGCGCGCGGTGCTTGTCGAGCCGCTTGAGATCGTAGAGGTAGTTGACCATGAGCCCATAGGCCTGCTTGACGCCCTTGCTGGACGGGTCACCCGCCCAGTTGAGGCGCTCGACCCGTGCGCCGTTGCCGAGATGGAAGCGCGCCACCGGATCGACCGGCTTGCCGTCGACCGTCGCACGGCCCAGGTACTCGGCCGCGCACTGCAGCAGCATCTGGCGCACGGGCGATCTGGCGTCGAACGCCAGCGCATCGTCGGCCGCGGCCAGCAGACGCTCCGGGGTGGGCGGCAGGGAGCCCAGCGATTGCCCCAGGGCGCGCGCGCGCTTGTCGTCGAGCCGCGCCAGCATCTCGCCCGCGTGCTTGGCCAGCCAGGGGCGAAAGCCCGGGATCGGCGACAGCGTCGCGAACACCTTGAGCCGCGGGAACTCGGCCTGCAGCGTCTCGACCACGCGCTTGATCAGCGAATCGCCGAAGCTCACGCCGCGCAGGCCGCTCTGCGTGTTGCTGATCGAATAGAAGATCGCGGTGCTGGCCTTGTCCGCGGTGGCCAGCGCCGCGGCCTCGTCGAGCAGCGGCACGATGCCGTCGCTCAGGTGGTCGACCAGCGCCACCTCCACGAAGATCAGCGGCACGTCGGGCAGGCGCGGGTGGAAGAATCCGTAGCAGCGGCGATCGCTGTCGAGCCGGTTCTTCACGTCGGCCCAGCTCTTGATGTCGTGCACCGCCTCGTACTGGATCAATTTCTCGATCAGCGAGGCCGGCGAATCCCAGCTGATGCGGCGCAGGTCGAGGAAGGCCACGTCGAACCAGGTCGAGAACAGGTGTTCGAGCTCGGCGTCGAGCGGCACGAAGCGGCGCTCGCCCTTGACCTGCGGCAGCAGTTCGGCGCGCAGGTCGATCAGGAAGCGCATGCCGTCGGGGTCGATGGTGAAGCGCTGCAACAGGCGCGCGCGCGGCGAGGCCAGCGCGCGGCGCAGGTGCACCTCGGCCTGCCCTTCGTCGAGGGTGCCGACCGCGGCCTCGTGGCGCGCGCGCGCGCTGCTGAGCTTCTTGGCATCGGGCGCGAAGCGCTCGCTGATCAGCAGCCAGACGTCGCGCCGCTCGGCTGCGTCGAGCGCGGCATACCAGCGCATGACTTCGCAGGCGCGCCGACCGGCCTCGACCTCGCTGACGCGCGCATCGACCACCGATTGAAGCTCGGTCAGCGCACGCCGCAGCGCACGTGGCGCCATCGCTTCGCCATGACGGCGAAGCGTGGCCTCGAGGCGCTCGTTCAGCGTGCGTGGCGGCAACGCGGCCTTCTTCTTCACTGGGGCCGACGAGGAAGAGGATGCGACCTCCTTTTCGGGTTCGGCCGCCGGTGCGGCATCGGGGCGCAATCGCGACACGCTGCGCGTGAGCCAGGTGGAAGCATTCATGAAGCCAACCTCGATTTCTGTTGAAGCGCCACGGCGCGCAGGGCTTCGCGCTGGCGGTGGAGATGGGTGCGCATCGCGGCCTCGGCGCCGTCGCTGTCGCGCGCCTTGAGCGCCGCGAACACGGCCAGGTGTTCCGACAGGCTCTGTGCCAGCCGGCCGGGGGCGTTGAGCTGCTGCAGTCGCGCGAGCTTGAGGATCTTGCGCAGGTCGCCGATGGTCTGGGCCAGCCAGCGGTTGTCGGCCAGCGTGATGATGGCCTCGTGGATCACGAGGTTGGTCGCGTAGTAGGCCGTGATGCGCTTGGCCGCGGCGTGCTTGACCAGCTTGTCGTGCAGGCCCTCGAGCGTGGCGATGTCGGCGTCGCTCGCATTGCGTGCCGCCTCCCAGGCACAGCGGCCCTCGAGCAGCGAGATCACCGGGAAGATCTCGTCGAGGTCGCGCTCGGTCACCTCGGCCACGAAACAGCCGCGGCGCGGCTCGTGACGCAGCAGGCCCTCGGCGGTGAGCACCTTCAGGGCCTCGCGCAACGGGGTGCGCGAAATGGCCAGCCGCTCGCACAGCGCCGCCTCGTCGAGGAAACTGCCCGGTGCCAGCGCGCCCGCGAAGATCTCTTCCCTCAGCGCGGTGGCGACCTCGTCGTGCAGCGAATTGGCAACGATGCGCATGGTGTGGATCAGCCTGGCAGGTGGATCGGCTTGTCGGGGTTCATACGGGCGCACATGGCAGGTCACGCGAGGTGCCCAAAGGACATGGCGGTCTGCACCAGGGCAAATCCGTAATTTCCGATAATTACGCGTAATTATGGGAACAACGCCTCGTGCTGGCAATGGCCGGGCGCCGGTGGAAACCCTGGGCCATTCCGGCGGCACGGCTACAGTCGATGCCGTGCGCGCCCCTGCTCCCCCCCTCCCCCTGCCGACCCGCGACGGCGTCGGCCCCAGCTGCGTCGGCCTGCCGCCCGGCGCCTGGCCGACGGTGCTGGCCTTCCTGCTCGAACGCTTTCCCGCGGTCGGCACCGCCACCTGGCTGGCGCGCATCGACGCGGGCGAGGTGATCGACGAGCACGGCGAGACGGTCACGCGGACCCAGCCCTACCGCGCCCACCGGCGCGTCTACTACTACCGCGAGATCCCGGACGAACCGCGCGTGCCCTTCGACGAGGTGCTGCTGTTCCAGGATGCGCACCTGGTGGTGGCCGACAAACCGCATTTCCTGCCGGTCACGCCCGGCGGCAAGTACCTGCAGGAAAGCCTGCTGGTGCGGCTCAAGCGCAGGCTGGGCATCGACACCTTGGCACCGGTGCACCGCATCGACCGCAGCACCGCGGGCCTGGTGCTGTTCAGCGTCGAGCCCGGCACCCGCGGCCACTACCAGCGCATCTTTGCGGAACGCGAGGTGCACAAGACCTACGAAGCGATCGTGCACGGGCCCGGGCCGCAGCCCCTGCCCGCGGTGCACCGCAGCCGGCTGGCCGAGGACCTGGCTTTCATGCGCATGCGCGAGGTGCCCGGCGAAGCCAATTCGGAAACGCACATCGAGCAACTCGCGGCGCTCGACGGCGGCCGGCTGCGCCTGCGGCTGTCGCCGGTCACGGGCCGCAAGCACCAGCTGCGGGTGCATTGCGCGGCGCTGGGGATGCCGATCGTCAACGACCCGGTCTACCCCGTGCTGCGGGCCGAAGGCGACGAGGACCATGCGCACCCGCTGCAGCTGCTGGCGCAGACGCTGCGCTTCACCGATCCGGTGACGGGCGACGCGCGGCTGTTTCGCACCACGCTGTCGCTCGGAAACTGATCCTCAGGCGCGTCGGGCGGAGCGCGCGGCGCGCGCCGGTGCGCTCAGGTACAGCCAGACGCCGAAGGCGATCATCGGCACGCACAGCCACTGGCCCATGCTCATGTTGAGCGCCAGCAGGCCGAGGAAATCGTCGGGCTCGCGGAAGTACTCGGCGATGAAGCGCATCGCGCCGTAGCCGATCAGGAACACCGCCGCGACCCGGCTCTGCACGCGTTCCTTGCGGGCGTAGAGCCAGAGGATCACGAACAGCAACAGGCCTTCGAGCAGGAACTGGTAGACCTGCGACGGGTGGCGCGGCAGCATCGAGCCGCTCTGCGGGAACACCATGCCCCAGGGCAGGTCCGGGCTCGAGAAGCGGCCCCAGAGTTCGCCGTTGATGAAGTTGCCCACCCGGCCCGCGGCCAGGCCGGTCGGCACGCAGGGCGCGACGAAGTCCATCACCTGCCAGAACGGCCGGGCCCGCGAATGCGCGAACCACACCATCGCGCCGATCACGCCCAGCAGCCCGCCATGGAAGCTCATGCCGCCCTGCCAGACCATCAGGATTTCCAGCGGATGCGTGAGGTAGTAGCCGGGCTTGTAGAACAGGCAGTAGCCCAGGCGGCCGCCGACGATCACGCCCATCACGCCGAGGAACAGGATGTCCTCCACGTCCTTTCGGCTCCAGACGCCGGGCCCGGTCAGCGAGCGGAAGGGCTCGTGCCGCAGCCGGCGCGTGCCGAGGAAATAGAAGAGCGCGAAGGCTGCGAGGTAGGTCAGGCCATACCAGTGGATGGCAACGGGCCCGATTTGAAGGGCGATCGGATCGATCTGCGGATACATGAGCATGCGGGCATTGTGCCGTGGCCGATGTGACGGTTGGCGCACGCCCTGTCGGACCACCAGGCCACGCCGGGGAATTGGCCAGATTGGGGGGCCTGTTGTCGTTGCGGCCACGGCGTGATCCACCCACACTCGGACCATGCCCATGCCGCGCCGCATCGCCTGCCTCCACGCTGAGGTGATGAGCCCCGCAACAGCTCAAGGGCGCGGCCTGAGCCTCGGGCTCAGGCACTGCCCGAGCGTTCCCGCACGAAGGCGACGAAGCGCGCCAGCGCCGGGTTGTCGAGCGCCGCGGGCCAGACCAGGCTGGTCTCGCAGGCCGGGAACGGCGTGGCCCGGCGCGGGCGTCCGGCCGGCGCGAACTCGGCGGCCGCGCGGTACACCACGCCCTCGCGCCGGAACTGCCGCACGCTCTCCGGCACCCAGGCCACGCCCAGCTCGCCCCAGACCAGGTTGACGATGGTCTGCATCTGGATCGCCTCCTGCGCCACCACGGGTGTGCGGCCGACCGCGTGGTAGAGCCCGTAGATCGCGTCGTGCAGCGAGGGCACGATGCGGCGCGGGAAGATCACCAGCGGCTCGTCCAGCACCTCGGCCAGCGTGGGGGCCACGACCTGCGCCAGCGCATGCCGGGACGGCAGTGCCAGCACCAGCGGCTCGCGCGCCACCACCAGCCGCTCGAGCCCGGGCGGCGCGAAACCGGGCGAATGCAGCATCAGGCCGGCATCGAGCTCGCCGCGCGCGAAGGCCTCGAGTTGCACGTCGCCGGTGGCCTCGACCAGTTCCAGCGCCACCTCGGGGCACAGCGCGCGGAACTCGCGCACCCACACCGGCAGCCGCTCGAAGCCGATGGTCGAGACGAAGGCCAGCCGCACCCGCCCGACCTCGCCCGCGGCCGCAGCGCGCGCACGGGCCGGCAGCGCCTGCGCGCGCTCGAGCATGTCGCGCACGTCGGGCAGCAGCGCCTCGCCCGCGGGCGTGAGCGCCACGCGCCTGCGGGTGCGGTCGAACAGCACGATGCCCAGCGTCTTCTCGAGCTGGGCGATGGCCTGCGTGACCGGCGGCTGCGTCATGTGCAGGCGCAGCGCCGCGCGGCCGAAATGCAGCTCTTCGGCCACGGCGACGAACTGGCGCCAGGCACGCAGGTCGATCAAGGCTTCATTCATATGCCGAGCATATCAATCAAGCTCCAAAAATGGATTGGAACCAATCAGTCAAAGGGCGGATACTTGGCGCCGAGCCTCCCCCACAAGACAACCCACGAGAAGAGAACCCATGGCCGACAAAGCACTCCAGATCAACCGCCGCAGCGCCAACATCGTCGAAGGCAAGTCACGCGCGCCCAACCGCTCGATGTTCTATGCGATGGGCTACGAGGAAGCCGACTTCAAGAAGCCGATGGTCGGCGTGGCCAACGGCCACAGCACCATCACGCCCTGCAACTCGGGCCTGCAGAAGCTGGCCGACGCGGCCATCGAAGGCATCGAGGAAGCCGGCGGCAACGCCCAGGTCTTCGGCACGCCCACGATTTCCGACGGCATGGCCATGGGCACCGAGGGCATGAAGTTCTCGCTGGTGAGCCGCGAAGTCATTTCCGACTGCATCGAGACCTGCGTCGGCGGCCAGTGGATGGACGGCGTGCTGGTGGTCGGCGGCTGCGACAAGAACATGCCCGGCGGCATGATGGGCATGCTGCGCGCCAACGTGCCGGCCATCTACGTCTACGGCGGCACCATCCTGCCGGGCCGCTACAAGGGCCAAGACCTGAACATCGTGAGCGTGTTCGAGGCGGTGGGCCAGAACGCCGCCGGCAACATGAGCGACGAGGACCTGCTGCAGATCGAGAAGCGCGCCATCCCCGGCACCGGCTCCTGCGGCGGGATGTACACGGCCAACACCATGTCGAGCGCCTTCGAGGCCCTGGGCATGTCGCTGCCCTATTCCTCGACCATGGCGAACCCGCACGACGAGAAGCAGAACTCGGCCAAGGAATCGGCCAAGGTGCTGATCGAGGCGATCAAGAAGGACCTCAAGCCGCGCGACATCGTGACCAAGAAGGCGATTGAGAACGCGGTGGCCGTGATCATGGCCACGGGCGGCTCGACCAACGCGGTGCTGCACTTCCTGGCGATCGCCCACACGGCCGGCGTCGACTGGACCATCGACGACTTCGAGCGCATGCGCAAGAAGGTGCCGGTGATCTGCGACCTGAAGCCCTCGGGCAAGTACCTGGCAGTCGACCTGCACCAGGCGGGCGGCATCCCGCAGGTCATGAAGGTGCTGCTGAAGGCCGGCCTGCTGCATGGCGACTGCATCACCATCAGCGGCCAGACCATCGCCGAAGTCCTCAAGGACGTGCCCGACGTGCCGCGCGCCGACCAGGACGTGATCCGCCCGATCGACAAGCCGATGTACAGCGAAGGCCACCTCGCGATCCTCAAGGGCAACCTGTCGCCCGAAGGCGCGGTCGCCAAGATCACCGGCCTGAAGAACCCGGTCATCACCGGCCCGGCGCGCGTCTTCGACGACGAGCAGTCGGCGCTGGAAGCCATCCTGGCCGGCAAGATCGTGGCCGGCGACGTGATGGTGCTGCGCTACCTCGGCCCCAAGGGCGGCCCGGGCATGCCCGAGATGCTGGCCCCCACGGGCGCGCTGATCGGCGCTGGCCTGGGCGAGAGCGTGGGCCTGATCACCGACGGCCGCTTCTCGGGCGGCACCTGGGGCATGGTGGTGGGCCACGTGGCGCCCGAGGCTGCGGCCGGTGGCACCATCGCTTTCGTCAACGAAGGCGACTCGATCACCATCGACGCGCACAAGCTGGTGCTCGAACTCAACGTGCCCGAGGCCGAGATCGCCAAGCGCCGCGCAGCCTGGACGGCACCGGCGCCGCGCTACACGCGTGGCGTGCAGGCCAAGTTCGCATTCAACGCCTCGAGCGCGAGCTCGGGCGCCGTGCTGGACAAGTACTGATCCGCCGAGGTCGGCAGCCTGGCTGCCGGCCCTCGTCGCAAGCCGCCCCGATCAGGGCGGCGGTGTGGGCAGCGCGGGCGAGCGCGGCTTGACGCGCTCGGCGTTGCTGCGTTCGCGGGCCTCGCGATGCTCCTGCGCCTTCTGGAGCTTGCGCTCGTTGCGCGCACGGGCTTCCGGTGCCGCCGCCTGCAGCCGGGCGGCCTTGGCCTGCTCGGCCGCCTGAGCGCGCTGCTTGGCCTCGAATTTCTGGCGATTGGCCTCGGCCTGTGCGGCCGCGTCGTCGCGGGTCTTGGCGTGATCGGCGGCGCGCTGTTCGCGCCCCTGCTGGGCCGCCTGCGCGCGCTCGCGCTGCGCCGGATCGTCCTGAGGACGCGGGGCGGCCTCCTCGAGGCGCTTCAGCTGGGCCGCGGCACGGCGCCGGCGATCGATGTCGCTGAGCGTGGCCTCCTGGCGCTTGATGTCGTCGTCCTGCGTGCGGCGCTTGCGGCGGCTGTCGATCAGGCAGTCCTCGACCGCGAACTTCTGATAGCAGGCCGCCTGCTCCTTCTGCGCGCGCGCCTCGATCGCCGCACGCTCCGCCGTCAGGCGGGCCCGCTCGGCGGCCAGGTCCACGTTGCCGTCGGCCGCGTTGGTCTGGGCCATGCCGGGCAATGCGCCCAGGGCCAGCAGCAGCGACAGGAACAGGGTGCGAATCTTCATGTGAGTCGGGTGTCCACCACGCGCCTTTCGAGCGCAAGGAATTCAGCGGAGTGCATCTCGGTGAGCCGGGACACGGTGCGTGGAAACTCGTGGGCCAGCGGCCCCTCGGTGTACAACGCCTCCGGCTCCACGGCCGCCGACAGGATGAACTTGACCCGTCGATCGTAGAACACGTCGACCAACCAGGTGAAACGGCGTGCTTCAGAGGCCCGCGCGACCGTCATCTGCGGCACATCGGACAGCAGCACCGTGTGGAACTGGGTCGCGATCTCGAGGTAGTCGTTCTGCGAGCGCGGGCCGCCGCACAGGGTCCGGAAATCGAACCAGACCACGCCGCCCGCCTTGCGGCGCGCCCGGATCTCGCGCGCCTCGATGTGCAGCACCGGGTCTTCGTCGGCGGACTCGGCCAGCCGGTCGAAGGCCTGCGTCATCTCCGCGTCGGCCTCGGGGCCGTTGGGCGTGAGATAGAGCCGCAGCTGCTCCAGCGTGCGGTGCCGGTAGTCGGTACCGTTGTCCACGCTGATCACTTCGAGCTTCTCGTTGAGCAGCGCGATCGCGGGCAGGATGCGGTCGCGGTGCAGGCCATCCGGGTACAGGTCGTCGGGCTTGAAATTGGAGGTGGTCACAAAGCCCACGCCGCTGTCGAACAGCGCGGCCAGCAGCCGGTGCAGGATCATGGCGTCGGTGATGTCCGCGACATGGAACTCGTCGAAGCAGATCAGCTTGAAGCGCTTTGCCATGCGCCGGCCGAGTTCGTCGAGCGGGTTGACCGTGCCCTGCAGGTCGGCCAGCTCGCGGTGCACCTCGCGCATGAACTCATGGAAGTGCAGCCGCGTCTTGCGCTTGATCGGCACGGCGTTGAAGAAGCAATCCATCAGGAAGCTCTTGCCGCGTCCGACACCGCCGTACATGTAGACGCCGCGCGGCACTTCCGGCCGGTTGATCAGCTTCTTCAGCGCATTGGAGCGCTGCGCCTTGTAATCGGCCCACTCGCTGGCGCAGCGTTCCAGCGCGTCCACCGCGCGCAGTTGCGCGGGGTCGCTCTGGAAGCCGCGAGCAACGAGCTCGGCCTCGTAGGCTTGCTTGACGCTCAAAAGTTCAGCGTGCGCTTGTCGACCGCCAGTGCCGCTTCCTTGGTCGCTTCGGAGAGCGACGGGTGGGCGTGGCAGATGCGGGCGATGTCTTCGGCGCTGGCCTTGAACTCCATCGCCACCACGGCTTCGGAGATCAGCTCGCTGACCTGCGGGCCGACCATGTGCACGCCGAGGATCTCGTCGGTGGTGGCATCGGCCAGGAACTTGACCATGCCGGTCGTGTCACCCAGCGCGCGCGCGCGGCCGTTGGCCAGGAAGGGGAAGGTGCCGGCCTTGTAGGCGCGGCCCGAGGCCTTGAGCTGCTGCTCGGTCTGGCCCACCCATGCGATCTCGGGCGAGGTGTAGATGACCCAGGGGATGGTGTTGAAGTTGACGTGCCCATGCTGGCCCGCGATGCGCTCGGCCACGGCCACGCCCTCTTCTTCCGCCTTGTGCGCCAGCATCGGGCCGCGCACCACGTCGCCGATCGCCCAGACGTTGGGCAGGTTGGTCTTGCACTCGTCGTCCACGTTGATCGCGCCGCGCTCGTCGAGCGCCAGGCCCACGGCTTCGGCGTTCAGGCCGATGGTGTTGGGCACGCGGCCGATCGAGACGATCAGCTTGTCGACGTCGAGCGACACCGCTTCGCCCTTGGCGTTGGTGTAGGCGACCTTGACGCCCTTCTTGTCCGACTTGATCTCGCCGACCTTGACGCCGAGTTCGATCTTCAGGCCCTGCTTGTCGAAGGCCTTCTTGGCTTCCTTGGCGATCTGCTCGTCGACCGCGCCCAGGAAGGTCGGCAGACCTTCGAGCACCGTGACTTCAGCGCCCAGACGGCGCCAGACCGAGCCCATTTCCAGGCCGATCACGCCCGAGCCGATCAGCGCGAGCTTCTTCGGCACGTCGCCGACGCGCAGCGCGCCGTCGTTCGACAGGATGTTCTCTTCATCGAAAGGCGTGCCGGGCAGCGCGCGGGCGTTGGAGCCCGTGGCCACGACGATGTGCTTGCCGACGATGGATTCTTCGGCCGCGCCGGTCACCTTGATCTCGTAGCCGCCGTCGGCGGCCTTCACGAAGGACGCACGGCCATGGAAGGACGTGATCTTGTTCTTCTTGAACAGGTAGGTGATGCCGTCGTTGTTCTGCTTCACGACCTGGTCCTTGCGGGCCAGCATCTTGCCGAGGTCGAGTTCCAGGCCCTTGACGTTGATGCCATGGTCGGCAAAGTGCTTGCCGGCATGCTCGTAGTGCTCGGACGACTGCAGCAGCGCCTTCGAGGGGATGCAGCCGACGTTGGTGCAGGTGCCGCCCAGTGCGGGGCCGCCCTTGGCGTTTTTCCACTCGTCGACACAGGCCACGTTGAAGCCCAGTTGGGCCGCACGGATCGCGGCGATGTAGCCGCCGGGGCCACCACCGATGACGATGACGTCGAATTGCTTGCTCATGTTTCAGTCCAGTTTCTTGAGTTCGAATGCGCCCGCATGGAGGGCGATTCCAAAGACACCCGTCTTGACACGCAGGGTCTCCTGCCTGGGGCCTTCGGGGCCGAAGGCGACCGTGGTGTCGGGTGCGGTCTTGCAGATGAAGAGATGGCCGCCGTCCAGGCATTCCATGCGGCCGGCCTCGTGCAGGGCCGTCCAGCCCCACTCGCCGTAGTCACGCGGCAGAAAGCGGCGCAGCGGCTCGCTCTTCTCGCCGCCGCCGCTACCATCGGCCAGGGTCCATCGGGCCAGGTCCGCCTGGTAGCGCTCGGCCAGCCTGGCGGGGTCGGCATCGGGCGCACGGGCGATCGTCAGCTGCGACGGCCCGGCCCCCGGGCGCTCGCGCGCGGCCTGGGTGTCGGCCACCCATTCATGCCGGTAGAGGCCGCTCCACGCATCGCGCTCCGCCGCCCCGGCCGAGGCCGAGGCGCCGATCGCGCAAAGCATGACGACGGCCAGGCGGCGCATTGCGTTCGCGATAAATTAAATGTCGAACAGCAGGCGCGAAGGATCTTCCAGCGCTTCCTTCATCGCGACCAGGCCCAGCACGGCTTCGCGGCCGTCGATGATGCGGTGGTCGTAGCTCATCGCCAGGTAGTTCATCGGACGGATCACGATCTGGCCGTTCTCCACCACCGCGCGGTCCTTGGTCGCGTGCACGCCCAGGATGGCCGACTGCGGCGGGTTGATGATGGGCGTCGACAGCATCGAGCCGAAGGTGCCGCCATTGCTGATGGAGAAGGTGCCGCCGGTCATCTCTTCGATGCCCAGCTTGCCGTCCTTGGCCTTCTGGCCGAATTCGGCGATCTTCTTCTCGATCTCGGCAAAGCTCATCTGGTCGGCGTTGCGCAGGATCGGCACCACCAGGCCGCGCGGCGAACCCACCGCGATGCCGATGTCGAAGTAGCCGTGGTAGACGATGTCGTTGCCGTCGACCGAGGCGTTGATCACCGGGTACTTCTTGAGCGCATGCACCGCGGCCTTCACGAAGAAGCTCATGAAGCCGATCTTCACGCCGTGTTCCTTGGTGAACGCGTCCTGGAACTTCTTGCGCATGTCCATGACCGGGGCCATGTTCACTTCGTTGAAGGTGGTCAGGATGGCGTTGGTCGACTGCGACTGCAGCAGACGCTCGGCGATGCGCGCGCGCAGGCGGCTCATCGGCACGCGCTGCTCGGGGCGCTCGCCCAGATCCTTCGGGCTCGCGGGTGCGGCGACCTGCTGCAGCAGCGGCTTGGCGGCCGGTGCGGGCGCAGCGGCCGGCGCCTTGGCGGTCGTGCCCGAGGCCACGGCGCCGAGCACGTCGCCCTTGGTCACGCGGCCGTCCTTGCCCGAGCCCGCCACATCGCTGGTCTTCAGGTTGTTGTCGGCCAGCAGCTTGGCAGCGGCGGGCATGGCAACGTCGGACTTGGCGCCGCCGGTGGCGGCGGCAGCGGCTTGCGCCGGCGCGGGGGCCGCGGCGGGTACAGGTGCGGCTGCGGCGGCGGGCGCAGCCGCAGCGGCCTTGCCGTCGGTGTCGATCTTGGCGATCAGCTGATCGGCCACGACGGTCGCGCCGTCGCCCTGGACGATTTCGGCCAGCACGCCGGCGGCAGGTGCGGGCACCTCGAGCACGACCTTGTCGGTCTCGATCTCGATCAGGATTTCATCGATGGCGATGGCGTCGCCTGGCTTCTTCTTCCAGGTGAGCATGGTGGCCTCGGCCACGGATTCGGACAACTGGGGGACTTTGACTTCAACGATAGACATTTTGGAGAGTGCTCCGACTTGTACTTTTTGTGGGATGGATAAGAAGGAGCTCGCTCACTTCGTGAGGACAAAACCCTTGAGCTTGCCGAACGCGCCTTCGACCAGGGCCTTCTGCTGCTCCTGGTGGAGGTGCGAGTAGCCGACCGCGGGCGAAGCGGAAGCGGCACGACCCGAGTAGCCGAGCTTCTGGCCGTCGACCATGTTCTCGTGGATGTAGTGCTGCACGAAGAACCAGGCGCCCTGGTTCTGCGGTTCGTCCTGGCACCAGACCACGTCGGCCAGGTTCGGGTACTTCTTGATCTCGGCGGCGAAAGCCTTGTGCGGGAACGGATAGAGCTGTTCGACGCGGATGATCGCCGTGTCGTCCTGCCCGCGTTCTTCGCGCTTCTTCACCAGGTCGTAGTAGACCTTGCCCGAGCAGGCCACCAGGCGCTTGACCTTGTCGGCCTTGAGTTCCTTGTGGTCGGGGATGACCGTCTGGAACGCACCCTTGGTGAACTCGGAGATCGGCGAGGTCGCGTCCTTGTTGCGCAACAGCGACTTGGGCGTGAGGATGATCAGCGGCTTGCGCAGGTTGCGCACCATCTGGCGACGCAGGATGTGGAAGATCTGGCTGGCCGTGGTCGGCTGCACGACCTGCATGTTGGTGTCGGCCGACAGCTGCATGAAGCGCTCCAGGCGTGCCGAGCTGTGCTCGGGGCCCTGGCCTTCGTAGCCGTGCGGCAGCATCAGCGTCAGGCCGTTGACGCGGCCCCATTTCACTTCGCCCGAAGCGATGAACTGGTCGATCACGACCTGCGCACCGTTGACGAAGTCGCCGAACTGGGCTTCCCAGATCACCAGCGTGTTCGGGTCGTTCGAGGCGTAGCCGTATTCGAAGGCCAGCACGGCCTCTTCGGACAGGATCGAGTCGATGACGACGAACGGGGCCTGGTTGTCGGCCACGTTCTGCAGCGGCGTGTAGGTGCCGGTGTCGAACTTCTCGCGGTTCTGGTCGTGCAGCACCGCATGGCGGTGCGTGAACGTGCCGCGGCCCGAGTCTTCACCCGACAGGCGCACCGGGTAGCCGCTGGCCACCAGCGAGGCGTAAGCCATGTGCTCGCCCATGCCCCAGTCGACGTTGACGTCGCCGCGGCCCATGGCGGCGCGGTCGTCGAGCACCTTCTTCACCAGCGGATGCACGGTGAAGCCTTCGGGCACGAAGGTCACGCGCTCGGCCAGCCGCTTCCACTCGGAAGTCGGGATGGCGGTGTCGCCGGCGTCGGTCCACTTCTTGTTCAGGAACGGGCTCCAGTCGACCGCGTACTTGCTCTTGAAGTTGGTCAGCACCGGGTCCGAGGTGTTCTTGCCGGCATCGAAGGCCGCGCGCTGCGCCTTGACCATGTCGTCGCCGAGCGTCTCGCCCAGGCCCTGGGCAGCCAGCTTGTCGGCGTACAGCTTGCGCGTGCCGGGATGGGCCGCGATCTTCTTGTACATCAGCGGCTGGGTCAGCGAAGGCGTGTCCTGCTCGTTGTGGCCCAGCTTGCGGAAGCAGATGATGTCGACCACCACGTCCTTCTGGAACTCCATGCGGAAGTCCAGTGCGAGCTGGGTGGCGAGCACCACGGCTTCCGGGTCGTCGCCGTTCACGTGCAGCACCGGGGCTTCGATCATCTTGACGATGTCCGAGCAGTACAGCGTCGAGCGGCTGTCGCGCGGGTCGCTGGTGGTGAAGCCGATCTGGTTGTTGATCACGATGTGCACCGTGCCGCCCGTGGAATAGCCACGGGTTTCGGCCAGCGCCAGCGTTTCCATCACGACGCCCTGGCCGGCGAAGGCCGCGTCGCCGTGCACGATGATCGGCAGCACCTGCTTGCCCAGCGGATCGCCGCGGCGGTCCATGCGGGCGCGCACCGAGCCTTCGACCACCGGGTTCACGATCTCGAGATGGGACGGGTTGAACGCCAGGCTCAGGTGCACCGGACCGCCGCGCGTGGTCACGTCGGAGCTGAAGCCCTGGTGGTACTTGACGTCGCCGCTGGGCAGGTCTTCAGGCGCGGTGTGGTCGAACTCGGCGAACAGGTCGGCCGGCATCTTGCCCAGCGAGTTGACCAGCACGTTGAGGCGGCCGCGGTGGGCCATGCCGATCACGATTTCCTGCACGCCCTTGGCGCCGGCTTCCTGGATCAGCTCGTCCATCGAGACGATGAAGCTCTCGCCGCCTTCGAGCGAGAAACGCTTCTGACCGACGTACTTGGTGTGCAGGAAGCGCTCGAGGCCTTCGGCGGCCGTCAGGCGTTCGAGCACGTGCTTCTTCTGGTCCGCATTGAGCTTCGGATTGGTCCGGGCGCTCTCGAGCTTCTGCTGCCACCAGCGCTTGTGGTTCTGGTCGGTGGTGTACATGTACTCGGCGCCGATGGTGCCGCAGTACGTTTCGTTGAGCGCGTTGAGCAGGTCGCGCAAGGACATGGTGTCCTTGCCGAAGAAGGTGTTGCTCGTGTTGAACACGGTCTCGAGGTCGGCATCGCGCAGGCCGTAGAACGAGGGCTCGAGTTCGGGGATGGCGGGACGCTCGGTGCGCTTGAGCGGGTCCAGGTCGGCCCAGCGCGCGCCGACATTGCGGTAGGCGGCGATCAGCTGCTGGACGGCGGTGCGCTGGCGGCCCAGCTCGGAATCGGCGCCGCTGGCGTGCACGACCTTGGTCGTGCCCTGCTTGGCGCGTTCGGCAAAAGCGTTGATGACGGGCTGGTGCGCCACGTCGCGGGCGCTGCTGCCATCGGCGGCCGGCACATGCTGCAGCGCGTCGAAGTAGGAGCGCCAGTTGTCGGGCACGCTGCCGGGGTTGGCGAGGTAGTTTTCGTACATCTCCTCGACATAGGGCGCGTTGCCGCCGAAGAGGTAGGTGTTGCCTTGATAGGCTTGGTAGACGTTGGACGTCGAGGAATCGCTCATATTCCGCTGACTTTCGCTCCCCTGAAGGAAGCATTAGCTGGTTTAAGAAACCTTCCGCTACACGGCTGAACCGATTGGCGGATGCGACTGTGGCTAGGGAAGGGCCTGAGTACCTTGGCATTGTGCCACGTCAGCCTTGTGACAGCCGACGGGCCCAAGCAACCCTAAGGCCAGAGCAGTTGACGGATGCGCTGCAGCGTGGCGGGATCGTCCATGGTCGTGAGGTCGCCCGCATCGCGCCCTTCGCAGATCGCCTGGATGGCGCGCCGCAGCAATTTGCCGCTGCGCGTCTTGGGCAGGCCCGTCACGAAGTGCACGCGTGACGGGCGGCCGAGCGCCCCCAGCTGATCGGCCACGCGCCGCATGATCTCGCCCTCGAGCGCCAGGGCGCCCGCCCCTTCGACGCCGTCCGCATTGCGCGGCACAACGAAAGCCACCGCGACCTGCCCCTTGAGCGCGTCCGCCACGCCGACCACCGCCACTTCGGCGACGTTGGCATGGCCCGAGATCACCTCCTCGATCTCGCGCGTGCCGAGCCGGTGGCCCGCGACGTTGATCACGTCGTCGGTCCGCCCGAGGATGAAGAAGTAGCCGTCGGCGTCGCGGATGCCCCAGTCGAAGGTCGAATAGACCATTTTTCCGGGCACGCTCTTCCAGTAGGTGTTGACGAAGCGCGCGTCGTCGCGCCAGATGGTCTGCATGAAGCCGGGCGGCGTCGGTCCCTCGATCACGACCACGCCCTTCTCGTTGAGCGCGCTCAGTTCCTCGCCGGTCGACTCGTCGAGGATCTTCACCCGCCAGCCGTACATGGGCACGCCCGGGCTGCCCAGCTTGCCCGGCTTCTTCTCGACGCCGTTGGCGATGGTGATGATCGGCCAGCCGGATTCGGTCTGCCAGTAGTTGTCGATGATCGGCACGCCCAGGCCCTCGCCGATCCAGCGCCCGGTGGGCTCGTCGAGCGGCTCGCCGGCCAGGAACAGCGCGCGCAGGCTCGACAGGTCGTATTTCTTGAGCAGCGCCGGGTCCTGCTTCTTGAGCACGCGCACCGCGGTCGGCGCGCTGAACATCACCGTCACCTTGTATTTCTCGACCAGCTGCCACCAGATGCCGCCGTCGGGCTGGCGGTCCAGGCCCTGGGTCGGCAGGCCTTCGTAGAGGATGGTGGCCATGCCCGCGATCAGCGGGCCGTAGACGATGTAGCTGTGGCCCACGACCCAGCCGATGTCGCTGGTGCAGAAGTAGGTCTCTCCCGCCCTCGCGTCGAAGATGTGCGGCATGCTGGCCGCCAGCGCGACCGCGTAGCCGCCGGTGTCGCGCTGCACGCCCTTGGGCTTGCCGGTGGTGCCGCTGGTGTAGATGGTGTAGCTGATCTCGGTCGACTCGAGCCAGGCGCAGGGCACGACCGCGCCGCGGTGCTGTGCGGCGAGATCGCGCATCAGGTGGTCGCGGCCGGCCACCCGATCCATCGGCGCGAGGCCGCGGTCGGCCAGCAGCACGGCCGCGGGCTTGTGCTTCGACAGCCGGATCGCCTCGTCGAGCAGCGGCTTGTACGCCAGTACCTTGCCGCCGCGCGAGCCCGCGTCGGCGCTCACGATCACGGTCGGCTCGGCATCCTCGATGCGCGAGGCCAGCGAGCCGCTGGCGAAGCCGCCGAACACCACGCAATGGACCGCGCCGATGCGCGCGCAGGCCAGCATCGCGAAGGTGGCCTCCGCGATCATGGGCATGTAGATCAGCACGCGGTCGCCGCGCTTCACGCCCAGCGCGAGCAGGCTGGCGGCCGTGCACTGCACCTCGGCGTGCAGTTCGCGGAAGCTGTAGCTGCGCTCCAGCCCGGTCTCGGTCGAGACGCAGATCAACGCCGGCTGGTCGCCGCGCGCGTCGAGGTGGCGGTCGATCGCGTTGTGGCACAGGTTGGTGGTGCCGCCCACGAACCAGCGCGCGAAGGGCGGATGGCTGGCGTCGAGGATCTGCTGCGGTGGGGTCTGCCAGTCGATCAGCCGGGCCTGCTCGGCCCAGAAGGCCTCGCTGTCGTCGACGGACCGGCGATAGAAGTCGCTGTACGAACGCATGTCGGTATGTCTCCAGAGACGCCCCGCTTATGGCGCGGGGCTGAATTCATCATGGTTCGGCGGGCTTTCGGCAGCCTGACACCCGCCCTGCCCGTTTCCCGCTCAGCGGATCAGCGCCTGATAGTCGCGGAAGGCCGGATGCTCGGCCGTGCGCAGCCATTCGAAGCCCACCATCTCGGTGGTCACCAGCTCGGCGCCGGCGCCGGCCAGCCGGTCGAAGGCCGCATCCCGGTTGCGCTCGGTGCGCGAGCTGCAGGCGTCGGTCACGACCCAGACCTCGAACTCGTCCTCGAGCAGGTCGAGCGCGGTCTGCAGCAGGCACACATGGGCTTCGCAGCCGGCGATCACGATGGTGCCGCGCTCTTCCTGGGCACCACCGGCGGGCTTCTGCAGGTGCTTGGGCAGGCTGCGCGCATTGCCCTGCGGCGCCTTGACCGGCGGCCGCAGCCATTCGCCCAGCCCCTCTTCCACGCCACTGAAGTGCATCTTGGCCAGCGTGCGCTGGCACAGCGCGCGGATCTCGGGCAGGTTCTCGCCCAGCTTGGACGGGTTCTGCTCGGTGCCGAACACCGGCACCTCGAGCAGCTGCGCGATCTTGCCCAGGCGCACCGCGTTGGCGGCGGTCGCGTCGGCTTCGAAGATCGCGGGCATCAGGCGCGCCTGGTAGTCGACCAGAACGAGTTGGGAAAGGGAGACGTCGAGCAGCATGGGGAATCCTTCGGAAAAACAGGACGGGCGACTTCGGCCCGTGCAGCGCAGAATTAGACCGTATCGCGAGACGCACCGGCAGACCCCCGCCCCCTCTCCCATGAAGCCCTTCCACCCGCTCGCCGCACTCCTCGCCCTGGGCCTGCTGGCCGGCTGTGCCAACCTGCGCTCGGCCGATGCGCCCCTGTACATCTTGAGCGACCCGAGCGACTGCGCGCTGCACCCCGACACGCTGCTCGTGATGCTGCCCGGCGTGCACTCGCACCCCGACGAGTTCGTGCGCGAAGGCTTCGTGCGCGCGGTGCAGGACCAGCGGCTCGCGGTCGACGTGCTGCGCGTCGATGCCCACCTGGGTTACTACGAGAAGGGCACGTTCGTCGAACGCCTGCGGCAGGACGTGATCGCGCCGGCCCGGGCCCGCGGCTACCGCGCGATCTGGCTCGTCGGCATCTCGCTGGGCGGCTTCGGCGGGCTGGTCTACGCCCAGGAACGGCCCGGCGAGATTGCCGGCCTGGTGGCGCTCGCGCCCTACCTGGGCGAGCCGGCGGTGGCCGATGACGTGGCAAAGGCCGGCGGCCTGCGCAGCTGGCATCCGGCGGCGGTGCCGCCCGGGGACGATCGTCTACAGCGCGAGACGGCTTTGTGGACGTCGCTCCAGGGCTATGCGTCGCCCTCGGCGAGCACGCTGCCGCCGCTGTGGCTGGGCTATGGCAGGGCCGACCGTTTCGCGGCGCCCAACGGCCTGCTGGCCGCGGTGCTGCCGGCCGACCATGTGCTCACCACCGAGGGAGGCCACGACTGGGCGCCGTGGCACCGGCTCTGGACCGCGCTGCTGCCGACCCTGCCGCTGCCGCGCTGCGCCCCCTGAGCCCGTGGCTCAGCGCGGCCGCAGGCGCAGCAGCTTGCCGTCGGCCTCGTCGGTCAGCACATACAGCCAGCCGTCGGGCCCCTGGCGCACGTCGCGGATGCGCGCCCGGCCCTCCTCCAGCAGCTTGTGCTCGGCCACCACCTTGCCGTCCTTGAGCTCGATGCGGTCGAGGTAGCCGAACTTGAGCGAACCGACGAACAGGTTGCCCTTCCAAGCGGCGCCGTAACGGTCGCTGGTGAGAAAGACCATGCCCGAGGGCGCGATCGAGGGCACCCAGTAGTGCAGCGGCTGCGCCATGCCTTCCTTGGCCGTCAGGCCGTCGCCGATCCTGCCGCCGCCGTAGTTCTCGCCGTAGGTGATCACGGGCCAGCCGTGGTTCTTGCCGGCCTGCGGCACGTTGATCTCGTCGCCGCCCTGCGGGCCGTGCTCGTGCATCCAGAAGCGGCCGTCGGGCGCCAGCGCCGCACCCTGGCCGTTGCGATGGCCGTAGCTCCAGATCTCGGGCAGCGCGCCCGCGCGGCTCACGAAGGGGTTGTCGCGCGGCACCATGCCGTCCTTCTGGATCCGGACCACCTTGCCCAGGTGGTTGTCGAGCTTCTGCGCATCGTCCTTGCGGCCGAAGCGGTCGCCCAGGGTGACGAACAGCGTGCCGTCGCGGGCCTCGACGATGCGGCAGCCGAAGTGGGCGCTGCTCGTCACCTTCGGCCGCTGGCTGAAGATCACCTTCGTGCCCTCGAGCCGCGCGCCGTCGGCCGACAACTGGGCGCGCGCCACCGCCGTGCTGTTGGCCGACCCGCCGACTTCGGGCTCGGAGAAGCAGAAATAGACCGTGCGGTTGCCGGCGAAGCCGCTGTCGGTCACCACGTCGAGCAGGCCGCCCTGCCCGCCGGCCGCGATGGCGGGCAGGCCGGCCAGCGGCGCGCCCAGCTTGCCATCGGCGCCGACCACGCGCATGCGCCCGGCCTTTTCGGTGACCAGGAAGCGGCCTTCGGGCAGGAAAGCCACCGCCCATGGGTTCTGCAGTCCGCTGGCGACCTGCTCCGCCCGCACCTCGGGCTGGCGCTGGGCCAGGGCTGCCGTGCAGGCCAGGGCCAAAACGGGCGCCAACAGCCCGTACTGCAGGCTTCGGCGGGGATTTTTGTTCGGATGCATGCAACTCCTTGAGGCGGAACGCGCGACGGGACCGCAGCGCGGACGCGGCGAATACTGAAAACCTTCTAGGTACAACCCGCCGCGCAGCAGCGCCCGGGCGGGTCATCGTTACATTTTTGATGGTCAAAAAAGCCGAAAACCCCAATCGCCACAGCCATTTGCATGCAGAATCGCGACTTCGTCTGAATTTGACGGCGCATGCTGTCATCCCCATCCTACGAGCCCATGCGAATTCCACTCCTACTCGCCTCCCTCCTGTTGGCCAGTGCGGCCCACGCCGCCCCACCGCAGGACCGCTCGGACGACATGGAGCGCATGCTGACGGACAAGGGCCTGATGGGCCACATCCAGCACGTCAGCCAGACGGTCGTCGACCGCACCTCCGACCTGGTGGTCACCGCCGTGGGCTTCCTGGGCGTGCCCTACCGCCGCGGCGGCAACTCAGCCGAGACCGGCTTCGACTGCAGCGGCTTCGTGCGCGCGATGTACAACCAGACCGTCGGCCACCTGTTGCCGCGCCGCGCCGAGGAACAGGCCGCCGCCACCGAGAAGATCGACCGCAGCGAACTCAAGCCCGGCGACCTGGTGTTCTTCAACACCATGCGCCGCGCCTTCAGCCATGTGGGCATCTATGTCGGCGAAGGCAAGTTCATCCATTCGCCGCGCAGCGGCGCCCAGGTCCGGGTCGAGGACATGAACGGCAGCTACTGGCAGCGCCGCTTCGACGGCGCCCGCCGGGTCCAGGAAGCGCAAACCGAGACCACGGCGGCCATTTCCGGCAAGTAAGGCCGGCGACCCCGCCGTCTCCCATGAAAAAACCCGCCATCGGCGGGTTTTTTCATGGGGCAACCGGTTCAGCCCGCGCGGTAGACCAAGACCTTGAGCGCGCGATCGGGTGCCGCATCGGCGAAAGACGAGGGATTGGCCAGCCGCTCGACGAAGGCCAGCGACGGCGCCGAGGCCTCCACCTGCGCCTGCAGGAAATCCGGCCCCAGCTCCGGCGCATTGAGGCACAGCAGCGCATGGCCCTGCGGCGCGAGCAGTTCCGGCAGACGCCGCAGCAGCCGGGCGTAGTCCTTGGTGGCGACGAAGCTGCCCTTCTGGTAGCTCGGCGGATCGGCGATCACCAGATCGTAGGGCCCGGCGCGGCCGATGCGGCCCCAGCTCTTGAAGATGTCGTGGCCCAGGAAGCTCGCACCCTTCAGCACGCCATTGAGCCGGTGGTTCTGCTGGCCGACGGCCAGCGCGCGGCTGCTCATGTCCATGTTCAGCACCTGGTCAGCACCGGCCTGCAGCGCGACCACCGAGAAGGCGCAGGTGTAGGCGAAGAGGTTGAGCACCTTCAGACCCGGCGCCCAGCCGCCCGCCGCGCGTGCCGCGGCGTTGGCGGCCGCGCGCTGCGCCACGTATGCACGTGTCCACTGGCGGCCCGCAGCCATGTCCAGGAACAGCCCGTGGTTCTGCCCCTGCAACAGGTGGACGCGGTAGCGCGTGCCCTGCTCCGTCACCTCGTGCACCTCGGGCACTTCGCCGGCCATCAGCCGCGTCTCGGTCTGCCCACCGCCTTCGCGCGTCTGCAGGACCCAGTTCAGAGGGCCGGCATCGAGCTGCCGCCAACGCGCGGCCAGCGCCTCGCCGACGGCCGCCAGTTCCGCGTCGCCGACGGGCCGGAAGCAGGTCAGCAGCAGCACGGGCGCAAAGGCATCGAGCGCCCAGTCTTCGCAACCCGGATGCAGGCCGCCGCGCCCGTGGAAGATGCGGACGGCGTCGGTGGGTCGCTCCATGCGGGCGATGGTGTCGAGCAGGGCTTGGATACGAACCTCGGTGTCGTGGGTAGGGAGCGCCCGGAAGGCGCAAGGCAGGGTCAGGCGATGGGCGTGACCGACCGATCGAGAGCGGGCGCTCGATGGTATCGCCCGCGCACCTAGAAAAAATCCCGCCGGCGGCGGGATTCTTCGTTCAGGCCGGGCGCGCCGTTCAGCGCTTGACCGGCGGCAGGTCGGTGCAGGTGCCGTGCGCCACTTCCGCGGCCATGCCGATGCTTTCGCCCAGCGTGGGATGCGGGTGGATGGTCTTGCCGATGTCGATCTCGTCGGCACCCATCTCGATGGCCAGCGCGATCTCGCCCAGCATGTCGCCGGCATGCGTGCCGACGATGCCGCCACCCAGGATGCGATGGGTCTCGGCGTCGAACAGCAGCTTGGTGAAGCCCTCGTCGCGGCCGTTGGCGATCGCGCGGCCCGAAGCGCTCCAGGGGAAGTGGCCCTTCTTGACCTTGATGCCTTCGGCCTTGGCCTGGTCTTCGGTCAGGCCGACCCAGGCCACCTCGGGATCGGTGTAGGCCACGCTCGGGATCACGCGGGCGTTGAAGGCCGCGCTCGAGAGCTCCTTGTCGCCCTTCTGCTCGCCCGCGATGACCTCGGCCGCCACATGCGCCTCGTGCACCGCCTTGTGCGCCAGCATGGGCTGGCCCACGATGTCGCCGATGGCGAAGATGTTGGGCACGTTGGTGCGCATCTGGATGTCGACCGGGATGAAGCCGCGGTCGGTCACGGTCACGCCGGCCTTCTCGGCGCCGATCTTCTTGCCGTTGGGGCTGCGGCCCACGGCCTGCAGCACCAGGTCGTACAGCTGCGGCTCCTTGGGCGCGTTCTCGCCTTCGAAGGTGACCTTGATGCCGTCCTTGGTCGCCTCGGCGCCCACGGTCTTGGTCTTCAGCATGATGTTGTCGAAGCGCGGCGCGTTCATCTTCTGCCAGACCTTCACCAGGTCGCGGTCGGCGCCCTGCATCAGGCCGTCGAGCATCTCGACCACGTCCAGGCGCGCGCCCAGCGACGAATACACCGTGCCCATTTCCAGGCCGATGATGCCGCCGCCCAGGATCAGCATGCGCTTGGGCTCGATGCCCATCTCCAGCGCACCGGTCGAGTCGACGATGCGCGGGTCGTCCTTGGGCATGAAGGGCAGGCTCACGGACTGCGAACCGGCCGCGATGATCGCGTTGCGGAACTTCACGACCTGCTTCTTGCCGCTGGTGTCCCAGCCCGTGCCCGAGGTCTCGTCGACCTCGAGGTGGTTCGCGTCGATGAAGCTGCCCACGCCGCGCACCACCGTCACCTTGCGCATCTTGGCCATGGCCGTGAGGCCGCCGGTGAGCTTGCCCACCACCTTGTTCTTGTGGCCCAGCAGCTTGGCGCGATCGATGGTCGGCGCACCGAAGTCCACGCCCAGGTCGGCGAAGTGCTTGACCTCGTCCATCACCGAGGCCACGTGCAGCAGTGCCTTCGACGGGATGCAGCCCACGTTGAGGCAGACGCCGCCCAGCGTGGCATAGCGCTCGATCAGCACCACCTTGAGACCGAGGTCGGCCGCGCGGAAGGCGGCAGAGTAGCCGCCGGGGCCGGCACCGAGCACGACCACGTCGCACTCGACGTCGACCTGGCCGCCGTAGCTCGACACGATGGGCGCGGCCGTGGGGGCCAGTGCGGGCGCAGGTGCCGCGGCCTTGGCGGCCGGCGCTGCTGCAGAGGGCGCCGGTGCGGGCGCAGCCGCAGGGGCTGCCGCAGCACCTTCCGCCACCTCCAGCGTCAGCACCACCGAGCCCTGCTTGATCTTGTCGCCGATCTTCACGGCCACGGCCTTCACCGTGCCCGCGGCCGACGAGGGGATCTCCATCGAGGCCTTGTCCGACTCCACGGTGATCAGCGACTGCTCGGCCTTGACCGTGTCGCCCACCTTCACCAGCACCTCGATCACCGCGACCTCGTCGAAGTCGCCGATGTCCGGAACCTTGATCTGTTGTTCACTCATCTCGGGTTCCTTGTTCTCAGAGCAGCACGCGGCGGAAGTCCGCCAACACTTGGCCGAGGTACGCATTGAAGCGCGCGGCCGAGGCGCCGTCGATCACGCGGTGGTCGTACGACAGCGACAGCGGCAGCGTGAGCTGCGGCACGAACTGCTTGCCGTCCCACACCGGCTTCATCGCGCTCTTCGACAGGCCTAGGATCGCGACTTCGGGCGCATTGATGATGGGCGTGAAGTGCGTGCCGCCGATGCCGCCCAGCGAGCTGATCGAGAAGCAGCCGCCCTGCATGTCGGCACCGCCGAGCTTGCCGTCGCGCGCCTTCTTGGCGAGTTCGCCCATCTCCTGGCTGATCTGCAAAATGCCCTTCTTGTCGGCATCCTTGAGCACCGGCACCACCAGCCCGTTGGGCGTGTCGGCCGCGAAGCCGACGTTGTAGTACTGCTTGTAGACCAGCGTGTCGCCGTCCAGGCTGGCGTTGAACTCGGGGAACTTCTTCAGCGCCGAGACCACGGCCTTGATCACGAAGGCCAGCATGGTGACCTTCACGCCCGATTTCTCGTTCTCCTTGTTGGTCGCCACGCGGAAGGCTTCCAGCGCGGTGATGTCGGCCTCGTCGTTGTTGGTGACGTGCGGGATCATCACCCAGTTGCGGTGCAGGTTGGCGCCGCTGAGCTTCTTGATGCGTGACAGCTCCTTGCGCTCGACCGTGCCGAACTTGGTGAAGTCGACCTTCGGCCATGGAATGAGGCCCAGCGCTGCGCCGTCGCCGCCACCGCCCGCCGGCGCCTTGGCCGCGGAGGCCTTGGTGCTGGCTGCGCCGCTCATCACGGCCTTGGTGAAGGCCTGGACGTCTTCCTGCGTGATCCGGCCCTTCGGGCCCGAACCCTTGACCTCTTCCAGCGGCACGCCGAGCTCGCGCGCGAACTTGCGGATCGAGGGTGAGGCATGCGGCAGGCTGCCGGTGGGAGCCGTGGTCGGGTTGTGCGCCGCCGGTGCCGCCGAGGGCGCCGGTGCGGGTGCCGAGGCCGTGGCCACGGCGGGTGCTGCCGCAGCCGCTGCGGGCGCGGGCGCGGGGGCTTCCGCCGGCGCTGCGGCCGGTGCCGGTGCCGGTGCGGCGCCAGCGGTGCCTTCGAGCACCGCGATCAGGTCGCCGATGTTCACGACATCGCCGATCTTGACCTTCAGCTCCTTGAGCACGCCGGCCGCCGACGACGGGATCTCCATCGAGGCCTTGTCCGATTCCACCGTGATCAGCGACTGGTCGGCTGCGATCGTGTCGCCCGGCTTGACCAGCAGCTCGATCACCGAAACGTCCTTGAAGTCGCCGATGTCGGGGACCTTGACGTCGACCGGCCCGGCCGACGCCGCGGGTGCGGGCGCGGCGCTGGGCGCCGGTGCCGCCGCCTGCGCGGGTGCCGGTGCCGCAGCCGCAGCCGCGGGAGCCGGCGCCGGCGCAGCGGCTTCGCCCGCGCCTTCGGCTTCCAGCACCAGCACGACCGAGCCCTGCTTGATCTTGTCGCCCATCGCGACCTTGAGTTCCTTGACGACACCGGCGGTCGACGACGGGATCTCCATCGAGGCCTTGTCGGACTCCACCGTGATCAGCGACTGCTCGGCCTTCACCGTGTCGCCCACTTTCACCAGCACCTCGATCACCGCGACTTCATCGAAATCGCCGATGTCGGGCACTTTCACTTCCACTGCTGCCATATCGTTGTCTCCCGCCCGTCGGGCGCGTCGGTTGTTCGGGTTGATTCTTACGCGTAGAGCGGGTTGACCTTGTCGGCATCGATGCCGTACTTCTTGATCGCCTCGGCGACCTTGGTCGCGGGCAGCACGCCGTCCTCGGCCAGGGCCTTGAGCGCGGCCACCACGATGAAGTGGCGGTTGATCTCGAAGTGCTCGCGCAGCTTGCTGCGGAAGTCGCTGCGACCGAAGCCGTCGGTGCCCAGCACCTTGTAGGTGCGGCCCTTCGGGATGAAGGGACGGATCTGCTCGGCGTAGGCCTTCATGTAGTCGGTCGAAGCCACCACCGGGCCGGTGCTCGCGGCGAGCTGCTGGCCCACGAAGGACACGCGCTGCTCCTCGGTCGGGTGCAGCAGGTTCCAGCGCTCGGCGTTCTGGCCGTCGCGCGTGAGTTCGTTGAAGCTCGGGCAGCTCCAGACGCCGGCGCTGATGCCCCAGTCCTTCTCGAGCAGCTCCTGCGCAGCGAAGCTCTCGCGCAGGATGGTGCCGCTGCCCAGCAGCTGCACGCTCGGCGCTTCCTTGCTGCCCTTGGCAGGCTTGACCACCGGCGCCTGCTTGCTCAGGTACATGCCCTTGAGGATTTGCTCCTCGGTGCCGGGCTGCAGGCCGGGCATCGGGTAGTTCTCGTTGAGCAGCGTCAGGTAGTAGTAGACGTTGTCCTGTTTCTCGACCATGCGCTTCAAGCCATGGTGCAGGATCACGCCCACTTCATGCGCGAAGGTGGGGTCGTAGCTCACGCAGTTCGGGATGGTGTTGGCCAGGATGTGGCTGTGGCCGTCTTCGTGCTGCAGGCCTTCGCCGTTGAGCGTGGTGCGCCCCGAGGTGCCGCCCAGCAGGAAACCGCGGGCCTGCATGTCGCCGGCCGCCCAGGCCAGGTCGCCGATGCGCTGGAAGCCGAACATCGAGTAGTACACGTAGAACGGCACCATGATGCGGTTGTTCGTCGAGTACGAGGTGGCGGCCGCGATCCAGCTCGACATGCCGCCGGCTTCGTTGATGCCTTCCTGCAGGATCTGGCCGGCCTTGTCTTCCTTGTAGTACATGACCTGGTCCTTGTCGACCGGGGTGTACTGCTGACCGTGCGGGTTGTAGATGCCGATCTGGCGGAACAGGCCTTCCATGCCGAAGGTGCGTGCCTCGTCGACCAGGATCGGCACCACGCGCGGGCCCAGCGCCTGGTCGCGCAGCAGCTGCGTGAGGAAGCGCACATAGGCTTGCGTGGTCGAGATCTCGCGGCCCTCGGCCGTGGGCTCGAGCACGGCCTTGAAGGTCTCGAGCGCGGGCACGGTGAAGCTCTCGTCGGCCTTCACGCGGCGGTGCGGCAGGTAACCGCCCAGGGCCTTGCGGCGCTCGTGCAGGTACTGCATTTCCGGCGTGTCGTCGGCCGGCTTGTAGAACGGGATGTCGGCCAGCTGGCTGTCCGGGATCGGGATGTTGAAGCGGTCGCGGAAGAGCTTGATGTCCTCGTCCGCCAGCTTCTTGGTCTGGTGGACGTTGTTCTTGCCTTCGCCGATCTTGCCCATGCCGAAGCCCTTGACGGTCTTCACCAGCAGCACGGTGGGCTGGCCCTTGTGCTTGACGGCCGAGTCGAAGGCCGCGAAGACCTTCTGCGCATCGTGACCGCCGCGGCGCAGCTGCCAGATGTCGTCGTCGCTCATCTTGCTGACCATCTCGAGCGTGCGCGGGTCACGGCCGAAGAAGTTCTTGCGCACGTAGGCGCCGTCGTTGGCCTTGAACGACTGGTAATCGCCGTCGTTCGTCTCCATCATCAGCTTGCGCAGCGCGCCGTCCTTGTCGCGCGCCAGCAGGGGGTCCCAGTTGGAACCCCAGATCAGCTTGAGCACGTTCCAGCCGGCGCCGCGGAATTCGCTTTCCAGTTCCTGGATGATCTTGCCGTTGCCGCGCACCGGGCCGTCGAGGCGCTGCAGGTTGCAGTTGATCACGAAGATCAGGTTGTCGAGGTTCTCGCGCGCGGCCAGGCCGATGGCGCCCAGCGACTCGACCTCGTCCATCTCGCCGTCGCCGCAGAACACCCAGACCTTGCGGTTCTCGGTGTTGGCGATGCCGCGGGCATGCAGGTACTTGAGGAAGCGCGCCTGGTAGATCGACATCAACGGGCCCAGGCCCATCGACACCGTGGGGAACTGCCAGAACTCGGGCATCAGCTTCGGGTGCGGGTAGCTCGACAGGCCCTTGCCGTCGACTTCCTGGCGGAAGTTCAGCAGTTGCTCTTCGCTCAGGCGGCCTTCGAGGAAGGCGCGCGCGTAGATGCCGGGCGACACGTGGCCCTGGATGTAGAGGCAGTCACCGCCGTGGCCTTCGCTCTCGGCGCGCCAGAAGTGGTTGAAGCCGGCGCCGAACATCGTCGCCAGCGAGGCGAAGGAGCCGATGTGGCCGCCCAGGTCGCCACCGTCGGCCGGGTGCAGGCGGTTGGCCTTGACCACCATCGCCATCGCGTTCCAGCGCATGTAGGAGCGCAGGCGCTCCTCGATCTCGGCATTGCCCGGCGAGCGCTCTTCCTGGTCGGCCTCGAGCGTGTTGACGTAGGCGGTGTTGGCCGAGAAGGGCTTGTCGATGCTGTTCTGCCGCGCATGTTCGAGCAGCTGTTCGAGCAGGAAATGCGCCCGTTCGGGGCCTTCGCTCTCAATGACGGCGGACAGTGCGTCCATCCATTCACGGGTTTCCTGCGCATCCGCGTCGTTCGCGGCCGAGCCGAATGCTCTCTCGGGGGTTGCCGACATGCTTGTCTCCTTGTGGGCGTGGCTGTGGATCTGAAACTGGGCGGAAATGTCGCACAGAACAGGTCAAATTTCAAATGGTGTTTTGTCTTTTCTTAATGTGAAATAACTTGTGTTCATGGCGATGGCGATGGGCGGCACGCCGTTGCCAGTCTGAACGCTTTTGATGAACCCACCGCATCGGTCTCACTAGGGGTTCCCCTACACTCGAGAGATGCCCTTCTTCAGTCCGCTCGCCGCCGCCCGCAGCGCCGTCAAATCGTCGCCCCTTTCCTGGTGGCGGCGTTGGTGGAAGCGCCAGACGCCGGTACTGCAGGACACCGTCGCGATGCTCGCGCCCCTGGCCGCCGTGATGCTGTTCCTCGCGGCCATCGTCTGCGCCTTCTGGTACTTGCGCGCCGAGGAGATCGAGCGCGAGCAGGAGTCGGTCAAGCGCGACGTCGAGTACGCACAGCAGCGCCTGCGGCTGCGCCTGCTCGAACGCCAGGAACAGCTGATGCGCATCGCCCGCGACGCCTCGAACCGCGAGATCGACGCAGCCGAATTCACCAGCCGCGCCGAGTCCCTGATCAGCCAGTATCCCGAGTTGCAGGCCATCAGCTGGATCGATGACCGTCGGCGCTTCAAGGCCAATTACGCGGCGCCCGGCGTGCCGCCCGCCCAGCAGCACGCGCTTGAAGAGGTGCTGCGGCCCGGCGACATCGAGAGCAACTACGCGCTGGCCCGCGAACTGCGCCAGCCGGTGTTCTCGCAGCCGGTGGCCGGTGGCGAGCCGCCCGGCATGCTGCAGCTGCATATCCCCCTGTTCGACCAGGGCTTGTTCGCCGGCATGGTGCTGGGCGAGTTCTCGGTCGACAGCCTGCTGCGCTACGGCGTGCCGCCGGAGGTCAGCGCGCGCTACGCGGTCGCACTGCTCGATGCCAAGGGCGGACTGCTGGCCGGCAACACGGTCAACCCGCGCGAGGCCGGCACCCGGCTGCTTCCCTGGATCGAGCACACCAACGACTACGAAGTGCCGGTCTCGCCCATCGGCAACGCCATGATGCTGCGCGCCCAGGCCTACCGGACCTCGCCCGGCCTGGTCGGCAACGGCCTGTTCTGGCTGGTGGGCGCGCTCAGCGTGCTCACGGCCTGGATGCTGATCGGCACCTGGCGCCACACGCGCAAGCGGCTGCAGGCGCAGCAGGCGCTGGTCGCCGAAACCAACTTCCGGCGCGCGATGGAGAATTCCATGCTGACCGGCATGCGCGTGCTCGACCTCGAGGGCCGCATCACCTACGTCAACGCCGCCTTCTGTGCCATGACCGGCTGGAGCGAGACCGAGCTGGTCGGCCAGACGCCGCCCTTCCCCTACTGGCTGGAGTCCGACCGCGAAGTGATGAACGAGCGGCTCGAGGAAGAGCTGCACGGCCGCGCCCTGCCCGGCGGCTTCCAGGTGCGGGTCAAACGCAAGAACAGCAGCATCTTCAACGCCCGGCTCTATGTCTCGCCGCTGATCGACGCGCGCGGCCACCAGACCGGCTGGATGACCTCGATGACCGACATCACCGAGCCCACACGCATCCGCGAGCAGCTGTCGGCCTCGTACGAGCGCTTCACCACGGTGCTCGAGGCGCTCGATGCCGCGGTGTCGGTGGCGCCGATCGGCAGCGAGGAGCTGCTGTTCGCCAACAAGCTGTACCGCCTCTGGTTCGGCTCCGACACGGTGGGCCACCTGGGCATGGTGGCGCAGGCCGGCGTGCCGGCCTCGGCCGCGCACGACGAGGAACTCGACGACGTCGACCCCTTCGCCGGCCTGCCCATCGACACGCTGACCACGGCCCAGCCCGCCAACAACGAGATCTTCGTGCCCGAACTGGGCAAGTGGCTCGAGGTGCGCTCGCGCTACCTGACCTGGGTCGACGGCCGGCTCGCGCAGCTGGTGATCGCCACCGACATCACGCCGCGGCGCGACGCCGAGGAGCAGGCCGCGGCGCAGGCCGACCGCGCGCATGCGTCCAGCCGGCTGATCACCATGGGCGAGATGGCCTCGAGCGTGGCGCACGAGCTCAACCAGCCGCTGACCGCGATCACCAACTACTGCAACGGCATGATGTCGCGCATCAAGGGGCAGTCGATCGACAACGACGCGCTGCTGGCGGCGCTCGAGAAGACCTCGAAGCAGGCCCAGCGCGCCGGCCAGATCATCCAGCGCATCCGCTCCTTCGTGAAGCGCAGCGAGCCCAACCGCACGCCGGCCGAGGTCGCCACCATGGTGAGCGAAGCCGTCGAGCTGGCGGGCATCGAGCTGCGCCGGCGCAACGTGCGGCTCAACCACTATGTGGCGGCCCGGCTGCCGATCGTGCGGGTCGACCCGATCCTGATCGAGCAGGTGATGGTCAACCTGCTGAAGAACGCGGCCGAATCGATCGACCTGGCCCAGCGCCCGCTGGCACGCCGCAGCGTCGAGCTGCGCGTGCTGCCCAAGGTGATCGACAACCAGAACACCATCGAGTTCTCGGTGCAGGACACCGGCATGGGCCTGGCGCCCGAGGTCATGGACCGCCTCTACGAGGCCTTCTTCTCGACCAAGCCCGAGGGCATGGGCATCGGCCTGAACCTGTGCCGCACCATCGTCGAGTCGCATCGCGGCCGGATGCAGGCGGAGAACATCTACAATGGTCCGGACGTGGTCGGATGCCGTTTTTCCTTCTGGATTCCGGTGATGGACGCTAGCAGTTCCGTAGCAAACGACGAGGCAAAGGTACCCGCATGAGTTTGATTCCGAAGAAGGGCACGGTCTATGTCGTCGATGACGACGAAGCCGTGCGTGACTCGCTGCAATGGCTGCTCGAAGGCAAGGACTATCGGGTCCGCTGCTTCGACTCCGCAGAGTCATTTCTGTCCCGCTACGACCCGCGCGAGGTGGCCTGCCTGATCGTGGACATCCGCATGGGCGGCATGTCGGGCATCGAGCTGCAGGACCGCCTGATCGAACGGCGCTCGCCGCTGCCGATCATGGTCATCACCGGCCACGGCGACGTGCCGATGGCGGTCGATTCGATGAAGAAGGGCGCGATGGATTTCATCCAGAAGCCCTTCAACGAAGACGAACTGGTCTCGCTGGTCGAGCGCATGCTCGAACATGCGCGCGGCGCCTTCGCCCAGCACCAGCAGTCGGCCAGCCGCGACGCGCTGCTGTCCAAGCTCACCGGCCGCGAGGCCCAGGTGCTCGAGCGCATCGTCGCCGGCCGCCTGAACAAGCAGATCGCCGACGACCTCGGCATCAGCATCAAGACGGTCGAGGCGCACCGCGCCAACATCATGGAAAAGCTCAACGCCAACACCGTGGCCGATCTGCTGAAGATCGCGCTCGGCCAGGCCCAGCCCACCGCCAAGGCTTCCTGATCGCTATCGGCGAGATAGCCACAAAGTCCCCCGACGCCTGCGCAAGCGGGCGTTTCTACTTGGAAAATCAAATCACGATGACTGCCCAACTGATCGACGGCAACGCCCTCTCCCGCACCCTGCGCACCGAGGTCGCCGCGCGCGCCGCGGCCCTCAAGGCCCGTGGCGTGACGCCCGGCCTGGCCGTGGTCCTGGTCGGCGAGAACCCGGCCAGCCAGGTCTATGTGCGCAACAAGATCAAGGCCTGCGAAGACAACGGCCTGCACTCGGTGCTCGAGAAGTACCCGGCCGAGCTCAGCGAAGCCGAACTGCTCGCGCGCATCGACGCGCTCAACGACGACCCGGCCATCCACGGCATCCTGGTGCAGCTGCCGCTGCCCAAGCACATCGATGCCCAGAAGGTCATCGAGGCCATCTCGCCCGAGAAGGACGTCGACGGCTTCCACGTCGCCAGCGCCGGCGCGCTCATGACCGGCGCCCCGGGCTTCTGGCCCTGCACGCCCTACGGCTGCATGAAGATGCTCGAATCGATAGCCTACGACCTGCGCGGCAAGCACGCGGTGGTCATCGGCCGCAGCAACATCGTCGGCAAGCCGATGGCGCTGATGCTGCTCGCGAAGAACGCCACCGTGACCATCTGCCACAGCGCCACGCCCGACCTCGGCGCCATGACCCGCCAGGCCGACGTGATCGTCGCCGCCGTGGGCAAGCGCAACGTGCTGACCGCCGACATGGTCAAGCCCGGCGCAGTCGTGATCGACGTGGGCATGAACCGCAACGACGAGGGCAAGCTCTGCGGCGACGTCGATTTCGAGGGTGTCAAGGAAGTGGCCGGCTGGATCACGCCGGTGCCTGGCGGTGTCGGCCCCATGACCATCACGATGCTGCTCGTCAACACCTTAGAAGCCGCTGAACGCAGCGCCCACTGACTTGAACTTGCGGCGCCTGGCGCCAGATGCACTCCATGACCAATCCGCTCCTCGACTTCACCGATCTCCCGTTGTTCGACCAGATCCGGCCGGCCCATGTCGCGCCCGCGGTCGACGCCCTGCTGGCCGACGCCGAGACCGCGCTGCAGACCGTCACCGCCGCCGGCTTCCCGGCCGACTGGCTGGCGATCTCGAAGGTGCTCGACGTGTCGTCGGAGCGCTTCAGCCGGGCCTGGGGCGCGATCGGCCATCTGAACGCGGTGGCCGACACGCCCGAACTGCGCGCCGCCTACAACGAAGCCATGCCGCGCGTCACCGCCTTCTGGACCCGGCTGGGTTCCGATGAGCGCCTCTACGCCAAGTACAAGGCCATCGATACCGCCACGCTCAACACCGAACAGAAGCAGGCCCATCGCAACGCGGTGCGCAACTTCGTGCTGGGCGGCGCCGAGCTGCAGGGCGCGGCCAAGGAACGCTTCGCCGCGATCCAGGAACGCCAGGCCGAGCTGAGCCAGAAGTTCAGCGAGAACGCACTCGACGCGACCGACGCCTTTGCCTACTACGCCGAGGCCGGCGAGCTCGAGGGCCTGCCCGAAGACGTGATCGCCGCCGCCCGCGCGGGCGCCGAGGCCGACAGCAAGCCCGGCTACAAGCTCACGCTCAAGATGCCCTGCTACCTGCCGGTCATGCAGTTCGCCAAGAGCAGCGCGCTGCGCGAGACGCTCTACCGCGCCTACGTGACCCGTGCCAGCGAACTCGGCGACCCGGCCTTCGACAACAGCGCGCTCATCACCGAGATCCTCGCGCTGCGCGAGGAAGAGGCGAAGCTGCTGGGCTACCGCAACTACGGCGAGCTGTCGGTGGTGCCCAAGATGGCCGACACGCCCGAACAGGTGGTGAAGTTCCTGCGCGACCTCGGCGCGCGCGCCAAGCCCTTCGGCGAACGCGACCTGGCCGACCTGCGCGTGTTCGCCTCGACCATCGGCCTGGCCGATCCGCAGCCCTGGGACTGGACCTTCGTCGGCGAGAAGCTCAAGGAAGCGCGCTACGCCTTCAGCGAACTGGAGGTCAAGCAGTACTTCCCGGCGCCCAAGGTGATGGCCGGCCTGTTCAAGATCGTCGAGACGCTGTTCGAGGTCTCGATCCGCCGCGATTTCGCGCCGGTCTGGCACCCGACCGTCGAGTTCTATCGCATCGAGCGCGACGGCCAGCGCGTCGGCCAGTTCTACCTCGACCCCTCGGCCCGCGCCGGCAAGCGCGGCGGCGCCTGGATGGACGACGTGCGCGCCCGCTGGCTGCGCCCCGACACCGGCGTGCTGCAGACGCCGGTCGCGCAGCTGGTGTGCAACTTCGCGGAGGGCGTCGACGGCAAGCCGCCGCTGCTCACGCACGACGACGTCACCACCCTGTTCCACGAGTTCGGCCACGGGCTGCACCACATGCTCACGCAGGTCAACGAGCGCGACGTGTCGGGTATCAGCGGCGTCGAATGGGACGCGGTCGAGCTGCCAAGCCAGTTCATGGAGAACTTCTGCTGGGAGTGGGACGTGCTCGAGCACATGACGGCCCATGTCGACACCGGAGAGCCGCTGCCGCGCGCGCTGTTCGACAAGATGACCGCCGCGAAGAACTTCCAGAGCGGCATGCAGACGCTGCGCCAGATCGAGTTCTCGCTGTTCGACATGCTGCTGCACACCGAGTACCAGGCCGCCACCGCTCCGCCGGGCGAGGTGATGGCGCTGCTGGGCAAGGTGCGCGCCGAGGTGGCGGTGATGCCCTCGCCGCCCTTCAGCCGCACGCCCAACACCTTCAGCCACATCTTCTCGGGCGGCTATGCGGCCGGCTACTACAGCTACAAATGGGCCGAGGTGCTGAGCGCCGACGCCTATGCGGCCTTCGAGGAGACCGCGGGCGCCAGCGGCGAGCCCAACATCGAGACCGGCCGCAAGTACCGCCAGGCCATCCTCGAGGCCGGCGGCAGCCGCAGCGCGATGGAGTCCTTCAAGGCCTTCCGCGGCCGCGAACCGCAGCTCGACGCGCTGCTGCGCCACCAGGGCATGGCGGAGCCCCAACCGGCATAACGCACAGGACGGCAGGGGATGGCAGGCGGCGCGCGGCCTGAGATACTCCGGCTTTCGATCCTCGAGCCCGGAGCCTCCCTCATGCATCGCACAGCGCGCCTCTCCCTTCTGCTGCTGGCCTTCGCCGCCGTCGCGGCATCGGCCCAGCAGGTCTACCGCCATGTGGACGCGAACGGCAAGGTCAGCTTCTCCGATCAGCCGCCGGCCGCCGATGCCCGCCCCGCTGCACCGCGCACGGGGACGGCGTCCAACGACGGCGGTTCGGCGGCCCTGCCCTACGAGCTGCAGCAGGTGGTGCAGCGCTATCCGGTCACGCTCTACACCGGCGACAACTGCGCGCCCTGCGACACCGGCCGCTCGCTGCTCACGACACGCGGCGTGCCCTTTGCCGAACGGCAGGTCAAGACCAACGAGGATGTCGAAGCGCTGCAGCGCCTGAGCTCGCAGGGCTCGCTGCCGCTGCTCACCATCGGCTCGCAACAACTCAAGGGCTTCTCCGACGGCGAATGGTCGCAATACCTGGATGCCGCCGGCTACCCGAAGAGCATCCGCCTACCCGCCGGCTACCGCAATGCGCCGCCCCAGCCCATGGTGGCGCAGCGCCCGGCGCCGGTGAGCGCGCCGCCCGCGGCGCAGGTGGCACCGCCGGCGCCGGTTCCGCCCGCGGCAGGCCCGACGCCGTCGAACCCGGCCGGCATCCGTTTCTAGGGCCTGTTCACACTATTTCCGGGGTCGCGAAGGGTTGGAGAAACAAGGGGCCGTCTGCGGCGTTGCCCGCGCTTGCAAGGCTTCAGCCTTGCTGCGCGCGGGCGCCTTGCACCCAGCCCCTTGTTCCTCCAACGCGATCCCCGGAAATAGTGTGACCAGGCCCTAGTCGTAGCGCAGCGTCTCCACGCCCGCGGGCGTGCCCAGCAGGCACACGTTGGCGCGCTGGTAGGCGAACACGCCGACGGTCACCACGCCGGGCCACTGGCTCACTTCAGTCTCGAAACCCAGCGGGTCGGTGATCTTCAGGCCGCTCACGTCGACGATGTGCTGCCCGTTATCGGTCACCAGCGCCACACCGTCCTTCTCGCGCACCTGCGCCACGCCACCCAGGCGCTCGAACTGCCGCATGATCCGGCGCGCGGCCATCGGCACCACCTCGACCGGCAGCGGAAAGCCGCCCAGCACGTGCACGCGCTTGGAAGCGTCGGCGATGCAGACGAAGGAGCGCGACTGGGCCGCGATGATCTTCTCGCGCGTGAGCGCGGCGCCGCCGCCCTTGATCATGAAGCCGCGGCCGTCGATCTCGTCGGCGCCGTCGATGTAGACCGACAGCTCCTCCACCGCATTGCTGTCGAACACCTCGATGCCCAGCGCGCGCAGGCGTTCGGTCGAGGCGACCGAGCTCGACACGGCGCCGCGGATCCGGTCCTTGACCGTGGCCAGCGCCTCGATGAACTTGTTGACGGTCGAGCCGGTGCCGACACCGACGATCTCGCCCTCCACCACATAGTCGAGCGCGGCGCGGGCCACCTGGGCCTTGAGTTCATCCTGGGTCAAAGAGGGTGCGGTCATCGGGGACAATCCTGGAGCTAACGAAGCCGAGAATTATCCAATGCCCCTGCCGCTGCTTTCGTCCCTTTACGGACTCGCCCGCCCCGTCCTCTTCGGCCTCGACCCGGAACACGCCCACGAGCTGACGCTCGGCAGCCTGGCCCGCACCCAGAACACGCCGCTGGCCTGCGCCTATGCCTCCCGGCGGGTGGACGATCCGGTCACGCTGGCCGGCCTGCGCTTTCCCAACCGCGTGGGGCTGGCCGCGGGACTCGACAAGAACGCGCGCTGCATCGATGCCTTCTCGGCCATGGGCTTCGGCTTCGTCGAGGTCGGCACCGTCACGCCCAAGCCGCAGCCGGGCAACCCCAAGCCGCGCATGTTCCGCCTGCCCCAGCGTGACGCGCTGATCAACCGGCTGGGCTTCAACAACGACGGGCTGGACGTGTTCCTGGCCAACGTGCAGCGCGCACGCTTCCGCAAGGATGGCGCCAAGGCCGCGCCGATGCTGCTGGGCCTGAACATCGGCAAGAACGCCGCCACGCCCATCGAGCGTGCCACCGACGACTACCTGATCGGCCTGGCGGGCGTCTACCCGCACGCCGACTACGTGACGATCAACATCTCCAGCCCCAACACCGCGAACCTGCGCTCGCTGCAGAGCGACGAGGCACTCGATGCGCTGCTGGGTGCGCTGGTGGCGCGCCGCGCCGAACTGGTGCAGCAGCATGGTCGCCAGGTGCCCATGTTCCTCAAGATCGCACCCGATCTCGACGATGCGCAGGTCACGGTGATCGCCGCGACACTGAAGCGCCATGGCGTGGACGGCGTGATCGCCAGCAACACCACGCTGTCGCGCGCGGCGGTGGCGGGCCTGCCGCATGCGGAGGAAGCCGGCGGCCTGTCGGGCGCGCCGGTGCGCGAGGCCAGCAACCGCGTGATCGCCCAGTTGCGCGCCGCGCTGGGCACGGGTTATCCGATCATCGGGGTGGGCGGCATCCTGAGTGGCGCCGATGCACAGGCCAAGCTGGCGGCCGGCGCCGATGTGGTGCAGGTCTACACCGGCCTGATCTACCGCGGACCGGCGCTGGTCCGCGAAGTGGCGCAGGCCCTGCGGTCCCGCGCCGCCTGATCAGCGCATCCGCCAGAGCACCGGGGCCACGAAGGCGGCCCAGCGCAGCAGCCTGCGCGGCTTGACCACTGCCACCACGGCGGCGGCCGCGACGCCCGCAGCCACGGGATGGGCACGCAGCAGGCGCAGCGCGGTCTCGCTGGGGGTTTCGTCGGGCGGCGGCGGTGCCGCCTGGGCCGTGGCCGCATCCGCGCTCGCGGCCTGCAGCACCGCGATGCGCTGGCGCTGGCGGGCGATGCGGGCCAGCAGTTCTTCCCGCGTGGCCGGGCGCGTCGGGCGCGGCGTGCCTTCGGGCTGGCCCTGGTTGCCGATGCCCAGACGGTCCTGCACCCAGGCCCAGTCGCGTTCGAATTCCTGGCGGCTCGGCGCGAAGGCACCGCTGGCACCACGCAGCGTCGAGAGCAGGCCGATCAGCGACACGGCCCACAGGGCGATCCAGACGCCGGCCACCGACCAGGCGGCGGTGGCGCGGTGCGGCGTGTCCCAGAAGTGCACCACCACGGCCACCGAGAGCAGGGCCACCGCGACCGTGGTCAGGCCCAGCACCGCGATGATCAGCAGCAGCATGCGCTGCAGCCGGTCCTTCTCGTCGTCCCACGCCATGCGCAGGAGCTGGGTCCGGTCCTCGATCGCCATCGCACTTTCGCCCGCAGCGATCTTGACGCGGCGGATGCGCGCATCCAGTCCCAGCAGGGACAGCAACTTGTTCATTCGATCCTCCCGGTCACGCGCGCGACGGCGCGGCACTCAGATGCGCGGATGCGCTCAGCGACGGCCCAGCAGCAGGCCCACCAGAACACCCACGGCCAGCGCGCCAGCGGCGATCTGCCAGGGTTCGTCGTGGGCATAGGCATTGGCGGTGCTGGCGGCGTCCTTGGCCTTCTTGGCGGCGATCTTGCTCTTCTCGGATGCCAGCTCACGGGCGATGGCCAGCTTGGCCTCGACCCGTTGGCGCAGCGCCTTGATCTGCGGATTCGACTCGAGGTCCTTGCCACCCAGCACGCCCTTGACGTCGTTGGCGATGTCTTCGACGACGGCGTTGGCTGCGGCTTCGAGGTTGTTGGATGCACTCATTGAAATCTTCCTCCGTGGGTGGACTACCGGCAACGGTGCCGGCGACTGGATGCCGGCAAACAGCGCGGCATTCCATGGTACAGGTTGACGATCATTGCGCCAGCAGTTCAACCACATGTCGTCCGATGGCTAAGCTGCTCGTCAGCCCGGGCGACTCGATGCCGAACAGGTTGACCAGGCCGGGCACGCCGTGCCGCTGCGGCCCGTCGATCACGAAGTCGCGTGCGGCCTCGCCCGGGCCCGAGATCTTGGGCCGGATGCCCGCATAGCCGGGGATCAGCGCGCCGTCGGGTAAGGCCGGCCAGTAGCGCCGCACCTCGGCATAGAAGGCATCGCCGCGCCGCGCGTCGACCACCAGGTCCTCGGCCGAATCCACCCATTGCACGTCGGGACCGAACTTGGCCTGGCCACCCAGATCCAGCGTCAGGTGCACGCCCAGCCCCGCGGCCTCGGGCACGGGATAGATCAGCCGGCCGAACGGTGCCCGACCGGCCAGCGTGAAGTAGTTGCCCTTGGCGAACCAGGCGCCCGGCACGGTCTCGGCCGGCAGGCCGGCAAAGCCGCGCGCCAGGCCGGGTGCGGACAGGCCCGCGGCATTGACCACGCTGGCGCAGCGCAGCACAGTGCCGTCATCGGTGCGCAGCACGATGCCGTCCGGCGTGCAGTCCGCATGGCGCACGGCCGACTTGAGCGCCACCACGCCGCCGGCGTTCTCCAGGTCGCCCTGCAGGCTCAGCATCAGCGCATGGCTGTCGACGATGCCGGTGCTGGGCGAATGCACCGCCGCCAGGCATTCGAGCGCCGGTTCGAGCGCGCGCGCTTCGTCGCGTGTGAGCATGACCAGATCGTCGACGCCGTTGGCGCGGCCCTTGGCGATGATGGTCTCGAGCGCTCCGACCTGCGCTTGCGAGGTCGCCACGATCAGCTTGCCGCAACGCCGGTGCGGCACGCCGCGTTCGGCCGCGTAGGCATACAGCGCCTCTTTGCCCTCGACGCAGAGCCGGGCCTTCAACGAGCCTTGGGGATAGTAGATGCCGGCGTGGATCACCTCGCTGTTGCGCGAACTGGTGCCGGTGCCGATGGCGCCCTCGGCCTCCAGCACGATGACCTCGCGGCCCGCCAACGCCAAGGCCCGCGCGACGGCCAGCCCCACCACACCCGCGCCGATCACGGCGCAATCGAATTCGTCCATGCCGCAAGCTTAGCGCGGCAATCGACGGTTGAGCGGCGCCTCAGAGGATCCAGGCGCGCGTGCGGCCCAGCGTCCAGCGGAAGCAGGCTGCGCTCATGAACTGGCGGTGCGCCTGCAGGTGCAGCGACAGGCGGAACGGGAAGCGGGTGACGCTGCCTTGATCGGGCTCGACCGGCAGGTCCGCAGGTTCGGGCGTGTCGGGCACATCGGGCGTGATGGGCGGCGGGAGGTCAGGACTGGTGGCCATGGTGGGTTCCTTATTCATGCCTTCGTTCTACGAGGCTGACCGGGGCCGCGCGCCAGCCCATGACCGCAGTCGCCGTCGGTGGGGACCGACATGGCCTGACGCGATCCGCCCGCCGCCTCAGCCGGTCATGGAACGCACAGCGGGTCCACCGCATCGATCGCCGGGAAGCTGATCGTCACGCTCGCCCCGCCCGCCTCGCTGTCGCCCAGCTGCACCTCGGCCCCGTGCAGCACGGCGATCTCGCGCACGATGGCCAGCCCCAGGCCCGTGCCCTCCCCGCTCGGCTCCGGGCCGCGCACGAAGCGCTCGAACATCGCCGCGCGCTGTTCCGCCGGCACGCCCGGCCCCGAGTCGGCCACGCCGAGCGAGGGCGGCGAGCGCCCGATCGCGATCAGCACGCTGCCGCCGGCCGGCGTGCAACGGATCGCGTTGTCGATCAGGTTGCCCAACGCCTCGCCCAGCAGGTCGGGCTCGCCGCGCACAAGCACAGGTGCATCGCCCGCCACCAGCTCGAGTTCGATCTGCTTCTCCAGCGCCGCATCGAGGTAGGTCTCGCCGACCTCGCGTGCCAGCGCGCCCAGGTCGACCGGCACCAGCGCCAGGTCGCTGCGGCCCTCAAGGTCCAGCCGCCCCATCGACAGCAGCTGCTGCACCAGCCGCGCGGTGCGCTGCGTGGTGGCGCCCAGTTCGTGCACCACCGCGCGCATCGAGGCCGTGTCCGGCGCCTCGGCCGCCCGCGCGAGCCCGAGGCGCAGGCCGGTGAGCGGCGTGCGCAGCTGGTGCGCCACCGTGCTGGCGAACTGGCGCTCGCGCGCCAGCATGGTCCGGATGCGCAGCAGCAGGTCGTTGAGCGCCGAGGCGAAGGGCATCAGTTCGCGCGGCACGTCGTCGACCGGGATCGGGTCGAGCGAGGCATGCGAGCGCTCGTTCCAGCGCGCCGCGATGCGCTCGAGCGGCCCGATGGTGCGGCGCACCGTCAGGCCGATGACCAGCACGGCCACCAGAAAGAGCACGCCGATCGGCGCCATGGTCCAGAACAGGTCGCCCTGCGCGCGGTGCCGCTTGACCAGCGTCTCGGCGCTCAGCACCACCAAGCCCGCGGCACCGGGCCGCTGCACCGGCACCCAGGCCACGCGCACGTCGGTGCCGTGGAAGCGCGCGTCGTAGGCGCGTGCGCCCATGCTGTAGGTCGATTCGCGGTCGCCGTGCAGCGGCAGGCCGACCTGGCCCAGCAGGTGGCGATCGTCCTGCCGGACCTCGAAGTAGCTGCGGTCCACCATGTCGTAGGTGAGCAGCGCCTCGGCCTGGCGCGAGAGTTCGATCACCGGCTTGCCGTCGACCACCCGCACCTGGTCGGCCAGCGCGCGCGCGGTGTCGAGCAGCCAGCGGTCGAACACGCGGTCGACCAGCTTCTGCGCCGCGAAGGCGCCCAGCAGCCCGGTCAGCGCCACGATCGCGAGCACCGGCAGCATGAGCCGGAAGTTGAGCTCGTTCTGCAGGCGGCGCACGCGCGAGGGCTTGCTCATGGCGACGGGCCCTCGGCCGGCTCGCCCGCATCGGCCATCGCGAGCCGGTAGCCGAAGCCGCGCGCCGTGAGGATGCTCACGCCCGAGCCCTGCAGCTTGCGCCGCAGCCGCGAGACATAGACCTCGATCGCGCTGTCGCCGACCTCGAGGTTGCGCTCGGTCAGCGCCTCGATCAGCACCCGTTTGGACACCAGCCGCGGCGAGCGCCGCATCAGCAGGCCCAGCACCTCGAACTCGCGCGGCAGCAGGTCGAGCGGCCGGCCGTCGAGGAAGGCGCGGCCCTCCTCCGGCAGCGCCACCAGCGGCCCGAACTGCGCGCCGGCCTGGCGCGCGACCCGCGTGCGGCGCTGCAGCGCCTCCATGCGCGCATCGAGTTCCTCGGGCGCGAAGGGCTTGACCAGGTAGTCGTCGGCACCGCGCCTGAGGCCGTCGACGCGATGGGCGACCTGGTCGCGCGCGGTCAGCACCAGCACCGGCGTCTGCGCATCGCGGCGGCGGAAGCGCTGCAGCCAGTCGAGCCCGTCGCCGTCGGGCAGTTGCAGGTCGAGCACCACCAGGTCGGGGCCGGTGTCGCCCACGGCCTGGTCCGCCTGCGCGAGCGTGCCGCAGGCGCGCACCACCCAGCCGCGCGCGCGCCAGCGCAGCTGCAGCTCGCGCGCGATGGTGGTGTCGTCCTCGATCAGCAGCAGCTGCATGGCGGCGCCGTGAAGCGGCGGCCGTCGCGCGGGGCCGACGGCCCCCTCGAAAAGACCGGCTGCGTGATAGGTATTTGCAAGCTTGCCTCTTTAGCCTCGTCCGCCAGGCCAACGCACCGTCCCGGTGAGGTGGCGCGCCCCTCTGCGCGGGCACTCGACATTTCTGAAAGAACAGCGAACATGAAACGGAAGCAGGCTTTCTGGGGGACCGTGGCGGTGGCCGCGGCGGCGTTGGCGGGCACATGGCTGCTGGCCGATCACCGCGCCGCACCGGCCGTGGCCGGCAGCACCGAGAACGCGCCGGAGCCCTCAGTCGGCGAAGGCCGCAACAGCCTGCGCTACCCTGCCGGCGCCGCGCAACTGACGATGATCGAATCGCGCACGATCCCGGCCACGCCGGTGCCGCTGGCCGACGCGCTCAGTGCGCGCGTAGTGTATGACGAGGACGCGACCGCGCGCCTCGGCGTCGCGATCTCGGGCCGCATCCTCACGCTCAAGGCCGCGCCCGGCGACGTGGTCAAGGCCGGTCAGGTGCTGGCCGAGATCGACTCGCCCGATGTGGGCACGGCCCAGGCCGACCTGAACAAGGCCCATGCCGACGAGGCGCGCAAGCAGCTGGTGCTGGCCCGCGCCAAGGACCTGGCGACCGACGAGGCCATCGCGGCCAAGGACCTCGAGGCGGCCCAGGCCGACGCGGCCCAGGCGCATGCCGAGACCGCGCGCGCGATGCTGCGGCTGAAGAACCTCAACCCGCACGGCCTGCCGATGCAGGGCCAGCGCATCAGCCTGACCAGCCCGCTCGACGGCGTGGTGTCGGAGCGCACCGCGAGCCCCGCGCTCGAGGTCAGCCCCTCGACCGGCTCGCCGCTGTTCGTGGTCACCGACCCGCGCCGGCTTTGGCTGATGATCGACCTGCCCGAGAAGCTGCTCGGCCGCATCAAGGTCGGCAGCGCAGTGACCGTCGAGAGCGACGCCTATCCGGGCGAGCAGTTCAAGGCCAAGGTGGTGCAGCTCGGCCAGACGATCGACACCAACACCCGCCGCGTGACCGTGCGGGCCAAGCTCGACAACGCCGGCGGCCGGCTGCTGCCCGAGATGTTCGTGCGCGCCTCGGTGCTGGCCGACAGCGGCAGCGGCGTGCAGGTGCCCAACGGCGCGCTGGTGAACCGCGGCGTCTACACCTTCGTCTTCGTGCAATCCGCGCCCGGCGAATTCCAGCGCCGCCAGGTCCGGCTGCTGACCCGGGGCAGCGATGCCAGCTACGTCGGCGAAGGCCTCGCGGGCGGCGAAAGCATCGTGGTGGGCGGCGCGCTGCTGCTCGACGCCGAACTGAGCGCACGCGCGGGCGACAAGCCATGATCGACCGGCTCATCGTCTTCGCGCTGACGCAGCGCGTGTTCGTGCTCGTGCTGGTGGCCGCGCTGATCGGCTTCGGCGGCTATGCGCTGTCGAACCTGCCGATCGAGGCCTTCCCCGATGTGCAGGACGTGCAGGTGCGGGTCATCTCGCAGCTGCCGGGCCAGGCGCCCGAGGACATGGAGCGCGCGGTCACGCTGCCCATCGAGCGCGAGCTCTCGGGCACGCCGCAGCTGCTCAACGTGCGCTCGGTCACCATGACCGGCCTGTCGATCCTCACGCTGACCTTCGCCGACGGCACCGACAACTACTTCGCGCGCCAGCAGGTGACGGAGAAGCTCTCGACCGTCACGCTGCCCGCGGGCGTGCAGCCGCAGCTGGCGCCGCTGTCGACCGCCGTGGGCGAGATCTACCGCTACACGGTCGAGGCGCCCGGCCTGTCCGACACCGAAGTCCGCACGCTGCAGGACTGGACCATCCGCCCGGTGCTGCGCATGACCCCTGGCGTGGCCGACGTGGTGAGCTTCGGCGGCGCGATCAAGGAGTACCGCATCGAGGCCGACCCGCTGGCGCTGCGCAAGTACCAGGTCACGCTCGACCAGCTGAGCCAGGCCGCGTCCAACGGCAACGGCAGCGCGGGCGGCGGCCTGCTGCGCCAGGGCGACGCCTCGCTGGTGGTGCGCTCGGCCGGCCTCTACGCGAGCCTGGACGACATCCGCAAGGTGGTGATCGCGGCCCGCCAGGGGCGCGCCGTGACCATCGGCGACGTGGCCGAGGTGCGCGAGGGCGAACGCCCGCGCTTCGGCATCGTGGCGGCCGACCAGCGCGACAGCATCGTCGAGGGCATCGTCTCGATGACCAAGGGCGGCAACCCGGCCAAGATCAACGCCGAGCTCAAGGCGCGTATCGCGCAGCTGCAGACCCGGCTGCCGGCGGGCGTGAAGATCGTGCCGATCTACGACCGCACCGAGCTCGTGCGCCACACCGTGACGACCGTGGCCGAGAACCTGGTGATCGGCGCGCTGCTGGTGATCGCGGTGCTGGTGGTGTTCCTGTCGAGCTGGCGCGCGGCGCTGGTGGTGGCCACGGTCATTCCGCTGGCGCTGCTGTTCGCCTTCATCCTGATGAACGCGCGCGGTGTCTCGGCCAACCTGATCTCGCTGGGCGCGGTCGACTTCGGCATCATCATCGACAGCGCGGTGGTCATCGTCGAGGCGCTGATGGTGCGGCTGGCGGTGCGCTCCACGCACGACGCCCACCCGCTGGCCGCGCGCAAGCACCGGCTGCACGTGCTGCACCGGACCATGTCGGACCTGTCGCACCCGGTGCTGTTCTCCAAGGCCATCATCATCCTGGCCTTCGTGCCGATCTTCACCTTCCAGCGGGTCGAGGGAAAGATCTTCACGCCGGTGGCGCTGACGCTGAGCTTCGCGCTGCTGGGCGCGGTGCTGCTGACCTTCACCTTGCTGCCCACGCTGCTGTCGTACGTGCTGCAGAAGAACACGCTGGCCGAGCGGCACAAGCCCTGGCTCGAGAAGCTGCAGCAGCGCTACCAGTGGCTGGTCGGCCTGACGATGCGCCGCGGCCGCACGGTGCTGTGCGTGTCGGCGGTGCCTGTGGTGCTGGCGCTGCTGCTGGCGCCCCGGCTGGGCAGCGAGTTCCTGCCCAAGCTCGACGAAGGCAACATCTGGCTCACGGTCACGCTGCCCACCTCGGCCTCGCTGGACACCACCAAGCAGGTCGAGCGCCTGGTGCGCGGCAAGCTGTTCGACTACACCGAGGTGGCCCACGTGATCGCTCAGGCCGGCCGGCCCGACGACGGCTCGGACCCCAAGGGGCCGAACAACCTGGAGATCCTGGTCGACCTCAAGCCGCGCGGCGAATGGAAGTTCGCCAACAAGGAGGCGCTGGTCGCCGACATGTCGGCCCGGCTGAACGCGATTCCGGGCATCAGCACCAACTTCTCGCAGGTGATCCAGGACAACGTCGAGGAGTCGCTCTCGGGCTTCCGCGGCGAGATCGTGGCCAAGATCAGCGGCGACAACCTCGACATCCTCGAGGACAAGGGCGCGCAGGTGGCCAGCGTGATCCAGGGCATCCGCGGCGCCACCGACGTCGAGGCCACGCGCATCGGCGGCCAGACCGAGGTGGTGATCACCCCCGACCGCTCGCGGCTCGCGCGCTACGGCCTGAGCATCAACGACGTCGACACGCTGGTGAACCAGGCCATGTCCGGCGTGGCCGTGACCAGCTTCTTCCAGCAGGACAAACGCTTCGACGTGGTGGTGCGCGTGGACGAGAAGAACCGCAACAGCGTCGACGCGCTGGGCAACCTGCAGCTGGCGCTGCCCGGCACGCAGGTCGGCAATGGCCCCGGCACCATCGCGCTGAGCGAAGTCGCCACGGTCGAGGTGCGCCAGGGCGCCTCGCGCATCCTGCGCGAGGCCGGTTCGCGCAGCGTGATCGTCAAGGTCAACCTGCTGGGCCGCGACCAGGGCAGCTTCGTCGAGGAGGCGCAACGCGTGGTCGCGCAAGAGGTCAAGCTGCCGCCGGGCTACGACCTCACCTGGGGCGGCCAGTTCGAGAACTCGCAGCGCGCCACCAAGCGGCTGATGGTGATCATCCCACTCACCGTGCTGCTGATCTTCTCGCTGCTGTTCTGGGCCTTCCGCTCGGTGCGGCTGGCCAGCCTGGTGCTGGGCATGGTGCCCTTCACGCTGATCGGCGGCCTGGCCGCGCTGGGCATCGCCGGGCTGCACCTCTCGGTCTCGGCCGCGGTGGGCTTCATCGCGGTGGCCGGCATCTCGGTGCAGAACGGCGTGATCATGGTGGAGGAAGTCATGCAGCGGGTGCGCGAAGGCGCCGAGGTGACGCAGGCCATCGTCCAGGGCGCGGCGATGCGGCTGCGCCCGATCCTCATGACCGCGCTGATGGCCGGCCTGGGCCTGCTGCCCGCGGCGCTGTCGCGCGGCATCGGCAGCGAGACGCAACGGCCCTTCGCCTGCGTGATCGTGGGCGGCATCGTGACCGGCACGGTCTTCACCCTGCTGGTGCTGCCGGTCGCGATGCGGCTGTTCGGCAACTTCTCCGAGCCGGGCGACGACACGGCATCCCTTGCAGACCCTATCCTGGAAGGCGCGCGATGACATCCTCTCTTCTTCGGGCGCGGCACGCCGGCCGGACCGCCCTGGCCTTGAGCGCCATCGCATTGGCCGCCGGCTGCGCCGTCGGCCCGGACTATGTACGTCCCGCACTGCCAGCGTCCGCGGGCTACGCACCCGGGTCATCGGCTCCTGCGGTCGCCGATCCGCAGGCCCAGCGCTTCTCGCTGGAACGCGACATCCAGGCCGACTGGTGGAAGGTGTTCGAGTCGCCGGCGCTCGACGCGCTGATCGAACGCGCCTTCGCGGCCCACCCGGGCATCGAGGCCGCGCAGGCGGCCCTGCGCGAGGCGCAGGAGAACGTGGCGGCGCAGCGCGGCTTCTTCTTCCCCACGGTGCAGGCCGGCTACACGCCGACCCGCACCAAGATCGCCGGCAACCTGGGCGGCAACTCGCCGGGCCTGCAGGGCAACGGCCGGGACATCAGCACCGGCCAGGGCACGCCCGCCAGCGAAGGCGGCAGCGCGCCCTTCACCACGCCGGTGATCTACAACTTCCACACCGCGCAGCTCACGGTCAGCTATGTGCCCGACGTCTTCGGCGGCAACCGGCGCCAGATGGAGTCGATGGCATCGCAGGCCCAGGTGCAGCTGCACCAGCTGCAGGCGACCTACATCACGCTGGCCTCGAACATCGTCGCGGCCGCGATCCAGGATGCGCTGCTGCGCGAGCAGATCGCGCTGACCGAGCAGATCGTCGAGGCGAACACGGCCTCGCTGGCGCTGGTGCAGCGGCAGCTCAAGGCCGGCCAGGTCTCGCGGCTCGAGCTCGCGCTGCAGGACAACGCGCTGGCCCAGTCGAAGCAGGCCCTGCCGCCGCTGCGCAAGCAGTTCGAGCAGAACCGCGACCTGCTGCGCGCGCTCGCGGGCCAGGCCCAGGACGACGAGGCCCCGATCTTCAAGCTCGATGCGCTGCGGCTGCCCGGCGAACTGCCGCTGACCCTGCCCTCGCGCCTGGTCGAGCAGCGGCCCGACGTGCGCGCGGCCGAGGAGCAGCTGCGCGCGGCCAATGCGGAGATCGGCGTGGCGCGGGCCGCGCGGCTGCCGCAGTTCTCGATCAACGCCACCGTCGGCGGTGCCGCCAGCCGCTTCAACCAGATGTTCTGGAACAGCGGCCGCTTCTTCGACCTGGCGCTGGGCATCACCCAGCCGCTGTTCGACGGCGGCACGCTGCGGCACAAGGAGCGCGCGGCCATCGAGCAGCAGCGCCAGGCCGCGGCCCAGTACCGCGCGACGGTCATCGTGGCCTTCCAGAACGTGGCCGACACGCTGCATGCAATCGAGGCCGATGCCGCGGCACTCAGCGCCGCCGCCGCGGTCAGCGACACCGCGAAGACCGCGCTCGACATGACGCGGCGCCAGCACGGCCTCGGCTACCTCGACCGGCTCGCGCTGATCGCGGCCGAGCAGAACCACCGGCAGGGCCAGCTGGGCCTGCTGCAGGCGCGGGCCGCGCGGCTGGCCGACAGCGCCTTGCTGTTCCAGGCGCTGGGCGGCGGCTGGTGGCATCGCGACGCGGCGGCGCTGGCCGCGAACGCAGCGGACGCGAACTGAACCAGGCGCCGGCCCGCGCGGCCGGCGCTAGCAGGTCCGTGTGTCACATCGTCTCGCTATGCGCAGCGCGCGCAAGGTCATCGCCGCGCTGTCATCCAGCCTCCCTAGGCTTGGCTGCTCCTCTTCATGCATTCACTGGAGCAGCATCCTTGTCTTCCGATTCCTCGTCCCGCAGCCCCCTCCTCCATCGCCGCAGCCTGTTGAAGGCAGGCTCCCTGGTGCCCACGCTCGGCGCGGCTTCGCTGCTCGCCGCCTGCGGCGGTGGCAGCGACTCGGGGGCGGGCACGCCGCCGCCCGGCGGCGGCAATCCGTCCAACCCGCCACCGAATCCCGGTGAACCGGTGGTCGACACGCGGGTCTCGAGCTTCGGCCTGGCGGTGCTGCCCGACACGCAGTTCTACGCGCGCTATGCAAGCGCGGAAACGGGCAACCAGTTCGACAAGCGCTTCGGCAGCACGCCCTTCCTCGCGCAGACCCAGTGGCTGGCCGACAACGCGGCCGCGCTGAAGATTCCGTTCGTGATCCACGTGGGCGACATCGTCGACCAGGTCGGCAAGCCACAGCAATGGGAGATCGCCGACAAGGCCATGCAGGCGCTGGAGACGAAGAAGCTGCCCTACTCGATCCTCGCGGGCAACCACGATGTGCTGCAGGACATCGGCTTCGAGAACGGCCAGTCGGTGGGCACCGATGCGCAGCGCGACCTCGCGAAGGAGCCCTACCTGCAATGGTTCGGCACCGAGCGCGCGAAGAAGCAGAGCACCTTCGGCGGCCGCGACCCGAGCGGCTTCCACGAGTACCACGTCTTCACGGCCGAAGGCCAGCAGTTCCTGGTGCTCTCGCTCTCGTGGCGCGTGTCGGACAACGGCATCGTCTGGGCCCGCCGCGTGCTCAAGGACAACCCGACGCTGCCCGCGATCCTGGTCAACCACCAGCTGATCGCGATCGCGCCCGACGGCGTGAAGCCGCTCGAAGTGGACTACGGCCTGATGCTGTGGGAAAAGCTGATCCGCGACAACGACCAGATCTTCATGACGGTCAATGGCCACCACCACGGCTCGGCGCACCTGACCAAGACCAACGACTTCGGCAACGCGGTCGAGGAGATGGTGGTCGACTACCAGATGGCCTACCAGGGCGGCAACGGCCTGATGCGCTTCTACGAATTCGACCTCACGGCCAAGGAGATCCGCGCGCTGTCCTTCTCGCCCTGGGTGCGGCAGAAGCCGGCGGCCACGCTCAACGAGTTCGACCATGTGATGCTGCGCGACGCCAACAACGAGTTCACCCTCCAGATGGACTTCGCCAAGCGCTTCGCCCGCTTCGCGTCCAACTTCAAGCCCGCCGCACCGAGCGCCACGCCGCGCACGCTGGCCGCGACGGCGCTGATGCTCGATGGCTTCAATGCCATCGAGACCCCGCCGGCCAAGCCGGCCGCGAATGCGGAGGACTATCCGCACATCGCCGAGACCCTGGCCCACTGGCGCTTCTTCGGTGGCACCGTGGGTGCGGCACTCAACGACCGCGAAGTCATCGCCGACGCCTCGGGCAAGAACGCCAAGCTCACCCGCGGCGCGCTGAATGTGCCGGCGGGCAACACCGCGCAACTGGCCGACCTGCGCTGGAGCAGCGACCGCCATCGCCTGTCGTCGGCACCGGGCAGCGTGCAGTTCAGCAATGCCGAGAGCGCGCGCCTGAGCTACTTCATGACCGACGCCGCCACCGCGCTGAACAGCGAGACCTTCGAGTCCACGGGCTACACCATCGAGGCCTTCGTCAAGCTCGACAAGAACTGGACCGACAAGAACGCCTGGATGAACATCATGACGCGCGGCGGCTGGAACCGGAACTTCCCCGGCTTCCAGGGCTGGGACGCCTCGCCGCCGGTGCAGTTCGCGATCTCGAACCTCAAGGAGGTGCAGTTCGAGGTGATCCCGCAGAAGCCCGCGCCGACCTCCTCGCGCGCCAACTGGTCGGGCGAGATCCTGCTCGACAGCTGGCTGCACGTCGCGGTGGTCAACGACCCGGTGGCGAAGGAGACCACGATGTACGTGGAAGGCGCGCCGATCCTGCGCAACACGGTCAACACCGTGGGGCTGGCATCGCAGAACCTGCCATGGGTAGTGGGCGCGGGCTACTACCAGGGCAACGGCCCTGGCGGCGGCTTCCTGGGCGCCATGGGCGAGATCCGCATCGTCGCGAAGCCGCTGCTGCCCTCGCAGTGGCTGACGGCACGCGCCGCCGCCTGAGCCGACGGCCTCTTCACGCAGCCGCGCGGCGGCGGCTGCGTGCGCTCATTGCAGGGAATGGCACGCCGCGCCGCGTCCGTCCCTGCGGCGCGCCAGCTCGCTGGTGCGGCGTGGGGCATGGGCGCTGGCGGCATGCGACCAGCTCGCAGGCGACGCCAGGGGCACGACCCCGGCAGATCGCGCAGACTCCGACAGAAAGGTGGCGACCAGCAGCGCCGAGGCACTGTCCAGGTCCAGCACCGTGGCAATGCAGAAGCTGCGCGGCCACGAACGCCCGTTGTTCCCGCCCGCGCATCGCAGCTCGCCGAGGATTTCCGTGGCCAGTTCGTGGTCGCTGCGCGGCACGCCGCCGGGCATCACCCATTCCTCGAGATCGGGCTTCGGCAGGCCCCGGAACACGGCAATGACCGGCACGCGCCGGCGCTCGACACCGATGAGGATCGGCAGGTCCACCAGGCAACTGAATTCACTCGCGTTCGTCGGCATCTTGTCCATTCGTCCTTCTGTGCATCGTTGAAACATCGCTTCGGCGCCCGAGGTCCATCCGGGCGACCCGGCTCACGCGCCGCAATCGCCGTCCTGGCCTGACCCATGGCTGCGTTCGCCCCGTTGGCCCCGGCCGGTCCCGCCGTCGCCCGATCCCAGACCTTCGCGATGGCGGGGTGCGCCGCGTTCCAGACCGTCCGATCGCTCTTGTTCATGTGCGTGGTCGTCGATTCCATCGGCCGGGGCTGGGACTGATGGCCATTGTTCTTTTTAAGGGTTTTCCCGTATATAGGGATCCAACGAGAAATCGGGGGGCCGGCTTAGGGATCGTTCGAAAACAGCGGGTTGCTCGCCTGCCGGAATCGCGCCTGGCATCGAGCGGCACGGCACCGTGACGGCCTCGTCGAAGGTCGCGGTGAAGCGTCCCGTCCTCCATGGGACACCCCCGACACCGGGCCGGCGTCCGCCACATTGCTGACACTAGAATCTTTGCCAACCTCGGTAACCGGCCGACCTTCCGGCACGCACATGCTCCATCCGACCGCACCGACGCCTCTTCGACTGATGGTTCTCGACGACCATGCCGTCGTACGGCACGGCCTGGTCTCCAGGCTGGCTGACGAGCACGACCTGGCGGTGGTGGGCAGTTACGCGACCAGCCGCGAACTGCTCGATGCGCTGGGCACGCAGCCCGCCGAGATCATCCTCATGGACTTCTCGCTGGGCCCCACCGACATCGACGGGCTGAACCTGATCCGGGCGTTGAAGGTTCGGCACCCGAACAGCAAGACGCTGGTCATTTCGGCGCACTACAGCGCGGCCACCGTGGCCCTGGCACTGAAGGCCGGCGCCCGCGGCTATGTGGGCAAGAACCAGGACCTGAGCGAAATGATCACCGCGGTCCGCACGCTCGCCAAGGGGCGCATCCACTTGCATCCCGAGATGGCCGCGGAGATCGCGACGCGCGCCGAGTCCGCTCTGGAGCACACCGATGCGCAGGCGCTCACGCAGAGCACCGGCCTGTCGCCGCGCGAGCGCGAGGTGCTGCGCTGCTGCCTGGAAGGCATGTCGGTCACGCAGATCGCCACGAAGTTCTCGCGCAACGTCAACACGATCAGCACGCAGAAGCAGGCCGCCTTCCGCAAGCTGGGCATCCGGACAGACAACGAGCTGTTCAAGATTCGGCACCAGCTCGACAAGACATGAACTGGCGCCGCGCTTCCAAGCGGACGGCTTTGTGGAGCGTGTGCCTTCTCCCCGCAGGATTCGCCTTTGCGCAGACGCCACCGGTCTTCAGCGCCGAAGAGCAACGCTGGATCGCGCAGCACCCCGTCGTGCGCTATGTCGCGGACACGCGGCTGGCGCCCCTGGAGTACACCGAGAACGGCCTCTACAAGGGCCTGATCGCCGAGTACCTCGAGGCCGTCGCGCGCAAATCGGGCCTGCGCTTCGAGCGGGTGCCCACGCAGAACTGGGAGGACGCGCAGCAGGCCTTCCTCGACGGCAGGGCCGACCTCTTTCCCAACGTCAATGCGCAACGCACCCGCAGCGACGTGGGCGCGCAGCTCCGGTTGACCGACCCCTACTTCCTCGCGCCCACCATCATCGTCACCCGCACCGACGCGCCGATCGTCCTGAACATGAAGGACCTCGATGGCAAGGTGGCGGCCATCCGCGGCGGCGGCTCCTATGCGCAGGTGTTCGGCACGCGTTATCCCAAGGTTCGCGCGCTCCCGGTCGATGAGCCGGGCGACGGCCTCGATGCGGTGGTCGACGGCATGGCCTACGCCGCCATCGGCACCGACGCCGTGTTCCTGCCCATGATGCGGCGCCGCTATGCCGGCTTGCTGAGCATCTCCGGGACCGTGGGCGAACTGCTCTACAGCGCCCACATGGGCGTGCGGGCCGACCGGCCGCTGCTGTACGCCGTGATCGAGAAGTCGCTGCGCAGCCTGTCGGCCGAAGAGACCGACCAAATGAACGAGCGTTGGCTGGAACAGACCAACTTCGGCGAGCCCTCGCTGCTGTCGATCGTCCGCTACCGCCTGCCGCAACTGCTGCTGGTGCTCGCCGGCATGGCGCTGCTGGGCTGGTTCGCCTACCGCGCGCGCGTGGCGCAGCGTGCGGCGCAGGAAAGCGAGCGCACCAAGTCGCGCTTCCTGGCGGTCATGAGCCACGAGATCCGCACGCCCATGAACGCGGTGCTCGCCTCGATCGAGATGCTGCAGCGCGAGCCCATGGACGCCCGCCAGCAGCGCTTCACCCAGACCGCCGCCGTGGCGGCCGAATCCCTGCTGACCCTGCTCGACGACGTGCTCGACCTGTCCAAGCCCGATGCCAGGCGCCTGGAGCTCGAACTGGTGCCGACCGACGTCGATGCGCTCGCACAAAAGGTGGCGCATGTCGCGCGCGTGAACGCCCAGGCCAAGGCGCTGGTCATCGAGGTGGTCACGGACAACCCCTCGGGCCGGCGCATCGTGATCGATCCGACGCGCCTGCGGCAGATCCTGCTGAACCTGCTGGGCAATGCGGTGAAGTTCACCGATCGGGGCCGCATCGACGTGCGCCTGGAGGTGCTGGCCACGAGCGAGGCGCAAGGCACGCTGGCGGTCAGCGTCGGCGACACCGAGGTGGGCATAGCGCCCGCGCAGCAGGCCACGATCTTCGACGCCTACGCGCAGGCCGACAAGTCCACCACCCGGCGTTACGGCGGCACCGGCCTGGGCCTGACCATCTGCAGGGAACTGGTCGAGCTGATGGGCGGCACGATCCGGCTAAGGAGCCGATCGGGGGTGGGCACTTCGGTGGATTTCACGCTGCCGGTGCGGCTGGCCCCGCCTGCGACGGCAAGCGCCGAGGACACGCCCGAGGCGACAGGAACACCGGCCGCCCACACTCGCGCCACGGTGCTGCTGGTGGAAGACCACCCGGCCAATCAGTTCATCATCGCCGAGCAGCTGAGAACCCTCGGCTACGAGGCGCAGATCGTGGGCGACGGTGACGCCGCGCTGCGCGCGCTGGCGCAGCGTGCCTTCGACCTGGTCCTCATGGACTGCCACATGCCGGGCCTGAGCGGCTACGACACCACCCTTCGCATCCGGGAACGCGAGGGCGATGCGCGCCATACGCCGGTGATCGCCGTCTCGGCAGCCACCGATGCCGCGCATCTCGAACGGTGCATGGAAAGCGGGATGGACGGCGTCCTCAAGAAGCCGCTGAGGCTGGACGATCTGTCGAGCATGCTGCAGCTCTGGGTCGGCCCCACCGACGCAGCGACGGGCCCCGCGGCGGGCCGCCAACACCCGGCGCCGCATCCGCCCTTGCCTTCGATGCACGGCGAAATGCAGAACGATCTTGTGGCGCTGCGCCGGGCCCTGGCCGCCGACGATCCAGCCCTCGCCGCGCACCATGCGCACCGCCTCAGGGGCGCAGCCTTGATGAGCGAATTGGCTGCCGTGTCGGCTGCGGCCGAGGCCCTGGAATCCATCGCGCGCGCGACCGGGGTGCAAGGCGATACGACGCGGATCGCGGCGCTGCTGGACCGACTCACGCAGGCCTTGTCCGAATCGGCGGACGGCAGGCCGCAGGCGCCAACGCCTGGACACGGCGGCGCCTGAGCTTCCGGGCCACCACGGGCAGCCCCTTCAACCCACCCTACTTGAGTTCACCGAACCCGAAACCGAAGGACGCGCGCTCCACCGCGCTGTGCGTGTCCTGAGGCTCGGGCTCGCGTGGCCCGATCTCCAGGTCCTCGATCAGGTCCTGCAGGGCCAGCAGGCCATTCGCCATGGCCTTGGCGTAGCTCCTGGTCGGGCGGTCGGCCTGCGACAGCGTTGCCCATCCCACACCCTGCTCCACCAGCACCCAGACGAAGGCGCCTGGCTTCGGCTCTTCCACCGTCACGGCGATGGCACGCAGCGCGCCTGCCATGTCATTGCTCCGGCAGCCCGAGGTAGGTGCGGACGTCCTTGGTCATCACCCCCGCGGAAGCGACCGCCGATCGGAGCTTCGCCTCCGACACCGCGAAGGTCTTCGTCCAGTAGCGCAGTTCGTGATCTTCGTTGACGTTGATCCGCGTCGCATCGGCGGGGCTGCGAATGCTCTTGTCGTCTGCCATGGCGTTCTCTCCGGTGAAGTCTGCAGACCTTGCGGCAGCGCCCACACGCGTCAGGCAAGAGAAAGAAGGCAAGCCGCGTCGGACAACGCCCGGCGCCACGATGGCCCCCTGAGCGCCCTCTGCCGAGCCGATGCTCTTCAAGCAGGTCTCGGCCAAGCCACCCTACACTGCCGCTTGCCCCATCGCACCGGAGGGAAGATGAATCGCGTTTGGCACGAGGCCCATCCAATGCCCAGATCTGCAACACCTGAGCAACGAATTTCGTGGCACATGGACCATGCAAGGAATTGTGGCTGTCGGCCGATTCCTGCGGGCGTTCTCGCCCTGATGAAGGAGCGGAAGGTCACCGCTGCGCTTTCGCCCGGCGACGCCAAGGACAGGGGTTCGTAAGACGCTTCATCGGCTGGCGCCCTATCGCGATGCCATCCAACCTGCCAGGTGCGGCTTGTCATGCCTTCACTCGGGAGGCCGCCAGATGGCCGCGCCCACGCTCGATAGCGTCGCCCGGTCTGCCTCGCAGGTGTCGCTGCACATGTCGAGGTGGTCCATGGCAGCGGCCCGGGCTGCCACGGCCTCATCCCGCGGCATGGCGCCGCCAGCCTCCGCCCTGTCGGCGATCCAAGGAATCGTTTGTGCCTGCTTCACGGCCTCACTGTGCCCGCGTGCACCGGCCGACACAGACGCTACGTCAGCAGCCTCGAGGTCGGAGGAACCGGGTGCAGGCCTCCCCTCCACTACCATGCAGGCCAAAAGACGAGGAGATTCCATGCGCTACTTGATCGCCACCCTGTTCATGCTCGCCACCCAGCCCTCATGGGCACTCTACAAATGCGTCAGCGCCGGGGGATCGACCAGCTTTCAGGAAACGCCTTGCGAACGCTCGCGGGCCCAGACCGCCATCCAGCCCCTGGTCGAGGCGCGCAAGCCCGGCGAGGGCGCGCCAGGCCCAGCCGGCGACCCTGCAGCCGCACTCGGACGCCCGACCCTGCAGCAGCAACTCAAGGAAGCAGAAGCTGAGAGGCTTCGGACCGACGCCACTGATGTGCTGCGCGACAGGACCGAAGACCTTTCCCGTTATCGCAACTTCTGTGACCGTCAGCAGCGCGAGATCCTGGCCCATCGCGCGCGCGCCAACAACAATCTCGCCGGCGCCGTGTTTGAGCAGTCGGTCGCGACGGAAGCAGCCGCAGCGGCGACACGGTGCGAGACCCGCGGCCGCGAACTCCAGGCGGAGGTCGAAGAGGCGCGCCGGCAGTGCGCGGCGCGCGGATGCAGCTAAGCGCGGCGTTCGGATCAGCTCCGCCTTCCACAAGTCGTCAAGCCGGTCGGTGGCAGTTCGTGGCGAGATCAGTGAGGATGGGAAACGCGTCGAACGCCCTGAGGCTCAGGGTCACGGCTTCCAGCCCATTGGCCCGTTTGTTCGCAGGACCTCGACGACCTCGTGCGGCGACCTGTCAGCACGAGTGCAGAAGCGCCTCCTGATCGAGGCGGCCGACCTCCCCGACGTTGGAGGTGAATCGGCTGGCCACACCATGGCGCAGCCGGGCGCTTCGCGGCGATCTGAATGCTCGAGGCATCGCACACCCACTTGAAACCGAACCACGACGGCGCAAAGCAGCGCCGTTTCCGGCGTTCGACACGCGCGACATGCGTTCGCTGGAGAGTCGGCAGAAACGGTCGATGCGAGGGCTGGCCGCGCCCCGATGGCTCGAGTGCTCGCACCGCGCAGCAGCGCAAGAACTCCGGGGCCCAGTCCTCGGGAAAAGCCTTTGGCTGAAATTGCACAGGCTTGACACAGGACAAACGAAAACGGCACCAGAAGGTGCCGTAAGTCGTTGAATGTATTGGTGGGCGGTGGAGGTTTCGAACCTCCGACCCCAGCAGTGTGAATGCTGTGCTCTACCCCTGAGCTAACCGCCCTTGCGGCACTTTCGTGCCACTCAGTGTTTCGCGTCCTGCGAAGCCTCTGATTATGCCACAGAGTTTTGCGACGTCACGTCAATTTGACGAAAAATCGTTTTTCCCTTGCTCGATTTATCGAGCTGCGCGAGCAGGTCCTCGTGCGCCGTCAGCTCGTGGTCTGCGGCCATCAGCACCGGCAGCACGAAGCTGCTCAGGTCCACCGCCACCACGGCGCCGGTGGTCGGCTCGTTCGATGCCTCGTCGATCAGCAGCGCGTCCTGGCCGCGCGTGAGGTTGATGTAGACGTCGGCCAGCAACTGCGCGTCGAGCTTCGCGCCGTGGAAGGTGCGGTTCGAGCGGTCGACGCCGAAGCGGTCGCACAGCGCGTCGAGCGAATTGCGCTTGCCGGGATAGACCAGCTTGGCCATGGCCAGCGTGTCGGTCACCTCGTCGACGAAGGTGCGCAGCGGCGGCAGGCCGACAAGCTCGAATTCCTTGTTGAGGAAGCCCACGTCGAAGGCCGCGTTGTGGATGATCAGTTCGGCACCCCGCAGGTACTCGACCACGTCGTTGGCCAGCGTCGCGAACTTGGGCTTGTCACGCAGGAAGTCGGTCGTGAGGCCGTGCACCTTCAACGCCTCTTCGTGGCTCTCGCGCTCCGGGTTGAAGTAGATGTGCAGGTCGTTGCCGGTGAGCTTGCGGTTGAGCAGCTCGACGCAGCCGAGTTCGATCACGCGGTCGCCGTTCTCGGCGGACAGGCCCGTGGTTTCGGTGTCAAGGACGATCTGACGTGACATGCGGCGACTCTTTCTTTCTCTCTCAGTGGTTCTCTTTGGCGTGATTGATCGAGTACTTGGGAATCTCGATCGTCACGTCCTCCTGCGCCAGGATGGCCTGGCAGCTGAGCCGCGACTGCGGCTCCAGGCCCCAGGCGCGGTCGAGCAGGTCATCTTCGATCTCCTCGGACGCGTTGAGCGAGTTGAAGCCCTGGCGCACCACCACATGGCAGGTCGTGCAGGCTGCACTCATCTCGCAGGCGTGCTCGATGTTGATGTGATTGTCCAGCAACGCCTCGCAGATCGAGGTGCCGGCGGGCGCGCTCAGTTCGGCGCCGTTCGGGCAGTACTCGGGGTGGGGAAAGATCTTGATCGTGGGCATATTCTTAGAGAGATTCGAGCTTGCGTCCGGACAGCGCGCGCGCGATGCCCTGGTTCATGCGCTGTGCCGCGAAGGCCTCGGTGCCGTCGGCCAGCGCCTTGGTGGCGGCCTCGACGACGGCTGCTTCGGTGGCGGCAGCGAGCGTGGCGCGCAGCGACGCCATCAGCGCATCGATGGCTGCGCGCTCGACCTCGGCCAGCAGGTCGCCGTCGGCGTTCAGCGCACTCTGCGTGGCGAGCAGCATGCGGTCGGCATCGACCCGTGCCTCGACCAGCGCGCGCGCCTGCATGTCCTGCTGCGCGGTCGAGAAGCTCTCGCGCAGCATGGTGGCGACCTGGTCATCGGACAGGCCATAAGACGGCTTGACGGCCACGCTGGCCTCGACACCGCTGCCCTGCTCCTTCGCGCTCACGCTCAGCAGGCCGTCGGCATCGACGGTGAAGGTCACGCGGATGCGTGCCGCGCCCGCGGCCATCGGCGGGATGCCGCGCAGCGTGAAGCGCGCCAGGCTGCGGCAGTCGGCGACCAGGTCGCGTTCGCCCTGCACCACGTGCAGTGCCAGCGCGGTCTGGCCGTCCTGGTAGGTGGTGAAGTCCTGCGCCATCGCGGTCGGGATGGTCTGGTTGCGCGGCACGATGCGCTCGACCAGTCCGCCCATGGTCTCGATGCCCAGCGACAGCGGGATCACGTCGAGCAGCAGCAGGCCGTCGGCACCGCCGTTGCCGGCCAGCTGGTTGGCCTGGATCGCAGCGCCCAGGGCCACGACCTCGTCGGGATTCAGGTTGACCAGCGGCTCGCGGCCGAAGAATTCGGCGACCGCGCTGCGCACCTGCGGCATGCGCGTGGAACCGCCGACCAGCACGATGCCCTGCAGTGCGTCGGGCTTGAGCTTCGCATCGCGCAGCGCCTTGCGCACGGCCGCGATGGTGCGGTCGGTGAGCGCTTGCGTGGCCGCGTAGAACTGCGTGCGGCTCAGCTCGAACACGAGCGGCCGGCCCGCCACGCTCGCACTGAAGGACGTCGAGGTCGAATCGGTCAGCGCTTCCTTGGCCGCACGCGCCGCCACCAGCAGGGAGGCCTTGTCGGCATCGCTGCCGACCTGCACGCCAGTCTGCGCGCGCACGAAGTCGGCCAGTGCGTGGTCATAGTCGTCGCCACCCAGCGCGGAGTCGCCGCCGGTCGCGATCACTTCGAAGACGCCCTGCGTGAGCCGCAGGATCGAGATGTCGAAGGTGCCGCCACCCAGGTCGTAGACCGCGTAGACGCCTTCGCTCGCGTTGTCGAGGCCGTAGGCGATGGCTGCGGCCGTGGGTTCGCTGATCAGGCGCAGCACATTGAGACCGGCCAGTTGCGCGGCGTCCTTGGTCGCCTGGCGCTGGCCTTCGTCGAAGTAGGCGGGCACGGTAATGACGGCGCCGTAGAGCGCGTCGTCGTCGAAGGTGTCCTGGGCGCGGTAGCGCAGCGTGGCCAGGATCTCGGCGCTGATCTCGACCGGCGATTTCTCGCCCGCCAGGGTCTGCACCGTCACCATGCCGGCGTCGCTGCCGCCGATGCGGTAGGACATGTCGTCGCGGTTCGCGATGTCGGCCAGGCCGCGGCCCATGAGCCGCTTCACCGAGGTGATGGTGTTGGCCGGGTCCTGGGCGCGCGCGGCCAGGGCATCGAAGCCGATCTGGCGGCGGTCGTTCTCGAGGTAACGCACGGCCGATGGCAGCAGCACGCGGCCCTGGTCGTCGGGCAGGCACTCGGCCACGCCATTGCGCACCGAGGCCACCAGCGAATGCGTGGTGCCCAGGTCGATGCCCACGGCGATGCGGCGCTGATGCGGATCGGGCGCCTGGCCGGGTTCTGAAATCTGAAGAAGAGCCATCAGGCCTCCTCGGAGGGAAACAAATGCACGAAGCGGAAAGCGTGGGAATTCATAACTGTCTATTGTCCCAACTGATCGAACTTGGCTTCGACGTCCTGCCCGAAGCGCTCAATGAACATGAGGGCTCTCACCTGCTGCGCGGCCGCCGGGTAGTCGCCCTTCTCGTCGATCAACCAGTCGAGCGAGGACAGCGCCAACGCGCGGGCCTCCTCGACCTCGGCCTGCAGCGCCTCGAGCGCGGCCGCACCGCCGATCTCGTCGAGGGCCTCGCGCCATTCCATCTGCTGCATCAGGAAGGCGGCCGGCATGGCCGTGTTGTTCTCGGCGTTCAGCGGGGCGTCGTGAAGCTCGCAGATGTAGCTGGCCCGGCGGATCGGGTCCTTGAGCCGCTGGTAGGCCTCGTTGATGCGCACCGACCACTGCATGGCCACGCGTTGCGCCGCGGCGCCCTGGGCGGCGAAGCGGTCCGGATGGGCTTCGCGCTGCAGTTCCTTCCAGCGCGCATCGAGCGCACCGCGGTCCTGCGCAAAGGTCGCCGGGACGGCGAACAGTTCGAAGTCGGTGTCGTTGAGGTTCATTGCAAAAAAATGCCGCCGCCAAATGAGGCGGCGGCGTTGTTCATTCCAGAAACACCGCGGAACCGGCTTTGCCGGGCCGCTGGTGTTGCCCCCTTGAGGGGGAGGCGGCTACACGAAGTGAGCCGCTTCGGGGGTGGACTAGATCCTGAAACTTTCTCCACAACCGCAACGATCACGCTCATTGGGGTTGTTGAACTTGAAGCCCTCGTTGAGGCCTTCACGCACGAAGTCGAGCTGCGTGCCGTCGATGTAGGCCAGGCTCTTCGGGTCGATCAGCACCTTCACGCCCTGGTCCTCGAAGACCACGTCGTCGGGCGTGAACTCGTCCACGTACTCGAGCTTGTACGCCAGACCCGAGCAACCCGTGGTCTTGACGCCCAGCCGCACGCCCACGCCCTTGCCCCGTTTGCCGAGGTATCGGTTGACATGGCGCGCGGCGGCTTCGGTGAGCGTCACGGCCATGTCAGTGAACCGCTTCGGCAGCAGCAGTGGCGGCGCCGACGGCGTGCTTCTGCTTGTAGTCGTTGACCGCGGCCTTGATGGCGTCTTCCGCCAGGATCGAGCAATGGATCTTCACCGGCGGCAGCGCCAGCTCTTCGGCGATCTGCGCGTTCTTGAGCGCAGCCGCTTCGTCGAGCGTCTTGCCCTTGACCCATTCGGTCACGAGCGAGGACGAGGCGATCGCCGAGCCGCAGCCGTAGGTCTTGAAGCGCGCGTCTTCGATCACGCCGGTTTCGGGGTTGACCTTGATCTGCAGCTTCATCACGTCACCGCAGGCCGGTGCGCCGACCATGCCGGTGCCCACCGAATCGTCGCCCTTTTCGAAGGAGCCGACGTTGCGGGGATTTTCATAGTGGTCGATGACCTTGGGAGAGTAAGCCATGGGGTACCTCTTTTCGGAATGTTGTGAAGAACGTTCAGTGGGCCGACCACTGGATCGTGCTGATGTCGACGCCGTCCTTGAACATTTCCCACAGGGGGCTGAGTTCGCGGAGCTTGGCGACGTTGTGCTTGATCGTGGAGATCGCGTAGTCGATCTCTTCCTCGGTCGTGAAACGGCCGATCGTCATGCGCAGGCTGCTGTGCGCCAGCTCGTCGCTGCGGCCCAAAGCGCGCAGCACGTAGCTGGGTTCGAGGCTGGCCGAGGTGCAGGCCGAGCCCGACGACACCGCCAGACCCTTGATGCCCATGATCAGCGACTCGCCTTCGACGTAGTTGAAGCTGATGTTCAGGTTCTGCGGCACCCGGTGCTCCACGCTGCCGTTGATGAAGACCTGCTCGATGTCCTTGAGGCCGTCCAGCAGACGCTTCTGCAGGACCGCGGCCTTGGCATTCACCTCGTTCATCTCGAGCTTGATGATGCGGAAGGCTTCGCCCATGCCGACGATCTGGTGCGTAGGCAGGGTGCCCGAACGCATGCCGCGCTCGTGGCCGCCACCGTGGATCTGCGCTTCCAGGCGCACGCGCGGCTTGCGGCGCACGTACAGGGCACCGACGCCCTTGGGGCCGTAGGTCTTGTGCGCGGTCATGCTCATCAGGTCGATGGGCAGGGTCTTGACGTCGATCTCGACACGGCCGGTGGCCTGCGCGGCGTCGACGTGGAACAGGATGCCCTTCTCGCGGCACAGCGCGCCGATGCCGGGGATGTCCTGGATGACACCGATCTCGTTGTTGACGAACAGGATGCTGATCAGCACGGTGTCCGGGCGGATGGCGGCCTTCAGGGCCTCCATGTCGACCAGGCCGTCTTCCTTCACGTCGAGGTAGGTCACTTCGAAGCCGACGCGCTCCAGCTCGCGCATGGTGTCCAGCACGGCCTTGTGTTCGGTCTTGAGCGTGATGAGGTGCTTGCCCTTGCCCTTGTAGAACTGGGCGGCACCCTTCAGGGCCAGGTTGATCGACTCGGTTGCGCCGCTGGTCCAGACGATCTCGCGCGGATCCGCACCGATCAGCTCGGCGACCTGGTCGCGGGCCCTCTCGACGGCCTCTTCGGCTTCCCAGCCCCACGCATGGCTGCGCGAAGCGGGATTACCGAAGTGCTCGCGCAGCCACGGGATCATGGCGTCGACGACGCGCGGGTCGACCGGCGTGGTCGCGCCGTAATCAAGGTAGATGGGGAAATGCGGTGTGACGTCCATGGCTCACTCAGACTGCGTGGGGAATGTTGTTGATTTCAGGCGATGCAGGGTCGCGGCGCCCGGAGGCGCCGCCCGTCATCACGACTTGGCAAACACGTTGCCCAGCGCGAACACCGAATTCGGCGCGTTCACGCGGATGGGCTTGACGACCGGCTGGCTCGAGATGGCGCGCTTGATGGCGGGCTTGTTCTCGATCTGCACGCCCTTGGCGATCTGGTCGTCGACCAGTTTCTGCAGCGTGACCGAATCGAGGAACTCGACCATGCGCTGGTTGAGCGAAGCCCAGAGCTCGTGCGTCATGCAGCGGCCGGCTTCACCCAGACAGTTTTCCTTGCCACCGCAATGCGTGGCGTCGATCGGCTCGTCGACCGAGACGATGATGTCGGCCACCGTGATGTCGGCCGCCTTGCGACCGAGGCTGTAACCGCCGCCGGGGCCGCGGGTGGACTCGACCAGCTCATGCCGGCGCAGCTTGCCGAACAGCTGTTCCAGGTAGGACAGCGAGATCTGCTGGCGCTGGCTGATGGCCGCCAGCGTGACCGGCCCGGTGTTCTGGCGCAGGGCCAGATCGATCATGGCGGTGACCGCAAAACGACCTTTGGTAGTGAGACGCATCGCAAGCTCCTTGTGTGCTCGTAACATAGACACCGAAGCCGAGGCCCGGTGGCGTGGTCTCCGCCCTTACCGGCCCGTCACCGCGAGGTGCGAACCGGTCCTTCATCGCGAAGTTTTTCTTGTTGTTGACTGTTTCGCTCAAGTATAGCAGAAAGCCCTCTGTCGCGCTCGGGTAAACCCGCGCGGACTCAGACCGGCGGGATGTGGTCGCCGCCCGAGGCGCCGAAGGCCTGTTCGCGCAGCGCCGACAGCTGATCGCGCACCCGCGCCGCCTTCTCGAATTCGAGGTTGCGGGCGTGCTCCAGCATGAGCTTTTCCAGCCGCTTGATCTCGCGCGCGACGTCCTTCTCGCTCATGTCCTCGACCTTGGCGCGCTCCAGCTCGAGCTTGGCCATTTCCTTGCCGGTCTTCTCGCTGTAGACGCCGTCGATCAGGTCGCGCACCTTCTTGACGATGCTGCGCGGCGTGATGCCGTGGGCCTCGTTGTGGGCGATCTGCTTGGTGCGCCGGCGTTCGGTCTCGCCGATCGCCTTCTTCATCGACTCGGTCATCCGGTCGGCATAAAGAATGGCCTTGCCGTTCAGGTTGCGGGCCGCGCGGCCGATGGTCTGGATCAGCGAGCGCTCGGCGCGCAGGAAGCCTTCCTTGTCGGCATCCAGGATCGCCACCAGCGACACCTCCGGGATGTCCAGTCCTTCGCGCAGCAGGTTGATGCCCACCAGCACGTCGAAGGTGCCCAGCCGCAGGTCGCGCAGGATCTCGACGCGCTCGACGGTGTCGACGTCGCTGTGCAGGTAGCGCACCTTCACGCCGTTGTCGCCCAGGTAGTCGGTCAGCTGCTCGGCCATGCGCTTGGTCAGCGTGGTGATGAGCACGCGCTCGTTCTTGTCGACGCGGATGCGGATCTCGCCCAGCACGTCGTCGACCTGGTGCGTGGCGGGGCGGACCTCGACCAGGGGGTCGATCAGGCCGGTCGGGCGCACCAGCTGCTCCACGACGTTGCCCGAATGGTCCTTCTCGTACTGCGCCGGCGTGGCCGAGACGAAGATGCACTGGCGCATCCGCTTCTCGAACTCCTCGAACTTGAGCGGCCGGTTGTCCATGGCCGAGGGCAGCCGGAAGCCATACTCGACCAGCGTGGTCTTGCGCGCCCGGTCGCCGTTGTACATGCCGCCGAGCTGGCCGATCATCTGATGGCTCTCGTCGAGGAACATCAGCGCGTCCTTGGGCAGGTAGTCGGTCAGCGTCGCAGGCGGGTCGCCGGGTGCCGCGCCAGACAGATGCCGCGAGTAGTTCTCGATGCCCTTGCAGTGGCCGATCTCGGCCAGCATCTCGAGGTCGAAGCGCGTGCGCTGCTCGAGCCGCTGGGCCTCGACGAGCTTGCCGCTGCTCACCAGCTCCTTGAGCCGGTCGCTCAGCTCGAGCTTGATCGTCTCCACCGCCGCCATGACCTTGTCGCGCGGCGTGACGTAGTGGCTCGACGGGTAGACCGTGAAGCGCGGCACCTTCTGCCGGATGCGCCCGGTCAGCGGGTCGAAGAGCTGCAACGACTCGATCTCGTCGTCGAACAGCTCGAAACGGATCGCCAGCTCGCTGTGCTCGGCCGGGAACACGTCGATGGTGTCGCCGCGCACGCGGAAGGTGCCGCGCGCGAAATCCTGCTCGTTGCGGGTGTACTGCATGCGGATCAGCCGGGCGATCAGGTCGCGCTGGCCGATCTTGTCGCCCACGCGCGCGATCAGCCGCATCTCCATGTAGTCCTCGGGCGTGCCGATGCCGTAGATCGCGCTCACCGTGGCCACGATCACCGTGTCGCGCCGCTCGAGCACGCTCTTGGTGGCCGACAGCCGCATCTGCTCGATGTGCTCGTTGATCGAGCTGTCCTTCTCGATGAACAGGTCGCGCTGGGGCACATAGGCCTCGGGCTGGTAGTAGTCGTAGTAGCTGACGAAATACTCGACCGCGTTCTTCGGGAAGAACTCGCGGAACTCGCTGTAGAGCTGCGCGGCCAGCGTCTTGTTGGGCGCGAACACGATCGCCGGGCGGCCCATGCGCGCGATCACGTTGGCCATGGTGAAGGTCTTGCCGGAGCCGGTCACGCCCAGCAGCGTCTGGAACACCTCGCCGTTTTCCACGCCTTCGACCAGTTGCTCGATGGCTGCGGGCTGGTCGCCCGCCGGCGGATAGGGCTGGAACAGCTCGAAGGGCGAGCCCGGATAGGAGATGAAAGTCCCCTCTTTGGCGGGTCCCACGGGGTCGGCGTGGGGGGATTTGGAGGTGACTTCGGAAATTTCAGGCATGGCGGGTCCGTACCAGGTGGCGTGCGGTCGGTAAAATTCAAGGCAACCTGAAAGCCTAATACACCTTCGGGCCCACAGCCAGAGGCGGTTCGCTTTCCGAACCGCCGGCGATCCGATTCATTCAGAGGACTTCTTCATGTCTATGTTCACCGCTGTCGAGATGGCGCCACGCGACCCGATCCTGGGTCTCAACGAGCAATATGCCGCCGACAGCAACCCCAACAAGGTCAATCTCGGCGTCGGCGTGTACTACGACGACAACGGCAAGCTGCCGCTCCTGGCCTGCGTGCAGGCGGTCGAGCAGGACATGATGAAGGCGCCCAGCGCGCGCGGCTACCTGCCCATCGACGGCATCGCCGCCTACGACAGCGCGGTCAAGGGCCTGGTCTTCGGCGCCGACAGCGAACCGGTCAAGTCCGGCCGCGTGGCGACCATCCAGGCCATCGGCGGCACGGGCGGCCTCAAGGTCGGCGCCGACTTCCTCAAGAAGCTCAACCCCGACGCCAAGGTGCTGATCAGCGACCCGAGCTGGGAAAACCACCGCGCGCTGTTCACCAACGCCGGCTTCGTGGTCGAAAGCTACCCCTACTACGACGCGGCCAAGCGCGGCGTGAACTTCGAGGGCATGCTGGCCGCGCTCAACGCAGCCCCGGCCGGCACGGTGGTCGTGCTGCACGCCTGCTGCCACAACCCGACCGGCTACGACATCACATCGGCCCAATGGGACCAGGTGGTCGCGGCGGTCAAGGCGAAGAACCTCGTCACCTTCCTCGACATGGCCTACCAGGGCTTCGGCAACGGCATCGAGGAAGACGGCGCCGTGATCGGCAAGTTCGTCGCCGCCGGCCTGAGCTTCTTCGTCTCGACCTCGTTCTCCAAGAGCTTCAGCCTCTACGGCGAGCGCGTCGGCGCGCTGTCGGTGCTGTGCGAGGACAAGGACCAGGCCGCCCGCGTGCTGTCGCAGCTCAAGATCACGATCCGCACCAACTACAGCAACCCGCCGATCCATGGCGGCGCCGTGGTGGCGGCCGTGCTCAACGACCCGGCCCGCCGCGCGGTCTGGGAAAAGGAACTGGCCGAGATGCGCACCCGCATCAAGGCGATGCGCCAGACCCTGGTCGACGGCCTCAAGGCGGCCGGCGTGCAGCAGGACATGAGCTTCATCACCACCCAGATCGGCATGTTCAGCTATTCGGGCCTGAGCAAGGACCAGATGGTCCGCCTGCGCAGCGAATTCGGCGTGTACGGCACCGACACCGGCCGCATGTGCGTGGCCGCCTTGAACAGCAAGAACATCGACTACGTCTGCCAGAGCATCGCCAAGGTGATCTGACGGTGCCGGCAGCGGCCGGCGCCAGGGAAACGTACGTGTAGGGGCAGGCCCCTACACGCGCGTCGTCCCAAGTTGATATATTGCACTGCAGCAATCAACGACAGGGATCACGATGCTCTACCACCTCTATGAAGCCCAGCGGTCCCTGATGGAACCGCTGACCGACTTCGCCCAGGCTGCGGCCAAGCTGTACGGCAACGGCTCGCCGCTGTCGCACACGCCCATCGCGCAACGCATGGCCGCGGGCTACGACCTGCTCTACCGCCTGGGCAAGGACTACGAGAAGCCGGAGTTCGGCATCACCTCGGTCAAGGTCGACGGCACCGACGTGGTAATCCAGGAGGCGATCGAGCTCGACAAGCCCTTCTGCCAGCTGCGGCGCTTCAAGCGCTTCACCGACAAGCCCGAGACGCTGCAGAAGCTCAAGAAGCAGCCGGTGGTGCTGATCGTCGCGCCGCTGTCCGGTCACTACGCCACGCTGCTGCGCGACACCGTGCGCACCATGCTGCAGGACCACAAGGTCTACATCACCGACTGGAAGAACGCCCGCACGGTGCCCACTTCCGACGGCGAATTCCACCTCGACGACTACATCCACTACGTGGAGGAGTTCGTGCGCCACCTGCAGGCCCAGTACGGCAACTGCCACGTGATCAGCGTGTGCCAGCCCACCGTGCCGGTGCTCGCCGCGATCTCGCTCATGGCCAGCCGCGGCGAACAGACGCCGCTGTCGATGACCATGATGGGCGGCCCGATCGACGCGCGCAAGTCGCCGACCTCGGTCAACAACCTGGCGACGAACAAGAGCTTCGAGTGGTTCGAGAACAACGTGATCTACCGCGTGCCGCAGAACTTCCCCGGCGCCGGCCGCCGCGTGTACCCGGGCTTCCTGCAGCACACCGGCTTCGTCGCGATGAACCCCGACCGGCATGCGACCAGCCACTACGACTACTTCAAGGACCTGATCAAGGGTGACGACGCCAGCGTCGAGGCGCACCGCAAGTTCTACGACGAGTACAACGCCGTGCTCGACATGGACGCCGACTACTACCTCGAGACGATCCGCACGGTATTCCAGGACTTCCTGCTGGTCGAAGGCACATGGGACGTCAAGGCCGCCGACGGCACGGTCGAGCGCGTGAAACCGCAGGACATCCGCGGCACCGCCATGCTCACCGTCGAAGGCGAGCTCGACGACATCTCGGGCTCGGGCCAGACCCAGGCCGCGCACGACCTGTGCACCGGCATCGACGACGACAAGCGCGAGCACTACGAAGTCAAGGGCGCCGGCCACTACGGCATCTTCAGCGGTCGCCGCTGGCGCGAACTGGTGTACCCGAAGGTGCAGAAGTTCATCGCGGCCAACGACGAGCCCCAGAGCCGCGCCGGCGACGCGCTGCCGGCCGACGAGACGCTGCTCGCAGCCGAAGACGTGGCAAAGCCCGTGACCCGGACCCGTGCCGCGGCGCCTGCCGCTGCCAAGAAAGTGGCGCCCCCGAAGGCCGTGGCCAGGAAAACCGCGGCCAAGGCGGCCGTGGCGACCCCAGTCGCAGCGCCCGTCGCTGCTGCGAAAAAGAAGCCCGCGGCACGCAAGAAGGCCGCCGCCGGCGTCGCGCGCTGAGCCGCGCATTTCCCCCGTGAACGGACTCGCCGCACGCATCCACGACGCACTGCCCCAGACGCAGTGCACGCGGTGCGGCTATCCGGATTGCGCGGGCTATGCCCAGGCCGTGGCCGAAGGCGCGGCCGCCATCAACCAATGCCCGCCCGGCGGTGCCGAAGGCGTCGCGCGGCTGGCGCAACTCACGGGCCGGCCGCCGTTGCCGCTCGATGCACAGTTCGGCACCGAAGGCCCGCGCGTCATGGCGATCATCGACGAGGCCTGGTGCATCGGCTGCACGCTGTGCCTCGATGCCTGCCCGACCGACGCCATCGTCGGCATGAACAAGCGCATGCACACCGTGATCGAGGCCCATTGCACGGGCTGCGAGCTGTGCATTCCGGTCTGCCCGGTGGATTGCATCGCGCTCGAGGATGCGACGCCCGGCCACACCGGATGGGCCGCCTGGTCGAAGACCCAGGCCGACGCGGCGCTCGGGCGCTACACGCTGCATCAGGCGCGCCTTCAGAAGCCCAAGACCGAGGCCGAGGCCGAGCCGACACCGGACGCGGCGGCGGCGCCGGTGGACCGCAAGCGCGCCATCGTCGAGGCCGCCCTGGCACGCGCGCGCGAGGCCAAGGCCGCGCGCGCGGGCGGCACGCCGCGCTGACAAGGGCGACGCTGACAAGGGCCACGGGCGCCCCTAAGATCCGACGGCCGCTCCCGGCCGCCTCGAGGACCCGCCCATGCGCACCCTGTACTTCATCGTCGGCGGACTCGTGCTCTAGGCGGTCGTCGCGCTGGCGGCCCGCGCGATGCGCCTCAACCCGTTGATCGTGTTCGTGCCACTCTGGTTCGTCGTGGCCGCGGTCAACATGTGCGTGGGCGTGGCTCGCGCCGGCTACGGCTTCATGGAGGAACTGCCGATCTTCCTCGTGCTGTTCCTCGTGCCCGTGGCCGTGGCCTTCGGACTGCGCGGCCGCTGGCCCTGAACAGGCCAGCGCGCCGCGCTGCACTTCAGTGCGCGGCGGCCAGCGCCGCGAAGGCCGTCACCACCTCGGGCGGCGCCTGCACCATCTCGATCAGCACGCCCTCCCCCGCGATCGGGAATTCGTCGTTGGCCTTCGGGTGCAGGAAGCAGATGTCGAAGCCGGCCGCGCCCTTGCGGATGCCACCCGGCGCAAAGCGCACGCCCTGCGCCGTGAGCCATTCGACGGCTTTGGGCAGGTCGTCGATCCACAGGCCCACGTGGTTGAGCGGCGTGGTGTGCACCGCGGGCTTCTTGTCGGGGTCGAGCGGCTGCATCAGGTCGACCTCGACCTTGAACGGGCCCACGCCCATCGCGCAGATGTCCTCGTCGACGTTCTCGCGCTCGCTGCGGAAGGTGCCCGTGACCTCGAGGCCCAGCATCTCGACCCAGAGCTTCTGCAGCCGCAGCTTGTCGGGGCCGCCGATGGCGATCTGCTGGATGCCCAGCACCTTGAAGGGACGGGGGCTCATGCGTGCTCTCCCTGGGTGGCCGCCACCTGGCGCGCCTTCAGGCCCAGCTTGCGCAGCAGCTGCACGTCGGCCTCGACATCGGGGTTGCCGGTGACCAGCAGCTTGTCGCCGTAGAAGATCGAATTCGCGCCGGCCATGAAGCACAGCGCCTGCACCGCATCGCCCAGCTGCTGGCGGCCGGCCGACAGCCGCACGCGCGCGGTCGGCATGGTGATGCGCGCGACCGCGATCACGCGCACGAAGTCCAGCGGGTCGACCGGCTCGGCGTCGGCCAGCGGCGTGCCGGGCACGCGCACCAGGCTATTGATCGGCACCGACTCGGGGTACGGCGCCATGTTGGCCAGCTGCGCGATCAGGCCCGCGCGATGCACCGGCGTCTCGCCCATGCCGATGATGCCGCCGCAGCACACGCTGATGCCGGCCGCGCGCACATGGGCCAGCGTGTTGAGCCGGTCCTGGTAGGTGCGCGTGCCCACCACGTCGGCGTAGTACTCGGGCGCGGTGTCGAGGTTGTGGTTGTAGTAGTCGAGGCCGGCGTTCTTGAGCTGCGCAGCGTGGTGCGGCTCGAGCATGCCCAGCGTGGCGCAGGTCTGCAGGCCCAGGCCCTTGACCGCCTCGACCAGCACCGCGACCTTCTCCACGTCGCGGTCCTTGGGCGCGCGCCAGGCCGCGCCCATGCAGAAGCGCGTGGCGCCCGCGTCCTTGGCGGCCTGCGCGGCGCGCACCACCTCGTCGACCTCCATCAGCTTCTGCGCCTTGACGCCGGTGTCGAACTCGGCGGCCTGCGGGCAGTAGCCGCAGTTCTCGGGGCAGCCGCCGGTCTTGACCGACAGCAAGGTCGCCAGCTCGATGTCGCCTTCGGGGAAATGCCGTCGGTGCACGGCCTGCGCCTCGAACAGCAGTTCCATGAAGGGCTTGTCGAGCAGGGCCTGCACCGCATCGACCGACCACCGCGCCGCGCTCGACGCAGCGACGGGCGCCACGGGACGGTGCAGCGTGACGGCGTGGTTCATGTCGTTCGCCCCCATCAGACGAAATCCATGATGACCTGGTCGACCGCCAGCGATTCGCCCTTGGCCGCGGAGACCTTGCCGACCACGCCGTCCTGCGTGGCGAACAGCACGTTCTCCATCTTCATCGCCTCGATCACCGCGAGCTTCTCGCCGGCCTGCACGTGCTGGCCCGGCTGCACCGACACCTCGACCAGCAGCCCCGGCATCGGCGACATCAGGAACTTGCTCAGATCCGGCGGCGCCTTGTAGGGCATCAGCTGCTGCAGGCGCGCGCCCAGCGGCGACAGCACCATGGCCTCGATCTGCGTGCCGTTGTGCGAGATGCGCAGCGCCAGCGGGTTCTTGCCCGCACCGCGCTCGACCTGGGCCACGAAGGGCTTGTCGTTGACGATGCCCTCGACGCGGATCGCGCCCAGCGCGAAGCCGCTGTCGATCTTGTAGTGCTTGTCGCCCACGGCCACCGCGCTCGCGCCGGTCTTGCCCTGGAAGTCGGTCACCGAGACCGGGTGCTGCACGTTCTGGCCGTCCGCGCCCAGTTCCACCACCACGAACTTCTCGCCCACCTTCACGCCATGGCCTTCGAGCTGGCCGCTGATGCCCGAGGCACGCGCGCGATAGCGGCGGTGCACATAGGCCGCCAGCGCCACCAGGAAGGACGGATCGGCATGCGGCACGTCTTCTGCATGGAAGCCCTGGCTGTAGTGCTCGGCGATGAAACCGGTGTTGAAGTCGCCCGAGACGAACTTCGGATGCGCGAGCAGCGCCGCCTGGAACGGGATGTTGCTGCTGACGCCGCGGATCACGAAGCCGTTGAGCGCTTCGCGCATCAGCGCGATCGCATGCTGGCGGTCCTTGCCGTGCACGATCAGCTTGGCGATCATCGAGTCGTAGAACATCGGGATCTCGCCGCCGTCATACACGCCGGTGTCGACCCGCACGCCGTACAGGTGCTCGGTGTCGGCCGAGAACATGGTCTCCTTGGGCGGCTGGAACTTCACCAGCCGGCCGGTCGAGGGCAGGAAATTGCGGAACGGGTCTTCGGCGTTGATCCGGCACTCGATGGCCCAGCCTTCGCGCTTGACCTGGGCCTGCGTCAGCGGCAGCGCCTCGCCGGCCGCCACGCGGATCATCAGCTCGACCAGGTCGAGGCCGGTGATGCACTCGGTCACCGGATGCTCTACCTGCAGCCGCGTGTTCATCTCGAGGAAGTAGAAGCTCTGGTCCTTGCCGACCACGAACTCCACCGTGCCCGCGCTCTGGTACTTCACGGCCTTGGCCAGCGCCACGGCCTGCTCGCCCATCGCCTTGCGCGTGGCCTCGGAGATGAAGGGCGACGGCGCCTCCTCGATCACCTTCTGGTGGCGGCGCTGGATCGAGCATTCGCGCTCGTTGAGGTAGATCACGTTGCCTTGCGAATCGCCCAGCACCTGAATCTCGATGTGGCGCGGCTCGACCACGAACTTCTCGATGAAGACGCGGTCGTCGCCGAAGGAGTTGCGCGCCTCGTTGCGGCAGGCGGTGAAGCCCTCGAGCGCTTCCTTGTCGTCGTGCGCCACGCGCAGGCCCTTGCCGCCACCGCCGGCCGAGGCCTTGATCATCACCGGGTAGCCGATGTCGCGCGCGATCTCGACCGCGCGCTCGGCCGTCTCGATGGCCTCGTTCCAGCCCGGAATGGTGTTGACCTTCGCCTCGTTCGCGAGCTTCTTGGAAGCGATCTTGTCGCCCATCGCGGCGATCGAGTAGTGCTTGGGCCCGATGAAGACGATGCCCTCTTCCTCGACCTTGCGCGCGAAGGCCTCGTTCTCCGACAGGAAGCCGTAGCCTGGATGCACGGCCTCGGCGCCGGTCTTCTTGCAGGCAGCGATGATGCGATCGGCCTGCAGGTAGCTGTCGCGGCTGGCCGAGCCGCCGATGTGCACCGCCTCGTCGGCCAGCTCGACATGGCGCGCGTCCTTGTCGGCATCGGAATAGACGGCCACCGTGAGGATGCCCATCTTCTTGGCGGTCTTGATCACCCGGCAGGCGATTTCTCCGCGGTTGGCAATGAGGATCTTCTTAAACATAGAGGGTCTCCGCGGAGAACTCGCCTGCGCACGCTTCGCGTGCCATGCAATTTGACTTCGTCGCTGCGCCGCTGCGCGGCTGGTCGCCGCGGTTCGCAATCAGTATTTTCTTGAACATGTTCGTATCTCCCGTTCTCAGAGTGGGATGTTCCCGTGCTTGCGCCACGGGTTCTCGAGCTTCTTCTCGCGCAGCATGACCAGCGAGCGGCAGATGCGCTTGCGCGTCTCGCTCGGCAGGATCACGTCGTCGATGTAGCCGCGCGTGCTGGCCACGTAGGGGTTGGCGAAGCGGGCCTTGTATTCGGCTTCGCGGGCCGCGAGCTTCTCGGGGTCGTTCTTGTCTTCGCGGAAGATGATCTCGACCGCACCCTTGGCGCCCATCACCGCGATCTCGGCGCGCGGCCAGGCGAGGTTGACGTCGCCGCGCAGGTGCTTCGAGGCCATCACGTCGTAGGCGCCGCCGTAGGCCTTGCGCGTGATGACGGTGATCTTCGGCACGGTGCACTCGGCATACGCGTAGAGCAGCTTGGCGCCGTGCTTGATGATGCCGCCGTACTCCTGGCTGGTGCCGGGCATGAAGCCGGGCACATCGACGAAGGTCACGACCGGGATGTTGAAGGCGTCGCAGAAGCGCACGAAGCGCGCGGCCTTGATCGAGCTCTTGATGTCCAGGCAGCCGGCCAGCACCAGCGGCTGGTTGGCCACGATGCCGATGCTCTGGCCTTCCATGCGCGCGAAGCCGATCACGATGTTCTTGGCGTAGTCGGGCTGCAGCTCGAAGAAGTCGCCGTCGTCGACCACCTTGCCGATCAGCTCCTTCATGTCGTAGGGCTTGTTGGCGTTGTCGGGCACCAGCGTGTCGAGCGACAGGTCGGCGCGGTCGGCCGGGTCGCCGCTGGGGCGCACGGGCGGCTTCTCGCGGTTGTTGAGCGGCAGGTAGTTGTAGAGCCGGCGCAGCATCATCAGCGCCTCGACGTCGTTCTCGAAGGCCATGTCGGCCACGCCGCTCTTGGTGGTGTGCGTGATCGCGCCACCCAGTTCCTCGGCCGTCACGTCTTCGTGCGTCACGGTCTTCACCACCTCGGGGCCGGTCACGAACATGTACGAGCTGTCGCGCACCATGAAGATGAAGTCGGTCATGGCCGGCGAGTACACCGCGCCGCCCGCGCAGGGACCCATGATCATGCTGATCTGCGGCACCACGCCCGAGGCCATCACGTTGCGCTGGAACACGTCGGCATAGCCGCCCAGCGAGGCCACGCCCTCCTGGATGCGGGCGCCGCCCGAATCGTTGAGGCCGATGACCGGTGCGCCGACCTTCATGGCCTGGTCCATCACCTTGCAGATCTTCTCGGCATGCGCTTCGCTGAGCGCACCGCCGAAGACCGTGAAGTCCTGGCTGAAGATGAAGACCAGGCGGCCGTTGATCATGCCGTAGCCGGTGACCACGCCGTCGCCTGGGATCTTATTGTCGGCCATGCCGAAGTCGGTCGAGCGGTGCTCGACGAACATGTCCCATTCCTCGAAGGTGTTGTCGTCGAGCAGCAGCTCGATGCGTTCGCGCGCCGTGAGCTTGCCCTTCTTGTGCTGGGCGTCGATGCGTTTCTGGCCACCGCCGAGGCGCGCCTGGGCGCGTCGTTTTTCGAGTTGTTCGAGGATTTCTTTCATGGCGTTCGATCGTGAAGATGAATCGGAAGAGCGATGGGGTTCAGGAGGCCCGCGTCGCTTGCGCGGCGAGCAGGTTGCGGGCGGCGGTCGATGCGGGCAGCTGGCCCGCGGCGACCTGGGCCAGGGTGTCGGGCAGCAGTTCGCGCACCTGGGGATGCTGGCGGAAGGCCTGCTTGAGGCCGGCGTCGATGCGTTCCCACATCCACGACAGCGCCTGCTTCTCGCGCCGCGTCTCGAGCTTGCCGTTGGCGGACTGCAGTTGCCGGAAGCGCGTGACCGCGGCCCAGAAGGCATCGACGCCGGTGCCGAGCAGCGCACTCAGCTGCATCACCTGCGGCTGCCAGAAGCGGATCTCGGCCTCGGGCGAACCGGGCACGGCATGGGCGGCCTTCATGGCCTCGGCATGCGCCGGGTTGCCATGGTGGCCGAACAGGCGCAGCGCCGAGGTGATCTGTGCCTGGGCGCGCGTGGCGGCGTCGCGGTCGAGGTCGGCCTTGTTGATGACCACCAGGTCGGCGATCTCCATCACGCCCTTCTTGATGGCCTGCAGGTCGTCGCCGGCGTTGGGCAGTTGCATCAGCACGAACATGTCGGTCATGCCGGCCACCGCGGTCTCGCTCTGGCCCACGCCGACGGTCTCGACGATCACGACGTCGTAGCCTGCGGCCTCGCAGACCAGCATGGCCTCGCGCGTCTTCTCGGCCACGCCGCCCAGCGTGCCGCTGGACGGACTGGGCCGGATGTAGGCTTGCTCGTGGACCGACAGCCGCTCCATGCGCGTCTTGTCGCCGAGGATCGAGCCGCCGGAGACGGTGGAAGAAGGGTCGATGGTCAGCACCGCGACGCGGTGGCCCTGTTCGATCAGGAACAGGCCCAGCGTCTCGATGAAGGTCGACTTGCCCACGCCGGGCACGCCGGAGATGCCGAGCCGGAAGGACCGGCCCGTGTGCGGCAGCAGCGCGGTCAGCAGGTCGTCGGCCCGCAGGCGATGGTCGGCACGGGTCGACTCGAGCAGCGTGATGGCCTTGGCGATCGCGCGCCGCTGCAACGGGCCCTGGGCCGCCAGCAGCCCCTGGGCCGTGACGGGAGGTTGAACCACCGCCATCGTCAGGCGGCGACGGCCGCGCGGATCTGTTCGAGCACGTCCTTGGCGCTCGCCGGAATCGGCGTGCCCGGGCCGTAGATGCCCTTCACGCCGGCCTCGTAGAGCATCTCGTAGTCGCCGCGCGGGATCACGCCGCCGACGAACACGATGATGTCGTCGGCGCCCTGCTTCTTGAGCTCCGCGATGATCGCGGGCACCAGCGTCTTGTGGCCGGCCGCGAGCGTGCTCACGCCCACCGCATGCACGTCGTTCTCGATGGCCTGGCGCGCGCATTCCTCGGGCGTCTGGAACAGCGGCCCCATGTCGACGTCGAAGCCCAGGTCGGCGAAGGCCGTGGCCACCACCTTGGCGCCGCGGTCGTGGCCGTCCTGGCCCAGCTTGGAGATCATCACGCGCGGGCGGCGGCCCTGCTCCTCGGCGAAGGCCGCGATCTCGTTCTGCAGCGCCTCCCAGCCTTCGGCCGAGTCGTAGGCCGCGGCGTAGACGCCCGTGACCTTCTGCGTGTCGGCGCGATGCCGGCCGTAGACCTTTTCCAGCGCGTCGCTGATCTCGCCGACCGTGGCGCGCAGCCGCACCGCGTCGATGCTCAGCGCCAGCAGGTTGCCTTCGCCGCTCTCGGCGGCGGCCGTGAGTGCATCGAGCGCGGCCTGGGTCTTGACAGTGTCGCGCGTGGCGCGGATGGCCTGCAGCTTGGCGATCTGTCCGTCGCGCACCTTGACGTTGTCGATCGACAGGCTGTCGATCGCGTCCTCCGTCTTGAGCTTGTACTTGTTCACGCCCACGATCACGTCGCGGCCGGAGTCGATGCGCGCCTGCTTGTCGGCCGCGGCGGCTTCGATCTTGAGCTTGGCCCAGCCGCTGTCGACCGCCTTGGTCATGCCGCCCATGGCCTCGACCTCCTCGATGATGGTCCAGGCCGCATCGGCCATGTCCTGCGTGAGCTTCTCCATCATGTAGCTGCCGGCCCAGGGGTCGATCACGCTGGTGATGTGGGTCTCTTCCTGGATGATGAGCTGCGTGTTGCGCGCGATGCGCGAGCTGAATTCGGTGGGCAGCGCGATGGCTTCGTCGAGCGCGTTGGTGTGCAGCGACTGCGTGCCGCCGAACACCGCGGCCATGGCCTCGATGGTGGTGCGCACCACGTTGTTGTACGGGTCCTGCTCGGTCAGCGACCAGCCCGAGGTCTGGCAGTGGGTGCGCAGCATCAGGCTCTTGGGGTTCTTGGGGTTGAACTCCTTCATGATCTTGCACCACAGCAGGCGTGCGGCGCGCATCTTGGCGACTTCGAGGTAGAAGTTCATGCCGATGGCCCAGAAGAAGCTCAGGCGCCCGGCGAAGCCGTCGACGTCCAGGCCCTTGGCCAGGGCGGTCTTCACGTACTCCTTGCCGTCGGCCAGCGTGAAGGCCAGCTCCAGCGCCTGGTTGGCGCCGGCTTCCTGCATGTGGTAGCCGCTGATCGAGATCGAGTTGAACTTGGGCATCTTCTGCGCCGTGTACTCGATGATGTCACCGATGATCCGCATGCTCGGCGCGGGCGGGAAGATGTAGGTGTTGCGGACCATGAACTCCTTGAGGATGTCGTTCTGGATGGTTCCGCTCAGCTGGTCCTGCGCCACGCCCTGCTCTTCGGCCGCGACCACGTAGCCTGCCAGCACCGGCAGCACGGCGCCGTTCATGGTCATGGACACGCTCACCTTGTCCAGCGGAATCTGGTCGAACAGGATCTTCATGTCCTCGACCGAGTCGATCGCCACGCCGGCCTTGCCCACGTCGCCGGTCACGCGCGGATGGTCGCTGTCGTAGCCGCGGTGGGTGGCCAGGTCGAAGGCCACGCTCACGCCCTGCCCGCCCGCGGCCAGCGCCTTGCGGTAGAAGGCGTTCGATTCCTCGGCGGTCGAGAAGCCGGCGTACTGGCGGATGGTCCAGGGGCGCACCGCGTACATGGTGGCCTGCGGGCCGCGCAGGTAGGGCTCGAAGCCGGGCAGCGTGTCGGTGTACTTCAGGCCCACCAGGTCGGCCGCGGTGTACAGCGCCTTGACCGTGATGCCGTCGGGCGTGCGCCAGTTCAGCGCGCTCACGTCGCCGCCGGGGGCGGACTTGGCGGCAGCCTTGTTCCAAGATTCCAAATCCGCGGCATTGCTCATGTTTTTCTCAATCGAATCTGTCATAACGTTGCAATCTTCGCAAAAATAGGGACGATCAACAACGGCAGAGGGCAAGTAATGTGGACAATCGCCCCTGTAAATTTGCAAGGTTTGCGAAGATGACCAAAGCCTACATGGGGGTCCGCCTCAAGACATTGCGGGAACAGCAGGGCCTGACCCAGGCCGCGCTGGCCGCTTCGCTCAAGATCTCGCCAAGCTACCTCAACCAGATCGAGAACGACCAGCGCCCCCTGACCGTGCCCGTGCTGCTGCGCCTGCAGGCAGCCCATGGTATCGACCTGCAGTTGTTCTCGGATGACGAGAACGCCCGGCGGCTGAGCGAACTGCAACCCGTGTTCGCCGACGGCTCGGAGGCCAACGCGGTGCCGCTGGCCGAAGCCAAGGTCGTGGCCTCGCAGCTGCCCGCGGTCACCCGGGTGCTGCTCAATCTTCACAAGCGCTCGCGCGCGGTCGAGGAACAGCTGTCCTCGCTGGCCGCCGGCGCCGACGGCGACCGGCTGGCCGGCGACCCCGCTGCCCGGCTGCAGCCCTATGAAGAAGTGCGCGAGTTCTTCTATGCCCGCCACCACCACATGGCCGTGCTGGACGAGCTCGCGGAGCAGTTGCATGCCACGCTGATGGCCGGACTGCCCGCCGGCACCGTCAGCGCCGTCGAGCTGCGCGCCCGCCTGCTGGAGCGGCTGCGCAAGCGCCACGGCGTGCAGGTGCGCATCCAGGAGCGCCAGGACACGGCCGGCCGCAGCTCTGACCATGCGCTGCGCAGCTACGACGCGGCCACCGGCACGCTGTCGCTGGCGACCGACATGGACGCCGGCCAGCAGGCCTTCCAGCTCGGCGTGCAGCTGGCCTTTCTCGAGATGGGCGACCGCATCGATGCCTTCACGACGGCGGAATCCTTCACCAGTTCGCAAGCCCGAAGCCTGGCCCGGCTCGGTTTCGCCAACCATTTCGCGGGCGCACTGGTGCTGCCGAACCGCCTGTTCCAGGAGGCGGCCCACGCGCTGCGCTACGACCTCGAACTGCTGAGCGACCGTTTCGGCGTCGGCTTCGAGACCATCGAGCATCGGTTGTCGACCATGCGGCACGCGCCGGGCCAGGGCATCCCCTTCTTCTTCGTGCGGGTCGACCGTGCGGGCAACGTGTCGAAGCGGCAGTCGACGGCCGACTTCCATTTCTCGCGCCACGGCGGCACCTGTCCGCTGTGGAACGTCTACGAGGCCTTCTCGCAGCCCGGCGCGATCCTCACGCAGCTCTCGCGCATGCCCGACGGCCGCACCTACCTCTGGATCGCCCGCACCGTCGAGCACCGGCGCAGCGGCTACGGCACGCCCAAGCGCATGTTCGCGGTGGCGCTGGGCTGCGACGCGCGCTATGCCGATCGGCTGGTCTACGGCAAGGGCGTCAACCTGATCGACCCCGACGCCGCCACGCTGATCGGCGCCGGCTGCAAGGTCTGCGACCGCGCCGACTGCGCCCAGCGCGCCTTTCCGCCGCTGGGCCGCACGCTGCAGATCGACGAGAACCAGCGCGGTTTCGCGCCCTATGCCTCGGGCATGTGAAGCACCGTCACGCGGTGTTTCATGGCGCCGTCAGACGGCGCATCGGCGTGGTCCTGTCAGCGAGAAACCAGGCAACTCAGCAGCTTCGACAGCTGCGCCTGCTCGGCGGGGCTGAGCGCGGCCGAAAGGTTGGCGTGAAAGGCGTCGGCGCGCGACGAGAGCTTGGCGACCAGTTCAAGGCCGGCATCGGTGATGAACACCAGCACCCGCCGGTTGTCCGTGACGTCCGCGATCCGCTGGACCAGGCCGGTGCCGACCATGCGGTCGATGAGCTTGGTCATGGTCGGCGGATTCATCGACAGCAGCGTGGCCAGCTCACCGATCGGCCGCCCGGCCTCGTCCGACAGGCTGTCCAACACCCGCCACTGCTCGCCGGAGGCGCCCACCTGCGCGAGCTCCCGGTCGAGATCGCGCGACACGCGGCGCTGGGCCTGTTCGAGCAAGTGGGTCAGATATGTGCGTTGCATGGAGCGATGCGTGACATTTATCCGGATTCTATATTTAGTTGCCGCGGAAAGTATTCGCTCTTACACTGACTCACAGTTCCCTCGACCACTGGACCGAGCCGATGCGCGTGCAATCCCGCTTGAGCATGTTCAACCATCGCAAGATGCGCCGGTCCGCCACGCCCTTTCACATTCAGGACTGGGACGAGACCGCGCCGGTCAAGGACCGCGATGTCTATTCGATCGGCCTGTTCGTGCCGACCCTCGGGGTGGCGGGCATCTGGGGGCCGTCCGCCATCGCCTGCGCGACGCTCGCCGCCGAGGAGATCAACCGCACCGATGCGCTGCAGGGCCGGACATTGGCACTGCGCGTCTTCGATGCCTCCGACGAGTGCGACGGCCTGGTCGCACAGGCACGCTCTGCGGTGTGCGAGGCGGGCGTCGACGCGATCGTCGGGATGCACACCAGTTCGGTCCGCAAGGCGATCCTCGAAGGCTCGCAAGGCCGCGTGCCCTATGTGTACACAGCACTGCACGAAGGCCGTGCACAGGCGCCGGGTCTCTACGCGATCGGCGAAACGCCGGAGCGACAGCTTCGCCCCGCAATCGACATGTTCGTGCGTGAGCGCAGCGCACGGCGCTGGATGTTCATCGGCAACGACTACGAGTGGCCGCGGGTTTCGCACCAGCTCGCGCGGCACTACGTGGCGCAAGCGGGCGGCCAAGTGCTCTGCGAGCACTACGTGCCCTTCGGCACCACCGACCTCGACGCCGTCCTGCAGGCGGTGGAGGACGCGCGGCCGGACGCCCTGCTGCTGTCGCTCGTGGGCCAGGACGCAGTGGACTTCAATCGCGCCTTCGGCCAGTCGGGTCTGGACACGAAGACATTGCGACTGTCCTGCGCCGTCGAGGAGAACATGCTGCTCGCCATCGGTGCGGCCAACACGCGCGGTCTCTATGTGAGCTCGGGTTACTTCGGCGCGCTGGGCGGCGAAGCCAATGCAGCCTTCAAAGAGCGCTACCAGCAGCGCTTCGGCGCGCGTGCGCCGACGCTCAACGCGCTGGGCCAATCGACCTACGAGGGTATCCATTTCGCGGCGGCCCTGGCCGCTCGTTCGCTGCTTGTTCCAGGCCCTCGACGCGGCGTCTTCGGCGGCGTGCGCGGCATCAACTGGCAAGGCAACGACAGCATGCAGTACCCGGTGCACCTCGCACAGGCCGACGGCCACTTCTTCGAAGTCATCCGCAGCTTCTGAGGGCGGTAAACGCTCAGGGTTTTCACGCGTCCGATTAATTTCCATGGAAAGTAATATGCTTTCCATGGAAAATAAATTGACTGGCTCATCAAGCGCCCGGAGGTCGACGTGGCACTGATCGCATGGATCATCCTGGTGACCGTCGCCGTCATCGCGGTCATCGCCTTTCTCCAGCGCTTCTACCGCAAGTCCACGCATGACGTGGCCCTGCTGCGCACGGGCGCGGGCGGGCACCGGGTTGCGCTACAGGGCGGGTTTTTCGCCCTGCCAATGCTGCACCGCGTCGACGAAGTCAGCATGCGCGCACAGCGCATCGTGGTGGAGCGCGCGGCCGGCAGCGGACTGCTGACCGAAGACCGTCTGCGCGTGGACACGACGGTCGAGTTCCGCGTCCGCGTGATGCCCGACGCCGCCAGCGTCGCGCTGGCCGTGCAGACCTACGGCGCACGCCTGCTGCGCTCCAACGAGTTGGGCCACCTGCTCGAAGGCCGCTTCATCGATGCGATGCAAAGCTACGTCGCCGCGCACACGCTGGACGAACTCCATGTGCGACGCACCGACTTCGTGGCGGCCGTACGCGACGCTGTGGCGGCGGACCTGGCGCAGGGCGGGCTGAAGCTCGAGACGGTGTCCTTGCTGCATTTCGACCAGACGCCGCTGTCGGCCCTGAACGAGAACAACGTCTTCAACGCCGTGGGCATGCGCAAGCTGGCCGAGATCGTGGCAGACAACAAGAAGCGCAGGGCGGCCACGGAGGCCGACGCCGAAGTGGTGGTGGCCGAGACGCAACTGATCGCCACCAAGCGCCGCCTCGAGATCTCCGCCGAGGAACAACAGGCCCAGATCGCGCAGCAGCTGGCGCTCGAGCGCAGCCGCTCGCATGGCGAAGCCGGCCGGGCCCGCGCGCGGGAAGAAGCCCAGCAGATCGCCGAGCAGGCGCGGCTGGCGCGAGAGCGCGAATTCGCGGCCGCGGAGATCGCGCGCGAACATGCGCTCGAGCAGGCGCGCATGGCCGGCCAACTGGCCACCGAGCTGCAGCGCGTCGCGCACGCCATCGAACTGTCGAGGCAGCAGGAAGGCGAGGCCCAGGCCGCCGTGGCAAATGACCGCGCCCGCACGCTGCTGGCGTTGGCCCAGGAAAGCGGCCTGGCGGAACGCGACCTGGCCACGCAGCGCAGGCAGCGAGAACTGGCCCTCGCCCGTTCGGCACAGGAGGCCGAGGTCGATGCGCTCAAGACGCAGACCGAGACCACGCGCCTGTTGGCCCAGGCGCAGGCCGAGGTCCAAGCCGACGCCCTGCGCGCGGGTGCGCTGCAGACACGCGGCGAGGCCGAAGCGCACGCACTGACGCGCCGGATCGCAGCCGACAACACGCAAAGCCCGGACCTGGTGCGTATGAAGCTGGAGCTCGCGCGCCTCGAGGTGCTGCCGACCCTGGCCGAAAAGATGGCCAAACCGCTCGAGAAGATCGAATCGATACGGATCAACCACGTCTCGGGCTTCGGCGCCGGTGCATCCGCACATGCGGAGGGTGCGGGCAGCGCCGGCCCGATCGATGCGATCTACGACATGGCCTTGCGCCTGCCAGTGCTCAAACGGCTGGGCGAGGCCGTCGGCGCGGACCTGGACCTCAGCCTGCCGCAGATTGCACGCGCCGAAGCCGACCACAGCCGTGCCGCCGCAGACCATGCCAAGGCCCGCCCCGCTCCCACCCCCATCCCCGCGCCCGCCTCTTCCTCCTGACACCACGAAAGACGCCCATGCAAGCCCATCGCAGAAAAGTGCTTCTCCACGGCTCGGCCTTGCTGGCCGGCAGCCTGCTGCCCCTGTCGTCCGCGCTGGCGGCCGACCCTATCAAGCTCGGCAGCCTGCTCGACACCTCGGGCAACTTCGACGCCTATGGCAAGGCCATGGACATGGCGACCGACCTCGCCATCGACCAGATCAACGCGGCCGGCGGGCTCGCGGGGCGGCCGGTGACCAAGGTCGGCTACGACACGCAATCGAACATGGCGCTCTACACCAAGTTCGCGCAGCAGCTTGCACGCCAGGACAAAGTGGACGTCGTCATCGGCGGCATCCTCTCGGCCTCGCGCGAAGCCATCCGCCCGCTGCTCAACCGGCAGAAGCTGCTGTATGTGTACACGCCGCTGTACGAAGGCGGCGTGTGCGATGCCAACACCTTTCTCACCGGCACGACGCCGGCCCAGCAGGCCGAGGTGCTGGTGCCGTATGCGATGAAGCAATGGGGCAAGAAGGCCTACATCCTCGCGGCCGACTACAACTACGGCCAGTACATGGCCACGTGGTTCCAGAAGTTTCTCAAGGACAACGGGGGGAGTGCCGTGGGCGTGGAGTTCTTTCCACTCGATGTGGCGGACTTCAATTCGAGCATCGCCAAGATCCAGCAGGCCAAGCCGGACTTCGTGATCAGCGCGCTGGTGGGTGGCGCCCATCTGTCTTTCTACCGGCAATGGGCGGCGGCAGGGATGAAGTCGCGCATCCCGATGGCGTCGACCACGCTGGGCGTCGGCAACGAGCACCGGGCACTGACAGCGGCCGAAGGCAACGGCATCCTGGTCGCCTACAACTACTCGCCGGAACTGAAGACGCCTGCCAACGCGGCCTTCCTCGACGCCTGGAGCAAGAAGTTCGCAGGCAACACCAAGGTGATCCACGAGCTCGCGGTCTTTCACTACCAGGGCATCCAGCTCTGGGCCGAAGGCGTGAGGCGCGCGGGCAACGTGCGTCATGACGACGTGGCCAAGGCCATGGCCGGCGGCGTCTCGATCGACGGCCCGTCGGGCAAGGTGCAGGTCGACGGCCAGACCCATCACGTGACGCTGGATGTGCACGTGATCGAGATCCAGGACCAGAAGCTCAACGTGAAGCAGTCCTTCGCGCAGCGCCCGCCCCGCGAGACACAGGCCGTGTGCGACCTGCGCAAGACACCCAACGCCAGCGTGCAGCACGAGATCAAGCTCTGACGCCAGGGCACCGCGCTCTTTCCTGCAGCACCACGAAGCTCTCCCCATGGACCTCGCACTCGTCGGACTGTTCGACCTGCTCTACACCATCGCCACGCTGGCCCTGACGGCCGCAGGCCTGGCTTTGGTGTTCGGCCTGATGCGCGTGATCAACCTCGCGCACGGCGAGTTCATCGTGCTGGGCGGCTACGCCACCATCGTCGCGCTGCAGTGGGGTTGCAACATCTGGATCGCCATGCTGCTGGTGGCGCCGCTCGCCGTGGGCCTGTACGGGCTGCTGGTGGAGCGCCTCGTGATCCAGTGGCTGTACGGCCGCACGGTGGACACCATGCTGGCCACCTGGGGCCTGTCGCTGGCCACCAGCGGGATGTTCTCGATGGTGTTCGGCGCCACCACCACCGGCGTGCCCAACCCGCTCGGCCCGATCGAGATCGGCGCCTACCGCGTCGGTGGCTACGGCCTGTTCGTGATCGGGGTGACGGTGGCGCTGCTCACCACCCTCTTCGTCGTGCTGCGCTACACCCGCGTCGGGCTGGTGGTGCGCGGCGCCATGCAATCGGCCGACATCGCCGCGGCCCTGGGCCACGCACCGAGGACCATCTACATGGGCACCTTCGTGGCAGGCAGCATGCTGTCGGGGCTGGCAGGCGGCGTGCTGTCGCCGCTGGTCGGCCTCACGCCGAATGCAGGCGGGCAGTTCATCGCGAAGGCCTTCATCACGGTGATCACGGGCGGTGCGTCGGTGGTCACCGGCACGGTGGCGGGCAGCGTTCTGCTGGGCAGCGTGGCCAAGGTCTTCGAAGCGCTTGCCACACCGGTGGTCGGCGAAATCGCCTTGCTGCTGGCAGCGATGGTGCTGCTGCGCTGGATGCCGCTGGGCATCACCTCGCGCTGGTTCAAGGGCGCCGCATGACGCCATCGATCCGCCGCCCGCATCCGGCACGCCCCCAACCGCATCCGGCCGGCCCCTCCCGCCACGGCATCCCGGCCGCCTGGTGGGCCGCGTTCGCGCTGGCCGCGCTTGGACTGCTGCTCGCGCCCTGGGTGTTCAGCGCGTACGCGCTGACCCTGCTGGTGGTCTATGCACTGCTGGCCCTGTCGCTGGCCTTCGTCTGGGGGATCAGCGGCATTCTGTGCTTCGGCCAGGCGGCGTTCTACGGCCTGGGCGCCTATGCCTATGCGGTCGCCGCCATCAACTTCGGCGAGTCGACCGGCGCCGTTTTGCTGGCCGTGGCCCTGAGCGGCGCCTTCGCGCTGGCGCTCGGCGCCATGATGTTCTACGGCCGGATTGGCGACGTCTACCTGGGCGTGATCACGCTGGTCGCGACGCTGGTGCTCTTCAAGTACGCCAACAGCACGGCCGGTTCGGCCTATGCGATAGGCGACGCCAAGCTCGGCGGCTTCAACGGCATCCCCGGCTTCCCGACGCTGAACGTCCCGGGCCAGCCGGAGACCGCCATCACCGGCACGGCCCTGTACGGCGTCGCCTCTGCCGTGTTGCTCGGTGCCTGGCTGCTCTGCCGCTGGCTCACGACCACATCCTTCGGTCGCCTGCTGGCCGGCATCCGCGAGAACGAACTCCGGGCCGAACTCTGCGGTTACGACACGCGCGCGGCCAAGACCCTGGCCTTCGGCATCGGAGGCGCGCTGGCCGGCCTGGCCGGCGTGCTGTATGCCTGTTGGGCCGAGATCGTGACGCCCGAAGTGTTCTCGCTGGGCGTGTCGGCCGAGATCATCATCTGGGTGCTGGTGGGCGGACTGGGCACGCTGGCCGGTCCGATGCTCGGGGCCGCGATGCTGGGTGCGCTCAAGGGCGTGCTGGGATCGCAGCAGACCGTGGACAACGCCGTGGTCATGGGCGCGCTGCTGGTGCTGGTCGTGCTGTTCCTGCCGCAGGGCGTGCTGCCTGCGCTCCAGCGCGGCGTCGAGCGGCTGCGCCGACGCGGCACGCCATCCGCCACTGAAGCGCGGTCCGACGATGGCCGCTGAAACCGTCGTGGAGGCCACCGGTGTCGCCATGCGCTTCGGCGGCGTGAACGCCGTCGACGGCGTCTCGATGCGGCTCGCGCGCCACGAGCTGCGCTGCCTGATCGGGCCCAACGGCGCCGGCAAGTCGACCTTCTTCAAATGCCTGAGCGGCCAGTACCGCCCGACCGAAGGCGACATCCAGCTGGCGGGCGAATCGATCGTCGGGCTGGAGAAGCACGACATCGCGCAGCGCGGCGTCGGCGTCAAGACGCAGGTGCCCAGCCTGATGAACGCGCTCACGGTCCACGAGAACCTGTGGCTCGCCGCGCGCGCCGTGCGCTCGCGCAGCGCCGCGGCGGTGAAGGCCAGGGTCGGCGAGCTGATCGACGCGCTGGACCTGGGCCCGATCGTGCACCGGCCGACCGGCCTGCTCGCGCATGGGCAGCGCCAGGTCGTCGAACTCGGCGTGGTGCTCGCGCCGGACCCCTGGCTGGTGCTGCTCGACGAACCCGCGGGAGGGCTGACGCGCAGCGAGGTCGAGCGGATGGCCGAGCTGGTGACCGCGCTCGCGGCCCGCGCGACCGTGGTGGTGGTCGAGCACGACATGAACTTCGTGCGGCGCATCGCCCACGCCGTGACGGTCTTTCACCAGGGACGCATCCTGACCGAGGGGCCCGCGGCGCAGGTGCTGGCCGACGACAGAGTACGCGACGTCTACCTGGGCAAACGCAGATGAGCCACCCGATCCCGGACATCCCGACATCCCCCGAGCCGCCGGTGCTCGAGGCCCGGCACCTGGAGGCCGGCTACGGCGCCATGACCGTGCTGCGCGACCTGAGCCTGAGCGTGCATGCGGGCGAGATCGTCGGCGTGCTCGGCGCCAACGGCATGGGCAAGACGACGCTGATGAAGACCCTCGCCGGCCTGCTCCCCGTGCGCGCCGGCGCGCTCGAGGCCCATGGCCAGGACCTGGCGCGCCTGGCCACGCACCAACGCGCGCGCTCGGGCATCGGCTACGTGCCGCAGGGCCGGGGCATCCTGCTGGCCCTGAGCGTGCGGGAGAACCTGCGCATCGCCTGGCAGCGCCAGGCCGAGCCCGAGGCGGACGCCGTCGCGCGCGTGCTGGCGCTGTTTCCGCGGCTGGAACGCCTGCTGGAGCGACCCGGCGGCGCGCTCTCGGGCGGCGAGCAGCAGCTGCTCGCGCTCGCGCGCGCCCTGGTGCCCTCGCCTTGGCTGCTGCTGCTCGACGAACCGACCGAGGGCATCCAGCCCAACATCATCGACGAGATCGCCGCCACGCTGAAGGCGCTGCGCGAGCGCGAGGGCCTCTCCATGCTGGTGGCCGAGCAGAACCTCGACTTCATCCTCGACTGCTCCGACCGCGTGCTGCTGCTCGAGAAAGGTGCCATCACGCAGGCGCTCTCCGGCCCGCAGTTGCGTGATCCGGGGGCGCTGTCCGCGCTGCTCGGCTTCGGTGCGGCGCGCGAACCGCAGGCGCCGGCCCGCCCTCGCCCTTCACAGGAACACCCACAGCCCGCCGCGCGCCGCGCTGCGGATCCCGACCGGCATCCGCCCCGTCACCTTCCTTCCGAAAGACCCGTCATGACCCTGCGCCGCCCCGATCTCGAACAACTCCGTGCCATTGCCGGCGCCCTGCACATGCGGCCCTCCGACGCGGAGCTCGCGGAGTACCTCGGCCTGATGGAAGCCAACTTCGCCTCCTACGACCGCATCGACCAGATGCCGGACTTCCTGCCGCCCGTGAAGTACCCGCGCACCCCGGGCCATCGGCCGCCGGCCGAGGACAACGCGATGAACGCCTGGTACGTCCAGACGGACATCCGGGGTGCGGCCTCGGGCCCGCTGGCGGGACAACGCGTGGCGCTCAAGGACAACATCGCGCTGGCCGGCGTGCAGATGATGAACGGTGCCTCGACCCTCGAAGGCTATGTGCCCGAGGCCGATGCGACCGTCGCGACCCGCGTCCTGGACGCGGGCGCGACGATCGTGGGCAAAGCGCACTGCGAGTACTTCTGCCTGTCGGGCGGCAGCCATACCAACGCCACCGGCCCGGTGCACAACCCCTGGCGCAGGGGCTACATCGCCGGCGGCTCGTCGTCTGGGTGCGGCGCGCTGGTCGGCGCCGGCGAAATCGATCTGGCCATCGGCGGCGACCAGGGCGGCTCGATCCGGATTCCCTCGGCCTTCTCGGGCTGCTACGGCATGAAGCCCACCTTCGGGCTGGTCCCCTACACCGGTGCGATGCCGATCGAAGCGACCATCGACCACCTGGGCCCGATCACTTCCACCGTCGCCGGCAACGCACTGCTGCTCGAAGTGATCGCCGGCGAGGACGGACTCGATCCCCGGCAATGCGGCACCCGCACCGCGCGCTACACCGATGCGCTGCGCCAGGGCATCGAAGGCCTGCGCATCGGCATCCTGCGCGAAGGCTTCGGAACGGCCGGCAGCGATCCGGCGGTCGATGCCAAGGTGCGGGCCGCGGCCGCTCGGCTCACCGCCGCGGGCGCCCATGTGACCGAACTGAGCGTGCCCATGCACCTGGACGGCACCGCCATCTGGACGCCGATCGCGCTCGAGGGACTGCAGATGCAGATGATGCATGGCAACGGCATGGGCTTCAATTGGCGCGGCATGTACCTCTCGAGCCTGATGGAGAAGCATGCGGGCTGGCGCGCGCGGGCGGACGAACTCTCGCCCTCGCTGAAGATCTCGATGTTCGTGGGCGAATGGGCGCTGCGCAACCACCGCGGCCGCTTCTACGCCAAGGCGCAGAACCTGGCCCGCCAGCTGCGCCAGGCCTACGACCACGCCCTCGCGCAATGCGACCTGCTGCTCATGCCGACCGTGCCGATGACGGCGCAGCCCATTCCCCAACCCGGCGCACCGATCTCGGAGATCATCGCGCGCGCCTTCGAGATGGTGGGCAACACCGCGCCCTTCGATGCCTCGGGGCATCCGGCGATGAGCGTGCCCTGCGGCCTGGTCGACGGCTTGCCCGTGGGGATGATGCTGGTGGGCAAATACTGGGACGAAAGCACGATCTACCGCGCCGCGGCCGCCTTCGAGCGCAGCGGCGACTGGAGGACGATGTGAGGCCGAATCCGTTTTCCAGCTTCGGCGCCTCGGCCTTCGCCGGTGCGCAGCGGCCGGAAGGCGGCAGGTCGCAGGTGCGCGGGCAGGCCTCGCCGCCCCTGGTCGGCTGGACCATCGGCGCACTGCTCGAGCGCACCGCTTCGCTGCATGCCGAACGGGACGCCTTCGTCTTTCTCGAGCATGGCGTGCGCTGGAGCTGGGGACGCTTCGCGCAGGAGGTGCAGCGCCTCGCAGCGGGCCTGTCGAGCCTGGGCATCGGGCGCGGCGACCGCGTGGGCATCTGGTCGCCCAACCGTCCCGAGTGGGTGCTGGTCCAGTTCGCCACCGCGCACATCGGCGCGGTGCTGGTCAACATCAATCCTGCCTATCGCGTCGCCGAGCTGGAGTACGCGCTCCACAAGGTCGGTGTGAAAGCCCTCTTCACCGCGACGGGCCTGAAGTCGAGCGATTACCTTGGCATGCTGGAAACGCTGGCCCCGGAACTCGCCCACTCGGCCCCTGGGCGGCTGCAGGCGGCACGCCTGCCGGCATTGCGATCCATCGTCCAGTTCGGCGCGCGCCCGCGCGCCGGCATGTTCGGCTTCAACGAGGTCCTCGAGATGGGTGGGCCCGCCCGGTTCCGGTTCGTGGCCCAGCTCGGCACGACGCTCTCGGCGCACGACCCCATCAACATCCAGTTCACCAGCGGCACCACGGGGCAGCCCAAGGGTGCGCTGCTCACGCACCACAACGTGGTGAACAACGCCCGCTTCGTCGCCGAAGCCATGCGGCTGGGCGTGGACGACCGCCTGTGCGTACCGGTCCCGCTCTACCACTGCTTCGGCATGGTCCTGGCCGTGCTGGCCTGCTGTTCGGTCGGCAGTTGCCTGGTGTTCCCCGGCGAATCCTTCGACCCCGCCGCCACGCTGGCCGCGGCCGCCAACGAGCGCTGCACCGCGCTGCACGGGGTGCCCACGATGTTCGTCGCGATGCTCGCGCTTCCCACCTTCGCCCAGTTCGACCTGCGGCGGCTGCGCACCGGCATCATGGCCGGCGCGCCCTGCCCCATCGAGACCATGAAGCGCGTGATCTCGGACATGCACATGCATGAGGTCACGATCGCATACGGCATGACGGAGACCTCGCCGGTCTCGTTCCAGAGTGCCATCACCGATTCGCTGGCACAGCGTGTGGCGACGGTGGGCCGCATCCAGCCCCACCTCGAGGCCAAGGTGGTCGACGAAGACGGGGAAGCCGTGGCGCCGGGCCGGACCGGCGAACTCTGGGTGCGTGGCTACTCGGTCATGCGCGGTTACTGGGAAGACGAGGCGCGGACCCGTGAAGCCGTGGTCGACGGCTGGATGCGCACGGGCGACCTGGCCACCCTCGACGCCGACGGCTACTGCAACATCGTCGGCCGGCTCAAGGACATGCTGATTCGCGGCGGCGAGAACATCTATCCGCGCGAGATCGAGGAGTTTCTCTACCGCCATCCGTCCGTGGCCGAAGCCCAGGTGTTCGGCGTGCCGGATCCTCGTTACGGCGAAGAGATCTGCGCATGGATCGTGCCGCGCCAGGGCACCCGCCCCGACGAGGAGGCGATCCGCAGCTTCTGCCGCGGGCAGATCGCGCACTACAAGGTTCCGAGGTACATCCGTTTCGTCGAGGCCTTGCCCATGACCGTCACGGGCAAGGCGCAGAAGTTCGCGATGCGCCAGGAAATGGCCAGGGAATTGCGCCTGCACGAAGCAAGGACCGCCTAGCGGCACGCAAGCCCCGAAGGCCTTGGCCGCCGCGGCATGCCGTCGTGGCAATTCCGTTTCACTGTCATCAAGAAAAAGGAGTCCTCATGCGCAATGGCTACCAAAACGATCTCCCGCATGTCGCCAGCTCACCCCAACAGCCCTGGATGCCCGACTATCCCAACCCGCCGGACTTGCGGTTCAACTATTTCCGGCTCATGAACCTCGCGCGCGAGGCCGGCACGCCGATCGCCAAGGCGCCGACGACGAAAAACGCAAAAGTCACGGTGGGCATCGTCGGCGCCGGTGTGGCGGGACTTACGGCCGCCCGCGAACTGTGGCGAGCCGGCTATCGGGTGGTGATCTTCGAGGCCAGCGACCGCATCAGTGGGCGCCTGTACACCCAATCCCTGCCTGGCGCGACGACCTCGTTCGAGATGGGAGCCATGCGCATGCCCTTCTTCAACAACGGACGCGACGCGAGGGAATCGACGAACTGCCTGCTGTCCTACTTCCTGAACTGGGACCAGCGAAGAACAGGCGGCCTCATGTCAACACAGGCTGAGATGTCGGACTTCCCGAACCCCGGCGTGGCGCCCGGCAATACCGGCATCTACATGGACGGCGGCTATGGCCCCAATGGCGCCTATCAGAATCCGACCCTGACGATGTGGCCGGCGGGCAAGGCGCCGGCGAACACCGATCTGCAGAAGATCTCCAACATGGTCAACACTTTCGTCACGCTCTTCACCAACGCGGTGAGCACCCTGTACGTCACGGAGAAATGGCCCGACCTCTGGAGAAAGATCGCTACCCACTACGACAAGATGTCCTTCAGCGACCTGGTCTTCACGCCGGCCATTCCCACCTACAACAACGATGGCTGGTTCGGTGGCCTGGGCATGAACGAAGAGGAGTCCAAGCTGTTCTACACCATCGGCTCGGGCGACGGAAGCTGGGGCGCGTTCTACAGCGTGGGGGCGATGTGGTTCCTGCGCTGCGTGATGTTCGGCTACAACTCGAACCTTCAGAGCGTTTCGGGTTTGCGCAATGCCAGCACCTTGCCGTACTACAACGACCCGAATCTCCGCGACTCGGACAACCGCCCGTTGACGCCGCCACTCTATCGTGGCATCCAGTCGCTGTCGGAACTGCTGTTCTACCTGCCGCCACCTGATCGCACCACCTCGCTCTATGAGGAGGTTTGCGCCCCGAACAATCCCGATTCCAATTCTTCGTTGTTGTTCCTCAAGACCCCGATCGTTGAGATCCGGAAGCTCGACAATGGGGGATTCAGTTTGATCATGGATCAGCTGGAGGACAACCCTTTCGCCGTGGACCACGTGATCGTCGCCGCCCCCATCTGGGCGGCACAACTGTCGATCCGCTTCACGGGTTTCAGCACAGCGCAACTGCCTTGGTCCGTGCCGACCGCGTTGGCCGAGCAGCATCTGATCGCGAGCTGCAAGGTCTTCTTCCCTCTCCAGAGCGCCTACTGGGATCTCCCTTCCTCGAAGATCCCGCAGGTCCTGGTGACGGACACCTTCCTCCAGGATGCTTACGGTGTCCGTTGGGGCACCTCCAACACACCGGCCCTGCTGGCCAGCTATACCTGGGAGGATGACGCCGTGAAATTGCTGGCCACCGATCCGACAACGCTCGCAGCAAAAGTGCTGGACAGGCTCGATCAGATCACAGAAGAAACGGTCGGAGACAAGGTCAGCAAGTATGTGAGTGGCGAGGGCGTGGTCTTCCAGTGGACCCAGCAGCTCAGCTACCGTGGCTGCGCCAAGCTGTACCGCCAACGGAACTGGCAGCAGTGCTACGAGCTGATGACATACAACCAGCAGCACTCGAAGCAGTCGGGCTTGTATTTCGCAGGCGAATCGTATGGCACCGAAGGAGGCTGGACCGAACCGGCCCTGCGCACGGCGCTCGATGCAGTAATCCACCTCGTCAACAACACGGGCGGCACCTTCGTGGACGGGTTCAGCTTCTCACAGAACTACCCGTCCTTCGACGTCACGTTCTCACCGAAGGAGACCTACCCGCAGACAGCGGCCTGATCCGGCGCCAGGGCCTGCGCTTGCTGCGGCGGGCCGGTCGCCGTACACCGAGCCTCGGCCCTGGCGCACTGCAGCAGCGAATGTGCGGGCTCCCGGGCTCCCGGGCTCCCGGGCTCCCGGGCTCCCGGGCTCCCGGGCGCCTACGCGGCTTGTGTGGCCGCCTCGTGCGCCAGCGCCATCACCGCGTGCGGAGGCCGGCCCTTCTGCTTGTGGTCGCTCCACACCTGGCGCCAGCGCCGCGCACCGGGCAGGCCGTTGCGCAGGCCCAGCATGTGGCGCGCGATGTTCGACCACGGCGTGCCGTGCTCGGCCGCTTCGCGCACCATGTAGTCGCACATCTGCCGCTCGATCTCTTCACGGTCGATCTCGCGCGGCGCGGCGCCGAAGAAGGCCGCGTCCCATTCGGCCAGCCACCAGGGGTTGTGGTAGGCCTCGCGACCCACCATCACGCCGTCGAGCAGGCGCAGCTGCTCGTGCACCTGCGCGGTCTGCGAGATGCCGCCATTGATCGAGAAGCGCAGTGCCGGGAAGTCGTGCTTGAGCCGGTGCACGAGCTCGTAGCGCAGCGGCGGGATCTCGCGGTTCTGCTTGGGCGACAGCCCCTTGAGCCAGGCATTGCGCGCATGCACGATGAAAGTCTGGCAGCCCGCCTCGCTGACCTTGCCCACGAAATCGCGCACGAAGTCGTAGCTTTCGATCTTGTCGATGCCGATGCGGTGCTTGACCGTGATCGGCACGTCGACCACGTCGACCATGGCCTTCACGCAATCGGCCACCAGCTGCGGCTCGTTCATCAGGCAGGCCCCGAAGGCGCCGCGCTGCACCCGTTCGCTGGGGCAGCCGCAGTTGATGTTGATCTCGTCGTAGCCCCAGTCCTGGCCCAGCTTCGCGCAATGCGCCAGGTCGGCCGGCTCGCTGCCGCCCAGCTGCAGCGCCACCGGATGCTCCTCGGCGTTGAAACGCAGGTGCCGCGGCACGTCGCCGTGGATCAACGCGCCGGTGGTGACCATCTCGGTGTAGAGCAGCGCGTGGCGGGTGAGCAGGCGGTGGAAGTAGCGGCAGTGGCGGTCAGTCCAGTCCATCATGGGGGCAACGGACACGCGCATGGGCTCGACGGCACGGGCGTTGAGAGGGGAATCGGGCTGCAGCCCAGTGTTTATGCGGTTCTCGTTTGGTGTCATTCGATCTCGTTCAACGCTATTTTTCGCTCTCGGTGGCACATTTCGTGCCACAAAAAACTCATGTGCCACCGGAGAGGCACCCTTGGGTACCATCATGAAACGCAAGCGCGCAGACGGAAGCGTAGCGCACATAGCCCGCATCCGAATAAGGAAGGCGGCCTGGTCGTCGATAGCGAAACGGAGACGTTCGATGCGAGGCCACGGCCAAGCGCTGGATGAAGACCCGCGAGGCAGAACTGGGCAAGCCCGGCACGCTCGAAAAGCTCCGGGCGCCGGACCCGACCTTTGCGGAAACCATTCAGAAGTACATCGACGAATCACGCAGGGAACTCTGAACGACAAAGGCGCAGGTGCTCAAGAAGGCGGCGGCAAGCAGCCTGGCCGAGCGCCGCGGATCGACCATCACTAGCGCCGACTGGGTGCAGTTCGGCAAGGACCTGGGCGTCCAACCTCAGACGGTAGGCAACTACTTCTCTCACATCTCCTCGATCTATAGCCTGGCCCGGCCAGCTTGGAACTACCAGCTAGGCCCTCAGGTTATTGCCGATGCTCGCAAGGTCAGCAAATCTCTTGGCCTCACGTCGAGGTCCAGAAGCCGCGACAGGCGTCCGACCCTGGAGGAATTCGACAAGCTGATGACCTACTTCGGTCGCGTCAAGCGCAAACACACCACACCGATGCAGGAGATCATCTGCTACGCGATCTTCAGCACGCGCCGGCAAGAAGAGATCACTAGACAGACCTTCGAGGATCTGGACGAAGCGCAACCTGACCTGTGGGTTCGTGACATGAAGCATCCTGGTGAGAAGGACGGGAACGACGTTCGCTGCGCCCTCACGCCCGAGGCGCTGGCCATCGTCTTGAATCGACGCAAGTCACCCGAGCAAACAGGCCGAATCTTCCCCTACAACAGCAGCACGATCAGCCGGCTTTTTTCAGACGCCTGCACTCTGCTGGGCATCGAGGATCTGCATTTTCATGACCTGCGATACGACGAAATAAGCCGCCTATTTGAGCTTAGCTGGAATATCCCACACGTCGCCAGCATCTCAGGGCACCGAACCTGGAATTCTCCGCGCAGATATACCCACATCCGCCAGAGAGGTGATAAATATCACTCTTGGCCATGGCAAGCTAAAACTTATGCACAAAAAAATCAGGAGGGCGCACCTCAAACAGAGCAGCTTGGCAACGCCGAAATTTCATACGAAAAATAAGCATAGAAGCTCAATGAACTTAAATGTACCTTCTGTCCAAAAACTCAGGAACCTCTCCAACCGCGCACATAGAACGATTAATGGTTTGAATTAACGAAATAATCTGCCCCTCTATTTCGTAAAAATCATTGCGAGGCGCGGGATTAATAAATATACCAACAGTTCTCAAATGCGCACAGACTCTTTCTTGATGAGGCTTGTAACGATACGATCCGCCTTTTGCGTACACACTCTGATCATTTGAAAATAAAATGAGATTGTTCATTTTATCTACAAACTGAAGGTACTCGAAAGAGACGTCTGTCAACCCACTCCGGGAGGCGCTGAAAATCTTGTTATAGAAAAAATGGGTGTCAAAGCTTTTCTGGGCGAGCCGGTCTCTTTTGGAAATCTCAGAGGCAACGTATTGCTGAAAAAGATTTAAATGCGAGATATGGTTCGCGAGCGCAGTCACTCGAACATTAGATAGATAACTCAACAATGCAACGACTATTCCTCCAGCCGTTGCGACTGCAACCACGATATCCAATGTTGCCTTTAACACTACAAACGCTTGAGAAAACCCAGCAGCAAACTCGTTTATGCAATCATTTCTCAGGCAGAACTCCCTGCGCCAATAACCATCCAGCCAGAGTGTCGAGCATGAAATAATCGTCGCAACGATCAACCCCGTGGTCGCAATGATCACGAGCACCCACAGGATAGAGAGCACTTCTGTCGGCCAAGTGAGCCGCCCACCGAAACGCATGAGGCTCTGCAGCGCAGGCAGAGCTCTAGTCATAGCTGGGACGGATGAGCCGAAGCTCACCTCGAAGCTTTACCGCGATTGCGTGAAATGAACGGTCTAGGATGGTGAGTCGCTCGTGAGTGGCGTAAAAGCGCCGCCTATACCAGAAGGAGTCGCCTTTTGCTTGGTAACTGTCCTTCAAACGAGCAACCATTAAATGAGCACGCTCAATATCCTTAAACGAGGGCAATGGGAGGATTTCCCGAAGTCTCTTCAACAAATCAGCATGCTGTTTGTGCCCGACCCTCTTCAGTTTGTTGACGCGCCCCATACACCTGTTGAAGTCTTTTCGGTATGAGTGACTTTGCCTGTAATTCGATTCGACCGCCAATTTCTCAACATTCTGGACGGAGCTTCGAATGCGCCTAACCTCATCGCTTGGGAGTCTCGGTTGACTAAAGTTGACTCGAAGGCCATGAACCGTTAGAGCCTCAGATGAGATTCGGCGCACCCGCGTCTTACCTGAATTAATAGGCAAATCTTTGCTGGCCAGCATATCTTGCACGATACCCTGCGCATATGAAAAATCGTAACTGGCAACTTTAGAAGAGATCGTAATGTCGTCAACAAACCGAGTGTAGGTAAGGCTTTTTCTGTTCAAGCGATTAACCATTTCACCTTCGACATCCCATAGACACAACGTTGCCAGATAGCTAGAGGTAAGTGCGCCTTGCACAAGATTTTCCCCATTACAGCATATGTCAGCCAACTGATCAGACACCGCTTCACTGTACTTCAAAAAATCTTCAAATATTGCAAGAACTTGAGTACGATGAATGTTGTCAAAGAAGCTTTGCACATCCAAATGCAAAATACTTTTCGCACCACAGTGCCGCGCCGCGCATGCAATATAGTCTTTATCCGCCTCAACGCCCAACGCATCAAACTGATTAGGTATCGACCCAAAAATATAGTCAGGCCATCCGATTAACGCGCCGTTTGAAAAAATACGCTTGTTTAGGCGTCGCTGAATTTTTCGGATCAGGAAATGGGGGTTGCTAACCGAGCGAACAGAGCCATCCGCTTTGGGCTGCGCCTCTACCGTCGTGTAGCGCATCACCAGAGGCATTGCAATTGCTCTTGCCAGCTCTTCCTGTGTAATCCCTAGAGTGCCGCAAAGCGACTCAATAGAACCAATGGAAGTGTTGGTTTTTTTATATGGAACTAAAACAGCCAATTTTAATTCCAGAATGGTAGATTTCTAGCCAGTCCATTCAATAGGACAACAGGGAAACTTGTCGCATACGCCGACAACTCGTTGGAAACTACCAAATTTCCCATGGCTAGATCTACAGACGTTCTCTCTTCCGAGAGGGAGAGAGGACCCTAGGTCCCTTCCCGTACGCTTGCAAGCAAGCGCCTTCTTACGAAGGCAAATCCAACGAGTTCAAGTGTCAACTGCAGCGATCAGGCGAGACGCCCGCGCGCAGCCACTGTACCGTTACAAAACCGAACATGCAACCCTCTTCGTAACGATTTTTTAAGAAACTCCTTACGATCCACAGGAGTTACCTCAGTTTCATTCTGGAAAAATCTTGCCGGACTCCTTTTCGGCACTGAGACCTCTACGCCGACCTGTCGGAGAAACTACAGACTGAAGGGCACCGGCTTGAGCAGATCGGGCGGCAGCTTCCATACGTGCGCGCTCCTCATTGGCAAAATTGGAGGCGATCGGCCTAGCCCAGCGGGGAATCGGTTCTGCCGTTGATTGATCACTCGGGAACGGATAGGCCATTTGCGGGCTAAGTCGAACGGCGCGTTCTTCCATCTGTTGCACCCGACTGCCGAGCGATCGAACGCTGGCTAAGATCTCCGTCAAAAGATCGTTCGCGTTTGGAGCCGGCGCAGCGCCTTGAGGCTCAGGATTTGTCGCAACAGCGTGATTAAACTCTTGTTCAAACTGCGGCCAATGGGCATCGAACGATCGACGCAGGCCGGAATCTGACAGCCGCCCATCGCCAAGAGCTAAGTTCAAAGTCGAAGCGAGCTTGAACATGTCACTTTTCGTGGGCTTCGTGTGATTGAACTGTGATAGTGGGCCGAGTACGGCTGTGGGCTCCAGATCGATAAGCAACGTGCAGATGCGGCTGCTTGCGACACCCTTCGCTACCGCGCCCGCCTCGAACAATATCCACGGTGCGTTCTTGTTGTTACCCGTGAGGCAAAAGATGCCGACAGTCGATTCGTGGAGCTGCGCCCCAATATCTCCCATCCACAGAGCTCCGCGCTCAATGTCTGCAGATGAAAGCCAGGGCTTCGCAGCTTGGAGTACCGAACCAACCCAGTCCCTCAGAACCTGCGCAACGGCATGGCTCAGCTCACCTGACCAACTGATAAATACTTTCACAGAATCGCTCCTTGCCGCCATGAGCGGACCGCAATCGTAAGCGAATGCAAGTTGACTTAGAGCATATGCTGAGAAGTGCGCGGTAAGATCGGCGCGATCAGCAACAATACTCACGCCGCCGGCACGGGATGCGCAATCTAAGACGAAAAAAAGCCCCCCAGCGCCGAAGCGCCGAGGGGCTATGTCACTGGCTCGAGGTGGGCGCCGGCACGCCCAGCGCCGCGGCCCGGCACTCACGGTAGGTGTTTCCCTGCTCGATGACCTTCGCGAGCAGTGCCCCCATGGAATCGTCACTGAGCGGCACCGGGACTGGACAGCTTGCGATCACCGGCGGCGTCGGGCCGGACGCCGGTGATTGCCTCGTTGGCAAGCTGCATGCCTGCAATCACGCGCGGCGCGGGCCGTCACGCGGTCTTCACCTACATTCAATCCATCATGGGACGATGGACAGGCAACCGGCGCGGAGCGTGGAATTCAGGACATGGTTTCTTTGTCACCGACCTCGACTCCTCAAGGGAAACGCGAAGCCGCCCTACTTCGCCCCCTGCAGCGCCCCCACCACCGCATCAAAAAACGGCACCATCGGCAACCCTGCCCCCGTCGGCTGCGGCTGCGCGCCCCACACCACGATCACGACCTTCTCCTTGCGGTTGATGTAGAGGTACTGGCCCATGATGCCCGTGCCGTAGAAGGCGCCGTCGTCGCCCGAACGCCAGCCGGGGATCCACCAGAGATAGCCGTAGGCCAGCGGTGCGCCGCCGCTCAGCCGCTTGGGGGACCCCGCCTCGGCCACCCAGCCGGGTGGCAGCACGCGCTGGCCGTCGATCACGCCGTCGTTCATCATGAACAGGCCGAAGCGGCCGTAGTCGCGCAGGGTCGCGCTGATGCCGCTGCCGCCGATTTCCACGCCGTTGGGCGAATCCAGCCACCAGTTGGCGGGCGCCTCCATGCCCATGCGCGACCAGATCTTCTCCGACAGGTACTGCGCCAGCGGCCGCTTGACCGCGTTGTAGACGATCTCGCCCGCCACCTGCGTTTCGCCGGTGCTGTAGTTGTTGACCGTGCCGGGCGCGGCCGCGCGCGGCAGCTTGCTCATCAGGGTCATCAGCGCGCCGGGCGTCTGGCCGATCTGGGCCTCGAGCATCTGGCGGCGGTCGGAGGTGGGATCGGTGTAGGTCTCGTTCCAGCGCGCGCCCGAAGCCATCATCATCACGTCGCGCACGGTCGCGCCGTCGTAGGCGCTGCCCTTGAGCCGCGGCACGTACTTGACGACCGGGTCGTCGATGCTCGCGATCAGGCCGTCCTGCACGGCCGCGCCGATCAGGGTCGAGGTGACCGACTTGGCGACCGACATCGACATCCAGCGCGTCTTCTGCGTGTTGCCGTACTGGTAGCTCTCGTGGGCGATCTTGCCGTCCTTGAGGATCAGCAGGCCGGCCACGCGGTTGGCGGCAAAGAACTCGTCCAGGCCGTAGTCGCGGGTGCCGGCCACGAAGCGCAGTTGCGTCAATTGGGTGGCGGCCGGAGGCAGCGCGTAGGGCGTGCCGCCGGCATCGATCGTGCGGGTCGGGAACAGGCGGTCGATGTTGCGGTAGGTGCTCACGGCCAGTTCGGGCGTGAGCACGCCGTCGTACATCTGGCGCACCGTGCCGATCGGCTCCGCGGCATGCGGGTAGCCGTTGCCGGTGCCGGGGTTCGCGGGCGGATTCGGCGCTGGCGCCTCGGTGCTGCTGCCGCCGCCCCCACCTCCTCCGCCACCACACGACGCGAGCAGCAGCGCGATGGACACCATCAACGCGGAAGAGGCCACGCGCAGCGGCTGCGGCCTCCGGGAGGGGAAGTGACGTTCATTGGCCATTGGAACGGGGCACGGCTTCCATGAGCAAGCCGAGGGCCTTCTGCAGTGCGGCCACCGACGGTGTCGCGCCGCGGTCGAAGCCCATGCGCACGACCACCAGGTCGTGCGAGGGGACGATCAGCGTGATCTGGCCGCCAGCGCCCAGCATGTAATAGGCGGAGGTCGGCACGGCGTACTGGCCCGAGCCGTTGAGCCAGAAGAAGCCGCCGTAGATGGGTCGCTTGTCGGCGGCCCAGGCGGGCGCCAGCGTGCTGACGAACTTCACGTAGCCCTCGGGCAGGATGCGCTCGCCGTTCCAGACGCCGTCCTGCAGGTACAGGTTGCCCAGGCGCGACCAGTCGCGCGCGGCCATGAACTCGTAGCCCTGGGTCATGAAGTTGCCGTAGGGATCGGTCTCCATGACCATCGAGCGGATGCCGATCTTGTCGAACAGCGCGCGCTGCGGGAACGACAGGTATTCCTCGCCGCGCTTCTCGACCGCCAGCCGCACCAGGTAGCTCGCGAGCACGGGGTCGGTGTTGCGGTAGCGGCCCACGGTGTTGGGCGGCCATTGCTGCGGCCGCGTCGCCGCGTAGTTGAAGATGTTGATGCGCCCGGTGTAGAAGTAGGTGTGGTCGGGGTAGGTGCCCTGGGGGTCGAAGTCCGGGTCTTCGGGCGCCTTGATGCGCAGCCCGCTCGACATGTGCAGGATGTCGGAGATCCGGATGTTCTGCCGCGGGTCGCCGGCCGCCTGCCACTCGGGGATCGGGGCCGGCTGGTCGAGCGTGTAGTCGCCCTGCTTGACCAGCACGCCCATCAGCGTGCCCACCACGCTCTTGCCCATCGACCACGACTCGAGCGGCGTGCTCGGCGTGATGCCCGGCATGTAGCGCTCGCCCACGATGCGGCCCTTGTGGGTGACCACGAAAGCCGCCGTGTAGGCGTCGGGTGCCGCGAAGGCAGCCTGCACCGCCTGCGCCACCTTGGCCGTGTCGATGCCCGCCACCGGGTCGGTGGGCAACACATCGCCCATGGGCCAGGGCAGGCTGTCGGCGCTGGGCAACGTGCTGGTCACGCGCACCGGCGTGAACGCCACATCATCGCGCCCGTTCGGCAACGTGACGCATCCCTGCGAACCGTAGTAGCGGGCCGTGATCACCCGGCTGTTGGGCATGGTGATCCGGACTTCCTTCTTCGCGTAGTCGAAGACCGGCTTGCCCACGGCCTGGCGCCAGGCATAGGGGCCGGTGAAGAAGCCCACGTTCTCGACGGCGACATCCGGATTGAGTCCGGTGATGAAGGCCGCGGAGCACATCGTCTTGGCATAGCCCGAGGTGTGGTGCTCGAGCACGTCGCCCGGCGGCGGCACATAGGGGGTGTTCAGTTCGAGCGCCTTGGCGCGCGCGATCATGGCCGCGGGTGCGGGCAAGGCCGGGCCTGTCGAGGGTGCACTGTCGCCACCGCCCCCTCCGCCACCGCCCCCGCCACCTCCACAAGACGCCAGGGCCAAGACCGCGAAAGTCGCGGCCAGGATGGAAAACGGGACAGGGCTCGACCTCGGCATCTGAATTCCTCGTGGGGACGGGACACAGATTGTCACAGAGCACGGAGACTTCCTTGGCCTCGGCGCCTCGGCGTTTACCCGTCGTACGGCGAGCCTGTCCCGTGCGAGGGACACACCGGCAAGGACGAAGAGGCGAACGACCGATGCCGAAGCCCGGCGGCCCCGAGTGCCGACACCCGCGCCAGGACTCAGCCGCGCGGCCCCGCGCTGCCGAACAGGCGCCGCATGGCCGCCAGCCCCGCAACGAGCGCGGTGCTGTAGTTGTCGTACGCGTCGTCGGAAGCTTCCAATGGCTGGTAGGGCAGTGTCTCTTCCACGCCGGGCGCTTCCACCAGCACCCAATGGAACTCGCCCTCCTCCAGCTCGTGGACGGTCAACGCGATGTTTCGCAGGGGAGACATGAAGAGGAAGGGTGAGGGGTCGAAGACACGGCCCAATGCTATGCAAGCGCCGCCACTTTGCCAGGGGACAAAGTCACGATTTATCACAAACGTCTTAGTTTGTAATAGCCATTGCCTTCCTGACGCGCCGATGCAAGACGCCGGCCTCAGGCTGGGCGGCTTCATGCGCTTCCAGGCTTCTCCTACAACTGCGCCACCGTGCGGCTTCTAGGCTGGGGTTTTCGGCCCCGCGCCGTGACCGGAGACCTCACCATGAAGAACTTTGCGCTCGAACCCCACATGACCGCCACCATCGGGGGCGCCTTCTATCCCACCGGCCATTCGATGGTGATGTTCCCGAACGCGGACGACGCCCGGCACGTGGGGCAGCAGTTGCGTGACCACGGCTTCGACGCCGACGCCATCTACCTGATCCCGCCCGAAGCGGTGCTGGCGCAGATCACGCCAACGACTTCCGACGCCGACAACCCCCTGCCCTCGGCCGGTACCGAAGGCGCGACCGTGCGGGCCTACACCAAGCTGGCGCGCGAAGGCCACACCGCGCTGCTGGTCGAGACCAAGGACGAGGAAGCGGCCGAGCGGCTGATGACGGTGGTACGCACCGTGCCCTATGCCATCGCACAGCGCTACCGGATGCTGGTGATCGAAGACCTCTGAGCCGCTGGGGATCTGCGGACAGGCGCTCAGGCCGGCACGGCAGCGCGGCGCACCACGTCGCGCGCCATGGCCTGGGCCAGTTCCTCTTCGCCAAGGAACACCGTCACGGCATCCTCCTGCGTGAGCAGGCGCGCCTCATCTTCGCTGTGGCTGCGCACCACGGTCTCGATGCTCGGGTTGAGGGTGCGCGCGGTCTCGATCATCTGGCGCACGTTCATCGCATCGGGCGTGGCCACCACCAGCACCCGGGCACGGGCCACGTGGGCCTGGATCAGCACCGCGGGTTCGGCGGCATCGCCCCACACCGCGGCCACGCCTTCGGCGCGCAGCTTCTCGACCAGTTCGCGGTTCTGCTCGGCGACCACGAAGGGGATGTGGTGCGCGGTCAGCGCCGCGGCGATGCGCCGGCCCACGCGGCCGTAACCCACCAGCACTACCTGGCGCGACAGGTAGCGCGCCTCGGTGGTGGTGGGCAGCTCGGCCAGCGGGTCGTCGCGGGCATCGAGCGAACGCGCGAAGGCCGAATGCGCGCGCAGCCATTTCTGGATCGGCGCGATCAGGCTGAACCACAGCGGGTTGGTGGCGATGGAGATCAGCGCGCCGGCCAGAATCAGGCTCTGGCCCTCGGGCGGCAGCAGCTTGAGCGCCACGCCCAGGCCGACCAGGATGAAGGAGAACTCGCCGATCTGCGCCAGGCTTGCGCTCACCGTGAGCGCGGTGTTGAGCGGGTAGCGGAAGGCCAGCACCAGCACGCAGGCCGCGATCGACTTGCCCACCACGATCACGCCCACCACGGCCAGCACCTGCAGCGGCCGGTCGACCAGCACCGAGGGGTCGAACAGCATGCCCACCGAGACGAAGAAAAGCACCGCGAAGGCGTCGCGCAGCGGCAGCGACTCCTCGGCCGCGCGCTGGCTGAACTCCGACTCGCGCATCACCATGCCGGCGAAGAACGCGCCCAGCGCGAAGGACACGCCGAACAGCGCGGCCGAAGCGAAGGCGATGCTCACCGCCGCGGCCACCACGCACAGGGTGAAGAGCTCGCGCGAGTTGGTGCGCGCGACCTGCCAAAGGATCCAGGGAAACACGCGCCGGCCGACCACCAGCATCAGCGCCACGAAGCCGCCGACCTGCAGCAGCGTGATGCCCAGCGTGGTCCAGATGGCGCCGGCGTCGGCACCGTCGGCGGCCCCGCCCAGCGTGCCGGCCAGCGGCGGCAGCAGCACCAGCACCAGCACCATCGCCAGGTCTTCCACCACCAGCCAGCCGACCGCGATGCGGCCGGTGTACGAATCGAGCAGGCCCAGGCTCTCGAGCGCGCGCAGCAGCACCACCGTGCTGGCCACCGACAGCGCCAGGCCGAAGACCAGCGCGCCGCCCAGGTCCCAGCCCCACCAGGTGGCGAGCGCGCCGCCCATCAGCGTGGCGACGCCGATCTGCACCAGCGCACCGGGCACGGCGATCTTGCGCACCGCCAGCAGGTCGTCGAGGGAGAAGTGCAGTCCCACGCCGAACATCAGCAGCATCACGCCGATCTCGGCCAGCTGGGCGGCGATCTCGGCATCGGCCACGAAGCCGGGGGTGAACGGTCCGATGATCACGCCCGCCAGCAGGTAGCCGACGAGTGCCGGCAAACGCACGCGCGCCGCCAGGAAGCCGAGGATGAGCGCCAGGCCCAGCCCTGCGGCGATGGTGTTGATCAATGAAACGCTGTGGGGCATCCGGTGGGTATCGCTTGCTGAGGGAAATCGCTGGAGAGGACTCGCGCCATGAACAGGCGCGAGGGGTTGCTGCGACTGTAGCGTCCACGCTCCCGCCACGGCACGACAGCCATGAAAAAACCCGCCGAAGCGGGTCTCTTTCTGGGCCGGCGCGCGCGGCGCTCAGTGCATGTGCAGGCCGCCGTTGACCGAGAAGTCGGCGCCGGTGGAGTAGCCGCCCTCGTCGGTCGCGAGCCAGGAGATGATCGAGGCGATCTCGCTGGGCTCGCCCAGGCGCTTGACGGGAATGGTCGCGACGATCTTGTCGAGCACTTCCTGGCGGATGGCCTTGACCATGTCGGTGCCGATGTAGCCCGGGCTCACGGTGTTGACCGTCACGCCCTTGGCGGCGAGTTCCTGCGCCAGCGCCATCGTGAAGCCGTGCATGCCGGCCTTGGCCGCCGAGTAGTTGGTCTGGCCGGCCTGACCCTTGGCGCCGTTGACCGAGCTGATGTTGACGATGCGGCCCCAGCCCTTCTCGACCATGTCGCCCACCACCTGCTTGGTGACGTTGAACATGCTGTTGAGGTTGGTCTCGATGACCGCGCTCCAGTCCTCCGGCGTCATCTTGAGGAACATGCGGTCGCGGGTGATGCCCGCGTTGTTGACCAGCACGTCGATGCTGCCGTGTTCGGCCTTGGACTTGCCGAAGGCATCGACCGTCGAATTCCAGTCGCCGACGTTGCCGACCGATGCGTGGAACTCGTAGCCCAGCGCCTTCTGCTCGTTGAGCCACTTGCTGAAGTCGCGTGTGGGGCCGCAGCCCGCGATGACCGTGAAACCGTCCTTGTGCAGGCGTTGGCAGATGGCGGTTCCGATGCCTCCCATGCCACCGGTGACGTAAGCGACTTTCTTGCTCATGAATTTTCCTTAGATATACGAAGCCCGGACAGGCGAGATCACTGTAGCGAAGTTTCGCATGCCCTCCCTCCTAGGAAAACACTGAGCCAAGAGGCAACACACTTGTCACACTTCATTCCTACACTGCGGCATGTCTTCCATCGCCCTGAACGGCGTCGCCAAATCCTGGGGCGACAGCACCGCCCTGCATGCCGTCGATCTGCAGATTCAATCCGGTTCCTTCTGCGTCCTCCTGGGCCCCTCGGGCTGCGGCAAGTCCACCACCCTGCGCATCATTGCCGGCCTCGAGACCGCCAGCGCCGGCCAGGTGCTGATCGATGGCCGCGACGTCACCGACCTCCCGCCGGCCCAGCGCGGCATCGCGATGGTGTTCCAGAACTACGCCCTCTTCCCCCACCTCAGCGTGGCCGACAACATCGGCTTCGGCCTGTCGGTGCGCAAGGTGCCGGCCGCCGAGAGCGCGCGACGGCTGCGCGAGGCGGCCGAGCTGCTGGGCCTGAGCGCCCTGCTCGACCGCAAGCCCGGCCAGCTCTCGGGCGGCCAGCAGCAGCGCGTGGCGCTGGGCCGCGCGCTGGTCGCGCAGGCCAAGGTCTGCCTGATGGACGAGCCGCTGTCCAACCTCGACGCCCAGCTGCGCCAGGACATGCGCCGCGAACTGCGCGAGCTGCAGCAGAAGCTGGGCCTGACCGTGGTCTACGTGACGCACGACCAGACCGAGGCCATGAGCATGGCCGACCAGGTGGTGCTGCTGCACCAGGGCCGGGTCGAGCAGGCCGGCACGCCGCGCACGCTCTATGCGCAGCCTGCCACCACCTTCGCGGCGCGCTTCATCGGCACGCCGCCCATGAACCTGGTCGCGCTCGAGGCCGACGGCTGCATCGCGGGCAGCGAGGCCGCATCCGGCGTGCGGGCCGCGATGCTGGGCGTGCGACCCGAGGCCATCACGCTCGACGCCCAGGGCATCCCCGCCGTGGTGCGCAGCGTCGAGTACCTGGGCGCCGACTTGGTGCTGCGTTGCGCGGTCGGCCGCGAGACGCTGCTGGTGCGCGCCGCGGGCCAGCACCAAGCGGCGCCCGGCGACGCAGTCGGCCTGCGCTGGTCGCCGGACGAGGCCCACGGTTTCGATGCCGCGGGCCGACGCACCGAAACGGCGCACTGACGCGCACCACCCCAGAACGACGATTTTATTTCGAGGAGAAGTCCCCCATGCAACGCAACACCTTCGTCAAGGCGCTGGCCGCCACGGCCCTGTTCACCAGCCTCGCCGGCATGGCGCACGCCCAGGCCCCGGTCGACCTGCAGTTCTACTATCCGGTCGCGGTCGGCGGCCCGATCGCCAAGACCATCGACGGCTTCGCGGCCGGCTTCATGAAGGAGAACCCGGGCATCAAAGTCACGCCGATCTATGCCGGCACCTACCAGGAGACCATCGTCAAGGCGCTCACGGCCCACAAGTCGGGCACGCCGCCGGTCACCTCGGTGCTGCTGTCGACCGACATGTTCACGCTGATCGACGAAGACGCCATCGTGCCCTTCGACGACTTCGCCAAGACCGCCGAAGACAAGGCCTGGATGAGCAGCTTCTACAAGGCCTTCATGGCCAACAGCCAGACCGGCGGCAAGACCTGGGGCATTCCCTTCCAGCGCTCGACCGTGGTGATGTACTGGAACAAGGAACTGTTCAAGGAAGCCGGCCTCGACCCGAACAAGGCACCGACGACCTGGGCCGAGCTCAAGGACGCCGCGACCAAGCTCACCAAGAAGGACGCCGGCGGCAAGACCACGCAGTACGGCGTGCAGATCCCGTCGAGCGGCTTCCCCTACTGGCTGTTCCAGACCCTGACCACGCCCAACGACACGATCCTCGCCAACGACGCGGGCACGCAGGTCAAGTTCGACGACCCCAAGGTGATCGAGGCGCTGCAGTTCTGGGTCGACCTGGGCAAGGCCGGCATCCACCCGCCGGGCGTCGTCGAATGGGGCACCACGCCCAAGGACTTCTTCGAGAAGAAGGCCGCGATCATCTACACGACCACCGGCAACCTGACCAACATCAAGGCCAACGCCAAGTTCGACTTCGGCGTCGGCATGATCCCGGGCAACAAGCGCAAGGGCTCGCCCACGGGCGGCGGCAACTTCTACATCTTCAAGAAGTCGACGCCGGCGCAGCAGGAAGCCGCCTTCAAGTTCGCCAAGTGGGTGACCCAGCCCGAACGCGCCGCGCAGTGGAGCATGGAGACCGGCTACGTCGCGGTCTCGCAGGCCGCCTACGACACGCCCACGCTCAAGAAGTACGGCCAGGACTTCCCGGCCGCGCTGGTGGCGCGCGACCAGCTGCCGGTGTCGGTGGCCGAGTTCTCCACGCATGAGAACCAGCGCGTGACCAAGGCCCTGAACGACGGCCTGCAGGCCGCGCTGACCGGCACCAAGACGCCGGCCCAGGCGATGCAGGACGCGCAGAAGGAAGCCGACCGCATCCTGCGCAGCTACAAATGATCCTCCCCCAGTCTGCGCGCACTTCGTGTCGCTCCGCCAACCCCCTCGCCGGGGGCAACACCAGCGGCCCGGCGAAGCCGGTTCCGCGGTGTTCCACGCAAAGGCAACGCTGACATGAAGGAGCGCAACGCGATCCATGCCTGGCTGCTGCTGCTTCCCGCCTCGCTGATCCTGCTGGCCTTCACCCACTGGCCGGTGATCGGCACGCTGTGGCACAGCTTCCAGTCGACGCCCAAGAGCGGCCGGCCGGCGGTGTGGGTGGGGCTGGAGAACTACCAGGTCATGCTCGACGACCCGGTGTTCTGGAAGGCGCTGACCAACAACCTGTGGTTCGCGGGCGCGACCATTCCGCTGTCGATCGGCCTGGCGCTGGCGATGGCGCTGTGGGTCAACGAGCGCATCGCGGGCCGCACCTTCCTGCGCATGGCGTACTTCACGCCCACCGTGCTGCCGATGATCGCGGTGGCCAACATCTGGCTGTTCTTCTACACGCCGCAATACGGCCTGCTCGAACAGGTCAGCGGCGCGCTGGGCTTCGGCTCGCACAACTGGCTGGGCAGCCCGAGCACCGCGCTGGGCGCCGTCACGCTGGTGGCGGTGTGGAAGGAAGCCGGCTTCTTCATGATCTTCTACCTGGCCGCGCTGCAGTCGCTCAACCCGAGCCTGCGCGAGGCGGCCGCGATCGAGGGGGCCTCGCGCTGGTACTTCTTCCGCCGCGTGCAGTGGCCCCTCCTGATGCCCACCACGCTGTTCGTGCTGATCAACTGCGTGATCAACGCCTTCCGCATGGTCGACCACCTGTTCGTGCTCACGCGCGGCGGCCCCGACAACGCCTCGACGCTGCTGCTCTACCACCTCTATGAAGTCGGCTTCAGCTTCTGGGACACCGGTTACGCCTCGGCGCTCACCATGGTGATCATCGTGGCGCTGGTCGGCGTGACGCTGCTGCAGTTCTTCGTGCTCGACCGCAAGGTGCACTACCGATGAAGGCCGCGCCCTCGCAACGGCTCGCCTACAACGCGCCGACAAAACTCGACACGCTGGCCGCCTGGCTGCTCGCGCTGGCCTGGGTGCTGCCGCTGATCTACACCGTGTGGACCGCCTTCCACGCGCCGGAATACGCGGCGCGCTTCGTCTGGAACGCGCCGCTCACGCTGGACAACTTCACCCGCGCCTGGGAGGCCGCGCCCTTCGCGCGCTACTTCCTCAACACCACGCTGCTGGTGGTGATGATCCTCGCGGCGCAGCTGGTGCTCAGCACGATGGCGGCCTATGCCTTCGCGCGCTACGAGTTCCGCGGCCGCGACATCGTGTTCTCGCTGGTGCTGGTGCAGCTCACCGTCATGCCCGACCTGCTGCTGGTGGAGAACTACCGCACCATGGCCAGCCTGGGACTGATCGACAGCCTGTTCGCCATCGGCCTGCCTTACTTCGCCTCGGCGCTGGCCATCTTCCTGCTGCGCCAGACCTTCATGGGCATTCCGAAGGAGCTCGACGAGGCCGCGCGCATGGAAGGCGCGAGCGCGCTGCAGATCCTCTGGCGCGTCTACGTGCCGCTGGCCAAACCGATCTACGTGGCCTTCGGGCTGGTGTCGGTGAGCTACCACTGGAACAACTTCCTCTGGCCGCTGATCGTGACCAACAGCGTCAAGGCGCGGCCGCTCACGGTGGGCCTGCAGGTCTTCTCCTCGGTGGACCAGGGCATCGACTGGTCGATCATCACGGCCGCGACGCTGATGACCTCGGCGCCGCTGCTGATCGCCTTCCTTCTCTTTCAGCGCCAGTTCGTCCAGAGCTTCATGCGCGCGGGTATTAAATGACTCACCCCCAGTCTCCGCGCACTGCGTGTCGCTTCGCCAACCCCCTCTCCGGGGGCGACACCAGCGGCCCGGCAAAGCCGGTTCCGCGGTGTCTCACGAAAGAAACCAGATGAAGCTTGTGACGTGGAACACCCAATGGTGCCGCGGCCTCGACGGTGCCGTGAGCCCGCAACGCATCGTCGAAGGCGCACGCGCCATGGCCGACTTCGACGTGCTGTGCCTGCAGGAGATCGCGCAGGGCTATGCCGACATGCCGGGCGCCCCCGGCGACCAGCCGGCCGAGCTGCAGGCGCTGCTGCCGGGCTTCCAGCTCTTCTTCGGCGCCGCGGTCGACGAGTTCGATGCCAAGGGGCGCCGCATGCGCTTCGGCAACCTGATCGCGACGCGGCTGCCGGTCGCGCAAGTGCAGCACCATGCACTGCCCTGGCCGGCCGATGCGGGCGTGCGCAGCATGCCGCGCATGTGCACGGTCGTGACGCTGCGCAGTCCGGTGCTCGGCCCGGTGCGCGTGATGACCACGCATCTCGAGTACTACTCGAAGCCGCAGCGCATGGCGCAGGCGCTGGCCTTGCGAGAGCTGCACATCGCGGCCTGCGCCCACGCGGCCGCGCCGCCACTCGACGACGACAGCCGCTCGCCCTTCCAGACCAAGGTACACACCGGCCACGCGGTGCTGTGCGGCGACTTCAACCTCGAGCCGACCGAGCCCGAGTACGCGGCCATCCAGCAGGGCTTCGGCGCCGACGGCGCGCAGCAACTGCAGGATGCCTGGCGCATCCGCCATGGCGCGACGCCGCATGCGCCGACCTTCCGCCTGTTCGACCGCACCTACGGACCCGAGCCCGTGGCCTGCGATTTCGTCTTCGTGAGCGAGAGCCTGGCGCCGCGCGTGCGCCGCATCGACATCGACGGCGTCACGCAGGCCTCGGACCACCAGCCGGTGGTGGTCGAGTTCAGCTGAGGCGCTGCAGCCACTGCGCGACCTGCGCGCGCTGTTCCGGCGTGTAGCGCAGGCCCAGCTTGGAGCGGCGCCACAGCGCGTCGTCGGCCGTGGTCACCCATTCCTCGGCCTGCAGGTAGCGCAGCTCGCGCGCATGCAGGCCGGGCGCCACTTCCTCGCCCAGGTCGGCCATCGAGGCCGCATCGCCCAGCAGGTTCGCAATGCGCGATCCGTAGGCATGGGCCAGCCGGCGTGCCAGCGGGGCCGGCAGCCAGCCATGGCGCGCCTGCACGGCTGCGACGAAGCGCTCGAAGTCCGTGTCGGGGCGCTGGGGCGCACCGATCCAGCCCGACAGGTCGCCGCCGGCCAGGTAGGCACCGCCGGTCCAGGCCGGCCGCTGGTCGCCGAGCATGCGGCCCACCTCGTCGGCCGCGTCCTCGGCCAGCTTGCGGAAGGTGGTGATCTTGCCGCCCCACACCGACAGCAGCGGCGCGGCCGTGGTGTTGGCTTCGAGCAGGTAGTCGCGCGTGACCGCCGACGGGTCGCCCGAGGCGTCGTCGAGCAGCGGCCGCACGCCCGAATAGGTCCAGACCACGTCGGCCGGCACGATGGGCTTCTCGAAGTAGCGGCTGGCCTGTTCGCACAGGTAGTCGATCTCCTCGGTCGAGATGCGCGAGGCGCCCGCGTCGTCGGCGCCGACCTCGACGTCGGTGGTGCCGATCAGCGTGTAGTCGTCCTGGTAGGGAATGGCGAAGATGATCCGCTTGTCGGGGTTCTGGAAGATGTAGGCGTGGTCGTGCTCGAACACCCGCGGCACGATGATGTGGCTGCCCTTGACCAGCCGCAGGCTCTTGGTCGCGAGCGCTTCGCCCTTGGCGGCCTTGGCCGTGCCGCGCAGGAAGGACTCGGCCCAGGGGCCGGCCGCATTGACCACGGCGCGCGCGCGCACGCTGCGCACGCCCTCGGGGCCTTCCAGCGTGGCGGTCCAGCCGGTGGCATCGCGCTGCACGCTGGTGCAGCAGGTGCGCGTGAGGATCTGCGCGCCGCGCGCGCGGGCGTCGATGGCGTTGAGCACCACCAGCCGCGCATCGTCGACCCAGCCGTCGGAGTACACGAAGCCGCGCTTGTATTGCGGCTTGAGCGGCTGGCCGGCCGCGTGACGGCGCAGGTCGACCGAGCGCGAACCGGGCAACACGTCGCGCTTGGCCAGGTGGTCGTACATGAACAGGCCGATGCGGATCATCCAGGCCGGGCGCATCGAGGGGTCGTGCGGCATCACGAAGCGCAGCGGCCACATGATGTGGGGGGCGCTTTTCAGCAGCACCTCGCGCTCCTGCAGCGCCTTGCGCACCAGCGAGAACTCGTAGTACTCGAGGTAGCGCAGGCCGCCGTGGATCAGCTTGGTCGAGGACGAGGAGGTGTGCGAGGCCAGGTCGTCCTTCTCGCACAGCACCACCTGGTGGCCGCGGCCCGCCAGGTCGCGCGCGATGCCGCAGCCGTTGATGCCGCCGCCGACCACCAGCACGTCGCAGCTCAGATCACCCGCAGGCGCTTCGTATTTGTCCATTTCGATTCCTTATGCTGCGATTTTCGCTGTAGTTTCCCCTAAGATCAATTCGTTTTCTTTCGATTTAAACTGCTTCCCTCGCTCCAACGCCGAAAAACGTGAACTCCAACCCCCGCCAGATCCGCTTGCTCGACACCGTGCGCGGCCGTGGCTCGGCCACGGTCGAGCAGCTGGCCGAGATGCTGGGCGTGACGCTGCAGACCGTGCGGCGCGACGTGCAGCGCCTGGCCGACGACGGCCTGCTGGCGCGCTTCCACGGCGGCGTGCGGGTGCCGAGCTCGACCACCGAGAACCTCGGCCACCGGCTGCGCGAATCGCTCAATGCCGACGGCAAGGCGCGCATTGCGCGCGCCGTCGCGGCCCAGGTGCCCAACGACTGCTCGCTGATCCTCAACATCGGCACCACCACCGAGGCCATCGCCAAGGCGCTGCTGCGCCACACCGGCCTGCGCGTGATCACCAACAACCTGCACGTGGCCAACATCCTGGCCGACAACCCCGACTGCGAGGTGATCGTGGCCGGCGGCGCGGTGCGCGCGCGCGACCGCGCGATCGTGGGCGAAGCGACGATGGACTTCATCCGCCAGTTCAAGGTCGACATCGCGCTGATCGGCTGCTCGGGCATCGAGGCCGACGGCACGGTGCGCGACTTCGACCTGCGCGAGGTCAAGGTCGCGCAGACCATCGTGGCGCAGGCGCGCGAGGTCTGGCTCGCGGCCGACGCCAGCAAGTTCAACCGGCCGGCGATGGTGCAGCTCGCCGAGCTGGCGCAGATCGACCGGCTGTTCACCGACGCGGCGCCGCCGGCCCCGTTCCCGGCGCTGCTCGAACGTGCGCAGGTGCGCCTGGAGATCGCCGACAAGCCATGATGATTTTTCTCCCTCCCCCACTGGGGGAGGGTTGGGGTGGGGGCATGCAGCCGCCGAAGAGGCGCGGCGCCTGATCGAAGGCTGCATGCCCCCATCCCCACCTTCCCCCGGAGGGGGAAGGAGCCAGACCGAACACCAAGGAGATGACACCGATGACCACCTACCTGCTCGCCCTCGACCAGGGCACCTCCAGCTCGCGCAGCATCGTGTTCGACCGCGAGGGCCACATCGTCGCCATCGCGCAGAAGGAACTCACGCAGATCTACCCGCAGCCGGGCTGGGTCGAGCACGACCCGATGGAGATCTGGCGCAGCCAGCTCGCCACCGCGCAAGAGGTGCTGGCCAAGGCGAAGCTGCAGGCCTCCGACATCCACGCCATCGGCATCACCAACCAGCGCGAGACCACCGTGCTGTGGAACCGCCGGACCGGCCAGCCTGTGCACCACGCCATCGTCTGGCAGGACCGGCGCGCCGAACCGCTGTGCGCGAAGCTGCGCGAGGACGGCATGGCCGACACCATCCGCGACAAGACCGGCCTGGTGATCGACGCCTACTTCTCCGGCACCAAGCTGCGCTGGCTGCTCGACAACGTGCCCGGTGCACGCGCCCAGGCCGAGCGCGGCGAACTGGCCTTCGGCACCATCGACAGCTGGCTGATCTGGCAGCTCACCGGCGGCAAGACCCACGTCACCGATGTCAGCAACGCCTCGCGCACCATGCTCTTCAACGTGCACCGCAACGAATGGGATGCGGAGCTGCTCGCGCTGCTCGACATCCCCGCGGCGCTGATGCCCACGGTGCAGCCCTCGAGCTCGCACTTCGCCGACACCGAGGCCGCACTGCTCGGCCGCGCCCTGCCCATCGGCGGCGTGGCCGGCGACCAGCAGAGCGCGCTGTTCGGCCAGGCCTGCTTCGAGGCCGGCATGGCCAAGAACACCTACGGCACCGGCTGCTTCCTGCTGATGCACACCGGCGCCGCCTTCCAGCCTTCGCACAACGGCCTGCTCGTGACCAGCGCCGCGCAGGTCGACGCCACGCCGCGCTACGCGATGGAAGGCAGCGTGTTCGTCGGCGGCGCCGTGGTGCAGTGGCTGCGCGACGGGCTGCAGGCCATCAAGGGCAGCGCCGAGGTGCAGGGCCTGGCCGAGAGCGTGCCCGATGCGGGTGGCGTGATGATGGTGCCGGCCTTCACCGGCCTGGGCGCGCCCTACTGGAACGCCGAGGCCCGCGGCACCATCACCGGCCTGACGCGCGGCACCACGGTCGCGCACATCGCGCGCGCTGCGCTGGAGAGCATCGCCTACCAGAGCGCCGCGCTGCTGCAGGCCATGAGCCGCGATGCGGTGGCGGCCGGCGGCGCGCCGGTCTCGGAACTGCGCGTGGACGGCGGCGCGAGCGTCAACGACCTGCTGATGCAGTTCCAGGCCGACCTGCTCGGCATCCCGGTGGTGCGGCCCCAGGTAATCGAGACCACCGCGCTCGGCGCCGCGTATCTGGCGGGCCTGTCGACCGGCATCTACAGCGACGCGCGCCAGCTCTCGCAGCTGTGGAAGGTGGAGCGCCGCTTCCTGCCGACCATGGGCCGCGCGCAGGCCGAGGAATCGATGGCGCGCTGGGAACGCGCGGTGCGCCAGGCCACGGCGACCTGAGGCGCGGCGGCCAAACACCTCGCGCCCTTGGGGACACTGCGCGCGGCTGGCGGCGGCACGCGGCGCAGAATCCGCCGGCCCTCGACTGCCGCCGCCCCTCTTGAACACGCCCTCCGCCGAAGCACCGCGCACGCCGCAACCCGCCCACACTGCCCGCTCCTCCGCCCTGCTCGCCTGTGCCGTGGTCGGCGCCACGCTGGCGGTGCTGATCACGCTGGGCCACGACGGCCGCCGCATCGCCCAGCTGGCCCTGCTCGCGTCGCCCCTGGTGCTGTGGCTGGCCTGGCCGCTGCGCAGCGCACGCATGCGCCGGTTGCGCACCCTGCTGGTCACGCTCTGGACCCTGGGCTTCGGGCTCGACGCCGTGGTGCGCGCCTACCTGCTCGACACTTACCAGGCCGCGCCCGACAGCGCGCTGGTGCTGGGCGCTGCGGCCAACACCCATGCGCGCGAAAGCGCAGAGTACCTCTGGATGCACTGGCGCTCGGCCTTCGTCTGGTCGGCCGCGCTGGTCACGGCCGGGGTCATCGCCGCCCTCTTCGCGCGCCGCGGCGCGATCGCATCCGACGCGCCAGGCCGCCGACCTCCGCGCTGGGCCGTCGCGCTGGTGAGCCTGCTGCTGCTCGGCGCCTGCCTGGCCTATGCGAGCAAGCCCTGGCGCCGGCTGCATCCTGTGCTCTTCTGGACCCATTGGTCGCAGTCGGTGCAGCAGCAGCGCGCCACCTGGGCCGACCAGCAGAAGGTGCGCGACCGCCTCGCGGCCCAGGCCCGCGCCATCGCGCCGGTGGTGACCCGGGCAGGGCCGTCGACGGTGGTGCTGGTGGTGACCGACAGCATCAACCGCGACAACATGGCACTCTACGGCTACGGCCGCCCGACCACACCGCGCCTGCTGGCGCACCAGGCGCAGGCCGGCGCACAGATGGCCGTGCTGAAGAACGCCTGGTCGGTGGACGCCAGCACCGTGCCCGCGCTGCGCAACATGTTCCATTTCGGCCTGCCCGACAGCCAGGAGCCGCCGCATGTGCTGGCCCTGGCACGTGCCGCGGGCTACAAGGTCTGGTGGATCAGCAACCACGACGACATCGCCATCGAGCAGCAGCATGCGCGCCATGCCGACGTGGTGGACATGGTCAACCGCACGCCCGGCCGCGCCAGCGCCTCGCTCGACGGCGAGATCCTCGACTGCGTGCAGGAAGCGCTGGCCGACACGGGCACCGAGCGCAAGCTGATCGTGGTGCACCTGATGGGCGCGCACCCGCACTACAGCCTGCGCTTTCCAGAGAACGCCAACCCTTTCGACGACGACGTCGACGCGGTCGAGACCGGGCTGGTGAAGAGCGGCCGCTCGGCCTGGGTGCGGCACTTTCGCCAGCAGTACGACGCCGCGCTGCTGTACCACGACTTCGTGGTGTCGGAGCTGCTGCAGCAGACGCGCAGCGCCGGCAAGCCCCAGGACTACCGGGCCTGGATGTACCTGTCGGACCATGGCCAGGAGGTCGGCCACGGCAGCGACCGCGCGGGCCACAGCCCGTCGACCGCGTCGGGCTACCGCATCCCGACCGTGCTGTGGCGCAACCAGCAGCCCTTGTCGGCCGAAGCATTGCAGCAACCCTTTCGCGCGGACTGGACGGGCTGGGCGCTGATGGACCTGCTCCACATCCAGTGGAACGGCCAGATGCCCGAGCGCAACGTGCTGTCCGAGGGCTACCGCTGGCAGGCACCGGCGATTCCGGTGGCGGCCGACGCGTTCTGGCGCTAGTTTCCTCGCGGCGCCAGGTGGATGCCCGCGATCATGCAGCGCACCGAGCCGCCAGCCATCTCGATGGTCGGCACCGACAGCGGCAGCAGCCGCGCCGAGTCTCCGATGACGGCCTTCTGCGCCTCACTCAAGCTGCTGCAGGCGCGTTGAGACAAGGCGAGCAGGCGGCCGTCGCGGCCCGACAGCTCGATCGCATTGCCGGCGAACTCGGCGATCTGCGCGGTCGACAACGCGATGACCTCGCGCCCTGACTCCTCCAGCCGCGCGCGCACCTCGGCGGCGCGGCGCGCATCCGGGATCATGTCGAAGCCCACCAGCGCGAAGGCCGTGGCCACGCACATCAGCACGTTGGTGTGATAGATCGGGCGGCCGTGCGCATCGGCCGTGTCGATGAGCATCGGTTCGAAGTTGAAGTGCGTGCTGAAGCGCTCGAGCGCCACCGGATCGGCGCGGTTGGAACGCGCGGTGTAGGCCACGCGCGCCACATGGTCGAGCACCATCGCGCCCGTGCCCTCGAGAAACAGGCCGTCGTGCTCGAGGCCCGAATAGTCGATCACGTCCTGCACGCGGTAGGCCGACTTGAGCAGTTCGATCACGTCGGCCCGGCGCTCGCGGCGGCGGCTGGGCGAATGCATGGGGTAGATCGCGACATGGCCGCCCGCGTGTGTGGAGAACCAGTTGTTGGGAAAGACCGAATCGGGCGTGTCGTGCGCACCCCGGTCTTCGAACAGATGCACGCGCACGCCCTCGGCCTCGAGGCGATCGACGGCCTGCGTCACCTCGCGGTAGGCCGCGGCGGACACCGCCTGCGCGGCTTCCTGCGCCGCCTCGGTCTGGAAGGCGTTGTCGGCCGCGGTCTCCGGGTTCGGCATGAAGCGATGCGGCCGGACCATGACCACCGCGGCAGGCGCCTGGACCGAGCGCATCGCGCCCGGCATCAGGCCACCCTCCGCATCAGGGCGCGCGCGCCAGCCGCGCGCGTGTGGCGGAATAGGTCCTTAGGGTCGTCGGCGCGCGGCACGAGTTCTACCTCCACGCCGAGCCCGCGCCGTTCGGCCTGCGCATGCACGTAGCGCAGCGTGGTGTAGTCCTCGAGCGCGAAGCCGACCGAGTCGAAGACCGTGACCTGGCCCGCGCTCTCGCGCCCTGCGGTCGTGCCGGCCAGCACGCGCCAGAGGTCGACGACCGGAAAGCTCTGCGGCAACTGCTGGATCTCGCCCTCGATGCGCGTCTGGGGCTCGAACTCGACGAACACGCGTGCGCGGCGCAACACGTCGGCATGCAGTTCGGTCTTGCCCGGGCAGTCGCCGCCGACCGCGTTGATGTGCATGCCGGGCTCAATCATCTCGGGCGTGAGGATCGTGGCGTTGGCCTTGTCCGCGGTGACGGTGGTCACGATGTCGGCCCCCCGCACCGCCTGCGCCACCGAGTCGGCGCGGCGCACCTTCAGCGACGGAAAGGCTGCAAGGTTGCGCACCAGCTTGTCGGTCGCGCGGGCGTCGGTGTCGTAGACGGCGAGTTCCTCGATGCCCAGGTGGCAATGAAAGGCCAGCGCCTGGAACTCGCTCTGCGCGCCGTTGCCGATCAGCGCCATGCGCCGCGCATCGGGCCGGGCCAGCGCGCGGGCCGCCATCAGCGAGGTCGCGGCGGTGCGCAGCGCGGTGGCCAGCGTGAGCTCCGACAGCAGCACCGGGTAACCGGTGTCGACATCGGCCAGCACGCCGAAGGCCATCACCGTGTAGAGGCCGCGCGCGGTGTTGGCCGGATGGCCGTTGACGTACTTGAAGGCATAGCGCGAGGCGTTGGAGACCGGCATCAGCTCGATCACGCCGATGTCCGAATGACTTGAGATTCGCGCGGACTTGTCGAAATCCGGCCAACGCACAAAGTCTTCACGGATGGCATCGGCGAGTGCGCCGATGAAGGGTGCCACGCCGATCTCCTGAACGAGGCGGGACATCGCGGGAACGTCGATGAAGCGGGTCATGGTGTTCTCCTCCTGAAATGGTCCGGCTGCGGCGTGCACCCGTGGCTTCATTGTTCCGGGAAGGCCTGCCAGATTGAACCCTGCAACTTGTCAGATCGGTTGACCAACCTTACATTCGGCTCGATCAGATCAGCACTTTGACACCCATCGCCATGGACGACACCGACCGACAACTGCTGGCCCTGCTGCGCGACAACGCCCGCACGCCGGTGGTGGCGCTGGCGAAGAAGTTGCGCGTTGCGCGCGCCACCGTGCAGAACCGCATCGCGAAGCTGGAGCAGGACGGCACGATCGTCGGCTACACCGTGCGGCTCAAGCCCGAAGCCGAGGCGCACCGCATCCGCGCGATCATGAGCATCCGCATCGAGGGCCAGCGCGCCGAGCAGGTCAGCCGGCTGCTGCGCGGCCACTCCAACGTGGTGGCCCTGCACTCGACCAACGGCCGCTGGGACCTGATGGCCGAGCTGCGCGCCGATTCGCTCGAGGCCTTCGACCAGGTGCTCAATGCGATCCGGCTGATCGAGGGCATCTCCAGCACCGAGACCAGCATCCTGCTGTCGACGCAGAAGCTGTAGCCCTGCGGCAGGTCTCGCCCGCGACATGAACGGCGGGTGTCACGGACCATGATGCGCGCCAAATCAAGAGCACGGGGAGACAGGGAATGGAGGTTCTGGCACTTTATGCAGCACTCGGCATCGGCGCGGGACTGCTCTCGGGGATGCTCGGCGTCGGGGGCGGCCAGGTCGTGGTGCCGGGGCTGCTGTACCTGTTCCACCTCAAGGGCTTCGCCCCCGACCGCGCCATGCACATGGCCCTGGGCACCTCGCTCGCCACCATCGTCGTGACGTCGCTGTCGTCGGCCCGCGCCCACCACCGGCGGGGTTCGCTCGACCTGCGCATCGTGCGCCGGCTGCTGCCGGGCATCGTGATCGGTGCCGTCGTCGGCGGCTGGATGTCCGGCCTGTTCTCCGCGCAGGTGCTGCGCATCGCCTTCGGCGTGTTCCTGCTGCTGCTGGCGCTGCAGATGGCGCTGTCGCTCAAGCCCGCCCCACAGCGCAGCCTGCCCGGCGCGCCTGGCCTCGATGCCACGGCCGGCGCCATCGGCTGGACCTCGGCCATCGTCGGGGTGGGCGGCGGCAGCATGGTCGTGCCCTTCCTGGTCTGGTGCAACGTCAACGTCAAGACGGCCGTGGGCACGGCCTCGGCCTGCGGCGTGCCGCTGGCCCTGGCCGGCACGGTCGGCTTCCTGGTCGCCGGCTGGGGCCGCACCGACCTGCCCGCCTACAGCCTCGGCTATGTCTATGGGCCCGCGTGGCTCGGGATCTCGGCGTGCAGCCTGCTGGCGACGCCGATTGGCGCGATGGTCTCGCACCGGCTGCCCGTGGACACGCTCAAGCGCGCGTTCTCGGTGTTCCTGGCGATCGCAGGCGTTCGCATCCTGCTCTAGCCCTCAGCGCGCGCCGTCGGCGACCGGCCGCACCGCATGGGTGGCGTCGGCCGCCTCGTTGAGACCGATCCAGGCATTGCCGAAATTCACGGCATAGAAGTGCTGCGCGGCCTCGCTGCCCGAGCCGGACCAGAACTTGCGCGGCGGCGTGTCGGGGAAGCGCGCGGTGTCGATGGTGGGCGAAGTGGTCTCGCCCGCACACCAGCGCGGCACGCTGACGGGCGCCTGTTCGGGGCTCAGCTCGAGCGTGAACTGCTCGTCGACCAGGCCATGGTCGCAACGCCGCAGGGCCGCCAGTTCCACCAGGGTCGGCAGCCGCCACTGGGCGATGCCTTCGTGGCTCTGCGCGTTGAGCGCCTCGACGCGCGCCTGGGCTTCCATCAGGCCCAGAGCCTCGACCTCGCCGACGCAACGCCCGTCCTGCCAGGTCTGGCCCAGGGCGCAGCGCAGCCAGCGCAGGCCCGTCGCGGGATCGGTGACGACAGCGGATGTGGCCGCTGCCTTCGCTGGCGCCGGTGAGGCGTCCCGGTCACAGGCGGCGAGAAGCGACACCGCCGCCAAGGCGACGGCTCTCCACAGGCCCTTGCGGGCGGCATTTGATTTCTTCATGGGCAGGTCCTGCGCTCGCTCGACGGCATCGAGGTCCAGCGCGAAAGCCGCCACCGGTCGTCCGGCAGGCGGGGAATGACGCGGGGGCATGCGCGTTGACGCGGCATGCGCCCGCCCGACAGCGACGGGCGTCTCAGTGCGTCGGCACCAGGAAGTCCTGGCTGATGCGCCAACCGAGCTCGTTCACGCGGTCGAGGAACTGCGTGAGGTAGGCATGCAGCCCGGTGGCCAGGATCTCGTCGACGCGGGCGTACTGCAGGTCGGCCAGCAGCTTGCCGGCGCGGCGCTGGGTCTCGGCGCTCTGGTCGTTCTGCACCTTGGCCAGGTTCGCCACCACCTCGGCCAGGCTCGCATGCAGCGAGCGCGGCATGTCGGCACGCAGGATGAGCAGCTCGGCCACGCGCTCGGGCTTGATCACGTCGCGGTAGACCTTGCGGTAGACCTCGAAGGCCGAGACGCTGCGCAGGATCGCGCTCCAGTGATAGAAGTCGTACTCCTGGTCTTCCTCGGTGGCGGTGCCGAAGAACTCGCTGTTGAGCGCATGGAACTTGACGTCGACCAGGCGCGCCGTGTTGTCGGCACGTTCGAGGAAGGTGCCCAGGCGCGAGAAGTAGAAGGCCTCGTCCTGCAGCATCGTGCCCAGCGTGACGCCGCGGGAAAGATGCGAGCGGAACTTGACCCACTCGAAGAACTGGCCCGGGTCGCGTTCGAAGTCGCCGGCGCGCAGCATGCGGTTGACCTCGAGCCAGGTGGTGTTCTGCGTTTCCCAGGCCTCGGTGGTGAGCGCGCCCCGCACGGCGCGCGCGTTCTCGCGGGCCGCCTTGAGGCAGGAGACGATCGACGACGGGTTCTCCTCGTCCTTGACCATGAACTCCATCACGTCGTTCGGCACGATCTGGTCGTACTTCTTGTCGTAGGCCGGCAGCAGTTCGCTGATCGACAGCAGGCCCTGCCAGCCGAACTTGGCGACTTCGGCCGACTGCGGCAGCAGCGAGGTCTGGTAGTTGACGTCGAGCATGCGGGCCGTGTTCTCGGCCCGCTCGGTGTAGCGCGACATCCAGTAGAGGTGGTCGGCGGTGCGTGACAGCATGTTCGGCTTTTCCTCTGGCTTCAGACGGTCTGGGATGGCGTCGGGGTTTGGGTTTGCGTCTGGCTCTGGGTGGCCGCCGCAGGCGCGCGCGGGCGCCGGTCGGCTTCGAGGATCCAGGTGTCCTTGGTGCCGCCGCCCTGCGAGGAGTTGACCACCAGCGAACCTTCCTTGAGCGCGACGCGCGTCAGGCCGCCCGGCACCATCAGCACTTCCTTGGCCGACAGCACGAAGGGCCGCAGGTCGATGTGGCGCGGCGCGATGCCGGCATCGACGAAGGTCGGCGAGGTCGACAGGCTCAGCGTGGGCTGCGCGATGTAGCCATCGGGCTTGGCGATCACGGCCTGCTTGAATTCTTCGATCTCGGCCTGCGTCGCGGCCGGGCCGATCAGCATGCCGTAGCCGCCGGCGCCGTGGACTTCCTTGACGACCAGGTCCTTCATGTTGTCGAGCGTGTACTGCAGGTCGTCCTTGTTGCGGCACATGTAGGTCGGCACGTTCTTGAGGATCGGTTTCTCGCCCAGGTAGAACTCGATCATCTTCGGCACGTAGGGGTAGATCGACTTGTCGTCGGCCACGCCCGTGCCCACCGCGTTCGAGATCGCGACGTTGCCCGCGCGGTAGGCGCGCATCAGGCCGGCGCAGCCCAGGGTGGAGGTCGGGCGGAACACTTCCGGGTCGAGGAAGTCGTCGTCGACGCGGCGGTAGATCACGTCGACGCGCTTCGGGCCGCGCGTGGTGCGCATGTAGACGAAGTCGTCCTTGACGAACAGGTCCTGCCCCTCGACCAGCTCGACGCCCATCTGCTGCGCGAGGAAGGCGTGCTCGAAATAGGCGCTGTTGTACATGCCGGGCGTGAGCACCACCACCGTGGGCTCGGCCGTGGCCGGCGGCGCGCTGGCGCGCAGCGTCTCGAGCAGCAGGTCGGGGTAGTGGGCCACGGGCGCGATGCGGTTCTGCGCGAACAGGTCGGGGAACAGCCGCATCATCATCTTGCGGTTCTCCAGCATGTAGCTCACGCCGCTGGGCACCCGCAGGTTGTCCTCGAGCACGTAGTACTCGCCGTTGCCGTCGGCATCGGGCGCGCGCACGATGTCGATGCCGGAGATGTTCGAGTAGACGTTGTTGGGCACGGTCACGCCCATCATCTCGGGGCGGAACTGCGCGTTGTCGCGGATCTGCTCGATCGGCACGATGCCGGCCTTGATGATCTCCTGGTCGTGGTAGACGTCGTAGATGAAGCGGTTGAGTGCGGTCACGCGCTGGACCAGGCCGCGCTCCATGCTCTCCCACTCGTGCGCGGGAATGATCCGCGGCAGCAGGTCGAAGGGAATCAGGCGCTCGGTGCCGGCACCGTCCTCGTCCTTGGCGCCATACACCGCGAAGGTGATGCCGACACGGCGGAAGATCATCTCGGCCTCCTCGCGCCGGGATCGCATCAGTTCGCCGGGCTGTTTGGCCAGCCATTGGTCGTAGCGCTTGTAATGACCCCGGATCGCAGCGCCCGCATAGGGCAGCTGCTCGTACATCTCATCGAATTTGTGCATGGAACGACCAATCTCCTTCGACATAGCTTAGCAAGTTCAAGGCCAAGCTTTGGGCGATCTTTGCACAAACGGGACTCAGTCTCCCCGCTCGATCAGCGCATCCACCACCACGGCCCCCTCCCCGCGCGCCGCCACCAGCACCGGGTTCACGTCGATGGAGGCGATGGCGCCACCGGCGGCCACGATGAGCTGCCCCACCGCCACCGCCACCGCGGCCAGCGCGTCGATGTCCAGCGGCGGGTCGCCGCGCACGCCCTCGAGCAGCGGCGCGATGCGCAGCGTGCGCAGCGCCGCGGTCACGTCGGCCGCGGCGAAGGGCGGCAGCAGCACCGCCACGTCCTGCAGCGCCTCGACGTACTTGCCGCCGTCGCCCACCACCACCACCGGGCCGAAGACCGGGTCGATGCGCGCGCCGACCATGAGCTCGCGCTGGCCGCGGCGCATGGCGGCGACGATCACGCCCTCCTGCGCCGCGCCCAGTTCGGCCAGCTTGGCCCACTGGCGCTCGAACAGCGCGGCGGCGTCGGCGGCCGTCGCGACGTTCAACGCCACCAGCCCGTGCTCCGACTTGTGCGGCACGTCGCCCGAGCAGGCCTTGACCACCGCCGGCGCGCCCACGGCCGCCAGCGCCTCGGCGGCCTGCTGCGCACTGCGGCACAGCCGGTGCGCCACCACCGGCACGCCGGCCGCGCCCAGCACGGCCAGGCTCTGCGCCTCGTTGAGGAAGCGCCCGCCACCGGCCGGCAGCGCGGGCGCCGTACCCGCAGTCCAGGCCACGATCGGCTTGCGCATCAGCGCGGTGTGCGACGCCAGTTGCGCGAGCGTGCCCAGCGCGTCGTTCTCGTTGGCATAGGTCGGGATGCCCTGCGCCTTGAAGGGCGCGGCCACCGAGTCCTGCCAGGCCGCGACCACCACCGGCTTGCCCGTGCTGCGCTCGAAGGCGGCGGTGTCGCGCGCGAAGGCCTCGACGTCGTAGCCGGCACCGGCCACCGGGATGTTGATGAGGAACAGGTCGGCGGCCGGGTCCTGCGCCACGGCGGGCAGCACGTCGCCGAACAGGCCGCTGTTGGACAGCAATGCCGCCGTGATGTCGATCGGGTTGTCGGCCGTCGCGAAGCCCGGCAGCCGGCTCGCCACCTCGGCGCGCGTGGCAGGCGCCAGCGCGGCCAGCGGCAGCGCGAATTCCTCCGAGGCGTCGGCGCCCATCACGCAGCTCGCGCCCGAGTTGCTGATGATCACCAGCCGCCGGCCCTCGGGTCGCCAGCCCTTGAGGTAGGCCTCGGCCGCGAGCGCCTGCGCATGCGGGTCGCGCACGCGCCAGATGCCGTGGTGGCGGAAGAAGGCGTCGACCGTGCGGTCCTCGTTGGCCAGCGAACCGGTGTGCGAGGACGCGGCCTTCTGCCCGCTCTCCGAACGCCCGGCCTTGACCGCGATGATCGGCAGGTCGCGCTCGCGCGCATAGGCGGCGGTGCGCGCCAGCAGTTCGGGATTGGCGATGTTCTCGAGGTAGAGCAGCAGCAGCTTCACGTCGGGGTCGTGCGCCACCGCCCAGGCCAGGTCGGAGACCGTGATGTCGGCCTCGTTGCCGGTCGCATGCACATGGCGCACGCCCAGGCCGCGGCCGCGCAGCAGGCCGTAGGCCATGGCGCTCATGCCGCCGCTCTGGCTCACGATGCCGACCGGGCCGTCGGCCGGCGGCACCTCGACGAACATGGTCGAGAAGCCCGCGATGGCGCCGGTGCCGAAGTTCGCCAGGCCCTGGGTGTTGGGTCCGTAGAGGCGCATGCCGGCGGCGCGCGCGGTGTCGACCATGGCGCGCTGCACCGCGCGGCCCGCCTCGCCCGTCTCGCCGAAGCCCGAGGCGACGACCACCGCCGACTTCACGCCGCGCGCCGCGCACTGCGCCACGGCCTCGACCGCCTTCTCGCCGCCCACCACCACCATCGCCAGGTCGGGCGCCTCGGGCAGCGCCGCCAGCGAGGCGTAGCTCTTGAGGCCCTGCACCTCTTCACGTGCGGGGTTGATCGGGTAGATGCGGCCACCGAAGCCGTGCTTGCGCATGTAGTGGATCGGCCGGCCGCCGATCTTGTGGATGTTCTCGGAGGCGCCGATGACGGCGACCGATTGCGGGTTGAGGGCGGATTCGAGCAGGTCGGACATGAAGAGCCTTGCGAAAAAAGAAGAAAGATGCGCGGCGTCAGGCGCGGCGCGCGTTCAGGAACGACGCGATGCCTGCGCCGCAGGCGTCGCTGTAGAGGCTGTCGACGAAGGTGTCGCGTTCGGCATCGAGCTGGGCGCGGCGCGAGCGGCCGCGTGCGGCGTGCACCAGTTGCTTGATGCGCGCCTGCGCGTCGAAGGGGCCGGCGGACAGCCGCTCTGCCCAGGCCATCGCCGTGGCCAGCGCTTCGCCCTGCGGCACCACGCGGTTGACCAGGCCGAGCGCGTGCAGCCGTTCGGCCGAACACGCGCCTCCGTCGAGCAGCAGTTCCAGCGCCATCTGCGGCGGGAGCGCGCGTGCCAGCGAATCGGAGCCGCCGCCGTCGGGGGTGAGCGCGAGCTTGACGTACGACATGACGAATTTCGCGTCCTGCGCGGCAACGATCAGGTCGCAGCCCAGGCAGACCGAGAAGCCGCCGCCCGCCGCGGCGCCCTCGACGGCCGCGATCACCGGCTGCGGCGCGTCGTGCATCGCCATCACCCAGTCGTGCAGCGCATCGAGGTGTGCGACCTGTGTCTCGCGCGGCAATTCGCGCTGTGCGGCCAGCCGCTTGAGGTCGCCGCCGCCGCAAAAATGATCGCCCTCGCCCGTCAGCACGATGGCGCGCACGGTGCGATCGTCCGCCACCCGGCGCAGCGCATCGACCGCGGTGCGGTAGAGCGACGGATGCATCGCGTTGCGCGCTGCCGGGTTGCTGATCGTCATCACCAGCACCGGGCCGTCTTGACGCATCACCAGGCGCGCCGCGCTGTCGGAGGAGGGCACGGCCATCAGTCGACCTTGATGTTGGCGGTGCGCACCACCTTCGTCCACTTGACGATCTCGCTGTGCAGCATCTTGCCGAAGGCCTCGGGCGTGGTCGGCATCGCCTCGGCACCCGCGTCGTAGAGACGCTGCTTGACCTGCGGGTCGTCCAGCGCCTTGCCGATGTCGGCGCTCAGGCGCTGCACGATGTCCCCGGGCGTCCCGGCGGGCGCCATGAACGCGGCCCACGAGTAGGCCTCGTAGCCCGGCAGGCCGGACTCGGCCACCGTGGGCACGTCGGGCAGCAGCGCCGAGCGGCGGGCGCTGGCCACCGCGATCGCCTTGACCTTGCCGGCCTTGATCTGCGGCAAGGCGGTGGGCGCATCGCTGAACATGAACTGCACCTGCCCGCCGAGCAGGTCGGTCATGGCCGGTGCGCTGCCCTTGTAGGGCACGTGCAGCAGCCTGGTGCCGGCCTGCATGTTGAACAGCTCGCCGGCCAGGTGCGTGCCGCCGCCGTTGCCGGCCGAGCCGAAGCTCAGCTGGCCCGGCGTGCGCTTGTCGAGCGCGATGATGTCGGCCACCGTCTTCACCGGCACGCCCGGATGCGCCACCAGCACGACCGGAAACATGGCGCCGAAGCTCAGCGGCACGAAGTCCTTCTCGATGTCGTAGCCGAGCCGGGGCTTGAGGCTGGGCAGCACCGAATGGTGGATGCTGCAGACGAACAGGTTGTAGCCGTCCGCCGGCGCGCGGGCCGCGATCTCGGCGCCGACGATGCCGCCCGCGCCCGCGCGGTTGTCCACGATGGCCTGCTGGCCCCACAGCTGCGACAGCTTCTGCGCCACGGCGCGGCCGGTGGTGTCGACCGGTCCGCCGGCCGGGAACGGCACGATGAACTTCACCGGTCGGCTCGGGTATGCGCTCTGCGCGAAGCTGGGCAAGGCCAGCGTGCCGAACGCGGCGGCCGCGCTGCCCAGCAGGGTCCGGCGGCCGATGCGCCGGGCATCCTGTGTCTCGAAGGTCTGCATCGTCATGTCGTCACCTCGTGATGGAATGAAGCTCAAGCGGAAAACAGGGCATGGCCGTGGTCGAGCACGACCCGGTCGCGCTGCACGGCGCGCACACGGAAGCGCACGTCTCCAGCGTCGCCGAACAGCTCCAGCCGCAGCGTCTCGCCCGGGAACACCGGTGCCGAGAAACGCGCATAGAGACTGCGCAGCCGCGCCGGTTCACTGTCGGCGCACTGCGCCAGCAGCGCATGGGCGGCGATGCCCCAGGTGCACAGGCCATGCAGGATCGGCCGCTCGAAGCCCGCCGCCCGCGCGGTCTCCGGATCGGCATGCAGCGGGTTGCGATCGCCGCACTGGCGATAGAGCAAGGCCTGCTGCGGCAGGGTCGGGATGTCGAGCGTGACATCGGGCACGCCGGCGGGCACCGGCACGGGCGCCGCCGCGGCCGCATCGCCCGGCACCGCCGCCGTCGCGAAGCCGCCGTTGCCGCGCGCGAAAGTGGTGTGGGTCACGGTCGCGAGCAACACATCGCTGTCGGCGTCGTGCAGCGTCTTGTCGTAGGTGATGGTGGCGCCGCGGCCCGGCCCCTTGTCCACGATACGGGTGACGCGATGGCGCGCTCGCACCGCCCCCGCCGACGGCAGCGGCCGGTGCCACACGACCTGCTCCTCGCCGTGCACGATCTGCGTGAAGTCGATGCCGGTGGCCGGGTCCTGCATCCACGAACCCGGAAAACCCAGCACCACCGCCATCGTGGGCAGGGCCAGCGGCGCGGCGGGCACGTCGTTGACGAACTGCAGCTGCTTCGGGTCGGTCGGGTCGCGGCCCAGGCCCAATGCGAGCGCGTAGCGCATCGTGTCGTCGGCGGTGTAGCGCTGCACCACCTCGTCGAAGTGCCAGTCCTTGAGGCGATGGAAGTCGATCATCAGTCCACCGTCGCGCCGGAGACCTTCACGACCTTGGCCCACTTGTCGATCTCGGCCGTCATGAAACGGCCGAAGTCCTCGGGCGAGGTCCAGGTGGCGGCGAAGCCCTGGGCTTCGAACTTGTCCTTCACGTCGGGCGCGGCCAGTACCTTCTTCAGCGCGGTGCTCAGGCGGGCCAGCACTTCGGGCGGCGTGTGGGCGGGTGCGAGCAGGCCGTTCCAGGCGATGGCCTCGTAGCCGGGCAGGCCCGACTCGGCGACCGTCGGCACGTCGGGCGCGACGGGCGAGCGCGTGGCGCTGGTCACGGCCAGCGCCTTGAGCTTGCCGCCCTTCACGTGCGGCATGGCCGAGAGCATGGTGTCGAACATCAGCTGCGTCTGGCCGCCCATGGTGTCGGTGAGCGCGGGCGCGCTCCCCTTGTAGGGGATGTGGTTCATCTTCACGCCGGCCATCGAGGCGAAGAGCTCGGCCGACAGGTGCGTCGACTGCCCGTTGCCCGAGGAGGCGAAGTTGAGTTCGCCGGGCTTGGCCTTGGCCAGCGCGATCAGTTCGGCCACGTTCTTCGCCGGCAGCGAAGGGTTGGCGACGATCACCAGCGGGCCACTGGTCAGCAGCGACACCGGCGCCAGGTCCTTCGACAACGAGTAGCCCAGGTTCTTGAACAGCGAGGGATTGATCGCATGCGCGGTGGTCGCGACCACCAGCGTGTAGCCGTCGGCCGGGCTGCGCGCCACCAGCTCGGCGCCGGTGTTGCCGCCGGCCCCCGGCCGGTTGTCGATGATGAACTGCTGGCCCAGCTGTTCCGACAGCTTCTGCGCCACCACGCGCGCCACGATGTCGGTCGGGCCGCCCGGCGGGTAGGGCACCACCAGCCGCACCGGCTTGGTGGGATAGGCCTGGGCCTGCGCGAAGGCCGGCGCGGCCAGGCAAAGTGCGGCAGCGGCTGCCAGCAGCAGCCGGCGCGCGGAAGAGTGAAGGTGGCTCGAATGCATGTCGTTGTCTCCTGTGGTTTTATGAATCGCCGATGCCCCGATGCGCAGGCCGCTAGCCGGGATCGCGGGAAAAGCGGACCAGCGTGCGGCCGTCGTGCACGAAGAAGCCGGCCCGCACGCGCTCGCCGATGCGCAGGCCCGGCTCGGCATGGGCCATCAGCCGCGGGCCCTCGTCGAGTTGCGCGATCACCAGCGTGTAGGGCGCGAGCGCGCGGAAGGCGTCGGAGGGCGCACGCGACACCACGGTGAGCGCATGCAGCGTGGCCGTGCCGCGGGCCGTTTCCCACTGCAGGATTTCGCCGCCGCAGTGCGCGCAGGCGTAACGCGCCAGCGTCTGCGCGGTACCGCAGGCGGTGCAGCGCTGGAAGCGCAGTGCGTGCTGCGCCAGGCCTTCGACGAAGGGCGCGGCCAGCGCGCTGGAGGATGCGATGGCGGCGTTCATGGCGAAGGCTCCTGCGACAGGATCAGGCTCACGTGCGAGGACATCACGCCACCGTCGGCGTGCACGAAGGCATGGCGCGGCCGCGCGACCTGGCGCGCGCCGGCCTGGCCGGTCATCTGCCGGAACACCTCGACCGCATGCGCCATGCCGCCCGCCACGCCGCAGTGGCCGAAGGACAGCAGGCCGCCGTGCGTGTTGAGCGGCAGCGGGCCGTCCGGGGCGAAGTCGCCATGGCGCAGGCGCTGTGCGGCCCCGCCGCGCGGGGCGAAGCCGATCTCCTCGAGCAGCATGGTCAGGGTGATGGTGAAGGAGTCGTAGATGCCCAGGTGGTCGATGTCGGCCACGCCCAGTCCGGCCTCGGCAAAGGCGCGCTGCGCCGCGACGGCCGCGCCGCACTGCATCACGTCGGCCATCGCGCTCAGGTGCTGGTGGCGGTGCGCCTGGCCGGCGCCGGTCATCGCGACGCGCGGGCCGTCGCCGGACACGGCCGAGACCACCAGCGCCATCGCGCCGTCGGAGATCGGGCAGCAGTCCATGAGCTTGAGCGGCGCCGCGATGGGCTTGGACGCGAGCACGTCGGCCACGGTGATCGGTGCCGTGAGATGGGCGCCGGGATGGCGCGCCGCGTTGGCACGCATCAGCACCGCGAACTCGGCGAGATCGGCCTCGGTCGTGCCGGTCTCGTGCAGGTAGCGCGAGGCCATCAGGCCGTAGTAGGCCGGCACCGAGGCGCCGTTGGGCACCTCGTAGTCCGGGTCGCCGACCTGCGCCAGCGTCTGGATCGCGCTGTCGCGCGACTGGCCGCTGAGCCGGTTCTCGCCGGCCACCACCAGCACCCGCCGGCAGCGGCCGCTGCGCACCAGTTCGCGCGCCAGCATCAGCATCGCGGCCCCGGTGGCGCCGCCCAATTGCAGGCTGTGCGCATAGGACGGATCGAGCGAGAAGCGCTCGCAGAACAGCGTGGACAGCATCAGGTGCGGCAGCGTCGTCGCGTAGCCGCAGAGCAGGCCGTCGATGTCGCCGCGTTGCAGGCCCGCGCCCTGCAGTGCCTGCTGCGCGGCCTCGGCCATCAGGTCGAGCGCGCCCCGCCCTTCGTGGCGGCCGAAGGCGGTGCCGCCGACGCCGGTGATCCAGGCCGTCGGATGGGTGCTGTTCGTCATCAATGGACCCTCGCGCGGCGCGTGGCGGCCGCGCCCGCGGCAGCGCCTGTGTGGGCAGCGCGGCTCCACAGCACCTCGCAGGTCGCGGCCTCGCGGCGCAGTGCCTGCGCGAGTTCGGTCTCGCGCGAGGTGATGCGGTCGTTGAGGGCCGCGATGCTGATGGCCGCGACGGGCCGGCCGTCGACGCCGAGGATCGGCACCGCGATGCCGCCCATGCGCTCGACCACCACGTCGAGCAGCACCGCATAGCCGCGCTCGCGTGACGCCTTGGCATGCGCTTCGAGCAGTTCGGCCGTGATGCGCGGATAGCGCTGCAGCTGCGGCGCGATCACCGCCAGCGCGGCCTGGCGCTCGGCCTCGGGCATCCAGGCCAGCAGCGCCAGGCTGCCGGCGCCCACGCCCAAGGGGCGCCGGCTGCCGATCGACAGGTAGTTGGCGCGGATCGGATAGCGGCCCTCCTCCACGTCGACGCACAGCGACTCGATGCCGCTGGGAATCGACAGAATCACGCTGTCCTCGAACCGGCCGGTGAGCCGCAGCAGCGCGGGCCGCACCAGCGGGCGCGGGTCGAAGCGGGCCAGCGCGGCCGCGCCCAGCACCAGCAGTTCGGCGCCCAGGCTGTAGTGCTTGCTCTGCGGGTCGCGCACCACGAAGCCGTCGTGCATCAGCACCTCGAGCAGGCGCAGCACGGTGGTCTTGTCGAGGCCGGTGGCGACCGCGATGTCGGTCAGGCGCGTGACGCCGGGGTCCGACAGCGCGCGCAGGATGCGGCAGGCGCGCTCGACCGAGGAGGTGGGCTCCACGGCGCGCTGGGCCAGCATGGAGGAAGGGGCACGTGTGCGTCCGGGCATCTTTGTCTTTTGTTTCGTTGAGCGGAACATCTTCGAACCGTGCTGCATTGAACGCGGCGCGGCTTTCTCGCGTCAAGCAAATAGGAAGAAGTTGCTGCAGACGAAACTTTTCCAGGGGAAACCCGGACGGGCTCGACGCTCAAGGCACCCGGTGGTGCCAGTAGCGCGGCCGCATCGCGCGCTCGCAGCCCACGCTCTGCGGCTGCAGGCTCGACCACCGGGCCGCGCCGCAATGGGGGCTGTCGATCACGGCCGTGCCGCGCGCCGCATAGGCCTCGCGCACCGGCGGTGCCGGATGGCCGAAGCGGTTGCGGTAGCCGGCCTGCACCAGCGCCAGCCGGGGCTGCACCGCCTCGAGCAGCGCCGGGCTCGACGAGGTCTTGCTGCCATGGTGCGGGACCAGCAGCAGGTCGGCGCGCAGCGCCCCTTCCGCCGCGCGTGCGGCCAGCGCCTCCTCCTGCGCGCGCTCGATGTCGCCGGCCAGCAGCACGCTCGCGCGGCCGTTGCCGATGCGCAGCACGCAGGACACGCTGTTGGGCTTGGCCGCGATGCGTTCGTAGTCGGCCTCGACCGGATGCAGCAGCTCGAAGTCGACGCCGTCCCATTGCCAGCGCTGCCCCGCCAGGCAGCGCCGCGCCGGCCGCAAGGCCTGCAGCGGATGGCCGGCCTCGATCGAGCTCAGCAGCGCGGCCTGCGGCTGCATCGCGAGCACGGCCGGCGCGCCGCCCGTGTGGTCGCTGTCGCGGTGGCTCAGCACGACGGTGTCGAGCCGTTCGCCCAGCGCGCGCAGCAGCGGCACCAGCACGCGCTGGCCCGCGTCGCTGTCGAGGCTGTAGCGCGGCCCGGTGTCGTAGAGCAGGCTGTGGGTCGCGGTGCGCACCAGCACCGCATTGCCCTGGCCGATGTCGGCGGCCAGCAGGTCGAACTCACCCGCGGGCGGACGCGGCACCTGCCACAGCAGCACTGGCAGCAGCAGCGGCACGCCGAGCAGCCGCGCCGACCAGGGCAGGCGCATCGCGAGCAGCACGCCGCCGAGCACGCCGCCGGCCGCGGCCCACACTGGCGGCGCCGGCATCGACAGGGTGGCCAGGGGCATGGCCGCCAGCCACTCGAGCCACCACGACAGCGCGCGCACCGCCCAGGCCGCCAGGTCCCAGAGGGGCGGCACCACCGCACCGAGCATGGCCAGCGGCGTCAGCACCAGCGTGACCCAGGGGATCGCGAGCGCATTGGCCAGCAGGCCCACCACCGACACCTGCTGGAACAGCAGCAGGGTCAGCGGCGCCAGCGCCAGCGTGACCACGGCCTGCTCGCGCGCCAGCCGGTACAGGCGTGCGCGCCAGCCCTTGGCCTGTTCGCCATCCACGCTCGCATCGGTGGCGAACAGCGCGGCCACGGCCACGAAGCTGAGCCAGAAGCCGGCCTGCATCAGCGCCCAGGGGTCGGCGATCACCACCACCGCGCAGGCCAGCAGCCAGACGCAGGGCCAGGGCCAGCGCCGGCCCGCGATGCGCAGCAATGCCACCGTGGCCAGCATCAGCACCGTGCGCTGCGAGGGCACGCCCCACCCGCTGAACAAGGCATACAGGCCGGCCAGGGCCACGCCGCCCACCAGCGCGGCCTGCTGGGCCGGCCAGCGCAGCATGAGCCGCGTGCTGCAGCGCCACAACGCCCCCACGGCCAGCGCCGCGAGCCAGGCGAACATGGTGATGTGCAGGCCCGAGATCGACACCAGGTGCGCGACGCCGGTGGCGCGGTAGATGTCCCAGTCCACCCGGTCGATCGCGCTCTGGTCGCCGGTCACCAGCGCGGCGATCACGCCGGCCGTGCGCCGGTCGGCGATGCGCGCGAAGGCCGCATCGCGTACCGCTTCGCGCGCCCGCTCGATCGGATGGCGCCACGTGTCGCCGAGACGTACGGGCGCTGCATCCTGCGCACCGGCGCGCACATAGCCGCTCGCCTGCACGCCCTGCTCCCACAGCTGCAGCTCCTGGTCGAAGCCCTTGGGGTTGAGGTTGCCGTGCGGCGCCTTGAGCCGCACGGTGAACTGCCAGCGCTCGCCGGCGTGCAGGGGCTCGGGACGTCGAAGAGGCGCCGCATCCACGGCGGGCGTCGCGCGGGCCCAGAGCCCCGTGCCTTCGGCATACCAGCCCAGGGCCAGGCGCGGGGGCAGCGGCACGGCGCCGCCCGCCGGTTCCAGCGCGCGGGCCGACTCGACATCGAAGCGAAAGCGCGTGCCGCCCTCGTCGCGCTGCGGCATCTGCGCGACCACGCCGACGACCTGCAGGTCGCGGCCTTCCAGCGCCGGGTCCAGCGCCTGCGCTGCGAACACGGCCGCGCGCCAGCCGGTGAGCCCGGCGCCGAAGGCCAGGCCGACCAGCAGCATGGCCGCGAGCCCGCACCCGCCGACGGGCCGCAGGCGCCATCGGACGCGCCAGGCGAGCCCGCAGGCCAACGCGGCTGTCACAAGCGCGGCATAGACTGCGGCGGAGCCCAGCGCGGGCTGCTGAAGTTGCAGGGCCGCGCCCGCGATCGCGCCGGCCATGGCGGCGAAGGCCGTCCAGCCGCGCAGTTCGCGTGGCGCTACCACGAAAACACTCTCGATTCCATACGGCAGGGCCTCCCTTTCAACGCTCTGATGGCGCGTAAATTGCTATGCCTGTGGGCTAGTATGCGTCTCACTTGAGGCACGTCGCCACTCGCTCCGCTCCGAGAACCACTGATGTCCATTCACGCCGCTCTTCACCACGTCACCCACTACAAGTACGACCGTCCGGTGCAGCTCGGCCCGCAGGTGGTGCGCCTGCGTCCGGCGCCCCATTGCCGCAGCAACATCATTTCGTATTCGCTGCGCATCGAACCCGAGCAGCATTTCGTCAACTGGCAGCAGGACCCCTTCGCCAACTACCAGGCGCGGCTGGTCTTCCCCGAGAAGACGCGCGAATTCAAGGTCACGGTCGACCTCGTGGTCGAGATGGCGGTCTACAACCCCTTCGACTTCTTCCTCGAGCCGCAGGCCGAGAACTTCCCCTTCAAGTACACCGCCTCCCAGGCCGAGGAACTCGCGCCCTACCTGGTGGCCGACGAGGCCACGCTGCTGGTGCAGGCCTACCTCGACAAGATCGAGCGCAAGGAACAGCGCACCATCGATTTCCTGGTGGGCATCAACCAGCAGGTGCAGTCCGACGTCAACTACCTGATCCGCATGGAGCCCGGCGTGCAGACGCCCGAAGAGACGCTCGCCAACGGCAGCGGCTCCTGCCGCGACTCGGGCTGGCTGCTGGTGCAGCTGCTGCGCCACATGGGCCTGGCCGCGCGCTTCGTCTCGGGCTACCTGATCCAGCTCACGCCCGACGTCAAGGCGCTCGACGGCCCGAGCGGCACCACGGTCGACTTCACCGACCTGCACGCCTGGTGCGAGGTCTACCTGCCCGGCGCGGGCTGGATCGGTCTCGACGCCACCTCGGGCCTCTTGGCCGGCGAAGGCCACATCCCGCTGGCCTGCACGCCCACGCCCTCGAGCGCCGCGCCGATCGAAGGCGTGGTCGACGACGCCGAGGTCGAGTTCGGCCACGAGATGGTGGTCACGCGCATCCATGAATCGCCGCGCGTCACCAAGCCCTACACCGAGGAGCAATGGGCCGAGGTGCTGGCCCTGGGCGAGGCGGTCGACAAGCGCCTGGCGGCCGGCGACGTGCGCCTCACGATGGGCGGCGAGCCGACCTATGTGGCGACCGGCGACCGCGACGCGGCCGAATGGAACACCGATGCGCTGGGCCCGACCAAGCGCGGCTACGCCACCGAGCTGGTGCAGAAGCTGCGCGCCGAATACGGCGACGGCGGCTTCCTGCATTTCGGCCAGGGCAAGTGGTACCCGGGCGAACAATTGCCGCGCTGGGCGCTGTCGATCTTCTGGCGCGCCGACGGCCAGCCGGTGTGGCACGACCCCGAACTCTTCGCCGACGAGCGCGTGCCCACGCACTACACCAGCGAGGACGCGCGCCGCTTCACCACCGTGCTGGCGCACCGCCTGGGCCTGACCGAGCGCTACATCCAGCCGGCCTACGAAGACACCTACTACTACCTCTGGCGCGAGCGCCGGCTGCCGGTCAACGTCGACCCCTTCGACTCCAAGCTCGACGACGAGATGGAGCGCGTGCGCCTGCGACGGGTGTTCACGCAGAAGCTCGACGCGGTGATCGGCTACATGCTGCCGATCGAGCCCGCAAGTGCCGACCGCGACGCCCCCGCGCTCGAAGGCCCGGGCTGGAAGACCGGCCCCTGGTTCCTGCGCGACGACCGCATGTACCTGATCCCGGGCGACTCGCCCATGGGCTACCGGCTGCCGCTCGACTCGCAGCCCTGGGTGCGCAAGGGCGACTACCCCTACCTGATCGACCGCGACCCGACCGCGCCCGTGGGCAGCCTGCCCGACGCAGCGGACTACCGCGCGCGCTACGCCGGTCCGCCGGTCGGCCCCAAGGCCGACATGGGCACCGTGCCCTATGCCTTCGGCACGCCGCCGGCCTCGGGCGCGGCGCTGCGCATGCAGACACCGGGAAGCGCGAGCACCACGGGCCTCGGCGCAACCGAGGCCGACGGCAAGACGCCGCGCCAGCCCGGTCGCGGCGAATCGGCCCACTGGATCACGCGCAGCGCGCTGTGCGTCGAGGTGCGCGACCCGCGCCGCGCCAACGGCCCGGCCGCGGAAAAGGTCGGCAGCGCCTCGGGCGTGCTCTACGTCTTCATGCCGCCGCTCAAGCGCCTCGAGGACTACCTCGACCTGGTCGCGGCCATCGAGGCCACGTCGACACAGCTGGGCCTGCAGATCGTGATGGAAGGCTACGCGCCGCCGCGCGATCCGCGGCTGAAGATGCTGGCGGTCACGCCAGACCCGGGCGTGATCGAGGTCAACATCCATCCGGCCAACAACTGGAAGGAGCTGGTCGCGCACACCGAGTTCCTCTACGACGCGGCCTTCGAGACCCGGCTGTCGGCCGAGAAGTTCATGACCGACGGCCGCCACACCGGCACCGGCGGCGGCAACCACTTCGTGATGGGCGGCGCCACGCCCAACGACAGCCCCTTCCTGCGCCGGCCCGAGCTGCTGGCCAGCCTGCTGCTCTACTGGCACAACCACCCCTCGCTGAGCTACCTGTTCTCGGGCATGTTCATCGGCCCGACCAGCCAGGCGCCGCGCGTGGACGAAGCGCGCAACGACCAGGTCTACGAGCTGGAGATCGCGCTCAAGGAGATCGCGAAGAACCGCGAGATCTACGGCGCCAACATGCCGGCCTGGCTGGTCGACCGCACGCTGCGCAACATCCTGGTCGACGTGACCGGCAACACGCACCGCAGCGAGTTCTGCATCGACAAGCTCTACTCGCCCGACTCGGCGACCGGCCGCCTGGGCCTGCTGGAACTGCGCGCCTTCGAGATGCCGCCGCATGCGCGCATGAGCATCGCCCAGCAGCTGCTGCTGCGCGCCTTCATCGCGCGCTTCTGGGACGAACCCTACAAGGCGCCCGCCACGCGCTGGGGCACCGAACTGCACGACCGCTTCCTGCTGCCGACCTTCGTCAAGATGGACTTCGACGACGTGATCAGCGAGATGCGCCAGGCCGGCTTCGCCTTCGACCCGAACTGGTTCGCGCCGCACCTCGAGTTCCGCTTCCCGCTGGTCGGGCAGGTGCAGGCGATGGGCGTCGAGCTGTCGCTGCGCAACGCGCTCGAGCCCTGGCACGTGATGGGCGAGGAAGGCTCGTCCGGCGGCACGGTGCGCTATGTCGATTCGTCGCTCGAACGCATCGAGGTGCGCGTGACCGGCCTGAACGAAAGCCGCCACGTGATCACCGTCAACGGCAAGGTGCTGCCGCTGCAGCCCACGGGCACGGTCGGCGAGTTCGTCGCCGGCGTGCGCTACAAGGCCTGGAACCCGCCCTCGGCGCTGCACCCCAGCATCGGCGCGCATGCGCCGCTGACCTTCGACATCGTCGACACCTGGATGAAGCGCTCGCTGGGCGGCTGCCAGTACTTCGTGGCCCACCCGGGCGGACGCAACTACGACACCTTCCCGGTCAACGCCTACGAGGCCGAGAGCCGGCGCATGTCGCGCTTCACGCGCACCGGCCACACGCCGGGGCTGATGAAGACGCCACCGGCGACGATCGAACTCGCGGGCAGCCGCGAATTCCCCTTCACGCTCGATCTCAGAAAAGGATGAGCGCTTCCATGCGTATTGCGGCGATTTGTCACGTCTTCGCGGGCGCCGTCGATGACGGCGGTGTGACAATCGGCGCACCGTGGAACCCCTGAACGAATCGCTCTTCGAAGCCCAAGCGCTCGAATCCCCTGCCGCGCTGGCCTCGGCGCTGGCGCCTGCCGCCTCGGCCGGCCACTTCGACGAATTGCGCGGCGCGGCGACGCCTGTCGTGCCGGCGCGCCCGGCCACGCCGACTGCCGCGCCCGCGCCGGTGCTGCACGACGCGGCGCAGGCACCGGCGGCTGCGCCAGCCCCGACGGCCAAGGCCGCGGCGCCGTCCGAACTCACGCCGCCCTGGAGCCGCTTCTTCGACCACCTGGGCCATGGCGGCTTCGCCGACCTGCCGCGGCGCGCCACCAGCATGGCGCGGCAGATCCGCGACAACGGCGTCACCTACAACGTCTACGCCGATGCCGACGGCCCGCAGCGGCCCTGGTCGCTGGACCTGTTCCCGCTGATCATCTCGCCCGAGAGCTGGACCCAGATCGAGGCCGGCGTGCAGCAGCGCGTGCGCGTGCTCGACCGCGTGATGGCCGACGTCTACGGCCCGCAGCAGTTGCTGGCCGAAGGCCTGCTGCCCGCGGCCTTGGTGCGCGGCCATCCGGGCTACCTGCGCGCCATGCACGGCGTGAAGCCGCCCGGCGACACCTGGCTGCACATCGCGGCCTTCGACCTGGCGCGCGGCCCCGACGGCAACTGGTGGGTGGTATCGCAGCGCACCCAGGCGCCTTCCGGCCTGGGCTACCTGCTCGAGAACCGGCTGGCCATCTCGCGCCAGTTCCCGCAGGCCTTCGAGGAGCTGCAGGTGCAGCGGCTGGCCGCGACCTACAGCGCGATGATGGAAGGCCTGCAGCGCATGTGCCCGGCGGGCTCGCCGCCGCACATCGCGCTACTCACGCCCGGCCCCTACAACGAGACCTACTTCGAGCACGCCTACCTGGCGCGCTATTTGGGCGTGACGCTGGTCGAGGGCAGCGACCTCACGGTGCGCGACCAGCGCGTGTACCTCAAGACATTGCAGGGCCTGCGCCCGGTGCACGGCCTGATCAAGCGGCTCGACGACCAGTTCCTCGACCCGCTCGAGCTGCGCCCCGACTCCACGCTGGGCGTGCCCGGCCTGCTGCAGGCCATCCGCGCCGGCAACCTGCTGGTGGCCAACATGCCGGGCTCGGCCTTCCTGGAATCGCCTGCGCTGCTGGGCTTCCTGCCCGCGCTGGCGCGCCGCCTGATCGGCGAGAAGCTGCAGCTGCCGGCCTTGCCGACCTGGTGGTGCGGCGAGCGCGCGGCGCTCGAGGCCGCGCTGCCGCAACTGGGCGACTGCGCGATCAAGGCCACCTACCCGGGCGAGGATTCGCACACCAGCTTCGAAGCCGTGCTGGGCAGCCGCATGGGCCGGCGCGAGCTCGACGAATGGGCCGGCCGCATCGTGCGCCAGGGCGACGAGCACACGGTGCAGAGCTATTTGCCGCTGTCGCAGATGCCGACCTGGGCCGAAGGCAGCGACCGCGCCGAGCGCGGCCGGATCGCGCCGCGCTCGGTGCTGCTGCGCGTGTTCGCGGTCAGCGACGGCGCGCAGTCCTGGCGCGTGCTGCCCGGCGGGCTGGCGCGCCTGGCCGGCGCCAATGCGCAGATCGCGTCGATGCAGCGCGGCGGCAGCAGTGCCGACGTGTGGGTGCAGACGCATGGCGAGGTCGACCGCACCACGCTGCTGCAGCCGCAGGCCACGCCGGCCTCGCTGGCGCGGCACCGCGCGCCCGTGACCAGCCGCGCGGCCGAGAACATGTTCTGGCTGGGCCGCTACACCGAGCGCGCAGAGAACGCAGTGCGCCTGGCGCGCATCACGCTCGACCTGATGGGCGGCGAGGACCCCTCCTCCCGCACGCTGCTCGAATGGCTGCACGGCCTGGCCACGCGCAACGCGCTGATCGCGCCCGGCGTGCCCATCGGCTCGAAGTCGCGGCGCGTGTTCGAGCGCGCGCTGATCGCCGAGCTGGGCAACGTCGAGACCGGCGGCAGCGTGGGCTACAACCTGCGTTGCGTGCGGCAGGCCGCGGCCGCGGTGCGCGAGCGGCTGTCGCAGGACCACTGGAACCAGATCGTGCGCGCCGAGATCGACTTCCTGCACCAGACCACCGAGCAGCCCGGCGAGAGGCTCGACGGCACGCTGGCCGCCGGTGCCGCGCTGCGCTCGCTCGAGGCCGCGAGCGCCGCCCTGTCGTCCATGACCGGCGCGCAGACCGACCGCATGACGCGCGACGATGCCTGGCGCCTGCTGTCCATCGGCCGCCACATCGAGCGGCTGGCCTTCCTGTCGAGCGCGATGGCCGCGGGCTTCGCCAACGGCGCGGTGCACGAGGTCAGCGGCTTCGAGGCCATGGTGGCGCTGTTCGACAGCACCATCACCTTCCACGCGCGCTACCAGCAGCGCCGCGACGTGGCGACCATGGTCGACCTGCTGGTGCTCGACGGCGACAACCCGCGTTCGCTGGCCTGGGTCACGCAGACGCTGCGCGGGCGCATCGCCAAGCTCGCGGGCAGCGCGCCCGGCACCTTGACCGCACTCTCGTACGAGCTGCCCGACCCGGCCATGTGGACGCTCGAGCACCTGTGCGAGACCGACGCCGAAGGCCGCTACCCCGCGCTGATCCAGCTCTTCGAGTTCTGCGAGACCGCGGCCTACCACGTGTCGGATGCGATCGGCATCCGCTACTTCACGCTCACTTCCGAGTCCGTGCGCTCGGTCGGCGTATGAGAAGCCCACCCCCGACGCGCCTGCGGCGCTTCCCCCTCAAGGGGGCGATACCTGCGGCCCGGCAAAGCCGGTTCCGCGGTATCTCTGGACCACCCCCGACGCGCCTGCGGCGCCTCCCCCTCGAGGGGGCGATACCAGCGGCCCGGCAAAGCCGGTTCCGCGGTATCCCTGGCCTTCGCCTGTGCCAGGTTCATCCGCTGTCCTCGGCGCGCACTGCCACGGAGAACTGAGATGCGCCTGCACGTCACCCACGAGACCCGCTACGACTACGTGCCGCCGGTCGAGACCGCGCAGCACCTGGCGCACCTCAAACCGCGCGAGACCGCCTCGCAGAAGCTGCTGAGCCATGCGCTGTCGATCACGCCCGAGCCCGCGCAACGCAGCGAGTCGGCCGACGTCTACGGCAACACGCGGGCCTTCTTCGCGCTCGAGTCGACCCACGAACACCTGGTGGTCAAGGCCCAGAGCGTGGTCGAGACCTCGGAGCCGGTGCTGGCCAAGAGCATCGCGCGCGAGTTGCCCTGGGAGGCGGTGCGCGAGCGCTTCCGCTATGCCAAGGGTGCGACCTTCGACCCCGCCTCGGACTTCGTCTTTCCCTCGCACTACGTGCCGCGGCACGAGGACTTCGCCACCTACGCCCGCGCCAGCTTCGTGCCGGGCCGCCCGACCTTCGAGGTCGCGACGGACCTGATGCTGCGCATGTACCGCGACTTCGACTACGACGCGACCAGCACCGAGATCAGCACGCCCGCGGTCGAGGCGCTGGCCCAGCGCAAGGGCGTGTGCCAGGACTTCGCCCACATCCTGATCGCCTGCTTCCGCACCATGGGCCTGCCGGCACGCTACGTCAGCGGCTACCTGCTCACGCAGCCGCCGCCGGGCCAGCCGCGGCTGGTCGGCGCCGACGCCTCGCATGCCTGGGTGTCGGTCTACCTGCCCGGCGCGGACGGCCCTGGCGACTGGGCCGACTTCGACCCGACCAACGGCCGCCAGCCGGGCGAAGACTACGTGACCCTGGCCATCGGCCGCGACTACGCCGACGTCTCGCCGATGCGCGGCGTGCTGCACGGCGGCGCGCGCCACACGCTCGACGTGGGGGTGACGGTCCGGCCATCACACGAACCCGCGGTGGAGGCCGTGGCAGCACCCGCGACGCGCGAGGGCGCGCCATCGCCATCGCCATCGCCATCGCCATCGCAGTCGCAGTCGCAGTCGCAGTCGCAGTCGCAGTCGCAGTCGCAATCCAGGACCTGAACCCCGGCTCCTGCAAGCCGCGGCCTGCCGCGCTACACTCCGCGTCTTCATGGCCCGCCGCCGCTCCCTCCATCGCTGCCTGACCGCCTTCGCCGTGGTCCTGTCGCTGCTGTTCTCGCAGCTGGCGCTGGCGAGCTATGTCTGCCCCGGCGTGCCAGACACCGACGCCATGGCCGAGATGATGGCGACAGGCGCGCCCTGCGAGGGCATGGACATGGCCCAGCCGGTGCTGTGCTTCCAGCATGCCGCGGACCTCTCGCTGTCCTTCGAGCCGGTGAAGCTCAGCACGCCCTCGCTGCCCGCCATCGTGCAGATCGTGGTCATGCCCCTGGTGCTGGCGTCGGAGGGCCATGCCCTGCCCCGCCAGGCCGAACCCGAGCGGCAGCATCCGCCGCCCGAACCCGTTTTCCTCTCCACGCGCAGACTGCGCGTCTGATCCCTCCGTCGACTGATCGGTGCCGGTGCGGCGTGTCCGCAACCCGGCGATTGTTTCGTTCGTCTGCGGAGTTCTCATGTCCCTTCTCTCCTCGCGCGCGGCCGTCTGGGCCGCCGCGCTACTGCCGTGCCTTGCCGCGGCCGCGTCCCCGCCGTCCTTGTCCCTCGACGCCGCGCTGCAGCTTGCCGCGCAGCGCTCCCAGAGCACCCGCGCGGCCCAGGCCGGGGTCCTGAGCGCCACCGAGGCAGCCCATGCGGCCGCCCAGCTGCCCGACCCCACGCTGCGCATCGGCGTCGACAACCTGCCCGCCACCGGGCCGGACCGCTTCCACACCGCGCGCGATTCGATGACCATGAAGCGCATCGGCATCAGCCAGGAATGGCTGTCCGCCGACAAGCGCGCGGCGCGGCAGGCGGCCGCCGATGCGGCGGTCGATCGCGAGGCGGTGCAGGTGCAGGCCGCCACCGCCGACACCCGCCTTCAGACCGCGCTGGCCTACGTCGACGCCTTTTATGCCGGCGAGAACCTGAAGCTCGCCACGCGCATGGAACACCACGCCCATGAGGAGCTGGAAGCGTCGCGCGCGCGCCTGTCCTCGGCCGCGGGCAGCAGCCAGGAGGTGCTGGCCCTGGCCGGCGCCAAAGGCGTGGCCGAAGACGAGACGGCCGACATCCGGCAGCAGCAGAGCGCCGCCGGTGTGGCCTTCCATCGCTGGGTCGGCGTCGTGCCCGAAGACCTGCAGCCGCCGCCCGCCATCACGCTGCCCACCGAGCCAGCCTATGTGGCCGCGCACCCCACGGTCGCAACGCTGCAGCGCGCGCTCGACATGGCGCGCCGCAACGCCGACGTGACCGCCGCCAACCGCAAGCCCAACTGGAGCTGGGACCTCAGCTACGGCCAGCGCACCGGCTATGCCGACATGGTGTCGGTGGGCGTGAACATCCCGCTGGCCATCGCGCCCGGCGAGCGCCAGGACCGCGACACCGCCGCCCAGCTCGCGCTGGCCGACAAGGCCGAGGCCGCGCTGGCCGAAGCCACCCGGGCCGCCACCGCCGAGTACCGATCGCTCGCCAGCGACGCGCAGCGCCTGCAGCAACGCATCGAACGCTACCGCGGCGCGGTCGTCGTTCCGGCCGGCCAGAGGACGACCGCCGCCACGGCCGCCTACCAGTCCAACCAGGGCAGCCTGGTCACGCTGTTCGAGGCCCGGCATGCCGAGGTCGAGGCGCAGCGCAAGCTGCTGGCCTTGCAGCGCGACCTGGCCAGAACGCAGGTGCAGCTGGCCTTCAAGCCGCTCGGCGAAGAGGTGGCGCGATGAAAAGGACCCACGCGATCGTCATCGCACTGCTGGCCGCCCTGCTGCTTGCAACCGGCGCCTTCTACCTGGGCCGCAGGACGGGCTCGTCGATGGAGGCATCGATGGCGGCCCCTTCCGCCACCGACGCCCGCCAGGTCCTCTACTGGCACGACCCGATGGTGCCGGGCCAGCGCTTCGACAAGCCCGGCAAGTCGCCCTTCATGGACATGCAGCTGGTGCCCGTCTATGCCGAAGGCGCGACGCAAAACACAGGCGTGGCGGTCAGTCCGACAGTGCAGCAGAACCTGGGCATCCGCTACGCGACGGTGCGGCGCGCCGAGACGTCCACGTCCTTCGACGCGGTCGGCACCGTGCAGTTCGACGAGCGGCTCAACGTGGCCGTGCAGACGCGCGTGGCGGGCTATGTCGAGCAGTTGTCGGTGCGCGCGCCGATGGAGCGCGTGCGCAAGGGCCAGGCCCTGGCGACGGTCTTCGCGCCCGAGTGGCTCGGCCCGCAGAACGAACTGCTGGCGCTCCAGCGCGCCGGCGTGTCGGCCGACCTCGTTGCGGCGGCGCGCGAGCGCATGCGTGCCCTGTCGATCCCGGCCGACCTGATTCGGCGCAGCGAAGCGACGGGCACCGCACAGGCGCGCTACGTGCTCACGGCACCGAGCGCCGGCGTGGTGGCCGAGCTGGGCGTGCGCGAAGGCGTGGCCGTGTCGCCCGGCACCACGCTGTTCCGCATCGCGGGCCTCGACAAGGTCTGGGCCGTGGTCCAAATCCCCGAGGCGCAGGCGCTGCGCCTGGTGCGGGGGCAAAAGGTCACGGCGGCCCTGCAGGCCGATGCCACGCAATCCTTCGAGGGCACGCTCGACGAGATCCTGCCCGAGATCGACGCGGCCACTCGCACGCTCAAGGCCCGCTTCGAAGTCGACAACCGCCAAGGCACGCTGGTGCCCGGCATGCTGCTGCGCCTGCAGGTCGCGGGGCCGCGCAGCACCCGGCTGCTCGTGCCGTCCGAAGCCGTGATCCGCACCGGCCAGCGCGCCGTCGTCATCGTGCGCCAGCCCGAGGGCGGCTTCGAGCCGCGCGAGGTGTCGCTGGGCGCCGACCAGGGCGAGGACACCGAGGTCCTCTCCGGCCTGGCCGAAGGCGACCAGGTGGTGGCCAGCGGCCAGTTCCTGATCGACTCCGAGGCGCGGCTGCGTGCGGTGCTGGGGAACATGGCGGCACCTGCACCGGCCTCGACTGCGTCGGCGCCCGCCGCGGCGATCCACCAGGCCGAAGGCAGGGTCGAGAGCGTGGCGCCCGACGCCATCACCGTCTCGCACGGCCCGGTCGCCACGCTCCAGTGGCCGCCGATGACGATGGGCTTCGCCAAGGCATCGCCCGATGCGTTCCTGGACATCCGGCCCGGCGACACGGTGCGCTTCGCATTCAAGGAAGGCGGCCCCATCGGCTACGAGCTGGTGTCGGTGCAGCGCGTGCCAGCAGGCGCCAAACCATGATCGCCGCCCTGATCCGCTGGTCCATCGGCAACCGCTTCCTGGTGCTGATCGCGACCCTGTTCCTGATGGCCGCGGGCGCCTGGTCGGTGGCCCGCACGCCGCTCGATGCGCTGCCCGACCTGTCGGACACCCAGGTCATCATCCGCACGCCCTTCCCCGGCAAGGCGCCGCAGGTGGTGGAGGACCTGGTCACCTATCCGCTGACCACCACGATGCTCAGCGTGCCCGGCGCCAAGACCGTGCGCGGCTACTCCTTCTTCGGCGACTCCTTCGTCTATGTGCTGTTCGACGACAAGACCGATCCCTACTGGGCGCGCTCGCGCGTCGTGGAGTCGCTGAACCAGGTGCAGAGCAAGCTGCCCGCGGGCGCCAACGCAGCGCTGGGCCCCGATGCCACGGGCGTGGGCTGGGTCTACGAGTACGCGCTGGTCGACCGCACGGGCACGCACGACCTCGGGCAGCTGCGCGCGCTCAACGACTGGTTCCTCAAGTTCGAGCTCAAGACCGTGCCCGACGTGGCCGAGGTCGCGAGCATCGGCGGCATGGTGCGCCAGTACCAGGTGGTGCTCGACCCCGACCGCATGCGCGCGCTGGGCATCACGCAATCGACCGTCGTCGACGCGCTGCAGAAGGCCAACCAGGCCTCGGGCGGCTCGGTGGTCGAGTTCGCCGAGGCCGAGTACATGGTGCGTTCGCGCGGCTTCCTGCGCACGCTGGACGACTTCCGCACCATCCCGCTGGCCACGAGCGGCGCCACGCCCGTGCTGCTGCGCGACGTGGCGACCGTGCAGGTCGGCCCCGAGATGCGGCGCGGCATCGCCGAGCTCGACGGCGAAGGCGAAGTGGCCGGCGGCGTGGTCGTGATGCGTTCGGGCAAGAATGCGCGCGCCACCATCGCGGCCGTCAAGGCCAGGCTCGAAGCGCTCAAGCCCAGCCTGCTGCCAGGCGTGGAGATCGTGCCGACCTACGACCGCTCGCTGCTGATCGACCGCGCGGTCGACAACCTGCGCACCAAGCTGATCGAGGAGTTCATCGTGGTGGCGCTGGTCTGCGCGGTCTTCCTGTTCCACCTGCGCTCGGCGCTGGTGGCGGTGGTGGCCCTGCCGGTCGGCGTGCTCGCGGCCTTCATCGTGATGCACTGGCAGGGCGTCAACGCCAACATCATGTCGCTGGGCGGCATCGCGATCGCCATCGGCGCGATGGTCGACGGCGCGATCGTGATGGTCGAGAACGTGCACAAGCACATCGAGGCCTTCGAGACCGCGCAGGGACGGCAGCCCACGACCACGGAACGCTGGCGGCTGGTGGGCGATGCCTCGGTGGAGGTCGGCCCCGCGCTGTTCTTCTCGCTGCTGGTGATCACGCTGTCCTTCGTGCCGGTGTTCTCGCTCGAGGCGCAGGAGGGCCGGCTGTTCGCGCCGCTGGCGTTCACCAAGACCTATGCCATGGCGGCCGCGGCCGGCCTGTCGGTGACCCTGATCCCGGTGCTCATGGGCTACCTGATCCGCGGGCGCATCCCGCACGAGGCCGCCAACCCGGTGAACCGCGTCCTGATGGCCGTGTACCGGCCCGCGCTGGAATGGGTGCTGCGCTTCCCCCAAGCCACGCTGCTCCTCGCCGCGCTGCTGCTGGCGCTGACGGCCGTGCCGCTGATGCGGCTGGGCGGCGAGTTCATGCCGCCGCTGGACGAGGGCGACCTGCTCTACATGCCATCGGCGCTGCCGGGCCTGTCGGTGTCGAAGGCGGCCGAACTGCTGCAGCAGACCGACCGCCTGATCAAGACCGTGCCCGAGGTCGCGCGCGTGTTCGGCAAGGCCGGCCGCGCCGACACCGCGACCGACCCCGCGCCGCTCGAGATGTTCGAGACCACGATCCAGTTCAAGCCCGGGGACCAGTGGCGCGCGGGCATGACGCCCGACAAGCTGATCGAGGCACTCGACCACGCGGTGCAGGTGCCGGGCCTGAGCAACGTCTGGGTGCCACCGATCCGCAACCGCATCGACATGCTGGCCACGGGCATCAAGAGCCCCGTGGGCATCAAGGTGGCGGGCCCGGACCTGGCCACCATCGATGCGCTGAGCACGCAGATCGAAACAGCCGTGAAGGCCGTGCCCGGCGTGTCCTCCGCGCTCGCGGAGCGGCTCACGGGCGGGCGCTACATCGACGTCGATGTCGACCGGCTCGCGGCCGCGCGCTACGGGCTCTCGGTGGCCGACGTGCAGGCCGTGGTGTCCACCGCCATCGGCGGCGACGACGTGGGCGAGCTCATCGCGGGCCGCGAGCGCTATCCGATCAATGTGCGCTACCCGCGCGAGATCCGCGACTCGCTGGAGCGCCTGCGGCAGCTGCCCTTCGTGACCGACAAGGGCGCGCAGCTGCTGCTCGGCGACGTGGCGAAGATCGGCATCGCCGACGGCCCGCCCATGCTGCGCAGCGAGAACGCGCGGCTCTCGGGCTGGGTCTACGTCGATGTGCGCGGGCGCGACCTGCGTTCCGCCGTCCAAGCGATGCAGGCCGCGGTCGACCAGACCGTGAAGATGCCGCCCGGCTACGCGGTGTCGTGGTCGGGCCAGTTCGAGTACCTGGAACGCGCGACCGAGCGGCTCGCGCTGGTGATTCCGCTCACGCTGGCCGTGATCTTCGTGCTGCTCTACCTGCTGTTCCGGTCCTTCGCCGATGCGGCGCTGGTGATGGCGGCCGTGCCCTTCTCGCTCATCGGCGGCTTCTGGCTGATCTGGGCGCTGGGCCATTCGATCTCGGTGGCCACCGCGGTCGGCTTCATCGCGCTGGCGGGCGTCGCGGCCGAGTTCGGCGTGGTGATGCTGGTCTACCTCAAGAACGCTTTGGCCAGGCGCCTCGAGGCCGGCGAAGCGATGAACGACGACACCCTGCGCGCCGCGATCCGCGAAGGCGCGGTGCTGCGCGTGCGGCCCAAGGCCATGACCGTGGCCGTGGTGATGGCCGGCCTGCTGCCCATCCTCTGGGGCCACGGCACGGGCTCGGAGGTGATGACGCGCATTGCCGCGCCCATGGTCGGCGGCATGGTCAGCGCACCGCTGCTGAGCATGCTGGTCGTGCCGGCGGCCTGGTACCTGCTGCATCGGCGCCGTGGCCGGGCGCACGCCTCGCGTCCTTCTTCTTCAACCCAATCAAGTCATTGAACCCCAGGAGTCACACCATGAAAACCATCCTTTCCCTCGCCTTCGCACTGCTCGCCGCGTCGGCGGCCCTGGCCCATGCCCAGCCCTCGAAGGACCCCATGGCGTCCATGCAGATGCCGGCGCAGCCGCAGGCCGGGGCCGGCCAGCTGACCGACGCGGTGGTCCAGAAGATCGATCCGGCGCGCGGCCTGATCGTGCTCAAGCACGGCGACATCCCCAACCTCGCGATGCCCCCGATGACCATGGGTTTCGACGTCGCGGACCGGAAGATGCTCGACCAGGTCAAGGCCGGCGAAAAGGTGCGCTTCCACGTCGAGGTCGTGCAGGGCAAGCCGACCGTCACGCACCTCGAATCGGCGCGCTGAGCCCGGGCGGGCCGGCTCAGATCTCGATGCGCACGCCCAGCTCGATCACCCGGCTCGAGGGCAGCTTGAGGAAGTCGGCCACGCTGCCGACGTTGTGCAGCATCGTGGCGAACAGCCGCGCGCGCCAGATCGCCATGCCGTGTCCCGGCCTCGGCACCAGCGACGCGCGGCTCAGGAAGTAGGAGACCTTGTTGGGCTTGAACAGCAGCCCGTGGCGCGCGCAGAGCTCGAGCGCCATCGGGATATGCACACGGTCCTTGAAGCCGTACTGCACGCTCAGGTGGAAGCAGTTCGCGCCCAGGTCGGTCAGCGTGATCCGCTCGGCCGCCGGCACGCGCGGGACCTCGTGGTTGACGACCGTGAGGAAGACCATGCACTCGTGCAGCACGTGGTTGTGCTCGAGGTTCTTCAGCAATGCATGCGGCACGCCGTTGGGGTTGATCGACAGGTAGATCGCCGAGCCTTCGACACGGTCCGTCCTGTGGCCGACCTGCGCCTGGATGAAGGGCCCCAGCGGCGTCGTGCCGGCACGCTCCCTGGCCTCGCGCTCCATCATCTCGCGGCCCCGGTGCCAGGTGGTCAGCACGATGAACATCACGGCACCGATGGCCAGCGGGAACCAGCCGCCCTGCACGATCTTCAGCAGGTTGGCGGAGAAGAAGGCCACATCGATGATCAGGAAGAAGCCGGTCGCCAGCACGCACAGCCACCAGTTGTAGCGCCAGGCGTAGCGCACCACGAAGAAGGTCAGGCAGGTGGTGATCAGCATGGTGCCGGTGACCGCGATGCCGTAGGCCGAACCCAGCGCCGTCGACGAGCCGAAGCCCAGCACGGCCATGACGACGGCCGCCAGCAGCAGCCAGTTGACCGCCGGCACATAGATCTGGCCGGCCTCCGATTCGGAGGTGTAGCGCACCTGCATGCGCGGCAGGAAACCGAGCTGGATGGCCTGCTTGGTCATCGAATAGGTGCCCGAGATCACGGCCTGCGAGGCGATCACGGTGGCGGCCGAAGCCAGCAGCACCATCGGCACCAAGGCCCAGCCAGGAAACATCAGGAAGAACGGGTTCTCGATGGCCTTGGGATTGGCGATCAGCAGCGCGCCCTGCCCCAGGTAGTTCAACGCCAGCGACGGGAACACCAGGCTGAACCACGACAGCCGCACCGGCGTCGCGCCGAAATGCCCCATGTCGGCATACAGCGCCTCGGCGCCGGTCAGCGCCAGCACCACCGCGCCCAGCGCGACGAAGGCCAGCCAGCCGTGATGCAGGCAGAAGGCCAGGCCCGCGAGCGGATTCAGGGCCGCCAGGATGGCCGGTGCCGCCAGCAGATGCGCGACGCCTGCGCCCGCGAGCACCACGAACCACACGACCATGATCGGCCCGAAGATCGCGCCCATGCCCGCGGTGCCGCGCTTCTGCACCAGGAACAGCGGCACCAGCACGGCCAGCGTGATCGGCACCACGTACTGGGCCAGCCCGGGCGCCGCGAGTTCGAGCCCCTCGATCGCGCTGAGCACCGAGATCGCCGGCGTGATCACGCCGTCGCCGTAGAACAGCGAGGCGCCGAACACGCCGATCAGCAGCAGCACGCGGCGCAGCCGCGGGCGGTCGGCGACCGAGGACGCGGCCAATGCGAGCAGCGCCATGATCCCGCCCTCGCCATGGTTGTGGGCCCGCATGATCAGCACCACGTACTTCAGCGAGACCACGATCATCAGCGACCAGAAGATCAGCGACACCACGCCGATCACGTTCGTCGGATTCAGCGGCATGCCGTTGGCCGGGTCGAACAGCGTCTTGAGCGTGTAGAGCGGGCTGGTGCCGATGTCGCCGTAGACCACGCCGATCGCGGCCAGCACCAGCATCGGTGTCCGCCGCTTGCCATGCAGGGGGCCGGGGGACGGTGCCGCGAGCGGTGCCATTGCCGTTGTCGCTGCGCTGGATGTGGACGTCATTCTTGGAAGCGCATCGCGCCGGAATGCCCGCTGGGGACGACAGGCGCAGTGTGCCACTGGCGGCGGGAGGGGAGATGCTCTTTTGCGAGCGGCCTGCGATGCTGTTGCTGGCCCACAGCGTCCGAGGACGCAATGTACCCAGCGCATCACCATGCGCCTGCCCGGCCTTGCGGGTCGAACACGCGCGTCCTGCAACGCGCTGATCGAAGGCAGAATCCGCCCAGCACCAGACGTTCATAGCGCCTACGCCAGGCGATCAAACCACAAGCCCCATCCCTCCGGCCACGGCCGCGAGACAACCCGACCATGCACTCGACCGGAACCCTGCGCGGCATCGCCGCGATGCTGTTGGCTTGCGCCTTCTTCGCCTGCATGGACGCGCTGCTCAAGAACCTGGCCGGACATTACCCGCCGGTGCAGGTGATGGCCATGCGCGGCCTCACGGCCCTGCCCTTGGTGTGCCTGTACATCGCTTCGCGGCGCGAGGCCGCCGGCGTCTTCAACCGCCGGCTGCGCTGGCGCCTGCATCTGCTGCGCACCGCGCTGAACATGACGATGCTCGTGCTCTTTGTCCATGGCCTGAAGACCCTGGGCTTGGCCGAGGCCTACACCCTCACCTTCATCGCGCCGTTGCTGATGGTGCTGATCGCCGTGCCGATGCTGGGCGAGTCGGTGCAGCCGCGGCACTGGATCGCGATCGGGCTGGGCTTCATCGGTGTCGTGATCGCGCTGCGACCCGAACAAGGGGCCTTCCTCTCGACCGGCGCCCTGGCGATTCTGGTGGCCGCCGTCTGCTACGCGCTGTCGAACATGCTGGGCCGGCTCATCAGCCGCACCGAATCGAGCGCCGCGCTGGTCTTCTGGACCACGGCCGGCATGGCTGTCTGCGGCAGCCTGTTGGCGGCACCGCAATGGGTACCGATCCAGGCCGAGCACACCTGGCTGCTGGCAGGCCTGGCCATCAGCGGCTTCCTGGGCCAGTTGGCCATCGCCGAAGCCTTCCGCCACGGCCAGGCCGCCGCCATCGCCCCCTTCGAATACAGCGCCCTCGCCTGGGGGCTCCTGCTGGACTGGGTGTTCTGGCAGGCCGCGCCCGATGCATGGACGCTGGGTGGCGGGGCGTTGATCGTGGCGAGCGGGCTGTGGCTGGCGCGAAGCGAGGCGCCAAGGGCTGCACGGAAAAAGCGGCAGTCCGCTTGAGCTTCAGTGAAGCTCGTGCAGGGGCACGTGCTGTTGCAGCGAGTTCAGGCGATAACCTTGAGTGGCTGATCGACGGCTTGGGCTCCGAAGGTCTGGAGGTAGGGACCGGCTACAGTCGCCTAAAAAGCAGACATCCACCGTTGACCTTCATCTATCCATGGACGCTGTCATTGAACTGCTGCTTGCTTTGACCGGAAAGGGCCTTGTCTCGCTTTTCTCGCTCGGAAAGTGGCGCGGCGAGGCTCTGAACGGCAATGAGGCACGTCTTCACGCGGCTGCGGGTTCGTTGTCGTTCGTGCTCGATGGTCGGCGCGTGGTGACCACGGCCGGGCTTACTCTCATAGGCTTGGCCTTTTACGGGCTGCTTGTCGCGGCTCTTGTCTACTGGATGACGCGCGGCCAGGTCTGAATTCGGCCAGAACCAGGCATTTGGCTGTTCACTTAAATGAACCTCGTAACCCTTAGTCGAGGTCAGGACTCGTCAGTTTGCGCGTTTCGCTGCCCGCCAGCCTGCTCCACGTACTCTACAAACCCGTCGAAGGCATCCAGCAAGGGCTGGAACCGCGCCGCATCGCCTTCCAGTTGGCCCAAGGCGTAGCAGGTCGCCTCCAGCGTAGAGAGTTGGTCGGGCCCATGGGCTTTGCGGATACGGTAATGCGAAGGCGGCAGGTTGCGCAGGGCCAGGCGGGGCAACTGTTGCAGTGGCGGGCTTTGGTAGAGCATCTTTCGGCTTTTGCGCCAGGTGCCGTCCAGCACGACCAGGCGCAGGCGCGACGACTTCGCTTGCAGCCACTCGGGCGGTAGCGGAAGTGGGGCTCGCAGGTCCGGAGCGCTCTCTTGCGGACTGTCCGGGTACAGCAGCAGCGTGTGCTTGCCGTCGACCGGCCAGACCGGCGCGGCAAATGCCTCACCCACCACCAAGCGGCAATGTGCCAAGCTGAGATGCAGCAGGCGGGCACTGCCTTTGGCGTGGTGAACCTCCAGCGGGTGCTGCAGCACCACTACCTCCACCGCGTGGTCGGTGGGCGCGACCCAGCGGCAAATACAGGCGCTGAGCGGGCGCAGGCACGCGGTGCACTGGGGGCGGGGGACTAAGGCGGCGCACATGGCTGAATTTTATTCAGCGTGCCTGGCTAGG
>NZ_JAAAFX010000009.1:0-266753 GCF_019352895.1 Variovorax boronicumulans | reverse complement strand
GCCGGCGTGAATTGACACCCGAAAGAATTGAAAAGTTTTCATTTCGGCGCAAGAAAATCGATGCGCAACCGCGCACGGCCTGCGCGCCGAAAACCTTTTTTGCACGGGTCGATCGCCTGGCGCAAGCGCCGCGCGGGATCAGAGAAAGCGTTCCAGCAGCTTGCGTGACGCCCGGTCCAGCGTCTTGGGATCGGCGATCCGGAACTGCACGCCGTGGGCGCTGGCGATCAGCAGCGAACCGTCGGCCAGCCGGCGGATGTCTTCCTCGGCCTTGAGCACGAAGCGGGTCGGGCCGCGGTCGGTGTCCACGCGCCAGGTGCTGGGCACGCCGAAGCTCGACACCGCATGCAGTTTCAGCAGCGCCGGCGCGAAGTCGCGGGCCGCGAGTTCTTCGTCGAGCAGCGCGCGCATCGCGGGCGGGAGGTCGTCGAGCCGGTCGATCCAGAGCCGCTCGCGGCCGTCGGCGCCCACCAGCGACAGGCCGGCCTGCGGCGCGCTGAGCGGAAAGGCACGCACCGGCACGATGCCCTCGTGGCGCTGGCCGTCGGCATCGGTCAGCAGCAGGCGGCCGAAGGCGTCCCGGGACAGCTGGAAGTCGGGGGTGTTCATGAGGCTCATCACGCGTCTCCCGCGGGGTGGGCCGCATGGGTCTGGTTCGACAGCGCCACGGCCACCGCGGTGCGTTCGGCCACGGCACCGTCGCTGGCCTCCTCGTCGGCCTGGCGCAGCTGCGCCTGGTAGAGCCGCCAGTAGGCGCCCTGCTTTTCCATCAGCACGTCGTGCGGCCCGACCTCGACCACCTCGCCGCGGTCCATCACCACCAGACGGTCGGCCTTGCGCAGCGTCGACAGCCGGTGCGCGATGGCGATGGTGGTGCGGCCCTTGACCAGGTTGTCGAGCGCCTTCTGGATCTCCTTCTCGGTCTCGGTGTCGACCGCCGAAGTGGCCTCGTCGAGGATCAGGATGCGCGGATCGATCAGCAGCGCGCGCGCGATGCTGATGCGCTGGCGCTCGCCGCCCGACAGGCCCTGGCCGCGTTCGCCCACCAGCGAGTCGTAGCCGTGCGGCAGGCGCAGGATGAAGTCGTGCGCATGCGCGGCACGCGCGGCCGCGACGATCTCCTCGCGCGTGGCCTCGGGCTTGCCGTAGGCGATGTTCTGCGCGATGGTGCCGAAGAACAGGAAGGGCTCCTGCAGCACCAGCCCGACGTGGCGCCGGTAGTCGGCCACCGCGAAGCGGCGGATGTCGGTGCCGTCGACCTTGATGGCGCCGTCGGTCACGTCGTAGAAGCGGCAGATCAGGTTGACCAGCGTGCTCTTGCCCGAGCCGCTGTGGCCGACCAGGCCGATCATCTCGCCGGGCTGGATCACCAGGTCGAGATCGCGGATCACAGCGCGCGAACCGTAGCGGAAGCCCACGCCGGCCAGCTCGATGCGGCCCGTGGGGCGCTCGACCTTCACCGGGTTGAGCGGCTCAGGCACGTTGCTCACGTGGTCGAGGATGTCGAAGATGCGCTTGGCACCGGCCGCGGCCTTCTGCGTGACCGAGACGATGCGGCTCATCGAATCGAGCCGCGTGTAGAAGCGCCCGATGTAGGCGATGAAGGCGGTCAGCACGCCCACCGTGATGCTGCCGCGCGCCACCTGCCAGATGCCGAAGCCCCAGACCACCAGCAGCCCGATCTCGGTCAGCAGCGACACGCTGGGCGTGAACAGCGACCAGGTCTTGTTGAGCTTGTCGTTGACCTGCAGGTTGTAGGCGTTGGCGGCATGGAAGCGGTCGGCCTCGCGCTTCTCCTGCGCGAAGGCCTTGACCACGCGGATGCCGGGGATGGTGTCGGCCAGCACGTTGGTGACCTCGCTCCACACCCGGTCGATCTTCTCGAAGCCGGTGCGCAGCCGGTCGCGCACCACGTGGATCATCCAGGCGATGAAGGGCAGCGGCACCAGCGTGACCACCGCCAGCAGCGGGTTGATCGAGAACAGGATCACCGCCGTCATCACGATCATCAGCACGTCGGTCAGGAAGTCGAGCGCGTGCAGCGACAGGAAGACGTTGATGCGGTCGGTCTCGGAGCCGATGCGCGCCATCAGGTCGCCGGTGCGCTTGCCGCCGAAGTAGTCGAGCGGCAAGGTCAGCAGGTGTTCGTAGGTGGTGGTGCGCAGGTCGGCGCCGATGCGCTCGGACACCAGCGCCAGCAGATAGGTGCGGGCCCAGCCCAGGCCCCAGCCCGCCAGCGCGGCCGCCAGCAGCGCGCCCAGGAAGGTCGCGACCTTGCTCATGGCGATCTGGTGGCCGTTCTGGAACGGGATCAGGATGTCGTCCATCAGCGGGATGGTCAGGTAGGGCGGCACCAGCGTGGCGGCGGTCGAGGCCAGGGTCAGCAGGAAGCCGGCGATCAGCTGCTTGCGGTAGGGCTTGGCGAAGCGCGCGAGGCGCAGCAGCACCCAGGTGGACGGCGGTGCCGCGGAGGCGGCCTCGGCGGGCAGCTCTTCCGCATCGGTCGGCCCTGTCGCGGGCGCGACAGCACCCGCCCGCTGCCCCAGCAGCTTGAACAGGCGCAGCGCGTCCGTTTGCTGTGCCAAGGTGTAACGCCAGCGCGCCAGTTGGCCGGCGTCGCCCTGCAGGTCGATCGTGCCGACGCCCGCGTGATCGATCAGCTGCATGGAAAGTCCGGCTGTTGTAAGCGCCCACTCACGCCAGACCCCCTCTGCGGATCGGGCCAGCAGGCGCCGATCGGTGAGGGCCAGCAGCCCTTGTGCAAACCGAAGTTCGCCGTCAAGGTCAACCGTGAGCGTCGCCAGAACGTTTTCCGCGACTGAGAGCCGGCTTTTCAGCGCTTCTGAAACCGGCCCCGCTTCGCCCTCCGGGGTGCCGATTGGATCGTGATGTTGCATTGTCTTTCTGTGTCTCTGGTCCTCGCCGAACCACGCCAAGGTGCCCGCCCGGCGCCGATTCTGATCGATCGCCATGGGCGCGCCTGAGGGCGCCCGCGTGCTCGGCCCAAGCACAACGAACGTTTCCATGACCTGTTTCGACGACATCCGACTGCTCCGTACCCGTTATTTGCGCGGCCCGAACCTCTGGACCTACCGTCCGGTGCTCGAGGTCTGGCTCGACCTGGGCCGGCTCGAGGACTTCCCCTCGAACCTGGTGCCCGGCTTCACCGAGCGCCTGACCACCCTGCTGCCGGCGCTGATCGAGCACCACTGCGGCGTGGGCGAGCGTGGCGGCTTCATCCAGCGCCTCAACGAAGGCACCTGGGCCGGCCACGTGCTCGAGCACGTGGTGATCGAGCTGCTGAACCTGGCCGGCATGCCGACCGGCTTCGGCCAGACCCGCAGCACCTCGCAGCACGCGGTCTACCGAATGGTGTTCCGGGCCCGCGACGAGCAGGTCGCGCGCGTCGCGCTGGCCGAAGGCCACCGCCTGCTGATGGCCGCCATCAACGACACGCCCTTCGACGCCGCCGACGTGCAGCGCGCCGTCGACGTGGTCAAGGCCAAGGTCGAGGACTGTTACCTCGGCCCGAGCACCGCGGCCATCGTGGGCGCGGCCACCGACCGCGGCATCCCGCACCTGCGCCTGAACGGCGGCAACCTGGTGCAGCTGGGCTACGGCGCGAGCCAGCAGCGCATCTGGACCGCCGAGACCGACCACACCAGTGCCATCGGCGAATCGATCGCCAGCGACAAGGAACTGACCAAGTCGCTGCTGCAGAGCTGCGGCGTGCCGGTGCCCGAAGGCCAGGTGGTCGAGAGCGCCGAGGAAGCCTGGGAAGCGGCCGAGGACATCGGCCTGCCGGTGGTGGTCAAGCCCTCGGACGCCAACCACGGCCGCGGCGTCTCGCTCGAACTCACGACGCGGGAAGAAGTCATGGCCGCCTTCGCGGTGGCCGAGCCCGAAGGCAGCGACGTGATGGTCGAGCGCTTCGTGCGCGGCCACGAGCACCGCCTGCTGGTAGTGGGCGGCCAGGTGGTCGCGGCGGCGCGCGGCGACATCATCACCGTGACCGGCGACGGCGTCTCGACCGTGGCCGCGCTGATCGACAGCCAGCTCAACAGCGACCCGCGCCGCGGCGCCGAGGAAGAATTCCCGCTCGACGTGATCGTGCTCGCGACCGACGCCAAGCTGCAGCTCGAACTGCAGCGCCAGGCGCTCGACGGCGAGGCCGTGCCGGCCAAGGGCCGGGTCGTCACGATCCAGCGCAGCGGCAACCTGGGCGTGGACTGCACCGACCAGGTCCACCCCGAAGTGGCCCATGCGGCCGTGCTGGCCGCGCGCGTGGTCGGCCTGGACATCGCCGGCATCGACATGGTGGCCGAGGACATCTCGCGGCCGCTGGCGGGCCAGCGCGGCGCGATCGTCGAAGTCAACGCCGGCCCGGGCCTGCTGATGCACCTGAAACCGGCCGTCGGATCGCCCCGCCCCGTGGGCCGCGTGATCTGCGAGCACCTGTTCCCCGACGGCGACGACGCCGAGCTGCCCGGCCGCATCCCCGTGGTCGGCGTGGCCGGCTCGCGCGACACCGCCGTGCTGGCGCGCCTGCTGGCCTGGCTCACCGGCCTGGGCGGCCGCTACACCGGCCTGGCCTGCGGCGACGGCCTGTTCCTCGAGCGCCGCCGCGTCGACGCGCGCCCGAGCGCCAACTGGGAAGCCGGCCACCGGCTGCTGGTCAACCGCTCGGTGCAGGCCGTGGTGATCGAGAACGGCGCTGCATCGATCCTGCGCGACGGCCTGGCCTACGACCGCTGCCAGGTCGGCATCGTGACCGACCTCGACGGCGCCGAGGAACTGGCCGAGTTCGACATCACCGAGAGCGACCAGATGGTCCGGGTGCTGCGCACCCAGGTCGACGTGGTGCTGCCCCAGGGCACCGCCGTGCTGAACGCCGTCGATCCGCGCGTGGCCGCGCTGGCGCCGCTGTGCGACGGCGCCGTGATCCTCTATGCGGCCGACCCGCAGGCCGCCGCGCTGGCGCCGCACCGCGCCCAGGGCGGCAAGGCCGTGCTGGTGCGCCAGGACCGCGTGGTGCTGGCCAACGGCACCAGCGAGTCCTTCCTGCCCGGCCTGGGCCGGCTCACGGTCTGGCGCGCCACGCACGCGGGCGTCAGCCTCGATGTGCTGCTGGCCGCGGTCGCCGCCGCCTGGGCCCTGGGCATTCCGCTCAATTTGATCGGCGCCGGCGCCGAGGCCTTCGAGGCCGACCTGCAAGCCGCCCTCGCCTCCTTGCAGCTGTCGCAGAGCGCGCCGCAGCCCGAGCCCCAATTCGCCTGATGAATCGACGGCCTTCGATGGCCGCAAAGGTTTCACCGCCATGCAAGTCACCCGCATCCGCGCCCTGCGCGGCCCCAATCTCTGGAGCCGTCACACGGCCATCGAGGCCGTTGTCGCCTGCCACGGCGCCGAGAACGCGATCGAGCAGCTGCCCGGTTTCGAGGCCCGCCTGCGCGCGCTGTTCCCGACCATCGGCGAGCTGCACCCGATGGTGCTGGGCCAGCCGCTGGCGCTGGCCCACGTGCTCGAGAACGCCGTGATGGCGCTGCAGGCCCAGTCGGGCTGCAGCGTGGTGTTCGGCCGCACCACGCGCACCACCGAAGACGGCGTCTACCAGGTCGTGATGCAGTACTGCGAAGAGGCCGTCGGCCGGCGCGCGGTGAAGCTGGCCGAGGAGCTGATCGCCGCCGCGCTGGACGACGGCAGCTTCGACCTGCAGGCTGCGATCGCCGAGCTGCGCGACCTCGACGAATCCGAGCGCCTGGGCCCGAGCACCGGCTCGATCGTCGACGCGGCCGTGGCGCGCGGCATTCCCTACCGCCGGCTCACGCGCGGCAGCCTGGTGCAGTTCGGCTGGGGCTCGCGCCAGCGCCGCATCCAGGCCGCCGAGATCGACAGCACCAGCGGCGTGGCCGAGGCCATCGCGCAGGACAAGGAACTCACCAAGCAGCTGCTCAATGCGGCCGGCGTGCCGGTGCCGCTGGGCCGCCCGGTCAGCGACGCCGCCGACGGCTGGGCCGCCGCGCTCGAGATCGGCCTGCCGGTGGTGGTGAAGCCGCAGGACGGCAACCAGGGCAAGGGCGTGACGGTCAACATCGTGACCCGCGAACAGCTCGACGCCGCCTATGCCTCGGCCGCGACCTACGGCGAAGTCATGGTCGAGAAATTCCTGCCCGGCTTCGACTACCGCCTGCTGGTGGTGGGCGACCGGCTGGTGGCCGCCGCGCGGCGCGATCCGCCGCAGGTGATCGGCGACGGCAGCGCCACCGTCCGGCAGCTGGTCGACACCGTCAACCTCGACCCGCGCCGCGGCGAAGGTCATGCGACCTCGCTGACCAAGATCCGGCTCGACGACATCGCGGTCGGCCGCCTCGAGGCCCAGGGCCTGACGCCCGACAGCGTGCCCGCGCTGGGCCAGCGCGTGGTGCTGCGCAACAACGCGAACCTCTCGACCGGTGGCACCGCCACCGACGTGACCGACACCGTGCACCCCGAGATCGCCGCGCGCGCGGTCGACGCGGCGCAGATGGTCGGCCTGCACATCTGCGGCGTCGACATGGTCTGCGAGAACGTGCTGCGCCCGCTGGAGGAACAGCACGGCGGCGTGGTCGAGGTCAATGCGGCACCCGGCCTGCGCATGCACATCTCGCCCTCGTTCGGCCGCGGCCGCGCGGTCGGCGAGGCGGTGATGGACACGCTGTTCGCCCACGGCGACGACGGCCGCATCCCGGTCGTGGCCGTCACCGGCACCAACGGCAAGACCACCACCGCGCGGCTGATCAACCACATCCTGGCCTCGAGCGGCCTGCGCACCGGCATGACCAACACCGACGGCGTGTGGGTCGACGGCCGCCAGACCGACAGCGGCGACTGCAGCGGCCCCAAGAGCGCGCGCAACGTGCTGCTGCACCCCGAAGTCGACGCGGCCGTGTTCGAGGTCGCGCGCGGCGGTGTGCTGCGCGAGGGCCTGGGCTTCGACCGCTGCCAGGTGGCGGTGGTGACCAACATCGGCAGCGGCGACCACCTGGGCCTGAACTACATCACCACGGTCGAGGACCTGGCGGTGCTCAAGCGCGTGATCGTGCGCAACGTGGCCGACAGCGGCTACGCGGTGCTCAACGCCAGCGACCCCAACGTGGCCGCGATGGCCGCCGGCTGCCCCGGCGGCGTGATCTTCTTCAGCGTCGACCGCCAGCACCCGGTGATGGCCACGCACCGCGCGCAGGGCAAGCGCACGGTGCACATCGACGGCGATGCGCTGGTCGCGGCCGAGGGCTCGTGGCGCGAGCGCGTGCCGCTGCGCGACGTGCCGATCACCCGCAACGGCACCCTGCCCTTCCAGGTCGAGAACGTGATGGCCGCCACGGCCGCGGCCTGGGCCGTGGGCCTGGACTGGGACACCATCCGCAGCGGGCTGTCGAGCTTCATGAACGACGCCGCCGGCGTGCCGGGCCGCTTCAACGTGATGGAGTACAACGGCGCCACCGTGATCGCCGACTACGGCCACAACACCGACGCCATGAAGGCGCTGGTGGCCGCGGTCGACACCCTGCCGGCCCAGCGCCGCTCGGTGGTGATCAGCGGCGCCGGCGACCGGCGCGACTGCGACATCCGCGACCAGACTGCGATCCTGGGCGAAGCCTTCGACGACGTGATCCTCTACCAGGACGCGGCCCAGCGCGGCCGCGCCGACGGCGAGGTGATGGCGCTGCTGCGCCAGGGCCTGCAGGGCGCGCGCCGCACCCAGCATGTGGAGGAGATCCGCGGCGAGTTCGTGGCCATCGACCGCGCGCTGGCGATGCTGCAGCCGGGCGACCTCTCGCTGATCCTGGTCGACCAGGTCGAGGAGGCGCTGGCGCACCTGGCGCAGCGCATCGCGGCCGGCCGGGTCGCGGCGACGCTGCCCGAATAGGCGCGCACCCGGACCCGACGCGCCTCAGGACCCGTCGATCAGGTCCTTGACGCGCCGGGCCAGCGCGTGCATCTCGAAGGGCTTGGTCATCACGTGCATGTCGCGGTCGAAGGAGCCCTGGCCGAGCACCACGCTTTCCGCGTAGCCGGTGATGAACAGCACCTTGAGCTGGGGCCGCCCGGTGCGCGCGGCATCGGCCACCTGGCGGCCGTTCATGCCGCCGGGCAGGCCCACGTCGGTGATCAGCAGGTCGATCTGCCGGCCCGAATGCAGCCAGCGCAGGGCCTCGGCCCCGTTGCCGGCCTCGAGCGTGGCGTAGCCGAGTTCCTGCATGACCTCCACGATCAGCATGCGCAGCGCGGCTTCGTCGTCGACCACCAGCACCGTCTCGCCGGCAGGCGCGCGCGGCGCGGCCTCCATGCCGGGGGGCGGCGCCGCCTGGGCCTCGGCCGGCACCTCGCTGCGCGGCAGCTCGATGGTCACCGCCGTCCCCTCGCCCACCGTCGAGCGGATGCCGACGCGTCCGCCGGACTGCTTGGCGAAGCCGTAGATCATCGACAGGCCCAGGCCGGTCCCCATGCCCAGCGGCTTGGTGGTGAAGAAGGGGTCGAAGGCGCGCTGCGCCACCTCCGCCGACATGCCGACGCCGTTGTCGCGCACGCAGATGGACACGTAGGCCCCGGGCGCGAGGTCGGCAGCGCGGGCAGCCTGCGCGTCCAGCGACAGATTGGTCGTCTCGATGACCAGCTGGCCACCGTTGGGCATCGCATCGCGCGCGTTGATGCACAGGTTGAGCAGCGAATTCTCGAACTGGCCCGCATCGACGTGCGCGCTCCACAGGCCCGGCGCGGCCTGGACGTCCAGCCGGATCTCGGGCCCGACGGTGCGGCGGATCAGGTCTTCCATGCCGCGGATCAGCGGGTTCAGGTCCAGGTGCCGGGGCTCGAGCGTCTGGCGGCGCGAGAAGGCCAGCAGCCGGTGCGTCAGGGCCGCCGCCCGCTGCGTGGCGCCCTGCGCCACGCCGATGTAGCGCTCGAGGTCGCCCGGACGGGCCAGCGGCCCGCGCCGGCGCATGAGCTCGAGGCTGCCGGAGATCGCCGCCAGCAGGTTGTTGAAGTCGTGCGCCAGGCCGCCGGTGAGCTGGCCCACCGCCTCGAGCTTCTGGCTCTGCCGCAGCTGCTCCCGGGCCGCCTCGAGCTCGGCCGCGCGGGCTTCCACCTGGCGTTCGAGCGATGCGGCGAAGGCCGTCAACGCGATCTGCGCCTCGCGCCGCGCGATGGCCGAACGCAGCCGGTCGCCGACGTCGCGCACGAACTCCAGCTCGTCGCCGGGCCAGGGGCGCACCTCGCCATGGTTGAGGTAGAGCAGGCCGACCAGGCCGCCGTTCTCGGTCAGCGGCATGTTCACGACCGCGCGCGCGTGGATGGCTTCGAGGGCGGCGGCGGTGGCCTGGGTGCGGTCGTCCTCGCGTGCATCGGCGAAGGCGACCACCACGCCGCGCTTGAGATCCTCGATGTAGGAGCCGTAGTCGCGAAACTGCAGCACCCCGGCCAGGCTGCGCACGCCGGGCGCATTCCAGTCGCGCTCGATGGTGATCGTTTCGGCCGCGGTGTCCACGACGCCATAGCCGGCCCGGTCGACGCCCAGCTGCTGCGCCAGCGTCTGCGCGGCCACGTAGGCGATCTCGACAGGGTCGTCCATGTCGCGGATGCGGTCGCTCAATTCGATCAGCGCCATCCGGCGCGACTCGATCCGGTCGACGGCCGCGTGCGCATCGCGTAAGCGGTGCTCCGCGATGCCCAGCGTGCGGCGATCGGCCGCCTCCTTCAAGGCGCGGTCCAGCACCAGCGGCAGGCGTGCCAAGCGCCCCTTGCTGACGTAATCGGTGGCGCCGCGCTTGAGCAGCTCGACCGCGTTGTCCTCGCCGATCACGCCGGAGACGAAGATGAAGGGCACCGACGGCGCCGACGCGTGCGCCAGTTCCAGCGCCTGCCCGCCGGAGAAGCCGGGCAGTTCGAAGTCGGAGAGGATCACGTCGAAGCGATGACGCGCCAGGGCCTGCACGAAGGCCTGCTCGTGCTGCACGATCGTGGTCTCGATGCCCGTGTAGGTCTCGGACAGCGTCTCGGTCAGCAGCTCGGCGTCGAAGCGCGAGTCCTCGAGGATCAGCACGCGCAGCGCGGCCGCATGGCCGGCGCGCGCCGTCGGATCAGGGCTGCTCATTGTGGCGCAGCGCCTTCAGGGAACCCGGCGGCGGTTCGTTCAGCACGGCCCAGAAGACGCCCAGGTCGGCGATGGCGCTGACGAAGCGATCGAAGGCCACCGGCTTCACCACGTAGGCGTTGACGCCCAGCTGGTAGCTCTTGAGCACGTCCGCCTCTTCCTGCGACGAGGTCAGCATCACGACGGGCACGCTGCGCAGCGCCGGGTCGGCACGCACCGCTTCGAGCACTTCCAGCCCGTTGACCTTGGGCAGCTTCAGGTCGAGCAGGATGACGGCCGGATTGCCCTCGGTGCGGCCGGCGTGCTCGCCTTCGCGCTTGAGGTAGTCGAGCGCCTCTGCGCCATCGCGCTGGATCACCACCTCGTTGGCGAGCTGGCTGCGCTCGAGCGCGATCAGGGTCAGTTCGAGGTCTCGTTTGTCGTCTTCGACGAGAAGGATCGGCTTCAGCATCACAGGGTTCCGTGCGGGGGGGTTGGAAGGGTGTCGGTCGGGTTCGGGTCGGGGAGGTCCTCGCGCCGGGGCAGCACGAAGCCGAAGCGGGCGCCGACGCCCGGCTCGCCCTCGGCCCAGACCGTGCCGCCGTGGCGTTCGACGATGCGCTTGACGTTGGCCAGGCCGATGCCCGTGCCTTCGAATTCCTCGGCCTGGTGCAGGCGCTGGAACACGCCGAAGAGCTTGCCCACGTACTGCATCTGGAAGCCGACGCCGTTGTCCTCGACCTCCAGGCCGTCGCCCGCCTCGGTGCTGACGGCCCGCACGGCGATGCGCGCGGGGTCGCGGCCGCGCGAGTACTTCAGCGCATTGCCCAGCAGGTTGCGGGCCGCCACCTGCAGCAGCAGCGGATCGGCATGGATCGCCGGATAGTGCGCATCCAGCACCCATTCGACCTGCCGGCCCGGCGGCTCCTGGCGCGAGAGCTCGCGCACCAGGTCGCCGACCAGCAGCTGCGTGTCGACCGCACGCTGCTTGAGCGCGGCGCGCCCCATGCGCGAGAAGTCCAGCAAGGCATCGACCAGCTGGCCGGCGAACGAGGCGGCGTCCTTGACGTTGGCCATGTAGCGCAGTGCGCGCGGCGACAGCGCCTTGCCTTCCGAGTCGACCACCAGGTCGACATAGCCGGCGATGTGGCGCATCGGGGCCCGCAGGTCGTGCGACACCGTGTACGAGAAGGCTTCGAGTTCCTTGTTCACACGGGTCAGTTCATGCGCCACCTCCGCGAGTTCCTCGGCGCGCCGCAGCACGATGCCGATCAGCGCCTGCCGCAGCTCGCCGACGGCACCGATCTCGGCATCGGACCAGGCTGCGGCGCTGCCGCGGATGCGCTCCTGCCAGCCCTCGAAGCTCTTGCGCGGGTGGATGCGCCCGTCTTCGGCAATCGCGTTCTTGCGCGGGTTGCCGGCCCAGGTCACGGTCTTGACGATCTCCGGCCGGAACCACAGGATCAGGTGACGGTGCACCTGCGAGATCGACACCGCCAGCACGCCGGCCGCGGTGAACGGGAGGCTGGCCGCGGGCGCGTAGTGCCGGGCCAGCGTGTCGCTGTGATAGACATCCTGGCCGAGGCCGGCGATCCACTGCGCCAGGCCCTGGACGTCGGCGTCGGACGGCACGTCGCCGACGCTCCAGACCGCATCGTCGCGCACCACCGCGGCCCCCGTGGCCCGCGCGACGCGCAGCATCAGCGAGGGCTCCAGCACCAGGCGCTGGAGGGTGGCGTCGCTGTCGGCCAGGTGCGCGACGATCTGCAGGGTCAGCTGGCGCAGCGCCAGCCGCTCGGCGACCAGGCGATTGGCCTCCTTCGACCGGATCTGCAGCGCGAGCAGCTGCCCCAGGTGCTCGCAGGCCAGCCGCGTCGACATGCCGATGAAGCGTGGCGCGTGGTCGTGGCAGGAGATCAGTCCCCAGAGCTTGCCGTCGATGACGATCGAGACCGACATGGACGCCAGCGTGCCCATGTTGCGCATGTACTCGAGGTGGATCGGCGACACGCTGCGCAACTGCGCCTGCGACAGGTCGATGTCGGCGGCGCTCAGCGCGCCGTCCTCGATGCGCAGCGGGACCGGGATGTAGTTGGCATCGGCGATCAGGCGGAACTGGTTGAGCACGTACAGGGCGCGCGCCTGCTGCGGGATGTCGCCGGCCGGGAAATGGTGGCCGGCATAGCTGTCGTAGCCGGCGTCGATGGCCTCGGCCAGCACCTCGCCGTGGCCCGCCTCGTCGAAACGGTAGACCAGGCAGCGGCCGAAGCCGGTCAGGCGCTTCATCTCGGCCGCCACCAGCTGCGTCAGCGCCTGCACCGACTCGGCGTCCTGCAGGCAGGGCAGGAAGACCCGCGTCAGCGAGTAGATCGGGGCTTCGTTGCCCTCGGTCGGTTGCGCCGGCTCGAACTCGAGCAGCAGGTGCCGCTCGGTCCGGTGGCCCGAGACGTCCCAGCGGCCGCCGTCCAGCGCCCAGACGCCGAGCGAGGTCGGCGCCGCGCCGGGCGGCAGCTCGGGCCACGCCAAGGCATCGAGCGCGTGCACGGCCGACGGCACGGCGTCGGGCGGCCAGTTCTCGCTGCGGGCCACCGGGCGCCGGGTCGCCGGGTCGAGCACCAGCAGGCGGCCGTGCGGCTGCACCGCGCCGGGCACCCGTATCGGCTCCACATGGCAGGACGAGAGAAGGTCCGGCATCGTGGCCGGGTCAGCGATCGCAGCGGGGAAGGAAGCGTGGTCAGCCATGCGGTGGAAGAAAAGATGCCGCGATGCAGCCTGCCGGTTTTGGCGGCTTGCATGATGCCTGCGAAGACCGGCTGGTCTTGTCGGCCAATCGCCACAATTGCGCCCCCGCAGGCGTGAAGGCACGCGGCGCGCCCTAGGATGGCCTGCCCCCGCAACACCCGAAAGCATCGCCATGCCGATCTTCTCCGCCGAATGGCTGGACCTTGTCCAATGGCCCGCGATGGTCGCCTCGCTGGGCGCGGCCTGGCTCATGGGCTCGAACGCCAAGCACCGCCGCAACATCGGCTTCTGGTGCTTCCTGCTGAGCAACGCGCTCTGGGTGGCCTGGGGCCTGCATACCCAGGCCTGGGCGCTGATCGCCTTGCAGGCCGGCCTGGCCGCCACCAATGTGCGCGGCCTGTTCAAGACGCAGGATGCGGCGTCGGCCAGCGACGGCAAGGCCGCGGGATGAAAGACCCGTCCGACAGCGATTGACGGCGACACGCCCGGCACTTCGCCATGCCGTCCCGCAGCGGCGCCGCGCCCGGGGACCACAGTGGCTTGCCCTGGCACCCCGGATTCACCGGCGTGGCCGTCTCATCAAGGAGTTGCACCATGAAGATCTCTGTCCGTTCCCTCGCTCTTTCCCTGTGCGCCGCCGGCGCCCTGGCCGGCGCGCCGGCCGCCTTCGCGCAAAGCGCAGCGCCCGGCACCGACGCCCGCATGCAGCGCGAACGCGCCACCTGCGACGGCGTGCAGCAGGACCGTGCGGCCTGCCTGAGGGAAGCCGGTGCGGCCAAGCAGGAAGCGCAACGCAACGGGCTGACCAGCGCCTCGCCGAGCACCTACGACCAGAACGCGCTCGAGCGCTGCCAGTTGCAGCCGGTGGCGGACCGCGCCGATTGCGAAGCGCGGATTAGGGGCACGGGCGCTTCGGCGACCGAGGGCAGCGTGATGGGGGGCGGTGTGATCCGCGAGACGGTGACGCCGATTCCGGCGCCCACACGCTGAGGCCGCTCAGCCGGGCCGGCCGATCACGGCCTTGGCGATGGTCACCAGGCTCGCGGTCATGGCCCGCGCGCGCGGTGCCAGCAGTTCGGCGCTGAGCGCGTCGGGATCGCGATAGGCCTGGAGTGCCTCCCGATCGCGCCCACCCGTCGCGACGAAGTCCATCAGTGCGGCGAATTCGGAGGAGTCGGGGTTCGGGAAGGACATGTGGTCATCGTAGTGCTCAATGCACTTTTGATGACAGTCGCTGAAAGTTCTAGAACCAGCAGCTGCCAAGGTTTTCACGGATTGAGTTCCCGTGTGCACGGCGTAGAGTCATCGGCCCTCGATCGCCCTGGGCTGGGCTCACGGCAAAGGCGGGTGGACGGCTTCGGACGCCGCGTCCTCGGCCACCATGTCGCGCAGCCGGCGCAGCACCGAGTCGTTGTCGCCCACGCGCGTCGCCAGGTGCAGCGGCGCGCTCAGGCCAGGACAGCCGGACAATGCCCGGTAGACGATGCCATCGCCACGCAGGCGCTGCATCGAGGCCGGCACGATGGACACGCCCAGGCCCGCCGCGACCAGGCTCAGCGTGGCCGTCATGCGCGGCGCCTCCTGCACCACCCGGGGACTGAAGCCCGCCTCCCTGCAGGCCACCAGGATGGCGTCGTACAGCCCCAACCCCACCCGGCGCCGGTACAGCACGAAGCCCTCGCCGGCCAGGGCAGACAGACGAAGCGGCGCGCCCGGCTCCTGCGCCAGGGGATGCGCCACGGGCAGCGCCAGCAACATCGGCTCCGAGAGGATCGGCACCACCTGCAGGCCGGGGGTGCCGCTCAGGGGCGATCGCACGAAGGCCGCGTCCAGGCGCTCATGGACCAGCGCATCCATCAACTCGCCGGTGCCGGCCTCCTCCAGCACCACCGACACACCGGACAGTGTTTCCCTGAACCGGCGCAGCACGCGCGGCACGAAGGGGTGCAGCGCGGCCGAACTGGTGAAGCCGATGCCCAGCCGGCCCTGTTCCCCGCGGTCGGCGCGGCGCACCACCTCGGCCACGCCGGCCGCCCGCTCCAGCACCGCGTGGGCTTCTTCCAGCAGCGCCTGGCCCGCCGTGGTGAGCCGCACGCCGCGCGGCAGGCGCTCCACCAGCTTCACGCCCAGTTCGGCTTCCAGGCCCTGCAACAGCCGCGTCAGCGGTGGCTGCTGCATGCCCAGGCGCTCCGCGGCGCGCGTGATGTGGCCCTCTTGCGCAATCGCGACAAAGGCGTGGAGTCGTCGCAGTTCAAGCATCGAAATACCTCTGAGGTATGGCACCTCTTCATTCTTGGCATTTGAAATCATAGATCGATCGACTTACGCTCGTGCACAGCCTCACCCCACCCGAAGGAACACACGATGACCTGGTCTGCCAAGAAGTACTCGACCTTTGAACAGGAGCGGACCCGCCCGGTCCGCGACCTGGTCGCCGCCATCCCGACGAAGGCGGTGCGCCACGCCATCGACCTGGGCTGCGGCCCGGGCAACTCCACCGAAGTGCTGGCCGCGCGCTTCCCGCAGGCGCAGGTCAGCGGCGTCGACAGTTCCGACGACATGGTGGCCGCCGCGCGCCAGCGCCTGCCCGGCATGGACTTCGCGCTGGCCGACATCGCCGCCTGGAACCCGGCCCAGCCCTTCGACGTGATCCTGGCCAATGCCTCGCTCCAGTGGCTGCCCGACCATGCGACGCTGTACCCGCACCTTGTCAAGCAACTGGCCCCGGGCGGCAGCCTGGCCATCCAGACCCCCGACAACCTCGAAGAACCGGCGCACCGGCTTGCCCGGCAGATCGCGGCCGACGGCCCCTGGACCGGCAAGATCGGCGCGGTCAAGCATCCGGCGCGGCACAGCGCGGATTTCTACTACGCACTGCTGCAACCGCTTTGCACCCGCGTCGACGTCTGGCGCACCACCTACTTCCACCCGCTGGCGGGCGGCCCCTCGGCGGTGGTCGAGTGGTTCGAGGGCTCGGCGCTGCGCCCCTTCCTGGGTCCACTGGACGCGGACGAGAAGGCGGCCTTCCTCGCCCGCTATCTGCAGGCCGTCACCGAGGCCTATCCGCCGCTGCCCGACGGCACGGTGCTGCTGCCCTTCCCGCGGCTGTTCATCGTCGCGAACCGCTGAACGCCCCGCCCCCTTCGGAGCGACGGGCGCGCAGGCAGCGCGACATCAGCCCGCGAACAGCTTGGCGGGCCAGGTCACCAGCACCGGGAACAGCACCATGAGGAACATCATCGCGAACTCGGCCAGCATGAAGGGCACCACGCCTCGCGTCACGTCGTCCATCGAGATCTTGCCGACGCCGGCCACCACGTTGAGCACCGTGCCGACCGGCGGGGTCACGAGGCCGATCGAGTTGTTGATGATGAACATCACGCCGAAGTAGACCGGATCGATGCCGGCCGCGTTCACCACCGGCATCAGCACCGGCGTGAGGATCAGGATGGTCGGCGTCATGTCCATGGCCGTGCCGACCACCATGACCAGCACCATGATCGCGACCATCAGCAGGATCTTGTTGTCCATGAAGGGCTGCAGCAGGCCGATCACCTTCGACGGCAGGTCCGCCACCGTGATGAGCCAGGCGCTGACCATGGCCGCGGCGATCAGGAACATCACGATCGCGCTGGTCTTGGCGGCGCTCACGAAGATGCCGTAGAGATCGCGCCAGCGGAGCTCGCGGTAGATCGCCGTCGAGACGAAGAGCGCGTAGGTCGCGGCCACCACCGCGGCTTCGGTCGGCGTGAAGACGCCCATGCGAAGGCCGACCAGGATGATCACCGGCAGCATCAGCGCCCAGAGCGCCTTGCGGAAGGCCAGCGCGATCTCGGCGCCCGACTTGCGCGGCGGCGGCACGAGCTTCTCGCGCCGCACCAGCCAGGCCCAGGTGACCCACAGCGCGCCGCCAAGCAGCAGGCCCGGCACGATGGCCGCGAGGAACAGCTTCGAGATCGACACGTTGGCCGCGACGCCGAAGATCACCAGGCCGATGCTGGGCGGGATCACCGGGCCGATGACGCCCGTGGCCGCGATCAGGCCGGCCGCGCGTGGCTTGTCATGGCCGGCCTTCACCATCATCGGCAGCAGCAAGGCCGTGAGCGCCGCGGCATCGGCCACCGCCGAACCCGACAGCGCCGACAACAGGCAACCCGCCATGATGGTCACGTAGCCCAGCCCGCCCTTGACGTGCCCGACCAGCGCCAGCGCGAAGTCGACGATGCGCTTGGACAGCCCGCCGACGTTCATGATCTCGCCGGCCAGCATGAAGAAGGGCACCGCCAGCAGCGGGAAACTGTCGGCCCCGCCGATCAGGTTCTGCGCCAGGATCTGCGCATCGAACAGGTCCAGGTGCCACATCAGCGCGACGCCGCTGGCCAGGAGCGAGAAGGCGATCGGAATGCCGAGCGCCATGGCGGCAAGCAGCGCGCCGACGAAAACGAGGATGGTCATGAACGGGGTCCGGAACGGGGGGCCGAGGGCGGGGCCGGCTGCGCGGCCTCGCCGAGGATCTGCTGCAGCTGCACGGACTCTTCCGACTCCTGCACCATGACCAGTTCGGCATCGCTGAGCTGGCCGGTGAACATCCGGTACAGGTCCAGCGCGAGGACGATGGCGGCCAGCACCGAGAACACGATGCTGGCGACGTAGACGATGGCCATCGGCGCACCGGTGGTGGGTGCCGTCACGTCCCAGTTGATGCGCGCCTGCGCCACGCTGCCCTGGAACAGCAGCCAGACGATGTAGAGCATCACCAGATGCCCGAGCGCCAGGCAGATCTTCTTGCCGCGCGGCGGGAGCTTCTGCACCACCATGTCCACGCCCAGATGGCCGTGCTCCTTGAGCGCGACCACCGCGCCCAGGAAAGTCATCCAGATGAACAGCCAGCGCGACAGCTCCTCCGACACCGTGATGCCGGAGTTGAAGCCATAGCGCAGCACCACGTTGCCGAACACCAGCAACACCATCAGCGCCAGCATGAGAGCGATGAGTCCATCGATTCCCCTGCAGACGCCATCGACCCATCGGTTCATGTCGTGCCCTTCGATCCGCTCACGCCGTGGCTTCGGTCACGGTCTGCACCAGTGCGCGCAGCGCCGCCAGGTAGGAGATCGGGCCGAGCCCCTGGATCGTCGCCTTGACCGCCGGCGAGATGATCGAATGCGCGCGCCAGGCCTCGCGTGCCGCGATGTTCGACATGTGGACCTCGATGGTCGGAAAGGGCATCGCCTTGATCGCATCGTGCAGCGGCACGCCGTGCTGCGTGAGCCCGGCCGGATTGACCAGCGCGCCCTGCGCCGTGTCGATGTGCGCATGCAGGAAGTCGACCAGCGCACCTTCATGGTTGGACTGCAGGATGGCCAGCTCGACCTTCAGTTCGGCCGCGAGCTGCGCGAGCCGCTCGTTGATCTCGGCCAGCGTCGTGCGGCCATAGATGTGCGGCTCGCGCCGGCCGAAGAGGTTGAGGTTGGGGCCGTGGAGAACGAGGATCTTCATGGGTTGGTCTCGCATCGGCATCACTTGCGGATCCGCGCCAGCTCGTCGTTGTAGAGCTTGACGATCGAAGCGTCGTAGCTGGCGGCGAACTTGTCGATCACGGGCTTGGCGATCTGGCGCATGCGCGCCTGCTCGGCCGGTGCCAGCTCGTTGTACTGCAGGCCCTTGGCCTGAAGATCGCCCACCGCGCGCTGCGCCGCGGCACGGCTGACCTGCCGCTGATAGCCGCGGGCCTCGTCGGCCGCCTCGTTCATCATCTTCTGCTCCGGGGGCGTGAGCGAGTCCCAGAACTTCTTGCTCACCAGCACGATGTTCGCGGCGTACACATGGTTGGTGGCGCTCACGAACTTCTGCACTTCGAAGAACTTGTTCGAGAGGATCACCGCGTACGGGTTCTCCTGGCCGTCGACCGCCTTGGCTTCGAGCGCGCCATAGAGCTCGGCGAAGGGCATCGGCACCGGGTTCGCCTTGAAGGCCTTGAAGGTCTCGAGGAACACCGGGTTGGGGATCACGCGGATCTTCAGGCCGTCGAGGTCCTCGGGCCTGGTGATCGCGCGCTTGCTGTTGGTGACGTTGCGAAAGCCCAGGTCCCAGTAGCCCAGCGCGACCAGGCCCTTCTCCGGCAGCTTCGCGATCAGTGCCTGCCCGAGCGGGCCGTCGAGCAGCGCATCGGCCTGCGCGAAGGTGCTCACCGCGAACGGGAAGTCGACCAGGCCGAACTCCTTGACGATGCCCGCCAGCGAGGTCGTCGCGGGCGCGGACATCTGCTGCACGCCGCCCTGCAGCGCGGACTGCTGCTGCATCTCGTTGCCGAGCTGCGAGGCCGGGAACTCCAGCACCTTCATCTTGCCGCCGCTCTTCGTGGCCAGGATTTCGGCGAAGCGCTTCACGCCGAAGCTCACCGGGTGATCGGCGTTGTTGAGGTGGCCGAAGCGGATCACGCGCTCCTGCTGCGCGAACGCCGGCAGGGTCAACAGGGTGGACAGGACGGCGACGGCCATCAGGCTGGCGGTTTTTCTCAAGGGGATGCTCCTGGTGAGATCGGATGGATGCGACCTGCTGAAGGCCGCGACGGACCGATACTAGAATTAAACGGAAATGTTTTCCACAGTGAAAACCCTTTTGTCTCCGCTTTTGATACAGTGGCAACGACCCCGTGCGGCGAGCCATTTCGGTTGCGCACGACGGCTGGCGAGACACCGACAGAAAGAACCCTGATGAGCAGCATCCTCGAGCGAAGTTTGAAAGTCCTGGAGCACCTCGCTGCCCACCCCGACGGCAAGGCGCTGTCGACGCTGGCCTCCGAACTCGAGATGCCGCTGAGCGCCACGCATCGGCTGCTGTCCGAGTTGATCCGCTGCGGCTACGTGCGCCAGGACCAGAGCCATGGCGACTACGTGCTGACCATCAAGCTGGTGTCGCTGGGCCTGGGCTTCCTGAGCGCCAGCGGCGTGGTCGACATCGCGCAGCCGCTGCTCGACCGGCTGGCGTCCGAATCGGGCGAGCTGGTGCGCCTGGGCGTGGTCGACGGCGACGAACTGATCTTCGTGGCCAAGGCGCAGGGCGCCACGCGCGGACTGCGCTACGACCCGGACATGGGACTCTCGGTCAACCTCTCCTGCAGCTCCGCGGGCCACGCCTGGCTGTCGACGATGAGCGACGAACGCGCGCTCGAACTCGTGGCCCGCCAGGGCTTCGGCAAGCCGGAGGATTTCGGACCACGCGCCGTCACCTCGGTGAAGTCGCTGCTGAGCCATCTGAAGGCCACGCGCCAGCGCGGCTTCAGCATGATCGTGGAGGTGTTCGCACCCGCGATGACTGCGATGGCCGCGCCGCTCCGCGACAACGCCGGCGCGGTGATCGGCGTGGTCACCATCGCCGGACCGCTGGTGCGGCTCACCGAGAAGCGCATGCTCGAGCTCGCGCCCGCGCTGCTCAGCACCACCCGGCAGCTCGCGGGTGCCAGCGGCGCCTCGGCCCTGCTCAAGAAGCGCGCGGCCTGAAGGCTGCATCAACGCACACGGCCTCGGTGCAAACCGAGGCCGTGGCAAGAGCAGCGCGGGCGCGCGCTCAGTAGACGACGATCTTCCCCGTCGGCCGCGGGCTGTGGCAATCGTTGTAGAAGTACTCGCCCGGCGTGTCGAAGGTGTGGGCCGCCGAGACGCCCGGCGCCAGCCTGAAGTCGAACCGGCCTTCGAAGAACTGGGTCGCGCAGTGCGTGTTGGCGTTGTCGGCCGGGTTGGTGAAGGTCACGGTGGTGTTCACCGGCACGCGCATCCAGGTCGGCGTCATCGCATTCACCGCCGTCGACTCGGCCGCACCCGGCACGTTGGCGGCCGTCGGCACGCGCCCCAGGAACACCGTGTTGGGCGAAGGCAGTGCCGCGCCTTCGACCGCGCTGCCCGACACCGGACGGCGCACGGTGGGTGGCTGCGGCGTGGCCGCGGGCGGCACCGTGCCGCCGACCTTGAAGGCCCACAGGTAGTCGCCGCGCGCTGCCGAATCGCCGTAGGGAATGCCGGTGCCGCCCGCGTACACCGCGACGTATTGCTCGCCGTCGATCTCGTAGCTCACCGGGCTCGCGCTGATGGCCGCGCCGGTCTGGAAGCGCCACAGCTCGTTGCCGTTGTCGCCATCCATCGCCAGCAGGTTGCCATCGGGCTGGCCGATGAAGAGCAGGCGCGAGGCCGTGGTCAGGATGCCGTTGCCATGCGCCAGCGAGTACGGCATGTGCTTCTTCCACTTGACCAGGTTGGTGCCCGGGTCGACCGCGACGATGCCGCCGGTCATGTACGCGCCGGGCGGCCGCAGTCCGTTGGAGGCCTCGGTCAGCGAATGGGCCGCGGCCACGTAGCCGGTGCCGGTGTAGACCAGGCCGGTGGCGGGGCTGAAGGACTGGTGGTTCCAGTTGGCGCCGCCGCCGTGGCCCGGCGCGGACAGCGTGGGCACGTCCCAATGCGGATCGAAGAGGCAGCCGATCTTGTAGTGGGGCACCGCGCGGTTCGGGTCGCCGGGGATGGCCGTGCCCAGCGGCTGGTCGACCACGCAGGAGTCGGTCCAGGCGCCCTGGCGCGGAATCGGCTGGGTGGGCCAGGTGGCCTGGCGCGCGTCCTGCTTGACCGGAACCTCGTCGATGCCCAGCGGCGCGCTGCCGTCCTTGCGGTCGAGGATGTAGTACATGCCGGTCTTGCTGCCGTAGATCACGACCTTGCGCGGGCGGCCTTCGATCTGCACGTCGGCCAGCACCGGCGCCATGACGTTGTCCATGTCCCAGATGTCGTGGTGCACCGACTGGAAGTGCCACTTGTACTCGCCCGTCTTGAGGTCGAGCGCGACGATCGAATTGGCGAACAGGTTGAGGCCGGGCCGCGTCGAGCCGTTCTGCGAGGAGCCGCCACGCGTGTTGCCGAAGGTCCAGTAGACCAGGCCGAGTTCGGGGTCGATCGCCGGGTGGATCCACGGCGTGGCACCCGTGCGGTCGGTCTCCGGCGCATTGCCCCAGGTCTCGTGGCCGGGCTCGCCGACGCGAGGCACGCCCCAGAACGCGGTCAGCACCTCGCCGTTGCCGGCATCGGCCGAAAAGGCCGCGCCGCGGTTGCCGTCGTTGGTGCCGATGTAGAGGCGCCTGTCGTGGTAGACCAGCGCCACCTTCTGCACCGCGCCGACGAAGCCGCTGTCGGTGCTTCCCGGGTACTGCTTGGTCCAGGCCACCTCGCCCGTGTCCTTGCGCAACGCCACGAGCCGGTTGCCGCCCGCGAGCGTGTAGACCAGGCCGAGGTCCTTGGCCACCGCCACGCCGCGGCGCGTGACCACGCCATGCGGCGTGCTCCACTTCCACTTCGTGACGCCGGTCTTGCCGTCTACCGCGATCACGTTGCCCAGCGCCGACTCGATGTAGATCACGCCGTCGACCACCACCGTGGTGCTCTGGTTGGTGCCGGTGTTCAGCCCGCCTTCGATGCGGTTGACCCAGGCGCCGCCCAGCTGCGCGACCTCGGCCTTGCCGACCTTCTGCAGCATCGAGTAGTTCTGGTTGCCCAGGTTGCCGCCGACCTTGGGAAAGTCCTTGTCGCCGGGGGTGCAGCAATCGTCGAGCGCCGCGGCGACCGCAGGCGTCGGCGTGGGCTCGACGGGCGCGGTACCGCCATCGGGACCGGGTCCGCTGCCGGTGCCGGGACCGGCGCCCACACCGACACTCGCGCTGTCGTCGCCGCCGCAGCCGTGGAGCAGGAGCGGCGACGCGATCACGCCGCAGGACAGCAGCATGGCTGCCAGGGATTTGAGTTTCATGGAGGTCTCTTCACGCGACGGGTGCCGCACGGATGGGGGGACGCGCTGCCGTGCTTCGAGCGACGGCAGCGATGGCGAGAACTAGTCGGTGCAGAAGGGCGTCAGGCCCATGGCCGACTTGACGCCCTGCACCACGAGTTTCTGGAACGCGTCCGCGCCCGGGCCGGTCGAGTTCGCGGTGAACGAGTGGGTGTTGTGGCCCAGTGTCGAGAGCCAGGCGCGGCCGCCGTCGTAGTACTGGCACCAGGCCACCGGATGGAAGCCCGCGTGTCCCGGATGCGGCGCCGCCGTCAACGGCAGCAGCGTCGAGGTGTCGACCTTGGCCAGGAACTTGACGTTGGTCGGGAAGGGCGTGAGGTTGTACCACTCGTCCTGGAAGGTGAAGCGCGCCGGAACGCCGTCGGTCGAAGGGTCCTGCGCGACGATCTCCACATCGCCCGCCCGGTTGGGCCCGTGGTTGTAGAAGTTGGCGTTGCCCAGCAGGCCCTCGTAGTAAGGCCAGTTGTATTCGGCGCCGAAGGCGTTGTGCAGCCCCACGAAGCCACCGCCGCGCCGCATGTAGTTGCGCAGCGCGGTGCGCGCCGCATCGTTGCTCGTCGGCACGGCATCGTTCCACAAGGTGTCGCGGTTGGAGCTCGCGAAGATGATCGCCTTGTAGTTGTTGACCCGGGCCCCGAGGATCGCGACGTCTTCGGTCCAGTCGGCGGTGATGCCGGCTTCGGCCAGCATCCGCACCAACCCGGCCTGCATCACGTTGTCGGGGTTCATCGTCGGGTTCATGCCAGTGCCCATCGGCGTGCCCAGGTTCGCATGGCGCGGGCCGGCGGTGCGCGAGTAGATCAGCACGCGGTCCGGGGTGGTGGCGAACGCACCCCAGTCGTTGTAGCACTTGGAATCCGTCCCCCGGCACACGTTGTAGTAGAGGTCGAAGCTCTTGTCCTCGGCATCGACCACGGGGGTCGTCGGCGTGACCGGATCGACGGGTGGCGTCGTGACGCCCGGCTCGGTCGGCGCCACGGTCACGGGCGGCACCGCGGCACCGGGCGCGTCGCCGCCACCGCTGCCGCCGCCGCACGCCGCGATGGCCAGCACCGCCGCGGCGGTGAATGCGAGCTTGAAGCTCGACGAGTCCATGGATTTCAAGACAGTCTCCTTGTTGTTGATCACGATGCAGTCGCCATGGCGGCGAGGGGCCATGGGGTTCGGCTGCCGACGGCCCCGCCGGCAGAGAGGGAACACCAGGAAATCTCCAGGGCGCCCTGCTCGGCACGCCTGGAAGAACCCAAGAGCGCATCGTATGAGAAGTGGAATATCTTTTCATTATGGAAATCCCTTCCTACTTTTGACTTCAGCGCGCTCCATTGGAAAAGGCCTGTCGGCATCGGTCCGAAGCACCGCGGCCTGCGCGGGCTACCCGGTGATTGCGCAAGCGCCTACATCGGCGAAGCAGCGGCCCGGTTTCACTGGAAGCCCACAAAGGAGCCCGCCATGCCGCCATCCACGAACGACGACCTTGAACACGGCGCACAGCCGATCGAGCACGCAGGCACCGAAGCGCAGCGCCGCGCCGCGCAGTTCCGCAGGGAAGAAGCGGGCGCAGGAGCGCCGGGCGCGGACGAGAACGCGGCCGGCTTCCTGAAGAAGCCGGTGGCGGCCACGGAAGACGAGGACGCCGATCCGGTGGGCGGCAACGAATGAGTTGCGGGCGACGGCGTCCACGGATGTGACTTCCGGCACTTCCGCCTGCCGTGCGCTTCGCTACCATCGTTCGCAATGCGAACCGAATCGATCCTGCACACCCTGGCGCCTCCGCACGCCGACACCGCCCTCCCCCCTGCACGGCCCCGTGCGATCCTGGTCGTCGATGACCACGACCTGGTGCGCCTGGGGGTGCGCGCGCTGGTGCAATCGCAGGCCACCGATCCGGCAACGGCCACCGAGGTCTTCGAGGCCGACAGCCTGGCCAGCGCGCTGGCCCTCTACGCGGCCGCGCAGGACGCGATCGGCCTGGTGCTGCTCGATCTCGCGCTGCCCGACACGCAGGGTCTCGAGGGCCTGATCGCGTTTCGCACGCACTTTCCCCTGGCCCGCATCGTGGTCCTCTCGGGCACCGTCGACACCACGCTGTCGCGCGGCGCGCTCGACCAGGGCGCGCTCGCATTCCTGCCCAAGTCGGCGGACCTCAACGAGGTCGTGAGCTTCATCCGCGCCTGCGGCCTGCTCGACGTGCAGAGCGCTGCCATCGGACTGCCGGCGCTGCCCGGGCCGTTGTCGACCACACCGTCGGCCGAACGGCCCGAGGCCCTGGAGCAGCTCACGCCGCGGCAGCTCGAGGTGCTGCAGTGGGTGCTCGAAGGCAAGGCCAACCGCGAGATCGCGCAGCTGGCCCATCTGAGCGAAGGCACGGTGAAAAACCATGTCTCGACGCTGCTGCTGCTGTTCGGCGTGCGCTCGCGGGCGCAGCTGATCAGCCAGTTGCGTTGAACCCGCGGTCCATGCACGCGCGCGTCCCCGCCCGCCCCGCGGGCCGCGACGACGACGACGCGCTCGAACAGCGCGTGCTGCGCGAGCACGTCGCCTCGGTCTACTACATCTACAACGCCACGCTGGTCGCGCGGCTGGTGTTCATCCTGGTGCTGGGCGCCTTCCTGTACGTGCAGCTGCGCGAACCGGCGGTGATTGCCTTCGTCGGCATCCACCTCGCGCTCTATGCCTACCTGGCTTTCGCGCCGCGCTGGACGCCCGCGGCGCCGGCCGCCGACAGCCCGCGATGGGTGCGGCGCATCACGGTCGCCGTCACGCTCATGGGCCTGGCGGACGCCATGGCGCCGTGGTTGTTCGTCCCCGCCGGCAATATCGCCGTGACCGCGGTGCTGATGGTGGTGATGCTCGGCAATTGCGCGCGCGCCGTGCAGTCGCTGCGGCCGCTGACGGTCGCGATGTACGGCCACACGCTGCCGATGCTGGGCGGCCTGATCGCCGCACTGATCGTGCATGGCGACGGCATGCACTGGTTCCTCGCCGCCTTCGCCACGGTCAACCTCACGCTGATGCTGCGGGTCGGTGTGCAGGAGCACCGGCAACTGACCGACGCGCTGCTGCTGCGCTTCGAGAACGAGGCCCTGGCCGCGCGCCTGAGCGAACAGGTCGCGGCCACCGAGCGCGCGAGCGCCGAGAAGACGCGCTTCCTGACCACCGCCAGCCACGACCTGCGCCAGCCGCTGCATGCGGTCGCGCTGTTCGGTGCCGCGCTCGAGACCGCACTGCAGAACCGGCCCGAAGGGCGCAACGCCGAGCGCCTGATGCGCGCGGTCAATGCGCTGGGCAAGTCGCTCGACACCATGCTCGACGTGTCGCGCCTGGATGCCGGCGTGGTCACGCCGGTGCCGCAGCCGGTGCAGCTCGACGCGCTGCTGCTGTCGCTCAACCACGTGTTCTCGGCGCAGGCCGAACAGAAGGACCTGCAGCTGCGCCTGCGCGCCAGCGGGCTCTGGGTGCACAGCGATCCGCAGTTGCTGGCGCGCATGCTGTCGAACCTGATCGACAACGCCATCAAGTACACGCAGCGCGGCGGTGTCACCGTGACGGCGCGCGCGCACGGCCGCACGGTGCGCATCGACGTGCTGGACACCGGCGCGGGCATCGCGCCCGACCAGCGCGACCGGATCTTCGAGGAGTTCTACCAGGTCGGCAACTCGGGCCGCGACCGCGCGCGCGGCCTGGGCATCGGCCTGTCGATCGTGCAGCGCCTCTCGCGCCTGCTCGGCCATCCGGTCGAACTGCATTCGCGCATCGGACGCGGCAGCCGCTTTCGCATCTCGCTGCCGCTGGCCGAAGCCCGGGCGCGCGTCGCGCTGGCCGCGCGTCCCGACGGCAGCCTGCCCCGGCGCGTGCTGCTGATCGACGACGAGGCCGACATCCGCGAAGCCATGTCCGTGCTGCTGCGCGCCTGGTCGATCGAGGTGATGGCGGTCTGCGACGAGCAGGGCGCGGTGGACGCGCTCAGCCGCGCGCAGGTGCCCTCGCAGCAGGCCGACATGCTGATCTGCGACTACCGCCTGCCCGACGGCGTCAACGGGCTCGACGTCGGCCTGCGGCTGCATCGCCGCTTCGGCATCGAACGCCCCCTGCTGCTCATCACCGGCGAGACCGCACCCGAACCGCTGCGGCACGCGCGCGAATCGGGCGTGCAGATGCTGTTCAAGCCGGTCAATGCCGCGGCGCTGCGGCGCGCGCTCACCGCCGAAAAGTGACTTTCGGCACTGGTGGCACCCGCCTTCAACGCTTAACTTTCGGCTCGCCCGACCCCGGGCGCTCCCCCTCCCGAAAGTTATCAATGAAAAGCAGTCTGCGGATCGCGGCCAGGGCCGTCGTTCTGCGCGCACGCCGCGGCGGCTTCGGATCCTGACCATGCACACTGCCACCCACCCCGCGCGCCTGCTGCGCTTCACCCGGACCGCATCGGTGCTGGCCGGCCTGGCGATGCTCGCCGCCTGCCAGACCACCGACATGCAGATGGGCGCCCAGGGCGCCAAGACCGTTGCCACCGGCGCGGCCGCGGGCGATGCCACGGCCAACACCAACAGCGCGCTCGAGAAGTGCGCCTCGCCGCTGGGCACCGTCTCGCTGATCGAGAACCAGTCGGCCGGCTGGTACACGATCCTGCGCAACGAGTACAAGCTGCCGCCCACGGCCAACCTGCTGCGCCTGCTGATCCAGCAGTCGAACTGTTTCGTGGTGGTCGAGCGCGGCGCGGCCGGCATGAACGCGATGACGCGCGAGCGCGCGTTGATGCAGTCGGGCGAGATGCGCCAGGGCAGCAACTTCGGCGGCGGCCAGATGGTGGCCTCCGACTACGGCCTGTCGCCCGAGATCGTGTTCAACAACAACAACGCCGGCGGCATGGGCGCCTCGCTCGGCGGCCTGGTCGGCGGCCGCTACGGCGGCGTGCTCGCGGCCGTGGGCGGCAACCTGCAGACCAAGGAGGCCAGCACCCTGCTGACGCTGATCGACAACCGTTCGGGCGTGCAGGTCGCGGCCTCGGAAGGCAGCGCCTCCAAGACCGACTTCGGCGGCTTCGGCCAGCTCTTCGGCGGCACCGCCGCGGGCGGCCTGGGCGGCTACACCAACACCGCCCAGGGCAAGGTGATCAGCGCGGCCTTCATGGACGCCTTCAATCAGATGGTGGTGGCGCTGCGCAACTACAAGGCGCAGACGGTCAAGGGCCAGGGCCTGGGCGGCGGCGGCCGGCTGGGCGTGGACGGCGCAGCGGCACCGTCGCAGACCTCGGCACCGGGCGCGACCCGCGCCTCGACCCGCAAGAAGAAGCAGTGATCGGCGGCTTCACGCAGCGCGAACCATAGGACGGCCTCCGGCCGAACCGGCTGGGGCATGGCCTCGCGCTGCGCGTCGAGGTTGTGGGTGGTGGTGATCGGTATCGCAGAGGTCCGGCCGTCTGGAAAAAGCAGGATCCGAGGCTCGGCGACCCGTGAAGTAAGATGGCCTTACCTCACTCCATCGATGAATTCCACTCATTCGCCATGCTCGAGCGCAGCCATCTTTCGATCGTCCAGGAAGTGGACAAGCAGGGCTCGCTCACGGCGGCCGCCGAGGTGCTGCACCTCACGCAGTCGGCGCTGAGCCATTCGATCCGCAAGCTCGAGGCCCAGCTCGGAACCGAGATCTGGCAGCGCGAAGGCCGCAGCCTGCGGCTGACCCAGGCGGGCCAGTACCTGCTGGCGGTCGCCAACCGGGTGCTGCCGCAACTCGCGCTGGCCGAGGAGCGCCTGGGCCAGTTCGCCCAGGGCGAACGCGGCTCGCTGCGCATCGGCATGGAATGCCACCCCTGCTACCAATGGCTGCTCAAGGTGGTCTCGCCCTACCTCGCGAACTGGCCCGACGTGGACGTGGACGTGAAGCAGAAATTCCAGTTCGGCGGCATCGGCGCGCTGTTCGGCCACGAGATCGACCTGCTGGTGACGCCCGACCCGCTCTACAAGCCGGGCCTGCACTACGAGCCGGTGTTCGACTACGAGCAGGTGCTGGTGGTGCCGCGCGGCCACGCGCTGGCGAACCTGCCCTACGTGAAGCCCGCGCACCTGAGCAAGGAAGTCCTCGTGACCTACCCGGTCACCACGGACCGGCTGGACATCTACAACATGTTCCTGATGCCCGCGGGCGTGACACCCCGGCGCCACAAGGCCATCGAGACCACCGACATCATGTTGCAGATGGTCGCGAGCGGCCGCGGCGTGGCCGCCCTGCCGCGCTGGCTGGTGGAGGAATACGCGCAGAAGATGGACATCGTGCCGGTCCGGCTGGGCCCGCGCGGCATCGCCAAGCAGATCTTCCTGGGCGCGCGCGAGATCGACACCGACGTCGACTACCTGAAGGCCTTCGTCGAGCTCGCGCGGCACTCGTCGGAGCTGTCGGCGCCGCAGGCGAGCGCCTGACACCGACGGCCAGGTCGCACTCTCAGGTGTAGCGCTTCTCCAGCGCATCCCATTCCGGCTTGCCGACCAGGCGCTGGCGTTCGGCGAAGGTCGCGACCAGGCCGCTCGATTCCTGCACCTCCTGCTCGTCGCGCAACACCGTCAGCGCCTTCTGCATGCCGGCGACCGCGCCCTGCAGCGCCGCGTTGGCGTACAGCACGATCCCGTAGCCGAGTTCGCCCAGTTCGGTGGCGTTGAAGATCGGCGTCTTGCCGCCGATCACCATGTTCATGAGTTGGGGCTTGGCCAGGCGCCGGGGCAGCGCGCGGATCTCGTCGGCGGTGGTCACGGCTTCGACGAACAGGATGTCGGCCCCGGCCTCGGCGAACTTCTGCGCGCGCTCGATGGCGGCCTCGAAGCCGTGCACGGCGGCGGCATCGGTGCGCGCCATGATCAGCAGGTCGGGGTCCTGGCGCGCATCGACCGCGGCCTTGATCTTGCTCACGGCTTCTTCGGTGACGATCACCTCCTTGCCCGAGAAATGGCCGCAGCGCTTGGGCGCAACCTGGTCCTCGAACTGGATGCAGTCGGCGCCGGCGCGCTCCAGCGTGCGCACCGTGTGGCGCACGTTCAGCGCATTGCCGAAGCCGGTGTCGGCATCGACGATCAGCGGCACCGAGACCGCATCGCGGATGCGCGCCGTGTGGTCGGCGATTTCCGCCAGGCCCATGAAGCCCTGGTCGGGCATGCCGAACCACATGTTGGTGACACCGGCGCCGGTGATGTAGATCGCCTGGAAGCCCAGGTCCTCGACCACCTTGGCCGACAGTGCGTTGAAAGCGCCGGGAACGATCAGGCCGCGGCGGGCCTCGGCCAGGGATTTGAGTTGCTTGCGGGTGGACATGCGAAAAATTCCAATCAGAAACTGTCGCCGGGAACGCGGACCCAGCCTTCCATCAGCACGCGGGCGCTGCGGCTCATCAGCGCCTTGGTCACGACCCATTGGCCGTCGACCTGGCGGGCCTCGGCGCCCACGCGCAGCGTGCCCGAGGGGTGCCCGAAGCGCACCGCCTGGCGCGCGCCGCCGCCGGCCGCGAGGTTCACCAGCGTGCCGGGAATGGCGGCGGCGGTGCCGATCGCGACCGCGGCCGTGCCCATCATCGCGTGGTGCAGCTTGCCCATCGACAGCGCGCGCACCAGCAGGTCGACGTCCGCCGCCTGCACGGCCTTGCCGCTGGAGGCGGTGTAGCCGGTGGGCGGGGCGACGAAAACCACCTTGGGCGTGTGCTGGCGCCGGGCCGCTTCGCCGACGTGCTGGATCAGGCCCATCTTGACCGCGCCATGCGCGCGGATGGCCTCGAACATGGCCAGCGCCCTGGCATCGCCGTTGATCGCCTCCTGCAGTTCGGTGCCGGTGCAGCCGATGTCGGCGGCGTTGAGGAAGATGGTGGGGATGCCGGCGTTGATCAGCGTGGCCTTGAACGTGCCGACGCCGGGCACCACGAGGTCGTCCACCACCTGGCCGGTCGGGAACATCGCGCCGCCGCCGTCGCCCTCGTCGGCCGGGTCGATGAACTCCAGCGCCACCTCGGCGGCCGGGAAGGTCACGCCGTCGAGTTCGAACTCGCCGGTCTCCTGCACTTCGCCGTCGACCATCGGCACCTGCGCCACGATGGTCTTGCCGATGTTGGCCTGCCAGATGCGCACGGTGCACAGGCCGTTGCGCGGCACGCGGGCCGGGTCGATCAGTCCCTGCGCGATCGCGAAGGGGCCGACCGCCGCCGAGAGGTTGCCGCAGTTGCCGGTCCATTCGACGAAGGCACTGTCGATCGAGACCTGGCCGAAGAGGTAGTCGACGTCGTGCTCCGGGCGCGTGGAAGGCGACAGGATCACGGTCTTCGAAGTCGACGAGGTCGCGCCGCCCATGCCGTCGATCTGCTTGCCGTAGGGGTCGGGGCTGCCGATCACGCGCAGCAGCAGCGCATCGCGCGCCGGCCCGGCTTCGCGCGCGGCCGGCGGCAGGTCCTGCAGGCGGAAGAACACGCCCTTGCTGGTGCCGCCGCGCATGTAGACGGCGGGGATCTTGATCTGAGGTACGGATGCCATGGTGAGGAGAGGGTGGTGGTCTTCAGGCGGCCGGCTTGTTCGCGGCCAGGAAGTCTTGCGCAAAACGCTGCAGCACGCCGCCGGCCTCGTAGATCGACACCTCCTCGGCCGTGTCGAGCCGGCAGGTCACCGGCACCTGCAGCACGTCGCCGCTCCTGCGGCGCACGACCAGCGTGAGACCGGTGCGCGGCGCAGGCCGGCCGGCCACGTCGAAGGTTTCGCTGCCGTCCAGGCCCAGCGTGAGGCGCGTGGTGCCGGGCTTGAACTCCAGCGGCAGCACGCCCATGCCCAGCAGGTTGGTGCGGTGGATGCGCTCGAAGCCTTCGGCCACGACCGTCTCGACACCGGCCAGGCGCACGCCCTTGGCGGCCCAGTCGCGCGACGAACCCTGGCCGTAGTCGGCGCCGGCCACGATGATCAGCGGCTGCCGGCGGCTCAGGTAGGTTTCGATGGCCTCCCACATGCGCAGCACCCGGCCCTCGGGCTCGAGGCGCGCCAGCGAGCCCTTCTGCTGCACGCCGTCGACCACCGCCATCTCGTTGACCAGCTGCGGGTTGGCGAAGGTGGCGCGCATGGCCGTCAGGTGGTCGCCGCGGTGCGTGGCATAGGAGTTGAAGTCTTCCTCGGGCAGGCCCATCTTCGCCAGGTACTCGCCGGCGGCGCTGTCGAGCAGGATCGCGTTGGAGGGCGACAGGTGGTCGGTCGTGATGTTGTCGGGCAGGATGGCCAGCGGCCGCATGCCGCGCAGCGTGCGCGGCACGGCCGCGAGCGCGCCCACCCCTTCGCTGTCCCAGTAGGGCGGGCGGCGGATGTAGGTCGACTGCGGGCGCCAGTCGTACTGCGGGCTGACCTTCTCGCCGCTGTCCGGATGGATCGCGAACATGGGCTCGTAGACCTGGCGGAACATCTCGGGCCTGACCGAAGCCGCGACGATGGCATCGATCTCCTCGTCGCTGGGCCAGAGGTCCTGCAGGCGGATCTCCTTGCCCTCGACGACGCCCAGCACGTCGCGCTCGATGTCGAAGCGGATCGTGCCCGCGATCGCGTAGGCCACGACCAGCGGCGGCGAGGCCAGGAAGGCCTGCTTGGCATAGGGATGGATGCGACCGTCGAAGTTGCGGTTGCCCGAGAGCACCGCGGTGGCGTAGAGGTCGCGGTCGATGATCTCCTGCTGGATCGCCGGATCGAGCGCACCCGACATGCCGTTGCAGGTGGTGCAGGCGAAGGCGACGATGCCGAAGCCCAGCTGTTCGAGGTCTTTGAGCAGGTCGGCGTCGCGCAGGTAGAGCTCGACGGCCTTGGAGCCCGGTGCCAGCGAGGACTTGACCCAGGGCTTGCGCTGCAGGCCGAGCCGGTTGGCGTTGCGCGCCAGCAGTGCGGCCGCGATCACGTTGCGCGGGTTCGAGGTGTTGGTGCACGAGGTGATGGCCGCGATGATCACCGCGCCATCGGGCATCAGGCCCGCGGCCTCCTGCTGGCGCGCCGCATCGAGTCCGACGGCGATCTCGCGCGCGGCCAGCTGCGAGGTCGGCAAGCGGCGGTGCGGGTTCGACGGGCCGGCCATGTTGCGCACCACGCCCGAGAGGTCGAAGCGCAGCACGCGTTCGTAGCGGGCGGTCTGGAGTGCGTCGCCCCAGAAGCCGGCCGTCTTCGCGTAGATCTCGACCAGCGCGACCTGCGTGTCCTCGCGGCCTGTGAGCTGCAGGTAGGTCAGTGTCTGCTCGTCGATGTAGAACAGCGCGGCCGTGGCACCGTACTCGGGGCACATGTTGGAGATGGTGGCCCGGTCGCCGATGGTCAGGCCCTGCGTGCCTTCGCCGAAGAATTCGAGGTACGCGCCGACCACCTTCTGCTGGCGCAGGAATTCGGTCAAGGCCAGCACGATGTCGGTGGCGGTGATGCCCGGCTGGCGCCGGCCGGTGAGCTCGACGCCGACGATGTCGGGCAGGCGCATCCACGAGGCGCGGCCCAGCATCACGTTCTCGGCCTCGAGGCCGCCCACGCCCACGGCGATCACGCCCAGTGCATCGACGTGCGGCGTGTGGCTGTCGGTGCCCACGCAGGTGTCGGGGAAGGCCAGGCCGTCCTGCACGTAGACCACCGGCGACATCTTCTCCAGGTTGATCTGATGCATGATCCCGTTGCCCGCCGGGATCACCTCCATGTTGGCGAAGGCGCGCTTGGTCCACTCGATGAAATGGAAGCGGTCCTCGTTGCGGCGGTCCTCGATCTGCCGGTTCTTCTCGAAGGCCTGGGGATCGAAGCCGCCGCACTCCACGGCCAGCGAATGGTCCACGATCAGCTGCACCGGCACCACGGGGTTCACCTGCGCCGGGTCGCCGCCTTCAGCCGCGATCGCATCGCGCAGGCCCGCCAGGTCCACCAGCGCGGTCTGGCCCAGGATGTCGTGGCACACCACGCGCACCGGGTACCAGGGAAAGTCGCGGTCGCGAAGGCGCTCCACGAGCTGCAGCAGGCAGTCCTCAAGGATGGCCGGGTCACAGCGCCGCACCAGGTTCTCGGCGTGCACGCGCGCGGTGTAGGGCAGGCCGTCCCAGGCGCCGGGCTGCAGGGCATCGACCGCCGCGCGCGCGTCGATGTAGTCCAGCGCGGTGCCGGGGAGTTTTTTTCGGTAGGAAGAGTTCATCGTGGGGGATCGGTCGCCGGGCGCGCCGCGCGCCTCTCTGGAATCAAGGCTCGGTTCTTGTTCGGTGCGGGACTCGTTGTCCTGCACGACTTTGGTACGGCGCCGGATCGCCACGTGGGCATCCAGCGCTGCGCCGCACTTCAGCTGCGCGCCCCGATCGGCACGAACACCAGGTCTTCCGGGCCGGTGTAGTGGGCGCTCGGCCGGATGATCTTGTTGTCGACGCGCTGCTCGATCACGTGGGCCGCCCAGCCGCTGGTGCGGGCGATCACGAAGAGCGGCGTGAACATGGCCGTGGGCACGCCCATCATGTGATAGCTCACGGCGCTGAACCAGTCCAGGTTGGGGAACATCTTCTTGACCTCCCACATCACCGACTCGAGCCGCTCGGCGATGTCGTACATCTTGGTCGAGCCGGCCGCGTCGGACAGCTGCCGGGCCACGCCCTTGATCACCACGTTGCGCGGGTCGCTGACCGTGTAGACCGGGTGGCCGAAACCGATCACCACTTCCTTGGCTTCGACGCGCCGGCGGATGTCGGCCTCGGCCTCGTCGGGGGCGTCGTAGCGCTTCTGGATCTCGAAGGCCACCTCGTTGGCGCCGCCGTGCTTGGGCCCGCGCAGCGCGCCGATGGCGCCGGCGATCGAGGAGTACATGTCGCTGCCGGTGCCGGCGATCACGCGCGCGGTGAAGGTCGAGGCATTGAACTCGTGCTCGGCATACAGGTTCAGCGAGGTGTGCATGGCGCGCACCCAAGCCTCCGAGGGCTTCTCGCCGTGCAGCAGGTGCAGGAAGTGGCCGCCGATGGAGTCGTCGTCGGTCTCCACCTCGATGCGCTTGCCCTGGGTGCTCCAGTGGTACCAGTACAGCAACATCGAGCCCAGCGAGGCCATGAGCCGGTCGGCGATGTCGCGCGCGCCGGGCAGGTTGTGGTCGTCCTTCTCGGGCAGGATGCAGCCCAGCGCCGAGACGCCGGTGCGCATCACGTCCATCGGATGGGCGCCGGCGGGCAGGCTCTCCAGCGCGCTCTTCACGCTCGCGGGCAGGCCGCGCATGGCCTTGAGCCGCGCCTTGTAGGCCTTGAGTTCGGCGCGCGTGGGCAGCTTGCCGTGCACCAGCAGGTGCGCGATCTCCTCGAACTCGCAGACCTCGGCGATGTCCAGGATGTCGTAGCCGCGGTAGTGCAGGTCGTTGCCGGTGCGGCCGACGGTGCACAGCGCGGTGGTGCCGGCGGTCACGCCCGACAGGGCGACGGACTTCTTGGGTTTGAAGGCGGCCGCCGGTGCGGCGCGCTCGGTCGTGGGGGTCGTGGTGGTCATGCGGTTTCCTTGTCCAGGTAAGAACGGTCGATGGCGGCGGGGCGTCCGGCGGCGTCGATCGCCACCATCTCGAACACGCCCTTGAGAACCTCTTCCGCGGGAATGCCGGGCCTGTCGGCCAGGCCGGTCACGCACACGGTCATCGAACTGCGGCCGATGCGGCTGACCCAGCCGCGCAGCGTGAGCTGGTGGCCCACCGGCACGGGCGCGAGGAAGTCGGCACGCGTCACGCCGGCCATCACCACCTCGCGCTGCGCCAGCCCGCGCGCCGCCAGGAAGGCCGCCTTGGTCATGAGCTGCAGCCCCTGCCCCGCGAACAGCGTGCCGCGGTGATTGGCATGGGCGGGCAGCACCAGTTCGTGCAGCGCGGTGGTTCCAGCGGGTGGGTTCATGGCCTCGCAATCTACGCAAAGGCGCGTTGCCACGGAAGGACTGAAAAGGCGAATCTGTGCGAAGTGAAATCTGCGAATTTGCGAAGCTTGCGAATTGGCAAAGGCCGCTCAGCCAGGCGGCGGGCGAAGCGTCGACGCGGCGCGGCGGCGCCTCAGCGCACGCCCGCGCGGCTCACTTGCGCGCGTCGCCCGCGCTCAGCACGCGCCGGATCTCGTCGGCCACCAGGTCGATCAGCGCGTGGGTGGCGGCACTCAGCGGCCGGCGCTTGTGGCTGATGCGGACCACGTGCCGCACGATGCGCGGCGACAGGATCGGGCACACCGACAGCGTGCCCTCGTTGACCGCGCGCTGCACCACGATGCGCGGCAGGATGGTGGCGAAGCGCGTGCGCTCCACCAGCCGCACGATGGTGCTCAGCACGTCGATCTCGAACTTGGGCGCGAGCACGATGCCCTCCTGCCGGGCGGAGGCCTCCAGCACGCCGCGCAGCCCATGCCGGCGCGTGGGCAGCACCAGGTCGAGGTCGAGTTCGGGCAGCCGCGCGAGCCGCACGTTGGCGGGCAGCCGGGGGCCGTGCTCGGCGCTCGTGACCAGCAGCATGTCTTCCTCGGCCAGCGATTCGGTGGCCAGCGAGAGCTTGGCGCGCGGCTCGTTGATGATCGCGACGTCGAGCTGGCCGCTGGTCACCCAGTCGATCAGCATGGCGCTGTAGCCGACGGAGACCGTGACCTCCACATGCGGGTAGGCTTCATTGAAGCGCGACAGCGCCTCGGGCAGCACGCTCTCGGCCACCGAGGAGATCAGGCCCAGCGACACATGCCCCGTGACCACCTCGCTGCGCTGCGCGAGCTGTTCGCGCGCATTGTCGATGTCGCGCACGATGGGCAGGAACAGGCGGTACATGAGCCGCCCGTGCGCGGTGGGCGCCATGCCGCGCCGCTTGCGCTCGAACAGGGGCTGGCCCAGCTCTTCCTCCAGCTTCGCGATCTGCATGCTCAGCGTGGGCTGGACCACGTCGAGCCGCTTGGCGGCCTGCGTCATCGAGCCGTCTTCGAAGAGCGCGAGAAAGTACTGAATCTGCCGGAGGTCCACGCGGGCCTTGTGGTGTGAGATCGCCCGGAGGCGCGGGTGGAGCGCGATTGTAGAAGGCGCCCGCGCAGCCTTGGCTCAGGCCGTGCCCACCTGCTGGTAGATGTGCTTGATCTCCTGGAAGTCGATCAGCGCGTCGTAGCCATGCAGCCGGCCGAGGCCGCTGCGCCGGTAGCCGCCCGTCTCGGCCTCGGCGAAGAGCTTGTTGTGGTCGTTGATCCAGACCGTTCCGTTGCACAGCGCGCGGGCCACGCGCATCGCGCGCGCGCCGTCGCGCGTCCAGACGCTGGCCGACAGGCCGAACTCGGTGTGGTTGGCGCGCACGATGGCCTCGCGCTCGTCCTCGAAGCGCTCCAGCACCAGCAGCGGGCCGAAGATCTCCTCCTGCACGAAGAAGGCCCGCGTGTCGCGGTGCGCCACCAGCGACGGGTGCACGAAGTTGCCTTCGCGCCGGCCGCGCAGCAGCACCGCATCGGCCGCCTGCAGCGCATCGTCGATGCGCTGCCCCACCAGCCGGGCCGCGTCGGCGTCGATCAGCGGCCCGATCTGCGCGCCCTCGACCAGCCCCGGCGCCACGCGCTGCGCGGCCAGCGCAGTGGTCAGGGCCTGCTGCATGGCGTCGTACTGGCGCGCATGCACCAGCACGCGCCGCGCGGCCGTGCACTGCTGGCCGCTGATGATGGTGGCCGCCACCGCGATCGCGGCCGCGGTCTGCTCGACGTCGGCGTCCTCGAACACCAGGCAGGCCGACTTGCCGCCCAGTTCCAGCGAGAGCTTCTTCATGGTGGGCGCGGCCGCGGCCATGATGCGCTGGCCGGTGGCGTTGGAACCGGTGAAGCTCAGCACATCCACCTCGGTGCTCTCCGACAGGTACTGCGCCACCGCATGGCCGTCCTCGCTCACCAGGTTGACCACGCCGGGCGGCAGGCCCTCGCAGGCGTGCAGGGCCTCGATCACGCGCGCGGTGATCAGCGCCGTCTGCGGCGCGGGCTTGATCACCGTGGTGCAGCCCGCGGCCAGTGCCGGCGTCAGCGAACGAATCAGCAGCACCACCGGCGCGTTCCACGGCACGATGATGCCGGCCACGCCCGCGGGCTCCTTGAGCAGGGTCGAGTAGGCGCCGGGCTCGACCTCGAACACATGGCCCGGCATGTAGCGCGTCAGGCCCGCGTAGTAGCGGATCTCCGACACCGCCCCCGCGATCTCGCCGCGCGACTGCGCCAGCACCTTGCCGTTCTCGCGGGTCAGCAGCTGCGCCAGCGGCTCGGCCTGCGCCTCCAGCCGGTCGGCCCAGCGCAGCATCACCAGCTGGCGCAGGCGCGGGTTCTGCGACCAGCCCGGCAGCTCGAATGCGCGGCGCGCCGCGGCCACGGCCGCCTTGGCATCGCCGCGCTCCGAGGCCGCATGGCGCCCGAGCGGCGCGCCGTCGGCCGGGTCGTGGCGATGGCCCCACGCGCCGCCGGCCGCGGGCTGCCAGCGGCCGTCGATGAGGTTGAGGGCGTCTTGTTGAATGGTCATGCTGCGGTGATGTTGTTCTGTTGAATGACGCGCTTCCATAGCGCCATCTGGCTCTCGATAAAGCTGTGAAACTGTTCCGGCGTCCCGCCATCCGGCACACAGCCCTGCTGGGCGAAGATCTTCTTGACCTCTTTCGAGGCCAAGATCGTGTTCATTTCGCGATTGAGTTTCTCGACCATCGGTCTCGGCGTGCCTCGCGGCACGACGAAGCCGTGCCAGGACGAAACTTCATAGCCCTTGATGCCTGCCTCGGTGGCAGTTGGGATTTCCGGCATCAACGGTGAACGCTGGGCGCTGGCAATGGCCAGCGGACGCACCTTGCCTGACTGGATGAAGGGCAGCGCATGGGGCAGCAGATCCATCGCCAGCGACACCTGCCCTCCCGCCAGATCGGTGAGCATCGGCGTGCTGCCCTTGTACGGAATCTGGTTCATCCGTATGCCCGCCAGATTCTCGAACAACACCATCGCGAGATGGTTGGACGACCCCGGCCCCGACGTTCCATAGTGGATCGTGCCGGGCTTTGCCTTGGCCGCCGCGAGGACTTCCGTCGCGTTGCGGTACGGGCTGTCCGCATTGGCCAGCAGCACCATCGGTGAACGCCCCGCCAGAATCACCGGATCGAAAGCCTTGTCGCTGTCGTAGGGCAACTTGTAGAGCCAGGGATTGGCCGCGAACGGAAACTGAATCACCAGCAGCGTGTAGCCGTCATTGGGTGCCCTTGCGACCGCCAACGAACCGATGGCCGTTCCCGCACCCGGCTTGTTGTCGACCACGGCCGGCTGCTTCCAGACGTTGCTGAAATGGGTGCCGACGATGCGACCCAAGGTATCGTTGAAACCACCCGGTGGGTAAGGCACGACGATTCGCATGGCCTTGGAAGGGTAGCTGCTCGCCGTCTCCCCCTGTGCCCAAAGGGCGGGAGCGAGCGTGGAACTCAGCAAGGCAGCAGTCGCATCGCGGCGTGAAATCGGCATGTTTTTCTCCTGTATCGGGGGGGCAGACAGGCAGGTGCCCCGTCTCCGTCGCTTGGTGACCTGCAGGCAAACGCCGCCACCGTGCGGCACCGGGGTACGGCCCATCGGCCTCGACTTGAACTCTCGCGCTTCATCAAACGCACAAGGTCATCGCATCTGGCGTGACGAGCGGGCCAACGTGAAAGAGATGTTCTCGAGACACACCGGATGGATGCCGGCCCGGACCACCGCATCGAACGCCCGCTCGTCCGCCAGACCTGGAGCTTGGGACTTGAGACTTGACCCTCAGTCGACCAGCACAACCGCTTCCTTCTCCAGGTCCTGCTGGACGTACACGCGGAAGAGCTCCGCGGTGTACAGCAGGCGCATCTGCGCGCCGACTTCGCAGGCCTTGAGGCAGGCGGCCTGCAGCGCGGGCGTGTCGGCATGCTCGATCACGATCTGGTAGCCGCGCTCGCCGTGGATCTCGTCGGACACGATGTGCAGGTCGAAGAACTCGACCTCCTCGTCGGTGAACTTGTACTGGTCGCGCAGCGTCGGCGCCTGCTTGCGGTAGATCGAGGGCACTTGCGACTCCAACCCCACCACGATGCCGGCCACCGCGATGATCGGGTTCTCGCGCATCGCCATCGAATAGCACCAGCTCTGCAGGCCGCGCGTCGAGGGCAGCATGTTGTCCGGGTTTGTCACCCGCGCGCGGGAGGAGCCGCAGGCTTCCGCGAAGCGGATCAGCAGGTCGGTGTGGCGGTCGCCGCCGATCTCTTCCTCGTACATGTTGGCCAGCATGAAGTCCTTGACCTCGAGCAGATGGGCCGGCGTGCGTGCGTAGATGAAGCCCAGGTAGTCCGCGAACGGGCCCACGTAGTGGTAATGGTTCTCGGCCCAGCGCGCCAGATGCGTGCGTGAGAGCCGGCCCTCGGCCCAAGCGATGCTGAAAGGCGATTTGTTCGCGCTCTTGCCCCGCACCGTTTCTTCAAGTGCGTGGCGGAAGTCTTCCTTGCTCATCAATGCGGTCATGGGGTGGTCCTTTGTCGGTCTGAACGGAGGTCCGCGGCCACCGGGAGGCGCGCGGCACGGGGCCTTTTCGGGCCTGGCGTGATCCTATGAAGAGACGATGAAAACCGTCCACTCCTATCAATATCTCTGATGTCACGCATCGGCGGTGCTGATGTGGTTTGACGCGCGCCGGCCTTCGCTTCGACATTAGCCCTCGAGCCCTGGCGCCGACCGATGCGGCCCGAGCGCCCCACCCCTCGACCCATGGAACCGATTGCCCATGCCCAAAGTTGTGATCCGTAAAGACGGCCAGTGCCACGAAGGCGAGGTGCGGCCCAACACCAACCTGGTGGTGCGCGCCGGCATCAAGCAGTTCCCTTTTCCGCACCTCGACTACGGCTGCGGGATGGGCAAGTGCTCCAAGTGCATGTGCAAGGTCCTGCGCGGCGCCGAGCACCTGGCCGAGCCCAACTGGAAAGAGAAGAAGCAGCTCGGCGACCAGCTCGACGCCGGCTTCCGGCTGGCCTGCCAGCTCTGGATCCATCACGACATCGAGATCAGCCAGGGCGAGAGCGCGCCCACCTGAAACCCCACCGACCCCTCCCATGGCCTCTGCATACGTGATCCTCACGAACAAGGACGGGCAGTTCCGCACCGAACTGTGCGACGGACTTCATCCCGTCGAAGCCCACGACTATTTCTTCTGCGGCCAGCGGCGCGCGCGCTTCGTGATCGCACAGCTGCTGCGGCCGGTGAAGGTCGCGATCGTGGAAGACGGCGATCCGCCCCTGCGCAATCTCGTGCCCTCCAAGTTCCTGCCGGGCTTCGACACGCTCGAGGCCGCGCGCGAGGAACTCTCGCAGCTCGTGAACTTCGGGACCCTGGACGTGCGCCTGGTGCGCATCGACGCATCGGAACTCGACCGCCCATGATCAGCATCACCTTCATCACCAACGACCACAAGGTCCTGACCGCGCCCGAGAACAGCAACCTGCTGCGGGTCTCGCTGCGCGGGCAGGGCGGCATTCCCTTCAAGTGCGGCGGCGGCCTGTGCGGCACCTGCAAATGCCGGATCGAACGCGGCCTGGAACATGCCGACACCGTGAAGCCCAAGGAGCGCAAGCACCTGTCGGAGGCCGAGCTGGCACAGGGCTACCGCATGGCCTGCCAGACCTTCGTCGGCGGCGACGTCAGCGTCTCCTGGTCCCCCGCCCCTTCCCCCACCCAAAACGGCAGCGCCCCATGACCGACCCCGACAGCTTCCCCGTCCGCGTGCTCGCACGCGCGACCGTCGCCACCGACACCGTGGCCTTCTTCCTCGAGCGCCCCGCGGGCTTCGAATTCGAGGCCGGCCAGTTCGTCAGCGTTCAGCTGGCCGGCTTCGACGTCCCCGAGGACGGCTCCGACGACGGCGAGCGCATGCTGTCGATCGCCAGCGCGCCGCACGACGCGCAGCTGATGATCGCGATGCGCATGCGCGACACGCCCTTCAAGCGCCACCTGTCGGCCTGTACGCTCGGCGCCGACGGCGCCAGCGTGCTGCTGAGCCCGGCGATGGGCGACTTCGTGCTGCCCGCGGACCCGAGCCGGCCGCTGGTGATGCTGGCCGGCGGCATCGGCATCACGCCCTTCTTCAGCATGCTGCGGCACCTGCAGCACGAAGCGGCATGCGGCAAGGCCACACCGCCCGTGACCCTGCTCTATGGCAACCGCACGCCCGATCTCGCGGCTTGGGGCGACGAACTCGCGCGGCTCTGCGCCGATCTGCCATCGCTGCGCGTGGTCCATGTGATCGCCGAACAGGGCGAGGCAGCACCGCATGGCGACGCGATCACGCCGGCCACGCGCAGCGGGCTGATCACCGCCGAGCTCATCCAGCAGGAAGTGCCTGACTGGCAAGCCTGCAGCTACTACATCGTCGGCCCCACGGCGATGGTCGCGGCCATGCAGGACTGCCTCGACGCCTGCGGCGTGCCGCCGGAGCAGGTGGCGATCGAGTTCTTCGCCGGTTATTGATTGAGCCGCCCTTCTTCCAGCACCCAAAACGCCTTCCCATGCAAAGCACCTCACAGACCATCCCCCTGCCCTCGGCCGCCAGCCAGATCGCGGTGCATCGCCACGGCGACCCTCGCGCGCCGGCCGTGTACATGGCGCACTCCATCCTCTCGAGCAGCGCCATGTGGGCCACGCAGGCGGCGCTGCTGGCTTCGCGGGGCTGGCAGGTGCTCTGCACGGATACGCGCGGCCACGGCAGCTCGGTCGCCGGCCAGCCGCCCGCCACGATGCAGCAGCTGGTCGACGACACGGTCGCGGTGCTCGACGCGCTCGGGCTCGAGAAGGTGCACTACGTCGGCCTGTCGCTGGGCGGCATGAGCGGCTTCGGACTGGCGCTGGCGCATGCCGATCGGCTCGAGAGCCTCTGCCTTTGCGCCGCGCGCGCCGACATGCCACCCGAAGCCGGGGCGCCCTGGGACGAACGCATCGCCACCGCCGAGCGCGAGGGCTGTGGGGCGCTGGCCCGGCCCACGCTGGAGCGCTGGTTCGGCCGCGCCTTTCTCGACGCGCATCCCGACACCGCGCAGCGCCTGCTGCAGGTCGCGGCGTCGACCTCGGTGACCGGCTTCGTAGGCTGCGCGCGCGCCATCCAGGGGCTGGACTACCTCGCACGCGTGCAAGAGATCGCCCTGCCCACCACGCTGATCGTCGGCGCCAACGACGGCGTGCTGCCGCAGGCCATGGCCGACATCCACCGGCGCATAGCCGGCTCGGTGCTCGAAGTCATTGCCCAGGCCGGGCACCTTCCCAACATCGACCAGGCGGCAGCCTTCGACGCCGCCCTGCTGCGGCACCTCGGAACGGCCGAACGGCGCTGAGCTCCGCGGGCCGCGCAGACTCAGTCGGCGCGCTCGAACAGCGACGCGAGCAAGCAGCCCTTCTGGCTGGCCAGCAGCGGCCCGTCCTCTTCGGACGCGGCCTTGGCCCGCCGCCACTCCTCGTCCACCCCGAAGGCTGCCCAGGCGGCGGCCCGCTGCGCTTCGCTGTCGAAGCGCACGATGTACCAGAGGTCTCCCTGCGGCGCCTCGGGAGCGAACACCGACACCACGGGGATACCCAGCCGCTCGAAGATCGGCAGCGTGGTGGCCAGGAAGCGCGTGCGCAACGCATCGGCCTTGCCGGGGGCGGGGGTGTATTGCTTGAATTCGTGGATCACTGGAGCCTTCCGTGGATGCGACCGAGCGAACGGTCATCCTAGTGAGGCGACGCGCGCGCTGGAAGCCGCTTGCGCTGATGCGACACATCAGATTTGTTGATGGCGAAGAGCTCGGCATCCCCGCATCTGTGAAAGATAGTCATCCTCGTGATTCCGTGCGACGGCTCGAACCCGACGTGCGATCTCCGTAGCATTTCTGGGCCGCTTCGACAGTGCCATGACAGGGCCTGCGTGGCGACCTTTCAACAACGGAGACAAGCTCACATGATCATCTTTCCCGCCCGTTCCCGACCGTGGCGCCAGGCCCTCGGGGCCCTCCTGCTCGCGCTCTTCACCACCGCCGCCTGCGCGGAATGGCCCCAGCGCGACATCAGCTTCATGGTCCAGTTCGGCCCCGGCGGCACGACCGACCTGGTGAGCCGCGCACTCGGCGCCGAACTGTCCAAGGACCTGGGCAAGCCGGTGATCGTGCTCAACCGTCCCGGCGGACAGGGCACGGTGATGGGCGGGCTGCTGGCCCGCGCCCAACCCGATGGCTACCAGATCGGCATGCTGTCCTCCGGCATGTCTACCTGGCAGCTCGTGACCGACACGCCGCAGAAGGTCAAGGACTTCAGTTCGATCGCCAGCGTCGGCCGCTACCTGTACGCGATCGTGGTGAACGCCGACTCACCCTACCGCGACATCGACGACCTGATCGCGGCCTCGAAGAAGACCAAGGGCGGCCTGAACTTCGGCGCGCCCAGTTCGGTCAACACGCTTGGCATGCTGCTTCTGGCGGAAAAGACCGGGCTGCAGTTCGAGACCGCCAACTACCGCTCGGGCTCCGACTCGGTGGTGGCGCTGCTGGGCAAGCAGATCGACATGGTGCTGCAGAACCCCACCGACTTCATGCCGCACGTCCGGAACGGCAAGCTGCGCGCACTCGCGGTGGCGAGCGAGACACGTCTGCGCGAACTGCCCGAGGTGCCCACGCTGCGCGAGCTCGGCTACGACGTGGTGACCGACGTCTACTTCGGCGTCGGCGGGCCCGCCAACCTGCCCGAGCCTATCCGCAAGCGCCTCGAGACGGCCACGCTCAAGGTCGTCAACGACCCGGCCTTCCAGGCCCAGTTGCGCGACACCTACGGCATCGAGCCCGCGCCGCTCACGGGCGCGCAGTACCGCGTGGTGCTGGAACGCTCGCAGGACGACGTCACCAAGCTCAAGAGTCGCTTCCCCAGTTCTTCCCCCAAGTAGGTATTTCATGTCCATTTCCGAACAGAACGGTGGCAGCGTGGCCGACCGTGTGGCAGCGGCTTGCCGTCGCCACGGCGTCGAAGTCGTCTTCGGCCAATGCAACCCCGTGCGCTTCCACCTCGCGGTGCCCAAGCAAGGCATGCGCAACATCGGCTACCGCACCGAGAACGCAGGCGGTGCGATGGCCGACGGCTATGCGCGCATCAGCCGGCAGACTGCGGTCGTGACCGCGCAGAACGGGCCGGCCGCGACGCTGCTGGTCGCGCCGCTGGCCGAGGCGCTCAAGTCCTCGGTGCCCATCGTGGCGCTGGTCCAGGACGTGCCGGTGGCGCTGCGCGAGCGCAATGCCTTCCAGGAGTACGACCACCTCAAGCTGTTCGCCGGCTGCGCCAAGTGGGTCGGCCGCATCGACACGGCCGACCGTGTCGACGAATGGGTCGACATGGCCTTCCGCGCCGCGACCAGCGGCCGTTGCGGCCCGGCGGTGCTGCTGCTGCCCGTGAACATCGCCGACAGCGAGGCCACGGGCGTGCCGACGCGCCAGGCGAACAATGGCCGCTTCCCGCTCGACCCGGTGGTGCCGGCGCCCGAGCGCGTACGCGAGGCCGCGCGCCTGCTCATGGCCGCACAGCGCCCGCTGGTCATCGCCGGCGGCGGCGTCCACCTGTCGGGCGCGGCGCAGACCCTGGCCGACATGCAGGAGCGTTTCGGCCTGCCGGTCGCGACCACCATGATGGGCAAGGGCGCGGTGTCGGAACTGCATCCGCTGTCGCTCGGCGTGGTCGGCAACGTACTCGCGGTCGGTGCGCCAGCCTACGAGGCGCGCTCGCTGATCGCCGACGCCGACGTGGTGCTGCTGGTGGGCACGCGCACCGCGGCCAACGGCACCGACACCTGGGCTCAGTACCCACGCCACGCGCGCTTCATCCACCTCGACATCGACCCGGTGGAGATCGACCGCAACTACGAGGCGCTGCGCCTGGTCGGCGATGCGCGGCTGGGCCTTGAGGCCCTGGCCGAGGCGATGGCGCACCACGAACCTGGCCTGCGCAACGCGGGACGCGCCGCACTGCAGGAGCGCATCGCGTCTTCGCGCACCGAAGCGCGACGGCTGCAGAAGGGCGTACGCACAGAGGACCGCCTGCCGATCCGCCCCGAGCGGCTGATGCACGAACTCGAGCAGCTGTTGCCGGCCGATGCGATCGTCACGGCTGATGCGAGCTATGCCTCGGTCTGGACCACGCTCTACCTCACGGCACGCCGCGCGGGCGACCGCTTCCTGGTGCCGCGCGGCCTGGCCGGCCTGGGCTGGGGCCTGCCGCTTGCGATGGGTGCGCAGCTCGCGCAACCCGGCGCGATCGTGGTGTCGGTGGTGGGCGACGGCGGTTTCGGCCATGTCTGGAGCGAACTCGAGACGATCCGGCGCCACGGCATCAAGCTGGTGCTGCTGGTGCTCAACAACGGCGTCCTCGGCATGCAGGAGGACATGGAGGTATTCCGCTACGGTGGGCACACCGACACGCGCTTCGAACGGGTGGACCACGCCGCGGTGGCGCGCGCCTGCGGCCTGCACGGTGTCACGGTCGAGGCGCCGGGCGCGCTGCGCGCCGCGCTGCAGGACGCGCTGGCGGCCGACCGGGCAACGGTGATCGACGTCATCGTCGACCCGGCTGCCTGTCCGCCGCTCACCGCCTACAGCAGCCGGCCGAGCCAGCTGGGCGGTGGCAAATGAGCGCGTCCACCGACCGCCCCGTGGCCCTGGTCACCGGCGGGCGCCAGGGCATTGGCCGCGCCTGCGCGCTCGCCCTGGCCCGCCAGGGCTTCGACCTGGTGCTGGTCGACCTGCACGACGACGAACGTGCACGGGCCACGCTGGCCGAACTGCGCGCGCTCGGCGCCCGGGCCGATCTCCGAACGGCCGACATCGCAGACCTGGCAAGCCACGCGCCCCTGGTGACCGATGTGTTCGCGCTGCACGGACGCATCGACTGCCTGGTCGACAACGCCGGCGTGGCCGCGCGGCCGCTGAAGGACGTGCTGGACATCACGCCCGCGGACTTCGACCACAACTTCGACGTCAACATCCGCGGCACCTTCTTCCTGACCCAGGCCGTCGCGCGGCGCATGCTCGAAGACCCGGCGCCGCGGCCCTACCGCAGCGTCATCGTGATCTCGTCGATGGCGGCGCACTATGCACGGCTCAACCGCTCGCAGTACTGCATGTCGAAGGCCGCGGTGGCGATGATGGCCAAGATCATGGCGCTGCGGCTCGCGCCGCACGGCATCCATGTGCACGACGTCCGGCCCGGCTTCATCCGCACCGAGATGACCGGTTCGCTCGATACCGGCCCGCAGGACGCGCGCATCGCAAGCGGCGAGGTGCCGCTGCGGCGCTGGGGCGAGGCCGCGGACGTAGGCCGGCTGGTCGCGACGTTGGCTGCCGGACTGGTGCCCTATGTGACCGGCGAGCCCTTCGTGATCGACGGCGGCCTGCGCGCCAACAGTGCCTAAGCGGGAGAACGGATCAATGCTTGCACTGCGAAAACTGTCGCCCGGCTTCGGCGTTGCGCTGGCCGAGGCCCCCACGCCACAGACGCCGGCGCCCGGCGATGTCCTGATCGAAGTCGAGGCCGCCGGCATCTGCGGCAGCGACCTGCACATCTATGACGCCAAGGGTTCGGCCTACGACTTCATGTGGCCGCGGCTGCCGCTCACGCTGGGCCACGAGTTCTGCGGCCGCGTGGTCCGACTCGGCGAAGGTGCGCCGGCCGGACTGCTCGGCCGGCGCGTGGTCGCGCTGCCGGTCGGCATCGGCACCCAGCGCGACGGCTGCTTCGCGCCCTCGGTCACGGTGCCGGCCGCCCACTGTCTGCCGATCCCCGACACGCTCGACCGCGAACTCGGTGCGCTGATCGAGCCGCTGACGGTTGCGCACCATGCCATTGCCTTGTCGGAAATCGCGGCCGGCCAGCGGCTGCTGATCATGGGCGCGGGCGCCATCGCACAGGGCGCGGCGCTGTTCGCACGCCTGGCCGGCGCACGCCAGATCGTCGTCACCGGCCATGCCGACACGCACCGTTTCGCCGTGCTGCGCCGCATGGGCTTCGACACGCTGGTCGACCGCGCCGAGGCCGGTTCGGAGGAACGGCTCGCGGCCCTGGCCGGCGAGGGCTTCGATGCGGTGATCGAAATGACCGGCGTGGCCTCGACCATCGACGAGGGCCTGGGCCTGCTGCGCCGCCAGGGCACCCTGGTGGCCACCGGCATCCACCCGGCACCGGGCGCCATCGACATCACCCGCCTGGTGCGGCGCCAGCTCCAGTTGCGCGGCAGCTACGGCAACACGCGCGAGGGCTGGCAGCAGGTGATCGACACGGTGGCCGCGCACCCGGCGCAGTTCGCGCCGCTGATCACGCACCGCTATGCGCTGCGCGACGGCCTGCAGGCCTTCGAAGCGGCGCACAGCCGCGTCGCGACCAAGGCGCTGCTCTTCCCTCATTCCTTCGAGACACCGACACCATGAACGACTTTCTCTTCGGCGGCCGACCCGAGACCGCGATCCAGGCCGGCCACGTGGTCGAAGACATCGACCAGGCCATCGCCAGTTTCAGCGCCAACCTCCAGGTGGGGCCCTGGTACCGCTTCCGCACCTCGCAGCCACGGCCCGGCGCGTTCTACCGCGGCCGCGAGGTGAACCACGACCTGTCCATCGCGCTGGCCTTCCACGGCACGCTGATGCTGGAGCTGATCCAGCAGCACGACGACCAGCCCTCGGTGTTCCGCGACGGCGTAGCGCGCCGCGGCCACGGCTTCCATCACTGGGGCATCGGCACACGACAGTTCGATGCGCGCGTGGCCGAGGAACGGGCGCAGGGTCGCGAGGCGCTCTACACGGCGCGCACCGCGCGCGGCGCGCGCATCGCCTACTTCGAGGGCGCCACGCCGCTGCACGCGATGAAGGAACTGATCGAGATCACCGACACCAGCGAGGCCTTCTATGCGGGTATCGCGCGGCAGGCGCGCGACTGGGACGGCCGCACGCTGCTGTGGCCCGGGCCGCAGGCGGCCTGACCCACGCGCTTCAGCCCGGCGGCAGGAAACCGGGCGAGGCCGCGATGCGTTCGCGCAGGAACTCGATGAAGGCCGTGGTGCGAGGGCTCGGGTTCTGGTTGTGCGGGTAGATCGCCCAGATCGGGTCGTGCTCGGGCTGCGCGTCGCTGTCGAGCAGGGTCACCAGAGCGCCGCTGGCGATGTCCCGCTCCACCACGTAGTAGGGCAGCTCGGTGATGCCCACGCCGGCCACGCACAGGCGGTGCAGCATCTCGGCCTGGTTCGAGGTGATGTCGCCGTCGACCGAGGCCGGCTTGAGCGCCGACTCGGCACGCAGACCCCAGTGGATGTCATGCGTGCGGATCGAGAAGTTAAGGCAGTTGTGGTCCTTCAGCGCCGCCGGCGTGGCCGGCGTGCCGCGGCGCGCCAGGTAGGCCGGCGCGGCGCAGATCACGTGCTTGGTCAGCCCGATCTTGCGCGCGAAGTACGCGCTGTCCTGCAGCACTCCCAGGCGGATCGCGAGGTCGATGTTGCGCTCCACAAGGTCGACCCGCTCGGCCCCCAGCTGGATGTCGATCTTGATGCGCGGAAAGCGCCGCACGAACTCGGCGATGAAGGGCACCAGCGTGTAGCCGAAGCTGGGCAGCGTGTAGATGCGCAGCCTGCCGCTCAGCTCGGCCGTGAGTTCGCTGAGGCTGCGCTGCGCATCGTCCATCGCCTCCAGCACCCGGCGCGCACCGACGATGAAGACCTCGCCCTCGTAGGTCAGCTGCAGCGAGCGCGAGGTGCGGTGGAGCAGGCGCGCACCCAGCCGCTCCTCCAGGCGCGAGATCGCCTTGCTGACAGCCGAGGCGCTGAGGTCCAGCTGGCGCCCGGCGGCCGAGAAGCTGCCGCTTTCGACCGCGCGGACGAACACGGCGAGGTCGGAGAAACGGTCATGGGACATGGCGCGAGCTTAGCGGCGCCAGGGCGCGCCGTGACTCACTCGGGCACGATCTTCGCCGCCGCCGCGGTGCGTCGCCACAGCGCCACCTCGGCGTCGACGAAGCGCGCGAAGGCTTCCGGCGTGTCCACGAAGACCTCGCCGCCGGTGGCCTCGACGCTCTCGCGCTCGGCCTCCGCCGCCTTGCGCGCCATCCGGTTGAGGTAGGCCACGGCCGCCTCGGGCGCGCCCTTGCGCAGCCACAGGCCGCTCCAGCTCGTCATCTCGTAGCCGGGCAGGCCCGACTCGGCCACGGTCGGCAGTTCGGGCAGCACCTTGAGCCGCGTGCGGCCCGAGGCCGCCAGCGGCACCAGCGTGCCGGCTCGGATCTGCGTGAGGCTGTTGAAGATGTCGACGAACATCACGTCGCAATGCCCGCCCAGCACGTCATTGAGCGCCGCGGTCGCACTCTTGTAGGGCACGTGCAGCAGCTTGACGCCCGCCATCTGCTGGTAGAGCTCCATGCCCATACGGCCGGCCGAGGTGCCGGCCCCGAAACTGATCTTGCCGGGCTCGCGCCGCGCGAGTTCGGTGAGCTGCGCGATGGTCGACACCCCGAGGCTCGGCCGCGCCACCAGCAACGAGGGCAGCCGCCGCGTGCTGCCCACGGGCACGAAATCCTGCAAGGGGTCATACGGCAGGTTCTTGATCAGGAACAGGTTCGCCACATGGGCATTGGAGGTCGCGAGCACCGTGTAGCCGTCCGCCGGCAGCCGCGCGACCTCGGCGGTGCCGATCGATCCGCCCACGCCGGCCTTGTTGTCGACCACCACCACCTGCCTGCTGTCGGCCGTGATCTGCTGCGCGATTGCGCGCGCATTCAAGTCGGTTCCGGTACCAGCCGCCCATGGCACCACGATGCGCAGTGCCTTGCTCGGATAGTCGGCGGCCCGCGCCGGCAACATGGCCGTCGACGCCGCCAGTCCGCCAGCGGCGGCGACGCGCAGCATCAGGCGTCTTCTCATTTCATCGCCTCCTGCATGTACGGCACGGTGTCCAGGCCCTCGAAGTCCGGCCGCACCACCTGGAACTTCGACTCGACGGTCACGTAGTCGAGGTAGCCGACGCGCGCCAGCGGCTTGATCTTGAGGATGTCGAGCACGCCGTCGGCGTCGATCACGTCCTCCTGGATGTGCACGCCGATCACCTCGCCGATCAGCAGGTAGGTGCTGGCCTCCGGCGTGTTGGCCGGGATGTAGAGCGACTGTCGAAGCCGGCATTCGAAGTGCACGGGCGAGGCCGCTACGCGGAGGGGCTTGACCCGGTGCGAGGCCACCGTGGGAATGCCCAGCTGGCTGAACTCGTCGACCTCCGGCCCGAAGGCCTGGGCCGAGGACACCACCCACTGGCGCAAATCGTAGGTCGCCATGTTCCAGACGAACTCGCCGGTCGCCAGCGCATTGGCGGCGGTGTCCTTCATCGAGCCGTCGGGCCGGCAGTTGACCGCCACCGTCACGGTCGGCGGGTCCCAGGTCAGGTTCTGGAACTGGCTGTAGGGCGCGAGGTTGTGCACGCCCTGCGGGCTGACGGTCGAGATCCAGCCGATGGGTCGCGGCACGCAGCAGGACTTGAAGGGGTTGTAGGGCAGACCGCTGGCGGTGCGGCCGGGTTCGTAGAACATGGCTTGTCTCCGGTTTAATAGGGATGTCCAAGATATGAATATTCCATTTGGATCTCCATCGATGTTTTGCTATGTCATCCACCAGGATTGAAAAATCACTCCCGTCGCGGCGCGTGCTGGCCGAGGACGCCGACTTCGGCGGCGATCGCCAGTTCGCCACCACACTGGCGCGCGGCCTCGCGCTGCTCAAGTGCTTCACGCCCGCGCGGCCGAGCCTGAGCAACCGCGAGCTGTCGGACCAGACCGGCCTGCCGAAGGCCACCATCTCCCGCCTCACCTACACGCTCTGCGCACTGGGCTACCTGCGCAACGTGCCGGCCTCGCAGCGCTACGCACTGGGTTCGGCGGTGGTGTCGCTGGCCTATCCACTGCTGGCAAACATCGGGCTGCGCCAGGCCGCGCGCGCGCCGATGCACGAGCTCTCGGCCTCGGTGCGCGGCTCGGTGTCGCTGGCGATCCGCGACCGGCTGGACATGGTCTTCATCGAGGTCAGCCGCAGCCGCTCGGCCTTCTCGGCACGCATCGCCGACATCGGTTTGAGCTACCCGATCGCGGCCACGGCCATCGGCTGGGCCTACCTCGCGGCCTGCCCCGCGACGGAGCGGCAGGCGCTGATCCACGAGGTCCGGCTGCGGCAGCCGGCGCTGTGGGCCCAGTACGAGCCCAACATCCGTGCCAACCTGAACTTCTATGCCAGCGCCGGCTTCTGCGCGAACCACGGCGAACTCCGACCCGAGGTGGCCGCGGTCGCAGCACCCTTCGACACCACGCCCGAGGGCCGCCAGCTGATCTTCAACTGCGTCGTGCCCACTTTCCGCTGCACTCGGGAAGACCTGGTGCACGACATCGGCCCGCGACTGGTGAACATGCTGCGCAGCCTGCGGCCCGCCCACTGAACGCCGCGCCACCTCCACCTCCTCCATGGCTCACAGGCCCAGCATCGTCTTCGCGATGATCCCGCGCTGCACTTCGTTGGAGCCGCCGAAGATCGACAGCTTGCGGTTGTTGAGGTACTGCGCGGCGGCGGTGGCGGCCTCGGGCGGGCTGCCGTCGAGTGCCAGCGCATCGGCCAGCTGCGCCTGGGCGCGCGGCCCAACCGCGCGGCGGATCAGCGACGACAGTTCCTGGCGGATCTCGCTGCCCAGCACCTTGAGCGCCGAACTCTGCACGCCGGGCGAGCCGCCCGCGGCCACCGTGGCGGTGACGCGCAGGCTGGTGGTCTTGAGGTTCTCCAGCGCGATCTCGACCCGCGCCATGCGGGCCGCGAAGAGCGGGTCCTGGTCGAGCGGGCGGCCCTGGCGCTGCACGCGCGCCGCCACCGTCTTCAGCCGCTGCAGCGCCGCCACGCAGAAGCCGATGCCGGCGTTGCGCTCGTGCGTGAGCAGGTACTTGGCGCAGGTCCAGCCCTCGTTCTCCTCGCCCACCAGGTTCTCCAGCGGCACGCGCACGTCGGTGAAGAACACCTCGTTGACCTCGTGCTCGCCGTCCAGCGTGACGATGGGGCGCACCTCCACCCCGGGCGACTTCATGTCGATCAGCAGGAAGCTGATGCCGCGCTGGGGGCGCGCCTCCATCGACGTACGGACCAGGCAGAAGATCATGTCGGCATGCTGCGCGAGCGTGGTCCAGGTCTTCTGGCCGTTCACGAGGTAGTGTTCGCCCCGCACGTCGGTTGTGCGCACGGCGCGGGTGCGCAGCGCGGCCAGGTCCGAGCCGGCGCCGGGCTCGGAATAGCCCTGGCACCACCAGTCGCTGCCGTCGAGGATGCGCGGCAGCCAGTGCGCCTTCTGCGCCGGCGTGCCGTAGCGGATCAGCACCGGCCCCAGCATGATCAGGCCGAAGGGCAAGGTGCGTGGCGCATCGGCCAGCGCGCATTCGTACTCGAAGACGAAGCGCTCGACCGCGGTCCAGCCCGGCCCGCCATGCTCGCGCGGCCAGTGGCTCGCGAGCCAGCCGCGCGACTGCAGGATCGCGTGCCACTGCACCATCTCGGCCTTGGTCAGCGTGCGGCCCTCGGCCACGCGGGTGCGCAGCGCGGCCGGCAGCTGCGTGGCGAGGAAGGCGCGCACCTCGGCGCGGAAGGCCTCTTCGACGGCGGTGAAATCGAGGTCCATCGTCAGCGGACTCCGTGCGTGCGGCCGATGAAGGCAATGAAGACTTCGCGCATGGTGCGGTTGCTCCTCGTCATTCCAGCGCGATGCCGCCGATGCTCTGGATCAGCTTGCCCCAGAGGACGGTGTCCTCGCGCACCGTGCGGGCGAAGCGCGCCGGGTCGGGGTCGCCGATCTCGTAGCCGATCTGGGCCAGCGCGGCGCGCATGTCCTCGGTCTTCATCACGGCCGCGAAGTCCGCCATCAGCGTCGCGACCAGCGGCTTGGGCATGTTCGCAGGGCCGAAGATGCCCAGCCAGCCGACCAGCGGACCGAGCGTGGGATAGCCGGCCTCGGGAAAGTTGGGAATCGTGGGGAAGGCGGCGACGCGGCCGGTGCCGGTGATCGCCAGCCCGCGCAGCCGGCTGCCCGGCTGCAGGAAGGCGGCCGACGAGCCGATGTCGCACATCACGGCGCTCAGCTGGCCGCCGATCAGGTCGTTGATCGCGGCCGCGCAGCCCTTGTAGGGCACGTGCACCAGGTCGACGCCAGCGGCGTGCTTGAAGGCCTCGCCGATCAGGTGCCCCAGCGTGCCATTGCCATAGGAGCCATAGCTCATGGTGCCGGGCCTGGCCTTGGCCGCGGCCACGAATTCGCCGAGGGTCTTCGCGGGGTTGTCGGCGTTGACCAGCATCACCAGCGGCGTGACGCCGATCTGCGCGATCGGCGTGAGGTCCTTCGAGGCGTCGTAAGGCATCTTCTTCATCAGGTGCGGCAGCACCGTGATGGTGGAACCGGCCGCGAGGATCAGCGAACTGCCGTCGGGCGCGGAGCGCACGATGTTGTCGACACCCAGCACGCCCGATGCGCCCGGGCGGTTCTCGACAATCACGGGCTGGCCCATGGCCGGCGCCACCTTGGTCGCGAGCCGGCGCGCAATGGTGTCGATGCCGCCGCCGGGCGGCACGGTGACCACGATGCGGCCGGGCTTGTTCAGCGTGGGCGCGGGCTGCGCCCAGGCCGGCGGCTGCAGCGCCAACGCCACGACCGTGCACAGCGCGGCCCGAATCCAAAGATGCTTCGTCATGCTTGTCTCCTTCTGTTGTTTGTTTCGAGAGGCGGGCGGCGCTCAGCCCGCGGCGCGCTGGCGGCCCAGCCCCTCACCGAGCGCGGCGTCGTACTCGGCGGCCAGGCGATCGATCAGCGCTGCGGCCGGCAGCACGCGGTCGATGGCGCCGATGCCCTGGCCGCAGCCCCAGACGTCCTTCCAGGCCTTTGGCTTGATGCGGCCGGAGGCGAGGTTCATGGCGCCCGGGTCGCCGGCCGCCAGGTTGTCGGGGTCGAGCCCGGCAGCAACGATCGAGGGTCGCAGGTAGTTGCCGTGCACGCCGGTGAAGAGGTTGGTGTGCACCACGTCGCGGGCCGCGCTGTCGACGATCATCTGCTTGTAGGCCGCCGCGGCACTGGCCTCTTCGGTGGCGATGAAGGCCGAGCCCATGTAGGCCAGGTCGGCGCCCATCGCGCGCGCCGCCAGGATCGAACGGCCGCTGGCGATCGCGCCCGACAGCACCAGCGGGCCGTCGAACCACTGGCGGATCTCCTGCACCAGTGCAAAGGGCGACTGCGTGCCCGCGTGGCCGCCAGCGCCGGCCGCCACCGCGATCAGGCCGTCGGCGCCCTTCTCGATCGCCTTGCGCGCGAAGGCGTTGTCGATCACATCGTGCAGCACGATGCCGCCATAGGCATGGACCGCGTCGTTCACCTCGGGCCGCGCGCCCAGCGAGGTGATCACGATCGGCACCTTGAAGCGCGCGCACACCTCGAGGTCGTGCTGCAGCCGGTCGTTCGAGCGGTGCACGATCTGGTTGACGGCGAAGGGCGCGGCCGGCCGCTCGGGATGGGCGCGGTCGTGCGCGGCGAGCGCCTCGGTGATCTGCTGCAGCCAGTGCGCGAGCTCTTCCTGCGGCCGCGCATTGAGCGCCGGGAATGAGCCGACGATGCCGGCCTTGCACTGGGCGATCACCAGTTCGGGGTTCGAGATGATGAACAGCGGCGAGGCGATCACCGGCAGCCGCAGCCGCTCGGAAAGGATCGGGGGAAGGCGCATGCGTGGACTCCTGGAGGCGATGGACGGGGCACACCGGCGGCGCACGTCCCGCGGGACGCGCCCAGACGGGGGGGCTTCAGATGCGGCGCGTCTGGTCGCGCCAGTAGGGTTCGCGCAGCAGGCGCTTGAAGATCTTGCCGGTGTCCTCGCGCGGCAGCGCGGCGTGGAAGTCGATGGTGCGCGGCACCTTGAAGTTGGCGATGTGCTCGCGCAGGAAGGCCTGGATGCGGGCCGCGTCGAGTTCGGTGCCGGGCTGCAGCTGCACCGCGGCCGCGACGCCCTCGCCGAACTCTTCGTCGGGGATACCGAACACCGCGCAGTCGGCCACGCCGGGCATGCCCTGCAGCACCGACTCGACCTCGGCCGGGTAGATGTTCACGCCGCCCGAGATGATCATGTCGGTGCGCCGGTCGCAGATGTAGAGGAAGCCGCGCTCGTCGAGGTAGCCCACGTCGCCGAGCGCGACCAGGCCGTCCTGCGCCATCGCGTCGCGCGCCGCCTGGTTGTTGACGTAGGTGAAGTCGGGCAGTGCCGGCTGGCGCACATGGATCGCGCCGACCTGGCCCGCGGGCAGCGCGCGGCCCGCCTCGTCGACGATGCGCAGCTGCGCCGGCCCCAGCGCCTGGCCGACCGAGCCCGGGTTGGCCAGCCAGGTGGGCGAGTCGATGAAGGTCACGTAGCCGGTCTCGCTGGCGCCGTAGGCCTCGGTGATGACCGGGCCGAACCAGTCGATCATGCGGCGCTTGACCTCGGGTGGGCACGGCGAGCCGGTGGAGGCCACGTGGCGCAGCGTGGCCACGCTGAAGCGCGCGCGCTCGGCCTCGTCCAGCGCCAGCAGCCGGCGGTACATGGTGGGCACCAGGTAGGCGTGGGTCACCGCATGGCGCTCGATCAGCTCGAGCGTGCGCAGCGCATCGAAGGCGGGCTCGAGGATCAGGGTCGCGCCCGCGTCGCAGGCCTGCACCAGGTACATGGTGGAGGCGCTGTGGTAGATCGGCGCGCACAGCATGGCGGTGACGCCGGACGCCATGCCCGAGGCAATGCGGCCGATGCGGCGCGACTCCAGCTCGAGCGCATCGCGCAGTTCGGGCGCCAGCGCCAGCCGGCGCACGCCCTTGGGCTTGCCGGTGGTGCCCGAGGTGTATTGCACCGAGCCGAAATGCAGCCGCGGGCGCGGCGCCATCGGCGGCACGCCGACGCCGAAACTGTCCCAGCGCGCGGCCCGGCCCGACGCATCGGGCAGCGGCTGCGTCGGGTCGGCCGGCACGGCCACCAGCGCGACACCGGCCGGCACGCCGACCAGCACCTGCGCGAGCAGGTCGTCGTGCACGAACAGCATCGCGGCGCCGCTGTCCTCGAGCATGAAGGCGGCCTCGGGCGGCTTGCAGTGCCAGTTGAGCGAGACGAAATAGACGCCGGCCCGGCGGCAGGCCAGGATCAGCGCCGCATAGGCCGGGCTGTTGCGCATCATCACGGCCACGGTCTGGCCGTGCGCCACGCCCGCGGCCTCGAGGCCGGCGCAGAGGCGCTCGACCTCGGCCTCCATCCATTCGGGCGTGAAGGTCCGTCCTGAAAAAACGATTGTCGGGTAGCTCATTCTTTTGTCTCCTGTTGTTCTTCTCGCTCGTTATCAGCGGACCTGCAGCGCCGCCAGCGCCGCGTCCGCATGGCGCGCGCCGACGCTCATGGCGCGGCGCAGGTAGAGGCCCGCATCGTGCTCGTCGGCAAAGCCGATTGCGCCATGGAATTGCACCACCTCCTGCGTGACGCGCAGCGCCGCCGCGGACGCGCGCTGTACCGCGGCCGCCGCAGCCCAGGCCGCGCGCGCCGTGCCGATGGCGCGCGCGGCCTCGTGCACCAGCGCCCGGGTGGCGGTGACGTCCACATGGCAGGCGGTGGCGCGGTGCTGCAGCGCCTGGAAGCTGCCGATCGGCACGCCGAACTGTCGCCGCAGCCGCAGGTAGTCGAGCGCGAGGCGCAAGGCTGCGTCCATCAGGCCGCAGAGATAGGCCGCATCGCCCAGCCAGGCGAGCTGCCGGCCGCGTGCCCAGGCCGCTTCGCCGGCGAGGCCCGACAGCAGCGACGGCGCATCGGCCCAGGCGGCGGGCTCGATGGCCAGGTCGGCCAGGCGGCTGCCGTCCACCGCGTGGCGCACGTGCAGGGCGATGCCGACGGCGGCCGGGTCGAGCCGCCGCGCCTCGAAGTCGGCGCCCTGTCCGCTCGCGACCAGCCACTGCGCCGCCGCATCGCCCTCGGGCACCAGCGCCGCTGCGCGCGTGCCGTCGGTGGCGAGCTCGGCCTGCGCCAGCGCGACATGGACCGTGCCGTCGATCAATGCCTGCAGCGTGGGCGCAGCGGCATCGCCGCCCTCGGCCAGCACCGCGGCCGCGGCCATGCCCGCCGTGAGCGGCGGCGTCAGCAGCGCGCGTCCGGCTTCCTCGGCGACCACGCAGAGCGCCGGTGCACCGAGTTCCAGCCCGCCTGCCGCCTCGGGCACCGCGATCCCGAGCCAGCCGAGTCCGGCGATGGCCTTCCACGCATTGGCCTCCCATGCAGGCCCGCCTTCGTGCACGCGGCGCGCGGCGCCCGGTCCACCGTGCGAGGCCGCGAAATCGGCGGCGCTCTCGGCAATCATGCGCAGGGGTGCGCTCGCTTCGGCGTTCATGGCTTGGCTCCGGCGACCGGCAGGCCCAGCACCCGCGTCGCGATGATGTTGCGTTGCACTTCGCTGCTGCCGCCGTAGATGCCCAGGCGGCGCGCCTGCAGGAACATCTCGGTGGCATCGAGCAGGTCGGCGCCATGGCGGGTGGCGTCGCGCAGCGCGGCCGCCGGGCCCGCCACCTGCCGCACCAGCTCGAGCAGCCGGTGCACGGTGTCGGTGGCCAGCAGCTTGAGGTAGGAGCTGTCGGCCGCGAGGCCCTGTTCGGTGGCCTCGGCGGCTTCGAGGTAGGCCGCGACCAGCGTCTCGACCTCCACCTCGGCCAGCGCCACGGCCTCGTGCACACCGGGCGGCAGGCGCTCCGCGGGCGTGGCGCGCAGCATCATGCGCAGCCGCTCCAGCGCCCGCAGGGCCTGCGCGGGCGCGCCGATGCGCAGACGCTCCTCGCTGAGCACCGCGGTCGCCACCTGCCAGCCCTTGTCGATCTCGCCGACCACGTTCTCCAGCGGCACCACCACCTCGTCGAGGAACACCTCGGCGAACTCCTCGTCGCCCGCGATGGTGCGGATCGGCCGGCGACGGATGCCCGGCGTCTTCATGTCGATCAGCACGAAGGTGATGCCGTGCTGCGGCTTGCCGCTGCTGGCGGTGCGCACCAGCGCGAACATCCAGTCGGCGTGGTGGCCCCAGGTGGTCCAGATCTTGTGGCCGTTGATGACCAGGGTGTCGCCGCGCACCTCGGCGCGGGTGCGCAGGCTGGCCAGGTCGGAGCCCGCGCCCGGCTCGGAGTAGCCCTGGCACCAGATCGCGTCGCCCGCGAGGATCGGCCCCAGGTGGCGCTGCTGCTGCGCGGGCGTGCCGCGCGCGATCAGCATCGGGCCGATGTGGTTCAGGCCCTGGGTCGGGAAGTCGGGGGTGCCGGCGCGCGCCATCTCCTCCATCAGGATCACCTGCTGCACCGGGCTCGCGCCCATGCCGCCGTGCGTGCGCGGCCAGTGCGGCGCGATCCAGCCGCGCTGCGACAGCGCGCGGTACCAGGGCATGCCCTCGACGGGCAGCGGACGGAAGGTCTTGTGGCGCAAGGCCTCGGGCACATGGGCCGCGAGCCAGTCGCGCACCTCGTGGCGGAAGGCCGCGTCGGCGGCCGATTCGGGTCTGAGCATGGTGGCAATCGCGGCCGCCTCAGAGGCTGCCGATCTCCTGGTAGACGTGTTTGATCTCGAGGAAGTCGTGCATGCCCTCGGCCCCATGGAGCCGGCCGAAGCCGCTCTCCTTGTAGCCGCCGACCTCGGCTTCCGCGAACAGCTTGTTGTGGGCGTTGATCCAGACGGTGCCGCAGCGGATCTCGCGCGCGATGCGCTGGGCGCGCGCACTGTCGCGCGACCACACGCTCGCGCCCAGCCCGAAGCGGGTGGCGTTGGCCAGTGCGACCGCGCCGCGGTCGTCGTCGAAGGCCTCGAGCGTCATCAGCGGCGCGAAGTGCTCGTCCTGCACCGCCGGGCACTGCGGGTCGTCGACCTCCACCAGCGTGGGCGACACGAAGGCGCCGTGCGCGGGCAGGTCCGCCACCGGGCCGCCGCGCACCACCATCCGGTGCCGCTCGCCCAGTCGCTCGACCAGGCCCAGGATGCGGTCGCGGTTCGCGAGGTCGATCACGGCGCCCATGCGGCTGTCGGGTAAGTGGCCCGGGCCGACGCGGAAGTCGCGCATCGCCGCCGCCATCGCGTCGCGGAAGTCGCCCAGCAGGCTGCGCTGCACCAGGATCCGGCTCGCGGCCGTGCACTGCTGGCCCGACAGGATGGTGCCGGCCGCGAGGATCTCGCGCACCGCCAGGCCCAGGTCGGCGTCGCCGCAGACCACGCAGGGCGCCTTGCCGCCGAGCTCGAGCGACAGCCGCTTGAGCTGCGGCGCGGCGGCCGCCATGATGGCCTTGCCGACGGCCGTGCTGCCGGTGTAGCTCAGCACGTCGACGCCGGGCGCGGTGACGAAGGCCTGCGCCGCCTCGCTGCCGGCTTCGTGCACGATGTTGACGGTGCCGGGCGGCAGGCCCTCGGTCTCGGCCAGGCGCTGCGCCACGCGGTGCATGAAGAGCGCGGCCTGCGGTGCCGCCTTGACGACCACCGTGCAGCCGGCCGCCAGCGCCGGTGCGAGCGAGCGCACGAACAGGATCAGCGGCGCGTTCCAGGGCACGATGATCGCCACCACGCCCGCCGCCTCGTGCGTGATCAGCGAGCGCACGCCCGGCGCGGGCTCGAGCACGCGGCCGGCGGCGCTACGCGCCATGCCCGCGTAGTAGCGCAGTTCGGAGGCCGCGCCTTCGACCTCGCCGGCCGACTCGCGCAGCACCTTGCCGTTCTCCAGCGTGAGCAGCAGCGCGAGCGATGCCGCGTCGGCCGCCAGCCGGTTCGCCATGTCGAGCAGCACCTGGGCGCGCAGCCGCGGGCTGTGGCGCCAGGGCGTGGTCTCGAAGGCCTGGCGCGCGGCATCGATCGCGGCCCGGGCCTCGACCGCGCCGCCGGCCGGCGCATGGCCGACCAGCGTGCCGTCGGCCGGGTTGGTCGACGCGAAGGACGGGCCCGCGGGCAGCCACTGGCCGCCGATCCAGTGCGCGGCCTGCGTGTCCCAGCGCATGGCCTCGGCGCTCATGCGGGCACGCGCCGCGCGGGCTGCGGCGCCAGCCGCGCCAGCGCCATCTCGCGCAGCTCGGCCTTCATCACCTTGCCCACGCCGTTGCGCGGCAGCGCGTCGACGAAGAACACGTGCTTGGGCTTCTTGTAGCTGGCGATGCGCGAGCGGGTGTGCTCCTGCACCGCCTCCACGCTCAGCGCGCGGCCCGGATGGCGTTCGATGAAGGCCACCACGGCCTCGCCGAAGATCTCGTCGGGCACGCCCACCACCGCCGCATCGGCCACGTCGTCGTGCTCGACCAGCACCTGCTCGACTTCCTTGGTGTAGATGTTGAAGCCGCCGCTCAGCACCATGTCCTTCTTGCGGTCGACAATGTAGAGGTAGCCGTCGGCGTCGAAGCGGCCCATGTCGCCGGTGTGGATCCAGCCGTCGATGATGGTCGCGGCCGTGGCCTCGGGCCGGCCGAAGTAGCCCTTCATGGTGGTGAAGCGGCCGGCCTCGCCCGAGCGCACCAGGATCTCGCCCACGTCGTCGACCGACACCTGCTGGCCCTTGTCGTCGACCAGCTTGACCTGCACGCCGGGCGTGACGCGGCCGACCGAGGCGGGATGGGTGAACTGCTCCTCGTGGCCCAGCACCGTGACCGAGCCGACCTCGGTCATCGCGAAGAAGGAATGCAGCCGCGCCTGCGGCAGGTAACCGATCATCCGGCGCTTGAGTTCGACCGGGAAGGCCTCGCCGGTGACGATGATGTGGCGCAGGCTCGCGCAGCGCGCGGCCTGTTCGGCCAGCACCGGCATCAGCATGCGCGCCACGGTGGGCACCATGCCCGCCGCGCTGACCTGCTCGCGCTCGATGGTGTCGACCGCGGCCTGGGCGTCGAAGCGCTCCATCACCACCAGCTTGGAACCCAGGCACATCGAGTTCATGAGCCGCGCCAGCCCGGTGCGGTGCGCCAGCGGCGTGGTCACGAGGAACACGTCGTCGGCCGTCACGCCCCACTCCACCGCGTTGATGAAGGCGTTGCCGATCACGAAGTTGGCGTGCGTAAGGATCGCGCCCTTGGGCTTGCCGGTGGTGCCCGAGGTGTAGAGGATCATCGCGTCGTCGGGCGACAGCGCGAGTTCGGGCAGGCGTTCGTCGGAGTGGGTGCGCAGCGTCTCGAAGGACTCGGCACCGGCCACCGCGCCGCCCACGGCCACGCGGCGGATGCCCGCGAGCTCGCTCGACAGCGCATCGATGGCCGGTGCGCTCTCGGCATGGAACACCAGCACGCGCGCCTGGCTGTCCTGCGCGAAATACACCAGCTCGCGCGGCGTGTTGCGGGTGTTGACCGGGATCACGATCGCGCCGACCGAGAAGGCCGCGTACATGATCTGCACGAACTCGATGCAGTTGGGCAGGTACACGACGATGCGGTCGCCCTGCACCACCCCGGCGCGCCGCAGGCCGGCCGCCAGCGAGCGAGCGCTCGACAGCAGCTCGCCGTAGCTCAGCCGCTGAGCGCCGACGACGACGGCCGGCTTCGAGGGCGTGCGCAGCGCATGCGCCGCCATGAAGTGTTCGAGACGCATGACGTTCCTAGGCCAGTTCGAAGGCCGGGTAGGCCTGCTCGGGCGTCAGCTGGTCGATCGCCAGCCGGACCCGCTTGCCGATCGCCAGGTCGCTTGGCGCGCAGCGCAGCACGTTGGCGATGATGCGCACGCCCTCGTCGAGCTCGACCGTGGCCACGCACAGCGGGATGCGGCCTTCGACGCCCGGGCCCGGGATGCGCACCACGGTGCAGGCGTAGATGGTGCCGGTGCCGGCAACCTCGCGCCACTCGAGCGTGCGGCGCCCGGTGAAGCCGCTGACCGGCTTGGGGTAGTGCTGGAAGCGCTTCGCGACGGTGCAGTACTGCAGCACCAGCTTGCCCTGGGCAATGCCGTCCCAGAAGGGCTTGCTGTCGACGTAGACGCCCTGCCGGGGCACGGGACGGACCGGCGCGGCCGGCGTGGTGGGGGTGGTATCGCTCATGGTGTTCTTCATGCCTCCAGGACCATGGCCGAACTGGTGCCCCAGTTGCGGCCGTAAGGGATCACGCCGATGCCGGTGACCAGCGCGTTGCGCGGGTCGGGCACCTGGCGGCTGCCGCCTTCGCCGAACATCTGCCGCACGGCCTCGGCCAGGTTGAGGCCGCCGCTGGCCAGGCCGGGCTGGCCGGCCGAGATCTGGCCGCCACCGGTGTTGAGCGGCAGGTCGCCGTTGAAGGACAGGTCGGTGCGCAGCGTGTAGGCCGAGCCTTCGCCGCGCTCGCAGAAGCCGAAGGCTTCGAACTGCATCATCACGGCGATGGTGAAGTCGTCGTAGGGCTGGAACATGCGCACGTCCTTGGGCGCGAGGCCGGCCTTGCGCAGCACCTCGGGGCCGATCCTGGTGAAGCCCGACTGCGTGATGTCGGCCAGCGGATCGGAGCCGTTGAAGTTGGTGACCTCGCCGTAGGCCACGGGGTAGACCATCTTCTTCAGCCCCAGGCGCTTGGCGTTCTCCTCGGTGGTGACGATGAAGGCGTTGGCGCCGTCGCAGAACATCACGCTGTCGAGCACGCGCAGCGGGTCGGAGATGACGCGCGACTTCAGGTACTCCTCCATCGTGAGTTCCTTCTGGAACTTCTTGTAGCCGTTGGGGTTGTGCAGTGCGTGGGCGCGCTGGGTGATGGCGATCTTGCCCAGCGCCTCGGGGTCCAGGCCGTACTGGTGGATGTAGCGGCTCATCAGCAGGCCGAAGGTCGCGGGCGGGCCCTGCACGCCGGGCGGGTCCTGGAACTCGCTGCGGTAGGCGCCGTAGTTGGAACGCCAGTCGGAGCTGGGCGCGTCGGACGACATCACGACCGCCAGCTTGCACATGCCGTCGCGGATGGCCGACATGGCGCGCGCCACGCCGCCGGTGGCCGAGCAGCCGCCGATGCCGCCGTAGTTGAGCCAGGTCGGCGTGATGCCCAGCGCCTCGGTCATGTAGACCGCGAAGAAGGGGTTCTGCGCCTCCGACAACGCGGTGGTCACCGACAGGCCGTCAATCTCGCTCCGGTCGATGCCGGTGCGCTCCAGCAGTTGGTCGAGTGCTTCGCCCGCCAGGTCGTAGGCGCTGCGGCCGGTCTTGAAGTCGATGGCGGTCTCGGCATAGCCGCCGATCACGATGTCTCTTTTCTTCATCTCTCACTCTCCTCGGAAACCAGGGCTGCGCTTTTCACGGAAGGCGCTGAGGCCTTCCTTGCGGTCCTGGGTGAAATACAACATGAAGGACACGTCGCCTTCGGCGGCCATGCCTTCGGCCAGCGGCAGGTCCATGCCGCGGTCGATCACGGACTTGGTGAACATCACTGACAGCGGTGCGTTGCCGGCGATGGTGCGGGCCAGCTCGCGCGCCTTCTCGATCGCCTGGCCGGCCTCGGTCACATGGTTGACCAGCCGGTACTCGCGCGCCTCGGCCGCGCTGATGCGGCGGCCGGTCCACATCAGTTCCTTGGCCAGCGCGGGGCCGATCAGGCGTGGCAGCGTCTGCGTGCCGCCACCGCCGGGCATCAGGCCCAGGCGGATCTCGGGCAGGCCGAACTTGGCGTTGGCGCCGGCCACGATCATGTCGCCCACCAGCGCCAGCTCGAGGCCGCCGCCGAGCGCGAAGCCCTCGATGGCGCTGATGATGGGCTTGCTGTAGCCGGGCAGCGAACGGAACAGCTCGTTGACCTTGCGCGCGCGCCGGCGCTTGCGATAGAAGTCGAAGTACTCGTTGTCGCCGATGGTGAATTCGCTGGTGTCGATGCCGGTGCAGAAGGCCTTGTCGCTGCCGCGCAGGATCACGGCGGCGATCTCGCGCTTCGACTCGGCCTCGCCCAGCGCGTCGAGGATCTCCTCGGCGGTGGTCTCGCGCAGCGAGTTCATTTTTTCGGGCCGGTGGATGGTGACCTCCAGCCAGCCCTCCACCTGCTCGACGATGATGTCCTGGTAGCTCATGGGAAGTTTCGCTTTCTCTTAGTGCTCTGTGGTCGTGAATGAAGAAGGGGTGGATTCGGCGTCGGCCGAGACGTCCATATCGCCGCCGATGGCGCGCTCGATCTGCTGGTGCATGCGCGCCATGCAGGCCGCGTCCTGGCGCTGCGCGGCGCTCACCGACAGCTCGAGGCAGACGCGCGCCGGCGCGGCCAGCACCAGGATGCGGTCGGCGATCTCGAGCGCGTCCTCGATGCGGTGGGTGACGAAGACGCAGGTCTTGCGCTGCTCGCGCACGATCTCGGCGAAGTCGCGGCGCAGGGTCTGCGAGGTCACGTGGTCGAGCTGGCTGAAGGACTCGTCGAGCAGCACCAGCGCCGGGTCGACCGCCAGGGCGCGCGCCAGCGACACCCGCTGCCGCATGCCGCCCGAGAGCTCGGCCGGGTACTTGTGGCCGGCATCGCCCAGCTTCACGCGCTGCAGCCATTGCGCCGCGCGTTCGCGGGCTTCGGCGCGCGGCCGGTTGAGCAGCAGCAGGCCGAGCTCGACGTTCTCCTGCGCGGTGCGCCAGGGCAGCAGCCGGTCGGTCTGGAAGCTCACGGCCAGCTTGCCGCGCAGCGCCACGAAGTCGCGGGCCGGGTCGGCGCCGGCCACGCGCACCGTGCCGTCGTCGGCCGAAGAGGTGCCCATGAGCAGCGACATCACGGTGCTCTTGCCGGCGCCGGTCTGACCCAGCAGTGCGACGGTCTCGCCTTCGCGCACTTCCATCGACAGGTGGTCGATCGCGGTGTGGCTGCCGAAGCGCTTGCTGACGTCGCGCAGCTCGATCAGGGGGGTGTGGACGGTCGTCATCAGCGCACCTTCGCTTCCTTGCGCCAGCCGAGGAAGCGTGCCTCGGCCAGGGTGGCGATCCACTGAATCACCAGGTTGAGAACCACCAGCAGCACGGTCCAGGCCAGCACCTGGTCGATGCGGAAGGTCGACTGCGCGAAGCTCATGCGCGAGCCGATGCCGAAGGCCGAGGCCACCAGCTCCGCGAAGATCACCATCCGGATCGCATAGCCGATCACCGACTTGGTGGTGAGGAAGATGTAGGGCACGATGTGTGGCGCCACCAGGTAGCGCAGCATCTGCCAGCGGCTCGGCCGGAAGCTCTCCAGCATGTCGACCCAGTCGGTGGACAGGGCCCGCACGCCTTCGTACACGTTGAGCGCATAGAAGGGCAGCAGGATCACGGTGAGGATGAAGAAGATCCGCGCCTCCGGGTCCTTGAACCAGAACACCGCCAGCAGCATCCACGACAGCGCGGGGATGCCGGTGTCGACCACCACCAGCGCCTTGAGGTAGGGCCCGACCTTCTTCGAGGTGCCCATGAGCAGGCCGATCGCGACGCCGACGAAGGCCGAGAACACGATGGCCACGCAGAGCCGGCCCAGGGTGATCGCGACGTGCAGCAGGTCGGTGCTCAGCAGCTGGCCCAGCGCCTTGGCGATGACCACCGGCGAAGGCATCACGTAGTCGGGCACGTACCAGCTGCCGATCTCCATCGCGGCGAAGATGAGCACCACCACCACGGCGAGCGCCCTGAGGTCGCTGCGGTCGCGCGGCTTCGGCGTCACGATGGCGGCGGTGGTCGGCGGCTTGCGCGCCGACACGGAGGCCGCGGGCTTGGCCGCGCCGGGGATCTGGATGTCGGCCTGTTTCATTCTGCGAAGAACCCGTTGTCGACCACCTTGGGCAGCGCGCCATTGCGCACCAGGAACTCGTTGGCCGTGCGGATGCTGCGGCGGCCCTCCTCGGTCTGCATCGAGGTGTGCTTGAACTCCAGCCGCTTGGAGGCGATCGCGGTCTTGAGCACCTCGGGCGGGATGCCCGAGTTGGCGCCGGCGATGGCCACCGCCTCTTCGGTCTTGCCGGTGATGCCGTCGATGCACTGCGCGAAGGCCTTGTTGAGCCGTGCCACCAGCGTCGGATCGCGCGCGATGGCGTCCTTGCGCACCGCCACGCCGAAGTAGGGCAGGTCGAGGTTCACGCGGCGGCGGTACTCCTCGCCGGCGTTGTAGAGCACGCGCATGTCGGGCACGCGTGCCAGGCCGACCGAGACGTTGGGCTCCCAGGTCAGGCCGGCATCAGCGCGGTTGGCCATCACCAGCGTGACCGAGGCCGCGGGGTTGTCCACGTTCTGCACCACCGCATGGCTTTCGAGGTCGATGCCCGCGAGCTCCTTGACCACGGCGCGCATCATCCGGTAGGTGCCGGTCGACTGCGGCGCCGCCAGGGTCTTGCCCTTGAGCGCCTGGATCGTCGCCGGACCCTTGGCCTGGGTGATGATGTTGATCATGTTGCCGGTGGTCACCGAGCACACGTACTGCAGCGGCACGCCCGCGAGGTGGCGCGAGGCGAAGGTGTCCCAGCTGCCGATGCAGATGTCGTAGTTGCCCGCGACGAAGTCGTTGTAGTAGGTGGTGACCGCGGTGTACGACGTGGGTTTTCCCAGCTGCAGCCCGTTGGCCTTGTCCAGCTCCTTGGCCACCATGTAGTCGGTCAGCAGCGTGGTGAAGCCGGGTGCGAGGTTGGCCCATTTGAGGGCCGGCTGGGCGGCCGCGGTGCGCGCGGCCAGCGTGCCCAGGCCCAGGACCGAGGCGGGTGCCCAGGCCGAGGCGGCCCGAAGCAGCGTCCGGCGCGACAGTGCGTGTCTGTTCATTGGCTTGTCTCCGTCTTGTGATGAATCCGGGGCGCTGCCTCTGCACCAGGGGCCGCGCGCTTTGTCTCGTTTGTGGGCAAATGGTAGGAACGGGCCTGCGTTCCGAATAGGGTCAGATCTGGACGGGGCGTTCCAGCGGTGGAACGCACGAAGTCCCCACGGGCGGCGATGTCGACTACGCTCGGCGCCTGTTTCAGCACACGAGAGAGACACCCGGGCCATGGCCGAAAAACTGGATCTGAATTCGCTTCGACTGTTCTACGACGTCGTGAACGCGCAGAGCATCACGCGCGCGGCGGCGGAACTCGACATGCCCAAATCCACCATCAGCCGCAAGCTCACCCAACTCGAGCAACAGGTGGGCACGGTGCTGCTGAAGAAGGGCCAGCGTCGCCTCACGACCACCGAGATCGGCGCGCGTTTCTACGAGCACTGCCGGCGTGTGGTCGACGAGGTCGAACAGGCAGGCCTCGAGACGCTGCAACTGCAGACCGCGATGCGCGGCGCGCTGCGGGTGAGCATCCCGATCGACTTCGGCGTGTCGTGGATCGGCAAGGCGATCGCGGAGTTCGTGCTGGCCTATCCGGAGCTGGAACTGGAAGTCGACGTGAACAGCCGCGCGGTCAATCCAAGGGAAGACCCCTACGACCTCACGATCCAGCTGGGGCCGCTCAAGGACACGGAACTCACCTACCGGCGCATCGCGACGATCACGCGCGGCGTCTACGCCAGCCCCGAATACCTCGAACGCCGCGGCGTGCCGCTGTCGGTGGACGAGCTGCACCGGCACGACTGCATCATCACCACGCAGCAGCGCGCGGACGGCATCTGGACGCTGCGCAACGAGGCCACGCACCGCTTCGCGCACATCGAGGGCAAGGTGGTGGTGAACAACATCTCGATCGCGCGCGAGATGGCGATCGGCCACGTGGGGCTCAGCATGCTGCCCAACGTGATGTGCGCCAACGACCTGCGCTCGGGACGGCTGCGCCGGGTGCTCAAGGACTGGGAGAGCCCCTCGATGCATGCCACGGCCCTGGTGCTGAGCCGCAAGGGCATGCCGAGCAAGATCCGCGCGTTCCTGGACTTCATGTCCGACCGGCTGAGCCTGGACCAGAAGGAAGGGCGCTGAGGCCGCCCTCGCCCGGCAGCACCGCCAGCTCGACCGAGACCAGCCGCTGCAGGTTGCGCGGGCCGCCTCGGAGGTCTTCCGCGGAGATCAGCGTCAGGCGCTCGTCGGCGGCCTCGCCTGCACTTTCGCCGCCGCGCTCCTGCACCACGAGCACGCCCTCGCCCACCCGGGTGTTGAACAGCTCGTGCCAGGTGAAGATGGCGCGGTAGCCGTCGGCGGCGCGGCAGAGCACCAGCGACTGCTTGAGGCGCGGGCGCGGCAGGCCCGCCAGGCCGCAGTGCGCCAGCAGGTCCTTGAGCAGCGGCCCGGCGTAGGTGCGCTCGGCGCGCACCTGTCGGCCCGTCATGCAGACGACCGCCAGCGGACCCACTTCCCGCCGAGGCAGCGCGGCAATGTCCGCCCAGGCCAGCGCCTGAGGCGTCGGCAGGATGCCGACCACGCGCAGGGCGGCGGGTGCGGACGGTGTGGAAATTGTCGGCTCGGACATGGGTGGGCTTTCTGTGCCGGAGTTTAGGTTCGTCCGCACGCCTGGGCCATCGAAGCGGCATGCCGGGCCGCTGTGTCCGCCCTCTTGGCACGCCGACACGCTCGCGTGTCGACCCAGGCGCTCGCGTTGCGTTACGTTATATCCAGTCGTATATTTCGCATCGAGGAGCCGGCACGCCGTGCGCGGTCCCGTCCCCGCGCGCTCGCTGTCCACGAAAGTCCCGCATGACGCCCCCTGTCTTTCGCCCCAAGTACACCTACGCCCTGCATGAAGGCGGATCACATCCCGTGCAGGGGTCCGGACCGGCCGACCCGGTGGAGGCCACGGACGAGGCCGGCAAGGCCGGCCGTGTCCGGCTGGCCGACCTCGACACGCACCTGCACTGCTCGGTGGTCGGTACCTGCCTGACCGACGCGGAACTGCGCAAGGTCGTCGGCGCCTTCGTCGACCTCGGCGATGCCAGCGAACTGCAGGTGCACCACGAGGCGGTGCGGCTCGCGGGCACGCATGCGCAGGCCGCGCGCGCGCTGCACAAGGCGCTGGACCGTCGGTACGACCCCGTGGTCAAGCGCTTTGCCAAGGCCCGGGACGAGCAGGCCATAGAGACGCTGTGGCACGACTGCCTGCGCCGGGGCGAAGTGCCCGGCGCCTACTGGGCGGTGCTGTCGCATCGCCACACCGGCCCTTCGCTGCGCCAGCATGTCTTCGGCGAAGTCCACATGCTGTCGCACCTCATGGGCACCTCGACCCGTACCGACATTCGCCAACGCGTGGCGCTGGAAGCGGACAACGCCACGCTGCGCGCACAACTGGAGCAGTTGCAGGGCCGCTACCACCGGCTGGTGGATTCGCACGATCGGCTGGAACAGGCGCACCAGCTGCTGGCGGTCGCGTCGAAGGACGCGCGCGAACGGCTGGCATCGCTGGCCTCACCGGGTGCGCCCCGCGAGCAGGACGCCAGCTGGGTCGCGCTGCAGACCGAACGACGCGAGCGCGCGGAGTCGACCGCGCTGCACACCGCTGGCGAGAACCAGCGGCTGCGCGAGGACCTCGCGCACATGCACACCGAGCTGCAGCGCCTGGCCGACGAGGTGCAGGCATCGAACACGCAGTGGCATCACCTGCTCGATGCAGACAGCGACACGGCGTCGCCGGTGGTCTCCAGCCTGCGCGGTCTGCGCATCCTCTATGTCGGCGGGCGCCCCAGTTCAGCGGTGGCGATCCGCGAGTTCGTCGAACGCGCAGAGGGAGAGCTGCGCCGGCACGACGGCGGCCTCGAAGATCGCAAGGGCCAGCTCGCATCCGCCATCGCCTGGGCCGACCGCGTGATGTTTCCCGTCGACTGCATCGACCACGATTCGGCGACCAACCTCAAGCACCAGTGCACGCGGCTGGGCATTCCTTTCACGCCGCTGCGCACGGCGAGCATCACGAGCTTCATCGCCGGACTCGCACAGGCCGCCAAGGCCGCCCATGCCGATGCACCGGCCCCGGCGCCTTCGCATTTCTGCCTGCGCCACGGCTGAGGCGTCGGCAGACCCGGGCTGACTCCTTCCGCCGCTCACAGCGGATACATCGGCGCGGTGTCCTTGACCGTCACCCACTGCCACTGGGTGAACTCTTCCCAGTTGGCCGGCCCGCCGATGCTGGTGCCGTTGCCCGATGCGCCGACGCCGCCGAAGGGATTCACCACCTCGTCGTTCACGGTCTGGTCGTTGATGTGCAGCAGCCCCACCCGCAGCTGTTCGCCGATCGCCATGGCGCGCCCGACCGAGCGCGACAGGATGGCGGCCGACAGGCCGAAATCCGTCTGGTTCGCGAGCTTCACGGCTTCTTCGTCGCTGTCGAAGGTGGTGATCGACGCCACCGGCCCGAAGATCTCTTCGTCGAAGGCGGCCATGCCCGGCTTCACGCCGGTCAGCACGGTCGGCTTGAAGAACAATCCTTCGGCCGTTCCGCCCGCCGAGAGCGTGGCGCCCTGCTCCACCGAGCGCTTGACGATGCCGAACGCATGGTCGACCTGGTGCTGGTTGATCAGCGGGCCCAGGGCCACCTGGCCGCTGGCCGGATCGCCCACCGGCAGGTTCCTGGCCTTCTCGCTCATGCGCCGCACGAACTCGTCCGCGATCTTCGAATGCACCAGCACGCGGCCGGCCGACATGCAGATCTGGCCCTGGTGCAGATAGGTCGCCCAGGTCGTGTTCGCGATCGCCAGGTCCATGTCGGCGTCGTCGAGCACGATCAGCGAGTTCTTGCCGCCCAGTTCGAGCGACAGCTTCTTCAGGTGCTCGCCCGCGACCTTGCCCACGCGCCGGCCCGCGGCGGTCGAACCGGTGAACTGGATCATGCCGACGTGCGGGTCCTTGCACAGCGCCTCGCCGGCGTCCCCGGCCCCGGGCAGCACATGCAGGACGCCTGGCGGCAGGCCGGCATCCTCGAACAGGCGCGCGATGCTGAAGCCGCCGCACACGGCGGTCCGCGGATCGGGCTTGAGCACCACCGCATTGCCGATGGCCAGCGCCGGCGCAACCGCGCGCATCGCCAGGTAGAGCGGGAAGTTGAAGGGCGAGATCACGCCGATGACACCGATCGGCCGACGCCGCGCCAGGCTCATGCGACCGGGCTCCGAGGGCAGCACCTGCCCTTGCGCCTGCGACGGCATGGCGCTGGCCTCGTAGAGCGCCTTGATGGTGACCGCGAGTTCGAACTCCGCCTTCGGCCCGATGGAGCCGCTTTCGCGCACCAGCCAGTCGACGATCTCGGCCCGATGGGTTTCGGCCAGCTGGGCCGCCTTGCGCAGCACCGCGGCCCGCTTGTCATAGGCCGTGCCCGCCCACGCGCGCTGCGCGGCCCGCGCGGCAGCGCATGCGGTGGCGATGTCGGTGCCGCTGGCCATCGCCACCGAACCGAGGCGCTTGCCCGTGGCCGGCTCGCGCACGTCGGCGGTCTGGCCCAGCGATGTCCAGCCGTTGCTGAAGGCACGCCCTTCCCAGGTCGCGCTCGCCAGCCACGAAGCTTCGGACGACTGGAGGGCCTGGTGATCGACAGGTGAATTCATGGGGTCCTTCGGATGAGTAGGAGAAGCAGAAATGCCGGTTCGAGCGCTGCCGGTCTGGCAGCGCATTCGCCTTCATGCCCCATCATTCGTCAACCGCGGCCGGCCATGGCTAGGGAATTCACCGGCGCGAAGCGCCCGGATACGTAGTATTCATCCGAACACATCGCAACCAGAGGTGCGGGGATCCGACGTCGACTTCGCCTCGAGCCACGCCATGCGGCGCGCGGCGCGGACCGCGTCGCCGACCCGCATGGCGGCAAAGTGCCACAGCACGCTGTGGCGCGTCGTTCACTCCACCGTCACGCTCTTCGCCAGGTTGCGCGGCTTGTCGACGTCGGTGCCGCGTGCGCAGGCCGTGTGGTACGCCAGCAGCTGCAGCGGCACGACGTGCAGCATCGGGCTGAGCGCACCGTAGTGCTCGGGCATGCGGATCACGTGGATGCCTTCGCTGCTTTCGATGCGTGCATCGCCGTCGGCCAGCACGTAGAGCACGCCGCCGCGGGCGCGCACTTCCTGCAGGTTGCTCTTGAGCTTCTCCAGCAGCGCATCGTTGGGCGCCACCGCAACCACCGGCATCTCGCTGGTCACCAGCGCCAGCGGGCCGTGCTTGAGTTCGCCAGCGGCGTAGGCCTCGGCGTGGATGTAGGTCACTTCCTTGAGCTTGAGCGAGCCTTCGAGCGCGATCGGGTAGTGCAGGCCGCGGCCCAGGAACAGCGCGTTCTCCTTGCGCGCGAAGTCCTCGGCCCAGCTGATGATCTGCGGCTCGAGCGCCAGCACCGACTGCAGCGCGACCGGCAGGTGGCGCATTTCCTTGAGGTAGCGCGCTTCGTCGGTTTCGCTGAGCCGGCCCTTGGCCTGCGCCAGTGCCAGCGTCAGCAGGAACAGGCCCGCAAGCTGCGTCGTGAAGGCCTTGGTCGAGGCCACGCCGATCTCGACGCCGGCGCGCGTGATGTAGGCCAGCTTGCACTCGCGCACCATGGCGCTGGTGGCGACGTTGCAGATGGTCAGCGTGTGTTCCATGCCGAGCGAACGCGCGTGCTTGAGCGCGGCGAGCGTGTCGGCCGTTTCGCCGGACTGGGTGATGGTCACGACCAGGGTCTTCGGGTCGGGCACCGAATCGCGGTAGCGGTATTCGCTGGCGATCTCGACCTGGGTCGGGATCTTGGCGATGCCTTCGAGCCAGTACTTGGCGGTGCAGCCGCTGTAGTAGCTGGTGCCGCAGGCCAGGATCAGCACCTTGTCGATGGCCTGGAACACGCGGTGCGCGCTGGCGCCGGTGGCGCCGTCCTGGCCGACGCCGTCGAACAGCTCGGGCACGATGCCCTGCACACCCTCGAGCGTGTCGCCGATGGCGCGCGGCTGCTCGAAGATTTCCTTCTGCATGTAGTGGCGGTAGGGGCCGAGTTCGGCCGCGCCACTGTGGGCCAGCACCGTGCGCACGGTGCGGCTGACCGGCTTGTGGTCGCGGTCGACGATCCAGTACTTGCCCGGCTGCAGGTCGACCACGTCGCCCTCTTCCAGGTAGACGATCTGGTCGGTCACGCCGGCCAGTGCCATGGCATCGCTGGCCAGGAAGTTCTCGGCGCCGTCGGCGCCCACGCCCAGGATCAGCGGCGAGCCGGCGCGCGCACCGACCACACGGTGCGGCTCGTCGCGGCAGATGGCCGCAATCGCATAGGCGCCGTGCAGTTGGCGCACCGAGGCCTTCACCGCCTCGAACAGATCGCCTTCATAGTGGCTGTCGATCAGGTGCGCGATGACTTCGGTGTCGGTCTGGCTCGAGAACACGTAGCCCTTGGCCTGCAGCGCGGCACGCAGCACTTCATGGTTCTCGATGATGCCGTTGTGCACCAGCGCCACGCGGGGCGCCTTGGCGCTGTCCGCGCTTTCGCCCGGGCCGTAGCTGAAGTGCGGATGGGCGTTGTGCACCACCGGGGCGCCATGGGTGGCCCAACGGGTGTGGGCGATGCCGGTCAGCCCTTCGACATGGTCATCGCGCACCTGGGTGACCAGGTCCGCGACGCGCGAAGTCGTGCGCGTGCGCGTCAGGTTGCCTGCATGAACGGCCACCCCGCAGGAGTCGTAACCACGGTATTCGAGCCGCTGAAGGCCCTGGACCAGGACCGGAACGATGTTGCGATGGGAAGCTGCGCCGACGATGCCGCACATGGGAGGGCCTTTGAATGGAGCTGGAAAGGCCGCGATCGTAGGCTCGCCCTCAAGACATTTGTCGTCAATATTTAGGTAATAATGGAATTAAATTACTAAATGCACCACAAGAGAAATTTAATTTCTCAAAGATCTTGTCAATGGAAGAAATCGATCTCGACCTCATCGACCTGCGGCTGCTCGATGCCCTGCAGCAGGATGCGCTGCAAACCAACCAGCAACTCGCCGCCAGCGTCCACATCTCGCCGCCCACCTGCATGCGCCGCGTCCAGCGCCTGCGCGCCGCCGGCATGATCGAGCGCCAGGTCGCCCTGCTCTCCCCCGATCGGCTCGCGCCCTTGCTGGGCCACGGCCTGCAGGCGCTGACCGAGATCTCGCTGGACCGCCAGGACGCCGCCTCGCTCGATGCCTTCGAGGCGCGCGCGGTCGCCGACGATGCGGTGCAGCAGTGCTGGCGCGTGTCGCCCGGGCCGGACTTCATCCTGGTGGTGATTGCGCGCGACATGCCCGACTACCAGGCGCTGGCGCAACGGCTGTTCAACGCCGACGCCAATGTGCGCAACGTCAAGGCCTTCTTCGCGGTCAAGCGCGCGAAGTTCGATCCGCGCCTGCCGCTGTTCCCCATCTAGGGTCGGCTCAGGCCAGGTCCGGAGCCCCCGGAAACAGGGGCGACGGGTCCTAGCCCCTGGTCTTCAGCGGCCGCTGCCAGTTCGGGAAACTGGTCTGCCGCGCGCGCGCCACGGTCAGCGCCCCGGGCTCGGTGCTCTTGCCGACCGTCGAGCCGGCGCCCACGGTGCCACCGGCGCCGATGGTGACCGGCGCCACCAGCACGCAGTTGCTGCCGATGTGCACGTCGTCGCCCAGCACGGTGCGGTGCTTGTTCGCGCCGTCGTAGTTGGCCGTGATGCTGCCCGCGCCGTAGTTGACGCGCGCGCCCACCGTGGCGTCGCCCAGGTAGGCCAGATGGTTGGCCTTGGCGCCGGCGGCCAGCGTCGAGTTCTTGACCTCGACGAAGTTGCCGATGTGCACCTCGGCGCCCAGCTGCGCCCCGGGACGCAGCCGCGCGAACGGACCGACCCGCGCATCGGGCCCGACGCTCACGCCGGCCTTCTCGCCGTCGATGTGGGTGAAGGGATGGATCACCGCGCCGGCCTCGATGCGGGCGTTGGCGATCACGCAGTGGGCGCCGATGCGCACGCCATCGCCCAGCGACACCGCGCCTTCGAAGATGCAGTTGACGTCGATCTCGACGTCGCCACCGCACTCCAGCGTGCCGCGCAGATCGAAGCGCGCGGGGTCGGCCAGCCGCACGCCGGCGGTCATCAAGGCATCGGCATGGCGCGACTGCAGTACCCGCTCCAGCGCCGCGAGCTGGGCCGGGCTGTTGATGCCGGCCACCTGCGCGGCGTCGTCGATGCGGTGCGCCACCACCGGCACGCCATCGGCGGTCGCGAAGCCGACGATGTCGGTCAGGTAGTACTCGCCCTGCGCGTTGCGGTTGTCCAGGCGCGCCAGCCAGGGCTTGAGCAGCCGCGCCGGCACGGCCATGATGCCGCTGTAGATCTCGCGCACGGCGCGCTGCGCCTCGCTGGCGTCCTTCTGCTCGACGATGGCCAGCACCTGGCCCGAATCGGGCGCGCGGAGGATGCGGCCGTAGCCGGTGGGGTCGTCGAACTCGATGGTCAGCAAGGCCAGGCGTTCGCCGGCGCTGGCCGCAACCAGCGCCTGCAGCGCGGGCTCACCGATCAGGGGAACGTCGCCCGACAGCACCAGCACGATGCCGTCGTCGGGCAGGCAGGGCATGGCCTGCTGAACGGCGTGCCCGGTGCCGAGTTGCGGCATCTGGCGCGCGAAGCGGGGGGCCATGTCTGTGAAATCCGCACCGATGGCGGCCTCGACCGCCTCGGCGCCATGGCCCGTGACGACCACGACATGGCGCGCGCCGATGCGCGCGGCGGTGTCGAGCACCCGAGCCACCAGGGCCCGGCCGCCCAGGCGGTGCAGCACCTTCGGGCGGGTGCTCTTCATGCGTGTGCCCTTGCCGGCGGCCATCACCACGACATCCAGGGCCATGGAAACGCGAGATTCTATGGAGTCCTTCAATTGCACACTCTCGGTCTTTGCCGAGTTCGATGGAGATCGAACTCAGTGAAAAATTCGTTTATACAGGGGTCTGTAGTCAAGAACATCGGAGCGCCGTCCGACGACCCGCGCGGGCACGCCCGCGACGATGGTGTATTCCTCGACATCGCCGGTGACGACAGCGCCCGCTGCGACAACTGCGCCGCGCTTGATATGGCTTCCCGGAAGTATAAGAGCGCGCGCACCGATCCAGGCATGGTCCTCGATGGTCACTGGCGATTCCACGCTTGCAAAGGAAGGAGAATTTACATCATGGGTCGCCGTCAGGATCATCACTTCCGAACTGATCGAGACGTTCGAACCAATCGTCAGGATGCCGCGATTGTCCAGACGGCACTTTTCGTTGATCGTCGAACCACTTCCGATGCTGAAGCGGCTGCGCGTATCGAAGGTTGAACCCAAAAGAATGGATGCATCCGCTTCGATCTTGAATTTCATGACGCCAACGTACCAAGCATGACGGATTGCATGAGATGGAATTCTGTTGATCACGTGATTCGTCGCATAGATCGCGGATTCGGACAGAAGATAACGCAGTTTTTTACGAAACATATTCCAATCTTGTCCTCTGCGCCAAGCTGATGCAGCCAATCTCAACGACACCGAGCGCAGCGGATTCAGCGAAAGATGCGAGCGAAACGGTGACGTGCGTACGGTGCCGTCAGCACCAGGGGCCGAGTCAACAAACGTCCATAAAATCGCGCGCGATTTCCTGGAGGTGCTACACGCCACTTCTCGTTACCGAAATGCTTGCCCCAGCATAGTGCGGTCTCCTCGTGCGCCACATCCTGCATGGTCGAGCTTTTGTTCTCGGCGTGGCAACGGAAGCCACCCAAAAAATCCGGCACGAAATGAAATTTCGCTCCAGAGGCGTAGAGACGGCTGAACCAATCCAGGTCCATGGCAAATCGCAGCGACGTGTCCAGAGGTTCCGCCAAAGCGCCGGTCCGCCAGAACGCCGTTTCACTGTTGACATTGAAACCGTATTGGTGAGGTTGGAATGGAGATCCGCATGCCCAACCGACCACATGTGATTCCGCGTCGAGAAGAAGCCGATCACCATGAATGACATCGACCTCAGGACGAGACCGGAAAACATCCATTACCTTGCGCAGCGCTCCGGGGATGTAGACGTCATCGCTATTGATCCAACCGATGATGTCGCCCTTGACATGCTTCATGCCCTTGTTGATCGCATCGGTCTGCCCGCGATCTTTCTCCGATACCCAGACATCAATGCGATCGGAGTATTTTTCGAGAATCGATACCGTTTCGTCAGTACTTCCGCCGTCCATGACGATCAACTGAAGGCCCTCAATTCCTTGATTCAGGACGGAAAGCAAAGTCTCTTCAATGTATTTTCCTTGATTGTACGAAGGAATAACAATACTTATTTCAGTTTTTTTCATCAGATCAAGCTCCTTTTCGACGACATGAGCAAACAGGAAAGAAATGCAGGCGCTGCGCGATCAAACCGCGAAACGCAAACCTTTCCACCTCGCACACAGCAATGAATATTGGTAAAAAAAATGTGCGGCACACGTGACGACGCCAAACAAGAGCACCGATCTCAGGTCAGAAATCCCGACTGCCGCGAGATATGCCAACTGAGCCGTCACGACGAAAATTATCCCGACGCCCTGTTTTGCAGTCAACCCTCTGACCGACATCGTCAGAAAAGCGAATCCAGCAGCATTCATGAGGATCGAGGATAAAAACATCATCCAAACATAAGGTGTCAGGCTACGATACTTCTCTCCCAGGAAAAGTATCCAATATTCCGGAAAAAGCCATCCGGTCGAAAGAAAAATCGCCATGGTGAACAAATAAACGAAATGCACTCGCATGACCAGAGACGCCAGCTTGGGCCCCTGTGGCGTGCGGGCAATCACCGGAAAAAGCAGGATTCCGGCAACGCGGTCGACGATGGTCAACACGATTGCCAATCGACCAAACGCGCCAATTTCCGCGAGCATTTCCGTGGTGCCGAAAAGTGACACCAAGAAAATCGTCACGGCACCTTGAACTTGAAAATAGATGGCAGAGGGCACAAGCGGCAATGCTATCTTCAAGATCCTGGAATCGATGCCTCTCCGCTGTTCTACAGAAAGGTGTTGATCCTGAATATCTTTTCGAATGAATGTCTTGCGATAAAGAACCGCAACGATGGCCTCAGTTGCGATGACCGCCAAGAACAGTCCGGCAATGGACAGTGCCGAGCTGGGCATGAGCAAGACCATCCCGACGAAAGCGAATCTAACCAGTGCGCCGGCGAACCCGACCTTTGAAATGGTCGCTATATGGCCCAATATCAGAAGCACACCGTTTGCGTAGTGATTTCGGAGCGTGACGAGCAACGCGACCAGCACCATCACCGCCGCCAAGACATTCGCCGGGCTGAACCACCCGTGCTGCGAAAAGCTGTAGGCCACGTACGGCCCGACGATCAGGAAAGCCGCGCCAAGCATCAACCAACGCCGGTGGAATATCTGCTTGCAGACGCCAACGACCCATCGGGGTTCCTTATTTCGCTCGCCGACGATTGGCAATGCACAGTTCGACAACCCTAGATCGGCAATTCCCAGCATCAACTGCATGCAGGTGACGAGGAATGTATAGATCGCGTACTGATCTTTAGGGACCACGTTGACGATCAGCAGGCCCGTGATACCCGCTGCCACAACGCCGAGTGATTCGACCCCGCTGACCATGGCAATTTGGCGTACACGAGACAGCAGGTTCATGGATGCGGGGGAAGAAGTGAATGCGCAGGCGCGCAACTTCGGACCATATCCTAAGGGGCGGGCAAGGTTGTGAGACCGAGACTCACTGACCCCAATTGTCGTGCATTAGTACAGTTTGTAGCCAAAAAGTTTACATCTATCGATCAAATCAGCGGTACACGCCGCAGCGGCCGCTCGAAATAGTCGCCCAGCGTCTCCAGCGCATGCGGCTCGAGGATGCGCAGCCAGTCGGCGTCGAGCTTGTGCAGGCCCAGGCGCTGCAGCCGCCGCAGCGTCTTGTTGGTGTGCACCAGCGACAGGCCCAGCGCGTCGGCGATGTGCTGCTGGTTGAAGGGAAAAGGCACCCAGCCGTCGCGCACCATGCCCAGCCGCTCGGCGCGCCGGTAGAGGTGCATCAGCAGCATCGCCACCCGCTCGCCCGCATTGCGACGGCCGGTGGTCACGAGGTTGTCGTCGATCATCTTCTCCTCGCGGGCCGCGAGCCAGGTGATGTCGTAGCCGATCTTGGGCTGGGCATGGAACACGTCCCAGAGCCGGTCGCGCTCGAACACGCAGAAGCTCGCGTCGGTGGCGGCCTCGACGCCGTGGGTCTGGCCCTCGGCGAACTCGTCCTGCAGCCCGATGAAGTCGCCCGGCAGCAGGAAGCTCAGGATCTGGCGGCGGCCGTCGTTGAGCGTCTTGTAGCGGAAGGCCCAGCCGCTGTAGAGCGTGAACAGTTGCGGGCTGCGCACGTGCTCTTCGATGAGCGCCTGGCCGGCCGCCACCGTGCGGGTGCCGACGCGGAACTTCTCGATGGTGCGCAGCTCCTCCGGCGAGGCTTGCAGAAAAGCCGGATTGCTCCGCAGCGCACAGGCCTCGCAAGGCCTTTCGCTGCGCATGGGCGGGGGCGCGGACGGCGCATTTTGATCAAATTTCACGCACTGACTATAGGCGCGCGGCCTGTGTCTTTTGACATTTCATTGCGCGGCCCGGCTGCCTACACTCCGCACGCCCTGCGCATCCCCCCTATGTCCACGAACGAACCGCTTCTCCACGAACTCCTCTACTGCAGCGTCCTCGCGCCGAACCAATTGCCGACCGTGGTGGGCCAGATCGTGGCGCAGGCCCGCGCGCGCAACACGGAACGGGGTCTGACCGGCCTGCTGGTGTTCGACGGCCTTCATTTCTGCCAGCACATCGAGGGGCCGCGCGACGCGGTCCTGAAGCTGCTCGACAGCCTGCGGCGGGATGGTCGCCACACCGATCTGCGGGTGGTCTACGAGGGCTCGCGCACCGAACGCCGCTATCGGCGCTTCGACCTGGGCTTTGCGCAGAGCGACGCCGACGACGACATGGCGGGCATCCAGGCCCTCGAGGGGAGCGCCGCGCTGCAGCGCTTTCTGGCGCTCAAGCCGGGCTTCGACATCCACGGTTGACGAGACGCCGCGTCAGGCGGCGCCCCGGGGTGTCAGACGGCGTCCCAGCTGTAGGTGGCGCCGAAGCCGTCCCACGGCTCCATCACCACGCGCTGGCCCGCCGCCACCCGCAGCGTCTCGCCGGGCGCCAGCACCAGATCCTCGGTGGCCTGCTGGCGCGTCGCGTCGCGCGTGACCCAGATCCGGCCCTGGCGCACGCTCAGCACGCTGTCGCCCTGCGCCTTGAGGCTCAAGGCCTGGCCGGGAGCCAGTTGCCAGGCGCCCCGGCGCACGGCGGGTGGCACGGCGACCTGGGACGGCAAGGACAGGGAAGAGAGCGATGGCGAGGTGCAGACGGCGGACATGGTGGACTCCTGGGGGGCGATTTCTCCAAGGCGCAGATTGCGCGCTTCGGGAATGAATCATCTGCCTCCCGGCATTGGCGGTCCAATGAAATGGAAGTACGCTACTGATTCCCAGACCGCATCAATCCATGCAGCACTCCCAGACCCATCTGCGCACCCGGCCGATCTCCGCGGGCCACCTGCGCGCCTTCGAGGCGGTGGCGCGCCATCTGAATTTCCGCGCCGCCGCCGAGGAGATGGCGCTGACGCAATCGGCCGTCAGCCGGCAGATCCAGACGATGGAAGAAGAAGTGGGCGTGGCGCTGTTCCTGCGCCACACGCGGGCGGTCGAACTGACCGGCGCCGGGGCGCAGCTGCTGCTGGCGGTGCAGCAGTCGCTGCCGCGCATCGACGGTGCGGTGCGTCAGATCCGGCAGAGCGCGGGGCGCAAGAGCGTGTCGCTCACCACCTTTGCGTCTTTTGCATCCATGTGGCTGATCCCGCGGCTCGAGGCCTTCCAGCGCGACAACCCGGAAATCGACATCCGCATCGACGCCAGCGACACCGCGGTCGACCTCGACGTGGCCGACGTCGACATGGCGCTGCGCTACGCGCCGCCCGAGAACATGCCGCGCGAGGCGATCCGCCTGTTCGGCGAGACGTTGACGCCGGTGGCCAGCCCCTGGCTCATCAAGAGCCGCCCGCCCATCAAGTCGCCGGCCGACCTGGCCGGCTTCACGCTGATCGAGGCGGGCGATGCGCACCGCTCGCACCTCGAATGGCTCACCTGGCGGCGCTGGTTCGAGGAAAACGGCCAGAGCCGCGCCCAGCCCAAGCGCTGGCTCTACTTCAACTACGCCTACCAGATGGTCCAGGCCGCGCTGACCGGCCAGGGCGTGGTGCTGGCCCGCAGTTCGCTGATCGCCGAAAGCCTGGCCAACGGCGACCTGGTGGAGGTGCTGCCCCAGCACCGGCTGGACTCCCCCATGGCCTACTGGCTCATGGTCGGCCCGCGCAACGCGCTGCGCCCCGAGATCACGGCCTTCTGCGACTGGCTGCAGCAACAGGCGGCCACCACCCGCGCCACCATCGGCGAAGTGCCGGACCCCGACACCATCGACTACCTGGACTGAGGCCTCGGCGTTTCAGGCCAGGGACACCGCGGAACCGGCTTTGCCGGCCGTCGGTGTCGCCCCCGGACGGGGGAAGGCGAAGCGACACGCAGTGCGCGAGCCCTCGGGGGGGAGCCCAGTGCTACCGCGGAACCGGCTTTGCCGGGCCGCCGGTGTCGCCCCCGGAAGGGGGAAGTCGAAGCGACACGCAGTGCGCGAGCCCTCGGGGGCGAGTCACGTGCTACCGCGGAACCGGCTTTGCCGGGCCGCCGGTGTCGCCCCCGGACGGGGGAAGGCGAAGCGACACGCAGTGCGCGAGCCCTCGGGGGCGAGTCAGCTGATCGGCCAGACCACGCCGTTGTCGTTGAGGATCGCGTCGAGCGGCACATCGTGCGCCTCCGGCTCGAGGTTCTCCAGGAAGCCGTCGGTGAAGCCCAACCCCACGGTGAAGGGCCGCGGCTCGAGCGAGGCCAGCGTGCGGTCGTAGAAACCGCCGCCGTAACCCAGCCGGTAACCGCCAGCGCTGTAGCCCAGGCAGGGCACGAACAGCAGCGTCGGCACGATCAGCTCGGTGTCCTTGGGCTTGGGGATGTCGTAGGCATCGTTCTCCATCGGGCAGCCCGGGTACCAGGAATGGAAGGTCAGCGTCTTGTGGTCGCGGTTGACCACCGGCAGGCCGATGCGGCGCCGGTGCGGCTCGTCGATCAGTTCGCCGTCCTCTTTCCAGCGGTGCAGTGCCGGCAAGGGGTCGAATTCGCCCTTGATCGGCCAGTAGGCGCCGATCACGGTATCGGGCCGTCCGACCAGCCAGATCCGCATCACGCGCTGCAAAAGATCGGAGCGCTGTAGGCGGTCCGGCATCCCCAGGCGTTGCTCGATCAGCGCGGCTCGCAGCTGCGCTTTGAGAAAAGCAGCCGTTTCCTTGCGGCCTTCCGCCGCGTTTCCATCGTGTGCCTTGTCCATAATCCCCCGATGCAAGTTCCTGGCATTCTGGCACCCCGGCGCCACCTCCTCGGTGCATTCGCTCTCGCGATCGCATCCATTCTCCAACCTGCGTGCGCGCAGAACGCCAACGACGACGTCCTCGTCCAGATGAAACAGGCGTTCCAGCGCAGCGACAAGGCCCGCCTCGCGGCCCTGTTGCCGCAGGCCCGCGGCCACGCGCTCGAACCCTGGGCCGCCTACTGGGAGCTCAAGGCACGGCTGGACGACGCCAGCCCGCAAGAGGTGCAGGATTTCCTCTCGCGCTACGCGGGCAGCTACCAGGAAGACCGCCTGCGCAACGACTGGCTGCTGCTGCTGGGCAAGCGCCGCGACTGGGACAGCTTCGCGCCGATGTACGCGGGCTTCCGCATGCGCGACGACGTGCAGGTGCGCTGCTATGCGGCGCTGGCCGACATGCAGCGCACGGGCGGCGTCACCAAGGCCCAGGTCGAAGAGGTGCGCGAGGGCTGGTTGCGCCAGCGCGACGCCGACGACGGCTGCCTGACCGCCGCCGGTCAGTTGCTGGCCGCGCGCCAGCTTTCGCCCGACGTCGTCTGGAAGAAGGCGCGGCTGGCCATCGAGGCCAACCGCCCGCAGGCGGCGCGCGATGCCATCGGGCTGGTCGAGCCCGAGGCGCTGCCGATGTTCGCGCAGGTCAACGCCAGCGCGCCCAAGTTCCTGGCCAGCGCCGTGATGGCCGCCTCCAAGGCCCGCAAGGAAATGGTGGTGCTGGCGCTCGTCAAGACCGCCATCGCCGATCCCGACGTGGCCGCCACCCAGCTCGAAGGCAAGTGGAGCCCGATGCTCAGCGCCGAGGAGCGCAACTGGGTCTGGGGCGCGATCGGCCGGCAGTCGGCCGGCAAGCTGTCGCTGCAGGCCAGTGCCTATTTCGCCAACGTGACGAAGAACAGCGACCTGTCCGACGACATGCTCGGCTGGAAGGTGCGCGCCGCGCTGCGCACCGGCCAGTGGAAGGACGTGAACGCCTCGGTCACGGCCATGAGCGAGGCCGCCCAGGCAGACCCGACCTGGGTCTACTGGCGCGCCCGCGCGCTCAACGCGATGGGCGGCGAGGAGCGCAAGGCGCAGGCCCGCACGCTGCTCGAGACCATCGCCGGCACGCGCGGCTTCTACGAACTGCTGGCGCTGGAAGACCTGGGCCAGCGCGCCGTGGTGCCGACCAAGCCGGCCCCGCTGACCGCCGAGGAAAAGCAGGCCGCGCGCAACAACCCCTCGCTGGCCCGCGGGCTCTACGCGATCGCGATCGGCCTGCGGCCCGAAGGCGTGCGCGAGTGGAACTACGCCACCAACCTGCACGACGCCGGCGGCCTGGGCGACCGCGAGCTGCTGGCCGCGGCCGACCTGGCCTGCCAGCGCGAAGTCTGGGACCGCTGCATCAACACCAGCGAGCGCACCAAGGGTGCGATCGACATCGACCAGCGCTTCCCCATGCCCTTCCACGACACGGTGCTGCGCAAGAGCCAGGACATCGGCCTCGACCCGGCCTACGTCTACGGCCTGATCCGCCAGGAAAGCCGCTTCATCATGGACGCGCGCTCGGGCGTCGGCGCCTCGGGCCTGATGCAGGTGATGCCGGCCACCGCCAAGTGGACCGCCAACAAGATCGGCCTGGCCGGCTTCACGCCCAACCAGATCAACGACCGCGAGACCAACATCACGATCGGCACCGCCTACCTCAAGCTGGCGCTCGACGATTTCGACGGCTCGATGGCGCTGGCCGCCGCGGCCTACAACGCCGGCCCGGGCCGGCCACGCAACTGGCGCAACGGGCCGGTGCTCGACGCCGCCATCTGGGCCGAGAACGTGCCCTTCGCGGAGACGCGCGACTACGTGAAGAAGGTGCTGGCCAACACCACCAACTACGCCGCCATCATCAGCGGCCAGCCGCAGTCGCTCAAGAGCCGCCTGGGCCGTGTGGGCCCGCGCAACGCCGGCGAGCCCGACCCCAGCAAGGACCTGCCCTGAGCGCCGCGCCGACGACATGAACCGATCGCTGCAGAACCTGCGGGCCAGCCTGCCCGAGTGGGTGCTCGAATGGCTCGAGCTCATCGTCCCCACCGTGCAGATCGTGCTGATCCTGCTGGGCGCCTGGCTGCTCTACCGCATCGTCCGGCGCCTGATCCTGCGGGTCGCGACCGGCTATGCGCTGCCCACCCAGGTGGCCATGGCCTCGCGCCGGGTCGCGGGCTTCCTGATCTACGGCGGTGCCATCCTCTGGAGCCTGGGACGCATCGGCGTCTCGGGCACGGTGCTCTGGACCGCCTTCACCGGCTTCGCGGCCGTCGGCGCGGTGGCCTTCTTCGCGGCCTGGAGCGTGCTGTCGAACATCTTCTGCGCATTGTTGATCTTCATGACGCGGATGTTCCGGCTCGACGATGTGGTGGAGGTGCTCGAGAACGGCGAGAAGCCCGGCCTGCGCGGCCGCGTGCTGGACATCAACCTGGTCTACACCACGCTCGAGGAAAGCGGCAGCGCCGAGGCCGGCACCACGCTGAAGATCCCCAACAGCATGTTCTTCCAGCGCGCCGTGCGCCGCTGGCACGGGCATCTGCCGGGACTGCCGGTGCACGTCGGCATCACCGCGCATCACGAGGCACCGCCCCCCGTGGCGGCCTCGCCGACCGGCGCGCGCATCTGAGCGGTCGCGCCGAACAGGGCGCCAGCCTACAGGCCGAGGCGCCCCGTCGCGCGACACTCGCGGGCTTCTCAACTGCCCGATACGCACGACCATGGACTGGTGGAACGACGTCACTGCGGTGATCGCCTCGGAGTTCTCCGATGTCCCCGACCTCGCGCAATTCGTGCGCATCCTCGTGCGGCTGCTGCTCGCCTCCGTGCTCGGCTTCATGCTGGGCTTCGAGCGCGAGCAGCACGGCAAGGCCGCGGGCGTGCGCACCCACATGCTGGTGGCCATCGGCTCGGCGATGTTCGTGCTGATCCCGCAGCAGACCGGCATTCTGCCGGCCGACATGAGCCGCGTCATCCAGGGGCTGGTGGCGGGCGTGGGCTTCCTCTGCGCCGGCACCATCCTCAAGTCGGGCCGCGACGAACAGCAGGTGCAGGGCCTGACCACCGCGGCCGGCCTCTGGCTGACCGCAGCCATCGGCATGGCCTGCGGCCTGGGACGCGAGGTGACGGCGGTGCTGAGCACGCTGCTCGCCCTGGTCGTGCTGGGCCTGGTGCCGCGCATCGTGACCCTGCTGGGCCGCGTGCCGGGCTTCCGGCCCGCCACCGCGCTGTCGCAGACCCTGCTCTCGAAGGACCCCGGACCGCCGCCGCCACGCTGAACGCATCAGTGGCGCCGCGCTTGGGCATCAATCGGCGGCCGCGGCGGCGCTAGCATGGTGTCTTTTGGTCGCGGAAGAATCGCCATGCTCCAGCTCTACATCGGCAACAAGAACTACTCCTCGTGGTCCATGCGCCCCTGGGTGCTGATGACCCAGGCCGGCATTCCCTTCGAGGAGGTGATGGTCCGCTTCGGCGACGATTTCTCCGAGCCCGATTCGCAGTTCAGGAAGACCGTGCAGCCGCTCAATCCCGCGGGCACCGTGCCTTTCCTGGTCGACGGCGAGATCGTGGTGTCCGACACCCTGGCCATCGCCGAGTACCTGGCCGAATCCTTCCCCGAGAGGGCGCTGTGGCCGGCGGACAAGGCGCGGCGGGCCGAAGCGCGCAGCGCCTGCGCCGAGATGCATGCGGGCTTCCGCGCCATCCGCAACCATTGCGGCATGAACGTCGAGGCCGACCTGGCATCGCAGGGCCGGCTGCTGATGCGCGACCGCGCCGACGTGCGCGGCGAACTGGCGCGGCTGGTGCAACTGTGGGGCGGCCTGCTGGCCCGCCATGGCGGGCCGATGCTGTTCGGCGACTTCAGCATCGCCGACGCCTACTACGCGCCCATGGCTTCGCGCCTGAAGACCTACGCGCTGCCGGTGCCGCCCGAGGTCGCGGCCTATGTCGCGCGCGTGCATGCGCTGCCTGGCGTCAAGACCTGGACCGACGCGGCGCTCGAAGAGCACGCCTTCGTGGTGGTCGACGAGCCCTACCGCCTGCGCGACTGAACAACGGCCGCGTGCCACGAAAAACGCCGCGCGATGCGCGGCGTTTTTTCGTGTGTGACAGCAATGACGATCAGAAACGGTAGGTGGCCGACAGGTAGGTCACGATCGGGTCCAGCTTCAGGCGAGCCTCGCTGGTCGCCACGGTGGTCCCGCCGAGGGTGCGCGTGGTGAGCTTGGCGGTGGTCTTGAGCGGGATGTACGAGACCGAGAAGGACACGCCCCAGTGCTTGTCGAACTGCCAGGCCGCGCCGAGGTTGAACACCGGCGCGAAGGACTTGTCGAGCTTGGCGCTGGTGCTGGTGGCGCCTGGCGGCAGGCCCAGGCGACCGCCCAGCGCACCCTGCAGGCCCGGGGTCAGGCTGACGTCGCTGTACCAGACGTAGGTCGCGCCCACGCCCAGGAAGGGACGGAAGGCATCGTTGCCGTTGCCGAAGTAGTACTTGGCCAGCAGCGTCGGACTCCATTGCTTGGCCTCGCCCAATTTGCCGATGGGTGCCAGCGAGCCTTCCCCCTGCAGGTTGAACTTCGGCGGCACGCCGAACACGCCCTCGACGGCCCAGCGGCTGTCGATGAAATACACCGCGCTCAGGCCCAGGGTGTTCGAGCTGTCCACGCCGGAGCCGGAGCCCGGCACGACCGCGTTGATCGGCGAGGTGAAGGTCAGCGGCTTGCTCGAATCCTGGGGCGCGAGATGAATCCAGCCCGCGCCGAGCACCCAGTCGCCCGCGTTCTGGGCCAGGGCACTGCCCGATCCCAGAACGGCCAGGGCCGTGAGGGCATACATTGTTTTCTTCATTTGACGAAAGCCTCCATGGATTGCCGCCGGCACGCCGCGGGGGGTCCGCTGACCGGCTCCGGCAGCTTAACGAACGATCGTGCTTTTTTCACCAAGGGATTCTCCCTACACTTGACCCATGAAGACTTTCCTCGTCGGCGGCGCGATCCGCGATGCGCTGCTGGGCCGCTCCGGGAGCGACCGTGACTGGGTGGTGGTGGGTGCCACGCCCGAACAGATGGGCGCACTCGGCTACCTGCCCGTGGGGCGCGATTTCCCGGTGTTCCTGCATCCGCGCACGCGCGAGGAGTACGCGCTGGCCCGCACCGAACGCAAGAGCGCGCCGGGCTACCGCGGCTTCGTGGTGCATGCGTCGCCCGACGTCACGCTCGAGCAGGACCTGGCGCGGCGCGACCTCACGGTCAACGCGATCGCGCTGCCGGCGGAACGCGCAGGCGCCGCCGCACCCGAGGCGGCGGACCTCGTCGACCCCTTCCATGGCCAGCGGGATCTCAAGGACAAGGTGCTGCGCCATGTCACCGACGCCTTCCGCGAAGACCCGGTGCGCATCCTGCGCGTGGCGCGCTTCGCGGCCCGCTTCGCCGATTTCGGGATCGCACCGGAAACCCTGGGGCTGATGCGCGAGATGGTGGCCGCCGGCGAGGTCGACGCGCTGGTGCCCGAGCGCGTCTGGCAGGAGCTGTCGCGCGGCCTGATGGAAGCCAAGCCCTCGCGCATGTTCGAGGTGCTGCGCGACTGCGGCGCCCTGGCCGTGCTGCTGCCCGAGGTGGACCGCCTCTGGGGCGTGCCGCAGCCGGAGGCGCACCACCCCGAGATCGACACCGGCGTGCACCTGATGCTGGTGCTCGACATGGCGGCACAGCTGGAAGCGCCCCTGCCGGTGCGCTTCGCCTGCCTGGTGCACGACCTGGGCAAGGGCACGACGCGGGCCGACGTGCTGCCGCGCCACATCGGCCATGAGCAGCGCAGCGTCAAGCTGCTGCAGGCGGTGTGCGAACGCTGGCGTGTGCCGGTCGAGTTGCGCGAGCTGGCCGAGGTGGTGGCGCGCGAGCACGGCAACATCCACCGCAGCGCCGAACTGGGCGCCGCGGCGCTGATGCGGCTGCTGGAGCGCTGCGACGCGCTGCGCAAGCCGCAGCGCTTCACGCAGGTGCTGCAGGCCTGCGAATGCGACGCGCGCGGCCGGCTGGGCTTCGAGGAACGCGCCTACCCCCAGCGCGACCGCCTGCAGGCCGCACTGGACGCCGCACTGGCGGTGGCCACGCGCCCGATCGCGCAGGCTGCGGCGGCGGCCGGCGCCACCGGGCCGGCGATCGGCGAGGCGGTGGCACGTGCGCGCACGGCCGCCGTCGCCGCCTGGCTCCAGACTTCGGGCTGAACGCAAGGGTCGCGGCTTTGGCCGACGCGGCACGGCACGGCGCGCTGCTAAGGTGACAGACCGATGCAGACGCCTCCAAGACTCACCCCCGACGCCGCCCTCTTCCTCGACTTCGACGGGACCCTCGTGGCCCTCGCCGAAACGCCGGAGGCCATCGAAGTCCCACCCGCCCTCGTCGCCCTGCTGACCGATCTGCACGAACTGCTGGGCGGCGCACTGGCCATCGTGTCGGGCCGGCAGATCGACGCGATCGACCGTTTCCTCGCACCGCTGCGCCTGCCGGCCGCCGGCGAGCACGGCGTGCAGCGCCGCGATGCCGAAGGCCACATGCAGGAGCAGCGCGCGCCCGACCTGGGCTTCGTGCTCGAGGCCTGCAACGAGCTCGCGGGCGCCCATCCCGGCCTGCTGGTGGAGCGCAAGCATGCGGCGATCGCGCTGCACTACCGCATGGCGCCCGACCTGGAAGCCATCTGCCGCGAGGCCATGGTCCGTGTGCTCGATGGCCAGCCGCAGCTGGAACTGCTGCACGGCAAGTTCGTGTTCGAGGTCAAGCCGGCGGGCATCAACAAGGGCATCGCCATCGACGCCTTCCTGCACGAGGCCCCCTTCGCCGGCCGGGTGCCGGTCTTTGCGGGCGACGACACCACCGACGAGAGCGGCTTCGCCGTCGTGCAGCCGCGCGGCGGCATCGCGATCAAGGTCGGCTCCGGGCCCACGCAGGCGCTGCACCGGCTCGACTCAACGCTGGCGGTCTACGAGTGGCTTCTCGAGGCGCGCGACCTGCTCGCCAACGGGCCGCGCCCGGAGGTCAAGCTATGAGCCGCCTGGTCGTGATCTCCAACCGCGTGGCCGACCCGCGCAAGCCCGCTGCCGGCGGCCTGGCGGTGGCGCTGGGCGAATCGCTGCAGCAGACCGGCGGCCTGTGGTTCGGCTGGAGCGGCACCATCGTCGAGGACGGACCGACCGGCGAAGGCGAACTGCACAAGCAGCAGGCCGGCAAGGTCACGCTGGCCACCATCGACCTGAGCCGCGAGGACCACGACAGCTACTACGCGGGCTACAGCAACGACGTGCTGTGGCCGGTGTTCCACAACCGCCTCGACCTGGCCAATTTCGACGCTGGCTTCATCGGCGGCTACCGCCGCGTGAACCAGCTGTTCGCCCGCAAGCTGATGCCGCTGCTCAAGGAAGACGACATCATCTGGGTGCACGACTATCACCTGATCCCGCTGGCCGCCGAACTGCGCGCCATGGGCTGCAGGCAGCGCATCGGCTTCTTCCTGCACATCCCGCTGCCGCCGCAGATCATCATGGCGGCGATCCCGCAGCACGAATGGCTTGCGCGTTCGCTGTTCGCCTACGACCTGATCGGCTTCCAGTCCAACCAGGACGTGCAGCATTTCGCGCACTACGTGCAGAACGAGGCCCGCGGCGAGGCGCTGGGCGACGACATGTACCGCGCCTACGGCCAGACCGTGCGCTGCACCGCCTTCCCGATCGGCATCGACGTCGACGAATTCGCGGCGCTCACGCACGCCAAGGAATCGCGCGACATGTACGACACCATGAAGCGCGAGTACGCGAGCCGCCGCCTGCTGCTGGGCATCGACCGGCTGGACTACTCCAAGGGCATTCCGCACCGGGTGCGCGCCTTCCGCGAGCTGCTGGCCAACTATCCCGAGAACCGCCGCAGCGCCACGCTGATCCAGATCGCGTCGCCCACGCGCGAATCGGTCGACGCCTATGCCGACATCCGGCGCGAGCTCGAGTCGCTGTGCGGCGCCATCAACGGCGACTACGGCGAGCTCGACTGGATGCCGGTGCGCTATATCCACCGCATGGTCGCGCGCAAGCGCGTCCCGGGCCTGTGCCGCGCCGCGGCCGTGGGCCTGGTGACGCCGCTGCGCGACGGCATGAACCTGGTGGCCAAGGAGTACGTGGCGGCACAGGACCCGGCCGATCCGGGCGTGCTGGTGCTGTCGCGCTTCGCGGGCGCGGCCGAGCAGCTGAAGGAAGCGCTGCTGGTCAACCCCTACGATGTGCACGGCACGGCCGAGACCGTGCAGCAGGCGCTGCAGATGCCGCTGGAAGAGCGGCGCGCACGCCATCAGAAGCTGCTGCAGCGCATCCGCGAGCACGACGTGCACTGGTGGCGCCGCACCTTCCTCGACACGCTCGGCGCCATGCCCCAGGTGCGCTGAACGCCGCGTTCAGGGCTTGCCGGCCAGGAAGGGCGCGAGCACTTCGTCCATCCAGGCCATCAGCGCCTGCACCCGCTTCGACAGCTGGCGCCGGTGCGCATAGAGCAGCGACACCGGCATCGCCGGCGCATCGAAGCCGGGCAGCACCCGCACCAGCCGGCCCGCGTCGATCAGCGGCTGCATGCCGATGACCGGCGCCTGGATCAGGCCCAGGCCGGCCAGGCAGGCCGACTGGTAGGCGTCGCTGCTGGTCACGGTCAGCGCGCTCGGCATGGCCAGCGTCCGGTACTGGCCCTCTTCCTGGTACTCCCACAAGGCCGGCCCGGCGCCCAACCCCGGCGCGTAGCGCACCAGCCGGTGCGAAGCCAGGTCGTCGAGCGTGTGCGGCACGCCATGCAGCGCGAGATAGGCCGGACTGGCGACGTTGACCTGCGCCAGTTCGCCCAGCCGGCGCGCCACCAGTTCGGAGGCTTCGAGCGCGCCCACGCGCAGCACGCAGTCGAAACCCTCGTGCACCAGGTCGACCCGGCGGTCGGTGGTGCTGAGTTCGAGCGCCAGCTGCGGATGCGCGGCCAGGAAGGCGGGCAGCCGCGGCATCAGCACCGCCTGCGCCATGCCGATCGGCACGTCGACCCGCAGCCGGCCGCGCAAGGCGCCGGGGGCGCGCTGGAACAGCGACTGCAACTCGTCCGCGTCGGCCAGCAGCAGCAGACAGCGCTCGCGGAACTGCTCGCCATCGGCTGTGAGGCGCACCGTGCGCGTGGTGCGGTGCAGGAGCCGCGTGCCCAGCTCGGCCTCGAGCTGCTGCACCGTGGTCGAGACCCGTGCCTTGGGCATGCCCAGCTGCTCGGCGGCGCGGGTGAAGCTCGCCAGTTCGGCGACCTTGACGAAGGTGCGCAGCGCGCCGAGGTCCATGCTCATGGGCGCATTGTTCTCCACATCTGAACAGTCAGGTCTTCTTTCGGGGATTTATCGCTGGACTGTCTTTTCCTAAAGTCCATTCACCGATCACAACCCCTTCAGGACAGACCATGAACGCACCCATCGCCCTCATCACCGGCGCGAGCCGCGGCCTCGGCAGGAACACCGCCCAGCACCTGGCCCGCCAAGGGTCCGATCTGATCCTGACCTACCGCAGCGGCGCCGACGAAGCACAGCAGCTGGTGGGCGAGATCGAAGCGCTGGGCCGCCGCGCGGTGGCGCTGCCGCTGGACGTCGCGCAGAGCGCCAGCTTCCCGGCCTTCGCCGCGCAGGTGAAGGCGGCGCTGGCCCGCACCTGGCAGCGCGCGACCTTCGATCATCTGGTGAACAACGCCGGCATCGGCACGCATGCGGCCTTCGCGGACACCACCGAGGCGCAGTTCGACACCCTGGTCGACGTCCATTTCAAAGGGCCCTTCTTCCTGACCCAGGCGCTGCTGCCGCTGCTCGCGGACGGCGGACGCATCGTCAACGTCTCGAGCGGCCTGGCCCGCTTCACCCTGCCCGGCTCTTCGGCCTATGCGTCGATGAAGGGCGCCATCGAGGTGCTGACGCGCTACCTCGCGAAGGAGCTGGGGCCGCGCGGCATCGCCGTCAACGTGGTGGCGCCGGGCGCGATCGAGACCGACTTCAGCGGCGGCATGGTGCGCGACAACCCGCAGCTCAACGCCATGATCGCCAGCCAGACCGCCCTGGGACGCGTCGGCCTGCCTGACGACATCGGCGGCGCGATCTCGCTGCTGCTGCAGCCGGGCAACGGCTGGATCAACGGTCAGCGCATCGAGGCGTCGGGCGGCATGTTCCTGTAGGCCGACTCAGTCGACCAGCGCCAGCGCCGCGTAGTCGCCGACCTTGTCGCCCAGCCCTGCCGACAGCAGCCGCACGCCGCGCGTCAGCGGCAGCAGCCGGCCGTCGATCTCGGCCTGCAGCCGTGGCAGCAGGAATTCGCGGTTGTGCCAGTACACGCTGCCGCCCAGGCTGATGGCCTGCAGGTCGAGCGTGGCCACCAGGTTGTAGAGCATGCGGCCCATCACGCGGCACAGCGCGTCGGTGCGCTGCAGCGCCTGCGGCTCGCCGGCCACGGCCGCGGCGAACAGCGCGGCCGCGGGTTGGGTGAAGCGCCGTTCCACGGAGTTGCCGGCGATCAGGCCCTCGACGTCGCCCACGTTGCCGCAGCCGCACAGCGCGTCATGGTTGTCGTCGTCCGAAACGAAGGTGTGGCCCGCATGGCCGGCGTTGCCGTTCTTGCCGCGCAAGGCATGGCCGTCGACGCACAGGCCGACGCCCACGCCGGTGCTCCAGGTCACGTAGGCGCAATGGTCCATGCCCTGGAGCGCGCCCCAGCGGCGCTCGGCCTCGAGCGCCGCGACCGCGTCGTTCTCGACGCGCACGCGGGCGAAACGCTGGCGCAAGGGCGCCTCGACCACGGCGGTCATCCAGTCGTTGGGCAGGCCTCGGGCCGGGCCGGCCAGGCCGCCGCAGATGTTGGGGGTGGCGAGTTCGACGCAGCCGTCCTTGAGCACGAAGGGGCCGGCCGAGGAGACGCCCACGCTCTCGATGGTCTGGGCCGACACGCCGGCCTGGGCGCAGGCCGCATCGATGAGGCGCAGCACCTGCTGCGCGACCGCATCGTTGTCGCCGGTCTTGGCGGTCGGCTCGGTCTGGCGGGCCTGCAGCTGTTCGCTGCCGGCTTCGGCCAGGCTGACGGCGACCTTGGTGCCGCCGATGTCCACGCACGCTCTCATGTCGTCTCTTCCTTTTCTTCTCTGTCGTCAGATCAGTTTCGCCACCAGCGCGGCGATCATGCTCAGCAGCAGCGTGCTGGCGATCGGCAGTTGCCACTCGCGCCCGAAGAGCCGGAACACGAAGTCGCCGGGCAGCCGCCCGAAGCCGAAGCGCCGCAGCCACGTCGTGAGCCCGCTCATGAGCACCAGCGCCAGCACCACGACGATCAGCCAGCGGATCATCGCGCAGCGCTCAAGCGGCGGCCGATGCCGCCAGCGCGGCCAGCGCCTGGCGATGCAGTTCGGGCGTGGCGGCGGCCACCACGCGGCCGTTCGACTGCAGGCCCAGCGCGCGCCCTTCCCAGTCGGTGATCACGCCGCCCGCGGCCTCGATCAGCCCGGCCGGGCCGAGGTAGTCGTAGGGCTGCAGGCCGGTCTCGACCACCAGGTCGATGGTGCCGCCGGCCAGCTGCGCATAGCCGTAGCAGTCGCCGCCGAAGCGGCGCATCGCGCAGCGCCGGCTCAGCGCGTCGAAGGCCTGCCAGTCGGCGGCATCGAAGATGTCGGGCGAGGTGGTGACGATGCGCGCCTGGGCGATCTCGCTGCAGCCGCTCACGCGCACGGCCACGCCGTTGCGGTGGGCGCCCACGCCGGCCTGGCCGACCCAGCGTTCGCCCAGCACCGGCATGTCGACCATGCCGAGCACCACGCGATCGCCTTCGAGCACGCCGATCAGCGTGCCCCACAGCGGCGAGCCGGTGATGAAGCTGCGCGTGCCGTCGATCGGGTCGATGACCCAGACGCGGCCGGCCTCGAGCCGCTCCTGGCCGTGCTCCTCGCCGTAGATGCCGTCTTCCGGCAGTGCGGCGGCCAGCGCGGTGCGCATGGCGGTCTCGGCGGCGCGGTCGGCCAGCGTCACCGGGCTTTCGTCGGCCTTGGTGATGATGTCCAGCGGCGTGCGGAAATACGCCATCGATTGGGCCGCCGCCGCGTCGGCGAGGGCATGGGCAGTGCGGAGCAGGTCGGGCAGGGGGCGCATGGGAAGCAAAGAGGACGGAAGCCGTTGCGGAGGGTCGATTAGACCCGAGCGCGTTTGACATGGCATGGCAGCCCTGTCTAGCATGGGCTCATCTCAGGTTCACGAAAGACACGGCATGGCATGGGTTCGATGGCTGAAGCGGCTGCTGCCCGCCGTGCTGCTGACCTGCGCGTCGCTCGCGCTGGCCACGCCCTCGGCCGACGAGCACGCGACGATCACCGCGCTGATCCAGCGCGTGGAGCAGATGACGACGCTGAGCTTCATGCGCAACGGCACGGCCCACACCTCGGCCGAGGCGGCGCAGCACATGCAGGCGAAGTACGCCTACTTCAAGGAGAAGATCACGAGCGCCGAGGACTTCATCGACCTCTGCGCCTCGCGCTCGGAGATGACCGGCAAGCCCTACAAGGTGAAGGTCGGCGATGCACCGCCGCGCGAGGCCGGCGAGTTCCTGCGGGAAGAACTGCGCAAGGTGCGCAACCGCTGAACGTTCCCCGCGGCTACAGCGTGTGGCTGCGGTCGCCCTCGGCGAAGCCCAGCGGCTCCCAGGGCTCGCCGGCGCCCAGCGCGATCACTTTGAACAGTTCGCCCATCTCGTGCTCGTGCACCAGGTGCGCGGCCAGCGCACGCTGTGCGATGCTGGCCTGGTCCGACAGCGCCAGCAGCCCGCAATTGATCAAAAACCGCCCCTGGCTCGCATAGCCCAGCACCGCCAGGCCCGCGTCCTGCGCGGCCAGCGCGATGCCGGTGAAATCGACGTGCGCCGTGATGTCCTTGGCGCCCACCGCCACCAGCGGGTCGCCGTCGGCTTGGTGGCCCTGGTGACACATCACGGTGCCCATGTGGCGCTGCGGGTGGTAGTACTCCGACTCGGGGAAGCCGTAGTCGATCAGGAAGGCCGCGCCCTGCGTGAGCCGGTCGGCCAGGGTCGCGACGAAGGCCTGCGCCTGCGGATGGATCTCGGTCAGGTAGTCGTGCTCGCCCTCGATGTCCAGCGGCGGCCGCAGCAGCGTCGGGCGATCCTCCCAGGCCCAGCCGCCCTGCGCGCCCGCGACCACGCCACGCTCGAACCAATGGCCGCCGGCGCGTGCCAGCAGCTGCACCGGCATCGCGTCGAGCACCTCGTTGCCGACCACCACGCCGCGCATCGCCGCGGGCAGTTCGCTGAGCCACTCGACCTTGCCCGCATGCGCCGCCAGCGTCTCCTGCTGGCGCACGCGCAGCGAGCCCGACAGGTCGACGATGCGGTAGCGCGCGATGCGCTCGCCCAGCGTGTCCAGCAGTTGCAGCGCCAGCGCGCCCGAGCCGGCGCCGAATTCCCAGACCTCGTCGGTGCCGGTCTGCTTGAGCGCCTCGTCCACCTGCACCGCGAGCGCCTGGCCGAACAGCGGCGTGAGCTCGGGCGCGGTGACGAAATCGCTGCCGGACGAGGGCATGTGGCCGAACTTGCGGCTGGCGTTCGCGTAGTAGCCCATGCCGGGCGCGTAGAGCGCCAGCGCCATGAAGCGGTCGAACGGCAGCCAGCCACCGGCGCGCTGAATGGCCCGGCCGATCAGGCGGTCGAGGGCGGTCGTTAAAATTGGAGGAGCGGTCTTCACGCCGCCGATTGTCTCCCGATGCCCCTGCCCCCTTCCACCTCCCCGTCCGCGCCCCCCTTGCGCACCGTTCTCGTCACCGGCGCCGCCAAGCGGCTGGGCCGCGAGATCGCGCTCGCGCTGGCCGACGGCGGCTGGCAGGTCGCGGTGCACTACCGCCATTCGGCCGACGAGGCTCGCCAGACCGCGGCCGACTGCGCCGCGCGCTCGGGCAGGCCCGCAGCGCTGGTCGGCGCCGACCTGGCCGACGAGGCGGCGGTGCGCGCGCTGGTGCCGCAGGTGGTGGCGCAGTTCGGCCAGCTCGATGCGGTGGTCAACAGCGCCTCGCTGTTCGAGCACGACGACGCCGCCACGATGAGCTTCGCAACGCTGGACGCGCACCTGCGCACCAACACCGCGGCGCCGGTGCTGCTGGCGCAGGCGCTGCACACGCACCTGCTCACGCGCGGCGCCGACACGCAGGGTGCGGTGGTCAACCTGCTCGACCAGAAGCTCTGGAACCAGAATCCCGACTTCCTGAGCTACACGCTGTCGAAGGCCGCGCTCGAGGCCGCCAACACCATCCTGGCGCTGGCACTCGCGCCGCAGCTGCGGGTGGTGGGCGTCGCGCCGGGCCTCACGCTCACCAGCCACATGCTCAGCGAAGAGAAGTTCCGCGACCTGCACTCGGCCAGCCCGCTGGGCCGCTCCTCGACCGCCGCCGACGTGGCGGCCACCGTGAAATTCGCGCTGGAGAACCGCTCCATCACCGGCACCACGCTGCTGGTGGATGGCGGCCAGCACCTCATGAAATTCGAACGCGATTTTTCGCTGATGTAAGACCGGAAGCGGACCATGCTGACCAAGGGCACCCAGATCCTCACGCTGACCAAGCTGCGCTTCGACGCCAGCCTCGGCATCCTCGACCAGGAAATAGACACGCCGCAGAAGATCCAGGTCGACGCCGAGCTCAACCTCGGCAGCCAGCCGCTGCTGCCGGCCGACGACGACATCATGCATGTGCTCGACTACCGCAAGGTGCGGCGCATCATCATCGAGGAGTGCACCGCCGTGCACATGAACCTGCTCGAGAGCCTGATCGGCAAGCTCGCGCACCGCCTGATGCAATTGCCCGGCGTGCTGGGCGTACGGGTCAAGATCGCCAAGCTGGAGATCTTCGACGACTGCGAAGTGGCGATTCGCGTGGAAACGGGGCAATGGTCATGAGCGCCATCTGGACGGAAGAAGAAGCAGCCACCACCGCACCGGGCGAGCGCCTGAAGATCGAGCGCGAAACGCAGAAGCTCGAGAAGCGGCTGTGCCGCCAGGTCGGCCAGGCCATCGTCGACTACAACATGATCGAGGCCGGCGACAAGGTCATGGTCTGCGTCTCGGGCGGCAAGGATAGCTATGCGCTGCTCGACATCCTGCTCAAGCTGCGGGCCCGCGCGCCGATCCACTTCGACATCGTGGCGGTCAACCTCGACCAGAAGCAGCCCGGCTTCCCGGAAGACGTGCTGCCGACCTACCTCACGGCGCTGGGCGTGCCCTTCCACATCGAGGAGCAGGACACCTACAGCATCGTCAAGCGCGTGATCCCCGAAGGCCGCACCACCTGCGGCCTGTGCAGCCGGCTGCGCCGCGGCATCCTGTACCGCGTGGCCGACGAACTGGGCGCCACCAAGGTCGCGCTCGGCCACCACCGCGACGACATGCTGCAGACCTTCTTCCTCAACATGTTCTTCGCGGCCCGGCTCAAGTCGATGCCGCCGAAGCTGGTGAGCGACGACGGCAGGCACGTCGTGATCCGCCCGCTGGCCTACGTGGCCGAGAAGGACCTGATCCGCTGGGCCCGGCACCGCGAATTCCCGATCATTCCCTGCACGCTCTGCGGCAGCCAGGAGAACCTGCAGCGCAAGCAGGTCGGCGAGATGCTGCGCGAATGGGAGAAGAAGCACCCGGGCCGCATCGAGAACATGTTCGGCGCGCTGCAGCACATCGTGCCTTCGCACCTGCTCGATGGAACGTCTTTCGACTTCAAGGGTCTGAAGGCCACCGGGGTGCCCGATCCCGAAGGCGACAAGGCCTTCGACGCCCCCGAGTTCACGGCGCCTTCGCCGCTGCGCATCGTTCAGCTCTGATGCGCGCGACGGTGGCGGCGTCGTACCGAGCCACCGTCCGGAGATCCTGACATGACCATCAAGCGAGTTTTGTCCGCCCTCGCGCTGCTGACCGCCCTCAGCGGCTGCGCCACCCGCTGGGTGGTGGACAGCGACGTGCAGAGCTTTTCCAACCTGCCGGCCGCCGACCTGAACGCCGGCGCCACCTACCGCTTCGAGCGGCTGCCCTCGCAACAGGACGGCGCGGGCGCGCGCGGCGCCGAGGCCCTCGAGGCCATGGCTGCGCCGGCGCTCGAAGGCGTGGGCCTCAAGCGCGACGATGCGGCGCCACGCTACAGCGCCCAGATCGGCGCACGGGTCACGGCCGCACTGTCGCCCTGGGCCGATCCCTGGTTCTATCCGGGCTGGGGACCGGGCCCGCGCTACGGCGGCTGGGGTCCCGGCTACGGTTATGGCTACGGCCGCGGCTGGTATGGCGGCGGCTGGTACGGCCCGGCCTTCGCGCCGCCGGCCAACCCCTGGTACCTGCGCGAGGTCAGCGTGGTGCTGCGCGACCTCGCGTCCAACAAGGTGGTGTACGAGACGCGGGCCCGCAACGATGGCCCCTACAACCTCGATGCGGCCGTGCTGCCGGTGATGTTCCAGGCCGCGCTGCAGGGCTTCCCGACCCCGCCGCAGGGCGAGCGCCGGGTCGACATCGAAATCCCGCCGAAGTCCAAGTAGATGACGCAGCCTTGCCGCCCATGGACGTCACGCGCCTGATCGTCATTCGCCACGGCGAAACGGCCTGGAATGTGGACACACGCATCCAGGGCCAGCTCGACATCGGCCTCAACGCCACCGGCCAGCGGCAGGCGCAGCAACTGGGCCAGGCGCTGGCGGACGAGACCGTGGAAGCGGTCTATGCGAGCGATCTGGCCCGCGCCTGGGACACGGCCTGCGCCGTGGCCGGGCCGCTGGGCCTCGAGGTCGTCCCCGACCCCCGGCTGCGCGAACGCGCCTTCGGCGACTTCGAGGGCCGCACCTTCGCCGACATCGAGGCCAACTCCCCGGAGGAGGCCCGGCGCTGGCGCACCCGCGATCCCGAGTTCGAACCGGAAGGCGGCGAGTCGCTGATCGCCTTTCGCCACCGCGTCACCAGCGTGGCCGCCGAACTCGCAGCGCGCCACCCCGGCGCCCTGGTGGTGCTGGTCGCGCACGGCGGCGTGATGGACGTGCTCTACCGCGCCGCCACCGGCCAGGAACTGCAGGCGCCGCGCACCTGGCACCTGGGCAATGCCGCCATCAACCGCCTGCTCTGGACGCCGCAAGGCTTCTCGCTGGTGGGCTGGGGCGACGTGAGCCACCTGAGCTGATCCCGGGTACCCGCTCCCCCGGGCGCCTCATCCCCTCGCCGTAATTTGCCTGCCGGCCGTCATGGCCGGCGTCCACCGTTGCGTGCGCCGTGCGTTGCGAGAAGACTGAAACGTGTAGAAAAGCCTGGTTACACGAGTACTTTATGTTTACATTACAGTTAGACACACAATGAGCAGCCTCGAGGGGCCGCTTTTCCTCAAACCGTCCTATTGATGGCCTACGCCACACTGCCAGAGCCGCTGCAGGCGTCCGACGCGCTGCTGGATTTGTTCGCCCGCGTGGACTCGGGAAGCCGCGGCGCGCGGCACACGACCGCCCTGGCGCTGCCCGCCACACTGATGGCGCACGCACGCACGCAGGTCGCCGAACAAGGGCGCCTGTACGACACCGTGCTGCTCGGCGCCTGGGTGCTGGCCTTGTCGCGCTGGACCGGCGCGGCCTCGCCCACGCTGACGGAATGGCCACGGGGCCTGCGACGCGCCATCGACTGCGGCAGCACGCTGGCCACGGGCGCCTGGCTGTCGGCCCTGGACGCGTCGCGTCGCGCGGCCGCGTCCGGCGTGACGCACGAAGCCCGCCTGCCATCTCACGCCTGGGGCCTCGCCGCGCACCTCGCCGCACAGGACGATGGCGACATTCCGCCGCTGCTGCTCGGACTGGACACCGCCGAGACGCCGCGCCTGCTGCTGGACCGCGAGGCCGGCCTGATCGACGACGCCACCGCCACCGAACTGCTCGAGGCCGTCGCGGCCATCGCGGAACATCTGTGCGAAGCGCCGGCCTGGCGCACCCTGGGCGACATCGCCTCCCTGTCGTCGCGGCAACGCGCTCGGCAATTGAACGACTGGAACCGACCGACGCCGCCCTGCGATGCCACGCGCACCGTGGTCTCGCTGTTCGACGCGCAGGTCGCGGCCCGGCCCGATGCGATCGCGCTGGCCAGGGGCGACGAGCGCCTGAGCTATCGCGCGCTCGCGGCCCGCGCCGTCCGGCTGGCGGCGCGCCTGCAGGCCGCGGGCGCGGCCCCGGGCACCACCGTCGGCGTGCTGCTCGATCGCTCGACCGCCTCCATCGTCGCGCTGCTCGCGGTGCTCAAGGCCGGCGCGGCCTACCTGCCGCTGCAGGCCCACCTGCCGAGCGAGCAGTTGGCCTTCCGGATGGACGACGCCGGCGCGCGGCTCCTGCTCGGTCCCGCCGGCTGGCCCCACCCGTTGCCGGTCGGCGTGACCTGGATGCGCGCCGATGACGTGGACGCCGACAGCGCCGCACCGCCCCTGGCACCGGTCGCGCTCGATGGCCACTCGCTGGCCTGCGTGCTCTACACCGCCGGCACCACCGGGGTGCCCAAGGGCACGGAGATCCTGCACCGTGCGATCCTGGCCGTGGGCCCGGGCGACCTCGGCTTCCTGCCGGAGGCAGTGGTGCTGCACGCCGCCCCTTCGGGCATGGACGTGTCGAGCGCCGAAGTGTGGGGCCCGCTGCTCAACGGCGGCTGCTGCGTGGTGCACGACGAGGCGCAGCCGACCGGGCCCGGGCTGGCCCGCACGATCGCCGCCCACGGCGTGAGCACCGCGTTCCTGCCGAGCACGGTGTTCAACGCGCTGATCGACGACGACCCGGTGTCCTTGCGCGGCTTGCGGCAGCTGTTCGTGGGCGGCGAGCCGCCTTCGGTGCCGCATGTGCGGCGGGCCCTCGCGGCCTTGCCGGCGCTGCAGTTCATCCACGCCTACGGCTCGGCCGAGTGCACGGCCATCGCCCTCACCCACCCGGTGCCGGCGACGCTGCCGGACGATGCCACGACCCTGCCCATCGGCCGCCCCATCGCCGACACCACCGCCTACATCACGGGCCCGACGCTCGACCTGCTGCCGGCCGGCCTGATCGGCGAGCTGTGCCTGGGCGGGCGCGGCGTCGCACGCGGCTACATCGGCCGGCCCACGCTCACGGCCGAGCGCTTCGTCGCCGACCCCTTCGCCACCGAAGGCCGGCTCTACCGGACCGGCGACCGCGCGCGCCTGCTGCCCGATGGCGGCATCGAGTTCAGGGGCCGGCAGCAGGGTCCGGGCGCGCCGCCCGAGCCGCGGCGCGCCGAACCGCCACGCACGCTGCCTCCGCCGCCCGCGCCGCCCCGGCAACAGCAGCCACAGCCTCGGCCGCAGAGCGGTCCGTTGCCGGGCGCACGCCCCCTGTTGCAGCCCGAGCAGGCGCAACTCGCGCAGCTCTGGGCCAGTGCGATCGGACTCGACGTCAACGACATCCACAGCGGCGACAACTTCTTCGCGCTGGGCGGCCAGTCGGTGCTGGCGATGCACGTGATCCAGCAGGCCGAGGAGTTGCTGGGCCTGCGCACCGAACCGAGCCGCTACCTGTCCGAGACGCTGGCGCAGCTGGCCGTGCGCCCGTCACATGCCGCCGCGCAGACGCCCGCGCGCCGGCTGCTGGCCCGGCTGCGCGCGCTGGCCTTCTGGAAACGCTGATGCGGTTGATCGTCTCGCCGCTGTCGGCCTCCACCCCCGAGCCCTGCGAACTCTGGCGCTTCCCGCTGGACCAGTACCTGCCGGCCGCGGCCATCGCCACGCTCTCGCCCGACGAGATCGCACGCGCGCGCCGCTTCGTCTTCGAGAAGGACCGGCACCACTTCATGGCGGCACGGGCCGCGCTGCGCCAGCTGCTTGCGCGGCACCTGGGGCAGGCACCCGCGTCGCTGCAGTTCACCGCGGGCCCCTTCGGCAAGCCGGCCCTGGCCGACGCTCCCGGCCTGCATTTCAACCTGAGCCACAGCGGCGCGACCGGCGTGCTGGCCCTCTCGGAGCGCCTGGCCACGGGCATCGACGTCGAGGTGCTGCGGCCGATGCCCGATGCCGGCGCGCTGGCCGACGCCTACTTCGCCCCCGCCGAGCGCTCGGCGATCGCGGCCCTCGACGACGCGGCCGACCGCGACGCGGCCTTCTTGCGCTGCTGGACGCGCAAGGAGGCCTGCCTGAAGGCGGTCGGCATCGGGCTGCACCTGGCCACCGCCAGCTTCGACGTGGGCACCCGGGCCGAGGAGCGGACGGTGGAGATCGCGACCGCCGAGGGTGTCGAACGCCTCTGGCTGCAAGCGCTCGAACTCGGCGACGGGCTGCTCGCTTCGCTCGCGCTGTGTCTGGGACGCGCACCGGCGCCCGGCCGTCGCCCCGCGTCCGCGCTCGCCTCCTGCGGCTGAGTCCCACGGGCGCCTGGAAGGTGCGCCGCTAAAATCGGGGGTTCCACAGCCTCTGGACAGATGCCATGAACCGCTGCACCCACCCCTCGACCCAGCCCCCGCCCCTCTCCCTTGCCCTGGCCGTGGTGTGCGCGCTGGTGGTCGGCCTGGGCGCCGCGCCGCGGGCGCTGGCGCAGACCGAGCTCGAAGGGCAGGTGCAGAACGAAGCCACAAAGGGCGGCCGCAACTTTCCCGAAGGCACGCTGCGCGGCAAGTTCATGGTGGTGGCCGCGCCCGAGATCCGCCTGGACGGCCAGACCGATCGCCTGTCGCCGGGCGCGCGCATCCGCAGCGCCGAGAACATGGTGGTCACGACGGGTGCCATCACCGGACAGAACCTGCTGGTCAACTACACCCGCGATCCCGCGGGCCTGGTGCGCGAGGTGTGGATCCTGACGCCGACCGAAGCCAGCGTCGCGCGCGCCTCGGTCGAGCGGCCTTTTCTGAACTTCTGGCCTTTCGTGGCCGCGAGCGGCCCGCGCGACGACGGCAAGACGCCTTTCGACCAGTTGCCGAAATTCGGCGAATAGCACCGGCCATCCGACGGCGCCGACGCGCCTTTTCACTCCTCTTCCAGCCCGCGCCGCCAGCGCGCCGGCCGTTTTCTCAGATGGTTCTCCATCCCCCCACGCCATGAGCAAAAAAGTCTTTATCAAAACCTTCGGCTGCCAGATGAACGAGTACGACTCGGACAAGATGGCCGACGTGCTGAACGCCGCCCAAGGCTACGAGCCGACGCAGGACATCGACCAGGCCGACCTGATCCTGTTCAACACCTGCTCGGTGCGCGAAAAGGCGCAGGAGAAGGTGTTCTCCGACCTGGGTCGCGTCAAGCACCTCAAGACCAAGGGCGTGAAGATCGGCGTGGGCGGCTGCGTGGCCAGCCAGGAAGGCGCGGCCATCATCGCGCGCGCGCCCTACGTCGACATCGTGTTCGGGCCGCAGACGCTGCACCGCCTGCCCGAAATGCTGGCCCAGCGGGAAAGCCAGGGCAGGCCGCAGGTCGACATCAGCTTCCCCGAGATCGAGAAGTTCGACCACCTGCCGCCGGCGCGCGTCGAGGGCGTGACCGCCTTCGTCTCGATCATGGAAGGCTGCTCCAAGTACTGCAGCTACTGCGTGGTGCCCTACACCCGCGGCGAGGAAGTCAACCGCCCGCTCGACGACGTGCTGGTCGAGATCGCCGGCCTGGCCGACCAGGGCGTGCGCGAGATCACGCTGCTGGGCCAGAACGTGAACGCCTACCGCGGCACCATGGGCGGCACCTCGGAGATCGCCGACTTCGCGCTCTTGATCGAGTACGTGGCCGAGATCCCCGGCATCGAGCGCATCCGCTACACCACCAGCCACCCCAACGAGTTCACGCCACGGCTGATCGAGGCCTACGCCAAGGTGCCGCAGCTGGTGAGCCACCTGCACCTGCCGGTGCAGCACGGCAGCGACCGCATCCTGATGGCGATGAAGCGCGGCTACACCGCCATGGAATACAAGAGCACGGTGCGCAAGCTGCGCGCCATCCGGCCCCGGCTCGCGCTCAGCAGCGACTTCATCGTCGGCTTCCCCGGCGAGACCGATGAGGACTTCGCGAAGATGATGAAGCTGATCGTCGACCTCGACTTCGACGCCAGCTTCAGTTTCATCTTCAGCCCGCGCCCCGGCACGCCGGCCGCAGCCCTGCACGACGACACGCCGCACGAGGTCAAGCTGGCACGCCTGCACGAACTGCAGGCCGTGATCGACCGCAACGTCAAGCGTTTCGGCACCGCGCTGGTCGGCACCACGCAGCGCGTGCTGGTCGAGGGCGCCTCGCGCAAGGACGCCAGCGAGCTCATGGGCCGCACCGACTGCAACCGCGTGGTGAACTTCGAAGGCGATAGCCGCCTGGTCGGCCAAATGATCGACCTGGACATCACCCGTTCGCTGGCCTACACGCTGCGCGGCGAGGTGCCGACCCGCGAACGCGCGGGCACGGCGTCGGCCACGGCATCGCTGGCCGTCTGATGGCGCACCTGAAATCCGCGCGCGGTTCGTTCCAGCAGCTGCTGCTGTTCGCCTTCCTGCTGATCACCGCGCTGCTGGTGGGCGTCGCGCTGCGTTCGGTGTTCCAGTACGACGCGCTGATGACGCAGAGCCGCGATGCGGCCGCGCGCGCGCTGGCGCTCTCGGGTGCCGCGCAGTCGCTGGCAGAGCGCAGCGCCGCCATGGAGCGCGCCGGCCGCCAGTCGCTGGTGCTCAACGACGGCGTGTTGCGCCGGCGCTTCGACGACGCGGCGCGCGACGCGCAGAACGTGCTGACCCGGCTGGCCGACAACGGCGTGCCGCGCACCTCGGTCGACGCCTGGCGCATGCAGCTCGACGCGATGGAGCGCCTGCTGGCCGGCCCGGCCGACACCGCCCTGGCGCGCGAGAACACGCTGGCCATGCAGTTCCGCGACCTGGATGCGGTGAACACCGACATCGCGCAGCAGGCGCAGTTGCAGATCGAGGCGCAGAACACGGCGCTGGTCACGCGCATCGAGGACGCCCGCACCCGCCTGATGCGCCAGGTGCTGGCGGCCAGCGCGCTGGCCGTGGCGCTGGCGCTGGCCTTCGGCGTCTGGCTCGCGCGGCCGTTCAAGCGCCTGGAGCGCGCGATCGTCGGGCTGGGCGAGAACCGCCTCGACCTGCCGATCGACATCCGCGGCCCGGCCGACGTGCGGCGCGTGTCGCAGCAGCTCGAATGGCTGCGGCTGCGGCTGACCGAGCTGGACGCCGACAAGGCACGCTTCCTGCGTCACGTCTCGCATGAACTCAAGACGCCGCTGGCCGCGCTGCGCGAAGGCATCTCGCTGCTGGAGGATGGCGTGACCGGCGCCCTGAACCCGGCGCAGCGCGAGGTGGCCCAGATCCTGCAGCAGAACGCGATCTCGCTGCAGAGCCAGATCGAGGCACTGCTGCGCTTCAACGCGGCCGCCTTCGAGGCGCGCGACCTGCACCGCGAGCGCACCGCGCTGCTGCCGCTGATCGAGGAACAGGTCGAGGCCCAGCGCCTGCAGTGGCAGGCGCACGGGCTGCAGGTGCGGGTCGAGGGCGAGCCGCTGTCGATCACCGTCGACCCGGCCAAGCTGGGCACCGCGCTGGCCAACCTGCTGTCGAACGCGATCCGATTCTCGGCCAGTGGCGGCACCATCAGCGTCGAGGTCTCCGGCACCAGCGACACCGCGCGCATCGACATCGCGGACGCCGGGCCGGGCATCGCCGAGGGCGATCGCGACCGGATCTTCGAGCCCTTTTTCCGCGGCGAACGCCAGCCCGAGCACACGGTCAAAGGCACCGGTATCGGCTTGTCGATCGTGCAGGAGTACATTGCTGCCCATGGCGGCCGCATCGCCTTGCTGCCGGGCGGGCCTGGCGCGCGCTTCCGCATCGAGCTGCCCCGCTCCGTCTGAGCCGCCCTCGCCCCCTTGCCCCTTCCTCAGAACACAAGCCCGCACCCCGCGTTTTCCGAACCATGTCTTTTTCGTTCGTCCGCCGCGCTGCCTTGACCTCGGCGATCTTCTCGTCGATGGCCCTGGCGGCGTGCGTCACGCCACCCCGCTCCGCGCCCCTGGCCCCGCCCACGGTGGCAGCCGCGCCTGCGCCGGTGTTCCAGCAGGTCCGGCCGGTCGAGGCCGAGCCCATCGCCCCCGCCACCCAGCCGGCGCTGGCCTTCACGCCGCGCGGCACGGCGCCCGTCGATGCCATGCTGGGCTATGCCGACAAGCTGCGCCCGCTGGGCACGCCCGAACTGGCGATCGAGATCGCGCGCCTGGGCGACCCCGGCGATGCGCCCGTCGTGCAGATGCAATTGGCGCTGGTGTTGGCGCAGACCCGCGTGCCGGCCGACCTGGCGCGTTCGCTGGGCCTGCTGCAGCGCGTGATCGCCAACCCGGCCCCCGACGCACAGCCGCTGCAGCCGTTGGCGCGCGTGCTGGCGGCACGCTACCTGGAACAGCGCAAGGTCGAGGACGACCGCGACCGGCAGGCCCAGCAGGCGCGCGACGCCCAGCGCCGCATCGACCAGCTCAACGACCGCATCGAGGCGCTGCGCGCCATCGAGCGCAGCTTCGCGCGGCCCAACACCCCGACGCCACACCCCAATGGCGGCAAGCCCGCCGCAGCGACTGCCCCATGAGCGAATCCAAGCCGGCCGAAGTCCACGCCAAGGGCGCCCGCCTGCTGGTGGTCGATGACGACCCCGACCTGCTGCGCCTGCTCTCGATGCGCCTGAACGGCGCCGGCTACCAGGTGACCGCGGTGACCTCGGCCGAATCGGCGCTCACGCAGCTCGAGATCGAGCATCCGCAGCTGGTGCTCAGCGACGTGCGGCTGCCCGGGCGCGACGGCCTCGCGCTGTTCGACGAGATCCGCAAGCACCACCCGACACTGCCGGTGATCCTGCTGACCGCGCACGGCACCATCCCCGACGCGGTCGAAGCCACGGCGCGCGGCGTGTTCACCTACCTGACCAAGCCCTACGACGCGCGCGAACTGCTCGAGAAGATCAGCCAGGCGCTGGCGCTGGGTGCGCCCTCGACCGCGCCCAGCAGCGGTGGCGACGAAAGCTGGCGCTCCGAGATCGTGAGCCGCAGCAGCCGCATGGCCGAGGTGCTGGCCGAGGCCCGCATGATCGCCAAGTCCGACGCCAGCGTGCTGCTGCGCGGCGACAGCGGCGCGGGCAAGGAAGTGCTCGCGCGCGCCATCCACAAGGCCAGCGCGCGCGCCGACAAGCCCTTCGTCGCGGTCAACTGCGGCGCCATTCCCGAGGCCCTGCTCGAGTCCGAGCTGTTCGGCCACATGAAAGGCGCCTTCACCGACGCGCACGCCAACCACAAGGGCCTGTTCCAGCAGGCCGACGGCGGCACGCTGCTGCTCGACGAGATCGGCGACATGCCGCCCGCGCTGCAGGTCAAGCTGCTGCGCGTGCTGCAGGAGCATGCGGTGCGGCCGGTGGGCGCGGCCCAGTCGATCGCAGTCGACGTGCGCATCGTCTCGGCCACCCACCGCGACCTCGACGCGGCGATGGAGGCCGGCCAGTTCCGCGAAGACCTGTACTACCGCCTGAACGTGGTGACGCTCACGCTGCCGCCCCTGTCGGCCCGGCGCGAGGACATCCCGCTGCTGGCCAACCACTTTTTGCAGCGCCTGTCGACCAAGTACGGCAAGCGGCTGTCGGGCTTCGCGCCCGAGGCGCTCAAGGCCCTGACCACCGCGTCCTGGCCCGGCAACGTGCGCCAGCTGTTCAACGTGGTCGAGCAGGTCTGCGCGCTGTCGAGCTCGCCGCTGATCCCGCTGGCGCTGGTGCAGCGCGCATTGCGCGTGCCCAGCGTCGAGGTGCAGACCTACGCCGACGCCAAGCAGCGCTTCGAGCGCGACTACCTGGTGGGCCTGCTCAAGCTGACCGATGGCAACGTGGCCGACGCCGCGCGCCTGGCCGACCGCAACCGCACCGAGTTCTACCGCCTGCTGCAGAAGCACGAACTCACGCCCGGGCACTTCAAGGCCGACACGCCCCCAGCCGGGGGCGCCGAGCCTGTCGCTGACGAGCGACGCAAGTAAGTCGTTGATTTTGCTGGGCTTTGTCCCAGCCCCCTGCTTGGCTGTCGGGCTTTGGCGACAAAAACGGGGCTTTGAAGGCCGCGCCGGCCTCCAAACCGCCTCCGAACCGGATCGGGATCTCGCAAGTCGCTGATTTCAAACGGTTTTTTCATGCTGGCACGGGCTTTGCCCATGTAGACGCATGACAGCCTTTTCCAGCCCCTCTTTTGCACTGCGCCCGCAGCGTGACAGCCTGCGTTCCAAGCAGTCTTCCCTCTTGCGCAGCCGTGCCGCCGGTGTTTCGACGCCAGGCTATGACGGCCTGGGTGGCACCGCTGCCGACAGCGTCTTCAAACGCTTTCCGGCAATTGGCGACACGCCTTCTCTTTCCAAGCAACGTGGGTGAGCCGCACATGAAACCCAACGATTTCTCCCAATTGAACGTTCTCGCCCACGAAGCCGAGCTGCGCCAGCGCAGCACGCTGCGCGAAGACCGCCATCCGAACGCCGTGACCGCACCGCCGGTCAACCGCGGCTCGATGGCGCCACGTCCGTGGCGCGGTTTCTGGAACAGCATCGGCACCGCGATGCTGGTCAAGCTCGGCGCCGGCGGCACCACCGCCCGCGAGCAGGCCAAGGAACTCGGCCCTGAACAACCCTGGCAGCGCGCCGCCAAGCAGCGCCGCCTGGCGTTCATGTTGCTGGCCCTGTTCAGCACCGCGATCGCCTCGACGCTGTTCGCCGGCGTCCAGCCCGATTACGACAACGTCTGGCTCGAATATGGCCAGATCGGCCTCTACGGCCTGCTCTCGGGCTGGGTCGTGACCGGTTTCGTGACCGCCCTCATGGGCTTCTACGTCTCGGTGCGCGGCGACAAGCACGCGCTCTCGGCCAAGCAGGTCGTGGACCATCCGATGAACCCGGAAGCCCGCACCGCGATCATCATGCCGATCTGCAACGAGGACGTGGCCACGGTGTTCGCCGGCCTGCGCGCCACCTGCGAATCGGTGGCCGCCACCGGCCATGCCAAGCAGTTCGACGTGTTCGTGCTCTCGGACAGCTACACGCCCGAGACCGCCGCCGCCGAACGCGCCGCCTGGGAAGACCTGCGCGCCGCGCTGGCCGAAAGCCCGAACCAGCCGCAGGTCGAGGTCTACTACCGCCTGCGCACCCGCCGCACGCACCGCAAGGCCGGCAACGTGGCCGACTTCTGCCGCCGCTGGGGCAAGGACTACCGCTACATGGTCGTGCTCGACGCCGATTCGGTGATGAGCGGCGACTGCCTGACCTCGATGGTCAAGCTCATGGAAGCCAACCCGACTGCCGGCATCATCCAGACCGCGACGCAGGCCATCGGCCACGTCACGCTGCATGCACGTGCCCAACAATTCGCCTCCCGCGTGACGGGCCGCCTGTTCACGCTGGGCATGCAGTTCTGGCAACTGGGCGAATCGCACTACTGGGGCCACAACGCGATCATCCGCGTCAAGCCCTTCATGGACCATTGCGCGCTGGCGCCGATCGAAGGCACCGGCGGCATGTCGGGCGGCATCATGTCGCACGACTTCGTCGAAGCCGCGCTGATGCGCCGCGCCGGCTACCACGTGTGGCTGGTGTCCGACCTGGTCGGCAGCTACGAGCAGCAACCGCCGGACCTGCTGTCCGAACTGCAGCGCGACCGCCGCTGGTGCCAGGGCAACCTGCAGAACGCCCGCCTGATGGCCGAGCCCGGCATCCACCCGGTGCACCGCGCGATGTTCGTGACCGGCACCATGGCTTACGCTTCGGCCCCGCTGTGGCTGGCCTTCCTGACGCTGGGCACCGCCCTGTGGCTCAGCGGTTCGAGCATCGTGTCGAGCTGGAACGTGCTGCCGATGGAACTCGCCGGCCTGTGGATCTGGACCCTGGCCCTGCTGTTCCTGCCGCGCCTGCTGGGCATCGCCGCCGTGCTGATGCGCGGCGAGCAACGCCAGTACGGCGGTGTCTGGGGCCTGCTGAAGAGCTCGATGCTCGAAAGCGCCCTGGCCATCGTCCAGGCGCCCGTGCGCATGCTGGCCCATTCGCTGTTCGTGCTGGTCGCCCTCACCGGCGTCAAGCTCAACTGGAAGTCGCCTCCGCGTGAAGCCGCTGCCGTGCCGTGGCGCATCGCCTTCTCCCAGCTGGCGCCGATGACCGCGATCATCGCCCTGCTGGCCGTCGGCATCGCGCTGATCGACCCGAGCGCGCTGATCTGGCTGATGCCCGTGGGCCTGCCGCTGCTGCTGGCAATCCCGCTGACCGTGCTGACCAGCCAGATCGCGCTGGGTACCACGCTGCGCGACCGCGGCTTCCTGCTGATCCCCGAGGAATCGCGTTCGCCGGCCGTGCTGCGCCGCGCCTGGATGCATGCGATCCGCCTGGCACGTCCGGCGGCGCTGGCCACCGCCTGAGCGTCCCCGCTGCGCGACACGAAGCCGACCTACGGGTCGGCTTTTTTCATGGTGCGTCGCCAACCGGCACCGCGCCCCCGGCGCAAACGAAGAAGCCCGCCGAGGCAGACCCCGGCGGGCTTCAGTCGTGGCGCAAAGAGGTCCTAGAAAGGCAGCTTGGGACCACCGGCCCCGCCCATGCCCTTCATCCCGCCCATCTTCTTCATCATCTTCATCAGGCCGCCGCCCTTCATCTTCTTCATCATCCCCTGCATCTGCTCGAACTCGTTGAGCAGGCGGTTGACTTCCTGCACCTGCACGCCCGCACCGGCCGCGATGCGGCGCTTGCGCGTGGCCTTGAGCAGCTCGGGCTTGCGGCGCTCCAGCGGCGTCATGCTCTGGATGATCCCTTCCTTGCGCCGGATGTCGCGCTCGGCGCGGGTCATGTCGGCCTCGGTGGCCTTGGCCGCCATCTGCTGCGGCAGCTTGTCCATGATGCTGGACAGCCCGCCCATCTGCTTCATCTGCTGCAGCTGCGAGAGAAAGTCGTTGAGGTCGAAGCCGGCGCCGCTCTTGACCTTGGCCGCGAGCTTCTGCGCCGCCGCCACGTCGACGCCGGCCGTGACCTGCTCGACCAGCGCGACGATGTCGCCCATGCCCAGGATGCGGCCCGCGTGGCGCTCGGCGTCGAAGACCTCCAGGCCGTCGATCTTCTCGCTGGTGCCGGCGAACTTGATCGGCACGCCCGTGATCTGCCGCACCGACAGCGCCGCACCGCCGCGCGAATCGCCATCGGTCTTGGTCAGGATGATGCCGGTCAGCGGCAGCGCGTCCTTGAAAGCCTTGGCGGTGTTGATCGCGTCCTGGCCCTGCATCGCATCGACCACGAAGAGCGTCTCGACCGGGTTCAGCTCGGCGTGGAGATCCTTGATCTCCTTCATCAGCACCTCGTCGATCGCCAGCCGGCCGGCCGTGTCGACCAGCAGCACGTCGAAGAAGTGGCGCCGCGCATGGTCGATGGCGGCACGCACGATGTCGATGGGTTTCTGGTCGGCGCTGCTCGGGAACCACTCGGCGCCGGCCTGCTTCGTGACCGTCTTGAGCTGCTCGATGGCGGCCGGCCGGTAGACGTCGCCCGAGACCGTGAGCACCTTCTTCTTGCGCTTCTCGATCAGGTGCTTGGCCAGCTTCGCGGTGGTGGTGGTCTTGCCCGCGCCCTGCAGGCCGGCCATCAGGATCACCGCCGGCGGCTGGGCCGCGAGGTTGATGTCGGACACGCCCTCGCCCATGGTGGCGGCGAGTTCGCGGTTCACGATGCCGACCAGCGCCTGGCCCGGCTTGAGCGAGCCCAGCACCTCCTGGCCCAGCGCCTTTTCCTTCACGCGGGCGACGAAGTCGCGCACCACGGGCAGTGCCACGTCGGCCTCGAGCAGCGCCATGCGCACCTCGCGCAGCATGTCCTGCACGTTGCTTTCGGTGATGCGCGCCTGGCCGCTCATCGTCTTGACGAGGCGGGAGAATTTTTCGGAAAGGGCGGTGGCCATGAAGGAAAGTACCTGGTTCTCCGCTCGCGGCGAAGCTGTGAAAAGTCGTGACCCGAAGCCCGGTCGCGGCCGCCCCCCTGCGCCAACGAGCGCGGAGGCGGCCGGGCCGCTCCGCATCATGAGCCCTGTGTAGGGGCTGGCGCGGCGCCACGCAGAACGGACGCCTGGGGGAGATAAACTGACCCCATGATTTTAGCGATCCCCTCCCCACTCGGCGTGGCGCTGGGCATCGCAACCGCCGCCGCCTATGGGCTGACGGCGGCCGCTGCCTCCCGGCTGAACCGCCAGGCCACCCAATCCGCGCTCGGACTGGCGTGGCTGCTGCATGCGATGGCGCTGGCCGTCGGCCTGGTCAGCGCCGTCCCCCGCTTCGGTTTCGCGCCGGCGCTGTCGGTCATGGCCTGGCTGGTGCTCACCGTGTACGCCGTCGAGAGCCGCATGTTCCCGCAGCTCACGGTGCGCCGCGTGCTGGCCGCACTGGGCGCTGTGGTGGTGCTGCTGGCCGTGCTGTTTCCCGGCACGCCGCTGCATGTGGCGGCCTCGCCCTGGCTGCCGCTGCACCTGGCGCTGGGCATTGCTTCCTACGGACTGTTCGGCGCGGCCGTGGTGCACGCCTGGCTCACGACGCGCGCCGAGAAGCAGATCCGCATGGCCACCGCGCCGCAGGCCGAGGTGCCGTTGCTCACGCTCGAACGCCTGACCTTCCGCTTCGTGACCGCAGGCTTCGTGCTGCTGTCGGCCACCTTGCTGGCCGGGCTGCTGTTCAGCGAGACGCTCTACGGCGCGGTCGGCCGGGCCTGGAAGTGGGACCACAAGTCGACCTTCTCGGTGCTGGCCTGGCTCACCTTCGCGGTGCTGCTGGTCGGCCGCGCACGCTTCGGCTGGCGCGGCCGCACCGCGCGCCGCGTGCTCTACGCCGGCGCGGCGCTGCTGCTGCTGGCCTATGTGGGCTCGCGCTTCGTGCTCGAAGTCCTGTTGAGCCGAGGGGCCATCGCATGAAATACCTGTTGGTCCTGCTGGTCGTCTCGATAGGCATCTGGGCCTGGCGGCAAGGCCGCCGCGAGGAGATGCGCGAGAAGCGCGCCGCCGCGCCGAAGAAGCCCGCCGCACCGGCGGTCGGCCCGCCGCAGGCCATGGTGCGCTGCGCGCATTGCGGGCTGCACCTGCCGGCCACCGATGCGCTGCCGGGCCCGGGCGGGGTCTACTGCAGCGTCGCCCACCGCCGCGCCGGCGCCGGCTGACCTCGTCCCGGATGGCCCGCTTCATCTGGTCCCGCGGCGAGCCTGCCACCGACTGGGCCACGCTCGAACCGCTGGCGGACAAGGGCACCGCGCTGCATCGGCTGTGGCGCGGCTTCATGACCGCGCGCTGCTTTGTCGCGATGGTGCTATTGCTGCTGCAACTGCTGGCCTATGCCCTCAGCCAGACGGTGCACACGGTGGCCACCCTGATCTCGGCCGGCTACCTGGTCGCCACGCTGCTGAGCGCGCGCTTCGCCCCCTTCCACCTGCCGATGCGCAGCTTCGGCATCGCCTGGGGCACGACCATCGCGATCGACCTGGCGGCCTTCACCGCGCTGCAGTTGCTGCAGATCGGCAGCATCAACTACACGCCGCTGTTCGCCCTGCCGGTGCTGATGGCCGCCGTGCTCGGCACGCTGATGGTCGGGCTGGGCACCTCGGCCGCGGTCACGCTGCTGCTGCTGGCCGATGCCGGCTGGCGCTGGCTCGACCTGAGCGCAGACGCCAGCCCGCGCTTCGTGCAGGCCGCGCTGACCGGTACCGGCCTGTTCGTGGTGGCCTTGCTGGCCAACGAACTGTCGCGCCGGCTGGCGCGCGAGGTCACGCTGGCGCAACGCGGGCGCAGCGCGGCGCAGATGCACGCCCAGGTCAACGACCTGGTGATCGAGACCTTGAGCGAAGGCGTGCTGGTGATCGACGCCGACGGCCGGGTGCATGCGGCCAATCCGGCCGCCGACGCGATCCTCGGCCAGGGCCTGGGCGCGATGGTGCTGCCCTTCACGCTGGGCACCCAGCCCGCATGGCGGCCGCTGGCGGCCGTGGCCGAACAGACCTTCAGCCGGCAGGCCGCGCAGTTGCGCGAGTTGCCGGTGGCCCAGGCGCAGGGCGCGGCACGCGAAGTGCGCGTGCGCACCCGCCTGACACCCGCCACCGAGGGCCGTGACGACGGTCTCTGCGTGATGTTCCTGCAGGACCTGCGCGAGCTCGAAGCCCGCATCCGCACCGAGAAACTGGCGGCCATGGGCCGCATGTCGGCGGCGGTGGCGCACGAGATCCGCAATCCGCTGGCCGCCATCACCCAGGCCGGCGCGCTGCTCAGCGAGGACCTGACCGACCCCGCGCACCGCCGCCTGATCGCGATGGTCGAGCAGAACGCGCAGCGGCTGGCCCGCATCGTCGACGACGTGCTCGACGTGGCGCGCGTGCGCCAGCAGCGCGTGCTGCCGCTGGGCGAACAGTTCACGCTCGACCCGACGGTGCGCACCATCGCCGAGGAATGGGTGCGCCAGACCCGGCGCCACGGCGTGCTGCTGATGCTCGAGGCCGGCGGCAGCGACGTGCGCTTCGACATCGAGCACCTGCGCCGGATCCTGGTGAACCTGCTCGACAACGCGGCGCGCTACGCCGGCGAGCGCGAAGGCTCGATCCAGCTGACCACGCGACGCAACGCCAAGGGCCGCGCCGGCCTGCAGGTCTGGAGCGACGGCGCGCCGCTGGAGCCGGCCGTGCAGCGCCACCTGTTCGAACCCTTCTTCTCGTCGGAGAGCCGCTCGAGCGGCCTCGGCCTGTTCCTGTGCCGCGAGCTCTGCGAACGCCACGGTGCCACCATCGGCTACGAGCGGCGCGCCGTCTCGCCGACCGGGCCGGAAGGCAATGCCTTCTTCGTGAGCTTTGCGGAAGCCGAAGGGCGACTGACACAATAGCCACGTGAGTTCCAACCATCCCCCCGCCGCGCGCAGCGCGCAGATCCTGGTCATCGACGATGAGCCCGACCTGCGCACGCTCTACGAACTCACGCTGCTGCGCGAGGGCTACCGCGTCGAAGCGGCCGGCAGCGTGGCCGAGGCCTGGCAGCACCTGGAAGGGCAGCGCTTCGATGCGGTGATCACCGACATGCGGCTGCCCGACGGCCTGGGCATGGAGATCCTGCAACGCATCCAGCGCGAGCAGCGCGGCGAACGCTGCGTGGTCATGACGGCCTATGGCTCGGCCGAGAACGCTGTCGAGGCGCTCAAGGCCGGCGCCTTCGACTACCTCACCAAGCCGGTCGACCTCAAGCAGTTCCGCGCCGTGGTCGCGTCCGCCGTGAAAGCGCCGGCCGCCCCCGTGCGCGCCGTGCGCGCCGCCGCCGAGCCCGCTCGCCAAGAGGCGACCGGCGGCAGCGGCGTGGCGGCCCTCGATCGCCTGGTCGGCGATTCGGAGCCGATGCGCCTGGTCAAGTCGCGCATCGCCAAGGTGGCGCGCGGCATGGCGCCGGTGCTGGTGCGCGGCGAATCGGGCACCGGCAAGGAACTGGTCGCGCGCGCGGTCCATGCCTGCAGCCAGCGCAGCGAAGGCCCCTTCATTGCCGTCAACTGCGGCGCCATCCCCGAGAACCTGCTCGAGGCCGAGTTCTTCGGCGCGCGCAAGGGCTCCTACACCGGCTCGTCGCAGGACCGCGACGGCTACTTCCAGGCGGCGCGCGGCGGCACGCTGTTCCTCGACGAGATCGGCGACCTGCCGCTGGCCATGCAGTCCAAGCTGCTGCGCGCCATCCAGGAACGCAGCGTGCGGCCGATCGGCTCGACGCAGGAGGACGCAGTCGACGTGCGCATCGTGAGCGCCACCCACAAGGACCTGCAGGCCGAGGTCCAGGGCGGCCGCTTCCGGCAGGACCTGTTCTACCGGCTCAACGTGATCGAGATCGCGGTGCCGGCCCTGCGCGACCGGCGCGAGGACCTGCCGCTGCTGTGCGCCGCGCTGCTGGCGCGCATCGCGCGCGACGCCGGCATGAGCGTGCCGATGCTCTCGCCGGAAGTCGTCGCCCGCCTGACGGCCCATCCGCTGCAGGGCAATGTGCGCGAGCTCGAGAACCTGCTGCACCGCGCGGTCGCGCTGAACGACGGCGACGAACTGCACCTGGACTTCGAGGCCAGCGACGCGGCGCCGCTCGAACGCCCGGCCGCCGCAGAGCTGCCGGCCGCCGCCCGGCCGCAGGCAGCGCCGGCGGCCGTGCCGCCCGCCGTCCCGCCGGACCTGCAGACCTACCTCGACCAGCAGGAGCGCGAGATCCTGGTGCGCGCGCTGCGCGAAAGCGGCTTCAACCGCACTGCGGCGGCGGCGCGCCTGGGCCTGAGCCTGCGCCAGATCCGCTACCGCATCGCGCGCCTGGGCATCAGCACACCGGGCGGCGAGGACACCGCGGGCGCTGGCGATGAAGGATGACACCGACGCGCTGTGGCAGGCGGGCTGGTACCGCTTTGCCAGGGCGCTGCCCTCGCCCAACTTCGGCGCGCGGCCGGACGGCGCACGGGTCGACCTGATCGTGCTGCACTCCATCAGCCTGCCGCCCGGCCGCTACGGCGGCGACGAGGTGCAGCGGCTGTTCACCAACCAGCTCGACTGGGATGCGCATCCCTACTTCCAGAAGATCCGCGGCACCCAGGTGTCGTCGCATTTCTATGTGCGGCGCAACGGCGAGCTCTGGCAGTTCGTGAGCTGCGACGCGCGCGCCTGGCATGCCGGCGCCTCAGCATGGCGCGGCCGCGAGAACTGCAACGACGACTCGATCGGCATCGAGCTCGAAGGACTCGAGGGCGAGCGCTTCGAGGACGCGCAATACGAGACGCTGGCCAGCCTCTGCCCGGCGATCGCCCAGCACTACGCGATCGCCTTCGTGGCCGGGCACGAGCACATCGCGCCCGGCCGCAAGATCGATCCGGGACCCGGCTTCACCTGGCCGCGGCTGCAGGCCGACACGGCCTGGCCCGCCGCCATGTTTCCCCCCGGCACCGGGGTACGCTAAAGATTTTCAATCGGCGTGGCCCCGGCGATGCCCCAGGCGCTCACGGGAAGCGAACGCGAACGGCCAGGGGCGCAGCCCAGTAACCACGGGGCCTGCAAGCCCAAAAGCGCCGGAAACCGGCATGGTTGCTGGCTTCGATCAAACTGATCCAGTAACCATGCCGCATGGCACGCGGCCCACGCGCAAATCACGGGCTTCACCCTGCATTGAAGTTCGCGTAAAACACTACATCTAGTGATTGTGGGCACCCGACACACTAGATATAGTGTGCCTGCCCGCTCCAACGGCCACAAAGCCAGTGGCCCCCGACGGCCGAACGCCGAACCGCCTCGCCGTTCCCCCAACAAGAAATCGCCAAACAGAGGACCGAATGCAAACAGCCCTGAACACACCGTCCGCCGCCCGCGCCAACGTGCCGCAGCAGAACGCCGGCGCCCGCGACACCGCAGGCACGCCCACCAACGACGCGCTCACGCACTACCAGATCATTCGCCGCAACGGCGCGGTCGTGCCCTTCGAGCCGAACAAGATCGCCGTCGCGATGATGAAGGCCTTCCTGGCCGTGCACGGCACGCAGGGCGCGGCCTCGGCCAGCGTGCGCGAGACCGTCGACACGCTGACGCAGTCGGTGGTGCGCGCCATGGTGCGCTCGCGTCCGAGCGGCGGCACCTTCCACATCGAGGACGTGCAGGACGCGGTCGAGCTGGGCCTGATGCGCGGCGGCCACCATGAGATCGCGCGTGCCTATGTGCTGTACCGCGAACGCCGCTCGCAAGAGCGCACCAAGCAGGGCGAACAGGACGCGCCGGCCGCACCCGCGCTGCATGTGCTCGACCGCGGCGAACGCGTCGCGCTCGACCTGAACGAGCTCAAGGGCCTGATCGAGTCCGCCTGCGAAGGCCTGGGCGACACCATCACCGCCGCGCCGATCCAGGCCGAGACGATGCGCAACCTGTACGACGGCGTGCCACTCGACGAGGTCTACAAGGCCTCGATCCTGGCCGCCCGCACGCTGATCGAGAAGGACCCCGACTACACCTTCGCCACCGCGCGCCTGCTGCTGCACACGATCTTCAAGGAGATCATCGGCCGCGAAGTGATGCCGGCCGAACGCTCGCAGGCCTACGTCGACTACTTCCCGCAGTTCATCAAAAAGGGCGTCGACAACGAGCTGCTCGACGAGAAGCTGCTGCAGTTCGACCTGCCGCGCCTGGGCGCCGCACTCAAGGCCGAACGCGACCTGCAGTTCGACTACCTCGGCCTGCAGACCCTGTACGACCGCTACTTCCTGCACGTGCGCAAGACCCGCATCGAGCTGCCGCAGGCCTTCTTCATGCGCGTGGCCATGGGCCTGTCGCTGGGCGAGATCGACCGCGAAGCGCGCGCCATCGAGTTCTACGAGGTGCTGTCGTCCTTCGACTTCATGTCGAGCACGCCCACGCTGTTCAACGCCGGCACGCTGCGCTCGCAGCTGTCGAGCTGCTACCTGACGACCGTGCCCGACGACCTCGACGGCATCTACGAGTCGATCAAGGAAAACGCGCTACTGTCGAAGTTCGCCGGCGGCCTGGGCAACGACTGGACCCGCGTGCGCGCGCTGGGCAGCCACATCAAGGGTACCAACGGCGAATCGCAGGGCGTCGTGCCCTTCCTCAAGGTGGTGAACGACACGGCCGTGGCCGTGAACCAGGGCGGCAAGCGCAAGGGCGCGGTCTGCACCTACCTGGAAACCTGGCACCTCGACATCGAGGAGTTCCTGGAGCTGCGCAAGAACACCGGCGACGACCGCCGCCGCACGCACGACATGAACACCGCCAACTGGATCCCCGACCTGTTCATGCGCCGCGTGATGGAAAAAGGCACCTGGACGCTGTTCTCGCCCAACAACGTGCCCGACCTGCACGACCTGTTCGGTGCCGACTTCGAGCGCGCCTATGTCGCCTACGAAGAGAAGGCACAGCGCGGCGAGATCAAGCCCTCGCGCACGCTGCCCGCGGCCGACCTGTGGCGCAAGATGCTCACGATGCTGTTCGAGACCGGCCATCCCTGGATCACGTTCAAGGACGCCTGCAACGTGCGCTCGCCGCAGCAGCACGCCGGCGTCGTGCACTCGTCGAACCTGTGCACCGAGATCACGCTGAACACCAGCGACACCGAAACCGCGGTCTGCAACCTCGGCTCGGTCAACCTGCTGCAGCATCTGAAGGACGGCAAGGTCGACCAGGCCAAGCTCAAGAAGACGATCTCGACCGCGATGCGCATGCTCGACAACGTGATCGACATCAACTACTACGCGGTCAAGAAGGCGCGCGACTCGAACCTGCGCCACCGCCCGGTGGGCCTGGGCCTGATGGGCTTCCAGGACGCGCTGTACGAACTGCGCATTCCCTACGCCTCGGAAGAAGCCGTCCAGTTCGCCGACGAGTCGATGGAAGCCATCTGCTACTACGCCTACTGGGCCTCGACCGACCTGGCCAAGGAACGCGGCAAGTACTCGAGCTACAAGGGCTCGCTGTGGGACAAGGGCATCCTGCCGATCGACACGCTCGACCTGCTCGAGAAGGCCCGCGGCGGCTACGTCGAGGTCGACCGCTCGGCCACGCTCGACTGGGACGCGCTGCGCCAGAAGATCAAGGTCGACGGCATGCGCAACTCCAACTGCACGGCCATCGCCCCGACCGCGACCATCTCGAACATCATCGGCGTCGACGCCTCGATCGAGCCCTGCTTCGGCAACCTGTCGGTCAAGTCGAACCTGTCGGGCGAGTTCACCGTGATCAACCACTACCTGGTGCGCGACCTCAAGCGCCTGGGCCTGTGGGACGACGTGATGGTCATGGACCTGAAGCACTTCGACGGCTCGCTGCGTCCGATCGACCGCGTGCCGCAGGACATCAAGGCGCTCTACGGCACGGCCTTCGAAGTCGAGACCAAGTGGCTGGTGGAAGCCGCGGCACGGCGCCAGAAGTGGATCGACCAGGCGCAGTCGCTGAACATCTACATGGCCGGCGCCTCGGGCAAGAAGCTCGACGACACCTACAAGCTCGCCTGGCTGCGCGGCCTGAAGACCACCTACTACCTGCGCACGCAAAGCGCGACGCACGCCGAGAAGTCGACCGTGCAATCGGGCCGCCTCAACGCAGTGTCCTCCGGCGGCAGCAACGAAGCACCGTCGGGCCTGAGCGCGATCGAAGCCGCTGCACTCGCGGCGCAGGCGCAACTCGCCGCCATGCCGGCCACCGACATCGCCTTTTGCGGCGTCGACGATCCGACCTGCGAAGCCTGCCAGTGATGTCAGCCTGATGCGAATGTGATTCGCGGCATCGCCCGACATGAAATGCGATGCCTGCGAACAACATAAGCACGACATAATCCGAGCACGATGTGAGAGGCACTTTGCAACTCACATCGTTGCTCACATAATTTGAGCATTGGATTTTTCTATGTTGACCTGGGACGAAGAAGTCAAACCCTCCTTGCCAAAGGACATGCAACAAGGCTTGCATCATTCATCGCAAAACGGCGCACCGATCGCGCGCTCGATGGAAGTCCCGACTTCGCAAACACCCGCCGCACAGCGTACCGCTGCCGCCGCACCGCAGTCCGTGCCCGCCGTCGCACACCGCGTCAACGCCGCCGACAAGCGCATCATCAACGGCCAGACCGACGTCAACCAGCTGGTGCCGTTCAAGTACAAGTGGGCCTGGGAAAAGTACCTCGCCACCTGCGCCAACCACTGGATGCCGCAGGAAGTGAACATGACGCGCGACATCGCGTTGTGGAAAGACCCCAACGGCCTGACCGAAGACGAGCGCCGCATCGTCAAGCGCAACCTCGGCTTCTTCGTGACCGCCGACTCGCTGGCCGCCAACAACATCGTGCTGGGCACCTACCGCCACATCACGGCGCCCGAGTGCCGCCAGTTCCTGCTGCGTCAGGCCTTCGAGGAGGCGATCCACACGCACGCCTACCAGTACATCGTCGAATCGCTCGGCCTGGATGAGAGCGAGATCTTCAATGCGTACAACGAAGTGCCGTCGATCCGCAACAAGGACGAGTTCCTGATCCCGTTCATCGAGGCCATCAGCGACCCGCACTTCAAGACCGGCACCCACGAGACCGACCAGACCCTGCTCAAGTCGCTGATCGTGTTCGCCTGCCTGATGGAAGGCCTGTTCTTCTACGTCGGCTTCACGCAGATCCTGGCGCTGGGCCGCCAGAACAAGATGACCGGCGCTGCCGAGCAGTACCAGTACATCCTGCGCGACGAATCGATGCACTGCAATTTCGGCATCGACCTGATCAACCAGCTGAAGCTGGAAAACCCCAACCTCTGGACCGCGGACTTCAAGGCCGAGATCAAGGACCTGTTCCTGAAGGCCGTCGAGCTCGAGTACCAGTACGCCGAAGACACCATGCCGCGCGGCGTGCTCGGCATGAATGCCTCCATGTTCAAGGGCTACCTGCGCTACATCGCCAACCGGCGTGCCCAGCAGATCGGCCTCGAGACGCTGTTCCCGAACGAAGAAAACCCGTTCCCCTGGATGAGCGAAATGATCGACTTGAAGAAAGAGCGCAATTTCTTCGAAACCCGCGTGATCGAATACCAGTCGGGTGGTGCGCTCTCCTGGGACTGAACTTTTGCACGAAAAGAATCGATGAATTCAGGAATTGCCTTCGACACCCACTGCGTCACAGAACGCGGCGTGGCGAGGGCGCAGGTGTTCATGGTGCTGGGGCTTGATTCCCAACGCCATGGATCGCTTCACGTACACAAGCGTGCGTGGAGTGCTTCAAAAGGTTGATTTTTCAACTTGATCAAGGAGAAAGAAATGGCAACTGCAAAGAAAGCGCCGGCGAAGAAAGCCGCAGCAAAGAAGGCTCCGGCAAAGAAGGTCGTCGCCGCCAAGAAGGCTCCGGCCAAGAAGGTCGTAGCGAAGAAGGCTCCGGCGAAGAAGGCTCCTGCCAAGAAGGTCGCCGCCAAGAAGGCTCCGGCCAAGAAGGTCGTTGCCAAGAAGGCCCCGGCAAAGAAGGCTGCTGCCAAGAAGGTCGTAGCGAAGAAGGCTCCGGCAAAGAAGGCCGTCGCCGCCAAGAAGGCACCGGCCAAGAAGGCCGCTGCCAAGAAGGCGCCGGCGAAGAAGGCCCCCGCGAAGAAGGCAGCGGCCAAGAAGCCCGCCGCCAAGAAAGCCGCGAAGAAGCCCGCTGCCAAGCCTGCTGCCAAGGCCCCCGCTGCCAAGCCTGCCGCCAAGGCCCCTGCTGCCAAGAAGGCCGCCAAGGCGCCCGCGAAGGCTGCCGTAGCGCCTGCCCCTGCTGCGCAGACGACGCTGAACCCTCAGGCCGCCTGGCCTTTCCCGACGGCCAGCAAGCCCTGAGTTTTCTCAGGGCCCTGAAGGCCAAAAAGCCCGGTACCGCAAGGTCCCGGGCTTTTTTTTGGGGCGCTCGCTGCGCGCTCAGAGGCCGAGCTGCTGCCGATCGACGGTGTAGTTCTGCGGGCCGCGTTGCGCGATCTTCAGCGCGCCGATGCGGTTGCCCAGCAGCGCGCACTTCTCCAGCGGCCAGCCCTGCTCCAGCCCGAACAGCAAGGCACCGCGCCAGGCGTCGCCGCAGCCCGTGGGATCGACGATCGCCGCGGGCTTGACCGCGGGCACGTGGGTGCGTTCGCCGTGGACCCACACGTCGCAACCCTCTTCGCCGAGCGTGACCACGAGCCCGCGCACCCGGCGCGAGATCTCGGCGTTGTCCCAGCCGGTGCGCTCGCTCAGCATCTTGCCTTCGTAGTCGTTGACCGTGACCCAGTCGGACTGCTCGATGAAGCGCGCCAGCTCGTCGCCGTTGAACATCGGCAGGCCCTGGCCCGGATCGAACACGAAGGGAATGCCGGCCTGCTTGAACTGCTCGGCGTGCTGCAGCATGGCGTCGCGTCCGTCCGGCGAGATGATGCCCAGGCGGATGTCGTCGCGCGCCGTGATGCGCGTGACGTGCGCCTGCTGCATCGCGCCCGGATGGAAGGCGGTGATCTGGTTGTTGGCCAGGTCGGTGGTGATGAAGCACTGTGCGGTGTAGGTGTCGGAGAGTTCGCGCACGAACTCGGTGCCGATGCCCAGGCCCTGGAGGTGCGCGACATAGTCCGCGCCGTCGCTGCCCACCGTGGCCATCGGCAAGGCGCGGCCACCCAGCGCGTTCAGCGCATAGGCGATGTTGCCCGCGCAGCCGCCGAAGTCGCGGCGCAGCGCCGGCACCAGGAAGGACACGTTGAGGATGTGCAACTGATCAGGAAGGATCTGGTCGGCGAACCGGCCCTCGAAAGTCATGATCGTGTCGAACGCGAGAGAACCGCAAATCACTGCTGCCATGGTTGAGCCGCCGGGTTAGAGGAAGGGAAGGAAACGAGCGCGACGGGCGCGCTCAGGGATAGAAGGTGTCGAGCCGGAAGCCGGCGACACGCGAGGCCGAGGTTGCGTCTTCGCCGACCAGCACGATCGGCAGCAAGGTCGCGCGCTCCGCATGCGCCGCCAGCACCGCCGGCGCGCCGTACTCGGCCGGGCGCAGCACGCGCCGCACCACGGTGCGCTCCTCGAGGTCGAGCAAGGACAGCTCGACGGCCGGCATGGCCAGCGGAATGGCGGCGCGGTTGCGCAGCGTGAAACTGAACTGGTAGCCCTCGCCATCCTTTTCGCGCAGGAAGGAAGCGCCGTCGATGCTGATGTCGGCGATGCGCCGCAGGGCGGACAGCTGGCAGCCCAGACGTTCGCAAGCACCCGCGAACCACGGCTGCAACGCTGGCTGGCGCGCGACGATCGCGTTGCGCTGCTGGTAGAGCACCTGCGCGAGCAGCAGCAGCACCAGCACTGCCAGGGCCGAGGCACGCAGCAGCCGAGGCCACCACCGCGATGCCTGCCGCATCGGCTGGGCCCCGGGATTGGCGCGGAAGCTGCGCGCGATGCCGAACACCGGCACGCCCGCCGCATCGCCCGCCACGGGCTCGCTCGGCGTCATGGAGAGGGTGATCGCCTCGCCGTCCCTGGAGAGGGAGCGCTCTGCAGGAACCTCCTCCGCCGCAGCGCGCGCGCTGCGTGCCGTTCGTGCGGCCTGGAGCGCCGCGATGCGCGACTGCCGCAGGGCACTGGGCGACGCAGGGATATCGTCTTCGACATCGGCGTCGCCGTCTGCCCGGTCCTCGCGCGCCGGCAGGCGTGCGACAGCCGCAGCAGCCTCGGCAACAGGAGGCGATGCCGGCGCCGCGTCCCATTGCAGCGAGGGCAGGCGCGACCATTCGTCGTCGCCCTGCCCGCGCAAGGGCATGGACGCCGCGGCGGCGGCGGCCTCCTCGGCCTCTTCCGTTTCCTCTGCCGGTTCGAGGTCGTCGTCCGACGCCGCATCTCCGGGTGCCACGGACGCCGGCCACGGCGACGAGGCGAGGTCGAGCGCTGGCTCTGTCGACAGTGGAACGGGCTCAGGATGCGCCGGCGGCGGCCCATCGGCCTGCAGCCGCTGCAAGGCGTCGCTGAAGAAATCGATGCCGGCACTCGCCGCGGCGGGAGCGCCGGCTCCGGGCGCGACCGGCGCCAGGGGCGTCTCCGATGGCGCCACGGCCGCCTCCTTCAACGGAGGCGGTGCGGAAAGCGGATCGTGCAGTTCGGCCGCTCCATCGAAGACATGGCTGCAGCGACCGCAGCGCACCCAGCCGTCCGAGATTCGGAGCTGGTCTCGCACCACCCGGAAGGTGGTGCCGCAGGCAGGGCAGCGGGTGGCGAGACTCATGAGGCGTGGATTGTAGGTGCGGGCCCCGGGGCCCGCAGCGACCTACAGGCGCGCGGTCATGAGGATCCAGCCGTCCTCGCTGTCGCTGACTTCGAGTGCGGCATACGGCGCGTAGGCCTGCTTGAGCTCATCGGCCTGGCGCTCGAGGATGCCGGCCAGCACCAGCGAACCGCCGGGCTGCACATGCGCGCACAGCAGCGGCGCGAGCACCTTGAGCGGCGTGGCCAGGATATTGGCCAGCACCACTTCGTAGCGCCCGCTGGCCGCATCGGGCAAGCCGGATCGCAGTTGCACCGCGTTGGCCTCGGCATTGAGCCGCGTGGCCTCGACGGCCGCCGGGTCGATGTCGACCGCATCGACCGTCACCGCGCCGAACTTCGCCGCGCCGATGGCCAGGATGCCCGAACCGCAACCGTAGTCGAGCACGCGGGCCGAAGCCGTGCGCTGCGAGGTCGCGATCCAGCGCAGGCACATGCGCGTGGTGGGATGGGTGCCGGTGCCGAAGGCCAGACCCGGATCGAGCCGGATCACCTGGCGCGCCTGCGCCGGCGGTTCGTGCCAGGTCGGCACGATCCAGAATTCGGGCGTGATCTCGACCGGCGCGAACTGCGACTGCGTCAGGCGCACCCAGTCCTGCTCCGGCACGTCGGCCACGCCGATGGTCTCGCAACCGTCGAAGAAGTCCTGCGCCGCCAGCACGGCCGCCGCGTCGCGGGCCAGCGCCTCGTCGGCGAACAGCGCGATCACGCGCGAGCGTTGCCAGCCATCCTTGGGCGGCGGCATGCCGGGCTCGCCGAACAGCGCCTGCTCGGCATCGGTCTGGGCGTCGGCGTCTTCGACCGACACGCTCAGCGCATCGAGCGCGTCGAGCGCATCGCTCAAGGCCTCGATACGGTCTTCGGGTGCGAGAAGGCGAAGTTCAAACACGTCGGATCACCGGGCTCGCGCCGCAAGCCACTCTTCGAGGTAGTGGATGTTGGTGCCGCCGGCCATGAACTTGGCGTCGACCATCAGCTCGCGGTGCAGCGGGATGTTGGTCTGGATGCCTTCGACCACGGTCTCGCTGAGCGCCGTGCGCATGCGCGCCAGCGCCTGTTCGCGCGTGTCGCCGTGCACGATGATCTTGCCGATCATCGAGTCGTAGTTCGGCGGCACGAAGTAGTTGGTGTAGACGTGCGAATCGACGCGCACACCCGGACCGCCCGGTGCGTGCCACATCGTGATGCGGCCCGGCGAGGGCGTGAACTTGTAGGCGTCTTCGGCGTTGATGCGGCACTCGATGGAATGCCCGCGCATCTCGATCTGGCGCTGCGTGAACGGCAGCTTCTCGCCGGCCGCCACCATGATCTGCGTCTTCACGATGTCGATGCCGGTGGTGAACTCGGTCACCGGATGCTCGACCTGCACGCGCGTGTTCATCTCGATGAAATAGAACTCGCCATTTTCGTAGAGGAACTCGAAGGTGCCGGCGCCGCGGTAGCCGATGCGCTTGCAGGCGGCCGCACAGCGCTCGCCGATCTTCTCGATCAGCTTGCGCGGGATGCCCGGTGCGGGCGATTCCTCGATCACCTTCTGGTGGCGCCGCTGCATGGAGCAGTCGCGCTCGCCCAGGTAGACCGCGTTCTTGTGCTTGTCCGCGAGGATCTGGATCTCGACGTGGCGCGGGTTCTGGAGAAACTTCTCCATGTACACGGCCGGATTGTTGAAGGCCGCGCCGGCCTCCGCCTTGGTCATCTGGATCGCGTTGATCAGCGCGGCTTCGGTGTGGACCACGCGCATGCCGCGACCGCCGCCACCGCCGGCCGCCTTGATGATGACCGGGTAGCCGATGGCGCGCGCGATGCGCTTGTTGGTGGCGGCGTCGTCCGACAGCTCGCCCTCCGAACCGGGCACGCAGGGCACGCCGGCCTTGATCATGGCCTGCTTGGCCGCGACCTTGTCGCCCATGGTGCGGATGTTCTCGGGCGTCGGCCCGATGAACTGGAAGCCGCTCTGCTCCACGCGCTCGGCAAAGTTGGCGTTCTCGCTCAGGAAGCCGTAGCCGGGATGGATCGCCTCGGCATCGGTCACTTCGGCCGCCGAGATGATGGCCGGCATGTTGAGGTAGCTCAGGGCGGAAGGTGCCGGGCCGATGCACACGGCCTCCTGCGCCAGCTTGACGTACTTGGCTTCGCGGTCGGCCTCGGAATAGACCATCACGGCCTTGATGCCGAGCTCGCTGCAGGCACGCTGAATCCGGAGGGCGATCTCTCCCCGGTTCGCAACCAGAATCTTCTTGAACATGGTCACTCGATGATGAACAGCGGCTGGCCGTATTCGACCGCTTGGCCGTTCTCGCCGAGGATCTGCGTGACGGTGCCGGACTTGTCGGCCTCGATCTCGTTGAGGATCTTCATCGCTTCGATGATGCAGATCGTCTGGCCTTCCTTCACCTGGCTGCCGATCTCGACGAAGGCGGCGGCGCCGGGGCTGGACGAGCGGTAGAAGGTGCCCACCATCGGCGACTTCACGGTATGGCCGGCGGCAGCGGCCGCAACGGCCGGTGCCGCAGCGGCCACGAGGCCCGGCGCCGGAGCGGCTGCAGTGGCGGCGGGTGCGGCCATGCTTTGAACGTATTGCACCGGCGCGGCCTCGCCCGCCTTGACGATACGGACCTTGCCTTCGGCTTCGGTGATTTCCAGTTCGGAAATATTCGATTCAGACACCAGGTCGATCAGTGTCTTGAGTTTGCGCAGATCCATGGGACTCCATTGCCGGCTAAGCCGGTCATTCGGATTGAACTTACCTGAAAACCGGCTTATTTCGGCGTTCGTACGCCAACTACCGGCTGTGCGGGCGGATTCTAACTGTGAAGTTCCGCACGCTGCCAAGCCTCGAGGTCGGCTGGCGACAACTGGCCCATTTTACGTGCCGCAACATTCCCGTCGGCCCCGACGACCAAGGTAAAGGGCAATCCACCCGCGGTATTGCCCAGGCTCCTCACCAGGTCCGTGCCCTGCATGCCGGCAATGCCCATGGGAAAGGAGACCGGCGTCTTGACCAGGAATTTGCGGACGGCATCGGGCTTGTCGATCGCCAAACCCACCACTTGCCATCCGTTGGCGGCATGATCACGAAAGAAGCGATCCACCATGGGCAATTCTTCGACGCAGGGCGGGCACCAGGTGGCCCAGAAATTCAGCAGCAGGGGCTTGCCCTTGAAGGCCGCGAAGTCGAGTTCGCCGCCTTCGGGGCGCTCGTATCGCGCACGCCAGAACTCGGCCTGCAGGCGCTCGCCGCCCACGCCCGAGGCGGCTTCATGGCGCCACCAGGCGGCACCGATGCCCGCCACCGCGGCCGCGCCCGCCACACCGCTGACCAGCCATCGACGCCGGGTCGAGGTGGAATTCATAACGTGTCCTTTTCGATCAATCGCCGCAGCGCGGCGAGGTCTCCGCGAGGCGTGCGCCCCTGGCCATCGGGCTTGAGCGCCCCGCGCAGGTCGTCGAGGTCGTACACCAGCAGGTGCACCCCGATCTCCTCGCCGAGCTGCCGGCTCATGGCGTGCACGCTGAGCGCCTCGACCTGGTCGCCATGGAAGCCCGCCACCATGCGGGGTTCGTAGTCGACGTGGTGGTCGATCAGGGCGATCTCGGCCGACTTGCAGTCGTCGCAGAAGAGTTGAATGTAGATGTCCGACAGCCGCGTGGCCGTGCCGTGCCAGACCGCACCGCCAAGATGCGGACGAAACGCGGTCATGCGTTCCATCCATTCCAGCGCCAGCAGGCGCAGCGCATGCAGCTCCTGTGGCTGGGTGTCGGCGCAGAAGAGTGCGATGTAGTCGCGCACCTCGGCCTCGACATCGTCGTTGTGCGGCAGCGCCGTGCGCGCGGGCAGGCCCAGCTCGCGCAGGGCTCTGCGCTTGGCCGGGCCGTACTCCATCCCCTCCTCGACGACGAGGCGGGCGGCGGTGGCGGCAATTTCACGCTTGGACGAGTCCATGGCGGCATTCTGCCCGCACTGCAGCAACCGAAGAAGAAGACCGGACAGCATCCCTAGAATCGACCGATGCATATTCACATCCTCGGCATCTGCGGCACCTTCATGGGCGGCGTGGCCGCATTGGCGCGCGAAGCCGGCCACCGCGTGACGGGCTGCGACGCGGGCGTCTATCCCCCGATGAGCGACCAGTTGCGCGCACTCGGCATCGAATTGATCGAAGGCTTCGGTGCCGACCAGATGGCGCTCGCGCCCGACGTGTTCGTGGTCGGCAACGTGGTGTCGCGCGCCCGGCTGGCCGACGGCACGCCCCGGCCCGCCGCCGGGCCGCCCCAAGGCGGGCCAGCCCCCCTGGGGGGCAGCGAACCACACGCAGTGGGGAGCGTGGGGGCCAAATTTCCGTTGATGGAAGCCATCCTCGACGCCGGCGCGGCCTACACCAGCGGCCCGCAATGGCTGGCCGAGCACGTGCTGCAGGGCCGGCATGTGCTGGCGGTGGCCGGCACGCATGGAAAGACCACCACCACCTCGATGCTGGCCTGGGTGCTGGAACGCACGGGCCATGCGCCCGGTTTTCTGGTGGGCGGGGTGCCGCTGGACTTCGGCGTCTCGGCAAGACTGGGAGGCGGCCCGAGCGCAGCGCCGGGCCGCCCCAAGCAAGCGAGCGCCCCCCGCAGCGGGGACACGCCGGTGCCGAGCGTGGGGGCACCTTTCGTGATCGAAGCCGATGAGTACGACACGGCCTTTTTCGACAAGCGCAGCAAGTTCGTCCACTACCGGCCGCGCACCGCAATCCTGAACAACCTCGAGTTCGACCACGCCGACATCTTCGACGACCTGGCGGCCATCGAGCGGCAGTTCCATCATCTGGTGCGCACCGTCCCCGCCAGCGGCCGGGTTGTGGTCAATGCCACCGAGGACAGCCTGCGGCGCGTGCTGGCGCAAGGCTGCTGGAGCGAAGTGGCAGGCTTCGGAGAAGGCGCCGAATGGCAGGCCGAGGGCGTCCACGACGCCTTCGACGTGCTGCACCAGGGCAGCAAGGTCGGCCATGTGGCCTGGACGCTGTCGGGTCGGCACAACCAGATGAATGCACTGGCAGCCATCGCCGCGGCCCAGCACCTGGGCGTGGAACCGGCCGAAGCCGCGGCGGCGCTGGGCAGCTTCCACAACGTGCGCCGCCGCATGGAGTTGCGCGGCACGGTGGAACGCGCAGGCGGCGCGATCACGGTCTACGACGACTTCGCCCACCATCCGACCGCGATCCGCACCACGCTCGACGGCCTGCGCCGCCAGCTCGACGGCCAGGGCCGGCAGGGCGAGCGCATCCTCGCGGTGTTCGAGCCGCGCAGCAACACCATGAAGCTTGGGACCATGGCGGCGCAGCTGCCGTGGAGCCTGGAAGCCGCCGACCTGTCCTTCTGCCACAGCGGTGGCCTGGGCTGGGATGCGGCCGCCGCGCTGGCGCCGATGGGCGAGCGCGCCCGCGTGGTCGATGCGATCGAGCCGCTGGTCACGCAGGTCGCTTCGGCCGCGCAGCCGGGCGATCACATCGTCTGCATGAGCAACGGCGGCTTCGGCGGCGTGCACGACAAGCTGCTGGCCGCCCTGCGCGCCGGGCGCTGAGCGGCCTCTTTCTGCTTCAGCTCAACCGCGGCGGCGCTTGACCGCCTGCGACAGCGTGTCGAGCACGGCCGTCGAATCGTCCCAGCCGATGCAGGCGTCGGTGATGCTCTGGCCGTAGCTCAGGTCGGAAATCCGGTCCTTGCCGGGCGTGAACTTCTGCGCGCCGGCCTGCAGGTGGCTCTCGACCATCACGCCGAACACGCTGCGGCTGCCGCCCGCGATCTGGGCGGCGATGTCGCCGGCCACGTCGATCTGCTTCTGGTGCTGCTTGGAGCTGTTGGCATGGCTGCAGTCGACCATCAGCGTGGGCGGCAGCTTGGCGGCCTCGAGGTCCTTGCAGGCCGCGGCGACGCTGGCGGCGTCGTAGTTCGGCGCCTTGCCGCCGCGCAGGATCACGTGGCAGTCCTTGTTGCCGTTGGTCTGCACGATCGCGACCTGGCCGTTCTTGTGGACCGACAGGAAATGGTGGCCGCGCGCCGCCGCCTGGATGGCGTCGGTGGCGATGCGGATGTTGCCGTCGGTGCCGTTCTTGAAGCCGATCGGCGCCGACAGACCCGAGGCCAGCTCGCGGTGCACCTGGCTCTCGGTGGTGCGTGCGCCGATCGCGCCCCAGGCGATCAGGTCGCCGATGTACTGCGGCGAGATCACGTCGAGGAACTCGCTGCCCGCGGGCAGGCCGATGCGGTTGATGTCGATCAAGAGCTGGCGCGCGATGCGCAGGCCTTCGTCGATGCGGTAGCTCTCGTCGAGGTACGGATCGTTGATCAGGCCCTTCCAGCCCACCGTCGTGCGCGGCTTCTCGAAGTACACGCGCATCACGATCTCCAGCGAATCGGCGTACTTGTCGCGCTGCACCTTGAGGCGGCGCGCGTATTCGAGCGCGGCGGCCGGGTCGTGGATCGAGCAGGGCCCCATCACCACCAGCAGCCGGTCGTCGCTGCCGGCCATGATGTTGTGGATGTTGCGGCGGGTGTCGGAGATCAGCGTTTCGACCGCGGTGCCGCGGATCGGGAAGAAGCGGATCAGATGTTCTGGGGGCGGGAGCACGTTGATGTCCTTGATGCGTTCGTCGTCGGTTCGGCTGGTTTTCTCGACGCTCGCATACCAGCTGTCGCTGGCTTGGGCCGTGGGCTGACTCATCGTGTGCTCCTGATCAAAAACAAAAGGACATAAAAAAACCGCCGGGGCGTGAGCGCCGGCGGTCTTTGGAGGGGGTGTACGTTTGCTTTACGCGCTCGCCTCTAGGCCGCCGGAGATCCGGAACCAAAAGTACGAAAAATAAAAAGCAGCGCGCAGAGACATGGGAGAGGACTCTAGCACAGGCTTTGGGAGATCGCTGTTGCGCTGCCGCGTCAGGCCGTGCCGCCGACCGTCAGGCCGTCGATGCGCAAGGTCGGCTGGCCCACGCCCACCGGCACGCTCTGGCCTTCCTTGCCGCAGGTGCCGACGCCGGAGTCGAGCGCCATGTCGTTGCCGATCAGCTTCACGCGCGTCAGCGCGTCCGGGCCGTTGCCCACGATGGTCGCGCCCTTGACCGGGTACAGAATCTTGCCGTTCTCGACCCAGTAGGCTTCGCTGGCCGAGAACACGAACTTGCCGCTGGTGATGTCGACCTGGCCGCCGCCGAAGTTGGTGGCGTAGAGGCCCTTCTTGATGCTCGCGACGATTTCCTGCGGGTCCTTGTCGCCCCCCAGCATGTAGGTGTTGGTCATGCGCGGCATCGGCACGTGGGCGTAGCTCTCGCGCCGACCGTTGCCGGTGGGCTTGACGCCCGTCAGGCGCGCGTTCATCGCGTCCTGGATGTAGCCCTTGAGGATGCCGTCCTCGATCAGCACATTGCGCTGGCTGGCGTTGCCCTCGTCGTCGACGTTGAGCGAGCCGCGGCGGTCGGCGATGGTGCCGTCGTCGAGCACGGTCACGCCCTTGGCGGCCACGCGCTGGCCGATGCGGCCCGAGAACGCGCTCGAGCCCTTGCGGTTGAAGTCGCCTTCGAGGCCGTGGCCGATGGCTTCGTGCAGCAGTATGCCGGGCCAGCCCGGGCCGAGCACCACGGTCATCTCGCCGGCCGGGGCCGGGCGCGCCTCGAGGTTGGTCAGCGCGGCCTTGACGGCCTGGTCGACGTATTCGGCAATGTGCTCGTCGTCGAAATAGGCCAAGCCGAAGCGGCCACCGCCGCCGCCCGAGCCGATCTCGCGCCGGCCGTTCTGCTCGGCGATCACGGTCACCGAGAGCCGCACCAGCGGCCGCACGTCGGCCGCCAGCGTGCCGTCGGCGCGCGCCACCAGCACCACGTCGTACTCGCTGGCCAGGCCGGCCATGACCTGCGCCACGCGCGGATCGCGGCTGCGCGCGAGCTGCTCGACCTTCTCCAGCAGCTTCACCTTGGCGGTGCTGTCGAGCGTGGAGATCGGGTCGATGCCGTCGTAGAGCGAGCGGCTCGACGCGATCTTGCGCGTCGGCACCCGGGCGCGCCCGCTGCGCGCGGCCGAGGAGATCGAGCGCACGGTGCGCGCCGCGTCCATCAGCGAGGCTTCGGAGATGTCGTCGGAATAGGCAAAGGCCGTCTTCTCGCCGCTCACGGCACGCACGCCCACGCCCTGGTCGATGCTGAAGCTGCCGGTCTTCACGATGCCCTCTTCCAGGCTCCAGCCTTCGCTGCGCGTGTACTGGAAGTAAAGATCCGCCTCGTCGACCTGGTGCGCCTTGATTTCGGCCAGCGCCTTGCCGAGGTGCGACTCGTCGAGACCGAAGGGCGTGAGCAGGAGGCGCTGCGCCGTGGCGAGGCGCTCGATGGTGGGTTCGCGGGAGATCATGGGGGATTATTGCTCGCCCCGAACACCATTGCTCGCCTCCCGGCTTCGCCGGCCCCGCCCTCAGGACAGCATCAGCCGCCGCGAGCGCGAAATCGACATCAGGATGCCCAGCGCCAGGCCCAGCGTCACCATCGCGGTGCCGCCGTAGCTGATGAAGGGCAGCGGCACGCCCACCACCGGCAGGATGCCGCTGACCATGCCCATGTTCACGAAGGCGTAGGTGAAGAAGATCATGGTCACGGCGCCGGCCAGCAACCGCGAGAACAGCGTGGGCGCGTCGAGCGCGATCGCCAGGCCGCGGAAGATCAGGAAGATGAAGGCGCCGATCAGCGCCAGGTTGCCCGCCAGGCCGAATTCCTCGGAATAGGCTGCGAAGATGAAGTCGGTGGTGCGCTCGGGGATGAATTCCAGGTGCGTCTGGGTGCCCTGCATGAAGCCCTTGCCGCCGATGCCGCCCGAGCCGATGGCGATCATCCCCTGGATGATGTGGAAGCCCTTGCCCAGCGGGTCCTTGGTCGGGTCGAGCAGCGTGCACACCCGCTGCTTCTGGTAGTCGTGCAGCACGCGCCAGTCGACGCCGTCGGCGCACAGCTGCGACTCGAAGCCCACGATCAGCGTGATCGCGACCGCGGCGATCAGCACCGGGGGCACGATCAGCTTCCAGCTCAGGCCGGCGAAGAAGATCACCGACAGGCCGGCGGCCAGCACCAGCAGCGAGGTGCCCAGGTCGGGCTGCTTCATGACCAGCCCGACCGGCACCGCGAGCAGCACGGTGGCGACCGCGAAATCGAGCGGCCGCAACTGGCCCTCGCGCCGCTGGAACCACCAGGCCAGCATCAGCGGCGTGGCGATCTTGAGGATCTCGCTGGGCTGGATCACCATGCCCACGTTGATCCAGCGCTTGGCGCCCTTCTTGGTGATGCCGAAGATGGCCACCGCGATCAGCAGCGCCACGCCCGCCGCATAGAGCGGCACGGCGAAGCTCATCAGGCGCTGCGGCGGCACCTGCGCCACCACGAACATGATGAAGCCCGCGAGCAGCATGTTGCGGCCGTGGTCCATGAAGCGCGAGCCGTGGTCGTAGCCCGACGAATACATGGTGAGCAGGCCGGCGCAGGCCAGCAGGAACACCGCGAACGCGAGAAAGCCGTCGAAGCCCTGGAAGATGGGTGCGATGCGCCGCAGGAGCGAGGGTTGCTGGAAGACGGCCGACATGGGCCGCGATTATCGGCGCGCCGGCGCCCCTCTCACACGAAATCGATCCGGACGACCGTGCGCCCAGGTCGGCTTTCGATGCGCAAGGGCACGCCCAGGGCCTGCGCGCGGGCCTGCAGCGCACGCGGCGGCCGCGCGGCATCGAAGCCGACGCCGTTGTCGATCACCCGGATGCATGCCACCCCGCCCTGCATCGCCGCCTCGATCCGCAGCACGCTGGCCTGCGCGTGCTGCAGCACGTTCGAGATCGCCTCGAACAGCAGGAACTGCAGTTGCCGCATGGCCGGCGCATCCAGCCGCGGCACGAGGTCGAGCTCGTCCACCGCCCATTCCAGCGCGATGCCCGAACTGGCGAAGCGCGGCGTCATCCGGTAACGCAGGCCGGCCAGCAGCGCGGTGGCGTCACCGTGCGGCAGCTGGATCGAATCGATCGACAGCTTGAGCTGGTCGAGCGAATCGCGCAGCGTGCGCAGCAGGTCGGCCTGCGTCGCCTGGCCCGACTGCAGTTGCCGGATCGCGGCGCTGATGTGCGAGCCCACGCCGTCGTGCATGTCGCGCAGGATGCGCTCGCGTTCCTGCGTGCGCTCCTGCTCGCGCGCGCCCCGCTCGAGCTTGCCGTAGGCCGAGGCCAGTTCGCGTTCGCGGTCGGCCACCCGCGCCGCCAGCGTGTGCAGCAGTTCGCGCGCCTGCACGCTGGCTTGGCGGAAGCGCCCCACCACGATGCCCAGCAGCGCCAGGCCGAACAGCGTCGCGGTGTAGCGCACCCAGGTGGTCTCGCCGTAGGCGTCGCTCATGCGGATCACCCCCCAGTCGCGCACCGCCACCGCGATCGTGAGCACCGCCACCGAGGCCACCAGCACCCGCGCCGTGTTCGGCCGGCGCAGCGTGGCGCCCACGAAGAACAGCACGTAGGCCGTGACGGCCACGATCTCCAGCGCCAGCCAGCCGGTGAGCCAGCGCGGTTCGGCGCGCGTGAGCGCAACGTAGCAGGCGATCACCGGCATGGTGAACACCACCACCATGGCGCGCCGCAGCCACTGCATGCCCGGCCGGTCCTGCCAGCCGGCCAGTTGCTGGCAGAACATCACGACCGAGGCGGCCCAGCCCGAATAGCAGGCCGTCATCAGCACGCCCCAGGCCACCCAGGGCAGCGGCGGATGGCGGATGGCGCCGTCCGCCACCCGCAGCGCCCAGCAGAACTCGGCCAGCGCCGCCCACAGGTAGAGGCGCTCGCGGCGCCGGCTGCCGTCGGCGCCGATGTCGACCTGCGTGAGCCAGAGGGCGAGCGCGACCGCCCCCACCACGATGCTGAAGGCCGTCAGCAGCACCGTGCCGGTGAAACGCCAGGCGTAGGCCGGCGAAAACAGGGCGCTGCGCACCTGCGCCGCCGGCCCCAGCGTGATCGGCGCCAGGCCCGCGCGCCGTCCGGAGTCGGCACGCAGGCGCACCTGCACCTGGTTCTCGCCCGCGCGCAGCATGTGCGGGGGCACCGGCACGTAGACCGGCGTCTTGGCATAGTCGGCGCCGCCGCCGTCGACCAGGTCGCCGAAGGTCTGGAGCAGATGGCCATTGAGGCCGACCTCGAAGGCGCTGCCCGCGCGCGGGATGTACATGCCCCAGGGTTCGGTGGGCACCTGCGCCAGGGTGAAGGGCAGGTCGAAGCGGGCGCTGCCGGGCCGCCCGTCGTGCCGGCGGTCCCAGTGGTAGGGCAAGGTGACGGCCTCGCTGCCGGTCACGCCCTCGACAGTGCTAACGACGCTGCCGGCGCGCAGTTCGATCCACGGCGCCGGGCCGGCCGGGTCCGCGGCATGCGCCGCGCCGCACAGCAGCAGCGCGAAGGCCAGCAGGCCGAGGCGCAGCCGCTGCAGCAGGGGCGCCGGATCAGCGCCGGGCCATCGCAGCGGATCGGGAAGCGCGGCAAGGTCTTTCATGGCTTCTCAAGGAATTGAGAAAAGGAAAGGATCTTGCCGCTTCTGGCGCGGAACCGGGTCGTGTCAGACCACGCCCTGCGCCAGCATGGCGTCGGCCACCTTGACGAAGCCCGCGACGTTGGCGCCGTCGACGTAGCTGATGCGCCCGCCCTCGCCTTCGCCGTAGTGCAGGCAGGCTTCGTGGATGCTCTGCATGATCTGCAGCAGGCGCGCATCGACTTCCTCGCGCGGCCACGACAGGCGCGAGGCGTTCTGGCTCATCTCCAGGCCCGAGGTCGCGACGCCGCCGGCGTTGCTGGCCTTGCCCGGCGCGAACAGCACGCCGTTCGACTCGAACACATGCACCGCCTCGATGGTCGAGGGCATGTTGGCGCCTTCGGCCACGCAGACCACGCCGTTCTTGACCAGCGTCTTGGCGTCTTCCTCGCCGAGTTCGTTCTGGGTCGCGCTGGGCAGCGCCACGTCGACCGGCACGTGCCAGGGCGTGGCGCCGGCCTCGAAGCGGGTGCCGGCCACGCGCTCGGCGTAGTCGCTCACGCGGCCGTAGAGGTGGTTCTTCACCTCCATGAGTTCGGCCAGCTTCTCGGTCGTGAAGCCCTCCTCGTCGATCACCGTGCCGCTGGAGTCGGACACCGTGACCACCTTGGCGCCCAGCGCCATGGCCTTCTCGATGGTGTACTGCGCCACGTTGCCCGCGCCCGACACGCTCACCCGCAGGCCGTCGAAGCTGCGGCCCTGGCGCTTGAGCATCTCCTGCGCGAAGTAGACGTTGCCGTAGCCCGTGGCCTCGGGCCGGATCAGCGAGCCGCCGAAGGACAGGCCCTTGCCGGTGAACACGCAGTCGGCGCGGTTGGTGAGCTTCTTGACCATGCCGCTCAGGTAGCCCACCTCACGCCCGCCCACGCCGATGTCGCCGGCCGGCACGTCGGTGTAGGCCCCCACGTGGCGGAACAGCTCGCTGGCGAAGGCCTGGCAGAAGCGCATCACCTCGCCGTTGCTCTTGCCCTTGGGGTCGAAGTCGGAGCCGCCCTTGCCGCCGCCCATGGGCAGCGTGGTCAGCGCGTTCTTGAGCGTCTGCTCGAAGGCCAGGAACTTGAGGATCGACAGGTTGACCGAGGGATGGAAGCGCAGGCCGCCCTTGTAGGGGCCGATGGCCAAGCTGTGCTGGATGCGGTAGCCGCGGTTGACCTGCACCTCGCCGTGGTCGTCGGTCCAGGACACGCGGAACATCACGATGCGTTCCGGCTCGACCAGGCGTTCCAGCAGGCTGTGCGTCAGGTATTTGGGATGGCGAGCGATGAAGGGCCAGAGGCTCTGCATGACCTCGGTCACCGCCTGGATGTATTCCGGCTGGCCGGGGTTGCGTTGCGCCACATGGGCCATGAACTGTTGGACGGTCGCGTGCTTCATCTCGCTCCTCAAAGGTGCACTTTGTTCAAAACCGTGCATTTTGAGGCCAGTCGGGTGCAGGACCATGGTTCGACGTGGTGCATGTCATTACAGCGCGACGGGTGCATGCCACGCGCCACGGCCCCGAGCGCGGGGGCTCAGGCCGCCGCGCGGGTCAGCATGCGGCCGGCGCGCGCGCGCACCCGGGCCTCGCCGCCGCGGTAGGCGCATTGGCCGTTGACGAAGACGTGGTCGATGCCTTCGCTGACGCCGTGCGGCCGGTCGTAGGTGGCGGTATCGCGCACGGTCTCGGGGTCGAACACCACCACGTCGGCCATCAGGCCCACGCGCAGCAGGCCGCGCTCGCCGATGCGCAGGTTGCGCGCGGTCATGCCGGTCATCTTGTGCACTGCCTGCTCGAGCGTGAACAGCCGGCGCTCGCGCCAGTAGCGCGCCAGCACGCGCGGGAACGCGCCCCACAGGCGCGGGTGCGGATGGCGGTCGTGCGGCAGGCCGTCGCTGCCGATCATGGTGAGCGGATGGGCGATCACGCGCTCCACGTCCTCCTCGCTCATCTGGAAGTAGCAGGCGCCGCCGGGCTGCAGGCGGCGGCAGGCCTCCTGCTGGTCGACGCCCCACTCCGCCGCCACGTCGGACAGCAGCCGCCCGGTCACGTCGGGATGCGGGTCGGACCAGGTCAGCAGAACATCGATCACGCCGTCGACCAGGTCCTCGCGCAGCACCGTCGAGCCGGCGACGTAGGGATAGACGTCCATCGCGATCGGCTGACGCAGCGCCAGCGCCTCGACCAGCGGCAGCGTCTCCTTCGTGCGGCCCCAGTTGGCCGGGCCGGCGCACTTGTGGTGCGAGAGCACCAGCGGCACGCCCGCGCTGAAGGCGGTGTCGCCGGCCTCGTGCATGGCCTCGAGGATGGTCGCCATCTCGCTGCGCAGGTGCGTGGCGTACACGCCGCCATGCCGGGCCACGATGCGCGCCAGCGCGGTCACCTCCTCGGCCGGCGCCTGGAAGGCCTCTTCGTAGAACAGGCCCGAGGACAAGCCGTGCGCGCCGTCGGCCATGCACGCATCCAGCAACGCCGCCATGCGCGCGGCCTCGTCGGCATCGGCCGGCCGGTCCAGCGCGGCCATGGCCGCGAAGCGCAAGGTGGTGTGGCCGACCAGCGCGGCCACGTTGAGCGCCGGCTGCACCGCGTCGACCGCCGCGCGGTAGGAGGCCATGGTCTCGTGCCGGAACGAATCGGCGCCCAGCAGCGTGAGCGGCGGGCGCGACTGCGGCGTGCGGTAGGGCGCGAGCGAGATGCCGCAGTTGCCCGTCACCACCGTGGTGATGCCCTGCGACACCTTGGGCAGGCACAACGGATCGCGCAGCACGATCGCGTCGTCGTGGGTGTGGGCGTCGATGAAGCCGGGCGCGATGACCTTGCCGCGGCAGTCGACCACCTCGAGGTCTTCGGGCGCCATGCCTTCGGGCAGGCGGGTGCGCAGGCCTTCGCCCAGCGCCACGATGCGGTCGCCGGCCAGCAGCACGTCGCCGGGCCAGGCCGGGCCGCCGGAGCCGTCGATCACCAGGCCGTGCGCGAGCAGCACCGGCCGGCTCATGCCGCGCTCCCGTGGCCGGTGCCGGGCGTGTCGCTGGCGGCCGGGCCGCTCGTCAGCCCGCCGCCGTCCCAGCTTTGCAGCGGGTGCGTGGTGGCATCGATGCCATGGCGCTGGAAAGCCTCGCGCGCGCGCTGCAGGCGCTGCATCGCGGGGTCGCCGCGGCGCTGCGCCACCAGCACCGTGAGGATCTCGATCACGGTCAGGTGCGTGAGGTAGGCGTCGATGCCCACGTGCATCACCGCGTCGTCGGGCACCGACAGCCCCAGCAGGAAGTCGGCCTTGGCCGCGAGCGCGGTGCCGGGCCGGGTGAGCGCGACCACGCGCGCGCCCTGCCCGCGGGCGATGTCGACCGCATCGAGCAGCGAGGGCATGCCGCCCACGTGCGAGATGGCGATCACCACGCCGCCCGGCCGCTGCGCCGCGCCCGCCACCTGCTGCAGGTGGTAGTCCGACCAGGCGTTGGCCGACAGGCCGAGCCGGAACAGCCGCGCCTGCAGGTCGCTGGCCATGAACCACGAGGTCGCGCCCGCGCCGTACAGGTCGACGTGCGGCGCCGCCGCGATCGCGGCCACCGCGCCGTCGAGCACGGCCATGTCGAGCTGGCTGCGCACGCCCGCGACCGAGGCCGCGGCGCTGCGCGAGATCTTGGCCACCACCTCGTCGGCCGCGTCCGAGATGTTGACGCGCCGGTGCAGCGGCGAGCCGCCGAGCGCGAGTTCCTGCGCCAGCGCGAGCTTGAACTCGCGCAGCCCGGCGAAGCCCAGGTCGCGGCAGGTGCGCATGATGGTCGGCACCGAGCTGCGCGAGCGCTCGGCCAGCATCTCGAAGTTCTCCTCGAGCACGCGGTCCGGGTCTTCCAGGATCAGGTCGAGGATGGCGCGGCGCGTCGCGGGTGCGCGGCTGCGGATCTCGGCGACGCGTTGAAGAAGGGACGGTGACATCAGTGGCTCCGGGGCCGGGCCGCCGGCAAGGGGAAGGGGAAGGGAGAAGCCGCGCGCGGTGCGCGCGGGCAGGAAGGTTTCGTCATGGCTAGAAGTGCATGACCACCGCGTCGCTCACGCGGTAGTCGTTCTCGACCACCGGCATCCAGTGCCATTTGTCGAAGGTGGTGCAGGGATGCGAGATGCCGAAGCCGATGCGCTCGCCCACCACCGGGGCCAGCGCTTGCTCGTCGGTCTCCCAGTGCAGGTAGGCGTGCTGGTCGTTGAGCGCGCTCACGGTCCAGCCCGGCGGCACCGGCGAGGCGGCGGTGGCGCCGCGCGCGGCACGTGCGATCGGCACCGGCATCGACAGGTCGAAGGACACATCGCGCTTGCCCATGGCGACGATCGCCAGGCCCGGCTCGGGCAGCGACTGCACCGTGGCCCAGACCTCCAGCGCCGCGCGCAGGCTGTCGCCGGCCTCGCAGCCCAGGCGCGCATCGACCGAGCGCTGGTAGCGCTGGTAGTTGCCATGGTCGTGCGTGATGTAGCAGCCCGAGCGCAGCACGCCGCGCACCGGCTTGCCGAGTGCCGGCGCCAGGCGCGCCGAGACGATGTCGTAGATGGCCGAGCCGCCGGCCGAAACCAGCACTTCGTCGCATTCGAACCAGCCGTGCGTGACGGCTTCGCGCGCGACGGCGTCGATGCGGTCCATCAGGGCGTCGGTGTAGGCGCGGTCGTGGCCGCTGTCGCCGGTCGCGCCCTGCCCTTCGTAGCACTCGATGCCGACCAGCCGCAGCGCGGCGCTGGCACGGACGGCGGCGGCCAGCGCCACCGCCTGCGCATGCGTGCGGCAACCGGTGCGCGCGCCGTCGATGCCGATCTCGACCATCACCTCGAAGGGCACGCCGCCCGGATGGCGCAGCGCCCAGTCGTCGATCAGCGCGACCTGCGCAAGCGAGTCGACCAGGAACACGATGCGCAGGCCCGGATGCGAAGCCAGCAGCCGCTGGATGCCGCCCAGGTCCTCGTCGCTCAGCACCTGGTTGGCGATCAGCCCGCGCCGCACGCCGGCCGCCACGCCCACGGCCAGCTGCGTGACGGTGGCGAAGGTGATGCCCCAGGCGCCGGCCTCGAGCTGGCGCCGGAACAGCTGCGGCGACATCGTGGCCTTGCCGTGCGGCGCGAAGCTCACGCCCCACTCGTTCACGCGCGCCTGCATCCAGGCCACGTTGTGCTCCAGCGCCTCGCGCTTGAGCACCGCCAGCGGCAGCGGCAGGTCGCCGGCCAGCAGGTTCCAGCCGGCGCTGCCGACGGCGCTGCGCCGCCGCGCCGCCTGCGTGTGCGGATAGCCCTTGTAGCCACCGTCGAGCAGCGGATCGAGGAAGTCGGGGTCGGTTGGGTGGGAGGTCATGGAAGTCGTCCTTCGGCGGCGGGCGCCAGCAGATCGGTACGGAGGCAGGCGCGATGATGCCCGGGCGAGATCTCGACCAGCGGCGGCACGGTGAGCGCGCAGGCCTCGATGGCATGCGGGCAGCGGGTGCGGAACACGCAGCCCGAGGGCGGCGCGATCGGGCTGGGGATGTCGCCCTGGAGCGCGACATGCTGCGTCGGCTGCAGCGGGTCGGGCTTGGGGCTCGCGGCCAGCAGCGCCTGGGTGTAGGGATGCGTGGGACGCGCGAACAGCTCGGCCGTGCTCGCCACCTCCATCACCTTGCCCAGGTACAGCACCACCACGCGGTCGCAGAGGTACTCGACCACGTCGAGGTCGTGCGAGATGAACAGCATGGTCAGCGACAGCCGCTCGCGCAGGTCGGCCAGCAGGTTGATCACCTGGGCCTGGATCGAGACGTCGAGCGCCGACAGCGGCTCGTCGGCCACGATGAACTCGGGCTCGACCGCGAGCGCGCGCGCCACGCCGATGCGCTGGCGCTGGCCACCCGAGAACTCGTGCGGGAAACGGCTCGCATGCTCGGGCCGCAGGCCCACGGTCTCCAGCAGTTCGGCGATGCGCGCATCGCGTGCCGCGGCGCCCTTGTGCAGGCCATGGGTGGACAGTGCTTCGCCCAGGATCGCGCCGATGCGCATCTTGGGATTCAGGCTCGCGTACGGGTCCTGGAAGATGATCTGCAGCTTGCTGCGCAGCTTGCGCAGGCGCTCGCCGGAGAACTTCCCGATGTCCTCGCCGCGGTAGAGGACCTCGCCCTCGGTACGCTCCACCAGCCGCAGCACGGTGCGCCCGATGGTGCTCTTGCCCGAGCCCGATTCGCCCACCAGGCCCAGGGTCTCGCCGGGACGGATCGCGAAGGAGACGTCGTCGACCGCGCGCACCGGGCGCGCGCCCGAGCCGAAGTACTTCTTGAGTCCGCGGACTTCGATGAGAGGGGTGGCGGCGGTCATCGTGGGTGTGGGGTGTGGACGCCCTCCCCCTTTGGGGGAGGGTTGGGGTGGGGGCGCCGGGCGGTGGATGCCGTCGCACCCATGGAAGCGGCCGGTGCCCCCAACCCTGCCCTCCCCCGGAAGGGGAGGGAGCAAGACAGGGACGGCAGCGCGCGGCTCATGCGGCCTTCTCCAGGCCTTGCACCGGCTGCACGCGGATGCAGCGGGCCTCGCGGTCCTGCTGCGTCTCGACCAGCGGCGGCATCGCGGCGCTGCATCGGGCGATCGCCTGGTCGCAACGCGGCTCGAAGGCGCAGCCCGGCGGCGGCGCGAGCGGGCTCGAGACCTGGCCGCGGATCGCGAACAGCCGCTTGGGCCGCGGCTGCCCGGCCGCTGCGGCCTTGCCGGGCAGGCAGGCCAGCAGGCCCTGCGTGTAGGGGTGCGCGGGCCGCGCGAACAGCGGCCGCACGGGCGCGTGCTCGACCACCCGGCCCGCGTACATCACGACCACGTCGTCGGCATGGTGCGCGACCACGCCGAGGTTGTGCGTGATGAACAGGATGCTCATGCCGGTCTCGGCCTGCAGCCGGCGCATCAGCGCGAGGATCTGCGCCTGGATGGTCACGTCGAGCGCGGTGGTGGGCTCGTCCGCGATCAGCAGCGTCGGGTCGCAGGCCATGGCCAGCGCGATCATCACGCGCTGCCGCATGCCGCCCGAGAGCTGGTGCGGGTACTCGTGCAGGCGCTGGGCTGCAGCCGGGATCTCGACCAGGTCGAGCATGCGCAGGGCGTGGGCCAGCGCGGCCTTGCGGTCCAGGCCCTTGTGCAGCCGCACGCTCTCGGCGATCTGCTCGCCGATGCGGAACACCGGGTTCAGGCTGGTCATCGGCTCCTGGAAGATCATCGACAGCTGGTTGCCGCGCAGCGAGCGCATCTCGCGTTCGCCGAGCGCCAGCAGGTCGACGGTCTTGCCTTCGCGCGTGACGAAGGCGGTGCGGCCGTCGACCTGGGCGTTGGCGGTCTTGGGCAGCAGACGCATCAGCGTGAGGCTGGTGACCGACTTGCCCGAGCCCGACTCGCCGACCAGCGCCGTGGTCTGGCCCGGCAGGATCGAGAAGCTCACGTCGGCCACCGAGCGGACCAGTCCGTCCTCGGTGGGAAAGCGGGTGCTCAGGTGGTTGACCGTGAGGCGGGGGGTGATCGTCATGCTCATGCCGCCTTCTTGAGTTTGGGGTCGAGCAGGTCGCGCACGCCGTCGCCCAGCACCTGCAGCGAGAGCGCCGTGAGGATGATCGCCAGCCCCGGGAACAGCACGACCCAGAAGGCGCGATCGGCGTACTGCTGGCTGCCCGCGACCATCGTGCCCCAGGTCGGGATTTCTGGCGGCATGCCGACGCCGAGGAAGGACAGGCCCGCTTCCGCGAGGATCGCGTAGGCGAAGATGAAGGACACCTGCACCAGGATCGGCGACAGCAGGTTGGGCAGCACATGCCGCCACAGGATGCGCGAGGTACGCACACCCAGCGCACGCACCGCCTCGATGAACAGCAGCTCGCGCACCACCAGCGTCGAGGCCCGCACCACCCGCGCCACGCGCGGCGTGTAGACCAGCACCAGCGCCAGCACCACGTTGGCCAGCGAGGCGCCGAGGATCGCCACCAGCGCGATGGCCAGCAGGATGTCGGGGAAGGACATCATGGCGTCGACCACGCGCATCAGCGGCGCGTCGAGCCGGCGGAAGAAGCCGGCCACCAGCCCGATCAGCGTGCCGAACAGCACCGAGCCCAGCGCGGTGAGCGCCGCGATCGACAGCGAATAGCGCGCGCCGTGCACGATGCGCGCGTACATGTCGCGACCCAGCTCGTCGGTGCCCAGCAGGTGCTGGGCGCTGGGCGGCTTCAGGCGCTCGAGCACCGCCGTGTCGTTGGGGTCGGCGCCGGCGAACAGCGGCGCGCCGATGGCCAGCACCGCGATCACCAGCAGCACCAGCGCCGAGACCATCACGATGCGGCGGTGCATCAGCTGCCGCAGCATTCGGGGAAGACGGAGCGTGGTCATACCTTCACCCTCGGATCGACCACCGCATACAGCAGGTCGATCGAAAAATTGATGAGCACGTAGATCGCCGCGATCACCAGCAGCGCGCCCTGGATCACCGGGTAGTCGCGCCGCAGCACCGCGTTCACCACCAGGCTGCCCACGCCCGGCAGGCCGAACACCGTCTCGGTCACCACCGCGCCGCCGATCATCAGCGCCGCCGTGAGGCCCAGCACCGTGACGATCGGCACCAGCGCGTTGCGCAGCGCATGCTTGAGCACCACCACGGTCTCCGACAGGCCCTTGGAGCGCGCGGTGCGCACGTAGTCTTCACCCAGCACGTCGAGCATCGAGGCCCGCGTGAAGCGGATGATCAGCGCGGAGTTCAGGACGCCCAGCACGGTGGCCGGCAGCATCAGCGCATGCAGGCGCTCGCCGAAGGCCGCGTCCGGCGCGCCGTAGCCCGAGACCGGGAACCAGCCCAGCGAGACCGCGAAGAGCTGGATCAGCACGATGCCGAACCAGAAGCTCGGGATGCTGGCGCCCAGCATCGCGACGCCGGTGAAGAGCTGGTCGATCCAGCTGCCGCGCAGCACCGCCGAGACGATGCCGCAGGGCAGCCCGATCAGCGCCGCGATGGCCACGGCCATCAGCGACAGCAGCGTGGTCGGCTCGGCCCGCTCCAGCAGCGCCTGCGCCACCGGCCGCTGCAGGAAGATCGACTGGCCCAGGTTGCCCTGCAGCACCTCGCGCAGCCAGTAGCCGAACTGCACCGGCAGCGGCTTGTCGAGGCCGTACTCCTTCTGCACGCGGGCGATGTCGGCCGCGGTCGCCTGGTCGCCCAGCAGCACCGACACCGGGTCGCCGGACGCCGCGCGCGTGAGCACGAAGACCAGCACCGCGACGATGGCCAGCACCACCAGCATGCCCGCGAAGCGGGTCGCCAGAAAACGCAACATGGCTGGCACTGCCTACTTGATCTTCGCGTTCCAGAAATAGGGCCAGGTGGCCGGCTGGTAGTTGTCGAGCGCCGGGCTCTTCGCCGACAGCCCGTTGAACTTGCCCACGTTCACGTAGGGCACCTCGGTGTAGACGACCTCCTGCACCTTGCCCCACAGCGCGCCGCGCTTGGCGGGGTCGCTGGCGGTGTTGAAGGCCTGCAGCGCGGCCTTCTTGGCCGGCGTGTCCCACCAGCCCGGCGCGCCGTCGCCGAGTTGCGGCGGCGAAAGCATCGGCTCGGGGAACTGGCCCGAATGCGTGACGTAGATGTCCCACAGCTTGGCGTCGTTGCGGCGCTGCACCAGCGTGGCCCAGTCGACCACGTTGAGCTCGACCTTGAAGCCGGCGCGCTTGAGCTGCTCGGCCATCAGCAGCGCCATGTTGTAGTGGAAGTCGTACTGGCGGCTGGTCAGCACGCGGATCGGCTCGCCCTTGTAGCCGGCCTTGGCGGCGGCCTCCTTGGCCTTGGGCGCGTTGCGCTGGTTGTACTGCTCGGTGCCGGCGGTCGAATAGAAGGGCGAGCCCTTGGGAAAGTGGTTGCCTTCGGCCACGAAGAAGCGCGTGTCGCCGAAGCCCGCGGCCAGCATCTCGCCCTCGCCCAGCGCGACCTGGATCGCCTGGCGCACGGCCTGGCTGGCGGCCACGCCTTCCTTGGTGTTGAACACCAGGTAGGGGAAGCCGAAGGCCGGCGTCATGACCGGCACCGTCTTGCCCACGGCCTTCTCCAGCCGCGGCAGGGCCTCGGTGGGCAGCAGGTCGGCGAAGTCGTACTGGCCGGCCAGCGAACCCTCGACGCGGGTGCTGGCGTTGGGCACGGGCACGAAGCGCAGTTCCTCGATCAGGGCCTCGCGCTTGCCGCCGTAGCCGTTCGCCGGCTCCTTGCGCGCGCTGTACTGCTCGAAGCGCGTGAGCAGCACGTACTGGTCGGGCTTGCGCTCCTTGAACCTGTAGGGGCCGGTGCCGACGAAATCCTTGAGCGGCGAGGCGATCGACTCCTTCGCCATGATGGCCGCCATGCCGCTGGGCAGCGCGAGCTGCGACAGCAGCGGCGCATAGGGCTCCTTCAGCACGATCTCGATCGCCTGCGGGCCCTTGGCCACCAGGCTGTCGACCACGTTGCCCAGCGCCTTGCCGCGCGGCGACTGCGCCATCCAGCGCTGCAGGCTGGCCACCACGTCGTCGGCCGTGAGTTCGCGCCCGCTGTGCAGCATCACGCCGCGGCGCAAGGCGATCGCATAGGTCTTGCCGTCGGCCGACACCTTGGGCATCGATTCGGCCAGCATCGGCACCACGTTCCACTTGGCGTCGAAGGTGTAGAGCGTCTCGTAGACGTGCTGCATGATCGTTCCGACCAGGTCGGCGGTCGACGCCATCGGGTCGAGCGTCTGCGGCTCGGCCACCATCGCCAGCGTGGCGTGGTTGCGCGGGGCCTGGGCCTGGGCCGGCACGGCAATGCAGAGCGCGGCAAGCAGGGAGGCGCCGAACAGGGCGCGCCTGGAAGTGACTGCGGGCATGAAGAAGCTCCTTCGTGGGGCGTGGTTTTGAAAAACACTTTCAGATATGCCCACTCTGAAGCATCGTTCGTGCCAAATCACGCGTATTTACCCCATGTGCCGTGTGATTTATTGAAATAGAATTTCAATCACCCACCCACAGGAGCCCTCATGCCTCTCGAATTTCTGGGCGGTTCGCCCAACGCCTCCGACCGCCAGGTCCGCCCCTTTTCCCCGGCCGTGCGCGCCGGCGACTTCATCTATGTGTCGGGCCAGGTGCCGGTCAATGCCGAGGGCGAGATCGTGGCCGGCGGCATCGAGGCGCAGACCCGCCAGGTGATGGAGAACCTCAAGACCGTGCTGGCGCTGGCCGGTGCGACGCTCGACGACGTCTGCAAGACCACCTGCTGGCTGCACGACGCGCGCGACTTCGGTGCGTTCAACCGCATCTACATGGGCTACTTCGGTGCCGACCGCCCGGCGCGCTCGACCACCGAGGCGCGCCTCATGGTCGATGCCAAGGTCGAGATCGACGCGGTGGCCTACAAGCCCAAGGCCTGACCGGGGCCGGGCCGCCGGCTCAGGCCAGCCGCCCCGCCACCAGCCGCAGCACGCGGTCGCAGCGAGCGGCCAGGGTCTCGTCGTGCGTGACCATCACGAAGGCGGTGCCGTTCTTGCGGGCGAGTTCGATCATCAGCGCGAACACGCCGTCGGCGGTGGCGCGGTCGAGGTTGCCGGTGGGTTCGTCGGCCAGCACGCAGTCGGGCTGCGTGACCAGCGCGCGCGCGATCGCCACGCGCTGGCGCTCACCGCCCGACAGCTCGGCCGGCCGGTGGTGCAGCCGTTCGCCCAGGCCGACCGCGCTCAGCATCCGGGTCGCGGTCTCGACCGTCTCGGCCGGCGGCGCGCGGCGGATGCGCAGCGGCATGCCGACATTGTCGAGCGCGCTGAACTCCGGCAGCAGATGGTGGAACTGGTAGACGAAGCCCAGGTGCTTGTTGCGCAGCCGGCCCTGCGCGGCCGCGTCGGCGTGCGCGATGTTCTGGCCGTGCAGCTCGACGCTGCCCGCGCTCGGTGCATCGAGGCCGCCCATCAGGTGCAGCATCGTGCTCTTGCCCGAGCCCGAGGCGCCGACGATGGCCAGCGTCTCGCCCGCATGCACGTCGAGGTCGACGCCGTGCAGCACCGTGAGGTCGATCCGGCCTTCCTGGAAGCGCTTGGTCAGGCCGCGCACCTTGAGCACGACCTTGGCGGCGGTGCGGCTCTGCGGGGGCAGCGAGGACACGGCAGTGCCGAGCGTGGGGGTCTTATTCATAGCGCAAGGCTTCGGCGGGATTGACGCGGCTGGCGCGCCAGCTCGGGTACAGCGTCGCGACGAAGGCGAGCGCGAGGGAGATCAGCGTGATCGGCAGGATGTCCGACTGCTGCGGGTCGCTGGGCATGCGGCTGATCAGGTAGATGTCCTTGGGCAGGAAGCTGGCGTGGAACAGCTGCTCCAGGGCCGGCACGATCACGTCGATGTTGTAGGCGATGCCCAGGCCCAGCAGCAGCCCGCCGAGGGTGCCCATCACGCCCACCATCGCGCCCTGCACCACGAAGATGCCCATGATGCTCTTGGGGCTCGCGCCCAGCGTGCGCAGGATCGCGATGTCGGCACGCTTGTCGGTCACGGTCATGACCAGGGTCGACACCAGGTTGAACGCGGCCACGGCCACGATCAGCGTGAGGATGATGAACATCATGCGTTTCTCGACCTGCACCGCGGCGAACCAGGTCTTGTTCTGGCGCGTCCAGTCGCGGATCAGGAAGCTGCCCGGCAGCGTCGCGGCCAGCTGGTCGGCCACCTCGCGGGCCTGGTTCAGGTCCTTGAGTTTCAGGCGCACGCCGCTCGGGCCTTCGAGCCGGAACACGCGGGCCGCGTCCTGCTCGTGGATCATCGCCAACGCCGAGTCGTATTCGTAGTGGCCGGAGTCGAAGGTGCCGACCACGGTGAACTGCTTGAGCCGAGGCACCACGCCGGCCGGCGTGACCTGGCCGCCCGGCGCCACCAGCGTGACCTGGTCGCCGGTGCGCACGAACAGCGAGCGCGCCAGCTCGCCGCCCAGCACGATGCCGAACTCGCCCGGCACCAGCTTGTCGAGCGCGCCCTTCTGGGCGGTGGTCGCGATGTCGGTCACCTCGGGCTCGAGCTTGGGTTCGATGCCGCGCACCAGCGCGCCCTTCATGTCCTCGCCGCGCGCGATCAGCGCCTGGGTCGCGATGAAGGGCGCCACGCCGATCACCTGCGGGTTCTTGCGGGCCGCTTCCATGATCGGGCCGATGTCCTGCAGCGCCTGACCGTCGCGCGAGAAGATCTCGATGTGCGAGACCACGCCGAGCATGCGGTCGCGCACCTCCTTCTGGAAGCCGTTCATCACCGACAGCACGATGATCAGCGCCGCCACGCCCAGGCCGATGCCGAGCATCGAGACACCGGAGATGAAGGAGATGAAGCCGTTGCGCCGCGTCGCGCGGCCGGCCCGCGTGTAGCGCCAGCCGAGTTGCAGTTCGTAGGGAAGGGGCATATCAGGCGTGGGGCCGGGCTGCCGTGAGGCGCGAAGGCGTCGCCCCGAGGGACGGCGAAGGCACGGCGTGCGGGACAAGGGGGTGCGACATGGCGGAATTGTGGCATCCCGTCCGGGCATGGCGGCTGCACCGCGACAATATGCCCCCATGGCCCTCCCCTCTTCCCCGATGCATCTGCTGATCCCCTTCGCCGGCCGCCGCACCCCGGCCTGTCAGGCGGTTCTCTCCCGACTGCAGCTGCCGAACCTCGACGCGCTGCTGACCCGGCTGGCGGTGCTGCACGACGACACCCAGCCCGACACCACGCTCTCGCCCCCGCACGAGCGGGCGCTGGCGCGCGCTTTCGGGCTCGAGGGCACCGATGGCCTGCTCCCCTGGGCCGCGCGCGAGGCGCAGCAGACCGGCCTGTCGCGCGCCGGCTCGAACGAGCCCTGGGGCGTGCTCACGCTGTGCCACTGGGAGGTCGCGATCGACGAGGTGGTGCTCGACGACCCGGCCGACATGGCGATCGACGAGGCCGAATCGCAGGCGCTGCTCGAAGCCGCCCGCCCCTTCTTCCAGGAAGACGGCATCGTGCTGCGCCGCTCGGGCGCGCCCGGTCGCTGGCTGGCGCGCGGCGAGATGTTCCGCAGCCTGCCCAGCGCCTCGGTGGACCGCGCGGCCGGCCGGCCGATCTCCGAATGGGCGCCGCTGACCGACGCGCTCAAGCCGCTGCGCAAGCTGCAGAACGAGATGCAGATGCTGCTCTACACCCAGCGCGTGAACGACGAGCGCATCGCGCGCGGCGTGCCGCCGATCAATTCCTTCTGGCTCAGCGGCACCGGCGTGCTGGGCGCGCCCAAGCCGGCCGGCGAGACGCCGACCGTCGACACCACGCTGCGCACCCCGGCGCTGCGCGACGATGCGCTGGCCTGGACCGCCGCCTGGCAGGCGCTCGACGCCGGCCCCGTCGCCCAGTTGCTCGCGGCCTACCGCCAGGGCGCGGCGGTGCAGCTCACGCTGTGCGGCGACCGCAGCGCGCGGCATTTCGGCGTGCAGCCCCGCGGCCCGCTGGGCTGGGTCAAGAACCTGCTCAACCGCACGCAGGCCACCACCGTGCTCGCCGCGCTCTGATGAAGATCATCGCGCGCGACATCCCGCCACGCAGCGTCTGGGCGCTGGAGCAGGCCGGCGTGCATCCGCTGCTGGCTCGCCTCTATGCAGCCCGCGGCGTGCTCGGCAAGGAAGAACTCGACGACGGCCTGGCGCGGCTGCTGCCGCCGACCACGCTCAAGGGCACGCAGGAGGCGGCCGTGCTGCTGGCCGACGCGATCCGCGACGACAAGCGCCTGTGCATCGTGGCCGATTACGACTGCGACGGCGCGACCGCCTGCGCCGTGGCCGTGCGCGGCCTGCGGCTGCTCGGCGCGAAGCATGTGAGCTACCTGGTGCCGGACCGCGTGGTCGACGGCTACGGCCTGACGCCGCCGATCGCCGAGCGCGTGGCCGCCAGCGGCGCCGACATGCTGATCACCGTCGACAACGGCATCGCCAGCGTCGAGGGCGTGGCCACCGCCAAGGCGCGCGGCCTGGCCGTGCTGGTGACCGACCACCACCTGCCCGGCCCGGTGCTGCCCGAGGCCGACGTGATGGTCAACCCGAACCAGCCCGGCTGCGATTTCGAGAGCAAGAGCATCGCCGGTGTCGGCGTGATGTTCTATGTGCTGATGGCGCTGCGCTCCGAGCTGAGGAACCGTGGCGTCTTCGATGCGGCCAGCCAGCCCAAGCTCGATGTCTTGCTGCCTTTGGTCGCGCTGGGCACCGTGGCCGACGTGGTGAAGCTCGACGCCAACAACCGGCGGCTGGTGGCGCAGGGCCTGCGCCGCATCCGCGCCGGCGCGCTGCCCGCGGGCATCGCCGCGCTGTTCACCGCGGCCGGCCGCAAGGCGCCGGTCGCGACCACCTTCGACTTCGGCTTCGCGCTCGGCCCGCGCATCAACGCCGCGGGCCGGCTGGCCGACATGACGCTGGGCATCGAGTGCCTGCTGACCGACGACGCGGGCCGCGCCGACGAACTGGCGCGCATGCTCGACGGCATCAACCGCGAGCGGCGCGACATCGAGGGCGGCATGCGCGACCAGGCGCTGCTGCTGGCCGAGTCGCTGTTCGACACCGACGGCGAGGGCCAGGAGGCCATGCCGGCCGCGATCAGCGTGTTCGACGCCGACTTCCACGAAGGCGTGGTCGGCATCGTGGCCTCGCGCATCAAGGACCGCTTCCACCGCCCGACCTTCGTGTTCGCGGCCAGCGGCGCGCCGGGCAAGGAACACGAGATCAAGGGCTCGGGCCGCTCGATCCCGGGCTTTCATCTGCGCGACGCGCTCGACCTGGTGGCCAAGCGCCACCCCGGCGTGCTGCTGCGCTTCGGCGGCCACGCGATGGCTGCGGGCTGCACGGTCGATCGCACGCAGTTCGCGGTCTTCGAGCGCGCGCTGGCCCAGGTCGCGCTCGAATGGCTCGATGCGGCCTCGCTCACGCGCCGGCTCGACACCGACGGCCCGATCGCGGCCGAGTACATGCGCGTCGACCTGGTCGACACGCTGCACCGCGAGGTCTGGGGCCAGGGCTTCGCGCCGCCGACCTTCAGCGAGGAGGTCGAGGTGATCTCGCAGCGCCTGGTCGCCGAGAAGCACCTGGCGGTGCGGCTCAAGCACCAGGGCAAGCCGGTCGACGGCATCTGGTTCGGCCACACCGAGCCGCTGCCGCCCAGGGTGCTGCTGGCCTTCCGCCTCGATGCCGACGAATGGCAGGGCGTGCGCCGCGTGCGCTTCCTGATCGAAGGGGCCGAGACGGCATGAGCGAGGCGGTTCGCGTGGAGCGCGTTCGATGAGCACCGCCACGCCCATGTGGCGCTGCCTCATCGTCGAGGACGACGCCGACAACGCCCGCTACATCGCCGACGGCTTCCGCGCGCTGGGCCATGTGGCGGTGATCGCGCGCGACGGCGGCGAGGCGCTGGCCCGCGTCACCGGCGAGAGCTGGGACCTGGTGATCCTCGACCGCATGCTGCCCAACGAGGTCGACGGCCTGTCGATCCTGGCCACCTTGCGCGGGCTGGGCAAGAAGACGCCGGTGCTGGTGTTGAGCGCGCTGAGCGCGCTCGACGAACGCGTGCGCGGCCTCAAGGCCGGCAGCGACGACTACCTGGCCAAGCCCTTCGCCTTTTCCGAACTCGCGGCCCGCGCCGAGGCGCTGGTGCGGCGCTCGCGCACCGCGCCCGAGATCCGCACGCTGCAGCTGGCCGACGTGAAGCTGGACTTCGCCACGCGCCATGTCGAACGCGCCGGCCGCCCGGTCGCGCTGCAGCCGCGCGAGTTCCGGCTGCTGGCCTTCCTGATGATGCATCCGGGCCAGGTGCTCACGCGCACCATGCTGCTCGAGGCGGTGTGGGACTACCAGTTCGATCCGCAGACCAACGTCATCGACGTGCAGGTCAGCCGGCTGCGCGGCAAGCTCGACACGCCGGGCGCGGTCCCGCTGATCCACACCGTGCGCGGCATCGGCTACCGCATGGGCGTCGAACCGGTGGCCTCGGCCCCTTCGGTCGCTTCCGGCGAATGATCGCGGGCCTGCAGCGGCTGTGGCGCTCGGTCGGCTTCCGGCTGGCCTTCTACTACGGCCTGCTGGTGGCCATCACCATGCTGGCCGCGCTGGCCATCGTCTACCTGCAGACCGTGGGCGTGCTGCACCAGCGCATGGCGCGCCAGGTCACGGGCGCCACGCAGCAGCTCGAAGCCCGCTTCGCCGACGGGGGCTACGCGGCCGTGGCCGCGGAGGTCTCGCGCTCGCTGGGCGACGGCCGCGATTCGGACAACGAGATCTACCTGCTGGCCGACCCCGAGGGCCGCGTGCTGGCCGGCAACCTCGATGCCGCCCCCGAGGGCGCGCCCTTCGCCGGCGGCCCCTCGCAGCGGCGCGTGCGGCGCGCGGACCGGCTGGTGACCGGCTACCTGCTGGCCCGCGCACTGCCCGACGGCGGCATGCTGGTGGTGGGCCACGACCTGCGCGACCAGGAAGCCATCGAATCGCTGATCGCCAGCGCCAGCGCGGCGGCCGGCATCGTGGCGGTGCTGCTGCTGATCGGCGGCACCTTCGTGTTCCGCCAGGAGCTCGAACGCAGCGTGGGCAACGTGCGCCGCACGGCCGCGCGCATCGCCGCGGGCGAACTGGAGGAGCGCGTGGAGATCGGCCCCGAGGACGACGAGTTCGCGCTGCTCAGCCGCGACATCAACGCCATGCTCGACCGCATCCAGTCGCTGATGGACGGCGTGCGCCACGTCTCGAACACCATCGCGCACAACCTGCGCACGCCGCTGATGCGCATCCTCGCGCGGCTGCATGCGGCCCAGCGCGACGAGGCCTCGCCGCAGGAGCGAACGCAGGCCATCGCCGCCGCGATGCAGGAAGTCGAAGAGCTCACGCTGGTGTTCGAGAAGCTGCTGCAGATCGCCGAGGCCGAGGCCGGCGCGCGGCGCCAGCACTTCGGCCCGGTCGACCTGCAGCGCATCGCCGACGACGTGATGGAACTCTACGACGCGGTGGCCGAGGCGCAGGGCGCCAGCCTGCAGCGCGAGCCGGCCGATCCGGCCACGGTGCTGGGCGACCGCGACCTGCTGGCCGGCGCAGTCGCGAACCTGGTCGACAACGCGCTCAAGTACGCGGGCGCCGGCGCCATCGTGCGCATCGGCACCCGCACCGCGCACGGCCTGGCGCTGCTCACGGTGCAGGACGACGGCCCCGGCATCCCGGCGGCCGAGCTGCCGCGCATCGGCCAGCGCTTCCACCGGCTGGACCGCCGCCTGCCCGGCCACGGCCTGGGCCTGGCCAGCGTGCAGGCCGTGATCGCGCTGCACGGTGGCCGGCTCGAACTGGCCGACGCCGCGCCGGGGCTGCGTGCCACGGTCGAGCTGCCCGCGCACCACGACTGAGGCGGGCGGGCGGGCGGCCGGCCTGCGTGGAATCCCTCTGAGCGAACGGGCAGCCTTGCCCTAGGATCGCCGCTGGAGACAACACAACAAGACAAGAGTCACGAGGATGGGCACACCCCCGAACTTCCTGCACCTGTGGGACGACAGCTTTCTCTATGTCACGCCAGCCATTCATTCGGGCCTGACGGCGCGCTCGTCGGCCACCCTGCTGGCCTCGGTGAGCGGACACCCCTTCACGCTGGAAGGCATCGACGGCACGCGCGTGCGCTGCACCGCCGCGCTGATCGCGCCGCACGTGTCGCGCCGGCTCGACGTCGAAGGCTGCGGCCTGCTGTCGCTCAACCTCGACCCGGCCGGCAACGCCTACCGCATGCTGGCCACGCGCATGGGCGGCCAGGGCATCCAGCCGCTGGATGCGCGCCGCTTCGGCCGCCTGCGCGACGACTTCGAACCGGTGCAATACGGCGCCCTGCCCGATGAGCGGGTGCAGGCGCTGAGCAACGGCATGATCGCGTCGATCACCGAGAGCCCGCTGCTCTCCGCGCGCCTCGATCCGCGCGTGACGCGCGTGATCGAAGCCATCCGCAGCCACGCCGGCCAGATCCCGCTGCGCGAACTGTCGGCCCTGGCCTGCCTGTCGCCCGACCGGCTCACGCACCTGTTCGCGGCGCAGGTGGGCGTGTCGATCAAGCGCTATGCGCTGTGGACCAAGGTGCGCCTCACGGTCCAGCAGTTCACCCGGCCTCGCAAGCTCACCGACGTGGCGCTCAACAGCGGCTTCACCGACGCGGCCCACATGAGCCGCACCTTCCAGCGCTATTTCGGCCTCGCGCCGTCCTTCCTCGCCAACCAGGTGCAGGTGACGGCCGACGCGCATGCCTCGCATGCCTGGGGGCGCACCGCCGCCTGCGCCTGAGTCCGGGCCCGGCAGCCCCTCACTTCAGCGGCTCCGTACAAGTCGCGGCCGCCTTGTCTCCCTAAGCTGCGCATGGCTCTGATGACAGAGCCATCACCGGAGACACAAGATCATGAGACGAGTCCAACCCTCGCGCGGCGCCCTGCCGCTTTCCATCGTCGCGCTCGCGGCAACCGCATTGCTCAGCGCCTGCGGCGGCGGCAGCGGCGGCGACATCTCGCCGCCGCCCGACCCCGGAACGCCCCCCACCGCCACCTACAAGGCCGAGATCCGCCGCACCGCCATGGGCGTGCCGCACATCAAGGCCGACACCTGGGCCGGCGCGGGCTATGGCTACGGCTACGCGCAGGCCGAGGACAACCTCTGCACCATGGCCGACGGCTTCCTCACCTTCCGCGGCGAGCGCTCGCAGTTCTTCGGCGCCGACGCGCAACTGCTGGCCAGCAGCACCATCGGCCGGCCGAAGAACATCGACTCCGATTTCTTCCATCGCCACGTGATTTCCGACGACGTGGTGCAGAAGATGATCGCGGCCCAGCCCGACAACCTCAAGCAGCTCGTGACCGGCTTCGCCGCGGGCTACAACCGCTATGTACGCGACGTCAAGGCCAAGGCCGGCGCCAATGCGGCCTGCGCCAACGAGACCTGGGTGCGGCCCGTGAGCACCGACGACATCTACCGCCGCATGTACGCGGCCAACCTCGCGGGCGGCTACAGCAACTTCCTGCCCCACATCGCCGGCGCACTCGCACCTGCGGCGAGCGGCCCCACGCAGCTCAGCGCGCGCAAGGCGGCAACGCAGTTCGCGTCCGCGAAGATGCAGCTGCCCGAACTTCAGGTGGGCAGCCACGAAGGCGTGGGCAGCAACATGATCGGCTTCGGCACCCTGGCCACCGGCGACAGCAGCCCGCTGCTGTTCGGCAACCCACACTGGTACTGGCGCGGGCCCGACCGCTTCTACCAGGCGCAGCTCACCATCCCGGGCCAGCTCAACGTGAGCGGCACCTCCTTCCTCGGCATCCCGGTGATGCTGATCGGCTTCAACGACAACGTGGCCTGGAGCCACACGGTGTCGACCGCGCGCCGCTTCGGCTTCTTCGAACTGAAGCTGGCATCCGGCAACCCCACCAGCTACCTGCGTGACGGCGTGGCCGTGAAGATGCAGGCCACCGCCATCACGGTGAACGTCAAGCAGAACGACGGCGGCGTGTCGCCCGTGACGCGCACGCTCTACAAGTCGGAATACGGCCCGATGGTCAACCTCGGCCTGCTGAACCCGGCGCTGGCCTGGAACCAGACCACGGCCTTCGCGATGCGCGACATCAACGGCGAGAACTACCGCACCTTCCGCAACTGGCTGCGCTGGAACCAGGCGAAGTCGCTCGACGAGTTCATCGCCATCCAGCGCGAGGAAGCGGCCATTCCCTGGGTCAACACCGTGGCCGTCGGCCGCGGCGCGGCCCAGGCCTGGTACGCCGACATCGGCGCGGTGCCCAACGTGTCGCCGGCCCAGACCGCGAGCTGCACCACGCCCACCGGCCTGTCGCTGCGCGCCAGCCTGCCGCGGGTGCCGATCTTCGACGGCTCGCGCGGCTACTGCGACTGGCAGACCGACGCCGACTCGGCGCAGAAAGGCGCGATCGGCGCCTCGCGCATGCCCAGCCTGCAGCGCGACGACTACGTGTCGAACATGAACGACAGCTACTGGCTGGCCCAGCCCAAGGCGCCGTTGACCGGCTACCCCGACATCATGGGTCCGGCCGGCATCGAGGCCGTGAGCTTCCGCACGCGCATGGGCAACCGGCTGGCGCAGGAGCGCCTGGCGGGCACCGACCGCTACGGCGGCAACCGGGCCACCAGCGACATCGTGCAGCGCATGGTGCTCAACAGCCGCGTGCTGACGGCCGAGCTGTTCAAGAACGATGCGCTGGACCTGGTATGCGCCACGCCGAAGATCACGGTCGCGACGGACCCGCAGACCAAGGAGAGCATCGGCCGCGACGTCGACACCGGCCCGGCCTGCGCCGCGCTGCGCAACTGGGACAACACCGGCACCGTCGCTTCGCGCGGCGCCCATGTGTGGGACGAGTTCTGGAATCGCGCCGCGCTGCTGCCGGCCGCCACGCTCTACAAGGTGCCCTTCGATGCCAAGGATGCGGTCAACACCCCGCGCGATCTCGACATCGCGGCCGCGCCCGGCCTGCAGCAGGCTTTCGGCGCCGCCATCGCGCGCGTCGAGGCCAGCGGCTATGCGTTGGACGCGCAGCGCGGCGACGTGCTGTTCGCCACCCGCGGCGGCCAGAAGATCCCGCTGTACGGCGGTTGCGGCGGCCCGGGCTACTTCACCATCGCCTGCTCGGAGAACCGGCTCGACAAGGGCGGCTACAGCATGGACGCCAATCCCAACGGCAACAGCTACATGCAGGTGGTGCGCTTCCCCGAAGGCGGCGTCGACGCCCGCACCTTCCTGACCTTCTCGCTGTCGGACGACCCGGCCTCTGCGCACAACGGCGACTACACGCGGGCCTACAGCGCGGGCCAGTGGCTCAAGGTGCCGTTCTCCGAAGCCGAGATCGCGGGCGACGCGGCACTGCGCAGCACCTCGCTGAGCGAATAGGCGCCTGCGCCTTCCGCGCGACCGGCACGGCTTCCCGCCGTGCCGGTCTTTTTTTTGGACGCCACCTCGGCGTCCCCCGCCCCTTCGACGGCCCACATTGCCAAACGGCAATGTGTTCGTCATGCACGCGCGGCCTCTGTCTTCCTACCATCGCCTGCGCACTTCCCGTGCCCGTCGCGGCGCCTTCGCGCGCCGTCGCGATTCATTGCATCTAAGGAGACAAGGTTGAAGATCAAAAGTCAGAGAGACTTCTACTCGGGCGTGCTGTTCAGCGCCTTCGGCGTGGCGTTCGCCTGGGGCGCCACCACGTACAACGTGGGCTCCGGCGCCCGCATGGGCCCGGGCTACTTCCCGCTGATCGTCGGCATCCTCATGGCCATCATGGGGTCGCTGATCGCGCTCAAGGCCCTGATCATCGAGACCGAGGACGGTGAACCCATCGGCAGCATCGCCTGGCGACCGCTGGGCTTCGTGATCGGCGCCAACCTGATCTTCGGCGTGCTGCTGGGCGGCCTGCCGAGCATCGGCCTGCCGCCGATGGGCCTGATCGTCGCGATCTACGCGCTGACCTTCATCGCCAGCCTTGCGGGCGACCAGTTCAGCTTCAAGGGCGTCGCCGTGCTGGCGACCATCCTCGCGGTCGGCAGCTACCTCGCCTTCGTGGTCGCGCTGAAGCTGCAGTTCCCGGTCTGGCCCACGTTCATCGGCTGAGCACGCACACCACAACGAGACACAAGCACTCATGGACCTGATCACGAATCTCTCGATTGGTTTCGGCGTCGCCTTCACGGCGCAGAACCTCGTCTACGCCTTCGTCGGCTGCCTGCTGGGCACGCTGATCGGCGTGCTCCCCGGCATCGGCCCGGTCGCGACCATCGCGATGCTGCTGCCCGCCACCTACGCGCTGCCTCCCGTGGCCGCGCTGATCATGCTGGCCGGCATCTACTACGGCGCGCAGTACGGTGGCTCCACCACCGCCATCCTGGTCAACCTGCCGGGCGAATCGTCCTCGGTGGTGACCGTGATCGACGGCTACCAGATGGCCAGAAAAGGCAGGGCCGGGCCCGCGCTCGCTGCGGCCGGCCTGGGCTCCTTCTTCGCCGGTTGCGTGGGCACGCTGATCCTCGCGGCCTTCGCGCCGCCGCTGACCGAACTGGCCTTCAAGTTCGGTCCCGCCGAATACTTCTCGCTGATGATCCTGGGCCTGATCGGCGCCGTGGTGCTGGCCTCGGGCTCGCTGCTCAAGGCCATCACCATGATCCTGTTCGGCCTGGCCCTGGGCCTGGTCGGCACCGACGTGAACTCGGGCGTGGCGCGCTACAGCTTCGACATCCCTGAGCTGACCGACGGCATCGGCTTCATCGCCATCGCCATGGGCGTGTTCGGCTACGGCGAAATCATCGCCAACCTGGCCGTGCCGGAGCACGAGCGCGAAGTGTTCACCGCCAAGGTGAAGGGCCTGTGGCCCACCAAGCAGGACTTCAAGGACATGACGCCCGCGGTGCTGCGCGGCACCGCCCTCGGTTCGGCCCTGGGCATCCTGCCCGGCGGCGGTGCGCTGCTGTCGGCCTTCGCGGCCTACACCATCGAGAAGAAGATGAAGCTCAAGAAGGGCGAAGTGCCTTTCGGCCAGGGCAACATCCGTGGCGTGGCGGGCCCCGAGTCGGCCAACAACGCCGGTGCGCAAACGTCGTTCATCCCGCTGCTGACGCTGGGCATCCCGCCCAACGCCGTGATGGCGCTGATGGTGGGTGCCATGACCATCCACAACATCCAGCCGGGCCCGCAGGTGATGACCGCCAACCCGGAACTGTTCTGGGGCCTGATCGCCTCGATGTGGATCGGCAACCTGATGCTGATCGTGCTGAACCTGCCGATGATCGGCATCTGGATCAAGCTGCTGACCATTCCCTACAAGTGGCTGTTCCCGGCGATCGTGCTGTTCTGCGCGGTGGGCGTGTACTCGGAGAACAACAACACCTTCGACGTCTGGATGGTCGCGATCTTCGGCATCGTGGGCTATGCCTTCCTCAAGCTCAAGTGCGAACCCGCGCCGCTGCTGCTGGGCTTCATCCTGGGCCCGATGATGGAAGAGAACCTGCGCCGTGCGCTGCTGCTGTCGCGCGGCGACTGGAGCGTGTTCGTCATGCGGCCGATCTCGGCGGGCCTGCTGGCGGCCGCGCTGCTGCTGCTGGTGATCGTGCTGCTGCCGGCGGTGAAGGCCAAGCGCGAAGAGGCCTTTGTAGAGGAATAGGCGCTCATCCCTGAAAGTAGAAAGCCGCCCGAGGGCGGCTTTCTTGTTCGTGGGACACCGCGGAACCGGCTTTGCCGGGCCGCTGGTGTCGCCCCCGGAAGGGGGAGGGAGGAGGCGACACGCAGTGCGCCGCAGCCTGGGGGAGAGTCAGTCTCCGTCGCCGCGTTTGGCAAGCACCGCGACCAATTCCGGCACCAGCGTCTGCGGATCGCTGCCGTTCACCGCGCCCTCGAAGGTCTGGCGCACGCCTTCGGCAATCGCGCGGGCCGAATGGCTGTCGCTGGCCATCGTGGTGTAGTAGCCCATGTCCTTGAGCGCGTTCGACATCGCGAAGCGCAGGCCGTTCGGGTCCTGGGCCAGCAGGAAGGGCTTGAGGCGTTCCAGCGCGGTGCCGCCGCCGCCGCCCTTGCTCAGCACGTCGACGAAGACCTCGGGCGCCACGCCCGCGCGTTCAGCGCAGGCCGCGGCCTCGGCGATCAGCGCGACCGAGCCCAGCGACACGTAGTTGTGCAGCAGCTTCATGCGGTGGCCGGCGCCGACGCCGCCCGCATGCGTGATGTTCTCGGCGAAGCAGGCCAGCAGCGGCCGGCATTCGGCGAACAGCGCGTCGTCGGCGCCCACCAGCAGGTTGAGCCGGCCTTCGGCGGCTTCCTTGGGCGTGCGCGTCATGGCCGAGTCCATGAAGCGGCCGCCGGCTTCGGCCACCACCTGGGCCAGCCGCTCGGTCGAGGCCGGGATGGCGGTCGAGCAGTCGATGATCACCGTGCCCTTGCGCAGGCCCTGGAGCACGCCGCTCTCGCCCAGCAGCACCGCCTCGACCTGGGGTGAGCCGGTGACGCACAGCAGCAGCACGTCGACCGCCGCGGCCAGTTCGCGCGCGGTCTGGAAGGTGGTCACGCCCGCGGCCTTGAGGGTGTCGAGCGGCTGGTTGCCCGCGTGCTCGAGCACCGCCAGCGCATGGCCGTGCTTGACGATGTTGCTGGCGATCCCGTGGCCCATCATGCCGACGCCGATCAGGCCGATCTTCTTGTTGTTCATTGCTTTCTCCTGCGAAAAATTCAGTGCTGTGTTCATGCCTTGGCGCGCGCCGGCCGGCCGAGGCCGCCCGCGCACACGTACTTGATTTCGACATAGTCGTCGATGCCGTACTTGGAGCCTTCGCGCCCGACGCCCGATTCCTTGATGCCGCCGAAGGGTGCGAGCTCGGTCGAGATCAGCCCTTCGTTGAGCCCGACGATACCAACCTCCAGCGCCTCCGCCACCTGCCATGCGCGCGCGTAGTCCTGGGTGTAGAAATACGCGGCCAGGCCGAAGGGCGTGTCGTTGGCCATGGCCACGGCCTCGTCGTCGGTCTCGAAGCGGATCAGCGGCGCCACCGGGCCGAAGGTCTCTTCCTGCATCAGCTTGGATTTCGGCGACACGTCCGACAGGATGGTCGGCGTGAAGAAGCGCCCGCCCAGCGCATGCGCCTGGCCGCCGGTGACGATGCGCGCGCCCAGCGCCACCGCGTCGTCGATGTGCTCGCGCACCTTGGCCACGGCCGCGTCGTCGATCAGCGGGCCCAGGTTCACGCCCGGCTCGAGGCCGTTGCCGACCACCTGCGCCTCGACGGTCTGGCGCAGCTTCTCGGTGAAGCGGTCGCAGATGCCGGCCTGCACGAAGATCCGGTTGGCGCACACGCAGGTCTGGCCCGCGTTGCGGAACTTCGAAGCCATCACGCCGGCCACGGCCGCGTCGAGGTCGGCGTCGTCGAACACGATGAAGGGGGCGTTGCCGCCCAGTTCCATCGAGACCTTCTTGACCGTGGCCGCGCACTGCGCCATCAGCTGCTTGCCGACCTCGGTCGAGCCGGTGAAGGAGAGCTTGCGCACCACCGAAGAGCCGGTGAGCTCGCCGCCCACAGTGGAGGCCGAACCCGTCACCACGTTGAGCACGCCGGCCGGAATGCCCGCCTCGGCCGCGAGCTGCGCCAGCGCCAGCGCCGAGTACGGCGTGGCCGAGGCCGGCTTGATCACGATGGTGCAGCCGGCGGCGAGCGCGGCGCCGGCCTTGCGCGTGATCATCGCGTTGGGGAAGTTCCAGGGCGTGATGGCGGCGACCACGCCGACGGGCTGCTTGAGCACCACGATGCGGCGGTCGAGCGAGGCGGCCGGGATGATGTCGCCGTAGACGCGCTTGGCCTCTTCGGCGAACCACTCGATGAAGCTCGAGCCGTAGGCGATCTCGCCCTTGGCCTCGGCCAGCGGCTTGCCCTGCTCGAGCGTGAGCAGCATCGCGAGGTCGTCCTGGTGCGCCATGCACAGGTCGAACCAGCGACGCATCAGCCGCGAGCGCTCCTTGGCGCTGGTGTCGCGCCAGCCGGGCAGCGCGGCGTTGGCCGCATCGATGGCGCCGCGCACGTCGGCCGCGGTCAGGCGCGGCACGCTGCCGAGCACGCTGTCGTCGGCCGGGTTGGTGACTTTCAGGGTCGCGCCGTCGGAGGCATCAACCCAACGGCCGCCGATGTGGCATTGCTGGCGGAACAGTTCGGGGTGCTGGAGTTTCATGGTGAAGATGTGAGCGTGTGAGGGTGGGGTTCAGGAAAGCAGGTTGTCGGGCGTCTCGCCGCGCGCCAGGGCTTCGACGCCGCGGATCAGCAGCCAGCCCATGGCGTCGCGCGTCTCGTGCGTGGCGCTGCCGATGTGCGGCGAGAGGAACACGTTGTCGAGCGTGCGGTAGCCCGGATGCACGTTCGGCTCGTTGGCGAACACGTCGAGGCCGGCGCCGCGCACCCGGCCGCTTCGCAGCGCGGCGATCAGCGCCGCGTCGTCGATCAGGTCGCCGCGCGAGATGTTGACCACCACCGCGCCTTCGGGCAGCAGCGCCAGCCGTTGCGCATCGAAGGTGCCGCGCAATGACGGCGCACCCGGCGCCGCGACCATCAGGATGTCGCTGGCCGCGAGCAGGCCGTCGAGCGTGGCGTGGTATGTCGCGCCCTCTTCCTGCGCGGCGCCGAGCCGGCTGCGGTTGTGATAGTGGATCTGCAGGCCGAAGGCCCGCGCGCGCACCGCGATCGCGCGGCCGATGCGGCCCATGCCGAAGATGCCCAGCCGGCGCCCGACCAGGCCCATGCCCAGCAGCTGCGTGGGCGCCCAGCCGGCCCAGGCGCCGCTGCGCACCAGGCGGTCGGCCTCGAAGCCGCGGCGGCAGGCGTTGAGCAGCAGCATCAGCGCGATCTCGGCGCAGGCGTCGCTGAGCACGTCGGGCGTGTGCAGCACCTGCACGCCGGCCTTGCGCGCCGCGGCCAGGTCGATGTGGTCATGGCCGACAGACAAGGTCGCGATGGTGCGCAGCGTGGGCGCGAGCTGCGCGATCACGGCCGCGTCGACCGCCTCGGTGGCGCTGACGAACAGCACTTCGCTGCCGTGCGCGCGGCGCGCGATCTCGGCGGAGGGCAGGATGGCGTCGTCCTCGTTCACCTGCAGCACGAAGCGTGCGTGCAGTGCGGTCTCGACGGCGGGCGTGAAGCGGCGGCACAGAAAGGCACGGGGACGGTCGTCAGGGGTCATGGGCTCTCAGGGTTTTCATGCATCGTTGCGATGCAACTTGTTGTCTCCAGTCGTATTACAAATACGTCATATCACTTTGTCAAGCGAGGAGTTCGCAGTGGTATTCTTCGACGCTTCAGAAACGCCCATTCCAACGACGACCCCATGGCCTTCTCCTCCACCGACGATCCAAGCGCGCGCCAACCTGCGGAAGGCACACTGGCCGATCGCGTGACAGGCCTCATCGCCGCCGATATCCGCTCGCGCGTGTACCCCGTGAACACCCGCCTGCCGACCGAGCAGTCGATGACCGAGCAGTACGGCGTGAGCCGCACCGTGGTGCGCGAGGCGATCTCGCGCCTCAAGTCCGAAGGCCTGGTCGAGACGCGGCAGGGCAGCGGCACCGTGGTGCGCGACCCCAAGGTGTCGGACGCCTTCCGCCTCGGCCAGCCGCACCAGAATCCGGCCGAAGGCGTGCTGCGCATCCTCGAGCTGCGCCGGGGCATCGAGGCCGAGATGGCGGCGCTGGCCGCCGAGCGCCGCAGCGGCGCCGAGATGACGCTGATCCAGCAGGCGCTGCGCGCCATCGCCCGCGCGGTCAAGGACGGCGGCGACGGCGTGGCCGAAGACCTGGCCTTCCACATCGCGATCTCGCACGCGGCGCACAACCCGCACTACACCGAGCTGCTGGGCATGCTCACGCGCGCGCTCCACGACGCGATCCGCCTGACCCGCACCAACGAAGCGCGGCGCCCCGAGCTCGCGGCCCAGGTGCTGGCCGAGCACGAGGCGATCTGCGCTGCGATCAAGGCGCGCGACCCGGCGGCGGCGCGCACCGCGGCCTTCCTGCACATGCGCAACACCGGCGAGCGCATCGAGCAGGCGGGCAAGGATTTCTGGACCGGCGACAGCCGTGCCGCCGCGCAGCGCGTGGCGCGCGTGAAGCTGGGCGAGGCCCCACGCGCCAGTTCGGCCCCACGCTAAGCCTCCGCAGAAACCCGGTCATCCGGCGCAAAGTTGTGTGATAGATTCATCACACAACTTCAACGGCAACGTACCTTGAACGACTGAGACAGGCAACGGCACGATGTGGCCGTGGCGGGCGCTCGCGTCGAGGTTCGACCGTCAACGATCGCCGCGCCATGACCCTCCCCCGTGTTCTGCTGACCGATCCGCTGCATCCCGATGCGCATGCCCGTCTGGCCACCTGGGCCGAGGTCGCGCAACTGCCCGAGGGCCTCTCGCGCGCGCAGAGCGACACGGCGTTGCGCGAAGCGGTGCCACAGGCGCAGGGCCTGGTGGTGCGCCGCCTGCTGCCCGCCGATCTCTTCGACGGCCCGAACGCGCTGCGCTGCGTGATGCGCCAGGGCGTGGGACTGGACTTCATCCCGGTCGAGCGCGCCACGGCGAACGGCATTCCGGTGGGCAACACGCCGGCCGTCAATGCCAACGCGGTGGCCGAGTACGTGTTCGCGGCGCTGCTGGGGCACAGCCGGCAGCTCGCCGCCTTCGACGCCAGCGTGCGCGCCGGCGACTGGGCGGCCCGCACGCAAGCCGGCGCGCGGACCCATGAACTGCGGGGCCGCACGCTGGGCCTGGTCGGCTACGGCGCGATCGGCCAGCGCATCGGCGCCATCGCCACGCAGGGCTTCGGCATGGCGCTCGCGGTCTGCACCGGCACGCCGTCGAAGGTGCCGGCCGGCATCGCCACGCTGTCGATCGAGGCCCTGTTCGCGGCCAGCGACGTGGTGGTGATCGCCTGCCCGCTCACGCCGCAGACGCGCGGCCTGGTCAACGCAGCCGTGCTCGCGCACGCCCGGCCCGGCGCGGTGCTGGTCAACGTGGGACGCGGACCGGTGCTGCGCGAGGACGACCTGGCCGCGGCACTGACCGAAGGCCGGCTCGCGGGCGCGGTGCTCGACGTGTTCGAGACCCAGCCGCTGCCCGCCGACAGCGCGCTGCGCCGCCACCCGGGCGTGCTGCTCACGCCGCACCTCGCGGGCCTCACGCAGGAGGCCGAGCGCGCCATGGGCCTGCTGGCCGTCGACACGCTGGCCGCCGTGCTGCTGCGCGGCGAGCAGCCCCCTCATATCGTCAATCCCGAGGTCTTCGCCCGGCCGCACGCGGCGAGCGCCTGACCGCATCGTTCCCCACCCTTCCACGCCCACCAGGAGACACCCCTTGAAGATCACCCGCATCACCGCCGTGCCGCTGTCCTACCGCCTGCCCGAAGGCAAGACCGTGACCATGGGCATCGGCAGCACGCTCAAGCGCGACTGCATCATCATCCGCGTCGAGACCTCCGAAGGCATCACCGGCTACGGCGAGGCGCACCCGGGCCGCAGCCCCGGCGCGATCGTGGCGCTGGTGCACAACACGCTGCAGCCGCTCCTGGTCGGCATGAACGCGACCGACGTGGTGGGCGCCTGGCAGCGCGTGCACCGCATGCAGCTGTCGAGCCACGGCCTGGGTGCGGGCACCTGCCTGGCGCTGTCGGGCATCGACATGGCGCTGTGGGACATCCGCGGCAAGGCGGCCAAGATGCCCTTGTATGAACTGCTGGGCGGCTCGCACCGCCGCATCCCGGCCTACGCGGGCGGCATCGCGCTGGGCTACCAGCCGGCCGAAGCCATGGCCGAAGAAGCGCAGTCGTATGTCGAGCAGGGCTACAAGGCCGTCAAGCTGCGCATCGGCGACACGGTGAAGAACGACATCGCCCGCGTGCGCAAGGTGCGCGAGGTGCTGGGCGAGGAGATCGACATCCTGACCGACGCCAACACCGCCTACACCATCGCCGACGTGCGCCGCGTGCTGCCGGCGCTGGCCGACATCCAGGCCGGCTGGCTGGAGGAGCCCTTCGCCTGCAACGACTTCGCCTCCTACCGCGAGGCCGCGAAGATCACGCCGCTGGTGCCGATCGCGGCCGGCGAGAACCACTTCACCCGTTTCGAGTTCGGCCAGATGCTGGACGCGGGCGCGGTGCAGGTCTGGCAGCCCGACCTGTCGAAGAGCGGCGGCATCACCGAGGGCGTGCGCATCGCGGCCATGGCCTCGGCCTTCCGCATCCCGGTGCATGCCCACAGCTCGGCCACCGGCCTCAACCACGCGGCCACGCTGCACTTCCTCGCGGCCACCGAGAACGCGGGCTACTTCGAGGCCTGCGTGTCGAAGTTCAACCCCTTCCGCGACATGTTCGGCAGCACCTTCGCGATCGGTGCCGACGGCTGCGTCGAACCACCCCAGGGCCATGGCCTGGGCATCGAGGTCGACGAAAGCATCTTCGACAAGTACCCGATGGTCGACGGACCCGGCTATGTCGTGAAGTTCTGAGACTGCCCACCCAAACGAAAAAAACGGAGACACGCCATGACCTTCACGAAACGAACCCTGCTGCGCCTGCTGGCGCCGCTGTGCCTGGGCCTCACGGGCCTCATGCTCGTCGGCACCGCGAGCGCCGACGACTACCCGAGCAAGCCCGCGCGCATCATCGTGCCCTACACGCCCGGCGGCTTCAACGACACGCTGGCGCGCACCGTCGGCGACCGCCTGTCGAAGGTGTGGAAGCAGTCGGTGGTGGTGGACAACCGGCCGGGTGGCAACACGGTGCTGGGCAACAACCTGGCGGCCAAGGCACCGGCCGACGGCTACACCATGCTGATCACGCCGCTGCCCTTCTCGGCGCTGCCCGCGCTCTACGGCGCCAAGCTGCCCTACAACGCGACGGCCGACTTCCAGCCGCTGGTGTGGGCCGGCTACACGCAGAACGCGCTGGTGATCCGCCCCGACCTGCCGGGCGTGAGCAACCTCAAGGAACTGATCGACTTCGCGAAGAAGAACCCGGGCAAGCTCAACTACGGCTCGACCGGTTCGGGCTCGTCGAACCACCTGTCGATGGAGCTGTTCATGAGCATGACGGGCACCAAGATGACCCACGTGCCCTACAAGGGCAGCGCGCCCGCGGTGATGGCCATGCTCGGCGGCGAGATCGACGTGCTGTTCGACAACGTGCCCAACCTGATGCAGCAGATCAAGGCCGGCAAGCTGAAGCCGATCGCCGTGACCGGCACCGAGCGCGCCGCGCTGCTGCCCGACACGCCCACGGTGCAGGCCGCCGGCGTGCCGGGCTACGAGGTGATCGTCTGGTTCGGCATGCAGATGCCGGCCGGCGTGCCCAAGGCCATGGTCGACCGGGCCAACAAGGACATCGTCGCGATCCTCAAGGACCCCGAGGTGGTCAAGCAGTTCCGCGACCAGGGCGTGGAGGTGGTGGCCAGCACCCCGGAGGCCTTCGGCCAGCTGCTGCAGAAGGAAATCCCCAAGTGGACCAAGGTGGTCAACGACGCGGGCGTGAAGATCGAGTGAGCGCCCGGGGCCGGCAGGATGCCAGCCGATCTTCTGCACGGAAATGGCACGCCGGCCTACGCGGCCGGACTTCCGTGATCGATAGAAAGAGGCTTTCCCCTCCCTCCCCTTTCTTTCAATCACGGAGTTCAGTGATGGCCACCCAAGACAACGACAAGACCGCCCCCATGACCGCCAAGCAGAAGGCGGTGCAGCCCGACCTCGACCAGCAGAGCCACGAGACGCAGAAGTTCGGCGAGATCGTCAAGCTGCCCAACGGCCTTTCGGAAAAGGTCTGCAAGGAGAGCGTGGCGCTGCTCAACCAGTGCCTGGCGGACACGATCACGCTGCGCGACATGTACAAGAAGCACCACTGGCAGGTGGTGGGCCCGACCTTCAACCAGCTGCACCTGATGTACGACCAGCATTTCGAAGCGCAGGTGCTGCTGGTCGACATCCTGGCCGAACGCATCCAGCTGCTGGGCGGCATCGCGCTGGCCATGGCACCCGACATCGCCGAGACCACCAAGATCGCCCGCCCGCCGCGCGGCCGCGAGCCTGCCGCCGTGCAGATCCGCCGGCTGGCCGAAGCGCACGAGCTGATCATCGTCGAGGCCCGCAAGGCGGCCAAGAAGGTCGACGAGGCTGGCGACGACGGCAGCAACGACGTGTTCGTGAGCAACGTGCTGCGCACCAACGAGCTGCAGGTCTGGTTCCTGACCGAGCACCTGGTGGCCGCTTCGCCCGTCGCGTCCTGATCCTTCCTGTTCGACGCGCACCCCGCGCGTCGGTCAGTGGCGGCTGAACTCCCGGTTCAGCCCCAGCGTGAGCGTGCGCAGCCGCTCCGGGCCCAGGCGCATGAAGCCCAGGTCGACACTGGTGGTCGGCGTGAGGTTGATGCGTGCCCCCAGGCGGGAGGCCCAGAGGCCGCTGGCCCGGTTGCGCTCCGCGATCAGCGACAGCGCATCGCCCAGCGCCCATTCCAGCGCCAGGCCCTTGCGCACCGAGCGCTCGCTGTCGCCGGTGCTCCAGTCCGCGCCCAGGTTGGCATGGACCTGCAGGCGCTGGCTGAGCGCCCAGGTCACGGGCACCACGAACTGCCCGCCGGCCCGGCCGCCATGCACCGCATCGACACCGAGCGTCACCGACAGCGCCGCGCTCCAGCGCGCCTGCGGGTCGTCGCCCAGGAAGGTCCACTTGAGCTGCGGCCCGAGCAGCAACGCGGCACGCTCGCCACGCAGCGCGAAGCGGTCGATGTTGAAGCCCAGCTCCACCGGGCCGACCCGGCAGGCCGGCCCCAGATGCAGGTTGTTGTCGGCGGCTGAGGCATCGCCCGGGCTGCGGCTCAGCCAGGCCTCGTACTGGCACCGGCCGGGCGCCAGCGTGCCGGCATCGTCCACGTCGAAATGACCGCCGGCCCAGGCACCTCCGGAGGCGAACAGGCCCAGCACCGGGGCCCAGCGCAGCGCGCGCACGGCTTCAGATCTCGAACTGCGGCTGCAACTCGCGCAGCCGCTTGATCGCCACGCCCGCGGCCGCCGTGCGGGTCTCCACGCCCAGCTTCACATAGACCCGCTCCAGGTGCTTCTTCACCGTGGCGGGGCTGCTGCCCACGATCTCGCCGATGTCGCGGTTGGTCTTGCCCTTGACCACCCAGTACAGCACCTCGGCCTCTCGCGCCGTGAGCTTGAGGCTCAGGCTCATGGCCTCGATCACCGAGGTGTCGGAGAGCTCGCGCATGATGATCAGCCAGTCGTCGCCGTCGTCGTCGTGGCCGGTCTGCTGGTGCAGGCGCAGGTTCAAGGTGGACGGCCCGAGCACGATCGACAGCGCGGGCGGCTCGATCTGCCGCTGCTGCGCATCGGGCAGGTGGCGCGCCAGCCACGCGAGCACGGTCGGCGGCGCCTGCGGCGCGCTGGTGCCGCAGTAGCGCAGCAGCAGGTCGCGCGCCAGCGCGGTCTGCCAGATCACACGCCCCTCGGGCAGCCGCACCGTTATGCTGGCGTAGCCGAAGGCGTCGAGCGCGTTGCGCGCCTGCCCGGCCTGCTGCGCCTCCTGCCGCGCGCGGCGCGCGCCCTGCAGGTGCACGTTCATGCGCGCCAGCACTTCCTTGGGCTTGATCGGCTTGGTCACGTAGTCGACGCCACCGGCCTCGAGCGCGGCCACCAGGTGCTCGGTCTCGGTGAGCCCGGTCATGAAGACGATCGGGATGTGGGCCGTGGCCGCATCGGCCTTGAGCCGGCGCGCGACCTCGAAGCCGTCCATGCCCGGCATCATCGCGTCGAGCAGCACGATGTCGGGGCGGGCCTGCGCCGCGCGCTGCAGCGCCTGCTCGCCGCTGGTCGCGACCAGCACGGTGTAGCCCGATTCGTCGAGCGCGTCGTGCAGCACCGCGAGGTTGTCGGGCACGTCGTCGACGATCAGCACCAGGTCGCTGTTGCCGGCGAAGTCGCGCGCCTTGGGGTCGTTCATCGCGCGCCCTCCGGCTGCGGCGGCGCGCCGCCGTCCATCGCGTCGAAGCGGAACTGGCGCGCCAGGGCCCGCTGGGCCGCGGTCCAGGCGGCGCACTCGGGCTGCGCGGCGTCGATCTCGTCGAGCTGGTTCATGATCCCCCGAAAATAACCCAGCCCGATGGCATCCTGAAGTGCGTGCAGGCGTTCTGCCGTGGGCCGCACCTGGGCCGGGGCGGCGGCGGCATGCGCCTCGCACGCCGCGGCCACGGCCGTCCACTCGAGGCCCAGCTTGCGTTCGAGCCAGTCGAGCAGCTCGCTGTGGCGCACCGGCTTGACGAAGAAATCCTCGGGTGCAATGCCCACGTCGTTGTCCAGCCGCTTGTCGAAGGCGTTGGCCGAGACGATGGCCATGCAGCGCGGTGCCAGCGTGGTGTCGAACTGGCGGCTGCGGCGCAGCGTCTCCCAGCCGTCGATGCCGGGCATCGCGAGGTCGACGAACATCGCGTCGGGCCGGAAGCCGGCGGCGATCAGGTCGAGTGCATCGTGCCCGCTGGCCGCCGTCCGCAGCTCGAAGCCCAGCGGTGCGAGCACCTGCACCAGCAGCTCGCGGTCGGCCTCCTCGTTGTCGACCACCAGCACGCGCCGGCGCACGCCGGCATAGCCGCGCCGCGGCCGCGCCGGGCCCGGCAACGGCGCGGGCGTGCGCCCTGCAGCGATCGGCGCGGCATGCACGCGCGGCAGGAACAGCCGCACGCGGAACACCGAGCCCTGGCCGGGCGTGCTCTGCACCGACATCTCGCCGCCCATCAGGTCGGTCAGCATCTTGGCGATGGTCAGACCCAGGCCCGCGCCCGGGGCACCGGTGCGCGTCGCGGTGCCGCCCGCGTCGCCGCGCGCGAAGGGCTCGAAGATGCGCTCGATCTCGGCGGCCGACATGCCGGGCCCGGTGTCCTCGATCTCCAGCGCCGCGAACTCGCGCGCGTAGCGCAGCCGCAGCACGACCTCGCCGCGCGCGGTGAACTTGATCGCATTGCCCAGCAGGTTGATCAGGATCTGGCGCACCCGGCGCTCGTCGGCGCGCACCACCTCGGGCACGTCGCCCGCGGGCTCGAAGCGGAAGGCCAGGCCCTTCTCGGAAGCCTGGAGCTCGAACATGTCGGCCAGTTCGCGCATGGCGGCGGCGAAGGGCATGGGCCGGGCCTGCAGCGTGAGCTTGCCGGCCTCGATGTGGGCGATGTCCAGCGTGCCCTCGATCAGCGACAGCAGGTGCTCGCCGCCGCGCTGGATCACGGCCACGGCCTGCTGCCGGTGCGGCGGCACCGAGGCATCCTGGCCCATCAGCTGCGCATAGCCGAGGATCGAGTTGAGCGGCGTGCGCAGCTCGTGGCTGATCGCGCTGATGTAGCGGCTCTTGGCCTGGTTGGCGTGGTCGGCCTGCTCGCGCGCGTCGTCGGCGCTCTGCTTGGCGGCCTGCAGCGCGCGGTCGGTCTCCTTGTGCCGCTCGATCTCGTGCATCAGCAGGCGGGTCTGGCGGTTGGATTCCTCCTGCGCCACCTTGCGGCTCTGGTGCGCCAGCACCAGCCACCAGGCCACGATGCCGGCGATCAGCAGCAGCGCCATGTAGCTCTTGAGGAAGCCCGAGCGCAGCGAGGCCTGCTGCGCCTTGAGGATCGCCATGGCCGCATCGCCGGGCGGCAGCATGCCCAGCGCGCTGTCGCCCAGCGCGCGCAGTTCCTGCTGGTAGAGCACCCCGAACACCGTGGCCAGCAGCGGCACGATGATCAGCGTGAGCAGCAGGAAGTGGCCCAGGCCGGTGTCGAGGTAGGGCCAGACGCGCCGCGGCAGCAGCCAGCGCAGCGCCCCCGACCACTGCGTCGACAGGCTCGCCTGCGGCTTGCAGAGGTCGCCGCAGCGCGCATCGAGCGTGCAGCACAGCGAGCAGATCGCGCCCTGGTAGGCGGGGCAGTGGGCCATGTCGGGCGCCTCGTATTCGCGCTCGCAGATCACGCAGCGCTGGGTGCGCAGGCGCTGGTACGCGTTGTCGGCCGCCGCGGCCGGCGATCGTTCGACACGGGCCCAGCGCACCTGCGTGCGGGCGTCGAAGGCCGGCCCGCGCGCCAGGTAGTAGCGGCCCTGCGTGGCCCAGGCGATCAGCGGCGCCGTGAGCAGCGCCGTGCCCATCGCGATCACGGCCGAAAAGGCCTGCGCCAGCGGGCCGAAGGCGCCCAGGTGCGCGGCGATCGACAGCGCCGAGGCCAGCGCCATCGCGCCCACGCCCACCGGGTTGATGTCCCACAGGTGGGCGCGCTTGAACTCGATGCCCGGCGGCGACAGGCCCAGCGGCTTGTTGATGACCAGATCGGCCACCACCGCCATCATCCAGGCGATGGCGATGTTGGCGTAGAGGCCCAGCACGTCGCCCAGCGCCTCGAACACGTTCATCTCCATCAGCATGAAGGCGATCAGCGCGTTGAACACCACCCACACCACCCGGCCCGGATGGCTGTGCGTGACGCGCGAGAAGAAGTTGCTCCAGGCCAGCGAGCCCGCGTAGGCGTTGGTGACGTTGATCTTGAGCTGGGACACCACCACGAACAGCGCGGTCGCGGCGACGGCCCAGCCGTAGTTCGGGAACACGTACTCGAAGGCCGCGAGGTACATCTGGTTGGGATCGACCGCGCGCTCGGGCGGCACCATGTGGCCGATGGCCAGGTACGCCAGCATCATCCCGCCCAGCATCTTGAGCACGCCCATCACCACCCATCCCGGCCCGCCCATCAGCACGCCGCCCCACCAGCGGCCCCGGTTGGCCGCCGTGCGCACGGGCATGAAGCGCAGGTAGTCGGCCTGCTCGCCCAGCTGCGTGATCAGCGCGATGCCCACCGTGAGCGCGGCACCGAAGAGGTGCAGATTGAAGCCGCCGGCACGCCCCGAGGCGCCGTCATAGTGCGTCAAGCCGGAAAACGCACCAGGGTCGCGCACGATCACGTAGGCGAAGGGCACCACCAGCATCAGCAGCCACAGCGGCTGGGTCCAGACCTGGAGCCGGCTGATGGCCGACACGCCGTGCGTCACCAGCGGGATCACGACCAGCGCACACACCAGGTAGCCCCAGGCCGGCGGGATGCCCAGCGCCAGTTCGAGCGCATAGGCCATCACGGCCGCCTCGAGCGCGAAGAAGATGAAGGTGAAGGAGGCGTAGATCAGCGAGGTGAGCGTCGAGCCGATGTAGCCGAAGCCCGCGCCGCGCGTGAGCAGGTCCATGTCGACGCCGTAGCGCGCGGCATACACGCTGATCGGCAGGCCGGCCAGGAAGATGATCAGCCCGGTCGCCAGCACCGCCCAGAAGGCATTGAGGAAGCCGTACTGCACCAGCAGCGTGGCCCCGACCGCTTCCAGGATCAGGAACGAAGCGGCGCCGCCGAAGGCCGTGTTCGCGACCCGCCATTCGGACATCTTGCGAAAGCGCTGCGGCGTGTAGCGCAGCGCATAGTCCTCGAGCGTCTCGCTGGCCACCCAACTGTTGTAGTCGCGCCGCACCTTGACGATGCGCTGCGGCGCGTCGTCGGGCGAGGGAGGCGTGGGTGGCGGGGGGGCGTCGGTCACACCTTTTCGGTGCATCTTCCGTGCCACGGCACGACTGTTGCATATTCCCCTCTTCAGGCCCCCCGGGGCCTCCACGCATCCTTTTCTGTCCCATGGAACTCACGCCACGCGAAAAAGACAAGCTGCTGATCTTCACGGCCGCACTGCTCGCCGAGCGCCGCCAGGCCCGCGGGCTCAAGCTCAACTATCCCGAGGCGGTCGCGCTGATCTCGGCCGCGGTCATGGAAGGCGCGCGCGACGGCAAGAGCGTGGCCGCGCTGATGAGCGAAGGCCGCAGCGTGCTCACCCGCGCCGACGTGATGGACGGCGTGGCCGAGATGATCCCGGACATCCAGGTCGAGGCCACCTTCCCGGACGGCACCAAGCTGGTGACGGTCCACCAGCCGATCGTCTGAAGAACATGTGAATGAACCTGCTGCACACCCCGATCCCGCATCTGCGGTGCTCACCGCACGCAAGTGCGGCTCCGCTCCTCAATGCAGGCTCGGGGCGCTCGCGACGGTTCCTTCACACGTTCTAGCCCCCTTTTTCTTCTTTCTCATTTCCGAGCGGAGACTTCCCATGCGCCTGACGCGTTCTTCATCCTTCCCTTCCCTCGCCATTACCGCGCTCGGCCTGCTGCCGCTGCTGGCCTCGGCCCACGTCGGCGTCGACGGCGGGGCCCATCACGACATCGGTTTCGTGCAGGGCTTCGTGCATCCCTTCACCGGCCTGGACCACCTGGCGGCCATGGTCGCGGTCGGTCTCTGGAGCGCGCTGATCGCCCGCACGGGGCGCGACCTGCTCTGGGCCCCGCTGGGCTTCGCCGGCATGCTGCTGGCCGGCGCGCTGCTCGGCCTTGCGGGCGTGCAGGTGCCTGCGGTCGAGCCGATGATCGCGGCCTCGCTGCTGGTGATCGGCCTGCTGGTGGCCACGCGGCTGCGGCTGCCGGGGCCGGTGGCCGCGGTGGTGGTCGGCGTGTTCGCGGTGTTCCACGGCGTGGCCCACGGCTACGAGCTGGCGGGCGACCACGGCGCCGGCTTGGCGATCGCCGGCATGGTGCTGGCCACCGCGCTGCTGCACACCGCCGGCATCGCCGTCGGCTGGACCCTGCGCCAGCGCGGCGCCTGGCTGCCGCGCGTGGCCGGCGCGGCCGTCGCGCTGTTCGGCGCCGCGCTGCTGGCGCAGCTCGCCTGAGGCCCGGCCCGTGATCCCCGGCGAACTCTTCACCGACGAGGGCGAGCATGTGCTCAACCCGGGACGGCGCACGCTCACGATGGTGGTGCAGAACACCGCCGACCGGCCGATCCAGGTCGGCTCGCACTACCACTTCGCCGAAGTCAACGGCGCGCTGGGCTTCGACCGCGCGGCCGCGCACGGCATGCGGCTGAACATCGCCTCGGGCACGGCCGTGCGCTTCGAGCCCGGCCAGCAACGCACGGTCGAGCTCTGTGATCTCGCGGGCGACCGCATCGTCTACGGCTTTCGCGGCCTGGTGCAAGGGAAACTCTGATGGCTACGATCGGACGCCGCGCCTATGCGGAAATCTTCGGCCCCACCGTGGGCGACCGGGTGCGGCTGGCCGACACCGACATCGTGATCGAGGTCGAGGCCGACTACACGCTGCGCGCCGGCGGCTACGGCGAAGAGGTGAAGTTCGGCGGCGGCAAGACGATCCGCGACGGCATGGCGCAGTCGCAGCGCACCCGCGACGGCAAGGGCAGCGGACCTACGGCCGGTGGCGCGGTCGACACCGTGATGACCAACGCGCTGATCCTCGACCACTGGGGCATCGTCAAGGCCGACATCGGCCTGAAGGGCGGGCGCATCGTGGCGATCGGCAAGGCCGGCAACCCCGACGTGCAGCCGGGCGTCGACATCGTGATCGGCCCCGGCACCGAGGTGATCAGCTGCGAAGGCAACATCGTCACCGCGGGCGGCATCGACAGCCACATCCACTTCATCTGCCCGCAGCAGATCGAGGAAGCGCTGAGCTCCGGCGTGACCACCATGCTCGGCGGCGGCACCGGCCCGGCCACCGGCACCTTCGCCACCACGGCCACGCCGGGCCCCTGGCACATCGAGCGCATGCTGCAGGCGGCCGACGCGTTCCCGATGAACCTGGGCTTCCTGGGCAAGGGCAACGCCAGCTTGCCGGCCGCGCTGCACGAGCAGATCGATGCCGGCGTGATCGGCCTCAAGCTGCACGAGGACTGGGGCACCACGCCGGCGGCCATCAGCAACTGCCTGGACGTGGCCGACGCCACCGACACGCAGGTGGCGATCCACTCCGACACGCTGAACGAATCGGGCTTCGTCGAGAACACCATCGCGGCCGTGAAGGGTCGCGGCATCTGCGCCTTCCACACCGAAGGCGCGGGCGGTGGCCATGCGCCCGACATCCTGCGCGTGGTGGGCGAGGACAACTTCCTGCCCTCCTCCACCAACCCCACGATGCCCTACACGGTGAACACGCTCGACGAACACGTCGACATGCTCATGGTGTGCCACCACCTCGACGCGGGCATCGCCGAGGACCTGGCCTTTGCCGAATCGCGCATCCGCAAGGAGACCATCGCGGCCGAGGACATCCTGCACGACCTGGGCGCGATCAGCATGTTCAGCTCCGACAGCCAGGCCATGGGTCGCGTGGGCGAGGTGATCATCCGCACCTGGCAGACGGCGCACAAGATGAAGCAGCAGCGCGGCTGGTTGGCGCCGCCCTCACCCCCAGCCCCTCTCCCCGGGGGGGAGAGGGGAGCTTTCGGTCCTGCTGCGCAGGAGAGCTCCCGGAATGACAACTTCCGCGCCCGCCGCTACATCGCCAAGTACACGATCAACCCGGCGCTCGCGCACGGCATCGCGCACGAGGTGGGCAGCATCGAGGTCGGCAAGTGGGCCGACCTGGTGGTGTGGAAGCCGGCCTTCTTCGGCGTCAAGCCCTTCACGATCATCAAGGGCGGCAGCATCGCCATGGCCGCGATGGGCGACCCGAGCGCCTCGATCCCCACGCCGCAGCCGGTGCACTACCGCCCGATGTTCGGCGCCTACGGCCGCTCGCTGCACAAGAGCTCGCTCACCTTCGTCTCGCAGGCCGGCCTGGCCGCCGGCATCGGCGAACGCTTCGGCCTGCAGAAGACGTTGAGCGCAGTGAAGAACGTGCGCGGCGTGCGCAAGCAGCACATGGTGCACAACGGCTACACGCCCAGGATGGAGATCGATGCCCAGACCTATGCGGTGCGCGCCGACGGCCAGCTGCTGGTGTGCGAGCCGGCGACCTCGCTGCCGATGACGCAGCGGTATTTCCTGTTCTGAGCGCACAACGCACGCGGGCTTGACAGGCTGGGTATTCTTCAAGAACTCCTTTCTTTTCACGGACGCGCTCCGCGTCAGCCAGCCATGCTCAACGCCAACAAACTCATGCCCCAGGGCGGCGGCCTCGCCGCCGTGCTGCTCAAGCGCGCCGCCACCATCGAACTCGACTGGGACGTGCGCCAGAAGAGCCGCTTCGACACCGTCGATTCGCAGGGCCGCCGCATCGGCGTGTTCCTGCCGCGCGGCACGGCCGTGCGCGGGGGCGACGTGCTGGTGGCGGAAGACGGGTCGCTGATCAAGGTGATCGCCGCGCCGCAACCGGTGCTGGTCATCACGCACTGCACCCAGCACGGCACGGCCTTCGACCTGACGCGCGCGGCCTACCACCTGGGCAACCGGCATGTGCCGATCGAGCTGCAGCCCGACCACCTCAAGATCGAGCCCGACCACGTGCTGGCCGCGATGCTGCGCTCGATGCACCTGATCGTGCGCGAGGCCGAGGAAGCCTTCGAGCCCGAGGGCGGTGCCTATGGCGACCATGGCGGCGCGCATGGTGGCAGCCATGACCATGGCCATGCCCACGGCAAGGCGCCCGTGGGTCCGGTGCTGCACCCGGACGCCTATGCGGGCGGGCACGACCACGACCATGGCCACTCGCACGGCCACGACCACGACCACACGCACTGATGACCGACACCGCGGGCGCGATGCCCGCCGCCAGCCTCCTGCAGCTGATCTGGCTGGCCTCGCCGGCCCTGCCGATCGGTGGCTTCTCCTATTCCGAGGGGCTCGAGGCCGGCGTGGAATGGGCCGGACTGGACAGCGAGGCACGGGCCTCCGACTGGATCGCCGACCAGCTGCACCTGGGCCTCGCGCGCGGCGACCTGGCCGTGGTCGCCCAGGCGATCGCGGCCTGGCGCAGGGCCGACGCGGCGCGCATCGCAGCGCTCAATGCCTGGGTGCTGCAGACGCGCGAATCGACCGAGTTCCTGCTGCAGACCGAGCAGATGGGCCGCTCCTTCGTCGAATGGCTCAAGCTGCAGCACGACGACGTGGCGGCGCAGTTCGAAGGCCTGGCAATCACCTATCCGGTCGCCTTCGCCTTCGCGGCGGCACGCACGCAGGCCAGCCTGCGCGACGGCTGCCTGGCCTTCGCCTTCGGCTGGGCCGAGAACATGATCGGCGCCGCGGTGAAGTCGGTGCCGCTGGGCCAGAGCGCGGGCCAGCGCATGCTGGGGCGGCTGGCGCAGGAGATTCCCACTGCCATCGACCATGCCATCGCGCTCGACGACGACGCGCGCCAGGCCTTCTCGCCGATGCTGGCGATCTATTCCGCCCGCCACGAAAACCAATACTCCCGCCTTTTCAGAAGCTGACTTCCAGAACGAGACCCGCCATGTCCTCCGCCCTCCACCACATCGCCCATCGCACCAAGAAACTGCCCCCGCTGCGCGTGGGCATCGGCGGCCCGGTCGGCTCCGGCAAGACCACGCTGCTCGAGATGCTCTGCAAGGCGATGCGCGACAAGTACGACCTGGTCGCGATCACCAACGACATCTACACCAAGGAAGACCAGCGCCTGCTGACGGTGTCGGGCGCGCTGCCGGCCGAACGCATCATGGGCGTGGAGACGGGCGGCTGCCCGCACACCGCGATCCGCGAGGACGCCTCGATCAACCTCGAGGCCATCGACCGCATGCTGGTCGACTTTCCCGACGCCGACGTGGTGTTCATCGAGAGCGGCGGCGACAACCTGGCCGCGACCTTCAGCCCCGAGCTCAGCGACCTGACGATCTACGTGATCGACGTGGCGGCCGGCGAGAAGATCCCGCGCAAGGGCGGGCCCGGCATCACCAAGAGCGACCTGTTCGTGATCAACAAGACCGACCTCGCGCCCTACGTGGGGGCCGACCTGGGCGTGATGGAGGCCGACACGAAGCGCATGCGCAAGCAGCGCCCCTATGTGATGACCAACCTCAAGACCCACACCGGCGTGGCCGAGGTGGTGGCCTTCATCGAGGAACGCGGCATGCTCAACGAGGGCTGAGGCCAGGCCCTCAGAGTTCGCTCCCGTCCTTGCGCACGCGCGTCTTGTAGACCAGCCGCACGGTGGCATGGCCGGCGCCGTCGGCGCGCTGCAGGTAGACGTCGGTGTCCTCGGTGGCCCAGCTGGCATAGCGGCTGCCGGGGTCGCGTGCCGCCGTCTCGGTGCCGAAGCGGGCCCGGCCCCAGTCGAGCAAGGCGCTGAAGGCGGCATCGCCCCGGTCGGGCAGGCTGTCGGCCGCGGCCAGCCATTCGACGCGCTGCAGCGCCCCCGCGGAAAAGAAGAAGGTCGGGTCGAAGGCCAGCCCGCCGATGAGGCTGGGTGCGCCGCGCCAGAGGCCGGCCAGCCCGCCCGGCAAACGTTGCGGGCGCGCGACACGTTGCGCATCGGGCACGGCATCGCGCAGCGCTTCGGCCGACATGCCCAGGCGCACGCCCTCGGGCAGGGACTGGGCCGACGCGAGGGTGCTGGCACCGAGGATCACGGCGGCGCCCACGAGGAAGCGAACAGGGGGAAAGACAGCCAAGGGAAGAGGTCCAGCGTGAGATGCGAGGGGCCGAGTGTGAGGCCGTGGACGCCTGAAAGTTCAGCCCGGCGTGATACACGAGAAACGAACTAGTTCGCATTTGCAATACACTTGTTGCAAGTTCGGTCAGCGCGCAAGACAAAAACACCTCCAGAAGCGACGTTCCCGGTTATTTCCCGTCGTCTTTTCTGGAGTTCCCCCGGATGCCTCAAGCCCATCCCGGCGCAGCCTTGCCGCGCCTGTCCGCCGTCGCCCTGTGCGCCGCCAGCCTCTTCGCCACCCCCGCCTTCGCCCAGTCGGGCGCTACCGACCTCCGCGAGGTGGTGGTCACGGCCTCCGGTTCCGAGCAGGACATCAAGGATGCGCCCGCCTCCATCACGGTGATCAATCGCGCCGAGCTGCAGCAGAAGCGCTTCAACAGCCTGGCCGAGGCGCTGCAGGACGTCGAAGGCGTGGACGTGGGCGCGGCCGCCGGCAAGACCGGGGGCCTGAACATCAGCATCCGCGGCATGCCCAGCGACTACACGCTGGTGCTGATCGACGGCCGGCGCCAGAACGCCGCCGGCAACGTCACGCCCAACGGCTTCACCGAGACGCAGACCAGCTTCATGCCGCCGGTGTCGGCGATCGAGCGCATCGAGGTCATCCGCGGCCCGATGTCCACGCTCTACGGTTCCGATGCGATGGGCGGCGTGATCAACATCATCACGCGCAAGGTCGGCAAGCAATGGGCCGGCTCGGTCTCGGCCGACTACACGCTGCAGGAGAGCTCGGACTTCGGCGACACCCGCTCGGGCAAGTTCTACCTGAGCGGCCCGATCCAGCAGGACCTGCTGGGCCTGGCCGTGCGCGGCGCCAAGTTCAAGCGCCAGGCCGCCGACATCAGCTACCTCAACCAGCTGGGTGCCGAGGTCGCGCCGGTCATGGGCGCCAACCCGGTCAAGTCGGACATCGAGAACTTCGGCGCCAGGCTCACGCTCACGCCCACGCGCGACCACGACCTGAGCCTGGACCTCGACACCGGCCGCCAGACCTACGACAACGCGCGCGGCCAGCTCGGCACCCTGGGCACCGGCGGCTATGCGCCCGAGCAGAAGTACGACCGCGACCAGATCACGCTGGCCCACGCCGGCCGCTACAGCTTCGGCCGCTGGGACACCAGCTACATGGTCAACCGCACCGAGACCGTCGGCCGCACGATCCCGCCGGGCACGCCGGGCGCCGTGGCCGGTTCGCCGCGCACGCTGGAAGTCGAGAGCCGCGTGCTCGACAGCAAGCTGGTCACCGCGCTGGGCCGCCATCTGGTCACCGTGGGCGGCCAGTGGTGGGAAGCGGAGATGAAGGACGGCGTCGCGCCGCAGACCTTCAGCTTCACGCAGAAGGCGCTGTTCCTCGAGGACGAATGGCGCATCGTCGACAGCTTCGGCCTGACCTTCGGCGCGCGCTACGACGAGCACAGCCTGTTCGGCGGCAAGCTCAGCCCGCGCATCTACGGCGTCTGGAACGCCACGCCGAACTGGACCTTCAAGGGCGGTGTGAGCAACGGCTACAAGACGCCGCGCGTGGAACAGCTCGCGCCCGGCATCAACGGCTTCGGCAACCAGGGCCGCACGCCGCTGATCGGTTCGCCCGACCTCAAGCCCGAGACCAGCACCACGACCGAGATCGGCACCTACTACGACAACCTGGCCGGCTTCACCGCCAGCGCCGCGCTGTTCCACAACCAGTTCAAGGACAAGATCACCAGCGGCCCGGGCCTGCCGAACTGCGGCTACCGGCCGGCGCTCAACCGTCCCGGCTGCGTGAGCTTCGGCAACTGGCCGGCGGTCGACACCTTCGGCCAGAGCATCAACGTGGACGAAGCCGTGACGCAGGGCCTGGAGTTCGCCACGCGGATCCCGCTGGATGCGGCCTGGTCGACGCGGCTGAACTACACCTACACGCGCAGCGAACAGAAGAGCGGCCCGAACCAGGGCAAGCCGCTGACCGACACGCCCAAGCACGCCTTCAACGCCAGCCTGCACTGGCAGCCGGGCGGCGCCTGGTCGGGCTGGCTGCGCGCCGAGGTCCGCAGCGACCGCTTCCGCGACCCGGGCACCACGGCCGCCACCATCGCCGCCAAGAGCGCACTGGGCGACTACAAGGGCTACGGCCTGCTGCACATCGGCGGGGCCTACCAGGTCAACAAGCAATGGGTGATCAGCGCGGCGGTCTACAACCTGCTGAACAAGAACTTCATCGACTACCGCGGCTATGCGGTGCCGGGCCAGGCAGCGCCCACCTACGGCAGCCCCTACGTCAACAACGACGAAGGCCGCCGGCTCTGGGTGTCGGCGACCTACGAGTTCTGACGGAAAGCAAGGAGAAATGCGGGGCCTGGCGCCCCGCGGACCGCTTCAGCTGGCGATGCCGAAGCGCGCCAGTTCGAACACCGAATTGGGCGCGTTGGGGCGCGACGGCTTGACCACCGTGCGCACCGGCTCCGGTCGCTTGAGCGGTTCGGCGTGCATCTGCACGCCCAGCGCGATCTGGTCGTCGACCAGCTTCTGCAGGTGGACCGAGTCGAGGAACTCCACCACCTTGCGGCTCAGCGAATCCCACAGCTCCGGCGTGGCGCAGCGCTGCAGGTCGTCGGGCTGCACGGCCGACGCGCGGCTCTCGACCGAGGGGCCGTCGACCGCGAACAGGATGTCGGCCACCGTGATGGACGACGCCTCGCGGCCCAGGCCGTAGCCGCCGCCCGGACCGCGGGTGGACGCCACCAGCCCGTGCCGGCGCAGGTCGGCGAACATCTGCTCGAGATAAGACAAGGAAATGCGCTGCCGGCGGCTGAGCACGGCCAGCGAGATGGGGCCGACCTTGCGGTGCAGTGCCACGTCGATCATGGCGACGACGGCGAGACGTCCTTTGGTGCTGAGGCGCATGGTGTTCTCCTGGGTTTAGTTGTCGTGGTTCTGTTCAATGAACTTGAATGCCTGGAACGTTCACTCGTCGCGGCCGCCGGCCAGGCCGAGCAGGGCCAGCAGCGACTGGAAGACGTTGTAGATGCTGAGGTAGACGCCCAGCGTGGCCGAGATGTAGTTGGTCTCGTGGCCGTCCTTCACGCGCTTGAGGTCGTGCAGGATGAAGGCCGAGAAGATGCCGATGGCGAGCACCGACAGCGTGATCATCAGCGCGCTCGACTGGATGAAGAAATTGGCGATGCCGGCCACCAGCAGCAGGATCACGCCGATGAAGAGCCACTTGCCCATGGCCGACAGGTCACGCTGGATCACCGACGACAGCGTCGCCATGCCCAGGAAGACCGCGCCAGTGCCGGCGAAGGCGGTCATCACCAGGCTGGCGCCGTTGGACAGGCCCAGCACCGTGCCGACCAGGCGCGAAAGCATCAGGCCCATGAAGAAGGTGAAGGCCAGCAGCACCGGCACGCCGGCGGCCGAGTTCTTGGTCTTCTCGATGGCGAACATGAAGCCGAAGGCGCCGCCCAGGAACACGATCATGCCGATGCCCGGGGACATGGCGCGCGTGATGCCGGTGGCCACGCCCAGCCAGGCGCCCAATACCGTGGGCACCATCGACAGGGCCAGCAGCCAGTAGGTGTTGCGCAGGACCTGGTTGCGTTGCGCGGAGGTGGTCGGTACGCCGTAGGCACCGTAGCGGGAGATCGTCTCGTTCATGGATGTCCTTGTTGAAAGCACGCGGGCGAAAAAGGGGGAAGCGTCGCTTTGCACTCTAGGGCGTTCGAGCCTTCGAGAAAAGTCGTATTTTCGGCATCGTTCCTTCGTTATTTGTTTAATATGGAAGCGACACCATGAATTTCAAGCACCTCTACTACTTCTGGGCGGCCGCCAAAGCCGGCGGCATCGTACGGGCCGGGGAGCAGCTGCACATCACGCCGCAAACCCTGTCCACGCAGATCAAGTTACTGGAAGAGTCGCTGGGCTGCCATTTGTTCCAGAAAAGTGGCCGCGGCGTCGAATTAACGCCAGAAGGACGCACGGCGCTCAGTTATGCCGACCAAATCTTCTCGTTGGGCGCAGAACTCGAGGCCGCGGTGGGCAACAAGCGCTCGGGGGTCCGCACGCTGAATTTCCGGGTCGGCATCGCGGACGCGGTGCCCAAGGCGATCGCCTACCGGCTGCTCGAACCGGCCCTGGCCATCCCCGAGCAGGTCCGGCTGATCTGCCACGAGGGCCATTTCAGGGACCTGCTGGGCCAGCTCTCGGTGCAACGCCTCGACCTGGTGATCGCCAACGAGGCCATGGGCAAGCAGACCAGCGTGAAGGCCTTCAACCACACGCTGGGCACCACCGCCATGACCTTCTTCGCCACGCCGGCCCTGCATGCCTCACTGGAAGGCAGCTACCCCCAATGCCTGGACGGTGCGCCGATGCTGATCCCGGGTTCGGCCTCGGCGATGCGCCAGCGGCTCGACCTCTGGCTCGCCGAGCATGCGCTGCGGCCCCGGCTGATCGGCGAGTTCGACGATGCCGCGCTGCTCAAGGCCTTCGGCGGCGAGGGGCGCGGCGTGTTCATGGCACCGACGGTGCTCGAGGACGAGACCTGTGCGCAGTACGGCGTGAAGGTGCTGGGCCGGGCCTCGGAACTGGTCGAGGAGTTCTTCGGCATCTCGGTGGAGCGCCGCATCACGCACCCGTGCGTGGCAGCCATCACGCGCGCGGCGCGACAGCAATTTTCCAGAAAGTGAGCGCGGACTAGCTCAGGAAGAAGTGGTACGCCGCGCTCGATGCGATCACTACGACGGCGATCACGGCCAGGCGTACCCAGGGCGAGCGGGAGGGCGCCGCGCGGCGCGCCGGGAGGATCGAAGGGCTCAACGTCGAGAAACGGGTGCTGTCGGTCTTGTCCTTGGCCCAGTCGTAGAAGTTGTCGCGTTCGGTATTCATGTAGGTCATTTTACTACAATGAATACCTTTTGCTACATTTCCGAATTGGACCTCCGGGGCGTCTGAGCGTGCATTACTGCACACGTCCCGGCGGTGGTCTGCGGTTCAGTCCTGCGCGACCAGGTCGTCCGACCAGAAACGGTAGACGTTGCGGCCCGCGCGCTTGGCCATGTACATCGTCAGGTCGGCGTTCTTGATCAGTGCGTTCACGTCCGCGCACTTCGGTCCGTACAGCGCAATGCCGATGCTGGCCGAGATCGCGCAGTCGTGTTCGAGCACCTTGAAGCGCGTCGAGGCGGCGAGCAGGATGCGCTGCGCGACGGTTTCGACGTCGGCCCGGCTGGCGAAGTCGTCGACGATCACCACGAACTCGTCTCCCCCCAGCCGCGCCGCCGTGTCCGACATGCGCAGGCTGCGGCCCAGCCGCTGCGCAAAGGCCGCGAGCAGCGCATCGCCCACCTCGTGGCCCAGCGAATCGTTGACGGCCTTGAAACCGTCCAGGTCGATGAACAGCAGCGCGAGCGGCGATCCCCGCTGCGCCTTGCCCACCGCGTGGCGCAGCAGCTGCATCAGCAGGTTGCGGTTGGGCAGCCCGGTCAGCGCATCGAAGTGCGCCAGCCGGCGAATCTGGTCTTCCGAGGCCTTGCGCTGCGTGATGTCCATCACGGTGCCGCGCAGCAGGTTGCCGCCGCCCTCCGCGCTGGCCGACGGTTGCGCCAGCGCGTGAACCCAGCGCACGGCCCCCGAGGGCAGCGAGATGCGGTACTCGGTATCGAACTCCTTGCCCTCCCCCAGCGCGCGGTCGATCAGGCGCATGTAGCGTTCGCGGTCCTCTTCGTGGACCAGAGAGCGGAAATCCGCACCGGCCATGCCGCGGTCGTCCCGGTCGAGGCCGAAGATGCGAAAGGTCTCCTCCGACCAGGCGGCCTCGCGGGTCACGGGGTCGAAGCTCCAGCTGCCGAAATGGGCCAGCCGCTGCGCCTCTGCCAGCATGCGCTCGCTCTCCGAGACGGCGCGAAAGGCGGCCTTGAGCTGCTCGCGCAGCGAACTGATGTGGCCGCCCATCATCGCGAACCAGGGCATCACGACCGCGAAGACCAGCAACTGCAGCCACTCGAGCTGCATGTCGAGGGTCTGCGGCTTGAACAGGTGCAGCAGACCGAGCACCGCTGCATAGCCGATGACGCTGCCCAGCGCATAGCTCATGAGCGCGGGCGTGCGCAGCCGCAGCGCACCGAACAGGCTGACCATCGCCAGCAGCACCAGGAACATCGCACGCCCGCCATCCGACGCGAACGCGCCGCCCAGCAACGTGAGGGCTGCGGCGCTCATCTGCGCCACCGTCATGCTCGGATCCGCGAGCTTGCGGTTGCGCCCGCTGCGGAAGGCCAGGTGGAAAACCAGCACCCAGCCGACGATCACGCCGAGGATCAACAGCAAGGGCTTCAGCTGAAGCATGCCCAGCCCATGCCAGACGACCAGCAACAGGATGACCAGCAGGCTGGTGCCGACGGCGATGCGATAGCTCTGCAATCGAAGGTCCTGCCTTGCGTGTTCAGGTTCGGAAAGAGGGGACGTTGGCATGACTCGGCGATCGCGCACGGGAAGCGAGGGAAAGGAAGGGCTGAACTCTAACGTCGCGCGGCGCTCCCCGGGACACACCCGCCGCGAAACCTGGCCGCCTCATCCGCGCGATGCCCCGGCCTCGACCAGAAAGAAGCGCGCCACCATCTCGCGCGTGATCTGCACGGCGCGGTGCAGGCTCATGTCGATGTGTGCGGTGAGCACCTCCAGCGCGCCCACGGTGTCCCGTTGCGCGATGAGCGCGACGATCCGGGCATGGGCCTCGAAAGCGCGGTCGTTCCAGTCCGACTGCTCGATGTCGACGTGCCGCGCCACATGGATGCGGCGCGTGACGATGTCCATGAAGGCCACCAGTTCCTTGTTGTGCGACAGGGCCACGAGATGGCGATGGAACTCCTCGTCGGCCAGCACCATGTCCGCGGTCGCCAGGTCGTCGGAGGCGGCCATCACCAGCTGCCAATAGATGCCCAGCACCGCGATCTCCTCGTCGCTGGCCCGCTGCACCGCGAGCAGCACCGCGCGGCGCTCCAGCGCGATGCGCACCTGGTAGAGGTCGAACACCTCGTCGACGCTGATGGCCTTGCGCAGGAAGCCCTTGTTCATCACGAAGTCGAGCAGGCCTTCGGCGGCCAGCCGGTTCAGCGCCTCGCGCAAGGGCGCGCGGCTCACGCCGAGTTCGCGCCCCAGCGCCTGTTCGTTGATGCGCGCACCGGGCTTGAAGTCGTAGCGCATGCAGCGCTCGCGCAGCGCGAGGTAGAGCCGCTCCACGCTGCTCTCCTCGCGGGCCTCGCGCGGCGGTCTGGGGCTGGATCGACGGGGCGTTCGAGGCATGCGGCGTGAGGAGGGGAATGGTGGCGACAGCTGTGCTTTGCAGGCGGGTTCGCCGTCGCTCAGGCGACAGATCGCGCCTCAGTGTAGCGAGTGCCGCCCGCGTTGGCGCTGCACAGGGCGCCGGCCCGGGCCCGAGCGCGGAGTTTCCCTAGTGGGCCGTCGTGCAAAAGTGTCGACACTTGCGGAGGCACCGCTTGCGGATGCCGAATCGCAGGCGCGCCCCGATGCGCCTCGCCCCCACGAGAAACCCCACACCCGAGGCAGGCCATGACCTTGAAAGCCGTCACGCTCGACGACAAGTACACGCTGACCCGCGGCCGCATCTTCATCACCGGCACCCAGGCGCTGGTGCGGTTGCCGCTCACGCAGCACGAACGCGACCGCCGCGCGGGCCTCGACACCGCGGGCTACATCAGCGGCTACCGCGGCTCGCCGCTGGGCGGGCTCGACGAACAGATCGCCAAGGCCAGGAAGCACCTGGGCGCGCGCAACGTGGTGTTCGTACCCGGTGTCAACGAGGATCTCGCGGCCACCGCCGTCTGGGGCTCGCAACAGGCCGAGATCGGCGGCGAGGGCAAGCACGACGGCGTGTTCGCCATGTGGTACGGCAAGGGCCCAGGCGTGGACCGCACCGGCGACGCCTTCCGCCACGGCAACCTCGCGGGGTCGTCGCGCCACGGCGGCGTGCTGGTGCTGATGGGCGACGACCACACCTGCGAATCGTCGACCACCTGCCATCAGAGCGAGTTCGCGATGGTCGACGCGATGATCCCGGTGCTGAGCCCGGCCGGCGTGCAGGAGATCCTCGACTACGGCGTGATCGGCTGGGCCATGTCGCGCTACAGCGGTTGCTGGGTCGGCATCAAGTGCGTGAAGGACACGGTCGAGGCCACCGCGTCCATCGACGTCGACATCGAGCGCGTGAAGATCGTCGCGCCGCAGGGCGTGGACCTGCCCGCCGACGGCGTGAACATCCGCCAGCCCGACACGCCGCATGCGCAGGAGGCGCGGCTGCACCGCCACAAGCTCGGCGCCGTGACCGCCTTCGCGCGTGCCAACGGCATCGACCGCATCGTGCTCGACAGCGCCTCGGCGCGGCTGGGCGTGGTCTCGCACGGCAAGAGCTACCTCGACGTGCTGCAGGCGCTCGACGACCTGGACCTGTCGGAGGCAGCGGCCGTGGCCAAGGGGCTGCGGCTCTACAAGGTCGGCATGCCCTGGCCGCTGGAGCCCCAGGGCGCGGTGGCCTTCGCCGACGGGCTCGAGAAGATCCTGGTGGTCGAGGAGAAGCGCAGCCTGATCGAGTTCCAGCTCAAGGAGCAGCTCTACGGCCGCGCCCACACGCCGGCCATCGTGGGCAAGCGCGACGAACACGGCGCGGTGATGTTCCAGTCGGAGATGGCGCTGGACTCCAACCAGATCGCGATCGCCATCGGCGAGCGGCTGCTCGAACTGCAAGACGACCCGGCCCTGCGCCGCCGCTTGGAGGAGATCAAGGCCTGGCGCGCGCCGCGCGGCGTGGTCGACATCCTGTCGCGCAGCTTCTACTTCTGCAGCGGCTGCCCGCACAGCTCCTCGACCGTGCTGCCCGCCGGCAGCAAGGGCTACGCCGGCATCGGCTGCAGCTGGATGGCGCAGAGCATGGACCGCTCGACCCTGGGCTACACGCAGATGGGTGCCGAGGGCATGTCGTGGGTCGGCGAGGCGCCCTTCTCCAGGCGCACCCACATGTTCCAGAACCTCGGCGACGGCACCTACTTCCATTCGGGCCTGCTTGCGATCCGCGCGGCCGTGGCCGCGCGCACCAACATCACCTACAAGATCCTGTTCAACGACGCGGTCGCCATGACCGGCGGCCAGCGCCACGACGGCCCGCTCGACGTGCCGATGATCGCGCACCAGGTGCGCGCCGAAGGCGTGGGCCGCATCGTGATCGTGAGCGACGAGCCCGACAAGTACGCGGCCGACGTGCGCTGGCCCGACGGCGTGACGGTGCACCACCGCGACGACATCGACGCGGTGCAGCGCGAACTGCGCGAGCTGCCTGGCACCACGGCGCTGATCTACGACCAGACCTGCGCGGCCGAGAAGCGGCGCCGGCGCAAGCGCGGCACCTTCCCCGACCCGGCCAAGCGGCTGGTGATCAACGACCTGGTGTGCGAGGGCTGCGGCGACTGCGGCGTGAAGTCCAACTGCGTCTCGGTGCAGCCACTCGAGACCGAGTTCGGCCGCAAGCGGCAGATCGACCAGTCCTCGTGCAACAAGGACTATTCCTGCGTCAAGGGCTTCTGCCCCAGCTTCGTGACGGTGCTGGGCGGCGCGCTGCGCAAGCCCGAGCCGGTCGCCGACACCACGCTGTTCCCGGTGCTGCCCGAACCCGTGCTGCCCTCGCTCGACGAGCGCGTCTACAGCATCCTCGTGACCGGCATGGGCGGCACGGGCGTGGTCACCATCGGCGCCATCCTCGGCATGGCGGCGCACCTCGAAGGCCGCGGCTGCGGCCTGCTCGACATGGCGGGCCTGGCGCAGAAAGGCGGCTCGGTCTGGAGCCACCTGCGCTTCGGCGCCTCGCCCGAGGCCATCAAGACCATCCGCATCGCCGCGGGCGGCGCCGACCTGGTGCTGGGCTGCGACGTGATCGTGGCCGGCAATTCCAAGACGCTGGCCGCGACGCGGCGCGGCCGCACGCGCGTGCTGGTCAACACCAAGGAATTCATGCCGGGCGAGTTCTCGCGCCATGCCGACATGCAGTTCCCGCGCGACGGCCTGCGCGGCAACGTGATCGACGCGGTGGGCGAGGACGCGGCCGAGTTCGTCGACGCGGGCCGCATCGCGACCGCGCTCCTGGGCGACAGCATCGCGGCCAACATGTTCATGCTGGGCTTCGCCTACCAGCGCGGCCTGATTCCGATCGGCGCCGAAGCCATCGCGGCCGCGATCGAACTCAACGGCACCGGCCAGCGCATGAACGCCGACGCCTTCCTCTGGGGCCGCCGCACCGCGGTCGACCCGCAGGCGGTCGAGCGCCTGCTGGTGCTCAAGCGCGGCAGCGACGGCGCGGCCGTGTCGCCACCGCGTGCGAAGAACCTCGACGAGAGCATCGCGCTGCGCACCCGCTTCCTCACAGACTACCAGGACGCGGCCTACGCGGCGCGCTACACCGCGCTGGTCGAGCGCGTGCGCGCGGCCGAGGCCGGCCGCTTCGGCCAGGGCAGCGCGCTGACCGAGGCCGTGGCCCGCTGCCACTTCAAGCTGATGGCGATCAAGGACGAGTACGAGGTCGCGCGCCTGCATGCGCACAGCGGCTTCCTCGCCAAGCTCGCGCAGCAGTTCGAGGGCGACTACCGGCTGGTCTTCAACCTCGCGCCGCCACTGCTGTCGCGCCGCGACCCGGCCACCGGCGAACTGCGCAAGCGCGAGTTCGGCGCCTGGGTGCTGCCGCTGTTCCGGGTGCTGGCCCGGCTGCGCACGCTGCGCGGCACGCGCTTCGACCTGTTCGGGCGCAGCGAGGAGCGACGCGGCGAACGCGCCGTGCTCGCACGCTACGAGCAGACGATCGAGCGCGTGCTGTCGACGCTGCAGTCGTCCTCGGACCCGGCCCACCACGCCGCCGCCGTGGCGCTGGCCTCGCTGCCCGAAGACATTCGCGGCTACGGCCATGTGCGCGCGAAGAGCCTGGCCGCGGTGCAGGTGCGCGAGCAGGACCTGCTGGCCGCGCTCGACCGCCGCATGATCCCGCTGCAGCGCGCCGCCTGAGCGCCCTCTTTTCCCGCTGAACCGATAACAACCCGAGGAGACGACGATGGTTTCGAAGAACACCCGGCGCATGGCGCTGATGGCGCTGGCCGGCATCGGCCTGAGCGGACTGGCGCAGGCCCAGCCGGCCGCCGCCTACCCCGACCACAACATCGAGCTGATCGTGCCCTATGCGGCGGGTGGCGGCACCGATGCGCTGGCGCGCGCCTTCGCCGACGTCTCTCGCAAGTACCTCAAGCAGAGCATCGTGGTGAACAACAAGCCCGGCGCGAGCGGCTCGATCGGCTGGACCGACGTGATCAACAGCAAGCCCGACGGCTACAAGCTCGCGCTGGTCACGGTGGAGCTCACCTTCCTGAACAGCCTGGGCCTGGTGAAGTTCACCCACGATGCGCTGACGCCCATTGCACGGCTGAACTTCGACCCGTCCGCGATCACGGTGCGCGCCGACGCGCCCTGGAACACCATCGAGGAATTCCTCGCCGCCTCGAAGAAGACGCCCGGCGAAATGCGCATGGGCAACGCGGGCAACGGTTCGATCTGGAACCTCACGGCCTCGGCGCTGGAGGACCAGGCGCAGGTCAAGTTCAACCAGGTTCCCTACCAGGGCGCGGCGCCCGCGGTGCTCGCGCTGCTGGGCGGCCACATCGACGCGGTGGCCGTGAGCCCGGCCGAGGTGGGCGTGCACCTTGCCGCGGGCAAGCTCAAGATGCTGGCCGTGATGTCGGACCAGCGCCTCAAGGGCTTCGAGAGCACGCCCACGCTCAAGGAGCGCGGCATCGACGTGTCGCTGGGCGCCTGGCGCGGGCTGGCCGCCCCCAAGGGCACGCCGCCCGAGGTCATCGAGATCCTCAAGGTCGCGGCCGAGAAGACCGCCAAGGACCCGGCCTTCATCGAGAGCCTGCAGAAGCTCAACCTCGGCTACTCCTACGCCGACAACACGGCCTTCAAGGCGCAGATGGTCAGCGACAGCGACTTCTACAAGAAGCTGATCGCGAAGATCGGGCTCAAGCTGCAGTAGGGAACGACGCGGCCGCTGGGCCGCCTCGCGCCGCCCGTTTATCTGACAGCCATTGCCCTGTGTTCTGACTGTTCGGTGCGGCACCGCCTCCCTACGATGCTGAAGCCCACGACCCGCATGCGCAGGCCGTGCGGCATGCGCATCAACAAGCGGCGCGCCACCGGCGCACATCCGCGAGCAGGAGACACACATGAACGAGAGACACAAGCAGGCTTCGGCCTGGATCGGCGTGGCGCTGGCCACGGCGCTGCTGGTCGCATGCGGCGGCGGGAGCGGCAACAGCGCACCGGGCACGCCCGGCACCACGCCACCGACCACCACCCCACCCACGGCCGGTGGCGGCGACGGCAGCACGCCCGTCGACCCCGGTACCGATCCCGGCACGCCCAAGCCCGAGGTCTCGCTGGCCGGCCTGAAGTTCTGGGTCGGCGACATCGGCCCTTCGGGCGAGACGGCGTTCAGCGGACCGCAGCAGCCTGCGTTCATGTGCCTCACGCAGGCCTCGAACCTGGGCGCGCCCGAGGTCGACAACCACGACGGCATCGGGATGCCGGTCTATCAGATCCCCGGCGACACAAGCAGCCCGCTGCGGGGCTACAGCAAGGAATGCGGCGTGAAGACGCAGCTGCGCTACTTCTACTACACGGGCAGCGACTTCAAGCCCTTCGACCCGGCCACCCAGTTCGTCACGCCCCCGGCCGACATGCAGCGTGTGCGCGTGAACGGCGCCGACCTGCCTTTCGTGGTGCGCGTCGAGGCCGGCACCATCAACCGCTTCGCCTACAGCACGGCCATCCTGGCGCCCTTCGCCGAGAGCAGCGCCCGGCCCGAAGAACTCAACAACGGCGCCTGGAACCAGAAGCTCGTCTACTGGATGCGCGGCGGCGTGGGCGTCGGCCACCAGCAGGGCAAGGCCATGTGGTTCGGCGGCCTCTGGGGTGAGGAGAAGCCGATGATGCCGCGCCTGCTGGAGCAGGGCTATGCGATCGTGTCCTCGTCGGGCAACGAGACCGGCGTGCACTACAACCTGCGGCTGGCCGAGGAGACGGCGGTCATGGTCAAGGAGCATTTCGTCCAGACCTACGGCAAGCCCCGGTACACCGTCGCGATGGGCATCTCGGGCGGCGCGGTGCAGCAGTACATGTTCGCGCAGAACCGGCCGCAGGGCCTGTTCGACGCGGGCGTGCCGATCCAGTCCTATCCGGACATGGTGACGCAGGTGCCCTACGTGTCCGACTGCTCGCTGCTCGAGCAGTACTTCAAGGACGAGGTCACGCTCAACCCCGGCTCGCGCTGGGCCAAGTGGAGCGACCGCACGCTGATCGAGGGCCTGGCCACCAGCGACACGCGGCGCAACAGCTTTCTGGGCGGCAACGGTTCTTCCGAGTGCATCGAAGGCTGGGGCAAGGCCGGCCCCGGCGTGTTCAACCCGGTCTTCAGCGATCCGGCCTTCAAGAGCACGGCGGCGTCGCTGGGATGGCCCGACGCCTTCGCCAACGTGAAGTGGACGCACTGGAACGACCTGGCCAACATCTACGGCACCGACGCGCGCGGCTTCGCGCCGATCCCGATCGACAACGTGGGCGTGCAGTACGGCCTGCAGGCGCTCAAGAGCGGCGACATCGACACGCAGGAGTTCTTGCGCATCAACGCCTGCGTGGGCAGCTGGAAGGAGCAGGACGCGTTCGTCGATTGGGCGATGCCGCCGGCCGACCCCTTCGACAGCCGCAACATGCAGCGCAGCGCCGACTGCCGCACCGCCGCCGGCACGCCCGCGCCGCGGCGCAGCGGCGACGTGCGCGCGATGAACCTCGCCTACTCGGCGGGCCAGGTGTTCACCGGCAAGTCGCTGGCGATCCCGCTGATCGACCTGCGCCCCTGGAAGGAAGACGTGCTGGACATGCACAACTCGCGCCAGTCCTTCTCGGCGCGCGCGCGCCTGCAGGCCGCCGGCGGCAACACCGCCAACCAGGTGATCTGGTTCACCGGCGAGACCAGCCAGGTCGGCGTGGCGACGCGCGCGACCGACGCGCTCTCGGTGCTCGACGCCTACCTCACGGGCGGCGCCCAGCCCTCGCGTTTCGTCGACCAGTGCTTCAACGCCACCGGCCAGACCATCGCGGCCGGCACGCAGGTCTGGGGCGGCATCCTGGACACGGCGCGCCCCGGCGCCTGCACGCAGAGCTTCAAGGTCAACACCAGCCCGCGCATGGTGGCCGGCGATTCCTACCGCGGCGACATGTTCAAGTGCCGGCCCAAGCCGATCGCCACGGCCCTGGCCGACGGCACCTACGGCCAGACCCCGGGCAGCGCGGCCGATCCGTTCAGCGCCGAGGAGAAGGCGTGGCTGGCGCGGATCTTCCCGCAGGGCGTGTGCGACTACGCGCAGCCGGACATGGGGCGGCCGCAGAAGATGTGATCCGAAGGTGCCGCGCACGACGCGGCCCTTCCTCGCTCACAGCCCCGCCAGCGGCACCGTCGCCTCCTTGAGCACGCGCAGCACGAAGCTCGACTTGCTGTGGCGGATGCCGGGGATCTTGTAGAGCTTCTCGCGCAGCAGCCGCTCGTAGTCGCGCGTGTCGCGCACCGCGATGCGCACGTAGTAGTCGTAGTCGCCCGAGACCAGGTAGGCCTCCTGGATCTCGGGGATGGTGGCCAGCACCCGGCCGAACTCGTAGAGCATCTCGTCGGTGTGGCTCTCGAGCGTGACCTGCACGATCACCGAGTCGTGGTAGCCCAGGCTGCCCGGGTCGACGTCGATGGTGTAGCGCTTGATCACGCCCTCGCTCTCCAGCCGCTTGATCCGGCTCCAGCAGCTGGTGGCCGACAGCCCGACCTCGGTGCCGATCTCCTGCAGCGTGCGGCGCGAGTCCTGCAGCAGGATGCGAAGGATCGCCATGTCGATCTTGTCGAAAGATCCTTCGGAGGATTTCTCTTTTGAACGTTGATTCTTCAAGTTAGCCGCTCCAGAAGGCGAAAACAGGAAGCATATTCTGCGGCATATGCCGAAGAATCGAGGGATGAACACCACAGCCCTCGAACGCGATCCCGCTACCCTGCCCCCGCAGCCCGTCGCTGCCGCCGTTGCCGCCGAACCGGACGCCATCGTGCGCAACGGCGCGCAGGCCCTGCTGGCCACGCTGATCGAATGCGGTGTGGACACGATCTTCGGCTACCCCGGCGGCGCCGCGCTGCCGCTCTACGACGCGCTGCACGGCGAGCCGCGGCTGCGCCATGTGCTGGTGCGCCACGAGCAGGCGGCGGTGCATGCGGCCGAGGGCTATGCCCGCACCACCGGCCGCGTGGGCGTGGTGCTGGTCACCTCGGGCCCGGGCGTGGCCAACACCATCAGCGGCCTGCTCGATGCGATGAGCGATTCGGTGCCGGTGCTGTGCATCAGCGGCCAGGTCGCGACGGCGTCCATCGGCACCGACGCCTTCCAGGAGAGCGACGCGCTGGGCATGACCCGGCCCGTGACCAAGTGGAACTTCCAGCCGCGCGAGGCCGACGCGATCCCGGCCGCGGTGCGCCGCGCCTTCGCGATCGCCACCGGCGGCCGGCCCGGCCCGGTGCTGCTCGACGTGCCCAAGGACGTGCAGTCCGCGCGCCTGCGCGGCGGCGAGCCTGAAGCCATGCCGCGCCGCCTGTCGCGTGCGGCCCCTTCGACACCGCCACCCGGCAGCCTGCAGCGCGCGGCCGACCTGCTCGCCAGCGCGCGCCGGCCGGTGTTCTACGGCGGCGGCGGGCTGATCAACTCCGGGCCCGCGGCCTGCGAGGCCTTCACGCTGCTGGTGCGCCAGCTCAACGCGCCCTGCACGCTGACGCTGATGGGCCTGGGCGCGTTCCCCGCGTCCGACCCGCGCTTCGTTGGCATGCTGGGCATGCACGGCACGCTCGAGGCCAACCTGACCATGCACGACGCCGACCTGGTGGTCTGCGTGGGCGCGCGCTTCGACGACCGCGTGACCGGCAAGCTCGACGAGTTCTGCCCGCACGCACGCAAGATCCACATCGACATCGACCCGGCCAGCATCAACAAGGTGGTGAAGGTCGACGTGGCGATGGTCGGCGACTGCGCCGCCGTGCTCGAGGCGCTGCGGGTCCTGCCCGTGCTGCAGGATCTGCCGGCCGAGCGGCTCGCGCCCTGGTGGCAGCGCGTCGAGCGCTGGCGTGCGAAGCGCTGCCTGGACTTCGCGCCGCGCACCGACGTGATCCTGCCGCAGCAGCTCATGCGCTCGCTGCAGCAGGCCGTGGGCGGGCGCGATGCGATCGTCTCGACCGACGTCGGCCAGCACCAGATGTGGGCCGCGCAGTACCTGCGCTTCGACCGCCCGCGTCGCTGGCTCACCTCGGGCGGCGCCGGCACCATGGGCTACGGCCTGCCGGCGATCATCGGCGCGCAGGTCGCGCACCCGGCCGCGCTCGCGGTCTGCGTGAGCGGCGACGCCTCGGTGCTGATGAACATCCAGGAGCTGTCGACCGCGATGCAGCACCGCGCGCCGGTCAAGCTGGTGCTGTCGAACAACGGCTACATGGGCATGGTGCGCCAGTGGCAGGAGCTCAACCACGGCAACCGGCTGAGCCACAGCTGGAACGAGGCGCTGCCCGATTTCGTGGCGCTGGCGCGCGCCTTCGGCTGGGGCGCGCGGCGCGTCGCCGACCCGGCCGAGCTCGATGCGGCACTGGCCGAATGCATGGCCCACGACGGCCCCTTCTTCCTCGACGTGCAGGTGGCGGCGCAGGAGAACTGCTTCCCGATGATGCCGGCCGGCCAGGGGCATCACCGCGTGATGCTGGGCAAGGACCGCTGGTACGAAGAAGAGGGTTGAGGCCGGGCCTCACCAGAACTCAGGCCGGGAAGTCGATCAGCGCCGAGGCGCCGGCCTTCGGTTCGGACCCTGCGCCTCAGCGCAGCGCCTCGCTCCTGGTCTCGGGCACGAAGAAGAACACGATCACCGCGGCCAGGGCGAAGAAGCCGGCCGTGGCGGCCAGCGCGCTGCTCACGCCGTTGCCCTGCGAGAGGAAGCCGACCGCGGCGGGGGCCAGCGCGCTGGTGGCGCGGCCGGTGTTGTAGATGAAGCCCTGCGCCGTGGCGCGGACCTGCGTCGGGAACAGCTCGGCGAAGGTCGGCGCGAAGCCGCTGTAGAAGCCGGTGCCGAAGAAGGCCACGACCGGGCCGAACAGCAGCAGCAGCGTCGGCGACGTGATCGCCACGTAGAGCGGTACCGCGACCGCCGAGGCCAGGAAGAACAGGATGAACGAGCGCCGGCGGCCGATGGCGTCGGCGAAGTAGCCGAACACGATGAAACCCAGGGCCGCGCCGGCCTGCATCACGACGATCCAGGTGGTCGACTTGAGCAGGTCGAAGCCCGGCCCGCCCTGCGCCACCGGCGTCGCGAGGTAGGTCGGCACCCAGGTGAACAGGCCCCAGTAGCCGCACATCGCCGCCGAGGTAAATGCCAGGCACACGAGCGTGGGCCGCAGGTGGTTCCCGAACAGCACCGAGAAGGTCTCGCCCACGGACAGGCGTCGCTTCTGTTCCAGCCAGATCGAGGATTCCGGCGTGTGGCGCCGCACCCAGAACGCGAACATCGCCGGCAGCAGGCCGACCGCGAAGGCCCAGCGCCAGCCGAAGTAAGGCAGCACCAGCGCCGCGATCAGCGCCGCCAGCGCGTAGCCCAGCGCGAACGCGCTCTGCACCCAGGCCATCACCTTGCCGCGGTGCTCGGCCGGCCAGGTCTCGGTGATCAGCGTCGCGCCCGCCGACCACTCGCCGCCCACCCCGAGGCCGAGGATGAAACGGAAGATCAGCAGCTGCGTCACGGTCTGCGAGAAGCCGCACAACGCGGTGCCGAGCGAATAGCACAGGATGCTCAGCACCATCGAGCGGGTGCGGCCCAGGCGGTCCGCCAGGAATCCGAAGACCAGGCCGCCGACCGCGGTGGCCAGCAGCGTCATCGAGGCGATCAGCCCCGCCACGCCCTTGTCGAAGGCCAGGTCGGCGCTGATGTACTTGATCATCATCGCGAACAGCATCAGATCCATGATGTCCAGCATCCAGCCCACATAGGCGGAGCCGAAGGTCTGCCACTGCGCCTTGGTGCGCCCCACGTACCAGCGCGCGTTCGGGGTTGTCGTCGTTGCCGGGTCGGTGCCGGCGGTCGCCATGCTCATGGGAGGTCTCCTGGAGGGCCGCAAACGCTGCGGCCACGCGTCTTCATGAAAGATACATTCGTATCGAAGAACGAATCTTATGGATCACCAAGAGATTTCGTCTCAGTATTAACCACTAATAGACATGCGTGTATCGTTTATCGATACTACAGGCTTCAAACCTTGGAGTTCCCATGCATCGATTCAAGCTGCGCCTTCTGGAAGACCGCATCCCCGCCCGCCACGCCCCGGTCTACCTGCCCGCCCTCTCGCGGGCGATCTATGTGGTCGAAGGCCAGCTCGCCGTCGAGTTCGCCACCGGCGCGCAGCATGTGGTGCACGACACGGCCTGGGTCGGCGACGACGCGCTCGCGCTGCTGGCCGGCGAGTCGGAGGTGGTGCTCTGGCGTTGGGAACTGGTGCCGCACGACGCGGCGCAAGCGGGCACCCTGCGTTCCGCACCGGCGACGCGCTCGGTCTGCAAGCTGGAGCAGGCGATCGAGCTGGACAGCGGCTTCGACTGGCTCATGCGCTGCGACCGCGTGGCCTTTCCGCCCGGCGGCGTGGCGCTGACCCACGTCCACCAGGGGCCGGGCATCCGCTGCTGCCTCGACGGCGAGATCACCATCGAGACCCAGGGGACGACGCAGGTCCACGGGCCCGGCGACGCCTGGTTCGAGCTGGGCCATGCGCCGGTGCTGGCGCCCACGACCCAGGACAGCGCGACCACCTTCATCCGCTGCTTTATCCTCCCGCAGGCCTGCCGCGGGCGCAGCTCGATCCGCTTCGTGCGGCCGGAAGACGCCGGCCAGCCCAACACCCAGAAGTACCATGTGTATGCAGAGCGCTTCCTGCGGCTCGAGCGCCCCGGCGCCCCACGACACGACTGACCTTTCCTATGCCATCGAACCCCTCTTCCCTGCCCGCCGCCCCCACCGCCCCCCTCACCGGAACGGACGAAGGGACCCGGGAGGAAGGGCCGCAGGACGGCAACAGCTCGTCGACCTCCGTCATCTCGCTGCGCATCCTCGAGGTGATGGCCGAGGCCAATGCCGAGCTGGGCGTGACGCAGCTGGCCGAGCGGCTCGGCATGCCCAAGGCACGCGTGCACCGGCACCTGAGTTCGCTGCGCCAGGAGGGCTATGTGATCCAGAACGCCCGCAGCAGCCGCTACAGCGTGGGCTGGCGGCTGTTCCTGCTGGGCCAGAAGCTGGTGCGGCAGTTCGATGTGGTCAGCCTCGCGCGCCCGGTCATGGAGGAGCTGCGCGACCAGGTGGGGCAGACCATCGTCATCACCACCTTCACCGACAACCACGTGGTGGTGCTCGACCTGGTGCGCGGGCACAGCCAGCTCGAGATCCTGCTGAGCTCGGGCACCGAGTACAAGCTGCACACCGTGGCGCAGGGCAAGATCGTGCTGGCCTTCGGCGCGCCGGCGCTGCTGGAGCGCCTGCTGACGCATCCGCTGGCCGCCGCCACGCCGCACACGATCGTCGATGCGGACCGCCTGCGCGCGGAGATCGACATCGTGCGCAAGCGCCGCTGGGCCGAGGCGCCCGAAGAGGTGTTCATGGGCGTGAACGCGCTGGCCGCACCGATCTTCCACAGCGGCGGCGAGCTCTTCGGCGCGCTGGCCATCGTGGGCTCGATCCATTTCCTGCCGGCCCAGGCGAACCCTGCGACGGTCGACGCCCTGAAGAACGCCGCCGACAAGGTCTCGGCGATCCTGGGGGCGCCGCGCACGGCGCCCTGAAGCCCTGACCCCTACAGTGCGATGCGCTGGTCCCAGGGCGACTCGCCGCCCCAATTGATGCACACGCTCTGGCGCCGCATGTAGCCCTTCCAGGCATCGGAGCCCGCGGTGCGGCCGCCGCCGGTTTCCTTCTCGCCGCCGAAGGCCGCGCCGATGTCGGCGCCGGTGGTGCCCATGTTCACCTTGGCGATGCCGCAGTCGCTGCCCTGCGCCGACAGGAACAGTTCGATGTTGCCCAGGTTCGAGCTGTGGATGCCCGAGGCCAGGCCCTGCGGCACGCCGTTGTGGATCGTGATCGCTTCCTCGAGCGTGTCGTAGGTCATCACGTAGACGATGGGCGCGAAGGTCTCGTGCTGCACGCAGGGCCACTCGGGCTGCGTCTGCGTGATCAGCGTGGGCTCGACGTAGTGGCCCGGCCGGTCGATGCGCCTGCCGCCGTAGACCACCTGGCCGCCCAGCGCCACCGCCTGCGCGATCGCGTCCTCGTAGTGGCCGATGGCCGGTGCGTCGACCAGCGGGCCGATCACGGTGCCGGGCTCGCGCGGGTCGCCGACCTTGATCTGCGCGAAGGACTGCTTGAGCAGCTGCACCAGTTCGTCGGCCACCGTGCGCTGCACGATCACGCGGCGCGTGCTGGTGCAGCGCTGGCCGGTGGTGCCGACCGCGCCGAAGGTGATGCTGCGCGCGGCCAGCTTGAGATCGGCCGTCTCGTCGACGATGCAGCCGTTGTTGCCCGAGCACTCGAGCATGTAGCGTCGGCCCAGCGCCGCGCCCACGATGTTCGCCACCTTGCGGCCCACGCCGCTCGAGCCGGTGAAGGAGATCAGCGCCACGCGCGGGTCGGCCACCAGGCGCTCGGCCACGGCGTTGTCGTCGGGGATGAAGAGCGTGAACACGCCTTCGAAGCCCAGCTCCTGCATCGCCTGGTTCGAGAGGTGCTGCAGCGCCAGCGCGGTCAGCGGCACCTTGGGGCTGGGCTTCCAGACCACGGTGTTGCCGCCGATGGCCGCGAGGAAACCGTTCTGCGCCCAGACCGCAGCCGGGAAGTTGTAGGCCGAGATCACGCCCACCACGCCCAGCGGCAGCCACTGGTCGTACATGCGGTGCTTGGCGCGCTGCGACTGCTGCGTGAAGCCGTAGAGCATGCGCGACTGGCCGGCCGCGAGCGCCGCCATATCGATCAGTTCGCGCACCTCGCTGCGGGCTTCCATCAGCGACTTGCCGGTGTCGAGCGCCACCACCGCCGCCAGGCCCTCGTGGTGCTGGGCCGCGAGTTCGCCGATGCGCGCGACCAGCTCGCCGCGCCGGGGCGCGGGCACCATGCGCCAGCGCTGGTGGGTGGCCACGGCCGCGGCCATCACGGCCTCGTAGTCCTGCGCGGTGGCGCCGGCCACGCGGGCCGTGACGGTGCCGTCGGCAGGGTTGACCGCCTCGAAGGCCTTGCGGCCCTCGGTGGCGCTCCAGCCGCCGGTGCCGGTGCAGGCGCCGCCGTGGACCGGCTGGATGTGGAATTCGGAAAGGACTTCTTGGGTGTCGAACATGGGAGGACTCTGGATGCGAAAACTCAGGACTTGGACAGGAAAGCGCCGATGCTTTCATCGGTGTGGAACACGGGCTTCTCGTAGTAGTGCGGCCCGTCGTAGATCTCGATCAGCACGCTGCGTTCGTGCGCCAGCGTGGGGCCGTGGGGATGGTCCTTGGGGTTCATGTAGAACGAGCCCGCGGTCAGCGTGAGCTGGCTGTCGGTGTACTCGTAGCGGCCTTCGAGGCAGTACATGAACTGGTTGGACGCATGCGAGTGCTTGACCGGGATGCGCCCGCCCTTCTCGTACTCGAGCAGTGCGATGCTGGCGCCGGTCTCGGCGTTCTTCCACAGGAAGTACTGGCGAAAGCCGTACGCGGGAAAGTCGATCCACTGCGCGGCGTCGAGATCCTGCGTGCGGATCAGCAGCTCCAGTGTCTTCATCAGGGCTTCGTTCGGGACCGGGTTCATGGCGTGTGCTCCAGGGGGGGACGGCCGGCCGCGACCCAGCCGTCGTATTCCTTGCGGCTTTCCGGGGTCGCCGGAAACAGTCCGAAGATCGAGCGGCCGCCGGCGATCTGCTGCTCGGCGAAGGCCTCATACTCGACCGCGTCCAGCGCCTCGGCCGCGACCTCCTCGACCAGGTGCTGCGGGATCACCACCACGCCTTCGCCATCGCCCACCAGCACGTCGCCGGGGTAGATCGCCACGCCCGCGCAACCCACCGGGCCGTTGAGCTCGACCGGGTGCATGGCGATGGGAGTGGCCGGCGGCGCCGACTGGCGCTGGTAGGCCGGCAGGCCGGTCTTGCGGATCGCGGGCGTGTCGCGGTAGCCGCCGTCGGTGACCACGCCGGCCACGCCGCGCTGGCGCATGCGCGCGGCCATCAGGTCGCCGGCCGCGGCCGAGCGCACGCAGCCGCCGGTGTCGATCACCAGCACATGGTCGACCGGGCACTCCTCCACCGCGCGCCGGTGCAGGTTGTCGTTGCGGCCGTAGTTGGCCATGGTGTCGATGTCCTCGCGCGCCGGCATGAAGCGCAGCGTGTAGGCCGGGCCCACCAGTTGCGGCTGCTCGGGCGAGAGCGGGTGCAGGCCCAGCAGGTAGACGTTGCGAAAGCCGCGCTTGAGCAGCGCGTTCGCCACGTTGGCGCTGCCGACCTGCACCAGCTTGGCCCGGGTGTCGGCGCTCAGGGTGTAAGGCGAGGCGCTCATGGCTGCGCCCCTTCGGCCGGCGCCGCGATGCGCACCTGCAGCGTGCCCAGGCCGGCGACGCTGGCCTCCAGCAGGTCGCCCTCGACCACGGCGCCCACGCCTTCGGGCGTGCCGGTGAAGATCAGGTCGCCGGGCGCCAGCGTGAAGTAGCGCGACAGCGCGGCGATGATCTCGCGCGTCGACCAGATCAGCTTCGACAGGTCGCTGGCCTGGCGCGGCGCGCCGTTCACCGTGAGCGCGATCGCGCCCTGCGTGAGCTCGCCGGTCTGGTCCAGCGGCACGATCGGGCCGACCGGCGCGCAGCGCTCGAAGGTCTTGCCGATCTCCCAGGACTTGCCGCTCTTGCGCATCGCCAGCTGCAGGTCGCGCCGCGTCATGTCGATGCCGATCGCGTGGCCCCAGATGTGCGAGGCCGCATCCTCGACGGCGATGTTCGCGCCGCCCTTGCCGATCGCCACCACCAGCTCGACCTCGTGGTGCAGGTTCTGCGTCTGCGGCGGATACGGCACGGGCACCGCGCCCGTGGGGTTCGACACCACGGTGTCGGTGGGCTTGCAGAAGAAGAAGGGCGGCTCGGCGCGCGGGTCCACGCCCATCTCGAGCGCGTGGTCCGCATAGTTGCGCCCGACGCAGTAGACGCGCCGCACCGGGAAGGCGCCGCGGCCACCGGCCACCGGCACCGAGGTGATCGCGGGTGCGGGCAGGACGAAGCCGGTCATGCGCCACCTCCCACCTGCTGGGCCGGGCGGCCGCCTTGATTGAGCACCGCGACCGCCTCGATCTCGACCAGGATCTCGGGCTGCGCCAGCGAACTCACCTCGACCAGCGTGGCGACCGGGAATGCGCCCTGGAAGAACTCGCGGCGCGCGCGCCAGACCTCTTCGCGGTGCTCGATGCGGGTCAGGTACATGTTGATCTTGACCACGTCCTGCATGGACCCGCCGGCGGCGGTGACCAGGTGCTGGATGCGTTCGAAGATCAGCCTTGCCTGGGCGTACTCGCCGCCGCCGGTCGGCGCGAGATGCTTGTCGCGTGCGGTGAGGCCCGCGATGTAGACCGTGTCGCCCACGCGCAGGCAGTTCGACCAGGTGCCCGGTGCGGGCTCCGTGACCTCGGGGCTGATGATTTGTTGAATGGCCATGTGTGTGTTGTGTGTGGCTCGGTTGCGAAAGGATCCGGGCGGATCACTCGAAGAAATCGGCGGGCGGCTTGGCGCCCCACTGCGTGGTCTGGTCGGCGGTGCCGGCGAAGATGGTGGGCACGTGCGTGCCGTTGACCACGTCGCCGTCGGTGTAGTGCTCGATGCGGAAGCCGAAGGGGTCGCGCCAGTAGTCGAAGATCTGGCTGCCCAGCAGGTGCCGGCCCACGCCGCAGTCCAGCGTGTAGCCGCGCTCCAGCAGGAAGTCGTGCGCGGACATCACCGCATCGAGGTCGCTCACCTCGAAGGAGCAGTGGTGCACGCCGGGCCGGTCGGTGCCCAGCACCAGCATGCAGTGGTGGTCGACCAGCGCGTCGCCGTGGTCCACGCGCAGGAAGGTGCCGATGGGCTGCGCCGGGGCGTCGGGAATCGCCAGGTAGTCCGAGGCGATCAGCCCGAAGCGCTGCTGCAGCCAGGCCACCGAGCCCTGGTGGTCGCTCACGTGCAGCACGAAGTGCCCCAGGCGCTTGACCGGCGAGATCTGGCGCGCGATGCGCACGGCGGTGTTCACGCGCGGCTTGGCCTGCACCGTGTTGAGCGGGATCACGTCGCGCACCGGCAGCGGCGCGGCGGGCGTGGCACCGTGCACCGCGTCGATCTCGAAGCCGTCGGGCATGCGCATGCGCACCCGCTGGCCGCCGCCGGGCACCTCGGCCGCGGACTCGACCGGGCCCGAGCCCGGCAGGGCCGCGAGCCGCTCGAGCGTGGCGACATCGGCCACGCTGAAGCCCGCGCCCAGGAAGCGGTTGTCGTCCCCCCGCACCGCCTCGTAGACGAAGGGCGCCTCGCCGGTGCCGCGCATGAACAGGCGATGGCCGTCGCCGGCCGCGGCCGGCACCATGCCGAAGTCGCGCAGGAAGCTCTCCATCACGGCCAGGTCGCGGACCTGGTAGCGCACGTAGAGCGCATCGATGGCGTGGTTCGTCGTCATGAAGTCAGTTCCTCGTGGGATGCAGGTGCGGGGTCCGCGCTGGCGGCGTGGCCCAGGATGGACTCGACCAGGTCGCGCCGCGCGCGCGCGGCCTCCGAGGTGCCCGACCACACGAGGCGGCCCGAATCCAGCACATAGGCGCGGTCGGAGAAAGCCAGCGCCTTCGACAGGTTCTGCTCGACCAGCAGCACCGCGATGCCCTCGCCGCGCAGCTTCTGCAGCGCCTGGTAGCAGATGTCGACGTTCTTGGGCATCAGGCCCAGCGACAGTTCGTCGATCAAGAGCAGTTTGGGCTCGGCCATCAGCGCGCGGCCGATCGCCACCATCTGCTGCTCGCCGCCCGACAGCGTGCGGCCCAGCGAATCGAAGCGCTCGCCCAGGCGGGGGAACAGGTCGAGCACGCGTTCGATGTTGCGCGCGGTGGCCTCGCGCGGCCGGCTGTAGCCGCCCACCACCAGGTTCTCGCGCACCGTCATGTCGCCGAACAGCTTGCGGCCCTCGGGCGACAGCGCGATGCCTTCGAGCACGCGCTTCTGCGGCGGCAGCGGCGCCAGGTCCTTGCCATTGAAGCGCACCGTGCCCGACTGCGCGCGCACATGGCCCGCGATGCATTGCAGCGTCGAGGTCTTGCCCGCGCCGTTGGGGCCGATCAGCGCGACCACCTCGGACGCGTTGACCTGCAGGTTCAGCCCGTGCAGCACCACGGCCGAGCCGTAGCCGCAGGAGAGGTTGTCAATGTTCAGCAAGTGCGGCTCCTTCGCCCAGGTAGGCCTCGATCACGGCCGGGTCGGCCATGACCTCGGCCGCGGGCCCGTCGGCCATCTTCCGGCCGTTGTTCAGCACCACGATGCGCGGACAGATCCGCATCACCTCGGCCAGGTTGTGCTCGATCAGCACGATGGTCACGCCGCCCTGGTTGAGCGAGCGGATCAGGTCGGCCAGGCGCAGCGCCTCGCCGTGGCCCAGCCCGGCCAGCGGCTCGTCCAGCAGCAGCAGTTGCGGCCGCGTGGCCAGCGCGCGCGCCACCTCGAGCCGCTTGAGCACGCCCAGCGGCTGCGCGGTGGGCAGCTTGTCGGCCAGCGCGGCGATGCCCACCATCTCGAGGTAGCGCATCGCTTCGTCGCGCAGCGGGCGGCGGTCGAGCGTGGCCAGCGCGCGCCAGGGCGTGCGGGTGATGGCCGAGCCGGCCGCGAGCACCACGTTCTCCAGCAGCGTCATGTTGCGGAAGGGCCGCACGATCTGGTGCGACAGCGCGATGCCGCGCTGCGCCCGCTTGGCGGCATTGAGGCCGTTGAGCGTCTCGCCGCGAAAGCGCACCGCGCCCGCGGTCGGATCGACCACGCCGGAGATCAGCCGCAGCAGTGTGGTCTTGCCCGCGCCGTTGGGGCCCAGCAGGCCCAGCAGTTCGCCGTCGCGCACCTCGAAGGACACGCCGTCGACCGCGACGATGCCGCCGAAGCGCACGCCCACGTCGTCGATCACCAGCAGCTCGCCGCTGGCCCTGGCTTGAAGAGGAAGCGTCGTGCTCATGCCGCCTTCCCTCCGCGCAGCCGTGCGGCCTGCCGCAGCACCAGCGGGAACAGGCCGCCGGGCACGAAACGCATCATCATGAACAGCAGCAGGCCGAAGACCAGCAGCTTGTAGTCGTTGATGAAGCGGAACCATTCGGGCATCAGCGTGAGCAGGGTCGCGGCCAGCACGCTGCCCCAGATCGAGCCCATGCCGCCGATCACCACCATCGCAAGGATCATCACCGACACCGGGAAGCCGAAGGCCTCGGCGCCCACCGTGCCCAGGTAGTAGGCATAGAGGCAGCCGGCCACGCCGGCCAGCGCGGTGCCGAGCGCGAAGGCCGCCAGCTTGAAGCGCGGCGTGTCGATGCCCAGGCTGCGCGCGGCCGTCTCGTCGGCGGCCACGGCCTCGAAGGCATAGCCCAGCCAGCTCTTCTTGACCCAGGCGCAGAACAGGCCCGCGGCCACGGCGCACAGCACCACGAAGTAGGGGAAGAAGTCGCCCAGCGCAGTCTCGGGGATCTGCGAGATGCCGAGCTCGCCGCCCAGCGCATCGCTGGTGCGCACCACGCCGAGGAACAGGAAGCCCGCCGCCATGGTCGCGATGGCCAGGAAGTCGTCGCGCACCCGCAGGCTGCAGAAGCCCACGACCAGCCCGAAGACCCCCGCCGCCAGCAGCGCCAGCGGCAGCGTGAGCCAGAGGCCGAAGCCGGCCTTGGCCAGCAGCGCCGTGGCATAGGCGCCGACGCCGAAGAAGGCGGCGTGGCCCAGGCTCACCTGGCCGCAGAGGCCGGAGATCAGGTTCAGGCTCAGCGCGAGGATCACGTTGATCGCCACCAGCGTCAGGATGGACGTTTCGTAAGCACCCACTTGGCCGCTCCCTTCAATTGCAGTGTCTTGGCGAGCCCGCCGGTGGCGCGTGCGGGCCCGGAGAACAGGCCCTCGGGCTTGATCAGCAGCACGCACAGCATGGCCGCGAACGCGATGCTGTCGCGGTCGAGGTAGTTCGAGAGGTAGGTCGCGCCGAAGGCTTCGACCAGGCCCAGCAGCAGCGCCGCGACCAGGGTGCCGCCCATGTTGCCCAGGCCGCCCAGCACGATGATGGCCAGCGCCTTGTAGCTGGGCACTGCGCCCATCGAGGGCTCGACCAGGTTGTTGAGCACGCCCACCATCACGCCCGCGGCGGCGGCGAAGGCCGAGCCGATGGCGAAGTTCAGGTAGCGCACCTGGCGCAGGCTCACGCCGCACGAGGCCGCCATGCGCGGCTCGCTGACGGTCGCGCGCCAGGCCATGCCGATGCGCGTGCGGGTGGCGAACAGCGCCAGCCCGCCCAGCAGCACGCAGGCCATCACCACCACCGCGATCTCGGCGTACTTGATGCGCATGCTGCCCACGTCGATGGCACCGGCCAGCGGCGGCACGTGGTACGACAGGCCGTGGTCGCCGAACACCAGCCGCAGCAGCTCCTCGATGGCGAGGAACATGCCGACCGAGGCGATCAGCGGCACGTAGGGCGGCTGGTCGAGGATGGGCTCGTAGCACAGGCGGTACATCAGCACGCCGCAGATGGCGACCAGCGCCATCGACAGCACCAGCCCGAGCGCGAAGCTGCCGGTGGCGTTGGTGATCACCAGCCCCAGGTAGCCGCCGAGCGCGAACAGCCCCGCATGCGCGATGTGCAGGATGCGCAGCAGCCCGAACACCATCGCCAGGCCGATCGCGATCAGCGCGTAGACCGCGCCGTTGATCAGCCCCTGCGACGAGAGGTTGAGGAACAGGCTCATTGCTCGGGCGGCGCCAGCAGCGCGGCGTCGTCGATCACGCCGAAGCGTTCCCACTTGCCGTTGCGCACGATGCTCAGCGGGAAGTTCTTCTTCACCTCGTGCAGCTTGTTGAAGCTGATGCGGCCGATGGCGGTCATCACGTCGGTGGTTTCCAGCGCGGCGCGGATCTTCTCGGGCTCGTCCGATTTGGCCTTGCGGATCGCGGCGGCCAGCGTGGTCACGGCCGCATGGGTCGACGTGGCGGCGGCCTCGGCCTTGCTGTTCGTCGCCTTCTCGTAGGCCTTGAGGAAGTCGGCGATCTCGGGCAGCTGCGAGCCCCAGTCGATCACGTTGGTGATGACCGTGCCTTCGGCGGCCTGGCCCGCGATGTCGATGTACTGCTGCGAGCTCAGCGACTCGGCGCCCACCACGTCGGCCGTGATGCCCGCGCTGCGCAGCTGCGCGACCAGCGGACCGGCGGTGAAGTAGAAGCCGGTGGCGTAGATGACCTCGGGGTTGTCGGCCTTGATGCTCGCGATCAGCGGGCCGAACTGGCGGTCGCTGGGCGCGTATTCATACTCCTTGAGCAGCTGCACGCCGAACTTGGGCGCAGCCTCCTTGAAGCCCGCGGCCAGGGTCTTGCCGAAGTCGGTCTTGATGGTCAGCAGCACGGTGCGCTTCTTGCGCAGCACCTCGCCCACCAGCTTGGCGGCGGCGCGGCCCTGCACCTCGCCCACGCTGGTCACGCGGAACATGTAGTTGCCGGTGCGCGTGATCTCGGGCGCGAAGGCGATCGAGGCGATGTAGGGAATCTTTGCCTTCTGGAACACCGGCGCGGCCGCGCGCGAGGGGCCGGAGAAGCCGGCCGACACCACGGCGCGCACGCCGTCGCCCACCATGCGGTTGGCGATGGGCACGGCCTGCTCGGGCTTGCCCTGGTCGTCGTAGACCACCAGTTCGAGCTTTTTGCCGTTGAGGCCGCCGGCACCGTTGATCTGCTCGACCGCGAGCTTGGCCGCGGCCAGCCCGGCATTGCCGTCGGCCGCGGCGGGACCGGTGAGGCCGGCCTGGAAGCCGATCTTGGTGGTGGTCTGGGCCAGGGCGCCGCCGACCAGCGCGAGGCCGCACAGCAGGCCGGCCGCGAGGCGGACGAATTGGGGGGTGGAACGCGGGCTCACTTCTTCTCCTCGGGTGCGGCGGACACCAGCGTCGCCGTCGGTTTCAGTTCAACGAAGGTCTCCATCTCCACCGCCACGCCGAAGGGGCCGGCCACGATGCCCTCGGTGGTGCGCGCATGGCGGCCGGCATCGCCGAACACCGAGACGTAGAGCGCCGAGCAGGCATCGGTCACCTTGGTCTGGTCGGTGAAGTCGGGTTGCGAATAGACCTTGCCGCGCACGTAGACGATGCGCTGCACCTGGTTCAGGTCGCCCAGCACCAGCTTCAGGCGCGCGATCTGCCGCACGCAGGCCAGCTTGGCCGCGACCATCGCGTCGGCCACGCCGACCTGGTCGGGCACGCGGCCCTTGACGAACTGGCCGTCGGGGCGCTGCGGCGCGGCGCTCGACAGGTAGAGCATGTTGCCGACCTTCACCGCATCGACGTAGTTGCCGAAGGCTGGCTTGAGCACCGGCAGTTGCCCTTCGGGAAAGCCGAGTGCGAGCAGCTCGGTCTTCAGGCGCGATTCGATCGTGCTCGCGGATTGGGGTGCTTGTTGTTGTGGCTGCGCGAAGCCCGACACCGCGCAGGCTGCGAGAAGCAGCGTGGCGGTCAGCGAGCGGATCGGCTTGAAGCGTGGAGGCATGGCTGGCTTTCTGAAGGGTGGTAACGAAAAGGAGAGGAGCAGGTGCGCGATCTCAGGGCCGCGCGACGCTGTAGGAAGGCCGGTTGTTGAGGCTCTCGACCGCGAAGCCCGCGAGCCGCTTGAAGGCATCGGCACGCTCCTGCAGGTCTTCGGCGCTCAGCACGTCGTGGATGTGGGCGAAGCCCTGGGGTGCGCGCTCCTCGACGATCTCCATGACCAGTTCCGGGCCCAGGGTGCGGTTCTGCAAGGCGATGTCGCGCATCGGCGGCAGGCGGTCGGCCTCGTAGCGCAGCAAGCCTTCCTGCGGCTTGTCGCGCGTGGCGGCCAGGTGGTGCGCGAGCACGCGGCCGTCGACCACCGCCTGCGAACCGGCCTGCGAACCCACCGGGTGCATCGGGTGCGCCGCATCGCCCAGCAGCGTGACGCGGCCGAAGGTCCATTGCGGCACCGGATCGCGGTCGACCTTGGGGAACTCGAAGACCTCGGCACCGGCCTTCATCAGCGCGGGCACGTCGAGCCAGTCGAAGGTCCAGGCGTCGAAGGCACCGGAGAACTTGCTGCGGTCGACCTTCTGGTTCCATTCCTCGCGCGGCGGGCCGTCGCCGCTCTGGCCCAGCTCCGCGATCCAGTTGAGGATCACCGTGCCGTCGGCCTGGTTGCGCATCGGGTAGCACACCAGCTTCTGGTTGCGGTGGCCCGCGATGATCATGGTGCTGCCGCCCAGGAAGGGCGCGGCGCTGACCGCGCTGCGCCACATCAGCTGGCCGCCGTAGCGCAGTGGCTGGTCGGGGTAGAAATGCTTGCGCACCACGGAATGCAGGCCGTCGGCCGCCACCAGCACGTCGCCGCGCACCGGCGGCAGCGGCGCGCCGGTGACGCTGTCCACGAAGTGGGCCGTGACCCCGGTCTCGTCCTGTTCGAAGGACGCCAGCCGGTGGCCGGTGTGGATGCGCCCGGCGCCCAGGCGCGCGCGTGCGGCCTCGAGCAGGATCACCTGCAGCGTGCCGCGGTTGATCGCGTACTGCGGCCAGTGGTAGCCGGCCTCGCGGCCGCGCGGCTCGCTCCAGATGCGCTGGCCGCGCTTGCTGTAGAAGGCCAGTTCCTGGATCGCGACGGCCTGGCTGTGCAGCGCATCGGCCAGCCCCAGCTCGGTGAGTTCGCGCACCGCGTTCGGCTGCAGATGGATGCCCAGCCCCATGGCGGCGATCTGCGGCGCCGCTTCGTACACCTGCGCCCCGATGCCCGCGGCATGCAGGCTCAACGCCGCAGACATGCCTCCGATTCCACCCCCGACGACAATCACTTCCATCGACTCGCTCCTGTGATCCATTGGAAAAAACACTGCTTGATCGGGGACGGATCGTAGAAGCCTTGCGATTTATGACAATTGAATATTGAGCCGCTTCCCTTTACCGTCTGGTTAAGGCCCGAAAAAGCGGCAGAAGCATGCACCACGGCGGCCCACCACAGGCTGACCCGAACATTGCTACCCTTGGGTCCTGCGCGACTCGCAAGCGCCAGCCGCCCTCAGACCCAACCAATTGGTAAATGGAGACGCACCATCCCGGTGCAGACTCGAAAAGGAAGATCGTCCATGGCGAAGCTCGATTGGTACATCCGCGCCGGCCTCAAGCCGCGCCACTTCCAGCTGCTGGTGGCGCTGGACGACTACCGCCAGATCGGCAAGGTCGCGGCCCTGATGAACGTCACGACGCCGGCCGTTTCCAAGACCCTGACCGAGCTGGAGGAAGGGCTGGAGATGAAGCTGTTCGACCGCAGCGTGCGCGGCATCACGCCCACGCCCTTCGGCGAATGCATGATCCGCGGCGCCAAGATGATGATGCGCGGGCTGGCCGAAGTGGGCGACGAGCTGCATGCGCTGTCGCACGGCGTCACCGGCAAGATCCGCATCGGCGTGCTGCCCTCCTCCGCCATCTCGCTGCTGCCCGCGAGCCTGCTCAAGCTCAAGAAGCTCTCGCCGGCCACGCCGGTGATCGTGCGCGAGGCGACGATGGACGTGCTGCTGCACGAGATGCGCTCGGGCGCCATCGAGCTGATCCTGGGCACGCTGCCCCTGCAGAAGGCCGACACCGGCGTCGAGGAAGAGGTGCTGTTCGAGGACCAGACCACGGTGGTGGTGCGCGCCGGCCACCCGCTGGCACGCCACAGCAGCCTCGAATGGGTGGACCTCGCGCCCTACGCCTGGATCCTGCCGCCCGAGGGCTCGCTGCTGCGCGAACCGCTGTCGCAATGGTTCAAGGACAGCGGCCTGCCTGAGCCGGCCAACGCGATCGAGACGCTGTCGGTGTCCTTCATCCGCAGCTACCTCGCGCACAGCGACGCGATCGCCACGCTGCCGGCCTCGATCTCGAAGGAGTTCGACAAGGCGCGCATCGTCGAGGTGCTGCCCCTGCCGCTGCCCTCGCTGGTGCGGCCCGTGGGGCTGCTGTGGAGCGTCGGCCGGCCGCTGTCGCCGAGCGCGAAGCTGCTGCGCGACTGCCTGCGCAAGACCATCGCGCAGCAGACCGGCGCGCTGTCGATGGCCGGCTGAGCCGGCCTCTCGGCCGGGCCCGCTGCGACGCCCGAAGACCGCTGACGCGGCCCGGGGCGGGTGCGCGTATTTTTTTGCAAATTGTTTCCAATTTCCGATTGATTCAATAGGTCAGGCCGGGGTCAGTCAATGGACCCAATAAGTCAGGCCGCCGTCAGAAATTGACATCCGGGGGTCAGGCCTCGGTCAGATCATTGAATTATTGAAAGCGAATTGGCCGCGCCTGCGCACCCGAATTGGCAAAGCGTCCAACGCGCGTCTGACACACAACTGTCACCAGGCATTTCTACATTGCCCCTCGACGTGGCGGTTCGTATTGAAAAGAAAACGACGCCCGAATTCCCGCGCGGCCGGCCAAAACCTTCCATCACCCACACCCCCCAATATTTATATGTTGATTCTCGAAAAAAGAGTCTGGCTTACGTCATTGACGACCATTGCGGCTTGCGTGCTCGCCGCTTGCGGCGGCGGGAATGACGGGAGCAGCGGCTCCGTCTCGATCACGCCTCCCCCCACCAACACGAGCAGCACGACGTACAGCGGTGTCGTGGCCGCCAGCGGCTTCGTGCCGGGCAGCAGCACGGGCAATCCGACGCTCAAGGCCGGCTACTACCAGAAGGCCACGGTCTTCGTCGACAGCAACGGCAACGGCGTGCTCGACAGCGGCGAAGCGTCCGCGGTCACCGACGCCAGCGGCAAGTTCACGCTGACGACCACCGGCACCGGCCCGCTGGTGGCCGACATCGGCACCGGCGCGATCAACACCGCCACCGGCGCGCCCGTGGCCAGCCACCTGATCCTGCGCGCGTCGGCCGACCAGATCGCCGACCAGGGCGTGGGCCAGGTCGTGATCAGCCCGCTGTCGAGCGAAGCGCAGCGCCTGGTGGAAGCCAACGGCAGCAGCTACGCGGCCGAGAAGGCCAACCTCGCCGCCCGCCTCAACGGCCCGGTCTTCAATCTGGGCACGGCCGCGGTCACCGACCCGCTGGCCGACGTCAACACCCTGAGCGGCGCCACCCAGTACGCGGCGCTGTACCAGGACAACGAGCTGACCAACCGCTACACCTACGCGACCACCAAGCTCGACCGCGGCGACATGTTCCCCGACAACCTGGCGGTCGCCGGCGGCGACCCGCGCCTGGTCGGCCTCACGGGCGTGACCCTCACCAACCGCGACGGCAGCAACGCCACGCCCTCGGTGCCGACGCAGAAGCAGGCGCCCATCACCTTCGCGCAGGCCCAGCAGGCGGCCTTCAACGTGGAAGGCGTGCCGGCCTACGACAACATCTTCGTGGTCATCGAGGAGAACAAGTCGACCGACGTGATCGTCGGCAACTCGCGGGCCGTGAACATCAACTACATCCTGAACAAGTACAACCAGCTCAGCACCTACTACTCGACCGGCAACCCGTCCGAGCCCAACTACACCGCGCTGGGCGGCGGCGACGACTTCGGCATCACCGACGACAACTGGTTCGGCTGCGGCGCGGTCGCCGGCACCCCCTATGCCGTGACCGACGTCGCCTTCACCGGCGGCACGGCTTCCGACGGCCAGCCCCTGCCCGCCCAGGGCCAGCTGCCACCCGCGACCAGCGCCAGCCGCGCCGGCTACAGCGCGGCCAGCACCACCTGCGGCGACAACCCCACCGGCGGCACCGTGCACAACATCCCCGGCGACAACCTGTTCACGCTGATGTCCAGGACGGGCCGCACCATCCGCACCTACAGCGAGTCGATGAACCCCGGCCAGGACGTGCGCGCCGACAGCATCGCCGACCCGGCCATCACCGCCACCTACGACGCGACCAACCGCCTCAACGGCTTCACCAACCTCGACGGCTCGACGCCCAGCCTCGCCGGCACCCCCAACTTCGGCGTGGTCAACGGGCTCTACAAGGTCAAGCACGGACCCTCGATCGCCTACCAGAGCGCGCGCAACCTGCCCGAGTTCGCGGCCACCAACCGCACCATCTTCGGCACGCAATACCAGGAAGCCGACTGGCTCAAGGCCTCGGCCTACCCGGTGCCCAGCGGCTGGGTCTACGACCAGTTCAGCAAGGACCTGGCCACGGGCGACGTGGGCAACATCAACTTCATCGTGCCCGACCAGTGCGACGACATGCACGGCGTGGGCAGCGACACGAGTTGCGTGAGCAACAACAACGGCCAGGCCAACGGCGTGATGCGCGCCGACATCTACCTGGGCATGGTGGTCAAGAAGATCCAGAGCTCGGCGCTGTGGAAGAACCCGAACAAGCGCGTCGCGATCGTCGTGATGTACGACGAAGGCGAAGGCGGCAGCAACGGCTCCTGCTGCGGCTGGAACGCGGGCGGCAAGAACTCCGGCGCCGCACCCGTGACGGTGGACGCGAGCGGCAAGGCCACGGCCACCGCCGCGCCGAGCAACTACGCCGCGGGCAACTTCGGCCACGGCAACTCGATCTTCGGCATCATTTCCAACCAGCAGGACGTGGGCACGGCGAAGAAGAATGTGGCCGACACCGACGCCTACAGCCACTTCTCCTTCGTGCGCACGCTGCAGGACATGTTCCAGATCGCCGACCCGGCGGTCGATGCGAGCTACCTGAACCGCGCGAAGTACACCGAAGCCTTCATCACGGCCAACATCACGGCCCTGCCGGAATTCGCGGGCAGCGCGGACACGCACTTCGACTCGGTGCGGCCGATCAACCATGCCTACGTGATCCCGGGCAACTACACGCAGAAGCTCTACGCCGCCGACATCGTGGGCCAGGTCGACACCCTCACGGGCAAGCTCCAGGGCCAGATCACGCCGCAGGTGGGACCCGACGCGAGCCAGACCAACGTCTGGGCCACGCACTGAGCCGAACACCGCCCTCCGGGGCGGTGATGTTCCAGGCAGGCGCCCGCGCGGCGCCGCCTGGAACTTTTTTTCGTGAGGCAACGCTCGCGCGATGCAACGGTGAATGATGAATCTGAGAATGGTAAAGACAGCCCCGCTGGTCGTGGCGCTCTCGTTGGCGCTGCTGGCCCTGGCGGGCTGCGACGACAGGCGCGTGGCGACAACGGCTCAGCCCACCGCTGCCCTCGGCGCGGGCCCGCACGCGCCGGCCTTGAGCCCGGCCGCCCAGGTCGGGCAAATGGTGTTCTTCGACAAGAGTCTCTCGGGCGGCGGCAACATGTCCTGCGCGAGCTGCCATGACCCGCAATACGCCTACGGGCCCCCGAACAGCGTCTCGGTGCAGCTGGGCTCGGACCCCACGCTGTACGGCGTGCGCGCCGTGCCTTCGCTGCGCTACCGGGAATCGACGCCGGCCTTCGACGACGACGCACCGAACCCCGACGGCGTGACCAGCAACTCGCCCGGTGGCGGCTTCATGGCGGACGGCCGTGCGGCGACGATGGCGACACAGGTCGCGCTGCCGCTGCTCAACCCGCTCGAGATGAACAATCCCTCGAAGGAGGCGGTCGTGAAGGCGGTGCAGCGCAGCAGCTACGCCGAGCTGTTCAAGAAGGCCTACGGCGCCGACGTGTTCAACGACACCGGCAAGGCCTTCGACGCCGTGGGCAGCGCGATCCAGGCGCTGGAGACGGAAGACCTGAGCTTCCATCCCTACAGCAGCAAGTACGACCTCTATGTGTTCAACAAGGCCGGTGGCACGCTGACGCCGGCCGAACGGCGTGGCGAGGTGCTGTTCCACAGCACCGGCGTGACCAACTGCTCGGGCTGCCACTACACGGGCGCCAACTTCAACGGCAACTCGGGCCTGATGACCGACTTCACCTACCAGGCCCTGGGCGCGCCGCGCAACGACCGGTCGATCCCGAACAACCCGGACCCGATCCCGGCCAACGACGACCCGGCCTACTTCGACATGGGACTGTGCGGCCCCTACCGCACCGACCACCAGCCCGCCACGCCGAACACGGCCAACCCCTACTGCGGCATGTTCAAGGTCCCGGTGCTGCGCAACGTGGCGACGCGCGGCGCCTTCTTCCACAACGGCGTGCTCCATTCGCTGGACCAGGTCGTCAACTTCTACAACACCCGCGACACCCACCCCGAGTACTGGTACCCCGCCGACCCCGACGGCACCGGCGCGCCGCGGGCCAACCCGGGCTGGGCGCTGCAGCCCACCCATGTGCCGGGCGCCACGGTGCGCAAGTACAACGACCTGCCGCGCGCGCAGCAAGGCAACGTCGACGAGGAAGTGCCGCTGGGCACCGGCGAAGGCGGCGACAAGACGCTGGCCAGCGGCACGCAGCCGCGCGCGCCCGGCTCGGCGCCGGTCATGACCCCGCAGCAGATCGCCGACCTGGTCTGCTTCCTGGGCGTGCTGAGCGACGGCTACCAGCCGCCCGCCAAGGCGCCGACCACCGGCCGGTGCGTGAAATGAAGACGAACATCCACTCGATCCCGCTGCGACGCGTCGGCGCCTCCCTGCTGCTGCTGGCCGCGCTGGTCTCGCTCGCGGGCTGCAGCAACGAGGCCGCGCGCTTTCCCAACCACGAGAACTTCACGGCGACGGTCAACGACTACCTCGCGCAGCGCGGCCATGTGTGCCTGGCCAAGTACAGCTGGCCGATCACCGTGCCGGCCGGCTCGCGGGAACCCGATGCGCAGCAGATGCCGGTGCTCGAGAAGCTGGGGCTGGTGCGCGGCAAGGACGTGGCTACGGCGCGCGAATACGCGCTGACCGACGCAGGGCGCCAGCACTACCTGCAGGTGCCGGTGGTGGTGCGCACCACCACGCAGACACTCACGCACCCGGCCGACCTCTGCGCCGCCACGCTGAGCCTGGATCGCCTGATCGGCTGGGACCCGCCGCAGACCCGCGACGGCCGCACCGCGACCTCGCTGCTCTTCACCTACCGCATCGCAACCGACGCCTGGGCCACGGCCCCCGAAGTGCAGCAGGCCTTTCCCCTGCTCGCACGCGCCATCCAGCGCGAGGGCACGATGCAGGTGCGCCTGGGCGTGCACCTGACGCGCAGCGGCTGGGTCGCGGACGAACTCGATGTGCATTGAAGCTGCGCATCCGTGCATTGCAGCCGCCGCGGCGGCTCCCCACACCTCCACCCGAAACCTCATGAATCTCCGCTCCCTCCTCCCGCGCCCGCGTCTCGACACCTCGCTCAAGGCGCTGACAGGCCTCGCCCTGGTCTGCGCGCTGGCCGCCTGCGGCCTCGGCCACGATGCCAAGGCACCCACTGCCGAGAACCTCGCGGGCCCGCTCGACGACTACCTGGCCCAGCGCGGCGACCTGTGCCTGGCCATGTTCGACTGGCCGATCGACCTGAGCGAAGCCGAGGCCGGTGCCGGCGCGCGCCATGCGGTGCAGTTTCCGGTGATGGAACAGCTGGGCCTGGTGCACAGCACCATCGTCCCGGTGCCCAAGAGCGCCGAGAACCCGGACGGCGCGGTCAAGCGCTTCGAGCTCACCGAGGCGGGCCGCGCCTTCTACAAGCCGCACCCCTACGCGGCCCGCGGCACCGAGCACGCCAAGGACTTCTGCGTGGCGCATCTCCGGCGCGAGAAGATCGTCGACGTGAAGGTCGAGGCCGCCGACGCGCGCCATTCGCTGGCGGTGGTGAGCTACACCTACCAGATCGATCCGGCGCCCTGGATGCAGAACGCCGATGCGCAACGCGTGTTCCCGATGATCGCGCGCATCATGAAGGGCGCGGGCGGCACGCTGCAGCTGCGCCAGGGCTTCACGCTGGGCGACAAGGGCTGGGTCGCGCACATGGGTCCGGCCTGAGGTGGGCACCGTCGTCCGCTTCTCGCCCGAGCTGGGCCGCTGGCTCGCGCATCACCTCGGTGCCGGCCAGATGCCGCAGGCGCTGGTGGCGACGATGCTGAAGCAGGGCATGAACGAACGCGCCGCGCAGGCCATCGTCGCGGCCCATGTGGCGGCGCGGCAGCGCGGCGAGGCGATGCCGGTCGACGCCATCGAACTGCCGGACGAGGCCCCCGCCAGGCCCGCGGCACGGCTCGCGCCGGGCACGCGCATCCGCGCGGCCGACCGCGACATCGCCGTGCACCTGCGCGGCGACGACCCGGTCTTCGCTGCGCTCGGCAACGTCATCGACGCCGGCGAATGCCAGGCCCTGATCGCCATGGCGCGGCCGCGCCTGAAGCCTTCCACGCTGGTCGACCCGATGAGCGGCCGCGACGTGGTGAGCGACCGCCGCGCCAGCTGGGGCATGTTCTTCCGCCTGGCGGAGAACGACCTGGTGGCCCGCCTCGATCGGCGCCTGTCGGCGCTGATGAACCTGCCGCTGGAACACGGTGAGGGCCTGCAGCTGCTGTACTACCCGACCGGCGCGGGCAGCGAGCCGCACCACGACTACCTGGCGCCCACCAACGCCGCCAACCGCGCTTCCATCGCGCGCAGCGGCCAGCGCGTGAGCACCCTGGTCACCTACCTCAACGACGTGCCCGAGGGCGGCCAGACCGTCTTCCCGCAGCTGGGCCTGGCCTTCTCGCCGATGCGCGGCCATGCCTGCTACTTCGAGTACGGCGACGACCAGGGCCGGGTCGATGCACGCTCCCTGCACGCCAGCGCGCCCGTGACCGGCGGCGACAAATGGGTCATGACGAAGTGGATGCGCGAGCGCCGCTTCGTGCCCGCGGAACTCTAGGCTGCCGCGCGCTCGCCCCGCCACGGCGATGCCGTCGCGAGCCGCGCCGCCCGCCAGGTGAGCCACAGCATGCCCACCGGCACGATCAGGGTCTGGACCAGGAACACGACCATCAGGTCGACGATCTTGTCGGCCCAGCCGCTCGCGGAATCCAGCAGCAGCTGGTAGCCGGCCTTGAGGTCCGGCAGGCCGTTCCACCAGCGCTCGAAGCGCTCACGCATCGTTTCCCTGGAAGGCACGGCCGGCGTCGCGGACGCCACCTCCTGCGGCGTGCGCTCCACCAGCGTCAGCGCCTGGTCGTGCTTGCCCTTCATGTAGCGCTCGTACAGCGCCTCGTTAGCCACCGCCGTCAGCGGCACCGCGAAGCGCGCCAGCAGCAGCACCACGAGCACGGGCTGCAGCCAGCGCGCATAGCGCCCCTGCTGCAGAAAGGTCAGCGCGAGCCAGCCCACGACCGCGATGCTCAGCAGCAAGGCGACGGCCTGGCTGCCGCCGAAGTCGAGCAGCACCAGCTGCACGCCGAAGGCCACGCTGGCCGCCAGCATGGCGGTCGCGAAATGGTCCACCAGCTGGTTGAGCGGCTGCAGCACCTGGCCCGGCGTGGTGCCCACGCCCACGCCGCCGGGCTTGATGTCGATCTGCGTGCCCTGCGCCACGGAGATCACGGCGCCGAGCGTGCGCGCGGCCGCGAAGGCCACCAGCGCGCGCTTCATGCCGGCCTGCAGGCTGTCCCGCGCGGGCACTTCGAAGGAGGTGGTCCAGGCGCCCAGCAGCACGATGACGGTCAGGGTCAGGGCGAGTGCACGTCGAAACTTCAGGTTCATGGGCATCAGCTTAAAGGCGCCCGCGGGCTCCGGTGCCGCAAGACCCTGCCCGTTCGTCGAGCAAACCGCCCCTGTTATGAGGCGCCCATGCGCTCGACGTTGGCGTTGAGCCGCGTGAGCAAGGCCATCAGCTGCGCGACGTCCTCGGCCGAGAAACCCTCCAGCACCTGCTGCGCATGCGCGTCCATGACGGCCTTGGCCTTGGGCAGGCGGCGCGTGGCCAGCGGGGTCAGCGAGATCAGGCGGCTGCGCTTGTCGTCGGGGTCGGGCACGCGCTCGACCAGGCCGTCGCGCTCCATGCGGGCCAGCAGCTGCGCCATGCTCGGCTGCTCGACCTGGGCGATGCGCGCCAGCTCGGCCTGCGAGAGCGCCTTCTGCTGCTTGAGCGAGACCAGCACCGGCAGCTGGCCCACGGCGAATCCGAACTCGCGCAGACCGTCGTCGGCGATGCGCGTGAAGCCGCGCGTCACACGGCCCAGGAGCCTCAGGGGATTGAACTTCTCTGCATCGGTCATGGGGCCATTCTATCTTCATAGGAGCCTATTGATATATAAATAGGACCCTATCATTTTTCGGGAGCTCCGAAATGCACAAGCATCCACGCATCGCCATCGTCGGTGGCGGCCCTGGCGGGCTCACGCTGGCCCGTCTTCTCCACTTGTCAGGCATCGAGACCACGGTGTTCGAACGCGACGCCCATGCGCTCGAGCGCCCGCAGGGCGGCACGCTCGACCTGCACGAAGACTCGGGCCTGCTGGCCGTGCGCCACGCCAGGCTCGAGGAAGAATTCCTGCGCCTCGCGCGCTACGACGACCAAGGCTCTCGGCTGCTCGACATGTCGGGCCGGCTGCTGTTCGAAGCGCCCGATACCTCGGCCGGCGACCGCCCGGAGATCGACCGCACCGCGCTGCGCCAGATGCTGCTGGATTCGCTGCCCACGGGCTGCGTCCGCTGGGGCAGCAGCCTGCGCGCACTGAATGCACTGCCGGACGGGCGCTGGCAGCTGGCGCTGTTGAGCGGTTCGGCCGGGCCCTTCGATCTGGTCGTGGGTGCGGACGGCGCGTGGTCGCGCGTGCGGCCGCTGCTTTCGCTCTACACGCCGCAGTACAGCGGCCTGACCTTCGTCGAGTTCGGCATCGACGACGTCGACGCCAGCCATCCGGCGCTCTCGGAGCTCGTGGGCCGGGGCAAGGTCGGGGTGGAAGGCGCAGGCAAAAAGATCATCGCGCAGCGCAACGGCAACGCGCACATCCGCGGCTATGCGATCTTCCGCGTGCCGGCCGGGTGGGCCGCGCAGCGCTTCGACTTCAGTTCGCCGGCAGCCGTGCGCAACGGCCTGATCGAAGAGTTCCAGGGCTACGCCGAGGCCATCACCGACCTCTTTCGTGCCGCCAACGACCGCTTCGAGGCACGCCCGATCCATGCGCTGCCGGTGGGCCATTGCTGGAACCACCGGCGCGGGCTCACGCTGCTCGGCGATGCCGCGCATGTGATGTCGCCCTTCGGAGGCGAAGGCGTCAACGCGGCCATGCGAGATGCCGTCGAACTGGCGGCACGGCTGGTGGCGCCAGGCGACCGGGATGCCGCCGTCGCGACCTATGAAGCGGAAATGTCCGAGCGTGTTGCCCAGGCGGCACAGGGATCGGCCGATGCGGCGGCCGTCCAGTTGTCGCACCTCGGTGCGGCATTCGCCCTGGCGCGCGTGGCGCAGGTTCAGGACATGGAGGCCGGTCGCCTGGAGACGTAGGCTGCAGGCCTTGCACTGCACCGCCGCCTCGCATCGAACCCCGGGGCACCGGCTTCAGGCCAGCGCCCCGGGCTGAGCCCCGCTCAGGCGGGCGGGCGCGGTCCGATGCCCAGCGGCACCACCGTCACGCTGTCGCGGCAGGGCTGGCGCAGTGTCTTGTCGCAGCTCGGCAAGGCCGCGGCATGCGGGTAGCGCAGATGCCCCAGCACGATGCTCGAGGGAAACTCGCTGTTGTGCCAGATGCTGTTGGTCGACGGCGTGGGGTTGTGGCCGAACACCCAGAAGCCGGTCTGCGAGGGCGAATCGATGGTCACCCGGAGCGCCGAACCCGCGCGGAACACGTGGGCGAAGCGCTGGATCTCCACCCGCGCCAGCACCGGAACGTTCGCCGTCAGGGGCCGCAGCGCGTCCGCCGTGAAGATCTGCCAGGGCCGCAGTTCCGTCGTACGGGTCGGGTCCAGGGCGCGCTTGGAGGCCCGCAGCCATCCACGCTGCACGAACATCTCCTTGCCGTCGGGTCGCACTTCCGACACGGTGACCTGCAGGTCGGTGTCGGCCGCCGTCGCGCTGAGCCACACGTCGGCCGAGCCCTCGCCGTAGAAGCTCAGGTCTTCCGGCAGCTTGGGCGTGGTGAAGGTCAGCTGGCCATCGGCGGCCGTCACGGATTTCCAACCCTCGTCCGCGGGATTGTTGACGGCCGGGCTGTCGACCGGATAGCGGTAGGTCGACGGCGGTGACGCATTGACCGGGGCGATGTCGCCGAGGCCACCGTTCGCCTGCATCCAAAGGCGCATCGGCTTGACCGGCACCGGCAGGCGGTCGAAGGTCGCCACCGCGTTCGGCGCGCCGGTGTCCTGCACTTCCTGCAGCAGACGCACATGCGGCTCCTTCTCGAAACCGTTGTCCTGGCCCTTCACGAAATGGTCGAGGAAGCGCTTGTACGTGTCGTCGGTGATGTTGGTGCCATGGTTGCCGTTGGAGCCGAGGAACCACATCTTGTCCCGAGCGATGGTGTCTTCGTAGTAGCCCGCGCGAGGACCCACCTGTTCGTCTTGCCAGGACACGTTGGTCAGCACGGGAATGTCGATCTTGGAGGTCTCCAGGTACGCGCTGCGCTGGACAAAGAGGCCGTCGGCATACGGGTTCTCCAGCCACTTCGTCAGGTCCAGCTCGGGCCGCTTGATCTTCTCGATGTTGTCGGCCACGGTCTGGGCGCACGCGGTGTCGCCGTCGAGTTGCGCGGCAACCGATGCCGCCTCGTTCCAGATCGGTGGGAAGCTTCCCCACCAGGCGGCCGGGAAGCCGATGTTCTTGATGCCGCCCGGGTAGCCGACGTCGCGGTACGGATCGGCCACGTTCTTGGCCGGCGTGATCGCGAGCAGGCCTTTGGGCCGTTGCGCCGCCACCCACAGCTGGTTGTAGCCGGAGTACGAGGCGCCGATCATGCCGATCCGGCCGTTCGACCACGGCTGCTTGCCCGCCCATTCGACGGCGAAGGCACCGGCCGCGCCGGTCGAGGCGTCGAAGACATGGTCGTCACCGGTGGAGCAACCCGTGCCCGGCACGTTGATGCCCATCGCGGCATAGCCTTCGGCCACCCAGCGCTGGCTGAGCCCCGGGGTAGAGCCCGCGAGGTAGCCGTCGTACTCCACCAGCACGGGGAAGGGGCCGGGGCCGGGCGGCAGGAGCAGCGAATAGCGCATCTTGTCGCCGTTGGGCAATGTGATGTAGCCCCACTTGCGCACCGGCTCGGTCTCGGGCGGCGTCACGACCGGATTCTCGGGCTCGGTCGTGGGTGGTTTCACCGATGGCGTGTCGGGGCCCGTCGCCACCGGGGGTACCGTGGTGGTCGGGGCCGGTGCGTTGCCGGACGAGCCACCGCCGCAGGCGGCGAGGCCCACGGCAAGCGTCGACATTGCGGCCAGCGAGGCCGCGAATTGCCATCGCTTCAAAGGCTTGAGAGTCTTCATTCTTGTCTCCGTTCTTGTTGGGGAACGCGCACCGGCGCCGTCGCCGGCGCGCGTTGGGGACCACTTTTTTGGTATCGGCGTTCGATGCCACCCTGTGACCGGTCGAACCCAAAAAATTCTAAGAACGCAGCCGCAGGCGTCGCTATCCCGTGCGCGCCAACGCAATGACTTTGGCGACTACGGGTGCCGCGCCCAACACCATGGCGATCGGTGCCTCGCCGTTGGATGGAGCAGGCCATGGTGCGCTGCGAAACCGTGGCAGCGGCATCGGAACCTGTACCGGACGGCGCGCTCCAGGGGCGCCTCTCTCGCGCCTCAGCGCGAAGGTCCACCGAAGGCCGACCATCCCCCGTCCACGGGCATCACGGCGCCGGTGACATAGCTGGACAGCGACGAACACAGGAACAACACGACGTTCGCCATCTCCCGGGTCTGGGCAAGACGCCCGAGCGGCACCCGCTTGAGGGCCGCAGAAAAGGCCTCATCGTTCTTGTCGAACAGTTCGTGCGCCATTGGCGCATCGACATAGCCGGGTGCCACGCAGTTCACCCTTATGCCCAACCGGGCCCATTCGCAGGCCATGCTGCGGGTCATGTGCGCTACGGCGGCCTTGCTCGGGCCATAGGCGTTCGAGGCCGGGATCCCCACCAGTCCAGCCACGGAGCCGATGTTGACGATCGCGCCCGAGCGTTGCGCCACCATGGCGCGTCCTGCCTCGCGGCAGCACAGGAACACGCCCTTGGCATTGATGTCCATGATGCGTTCCCATTCGCCGGCCTCCTGCTCGATCGTCTTCCTGATCGGCTCCACCACGCCCGCGCTGTTGACCAGGATGTCGACTCGGCCATGCTCTGCTAGCACCTGGGCGAAAAGCGCCTGCACCGAGGCTTCGGCGGCCACGTCGCATCGCATCCGATGCAGCGCATGCGTTCGAGCCTCCGACGCATAGGCCGGCCCGAAGCGCAGATCCGCGGCCACCACCGTGGCCCCCGCCGCGGCCAGGTCGAGCGCGCACTGCATGCCGATGCCACTGCCGCCTCCCGTCACGACGGCGACCTTGCCGCGAAAGTCATCCGCCCATGCGTGATCGATGTTGTCCGATTCGGCCATCCAGTGTCTCCAGGCTACATGTGATTGTTCGGGATATTACCAATGACTATCAAGTCAATGACTATTGAGTCATTGAAATTACAAGCTTACCATCGATGCCAATGCAGGTGTCTGTGGCTCGCAGCCTTCAAAGGCTCGGAGTGCCGCCCTGCTGTCGAATCGGCCGAAGACGAGCCTTGAATGGGTTCGCCGCCGGCGACTGCGTGTGAGCTGTCCAGCATTGCCACACTGGAGTCGTGCGCTCCGGCGCGCCGTCAGGATCGGGACGCCCGTCTCCGCATCAGCGGAGACATCGGAACGCCCCGGTAGGGACCAGCCATTGAGGGATCGCATGGATTTTTCTGAACCGGACCACATTCGCCAGTTGCGCGCCACGCTGCAGCGCTTCATCGACAAGGAGATGCCGCGCAGCGCCGCCGCTGCCTGGGATCGCGACAACCACTTCCCGCGGGAGGTGTTCCAGCGGCTAGGCCAGTTGGGCGTGATGGGCCTGACGGTGCCCGAGGAACACGGAGGCGCGGGCCGCAACATCGTGGCCACCATGGTGGTGATCGAGGAGTTGTCGCGGCGCAGCCTCGCGGTATCGGTGCCCTACATCATGAGCGCCTGCTACGCGGGCATGAACCTGGTCGAATGCGCGACACCTGAACAGCAGCAGCGATTGCTTCCGCGCGTGGCGGATGGCTCGCTGATGTTCGCCTATGGATGGACGGAGCCCGACGTGGGCGCGGACCTGGCCAGCGTCAAGACACGCGCCGAGCGGCGCGGCGATCAGGTCGTCGTCAATGGTGCCAAGCGCTTCTGTTCGGGCGCGTCAATCTGCGACTACATCTATGCGCTGGTACGCACGGGCCCGGAGTCGGCGCGCCACAAGAACCTGTCGCTGGTGTTGATTCCGCCCGACACACCAGGCGTGACCATCACGCCCATAGAGAGCATGGGCATGAAGGGAGCGGCCACCACCGACGTGCTTTTCGACGATGTCACGATTCCCTTCACCGACGTGATGGGCGGCGAAGCCGGCTGGAACAACGGATGGTCGATGCTCATGGGAGCGGGCCTGGACGTGGAAAAACTGGAAGTCGCCGCCATCGGCGTGGGTGTGGCCCGGGCCGCGCTGCAGGACGCCTGGTCCTATGTCTACGAACGCCGCCAGTTCGGCCAGCCGATTGCAAGCCATCAGTCGATCCAGCACAAGCTCGCCGAGATGAAGACACAGCTGCATGCGGCCACGCTGGTGCTCTACCAGGCTGCCTGGCTGGCCGACAACCATCGGCCATGCAGCGTCGAAACCTCCATGGCCAAGCTCTTCGCCACCGAGGCGGCACGTGCGATCGCGCTCGAGGCCCAGACGATCCTCGGTGCCTACGGCTACGTCAAGGACTTCGACACCGAGCGCCATGTGCGCGATGCCCTGCTGCTGCCAATCATCGGCGGCTCCTCGGCGATCCAGCGCGGCAACATCTTCCGCTGGTCGAAGACGACCATCTGAGCGCAGGGAAAAGCGCCGACATCCCCTAGGGATAACCATCAGGTGACCAGTTGGTCATTGACTAGTTACCGATTGGTCAACTAGTATTCAAGACAACCCGCCGAGAGCATCGAAGCGGGTGATCGAACACTCCCAGACATGACAGAACGGCCGTCGGTCGAATGCATGGAGTGTGGCGAGCCGGTTCACGCTCTGCCGAGCATCGAGGCGGCTCATCCTCAAAGGTTGTGAAGGAGACAAAGATGCAGAAGCGCAATGTTGAGTTCAAGAGCAATGGAACGACGATCCGGGGCATCCTGGCCCTCCCCGAAGGCAAGGGGCCCTTCCCCGTCGCGGTGATGGGAGGCGGCTGGTGCTATGTGAAAGAGGTGGTGCTGCCGCACTATGCGGAGAACATGCTCAAGGCTGGCGTGGCCTGCCTGATGTTCGACTACCGCAACTTCGGCGGCAGCGACGGCGACACGCGCCAGCACCTGGATCCCTGGGCCCAGATCGACGACTACAAGCATGCGATCAGTTTCGCGATCACTCAGCCCGAGATCGATGCGAACCGCGTGGCGGTCTGGGGTATCTCCTATGCAGGCGGCCACGCCATCATCGTGGGCGCCACCGACCCCCGTGTGAAGGCCATCATCTCCACCGTGCCGGTGGTCGAGGGCTACGAGACGATGCAGCGCTGCCATGGCGAGCGCCGTTTCGCCGACCTGCTCAAGCTGGTGGCCGAGGACCGCGAGAGCCGCTTCGCCGGCAAGCCGAGCGCGTTCATGGCGATGTCCAGCCCGACGCCGGAAACCGAGCTGTCGGTGTGGCCCTTCCCGCACGTGGGGAAGGTCTTCAACGAGATCAAGGCCAAGGAGGCGCCCCTGCACGAGCATCGGAACACCGTCGAGTCGCTCGAGAACCTGCTGATGTACAACGTGTTCCCCTACGCCAAGCGGATCTTGAACAAGCCCACGCTGGTCGTGGTGGCCGACCAGGACAACATCACGCAGTGGGATCTGGAGATCGCGATGTACAACTCGATCCCCTCCGGCCGCAAGGAACTTGTGGTGCTCGAGAAGACCGACCACATGGTGCTCTATTCGTCGAAGACCCAGCTGGAAGTGGCTTCCGGCGTGCACGCGCGCTTCCTCAAGAAGCATTTCATCGACCCGCAACAGTGAAGTGAAGCGCTCCCGCCTGCTTCGTCACGCTGTGCTTGGCGAAGCAGGCCTCGAGGGAGCGTACTCGACGGCCCGATGCGGCCACTTTGTGCGAATGCACCGCGAGCCTCGCTTCGATCGCCACCTTGCGATGCGCGGCGACGTCCGGCCCGTTGGCCAGGAATCGGAATGGGGATCTGCATGGAAACACCGAACAAGCTCGCAGCTGCCGCGCCGGAGGCGCGTCAGGATGTGAGTGGCTGGCGCGTGCGCGATGACGCAACTGCGGCGCGGCACTACAGGGCTTCGGGCCAATGGTCCGACCGGACCATCTGGGCTGCGGCATGCGAGGCCGCCGCCGAGCAGCCCGAGCGGATCGCGGTCATCGACGGCGATCACGCGTACACCACAAGGCAGGTCGTCGGTGCCGCCCGCTCGCTGGCGGCCTCGCTGCACGCGATGGGGCTGCGGCCTGGCGACGTGATCAGCTACCAATTGCCCAACTGGTGGGAGTGCGCGGTCATCAACCTCGCGGCTTGCGCGGCGGGACTGGTGTGCAACCCCATCGTCCCGATCTACCGTGAAGCGGAGGTTCGCTACATCCTGCGCGACGCGCGCAGCCGGGTCTTCTTCGTGCCGCAGCGCTTTCGCAACTTCGACTACGCCGCGATGGCCACGGGCCTGCGCGGCGAACTGGGTCCCCTGGCGCATATCGTCGTCGTGCGCCCGCAGACGGACGAAATCGATGGCCTGCGTTTCGACGCGCTGCTGCAGCCCGCGCCGTCCGATGCGTGGCACGCCGCTGCGCAGCATGCGGACGCCGTCAAGCTGCTGCTCTACACCTCGGGCACCACCGGCAGCCCCAAAGGGGTTCTGCACTCGCACAACACGCTGATGTCCGAGGTGCGTGCGGTAATGCAATGCTGGCGCGTCGACCGGCACGACGTAGTGATCATGCCCTCCCCCGTAACGCATGTGACGGGCTACCTCTACGGCCTCGAGATGCCGTTCGTCGCGCGGGCACAGGTCGTGCTGATGGAACGTTGGGACGCGAAAGAAGCCGCAGACCTGGTTGACCGCCACCGCGCCACGCTCACGGTAGGCGCCACACCCTTCCTGGCCGAACTGGCCCAGCAGGCCGCAGCACGTGGCGGCCTGCCGAGCCTGCGGGTCTTTGCCAGCGGCGGCGCACCGGTGCCGCCGGAACTGGTGCGGCGGGCCCGGCGTGCGTTCGGCCACTGCAAGGTCTTCCGGGTCTACGGAAGCAGCGAGGCGCCCACGATCACGCTCGGGCGCGTCGAGGGCGACGGCGACGAGCAAGGCGCCACCACGGACGGCCGGATCGTCAACAACGAGGTCCGCATCGGCGATCCCGGCACCGGTGCGGCACTGGCCGAAGGTTGCGAGGGCGAGGTGCTGGTGCGCGGGCCGGAGCTCATGCTCGGCTACACGCAGTGGTCGCACACGCTGGAGGCCTTCGACGCCGACGGCTACTTCCGCACGGGCGACCTCGCCTTCGTCGACACGGACGGCTTCATGACGATCAGCGGCCGCAAGAAGGACCTGATCATCCGCGGCGGCGAGAACATCAGTGCCAAGGAGATCGAGGACGTGCTGCATGCGCACGCGTCCATCGCCGAGGCCGCGATCGTGGCCATGCCGCATCCCCGGCTCGGTGAAGGCGTCTGCGCCTTCGTGATCCCGGCCGCGGACCATCTGGTGGATCTCGAACACGTGACAGCCCTGCTGGCGGCCGCGGGTCTGGCACGCCAGAAGTACCCCGAACGCGTGGAGCTCGTGCGCGAACTGCCGCGCACGGCCTCCGGCAAGGTCCAGAAGAATCTGCTGCGAGACCGCATTCGCGCCACCCTGGCGGGCGAGGCTGCGACCGCTCCGGCCACCCCATCACAGGATTGAAGAACCATGACGCTCGAATCAGCGCGCCCGGATGTGCCGCGCCTGACCCACATGTACCGCGCGATGTTGCGTATCCGGGCGGTGGAGAACACGCTGGCGCGTATCTTTGCCGACGGGGAGGTCCCGGGATTCATTCACCTGAGCATCGGCCAGGAAGCCGTGGCCGTCGGCGTCGCTTCGGCCATGGCCGAGGGCGACACCCTGGCCACCACGCACCGCGGCCACGGCCACGTGCTGGCGCGCGGCCTCGACCTCGATGGCTTCTTCAAGGAGATCATGGGACGGGCGGGTGGCATCTGCCGCGGCCGCGGAGGTTCGATGCATGTGGCCGACATGACGCTGGGCATCATCGGCGCCAACGGTATCGTGGGCGCCGGCATCCCGATTGCGCTGGGCAGCGCGCTGGCCCTGAAGACCCGCGCGACGGGAGGTATCGCGGCCGCCCTGTTCGGCGACGGCGCGATGGCCGAAGGCGTGCTCCATGAGAGCCTCAACCTGGCCGCCCTGCAGCGCCTGCCGCTGTTGTTCGTGTGCGAGAACAACGGCTGGTCCGAGTTCTCGCGCACCGAGCGCCAGTTCGCTGCGCCGCTGGCCAAGCTGGCGACGGCCTTCGGTATCGTGCACGAGGCGGTCGACGGCAACGACGTGCTCGCGGTGGCGGCAGCAGCGGAGGCTGCCGTGGCAGCCCTGCGTGCCGGGCAGGGACCGCGCGTGCTGGAGTGCCGCACCCATCGGACGCGCGGCCATTTCGAGGGCGACGCGCAGAAGTACCGAGACGCGGCCGAGTTGCAGGCCGGCATCGACGGCGATGCCGTGTTGCGCACGGCGACCGCCTTGCGCAACGCGGCGGTCGAAGAAGAGGCACTGACCGCCCTGCATAAGGAGGTCGAGACGGAAGTGGCCGCGGCGCTGCAACGCGCGCGCTCGGATGCGTGGCCCCGCTTTGAAGAAGCCTTCGCGGATGTCTACACACTACAGGAGGCCTGACCCATGGCGCAGTTGAGATATGCACATGCGATCAATCAGGCCCTGGCCGATGCCATGGCCGCGGATGACAGCGTGGTCCTCCTGGGCGAGGACATCGCGGAGGCCGGTGGCTCGTTCAAGGTCACACGCGGCCTGATCGACCGGTTCGGCGCCGCACGCGTCATCGACACGCCGATCTCGGAGGCCACCATGGCCTCCGCCGCCGTCGGTGCCGCGATGTCGGGCCTGCGGCCGGTGCTCGAGATCATGTTCATGGATTTCGTGACGCTGGCCATGGACGCGCTGGTGAACCAGGCCGCCAAGGCGCGCTTCATGTTCGGTGGCCGCACCAGCGTTCCAATGGTCGCCCGGATGCCGCATGGCGGCGGTCTGTCCGCGGGGCCCCAGCATTCCCAGTGCCTGGAGGCCTGGTTCGCCCACGTGCCGGGCCTCAAGGTGGTCTGTCCCTGGAGCCCGCAGGATGCGTATTCCCTGATGCGCAGCGCCATCGAGGACCCCGACCCGGTGATCTTCGTCGAGCACAAGGGCCTGTATGCCGGGCGCGGCGAAGTCGACACCGGCCTGCGCGTTCCGCTGGGACAGGCGCGCGTGGCCCGGTCGGGAACCGACCTGACCCTGGTGAGCTATGGCGCCACGGTGGGCACCTGCCTCGCCGTGGCCGAGCAGCTCGCGGCAGAGGGCGTCGAGGTCGAGGTCATCGACCTTCGTACGCTGCAGCCCTGGGACGAGAAGACGGTGTTTTCGTCGGTGGCTCGCACGCATCGCGTTGTGGTCGTGCACGAGGCGGTCCAGGCTTTTGGCGTGGGTGCAGAGATCGCTGCGCGCATTGCGGAGGATGCCTTTGACGAGCTCGATGCACCGGTGGTACGCGTCGGTGCGCCCTTCATGCCGGTGCCCTTCTCCAGCGCACTGGAAAAGCAATACGGCGTGGACGCCGACCGCATCGTGGCCGGCGTGCGCCGCGTGCTGGCCTGAGAACGAGGAACTGCAGATGCGGCAATGCTTCTACATGCCCAAGCTGGGCCTGACCATGACCGAGGGCCTGGTCGCCGAATGGTCGCTCCAGCCGGGGCAGCCCTTCACGCGCGAACAGACCGTGTACGTCGTGGAGACCGACAAGGCGGCCAACGAGATCGGCGCCGAAGGCGACGGCACCCTGCTAGAGATCGTGCATCCCGTGGGTGCCACCGTCACGGTGGGCGAGGTGCTCGGCTACTGGGACGACGGTCTGGCCGATCCGGCGTCGGGCGATGCGGCCGCCACGGCCACAGTCGCCCCGGCGCGCCCGCCATCGCAAGCTGCAAGCACCTTCACGCCGGCAACCGCTGCGACCGATGCCGACAAGCCCCATGCGGATCCGGCACGCGAGCGCATCGTCGCGACCCCTCTGGCCCGTCGCAAGGCGCAGCACGCGAAAGTCGATCTCGCGCAGGTGGCAGGCACAGGACCTCGGGGCCGCATCAAGTCAGCGGATGTCGAGGCCTGCGCGCAACGCCGCGGCGGAGCGGTTCCGGCGGAGGTTGCGCAGCATGGGCCACAGCGGATCGTGCCAAGCGCGATGCAGCTGACCATGGCGCGGCGGCTGAGGGCGGCGAAGCAGGAGATCCCGCACTTTTATCTGGCGCGCGAGGTGAACGCCGGTGCCTTGATGGCGCTGCGCGCGCAGTTGAACGCAAGCGACGGCCGGCGCTTCACGCTCAACCATTTCTTCGTCGCGGCACTGGGACGCGTGCTGCTGGAACAGCCGGAGAGCAACCGCGTCTGGCAGGACGACCACCTGCTGCAGCTGGAGACCTCAGACGTCGGCATCGCCGTGAGCGCCGAACGTGGCCTGTTCGTTCCGGTGTTGCGCGACGCGGGCCGGCTCTCGCTGTCCGAGCTGGCCCGACAGGCGCACTCGCTCGTGGAGCGTGCCCGTGCCGCGCGCTTGGCCACGCACGAGATGGGCGGTGGCGCGGTGACGGTCTCCAATGCCGGCATGTTCGACGTGACCTACATGACGCCGATCATCAATCCGGGCCAGGCCATGATCCTCGGCGTGGGCAGCGTGCGCGGGGTCTTCCGGCCCGATGAACGCGGACAGCCGGCGCTGCGAAATGAGATCGGCCTGGTGCTGGCCTGCGATCACCGCGTGCTGGACGGCGTGGGCGGCCTGCGCTTCCTGGGCCGGGTGGCGCACTACCTCGAGCACCCCTGCGACCTGCTGGCGGGCCCATGAGCGCATTCGACCTGATCATCGTGGGTGCAGGACCCGCCGGTTACGTCGGCGCCATCCGGGCGGCGCAGCTGGGACTGAAGACCGCGCTGGTGGAGCGCGCCGAACTGGGCGGCGTCTGCCTGAACTGGGGCTGCATCCCGACCAAGAGCCTGCTGCACAGCGCCGACGTGCTGCGCGCCTGCCGGGCCGCGGCAGACGCCGGCATCCAGGTGCAGGGCGTGGTGCCGGACCTGGAGAAGATCGTGAGCAGCAGCCGCGGCGCCGTCGAACGCCTCACGGGCGGCGTACGCCAGTTGTTGCGCAAGAACAAGGTGACGGTGCATGCGGGCCATGCCCGCCTGCGCGGCGCCGGGCAGGTGGAGGTCGAATCGCCGGATGGCAGCCGCCTCCGGCTGTCCGCCCCCCATGTGGTGCTGGCCACCGGTGCACGACCACGTCGGCTGGTCGGCCTGGAACAAGTGACGCCGGCGCGCGTCTGGGACTACCGGGACGCGGTCGCGCCCACCGCACTGCCCGAGAGCCTGCTGATCGTCGGCGCCGGCGCGATCGGCATGGAGTTCGCCAGCTTTTACGCGGCCATGGGCACCCGGGTGCATGTCTGCGAGGCGCGCGAACGCGTGCTGCCACAGGAAGACGAGGACATCAGTGCCTTCGTCCATGCGGCCTTCGTGCGCGACGGCATCGACGTGCGGCTGAACTGCAGAGTCGACGGCGCACGCGACGGTGCGCAAGGTGTGGCACTGCGCTTGACGCAGGACGGCCGCGAGGATGCCATCACGGTCGAGCGCGTGCTGGTGTCGGTGGGTGTCACGGGCAACGCCGAGGACATCGGTCTGGAGAGCGTCCCCGAGGTGCGCGTGGCAGACGGCTTCTTGGCGACGGATGCGCTGGGCGCCACCGGCGTGCCCGGCCTCTACGCGGTCGGCGACTTGGCCGGCGCGCCCTGGCTGGCGCACAAGGCCTCCCATCAGGCCGTGGCCTGCGTGGAGGCCATCGCGGGCCTGCCCTCGGCACATGCGCCGAAGGCCGAGGACATTCCCGCCTGCACCTTTTGCCATCCCCAGGTCGCCAGCGTCGGATTGACGGAAAAGCAGGCGCGCGAGCGCGGGCATCCGGTGCGTATCGGACGTTTCAGCTTTGCGGGCAATGGCAAGGCCGTGGCGACCGGGCTCGGGGAGGGGCTGGTCAAGACGGTCTTCGATCAGGACACGGGCGCATTGCTGGGCGCCCACCTGGTGGGAGACGGCGTCAGCGAGCTGATTGCCGCCTTCGCCATCGCCCGCGAGGCCGAAAGCACGGAGACCGAGTTGATGCGGGTGGCCTTCCCCCACCCCACGTTGTCGGAGGCACTGCATGAATCCGTGCTGGCCGCCTTCGGGAGGGCGCTTCACGCCTGAGGCAAAGCCCATGCGGCAGGCCATCGCACAGCCCCTCTGGATCGGGCCCCGGGGCCGTGGACTCAGGCGCGACGCGCCCGGGTCTTGCGCGTGGGCTGGCCCGATGTGTCCTGCCGCGCCGGCGTGCGTGTGCGCGGCGCCGGTGGCACCAGCACTTGCAGCGTCGGGCCGATGCCATCGAAGAACACGTCGAGTTCGGCCCGGATCAAGGACGCCACTTTGCCGTCGCCAGGCAGCGGCATGCCGTAGATGTGCTGCCGGATACCGAACGAGAAGATACGGGTGCTGATGCCCTGGATCAACTCCGTCTCTTCGATGGTCGGGGGCGCTTCATGGATAGAGGGCAGACCCTGCTCGTGACGAATTTCGGCGCAGAAAGGCAGCACCAATTTCTCCCGCATGACGGCGAACCAGCGCTGGTTCATGTCAGCGCCGCGCAGGCCGAAGAACATGAACAGGCGCACCCACTCCCGATCCAGGATCACGAGCGCAAAGGCTGCGTAGAACTGGCCCATGCGATCACGCACGCTCAGACGCCGGTCCGCGATCAGCGCCTCCCATTCTTGATTCCATCGACCCAGGTACACGGCCTGGTAGACGCGCTCGATGAGCGCTTCCTTGGTCGCGAAATACTTGTACAGCAGCGGATGGGTGACGTGGGCGCGACGCGCCAGTTCGCGGGTGTCGCCGGAGAAGCCGACCTCGGCAAAGAAGCGCACGGCTTCGGCCAGGATCAGGGTCTCGCGCTCCGCCGCCGACACCCGTGGGCGGGCCGCCACAACGGGACGACGGCTGGCTGTGGCAGCTTTGCCTGATGTGCTCAGGGCTTTGGCCTTCGCTGGTTTCTTCATGGGTGATGGCAGTGGCCTGTGGTGCCGCGAGAGCGGAATTCTTGCGTCGGCAGCACCCCCCTCGGCCCACCTGACAGCGCGGAACCCGATCGAGGTTACCACATGGTTTCCTAATTTCGGTTTCGTGCCGGACGTCCACTGCCGCTAGGGTTTTCCCGTCGATGACCATTTGGTCATTGACTGGTGACCATCTGGTTACTAGCATGCAGTCTCCGAACGATGTTCATCGGCCCGGACCCCGCAGCGCCGACGGAATCGACGCGGCGCGGGCCGGCCTCCAGCCAACGAAAGAGAGCAGCATGATCAAACCGATTGACGTTGAGTTCCAGTCCGAGGGCGTGACGTGCCGCGCGTGGCTCTACACCACCGACCCGAGCCAGCGCCGCCCCACCGTGGTGCTGGCCGGTGGCTGGTGCTACGTGCGCGAGATCGTGATGCCGACCTACGCGCAGGCCTTTGCCGAAGCCGGCATCAACGCCATGGTCTTCGACTACCGGAACCTGGGCGTGAGCGACGGCGACGATCGCCAGCATCTCGATCCCTGGGCCCAGGTACGCGACTACGAGAACGCCATCAGCTTCCTGGAGCGCCACCCGGCGGTCGACCCCGATCGCATCGGTGTCTGGGGCATTTCCTACTCCGGTGGCCATGCGCTGATCCTTGCAGCCACCGACCCTCGCGTGAAGACCATCGTCTCGCAGATTCCGGTGATCGACGGCTACGAGAACATGCGCCGGGCCCACGGCACCATGGGCTTTCGCGCCCTGTGGGATCTGATCCTGCGTGACCGCAAGCTGCGCTACGAAAAACCCGGCGAGCGCCTCTATCTGCCGCACGCCACTGAGAGCTGGTCGACGGAGGTGTCTGCCTGGCCTTTCCCAGAAACCGTGCGCACCTTCCTCCAGATCAAGGAGACGCAAGCACCGCTCTATCAGAACAGCAGCACCGTGGAGTCCGTGGACCTGCTGCTGAACTACGACGTGGGCCCCTTCGTCAAACGGATCTACGACACGCCCACGCTGATGATCGTCGCGCAGGGCGACGACCTGACGCTCTGGGATCTGGAGATCGGCGCGTTCAATGCCATTCCGTCGACACGCAAGAAGCTCGAGGTGCTGGGCCACACGTCGCACATGACCATGTACTCGGACAAGTCGAAGATCGAGAAGGCCGCGGCCATCGCGTGCGACTGGTTCGCGCAGACCTTGTAGCCGACCGATCGACGAGGGATATTACCGATGAATCACTGATCACTGACTGTTGACTCATTATTTCCTGGAAGCCAGAATCGCCTCAGTTCCCCGGCCTTCGGCCCGCCATCCGCGCATTCGGGGTGAACGCGATGAATCCAGGACTGCCGCGGCCAGGCCGTCAGGCCGATCCGCACAGTCCGCGGTTCCGGTTTTTTGGGAGTGAATGAAATGAAGGGTGTTGCCTTGAAGAGTTCCGTCCGTCCGTCCGCCAGCGACGCAGCCGCCAAGGGCGCGAAGCGTGGGACGACGTCTGCCGCCAGGAAGGTGGCGCCGGAGACGGCCAAGGACGCGCCGCCGCGGCGCAAGCGCCTCACCCGCGCGGAACTGGCCGGCGAGTCCCGGGAGAAGATTTTCGAGGCCGCGGCGGCCGTGGTCGGCGAGCACGGCTATGCCGATGCATCGATCAGCAAGATCACCGAAAAAGCGGGCATTGCGCAGGGCACCTTCTATCTCTACTTCGCGTCGCGCCAGGCGCTGTTCGACGAGCTGCTGCCGCACATCGGGCAGGACATGATCACCTACATCGGCCATGCCATTCACAACGCGAACAACGTCTACGAAGTCGAGGAGAAAGGCTTTCGCGCGTTCTTCGCCTATCTGCAGCAGAGCCCCGGCTTCTTCCAGATCCTGAACCAGGCCGAGACCTGGTCCCCCAAGGCCCATGCCAGGCACCTGAAGCTGCTCACGCAGCACTACGTCGCGTCGCTCAAGCGCAGCGTGGACCGGGGCGAGGTCAAGGCCTTCGACGAGAAGGAGTTGGAGGTGATGGCCTATGTGTTCATGGGCGCACGCAGCTATCTCTACATGCGCTATCTCAAGGGAGCGAAGAGCGGCGCGAAGTTGCCGCAGTGGGTTGTCAATGCCTACATGAAGTTGGTGCGCGACGGCTTCCGTTGACGCGCGCTGTGTTGCCACCTTCGGTGGCCATCCCGGGATGGCCGCCGCACAGACCGGACTTAGTCCTGGAGGATGACAAGATGAATACCGAGAAGAAGAAAACGGATCGACTGCAGCGCCGCACGGTTCTCAAGACCGTCGCTGCCGGTGCGGTGGTCGGACCGATGTTTGCATTCGCACAGCCCGCGCCGATCAAGATCGGCTCGGTGCTGTCGCTGACCGGGCCGGGTGCGGGCCTGGGCCAGCCCGAGCGGGCCGGTATTCTGCTGGCCGAACGCGTGATCAACGAGAAGGGCGGCGTGCGAGGCCGTCCGATCAAGATCCTGCTCGACGATGACGGCTCGAACCCGAACCTGGCCAAGAGCAAGGCCGAGCACCTGATCTTCGGCGAGAAGGTCTGCGCCTTCATCGGACCGTCGCTGACGGCCGGAACGGGCGCCGTGGCCGCCATCACCAACCGGGAGAAGATGGCTCAGGTGACCTTCACCGGCCTGGGCCCGGCGATCGAGTTGAGCTACAAGTCGCTCTACCACGTGCTGCCGCCCCAGGCGCTCAACGCGCGGGCCATGCTGGAGTACGCGTCGCGCGGCGCCAAGGCCAAGCGCATCGGCGTGCTGCACGACACCGGCTACGGCCAGGCCGTGCTGACGGGCTTGCGCGAGCACATGGGCGCCTACGGCGTCGAGTTCGTCTCGATCGAGCGCTTCGAGGTCGGCGCCACCGACGTGTCGGCGCAGGCTGCCAAGGTGCGGGCCGCCGAGCCCGACCTGGTGTTCGTGATCGCGACCTCTCCGGTACCGTTTCGCAACGCGCGCCAGATGCGCATCACCCAGCAGATCGTCTCGGCCGTCGGGTCCGCGTCGTACGACTACGTGCGTGGCATGGGCGAGTTCGCCGACGACATCGTCTTCCCCGAATTCCTGGTGGGTGAGGATCCGCTGCCCCGGCAGTCCGAGTTCGTCGAGCTGTATCGCAAGGCCAATAACACGCTGCCGAAGAATTTCGAGGCGGCGGGGTGGGACGCGGTGCATCTCATCGTGCGGGCCCTCGAGAAGGTGGGGCCGGATGTCGGCAACGAGGCCATCGCGCAGGCACTGCGTGAGCCCTACGAAGGCGTGCTCGCGAAGTACAACTTCGGCGCAGCCGACATGACGGGCATCGACCTGTCCAGCTTCGTCTATTCCAGGCTCGTCAAGGGCAAGTTCACGCGCCTGCCGTTCACCGCCGGCGCCTGAACCGCGCTCCACCTTCAACCCTCGGTCGACCAGGCCCGACCCGACCCGCGAGCGGTCGAGGCGGAGCCTGCCCGACGGAAACGTATCGCAGGGGTTTCACTTGATTACTTGGACACTGTTCGTTCAGTCGATCCTTACCGGGCTCACCAACGGCTTCGTCTACGCCCTGATCGGCCTGGGCCTGTCGGTGGTGTTCCGCGGCAGCAAGATCATCAATGCGATGCAGGGCGAGTTCGCCCTGATCGCAGGCATCGTCGCCTATGTCACCCTCAACGGACTGGGCCTGCCCTCGCCGCTGGCGTTCGCAGCGGGAGTGATAGCCGGGGGCATCTCCGGATGGCTGATGGAGCTTCTGCTCATCAGCCCGGCACGCCGCCGCGGCGCCAACGACGACACCTACCTGCTCGTGACGCTGGGCGCCGCCTTCGCGATCTCTGCGGCGGTGCTGTACTTCTTCGGCCGCGACAGCCGCTCGCTGACTGGCATCGGCGGCGACGGCTCGCTGGACGTCTTCGATGCAGCGATGCGCATTCACTCGGTGTGGCTGATCGTGATCAGCATCGCGGTGGTCCTGATGCTGCAGCTGTTCTACCGGCGCACGGCATTGGGCACGGCCATGATGGCCGCCTCGATCGATCCGGATGGCGCTTCGACCATCGGCATCGATGTGGGGCGCATGCGCCTGCTGACCTTCGTGATGGGCGGCGCGGTGGGCGGCCTCGCGGGCGTGCTGGTCGCACCCCTGATCACCATCCAGTACCAGATGGGCCTCCTGCTGACGCTCAAGGGCTTTGCCGCGGCGATCCTCGGCGGCATGCTCAACCCCTTCGGTGCCGTCGTGGGCGGGTTGGTGCTGGGCCTGGTCGAGTCGCTCGCGGTGGTCACCATCTCTTCGGGCTACAAGGACGTGATCTCGATGTCGCTGCTGATCCTGATCATGATCGTGCTGCCCAACGGCATCCTGGGAAGAGGAGGTCGCCGTGGTGGATAACAACAAAGTCAAGTGGATCGCGGTCGCCGTCTTCGTGGCCGCCTGGGCCCTGCTGCCCTCCTTTGGCTCGCGCGCGACGGTTGACCTGCTCGTCTTCACGGCGCTCTACGCGATTGCAGGCCTGGGCGTGAGCTTCCTGCTGGGACAGTGCGGCATCGTGTCGCTGGCCCAGAGCGTCTTCTATGGCATCGGGGCCTACACCACCGCCTATGGCTGCCTGCACCTGGGCTGGTCGCAGCCCGTGGCCATGGCCGTCGGCATGGCGCTCAGCGGCATCATTGCGGCGGTGCTGGGCGTGCCGGTGCTGCGGCTGTCGGGCTTCTTCCTCGCCCTGGCAACGCTGGCGCTCGCGATCATCGGCCATACGCTGTTCGTGGAGTGGGAGTGGATCACCGGGGGCACGCTGGGTGTCGGTGGCATTCCGCCGATCCGGTTCCTCGGCTGGGAGCTGAACACGCCGCAGCGCTTCTACTACTTCGTCTGGCCCGTGCTGCTGATCGTCTTCGCGCTGCACTATGCGCTGCTGCGCTCGCGCCACGGCTTCGCCATGCGTGCGATGCGCGATGCGCCCAGCGCGGCACTCGCGCTCGGCGTGCCTACGGCGACCCTGAAGGTCCAGGTGTTCGTGCTCAGCGCCGTGCTCGGTTCGTTCGCCGGCAGCCTGTTCGCGCACTACGTGTCCTTCGTGAGCGTCGACAGTTTCGGCGTGCCGCAGTCGATCAACTTCCTGCTGATCGCGGTGCTCGGTGGCGCCAAGACCATCGCCGGCACCGTGCTGGGTGCGCTGTTCGTGACGGTGATGCCCGGGCTGCTGAGCCGCTTCGGCGACTTCCATGCGGTGTTGTTCGCCCTGTTGCTGGTGCTGACGGTGATCTTTCTGCCGGGCGGCTTTGGCGGGCTGATCCACGACCTCTGGCGTCGGCATGCCGGGCGCCGCGCGCCGGCCAAGGCGGCTGCAGCTTCGGCTGCGGACGGAGCGAAGCCATGAGCACACACACGACACCCCTGATGGCGGCGAAGGACATCGCCCACAGCTTCCGCGGCCTGAGCGTTCTGCGCGGCATCACCTTCGATGTGCCCGAGGGCGCCATCACCGGATTGATCGGACCCAACGGCGCCGGCAAGAGCACGCTGTTCAACATCGTCTCGGGCTTCCTCGCACCCAAGGGCGGCACCGTGCGCTACGACGGCCAAGACATCACGGGCTGGAGCGTGCCGAAACGGGCCCGCGCGGGCCTGATCCGCACCTTCCAGACGCCGCAGACCTTCGCCAACATGACGGTCGAGGAGAACCTGGTGGCCGCCGGCTATCTCGGCACGGCCAGCAGCTTCCTCGAGGACCTGTTCATGCTGCCCCGGGCGCGCGGGGATCTGCGGCGCATGCGCGAGAACGCCGATGCGGTGGGCGAGCGCTTCAACCTGCAGTCCGTGTGGGGGAGCCGCGCAGGCGACCTGCCCGCCGGCCGCCAGCGCATGGTGGAACTGGCGCGCGCTGCCGTGGCGCAACCCCGCCTGCTGTGCCTGGACGAGCCCTCCTCCGGCCTGAACATGGAGGAGGTGACGGAGCTCGCACAGGCCCTGCAGACCCTCAAGCAGGGCGGCACGACCCTCTTGCTCGTCTCGCACGACATGGACCTGATGACGGTGGCGGACACCGTGCACGTGCTGTGCTTCGGCGAAATCATCACCTCGGGCCCGCTGCGCGAGGTCAAGCAGGACCCGCGCGTGCGCGAAGCCTATCTCGGAGTCTGAGCCCCATGAACATGAAACTTCAAGTGGCGGGGATCGACACGGGCTACGGCCGCATCCCTGTCCTGCATGGCGTCTCTATGTGCGTCGCGCCCCACGAGGCCGTGGCGATCATCGGTGCCAACGGCGCGGGCAAGAGCACGCTGGTGCGGGCTGTCTGCGGGCTGCTCCCGCTGGGCGCCGGCTCGATCACCAAGGACGGGCGCGAGATCGGCGCCATGCCCGCCCACCAACGGGTGCAGCAAGGGCTGGGCGTGGTGCTGGAGAACCGGAATCTCTTCGGCGAGCTCAGCGTGCTGACCAACCTGCAGGCGGCCCAGCACCAAGGCGCGCGGCGCCAGGTGGCGCGGCGCTTCTCGCTGGACGACGTGATCGAGCTCTTCCCCTTCATGCACGGCCGACTCGATTCGGCCGTCGAACTGCTCAGCGGCGGCGAGCAGCAGATGGTGGCAATCGCTCGCGCCCTGCTGCTGCAGCCGGACCTGCTGGTCATGGACGAGCCCTCGACCGGACTGGCGCCCAAGGTGCTGCGGCACATCGTGGAGGCGACGGCGAAGCTGCGCGAGCGCGGACTGGCCATCCTCCTGATCGAGCAGAACGTGGCGCTGGCGGCCGAGATTGCCGACCGTGCCTATGTGATGTCCCTGGGGCGCGTGGTACAGGAGATCCAGCCGCACGAGTGGGGACGGATCATGGAGAACGAGGACCTGATGCGCGCCTACCTGGGCGCGTGACCGGACTTCTTCCAGCCAACCAGTCAAAGGAGATTTCGAATGGTCGACAGGCAAGATGCCGAACTGCCGATGCAGCTGGCGCGGGAGAGCTTCGCGCGGTGGGCCGATGCGTTCTCGGCCGCGGACGTGGAGCTGCTGGTCCGGCTCTACACGGAGAACGCCATGATGTACGGCTCCAGGCCCCAGCTGCTGCGCGGGCACGACGCGATCCGGGACTACCTGGGCAGCTTCTCAGCGCTGGGCCCCAAGCAGATCCGCTTCCAGCAGGTGAGTGCCGAGTGGGCGGGCCCCTGTGCAGTGAGTGCTGCGGCGGATGCCGTCCTGCGCTTCGGCGGTGGCAATACCGAGGTGTTCATGCGCTTCACCCATGTGCTCGTCGACGAACAGCAGGCCTGGAAGATCGCCTGCCATCACGCGTCGCCGACGCCCTCTTCCTGATTCGCGTGAAAGGTATGCCATGACTTCGTTCAAGAGCCTGAATGTCTCCACGCCGGGCCACGGCGTGTACCAGGTCGAGCTGGCGCGCCCGCCGGCCAATGCCGTGGACCGGGACATGTACATCGAGATCCGGCAGCTCTTCGGCAACGTCGACGAACTGGGTGAAGACGTGCGGGCCATCGTGCTGTGCGGCCAGGGCAGGCACTTCTGCGCCGGCAACGACCTGGACGAGTTCGCGACGATGGCGCCCGACAACGCCGTGGAGCGAATGTGGCGCGTGCGCGAAGCCTTCTTCTCGATCTCCAGCTGCGGCGTTCCGGTGATCGGCGCCGTGCACGGCGCGGCGCTGGGCACCGGCCTGGCGTTGGCCGCCTCCTGCGATTTCGTGGTCGCCGCCCGCAGCAGCCGCTTCGGCCTGCCGGAGTTGACGGTGGGCGTGATGGGCGGCGCGCGCCACCTCGCCCGCCTCGCACCGCAACCGCTCGTTCGCCGCATGTACTTCACGGGCCAGCCCGAGACCGCGGAAGACTTTGCGGCAGCGGGCGGCGCGATCGTCGTCTGCGACGATGACAAGGTGCGCAGCGAGGCCCACCGGCACGCGCAGCGCATCGCCTCGTACAGCCCGACCGCGGTGCGGGTGAGCAAGCGTGTGCTGGACCGGATCGAAGGAATGAGCCTGACCGAGGGCTACGCGTTCGAACAGGGTGCGACCGTCCGCATGAGCGGCCACCCGGACGCGAAGGAGGCCCTGGCAGCCTTCAGGGAGCAGCGCCCGCCCGCGTACGCCGCACGCAGCGATCTGAGGCATTGGTTCGGCGTGTGAGGCGGCCATCGGGCGCCCGGACCTGGTAGCGATGCGCTGCGGGAAGCGCCGTGGCGCCCGTGCGCCGCGCCGGCCCTCGACGGCCCGGACTCAAGGAACGATCAACGCCGCCAGGTCCCGCGCCATCCCGGACGGCTCGCGTTCGAGGTGCCGGACCAGGCTGCGCCGGTCGGCCTCGGTGCGCTGCTGCGACAGGAAGCGCTTGCCGCTCAGGTCCAGGATCTCGATCTCGAAACCGATCAGCCGCTGCGCGGCATCCGCCACGAAGTCCGCAGCGGTGTCGTCCAGCGACCAGGGCTGCTCGCGCTGCGACTCCTGTCGGGCCATGAGCGCGCCCAGGTGCGCGCGCAGCCACGCGCCGTCGTCGATGAAGCGCAGCCGGCCCCGCGCCTGCACCGCCACGTAGTTCCAGCTGGGCGCGAGCCGGCCGCTGCGCTGTCCGTTCACGTACCAGCGCGGAGAGATGTAGGCGTTCGGTCCCTGGAAGACGAGCAGCACGTCGCTGCCGTCGGCCGCCTCGGTGCACAGCGTGTGCTGCCGGGCGACATGGCCGCGCAGGCCGCCGTGAACGCCTGTCGCGATGCGCTCGAGGGGCAGCAGGTGCGCTTCCAGGCCCTGCGGGGTGTGCGTCGTCAGCGTGGCCAGCGGGTAGGTATCGATCAGACGATGAAGCGCGCCGATGTCGGTTTCGGCGAAGAGCGGTTGGATGTGCATCGGGGGTTCCGTCGGGGGCCGCGCAGTGTGGCCCGCCCGCCGCATCGGGTCTTGAACGTTACGGCCAGGGCACGTGGTGGTCGATGTGCTCCACCACGGGCGCGGGCTCGGGCAGCGCGGGCGTGAAGTTGCCGAAGCGCCGGAACGCACGCGTCATGTGGGCCTGGTCCGAGTAGCCCGCTTCGGCCGCGAGCGTCCCCAGGCTGCGCACGGCCTCACCCTGGAGCCGGGCCAGGGTTCGCTGGAAGCGGAGGATGCCGCCGAGGGTGCGCAGCGGCAGGCCCACGGAAGCATCCACGTCGCGGCGCAGCGTGCGCTCGGCCATGCCGATCCGCTCGCCGAGCGCGCCGATCGCCACGCCGTGCCGCATCAGTTCCACGGCCTGCAGCACGCGCGCATGCCCGGCGGGCGGCGCGGCACGCAGGCTCATCGCATGGGCCGTGTCGACCAGCGCCTGCCGCAGTTCGTCGACGCTGCATGCGCGCAGCATCGCTTGCGCGGACGGGCCGATCAGCGCTTCGGCGGCGCGTCCCACCGCCACCCGGTTGCGCAACGAGGCGGCGTCGAGGCCCAGGCACGCACTGCCCCATCCGATGCGGAATCGAACGCCCAGGGTCACGGTCGCGGCAGGGGTGCTCACGAAGCCGGGCCGGTCCGCCGGGCCCGCGAGCGCCAGCCGGATGTCGGCAAGCTGGCCGGAGGGCGCCAGGGTGCCGCGCGCCACGAGGTCCATCCGCCCGTCGGGCAGCACGAGTTGCCGGCGCGCGATGGCGCTGCGATAGCACCACAACGCTTCGATGCGGTCCTCCCGCAGGCTGCCGAGGGGCAGCTCTTCGTAGGGGATGGGCTCGGCGCGGCGGGAAGGCATCGAGCGCGATGATAGGGAACGCGCTGCATCGAAGGGCGAGGCGCGCCGTGTCCTTGCGACGAACCGCTCAGGCCTTCGCGCGCGTCCCGGTCAGCGTCGGCATTTCGGTCGCGCTCGAATTGACGTTCACGCTGCGGTCGAAGCGCAGGTAGGGCCCTGCGAAGCGGCACACCACCGTGTCGCGGAAGGCCGACTCGACGAAGGTCCAGGTCATGACGAAGGTGCGCGCATCGCGCCACTCGCCGCTGGCCACCACGCGCATCACCTCGGGCTGGTACTCGTGGTGCAGCTTGTTGCCGGTGACGGTGGTGTCGCCCTCCACCGGTTGGCGCAGGCCGGCCCGCACCTTGTGCGTGCCGCGCTCGTCGTCCAGGGTGAAGGTGCAGTCGTCGGCGCTGAAGTCGAGCCGCATCGACCGGATCTTCTCGGAGTTCTCTGGGAAGTCGTAGCGCTGGCCCGAGACATTCGCCACCACCGGCGAACTGCTGGCCTTCACGGGCGGCAGCAGCTGCAGCGTGCGCGTGCGGGCCTGGAGCGCGGCGTTGGCCTTGTCGCTCGGGGGCATGCGGTCGCCGAACGCCGCCGGAAAGTGCTTGTACAGCAGGCCCGCGTTGAAGCCGGCCTTGGGCGGCAGCGCGCTGTTGAGCGCGAGCACCGCGTTCTGCTCGGGGAACACCACCGCATACTGGCCGAACAGGCCGTCGGCGTTGTAGGCGCCGCGCGGGCCCAGCCACCACTGGTAGCCGTACCTGTCCTTGGTGTGCGGCGCGTGCACGGAATCCACCCAGTCCCGGGAGAGGATCTGCTGGCCGTTCCACACGCCGTTCTGCGCATGCAGGATGCCCAGCTTGAGCGAGTCGACGGTCTTCCAGCTCAGGCCGTTGGCGCCCGGCGAGATGCCCTCGGGGCCGACGTCCCATTCGTAGCCGGTGATGCCCAGCGGCTCGAAGAAGCGTGGCTTGAGGTAGTCGGCCACCGACTGGCCCGTGGTCTTCGTGACGATGGCCGACAGCATGTAGGTCGCCGCGCTGGTGTAGACGAACTTGCTGCCCGGCGTGTAGACCACGGGGATCTTGAAGAACTCGGCGATCCAGCTGGTGCGGATCTGCCGCCACACCGAGCCCGACACCATCGCCTCGTGGCCGGTGCGCATGCTCAGCAGGTCGCGCACGGTCATGGCCGCGAGGTTGGGACTGACCACGGGCGGAAGGTGTTCGGGAAAGAAGGACACCACCTTGTCGTCGAGCCCGAACTTGCCGTCGGCAATGGCCATGCCGACCGCGCACACGGTGACGCTCTTGGTGAGCGAGTGCGTCATGTGGCGGCGCTCGGCCTTGTACGGGTCCCACCAGCCTTCGGCCACCACATGGCCGTTGCGCCACAGCATGAAGCCGTGCAGCTCGAACGCGCTGCGCTCCGCGTCGTCGAGGAAAGCGAGGATCGCGGCGGACGAGATGCCCTGCGCCTCGGGGCGGCTGCGCGGCAGGCCATCGGTGAAGGCCGGCGCAGCGGCGCCGGTCGCGGCCCAGCCGAGGCCGGGAACGGCGGCCATGACGGTGCCGCCGAGCGACAGGCGCAGCAGGCCGCGGCGGGAGACGGAGGAGATCGAGGCGGTGGCTTCTTGCATTGCTTTTTCGCGCAGACAGACGGGTCGCGGAGTATCGCGCGGGGAGCTGTCAATCGGCTTTCGTTCATGGACGCCTGCCGACGCCTCTGCGAAGCGATGGGGCGATTCACGCGCCGGGGTCGATATCCTGGCGCCGCCCCTTGCAAGCTACGTGGGATTGATGCTGCGCTGCGTCACGAAGACTTCGACCAGCAACAGTCCATACGTGGCGATCAGCGCGAGCATGGCGACCACGAAGAGGACGGCGACCGGCCGGTCGAAGGCCAAGGTGAGTTCGTTCGCCACGAACAGCGATCCGATGAGCAGGCAGACGATGACGCCGCACAGCGCGCCGGTGGACACCGCGGCGTTGAGAATCTTCGCCCGGCGGTTGAGCGTCGCCAGTTCGCCATCGATCTCCCCGCACCGGGTCGGGCTCGCGCCATCGCGCTCGTCGCGGCACTTGTGCATGCGGTCGTTGACGCGTGCCAGGCGGTTCGTGAGCACGGTCAAGGTCCCGCCAATGGCCGCCAGCATGAACGAGGGCCCCACGGCCAGCTGGATCACATGGGATGTATCGGCGTGAATGCTGAGCATGACCACAAGCGTACCCGAGTCATCGGGCCGCATTCAAGTCGAAGCGCGCTGCCCCGCATGGGATGCGGCGTCGCGTTCGACTGCGCTATCCCGCGACCGCGCACCGCCCCCGGTCAACGCACGCGAGCGCGCGTCGCGAACGGCTTCGCGCCGGCAAAGCTCGCCTGCGAGCCCAGCTCGCGCTCGATGCGAATCAGCTGGTTGTACTTGGCGGTCCGGTCCACGCGAGACAGCGAACCGGTCTTGATCTGGCCGGAGTTGGTGGCGACGGCGATGTCCGCAATGCTGACGTCCTCCGTTTCGCCGGAACGATGGGAGATCACGACACCGTAGGAAGCACGCTGCGCGGCCCGGACGGTGGAAAGCGTTTCGCTCAGCGTCCCGATCTGGTTCATCTTGACCAGGATCGAATTGCCGATCGATGCGTCGATGCCTTCCAGAAGAAGCCGCTCGTTGGTGCAGAAGACGTCGTCGCCGACGAGCTGGCATTGCCCACCCAGCCGTGCCGTCAGCAGCTTCCATCCGGCATGGTCGTTCTCGGCCGCGCCATCCTCGATGGACACGATCGGGTACGAGGCCACCAGCCCGGCCAGATAGTCGACCTGCTCTTCGATGCTTCGCGCCAGGCCTTCGCCGCGATAGACATAGCGTCCGTCGCTGAAGAATTCGCTGGCCGCGGGGTCGATCGCCAGCGCGATGTCGACGCCGGGCCTGTAGCCCGCCGCCGCGATCGCTTCGACGATCAGGTCCAGCGCTTCCTCGGCCGACCGCAGCGTGGGCGCGAAGCCGCCTTCATCGCCCACATTGGCGTTGAAGCCCGAACGCTTGAGCGCGCCGCGCAGCGTGTGGAAAACCTCGGACCCCATGCGCACGCTGTCGTCGAACGAGCTCGCACCCGTCGGCACGATCATGAATTCCTGGAAGTCGAGCGGATTGTCGGCATGCGCGCCGCCATTGATGATGTTGATCATCGGCACGGGCAGCACCGCCGCCTGCACGCCGCCCAGATAGCGGAACAGCGAAGTCCGCGTGGACGCCGCGGCGGCATGCGCGGCCGCCATCGAGCATCCGAGGATCGCGTTCGCGCCCAGGCGCTGCTTGTTCTCGCTTCCGTCGAGTTCGATCATGGTGTGGTCGATGGCGTGCTGGGCCAACGCGTCCATTCCCAGCAGCACGCTTCGCAACTCGGTGTTGACCGCATCGACCGCAGCCCGGACGCCTTTGCCCAAGTACCTCGCCGGGTCGCCGTCGCGTCGCTCCACGGCCTCGCGTGCCCCCGTGGAGGCTCCTGACGGGACGATGGCCCGGCCCCGGGTGCCGTCGTCCAGCGTGATCTCCACTTCGACCGTGGGATGGCCCCGGCTGTCCATGACTTCGTAACCTTCGACCTGCGTGATGCGGCTCATCTTCATGATTTCTTCGATAAAAAATCTGGCAAAACTGTGGTTTGCAGCCGCGCGTCGAGAAGCTTCGCCCTCATCCGCAACAGCTCTTGGAGAAGCCAAATCTACGGAATCGGATAGCATCTGAAAATCGATTTCCGTGACGCCCTGTGTCAGTTTTTTTGACGAAAGAATCCTGCGTGCGCACGCTGCCTCCCCTGTCCTTGCTGCGCGCCTTCGAAGCCACGGCCCGCACCGGTTCCGTGACCCGGGCCGCCGAGGAACTGCACCGCACCCACGGCGCGGTCAGCCGCCAGCTGAAGCTGCTCCAGGAGGACGTCGGCGCGGCGCTGTTCGACAAGGAAGGCACAGGCCTGAAGCTGAACCGGCACGGAGAAGACCTGCATGCGCTGGTGGGCGGGGTCTTCGAACAGCTCGAACACGGCTATGCGCGGTTGCGAGCGCAGGTGCGGGGCTCCGGCCTGCACGTGGCATGCAGCGCGACCTTCGCCATGCGCTGGCTGGTGCCGAACCTTGAAGACTTCTATCGCACGCGCTCCGACATTCGCATCCGCCTTTCCATGACGTCGGCGCGCGAGATCCGGACCGAAGGCGCGGACCTCGTGATCGCCTGGGATTTGAGCTCGTACGCCGAGGCCGACCGCGCGCGCGCCATCCCGCTGGCGCCCGTCGCCTTCGGCCCCGTCTGCAGGCCCGGCTACCAGCGCAAGGCCAAGGCGGGAACACGCATCACGCACGACTTCACGTCCAGTGCCTGGACCCACTGGGAACAACAGACCGGCCGCCACATCGGAACCGGCGGCCAGATCGCGTTACCCCATACACACCTCTGCATCGAGGCGGCCCTGTCTGGGCTGGGCGTCGCACTGGTCGAGAAAAGGCTGGTGCGAAGAGAACTCGACGAAGGCAGGCTGGTGGCGCCTTGGGGCTTTGTGCCATTGCCCTTCACGCTGATGGCCTTGCCTGCCGCAGGGCGCACCCTGCCGGTAGAACTCGACGAGTTCGTGGCCTGGCTGCGCGGGCGGCTTGAATCACAGGATGCCAAGCCCTTGGCAGGCGTACGAGGGTGAAGGCCAGCTTGATGACGCTGCCGTGCAACGGGCGCACGGAGCCGCATGTGATTCTTGTGTGGATCAGAGCCTTGCCTGCTGCATCCGCCCCATGGATGACAGCGCAGGGCCTATCGCTCATCCACAAGGACAGGCGCAGGGCTATGTCGTAGATACGGCAGGGGCGCGAATACCGTGCCAGCGAACAGAAGGAGCCGACGCCGCGGGTGCATGCGTCCTTGCAGAGAGAGCCGCGCTGGTGCGTTAAAGAGGCGATCCAGGCATGAAGTGTCGCTCGCGGCGTTCGAATCTGTACGCAGCTCTGCTCAGTCCACCCCAAGGAAGGCTCGGTTGCGGACCTTGAGCGTGTCCACCGTCCCCGCAGAAGCATCGGGACCGGGCTCAAGGCGGATGTCGCGCAACCCAAGCGTGCGCGCCCCAACGCGCAGGCTCACCGGATCGATGGGCTTGCCGCTGGCGTGCTCGACCAGTCGAACAGGCACTTCGTTCCCGCACCAGGCGTCGCCCCATTGCATCAACGCAACGAGCGCCGGATAGAGCGCCTCGCCCTTTGCCGTGAGCCGGTATTCGTTGCGGCGCTCGCTGCCCTCCGCCAGCGCCTTGACCAGAACGCCGTGCTCGACAAGGCTGTTCAAGCGCGCCGTCAGCACGTTTCGCGCAATGCCCAAGCGGCGCTGGAAGTCGTCGAAGCGCGTCGTTCCCAGCACGCACTCGCGCACGATGAGCAAGCTCCACCATTCACCCACCTGATCGAGCGCGCGTGCGATCGAGCAGTTCATGCCGTCAAAAGTCTTTCGGTACATGGCGCCATGATAGTTCGATTAGTTGCGTGACACAACTTAATGGAATATAGTTTTGTCACGCAACTTTTTCAAATCGACCCCTGCCGTCGCCGGCGCGGGTCTCTCTTCCCTGGAGTCCTTCATGGACAAGCGCCTTCTCGTTCTTGCCAGCGGCATGTTCGCCATCGGCACCGACAGCTTCGTGGTCGCCGGTGTGCTGCCGCAGGTCTCGGCCTCGCTCGGTGTGTCGGTCGCACTGGCCGGGCAAATGGTCACCCTCTATGCACTGAGCTACGCGCTGCTGTCGCCCGTGATCGCCGCGGCCGCTGCGCATTGGCCCCGCAAGCGCTTGCTGCTCACCGGCCTCGTGATCTTCGTCCTCGCGAATGCCGTGACCGCCTTGGCACCAGGCATCGGGCTCGTGCTGGCGAGCCGACTGCTGGCGGGCCTCGGTGCGGCCATGTTCAGCCCGACGGCCATGGCCGCCGGTGCGTCGCTGGTGCCCCCGGAGCAACGCGGCCGGGCGCTCGCCATCGTCATCGCCGGTCTGTCCAGCGCGACGGCGCTGGGCGCGCCGATCGGCACTTTTATCGGAGGCTGGCTGGACTGGCGCGCGACGATGTGGTTCGTCGCCGCCGTCGGCGCGCTGGCCGCCATCGGTGTGGCCTGGCGCCTGCCTGCCATCCCGACGCCGCCGCCGGTCAGCCTGGCGCGGCGGCTCGCGCCCCTGGGCGATTCACGCGTGCTGTTGACGCTGCTGACGTCCTGGTTGGCGTTCTCTGGCCTCTTCCTGGTCTACACGTACATCGGCTTGACCTTCGACCGCGCCACCGGCGGTGACCCACGCATGCTGGCGGGCCTGTTGCTGCTGTGGGGCGTGGCGGCCACGGTCGGCAATCTGGTGGCGGGCCGGCTGACCGACCGCTTCGGCAGCCGCCGCATCATCAACGTGGCCATTGCCCTCGTCGCGATCGACTTCGCGCTGTTGCCGTGGAGTTCGGCCTCGCTTGCCACGACCGTCCCCACCCTGATCGTCTGGGGCCTGTGCGGCTGGGGCCTGCTGGTGCCGCAGCAGCACCGTCTGATCAACATCACGCCGGCGGCGGCGCCGCTGGTGCTGGGCCTCAATTCCACCGCGGTGTACATCGGCGTGTCGATGTCGGGCCTGATCGGCGGCGCCGCGATCACCGGGATCGATCGCCACGCCCTCGGCCTCGTCGGCGCGCCCTTCATCGCGCTGGCATTGCTCGTCGCCGAATGGGCACATCGACGCATTGCCCGACCGGCCCCTCATTCGGCCGAAGCGGTTGCCGCTGCGTTGAAGGCTCGTTGATGCAGGCAGTGCGCCGTCGAATGCCGGCCGACGCCCAGGGGCCTCGCCGCCGCATCGGCCATGCGATCCGGCGGGCATCGCTGTCATCAGCGTTCAAGGTGCGGTCGGATCAGCTCCCCGAACCATTCGACGAACAACGCCAGGCGATTCGATCGCTGGCGCCTGTGCGGATACAGCATGGACACCGGCATCGGCGCGGGACGGAAGGCCGGCATCACTTCAACCAGTTCGCCACTGTCCAACAGGTACTGGACGTCGAAGCGCGGGATCTGGATCAGGCCGCCACCTGCACGGCAGCACGCGATATAGCTTTCGGCGTTGTTGACGATCACCCGGCTGGCGACCCTGCTCGCCTGCTCCTGCCCGCCATCCGAGAGGTACTCCCAGGGCAGTTCCCGGCCCGTTGTCGGGGAGGCATAGCCCACCGCCCAGTGACCGGATGCAAGGTCCTCGGGCTTCTCCGGCACACCGTGCTCATGCAGGTAGCTCGGCGCGGCACAGTTGATCAAGGCGATGTGCCCCAGCGGACGCACCGCCAGGCTGCTGTCGTGCAGCGTGCCGATCCGCACCGCGCAATCCACGCCCTCCTGCACCAGGTCGATGGACCGGTCGGTCGACCCGAGCGTGAGCAGCAGCCTGGGATGGCGCCGCAGCAGCCCGGGCAGCGCGGGCGCGATCAGGCGGCGCGCAATGCGGCTGGGGACATCCACGGTGAGGCGCCCGCTGACCTTGTGCTGGCTGGTCCGGAACAGTCCACCGATGTCTTCGGCATCGGCCAGCAACTGGCGCACACGCTCGAGCAGTTGCGAACCGTCGCTGGTCAGGTGGACCCGCCGTGTCGTGCGATGCAGCAGCCGGGTGCCGGCCTGCGACTCCAGTTGCTGCACGGCCGCAGAGACCGAGGCACGGGGCAACGCCAGCGTGTGCGCCGCCTTGATGAAACTTCCCATCTCCGCCACCTGGACGAAGACGCGGTACTGGTCGAGCTTGTCCATATCTTTGTGCTGTCTTTCTGCTCCTTGTTCGACGGAGTTGTCCCTGATTCAGGCGGGCGACAGTGTAGGGGCGCCTATGGCCCGGACAACCGCCGATACCAATGCGGATGGCCGCAGCACAGCGACGATTCATCGGCAGGTGCATTCGATTGGGACGATTTTCTGGACAATCTATCCAGCTTCTTCGGGCTGATCCTTCGGTGCGTTGCTGCCTAGACTGAAGGCTGCTCAATCCATCGAAGGAGATCCCATGGCGGACCATGCCATCCAAGGCAAAGTCGTGCTCATCGCAGGCGGCGCCAAGAACCTGGGCGGACTGATCGCCCGCGACCTGGCCCGGCACGGCGCCAGGGCCGTGGCGATTCACTACAACAGCGCCAGCAGCAAGGCGGATGCCGACGCCACCGTTGCCGCGGTGAAGGCCGCGGGCGCGCAGGCGGTCGCCATCCAGGCCGACCTGAGCACGGCCGGCGCGGTCGAGAAGCTGTTCGCCGACACCATCGCCGCGGTGGGCCGGCCGGACATCGCCATCAACACCGTCGGCAAGGTGCTCAAGAAGCCGCTGGCCGAGATCAGCGAGGCGGAGTACGACGAGATGACGGCGGTGAATTCGAAGGCGGCCTTCTTCTTCCTCAAGGAAGCGGGCAAGCACGTCAACGACGACGGCAAGGTCTGCACGCTGGTGACCTCGCTGCTCGGCGCCTTCACGCCCTTCTATGCCGCCTATGCTGGCACCAAGGCGCCCGTCGAACACTACACCCGTGCGGCTTCCAAGGAGTTCGGTGCCCGCGGGATCTCGGTCACGGCCGTGGGGCCGGGCCCGATGGACACGCCCTTCTTCTATCCGGCCGAAGGCCCGGAGGCGGTGGCGTATCACAAGACAGCGGCCGCGCTCTCGCCCTTCAGCAAGACCGGCCTGACCGACATCGAAGACGTGGTTCCGTTCATCCGCCACCTGGTCAGCGACGGCTGGTGGATCACCGGCCAGACGATCCTGATCAACGGCGGCTACACCACCAAGTGAGTACGCCGGGCGCCTGATTCACGTGATCGAAGTTTTCAGTACCGGCCGCGCGCTCTGGTCCTGGCGATTCAAGGCGGACGACGCGACGCCTCTCGCACGGAGCACCCTCGCGTTCGACAGCGAGGAGGCCGCCCGGCTCGACGCGATGGAAGTTCTGGGGCAGATGGCGAGTGCCGACATCGACATGGCGTCGGTTCCCGATGCATGACTTACACCGTTGCCTTGATCGATTTTCCGGAGCTGCCGAGCGATGAGCGAAGGAACGCCGAGCAACGCTACGGCCTGACCCTCGAAGAGGAGCTGGGAGGCGCCGCGCAGGTCCGGCCCAAGTTCACCGCGTACATGCGCCTGGCACAAGCGCCCGAGGACGAGCCCACACCGATGCAGGCCAAGTCGGCGGTGCAATACCTGATGGCGCAGCACCGGGCCGAGATCGCGGGATTCTCGGGACTGCAACCGCCGCCTCAGGCACGGTTCATTCTTCGGCTCGATGGATGCGTTTGAACGCATCGGTCCGACGGCCCATGCCGTACCCAAGCGCTGGGGTCAAAACAATACGGCCACTGCCCTCCGCCCCACCTTCCACAATTGGATGTTTGCGGGGCCGGCTGTCGAATTTCGCGATCTCCAACCCTGGTGAATCCGCGCAGAAATTGAACTATTCTTATTTTTCAAGTTCCAGGCTTTCTCCGTGACTTAGCCCCCCAATTTTTATTTCCGACAAAGATTGCTCCTTCAGCGCGGTGATTTCTGTCCAAGACCGCCCCATGTGAAATGCAATCCGGCTCATTTTGAATCAGCGGATCCTGGGTGAGGCAGACGTGGCGACATGGAGGGTCATCGGACGTCGGCCCTGCGTGGGCAGATGTCCATCCGCCGGATGGCCAGGCGTACGATTCTGTCTCGCAAGACCGTCGCTCGCGACCCGCCCCCAACCCATCGGAAACACCGGGAATTCGGCAACAGCGTCATCACTCGGGGAATTTCCCGGCACCGCGACAGGCGATCACAGCTCGCTCATTCCGAGCCCGATGAATCGATTTCGCACTTCGAATCGATTCACGATCGGGGCATTCCCAGTTCACGATCGATTAAAATTTCATGCCCCGCCATCCAGCGAACAGAATAAAAATTAATTCTTTTGTATTGCATGACTGTGCCAAATTCACTGACGCCCCAAAGCACGCCGCGACTCATGCAATTCGGCGTTCGCTCCGTCGACCCGGGTTTCAAGCTGGGTGATCTCTGGCAGGCCGCCGGCCTGCTGTTCGCATTGCTCATCGGACTGGCTGCCGTCACGCTCCATCCTTCCGGCAAGGATGGCCAGTTCGCCGTCGTCGCCCCGGCCTGGTACAGCGTGGACCAGAGCATGGCGCTCGTGCAATCGGCCGACGGCCGCGTGATGGATTTCGGCGCCTCGTCGAACCTGCTGATCATTCAATCGACGCGGCCCGATGCGGTCCGCGCGCTCTATGGTGCGGGCGCATGGCTCGTGCTCGATCCGCTGCGGCTGCGGGGCTGCCTCGGCTTCCAACCACCGGCCCTGGAACTCTCGAAATGACGATCGAACTCGACAAGGTGCGCGAACGCTTCGGACGCTTCCTGCTGGTTCTGTTCTGGCTGCATGTGCCGATCCTGGTGTTCGTGGCCATGGCCACGGGGCAATCCGCCATCGGGGCGGCGCTGGCGGGCGCGCTGCTCGCCGGCGCCTACCACCTGAGCTGGTGGCGCAAGGGCATCGCACCGGCCACACGCTACCTGTCGGCGGTGGCGCTAATGGGGGAGCCCGCGCTGCTGGTGGCGCTGATGTCGGGCTCGTCCTGGCAGATCGACATGCACATGTACTTCTTCGCCACGCTGGCGCTCACGATCGCCTGGTGCGACCGGCGGGCGATCATCGTCGCGGCGTCCGCCATCGCCCTGCACCATCTGCTGCTGGACTTCCTGCTGCCCTATGCGGTATTTCCCGGCGGCGGCAACCTGATGCGGGTCCTGCTTCACGCGGGCATCGTGGCCTTCCAGACCGCGGTGCTGGTCTGGCTGAGCGACATGCTGGTCGAGACCTTCGGCCGCATCGGCACGATGAGCGCGGAGATCATGGCCAAGAACGACGCGCTCGAGGCGCGCACGCAGGAGGCCGAGGAAGCCAACCGGGCCAAGAGCATGTTCCTTGCCAACATGAGCCACGAGATCCGCACGCCGATGAACGCGATCCTGGGCTTTTGCCATCTGGCGCTGCGCACCGACATGACGCCGAGGCAGCAGGCCTATGTCTCCAAGATCAACGATGCGGGCATCGCGCTGCTGCGCCTGATCAACGACATCCTGGACTTCTCCAAGAACGAGGCGGGCAAGCTGTCGCTGGAGCACCGGTCGTTCACGCTGCGGGCCTCGCTCGACAACCAGCTGCACCTGGCCGCGGTCGATGCGGAAGCCAAGGGCGTGGTGATCCGGTCGTTGGTGGGCAAGGACGTGCCCGCCACGCTGATCGGCGACGAGTTCCGCTTCAACCAGGTCGTGCTGAACCTCGTCAGCAACGCCGTCAAGTTCACCGACAGCGGCGCCGTCACGGTGTCGGTCAACCTGCTGGACCGCAACGACAAGGACGTCACCCTGAACGTGTCCGTCCAGGACACGGGCATCGGCATGACGGAGGCGCAACAGGCCTCCCTGTTCAATTCCTTCACCCAGGCCGACAGTTCCACGACCCGGCGCTTCGGCGGCACCGGGCTGGGTCTGGCGATCAGCAAGCAGATCGTCGAACTGATGGGCGGATCGATCCGGGTCGAGAGCCATCCCGGCACCGGCAGCACCTTCTCCTTCACCGTGGTCATGGGCATCAGCGACGAGGCCGCCCTGTCGGCCTTCGCGCAGCCGTCGCCGGAGATCCTGAAGCTGCGCGTGCTGGTCGCCGACGACAACCCGGCCTCGCGCGAGATCCTGCAGAGCGTGTTCGCCTCGTGGTCGATGGCGGTGGACCTGGTCGCCTCCGGCGAGGAGGTGCTGGGCGCCGTCGAAATGGCGAGCGCCCAGGGCCAGCCCTACGACCTGGCCCTGATCGACTGGAAGATGCCGGGGCTCGACGGCATCGAGACCGTCAAGGCCATGCGCGCGAGCACGACGCTGACCCGGCTGCCGGTGGTGCTGCTGGTCACGGCCTACCGGCACGAGGAATTCCGCAGCGAGGCCGAAGCCAGCGACATCGCGGCGTTTCTCGTCAAGCCGGTCGATCCGCACGTGCTGCTCGAAACCATCACCGGGCTGTTCACCCCGGGCGGCGCCGCGAAGGCCGCCATCCAGGACGAGGCCCACGCGGTGCCCATGGTGAGCGCGGCCCTGCGCGGCCTGCGCGTGCTGCTGGTCGAGGACAACGACATCAACCGGGAAATCGCGATCGAGCTGCTGGGCGATGCCGGCCTTGCGGTCGATATCGCGGAGAACGGGCGCATCGCCTGCGAGCGCGTGGAAGCACAGGACAGTGCGGGCTATGCCGCGATCCTGATGGACGTCCAGATGCCCGAGATGGACGGCATCGAGGCCACCACCCGCATCCGCCAGCGCTGGACCTCGGAGCGCCTGCCGATCATCGCCATGACAGCCCACGCCTATGCCGCGGAACGCGATCGCTGCTTCGCGGCGGGCATGAACGATCACATCGCCAAGCCGGTCGATCCTGCGTTGCTGGTTCGCACGCTCGACCGCTGGCTGAAGGCGCCTGCAACACAGGGCGCGGCAGTGCCGCCGACCGCACCGGCGCCCGGCACGGCCACGGCCCCGGTGGACGCGCTGCCGGACAGCCTGCCGCCGTTCGACATTCCCGCGGCGCTCAAGCGCGTCAACGGCAAGCGCCCCCTGCTGCGCAAGCTGATCGTCGGTTTCGCCCAAGGCTTCACCGATGCCGTGCCCACGCTGCGCCGCCAGATCGCGCAAGGCGCCCTGGCCGAGGCGAGGCGCCTGGCCCACACGCTCAAGGGCGTGGCGTCATCGCTGGAGATCGGCACCGTGGCGGCCGCGGCCGCGGCCATCGAGGCTTTGCTGGCGGACGGCAGCCCTCCGCAGGACATCGAGGAGCGCCTCGACGCGCTCGAACGGCTGCTGTCGCCTGCGCTCGCGGCGGCGGCCAGCCTGACGCCATCCACCCCGGCCGCCGCAGTGCCGGCCGCTGCCGCACCCGCACCGGACAGCGCGGCCGTCGAAGGCGCGGGCGAGGCGCTGCGGACGGCGCTCAAGCGCCGCAGCCTGGGCGCGCGTGCGTCCTTCGACAAGCTCGCGCTGGCGCTGGGCCTGTCGGCCGAAGCGGCGCTCGCGCATCCGGTGAAGATCGCGCTGGACCGACTCGACTACGCCGGCGCCCTCGCGCTGCTGGACCAGGGAGCGGGCGCGAGCGCCTTCCCCGGTGATTCCCCCCCCCACACAGGACGCACCCATGAATGAGCGGGCCGTGATTTTGGTCGTCGACGACGAGATCTCGAACATCGAGATCATGAATGCAGCGCTGGAGGACGACTACGAGATCTGCTTCGCTACCTCGGGCGAGCAGGCCATCGAAGTCGCGCGATCGGTGCTGCCCGACCTGATCCTCCTCGACGTGCTGATGCCGGGCATCGACGGCTACGAAGTCTGCCGAATGCTGAAGGACGACATGCTGCTCGCCGACGTTCCGATCATCTTCACCACCGGCCTGAGCGACCAGGAAGCGGAAACGAAGGGGCTGCTGCTCGGCGCGATCGACTACGTCACCAAGCCCATCCAGCCCGTCGTGCTGCGGGCGCGGGTGCGCAACCACATCGAACTCAAGCGACTGCGCGACCAATTGGCCCAGCTGGCCGTGACCGATGCGCTGACGGGATTGAGCAATCGCAGGCAGCTGGAACAGACCCTGGCCGTGGAGACGGCGCGGCTCGCGCGCACGTCCGACTGGCTCTCGGTGATCATGCTCGACATCGATTTCTTCAAGCTGTTCAACGACACCTACGGGCACCCCGCCGGTGATCGCTGCATCGCGATGGTCGCCTCAGCGCTCAACCGCGCGGTGCGCCGCGCCTCCGACCTGACGGCACGCTACGGCGGCGAGGAATTCGCCTGTGTCCTGCCAGGCTCCGGCCCCGACACCGCCATGGCAGTGGCCAGGGAAATACATGCGCAGGTGCATTCACTGGGCATCCCGCACACGTCGTCGACCGTCAGCTCGTACGTCACCGTCAGCATCGGCATCGCCACCGCGCGCTGCCTGCCCGGCATGGCGGCCGAGCTCTGGATCGCCAATGCCGATCGCCAGCTCTACCTGAGCAAGTCGAGCGGCCGCAATCAGATCCTGGGCGACACCTTCGCATCGGAGTCGCCGGTGCCCTTGCGGGACGCGCCGACGGGGGCTTGAAAGCGGGGATCGCAGCGGCGGAGCCCCCGCCCGCCCTACCCCGGCGCCACGGCACTGCCGGAGATCCTTCGCCCGTAGCGTTCGACGACGCCATTCCCGACGGCTCAAACGTGTCTAAGCAATCCGGGCGGTTCACCGATCAGCGTTAGGGCGATTAGAAGAACGGTAAGGACAGGGGTAGAAACAAAAAAGCCACCCTAGGGTGGCCGTTTTCATTGGGGGTTTCGGGAAAAGTTGGCGGAGAGTGTGACCACTCGGCGGATGCTGGCAGATAGTGTCGTACCGACTCACCGGAGGGTAGCCTTTTGATGATCGGCGACCAAAGGACCTTTTCACCGACCTTCAGGTGATATCACCTAATCGCAGAGGCCCAGATGGGTACCCCGATGGGGAGGTCATCCGGAGCAGGCACAAAGGCCCCTCCGTTCACCTTCCCGACAACAACGTTTGGTCCGCAAAAATCAGCCAGCGCAACGCTGCGGCCGCATGGCTAATCACGTAAACAGTCACCTCAAGGGTTGGAGCGATCGGCTCCTCCACACCTTGCCCATGCCGATACAAGTGAATGCTATCGACAAAGCTCGCAAAACCGTCAAGCAGTTTCTCAACCATCGCCCGATCGGTTGCTTGGGGATAACAGGTCACTACCAGCGGGCGAAGGCGCTTGTCGATCATGCCTTTATTAAGATTCTGTGCCTCCGGGACCATTAGCCTCGTCAAGATCTCCAGCGCTTCGAAGGCAGATCGAACCGATGCCTTGGTATCCCCCGGCGCCACATCGAGGTACTTATAGGCTTTTTCCAGAGCGTCTCTGACGGCAGCGTATCGCTTGTCGGAAAGGCCAGACAACAACGCACTACGCGTATTCTCGAACTCAGCGTCTATGAAGTAGTGCACGCCAGCCCGGTCATCTAGTCGATACCCTAGGCTCTCCTCCAGAAACGTCCTGCCGACGAATTCCACCCACAAAGCTGCCTGCCGGTCATATGGCTGGAAGCGGTAGGACGCCCCACGTTTCCCAATTAGATAGCGCCAAATTAACGTAATGGCACCTAAGACATCAGCGATCGGCAGTTTCTGGAAGAACTGCTCATAGTTCACGTACCCGGTGTAGGGCACTGAAAGACCGCCTTCTACGCGCAGAAATTCACGAAGCTCTGACAGGTCAGGCGTGGCGTTCTTCGCAACGTACGAACCGAGGCGCAGACGAAATTTCACGCTATCGGCAAGCAACTCTGCCGGCCGCAAGTACACCCGACTAAAAAGCTCCCCTGAGACGATCGTCGAGGGTGATGTTGGACCTGACTGTTGCATGGACATGGACCAATTGTGATCGATAGCCGCCCAGGAGATACGCCAGCATCCTTCGCCACAGGATTCTTCGAGTTCAGCTCGTACCAAGACACTGATAGACCTTTTGGTGCACCAACGCAACACACCAAATTCGACGGACAGTTTCAAGTCATCTCATGCCAAGTCACGCGCGTGACTGCCTCTGTACATCTCTCGGAAACCTCGTGAAACTCGCTGGATCAAAGGCGATTTTTATCGATGGGGCTATAGATGGGTAAGGCTAAGGAGATGGGTGCACTGGAGGTCTCGCGGATCACCCGGCGAGGTATGAACTTCGTCGGCGGCGTAGCCGGCCTCGGCATGAACGTGAACGCAGACGGCTCGCGCAGTTGGGTCCTCCGGGCCCGCGTCGGCGGCATCCGCAGAGACATGGGGTTGGGCGGCTATCCCGACGTGACGCTGGCGCAGGCTCGCGACTCCGCTCGGGCTGCCCGAGCGCAGATGAAGCTCGGGCTCGACCCGATCGAAGAAGGCAAGTCCCTGCGCAGCGCGTTGATCGCGTCCCGGGCGGCGGCCATCACCTTCACCAAGGCGGCGAGCCTCTACATCGAGACGCACGAGGCCTCGTGGAAGAACGCCAAGCACCGCCAGCAGTGGGCGAACACCCTGGACACCTACGCGAAGCCGGAGATCGGCTCGCTGCTGGTGCGCGACGTGGAGCTGCCGCAGGTGCTCAAGGTGCTGGAGCCGATCTGGAAGGAGAAGACGGAGACGGCCTCACGCCTGCGCGGGCGGATCGAGTCGGTGCTGGACTGGGCGACGGCGCGAGGCTACCGCTCGGGGCCGAACCCGGCGCGCTGGAAGGGGCACCTCGACAAGCTGCTGCCGGCCCCCGGGAAGATCGCGAAGACGGACCACCACCGCGCCCTGCCCTACCGGCAGATCGGCGAGTTCATGGCCCGCCTGCGGCAGGCAGAGGGGGTCGGCGCCCGGGCGCTGGAGTTCACGATCCTGACTGCGGCGCGGTCGGGCGAGGTCCGGGGGGCGAGGTGGTCAGAGTTCGATCTAGACGGAGCGCTGTGAGTGGTGCCGGCCGAGCGGATGAAAGCGAAGAAGGAACACCGGGTGCCACTGTCGGAGCGGGCGGTCGAGCTGCTGCGCGCTCAACTGGAGATCAGCCATAGCGACTTCGCGTTCCCTGCACCGAGGGGTGGCATGCTCAGCGACATGACGCTGACGGCCGTACTGCGTCGGATGAAGGTGGACGCGGTGCCTCATGGCTTCCGCTCGACGTTCAGGGACTGGGCGGCCGAGCAGACAGGGTACGCAAACGAGGTGGCCGGGATGGCGCTCGCGCACGCCGTGGGTAACAAGGTCGAGGCGGCCTATCGGCGCGGGGACCTGCTGGAGAAACGGGTCCAATTGATGAGCGACTGGGCAGCGCTCTCCTCTGCAAAGCGAGCATCGGGTCGCACAGCAGCCCCTTGCCTGCGCGAGACTCTCGCCTCCCAGATCGCTAGGCCGATGCCTTCTCGCGAACGGTCTTACCTGCTATGTACAGCACAGCACAGCCTGCGAGCGCGATATAGACAGGCGCTTCAGAAACACGGGCAAGTAGTGTGGAATCGAACGCCGCCGCGATGAACAAAAAGCCGGATGGAAAAGAACTTCCAGTGATACCTACAACGAAGAAGTCCTCCAAGGAAGTACGTTTCTGGTTCTTCGCGCGGTAGCACCAGTAGCCAAGTGCGACCAAGAGCCCTGCACCGACCGGTCCCACCTTCATAAGAAAGTTCAGGTCAAAGGTCACTGGGTACCTTTTTCGCGTGCTCAGCAACGGCTAGGCCGATCAGAGCGCCGATAACCGCACCTACCGGTCCGCCCACGCTGGCGCCCAAAATCCCTCCCCCGATCGCAGCCCCACCTTCAGATACCTGCGTGGATACCTTGACGCCCTGAATATGAAATCCGGACCGCGAAATGCTGCCAATGATCTCGTCGGCACTCGCGCCAACCAAGCTCTGACCCGGGTCGATCTCGCGGGCCTTAACAAACTCAAGGTCGCCCAAGCGAGCAATCGCGTCCGCCGCCAACAAATGGAGCGGAGTCCCACTCGGGACAAACAAATAAAGATCCGTCCGAGATTTCGGACGGTAAATGTCGCACCTCATCCTGTTGCTCCTCTTGCGCTTGCAGCCGCCTTCTGTGGTCGAATCGACGGTGGCTTCAACCAAAAGCCAGGTTCTACCAACTGCACTGCCGGTCAACACCTTCGGTCGAGTAGGCAGTTTAGTTCATCCACCACCCTGCCACGCTCGCGATGACGGGCGCACCTTGTTCGCCCAGGTCGAACCCAGTGGGCGCTCCATCTCAATTCGGCAGGAAAGCGAGATCGATCAGCACTGTAGAGTGAATAGACTCGATCTGCGCACCGTCCTCAAAGTACGCATCGCCCACAAAAGTGACAGCCTCCTCGGGCAAGCAAAGAAGCTCGTGGTAGCGCACCTTGCCGGAGGCGCGCGATGCGCTCTGGATCTCCTCAGAATGACTAGCCGAGTACGAAATAGCGCCATTCCGGTCGCGAACGAAACACGAGCAGAGCAACCGCCGCGAGCGCTGTCGTATCGCTTGCAATGCTTGCGAAGTTACCTGGAAGAACGACGTTGGCTTGAGTGTCCGATCAAGGTGCACCTGATTGACGTCGGAAGCAATGCGCAGCTTGTTGAGCGGCCTCGCGAGGCACCCAAGAAACACATCCCGCCCTAAGCCGAGGTCGATGAAGAACAGATGGGTCAGCAGCAGCGTGATCCGGTTAGTGATTACCTCAATGGGCGTTATGTCCGGCCCCTTAAACGACAGCTGCTGGCCATGCGCAACCTCGTTCCGCAGCTTCTTGATGGTCTCGAAGTCAGCTTGCGACAGGTTGATGACTTTGAGAACGTCCGGGTCGAGGGTATCGATCAGCTCCTGGAACTTGCTCGCAAACGCGTCATTACTCGAGAAGACTTGTGTTGCGGCTTTGAGCACGTCGGCTAGCTGCGCTGGGCTCAGCGGAGGCCTAACAGCATTGAGTTCCGTCGCCAAACGCAGGAGCCGCTTCGTCGGCTGCGTGGGTGGTCCCTTCTTGAAGGTCTGCGAAACGTAGCTGTCTAGGAGGGATACGTAGCCGAGGACCCGATACTCCCAAAAGCCTTCCCAGTTCTGCATCCCAGCGACTCGACTCCAGATAACCTCCTGATAGGCCGAGCGGAAGAACTGGTTGACGACGTTATCCCAGCAGTCCTCTACGTCGCTCTTCTGCGCGAAGAACTTACGCCACGACATTCGGTCATCCTGCGACGCTTCTTCGTCAGGTGGCGACTTGAAGAGCGCACAGAACAATCGGGAGCTGTGCTTGCCATTCGCAGACACGTCGATCGAGACGATTGAACAGTGATGTCCCAGGAGAATAGACAGAAGATTCGAGAACCGCAGCGAGCGTTCTCTGACCTCGGACAGCGAGAAATGGCCCTGCGTCGCCGTGAAGCGGAACTCGAAATGCTGATGCAGATTTCGATCTTCTCCTTGGTGCTCAAAGGTTCCGACGTAGAAGCTAGATACTCTGAAGTGATGGTCCGCCACGGAGACTTCCGCGACAAGCGGCTTAGGCGTGCTACACCATTCGAGCTTCTCGCCCGGGTTGCCCTCGATAGCCATCTGTTGGAAGAACCACTCTGACACATTCGAGTACCGCACCTCGAAGCTCAGAAACTCGGGAGTCTTGATCTCACGATCAATAACGAAAGCAGGAAAAAGCGTGCGATCGCTGCAATCGCAGTTGAACAGGCTCAATCGCGTGCCGTCGTCCGCCTGCGCCAGCAGGCCCTCTGCCAGTTGGGCCTCGCTTAACGATATTCCGTGTCCAAAGCCGTCGAGCACGAGGCACGGAACGCAGCTGTACCCGAAGGTAATCGAGCCCTCTCCAAGGTCACCAACCTCAGGGTGCGAAAGCCTGACGCGCAGCGTCCTCTGATAGTCAGAATCGCTCGATTGCCTCATTTGGCGTCCCAGTGACTTCGGTTCGGAAGATGTACCGCAACCGATCACCATCGAACTCTTCCAACGTGCCGATCAGCTCACTCCGGATCCTGAAAGTCTTGGGGATGCCGGCCTCATTGGCGACCTCCCCGACCATCGCCGCAGCTTGGGTGCCCGTCGGGATCGCCTCGATCAACCGAATCCGCTTGCCGGTCTCCCTCACCTGTTCCAGATGTCTGCGCAGTTCTGTACGTCCGTGCGCGTTGCCGCGCCATGTTGATAGAACGTCCTCATAGACCAATGAACCGGCTTCTGTGCCAGGCGTCAGCAGCGTCGTCCAGATGCTAACGACGAGATCGCCAGTTGGCGTGAACGCCGATACAGACCATCCCCGATTATTGAGCTTCGCTTCGTACCACTCGTAAGCTTCTTCGTACTTCAGTGCCAAGGCTGAACCTCCATAGTCGCGGGATTCTGCCTGCATCGCAGCTCTGTGTGGGATTGCCGCTCCCGTCCCGCGACAGGACGACCGGTTGCCACGCCCCTAGGCGATCCATCCGTGCGGGTCGCGCCGATTCGACGGCCGCCCAGGCACGGCCATCTTCTCCGACCTCAGTGCATCGATTCTAGGCACCGGATCTACGAACCTAAGGACGCGAACCGACTTCGACCACAGGGCAGAGCAACTGTGACTTTCTACCGGTTTCTCCTGAGTTTTCACGAGTTTTGGCGATTCCCGATGTGGGGATCCCCTTGCTACTGCGTTGAAGAGACCGGCCTCAAAAATACCTTACAGGGGAAACCCAGACACATTCATCCTCAACCCGGGGCCGGGTGAAAGATGACTATGAATAGCGAAAAGCGCGCCGCCCAAACGGCACTGGCGCAACCCAAGGGCTACATGCGCCAGCACGAGCTCCTGATGATCCTCCCCTTCAGCGCCGCGACCCTGTGGCGGAAGGTCCGTGCTGGAACCTTCGTGCAGCCGGTGAAGTTCTCGGAACGCGTGACGGCGTGGAACCGGGCCAAGGTGCAGGAGTGGATCGACTCGCAGGAGGCCGCATGAACCGCGGCGGTGCCGCACCATGTCACACGTTGATCCATCAACCCAACTCCTCTCGATTAAGCAGGACTGTCGCCATTACATCCTGAATTGGGATATTCAGGAACGGGATGTACGTTCGCCCGCGTGTCGCGCGGCCTGCAATCTCCACCGTACGAGAAGCTTCGCCGGCTACTTGCGGAAGCGCGCGCCGAAGCAGGGTTGACGCAACTTCAGGTCGCTGAACGCGTGAAGCGCCCACAGTCGTTCGTGTCGAAGTACGAAAACGGCGAACGCCAACTCGATGTCGTCGAGTTTGTCAGCGTATGCAAGGCCATTGGCGTTCGACCTTCCGACCTGGTGAAGGAACTTGACTAGTGAAGCTAGCTGTGAAGTGTCAAGAGGTTCTTACGAGACATCGAGAGACGCGAGACGGGGGCCACGAGATTGATGCCGTGGTGCGGCCGGTGCCAGTTGTAGAAGTGATTCCACACAG
>NZ_JAAAFX010000008.1 GCF_019352895.1 Variovorax boronicumulans | reverse complement strand
CTGTGTGGAACCACTTCTACAACTGGCACCGCCCGCACCACGGCATCAATCTCGTGGCCCCCGTCTCGCGTCTCTCGATGTCTCGCAAGAACCTCTTGACACTTCACAACTAGCGCGGCTGCGATGGTCTGCCTGGACCGATGGCCGGCAGCACAGTCCCCCGGCTCTCGCCGAAACCGATGCGCGTAGCGCCCGGCTTCTCGCACCAGCCGCGCAGCAGCACCGCATCGCCGTCTTCCAGAAAACCGCGCTGCTCGCCATTGGCCAGCGCCACCGGGCTCTGGCCCGCGCGTGCCAGCTCGATGATCGCGCCCGCCTCCCCAGGCCCCGGGCCCGAGATCGTGCCGCTGCCGAACAGGTCGCCGGAGTTCAGCTTGCAGCCGCCCATCGTGTGGTGCGCCACCATCTGCGCCACGCTCCAGTACTGGTGCCTGAAGCTCGTGCCCGACAGGCGCGACGGCCCGCTCTTGTTCTCGCGTGCCTTGTCGCTTTCGAGCCAGACCTCCAGGCTGATGTCTATCGCGCCGCTGTCGCGGTTCGCCTGGCTTTCCAGGTAGTCGAGCGGCTGGGGCTCGTTGGCCGGCCGGGTCCAGGCCTGGCGGTAGGGCGCGAGCGCTTCCATCGTCACGATCCATGGCGAGATGGTGGTCGCGAAGTTCTTCGCAAGAAATGGCCCGAGCGGTGCCATCTCCCAGAACTGGATGTCGCGCGCCGACCAGTCGTTGAGCAGGCAGATGCCGAAGATGTGTTCCTCCGCGCGCTCCAGCGGAATCGGTTCGCCGGCCGCATTGCCTTCGCCGATCCACACGCCGAGCTCGAGCTCGTAATCGAGCCGTGCACACGCGTGGTACGTGGGCGCCTTGGCGCCTGGCGCCAGGGTCTGGCCCATCGGCCGGTGAAAGCGCTGGCCGCTGACGCCAATGGTCGACACGCGCCCGTGGTACGCCGTCGGAATCCAGCGGAAGTTCGGCGTCACGTCGCCTTCGGGGTTGAACAGTCGCGTGATGTTCAGCGCATGGTCGATCGATGTGTAGAAGTCGGTGTAGTCGCCGATGCGCGCGGGCACGGTGTATTCGACCTCGGCCTGGGACACGAGGCACTTGCGCAGGTTCTGCACCGTGGCTGCCGGCACATCGCTTTGCAGCAGCGCGAAGACTGCATGGCGCAGCGCCTGCCATGCGGAAGTGCCGAGCGCGAAGAAGTCGTTCAGCGCCGGCAGTGCGGCTGCGCGTGCCGCATCGAGTGCGAGTCCGTCGACATGCGAGCCCGCGGCCAGCGCCGCCAGGTCGAGCACCTGGTCGCCGATGGCCACGCCGCCGCGAAACGGCTCGGGGCTTCCGATGCGGCGGAACATCGCATACGGCAGGTTCTGGATCGGAAAATCGGTGCCCGCGGCGTTGGCCGTTTCGACCCAGCTGCGGGTGCTGGCGTCGTGCGTGTGATTGAGCGCGATCATGGTTTGCTTGGTCCTTGGCTGTTCGTTCAGACCGACGCCGTCAGCGCGTCGTCGAAGATCGCGACCGCGCGCGTCCAGCCCGCCGACGCACCGCGGATCTTGTGCGGAAAGCAGCTGATGAAGAACCCCGTGGGCGGCAGCACTTCGAGGTTGTGCAGCTTCTCGATGTGGCAGTAGCCGATGTCGCGGCCGGCCTTGTGGCCTTCCCAGATCAGCGAGGCGTCTTGCGTTTCGCCGTACTTCTTGGCGGTGTGCACGAAAGGCGCATCCCAGCTCCAGGCGTCGGTGCCCGTGAGGCGTACGCCGCGCTCCAGCAGGTACATGGTGGCTTCGTAGCCCATGCCGGCGCCGGCCGACACGTAGTCGTTGTTGCCGTAGCGCGAGCCGGCGCGCGTGTTGATGATCACGATCTCCAACGGGCTCAGTGTGTGACCGATGCGCTTCAGCTCGGCTTCGACGTCATCGGCCGTGACGACGTAGCCATCGGCGAAATGGCGAAAGTCCAGCTTCACGCCCGGCTGGAAGCACCATTCGAGCGGCACGTCGTGGATGGCGATGGCGGGCTTCTTCTCGCCCAGCGCCTTGTCCATGGTCGAGTGGAAGTGGTAGGGCGCATCGAGGTGCGTGCCGTTATGGGTCGACAGCTGCACCAACTCCACGGCCCAGCCTTCGCCGTCGGGCAGGTCTTCTTTTTTCAGGCCCGGAAAGAAGGGCTCGATCTGCTCGTAGGTCTGCTCGTGCGTGAAGTACTGGATCTTCGGCGCGAAGGCCGGCGGATCGGACAGCACATCGTTTTCCAGAAAGATCGAGAGGTCGACAAACTTGCGTGGCATGGCGGGGCTCCTTGTGGGATGTGTTGGTGTTGGCGTGAAGGAAAGAAAGGACAAGGCGGAGAGAGCGGGGAGGTCAGGGCTGCTGCCAGCGCAGCAGGCGTTTCTCTGCAAAGGCCAGCAGGGCATTGCTCGCGAAGCCGATGAGCCCGAGCAGCACGATGCCGGCGAAGAGATCGCTGGCGCGGAAGGCACGCGCCGCCAGAAGAATGGCTTGGCCCAGGCCGTTTTGCGAGGCGATCATTTCGCCGACCACGGCGACGATCAGCGCGATGGTCAGGGCCAGCCGCATGCCGGCCAGGATGTCGGGCATGGCATTGGGCAGGCCCATCTTCCAGATGTACGCGGCGCGCGACATCTGCAGGCAGCGTGCCACTTCCGACAGCCGCGGCTCCACGGCGGCGAAGCCGTGCACAGTGGCCAGCAGCACCGGCCACATCGCGCCGAAGGCCACCACGAACAGCACCATGCCGGGGTTCAACCCAAAGATCGAAATGGCGAGCGGCAGCAGCGCCGATGCAGGCAATGGGCGAATGAATTCGAGCGTGGGCTGTATCCACGCGCGCACTGCCGGCGACACGCCGATGGCAGCGCCCAGCACCACGCCGAACAGCGAAGCCAGCAGCCAGCCTTCGACCATGCGGCCGACCGTCGCCTGTGTGAAGGCGAGCAACTCGCCGTTGCCCGAATCGCCGGAAAGGTTGAGCCCTTCGAGCAGGCTGGCGAAAGTGGCTTGCGGCGTGGGCAGGAACACGCGGCTGACCCAGCCGGCATTGCTCGCAACCCACCAGAGCGCAATCAATGCGCACAGCACGGCGAGCGAGCCGAGCCAGTTCATGCCGGCGCGGCTGCGGTCGTTGCCGTTCATGGCATCACCCCCATGCGCCGCGAGACCACGCGCTGCAGCTGCACCATGCCCGCGTTGACCGCAAAACCGACCACGCCGATCCAGCCCAGCCACGCAAGCATCAGCGCGGGGTCGAAGCTCTGCTGCGCAATCATCATCGCGTAGCCCATGCCGTTGGGGTTGGCCGCGATCTCCACCGTGACAGCCACCACAAGCGCCACCGCCACGCCGAGCCGCAGCGCGACGAACAGACGCGGCACGATGGCCGGCAGCACGATCTTGAAGGCCCGCTCGCGCGCCGACAAACCCAGCACGCGGCTGACTTCGAGCAGCCGAGGCTCGATCTGCTGCACGGCCGACTGCACCAGCACCAGCAATGGCCAGAAGGTGGCGAAGGCGACGATGGCCAGTTCCATGCGTACGCCAAAACCGAAGCCCAGCATCGCGAGTGGAATCAGCGCGACGGAGGGCACGGGACGCAGCACTTCGATCGACATCGAGCCAAGTTGTGCCGCGCGACGCGAGAGGCCGAGCAGCAACCCCAGCGCGATGCCGAGCACCGCGCCCAGCAGCAGGCCGAGCGCCGCCGTGCCGAGCGTGAAGCCCGTCGCCTGCCACAGCGAGCCGTCCATCGCTGCACCGACGAAAGCCTTGGACGCCGCACTCGGCGGTGCAATCGCATCGCTGCCCAATGCAGCCGCGCGCCGCGCGTACCACTCGAAGGCGCCGACCAGCAGGGCCGGGAACACCCATGGCCGCAGCCAGCGCATGAGGCGGCGCTCAGTCATGGCCCTGCTCGATGAAAGCAAACAGCTCACGCCGCAACTGCAGGTATTCCGGATGCTCCTTAGTCGTGAGCTGGTCGCGCGGGCGCGGGATCTTCACGTCGATCATTCGCGCCAGGCTGGGTCGGCCGGGGCCGGGGTTGGCCTGCAGCGTGATCACGCGGTCGCCGAGGTAGATGGCTTCTTCCAGGTCATGCGTGACGAACAGCACCGTGAGCCCGGTCTCGTGCACCAGCCGGGCCAGTTCGTCCTGCAGGCTCTGGCGCGTGAGCGCATCGAGCGCGCCGAAGGGTTCGTCCATCATCATCAGTTCGGGCTGTTGCGCGAGGCAGCGGGCGATCTGCACACGCTGCTGCATGCCGCCGGACAGCTGCACCGGAAACTTCTGCGCATGTTTGGCAAGGCCGACCTTGCCGAGCACAGCGGCGATGCGCGGCGCGCGTTCTGCCGCAGGCACGCCGGCGGCTTCGAGCGCCAGGCTCACATTGCCTTCCACCGTGCGCCAGGGCAGCAGTGCACGGCCGTAGTCCTGGAACACGAAGGCCACTTCGCGCGAGGGCTCGGTCATCTTCACGCCGTTGCGCCGCACCTCGCCCGCGCTGGCCGTGACGAGGCCGCTGGCCGCGCGCAGCAGCGTGGTCTTGCCACAGCCGCTGGGGCCGACGATGCAGACGAACTCGCCGCGCGCCACGTCGAAGGAAGTGGGCGACAGAATCTCGCGACCGCCCAGGCGGATGGTCACGCCGTCGAAGCGCAGGAAGGGTGTGGCTTGCATCGTGGGACTTGTCGGCGAACGTGCAGCGCTCGCGGAAAGCGCGGCGCGCGCGGTGATCGGGGCGGGTAAGGAAATCACTTGGCGATCAACTTCGCGACGTCGATGTTCGTCTTGAGCATGTCCTGCTCCTTCATCAGCCCGGTCCAGTAGCCGAGCTGCTTTTCGCTGACCGTGGGACCGGGCGGCGAGATCTGCACCTTCGCCAGCACCTCGGGCGGCAGCTTGATGTATTTGCCGATGCTTGCGCGCACCTTCGCGTCGTTCTTCGGCTGCTGCATGAAGGCAGCCGATTCGACCAGCGACTCGCGGAAGGCGCGCGCCGTCGCCGGGTTCTTCGCCACCCATTCGCGTTTGGCCGCGTGCACGATGGTCTGGTTGTGCTCGGGCAGGAAGGTTGAGTAGTACGAAGCCACGTAGCCCGCGCCGCTCTCAGTGATGCGGCTCATGAACGGGTCGGCGGACACCACCGCGTCGACCGAGCCACCTCGCAGCAGGTCGGCATGTTGCGGGAACGCAGCTTCGACGAAGTTGACCTTGCGGTAGTCCACGCCGCTGTCCTTGAGCCATGCGCGGAAGGTCACGTGCAGGAAGGCGCCCAGGCCCGGCACGCCGATCTTCTTGCCGATGCAATCCTGCGGGCCCTTGATGCCCGAGCCCGCGCGCGCCACCAGGCCGAAGCCGGTGATCGTCTTTGAAGTGAGTCCGCCGCCGGCCACCAGCACCAGGTCGAGGCCGCCATCCACCGCCTGCAGGAAGACCGAAGGCGTGGGCCCGCCGATCTGCAGCGAGTCGGATTGCAGCGCCGCCGGGATCGTGGAGTTGAGCGGAATGAACTTGAGCTCGACGTCGAGGTTGCGCTTCTTGAAATAGCCCTCTTCGGCCGCCACGAAGACTGAGGCGAAGTCCGTCACCGCCGTGTAGCCGAACACGATCTTCGGGTTCGACTGTTGCGCGTGCGAAGGCAGCGCGGCGGTAGCCGATGCCGCTGCCAGCGCAGACAGCAGGGTGCGTCGATTCATCATGGCTTTTGTCTCCTGGGGGTGGTTTTGTTCGTGCGTGGGGTCTTGGGCCGTGGCAGCGCGGCGCGCAGGCCGCCGACGATGAAGTTCACCAGCATCGGTGCCACGGCGGGGTCGGCGCGCCTGTTCTCGCCGCGCGAGAGCCGTTCGATGCGGCTGTCGTTCAGGTGGTGCAGCAGCGAGCCCAGTGCGAACTGATAGCCCCAGGCGGCCTGGCCGCGCGTGGCGTGCGGCAGCGCGATGTGCAGCGCGTCGATGTACGCCTCGGCCAGCGGGTCGAAGTAGGCGCGCAGCACGCGGTCGGCTTCTTCTGTGGCGTGGTACAGCTCGCGGGCCACCAGCAGTGCGTAGTACTCGCCCTCGGAACTTGCGCGCAGAGCCAGCACGGGCGCGGTGAAGGCTTCGATGATGCGCGGCAGCGTGCGCGTGTCGTCGGGGTCGATGCTCACCGCCGCCAGCCCCGCGAGCCGCGCCTCGATGGAGTGCGCCCAGTGCTCGAAGATCGCGTGAAACAGCTCGTGCTTCTGGCCGTAGTAGTAGCCCACCAGTGCCAGCGGCACGCCAGCCTCTTCAGCGATCTGGCGGATCGTCACCACGTGGTAGCCGTGCTGCGCGAAGAGTTTCTCGGCCGCCAGCAGGATGGCCTGCTTGCGATCGGGCCGCGTGGCCTCGGCGGTGATGGCGGCAGCCCTTGGGGCGCTGCGTTTGACGGACGGAATGCGGGCGTTCATGGAAGCGTATTGAACGCTTGTACAAAAATGTTGAACACGCGTACAAACCCTGAGGTCAACCCCGATTGAGCACGGTCGTTCGCAGCGCTACGCTTGGGGCATGCCCGCTCCCAATATTCCCCAGATCCGTCTCTATCAAAACTGGCTGCGCGAGACGCGCGGCCTCTCGTTCGACAGCTACGACGCGCTGTGGCGCTGGTCCACCACCGAGCTTGATGCCTTCTGGCAGAGCATCTGGGACTACGCCGGCATGCGCTCGCCCACGCCCTACAGCGCGGTGCTGGCCGAGCACCGCATGCCCGGCGCGGTCTGGTTCCCGGGCGCGCAGGTCAACTACGCACGCGAAGTGCTGCGCCACGTCGACGCGGCCCATGCGGCCGGCATGCCCGCCATCGTGAGCGACGACGAGCGCGGCCAGGTGCGCGAGATGAGCTGGCCCGAGCTGCGGCGCCAGGTCGCCTCGACGGCGCTCAGCTTGCGCGCGCTGGGCGTGCGGCGCGGCGACCGCGTCGCGGCCTACCTGCCCAACATCCCCGAGACCATGGTCGCCTTCCTGGCCTGCACCAGCATCGGTGCGGTGTGGAGCGTGTGCGCGCCCGACATGGGCACGGCCGCGGTGGTCGACCGCTTCCGCCAGATCGAACCCACGCTGCTGATCGCGGCCGACGGCGTGCACTACGGCGGCAAGGCGCTGGACCGCAGCGCGATCGTGCAGGCGCTGCGCGGCCAGCTGCCCAGCGTGCGCAAGCTGCTGCTGCTGCGCACCCCCTTCGCGACGACGCAGATCGAGGCCGACGCCGACTGGACCGAGGCCACCGCGCGCGACGACGCCGAGGTCGCGGCCTTCGAGCCCGAGTGGCTGCCCTTCGACCATCCGATCTGGATCGTCTACTCGAGCGGCACCACCGGCCTGCCCAAGCCCATCGTGCACGGGCAGGGCGGCATCATCATGACCATGTACGCCTGCGGGCTGCACAACGACTTCGGCGCCAGCTACGGCGCCAACAACTTCGGTGAACGTTTCCACTGGTACAGCTCGACCGGCTGGGTCATGTGGAACTGCCAGCTCGCAGGCCTGGCCGCGGGCACCACCATCGTGCTCTACGACGGCAACCCGGCCGGCAGCAAGGAGAAGCCCGACTGGAGCGTGCTCTGGCGCTTCGTCGCCAGGCACCGCGTGACCTTCTTCGGCGCTGGCGCGGCCTACTTCACGCACTGCATGAAGGCCGGCGTCGAGGCCTCGGCCTGCGGCGACCTGTCGCGCGTGCGCGTGCTGGGCAGCACCGGGTCGCCGTTGTCGGAAGAGGTGCAGCGCTGGGGCAGCGCGCAGTTCCGGGACGCCGGCTCGAAGGACATCTGGTGGTGCAACATCTCGGGCGGCACCGACTTCTGCGGCGCCTTCGTCGGCGGCAACCGCGAGCTGCCCGAAGTGCCGGGCCAGATGCAGTGCCGCCAGGTCGGCCACGCGGTCGAGGCCTGGAACGAGCAGGGCCAGCCGGTGATCGGGGAGGTCGGCGAACTGGTCTGCGTGCAGCCCATCCCCTCGATGCCGCTGTACTTCTGGGGCGACGAGCCGATCGTGCAGCCCCCGGGCGGCGAAGCCGCCCACCCCCCGAGGGGGTCCGGCTCCGACTTGGGGCGGCCCGGCGTCGAGCCGGGGCCGCGCTACCTCTCGAGCTACTTCGACACCTACCCCGGCGTCTGGCGCCACGGCGACTGGCTCAAGGTGGGCGAGGACGGCGGCTGCATCATCTACGGCCGCAGCGACGCCACCATCAACCGCCAGGGCCTGCGCATGGGCACCAGCGAGATCTACAGCGCGGTCGAGGGCCTGCCCGAGGTGCTCGATTCGATGGTGGTCGACCTCGAGTACCTGGGCCGCGACAGCTACATGCCGCTGTTCGTGGTGCTGCGCCCGGGCGTCGCGCTCGACGACGCGATGCGCGCCAAGCTCAACGACGCGATCAAGACCGCGCTGTCACCGCGCTTCCTGCCCAACGACATCTTCCAGGTGGCCGAGATCCCGCGCACGCTCTCGGGCAAGAAGCAGGAGCTGCCGATCAAGAAGCTGCTGCTGGGCCAGCCGATCGAGAAGGTGGTCAACCGCGAGGCGATGGCCAACCCGGGCAGCCTGGATTGGTATGTGGCGCTGGCGGCGCAGCGGGCCGAGGCACCCTAGCTTGCGCCACGTCAAACCGCTGGGGAGCGCGCACCGATAGCCTGAGGTTTTCCGCACAAGGAGAGCCGCATGGCTGCATTGCAATGGTCCGAGTCGCTGTCGCTGGACCTGCCCCCGATGGACCAGACGCACCAGGAATTCGTCGCGCTGCTCGCGCAGGTCGAGGGTGCCGACGACGCGCAACTGGTGCCGGCCTGGCGCGCGTTGATCGATCACACGGTCGATCATTTCGGCACCGAGGACGCGTGGATGCGCAGCACCGGCTTCTCGTCGACCAACTGCCACACGGTGCAGCATCGCGTGGTGCTGGAGGTGATGCGCGAGGGCCTGGTGCAGGGCCTCAAGAACCAGACCGATGCCATCCGCCGGATGGCCCGCGAACTGGCCGTGTGGTTCGTGCAGCACGCCCAGACCATGGACGCCGCGCTGGCGCTGCACCTGCGCAGCGTGGGCTTCGACGCGGCCACGCCGCAGGTGCGCATGCCGCAGGGGCTGCCGGCGGTGCCGCTGACGGGCTGCGGCTCGGCCGCCTGCGCGACGGCCTGAGGCGCGCTACAGCCAGGTGCCGTTGCTCGGCATCTGGATGTTGGTCGCCGGGTCGCTGCCGCCGACCATCGAACCGATGGCGATGCTCAGCAGCGAGATGAAGATGCTCGCGAAGAAGGCGGTCCAGAAGCCCGAAACCTTGAAGCCGCGCACCAGGGCCGAGACGAGCAGGATCATCAGCGCGTTGATCACCAGCAGGAACAGGCCGAAGGTCAGCAGGGTCAGCGGCAGCGTGAGCACGATCAGCAGCGGCTTGACCACCGCATTGGCAAAGCCCAGCAGCAGGGCAGACACCACCAGCGCCCCGGTGCTGTCGAACTTGAGACCCCGGAACAGGTAGCTGGCGATCCACAGCGACAGGCCGGTGATGGCCCAGTGGACCAGGAAGGGGGTCAGGTTCTGCAGCATGGACTTTTTTCTCTCTTGCTTGTGGGTTTGGTGAGAAGGCGGTGCATCGATTCTCGCCCGTCGCCGGCACGCGCCGCGGGCCCGTTCGCAATGGCATGGCGCCCCGCCGGACTTCGCCTGCACTGCGCGGGGCGATCGGCTATGGTGGCCGGATGTCGCAACTCCCCGTCAACCATTTCAAGCGCGCGCTGGCCGAAGGCCGGGCGCAGATCGGGCTGTGGTGCAGCCTGCCCGACCCCTACATCGCGGAGATCGTCGCCGGTGCCGGCTACGACTGGCTGCTGTTCGACACCGAGCACGCGCCCACCGACGTGCCGCGCATGCTCCAGCAGCTGCAGGGCGCGGCCTCGGCGGTGCCGGCCGGCGAGCGCGCATCGTCGGCCGTGGTGCGCCCCGCGTGGAACGACCCGGTGCTGATCAAGCGCTACCTCGACATCGGCGCCCAGACCTTGCTGCTGCCCTTCGTGCAGAACGCCGACGAGGCCCGCGCCGCGGTGCGCGCGATGCGCTATGCGCCTGACGGCATCCGCGGCATGGGCGGCTCGATGCGGGCCTCCAACTACGGCCGCACCCAGGGCTACGCACAGCATGCGCACGAGGAGCTGTGCCTGCTGGTGCAGGTCGAGACGCGCGAGGCGCTCGACCGGCTCGAGGAGATCGCCAGCGTCGACGGGGTCGACGGCGTGTTCATCGGCCCGGCCGACCTGTCGGCCAGCATGGGCCATCCGGGCAACGCCGGCCATCCGGAAGTGCGCGCGGCCATCGACGGCGCCATCGCCCGCATCCGCGCCTGCGGCAAGGCGCCGGGCATCCTGCTGGTGGACGAGGTGCGGGCGCGCGAGTGCCTGGACCTGGGCGCGCTGTTCGTCGCGGTCGCGATGGACCTGCAGATCCTCGCGCGCGGCGCCGAGGCCATCGCCATGCGCTTCGGCGCCGGGGGCGTCGCCCCGTCGACACCAGCCGCGAAGATCAGCTACTGAGCGCGGCGGCGCGCCCGGTCGCGCCCCGCGAGACGCGCCACAGCAGCGTCGCCGCGATCGACATGTTGAGCAGGTTCCAGGCGATGCCGTTGAGGAAGGCCGCGTGGTAGCTGCCGGTCAGGTCGAACACCTTGCCCGACATCCAGCCGCCCAGCGCCATGCCCAGCAGCGTGCACATCAGCACCGTGCCGACGCGCGCGCCGGCCTCGGCGGGCGGGAAATGCTCGCGCACGATGATCGCGTACGAGGGCACGATGCCGCCCTGGAACAGGCCGAACATCGCCGACACCACGAACAGCGGCACCAGCCCGTCGAAGGGCAGGAACAGCAGCAGTGCCACGCACTGCAGGCCCGAGCCCAGCAGCAGCGTGCGCAGGCCGCCGATGCGGTCGCAGATCGCGCCCGAGATCAGCCTGCTGGCGATGCCGCAGGCCAGCATCAGCGAGAGCATCTGGGCGCCGCGCGCCGCGCCGAAGCCCAGGTCGGTGCAGTAGGCCACGATGTGCACCTGCGGCATCGCCATCGCGACGCAGCAGGCCACGCCGGCCACGCACAGCAGGCCCTGGGCGGTGCCCAGGCTCAGGCCGAAGGGGCGCATGCCGGGCACCGGCCGGCCGGCGACAGGGGCCGGTGCCGCCATCGAGAGGGCCGGCGGCCGCGCGTGCATCAGCAGCGCCAGGCCGGCCATCGCGAGGCCGCAGAACAGGCCCATGCCGAGGTAGGTCTGGCGCCAGCCCACGGTCTCGACGAAGTGCTGGGCGATCGGCGGCCAGGCGGCGCCGGCGATGTAGTTGCCGCTGGCGCACACCGCCACTGCGATGCCGCGCCGTTTCACGAACCACAGCGAGGTGTCGGCCACCAGCGGCGCGAAGGCGGCGGAACTGCCGAGCAGCCCGACCAGCACCGCCTGCGCCGCGATGAAGACCACGATGTTCGGCGCCAGGCCGCAGGCCACGTAGCCCAGCCCGAGTGCGACCGCGCCGCCCAGCAAAGGCCACATCACGCCGAAGCGGTCGGCCACCTTGCCCATCAGCATGCCGCCCACGCCGAAGCCGATCATCAGCAGCGTGTAGGGCAGCGAAGCCTGCGCGCGGTCGATGCCGAAGTCGGCCTGCACCGCGGGGATCACGACCGAGACCACGTACATGCCGCTGCTGCCCACGGTCATGATCAGCAGCGTGATCAGCAGGCGCCAGAGGGCGTAGCGCGAATCGGGCAGGTGGGGCGGGGCGGCGGCGGTCGTCGTGGTCATGCGGGCTTGTCTCGGGCTTCGCCATCTGGTGTGGCTGGGGCGGCGGTGGCCGCTGCCGGCCCCGCCTTTGGCACGCATTGTGGCCGCGTCAGGCGAAGGGCAGCGCGAGCGTGGCGGCCAGCGGCACCTCGCCGATGCGCTCGCCGCTCGCGACGATGACGGCGCGGTCGCGCTCGGCCGCGATCTCGGCCAGGGTGCGCCACAGGCAGCGCATCGAGGCGGCATCGAGCCCGCCGGTCGGCTCGTCGAGCAGCGTGAGCGGGTGCTTCGAGGCCAGGGCCGCCGCGAGCCAGACCTTGCGCTTGGAGCCCGTGGAGAGCATGTACATCGCCTTATCGATGTGGGGCGCGAGCGAGAAGCCTTCGACCAGCGCGGCCCAGCGCGCTTCGTTGAACGGCAGGTCGGCGCGGCGCAGCGACAGCGCGCAGTCGCGGCCGCTCATGGCGTCGAAGGCCTCGGTGCCGGGCTCGATGAAGAACAGGTGGCGCCGGTAGGCCGCTGCGTCGCCGGGCAGCGATGCGCCGCACAGCGTCAGCGTGCCGGCGCTAGCGGGTACCGTGCCGGCGAGCACGCGCAGCAGCGTCGACTTGCCGCTGCCGGTGTCGCCGTGCAGCAGCGTCACGCCGGGGCCGATGGCGGCGGACCAGTCGGCCACCAGCGGCGGTTCGCCGGGGTAGGCGAAGCGCAGGCGGTCGATGGCGAGGGTGGGAAGGGTGGGAAGGGGAGAAGGGGCCGATGTCATGGCCCGCACCGTACCGCAACCTGGCGCCGGTTCACGCGATCGTCTCCAGCACCCAGCCCTTGGCGTCGAAGCGCAAGCTGTGGGTCGGTCCCAGCGCCTTGATAAAACGCGCATCGTGCGAGGCCACGACCAGCGCGCCCGGATAGTTTGCGAGCGCCTGCTCCATCGCCTCGACCGACGCCAGGTCGAGGTGGTTCGTGGGCTCGTCCAGCAGCAACAGCTGCGCCGGCTCGCCGGCCCACAGCGCGCAGGCCAGCGCGGCCTTCATGCGCTCGCCGCCGCTTAGCGCGCCCGAGGGCATGCCGACCTGCGCGGGCCCGAGGCCCAGCCAGGCCAGGTGGCTGCGCAGCACGCCCTCGGGCAGCGGCGTGTGCAGCGCCTGCAGGCGTTCCAGCACCGACTGGTGGCGTGGCAGCAGGCCGTCCGCGCACTGGTCCAGCCAGGCGTGAGGCACGCCGATGCGGCAATCGCCCGAGACGGGCGCGATCTCGCCGGCCAGCATCTTCAAGAGCGTGGTCTTGCCGCAGCCGTTGGGCCCCTGCACCGCCACGCGCAGCGGGCCGGCGAGCGCCAGCGACAGTGGCGCGGCGCCGGGCGGGAAGGGCGGCACCGCGTCGTCCAGCGTCAGCACGCGCTTGCCGGCCGCCACCGTGGTGGCCGGCAGCATCAGCGCGAGCGCCGGCGCCTGCTCGGTGCGCGCGAGCGCCTGCCGGACCGCACCCGCCAGCCGGTCGACGGTGTCGCTGCGGCGTGCGTTCGCCTTGCCGGCGCTGGCCTGCGCTGCGTCCTTCATGCGGCCCAGCACCAGCGCCGGCAGGTTGCGCGTCTTCGCGTCGCGCCGTTGGCGGGCCGTGCGCTGCTGCTGGGCATCGTGCTGCGCGCGCAGTGCGCGCAGGCCGGCCTTCTTCTCGGTGCGCGCGTGCTGCAGCGCGGCCTCCGCCGCGGCCGCCTGTTGCGCACGCTGCTGCGCATAGCGCGGGAAGCTGCCGCCATGGCGCGTGAGCCCGTCCGGGCCGAGTTCCAGGATCGCGTCCACGGTCTCGAGCAGTTCGCGGTCGTGGCTCACGACCACGGCCGCGCCAGGCCATGCGGCCAGCTTCGTGCGAAGCCAGCGTCGCGCGCCGGCATCGAGATGATTGGTCGGTTCGTCGAGCACCAGCGCATCGGCGCCGGACAGGAAGGCGCCGGCCAGCGCCACGCGGGTCCGCTCGCCGCCGCTGAGCCGGTCGGCAGGGTCCGAGGGCCGCAGCGGCGGCAGCCCACCCTCGGCCAGCGCCTGGGCGAAGGTGGCGGCGATGTCCCAACGGCCCTCGAGCAGCGCGAAGTCGGCGGGGTCGAGCCCGCCGGCCTCGATGCGCGCGAGCGCGTCGAACAGCGGCGCGAGGCCGGCGACCGCTGCCACGCATGTGCCCGCCGTGGCGCCGACCTCCTGCGGCACCCAGGCCACGCTGCCGCCGCGCACGACGCGGCCCGAACCGGGCGTCAGGCGATCGACCAACAGCCGGGCCAGCACGCTCTTGCCCGCACCGTTGCGGCCGACGAGGCCGATGCGTTCGGCGTGCAGCTCGGCGTTCAGGTCGTGGAACAGCGCGCGTCCGTCGGGCAGGGTGAAGCCCAGGTGGCGCAGCGAGAAAAGGGAAGACCCGGGAAGGGCCGAGGCATCGGCCGAGGCCGGGACGCACGCCATGTGCGCATCGTCATGAAGGACAACCATGCAGGCTCCTGACAAGAAAGGGAGAGGCCGCGGTCCGGGACGCTGTGGGCGTGCGGGGGCGGTGCTTCTTGATGAGGACGACTGGCAGGGATCACATGGCGCGTGACGGGGCTGGTGGGGTGGCGGGGCCGGTCGGAGCGTGTGGCGGTGGCGAAAGTTCCTTGCGCGCGCGTTCAGGCGCCGCGCGCCTGGCCCACCAGCCACTCGGCGAACAGGCCCAGCAGCGGCCGGCCTTCGCCGCGGTCGGGCGTGACCAGGTAGTAGTTGCGCTGGCCCGAGAGCACCTGCGCGCAGGCCACGACGAGTTCGCCGCGCGCGAGTTCGTCCTCGACCAGCAGGGTCGGCATCAGCGCCACGCCCAGGCCCTGGGTGGCGGCCGCGGCCAGCATCGAGAACAGCTCGTAGCGCGGCCCGGTGCGCGCGCGCGGCGCATCGACCTGCTGCGCATCGAACCACTGGCGCCAGCCCTCGGGCCGGGTGCTCTGCTGCAGCAGCGGCATCCGCGCGATGGCGTCGGGCGTCACGGCCTGGCCGTGCGGCAGCAGCCGCGGGCTGCACAGCGGCACCACGTCTTCGCGCAGCAGCAGGGCGGTGTGCGTGCCGGCCCAGTTTGCCACCTGCGCGGGCGTGCCCGCATAGATCGCCGCGTCGAACTCGGCATCGGCGAACAGGAAGGGGCGGGTGCGGGTCTCGATGTGCACCACCACCTCGGGCTGCTGGCGCGCGAAGGCCGGCAGCCGCGGGATCAGCCAGCGCGTGGCGAAGGTGGGCACCGCCGCCAGTGCCAGCGAGCCGCCGGCGCCCTGGTCGGCCATGGCGTCGAGCGTGTCGCGTTCCATGGCCTCGAGCCGCTTGGCGGTCTGGCGCGCATAGGCGGCGCCGCTGGGCGTGAGCGCCACGCCGTGCCGCGTGCGCCGAAACAGCGTGACGCCGAGGAAGGCCTCCAGCGCGCCGATCTGGCGCGAGACCGCACTCTGCGTGAGCGCGAGCTCCTGCGCGGCGCGCGTGTAGCTCTCGTGGCGCGCAGCGGCGTCGAAGCAGACCAGGGTCTGCAGCGGCGGGATCTTCCGGCGCACTAGAGATCCCCCCCGCTGCGTCTCACCTCGCACAGGAAAGTGCGCTGCGTGTGGCGCGTGCAGAAACTCAAGGTATTCGTGCAATGCATATCTGGCTGAGTATTGCTCGTTTGCGCCGACCCGGTGCCGAGGCTAGGATCGAGCCATTCATTTCCCGTCTTTTCCCTCTTCTTCCGGAGACAGCACATGGCCGCCAAAGCGCAATTCCACTGGGACGATCCCCTCCTGCTCGATCAGCAGCTGACCGACGAAGAACGCATGATTCGCGATGCGGCCAATGCCTACTGCCAGGAGCGCCTGCTGCCCCGCGTGACCGAGGGCTTCCGCAGCGGCGAGACCGACCCCGCCATCTTCCGCGAAATGGGCGCGCTGGGCCTGCTGGGTCCGACGATTCCCGAACAGTACGGCGGCCCGGGCCTCAACTACGTGGCCTACGGCCTGATCGCGCGCGAAGTCGAGCGCGTCGATTCGGGCTACCGCTCGATGGCCAGCGTGCAGAGCTCGCTGGTGATGGTGCCGATCTTCGAATTCGGCACCGAAGCGCAGAAGCAGAAGTACCTGCCCAAGCTCGCCACCGGCGAGTTCATCGGCTGTTTCGGCCTGACCGAACCCGACCACGGCTCCGACCCCGGCAGCATGGCCACGCGTGCCAAGAAGGTGCCGGGCGGCTATTCGCTCAGCGGCGCCAAGATGTGGATCAGCAACTCGCCCATCGCCGACGTGTTCGTGGTGTGGGCCAAGGAAGTCAGCGAGTCCGGCACGGTCGGCCCGATCCGCGGCTTCGTGCTCGAGAAGGGCATGAAGGGCCTGTCGGCTCCCGCGATCCACGGCAAGGTGGGCCTGCGCGCCAGCATCACCGGCGAGATCGTGATGGACGGCGTGTTCTGCCCCGAAGAGAACGCCTTCCCCGAAGTGCAAGGCCTCAAGGGCCCGTTCACCTGCCTCAACAGCGCACGCTACGGCATCTCCTGGGGCGCACTCGGCGCCGCCGAGGACTGCATGCACCGCGCCCGCCAGTACACGCTGGACCGCAAGCAGTTCGGCCGCCCGCTCGCGGCCAACCAGCTCATCCAGAAGAAGCTGGCCGACATGCAGACCGAGATCGCGCTGGGCCTGCAGGGCAGCCTGCGGCTGGGCCGCATGAAGGACGAAGGCATCGCCTCGGTCGAGATCACCTCGATCCTCAAGCGCAACAACTGCGGCAAGGCCCTCGACATCGCCCGCCTGGCGCGCGACATGATGGGCGGCAACGGCATCAGCGACGAGTTCGGCGTGGCACGCCACCTGGTGAACCTGGAAGTCGTGAACACCTACGAAGGCACGCACGACATCCACGCGCTCATTCTGGGTCGCGCGATCACCGGCATCGCGGCTTTCGCGAACTGATGTCGGTCTGGCGGGTGCTGCGCACGTTCGCGCTGTGGGGGCCGATGCCCGCCGCACTGGCACTCGCCGTGATGATGGCGCTCGGGGCCGCGAAGGCCCTGGTGCCCGCCGTGCTGCTGACCTACTTTGTCGGGCTGGTTCCGGCCGTGCTGGCGGCATTGGTGTTTCACATGCTCCTGCCGTGGGTGCGGGGCGGCGCCCCCGCGCGAACGAAGGCCATGGGCGCGATGCTGGGCGCAGCGGCCGGCGCTGCGGTGGGTGTTATTTGTCATGTGCTGCTCGCCAGCTCGCGCGCTGATCCGAGCGCGCCGGAAGCGACCGAGGCAGTCATGTCGTTCTTGGTGCCCTTCGTGCTGCCCGGCGCGCTGGGTGGATTGATGGCCGGCGCGCGTTGCGGCTGGCTGCTGGCCGATCACGCATCGGAATTGAAAACATGAGCGCTCCTCCAAAGACCCCCGCGGCCCTCGACGGCCTCAAGGTGCTGGACCTGTCCCGCGTGCTCGCGGGTCCCTGGTGCACGCAGATCCTGGCCGACCTCGGCGCCGATGTCGTGAAGATTGAACGCCCCGGCGTCGGCGACGACACGCGCGGCTGGGGCCCGCCCTTCCTCAAGGACGCGGACGGCAACGACACCGACCAGGCCACCTACTTCACCGCCTGCAACCGCAACAAGCGCTCGGTCACGGTCGACATGGCCACGCCCGAGGGACAGGCGCTGCTGCAGCGGATGGCCGCGCAGAGCGACATCGTGGTGGAAAACTTCAAGACCGGCGGCCTGAAGCAGTACGGCCTCGACCACGAGACCCTGCGCGCGGCCAACCCGCGGCTGATCTACTGCAGCGTGACCGGCTTCGGCCACGACGGCCCGCACGCGCAGCGCGCCGGCTACGACCTGATGATCCAGGCCACCAGCGGCATGATGAGCATCACCGGCCGGCCCGACGAGGTGCCCGGCGGCGGCCCGTTGCGCGTGGGCGTGGCACTGACCGACCTGTTCACCGGCGTGTACGCCAGCACGGCCATCCTGGCCGCGCTCGAGGTGCGCCATCGCACCGGCGAGGGCCAGCACATCGACATGGCGCTGCTCGACGTGGGCATGGCGATCCTGGCCAACCAGGCCAGCGCCTTCCTCAACGCGGGCGTGGTGCCGCAGCGCCAGGGCAACAGCCATCCGAGCCTCGCGCCCTATCAGGACTTCCAGACGCAGGACGGCTCGATGCTGCTGGCCATCGGCAACAACGGCCAGTTCGCGCGCTTCTGCGAAGCGGCCGGCCATGCCGAGTGGGCCGCCGATCCACGCTTCGCGAGCAACACGCTGCGCGTCACGCACCGCGAGGTGCTGATCCCGCAGATGCAGGCGGTCACCCGCACGCGCAGCACCGCCGACTGGATCGCGCTGCTGGAAGACAAGGCCGTGCCCTGCGGCCCGATCAACAACATCGCGCAGGCCTTCGACGACGAACAGGTCAAGGCGCGCGGCCTGGCCGTGACGCTGCCGCGCGATGCGGGCGACGGCATCGCCAGCATCACCGGCGTGGCGAGCCCGCTGCGCCTGTCGGCCACGCCGCCGGTGCTGCGCCATGCGCCGCCCGCGCTGGGCCAGCACACCGACGAGGTGCTGGCCGAGTTCGGCCTCGACGCAGAAAAAATCGCGGCGCTGCGCGCCGGCGGGGTGCTCTGACGACGTCCGCCCGCCCCGTGTCCGCGGCGCCGGCGCCCGATGCGCTGACGCCCGCGGACCGCTACGCGGAGCTCTTCACCGCGGTGCAGGGCGCGCGCGTCTTCCCCGACAGCAAGACCTTCGTCGACTGTGCGCCGCGCGGCGACCCGGCGGCCATCCTCGCGGCCTACCGGGCGCAATGTGGCGCGCCGGGCTTCGACCTGCGGGCCTTCGTGGCTGCGCATTTCGAGGAGGAGCATCCGGCACCGAGCGACTACATGTCGGTGCCCGGCCAGCCGATCGCAGCCCACATCGACGACCTCTGGTCGGTGCTCACGCGCCATCCGCACCAGCTGCCGCCCGACGGCTCGCTGCTGCAGGTGCCGCATCCCTACGTGGTGCCGGGCGGCCGCTTCGGCGAGCTCTACTACTGGGATTCGTATTTCACGATGCTCGGGCTCGCGGCCAGCGGGCGGCTCGAACTGCTTGGCGACATGGTGCGCAATTTCGCGCACCTGATCGACACCTGCGGCCATGTGCCCAACGGCACGCGCACCTACTACCTGAGCCGCTCGCAGCCACCGCTGTTCGCCTTCATGGTCGAACTCGCGGGACGATTGGGCGCGACGAATGCGCTCGACCAGCTGCCGCAGCTGCGCACGGAGCACGCCTGGTGGATGCGCGGCGCCGAAGGGCTCGCGCCCGGCAGCGCGCAGGCGCGCGTGGTGCGGCTGCCCGACGGCGCGCTGCTCAACCGCTACTGGGATGCGCGCGACACGCCGCGCGAGGAGGCTTGGGCCGAAGACGTGGCGACCGCGCAGGCCAGCGGCCGCGAACCGGCCGAGGTCTACCGCCACCTGCGCGCCGCGGCCGAGTCGGGCTGGGACTTCAGCACGCGCTGGCTCGAGGAAAGCGAGGCGCCGACGCTCGCCAGCATCCGCACCACCGACATCGTGCCGGTCGACCTCAACGCCTTCCTGTTCAAGCTCGAGACCACCATCGCCGCGCTGTCCGAACAGGCCGGCGACCGCGCGAGCGCGCAGGCCTTCACGCAGCAGGCGCAGCGCCGCCGCGATGCGGTCACGCAATGGCTGTGGAACGTGGAACAGGGCGCCTTCTTCGACCACGACTGGCGCCAGGGCCGGCAACGCCGGGGCCTGACCGCGGCCTGCGTCGCGCCGCTGTTCGCGGGACTGGTCGATGCCGCGCAGGCCGACGCGCTGGCGCAGACGGTGCGGCAACGCCTGCTCGCGCCCGGCGGCCTGTCGACCACCGAGTGCTTCAGCGACCAGCAGTGGGACCAGCCCAACGGCTGGGCAGCGCTGCAGTGGATGGCGATCGACGGTTTCGCGCGCCATGGCCACCACGCGCTGGCCGGCACCATCGGCAAACGCTGGCTGGCCACCGTGGCGGCGGTCTACGAGCGCGAGGGCAAGCTGGTCGAGAAGTACGCGCTGCGCCAGCAGGAGCACCAACGCTCGGCCGGCGGGGGCGGTGGCGAGTACCCGCTGCAGGACGGCTTCGGCTGGACCAACGGCGTCACGCGCGCCCTGCTGGCGGCCCATCCGCAGCACACGGCGCATGGCTGCGTGGCGCATGCGGCGGAGCCGCTGCACCGATAACGCGCTTCAGAGCGCGCGGCCGACGATCGCGAGCGCGAACACCACGACGCCGATCGACAGGTTGACCGCCACCAGCTTGCGGATGCTGTTCAATTGCACCGCGGCCACCGGCCATTCCTTGGCCGTCACGGCGCGTTGCAGGCGCGGGTAGGGTGCGAAGCGGATGTGCAGGAACAGCGCCATCATCACCAGCCCCAGCGTGAACATGCCGTGCACGCTCCAGTGCACGCGCGCGAAGCCGCCGGCCGCCATCACCAGCGCCAGGCCGCTGACGAGCACTGTGGCCACGGCGATCGAGACACCGGCGAAGAAGCGCGACAGTGCCGCGGCCATGAAGGGCAGGCGCTGCGGCGGCTCGAGCGTGGCGACGGCCGCGGGGCGCACCGCGAAATGCATCACCGCCATGCCGCCGACCCAGAAGGCGACGGCGAGCAGGTGGAGGAAGAGAAGGAGGGAGGTCGTGAGGAACATGGCGCAGCGTAGACCATCGCGATGGCCGGCGCGTGCAATGCCCTTAGGACCGGTCGATCAAGCCAGCGCCTTTCAGGGCGGAAGGGCTGTCATGCGGGAGGATGCGGGGCAGGGCCCAGGAGCACGCGTTGGGGAACCACCGCACGACCACCTGCTCCTACGCCGAACGCGCCCCGGCCCGCCATGGCCCTGTCCTTCGTCTTTTCCTTCTTCTCTCTCCCGCTCCCATGACAGAAATCCGCAACGCCGTTGCCGATCAATTGCGCTTCCGCCGCCGCGTTTTCGTGATCGCTGGCGTCGTGCTGTTCGGCTTCGGCCTGCTCTCCTCCCGGCTCGTCTACCTGCAGGTCACGCGACACGAGGATCTGTCCCGCCAGGCCGAAAGCAACCGGACGGCCGTCGTGCCGGTGGTGCCGAACCGCGGCCTGATCATCGACCGCAACGGTATCGTCCTCGCGTCGAACGAGGCGGCCTACACGCTCGAACTGACGCCCTCCAAGGCCGGCGACGTCAACGCGGCCATCGCCGAGCTGCAGGAACTCGTGCCGCTGTCGCCGCGCGAGTTGCGCCAGTTCAGGCGCCAGCTCGGCGAGGCGCGAAGTTTCGACGCGGTGCTCCTGCGCAGCCGGCTCAGCGAAGAGGAGGTCGCCCGTTTCGCCGCGCAGCGCTACCGCTTCCCGGGCATCGAGATCAAGGCGCGCCTGCTGCGCAACTACCCGCACGGCGAGACCGGTGCGCATGTCATCGGCTACATCGGACGCATCAACCAGCGCGAGAAGGCCGCGATGGACGACTGGGACGACGAGGAAAAGGCCAACTACCGCGGCACCGACCACATCGGCAAGCTGGGCATCGAGCAGAGCTACGAGAAGGAATTGCATGGCCAGACCGGCGCCGAACTGATGGAGACGTCCGCGGGCGGCTATGCGGTGCGGCGGCTGTCGAGCCATCCGTCGGCAGCGGGGCACACCGTGATGCTGTCGCTCGACATCAAGCTGCAGAAGCTGGTGGAAGACATGTTCGGCGAACGCCGCGGTGCGCTGGTCGCGATCGACCCGGGCACGGGCGAGGTCCTGGCCTTCGTCAGCAAGCCGAGCTTCGACCCCAACCTCTTCATCGAGGGGATCGACGTCGAGAGCTGGAAGGCGCTCAACGAATCGCTCGACAAGCCGCTGCTCAACCGCGCGCTGCGCGGCACCTATCCGCCCGGCTCGACTTACAAGCCCTTCATGGCCCTGGGTGCGCTGGAAACCCGGACGCGCGCGGCCGACGTGGTCGAGAACGACCCGGGCTTCTACAACTTCGGCGGGCGCACCTTCCGCAGCCATGACGGCGGCCTGGGTGGCGTCGACATGCACCGGGCGATCCAGCGGTCCAGCAACACTTACTTCTATTCGCTGGCGAACGAGATGGGTGTCGACAGGATCCACGACTTCATGAAGCCGCTGGGCTTCGGCCAGGTGACCGGCATCGACCTCGCGGGCGAAAGCCGCGGCGTGCTGCCGAGCACCGCATGGAAACGCAACGCCTACCGGAAGGCCTCGATGAAGACCTGGTTCCCGGGCGAGACCATCTCGCTGGGCATCGGGCAGGGCTACAACAGCTTCACCATGCTGCAGCTGGCCTCGGCCAACGCCACGCTCGCCAACGGCGGCGTGAAGTACACGCCGCACCTGGTGCGCGCCATCCAGGACCCGATCACCGGCGCGGTGGTGAAGAAGAACCAGCCGCCCGGTGAGGACCTGGGCTATGCACGCGCGCATGTCGACGTGGTGCGCAACGCCATGGTGGCGGTGACCCAGGGCGGCACCGGCACCCGCGTCTTCGCCGGGGCGGCCTACGCATCGGCCGGCAAGACCGGCACCGCGCAGGCGGTGACGCTCAGCGCGGCCGCGCGCGCGAGCGGCAAGGCCCTCGACCCGCGCCAGCGCGATCATTCGCTCTACATGTCCTTCGCGCCCGCCGCCGACCCGACGATCGCGGTGGCGGTCATCGTGGAGAACGCGGGCTTCGGCGCGGCGCATGCCGCACCGATGGTGCGTCGCGTGTTCGACTACTGGATCTCGGGCCTGTACCCCAACGAGGCCGACATGGCGGCCGTCAGGATCGGCAAGGCCGGCGCGCCGATCGGGACGCCCTTGCCGGCCGGCGAGGTCTGGCCTTTCGACGAGGCCGATGCGACACCGGAAGAAGGCGCCGCCGGGTCGCTCTGAGCACGACGCGTGCCGGAAATCCCGGCCTCGACGGTTTCGCTGCGCAGCCGAGCGGCCTCCTCGCGCGGCTCAGGGGTTCCAGGGCGAGCGCTCAGCGGCCGGCCGCGCGACCACTCCTGGATCTCGCAGCGGCCGATGCCCAGGTCGTTGAGTTCGCGGTCGCTCATCCCGCGCAGCGCCAGCACGTCGCGCCGTTCGATGGCGGCGGCGCGCCGGCGCGCCACCCAGCGGCGCAGCCCGGCGAGCAGGGCGGACGAGGGGCGGGCGGCGGTCGGGCGGGTCATCGAAAGGCTCCAGGGTGGGGTGAGCCGCGATCTTCTGCTTCCAGGTGCTATTGTGGAAGTTGAGATTTCTGAGGCCATCGATCAGCTTTTCTGATCATCCGACAAGGACCGCGCCATGCGCCAACTCAACCTCGACCAGCTGCGCACGCTGATCGCCATCGCCGACCTCGGCACCTTCTCCGCGGCCGCGCAGGCGCTGCACCTCGCGCAGCCCACCGTGAGCCTGCACATCAGCGAACTCGAATCGCGGCTGGGCGCGAAGCTGGTCGCGCGCGGCAGCCGCAGCGTGAGCGTGACGCCCGCGGGGGCCGCGCTGGTCGAGCGCGGACGCCGGCTGCTGCGCGATGCGGACGAGGCCATCGAGGCCGTGCATCGCCAGGCCGAGGGCCGGCTCGGCCGCGTGCGCCTGGGCACCTCCACCGGCGTGGTGATCGACCTGCTGCCGCAGGTGCTCGAGGCGCTGCAGGCCAGCCATCCGGGCATCGACGTCGAGGTGAGCATCCTCGGTTCGTCCGAGGCGATGGAGCGGCTGGCGCAGGGCACGCTCGACATCGGCCTGGTGGCGGTGCCGCAGCCGCCGCTGCGCGAGCTGGTCGTCACGCCCTGGCGCAGCCAGCCCATGATGGCCTTCGTGCCGCCCAAGTGGAAGGCGCCGCGGCGCGTGACCCCGGCCTGGCTGGCCACGCAGCCGCTGATCTTCAACGACGCGCGCACCCACATGTACCGGCTGGCCGTGGAGTGGTTCGCGAACGCGGGCCACGCGCCGCGCGCGCGCATCGAGCTCAACTACGACGTCGCCATCCGCAGCCTGGTGGCCGCGGGCTACGGCGCCGCGATGCTGCCCCTGACGCCCAGCACCGACGAGGCCTGGCACGAGCGCGTGCAGATCCTGCCGCTGAGCCCGCCGCTCACGCGGCGGCTGGGCATCGCGCACCGCGACAAGGGCGCGATGGATGGCGCGACCGCGCGGGTGGTCGAAGTCCTGCACCAATTCAAGCAGCGTTGAACTTCTCCACCTGCGCCACCACCCAGCGCGGATCGTCCAGCGCCAGGTCGTGCCCCGCTGTCGGATGTTCGGCGAGGGGCAGCCGCCAGGCCTGCGCCAGCCGGCGCGAGCAGCCTGGGTCGACCAGGCCGTCGCCCGCGCCGACCAGCACCTGCAGCGGCACGCGGGGCGCCTCGGCCGGGGCGCGGTAGCGCGCGGCGGCGAAGAGCTGGCGCAGCGCGTTGGCGGTCGCCACCGGATGCCGTTCGCGCAGCGCGACCCAGTCGGCCACGATGCCGGGCGCGGCGGTGCCGGTGGCATGGTGCCGGCTCGTGAGCCGCAGCACCGTGGCCTCGCGCACCCGCGCATCGCGCCAGGGCCACAGCACGCCCAGCAGGGCCGCGTAGTGGCGCGGCCGCAGCCGCTGGTGCCAGGCGCTGAAGGGCCGCAGGCTGGTGTTGACCAGCACCGCGCTGTCGATCTCCTGCGGATGCCGGTGCGCCCATTCGACCGCCACCATCGCGCCCAGCGACATCGCGAGCAGGTGGCAGCGCGCGATGCCCAGCGCCCGCAGCTGCGCGCGGCAGTGTTCCATGGTGGCGCGGATCGATGCCGGGCTCGCGAGCGCATGCAGCGCGCCCGCGCCGGGCAGGTCGATGGCCAGCACGCGTGCGCCGAGCGGCAGCGCGGCGGGCAGCAGCGCGGGCAGGGCGCCCCAGTGGCCGGCCTCGCGCGTGAGGCCGCGCAGCAGCACCCAGGTGGGGGCGGTCGGCGCGGGCGTCATGCGGCGTACCAGCGCGCCAGCGCCTGCGCATGGTGGCGACGCCGCGCCTCGTCCGTCGGCACCCATTGCGCATGGCTGCTGGCCGCGCGCGTGATGAAGTCCATCCACCACATGTGACGGCGCAGCACGCGCTGCTGGCGGTGCGCGATCACCGGGTTGAAGATGCCGTGGCGCGAGAACAGCTGGCGCGGGTTCTTCTTCACCCACAGCCACGAACCCATCTCCAGCGTGAGCGGCAGGAACAGCGTGTCGGGCCGCGCGCAGGCCGCGAGGTAGAGGTGGTCCCAGAGGTCGCCGTGCGCCATGTACTGCCGACTCTGCGGCTCGAGCACGTAGGGGTGGTGCAGCAGGCTCAGGTCGATCAGCTCGCCCAGCGCATGCATCTCGGGCAGGTGCGCCATGGGCTGCGGCGTGTGGGCATAGGGAAACCACAGCCGGTCGCTCAGGCCGAAGCCCGAGTGGCAATCGAGCGCGATGCTGAAGGGGCGGCTCAGCAGCTCGCTCTCGACCAGTGCGCACAGCGCGGCGCTCTCGGCCTCCATCGCCGCGCCCTCGACGCCGCGGTACCAGGGCAGCGTGGCGCTCAGGCGCTGGCCGCCGAGCAGCCAGGGCACGCGCTCCTGCGAATCGACGGGCGCATTGCGCATCAGGTCCACGCCGCGCGGGTTGGCGCGGGTGTTGAGCCACAGGCCGCCGGGGTTCACGATCGGCAGGAAGACCAGGCGCAGCGTCTCGAGCTGCCGCTGCAGCGTGGTGTCCCACTGCAGCCGCGTCACGATGCTGCGCAGGTAGGCGATCGTGACCTGCGCGCCGATGCGCTCGAGGCCGTGCACGCCGCCGAAGATGCCGACCGCGGGCACGTCGCTGCGCGTGCTGCCCAGCAGGAAGGCCTGCACCTCGAAGCGCTCTTCGCCGACCTCGACCTCGCACAGCACGCGGCGTTCCATCGACGGCCCGGCGAGGTCGACGAGGGCCTGGAGTTCGAGCAGTTCGGGCAGGTCTGAGGGGCGCAAGATGCCTGCAGGATAGCCCCCCGCGCTGCCATCAAAGCGTCACACGAGGCCCCTAGGCTGGCACCCGGTCACCACTCTTTTCCACGAGGCTTTCCATGCGCTTTGCACCCCAGCTGCTGATGTCGACCCACGGCTTGCGCGCGATCGCGGGTGCGCTGGCCTGGGGCCTGGCCGAGTCGATCGCGCTCGCGCGTTCGCGGCGCCGGCAGCGCCACCGCTGAGCGTTCTTTTGAAGTTCAGCCCGCGTCGGCCACGGTGCGCACGATGCGGCCCAGCTTGCCGAGGGCCGCATCCATCTCTTCGTCGTAGGGCCAGCCGCAGTTCAGCCGCAGGAAGTGGTCGCTGCGCGAACCGTTGGAGAACAGGTAGCCCGGCGCCACCACGATGCCTTCCTGCTGCAGCGCCGCATCGAACACCGCGGCCGACGCGCAGCCCTTGGGCAGTTCCACCCACAGCTGGAGCCCGCCGTTCGGTAGGTTGATCCGTGTGCCCTCTGGAAAGTAGCGTGCGATGGCCTCGGCCGTGCGTTCGCGCTGCCCGCGCAGCGCGGTGCGCAGGCGCCGCAGGTGGCGGTCGTAGGCGCCCGTGCCCATGAACTGGCCTGCGCCCAGCTGCGACAGCACCTCGTTGTTGCGGCTCTGCGTGTACTTGAGCATCTCCACGCGGGCCTGCCAGCGGCCGGCGCTGATCCAGCCCAGCCGCAGGCCCGGCGCGAGGATCTTGTGCATCGACGCGCAATGGATCACGTTGCCGCTGCGGTCCCAGGACTTGATTGCGCGCGGCGGCGTGTCGACGTCGAGCAGCTCGCTGTAGGTGTCGTCCTCGATCAGCGCGATGTGCTGTTCCTCGCACAGCCGCACCAGCTGTTCCTTGTGGGCGTCGGGCATCACGCTGCCCAGCGGGTTCTGCAGGTGCGGCACCACCACCACCGCCTTGATGTCGCCATAGGTCTGGGCCGCGAGCTCGAGCGCGCCGATCGACAGGCCGGTCTGCGGGCTGGTCGGGATCTCGAGCGCGCGCAGGCCCAGGCTCTCGAGCACCTGCAGCAGGCCGTAGAAGGTGGGCGATTCGACCGCGATGGTGTCGCCCGGCTGCGCCACCGCGCGCAGCGCGAGGTTGAGCGCCTCGATGCAGCCGTTGGTGATCAGCAGCTCTTCGGGCGACAGCGCCATGCCGGCCGCGACCGCGCGCTTGGCCAGCACGCTGCGGAAGTGCGGGTCGCCCTGCAGCGGCGGCACGCCCGAGATCAGCGCGGGCTTGAGGCGCAGCGCGCGCGTCATCGCGGCGCGCAGTTCCTCGGCCGGATAGAACTGCGGCGCGGCACGCGCGATCGACAGGTTGAGCTTGACGCTGGCCGCGCGGCGCTGGGCCACGAAGGCCGACACCCGGCCGTGGATGCCGACGTAGCGCGCCGGATCGGGCGGCGCATGGGCCGAGGGCTCGTCCATCGGCGCCATGTGCAGCCGCTGCGGCCGGCGCACGAAGTAGCCCGAGCGCTCGCGCGCCTCGGCCCAGCCGTCGGATTCGAGCGTGCGGCACAGCTGCAGCGCGGTCGACAGGCTGATGTCGTGCAGCCGCATCAGGCCGCGCAGCGAGGGCATGCGCTCGCCCGGCTGCAGCGAGCCGGCCTCGATCGCGTCGCGGTAGTGCGTGGCGAGGCGGCGGTAGAGCGGCGGCGCGGCGGCCGGGGTCGTCGAGAGGGACATGGGACGATGCTGGCTTGGGTCGGAGGGCTGAAACAGATGCAGTTTCTGCCAAAACGACCATAACAGATCAGCCGCCGGCGGTGCTGTTCCGGTGGCAATGCCGGGCGCTGTGCCTGTCGCCGAAGGGCCGGCCTGGCGAACATCGAGGCTCGATCCAAGGAGCTTTCGATGACCTCTGCGACTTCCCCTTCACCGGCCCCGCGGCTGCGGCCCGGCCAGTCCCTGCAGCTGGCGCTGGACGCCGGCACCGTGCTGCAGGTGGCGGCCGGCACGCTGGTTCTTCACGAGCCGATGCGCTGGATCGGCGACACCGTGGTGCGGCCGACCCTGCGCCTGTCCGAAGGCCAGAGCCACCGGCTCGCGCAGTCCGGCTGGTGCGTGCTGGCGGCGGAAGGCGAGGCCGCCGAGTGGCGCTGCCATGCGCCGCTGCCGCCGTCGCCCTGGTGGGCGGTGTTCCTGCGGACGGCCGCACGCCCCGCGGCGGCGCTGCGCTAGGCGGTCGGCCCTCATGGAATATCCTGAGGGCGCGCGCCGGGCGTCGGACCTTGAAAGACGACCCGCGATCGCGCCAAGGAATTCCACGATGAAACGCTGTCACCTTCTGCTCGCCGCCCTCATGGCCGCGGCTGTCCTGCCTGCCACTGCGCAGGTTTCGGTCCACATCAACCTGCCTGGCGTGGTGCAGGCTGCACCGCCGCCGCCGCGGTACGAGCGCATGCCCGGTCCGCGCGCGGGCCAGGTCTGGGTGCCGGGCCACTGGCAGTGGAACGGGCGCGACTATGCCTGGCGCGGCGGCTACTGGCAGGCTGCGCGGCGCGACTACGCCTATGCGCCGGGCGCCTGGGTGCGCGTGGACGACGGCTGGCGCTGGCGTGAAGGCGATTGGCGCCGGGCCGAACGGCGCGCCGAGCGTCGCGAGGAGCGGCGCCGGGAGGAACGCCGGTACGACCGGCATGGCCACGGGCATGGGCACGATCACTGCCCGCCGGGCCAGGCCAAGAAGGGGCGCTGCTGAAGGCTCAGTGGGCGCTGCCGTTGAGGTAGGGCTCGGGGTCCACCGCCGCGCCGCCCTTGCGGATCTCGAAGCGCAGCTTCACGCGGTCGGTCCCGCTCTGGCCCATCTCCGCGATCGGCTGGCCGCGCGTCACCGTCTCGCCTTCGGCGACCAAGGCCTTGCTGACGTGGGCATAGGCGGTGATGAAGTCGTCGTCGTGCTTGAGGATCACCATCGTGCCGTAGGCCGGCAGCGCGCTGCTGACCAGCACCACGCGGCCGTCGCGGGCGGCCTGGATCGGCTCGCCCAGGCGGCCGCCGATGTCGATGCCCTTGACCGCATCGCCGTCGAAGCGGGCCAGCACCGGGCCCAGGGCGGGGCGGCCGAAGCTCGCGTTCGGGTTGGAGGCCTGCGGCGCCGGCGCGGGCACGAGCGGTGCCGGGGCCGGCCGGAGCACGGGCGCGGGCGGTGCCGACGGCTGCGACGGCGCCGAGGGCAGGGGCGGCAAGGGCGGCAGCGGCGTGGTGGTGCCGCAGGCGGCGAGGGCCGCGATGGCGGCGAGGCACAGACCCGAGCGAAGGCGCGTGGACGTCAGACGAAGAAGATGCATGTTCAGGCCCGTTCGTTGTGGGTGGAAGAATGCCTTGTGACCTCGCCGAGGCGAGGACGTTCCGGCGCTTGCGTCGAATGCATGTCGGCGGTGCTGGCGGCCGCTCAGCGCGGCCGCGGCGCGTAGCCGCTCTCGATCCAGGCTTCGGCGCTCGTGGCGCTGAGCTTGAAGTTCGGTGCCACCCGGGTTTCGCCGAGCGTCTCGCCAGTGTCGTCCTGCGCGCTCAACACGGCATAGGGATTGTCCTCATCCGGCACGATCCGCAGCGCCACGCGGATGCGATCGGCGCCATGGCCTACGCTGACCTGCTTGTTGAGCTGCGCGTGCAGCTGCTGCTCGTGGCGGCGCAGCACCTCGTTGGCGGTCTTGACCAGCGTGTGGAAGGCCGGCGTGTCGAGCGGCTTGGGGTTCTTCTTGTCGCGGCCCATGGTCCAGGGGCCGACCAGCGCGGGCTCGGGGTCGCCGTGGCGGGTCATGGCGACGGCCCAGCCGTCGTCCTCCTCGTTCTTGACGATGCGCGCGGTCCAGTTGTCGTCGCGCCAGAGGCGGGCTTCCTGCAGGGGGAGGGTGTCGGAATCTGTCGGGTCGGTCGAGTCGGTCATTCGGATGCGGGTGTTCTTGTGCGGGCCATTTTCCCCTGTGCGCCGGGTGCCGTCGTCATACCCACGTACTGTTGCAGTCCTTCGACCAGCGCATCGAAGGCCACGCGGCAGCGCGGGCTGTGGCGCAGGTCCTCGTGCATCGTGACCCAGGTGTCGAGCCGCATCGAGACGGTGCGCGGCATCAGCCGCACCAGCGCCTCGCTGCGCCGGGCCAGCCCGACCTGGCACATGCCGATGCCCGCGCCCGCGCGGATCAGCGCCAGCTGGGCCAGGTCGCTGTCGGTGCGCAGCGAGAAGGTGTCACGGTGGAAGCCCGGCAGCGCCTTGCCGGCCTGGCGGATGAAGGCCGTGGGCTGGTCGTAGCCGATGACCGCGTGGCCGGCCAGGTCCTCGGGCCGGCGCGGCGTGCCGTGGCGCGCGAGGTAGTCGCGGTGCGCATGCAGGCCCAGCAGGATGTCGCCGATGCGGCGTGCCAGCAGCTGTTCCTGCTTCGGCCGCACCATGCGCACCGCGATGTCGGCCTCGCGCCGCAGCAGATCCTGCAGCCGGTTGGTCACGACCAGCTCGACCTTGAGCAGCGGATGCGTCTCGCGCAGCCGCGCCACGATGGGCGGCAGCACCTCGACGCCGATCACTTCGCTGGCCGAGATGCGTACCACGCCGCGCGCGCCGTCGCCCTGGGCGGTGGCCGCGCGCTGCAGCGAGGCGGCCGTGCTTTCCATGGCCTCGGCATGCGTGCGCAGCGACAGCGCCACCTCGGTGGGCAGCAGCCCCACCTGCGAGCGCGTGAACAGCACCGTGCCCAGCGCGGCTTCGAGCGCCGCCACATGGCGCCCGGCCGTGGGCTGCGTGATGCCGAGCGCGCGCGCCGCGCCCGAGAGCGAGCCCTCGCGCAGCACGCCCAGGAAGGTGCGGTAGAGCTCCCAGCCGATGTTCGATGCCATACGAAAATGTATAGCTGCTGCACCCTGTCCGGCAATTCCCATGGAACCCACAGCGGCCCAGAATTCTTCCATCGACAACGCTTTCAGGAGCATTTCATGGCAAGCAACGACACGGTCCTGGTCCTGGGCGCCACCGGCGGCATCGGCGGCGAGGTGGCGCGCCAGCTGCGCGACGCGGGCTGGCAGGTGCGCGCGCTGCGGCGCGGCGCGGCCGAAGAAGAGCGCGAGGGCATCCGCTGGATCGCCGGCGACGCGATGGACGCGCAGGCCGTGCGCCGCGCCGCCGTGGGTTGTGCGGTGATCGTGCACGCGGTGAACCCGCCGGGCTATCGCGGCTGGGCGAAGCGGGTGCTGCCGATGCTCGACCACAGCATTGCCGCGGCGAAGGCCGAGGGCGCCACGCTGGTGCTGCCCGGCACGGTCTACAACTACGGCCTCGACGCCTTCCCGCTGCTGGCCGAGGATGCGCCGCAGCACCCGCGCACGCGCAAGGGCGCGATCCGCGTCGAGATGGAGCGGCGCCTCGAGGCCGCGAGCCGCGAGGGCGCGCGCGTGCTGATCGTGCGCGCCGGCGACTTCTTCGGGCCGCGCGCCGGCAACAACTGGTTCTCGCAGGGGCTGGTGAAGCCGGGCCGGCCGCTGCGCGCCGTGAGCGATCCGGGCCGCCGTGGCGTCGGCCACCAGTGGTCCTACCTGCCCGACGTGGCGCGCACCATGGTCGAACTGCTGGCGCGGCGCGACCGGCTGCCGGCCTTCGCGCGCTTCCACATGGCGGGCCACTGGGACGCCGACGGCACGCGCATGGCCGAAGCCATCCGCCGCGTCGCGGCCCGGCGCCTGGGCACCGCGGTGCGGGTGTCGGCCTTTCCGTGGTGGCTGCTCACGCTGGCCTCACCCTTCGTCACCACCTTCCGCGAGCTGCGCGAGATGCGCTACCTGTGGCGCACGCCCGTGGCCATGGACAACGCGAGGCTGCTCGCCTTCCTGGGCCACGAGCCGCACACGCCGCTCGATGCGGCGGTCGAGGCCGCGCTGGAAGGCATGGGCTGCCTGGGCGCTCAGAACACCGACAGCCCCGTCTTGGCCACGAACAGTTCCAGCGCCTTCATGCCCAGCAGCGAATTGCCCGTCGCGTCGAGCGCGGGCGACCACACGGCCAGCGTGAGCCGGTCGGGCACCACCGCGACGATGCCGCCGCCCACGCCGCTCTTGCAGGGCAGGCCGATCGAGAAGGCCACGTCGCCGGCCGCGTCGTAGGTGCCGCAGGTCAGCATCAGCGCATTGATGCGGCGCGTCTGGCGTTCCGAGGTGATCGCGGGCAGGCCGTCCTGCGGATGCGCGCCGTCGCGGCACAGGAAGGCCGCGGCGCGCGCGAGCTGCGTGCAGCTCATGCGCAGCGCGCACTGGTGGAAGTAGACGTCGAGCACCGCGTCGACCGGGTGGTCGATCTTGCCGAAGCTCTTCATGAAGTTGGCCAGCGCGATGTTGCGAAAACCGGTGGCGGCCTCCGAGGCCGCCACTTCCTCGTCGAAGGCGATCGGCTCGCCGGCCAGGCTGGTCATCAGCGCGAGGATGTCGCGCTGCGCGTCGCCGTGGCTCAACAGGCGGTCGGCCACCGCGATGGCGCCCGCATTGATGAAGGGGTTGCGCGGCTTGCCCTGTTCGTTCTCCAGCTGCACCAGCGAGTTGAAGGGGTTGCCCGAGGGCTCGCGGCCGATGCGCTGCCAGAGCGCTTCGCCCATGTGCTGCATCGCCAGCGTCAGCGTGAAGAGCTTGGACACGCTCTGGATCGAGAAGGGCACGGCCGCATCGCCCGCCGCGGCCTGTTGCCCGTCGCAGGTGCGCAGCGCGATGCCGAACTGCGCGGCCGGCACGCGCGCCAGCGCCGGGATGTAGCTGGCCACGGTGCCGGCCTGGCCCAGCAGCGGGCGGATCTCTTCGTTGATCTGGTCTAGGATGGGCTGGAATTGCATGGCGCGATTCTGCGGGAGCCGGGGCGAACGTTCAGGGCGGGTCCCGCGGTGCAATGACGGCCCTGGTCACGCCCACGCCCCGCAGCGTGCGCCAGAGCCCGAAGGGCACCAGCAGCGCGCCCGCCCCCCAGCCCACGAGCCCGCCGTCGTGCACGACGGCCCAGACCCCCAGCGCACCAATCGCGAGCCCGCCCACGATGTTCAGCAGGCCGCCGCCCAGCCACTGCAGCGTGAGCAGCGGCAGCAGCGCATCGAGCAGGCGTTCGGCGATGCGCAGGCCCAGCCGGTCGGCCAGCACGTAGAGCCCGAGCACCAGCAGCGGCGCCACGGCGAGGCCGATCAGCAGGTACGCGAGCAGGCCGACAAGCGTGTTCATCCGCCCCAGAGCCGGTGCTGGAGGTACAGCGCGCCCAGCGCGGCCGCCAGCGCCAGCGGCATCGCGAGCGCGCCCACGCGCAGGAACTGCCAGGCCGTGACGTTCTCGCCTTCGCGCCGGATCGCGACCAGCCACAGCAGCGTGGCCAGCGAACCGGTGAGCGAGAGGTTGGGCCCGAGGTCGATGCCGATCGCGACCGCGCTGCGCAGCAGCGGCGCGGCGTCGGCGCTGGCCAGCACCGAGCCGGCCATCAGCCCCGCCGGCAGGTTGTTCATCAGGTTGCACAGCACGGCCACCAGCGCGCCGCTGCCGAAGGCGGTGCCGGTGGGCGAGGCGGATGCCGCCTCGCGCAGGGCATGGCTCAGCAGCGGGATCAGGCCCGAATGCACCAGCCCCTCGACCAGCACGAACAGGCCCGCGACCAGCGCCAGCACGCTCCACGACACGCCGCGCAGCAGCGCCCAGGGCGCGCTGCGTTCGCGCAGCAGCACGCCGGCGCAGGCCAGCGCGCTGGCCGCCAGCGTGGTCGCGCCCAGCGGCCCGCCCAACGCCGAGGTCGCGACCAGCACCACCGCCACCAGTGCGATGCCGGCGCCCGCCCAGCGGCCGGCCGGCGAGAGCACGGGCTGTGCGATGTCCCGCGCGATGGGGGCGGCCAGCGCATCGCGCTGCAGCCAGCGCAGCACCACGTAGGTCACGCCGATCGAGGCCACCGAGGCCAGCGCGAACTGGCCGAACCAGGCGCCCAGCGGCGGCAGGTGCGCGCCGAAGATCACCAGGTTGGCCGGGTTCGAGATCGGCAGCACGAAGCTGGCCGCGTTGGCGATGAAGGCGCAGGCCAGCAGGTAGGGCAGGGGCCTGGCGCCGGCCTTCTTCGCGGCCGCATAGACGGCCGGCGTGAGCACCACCGCGGTGGCGTCGTTCGACATGAAGACCGTGACCACCACGCCGATCGCGTAGATGCCGAAGAACAGCCGCGGCGCCGAGCCGCGCGCATGGTGCACCGCGCGCGCCGCGAGGAAATCGAACAGGCCCTCGCGCCGCGCGAGCTCGGAGATCAGCATCATCCCGGCCAGGAACAGGTAGACGTCCAGGCCCTTGCCCACGGCCTGCAGCGCCTCGCGCCAGGGCAGCAGTTGCGCACCCACCAGCGCCAGCGCGCCGCCCACGGCCCACACCGCCTCGGGCCAGCGGCCGGGCCGCACGATCACGGCGGCGGTGGCCAGCGCCGCGATGGCCCAGGTCGCGAGATGGGCGCCCGTGATGGCCACGGGCATCACGCGACGCGCGCCTTGCGGTTGACCAGCAGGATGCCCACGCCGACCCCCAGCAGTGCCAGCACCAGCTGCACCGTCAGCGGCTCCTGCAGCAGCACCACGCCGAACACCAGCGCGAACAGCGGCGTGAGGAAGGTGAAGGAAGAGATGCGCGTGGCCGGGTAGTGCCGCAGCAGCCACATCCAGCTCAGGTAGCTGGCGAAGGCGCCGATGACGGTCTGCAGCGCGATCGAGAACCAGGCATAGCCCGAGTACGACCAGCCGCGTGTCTCGCCCAGCAGCACCGACATCAGCGGCGAGGCCGCGGCCGTGACCGCGATCTGATAGAACAGCGCCTTCTCCGCACTGGCGGTGGCCATCTTCGTGGTGCGCAGCGTGAGCGTGGTCAGGCCCCAGAGCAGGCCGGCCAGCAGCGCCAGCGCGTCGCCGCGCAGCTGCGTCGGGCTGGCGGCGTGGGTGAAGCTCTCGCTGAACGCGAACAGCACGCCCGCGAAGGCCAGCGCGAGCCCGGCCCACTGCACGCCGTGCAGCCGCTCGGCCGGCACGAAGCGCGGCAGCAGCACCGCCACCACGAAGGGCGAGCAGTAGAGGAAGACCGTGAGCCGCGAGGCCGTCGTGTACTGCAGCCCGGTGTAGATGCAGAGGAACTCGCCCGCGAACAGCGCGCCCACCAGCAGCCCGCTCCACAAGGTGCCGTCGCGCTCGAACAGCTTCACGCCGCGCGCCAGGCACCACAGCCACAGCAGCGCGACCGCGCCGCACATGCGCAAGGTGGCCTGCCACATCGGCGGCACCTCGGTGACCGTGGTCTTGATCAGGATTTGCTGCAGCCCCCAGAAGGCGCAGCAGGCCACCAGCAGGGTCGTGGCACGGGTGTCGAGGTGGCTCTTGCGATCGGTCATGGGGCTCGGGTGGTGTGGGCGGGGCTGCCAGGGATCGTAGCCGTCCGCTAGACCGCGAACCGGGCTGCCGCCAGCGGCGAGCCCGCGCCCTCGAAGCGCTTGCCGATGGCCGTGAGCTGCACCTCCAGGAATTCCAGGAACATGCCCATCGCGACGGTGGTGGTCTGGCCGCTGCGCTGGTAGAGGCAGTCGGCCGACCAGGCCGCCGCGTCCGCCAGGCCCTGCCACACCAGCGTGCCGGCCGCCACGTCCTCGGCCACGTTCTCGGGAATCAGGAAGCCGATGCCGGTGCCGCCGCGCACCAGGCGCCGCACCATCGCGACCGAACTGGTCTCGACCAGCGGCCGGGCCTTGCGGTGTTCGCGGTGGTCGATCTGGTCGACCATGGCGCGCAGCTCCGTGTCGGGCGTCATGAGGATCAGCGGATGGTCGAGGCAGTCGCGCAGCCGCGGCGCTCGGCCCAGCTGCGTGAGCGCATGGTCGGGCGGCGTGACCAGGCCCAGCTGCTGCGGAAAGCCGCGCACCTCTTCCACGCCCGGCGGCGGCTTGCGGCGCAGGCAGAAGCCGATGTCGGCCTCGCCGGTGGCCACCCACCTGAGGATGTTCTCGCCGCTGCCCGAGCGCACGCTGTAGGTCACGCCGGGGTAGCGCTGCATCGCGATCTCGATCACGTCGGGCACCAGCTGCTCGGCCGACGAATGCGACACCGCCAGGCTGACGTGGCCGCGCCGCAGCGCGCGCAGGTCTTCGATGTGGGCCAGCGCGCTGTCGAAGTCGCGCTGGCTGCGGCGCACCGCGGCGACCATGATCTCGCCCGCGTTGGTCAGCTGCATGCCGCGCGGCAGCCGCTCGAACAGCGGGGTGCCGACCTGCTCCTCGAGGTTGAGGATCTGCTGGTGCACCGCGGCGGGCGTGAGGTGCAGCGAGTCGGACGCCTTGCGGATGGAGCCGCGTCGCGCGACCTCGTCGAAACAGCGGAAGGACTGGGAAATGGCGGCCATCCGCAAACTGTACGGAATTTCCGAACGCGCTGTTCAAAAGAATCAGATTTTCCAGACGGACGCAAAGGCCTAGATTCCGCTCCAGACCCAGGCCGCAGCGCGCGGCCTGCCCCCTTCTTCAGGAGCCGCCTTGACCACCACCGTTGACCAAGTCACCCAACGCCGCCGCGGCGTCGGCCTCATCGCCCACGACCCGGCGGCTTCGGCCGGCGGCTACACGCTGATCGCGCCGCAGACGGCCGACGGCCACGTCTACCTGGTCGGCATCGACGGCGCGGTGGTCCACCACTGGAAGATGCCGCTGCGCGCCGGGCGCCATGCGGTGATCCTGCCGAACGGCAACCTGGGCTACAACGGCAACCATGCGCATTCGCCCGATCTCTACGCCGCCTGGTCGATGTGGCACGGCGGCGATTTCTCCGAGGTCACGCCCGCGGGCGAGGTGGTCTGGCACTACGAGGACCCGGCCCACCACCACGACGCCAAGTGGCTGGCCAACGGCCACCTGCTGTACGCGGCCTGCGCGCCGGTGCCCGCGGGCTTCGCCGAGCGCGTGCCCGGCGGCACGGCCCATGGCGCGGACGAAACCATGTACGGCGACGTGATCCGCGAGGTGAACCGCGCCGGTGAGCTGGTCTGGGAGTGGAAGTCGTGGGAGCACCTGCAGCCGGAGGACTTCCCGATCCACCCCGGCTTCGGCCGCTACCACTGGCCGCTGGTCAACGGGCTCGACGTCGACGCCCAGGGCCGCGTGCTGATGAGCCTGCGCACCACCGCCGGCATCATCGGCGTCGACAAGGCCAGCGGCGCGGTCGCGCTGCACATCCCGCCCAGCGTGGTGTCGCACCAGCATGCGCCGCAGGCCCTGCCCAACGGCCACATCCTGGCCTTCGACAACGGCAATTTCCGCAGCGGCGCGCATGTCGCGTTCTCGCGCGTGCTCGAGATCGACCCGACGGACAACCGCATCGTCTGGGCCTATGCCGACGAGATGGTCAACGCCTTCTACACGGCCTTCATGGGCAATGCGCAGCGGCTGTGGAACGGCAACACGCACATCACCGAGTCGGCCACCGGGCGCCTGTTCGAGGTGAATCCCGAAGGCGAAGTGGTGTGGGAATACATCCTGCCGTGGTTCGCCGAATACCCCGATGCGGCGGCCCGCAAGACCGGCCCCGGCCGCTTGAACAGCGTGTTCCAGACCTGGCGCTATTCGGCCGACCAGCTGCCCTGGCTCCGGGCCTGAACGTTCCCCGATCCTCTCTCTTTCTTTCAGGACATCCCATGACCGCCACCTTCTTCCGCCGCACCGCTCTGGCGATGGCCCTGGTCGCCACTTCGCTGGGTGCCGCGCTGACCGCCGCCGCCCAGGAAGCCAAGCCCGTGCGCATCCTCACCAACTGGTTCGCGCAGCCCGACCAGGCCGGCTACTGGCAGGCGCAGCAGGACAAGCTCGGCGCCGAGGCCGGCATCAGGATCAGCGTGCTGCAGGGCGGCCCGAAGATCCAGACGATCCCGCAGGTCGCCTCGGGCCAGGCCGAGTTCGGCATCGGCAATGCCGACGACGTGATGCTGGCCCGGCTGCGCGGCGCGCCGGTGCGCGCGGTGTTCGCGCACCTCGACCACGTGCCCTACGCCCTGGTCTACCACGCCGACCCGGCCGTGAAGGGCATCGCCGACCTGCAGGGCCGCACCTTCGCGGTCAACATCGGCAATGCCTACTGGGAGTGGACCAAGAAGCAGTACAAGCTCGCGAACACGCGCGAGATCCCGGTCAGCGGCGACCTGAGCCTGTTCCGCAACGACGCCAGGATGGTGCAGCAGGGCTACTCGCTCTACCTGCCGGCGCGCATGGAAGAAGCCGGCATCGCCGTGCAGTCGATCTCGCTCGCGTCGCTGGGCTACCGGCCCTACAACGTGCTCTTCACCACCGACGAGATGATCCAGAAGAACCCGGCGCTGGTGAAGGCAACCCTCGCCGCGGTGCAGAAGGGCTGGAGCAACTTCGTGCACAACCCTTCGGGCATCAAGCCGATGCTGTTGGAGATGAACAAGCAGATCTCGCCGGCCGTGTACGACGCGGCCAACAAGGAAATGATCGAGAAGCTGATCTCGCACGACCTCGGCAAAATCGGCTGCATGAACGACGCGCGCTGGACCGAGCTGGCGACCCAGCTGCGCAGCGTGGCCTTCCTGCCCGCCAACTTCAACGAGAAGCAGGCCTACGACCGCACGCTGGTGCCCGGCTGCGGATCATGAGCGGCGCCGCCGTCGAGCTCAGGGGCGTTTCCAAGCGCTTCGACAGCGGCCTGCAGGCGCTGGGCGCGATCGACTTCGATCTGCGGGCCGGCGAGTTCGTGTCGATCGTCGGGCCCTCGGGCTGCGGCAAGTCGACGCTGCTGCGCATCGTCGCGGGCCTGATCGCCACCAGCACCGGTGCCTGCCGGCGGCCCGCCGACACCGAGACCGCCTTCGTGTTCCAGGAAGCGGCGCTGCTGCCCTGGCGCACCGTCGAGCGCAACGCACAGCTGCTGATGGAGCTCGAAGGCCACAAGCCCGAGGACTACCGGCCGCGCGCCGCCGAAGCGCTGGCGCTGGTGGGCCTGGCCGGCTTCGAGCAGTCGTATCCGCACCAGCTCTCGGGCGGCATGCGCATGCGGCTCTCGCTGGCCCGCGCGCTGGCGCTGCGCCCCGGCCTGCTGCTGCTCGACGAGCCGCTGGCGGCGGTCGACGAACTCACGCGCGACGTCCTGCAGGAAGAACTGTCGGCGATGTGGCAGCAGGCCGGCTTCACCGGTGTGCTGGTCACGCACAACGTGCACGAGGCGGTGTATTTGTCGAACCGCGTGATCGTGATGTCGCCGCGGCCCGGCCGCATCCTCGAGGTGATCGACGTGCCCTTCGCCTTTCCGCGCGCGCCCGAGCTGCGCGCCACGCCCGAGTTCGCGCGCCTGACCGGCGAGGTCACGGCCGCGCTGCGCCGCCCGCCCACCGCCTGAAGGAAATCCCATGTCTTCCAACCTGCCCGACGCCATCCACGACACGCCTTCGCGTGTCCCCACCTGGCTGCGCGACGGCTGGCCCGTGGTGCTGGTGGCGGTGATCGCGCTCGCCGGCTGGTACCTGCTGACCGCCACCGTCTACGCCGGCAAGGGCTACCTCGTGCCTTCGCCGCAGGAGGTCGCGGCGGCCGTGGCCGAGAACGCGGGCGTGCTGCTCGTCGCCACGCTCACGACGCTCAAGGAGGCTACCTTCGGCTACCTGCTCGCGATCGTGGGCGGCATCTCGCTGGCCGCGGTGCTGAGCCAGTCGAAGCTGCTCGAGCGCAGCATCTATCCGTATGCGGTGCTGCTGCAGACCGTGCCGGTGGTGGCAGTGGCGCCGCTGATCGTGCTCTGGTTCGGCTACAACGACCTGTCGGTGGTCATCATCAGCCTGATCATGTCGCTGTTCCCGATCGTCAACAACACGCTGCTCGGCCTGCGTTCGACCTCGCGCAACCTCACCGAGCTGTTTGCGCTGCACAACAGGAGCCGCTTCACCGCCTTCTGGAAGCTGCAGCTGCCGGGCGCGCTGCCGCACATCATCGGCGGGCTGCGCATCTCGGCGGGCCTGTCGGTCATCGGTGCGATCGTGGGCGAATTCATCATCGGCTCGGGCAATGCGCAGGGCGGACTCGGCGTGCAGATCGTCTTCGCGCAGGGTCGCATGTACACGGCACTGCTCTTCGCCGAGGTGATCGCGGCCACGCTGCTGGGCTTCCTGTTCTTCATGGTGGTGAGCGCGATCGGCAACCGGCTGCTGAAGAACTGGCACGAGTCCGCGATCGGCCATTGAGCACAATGCGGGCATGAACGACATCCCGCTCATCGACATCACCGCACTGGCTTCGGGCGACGCGGCCGCACGCCGCGCCGTCGCGCGCCGCATCGGCACCGCCTGCCGCGAGGTCGGCTTCTTCGCCATCGTCGGCCATGGCGTGGCGCCGGCGCAGGTCGCCGCCACTTTCGCGCAGAGCGCGCGGCTGTTCGCGCAGCCGCCGGAAGCCAAGCGCGCGATGGCGATCGACAAGCTCGGCAGCAACCGGGGCTACGTCGGCCTGGGCGTGGAGGCGTTGGACGAGAAGACCGCGGCCGACCACAAGGAGGCCTTCAACCTGATCTGGACCGACGGCCGGACGCGGCCCGACAACGTGTGGCCGGAACTGCCGGATTTCCGCGAGACGGTGCAGGCCTACTTCGATGCGGTGCTGGCGGTGGGCCGGCGGCTGCACACCGCCTTCGCGCTCGACCTGGGCCTGGCCGAGGACTTCTTCGCCGACAAGATCGACCGCCCGCTGGCCACGCTGCGCCTGCTGCACTACCCGATGCCCTCGACCACCGAGCCGAGCGCGCAGATCGGCGCCGGCACCCACACCGACTACGGCAACGTCACGCTGCTCGCGACCGACGGCGTGGCCGGCCTGCAGGTGCGGCGCCGCGACGGCGTCTGGTTCGACGTGCCGGCGCTGCCCGGCGCCTTCGTCTGCAATGTCGGCGATTGCCTGATGCGCTGGACCGACGACGTCTACGTGTCGACGCCGCACCGCGTGGCCGCGCCGACAGCCGAACGCTATTCGATCGCGGTGTTCCTCGACCCGAACCCGGACGCGCTGGTGAGCGCGATCCCGTCCTGCGTGCCCGCGGGCCAGGCGCCGCGCTACGCGCCGATCACGGCCAACGACTACCTGCAGCAGCGCTTCGCCGCGACCTACGGGAAAAGCTAGAGCGGGTGCTCGGTGTAGAAGCGGCCGCCGTGGAACAGCAGCGGCGAGGCGCCCGGCGTGTGGCTGCAGCGCTCCACCTCGCCCACGAAGATCACGTGGTCGCCTTCGTCGTAGCGGCTGCGGTTGAAGCACTCGAAGCTGGCCGCGGCACCGGCCAGCAGCGGCGCGCCGCCGAGGCCTTCGGTGAATTCCACGCCCTGCCAGCGGTCGTCGCGCTTCTTCGCGAAGCGCTCGGCCAGTTCCTTCTGGTTCGCCGCCAGGATGTTGACCGCGTAGTGCGAGCCCGCACTCAGCGCCGGCATCGAGCCCGCGCTCAGGGCCAGGCTCCAGAGCACCAGCGGCGGCGTCAGCGACACCGAGTTGAAGGAGTTGGCCGTCAGGCCCACCAGCGAACCGTCGGCGGCGCGCGCGGTGACGATGGTGACGCCGGTGGCGAACATGCCGAGTGCCTGGCGGAATTCATCGACCGAGAAAGAGGGCGGCTGCGCCTGGACGGGAACGTTCACGAGGAAGGGAGATGGAAGGAGGCGGAAGGCTATTCTGGCCGATGCGCCGGGGCCGCACCGGCGGGCGGGCTATCCGAAGAACCAGTAGCACACGCCGATGGCCGCCGCCACGCCCGCGAACTCGGCCGCCAGCGCGCAGCCCACCGCATGCCGCGCGCGCTGGATGCCGACCGCGCCGAAGTACACGGCCAGCACGTAGAAGGTGGTTTCGGTGCTGCCCTGGATCACGGCCGCGGCCAGCGCCGGGAAGCTGTCGACGCCCTGGCTCTTCATGGTCTCGATCAGCATCGCGCGCGCCGCGCTGCCCGAGAAGGGCTTGACCAGCGCGGTCGGCAGCGCGTCGACGAAGCGGGTGTCCCAACCGCTCTTCACCACCAGCCAGCGGATGCCGTTGAGCGCGACCTCGAGCGCGCCCGAGGCCCGCAGCACGCCAATCGCGCACAGCATCGCGACCAGGTAGGGCAGCAGGTTCTTCGCCACGTCGAAGCCTTCCTTGGCGCCTTCGATGAAGCGGTCGTAGACATTCACGCGCTTCCAGGCGCCGACCGCCAGGAACAGGATCACCAGGCCGAACAGCGCGAGGTTGCCCATCAGCGAGGAGAGCGCGGCCAGCGCTGCCGACGACAGCGTGGCCAGCAGCGCCATGAAGCCGCCCAGCACCAGCGCGCCGGGCAGCAGGTAGGCCAGCACCACCGGGTCCCAGAGCCGCAGGCGCTGCACCAGCGCGACCGACAGCAGGCCCACCAGCGTCGACGCGCTGGTCGCGAGCAGGATCGGCAGGAAGACCATGGTCGGGTCGGGCGCGCCCTGCTGCGCGCGGTACATGAAGATCGTCACCGGCAGCAGCGTGAGCGAGGAGGCGTTGAGCACCAGGAACAGGATCTGGGCGTTGCTGGCCGTGTCCGGCCGCGGGTTGAGCGTCTGCAGCTCGCGCATGGCCTTCAGGCCGATCGGCGTGGCCGCGTTGTCCAGGCCCAGCGCATTGGCCGCGAAGTTCATGGTGATCAGGCCCAGCGCGGGATGGCCGGCCGGCACCTCGGGCATCAGGCGGCGGAACAGCGGCCCCAGCAGCCGGGCCAGCCAGGCCACGAGCCCGGCCGCCTCGGCGATGCGCAGCAGGCCCAGCCACAGCGTGAGCGTGCCGAACAGCAGCACCATGACCTCGACCGCCAGCCGGGCCATCGCGAACAGGCTCTCGACGATGGCGGCGAACACGGCCGGGTCGCCGCCGACGAGCCAGCGCCCCAGCGCGGCCACGGCTGCGACCATGAAAAAGCCCAGCCAGAGGCCGTTGAGCATGCGTTCTTCCCCGTGTGGTTCGTTCGGCGGATGCCGGCCGATCATAGGGGCGGCGTCAGCGCACCTCGATCAGCCGGTCGGGCCGGAAGCCTTCCTGCTCGCCCTTGGACGCGTAGCCCAGCGGGTTGGCCACGACGCGACAGCCGTCCTTCACATAGTCGAAGGCGCAGTGCAGGTGGCCGTGCAGCCACAGCTGGGCGCGGGGCAGCAGTTCGTCCAGGCTGTTGCAGAAGCCGGCCGTGCCCGGGCGCAGGCCGTAGCGCGGATCGGCGCTGGCCAGGGTGGGCGCGAAGTGCGTCACGGCCACGGTGGTGCCGTCGAAGGGTTCGTCCAGTGCCTTGGTCAGCCAGTCCTGGCACGCGAGTGAGTGCTCTCTTTGCTGGGCCGCGAGAAAGGGATGGCCACCGCGCGTGGCCGCCGCCTTGACCAGGTAGAAGTCGGCCGCGCGCATCGCCTTGCCGCGCTTCTTGAGGCGCTCGCCCAGGTCGTCGGTGGGCGCCACCAGCGCGTCGAAATCGGCCCAGAGCGTGGTGCCGACGAAGCGCACGCCGCCGTGCACCACCGTCTCGCGTTCGAGCCAGGTGATGTCCAGTTCGGCGCACAGCGCGCGCAGGCGGGCGTGGGTGTCGTCGAGGTCCGCGCCGTCGTACTCGTGGTTGCCCGGCACATAGAAGACCGGGGTCGGCCAGCCATGGCGCGGCGAGAAGCGGGTCAGACCGAAGTCGTCGCCGGCCAGCCGGGAGCCCTCCTGGTAGGAGCCGACGTCGCCCGCCAGCACCAGCAGGTCGGCGCCCGGCGCGGGGGTGATCTGCAGGTTCGGGTGCGATTCCAGGTGCAGGTCGGACAGCAGTTGAAGCTTCATGGCCTCAGTCTAGAGGCTGCGGCCGCGGCGGGTTTCGGATCGCCCTATGCACAAGGCGCATGAAGTTGGCGTTGAAAGACTAGGGATAACCCTTATTCTTAAGGCAGTCCTTCCAACACCAGCGCGGGCAGGCCGCGCAAACACCATGTCCAGTCTGATCGCCCAAGTGGCCAGTTTCTTCCGTTCCTCCACCGCCCAGGTGCCGGCCAGCTACGCCGCCACGCTGATGGAAAGCGCCGACCTGCGCGCCGGCCTCGACGCGCACCACGCCCAGGAACTGCGCGAAGCCGCCAGCGCCTGGCTGCGCGTCGTCCGCTGAGCGTTCTTCAGCTTTTTTCGGCCCCGGCCACCGGGCCGGACCCCAGCAGCGAGCGCGCGAAAGCCGCCGCCGCCGAGCGCACCAGCGCCGCGCGCAACCATTCGTGCGCATGCCCGTGCTGTGCGCGCCGATGCCAGACCGCGTCCACGTGGACCAGCGGCTGGTCGAAGGGCAGGTCGCGCAGCACCAGTTGCGCGTCGATGCCGGTCACGCTCACGAAGTGGCGCGGCAGCACCGTCAGCAGGTCGGAATTCGCGACCACCCGGCCGGCGGTGAAGAACTGGTTGACCGTGACCACGATGCGCCGCTCGCGCCCGAGCGCCGCCAGCGTCTGGTCGATGAAGCCGTAGGGCCGGCCCGAAAAACTCACCAGCAGGTGGCGCGCGGCGCAGTAGTCGTCCAGCGTCAGCGGCTTCTGCGCCAGCGGATGGTCGCGCCGCATCACGCACACGTACTGGCCCACATAGAGGCGCTGGGCCTCGAAGGGCACGGCCACGCCGGTCTGGCCGCGGGCCGTGAGGCTGGCGATCACGGCCGGGAAATAGCCGACCGCCATGTCGGCCTCCTCGTTCTCCAGCAGCTGCCGCGGGTCGCGCGTGGTCAGCGGCACCACGCGCACCGAGATCGCCGGCGCTTCGGCTTCCAGGATCTGCATCAGGCCCGGCATCAGCTCGGCGGCGGTGGCGTCGGCCATGGCCAGCACGAAGGTGGTGTCGGCCACCGCGGCATCGAACTCGTTGGGCGCCAGCGTGTGCTGCAGCTGCAGCAGCGCGTCGCGCACCGTCGGCCAGAGCGCCAGCGCACGCGGCGTGGGCTCGACGCCCGCGCCCGCGCGGCGCACCAGTTCGTCGCCCAGCACCTCGCGCAGCCGCCGCAGCGCGTTGCTCACGGCCGGCTGCGTCAGCGACAGGTTGCGCGCCGCGCGCGTCAGGTTGCGCTCGGCCATCACCTCGTCGAAGACGCGCAGCAGGTTGAGGTCCAGCGTGCGGAAGTTGACGTTCATCATCGTTGTGAATGATAAACATCAAGAAGATAAAGTGGCGGAACACTAGGGTAAGCCCTAATATTCAGTCCATCGGCTTCGGCCATTCACCCCTTTGGAGGGAAATTCTCATGACCAGCTTTGTCCACGTTGATCAACCGGCGGCTCACCCGGGCGTCACCCGCGCCGAAGCCGTTTTTGACCATTTCCGTACCACCAGCCATGACGTCGACGGCTCGCGCGGCCTCGCGGCCCTGCTGCTCGCCGCCGTGGTCTCGGCCCTGCTCGTCGTTGCCGACAAGCTGGTGTCGAACATCGACGAAGGCGGCCTGATCGTCGCCTGGCTCGTGATGTGGGCCGTCGCCTTCGTGGTGCTGGCCTTCTTCGCCGGCACGGCCCGCACCCTGGCCGCCCGTGCGACCCAGGGCTGGAGCGCCTATGCCCAGCGCCGTGAAGCGGCCCGCAGCGATGCGCGCTTCCTGGCCTACGCCCAGCACGACGCCCGCATCATGAACGACATCCAGGCCGCCGTGACCCGTCACGAAGCCCTGACCGGCGAACCCGCCAAGGTGCCGGCCCAGTTGGCCCGCGCGATCGTTGCCCAGCGCTCGGCCGACGTGAAGGTGCCCACGCTGTACGAAGCGATGCGCCGCGTGAACCTCGGCAAGTACTATTGATCGCGGCTCCGGCCCCATGAAAAAACCGCCCCGAGGGGCGGTTTTTTGTGGGCGCTCGCTGGCTGGCGATCTCAGGCCGCGAGGCGCTGCTCGATCTCGGCCTTGGTGGCCGGCAGTTCCTTGGGCAGGTGGTGCGCCAGCTGCTGGAACAGCTCGCCGTGCAGCTGCAGCTCGGCCAGCCAGGCGGCCTTGTCGGTGCTGGTCACGGTCTCGAACTGTTCGGTGCTGAAGTCCAGGCCGGTCCAGTTCAGGTCCTGGTAGCGCGGCGACACGCCGAAGGCGTGCTCGGTGCCGGCGGCCTTGTCCTCGATCCGGTCGATCATCCACTTGAGCACGCGCATGTTCTCGCCGTAGCCCGGCCAGGCGAACTTGCCGTCGGCGCCCTTGCGGAACCAGTTGGTGGTGTAGATCTTCGGCAGCGTGGCGCCCGAGGCCTCGAGCTTCTTGCCCAGGTCGAGCCAGTGCTGGAAGTAGTCGCTCATGTTGTAGCCCATGAAGGGCAACATCGCGAACGGGTCGCGGCGCACCACGCCGGCCTGGCCGGTGGCCGCGGCGGTGGTTTCCGAGCCCATGGTGGCGGCCATGTAGACGCCTTCGGTCCAGTTGCGCGCCTCGGTCACCAGCGGCACGGTGGTCGAGCGGCGGCCGCCGAAGATGAAGGCGTCGATCTTCACGCCCTTCGGGTCGTCCCAGGCTTCGTCGAGCGCCGGGTTGTTGGTGGCGGCCACGGTGAAGCGGGCGTTGGGGTGCGCGGCCTTGGCGCCGGTTTCCTTGGCGATGGCCGGCGTCCATTCCTTGCCCTGCCAGTCGATGGCGTGGGCCGGGGCCTCGCCCATGCCTTCCCACCAGACGTCGCCGTCGTCGGTCAGCGCGACGTTGGTGAAGATCACGTCGCGGTTCAGGCTGGCCATGCAGTTGGGGTTGGTCTGCTCGTTGGTGCCCGGGGCCACGCCGAAGTAGCCGGCCTCGGGGTTGATGGCGCGCAGCGAGCCGTCGGCCTGGGGCTTGATCCAGGCGATGTCGTCGCCGATGGTGGTGACCTTCCAGCCGTCGAAGCCGGCCGGCGGGATCAGCATTGCGAAGTTGGTCTTGCCGCAGGCGCTGGGGAAGGCGGCCGCCACGTGGTACTTCTGGCCCTGGGGATTGCTCACGCCGAGGATCAGCATGTGCTCGGCGAGCCAGCCTTCGTCGCGGCCCATGGTCGAGGCGATGCGCAGCGCGAAGCACTTCTTGCCCAGCAGCGCGTTGCCGCCGTAGCCCGAGCCGTAGCTCCAGATCTCGCGCGTTTCCGGGTAGTGGACGATGTACTTGGTCTTGTTGCAGGGCCAGGCGACGTCCTGCTCGCCCGCGGCCAGCGGCGCGCCCACCGTGTGCACGCAGGGCACGAATTCGCCGTCGGTGCCCAGCACGTCGTACACGGCCTTGCCCATGCGGGTCATGATCTTCATGTTGACCGCGACATAGGGGCTGTCGGACAGCTCGATGCCGATGTGCGCGATCGGCGAGCCCAGCGGGCCCATCGAGAAGGGCACGACGTACATCGTGCGGCCCTTCATGCAGCCGTCGAACAGCGGCTGCAGCGTGGCGCGCATCTCGGCCGGCGCCATCCAGTTGTTGGTCGGGCCGGCGTTTTCCTTGGTGGCCGAGCAGATGTAGGTGCGGTCTTCCACGCGCGCCACGTCGGTCGGGTCGGAGGTGGCGAGGAAGGAGTTCGGGCGCTTGGCCGGGTTGAGCTTCTTGAAGGTGCCGGCGTCGACCAGCTGCTGGCACAGGCGGTCGTATTCCGCGGTGCTGCCGTCGCACCAGTAGATGTTGTCGGGTTTGCACAGCGCGGCCATCTCGGCCACCCAGGCGATCAGCCTGGCGTTCTTGACGTGCGGGGGCGCCTGAATGGGCAGGCCATTCATCACAGGTGCGTTCATCGAAAATCTCCGGAGTTGAAAATTCGTCTTTTCGAGCGGGGCTCGGAGTCGGCGGGAGAGCCGTTTGAAAAAACGTTTTCGGTCGGAGAGGCGATGGGGCGCAGGTGCGCGGGCGTTCGCGCTAAAGCCCGATCAGGCGCGGCACGAAGGCTTGAGATGACCGTCGCGAGCGGTCCGAGCTTGCGCCGAGGATCGCAGCCGTACTCCGGTACGGCGAGAACCGCAGGTGCGAGATCGGTCCGCGCAGCAGGTCAGCTCAAGCCTTCAAGCCATGTAGACGGCGATGGAGGCTAGCAACAGCATCAGCACGCCACCGACCAGCGGCAGCACGATCGGCATCAGGTGCACGACCGACTCGACCGCGTCTTTTTCAACGGTGGCAGCGTGGCCGGGTTCGACGGGCGTAGGGTTGGACATGGGGGATTCCTTTGAATTCTGGCAAGGCAAGACTGCCCGCATTTTAGCCAAGGGGCCCCGGCCGCCCTGCGAGGGCTTGCCCGGAGCAGGTCAATGCTGCTCCTCGGCCTCGAAGCCCGCCTGTCGCAAGGCGGACAGCACCGCCGCCAGATGCGCGCGCCCGCGGGTCTGCAGCACCAGTTCGATGTCCACGTTCTGGGCCGCCAGCATGGTGAAGGCGCGCTGGTGGTGCACCTCGTCGATGTTGGCGCCCGCTTCGGCCACGGTCGTGGTGATCCGGGCCAGCATGCCCGGCACGTCGCGCGCGCTCACGCGCAGCCGGGCGAGCCGGCCGGCGCGCACCATGCCGCGTTCGATGATCGCGGCCAGCAGCAGCGGATCGATGTTGCCGCCCGACAGCACCAGCCCCACGCGCTTGCCCTGGAAGCGCGCCGGATGCCGGATCAGCGCCGCCAGGCCGGCCGCGCCCGCGCCCTCGACCAGGGTCTTCTCGATCTCCAGCAGCATCAGCACCGCCTGCTCGATGTCGCCCTCGTCGACCAGCAGCAGGTCGTCCACATGTTTTTCGATCACTGCGCGGGTCAGCACGCCGGGCGTGCCCACGGCGATGCCTTCGGCGATGGTGCTGGTGCCCTGCGGGTGGTGGGTGCCCTGGACGGCGTTGACCATGGCCGGGAAGCGCGTGGTCTGCACGCCGACGATCTCGATGCCGGGCTTGCGGGCCCGCGCCGCGACCGCCATGCCGGCGATCAGGCCGCCGCCGCCGACCGACACCACCAGCATGTCGAGGTCGGGCACGGCGTCGAGCATTTCGAGCGCCACCGTGCCCTGGCCGGCCATGATGGCCTCGTCGTCATAGGGATGGACCAGCGCCAGGCCGTCGCGCTCCGACAGCTCGACCGCATGGGCGCGCGCCGCGTCCAGCGTGTCGCCGTGCAGCACCACTTCAGCGCCGAAGCTGCGCGTGCGCTCGATCTTCACGCCCGGCGTGAAGCGCGGCATCACGATGGTCGCGCGCATGCCCAGGCGCTGCGCATGGTAGGCCACGCCCTGGGCGTGGTTGCCGGCCGACATGGCCACCACCCCCTGGACGCCGCTCTCCGACAGGTCGACCAGCTTGTTGCAGGCGCCGCGCTCCTTGAAGGAGGCGGTGAACTGCAGGTTCTCGAACTTGAGGAACACCTGGGCGCCGACGATGTCGGACAGGGTGCGCGATTCGACGCAGGGCGTGGCCAGCAGCTGCCCTTGCAGGCGGGCCGCGGCGCGTTCGATGTCTTGGATACCGATCATGCATGGCATTGTGGAGGGAATTGCAACATCGGGACATTTACCGATGCGCTGTCTTCCACAACGCAAAACTCTGCGTTATGGTCGCGCTGGGATTCCTTCATTGGAGGTCGTCGAATGGTCAAGCGCGCGGGTATCGATGCGGTGACTGCTCCCTTGCGCGGGCAGGCACTGCCGTCGCCCGGACTCAAGGAAGCACCGGTGCTCGAGCTCATGTGTTCGCACTTCGTGCTGACGCTCGCGGCCAAGCAGGGCCCGCGCTTCAACGTGCGCCGCGACCTCAACGGCCTGCTCTCGCTGACCGGCCGCCACCTGGTGTGGCCCGCCCCGGTGCTGCAGCGCCTGCGCGAATTCCTCGGCCGCCGTTGCGCCGGCAACGAGGTCTGGAAGGGCGTCGAGGCCTTCGACGGCCGCACGCTGCTGGAGCGCCACGGTGTCTGGCGCGGCCCTTATGAAGAGGGCACGCTGTTCTTCTATCTCGACGAATACGTCAAGGACCAGCCCAAGGACCTGCTCACGGTGCTGTCGGTCACCCGCGACTGGCTCACGCATGCGCTGCGCAAGCAGTCGACGCTGGTCGAGAAGAACATCGAGGCGCTGGCCGGTTTGCTGCAGCTCAACAAGGCCGAACGCGCGCTGCTGCTCTACGGCACGCTGGCGCGCTACCAGCGCGACCTTCGCTCGCTGCTGGTCGAGTTCAAGGTCAACAACGCGCCCGAGGCCTATGCCGCGATCGCCGAGGTGGCGGGCGTGAGCGCCAGCGACGTGGGCGAGGCGCTGCGCGCCGGCTCGCGCCTCGAGCGCATCGGGCTGGTCGAGAACCTGATCTCCGAACACAACATCACCGACCTGGCCGACCTGATGAAGGTCAGCGAGAAGCTGCCGCCGGTGCTGATGCGCGAGTACCGCGACCACAGCGAGCTGATGGCGGTGTTCACCCGGCCGTCGGCCAAGAGCACGCTCACCATCGACGACTTCTCCTTCGCGGCCGAGGACGCGCGGATGCTGGTCACGCTGTTGCGCGCCGCGGTGTCGCGCAAGGAGCCGGGCGTCAACGTGCTGCTCTACGGGCCGCCCGGCACCGGCAAGACCGAGCTGGCCAAGGTGGTGGCGCAGGCCGCGGGCCTGGACCTGTTCGAGGTCGAGTACGCCGACCGCGACGGCAATTCGCTCTCGGGCCGCGACCGCTACCGCTCGCTGCAGATCGCCCAGGTCTTCCTCAAGGGCAGCGCCCAGGCCGCGCTGCTGTTCGACGAGGTCGAGGACGTGTTCCCGCCGATCAGCACCGAGGCCGCGCAGTTCATGGCCCGCGCCGAGCAGATTGCCGCGCCCGCCAGCGGCAGCGTGAGCGGCAAGGCCTGGGTCAACCAGATCCTCGAATCGAACGCCGTGCCCACGCTGTGGGTCACCAACCGCATCGAGCAGATCGACCCGGCCTTCCGGCGCCGCTTCGCCTACCACCTCGAGCTCAAGTCGCCGCCGCCCGGCGCGCGCGAGCAGCTGGTGCGCAAGACGCTCGAGGGCGTGACGGTGTCCGACGCCTTCACCGCCAAGCTGGCCGAACGCAAGGGCCTGACGCCCGCGCAGATCCGCACCGCGGTGCGCTTCGCGCAGCTGGCCAAGACCGACGACGCCTCGATCGAGGGCCTGATCGAGCGCCAGCTGAAGAACGCCGACCTGGCGCTGGGCACGCTCGACAAGGCGCACGGCGCGCGCCGCAGCGTGACCACCTACGACCTGGGCATGCTCAACGTCGAGACCCGCTTCGAGATCCCGCGCATCGTCGAGGCGCTGCGCGTGCGCGGCCACGGCACGCTGTGCTTCTACGGCGCGCCCGGCACGGGCAAGACCGCGCTGGCCGAGCACATCGCGCAGGCCATCGGCCGGCCGCTGATCGTCAAGCAGGCCAGCGACCTGATGAGCAAGTACGTGGGCGAGACCGAGCAGAACATGGCCGCCATGTTCAGGGAAGCCGAAGCCGAAAAGGCCGTGCTGCTGCTCGACGAGGCCGACTCCTTCCTGCAGGACCGGCGCGGCGCCCAGCGCACCTACGAGGTGACCGAGGTCAACGAGATGCTGCAGGGCATGGAGCGCTTCGGCGGCATCTTCGTCTGCACCACCAACCTGCTCGACCGGCTCGACCAGGCCGCGCTGCGCCGCTTCACCTTCAAGATCAAGTTCATGCCGCTGACCGCGCCGCAGCGCGAGCGCATGTTCGTGGCCGAGGCGCTGGCCGGCGACGCGTCGCTGCTGGATGCGGTGCTCCGGCAGCGGCTCGCGCGCCTGACGCAGCTGTGCCCGGGCGACTTCGCGGCGGTGAAGCGGCAAACGGATATCCTCGCGGCCGAGTTCTCGGCGGCCGAATTCCTCGACCAGCTCGAGGCCGAGCACCGCATCAAGCCTGAAGTGCGCGAATCGCGCGGCATGGGCTTCGTGCAATAGTCCGTACGGCGCAGGTCACACGGAGACAACACCTGAAACGGGCGCGCCACGAAGCGCCACCACCAGAAGAGAAAGAGGGAGTCATGGATCACCGGAATTCGGAGGGCGGCGCGCACGTCGCCCTGCAGGGCATGGCCCTGGCTGTCGTGTTGTCGATCGCCGGCTGCGGAGGCGGTGGCGGGGGGGGAGGCGATGCAGCGGCGCCGACGTCCGGCGCCGTCGCGCCGACCGCACAGGGCTCGGCCAGCCTGGCCGGTCTCTGCGCCGCGCCGCGCACCGGCATCGACCCGGGCACCGGGCGGGCCTTTGCCGATCGCGCGGGCACCGTGGCCGACGAAAAGAACTGGGTCCGCAGCTGGATCGACCAGACCTACCTCTGGTACGACGAGGTGCCGGCGAACCTCCTGGCCACCAGCTACACCACGCCGGTCGCCTACTTCAACGTGCTCAAGACGCCGGTGCTCACCGCGTCCGGCCGCGCCAAGGACCGCTTCCATTTCAGCTATCCCACGGCCACCTACGGCGATGTGCAGCAAGGCACCGAGGTCGGCTACGGCGTCGAGTTCGCCTTCCTGCAGCGCACGGCGCCGCGCACCATCCGTGTGGCCTATACCGAACCGAACTCGCCGGCGTCGCAGGCGGGCATCGTGCGCGGCGACACCCTGCTGGCCATCGACGGGGTCGACGCGTCCACCGCCAGCAGCCAGGCCGAGGTCGACCGGCTCAACAGCGCGCTGGCGCCGGCCACCAACGGCCAGAGCCACGCCTTCAAGCTGCGCGCCAAGGACGGCAGCGAGCGCACGGTCACGCTGGTGTCCGCCGGCATCGAGCGCTCGCCGGTGCAGAACGTGCGCACCCTCGACACGCCCGGCGGCCGCGTCGGCTACCTGCAGTTCAACGACCACGTCGCGAAGTCCGAAGCCCAGCTGGTGACGGCGATGGGCCAGTTGAGCGCGGCCGGCGTGACCGACCTGGTGCTCGACATGCGCTACAACGGCGGTGGCCTGCTGGGCATCGCCAGCGAGGTGGCCAGCATGATCGCGACACCCCAGGCGAGCCAGGGCGCGGTGTTCGAGAAGCTGCAGTTCAATCGCAAGAACCCTTTCGGACTGTCGCCCGCGGGGTCGTCGGTGCTGTTCCCGAGCACCACGCGTGGCTACTCGGTCACGGCCGGCCAGCCGCTGCCGCGGCTCGGCCTGTCGCGCGTGTCGGTGCTGGCCGGTCCCGACACCTGCTCGGCCAGCGAGTCGGTGGTCAACGGCCTGCGCGGCATCGGCGTCACGGTCGACCTGATCGGCGCCGCGACCTGCGGCAAGCCCTATGGCTTCTATCCGCAGGACAACTGCGGCACCACCTACTTCGCGATCCAGTTCCAGGGCGTCAATGCCAAGGGTTTCGGCGACTACGGCGACGGCATGGCGCCGACCTGCACCGTGTCCGATGACTTCGAACATGCATTGGGCGACCCGGCCGAGGGCCGTTTCGCGGCGGCATTGAGCTATCGCGCCAGCGGCGCCTGCCCGGTACCGGCCCAGGCCTCCGCGGCCCGGCGCAGCGCCGTGGCGGCACCGCTGCCCGAAACGACCGGCACGCCCTACCTCGATCGCAATGTGCTGCGTTCCAATCGAATCGTGGAGTCGATGGATCAGCCTTAGGGCGCGCGAATGCTGCGCGGAAGATTTGTAAACGCTTAGCGCAAATAGCGCACAAATCAATCCGATCACGGTTCGGAAGATGAGCCAATTCGTAGATTAAGTCACGAATTGCGGATGCGTTGCTGCCTCTCGGCCTATGGCGCCTGAGGAACCTCCCTACGATCCCCCCGGCGCGGCAACGCAGGGTGCGCGGTCGCCGTTTTAAAAAAACATTCAGGGATTGCAATGAAAACTCACTTTCGCCTCACGGTGCTGGCCGCCGCATTGGCCGTCTGCACCTTCAACACCTCGGCCCAGGCCGCGGTGACGAGCGTCATCGTCCAAAGCGGCACCGATTCCACTGCGGTGACCCCCACGGGCACCACCACGACCACCACCGCCGGCAATCCGCAACGGATCTACAGCACGGCCGATGACGGCCAGGGCAATGTGTCGCAGACCACCATGACCACGACGGCCACCGGCACGGTGGTCAATGACAGCGCCGGCAATGCTTCGGGAATCAATCAGACGGCGACGAATGCCAACTCTCAGGTCCGAGACGGTTCCGGCAACGCGTCGGCGATCGATCAGACAGCGACGACCAGCACAGTCGGGGTGAAAGACGGTAGCGGGAACCAGGCGGCGCTCTTTCAGACGGCGACGGGTTCGACCTCTTATGTCAACGACAGTGCCGGCAATCTGGCGACGATCGACCAGACGGCGACCGGCCATGCCGTCACGACGAAGGACAACAACGGCAATCTGGGATCGCTCCATCAGACGGCGACGAGCAGCGACGTTGGGGTGAATGACAACAACGGAAACAAGGCGTCGCTCAGTCAATCGGCGACGACCTCCAACTCTGTGGTCCAAGACGGCAACGGAAACCGTGCAACGCTCGAGCAGACGGCGACGGACAGCTCTCTCAGAGTGAACGATGGGAACGGAAACCAGGCGTCGCTCAATCAGACGGCGACGAGTTCCAGCACGGCGGTCCGCGACGCGGCCGGCAATGCGTCGGCGCTCGGGCAGACAACGACGGGCACCGTTCTCGGAGTGCTTGACACCGCGGGGAACTTTTCCGCCGTCCAGCAGACAGCGACGACCTTCAAATCGACCGTCCAAGACAGCGCCGGCAACTACACGCAGATCAACCAGACGCCCACGGAGATCTCGTTGCAGAGCCCGTCGTCGTCGGGGAACGGGGGGGGCTCGGTGGTCAACGTGCAGCCCGACGCTGCGCAGCTGCTTCACTTCAACGGTACGGCCCCCATCATCACGGGCACCGTTGCTGCCGATGCAGGGACCACCACTGGCACTTTCGACAACGGGACGGGCCGCCTGCTGAGCGGGACCGCCTCCGACTACGACGCCGCCAGCGGCACGAGCACCACCAGCACCGGCATTTTCTCCGGCGCTTCCCCGAACGCGTTGACCACTGGCATCCGCAGCAGTGGCGCCACGGGCACCAACACGATCCTGGGCAGTACCACGCTCACCGACAACCTGACGGTGCGGGGCACCACCACCACCAACGGCATCACCAACACGGGCGACATCAAGACCGACACGCTCACGACCACCGGCGCGGCGACCGTCGGTGGCACCTTGAGCGTGGCCGGTGCCACCACCACCAACGGCATCACCAACACGGGCGACATCAAGACCGACACGCTCACGACAACCGGCGCGGCGACCGTCGGCGGCACCTTGAGTGTGGCCGGTGCCACTACCACCAACGGCATCGCCAACACCGGCGATGTCAAGACAGACACGCTCACGACCACGGGTGCGGCCACGGTCGGCGGCAACCTGAACGTGGCCGGTACCACCACCACCAACGGTGTCACGAACACGGGCAACCTCACGACCGACACGCTCAAGACCAACGGCGCCGCCACCGTGGGCGGCAACCTGAGCGTGGCGGGCGCGAGCACGACCAACGGCATCACCAACACCGGCGACATCAAGACAGACACGCTCACCACCACGGGCGCGGCCACGGTCGGCGGCAACCTGAATGTGGCCGGTGCCACCACTACCAACGGCGTCACCAACGCGGGCAACTTCAAGACCGACACGCTCACCACCACGGGCGCGGCCACCGTAGGCGGCAACCTGAGCGTGACGGGCGCCACCACCACCAACGGCCTCACCAACACCGGCAACATCGCAACGACCACGCTGTCGACCACCGGTGGCGCCACGGTGGGCGGCAACCTGAGCGTGAGCGGTGTGACGTCGACCCAGGGCATCAACAACAACAACAAGACCATCAGCGGCGTCGCGGCCGGTGTGGCGGGCACCGATGCGGCCAACGTGAACCAGCTCAACCAGGTGGTGAACGACCAGGCCGTGGTGAACAACAACCAGGCCGTGATCAACAGCAACCAGCGCGTGGTGAACGCCAACCAGGCGGCCTTCAACAATGCGCAGGGCAATGCCAACGCGGCGCAGGCGCGCACCAATGCGCAGGTTCAGCAGCAGCTCAGCGACAACCGCAAGGTTTCCGGCACCGGCGTCGCGATCGCCGTGGCGGCCTCGTCGATGCCGGCGCTCGAGGCCGGCAAGAACTTCGGCATGGGCGTGGGCGTGGGCACCTTCGACGGCCGCTCGGCGGTTGCCGTGGGCCTGGCGGCGCGCATTTCCGAGTCGCTGCAGATCAAGCTCAACGTCGGCACCGGCACCGACGGCCGTGCGGCGGCGGGCGTGGGCGGCATGTTCTCCTGGTAAGCGGAAGGCGACGTCTCCACGGCGCCAGGCGCGCCGTCGGCGTCTTCAAAACCCGGCAGGCCTCAGGTCCGGCCGGGTTTTTTTATGGGTCGGAGGCTCAGAACGCGCTGCACACCCGCAGCACATCCGCCCCGTAGGCCTCGAGCTTCTTGGTGCCGATGCCGCTGATGCCCTGCAGGTCTTCCAGCGTGGCGGGAGCGCGTTCGGCAATGGCGGCCAGCGTGGCGTCGTGGAAGATCACGTAGGCCGGCAGGTTGTGTTCGCGCGCCACCTCGGCGCGCCAGGCCTTGAGCGCGGTGAAGCGCTTCTGGCCGGCGTCGTCCAGCGTGGCCGCCGCGGGTGAAGGCGCGCCGCGTGCCGCCTTCTCGCGCCGCGGCTTGCGCTCGGCCGGCGTCGACACCGACTCGCGCAGGCTCACCGCCTGCTCGCCCTTGAGCACCGCGCGCGAACCGTCGGTGAGCTGCAGCGTGTTGAAGGCTTCCGAATTCACCGCCAGCGCGCCGGTCGCGATCAGCTGGCGCAGCACGCCGCGCAGCTGCACCTCGCTGAACTCCGCGCCCAGGCCGAAGGTGCTGATGCTCTCGTGGCCGAACTGCTTGACCTTCTCGGTCGGCTTGCCGCGCAGGATGTCCATGATGTGGCCGGCGCCGAAGCTGATGCCGCTGTGCTGGTTCACGCGGTAGATGGTCGACAGCAGCTTGCGCGCGGCGTCGGTGCCGTCCCAGACCTGCGGCGGCGTGATGCAGTTGTCGCAATTCCCGCAGGGCGTGCTCTGCTCGCCGAAGTAGCCCAAGAGCCGCACGCGCCGGCAGTCGCTCGCCTCGGCCAGCGACAGCAGTGCATCGAGCTTGCCGCGCATGACCTGCTTGAACTCCTCGCCGGCCGGGCTCTCGTCGATCATGCGGCGCTGGTTCACCACGTCCTGCAGGCCGTAGGTCATCCAGGCGTCGGCGGGGGCGCCGTCGCGGCCCGCGCGGCCGGTTTCCTGGTAGTAGCCCTCGATGTTCTTCGGCATGTCGAGGTGGCCGACGAAGCGCACGTCGGGCTTGTCGATACCCATGCCGAAGGCGATGGTCGCGACCACCACGATGCCTTCCTCGCGCAGGAAGCGGTCCTGGTGCTTCTGGCGCACCGCCGAATCCAGGCCCGCGTGGTAGGGCAGGGCGTTGATGCCCGCGTCCTGCAGCGCGACGGCCACGTCTTCCACCCGCTTGCGCGACTGGCAATAGACCACGCCTGCATCGCCCTCGTGCTCGCGCTGGATGAAGCGCAGCAGCTGCGTGGTGGCGTCCTTCTTCTCGACGATGGTGTAGCGGATGTTGGGCCGGTCGAAGCTCGAGACGAACTGCTGCGCTTCCTCCAGCTGCAGTCGCTCGACGATGTCGGCGCGCGTCAGGTCGTCGGCCGTGGCCGTGAGCGCGATGCGCGGCACGCCCGCGTAGCGCTCGTGCAGCACGGTGAGCGAGCGGTACTCGGGGCGGAAGTCGTGGCCCCACTGGCTCACGCAATGCGCCTCGTCGATCGCGAACAGGCTCAGCTTGCCGCGTTCGTGCAGCGAGTCGAGCTGCGACAGGAAGCGCGGCGTGTTGAGCCGTTCGGGCGCGGCATAGAGCAGCGTGATCTCGCCGCGCAGCATGCGGCGCTCGACGTCCTGGGTCTGTTCCCAGTCGAGCGTGGAATTGAGGAAGGCGGCGTTCACGCCGGCTTCGTGCAATGCGCCGACCTGGTCGTGCATCAGCGCGATCAGCGGCGACACCACGATCGACACGCCATGCCCCGCACGCTGCCGCGCGATGGCCGGGATCTGATAGCACAGCGACTTGCCGCCGCCCGTGGGCATCAGCACCAGCGCGTCGCCGCCGCCCACGACGTGGTCGACGATGGCCTGCTGTGCACCCCGGAACTGGGTGTAGCCGAACACCTCGTGAAGGATGTCCGCGGGCGTGGCGCTGCCCTGGTTGTCGGTGGGATGGGGGAGGGTGGCGAGGGACACGCGGCCATTGTCCCCGATCGGTCCGTGTCGTGGCTGGCACGCGCTTTGCAATGTGTAGACATGAATGTCACAGAGGTTGTCTAGACAGACCGACTGGGTTCCTCCACCGTTGCCGGAGCGCTGTGACCAAGAATTTAACCTCTCATGTATAGACCAGAACATCGTCCGACCAGAATTCGCTCGTCTCCCCGGAGGCAGCCGCCTTCGGCCGATGTCGAAACCCCGATGTCATTCCAGATCAAGGCGATCCGGAACAGGGCCGGCAAGGCCGCGAGGGGCGCCCTCGCGGGCACGGCCGCTGCCTGTGGGTCAGCGCGTGGGAGACGGGCCCGCGGCCCTATTGCACCGGCGGCGTGCGCATGGTGCGCGAATGTCGTGCACGAGTGCCTCGCCGCGGTGCGTTTTTCGCAGGCGAAAATCCTGCCTAAGTGTTTCCCCTAGAACAAGCATCAACCAATTGCAAACCGCCAGGGGCGCGCGTATTGTCCAGCCTTGTCTAGTCAAGACTAGACAACAAAATTACCTCCCATCCCATTTGTCTCTTTCTCCTGGAGAACTCATGTCTGAGTCGAACTACATACAAGGCGCCTGTGTTTGGAAAGGCGCCGAGATGGTCGAGAACCATCGCTGGGTCAAGCAGTTTCCGGCGGCCGTGCTGGAACAGATCGATGCCGCGGTGGCGCAGTCCGCAGGCATCGATTGGAAGCACATCAACCGTCAGAACTTCCCGCTGCCCGGCTCCGAGGCCTACTTCGACGACGTGCGCGAAGAGCTCGAGAACGGTTCCGGTATGGTCAAGATGCGCGGCCTCGATGTGAGCCGCTACGACCAGGAGCAGCTGCGCCGCATCTGGTACGCGATGGGTGCGCACCTCGGCACGCAGATGTTCCAGAACAACCGCGGCGAAGTCATGCGCGAGATCAAGGACGAGGGCATGGGCGTGGGCGCCAAGCTGTATGGCGCGACGGTCGATGCTTCCGGCCGGCAGTTCCTGTCTTCAGGCGCACGCACCCTGTCGCCGGGCCAGCTGCGCTTCCATACCGACCGCTGCGACGTGGTGGGCCTGTTGTGCGTGCGCCAGGCGTCCGAAGGCGGCGTCAGCAAGCTGGCGAGCAGCGCCACGGTCTACAACGAGATCCTGCGCCGCCGCCCTGACCTGCATGCGCTGCTGTGCCAGCCCATCGCGCGCAGCCGCTTCGGCGAAGAAGCCGGTGGCGAGCACGTGGCCTACGACCTGCCGATCTTCGGCGTGCGCGACGGCAAGTTCACCAGCCATTTCTCGCTGACCTACATCGAGAACGCCCAGATGCTCCCCGGCGTGCGCAAGCTCACGGCTGCCGAGCACGAGGCCATCCAGATGCTGATGGCCGTCGCCGAAGAGCAGTGCTTCGAAATGCGCTTCGCCCCCGGCGACATTCAGCTGCTCAACAACCATGTGGTCTACCACGGCCGCACGGCCTTCAAGGACGACGTGAGCACCGGCCAGGACCGTATGCTCATGCGCCTGTGGCTGTCCATGCCCAACTCGCGCGCGCTGCCCGAAGACCATGCGGTCCTCTGGGGCGACGTGTCGGCGGGCAAGCCGCACGGCGGTATCGCGCAGCCGGCCGTGCCGGTCGCGGCCTGAGGCGCTTCGGCGCAACCCCCTCGGCATGTGCCGGCGCCTGGCGCCGTGCATGCCGCTGGGACGTAGATCCTTCATCCAACCATCGGCATCCCTCGAACAGGAACCCCCCATGAAGCAACTCGAAATCTCCCGCGCTGGTGCCGCCGTGTCCCGGCTGCGCAGCGCCCTCGTTCCCCTGGTCCTGATCGCATCGGCCGCGACTGCATCGGCGGCGCCGGACTATGGCAATTGCGAAGTGACGGGCGAAAAAGGCAGCGTCAAGTTGACGACCGTGGTGCCGGGGGCCCTCTCTGTTCGTCCGGCACTGCCGGCGCCCGGCTGGTGGAACGGCGACTCGCTCGACACCATAAAGGATGGCTTCGAGTACTGCATGGCCGCCAACATGGCCTACCGTGCAGGCCTCGACCGCGTGATCGTGGTGAGCCGCTCCTTCGCACAGATCCTGACCGGCCAGGCCCAGGGCTTCGACATCGCGCTGAGCGAGATCACCATCACCGAAGAGCGCAAGAAGGTCGTGAACTTCACCGAGCCGTACTTCGATTCGGACCAGGCCGTGCTCGTGAAGACCGGCACCAAGGTCGACAGCGAGAGCATCCGCAAGCTGCGCCTCGCCGCGCGTCAAGGCAGCACGACGCTGCAGTACGTGATGGAGAACATCAAGCCCGTCGAGCACCCGAAGGTCTATGCCGAGAACTCCGCGATGTACGCCGCGCTCGCGGCCGGGCAGGTCGATGCGGTGCTGTACGACACACCCAATGTGCTGGCACGCGCCAAGCAGTCCAACGGCATGCTGGAAGTCGTGGGCCGCTATCACACGGGTGAACAGTGGGGCGGCATCGTCAACAAGGATTCGCCGAACCTGCCGGTGTTCAACAAGCTGATCGCGGACTTCAAGAAGGACGGCACCTTTGAACGCCTCGCCGCTAAATGGCTCTCTCCCACCCTGGGCATGGATCCTTCCAAACTGCCCGTCCTGAAGCCCTGAGCACGTCCATAGCATGAGCAATGCAACACCTCGCGCCGTCGGCGCGACGGGCGGGCCGTCCGAGCAAGGGCGGCGCCTGAACATCGGCGGCCCTCCGGCCGCGCCCAGGGTCCTGTGGTTCACCGCGCTGGTCGTCGTGGCGATCGCGGTGGCCGCGAGCTGGTACACGATCGTCTCGGCCCGCAACGCGCTGCTCGGCAACGCGTTCGGCGGCTTCTGGATCGACCTCGTCGCGGTGCTCCTGGCCGTGGCGTCGGTGGTGGTCGTGTGGCCGCTGGCCAAGGCCTTCGGCCGCTGCAGTGCGGTGCGCCGCGCCGCCGCGGCCAAGGACATGGTCGCCGGGCGCGTGGCGCGCTCGGAGGCGCGCGACCTGAGCTGGATCGCCATCGGCTATACGATGGCCCAGCTGATCGTGGTGCTGGCCTTCCAGTTCCTGCTGGCCAACAACCAGGCGGTGGCGAAGACCTTCTTCCTGGTGCCGCTGATCACCAAGACCTTCCCGCTGGTGCTCAGCGCCTTCTGGGTCAACGTCAAGATCTTCCTGATCGCCGAAGTGCTGGTGCTGGTCTGGGGCCTGATCGTGGCGCTCGCGACCTTCGCCCCGGGCGCCGCGGGCAAGCCGCTGCGCATGATGGCGACCACGTACATCGACGTGTTCCGCTCGATGCCTGCGGTGCTGGTGATCTACCTGATCGGCTTCGGCATTCCGCTGACCGGCGTGCCGATCCTCAAGGACCTGTCGCTGACCACCTATGTGGTGATCGCGCTCACGCTGACGGTCGGCGCCTATGTGGCCGAGATCTACCGCGCGGGCATCCTGAGCATCCACTGGAGCCAGACCGCGGCGGCGCGTTCGCTGGGGCTGTCCCACATGCAGACGCTGCGCTTCGTGGTCGTGCCGCAGGGCGTGCGCCAGATCATCCCGCCGCTGCTCAATGCGTTCATCGCACTGCAGAAGGACACCGCGCTGGTCAATGTCGTCGGCGTGATCGACTCCTTCAACCAGTCGATGCTGATCGCGTCCAACTACTACAACCTGTCGGCCGTGACGACGGTGGCGTTGCTGTTCATCGCCATCTCGATCCCGCAGACGCGATTCGTCGAACGCATGATGCGACGCGACCGGGCCCGCATGCGTGCCGGCGGCGCTTGAGGAAAGAAATCGAAATGTCGTTCATTGAAATCCGGGACATCTCCAAGTCCTACGGCGACGTGCCTGTGATCAACGGCCTCTCCATGTCCGTCGAGCAGCACCAGGTCGTGAGCCTGATCGGCCCTTCGGGCTCGGGCAAGTCCACGCTCCTGCGCTGCATCAACGGGCTCGAGCCGATCCACAGCGGCGAGATCCTCGTGCACGGCGACCGCATCACCGGCCCGGGCGTCGACGTCGACGCGCTGCGCCGGCAAATCGGCATCGTGTTCCAGGGCTACAACCTGTTCCCCCACATGACGGTGCTGGAGAACGTGACGCTGGCACCGATCCAGGTGCTCAAGCAGCCCCGCGAAGCGGCCGAGGAGCGCGCCATGACGCTGCTCAAGCGCATCGGCCTGGCGCACAAGGCCAAGGAGTACCCGGACCGCATGTCGGGCGGGCAACAGCAGCGCGTGGCCATCGTGCGTGCGCTGGCCATGGACCCGATGGTGCTGTTGCTCGACGAGATCACCTCGGCGCTCGATCCGGAACTGGTGTCCGAGGTGCTGAACATCGTGCGCGACCTCGCGCAGGAAGGCATGACCATGCTGCTCGCGACCCATGAAATGGGATTTGCGCGCGAGGTCTCTTCCAAGGTGTGTTTTCTGTGCGATGGTTCGGTCTATGAAGAAGGCCCCCCGGAACAGATCTTTGGCGACCCCCAGCGTGAACGCACGCGCGGGTTCCTCCGCAGCATCCGCGAAGCCAAGCGCATCTGACGCCATGAACGCACGTGCCGGAGTCAACTCCAAGACCGCTGTCCGCGCGCGCCATGGTGCGGTGCCGGCGGTGGCCACCGGTGGCCAGCTGACGAGCGGCGGCGCGACGACGCTGCACGAACAGATCAAGGCCTACGTGACGCAGAAGATCCTCGATGGCACCTGGGCCACGGGGCATCGGCTGCCTTCCGAGCACGAGCTGGTTGCGCAGTTCGGCGTCTCGCGCATGACGGTGAACAAGGCGTTGCGCGAACTGGCCGGCAACGGCCGGATCGTGCGCGTCGCGGGCGTCGGCACCTTCGTCGCCGAGGCCAAGCCGCAGTCGACCCTGCTGCAGATCGCCAACATCGCCAACGAGATCCGTGCCCGCGGCCACGACTACAGCTGCCATTGCCTGCTGCAGGAGCGCGTGTCCGCGCCGCCGGACATCGCCGCCTGGCTGGGCCTGCTGCCGGGCCAGTCGGTGTTCCACGTGCTGTGCATCCACCTGGAGAACGAGGTGCCGGTCCAGTTCGAGGACCGCTACGTCAATCCCAAGATGGCGCCGGAGTTTCTCGACCAGGACTTCACGCGAACCACCCCCAGCGAATACCTGGTGGCGCACGTGCCGGTGGACCAGGTCGAGCACTTGGTCGATGCCGTGCTGCCGACGGCCGATCAGGCGCGGCGGCTCGAGATGGCGGTCGAAGAGCCTTGCCTGCAGCTGACCCGCCGGACCTGGTCCCAAGAGGTGCCGATCACCTGGGTGCGCTGCCTGCACCCGGCCTCGCGCTATCGCCTGGGCAGCCGCTTCCGGCCGGGGCCCGACCAAGAGTAAAAAAGCGGCTTCGGCGAGACGCACGCGCTCGACGTGCGTCTCGACTTGCGCCATACTTCGTCCTGACTTGTATATACCTGTCTAGAGCTAAACCATGACAAAGCCTTCCCTTTCGACCTTGACGCTGGCGTCCCAACCCCTGGGCCTGGCCGATCTGCGCCGTGTGCATGCCGGTGCAGTCCGGCTCGCGCTGGCCGACGAGCTGATCCCCGCGCTCGACCGCGCGCACCAGACCGTGCACGACATCGTGGCCGGCGGCGAGGTCGTCTACGGCATCAACACCGGCTTCGGCAAGCTTGCGAGCACCCGCATCGGCAACGACCATCTGGCCGAGCTGCAGCGCAACCTCGTGCTCTCGCACAGCGTGGGCACGGGCGCGCTGCTGTCGTCCGCGGTGGTGCGGCTGGTCATCGTGGCCAAGGCCATGAGCCTGGCGCGCGGCTACTCGGGCGTGCGGCCCGCACTGGTGCATGCGCTCATCGCGCTGTTCAACGCCGGCATCACGCCGGCCATCCCCGCCAAGGGCTCGGTCGGCGCCTCCGGCGACCTCGCACCGCTAGCGCACCTGGCCTGCGTGCTGATCGGCGAAGGCCAGGCCACCATGGCCGACGGGCGTGTGATCAGTGGCGCCGAGGCGATGCGCAGCATCGGCCTCGAACCCTTCGTGCTCGGCCCCAAGGAAGGCCTGGCGCTGCTCAACGGCACGCAGGTGTCGACCGGGCTGGCGCTGGCGGGCCTGTTCGGCGCCGAGAACGTGTTCGCTTCGGCATTGATGTCGGGTGCGCTGTCGCTCGAAGCCATCCAGGGTTCGATCAAGCCCTTCGATGCGCGCATCCATGCGGCACGCGGCCAGCCTGGCCAGATCGCGGTGGCCGCGGCCGTGCGCGAACTGCTCGAGGGCAGCGAGATCGTGCCGTCGCATGCCGATTGCGGCCGCGTGCAGGACCCCTATTCCATCCGCTGCATCCCGCAGGTCATGGGCGCCTGCCTCGACAACCTCGCGCATGCGGCGCGCGTGCTGGTGATCGAGGCCAATGCGGCCTCGGACAACCCGCTGGTCTTCACCGACACCGGTGAAGTCATCTCGGGCGGCAACTTCCACGCCGAGCCCGTGGCCTTCGCGGCCGACATCATCGCGCTGGCGGTGAGCGAGATCGGTGCGATCAGCGAGCGCCGGATCGCGCTGCTGCTCGACACCGGCCTGTCGGGCCTGCCGCCCTTCCTGGTGCACGACGGGGGCCTCAACTCCGGCTTCATGATCGCGCAGGTCACGGCCGCCGCGCTCGCATCCGAGAACAAGTCGCTCGCGCACCCGGCCAGCGTCGACAGCCTGCCCACCTCGGCCAACCAGGAAGACCATGTGTCGATGGCGACCTTCGCGGCGCGCCGGCTCGGCGACATGGTGGACAACACGGCCGTGGTTGTCGGCATCGAAGCCATGTGCGCTGCCCAGGGTATCGAGCTCAAGCGCGGCGGCGGCCTGAAGAGTTCTCCGCTCGTCGAAGCCGAATTCGCCAGGATCCGCACCCAGGTCGCCTTCCTCGAGCGCGACCGCTACCTCGCACCCGACATCGAGGCGATGCGCCAGTGGGCGCTGGCCGCCGATCTGCCGTCCGCCCTGCTGGCCTGCCTGCCCAGCCATTCGTCCAACGCCATTGCCGCCTAGTCGCAGTTGAGGAGAACCGAACCATGAACGCACCCGAAAAAATCGCCACCGACCCGCGCCACGACCCGACCCGCGTGATCCGCGCGCCGCGCGGCAGCACGCTGAGCTGCAAGAGCTGGCTCACCGAAGCGCCGTTCCGCATGCTGCAGAACAACCTCGACGCCGAAGTCGCCGAACGCCCCCAGGACCTGGTGGTGTACGGCGGCATCGGCCGCGCCGCGCGCAACTGGGAGTGCTATGACCAGATCCTCGCCTCCTTGAAGGAACTCGAGGACGACGAGTCGCTGCTGGTGCAGTCGGGCAAGCCGGTCGGCGTGTTCAAGACCCACGCCAATGCGCCGCGCGTGCTGATCGCCAACTCCAACCTGGTGCCCAAGTGGGCGAACTGGGAGAAGTTCAACGAGCTCGACCGCGCGGGCCTGTTCATGTACGGCCAGATGACGGCCGGCAGCTGGATCTACATCGGCGCGCAGGGCATCGTGCAGGGCACTTTCGAGACCTTTGTCGAAGCCGGTCGCCAGCACTACGGCAACGACCTGTCGGGCAAGTGGATCCTCACCGCCGGCCTGGGCGGCATGGGCGGCGCGCAGCCGCTGGCCGGCGTGCTGGCCGGTGCCTGCGTGCTGGCCATCGAATGCCAGCAGTCGAGCATCGACTTCCGCCTGCGCACGCGCTACGTCGACAAGCAGGCCAAGGACCTCGACGACGCGCTGGCGCTGATCGCGCACCACACGGCGAAGAAGGAAGCCGTGTCGATCGCGCTCCTGGGCAACGCGGCCGAGATCGTGCCCGAGCTCGCGCGCCGCGCCAAGGCCGGCACCGCCATCAAGCCCGACCTGGTGACCGACCAGACCTCGGCCCACGACCTGATCCACGGCTACCTGCCCGCGGGCTGGAGCGTGCCGCAATGGCAGGCCGCGATGAAGGACGCATCGCAGCACGCGGCGCTGAGCGCCGCCGCCGCCAGGTCCTGCGTGGTGCATGTGCAGGCCATGCTCGACTTCCAGGCCATGGGCGTGCCCACGGTCGACTACGGCAACAACATCCGCCAAGTCGCCTTCGACGAAGGCGTGGCCAACGCCTTCGACTTCCCCGGCTTCGTGCCCGCCTACATCCGGCCGCTGTTCTGCGAAGGCAAGGGCCCGTTCCGCTGGGTCGCGCTCTCGGGCGACCCGGAGGACATCTACAAGACCGACGCCAAGATCAAGGAGCTGTTCCCCGAGAACAAGCACACGCACCGCTGGCTCGACATGGCGCGCGAGCGCATCGCCTTCCAGGGCCTGCCCGCGCGCATCTGCTGGCTGGGCCTGGGCGAGCGCCACCTCGCGGGCCTGGCCTTCAACGAGATGGTGAAGAACGGCGAGCTCAAGGCGCCGATCGTGATCGGCCGCGACCACCTCGACACCGGTTCGGTCGCGAGCCCGAACCGCGAGACCGAAGCGATGAAGGACGGCACCGACGCGGTGAGCGACTGGCCGCTGCTCAACGCGCTGCTCAACACAGCGGGCGGCGCGACCTGGGTCAGCCTGCACCACGGCGGCGGCGTCGGCATGGGCTACTCGCAGCACGCCGGCATGGTGATCGTGTGCGACGGCACCGAAGCCGCGGCCAAGCGCATCGGCAACGTGCTGTGGAACGACCCGGCCAGCGGCGTGATGCGCCATGCGGACGCGGGCTACGACATCGCGATCGCCACGGCGAAGAAGCAGGACCTCAAGCTGCCGATGGTGAAGTAGGCGCGACGCCATGCCCATGCAACGCTTCTCGCGCGCGCAACTCCGGCCCACACCCTGGAAGAACGGCGGCGGCAGCACACGCGAGATCGCGAGCTGGCCGCCGGGCGCCGGGATCGAGGCCTTCGACTGGCGCGTGAGCATCGCGACCATCGCCGCCAGCGGCCCCTTCTCGGTGTTCGCGGGCGTGGACCGCACGATCATGCTGCTCGAGGGCGACGGCGTGCAGTTGCGTGCGGCCGAGGGCGGCCTCGACCACCGGCTCGACACACCCTTCGCACCCTTTGCCTTCAGTGGCGACGTCGCACTCGATTGCACGCTGCTGGGCAGCGCATCGCACGACTTCAACGTGATGAGCCGGCGTGCGCGCTGTCGCGCAGACGTTCGCGTCCTGGCCGATGCGCAATCGCTGCCTGTTGCATCCGGCGGCTTGCTGATGAGCCTGCACGGCCAATGGCGGGCGGGCGACCAGACACTGTCTGTTGGCGAAGGGCTCTGGTGGGCCGATGTCGCGATGGCGTGGGCACTGACACCCAGCGACGACGACGCACGCCTCGTCGCCGTGCGCTTCCATATGAAATCCCAGGAGACATGACGATGAACACCTTCGATGCCTCGCCTTCGGCCGACGGCCTGTGGACCGGCCTGCGGCTCGCCTCCGATGCCGGCGTGCAGGCCGCCATCGTGGTGGAACAAGGGACCGTGCGCTGGGTCGGCCCGCATGCCGAGCTGCCGGCGGCATTCGCATCGCTGCCTGCACACGACGGCGGCGACGCGCTGGTCACGCCCGGCCTCGTCGATTGCCACACGCACCTGGTCTACGGCGGCCAGCGCGCCAACGAGTTCGCGATGCGGCTGGCCGGCGCAAGCTATGAAGAAGTGGCCAAGGCGGGCGGCGGCATCGTCTCCAGCGTGCGCGCCACACGCGAAGCCAGCGAAGACGAACTGTTCGCGAGCGCATCGCAACGGCTGCAATCGCTGCTGGCCGAAGGCGTGTGCGCGATCGAGATCAAGTCGGGCTACGGCCTGGCGTTGGCCCACGAGCGCAAGCAGCTGCGCGTGGCCCGCCGCCTGGCCGAAGCGCATGGCGTGACGGTGCGCACCACCTTCCTCGGCGCCCATGCCTTGCCGCCAGAGTACGCGGGGCGCAGTGGCGACTACATCGACCTGGTGTGCAACGAGATGCTGCCCGCGCTGGCTGCCGAAGGCCTGGTCGATGCGGTCGACGTGTTCTGCGAGCGCATCGCCTTCTCGCTGGAAGAAACCGAGCGCGTGTTCCAGGCGGCGAAAGCCCTGGGCCTGCCGGTCAAGCTGCATGCCGAACAGCTGTCGGACATGGGCGGTGCGGCGCTGGCCGCGCGCTACGGCGCGCTGTCCTGCGACCACATCGAACACCTCTCGCAGGCCGGCATCGACGCGATGCGCGACGCCGGCACCGTGGCCGTGCTGCTGCCCGGCGCCTTCTACACCTTGCGCGACACCATGGTGCCGCCGATCGCCGCGTTGCGCGCGGCCGGCGTGCCGATGGCCGTCTCGACCGACCACAACCCGGGCACCTCGCCCGCGCTGAGCCTGCTGCTGATGGCCAACATGGCCTGCACGCTGTTCCGCCTGACGGTGCCCGAAGCCATCGCGGGCGTCACGGTGCATGCGGCACGCGCGCTGGGCCTGCAGGACACGCATGGCGCGATCGCTGCCGGCGTGCCGGCGAACTTCGTGCTGTGGGACCTGAATGAAGCCGCGGAACTGGCCTACTGGTTCGGGCAGCGGCCGGTGCGTGGTGTGGTGCGGCAGGGGAGGGTGGTGCTGTGAGCCGGTCTTGCCCCCTCTCCCTCTGGGAGAGGGCGGGGGTGAGGGCTGCAGCCTCACACAACCTGCGCCCGATCCACCGCCCATGCCCTCACCCTGCCCTCTCCCAGAGGGAGAAGGGCGTCCTTCTCCAACGACACCCATGACCCAATCCCTCATCGCAGCCCACGCCCTGCTCCCCACCGGCTGGGCCCGCAACGTCCGCCTGGCCTGGAACGACCAGGGCCGACTGACCCACGTCGAGCCCGACACCGAAGCCACGCCCACGACGAAGGGCCCGCTGATCCCGGGCACCCCCAACCTGCATTCGCACGCCTTCCAGCGCGGCATCGCCGGCCTCACAGAGTTCCGTGGCGCCGAGGCCAGTGACAGCTTCTGGAGCTGGCGCACGCTGATGTACCGCTTCGCCCTGCGGCTCGATCCGGCGCAACTCGAAGCCATCGCGCTCGGGCTCTATGTCGAGATGCTCGAAGCGGGCTACACGTCGGTGTGCGAGTTCCACTACGTGCACCACCAGGGCGACGGCCGGCCCTATGCCGACGATGCCGAACTCGCGCACGCGCTGATGCGCGCCGCGCAGCGCGCGGGCATCGGCCTCACCTTGCTGCCGGTGCTCTACCAGACCAGCGGCTTCGGCGCCAAGCCGCCCAACGAAGGACAGCGGCGCTTCATCCGTTCGACCGATTCGATGCTGCGCCTGCTCGAAAAGCTCAAGCCGCTGTGCGACGCCCAGGGCGCGCGCCTCGGCCTGGCACCGCACTCGCTGCGCGCGGTGCCGCCCGATGCGCTGCGCGAGGCGCTGGCCGGGCTCGACGCCATCGACGCCGGCGCGCCCGTGCACATCCACATCGCCGAGCAGACGCAGGAGGTCGACGACTGCATCGCCTGGAGCGGACAGCGCCCGGTCGCCTGGCTGCTCGACCATGCGCCGGTCGACGCGCGCTGGTGCCTGGTGCATGCCACCCACATGGACGCCGACGAGTACCGCCGCGCGGCCGCCAGCGGCGCCGTCGCGGGCCTGTGCCCGACCACCGAGGCCAACCTCGGCGACGGCCTCTTCGACCTGCCCGCCTGGCGCGCGGCGGATGGCGTGTGGGGCATCGGTTCCGACAGCCACATCTGCGTCAGCGCGGCCGAAGAACTGCTGATGCTCGAATACAGCCAGCGCCTGGCCACGCGCCGGCGCAACGTCGCGGCAGAACCGTCACAGCCCAACGTGGCCACGGCCATGACGCTGGCCGCGGTGCAAGGCGGGGCGCGCGCCTCGGGCCGTGCGCTGGGCGGCCTCGCGGTCGGGCAGCAGGCCGATTTCAGCGTGCTCGACGCCGCGCACCCCGCGCTCGCGAGCCTCGATGCGCCCACCATGCTCTCGTCGCACGTCTTTGCGAGCCACCGCAGCAACGCCATCGATGCGGTCTGGGTCGCGGGCCGCCCGCGCGTGCAGGCCGGTCGCCATCCGCTGCACGACAGCGCCACCGCCGGCTTCGTGGCCGCGCGCCGCCATTTGCTTCAGGAGGACAAGCCATGAGCTTTCACACCACCGAACCCGCCTTCCGCTTCCGCCAGGGCGCGCGCCCCTTGCTGATCTCGATGCCGCATGTCGGCACGCACGTGCCGCCCGCGCTGGCCGCGCGCTTCACCGAAGAGGCGCGCCAGGTGCCCGACACCGACTGGCACCTCGAGCGCCTCTACGACTTCGCCGACGCGCTCGGCGCTTCCGTGCTGGTCGCGACGCACTCGCGCTATGTGATCGACCTCAACCGCGCGCCCGACGGCGCCAGCCTCTACCCGGGCCAGAGCGTCACGGGCCTGTGCCCGGTCGACACCTTCGACGACACGCCGATCTATGCAGCGGCCGACGACGGGCCCGACGAGGCCGAGATCGCCGCGCGCCGCGACGCCATCTGGCACCCGTACCACGCCAAGCTCACCGAAGAGCTGGCGCGCATCAAGGCGCAGCACGGCATCGCCGCGCTGTGGGATGCGCATTCGATCCGCTCGGTGCTGCCACGCTTCTTCGAAGGCAAGCTGCCCGACCTGAACCTGGGCACCGGCAAGGGCACGAGCTGCGACCCCGCGCTCGCGCAGACGCTGCGCGGCATCGCGGAGAACGCGCCGGGCTACACCGGCGTGCTCAACGGCCGCTTCACCGGCGGCTACATCACGCGCCACCACGGCCAGCCCGCGCAGGACGTGCATGCGGTGCAGCTGGAGATGACGCAGTCGAGCTACATGCAGGAGGCGCTGCCCTTCGACTATCTGCCCGCGGCCGCCGCGGGCGTGCAGCCGCATGTGCGGCGCATGCTGGAGGCGGTGCTGGCTTTCGTCGAGACGCCGCGTGGCTGACAGGCCGGCTTCATTGGGGCGTACATGAGGCCTTCGCAACGAGATCGATACAGTGCGGGGCCGAGCTTGCTGCGCGTCTGCAAGCCGGCGATACAGGCGCAGGGCCGCGACGCCGAAGCACCTCGATCGCATGGCGTCGATCAGGTCCCAGTCAGCGCTTCACGGCGTTGAATGCCGCCGTCGTGTACGGCACCGTGAGGGATTCCTTGCCGCGCAGTGCCGGCGTCGCTGCGATCAGCGCTCGCACCTGGTCTTCGATCTTCGCGCGCTCCGGAGCCGCGAGCGCGGCGATGAAACTGGTCGATCGCACCCGATGGAGAATCACGTCTTCGACGGCACCGTGATGGCCGTGGGAGAAATGCTGTTCCTGCAGCGGCCCGAAGCCTGCGGCCGGAAACACCTTGCGCCAGGCCCCGGTGTAGTAGCGCGGTGCATCGCCTTCGGCCTGGTTCACGATGCGGTCGAGCTGCGCGACCCAATCCAGACGGGCATCCCGCATGTTCCATACGAGGCCCAGCTGACCGCCAGGCTTGAGCACACGCCGAATCTCGCTCAGCGCCTCGGCCGTGGCAAACCAGTGAAAGGCCTGTGCGCAGACCACCGCATCGACGGATGCATCCGGCAGCGACATGGCCGTCGCCGTACCCGATAGCGCCTCGACCTGCGGCAATGCATCCGAGAGCCTGGCAAGCATCGGCGCCACCGGCTCCACGGCAATCACCTTGGCGCCTGTTGCCACCAGGCGGGGGGTGAATTTTCCGGTGCCCGCGCCCAGGTCCACCACCGTCTTGCCTGCAGTCAGTCCAAGTGTGTCGCGCAGCCAAGCCGTGATCTCGGGCGGATAGTCGGGCCTGCCGCGCACATAGCTGTCTGCCGCGGTGAGATAGCCATCGGCTGCGGCGTGGTGGAGGGTCGAAGCGGTGGTGTGAGACTGTGGCATTTCAGCGTTCCCGTGCGATGGCCTTCAGTTTATGCCTCGCCCTTCCGGGGTCGTCGGGCGCTCGCCGATCACACGACGCCTGCCGGGGAAACGATGGCGGTTCATTGCGCAACTCGCCACAGGCGAAGCCGGTCATCTGCCTGAGCCAGTTCGTCATGCAGCCCTCTTGGCAAGGTGAGCGCCTGGCAGGCTTTCCGTACTGTCGCTTCCGGCCACTGAAAATCAGTGGCAGCGTTCACCGAGGATACGATCGTCGGTGGTTCTGGTTGAGAAACTGGGATTTGAAGCGCCGGTGGCGGTGCCAACCTACCATGGCTTCGGTCGTGACGGCCGTCAACCAAGGGCAACCCTTCAAGAAGGCCGTACATGCGCGATGACCCCCGGTGAGATCGATTCGGCGTCCAAACGAGGAATCTTCTGCCTGGCGAATCGGATCGAAGCGGGTGCGGCACTCGAAGCAATGCAGACGCTGGGCGCACCGGGTCCACGAAGCCATCACGCAGGGCAAAGGAATGAACCATGACTCGGATCGACCTGTACTCGAACGACACGCACAGAACGCAAGTCGTCTCGCTTTGGCAGCAGGTCTTCGGCCACGCGGGGGGCCATAACGATGCGTGTGTGGCCATCGACAAGAAAGTCGAAGCCAATGACGGATTTTTTTTCGTGGCCTTGCGGGACGGCAGGGTTATCGGCACCACGCTCGCCGGCTATGACGGGCATCGCGGATGGCTCTACAGCGTGGCGGTGCATCCGCTGTACCGCCAACGGGGCGTCGGCTCGGCACTGGTCGCCCATGCCGAGGCAGCACTCACGCGTCGCGGTTGCATGAAGATCAATCTGCAGATCGTGAGCGGCAATGAAAGCGTGGCGGCGTTCTACGAGGCGCTGGGTTTCGCTGTCGAACCGCGTGTGAGCATGGGGAAGAAAGTCGCTGCCAACATCCCGGGTGCCTGACTGTGCGACGCCACCGCTGGCCGCAGCTGAGAATCTCGGAAGCATGCATTGATCAACTCAGGGGTATGGCCATGACTACACTGCAGAAGCTGCGCGGAGACCCTAGGATCGAGATTCCCCTGCGGGGCCGAACGCTGACGATCTACGGGCAGGGCGCGCGACTGGGTCTGTTTTCCTTCGTGGCGACCGTGGTGCTTTTCAACTTGCCCTGGCATTGGATCCCCGGACTGGGCGACGTGCTTCAAGCGCTGGTTGCGGCAGCTGGCTTCTATCTTTCCGCAGCGCTGATCGGTTCGCTCAGGCCCACGGCCATGGACGCCGAGACCTCGTCACGACCCTGGTTCTGACACCACCGAACGTGACGCCCGTCACGCTGCCTCGGTTGCGAAGGTCCTGTCCATGGGCGCTCAGCAGCGCCGCCATTTGCTCAGGCCCGAGCCTCTGCCTCGTCCTCGATCCGGTTGCGCAGCACCCCGAGCCCGTCGATCTCCACCTCGACCGTGTCGCCGTGCTTCATCCACAGCGGCGGTTGGCGTGCCACGCCGACGCCGGCGGGTGTGCCCATGGCGATGACGTCGCCGGGCTCGAGCGTCATGCATTCGCTCAGCAGCACCAGCGTCTCCTGCACGCCGAAGAGCATGTCGCGGGTGTTCGCGTCCTGCACGGTCGCACTGTTGAGCCGGCACTGGATGCGCAGGCCTTCCGCACCCGGCGGCAGTTCGTCGGCCGTGGCCACGAAGGGGCCGAGCGGGCCGGTACCGTCGAAGTTCTTGCCCAGGGTCCATTGCGGCGTGCGGCGCTGGTAGTCACGCACCGAGATGTCGTTGAAGCAGGCATAGCCGAACACCGCGTCGAGCGCCTGCGGCCCGCTGGCCTGGTGCAGGCGTCGACCGATCACCACGGCCAGCTCGGCCTCGAAATCGAGCTGCTCGGAAATGCGCGGGCGCTTGACGGGCGCGCCGGGCGCAGCCAGTGAGGTGGCGCTGCGCAGGAAGATCCACGGATGTTCGGGGCGCTCGCGTCCGCCTTCCTTCGCATGGTCGGCGTAGTTGAGGCCCAGGCAGACGATCTTGCCCGGGCGCGCGACGGCGGGTGCGAGCTGGAGCGTGGCCAGCGCATGGCGTGGCGCGCTGGCGCGCACTGCCGACAGCAGCGCGCTCAGGTCGCGGCCTTGCGCGAGTGCCGTGCCCAGGTCGGTCACGCCCTCCGGGCCGGCGCCCAGATCGACCACATCGTCGCCTTCGATGGCGCCCAGACGCGGGCCTTGGGCGGAGAGAAAGGAGACCAGTTTCATGAGGATACGGTGCCTGCGGGTTGAGGGGGGCGTTTGCCGCCGCCGCCGTCGATGGTATGGATGGAACCGCTGATGTAGGCCGCGCGCGGCGAGGCCAGGAACACGATCAGGTCGGCCACTTCCTCGGGATGCGCGGGCCGGCCCAGCGGCAGTTCGTCGAACAGTTCCTGCACGCGCGCGTCGTCGCCCCAGCGTCGAATGGACTCGGCGCGTTTGAGCTGGCGTGAGCGTTCGGTGCCGACCGCACCCGGGTTCACGCCGACCACGCGCACGTTGTCGAACAGGCTCATCGAACCCAGCGAGCGCGTGAAGCTCATCAGGGCCGCGTTGGCGGTGGCGCCCGCGATGTAGCCGAAATTCGCGGCCTCGCCCGCGGCGCCGATGTTGTTGACGATCACGCCGCCGCGCCCGCGCAGGGTCTCGTAGGCCAGACGGCACAGCTGGATGTAGCCCATCAGCTTGAGCTCCCAGGCCTGGCGCCAGCGCACGTCGTCCACCTGCAGCAAGGTGCCGCCGGGAATGTCGCCCGCGTTGTTGACCAGGATGTCGATGTCGCTCAGGCGACGCGCGAAGGCCTGCAGCTGATCCGCATCGCGCAGGTCGGTGGGTGCGACCTCCACCGCTGCACCGTGTTGCGCATGCACCGCATCGGCCAAGGCCTGCAGGCGCGTCGCGTCACGCGCGCACAGCAGCAGGTGGGCGCCTTCGGCCGCGAAGGCGTGCGCGGTCGCGGCGCCGATGCCCGCCGATGCGCCCGTGATCGCGACCCGGCGGCCGCGCAGTTTCATGTCCATGGGAGTGCCTCCAGGCGTGCGGAGCACGCATCGATCGTCTCAGTCATTCTTGATCTTCGCTTCGCGCACCACTTCGCCCCATTTGCGCGTGTCGGCGGCGATCACGCGCGCGAGTTCCTCGGGCGTGCTGCCCACCACGATCACACCACGTTCCTGCGCGAGCCGGGCCACGTCGGGCGAGTGCAGGGCACGAACGATGTGCTCGTTGAGCTTGGCAGCGATGGCTGGCGGCAGATGCGGCGGCGCCACCATGCCGATCCAGTTGGTGGCCTCGAAGCCCTTGAGCACCGTCGAGATCGGTGGCACCTCAGGAGCCTGCGGCTGGGGTGTGGCGCTCGCCACACCCAGCGCCTTGATGCGGCCGCTCTTGATGAAGGGCATGGCCGCCGGAACGGTCTCGAACATGAGCTGCACCTTGCCCGAGAGCAGGTCCTGCATGGCGGGGGCACTGCCGGTGTAGGGCACGTGCGTCACGCGCGCCCCCACGGCCTGGTTGAGCAGTTCGCCTTCGAGATGGCCGCTGGAGCCGTTGCCCTGCGAGGCGAAGTTGAGTGCGGCGGCGTTGGCGCGCATGTAGGGCGGGAGCTCGGCGAGGCTGTTCACCGGCAGGCTTGCCGGCACCACGAGGATGTTCGCGAAGGTCACGGCCTGCGACAGCGGCGTCAGCTCCTGCGGCTGGTAGCCGAGGTTCTTGTAGATCAACGGGTTGATGGCCAGCGTGCTCATGGGCACAGAGCCGATCGTGTAGCCGTCGGGTTGTGCGCGGGCCACGAAGGCCGTGCCGATGGCGCCGTTGGCGCCGGACTTGTTCTCCACGATCACCGGCGTCGCCAGCGAGTCGCTCATCTGGCGCGCGACCGCACGAGCGATCATGTCGCCCAGTCCGCCGGGCGGGTAGGGGTTGACGATGGTGATCGCCTTGCCGGGCGCCGGGAACTGCGCCGAGGCCCAGGTGGCGCTGGCGGCCAGCAGCGTGATGAGAATGCACTTCAATTGTTTTTTCATGGTTGTCTCCGTCGGGTGGGAAGTGGAATCACGCACTCATTGCGTGCCCCGCACGCTGTGCCAGTGCAGCTCGGTGGCGGACACGGTCATGACCCGCTCCCAGGGCCAGCGCTCGATCGCATCGCGTGCCGGATGCAGGTCGACAGCACGCGCGGCCTTGAAGATCGCGCGGACGCGGTGCTGCTCCTGCAGCACGCGGATGTCGCGCGCGGGGTCGCCGTCGATCACCAGGATGTCGGCCCACATGCCCGGTGCCAGCACGCCGACCTGGCCGGGGTCGACCGTGAAGCCGGCATTGCGCGTGGCGCAGGTGATAGCCTCCAGCGGCGTCATGCCGATGTGCTCCACGAAGATCTCGAGCTCGCGCGCGTGCCACTGCCCGAAGGGCGTGATGGAGAAGCCGCTGTCGGTGCCCGTGATCAGGGTCACGCCGTTGCGGTAGGCATGGCGCAGCACTTTGATGGCCGTCTCGAAGGTGTGGCGGATGCGCTCGATGCGCCCGGCCGAGCAGCCCACCAGGTGGCCGTAGTCGGCGATGTTCGCCATGAAGGTCAGCGTCGGGCACAAGGGGATGCCGCTCGCGGCCAGGCGGTCGCACTGCGCCTGCGTCATGTAGTCGCCATGCATGATCCAGTCCATGCCGGCGTCGATGCAGTCGACCACCGCGACGCCGCTGCGCGCATGCGCGGCCGCGCGGCGGCCATGGCGGTGGGCCTCGTCGACGATCACCTTGAGCTCCTCGCTGCGGAAGGCCGGCACGCTGCCGCCGCCCGGCGTCAGGGTCGAGGATTCGCCGCTGGCCGCGACCTTGACGAAGTCGACACCGTTCTTCACCTGGCGCCGCACTTCGGTGAGCATCTGCGACACGTCATGCGTGAGTGCGCCCACGCCCGAGGGCGGCGTGCCGACCCAGCTGGGGAAATAATCGGCCAGGCCGGTCTGCGTGGTGAGGTACTTGCCGGCGGCCGACATGCGCGGGCCGTCGACGATGCCGGCGCGGATCGCATCGCGCACCGCCACGGCCACGTTCCAGCTGCCGCCCGGATCGCTCACCGAGGTCACGCCCGAGCGCAGCACCTTGCCCGCATGCCAGCCCGCGCGCAGCGCGCGGTATTCGGCCGAACCGTAGAGGTCCTGCTCCTCGATGCTGCGGGCCTCGCCGTAGCTCAGGTGGCAGTGGGCGTCGATCAGGCCGGGCATCACGGTCAGGCCCGTGGCATCGAAGGCGATGTCGGCGTCCGCGGGCAGCGGCACCGGCGCCGCCGCGTCGTCGACCAGCCGGACTTCGGCGATGCGGCCTTCGTCCATGCGCAGCCACTGCAGCGGCTGGGGCGGCGCACCGCTGCCATCGATGAGCATGCCGTGGGTGATGTAGCGGCTCATTGTCGGGCCAGCTCCACGTCGGCGATCGCGCGCGTGCCCAGCGTGCCGGCGAGGAATTCGTCGAGCAGTCGGTTGAAGGCCGTCGCGTTCTCGAGATAGGGCGAATGCGCGGTGTCGGCGATCACCGCCAGCCGGCTGCCGGGCAGCAGCGCGTGCGCGGCCTGGCCGATCGCCAGCGGCACGACCGGATCGACCGCGCCCCAGACCAGCAGCTTGGGCACGTCGACCGCCGCCAGCTGCGGTCCGGCCACGTCGTCGTCGAGGCGCTCGCCGATGTACCGGCCCAGGCGTGTCAACGCATCGACCGCACCCGGCGAGTTGTTGATGCGGTGCTCCTCGTCGATCCACTGCGGCGTGACGAGGCGCGGGTCGCGCACGATGCGGGTGAACTTGGTGGCCACCGCGTCGCGGCTCTGCTTGCTCGCGCCGCCCTGGATGCGCGCCCGCGCATCGGCGCCGATGGGCACCAATCCCATGCTGCCCACCAGTACCAGGGCGCGCACGGCCTGCGGGCGCGCCACGGTCAGCCGGGCCGCCACATGGCCACCGAGCGAGGTGCCGACCACCACCGCGGCCCGGCCCGGGCACATCTGTTCGAGAAAAGCCGCGGCGAAGTCGGCGTAGTCGGGCACGGTGCACAGCGCCTGCGCGTCCTTCTGCGCGAAGCCATGGCCCGGCAGGTCGATGGCAAAGGCGCGGCGACCGGCCGCGGCCTGCGCCGCGAGGTTGTGCGTCCAGCGTCCCGCGTGGTTGGCCGTGCCGTGCAGGAAGAGGATCGGCGGGCCGTCAGCCGGGCCGGCTTCGAGGACGCGGGTCAGCACGCCCTGCACGTCGAGGGGGTAGGTGATCATGGTTCGGGGTTCCTGAAGAAAGGAGAGGGAGCCGGGTGTGCGTTCAGGCGCCCAGCCATTCGCGCAGCACCTCGTCGGTGTCGCGGCCCAGCGGCGGCGGATGCCGCCCCGCAGGCGACGTCTCGCCGTGGAAGCGGATCGCGCTGGCCGCCACGCGCAGCGCGTCGCCGCTGTCGCTGTGCAGCGTCTGCACCATGCCTCGGGCCTGCGCATGCGCGCTCTGGAGCGCGCCATCGACGGGCGTGACCACGGCGGCTGGCACGCTGGCCGCCATCAGCCGTGCGGCCCAATCGGCCGCGTGGCGCTGCAGGAAGGCGGCGTCGAGTTCGGTCCACAGCGCATGGCGGTGGCGAAAGCGCTCGGCGTTGCTCGCGTAGCGCGCGTCGGCCAGCAGGTCTTCGCGCGCCAGCACGCGCGCCATCTGCTGCCACATGGCGTCGGTGTTGGCGGTGACGATGATGCTGGCGCCGTCGCCGGCGACAAAGGCCCGGTAGGTCGGGATCGAATCGTGCGCGCTGCCCTGCGGGCCGGGCACCTGGCCGGCGTGCAGGTAGTAGGCGGCCTGGTAGCTCAGCATCGCGAGCTGGCAATCGAGCATGGCGATGTCGACCCAGCGGCCCTTGCCGCTGGCGCGTGCCTCGGCCAGCGCCGCCAGGATGCCGATCACGCCATAGAGGCCGGCCGACAGATCGGCCAGCGGCACGCCGGCGCGCACCGGCCTGCCCTCGGGCTCGCCCGTGAGGCTCATGCCGCCCGAGAGTGCCTGCACCACCATGTCGTAGGCCGGCCAGTCGCGCCACGGGCCCTCCTGGCCGAAGCCGCTGATCGAGCACCAGACCAGCGCGGGCTTGGCGGCCGACAGTGCGGCATAGCCGAGGCCGAGCCGGTCCATCACGCCGGGCCTGAAGTTCTCGACGATGACGTCGGCCGCGAGCGCCAGGCGGCGCACGCGCGCGACGTCCTCGGGGTTCTTCAGCTCGGCCACCACGCTGCGCTTGTTGCGGTTCACGCCCAGGTAGTAGAGGCTGTCGGCGCCCGCGAAGTGCGGCGGAATGGTGCGCGCGAGTTCGCCCTGAGGCGGCTCGACCTTGACCACGTCGGCGCCCAGGTCGCCGAGGATCATGGTGCCGAAAGGGCCCGAGAGGAACTGCGTGAAGTCCAGCACGCGCAGGCCTGCGAGCGGCGCGGCGGCTGCCGCTGCGGTGCTCATCGGGCGGCCTTTGTGCGTTCCTCGGCCTGCCCGAGCGCACGCGAGAGGGCCTGCGCCTGCTGCCGCGCGGTGTCCGCCAGGCGCTCGTGCGCAGCCTTCGCATAGCGCAGCTCGGGCACGGTGAAGCCGAGGCTGCCGCAGACCGTGCCGCTGGCGTCGAATACCGGCGCGAAGATGCCCACCGCACCGGGAATCCGCTGGCCGAAGGTGTGGGCGTAGCCGCGGGTGCGGATCGGCGGCAGCGCGGCCAGCACGCGCTGCGCCTCGGCCTTGCTCAGCTCGCCGCGCTCGACTTCGGCGGCCACGATCTCCTGCGCGCGCTCGACCTCAAGCCAGGCCAGGATCGACAGGCCCGAGGCGCCCGTGGTCAGGCGCAGCGGCGTGTCCAGTGGCACGCGGTAGTCGAGCAGGTGGGTCGATTCCGCGGCACGGGCGAACTGCACACGCCAGGCCCGCGCATCGAGCAGGCAAAGGTAGGCCGATTCGTCGACTGCCTGCACGGCCGCCTGCAGGAAGGGCGCGGCCAGTGCGCGGATCGGCATCCGGCCCACCACATGGCTGGCCATGCGGAAGAAGGCCGGGCCCGGACGGAAGGTGCGCGTTGCGGCATCGCGCTCGACCATGTCTTCGCGCGCCAGCAACTCCAGCAGCCGGTGCATGGTGGACAGCGGCAGGTTGAGCCGGTCCGCCAGTTCCTTCATCGCGAGCGGCGCAGGCGCCGCGGCGATCTCGCGCAGCACCATCAGCACGCGGGCGACGGTGCCGGTCTCGCGTTCGGCGGTTGCGGTGCCGGGGGGCGCCCGTTTCGCGGGCGTGCCGTGGGGCAATCGCGCCGCGTTCATGCCGCGCTCCCGAAGATGTGGATGCAGCAGGCGCCGTGATCGAAGCCGGCCGTGCCGCCGCCGGTCACGTGCGTGAGGCCATGGCGCGCACCCGCCACCTGCCGCTGTTCGGCGCGGCCCTGCAGCTGGCGCACGATCTCGACGATCTGCGCGGCACCGCTGGCGCCCACCGGGTGGCCCTTGGAGAGCAAACCGCCGCTGGGGTTGACCACGCAACTGCCGCCCAGCGAGGTGGCGCCGTCGTGCAGCAGCCGGGGCGCCTCGCCGTGCGCACACAGGCCCAGCGCCTCGTAGTAGAGCAGCTCCGCGATCGAGAAGGCGTCATGGCATTCGAGCACGTCGAGGTCCTGCGGCCCGAGGCCTGCCTCCTCGTAGCTTTCGGCGCTGCAGCGCACCGTGATCTCGGGCGTGGTCATGTCGCGCGCGCCGCTGACGAAGCGGCCTGAGGTGAGATGGCTCGCGAGCACGCGCACCGGCCGCGCGATCGAGGCGTGGCGTCCGTCGGCTGGCCCGAGCACCAGCGCGGCCGCGCCGTCGCTGGCCGGGCAGCACTGCAGCAGCGTGAGCGGATCCGCCACGCGCCGCGAGGCCAGCACCTGCTCGACGGTGACCGGCTCGCGGTACTGCGCATAGGGCGTGAGCGCGCCGTGGCGGCGCGACTTCACGGACACCGCCGCGAGATCGTGCGCGGTGTAGCCGCCGTCGTGCAGGTAGCGCTGTGCGCGCATCGCGTAGAGCGCGGGCATCACCATGCCGTTGGCCACCTCGATGTCCTCGCCGTCGAGCGGCAGCGTGCCGCCGCCCAGCGCCGAAAGCTTTTCGACGCCGACCACCAGCGCGTAGTCGATCAGGCCACTGCCGATGGCCACCACCGCTTCGTGGAAGGCGGTGGCGCTGGACGAGCAGGCGTTCTCGACGTTGACCACGGGCAGGCCCGTAAGGCCGGTCTCGCGAGCGATGCGCTGGCCCATCATCCAGCCGCCCAGCGCCGAGCCGCAGAAGAGCTTCTGCAGCCGGTCGCGTGGCAGGCGGCACTCGAGCAGAGCCTCCAGCACGGCCGGGCGCGCGATGCGCGGCGCCGGGATATCGGGGTACTTCGCGAAGGGAACGATGCCCGTGCCCAGCACGCTCACGGGACGAAGAGTGGAAGTGTTCATGTGTCTTGTGGCGAGGGCCTTCAGGCGCCCAGGTGATAGCGGTAGGCGACCTCGCCGGTGCCCGTGCCGGCCGCCACGGCTTCGACGTGCAGCCGCGCCGTGGCGCCCGGCGCCCAGGACGTGTGTGGGTTGAGCTTGGCGAACAGGCGCAGCCCGCAGTCGAAGTCGGCGTAGCCGATCAGGTAGGGCGTCTGCCAGTGGCGCGGCGCGATGTGCACCTGCGTGAAGGCGTAGAGCGTGGCGGTACCCGCCAGCGCCAGGTCCTCGTTCTCCTCGCCCAGGCAGAAAGGGCAGACGTCCGTGCGCGGAAACGTCGGCTGGCCGCAGGCCCGGCATCGGCTGGCCCGCAGCGCAAGCGCGCCGTCGGCAGCGCGCATCACCTGTGCTTCGGGCAACAGGGCCCCTTCGATGGCAGCACCGCCGCTTTGATGGATTGGCATCATTCGTGTCTAACTTCCGTTAAATGGAAGTTAATTCCTATGAATGAAAGTATAAAAATCCACCGGACAAGATGCGTCCCGGACAAACCCTCCGTTTCACTGAGTGGAAACGGGGGTCGATCGATGAAGGGTGGGGAGGCGACCCGCGCCGCGCTGCGCCAGCGCAGCCTCGCTCAGCGGGTGCCGAAGGCTTCGATGTGCAGCCGTTCTTCGGGCCAGCCGCAGCGGCGTGCCGCCTCGACGGCTTGCGCGACGAAGGCGGTGGGGCCGCAGGCGTACACGTGCGACAGCCATGGCACGCGCGCGAGCGCGGCCGTGAAATCGAGTCGTTCGCCTACGCCGCGGTGGCTGAAGTGCCAGCACACCCGGTGCGCATAGGGCGCGGCGCGAAGTTGCGCGGCGAATGCGGCGGCGTGCACGCCGCGGGCGGCGTAGTGCAGCGTGAAGGGGGCGCCCTGGCGGTACAGCTGATGCGCCATGGCGACCAAGGGCGTGATGCCGATGCCGCCGGCCAGCAGCAGCGAGTGCACCGCACCGGCGGCCAGCGGGAAATCGTCCCAGGGGCCGCGCGCGGGGAGCACGTCGCCCTCGCGCAGGCGTTCATGCACGGCGGCCGATCCACCCAGCGATGCGGGCTCGCGCAGCACGGCCAGCAGGTAGCGGTGGCGCTCCGTCGGCGCATTGGCGATCGAATAGCTGCGCGCGATGCCGCCGGGCAGCGTCAGTTCGAGCGAGCCACCGGCCATGAAGGCCGGCAGCTTGCCGCCATCGAATGCGACCAGCTCGAGCCCGACCACACCTTCGGCCTCATGCCACTTGCGTAGCACGCGCACGGGGAAGGAAGCGTCGTCATCCGTCATGGCTTGCGCAGGCCCCAGTAGATGCGGCAGTGCTTGCAGGCCTTGCCGCAGCAATGCTGGGCCGCCGACACAGGCACGCCGTTGAAGGTGGCCTCTGGTGCATCGCGCCGCGGCGCAGGCGCGGGCGCGGGCGGTGCGGCGTCCAGCGGCCGGGCGGGCACCGTGCCCGGCACGGTGGGCGCATCCGCGCGGACGATCCGGCCGAAGAAGGGACGGGACGGCGGCGCGGTCAATGGATCACCTCCGCGCCCTCAGGCCGCCTCGGGGCTGTCCCCGTCGCGCGCCGCGGTGCCGGTCGCATGCGTGAGGCGCGCATCGTGGGCGAGCGCGGCGGCCGGCAGCATCGACTGCGCCATGCCGTCGAGTCCATGGCGGGGCTCGACACCGATCTCGCGCAGGAGGCTGTCGATCAGCGGCGCCTGGGCGCGGTAGCGCAGCGCGGAATCGACCACCTGCTCGGCCAGGCCCTGCGGGCCCGCGCCGTCTCCGGGACCCCCCATGCCGCCATGCCCGCCCAGGCCCGTGACGTTGAGGATCTTGATGCCCTCGATGCGCTCGATGGGCTTGACCGACTCGCGGATGATGCCTTCGAGACGATCGACCAGGTGCAGGCGGAAGGCCGAGGTGCGTGCATCGGGTGTCAGCATGTTCTGCGCCTCGTTCATCAACCGCGCGGCATCGGCATCGGCTTCGGCGCGGATGCGCGACGACGCGGTACGGATGCGCTCGGCATCGGCCTCCGCCTCGGCCTGCAGGCGGATCGCCTCGCCGCGTGCCACGGCCGCGTTGCGTTCGGCGCCCACCGCCAGTTGCAGCCGCAGCGCTTCCTTCTCGCCGGCCTGCGCGGCGCCGATCAGGTCGATGGCCTTGCGGCGCTCGGCCACCTCGACCTCGCGCAGCGTGGCCACGCGCTCCTCGGCCGCCACGGCCTCGCCGCGCGCCGCCTCGGCCAGCGCCTGCGCCTGCGATTGGCGGCGCGACTGCTCGGCGATCGAGATGTTGCGCTGCTGCTCGGCCAGGTCGAGCGCGGTGCGCCGTTCCACCTCGCTGGTCTGCAGCGCGCGTTCCTTGTGGATGCGTTCCTGCTCGGTGGTCTGCTCCGAACGGATGCGCGCAGCATCGATCGCCTGGGTGGCGACGATCTGCACCTCCTCGGCCTCGCGTTCGCGCTCGGCGCGCTCGCGCGAGAGCTCGGTGCGCTGACGCACACGGGCGATCTCGATCTCGCGCTGCTGCGAGAGCCGCGCGTACTCGCTCTCGCGGTCGATCTCCAGCACCTGTTTCTCGGTCGCGAGGTTCATGTTGCGGATCGCGATCAGCGTGCTCTGCTCGACGTCGTTGCGCTCCTTCTTGCGCCGCTCGATCTGCTCGGTGAGCCGGGTCAGGCCCTCGGCGTCGAAGGTGTTGCTGGGGTTGAAGAACTCCATCGGCGTCTGGTCGAGCTCGGTCAGCGAGGCGGCCTCGAGTTCCAGCCCGTTCTTGAGCAGGTCCTCGGCGACGGCCTCGCGCACGGCGCGCACATAGGTGCCGCGGTGCTCGTGCAGGTCCTCGAGCGTCATCGTGGCGGCCACGGTGCGCAGCGCATCGATGAACTTGCCCTCGAACAGCTCCTTGAGGCTGTCGACCTGCAGCGTGCGTGGGCCCAGCGTCTGGGCCGCGGCGGCCACGCCCTCGCGCGAGCCCTGCACGCGCACATAGAACTCGGTCGTGACGTCGACGCGCATGCGGTCCTTGGTGATGATCGCGCTCTGCTGGCCGCGCGCCACCTCCAGCCGCACGGTGCCCATGTTGACCGGCGTCACGTCGTGGATCACCGGCAGCACGAAGGCGCCGCCGTCGAGCACCACACGCTGGCCACCCAGGCCGGTGCGCACGAAAGCGCGGTCCTTCGACGAGCGTACGTAGAGCCACCGGAAGAGCCAGTAGAGGATGACGACGACGATCGCGATCGTCAGCAACGTCAGCAAGAAAATTCCAAAATCGGTGCCGTTCATGGTGTCCTCGGGTTCAAGCTTGCAAGGCATCGCGCGCGCGGCTGCGCTGGCGCGGATCGTGGGGAGTGGAGACGGGTGCGGTGGCGATCTCGCGCCAGGCGCGGCCCAGGCTGTCGGCAAAGCGCGGATCGTCGAAGGCCAGGCCCGTCTCCTGCAGCCGGTGCGTGGGGGTGGCGCGGAACTGGCGCGCCAGCGTGCGGTGCAGCGCGAGCTGCGCGGGCGCGGCGTCTTGGTAGAGCCCGAGCCGCCGCAGCGCCTGTCCGCCGACCGCGGGCAGCAGCAACCGCACCGGGCCGACCAGACCGTTGAGCTGCGCCGCATGGTGCGCGGCCACGCGCTCGGCCTCGGCCGTGTCGAGCGGCAGGAAGACCTCGCCTTCGCCGTTGCGCCCGGCCGCGCGTCCGTGCAGCGCCGAGGGCATCGCGGCTTCGCTGGCGTAGTGCAGCAGGTCCAGCGCGAGGCCGGCGCTCAGGTAGGGCAGGCCGGTACGCGCCAGACGCGTGAAGCGATCGCCGCCGGCGTCGGGGCGCGCCGGGGGCGGCGCCAGCGCGGTGCGCGCCACGTCCAGCGGGGCCAGGTCGATCACGCCGGCCAGCAGGCCCGAATCGATAAGACCGGGCAGGCTGCGCTCGCCCGCGGCGTCCATGCGCAGCAGCAGGCATTCGTGGGCCGGCTCCAGCGTGCGCACCAGTTGGCGCGCGACACCGTCGCCGAGGTCGGCGGTGGTGATGCACACCACGGGCCTGCCGGTGGCGGCGGGCGCCTGTTGCGCGACCAGCGCGGCGAGGCTGGCCGCCACCTGCGACAGCACAGCCTGGCTCACGCGGTTGAACGCGCCCGGCAGCGTGCGCGCCGTGAAGGCCTGCGCGGTGGGCTGCGGGTCGCCGCCGCGCACGCCGACGACGAACTTGGGCAGCGCCATCGGCAGCCCTTCGACCACGGCGCGGGCCAGCGCCTCGTCGCCGGGGCCGGCGAGCACCAGCAGGCCGGCCAGATCGTCGCGGGCGCGCAGTTGCGCGCGCAGCGTGTCGGCCGCCTGGCCCTGCGCCATCGCCATGGGCACAGGGGCCAGCACGCAGCGCCGTCCGGCCTTGCTCAACTGCTGCTGCACGCACTGCAGTTCGGCCTGCGCTCCCGCCAGGTCGAGCAGATGCACCGCCGGGCCGGCGGGCGCCAGCGTCGAGGCCCTGTCGATCGGCGGTGCGGGCCGTGCGTCGGCGACGGGCTCTGGCAGGCCCTGCGTGGCCGGTGCGCTGCGCGCGACATCGAAGTCGTCGTCGGCGGCACGCCGCACGCGCAGCACGACCTGCGCGGTGGTAAGCGCGGCCGATGCAGCGGCATCCACCGGCGCCTCGGTGGCTTCGCCATGCGCCGCGGCGCCGGCCTGCAGCCCGAGCAGGCGCTGCTGTAGCGCGCTGTCGGCCGCCAGCGCCTGTGACGACACGGTGTGTGCGACGCGGCCGTTGACCATCACCGCCACCCGCTCGGCCACCTCCAGCGCGACGCCCAGGTTTTGCTCGATCAGCAGGATCGAGATGCTGCCTTCGTCGGCCAGCGCCTTGAGCAGCGTGGCCACGTGCTCGACGATGACCGGCGCCAGGCCTTCGGTCGGCTCGTCCATGACCAGCAGGCTGGGGTTGAACAGCAGCGCGCGGCCGATCGCCAGCATCTGCTGCTCGCCTCCGGAGAGCTGCGCGCCGCCGTTGCGCCGGCGCTCGGCCAGGCGCGGGAACGCATCGTAGACCCGGGCCACGGTCCAGGCGCCGCGCCTTGCGGTGCGCGAGGCCAGCTGCAGGTGTTCGTCGACCGTGAGCGAACGCCACACGCGCCGGCCCTGTGGCACATAGGCCACGCCCAGGCGCGTGATCTCGTCGGGCGCGAGGCCGCGCAACTCGTGGCCGCGGAAGCGGATCGAGCCGGTGGCGGGCGCCATGCCGGTGATGGCGCGGCACAGCGTGGTCTTGCCCATGCCGTTGCGCCCGACCACCGCCAGCACGCCCGCGTCGAGCGCGAGCGAGACGGACTGCAGCACGTGCGCCTGGCCGTAGTGCACGTCCAGGCCCTCGATCACCAGTGCCGGCGCACCCGTGCGCTTGGTGGAATCCTCAGTGGTGCGCATGACGGCCTTCTCCCATGTAGATCGCGTGCACGTCGTCGTTGCGCTGGATTTCCTCCGGCGTGCCGTGCACCAGCACACGACCGTTGTGCATCACGGTCACGCGGTCGACCACCGACAGCGCGATGTCCAGGTCGTGCTCGATGATCACGAAACCGATGTGCCGCGGCAGGCCGGTGAGCAGTGCCATCAGTTCGCGGCGTTCTGCGGGCGAGAGGCCGGCGGCCGGCTCGTCGAACAGGATCAGCCGCGGCGAGCCGGCCAATGCCATCGTGATTTCCAGCTGGCGCTGCTGGCCGTGCGACAGCGCAGCCACCGGCGTGTCGGCCAGCGCTTGCAGCCGGCCCTGCGCGATCAGCGCCTCGGTGGCCTCGCGCGAGGGCGCGCCGGCCGCGGGCCGGCGCAGGCTAAGCCGGCCCGCGGCGACGCCGCGCACTGCGAGGAATATGTTGTCGCGCACCGAAAGCTCGCGAAACAGCAGCGAGGTCTGGTAGGTGCGCCGCAGCCCGCGCCGCACGCGCTCGTGCGCGGGCAGGGTGGTCACGTCCTCGCCGAACAGCTGCACGCGCCCTGCCGTCGGTGGGAAGTCGCCGGTGATGGCGTTGAACAGCGTCGTCTTGCCCGCGCCGTTGGAGCCCAGCACGCCGTAGCGCTCGCCGGCCCGCACGGTAAAGGAGACGTCGTCGATCGCACGCAGCGAGCCGAAGTGCCGGCTCACCGCGTGCAGCTCCAGTGCGTTGCCGGACAGGAAGCCGGCCGCGCTGCCGTGGCTGCCGCCGGCCTGCGCCGGCAGGGTGTCGCTGCGTGCGGTGATCACTTGCACTCGGGGTTGGTGCGGCTGCCCAGGCCCATCTTCGCGAAGTCTTCCTTCGACAGGCCCAACTGCTGGTTCACGTTGGGCGTGACTTTCACGACCTTGTTGTACAGCGTGCCGTCCGGCGCTTTGGCCACTTCGGTCAGGAAGATGCTGGCGATGGCATTGCGGTTCTCGTCCAGGCGCACTTCGCCGGTGGGCGTCTTCACCGGCACTGTGGCCAGCGTCTTGCGCAGTGCTGCCTGCTCGTTCGACAGGTCGCCCTTGACGGCGTCGAGCGCATCCAGCATGGCCAGCGTGTTGACGTAGTAGCCGTGCGCGAACAGCGAGGGGCTCGAGAACCCGTCCTTGAACTGCGCCTTGTAGGCGGCCACGAACTTGCGCCACTGCGGGTCGTCCCAGCTGTCGGCGATCGGGCTGGCCGAGGGCGTGCCTATCAGCGCGTCGCGGCGCTTGCCCTTGTAGCTGAGCACGGTCTGGTCGACCGTGATCGAGCCGCCGATGAAAGGCTTGCTGCCGCCCAGCTGTTCGTACTGCGTGAGGAAGTTGACCGCGTCGGCGCCGCCCAGCGCCACGTAGACCGCATCGATGCCGTCGGGCAGCTTGGCGATCACCGAGGAATAGTCCTTGGTACCCAGCGGCACCCAGGCCTTGTCCACCACCCGTCCGCCGGCCTTGCAGAATTCGGCCATGAAGCCCTGGACCTGCGAGTAGGGGAAGGCGTAGTCCTCGGCGATCACCGCGACCTTCTTGAAGCCCTTCTGCACCGCATAGGAGCCCAGGCCCACCATCCATTGCGCACCGTCGGTGCCGAAGCGGAAGAAGTTGGCGGCCGGCTCGCGCAGCGTGGTCTCCTGCGCGGCCGAGGAGCCGTTGAGGAAGGTCACGCCCGGCCGCGTGCGCGCGTAGTTCTTCACCGCGATGCCCTCGGAGCCCGAGGTCGGCCCGACCACGATGTCCACCTTGTCCTGCTCCACCAGCTTGCGCGCGGCCGACAGGGCCGAGTCGGGGCTGCCGTTGGACGAGCTCTTGATCAGCTGGATCGTCTTGCCGCCGGCCTTGTAGTCGCGCTCCTTGAGCGCCAGCTCCATGCCGCGCATGCCGTCCTGGCCGAGCACGGTGAACGCGCCCTCCATCGAGGCGAGCGCGCCCACCTTGATCGTCTGCGAGGGCTGCTGCGCGAAGCCGGCGCCGGTGCCGAACGCCAGGGTCAGCGCCAGCGGCAGCCGGCACAGGCGGGAAGTTGCGTATCGATGCGTCATGCGTGTCTCCGTTGTGTTTTTTGGAAGGAAAGCCCAGGCCCTGTCAGCGCCCCTGGTCGCGCGAGGCCGGGCGCAGAAAGCCTCGCAGGCGGGATGCGAGTCCGAGCACGCCGTCCGGCGAGACCAGGACCACGAGAAGGAAGACGCCGCCGATCACCAGGTTGAAGCGCTCGCGGCTCACCAGGTCGATGGCGAAGTTCTGCAGCAGCACGAACACCGCGGCGCCCACGAATGCCCCGACCGGATGCCGCATGCCGCCGAGCACGGCGATCACCAGCACGTTGATCAGCGCCGCGGTAGAGACGCTGCCCGGCGAGATCTGGTGGTTGTAGAAGACGAACAGCACGCCGCCCACGGCCGCGATGAAGCCGGCGATCGCATGCGCGAGCAACCGGTGCGCGGTGACGCTGAAGCCCAGCGAGGCCATGCGGCGTGGGTTGTCGCGCACGCCCTGCAGCGCGATGCCGAAGGTTGAGCGCGCCAGATAGCCGACCCCGATGGCGAGCGCTCCCGCGACCGCCAGGCACAGGTAGTAGAAGGGCACCGGCGCGCTCAGGTCGATGCCGGCCAGCGGCGTCGCCGTGACGCCCGAGAAGCCCTGGTAGCCGTTGAAGACCGCGTAGTTCTGCTGCGTCAGGTAGAAGAAAGCGACGCCGATGGCTAGCGTGATCATGATGGTGCGAATGCCCTCGGTGCGCATCGAGAGCGTGCCGATGGCCACGCCGGACAAGGTCGCGATGGGCAGTGCCAGTGCGATCGCCAGCCAGCGCGGCCAGCCCAGGCTCACCGTGTCCACCGCCGAGACGCCGAAGATGCAGACCAGGTAGGCTGCAAGACCGGCCACCGTCATCTGCGCCAGGCTCACCATGCCACCATAGCCGGCGAGGAAGCTCAGCGACAGCGCGATGGTGCCCAGCACCAGGCTCTGTGCGCCGATCTGGTAGGCCCAGAACGAGGGCACCAGCAGCGGGTAGGCCAGCAGCGCGACCAGCAGCAGCGCCCACCCGGGGGTGCTCGCGGGCAGGCGCCAGGCCGGTGCGGTGCGCAGGGGTGTGCGGGAAGAAGAGGTGGAGGTGTCCATCACCGGTTGGCTCCGAGAAGGCCGTTTGGACGGAACGCGAGCGCGACCACCAGCAGCACGAAGGTGAAGACCACGCCGTAGGTCGGTACGTAGGCCAGGCCGAAGGTCTCGGCCATGCCGATCAGCAGCGCACCCACGGCCGCGCCGGAGATGCTGCCGATGCCGCCCACGATGACCACGATCAGCGAGGCGAGCAGGTAGCGCACGTCCTCGCCCGGCGCGATCGACAGCGCGGTGCCGCCGATCACGCCGCCCAGGCCGGCCAGCCCCGCGCCGATCGCGAAGGCGATGACGAACAGGCGCTGCACCTTGACGCCGCTGGCCGACAGCATCTGCCGGTCGTCGACGCCGGCGCGGATCATCATGCCGACCACCGTGCGGTTGAGCATCAGCCACAGCAGCAGGCCGATGACGACCGCCACCACGAGCATGAACAGGCGGAAGGTCGGGTAGGCCACCACCAGTGGCAAGGACAGTCGGGTGTCCAGCCATTCCGGTGGGCTGAACTGGTAGACGTCGCCGCCCCAGATCCACATGAAAAGGTCGGCCATCACGATCGACAGGCCGATGGTCACCAGCGTCTGGCGCATCTCCTGGCCTTCCATGCGGCGGAAGATCAGCATCTGCATCGCAACGCCGGCCAGCCCCGCGGAAAGGAAGCCCGCGACGAGGGCCAACGTCCACGAACCGGAGTACGTGCCGACGCTGTAGCCGACGTAGGCGCCCATCAGGAACAGCGCACCGTGCGCGAGGTTCACGTTGCGCATCAGGCCGAAGATCAGCGTGAAGCCGCTGGCCACGAGGAAGTAGAGCCCCGCCAGCGTGAGGCCGTTGAGCAGCGTGAGCACGAAGAGCTTGGCGTTGTGGGCCAGGCCGGCGGCGCTCAGGGCGAGCAGCACCAGCGCGAGCGCGGCCCACGCCGTTCGTTGTCGGACGTTCATAGGGGTCTGGGGTGTGCGTGCGGCCCGGGGCCGTCAGTAGGGGCGGCCACCGCCGCGCGTCTCTGTGACGGCGGGGGACTTGTGGAACTGTCCGTCCTTCATGACGGCCAGGATGCGCTCGGGCTTCTGCAGCACCGAGATGTCGGCCAGCGGGTCGCCATCGATCAGCAGCAGGTCGGCCAGGAAGCCGGGCCGGATCTGGCCGAGCTCGTGCGGGCGCATCATGATCTTGCCGCCCTCGCGCGTGGCCGACAGCAGCGCGTCGGTGGCGCTCATGCCCACGTACTTCATGAAGTACTCGAGGTCCTTGGCGTTGGTTCCGTGGCGCACCCAGGCGAAGCCGTAGTCGCCGCCCGGCAGGATCTTGATGCCGCGCCGGTGCAGGCGCTTCATCGTCTCGATCGCGATCTCGAGCTCGCGGTGGTAGCCCATCTGCTCGGCCACCTCGGGCGTGATGCCCCATTCGGCCGCGTGGTACGAGGTGTTGATCAGCCAGGCCAGGCCGGGCGCGACGAAATGCTTGTCCTTGTTGGCCTCGAGCATGTCGAGCGCTTCCTCGTCGGCGAAGCTCGCGTGGTAGATCACCTCGATGCCGTGTCGCACGCACTGCTTGACCGACTCCGCTGAACGCGCATGCGCGGCCACGCGCTTGCCGAAGCGCTTGGCCTCGCGCACGCACATCGCGACTTCCTCGTCGGAGAAGGGCGTGAACTCGGCCGGGATGCCCGCGATGTACTCGCCCGAGAGGTTCAGCTTGACCGAGTCGACCCCGTACTTGATGAACTGGCGTACCGCGCGGCGCATCTCCTCGGGGCCGCTGACCACGGTGCCGAAGCTCAGCTCCTCGAATGGCAGGTGCGGCCGCGTCTCGTCGCCCAGGCCGCCCTGCACCGTGATCTCCTGGCTGGCCGCCAGGTAGCGCGGACCGGGAAACTCGCCCGCATTGATCGCATTGCGCGTGACCACGTCGAGGCGAGGTTTGGCGGTGGCCGCGCCGACGCAGGAGGTCCAGCCCATGTCGAGGTAGCGCTTGGCCACGCGCACGCACCACAGGATGTGCTCCTCGGGCGGCATCATCTGGATCGACGACAGGTTGGGCTGGTCGTTCCAGGCGAAGTGCGTGTGGGCCTCGGTCATGCCCGGCATCAGGAAGGCACCGGCCGCATCGATGGTCTGGCGCGCCTGGGCGCCGCTGGCGCCACCGCGGCGAACCTGCGTGATGCGGTTGCCCTCGATGTGCACCTCGCCGCTGAAGGGATGGTCACCGCTCGCATCGAAGATGCGTGCGTTGGTGATCACGATGTCGCTCATGCTTGTCTCCGTCTTTGTTGTGCAGCCGTCGCGCGGGCGGCGGCTAGGCTCGCGCGAGGAAGTCGGCGAGCAGGCGTTCGCATTCCTGCGGCCGCTCGAAGGTGGTCCAGTGGCCGCAGCGGTTGAGCACCTGCACGCGCGCGCCGGCGATGCGCTGGGCCATCGCGTGCACGTGGCTCGGCGGTGCGACGGCGTCCTCGTCGCCTGTCACCAGCAGCGTCGGCACCTTCAATGCCTCGAGATCGGCCGACTGCGCGTCGGCCAGCGCCTCGCAGCTCTTTGCATAGCCCTGCGGGTCCTGGCGCATCACGCTCTCTCGCACCAGCGCGCAGGCGATCGGCGACGACTCCCTGGTGGCCGCCGCGGTGGCGGCCTGCACGATCTGGTCGGCGATCAGCTGCAGGCCGGGCAGGCCTTCGCTGGCCGCCTTCTGCGCGCGGGCGCGGATGTTGGGGCGTGCCGCTTCGGGCGGACAGACGAGCGGGCCGAACAGCGCCAGGCTGCGCACCAGCGCAGGCTGCTGCACTGCGAGGTGCTGGCAGACGATGGTCCCGAGCGAGTGCCCGAGGAAGTGCGCGCCGCGCACCGACAGGCGCTCGCAGACGCGGGCAATTGCGTCGACGAAGACCTGGATCGACAGCGCGCCATGCGCGGCACCTGCAGAGCGCGCGCTGCCCGGCAGGTCGATGCGGATCACCTGGAAGCCGCGCAGCGCCTTCATCACCGGGCTCCAGTTGTTGCTCGAGCCGCCGAGGCCGTGCACGCACACCACCGGCGTGCCTTCGCCCTCCACCTCGACGGCCAGGCCGTCCACGAAATGCGTCGTCATGCTGGGGCTCCCGCTCAGACGAACTTGTTCTCGATGGCGCCCAGGCCGTCGATCTCGATGCGCACCACGTCGCCCGCCTTCAGGTAGCGCGGCGGCTTCATGCCCATGCCCACGCCGGCCGGCGTGCCGGTGGCGATCACGTCGCCCGGATAGAGCGTGATGCCGCGCGAGACGGTCTCGATCAGCGTCGGGATGTCGAAGATCATGTTCTGCGTCGGGCCTTCCTGGCGCAGCTCGCCGTTGACCCAGCAGCGCACGCGCGTCTGGCGGCCGTCGAGCTCGTCGGCGGTCACGATCCACGGGCCCATCGGGCAGAAGGTGTCGAAGGACTTGCCCATGTCCCACTGCTGGTGGCGCATCTGCACGTCGCGCGCGGTCACGTCGTTGACCACCGTGTAGCCGAACACGTAGTCCATCGCGTCCGCGCGGCGGATGTTCTTGCCGCCCTTGCCGATCACCACCGCGAGCTCGGCTTCGTAGTCGATCTGCGTCGACACGTCGGTCGGCACCAGCACGTCGTCGAAGGGGCCCACCACGCACTCGGGCACCTTGGTGAAAACGATGGGCCACGACTCGGGATCGGTGTCGTTGTCCTTGAACACCGAGGCCGACAGTTCCTTCGCATGCGCGTGGTAGTTGCGGCCCACGCACCAGAGGTTGCGCCGCGGCAGCGGCAGCGGCGCGTCGAGCTGGGACAGCACCAGCGCCACTTCGGGGCCGGCCGCGGGCGGCATCGGCTCGCCGCTGGCCAGCAGTTCGATCACGCTGAGGATGCCGCGCTCGGACTGTTGGGGCGACAGTGCCAGGGGGGCGATGTGGGTGCCGTCGGCGGACAGACGTCCGACGTGGGCTCGGCCGTGGATTCGGTAGGTGGCAAGGCGCATGAAGCTCTCCGTGTTGATGCACTCGATGGCGGGGCGGGGCGGGGCGGACACAAGCCATGTGCCTCGCGATGGGAGGAATGTAGGCATGCATCGGCGAGGCCGCTTATCGCTGGATCGGGTGGCTTATCGCTGAGTCCGGCGGTGTTGTTGGGACTTTCCCGAAGCCGGTGCGACGCGCCGGTTGCACGCAATCAGAATCCGCTCCAACCCACAGACGGAGCAAGCGCCATGGCAGAGTTGGAAGCGTTCGCCCTGCACGAAGGCGCCTTCGGGCGAGCGGTGGTCCTCAACCTCGAGGCCGATCTCGTGCCCCATTCGCACAGCGAAGCCCACATCGCGTTCTGGCTCGGCGGCGCGCGTGCGCAGGCGCGCATCGGCAGCGAGGTGCTGCAGTACAGCGACCAGGTGGCGCTGGGCGTGAACGCCTTCGAGCAGCACGACATGACGCTGCTCGACTCCGATGCACCGTCGGTGTTCCTGTGCTTCTACATGTCGCGGCCATGGCTGGAGGAACGCCGCCTTGCCACCGGACGGCCGCTGGCCTTCACCTCGGCGCGCGTGCCCATCAACGCGATGATCCGGCGCGCCTGCTGGACCGTGCTCGACCTGATGCTCAACGCCCACGAGCCGCGCGCGCGTGTCGACGACGAGGTGGAGCAGTTGCTGGGCGCGGCGATCGAGGCATCGGTCGCCTATCCCGACCATGGCATGCGCGTGAACGCACATCCGAGCCTGGACCATCGGCTGCGCCGCGCCATCGCGTACATGCGCGAGCACGTCGGTGACAAGACGCCGGTGGACGACATCGCGGCCAAGGTGGGGCTGTCGCGGGCGCACTTCTTCGCGCTCTTTCGCGACCAGCTGCACACCACGCCGCAGGTCTTCTGGAGCGCGGTGCGCGTGGAGGAGGCGATCCGCAGACTGCTTTACGAAGGCGAGTCGCTGACCGCGGTGGCGATGGACCTGGGCTTCTCCGCGCCGAGCAACTTCTCGCGCTTCTTCAAGGGCCACACCGGTGTCCGCCCCTCGACCTATAGACGTGCGGCGCTGGCGCCGTCGCCCGTGGGCAGCGTGACGGGGCTGCCCAACGATCGCGAAGCCGTGGACTTGGTGCTGCCCCGGCCGTCGCAGCAGCAAGGGCCGTGGGCTGCACCCTGGACGCGGCCGTGAGCCGAGCACGGCCGCGTCGGCGACGAGCATCCCTTCGGAGGCATCGGCCGGGCCGAGCGCCTAGAATTTCGGCAATGAAACCCGTCGCGTACACCCGAGCCCAGGCGCTGCCCGCCATCCTCTCCCAACGCATCGCCATCCTCGATGGCGCCATGGGCACGATGATCCAGCGCTTCAAGCTCACGGAAGCGCAGTACCGCGGCGAGCGCTTCAAGGACTTCGAGCGTGACGTGAAGGGCAACAACGAGCTGCTCTCGCTCACGCGGCCCGACGTGATCTCCGACATCCACGAGGGCTACCTCGCGGCCGGTGCCGACCTGATCGAGACCAACACCTTCGGCGCGACCACCATCGCGCAGGAGGATTACAAGATGGCGCACCTGGCGCGCGAGATGAACCTCGCATCCGCGAAGCTCGCGCGCGCGGCCTGCGACAAGTTCAGCACGCCGGACAAGCCGCGCTTCGTGGCCGGCGCTCTGGGCCCGACGCCCAAGACCGCGAGCATCAGCCCCGACGTGAACGATCCCGGCGCGCGCAACATCGACTTCGAATCGCTGCGCGCGGCCTACTACGAGCAGACCGAGGCGCTGGTCGAGGGCGGGGCCGACGTGATCCTGGTCGAGACCATCTTCGACACGCTCAACGCCAAGGCCGCGCTGTTCGCGGTCGACGAGTACTTCGACAACTCGGGCCACCGGCTGCCGCTGCTGATCAGCGGCACCGTGACCGACGCCTCGGGCCGCATCCTCAGCGGCCAGACCGTCACCGCCTTCTGGCACAGCGTGCGCCATGCGCGCCCGCTGGCGATCGGGCTGAACTGCGCGCTGGGCGCGGCGCTGATGCGGCCCTACATCCAGGAACTGGCGCGCGTGGCCGAAGACACCTTCATCAGCTGCTACCCCAACGCCGGCCTGCCCAACCCGATGAGCGACACCGGCTTCGACGAGACGCCCGACGTCACCTCGCGCCTGCTGCACGAGTTCGCGGCCGACGGCCTGGTGAACATCGTGGGCGGCTGCTGCGGCACCACGCCCGACCACATCGCGGCCATCGGCAAAGCCGTGGCGCCGCTGCCGGGCCGCACGCTGTTCTACCGCGAAGCGGCCTGAAGCCGATCGCGGCGGGCCGGGCGGTTGGCGCCTCGGCCGATTGACAGCGCTTCGGCGCGACGCCTACCCTGCAAGGGAAGGAATCCCGACATGATGAACAAGCTTGCCTGGCGCTGGATCGGCATCGGCTCGATCGCCCTCTCTCTTCCGCTCGCGGCCGCCGCGCAGCAGGCCTTCACGCGCGGTGCGCTGAACCTGCGCGCCGGCCCGGCGCCCGACTATCCGGTGGTCGCCACGCTGGGCGGCGGCCAGCCGCTCGAGGTGATGGGGTGCACCAACGGCTACAGCTGGTGCGACGTGGTGCTGCCCGACGGGCTGCGCGGCTGGGTCTACGCGCCCAGCCTCGACTACGCCTACGAACAGCAGCGCGTGCCGCTCGCCACCTACGGCGCGGTGATCGGCGTGCCGATCGTGGCCTTCACGTTGGGCAGCTACTGGTCGAATTACTACCGCGACCGGCCCTGGTACGGCGACCGCCGCTGGTGGGGCCAGCGCCCGCCGCCGCCGGTGCAGGGCTGGCGCCCGCCGCCCCCGCCGCGGCCCGAATGGCGGCCCAACCCGTGGCGCCCCGGCGGCCCGGGGGGGCCTGGCCCCGGCTTTCGCCCACGTCCCGATCCGCGCCCCACGCCCGGCCCGGGTTTCCGGCCGCCGCGCGACGACGGCTTCCGGCCCCGGCCCGATCCGGGCGTGCGCCCTGGCAGGCCGCCAGGACCTCGCCCGGAGGTCCGGCCGGACCGGCCGCGCCCGCAATCCAACGGGGGCCTGTACATCCGGGGGCAGGGCGGGCCCCGTGAAGGTGGGGGCGGCAGGCCGCAAGGCCCGGGGCGGGGCGGCGACCACCGGGGCGGTGGCGATCACCGCGGCGGCGGCGAGGGCCGCCACGGACGCTAGGTCTTTTCAGCCTTTTCGGCTTTTGCGCTCCCCTTGTCGCGCGCGATCAGCGCGACGAAGCGCTGCGCCCCCAGTCCCAGCGGCCGCTCGCGCGACCACACCACGTCGACCCACAGGTCCAGCCCGTTGCTCAGGTTCTCGAACGGAATCTCCAGCAGCGCGCCGGCCGCCACGTGCGGTTTGACGAAGTTGCGCGGCAGCCAGCCCCAGCCCAGGCCGGCGGTGAGCAGGCTCAGCGCGGCGAGTGCGTTGTCTGTGCGCCAGACATGGCGGCCGAACACGAAGCGCGGGTCGCTGGTCGCGAGGTCGCGGCCCGCCACCACGATCTGCCGCGTGTTGTGCAGGTGCTCCTCGCGCAGCCGCCCGCCGGCCGCGGCCAGCGCCGGATGGTCGGGGGCCATCACCGCCACCATGGTGTCGCTCGCGACTTCCTGAAAACCTTCGCGGCCGTCCAGGCTGGGCCGCTCGAACACCACCGCGAGCTGGGCGCGCCCTTCGTGCAGCAGCGCCAGCGCGTCGGCCTGGGGCGCGGCCAGCACCTCCACTTCGAGCAGCGGGTATTCCTGCGCCAGCGCGGCCAGGGCGCCGCTCCACGGAGCGGCCAGCAGTTCGGGCGCGATGGCCAGCGTCAGCCGGTTCTCCAGGCCCTGGGTCAGCGCCAGCGCCTGCACCTCGAGCTGCTTGAACTGCGCCGCCAGCAGGCGGGCCTGCGGCTCGAGCGAGCGCGCGGCGGCCGTGGGCCTGGGCTCGCGGCCGCTGCGATCGAACAGGGGCAGGTCGAGTTCGGCTTCCAGGCCGGCGATCGCCATGCTGACGGCCGAGGGCACCCGCCCCAGCGAGCGCGCGGCGGCCGAAAAGGAGCCGTGGTCGAGCACCGCCAGGAAGACCTGCAGGTTGTCGGAGGAAAAAGCCATGGGCGGCCGACCTGTCAATTCAACTGATAGAAGATGACTTTATATATCAGAAAGAGACACATAAAGTCCAGACCTGTTCACCGTTTCTATTCGAGGTTTCTCATGCAAGGGCTCAAGCGCCGCGTCGTCTACATCACCCTCTACGAGGGCATCGCCATCGTGGCGGCCAGCATCGGCCTGGCCCTGATGTCGGGCCAGGGCCTGGCGCATTCGAGCGTGCTGTCGGTCATCGCCTCGGCCATCGCGGTGTGCTGGAACCTGACCTTCAACTGGCTGTTCGAGCGCTGGGAGTCGCGCCAGGTCGTGCGCGGGCGCAGCCTGCGCCGCCGCATCGCCCACGCCATCGGTTTCGAGGGCGGCCTGATCGCCTTCCTGGTGCCGGCCATCGCCTGGTGGCTGGACATCAGCCTCTGGGCCGCGCTGGTGATGGACCTGGGCCTGGTGGTCTTCTTCCTGGTCTACACCTTCGTCTTCAACTGGGCCTTCGACACCCTCTTCGGCCTGCCGGCCTCGGCCACCGATCCCAAGGGCGCACCGCAGCCGGCCTGAAGCCGCAGGAACGGCCCCCGGTCGCGGGTCGTGCAACACTCGCCGCATGTCTTCTTTGGAATGGGCCGCGTCCGCCCTGCAGGCGTTCGATGAGGTGGTTCAGGCCAGCGAGGGTTTCCGCGGCCGCGAGGGCCAGCGGCGCATGGCCGAGCAGGTGGCCAACACGCTGGGTGCCGCCACGCTGGGCAAGGTCGATGACGACGAGGCGGCCCCGCCGGTGCGCGCCATCGCCGTGATCCAGGCCGGCACCGGCGTCGGCAAGTCGCTGGCCTACTGCGCACCGGCCATCGCGCTCGCGCTGGCGCGCAACACCCGCGTCGTGATCTCCACCGCCACGGTGGCGCTGCAGGAGCAGCTGGTCCACAAGGACCTGCCCGCGCTGGCGGCGCTGCTGTCGCAGCCCTTCCGCTTTGCGCTGGCCAAGGGCCGGGGCCGCTACGTGTGCCAGCAGAAGCTCGAGCGCCTGACGGGCATGGTCGGCGAACTCGACGAGGAAGACGACGAGGAGGGCGGCTACGACCTGTTCGCCGACGAGCAGGCCCACGAGGCCGCGGCCCGCGCCACCCGTCCCGCGCACGAGGTCGAGGCGCGGCTCAAGTTCTACACCGGCATCGCACAGACCCTGTCGACCGGCGCCTGGGACGGCGACCGCGACACGCTGGCCACGCCGCCCGCGGCCGAAGCCTGGCTGCCGATGGCGGCCGACGCCGCCTCGTGCAGCGGCAAGCACTGCCCCTCGTTCAACCAGTGCGTGTATTACGAGCGCCGCAAGGCGCTGGTCGGCGCGCAGGTCATCGTGGTCAACCACGACCTGCTGCTCGCCTCGCTGGGCAACCGGCAGCTGCCCGAACTCGACAACTCGCTGCTGGTGCTCGACGAGGCCCACCACCTGCCAGCCACCGCGCTCGCCCAATTCGGCTGCCGCATGGACCTGGGCCAGCACGCCTGGGCCGAGCGACTGGCCCGGCGCGCGGTGCGCGTGGGCGTGCGCTTCGAAGTCACCGAGGTGGCCGACATCCCGACCCACGCGGCGCAGATGCGCCAGGCGCTGCAGGACACCGAGCGGCTGGTGATGGACCTGTACGGCGACGCCCTGCGCGCCGGCCTCGACGGCCCGGCCGCGCGCGGCCCCGCGCGGGCCCGGCTGCCGCTGGGCGCGCTGCCCGAGGTGCTGCAGGGTCCGCTGGGCCGGGTGGCGCATCACGCCTCGGGTTTCCTGGAAGCGCTGCGCGTGATCGCCAACGCCCTGCGCGCCGAGATGCGCGAGCAGCCCGCCATGGCGCGCAAGCTGTCGACGATGTACGCCCAGCTCGGCGCGCTCGCGCCGCGCCTGGAGCAGATGCTCGACACCGCGCAACTGCTGCTGCGCGATGCCGCGCCCGACGCGGTGCCGGCCGCCAAGTGGTTCACGCTCGAGGTCTATGGCGACCGCGAGGTGCTGCAGGCGCACGCGAGCCCGCTGCTGCCGGGTGCCACGCTGCGCCATCAGCTCTGGAACAAGGTGCGCGGCGCGGTGCTGACCTCGGCCACGCTCACCAGTTGCGGGCGCTTCGACTTTTTCCTGCGCGAGTCGGGCCTGCACGGCGACGAGGCCGCGACCACGCTGGAAGTGCCCAGCCCCTTCGACTACGCAGTGCAGGGCCGGCTGATCGCGGTCGAGACCCGGGCCGATCCGCGCGACGCTGCCGGCTACGTGGCCGAGATGGTGCAGGCCCTGGTGCGCGACCTGGCCGATGTGCGGCACGGCGCGCTGGTGCTGTTCACCTCGCGCGAGCAACTGCGGCTGGCGGTCGAGGCGCTGCCCATGGCGCTGCGCCCGCGCGTGCTGCTGCAGACGGCGCTACCGCGCCAGCAGTTGCTGGCCACGCACCGCCACCGCGTGGGCGAGGGCCTGCCCTCGGTCATCTTCGGCATGCAGTCCTTCGGCGAGGGGCTCGATCTGCCGGGCAAGCTGTGCGAATCGGTGTTCATCGCCAAGCTGCCCTTCGCGCCGCCCGACGACCCGGTGGGCGAGGCGCGCGCCGAATGGCTGCGCACCGTGGGCCGCGACCCCTTCACCGAACTGGTGGTGCCCGCCACCGCGATCCGCCTGGCGCAATGGGTGGGCCGCGCGATCCGCAGCGAGGACGACCGGGCCAGCGTGTACTGCTACGACCGGCGGCTGGTGCGCACCTCGTACGGGCAGCGGCTGCTGCAGGGGCTGCCGCCGTTTGCGTTGACGACGGTGCGGGCGGGGGAGGCGGCGGGGGAAGCGGCCGCGGCTTGAGATATTTCTCCCTCTACGCAGGAAAGTGGAAGGAGGGTCATGCCGTGTTCGCGCGGTGGCCGTTTGGCTGTTCACTCCCTCTCCCTCTGGGAGAGGGCAGGGGTGAGGGCGTCAGCCTCACATCACGCGTGCCTGATCCACCGCCCATGCCCTCACCCTGCCCTCTCCCAGGGGGAGAGGGAAAAGAAGAATGCACCACGCGCGCGTCCACGTCGGTGGGCGGCATGCCTTGGGGCGGCTGTCGAGCCTGCGGCGAGCACCGCAGCGGCGGGCGGATCAGGGCCGCGCATGTTTGAGCGCAGCGAGTTTGCGCGGACCCCGCCCGGCGCGAGGCGCAGCAGCGAAGTCCGAAGGACCGCAGGCGTCTGCCGCCCCAAGGCATGCCGTCCGCCGACGCCCCTCGACCGATGCACCCCAAGCCACCGCCCATGCCCTCACCCTCCCCTCTCCCAGAGGGAGAGGGGAAAGAAGGCCCCCGCTGCAAGCCCCTCATCTGCCTCACACCCGGAATCCCGCCTAAAATCCCCACCCCCGAGGAGCGTTGCAGCGGCCGGCTTCACAGCCCCGCCAGGCTCGGGTCTGTCCCCGCAACGACGCTCACCTGAACCTTGTGCATCCAGGTGAGTTCCATGTCCGTTCCTTCCCCGTCCGTCGCTACCGCCGAAACCGTTCCCCCGATGAAGCTGTCGGGCCTCGAGCCCGTGCTGATCGGCGACGGCACGCTGTTCGTCAACATCGGCGAGCGCACCAACGTCACCGGCTCCAAGGCCTTCGCGCGGATGATCCTCAACGGCCAGTTCGAGGAGGCCCTGGCGGTCGCGCGCCAGCAGGTCGAGAACGGCGCGCAGGTGATCGACATCAACATGGACGAGGCCATGCTCGACAGCAAGGCCGCGATGGTGCGCTTCCTCAACCTGATCGCCTCGGAGCCCGACATCGCGCGCGTGCCGATCATGGTCGACAGCTCCAAGTGGGAGGTGATCGAGGCCGGCCTGCGCTGCATCCAGGGCAAGGGCATCGTCAACTCGATCAGCATGAAGGAGGGCGAGGACCAGTTCCGCCACCATGCCAAGCTGCTGCGCCGCTACGGTGCCGCCGCGGTCGTGATGGCCTTCGACGAGAAGGGCCAGGCCGACACCTACGAACGCAAGATCGAGATCTGCGAGCGCGCCTACCGCATCCTGGTCGACGAGATCGACTTCCCGGCCGAGGACATCATCTTCGACCCCAACATCTTCGCGGTCGCCACCGGCATCGAGGAGCACAACAACTACGCGGTCGACTTCATCGAGGCCACGCGCTGGATCAAGCAGAACCTGCCCGGCGCCAAGGTCTCGGGCGGGGTGTCGAACGTGAGCTTCAGCTTCCGCGGCAACGACCCGGTGCGCGAAGCCATCCACACCGTGTTCCTGTACCACGCGATCAAGGCCGGCATGGACATGGGCATCGTCAACGCCGGCATGGTCGGCGTCTACGACGACCTCGAACCGGTGCTGCGCGAGCGCGTGGAGGACGTGATCCTCAACCGCCGCCCCGACGCCGGCGAGCGCCTGGTCGAAGTCGCCGAAACCGCCAAGAGCGGCGCCAAGGACGAGAGCAAGCGCAACGACTGGCGCGGCACGCCCGAGGCGCCGGTCACGGTCGGCGCGCGCCTGAGCCATGCGCTGGTGCACGGCATCACCGACTTCATCGTCGAGGACACCGAGGAGGCCTACCGCGAGATCCTGGCCAAGGGCGGCCGCCCGCTGCATGTGATCGAAGGGCCGCTGATGGACGGCATGAACGTGGTCGGCGACCTGTTCGGCGCCGGCAAGATGTTCCTGCCGCAGGTGGTCAAGTCGGCCCGCGTGATGAAGCAGGCCGTGGCTCACCTGCTGCCCTACATCGAGGAAGAGAAACTGCGCGACGAGGCCGCCGGCCGCGACGTGCGCACCAAGGGCAAGATCATCATCGCCACCGTCAAGGGCGACGTGCACGACATCGGCAAGAACATCGTCACCGTCGTGCTCCAGTGCAACAACTTCGAAGTGGTGAACATGGGCGTGATGGTCCCGTGCCACGAGATCCTGGCGCGCGCCAAGGTCGAGGGCGCGGACATCGTGGGCCTGTCGGGCCTGATCACGCCGAGCCTGGAAGAGATGCAGTACGTGGCCGGCGAGATGCAGCGCGACGACCATTTCCGCATCAAGAAGATCCCGCTGATGATCGGCGGCGCCACCACCAGCCGCGTGCACACGGCGGTGAAGATCGCGCCGCACTACGAAGGCCCTGTCGTCTACGTGCCCGACGCCTCGCGCAGCGTGAGCGTGGCGCAGTCGCTGCTGTCCGACCAGGCGACGAAGTACATCGACGAGCTCAACGCCGACTACGACAAGGTGCGCCACCAGCACGCCAACAAGAAGCAGGTGCCGCTGTGGCCGCTGGCCAAGGTGCGGGCCAACAAGACGCCGATCGACTGGTCGAACTACACGCCGCCCGTGCCCAAGTTCATCGGCCGGCGCATCTTCAAGAACTACGACCTGACCGAGCTCGCGAAGTACATCGACTGGGGCCCCTTCTTCCAGACCTGGGACCTGGCCGGGCCCTTCCCCGCGATCCTCAAGGACGAGATCGTCGGCACCGAGGCCGTGCGCGTCTATGCGGATGGCCAACGCATGTTGAAGCGCCTCATCGAGGGCCGCTGGCTCAGCGCGAGCGGCATCGTCGGCTTCTGGCCGGCCAACACCGTCAACGACGACGACATCGAGCTCTACACCGACGAGACCCGCAGCGAAGTCGCGCTCACCTGGTACGGCATGCGCCAGCAGACCGAGAAGCAGGTGATCGAAGGCGTGATGCGCCCGAGCCGCTGCCTGGCCGACTTCGTCGCGCCCAAGGACAGCGGCCTGAAGGACTATGTCGGCATGTTCGCCGTGACCGCGGGCCTGGGCGTGGAGAAGAAGGAGAAGTACTTCGTCGACGACCTCGACGACTACTCGGCCATCATGCTCAAGGCCCTGGCCGACCGGCTGGCCGAGGCCTTCGCCGAATCGCTGCACCACCGCGTGCGCACCGACCTCTGGGGCTATGCGGCCGACGAGGCGCTGAGCAACGAGGACATGATCGCCGAGAAGTACCGCGGCATCCGCCCCGCGCCGGGCTACCCGGCCTGCCCGGACCACAGCGTCAAGCGCGCGATGTTCGAGGTGATGCAGTGCGCCGACATCGGCATGACGCTGACCGAGAGCCTGGCGATGACGCCGGCCGCCAGCGTCAGCGGCTTCCAGCTGAGCCATCCGCAGGCGGTCTACTTCAACGTCGGCAAGATCGGCCACGACCAGCTGGCCGACCAGGCCGCGCGCCGCGGCCAGCCCGAGAGCGAGCTCGAGCGGCTGCTCGCGCCCAACCTCTGAGCCTTGTTCCGACGGGGCTTGCAAGCCCCGGCTGACGCGGCACGCGTGCGGGGGCGTCCATGCTGGCGCTGTCGCGCCGTTGGCGGCGTGCAGCCAAAGGACACAAGTGATGGACAGCTTTTCTTCTTCCCCATCCTCCCCGGAGACACCCGTGCGTCCCGGCGCGCCCAAGGCGCTGTGGGGCGTGATCGGCGCCCTGGCCGTTGCCGTGGTGGCGCTCGGCGGCACGCTGCTGTACCAGCGCGGCGGCGCCTCTTCGATTGCCTCCGCCCCGCCACCGGCCGCCGTGGCCCCCTCGCAGCCCCCGCAAGGCCCCGCCGACGGGGGGACGCCCCCCATGGCTGCGATGGCGCCTGAACCGGCCCGCGCGCCCGTACCCGCGCCGCTGCCCGCGCCTGCCCCCGTGGCCCAGGCCGTGATGCCACCTCCGGCGGTCGGCAATGCCGCCGCGCCTGCGCCCGTGCGCCGCGCCGCGCCGGTCTGCACCGTCTGCGGTCGCGTCGAGTCGGTCCAGGTCGTGAAGCGCGCGGCGCCCGCGACCGGCGTCGGTGCGGTGGCCGGCGGCGTGCTGGGCGGCGTGATCGGCAACCAGTTCGGCCATGGCGGCGGACGCACCGCTGCCACGGTGATCGGCGCGGTCGGCGGCGGCTATGCGGGCAACGTGGTCGAGAAGCGCGTCCGCACCGAGACCTTCTACCAGGTGCGCGTGCGCATGGACAACGGTTCGCTGCGCACGGTCGAGACGCGTACCGCGCCGCCCATCGGCAAGCCGGTCACGCTCAAGGGCCAGGTGCTGCGCCCGGCGGATGGGCGCACCTGAGCCTCAGCGACGTGCCGCTGCCTTGCGCCGCCGCGGCGCCTTCGCCAGGTCGCGCGGCGTGAGCACGAAATCCTCGTTGTCGCTCAGCTGCGCCGCCGCTAGGTCGATGAAGGCCCGCACCCGCGCTGGTTGGGCCACGCGGCTGCCGTAGTAGACGTAGAGCCCCAGATGGTTGGTGACGTGTTCGGTCAGCAGCGGCAGCACCTGGCCTGAGCGGATCAGCGGTGCCGCGGTCGCGCCCACCAGCTGGCCGACCGCTTCCCCGGCCACCACGGCCTGGGCCTCCAGGTCGATGTCGTTGGTGCAGAACACCGGCGCGATGGCGCGCGACACGATCTCCTCGCCGACCTTGAATTCCCAGGGCATCACCTTGCCCGTGGCCGGATGCCTGAAGCCGCTGCAGCGGTGCCTGGCGAGGTCGTCGATGTGCGTCGGCGTGCCGAAGCGCGCCAGGTAGGCCGGCGCGGCGCACACCACCAGCTGCACGGGCATGAGGCGGCGCGCGATCAGTCCGTCCTGCGGCGCGCTGCCCACGCGAAAGCCGATGTCGACCCGCTCCTCGACCCAGTTGCCGACGCGGTCGTCGAGCTGCACGTCGGGCTCGATCTGCGGATGCCGCCGGCAGAATTCCTCGAGCACCGGCCACAGGATGCGCAGCATGGTCGCGCGCGGCGCCACGATGCGCAGCGGGCCGGCGATCTCCTCGCGCCCGCGGCGTGCGCCCTGCAGCGCGCGCTGCAGCGTGCTCAGGCCGGGCTGCGCGGCTTCGAGGAACTGGCTGCCTTCCTCGGTCAGGCTCAGCTTGCGCGTGGTGCGGTGGAACAGCCGCACGCCCAGGTGCGATTCGAGCTGCGCCAGCGCCTGGCTCGCGGCCTGCGGCGTGATCGCCTGCGCGGCGGCGGCCTGGCGCAGGCTGCCCAGCTCGGCGGCCTGGATGAAGGTGGAGATCGCGCGCAGTTCGTTGAAGGCCATCGCTCGATTATCACGATTGCCTTGTGAATGAAGCGTGTGAATGTGGGCTATTCGGATGCGGTTCCAAAACCTACATTGGCCTCACTGCAACGTTCTTCCACCTCTGCATCGAAGGAAACCGACATGACTGCCACCACCACCACCACCGAATTCCCACGCGTCTGGATGATCACCGGCGCCTCTCGCGGCCTCGGCGCCCGCATGGCCGAAGCCGCGCTCGCCCATGGCGACGCCGTGGTCGCGACGGCGCGCGACGCGGCCTCCGTCGCCCAGCGCTTCGGCGACCATCCGGGGCTCCTGGGCGTGTCGCTCGACGTCACCGACGAGGCGCAGATCGCGCAGGCCGTCGAGGCCGCGCTGGCGCGCTTCGGCCGCATCGACGTGCTGGTCAACAACGCCGGCTTCGGCCTGCTGGGCGCGGTCGAGGAGGCCACGGCCGACGAGGTGCGCAAGCTCTACGAGACCAACGTGTTCGGCCTGCTGAACGTGACGCGTGCCGTGCTGCCGTCGATGCGCGCGCAGCGGCGCGGGCACGTGCTCAACCTGTCCTCGCTCGGCGGCCACCAGTCGGGCCCGGGCTTCGGCATCTACTGCTCGACCAAGTTCGCGGTCGAGGGGCTGACCGAGGCGCTGCACAAGGAGCTGGCGCCGCTGGGCATCCACGTCACGGCGGTGGAGCCGGGCTACTTCCGCACCGAGTTTCTCGAGGGCAATTCGCTCACCGTCTCGCCGCGCCTGATCGCGGACTACGAAGGCACGGCGGGCCAGGTGCGCGTGGCCGCGCGCGCGATCAGCCTGAACCAGCCGGGCGATCCGCAGAAGCTGGCGCAGGCCGTGCTGGCGCTGGTCGGCTCGCCCAAGCCGCCGATGCGCCTGCCGCTGGGCACCGACACGCTCAAGGTCATCGGCGACAAGATCGCCTACCTCGAGCGCGAGACCGCCGAGTGGGCCACGGTGGCGGCATCGACCGACTACGCGCCGGCCTGAGGAGGCACCGGGCTGTTCCGCGGATCGCACATCGTCACGCCGGCCGCGGTCCGCCTCACCCTCGCCCAATGGTGCATTTGCATCATTGCGAACGGCGTCGTCGTTGCAAATACTTTGCCCCACATCAATCAACTCATCGGGGATGCAATGAACGATTCGGCCAAGCGGTTTTTGACGGTGTCTTTCCTGGCATGCAGCGTGTTGGCGCTGGCGGCCTGTGGCGGCGGGGGCTCCGACGACAGCGACAGCAGCACGCCCTCGGGCGGCTCCAGCAGCTCCGGCTCCGGTTCCGGCGCGGGAACGGATGCGCTGGGCTATTCGAAAGTCTCCTACCAATACAGCTGCCAGGGCGTGCCGGGGACGAAGACCATCGAGGTCAGCAACGGCCCCTGCATCACGCAGCAGAAGGCTTACATGAAGGCGACGACGTGCAACGAGCCCGATGCGAACTACTCGTTCAACACGGTCGGCAAGCCCTTCTACCAATGCGCGGTGAACAACACGACCGATGCCAAACTCAAGACGTACTACCAACAGTACCTGACCTTCTACAGCAAGTGACCGGCCCAGGGACCGCCCTGCCGAGCCGGCGGCCGGCTATCCTGCGGCCCGCATCCTCGGTGCGGTCGCATCGGCGTCGTTGAACAGCCGCTCGCACGCGAAGTCGACGAAGGCCCGCACCTTGGGCGACAGCTGCCGGCTCGACGCCCAGAGCGCCGAGAACTGGCCCTGGCGCACCACGTGCGGGCCCAGCACGCACTGCAGCTCGCCACGGCCCAGCGCATCGCGCGCGAGGAAGTCGGGCATGTAGGCCACACCCAGGCCGGCCACGGCCGCGCCGAGCATGGCTTCCATGTTGTTGGTCGCCAGGCACAGCGGCAACTGCGCGGGCAGGCCGGCCAGGTCCCATTCCTCGATCCGGCCGTCGGTCACGAACTTGTAGCGCAGGCAGAAGTGATGCGCGAGGTCGGCCGGCGTCTGCGGCACGCCGGCGCGCGCCAGGTAGGCGGGCGAGGCCACCAGCACGAAGTTGAAGGGGCCGAGCCGGCGCGCCACCAGGCCGGAGTCGACCAGCTCGCCGCTGCGGATCGCCACGTCGACGTTCTCGGCGATCACGTCGACCAGCCGGTCGTTGAAGTCGAGGTCGAGCTCGATCGCCGGATAGCGCGCCTTGAACTCCGGCAGCACCGGCAGCAGGAAGCGGTAGCCGATGGTCGGCAGGCTCACGCGCAGGTGGCCGCGCGGTGTGGCGACCGCGTCCTGCATCATCGCGTGCGCATCGTCGAGCTCGTCGAGGATGCGGCGGCAGCGTTCATGGAACAGCGCGCCTTCGGTCGTGAGCCGCACCTGGCGCGTGGTGCGGTGGAACAGGCGCAGGCCCAGCTGCGTCTCGAGCCGCGCCACGTTCTTGCCCACGGCCGAGGCCGAGATGCCCAGCTGCCGGCCGGCGCCCGCGAAGCTCAGCAGGTCGGCCGCCCGCACGAAGGATTCGAGTCCGCTGAAGCTGTCCATGGGTGCGAGAGGATTGGCAACCTGAGGTTGGGGGTGTGAGGAATCGGGCCGCTATTTTCATTGCATTGAATCCTTTCTATCTTCTCCCCACGCCCCGGTCGGGCGTTTTCGGTCCGTCATTCCGTCCCCGCGTGAAAGCTCAGCGATGTCTGCCCCTTCTTCCTCCTCCTCTTCCGCCGCCAGGAACTGGCTGCTGGCCGCCGTCTGCCTCGCCGCGCTGGGCATGCCGCTGAGCTTCACCGGCCCGGCCGTCGTGCTGCCCGCCATCCACGCCGCGCTGGGCGGCAGCCCGGTGCAGCTCAACTGGGTCACCAACGCCTTCATGCTGAGCTTCGGCGCCACCCTGCTGGCGGCCGGCGCGCTGGCCGACGCCTTCGGGCGCAAGCGGGTCTTCCTGCTCGGGCTGGCGGTGGTGGCGCTGAGCTGTTCGATGCTGACCTGGGCACCGGGCATCGTGGCCTTCGACCTGGTGCGCGCGCTGCAGGGGCTGGGTTCGGCGGCCGGCTTCGCGGCCGGCACGGCCGCGCTGGCGCAGGTGTTCGACGGGCCGGCACGCACGCGGGCCTTCAGCCTGATCGGCACCTCCTTCGGCGTGGGGCTGTCCTGCGGCTCCATCCTCTCGGGCTGGCTGGCCCAGACCTTCGGCTGGCAGGCGGTGATGCTGAGCCCGGGCGCGGTCAGCTTGCTGGCGCTGTGCATCGCCGCGCCCGGCATGCGCGAATCGCGCAACCCGCAGGCCCAGGGGCTGGACCTGCCCGGCGCTTTGAGCTTCACTGCCGCGCTGAGCCTGCTCACCTTGGGCGTGCTGCAGGCGCCCGACAGCGGCTGGGGCAGCCCGTGGGTGCTGAGCGCGCTGGCCGCTGCGGCGCTGACGGGCGCAGCCTTCGTCGCCATCGAGCGGCGCGTCGCGCATCCGATGCTCGACCTTTCGCTGTTCCGTTTTCCACGTTTCGTCGGCGTGCAGCTGCTGGCGGCGGCGCCGGCCTACGGCTTCGTGGTGCTGCTGGTGCTGCTGCCGCTGCGCTTCATCGGGCTCGAAGGGCGCAGCGCGCTGGAGGCAGGCGGCTTCATGTTCGCGCTGTCGGGGCCGATCCTGGTGGTGCCGACGCTGGCGGCCTGGCTCGCGCAGCGCCATTCGGCCGGCGTGCTGTCGGCGCTGGGTCTGCTGATGTGCGCGGCCGGCCTGTTCTGGCTCAGCCGTTGTGCGCCCGGCACGCCGCTGCAGGGCATGGTGGGGCCGCTGCTGCTGATCGGCGCGGGCATCGGCCTGCCCTGGGGCCTGATGGACGGCCTGGCCGTGAGCGTGGTGCCGCGTGAACGCGCGGGCATGGCCTCGGGCATCTTCAACACCGTGCGCGTGGCGGGGGAGGGCATCGCGCTGGCGCTGGTCGGCGCGGGGCTGACGGCGCTGGTGGCGCGGCAGCTGGGCCATGTACCGGGACATGCCGCGCAAGCCGCCTCGCAGGCCGCGCAGCGCGTGACCACCGGCGACCTGTCGCAGGCCCTGGCGCTGTTGCCGGGGCTGGGCCGTGCCGAGCTGCTGCAGGCCTACGGTGCGGCCTTCGCGACGCTGCTGTGCGTGCTGGCGGCGGTGACCGTGTTGACGGCGCTGGCGGTGTTCGCCTTCCTGCGGGACGAGCAGCAGCCGTGCGCGGCCGCGGCCTCGGCATCTACCGCCTGACCCCCTTGGTGGTCGACGGGATGAATCGTGCGCGACACGAGGAACGTGCCCCGTGTGGCCGGGCTGCAGCGCTCAGAGTCCGATCGTCAGGCGGGCCAGCGGGACCTTCTCGGCCACGCCGAATTCGAGCGTCGATGCGTCGATCTCCTTGGGCGAGCGGAACGTGCCGAACATCCTGTCCCACACGGACAACAGCACGCCGAAATTGCGCTGGTAGTGCGCCGGCTGCTTGCTGTGGTGGATCTCGTGGCTGCGCGGCGTGACGATCAGCCAGTCGAGCGCGCCCAGCTGCCAGCGCACGTTCATGTGCATCCAGGAGTTCGTCAACGCGTTCATGACGAGCAGGCCGCTCGCGATCCACCAGGGCGAGACGTCGATCAAGGGGCTGGCAAAGATGTAGGGCAGGTTGAACAGCGTCTGCTGCAGGATCGAACCGCGGGTGCCGGACAGCCAGTACACGCGGTCCGGCATGTGATGCCAGCGGTGCACCCGCCAGAGCCAGGGGAGGTGGACCAGCCGGTGCATCCAGTAGGCACCGAAATCCGCCACGACCAGGTACAGCAGCAGCCGCGCCCACAGCGGCCATTCGCCCAGCAAGGCGGGCCAGGGTCCGCGCAGGCCGATCCACCGATTGAGGAAATGCGCCGCCTGCGCCACGACGGCGACATAGAACAGGGCGGCGAGCACGTCGCGCAGCACGATGGCGCGCCGTGGCATGGGCCGCGCCCCCCAGCGCAACTCCACGAAGCCGAAGCTCAGGATCAGGCCGATGAACAGGATCCCGTAGAACAGGAACGGGTTGGTAACGAATATCGACACGACCGACACCCCGCTTGGTGATGAGTTTCCGTGCAATCGACAGTGGAACGGCCCCGACCCCCCTCCACACCCGCAGGCGGCAGGGGCCAAGGTCGCACCGCAGGCACATCGCAACTCCCGTGCCATTTGTCGATGGACCGGCGGTGGGGCTGCCTTCGCGGCGAGCGATCTTAGCCGGAGGTGACGGCGGTCGCCATGGCACGACGGGCACAGCGACAGCTCCTCTTCGGAGCGCGGCAACATGTGGAAACCTGCTGCCGATACCCGCCGGCACTCCCGGCGGGCGCTTTCGTGCAAAGTGCAGTGCTATGTTCAACACCACGTCCTCGACGACCGTTTGCGCGGCTTGCGGCCGGAAGAACCCTGCCAACGCCCGCTTCTGCGTGGCGTGCGACGCCCGGCTGGGCGCCGAGCCCTCGATCGGTGCCGCCGCCGCGCCCGTGCCGCCCGACGGTCCGCACGATGCGTCGCACGCCGTGCCGTCGCGGCCGGCCGCGTTGGACGCATCGGCGGCCGCCGACACCGGGGCAATCTGGGTCAAGCTCTGCATCGGTGGCCTGGTGGTCCTGCTCGGCTTCATGGGCTGGGCGCTCTACATGCTGACGGACAGCAAGGTGCCGCAGCAACTGCCGACCGGCCAGAGCGCCGCGGTCCCCGAGGTGCCGGCGATACCATCGCCACCCGCATCGCCACCCGCATCGCCGCCGCCGCCGGTTGCCACCGCGCCGGCGCCATCGCCTTCACCGCCCCCGGCGGCCCGGCCCGCGACTGCCGGCGCTGCGGTCGCGCCGTCCGACGTGTTCCCCTACACGCCGCCCACGGCCGCGCAGCAGCGGCGTGCCGCGCGTGCGCGCTCCCGGCCGGCACCGGTCGATGCGGTGGCGCCAGGGGGTGAAGCCTCCGCCGGCGCCTGGGTCGAGCCCTCGCGGCCGCCCGCGGTGACTTCGTCGCCGACCTACCGCGACGACGGGCCGCCAATCGTGCCGGGCCCCGGGCCCGCCGTGGGCGACGCCACCGTTCCCGCCGGTGTGCGCGGCACGGCACGGCCGGCCGATCCGGGGCCGCCCGTGGTGGACGGGCCGGGCCCGCACTACGATTTCTCGACGCCCGGCGCGCGCGGGCGCTAGGGCCTCAGAGCACCACCGGCACTTCGGTCGCCGGCGGCGTGTTGCGGCTGCGGCCGCTGCGCACGATGCCGTCGATCATCACCATGCCCACGCCCGGGATGTCGCCCAGCGCCACGCTCTCGAGCAGGCCGGGCGCGGGCGAATGCTGGGCGCGGTCCATGAACACGAAGTCGGCGTCGCGGCCCACCTCGATCAGGCCGCAGTTGAGGTTGCGGATGCGCGCGGTGTTGCCGGTCGCGAAGCAGAACACCTGCTCGGCCGGGATGTTGGCGAAGGCCGAGATGAAGGACACCATGCGCAGGATGCCCAGCGGCTGCACGCCCGAGCCGGCCGGACCGTCGGTGCCCAGGATCACGCGGTGCGGGCACTTGAGCTCGATCGCGGCGCGGGCCGCGGCGATGGCCGTCTTCTCGTTGCCGTTGTGCACGATCTCGATCGCGCGCGAGGACTTCTCGCACAGCTCGCACACGTGCGCTTCCGGCAGCGAGGTGTGGCCGCCGTTGATGTGGCCGATCACGTCGGCGTCGGCCTCGAGCACCACGTCCTTGTCGATGTAGCCCGAGCCCGGCACCGAGGGACCGCCCGTGTGGATGGTGCTCTGGATGCCGTACTTGCGCGCCCAGGCGACCATCTCCTTGGCCTCGTAGCCGGCCTTGACCGTGCCCAGGCCGACTTCGCCCAGCAGGCTCACGCCGGCCTCGGCCAGTTCCTTGAAGTCGCTCTCGACCATGCCCTTCTCGATCACGGGCGCGCCGGCCAGCACCTTCACGCCGCTGGGGCGGAAGTTGTCGTAGGCGCGCTGCGCGGTGATGGCCAGGGCCTTGAGGCCGACGATGTCCTTGGGGCGCCCCGGCAGGTGCACTTCGCCGGCCGAGATCATGGTGGTGACGCCGCCGTTCATCGAGGAGTCGATCCAGCCGAGCTGGCTCTGGCGTGGGGTCCAGTCGCCGAACACCGGGTGCACGTGGCTGTCGATCAGGCCCGGCGCGACCGTGGTCTGGCGGCAGTCGATGACGGTCTTCGCGCCCTCGAGGTCGCAGTCCTTCTCCTTGCCGACCGCGACGATCAGGCCGTCGTTCACCACGATGGTGTCGGCGTCCAGGATGGGCTTGTCGATGTCGCCCGAGAGCAGCAAGCCTATGTTCTTGATGACGACCTTGCCCGACTTTGCGCCGGCTGCGATTTCTGCCATGTCAGTTCCTCGTGGGGTGGGGTGGGTTCTGTGTTCTCGTTCTCGTCGGCGCGCACGGTGCGCAGCACGGTCTCGACGATGAAGTCTTCCCAGTGCGCGACCGCCTCCGGCGTCTCGAGCGGTTCGCCGAGGAAGGTCGTCAGCGTGTGCCGGTTCGAGGTGTAGAAGTAGCCGGTGGCCGCGATCAGCAGGTAGACGTCGCGGGCCGCCAGGTCGGTGCGGAACAGGCCCTGCGATGCACCACTGGCGAGCAGTTCGCGCACGATCGTGACCGCGCGCGACGAGTACTCGCTGGCGCGCAGCGACTTCGCGATGTGCCGGCCCTTGTGCAGGTTCTCGGTGTTGAGCAGCGTGACGAACTCGGGGTTCTTGCGGTAGTAGCCCAGCACGAAGTGGATCACCGTCGTCAGCGCCTCGACCGGGCGCGAGGTGTCGAGGTCGATCGCCGCCTCGGCCTCGTCCATGCGCCGGTAGATGCCTTCGAGCACCGCAATGAAGAGGCCTTCCTTGCTGCCGAAGTAGTAATAGATCATCCGGTCGTAGGACTTGGCGGCCTTCGAGATCTTCTCGACGCTGCCGCCGTCGTAACCGTAGCGGGCGAACACCTTGGTGGCCGCCTTGAGGATCGCGTCGCGCGTGGCCTGCGCCGCTGCTTCGCGCACGCCGGTCTTGCGCTGGGGCTTGGCGGCGGGCTTGCGGGTGGTGGACATGCGGATGAAGGCGGGAGCGGAGAGCGGACGCAGAGGGCGCGCAGACTACGCAGAAGGCGCGAAAGAATTCAGAAGAAATTCTTCCGGTCTTCCTTTCGCGTCCTCTGCGAATCCTTTGCGTCCTCTGCGTCCGGCTGTCCGCATGGGGTTTATTTCTCGGCGAAGGCGCGTTCGACGACGAAGTCGCCGGGCGTGCTGGTATTGCCTTCCTTGAAGCCGCGGCCCTCGAGCATGTGCTTGAGGTCGACCAGCATGCCCGGGCTGCCGCACAGCATCACGCGGTCTTCGGCGGCGTTGATCGGCGGCAGGCCGAGGTCGTCGGTGAGCTTGCCGCTCTCGACCAGCTCGGTGATCCGGCCCATGTTGCGGAACTCTTCGCGCGTCACGGTCGGGTAGTAGAGCAGCTGCTTCTCGATCATCTCGCCCAGGATCTCGTGCTTGGGCAGGTGGTCGCTCACCAGGTCGTGGTAGGCCAGTTCGTCGACCTGGCGCACGCCGTGCACCAGGATGACCTTCTCGAATTTCTCGTAGGTTTCCGGGTCGCGGATGATGCTCATGAACGGTGCCAGGCCGGTGCCGGTGCCGAACAGGTACAGGCGCTTGCCCGGCAGCGTGTAGTCGATCAGCAGCGTGCCGGTGGGCTTGCGGCCCACGATGATCGTGTCGCCGACCTGGATGTGCTGCAGCTTCGAGGTCAGCGGGCCTTCATCGACCTTGATGCTCAGGAACTCGAGGTACTCCTCGTAGTTGGCGCTGGCGATGCTGTAGGCGCGCAGCAGCGGCTTGTTGTTCACCTTGAGGCCGATCATGGTGAAGTGGCCGTTGGAGAAGCGCAGCGCGGGGTCGCGCGTGGTCGTGAAGGTGAACAGGCGGTCGGTCCAGTGGTGAACCGAGAGGACGCGTTCTTCGCTGAATGCACTCATGGGATGACTCGAAAAAAAGTGGACGAAATGGCAGGCGACGAGGGCTTGCGGTACCTGGCTGGCAGCGTCAACCGGCGGGCTCCGCCCGATTGTCGGTCACTGCGCACCAAGTCTGGGCCCCGAGGCCTGTTCAACCTGTCGCCGATCCCCGGAAACAGCTTGAACGGACCCTAGGAAAACACCCATGCAAGCATCGGGCCGGATCGGTACATTTCATGCGTCCAATGTAGTGAACACCACATGAAAGTGGAGTGGATGCTACACAAATGACAAATTGCGCACAAGCGTGGAACCGGCATGTTTGTTGCACGTGCTGCAGGACGCTTCAAGAGAGATGCCACGATGACTGAACACACCAAGACAGATGGCCTGCCGGGCATGGACGTTCCCACGGCCGCCGATACCGCGGGCTTCGGCAAGGCGCCGCCGCGCAGCGAAAAAATGAGCGTCGCCAAGGTCGAGTGCAACGCCTGCCCGGTGCTGTGCCAGATCTCCGAGGGCCGCACCGGCGCCTGCGACCGCTATGCCAACCGCGCCGGCGTGCTGGTGCGCGTCGACCCGGTGGTGCTGCTGCGGCGCGAACTCCAGAGCCCCGCGCCCGCGCTGGTGCCCTTCGCGCGCGAAGGCGCCGAACCGGCGGCCGAAGGCGACGATGCGGTGGAGGCCGACTGGAACGGCGACCTGCTGCATGCCGACGAGGTCTTCGTGACCGGCGTCGGTTCGTCCACCACCTACCCCGACTACAAGCCCGCGCCCTTCATCGTCGGCTCGAAGGCGCAGGGCGTCGACATGGTCACGGTCGTGACCGAGGGCATCTTCAGCTACTGCAGCTTCAAGGTGAAGATCGACACCGACCGCTTCCTCGGCGCCGAGCAGGCCAACGTGCGCTACAAGGGCGAGGTCGTGGGACACGTCACCACGGCCGAGTACGGCTCGCAGATGCTGTCGCTGGGTGGCGTGCACCACCTCACCGGCGGCAGCAAGAAGGAAGGCCGGATGACGGCCGAGCTGATGCAGCGGCTGGGCAACAAGCAGCCGGTCGAGTGCACCATCGACGGCGGCTCCAGCCTCGTGATCCAGGCCGGCAAGGCGCCGATCGTCAACGGCGTGGAAGAGCAGCGCATGCGCGTGGGCTGCGGCTCGGCTGCGGTCGGCATCTTCGCGCGCCAGTTCGCGGGCGTGGCCGACGAGGTGGTGGTGGTCGACGACCACATCACCGGCGTGCTCACGCAGCACCAGGCCGGGCGCTGCCTCGACATGCCCGAGTCCGGCATCAAGATGCTGGGCCGCAAGTCCACGCCCGGGCGCTACTTCCAGGTGGCCAATCCCGGCGACGGCTGGGGCGGCACCGACATCGCCGATCCGCTGGCGATCATCGAGGGCTGGGAAGAGGGCGTGGCCAAGCCCGGCCTGCGCCTGCTCATGACCTCGACCACCGGCGAGCACGCCCAGTGGTACGTGCTCGACGAGGCGCTCAAGCCCGTCGAGCAGCCGATGCCGCCCGAGGTGCGCCGCATCGTCGAGCGCATCGGCGAGAACTGCGAGCCCTCGCTGTGCACCGTGCTCTTCCTCGGCGGTGCGGGCGGCAGCCTGCGCGCCGGCGTGACCGAGAACCCGGTGCTGCTCACGCGCGCCATCAAGCGCGCACTGGTCAACGTGACCTGCGGCGGCGCGCCGGCCTATGTCTGGCCGGGCGGCGGCATCACGGTGATGGTCGACGTCATGCGCATGCCCGACAACAGCTTCGGCACCGTGCCCACGCCGGCCATCGTCGCACCCATCGAATTCAGCATGCGGCTCGAAGACTACGCGGCGCTGGGCGGCCACGTCGAGCATGTGTTCCCGCTGCAGGAAGCGCTGTCGCGCGGCGCCTGGCAGGACGACGGTGCGCCGACCGCGCGGCAGTGGGTGCGCATCGACGATGCGAATCCCTGGCCGCTGGGCCAGCCCCCGATGCTGGGCTGACGCCGGCCGTTCCATGCACGCCGAACGCCGCCAGCTCGACGCCCAGCGTTGGCACTTCCAGCACGGACCGATCGATCTGCTGATCGAGGCCGAGGGGGAAGCCGCGGCCGTGGCCGATGCGCATGCGGCGGCCTGGGCGCGCTTCGAGCCGCTGCTGGCCGAGCTGGTGCGCGAGTTGCCCGCGCTGCGCGCGCCCGTCGGTGCCCACTGCCCGTTGCAGGGTCCGGTCGCACAACGCATGTGGCAGGCCTGCGCGCCGTTCAGCGAGGCCTTCATCACACCCATGGCCGCGGTCGCGGGCGCGGTGGCCGAGGAGATCGTCGCGTTCTACCGCCGGCCCGGCATCGAGCGCGCCTGGGTCAACAACGGCGGCGACATCGCGCTGCACCTGGCGCCGGGGCGCTCGGCGCGCGTCGGGCTGTTCGCCGACCTGGCGCGCTTCGACCTGCGCGACACCGGCCCGCTCGCGACCGACGGCCAGTTCGAGATCCGGGCCGACCAGCCGGTGCGCGGCGTCGCCACCAGCGGCTGGCGCGGCCGGAGTTTCTCGCTGGGCATCGCCGACAGCGTGACGGTGCTGGCCGCGACCGCGTCGCAGGCCGATGCCGCGGCCACGGTGATCGCCAATGCAGTGGACGTCGACGATGCCGCGATCCGGCGCCTGCCGGCGCGCGACTGCAAGGACGACAGCGACCTCGGCGACATCCCGGTCACGGTCGAGGTGCCGCCGCTGGCGCCCGACTCGGTGCGCCGTGCACTCGATGCGGGCGCGCGCCGTGCGCAGGCGCTGCAACGGCAGGGCCGGATCTGGGCCGCGGTGCTGGTTTGCCAGGGGCAATGGCGCCAGGTCGAACCCTTATGCTCCATCCGCGCCAACGTGCCGGCTGCTGCAGTTGGTTCAGTATTTGCTTAACGAAAAGACAGGCCTTCATTCCATGATCGATATCCGTCGCGTCTTCACCCATGTCGAGCACATCCACCACGAGTTCGGCCCGCGCGCCGCGACGCCGCTGGTGCGTGGCGCCGTCGGCGTGGTGATGACCAATCCCTTCGCCGGCCGCTACGAGCCGGACATCCTGCCGATGATGGCGCTGCTCGACCCGGTGGGCGTGGACATGGCGCACCGGCTGCACGCGGCCATGGACGTGCCGCTCGAAGCCATCTCCACCTACGGCAAGGGGGCCATCGTCGGCGCCGCGGGCGAGCTCGAGCACGGTGCGCTGTGGCATGTGCCCGGCGGCTACGCGATGCGCGAACTGCTCGGCTGGAAAGGCGACCGCGCGGCCTACACCGCCGGCAAGGCCGAGGACAAGAGCGGCCAGCCTGGCAACGCGCTGTCGATCGTGCCCTCGACCAAGAAGGTGGGCCCGCCCGGTGCCGCGCTCGACGTGCCGCTGACCAACATCAACGCCAGCTATGTGCGCGGCCAGTTCGACGCCATCGAGGTGCGCGTGCCCGGCGCGCCGGCGGCCGACGAGATCGTCTTCATCCTCGCGATGAGCACCGGCTACCGTGTCCATGCGCGCGTCGGCGGCCTGCTGGCGAAAGACATCAGCAAATGGGACGGCCTGCGCTGAGCCCGAGACAACCAAGGAAGATCAAGACATGACCGCCAACATCCGCAAGCTCGTCATCCAGGTCGACGAGACCCGCAAGGAAATGGGCCAGGACGTCACGCCGCCCACGCGCCGTGCCGTCGCCATCGCCGTGATCGAGAACCCCTACGCGGGCCGCTACAGCGAGAACCTCGACGAACTGATCGCCATCGGCGAGGAACTCGGCGCGCTGCTGGGCCAGAAGGCCGTGGCCGCGTTGGGCATCGCGCCCGCCGACGCTCAGAGCTACGGCAAGGCCGCGATCGTGGGCGAGGCCGGCGAGCTCGAACATGCGGCCGCGATCCTGCATCCCAAGCTGGGCGCACCGCTGCGCGTGGCGGTCGAGAAGGGCGCCGCGCTGGTGCCTTCGGCCAAGAAGCGCGGCACGCTGGGCACCGCCATCGACGTGCCGCTGGGCCACAAGGATGCGGCCTTCGTGCGCAGCCACTTCGACGCGATCGAAGCCCGCGTGTCCGATGCGCCGCGCGCCAACGAGATCGTGGTGGCCGTGGCCGTGACCGACAGCGGCCGTCCGCTGCCGCGCATCGGCGGGCTGCAGCATGGCGAGATCAAAGGCCAGGACGGCCTGCGCTGACCCCCCGCACCCTCGCATTGTTTTTTCTGTGTCCGACCTCTTCAGGAGTTTCCCGATGAACCCATTGCGTCATGTCTTCAGCGCGGCCGCCGTCGCCACGCTCGCCACCGCCCTCGTTCCCGCGCATGCGCAGGGCGTGATCAAGATCGGCGAGATCAACAGCTACAAGGCGCAACCGGCCTTCCTCGAGCCCTACAAGAAGGGCATGGAACTCGCGATCGACGAGATCAACGCCGCGGGCGGCGTCAACGGCAAGAAGCTCGAGCTCATCAGCCGCGACGACAACGCCAACCCCGGCGACGCGGTGCGCGTGGCCGAGGAACTGGTTTCGCGCGAGAAGGTCGACGTGCTGACCGGTGCCTTCCTGTCGAACACCGGCCTGGCGCTGACCGACTTCGCCAAGCAGAAGAAGTTCTTCTACCTGGCGGCCGAGCCGCTGACCGACAAGATCGTCTGGAGCAACGGCAACCGCTACACCTACCGCCTGCGCCCGTCGACCTACATGCAGGTCGCGATGCTGGTGCCCGAGGCCGCCAAGCTCAAGAAGAAGCGCTGGGCGGTGGTCTACCCCAACTACGAGTACGGCCAGTCCTCGGTCGCGACCTTCAAGCAGCTGCTCAAGGCCGTGCAGCCCGACGTGGAGTTCGTCGCCGAGCAGGCGCCGCCGCTGGGCAAGGTCGACGCGGGCAGCGTGGCGCAGGCGCTGGCCGATGCCAAGCCCGACGCGATCTTCAACGTGCTCTTCGGGGCCGACCTGTCGAAGTTCGTGCGCGAAGGCAACACGCGCGGCCTGTTCAAGGGCCGTGAAGTGGTCAGCGTGCTGACCGGCGAGCCCGAGTACCTCGACCCGCTCAAGGACGAAGCGCCCAACGGCTGGATCGTGACCGGCTACCCGTGGGATTCGCTCAAGACGCCGGAGCACAAGGCTTTTGCCGACGCCTACCAGGCCAAGTTCAAGGACTACCCGCGCCTGGGCTCGGTGGTCGGCTACAGCGCGATCCACTCGCTCGCGGTCGGCATCAAGAAGGCCGGCAGCACCGACACCGAGAAGCTGATCGCGGCCTTCAAGGGCCTGCAGGTCGACAGCCCCTTCGGCAAGTTCAGCTACCGCCCGCAGGACAACCAGTCCACCATGGGTGCGTACGTCGGCAAGACCAAGAACGAGAACGGCAAGGGCGTGATGGTCGACTACGTGTACCTCGACGGCGCCAAGTTCCAGCCCTCGGACGAAGAAGTCAAGAAGATGCGCCCCGCCGAGTAACTGCGGCTCGCCCCCGAGCGACGCGCACGGCGTGTCGCCTCGGGCGGCCGCGTGCGGCGGCCCCCACGAATGAATAAAGCGTCCCCCAAGGATCCCCGATGAGTTTTTCAGGTTTTGTCGTTCAGTTGCTCAACGGGTTGGCCGGTGCCTCCTCGCTGTTCCTCGTGGCGGCCGGTCTTTCGCTGATCTTCGGTGTGACGCGCATCGTCAATTTCGCGCACGGCTCCTTCTTCATGGTGGGCATCTACGTGGCCTACACGCTGGTCGAGAAGCTGGGCGGCAGCCTGGGCTTCTGGCCGGCCCTGCTGCTCGCCGCCGTGGTGGTGGGCGTGCTCGGCGCGCTGATCGAGGTGCTGCTGCTGCGCCGCATCTACAAGGCACCCGAACTCTTTCAACTGCTGGCCACCTTCGCGCTGGTGCTGGTCATCAAGGACGCGGTGCTCTGGCTCTGGGGCCCCGACGAACTGCTGGGCCCGCGCGCGCCCGGCCTGCGCGGCTCGGTCGAGATCCTGGGCCGGCAGTTCCCTTCCTACGACCTGTTCCTGATCGTGGTCGGCCCGGTGGTGCTGGGCCTGGTCTGGCTGCTGCTCACGCGCACCCGCTTCGGCACGCTGGTGCGCGCCGCCACGCAGGACCGCGAGATGGTCAGCGCGCTGGGCGTGAACCAGGCCTGGCTGTTCACCGCGGTGTTCGCGCTCGGCGCGCTGCTGGCCGGCCTGGGCGGCGCGCTGCAGCTGCCGCGCGAACCCGCGACGCTGGAGATGGACCTGAACACCATCGGCGCCGCCTTCGTGGTGGTGGTGGTGGGGGGCATGGGCTCGCTGCCCGGCGCCTACGTCGCGGCGCTGCTGATCGCGGAACTCAAGGCGATCTGCATCTGGCTGGGTGTGGTCAACATCTTCGGCTTCGCCGTCTCCTTCTCCAAGCTCACGCTGGTGGTCGATTTCCTGGTGATGGCCGTGGTGCTGGTCTGGCGCCCGTGGGGCCTGATGGGCCGGGCGCAGGCGCCCAGCCGCTACGTGGGCATGCAGGAAGAACCGCTGCGCCGCGCGGGCCGCGGCTACGTGATCGGCGCCGCGCTGTTCGCGCTGGTGCTGGCGGCCGTGCCGCTGCTCACGGCCAACGCGCCCTACACCGTGGTGCTGATGATCGACCTGCTGATCGCCGCGCTGTTCGCCGCGAGCCTGCACTTCATCATGGGCCCGGCCGGCATGCACTCCTTCGGCCACGCGGCCTACTTCGGCCTCGGTGCCTACGGCGCCGCACTGCTGGTGCGCTCCAGCGGCATGCCGATGGAACTGGCGCTGGTGGCCGCGCCACTGATCGCCGCGCTGGGCGCCTTCGTCTACGGCTGGTTCGCGGTGCGCCTGTCGGGCGTGTACCTGGCCATGCTCACGCTGGCCTTCGCGCAGATCACCTGGGCCGTGACCTACCAGTGGGACAGCTTCACCGGCGGCAGCAACGGCCTGACCGGCGTCTGGCCCTCCGAGTGGCTGTCGGACAAGCGCGTCTACTACTGGGTCACGCTGGCGCTGGTGGGCGGTGGCGTGTGGTGGCTGCGCCGCGTGCTGTTCTCGCCCTTCGGCTATGCGCTGCGCGCGGGCCGCGACTCGGTGCTGCGCGCCGACGCGATCGGCATCGACGTCAAGCGCATGCAGTGGGCCGCCTTCGTGGTGGCGGGCACGGTGGCCGGCCTGGCCGGTGCGCTCTATGCATTCTCGAAGGGCAGCATCTCGCCCGAGTCGATGGCGGTCGGCAAGTCGGTCGACGGCCTGGTGATGGTGCTGCTGGGCGGCATCCAGACGCTGGCCGGCCCGGTGGTGGGCGCCGTGACCTTCACCTGGCTGCACGACACCGTGGCCCGCAACACCGATTACTGGCGCGCGATGCTCGGCGCGATCATCCTGCTGCTCGTGCTGCTGTTCCCGCAGGGGATCGCGGGCTCGATCAAGCAGATGGTCGATCGCCGGCGCAAGAGCGCCAAGGCCGAAGCACCGGCGCTCGGGGAGGTGAAGGCGTGAAGGTCAGGGGGCTTTCTTTCCACGCCGTCGCCGCTCCGGGCGCCTTGCCCTGCGCGCCTGCGCGCACCGCTTTCCAACGAGATTCCCGATGACCCTCCTGCAAGTCACCAACCTGGGCAAGTCCTTCGGCGGCGTCAAGGCCGTCGACGGCATCAGCTTCGACCTCGCGCCCGGCGAGCTGCTGGCGCTGATCGGCCCCAACGGCGCCGGCAAGTCCACCACCTTCAACATGGTCAACGGCCAGCTCAAGGCCGACCAGGGTTCGATCAGGCTCGGCGGCCAGGAACTCGTGGGCCTGAAGCCGCGCGAGATCTGGCGCATGGGCGTGGGCCGCACCTTCCAGATCGCCGAGACCTTCGCCTCGCTGACCGTGGTCGAGAACGTGCAGATGGCGCTGCTCTCGCACGACGGCAAGCTGTTCTCGATGTGGCGGCGCGCGGCCGACCACCGGCGCGAGGACGCGCTGGCGCTGCTCGAGCAGGTCGGCATGAAAGCTCAAGCCGATCGGCCCTGCAGCGAGCTGGCCTACGGCGACGTCAAGCGCGTCGAGCTGGCCATCGCGATGGCCAACGCGCCCAAGCTGCTGCTGATGGACGAGCCCACCGCGGGCATGGCGCCCAAGGAACGCAATTCGCTGATGGCGCTGACCAAGGAGCTGGTGATCCAGCGCGGCATGGCCGTGCTCTTCACCGAGCACAGCATGGACGTGGTGTTCGCCTATGCCGACCGCATGATCGTGCTGGCCCGCGGCCGGCTCATCGCGCAGGGCAAGCCGCTGGAGATCCGCGACCATCCGAAGGTGCAGGAGGTGTACTTCGGCAGCGGCAAGACATTCGAAAAAATCGCAGAGAAAGCCGCGCAAGTCAATGCCGCGGTGGGAGCCTGAGCATGAGCACGCACGAGACACTGCTGTCGGCGAAATCGGTTTGCGCCTGGTACGGCGCCGCACAGATCCTCTACGACGTCGACCTCGAGGTGCGGCGCGGCGAGGTGGTGGCGCTCATGGGCCGCAACGGCGCGGGCAAGTCGACCACGCTCAAGACATTGATCGGCATGCTGGCCAAGCGCAAGGGCAGCGTGAGCTTCCTGGGCCAGGACATCTCGAAGAGCGAGCCGCACGTCGCGGCCCGCCTGGGCCTGGGCTTCGTGCCCGAGGACCGGCGCGTGTTCACCGACCTCACGGTGATGGAGAACCTCGAGGTCGGCCGCCAGCCCGAACGCCGCTGGAACGACGGCAGCGCCGCGCCCGTGTGGACGCCCGAGCGGCTGTTCAAGCTGTTCCCCAACCTGGGCGAGATGCCCCACCGCCCCGGCGGCCGCATGAGCGGCGGCGAGCAGCAGATGCTCACGGTCGCGCGCACGCTGATGGGCAACCCCTACCTGGTGCTGCTCGACGAGCCCTCCGAAGGCGTGGCGCCGGTGATCGTCGAGCAGATGGCCAACATGATCCTCGAGCTCAAGGCGCAGGGCGTGAGCATCCTGTTGTCGGAGCAGAACATGCACTTCGCCGAGCTGGTGTCCGACCGGGCCTACGTGCTCGAGAAGGGCCAGATCCGCTACCAGGCCACGATGGCCGAACTGGCGGCCAACGACGAAGTCCGTCGCGCCTATCTCAGCGTCTGATCCCCTTCCTCATCACCTCGTCAGGAGTTCCACCATGCACCGCAGAACCGTTCTCCAAGCCGGCGCCGCCCTCGGGCTGGTCGCGCTGTCGCCGCAGCTCTTCGCCGCGGGCAAGCTCAAGCCCGGCGGCAAGGCCGCGCTGATCGTGGTCGACGTGCAGAACTGCTTCCTCGAAGGCGGCACGCTCGCGGTCAAGGGCGGCAACGAGGTGATCCCGGTGATCAACGCGCTGGCGCCGTCGTTCGAGAACATCGTGGTCACGCAGGACTGGCACACCGCGGGCCATGCCTCCTTCGCGAGCACCTATTCGGGCAAGAAGCCCTTCGAGACCACCAAGCTCAACTACGGCACGCAGGTGCTGTGGCCCGACCACTGCGTGCAGGGCACCGAGGACGCCGCGCTGGGCAAGGAGCTCAAGGTGCCGACCGCGCAGCTGATCATCCGCAAGGGCTTCCACAAGGAGATGGACAGCTACTCGGCCTTCGAGGAAGCCGACCACAAGACTGCGACCGGCCTGGCCGGCTACCTCAAGGCGCGCGGCATCAAGACCGTGTTCGTCACCGGCCTGGCCACCGACTTCTGCGTCGCCTGGACCGCGATGGATGCGCGCAAGGCCGGCTTCGACGCCTACGTGATCGAGGACGCGACGCGCGGCATCGACCTCAACGGTTCGCTGGCCGCGGCCTGGAAGCAGATGGCGTCCAAGGGCGTGAAGCGCATCCAGTCCTCGGACATCGGCTAGGCCAGGCGCTGCGTTGGTCGAACTCGCCCTCGTCGTCAACTCGCGCGCGACCACGCTGGCCGTGTCGCACGAGGCGACGCTGCTCCATGTGCTGCGCAACGAACTCGGCCTCAACGGGCCGAAGTACGGCTGCGGGCTCGGCCAGTGCGGCGCCTGCACCGTGTGGGTCGACGGCGTGGCGGCGCGCAGCTGCGTGATTCCGGCGCATGGCGTGGAGGGGCGCGAGATCACGACCTTGGAAGGACTCGGTTCGCGCGCCCACTGGCACCCCGTGCAGCAAGCCTTCGAAGACGCGCAGGCCGCCCAATGCGGCTACTGTCTCAACGGCATGGTGATGCAGGCCGCGGCCCTGCTGGCGCGCGAGCCGCAGCCCAGCGAGGCGCGCATCCGCGCCGAACTCTCGGGCAACTTCTGCCGCTGCGGCACGCACGTCGAGATCGTGCGCGCGGTGCAGCTCGCGGCCGAACGCATCGCCGGCGGCGCGGCATGAGCGCGCGGCGCGCCGACCTGCCGCACACCCGCGGCGACTTCCTCTCGGCCGAGGGCGTGCTGGTCGTGAGCCGGCCCACGCCGCCGCCGATGGCGCCGGCCAAGGGGCAGCCGATCGCGGTCGCGGGCAACCCGGCCGAGGGCGACGAGATCCTGATCGCGGTGTGGGACGACGGCAGCGTGACCGCCCTCAACGGCCACGTCGACCTGGGCACGGGCATCCGCACCGCGCTGGCGCAGATCGCGGCCGAAGAGCTCGACGTGCCGCTCGGTGCCTTGAACATGGTGCTGGGCGACACGGCGCGCGCGCCCAACCAGGGCGCCACCATCGCCAGCGCCTCGATCCAGATCCACGCCGTGCCCTTGCGTGCCGCCGCGGCGCAGGCGCGCGCCTGGCTGCTGGCGCGCGCGGCCGCGTACTTCGGCGTGGCGGTGGATGCGCTGCGCATCGACGACGGCGTGGTCAGCGTCAAGGCCGACGCGGCACAGCGCCTGCCCATCGGCGCGCTGGTCGCGGGCCAGCGCACCGTGCTCACGCTCGACCTCCATGCGCCGCTCAAGGACGCGGCAGACTACAGGCTGGTCGGCACGCGGCAGTCGCGCGTCGACATCCCGGCCAAGCTCGCGGGCGAGCTGGTGTTCGTGCACGACATGCGCGTGCCCGGCATGCTGCACGGCCGCGTGGTGCGCCCGCCCTATGCGGGCGCGGACCACGGCGACTACATCGGCAACACGCTGGAGTCGGTCGACGAGGCCTCGATCGCGCACATCCCCGGCATCCGCGCGGTGGTGGTGCTGCGCGACTTCGTCGGCGTGGTGGCCGAGCGCGAGGAACACGCCGAGCAGGCGATGCGCGAACTGCGCGTGCGCTGGAAGGCCTGGCCCGGCATGCCCGACCTGTCGGACGTGGCGCAGGCCTTGCGCGACAACCCCGCGACGCAGCGCCTCTTGGTCGACGACGGCGATGTCGACGGCGCCCTGGCGCGCGCCGCGCAGCCGATGCGGCGCACCTATGTGTGGCCCTACCAGATGCATGCGTCGATCGGGCCGTCGTGCGCGCTGGCCGACTGGCGCGCCGACGCGGCCGACGGTTTCCAGCTCAAGGTGTGGGCCGGTTCGCAGAACCCGCATGTGCTGCGCGCCGACCTGGCCAAACTCATGGGCCTGCAGGACCTGCAGATCGACGTGGTGCGCATGGAGGCCGCGGGCTGCTACGGCCGCAACGGCGCCGACGACGTGGCGGCCGACGCCGCGTTGCTGGCGCGCGCGGCCGGCGCGCCGGTGCGGGTGCAGCTCTCGCGCGAGCAGGAACACGCGTGGGAGCCCAAGGGCGCCGCGCAGTTGATGGAGGTCAACGGCGGCCTCGACGCCGAGGGCGGCATCGCGGGCTACGACTTCGAGACTTCGTACCCGTCGAACGGCGCGCCCACGCTGGCGCTGCTGCTCACGCGCACGGTCGAGCCGGTGGCGCAGGCCTACGAGATGGGCGACCGCACCGCGCGCCCGCCCTACACGGTCGACAACCTGCGGGTGAAGGTCAACGACATGGCGCCGATCGTGCGTGCCTCGTGGCTGCGCGGTGTGTCGGCACTGCCCAGCTCCTTCGCGCACGAGTCGTACATCGACGAACTCGCGACCGCGGCCGGCGTCGATCCGGTGCAGTTCCGGCTGCGCCACCTGCACGACCCGCGCGCCGCCGAGCTGGTGCAGGCCACGGCGCAGAAGGCCGGCTGGCGCATGCGCACCGGGCCGCAGGAGAACGCGGACGGTGGGCTGGGCGAGGGCGGCGACATCCTGTTCGGCCAGGGCTTCGCGTATGCGCGCTACATCCACAGCAAGTGGCCGGGCTTCGGCGCGGCCTGGGCCGCCTGGGTGGCCGACGTGGAGGTCAACCGCGTGACCGGCGAGGTGCATGTGCGCCGCGTGGTGGTGGGGCACGACGCCGGGATGATGGTCAACCCCGCGGGCGTCGAGCACCAGATCCACGGCAACGTGATCCAGACCACCAGCCGCGCGCTGATGGAAGAGGTGCGCTTCGCGCCGCAGCAGGCCGGCGGCGCGCCCGCCGGTGAAGTCATGGTGGGCCGGCCGGCCTCGGGCGTGGTGGCCAACCGCGAGTGGGGCGGCTACCCGATCCTCAACTTCCGCCAGGTGCCGGTGATCGAGGTGATGCACATGCCGCGCCAGGGCGAGGCGCCGCTCGGCGCGGGCGAATCGTCCTCGGTGCCGGGCACGGCCGCGATCGCGAACGCGATCTTCGATGCGACGGGTGTGCGCTTCCGGTCGCCGCCGTTCACGCCGGAGACGGTGCTGGCCGCATTGAACCGGGCTTCACTCCCTCCCCCTCCGGGGGAGGGCGGGGGTGGGGGCCTGCGGCCTGGGCAGGGCGAGGCGGTGCCGCCCCCATCCCCGCCTTCCCCCAAAGGGGGAAGGAGCAAGGCAGACATGCCTTGGCCGCAACGCAAGGGCGTCTGGGCCACCGGCGCCGCCCTCGTCATCGGCGGCCTCAGCGTGGTCGCCGGGCTGCTGGGCTGGCGCTCGGCCATCGCGCCGGTGTCGCTCACCGCGCCGGTCTACAGCGCCGTCACCGTCGAGCGCGGCCGCGTGCTCGCGGCGATGGGCGACTGCGCGGTGTGCCACACGACCGCCGGCGGCACGCCCAATGCGGGAGGCCGCGCGATGGACACGCCCTTCGGCACGATCTACACCACCAACCTCACGCCCGATCCCGAGACCGGCCTGGGCCGCTGGTCCTTCAGCGCCTTCCAGCGTGCGATGCGCGAGGGCGTCTCGCGCGACGGCCACCACCTGTACCCGGCCTTTCCGTACACGGCCTTCGCCAAGACCACCGACGACGACCTGCAGGCGCTCTACGCCTACTTCATGTCGCTGGCGCCGGTGGTCGCCGCGACGCCGAAGTCGGATCTGAAATTCCCCTACAGCGTGCGACCGCTGATGGCCGGCTGGAACGCGCTGTTCCACGATCCCGCGCCCTATGCGCCGGTCGCCACGCAGAGCGCCGAATGGAACCGCGGCGCCTACCTGGTCAACGGCCTGGGCCATTGCGGCGCCTGCCACACGCCGCGCAATGCGCTGGGCGCGGAGCAGGGCGGCAGCGCCTTCCTGTCGGGTGCGATGGCCGACGGCTGGGAAGCGCCCGCCCTCACCGGCCGCTCGAAGTCGGCCGTGCCCTGGGATGCCGAGTCGCTCTACCGCTACCTGCGCAACGGCCACGCGCCTGCGCACGGCACCGCCGGCGGGCCGATGGCCGAGGTGGTGCGCGAGCTGGCCCAGGTGCCCGATGCCGACATCCGCGCGATGAGCACCTACCTCGCCTCCTTCAACCCCGCGGTGCCCGACCCGCAGGCGCTCGCCACGCAGGCCGTGCAGGCCGCGGCCGCCAACAAGGGCCGTCTGATGGGCGCGCCGCAGCGCCTGTTCGACAACGCCTGCGCGGCCTGCCACCACGATGGCGACGGCCCGACGCTGCTGGGCGTGAACGCGCCGCTCGCGCTCAACAGCAACCTCACGAGCGACCGGCCCGACAACCTGCTGCGCACCATCCTCGACGGGGTGCGTGAGCCGGCCTCGAAGGACATCGGCTTCATGCCCGCCTTCCGCGAGGCGCTCGACGATGCGCAGATCGCCGAGCTGGCCGGCTACATGCGCGCGCGCTTCGCGCCGCAGGCCGCGCCTTGGCCCGAACTGGCGAAGGATGTGGCGCGCGTGCGCGCGGCCGCGCCGCCTTAACGCTTGTTCTTCGCGGACGCGAGCATCGTCTCGATCTGCGCGTCCTTGAAGGCCCAGATGTCGGCCAGCCAGCGGTGGAAGCTGCCGCGGAAGGTCGAGTCGGCCTCGTAGTCGCCGCGGCTCAGTTCGGCCGGAATCGGCACCTCGCGCGCACGCAGCATCACGCGCGTCGTGCGGCCGCAGAGGAAGTCCCAGAAGCTGGGCACGCGGTCGGGATAGACGATGGTCACGTCGATCAGCGACTGGAACTTCTCGCCCATCGCGTCCAGCGCCAGCGCCAGCGCGCCGGCCTTGGGCTTGAGCAGGTGGCGGTAGGGCGAGGACTGGCCCTGGTGCTTGGCCGCGGTGAAGCGCGTGCCTTCGGCGAAGTTCATCACGCTGGTGGGCACCAGCGCGAACTTCTCGCAGGCGCGGCGCGTGGTCTCGCGGTCCTGGCCGCGCAGCGCGGGGTTCTTGCGCAGGTCGGCCTTCGAATGGCGCTTCATGAAGGGGAAGTCCAGCGCCCACCAGGCCAGGCCGATCACCGGCACGTAGATGAGTTGCTGCTTGAGGAAGAACTTGAGCAGCGGGATGCGCCGGTTCATCGTGTGCTGCAGCACGAAGATGTCGACCCAGGACTGGTGGTTGGCATTCACCAGGTACCAGCCGCGGTAGGCCAGGCCCTCGACGCCCTGCACGTCCCAGGTGGTGCGCTGCGTGAGCCGCATCCAGCCGCTGTTGCAGGCGATCCAGGCGGTGGCGATGGCGTTGAGCAGCGGGTCGATGCCGCGGCGCACCGCGGCGAAGGGCAGCAGCAGCTTGACCAGGGAGAGCAACAGCAGCAGCGCACACCAGAACAGCGTGTTGATCACCAGCAGCAGGCCGGCGATGACGCCGCGGACGAACGGGGGGAGGAATCCAAGCATGGGTGTCGGTGCGGAAGAGAGGGGGGTGCGGCGCGCGCAGAAGGGTCGATTGTGCGCATGGCGCGAAGGCAGCAGATGATGCAGCGCAAACGCGCTCGCCAAAGCCCCTCGCTTCGCAGGTCCAAGGGCAGGCGTTATCGTTGCGGACTGCGCCGCCCGGGCCTTCGTCCGCGCGCGTCGCGTTCTTCCATTCCAAGATTCCAGAGACACACCATGCCCCTTGCCCTCGATCCTTCTTCCGCCCTCCCGCGCGACGCCGCGACCGCCACGCTGGTCGGCCGGATCTGGCTGCCCGACGTCGGGCCGGTGCTGGTCGCGGTGCATGGCGACCATCTGCACGACCTGTCGCGCGTGGCGCCCACCATGAGCCAGCTGCTCGAAGGCGATGCGCCGGCGGTCGCGGTGCGTGCGGCGCTGGAAGACGGCATCGCGCCGCGCATCGCCGCGCTGGCGGAGGTGATCGCCAACAGCGACGAGAGCGCCCGCGACGCCACGCAGCCCTGGCTGCTCGCGCCCTGCGACCTGCAGGCCGTCAAGGCCAGCGGCGTGACCTTCGTCGAGAGCCTGCTCGAACGCGTGATCGAGGAACAGGCCCGCGGCGACGCCTCGCGCGCCGAGGCCACGCGCCAGGCGCTGGGCAGCGTGCTCGGCGACAACCTCGCGGGCATCGTGCCGGGCTCGCCCGAGGCGGCGCGCGTGAAGGAGGTGCTGATCGCGCAGGGCGCCTGGTCGCAGTACCTCGAGGTCGGCATCGGCCCCGACGCCGAGATCTTCACCAAGGCCCCGGTGCTGGCGGCCGTGGGCACCGGCGCCGACGTGGGTATCCATGCAGGTTCGGTCTGGAACAACCCCGAGCCCGAGGTGGTGCTGGCCGTCAACAGCCGCGGCCAGACCCTGGGCGCGGCCCTGGGCAACGACGTCAACCTGCGCGACTTCGAAGGCCGCAGCGCGCTGCTGCTGGGCAAGGCCAAGGACAACAACGCTTCCTGCGCGATCGGCCCCTTCATCCGCTTGTTCGATGCCGGCTTCGGCATCGACGAGGTGCGGCGCATCACGGTGGCGCTCAAGGTCCGGGGCCCCGAGGGCTTCACGCTCGAAGGCGCGAGCTCGTTGTCGAAGATCAGCCGCGACCCGCTCGACCTGGTCGGCCAGGCCATCGGCGAGCACCACGACTATCCCGACGGCCTGATGCTGTTCCTGGGCACCATGTTCGCGCCCACGCAGGACCGCCACGGCCCGGGCCAGGGCTTCACGCACGTGGTGGGCGACCAGGTGACCATCTCGGCGCCCGAACTCGGCGCGCTGGTCAACCGCGTGGTGCACGCCGACCAGGCGCCGCGCTGGACCTTCGGCATCACGGCGCTGATGCGCAACCTGGCCAAGCGCGGGCTGCTCTGAGAGGACCCGGCCGGCGCGCTCAGCGCAGCGCGCGTCGGTACTGCACGGCTTCGGCCACGTGCGCCGGCTGCACCGCCTCGGCGCCCGCCAGGTCGGCGATGGTGCGCGCCACCTTGAGCGCGCGGTGCGTGCTGCGCGCCGACCAGCCCAGCCGGCTCGACGCCGTGTAGAGCAGTTGCAGCCCGTCGGCGGTCAGCGCCGCATGGCGGTCGATGGCCGTGCCCTGCAGCGCCTGGTTGGGCGTGCCCTGGCGCGCCATCGCGCGCTCGCGCGCAGCCACGACCCGTGCGCGGATGGCGGCGGTCGACTCGCCCGGCGCGGCATCGAGCAGCTGCTGCGGCGCGACGGCCGGCACTTCGACATGCAGGTCGATGCGGTCGAGCAGCGGCCCGCTGAGCTTGCCCTGGTAGCGGGCGATCTGGTCGGGCGTGCAGCGGCAGGCCTTGAGGGCCGAGCCCAGGAAGCCGCAGGGGCAGGGGTTCATCGCGGCGATCAATTGGAAGCGCGCCGGGAATTCGGCGCGCCGTGCGGCCCGCGCGATGGTGATCGTGCCGGTCTCGAGCGGCTCGCGCAGCGCCTCGAGCGCGGTGCGCGCGAACTCGGGGAATTCGTCGAGAAAGAGCACGCCCTGGTGCGCCATGGAGATCTCGCCCGGCCGCGGGGGCGAACCGCCGCCCACCAGCGCCACCGCGCTGGCCGTGTGGTGCGGGCTGGCCGTCGGGCGGCACATCCAGCGCTCGAGGGCGAAGCGGCCGCCGAGGCTGGCGATGGCGGCGCTCTCCAGCGCCTCGTCGACCGTCATGGGCGGCAGCAGGCCGGCGAAGCGCTGGGCCAGCATCGACTTGCCCGAACCCGGCGGGCCCACCATCAGCAGGCCGTGCTGGCCGGCCGCTGCGATCTCGAGCGCGCGCTTGATGCCCGCATGGCCCTTGACGTCGGCCAGGTCGGGGCCGGGCGCGGCCGGCACGCCCAGCCGGGGCTGGACGCGCGCCCAGCCTTCGGCGGCCGGTGCGTCGGGCGCGCCTTCGGGCTGCGGCAGGAACTGGCCGACCACGTCGAGCAGGTGCTGCGCGCCGTAGACCTCGGCGCCGGGCACCAGCGCGGCTTCCTGCGCGCTGTCGGCGGGCAAGACCAGGCGGGTCGCCACGCCCCGCGTGTGCAGCGCCAAGGCCATGGCCAGCGCGCCCCGCACCGGCCGCAGATGGCCCGAGAGTGAGAGCTCACCCGCGAATTCGTGGCCGGCCAGCCGGGCCGTCTCGATCTGGCCGCTGGCCGCCAGGATGCCGAGCGCGATCGGCAGATCGAAGCGGCCCGAGTCCTTGGGCAGGTCGGCCGGTGCGAGGTTCACCGTGATGCGTTTGTTGTGGGGAAACTCCAGCCCGGCGTTCTGGATGGCGGAGCGCACGCGCTCGCGCGCTTCCTTGACCTCGACTTCGGCCAGGCCCACCAGCGTGAAGCTGGGCAGGCCGTTGGCCAGATGCACCTCGACGGTGACACTGGCGGCTTCAAGCCCCAGCAGCGCACGGCTTTGCACCAAAGACAGACTCATTCCGCTCCCTTTCCCCAACATGGTGCGCGCCGGAGGGCCTCTGGGGGCAAACCTCACATTGGTGCGCAGCCTGGATTTGAAACACGCCGGTAACGCGGCGCAACGGCCTTTTCCCCCTGAATGGCCAGCCCGGTGACAGTCGGTCTGGCGCATTTGGCACGCTCCCTGCTTTGAGAAGGTTCCCCCTACCTTCCAATTCCCCGAGGAGCCGTTCGATGATGCACCGTAAAACCGCCCAGGCCCTGGCCGTGGCCGCCCTTGCCGCCCTGCCGATGTTCGCGAGCGCACAGCTGACGGCCAACGTCGCCCTGACCAGCAACTACAAGTTCCGCGGCCAGGACCAGGATTCGAGCAAGAGCAAGGCCGTCAAGCCGGCGATCCAGGGCGGCTTCGACTACGCCTTCGGTGAGACGGGCTGGTACGTCGGCAACTGGAACTCCAGCGTCGACTGGCTGCCCGGCAACAGCATCGAGAGCGATCTCTACGGTGGCTACAAGTTCTCGGCCGGCGGCATCGGCTGGGACCTGGGAGCCCTGACCTACATCTACCCCGGCAACAAGAACGGCAACACCACCGAGCTCTACGCCGCCGGCAGCTACGGCCCGCTGACGCTGAAGTACTCGCACACCATCTCGAAGGACTACTTCGGCTGGGCCGGCGAGAACTCGGGCTCGGGCCTCAAGGGCCAGAACACCGGCTACCTGAACCTCGGCTTCGCCCAGGAAGTGGCGCCCTCGCTGACGCTCAAGGCCAACATCGGCTACACCCGCTTCGCCAGCGACATCAAGGACCTGGGCGTGCCCAACTATGTCGACTACGCCGTGGGCGTGTCGTACGACTTCGGCAGCGGCGTGGCGCTGTACGGCGGCGTGCAGGGCGCCAACAAGAAGGCCTTCTTCGGCGACGTGAACAAGGCGCGCGCCATCGTCACGCTCAGCAAGACGCTTTAAAGAACAAGGCGCGGCCCATGCTGCCGCGCCGCCCCTTTTCATCTCCAGGAGAAATTCCATGAAGTTGGTCACAGCCATCATCAAACCATTCAAGCTCGACGAGGTGCGTGAAGCCCTCTCGACGATCGGTGTGCAGGGCATCACCGTGACGGAAGTCAAGGGCTTCGGTCGCCAGAAGGGCCACACCGAGCTCTATCGCGGCGCCGAGTACGTCGTCGACTTCCTGCCCAAGGTCAAGATCGAAGCGGCCGTGGCCGACGAACTGGTCGAGCGCGTGATCGAGGCCGTGGAGGGCGCAGCGCGCACCGGCAAGATCGGCGACGGGAAGATCTTTGTCTACAACCTGGAGCAGGTCGTGCGCATCCGCACCGGCGAAACCGGCCGCGAGGCCCTCTGATTCCAGCGCATCACGGCACGAAAGAACAATCGACATGAAAAAACTGCTTGTCTCACTGGCGCTCGGCTTGAGCGTGCTCACCGCCGGCGTCTCCGGCTTCGCGCAAACACCGGCGGCGGCTGAACCCGCCGCATCGGCGCCCGCGGCTGCAGCACCGGCCGCCGCACCCGCCCCGGTCGCCGCGGCGGCCCCCGCTGCCGCTGCACCCGCCGCAGCCCCGGTTCCGAAGGTCGATTCGGGCGACACCGCCTGGATGCTGACCTCGACCCTGCTGGTCATCCTGATGACCATCCCCGGCCTCGCACTGTTCTACGGCGGCCTGGGCCGCTCGAAGAACATGCTGTCGGTGCTGATGCAGGTCTTCGTCATCTTCTCGCTGATCAGCATCCTGTGGGCCATCTACGGCTACAGCCTGGCGTTCTCGGGCGACGGCAACTTCATCGGCGGTCTGGACAAGATCTTCCTCAAGGGCGTCACCACCGAGACCTTCGGCGCGCTGACGACCATCCCCGAACACGTGTTCATCGCGTTCCAGGGCACCTTCGCCGCCATCACCGTGGCGCTGATCGTGGGCGCCTTTGCCGAACGCGCCAAGTTCTCGGCCGTGCTGCTGTTCGCCGTGATCTGGTTCACCTTCAGCTACCTGCCGATGGCGCACATCGTCTGGGGCGGCGGCCTGCTGGGCAAGGACGGCGCGCTCGACTTCGCCGGCGGCACCGTGGTGCACATCAACGCCGGTGTGGCCGGCCTGGTCGGTGCCTACATGGTCGGCAAGCGCCTGGGCTACGGCAAGGAAGCCTTCACGCCGCACTCGCTGACGCTGACCATGGTCGGTGCCTCGCTGCTGTGGGTGGGCTGGTTCGGCTTCAACGCCGGCTCGGCGGGTGCGGCCAACGGCGCGGCCGGCCTGGCCTTCATCAACACGGTGCTGGCCACCGCCGCCGCGACGCTGTCGTGGATCCTGGGCGAGAGCATGCACAAGGGCAAGGCCTCGATGCTGGGCGCCGCTTCGGGTGCCGTCGCCGGCCTGGTCGCGGTGACGCCGGCTGCCGGCTTCGTCGGCCCGATGGGTTCGATCGTGCTGGGCCTGCTGGCCGGCCTGGTCTGCCTGTGGGGTGTGAGCGGCCTCAAGCGCATGCTGGGCGCCGACGACGCGTTCGACGTGTTCGGCGTGCACGGCGTGGGCGGCATCCTGGGTGCCATCCTGACCGGCGTGTTCGCTTCGCAGAGCCTGGGCGGCACGGGCGGCCTGACCCCCGACACCTTCTCGATGGGTGCGCAGGTCTGGGTGCAGGTCAAGAGCGTCGTGTTCACCATCGTGTGGTCCGGCGTGGTGGCCTTCATCGCCTTCAAGATCGCCGACCTGGTCGTCGGCCTGCGTGTGACGGAAGAAGAAGAGCGCGAAGGCCTCGACATCTCCTCGCACGGCGAGACCGCATACAACAGGTAACACCCCCGAGGGTCCAGGCGCACTGCGTGTCGCCTGGCCCTTCCCCCTCAAGGGGGCAACACCGGCGGCCCGGCAGAGCCGGTTCCGCGGTGTTCCTGGAATGGAATCAGACGAGTTTTCACGCGAGAGTCTCCTCGGATGTTCAGCCCGCACCGCTTCGGCGTCGCGGGCTTTTTTTTGTCTGCGGCACCCGCGCCCCCACAATCGATGCGATGAACTGGACACCTCTCGAAAACAGCCTCTGCCAGCTTGGCGAATCCCCGTTCTGGCATCCGCAGGAACGCGCGCTCTACTGGATCGACATCGTGGCGCGCGAGGTGCTGCGCACGCGCGGCGAGGGCGCTTCGGCGACGGTCGAGCGCTGGCGCTTGCCAACCGAGCCGGGCTGCATCGCGCCCGCGCGCAGTGGCGGCCTGGTGCTGGCGCTGCGCGACGGCATCTACCGCGCGAAGGCCTGGGGCGGCGAACTGGCGCTGCTGGCGCGCGCCGACTACGACACCCGCACGCTGCGCTTCAACGACGGCAAGTGCGATGCGCTCGGCCGCTTCTGGGCCGGCACGGTGAACGAGGCCAAGGACGGGCCCAGCGCCGCGCTCTACTGCCTCGACGCACGCGGCGGCCGCACGCCGGTGCTCACGCGGATGGCGAACGAGGCCACCACCGCCAACGGACTGGGCTTCTCGCCGGACGCGCGCACGCTCTACTGGGCCGACACGCCCTCGCATGCGGTCAAGGCCTGGGACTGGGCGATGGACACCAACACGATGTCGAACCCGCGCGAGTTCGCGCGCTTCGATGCCAAGCCTGCCGGCTGGACGCCCGAATCGACCCAGCACTACGACGGCCGACCCGACGGCGCGACCGTCGACGCGGCAGGCCACTACTGGGTCGCGATGTTCGAGGGCGCGCAGGTCGTGCATCTCGATCCCGCCGGCCAGCGGGTCGAGGCGCTGGCATTGCCCGCGCAATGCCCGACCATGCCCTGCTTCGGCGGCGACGACCTGCGCACGCTGTTCGTCACCAGCGCGGCCAAGGGCCGCAGCGAGGCCGAGCGCGCGCGCCTGCCGGCCTCGGGCAGCGTGTTCGCCACGCGGGTCGCGACGCCGGGCCTGCCGGTGCATTTCTTCGAGGATTGACCCGGGCCTGGATGTCCACCCTCGGCGGTACCATCGACCGCATGGACTCCGAGCTTCAAACGATCGTCGAGCGCATCCGCGCCGCCCGTGCCGACGCCACGCCCTTGCGCATCCGCGGCGGCGGCACCAAGGACTTCTACGGCGAAGCGGCGCAGGGCGAAGGGCTCGACACCCGCGTGCTTTCCGGCATCCGCAGCTACGAGCCCAGCGAGCTGGTGGTCACGGTGCGTGCCGGGACCCTGCTGTCCGAGCTCGAAGCGCTGCTGGCCGAACAAGGCCAGTGCCTGCCCTTCGAGCCACCGCATTTCGAGGCCGGCGGCACCGTCGGCGGCATGGTGGCCGCAGGGCTCTCTGGCCCGGCCCGCGCCAGCGTGGGCGCGGTGCGCGACTACGTGCTGGGCGCCACGCTGGTCGACGGCCGCGGCGAGGTGCTGAGCTTCGGCGGCCAGGTGATGAAGAACGTGGCCGGCTACGACGTCTCGCGCGTGCTGGCCGGCTCGCTGGGCGTGCTCGGGTTGATCGCCGAAGTCAGCCTCAAGGTGCTGCCGGTGGCGCCGGCCGAAGCCACGCTGCGCTTCGAGTGCGGCCAGGCCGAGGCGCTGGACCTGCTCAACGGCTGGGGAGGGCGGCCCCTGCCGCTCAACGCCAGCTGCTGGGTCGAGGACCAAGGGCAGGGCGTGCTCTACCTGCGGCTGCGCGGCGCGGTGGCGGCGGTCGATGCGGCCTGCGCGCAGCTGGGTGGCGAACGTCGGCCCGATGCGCCGGCCGACTGGATCGCCTGCCGCGACCAGCGCCTGCCGTGGTTCGCCGAGGCGCATGGCGTGCATGAACTGTGGCGCCTCTCGGTGCCGCAGACCGCGCCGGTGCTGACCTTCGACGGCGCGCCGCCCTTGGTCGAATGGCACGGTGGCCAGCGCTGGTACCGTGCCGCGCCGGGCGAGGGCGCGCGCTTGCGCGCCGCGGCTGCTGCGGTGGGCGGCCACGCCACGCTGTTCCGTGCCGCCGATCAGACCGCGCCCACGCTGCCGCGCTTCGAGCGTCCGTCGCCCCCGCTGCTGCGCATCCACGAGGCGCTGCAGCAGGAGTTCGACCCGGCCGGCGTGTTCGACCGCGGCCGCCTGTACCGCCGCGACGCGACGGCGTCCTGACGCCACCGCCATGCGCCGCCTGCTCCACCTCACCGGCCGGCATCGCACGGCCTCGGTCGACCGGCTGTTCGGTCTGCTGCTGGCCTTCAATGCGGGCGCGGTGAATGCGGGCGGGCTGCTGGTGGTGCACATGTACACCTCGCACATGTCGGGCTTCGCTTCGCAGCTGGCCGACGGGCTGGTGCTGGGCAGCGTGTCGCTGCTGCTGGGGGCGCTGGGCGCGCTGCTGGCCTTCGTCGTGGGCGCCGCGTCCACCGCGGTGATCGTGCACTGGGCTCGCCAGCACCACCTGCGCAGCGCCTTCGCCATGCCGCTCATGCTGGAGGCCGCGCTGCTGCTGGTCTTCGGTTTGCTGGGGGCGGTCACGCTGACCTGGCCGACGCTGTTCGCGGTGCCGCTGACCGTGCTGCTGCTGGCCTACATCATGGGCCTGCAGAACGGCCTGAGCTCGAGCATGTCGCACGGCAGGATGCGCACCACGCACATGACCGGCCACATCACCGACCTGGGCCTCGAGCTCGGCCGGCTGGTCTACCGCAACGCACCCGGCACGCCGCCGGCGCAGTGCGTGCGGGCCAATCGCGCGGCGCTGCGCTTCTATGGGGGCCTGCTGGCCATGTTCATCGCGGGCGGCGTGGTCGGCGCGGCAGGTTTCAAGTATGTGGGCTTCGTCTGGGTCGTGCCGCTGGCCTCGCTGCTGCTCGCGTTGTCGCTGCCACCGTTCCGGCGCGACCTGCGGCGCTCGGCCTACCTGCAGCTGCTGCTGGCCTCGCTCACGCGCCGCTTCCGCCCCCGTGCGACGCCGCCACCGCCCTAGCCGTCCGCCCGACAATCCGCAGCAGAAGAACAAGACAAGCCTCCCACATGCAAACAGAACTCGCCCCCGAATTCAAGGACCGCGCCGATGGCCGCGAGGCCGAAGCCATCCTGCGCAAGTGCGTGCACTGCGGCTTCTGCACCGCGACCTGCCCGACCTACCAGCTGCTCGGCGACGAGCTCGACGGGCCGCGCGGGCGCATCTACCTGATCAAGCAGGTGCTCGAGGGCAAGGAACCCACGCGCAGCACCCAGCTGCACCTCGACCGCTGCCTGACCTGCCGCAACTGCGAGACCACCTGCCCGAGCGGCGTGCAGTACGGCCACCTGGTCGACATCGGCCGCAAGATCGTCGACGAGAAGGTGCCGCGCCCGGCACTGGAGTCGGCCACGCGCTGGCTGCTCAAGGAGGCGCTGCCCTCGCCGCTGTTCGGGCCGGCGATGAAGCTGGGCCAGTCGGTGTGCGGCCTGCTGCCGGCGGCGTTGAAGGCCAAGGTGCCCGCCAGGCAGGACGCCGGCGCCTGGCCGACGCGTACGCATGCGCGCAAGGTGCTGATGCTCGCGGGCTGCGTGCAGCCGTCGATGATGCCCAACATCAACAGCGCGACCGCGCGCGTGCTCGACGCCGCCGGCATCCAGGCGCTGGTCGCGCCCGAGGCGGGCTGTTGCGGCGCGGTGAAGTTCCATCTCAACGACCAGGACGGCGGCAAGGCGCAGATGCGTGCCAACATCGACGCCTGGTGGCCGCAGGTCGACAGCGGCGCGGTCGAGGCGATCGTGATGAACGCCTCGGGCTGCGGGGTCACGGTGCGCGAGTACGGCCACCTGCTGCGCGACGACCCGGCGTATGCGGACAAGGCCGCGCGCATCAGCGCGCTCACGCGCGATCTCAGCGAGCTGCTGCCCGAACTCGTCCCGGTGCTCGTGTCCCGCGTGAAGGCGCCGCAGGGTGTGGTCGCCTACCACCCGCCCTGCACGCTGCAGCACGGCCAGAAACTGCGCGGCGGCGTCGAGGTTTCTCTGCGCGCGCTGGGCTTCGATGTGCAGGTCGCCAAGGTCGAATCGAACCTGTGCTGCGGGTCGGCCGGAACCTATTCGGTGCTGCAGCCCGAACTGGCCTACCCATTGCGCGACCGAAAACTCGGGCATTTGCAGCAATTGCAGCCCACGGTCATTGCGTCGGCCAACATCGGCTGCATCACGCATTTGCAAAGCGGGAGCGCGGCGCCGGTGCGACATTGGGTCGAATTGCTGGACAGCGCTTTGTCCAATTGAAAACGAAAACGCTCGTTCCATTGAATGGAAAGCGGTAATTGACAATTCATTAAGGCTCGCCAGAAAATGGATCAATGTCCCTGGCGGCGCCGCGAATTGAATACCACAGCACCGACGATCTGGCGCCCGGCGACCGCTTCGGCTTCTGGGCCGACGAACTCGGCCGAAAGATCGGCCTGGCCCGCTACGACAGCCCGCAGCGCACGGCGTTCAGGCAGAGCCTGAACATCCTGGATGCCGGCCCGATCTGCGTCATGCGCGCGCAGGGCAGCGGCGTTGACCTCTACCGCTCGCAGCACAGCCTGTTCAAGGACGCGGCCGAGTACTCGCTGCAGCTGGTGCTCAAGCTGGGCGGCGAAGGCGGTTCGCTGATCGAACAGGGCCACCGGAAGACCGCGTTCCAGACCGGCGACCTGGTGGTGAACGATTCGCGCCAGGCGCTGCGCCTGTGTTCGGGGCAGGCCACCGACGCGCTGCTGATCGGACTGTCGGCACCGCTGGTGACGCGCTGGCTGGGCCCGGCCGAGCAGATCGCCGGCCACCGCTTCGACACCCAGCGGGGCTGGGCCGCGATGCTGGCGGGCTACCTGCGCGCGCTGCAGATCGACCACCTGGCCACCGTGGCCGATCCTCGGCAGCAGACCCTGGTGGCGGACCATGTGCTCTCGCTGCTGTCCTTCGCGATGGCGCAGGAGGGGCTGCTGAAGGACGGCCGCGAGCCCGTCTCGCCGCGCGACCAGGTGCTCCACCGCCGGATGCTCGCGTGCATCGGCGAGCGCTACACCGACACTGCGTTCGACGCCTCGGCCTTGGCCGCGCAATTCAACGTGTCGGTGCGCTACGTGCACAAGGTGTTCGCCTCGGCCGGGCGCGGCAGCACCTTTCTCGGCACCTTGCGGCAGGAGCGGCTGGCGGCGGCCGACCGCCTGCTGCGCACGCGCGCGCCCTCGACGACGGTGGCCGATATCGCCTGGCAATGCGGCTTTGCCGACCCGGTGAATTTCGGCCGTGTGTTCCGTCAGCAGAAGGGCATCACGCCCGGCGCGCTGGCACGGAAATCCGACGTAATTCACGAAGCCTCGCCGTCGAATTGAATCGCCTCGTCTTTGCGGCATCGCGCGGCGAAAGGTCCATGAGAATGCGCGGATGGACCAACTCGCCGCCATGAAATCCTTTCGCGCCGTGGTGGAGACCCAGGGTTTCTCCGCCGCGGCGGCGCAGCTGCAGGTTTCCCACACCGCCGTCTCGCGCCAGGTGCAGCAGCTCGAGGCCCTGCTGGGCGTCCAGTTGCTCAACCGCACGACACGGCGCTTCGCGCTCACCGAGGCGGGCCAGACCTACTACGCGCACAGCCAGCAGATCCTCGACCAGCTCGAGCAGGCCGCCTTCGCGGTCACGCAGCACCAGGGCAAGCCCTCCGGGGTGCTGCGCATCAATGCGCCGATGTCCTTCGGGCTCGAGGAGCTCTCGCTCTGGCTGCCCGCGTTCCTGGCGGCTCATCCCGGCGTGTCGGTGGACCTGGTCTGCAACGACCGCTTCGTGGACCTGATCGAGGAAGGCTTCGACGTCGCGTTGCGCCTCGCCTACCAACTGTCCGACTCGACGCTGGTGGTCAAGCGCCTCGCGGTCTGCGACGAGTGGTGGGTGGCCACGCCCGGCTATCTGCAGCAGCATGGGGTGCCGCAGCGGCCGGCCGACCTTGCCGCGCACAACTGCCTGGTCTATTCGCTGATGCAGAAGGCGACCCAGCCCCATTTCACCGGGCCCGACGGCAGCGGGCACAGCGTGACCGTCCGCGGCAGCCTGCAGGCCAACAGCGGCATCGCCCTGCGCGCCGCGGCCCTGGCGGGTCTGGGACTGGCCCTGTCGCCGGCCTTCCTGGTGCACCGCGAGGTCGCGCGTGGCGAACTTGTGCGGGTGCTCGCCGACTACCGTCAACCGCCCCTGACGCTGAGCGCGCTCTATCCGCAAAGCCGCCATCTGTCGCCCAAGGTGCGGGCGCTGGTCGACTACGCCGCCGAACACTACCGCACGCCGCGCTGGTGAAGAGACCGGCCCTTGACGCAGCGATTCGGGCACACTGCGCGAGGACTTGATAGTTTTTGTATCTTTGCGCAAATTGCATATCGGCGGTTCCCGATTCGACTAACGCTGTGCGGAGCCTAAAACTAAAGTCTGAGCATGCCGCGCCATCTGTCATGCAGCCTCGCGGCGGCGGGTCCTGGAGGGGCCCGGGCTGCGCAGGAGACACTTATGCAATCCAAGCTCTTCAGGCGACAGCGCGTGGCGATCCTCGATCCGGATCTGCGTGGCCGCGAGCACGCGCGCCGAGTGATCCGCGCCACGGGTCACGCGCCCTACGTCTTTGCCAGCATCGAGGAAATGCAGGAGGTCGAGGCGGCCGAGCGGCCCTTCGCGATGGCCTATCTGGGATGCGCGGACGGCGACGAGGTGATCGAGCAGACGGTGCGCGAGGTGCGTGCCTGCCTGGGTGACACCCTGCCATTGCTGCTGGCCGTCAGGCCCATCGCCGTCCGGCGCGTGGCGCAGGCATCGACGATCGCCGCCGATCAGGTGATCCCGCTGCAGCCGCGTTTCAGCGAGCTCTACCTCGAAATCTCGGAGTTCATGTGGACGCATGCACCCCATCCGCAGCAGACGCTGCTGAGCTGGGGCGATTTCCGTTTTCGACCCGCAGCCAAGACCGTCCAGATCGGCGAGGCCGCGCCGATGTCGCTCTCGATCTTCCATTTCGAACTGGCGCTCGAACTGTTCCACAACGTGGGGCGGAATCTGTCGCGGCGCTGGCTCAACACGATGCTCGCACCACCATCCCGCGCGATCTCCGCGGCATCGCTGCAGGAGGGCGTGAGCCGGCTGCGTCAGTTGCTGAACCTGCAGACGCCCGCGGCGTGGCAGATCAAGTCGCTCGAAGACGGCGCGGTCCGGCTCGACGCGGTCACACCGGCGCTCGACCTGCCCGCGCCGAGCATGCCGGCCTTTCGCGCCGCGAACCGGGTGCGCACCGGCCGCGATCTGCAGAGCCTGATGACGCTTTCCTGAGCCGGCGCCGACCGGACCTGCCCGGCTGCCACGACGGATGGGCGCACGGCCGAATGCGGCGTGCGCCGACTTGCCAGGCAGCGGCCAAGGGTGAACATGCGATGCGTTCACCCTGCTGATGGAGTTCCGCCATGATTTCTCTCGCTTTGCACTTGCGCCGTGGGCTGATGGCCTGCGCCGTCCTGTCCCTTTCGACCGTTGCCCTGGCCCAGCCGGCGGGGGCCCTGCCGCCGATGCGCGGGGAGGGCGCCGCGCGCTACGTCTGCGGCGGCATCGGACTGGACGAGTCGACCGCCTTCCGCTCTGCGATGAAGGACCATCCGCTGTCCTTGCTGTTCGCGCGCGCCGACGGCGCCTATCTGGCCGAGGTGCGGGTGCGCATCGAGGGCGCCGACGGGCGGCCGGTGCTGGCCCTGCGCGCCGGCGGCCCGGTCTGCCTGATCGACCTGCCGGCCGGCCGCTACGTGGTCCACGCGGAGGCGGAGGGCGAAGTGAAGCAGCAGTCCGTCACGGTCGGCACCGGCAACAAGACCGCGGATTTCCGCTTCGGCGGCAAGGGCTGAGGGCGGCGCCGGGCCTCAGCCCGCGAGCGCCTTCTCGATGTCCTGGGCCAGCGAGGCCGGCTTGTCGAGCGGCGCATAGCGCTTGAGCACCTGGCCGTCGCGGCCCACCAGGAACTTGGTGAAGTTCCACTTGATGGCGGTGCTGCCCAGCAGCCCCGGCTTTTCCTGCGTGAGCCAGCGGTACAGCGGCGCCGCGTGGGCGCCGTTGACGTCGATCTTCTCCATCATCGGGAAGCTCACGCCGTAGTTCTTCGTGCAGAAGGCGCCGATCTCCTCGTTGCTGCCCGGGTCCTGCGAGCCGAACTGGTTCGACGGGAAGCCCAGCACGATCAGGCCCTGCTTTGCGTACTGCTGGTGCAGCGCCTCGAGGCCGGCGAACTGCGGCGTGAAGCCGCATTGGCTCGCAGTGTTCACGATCAGCAGCACCTGACCGCGGTAGGCGCCGAGCGCCACGGGCTGGCCGTCAATGCGTTGGGCGTCGAAGTCGTAGACGGTGGTCATGGCGGCGTTCAGGAGTGGCGAGGCCTCGAATCTACGCCTAGTGGTGCTTGTCGCTGCGCGCGATGTTCAGCAGATGCTCGACTTCGTCGGGGTACTTGCGCAGGTTGTTCTCGTGCCAGCGCTTGATGAGCCACATGAAGCCCGCCACCACCACGCCGAAAGCCGTGATCGCCGAATAGGCCGACAGGCCCAGCCCGGTGCAGGCGCTGTAGAAGGCACCGAGCACCAGGATGCAGGCCTGCTCGTTGAAGTTCTGCACCGCGATCGAACGGCCGGCGCCCATCAGGTTGTGGCCGCGATGCTGCAGCAGGGCGTTCATCGGCACCACCAGGAAGCCGCCCAGCCCGCCCAGCAGGATCAGGAAGGGCACCGCGACCCAGATGTTGTCGATGAAGTTCATGCCGATCACCAGCAGCCCCATGCCGATGCCCATCGGGATCACGCGCGTCGCCATGTCCAGCCGCATCTTGACCGAGGCCACCACCGCGCCCACCGCGGTCCCGATGGCCACCACGCCGGTCAGCGAGGAAGCCTGGGCGGTGCTGTAGTTCAGTGCCAGCGAGGCCCACGCCAGCACGATGTACTTGAGGTTGCCGCCCGCGCCCCAGAAGAGCGTGGTGGTGGCCAGCGAGATCTGGCCCAGCTTGTCGCGCCACAGGCGTGCGTTGCAATGCCAGAAGTCGGGCAGCAGCGCGACCATGTTGCGCGCGAAGCTGTGCTGCGCATTGGCGCGCAGCGGCCGCATCTCGACGCCGGTGTGCGGGATGCGGGTGTTGAACCAGGCGGCCAGCATGTAGACGAAGATCAGCGCGGCGATCGCCGCTTCGGGCGCGGTCTCGATGCCGGTGTCGATGAAGGGCAGGTCGATCGCCAGCAGGTGGCTCGAGACCGCGTGGCCGACCAGCAGGCCGCCCAGCACGATGCCCAGAATGATCGAGGCGATCGTCAGCCCCTCGATCCAGCCGTTGGCCTTGACCAGCTGCGAGGCCGGCAGCAGTTCGGTGAGGATGCCGTACTTGGCGGGCGAGTAGGCCGCGGCGCCCAGGCCCACGATGGCGTAGGCCAGCAAGGGATGCGAGCCGAACAGCATCATCAGACAGCCGACCACCTTGATCGCATTGCTGATGAACATCACCCGCCCCTTGGGGAAGGCATCGGCGAAGGCGCCCACCAGCGGCGCGAGCGCCACGTAGAACAGCGTGAAGATGGGGACCAGGGCTGCGCGCTGCCACTCGGGTGCGCCAGAGGTTCGCATCAGTTCGACGGCCGTCACGAAAAGCGCGTTGTCGGCCAGTGACGAAAAGAACTGCGCCGACATGATGGTGTAGAAACCGCGCTTCATCGATGGGCTGGCTGGCCAGGGGGCTGGCGACTTGGTTAGGGCGGTAGAAGAAAGGCTTCGCTCACAGGCGAATGCGCGGTTATAGCATGGGGGTGCGATGCCAAAATGGTGCGCCAAGGCCGTTGTCCCTCGGTGTTTCCATGGGTTTCCTCCCGGTCAGAAAGGTTCAGTTTTCCGTGCCCCGCCCGATCCTCGCCACCATCCACACCGACGCCCTGCGCCACAACCTGGCGCGGGTGCGCCGCAATGCACTCGATGCGCGGGTCTGGGCCGTCGTCAAGGCCGATGCCTATGGCCACGGAATCGAGCGGGTCTTCGATGCCTTTCGCGCCGCCGACGGCTTCGCGCTGCTCGACCTGGCCGAGGCCGCGCGCGTGCGCGCGCTCGGCTGGCGCGGGCCGGTGCTGCTGCTCGAAGGCGTGTTCGAGGCGCGCGACCTCGAACTGTGCTCGCGCCTCGATCTCTGGCATGCGGTGCATTGCGATGCGCAGATCGACATGCTCGCGGCCCACAAGACGCAGGTGCCGCAGCGGGTGTTCCTCAAGATGAACTCCGGCATGAACCGGCTGGGCTTCACGCCCGAACGCTTCCGTTCGGCCTGGACCCGGCTCAACGCGCTGCCGCAGGTCGACGAGATCTCGCTGATGACCCACTTCAGCGATGCCGACGGGCCGCGCGGCGTGGCCGATGCGATGGCGGCCTTCGCGCATGCCACGCAGGACCTGCCCGGCGAACGCTCGGTCGCCAACAGCGCCGCTGTGCTGCGCCATGCGCCGCAGACCCGCGCCGACTGGGTGCGCCCGGGCATCGTGCTGTATGGCAGCGCGCCCGACTTCCCCGAACACGACGCGCAGCATTGGCAGCTGCAGCCGGGCATGACCCTGTCGACCCGGCTGATCGGCGTGCAGACGCTGCCGGCCGGTGCCAGCGTGGGCTACGGCTCGACCTTCGTGGCCGACGCGCCGATGACCATCGGCATCGCGGCCGTCGGTTATGCCGACGGCTACCCGCGCCATGCGCCGACCGGCACGCCGGTGCTGGTGAACGGCGTGCGCACGCGGCTGGTGGGCCGCGTGAGCATGGACATGGTGATGGTCGACCTCGACCCGCTGCTGCAGGCCGGCCAGCCCGCGGGCTTCGGCAGCGAGGTCACGCTGTGGGGCCGCGCGAGCGGCGGCGCGCTGCTGTCGATCGACGAGGTGGCGCGTGCCGCGGGCACCGTGGGCTACGAACTGATGTGCGCCGTGGCGCCGCGCGTGCCGGTGGCGGTGGACGAAGGCTGAGGCGCGTCAGGCGGCCGCGGCCGGGTAAAGCCCCAGCCCGCGCGCCTGCAGCCGCGCCAGCCCCAGCAACGCATCGGTGAAGGGGGTGGGCACGCCGCTCAGCTGACCGAGCTCGCGCACCGCGCCGACCAGCGCGTCGAGTTCTACCGCGCGGCCGGCTTCCACGTCCTGCAGCATCGAGGTCTTGAAGGCGCCGAGCTTGCGCGTCACCGCATGGCGGTCCTCGGGCGTCTCGGCGATCGGCAGGCCGATGCGCGCGCCGATGGCCTGGGCTTCGCGCATCACGGTCGAGACGAAGTCGCGCACCAGCTCGTCGGCCAGCACCAAGTCGGTGGTGGCGCCGGTCAGCGCGCTGATCGGGTTGACCGTCATGTTGCCCCAGAGCTTGTACCAGACGTCCTTCTGGATCTGCGGCGACACGCGCGCCTCGATGCCGCCACGCACCAGCAGCGCGACCAGCGCGCGCACGCGCTCGGTGGCTTCGCCCGAGGGCTCGCCCACGATCAGCCCGTTGCCGAAGTGGTGACGCACCACGCCCGGCGCATCGAGCGAGCAACTCGCATGCACGACCGCGCCGACCACGTGGCGCGCGGGGATCGCGGCGGCGATGGCGCCGTCCGGGTCCACGGCAGCCAGCCGGCGGCCCGCGAGTTCGCCACCGAAGCCGCCGTCGAGGAACCACCAGGGCACGCCGTTCATGGCGGTGAGCACGATGGTGTCGGGGCCCAGCAGCGGCGCGATGCGCTGCGCGACGCCGGCCAGCGCCGGTGCCTTGACGGCGATCACCACCACGTCCTGCACGCCGAGCGCGGCCGGGTCGGCCACCGCGTGCACGGGAATCCGCGTGCGCTGATCGCCGCGCACCAGCACCAGGCCGTCGCGCTGCAGTGCGTCGAGCGTGGCGCCGCGCGCCACCACATTCGGACGCTCGCCCGCTTGCGCGAAGGCGGCGCCGATCCATCCGCCGATCGAGCCGGCACCGTAGATACAGATTTTCATGGGTGCGATGGTGCCAGAGCTTCAGTCGCGGTAGCCGGGATCGATGCGGTCGACCTGGCGCACCAGCGCATCGAACATGTCCTGTCCGCCGGTCTCGAGCGAGTGGAACTGCAGCGCATCGCGCGCGCAGCCGCGCGCCACCGCGTCGCTGATCGCGAGGCCCGCGCCCATCGACAGCGTCGCGCGCTGGATGTCGCAGGCGCGCTGCAGCGTCCAGAGCACGGCGAAGGTCTGCGGCAGCGTGCGGCCCCAGGCCAGCAGGCCGTGGTTGCGCAGGATCACGGCCGGCTTGTCGCCGATGCTGCGCAGCAGCCGCGGGCCCTCGTCGGCATGCACCGTGATGCCCTCGAAGTCGTGGTACGCCACGCGGCCGTGCAGCTGCGCGCTGTAGAAGTTGCTCTGCTGCAGCCCGCCCTCGACGCAGGCCACGGCCATGCCCGAGTCGGTGTGGGTGTGCATCACGCAGTGCGCGTCCGGCAGGCCGTCGTGGATCGCCGCATGCACGGTGAAGCCCGCGGGGTTCACCGGATGCGTCGAGCCGTCGAGCACCCGGCCCTGCAGGTCGATCTTGACCAGGTTGCTGGCCGTGACCTCGCTGTAGTGCAGGCCGAAGGGGTTGATCAGGAACTGCTTGCTCCCGTCCGCGCCGTCGGCCAGCCGCACCGTGATGTGGTTGTAGATCAGCTCGGTCCAGCCCAGCATCGCGAAGATGCGGTAGCACGCGGCGAGCTGGAGGCGCGCCGCGCGTTCGTCCAGATGGTTCATCGGCACCCCTCAGGGATCATGTGCGTCCACCCGTGTCGGGTGACGTTGTTCGTGGAACACCGCGGAACCGGCTTTGCCGGGCCGCTGGTGTTGCCCCCGGAGGGGGAAGGCGAAGCGACACGCAGTGCGCGAGCCCTCGGGGGAGAGCCAGTGACACCGCGGAACCGGCTTTGCCGGGCCGCTGGTGTTGCCCCCCTGAGGGGGCGTCGGCTACACGAAGTGAGCCAGCTCGGGGGTGGGTCAACCTTCTGCCGTGAAGCCGACTTGTTTCACGATCGGGCCCCACTTGGCCGTGTCCTTCCTGATCAGCTCGGCCAGCTCGGCCGGCGTCGAGGACATGGCTTCGAGGCCGAAGGTGCCCAGGCCGTCGACCACGTCCTTGGAGGCCAGCGCGGTCTTCATCGCGGCGTTGAGTCGCGCCACGACTTCGGGCGTGGCCTTGGCCGGCAGGAAGAAGGCGAACCACTCGCTGTGGGCCATGTCCTTGATGCCCTGCTCGCCGAAGGTCGGCACGTCGGGCGCGAAGCGGCTGCGCTTGGCACCCGAGACGCCCAGGATGCGCACCTTGCCGCTGGGCAGGTGCTGCGTGATGTCGCCGATCGGGCCCGACACGGCCGAGATGTTGCCGCCCAGCAGGTCGAGCATCGCGGGCTGCGTGCCGCGGTAGGCCGCGTGCTTGAGCTCCACGTCGCCGCTCTTGCCCAGCAGCGCGCCGATGAAGTGCGGCGTCGAGCCGGCAGCGGGTGAGCCGAAGTTGGCGCCGGCCGGGTTGGCCTTGGCCCAGTCCAGGAACTCGGGCACGGTCTTCACGCTGGCCGGCACCGAGGGGCCGACCGCGAAGCCGAAGTCGAACACGCAGCCCAGCGACACCGGCGCCAGGTCGGCCTGCGGGTCGTAGGGCAGCTTCTTGTAGATGTGGGGGTAGATCGTCAGCATCGACGTCGGCGTCTGCAGGATGGTGCCGCCGTCGGCCGGGCGGCCCTTGACGTAGGTGATGGCGATCTGGCCGCCGGCGCCGGTGCGGTTCTCCACCACGGCGACCTTCGCGAACTCGGGGCTGATCTTCAGCGCCATGCGACGGCAGATGGTGTCGGAGGTGCCGCCGGCCGCGAAGCCGGTGACGAAGGTCGTGGTTTCGAGCCCGGCCTGGGCGAAGGCCTGTTGGCCGATGCTGGCCAGCAGCGCCGACGCGCCCGTGGTCTGCAGCAGATGGCGGCGGGTGAAGTTCATGCGGGTTGTCTCCGAAGGTTGAAGCCGGGCCGCGTCACGCCGGGAAGAAGCGGGCGCGTCCGATGGGGTCGCGGCGCAGGGAAGGCCCCGTGCGCGCGCAGGACACACATTTTTCCAGTTGTGAACCCTTCGGTACCCCCGCGTTTACGCCACGTTGGCGCGCTATTTTTCAGTAGCTGCCCGCGCTCGGCGGCGGCGCATCCTGCTTGTAGAGCGCGAGCAGTTGCTTCGCCGCGGCCGTCAGCACCATGGTGTCGATGCCGACCGCCACGAACAGCGCGCCGGCCGCCAGCCACTTGCGCGCCTGCGCCTCGGTGGTCGAGAGGATGCCCGGCGCCTTGCCGGCCTTCAGGATGCGCGCAATGCCGTCGGCGATCGCGGCCTGCACCTCGGGATGGTCGGGCCGGCCGGGAAAGCCCATCGAGGCCGACAGGTCGGCCGGGCCGATGAAGATGCCGTCGACGCCGGGCGTGGCCGCGATCGCGTCGAGGTTGTGCATGGCTTCGGCCGTTTCGGCCTGCACCAGCAGGCAGGCCTGCGCGTTGGCCTCGTGGATGTAGTTCGGATGTTCCTGCCAGCGCGAGGCCCGGGCCAGCCCGGCCCCCATGCCGCGGATGCCCTCGGGCGGGTAGCGCAGCGCCTGCGCCAGCTGCGCGGCCTGTTCGGCGGTGTCGACCATCGGGATCAGCAGCGTCTGCGCGCCGATGTCCAGGTATTGCTTGATCAGCGCCGTCTGGCCCACGGGCAGCCGCACCACGGGTTGCGAGCGGTGCGGCAGCGCGGCCCAGGCGCTGGACACGGCCTGCAGCTGCGCCAGCACCGAGCGCACGTCGTTGGGCGCATGCTCGCCGTCGAGCAGCAGCCAGTCGTAGCCGACGCCGGCCAGGATCTCGGCCGCATAGCCGTCGGCCAGGCCGACCCACAGGCCGATCTGCGGGCGGCCCTCCTGCATGGCTTTCTTGAAGGCATTGATCGGTGTCTGCATGGCGTGTCTTTTCTGGATCGGAAGTCCGGGGAAGGCGATTATTGAATGCGCCCGCGGATCGCGCCGCGCGTGCTGCCTACACTCTGCCGATGGCCAAGGAAAAAACCAACTACGTCTGCACCGAGTGCGGCGGCGCCAGCGCCAAGTGGCTGGGCAAGTGCCCGAGCTGCGGTGCCTGGAACACGCTCGTCGAACAGGTCGCGCAACCCGCCGCCACGAGCGCCAACAACCGCTTCAACACACCCTTCGCCGCGCTGGGCGGCACGGCCGCCCTGGCGGTGCTGTCGGAGATCGAGGCCAGCGACATCGATCGCACGCCCACCGGCATCGACGAGCTCGACCGCGTGCTGGGCGGCGGCATCGTGCCCGGCGGCGTGACGCTGATCGGTGGCGACCCGGGCATCGGCAAGTCGACCTTGCTGCTGCAGGCGGTCGATGCGCTGCAGCGCGCCGGGCAGAACGCGCTCTACGTCTCGGGCGAGGAGAGCGGCGCGCAGGTCGCGCTGCGCTCGCGCCGGCTCGGCCTGGACCATTCGCAGGTGCAGGTGCTGCCCGAGATCCAGCTGGAGAAGATCATCGCCACGCTCGACGCGCACCGCCCGGCGATCGCGGTGATCGACTCGATCCAGACCGTGTATTCCGACCAGCTCACCTCGGCGCCCGGCTCGGTGGCGCAGGTGCGCGAGTGCGCGGCGCACCTCACGCGCTTCGCCAAGGCCAGCGGCACCGCCATCGTGCTGGTCGGCCACGTCACCAAGGAGGGCGCGCTGGCCGGCCCGCGCGTGCTCGAGCACATGGTCGACACGGTGCTGTACTTCGAGGGCGACACGCACTCCAGCTTCCGGCTGGTGCGCGCGATCAAGAACCGCTTCGGCGCAGTCAACGAGATCGGCGTGTTCGCCATGACCGAGCGTGGCCTCAAGGGCGTGAGCAACCCCAGCGCGATCTTCCTGAGCCAGCATCCCGAGCCGGTGCCGGGCAGCGTGGTGATGGTCACGCTCGAGGGCACGCGGCCGATGCTGGTCGAGATCCAGGCGCTGGTCGACAACGGCGGGCCGAGCCCGCGGCGGCTGTCGGTGGGCCTGGACCGCGACCGCCTGGCGATGCTGCTGGCGGTGCTGCACCGCCATGCGGGCGTGGCCTGCATGGACCAGGACGTGTTCGTCAACGCGGTCGGCGGCGTGCGCATCAGCGAGCCCGCGGCCGACCTGGCCGTGATGCTGGCCATCACCTCCAGCCTGCGCGGCAAGCCCATGCCCAAGGGCTTCATCGCCTTCGGCGAAGTCGGCCTGGCCGGCGAGGTGCGGCCGGCGCCGCGTGGGCAGGAGCGCCTGAAGGAAGCCGCCAAGCTGGGCTTCAGCGTGGCGGTGGTGCCCAAGGCCAACGCGCCCAAGAAGGGCTCGAAGGAGATCGAGGGCCTGACCATCCATGCGGTCGAGCGCATCGAAGAGGCGATGGACGTGGTGCGCCGCCTCGACTGACCCCTGCATTCAACAAGGAACGACCATGCAACTCATCGTCTCCGCCGGCCTCATCGCCGCTGTCGTGCTCTGGGGGCTGGTGTCGCCCGCCACGCTCGACAGCGTCTTCAGCTCGCTGCTGGCCGACATCACGCGCAGCTTCGGCTGGTTCTATCTCTGGGTCGTGCTCGGGCTGGTGGTGCTGGCCTTCTTCCTGGCCGTGAGCCGCTACGGCGACCTCAAGCTGGGCGACGAGGACGAGGAGCCCGAGTTCTCGGTCGGCGCCTGGTTCGCGATGCTGTTCGCCGCGGGCATGGGCATCGGCCTGGTGTTCTGGGGCGTGGCCGAGCCGGTGTCGCACTACGTGAAGCCGCCGCCGGGCATCGCACCCGGCACGCCCGAGGCTGCCGGCGTGGCCATGCGCTATGCCTTCTTCCACTGGGGTTTCCATCCCTGGGCGATCTACGGCATCGTCGGCCTCGCGATCAGCTTCTTCACCTTCCGCCGCAAGGCGCTGCCGCTGGTGAGCTCGGCCACCGAGGCCTTGCCCTGGCCCTTCGTGCGCCGGCTGTCGCCGGCCTTCAACGTGCTCGCGGTGGTGGCCACGGCCTTTGGCGTCGCGGCCTCGCTGGGCATGGGCGCGACGCAGATCAACAGCGGGCTGCACACCGCCTTCGGCCTGCCCATCGGCCCGCTCGTGCAGTCGCTGGTGATCGTGGTCACGACCGCGGTGTTCATCACCTCGGCCGTGAGCGGCGTGGACCGTGGCGTCAAGTGGCTGTCGATCGGCAACCTGGTGCTGGCCGGGTTGCTGGCGCTGGTGGTGCTGTGCCTCGGGCCCACGGTGGCCATCATCGACACCTTGACCAACACGCTGGGCGCCTACATCAGCGAGTTCGTGCGCATGAGCCTGCGCATGTCGCCCTTCCGCGAGAACTCCTGGGTCGGCGACTGGACCATCTTCTACTGGGCCTGGTGGCTGGCCTGGTCGCCCTTCGTGGGCCTGTTCATCGCGCGCGTCTCGCGCGGCCGCACGGTGCGCCAGTTCCTGGTGGGTACGGTGCTGGCGCCCAGCCTGGTGGGCTTCGTCTGGTTCGCGATCTTCGGCGGCACCGCGCTGAACCTGGAGATCTTCCACGGCGTGCCGCTGGCCGAGGCGGTCACGGCCAATGTGTCGACCACCATGTTCGTGATGTTCCAGGCCATGCCCATGGGCATGGTGCTGTCGGGCGTGGCGACGGTGCTGGTCTTCGTGTTCTTCGTCACCTCGGGCGATTCCGCGACGCTGGTGCTGGGCACCATGAGCACCGGTGGCAATCCCAACCCGCCGAACCGGGTCAAGGTGGTCTGGGGCGTGCTGGTGGCGGCCATCGCGCTGAGCCTGCTGCTGGCCGGCGGCCTCAAGGCGATCCAGACCGCGACCATCGTGTTCGCGCTGCCGTTCTCGGTGGTGCTGGTGCTGATGGCGATCTCGGTCACGCTGGCCATCCGCGAGGACTGGGAGGCCGAGCAGAAGCGCGACCGTGCACTGCGCCGCAAGATGCGCGAATTCGTGCGGGATTGAAAACCCGCTTCGGGCGGGCGGTGACAATGCGGGCCATGAATTTTCAGAAACTCTTTGTTCCGCTGACCGGCCTGCTGCTGCTCGGCCTGGCCTTCTACCGCTACGGATGGGGCGGTGTGGCGGTGGTGACCGGTGGCATCGTGATGTTCCTGCTGCTGCACTTCACGCGCACGATGACGGTGCTCAAGCGTGCCTCCGACCGGCCGATCGGCTATGTCGCGAGCGCCGTGATGCTCAACGCCAAGCTCAAGCCGGGCGCGACGCTGCTGCACGTGGTGGCCATGACGCGCTCGCTGGGCGAGCTCAAGACGCCCAAGGAGCAGCAGCCCGAGACCTACCGCTGGACCGACGGCGGCCTGTCGTACGTGGAAGGCATCTTCCAGAACGGCAAGCTGCAGAGCTGGGTGCTGACCCGTCCGCCGGCCGAGGACGACGCCGCGGCCGGCGGGCACTGAGCGAGGCGCTCAGGCGGCAGCGGGTGCCGCCGGTTCCCTGCGCGCGTTCAGCAGCACCAGCGAGATCGACAGCGACAGCATGATGCCGTAGTAGGTGTGGGCGAAGTTCACGTTGGTCAGGCTCGCGCTCATGTGCATGAACAGCACGCCCGCGAGTTGCCAGCGGGCCTCGGCGGCCTGGCGCTCCAGCCGGCGCACCGCCAGCGCCAGCCCGCCGATCCATGCCAGCACGGCCGCCACCCCCAGCAAGCCGTGGTCCATCGCCGCGTGCAGGTACTGGTTGTGGACGTGGCCCAGGCTCAGGATCATCGGCGACTGGGTCTTCTCGCCCAGCGCCTTGATGCGCCGCTTGCGCTCTTCGCCGCCGATGCCGATCAGCGGTGAACTCTCGAAGCCGCGCACAGCCATCTGCCAGAGGTAGATGCGGGCGCCGACCGAGCTGTTGGCGCCGTCGCCGGGCTTGTGGGCCTCGGCGGCCAGCTCGAATTCGTGCGCGGCCTGCGTGATGCGCTGCGTCGAGGTCTGGATCACGTGCGGCAGCAGCGTTCCGGCTGCCACCAGCACCACCGCGAGCGCGATGCCCAGCCCCACGCCGTGGCGCGTGACGCTGCGGCGCCGCAGGATCGCGACGCCGTAGAACAGCACCGCCCAGAGCACCACGCCATAGGCGCCGCGCGTCTGCGACAGCACCACCGCGACCATGCCGACCAGGGCTGCCACCATCCACGGAAGGCGCATCCGCAGCGGCCGCGTCGCATCCAGCGTCCGGGGCAGCAGCACGCAGACCATGAAGCCCACGGCCACGGCCCAGGGGATGACGTTGGTGGGATAGCTGTCGCGGTCGTCGCCCTTCCAGGCCGCCAGCCCGGCCGCGGCGACGCAGCCCAGCGACAGCGCGTGCGCCAGGATGTCGCGGAAGTTCTCGCCGAAGCGGAAGCGTCGCACCATCCCCAGCGTGGCGGCGGCCGCCAGCATCAGGCGGATCGGTGCATGCAGTTCATCCCAGGGATCGCCCCAGATGGCAGTGGCCAGGGTCTCGAAGGCCAGGCCAATCCCGCAGGCGATCAGCCAGGTCCGGGCGGCGCTGTCCTCACCTGGCGCGATGTCGATGCGCGGCCGGCGCAGCGCCGCCCAGGCCCCGAACACGCAGAAGAAGACCCAGCCGGCGCCCGCCGTCTTGGTCGACAGCGGTGCGATGGCCATGGTGGCCAGCACCAGCCACAGCCCCCACGGCGGTTCCGGCTGGAGCCGGTTCGCGATGGACGCCATGCTCAGAAGGGCGCGTCGTCGGCCTCGGCCGACGTTGCCGATGCCACGGCAGGTGCGGCCGGCTCGGCCACGGCCGCCGTGAAGGCCGCCTCGCCGCCCAGCGCTTCGAGCAGCGCGGGCACCATTTCACCGAGTTCGCCCGTGGCGATCGCGGCGTCGGCGTCGAAGTTGTCTTCCTTCTTGCCGTCCTGGGCTGCGTCGGTGCCTTCGATGAACACGATCTTGCGCAGCTGCATGGTCTCGCTGAGCTCGAAGGACACGCGGTCTTCCCAGGTCATGGCCAGCCGCGTCGGGCGCTTGCCGTCGGCGATGTGCTGGCGCACTTCCTCGATGTCCAGCGCATGCTTGGCGTAGCGCACCACCGACTTCGATTCATCGGTGGCCTTGAGCTCGCATTCGCGGTCGATGGTGAAGCCGGGGGGCGCTTCCTGGCTCGAGAGCCAGTTCGACATCGCGGTGGCCGGCTCGATCTGGGTGTTGATCTGCGTCACGGCGAAGCCTTCGAGCGCCTTGACCAGGCTGGTCACGATCTCGTCGGCGCGCGCCGCGTTGCTGGCATTGATCACCAGGCGGCGTTCCTTGGGGTCGATCCAGACCGCCACGCGGGCATGGCGGGTGAAGGCCATCGGCAGCAGTTCGTGCGTGATGTCTTCCTTGAGATCGCGCTTTTCCTTCTTGCCGGGCTTGCGGCCGGTGGTGGCCTCGATCTGCGCGCAGCGCTCGTCGACCTTGCGCCGCACCACCGAACCCGGCAGCGTCTTGGCCTCGATCATGAACTCGAGCAGCCACTGGCCGCCCACCGATTCGACCAGCGGTCCGTGCTCCTGGCCGCGGGGTTCGGTCCAGCCGGCCGACTTTTCCTGGGAGGGGGCGCAGGGCACGAAACGCTGTTCGGCCAGGGCGTTCTCGGCGTCGGTGAGCGACGGCGACCAGGGCGCTTCGATGCGATAGACGATGACGTTCTTGAATACGGACACTGAAACCTTCCTGGGGACTGATTGGCAAAACCGGCCATTGTGGGGGTGCCGGCTTCGGCCTCCATCGTAAAATCGAAAGCTTTTGCGACTTTCCGTTGCTTCAAAAGGACAAACAACATGAGCGTGCTCCCCCCCTCGCTGGATGACCGTGACGGCAAGATCTGGATGGACGGCCAATTGGTGGAATGGCGCGATGCCAAGATCCACGTGCTCAGCCACACCCTGCACTACGGCTGCGGCGCGTTCGAAGGCGTGCGTGCCTACAAGACCGTCGGCGGCACCGCGATCTTCCGCCTGCAGGAGCACACCGACCGGCTGTTCAACAGCGCCAAGATCCTGCGCATGAAGCTGCCCTTCACCAAGGAAGAGCTCAACGAGGCGCAGCTGCAGGTGGTGCGCGAGAACAAGCTCGAGAGCTGCTACCTGCGCCCGCTGGTCTGGATCGGCTCCGAGAAGCTGGGCGTGAACCCGCGCGGCAACACCATCCACGCGATGGTCGCAGCCTGGGCCTGGGGCGCCTACCTGGGCGAAGAGGGCATGAAGCGCGGCATCCGCGTGAAGACCTCGAGCTACACCCGCCACCACGTGAACATCACGATGACGCAGGCCAAGGCGGTCAGCAACTACAGCAACTCGATCCTGGCCAACATGGAAGCGCTGGACGACGGCTACGACGAGGCCCTGCTGCTCGACGCCAGCGGTTTCGTGTCCGAAGGTGCCGGCGAGAACGTGTTCGTGGTCAAGGACGGCGTGGTCTACACGCCCGACCTGTCGGCCGGCGCGCTCAACGGCATCACGCGCAACACCATCCTGCACATCTGCAAGGACCTGGGGATCGAGCTGGTGCAGAAGCGCATCACGCGCGACGAGGTCTACATCGCCGACGAGGCCTTCTTCACCGGCACGGCGGCCGAAGTCACGCCGATCCGCGAGCTCGACCGGGTCGAGATCGGCATCGGCTCGCGCGGCCCCGTCACCGAGAAGATCCAGGCGGCCTTCTTCGACATCGTGAACGGCAAGAATCCCAAGTACGCCCACTGGCTCACGAAAGTCTGAACATGGCCACCCAAGCTGTCGTCGAACTGCTCGCCACCGACCTGAACCACCAGGGCGGCGTCTTCTGCCCCAACCCCAAGGCCGACATGAAGCTCTGGAGCGGGCACCCCAAGGTCTACCTCGACGTGGCCCGCAACGGGGAAGCCAAGTGCCCGTACTGCGGCACCGTCTATCGCCTCAAAGCCGGCGAAACGGTGGCCCACGGCCACTGATCCGGTCCATCGCGTGACCCAGGCGCCTGCCGCAAGGCCCACGCTGACCATCGGCGTGCTCGCCAAGAACGAGGCGCATCGCATCGAGGCCTGCCTGCGCAGCGCCGCGTTCGCCGACCAGCTGCTGGTGATCGACAGCGGCAGCACCGACGCCACGGTCGCGCGTTCGCAGGCTGCGGGCGCCATCGTGGTGGACTACCCCGACTGGCAGGGCTTCGGCGTGCAGCGCAGCCGGCTGCTCGAACACGCCACCGGCGACTTCGTGTTCTTCCTCGACGCCGACGAGATCGTCACGCCCGTGCTGCAGGCGCAGATCGAGGCCGCGGTGCGCTCCAACGAGGCCGCGGTCTGGCGCGTCTGCTGGCGCATGGTGGCCTATGGGCACGAACTCAAGGCCTACCGTGCGGGCAAGGGTCCGGAGCGGCTGTTCCGGCGCGACATGCTCTCGGGCTACACCGGCGTGGTGCACGAAGAGGCGGTGTTCAGGCCCGGCTTTGCCGATGCGCCGCGCCATGTGCTGCGCGGCAAGCTGCTGCACCACTCGCGCGAGACGGTGCGTGGCAGCCTGGAAAAGCTCACCCAGTACGCGATGCTCGGGGCCGCCAAGCGGGCCGCGCTGGGCAAGCGCGGCGGGGTGCTTCGCGGCATGGCCGGCGGCACCGCGATGTTCCTGCGGCTCTACGTGTTCCGGCTCGGCTTCCTGTGCGGTGGCGCCGGTTTCCTGTACTGCTACTTCGTGGCGCTCGAGGCCTTCTTCCGCTACGCCGCGCTGCACTACGACCGCGCATCGCTGAGCAGCCAGGTCGGCCGCTAGGCTCGGATCTCAGTCAGCCGCGCGCATCGGCAGTTCGAGCACGAAGCTCGCGCCGCCGCCGGGCCGGTCTTCGCAATGCACGGTGCCGCCGTGGCGCTCGACGATCGACTTGACCAGCGCCAGGCCCAGGCCCACGCCGCCGTCGCGCTCGCTCGCGCCCGGCAACCGGTAGAAGGGTTCGAAGATCCGTTCACGCAAGGCCGGCGGCACACCCGGCCCGCGGTCGTTCACGCGCAGGCTCGCCTGGTCGCCATGCACCGCGAGCTGCAGGCTGATCTCGCCCGCGCCGTAGCGGCGCGCGTTCTCCAGCAGGTTGCGGATCGCCCGGCGCAGCAGGCGCGGCACACCGCGCACCTCCAGCGCCGCGCTGTCGGTGCCCTCGGCCAGGTCGAGCTCGGCCGTGGTGCGCGCGCATTCCTCGGCCGCCAAGCCCAGCAGGTCGACCGTCTCGACGGTGCCCATGTCGGCCTCGCTCGCATCGAGCCGGCTCGCCAGCAGGATTTCGTCGATCAGCTGGTCGAGTTCGCCGATGTTGCGCGAGATCTCGTCGCGTGCGGCAGGGCTGGCGCGTTCGCCGATCAGCTCCAGGCCCATGCGGATGCGGGTGAGCGGCGAGCGCAGTTCGTGCGAGGCATTGGCCAGCAGCGACTTGTGCGAGCGCACCAGCGTCTCGACCCGGGCCGCGGCGGCATTGAAGCGCTTCGACAGATCGGCCACTTCGTCCTTGCCGTCTTCGGGCACGCGCGCCGACAGGTCGCCTTCGCCCCAGCGTTGCACGCCGCGCTGCAGGGTCTCGAGCCGCTGCGTCAGGCGCCGCACGATCGGGAACAGACCGATCGCCACCGCCAGGCCGACCAGTCCCAGCAGCCAGAAGAATCCTTGCGGCCGAGACCAAGGCGGCGGGCCGCCCGCACGGTTCTGGCGCGGCCCGAACTGCATCTGGAAGTTCTGGCCGTCCTTGAGCGTGATGCTGAACTCCAGCCCTTCGCCCGGCCGGTTGGTGCGCAGCGACTGGCCGGTGCCGATCACCCGGTCCTGTTCGTCGCGCAGCACCACCTCGCGTGGCAGCGGTGCGCTGCGCTGCTCGTCGGCCATCTGCCAGGCCCAACCCGCGGCCAGCGTCACCACGGCCACGCCGGCCAGCACGGCCAGCCAGATGCGCACGTAGAGGTGGCGGGTGAAGAGCCGGATCATGGTCGTGGCAGCCTTCGCGTCAGTCCTGCTGCTTGGCGAACACGTAGCCCACGCCGCGCACCGTGAGGATGCGCTTGGGGTTCTTCGCGTCGACCTCGATCGCGGCCCGGATGCGGCCCATGTGCACGTCGATCGAGCGGTCGAAGGCCTCGAGTTCGCGGCCGCGCACGGCTTCCATGATCTGGTCGCGCGTGAGCACGCGGCCCGCGCGTTCGGCCATCGCGACCAGCAGGTCGAACTGGTAGGAGGTGAGGTCGGCCAGCACGCCGCCGACGGTCACGCTGCGCGCGTTGCGGTCGATCTCGAGCGTGCCGAAGCGCACCACCTCGGTCGCGGTCGCCTCGCTGGCGTTGTCGCTGCGCCGGCGCAGCACCGCGCGGATGCGCGCCAGCAGCTCGCGCGGCTCGAAGGGCTTGGGCAGGTAGTCGTCGGCACCGATCTCCAGGCCGATGATGCGGTCCATCGGATCGCCCTTGGCGGTGAGCATGAGGATCGACACCTTGGCCAGCGCGCCCGGCAGCGCCCGGATGCGGCGGCAGACCTCGAGCCCGTCGATGTCGGGCAGCATCAGGTCGAGGATCACCAGGTCGGGCGCATGCTCCTGCAACTGCGCCAGGCCGGCGCCGCCGTCCGCCGCGTGCCTGACGCCGAAACCCGATTGCGCCAGGTATTCGCTCACCATCTGCGCGAGGCGGGCGTCGTCTTCGATCATCAGGATCTGGGGTGTGCTCATGACAGCCATGATGTTCCGGTGCCGGCAAGCCGGCTTGAACGCTCCGTAAAGTTAAAGTAAACATGCTCACTCCCCGGTAGCGCGCACTCCGTGCCGCTTCGCCAACCCCCTGCCGGGGCACCGGTAACGGCCCGGCTAGGCCGGTTCCGCGCGGGTCCTGGAAGGGGACGATGGCGCGTCGAACAGCATGGCCGTCCCGGCGTTGGGACTGGTCTGCCTGTGCGGGGCGAGCAGGGCGCGCAGCGCGCTGTCGTCGATCGTCGGGTCGCAGGCCAGCGCGCGATCGCGGATCTCCTGCGCGAGCTGGTGCAGCTGGGCCACCGCGCCCTGGATGCGGGCCTTGAAGGCGGCGTCGTCGAGCGTGTCGTTCATGCTCCGGTTGAGCTCGGCGAACCAGGGCAACGAGGCCTGGTCGAGCATCACGGCCGCGTTGTGCTTGCCGCTGGCGGCCGACCAGGCGCGCATCAGCGCCTGCACTTCGATGTTGAGCGCCTGCGAGTGCTGCAGTTCGTCCTTGAGGCTGCCCAGCAGCGCCAGGTCGGTGAGCCGGTCGTGGAAGAAGATCTGCGCGAGCACGCCCCAGTAGTAGGTGTAGTCCCAGATCACCTTGACCGGCAGCACCTCGGGGTCGCCGAACAGCCCGTACTGGTCCTGGTAGAGCGCGAGCGTGCTCTCGTAGAACGAGTGGTAGAGCTGGTCGTAGAGCTGCGCGCGCGCGCTCAGCGAATGGCCGGCGCGGTCGTGGCCGATCAGGTCGGTGATGTAGGTGTTGCCGATGGCGATGAAGTCGCTGCCGGGCGAATAGAAGGGGTCGAGGAACAGGCCTGCCTCGCCCGTGAGCGCCCAGCGCCGCTCCGAGAACACCTGCTTGCAGCCGTACGAGAAGTTCTTGAAGAACGCGAAGTCCTGCAGCAGATGGCGCTTGCCGTCGAGTTCGTCGAACAGCCGTGGCTGGTAGCGCGCGAACCAGGCCATGGCCTTGTCGAAGCTGTCCATGGTGTCGAGCGGGTGGTACTTTGGGTCGGCCACGATGCCCACCGAATGCGAGCCCGAGGCCAGCGGGATCAGCCAGACCCAGTAGCCTGCGCCCACCAGGTGGTTGGTCGAGAGCCAGCGCGCCTGCGGCGTGCAGCGTGCGCGCCATTCGGGGTCGTCGCTCCAGTCGTCGAGCGTGATGCGATCGCTGATGCGGAACCACACGGCGTTGGCGTCGTGCGCGTTGGGCTCGGCCAGACCCAGCTTGCGCTTGAGCATGCCGGCGCGGCCGCAGGCGTCGATCAGCCAGCGGGCGGCGATGGTGTGGGTCTCGCCGTCGCGCGTCCAGCGCAGCGTGTGCGGCGTCTGCGTGTCCTCGGCCAGATCGATGCCGCGCACCAGCGCATGGTCGATGAACTTCACGCCGCGCCGTGCGGCCTCCTCGGCCAGGTAGTTCTCGAAGATGCCGCGGTCGATCTGGTAGCTGGGCACCGCCAGGTAGCGGCTGGCGCCGATCTCGGTCACCTGGTCGATGTCGCGCCGCCCCTCGCTGAAGAAGAAGCGGAAGCCGAACTTGCGCAACTGTGCGTCCTGCATGTGCGGCTTCAGGCCCAGCACCGTGTCGAAGTAGCGCGCGCCGATCTCCACCGACGACTCGCCCACCTTGTGTGCCGCATGGGGCACTGGGTGGGTCCGGCGTTCGAGCACCAGCACGTCGATGTCGGCAAAGCGCTGCTTAAGCTGCAGCGCCAGCGTGAGGCCGGCCAGGCCTCCGCCCATGATCACCACGTCGTGTTGTTGCGGCTGCTGCGAGCCGTTCGGCGTGGCGTTCATGGTCAGCCCTGCTGTCGAAGCTGCAGTTGCAGCGAGAGTTGCGCCGAGAGCGGCATCGAGACGGTTTCCGGGCGGCCGCCGGCCAGTGACTCGAACAGGGGCAGCGCATCGGCGATCGCATTGGCGCCGAGCGCCTGCGCCGCCTCGGAGCGCGGCGCCGCCAGCGCCGAGGGGCCGGTGGCCAGCGACCAGTCGAAGGCGGCCACCGTGCGCTCGGTGCGCGCGGGCGCGATCACCAGCGCCACCGCGAGCAGGCCGCGGCTGGTGGTCACCGAGGACAACGCGCCGACGGCGGGCATGTCGTAGCCCACCAGCAGCACGGCCTGGTCGTCGGCCGCGCACTGGGCCGAGGCTTCGAGCAGCGCCGAGGCGAAGGTGGCCTCGAAGGCCGAGACCGAGTTGCTCGCTTCCATGCAGCCGGTGCCGATGGTCCAGTAGCCCACCGCGGCGTTGTGCACCGAGTTGTGGAACTTGATCGGCGAGAGCATCGTCGGGTCAGCCGCCAGCGTGCCGCACATGTAGTCGTTGATGCCCAGGTCGCCGTGCGCCGAGGCGAACACGCAGGGCAGGTCCTTGGCTTCGCGCCCGGACGCGGCCACGGCCTGCGCCGCGACTTCGAGCGCCAGCGCCACGGTGTCGGGCGCGCGCCGGCGCTCGGCCGGTGCCAGCACCTGCGGCGCGGGCCGCTTGGCCGGCGGGTCGACCGGCGCGCCGGTGCCGGTGAAGGCCGCGCGGGCGATGTCCCAACCGGGCAGGGTGGGGGCCCAGAAGGCCGGGCCTTCGAGGTAGAGGGTGGGCGTGCTCATGCGGCGGCTCCCTTGCCGAAGATCAGCGCGCAGTTGTTGCCGCCGAAGCCGAAGGAATTGGACAGGGCGTACTTCACCGCGCCGCGCGCGGGCTGCAGCTTGATCTGCGGGCCGCAGTCGGTGTCGAGCACGGTGGTGTTCACGGTGCCCGGCATCAGGCCGGTCTCCAGTGCCAGCAGGCTGATGGCCGCCTCGACGATGCCTGCGGCGCCCAGCGTGTGGCCGGTGAAGCCCTTGGTCGAGCTCGCGTGGGTGCTCTCGGGGAAACGCCGCGTGATCAGCGCGCCTTCCACTTCGTCGTTCTTGGTGCTGGCCGTGCCGTGCATGTTGATGTAGTCGATGTCGTCGGTGCCGAGGCCGGAACGTGCCAGCGCGTCGTCGAGCGCGCGCTCGGCACCTGCGCCCTGCGGGTGCGGCGTCGACATGTGGTGGGCGTCGCTGGCTTCGCCGTAGCCCAGCAGGTAGAGCGCATCGGCGGACGATGCGTCGACCGGTGCACGTTCGACCAGCGCGAAGCCCGCGGCCTCGCCCAGGCTGATGCCGTCGCGCGCCGCGTCGAAGGGGCGGCAGGGCTGGGGCGACACCAGCTCCAGCGAGTTGAAGCCGTAGAGCACGCTGCCGCACAGCGTGTCGACGCCGCCGACCACGGCCGCGTCGACCAGGCCCAGGCGGATCAGCCGCTCGGCCGAGGCGAAGGCCTTGCCACTCGACGAGCAGGCGGTCGAGATGGTCTCGGACGGGCCCTCGAGCCCCAGCGCGGCCTGCACGAACATGGACAGCGAATGCGGCGTGTGGACCAGCGGGCGCTGCTGCGCGGGCGGGAACGTGCCGTCGGCCGTCAGCGCGGTATAGGCGTCTTCGGTCTCGCCGATGCTGGAGGTCGAGGTGCCGAGGATCACGGCCACGCGCGACGGGCCGTACTTGGCGCGGGCCGCGGCCACGGCCTCGGCGAAGCCGTCGGCCTGCAGGCCCAGCCAGGCCAGGCGGTTGTTGCGGCAGTCCCAGGCGGCCAGGGACTCGGGCAGTCTCAGTTCTTCGAGGCCGTCGACCCGGCCGATCCAGGTCGGCAGGCGCTGGCCGCTGGCCGGCAGTGCACCGAAATCGTTGGGCCGCAGCCCGCTGCGCGAGTTTTCGAGGGCGTCGAGCAGCGGCGTCTTGCCGACGCCGACGGCCGACGTCGCGGTGTACGCGCTGATCTGGAGGGGAGGGATGCGGGACGGCACGGTGGTGGGCTGGAAAGTGGCGAAGCGTGAACGATGCCACAGACTAGCAGCGGCCGGGTCGCCACCGCGTCGGCCAACGCCCCGTGCCCTGCGTGTCGGTGCCTCAACCGCCGTCGCCGACCCGCTGCCAGCGCGCGGCCAGGGCTACGAGCACCAGCACCGGCAGGCCCAGCGCCGCGGTCGCGACGAAGAAGGGCGCGTAGCCGTAGGCATCGACGAAGACGCCCGAATAGCCGGCCAGGAACTTGGGCAGCAGCAGCATCAGCGAGCTGAACAGCGCGTACTGCGTGGCCGAGTAGCTGATGTTGGTCAGGCTCGACAGGTAGGCGATGAAGGCGGCCGAGGCGATGCCGCCCGCGAGGTTGTCGGCCGACACCACGAAGACCAGCAGCCCGAGGTCGTGGCCGCGCATCGCCAGCCAGGCGAACAGCAGGTTGCTGCCCGCGCTGAGCACCGCGCCCAGCATCAGCACGCGCATCACGCCGAAGCGCATCGACAGCACGCCGCCGACGAAGGCGCCGACCAGCGTCATCACCACGCCGTAGATCTTGCTGACCGTGGCGACTTCGTCCTTGGTGAAGCCCATGTCCACGTAGAAGGGGTTGGCCATGATGCCCATCACCACGTCGCTGATGCGGTAGATCGCGATCAGCGAGAGGATCAGCGCGGCCTGCCACCTGTAGCGGCGGATGAAATCGGCGAAGGGCTCGATCAGCACGCTGTGCAGCCACTCGGCCGTGTTGCGGGCGGGCGGCAGCACGCGCCGGGCCGGCTCGGCCGACACCAGCACCGTCAGCATGCCCACGGCCATCGAGGCGGCCATGACGAAATAGGCGACGCGCCAGGCGCCGTTCTGGTAGCCGGCGGTGGCGGCCTCCGCCACCGACATTTCGGCCCAGGCCGCGATCCACAGCACGCCCGCGCCGGCCCAGATCATCGCCATGCGGTAGCCGGTCTGGTAGGCCGCGGCCAGCGCCGCCTGCTTGCGCGTCTCGGCCGATTCGATGCGGAAGGCGTCGAGCGCGATGTCCTGCGTGGCCGAGCCGAAGGCCACCAGCAGCGCGCACCACACCAGCGGCCGCAGCCCGGCGCGCGGATCGGCCATGGCCATGCCCACGAGGCCCGCGATCACCAGCACCTGCGCCAGCAGCAGCCAGCTGCGGCGCCGGCCCATGAGCCGGGTGAAGAGCGGGATCGGCAGCCGGTCGACCAGCGGCGCCCAGGCCCACTTGAAGGCATAGACCAGCCCGACCCAGCTCAGGTAGCCGATGTCGGTGCGCGCCACGCCGGCCTCGCGCAGCCGGAAGCTCAGCGTGCCCAGCACCAGCAGCAAGGGGAGCCCGGCGGAGAAGCCCAGCGCCAGCATGCGCAGCGTCGCGGGTTCGAGGTAGACCCGCAGCGAGTCGCGCCAGGACAGCGGTGCCTCGGGGGGTGCGGTGGAGGAAGCTTCGGCGGCCGTGGGTGGGGACATTGAGGGGGCGATCGGAATGGCTGCTTATTATTCCCGCATGTGTTCACGCTGCGAGTTTCTTCTGGGTCCCTGGCACGGCCGTCGCGCCTTTTTGCGGCTGGCCGGGGCCGGCGCCGCCGTATCGGCCGCGTCGGCCGTGCCGGCGCTGGCGCAGGTCGACGTGGGCGGCGCGTCGGTGGCGCGCAACCTGGTGCCGGCCGACACCATCGAGCAGGCCGGCGTGCAGCAGTACGGCGAGCTGCTGGCCAAGGCCAAGGCCCAGGGCGCGCTGGCACCCGACGGCCATCCGCAGCTGCAGCGCCTGCGCACGATCGCCGCGCGTCTGATCCCCTTCGTCGGCAGCTGGAACCCGCGGGCCGCGCAATGGAAGTGGCAGATCAACCTGATCGGCAGCAAGCAGATCAACGCCTTCTGCCTGCCCGGCGGCAAGATCGCCTTCTACACCGGCATCCTCGACCAGCTCAAGCTCAGCGACGACGAGGTCGCGATGGTGATGGGCCACGAGATGGCCCACGCGCTGCGCGAGCATGCCCGCGCCCGCATGGCCAAGAGCGCGGGCACGGGCGCGGCGCTGTCGATCGCCTCGCAGCTGTTCGGCCTGGGCGAGGTGGGCAACATGGTGGCGAAGGCCGGGACGCAGCTGCTCACCCTCAAGTTCAGCCGGGGCGACGAGACCGACGCCGACCTGGTCGGCCTCGAGCTCGCGGCACGCGCGGGCTACGACCCGCGGGCCTCGGTGTCGCTGTGGACCAAGATGGCCGCGGCCTCGAAGAACGAGGGCGGCCTGAACTTCCTCTCCACCCACCCCAGCGGCACCGACCGCATCCGGATCCTCGAAGCCAACGTGCCCAAGGTCGACGGACTGTACCGGGCGGCCAAGCGCGGCTGAACGACGCTGGGCTCGGCCTCAGCCCGCGGCCAGGTGCTCCCAGAGGATGGCCGTGCCGATGCCGAACAGCACCACGCCGCCGAAGATCTCGGCGCGCTTGCCGGCCACCGCGCCCAGCACCCGGCCCACCATCACGCCCAGCGTCACCATGAGGAAGGTGGTGAAGCCGATGGCAGCGGCCACCGGCAGGATGTCGACATTCAGGAAGGCCAGTCCCACGCCGACCGCCATCGCGTCGATGCTGGTGGCGAAGCCGGTCACGGCCAGCAGCCAGAAGCCGTGGCGGGTCGGCTTCTCGGGTTCCACGGCCTCCGGTGCAGCGAAGCCGGCCCACACCATGCGCAGGCCCAGCACGCCCAGCAGCACGAAGGCGATCCAGTGGTCCCAGGCTTTCACGTAATTGGCGGCGCTCAGGGCCAGGGCCCAGCCGGCGATGGGCGTCAGCGCCTCGATCACGCCGAAGATCGCGCCGGTGCGAAGGGCTTCGCTCCAGCGGGGTTTTTGAAGCGCAGTGCCTTTGCCGACGGCCGCGGCAAAGGCGTCGGTGGACATCGCCAGCGAGAGCAGCGAGATGGAAACAAAATTCATCGGGGGTCTTTTCCCGGCCGGGCGAACGCAACGGCGCGCCACCACTGCCCGACCTGTTGTCGTGCTGACGCGCCGATGGTCTCGCCAACCCGAAAGGTTGCCGGCGCCACAGCCCGCGAGGCGGGCCGAGTGTGTTGACGCAGGCGCTTCCACCAGGAGGCGGAAGCCGGCTACTCCCCATAGGAGAGCTGCGAGTCTAAGGCCTGGTCACGGCCGAGACGGAGATGGCCTTGGTGAAGCGGGGCCACCCCGCCGGGCGAAGACGCCTCAGGCCTCTGCCGCCGCCGCCTCGTCCGCGATCCATTGCTCGAAACAGCGCACCCGTTGCGGCACCGGCCGATCGGCGCGCCAGGCCATGAAGTACCCCCCTTGCGTGGGGACGCGCAGATCGAAGGGTGCCACCAGCCGGCCGCTCGCCAGGTCATCGCGTACGAAGGCAAGCAGGCCCACCATGACCCCCAACTCTTCGGCGGCAGCCTGATAGGCCATGGCGGCATTCTCGAATTTCAGGCCACGGTTGATGTCGATGTCGCGCGCGTTCGCGGCCTCCAGCCACACCGGCCAGTCCTGCGGCCGATTCAGCGAACTCAGCAGCGCGTGGTGCGCGAGGTCGGAGGGCCGAGCCAGAGGCGGGTCGCGTCGCAGCAGCGCCGGTGCGCACACCGGAAGCAGCGTTTCGCGGAACAGCAGCCGGTAGCCGGGGCCCTCGGGCGGCACCGCTTCGGAATGGATGCTCACGTCCACGTCGTCGCGCGTGAAGTCCGTGGGTTTGTGCGACGTCGTGATCTGGACGTCGATGCGCGGATACAGCGCATGGAAGCGCGCCAGCCGCGGGATCAGCCAGCGAATGGCAAAGGTGGGCGGCAGCTTGATGCGCAGCAGCCATTCGTCGGGACTTTGCTGCAGCTGGCGCGTCCCGTGTTCGATCTGGTCGAAGGCCATCCGCATGCTCGCGTAGTAGCTCTGGCCCGCGGGCGTGAGCCGGATGCCATGGTGTTCGCGATCGAACAACGTCACTTTCAGCCAGGCTTCGAGCGCGGAGACGTGCCGGCTGACGGCCCCCTGGGTGACGAACAGTTCCTGCGCGGCCCGCGTGAAATTGCCGCAGCGGGCGGCGGTCTCGAAAGCGCGCAGGGCGTTCAGGGGCGGGAGTCGGCGTGTCATTGGGCTGAATTTAACTCATGGCTCCATGCGTTAATTGTGATTGCTGCATGGCTTCTTCAGGCTCTAGCATGCGCTCTATAAGTACAGGAGACACGCAATGATGATGAAGAAAATGCATGCCTTGGTCGTGGCTGCGGTGATGCTGGGAGCGCAGGCCACCGGCTTTGCCCAGGACGCGGCAACGACCTACCCCAACCAGCCCATCAAGCTCATGGTGCCGTGGCCCCCGGGCGGCGGCGTGGACACCACCGCGCGCATCCTGTCCGACATGCTCGGCCACCGGCTGGGCCGGCCGCTGGTGATCGACAACCGCGGCGGCGCCGGAGGCAACATCGGCACCGAGGTCGCGGCGCGCCAGAAGGCCGACGGCTACAACCTGCTGATGTCCTCGATCAGCCCGAACGCGGTCAACATCAGCCTCTACGGCAAGCTGGGTTTCGATCCGGTGGAGGATTTCGAGCCGATCATCTACGTCTCGGCCGTTCCCAACATCCTCGTGGTACCGGCCGATTCGCCGTTCAAGACCGCGCAGGACGTGATCGATGCGGCGCGCGCCAACCCGGGCAAGCTCAACTACGCTTCCGGCGGGATCGGTTCGTCGCAGCACCTGGCGGCGGTGCAGTTCTCGGTCGCGGCCAAGATCGACATCGTGCATGTGCCCTACAAGGGCACCGCGCCCGCCGAGTCCGACCTTGCCGCAGGCCATGTCTCGCTCATGCTCGACACCACCACCTGCCTTCCGTTCATCGCGGGCGGCAAGATGCGCGCACTCGCGGTGGCATCGAAGAAGCGCAATCCGGCGCTGCCCGACGTCCCCACCTTCGACGAAGTCGGGCTGCCCGGCGTTTACGCGTCGTCGTGGTACGGCCTGTCGGCGCCGGCGGGCACCCCCAAACCCATCATCGCCAAGCTCAATGCCGAGGCCAATGCGGTCCTCCAGTCGCCGGAGTTCCAGAAGCGGATGCTGGCCTTCGGCGCCGAGGTCGGCGGCGGTACGCCCGAGGACTACGGACGCTTCATGGCCAGCGAAACCAGGCGCTACGCGGAGATCGTCCGGATCTCCGGCGTAAAGCTCGACTGATTCCTTTCCAACGACCGCCCCACGCCCCATGCAGTCCGTGACCTCCGCCACCCCCACCCCCCGCACGCTCTTCGACAAGATCTGGGCGCAGCACGTCGTCACGCAGCGCGACGACGGCCAGAGCCTGCTCTACATCGACCGCCATCTGGTGCAGGACGGCTCCGCGCCGGCCTTCGAAATGCTGCGCCAGCGTGGCCTGCCGGTGCGCAGGCCGGAGCGCGCCTTCGCCACGCCCGACCACTACGTGCCGACGAACTCGCGGGTGCTGGCCGACATCGACGATGCCGAGAAGCGGGCCATGGCCCAGGCCTTGCGCGACGACAGCCTGTCGGCAGGCATCCGCTTCATCGGCATCGAGGACATCCGCCAGGGCATCGTGCACGTGGTCGGGCCGGAACAGGGGTTGAGCCTTCCGGGCAGCGTGATCGTCTGCGGCGACAGCCACACCGCCACGCACGGCGCCTTCGGTGCGCTGGCCTTCGGCGTCGGCGCCTCCGAGGTGGCCCATGTGCTGGCCACGCAGACGCTGTGGCAGCGCAAGCCAGGCACGCTGCGCGTGACCATCGACGGTCGCCTGGCGGACGGCGTCGGCGCCAAGGACATCATCCTGGCCGTGATTGCCCGCATCGGTGCCGCCGGCGGCACCGGCCACGTCATCGAGTACGCGGGCGAGACCATCCGCGCGCTCTCGATGGCCGGGCGCATGACGGTGTGCAACATGACGATCGAGGCCGGCGCGCGCGCGGGCATGGTGGCCCCCGACGACACCACCTTCGAATGGCTGGCCGGACGGCCGAGCGCGCCGCAAGGCGCCGCGTGGGACCAGGCGGTGGCGCAATGGCGTCGCTTGCCGAGCGATGCGGGCGCCGTCTTCGACAAGGAGGTTCGGCTGCACGCCGACGAGATCGTCCCCATGGTCACCTGGGGCAACAGCCCCGAGGAGGCCTTGCCCATCACGGGCCGCGTGCCCGATCCGTCTGCCGCCGCGAGCGGCGAGCGGCGCGAGTCGATGCTGCGCACGCTGGCCTACATGGGCCTGCGCCCGGGCCAGGCGCTGACCGACCTGAGCGTGGACCGCGTGTTCATCGGCTCCTGCACCAACGGCCGCATCGAGGACATGCGCAGCGCGGCCGAGGTGCTGCGCGGCCGCCGCGTGGCCGCCGGCGTGGAAGCCTGGGTGGTCCCCGGCTCCGGGCTGGTGAAGCAGCAGGCCGAGGCCGAGGGCCTCGACACGGTGTTCCGCGAGGCCGGGCTGCAATGGCGGCACGCAGGCTGCTCGATGTGCCTGGGCACCAACGGCGACCAGGTGCCCGCGGGCCAACGCTGCGCCTCGACCTCCAACCGCAATTTCGTCGGCCGCCAGGGCCCGGGCTCGCGCACCCATCTGATGAGCCCGGCGATGGCCGCTGCCGCCGCCGTCACCGGCCGTTTGACCGACGTGCGCAGCCTGCCGCCCGCGCGTTGAAACGCATTTCCCGCAGAACACCGACGACCACTCCATGGAAGCCTTCACCCTACTCGAGGCCGTTGCCGCGCCGCTGGCGCGCATCAACGTCGACACCGACCAGATCGTGCCCGCGCTGTACCTGCAGAAGCCGCGCTCCGACGACTTCGGCAACTACCTCTTCCACGACGTTCGACACGACGCCGCCGGTGCGCGCCGAGCCGACTTTCCGCTCAACGAGCCGGTGTACGCGCAGGCGCGCATTCTTGTCGCGGGACGCAACTTCGGCTGCGGTTCTTCGCGCGAGCACGCGGTCTGGGCGCTGTACGACGGCGGATTCCGCGCCGTGATCGCGCCGAGCTTCGGCGACATCTTCCAGTCGAATGCGCTCAAGAACGGCCTGCTGCCGGTGCGTCTGCCCGAGGACGTGGTGCAGTCGATGCTGGCCGAACTGCAGGCCGCACCCGGCAGCCGCATCCGTGTGGACCTCGAGGCGCAGACCGTGTTGCGGCCCGGTGGCGGCATCGAGCACTTCGCCATCGACCCCTTCCCACGGCACTGCCTGCTGAAGGGGCTCGACGAGATCGACTACACGCTGGCCCAGCGCCAGCGCATCGAGGACTTCGAGCGACGCCGCGAGGCGGACCCCGCTCTTTTCATCTGACCCAAGGAAAGGCTTTTCGACATGAAGATCACAGTGATGCCGGGCGACGGCATTGGACCCGAGGTGACGGCCCAGGCCGTCAAGGTGCTTCAGGCGGTGGTGGGAGGCGGCCAGGCGATGGAGCTGGCCTACGCCGACATCGGCGCCGCCGGCATCGAAGCCGCTGGCGACCCCTTGCCCGTGGCCACCCGCGAGATCGCGCGCAAGGCCGATGCGATCCTGTTCGGCGCGGCCGGCATGCCTGGCGACGAGGCCATTCCCTTCATGATGCGCCCGGGCGCCAGCCTGCTGCGGCTGCGCAAGGAACTCGGCCTGTTCGCCAACTTCCGGCCGGCCTTCCTGTTCCCAGAGCTCATCGGCGCCTCGACCCTCAAGCCCGAAGTCATCGAGGGCCTCGACCTGCTCATCCTGCGCGAACTGACCGGCGACGTGTATTTCGGCGAGCCGCGTGGCACCGGCGTCAATGCGGCGGGCGAGCGCGAGGCCTTCAACACCATGCGCTACTCCGAGCCCGAAGTGGAGCGCATTGCACACGTCGCGTTCCGCACGGCCCGGATGCGCCATCGCAAGCTGTGCTCGGTCGACAAGGCCAACGTGCTCGAGGTGATGCAGCTGTGGCGCGAGGTGGTCACGCGCGTGGGTGCCGAGTACCCCGACGTCGAGCTGACCCATCTGTTCGTCGATGCCGCCGCCATGCAGCTGATGCGCGCGCCCAAGCAGTTCGACGTGATCGTGACCGGGAACATCTTCGGCGACATCCTCTCCGATGCCGCCGCCATGCTCACCGGCTCCATCGGCATGCTGCCCTCGGCCTCCATGGCCGCCGGCACCTTCGGGCTGTACGAGCCGGTGCACGGCACCGCGCCGGACATCGCCGGCAAGAACCTCGCCAACCCGCTCGCTGCGATCCTGTCGATGGCCATGATGCTGCGCTTCTCCTTCGGCCAGGCCGCCAACGCCGAACGGGTGGAGCAAGCGGTGCGCCGCGTGCTTGCCGACGGCCTGCGCACCGGCGACATCTTCCAGCCGGGCTCCACGCGTGTGGGAACCGAGGAAATGGGCGCCGCAGTGGTGGCGGCGCTGGACAAGGCGTAGCCGGGGGAATCGGCTTCACGCCGCGGCGCGGGCGCCGTCGAGCGCCTGGCCGCTGCAGCTGCGGCCGCTCAGAGCGTGAAGTCGTAGTCGATCGTGATCGGCGCGTGGTCGCTGAACTTCACCGTCTTGTAGATCGCTTCGTGCTGCGCCAGCGCGCCCAGCGCCGGCGTGGCCAGGTGGTAGTCCAGCCGCCAGCCCACGTTCTTCGCATAGGCCTGGCCGCGGTTGCTCCACCAGGTGTAGGCGTCGCCGGTGGTGTCGGGCTTGAGCTTGCGGTAGACGTCGACCAGGCCCGCGCCCTCGGCACCGGCGTCGAGCAGGCGCGTCATCCAGGCGCGTTCCTCGGGCAGGAAGCCGCTGTTCTTCATGTTGCCCTTGAAGTTCTTCAGGTCGATCTCCTGGTGCGCGATGTTGATGTCGCCGCAGAGGATGAACTCGCGTTCCTTCTTCAACGCCAGCAGGTGCGGGAAGAAGCCCTTGAGGAAGCGGAACTTGGCCGCCTGGCGCTCCTCGCCCGAGGAGCCGCTGGGGAAGTAGCAGCTGATGATCGAGAGCTTGCGTTTCGGCGTGTCGAAGCGCAGCTCGAGGTAGCGGCCTTCGGCGTCGAACTCGGCGTCGCCCCAGCCCACCACCACCGCGCTGGGCGCATGCTTGGTGTAGATCGCGGTGCCCGCGTAGCCCTTCTTCTCCGCGAAGTGGAAGTGGCCCTGCAGGCCCGCCATCTGCTCGAAGCGGCCTTCGATGTCGCTGGCCTGGACGCGGATTTCCTGCATGCAAATACAATCCGGCGCCAGTTCGGCCACCCAGTCGGCCACGCCCTTGGTGGTCGCCGAACGCAGGCCGTTGAGGTTGAGACTGGTCAGTTTGAACAAAGAAGGATTCCTGATGGCTGAGGTGAATGAGGCGGGCGCTGCGGTGGCTCTGGATTTCGTGCAATTCGCGATCGAGTCCGGCGTGCTGCGGTTCGGCGAGTTCAAGACCAAGGCCGGCCGGCTGAGCCCTTATTTCTTCAACGCCGGTCTGTTCGACGACGGCGCGAAGATGCTGCGCTTGGCCGAATTCTATGCAGAGCGGCTGATCGCCAGCGGACTCGAGTTCGACATGATCCTCGGCCCGGCCTACAAGGGCATCCCGCTGGGCGCCACGGTCGCGACCGAACTCGCGCGGCGTGGCCGCAACGTGCCCTTCGCCTACAACCGCAAGGAAGCCAAGGACCACGGCGAGGGCGGCACGCTGGTCGGCGCGCCGCTGCGCGGGCGGGTGCTGATCGTCGACGACGTGATGTCCGCCGGCACCGCGGTGCGCGAATCGATCGCGCTGATCCGCGCCGCGGGCGCCACGCCCCATGCGGTGGCCATCGCACTCGATCGACAGGAACGCGCCACCGAGAACGGTGTCGACGTGCCCCACAGCGCCGTGCAATATGTCCGCGATCAGCTCGGCATGCAGGTGCTGGCGATCGCCACGCTGGACGACTTGTTACAGTACCTCACGACGCAAGGCACGGGAGACCTCGAAGTCCACCGTGCGGGCGTACTGGCTTACAGGGAGCGTTACGGCGCCTGAGGCGCGACTCTGCAACTGGAGAGAGAACGAATGGCACTGCAAGATCGAACCCGCTGCGGGGCCTGGTCGATGCTGCTGCCGCTGCTCGCGGCCGGCACCGTCGCCGCGCAGCCTGCATCGCCCTCCGGCAGCAGCATCTACAGCTGCACCGATGCGCGCGGCCGCACCCTGACGGCCGATCGCCCGATTCCCGACTGCAGCGACCGCGAGCAGCGCGCCCTGAGCCCCAGCGGTGCCCGCCGCATCGTCGAACCCAGCTACACCGCCCAAGAGCAGGCCGAACGCGACGAGCGCGCGCGCCAGGCGGCACAGCAGGCCTCCCGGCTCAACGAGGAACGCCGCCGCGAACGCGCGCTGCTCGTGCGCTACCCCAACCTCGCCACGCACGAGCGCGAACGTGTCGAGGCCATGCAGCAGATCGACACCGTGATCGATGCCGCGCGCAAACGGCTGGGCGAATTGGCCAAGGAGCGCCAGTCGGTCGACGACGAGATGGAGTTCTACAAGAAGGACGTCAGCAAGGCGCCGCCGTCGCTGCGCCGCAAGCTCGACGACAACGAGCAGAGCGTGGCGGTCCAGAACCGTTTCATCGCCGCGCAGGACGACGAGAAGAAGCGCGTGAACGCGCGCTTCGACGAGGAGCGCGTGCGGCTGCGGCCGCTGTGGGCCGCCACCGCGCCCGCGGGGGCCGGCGCCGGGCGCTGAGCGCCCGGTCCCGCGGCCTCAGCCCAGCTTCGTCTTCAGCAGCGCATTGACCTGCGCCGGGTTGGCCTTGCCCTGGCTGGCCTTCATCACCTGGCCGACCAGCGCATTGAAGGCCTTGTCCTTGCCCGCGCGGTACTCGGCGATGTTCTTCTCGTTGGTCGCGAGCACGCCGTCGATGATGGCTTCGAGCGCGCCGGAGTCGCTCATCTGCTTCAGGCCCTTGGCCTCGATCACCGCGTCGACCTCGCTGGCTTCGCCGGTCCACAGGGCCTCGAAGACCTGGCGCGCGGCGTTGTTCGACACCGTGCCGTCGCCGATGCGCACGATCAGCTTCGCGAGCTGCGTGGCGCTGACCGGCGCCTCGGTGATCGCGATGTCCTGCGTGTTCAGGCGCCGCGCGATCTCGCCGGTGATCCAGTTGCTGGCCAGCTTGGGCGCGGCACCCGCGGCCACGGCGGCATCGAAGTAGCCCGCCAGCGCGGTGCTCTGCGTGAGCTGCGCCGCGTCGTAGGCCGACAGGCCATGGCTCGCGACATAGCGCTCGGCCATCGCGCGCGGCAGCTCGGGCATTTCGCCCCGCACCCGCTCCACCCATTCGGGCGCGATCGCCAGCGGCGGCAGGTCGGGGTCGGGGAAGTAGCGGTAGTCGGCCGCGTCCTCCTTGGTGCGCATCGCGCGCGTCTCGCCGGTGTCGGGGTCGAACAGCACCGTGGCCTGCTGCACCTTGCGGCCGTCCTCGATCTCCTCGATCTGCCAGCGGATCTCGTAGTCGATCGCCTGCTGCATGAACTTGAAGCTGTTCAGGTTCTTGATCTCGCGCCGCGTGCCCAGCTTGTCGCCGGGCTTGCGCACCGACACGTTGGCGTCGCAGCGGAAGCTGCCTTCCTGCATGTTGCCGTCGCAGATGCCGATCCAGGTCACGATCTTGTGCAGCTCGCGCGCATAGGCCACGGCCTCGGCGGTGGAGCGCATGTCGGGCTCGGTCACGATCTCCAGCAGCGGCGTGCCGGCGCGGTTCAGGTCGATGCCCGACTGGCCGATGAAGTCCTCGTGCAGCGACTTGCCCGCGTCTTCCTCGAGGTGGGCGCGCACCAGGCGCACGGTCTTGGTCTCCTCGCCCAGCAGGAAGGACACCGAGCCGCCCTGCACGACCGGAATCTCGAACTGGCTGATCTGGTAGCCCTTGGGCAGGTCGGGGTAGAAGTAGTTCTTGCGCGCGAACACGCTGCGCGGCGCGATGGTCGAGCCCAGCGCCAGGCCGAGCTTGATCGCGCGTTCGACCGCGCCCCTGTTCATCACCGGCAGCGTGCCCGGCAGCGCCATGTCGACCGCGCAGGCCTGGGTGTTGGCTTCGGCGCCGAAGGCGGTCGAGGCACGGCTGAAGATCTTCGACGCGGTCGAGAGCTGCGCATGGGTCTCGAAGCCGATGATGACCTCATAGCCCTGCACCAGCGGGCCGGTCGGGCGGCCCTGTTGTTGTTCTTCGAAGGAGTTCACGGGTTCGCTCATCGTCAAATGCCCTGGGGTGCGCGGGAATGCCAGTCGGTGGCCTGCTGGAAGCGGTGCGCCGCATTGAGCAGCTTCGCTTCGGCGAAGTAGTTGCCGATCAGCTGCAGGCCCACGGGCATCGCGTGTTCGCCGAAGCCCGCGGGCAGGCTCATGCCGGGCAGGCCGGCCAGCGAGGCGGGCAGGGTGAAGATGTCGGCCAGGTAGTCGGCCACCGGATCGTCGCCGTGCTCGCCGAGCTTCCAGGCGACGGTGGGCGCCACCGGGCCGGCGATCAGGTCGCACTGCGCGAAGGCCTGCTGGAAGTCGTCGGCGATCATGCGGCGCACCTTCTGCGCCTGCAGGTAGTAGGCGTCGTAGTAGCCGTGCGAGAGCACATAGGTGCCGATCATGATGCGGCGCTTGACCTCGTCGCCGAAGCCTTCGGCGCGCGTCCTGCCGTACATGTCGGCCAGGTCCTTGTAGTCCTTGGCGCGGTGGCCGAACTTCACGCCGTCGAAGCGGCTCAGGTTGCTCGACGCTTCCGCGGCCGCGAGGATGTAGTAGACGGGGATCGACAGCTCGGTGCGCGGCAGCGTGATGGCCACGCGCTTCGCGCCCAGCTTCTCGTACTCGGCCAGCGCCGCGTCGACCGCGGCGCGCACGCCGGGCGCCACGCCGTCGCCCAGGAACTCTTTCGGCACGCCGATGCGCAGGCCTTCGAGCGAAGCGTTCAGCGTGCGCGCATAGTCCTCGGCCGGACGGTCGATCGAGGTCGAGTCGCGGTCGAGGTCGGGGCCGCACAGCGCCGACAGCAGCAGCGCGCAGTCCTCGGCCGAGCGGGCCATCGGGCCGGCCTGGTCGAGGCTGGAGGCGAAGGCCACCATGCCGTAGCGCGAGGCGCGGCCGTAGGTGGGCTTGATGCCGGTCACGCCGCAGAAGGAGGCCGGCTGGCGGATCGAGCCGCCGGTGTCGGTGCCGGTGGCGGCGGGCGCCAGGCGCGCGGCCACGGCCGCGGCGCTGCCGCCCGAGGAGCCGCCGGGGATGCGGCTGGTGTCCCAGGGATTGCGCACCGGCACCACGGCGTCGCCGCCCACGGCCGGCACGGCCACGTTCTCGTTGGCCGAGCCCATGGCGAACTCGTCGCAGCTGAGCTTGCCCAGGGTCACCGCGCCGGCGTCGGCCAGGCGCTGCACCACGGTCGCGTTGAAGGGCGAGCGGTAGCCCGCCAGCATGCGCGAACCGGCGGTGGTCGGGAAGTCGGTGGTGACGAAGATGTCCTTGTGCGCGATCGGCACGCCGGCCAGCGCGGGCGCGTTGCCGGTGGCGATCAGGGCGTCGGCGGCGCGGGCCTGGGCCAGCGTGGCGTCGGCATCGACCGCGACGAAGGCGCCGAGCGCGGGCTGGGCCTGGATGCGGTCCAGGAAATGCTGGGCCGTTTCGACGGCCGACACGTCACGTGCGGCCAGTGCCTTGGCCAGGCCGGCCACGCCGAGTTGGTGCAATTCGGCGCTCATTCGATCACCTTGGGGACGAGGAACAGGCCGCGTTCGACCGCGGGCGCACTCTTCTGGTTGGCCTCTCGGGCGTTCGGTTCGCTCGCCACGTCGTCGCGCAGGCGCAGCGTGATGTCCTCTATGGCGGCCACCGGATGGGCCAGCGGCTCGACGCCGGTGGTGTCGACCGCGCGCATGGTTTCGACGAGGTCGAAGAAGCCGTTGATCTGGCCCAGCATCCGCGTGCTTTCGTCGGGCGCCAGTTGCAGGCGCGCGAGCGTCGCGATGCGGGCGATATCGGAAGAGGTGAGTGACATGAGAAATCGAGCTGAAATCGAGCGAAACGGCAGCTAAACCGGCCCTGCAAAGGGGGCGAAGGCGGGGGAAACCCAGGGGATTCGGGTATTATCCCGCCTTTGCCGCAACCCCCGCGAACGCGCTGGCTTTTGCTGCAAAAACAGATCAATCCACCCCGTCAGACGACCACAAAATAAGCGACGACATGCCGATGCGCATGCCGTGCTTCAGAGGAATTCCACATGTTTGGAGCTTTCCGTCGGTACTTTTCGACCGACCTCGCGATCGATCTCGGCACCGCCAACACCCTCATCTTCGCCCGTAACAAGGGCATCGTGCTGGACGAGCCATCGGTCGTAGCCATCCGCCATGAAGGCGGCCCCCACGGCAAGAAGGTGATCCAGGCCGTCGGCCGCGAAGCCAAGGCCATGCTGGGCAAGGTGCCCGGCAACATCGAGGCGATCCGCCCGATGAAGGACGGCGTGATTGCCGACTTCGTGATCACCGAGCAGATGATCAAGCAGTTCATCAAGATGGTGCATCCGCGCTCGCTGCTCGCACCGAGCCCGCGCATCATCATCTGCGTGCCCTGCGGCTCGACCCAGGTCGAGCGCCGCGCCATCAAGGACGCGGCCGAAGCGGCCGGCGCCACCAAGGTCTACCTGATCGAGGAACCCATGGCCGCGGCCATCGGTGCCGGCCTGCCGGTGTCCGAAGCCAGCGGCTCGATGGTGGTCGACATCGGCGGCGGCACCACCGAAGTCGGCGTGATCTCGCTGGGCGGCATGGTCTACAAGGGCAGCGTCCGCGTCGGCGGCGACCGCTTCGACGAGGCCATCATCAACTACATCCGCCGCAACTACGGCATGCTGATCGGCGAGCCGACGGCCGAAGTCATCAAGAAGACCATCGGCTCGGCCTTCCCGGGCTCCGAGGTCAAGGAGATGGAAGTCAAGGGCCGCAACCTGTCCGAAGGCGTGCCGCGCAGCTTCACCATCAGCAGCAACGAAGTGCTGGAAGCGCTGACCGACCCGCTCAACAACATCGTCTCGGCCGTCAAGAACGCGCTTGAGCAGACGCCGCCCGAACTGGGCGCCGACATCGCCGAGCGCGGCATGATGCTGACCGGCGGCGGTGCGCTGCTGCGCGACCTGGACCGTCTGCTGGCCGAGGAAACCGGCCTGCCGGTGCTGGTGGCCGAGGACCCGCTGACCTGCGTGGTGCGCGGCTGCGGCATCGCCCTCGAACGCATGGACCGTCTGGGCAGCATCTTCACCAGCGAATAAGCTCGACCCCCGGCTGCCTGCCCGCCCGTGGCGGCGCCGGCAGCCCGGCCGAGCCGGTTTCGCGCCCGTCCTGAAACAAGCCACAGCCAGGCCCCCGCCACTCGTGGCATAAAGCGCCATGCCACTCGGCACCCTCGACCGCTCCGCGCCGCCCCTGTTCAGCCAGGGGCCGTCGGCGCTGAGCAAGCTGATCGTCTTCAGCGCGCTGGCGCTGTTCCTGATGGTGGCCGACGCACGCTTCCATCTGATGCGCCCGCTGCGCGCGAGCATCGGCGCGGTGCTCTACCCGGCCCAGTGGCTGGCGCTCAAGCCGGTGCAGCTGTTCGCCCAGGGCGGCCTCTACATGGAAGACCTGCAGGTCGCGCAGCGCAACGAGGCCGAGGCGCGCCGCGCGCTGGCGCTGCAGGCCGAGCGCGCGAGCCAGGCCGACACGCTGTCCATCGACAACGAACGCCTGCGCGCGCTGCTGGAGCTGCGCCAGACCACCCGCACCCCCGGCCGCGCGGCCGAGGTGCTCTACGACGCGGCCGACCCCTACACCCGCAAGATCGTGATCGACCAGGGCCTGTCGCAGGGCATCGAGCCCGGCTCGCCGGTGATCGACGAACACGGCGTGCTGGGCCAGGTCACCCAGGTGCAGCCTTTCACCAGCGAGGTCACCCTGGTGATCGATCGCGACCTCGCCATCCCGGTCCAGAACGCCCGCACCGGCGCGCGCAGCGTGGCCTTCGGTGACGCCAGCGCCCATGGCAGCGGGCTGGAGCTGCGCTTCATGGCCGCCAATGCCGACCTGCAGGAGGGCGACCTGCTCGCGACCAGCGGCGTCGACGGCGTCTATCCGGCCGGCCTGCCGGTGGCGAAGATCGAGCGCATCGAGCGGCGCGCCGACTCCGGCTTCGCACGCATCTACTGCCTGCCGCTCGCCCGGGTGACGGCGGCGCGCTATGTGCTGGTGCTGACGCCTGTGGGCACGCCCAGCGCGGCGCCACCCGCCGCGGCCGCTGCCACGGCCAAGAAGAACGACAAGCCGCCGAAGGCCACGGCCTCCGCGGCGGCCGCGGCCGAGACCCGGCCGGCGCGCAGGGAAAGGCGCACACCATGATCATGCGTCCCGGGCAACAACAGCTGCTGCTGCCGGTCAACCCGATCTTCATCTGGGGCAGCCTGATCGTGGCGTTCCTGATCACCATGGTGCCGCTGGGCCGCGGCGCCTGGGCGCCCGACCTGCTGGCGGTGGTGATCGTGTTCTGGAGCGTGCACCAGCCCGCGCGCATCGGCATCGGCGCGGCCTTCGCGTTCGGCCTGTGCATGGACGTGCACCAGTCGGCGCTGCTGGGCCAGCACGCGCTGTCGTACACCACGCTGAGCTTCCTGGCGATCATGGGCCACCGGCGCATCCTCTGGTACTCGGTGGTCTCGCAGTCGCTGCAGGTGCTGCCGCTGTTCGCGCTGTCGCACCTGATCGAACTCGTGATCCGCATGATCGGCGGCGGCGTGTTCCCGGGCTGGACGCTGCTGATCGCGCCGGCCCTCGAGGCGCTGCTGTGGCCCCTGGTCAGCGTGATCCTGCTGGCGCCGCAGCGGCGCACGCCGGACCCGGACGCCAATCGGCCGCTATGAGTGCTTTCGGCCTCGTGGATGCCGTGCATGCCTTGATGCCTGCGCAGGCGGCGCGTAGCCTGTACGCCGCATGACCGAGATCCGCAACGTCGTCGCCGACCTCGCCCGCTTCAAGCGGCGCGTGATCGTGATCGGGCTGGTGGTGCTGGGCGCCTTCGGCCTGCTGTGTTCGCGGCTGGTCTACCTGCAGATCGTGCGCCACGCCGACCTGGCCGAGCAGGCCGAGAGCAACCGCACCGCGATCGTGCCGGTGGTGCCCAACCGTGGCCTGATCCTCGACCGCAACGGCATCGTGCTGGCCTCCAACTACTCGGCCTACACGCTGGAGATCACGCCCTCGAAGGCCGGCAAGGTCGACGAGACCATCGACGCGCTGGCCGAGGTGGTCGAGGTCACGCCGCGCGACCGGCGCCGTTTCAAGCGGCTGCGCGAGGACTCGCGCAGCTTCGACTCGGTACCGATCCGCACCCGCCTGTCGGACGAGGAGGTGGCCCGCTTCGCCGCGCAGCGCTACCGCTTCCCGGGCGTCGAGATCAAGGCGCGGCTGTTCCGCAACTACCCCAACGGCGACGTCGCGAGCCATGTGCTGGGCTACATCGGCCGCATCAACCAGCGCGAAAAAGAAGCGATGGAAGACTGGGACGAGGAAGAGATCGCCAACTACAAGGGCACCGACCACATCGGCAAGCTCGGCGTCGAGCAGAGCTACGAGAAGACGCTGCACGGCCAGACCGGCGTCGAGCAGATGGAGACCTCGGCCGGCGGGCGCGCGGTGCGTCGGCTCGCCAGCCACCCGTCGACGCCGGGCGACACGGTCATGCTGTCGCTCGACATCAAGCTGCAGAAGCTGATCGAGGACATGTTCGGCGACCGGCGCGGTGCGCTGGTCGCGATCGATCCCAAGACCGGCGAGGTGCTGGCCTTCGTGAGCAAGCCGACCTTCGACCCGAACCTGTTCGTCGAGGGCATCGACACCGAGAGCTGGAAGGAGCTGAGCGAGTCGCTCGACAAGCCGCTGCTCAACCGGGCTCTGCGCGGGACCTATCCGCCGGGCTCCACCTACAAGCCCTTCATGGCGCTGGCCGCGCTCGAGACCGGCTCGCGCGGGCCCAGCGTGGTGGTCAACGATCCCGGTTTCTTCAACTTCGGCGGCCACCGCTTCGGCAGCCCCGAAGGCAACCTGGGCAACCTCGACATGCGGCGCGCGATCCAGGTCTCGAGCAACGTCTACTTCTACACGCTGGCCAACGAGATGGGCGTGGACCGCATCCACGACTTCATGAAGCCGCTGGGCTTCGGCCAGATCACCGGCATCGACCTGGGTGGCGAGGTGCGCGGCGTGCTGCCCAGCACCGAGTGGAAGCGCAACGCCTACAAGCGGCCCGAGCAGAAGAAGTGGTTCGCGGGCGAGACCATCTCGCTGGGCATCGGCCAGGGCTACAACAACTTCACCATGCTGCAGCTGGCGCAGGCCGCCTCGATCGTGGCCGACGGCGGCGTGCGGCATCGGCCGCACCTGGCGCTGGCGGTGCGCGACACGGTCACCGGCCAGATCAAGTCGGTGATCCAGCCGCCTGCGGAAAACCTGGGCTTCTCGGCCGCCAACGTGGCGGTGGTGCGCGAAGGCCTGGTCAGCGTGGTCACCAGCGGCACCGCGCGCGGCGTGTTCGCCGGTGCCGGCTACGGCGCGGCCGGCAAGACCGGCACCGCGCAGGCCGTGACGCAGGCCCAGAACACCAAGTACAACGCCCGTGCACTCGAGGAGCACCAGCGCGATCACGCCCTGTTCATGGGCTTCGCGCCGGCCAACGATCCGAAGATCGCATTGGCGGTGATCGTGGAGAACGCCGGCTGGGGCGCAGGCGCCGCCGCGCCGATCGCGCGCCGCGTGTTCGACTACTGGCTGATGAACCAGTACCCCAGCGAGGCCGACATGGCGGCCGTGCGCATCGGCAAGGCCACGGCGCCGATCGGCAAGCCGCGCGTGGCCAGCGAGATCGCCTGGCCGGCCCCGTCGGGCCCGGCCACGGCCCCCTGACCGGCGCCTAACGCAGGAAGGCGTCGTAGCCGGTCTTGAGGATCAGCGCGCTCACCACGAACAGGAACACGCCGCGCACGAAGCCCGCGCCGTGCCGCAGCGCCACGCGCGCGCCGACCAGGCTGCCCACCACGTTGGCCACCGCCATCACCAGGCCGTAGTGCCACCAGACATGGCCCTTGGCCGCGAACAGCAGCAGCGCGCCCAGGTTGGTCATGGTGTTGAGCAGCTTGGCCGAGGCCGAGGCGTTGAGGAAGTCGTAGCCCAGCCAGCGCACGAACAGGAACACGAAGAAGCTGCCGGTGCCGGGCCCGAAGAAGCCGTCGTAGAAGCCCAGCATCAGCCCGACCGCGCCGGTGGCCGCCAGTTCGGCCCGGCCGCTGAAGCGCGGCGTGTGGTGGCGGCCCATGTCCTTGCGTGCCAGCGTATAGGCCAGCAGCGCGAGCAGGATGAAGGGCAGCAGCTTGCGCAGGAAATCGGGCGAGATCTGGGTGACGGTCCAGGCGCCGGCCAGCGAGCCCCCGAAGGCCAGCACAGCGGCCCCGGCCAGCGCGCGCCAGCGCAGCTCGACCTTGCGCGCGAACTGGGCCGTGGCCGCGGCCGTGCCCCAGACCGAGGCGCTCTTGTTGGTGCCGAACAGCGTGGCGGGCGCGGCGCCCGGGAACACGCTGAAGAGCACCGGCACCAGGATCAGTCCGCCGCCTCCCACGATCGAATCGATGAAGCCCGCGAACAGCGAGCCGAGCGTGAGCACCAGCATTTCCATGGGGCGGCATTGTCGCAGGGGCCTGCGGCGCTCCTGGCGCGGCAGCTTGCGGCGCCCAAAAGAAAAGGCGCCGACCAGCGGCGCCTTTTCCATTTCTTCAACGGCATTTCTAGTGAATGCCTGGACTTGTCTCTGTTCTTGTTGTCGGCGTTCGTGCGCCTGGAAAAATTGTCTCCTCGGTACCCCCGCGCTACGGGCGTGCCGTCTGCGAGTGGCGCAACTGTAGGGCGTGCACCGCGCCAGTGCATCGGGAATTACCCGCTGGTGCGCACGCACCGCCTGATGTTTCGAGATGTCGCCGGTGGCACGGCTCGTGCAAGACGCCTGTCGTCCCCACAACGAAGGCGAGAGGCACATGAAGCACCGGAACATGGCGGTTGTCCTGCCGACCCTGCTGGCGGGGACCTGCGCCTTGGCGGGAGCGGAGGCGCCCGGCCCGGCGATCGTCGCCCAGGGCACGGTCAACGCGGCCGACACCGCCTGGATGCTGACGGCCACCGTGCTGGTGCTGCTGATGACCCTGCCCGGCATCGCGCTGTTCTACGCCGGCATGGTGCGGCGCCGGAACGTGCTCAACACCATGGCCGCGGTGGTCGGCATCACGGCGGTGGTGTCGCTGGTGTGGTTCGCGCTGGGCTACTCGCTGGCGTTCACGCCGGGCTCGCCCTGGCTGGGCGGCAGCTCGCGCTTCGGTTTTGCGGGCTTCGACTACCTCCATGACGCCGGCACGCTGGCGGTGAGCCATATCGCGCCCCACATCCCGGAATCGGTCTACGCGATGTTCCAGCTCAGCTTCGCGGTCATCACCGCGGCCCTGGTCATCGGCGCCTTCGTCGAGCGCATGCGCTTCGCCGCGGTGCTGTGGTTCGCGGCGCTCTGGAGCCTGGTGGTCTACGTGCCGATCGCGCACTGGGTCTGGGAGCCGGGCGGCTGGCTGGCGCGGCTGGGCGCGCTCGATTTCGCGGGCGGCTCGGTGGTGCACGTCAATGCGGGCATCGCGGGCCTGGTCTGCGCCTATGTGCTGGGCCCGCGCCGCGGCTACGGCCGCGAGCCTTTCGAGCCCTACAGCCTGGCCTTCACCATGGTCGGCGCGGGACTGCTGTGGGTCGGCTGGTTCGGCTTCAACGCCGGCTCGGCCCTGGCCGCGGACGGCCGCGCCGGCCTGGCCATGGTCTGCACCCACATCGCGGCCTCGGCCGGCGCGCTGACCTGGATGCTGGGCGAATGGGCGGTGCGGCGCAGCCCCTCGCTGCTCGGCCTGTGCTCGGGGCTGGTGGCCGGCCTGGTGGCGATCACGCCGGCGGCCGGCTTCGTCACGCCGGGCGCGGCGGCGCTGATCGGCGCCATCGCCGGGCTGGCCTGCTACTGGGGCGCGACCGCGCTCAAGCGGCTGCTGCGCGCCGACGACTCGCTCGACGTGTTCGGCGTGCATGGCATCGGCGGGCTGGTCGGCTCGCTGCTGACCGGCGTGTTCGCCGATGCGCGCCTGTCGGGCGTGAGCGGCAGCGTGGGGACGCAGGCGCTGGCGGTGGGCGCGGTGGCGCTCTACAGCGCCGTGGCCACCGCGCTGGTGCTGGGGCTGGTGCGCGTGCTCGTGGGCCTGCGCGTGAGCGAGGACACCGAAGCCCTCGGGCTGGACCTGGGCGTGCACCGCGAGCGCCTCGGCGGATGAACCATCACATGGGAGGCCGTCAATGACCGAGAACGAACGGATCGCGATCGCGGCGCGGCTGCACGTGGCGCTGCGGCGCAAGACCGGCCGCGTGACCGATACCGAGTGGATGGCGGCCAACGCCGACTACGCCATCGAGGTGGTGCGCTTCGCGCGCGCCCATGCGACCGAGCACAACGATGCCGAGCTCGCGGCCATCGCCGACCGGCTCGAGCTGGCGATGGCGCCCATCGTGGCCGCGGCGCGCCTGCGCGAGACGCTGCTGCGCCAGGCGGCCGGCGCGCCGGGCGGCCCGGCGCCGCGCTACGTCGGCGGATTGCGCTGAGGGCTCAGGCCGCCAGCGGCGTCGGACGCCTTACTTGGCGTAGCTTTCCAGCGGCTTGTCGTTGGGTTCGGCGATCAGCTGCTTGAGCGCCGGGCTCATCGGCAGGTTGAGGCTGGTGTTGCGCGGCGGGATCGGCGCGACGAACCACTTGGTGTAGATCTTCTCCAGCTCGCCGCTCTTCATGAGCTTGCGCAGCGCGTCGTCCACCGCGGTCTTGAAGGCCGGGTCGTCCTTGCGGAACAGCAGCGCGATCGGCTCGGCGCCCAGGGCCTCGCCCACGATGCGGTAGGCCGTCGGGTTCTTGGCGTTGGCGATGATGCCGGCCAGCAGGTTGTCGTCGAGTACGAAGGCGTCGGCGCGGCCCGATTCCAGCATCAGGAAGCTCTCGAGGTGGTCCTTGCCGAGCATCGTGTTGTAGGTGGCGTTGGTCGCGCGCTCGCGCTTGCGCAGCAGCTGCACGGCGGTGGTGCCGGTCGAGGCCGACACGTTGCGGCCCGCGAGCTGGTCGAGCGAGGTGATGCCCGAGTCGACCTTGGTCGCCATGCGCACTTCGCTCACGTAGGTGGTGAGCGCGAAGGCGACCTGCTGCTGGCGCGCCAGGTTGTTGGTGGTCGGGCCGCAGCCGATGTCCAGCGTGCCGTTCTGCACCAGCGGGATCGTGTTCTGCGCGGTCACCGCCATGTAGTCGAGCTTGGCGTTGGGCGCGATGTCTTTCAGCACGCGTTCGCACAGCTCGACGTGGTAGCCCACGTACTTCTCGCCGGCACCCAGCATGTAGGCCATCGGCGGTGAGGCTTCGCGCACGCCCAGCACGGCCTTGCCGCTGGCCTTGATCTTGTCGAGCGTGCCGCCGGTCGGGGCCTGCTGCGCCGTGGCGCCAGCGCAGGCCAGCGCGAACAGCGCCGCCGCGGCGAGGGTCTTGAGGGGCTTCTTCATGTCTTGTTGTCTCCGGGGGGTGAAGGGTCGGCCCTGGATGGCGCGAAGGCCATCGGGCGCGAGCGCCACTGTCGGTCAGCCGGACCCGATTGCATAGCAAAAAGGTGGAAGAACTTGATGCTGATGGAGAATGAAGTACTGTCGATCGCCCGGATCTTTTCTGGCGGCAATCGACGAAGTGCAGGCTTTCATTCCCCCCTCGAATGATCATGTTCAGAAAATCCTTCCTGCCGCCGGTCGCCGACCTGCTGGCCTTCGAGGCCGCCGCGCGGCACCACAGCATCTCGCGCGCGGCCGACGAGCTGCACCTCACGCAGAGCGCGGTCTCGCGCCAGATCCGCCAGCTCGAGGAGCAGCTCGGCGTGGCCCTGTTCCACCGCGTGCGCCAGCGCATCGTGCTGACCGACGTCGGCCGCGTCTACGAGGCCGACGTGCGCGCGGCGCTGCAGCAGATGTCTGCGGCCACGCAGAAGGTCATGGCCTCGGCCGGCGGCGGCGGGCTGCTCAACCTGGCGGTGCTGCCCACGCTGGGCACGCGCTGGCTGATCCCGCGGCTGGGCGGCTTCGTCGCGCTGCATCCGGAGGTCACGGTGAACTTCGCGGCCCGCTCCGAGCCCTTCGACTTCGCGCAGGAGCCCTTCGACGCGGCGATCCACTTCGGCGCCCCGCACTGGGCCGGCGCGGCCTGCGAGTACCTGATGCACGAGGCGGTGGTGCCGGTGTGCAGCCCGGCCTTCGCCGAGCGCCATGCGGTCCGCAGCCCGGAGGACCTGGCGGCGGTGGTGCTGCTGCAGCAGAGCACCCGGCCGATGCAGTGGGCCGAATGGTTCGAGCAGGTCGGCGTGGCTGGCGCGCCGGCGCTGCGCGGGCCGCGCTTCGAGCAGTTTTCGATGATCGCGCAGGCGGCGGTGTCGGGGCTGGGCGCGGCCCTGCTGCCCAGCTTCCTGGTCGAGGCGGAGATCGCGGCCGGCACGCTCACCGTGCTGTTCCCGCAGGCGCTCACCAGTTCCGACGCCTACTACCTGGTGTACGCCGAGTCGCGCGCGCAGGCGCCGCTGCTGCGCGCCTTCAGGGACTGGATCGTGGCCGAGGCGCGGCGCGGCGAATAAGCCGCCGTGGCCTCAGTCGCCGCGCACGATCCATTCCGCGGCCCGCTCCGCCATCATCAGCGTCGGGCTGTTGGTGTTGCCGCTGGTGATGGTCGGCATTGCGCTGGCATCGACCACGCGCAGGCCCGCGATCAGGCCGCCCTTGCCGTCGCGCACGCGCAAGTGCGAGTCGAGCACGGCCATCGGGTCGTGGTCGGCGCCCATCTTGGCGGTGCCCACCGGATGGAAGATGGTGGTCGCGATGTCGCCGGCCAGGCGTGCGAGTTCCTCGTCGGTCTGGTACTGCAGGCCGGGCTTCCATTCTTCGGGCTTGTACTGGGCCAGCGCCGGCTGCGCCACGATGCGCCGCGTCACCCGCAGCGAATCGGCGGCGACCTGGCGGTCCTCGGCGGTGCTCAGGTAGTTGGGCGCGATCGCGGGTGCGTCGCCGAAGCGCGCGCTCTTGATGCGCACCGTGCCGCGGCTCGTCGGGTTGAGGTTGCACACGCTGGCGGTGAAGGCCGGGAAGGCGTGCAGCGGGTCGCCGAAGGCATCGAGCGACAGCGGCTGCACGTGGTACTCGAGGTTCGGCCACTCGTGTTCGGGCGAACTGCGCGTGAAGGCGCCCAGCTGCGAAGGCGCCATGCTCATCGGCCCGGTGCGCTTGAGCGCGTACTCGAGGCCGATCTTCGCCTTGCCCAGCAACGACGAGGCCAGCACGTTGAGCGTGGGCGCGCCCTCGATCTTGAACACCGCGCGGATCTGCAGGTGGTCCTGCAGGTTGGCGCCCACACCCGGCAGGTCGGCCACCACCGGGATGCCGTGCTGGCGCGAGAGTTCGGCCGGGCCGATGCCCGACAGCTGCAGGATCTGCGGCGAGCCGATGGCGCCGCCGCACAGCACCACCTCCTGGGTCGCGTGCGCAGTGACCATGTCCCTGCCGTCCCAGACCTCGACGCCGGTGCAGCGCTGGCTGCCGTCGGCCTGGGTCTCGACGATCAGTCGGGTCACCTGTGCGTTGGTCCACATCTCGAAATTGGGCCGGCCGTAGCAGACCGGCCGCAGGAAGGCCTTGGCCGTGTTCCAGCGCCAGCCGTTCTTCTGGTTGACCTGGAAGTAGCCCACGCCTTCGTTGCTGCCGCGGTTGAAGTCGCTCGAATGCGGAATGCCGGCTTCCTGCGCCGCCAGCGCGAAGGCGTCGAGGATGTCCCAGCGCAGCCGCTGCTTCTCGACCCGCCACTCGCCACCCGCGCCGTGCATCTCGTCGGCGCCGAGGTAGTGGTCCTCGTGCTTCTTGAAGGCCGGCAGCACCTCGCTCCAGCGCCAGGCGTCGTCGCCGGTGAGCGCGGCCCACTGGTCGTAGTCGCGCGCCTGGCCGCGCATGTAGATCATCCCGTTGATCGAGGACGAACCGCCCAGCGTCTTGCCGCGCGGATACCGCAGCGCGCGGCCGTTGAGGCCCGGGTTGGGCTCGGTGTTGTAGAGCCAGTCGGTGCGCGGGTTGCCGATGCAGTAGAGGTAACCCACCGGGATGTGGATCCAGTGGTAGTCGTCGCGGCGGCCGGCTTCGATCAGCAGGGTGCGCTTCTGCGCCTGCCGGGTGAGCCGGTTGCACATCAGGGCGCCGGCCGTGCCGCCGCCGATCACGATGTAGTCGAAGGTGCTTTCGCTGTCACTGTCGCTCTTGCTCACGCGTTGTCTCCAGATCAAAAAAAAGCCCGGGCCGGTGTGTCCGTGCCTCGGGCTGGTCAGTGTAGGTGTCGATTCCCGCCGGAATGCTTACGGGCTTACTTCGCCGTCGGCATCACGAACTCGGCGCCCTTGCCGATGCTTTCCGGCCAGCGCTGCATGATGCTCTTCTGCTTGGTGTAGAAGCGCACGCCTTCCTCGCCGTAGGCATGCATGTCGCCGAACAGCGAGCGCTTCCAGCCGCCGAAGCCGTGCCAGGCCATGGGCACCGGGATCGGCACGTTGATGCCGACCATGCCGACCTGGATGCGGCGGCCGAACTCGCGCGCCACGTTGCCGTCGCGGGTGAAGCAGGAGACGCCGTTGCCGAACTCGTGGGCGTTGATCAGGTCGACCGCGGCCGCCAGGTCGTCCACGCGCACGCAGCCCAGCACCGGGCCGAAGATCTCTTCCTTGTAGATGCGCATCTCGGGCGTGACGTGGTCGAACAGCGTGCCGCCCATCCAGAAGCCGTCGGCGCAGCCCGCGCCGGCCTTGGCGCCGTCGAAGCCGCGGCCGTCGACCAGCAGCTTGGCGCCTTCCTTGACGCCCAGGTCGATGTAGCCGGTGATGCGTTCGTGCGCGGCGCGCGTGACGATCGGGCCCATCTCGGCCGCCAGGTTCTCGCCGTCGAGCACCTGCAGCGTCTTGGTGCGTTCGATCAGCTTGGGCAGCAGCCGGTCGGCCACATCGCCCACCAGCACTGCCACCGAGATCGCCATGCAGCGCTCGCCGGCCGAGCCGTAGCCCGCGCCGATCAGCGCGTCGACGGCCTGGTCGATGTCGGCGTCGGGCATCACCACCATGTGGTTCTTCGCGCCGCCCAGGGCCTGCACGCGCTTGCCGTGGCGGGCGCCGGTCTCGTAGATGTAGTTGGCGATCGGCGTCGAGCCGACGAAGCTGATGGCCTTGACGTCGGGGTTCTCGAGCAGCGCATCGACCGCGACCTTGTCGCCCTGCACCACGTTGAACACGCCGTCGGGCAGGCCGGCTTCCGTGAGCAGCTCGGCCATGCGCAGCGACGCGCTCGGGTCGGTCGGGCTGGGCTTGAGCACGAAGGTGTTGCCCGCGGCGATCGCCACCGGGAACATCCACATCGGCACCATCACCGGGAAGTTGAAGGGCGTGATGCCCGCCACCACGCCCAGCGGCTGGCGCAGCGTCCAGTTGTCGATGCCGGTCGAGACCTGTTCGGTGAAGTCGCCCTTGAGCAGCTGCGGAATGCCGCAGGCGAACTCGACGATGTCGATGCCGCGGCTGACCTCGCCCTGGGCGTCGGTGAACACCTTGCCGTGCTCGGCGGTGATCAGGTGGGCCAGCTCGTCCTTGTGGCGGTTGAGCAGTTCGAGGAACTTGAACATCACGCGGGCGCGGCGGATCGGCGGTGTGTCGGCCCACTTCGGGAACGCGGCCTGCGCGGCGGCCACCGCGGCGTTGACCTGGTCGACGCCGGCCAGGCCGACCTGGGCCGTGACGGCACCGGTGGCCGGGTTGGTCACGTCCTGGGCGCGGCCCGAGGTGTTGGCGACCGGCTGGCCTTGGATGTAGTGGGCGATGGCTGTGGACATGGGCGGTCTTTCGCTGAATGTGGGTGTCCGGGGAGGGACGATGGCCGCAGTTTAGGCAGCGGGTCGGGGCGCGCCTAGGCGTGAAAACTGAATTGATTGTTCGCATTGGTGAACAATGCAGGGATGGAAGACCAAAAGATCGAGTCGCTCTGGACCCACCTGCACTGGCTCACGGTGCTGAGCCAGCAGGGCAGCTTCACCGCCGCCGCGCAGCGCCTGGGCGTGAGCAAGGCGGCGATGAGCCAGCGCATCGCCGAGCTCGAGCGCGCGGCCGGCGTGCCCCTGGTGCAGCGCACCACGCGCAGCGTGCGGCTCACCGAGGCCGGGCAGCGGCTGGTCGAGGACATGCGCGCGCCCTTCGAGCAGATCGCCCACAGTTTTTCCGGCGTGCGCGACCTGGCGGGCGTGCCGCGTGGCCGGGTGCGCGTGACGGCGCCGGTGGCCTTCGCGCGCCAGCAGCTGGTGCCGCGGCTGGCCGACTTCCTGCGCGCGCAGCCCGAGGTGCGCATCGAGCTCGAGCTGTCGGACCGGCTCAGCTCGCTGGCGATGGAGGGCTTCGACCTGGCGGTCCGTCACACCGCCGCGCCGCCCGACACCCACGTGGCGTGGACGCTCTGCGAAACCCGTTCGGTGCTGGTGGCCAGCCGCGCCTACCTGCGCCGGCGCGGCCTGCCCGAGGCGCCGGCCGACCTGGGCGCGCACGACTGCCTGCACTACCCGCGCGCGCAGGACACGCCGGCCTGGCATTTCGAGACACGCAAACCCTCGGCCGCGCCGCGCGTCACGGTGCCGGTGTCAGGGCCGCTGGCCGCCAACAACAGCGAGGCGCTGCGCGACGCCGCGATCGCCGGCCTGGGCATCGCGCTGCTGCCCGACTTCAGCGCGCAGGCCGCGCTGCAGGCGGGCAAGCTGGTCGAGGTGCTGCCCAAATGGCAGCCGGTCGGCGCCTTCGGCGACCGGCTCTATGCGATCCGGCCCTATGCCACGCACGTGCCGCGCGCGGTGACGGCCTTCGTCAGCTGGTTGCGGGATGAACTGGCCGAGGGTTTCTCGGCGGACGCGCGCTGAGTGGGCGGGTCGTTTCGACACCCCCTGCGGTTAGGATGATGCGGCCGTCACAAAGAGCCTTTCCGGAACAGATCGCGCCCATGCCACCTTCCGCGCCGCACACCGCGCCCACCCCCGTCGCCGCTGCGCCGAGCGGGGTGGTGCACGCGTCGCCGCGTCTCGTGGCCGACGGTGCCGATGCGGTCGTGGCGCAGGGCCGATGGACCGCGCTGGCCTTTTCGTCGCGCGATGACTGGAACGCGCTCGCGCAGAGCCTGCGCGACGCGCCGAAGAAGACCGATCTGGCCTGGGACCTGCGCCCGATCGAACAGCTCGACCACATCGGCGCGCAGGTGCTCTGGAAGCATTGGGGAGGCGCCTGGCCGCAGCGGCTGGAGCTCGATCCGCAGCACAAGGCGGTGCTCGAGCATGTCGCGCGCTTCACCTGCAGCCTGCCGACCGAAGCCTCGCCCACATGGGCGGACCGCTTCAAGTCCTTCGCGCACAACGGCCCGCGCGGGCTGGCGGTGGCGCGCGACTTCCTGCAGATGATCGGCCAGCTGGTGCTCGACATCGGCACACTGATCCGCGCGCCGCACCGCGGCCCCTGGCGCGATCTCTCGGGCCAGCTCTACCAGTTCGGCACCACGGCGCTGCCGATCACCGCGCTGGTCGGCCTGCTGATCGGCGTGGTGCTGGCCTACCTGACCTCGAACCAGCTGCGCAACTACGGCGCCGAGACCTTCATGGTCAACATCCTGGGCCTCTCGCTGATCCGCGAGCTCGGGCCGGTGCTGGCCGCGGTGCTGGTGGCGGGCCGCTCGGGCTCGGCCATCACCGCGCAGATCGGCGTGATGCGCGTGACCGAGGAGCTCGACGCGATGCGCGTCATGGGCATTCCGCCCGGCTTCCGGCTGGTGATGCCGCGCGTGCTGGCGCTGGCCATCGCGATGCCGCTGATCAGCATGTGGACCTCGATGGCGGCATTGTTCGGCGGCATGATCGCGGCCGACCTCGCGCTCGACCTGTCGCCGGCCTATTTCATGCAGGCGCTGCCGCGCGCGGTGCCGCTGTCGAACCTGTGGCTCGCGCTGGGCAAGTCGGCGGTGTTCGGCATCCTGATCGCACTGGTGGCCTGCTACTTCGGCATGAAGGTCAAGCCCAACACCGAGAGCCTGGGCCGCGGCACCACCTCGTCGGTCGTGACCTCGATCACCGTGGTGATCCTGGTCGATGCGCTGTTCGCGGTGCTGTTCAAGGGCGTGGGCTTCCGATGATCGATGCACCCGCCGCCGATGCGCCCGTGGTGGTCGAGATCCGCCAGCTCTGGACGAGCTTCCCGTCGGCCGGCGGCGAGCAGGTGGTGCACCGCGACCTCGACCTGACGATCCGGCGCGGCGAGGTGCTGTCGCTGGTCGGCGGTTCGGGCACCGGCAAGACGGTGCTGCTGCGCCAGATCCTGGGGCTCGAGCATCCGTCGCGCGGCGAGGTCACGGTGCTGGGCCAGCACCCGGGCCAGCTCGGCGCCAAGGGTGCGGCCAAGGTCGGCATGCTGTTCCAGCACGGCGCGCTGTTCTCGGCCTTCAGCGTGCTGGACAACATCGCGTTGCCGCTGCGCGAACTCAAGCTGCTGCCCGACGACCTGATCCGCGATGCGGCGCTGGTGAAGCTGCAGATGGTCGGCCTCGATCCGCAGCAGGCGAACAAGAGCCCTTCGGCCCTGTCGGGCGGCATGATCAAGCGCGTGGCGCTGGCGCGCGCGCTGATCATGGACCCGCCGCTGCTGCTGCTCGACGAGCCCACGGCCGGCCTCGACCCCGAGAGCGCCGACGGTTTCTGCGACCTGCTGCGCAGCCTGCACCGCGAGCTCGGGCTCACGGTGGTGATGGTCACGCACGACCTCGACACACTGTTCGACCTGAGCACCCGCATCGCGGTGCTGGCCGATCAGCACGTGATCGTCTCGGGCCTGCCGCGCGAAGTGATCGCCTGCGAGCATCCCTTCATCCGCAACTACTTCCTCGGCGGGCGCGGCCTGCGCGCGATGGAAGCCCTGCATGACGTGCCGGCCGTCGCCGCCGCCGCCGATCCGGAAAGATAAGACCATGGAAAACAAGTCCCATGCCCTCGCCGCCGGCGCCTTCGTGCTCGGCCTGGTCGCCGTGCTGGTGGCGCTGGTGGTCTGGCTCACGCGCGACAACACCGTGCGCCACACCTACGAGCTCTCCACGCGCGACGCGGTCAGCGGCCTGCAGCCGCAGGCCATGGTGCGCTACCGCGGCATCGCGGTCGGCAAGGTCACGGCGATCGATTTCGACCCCAAGGTCAAGGGCAACGTGCGGCTGCGCATCGCGGTCGACGAGCGCGTGCCGCTCACCACCTCGAGCTTCGCGACGCTGAGCTACCAGGGCGTGACCGGCCTGGCCTTCCTCGCGATCGACGACAAGGGCGAGTCGCAGGTGGTGCTGGCGCCCGACGACGACAATCCGCCGCGCATCCCGCTCAAGCCCTCGGTGCTGGCGCAGCTGCAGGACCGCGGCGAGGCCATCCTCAACCAGGTGGAAGAGGTCACGAAGCGCGCCAACACGCTGCTCGGCGACACCAACCAGAAGCGCATCGCCGACGCGCTGGAGAACATCGCGCAGGCCGCGGCCAGCGCCAACCAGCTCACGCGCCAGATCGACAGCACGGTCAAGACCGGGCTCAACCCGGCGCTGCAGGCGCTGCCGCCGCTGATCGACCGCACGCGCGACGCCATGGGCACCGTCAAGACCGCGGCCGGCGACATCTCGCGCGTGGCGAACAACCTCAATGCGACCGCCACCCGGCTCAACGCGCCCGACGGCCCGATCGACCGGCTGGGCGACGGCACCAAGGCGCTGTCGCAGGCCGTCGACAGCTTCAACGGCGCGACGCTGCCACGCCTGAACCGCGTGGCCGACGACACCTCGCACGCGGTGCGTCGCCTCGGCCGCGCGGCCGACGGCATCAACGACAACCCGCAGTCGCTGCTGTTCGGCAACGGCGGCACGGCCGCCGGCCCGGGCGAGCCGGGCTTCTCGGCGCCTGCCGCCGCACGTCCCTGATGAAGGCGATGACCATGAACCACGCATCTTTCCTCCCCAGCGGCCGGCGCGCCGGCGCGTTGCTGCTCGCGGCCCTGCTGGCCGGCTGCGGTGCGCTGCCCGATCGGCCGGCGCGCGCCATGCTCTACGACTTCGGCCCGGTGCTGTCGCTGCCCGCGGCGCCGGCCGATGCGGCCCGCCTGCCGACGCTGGCGCTGGCCGAGATCGATGCCGGGGCGCGGCTCGAAAGCCCGCAGATCCTCTACCGCCTGGCCTACGCCGATGCCAACGAGCTGCGGCCCTATGGCCAATCGCGCTGGAGCATGGCGCCCAACCAGCTGATCTACCAGCGGCTGCGCGATGCGCTGGCCGTGCAGCGCACGGTGCTCAACCGAGAAGAGAGCGCGACCATGGCCCGCAGCGCGGGACGCGTGCCGCGCACCTTGCGCATCTCGCTCGACGAGTTCAGCCACTACTTCGAATCGCCGACGCAGAGCGTCGGCCTGGTGCGGCTGCGCGCCACGCTGATCCAGAGCGCGGCCGGCGGCGACAGCGTGCTGGCGCAGCGCAGCTTCGTGGTGCAGCGTCCGGCGCCCAGCGCCGATGCGCCGGGCGGCGTGAAGGCGCTCACCGCGGCCAGCGACGCCGCCATCGCGGAGGTGGTGGCCTGGGTCGATCAGGCGCGCTGACGCGCCCCTGCTTCAAAGCGCGCCGCGTCCCAGCACCGGGAACAGCTTGCCCAGGCCATCGGCCATGACTTCCACGGCCAGCGCGGCGAGGATCAGGCCCATGAGCCGCGTCATCACGTTGATGCCGGTCTTGCCCAGCGCGCGCGCGATCGGCTCGGCCAGCGAGAAGGCGATGCCGGTCGCCAACCCGATCACCACGCCGTAGCCCACGAGCACGGCCAGTTCCCAGATGTGCTGCGTCTTCTCGGCATAGATCACCATGGTCGACATGGTGGCCGGGCCGGTCAGCAGCGGGATGGTCAGCGGCACCACGGCGATCGACGCCCCCAGCGAGGCCTTGACCTCGGTGGCGCGGATCTCCTCCTCGTTGGTTTTCGATTCCGCCGGCTGCGCGTTCAGCATGTTGAGCGAGCTGATCAGCAGCAGCATGCCGCCGCCGACCTGGAAGCTGGCGATCGAGATGTTGAAGAAGCCCAGCAGCTGCAGTCCGACCAGCGCGCTGGCGGCGATCACCAGGAAGGCACTGAAGGCCGCGACCCAGGCCGTGCGGCGGCGCTGGCCTTCGGAGTAGCCCTGCGTGTAGTGGATGAAGAAGGGCACGATCGCCAGCGGGTTGACGATCGCCAGCAGCGTGATCAGCGGCTTGATCAGGTCCATGGTGGGGCTGGCCATCTCAGCGTCCCCCGGTCACGTCGAGCAGCGCCATGGTCGTGTAGCTGGCCTCGGCGGACAGCAGCCACAGGATCGCGCCGGCGATCTCCTCGGCGCTGCCGGTGCGTTTCATCGGCACCGTGGGCGCCAGCGCCGCGGCGCGTTCGGGCATGCCGCCGGACGCATGGATCTCGGTCTCGATCAGGCCGGGGCGCACCGCGTTCACGCGGATGCCTTCGTCGGCCACCTCCTTCGCCAGCCCGATGGTGAAGGTGTCGATGGCGCCCTTGCTGGCCGCGTAGTCGACGTACTGGCCGGGCGAGCCCAGCCGGGACGCGCCGCTGGAGACGTTGACGATCGCACCGCCGCTGCCGCCGTGCTTCGTGCTCATGCGCCGCACGGCCTCGCGCGCGCAGACGAAGCTGCCGATCACGTTGATGCGGAACATGCGTTCGAGCCGCGCCACGCTCATCTCGTCGACCCGCGCCTGCCGGTCGACCACGCCCGCGTTGTTGACCAGCGCATCGAGCCGGCCGAAGCGGGCGTCGAGCTTGCGGAACATGGCCAGCACTTGGGCCTCGTCGCCCACGTCGGCCTGCACCGCGATGGCGTTGCCGCCGTCGGCGCGGATGCGGCGCACCACCTCGTCCGCCGCCAGCGAGTTGCTGGCATAGTTGACGGCGACGGCATAACCGCGCCGGGCTGCGAGCAGGGCGGTGGCGGCACCGATGCCGCGACCGCCGCCGGTGATCAGAAGCACTTGCTGGTCCAAATCCCGCCTCCTGCACAAAAGCTGTGCCTCGGTTAAAAAAGCTGCCGAGCCGGATTACAGCACCGCACACACCCCGAGGACCGCCATGCCCCGCACGATCGACTATTTCTTCACCCCGCAAAGTCCCTGGACCTACCTCGGCCATGCGCGCTTCGTGGCGATGGCGCAGGCCGCCGGCGCGACGGTCCGGCTGCGGCCGGTCGACTTCGGCGCGGTGTTCCCGGTGTCGGGCGGTCTGCCGCTGGGCAAGCGCGCACCGCAGCGCCAGGCCTATCGGCTGGTCGAGATGGCGCGCTTCTCGCGTCACCTGGGCCTGCCGATCAACCTCAAGCCCAAGTTCTTCCCGGTGTCCGGCGACGACGCGGCCAAGTTCCTGATCGCCATCGACCTGCACGACGGCACCGAGACCGCATTGCGGGTCGGCAGCGCGGTGTTCGCCGCGGTCTGGCTGCAGGAGCGCAACATCGCCGACCCGACCGTGCTCGAGGCGCTGGCCGTCGAATGCGGCCTGCCGGCCAAGCGGGTCGAGCAGTCCCAGAGCCAGGCCGTGCAGGAGCGCTACGACGACTACACGCAGCAGGCCATCGACGCCCAGGTCTTCGGCGCGCCCACCTATGTGGTCGACGGCGAACTCTTCTGGGGCCAGGACCGCCTCGATTTCGTCGAGCGCGCATTGAACGAAGCCGGCTGAGCCGGCCCCAAGACATTCCCCTCGCAACCTTGAAGGAGCACCGACCATGGGTCAATTCATCGATCTCACCGCCAAAGACGGCTTCACCTTTCCCGCCTACGTGGCCGAGCCCGCGGGCCAGCCCAAGGGCGCGGTCGTCGTGGTGCAGGAGATCTTCGGCGTCAATTCGCACATCCGCTCGGTGGCCGACGGCTATGCGGCCGAGGGCTACCTGGCCGTCGCGCCGGCGACCTTCCAGCGCGTGAAGCCGGATGTCGAACTGGGCTACACCACCGAAGACATGAACGCCGGCTTCGCACTGAAGACGGCGGTCGAGGCGCTGCCAGCGCCCGGCGTGCTGCAGGACCTGCAGGCGGCCGTCGAGTACGCGGCGCGCGGCGGCAAGGTCGGCATCGTCGGCTACTGCTGGGGCGGCCTGCTGACCTGGCGTGCGGCGGCAGGCGTGAGCGGGTTGTCGGCGGCGGCGCCGTACTACGGCGGCGGCGTGACCACGCCCGAAGAGATCGCCCGCCAGCCCAAGGTGCCGGTGCTGGCACACTTCGCCACCGAAGACCACTGGATCCCGCTCGACAGCGTCGAGGCTTTCAAGAAGGCCCATCCCGAAGTCGAGGTGCACCTGTACGAGGCGCATCACGGCTTCAACTGCGACCAGCGCGGCGCGTACAACGCCGAAGCCGCCAAGGTGGCACGCGAGCGCACGCTCAAATTCTTCGCGCAGCACCTGGCCTGACGCGCCGGGCCAGGGCCGCGCCGGCGATCAGGTCGCTGCGGCGGCCTTGGCCTTCGCCTTGGCCGTGGCGTCGGACTTGGCGCGCGTGCCGATGCGGGTCTGCAGGAAGTCGACCAGCGCCCGCAGTGCCGCGCTGTTATGGCGCCGCTGCAGGTAGGCCGCCGACAGCCACATGTCGACGCGCACGTAGTCCTGCAGCACCGGCACCAGCTCGCCTCGGTCGAGGTAGGGCTGCACCAGCAGCGCCGGCATGTAGGTCACGCCGAAGCCCTGCAGCGCCACTTCGATCAGCGGCGCCCCTTCGGTCGAGTCCATGCGGCTCTTCACGTGCACGTCCAGCGGCTTGCCGTCGACCTCGAAGCGCCACTGCGGATGCGGGCCCAAGCGCGAATGCGTGAGCGTGTCGTGGGTGGCCAGCTCCGCGGGATGTTCGGGCTTGCCGTGCTTCTTCCAGTAGATCGGCGAGGCGCAGACCACCAGCGGCATCTGCAGCAGCTTGCGCACGATCAGGTTGTCGTCCTCGATCGGGCCGAAGCGCAGCGCCAGGTCGACCGCTTCCTCGGCCATGTCCACCGTGCGGTTGGTCAGATGCAGGCTGATGCTGACCTCGGGGTAGTAGCCCATGAACTGCGCCAGCAGCAGGGGCAGGTCGCCCTGGCCCATGCCGTGCGGCGCCGTGATGCGCAGCCGCCCGGTGGGCCGGCTCGCATGCTCCTGCAGCTCGGCCTGGGTCAGCGCCACCATCTCCATCACCGGCTTGCTGCGCTCGAGCAGCAGGGCGCCGGCGTCGGTGAGGCTGACCGAACGCGTCGAGCGGTTCAGCAGGCGCACACCGAAGCGCGACTCGAGCTCGGCCACGTACTTGCTGACCGTGGCCTTGGACATGTCCAGGCGCTTGGCAGCACCCGAGAAGCTGCCGAGTGCAGCGACCTCGCGAAAGGTCTTGAGTAGGTCTAGGCTGTCCATGGTCTTCCGTGTTGGGGCCGGGGAGGGCCGAAGCGCTGTGAAAAACGAGACAAAGGCCTGGGTGAAGGCCAGGGAATGCCCCATTGTTTCGTTTTCGTGAACACCGTGGTTCCGTTTTCTGCGGGTTTACCCCATATTTTCGCAGCACAATTCATCCCACGGGCCAGCCTTCCAAGCAAGCCCGAGTGAACAGGGCCTCGAGGGTGCCGCGTGTCGTCAAGGACCGCCACCACTCCCGACCGGTTCGATAGCTCTCTTGAACACTGAAGGAAATGAAAATGAAGACCACCCAAATCATCGCTGCTGCTGCCCTGTCGTTCCTCGCCGTTGCCGGCGCCCACGCTGAAAACTACCAAGGCGTGCAACAAGTCAACTCGGTGAACAGCCGCGCCACCATCGAAGCCCAAGGCGTCGCTGCTGCCCACGCTCCGAACCAGAACGTGACCAACGGTTCGCGCGTCACCCCGGCGCTGGTCTCGTCGACCAGCCGCGCTGCCGTGGCCGAGCAAGCGGTTGCCGCTGCCCACGCGCCGAACCAGAACCTGGACCGCAAGGCTTTCGTGAACAGCAACATCCCCGCTGCCTACACGAACGGCTCGCTGGCTCGCACCAACCAAGCCGGCCTCTGATCGACGCTTCGGACCGCCCATGAGGCGGTCCCGGTGAGATCCCGAACCGGGCGATGCGCAAGCGTCGTCCGGTTTTTTCATGGGCGCCCGGTTTCAGCGCCCGGTGCGCGCGAGGTAGCGCTTGCGCCAGAACACGACCACCAGCGACAGCGCGATCACGCCCATCGAGGCCATCGCGATCCAGAAGCCGTCGGCCTTGTGCACCAGCGGGATGAACTCGAAGTTCATGCCGAAGATGCCGGCGATCAGGTTGAGCGGCAGGAAGATGGCGGTCAGCACCGTCAGCACCCGCATGATGTCGTTGGCCCGGTGGCTCTGCACGCTGAAGTGCATCTGCACCGCGGTTTCGGCGTTCTGCTCGAGCCGGCGCACGTGGTGCACCACGCGCTCGATGTGCTCGAGCACGTCGCGGCTGCGCACCATGAGCAGTTCGCGCTCGCGCAGTTCGGGCGCGGTGTCGGGCGTCGGCAGCGTTTCCATGGCGTCGATCCAGTCCTGCACCGCCGCGCGCTGGTCCTCGCAGATCTCGTCGAGATGGTGCAGCGACTGGCGTGCTTCCATCAGCGCGCTCCAGTTGGTGAAGCGGCTCTTGGGATCGATCAGTTCGGCCTGCCAGTGGTCGAGCTGGCGGGTGAGCTCGCGGCGCAGGTCGAGGTAGGCATCGACGATCTGGTTGACCACGCGCAGCATCAGGTCGGCCGGGCTGGTGGGGACGCGGGCGCTGGTGGCGCGCACGTCGATCGCCGGTGCCGTGCCTTCGGGCCGGTCGTTGCGCGCGGCGGCCAGCAGCTTGGCCGCATAGGCGTCGCGCACGGCGCCGTCGTCGGGGTGGACCGACAGCAGCACGCGGTCGAACACCGCGAAGCCGACCGGCCGGGTGTCGACGCGGCGCAGCACCGGCGGCCCGCCGCGCGCCAGCCGCGGCTCGCCCTCGGCGTGCGGCGCGGCGGCACCGGCCGCCAGGCGCCGGAACACCAGCACGTCGTAGAGCGAGGTGTAGTCGTAGTGTGACGGCAGCTGGTCGTTGAGCAGGTCGCTCACGTGCAGGTCGACCAGCTGCGTGCCGCACAGCGACTGAAGGATGCCCTGTACCTCCGCCAGCGAGGCACGGAATTCCTCGCGCGTGAGCGAGATCCAGAGGTAGCCCAGGCGGCAGGCGCCCGGCAGGGCGAGCGGTGCCAGCGCGTCGTGCTCGTCAACCTGGGAACCGGTGATCTCGAAGAGGCGCATGCAGGGAGGGCCGTGAGCTCAGCGCTGCTGTTTCAGCAGCCGGGCGGCGTCGAGCGCGAAATAGGTGAGCACGCCGTCGGCGCCGGCGCGCTTGAAGGCCAGCAGGCTTTCCAGCACCACGGCGTCGTGGTCGAGCCACCCGTTCTGGGCGGCCGCCTTGAGCATCGCGTACTCGCCGCTCACCTGGTAGGCGAAGGTGGGCACGCGGAACTCGTCCTTCACGCGGCGCACGATGTCCAGGTAGGGCATGCCGGGCTTGACCATCACCATGTCGGCGCCTTCGGCGATGTCCAGGCCGACCTCGCGCAGCGCCTCGTCGCTGTTGCCCGGGTCCATCTGGTAGACCTTCTTGTTGCTCTTGCCCAGGTTCGTGGCGGAGCCGACGGCATCGCGGAAGGGGCCGTAGAAGGCGCTGGCGTACTTGGCGCTGTAGGCCATGATCCGCGTGTGGATGTCGCCGTTGGCCTCGAGCGCGGCGCGCACCGCGCCGATGCGGCCGTCCATCATGTCGCTCGGTGCCACGATGTCGACGCCGGCCGCAGCCTGCACCAGCGCCTGCTTGACCAGCACCTCGACGGTCGGGTCGTTGAGCACATAGCCGTCGTCGTCCAGCAGGCCGTCCTGGCCATGGCTGGTGTAGGGGTCGAGCGCCACGTCGGTCATCACGCCGAGATCGGGAAAGCGCGCTTTGAGCGCGGCCACGACGCGCGGGATCAGGCCGTCGGGATTGAAGGCCTCATCACCGGCGGGTGTTTTGAGGCCCGAATCGATGACCGGAAACAGCGCCATCACGGGAATTCCCAGGGCCACGCATTGCTCCGCGACCGGCAACAAGGTATCGAGGCTGAAGCGTTCGACGCCGGGCATGGAGCCCACGGGATCGCGTTTGCGTTCGCCTTCCTGCACGAAGACGGGATAGATCAAATCGTATGAAGTGAGCGCGTGCTCTCTAACCAGGTTCCGTGTGAAGGCATCTCGGCGAAGGCGGCGCGGCCGGCCGGCGGGGAAGGGGGCGTGCAACGTCATGTCGAAAATTGTGCCTGATGTGCCACCGCGTGCCCTCGCTGCCCTTTCGTAGACCTTGTGTGTCGCTGCGTGGGCTGCATAGAACGAGTATTTTGGAATTCAATGCCGACTGTTAATTGTTAAAAAATAGTGGTTCACGCGCTTGATACGTTCTTGCTGCTTTGTTAAATTACTTCCGGGCGGCTTGCCGCTCCCCGCTTTTCCTCCCTGAGCGGGTGCCTTGATGTGTGACAGCAAAAGGGCTTCCCAGCCCGGCGTTCGACGCCGGGCTTTTTTTTGGACTTTTTCAGGCACCTCGCGCGTCGTGCACCCTGACAGCCGCGGTTTGCCGGTGCGCGCCGTCCGTCCCGGGGGAGCTGGCGCACTAAACTGCCCGCCATGCTCTGGATCAAGTCGCTGCACATCGTTTTCATCGCCAGCTGGTTCGCCGGCCTGTTCTATCTGCCGCGGATCTTCGTGAACCTGGCCATGGTGCCGCCCGGCTCCGAAGCCGAGCGAGCCCGGCTGCTGCTCATGGCGCGCAAGCTGATGCGCTTCACCACCTTCCTGGCCGTGCCGGCGCTGGTCTTCGGCCTCTGGCTGTGGATGGGCTACGGCATCGGCCGCGGCCCGGGCAATGGCTGGATGCACGCCAAGCTGGCGCTGGTGTTGCTGGTGCTGGGCTACCACCATGGCTGCGGCGTGCTGCTGCGCAAGTTCGTGGCGGGCGCGCCGATGCGCAGCCACCGCTGGTACCGCTGGTTCAACGAGGTGCCGGTGCTGCTGCTGCTGGCCATCGTGGTGCTGGTGGTCGTCAAGCCCTTCTAGGGCGCGGCGCACCGTTCCGCCTGCCTGCACGGTGACTGCCCCGCACAAGTCCGCCGCGCTGCCGTTGACGCTGGCCTATGCGGCGCTGATCGTCTACGCCAGCCTCTACCCCTTCGCCGACTGGCGCGACCAGGGCCTGGCGCCCTGGTCCTACCTCTCGGCTCCCTGGCCGCGCTACTGGACCGGCTTCGATCTCGGGATCAACGTGGCGGGCTACGTGCCCTTCGGCTTCCTGGCCGCGCTGGCGGTGCTGCGCACGCAATCGGGTGCGGGCGTCTTCCAGGCGGTGCTGCGCGCCACGCTGGCCGGCGCCGCGATCGCCTTCGCCATGGAGACGCTGCAGAGCTACCTGCCGATGCGCATTCCCTCCAACCTCGACCTGGGCCTGAACGCGCTGGGCGCTTTGATCGGCGCGGTGATGGCCGCCGCGCTGGAGCGCCTGGGCGTGGTGGCGCACTGGGGTCGCGCACGCACGCAATGGTTCGTCGACGACGCGCGCTACGGCCTGGTGCTGCTGGCGCTGTGGCCCGTGGCCCTGCTGTTTCCGGCCGCCGTGCCCTTCGGCCTGGGGCAGGTCTTCGAGCGATTGGAAAACGCGATTGCCGAATGGCTGGCCGACACACCCTTCCTCGACTGGATGCCGCTGCGGGAGTTCGAGCTGCAGCCGCTGGTGCCCGGCATCGAACTGCTGTGCGTGATGCTGGGGGCGCTGGTGCCGTTCCTGCTGGGCTTCATGGTGACGCGCTCGGTGCCGCGCCGCGCGATGCTGCTGGCCGCGCTGCTGTGCGCGGGCCTGGCCGGCAGCGCGTTGTCGGCGGCGCTGAGCTGGGGGCCCGGGCATGCCTGGGCCTGGTTCAGCCTGCCGGTGCAGGTCGGCACGGTGGCCGCGGTCGTCTTCGGGGCGTTGTTGCTGGCCGCGCCGCGCCGGCTGTGCGCGGCCCTGCTGCTGATCGCGCTGGTGCTGCAGCTGAGCCTGCTGAACCAGGCGCCCGAGAGCGCCTACTTCGCCCAGACGCTGGCGACCTGGGAGCAGGGGCGCTTCATCCGCTTCCATGGCCTGGTGCAATGGCTGGGCTGGCTGTGGCCCTTCGCGACGCTCGGCTACGTGCTCGTGGCGCTGTCCCGGCGCAGACGCCAAACCTAGAATGGGCCGATGCCCCGTTCCCCGACTCCAGCCGCCTCCGCCGTGCCCGCCGTATCCGGCTATTACGAGCGCCACATCTTTTTCTGTCTCAACGAACGCAAGGGCGGCGAGGACGCCTGCGCCCTGCATGGCGCGCAGCAGGGCTTCGACCACTGCAAGGCCAGCGTGAAGGCGGCCGGCCTGTCCGGTGTCGGCAAGGTGCGGGTCAACAAGGCCGGCTGCCTGGACCGCTGCGCGGGCGGCCCGGTGGCCGTGGTCTACCCCGAGGCGGTCTGGTACACCTTCGTCGACCAGGCCGACATCGACGAGATCGTCGAGTCGCACCTGAAGAACGGCCAGGTGGTCGAGCGCCTCGTGCTGCCGCCCGACGTCGGTCGCTGAGCGGAGCGAAAGCCCTATGAATTCGCAAACGGAGAAGCTTCGGCTCGAAGGTGCCGCCGGCGTCATCGAGGCGCAGCGCGACCTGCCGGCCGACGGCCAGGCCTCGCGTGGCGTGGCCGTGATCGCGCACCCGCACCCGCTGTTCGGCGGCACCATGGACAACAAGGTGGTGCAGACGCTGGCGCGCGCCTTCGTCGCCAGCGGCTGGACCGCGGTGCGCTTCAATTTCCGCGGCGTCGGCGCCAGCGAGGGGGTGCACGACGAAGGCCGCGGCGAGAGCGAGGACTACCGCGCGGTGGTCGCGCAGCTCGCGCCTTCGGGCCCGCTGGCCGTGGCCGGCTTTTCCTTCGGCGCCTTCGTCGCGATCAACGCATTGCAGGAACTCTGGGCCGGGCGCGAGGTCGCACACCTGACGCTGGTCGGTGCCAGCGTTGCGCGCGTGGTGCCGCCGGTGCTGCCCGAAGGGGCGGTCGAACGTACGTTGATCGTGCATGGCGAAGCCGACGACACCGTTGCGCTCTCGGCCGTGATGGATTGGGCTCGCCCACAGTCACTTCCTGTCACAGTCGTCCCCGGAGGCGGTCATTTCTTTCACGGACAATTGCCGCTCTTGAAAAATCTTGTCGTTCGCCACCTGCGCGCCGACCTGTAGCTGGTTTCCCATCCCCATGAATCGTCTGTCTGTCGCGCTCCGCGCGCTGGTGCTGTTTTTTTCGGCATCCTTCTGCATCCTGGCTGCCGCGCAGTTGCCCGTTCCCCCTGAAGTCGCCGCGCGCAGCTACCTGCTGCTCGACGTCACGGCCAACCAGCTGCTCGCGCAGAAGGACATCGACAGCCCGGTCGAGCCAGCTTCGCTGACCAAGCTGATGTCGGCCTATCTGGTGTTCGACGCCCTCAAGGCCAAGAAGATCTCGCTGACGCAGACGCTGCCGGTGAGCCCGCGCGCCTGGAAGATGCCCGGCTCGCGCATGTTCATCGACCCGAAGATGCAGGTGCCGGTGGAAGACCTGATCAAGGGCCTGATCGTGCAGTCGGGCAACGACGCCACGGTGGCGCTGGCCGAAGGCGTGGGCGGCACGGTCGAGCACTTCGTCCAGCTCATGAACGAGCAGGCCAAGGTGCTCGGCATGAAGAACACCAGCTACAAGAACCCCGAAGGCCTGACGGCGCCGGGCCACACCACGACGGCGCGCGACCTGAGCATCCTCGCCACCCGGCTGATGCACGACTTCCCCGAGTACGTCCAGTACTACGCGATCAAGAAGTACCGCTACCCCGGCACGCCGTCGACCAACGACACCAACCGCAACCTGCTGCTGTTCCGCGACCCGACCGTCGATGGCCTGAAGACCGGCCACACCGATGCCGCCGGCTACTGCATGATCGTCACGGCCAAGCGCGACTTCCCGAACCTCAACGGCGGCCGCCGCCTGCTGTCGATCGTGCTCGGCGCCGCCAGCGAGAACGCGCGCGCCAACGAGTCGCAGAAGCTGCTGAACTGGGGCTACACGGCTTTCGACGCGGTCAAGCTCTTCGACGCCGACCAGCCGGCCGCCACGCCTGCGGTCTGGAAGGGCAAGTCGAACACGCTCAAGCTGGGCCGTCCCGAAGCCATCGTGGTGTCGGTGCCCGCGGGCTCGGCGAGCAAGATCAAGACGCAGGTCGCGCGGCCCGAACCGCTGGTCGCGCCCTTCACCAAGAACCAGCAGGTCGGTACGCTCAAGGTCACGCTGGGCGACGAACCCGTCGCCGAAGTGCCGCTGGTCGCGCTCGAGGCCGTCGAGCAGGCCGGCATCCTGGGCCGTGCCTGGGACGCCGTCCGCCTCTGGATCAAGTAACAGGGCTGGTCACGCGGCCGGCCCGCCTGCTATACTCGCGGGCTTTTCGGAAATTTCCGAAGGGTTTCACGTTTTCGTCAATTCCCGGCTTCCCATGTCACGGTGGGGTTTCAGGTCGGGATGTTTTGGGATTCATTCATTCATGCCAACCATCAATCAACTGGTGCGTCAGGGTCGAACGGTCGAAAAGATCAATTCGAAGAGCCCTGCCATGCAGAACTCGCCGCAACGCCGCGGTGTCTGCACCCGCGTCTACACCACGACGCCTAAGAAGCCCAACTCGGCACTCCGCAAGGTGGCCAAGGTTCGTCTGACGAACGGCTTCGAAGTCATCTCCTACATCGGCGGCGAAGGCCACAACCTGCAAGAACACAGCGTCGTGCTGGTTCGCGGCGGTCGTGTCAAGGACTTGCCCGGTGTTCGCTACCACATCGTGCGCGGTTCGCTCGACTTGCAAGGCGTGAAAGACCGCAAGCAGTCGCGTTCCAAGTACGGCGCGAAGCGCCCGAAGAAGGCTTAAGCCTTTCTGTTTTCATTCAGCGGTGTTCGGCGTGCCTTGGCGGCGCATCGAACGAAGTGACCCAGATTCGGGTCGAGTAAGTGAGAGTTTTTGTTGGCTCTCGCGGTACCTGAAACGGTGCCAACTGAAGCAAAGAGGTTAGTAACATGCCACGTCGTCGCGAAGTCCCCAAACGTGAAATCCTGCCGGATCCCAAGTACGGCAATGTCGAGCTGTCGAAGTTCATGAACGTGATCATGGAAGGCGGCAAGAAGGCTGTCGCCGAGCGCATCATTTACGGTGCCCTCGACTTCATCGAAAAGAAGAACCCGGACAAGGACCCTCTCGAAGCGTTCACCGTTGCCATCAACAACGTGAAGCCGATGGTCGAAGTGAAGTCGCGCCGCGTGGGCGGTGCGAACTATCAAGTGCCGGTCGAAGTCCGCCCTGTCCGTCGCCTCGCCCTGTCGATGCGCTGGATCAAGGAAGCCGCTCGCAAGCGCGGCGAAAAGTCGATGGCCCTGCGTCTGGCCAACGAACTGATGGAAGCCACGGAAGGCCGTGGCGGTGCCATGAAGAAGCGCGACGAAGTGCACCGCATGGCAGAAGCCAACCGGGCCTTCAGCCACTTCCGCTTCTAAGACCGTCCCTCAAATCAGACTGGCTGGAAGCCCGACTCGCCGTGTGGTGAGCGGGCTTTCATCCGTTAATGGAGTAAATTTTCATGGCACGCAATACACCCATCGAGCGCTACCGCAACATCGGTATCTCGGCGCACATCGACGCTGGCAAGACCACGACGACGGAGCGCATCCTGTTCTACACCGGCGTGAACCACAAGATCGGCGAAGTGCACGACGGCGCCGCCACCATGGACTGGATGGAGCAGGAACAAGAGCGTGGCATCACGATCACGTCCGCTGCGACCACCTGCTTCTGGAAGGGCATGGCCGGCACGTTCGACGAACACCGCATCAACATCATCGACACCCCGGGCCACGTGGACTTCACGATTGAAGTCGAGCGCTCGATGCGCGTGCTCGACGGCGCCGTGATGGTGTACGACGCCGTTGGCGGCGTGCAGCCGCAGTCGGAAACCGTCTGGCGCCAGGCCAACAAGTACAAGGTGCCCCGTCTCGCGTTCGTCAACAAGATGGACCGTACCGGCGCCGACTTCCTGCGCGTGCGCCAGATGATGGTGGACCGCCTGAAGGCCAACCCCGTCGTGATCCAGATCCCGATCGGTGCGGAAGATCGCTTCCAGGGCATCGTCGATCTGGTCAAGATGAAGGCGATCTACTGGGACGAAGACAAGGGTGTCACCTTCACCTACAAGGACATCCCGGCCGACCTGGTCGACGTGTGTGCCGAGTACCACGAGAAGCTGGTCGAGGCTGCGGCCGAAGCCAGCGAAGAGCTGATGAACAAGTACCTCGAAGGTACGGCCCTCACCGAGCTCGAGATCAAGGCCGCGATTCGCCAGCGCACCATTGCCGGCGAAATCCAGCCGATGCTGTGCGGCTCCGCGTTCAAGAACAAGGGCGTGCAGGCCATGCTCGACGCCGTCGTCGAGTACATGCCCGCCCCGACCGACATTCCGCCGGTCAACGGCATGGACGAAGATGAAACGCCCGTCACCCGCAAGGCTGACGACAGCGAGAAGTTCTCCGCGCTGGCATTCAAGCTCATGACCGACCCGTTCGTGGGCCAGCTGACCTTCGTTCGCGTCTATTCGGGCGTGCTGACCAAGGGCGACAGCGTCTACAACCCGGTGCGCGGCAAGAAGGAGCGTATCGGCCGGATCGTGCAGATGCACGCCAACAACCGCGTCGAAGTGAGCGAAATCCGTGCCGGCGACATCGCTGCCTGCATCGGCTTGAAGGAAGTGACCACGGGCGAAACGCTGTGCGATCCGACCGCCATCCTGACGCTCGAGCGCATGGTGTTCCCGGAATCGGTGATCTCGCAGGCTGTCGAGCCCAAGACCAAGGTCGACCAGGAAAAGATGGGCATCGCCCTGCAACGCCTGGCTCAGGAAGATCCTTCGTTCCGCGTCAAGACCGACGAAGAATCGGGCCAGACCATCATCGCCGGCATGGGCGAGCTGCATCTGGAAATCATCGTGGACCGGATGAAGCGCGAATTCGGCGTGGAAGCCAACGTGGGCAAGCCGCAAGTGGCCTACCGCGAAACCATCCGCAAGACCGTCGAGGATGCCGAAGGCAAGTTCGTGCGTCAGTCGGGCGGCAAGGGCCAGTACGGCCACGTGGTGCTCAAGGTCGAGCCGCAAGAGCCGGGCAAGGGCTTCGAGTTCGTCGACGCGATCAAGGGTGGTGTGGTTCCTCGCGAATACATCCCCGCGGTCGAAAAGGGCGTGATCGAAGCACTGGGCCAGGGCGTGCTCGCCGGCTACCCGGTGGTCGACGTCAAGGTGACGCTGCACTTCGGTTCGTACCACGACGTGGACTCGAACGAAATGGCGTTCAAGATGGCGGCGATCTTCGGTTTCAAGGAAGGCTGCCGCAAGGCCAGCCCGGTGATCCTCGAGCCCATGATGGCCGTGGAAGTCGAGACCCCGGAAGACTACGCCGGCAACGTGATGGGCGATCTGTCCTCGCGTCGCGGCATGGTCCAGGGCATGGAAGACATGATGGGTGGCGGCAAGGCCATCAAGGCCGAAGTGCCGCTGTCGGAAATGTTCGGCTACTCGACCACGCTGCGTTCGATGTCGCAAGGCCGCGCCACGTACACGATGGAGTTCAAGCACTACGCTGAAGCTCCGCGCAACGTCGCCGAAGCCATCGTGGCCGCTCGCGCCAAGTAAGTTTTCAAGAATGCGGGGCCGCGCAGTGCGCGGCCCTCGTTGTCTGCGATCCGGTGCCGCCTTGTTTCCGTGCGAGGCGAACCAGCAATCGGGTGCAGACATAAAACCACTACACGGAAATGCTCTTTCAAGGATTGAAAAATGGCAAAAGGTAAGTTCACCCGCACCAAGCCCCACGTCAACGTGGGCACGATCGGTCACGTCGACCATGGCAAGACCACGCTGACCGCTGCGATCGCAACGGTTCTGTCGGCCAAGTTCGGCGGCGAAGCCAAGGCTTACGACCAGATCGACGCAGCGCCCGAAGAAAAGGCCCGCGGCATCACGATCAACACCGCGCACGTCGAGTACGAAACGGCCAACCGCCACTACGCACACGTCGACTGCCCCGGTCACGCCGACTATGTGAAGAACATGATCACCGGCGCTGCCCAGATGGACGGCGCGATCCTGGTGTGCTCGGCTGCCGACGGCCCGATGCCCCAGACCCGTGAACACATCCTGCTGGCTCGCCAGGTGGGCGTGGGCTACATCATCGTGTTCCTGAACAAGTGCGACATGGTCGACGACGCCGAGCTGCTCGAGCTGGTCGAGATGGAAGTGCGCGAGCTGCTGGACAAGTACGACTTCCCGGGCGACGCAACCCCCATCATCCACGGCTCGGCCAAGCTCGCTCTCGAAGGCGACAAGGGTCCCCTGGGCGAAGAAGCAATCATGAAGCTGGCCGACGCGCTGGACACGTACATCCCGACGCCTGAGCGCGCCATCGACGGTGCGTTCCTGATGCCCGTGGAAGACGTGTTCTCGATCTCGGGTCGC
>NZ_JAAAFX010000007.1:291131-726472 GCF_019352895.1 Variovorax boronicumulans | reverse complement strand
TTCATCCGGTTCGGGGTTTTGAGTGGATTGGGCGTTTGGCGATTTCCAGTCTCTCAAAACTTCTCCGGGTGAACACCCGAAACAACCTATTGGGCCTTCACACCTAGAACATGCGAATGAACCTGCTGCGCATCCCGATCCCGCATCTGCGGTGCTCACCGCACGGGCGTGCGGCTCCGCTCCTCGATACAGGCTCGGGGCGCTCGCGACGGTTCCTTCACATGTTCTGAGCCCCGGCCTTCAGCCGATGGTCAGGGGCTTGGGCAGGCGCACCCGGATGAACTCGTTGGCGTCGGGCTCGGTCGTGATGCGCGACGGCGAGCCGCCGGGGTAGTTGTTGTCGTTGCAGAACAGCAGCGTCTGCGCATCGACGAGGGTCACGACTTCCACGCATTCCATCGGGAAGGTGAACACGCCGTCGATGGTGTCGGCGCCGCCGATGCCCTTCGGGTCCTTGAGCGCCATCAGGTCGACGATCTCTTCCTTGACCAGGAAGCCATCGGTGTCGACCACCGCGATGTCGACCTTGTAGACGCGCTTGAAGCGCGCCGCGTTGCGCCAGGTGCCCGAGGCGGCGAACTTGCCGGTGCGCACGTCGCCCGCGCCGCTGTCCTTCTCCATCACCAGGAACTCGTGGTCGTTGATGGCGACCATGTCGTTGACGCTGCAGGTCTCGGTCTCGAGGTTGCCGTCGCCGTTGATCTTCTGGATCGTGCTCACGCGGTACGAGAAGACCTGCGGATCGAAGTTCTGGGTGCGCAGGTCGAACACGTTGATCACGCGGCGCTGCGGGTTGTCGCCGTAGACCTCCTTCTCGAACATCGCATAGAGCTTGGTCCGGCTCTTGTTGATCGCCATGCTCTCCAGGCCGCCCGAGCCGCCCAGGTTGGCCACGCCGGTGTTGCCCTGGATGTAGGGGTTGTTCGAGGTCTGCACCAGCGGGTTGCTGCCCAGCTTGCGCAAGTTGGGAATCTGCACTTCACGTGCGATCACACGGCCCTGCTTGTCGAACTTCACCAGGAAGGGGCCGAACTCGTCGCCGATCCAGAAGTTGCCGTCGGCGTCGAATTGCAACGACTCGGGGTCGAGGTCGTAGCCGGTCAGCAGGCGGCTGGCCGTGATGCGCGGGTCCACCGGCAGCGTCTGGTTGGCGGGCGAGACCGACGAACCCGGATAGGTCGCGAAGTCGGCCACGATCGGGTAGCCGAGCCGGCGCTGCGGATCGCTCATGCGCACATAGCTGTCGGGCGTGAATGCGTCCAGCGCGGCGCCGGTCTGGAAGTGGGCCGGCAGCACCTTGCCCTGGGTCCAGTCGAAGCGCACCGCGTAGATGTGCAGCAGCGCATCGGGCGACGCGGCCTTGCCGCCGAAGCCGTTGTCCTGCATCACGTAGAACACGCCGGGCACCGGGCCGGGCACCAGGGCCGAGAAGCCCTGCATCGGCTGCTTGTCGGCGAAGGGCAGCGTGAAGCCGTAGACGCTCTTCGCGCGGTCCAGGTCGCCGCCCGAGATGTACTGGCCGGAGGTCGGGCCGGCCACGAAGCTGTTGGCCGGCAGCACGGCGCGGCCGGTCAGCGTGGGCGCGGTGACTTCGGGTTCGGGCACCGGTGCCGGCGGTGGCGGGGGCGCCGGTGCGGGCGCGGGGGGCGCCGGTGGCGCGGGCGCAGCGGCGTCGCTGCCGCCGCCACCGCAGGCGGCCAGCAGGGCGCCGCTCGCGCCCACCAGCGAGAAGGTGGTCATGCCGCTGAGCAGGCTGCGGCGGCGCAGGCCGCCCTTTTCTTCGAAAGAAGTCACGGCGCTGGCGTCGTTGTGGTGGAGATCGTTGTTCATCATCAAAGGCACTCTCAGAACGGCTGGGGCGCCGTGGTCATGTCGGTCAGCGTGTTGTTCTTCAGGTCGATCACGAAATGCTGGGTCGGCGCACCGCGGGCCAGCTTCAGCAGGATCGCCATCAGCGGCTTGAAGCGCGCCTGGAACAGGGCACCGACCTCGTTGTCGTTGCGCACCTGGTCGCCGTTGAACTTGAGCGTGGCGTTGGTGCCTTCCAGCGCTTCGGCGATCACCTTGTATTGCTTGGCGCGTTCGACCGGGATGTCGGTGAACGCGAGGTCGCCGGCATTGGCCAGGCGCACGAAGTCGCCGGCCAGGTCGAGGGCCTTCCACTGGTTGAAGTCTTCCAGTCGCAGGCCGGCCGCATTGGCCAGTGCACGCGCCTTGGTCTCGGCCGCGGCGTAGTCCTTGGCGTACTGCGCGCTGGCCGAACCGTCGCCGCCCGCGTCCGACAGGCAGGAGAAGAAGGCATTGCTGAACAGGCCGTGGTTGCCGGTGTTGGCCAGCTGCTTGAGCGTGACCTGGGTCTTGAGTTGCGACAGCACCAGCAGGTCGGCGCCGTACAGCGGGCTCTTCACCAGTTCGCGCATCTCGCAGCGCCAGTCGTCCTTCAACAGGCGCAGGCGCACCAGTTCCGACATGTAGCGCGTGCTGAAGTCGCCGTAGGTCTTGGCGTCGAGGATCGACTTGCTCCACAGCTCGCCGTTGCTCGGGATCTTGCCCGGGAAGTCGGTGAAGTAGCTGTGCTCGTCCTGGTAGTGCTCGAACAGCTCGTCGAAGCGCGGCACGTTGTCCATGCGCACGGTCTGCACGTCGATGTGCTCGGAGTCCTTGAGCGTCAGGATCTTGTAGGCCGGCACATACGCGGCCATCGAGGGCGCCTGGATGTTGACCAGGCCGTGACCGTCGTCGTACTTGCGGATCGCCGTGTCGTTGAAGTGCATGTGGCCGCCCACGTGCACCTGCAGGCCGGTGTCGGCCAGCGCCTTGGTCGTGTCCTCGGCGGGACGACGCACCATCTGCATCTTGCCCGCACCCAGCAGCGCGACGATGTCGTCGGACGCGCCGTTGAAGAACTCGCTCATCGGGAAGTGGCTGAAGGCGATGACCTGCTTGCCCTGCGCCTTGCCGCGCGCGACCACGTCCTTGAGCCAGGCGATCACGTGCGGCTTGTGCGTGAGCATCTTGTTGTAGCCCGCGTCGCCCGAACCGTTGAAGTCGTTGGCACCGTCGCCGGTCGGCACGTAGACGTTGGCATCGATGCCCACCAGCCAGACGCCGTCGACCGGCTCGACCAGGTAGCTCGTGTCGGGCACGGCGTGGCACTGCGTGTAGCCGTCCTTCTTGTAGGTGCCGCCCGCGCCTTGCGCGCAGATCTCGTATTCGCGCTTGTTCCACACGGCCTGGGCCTTGGCCTGGTCGAGCGTGTAGTTGGCGTACTTGTAGGTGCTGTAGGGCGTCTCGAAGTACTTGTAGTTGGCCTTGGGCATGAAGCCGTGCTGGTCGAGCGCTTCGACGATGCCCTTGTAGCCCAGCTCCTTCACTTCCTCGGTGCAGTAGATCCCGCTGGCGCTGCGCGTCCAGTCGCCGCTGTAGTTGTTGCAGTCCTTCGCACCGCGGCTGTAGATGGCCTGCGGAGCACCGGCGCGGCCGCTGTCGGCGAAGCCCATGTAGTCGTCCTTGCCGCCGGCGCGCTCGAACGGACGGTTCGGGTCATGGTTGCCTGGCGCGGCGAAGAACTGGAGACCGTACTTGGCCGCGTACTCGTCGAGCACCTTCTTGAGGCCGCGCATGTGGACCGGCTGGCCGTCGTCCGAAAAGTCGCCGGGCAGTGCGATCAGCTTGACGCCGCGCGCCACCGCATCGTCGAGCGCCGCGATGAAGGCGAAGTAGTTCTCGTTGAACAGCCGGGTCGAGGTCATCTGCGCCTGCATCAGGCGGATGGTCGCGTTGCGGCCGGACTTCTTGTTCGGGATCCCCTTAAAGGAACCGTCCTGGAAGTTCGCGTAGACATCGTGGAAATGGATGTCGGGCATGAACGCAATCTGCACGCCGGTGCCGGGAACCGGTGGCTGGGGCGGCGGCGTGACTTCCGGCGGGGTGGGCGTGGTGGGCCGCGGCGCCACGGCGACGGGTGTGTTGCTGTTGCTGCTGCCGCCGCAAGCGGCAAGCAGGGACAGCACGGCGGCAGCGACGAGCAGGGACGCTGCGCGCGATGGATTCGGTGGTGTGAAGGTCATGAAAAAAATGGAGACGCCAAGGGAACCATCCGGCGGCCTTTGCAACAAAGGGCAACCGAAACAGGACCGCGATGGTGTCGATCGCGCGTGACGTCCTCATGGCACTTTCATGACGCGCGCGCATGAATGACGCCGCGTGCCCCACGGCCGCCCGGGTTTCTAGGCCTGCCAGACCCCGTAACCCAGCGCCCGCAGGCGAATGCCGAGCTCGACCTCGAGCGCCTGCGCTTCGGCGTAGCGCATCGGGTTGTAGCGTTCGTAGAGCGCGGGCAGCAGGTGCAGGCCGTGGTCCTGCACATAGCGATTGGCCTGGATGCCGGCCTTGTGCTTGTCGAAGCGCAGGTCCGGATCGAGCCCGGTCATGCCCACATAGACAAAGGGTTTGCCCAGCACGTAACCGGGATTCGCGCGCCGGAAGCGCGCGACGTTCCACACCCGGTCATCGAGCGCGACGACATAGACGTGATAGTGCGGGCGCTTCATGGTTCAGATACGCGAGAGCTGCAGCCCACACCGACCGCACGATTCCCTTTCCAGGGATACCGCGGAACCGGCTTCGCCGGGCCGCTGGTATCGCCCCCCTTGGGGGGAGGCGCCGAAGGCGCTTCGGGGGGTTACCTTCTTTTGAGCATGCCCCAGACGAACAGCAGCACGATCGCACCCACCACCGAGGCGATGAAACCCGCGCCCTGGCCGGCCGTGTACCAGCCCATGGCCTGGCCCAGGTAGGTGGCCGCCAGCGAACCGGCGATGCCGATCAGCGTGGTGACGATGAAGCCGGCGGAATCGTCACCCGGCTTGAGCGCGCGCGCCACAAGCCCTGCCACGAAGCCGATCAGAATGGTCCAGACGATGCTCATGGAGTGGTCCTTGAAGTGAAGACGAACGGAGAGACCGGCGTTCGCGAACAGAGAGGCGCCAACGCGAACTCATGATAGCGGTGCCAGCACCGGCAGGGCCTTCGACACCGCGCTCGCGAGCGTCGCGATGTCGAAGGGCTTGATCAGCACCGACTGGGTGCCCAGCACGCGGCCGACCTGCGCCATGTCGGCGTAGCCGGTCACCAGGATCACCGGGATGTCGCCCACCATCTCGCGCGCCTTGGCGATGACCTCGGCGCCATTGAGCCCCGGCATCGCGTAGTCGACCACCAGCAGGTCGTGCGGTGCCGAAGCCAGCGCGGCCAGGCCGCTGCCGCCCTCGGCCGCCTCGCTCACCACGTAGCCCAGCATCGACAGGCTCTCGACCAGCACGCGCCGGACCTCGGCGTCGTCCTCGACCACCAGCACCTTCTGGCGCCGCGTCGCACCCTGCTGGGGCGACGGACCGGCCACCGCTGGCACATCGGCGCCTTCGCGCGAGGCCGGGAAACTCATCTCGACCACCGTGCCCCGGCCTTCCTCGCTGCGCAGCACCGCGAGGCCGCCGGACTGGCGCGCGAAGCCGTAGACCTGGCTCAGCCCGAGGCCGGTGCCGCTGCCGACCGGCTTGGTCGTGAAGAAGGGATCGAACACCTTGGTCAGCAGGTGCGGCGCGATGCCCACGCCGGTGTCGCGCACCGCCACCGTCACGTACGAACCGATGGGCAACTCATCGCCCGTGCCCTCGGCGAGCTGCGTGCTGATCGACAGCGTGCCGCCCGCGGGCATGGCGTCGCGCGCGTTCACCGCCAGGTTGAGCACGGCCATCTCGAGCTGGTTGGCGTCGAGCATGGCCCAGGCCGGCTGTTCGCACACGGCCATCTCCACCTGGATCGCCGGCCCGACCGACACCACCACCAGTTCACGCATGCCCTCGAGCAGCGCGTTGACGTCGGTGAGCCGTGGCAGCAGCGACTGGTTGCGCGCGAAGGACAGCAGTTGCCCGGTCAGCTTGGCGCCGCGCCCGACCGCGCCCTTGGCGCGCGCCGCGATGCCCAGCACCTTCTCGTCCTTGGCCACGCGCGCCACCAGGTCGAGGTTCATGTTGACCACGTGCAGCAGGTTGTTGAAGTCGTGCGCGATGCCGCCCGTCAGCCGGCCGATGGCCTCCATCTTCTGGACCTGGATCAGCGCCGCCTGGGCCCGCTCGCGCTCGGCAATCTCCGCCATCAGGCGGTCGTTGGCACCGGCCAGCTCGCGCGTGCGTGCCGCGATGCGGGCTTCGAGTTCGGCGTTGAGGCGCTCGACCTCGGCGCGCGTGTCCTCGAGCTGACGCAGGTGCAGCCGGGTCGCGTACTGGCGCCGGCGCGCCCGCACGGCCGCGTCGGCGGCGCGCGCCAGCGTCTCGGTGTGGACCGGCCGCTCGAGCACGAAGGCATTGCCCAAGGTCTGCAGCAGTGCCAGCGCCTGGCGCGAACGGCCACCGGCGTCGCGCGAGGCCAGCACGATGAAGGGGAAGTCGGACCAGCTCGGCTGGCCCATCAGCCAGGCACGCAGCGGCGCCTCGGGCAGCTGCACCAGCGATTCCTCGGTGAGGATGGCTGCCGCCGCGCCCACGTCGAGGTCGGCCACCATCGCCTCGGCCGAATCGCAGACCACCGCCACCAGGTTGATGTCCTGCAGCACCCTTTGCACCACCGCCGCGTCGCGGCCACGCGGCGCGTGGATCAGCACCCGTCGTTCCATGTCAAGACCTGGCAACCAGCGGCAGATCCCCCAGCAGGGGGATCGCACCACGGTAGGCCGGCACACCGCCCAGCACGCCCTCGAAGTCGGTCAGCGCCGGGCCGACCTCGACGCCGCCTTCGCCCAGGCGGAACTCGCGGATGCTGAGTTCGTGCCGGTTGGTCCGGCTCTTGACCACCGACACCGCCTTGAGCAACTGGCCGCGGGCCTCGAAGAAACGGAACAGCACGATCGCGTCCGACAGGTAGCTCAGGTCCAGGTCGCTGCGCACGTCGCCGATGATGCCGTGCTGGCCCAGCACCAGCATCGTGACGATGCCCTGCTGGTTGAGGAAGCTCAGCAGTTCGTGCATCTGCAGCAGCAGGAACTTGGCGCCCGGCATGGCCTGCAGGTAGGCGTTGAGGCTGTCGATGACGATCACGCCGGCGCCGCGCACCTGCACGGCCGTGCGCACCATGTTCGAGAACTGGCCCGGCGACATGTCGGCCGGGTCGAGCGGCTGCAGCTCGAGCTGGCCGCTCTCGATGAAGGATTCGAGCGGCAGGCCCAGCGCGGCGCAGCGGCGCATCAGCGTGCCCTTACCCTCGTCGAACAGGTAGTACGACGCCTTCTCGCCGCGCCGCAGCGCCGCGACCACGGCCGACATCGCGGTGGTGGTCTTGCCCACGCCCGAAGGCCCCATGAACAGCGTGTTGCTGCCACGCGCCAGGCCGTTGCCCAGCAGCGCATCGAGCGCGGGTGTGCCGGTCGAGGCATTGGCCACCTCGAAGTCGGCCGAGTGCTCCGACGCGATCAGCCGCGGGTAGACCTGCAGGCCGCCGGTGTCGAGGTTCACGTCGTGCTCGCCGCCACGGTAGCGCACGCCGCGCATCTTCACGATGCGCAGATGGCGCCGCACCGGGCCGTAGTCGCCGGTGGCCTGGTCGAGTGCCAGCACGCCGTGCGCGATGCTGTGCAGCTGCAGGTCGCCGCCCTGCGAGCTCATGTCGTCGAGCAGCAGCACGGTGCAGGCGCGCGAGGCGAAGAAATGCTTGAGCGCCAGGATCTGCCGGCGGTAGCGCAGCGGGTCCTGCGCCAGCAGCCGCATCTCCGACAGGCTGTCGAAGATCAGCCGCGTGGGCGACAGCCGCTCGACTGCGGCCATCACGTCGCGCGTGGTCTCGCCCAGTTCGACTTCCGAGGGGTACAGGATCGACTGCTCGGCCGAGGGGCTCAGCCCCTCTTCGTTGACCAGCTCGAACAGCTCGATGCCTTCGAGCGACCAGCCGTGCGAGTCGGCCACGGTGTGCAGCTCCGAGGCGGTCTCCGACAGCGTGACGTAAAGCCCGCGCTCGCCGTTGCGCCGGCCCTCGAGCAGGAACTGCAGGCCCAGCGTGGTCTTGCCGGCGCCGGGCGTGCCCTCGACCAGGTAGAGGTGGCCGCGCGGCAGGCCGCCCCCGAGCACGTTGTCGAGGCCGGCGATGCCGGTGGAAGCACGGTTCTGGGGGACAGACGCGGAAGAAGCGGAAGTGGTGGGCACGTGAGCTTGCGAGAGGTGGAAAGGCGCAGGGCGCGGGGTTGGATGCATTCTGCCGACAGCATCCCTTCTTGGCTGTCCTGCTGCGTCCTACACGGACGACCGGCCGGGCGCGATATACCGCACGAATGCTCGAAAAACTCCCCGATGTGATCGGCCATGCGCTGCACGGCGTGCGCGCCGGGCTGGACGCGATCGTGTTCAACACCCTGGGTCTGCGCGAGGGCATGTCGACGATCGCGTTGACCAGCCTGGCCTTCGCCGACCATGCGCCGCTGCCCGCGCGCTACACGGCCGATGCGCCGGAGGGCGAAGGCCTGTCGCCGCCGCTGCAATGGACCGGCGTGCCGGCCGGCGCGGCCTGCACCGTGCTGCTGGTGGAAGACGCCGACTCGCCCACGCCGCAGCCGTTGGTGCATGCCATCGTGGTGGGGCTGCCGGCCGGCGACGGCGCGCTGGCCGAGGCCGCGCTGCCGAGTGCCGACCATCCCGGCACCGGCCTGCACGTGGGCCGCAACTCCTACCTGCAGGCCGCCTGGCTGCCGCCCGATCCGCCGCCGGGGCACGGCGTGCACCGCTATGCCTTCCAGCTCTATGCGCTCGCTGCGCTGCCCGAATTCTCGGAGACGCCGGGACGCGACGAACTGATCGATGCGCTGCGTGCGCATGCGATCGCGAGCGGCTTGCTGATCGGCACCTGCGAACGGCCCGACGGTTCGATCCGCATCGGGCAGGACGCGCCGGCCGGCCCGGCCATCGCCGGCTGAAGGTTCAGGGCGCGGGCGTGCCGATCGTCGAGAGCGGCAGCCGCGAGACCTCGGCCAACAGCTGCGCCAGCGCGCGCGCGGCCGCATCGACCACCGCCTGGCCGCGCGGCGCGGTGGCCGCGGCCGCATTGCCCGCAGCGCCCTGCGCGTTGTAGTCCTCCATGGCCCAGCCCAGCTTGGCGCTGCGGCCGTTGCCCAGGATCGGATAGCCGTCGGCGCGCTGGCGCGAGCTCGAGTCGAAGTCCTGTGCCGCGCCCATCGCGACCTGCTCGGGCGCCAGCGCCAGCATCATCGAGGTCTCGATCTCGCCCGCATGCACGCCGAAGCGATGCTCGTCGGCGCTGAACTGCGCGCCGGCCTCGCCCAGCGGCAGGTTGAACCAGCTCACGCTGTAGACGATCAGGCCGTGGGCGGCGCGCAGCTCGCGCGCGGCGATGTCCATCGCGCCCACGTGGCCGCCGTGCGCGTTGAACAGCACCAGCTTGCGCACGCCCGCGCGCGCCACGCCGGCGCCGATCTCGCGCCACAGGCGGATCAGCGTCTCGGAAGACAAGGTCAGCGTGCCCGGGAAGTTCGCATGCTCGGGGCTCAGGCCGATGTGCTGCGTGGGCAGGAACAGCGCGGGCAGCGTGGCCGGCAGCAGCGGCAGCGCGGCGGCCACGATGCCGTCGGCCAGCACCGAGTCCACGCCCAGCGGCAGGTGCGGGCCATGCTGCTCGGTCGCGCCCAGGGGCAGCACCGCGACCGTGGCGGCCGGGTCGAGCGTGGCGAAGTCGCGCGTCGTGAGTTGCGACCAGAAGCGGCGCGGTGCGGCGGAGGGAGCGGGAGCGGTCATGCGCGCGATCTTAGGCGGCGCGCGGTTCCAGCGAGAAGCCGAAGGTGTCGAGGCTCTCTTCTTCGGTGGCCGTCGCCGCGAGCATGGTGCCGCGGCAGTGGGCGGCGCCGCAGTGGCAGCGGTAGTCGCTGGCGGGCGAGCCCTCCTCGGCGGTGAGGCCGTAGTCGATGAACAGCTCGTCGCCGGCCTCGACGGCCACCAGCGTCTGGAACTGCAGCACCAGTTCGCCGGCCTCGTCGTATAGCTCGACGGCCTCGCAGTTCGGGTCGCACGAATGGTTGAGGTGGCGGGTCGCGTTGCCGCCCTTGGCGCCGTCGATGGTCTCGTCGTTGGACAGCCGGAACAGGTAGGTCAGCTGGTCGTTCCAGGCCTTGGTGGCGATCTGCGCCAGCGTGTAGCGCCGGCCTTCGTAGAGACCGAGCACCGCCTGGGCCGGCAGGGCGCGCGTCGCGAAGGCGCCGAGGCCATGGACGCCGCTGTCGGAAACGCGGATGAACGGCGTGGACGAGGTGAGGGGTTTGCGCGTTTTCATGAGGGGCTCTTGTGGCCCTGATTTTCACGCACGCCGAGCGCATCGAAGCGGGCCGCGAGAAAGTCCACCAGCGCGCGCACCCGCGCCGGCACGAAGCGGCCGCTGGGCATCAGCGCATGCAGCGGGTAGGGCTCGGTGTCCCAGTCGGGCAGCAGCCGCACCAGGGTGCCGGCCGCCGCGTCCTGCATCACGTCGAGTTCGGACTTGAAGGTGACGCCCCGGCCGGCCAGCGCCCACTGGCGCGAGAGCGAGGCATCGTCGACCACGCGGTCGCCGTCGACCCGCACTTGCGTCCACTGGCCCTGCCTGGCGAAACGCCAGAGGCGATGGTGCCGGCCGTTGCGGTGGAAGGTCAGGCAGTTGTGCTGGAGCAGGTCCTGCGGCACCTGTGGCGCAGGATGGCGGCGCAGGTAGTCGGGCGAGGCCCAGAGCAGCGGCCGGCTCATGGCGAGCAGGCGCGCCACCAGCCGCGAGTCGGCCAGCGGGCCGTAGCGCAGCGCGACGTCGACCTCGTCGCGCATCACGTCGAGCGGCCGGTCGCCCACCGACAAATTGAGCTGCACGCCGGGATGCGCATCGAGGAATTCGTCGAACCAGGGCAGCAGCGTGCTGCGCGTGAGATCCGAGGGCGCGGCCACGCGCAGCAGGCCGACCAGTGCGCCGCCCTCGGCGGCCACCAGCGATTCCCCCTCGGCCAGCAGGTCGAGCGCACGGCCCGCGTAGTCGAGCAGGGTCTGGCCCTGGGGCGTGAGGCGCAGCGCCCGGGTCGAGCGCTCGAACAGGCGCGCGCCCAGCTGCGATTCGAGCCGCTTGAGCGTGGCGCTGGCCGCGGCCGGCGTGATGCCCAGCGCGCGCGCCGCACCGCTCAGGCTGCCGGCCTGGGCGGTCTGGACCAGCACCCGCAGGTCGGAGAGATTTTCAATTTTCATTTGAAACTCATAGTTTCCGAAGCCAGCTTATCAAACGAATCGATGGCTTCTACAGTGCAGGCATCTTCCCTGAAAGGTCTCCCGTCATGAAAGCCATCGGCTACTACCAGCCCCTCCCCATCGACGATGCCGCCGCGCTGCAGGACATCGAGCTGCCCGCCCCCGTCGCCGGTCCGCGCGACCTGCTGGTGCGCGTGAACGCGATCTCGGTCAACCCGGTCGACACGAAGGTGCGCAAGAACATGGCGCCCGAAGCCGGCCAGGCCCGGGTGCTGGGCTGGGACGCGGCCGGCGTGGTCGAGGCCGTGGGCGCCAGCGTGTCGGACTTCCGGGTCGGCGACCGCGTCTACTACGCCGGCTCGATCACCCGGCCCGGTGCCAACTCGGAACTGCACGTGGTCGACGAGCGCATCGCGGCCAAGTCGCCGCGCAGCCTCGACGACGCGCAGGCCGCGGCGCTGCCGCTGACCGCCATCACCGCCTGGGAACTGCTGTTCGACCGGCTCGGCGTGCCGCAGGGCGGCGGCGCGGGCCAGACGCTGCTGATCGTGGGCGGCGCGGGCGGCGTGGGCTCGATCCTGATCCAGCTCGCGCGCCAGCTCACGCAGCTGCGCGTGATCGCGACGGCCTCACGCGCCGAGACGCGCGCCTGGTGCCTGAGCCTGGGCGCGCACGCGGTGATCGACCATGCGAAGCCGCTGGCCGCCGAGCTCAAGGCGGCCGGCATCGGCGAGGTCGACCTGGTGGCCAGCCTCACGCAGACCGCACAGCACTACGCGCAGATCATCGAGAGCTTGAAGCCGCAGGGCAAGATCGGCGTGATCGACGACATGCCAGTGCTCGATGCGATGCCGCTCAAGACCAAGTCGCTGTCGCTGCACTGGGAAATGATGTTCGCCCGCGCGCGCTTCGAGACGCCCGACATGGCCGAGCAGGGCAGGATCCTGGCCGAGATCGCGACGCTGGTCGACGCCGGGCGCATCCGCACCACGGCCAACGCGAGCTTCGGCACCATCAACGCGGCCAATCTGCGCCGCGCCCATGCGCTCATCGAGAGCGGCACGGCGCAGGGCAAGGTGGTGCTGCAGGGCTTCTAGCGCGACTTCGCGACGCGCCAGACCACGTTGCCCACGTCGTCGGCCACCAGCAGCGCACCGCCCTTGTCGAGCGCCACGCCGACCGGGCGGCCCTGCGCCTTGCCCTCGGCCGACAGGAAGCCGGTCAGGAAGTCCACCGGCTGCCCGGTGGGCTTGCCGCCGATGAAGGGCACGAAGACCACCTTGTAGCCCGACGGCGGGTTGCGGTTCCACGAGCCGTGCTCGCCGATGAACACGCCGGTCGCGAACTCGGCCGGCATGCCGCGCGCATGGGAGAAGGTCAGGCCCAGCGGCGCCACGTGGGTGCCCAGCGCGTAGTCGGGCGCGATGGCCTTGGCCACGCGATCGGGCTGCTGCGGCTGCACGCGGATGTCGACGTTGCCGCCGTAGTAGCTCCAGGGCCAGCCGTAGAAGGCGCCGTCCTTGACCGAGGTCAGGTAGTCGGGCACCAGGTCGCTGCCGATCTCGTCGCGCTCGTTGACCACGGTGAACAGCACGTTCGTGTCCGGCTCCCAGGCCAGGCCGTTGGGGTTGCGCAGGCCGCTGGCGAACAGGCGCTTCTCGCCGCTCTTCGTGTCGACCTCCCACACCGCCGCTCGGCCCTCCTCGGCTTCCAGCCCGTTCTCGCCGATGTTGCTGTTGGAGCCGACGGTCACGTAGAGCTTGCTGCCGTCGGGGCTGGCGATCACGTTCTTGGTCCAGTGGTGGTTGATGCCGGCCGGCAGGTCGGTCACCTTGACGGGCGCGCCGGTCGCAGCGGTCTGGCCTTCGGTGTAGGGCACCTTCACCAGCGCGTTGGCGTTGGCGATGAACAGCTCGTTGCCGACCAGCGCCATGCCGTAGGGCGACTGCAGCCCCTGGATGAACACGCTGCGCGTCTCGGCCACGCCGTCGCCATCGGTGTCGCGCAGCAGCGTGATGCGGTTGGCGCTGGGCACCTCGGCGCCGGCGCGCTTCATCACCTTGCCCTGCACGAAGTCCTTGATCATGCCGATCGGCCCCTTCTTGGCCTCGGGCGCGCCCGGCTCCTTGGGCGGCTTGTTGCTCTCGGCCACCAGCACGTCGCCGTTGGGCAGCGTGTAGACCCAGCGCGGATGGTCGAGCTGGCGCGCCAGCGCGGTCACGGTGAAGCCGGCCGGCGCGGTCGGCCCGGCGGCGTCGGTCCAGCCGACCGCCTCGGCGATCTTGAGCGTGGGAATGAAGGTCTTGTTGGGCGCCGGCAGCTGGGGCGTCGGGCCGACGCCGGCCTCGAAGGGCAGGCGGGCGGTTTCGCCGCAGGCCACCATCAGCGCCGCGGCGAGGGGGATCATGCAGAGGCGGGTGCTTCGGTTCATTGGAGGGCTCCTGGTTGGACGAGGCCGCAACACGGGCCCGAGACGGGCGCGAGCATGACCGCAGCCGCCATTCCCGCCTGTCGGCTGTGGGCGCTTTCTGGCGTGGGCCGGCCTGAAAACGGTCCCACCGCTACCATCGGCCCATGACGCCACGCTGCCGCTGAACCGGCCTTGCCAGGAACCATCTCCCCGACTTCCGCTCCGACTGCCGGCATGCTCCGATCTCTTCTCTCGTCCCTGTCCCGACTCCCCCTGGCCGCGCTCGCGCTGGCCGCCGCGCTTCCTGTCGCCGCGCAGCTCACGCCTCGCGTCTCGTCGGTGGTCACCACGCCCCATGTGCGGGCCGAACTGGTGGCCCTTGCGCCCGACGGCGTCGACCCGGGCGCCACGGTCTGGCTGGGCCTGCAGATCGCGCACCAGCCTGAGTGGCACACCTATTGGAAGAACGCGGGCGACTCGGGGCTGCCGACCGAACTCCAGTGGACGCTGCCGGCCGGCCTGACGGCGGGCGACGTCGCCTGGCCGGTGCCCAAGAAGATCCCGATCGGCAACCTGGCCAATTACGGCTACGAGCACACGGTGCTGCTGCCGGTGCCGGTCACGGTCGCGCCCGGCTTCACGGCCGCGGCGGGCCTGACCGGCGCCGCCGGTGTCGATGTCAAGCTCAAGGCCTCGTGGCTGGTCTGCCGCAAGGAGTGCATCCCCGAGGAAGGCGAGTTCGCCTTGCGGCTGCCGGCCCAGGGCTCCACCGCGCTGCACAAGGCGGACTTCGACGCCGCCTTCGCGGCCCAGCCGGCGCCGCTGGCGCCAGCGGGTGCGATCGAGGTCGCCGGCCAGACGATCAAGGTCCGCCTCGACGGCCTGCCGCCCGCGGCGCGCGGCAAGACGCTGGAGTTCTTCCCCGAGACCGGCGAGGTGATCCACACCGCCGCGGTGGCCGGCCGCGACTGGACCCAGGCCTGGCAGGGCGACAGCTGGACCGCGACGCTGCCGCTGGCCGAGCAGCGCAGCGCCAGCCCGACGGTGATGCCGGTGGTGGTCGCGCTGGCCGAGGCCGACCGCGTGGCCGGCGCACCGGTCGCCTGGCGTGCCGAGGCGCCGGTCACGGGCACCTGGGCGGCGGTCGCGCCGCCTGCACAGGTGTCGCCCGCGCTGCAGGCCGCGCTGGCGGCCAATGCCGCGGCACCCGTGCCGTCGCCCGTGCAAACCTCGAACACCGGCTTCTTCGCCGCCCTGCTCGGCGCATTGCTGGGCGGCCTGCTGCTCAACCTGATGCCCTGCGTGTTCCCGGTGCTGGCGATCAAGGTGCTGGCCTTCGCCAACCAGGCGGGCGACCGCCGCGGCCACCGCACTGCGGGCCTGGCCTACACGGCCGGCGTGATGCTCACCTTCCTGGCGCTGGGCGCCGCCATGCTCGCGTTGCGCGCGGCGGGCGAGCAACTGGGCTGGGGCTTCCAGCTGCAGTCGCCGGCCGTGATCGCGGCGCTGGCGGCGCTGTTCACGCTGATCGGGCTCAACCTCGCGGGCGTGTTCGAGTTCGGCCTGCTGGCCCCGCGCTCGCTGTGCGCGGCCCAGGTCAAGCATCCGATCGCCAACGATTTCCTCTCCGGCATCCTGGCGGTGGTGATCGCCTCGCCCTGCACCGCCCCCTTCATGGGCGCCTCGCTGGGCATCGCGATCGCGCTGCCCGCGCCGCAGGCGCTGATGCTGTTCGCGGCGCTGGGCCTGGGCCTGGCGCTGCCCTACCTGCTGGCCGGTTTCGTGCCCGCGGTCGCGCGCCTGCTGCCGCGGCCCGGCGCCTGGATGGACACGCTGCGCCGCGTGATGGCCTTCCCGATGTTCGCCACCGTGGCCTGGCTGGTCTGGGTGCTGGGACAGCAGAGCGGCATCGACGGCGCGGGCGCGCTGCTCGGGCTGCTGGTGTGCCTGGCGGCCGTGGTGTGGTCGCTCACGCTGCGCGGCCGCACGCGCTGGGTGGTGGGCGGCGTGCTGCTGGCCTGCAGCGCCGCGATGGCGGTGGCGATCGGCGGCAACGTCGTGCGCCCGATCGAGCCGGCCACGGTGGCCGCGGCCGCCGGCGCGCGCTGGCAGCCCTGGTCGGCCGCCCGCGTGGCCGAGCTGCATGCGGCCGGCCGGCCGGTGTTCATCGACTTCACGGCCGCCTGGTGCGTGACCTGCCAGTACAACAAGAAGACCACGCTCAACGATGCCGCGCTGCTGGCCGAGTTCGACCGCCGCCAGGTGGCGATGCTGCGCGCCGACTGGACCCGCCAGGACCCGGCCATCACGGCCGCGCTCAACGCGCTGGGCCGCAGCGGCGTGCCGGTCTATGTGCTGCAGGCACCGGGCAAGCCGCCGGTGGTGCTGACCGAGATCCTGAGCAAGGACGACGTCCGGGCGGCACTGACCCGGCTCTGAAGCCGCGATCCCCGGGCAGTTCCTGAGGGGACTACGGCTTGTCACAGCGAGGTGAGAAAAGCGTTCTAAGCTGTGGCCGTTGTTTGAATTTTTGACTGGAGACACGCCGACCATGCCTTCCTTGACATCGTCCGCATCGCGATCCGCCCACGCCGCCCGCCAGGCCGGTGCCGCGCTGAGCCGCGCATCCCGCCGCGCCGTGATGGCCGCCGCCGTCGCCCTGGGCAGCACGCTGCTGATCGGCGCCCCGGCCCATGCCGCGCCCGCCGTGGGCCAGCCCGCCCCCGATTTCGTCGCCGTCGACACCCGCGGCGCGCAGCACAAGCTCTCGGATTTCGCTGGCAAGTACGTGGTGCTCGAATGGACCAACCCCGGCTGCCCCTTCGTGCGCAAGCACTACGGCAGCGGCAACATGCCGGCCACGCAGAAGGCCGCCACCGCCCGGGGCGTGGTCTGGCTGGCCATCAATTCCACCGAACGCGCCGCCAGCGACTACCTGCAGCCGGCCGCATTGGACAGCTGGATGAAGACCCAGTCGGCCGCGCCCACCGCCGTGCTGATGGACGAGGACGGCAGCATCGGCCAGGCCTACGGCGCGCGCACCACGCCTCACCTGTTCATCATCGACCCCAAGGGCACGCTGGTGTACGCAGGCGGCATCGACAGCATCCCGTCGGCCCGGCCCGACGACATCAAGACCGCCACCAACTACGTGAACCAGGCGCTGCGTGAGGCCTTCGGCGGCCAGCCGATCTCGGCCGCGGTGACCAAGCCTTACGGCTGTTCGATCAAGTACAAGACCTGAGTCAAAAGTCCGGGGACGCACTTCCTCGACAATCGGGGGATGGCCTTCGCTCCCCTGACCAACGACACCTTCCTGCGCGCCTGCTGGCGCCAGGCCACCGACCACACCCCCGTCTGGCTGATGCGCCAGGCCGGCCGCTACCTGCCGGAGTACGTCGCGACGCGCGCCCGCGCCGGCAGCTTCATGGGGCTGGCCACCAACGTCGACTACGCGACCGAGGTCACGCTGCAGCCGCTGGAGCGCTTCCCGCTCGACGCCTCGATCCTGTTCTCCGACATCCTGACCGTGCCCGACGCGATGGGCCTGGGCCTGTCCTTCGAGGCCGGTGAAGGCCCGCGCTTCGCCCGCCCGGTGCGCGACGAGGCGGCCGTCGCGGCGCTCGAGGTGCCCGACATGGAGAAGCTGCGCTACGTGTTCGACGCCGTCGCCTCGATCCGCCGTGCCCTCAACGGCCGGGTGCCGCTGATCGGCTTCTCGGGCAGCCCCTGGACGCTGGCCTGCTACATGGTCGAGGGCGCGGGCTCGAGCGACTACCGACTGGTCAAGTCGATGCTCTACAGCCGCCCCGACCTGATGCACCGGCTGCTGAGCGTGAATGCCGACGCGGTCGCCGCCTACCTCAACGCCCAGATCGACGCCGGCGCGCAGGCCGTGATGCTGTTCGACAGCTGGGGCGGCGTGCTGGCCGACGGCGCGTTCCAGGAGTTCAGCCTGGCCTACACGGCCCGTGTGCTGTCGCAGCTGAAGCGCGACGGCGCCGACGGCAAGCCGGTGCCGCGCCTGGTCTTCACCAAGGGCGGCGGCCTGTGGCTCGAAGCCATGCGCGCGCTCGACTGCGAGGTGCTGGGCGTCGACTGGACGGTGAACCTGGCCAAGGCGCGGGCCCTGGTCGGCGAGGGCCCTCAGGCCAAGGCGCTGCAGGGCAACATCGACCCGAACGTGCTGTTCGCGCCGCCGGCGCGCATCGAGGCCGAGGTGGCCAAGGTGCTGCAGAGCTTCGGCCGACCGCACACCGACCCGGGCAGCAGCGGCCCGACGCACATCTTCAACCTGGGCCATGGCATCAGCCAGTTCACGCCGCCCGACCATGTGGCGGCGCTGGTGCAGGCGGTGCACGCGCAGTCCCGCGCGCTGCGCCACTGACGCGCGGCGGCAGCTACATCCGGTTGCATCCAAAGCGGCGCTTCGCGTTTGTCAAGCCCAAAGTGCGCCGCCGTTTGACTTATGCACAAAACGCGTGTTGCGGTGCGGAAAATTATCCGATGCCAAGGATGCCGCGCTCACAAAGCGATAGCACCGCTAAGTCATTGATTCATATAGGTTTGGCGCGCTGCGTTTTTTCCGGGCATTTCGGCGAGAGCCTTGATTTTCAAGGGCTGCAGGCGCGTCGGGCCTGGATATCAACAAAGTTATCCACAGAAATGCTGGACGAATTGCAAACTGCAAGCAAATCAACGACTTAAGTCACCTTGCTCAACGCCCCATTAACTTTCAGCCACTTCGGAGCCCTCCCATGAATTGGCGAGTCGAGGTTGCCGTCCACACGCCAGCCCATGCTGCATTGGGCGATTTGCTGAGCTATGTCGCCCCGGCGGCGCTGCCGGCGGGCACCCTGGTGCGCGTGCCGCTGGGGCGCCGCGAGGTGCTGGGCGTGGCCTGGCAGAGCCAGCCGATGGGCGAGGCGGAGGCAGCCCTGGAACTCAAGCCCGTGGGCGCGGCGCTCGACGCGCTGGCGCCGCTGAACGAGGCCTGGCGCGACCTGGTCGCGTTCGCGGCGCGCTACTACCAGCGCTCGCTGGGCGAGATCGCGCTGTCGGCCCTGCCGCCGCAGCTGCGCGACCTGAGCAGCGTGCAGCTCACGCGCCGGCTCAAGCGCCAGGGCAGTCCCGTGGCGGACCCGCCCGAAGCCGACGCCGCGGCCGGCGCGCTGCCGGTCAGCGCCGAGCAGGCCGACGCGCTGCAGCGCATCGCCAGCGAGCCGGGTCCCTTCCTGCTGTTCGGCAGCACCGGCAGCGGCAAGACCGAGGTCTACCTGCAGGCCGTGGCCACGCTGCTGGCCCGCGCGCCCGAGGCCCAGGCGCTGGTGATGGTGCCCGAGATCAACCTCACGCCGCAGCTGGAGGCGCGCTTTCGCGAACGCTTCGAGGCCCGCTTCGGCGCGGGCGCGGTGGTCTCGCTGCACAGCGGCATGACGAATCCGCAGCGCCTGGCCAGCTGGCTGGCGGCGCATGCGGGCACGGCGCGCATCGTGCTCGGCACGCGCATGGCGGTGTTCGCCTCGATGCCGGGGCTGGCGCTGATCGTGGTCGACGAGGAGCACGACCCCAGCTACAAGCAACAGGAAGGCGCGCGCTACTCGGCGCGCGACCTGGCCGTATGGCGCGGCCGGCGCGAGGACGCCAAGGTGATCCTCGGCTCGGCCACGCCTTCGCTCGAGAGCTGGCACCAGAGCCGCCCGGCCGAAGCCGGCGACCCGGGCGGGCGCTACCTGCGGCTGGCGATGCCCTCGCGCATCGGCGCCGGCGCATTGCCCGCGGTGCGGCTGGTCGACATGCGGCTGCAGCCCTCGAAGACGGTGCTCTCGGGCGTGCTGCTCGACGCCATCGGCCAGCGCATCGCGCGCGGCGAGCAGAGCATGGTGTTCCTCAACCGCCGCGGCTACGCGCCGGTGCTGGCCTGCGGCGACTGCGACTGGAAGAGCGAGTGCCCGCACTGCAGCGCCTACCGCGTGTTCCACAAGATCGACCGCACGCTGCGCTGCCACCACTGCGGCTTCACCGAACGCGTGCCGCGTGCCTGCCCGGCCTGCGGCAACCCCGACATCGCGCCGGTCGGGCGCGGCACCGAGCAGCTGGAAGAACACCTGGGCACGCTGTTCGCCGCGGTGACCCGGCCCGACGGCAGCCCGGTGCGCATCGCGCGCATCGATGCCGACAGCACCAAGAAACAGGGTGCGCTGGCCGCGCAGCTGGCGGCCGTGCACGCGGGCGAGGTCGACGTGCTGGTCGGCACCCAGATGATCGCCAAGGGCCACGACTTCCGCCGCATCACGCTGGTGGCGGCCGTGAACCCCGACGGCGCGCTGTTCTCCAGCGACTTCCGCGCACCCGAGCGCCTGTTCAGCCTGCTGATGCAGTCGGCCGGCCGGGCCGGGCGCGATGCCGCCTACCTGGCGGCGCAGGGCAGCACCGCCGAGATGTGGCTGCAGACCCACCACACCGACCATGCGCTGTTCGCCGCGCTGCGCCGCCACGACTACCCGGCCTTCGCCGCCAGCGAGCTGGCACAACGCAGCGCGGCCCAGATGCCGCCCTTCGCCTTCCAGGCGCTGCTGCGCGCCGACGCGCGCACCCAGGCCGCCGCCCAGGCCTTCCTGCAGGCCGCCAGCGCCGCGGCCGAGACGCTGGAAGGCGGCGAGCACGTGGTGCGCTACCCGGCCGTGCCCCTGACGATCCAGCGCGTGGCCAACGTGGAGCGCGCGCAGATGCTGCTGGAAAGCCATTCGCGCGCCGCGCTGCAGCGCCTGCTGGCCCAGTGGCAGCCGGTGCTGAACGCGCTGCGCCGCACGCCCGAGGGCAAGAGCGTGATCCGCTGGCTGATCGACGTCGATCCGCACCAGATCTAGGTTTCCGTTGACGCCATGGCCGGGAGGCACCGGAAACAGCGTTCACAGGCTTCAAGTTTTTCTGCGCCGGCACGCCTCATCGGCAATACTTTGCAAAAGCAGTTGACGCCAGGGGCGCACTGAGCAAGCTGTAGCCATGGGCCCTGCGGGGCCTGCACCGGAGTGACGCCATGACGCTGAAGACCCTGTTTCGCCTGGGCGGGCTGTTGTGCCTGCTGGCGGCCACCGCGGTCGTCTCGGCCGCCGATCTCAAGCCCGAGGGCAACCGCCTGCTGGTCATCGGCCTGCTCGACAGCGACACGCTGCCGGCCTTCAACGAGCACCTGGCCTCGGGCAAGGTGCGGACGGTGGTGTTCGAGGACTCCTTCGGCGGCACCGCCGAGGCCGCCGCCAGCTATGCCGCAGCCATCCGCAGCAGCGGCGTGCAGACCGAAGTGCGCGGCCAATGCCAGGCCGCCTGCGCCTATGCCTTCCTGGCCGCCAAGTCGCACCGCTTCGGCTCCGGACTGCAGATCAACGGGCTGCTGATCCCCGTGGCCGTGCGGCCCTCGCCCGAAGAGCTGGCGACCCGCTGGCGCGGCGACGACGCGCACCGCGCACTGTCCGACTTCATCGCCCCACCAGCGGCCCCCTCGGCCCCCGCCCTGGTCGAAACCAGCACCTCGCGCGAGACCTGGCGTGCCGACCACGGCGTGCTGTTCATCTCCACGCCCACGCTGTTCGGCCGCGTGTACAACACCTTCTATTGCGACGGCACGCAGGGCCGCGACCTGTCCAAGTGCGAGCTGCTGTCGGGCGCCGATCCCTATCAGCTGGGGGTTCTGACGAACTGACCTTCGAAGCGCCTGCGGCCCGCAAAGCCGGTTCCGCGGTGTCTCTGGAAGGGCGTGCGCCTTCCGACGTGGTGCTCAGTTCAACTGGCCCACGGCCAGCGGGAAGGTGAAGAAGGCCGCCACCGTGGTCCAGAGGATGATCCGCGCGATGCGCCCGTTGTCGGCGCCGAAGCGTTCGGCCAGCATCGACACGTTGCTCGCGCTCGGCAGCGCGGCCACCAGCACGATCGCCACCAGCGCCGGCTGGCTCAGCGGCAGGCCCAGTGCGATCGCGGCACGCGCCGCCGCCCAGACCAGCAGCGGATGCAGCAGCAGCTTGACCACCACCACGGGCAGCACATCGCCGACGCGCGCCAGCCCGTGGTCGGGCATGCGGCGGGCCGCCAAGGCCGAACGCGCGAGCACCGCGCCGATGGTGAAGAGCGCGGCCGGCGAGGCGGCGTCGGCCAGCATCGTGACCGTGCGGTCGATCGGCCCGAACAGCTGGAATTGCAGGGCCGAGGCCAGCGCTCCCAGCAGGATCGACCAGGGCAGCGGGTTCATGAACATGCCGCGCAGCGCCTGGCGCACGGCCTTGGCCGCGCCGTGCTCGTCGGCGCCGTCGAGCCGCGACAGCGCGATGCACAGTGAGGAGGTGACCACCATGTCGAAGGCGATCGTGATGATCACCGGCCCCGCGACGCCCGGGCCCAGCAGGGCCGCCAGCAACGGCACGCCCATGAAGCCGGTGTTGGGAAAGGCGGCCACCAGCGCGCCGAAGGAGGCGTCGTTCCAGCCGATGCGCGCGCTGCGGGTGCGCCACACCGTCGCCGCCACGACCGCCAATGCACACAGCCCCCAGACCAGCGCCACGCTGCCGTCGAGCAGCTGCGCGATCGGCGTGCCGGCACCGAAGCGGTAGAGCATGCAAGGCAGCGCGAAATACAGCACGAAGATGTTGAGGCCCGGAATCGCTTCGAGCGGCAACACCCGCAGGCGCGCGGCCGCATAGCCGGCGGCGATCAGTGCGAAGAAGGGAAAGGTGACGAGGAAGATCTGCAGCACGGCGGCGATTGTCGCTGCCGTCAGAGCTGCGCCGACAGCAGGCTCGCCAGGTGCTCCATCGCCTTCTCGCGCAACGGGCGCGCCTGCCACTGCGCCAGCGTGACGGCACGGCTTTGCCGCAGGTCGTCCTCGAAGGTCGCGACCTGCGCCTTGGCGAAGGCCTCGTCGTAGATGTTGAGGTTGGCCTCGTCGTTGAGGCGGAAGGAGCGGTTGTCGAAGTTGGTCGAGCCGACCGAGACCAGGAAGTCGTCGACCACCAGCACCTTGCAATGGAACATGGTCGGCTGGTATTCGTGCATCTGCACGCCCGCTTCCAGCAGCGGGCCCCACGCCGCGCGCGACGCGCCGCGCACGGTCTGCGCATCGATGATCGGCCCGGGCGTGATGATGCGCACCCGCACGCCACGCCGCACCGCGGCCACCAGCGCGTCGCGCGTGAGCTCGTCCGGCACGAAGTAGGCACTGGAAAGATCGATGGTGTGCTCTGCGGCGGTGATCGCCAGCAGGTACATCAGGTGCATGCTCTCGCTGCCGCCCGAGGGCGAGCTGCTGAACATCTGCGCGCCGCCGCCCGCGCCCGGCGCGCGCGCATCGTGCGCCTGCAGCGCCGGGAAATAGCGCTCGCCGTGCAGCACCTGGCCCGAGACCTTGACCCAGTTGTCCATGAAGACCGCCTGCATCTGCGCCACCACCGGCCCCTCGACCCTGAAATGCGAGTCGCGCCAGTGTTCGGGGTCCTGCGCATGGCCGGTCCATTCGGGCGCGATGCCCACGCCGCCGGTGAAGCCCACCGCGCCGTCGACCACCAGCAGCTTGCGGTGGGTGCGGTTGTTCATGCGCGCGATGTCGTACCAGCTCGGCTTGTGGAACTTGCGGATCTCCACGCCCGCCTTCTCCATCTCCTGCAGGAAGCTGTCGTCGATCTTGGCGCTGCCGACCCAGTCGAGCAGCACATGCACGCGCACGCCGGCCCGCGCACGCTCGGCCAGCGCGTCGGCGAAGGCCCGGCCGATGTCGCCCGACCAGTAGATGTAGGTCTCGAAGGTGATGCTCTGCTGCGCGCCCCGGATGGCGGCCAGCATCGGCGGAAAGATCTGGTCGCCGTTGTGCAGCGCCTCGAAGCGGTTGCCCTGCACGATGGCCGGCCCCAGCAGCACACCCATCGCGCGGCGGAACTGCGGGTCATGCAGGCCGTATTCGCGTTCGACGTGCTGGTCGATCTTCTTCTCGCCGGGGATGAAGTTCAGCACCAGCACCGTGGCCAGCACGGTCAGCAGCGCGGTCCAGAGCACGATGGTGAGCGGATGTCTTGTTTTTTTCATGGTGTTGCACGCAAGGAGGCAGCGGTCTTAACACGCGGCGGCCGCCCGGCGCGTGCGACGAATCCCCATCCGCATGCACGCCGGCAGCCGTTGCGTCAAGGCCGGGCTTTTCGGCGCGCCAGTATCATTGCGCGCTTTGCGCCTGCCCTCGTCGCCGCTCACGCCCGCATGTCTTCCGGTCTCAATCTCGCCCAGCAGGAAGCCGTCAACTACCTGCACGGCCCCTGCCTCGTGCTGGCCGGTGCAGGCTCCGGCAAGACGCGCGTCATCACGCACAAGATCGGCCGCCTGATCCAGGCCGGCATGGCGCCCAAGCGCATCGCCGCCATCACCTTCACCAACAAGGCCGCCGCCGAGATGCGCGAGCGCGCCAAGGGGCTGATCGGGCGCGACGCCAAGCATGTGGTGGTCTGCACCTTCCACGCGCTGGGCGTGCGCATGATGCGCGAGGACGGCGCGGTGCTGGGCCTGAAGCCGGCCTTCAGCATCCTCGACAGCGACGACGTCACCAAGATCCTCAAGGACGCAGGCGGCAGCAGCGACACCGCCACCGCGCGCATCTGGCAGTGGACCATCAGCAAGTGGAAGAACATGGGCCTCAACGCGGCCCAGGCCGAGGCCATTGCCACCGACGACAACGAGCGCATCACGGCGCAGATCATGGCGCGCTACGAGGAGCGGCTCACGGCCTACCAGAGCGTGGACTTCGACGACCTGATCGGCATGCCGCTCAAGCTGCTGCGCGAGCACGATGCGGTGCGCGAGAAGTGGCAGAACACGCTCGGCCATGTGCTGGTCGACGAGTACCAGGACACCAACGCCACGCAGTACGAGGTGCTCAAGGCGCTGGTCGGCACCGAGGGCCACTTCACCGCCGTGGGCGACGACGACCAGTCGATCTACGGCTGGCGCGGCGCCACGCTGGACAACCTGCGCAAGCTGCCGATCGACTATCCGAAGCTCAAGGTCATCAAGCTCGAGCAGAACTACCGCTCCACCAGCGCGATCCTGCGCGCGGCCAACAACGTGATCGGCCCCAACCCCAAGCTGTTCCCCAAGACGCTGTTCAGCGAACTGGGCGAAGGCGAGCCGGTGCGCGTGGTCGATGCCGACAACGAGGCCCACGAGGCCGAGCGCGCGGTGGCCCGCATCGTGAGCCTGCGCGCCGGCACCGCCGTGACGCAGGGCGACCAGCACAAGGAGTTTCGCGACTTCGCGATCCTCTACCGCGCCAACCACATGGCGCGGGTCTTCGAGCAGGCGCTGCGCAAGGCGCAGATCCCCTACAAGGTCTCGGGCGGCCAGAGTTTCTTCGACCGCGCCGAAATCAAGGACCTCTGCGGCTGGTTCCGGCTCTGGACCAACAACGACGACGACCCGGCCTTCCTGCGCGCCGTGACCACGCCCAAGCGCGGCATCGGCCACACCACGCTGGCCGCGCTGGGCACCTTCGCGAGCCAGTACAAGCTGAGCCTGTTCGGCGCGCTGTTCAGCTCCTCGCTGCCCAGCGTGATCCCCAAGCGCACGCTCGAGGGCCTGCTCGAATTCGGCCGCTACATCAACGACCTCGAATACAAGGCGCGCCACACCGTGGGCGCCGAGGCCGCGCGCGCCTTCATGGCCGAGTGGCTCAAGGAGATCGGCTACGAGCAGCACCTCTACGACGGCGAGGACAGCGAATCGGCCGCGGCCACGCGCTGGACCAACGTGCTCGAGTTCTGCGACTGGATGGCCGCGCGCTGCGGCGGCGAGATCGACGACACCTCGGGCGCCACGGTCGAGAGCGAGCGCAAGAACCTGCTCGAGGTGGCGCAGACCATCTCGCTGCTGTCGACCATCAGCGAGCGCGAGAAGGACCAGAACGTGGTGACGCTGTCGACGCTGCATGCCTCCAAGGGCCTCGAATGGCCGCATGTGCTGCTGATCGGCGTGAACGAGGGCACGCTGCCCTTCAAGCTCGACGACGACGACGGCCGCCAGCAGAAGGTCAGCGACGACACGCTGCAGCGGCTGCAGGAAGAACGACGGCTGATGTACGTGGGCATCACGCGCGCCCAGCGCACGCTGGCCGTGAGCTGGACCAAGCGGCGCAAGAAGGGCCGCGAGATGATCGCCACCCAGCCCAGCCGCTTCATCGCCGAAATGGGCCTGGACAAGACCACCATCAAGGAAGACCCGCGCGAGAAGCTCAAGGCGCTGCGCGCCGAGTTCGCGCGCAAGGTGCAGGACAACGCCGCCGCGGCCGCAGCCGCCGCGGCGGCCGACCGATGAAACGCCGGATCGCATCGCTGTGGCTGCTGGCCGCGCTCGGCGGCCTGCTGTGCGCGCCGGCGCACGCCGCCGAGGCCTGCCCGGCCAGTGCCAGCGAACTGCCGCCCGAGGCGCTCTACGGCCGCTGGGAGGCACGTTTCGGCGATCTCGCGGCGCCGGCTGACGTGCGATTGGCCGAACACCCCGAGTACGCGGGCAGCGTGCGTGGCACCATCACGCGCGGTCCCCAGACAGCCCAGCTGTCGGGCGACATCAGCGACGAAGGCTTTCTGGTCTTCGACGAATCCCTGGACGGCCGCGCCATCAGCGCAGTCTGGTCGGGCGAAATGCAGGCCGGCTCATGCGGCAAGGAGTTCAAAGGAACATGGCGAAATTCAAGCGACGACAGCGAGCAGCCCTTCGTGCTGCGCAAGATCGGTCCCCCGTGACATGGCGCCGCGCGGCCTTTGCCGCGGTATGCCTCGGCACGGGAATGGGCGCGGCCCAGGCCCAGCCGGCCGACAAGCCGGCCAGCTCGCTGGCCAGCGATCAACTGACCTGGCAGCAGTGCCAGCGCCTGGCCGGCAACAAGGACGCGCGGCTCGCCTGCTTCGACCGCTGGGCCCAGCAGCAGACGCTGCCCGCCGCCGCCGTGCCCAGCGCGCCGCCGGTGCTCGCGAGCACGCAGCCCGCGCCGCCGGTCGATGCCAGCATCCCCGCGACCCGCGTGGTGGCCGTGGCCACCGAACAGGGCTGCCGCGACCGCCAGTACTCGACGCTCTCGCGCTTCTGGGAACTGGAGGAAGGCAGCGACTGCGGCACCTTCGGTTTCCGCGGCTACCGTCCGCTCAACGTGTCGATCTCGGCCGCCACGCACAAGCCCGACGTGCCCACCTCGCCCGCTCCCGACCACACCGGCGAACCCGTGGACTACCAGGCCAACGAGATGCGCCTGGGCCTGTCGATGCGCACCAAGCTGGCGCAGGGCCTGCTGACCTCCAACGATCCGCAGAAGAAGGATTCGCTGTGGTTCGCGTACTCCCAGCAGTCGACCTGGCAGCTGTTCAACGGTGCGATCTCGCGGCCCTTCCGCACCACCGACCACGAGCCGGAGATGATGTACGTCTACCCGGCCGACTTCCGGCTGCCCTTCGGCTGGCGCTGGCGCTACCTGGGCGCGGGCATCGTGCACCAGTCCAACGGCCAGAGCCTGCCGCTGTCGCGCAGCTGGAACCGCACCTACCTGATGGGCGGCATGGAGCTTGACGACCGCTTCCAGGTCTCGGCGCGCATCTGGAAACGCTGGAAGGAAAACGTCGACAGCGACGACAACCCGGACATCGCCGACTACATCGGCCGCGCCGAGGTCACCGGCCGCTGGAACTACGACCGCGACAACACCTTCGGCATGACCGTGCGCAACAACCTGCGCGACAGCGGCCGCGGCTCGGTCCGGCTCGAATGGTTCAAGGCGATCGGCAATCCGCTCACCAGCAACCTGCGCTTCCACACGCAGCTGTTCTACGGCTACGGCGACACGCTGGTCGACTACAACCGCAAGCGCACGGTGCTGAGCATCGGTGTGAGCCTCGTGGACTTCTGATCGGGCCTGCCCGTGAAAAAGCCGCTGCCCCCGCAAGGGAGCAGCGGCTTTTGCATGAGGCCGGCCTCAGCTCAGCAGAGGCTCGAGTCCCGGTGCGCTGTCGATCTCGGTGGGCTTGAAGATCTTGTGCTGGGCGGCGGGGCCGCCGATGTCCATCACCACCGCCAGCCGCCACGGGTCGCCGCGCTTGGCCGCGGCGCGCTCGACGCTGTCGAGCTGGAAGCTTGTCACGCCGCGGGCCGTGCCCTTGACCGCGAGCTTGAGCAGCGTATTGCCCTTCTTGTCGGACACCTCGATCGCGTAGCCCAGCCCCTGGCTCGACACGTCCTCGGCCTTGTAGCCGTAGCTCGAGAAATGCTTGGTCAGGTAGGCCATCGCGGCCGCCTGGACCTCGTCCCTGGACATCGGGCCGGAGGTGACGACCGGTGCCGGCGGCGGCAGGCTGCCGCGCGTGCGCGCGGCCTTCATGTCCTCTTCGCTCGGCAGCCAGCCGCGGGGGCCGCGCACCAGCACCGCGACCTTGAGGTCGGCATCCCAGTTCGCGACATGCCATTCCTCTTCGTCCGGCACGCGCATCGAGACCTTGGCCGCCTTGTCGGTTTCCAGGTCGGCGATGGCCACGCGGTTGGTCTGCAGCACGGCGCGGAAGGACTGGCCCGCGTCGAGCGAGCGCTTGAGCAGCTTGAAGCGGTCCTTGGCGCGCTGCACCTGCAGCGCCGTGCGCTCGCCGCCGCCGCCCAGGCGCTGCTGCGCGTCGAGCGATTCGAGGAAGAACCAGCGCCCACCGGCACCGACGCTCACGAACTCGGCCCAGATGGTGGCGATCACGTTGTCGCCCGTCGCCAGCCAGGCGGATTCGGAGGCTTGCTGGCGCGCGTCGAACACGCCCATCTTGGCGATGATCTCGACCGGTGTGCGCTTGTCGCCCAGCAGGCGTTTTTCATTGATGACCGCGAGTACCGCGGCGTCGACTTCTTTGTCCATTCGGGGAGATTTCAGGCAAGTTGTTATGAGCTCCCTGAGTATGCCGTGCCCGGGCCGCAACGTCCGAAAGGGTCTCGCGGCCCCGGCCGAAACCGCCGCTGCGCCAAGGCAGTCACACCGACATCCGTCTAGGGCATACCCCTAGCGAATACGCGGCGCGCGCCGTTGACCGCGCGCTTCGGCCGAATCTATAGTCTGTCGATCGTTTGGTTAACCAACGTTTTTCAAATAAGGTGCACACGCTTTGGACACTTCGCAGTTGCTTCAACTGGGCCTGCAGGGCGCGTCGACCGGCGCCATCTACAGCCTCGTCGCGCTCGGCCTGGTGCTGGGCTACAAGGCCACCGAGGTGCTGAACTTCGCGCACGGCGACATCCTGATGCTGTCGGCCTTCCTCGGCTGGTGGCTGATCGAGGGCGTGGGCCTGCCCTTCTGGGCCGTGCTGCCGCTGGTGGTGCTGGTCATCGCGCTGTTCTCCTACCTGCTCGAGGCCCGCGTCATGCGCGTGATCGTCGGCCAGCCGCAGTTCGCCGGCGTGATGCTGACCATCGGCATCGGCTTCATGATCCGCGGCGGCGTGAGCATGGTGTTCGGCCCCGACTCGCGCACCTACGACACCCCCTGGACCGGCCAGATCACGCGCTTCGGCGGTGCGGTGGTGGCCGACCTCAACCTGGTGATCGTCGCGGCCGCGCTGGCCGTGACCGCGCTGCTGTACGTCTTCATGGCGCGCACCTCGCTCGGCGTGGCGATCCAGGCCGCCTCGCAGAACCAGCTCGCGGCCTACCTCAGCGGCGTGCGCGTGAAGCGGCTCAACTCGCTGGTGTGGGCTATCTCGGGCGCCATCGCGGCGCTGTGCGGGCTGTTGCTCGCACCGATCTCGCTGGTCGACCTGAGCCTCTGGTTCGTGATGCTCAAGGCCTTCTCGGCGCTGGTGCTGGGCGGCTTCGGCAGCGTGCCCGGCGCCATCGTCGGCGGCCTGCTGATCGGGCTGATCGAACAGTTCTCGGGCGTCTACCTGCCCGACGGCTTCAAGGACGTCATGCCCTACCTGGTGCTGATCGCGGTGCTGGTGTTCTTCCCCAAGGGCCTGCTGGGCGAAGCCCACGGCCGGAGGGTCTGACGCCATGCGCTACGAAACCGACTACCGCCAGGGCCGCCGCCTGCTGCCGACGCGGCCGGGCCGCCTGGCCTACCTGGCGCTCGCCGCGGTGCTGGTCGCGGCACCGCTGCTGCTGCCGACCTTCTACGTGGGCGAGGCCGCCTTCGTCTTCATCCTCTGCATCGCCAGCCTGGGCCTGATGACGCTCACCGGCTTCACCGGCCAGGTGTCGCTGGGCCAATCGGCCTTCATCGGCCTGGGTGCCTACGTGCACGCGCTGCTGCTCACGGCCGGCGTGCCGCTGCCGCTGTCGCTGCTGGGCGCCGCCTTCGTGGCGGCGCTGGCCGGGCTGGCGATCGGGCTGCCGGCCATCCGCGTGTCGGGGCTGCACCTGTCGGTGGTGACGCTGGCCTTCGCCATCGTGACCGAGCACGTGATCGGCCGCTGGAAGGGCGTGACCGGCGGCCACAGCGGCCTGGCGGTGCCCGAGCCGCTGCTGTTGGGCTTCAGCCTGGGCGGGCCGCGCGCCTTCTACTTCCTCTGCCTGGCGCTGCTGGTGGCGGTGCTGCTGGGGCTGCTCAACCTGATGCGCTCGTCCATCGGCCGCTCCTTCGTGGGCGTGCGCGACTCCGAGGCCGCGGCCCAGGGCCTGGGCATCCACGTGGCGCGCACCAAGGTCACGGCCTTCGTGCTGTCGGCCGGCATCAGCGGCATCGCGGGCGCGCTGATGGCGCACCAGATCCAGTTCATCACGCCCGAGAGCTTCGGCCTGGCGCTGTCGCTGCAGCTGGTGCTGATGGTGTTCATCGGCGGCATGGGCAGCCTGCGCGGCGCGATCCTCGGCGCGCTGCTGATCGGCCTGCTGCCTTCGGCGATCTCGCTGCTCAAGGGCGCCCTGCCTTCGCGCATCGCCGACCAGTTCGGGCTGGAGCTGTTCATCTACGGCGCGGTGCTGACCTTCTTCGTGCTGCTCGAGCCCACGGGCCTCAACGGCCGCTGGATGCGCATCCGCGCGCTGGCCCGCGACTTCCCCTTCCTGCGCACCGCCAGCGCCAAGCGCGCCAAGGCCTACATGCGATCGGAGCGCGCATGAAAGCGCTGAGCATTCCCGAATCGGTCGCGATCCGCGATGCCGCGTCCGAGCCGCTGCTCGAGGTCGACGGCCTGAGCCTGTCCTTCGGCGGCGTGAAGGCGGTGCGCGACGTGCACTTCTCCGTGCAGCGCGGCGAGGTGTTCGCGATCATCGGCCCCAACGGCGCGGGCAAGACCTCGGTCTTCAACCTGGTCACGCGCGTGTTCGACGCCAGCAGCGGCCGCATTCGCGTGGCCGGCCAGGACATCACGCGCGTGGCGCGCCACGACATCGTGCGGCGCGGCGTGGCGCGCACCTTCCAGAACATCGAGCTGTTCGAGGGCGCGACCGTGCTCGAGAACCTGCTGCTGGGCCGGCACCGCGCGCCGCACGGCAACGTGTTCTCGCAGATGCTCAACCTGCCGTCGGTGCAGCGCGCCGAACTCCTGAGCCGAGAACGCGTCGAGCAGGTGATCGACTTCCTCGCGCTCACGCCCTACCGCATGAGCCCGGTGGCGGGCCTGCCCTACGGCATCCGCAAGATCGTCGAGCTCGGCCGGGCGCTCGCGGCCGAGCCTTCGCTGCTGCTGCTCGACGAGCCGGCCTCCGGCCTCAACCCGGAGGAAACGCGCGAGCTCGCCTACTGGATCGAGGACATCCAGAACGAACTGGGCATCACGGTGGTGATGGTCGAGCACGACATGTCGCTGGTCTCGGCCGTGGCCGACCGCGTGCTCGTGATGGAGCAGGGCCAGGTGCTGATGACGGGCACGCCGGCCGAAGTGCAGTCCGATCCGCGCGTGATCGCCGCCTACCTGGGGACCTGAACCGTGGACACGCTGCTTTCCGTGCGCAACATCGAGACCTGGTACGGCCCGGTCAACGCCATCCGGGGCGTGAGCCTTGAGGTCCAGGCCGGCCGCATCGTGGCGGTGCTGGGCGCCAACGGCGCGGGCAAGACCACGCTGCTCAACACCATCGCGGGCGTGATAGACCCGGCGCGCGGCAGCGTGCACTTCGACGGCCGGCGCATCGACGGCCTCGATGCCGATGCGGTCTGCCGCGCCGGCGTGGTGCTGGTGCCCGAAGGCCGCCAGCTCTTTCCCTTCCTCACGGTGGAGGAGAACCTGCGCATGGGCGCGTTCGCGCGGCGCCCGCGCGAAGGCATCGCGCGCGACCTCGAGCGCGTCTACGACTGGTTCCCGCGGCTGCGCGAACGCCGCCGGCAGCGCGCCGGACTGCTCTCGGGCGGCGAGCAGCAGATGGTGGCCATCGGCCGCGCCTTCATGGCCCAGCCCCGGCTGCTGCTGCTCGACGAGCCCTCGCTGGGCCTGTCGCCGCTGTTCACCAAGGAGATCTTCGGCATCGTCCGGCGCATCAGCGCCGAGACCCACACCGCCGTGCTGGTGGTGGAACAGAACGCCGCGATCGCGCTGGCCTCGGCCGACGACGGCTACATCGTCGAGCTGGGCCGCGTGGTCGCGGCCGGCAGTTGCGCCGAGCTGAGCGCGCGCGACGACGTCCAGCGCTTCTACCTCGGCCATGCGGTCGCGCACGTGGCGCACGGCACCGCGGGCGGCGTGCGCCCGCCGCGGCGCAGTCTGAGCTGGCATTGACGTACCTGCACGCGACGCACGACTTTCAACGACATCCACTGGAGACACCCATGACCCTTCGACGCAGAACCCTCCTGAGCTCGGGCCTGGCCGGGCTCGCACCGGCCTTCCTGGCGCTGCCCGCGCGCGCCGGCGGCATCTCCGACAAGGAGATCGTGATCGGCACGCACCTGGACCTCTCGGGGCCGGTGTCGGTGGCGGCACCGCCGATCCGCAACGGCCTGCAGATGCGCGTCGACGAGCTCAACGAGGCCGGCGGCCTGCACGGCCGCAAGATCCGCTTCGTGATCGAGGACAACGCGAGCCAGGCCTCGCAGGCGGTGCGCGCGGTGGACAAGCTGATCCGGCGCGACGAGATCTTCGCGATGCTGTGCCCCTTCGGCTCGGGCCCGACCGTGGCCACGGCCAAGAAGCTGGTCGATGCGGGCATCGTCTGCTTCGCGCCCTATGCCGCCTCGGCGCTGGTGCGCCAGGCCGCGGGCAACTCGCCGCTGCTGTTCACCAACAACATCCACTACGACACCAGCACCGCCGCCGGCATCCGCTGGGCGGTGGAGAACCTGGGCAGCAAGAAGGTCGGCTTCATCTACCAGGAAGGCCCCTTCGGCGACCTCGTGGGCAAGGGCGTGAAGAGCGCGCTGCAGGCCCGCAAGCTCACGCTGGTGGCCGAGGCCAGCTACAAGGTCGGCGACATCGACTTCTCCTCGCAGGTCGCGCGCATGAAGGCCGCGGGCGCCGACCTGATCGTGGCCGCCACCACCACGCGCGAGACGATCGCGGTGGCAGCCGAGGTGAAGAAGCTGGGCTGGACCGACGTCAACGTGCTGACCTCCAGCCCCGGCCGCGCCGAACTCACGGCCACGCTGGGCAAGGCCTCGGTCGAAGGGCTCTACGGCATCGGCACCTGGCGCATCACGCCGGCGGACCAGGTCTCGGCGGCCGAGAAGACCTGGGCCGACAGCTACCGCAAGCGCTTCAAGCTCGAGCCGCAGGACATCTCGCTGGCCTTCTACGACTATGCCTCGTGGTTCTTCCAGGGCGTGGAGGCGGCCGGCCGCACGCTGACCACCGACAGCCTGGTAAAGGCACTGCAGGCCTCGAAGTACCGCGGCCTGTCTTCCTACGACGCACAGCACTACAGCAACGGCCACGTCGACCCCGAGTGGATCCAGGTCGAACAGGTGGTCAAGGGTCAGTGGATCGGCCGCTCGGGCGTGCTCGATCCGGCGAAGAGCGCGTGAACGCCATGGCCGAGGACGCGCTGCCGCCCGGCGGCGTCGCCACGCTGCCGCAATGGTGGCGCCAGCGCTGCACGCAATGGGCCGCGCAGCCCGCGCTGCGCCACAAGCGGCTGGGCATCTGGACCACGATGGACTGGGGCCGCTACTTCGACGAGGCGCGCGCGCTCGGCCTGGCGCTCGACGCCGCCGGCCTGCAGCCGGGCGAGGTGGTGTCGATCCTTTCGCACAACCGTCCCGAGTGGCTCTGCATGGACCTGGCCGCGCAGGCCATGGGTTTCGTGAGCCACGGCCTCTACCCCTCGAGCTCAGACGAAGAGGTCGCGCATGCGCTGCACGAAGCTGGCACGCGCGTGCTGCTGGTGGAGAACGCCGAGCAGCTGATGAAGGCCCTGCAGGCGCGCGAACGCTGCCCCGCGCTGCGCCGGATCTGCGTGATCGACGACCGCGGCCTGCGCGGGCTGGCCGACCCGGCCGTGGGCACCTATGCCGCGCTGGTGCAGCAGGGTCGGCAGCACCCGGACACCGCCCTGTTCGAGGCCCGCATCGCGGCCGGCACCGGCGCGCAGGTCGCGGCGCTGATCGGCACCGCGGGCACCAGCGCGCCCGCGCGGCTCGCGGCCGTGACGCAGCAGGCGTTGCTGCACCAGGTGCAGGCCTTGCAGGCCGGCCTGGGCGCGCAGGCCGGCGACCACTCGCTGTCCTTCGCGCCGCTGGCCCAGGCCGACGAGCGGCTGCTGGCCACCGGCATCCCGCTGGTGGCGGGCGGCCTGGTGCACTTCGCCGAAAGCCCGGGCACGGTGTTCAACGACCTGCGCGAAGCCGCACCGCACTGGGTCTCGGGGCCGCCGCGCTTCTGGGAGCGGCTGCATGCGCGCACCGACATCCTCGCGGGCGACACCCGGCCCGCCTTCCAGCGGCTCTACCGCCGCAGCGTGGCGGCCCGGCGCCCCGGCTGGATCGGCCGCACCGCGCTGAGGCGCGTGCGCGCCTCGCTGGGCCTGGCGCGCGCGCGGCTCGCGCTGGTGAGCGCCGCCTCGCTGTCCGAGCCGCTGCTGCAGTGGTACACCGCGCTGGGCCTGCCGCTGGCCGAGGTCTACGGGCTCGCGGAAGCCTGCGGCATGGTCTGGCTGCAGGCCGAGGGCGTGCCCCCGGCGCCACGCACCGAGGTGCGGCTGGCCGCCGACGGCGAGATCCTGCTCCGGGGGCCGGCCGTGCTGGCGGGCTACTGGTCGGCCGGCGCGCTGCAGGCCGGCACGGCGCCGGCGGACGGCTGGCTCGCCACGGGCGACCTCGGCGCCATGCATGGCGGCGGCAGTCTTCGCATCGTCGGCCGGCGCAGCGAGCGCATCGAGGCCGCGCCTGGCGACACGCTGGTGGCCGACGAACTCGAGCGCCTGCTGCGCGCCAACGCCTATGTGTCGGATGCGATGCTGGTGCGCGCCCGGCGCGCGCATTGCACCTGCGTGCTGGCACTGGAGCCCGAGCGGGTGTTCAAGTACGCGCAGGACCACCACGTGCCCTACACCGACTATGCGCAGCTGGTCGCGCAGCCGGAAATCCAGCAGTTGATCGCGCAGCAGCTCGAAGCGCTCAACGCGGGCCTGCCCGCGGGCCGGCGCATTCATCGCTTCGCGATCCTGCCCCGGCTGCTGGGCGGGCACGACGAGGAACTCACGCCGCAGCTGCGCCTGCGCCGGCGCGTGATCGAGTCGAAATACGCGGGGATGATCGACGGGCTGTACGCCTAGGCTTGGAGAAAAAGGCGATCCGCCGGCCCGTGCGGCGGATCGCGCTGCTCGATGCTCAGGCCATCTCGGCCGTGCGCTGCGCCAGGCTCAGCGTCAGCATGCGCTGCAGCCGCTGGCGGATCAGCACTTCGGCATCCGCCATGATGCGGTCGATCAGTTCCTTCACGGTCGGGATGTCGTGGATCAGGCCCACCACCATGCCGCAGCTCCAGGCGCCGGCGTCCATCTCGCCGTCGACCATCACCCGCGGATAGACGCCCGCGACCTGGTCGTAGACGTCCTCGATCCTGATCGCGTCGCCCTTCTCGCGCTCGATCGCCATCAGGCGGTCGACGCCGGCGTTCTTCAGCACGCGCTCGGTGTTGCGCAGCGAGCGCATGACCAGGCGGGTGTCGAGTTCGGACGCCGCCACGATCGCGTCCTTGACGTTCTGGTGCACCGGCGCCTCCTGGGTCGCGACGAAACGCGTGCCCATGTTGATGCCTTCGGCGCCCATCGCGAGCGCGGCCACCAGGCTGCGCGCGTCGGCCATGCCGCCCGAGGCCACGAAGGGGATCTTCAGTTCGTCGGCCGCGCGCGGCAGCAGGATCATGTTGGGCATGTCGTCCTCGCCCGGATGGCCGCCGCATTCGAAGCCGTCGACGCTGACCGCGTCGCAGCCGATCTGCTCGGCCTTAAGCGAATGCCGAACCGAGGTGCACTTGTGGATCACCTTGATGCCCGCGGCCTTGAGCGCGGGCATGTAGGCCTCGGGGCTGCGACCGGCCGTCTCGACGATGCGCACGCCGCCCTCGGCGATCGCAGCGATGTACTCGGCATAGGGCGGCGCCGAGAAGGTCGGCAGGAAGGTCAGGTTCACGCCGAAGGGCTTGTCGGTCATCTCGCGGCAGCGCGCGATCTCCTTGGCCAGCAGCTCGGGCGTGCGCTGCGTGAGGCCGGTGATCAGCCCCAGGCCGCCGGCGTTCGACACCGCGGCGGCCAGTTCGGCGAAGCCGACGTAGTGCATACCGCCCTGGATGATGGGGTGCTGGATGCCGAAGAGTTCGGTGATGCGTGTCTTCATGGAAAGTCCTCGTTGTCGGGTGTTGTCAAAGAAAGCAGGTGCCGCCTCAGGCGACTTCGAACAGCGCCGCGGCGCCCATGCCGCCGCCGATGCACATGGTGACGACGACGTAGCGCACGCCGCGCCGGCGGCCCTCGATCAGCGCGTGGCCGACCAGCCGCGCGCCCGTCATGCCGTAGGGGTGGCCGATGGAGATGCCGCCGCCGTTCACGTTGAGGCGCTCGGGGTCGATGTCGAGCTGCCGCTGGCAGTAGAGGGCCTGGCTGGCGAAGGCCTCGTTGAGTTCCCACAGGCCGATGTCCTCGACCTTGAGGCCGTGCTGCTTCAGCAGCTTGGGCACGGCCAGCACCGGGCCGATGCCCATCTCCTCGGGCGCGCAGCCGGCCACCGACATGCCGCGGTAGAGGCCCAGCGGCGCGAGGCCGCGGCGCTCGGCGAGCTTCGCATCCATCAGCACGCTGGCCGAGGCGCCGTCGGACAGCTGGCTCGCGTTGCCGGCCGTCACCACGCCGTCGGGCAGCACGGCCTTGAGGCCCGCCAGGCTGGCTTCGGTGGTCTCGGGCCGGTTGCCCTCGTCCTTCGCCAGCGTCACCTCGACATGGCTGACGGTGCCGCTCAGCTTGTCGGTCACGGCCATGCGCGTGGTGATCGGCACGATCTCGGCATCGAAGCGGCCCTCGCGCTGTGCCTGCGCGGTGCGGCGCTGCGACCGGGCCGCGAACGCGTCCTGGTCCTCGCGCGAGATGCCGTAGCGGCTGGCCACGAGTTCCGCGGTCTGCAGCATCGGCATGTAGGCATGCGGCACGCGTGCGATCAGCGCCGGGTCGGTGGTCTCCGCCACCCAGCGCGTGTAGTCGTTCTGCACCGCGGAGATGTTCTCCTGGCCGCCGGCCACCACGATGTCCATGCCGTCGCCGGTGATCTGCTTGGCCGCGGTCGCGATGGCCATCAGGCCCGAGGCGCACTGGCGGTCGATGGTCTGGCCGGCCACCGAGACCGGCAGGCCACCCGCCAGCGAGGCCAGGCGCGCGAGGTTCATGCCGGCGGTGCCGGCGGTCAGCACGGCGCCAATCACGACGTCGTCGACCTGGTCGCCGGCGATGCCCGCGCGCTCCACGGCATGCGCGATCACATGGCCGGTGAGCGTGGGCGATGGGATGTGGTTGAGTGCGCCCTTGAACGCGCGGCCGATGCCGGTGCGCGCGGTGGAGACGATGACGGCTTCTCTCATGGGTAGGTCTTTCTCGTGGGGCAGGACTTACCAGCGTTCCATGTAGGGACGCAGGTCGAGCTCGAAGGTCCAGGCGTCGCGCGGCTGAGTGTGCAGGTACCAGTAGTTCTCGGCGATGTGCTTGGGGTTCAGGATGCCGTCCTGCGCCTTCAGCGCATAGCGCTCGGGGAAGGAGGTGCGGATGAACTCGGTGTCGATCGCGCCGTCGACCACGACATGCGCGACGTGGATGTTCATCGGGCCCAGCTCGCGCGCCATGCTCTGCGCCAGCGCGCGCAGCGCATGCTTGGCGCCGGCGAAGGCCGCGAAGTTCGCGGAGCCGCGCAGGCCGGCGGTGGCGCCGGTGAACAGGATCGTGCCGCGGCCGCGCTTGACCATGCGCTTGGCCACCTCGCGCGCATTGAGGAAGCCGCTCAGGCAGGCCATCTCCCAGATCTTGAAGTACTTGCGCGCGGTCTCCTCGAGGATGCTGCAGGGCACGTTGGCGCCGATGTTGAACACCAGCACCTCGATCGGGCCGTGCTCGGCCTCGACCTGCTCGATCAGCGCGATGACCTCTTCCTCCTTGCGCGCATCGCTGCCGTAGCCGAAGGCCTGGCCGCCCTGGGCCCGGATGCCCTCGAGCAGCGGCTCGAGCTTGTCGGCCGAGCGCCGCGTGAGGCAGGCGATGTAGCCCTCCTGCGCGAAGCGTTCGGCGATCGCGCCGCCTGTGGAATCACCTGCACCGATGACCAGTGCCACCTTTTTCTCTTCGCTCGACTGCATACGCATCCTTTTAAAAAACGACCGTTTGACAATAGGACGTTAAACAAAAGGCGACACCGCGTCAATGGCGGTTTTGCGGATCGAAGGAAGAGGGCGCGCGCGCGGCGCGCCGGGCAGAAGCTAGTCCCGCGCGCGCTTGGCGGCCGCCTTGGGCGCAGCCTTGGGCGCAGCCTTGGACGCCGGCATCGGGCCGTCCAGCGCATGGGTCTTGTCGAGGAAGCGCCGGCTCGAGGCCAGGATCTCCTTGCGCGTGGACTCGCTCTCCACCGCACGGGCCAGCACCAGCGCGCCGACGCACTGCGCGATCAGCGCCCAGGCCGCATCGGGATCGCCGATGCGCGCGCTCCAGCTCTTCTGCGTCTGCTTGAGGCCGCGCTCGACCGCTTCGCGCACCTCGGGTGCGGCGCGCGCGATCTCGGGGCCCAGCGTCGGCAGCACGCAACCCTCTTCGGGGTTGAGCGCGTGGTAGGTGCTGAGGTAGCTGCGGATGCGCTTGGCGACATGGTCGCCGGGCGACTCCTCGTCGCCCGCGAGCATCTCGGTGCTGTTCTTGACCTCTTCGTCGATCACCGCGGTGAACAGCGCGCGCTTCGAGGGGAAGTGCGCATAGAAGGCACCGCCGGTCAGGCCGATCGCGCCCATCAGTGCATCGACGCCGGTCGAGTCGAAGCCACCGCGTTTGGCGATGGCTCGGCTGCTGTTGACCAGCTTCTCGCGGACTTCTTCCTTGTGGGTAGAGGGGTAACGCATGCGTCGACTCCGGTGTTTCCCTTGTTGACAAGGAAAAAACAATAACATAACTTGCGTTTGACAAACGATCGTTCAACTAAGGAGTGTTTCGTGACAAAGAAAGCCGAGTTCTTCTTCGACGTGGGGAGCCCCGCGTCCTACCTGGCCTGGACGCAGTTGCCCCGGCTGTGCGCCGAAGCCGACGCCGAGCTGGTCTACCGGCCGATGCTGCTGGGCGGGGTCTACCAGGCCACCGGCAACGCCTCGCCGGCCACCATCCCGGCCAAGGGCCGCTACACCAGCATCGACTACGCACGCTTCGCGCGGCGCTACGGCGTACCGATCGAGACCAACCCGCACTTCCCCATCATCACGCTCTACCTGATGCGCCTGGTCACGGGCACGCAGCTGCGGCATCCCGAGCGTTTCCAGCCGCTGCTGCAGTCGGTCTTCAAGGCGCTCTGGATCGACGCGCTCAACCTCAACGAGCCTGCGCTCACCGCCCAGGCCGTCGCCGAAGCGGGCTTCACCACCGAAGAGGCGACCGCGCTGGCCAACGACCCGGAGGTCAAGGCGCTGCTGCGCACCACCACCGAGGAGGCCGTGGCACGCGGCGTGTTCGGCGCGCCGACCACCTTCGTCGGCAGCGAGATGTTCTTCGGCCAGGACCGGCTGGACTTCATCCGCGAAGCCCTGGTCTAGCAAGCCACCCGATCGATCAGAAAGACAAGGAGACAAAACCATGGAACACCGCCTCTGGCACGCCTCGTACCCGACCGGCATGGCCACCGACATCGCGCTGCCCGCCGACGAGACCCTGGTCACATTGCTCGCACGCGCGGTGCGCACGCACGGCGACGCGACCGCCGCCACCTGCCTCGGCGAATCGCTGAGCTTCGCGCAGCTCGGCGTGTTGTCGGACGGCCTGGCCGGCCACCTGCAAAGCCTGGACCTGGCCAAGGGCGACCGCGTCGCGCTCATGATGCCCAACTGCCTGGCCTACCTGGTGACGCTGGCCGGTGTGCTCAAGGCTGGCATGGTGGCGGTCACGGTCAATCCGCAGTACACCGCGCGGGAAGTCGAGCACCAGCTGCGCGACGCGGGCGCACGCTGCGTCGTGGTGTCGGAAAACCTGGCCGATGCACTGCAGGCCGGCATGACCGACTGCGACGTGCAGCACATCCTGCTCGCGCCACTGGCCGACCTGCGGGCCTCGACCGATGCCACGGGTGTCGTGGCCGGCAACGAGGCCCTGGCCAGCGGGCCGTTCGGCGTGAGCCGGCTGAGCCTGGCGCACGCCATCGCCTGGGGCGCGAAGGCCGGCCTGGCGCCGGTCACGGTGCGGCCGACCAACCCGGCCTTCCTGCAGTACACCGGCGGCACCACGGGCGTCTCGAAGGGTGCGGTGCTCACCCATGCGAGCTTCGGCGCCAGCCTGGCCCAGATCCGGCTGTGGATCGAGCAGGCCGGCCCGATGCAGGGCAAGTCGATGGTGACGCCGCTGCCGCTCTACCACGTCTATCCGCTGGCCATGGCCTTCTTCGCGCTCGACGCGGGGGCCGAGAACCGGCTGGTGCAGAACCCGCGCGACGTGCCGAAGTTCATCGAGGAGCTGCAGCGCGCGCCCTTCGAGATCCTGATCGGCGTCAACACGCTGTTCAACGCGCTGGTCGCGAGCCCCGAGCTGTCGGCCGTGGACTTCTCGCGCACGCGGCTGGTGGCGGGCGCGGGGGCCTCGATCCAGAGTGCGGTCGCGCAGCGCTGGGTGGCCGCGGGCGCGCCGGCCATCACCGAGGCCTACGGCCTGACCGAGACCTCGCCCAGCGTGACCTTCAACCCGCCTGGCCGCAACGGCACCATCGGCCGGGCCGTGCCCTCGACCGATGTGCTGATCGTCGACGACAGCGACCGGCCGGTGGCCATCGGCGAGCGCGGCGAGCTGCTGATCAAGGGCCCGCAGGTGTTCGCGGGCTACTGGAACCGCCCCGACGAGACCCGGCGCGCCTTCACCGCCGACGGCTGGTTCCGCACCGGCGACGTCGTGACCATGGACGCCGAGGGCTACATGTACGTGGTCGACCGCAAGAAGGACATGATCCTGGTCTCGGGCTTCAACGTCTATCCCAACGAGATCGAGGGCGTGGTGGCGATGATGGCCGAGGTGGTCGAATGCGCCTGCATCGGCGTGCCCGACGAACGCTCGGGCGAGGTGCCGCACCTGTTCGTGGTGAGCCGGCAGCCCGAGCTCAGCGCCGACGCCATCCGGGCCCACTGCCGCGGCAACCTGGCCGCCTACAAGGTGCCCAAGCACGTGAGCTTCGTGCCCGCGCTGCCCAAGTCCACGGTCGGCAAGATCCTGCGCAAGGAACTGCGCCAGCCCGCCGCCACGGCCGCCGCCGCGGCCTGAATCCGCACACCCCACCGAGACCCCACGCCATGAGCCTTCGCTACCACGCGCCGCTGCGCGACATCCGCTTCGTCCTGAACGAACTGCTGGACCTGCCCCATGTCCTCGGCGGCGCCGACGGCAGCGGCTTCGACCCCGAGGTCATGGACCAGATCCTCGACGCCGCCGGCACCTTCGCCGAAGAGGTGGTTGCGCCGCTCAACGGCAGCGGCGACCGCGAGGGCTGCCGCATGCCGAGCGCGGGCGTGGTGCGCACGCCGGCCGGCTTCAGGAAAGCCTACGACCAGTTCGTCGCGGCCGGCTGGCCCGCGCTGGCCTGCCAGCCCGCGCATGGCGGCCAGGGCATGCCCACGGTGCTGAACAACGCGCTGTTCGAGATCCTGTGCGGGGCCAACATGGGCTGGGCCGCCTACCCGGGCATGTCGCATGCGGCCTACACCTGCCTCGCGGCCAACGGCTCGGCCGAACAGATGGCGACCTACCTGCCGCACATCGCGTCCGGCGCCTGGGCCGGCACGATGTGCCTGACCGAGCCGCACAGCGGCACCGACCTGGGCCTGCTGCGCACGCGTGCGGTGCCACGCCTCGACGGCAGCTACGAGCTCACCGGCACCAAGATCTTCATCTCGGGCGGCGAGCAGGACCTGACCGCCAACATCGTGCACCTGGTGCTCGCGCGCCTGCCCGACGCGCCGCCCGGCGTGAAGGGCATCTCGCTGTTCATCGTCCCGAAGTTCATCGTCGAGGCCGACGGCGGCCTCGGCGTGCGCAACGGTGTGCAGTGCGGCGCGATCGAGCACAAGATGGGCATCCACGGCAACGCCACCTGCACCATGAACTTCGACGGCGCCCAAGGCTGGCTGCTGGGCGAGGCGAACAAGGGCCTGGCCTCGATGTTCGTGATGATGAACCACGCACGCATCATCGTCGGCGTCAATGCGATCGGCCTGATGGACGCGGCCTACCAGAAGGCGCTGGCCTACGCGAAGGACCGCACGCAAGGGCGCGCCCCCTCGGCGCAGCGCCGCGACGCGCCGGCCGACCCGATCATCGAACACGCGGACGTGCGACGCATGCTGCTCACGCAGAAGGCGTACGTCGAAGGCACGCGCGCCTATGCGCTGTGGGCCTCGCACCTGATCGACCTGCAGCACCGCGGCGACACGCCGGCGGTGCGGCAGGAGGCGGCCGAGATGCTTGCGGTCGCGACGCCGATCGTGAAGGCCTTCAGCAGCGACCTGGCGGTGGAGTGCACGAGCATGGCGATGCAGGTCTTCGGCGGCCACGGCTACATCTGCGACAACGGCGTCGAGCAGCACCTGCGCGACGCCCGCATCATCCCGCTGTACGAAGGTTCGAACGGCGTGCAGGCGATGGACCTGCTGGGCCGCAAGGTGCTCGCGGACGGCACCGCGAAGTTCGCGCACTACCTGCAGGCGATCACCGATTTCGCCGATGCCAAGGCCGACGTCGAGGGCATGCATGTTTTCTGCGCGCCGCTGCGCGAGGCGGCGACGCTGGCCTTGCGCACGGCGCGCCATCTCTCGCTGCGGGCCGAGACGAACCCCGACGAGGCGGGCGCCGCCGCCGCGCCCTTCCTGCGGCTGGTCGGCCATGTCTCGCTGGCCTGGATGTGGGCGCGGATGGCCGACATCGGCCTGTCGCACGGCGCCGGCGCCGAGCCGATCCATGCGTCGAAGGTCGCCACCGCGCGCTTCTACTTCGAGCGGCTGCTGCCCGAGGCGCAATCGCTCGCGACGGCCATCGCCGCCGGGCCAGGCGCGGTCATGGCGCCCGAACTCGCCTGGTTCTGAGGCATCGCAGCCACGCCACGCGCCCAGCTTTCGATGGCGTCCAGCAGGTGGGCCTGCATGGCCAGCGTGGTCGCGGTGTGGTCGATGTCGGGCCAGAAACGGTACTGCACCTGCCCGAACAGCCGCGAACCGCGCAACTGGCTCAGCATGCTGTGGTCGCGGTCGAAGCCGTTGTAGGTGTTCGAGTACATCAGCGACAGCGCCACGCCGCGATCGACCAGCGACAGCAGCGCCCGCTCGTAGTCGGCCGCCGACATGCGCTTTCCCTCGCCTCCACCCAGGAAGTCACCGGCGTCCGGCGCCGCGGCACGCTGCGGCAGCAGCGCGCGCAGGCGGCCCAGGGTGCGCGCGCGCGCCGTGGCATCGCCGTCGCCGAGCCAGCCGACGAGGTCGTGCCACCAGGGGTAGCTGGCGCGCACCGCCACATTGCGCGGAAAGGCCGCCATGCGACGCAGCTTGCGCTCCAGCCGCACGGTGCGGGTCATGTAGATCTCGCCGTCGAAGGACAGCAGGCCGACCACGCGCGGGTCGGCCAGTGCCAGCGCCAGGCCGTTCTCGGCGCCCGAGCAGATGCCGAACACCAGGAAGCGCCGCAGGCCGTGGCGCTGCGACAGGTAGTCCATGGCGGCCTTCATGTCTTCCAGCGCCTGCGCGCGGTAGCCGTTGCGCCCCTGAGCCGCCACGCTGTCGCCGATGCCCGAGAGATCGAAGCGCAGGGCCGGCATGCCGGCGCCCGCCAGACGGCGCGCGGCCTTCACGTTGATCCGGTGCGGCCCGATGCGGTGGTTCACGCCGGTGTTGAGCACCAGGCAGCCGATGTCGCCCATCTGCCCGGTCGACCCCTGCGGCCGGGTGAGCAGGCCGAACAGGTGATCGTCGGAGCCGAAAAGCACCGGGGCTTCAGAGAAGTCACTCATGGATTTCCGCCATCACACGTTGCAGGGCCTCGGCCGGCACCATCTCGTTGCCGGGCGAAGGGTTGCTGGTCCAGATCAGGGGGTGCGCGAGCGGCACGTGGCGCACCGCGCCGCGCCCGGCCTGCGCCACCACCCATTGGCGGATGCGCGCGTCATCGGGCTTCCCGATTGTGACCACTTCGACGCCCGGGTCCAGGGTCGACGCCAGCGCCTGGGGCGTGAGAGCCCCGACCTGCGCACGCAGCACCGACGACATCGCGAAGCCGAAGGCTTCGTCGCTGAAGGCCGTCGGATCCTCGCGCAGGCGGCGGCGCCAGCCGGGGTCGGGCAGCGAATGACTGACCTCGAGTTCGGCCACGTGCTTCTCGCGCAGACCCTGCAGGTACACGGGTCCGTCGAGCACCGGTTCCCAGAGCACCAGCCGGGCGATGCGCGGATCGGCCATTGCCGCGGCCTGCAGCGCCAGCGTGGCCCCGATGCGCGCACCGAACCACACGATGCGGGTCGCGCCCGCGCGGGATGCGAGTTCGCGGTGCGCCGCCAGGATGTCCCGGCGCCAGCCATCGAGTTCGCCGTCTTCGTCGTCGCCCGGCGAATCGCCGGTGCCGTAGGGATCGAAGCGCAACACCGACAGGCCTGCACGCGCCAGGCGCAGCGCCAGCAGGCGGTAGAAGCGATGGCTGCGCAGCGCCTCGTGGCCCATGGGTGGGCACAGCAGCACCGCCGTGCCGGACACGCGCGTGCTGTCCGCCGCGTGGAAAAGGCCGAACAGTCGCCGCGCGGGCGGGCCGAACAGCAGGGGCGTCATGTTTTTCGCCCCCAACCGGAGAACACGCGCCCCAGCAGCCCCGTTCGCGGTGCCTCGGCGGATGCCGGAGCCTCGAGTCCGGCCCGGGTGGTCTCGAAACCATCGGCCGTCGCGGCGACCTCGGTGGCCGCCAGTTGCGCAAGGCTCTCGAAGATGTAGCGGCGCGGTTCGATGCCCATGCCGAGGCTTTGCGCCGACAACTGCACGACACGCATGGCCTGCAACGAATCACCGCCCAGGTCGAAGAAGTTGTCGCCGGCGCGGATGTCGGCGACGTCCATGCTCAGCACCTGCGCCCAGATGCGCGCCAAGGACACCTGCTCGGCCGACAGCGGCGACGATGCGCCTTCCGCATCCGCACCCACATCCGCCGAGCGTTCGGCGGCCGGGGCGTCTGCGGAAGAAGACAGATGGCGCAGGATGCGCGCACTGGCGGAGTCCACCGGCGCCAGCAGTTCGGCCAGTGGAATGTCCGGCCGATCGGCGATGCTCCGCAAGATCTCGACAAAGCGGTCGCGGAAGGCGGCCCCGGTCTCGGGCCGGTAGATGTCGGCGTTGTAGGCGATCGGGCCCTCGAGGCCTTGCGGCTTCTCCAGCAGCCACAGGCCCAGGTCGTCGGTCGCGCCGCGCTGCAGCAGATGCACCTGCCGGTGTGCAAGGCCGCCGAAATCGTGCGGACGTTCGCGCGCATCCTGGAACGAGAACAGCCCCTGGTACAGACCTGCGCCCTGAGCCAGGCGCACGAACTCGGGCTCCGTCGCCATGCGCTCGAAAGGCACCTGCTGGTAGCGCATGACCGCCACCAGCTCCTGCTTCACGTAGCGCGCGAAGCTGCCGAAGTCCTGGCCGGCCTCGACCTGGAAATTCAGGGGCAGCACGTTGTTGAAGAAGCCCATCACCGATTCCAGCTCGGGCGCCTCGCGTCCGCGCACCGGCGTCGCGATCACGACCGCGGGGCTGTCGATCGCGCTGCTCATCATCAGCACGTAGGCGCCCAACGCCAGCATGCTGAGCGTGACGTCGTGCTGGCGCGCCACCTCGCGCAGGCGCTGGGTGGTCGCCGGATCGATGTGAATCCAGTTCACGCCGCCGTTGCCGGACATGCCGGCCCGGCGCGGCATGTCGGTGTGCGCCGCACGCGCCGCGGGCATGCGCGCGAAGCGCTGCTTCCAGAAGTCGAGCTGCCGCCCGAAGTCGGGCTGCTTCATCCAGTCGGCGTACCACTGTGCGTAGTCACCCATCGTGACCGACGGCTCGGGCAGCGTGTGCGGCAGGCCGCGCACCAGTGCGCCGTAGAGCGCCGACAGCTCGGCCTGGTAGATGTCGAAAGACCAGCCATCCCAGATCAGGTGATGCGGCACGAACAGGAAGCCGTGGTCCTCCGGCCCCATGCGGTAGAGCGCCATGTGGAACAGCGGCGCGCGGTGGATGTCCAGCGGCTGGTCGGCCAGCTGCTGCATGCGCAGCGCGAGCTCGGATTCGCGCTCGGCCTCGGGCAGTGCGCTCAGGTCGATCAGCGGCACCGCGAAGTCGACCTGCGCCGCGATGGTCTGGACCGGCGCGCCGGTCTCGTCACGGCCCATGGCCGTGCGCAATGCGCCGTGGCGCTGCACCATCTCGCGCAGCGCCGCGCGGAACTTGTCGACGTCCAGCGGCCCGAGGAAGCGATGGCCCGAGGGCGCGTTGTAAACCGCCCGGCCAGGGTGCAGTTCCTCGAGAAAGAGAATGCGCTCCTGCATCGGCGTGAGCGGCGCGCTGCGGCGGTCGCGCAGCGCGACGATCGGCGCCTGCGCCTCGGACTGGCCCTCGCCGCGCAGGCGGCGCACGGCCTGCGCGATGCGCTCGACTGTGGGCGCCTCGAAAAGCATCGACATCGGCAGCTTGAGCTGCAGGTCGCGACCGAGCCGGGCCGTGAAGCGCGCGGCCAGCAGCGAGTGGCCGCCCAGCGCGAAGAAGTCGTCGTGGATGCCCAGGCCGGGCAGGCTCAGCGTCTGCTCCAGGGTCGTGAGGACCTGCCGCTCGAGCGCGTCGCGCGGTGGCACGGCGGCAGCGCTGCGCGCGGCGACCGCGCTCTGCGGCGCCGGCAGCGCCTGGCGATTGACCTTGCCGTTGGGCAGCAGCGGCAGCGCCCCGAGTGCCACGAAATGCTGCGGCAGCATGTACTCGGGCAGAAAGGCCGCCAGGTGCTGGCGCAGCGCCCCGGCCTCGGGCATGGCGCCGCGCGGCACCACATAGGCCACGATGCGCACGTCGCCGGGCGTGTCTTCGCGCGTGATCACCAGCGCGCGGTCGACGCCCTCGTGGCGTGCGAGGTTCGATTCGATCTCGCCGAGCTCGATGCGGTAGCCGCGCACCTTGACCTGGTCGTCGGCGCGGCCCAGGCACTCGAGCACGCCGTCGGCGCGCCAGCGGCCCAGGTCGCCGGTGCGATACCAGCGCGCGGCGCCTGCCGGGGCGCCGGGCACTGGCACGAAGCGCTGATCGGTCAGGTCGGGCCGGTTCAGGTAGCCCAGCGTCACACCGGCGCCGCCGATGTAGAGCTCGCCGGTCACACCGACGGGCAACGGACGCAGCGCGCCGTCGAGCACATGGAACTGGGTGTTGGCGACCGGCCGGCCGATCGGGATCACGCCGTCGGCCTGCAGCACACGGTGGAAGCTCGACCATACGGTGGTCTCGGTCGGACCGTAGCCGTTCCAGAGCGCCCCCACGATCGGCAGCAACTGCCGCGCCAGGTCGCCCGGCAGCGGCTCGCCGGTGCAGATGGCCAGCAGGTCGCGCCGGCCCGGCCAGCCCGCGTCGAGCAGGATGCGCCAGGTCGAGGGCGTGGCGTCGACGAAGTCGACTTCCTCGGTCTCGATCAGCGCGCGCAGGCGGTCGCCCTGCATGGCCTGGGTCTTGTCGGCGACCACGATGCAGGCGCCCACGGTCAGCGGCAGGATCACCTCGGACACCGCGATGTCGAAGGACAGCGTGGTCACGGCCAGCACGCGGCGCTGCGCGTCGATGCCGGGCAGGCTGCGCAGGCTGGTCAGCAGGTTCACCACGCTGCGATGCGGCACACGCACGCCCTTGGGACGGCCGGTGGAGCCCGAGGTGTAGATCACGTAGGCCACACCCTCGGACGTGCCCGCGTGGGCCGGTGCCGTGTCGCTCGGCGCGGCCTGGTCGGCACGCACGCGCGCCAGCGCCTGCAGCGGTGCGGCACCGTCGGTGTCCGCGTCGGTGACCGCCGCGCGCAGTTGCGCATCGCCGATCATGAATTCGAGCCGCTCGCGCGGGAAAGCCGGGTCCAGCGGCACATAGCCCGCGCCCGATTTCAGGATGCCCAGCAGCGCGACCAGCATGTGTGCATTGCGGCCGCAGCACAGGCCGACCAGGTCACCTGCGCCGATGCCCTGCGCCTGCAGCGCGGCGGCCAGGCCGTTGGCGCGCCGGTCGAGTTCACGGTAGCTCAGCGATGCGCCGCCAGCACGCACGGCGATGGCATCGGGCGTGGCCTGGGCCTGGCGCGCGATCAGCGCATCGATGCGCACCTTCGCATCGAAGGGCGCCTCTGTGGCATTGAAGGACTGCAGCAGCGCTGCATCCTGTGCGCTGCAGGCCATCACTTCGTCCACGTTCGCGCCCGCGGTGTGCGTCAACCGCTCGAGCGCCTCGGTGTACAGCGCCAGCCAGCGTTGCACGCTGCGCTCGTCGAACAGCCCGGTGTTGTACTGCAGCTCGAGCATCAGGCCGTCGGCCACCGGCACCGCGTTGAGGAACAGCTCGAAGTTCTCGAAGTGGCGCGGGTTGCCGGTCAGCGTGCTGTGCAGGCCGGGGAAAGTGCCGCCCGGCGAAGCCGAAGCGCGGTCGAGGTTGAACATCACGCTCACCAGCGACGGCCGGCTCGGGTCGCGCGCGACCGGCAGCTTCTTGAGCAGCGTGCCGTAGGTCAGCGTCTGGTGCTCGAAGGCGTCGAGCAGCGTGCTGCCCACCGTCTTGAGCAGCGCCTCGACCGGTTGCGAGCCATCGACGGCGACGCGCACCGGCAGCAGGTTGACGCAGTGGCCCACCAGCCGCGTCATGCCGCTGGCGGCCTGACCGGCCACCGGCACGCCAATGACGAGGTCGTCCTGTTGCGACAGCCGATGCACGAGCGCCGCGAACAGGCTGAACAGCGTGGCGAACAGGCTCACGCCGGCGCGTGCGCCCTGCTGCCGCGCGGCCTCGACCCGCGCCGCCGGCAGCAGCACGTCGAGGCGACGCGAGGTGAAGCGCCGGCGCGCCGGGCGGGCCCGGTCCAGCGGCAGTTCGAGCGTGGGCAGCGTGGCGTCGGGGTAGCGGCCCAGCCAGTAGGCGAGCTGCGCGCGCACGGCGGGTGCCTCGGCTTCGTCGCGCGCCCAGGTCGCGTAGTCCTCGTAGCGCGGAGCGGGCTCGAGCGCCGGGCCCTGGCCGGTCTGCTCGGCATAGAGCTGGCCCAGTTCGTCGGCGATCACGCCCCACGACCAGCCGTCGCACACCGCATGGTGCGCGGTGAGCATCAACACATGGCCTGTCGGCGTGTGGCGGTACAGGTTGGCACGCAGCAGCGGCCCGCGCTCGAGGTCGAAGGGTGTCTCGACCGCTGCGGCATGGGCATCGGCCATTGCCTGGTCACGGGCTTCGGCGCCCAGGCCGCTCAGGTCGTGCAGCGGCAGGTCGAACGCGCCGGCCTCGACCACGATCAACTCAGTGCCGTCGAGCGAGAAGCTCGCGCGCAAGGCGTCGTGGCGCGCCACCAGCGCCACCAACGCGGCCTGGAGCGCCACGGTGTCCAGCGGGCCGTCGAGCCTCAGGTCGACCGATTCGTTGTAGGCCAGCGAGGCGTCGCTGCCCAATTGGTCGGCCAGCCAGACTTCGCGCTGCGCCTCGGTGCTGGGGATCACGCCGCTGATCGCGCCGAACGCGAAGGGGTCGAAGTCCTGACCCAGACCGTCGTTCAGATCGGGGGTATCGGGGGTGTGGCGCGACGGGGTCATGCGTCGATCCTACGGAACTTCCCGGGCTGTGCGGCGTCGGGCACGAACCACGCGGGCTGTCCGTCCTTGTCGCGTCCCAGGCGGGCATTGGGCACGGGCGGCTTGGCGGCGTCGAAGCTGCGGGCTGCGGGCGCGCGGCCCGGCAGGAACTCGGTCTCCTGCATCTCGGCGATCGACTCCTTGAAGGCCGACTTGAGCAGCGCGATGTCCGCCGGCGTGTGGGCCGTGGTCATGAAGCAGGGGAAGTTGTCGAGGATGTGCACGCCGCGGCTGCGCATCATCGCGAACAGCAGGTCCTGCAGCGGATGGTCCTCCAGCCAGCTCACGCGCCAGAGCGAACCGAAGTAGCGGATCTCCAGCGGCGCGCCCACCTCGCGGCAGAAGGCCGTGAGCTCGTCGGCCATGGCCGCGGTGTGCAGGTTGAGCTGGGTCTGCAGCGCGCCGCCCGCTGCGTGCATGTGGTCGAGCGAGGCCTTGGCCGCGGCCAGCGTGAGCGGATGCCGCACGAAGGTGCCCGCGAAGTAGGTCACGCCGACGGTCGGGATCGAATCGTCGCCGTAGTTCCATGCGCCGCCGTCGAGCGCGTCCATGTACTCGCGCCGGCCCGCGATCGCACCGATGGGCATGCCGCCGCCGATCACCTTGCCGTAGGTCGCGAGGTCGCCGCGCACGCCGAACAGCGCCTGCGCACCGCCCGGGTGGGTGCGGAAGCCGGTGATGACCTCGTCGAAGATCATGCAGGTGCCGCTCTTCTCGGTGATGGCGCGCACTTCGCGCAGGAATTCCTTCGGCTGGAAGTCGGGCCGGCGGCTCTGCACCGGCTCGACCAGCACCGCCGCCAGTTCGTCGGCGTGTTCGCGAATGAAATCCAGCGATTCGGGCGTGCCGTAGTCGAGCACGCGCACGTCGCCGAACATGCCGCTCATCACGCCCGGCGTGGCCGGGATGCCGCGCGCACCGCGGCCGGCACGCACCAGCACCTCGTCGAAGGTGCCGTGGTAGGAGCCGCTGAACAGCACGACGGTGCTGCGGCCGGTGTGGGTGCGCGCGATGCGCAGGGCCGCCATCACGGCTTCGGAGCCGGTGTTGCACAGCGCCGCGCGGTCGAAGCCGGTGAGCTCGCAGATGCGCTGCGTGACCTCGGCCGCCAGCGGATGCTGCGGGCCGATCTCGTAGCCGATGTCGAGCTGGCGCCGGATCGCGTCGTTGAGGAAGTCCGGCTGCCAGCCGAACATGTTCATGCCGAAGCCGTTGAGCGTGTCGACGTACTCGTTGCCGTCGATGTCCCAGACGCGCGAGCCCTTGGAGCGGTCGACCACGATCTGATAGGTGATCTCCTTGGTCGCGGGGCGGAAGCCGTTGACCACGCGCGGGTCGGCCATGTGGCCGCGGTTCTTGGCGGTGAAGTCCTTGCTGGCGCGCGTGCGTTCGACATAGCGGCGCACGAAGGCATCGAGCCGGGCCTGCTGGCGGCCGGTGATCTCGCGGTTGGGCGTGGTGTGGATGCGCGCGATCGCGCCGAAGGCCTTCTTGACGTCGTAGGGCACGCCGCCGCCGACCAGCGGGGTATCGGCCGCCGTGGCGACGGGCGCTGCAACGGGTGCAACGGGCACGGCCACCGGTGCCGCCTGCACCGCGGGCGCGGCCGAGGCACCGGCCAGAAGCGCGAGCTGCTGCTGCATCAGCTGCATCTGCTGCGCGATGAGCTGCTGGACCATGGACGCATCGGCGCCCACGGCCATGGGCGCGAAGGCCGGCACGGCCACCGCTGGCCCGACGGGCGCCACGGCCGCCGGTGCCGCAAGCGCCACCGGCGCAGCGACCGCCGCAGCGGGTTCGGGCGGCAGCGTCTCGTCGAGGTGCGCCGCCAGCAGGTCGAAGCTGCGGCAGCCCTCCATCAGCTGGCGGAAGCTGATGTTGACCTTGAAGTGCTTCTTGACCTGCAACGCGGCCTGCGTGAGCACCAGCGAGTCGAGGCCCTGGTCGATGAAGGTGGTCGCGCCGTCGGCATCGGCCATGGGCGTGCCGGAGATGTCTTCGAAGAGTTCGCGCAGCTTGGCGTGAAGGGCGGGGCGGCGGGCGGTGGCGGTGGTGGGCATGGGCGACTCCAAAGTCGGGACGATGGAAGGGAAAGAAGAAACGACGACGGCGGTGGCGACAACGGGCGCGACGGCAGCCGCCGCAGACGCGCTGTCGACCCAGTGGCGCTTGCGTTCGAAGGGATAGGTCGGCAGCCGCACGCGGGACTTGCGGCTGCGCGTGTCGAGCTGCTGCAGGTCGGGCGTGAGCCCGATCGTCCAGAGCCGGCCCAGCGCCAGCCGATGTGCGACCAGCTCGTCGGCCGGTGAAGCGCCGAGCAGCGCACAGGCCGCAGGCGCGGGGCGCTCGCGCGTGGCGTGCTGGCGCACCAGGGTGCAGAGGGTGTTGCGCGGGCCGAGCTCGATGAACAGCGGCTGCGCATAGCGGGCCAGCACCTCGTGCACCGCAGGCGAGAAGCGCACGGTCTCGCGCAGGTGGCGCGCCCAGTAGGCGGGATCGGTGGCCTCGTCGGCGCTGAGCACGCGGCCGGTCAACGTCGAGACGATGGTGCGCTGCGGCGCGTGGAGCGTCACGCCGCGCACCAGCGCCTCGAAGGGCGCCAGCGCCGGCGCCATCATGGCCGAGTGGAAGGCATGCGAGGTCTCGAGCAGGCGCGCGGCCACGCCCTCGGCCTCGAGCCGGGCCTGCAGCGCCGCGATGGCCTCGAAGGGACCGGCGATCACGCTGGCCGTGGGGCCGTTCTCGGCCGCCAGCGACAGCGCCTCGCCGAGGTAAGGCTGCACCTGGGCCGCCGACAGTCGCACCGACAGCATCCGGCCCGCGGGCAGCGCCTGCATCAGCGCGCCACGCTGCGCCACCAGCCGCGCCGCGTCGGCCAGCGACATCACGTTGGCCAGCACCGCGGCCGCGAACTCGCCCACGCTGTGGCCGATCATGGCGGCGGGACGCAGGCCGAAGGCCAGCAGGCGCGCACCCAGCGCGTACTCGAGCGCGAAGGTCGCGGGCTGGGTGGCCGAGGTCGGCCGCAGCGCGTCGGCGTCGTCCGAGAACATGCGCTCGCGCAGGTCGAAAGGCAGCACGCCGTCGAAGGCCGCGAAGCAGGCGTCGAGCGCGGCGCGAAAGGCTTCGTCGTGCACATAGAGCGTGCGGCCCATGCCCGCGTACTGCGCGCCCTGGCCGGGGAACAGCCAGACCTGCTCATGGGCGCGCGCGGCGACCGCCCCGGCGACCTTGTATGGCGTGTCGGCGGCGCGCAGCAGTTCGACGGCCTCGGCCGTGCCGTCGGCCACCAGCGCCATCCGTTGTGCGAAGGCCTTGCGGCCGACGCGCAAGGTGTGGGCCACGTCGCCGAGGTTGAGCGCGGGGTCGGCGGCGAGATGGTCGGCCAGCTGCGCCGCCATGCGGGCCAGCGCGGCCGGCGTGCGGGCCGAGAGCGTGAGCAGCTGCGGGCCGGCCACGGGCTCCGAGGGCACGGCGAGCGGCGCCTCCTCGAGGATCACGTGCGCGTTGGTGCCGCCCACGCCGAAGGAAGACACGCCCGCGCGGCGCGGCGCACCGGCCTCGCGCGGCCAGGCCGAACGCTCGGCATTCACGCGGAAGGGCGTGCCCTCGAAATCGATCGCCGGGTTGGCCGCGCTGAAATGCAGCGAGGCCGGCAGCTGCTGTGCGTGCAGCGCCAGCGCGGTCTTGATCACGCCGGCCGCGCCGGCGGCCATCAGCGTGTGGCCGATGTTGCTCTTGACCGAGCCGATGGCGCAGAAGCCGCTGTCGGCCGTGTGGCGCGCATAGGCGCGGGCCAGGGCCGCGACCTCGACCGGATCGCCCATCGGCGTGGCGGTGCCGTGCGCCTCGACATAGGAGATGCTGCGCGCGTCGACGCCGGCCGAGGCCAGCGCCATCGACACCACGGCCGCTTGGCCGTCCACGCTGGGCGCGGTGAAGCTGGCCTTGACCGCGCCGTCGTTGTTCACGCCCACGCCGCGCAGCAGCGCATAGATGGTGTCGCCGTCGGCCTGGGCATCGGACAGGCGCTTGAGCATCACCACCGCCGCGCCGTCGCTGAACACCGTGCCCTGCGCGTTGGCGTCGAAGCTGCGCGTGCGACCGTCGGGCGAGAGCATCGCGCCCTCTTGATGGAGGTAGCCGCTGTTCGGCGGGCAGGTGATCGCGATGCCGCCGGCCAGCGCCATGTCGCACTGGCCCGAGCGCAGCGCATGGAAGGCCTGCGCCATCGCGACCAGCGAGGTCGAGCAGGCGGTGTTGAGGCTGATCGCCGGCCCGGTGAGGTTGAGCCGGTTGGCCACGCGCGTGGCGAGGTAGTCTTTCTCGTTGCCCAGCATCACCGCGAACTCGCCGACCGTGTCGATCAGGTCGGGGCGCGGCATCACGTGGCGCTGGAAGTAGGTCGCGTTGTGCATGCCGGCGTAGACGCCGACCGGGCGCTGCTGCTGGTCGGGCGCATAGCCGGCGCGCTCCATGCATTCCCAGCAGATCTCGAGGAACAGCCGCTGCTGCGGGTCCATCAGCGTCGCTTCCTTGGGGTTGATGCCGAAGAAGGCAGCGTCGAACTGGTCGACGTCGTCGAGCACGCCGCGGGCGCGCACATAGCTGGGGTCGGCGCGCAGCGCGGCGCTCACGCCGGCGTCGAGCGTGGCGTCGTCGAAGAAGCGGATGGTGTCGCGGCCTTCGAGCAGGTGGGCCCAGAACTGCTCGACATCGGCAGCGCCGGGGAAGCGGCCGGCCATGCCGACCAGCGCGATGGGCTCCTGCTGCGCATCGCCGGTCGTCGCACGCAGGCGTTCGGGCTCCGGCGTGACCACGCCGTCGAGTTCGCGGGCGATGGCCTGCGGCGTGGGGTTCTGGAAGAACAGGTTGGTCGACAGGCGCCGCGCGCTGCCGGCCTGCAGTTCGGCCAGCACCTTGAGCACGCGCAGCGAATCGCCGCCCAGGTCGAAGAAGTTGTCGACGCGGCCCGCCAGGTCGATGCCCAGCGCACGCGCAAACGCGGCGCAGACGCGACGCTCGGTGTCGGTGCGGCCTTCTTCATAGGGCTCGGCCATCTCGGGCCGCTGCGCCAGCGGCTCGGGCAGGCCGCGGCGGTCGATCTTGCCGTTGGGCGAACGCGGCAGCGCCTCGAGCGTCACGAACAGCGCGGGCACCATGTAGGCCGGCAGCGTGGCCTGGAGGTGCTTGCGCAGGTCCTCGGCGCCGGGCGCGCTGCCGGGCTGGGCCGTGAGGTAGGCCACCAGGCGGGCGTCGCCACCGCCGTCGTGGCGCGCGAGCACCGCGGCCTCGCGCACCGCGGGGTGCGTGAGCAGCGCGCTCTCGATCTCGCCCAGCTCGACGCGGAAGCCGCGCACCTTGACCTGGTGGTCGTTGCGGCCCAGACAGTCGATCTCGCCGTCGGCGCGCCAGCGGCCGATGTCGCCGGTCTTGTAGAGCCGCGCGTCGGGATCGGCGCTGAACGGGTCGGCCACGAAGCGCTCGGCCGTGAGTTCGGGCCGGTGCAGGTAGCCTCGCGCCACGCCGACGCCGCCGATGTGGATCTCGCCCGGCACGCCGAGCGGCGCCGTGCGGCCATGGCGGTCGAGCACGTGGATGCGGTTGTTGGCGATGGGCCGGCCGATGGAGGGCAGGGCCGCCCACTGCGCCGGGTCGGCCGCCAGCTGCAGCGCCGTGACCACGTGGCTCTCGGTCGGGCCGTACTGGTTGTGCAGCCGGCAGCCGGCGTGGCGGGCGAAGAAGGCACGCACCGCGGGGCTGGCGTGCAGTTGCTCGCCGGCGGTCATCACGTCCTGCAGGTCGGGCAGTGCCTCGTCGGCCGCGACCGCGTACTCGGCGAGGTTCTGCAGCGCGATGAAGGGCAGGAACAGCCGCTGCACGCGCTGCGCGCGCAGCACCGCGACCAGCGCTTGCGGGTCGCGCCGCACGCTCTCGTCGATCAGCACCAGCGTGCCGCCGGCGCTCAGCGTGGCGAAGATTTCCTGGAACGCGACGTCGAAGCCCAGCGCCGCGAACTGCAGCGTGCGCTGCGGCGTCGGTACCACCGGGTGGTCGAGCTGCCAGTGCAGCAGGTTGACCAGGCCGCGGTGCGGCATGGCCACGCCCTTGGGCGTGCCGGTCGAGCCCGAGGTGTAGATCACGTAGGCCAGGTGATGCGGCTGTACGTCGTTGGCAGGCGCCGTATCGCCCTCGTCCTGCGGGGGCAGTGCATCGAGCAGCAGCACCGGGCTCGCATCGACCGGCAGCGCGGCGCGCAGCGAGGTCTGCGAAAGAATGACCTGGGGCCTGGCACCGGCCAGGATCACCGCGGTGCGGTCGGCCGGATGGCTCGGGTCCAGCGGCACGTAGGCGCCGCCGGCCTTGAGCACGGCCAGCAGCCCGACCACCATGGCCAGGCTGCGCTCGACATAGAGCGCCACCGGCACGTCGGGGCCGACGCCCAGCGCCCGCAGCCGGTGCGCAAGGCGGTCGGCCTCGCGCTCGAGTTCGGCATAGCGCAGCACGTCGTTGCCCAAGCGCACGGCTTCGGCCTCGGGCGTGCGGCGGGCCTGGGCCTCGACCAGGTCGTGCACGCGCAGCGCCGAGGGCCACTCGGCCTGGGTGGCGTTGAAGCCTTGCAGCAGTTGCTGTTCGACCGCGCCGATCATCGGCAGGGCGGCCACAGCGTGGTCAGCGTGTGCTGGCAGGGCGGCCAGCACGGCCTGCACATAGCCGGCCCAGCGTTCGGCCGTGGCGCGGTCGCACAGTGCGCCGTCGAAGTGCAGCACGCCGTCGAGCATGCCGTCGGCGCGCAGGGTGCAGGCCACGCACAGGTCCAGCCCGGGCAGCGGCGCCAAGGCGCCGAAGCGCAGGCCGGCGCGGGCGTGCGGTGCACCGATCGCGCTGGAAGGGGGGAGAGAGGATGCCCGTTCGGCGTCGATGCGCACGAGCAGTTCGTGCGCGCTCGGCTCGCCTTGCAGGTCGATCAGAAGCAGGCGCGCGTCGTCCGGTGCGCTCGTGTCGAGGGCTGCGGCCAGCAGGAAGGCCTCCTGCGTGCTCAGCCGCCCCAGCACCACGGCCCAGGCCGCAAGACACAGGGTCTGCAGCGAGGTGCCGCGCGCGAGTGCGTAGGCCTGCAGATCGAGCGCCGTTTCCGCATCGAGCGACCACTGCACGAAGCCCGTGCCCTCGTCGCTCGAAGGCGTGGCGGCGCGCGGCAATTCAAGGACGCCCGACACCGCCGTCATCCGTGCGGAGCGCTCGCCTGCCGACCCGTGCGCTGGCGGGGGTGCGAGCGCGTGAGTCGAAGCGAGAGGCTTGGCGGAAGCTGTGGAGTCGGGCAGTGAGGTCATGGCTATGAAAGTGGCTGTCGCATGTTGGGGGCGACGAACAAGCCAACGCCGTTGTTCATGGGTTGTTGCCGAGGGTTCATGAGATCGGTCACCGGTTACCAGCGAGCCTTGAGGCCCACCGAGCCTTGTACGCCACTCTTCACGCGTGCGTCACCACCGATCGAGAAAAGCCGACCGATTTCGCCGTAGATGCTCCAGGTGGTGTTCAGTGCCAGCGTCGCGCCGCCGGCCACTTCGCCCCAGCTGCCGCCGGTGCGCGTCGCGATGTCGGTGGTGGCCGCGGGGCCGATGAAGCGTGCGATGTCGGTGCCGCTCGAGGCACGGTAGAGGTTGATCCGGCCGTAAGGCTGCAGCGCGCCGAGCGAGGTGCTCGTCTCGCCCTTGATGCGCACGCCCGCACGGGCGATCCAGCCGTTGTCCGCATCCTGCTGGACGCGGGCGCCCGAGATCACGACGTCGTCGAGGTCCACGCGCTGGTGGATCAGCTGCAGCTGCGGCTCGATCGTCCAGCCCTGGCCCAGCGCGAAGGACTGGCCGACCTCGATCGAGGCCAGCAGGCTGTCGCCCTTGCCCGTGACCGAGGGGTTGCCCTGCGGACGCAGGGTGTAGCGGTGGTCGCCGCCCTGCAGCACGGCGTCGGCATAGAAGCCGCGGCCGTTGGTCCAGGTCGCATAGAGGCCGAGGTAGCGCGCACGCAGGTCGTTGCTGCCCACGCCGCCCCAGACACCGTTGGCGAAACCGCTGGTGCGCACGTCGCCGTCGAGCTGGCCGACGTAGACGCCGGCATGCCAGTTGGCATCGGCGAACAGGTCGGTGCCGACCTGGAAGCCGTCGACGCGGCCCTTGCTGTCGGGGGACACGGTGCCCTGCTGGCGCACGTCGATGCTGCTGGAGATCAGGCGGCCCCAGGCGTTGCGCGGGCCGTTGGCGGCCGGTGCGCCCGCCACCGGCTCGTCGCCGATGCGCTGGTGCAGGTTGCCCAGCATGGCCAGGTCGGCCTGGCGCAGTTGCTGCGGCAGCGCGGCGAACAGCGGGACTTCGCTGCGGTAGGTCGGGGTGGTGACCGGAGGGGTGACCGGGGCGCCGGGCGTGACGGGCGCGCCCGGCGTGACCGCATCGGTCTCCGAGCGCAGGTACCAGCTCTGGTCGGCGCCGTGCAGCGTGTAGGCATAGGCGCCCGCATCGACGTGGCCGTTGGCCAGTGCGAAGGCATCGGCGGTCGAGGTGGCGCCGTTGCGCGCGGCGACGACCTCGATGCCGTTGCCCGTGGTCTGCGCGCCCAGGCCGCCCAGGTTGGTGATCTGCACCGTGGTGTGGCCGCTGGCGCTGCCGCCATTGAGCAGCAGACGGTCGGTCGCGCTGCCGCTGTCGCCCAGGGCGGTGCCCAGGCGCAGCACGCCGCCGTTGCCGACGTAGTTGCCGTTCACCGTCAGGGTGGTGCCCGGGGTGGCGCTCAGCAGCGAGACGGTGCCCGCGTTGTTGAGCGAGGCCACGGTCTGGTTGAAGCCGCCCACGTCGAGCGTGGCGCCCGAGGCCACCGTGTGGGCCGAGGCCGCGCTCAGCGTGTTGGCCGCGCCCGCACGCAGCGTGCCCTGGCCGACCGTGGTGGTGCCGCCGTAGGTGTTGGCCGCGGTCAGCACCAGCGTGCCGGTGCCGACCTTGGTCAGCGAGCCGCTGCCGCCGACCGCGCCGGCCAGCGTGCCGGTGAAGGCGCCGGTGTCGACCGTCGGCTGGCCCGTGCCCAGCGTGACCGCGTTCGCGACCTGCAGGCCATCGGCCGCCAGGCGCAGCGTGCCGTCGTTGATCGTCAGGGTGCCGGCTGCGGCACCCAGGTTGGCGTTGCCGGTCAGCGCCAGCACACCGGCGTCGACGGTCCAGGGCGTGACGCCGGCCTGGGCGCCGGCCAGCGTCCAGACGCTGGTGCCGCTCTTGTGGAAGGCGTCGAAGCCCTGGAAGGCCTGGCCGGCGCCGATGGTGCTCACGTCGAAGTTCGACGTCGTCGCATCGCCACCCAGCGCCAGCGTGTTGTTGCTGCCGCCCGATGCCACGACGGCGTTGCCGTCGAGGACGCCGCCGGCACGCAGTTCGAGCCGGTTGCCGGAGCCCTGGAACTCGAGCGCATTGGCGCGCACCGTTCGAGTGCTGTCGAGGCCGCCCGAGATGCTGCCCGCGTTGATCACCGTGTTGCCACCCGCGACCGAGCCCTGGATGCCGACACCACCTGCGGCGCCCGTGCCGGCCGCGGCGAGGCCGGCGTCGCCGCCGCGCACCGTGCCGTCGTTGGTGACCGTGGCACCGGCGTCCAGCAGCACCACGCCGCTGCCGCCCTTGCCTGCCACCGAAGTGGTTTCGACGCCGCCCACGGCACCGCCGGCGCCGCCGAGGATCTGGCCCGTTGCCGTGTTGGTCACGGTCGCGGCACCGCTCGCGGTGATGCCGTTGCCGCCATCGCCGGCCAAGGTGGCCACGCCGCCGGCTCCGCCCAGCGCCGTGCCCGCGTTGGTGATCTGGCCGCCGTTGCTGCGCACTGCGTCGCCGCCGTTGCCGCCGCTGCCTTGGCCCTCGCCCAGCGCCGGGTCGCCGTCGGTGGTACCGCCGGTGCCGCCCGCGCCGCCCGTCAACTGCCCATTGAGGCCGTTGCTCAGTTGGCCGCCCTGGTAGAGGAAGACGCTGGTGCCGCCTTCGGCCCCGTTGTAGCCGTTGCCACCGGCACCGCCAACGATACGGCCGTCGGCATTCAATATGCTGCCGCCACTGACCAGTGCCAGGCCGGCTCCGCCGCCACCCGCGCCGTCAAACTGGGTCGAACCGCCTGCGCCTCCCGTGACAGTGTGGCCACCGACATTGACCGTCGCGCCCGGCGCAGTCAGGACGAGCCCGCCGCCGCCGCCGCCACCACCACCCGAATAGCCGCTCAGCCAATCCGGGTCGGCGCCGGCCGTGCCGGTGACGTCGCCGGTCAGCGCCACCGACGCTGCAGCATTCTCGGTACCCACGCCGCCGACGCCGCCCGTGCTGCCATTCCCCGCAAAGTAGGCACCACCACCACCGCCGCCGCCGCCTGCACTCAGGCCGACGCCACCAGCGCCGCCGGCCGCTCCGCTGGCAACATTGTTGTTGCCGCCCGTGCCACCGGCTTGCGCGGCCGCGTCGATCTGAGCGCCGGCACCGCCAGTGCCGCCCAGGCCGTCGTCCCCCCGGCCGGAATAACCACCGGCACCACCGCCGCCACCGCCGGCCAGCCCACCTGCACCGCCTTGGCCCTCCGTGAGGTCGGCCTGGCTGCCGTTGCCGCCGCCAGAAAGAATCGTGGTCTGCGCCTGCGCGCCGGTCGCAGGCCAGACCGAGACCGCCATCACTGCCGCCAGGGCCACGGCGTGGATCGTGAAGCGGGTGGTGGAGGTCCGGGCCAAGGAGGGGCCAGCGGGCAAGGAGGTCCGAAATGCGGGGGCCGAATGGCTCAGAGTGGGGCTAATCTTGTGTTTCATAATCATTTCACGCACTGAATTGGTGCAACATGAGTGAAATGTTAAGACAATATTACTAGCTTAAGTACAAAGGCTTACACATGTCCGGGCCTGTTTTGCGGAATTGTCCCTAAATCGTCAACTACGTAAACAGATGTTGGGGCGTCTAGGCCTTCAGGCATAGGCCACATCCCGGGGTCCCGTGCGGCCCTGCCAATCTGGCAGAGGGCGTGTGGCCTCTGTTGTGGCGGCCGCAAGGCCGGCCTAGACTCGGGCCCATGCACGGTCAGGCCCCCCTTCACACCTTGTCTCGCAGCCACGTCGGCTGCGGCGGGTCGATGGCGGCCGGCGGACCGGCCCTCTTCAGCTTCGCCGGGCCGACGGCAGGGTCACACCAGACCCTCGGACATTCCTGAGCCCGGCGGTCAGCCTCCCCCCTTTCAAGCGCAACCATCGACCGCCGGGCACCTGTCCCGCGCCGTAGCGCGCCCGCACGTCCGCGGGGGCCGCACTCGACTGGAGTGGCGATGCACACACCCATCCCCCGGGAGCCCACGCTCCCGATTGGCGACCGTCCTCGGTCCGGCCGCGCACGGCCATGTCCTGCGCCGGCCCCGGGCGTCCATCGCCCCGCTCGCGTGATCCGCCCGGCCCTGGGCTGATCCGCCACCACGCCTGCGCGCCGCCCAGGCGCTGCCTGCCCCACCGAAGGACTGCCGCTCGCCGGCAGGGCCTCGGTGCTGTCCATCCCCGCGGAGAACACAACGATGCACATTCAATCGATCCTGGCCCTGACCGACCTGTCGACGCAGGGCCGCCGCGCGGTCATGCGCGCGGGACTCATCGCCGCCGAACACCGCGCGCTGCTGAAGATCCTGTACGCCGCGCCGGCCCTGGGCGGCCGCGGCGAGAGCGATGCCGCGGCCCGCACCTCGGCGCTGGCGCGGGACATCGCCGCGCGCTTCGGCATCCTGGTCAAGTGCCTGGCCCACGCGCCGGGCGGCGCCCCGCTGGCGGAGGTGGCCGAGGCCGCGTGTCGGGCCGACCTGCTGGTGGTCGATGCGGGCTCGGCGCGCTGCGGCGCCGGCGTGTTCGGCACCTCGCCGATCGCACGCCTGCTGCGCGTGGCCGCCTGCCCGGTGCTCGTGACGCAGCGCGAGGCACTGCACCGCTATCGCCGCCTGCTGGTGGCGGTCGACTTCACACCGGCCTCCAAGCGCATGGTGGCGCTGGCCTGGGCACTGGACAGCACGGCGCAGGTCGAGCTGTTCCATGCGCTCTCCAGGGCGCCGGAAGGCCGGCTGCGGCTGGCCGACGCCTCCGACCAGGCGCTCAAGGCCTGCCGCCACCAGCGCCTGGGCGAAGCGCGCGAGCGCATGTTCTGGCTCAGCGACTCGGCGGCCGGGCGCGACCGCCGGGTGGTCTCGGCGATCGGCCAGGGCGACCCGGCACGCCAGGCCGCAGTGCAGCAGCAGGCCAGCGGTGCCGAGCTGCTGGTCGTCGGCAGGCAGCGCCGCTCCCGCTTCGTGGACTTCCTGCTGGGCAGCGTGGCGCAACGCGTGCTGCGCATGGCCACGGCCGATGTGCTGGTCGTGCCGCACGACGGGTGCGCGGCGCCGGACGCCGTCGCCGGCCCACGGGGGGGCGGCAGCGTGCGCGCCACGGGGAGCGCGGCATGAGCCCCCTCGAAGCGCTGGACCACTATCCCCTGCGGCAGGCGCTGCTGCCCGGGGCTGCCGGGCTGCCGGTGTTCGCCACCCGCGGCCCGGTCGACTGGCTGTCGCGCCCCGAGCGCTACCTGGTGGTCTGCGAAGGCCGGGGTGGACGCATCTACGCCGCCGGCGAGCTGGCGCTCGACGAGGCGCAGCAGGTGTTGCGCGATGCCTATGGCCGCAAGGTGGTGCTGCGGCCGCCCGAAGTCCATACCTTCGACGACCCGGCCGGCGGCGGCCGGTGCGAGCCGGTGATGTTCCTGCGGCTCAAGAGCCCCCGGGCCCACGGTGCCGGGCTGCTCAAGGAGCTCGCGCGGCGTCGCGTGCGCATCCTCGAGCACGACGTCCGACGCGACGAACTGGTGGTGCGCGCCGAGATCCGGCTGGCCGATGCGCTGGGCCTGAACGCCGCGGCCGAGCGCCTCACGAATGGCGCGGCGGCCCTCTGGACCTGGCTGTCGCGCTACGACGCGGCCTGGCTGCCGCCACCGCCGGAGGCCTCGCGATGAATCTCGCGCTGTCCACGTCCTTCTTTCCATTCCACCCGACCGGGCGGCCCTGGCGGATGCAGCGCCCGGCCGAACTCCGCATCGACGTCGACCCCCGCGCCGCGGCCGCGGACGACGCCGCGCTGGACGCGCTCCACCAGCGCCTCCATGCGCCCGGCGACCGGCTGCACGGCCTGCCGGCCTTCCCGCTGCACGACCCCGGACTGCGCCTGCACGTGCGCGAGGCCGACGGCGAGTTCTACGCCTATGTCGAGGACCTGCGTCGGGGCTGCCTCGCGGGCTCGACCGTCTTCAACCGGCTGGTCGAGGTCGGCCGCCGGGCCGACCGGCACCTGCGCGCGCCGCACTCGCGCTACCGGCCCGCCTACCAGCGGCGCGGCATCGCCGGGGCCGTCTACCGCTGGGCGCTGGACGCGGGGATCTGCCTGATGACGGGCGCGCGCCAGTCGCCCGGCGCGCATGCGCTGTGGCACAGCCTGGCGCGCGCGCACGAAAGCGGCTTCGCCGAGGTGCGGCGCAAGCAGTTGCGCTACCTGGGCAGCGACATCGCCGCGCAGGACCTCGAAAGGCTGGAGACCCGGATGTTCCTGCTGGGCCGCGGCTGGACGCTGGAGAGCTTCCGGCAGGCCACGCAGATGGACTAGTCGGCGCTCTCGGCTTCGCCGCGGATGCGCAGCGCCGTGTCGTAGAGCGCATTGCGCGGCGCGCCGCTGATCTCGGCCGCCAGCTTGACCGCGGTCTTGAGCGGCAGTTCGGCCAGCAGCAGGCGCAGCACGCGCTCGGCCTCGGCGCCGTCGTCGGCCGCCACCGCCACCGGGTGCAGCACCAGCGCGAACTCGCCGCGCGTGCGGTCGCGCCCGGCCGCGAACCAGTCGGCCAGCGCACCGGCAGCCACCGTCGCGATCTCCTCGAACTGCTTGGTGAGCTCGCGCCCGACCGTGATGCGGCGCTCGCCCAGCACGGCCAGCGCGCGGGCCAGGGCCTCGATGCGGTGCGGTGCCTCGAGCAGCACCACGCTGCGCGACTCGCGCGCCAGCTCGGCCACGGCCGCGTCGCGCTCGCCGGCCTTGCTCGGCAGGAAGCCCGCGAACACGAAGGCGCTGCGTTCGTCGCCGCCGTCGGCCACCAGTCCGGCGGCCTGCACCAGCGTGACCACGCTGCTGGCGCCCGGCAGCGGCAGCACGCGGTGGCCGGCCGCGCGCACCGCGGCCGCGAGGCGCGCGCCGGGGTCGCTCACGCCCGGCGTGCCGGCGTCGCTCACATAGGCGATGCGCTCACCCTGCGACAGCCGTGCGACCACCGTCTGCGCGGCCTCGGCCTCGTTGTGCTGGTGCACCGCGAGCAGCCGCGCACCGGGCCGGTCGATGCCGTAGGCACGCAGCATGCCCTGGGTGTGGCGCGTGTCCTCGCAGGCGATCACGTCGACCAGGTCCAGCACGTGCAGCGCGCGCAGCGTGACGTCGGCCAGGTTGCCGATCGGCGTGGCGACCACGTAGAGCGTGCCCTGCGGATAATGCTGGGCACCCGCGGCATCGCGCGCGGCCGACAGGGCGGCGCCGAAAGAGGCGGGAGCGAGAGCATTCAATGGGATTTCTCCAGAACTACAAGAAGACGACAGGGAGCGGCGGATCGGCCACCACCAAGCAGCGCGGCGACGCGGCGGAAGAAGCCGCGCTCGCGCACCTGCAGGCGGCCGGCCTGCGGCTGGTGATGCGCAATTATCGAACCCCCGGCCGCGGCGGCGGCGAGATAGACCTGATCGTGCGCGATCCGCGCGACGGCACACTGGTCTTCGTCGAGGTCCGGCAACGCGCCAGCGGCACGCACGGCGGCGCGGGCGGCAGCATCACCGGCGTCAAGCAGCGGCGCATCGTGTTCGCTGCGCGACACTACCTGCTGGCGCTGCGCACGGCCCCGCCGCCCTGTCGCTTCGACGTGGTGCTGGTCGAGCCGCAAGGCATCGAGTGGTTGCAGGCCGCGTTCGACGCGGGAACTGCCTGAGTCCTGCATCGCTCCACACCTCAACCACACCTTTTGTTTCACCCCCCACGGCTATCATCACCGCCCATGCTCGAGCAACGCATACAGCAGCACTTCATCGACAGCGCCGACCTCAAGTACCAATCGGGCCCGGTGCTCAGCAAACCCATTTCGCAAGCGATGCAGGCCGTGCTGGCCTGCGTGACCAGCGGCGGCAAGATCCTCGCGTGCGGCGCCGGCGTGTCCGGCCTGCTGGCCGCGCAGTTCGCCTCGCAGTTCGTCGGCCGCTTCGAGCGCGAACGGCCCGAACTGGCCGCCATCGCACTGACCGGCGATGCCACCGACCCCACGGCCGACACGGCCGAGGCCGCCGACCCCGACCGCTTCGCGCGCCAGGTGCGCGCGCTCGGCCAGGGCGGCGACGTGCTGCTGGCGCTGAGCGTGAGCGGCAAGTCCGCGGCCGTGCTGGCCGCGGTCGAGGCTGCGCATTCGCGCGACATGACGGTGGTGGCCCTGCTGGGCGCCAACGGCGGTTCGGTCGGCCGCGCGCTGCGCGAGACCGATGTCCAGGTTTCCGTGCCGCACGAACGTGCGTTGCGCATCCATGAAGTCCACCTGCTCGCGCTGCACTGCCTGTGCGACGGCGTGGACGCCCAGTTACTCGGAGAACAGGAAGCTTTCACATGAAGACCTCATCGATCCCCCGCCTCGTGCTGACCCTCACCGCCGGCGCCGCGCTGGCTGCCGCACTCTCGGCCTGCGTGCCGCTGGTGGTCGGCGGGGCCGCCGTGGGCGCCGGACTGGTCGCGACCGACCGGCGCACTTCGGGCGCCCAGCTCGACGACCAGGGCATCGAGCTGCGTGCCGCCTCGCGCATCCGCGAGATCGCCAACGACCAGATGTACGTCAGCGTGACCAGCTTCAACCGCCAGATGCTGCTGACAGGCACCGTGGGCAACGCCGACGACCGCCGCCGGGCCGAAGCCGCGGTGCAGGGCGTGGACAACGTGCGCAACGTGGTCAACGAGATCCAGGTTGGCCCGTCGCGCTCGTTCCAGCAGCGCTCCAACGACACCTTCATCACCGGCAAGGTCAAGGCCTCGCTGCTGGACGCCAAGGACCTGTTCGCCAACTCCTTCAAGATCGTGACCGACAGCGGCGTGGTCTACCTGATGGGCCTGGCCACGCGGCGCGAGATCGACCGCGCCACCGACATCACGCGCGGCGTGTCCGGCGTGCAGAAGGTGGTGCGGGTGGTCGAGGTGATCACCGAAGCCGAACTCGCCAACCAGGCGACCTCGGGCGGCACGCAGCAGAACACGGCGCCGGCGGCTTCGACGAACAGCGGCTCGCGCGTCCCGCTGCCGCCGATGGAGCCGCTCAAGACCGCCCCGGCCACGGGCGGCGCGACCGTCTCCCCGGTCCGCTGAAAACCCGGACGCCGTTCCAGGCACACCGCAGGATCGGCTTTGCCGGGCTGCGGGTGTAGCCCTCCAGGGGGCGAGTCATTTATTAAGATGCGTCTTACAATTCAGACGTGTCTTCCCCCTCTCCCGATCCGGCGCACTGCGCCGCGCGTCTTCGCAGTGCGGTGTCGCAACTGGCCCGGCAACTGCGCGGCGCCACGCCCGACGGCCCGAGCGTCGCCCAGCTCAGCGTGCTGGGCCAACTCCACCGGCAGGGGCCCAGCACGCCCACGGCGCTGGCAGCGCTCGAACGCGTCAGGCTGCAGTCGCTGACCCGCCTGCTCGCGACGCTCGAAGCCGAAGGCTGGATCGACCGCAGCGCGCACCCGAGCGACGGGCGCCAGTCCCTGCTGTCTCTCACCCCCGAGGGCCGGCGCCGCCTCCAGGCGCTCATGCGCGCACGCGAAGCCGCACTGGCCGCCGCCATCGCCACGCTCGATGCCGATCGGCAAGCCTTGTTGATGCAGGCCTGCGGGCTGATCGACGACCTCGCCGCGTCGCTCGACGGCACTCCGCAGCCATGAGCGGCGCCCCGGCCCTGCAGCGCCTGGCGGGCTTCTGGCGCCAGGGCCGCTGGCGGCCGGGCGCCCAGTTGGGCACCGCGGTGGCGCTCGCCTGGGCTGTGTCCGCCGCCCTGCGCCTGCCCGAGAGTTTCTGGTCGGTGATGAGCGTGCTGATCGTCATGCGCCCGAGCGCCGGCTCCACGCTCGATGCCGGCTGGGAGCGTGTGCGCGGCACCGCGGCCGGCGCGCTGTGCGGCCTGGCGGGCATCACCCTGCAGCACCATGGCGTGGCGGCGCTCCCGAGCACGCTGGCCATCGTGCTGCTGCTGTCGGTGGCCGGCGCAGGTCTGCCCGGCCTGCGCAGCGCCCCCATCGCGGCACTGATCGTGCTGTCGGCCGAATCCCTGCCCGGCCATTCCGCGCTGCAGGTGGCGCTGCTGCGCATGCTGCAGATCGGGATCGGCGTGGGCGTGGCGCTGGCGGTTTCGACCGTCCTGTCCGAGTACCACGCGGGCGCGCGTTGCGACGCCGGCTGCGCCGCGCTGCTGCGCGGCGTCGCGCAACGCATGGCCAGGGTGCCGCGGCCCGCGCCCGCCGAAGCGGAGCGCGCCGACGCGGCCACGCGCGCGGCGCTGGGGCGGCTGGCCTTGCTGGCCGGCAGCGCCGACCTCGAAGCCCGCTGGTGGCGCCGGGGCGCGGCCGATGGCCGCTCGCGCGCCTACCGCGACAAGGCCCGGCTGACAGCGCGCATCGTCCAGGATGCCGTCGTGCTGGACCGGGTGCTGCGGCTGGCGCCGGCCATGCACGGCGATCCCGCATGGCATGACACCGCACAGGCCGCCAGTGCGGCGGTGGCGGGCCTGGCCGATGCGATGGCCGGCCAGGGCCGGGCCGACCTGTCGGCGCTCGTGCAGCGGACCGCCACGCCCGCGCACGCCTTGCTGGCGGCGCCGCTGCAACTGCTGCTCGACGACCTGCGCGGCCTGCAGCGCGGCCTCGGGATCAGTCCTTAGTGCCGGTGCGGCCCAGGTGCCGCCACAGGAAGGCATAGCCCAGCGCGTCCATGAAGGCCGCGTCCTTGTTGTCCGTGGCCGCACTGTGGCCGCCGTCGAGGTTCTCGTAGAAGAAGCTCGCATCGTGGCCCAGCGCCAGCAACTTCGCCTGCATCTTGCGGGCATGCGCCGGCCCCACGCGGTCGTCGCGGGTGGAGGTGGTGAACAGTGCGGGCGGATACGGCTGACCTGCCCGCGCGTTCTCGTAGGGCGAGAAGGTCTTGATGAAGTCCCATTCCTCGGGCTCCTCCGGATCGCCGTATTCCGCGATCCACGAGGCGCCCGCCGAGAGCTGCGTGTAGCGCCGCATGTCGAGCAGCGCCACCTCGCTCACCACCGCGCCATAGAGTTGCGGGTACAGCGTGAGCATGTTGCCCACCAGCAGGCCGCCGTTGCTGCCGCCCATGGCGCCCAGGTGCGCGGGCGAGGTGATGCCGCGCGCGATCAGGTCTTCGGACACGGCCGCGAAGTCCTCGCAGCTGCGCAGCCGGTTCTCCTGCAACGCCGCCTGGTGCCAGCGCGGGCCGTACTCCGAGCCGCCGCGCACGTTGGCGACGACATACACGCCACCCCGGTCGAGCCAGGCGCGGCCGATGCTGCCGCTGTAGCTGGGCTGCAGCGAGATCTCGAAGCCACCGTAGGCGTACTGCAGCGTGGGGTTTTTGCCGTCGGCCTGCAGCGCCTTCGACGCGATCTCGAAGTAGGGCACGCGTGTGCCGTCCTTCGAGGTCGCGAAGTGCTGGCCCACGCGGTAGCGCGCGGCATCGAAGAAGGCCGGGCTGTGCTTGAGCGCCTGCGGCTCGCCCTGGCCGATGGTGCCGATGCACAGCGTGGTCGGCTGCAAAAAACCGCTCACGGTCAGGAAGTAGTCGTCGTTCTCGTCTTCGTCGATGCCGGCCGCATCGATGGTCGACAGGGGCGGCGCCCCGCCCAGGCTCTGGCGCTGCCACGCGCCCCGGCCCTCGGCCGGCGGCGTGAGCACTTCGAGCCGGTTCACCACGTCGTGCATCACGTTGACGATCAGGTGATGGCGGGTCCACGAGTGGCTGTCGAGCGCGCTGTGCGCGTCGGGCGCGAACAGCACGGTGAGTTCGCGCCGGCCCGCCATCCAGTCGTCGAAGCGCGCGGCCAGCAGCGAACCCGCGGCGTGGGTGGCGCCGCCCACGGTCCAGTCGCTGCGAGGCTCGATCAGCATCCACTCGCGCGTGATGTCGGCCAGCGCGTCGTCGGGCACCTCGATCCTGGCCAGCGTGCCGTCGGCATGGCGCAGCCAGGTCTGGCTGTCGTAGAAGTCGATCTGGCGCGAGACGAAGTCGCGCTCGAAGCCAGGCGTGTTGTCGCGCCAGGCGGCCACGGACATGTCGTCCTCCCGGCCCTCGTACACGGTCAGGGCGCTGGCCAGCGGCGTGCCGCGGCGCCACAGCTTCACGATGCGCGGGTAGCTGGACTCGGTCATCGAACCGGGGCCGAAATCGGTGGCCACGTAGAGGTGGTCGATGTCCTGCCAGGCGACCTGGTTCTTGGCCTCGGGCAGCGCGAAGCCGCCGTCGACGAACTGCAGCGTATCCAGGTCGAACTCGCGCACCACGTCGGCATCGGCACCGCCGCGCGACAGCGAGACCAGGCAGCGCCGGTGTTCCGGGTCGAGGCTGTCGGCGCCATGCCAGACCCAGTTCTCGCCCTCGGCCGCGGCCAGCGCGTCGATGTCGAGCACGGTCTCCCAGGCGGGCTGCGGCCGGCGGTACTCCGCCAGCGTGGTGCGGCGCCACACGCCCTTGGGATGGGCCTTGTCCTGCCAGTAGTTGTAGAAGAAGCGCGCACCGATCTTCTCGACCATCGGGATGCGGTCCTCGGCGTCGAGCACCTCGAGGATGCCCTGCTGAAGCGATTGGAAAGCGGGCGACTGGGCGTACTGCTGAACGGTGCGCGCGTTCTGGGTGCGCACCCAGGCGAGCGGCGCATCGCCGTCGATGTCTTCGAGCCAGAGGTGGTCGTCGTGCGGGGCGGAGCTGGAGGTCATGCCCCAGTGTACGGAGCCCCGCCGCCCGACTCAGCGCAGCCGCGTGATCAGGCTCGAGGTGTCCCAGCGCGCGCCGCCGGCCTGCTGCACGTCGGCATAGAACTGGTCGACCAGCGCGGTCACCGGCACGCGCGCGCCGTTGCGCTTGGCCTCGTCGAGCACCAGGCCCAGGTCCTTGCGCATCCAGTCGACCGCGAAGCCGTAGTCGAACTTGCCCGCGATCATGGTCTTGCCGCGGTTCTCCATCTGCCAGCTCTGGGCCGCGCCCTTGCTGATCACGCCCAGCACGGCTTCCATGTCGAGGCCGGCGCGCTGGCCAAAGGCGATGGCTTCGGACAGGCCCTGCACCAGGCCCGCGATGCAGATCTGGTTGACCATCTTCGCGAGCTGGCCCGCGCCGCTCTCGCCGAGCAGCGTGACGGCGCGCGCAAAGGCGGTCGCCACCGGCTGCACCTGCGCGAAGGTGGCGGCGTCGCCGCCGCACATCACGGTCAGTGCGCCGTTCTGCGCACCGGCCTGGCCGCCGGACACCGGCGCGTCGATGAACTGCAGGCCGCGCGCGAGCGCCAGCTTGGCCAGTTCGCGTGCCACGTCGGCCGAGGCCGTGGTGTGATCGACGAAGACCGCGCCCTGGGCCATGCCGGCGAAGGCGCCGTCGTCGCCCAGCACCACCGAGCGCAGGTCGTCGTCGTTGCCCACGCAGCAGAAGACGATCTCGGCGCCGGCCGCGGCCTCGCGCGGGGTGGCGGCGCTCCGGCCGCCGAACTCGGTGGCCCAGGCGGCCGACTTGGCCGGCGAACGGTTGTAGACCGTCACGCTGTGGCCCGCTTTCGCGAGGTGGCCGGCCATGGGGAAGCCCATCACGCCCAGGCCGAGGAAGGCCACCTTGCGCGAGGGAACGGAATCGTAGGTCTTGGGGTTGAGGCTGCTCATGGCGTCAGCTTAAACGAGCCGCGCCCGGAACGCCTCGCCACGCTCAGTCGAAGACCGGCCGGAAGAAGCTGCGCTCGTAGCTCAGGACGCAGCGCGTCTCCGCGGCATAGCGGAAGGCGGCCTGGCATTCGGCGTCCTCGAAGGACTGGATGCGGTAGGCCTCGTAGGCCGCCAGCGAGGGGAAGGAGAAGGAGGCCAGCGCGATGTTGTTGGCGCCTTCGGAGGGCAGCAGGTAGCCGTGGTGGATGCCGCCGAACTTGCGCACCAGCGGGATCCAGAGCCGGCCGTAGTGCTCGAATTCCTTGAGCTGGGCCGGGTCGATGACATAGCGGAGGTGGCAGGTGATCATGGGGCGGTGCGTCCTGTGCAGTGGGAGGCCGTCGGCGGCGCCGAAGGCCCGGCGATTTTGCCGGCAAGCGGCTCACAACGGCGGCAGCGGCCGCGACACCTTGCGCGCGCGCCGCGGCCGCTTGTCCGAGGCCGAGGCACTGCGCTCTTCGCCGTAGACCAGGGCGCGCTCCACCGATTCGACACCGCCCACCGGCACCGCGCCGCCGGCGGCTTTTTCCAGCTGGGCCACCATGCGCGCGATGCGGTCGGCCACGCTCTCGTTGCTGAGCTTCTCGCGGAAGCGCTCGACCATCAGCGGGAATGCGAAGGGCGTGGGACGCGCGAGCGGCTGCACCACCAGGCGCTGCGCCGCCATGCGCTCGAGGCTGGCGCGCAGCCGGCCGATCTCGAGCTCCTGCGCCAGCAGTTCCTGCTCGGCCTGCAGCAGCAGCTTGTTGGCCGGGTCGTACTTGCGGAACACCTCCCAGAACAGCGAGGAAGAGGCCTGCAGCTGCCGGTTGCTGCGCTTCTCGCCCGGGTAGCCCTGGAAGATCAGCCCCGACACCCGGGCGATCTCGCGAAAGCGGCGCTGCGCGAGTTCGCTGGCGTTGAGGCTGGCCAGCACCTCGTGCAGCAGCGCGGCCTCGGCGTCGTGGTGCGCGATCGCATCCTGCGCCTGCGCGTCGTGGCCCGCGCGCAGCACCTCGGGCAGCAGCGCGGGCCAGTCGAGTTCGGTGGCGCACAGCAGCTCGAAGCCGTAGTCGTTGACCGCGATCGAGAAGGTGCGCGGCGTGTGCTGCGCCACCCGCCAGGCCAGCAGGTTGGCCAGCCCCAGGTGCACCTGCCGGCCGGCGAAGGGATAGAGGAACAGGTGCCAGCCCTCGCGCGTCTTGAGCACCTCGGCCAGCAGCGTCTGCGGCGTGGGCAGCGCCGACCACTGCTGCTGGATCTCGAGCAGCGGCCGCACGCACTGCAGCTCGGGCGTGTCGTAGCGGCCCGCGCCCGCCAGCGCGAGCTGCTGCACCACCGCATCGGCCAGCGTGGTCGACAGCGGCATGCGGCCGCCGTTCCAGCGCGGCACCGCGGGCCGCTTGCCGCTCGCGCGCCGCACCCAGGCCGTCATCTCGCGGATGCGCACCAGCTCGAGCATGCGGCCGCCGAACAGGAAGCAGTCGCCGGGCTTCATGCGCGCCGCGAAGCTCTCCTCCACGCTGCCCAGCTTGGCGCCGCCGATGTACTGCACCGTCATGCTGGCGTCGCTCACGATGGTGCCGATGTTCATGCGATGGCGGCGCGCCAGCCGCGCATCGGGCACGCGCCAAGTGCCGTCGGCATCGGGCACGGCGCGCTGGTAGTCGGGGTAGGCCGCGAGCGAGGGGCCGCCCTGGCGCACGAAGGCCAGGCACCAGTCCCAGCTCTCGCGCGGCAGCTGGGCGTAGGCGGCGGTGCTGCGCACTTCCGCGTAGAGATCCTCGGGCACGAAGCCGCCGCCCAGCGCCACCGTGACCAGGTGCTGCACCAGCACGTCGAGCGGCTGCGCAGGCGTGCGGCGCGCCTCGATGTGGCCGGCCGCGATCGCCTCGCGCGCGGCGGCGCCCTCGACCATCTCGATGCTGTGCGTGGGCACCAGCGTGATGCGCGACGGCCGGCCCGGCGCATGGCCCGAACGTCCGGCGCGCTGCAGCAGCCGCGCCACGCCCTTGGGCGAGCCGATCTGCAGCACGCGCTCGACCGGCAGGAAGTCCACGCCCAGGTCCAGGCTGGAGGTGCAGACCACCGCGCGCAGTTCGCCGCTCTTGAGCCCGGCCTCGACCCACTCGCGCACCGCGCGGTCGAGCGAGCCGTGGTGCAGCGCGATCACGCCGGCCCATTCGGGCTTCGCCTCGAGGATCGCGTGGTACCAGATCTCGGCCTGCGAGCGCGTGTTGGTGAAGACCAGCGTGGTGCTGCTGCGCGCGATCTCGTCGACCACCTGCGGCAGCATCGTGAGGCCCAGGTGTCCGCCCCACGGGAAGCGCTCGGCGCGGCCGGGCAGCAGCGAATCGATGACCAATTGCTTGGGCACCTGGCCCTGCACCAGCGTGCCCCGGTCGTGCCCGAGCAGCGTGTGCATGGCTTCGCCGAGATTGCCCAAGGTCGCCGACATGCCCCATACGCACAGGGCCGGGTTCCAGCGCCGCAGCCGCGCCAGCGCCAGCTGCACCTGCACGCCGCGCTTGTTGCCCAGCAGCTCGTGCCACTCGTCGACCACCACCATGCGCACCGCGCCCAGCACCTCGGCCGCATCGGCGCGCGACAGCAGCACCGACAGGCTCTCGGGCGTGGTCACGAGCACGGTGGGCAGGCGCTGGTTCTGCGCGCTGCGCTCGGCCGCGGCGGTGTCGCCGCTGCGCGCGCCGGCCGACCAGTCGGGCGCCAGCGCCTCGAGCGGCTGCTGCAGCGCGCGCAGGGTGTCGGCGGCCAGCGCGCGCATGGGCGTGATCCACAACACGGTGAGCGGCGGCGCGAGCGGTCGGCGGCTGCTCTGCTTCGCGGCCGCCTTCTGCTTCTGCGCGAAGGCCGCGAGCGCCGCCAGCCAGACGGCATAGGTCTTGCCTGCGCCCGTGGTGGCGTGCAGCAGGCCGGATTCCCCGGCCGCCACGGCCTTCCACACCGCGCGCTGAAAGGCGAAGGGCTTCCAGCCGCGGGCGGCGAACCAGGCGGCGAGGGCGGCGGCGTTCATCGCTGCGAGCTTTGCCGCTGCTCGGCAGCGGCGCCATAGGACGAGAGCGCATCGTGCGCGACGGCGCGCGGCCCGACATAATCCGCTCCCCGGCGCCCCCAACCCACGACCCACGCTTCGGCGAACAGAACATGTCCTCCATCACCCTGCGCTTCCTGGCCGAACCCAGCACCGTCAACTTCGGCGGCAAGGTCCACGGCGGCACCGTCATGAAATGGATCGACGAGGCCGGCTACGCCTGCGCCACCAGTTGGTCCAAGCGCTACTGCGTCACGGTGTTCATCGGCAGCATCCGCTTCCACCGGCCGATCATGATCGGCGACCTGGTCGAGGTCGAGGCGCGGCTGGCCTACACCGGCAAGACCAGCATGAACATCTCGGTGGAAGTGCGCAGCGGCGACATGAAGGGCGGCGGCATGCAGACCACCACCGAATGCCTGATCGTCTTCGTCTCGGTCGACTCGCACGGCCAGCCGATGCCGGTGAGCGCCTTCACGCCCTCCACGCCGGGCGAGATGGCGCTGGCCGAGCGGGCCAAGAACCACCTGGACGCGAGCCGGGCCGCCTCGGGCGGCACCGGCGTCAAGGTCTGAGGTTTCAGTCCGCGCGCATCGCCTGCGCCACCGCAAAGGAATCCTCGAGCATGTGGAAGCGCGCGATCAGGCCCCCGGCCACGGTCACGTCGAAAGCGAAGGCCGTTTCGATCAGCTTGCCGGTGGACTTGACGCGCGAGGCCAGGCGCCCCAGCGCCACCGCACGAGGGCCGTCGGCCAGGATGTCGGTGAGCTCGAAGTGCTCCGACACCAGCCGGTCACGGATGGCTTGATAGAAGGACGCCACGCCGGCCCGCCCGGTCTTGCGGCCGATCCAGGGCACCTGCGCCATATCGCCGGCGATGAACCAGTCCACCTCCTCGCTGAACAGCAAGGCGATGTCCTCGGGGCGGGCGCCCTGTCCGACCTTGGCGAAGAGTTGCTGCACCAGCGTGCGCGTAGCGGTATCCGACATGATGGATTGAATTCTGTAGTTGATATTCAACAATGCTAGGTCGGGCTCGATGACCGCGTCAACGATTTTGTAAGATCGACTACATAACCAAAGGATCTGTCTTGAACGCACCCCGAGGACGACCACGCAGCTTCGACCGAGCGGCCGCGCTCGATCGCGCGCTGGAAGTGTTCTGGGCCAAGGGCTACGACGCCACGCAGGTGGCCGACCTGACAGCCGCGCTGGGCATCCGGCCGCCCAGCTTCTATGCGGCCTTCGAGTCCAAGGAGGCGCTATTCCGCGAAGCGGTGAACCGCTACCTGGGCACGGTCGGCGACCAGACCATTCGCGTGCTGGAAGAGAGCCCGCACTTACGCGATGCGGTGGCGGGCATGTTCGAGGCCAGCATCGAGGTGGCCCTGGCGGCGCCGGCCGGTGGATGCCTGCTGATCCTCGGCATCGTGCACCGCACGCCCGGCAACGCCGCGCTGTGCGATTGGCTGGCCTCGATCCGCGCCAGCAACGTCCAGAGCATCCGCCTGCGCCTGCAGGCGGCCGTCGCGGCCGGCGAGTGGCCCGACGCCGCGACCGTCGAGCCGGCCGTCAGCTTCCTGGCGTCGATGCTGCAGGGGCTGTCGCTGCGCGCGCGCGACGGCGCGACCCGACAGCAACTGTCGGACGCAGTCGCCATGACGATGACGCTGTTCGATGCGATGGCGGCCCGGCCGCGGGCACGGACGGGGGCGCGGAAATAGGCTGGCCGGCGCTCAGCGTGCCGCGCCGGCCGGCAGCACCGTGCCGCTGACCTCGCCCAGCCCGATGCGCACCGCGCCCGCGCGCTCGCAATAGCCGCGCAACGTGAGCGTGTCGCCGTCCTCGAGGAAGGTGCGGCGCTCGCCGTTGGACAAGGTGAGCGGCTGCTTGCCGCCGAAGGTCAGCTCCAGCAGCGAGCCGGCCTCTTCCAGCGTCGGGCCCGACAGCGTGCCCGAGCCCAGCAGGTCGCCCGGCTGCAGGTTGCAGCCGTTGACCGTGTGGTGCGTGACCAGCTGCGCCGCGGTCCAGTAGGCCGCCTGCGTGGTGTTGCCGCGCGTGAGGCGCGTGGCGGGCTCGCCGGCCGCGCGCATCTTCGCGGTGTGCAGCCAGACCTCGAGCGTGACGTCGAGCGCGCCGCCGTCGCGGTTGGCTTGCGAGTCCAGGTAGGCCATTGGCTGCGGGTCGCCAGCGGGCCGCTCGAACTTCGCGCGGAAGGGCGCGAGCGCTTCCATCGTGACGATCCAGGGCGACAGCGTGGAGGCGAAGTTCTTCGCCAGGAAGGGGCCCAGCGGCTGGTACTCCCAGGCCTGCAGGTCGCGCGCCGACCAGTCGTTGAGCAAGGTCACGCCGAACAGGTGCTGCTCGGCCTCGCCGATGGCGATCGGCTCGCCGAGTTCGTTGCCCCGGCCGATCAGGAAGCCGAGCTCGAGCTCGTAGTCGAGCCGCTTCGACGGGCCGAAGCTGGGCTCGGCCGCATCGGGCGCCTTGGTCTGGCCCTGCGGCCGCTTGAACTGCTGGCCGCTGACCGCGATCGACGAGGCCCGGCCGTGGTAGCCGATGGGTACCCACTTGTAGTTGGGCATCAGCGGCTGGTCGGGGCGGAACAGCTTGCCGACCGTGGTGGCGTGGTGGATGCCGGTGTAGAAGTCGGTGTAGTCGCCGATGCGGCAGGGCAGCGCCATCTCGACGGCCGCCTGCGGATACAGCGCGATCTCCCAGTCGCCCTGCTTGGGGCTGCCTTCCTGCAGGCCTTCGGACAGCGCCGCGCGCAAGGCCACGCGCTCGGCCGGCGTGGCAGCCATCAGCCGGTTCATGTCGGCGTGGTCGACCACCTTGGCGGCCTTCAGGTCGAGCACCTGGTCGCCGATGGCCACGCCGATGCGGAAGGCCTCGTCGGTGCCGGCCGGCCGGAAGCGGCCGAAGGGCAGGTTCTGGATCGGGAAGTCGGTGCCCGCGGCGTGGGCGGATTCGACCCAGCTGCGCAGCTGGGGGTCGTGGGTGGCGTTGAGTGCGGTCATGGGTTCTTTCAATCTGCGGACATGCCGGCCTTCTTGGCCACATCGCCCAGGCGTTGGTATTCGGATTGGGTCAGTTGGTTCAATGCCTCGGCGGTCGAGCTGCGCGGCGTGAAGCCGGCCTGCGTGAGCTTGTCCTTGACCTCGGTCAGGGCCAGCGCCTCGACGAAGGCCTGGTTGAGCACCTTGACGATCGGCGCCGGCAGGTGGGCCGGGCCGTAGACGCCGAACCACGGGTCCAGCGCATAGCCCTTGAGCCCGGTCTCGGCGATGGTCGGCACGTTGGGCAGCGCGGGCGAACGCGCCGGGCCGGCCACGGCGAGCGCGCGCAGCTTGCCGGCCTGGATGTGCGGCAGCGAGGCCGGCAGGTTGTCGAACATCACGCCGATGGTGTTGCCCAGCATGTCGTTGATGGCCGGGCCGCTGCCCTTGTAGGCGACGTGCGTGAGCTCGGTGCCGGTCATCTGCGCGAACATCACGCCGGCCAGGTTCATCGAGGTGCCGGCGCCCGCGGTGGCGTAGGGCAGGCCGGGGTTCTTCTTCGCGGCGGCGATCAGCTCGGCGACGCTCTGGATGGGCGAGGCCGCCGGGACTTCGAGCACGATGGTCGAGGTGCCCAGCAGGCTGATGGCGCTGAAGTCCTTGCGCGGGTCGAAGGCCATCGACTTGTAGATGTGCGGGTTGAGCGCATTGGTCGAGATCGCGCCGAAGCCGATCGTGTAGCCGTCGGCCGGCGCCTTGGCCACCGCGTCCATGCCGATGTTGCCGCCGGCCCCTGCGCGGTTGTCGATGATCACCGGCTGGCCCAGCTTTTCCGAGACCTTCTGGCCCACGGTGCGTGCCACCAGGTCGGTGGTTCCGCCGGCCGTGTAGGGCACGACGAAGCGGATCGGCTTGACGGGATAGTCGGCCGCCTGCGCGGCGAAAGGCAGGCCGATCCAGGCGGTGGCGATGAGGGCGGCAAAGGTGGCGCGGCGGGAGGGGGTGAAGGTCATGTGTCTCTTTTCTGGAAGCGGGGATCGCGCACGGGTTCAGGGCTTGTGGAACAGATCGCCCAGGCCGGCCCAGCAGTCGGCGTAGGCATCGTCCAGCGCCGGGCTCTGCATGGCGAAGGGCGTGGGGATGAAACGGTAGCGGCTCTCGAACATGAAGGCCAGCGTGTGGTCGAGCTTGTGCGGCTTCAGGTCGGCGTGGCTGGCCTTGTCGAAGGCTTCCTCGTCGGGGCCGTGCGGCACCATCGGGTTGTGCAGGCTCGCGCCGCCGGGCTTGAAGCCGCCGGGCTTGGCGTCGTACTGACCGTAGACCAGGCCCATGAACTCGCTCATCAGGTTGCGGTGGTACCACGGCGGACGGAAGGTGTCCTCCATGACCAGCCAGCGCGGCGGGAAGATCACGAAGTCGCAGTTGGCGGTGCCGGGCGTGTCGCTGGGCGAGGTCAGCACGGTGAAGATCGACGGGTCCGGGTGGTCGAAGCTGATCGAGCCGATGGTCATGAAGTGGGCGGTGTCGTACTTCACCGGCGCCAGGTTCCCGTGCCAGGCCACCACGTTGAAGGGCGACTGCTTCATCGGCGCGCGCCAGAAGCGGCCGCCGAACTTCTTGACCACCTCGTAGGCGCCGCCGGGCGCGTCGCCGTCTTCGTAGGCCGCCACGGGCGCCTGGAAGTCACGCGCGTTGGCCAGGCCGTTGGAGCCGATCGGGCCCAGCTCGGGCAAGCGGAACTGCGCGCCGTAGTTCTCGCAGACGTAGCCGCGCGAAGGGCCGGCGCCAGCCTCCGAATCGGGCAGCGCGACCTTGAAGGCCACGCCGCGCGGCAGCACCGCGATCTCGCCCGGCTTGACTTCCAGCACGCCCATCTCGGTGGTGATCCGCAGCCGACCCTGCTGCGGCACCAGCAGCATTTCGCCGTCGGCATTGATGAAGGCGCGGCGGCCCATCGATTGGCCGGCCAGATAGACATGTGCGGCCACGCCGACCTGCGTCTCGGCGTCGCCGTTGGCGGCCAGCGTGTGCATGCCGTCGACGAAGTCGGCCTCGGCCGCGCCGGCCTCGAAGGGGATCGGATGCCAGCGCAGGGGTTCGGGCGGCAGCGCCATGTCGCGGTTGGCACCGGTGGCCCAGTGCGCTTGCGCGTAGGCCTGGTAGCGGCCCGACACCACCGAGGGCTGGCGACGGTAGAGCCAGCTGCGGCGGTTGGTGTGGCGCGGCGCGGTGAAGGCGGTGCCCGAGACCAGCTCGGGGTACAGGTCGAAGGGCGCGCGCTGCGGGCTGTTGCGGCCCTGCGGCAGCGCGCCGGCCACGGCCTCGCTCGCGTACTCGTTGCCGAAGCCGTGCTGGTAGCGCAGTGCGCCGGTGTCGTCGGTGCTCATGGTCGAAGTCTCCATCATGAAGTTCGTCTAATCCAAATTCGTTCGCATGGAGCGAATTCGCAAAGTGTAATCCGGGCCACAGTTCATGTCTAATGCGCTCTCCCATCCCGAACCACCGCGGAGAGACACCCACCGATGGCCAGCAGCAGCAAGGACAACCCGGCCCAGCGCGGCATCCAGAGCATCGAGGTCGGCGGCCAGCTGCTGCGCGCGCTGGTGCACCAGGGCCGCCCGCTGGCGCTGAAAGATCTGGCGCGCGAGGCCGACATGACGCCCGCCAAGGCCCATCCCTACATGGTCAGTTTCGGCCGGCTGGGCCTGATCGAGCAGGACGGCACCAGCGGCCACTATCGGCTCGGACCGCTCGCGCTGCAATTGGGGTTGATCGGCCTGCAGCAGGCCGAGCCGGTGCATATCGCCGCGCCGCTGATGGCGCCGCTGGCGCAGCAGATCGGCCAGACCGTGGGCCTGGCCGTCTGGGGCGCGCGCGGCGCGACCATGGTGCACATCGCCGAGGCGCCCTCGCCGGTGCACGTGAGCCTGCGGCACGGCACCGTGTTCTCGCTGACGCGCACCGCCTCGGGCCGGCTCTTCGCCGCCTACCTGCCGGCGGCCCAGGTCAAGGCCATGCTGGAAGACGAGCGGCGGCGCGAGAAGCAGCGCAAGCCCGAAGACGGCGTTCCGGCCGGCATGCCGCCCGTGCAGCCTCTGCCCAGCTGGAGCGCGTTCGAAGCCGAGCGCGAGGCCGTGCGTGCCCAGGGCGCGAGCCGCTCGGAGAACGAGGTGATTCCGGGCGTGAGCGCCATGGCGGCGCCGGTGTTCGACCACACCGGGGCGATCGTGCTGGCGGTCACCGCCATCGGCCCCACGGGCATCTTCGACACGCACTGGGACGGCGGGCTGGCGCAGGCGCTGCGGGCCTGCGCGCGCGGCGTGTCCGAGCGGCTCGGCGCGCCGGCCCGGACCTGATTCCGCATCGCGCGCGCCGCCCACAGGCCCAGGACATGACCAGCCCCGCCGAGCTGCCGCCGTCCTACCTGCTGCAACGCCTGCGGGACGCCGCGGCGCGCTCGCGCAGCGGCCTGTTCCTGTACCCGCTGTTCTGGCTCGTGCTGACGCAGGCCGGCGGCTACTCGGCAAACCACATGGCGATGGTGCTGCTGCATGCCGCCGGCCTGGTGCTGGGCGCGGCCGGCCGGCTCTACCTGGAATTCGACCTGGAGCGCGCGGCGGCGTACAACTTCGGCAGCGCGCAGCGCGGCTTCCGCTGGGCGGCCTGGGGCTACCAGGGCTACTGGGGCCTGCTGTGCGCCTGCATCTTCGGCACCGCCGAAGCCGACAACGTGCGCTGGCTCATGCTCATGGCCACGATCGGCCTCGCCGCCGGTGCCTGCGCGATCATGGCGGTCGATGCGACGCTGGCCCGCTGGTACCCGCCGCTGCTGCTCGGCCCGACCGCGCTGCTGATGGCCTGGCAGGGCGGCCACTCGAACTGGGCGCTGGCCGCGGTCTTCGTCGTGTTCTTCTTCTATGCGCAACGCATCATCCGGCTGGTCGCGGGCGACTACGAGGGACGGCAACGCGCCAACCTGCTGCTGGAGGAGCGGGCGAAGGAAATCGCGGCCGCCCATGACCACATGCGCCGGCTGGCCTCCCATGACGACCTCACGGGCCTGGTGAACCGCCGCCACACGACGCAACTGCTGCAGCACCGGGCCGACCTGCACCGGCGCACCGAGGCCGCGTCGTTCTCGATCGTGCTGATCGACCTGGACCACTTCAAGCGCATCAACGACCAGTGGGGCCATGGCGTCGGCGACGAGGTGCTGCACGGCTTCGCCCAGGTCGCCCGCGGCGTGCTGCGCGAGACCGACACCCTTGCGCGCTGGGGCGGCGAGGAATTCCTTGTGCTGCTGCCCGACGCGCCCGACGGCCTGCCCGAAGCCGGCATCGAACGCCTGCGCGGTCATCTGGCGGATCTGCAGATCTCGCCCACCGTGCCCGCGCTGCGGCTCGGCTTCTCGGCCGGCATCAGCCGCCACTGCGCGGGCGACACCGTCGAGCAGACCCTCGACCGGGCCGACCGCGCGCTCTACCAGGCCAAGGCCGAGGGGCGCGGGCGCTCGAAGCGGGGCTGAGCGGCGGCGCGGTGCGGGCGCCGACGCCGCAGAATCACGCGATGTTGAGCGAACTCCGATCCAGCGTCTGGGCCTATCCGGCCCTGGAAGTCGTGCACATCGTCGGCATCGCCCTGCTGCTGGGCAACCTGGTGGCGCTGGAAATCCGCGTCTGGGGCGGTGCCGCGGCCCTGCCGGTGCGGGCGCTGGCGCGCCTTTCGCTCGGCATCGCGCTGGCGGGCTTCGGGCTGGCCGCCGCCAGCGGCCTGCTCATGTTCGCCACCCAGGCGTCCGAGCTGCTCGCCAACCGGAGCTTCGTCTGGAAGATGGGCCTGCTCACGCTGGCGGGCTGCAACGCGGCCTGGTTCCACGGCCGCGGATCGCTGCAGAAACTCGACCTGACGGCGCGGGTTCAGATGCTGGTGTCCACTGCGGTCTGGCTCGGCGTCGTCGTCTGCGGACGCTGGATCGCCTACTGATTCGATGCTTCATCCCTTTCCAGGAGTGCCGCCATGCCGATGTCCCGCCGCCGATTCGCCCTCGTGGCCGCCGCCACGCCCTTTGCCGTCCCACTGACCACAGGCTCCGCCTGGGCGCACCACGGCTGGAGCAGCTTCGACCAGGAGAAACCGATCTACCTCGCAGGCAAGGTGGTCCAGAGCAAGTGGCAGAACCCGCATGCCGAACTGCTGATCGAAGTGCGCCCCGACTTGGCCCTGCCGCCCGACCTGAAGCAGCGCCCGCTGCCGGCCCAGAGCGCCGGCGTCGACGGGCCCGGGCTGCTGGCCCGGGCCACCCTGCCCCGACGCAAGGACCGCCGATGGGAACTGGAGCTCGCGCCCCTGACCCGCATGGCGGCCTGGCAGGTGGCGGAGATCAAGGCCGGCGAGACGGTGTCGGCCGTCGGCTTCACCACCAAGGACGAGGCCGGCGAGGCCGTGATGCGCGTGGAATACCTGTTCTTGGGCGGCAAGGCCTACGGACTGCGTTCGAGTCCGGTGTAAGGACCCACCCGAAACGCATGGCGGCGAAATGCCATATGTCTCGGTGCGCGGTTACCCGCATCGATGGCGAAGATGCGCACTGAAAAACCCAACGTTGTTCAAGCGGCCGAATTGGTTTGCCTTCACCACACTTGTAAGCAAATCTTGCGAAATCTCGCACTCCTATTCAGAATGGACGCAATTGCACGCCGGAATAATTTCCATTCGAAGGAGAACAAGTGGATTTCATCGATCAAGTCAGAGCACTCGCCTCACGTGTTGCGGCCGCCATGGACCTTCTTCAAACGGAGGAGGCAACCAAAAATGCAATGGTTATGCCATTCATTCAACTCCTTGGTTACAACGTTTTTGATCCACTGGAGGTAACACCGGAGTTGATCGCAGATGTTGGCACCAAAAAGGGCGAAAAAGTCGACTATGCCATCCTGAAAGATGGCAAGCCGATCATGCTTTTCGAGTGCAAGAAAAGCGGCGGCGATTTGCACATCAATCACGCCAGTCAGCTGTTTCGGTACTTCCATGTGACCGAAGCCCGTTTTGGCGTCCTCACCAACGGCCTCACATATCGCTTCTTCACGGACCTCGAAAAGCCGAACAAGATGGACGAGAAGCCGTTCTTCGAGTTCAACATGCTCGATTTTCGAGAGCAGGATGTTGAGGAGTTGAAGAAATTCGCGAAGGCTGCATTCGATCTCGAGAACATTCTGACGACCGCCAATCACCTGAAATACACGCGAGCGATCCAGAACACACTGACAGATTGGATGAACAGCCCTCCTGAGGAGTTCGTCCGCCTTGTTTCGGCAGAGTTTCTGGCAGGGAAGCAGTTCAGAAATGCGGTGAAAGATCAATTCACTTTGATCACCAAGCGCGCGTTTCAACAGCTCGTCGGGGACAAGATCAACGAGCGCCTGAAAGGCGCGATGACACCTGAGCCCCTTCTGGGGCCCGAGCTTCCCGCCGTTGTGGAGGAACGTCCTGTCGCAGGTGAAGCCTTCGTACCATCGGCAGTCGAACTCGAGGCCTTCCAAATCATTCGCGCGATTCTTCGTCCCGTAGTGAAACCAGGCCGGGTGTTCATTCGTGACGCTGCGAGCTACTGCGCCGTACTTTTCGACGACAACAACCGCAAGCCTATCTGTCGCCTTCGCTTTAACAACGAAAACAAGCTCGTGGTCGGCCTGTTCGGTGAGAGCAAGGAGGAGGAACGCATCGCCATCTCTGGTGTGGACGATCTCTTCGATTTCGCAGACCGGCTCAGCGCGTGCGTCGCCGGGTACCTCAAGACGCCCACGGCAGCCAAGGCAGACGAGCCAGCCCCGGCAACCTAGACGCGAAAGAAGTGAGGGGAAGGCCTGGATGGTGCTCGCCATCCTGTCCAATACGCCCATGGCACATCCCCGCACCCCCGACCACCGACTCGACGAACTCGAAATCAAGGCCAGCTTCACCGACGACCTGCTGGACCAGTTGAACCTCACGATCTACCGCCAGCAGCAGCAGATCGACGCGCTGGCGCAGCAGCTGGTGCAGCTGCGCCAACAGATGCCGGAAGCTGGCTCGGGCGGTGCCCGCGACCCGGGCGACGAATTGCCGCCACACTATTGACGGGCATCGGTTCAAAAAGGAATTCTTTACGCCTCATCGACGCGGCCGTCTCGCGTCAATTTCAATGCCCCCTGCGCCATCCGTCACATTTCTTGACATGATCGGGAATGATGGCGCTGTGGCGTCGATCGGCGGCGATGATGATGCAAGGAGGAGAGCCCTGCACTGCGGTTGCGGCACCGCGCCCGGCGCGGCCGATCGAAGCCCGCGCACCGCAAAGACATACCTACAAGCTCACTGCTGCACCATGCGCCCTGCATCCTCCCGTCCGGCCGACACCCGCGTCCTGCCCGACATCGCCCTTTCTCACGGGCGCGCTTCATGATGCGGCAGCCGCTGACACGGACCGTGCTGTCGATGGCATGTGGCGCGGCGATAGCCATCGCGCTAGCACTGGCCGTGGGCGAATGGACCGTGCGGCGCCAGCAATATGCGGATGCGGCCGAGATGGCCGAGGCCTACATCGCGCGCTCCGATCAGGTCACCACCGAGGCGGTGGCCGCGCTGGTCGAGATCGACAGCGCCAAGAACAGCGCCTGCTCGCCGCCCGAGGTGGCGCGGCTGCGGCGCATCGTGCTGGCGTCGCGCTACCTCAAGAGTGCCTCGCGGCTGCGCAACGGCGAGATCTATTGCAGCTCCACGGTAGGCGCGATCGACCCACCGGAACCGGCCCCGCCGGTCGACGTGGTCAACCAGCAAGGTCAGCGCATGAGCTTCCATGCGCCGCAGGCCGGCGTGCCCGGTGCACGCTCCCTGCTGATGCAGCAGCGCGGTGCGGCGGTCGGCATCAACGGGCAGGCCTATCTCGAGACGGCGGACCCGCGGCTGGACTACGCCGTGGTCAACGGCCGCCTGCCACCGTTGCGGGCCCTGAGCTCGGCCGGCCCGCGCCTGCCGCTGGAAGGCGTGACGCTGCAGCCCGGCGAGCCGCTCGAGCTGAACGGCCGGCGCTACGAGGTGCGGTGTTCCAGCACCCACTCCTCCTGCATCGTGGCGGCGCTGCGCCAACCCTCGACGATCCTGCATTCGCCGGTGATGCTCGAGTTCGCCGTCTTCGGCCTGCTGATCGGCTTGAGCGGCGGCTTTGCCGCCAGCATCGCGATCGGGCGCTCGAAGTCGCTCGGCAAGCAGCTGCGACTCGCGATGCGCTCGGGCGAGTTGAAGATCGTCTACCAGCCGATCGTGCGACTGTCCGACCGCCGCCAGGTCGGTGCCGAGGCGCTGCTGCGCTGGACCGACGCGACCGGCAAGCCGGTCAGCCCCGACGCCTTCATCAGCGCCGCCGAGCACGAGGGCTTCATCGGCCAGGTGACGCGCTTCGTGATCCACCGCGTGCTGGACGAACTGGGCGAGGACCTGCGCCGGCGCCCCGACTTCCAGGTGACGATCAACGTCGCGGCCAGCGACATCCTCGACAGCGCCTTCCTGCCCTTCCTGAGCGCGCGCCTGCAGGAAGCCGGCTTGCCGTCGGCCAGCATCGGGCTCGAACTCACCGAGCGCACCACGGCCAACAGCCGCGAACTGGGCAAGTCCATCGCGCGGCTGCGCGAGGCCGGCCACAAGGTCTACATCGACGACTTCGGCACCGACTACTCGAGCCTGTCCTACCTCTCGCGCCTGCGCGTCGATGCGATCAAGATCAACCGCACCTTCATGCAGGCGCTGCACGACCAGAGCGACAAGGACACCATCGCGCCGCAGATCGTGGCCATGGCCGAGGTGCTGGGCCTGAGCATCGTGATCGAGGGCATCGAGGAAGAGCAGCAGGCCGCGTACTTCCTGGCGCTGGCGCCCCAGGCGATGGCGCAGGGCTGGCTGTTCAGCAAGCCGGTCGAATCCACCCGGCTGTTTTCCGCCTGACGCCGAAGGCGCCTCAGCCCTTGTCGGGGCCGAACAGCGCGGTGAGCGAGCGGATCTCCGCCGCGCAGGCCGCCGCCGCCCGGGCCTCGATGGCCCGGTAGTGCTCGATGACCTGCAGGCCGACGGGCGTCAGCATGCTGCCGCCGCCGTTGCCGCCGCCCTTGCCGGACTCCACCGCCGGCGTCTTCAAGGCGGTGTTGAGCTCGTTGATCAGCACCCAGGCGCGGCGATAGGACATGTCGATGCGCTTGGCGGCCGCGGTCAGCGAGCCGGTCTCCAGGATCGCCTCGAGCAGCTGCACCTTGCCGGGACCGATCGCGATCGCATCGCCCACCGTGATGCGCATGCGAAAGCGGAACTCGGGCCGGGCGAGCGGTGCGGCGGAAGGCAAAGTGGACATGGGCGCGGGGCAGGAGTTCGTCGGCGTTCGGCCGAGCTTACTGCGCCCGCCGCGGCCGTCGCCTCCCGGATGCCCGCGCAGCGCACTTCGCCTCAGGGCGCTGGCGCGGCAAACACCTCGATGGCCACCAGGTTCGAGACCGAACGGCTGGCCTTCGCGTCGCCCGGCACCACCAGCCGCGCGACGCCCTTGGCGCCCAGCGGCGCACCGTTGAGTTCGTAGGCCACCAGCGCCGGCTTGTTGCCGAAGCCCGGATCGATCTCGCCCAGCGACACGGTCGCGCGGTAGCCGTCGCTGCCGGTGGCCACCGCGTACATCGCGAGCGACGCATTCTTCGAGCCCGGCGGCACGCTCAGGCCGAGGGTTCCGTTCAGCAGCGTCCAGAGGCTCACGCCGACGTAGGTGTCGGCGCCCACGACCTGCGTCGTGGGCGCCAGCTTCTGCAAGCCCGCCAAGTCGAACTGCACCGGCGCACCGGCGACCGCGCCGGACACCGTGAAGCCGTTCGAGATGCCGCCGCTGCTGCCCACCGCCGTCGCCGCCGACGCGGCCACGTCCAGGCGCACCAGGTTCGACACGTAGCGCCCGCCCTTGACGTCGCCCGGGGCGGTGACGCGGAACGGACCGTCGGCCGCACTCAACGGCACCGCGGTGCCCGTGCCGGTGTCGGCGTACGCGACCGTGCTGCCCTTGCGGCCGAAATCGGGGTTCAGTTCGCCCAGCGCGAAGACCACCTTGTAGCCGTCGGCGCCGGTGGCGAGCACGTAGCGGCTCAGCAGATCGTTCTTGCGGCTGGCGTCGGCCTGCAGGCCGGCGTCGTTGAGCAGCGACCACAGATCGGCGCCGATGTAGCTGCGCGTCTGGGCGCCGCTGCCGCTGCTGTAGCTCACCGTCTGCGCGACGGCGGGGCGCGCCGACAGCGCGGCCACGTCGAGCATGGCCGGGCGGTCGACCGCGCCGCCGAGCTGGAAGGTCGCCGCGGGGACCGGCTCCGGAACCGGCACGGGGTCAGGGGTCGGCGTCGTCGTGGGAGGGGGCGCCGTCTGCTCGGGTGCGGCCGGAAACCCTCCGCTGCCCCCACCGCCGCAACCCGCCAACAACAGCACCGTCGCCGCAGCGACGCCGGAAATCAGGGAAGGGGCCCAGCGCATGTCATCGGTCTCCTGTAAGCGTTGTATTCATTCTGACATAACGCTTCGGGAGAAACGGCAGGCGGCGCAACGGGTGCGCGCCGGCGCCGGAAACGGTGCTCAGCCCTTGGCGGCCTCGAGCCCGTCGCGGGTGCGCATCGCCTCGCGCCGGGCCGCGTCGGCGAAGTCGTCGCCGTCCGAGGCATAGCAGATCGCGCGCGAGGAGTTGACGATGATCGGCGCGTCGGCGCGCCAGCCGGCACGCACCGTCGCGACCGCATCGCCGCCCTGGGCACCCACGCCCGGGATCAGCAGCGGCACGGTGGGCGCGAGTTCGCGCACGCGCTCGATCTCGGCCGGGTAGGTGGCGCCCACCACCAGGCCGAGCTGGCCGTTGAGGTTCCAAGGGCCCTGCGCCAGCCGCGCGACGTGTTCGTACAGCAGCGGCTCGCCCTCGACGCTGGCCAGGCGCTGGCCCTGCAGGTCGGCACCGCCGGGGTTGCTGGTGCGGCACAGCAGGAAGGCGCCCTTGCCTTCGTACTTGAGATAGGGCGCGACCGAATCGAAACCCATGAAGGGCGACAGCGTGACCGCGTCGGCGCCATAGCGCTCGAAGGCCTCGATGGCGTACTGCTCGGCAGTCGAGCCGATGTCGCCGCGCTTGGCGTCCAGGATGATCGGCACCTGCGGCGCGACGCGGCGGATGTGCTCCATCAGCCGTTCCAGCTGCCCCTCGGCGCGGTGCGCGGCGAAGTAGGCGATCTGCGGCTTGAAGGCGATCGCCAGGTCGGCGGTCGCATCGACGATGCGCGCGCAGAAATCGTAGATCTTGTTGGCGTCGCCTTTGAGACGGGCCGGGAAGCGGGTCGGTTCGGGATCGAGCCCCACGCACAGGAGAGAGCGGTTCTGCAGTTCCGCAGCGCGCAGTTGTTCGATGAAAGTCATGGCGGGAATTTTAGGTGCCGGCGGCAGGCACCTCCATCCGACACGCACGCACGCCGCCTTCGAGCCGGTCACGCCGGGCGGTCCGCGCTTCCCGTGGCGGATTTTCACCATCAGTTGGCAGAAAGGACGCCCTCTTTCGGGGCCGGCCCTCTGGCGTCCAAACGTATCAATACGTCACAACTATTTCTTTTTGTGAAAACGGAAGTTGCTGACCCATGAACCGCATCCACCGCACCGTCCTCAACCGCGCGCTCAACGTCTGCCAGGCCGTGTCCGAAGTCGCTTCGGGCGGACGCGGCGGCGCTGACGCCAGCGCGTCGGCCACGGCCCTCGGCAGCCATTCCGGCGTCAGGCTGTCCGCGCTGGCGGGTGCGTGTGTGCTGGCGCTGGCGGCGATGGGCGCGGGCCATGCCCGGGCGGCCGGCCCGGTGGACGTGCTGGCCGGAACCGACCAGGTCTTCACCGGCAGCGACAGCGCCGACGGCCTGGTGATCAACGTGGCGCCGCGGCCCGTGCCCGAGGCCGGCATCAACAGCGGCCTCCTCCAGTTCAAAGACAACAGTTCGGCCGGCAACGCCACGGTGAACAACCAGGGCTCGGTCGAATTGCGCGACAACGCGACCGCAGGCAGCGCACTGATCACGAACATCGGCGTCAGCGGCAGCACGATGTTCTGGGAGAGCACCACGGCCGGCACGGCGCAGATCGTGAACCAGGCCAAGGGCGCCACCGCATTCATCGACAACAGCTCGGCAGGCAGCGCCAGGCTCACCAACGAAGCCGACGGCACGCTCGAGTTCTGGGATAACGCCTCGGGCAGCGGCGCCACCGTGATCAACAAGGCCGGCGGCACCGTCGATATCCGCTTGGCGACGACCGGCACGGCCATCGGCTCGCTGCAAGGCGACGGCCGCGTGCTGTTGGGCGCCAGAAAGCTGACCTTCGGCGGCCTGGACACCGTCTTCAGCAGCACCACCATCGGCGGCCTGATCTCGGGCGCCGGCGGCTCGCTGGTGAAGACCGGCGCCGGCACCACGACGCTGACCCACGTCAACAGCTACACCGGCGGCACCACGGTCAACGGCGGCGTGCTCGCGGTCGGCGTGACGGGCGCGCTGGGCAGCGGCCCCGTGCTGGTCGATGCCAACGGCTTCCTGCGCTTCGACAGCAACACCCGCGCCGACAACCTGGTGATCAACGTGGCGGCGCGGCCCGTGCCGGAGGCCGGCATCAACCAGGGCACTCTGCAGTTCGTCGGCAACAGCTCGGTCGGCAACGCCACGGTGAACAACCAGGGGTCGTTCGAACTGCGCGACGATGCAAGCGCAGGCAGCGCGCGCATCACGAACAGCGGCCGCGGCAGCAGCACCGTGTTCTGGGAAAACACCACCGCGGGCACAGCCCAGATCCTCAACACGGCGGGCGGTGCCACCGCGTTCATCGACAACAGCTCGGCCGGCAACGCCACACTGACCAACAAGGCCGGCGGCAAGCTCGAGTTCTGGGACAACGGCTCGGGCAGCGGTGCCACAGTGATCAACCAGGCCGGCGGCATCGTCGACATCCATCTGGCGACCACCGGCACGGCCATCGGCTCGCTGGAGGGCGACGGCAATGTGCTGCTGGGCCGCAAGAAGCTGACCCTCGGTGGCCTGAACACCAACACGACCATCGGTGGCGTGATCTCGGATACCGCCAAAAGCGGCTCGCTGGTCAAAACCGGCACCGGCACGCTCACGTTAACGGGCACCAACACCTATGCGGGCGGCACCACCATCAGCGGCGGCACGCTGGTGGGCCACGTGAACAGCTTCGGCACCGGCGCGATCGTCGACAACGCGGCGCTGGTGATCGACCAGGCGAGCGACGGCACGCTGGCCAACGCGCTGTCGGGCAGCGGCAACCTGCGCAAGACGGGCGCCGGCGTGGTGCGCTACACCGGCGACGGCTCGGCCTTCACCGGCAGCACGCAGATCCTCGGCGGCACGCTGCTGATCGACAGCGTGCTCGGCGGCAGCACCAGCATCGGCAGCGGCGCCACGCTCCAGGGCATCGGCACGCTGGGCAGCACGACGCTGCTGGCCGACTCGACGGTGGCCCCTGCCGGCAGCGGCATCGGCACGCTCCAGATCAACGGCGACCTGCGCTTCGACGCCACTGCCAAGTACCAGGTGCAGGCCGCAGCGACCTGATCCGCGTGAGCGGCACCGCCACGCTGGGCGGCGCCTCGGTGATCGTGCTGGCAGCCGACGGCAGCTGGAACCCCGTGACGCGCTACACCCTCCTCAGCGCCGGGTCGCGCGTGGGCACCTTCGGCGGCGTGTCGTCGAACTTCGCCTTCCTGACCCCCGTGCTGAGCTACACCGCGCAGGACGTGCTGCTGGGCCTGACGCGCAACGACCTGCGCTTCGGCGACGTCGGCGTCACGGCCAACCAGCGCGCCAGCGGCGGCGCGATCGACAGCGTGCGCACCGGCGCGCTCTACAACGCCGTGGTGCAACTGGACGCGCCGACCGCGCGCAGCGCCTTCGACCAGCTCTCGGGCGAGCTGCACGCCTCGGTCAAGTCGGCCGCCATCGAGGACAGCCGCTTCGTGCGCGAGGCCGGCCTCGACCGCGCGCGCCAGTCGCTGGGCGGCGTGCCCGCGGCGGACGACCTGGCGGGCCGCGGCGGCCTCTGGGTGCGCGCGCTGCGCTCGCTGGGCAGCAACGACGGCAACGGCAATGCGGGCAGCATCGACCGCAACACCACCGGTCTGCTGGTCGGCGCCGACACCGCGCTGGGCAGCGACGCCCGCGTGGGCGTGATCGGCGGCTACACCCGCGGGCGCACCGCGCTGGCCGCACGCGCCTCCTCGGCCGACAGCGACACCTACCACCTGGGGGCCTACGGCGCCAAGCAGTGGGGCGCGCTGGGCCTGCGCGCCGGCGCCAGCTACAGCCTCAGCCAGGTCGAGACGCAGCGCCAGGTCGGCTTCACCGGCTTCTCCGACCGGCTCAAGGGCGACTACGACGCGAAGGCGCTGCAGATCTTCGGCGAACTGGGCTGGGCCCTGCCGGCCGGCGGCGGCCTGCTGGAACCCTTCGCGGGCCTGGCGCATGTGCGGCTGAAGACCGACGGCTTCACCGAATCCGGCGGCGCGGCCGCGCTCGGCGTGGCCGGCGACACCACCAGCACCAGCTTCAGCACGCTGGGCCTGCGCGCCAGCAGCGCGGTCGCCCTGGGCGGCCTGCAGGCGACGCTGCGCGGCATGGTCGGCTGGCGCCATGCCTTCGGCGACACCGCGCCGACATCGGCGGCCCGCTTTGCCGGCTCCTCGGCCTTCAGCGTGGCCGGTGCACCGATCGGCAAGGACGTGGCCGTGCTGGAAGGCGGCCTGGACTTCAGCCTGCAGCGCAACCTGACGCTGGGCGTGTCGTACAGCGGCCAGGTCGGCAGCGGCGTGGAAGACCACGGCGTGCGGGCCAACCTGCTGTGGAAGTTCTGACGCCGCGCTGAACGCCCGGCCTCGATCCGCCAGGCGACACGGCGCAGGCCGTGTCGCCTTGGTCGTTCAGGCCTGCGCCACCTGCGCCGCCGCCAGGCAGAGGTCCGCCCAGGCACGGGCCTTGTCGGCCGGGTTGCGCAGCAGGTAGGCCGGGTGGTAGGTGGCCACCACGGGCAGGCCGCCCCAGGCCGCCATCGGCACGGCGCGGCCGCGCAGCCTGCCCAGCGGGTCGGTGCTCTGCAGCAGGCTCTGCGCGGCCAGCGGGCCCATGGCCAGCACCACGCGCGGCGCAAGCGCCTGTGCGTGGGCGGCGAAGCTGTCGTCCAGGGGGCTCGGGCTGTCGGCGCGCCCGGCCGCGACGCCGCGGTGCGTGCGCATCAGGTGCACCGGCCGCTCGCCGCCCTGCAACTGCAGTGCGCGCAGCATGTTGTCGAGCAGACGGCCGGCGTCGCCCGCGAAGGGATCGCCGTGGCGGCCGTCGGCCTCGGGGGGCATGTCGGCCACGATGAGCCAGCCACCGCCCGGTGCCGCCACGCCGCCATGCAGCAGCCGCGGCGCCTCGACCAGCACGGCGGCGCCGTGGGTGCGCGCGACCGGCGCCGTGGGCGCTGCGACGGGTGCGGCGACCGGGGCACGGACCGGCGCCGGCGCCTGGACCGGCGCGCTGGGTGCCGGGGCTTCGCGCAAGACGCGGGCCGGCACCACCGGCGCCTCGACCACGGCGGCGGGCGCGGAGGCCGCTTCCGGCGCGGCCTGCACGGTGCTCGGCCACCAGACCTTGATGCCCATCTCGTCGAGCATGGCGCGCTGGCGCGCATCGAGGTTCATCGTGGATTCGTTCATTGGATCGCTTCTGCGCTGCGCGCGGCGGTGCTCATGGCGTGAGCGCGCCCCAGGCGCTGGTCGGTTCGTTCAGCCGCAGGCTCATCACCACCGCGTCCTCGCGGCCGCCGAAGGCGGGGTAGTAGCCCTTGCGCACGCCGACGCGGCGAAAGCCGTGGTGTTCGTAGATGTGCAGCGCGCGCGCGTTGCTCACGCGCACCTCGAGCCACAGCCATTGCGCGTTCTGGCCGCGCGACCAGCCGGCCAGCGCCTCGAGCATCAGCAGGGCCCAGCCCTGGCGCTGGAATTCGGGTGCGACCGTGATGTTGAGCAGGTGCACCTCGTCGACGCCCTTCATGGCCACGAAGTAGCCGATCACGGTGTCGCCGCCCATCAGCAGCTGGCAGCGGTAGCCCGCGGCCATCGAGTCGATGAAGTTGGCGTGCGTCCAGGGGTGCGTGTACGCCTGCTTCTCGATCGCGCAGACCGCCGGCAGCCGCTCGACGCTCATGGCGTCGAAGCGGGCTTCGAGGGGCTGCAGGACGGCGCTCATGGCGTAGGCGTGGCTTGCTGCGCGGCCTTGAGGGCCGCGCGTTCTTCGGTGGTCTGTGCCACTTTATCGCGAACGTAGAGCGGTGCGGCGTCGGCCGGCGCCACCGCGCGCCCGGCGGCCAGCAGCGCGGGCGCGAGCCGCAGCAGGGCCTCGGCGGTGGGCAGCACCGCATGGCGCGTGACGGCGGGCAGGCGCTCGCCGTAGGCCGCGAAGGCATTGCCGGCCAGCACCCAGCCCTCGGGCACGGTCACCGCCTCGGGGGCCAGCAGTTCGGCTTCGACCGGGGCGTCGGGGGGGGCGTCGAAGTCGTAGCGCGCGGCATAGACCTGGTCCATGCGCGCATCGAGCAGCGCCACCACGCGCACGGCGCCGAAACGGTGGCGGGCCTCCTCGGCCACGGCCTGCAGCGTGTCGACCGGCAGCAGCGGCACGCCGGCGCCGAAGCCCAGGCCCTGCGCCACGGCGCAGGCGGTGCGCAGGCCGGTGAAGGAACCGGGCCCGCGGCCGAAGGCGATCGCGTCGAGGTCGGCCAGCGCCAGGCCGGCCTCGGCCAGCAACTGGCGGATCAGCGGGATCAGCGTGGCCGAAGCCTGCGCGCCGCCCGGGCCGCTGTGGGCGAACACGCGCGCGCCATGGCGCACGGCCACGCTCAGCATGTCGGTGCTGGTGTCGAAGGCGAGCAGCTTGTCGTCAGCCATGGGCCGCGTCCGGCGTGCAGCCGGGCTGGAAAGAGGAAAGGCGGGAGGCGGCGGACATGCCCCGATTATCCGGGCGCCGCGCGGCGGCCTGCCGGCCTGGGGGCAAGCGCCGGCGACAGGCCGGGATAATGCGCCGATGCCCCGTTCCGCCCTGCACCGCGCCCGCGCCACCCTCCGTCTTGCCACCCTCGCCGCGCTGCCGCTGCTGCCCCTGGCGGCCGCCGCCCAGGCGCTGCCGCCCGAGGTCGAGGCCGCGCTGGCGCGTGCCAAGGTCCCGCGCGAGGCCGTGACGCTGCTGGTGGCCGACGCCGACGGCGTGCGGCCGCCGCGCCTGGCCTGGCGCACGCAGGTGCCGGTGAACCCGGCCTCGATCATGAAGCTGGTCACCACCTACGCCGGGCTCGACCTGCTGGGGCCGGCCTACACCTGGAACACGCCGGTCTACATCGACGGCCCGGTCCGCAACGGCGTGCTCGAGGGCAACCTCTACATCCGCGGCCAGGGCGATCCCAAGCTGGTGATCGAGCGGCTGTGGCTGCTGATGCGGCGGGTGCAGGGCCTGGGCATCCAGAGCATCGCCGGCGACATCGTGCTCGACCGCAGCGCCTTCGACACGCCCGAAGCCGACCCCGCAGCCTTCGACGGCGAGGGCCTGCGCCCCTACAACGCGGCACCCGACGCGCTGCTGGTCAACTTCAAGTCGGTGGTCATGAGCTTCCAGCCCAACCGCGCGAACTCGACCGCGCAGGTGAGCTTCGACCCGCCGCTGCTGGGCGTGGCGATGCAGTCCACGCTGCCGCTGTCGGCCGGCGAATGCGGCGACTGGCGCACGACGATCGGCGCCGAGGTGGCCGACCCGGCACGCATGGGCTTCACCGGCAGCTACCCGGCGGCCTGTGGCGAGAAAAGCTGGGCCGTGGCCTATGCCGACCCGGGCCGCTACGCGGCGCGCGCGATCGGCGGCCTCTGGACCGAGATGGGCCATCCCCTCAAGGGCCAGGTGCGCGACGGACGCGTGCCGGCCGATCTCAAGCCGGCCTTCGAGGTCAACTCGCCACCGCTGGCCGAGGTGATCCGCGACATCAACAAGTACAGCAACAACGTGATGGCACAGCAGCTGTTCCTCACGCTGGGCCTGCAGCAGAAGAAGCGCGGCTCGCTCGAGGCCTCGCGCAGCGCCATCCGCCAATGGTGGAACGACCGCATCGGCACCGGCGAAGGCCAGCCGGTGTTCGACAACGGCTCGGGGCTGTCGCGCGACGAGCGCATCAGCGCCGCGGCGCTGGCCAAGATGCTGCAGGTGGCCTGGCGCTCGCCGGTGATGCCCGAGCTGATGTCCTCGCTGCCGGCCTCGGGCGTCGACGGCACGCTGCGCAAGCGGGCACTGCGTTCGGGCGGCGCGGCCCACCTCAAGACCGGCACGCTGCGCGACGCCGCCGGCGTGGCCGGCTACGTGCACGGCGCCAGCGGACGGCGCTACGTGCTGGTGGCGATCGCCAACCACGGCAACGCGGCCGCGGCACGGCCCGCCTTCGACGCGCTGGTGGACTGGGCGACCCAGGACAACTGATCGGCGCCGCGCCACCGGCGCAGGCAAACCCCATTGCATCGGGCGCGGAGCGCTGAACAGAATCGGACGGTCGTTCGATTCCATTCAACGCAGGAGACACACCGTGCAAAAACAACATCTCTCCACCCCGCTGCGCCACGCAGCGGCCCTCGCAGGCCTCACGCTGCTGCTCGCGGCCTGCGGCGGCAGCGACGGGGACAGCAGCGTCGTCGTGACGCCGCCTGCACCCCCGCCCGCGCCGGCGCCCGCACCGCCGCCCGTCGCCGACACGGGTCGGGGCTCGGTGGTCGCCCCGCCGGAACAGGCAGCCAAGCTCTCGGCCGCCGACTTCACGGCCAGCCTGCAGGGCAGTGCCCAGGGCGGCGCGGTGCTGCAGGTGGCGGGTACGCCCAAGTGCGGCGTCGACACCCGCTACCTTGAGTACCGCACCATCGGCGCGAAGAACGAGGCCACCAACGCCACCGCCGCCGTGATGGTGCCCACCGGCACCGACGCGGCCTGCAGCGGCAAGCGTCCGGTGCTGCTCTATGCGCACGGCACCACGGCGGACCGCAGCTACAACCTCGCCAAGTGGACCGACACCACCCAGGCCGCCGCCGGCGAAGGCCTGCTGATCGCCGCCACCTTCGCGGCCCAGGGCTTCATCGTGGTGGCGCCCAACTACGCGGGCTACGACAAGTCGACGCTGCCCTACCACCCCTACCTCGACGGCGACCAGCAGGGCAAGGACATGGTGGATGCGCTCACCGCGGCCCGCAAGACCTTCACGGCCATTGGTGCCAGCGATGCCGGCACGCTGTTCGTCAGCGGCTACTCGCAGGGCGGCTACGTGGCCATGGCGGCGCATCGCGAGCTGCAGGCCACGGGCCAGGCGGTGACGGCCTCGGCCCCGCTGTCGGCGCCCTCGGCCATCAGCCTGCTGACCGACTACACCTTCCAGGGCTGGCCTGCGCTGGGCAGCACGCTGTTCGTGCCGCTGCTGACGACCAGCTGGCAGCAGCAGTTCGGTAACGTCTACACCACCCCCGCCGACGTCTACGAGGCCCCGTACGCCACCGGCATCGAGACCCTGCTGCCGAGCCTGACGCCCGACACGCTGTTCAGCTCGAACAAGCTGCCGCAGCTGGCGCTGTTCCCGGCCGGCGCCGTGCCGGGGCCGGTCGACCCCTCGCTGTCGATCTTCTACGGCGCCAACAACCTGGTGCGCCAGAGCTACCTGACGCTGGCCGCCGGCGACATCCAGGCCAACCCCTGCCCCGGCAATGCGCTGCCGTCCACGCCGGCATCGCTGGGCACGGCGACGCCGCTGGGCTGCACGCCGTCCACGGGCTTCCGCAAGGCGGCGGTGGCGAACGACCTGCGCAACTGGACGCCGACCAAGCCGGTGCTGATGTGCGGCGGCGCCAAGGACCCGACGGTGAACTTCGTGAGCACCCAAGCGACGATTGGCTATTTCCTCGCCAAGGGCGTGCCGGCCGCCGCGCTGACGACGGTGGACCTGGAAGAATCGGCCGCGGTCGATGCCTACGCGCCCGCGCGCGCCGGCTTCGCGCAGGCCAAGGCCTCGCTGGCGGCGAACACGGTGGGCACGCCGAGCGACAAGGCCCAGGCGGTCACGCTGGCCTACCACGGCGCGCTGGTGCCGCCCTTCTGCCTGGCCACGGCCCGCGGCTTCTTCCAGGGCGTGCTGGCTGCGGGCAGTTGAGCGTCAGGCCGCCGCGGCGCGCTGCAGCCGGTCCTTCACGCCTTCCCACTCGGGCGTGTCGGGCGGGGTCTCGACCCAGATCAGCTTGACGCCTTCGGTGTCGAACTCGCGCAGCACCGCGAACAGCTGCTGCGCCGCTGCGGCCGCGTCGTCGGGCATGCGCCGCTGCAGCACGCGCTGCGAGCGGTGCTTGAGCGGTGTGCGCGCCCAGACGGCGATGTGTGCGGCCTGGGCGCCGAGCACGTCGAGCGCGGCCTGCAGGGCGCGCGCGTCCATCAGCCGCAGCTTGGCCTCGGGCGCGTAGTGCGCGGCCAGCGTGCCCGAGGCGCGCGGGTCGGGCGCGGCCAGGTCGTGCTTGTCGCGCAGGGCTTCGCCGCAGGCGGCCTCGATCTGGTCGCGGGTGATCGCGCCGGGCCGCAGCAGCACCGGGGCGCCGCGGCTGCAGTCGACGATGGTCGATTCGATGCCCACGGCGCAGGGGCCGCCGTCGACCACCATCAGCGTCTCGCCGAATTCGGCGTGCACATGCTGCGCGGTGGTCGGGCTCACGCGGCCGAAACGGTTGGCGCTGGGGCCGGACAGGCCGAGCACGCCCTGCGCGGCGCAGGCCTCGAGCAGCGCCTGCGCCACCGGGTGCGCGGGGCAGCGCAGGCCGATGGTGTCCTGCCCGCCCGCGGAAGCCGTGGCGACGCCGGGCTGGCGCGTGACGATCAGGGTCAGCGGGCCGGGCCAGAAGGCCAGCACCAGCTTCTCGGCAAAGGCCGGCAGCGGCTGCGCGAAGTACGACAGCGCCTCGGTGCCCTTGGGGCCGGCCGGCACGTGGACGATCAGCGGATGGTCCGCCGGGCGGCCCTTGGCGCGGAAGATGCCGGTCACGGCCGCGTCGCTGCCGGCGTCGGCGCCCAGGCCGTAGACGGTCTCGGTCGGGAAGGCCACCAGGCCGCCCGCGCGCAATTGCACCGCCGCGGCGGCGATGGCATCGGGGGAGCGGCCGTCGACGATCATGGCGCTTACTCCGACAGCGGGATGGGCAGGCCCAGCACCGCGGCGGCGAAGTCGGCGGTGGCGCGCACCGTGGCGATGTCGGCACCGGTGATGTTCAGGTGGCCCATCTTGCGCCCGCGGCGCGCCGAGGCCTTGCCGTAGAGGTGCAGGTGGGTGCCGGGCAGCGCCAGCACGTCGGCCCAGGGCGGCTCGGTCGGCGTGGCGTCGTCGCCGTCCTCGAACCAGAGGTCGCCCAGCAGGTTGAGCATCAGCGCCGGGCTGTGCTGGCGCGGCGCGGTCAGCGGCAGGCCGGCCAGGGTGCGCACCTGCAGCTCGAACTGCGACACGTCGCTCGCGTCCATCGACCAGTGGCCGCTGTTGTGCGGGCGCGGCGCCATCTCGTTGACCACCATCGCGCCGTCGGCCAGCACGAAGTACTCGACGCACAGCACGCCCACGTACGCCAGGCCCTCGGCGATCGAGCGGGTCGAGGCCACCGCGCGCGCGGCCAGCGCGGCCGGCATGTTGTCGGGGTGCACCTCGGTCACGGCCAGGATGCCGTCGCGGTGCAGGTTGCGCTGGGGCGGCAGGTGGACCATCTGGCCGTCGTGGCCGCGGGCCACGATCACCGAGCACTCGAAGTCCAGCGGCAGCAGCTTCTCGAGCACGCAGGGCACGCCGCCGGTGGCTTCCCAGGCGGCGGCCAGCTGTTCGCGCGTGGCGACGCGCTGCTGGCCCTTGCCGTCGTAGCCCAGGCGGGCGGTCTTGAGGATGCCGGGCAGCAGTTCGTCGGCGACCGCGTCCAGCTGGGCGGCGGTCTCGATCACCGCGTGCGGCGCGCAGGCCACGCCGCAGCGGATGAAGTGCGCCTTCTCGCGGATCCGGTCCTGCGCGATCGCCACGGCGGCCGCGCCGGGCGCCACCGGCCGGGCCGCGGCCAGGTGCTCGAGCGAGGGCGCGGGCACGTTCTCGAATTCGGTGGTGATGGCCTCGGCCAGGCCGGCCAGCCGGGCCAGGCCCGCGACGTCGGTGTAGTCGGTGTGGATGTGGTGGTGGCTCACCCGGCCGGCCGGGCTGTCGGCGTCGGGGTCGAGCACCGCCGTGAAGTAGCCCATGCGCTGGGCCGTCTGGGCGAACATGCGGCCCAACTGGCCGCCGCCGAGCACGCCCAGCGTGCTGCCGGGCTGCAGATAGGGCGAGACGGCGTGGCTCACAGTGCGCCCCCGCCCTGCGGCGAGAAGGGCGACACGGCCGGCGCGCTGGCCGCACCGGGCTCGGGCGGCGGCAGCGTCATGGCCTGCGCGGCCGCGGTCTGCGCGCTGCGGAAGGTGTCGAGCTGGGTGCGCAGCCGCGGGTTGCCCACCGCCAGCATGGCGATGGCGAACAGCGCCGCGTTGGCGGCGCCGGCATTCCCGATGGCAAAGGTCGCGACCGGCACGCCCTTGGGCATCTGCACGATGCTGTAGAGCGAATCGACGCCCTGCAGGTGGCGGCTGGCCACCGGGACGCCCAGCACCGGCACCGTGGTCTTGGCCGCCAGCATGCCCGGCAGGTGGGCCGCGCCGCCGGCACCGGCGATGATCGCGGCCAGCCCGCGCGGGGCCGCGCTTTCGGCATAGGCGAAGAGTTCGTCGGGCATGCGGTGGGCCGAGACCACCCGTGCTTCGTGGGTGATGCCGAATTGCTGGAGAATCTCGACCGCGTGACGCATCGTCTCCCAGTCGGAGTTCGATCCCATCACCACGCCGACCTGGATTGTTTGGTTCATGGTCGCAATTTTACGTTTTGCCTCCATCTGCATCCGATGATCGATATCACCCTCGAAAACTTCCAGACCGCGCTGATCGAAGGTTCGGCCACCACGCCGGTGCTGCTCGACATCTGGGCCGAATGGTGCGGACCCTGCAAACAGCTGGGCCCGGTGCTCGAACAGCTCGAGACCGAGTACGCCGGCCGCTTCACGCTGGCCAAGCTCGACGCCGACAAGGTGCCGCAGATCTCGACCCAGCTGTCGCAGATGTTCGGCGTGCGCAGCATCCCCTTCTGCGTGATGTTCGTCGGCGGCCAGCCGGTCGACGGCTTCGTCGGCGCCATTCCCGCCGAGAAGATCCGCGAATTCCTCGACAAGCACGTGCCGGCGGCCGAGGAACTCGAGGCCGCCGCCCAGGAAGAGGCCGCGCAGGAAGCGCTGGCCGAAGGCGACACCGATGGCGCGCTCGAGAAACTGCAGCACGCGGTGACCACCGACCCGGCCAACGACGACGCGCGCTTCGACTACGTCAAGCTGCTGCTGCAGCTGGGCCGCAGCGACGACGCCAAGGTGGCTTTCGCGCCGGTGATCGCCAAGGCGCCCGCGGTGCGCCGCTTCGACGCGCTGCAGCGCTGGATGAACGCGATCGACTTCGCGGCACCGGTGAACGGTCCGGCGCCGGCCGTGGCCGATTTCGACAGCCGCATCGCGGCCGGCAAGCGCGACTTCGAGGCCCGCTTCGGCCGCGCGCAGCTGCTGATCGCCGAGCAGCGCTGGACCGACGCGATGGACGAGCTGCTGGAAATCCTGATGCGCGACAAGGCCTGGAGCGAGGATCTGGCCCGCAAGACGTACATTGCGATCCTCGAACTCATCGAGCCGCCCAAGCCCAAGGTGGCCGACGGACAGATCCCGCCCGACGATCCGACGGTGGCGACCTACCGCCGGCGCCTGAGCAGCGTCGTGCTGAGCTGAGGCCCTCCGCCCCCTCGTTGTTCCTGAAAGGACCTCCCATGCGCCCCTTCGTCCGGCCCACCGCCCTGACCGCCCTGCTCCTGTCCGGTGCCGCCCTGCTGGCGGCCTGTGGCACCACGGTGAGCCTGGACGAACCGATCGAGTCGCGCACTTGGAGCCTGGTCAGCATCGGCAACCAGCCGCTGCCGGTCGACCCCGATCCGCAGCGCGGCGCGCAGCTTCAGTTCGACGGCGCACGCGTCACCGGCTCGGGCGGCTGCAACCGCCTGACCGGCAGCTACCAGCGCACCGGGCATTCGCTCAAGATCGAGCAGCTCGCCGCCACGCGCATGGCCTGCCTCGACAACACGCGCAGCATCATCGAGACCGACTTCCTGGCCGCGATCAAGGCCACCACGCAGTACAGCCTGGCCGGCGGCACGCGACTCACGCTGCTCGACGGCAGCGGCCGCACGACCGCGGTGCTCGAGAGCCGCTGAGCGCGGCCCGCTTCGGCCCTCAGCCGGCGGTGAGCCGGTCCAGCGCTTCGCGGTACTTGGCAGCGGTCTTCTCGGTGATTTCGGCCGGCAGGCGCGGCGCCGGCGGGGTCTTGTCCCAGGGCTTGCCGTTGACCTTGGTCGACTCGAGCCAGTCGCGCACGAACTGCTTGTCGTAGCTCGGCGGGTTGGTGCCGTTGGCCAGCGCCTCGTCGTAGCCCTCGACCGGCCAGTAGCGCGAGCTGTCGGGCGTGAGCACCTCGTCCATCAGCACCAGCGTGCCGGCCTCGTCCAGGCCGAACTCGAACTTGGTGTCGGCAATGATCATGCCCTTGGCAAGCGCGATCTGGGCCGCGGTCTCGTAGATCGCGATGCTGGTGTCGCGGATCTGCTGGGCCAGCGTGGGGCCCACCATCTCGACCACGCGGTCGTAGCTGATGTTCTCGTCGTGCTCGCCCATGGCGGCCTTGGCCGCGGGCGTGAAGATCGGGCGCGCCAGCTTGCTGGCGTTGCGCAGGCCCTCGGGCAGCGGCACGCCGCAGACCGAGCGCGATTCCTGGTATTCCTTCCAGCCGCTGCCGGCCAGGTAGCCGCGCACCACCGCCTCGACCGGGATCGGCTTCAGGCGCTTGACCAGCATCGAGCGGTCCTTGACCTGCGGCACCTCGGCCTCGGTGACCACGCTCTCGGGCGCCTCACCCGTCAGGTGGTTGGGGCAGAGGTGGCCCAGGCGCTCGAACCACCACAGCGCCATCTGGGTGAGCAGCACGCCCTTGCCCGGGATGGGTTCGCCCATGATCACGTCGAAGGCCGAGAGCCGGTCGCTCGCGACCATCAGGATGCGGTCGTTGCCGACCGCATAGTTGTCGCGCACCTTCCCGCGCGCGAGCAGGGGCAGGCTTTGGATGGAGGAAGTGTGGACGGTCGTCATGGCGGGGGCGTGATGGAAACAGGGGAAGGGAAAGCGGATTGTGCGCGCAGAAAAAAGCCACCGCGAACGGTGGCTCGTTGTCCGTCGGCCGGGAGCCTCAGAACGTGTGAAGGAACCGTCGCGAGCGCCCCGAGCCTGCGTCGAGGAGCGCAGCCGCACTGAGGTGCGGTGAGCACCGCAGATGCGGGACCGGTGTGCGCAGCAGGTTCATTCACATGTTCTCAGCGGACTTGTTGTGCGAGTTCTCCGTTCGCGTACTTGGCGGCCACGACCTGCAGCGTGTCGCCCTTGATCTTCGAGGCCTGGCCTTCGCAGCCGAACTCGATGTAGCGCTGCTTGCAGACCAGCTTGGCCGCCTCGCGCGCCGGCTTGAGCCATTCGCGGGCGTCGAACTTCTCGGGGTTCTCGAACAGGAACTTGCGCACCGCGCCGGTCATGGCCAGGCGGATGTCGGTGTCGATGTTGATCTTGCGCACGCCGTGCTTGATGGCTTCCTGGATTTCCTCGACCGGCACGCCGTAGGTTTCCTTGATCTGGCCGCCGTACTGGCGAATGATGGCCAGCAGTTCCTGCGGCACCGACGAGGAACCGTGCATCACCAGGTGGGTGTTGGGAATGCGCTGGTGGATTTCCTTGATGCGGTCGATCGCCAGGATGTCGCCGGTGGGCTTGCGCGTGAACTTGAACGGGCCGTGGCTGGTGCCGATGGCGATGGCCAGCGCGTCGATCTGCGTCTGCTTGACGAAATCGGCGGCCTGCTCGGGGTCGGTCAGTAGCTGTTCGCGCGTCATGGTCGCGTCGGTGCCGTGGCCGTCTTCCTTGTCGCCCTTCATGGTCTCGAGCGAGCCCAGGCAGCCCAGTTCGCCTTCGACCGTGACGCCGACGCGGTGCGCCAGCTGCGCGACCTTCTTCGTCACTTCGACGTTGTATTCGTAGCTGGCGATGGTCTTGCCGTCGGCCTCGAGCGAGCCGTCCATCATCACCGAGGAGAAGCCCAGGTCGATCGCGCCCTGGCACACGTCCGGGTTCTGGCCGTGGTCCTGGTGCATGACCAGCGGAATGTTCGGGTAGCTTTCGAGCGCCGCCTGGATCAGGTGCTTGATGAAGCCCTCGCCCGCGTACTTGCGGGCGCCGGCGCTGGCCTGCAGGATCACCGGCGCACCGGTTTCCTTGGCCGCTTCCATCACGGCCTGGACCTGTTCGAGGTTGTTGACGTTGAAAGCCGGAATGCCGTAGCCGTTGGCGGCTGCGTGGTCCAGCAGTTCGCGCATCGAAACGAGAGCCATGGGAAATACCTCGCGGGAAAATTGGTGGGAAGACTGTAGAAAAACTGCCTCGATTCTACCGAGCCACCTTGTGGGACAGGTCCGACGGCAACCCCACGAAGTCCAGGATGGGCGGCAGCACCGGCCCGCCGATCCAGCGGATCGGGGTGGCGAGGGCCCCGATCAGCGTCACATGGCTCAGGTTGTCGAAGGATTGCGTCTGCACCTCGACCCCGTCGGCGCGCAGCTTCTGCACCATCTGGCCGGTGTTGCGCACCGGGTCGACCAGGTTGTCCTTGCTCGCGGCCAAGAGCAGCGCGCGCGGCGAGGCGGCCGAGACGTGGGCGATGGGCTGCGAGCTGCGCGGCGTGTTCGGCCAGTCGAAGGCGCGCTGCGCATCGGGGTCGCCCATGGGCAGGAAGTCGTAGGGGCCGGCCAGGCCGATCCAGCCGGCCAGCTGCTTCGGGCTCGCGCCCACGGCGCCCAGCCAGCGCGCATCGAGCGCCAGCATGGCGGCGTTGTAGCCGCCCGAGCTGTGGCCCATCACATAGACCTGCTGCGGGTCGGCGCCCAGCCGGGCCGCGTTGTCCAGGCCCCATTTCAGGGCCAGCGCGCTGTCCTGCACGAAGACCGGATAGGTCACCTGCGGCGACAGCCGGTAGTCGGGGATCACCACCACCGCACCGCGTGCCGCCAGCGCCTCGCCGACGAAGCGGAAGCTGGCCCGCTCGCCCGTGGTCCAGGTGCCGCCGTAGAAGAAGACGATCAGCGGGCGCCGGCCCTCGGGCGGCGCGGTGGCCGGCAGCGGCCGGTAGACGTCGAGCTGCTGGCGCGGCGCGCTGCCGTAGGCGATGCCGGTGTCGGCCTGGTAGGTGTCGCTCGGCGTGAGCCGGTCGAGCAGCTTGATCGGGGAACAGGCGGACAGGGCCAGCGCGCCGGCGGCCAGCAGCGCGCTGCGGCGCCGGCGGAGGAAGTGGGAGAAGGGCATCCCGGCTGTACGCAGCCCGGATGCATTTGGTTTTCCCCGGGTCGGCAGGACGCGGCCGCGGCCTACGCCGCCGCGGCGAATCCGCGGCCCGTGGGCCCGTGCTAGGTCACGGTGACGCCACGCGCGATGAGCGCGGTGCGGGCGCCAGGGCCGAGGAATCCGCCGATGTCGTCGACCCGGCGAAGCCGCGTGAAGGGTGCGAGGTCCGCGGCGGTGAGGCTGGTGATCGCGAAGGCGTCGTCCTCGCCGTCCCACTGGGGGATCAACTGCAGGTAGATGTCGTTGCCGCCGTCGAGCACCAATGTCTCGACTTGCGCCGCGAGACGTGCCGGGATCGGGAGCCGGGCGAACCAGTCGCGCACCGCGGGGATGACTTCGTACCCGATCTCGTCGGGATCGAAGGATCGTGCACCCTGATCCTGGGCGAAATCGTGGACATCGAAGCGCGGCACCAGCAGCGCCTGGTCGAACATCAGGTGCTGGACGATGGCCAGGCGGAACGGGAAGGACGCGATCTCCAGCACCGGTTCGGTGGCCATGGGCACCTGCCACTTCCCGGAGGGCTTCTTCACCCGTTTCGGAGCCAGATGGCCGATCGCGACCTCGCGGAACGGGTGCGCGGCAGCCCGCACGATGTTCGCGAGTTCGTCGGTATTGCTTTTCGCGAAGCGCTCGGCGAACACCATGGACCGGAGCGCGCCGCACGCTGTCTCATGGAGGGAGAACGTGCTTTCCCAGGGCCCGACCTTCGTTTCGAGAAAGATGTACGCCTTGCGCAGTTCTGCTTCGGGGATCGTCTCGAGCGGGTTCTGCCCGCCCACGGTGAAGGTTCCGGTGAAGACGCGGCGCGGGTGACCCTCGCGCGCATCGCGCGAGGTCGATCGATCCCAGGCGGGGTCCTCGGCCAGGCGGATCGACAGCTCGCTCACCTCGTCGCCGCCCCGGGTGTAGGCGCGCACGCCCGCGTCGTCCCATATCACCAGCGTGCTGCGCACCAGGCCGCGCTCGTCCGGCGCCGGGTCCTCGGGTGGCACGACGCGCGGCGTCCCGAGCAGGGCCGTGAGCGCCGACACCGTCAGCGCCTCCAGCAGGGTGTGGTCGATGCGGATGCCGGCGGCCGTGACATCGATCCGGTGCGACGCACCCGTCGCGGGCGAGGAAGGCGGCGACGCGCCGGCCGGGTTCGTCTTGTTGTCGCGTCTGCGGAACCAGATCATCCGTTCTCCTCAAGGCTCGACGGCAACTGAGCGCAGGGCGCCGCTGTCGACGTGTTGGAATGCGATGCCGCCGGCGGAACGCCGCCCCCTGCTCGCCTCAGGAGGCCCGGCAGATCTTCAGCATGTTGGTGCCACCCGGCGCGCCCATGGGCTCGCCGCAGGTGATGGCGTAGACGTCGCCACTCTGCACGATGCCGCGCTTCTTCAGGTGGGCCTCGGCCTGCTCGAGCGCGGTGTCGCGGTCGGTCTGCGAGTCCATCAAGAGCGGGCGCACGTTGCGGAACAGCGCCATCTTGCGCTGCGTCGACAGGCGCGAGGTCAGCGCATAGACCGGGATGTGGGCCGAATGGCGGCTCATCCACAGCGGCGTCGAGCCCGACTCGGTCAGCGCCACGATGGCCTTGGCGCCCAGGTGGTGGGCGGTGAACAGCGCGCCCATGGCGATGGCCTGGTCGATGCGGGCGTAGGTGTGGCCGCTGAAGTCGGTGTCGCGCGCCGTGTCCTCGGCCTGCTCGGCGGCTTCGCAGATGCGGCTCATCTCCTGCACGGTGGCCAGCGGATAGCGGCCCGAGGCGGTCTCGGCGCTCAGCATCACGGCGTCGGTGCCGTCGAGCACCGCGTTGGCCACGTCGCTCACCTCGGCGCGCGTGGGCACCGGGTTGGTGATCATCGACTCCATCATCTGGGTCGCGGTGATGACCACGCGGTCCATCTCGCGCGCCATGCGGATCATCTTCTTCTGCAGCGCCGGCACCGCCGCGTTGCCCACTTCCACGGCCAGGTCGCCACGGGCCACCATGATGCCGTCGCTGGCGCGCAGGATCTCTTCCAGGTTGGGGATCGCTTCGACGCGCTCGATCTTGGCGATCATGCCCGGCCGGTGGCCGAACTCGGCGGCCGCCACGTTGCACAGCTGGCGTGCCATTTCCATGTCGGTCGCGTTCTTGGGGAAGCTCACGGCCACGTAGTCGGCCTGGAAGCTCATCGCGGTCTTGATGTCCTCCATGTCCTTGGCGGTCAGCGCCGGGGCCGTGAGGCCGCCGCCCTGCTTGTTGATGCCCTTGTTGTTCGACAGCTCGCCGCCCAGCACCACGGTGGTGTGCACGGCCTGGCCGCGGACCAGGTCGACCTTGAGCACGATCAGCCCGTCGTTGAGCAGCAGGCGGTCGCCGGCCTTCACGTCGCGCGGCAGGTCCTTGTAGTCGAGGCCGACGGCGTCGACGTCGCCCAGCTCGGTGCGCGAGGCGTCGAGCACGAACTTGGCGTCGGGCTCGAGCCAGATCTTGCCCTGGGCAAACTTGCCCACGCGGATCTTCGGACCCTGCAGGTCGGCCATGATCGCCACCTCGCGGCCGGCGCGGCGCGCGGCCTCGCGCACCATGGCGGCACGGTCGATGTGGTCCTGGGCGATGCCATGGCTGAAGTTCAGCCGTACCACGCTGACCTTGTAGTGGATCAGCTGCTCGATCAGCTCGAGCGTGTTCGATGCCGGACCGAGGGTCGCGACGATCTTGGTGGCATGGCGGGGAAGTCGGGTGGTGTCCACGGGGTTGCGTCTCCTGGGGGTATTCGGGCTTTTGGCACAATTCTCACATGCGGGGATGACCTCGCGCGATATGACACGGTTGCCAAGACAACCCTGAGGCTGCTTGATCTCGGTCATATCCCCTTCCGATGAATACGCTACGGTGCAGGATTGCGCCGTCGTCCTTCCTCCTTTTGCCCGTCTTATGCAGAGCCCATCTGATCCCGTTGTCACGCCCTTGCCGCCGGAAGCGCCGCTGCCGCACCGCAAGATCATCCGTTCCTGGCTGATCCCCATCTCGCAGCGCACCACCGTGCGCGCGCTGGTGATGCTCGCCATCGACTACCTGCTGTTCGGCGCGCTGCTGACCGGCACGGTGCTGCTCAAGCCGATCTGGCTCAAGCTGCTGGCCGCGCTGCTGGCGGGCTTCGTGATCGGGCGGCTGTTCATCATCGGCCACGACGGCTGCCACCAGAGCCTGACGCCGCACCGGCGCCTGAACAAGTGGCTGGGCCGGATCGCCTTCCTGCCCTCCCTCACGGCCTACAGCCTCTGGGACATGGGCCACAACGTGGTGCACCACGGCTTCACCAACCTCAAGGGCGTGGACTTCGTCTGGGCGCCGCTCACGCAGGACGAGTACCGCGCGCTGTCGCCGGTGCGCCGCGGGCTCGAGCGCATCTACCGCAGCGGCTGGGGCCCGGGGCTGTACTACATGATCGAGATCTGGTGGAAGAAGATGATGTTCCCGCGCCGCTCGGTGATGGGCAACAGCTACCGCCCGATCTTCGGCAAGGACTGCGCCCTGGTGACCGGCTTCGCCGCGCTCTGGATCGCGGCCCTCACGGCCGCCGCGCTGGCCACCGGCCAGTCGGTGCTGCTGGCGCTGCTGATCGGCTTCGTGGTGCCGATGGCCTTCTGGTTCAACATGATGGGCTTCGTGATCTACGGCCACCACACGCACGTCAAGGTGCAGTGGCACGACGAGAAGGCCGCCTGGCAGCGCGCCCAGCCCTTCGTCTCGACCACCGTGCACCTGACCTTCCCGATGCAGGTCGGCGCGATGATGCACCACATCATGGAGCACACCGCGCACCACGTGGACATGAGCATCCCGCTGTACAAGCTCAAGGAAGCGCAGAAGATGCTCGAGCACCTGCTGCCCGAGCGGATCATCATCCAGCCCTTCTCCTGGAAGTGGTACTTCTCGACCGCGCGCGCCTGCAAGCTCTACGACTTCTCGCGCCAGTGCTGGACCGACTTCCAGGGCCGCGCCACCAGCGCGATGCGCGCACCGATGCCGGCCGCGGCCTGATCCGCAGCGCCCCATTGAAAAAGCCCGCAATCGCGGGCTTTTTCGTTGGCACCGGGGTCGATCAGCCGGCCGCGCGTTTGGTCAGGATCTCGAAGGCCGGCAGGGTCTTGCCCTCGAGGATCTCGAGGAAGGCACCGCCGCCGGTCGAGATGTAGCCCACGTCCTTCTCGATGCCGTACTTGGCGATCGCGGCCAGCGTGTCGCCGCCGCCGGCGATCGAGAAGGCCTTGCTGTCGGCGATGGCGCGGGCGATGGCCTCGGTGCCGTGCGAGAAGGCCTCGAACTCGAACACGCCCACCGGGCCGTTCCAGACGATGGTGCCGGCCTCGCGCAGCTGCGCGGCCAGCAGCTCGGCGGTCTTGGGGCCGATGTCCAGGATCAGGTCGTCCTCGGCCACCGCATCGGCGGCCTTGACGGTGGCCGGCGCATCGGCCGCGAAGGTCTTGGCCGTCACCACGTCGACCGGGATCGGCACCGCGGCGCCGCGCGCGCGCATGGCCTCGATCACGGCCGTGGCCTGGTCCAGCAGGTCGGGCTCGGCCAGCGACTTGCCGATCGACAGGCCCGCGGCCAGCATGAAGGTGTTGGCGATGCCGCCGCCGACGATCAGCTGGTCGACCTTCTCGGCCAGGCTCTTGAGGATGGTCAGCTTGGTGCTGACCTTGGAGCCGGCCACGATCGCCACCAGCGGGCGGGCGGGCTGGGCCAGCGCCTTGGTGATGGCGTCGATCTCGGCCGCCAGCAGCGGGCCGGCCGAGGCGATCTTCGCAAACTGGGCGATGCCGTAGGTGGTGGCTTCGGCGCGGTGGGCGGTGCCGAAGGCGTCGTTCACGTAGATGTCGCACAGCGCGGCCATCTTCTTCGCGAGCGTCTCGTCGTTCTTCTTCTCGCCCTTGTTGACGCGGCAGTTCTCGAGCAGCACGACCTGGCCCGGCTGCACCTCGACGCCGTCGACCCAGTCGGCCACCAGGCGCACTTCGCGGCCCAGCAGTTCGCTCAGGCGCTCGGCCACGGGGGCGAGCGAGTCCTCGGGCTTGAACGCCCCCTCGGTCGGGCGGCCCAGGTGCGAGGTCACCATCACCGCGGCGCCGGCGTCGAGCGCCAGCTGGATGCAGGGCACCGAGGCGCGCACCCGCGTGTCTTCGGTGATGCGGCCGGTGTCGTCCTGCGGGACGTTGAGGTCGGCACGGATGAAGACGCGCTGGCCGGCAACCTTGCCTTGTGCACAGAGATCGGTGAAGCGGATGACGTTCATGGCGGGAGAGGAAGTGAGGAAAGAGGGAAGGCGGGGGGCTTCGGCCATTGTAGTTTTGGCCGTTTCGCGCGGGGGCGCAGGGCCGCGCCCCGCGCGACCCTACCAGCCCAGGCCCAGGTGCAGCGGCAGGTAGACGGCCATGCCGACCACCATGGTGCCCAGCACGCCGCCGCGCCAGAAGTAGTAGCCGGCGCCGGCCAGCGCGGCGTAGAGGCGGGCTTCCTGCCAGGTGCTCACCAGGTGGCCCTGGCTCATCACGATCTCGGGGATGACCACCGCCGACAGCGCGGCGATGGGCGCGTAGTGCAGCGCGCGGTGCGCCCATTCGGGCAGGCCCCAGGGCCGGTCGAGGATGAAGAAGAAGCAGCGCGTGAGCACCGTCACGCCGGCCAGGCCGAGGATCACCACCAGGGTCCAGGGATCGGTGTCGCCGCTCATCGATCAGCCTCCGCGGGGTTGCGCACGAACTGCTTCTCGAGCCAGAAGCACAGCAGCACCGCGACCCCGATGCCGGTCACGATGTTGAGCTTGAGGGGCAGCGCATAGGCCGCCACGGCCGTGGCGCCGGCGATCAGCGCCGACAGCACGCGCAGCCGCGTGGTCGCCATCGAACACAGGATGCCGACCAGGCTCAGCACGCCCGCGAAGCCCAGGCCCCAGGCCTGCGGGATGAAGTTGGCCAGCGCGATGCCGACCGCGCTCATGCCCATCCAGGCGCACCAGGTGATGAAGTAGCCGCCGGTCAGGTAGGCCTCCTGTGCGTGCTGCTCGGCTTCGTTGGCCGGCGGCACCGGGTAGCGGTGGGTAAAGACCGCGTAGCTCAGGTCGGCCGTGAGGTAGCCGTGCAGCATGCGGCGCCAGCGCGGCATGTGCATCAGGTAGGGCCGCAGGTGCAGGCTGAACACCACGAAGCGCAGGTTCACGCAGAAGCCCGTGGCCAGCACCACCCAGGCCGGCGCGCCGGCCACCAGCAGCGGGATCGCCGCCAGTTGCGAACTGCCGGCATAGACCAGCAGCGTCATCGCCACGGCCTCGAACACGCTCATGCCCGACTTGACCATGGCCACGCCGGTCATCAGGCCCCAGGCGCCGATGCCCAGCGCCATCGGCGCCATGGTGACGACGCCTTCGCGGAAGGTGGGACGGCCGCGAACCGCTGCGCTCAGGAACATCAGCCGAACACCTGGCCGGGCTTGACGTCGAAGCCGTGCAGGAAGTCGGCTGCGGGCAGGCGCTTGCCGCCGGGGCGCTGCAGCTCGGTCAGGCGGACCGATCCGCCGTGCACGGCCACGTCGATGCCCGCAGGCGACACGGCGAGCACCGTGCCCGGGGCCTCGGCCGCACCGCCGCTCTGCACCTCGGCCGACCAGCACTTGACGGCCACGCCGTCGAGCACGCTGCTGGCGCCGGGAAAGGGGTCGAAGGCGCGCACGCGGCGCACCAGCGTCGGGGCGTCCTGCTGCCAGTCGATGGCCGCCTCGTGCTTCTCGATCTTGTGGGCGTAGGTCACGCCTTCGGCAGGCTGGGCCACCGGTTGCAGCGTGCCGGCCTCGGCCTGGCGCAGTGCGTCGACGATCAGCCGGCCGCCCATGGCCGCCAACTTGTCGTGCAGGCGCGCCGTGCTGTCGTCGCCGATGGGCAGCGACTCGCGCAGCAGCATCGCGCCGGTGTCCAGGCCCGCGTCCATCTGCATGATGGTGACGCCGGTCTCGGTGTCGCCGGCCTCAATGGCGCGATGGATCGGCGCGGCGCCGCGCCAGCGCGGCAGCAGGCTCGCATGGATGTTGAGGCAACCCAGCCGGGGCGCGTCGAGCACCCATTGCGGCAGGATCAGGCCGTAGGCCGCGACCACCAGCACGTCGAGTTCGGCCGCCAGGAGGGTGTCGCGCGCCGCGGCGGCCTCGTCGGGGTACTTGCCGTCGAGTCGCAGGCTGCGCGGCTGCGCCACGGGCCAGCCGTGCTGCAGCGCGAACTGCTTGACCGGCGAGGCCTGCAGCTTCATGCCGCGGCCGGCCGGGCGATCGGGCTGGCTCAGCACCAGGCGGATGTCGAAACCGGCGCCGTGCAGGGTTTCCAGGGCGACACGGGCGAATTCGGGCGTGCCGGCAAAGCCGATCTTCAGACTCAAGGGGAAACCTCTCACCAGCGCACGTCGTCGCGCATCACGTCATCGGCGGTGTGGTAGCGCACCACCTCGCCGGTCGGGTCGATGTAGATGTGCAGCAGGCGCGGCGCATTCATCGACTTGAAGCGCCAGGTCCAGACCACGCCGTCGAAGGAACCCACGCGCGCGACCTCGTAGGGCCGGCCGTAGGTGCGCAGCACGTCGGCCTCGCGCCAGCGGCCTGCCTGGATGGTGCGGTCGAACAGCGCCTCCTGCAGTTCCTGGCGGGTCGACACGACCTGGCCCTGCGCGTCGACGTCGACGTTGTTCACTTCGTAGCCCATCGGGCCGCGCGAGTACTGGAGCCGCTCGCCGCCGCCAGGCAGCGGATAGACCGCGGTCGGGGTGCCCAGCCGCTGCAGGGCGTCGGCGCGCGTGACGCCCAGCGGCAGCCGGGTGGGCTCGCTGGCGCAGCCGGCCAGGACCAGCGCCGCCAGCGCGGCACAGGCCAGGGACGGGCGCCAGTTCGCGCTCACCGTCGGGCGTCCTGCGCGGCGTCGCGCTCTTCTTCGCGCTGCTGCTTGAGCAGCTTGCTCTTGATGCGGTTGCGCTTGAGCGGCGACAGGTATTCGACGAAGACCTTGCCCAGCAGGTGATCGAGCTCGTGCTGGATGCACACGGCCAGCAGGCCGTCGGCCTCGATGGTGTGCGGCTTGCCGTCGGCATCGAGGGCGTTCACCCGCACCGAGGTCGAACGCATCACGCCGTCGTAGATGCCGGGCACCGAGAGGCAGCCTTCTTCGTTGAGCACCTTCTCGTCGCTGGCCCAGACGATCTCTGGGTTGATCAGCACCAGGGGCGCGTCGTGCTCCTCGGACACGTCGATGACGACCACGCGCTGGTGCACGTCGACCTGGGTCGCGGCCAGGCCGATGCCCTTGGCGTCGTACATGGTCTCGAGCATGTCGGTGACCAGCTCGCGGGTCTGCGCGTCGATGCCTTGCACCGGCTTGGCCACCGTGTGCAGGCGCGGGTCGGGAAAGCTCAGGATGGTTCTTTTGGACATGAAATCGGCAGGAAATTGTGGCTATTTTCGCCAATTCCGGAGGGCCCCGGCGGCGCCTGAAGCGATAAGCGTTGCCCTATCAAGGGCTTCAGCGCAAAATTCGTAGCAAATTGTGAGGATTCGTACGCCCGGTGCGGCCTCTGCGTGGACATCGATTCAATCATGAAAAAAACCTGCCTCCCTCGCCAGCGTTCGACCGTCCTCACCGCGCTGGCGACCGTGGCTGCACTCGGTTTCGGCATCGGTGCCGCAGCCCAGAACTACCCCGTCACCCCTCAGCAGCGCGCCACGGCCCAGCAGGCTGCGCAGACCGGCGTCCCGCTCAGCGAACTGGCACCCGGCGCGCCCGACGAATACACCGTCAAGTCCGGCGACACGCTCTGGGCGATCTCACGGCTCTATCTGCGCAGTCCCTGGCGCTGGCCCGAGCTCTGGGGCATGAACCTCGACGACATCGCCAACCCGCACCGGATCTACCCGGGGCAGGTGCTGTACCTCGACAAGACCGGCGGCCGCGCGCGCCTGAGCACCCGGCGCGGTACGGGCGGCACGGGCGATGGCGGCACGATCAAGCTGTCGCCGCGCACGCGCTCCGAGTCGCTCTCCGGCCTGGCGCTGCCCACGCTCAACCCGAGCCTGATCGAACCCTTCCTCAGCGAACCGATCGTGGTCGACGAAGGCACGCTGCTGGCCGCGCCGCGCATCGTCGCGGGCAACGACAGCCGCGTGCTGCTGGCCCGCGGCGACCGCGCCTATGCCCGCGGCGAGCCGAATGCGCCGCTGGTCGACACGGGCGGACCGCTCAGGACCTACCGCGTGTTCCGCAACGCGACGCCGCTCAAGGACCCCGGCACCGGCGAGATCCTGGGTTACGAGGCGCAGTACCTGGGCAAGGCCCAGCTGCAACGCGGCGAGTCGGTCGCCCAATCGCTGGAAGACGGCAAGCCCGTGACGACCGTGGTCCCGGCCACCGTCGACATCGTCGCGGCACGCGAGGAAATCCGCGCCGGCGACCGGCTGCTGCCCGAGCCCGCGCGCCAGCTGCTGAGCTACGTGCCGCGCGCACCGGCACAGGCCTTCGACGGCCGCATCGTCTCGGTCTACGGCAACGCGGTGCAGTTCGCGGCCCAGAACCAGGTCGTCGCGATCAACAAGGGCTTGCGCGACGGCATCGAGAACGGCCACGTGCTGGCCATCCTCAAGAACGGCGAGACCATCGTCGACCGCACCGGCGGCGCCAAGGAAACCCTCAAGCTGCCCAACGAACGCATCGGCCTGCTGATGGTGTTCCGGCCCTTCGAGAAGGTCTCGTACGCGCTGGTGCTCGAGATCAACGACACGCCGCGCGTGGGCGACCTGCTGGTCAACCCCTGAGGCTTTCGCGCGGGCCGTCAGCGTGGAACGTGACGAACTCGCCGACTGGCTGCGGCTCGCGCTGACGCCGGGCATCGGCGACGGCACGGCGCGCCGGCTGCTCGCCGCCTTCGGGCTGCCGGGCGCCGTGTTCACGCAATCACCCGCCGCACTGCGCGACGTCGTCACGCCAGCCCAGGCCAGCGCGCTGCAGGCCGCGCCAGCGGGCCTCGACGCACAGCTCGCCAGGACCTGGGACTGGCTGCATACCCCCGAGCCCGAAGGCGCGGTGCGGCGGCTGGTGACGCTGGGCGATCCGGGCTATCCCGCCGCCCTGCTCGAGACGGCCGACCCGCCGCTGATGCTCTACCTGCTGGGCGCTCCGGCCTTCGACCTGACGCAACTGGCGCGCAGCGTGGCCATCGTCGGCAGCCGCAACCCCACGCCGCAGGGCGAACTGAATGCCCGGGCCTTCGCCCGCGCCTTGGGCGATGCCGGCGTCGTGGTGGTGTCGGGCCTGGCGCTGGGCGTCGACGGCGCCGCCCACCAGGGCGCGCTGGACGCGGCGGAGGCGGCAAGGGGCGGCCCCCGGCTCGCGACGGTGGCGGTGGTCGGCACCGGCCTCGACCGCGTCTACCCGGCGCGGCACCGCACGCTGGCCCACCGCATCGCGTCGAACGGCCTGATCGTCAGCGAGTTCGCGCTCGGCACGCCACCGCTGCACCCGAACTTCCCCAAGCGCAACCGCATCATCGCGGGGCTTTCACGCGGCACGCTGGTGATCGAGGCGGCACTGCAATCGGGCTCGCTGATCACCGCCCGGCTGGCGGTGGAGCAGGGCCGCGAGGTGTTCGCGATCCCGGGCTCGATCCATTCGCCGCAGTCGCGCGGCTGCCATGCGCTGATCCGGCAGGGGGCCAAGCTGGTCGAATCGGTGCAGGACGTGCTCGAGGAATTGCGCTTCGACGACACCGCCCCAGCCACCTCCCGCGCGAATGCAGAAGAAGGCCCGGACCGCGCCGACATCGCATTGCTGCAGGCGATCGGCTTCGATCCGGTGGGCCTCGACGCCCTGTGCGCACGCACCGGCCATGGCGCCGCCGCGCTGCAGGGCCTGCTGCTGGAACTCGAACTCGGCGGGCGCGTGGCGCGCCTGCCGGGCGGCCTGTTCCAGCGCGTCGCACAAGGCTGAGCGCACGGCGCGCATCGCCGCGCCTGCGCAACGGTGCAGTGGGCTATATTGAGCCCATGTTTGAAGTGCTTGTGTTCGTCTACGAAAACTACTGGCGCGGCAACGCGTGCCCCGAACCCGAGCAACTGGGCCGCAAGCTCAGCGCCCACGGTTTCGAGGACGAGGAAATCCGCGCCGCACTGCAATGGCTCGACGAACTGAGCTTCGCGACCCAGGGCGTTCCCCTGGAACGCAACGCCGACGCGTCGAGCGCGACGGTCCTCGCGCGCACCGCCGGCGAGGCCGCGCTGGCACCGTCTGCCGACGCGATGCGCATCTACTCCGCAGCCGAACAGGATCACCTGGGCGCGGAGTGCCTGGGCTTCGTCCATTTCCTCGAAGCGGCCGGCGTGCTCCACGGCGGCCTGCGCGAGATCGTGATCGAGCGCGCCATGGCGACCTCGGGCCAGCCGGTGGCGCTCGAGGAACTCAAGATCATCGTGCTGATGGTGCACTGGAGCACCGGCATCGAGCCCGATGCGCTGGTGCTCGACGAGCTGTGCGACGGTCGCCGGGACCGCATCGCGCATTGATGCGCCGCGGCGCGGCCCTCAGTTGAGCAGGCGCTCGGGGTTCGCATCCAGCTTGGCCAGCGCCTCGCGCGTGGCGCGCACGGTGAGCGTCTCCTCCTCGGCGGGCACCAGCAGGCCGGCCTGCAGGTAGGACGCCAGCCGACCGGCCTGGATCAGGAAGCTGCGGCCGTCGGCCGAGGCGAACAGATGCAGCTGCTTGCGCTCGCTGCGCCAGACGAACTGCACCTGGCTCGCCCGGTTGTTGTGGTCGAGCATGAACCAGTTGCCGACCTGCAGCTCGTGCGCCCACTGCAGCATGTCGTCGTCGATCTTCGCGCCGCGGGTGTCGGGCACGACCTCGATCGAGGCGGCGTCCACGCCCAGCAGCAGCTCGATGCTGGCGGCGTCCAGCGCCAGCTCGGCCGTGCCTTCGTCGCTCACGAAATCCTCGAGGTTGGCCAGCCTGGAGGCCATCGCCTCGATCTTGGCCTGGGGAATGGCCTCGGTCTTCGAGAGGAAAGCGTCGGACAGCGTCACGCCGATGGTCTTGATCTGCGCTTCCTGCGGCTCGCCGACGATGCCCAGCAGCGCCATGCCGGAGCGCAGCCGCTGCAGCAGCTTGGGCAGGTCCTGGATCACGCGGGTGCGGTCGTTGCGGTTGGGCTTGGCGCTGGCGGCCCAGACCAGTTCGGAGGCCGCGCGCTTGAGCGTGACGGTCTGCTCGTCCTGCGCGCCGTACTTGAGCGCGGCGATGGCCAGCACCTCGGCCCAGATCTTGAACAGGAACTCGCGGATCTCCTCGCGCACCGGCATGTCGTTGAGCATCTTGCGCAACTCGATGGTGTACTGGATCGCCATCGTCTCCTTCTGCTCGACCTGCTGCGCCACGCTCATCACGCGCTGCGTGCTGTCGCTCTGCGTCAGGTACTTGTTGAGGAAGGCGACGAATTCGTCGAACACCAGCTTGAACACGCGCTGGCCGGTCTCGGGGTACTGCTCGATGACCTGCACCACGCGGCGGATCTCGCCCTCGAGCGCGCTGCCGGAGATGGCGGCCGCGTCGAAGCCCATCACCACCGAGCCCATGCGGTCGATCAGCATGCGTGCAGGGTGCTGCAAGGTGCCGAAGAACTCGGGCTCGGCGATCGCCACGCGCAGCACCGGCATCTGCAGGCGCGCGAACCAGACGCGCGCCGAGAAGGGAATGCGCTCCTCGGCCAGGATGGCCTGGAACATCAGCGCGACGATCTCCACCGTGGCCTTGTCGGCCGTGGTCGGCGCCCGGCGCTTGAGTTCGCTGGTGCGGCGGCGCAGGTCGGCCGCGCTGTGCTGGAGCGCGACGGCCTCGTCGCCGACCACGTACTGCGACGATGCCAGCTGGTACGCCGCACCGGCATCGGAGATCGCGGCGGCGAAGCCGCCCGGCACGCCCGCGCCGGCACCGGCGCCCGCCACGCTGCGCATGAACCCGCCTTCGCCACCGACGCCGCCGGTGGCGCGTGGGCTCATGTCGCCGCCGATGCGTGCCGAGACGAAACGCTTGAGGTTGAGCAGCACGCCCTGGGCACGCTGACGGGCCATGGACAGCGGCGACCCGCCGGTCGCGACCAGGGTGTCGGTCGACATGCCGCCCGTGCCCGCCATGCCCATCGAATGCATGGCGCCCATCGCGCCGGCACCGCCGGCCTGGTAGCCCATGCTCTCGGGCGCCATCGGCCGGCCCGCGCCGGAGGCGCCGCCACCCAGCGGCATCACCCCGGAATTGCCACCCCCGGTGCGCCGCACGAAACTCTTGAGGTCGATTTCCGGCATCACGCCCTGGCGGACCAGGTGGCTGTTGGCGTCGGCGTAGGCCTTGGCCGTGGCTTCGAGCACGGCGCGCTCGATCACGTCCTGCACGCGGGTCCAGAGCACGCGCGTGAGCCCGGTGGCCAGCCACTGCTCGACCAGCACACGGGCCAGCGCCTCGGGCCGCAGCACGTCCCTCGCGCCGAGTTCCTCGGTGCCGTCCAGATGCTGGATGCGCAGGCGCAGGTCGTTGATCTCGAAGTTGGACTTGCCCTGCACCGCCTGGGCCAGCCGGGACGAGAGGATCTGGGTCTCGACCACGTCGTCGTCCATCAGCGCCAGATTCGACATCGAATGGGTGTCCACACCGACGGCCGTCACCTCCTGCGCGTTGCGCCAGGCCTCCTGGGCCTGGGTCACCCAGCGGCCGCCCAGCGACTGGAAGGCCAGAAAATCGTCGCGCCAGTCCTGCATGTCACGCGCATTGCCCATCTGGGCCGCCGAAGCCGCCAGCCGGTCGCGGATCGTCTGCGCCAAGGGCTCGAACAGCGCCTGCGTCGCGGCGATGAAGCGCTGGCGCGTCTCGCGTGCGAGTTGCTGGGACAGGGCCTGGGGACGCGCGGTGCTCATGGGAGGGTTTCAGGACAGCAAGAGGACATCATCGGACCCTGCGAGCTTGCCCGGGTCGGGCCGGACGCACAAGGGTATCCGATGCGCCCCAACCCGAAGCCCCAAGGCCCCGCATCATGTCTTCGGGCCTGAAGGCTCAGACCGTGGCGCCGGCATTGGGATCGTCCGGGTCGCCTTCGTGCTTGACGGGGGTCTTGACCAGGTCTTCGCGCTTGATGCCCAGCCACATGGCGATGGCCGCAGCCACGAAGCACGACGAGTAGATGCCGAAGCAGATGCCGATGGTCAGGGCCAGCGCGAAGTAGTGCAGCGTCGGTCCGCCGAAGAAGAACATCGAGAGCACCACCAGCTGCGTCGAGCCATGGGTGATGATGGTCCGGCTGATGGTCGAGGTGATCGCGTTGTCGATGGTCTCGACCGTGCTCAGCTTGCGGTAGCGGCGGAAGTTCTCTCGGATCCGGTCGAAGATCACCACCGACTCGTTGACCGAGTAGCCCAGCACCGCCAGCACCGCCGCCAGCACCGCCAGCGAGAACTCCCACTGGAAGAAGGCGAAGAAGCCCAGGATGATCACCACGTCGTGCAGGTTGGCCAGCACGGTCGACAGGGCGAACTTCCACTCGAAGCGGAAGGCCAGGTAGATCATGATGCCGATCACCACCATGCCCAGCGCCTTGAGGCCGTTGGTGGTGAGTTCCTCGCCGACCTGCGGGCCGACGAACTCGTTGCCGCGCAGCACGGCGGTCGGCTCGACGGCCTTGAGCGCGTCCATCACCTGGGCGCTCTGCTGCGCCGAGGTCTGGCCCTTCTGGACCGGCAGGCGGATCTGCACGTCGCGCGAGGTGCCGTAGTTCTGCACCTGCACGTCGGCGTAGCCGAGCTTGCCGATGGTCTCGCGCACCTTGCCGACGTCGACCGACTGCTGGTAGGCGACCTCCATCACGGTGCCGCCGGTGAACTCCACCGACAGGTGCAGCCCGCGGTGGAACAGGAAGAACACCGCCAGCAGGAAGGTCGCGATGGAAATCAGGTTCAGCACCTTGGCATGGCGCATGAACGGGATGGTCTTGTGGATGCGGAAGAACTCCATGGCATCGATCCTTTAGTTGGCTTCGACCGGGGTCGTGCCGTCGGTCTTGGGGCGCCAGACGGTGCCGATCGAGACGCTCTTGAGCTTCTTCTTGCCGCCGTACCAGAAATTCACCAGGCCGCGCGAGAAGAACACCGCGGAGAACATCGAGGTCACGATGCCGATGCAGTGCACCACCGCGAAGCCGCGCACCGGGCCCGACCCGAAGGCCAGCAGCGCGATGCCCGCGATCAGCGTGGTCACGTTGGAGTCCAGGATGGTGCCCCAGGCACGGTCGTAGCCGGCGTGGATCGCGGCCTGCGGCGAGGCGCCGGCGCGCAGTTCCTCGCGGATGCGCTCGTTGATCAGCACGTTGGAGTCGATTGCCACGCCGATGGCCAGCGCCATGGCGGCAATGCCCGGCAGCGTGAGCGTGGCCTGCAGCATCGACAGGATCGAGATCAGCAGCAGCAGGTTGACCGCCAGCGCGATCGACGAGAACACGCCGAACAGCGCGTAGTACAGGCACATGAACACCATGATGGCCAGGAAGCCATACATCACGCTCTTGAAGCCCTTGTCGATGTTGTCGGCGCCCAGGCTCGGGCCGATGGTGCGTTCCTGGATGATCTCCATGGGCGCGGCCAGCGAGCCGGCACGCAGCAGCAGCGCGAGGTCGTTGGCCTCGACCACGTTCATCGAGCCGGAAATCTGGAAGCGGTTGCCCAGCTCGCCGTTGATCGACGGCGCGGTGAGCACTTCGCCCTTGCCCTTCTCGAAGATCAGCATCGCCATGCGCTTGCGGTAGTTGTCGCGGCTCACGTCGCGCATGATCCGGCCGCCCTTGGCGTCCATCGTCAGGTCGACCTTGGGCTGCTGCGTCTGCGAGTCGAAGCCGGGCTGGGCGTCGGTCAGGTTCTCGCCGGTGACCAGCACCTGCTTCTTGACGATGACCGGGCGGCCTTCACGGTCGAGGAAACGCTCGGAGCCGAAGGGCACCGGGCCGGTGCCGAGTTCGGCGGCGCGGCCTTCGGTGGTCTCGTCGACCATGCGCATCTCGAGCGTCGCGGTGCGGCCCAGGATGTCCTTGGCCTTGGCCGTGTCCTGCACGCCCGGCAGCTGGACCACGATGCGGTCCAGGCCCTGCTGCTGGATCACCGGCTCGGCCACGCCGAGTTCGTTGATCCGGTTGTGCAGCGTGGTGATGTTCTGCTTGAGCGCCGCGTCCTGCAGCCGGCGCGCGGCCTCGGGCTTGATGGAAGCGGTCAGCTTCCACTCGGTGCCGTCCTGGCTGTCGACCGTCGAGAGGTCGGCGAACTGGTCCTGCACCAGGCGCTTGGCGGCGTCGAGGCTGGCCGCGTCGCGGAAACGCACTTCGATCGACTGACCGTTGCGGTTGACCGCGCTGCCGCGGATGCCCTTGTCGCGCAGGGCGGTGCGCAGGTCGCCGGCGAAGGACTCGGCCTTCTTGTCGATCGCGCCCTTCATGTCCACCTGCAGCAGGAAGTCGACACCGCCACGCAGGTCGAGGCCCAGGTACATGGGGAAGGCATGCAGCGCGGTGAGCCAGGTCGGCGAACGCGAGACCAGGTTGAGCGCGACCACGTAGGACGGGTCGGCCGCATCGGGCACCAGCGCGCGCTGGAGCACGTCGCGGGCCTTGAGCTGGTCGTCGGTGCTGAGGAAACGGGCGCGCACCGAGGTGGCGTCCAGCGTCATCACGTCCGGCGTGAGGCCGCCGGCCCGGAGGGCCTCGGTCACGCGGGTCTGCGTGGCCGCGTCGACCTTGACGGTGGCCTTGGCTGCGGACACCTGCACGGCCGGCGCCTCGCCGAAGAAATTGGGCAGGGCGTAGATCAGCCCCACCAGCAGCACGACCACCAGGATCGCGTACTTCCAGACCGGGTAACGGTTCATATGAAAAGAGATTCAGCGTTGGGCGTTGCGCGCGAACCGGACGGACCGGAGAGAAAGGAGCACCGGGCGCTCGGCGCCCGGCGTCCGGCCTCGATTACTTGATCGCGCCCTTGGGCAGCACCTGGACCACCGCCGAGCGCTGGACCTTGATCTCGACGCCGTTGGCGATCTCGAGGCCGAGGTATTGCTCGCCCAGCGAGGTGATGCGGCCGAGCACGCCGCCAGCGGTGGCGACTTCGTCGCCCTTGGCCAGCGCCTCGATCATGGCGCGGGCTTCCTTCTGGCGCTTCATCTGGGGCCGGATCATGACGAAATACAGCACCACGAACATCAGCACCAGGGGCAGCATGCTGCCGAGCGAGGACAACATGTCGCCGCCCGCGGCTGCGGGTGCGGTCTGAGCGAAAGCAGAGGAAATGAACAAGAGAGTCTCCAGCAGAAGAGCGGGTGGGAGCGCGCCGCCGGGGCGGCGCTGCCGTGGCCACGGATTGCAGCCATGGGGCGCGGCAGGGGCCGCGCAGCACCCGGCATTGTATTCGGCGCGCTGACGCAGGGGGCGGGGTGTTATCCGGGGCGGGATCGGGGATTTTGCGGCCTCCGCCGCCGCCAGCCGCGGCGTGGCGACACGCCGCCGGCCCGGCAGGGAATACAAAAATGTTGCGAGGCGCCCCGACGCGAAGGAGGGAGGAGGAGGGAGGAGGAGGGTCGCCCCGGGATTTCAGCCAGACAGATGCCTGGAAGGCCTCGCAACATAAAAACATTTGTCATCGCTCGATCACGATGAGATGCATTTATGAGCGCGCCGGCGCCGGGCCGGTTCCCTCGGCAAGGGGGCCAGATTGTCACCAATTGCTTCATCCAGCCCGCGCGACCTTCACCCTCCGACGCGGAGGGTGGATGCGCTCATTGCGCGGCAAAGCCGCTTAGGCTGGCGGCACCGCCGCGCGAAACGCCGCCCGACCGGGCACGCGGCCATTGCCTGCGCACCCCTAGAATCCGCCGGCCCACGAAGGACGCACATGCTCTATCCCGAACTGTTCAGACAACTCGAATCCGTCCGCTGGGACATGGACCGCGACATCCCGTGGCAATCCTTCGAGGGCACCAAGCTGTCCGACGAGCAGGCTCAGACCATCAAGATGAACGCCATCACCGAGTGGGCGGCGCTGCCGGCCACCGAGATGTTCCTGCGCGACAACCGGCACGACAGCGATTTCTCCGCCTTCATGTCGATCTGGTTCTTCGAGGAGCAGAAGCATTCGCTGGTGCTGATGGAATACCTCAAGCGCTTCAGCCCCCAGCACGCGCCGACCGAGCAGGAACTGCACGACATCCGCTTCGACTTCGATCCGGCGCCGCCGCTGGAGACGCTGATGCTGCATTTCTGCGGCGAGATCCGGCTCAACCACTGGTACCGCCGCGCGGCCGAGTGGCACACCGAGCCGGTGATCAAGCACATCTACACCACGCTGAGCCAGGACGAGGCGCGCCACGGCGGCGCCTACCTGCGCTACATGAAGCGCGCCATGGAGAAGTTCGGCGACGAGGCGCGTGCCGCCTTCACCAAGGTCGGCGTGCTGATGGCCAGCGCGCGCCGCACGGCCCAGGCGCTGCACCCGACCAACCTGCACGTGAGCAAGGCGCTGTTCCCCAACGACACCATCCAGAGCCGCATGCCCGACCCGGACTGGCTCGAGCACTGGCTGGACCACCAGATCAAGTTTGACGCGGTCTGGGAGAACAAGGTCGGCGAGCGCATCCTGCACAACCTGAGCCTGCTGATGAACCGCAGCTTCAAGACAGTGCAGGACCTCAACCGCTACCGCAAGGAACTGGCCACCTCGCTCGGCCCGAAGCCCGAATACCAGGGCGCCTGAGGCCCATGCGCTGCGCGGGTTGTCACACCGACCCGCACCCGTTCGTCTGAGCGGCATGGACGACGCCACCCTCACCTTCGACCGCCTGCGCCCCCGGCTGCAGGGCATCGCCTACCGCATGCTGGGCTCGCGGGCTGAGGCCGAGGACGTGGTGCAGGACGCCTGGCTGCGCTGGAACGCCGCCGTGCACGAGACGCTCGACAGCGCCGAGGCCTGGCTGGTCACCGTGACCACGCGGCTGGCCATCGACCGGCTGCGCGCGGCCAAGCTGCAGCGCATCCACTACGTGGGCACCTGGCTGCCCGAACCGCTGATCGAAGACGGCCCGCCCACGCCCGAGCAGCTGCTCGAACGCGCCGACGACCTCTCGATGGCCTTCCTCACGCTGCTCGAGCGGCTGGCGCCCGAGGCACGGGCCGCCTTCCTGCTGCGCGAGGTCTTCGACGCCGACTACGGCGAGATCGCCCACACGCTGGGCAAGAGCGAGGCCGCCTGCCGGCAGCTGGTGCACCGGGCCCGGACCCAGGTGCGCGAAGGCGAGCGCCCGCGCCAGGCCGTGACGCGCGACACCCACCTGCGGCTGCTGCGTGGCTTTGCCGAGGCGGCGCAGAAGGGCGACCTGCACGGCCTCAAGGCGCTGCTGGCCGAGGACGTGGCGATCATCGGGGACGGCGGCGGCAAGGTGCCGTCCTTCGGCAAGCCCATGGTCGGCGCCCAGCGCGTGGCGCAGATCTATTTCGCCGTCGCGCGCCGTTTCCCGGGCGCGGTGCGCGTCGAGATCGCCGAGGTCAACGGCGCGCCGGGGCTGGTGCGCTACGTCGATGGCGTGCTCGAGTCGGTGCAGGGCATCGAGTGGGACGGCGAACGCATCGTGCGCATCCATGCCCAGCGCAATCCCGACAAGTTGGCGCACGTCGCCGCGACTTTCGGCCCTTGAGTGTCACAGGCGCCGCGGCCGGCGCGTCTTATGGGGGTATCCAGTGACTTTCATACAAGGAAACCCGTCATGAACACCCCCCGCCTCAGCTGGTTCAAGATCGCGCCCAAGGCCTACCAGGCCATGCTCGGCGTCAATGGCGCACTGGCCGGCCACACGCTGGGCCAGCGCCTGTTCGAGATCGTCCAGACCCGCGTCTCGCAGCTCAACGGCTGCGCCTTCTGCCTCGACATGCACGTGCGCGACCTGCGCAAGCTCGAAGTCGACTGGCAGCACATCAACAGCATCGCGACCTGGCGCGAGGTCGGCTTCTATGACGCGCGCGAACGCGCCGCGCTCAACTGGGCCGAGAGCCTGACCCGCCTGGCCGAGCACCACGGCGACCGCGATGCCGACTTCGCGCAGCTGCAGGCGGTGTTCAGCGACGCCGAGATCGTCGACCTGACGGTGGCGATCGCGCAGATCAACGCCTGGAACCGGCTCGGCGTAGGCATGCGCCTGCCGGTGGCCGAGAAGACCATCGCCTGAGAAAAACGGCTCAGCGCCGCTCGACCACGATCGGCGCGATGCGCAGTTCCTCGCGCACCTGCGACACGGTCGCAGCCGCCGCGTCGCGCGTGGCGAAGGGCCCGGCCTGCAGCCGGTGCGTGCCGTCCTCGCTGAACACGCGCAGCTGCGAGGCCAGCGCCGGCAGGCCGCGTGCGGCCCGGTTGCGCAGGCCCTCGGCGCCATCGCGTTCGCGGAAGGCGCCCAGCTGCAGCCAGAAGCCGGCGGACGGTGCCTCGGCGTTCGATGACGTCGGCAGCGGCGAGGGCGTCGGCGCTGCGGCCGGCGTCAAGGGCGGCAGTTCGGTCACGACCATCGCCGACGGCGCGGATGCCGCGGAAGGCTGCGCGGGCAGCGCGACGCTGTCGGCCGGCGCTGCCGCGGCGTTCGCGGTCCAGGCGGCGGGCACGGCCACGGGTGCCGGGGCCACGGCCCTGGGAGGCGGCGGTGGGGGCGGCGGTGGCGGTGTGGCCGAGGCCAGCATCGGCTCGCCACCGCGGCGCCAGGCGCCGGTGCGGATGTCCTCGTTGGTGATGCGCTCGATCTCCACCGGCCCCACGCCGCGCAGCAGGTCGAGCTTGAGCGCGGCGGTGTAGCTCAGGTCGATGATGCGGCCGTCGTGGAAGGGGCCGCGGTCGTTGACCCGGACCACCACCTCGCGGCCGTTGGCCGGATTGCGCACCCGCACATAGCTGGGCAGCGGCAGCGTCTTGTGCGCCGCGGTCATCGCGTACATGTCGTAGGGCTCGCCGCTGGCCGTCGACTGGCCGTGGAACTTGTTGCCGTACCAGGAGGCCACGCCGCTCTCGCGCAGCGGCCGGTCGTCGGTGATCGGCACGTAGGAGCGGCCCAGCACGGTGTAGGGCTTGCTGGTGCCGCCGCTGCCGCGGATCGATTCGATGCGCGGCTCGGCATCGGGCACGCTGCTCAGGTTCGACGGCGGATTGGCGCCCGGGCCGTCGCGACCGCTGCGGCCCTCGCCACCCTTGGGTCCGCTCGCGCAGCCCGCCAGCACCAGCGCCGCGGCGAGGGCCGACCAGGCCGCGCCGCGCGGCCCTGCGAGGCGGTCAGCCAAAGACCGCATGCCACAGCGCCAGCATGGCTTCGCGTTCGGCCGCCAGGGCCGGCAGCGGCACCTGCGTGGGTTCTTCGTTGAGCCGCGCGCGGTGCTGGACGCGGCGCAGTTCGCGGTAGGCCGCTGCGGCCCGCTGGCCCACGCCCTCGGGCAGCAGCCCGGCCGCCTCGGCGCGCTGCAGCAGCGCGATGTTGCCCACGTTGGGCACCAGCTCGGTGTGGCCGCAGGCCTGCGACAGCACCAGGAACTGCACCGCGAACTCGGCATCGACCATGCCGCCGGGGCTGTGCTTGACGTCGAAGCGCCCGGCCTTGACCGGGTGCGCGGCGCGGACCTTGTTGCGCATCGCGAAGATCTCGGCGCGCAGCGCCTCGTGGTCGCGCGGCGCGCAGATCACGGCGTCGCGGATGCGGTCGAAGCGCTCGCCCAGCGCCGGGTCGCCCAGCACGAAGCGCGCCCGCGTCATGGCCTGGTGTTCCCAGGTCCAGGCGGTGTTGCTGCCGCGGCCCAGCTGGTACTTCTCGTAGGCCGCGAAGGTGGTGATGAGCAGGCCCGAGTTGCCGTTGGGCCGCAGCGCGGTGTCGATCTCGAACAGGTCGCCCTCGCGCGTCTTCGTCGTGAGCCAGTTGATGAGCCGGCGGATGTAGGCCGCATAGACCTCGCCCGCGCGTTCGTCCTCGTCTTCGTAGACGAACACGATGTCGAGGTCGCTGCCGTAGCCCAGCTCCTTGCCGCCCAGCTTGCCGTAGCCGATGACCGCGAACTGCGGCGCCTCGCGATGGGTGTTGCGCACATGCTGCCAGCACCAGCGCGCGGTGATGCGCAGCACGGTGTCGGCCATGGCGCTGAGGTCGTCGGCCACCTGTTCGACCGTGATCCGGCCTTCGACGTCGCGCGCCAGCGTGCGGAACACCTCGGCATGGTGCGCATGGCGCAGCAGGTTGAGCAGGCGCTCTTCATCGTCTTCACCGGTGCGGCGCAGCGAGACCAGCCGCGATTCGAGCTCGCGCTCGAACTCGGCGGCGACGAAACGCCCGCCCAGCATCTCGTCGCTGGCGAGTTCGTCGATCACGCCCGGGTGCTGCATCAGGTAGCGCGCCGGCCAGCGCGCCGCGCCGAACAGCCGCAACAGCCGCTCCTGCACCGCCGGCCGTTCGACCAGCAGCGCCAGGTAGCTCTCGCGCCGCAGCAGCGGCTCGATCCAGTCGGCCCAGCGCAGGGCGGCTTCGGTGCGCTGTGCCTTGACTTCCTCCGAGGCGTCCTGGGCCACCCCGTCGATCCACTGGCCGGTGCGGCGCACCAGCTGGCGCAGCCGCGCGCGCGTCTCGTCGCGCAGCGCCAGGATGCGCGGGCTCTCGCGCCAGCGCTCGACGCGCGCGGCGAAGGCCGCGGGCAGCTGGGCGATCAGGTCGTTGAGGTCGGCCGGCGGGTCGGTCTTGGCCTTGCCGTTGCAGCCGGTGCAGGTCTTCTCGCCGCCCAGCAGCTTGTCGAACTCCTGCGCCACGAATTCGCGGTGGGTGTCGAGCTCGGCCAGGAAGGCGCAGCAATCGGGCAGCCCCATCGACTCGGCGATCCAGCGCACGTCCTCGTCGTTGACCGGCAGCACGTGGGTCTGCTGGTCGTCCAGATACTGGATGCGGTGCTCGACGCGGCGCAGGAACTCGTAGGCCACGGCCAGGGTGTCCGCCGTGTCCTGCGGCATCAGGCCGGCGCGCGCCAGGCGCTGCAGCGCGTCGAGCGTGGGCCGGGTGCGCAGCTCGGGGAACTGACCGCCGCGCACCACCTGCAGCAGCTGCACGGTGAATTCGATCTCGCGGATGCCTCCGCGCGACAGCTTGACGTCGTTGGCCCGCTCGGGCCGGCCCGCGCTGCGGCGCGCCGCCTGTTCGCGGATCTGCCGGTGCAGCGTGCGCAGCGAATCGAAGACGCTGTAGTCGAGGTAGCGGCGGAACACGAAGGGCAGCACCACGCCGCGCAGCGCCTGGGCCGAGCCGTCGGCCACCACCGAGGCGGGCGCCACCACCCGGCTCTTCATCCAGGCGAAGCGCTCCCACTCGCGGCCCTGCACCTGCAGATACTCCTCGAGCGCATCGAGCGAGACCACCGGCGGGCCGGAATTGCCGTTGGGCCGCAGCGCCAGGTCGACCCGGAACACGAAGCCGTGCTCGGTGGTGTCGCCCACCAGCGCATAGATGCGCTTGACGGCCAGCGCGAAGTACTCGTGGTTCGAGATCCGGCCACGGCCGTCGACGTCGCCCGCGGTGTCGCCGTCCTGGTCGTAGAGGTAGATCAGGTCGATGTCGCTCGACACGTTGAGCTCGCGCGCGCCGAGCTTGCCCATGCCCACCACCCAGAACTGGGCGCGCTGGCCGTCGGGGCCCAGGGGGGCGCCGTGGCGGGCGTCGAGTTCGGCCGCGCTCTCGGCGCAGGCGACGTCGAGCGCGAACTCGGCGAGCTGGGTGACGGCGGTAGTGACCACGGCCAGCGGGGCCTGGTGGTCGCAGTCGAGCGTGACCAGCCGCTCCATGACCAACTGGCGCACGATGCGCAGCGCATCGGCGGCGCTGTCGCCGCGCGCACGCAACTGTTCGTAAGCCTGGCGCATCTGCGGGCGCAGCGGTTCGCCCTCGGGCAGCAGCGCCAGCTCGCCCGCATAGCGGCGGCGCAGCCGCTGGACGAAGCGCGAATGGGCGGACAACGGGACCGGGGCCGTCGCGGGAGCCACCGGCGGCCATGTCGTCGTGGGGGAGGGATGCACGATGGCATCGGTGGGAGCGGAACCCGTCGAGAGGCTGGGGGTCATAATTCCTGCACAGCGCGATCCTCAATGAACGACACGGCGTCCCATCCTTCCAAGCTGCTCAAGTTCACCGCTGTCATGGCGAGATGGCTGCTGGGTCTGTTGATTGCCGCGTGGTCGTTGTTCGCCTTGGCGGTCGTTGTCCTACACGGCTGGATTGTGCCGCGAATCGGCGACTACCGTGAAGCCATCGAGGCGCAGGCCTCCCGTGCCGTCGGGGTACCGGTGCGCATCGGCGAGATCAGCGCACGATCCGGCACCCTGTTTCCCGTGCTCGAGCTGCGCGACGTGGTGCTGCTCGACGCCCAGCAGCGCGAAGCGCTGCGGCTGGTGCGGGTGGTGGCCAGCGTCTCGCCACGCTCGCTGTGGCACCTCAACTTCGAGCAGCTCTACATCGAGAAACCCCAGCTCGAGGTGCGGCTCGATGCGCTGGGCAAGCTGCACGTGGCCGGGCTCGACATGTCCACCGACACCAGCGGAGAGACCCGCGGCGCCGACTGGTTTTTCGCCCAGCGCGAGTTCGTGATCGAAGGCGGCACGGTGCGCTGGACCGACGAACGCCGCCAGGCCGAGCCCCTGACGCTGACCGACGTGCGCTTCGTCGCGCGCAATGCCGGGCGCCGCCACGCGCTGCGCCTGGACGCCACGCCGCCCGAGGGCTGGGGCGAGCGCTTCTCGCTGCGCGGCCAGTTCCGCCAGCCGCTGCTGTCGGTGCGCCGCGGCAACTGGCACAGCTGGACCGGCCAGATGTACGCCGAGCTGCCGCACATTGACGTGCGCCGGCTCGGGCGCTACGTGTCGCTCGACGCCCGCATCCGCGAAGGCAGCGGCGGCCTGCGCGCCTGGGCCGACGTGCGCAACGGCAAGATCGTCGGCGGCGCCACCGACCTCGCCCTGGACCAGATCGACGCCTCGCTCGACGCCGGGCTCGAGCCGCTGGTGCTGCGCGGCGTGACCGGCCGCCTCGCGGGCCGCCTCAACGACCAGACGCTCGAGTTCTCCACCACGGCCCTGCAGTTCACCGCCGCCGACGGCCTGCGCTGGCCCGGCGGCAACCTGTGGTTCCAGCACACGCCGACCCAGGGCCGAAGCCCCGAACGCGGCGCCTTCAAGGCCGATGCGCTCGACCTGGCCGCGCTGGCGCTGATCGCCGGCCGGCTGCCGCTCGGCGACGCCACGCACCAGGCGCTCGCCACCTACGCGCCGCGCGGCGTGGTGGAGCGCCTCGACCTCGGCTGGCAGGGCTCGCTCGACGCCCCGCACCACTACCGCGCCACGGGCAGCGTGAGCGGACTCGGCCTGGCCTCGCAGCCGGCCAAGGCGCCCGCCGACGCCAAACCGCAGGCTGCTGCGGCCGTGCCGCATCCGGGCACGCCCGGCCTGAGCGGCGCCCGCGTCGAGTTCGACGCCACCCAGGACGGCGGCAAGGCCACGCTCTCGATCGCGCAGGGCACGCTCGAATTCCCCGGCGTGTTCGAGGAGCCGCTGATCCCGATCGACCGGCTCTCGGCGCAGCTGCAATGGAAGCTCGACGGCGACAAGGCGCAGCTGCAGGTGAGCGACCTGCGCTTCGCCAACGCCGACGCCACGGGCGAGGCGCGCGCCAGCTGGCGCACCAGCGACCCGGCCGTGTCGCACGGGCGCTCGCGCTACCCCGGCGTGCTCGACCTGCAGGGCCAGCTGACCAACGCCGACGGCACGCGGGTGTTCCGCTACCTGCCGCTGGAGATCCCCAAGCACACCCGCGACTACGTGCAGCAGAGCGTGACCAAGGGCCGCGCCAGCACGGTCGACTTCAAGGTCCGCGGCGACCTCTGGGACGTGCCCTTCAACGACCCGCGCGAAGGCGAATTCCGCATCTCGGCCAAGGTGTCGGGCGTCGACTACGCCTACGTGCCGCCCTCCCTGGTCGCGTCGGGCAAGGCGGCCGCGTGGCCGGGCCTCACCGGCGTCTCGGGCGACCTGATCTTCGAGCGCTCGGGCATGCGCGTGCGCAATGCGCGCGGCCGCCTGGTGGGCGCGCCGGGCATCGAGGTGACCCAGGCCGACGCGCAGATCGCCGACATGGCGCATCACGCGCCGCTGCTCGAGGTCGATGCCCAGGCCCGCGGGCCGCTGGCCGAACTGCTCAAGGTCGGCGCGCCGCTGACCGGCGAGGCGGCCGAGCCGATCGCCAGGGTGCGCGCCACCGGCAACGCCGACTACCGGCTCAAGCTGGACCTGCCGCTGGAGAACATGGACAAGGCCAAGGTGCAGTCCACCGTGGTGCTGGCCGGCAACGACCTGCAACTCGCGCCCGAAGCCCCGACCGTGTCGCAGGTCCGCGGCACGCTGGGCTTCACCGAAACCGGCTTCACGTTGGGCGGCGTGCAGGGCCGGCTGGCCGGGGGCGACACACGCATCGAGGGCCGCGGGCGCTACGCCGGTGCCAGCCCCGAGATGAGCTTCAGGGCGCAGGGCAACGTGACCGCCGAAGGCCTGCGCGCGGTGCGCGAAGTCGAATGGCTGCCCCGGGTGGCCGCCAAGGCCGGCGGCGGTACCGGCTACAGCGCCACGCTGTCGGTGCGCGACGGCACGCCGGAGTTCTCGGTCAACAGCAGCCTGCAGGGCCTGGCGCTGGCGCTGCCCGCGCCGCTGGCCAAGAGCGCCGACGAGGCGATGCCGCTGCAGATCGAGAAGAAGGTGGTGCTGCGCGAGGCCCGGGCGGGCGCGGCACCGCTGATGCACGACCGGATCGCCCTCGGCCTCGGGAACGTGGCCTCGGCCCACTACGTGCGCGACATCACGGGCGCCGAGCCGCGCGTGCTGCAGGGCGCGATCGGCGTCGGGCTGCCCGAGGGCGAGACCGCCACCGCGCCCGACCACGGCGTGCTGGCCACGCTGCACCTGGCCCAGTTCGACCTGCCGGCCTGGCAGGCGCTGTTCGGCGAAGCGACGGGCAACGCGGTCGGCACCGGCACCGGCGGCAGCGACCCCTCGGCCTACCTGCCGACGTCCCTGGCGGCGCGCGCGCAGGCACTGGGCATCGGCGGCGGCCGCACGCTGCACGACGTGGTGCTGGGCGGCTCGCGTGAGGGCACGCTGTGGCGCGCCAACATCGACGCCACCGAGCTCAGCGGCTATGCCGAATACCGCCAGTCGCAGGACGGCCGCATCTATGCGCGGCTGTCGCGCCTGAAGATCGCGGCCAGCGAAGCGAAGGACGTCGAGTCGCTGCTCGACGAGCAACCCGATGCGCTGCCGGCGCTTGACATCGTGGTCGACGACTTCGAGCTGCTGGGCCGGCACCTGGGCCGGGCCGAGATCGACGCGGTCAACCGCGGCGGCGCGCGGCGCGAGTGGCGGCTCAACAAGCTGGCCTTCACCATGCCCGAGGCCAGCTTCACGGCGCAGGGCACCTGGGCCGGCAACGACGCGGCGCGGCGCCGCACCGCGATGAACTTCAAGCTCGAGATGGCCGACGCCGGCGCATTGCTGGCGCGCTTCAACATGAAGGACGTGATCCGGCGCGGCCGCGGCCGGCTCGAGGGCGAGGTCGACTGGCAGGGCTCGCCGCTGTCGCTCGACTACCCCAGCCTCAACGGCCAGCTGCACATCGACGTGGGCAGCGGCCAGTTCCTCAAGGCCGACCCCGGGCTCGCCAAGCTGCTGGGCGTGCTGAGCCTGCAGGCGCTGCCGCGCCGTCTCACGCTCGACTTCCGCGACGTGTTCAGCGACGGCTTCGCCTTCGACTTCGTGCGCGGCGACGCCAAGATCCTGCGCGGCGTGGCCAGCACCAACAACCTGCAGATGAAGGGCGTGAACGCCGCCGCGCTGATGGACGGCTCGGCCGACCTGGCGCGCGAAACGCAGAGCCTGCGCGTGGTGGTGGTGCCCGAGATCAATGCGGGCACCGCATCGCTGGTCGCCACCGCGATCAACCCGGTGATCGGCCTGAGCACCTTCCTCGCGCAGCTGCTGCTGAGCAAGCCGCTGGCCGCCGCCGCGACGCAGGAGTTCCAGATCGAAGGCACCTGGACCGACCCCAAGATCACCAAGGTGCCACGCCGCAGCACGCCCGTGAACGAAGCACAGAAGGAGAACCGGCCATGAAAGTCGCAGCCATCCAGATGGTGTCGGCCATCACCCGCGAAGCCAACCTGGCCCGCGCCCACGCCCTGCTGGCCGAGGCCGCGGCGGCCGGCGCCGAACTGGCGGTGCTGCCCGAGTATTTCTGCGTGATGGGCGCCAGGGACACCGACAAGCTCGCGCTGCGCGAAGCGCCCGGCGACGGCACGGTGCAACGCTTCCTGGCCGACGCGGCGCGCGAGTTCGGCCTGTGGATCGTCGGCGGCACCTTGCCGCTGGAGACCACCGACGACCAGCATGTGCTCAACAGCTCGCTCGCCTACGCGCCCGACGGCCGCTGCGTGGCGCGCTACGACAAGATCCACCTGTTCTTCTTCGACAACGGCCGCGAGCACTACGACGAGCGCCGCGTGGTCGCGCGCGGGAGCGAGCCCGTCAGCTTCGACCTGCCCTCGCGCGACGGGCACCGCTGGCGCATCGGGCTGTCGGTCTGCTACGACCTGCGCTTCCCCGAGCTCTACCGCGCGCTGTCGCAGGGCGGCGCCGAACTGCTGCTGGTGCCCAGCGCCTTCACCCACACCACCGGCTCGGCCCACTGGGAAGTGCTGCTGCGTGCGCGCGCCATCGAGAACCTGGCCTGGGTCGTGGCGCCCGCGCAGGGCGGCACGCACGAGAACGGCCGCCAGACCTGGGGCCAGTCGCTGATCGTCGACCCCTGGGGCACGGTGGTCGCACAGCGCGCGCAGGGCGAAGGCGTGGTGCTGTTCGAGCTCGACGCCACGCGCACCGCCGCGGCACGCGCGCAACTCCCCGCACTCTCCCACCGTGTCCTCTCCGCCGCTTGAGACGCCGCGCCCGGTGCCGCGCGAGAACCTCGCCACGCGCCTGGCGCTGCGCTTCGGCGGCCAGGCCTTCCTGAGCCTGCGCTCGGTCTGGCAGCGCTGGTTCCTCTGGGTGCTGCTGGCGGTGCTGGTGCTGGCGCTGCTCGCCACCGTGGTGTGGCTGGCCGGCCGGCACGAAGCCGAGCAGGTGCAGGCCGCGCTCGACCGCGACACGGCCGATGCCGCCGCGGACCTGCGCGCCGGCCTGCAGCACAACATGCAGAGCCTGCACGCCCTGGGCGCGCCGGCACTCAACCCCGAGCGCTGGCCGACCGAATCCGCCGCCCTGATGCGCGGCCATCGCGAGTGGCTGCGGCTCGAATGGCGCGACGGCGCGCTGCGCACGCGGGCCGCGGCCGACACGCCCTATCGCACCACGATGTTCGACGAGACCACGCGCCAGTCGGCACAGACCGACGTGGCGCTGGCCTGCACCTCGGCGCACAAGCTCGACGGTGCCGCCTATTCGCCGAGCCACTACGTGGCGCTGCCCGACAGTGCGGGCCTCGAGGTGATGGAGCTGTGCCTGCCGCTCGAGGCCGGCGGCTACCTGATCGCCACCTACGCGCTGCGCGACATGCTCACCGAGCTGGTCGCGCCCACGCTGCGGCGCGGCCAGGAAGTCTCGCTGACCGAGCCCGACGGCACGCGGCTCGCGTCGGTCGGCACCGCGCGGCGCATCGGCAGCCGCGTGTTCAGCACGCAGCAGCTGATCGACCTGCCCGGCACGGCGCTGGTGCTGCGGGTCGACGGCTGGCGCGCCGCCCCCGATGTGTTCCCCAACCTGCTGACCGCGCTGGTCACCGCCATCTCGATCGCGCTGGTCTCGGTGCTGGTGCTGCTGGCACGCGACACGCGCCGCCGGCTGCGCGCCGAGAACGAGCTGGCCGACACGCTGGCCTTCCGCAAGGCGATGGAAGACTCGGTCGTCACCGGCCTGCGCGCGCGCGACCTGCAGGGCCGCATCACCTACGTCAACCCCGCCTTCTGCGAGATGGTGGGCTTCAGCGCCGAGGAACTGGTCAGCGCCGGCTTCGGCGAAGCGCCCTACTGGCCGACCGAACTGGCGCACGAATACCAGAAGCGCCAGACCCTGCGGCTGGCCGGCGGCCTGCCGCCGCGCGAGGGCTTCGAATCGGTGTTCATGCGCAAGAACGGCACCCGCTTCCCGGTGCTGATCTTCGAGGCCCCGCTGATCAACGCCCACGGCGTGCAGACCGGCTGGATGAGCGCCTTCATCGACGTCAGCGAGCAGCGCCGCGTCGAGGAGCTCTCGCGCGCCAGCCAGGAGCGGCTGCAGGCCAGCGCGCGGCTCGCGACCGTGGGCGAGATGGCATCGCTGCTGAGCCACGAGCTGACCCAGCCGCTGGCCGCCATCGCCAGCTATGCGACCGGATCGCTCAACCTGCTGCAAGGCGCCGAAGGCGAGAACGCCGAAGTCGCGATGGCGGTGCGCCGCATCGCCGAGCAGGCCGACCGCGCGGGCCAGGTGATCCGCAGCGTGCACGACTTCGTGCGCCGGCGCGACCGCACGCGCGAGCCCGTGGCGCCGCAGGCGCTGCTCGATGCGGTGCTGCCGCTGGTGCGGCTGCAGGCCCGCAAACTCGACGTGCGCATCGACGTGGTGCTGGAAGACGCGTTGCCCCGGGTCTTGTGCGACCGCACCTTGGTCGAACAGGTGCTGCTGAACCTGGCGCGCAACGCGATGCAGGCCATGGACATGCCGGAGCTGCGCGAGCGCGTGCTGCTGTTGCGCGTGGCCCGTGCGGGCGGCCTGCGGGCCGAGGGTGCGCCGGCCGACATGCGCCACTGGCTGGCGTTCACGGTGGCCGACATCGGCAGCGGCATCAGCGACGAGGTGGCCAAGCGCCTGTTCACGCCCTTCTTCACCACGCGGCCCGACGGCATGGGCCTGGGCCTGAGCCTGTGCCGCACGGTGGTCGAGCAGCACGGCGGCGTGCTGATGTTCGAGCCCCACCGTCCGCGCGGCACCGTTTTCCGATTCACATTGCCGATCGCCTGAACTGCATGGCCCACCCTCGATGCGCCTTCGGCGCCTCCCCCCTTCCGGGGGCGACACCAGCGGCCCGGCAAAGCCGGTTCCGCGGTGTCCCTGGCCCACCCCCGGAGGCGGCGCGGCACTTCGTGTCCGCTTGCCTTCCCCCTCAAGGGGGCGACACCAGCGGCCCGGCAAAGCCGGTTCCGCGGTGTCCCTGGTATTGATTCCACTTGCCGTCAGGCCTGGAGAAAGATGAAATGCAACCCCTGATCGACGGACTGGTCTTCATCGTCGACGACGATGCGGGCGTGCGCGACGCGCTGGCCTGGCTGCTGCGTTCGCGCCGGCTGGCCAGCGAGCCCTTCGCCTCGGCCGATGCCTTCGAGGCCTACATCACGAGCATGCCGCCCCTGCCGCAGCCGCATTGCCTGCTGCTGGACGTGCGCATGCCGGGCACCAGCGGGCTGGTGCTGTTCGACCGGCTGGCCGAGCGCGGCCTGCTGGAGGCCATGCCGGTGATCTTCCTGACCGGGCACGCCGACGTGCCGACCGCGGTCGACCTGGTCAAGCGCGGCGCCTTCGATTTCTGCGAGAAGCCCTTCTCTGACAACGCGCTGGTGGACCGCATCGAGAAGGCGCTGGCCGCCTCGCTGCTGGCCGTCCACGCGCAGGCCGGGCGTCAGGCCTTGCGCGACCGCATCGGCGAACTCACCGATCGCGAGCGTGACGTGATGCAGCTGGTGGTCGAGGGATTGCCCAACAAGCTGATCGCCGATCAGCTGTCGATCAGCGTGCGCACGGTGGAAGTCCACCGTGCGCGGCTGTTCGAGAAGATGGACGTCAAGTCGGCCGTCGAACTGGCCAACCTGCTGCGCGGGATTTAGCCCTGGCGCTCGCCGACGTAGATCTCGACGCGGCGGTTCTGGGCGCGGCCGGCGTCGCTGTTGTTGTCGGCGATCGGCTCACGCGAGCCGCGGCCTTCGATGCGGAAGGCGCTCGAGGGCACGCCGCGGGCGATCAGGTAATCGCGCGTGCTGGCCGCACGGTCGACCGACAGCGGGTTGTTGATGGCGTCGCTGCCGGTGCTGTCGGTGTGGCCGATGATGCGCACTTCGGCGTTCGGGTTGTTGCGCAGGCCGTTGGCGAACTGGTTGAGCACCGGCGCGAAGTTGGCCTTGATGGCCGAGCGGCCGGTGTCGAAGGACACGTCGCTCGGGATCGCGAGCTTGAGCTCGTTGTTGGCGGTCTGCGTCACGCCGATGCCGGTGCCGCGGGTGGCGGCTTCCATCTCGCGCTTCTGGTTCTCCATGCGCTGCGACCAGAGGTAGCCGCCCAGCGCGCCCACGCCGGCACCGATGGCCGCGCCCGTGCCGGCACGACCGCCGGTGACGGAACCGATGGCGGCACCGCCCAGCGCGCCGACGCCGGCGCCGATGCCGGTGTTGCGTTGCGTGTCACTCATGCCGGCGCAGCCGGTCAGGACGACGGCGAATGCGGCAGTGGCGAGTACGAGTTTTTTCATGGCGGTTTCCTTCGATCGAAGTTGAGAGACGCCGCAGCATGATCTGCCGCGGGATGCCGGTCAATTATCCCGATGAAAGCAGGGCCCAATGGGCGCCGCGGACGTCTCGGCATGTAACCATCCGGGCATTCGATCCTCCTGAAAGCCATGAATTCAAAGGCCCAACCGCTACCAAATCCATAGCAATTCCGCAGTTACCTCACGATACGATGCGGCCTCGCCCGACAGGGAAAGCGTGACATTCAGCCGCGGGGCGGCGTGTCTTCCGGCGCGTCGGCCTTGTGCCCCGGGTCGATCTCGCCGCCCTTGCGGCCGGAGAACATGGTCCACCACACGATGAAGACGAGCAGCACGAGGGCGCCGAGCGCTTCAAGCAAAATCAGACCCATGACAAAAGGACTCCGGTGGCTGGTGGTAACGGCCATCGTAACAATGCTCGCTGCCTGCTCGACCGGCACGCGCATCCCCCCCACGACTTCCCCGCCCATTGGCAGCAGCCCGCCGCCGGTGCTGGGGCCTCTCACCGGTTCGCTGGCGCATCCCAAGAGCCGCTGGGTGCCCGTGGCGTGGTCCGAACTGCCGGGCTTCAACGACGACGCCACGCATGAGGGCTGGGACGCGATGGTGTCGAACTGCGCGCGCCCCAATGCCGCCTTCGCGCCCTTGTGCCAGGACGTGCGGCGCCTCGCGATCGCGGATGCCGACGCGCAGCGCCAGTGGATGACCGAGCGGCTGCAGCCCTACCGCGTGGAATCGCTGGCCGGCCAGAGCGAAGGCCAGCTCACCAGCTATTACGAACCTGTCTACGAGGCCTCGCGCCAGCAGACCGCGCAGTTCAACGTGCCGATCCACGCCACGCCCGCCGGGCTGGTGCCCAAACGGCCCTGGTTCACGCGCGAGCAGATCGAGACCCTGCCCGAGGCGCAGGCCGCGCTGCGCGGCCGCGTGATCGCCTGGATGGCCGATCCGGTCGACGCGATGATGCTGCACATCCAGGGCTCGGGCCGCCTGCGGCTGACCGAGCCCGACGGCCGGCAGCACACCGTGCGCGTGGCCTTCGCCGCCACCAACGAACAACCCTACCGCAGCATCCAGCAGTGGCTGATCAACCAGGGCGCGGGCCGCGTGAGCCGCTGGCCCGACGACACCAAGGCCTGGGTCGCACAGAACCCGCAGCGGGTGTCGCAGCTGATGTGGAGCAACCCGCGCTACGTGTTCTTCCGTGAAGAGACGCTGAGCGAGGTCGATGCGGCCTTCGGGCCGCGCGGCGCGCAGGGCGTGCCGCTGACGGCCGGCCGCTCGATCGCGGTCGACCGCGACAGCATCCCCTACGGCACCCCGGTCTGGCTGACCACGCCCGGGCCGTCGGTGCAACTGCAGAAGCTCGTGGTGGCGCAGGACACGGGCAGCGCCATCCTGGGCGCCGTGCGCGCGGACTACTTCGCGGGCACCGGGCTCGAAGCCGGCAGGCTGGCGGCGACGGTGAACCAGCCGCTGCGCCTTTGGGCGCTCTGGCCGAAGTAGCCCCACCCCCGAAGGCGGCGCGGCACTTCGTGTCCGCTTGCCCTCCCCCTCAAGGGGGCGACACCTGCAGCCCGGCGAAGCCGGTTCTGCGGTGTCTCTGGACCACCCCCGATGCGCACTTGGCTCCCCCCGGAGGCTCGCGCACTGCGTGTCGCTTCACCTTCCCCCTCCGGGGGCGACACCGGCGGCCCGGCAAAGCCGGTTCCGCGGTGTCCCTGGTCTTGAATTCACACGCTGTGCGCGGCGCTTGAACATCGCGCTTGTCACCGTTCTGTCATGCCCACGGCATGGCCATGTCATGGGCGCTGCCTAAGGTGCGGTGGCGTGCGGCGGCCGAGGGAAATGCTGGGGCCGTCGCGTCGATTCACCCCACGATTTCAAAGAACATCGCCATGTCCGAACCCGTTGATTTCCGCGCCTCGCGCCGCCAGGCCCTCAAGCTGTTCTCTGCCGCGCCGATGCTGCCCCTGGGCGGCGTCGCCTTCCTGACCGCTTGCGGCGGCGGCAACGACAACACCGTCACGCCCCCGGTCACGCCTCCTGTCACGCCGCCGGCCGCGGCCAACTACGTGTCGGCGACCTTCACCGGCATGGCCGCGCCCACGCTGAGCACGCCCGCTGCGATGGCCACCACCACCGTCGGCTCGACGCTCAAGATCGCCTACGACGACGGCAGCGCCACCGAGTTCAAGCTGGCCTACCGCCCCTTCTTCGTCACCGGCGACCAGGTGCCCGACGGCAAGGGCGGCACGGTGCTCGCGGGCGGTTATGTCGACATCTACAACCAGCCGATCGTCGATGCGTCGGTGCCGGGCAAGGAACGCCAGTTCTTCTCCGATTCGCCCGACGGCACTTCGCTGCTCGCGCTGCCGAACCCGACCGTGCCCGGCATCAAGGGCAAGGCCGTGTTCGCCGTGGTGCAGTTCGAATACAACACGCGCGACCAGGCCGGCAACGACACCTACGGCCGCCTGCCTTCGCCCATCGCCGTGCTCACGCTCGACCAGGACCAGACCACCGGCAAGCTGAGCCTGGTCAAGTACCACAACGTCGACACCACGCCCGCGCACGGCCTGTGGATCACCTGCGGCGCCAGCCTGTCGCCGTGGAACACCCACCTGTCGAGTGAAGAGTACGAGCCCGATGCCAACGTCGCCGCCGGCAGCGCGCAATTCAAGGCCTACAGCAAGAACGTGTTCGGCAGCGAGACCATCGCCAACCCGTACCACTACGGCCACCTGCCCGAAGTCACGGTGAACCCGGACGGCACCGGCAGCGTGAAGAAGCACTACTGCATGGGCCGGATCTCGCACGAGCTGATCCAGGTCATGCCCGACAACCGCACCGCCATCATGGGTGACGACTACACCAACGGCGGCTTCTTCATGTTCGTCGCCGACAAGGAGAAGGACCTCTCGGCCGGCACGCTCTACGTGGCGCGCTACGACGCGGGCTACTCCATCGATCCGGCGGCCGCGGCCACCAAGATGAGCTGGATCAAGCTGGGCCACGCCACCAGCGCCGAGATCGAGAAGCTGGCCAACACGCTCAAGGCCTCGGACATCATGGACATCGTCTATGCGGTGCAGAACGGCTCGGCCGACGCGGTGCCGCTGACCCCCGCCACGCCGGTCGACAACAGCTTCACGCTGCTGTACGCCGACGGCAAGGCCAACTGGGTGCGCCTGAAGCCGGGCATGGAGAAGGCCGCGGCCTTCCTCGAGACGCACCGCTACGCCAACCTCAAGAACGCCAGCATGGCCTTCACCAAGATGGAAGGCACCACCGTCAACATCAAGGACAAGGTGGCGTACTCGGCGCTGCAGAACATCCAGGACTCGATGATCCAGGGCGGCAAGGGCTGGACGGCCGCGACCAACATCGCGCTGCCCAAGAAGCTCGCGGCCGGCGGCGTGATGGCGCACGACCTGGCCGGCAGCCAGAAGGACACCGACGGCGCGGCGATCGCTAGCGAATGGGTGCCCACCAAGACGCATGCGCTGCTGGTAGGCGAAGACGTGCCGGCCGACGCGCTGGGCAACACCTCCAACCCCGACAAGGTCGGCAACCCCGACAACCTCAAGTTCTCGGAAAAGATGCGCACGCTGTTCATCGGCGAGGACAGCAGCAGCCACGTCAACAACTTCCTGTGGGCCTACAACGTCGACACCAAGCAGCTCTCGCGCCTGATGTCGATCCCCGCGGGCGGCGAGTCGACCGGCCTGCACGCGGTCGACGAACTCAACGGCTGGACCTACATCATGAGCAACTTCCAGCACGCGGGCGACTGGAGCGGCCTGCATGCCAAGGTGCAGCCCACGCTGGACCCGCTGGTGCGCGCCAACTACAAGGACCGCTTCGGTGCGGCCGTCGGCTACCTCACGGCCGACCCGGTCCAGCCTTCGCTGGGCGCCAAGAAGAAGGCCTGAGCCTGATGCGGCGTGCGCTTCAGGGCAGCGGCAACGCGGTCTTGTAGCGCACCTGCTTGAGCGCAAAGCTCGAGCGGATCTTCTCGATGCCGGGGATGGGCGTGAGCTGTTCCATGATGAACTTCTCCAGCGCCGCCATGTCGGCCACCGCGACCCGGATCAGGTAGTCGCGGTCGCCGGTCATGAGGTAGCACTCCATCACCTCGTCGTGCTCGGCGATGCGCCGCTCGAAGTCGGCCAGCGACTCCTTGCCCTGGGTGCGCAGGCTGATCGAGATGAAGACATTGAGCCCCAGGCCGAGCGCCTGCGCGCTGGCCAGCGCCACGTAGCGGTCGATCACGCCGGCCGCCTCCAGCGCCTTCACGCGCGCCAGGCAGGGCGAGGGCGAGAGGTGCACGCGCCGCGCCAGTTCGACGTTGGACAGCGAACCATCGCGCTGCAGTTCGTCGAGGATGCGCAGATCCATGGGATCGAGTTTCATGAAATGCCGCCGAATAATAGTTTTGCGGCATTTTATGCGGCCATCGTTGCGAGAAGCGGCCCTTCACGGCAGCTCATGCGGCGCGTAGCATCCTAAAGTGCCTGCTATGAATGCACCGATTTCCGCCTCGCAGTTGCACGCCCTGATGACCCCCGACGCCCACGATCCCGACCCGCAGGAAACCGCCGAATGGCGCGATGCGCTGACCGCGCTGGCCCAGACGCAGGGGCCGGAACGCGCGCGCCAGATGCTCGACGCGCTGGCCCAGGTCGCCAGCCAGCAGCGCATCGGCTGGAAGCCGGAGCTTTCGACGCCCTACGTCAACACCATCGGCGTCGACGCCCAGCCCGCCTTCCCCGGCGACCTCGCGATCGAGGAGCGGCTGGGCTCGCTGATGCGCTGGAACGCACTGGCGATGGTGGTGCGTGCCAACCAGGCCTATGGCGAACTCGGCGGCCACATCGCGAGCTATGCCAGCGCGGCCGACCTGTTCGAAGTCGGCTTCAACCATTTCTTCCATGCGCACAGCGAGCGCCATGGCGGCGACCTGGTGTTCTTCCAGCCGCACAGCGCGCCGGGCGTCTATGCGCGCGCCTACCTCGAAGGCCGCTTGAGCGAAGACGACCTGCTGCACTACCGCCAGGAACTGACCGCCCCCGCCTTCACCCAGGGCAGCGGCGCGCGCGGCCTGTCGAGCTACCCGCATCCCTACCTGATGCCGGACTTCTGGCAGTTCCCCACCGGCTCGATGGGGATCGGCCCGATCAGCTCGATCTACCACGCGCGCTTCATGCGCTACCTGAGCGACCGCCAGCTGCAGGACTGCAGCCAGCGCAAGGTCTGGGGCGTGTTCGGCGACGGCGAGATGGACGAGCCCGAATCGATGAGCGCGCTCACGCTGGCCGCGCGCGAGAAGCTCGACAACCTGGCCTGGGTGGTCAACTGCAACCTGCAGCGCCTGGACGGCCCGGTGCGCGGCAACGGCCGCATCGTCGACGAGCTGGAAAAACTGTTCGCGGGCGCGGGCTGGAACGTGATCAAGCTGGTCTGGGGCAGCGACTGGGACGGCCTGTTCGCGCGCGACACCACCGGCGCGCTGGCGCGCGCCTTCGCCCACACGGTCGACGGCCAGATGCAGACCTTCGCGGCCAAGGACGGCCGCTTCAACCGCGACTCCTTCTTCGGCCAGAACGAAGAGTTGAAGAAGCTCGCGCAGGGCATGACCGACGAGCAGATCGACCGCCTCAAGCGCGGCGGCCACGACCTGGTGAAGATCCATGCGGCCTATGCCGCGGCCGCCGCCCACAAGGGCCAGCCCACCGTCATCCTGGCCCACACCAAGAAGGGCTACGGCATGGGCGCCGCGGGCCAGGGCAAGATGACCACGCACTCGCACAAGAAGTTCGAGAGCGCGGACCTGATCGGCTTCCGCAACCGCTTCGACCTGCCGCTGTCCGACGAGCAGGCCACCTCGCTGACCTTCTACAAGCCGGCCGAGGACAGCGCAGAGATGCGCTACCTGAAGGCGCACCGCGAGGCGCTGGGCGGCGCGATGCCGCGCCGCGAGACCGCGTGCGCGGTGGTGCCCAAGCCCGAACTCGCGGCCTATGCGCAGTTCGCGCTGGCGGCCAACGGCAAGGAGATGAGCACCACCATGGCCTTCGTGCGCATGCTGGGCAACCTGCTGAAAGACAAGGCCCTGGGCCCGCGCGTGGTGCCGATCGTGGCCGACGAGGCGCGCACCTTCGGCATGGCCAACCTGTTCAAGCAGGTCGGCATCTATTCGAGCGTGGGCCAGCGCTATGCGCCGGAAGACATCGACTCGATCCTCAGCTACCGCGAAGCCACCGACGGCCAGATCTTGGAAGAGGGCATCAGCGAGGCCGGCGCGATCGCGAGCTGGACCGCCGCGGCCACCAGCTACAGCGTGCACGGGCTGGCGATGTTGCCCTTCTACATCTACTACTCGATGTTCGGCTTCCAGCGCGTGGGCGACGCGATCTGGGCCGCGGCCGACCAGCGCGCGCGCGGCTTCCTGCTGGGTGCGACCTCGGGCCGCACCACGCTGGGCGGCGAAGGCCTGCAGCACCAGGACGGCAGCAGCCACCTGGTGGCCGCGACCATCCCCAACTGCAAGGCCTGGGACCCGGGCTTCGCGGGCGAGATGGCGGTGATCGTCGACGCCGGCATCCAGGAGATGATGGTCGAGCAGCGCGACGTCTTCTACTACGTCACGCTGATGAACGAGAACTACGCGCAGCCCGACGTGCCCGCCGAAGCGGCGGAGCACATCCTGCGCGGCTGCTGGCGCTACGAGGGCTGGCGCGATGCGGCATCGTCGTCGAAGCCGAAGAAGCCCCAGGTCACGCTGATGGGCTCGGGCGCGATCCTGACCGAGGTGGTCAAGGCCGCGCAGCAGCTCGAGGCCGAAGGCATCGCGGCCGAGGTGATCAGCGTCACCAGCTGGAGCGAGCTCGCGCGCGACGGCGCCGCCTGCCAGGCACGGGCGCTGAACGGCGAGGAGGCCGGCACCGCCTTCATTGCCCAGCAACTGGGCAAGGGCAAGACCCCGATCGTGGCCGCCACCGACTACGTGCGCGCCGTGCCCGAGAGCGTGCGCGCCTTCCTGCCCGAGGGCCGGCGCTACCTCACGCTGGGCACCGACGGCTTCGGCCGCAGCGACACGCGCGCCGCGCTGCGCGACTTCTTCGGCGTCGATGCAGCGAGCATCGGGCGGGCCGCCAAGCTCACGCTGCGCTGAGAAGCTTCTGAACCCCGTCGCCCACGGGCTTGTCCCGTTGGTGCGCGCGCGGCCTCGGGGTATGGTCAGGCCCTCCTGAACCAGCACGCCTGCGGGCATTGCCATGAACACTGTCGGATTGATCGGCCTGGGCGCCATGGGCCTGGGCATCGCGCAGACGCTGCGCAGCAACGGATACGAAGTGCACGTCTGCGACGTGCGGCCCGGCGCGGCCGCGGCCTTCGCCGAGGGCGGCGGCGTCGCCCATGCCACGCCGGCCGACGTCGGCGCGGCCTGCGACGTCGTCGTGAGCGTGGTGGTCAACGCCGCGCAGACCGAAGCCGTGCTCTACGGCGAGCATGGCGCCGCGGCCACGATGCGGGCCGGCAGCACCTTCGTCATGTGCTCGACCGTCGACCCAAACTGGTCGGTGGCGCTCGAACAGCGTTTGAACGCCACCGGCCTGCACTACATCGACGCGCCGATCTCCGGCGGCGCGGCCAAGGCCGCGAGCGGCCAGATGACCGTGATGTCGGCCGCCAGGCCCGAGGCCTATGCCCGGGCCGGCGCGGTGCTCGACGCGATGGCCGGCAAGGTCTACCGGCTGGGCGACAGCGCGGGCGCGGGCAGCAAGGTCAAGATCATCAACCAGCTGCTGGCCGGCGTGCACATCGCCGCGGCGGCCGAGGCGATGGCGCTGGGCCTGCGCGAGGGCGTGGATGCGGCGGCGCTGTACGAGGTCATCACGCACAGCGCGGGCAACAGCTGGATGTTCGAGAACCGCATGGCCCACGTGCTGGCGGCCGACTACACGCCGCTGTCAGCGGTCGACATCTTCGTCAAGGACCTGGGCCTGGTGCTCGACACGGCGCGCGCGAGCAAGTTTCCGCTGCCGCTGGCCTCGACCGCACACCAGATGTTCATGCAGGCCTCGACCGCCGGCTTCGCCAAGGAAGACGACAGCGCGGTGATCAAGATCTTCCCCGGCATCACGCTGCCCGGCGCGAAAACGCAGTGAGCCCACGCGCCGCGAAGCCCGCGGCCCCGGCCGCCCTGCCGGACACGGTGCCCGGCCGGGTGCACTTCGACCTGACCACGGTGCGGCTGTTCATCGCCACGGCCGAGTCGGGCAGCATCACGCGCGCCGCAGAACGCATCGCGCTGGCGCCGGCCGCGGCCTCGCGCCGCATGAAGGAACTCGAAGCCCAGTTCGGCGTGCCGCTGTTCCAGCGCCTGCCGCACGGCATGGCGCTGACCGACGCGGGTCGCACGCTGCTGGCCCATGCGCGCAGCGTGGCGCATGCGGTGTCGCGCATGCAGGACGATGCACAGGCCTTCCGCCACGGCGACAAGGGCGTGGTGCGCATCGCGGCCTGCACCTCGGCCGTGCTGCAGTTCATGCCGCAGGACCTGCAGCGCTGCCACGCGGCCTACCCCGGCATCAAGATCGACCTGCAGGAGATCAACAGCCAGGGCGTGCTGCAGGCCGTGAGCCGCGGCGTGGTCGACCTGGGCATCTACGAGAGCGCGCAGGGCGGCCTGGCATTGCCGGCCATGCACTACCACGAGGACCGGCTCGTGCTGGTGGTGCATGCCAGCCATGCGCTGGCCGCGCGGCGCAGCGTGCGGCTGGAGGACTTCCTGCCCTACGACGTGATCGGCCTGACGCAGGGCTCGGCCATCTCGACCACGCTCGCGCGCATGGCCTCGGAGGCGCAGCACAGCCTGCGCATGCGCATCCACGTGGGCAGCTTCGACAGCATGACGGCCATGATCGCGCAGGGCATCGGCATCGGCCTGATGCCGCAGGCGGTGGCGCAGAGCTTCGCGGGCGGCCAGGCCTTCAGGCGCCTGCGCATCGACGACGACTGGGCCGCGCGGCGCTTCACGCTGTGCCACCAGCCGGCCGCTGCGATGTCCTCGGCGGCAATGACCGTGGCCGCGATGCTGTGCCCGGGTGAATTCGCAAACCGCGAATCCTGAGTCGCGCAATGAGCGATGGCCGCGGCGCGCGGCCTCTCCTACAGTGCGCGCACTACAGGAGACATCCCACATGACCCACGCCTTCGCCCGCGCGCTCGCGCTTCTCGCGTTCGCCGCCGCCGTCCCGCTGGCGGCGCACGCCCAGGCCGCGGCCTTTCCCAACAAGCCGCTGCGCATCAACGTCGGCGCCTCGGCCGGTGGCGGCACCGACGTGGTGGCGCGCATCTTCGCCGAGAAGATGGGCCAGGGCCTGGGCCAGTCGATCATCGTCGACAACCGGCCCGGCGCGGCCAACACCATCGCCGCCGACCTGACCTCGAAGGCGCCGGCCGACGGCTACACGCTGCTGATGGCCACCAACTCGCCGCAGGTGATCGCGCCGCACCTGATGAAGCTGGGCTTCGATCCGCTGAAGCAGCTCACGCCCATCGGCATGGTGGTGATGGTGCCGCACGTGCTGATCGTCAACGCGCAGAACCCGGCCAAGGATTTCCGCGCGCTGCTGGCCGAGATCAAGGCGAAGCCCGACAAGCTGAGCTATGCCTCCTCGGGCATCGGCAGCGTGCAGCACATCGCAGGCGAGCTGTTCATGGCCGCCAGCGACACCCGCATGGTCCACGTGCCCTACAAGGGCAGCTCGCAGGCCCATTCGGACATCCTCGCGGGCCAGGTCGACCTGATGCTCGACACCACCTCCTCGGCCATGGCGCTGATCAAGGCCGGCAAGTTCCGCGCGCTGGCCGTGACCACGCCGCAGCGCTCGAGCGAACTGCCCGAGGTGCCGACGCTGGCCGAGCTGGGTCTGAAGAACGCCGAGATGAGCACCTGGTACGCGATGTACACGCCGACCGAGACGCCCGCACCGGCGCTCGACCGGCTGGTGACCGAGTTCAACAAGGCCCTGCAACTGCCCGAGGTGCAGACCCGGCTGCGCGCGCTGGGCGGCACGCCCTCGACGCTGACGCGCGAGCAGTTCGTGCAGCTGCAGGCGGCCGACTACCAGCGCTTCGGCGCCCTGATCAAGCAACGCAACATCAAGCTGGACTGAGCCCACCATGACACTTCCCCGCATCGCACTGGCCATCGGCGACCCCGCCGGCATCGGCCCCGAAATTGTCGCCCGGCTGCTGGCCGACCCGGCCACCGCGGCCAAGGCCGACATCCAGCTGATCAGCAACCGCGAGGCGCTCGAAGCCGGCGCGCGCGCGGCCGGCGTGCCGCTGCCCGTGGCCGGCGAGCGCCTGCGCTTCGTCGAATGGGCCGGCCAGGACGCGCGCTTCGCGCCCTCGGTCGCGAGCGCCGACAACGGCCGCTTCATCCTCGACAGCCTGACGCTGGGCACGCGCCTGGTCACCGACGGGCAGGCCGACGCGCTGTGCTTCGCGCCGCTCAACAAGGGCGCGATGCGCATGGGCGGCATGCACGAGGAAGACGAGATGCGCTGGTTCGCCAAGCTGCTCGACTACAGCGGCCCCTGCGGCGAGTTCAACGTGCTGGGCCCGATGTGGACCGCGCGCGTGACCTCGCACGTGGCGCTCAAGGAGGTCTCGTCGCTGCTCACGCCCGAAGGCGTGGCCGGCGCGATCCGCATGCTGAGCGACGCGCTGCGCGCGGCCGGCACCGCGCAGCCGCGCATCGGCGTGTGCGGCCTCAATCCGCACAACGGCGACAACGGCAACTACGGCAGCGAGGAGGCCGAGGTGATCGAGCCCGGCATCCGGCTCGCGGCCTCGCAGGGCTTCCCCGCGCTGGGGCCCTACCCGGCCGACACCATCTTCGTGCGCGCGCGCCGCGGCGACCTCGACGGCATCGTCACCATGTACCACGACCAGGGCCAGATCGCGACCAAGCTGCTGGGCTTCGACATCGGCGTGACGGTCGAGGGCGGCCTGCCGATCCCGGTGACCACGCCCGCGCACGGCACGGCCTACGACATCGTGGGCCAGGGCACGGCCCAGGCCACGGCCATGACCAGCGCCTTCGATCTGGCCTGCCGGATGGGCGCCAGCCACAGGGTTCGCCAGGGCGCCGGAAGCTGAGTCGAACCGATAGACTTCTGCCGCATGAAAGCTCTCTCTCTCGGCTGCATTGCCGACGATTTCACCGGTGCCACCGACCTCGCCAACAACCTCGTGCGCGCCGGCATGCGCGTGGTGCAGGTGATCGGCGTGCCCGAAGGACCGCTGGCCGTCGAGGTCGATGCGGTGGTGGTGGCGCTCAAGTCGCGCACCATCCCCGCGCAGGAGGCCGTCGAGCAGTCGCTGGCCGCGCTGCGCTGGCTGCAGGCGCAGGGCGCGCAGCAGGTCTACTTCAAGTACTGCTCGACCTTCGACAGCACGCCGGCCGGCAATATCGGGCCGGTGACCGAGGCGCTGATGGACGCGCTCGACACCGCGTTCACCATCGCCACGCCGGCCTTCCCCGACAACGGCCGCACGGTGTTCAAGGGCCACCTGTTCGTGGGCGAGCTGCTGCTCAGCGACAGCGGCATGAAGGACCATCCGCTCACGCCCATGACCGATGCCAACCTGGTGCGCGTGATGCAGGCGCAGACGCGCCGCAAGGTCGGCCTGATCGACCACCGCACGGTGGCGCAGGGCGATGCGGCCATCCGCGAACGCATCGCGGTGCTGCGCGCCGAGGACGTGGGTGTGGCCATCGTCGATGCGGTCACGAACGACGACCTGCTGCGGCTGGGCCCGGCGCTGGCCGGCATGCCGCTGGTCACGGCGGGCTCGGGCGTGGCGATCGGGCTGCCAGCCAACTTCGGGCTCGCGCCCTCGGCCGGTGCCAGCGCGCTGCCGCCCGCGGGCGGCCTGCGGGCCGTGTTGTCGGGCAGTTGCTCGGTCGCGACCAATGCGCAGGTGAAGCACTTCATCGACGGCGGTGGCCCGGCCTTCGCCATCGATCCCTTGCAACTCATGGCCGGCGACGACGTGGTGGCGCAGGCGCTGGCCTGGGCCGCGCCGCTGTTGGCGCAAAGCCCGGTACTGGTCTATTCGACCGCCGAGCCCTCGGCCGTGAAGGCGGTGCAGGCGAAGCTGGGCGTGGACGAGGCCGGCGCCATGGTCGAACGCACGCTCGCGGCCATCGCGCGCGGCCTGGTGGCGCAGCACGGCGTGCGCCAGTTGCTGGTGGCCGGCGGCGAAACCTCGGGCGCCTGCGTGCAGGCGCTGGGCATCGCGCAGCTGCAGATCGGTGCGCAGATCGATCCGGGCGTGCCCTGGTGCCATGCGCTGGCCGAGGCCGCGCCGCTGCACATCGCGCTCAAATCGGGCAACTTCGGCAGCGCGGACTTCTTCACCAAGGCCTTCAAGGCCCTCCCATGAGCGCGGCGCCGGGCCGCCCCAAGCAAGCTCGCACCGCAGTGCGCAGCACGGAGGTTTCTCAATGACCGAAAGCGAGGCACGCGACGAGATCTGCCGCGTCGGCCGCAGCCTGTTCGCGCGGGGCTACGTGCACGCCACCGCGGGCAACATCAGCGTGCGGCTCGACGACGGCTTCCTGATCACGCCCACCGACGCCTGCCTGGGTTTCCTCGATCCCGCGCGGCTGGCCCGGCTCGACGCGCAGGGCGTGCAGACCGGCGGCGACCGCGCGAGCAAGACCATCGCGCTGCACCGGCGCATCTACGCGGCCGCCACGCGCTTCGACGCGCAGACGCGCTGCGTGATCCACACCCACAGCACGCATTGTGTGGCGCTCACGCTGCAGCCGCATGCAGAAGACGAGGAGCTGCTGCCCGCGCTCACGCCCTACTTCGTGATGAAGGTGGGGCACGTGCCGGTCATCCCCTACCACCGGCCCGGCGCCGACGAGGCAGCCGAAGCCGTGGCGCAGGCGATCGAAGCACGCGGCGCACAGGGCACGCCGATCCGCGCCGTGATGCTCGAACGGCTCGGCCCCAACGTCTGGCACGACACCCCCGCCGCCGCGATGGCCACGCTCGAAGAGCTCGAGGAAACGGCGAAACTCTGGGGGTCCGCCGACCCGAAGCCCGCCGAACTCACGGCCGCACAGATCGACGAACTGCGCCGCCACTTCGGCGCGCGCTGGTAACCCTTCAGACACGAGACATGCCATGCCCCGCTTTGCCGCCAACCTCTCGATGCTCTATCCCGAGCTCGATTTCCTCGACCGCTTCGAAGCCGCCGCGAAGGATGGCTTCCAGGGCGTCGAGTACCTGTTTCCGTATGCCTACCCGGCGACCGAGATCGCCGCGCGGCTCAAATCGAACGGCCTGCAGCAGGTGCTGTTCAACGCACCGCCCGGCGACTGGGAGGCCGGCGAGCGCGGCCTGGCCTGCCTGCCGGGCCGCGAGGCGGAGTTCCGCGAAGGCATCGCACGCGCGCTCGACTACGCGGCCGCACTCGACTGCCCGCGCGTGCACGTGATGGCCGGCCTGCTGCCCGCGGGCATGGCACGCGAGACCGCCAAGGCGACCTACGTCGAGAACCTGCGCTGGGCCGCGGCCGAGGCCGAGAAGGCCGGCGTCGACCTGCTGATGGAGCCGATCAACACGCGCGACATCCCGGGCTTCTTCCTCAACCGGCAGGACGAGGCGCACGCCATCGTCGAGGCCATCGGCTCGCCCCGGCTCAAGGTGCAGTTCGACCTGTACCACTGCCAGATCGTCGAGGGCGACGTGGCGATGAAGATCCGCCAGTACCTGCCCACGGGCCGCGTCGGCCACCTGCAGATCGCGGGCGTGCCCGAGCGCCACGAGCCCGATGTGGGCGAGATGAACTACGGCTACCTGTTCGGCGTGATCGACGCGGTGTCGGCCCAGAGCGGTTGGGACGGCTGGGTCGGCTGCGAGTACCGGCCCGCGCGCGGCGCGGTGGCCGGCGGCACCTCGGCCGGCCTCGGCTGGCTGCGCAGCCTGCCGAACGGCGGTGCCAAGGCGTGAGGCTCGAGGCCGTCCGCATCCCGCCGCGCCTGTGCGGCTTCGATCCCGGTGAATCGCGCGTCTTCGACGTGGTGCTCGAGGGCACGCGCGTGGCCTCGGTCACGCCCACGCCGGGCCAGCCGGCCGCGCGCGGCACGCTGCTCAGCGCGCCGGTCGATGCGCATGTGCACCTGGACAAGAACTACACGGTGCAGGAGGTCGGTGCCGCGCAGGGCGACCTGTTCACCGCCATCCGCCGCATGAACACGCACCGCGCGGGCTGGACCGCCCCTACCCTGCGCCCGCGCATGGAACGCGCGCTGCACGAGGCCTGGCATGCGGGCACGCGCGCCCTGCGCACGCACCTCGACTGGGTCGAGCCCGAGGCGCCGGTGGCGCTGGGCGTGGTCGAGGCCCTGCGCGAGGCCTGGGAAGGCCGCGTCGCGCTGCAGTTCGTCTCGCTCACGCCGCTCGACGTGTTCGCCGACGCCGCGGCGGGCGAGCGCATCGCGCAGGACGTGAAGCGCGCCGGCGGCGTGCTCGGTGCCTTCGTCTACCGCAACGCCAAGCTGGCCGAGACGCTGGGCCGCGTGTTCGAGCTCGCGCAAAAGCACGGCCTGGCACTCGACTTCCACGTCGACGAAGGGCTGGACGTCGAGGCCACGGGCCTGCGCACCATCGCCGAACTCGCGATCGCCCACGGCCCCGGCCTGCCGGTGGTCTGCGGCCATGCCTGCTCGCTCGCGATGCAGCCCGACGCCGATGCGGCCCAGACGCTCGCGCTGTGCGCCAAGGCCGGCCTGCACCTGATCGCGCTGCCGACCACCAACCTCTACCTGCAGGGCGCCTGGGACCGCACGCCGGTGGCGCGCGGCATCACGCGCATCCGCGAAGCCGCCACGCATGGCGTGCGCGCCAGCCTCGCGACCGACAACGTGCAGGACGCCTTCTATCCCTACGGCGGCTACGACCTGCTCGAGACCTTCGGCCTGGGCGTGCAGGTGGCGCACCTGGCGCCCGCGCTCGACTGGCTCGACACCATCACCCTCAACCCGGCACGGGCGCTCGGCCTGGCCTGGGACGGCCGCATCGCCGCGGGCTGCCCGGCCGACCTGCTGCTGCTCGCAGCCACCGACGAACACGAACTGCTGGACCCCCGCGGCCGACGCCGAACCGTCATCCGCGCGGGCCGCACACTGGAGAAAATGGCATGAGCATGGGCAAACCGATGGCCAACTACGCGGCCGCCAAACGGGTCGGCGACTTCGTCTTCATGAGCGGCGTGGTCGCGGTCGACCCGTCGATCCGCCGCGCGGTCGCGGGCTACGACGACATCCCCGCTTCGGCGCGCGAAGCGCTGGGCACGCTGGGCTATGCCACCGGCCAGATGTCGGTCGACGTGTTCGAGGCCGCGATCGTGGCGCAGAGCTGGTTCGTGCTGGAACGCATCCGCCAGCTCGCGGCCGAGCATGGCGGCACGATGGATGACGTGGTGAAGCTGGTGCAGTACTTCCGCCACCTGCCGCACTACGCCTTCTACAACCGCGTGCGCGGGCTGTTCTATCCGGGCGAGCCGCCGGTCAGCACGGTGGTGGAGGTGTCGCGCTTCCTGCCGGGGGACGAGGTGCTGGTGGAAGTCGAAGCCACCATGTACCTACCCGCGCGCGCTACCTGACGCCTGCGCCCTTGAGCAGGAAAGCGAGCACCTGCGCATTCAGGTAGCGCTGGTCCTTCTCGTCGTCCTGCGGCGCCACGCCGCGGTAGTAGGCGACCTGGGTGGCGTGGTCGGCATAGAACTGCGTCACGGCCCAGATGTGGAACAGCACCAGCAGCGGATCGGACTTGTCCATCAGCCCCTGGTTCATCCAGTTCTGGATCACGGCCGCAGCCTGCTCGGTGCGCTGCTTGCTCGTGGCCATCATCGCGTTGAGCACCGGCGCGCCGCGCATCATCTCGGCGGTGAAGATGCGCGAGCGCAGCGGATGCTGGAAGGAGAAGGCCATCTTGCGCTGGATCAGGTCGCCCAGCACCTTGCGCGGGCCGAAGGCCTCGTCGGCAAAGCCGAACACGCCGATCCAGTCGGTCAGGATGTCCTGCAGCACCTGGCGGTAGAGCGCTTCCTTGCTCTCGATGTAGTAGTGCAGCTGGGCCTTCGACAGCCCCGCCTTGTCGGCGATGGCCTGGGTCGAGGCGCCGGTCAGGCCCTCGCTCGCGAACACCTCGATCGCCGCCTGGTAGATGGTGCCCAGCACCTGCGTGTACTTGCGCGAGCGTCCGCGCGTGGCGGGGGCCTCCGGCGCGACCGGTTCGTCGGTGGCCGGGGCGGCGGGAGCGGTGTCGGTCGGCGGGATCATGTGAAGCGAATGGTGCCAGAGACGGGCGCGCTCGCGCCCGTGCCGCATCAAAGGTCGAGCACCAGTTCCTCACCCACGGCACGCGCGCAGCACAGCGCGATCTTGTGGCTGCGCTCGCTGCGCGTGAGGCAGAAGTCGCGGTGCTCGGCACCCGCGCCTTCGCCCGCCACCACGCAGGTGCCGCACAGGCCCTGCTGGCACGAGACCGGGATGTCGATGCCCACCCCGTGCAGCGCATCGACCGCACTCTGGTCGGCCGCGACCGGCACCGTGATCCCGCGCTGCGCGAGCTTCAGCACGAAGGGCTTGCCGGTCGCGCCGCCCGCGTCGGCCGGTGCCGCGAAGTACTCGGCGTGCAGCGCGTCCTCGGGCCAGTGGGCGGCAGCCTGGCGCACCGCGTCCATGAAGCCGGCGGGCCCGCAGACGTAGAGGTGCGTGTCGGCCGCGGGCTCGGCCAGCAGCGCGCGCAGGTCGATCTTCTGGCCCGCGCCCTCGCGGTCGAGATGCAGCCGCACATGCGGCGCCAGCGCGGGGGCGCGAAGCGCCTCGGCGAAGGCCAGGTGCTCCTCGCTGCGTGCGAACAGGCACAGCGTGAAGTCGGCGCCGCTGCGTGCCAGCGACTGCGCCATCGCCAGCAGCGGCGTCATGCCGATGCCGCCGGCCAGCAGCAGGTGGCGCCGCGCGGCGGCCTGCACCGGGAAGGTGTTGCGCGGCGCGCTGATGGGCACCAGGTCGCCCTCGCGCACGCGCTCGTGCATCGCGGCCGAACCGCCGCGGCTCGCGCCCTCGCGCTTGACGCCGATCAGGTAGGACAGCGGGGCCGCGTCGCCGCCGTCCTGCGCCAGCGAGTACTGGCGCATGAAGCCGCCGGGCGTGTGCACGTCGATGTGCGCGCCGGCCTGGTAGGCCGGCAGGGCGCGGCCCAGCGGGTGCGTGAACTCGAAGGACAGGATCTCCGGCGTCTGGCGTGCGATGCGCGCGACGCGCACCGTCAGGATGCGTTCGAGCATGGCTACTTGACCAGCGCCTTGCGGATGTCCAGCCCGGTGCCCTTGTTGACGAACTGGGTGGTGTAGGCGTCCTTGTAGTTGAAGTCGGTCGGCTTGTAGAGGCCGGCCTCGACGGTCTTGTCGTAGAAGTCCTTCATGCGCGCGTCGCTGATGGCGCCGATGCCCTTGGTCGGCGCATCGCCCACGTCCATGTGCGCGCGCAGCACCGGGATCGACTTCTCGATGTAGTCCTCGCTGATGTCCGGGTTGATCTTCTGGATCATCGCGTCGGCCGCCTTGCGGTCGCCGTAGAGGTAGTTGTAGTGGCCGATGTTGGTGGCTTCCACGAAGCGGCGCACCAGGTCGGGCTTGTTCTTGACCAGGTCCTGGCGCGTCTCGATCACCATGCCGTAGGTCGACCAGCCCGCGTCGGCCAGCGACAGCACCACCGGCTTGAAGCCGGCCTGCTTCTCGACCGCGAAGGGCTCCGAGGTGGCATAGGCCTGCTGCACCGACTGCTTGTCGGCCAGGAACTGCGACAGGCTGTAGTTGTAGGGGCGCACCTGCTCGTCGCGCATGCCGTAAGCCTTCTTCATCCACTGCCAGTAGCTGATCTGGCCGTCCTTGGCGAGCAGCACGGTCTTGGCCTTGGCCAGGTCGGCGAACTTCTCGAAGCCCTGGCCCGGGTGCGCGATGATGGCCTGCGGGTCCTTCTGGAAGTAGGCCGCAACCACCACCGTCGGCACCTTCTGCTTGATGTTGTCGAAGGCCATCAGCAGGTTGCCGGTCATGAGGAAGTCGACCTTGCCGGCCGGCAGCATCGGCCGGTTGTTGACCTGCGGGCCGCCCTGCTGGATCTCGACGTCGAGGCCGAACTTCTTGTAGGTGCCGTCGGCCAGCGCCTGGTAGAAGCCGCCGTGGCCGGGTTGCGCGCGCCAGTTGGTGGCGAGCACCACCTTGTCCTGCGCGAGGGCGGCGAAGGCGGTGCCGGCGAGCAGCGTCGTCAGCAGTGCGCGTGCGATGAAGGGGGCTTGGAGTCGCATGGGAATGCCTTTTGTGGGGTGTTTGGGAACGAAGAAAAGCTCAGGCGTCGCGCGCCATCTCCGGCGTCCAGCCGCGGGTCTTGCCGGGGTTCATCAGGCCCATCGGGTCGCTGCGTTTCTTGAATTCGATCTGCTGGTCGTCGATGGCCTTCATGCCGCCGTCCTCGATGGTGTAGACGTGCGGGTTGAAGATCAGGCAGCCGCCCTGCGACTCGATCTCGCGCATCACGGCGTACTGGTGGGCTTCGTCCTTCCAGCGCACCAGCAGGATGCCGAAGGTGCCGTAGGCGCCGCCGGCGCGCGCGAAGTCGTGGTGCTGCAGCACCTCGTCGCCGAACAGCGCGAGGTGGCGGTCGACCACGGCCGGGTCGAAGGGCTGCGCATAGGCCACCTGCAGGTAGGTCCAGCTGCGGTCGACCTTGAGCGCCTGCAGCGTGGTGTGGTTGAAGGCGCACTCGTAGGCCGGCGGCAGGCCGCGCGCGACCAGCTCGGCCTCGGTGCCGGCCAGCGAGATGGTGCCGCCGTGGGCCTCGACCAGGGCACGGAAGCGTTCCATGGATTCCGGCGCCACCATGGTGAAGGCCGCGTGCCGATCCGGCGGGAACAGCGCGCCCATCTGCACGTAGTAGGGCGAGAAGCGCGCCTCGACGGTCGACAGCAGGAACAGGTCGATCTCGGGCGTGCTCGCGGCCACGCTGAAGTCGAGCGCGCCGCGGTAGCTGTCGAACAGCGCGGTGCAGTGCACCCATTCGATGGCCGGGCTCAGCGCGACCTCGACGTCGAGGATCACGCCGTTGGTGCCGAAGGCATGCTGCACCTGCTGGATCTCGTCGCCCTGCAGTTCGATGATGCGCGGCTCGCGCTCCACCGTCATCACGCGCGCGCGCAGCATGTTGCCGGGGTCGCGCAGGATGCCGTGGCGCACCGAGCCGATGCCGCCGAAGCCGCCGGAGATAAAGCCGCCGATCGAGGCCACGTGCCAGGTCGAGGGCCACATGCGCAGCGCCTGGCCGGTCTCGGCCACGGCCTGCTCGATGTCGTGCATGCGCGCGCCGGCCTGCACCCGCACCCGGCCGTCGTCGATGGCGAGCACGCGGCACATCTGCGTGACGTCGAGCACCAGGCCGTTGTGCAGCGGCACGCACTGGCCGTAGTTGCCGGTGCCGCCGCCGCGCACGGTCAAGGGCAGCTTCCACCTGGCGGCCACCGCGCAGACCTGGCGCACGTCGTCCTCGGTGCTGACCTTGACCACCAGGTCGGCCAGGCAGTCGGCCAGCTGCGCCGTGAGGATCGGGCTGTACCAGTAGAAGTCGCGCGAGAGCTGCCGGCGCTGGCCCGGTGCGTCGATCAGGTTCAGGCCCTGCAGGTCCGCGCGCACCGCGGCCCAGTCGATGGATGCCGTCATGTTCATCGCTCCCTCCGCATCTCGCTCTCGTGCCAGTGGCCGAGCACCATGCGCGACAGCGCCGCGAACACCAGGAAGATCGCGATGCCCAGCAGCGACACCAGCAGCAGCGCGGCGAACATCATCGGGATCTCGGTGCGGAAGCTCGACTCCAGGATGCGCGAGGCCAGGCCGGTCTCGCGACCCGCGGTCCCGGCGGTGAACTCGGCCACCACGGCGCCGATCAGGCTCAGGCCGCCCGCGATCTTCAGGCCCGCCATGAAGTAGGGCAGCGCGCTGGGCGCCAGCAGGTAGCGGAAGGTCTGCCAGGGCGAGGCCTTGTAGAGCTGAAACAGGTCGCGCAGGTTGCTGTCGGCGCTCTTGAGGCCGATCACGGTGTTCGACAGGATCGGGAAGAAGGCCACGATCCAGGCGCACAGCAGCAGGGCGGCGGTGGTGCTCGAGACGTAGATCAGGATCAGCGGCGCGATCGCGATCACCGGCGTGACCTGCAGGATCACTGCGATCGGGAACAGGCCGATCTCGACCCACTTGAAGAGCGCGAAGGCGATCGCCAGCAGCACGCCGCCCACGATGGCCGCGAGCAGCGCCAGCAACGTGAGCTTGACCGTGAACCACAGCGCACTCGACAGCGAGCCCCAGTTCTCGAACAGCGTGCTGAGGATCAGCGAGGGCGCGGGGATGATGTAGTGCGGCACGTTGTTGATGCGCACCAGCGCTTCCCACACGATGAACAGCAGCGCGATGACGGCGATGGGCACCACGATGCGCAGCGTGCGGTCGCGCCGGCGCAGGCGCTCGTCGCGCGCGCGCAGCGCATCGGCGGAGGTGGCGTCGCCGTCCTGGAGGGCCACGCCGGGCTCAATGATCGATGTCGATGCCATGCAGGGCTCCGTGCAGGGATTGCGACACTGCGGTGCAGTGCGCGTTGTAGCGACTCGAGGTGCGGAAGTCTTCGCCGCGCGGGTACGGTTCGTCGATGCGGATCTCGTCGATCACGCGGCCCGGACGCGCCGCCATCACGACGATGCGGTTCGACAGGTAGACCGACTCGTAGACGCTGTGCGTCACGAAGATCACCGAGAAGCGGTGCTCGCGCCAGATCGCCAGCAGGTCGTTGTTGAGCTTGATGCGGGTCATCTCGTCGAGCGCGGCGAAGGGCTCGTCCATCAGCAGCAGGCGCGGATGCGTGACCAGCGCGCGCGCGATCGACACGCGCATCTTCATGCCGCCCGAGAGTTCGCGCGGATAGACGTCGGCGAAGCGCGACAGGCCCACCATCTCGAGCACCTGCTCGACCACCGGCGCGGCCGCGTCGCGGCCCATGCCGGCCAGCTTGAGCGGCAGCCAGACGTTGTCGAAGACCTTGGACCAGGGCATGAGCGTGGGCTCCTGGAACACGAAGCCCAGTTCGCGGTCGCTCTTGCTGCCGCTGCTGCCGGCGCCCGTGTTCTCGCGCGACCAGACGAGCTCGCCCGAACTGGCACGCGTGAGCCCGGCGATCAGCCGCAGCGCGGTGCTCTTGCCGCAGCCCGAGGGGCCGAGGAAGCTGATGAAGTCGTGCTCGCCGCAGTCGAGCGTCATGCCCTGCAGCGCGAGCGTGCCGTTGGCGAAGCGCTTGCCGACGTTGCGCAGGCTGACCAGCGGCGGCGTGGCCGCGGACGCGGCAGGTGTGGAGGCGGTGTCCATGCTCAGCGCCATGCGGGAACGTTGTCCAGGCGCGAGAGCGGGAAGCGGTCGACCTCCTGCAGCAGCTCGACGAAGCGCCGGCCCACGTGGTCGAGCACGGCCGCGCCCTTCTCGGCGGTGGCGCGCGTGGCGTCGCCGGCCGCGCCGGCGGGGTTGATGTCGTGCATCTGCCAGCCGAGCTTGCCGGTGGGCGTGATCGAGAGGAATTTGTTCTCGCGGGCCAGGTCTTCCGTCATCGAGTGGAAGTTCTGGAACTTGTCGGACTGCACGTCGTCGGGCGTGAGGTGCAGCATCACCGAGCTCTCGAGGTCGCCGGCATGCACGCCATGCCTGCCTTCGTGCGCGGTGAACAGGCCGTCGGGCAGGCCCAGCGTGTACCAGTTGGCGGACACGACCATCATGTCGTGCTCCTCGCGCAGGTCGCGCCCCACGATGTCCATCACGCCCATCTGGCCGCCATGGCTGTTGTAGAGCACCAGCTTGCGCACGCCGGCCTTGGCCACGCAGGCGCCGATGTCCTTCCAGAGCGAAATCAGCGTGGCGGCCGACACGGTCAGCGTGCCCGGGTAGCGCGAATGCTCGTTGCTCTTGCCGTAGGCCACGGTGGGCAGGAACAGCACCGGCAGGTCGTCGGGCAGGTAGGGAATCGTCGCGCGCACCATGCCGTCGATGGTGGCGGTGTCGGTCGACATCGGCAGGTGCGGCCCATGCTGCTCGGTCGCGCCCACGGGCAGCACGGCGATCAGCCGTTCGCGGTCGAGGCGGGAGAACTCTTCGCTGGTCAGGTCGGACCAGTAGCGCGTGCGCAAGCGTGTCGTCATGGGCGGGACTTCCTCTTGTGGTGGGGAATCAAAATTATCCGAGTGGTCAATAGTAATGGGGCTAGCGACTAACCCTGAGCAAAGGCCGTGCCGGGAATTCGGGATTCTCCCAGGGAAAATTGGAATGCAAGCCGGGTATAGCGCCTCAAAGCGGTGCACCGCCTGAGCCAATACTTGTACGACTGGTCAATTCAAGGGGTGCAAGCGCGCGACATAAACGCATGCACGGACCGGCGCCTCACGCCGATGCGGTGGTGAGGAGTGCCGCTGCGGGATCGGGTCGCGCAGCAGGCCCCTGCGCGCGTTCTCAGCGGCGGACGACGAAGCGCTTGACGATGGGCGGCCCGTCGCCCAGGTGGAAGGCCAGCCGGCGCTCGCGCAGCGCCAGGTCGGCCGCGGTCGCGCGGTGGAAGCGGCGCAGGTGGCCGGTCCAGGACTCGTCGACGATCTCCTCGACGTAGCGGCCCGGCTCGGCGATGTCGTGCAGCAGCTCCCAGCCGATCGCGCCTTCGCTCAGGCGCGTGCGGCGCGTCTGCTGCATCACGGCCTGGAAGGCGGCGGCGCGTGCCGGGTCGATCAGGTACTCGACCATGATCACCAGCCGCCCCTCGCCCGGCGGCGCGTGCGGCGGCACGTCGGCCCAGCCCGGCGCGGCCGGGCTCACGTCGTCGTCGACGCCGCCGTCGACCACGTAGCGCAGCGCCGCGCCCATCATCAGCACGCCGGTGACGGCCGCGATCAGCAGGCTGGCCTGCAGCGAGCTCACGGTGGCGATCTGGCCCCAGAGCGCGGCCCCGAAGGCGCTGGCGCCCATGATCGCCATCTGGAACATCGACATGCCGCGCGCGCGCACCCAGTCGGGCAGCGCGAGCTGCGCCGACACCGACAGCGAGTTGGCCACCGTGATCCAGGCCGCACCACCGACGAACATGGCCGGCACCGCCACCCAGGTGTTGGGCGCGACCGCCATCACCGCGGTCGCGGCCGACTGCAGCAGCGCGCCGCGCAGCACCAGCTGGTCGCGCACGTAGGCCTGGCGCAGCCGCGGCATCACCAGCACCGCGCTGATCGCGCCCGAGCCCATGGCTGCGAGCAGCAGCGTGAAGGTGCCGGCACCGCCGCCTTCGAGGCCGCGCGCCAGCAGCGGCAGCAGCGCCAGCAGCGCGGTCGAGTGCAGGAAGAAGATCGAGATGCGCACCAGCACCGCGCGCATGCGCAGCGACTGGCGCACGAACTGCACGCCCACGCGCATCGCGCTGACCAGCTTCTCGCGGCCCAGCGGATTGGGCGTGTGCTCGCGCCGCCAGCGCAGCACGATGAAGCCCGAGGCCACCGACATCACGGCGTTGAGCACGAAGACCCACAGCGTGCCGGCGCTGGCGATCAGCGCGCCGGCCACCAGCGGGCCGACGATGCGCGAGGCGTTCATCGCGATGCCGTTGAGCCCCAGCGCGGCCGGCAGCAGCGGCCGCGGCACCAGCTCGGGCACGATGGCCGCGAACACCGGCCAGCGCAGCGCCAGCCCGATGCCGTTGGCGAAGGTCAGGGCCAGCAGCAGCGGCGCGCTCATCATGTCGAGCGCCACCGCGATGCACAGCACCACCGCCACGCCCGCCAGCCAGAACTGCGTGGCCATCAGCCAGCGCCGCCGGTCGAGGATGTCGGCCAGCGCCCCGCTGGGCAGGCCCAGCAGGAACACCGGCAGCGTGGAGGCCGACTGCACCAGCGCGACCCAGATCGGCGTGGTGGTCAGCGTGGTCATCATCCACGCGGCCGCCACGTCGTTCATCCACATGCAGACGTTGGCCAGCAGCCAGGTGCTCCACAGCATGCGGAAGACCGGCAGCTTCAGCGGCTCGAAAGGCCCGACGCGCGCAGGCTTGGCGCGTGGCGGGGAGAGGGGTGTTTCTTCGGGGGAGATGGGCGGCATCGGGTGGGCTATTGTGGCCGGACAATTGTGGGGTGGCCCGACAATCGCCCCCATGACAACACCCCGAAGCCAACGCCCCAGGGCTGATCGGCGAGAAGCTCGCCGCTGCGGACGGGGAGTGCAGGACATGCATCTGCGGGGCTTGGGCGCGGATCGCAGTTGCCGCGCGACGAAGGAGAGCACGTGATTCGCGACGAAGACTATTGGCGCAGCGTGGTGCACGAACTCACGGCGTTGCCCAGAGAGACCGGCTGGCTCGAATTCAAGCAGAACAAGGCCGACCCGCAGGACATCGGGGAGTACATCTCGGCACTCGCAAATTCGGCGGCGCTGGAGGGCAAGGCACAAGCCTATGTGGTCTGGGGCATCGAAGATCTTGCACATGCCATCGTCGGAACGACGTTCGACCCGGCAGCCTGCCGCATCGGCAACGAGGAGTTGGAGAGCTGGCTGTTGCGGCGCTCTCGCCAAAGATCGACTTTCGATTCCATGCGATCGACATCGACGGCATGCGCGTGGTGCTGCTGGAACTGTCGCGTGCGGTGCGTCACCCTGTGCAGTTCGCCGGCACCGAGTACATCCGCATCGGTTCATACAAAAAGAGGCTCAAGGACTTCCAGGAAAAGGCGCGTGAGCTGTGGCGCATCCTGGACGCCGTGCCCTTTGAACTCCTGACGGCCGCGCAGCGCTTGAGCGCAGACGAGACCGTGGCGCTGCTCGACTACCCGGCCTACTTCGAATTGCTGGGACGGCCCCTGCCCAACGGCAGGGACGCGATCCTTCAGGCCTTGAACGAAGACCATCTGATCGAGCGGGAAGACGGCGGCACATGGAGCATTCGCAATCTCGGCGCCATGCTGTTTGCACGGCGCCTTTCGGATTTCGGGCGGCTGCAGCGCAAGGCCGTGCGGGTCATTGCGTACAACGGCGTCGGCCGGGTACAGACCTTGCGGGAGCAGGAGGGCAACCGCGGCTACGCGGCCGGCTTCGAGGGCCTGATCGGCTTCATCAATGGCTTGTTGCCGAGCAACGAGATGATCGGCCAGGCCTTGCGCAAGACGGTGCCGATGTATCCCGAGCTGGCGATTCGCGAGCTGGTCGCCAATGCATTGATTCACCAGGATTTGTCGGTGACCGGAAGCGGGCCGATGGTGGAGATCTTCTCGGATCGCATGGAGATCACCAATCCGGGCCCACCGCTGGTGGACACGAACCGGTTGCTGGACCACCCGCCACGTTCGCGCAACGAAGCGCTGGCATCGCTGATGCGCCGCATCGGCATCTGTGAGGAACGTGGCAGCGGGGTCGACAAGGTTGTCTTCGAAACCGAGTTCTACCAGTTGCCGGCGCCGTCGTTCGACGTGGTGGGCGATTCGATGCGCAGCATCTTGTTTGCCCCGATGCCCCTGACCAAGATGACGAAAGCCGATCGCATTCGGGCGGTCTACCTGCATGCATGTCTGCGCCACGTGCAGCGAGAGGCCATGACCAACACCTCGCTCAGGGAGCGCTTCGGCATCGACCCCAGGAACAGCGCGACGGCGTCCCGCCTGCTCAAGGAAGCGCTGGAAGCAGGCGTGATCCGGCTGATGGACCCGGATGCTGCGTCCAAGCTGCGCAAATACGTGCCGGAATGGGCCTGAGGTCCGCCCAAATTTTGCTTGATGGGTATTTGATGGAGTGCGCCTTCAGGCCCCGCCATTCACCCATAGAACCCATATGAATCAACAACTTGCAAGCACATCGTTTGCTTGACAAGTAAATGGCGAGCGGCTCCGCCCGTCCGACCCCGTCACTTCTTCAACGCCAGGTGCCCCAGCGGCAGCGCATGGCTCGCCTTCACCTCTCCCAGCGAGAAGCTGGTGTGCAGGTCCTTCACGTTGGGCAGGCTCATCAGCTGCTGGCGCGCGAAGGCCGAAAAGCCGTTGAGGTCCTGGGCCACCACCTGCAGCTCGAAGGTGCCGGTGCCGCTGATGTAGTGGCAGGCCACCACCTCGGGCATCTTGCGGATCGCGTCCTCGAGCTTGCGCGTGGCCTCGTGGGTCACGCGCTCGGTGTCCACGCGCACGAAAGCGAGCACGCCCAGCCCTATCTTGTGGCGGTCGATCTCGGCCCGGTAGCCCTTGATGAAGCCGGATTCCTCCAGCGCCCGCACCCGGCGCCAGCAGGGCGCGGCCGACAGGCCCACGCGCTGGGCCAGTTCGGCATTGGTGAGGCGGCCGTCGGCCTGCAGTTCTTGCAGGATGGCGAGATCAAACTTGTCGAGGCTTTCCATTTACATCGATTCTAAGAAAGAATCTTCCCCAAATGGTCGTTTGAAGGGCGTAGAAAGCAAACACCTGTCGGTTGTGCAGGCATACACTTTGCGTGCACCATGGGGTCCATGCCCTACCCGGGCACAGACCCACCAGCCAGGCCCACAAGGCCATGCCACCAGGAGACAAGACGATGAATGCCCCCCTGCCCGAGCACATCCGCAAGGCCCTAGAGACCGTCACGCTCGACGACAACCCGCAAAGCGGGTTGCGCCAAAGGCACAAGTACGCGGCGAACGGCGCAGCCGGGCGCGCTGTATTTGGCGTCGAGCAAGGCGGTGCCGTATGAACGCCCCGCTGCCCGAGCACATCCGCAAAGCACTCGAGACGGTGACGCTCGACGACAAATACAGCCTCGATTACGGCCGCGCCTTCATGAGCGGGGTGCAGGCCCTCGTGAAGCTGCCGATGCTGCAGCGCCTGCGGGACCAGCAGAACGGCAAGAACACCGCCGGCTTCATCAGCGGCTACCGCGGCTCGCCGCTGGGTGGCTACGACCAGGCGCTGTGGAAGGCCAGCAAGTACCTCAAGGCGCAGAACATCGTGTTCCAGCCGGGCGTGAACGAAGAGCTCGCCGCCACCGCGCTATGGGGCACGCAGCAACTTGGCTTCTCGCCGCAAGGCACCAACAAGTTCGACGGCGTGTTCGGCATCTGGTACGGCAAGGGTCCGGGCGTGGACCGCTGCTCGGACGTCTTCAAGCACGCCAACATGGCGGGCACCACCGAGTTCGGCGGCGTGATCGCCGTCGCCGGTGACGACCACATCTCCAAGAGCAGCACCGCCGCCCACCAGAGCGACCACATCTTCAAGGCCTGCGGCACGCCGGTGTTCTTCCCGACCAACGTGCAGGAAATCCTGGACCTGGGCATCCACGCCTTCGCCATGAGCCGCTTCTCGGGCGTCTGGTCGGGCATGAAGACGATCCAGGAGATCGTCGAGTCCAGCGCCACCGCGATGATCGACCCCGAGCGCGTCGACATCGTCATCCCCACCGACTTCGAGATGCCGCCCGGCGGCCTGCACATCCGCTGGCCCGACCATGCGCTCGACCAGGAAGCGCGGCTGATGCACTACAAGTGGTACGCCGCGCTGGCCTACATCCGCGCCAACAAGCTCAACCACAACGTGATCGAAGGCCCGAACGACCGCTTCGGCATCATGGCCAGCGGCAAGGCCTTCAACGACACGCGCCAGGCGCTGATCGACCTGGGCCTGGACGACGCAGCCTGCCGCCAGCTGGGTATCCGGCTGCACAAGGTCGGCGTGGTGTGGCCGCTCGAGGCGCAGCTCACGCGCGACTTCGCCACCGGCCTGCAGGAGATCCTGGTGGTCGAGGAGAAGCGCCAGGTCATCGAATACCAGCTCAAGGAAGAGCTCTACAACTGGCGCTCCGACGTGCGGCCCAATGTGGTCGGCAAGTTCGACGAAGGCCTGGGCGCCAGCGCCGACGGCTACTCCGGCGGCGAATGGTCGATGCCCAACCCGACGGCGCACACGCTGCTGCGCGCCAACGCCGACCTGAACCCGGCGCTGATCGCCAAGGCCATCGTGCAGCGCCTCAAGAAGACCGGCCTGTTCGACCAGGCCGGCGCCGACATGCGTGCGCGCATCGACGCCCAGCTCGCCATCCTCGAGGCCAAGGAGCGCTCGATGGAGGTGCTCAAGCTCGGCGGCGTGCAGGGCGCCGACCGGCTGCCCTGGTTCTGCTCGGGCTGCCCGCACAACACCAGCACCGTGGTGCCCGAAGGCTCGCGCGCGCTGGGCGGCATCGGCTGCCACTACATGGCGACCTGGATGGACCGCAGCACCATCGGCTTCACGCAGATGGGCGGCGAGGGCGTGCCATGGATGGGCCAGCAGCCCTTCACCACCGACCAGCACATCTTCGCCAACCTGGGCGACGGCACCTACTTCCACAGCGGCCTGCTGGCGATCCGCCAGAGCATCGCGGCCGGCGTGAACATCACCTACAAGATCCTCTACAACGACGCGGTCGCCATGACCGGCGGCCAGACCGTGGGCGAGCGCCCCGAAGGCCACTCGGTGCTGCAGATCGCGCAGAGCCTGCAGGCCGAAGGCGCGACGAAGATCGTGATCGTCACCGACGAACCCGAGAAGTACGAGGGCGTGAAGGTGGCGGGCGATCCCGAGATCAAGCACCGCGACCTGCTCGACGAGATCCAGCGCGAGTTCCGCGAGATCAAGGGCACCACGGCCATCATCTACGACCAGACCTGCGCCACCGAGAAGCGCCGCCGCCGCAAGCGGGGCACGGCCGTCGACCCGGCCAAGCGCGTGGTGATCAACGAGCTGGTGTGCGAAGGCTGCGGCGACTGCAGCGTGCAGAGCAACTGCCTGTCGGTGGAGCCGCTCGAGACCGAATTCGGCCGCAAGCGCACCATCAACCAGAGCAGCTGCAACAAGGACATGAGCTGCCTCAAGGGCTTCTGCCCGAGCTTCGTCACGGTCGAGGGCGGCGCGCTCAAGAAGAAGGCCAAGAACAAGGCCAACTCGCCCTTCGAGCTGGGCGCACTGCCCGAGCCGGCCGTGCCGCAACTCGCACGCGACCAGGTCTGGGGCGTGGTGGTGGCGGGCGTGGGCGGCACCGGCGTGATCACCATCGGCCAGCTGCTGGGCATGGCCGCGCACATCGAGGGCAAGGGCATCGTCACGCAGGACGCAGCCGGCCTGGCGCAGAAGGGCGGCGCGACCTGGAGCCACGCGCTGATCGGCGAATCGCAGGCCGCGATCCGCACCACGCGCGTGGGCACCGCAGCGGCCGACCTGATCCTCGCGGCCGACCCGCTGGTGGCGGTCAACGCCGAGACGCTGGCCCGCATGCTCGAGGGCCGCACGCACGTGGCGCTCAACAGCCACAGCACGCCGACCGCCGCCTTCGTGCGCAATGCCAACTGGCAGAACCCGCAGGACGACTGCGCCAACCAGATCGCCCGCATCGTGGGCCTGGACGGCCTGGGCAGCTTCGACGCCGATGCCGCCGCGGTCTCGCTGATGGGCGACAGCCTGTACGCCAACCCGATGCTGCTGGGCTACGCCTGGCAGAAGGGCTGGCTGCCGCTGGAGTACGCGTCGCTGATGCGCGCGATCGAGCTCAACAACGTCGCCATCGACAACAACAAGACGGCCTTCGAATGGGGCCGCCGCGCGGCGCACGACCTGGGCTCGGTGCAGAAGATGGTGTCGCCCGGCCAGGTGATCGAGTTCAAGAAGCGCGAGACGGTCGACGGCCTGGTCAAGCGCCGCGTCGAGTTCCTCACGGCCTACCAGAACGCCGCCTACGCCGAGCAATACCGGGCCTTCGTCGCCAAGGTGCAGCAGGCCGAGACGGCGGCCGTGGGCAAGACCACGGTGAGCGAATCGGTGGCGCGCTACCTGTTCAAGCTGATGGCCTACAAGGACGAGTACGAGGTCGCGCGGCTGCACACCGACCGCAGCTTCCTCGACCGCGTCAACGGCATGTTCGAGGGCGACTTCAAGCTCAACTACCACCTGGCGCCGCCGATCATCGCCAAGAAGAACGCCAAGGGCGAGCTGCAGAAGCAGAAGTTCGGCCCGGCCATGCTGACCGGCTTCAAGCTGCTGGCGAAGCTCAAGGGCCTGCGTGGCACGGCCTTCGACATCTTCGGCCGCACCGAGGAACGCAAGACCGAGCGCGCGCTGATCGGCGAGTACCGGGCCAGCATCGAGGAAGTGATCGCCGGCCTGACGGCGGCCAACCACGACGTGGCGCTGGAAATCGCGAAGCTGCCCGAGCAGATCCGCGGCTACGGCCACGTGAAGGAGCGCAACCTGGCGGCCGCGCGCACGCGCTGGACCGCGCTGCTGGTCAAGTGGCGCCACCCGCAGGGCGAGCGCGCCGCGGCCTGAAATCGGTCGCCCCACGGGGCGATCGCCCATGAAAAAAGCGCCTCACGGCGCTTTTTTCATGTCCGGGCGCGGGCCGCGCTCAGGGCTTGGTTTCGGAGAAGCTGGGGCGCAGCATCAGCTTGTCCTGCAGCTTCGCCAGGTTGGCGTAGGAACCGCGCCAGTCGATCTCGGGGAAGCGGAACTCGATCCAGCCCAGCGCGCAGCCCACCGAGATGTCCGACAGGCTCAGGTGGATGCCGCTGCAGAAGGGCTTGTCGCCCAGGCCCTTGGCCATGGCGGCGATGCCGGCCATGACCTTGCCGCGCTGGCGGTCCATCCAGGCCTGGCTGCGCTCGCCCTCGGCGCGGTGCGGCCAGGTGGCTTCGAGGCGCAGCAGCACGCCGGCGTCCATCACGCCATCGGCCAGCGCCTCCCAGGTCTTGACCTCGGCGCGCTCGCGGCTTTGCTGCGGAATCAGCTTGCCGACCGGCGACATCGTGTCCAGGTACTCGACGATCACGCGCGAATCGAACATCGCCTCGCCGCCTTCCATCACCAGGCAGGGCACCTTGCCCAGCGGGTTGGAACTGGCGATGGCGGTGTCCGCCGACCAGACGTCTTCGATGGCGAACTGATAGTCGAGCCGCTTTTCGGCCATGACCACACGCACCTTGCGCACGTAGGGACTGGCGGCAGATCCGATCAGTTTCATTGGGTCTCTCTCTCTTTCCCCCTCGGGGAATCCTCGTTCTGTAGCGCTTTGATTCTAGTGTGAGGCCGCGCCGCGCCGCGCTCCTTGGCGACCTCGACACAGGGCGCGTGCAGAATCGTGGCGCATCACCAACGAGGGAGAGAAAAAGCCATGGACATCGACACAGGGGCCGCCACGCCTCCCGAACGCCACCCCGTGCGCTTCACGGCCAGCGGCAGCGAATACTTCCGGATCTGGATCGTGAACCTGCTGCTGACCGTGGTCACGCTGGGCCTCTACCTGCCCTGGGCCAAGGTGCGCAAGCTCAAGTACTTCCATACCAACACCTGGGTCGGCGGCGACGCGCTCGACTTCCATGGCGACCCGTCGCGGATGCTGCGCGGCACGCTGATCGCTGGCGCCTTCCTGATCGCCTACCTGGTGGCCGGCGCCTTCTCGGGCTGGGCCGAACTGCTGGCCGCCGTGGCCTTCGTGGGCCTGTGGCCGGCGCTGTTCCACGCCTCGCTGCGCTTCCGGCTGGCCAACACGAGCTGGCGCGGGTTGCGCTTCCACTTCGCGGGCGACCGGGCCGGCGCCTATGGCGCGATGCTGCCGCCGCTGATGCTGGCCATCCTGCCGCTGGCCATCGCCGGCCTGACGGTGGACCCCGGCCGCCGCGAACCCTCGCCGCTGGCGTCCGGCCTGATCGGCTTCGGCATGCTGGCCTTCGCGCTGAGCTTTCCCTACTTTCTCTGGAAACTGCGCCGCTACCAGCACGACCACTTCAGCTTCGGCGGCCTGCAGACCCGGCTCAGCGCCAAGGCCGGCAGCGTCTACGGCGTCTTCCTTCGGATGCTCGGGCTGGGCCTGCTCGCGTTCATGGGCATGGCGCTGGTCTTCGGGCTCTTCGCCTCGCTCGGGCTGATCGGCCGCAAGGCCGGCGTGAGCGTCGCCATCCTCACGCTGCTGGGAATGTTCGCGATCGGCGGGGTGCTGCTGTTCAACATCCTGCCCCAGTCCTATCTGCAGGTGCGGCTGCAGAACCTGTTCTGGTCGGCCACCGGCAACCCGGTGCTGCGCTTCGACAGCCAGATGAAGCTGGGGCCCTACATCGGCCTGCAGCTGAAGAACTTCCTGCTGATCTTCCTCACGCTGGGCCTCTACTGGCCCTTCGCCGTGGTCCACACGCGGCGCGCCCGCCTCGAGGCCGTGACGCTCGAGACCCGCGGCTCGCTCGACGCTCTCACGCGCACCGGCGGCCAGGAGAACCCGGCGGCCGTCGGCGACATGGCGGCCGACCTGTTCGGCATGGACATCGGCCTCTGAACGCCGTGAGCGAGGCGCTGGAGGCGCGCTATTTCGATGGCCTCAGCAGTCGGCCCCGGGTCGCGCGGCTGCAGATCGCCGATGCGCGGCTGCAGGTCACGCCGCTCGGGGACGACGCCGCGGCGCCCTTCGCCGTGCCGCTGGCCGCGCTGCGCTGGCCCGAGCGCACGCGCCACGGCGGCCGCCTGTTGGCGCTGCCCGGCGGCGCCAGCCTGCAGGCGCAGGACGTGGCGCAATGGGACGCATGGGTCGCGCAACAGGTGAGCGCGACCGAAAGCCGCGTGGTGCGCGCGCAGCAGAGCTGGCGCGGCGTGGCCGTCGGGCTGGTGCTGCTGTTCGCCGCCGTGGGCGCGATGTACCAATGGGGCCTGCCCTGGGTGGCGCGCGGCGTGACGGCCCTGGTGCCGCACCGGGTCGATGCGCTGATCGGCACCCGGACGCTGGCCCAGCTCGACGACACCATGCTGCGCCCGAGCGCGCTGCCCGTGGCCGACCAGGAACGCCTGCGGCGCGCCTTCACCCGCATGGTCGAGGCCGCGCACCCCGAGGGCGCGCCGCCCTGGACGCTGCAGTTCCGCCAGGGCCGCGACAAGGCGCTGGGCCCCAACGCGCTGGCGCTGCCCGGCGGCACCATCGTGCTCACCGACGCGCTGGTGCAGCTGCTGCCGGGCGACGACGACGCGGTGCTGGGCGTGCTGGCCCACGAGTTCGGCCACGTGCGGCTGCGTCACACGATGCGCCAGCTGGTCCAGGCCTCGGCGGTGGGCTTCGCGGTGTCGGTGGCCTTCGGCGACTTCGGCACGCTGATCGGCACCGCGCCGGTGCTGCTGGCCACGCTGGGCTATTCGCGCGACGCCGAGCGCGAGGCCGACGAGGAATCGGTGCGGCTGATGCGCGCGGCCGGCATCTCGCCACGGGCCATGGCGGGCTTCTTCGAGGCCATCGAACGCTGGCGCGGCACGCAGCAGCGCGGCGGCGCCCAGGCCGGCTCGATCGGCATGGCCTTCGCCACCCACCCGGCCACGGCCGAGCGCATCGCCTTCTTCAAAGCCGCGGCCGAGTAGGCCCGGCGGCGGCCCGCCTAAAATTGGGCCCATGAGCTTCTCCACCGTTTCCGCCCTTTCCCCCCTCGACGGCCGCTACGCCGCCAAGCTGGCCGCGCTGCGCCCCCTGATGAGCGAACAGGGCTACATGCACCGTCGCGTGCAGGTCGAGGTGGCCTGGTTCATCGCCCTGTCGGACTGCGGCTTCGCCGAGTTCAAGCCGCTCACGCCCGGTGCCCGCAAGTACCTGATGGGCCTGGTCGCCAACTTCTCCGAGGCCGATGCGCTGGCCATCAAGGAGATCGAGAAGACCACCAACCACGACGTGAAGGCGGTCGAGTACTGGATCAAGTCGCGCTTCGAGGCCCGGCCCGAGCTGCTGAGCGCGGCCGAGTTCGTGCACTTCGCCTGCACCAGCGAGGACATCAACAACACCAGCCACGCGCTGCAGATCCAGGCCGCGCGCGAGAAGGTGCTGCTGCCCGCGCTCGACGGCCTGGTCGCCAAACTGCGCGAGATGGCGCACCAGTTCGCCGACGTGTCGATGCTGGCGCGCACCCACGGCCAGACCGCCAGCCCGACCACCGTCGGCAAGGAGATCGCCAACGTCGCGGTGCGCCTGGCCAAGGCGCGCGACCAGATCGCCGGCGTGCAGCTGCTGGGCAAGATGAATGGCGCGGTCGGCAACTACAACGCCCACCTGGCCGCCTGGCCCGAGTTCGACTGGGAAAGCTTCAGCCGCAAGGTCATCGAAACGCCGGCCCCGCTGGGCCTGGGCCTGACCTTCCAGCCCTACAGCATCCAGATCGAGCCGCACGACTACATGGCCGAGCTGTTCGACGCGGTGGCCCGCGCCGACACCATCCTGATCGACTTCTCGCGCGACATCTGGGGCTACGTGAGCCTGGGCTACTTCAAGCAGCGCCTGAAGAAGGGCGAGATCGGCTCCTCGACCATGCCGCACAAGGTCAACCCGATCGACTTCGAGAACGCCGAAGGCAACCTGGGCCTGGCCAACGCGGTGCTGCGCCACCTGAGCGAGAAGCTGCCGATCAGCCGCTGGCAGCGCGACCTGACCGACAGCACGGTGCTGCGCAACATCGGCGTGGCCTTCGGCTACGCGGTACTGGCCTATGCCAGCCTGGCCACCGGCCTGGGCAAGCTGGAGATCAATGAGGAAGCGCTGGCCGACGACCTCGACGCCTCGTGGGAAGTGCTGGCCGAGCCGATCCAGACCGTGATGCGCCGCTTCGGCGTGCAGGGCGCCTACGAGCAGCTCAAGGAAGTCACGCGCGGCAAGACCGTGACGGCCGAGGCGCTGCACGGGCTGATCCGCTCGCTCGAGATCCCGCAGGCCGAGAAAGACCGTCTGCTGGCCATGACACCGGCCAGCTACACCGGCAAGGCCGGCGAACTCGCCCGTAGAATCTGAGGCCCCGCGCGGCGCGGCGCCGGATCCTACAGGGCCCCGGCGCCTTCTCCGACGCGCAATCCTTCCAGCCAACGCGCCTCTCGCGGCGCGCCAGCCAACGACTTTCTGACGGGACTTGGGTCCCTGGCTTCATGGCGCGCGCTCCCCTGAGACGCCTCTGGCTTCGCCTTCACCGCTGGATCGGTCTCACCCTCGGTCCCCTGCTCGGCCTCACCGCACTGCTTGGCGCCGTGCTGGTGGTCGCGCTGCCGCTCGACCGGCTGGCCCATCCCACCTTCTTCACCGCCTCCAGCCCCGCGGGCGCGAACGCGCTGCCGCTCGAGCCCCTGCGCCAGCGCATCGTGGCCGAGTTCGGCCCCAAGACCCGCATGACCCTGCGGCCGCCGCGCGAGCCCGGCGAGACCCTGTGGGTGCTGGTGCGCGGCCCCTGGGACGGCACGCTCTACCTCGACCCCGCGACCGGCGCCGAGCAAGGGCGGCGCGGCACGCACGAGGGCGCCTACAACCTGCTGTTCGAGCTCCACAGCAGCCTGCTGCTCGAGGACACCGGCAAGGGCGTGCTGGCCGTCACCGCGCTGGCCTACCTGTTCCTGCTGGCCACCGGGCTGGTGCTCTGGTGGCCCAGGCGCTGGCCGCCCTCGCTGCGCATCGCGCTCGACCGCGGCCTGCTGCGCGGGCTGTTCGACCTGCACCGCACCGGCGGCGCGGTGCTGGGCCTGCTGATCGCGGTGTCGGTGTTCACCGGCGCCTACATGGCCTGGCGACCGCTGGGCGACGTCATTTCCGCCACGCTCGGCCAGACCCCGATCAAGCCGCCCAAGGTGCCCAAGGGCCCGGCACAGGGCCCTCACCTGACGCTGGACGAACTGGTGGCGCGCGCGCAGCAGGTGTTCCCGGGCCAGCCGATCGGCTACGTGCAGGTGCCGGCGGGCCCCGACCGGCCGCTGCGCGTGCGCTTCCGGCTCGCCGACGACCCGCACCCCAACGGCATCAGCTCGGTCTGGCTGCATCCGCTGACCGGCGAGGTGCTGGCCACGCGCCGCTGGCAGGACCTGGACACCGGCTCCGGCGCGGTGGCCATCCTCTATCCGCTGCACACCGGCGTGCTCGGTGGCCCGCTGCACCAGGCCGTCACGGCGCTGCTGGGCCTGGTGCTGGCGGGCCTGAGCTTCACCGGCGTCTGGCTCTGGTGGCGCCGCCGCGCGCCGAGCCCCGCATCGGCCGCGGCCGATGCGCGCCGCCCCCCCGTTTCCTGATCGATCCATTCCCCGAGGAGTCCCCGTGTTCCAGAAGAGAAAGTGCGCCGCCCTGGTGATGGCGCTGTTCCCCGTCAGCTTCCAGGCCTTCGCGGCCGATGCCGCCACCGCCCCGCCGACCGGCGCCAACGAATCGCTCGATGCGGTCACCGTCACTGGCGACTGGCTGGGCACGCCCACCGAGACCAAGGTGCTCGAGCACCCCGGCGCGCGCACCATCATCGAGCGCCAGCAGATCCGCGAGAGCGGTTCGGCCAACGTGCGCGACGTGCTGCGCCAGATCCCGGGCGTGCAGGTGCAGGAGAGCAACGGCACCGGCGGCAGCGACGTCTCGCTCAATGTCGGCGTACGCGGCCTGACCTCACGCCTGTCGCCGCGCTCCACCATCCTGCTCGACGGCGTGCCGCTGGCCTATGCGCCCTACGGCCAGCCCCAGCTCTCGCTGGCGCCGCTGTCGCTGGGCAACCTGGAGGCGGTCGACGTGGTGCGTGGTGCGGGCTCGGTGCGCTTCGGGCCGCAGAACGTCGGCGGCATCATCAACTTCGTGACCCGCGCGATCCCGCAGCAGTTCGCGGGCGAGGCCAGCGTGGGCGTCGAGAGCGCGAGCCACGGCGGCGGCACCAAGAGCACGCCCAACCTGTTCATCGGCGGCACCAACGACAAGGGCCTGGGCCTCGCGCTGCTGTACTCGGGCACGCACGGCCAGGGCTACCGCGCCGCCAACGACCGCACCGACATCGACGATCTGATGCTCAAGGGCGCCTACCGCATCTCGAAGACCGACGACATCGCGCTGTCGCTGCACCACTTCGAAGGCAGCGGCAGCATGCCCGGCGGCCTGACGAGCGCGCAGTACGCGGCCGACCCGTACCAGTCGACCCGTCCCTTCGACGACTTCACCGGCCGCCGCACCGACGGCTCGATCAAGTACACGCACAACGACGGCGTCAACAAGTTCGAGCTGCTGACCTACTACACCGACTCCTTCCGCGGCAGCCACATCGAGCAGGACGGCAGCGGCACCACCGCCGGCCAGCGCCGCCTGACCGCGGCCCCGCGCAGCTACCACACCTTCGCGCTCGAGCCGCGCTACTCGCGCCTCATCGACTCGGGCAGCGTGGTGCAGGAAGTCAGCGTGGGCTACCGCTACCTCAAGGAAGCCAGCTCGGAAGTGGCCTCGCGCAGCAGCTACTACCGGCCGCGCGTGGGCTTCGACGCCAACACGCTGGCGCAGAACGTCTACCAGACCAGCGCCGGCGGCACCACCGCCCACGCCTTCTACATCGACGACCGGATCGACTTCGGCAACTGGACCGTCACGCCCGGCGTGCGCTACGAATCGATCCGCACCTTCAACGACGTGACCAACCTGGCCAACAACGTCGTCACCGGCATGCTGAACCCGAAGGTCGATGCCAACGAGGTGCTGCCGACGCTGTCGGTGCTCTACCGCATGGACGCGAAGTGGTCGCTGTTCGCCAACGCCGGCGTGTCCTTCGGGCCGCAGCAGTACGCGCAGCTCGCACAGTCGACCTCCGGCCTGCACCCCGAGAAAGCCACCACCTACGAGATCGGCTCGCACTACAAGGGCGAGGCCTGGAGCGGCGAACTCACGCTGTTCAACGTCGACTTCGACAAGGAACTGCAGCTGGCCCGCTCCATCGTGGGCGACGGCACCTGGACCGACCTCGGCGCCACGCGCCATCGCGGCATCGAATCGGGCCTGCGCTACCAGCTGGGCGACCTGAACCCCTCGCTCAAGGGCCTGTCGGTGTCGGCCACCTACACCTACACGCAGGCGATCTCGAAGGCCGGCGTGTTCGCCGGCCGCGACCTGCCCTTCTATTCGCGCCAGGTGGCCTCGCTCGGCGCGCGCTACGAGCGCGGCCCGTGGACGGTCAACGTCGACCTCTTCGCGCAGAGCAAGCAGCGCTCGCCGGGCTCGCCCGACCCGGGCGCCAGCTACACCACGCTGGAAGACGCGAGCGGCCGGCTGGGCGACATCCCGGGCTTCGCCACCGTCAACCTGCGCACGGGCTACGACTTCGGCCCCTCGCTGAGCCAGCTCAAGCTCGCGATCGGCGTGAAGAACCTGTTCGACCGCCAGACCTTCACCCGCTCGGTCGACAACAACGGCGGCAAGTACGTGGGCCAGCCGCGCACGGTGTACGTGCAGGCGTCGGTCGCGTTCTAGGCGGCACCCGGTCGAGTGTGTGCGCCGCGCGCGCATACACTCGCGCACCCATGGCGCTCAAATCAACCATCTTCAAGGCGAACCTCGCGGTCGCCGACATCGACCACGGCTACTACGCCGACCACGCCCTCACGCTCGCGCGCCATCCGAGCGAGAACGACGAACGCATGATGGTCCGGCTCATCGCCCTGGCCCTCAACGCCCACAAGCTGCAGAGCGTGTGCGACGGCGACGGCGTGCTGGGCTTCGGCGCCGGCCTGTCGAACCCCGACGATCCCGACGTGTCGCTGCGCGACTTCACCGGCCGCACGCGCGTCTGGATCGAAGTCGGCCAGCCCGAGGACAAGCCGCTGCTCAAGGCCTGCGGCAAGGCCGACGAGGTGCTGCTCTACTGCTTCAGCCACGCGGCCGGCATCTGGTGGAAGGGCATCGAGAACAAGCTCACGCGGCCCGACAACCTGCAGGTGTGGCGCATTCCCAGCGAGACCTCGCAGGCCGTGGCCGCGCTGGCGCAACGCAGCATGCAGCTGCAGGCGACGATCCAGGAAAACACGCTGATGCTGGGTGACGGCAAGAACAGCATCGACATCGAGCTGCAGCGGCTGCGCTGACGCGCCTTCGACCGTGCGCCTTCAGCCGCCGTGCCTGAAGGCGGCCAGCAGCAGCGCGGTCCCCGAGCACAGCAGCAGTCCGTCGATCAGGACCTGGAAGGCGCGCGGCCCGAGCCGCAGCACCGCCGCCTTGCCGATGAAAGTGCCGGCCATCAACGATGCACCGACCAGCAGCCCCTGCAGCAAGACCGGCAGCGGCAGCGCGCCCATCCCGCCGAAGGCCAGCACCTTGCTCACGTAGAGCGCCAGCGAGGAAGCGGCCTCGGTCGAGAGGAACGCGCCCTGCACCAGGCCATAGGCCGCGAACACCGGCACGCTGAGCGGGCCGGTCGAGAGCACCAGCCCGGTGAGGTAGCCGATGACCGCGCCCGCCACCGCGAGCTGCCACAGCCGCACCCGAAAGTCGCGTGCGCGCAGCCAGTGGCGCAGCGGCACCATGGCGATGAAGAACAGGCCCAGCCCGAGATCGATCGCCACCGGCGGCAGCGCGAGCAGCGTGCGCGCGCCCAGCGCCGCGGCCGGTGCGCCCGGCACGGCGTAGGCGAAGAAGGCGCGCCAGTCGACCTCGCGCCACCAGGCCAGCACGCGCGCCAGGTTGGCCATCACGGCTGCGACGGCCATGATCGGCACCGCCTGCTTGGGGCCGAAGGCCCAGACCAGCACCGGCAGCAGCATCAGCGAAGAGCCGGTGCCGATCACGCCGCTGACGGCGCCGGCCAGCAGGCCCACGGCGAGAACGAAGACGTAGGCGGTCAAGGCACGGACGTGGGCATCATGGTGCCGCACTGCCAGCATTGCTCGAAGCCGCCTTCGACCAGTTCGCCGCAGCCGCAATGCCAGCGCCGCTGCGGCCGGTTCTGCAGGTCGTGCAGCGCGCGCGTGGCGGCATCGAACTGATCGTCGTCCTCGATCCAGACTTCGGGCAGGCACTGGTCGGGCGGCAGCTGGCCGACCACCGCGCCCAGGTACTCGCGCTGCACCGACACGTCCAGGCCCTCGTCGCGCAGCGCATGCGCCCAGAGCGTCGCGATCGCGAGGTTGGGGGCCTGGGCCAGGCGGCGCATGGGCGGCTCAATCCGTGGCGGGCGGAGGGGCCGCGTCGTCGGCGGGCGCGTTCTCGCGGGCCCGTTCGGCGTAGGTGTTGAAGCGCCAGGCCTTGTCTTCCATCGTGATGCGGCGCCAGGTCTGGCGCTTCTCGGCCGGCGTCATCGCGGGCCAGTACTGGACTTCGTCGAAGCTGCGGCCGCAGCCCTTGCACTCGTCGTCGCCCTGGCTGGTGGAGCAGATCGCGATGCAGGGCGTGTCGATGGTGGTGTCGTACCAGGCGAGCCAGGCGGCCCAGGCCTCGGCGGGAAAGCCGACCTCGTCGACCTCGTCCTCGCGGTAATAGACCATCAGGGCGTAGACCTTGGCCAGCGCGCGCAGCTCGGGCGCGAGCGTGATGCCGTCGGGCGAGGGTTTCTTCTCGCGCCAGTGGTTGATGGCGGCCTCGATGTCGGTGATGTGAATGGCGGCCATGGAAAGGAAAAAATGCAGGGACGGCATCATAGTTCGGCAAAGTCCCGGGTTGCCCGAAGGATATGGGGCGCTCTCATTTTCAGAGCAACAAAGCCACGGAGGGCAACGATTCCAGAACGCTTTTTCTTGAGCGCTCGCGGCCGCCGGTTGCCACACCGGCGCCGCGGGTGCTCTAATTCGCGCCACGAAGGGGAGTAGCTCCCGCCTGCGGCTCGCGCCACGGGTATCGCCAGGTCGTCAATACGAAGCACAACAACTTCCGGCCTGTCGGGCCGCGCGCTGCGCGGCTGAGCAAGACCTTCGATTTGAACCCGCCAGGGTTGGATCGAAGCGTCTGCGCGTTCCGGAAGATTCCGGGCCTCATTCATCCGCGTCGATCCGACCCCTGCGGGTAGATCGAAACGAAAAGAGGAATCCAATGGAACAATTCATGGCCCCGGAATTCTGGGTCGCAGTCGGTCAGATCATCATGATCGACATCCTGCTGGGCGGCGACAACGCGGTGGTGATCGCGCTCGCCTGCCGCAAGCTCCCGCCGGCGCAGCGCACCAAGGGCATCCTGTGGGGTACCGCCGGTGCCATCGTGCTGCGCGTGATCCTGATCTTCTTCGCGCTCACGCTGCTCGCGATCCCCTTCCTCAAGGTCGTGGGCGCGCTGCTGCTGGTCTGGATCGGCATCAAGCTGCTGGCGCCCGACCATGACGACGCGCACGGCAACATCGCCGGCAGCGACAAGCTGTGGGCCGCCGTCAAGACCGTGATCATTGCCGACCTGGTGATGAGCGTGGACAACGTGATCGCCATCGCCGGCGCCGCACAGGGTGCAGGCGAAGGCCACCAGATGCCGCTCGTGATCTTCGGCCTGCTGGTCAGCATCCCGATCATCGTCTGGGGCAGCCAGCTGGTCATCAAGCTCATGGACCGTTTCCCGATGATCATCACGCTGGGCGGCATGCTGCTGGGCTGGATCGCCGGCACGATGCTGATTTCCGACCCGGCCGTCGTCCGCCTGGACGCCTGGACCTGGGTGCCGAAGATCCCGCAGACCGACACCATCAAGTACGCCGCCGGCATCGCGGGTGCGCTGGTGGTGCTGGCCATCGGCAAATGGGTGGCCTCGCGCCGTCCGAAATCGCACGAGGCGGCTGCCATCTGATGTCGGGTCCCGGGTCTCTCTCACTCTAACTATCCAAAGGAGCGCATCGTGGAAAAGATCATTCTCTATGTCGACGACGCGGCCTACGCCCGCGAGTTTCTCGCCAAGGCGCCGGCCGGAACCGTGAGCACCGGGGCCAAGCACTGGGTGCTGGTGGCCTGCGCACCGCGCATGACGCACCGCATCAGCAAGTGGGTGAGCCACAGCGCGCGCGAGAACTGGCGCGGCAAGTGGTTCGCCAAGACGCAGGAACAGGTGCTGCCGCTGCTGCGCCGTCCCGGCGACGAGGTCACGCCGGTGCTGGCCCAGGGCCCGCTGACCGACCTGACGCAACGCCTCAAGCTCGAGCACGGCGCGGCGCGCGTGATCGATGCGCGCCGCCCGAAGCTGGGCGTGGACATGGAACCGGTGACGCCGGGCCAGAAGCCGGCCGGCCACACCGGCTGGGCGCTGCCGGGCGCGACCCTGGGACTGGGCGCCCTGCTGGTGCTGGCGAACGAACTCGCCGAGTAAGGCGCTTCTCGCATCCAGCCGCAGCGGCCGCCCTCGGGCGGCCGTTGTGCTTTGTGGGTGCGCGGGCGTCGGGTATGCTGGCCCGCATGCGACTGATCATCCAATGGCTCCTGAGCGCGCTGGCCCTGCTGGCGGTGACCTACATCTACCCCGGCGTGCAGGTGAGCAGCTTCACCTCGGCGCTGATCGCGGCGGCGGTGATCGGCCTGCTCAACATGGTCGTGCGGCCGGTGCTGGTGGTGCTCACGCTGCCGGTCACGATCGTCACCCTGGGCCTGTTCCTGTTCGTGATCAACGCGCTGATGTTCTGGGCCGCCTCGGGGCTGCTCGGCGGCTTTGTCGTGAACGGGTTCGTGGCGGCGCTGATCGGCTCGCTGATCTACTCGCTGCTGCGCCTGCTGATCGAAGCCGCACTGGGCGGTCTCACGAAGCGCTGAGGTTCTCTTCGCGGGCCAGCTGGCCCAGCGTCTCGTAGACCATGCGCGGCGGCTCGACCCGCCAGCCAAGCCGCTCGCGGATCGCCACCACCGCACGCATCGCCAGCAGCGAATGCCCGCCCAGGTCGAAGAAGTTGTCGTCCAGCGCGACCGCCTCGACCCCGAGCAACTCCCCCCAGATGGCCGCGATGGCCAGCTCCGACGGCGTCGTCGGCACCATGCGGCGGGCCTGGGGTGCGCGGCGGGCCTCGACCTGCGGCGCCGGCAGCGCGTTGCGGTCGATCTTTCCATTGGGCAGCAGCGGCAGCGCGTCGAGCCACACCAGGTGCTGCGGCAGCATGTACTCGGGCAGCCGCGTGCGCAGGTAGGGCCGCAGCGTGGCCGCGTCGGGCGGCGTGCCGCGCGGCACCACGTAGGCCACCAGTTGAACCTCGTCGGCACCGGGCGCATGGGTGGCGATCACGCCCTCCGCCACCTCCGGATGGTCCAGCAGCGCCGCTTCGATCTCGCCCAGCTCGATACGCCGGCCGCGCAGCTTGACCTGCCGGTCGAGACGGCCCAGGTGTTCGAGCTGGCCGTCGTGACGCCAGCGGCCCAGGTCGCCGGTGCGGTAATAGCGGGCCCCGGGCACCGGGCTGTCGGCATCGGGCGGAAAGCGCTCGGCCGTGAGTTCGTCGCGCTGGTGGTAGCCCAGCGTCACGCCGAGGCCACCGATGCACAGTTCGCCGGGCACGCCGATCGGGCACAGCTGGCCGTCGGCGTCGCGCACCTGCACGTCGGTGTTGGCGATGGGCCGGCCGATCGCGATGCCGGCGCGCGGCGCCGCGACGCGCCAGACGGTGGACCACACGGTGGTCTCGGTCGGGCCGTACATGTTCCACAGCGTCACGCCGCTGGCCAGCAGGCGCTCGGCCAGGGCCGGCGGCAGGGCTTCGCCGCCGATCAGCGCCTGGAAGCGCGTGCTGCCGGCAGGACGGCGCCAGCCGGCATCGAGCAGCATGCGCCACAGCGTGGGCGTGGCCTGCAGGACGCTGACCTCCTGGTGCACGCTCAGCGCGGCCAGCGCGTAGGGGTCGCGCACCTGCTCGGCGTCGGCGATCACCACCCGCGCGCCCACCGCCAGCGGCAGCATCAGTTCGAGCACCGCGATGTCGAAGGACAGCGTGGTCACGGCCAGCAGCCGGTCGTCGGCTGTGAGGCCGGGCTCGCGCGCCATGCTGGCCAGGAAGTTGACCACCGCGCGGTGCGGCACCACGACGCCCTTCGGGCGGCCAGTCGACCCCGAGGTGTAGATCATGTAGGCCGCATCGAGTGGCCCGGCATCGTGCAAGGCGTCGGGCGACAGCGCATCGCGGGCGTGGCCGGCCAGCAGCGCATCGTCGTCGAGGCTCAGCCGCGGCACGCCGCTGTCGGCCAGTCCGCCGGGCGCCCCGCCGCGCGTCAGCAGGGCCGACAGGCCGGCGTCCGCAGCCATGAATTGCAGGCGCTCGGCGGGGAAGTCCGGGTCGAGCGGCACGTAGGCCGCGCCCGACTTCAGCACGCCCAGCAGCGCCACCAGCATGGCCGTGTCGCGCGCCACGCACAGGCCCACGCGATGGCCGCGGCCGATGCCGCGCGCACGCAGCGCTCGGGCCAGGGCATTGGAGCGCGCCGCGAGTTCGCCGTAGCTCAGCAGGAGGCCGGCCGCATCGACGGCCGCGATCGCCTCGCCCGACACCACCGCAGCGCCCGCCAGGTAGCGATGCACCGTGTGCTCGGCCGGCAGCGCCGCCTGCGTGGCATTCCAGCCTTCGCGCAGGAAGGCGCGCTGGGCCGGGGCGACGATGGCCATCGTCGACAGCGCCGCCGCAGGCTGGGCCAGCAGCCGCTCGAGCAGGGCCAGGTAGTTCTCGAGCATGCGCTCGGCGGTCGCGGGCGCGTAGAGGTCGCTCGCATAGTCGAGGTGGATGCGGTGGGTGAACTCGGTGTCGATGTGCACCGACAGGTCGAACTGCGCCGTGGTCCGCTCGAACGGGAATTCCTCCACCTCGAGCCCGGCATGGTCGAGCCGGCCGAGCGGCGCATTGAGCACGTTGAACAGCACACGCACCAGGCCCTCGGGATGCAGCGAACGGTCGTGGCCCAGCGACTCGACCAGCTCGTCGAACGGGGCCTCCTGGTGGGCATAGGCCTGCAGCGCGGTGTCGCGCACGCGCTGCACCAGTCCATCGAAGCTCGGGTCGCCGGACAGATCGGTGCGCATCACCAGCGTGTTGACCAGCGTGCCGACCAGGTGCTCGGCGGCGAAGCGGTGCCGGTTGGCCACCGGCGTGCCGACTGCGATGTCGGTGCTGCGCGCCTCGCGCGTCAGCATCAGCTTGAAGGCCGCGAGCAGCACCACGAAAGGCGTGACCGACGCGCGCGCGCAGTAGGCGCGCACGGCCGCGCGCAATGCCACGGGCAGCGCGGCCGAGACGCGGGCGCCGCGGAAACTCGGCCGCTGTGGCCGGGCGAAGTCGGTCGGCAGGTCGAGCGGCGCGAGCCGGTCCAGACGCGCGCGCCAGTACGCCAGCTGCGGCTGACGCTGGGCCACGGCGACCGGGCTGCGCTGCCAGGCGGCGTAGTCGGCGTACTCCACCGGGATCGGGTCGAGCTGCGGCGTGCGGCCCGCCTGCCAGGCGGCGTACACCGCCAGCGCTTCGCGCATCAGCACCGCGAAGGACCAGTTGTCGGCGATCGCATGGTGCATGACCCACAGCAGCACATGGTCGCGGGCATCGAAGCGCAGCAGGCTCGCACGGTGCAGCGGCGCCTGCGCGAGATCGAAAGGCGCGGCCAGGCGCTCGCCGAGCAGCACGCGGGCCTGCGCCACGCGATCGGGCTGCGTGGCCAGGTCGATCTGCTCGATGGCAAACGATGCCGAGGGCGCGATGCGCTGCATCGGGCCGGCGCCGTCGAGGACCAGGCGCGTGCGCAGGCTCTCGTGGCGCGCGACCATCAGGTCGAAGGCCCGCTGCAGCAGTGCGACATCGAGCGCGCCGCGCAGGCGCAGCGAGACCGCCACGTTGTAGGCCGAGGAGGCCGGATCGAACTGCTGGATCACCCACATGCGCCGCTGCGACAGCGACACCGGCAGCGGGCCGTCGCGCGACACCCGCACCGGCGCCGCGAGCGGCACCGCGGCGCTGCCGTCGGCGGCCGCGAGCAGCCGGGTCACATGGTCGGCCAGCGCCGCGACGCTGGTGTGTTCGAACAGGTCGGCCAGGGGCAGCTCGAGGCCCATCTGCTGGCTCACGCGCGTGGCCACCTGCGTCATCAGCAGCGAGGTGCCGCCGAGCTCGAAGAAACTCTCGTGCACGCCGAAAGCGCTGGTGCCGAGCACCTCGCGCCAGATGTCCCACACCGCCTGCTCGGGCGCATCGCGCGGCATCAGGTGCAGCGCCCGCGAGGGGGCGTCGGCTTCGGCTTGCGTGCCCGGATCGCCGCCCGCATCGCGCGCCACCAGCGCCTGCACGTCGAGCCGGTGCGCGAGGTAGCGCTGGCGCGTGCGCTGGCGCTGGATCTTGCCGCTGGAGCTGCGCGGCAGCGAGCCCGAACGCACCAGCACCACGGCTTCCACGGGCAGGCCGTGCGCGTCGCCGATGGCCCGTCGCACCGCGGCCGCCACCGCTTCGGCATCGGGCACCGAGGCGCGGCGCTCGGTCTCCAGCACCAGCACCAGCGCCTCGCCGTCGGGCGTGTCGACCGAGAAGGCGGCGCCGTAGCCGGCGCGCAGCGCGGGATGCGCGCGCTCGGCGCTCCATTCGAGGTCCTGCGGGTAATGGTTGCCGCCATGGACGATCACCAGGTCCTTGAGCCGGCCGGTGACGAAGAGTTCGCCCTGGTGCACGAAGCCCAGGTCGCCGGTGCGCAGGAAAGGCCCGTGGCCGTCGGCCATGCGCGCGCCAAAGCTCGCTTCGGAGAGCGCGGGCTGGCGCCAGTAGCCGTCGCCCACGCTGGGTGAGCGCACCCAGATCTCGCCCACCGCATCGGCAGCCGCAGCGGCGCCGCTGACGACGTCGACGATCTGCACTTCGGTGTCCGCCAGCGGCGGGCCGCAACCGACAAGCCGCGTGACGGGCCCGGTGGCGGGCGCATCGTCGGCCAGCGGCACGACGCGGTCCTGCAGCAGGGCGCCCGTCTCGACGGCCAGCAGAACGGGCAGGCGATCGGGCTGCGAGGTGCTCACGCCGAGCACCGTCTCGGCCAGGCCATAGGCCGGCAGCAGGGCCTCGGGCCGCAGGCCGGCGCGGCCGAAATCGGCCCGCACGCGTTCGAGCGTCTCGGCGCGGATCGGCTCGGCGCCGCAGCTCAGCGCGACCAGCGACGAGAGGTCGCCGGCCGGTGCCGCGCCGTCCAGCGCGCGCAGGCAGGCCAGGAAGGCCGACGGCGGCGCACCGGCGTGGGTGATGCGCAAGGCGCCGATCGCCTCCAGCCAGCGCAAGGGCCGGCGCAGGAAGACCAGCGGCGACATCAACCAGCTCGTGGCGCCCGCGCAGAAGGGCGCGAGCACGCCGAAGATCAGGCCGTAGTCGTGGAAATGCGGCAGCCAGGTGAGGACCCGGCTCTTTTCATCGACCCAGGTGGCCGCATGGAGCGCCCGCACATTGGCCAGCGCCTGGGCATGGCTCACGCGCACGCCGCGTGGCGCCAGCGTCGAGCCGGAGGTGTATTGCAGGTAGGCCAGCGCGTCCGGTGCCGCCAGCGCCGGGAGGGGGGCCGCGCCGGTCAGATCGTCGGCGGCGATCCAGCGCGCGGCGGTGAACATCCCGGGCTCGAAGACCTGGCGCGCCGCCTCGCGCAGCGAGGCCGAGGTCCAGACCCAGGCGGCGGCCGTGTCGTCCAGGATGCCGCGCAAACGTGGCGCGCTGCGCAGCAGCCGCACGGGATCGGGCGCCGGCACGGGCACTGCGACGCAGCCCGCGCGCAGGCAGGCCCAGAAGGCGCGCACGAAGTCCAGTCCGGGCGGCAGGGCCAGCAGGACCCGGTCGCCAGGCCGTGCGATGGCCGCCAACCCCTGCGCCAGGGCCTGGACATCGCGTGCCAGCGCCCCATGGCTCAGCTGTTCGGCGACCGACAGGTCGTCACGCAGGAAGACATAGGCCAGACGCTCCGGGTGTGCGCTGCACTGGACGTCGAAGACGTCGGACAGGGTTTTTGAAAACACAATAGCTACATTGTGTTTCACGTTCTGCGCTTCCGGGCCGATATTGCTGCGCTGCAACGGGCATTGCTGCGCAATCGGCGCCAACTTCGGCATCAACGCAACGGCGGATCGGCCTGCTGGGCCTGCAGCAGCGCCTCCACCGCCCGTGCACGCGTGTCGATGATGGAGGCTTCGTAGTGGTCGCCGCCGCCGCGCGCCAGGTCCTGCGCGGCCTTGAAACGGTCGCGCGCGCCGGCGTAGTCGAGCACCGCGACGTTGGCCTCGGCATCGGCGCGCACGGCACGCAAGGCGTCGTTCTGCGCGTTGTAGAGGGTGGACAGCGCATGCCAGGCGCCCGCATCGCGCGGGTGAAGGGCCACCCAGTCGCGCAGGGGCGCCACCATCGGGGCCGGCTGGCGCTGGGCCACCGCCACCTGCGAGGCCAGCAGCAGCTCGGCGCGGGTGCGCGGGGCCGCCCCGGGCTCGAGCAGGGCCGCGGCCTGGGGCGCCGCGCCGGCTGCGAGGTACAGCTCGGCGCTCAGCAGCCGCGCCAGCGGGGCCGCGGCCGGATCGGGCGCCACCAGCGCCGTGAGCCGATCGGCCAGCCGGCGGGCCGTGCGGGGGTCGTGCAGCTCGTTCGCGCTCAGCGCCCCCGCGTACAGCAGGCCGGCCTGCTGCGCGGGCGCGCGGCGCGCGAAATCGGTGCCGCTGGACGCGTCCACCGCCTGGCGCAGCAGGTCGGCACCGGGGCGCGACAGCACGCGGGCGCGGGCCGCCATCATGGCGTGGTCCATCTGCAGCACGGGCTTGAGCGCGGCGGCCGGCACGGTCCCGGCCGCGGGCACGGCGGAGCCCTCGCCGCGGAACTGGAAGCGGGCCTGCATGTCGGCGATGCGCTCGCTGTTGAGCGGATGGCTGCGCAGGTAGGGATAGGAGCCGTTGTCGTTGAGGCGCGAGGCGTACTGCAGCTTCTCGAACATCGAGGCCGCGCCCTGGGGCGCGAAGCCGGCCTGCGTCATCACGCCGAAGCCCACGCGGTCGGCCTCGCGCTCCATGTCGCGCGAGAAGTCGAGCTGGCTCTGCATGGCCAGCGCCTGGCTGCCCATCAGCACCGCCTGGCCCGCGTCGCCATTGCGGCTCTTGCCGGCCGCGATCATGCCCAGCACCATCGCCGCCAGCAGCAGCGGCATCTGCCGGCTCTGCTTGGCCATGATGCGGGCGATGTGGCGCTGCGTGACGTGCGAGAGCTCATGGCCCAGCACGGTGGCGAGCTCGTCGCGGCTGTCGGTGACGGCGATCAGGCCGAGGTGCACGCCCAGGTAGCCGCCGGGCAGCGCGAAGGCATTGATGCTGCGGTCGCGGCCCAGCAGCACGGCCCAGGCGAAGCGCTCGTCGAGCTCGGGCGTGAGTTCGCCGCGCACGCGGGCCGCGGCCATCAGCGGCTGCCAGACCGACTGCACGTAGTCGACCAGCACCGGGTCGTCGATGAAGTCGGGGTCGCGGTAGAGCTCGCGCGCGATCTGGTCGCCGAGCCGGCGTTCGGCCGCGGCCGTCATCTCGCCGCCGTCGCCCATGCCGGGCAGCAACTGGGCCCGGGCCAGCGGCGGCAGCAGGCACTGGCTGGCGACCAGCAGGGCCACGCAGGCCCGGCGCAACGCGGGGCGTACAGAGAGGGAAACGGCGGTCCAGTGCGGCATGGAGGGCGGCATCGCAGGTGGCGGAACGGACTCGTATGATGCACAACCCCAGCGAACGTTCACCCCATGAGCACCCTCACCCATTTCGACGCCCAAGGCCAGGCCCACATGGTGGATGTGGCCGGCAAGCCCGCGACCCATCGCGTGGCCGTGGCCACGGGCCGCATCGAGATGCAGGCCCACACGCTGGCGCTGATCGAATCGGGCACCGCGAAGAAGGGCGACGTGCTGGGCATCGCGCGCATCGCCGGCATCCAGGCCGCCAAGAAGACCAGCGACCTGATCCCGCTGTGCCACCCCCTGGCCCTGACCCGCGTGGCCGTGGCCTTCGCGCTGGCCGAGGGCGGCGTGCCGCAGGTGGTGTGCACCGCCACGGTCGAGACCGTCGGCCCCACCGGCGTCGAGATGGAGGCGCTGACCGCGGTGCAGGTCGCGCTGCTGACCATCTACGACATGTGCAAGGCGGTCGACCGCGGCATGACCATCACCGACGTGCGCGTGCTGGAGAAGCACGGCGGCAAGTCGGGGAGCTACCGGGCGGACTGAGCAGCCGGCAGCTCCGTCTGGATTCAGCCGTACAAAGGGCTGGCCGCTGCCGCGAGGTCACACGCGGATCGTCTCGCGCGCCTGTCCCCGCGCCCGGAATGCAGGCAATCCCAGCGTGATCAGCACGAACACCGCAGTGACCAGTTTCAGGTCGCCCGGCTTCAGGCCGCTCGACAGGCCCAGCGACACCAGTTGGAAGTACAGGATGCTGCCGACCACCGGCGCCGCCAACTGACGCGTGATGGTCTTGCGCCCGGTGAGGGCCTCACCGATGACCAGCGAGGCCAGCCCGTTGATCAGCACGCCCAGGCCCATGCCCACATCGACAAAGCCCTGCTGCTGCACGATCAGTGCGCCGCCCAGCCCGACGAGGCCATTGGCCAGCGCCAGGCCGGCGATCGTGTACGTCCAGTCGCTGATCCCGAGCGACGGCGCCAGGTCGGCATTGACACCCACCACGCGCAGCGCAGCGCCCGACTCCGTCCTCAGGTACCAGCGCAACGCGAACAGCAAGGCCAGCACGAGCAGCGCGAAGAAGCCGATCTGCAGGCCCACCGATTGGGTGAGCTCCGGATGGATCAGCTGGAACAGGCTGGCGGTGTCGAACAGCGCTACGTTCGATTGGCCAAGCACGCGCAGGTTGATGCTGTAGAGCGCGGTGAACACCACGATGCCCGCGAGCAGCGGGCTGAGACCGAAGCGCAGGTTGACCAGCGCGGTGAGCGCGCCGGCCAGCACGCCGGCGGCGATGGCGGCCAGGGTCGCGAGCACGGGATGCCAACCCGCCAGCAGCAGGGCGGCGCAGACGCAGCCGCCGAGCGGGAAGGACCCTTCGCAGGTCAGGTCGGGAAAACCCACCAGGCGGATCGGGATCATGATGCCCATGACCAGCAGTGCATAGACCAGGCTCTGCGCGAGCGTCACCGGCACCAGGTTGAGGAAGGCTTGAAGAAAGTCCATCACGGCCTCAGTGTCCAAGCCGCATGCGGTCGTTGTCGATGTGGAAGCGTTCCACCAGCGCGTCGGGCGTCAGCGCGGCCTTCTCGGCGCCGCGAATGTCGAAGCGGATGCGGCCCGCGTCCATCATGATCAGGCGGTTGCCGGTGGCGATGGCCTGGCTCATGTTGTGCGTCACCATCAGCGTGGTCAGCCGGCGCTCGGTCACGGCGCGCATCGTGGCCTCCATCACGCGGTTCGCGGTGCGCGGGTCCAGCGCGGCGGTGTGCTCGTCGAGCAGCAGCAGCAGCGGCTGCGAGACCACCGCCATCAGCAGCGACAGCGCCTGGCGCTGGCCGCCCGAGAGCAGGGCGACCGAGGTGTCGAGCCGGTCCTCGAGCCCCAGGCCGAGCTCGGCCAGCCAGTCGCGGTACCTGGCGCGGCGCTCGGGAGTGAGCAGGCTGCGCGCGCGGTGCGCCTGCCCGCGTCGCTCGGCGACGGCCAGGTTTTCTTCGATCGTCATGGCGGCGGCGGTGCCGGCCATCGGGTCCTGGAACACGCGCGTGACCAGGCTGGCGCGTTTGTGCGGCGCCAGCGCCGTGATGTCGCGGCCCGCGATCACCAGCGAACCCCGGTCCGGCTGCACGGTGCCCGCGATGGTGTTGAGCAGCGTCGATTTGCCCGCGCCGTTGCCACCGATCAGCACCAGGAAATCACCCGGCGCCACGCTCAGGTCCAGGCCGTCGAGTGCGGGCCTGGATTCGGGCAGGTCGCGGTGGAAGGTCTTGGTCAGGCCCCGGCACACCAGGGTCGGCAAGGCCTCGCTCACTTGAGCAGCCAGGGGCTCTGCTCGAGCGCGGCCGGCACCGACAGGCCGACCGCCTGCAGGCCTTGCGCACTGAAGAAGGAATCGAAGTCGCTGGCCTTGGGCACGTAGGGTGCGATGTGGGCCGGCTTCTCGCCTTTCAGGATGCGGTCGGCGATGTCGGCCGCGTGCTCGCCGTTCTTGGCATAGGACACGGCGTGGAAGCCAGCAAGTTGGTGCTTGAGCGGTTCGGAATACACCGAGTTGAACAGCGGCACGCGGATGCGCCGCGCCACCTGTGCCACCACCGGTATCGCGGTCTGCACGATGTTCGACTGGATCTGGTAGATCGCATCGACCTTGCCGGCGAAGCTCTGCACGCGCTGCGGCAGGTCGTTCGCGTTGTCGACCGGCACGGCTACCACCTCCAGGCCAAGCTTGCGCGCGGCCTTGTTGAACAGGTCGATGTTGGTCTTGTCGTTGTCTTCGCCCGGGTTGTAGAGCGTGCCGACGCGCTTGACCGTGGGCACCACCTGCTTGACGAAGGCCAGCGAGGCCTCGAAGTCCTGCAGCAGCGTGGCGCCGCTGCTCGTTGCCGAGCCGTGCTGCCAATCGGGCACGATGCCCGCGGCCACCGGGTCGACCACCGAGCCGAACACGATCGGGATCGACTTGTCCTTGATGCCGCGCACGGCCGCCTGGTTGATCGGTGTCGTGATGGCGAAGATCAGGTCGGGCTTCTTCGCCTCGGCGCGCTGCAGCACCTGCGGCACCAGGCTGCGGTCGAAGTTGGCATGCATGAAGTCGTAGCTGACCTGGCGGCCCTCCACGTAGCCCAGCTGACCCAGGCGCGCCTTGAAGCCCTCGGCGACCTGGTTCAGCGCCGGGTGTTCGCCGAAGCTGGCGATCGCGATGACCTTGGGGGCGGGGGTCTGGGCCGACACCGCGCTCGTGAGGACGAGCGCTATCGCGCCCAGAAGATGTCTGGCGTTCATCGAAAAGTCTCCGGATTTTTTGAAAGAAGGAATCAGGTCGGCGTGGTGCCGTGCCAGTTCTGGCCCGCCACGCGCAGGAAGTTCTCGCCGAGCACGCCCAGGATGGCGTCGTCGCCATAGCCCAGGCGCTGCAGCGCCTCGACCAGTTCGGGCAGCACCTCGGGCTTGACGTCGGCCCAGGGCGGTCGCGGGTAGCCGCGCTGCGCCATCAGGGGGCCCGCGTCATAGAGCTGGGTCATGAAGGCCTGGTAGAAGACCACGTCCAGGCCCAGGCCCACGTGCTGCGGCCCCACCAGTTGGGCGATGTGGTCGATGTGACGCACCACGCCGGTCACGCCCGAACTGTTGTCCTCGGCCACGAAGGCGCCGATGGAGTTGATGCCCACCACCCCGCCGCGCGCGGCGAGCGCGCGGATCTGCGCGTCGTTGACGTTGCGCTCGTGCGCCTTGACGGCATGCGCACTCGAATGCGAAAAGATCACCGGCTGGGTCGAGTGCTCGATGATGTCGAGCGAGGTCCGGATGCCCGCATGGCTGGCGTCGAGCATCATGCCGACCCGGTTGGCCTCGGCCACGAAGGCGCGGCCCAGCATCGAGAGGCCGGCGTCCGACGGCTCGTGGCAACCGTCGCCCAGCGGATTGCGCGTGTTGTAGGCCGGGATGATCCAGCGCACGCCCAGGCGGTACCAGACCGCGAGCAGCGCGGGCTCGTAGGCCAGCGGCCCCGCGCCCTGCAGATGAAAGCCCACCCCCAGGCGGCCGTCGGCCTTGGCGTGGCGGATGTCGTCCACGCTCTCCACCAGGCGCAGGTGCGGCTGGGCTTCGAGCCAGCGGCGTTGCTGGGCGAAGTGGCGCAGCGTGGGCTCGGGCTTGTCCCAGTCGGCACCGATGGTCAGCGAGACGAAGGAGAAGCCGCCCGCATGAAAACGCTCGAGCATCCCCGGCCCTTCGGCCAGGCACTCAGGCGTCCAGCCGACAGCGCTCTCCCAGACCAGGGCGCGCTGGATCAACGCGTCGGCCGGACGCGTGCTCGCGAGCGGCGCGCTCATGACAGCGGACCGCGTGTGATGTGCGTGAGCGCGGCGTTGACAGCGAAGCTGTGCGCCACCACCCCTTCGACGCCGAACGCCTGCAGACGCGCCGCGTGCTTGGTGCGGTAGCGCTCTGCCGAAGCCGCGTCGGCGAACAGATAGATGCCGCCTGCGCGGCCGGCAGCCTGGTTCTCGGTCCAGATCTTCCAGAGCAGGCCGTCCTCGCCGGCGATGTCGAGCGCAAGATCGTTCATCGCGCTGCCGAGCTCGGCGCCCCAGGGCCCGGCGAAGGGGAAGTCGAATTGAAGCAGGGTCGTTGGCGGGGCGTGGCTCATGGCGTGGGCGTGCAGGTCTCGTGCGTTGCGGGGCAGTGCGTGCGTTCGTGGAAACCGAAGACGCAAAAAGCCCGCGACGATAGGCCGGCAGTGCGGGCCACGCCAATGCGAAAAATGAACTTGCTTATCTGTTCCTTGAGAACGGATGCAAGACCTGGACAGGGTCGTGCAAGCGCCTGCGCGGAAAGGTGGCTGCAAGGCCGCACGAGCACGGCGGCAGGCCAGGACGCCAAGCCGGGGAGCGAGCGGCTTCCGACAGAACGCTCAAGCCGTCTCGACCACGGGCATCGGCACCTCGGCCGCACGCGCCGCCATCCACGACTGCAGCATCACCAGCGACCAGACATGCGTCCAGTTGACGCGCCGGTCACCGGCCAGGAAGCGCTGCCACAGCGACGCCACTTCGGCGCGATCGAACAGTGCGTTGCGGCCCAGCTGGTCCAGCGCGGCGGCGCAGAAATCCTTGAGATCGTTGCGCAGCCAGCGATCCCAGGGAAAGGAGAAGCCCTTCTTCGGACGGTGCACGATCTCCGGCGGCAGCAGCGTGCCCATGGCGTCGACCAGCGCCTTCTTGGGCGTCTTGAAGTCGGTCTTCATCGCGTCGGGCATGCGCAGCACGTACTCGATCAGACGGTAGTCGAAGAAGGGCTCGCGGATCTCCAGGCCCCAGGCCATGCTCATCTGGTCGGTGTCGCGCAGCAGCACGTCCAGCGTGTAGCCTGACAGCTCGGCGATCGAGTACTGGCCCAGCAGCGGGAACTGCGACGCAGTGCCGAAGTTGACGTGCTCCCAGCCACGCTGGCGCGTGTCGGCCGGAAAGCTCAGCAGCCGGTCGAGGTCGCCGCGCACGAACACGCTGCGGCTCGCGCCGTAGAAGGACGACAGGTCGAGGTTGCCGCCGCTCGTGAGGTCGTTGAGCTTGGACAGCGCGCGCGTCTTGAGCACCGCGCTGGCCGCGCCCACGCCCTGGCGGAACAGTGGGTGGCCGAACAGCTTCTTGTGGCGCGACACGGTGAGCCAGCGCTCGAAGCCCGGGTAGCCCGCGAACAGCTCGTCGCCGCCCAGGCCCGAGAGCGCGACCTTGATGCCGGTCTGCGCCACCAGCTTGGAGACGATGAAGGTGTTGATGCCGTCCAGCGTCGGATGGTCGGTGCGGCGGATGTAGTCGGGCAGGATGCGCACCACCTCCTGCGGATCGAGCAGCAGCTCGGTGTGCCGGGTGCCGTATTTCTTCGCGACGATCTGCGCGTACTCGCGCTCGTCGAACTCCTTGTCCTCGAACACGATGGAGAAGGTGTCGACCGGCTGGTCGTGGTGCTGCGCCATGAGCGCGACCACGGCCGAGGAATCGATGCCGCCCGAGAGAAAGGCGCCCACCGGCACGTCGGCCACCATGCGCATCTGGATCGAGGCGTCGAGCAGCTGGCGCAGGGTCGCGGTCACGCGGCCGTAGTCGGCGTAGGCATCGGCGGCGATGGGCTGCGTCGGTGCGCCCGTCAGGTGCCAGTAGATGCGGCGTTCGAAGCTGTTCTCGGTCAGCGTCGCGCACTCGCCGGGCAGCAGCTGCTCGACGCCCTCGAGGATGGTGTGCGGCGTCTTCACCGACACGCCGCCCAGGTACTCGCGCAGCGACTGGCGATCGATGCGGCCGTCGCTCGCGCCGGCCGCGATCAGGCCGCGGACTTCCGAGCAGAAAGTGAAGCGGCCGGGCTGCTGCACGAAGTAGAAGGGCTTGACGCCCATGCGGTCACGCGCGACGAAGAGTTCGCGCTTGTGCTTGTCCCAGATCGCGATCGCGAACATGCCGTTCAGGCGCGACAGGCAGTCGGCGCCCCAGCGGATGAAGGCCGCCAGGATGACCTCGGTGTCGGAGCGCGTCTTCCAGGCGTAGTCGAGCTGCGCGCGCACTTCCTGGTAGTTGTAGATCTCGCCGTTGAAGACCATCACGTAGCGGCCGGTCGCTTCGGTGAAGGGCTGGTTGGCCGCATCGCTGACGTCGATGATCGACAGCCGGCGCTGGCCCATCAGCACGCCATCGGCTTCGTAGCGCCCTTCGGCGTCGGGGCCGCGGTGCTGCATCGCCGTGTTCATGCGGTCGATGGCCGCCGGGTCCGCGCTGTGGTCGAAACTGATGATTCCTGCGATTCCGCACATGGTGGAAGGGGCCGGTGGGCGTTGAAGGTTGAGGGGCTCAGGCAGGCTGCGCGCGCGCGGCCAGCGTCTGCGCGTAGATCGCTTCGATGCGGTCGAGCGCGGCGTCGGAGTCGAAGCGCCGCACCTGGGACAGGCCATGCGCGATGGCCGAGCAGCGCGCGTCGTCGTCCAGGCCGACCACCTGCGCGAGCACGGCGGCGGCGGCGGCGGTCCAGGCCTCGTCGGCGGGGGCCGCCGCATCGGCCGGCGGCACATAGAAGGCCGCGTCGCCCGCGACCTCGTTCATCGGTGCCGCATCGGTGGTGATCACCGGGCAGCCCGAGGCCATGGCTTCGGCGATCGGCCAGCCGAAGCCTTCGGCGATCGAAGGGAACAGGAAGGCCGTGGCCGTGCCGTAGAGGCCGACCAGCACCTCGTCGGCCACGCCCGACAGGAAATGCACCTCGTCGGGCGCGTGCATGCGCAGGCGTTGGGCGACAAGCGCGTCGGTCGGCGGCGGGCCGATCATGAGCAGCGGCAGGCCCTGCGACGTGCCGCGGCGCCAGCGGTCGACCATGGCCAGCACGCCGCCGCGGTTCTTGTACCAGACGTCCACACCCACATGCAGCAGGAAGCCGCGCGACAGATCGATGCCCAGCTTGCGCCCGAGTTCGGTGCGCCCGGCGGCCACATCGGGCGCCGGATGGAACTGCGGGTTCACGCCGTTGTAGACGACATCGCACACCGGCCCCGGGCCGATGAAGCCGCGCAGGTCCTGCTCGGTCTTCTTCGAGATCGCGATGAAGCGGCGCCCCTGCGTGAAGCCATGGCGGATGTAGCGCTGGTAGAGCCGGCCCGTGAAGCCCGGCCGGTTGAGCGGCACCCGGCCCAACGCCGAATGCTGCGCCAGCAGGTCGTGGCAATGGATCACATGGGGCTGCGAGGCCACCAGCGGCACCCAGGGCCCGAGCGCGTGGTCGCTGAACACGTACAGCGTGTCGGCCGGCTGCCGGGCCTTCTCGCGCCGCACCCAGCGCGGAAAGACCACGAACTGGTCGAGGTAGCCCATCCACTTCTTGAAGCGCTTCGGCACCGGCCAGGCATGGAACCCGGGCCGCGGGGCCCAGATGCGCACCGTGTGGCCCCGCTGCAGCAGGCCGTCGGCCAGCCAGCGGGTGTAGCGCGGCATGCTGGCCGAGCCAAGGAAATCCGGGTGTGCGAAGAGCACGACGTTCATGCTTCGGCCTGCATCGTCTTCAACGCCGCGAGCAGGCGCCGGGCCGCTTCGTCGGCCTCGAAGTTGTCACGGTAGACCGCATGGGCCGCGGCACCGCGCGCCGCGCGCTCGGTGGGCGACAGCGCGCGCCAGCGCGTGAGCAGGCGCAGCACGCCGGCTTCGTCGTCGTCCTCGACCAGGCCGCCCGCCTCGCACTCGCGCCAGATGTTGACCTGGTGGCTGATCAGCACCGGCCGGCCGCAAGCCATGGCCTCGACCACGGAGATGCCGAAGTTCTCCTGATGGCTGGGCAGCACGAAGGCGTCGCAGCCGTAGAGCGCGCCCCATTTCTCGTCGCCGCGCAGCATGCCGGGGAAATGCACGTCGGGCTGGCCCGCGGCCATCGCCTGCAGGGCGCGCCCGTGCTCGCTGTCCAGGCCCGGGCCGGCGATGACCAGCGCTGGCAGGTCGGCGCCTTCGCGCCGCAGCGCCAGGTAGGCGCGCAGCAGCAGGTCGGTGCCCTTCTTCTCGTGCACGCGGCTCAGGAACAGCAGGTAGGGCTTGCCCCCGAGCGCCGGGCAGCGGGCCGCAAAGGCAGCCGCCATGCCGTCGTGGCGCGGCGGGGGCGCCTGGATGCCGTAGCCCACGTCCAGCTCGCGCTTCGGGTGGTAGGGCGAGAAGGGCTCGCGCGCCAGCAGCAGTTCCTGCGCGCAGGTGAACAGGATCGCGTCGGCGCCGTGGATGGCCGCGCCCTCGAACAGGGTCCAGGCGAGGGTGTTGCGCAGCGCCTTCCAGCGGCGCTCCGGCGCGCGCTGGAAGTAGGGGTCGAGCATGCCGTGCGGCATGACGCAGAAGCGCGGCCCGGGTTTGCCGGTCTGCCGGCGGTATTCCTTCAGCGCGCCCCAGGTGCCGGCGTTGTTGTGCAACCAGAGACCGTGCGCGATCACCACGTCGAAGCGCTCGAAGTTCTTCAGCAGCCAGGGACGCAGCGCCGGGCAGTAGGCATAGGGCGTGCGCGCCGGGCCGATGGCGTGGATCTCGAAAGGGTCCTGGCCCAGGAAGGCCGCATCGGGCGCGTCGAAGCTCAGCACCTCGTTGTGCACGCCCAGCGCGGTCAACGCCGGCACGATGTTGCGGATTCCCTGGCAGGGACCGCCGTGCACGGGGTCCATGCTGGAAATGACGCGCAGAATTCTCATGGGCCTCTCATGAACCGACAAAAGTAAGTTCAAAGTTTTAACAAAGGTCTCGATTGTCGCGAAGCTGTGACATTTCGCAACCTCAATCCGCCTCTTTTTCGACCGGCTCCCCCCGCAACCAGCGGGCATATTCCTCCGAATAGGCGATCTTGAAGCGCGCCGCCCACGCGAGCGCCTGATCGTCGCGTCCGATCAGCGTGGCACTTTCGATCAGCTTGACGACCACGCGCGGCTCGGGCGAGAAGTGCAACGTGCGCTGCGCCAGGGCATTCACCTCGGCCGCGTTGGCCCGGCTCACGGGCGTCAGCGCCAGTTCGGCAAAACGCACCTGGCCGGCAAAAAGCCAAGAGGCCTGCAGCCTGGCCAGGGTGTCGTCGCGCCAGGGGGGCAGGCGCTCGGCGCGGACCGTGTAGATCTGGCTGATGCGCAGGTAGTCCCAGCCCGCATAGCCGACCACCGCGATCAGCAGCACGGCCAGCGCCCCGCCGATGCGCGGCCCGTTCAACCAGCGCGTGCCTGGGGTCGCGGCCGCGGCCGGCCAGAGCAGGCCCAGACAAAGACCGAAGACCAGCTGGAAGGGCCCGTACCAGAGCGGGTACTCGAGCAGGCTGTGCAACACGATCGCGCCCAGCACGCCCCAGGCCAGCAGCCGCTGCGGGTTGCGCTCGCGCCAGGGCCGGGCGGCCAGCACCAGCGCGGCAAAACCCGCGCAGATCACGAAGGCCGCCGGTATGCCCAACTCCACCGCCAAGTGCAGCGGCAGGTTGTGGGCGTTGTCCAGGATCTCGATGAAGCGCGGCCCGGCGTACAGGTGGCTGAAGTGCGCGTAGCTCAGCTGGCCCCACCCCCAGCCGCGCCAGGGGTGCTCGGCGATCAGCTCGATCACGTTGCGCCACAGCAGCAGCCGGGCGTTGCCTTCGGGCGCACCGTCGCGCAGGCGCTGCAGCATGCCTTCGACGTCCGACCCGGCGAGCATCGGCAAGGCCCAGGCGGCGATGAAGTACGCGGGGATCAGCGCCAGCAGCAGCAGGGGGTGCGGCAGGCGCCGCGGTGTGACCGGTGCGCCGCGCCGTTCGCCCCAGGCCAGCGCCGCCGCCAGGCCACTGATCGCCGCCCATTGCAGCAGCCCGGTGCGCGACGTGGACGCGGCGGCGGCCAGGGTCAGCAGCCCCAGCCCCGCCAGCCAGCCCCATCGGGCGCGCCCGCCCAGCCCGGCGTACAGCCAGAGCGCCGCCACCAGCGCCATGCTGATCAGCGTGGCGAACTGGTTGCGCTGGCGCAGGTTGCCGTAGGCCTGGCCGATCTCGGGCGCGGTGGTGAAAGGCGCCAGCGGGGCGGCCGCGCCGTAGTACTGGAACAGGCCGAGCACCGCGCTGACCAGGCCCGCGGCCAGCAGGCCGAGCGCGACGGCGCGCGTGCCCATGGAACCGGGCGCGCGTGCGATGCCCGCCCCCACGCAGGCCGCCATCGCACCGACCGCGATCGCGGCGCACGCCCCGAGGAACTGCCCCGTGTCAGGCCCCCGGCCCAGCACGATCGCCAGGGCCAGCGCGCCCAGCCACAGCAGCACCCCACGCGCCGGCATCGCCCGCGGGCCCAGCCACCAAAGCAACGCCGCGCACAGCCAGCTGACCAGCAACTGCCAGACGTTGGCGGAGGGGCCGGCGACGAGGGGGGAGAGGAAGGGGAAGGCGAGGAGGAGGGCAGATCCGAGGCCATTCGACGGCCAACGGCTCGCCTGGATGTTGAGATGCATGGATCCCCTAGGACTGTGAAAAATTCACGGATCGGATTTGACGACCGCACCACTCGGCGGCCTCCCGGTTCCGTTCGTCGCCAGGGCTCGTCAAAACAACGGGGCCGTTGGCACAAATTGCTACATTTGAAAACTATTGGCCATTACTCCTTTGGCACTCAGGTTCACGCCCCCCCTCACTCATGAAACAATTTTCACGTTCGGCATGCATGGCAACAGGCCATAGGAACGTGTTTTTCCGCGGGCGCGCACGCTCCGCCATGCGGGGTTTTACCCTACTCGAACTCATGGTGGTGCTGGCGATAGCGGCCATCCTGATGGCCGTTGCGGTGCCCTCTTTCGCGCTGCTGATCCAGAAGAACCGGCTGGCGACCCAGACCAATGCCTTCATCGGCGACCTCCAGTTTGCCCGCGCGGAAGCGATCAAGCAGGGTCAGACGGTCACGGTCTGCGCTTCGAGCGACGGCTCCAGCTGCCTGGGTACCACCACCTGGAACACCGGCTGGATCGTGTTTGCCGACCCCGACAACAGCAAGACACGCGACACGACGAAGGTGACAGAAGCCGTGCTGAGAAGGCAAGCAGGCTGGACTGCCTCAGACACTTTCACGGCAAGCAACAGCATCGCCGCCATCTCCTACAGCCGCGACGGCTTCGCGCTGGGTCTCACGGGCACGATCACCCTGGCAATGCGCACCAATCCGTCGAATGCGCAGACCACGCGCTGCGTGACGCTGAGCCTCGTCGGTCGCCCGCAGGTCGTGTCGCCGAACGGAAGCAATTGCACATGAAGCGCCTGGTCCTGCCGCCCTCCGAGCGCGGCTTCACTCTCATCGAAGTCCTTGTCGCCATCCTGCTGGTCGCAATCGGCATCTTCGGCTTTGCCAAGATGCAGGCACTGGCGCTCTCGAGCACCCAGGTTTCCAGCGCACGCTCCATCGTCTCGATGCAGGCCAGCAGCCTCGCTGCAGCCATGCAAGGCAACAGGACCTATTGGGCTTCTGGCGTGGCTCCCGCCAGTTTCAGCACGGCGCAGTCCACCGTGACCGACGCCACCGGCGTGCTCTCGGCCACCGTGGGCTCCTGTGAAGCAGCCGCGAAACCTGCCACCCCTGCTTGCACTTCCGCGCAACTGGCCGCACGGGACGTGCAGCAATGGGCCAGCAACCTCGCCAATCTCTTGCCGACCTCGAGCTCCACCGTCAGTTGCAGCACATCGACCAGCGTCCCGGTCAGTTGCGTGCTGACGATCAGCTGGAAGGAGCGCTACGTCGCCTCCACCCGGGCCACCGCATCGGACAGCGCCGCCACCGGCGGTTCGCGCTCGTTCACCCTGTACATCGAACCATGACCACCTTCATCAGAACGCGGCAGCCTCTTCGGCGCATGCGGCAGGCCGGGTTCGGCTTGATCGAACTCATGGTGGCGCTGGCGATTTCGCTTTTCGTGCTGGGAGCGGTGCTGAGCATCTACCTCAACATGAAGAACACCTTCAACACACAGGGCCAGCTCACCGATCTGCAGGACAGTCAGCGTCTGGTGCTGACTATGATGACCACGACCATCCAGTCCGCCGGCTACTTCGTGAACCCGCGCACGGACACGCAAAGCGCCGCGCTCCCGGCGGCGACCGTGACCGGCGCCGACGGCAGCACCTCAGTCTTTGCCGCCGGACAGGTCATCGTCGGCAGCGGCAACGGCAGCGGCAGGGCCGCCGCCAGCGACGCCGTCACTGTCCGCTATCAGACCGCCAACAACGACGGTCTGATGAACTGCCAGGGCGCCACCAACACGTCCGGCGCGACGACCATCTACTCGAACCGATTCGCCGTCAATGCCAGCAACGAGCTCACCTGCACGGTCGGCACCGGCAGCCCGGTGACGCTGGCGGGCAATGTCGACAAGATGAGCATCCTGTACGGCGTCGACACCGATGGCGATGTCAACAACGCCATCGACACCTACCTGCCCGCATCGGCGATCACCGATGCCGGCCTGTGGGCCAACGTGTACACGGCCCAGGTCAAGCTCGTCTTCCTGGACACGACGGCCTCCAAGCCCGGCGCACCTGTGACCATGCCCCAGCCCCTCGTCCAGACCATCAACCTGATGAACCGCCGGTGAACTCACTCATGCTCCCCCGTTCGCATTCGAAAGGCCGAACAGCGCAGCAGGGCATTGCCCTGATCACCAGCCTGCTGATCCTGGTCATCGTCACCCTCGTCTCCGTCAGCATGTACAGAAGCTTCGGGCTTCAGGAAAAGATCACCGGCAACACCCTCGAGAAACAGCGCTCGCTGCTTGCCGCCGACAGCGCGCTGCGCTACGCGGAGTGGTGGATCAACCAGGGCAACACCGGCACCGGCTCGGCCTGCACCGGTGTCGTGAACGCCAACACCCAAGCGAACATGAAGATCTGTTCGAACGCCCTCGGCACGCCCGCGGTGCTGCCCTGGACCAACCGGTTCGAATACAAGCCACCCACCATGACCGTCCTGGGCGGCGGCGGCCTCAATACGGCCACGTCCGGCGTGGTCGGTGACGTCAACTACGCCACCGTCCCCAGCCTGTACATCTCTTACCTCGGCATCGGCCCCGACGGCAAGTCGATGCTCTACCAGGTCACGGGCGTGGGATACGGCGGCAGCACCACCAGCGCGAGCGTTCTTCAGAGCACCTATGCGATGACCTATGCAACCAAAGACCTGAGCGGACCTTGAAAGGTAGACATGAAGCACCTTCGTTTGATCTACGCCCTGACTGCCCTGAGCTTGTTTACGAGCAGCGCACACGCCCAACTGGTCATCAGTGACACATTGACAGGCGTGTCCTCATCATATGAGTGGCAAAGCCTCGCAGGCGCTTGTCTGACCGCTGGCAACGACACTGGGTCCATCCCTAGCTGCTCTGGGCTGAGGTACTACAGCGACAGCAAGCGAAAGCTCGTCGGCGGTGCAAATGGAACGATGCCCGATGCTGTCGGCTCCGGAGCACTGCGCCTCACCAACGGAGCGAACGTAGACGGCAACCCGGTGAAAAATGCAGTCCCCGCCGGAGGTGCCAACGGCAACGATCAAACAGGGGCGGTGTACTCGAAGTTCGATTTCCCGTCGAACCAAGGCCTCGAAGTCACGTTCCAGACAGCGACCTATGGCGGGAATGCATACTCAAACCATCGCGGCCAAAAGTCTGGTGCCGACGGCATTGCCTTCTTTCTGGTGAATGCCGATCAGGTGACCCAAGTCAATGCGCAGACCACTACCGGTGCGTTCGGGGGCAGTCTCGGCTACAGCTGCGCGAACAGCAAACCCACCAACGACGGATTGCTGGGCGCCTATATCGGTCTGGGCATCGATGAATTCGGTAACTTCTCGAACCCTGGAGACAACACGGCAAGCGGCCCGGGTGCGGGCGCTGGACGCGTGACGCTACGGGGCGCCGGCAATATCACATGGGCCTGGCTGAATGCCAACTATGGGACCTACTACCCGAATAACCTGAGCGGCGGCGACCAGCAGACCGCTGTCGGCAACACCTGTAAAGCCGGCACTGTGCAGAACTGGAGTGGCAAGGACCAGTTGAACAGCGACGGAAAGACCAAGATTTCACATAAGGGCTCCACCGACTACACCCTCCGCACCTATCCCTATATTGCACACAGCGACCTGCCGTCCGGCTCGACCATCTACAGCCAAGAGGCCGTAGCGAAGCCGACACGCACCGCAGCGACGCCCATCACCTACGGCCTCAAGATCACGCAGGATGGCCTGCTCAGCCTCTCCTACAGTATCAATGGCGGCACGACGACACCGGTGATTACCAACCAGGCGATCACAACCTCCAATGGTCCACTGCCATCCAAGTTCCGCTTCGGATTCAGCTCCGGCACTGGCGGCGGCAGCAACGTGCACGAGATCATGTGCTTTAAGGCGGCACAGATCAACGCGTCGGCAAGTTCCGCCGGTATCAACATCCAGCAATCGGCCAAGGTGCAGGTCGGCACGCAGCTCTACCTGGCCTACTACCATCCCACAAACTGGTGGGGCCAGATGACAGCGCAGAACCTGGTCGAGGACGCGACGACCAAGACCGTGTCGATCAACCCTGTGGCGAACTGGGATGCCAGTTGCGTCCTGACCGGAGGGACTTGCACCGCAACGGGCTCGTCCAACACCGTGCAGGCTTCGGAGCAGCGAAACATCCTGACCTGGAGCGGCAGCGCCGGGACGCCGCTCACCTGGGACTCGCTCACGGCCCCACAGAAGACCACACTGGATTCCTCTTCCCGACTGTCGTATCTGCGGGGAGACCGCAGCAACGAAGTGACCACCTCGGGAACGGGCACGTTCAGGGCCCGCAACAGCGTGTTGGGAGACATCGTCAACTCCAGTCCCACTTGGGTTGGCGCACCCACACTGCCGTACAAGGGCCTGTGGACTGACGCGTTGTTCCCGACCACGACCATGCCCGAAGGCGGTACGAGTTATGCGGCCTTTGCAAGCGCCAATGCCACGCGAACCAATGTGGTTTACGTGGGCGCAAACGACGGCCTACTCCATGGCTTTCGCGCGGGGGCATACACCGCGGGCGGCGCCTTCGACACGACAGCCGCAAACGACGGGCGCGAACTGCTGGCCTACATGCCGAATGCGGCGCTGACCACCATCCGATCGACGACGCCGGCGCTCGACTACTCATCGCCACAGTACAGCCACAACGCCTTCGTCGATGCCACGCCCGGTACCGGGGACCTCTATTACGGCGGGGCTTGGCACACATGGATCGTCGGCGGCCTGGGCGCGGGCGGCAATGCCACCGGCGTGGTCGGGGATGCCACCTCGATCGCCACGGGCACGCTCTACGCACTGGACGTCACCAACCCCGGCAACTTCAGCGAGACGAATGCCAGCAGCCTGGTCCTGGGCGAATGGAACTCCAACACGCTGGCCTGCACCGGAGACACGACAGGGTCGCTTTGCAAGGACAGCCTGGGCAGCGTCTATGGCACGCCGATCATTCGCCGCCTCCATGACGGCAATTGGGCGGTGCTCTTCGGCAACGGCTTGAACAGCAACTCGGGCAAAGCCGGCCTGTTCATCATGACGGTGAATCAGGCAACCGGCGTCAAGAGCTTCCGCTTCCTCGAGGCCGGCACCGGCTCCGGCCCGAAGACCGCCACCAACGGCACCATCACCGCGCGCAACGGCATCGCCTATGTCACCTCGGCGGATCTCGACGACGATCACGTGACGGACTACGTCTATGCCGGCGATGTGTTCGGGAACGTCTGGCGCTTCGACCTCACGAGCAGCTCGCCTGCGAACTGGGCCGTTCGCGCCGCACCGGTCTTCGCGACCGGTTCGCAGCCGATCACGACGCGCGTCACTGTGACGTCTTCCATTGCCGCATCCATCGCGCCGCGGGTACTGGTTAGCTTCGGGACAGGCCAGATCATGCCGCAGACGCTGACCTCGTCCGCGACACCAGCGACGGGCTCACAGGCGATCTACGGCATCTGGGATTGGGATATGGCGGCCTGGAATGCCAAGAGCACCAGCCAATACACCAGCCTGACCGGCGCTCAGACGGTCAATACCGCAGCACTTCAGACGCAGACGGCGACCACTCTGACCTACAACAACGGAAACATCTCGGACGTACGAACCGTGACCCAGAATGCCGTGTGCTGGAAAGGCTCGACCACCTGCAGTGGCGGCGCAACGAACAATCCGCACTATGGCTGGCGGCTTGTGCTGCCCGGCACGAACGAACAGATCGTCTACAACCCCGTGATTTCGGACGGCCTGTTCCTGGTCAATACGACGCTTCCGGCCGTCACGCAGACGCTGACCTGCGATGCGCAACCTGCCTCGGGTTTCACCATGGCCATCGCACCCGAAACCGGCGGTGCGCCACGCTCGTCCTACTTCGGAGACGCCACCAACAATGTCATCACCACCAACGGTCTGGTGGTGGCAGGCATCGGGCTGAGCGGTGTAGGCTCGCCTTCCATCGTCAGCACAGACACCAAGAAGTATCTGGCGACTCAGACCGTGAGCGGTGTGGGGTCGGTCACGCAGGTCAATCCTGGGGCGAATGGTAAAGGTGGACGACTGACGTGGATCAGGCTGCGCTGAGGTGTCGCCATTGCGAAAGAACTAGATGAAAAAATACCCGGCCAATCCCGGTTTTTCGATGTACGGCAGGAAGAGCCGAGGATTCACGCTGATCGAAATGATGATCGTGGCCGCAGTGGTCGCAATCCTGAGCGCAATTGCCATCCCGTCTTATCGCAACTACATCCAAAAAGCACGCCGGGTCGATGCGAAAAATGCGCTGCTCGATATGGCAGCCCGGCAAGAACGTTATTTCAGCATAAATAACACTTACAGCGGCAATCCCTCTGCGCTCGGTTACACCGTGACCAACTGGCCTCAGCCCGTGAATTCGAGCGGAACAAGCTACTATTCACTCAGGGTGGATGTCACCGCCGCCACAGATACGGCACTACCAACATTTGTTGCCAAAGCAACTCCAGTAAGCCCACAAACACTGGATACGACTTGTTATGAGTTTCGACTAAATCAGTTGGGTGTTCAGACCAACGCCGACAGCAGCGGGACAGTATTTGACGGGCCTGGGTGCTGGTAGCGTCCGTTGCCACAAACAGAACCACATGATTTGAAATTCACCGAAGCACTGACTTCAGAACAGCTCTTTTCTCACATTAAGTATTTTAATTAAAACCCATCAGTCGGCGAACGCAAGATAGCGGCATCGACACGGACCCCAATGGATTGAGCGGAGAGGCACTCTTTGCTTTTATTAGCGTTTACGCATCTACCCTACCCAGTCGGACCAAATCCCGTGACTACCGCGCTAAAGAGCGCGAATCAGCAGTACCCCAACATACCGAATCGATCCCATTGCGAGGACCGATACCTATAGCTGAACGACACAGCCGACTTCACAAGATTGATTATTTTTACCGTCTCTGGCGACTCAAAAACGGCAGCACAGATCACCCAATTTTTTCGGTAGACCTACGAGATATAGCGGATGTGGCACATCGAAGATGACTTGACCCTCACGCAAAAAATCTCAGGTTCGCAGATATCTCCGCGCTTGAACCCCCCTGAGCTGAGCCTGTAATTTCGGCGGCTGCCGACATAGCTCTAGCATGTTATTCCTTGCTCGCGACTTAGCTCCGACTTTCGCAAAAACCGATATAGCGCACCCTTTTACCGGTCAAAATGCCTCCATTCCTATCTTCGCTCAGATGCATTTGAGGCGCAGGTTAGACCATTTGGTAAGAAGCATTATCCGAGCGCTCCCCCTACCAAGTTAGATTCGGCGAATGCAAGACCTGCACAGAACGCAAAAAACCGCCCGAAGGCGGTTTTTTTGAGCAGGGTTCTTACGGCTTCGGAGCAGCAGCAACGCGGCAGTTTGCGGGCAGGTATTTTTCTTGAATCGGCGTAGCAGCCGAGGGGCGGCACTTCCATTGGAAGGCTTGGCCGGCCGCCGCCGCTGTGGAAAGATCAAGGTCGACCGGCGTAGCGGCGTTGGTCTGGGGAACCAGATCCAACTGGTTGGCGGTAGCGGGGACGACCGCGGTCGTATATGCAATTGTGATGATGCCCGAGGCGGAGGTCTTGATGCTGGAAACATTCTTGTTGTTTTCCAGGAAAGTCGTGCCAATCTTCTGGCACGAAGCTGCATCCGTACAAGCGACGAGTGCAGTAGGACCACCTGACGCAAACGTATCGGAGACGGCCGTCTTATAAGCGCTTGCGAGCGACAGACCTTCGGTGACCTTCGCACGGATTGTGTAGTCCTGATACGCCGGCAGCGCCACAGCAGCCAGGATACCGATGATCGCCACAACGATCATCAGTTCGATCAGGGTGAAACCCTTTTGCACGTTGCGTGCGATGGAACGACGGTTCATTTCACTACTCCAGGTTGTTTATGAGGTCCGAGAACGCGTCCCGGTGCTCCTTATCCGCAGCAAGCGTGCCAGCCTCAAAACCGCCTCTCCGCTGCTGTTTTCTGCCAAATCGTTCACGTTCGATTTACAAGTTGCGACACAAATGTTGTTGAGGCACAGCTTGTAGGTGACGTTTTTTGTCACATCCGACCAAACGTGTCTGCACACGACACCTGCTGAACTCTCAAACCACCATCACCCCCGCCGTCTGCAACCACCGAATGTCCCGCCCCTCCAGCCCATTGCTCAGCCACCCCGAAGCAAAGGTGTCGATCTGGCTCATGATCTCCGCCGTTTCGGCGGGCTTGGTGTGGGTGATGTAGATCGGGTAGCGCCGGCCGGGCGCGATGTGGGCCAATTCGTCGGCCAGGGTGGCGGGCGACAGGTGCAGGCTGCGTTGGGCCAGGGTCTGTTCGCGGTTGCTGAAGGCGGTCTCGATCACCAGCATGGCCACGTCGAGCGTGTTCACGCGGGCCCAGAAGGGCGGGTTGCGCTCGGTGTCGCCGCTGAAGACCCAGTACGGGCCGCCGTCGGCGGCGCGCACGGCGTAGCCGCAGGCGGGCACGGTGTGGACGGCCGGGAGCACTTCGATTGCCTTGGGGGCGCGGGTGCCGAGTTGCAGGATCTGGCCGATCGAGATGTCGTGGAAGCTCACGAAAGGCGACTCGCGGCTGGGAATGCTCGCGAAGTCGGGCCAGATGACGTTGTTGAAGACGTGGGCGCGCAGGGCCTCGATGGTGGCGCGCAGCGCATGCACCCGCAGCGGCCGGGCGCGGCTGGACGCCACGGCGTCGATCATCAGGGGCAGGGCGGCGATGTGGTCGAGGTGCGAATGGGTCAGCAGCACGTCGTCGATGCCGGCCATTTCCTCGAGCGTGAGGTCGCCGACACCGGTGCCGGCGTCGACCAGCACATCGTCGTCGACCAGGAAGGAGGTGGTGCGGCAGTCTTTGGCAATCGCGCCGGAGCAGCCCAGTACACGCACCTGCATAGCGGACCCTTGTTACTTGGTTTCGAAACGGATGGCGCCGTCCCAGTTCGGGTCTTGGGGCTGCCGCGCCATCGAGGCTAAACGCTTCTCGTAGACCTGGTAAAGGACTTTTTTGGCATCGACGGCGAGCAACGGCGCCAGCAGCTGGCGGGCCTCGGCCCACTGCTGCGACCGATAGGCCGCCAGCACCAGCGACCAGCGCTCCAGTTGCGCGTGCAGGGCCGGCTCGGCCTCGTCGACGCGCGCCACGGGCGTGAAGACGGCGACGGCGCGCGCCTTGCCGCGCACATAGACCCAGTCGAGCTCCTGCCAGAGGAACAACGAGCTGGCCTGGCGGGTGGCGTCGGTGGCCATGATCTCGGTACCGTAGTGGCCGTTGAGGCCCTCGAGCCGCGAGGCCAGGTTCACGGCGTCGCCCACCACCGTGTAGCTGCGGCGCACGGCCGAGCCCATGTCGCCGACGCTCATCACGCCGGTGTTCAGACCGATGCCCACGCTGATCTCGGGCCGCCCGCTGGCGCGGTGTGCCAGGTTGATCTCCTGCACGGCGGCCGCCATCTCGATGGCCGCCTGCACGGCCAGCACCGCATGGTCGGGCGCGTCGACCGGCGCGCCCCAGAAGGCCATGACGCAGTCGCCCATGTACTTGTCGACCGTGCCGCGGTGCGCGTTGATGATCGCGGTGAGCCGGCTGAACACGGTGTTGAGGAACACCTGGAGCTCGGTCGGCGCCATGGTCTCCGAGAGTTGCGTGAAGCCGCGCATGTCGCAGAACATCACGGTGAGCTCCTTGCTCTCGGCGCGCATGCTGTAGCGCTCGGGGCTTTCGAGCATCTCGTCGACCAGCTGCGGCGGCACGTAGGTGCCGAACAGCCGCGCCAGGCCGCGGCGCGCCCGGGCCTCGACGAAGTAGCCCCAGCTCATGTTGAGCACGAAGACCATGCCGATCATCAGCACGGTGGCCGCCAGCGGCAGCACCACGCCGAAGCTGGAGAACAGCGCGGCATTGAGCCCGACCACCACCACGCTGGCGCCCAGGCCCAGCAAGGCCGCGCGCGCGGCCGGCAGCAGCGACATGCCGATGGCCAGCGTGAGCCCGACGACCAGCAGCGCCAGCACCTCGTAGCCGGGCGCATAGTCGGGCACGAAGGGCAGGCGCCGGTCCAGCAGGCCCGAGATGATGTTGGCGTGCACTTCCACGCCAGGGAAGGCGGCACCGACCGGCGTGGCGCGCAGGTCCTGCAGCCCGGGGGCGGTGGCGCCGACCAGCACGATCTTGCCCTTGAGCTCGCCGGGCGCCAGCTTGCCGCGCAGCACGTCGACCGCCGAGACGTAGCGGAACGATCCGCCGCGCACGCCGCCCGGACCGCGGTAGGGCACCAGCAGGCTGGCACTCTGGTCGACCGGCACGCGCAGCCGGCGCCCGCCGGGCACGTCGAGCACCAGCGCCTCGAGCGGGGCGGCGCCGCCGGCCAGGCCCATGGGCGCGAGCGACGCGCTCACCGACGGCTGCCCGTGCGCCAGCCGGTAGACCGCGAGGCCCAGCGATTCGTAATAGCCCGGCACGGCCGCGTCGCCCTCGTAGCGGGCCATCAGCGGCGCCGCGCGGATCACGCCGTCTTCGCTGGTTTCGATGAGCACGTTGGTGAAGCCGCTGGCCGGCGCGGCCCGGGCCAGCGGCTCGATGCTGCCGGCAAAGCCGTTCCAGCGCGCGGTGCGATGGTGGCCCGAGGGAAAGGCGTCGGCCGGCAGCAGGGGCGCGGGCAGCTGGCCCTTGGCGTGCGGCTGCAGGGTCTGGGTGAAGTAGTAGCCGAGCGCCACGCGCCGGTCGGTCAGCGCGCGCGCAAAGCTGGCGTCGTGGTCCAGCAGGGGTGCCAGGCGGTCGATCTCGGCGGCGAAGGCGCGGTCGCCCCGCATTGGGCCGGCGGCCAGCCTGCGCAGGCTGCCCAGGCCGGTGCTGCCATCGGCCTCGACGAAGAGCACGTCGTAGCCGAGCACGGCCGCCTGTTGCCGGTCCATGAGTTCCGCGGTGAGATCGGCCAGCTTGTCGCGGCTCCAGGGCCACTGGCCGAACTGCTGGAGGCTGGGGTCGTCGATGTCGACGATGACGATGCGCGGGTCCAGCGTGTGCGGCATGGTGAGCCGCAGCCGCGCGTCATAGATGAAGTTGTTGAAGGGCTCGACGAAGGGAGAGCGCCAGGCGCCGACCGAATGGCCCAGCGCCAGCAGCACCGGCACCAGCGTGATGGCGATCCGAAGCCAGTGCCGGCGCAGCGCGTTCATGGCGCCAGGCCACGCGGGGAGACAGGCAAGGGCCGCTCAGTTCAGCTCAGGCGTGCACGAACTGCATGCGCGTGCCGCCCAGCTCCAGCACGTCGCCGTCCTGCAGGGCCACGGCCTCGTTGCCGAGCAGTTCGCCATTGAGGGTGGTGCCGCCGTCGATCGGCGCCACCACGTAGCCGTGCAGCCGGCGCGTGACCGCCGCCACCGCCACGCCGGGCTTGCCGATGGTGGTCACGACTTTTTCCAGGGAGAGTTCACGGCCCGCACCCGCGCCGGAGAGCACGCGGATGGCGGCCTGGGCGACGCCGCCACCGCCCAGGGGCGCCGGAATGGTCGGGCTGCTCGACAGCGGGATGGGCGCGAAGGGCGGCGGGGCGCTGACGCGGGCCGCGGCGCTGGAATAACCCCCGGGTTCGCTGCCCGAGAGGTAGCGGATCTTGTACTTGCCGACCTCGACGATGTCGTTGTTCTCCAGCGCCTGTTTCTTGATGGCGCAGGAATTGACGTAGGTTCCGTTGGTGCTGTTGAGGTCTTCGAGGTAGACGTCGCCACCGATCATGTGCAGCACGGCATGCTCGCCGCTGATGGCCAGATTGTCGATGACGATGTCGTTGTAAGGCCGCCGTCCCAGCGTGGTCCGGTCCTTGGCAAGCGTCACTTCCTTGATGACGACTCCGTCGATCGAAACGATCATTTTCGGCATGGCCGACTCCTCAAACTGCGAATTTTTATCAGCGCGGCCCAGAGAAACGTGAACCTTCCCTGGCCTTACCCTGCAGTGCGCGCGAGGCCGGCGCTTGCCAGAACAACAGAGATATTGTCCCGTCCGCCATTGTCGTTCGCCATCGCAACCAAAAGTAGTGCTTTTTGAGCCAGCCCGCAATTTTGTAACAAAAGTGTGGAAAGCTGCGCGTCGGACACCATTTCACTGAGTCCGTCGGAACATAACAGGTAAAGGTCCCCCGGCTGCGTGCTGTGTTCGTGCATCTCGAGATTCACCGAGCGTTCGATGCCGAGCGCCCGGGTCACGAGGTTGCGGTGCGGGGAGCGGGCCGCCTGCTGCGGCGTGATGACGCCGGCATCGAGCTGCTCCTGCAGCAGCGAGTGGTCGCGCGTGAGCAGTTCGAGCTGGCCGCGGCGCAGCCGGTAGCAGCGCGAATCGCCGATGTGGCCGATCACCACGCGCTGCGGGCCGAAGGCCGCCAGCACCAGCGTCGTGCCCATGCCCTGGAGCTGCAGGTTGGCCTGCCCGGCCTCGAGGATCGCGCTGTTGGCCTCGTCGGTGCCGGCCTGCAGTGCACGCCGCACGGCGCGTGCAGGGGCTGACGGACCGGCGTGGGCCAGCCAGCGGCCGAAGCTCGCCTGCAGCAAGGCCAGCGCCATGCCGCTGGCCACCTCGCCGCCGTTGTAGCCGCCCATGCCGTCGGCCAGGATCGCCAGGCCCAGCGCCGGGTCGAAGGCGACCGCATCCTCGTTGTTGGCCCGCACGCGCCCCGGATGGGTGAGCGCGGAGAATTCCCATGACCGGGCGCCGTCTTCCTGCGGGGAAGGAGAAGTATCGGGGCGGTTCATGGGCAGCGGTCGAAGGCTCAGTGCGCGGCGGCGCGGCTGCCGCGCCGATTCAGCGCGCGCCCGACGAACACCACGAAGGCAGCGCCAGCTGCGGCACCCGCATAGTGCAGCCACGGGTTGGCCGTCAGCACGTCGCGCAGGAACACGTCGCTGACGATGGTTTCACCGCCGACCCAGCCGATCAGGGCGGCGCCGAGCAGGACGATGATGGGGAAGCGTTCCATGAGCTTGATCATGAGCGTGCTGCCGAAGATCACCAGCGGGATGCTGATGGCCAGGCCGAGGATCAGCAGCGTGGTGTTGCCCTGGGCCGCGGCCGCCACGGCGATCACGTTGTCCAGGCTCATCACCAGGTCGGCGATCAGGATCGTGCGCACGGCGGCGAACAGGCTGCCGTACTCCTTGCTCTCGCCCTCGCCATGGTCCTCGTCGCCCAGCAATTGCAGGCCGATCCACAGCAGCAGCAGGCCGCCGACGATCTGCAGGAAGGGCAGGCCCAGCAGCTTGGCCGCCACCACCGTCAGCACGATGCGCAGCACCACGGCCGCACCCGAGCCGAAGAGCACGGCCTTTTGTTGCTGCGCGGGCGGCAGCGAACGGGCGGCCATCGCGATCACCACCGCGTTGTCGCCCGAAAGAATGATGTTGATCCAGACGATCTTGACCAGACCGATCCAGAAGTCAGCGCTTTGCAGTAGTTCCATGTCTCTCTTTTTCCACTGTTATGTATTGAAAAAGCGCCCGCAATATGAATTGCGAGCGCTTTTCGTTTGTGTGTGGTCGCGGGACGCGATGCTTACAGGCGGGCCTTCAGCAGCTTGGCCAGTTCCGAGAAGTTGCGCGTCACGGTGAAGCCCGACTCTTCCATGATGGCGAGCTTGGCATCGGCCGTGTCGGCACCGCCCGAGATCAGCGCGCCGGCGTGGCCCATGCGCTTGCCCGGAGGCGCGGTCACGCCAGCGATGAAGCCGACCACCGGCTTCTTCATGTTGAGCTTGCACCAGCGGGCTGCGTCCGCCTCGTCCGGGCCGCCGATTTCGCCGATCATGATCACCGCGTCGGTGTCCGGATCGTCGTTGAAGGCCTGCATCACGTCGATGTGCTTCAGGCCGTTGATCGGGTCGCCGCCGATGCCGACCGCCGACGATTGGCCCAGGCCGATTTCCGTCAGTTGCGCCACGGCTTCATACGTCAGCGTGCCCGAACGCGAGACCACGCCGATGCGTCCCTTGCGATGGATGTGGCCGGGCATGATGCCGATCTTGATTTCGTCGGGCGTGATCAGGCCGGGGCAGTTGGGGCCCAGCAGCAAGGTCTTCTTGCCGCCGGCCGCTTCCTTGGCCTTCATCTTGTTGCGCACTTCGAGCATGTCCTTGACCGGAATGCCTTCGGTGATGCAGATCGCCATGTCCAGGTCGGCTTCGACCGCTTCCCAGATCGCTGCGGCAGCGCCCGGAGGCGGCACGTAGATCACCGACACGGTGGCGCCGGTCTGCGAGGCGGCTTCCTTCACGGAACCGAAAATCGGGATACCGAAGATCGACTCGCCGGCCTTCTTCGGGTTCACGCCCGCCACGAAGGCGTTCTTGCCGTTCGCGTATTCCTGGCACTTTTCCGTATGGAATTGACCGGTCTTGCCGGTGATGCCTTGCGTGATGACCTTGGTGTCTTTGTTGATGTAGATCGACATGACTTGTTCCTTACTTGGCGACTGCCGCAACCACTTTTTGAGCCGCGTCGGCCATCGTGTCCGCGCTGATGATGGGCAGGCCCGAATCGGCCAGCAACTTCTTGCCTTCGACTTCGTTGGTGCCCTTCATGCGCACGACCAGCGGCACGGAGAGGTTCACGGCCTTGCAGGCCGCGATCACGCCGGTGGCGATGGTGTCGCACTTCATGATGCCGCCGAAGATGTTCACGAGGATGGCTTCCACGTTCTTGTTCTTCAGCATGATCTTGAAGGCTTCCGTGACCTTCTCGGGGGTGGCACCGCCGCCCACGTCCAGGAAGTTGGCCGGCTCGCCGCCGAACAGCTTGATGGTGTCCATGGTGGCCATCGCCAGGCCGGCGCCGTTCACCAGGCAGCCGATGTTGCCGTCGAGCGAGATGTAGGCGAGGTCGAACTTCGAGGCTTCGACTTCGGCCGCGTCTTCCTCGTCGAGGTCGCGCAGGGCCACGAGTTCGGGGTGGCGGAACAGCGCGTTCGGGTCGAAGTTGAACTTCGCGTCGAGCGCCATCACGTTGCCCTTGCTGTCACGGTTGAGCGGGTTGATCTCGACCAGCGAGGCGTCCGTCTCCATGTAGCAGGTGTAGAGCTTCTTGAGGATGTCGACCGTCTGCGCGGTCGAATCGGCCGGCATGCCGATGCCGTCGGCGATCTGCTTGGCCTGTTCGTCGGTCAGGCCCTTTTCGGGGTCTGCGAACACCGTGATGATCTTTTCCGGCGAGGAGTGGGCCACTTCCTCGATGTCCATGCCGCCTTCGCTCGAGGCGATGAACGCGACCTTCTGGGTCGCGCGGTCGGTCACGGCGGAAACGTAGTATTCCTTGTTGATGTCGGCGCCGTCTTCGATGTAGAGGCGACGGACCTTCTGGCCTTCGGGGCCGGTCTGGTGCGTGACGAGCTGCATGCCGAGGATTTCACCGGCCAGCTTCTTGACGTCCTCGATGGTCTTGGCGACCTTGACGCCACCGCCCTTGCCGCGGCCACCCGCGTGAATCTGGGCCTTGACCACCCACACGGGGCCGCCAAGTTTCTGGGCGGCCTCGACCGCCTCCTGGACCGTGTAGGCCGCAATGCCGCGCGGCACGGGCACGCCGAACTTGGCAAGAATTTCCTTGCCTTGGTACTCGTGAATCTTCATGAGGTTTCTCTCGGACGGAGGTTTGAAAACGGGAGATGGTTGATGCTGTTGCTCGTGGGCCACGGCGTCCTGCAGGGCGGGGGCGACGAACAATCAACGACTGTATCATGGTGCGCCGCACCAAAGGCGAGCGCCTTCCTGCGGACATCACGTACCCTCTTTCTCCGTAGAAACACCCACCCCATGGCCAAGGTCTTCATCGACGGCGAAGCCGGCACCACCGGCCTCCAGATTCGCGAACGTCTCGCGAAGATGCCCCAGATCGACATCGTGAGCATCGCGCCCGAGCTGCGCAAGGACGTCAACGCCAAGCGCGACCTGATGGCCGGGGTCGACCTGGTGATCCTGTGCCTGCACGACGACGCGGCCATCGAGTCGGTGGCGCTGATCGACCAGTTGCCGGGTAAAAAGCCCAAGATCGTCGACGCCTCGACCGCGCACCGCACCAACCCCGACTGGGTCTTCGGCTTCCCCGAACTCGTCGAAGGCCACTGGCAAGCCGTCGCCAAGGCCGAGCGCGTGGGCAACCCCGGCTGCTATGCGACCGGTGCCATCGCCATCGTGCGCCCGCTGATCGACGCCGGCCTGCTGCCCCAGGATTTCGCGATCGCGCTGCCTTCGGTCAGCGGCTACTCCGGCGGCGGCCGCAGCATGATCGAGGCCTACGAGGCGGGCGACGCCGCGCCCTTCGAGACCTATGCGCTGGGCTTGAAGCACAAGCACATCCCCGAGATCATGAAGTTCACCGGCCTGACCCGTCGACCGGTGTTCATTCCGTCGGTGGGCAACTTCAAGCAGGGCATGCTGGTGCAACTGCCGCTGCACCTCGACGACCTGCCCGGCCAGCCGAAGGCCAGCGACCTGCACGACGCGCTCGCCGCGCACTATGCGAAGAGCAACACGCCCGAAGGCTTCGTCAAGGTGCTGCCCCCCACGGCCGACGGCAAGCTCGAGCCGACCGCGCTCAACGACACCAACGAGCTCGAGCTGCGCGTGTTCCCGAACGAGGACCACCGCCACGCCGTGGTGATCGCGCGCCTGGACAACCTGGGCAAGGGCGCCAGCGGCGCCGCGGTGCAGAACCTCAAGCTGATGCTGGGGCTCTGAGCCCCGGCCTCCTTTTCGCTCCGGCTTCCCGGACGCCCCGCGCTGCGGGCACCGGCGCGGGCCGCCTCACACGGCCCAGACCGCCCGCGCGCCACCTGCCACGGCCCGGCCGCATCGCACCATAATCGCGCCTCCAATCACATCGAGGAGGCTCTCATGGCTGTCAGTTTGCAGAAACCCACCGGCGCATTCGTCGCCGCGTCCTGGGCCGCGCTGGTCATCGGCTCGCTGGTCTATCTGATCGGGCTGTGGAACGGCTCCATGCAGCTCAATGAAAAGGGCTACTACTTCACCATCCTGATGTACGGCCTGTTCGCCGCCGTGTCGCTGCAGAAGAGCGTGCGGGACCGGCTCGAGGGCACCTCGGTCACCGCCATCTACTACGGCCTGTGCTGGATCTCGCTGCTGCTGTCGGTGGCGCTGCTGGCCGTCGGCCTGTTCAACGCCACGCTCGCCAACAGCGAGAAGGGCTTCTACGGCATGTCCTTCCTGCTCGCGCTGTTCGGTTCGGTGGCCGTGCAGAAGAACGTGCGCGACATCGCCTCGTACAAGAGCCAGCAGCCGCTGGCCGACGACGTGCCCGACGTGGGCTGACCCCCGCCCGGCACAGAACGCACGCAGGCGCCTGCGCGCGCTCCTCAGGCCAGCTCGTTGAAGCTGCTGTGCCCCATCAGCGCCGACAAGCGCGCCGCGATGTTGGCCACGATCTCGCAGACCTGGTCGACGTCGGGCGTGACCTTCTGGTCGATGCGCTCGATGTGCGGCACGTTGATGGCCGCGATCACATGGTTGGCCTGGCCCAGGATCGGGAAGGCGATGTTGCGCACGCCCTTGATCTGCTGGCTGGGCATCGAGGCGTAGCCGCGGCTGCGCACCTCGCCCAGCAGCGCGAACAGCTCGCCCGGGTCGAGCTCCTGCTCGCCCTCGACCTTGACCCGCGCGGCCAGCATGCGGGCGCGGTCCACCTCGTCGCGGAAGGCCAGCAGCACATGGCCGGCCGAGGTGTCGGTCAGGCCGATGGTCACGCCCACCTTGAGGCCGAAGGTCCAGCGGTCGGGGCCGTCGACCTGCGCGATCACCACCACGCGTCCCTGCTGGTACATGGCCAGGTGGCAGGACTGGTGGGCGCGGTTGGCCAGCTCGCGCATCAGCGGCAGCGCGGTCGCAACCAGCGACTTGAGCGGCTGCTGGCGGTGCGAGAGCTCGAACATGCGCAGCGTGAGCGTGTAGCGGTCGTTCTCGTCGACGCGCACGAAGCCGCGCCGCTCGAGCGTCACGGCCATGCGGAAGATCTCGCCGACGCTGCGCGACACCTTCTGCGCCAGCTCGTTGAGCGTGTAGCCATGCAGGCTGTCGGCCAGCGCCTCCAGGATGTCCAGGCCCTTCTCCAGCGCGGGCGCCGAATAGCGCGCGCTGGCGGCATCGTTGGCAGGGGCGGTCGGTTCGGTCATCTCGTCTCTCCATCACGCCGCAGCAGGCCGGCGTGCCTCGTTCATGTCAGGAATGCCGCGGCTCGCCGTCAGGCATGAAACTCGTACTGTCGCAGGGACTCGGGCTTCATGGTGATGGAAAAACCGGGCGCCGTCGGCGGCATGTAGGCCGCGCCGCGGATCACGCAGGGCGTCTCGAAATGCTCGTGCAGATGGTCCACGTATTCGATCACGCGGCCCTCGCGGGTGCCGGAGATGCAAAGGTAATCGATCATCGACAGGTGCTGCACGTACTCGCACAGGCCCACGCCGCCGGCGTGCGGGCAGACCGGCAGCTTGTACTTCGCCGCCATCAGCATCACGGCCAGGATCTCGTTCACGCCACCCAGGCGGCAGGAGTCGATCTGCACCACGTCGATCGCGCCGCGCATGATGAACTGCTTGAACATGATCCGGTTCTGGCACATCTCGCCGGTCGCGATCTTCACGGGCGACACGCCCTCGCGGATCTTGCGGTGGCCTTCGATGTCGTCCGGGCTGGTCGGCTCCTCGATGAACCAGGGCTTGGCGAAGGCCAGCTGATTGACCCAGTCGATGGCCTGATCGACCTCCCACACCTGGTTGGCATCGATCATCAGGTGACGGTCCGGGCCCAGCACTTCACGCGCCACCTTGAGGCGCCGGATGTCGTCCTGCAGGTCGCGGCCGACCTTGAGCTTGATGTAGTCGAAGCCCGCGTCGACCGCCTCCTGTGCGAGCCGGCGCAGCTTCTCGTCCGAGTAGCCCAGCCAGCCGGCCGAGGTGGTGTAGCAGGGGTAGCCCTCGGCCTCGAGCGTGCGGATGCGCTCCTCCTTGCCGACGGCGGCCTGCTGCAGCAGCGTGAGCGCTTCCTCAGGCGTGATGCAGTCCGTGATGTAGCGGAAGTCGATGCAGCGCACCAGTTCTTCCGGCGACATCTCGGCCACCAGTCGCCACACCGGCTTGCCCTCGGCCTTGGCCCAGAGGTCCCACACGGCGTTCACGATGGCGCCGGTCGCCAGGTGGATCGCGCCCTTGTCCGGACCGATCCAGCGCAGCTGGCTGTCGCTGGTCACGTGGTGCCAGAAGCGCCCCATGTCGGCCGCGATCACCGCCAGGTCCTGACCCACCAGCAGGTGGCGCATGGCGCGCAGCGCGGCGCAGCAGATCTCGTTGCCGCGGCCGATGGTGAAGGTCAGGCCATGGCCCTCGAGGCCCGGCTGGTCGGTCTCGAGCACCACGTAGGCGGCCGAGTAGTCCGGATCGGGATTCATCGCGTCCGAGCCATCCAGGTGCTGCGATGTGGGGAAGCGGATGTCGAGGACCCGGAGGTCGGTGATGCGCGTCATGGTGTGTCCGATAAGAGAAAGTGAAGGGCAGGTCAGCCGATGCAAGCGCACAGCCCATTCCAGGGATACCGCGGAACCGGCTCCGCCGGGCCGCCGGTATCGCCCCCTCGAGGGGGGAGTTGAGCTACACGAAGTGAGCGAGAGACGGGGGTGGGATTAATTTGACCAACCGCCATCGATCATGTGGATGGTCCCCGTCGTGAACGCCGATTCGTCCGACGCCAGGTACACCACCAGCGCCGCGACTTCCTCGGGCCGGCCGACGCGGCCGATGGGCTGGCGCGCCACGAAGGCCGCGCGCACCGCCGCCTCGTCGGCGTTCGCATCGCGCGCCTGGGCCGCGATGCGGCCGCGCAGCGAGGGCGACTCGATGGTGCCCGGGCAGATCGCGTTGCAGCGGATGCCCTTCTGCACGAAGTCGGCCGCCACCGCCTTGGTCAGGCCGATCACCGCCGCCTTCGAGGCGCCGTAGACGAAGCGGTTGGGCACGCCCTTCACGCTCGAGGCCGCCGAGGCCATGTTGATGATCGAGCCGCCGCCGTGCGCCAGCATGGCGGGCAGGAAGCTGCGGATGGTGCGATACATCGACTTGACGTTGAGGTCGAAGCTGAAGTCCCAGTCGCTGTCCTCGCATTCGAGGATGCTGCCGCCGTGCACGAAGCCCGCGCAGTTGAAGAGCACGTCGAGCGGGCCGATCTCGGCCGCCATGCGCGCCACGGCCGCGCTGTCGCGCACGTCCAGCTTCGCGGTCGTCAGGCCCGTCAGGCCCTCGGCGCGCGCGTCCTCGGCCAGTGCGGCCAGCGCCTCGTCGTTCATGTCCGTGGCCCAGACCTGCGCGCCTTCGCGTGCCAGCGCCAGCGCGCTCTCGCGGCCGATGCCGTTGCCGGCGGCCGTTACCAAAGTTCGTTTGCCCTGGACTCGTTGCGTCATGGTGTGCTTCCCGCGACGCATGCGCATCGCATTAATAAAAGAGTTTTTCGTTAGTGAAATTTAAGCGCGTCACGATACCAAAGGAAGGCCGCCCCTGGAGAACCCTTGCGCTCGGTGTTAACCCTATGGAGAAAGCAGGGTTCGGCCTGACAGAATCGCCGCCGACAACATAAAAACATCTTTCATTTGCAAAAACACAGGGCGCTGACTTTCTGTCGCGCTTCAGGGCCGGCCCCCACCGCGCGGCCTGCTTCCAAGGAGACCTCGTGAACTATCAGTTCGATTTCGAGCCGGTGCTCGCGCAGTGGCCGCTGCTGCTCGAAGGTGCCTGGACCACGGTCCAGCTGTCCTTCGTGGCGACCGTGCTCGGCTTTGCGCTCGGAACCGTGTGCGCGCTCGGCCGCAACAGCCGCCATCGCTGGCTGCAGCGCCTGACCGGCGGCTACGTCGAGGCCATCCGCAACTCGCCGTTGCTGATCCAGAGCTACTTCCTGATCTTCGGCCTGTCGAGTGCCGGCGTGACGATGCCGATCATGGTCGGCGCGGTGCTGGCGCTGGTCATCAACATCGGCGCCTACAGCTGCGAGATCATCCGCGCGGGCATCGAGTCGATCCACAAGGGCCAGCTCGAAGCCGCCGAATGCCTGGGCCTGTCGAAGGCGCAGGTGTTCTGGCACGTGATCCTGCGCCCGGCCGTCGAACGCGTGTATCCCGCGCTGGCCAGCCAGTTCGTGCTGCTGATGCTGGCCTCCAGCATCATGTCGTCGATCGGCGCCGAGGAGCTGTTCGGCGTGGCCAACCGGATCCAGTCGGACACCTTCCGCAACTTCGAGATCTTCCTGGTGCTGTGGGCCGTGTACCTGGCGCTGTCGTATGCGATGCGCCTGGGCTTCTGGCTGCTGGCGCAGATCGTCTTCCCGCGCCGGCGCAAGCTCGGCACCCCGCTGTGAGGGCCGCACCATGACATTCATGCCGGTCGATCACTTCGGTTTCCTTCTCATGGGCGCGTGGGGCACGCTGCAGCTCTCGGCGCTGGCCTTCGTCGGCGGCGGCCTGATCGGGCTGGCCGTGGCGCTGGCCCGGGTCTCGCCGCTGCGCGCCGTGCGCATCGCCGCCACCGCCTACATCCAGGTGGTGCAGGGCACGCCGCTGCTGGTGCTGATGGGCGTGTGCTTCTTCGGCCCCAACATCATGGGCATCGGCTCGGTGCCGGCGCTGGCCGCGGCGGCGCTCGCCATCACCATCTACTCCAGCGCCTTCCTCGGCGAGATCTGGCGCGGCTGCATCCAGTCGGTGCCCAAGAGCCAGTGGGAAGCCGCCGAATGCCTGGGCCTGACGCGCCTCGAACGCATGCGCCGCGTGATCCTGCCGCAGGCACTGCGCATTGCGACGCCGCCGACCGTCGGCTTCCTGGTGCAGATCATCAAGAACACCTCGATCGCCTCGCTGGTGGTGGGCTACGCCGAGCTCTCCTACAACGCCAAGGTGCTCAACAACTCGACCTTCCAGCCCTTCCTGTACTTCGGGTGTGCGGTGGTCCTTTATTTCATCATGTGCTATCCGCTGTCCCGCTGGAGCCGCACGCTCGAAAGGAAGCTCAATGCAACCCGTGGTTGAACTCGAACAGGTCCACAAGCGCTTCGGCCAGAACCATGTCCTGCGGGGCGTGTCCTTCTCCGTGAACCGCGGCGAGGTGGTCGCCATCATCGGCAAGAGCGGCTCGGGCAAGAGCACCGCGCTGCGCTGCATCGACCGCCTGGAGACCATCGACAGCGGCACCATCCAGGTCTGCAACCATCAGGTGCATGACGCCGCGCTCGACCTGCGCGCGCTGCGCCGCGACGTGGGCATCGTGTTCCAGAGCTACAACCTGTTCCCGCACCTGACGGTCAAGCAGAACATCACGCTGGCCCCGCAGTCGGTGAAGAAGCTGGGCGCCAGCGAGGCCAACGCGCTGGCGCTGGACGTGCTCCAGCGCGTGGGCCTGGCCGAGAAGGCCGACGCCTACCCCGAGCAGCTCTCGGGCGGCCAGCAGCAGCGCGTGGCGATCGCGCGCTCGCTCGCCATGCAGCCGCAGCTGATGCTGTTCGACGAGGTCACCTCGGCGCTCGACCCGGAACTCACCGGCGAAGTGCTCAAGGTGATGGAGAAGCTCGCGGGCGAGGGCATGACCATGATCCTCGTGACGCACGAAATGGCCTTCGCGCGCGGCGTGGCCAACAAGATCATCTTCATGCACCAGGGCCAGGTCTGGGAGCAGGGCGACGCCAGCATCCTGAGCGCGCCGCAGACGCCCGAACTGCGCCAGTTCCTCGGCACGGGGCTCTGAGCCAGCACCGCACCGGGGCCCGGTCCGCCCGCGTTTCTTCGTTCCCATAACTACAGGAGACTTTTCGATGACCCGTTCCCGCCCCGTGCGCCGCCGCGCCCTGCTGTCCGCGCTGCTGCTGGCCGCGCCCTTCGCGCTGATACAGCCAGCGCAGGCCGACCAGCTCGACAGCATCACCGCGGCCAAGAAGATCCGCATCGGCGTCGATCTTTCCGTGCCGCCCTATGGCATGAAGGACGAGCGACTCAACTCGACCGGCTCCGACGTGGACACCGCGCGGCTGATCGCGAAAAGCCTGGGCCTGGAGCTCGAGATCGTGCCCACCATGGGCGCCAACCGCATCCCCTTCCTGGTAACGGACAAGGTCGACATCGTGGTCTCGAGCTTCTCGATCACGCCCGAGCGCCAGAAGGTCATCGACTTCTCCACACCCTACGCCGCCATCCTGGCGGTGGTCGGCGCGCCGAAGGCGATGTCGATCAAGACGCCGGCCGACCTGGTGGGCAAGCGCATCGCGGTGGGCCGCGGCAGCACCAACGAGGCCGAGCTCAACAAGATCGTGCCGGCCGGCGCGCAGGTGGTGCGCTTCGACGACGACGCGACCTCGATCACCGCGGTGATCAGCGGCCAGGCCGACGCCTTCGCCACCGCGCCCTCGCTGTTCAACCGCATCAACCAGCTGGCGCCCGCCAAGCAGATGGAAACCAAGATCGTGATGCAGGCCAACATGCTGGGCATCGGCCTGCGCAAGAACGAGCCGGCGCTCAAGGCCCGCATCGACGCCATCGTGAAGGCCAACCTCAAGGGCCCGCTCAACGACATCTACCGCAAGTACCACGGCACCGAACTGCCGGCCGACCTGCTGAAGAGCGGCGACTGAGACCAAGGAAGCCCATGCTCGACCGCGAACTCCTTCCCTTCGTCGCCGCCGGCAAGAAGGCCTGGCCGATCCCGCCCGAACAGCTGCCGGTGGCCGAGTGGCGCCAGCGCTACGAGAGCCTGACGGTGGCCGCGCGCAAGCCGCGCCCGGTCGGCCTGAACGTGGTCGACACCACGATGGGCGACCCGGCGCAACCGGTGCCGGTGCGCATCTACCGCGGCGAGGGCACGCAGCCCCGACCGGCGATGGTGTTCATGCACGGCGGCGGCTGGGTCATCGGCAGCATCGAGTCGCACGACGAGATCGCTGCAGACATCGCGGCCGACACCGGCTGCACCGTGATCAGCGTGGGCTACCGGCTCGCGCCCGAGCACCCCTTTCCGGCCGCCTTCGAGGACTGCCTGAGCGTGCTGCACCACGTGGCCGCGCATGCCGCTGAACTGGGCATCGACGCCGCGCGCATCCTGGTGGGTGGCGACAGTGCCGGCGCCAACCTGGCGGCGGCGCTGAGCCTGGCGTTGCGCGGCACGCCGCAGGCGCCGCTCGGCCAGGTGCTGCTCTACCCCTGCCTGGACGTCGACTTCACGACGCCCTCGTACCTGGTCAACGCCGATGCGCCCGTGCTCACCAGCACCCAGATCCGCTGGTTCCTGCGGCAGTACCTGCAGGCCCCCGGCGATGCGAGCGACCCGCGCGCCGTGCCGATGGCCGCAGCCGACCTGCGCGGCTGTGCACCGGCCTTCATCGGCTCGGCCGAGAACGATCCGCTGCACGACGACGGCGCGCTCTACGCGCAGCGGCTGCGCCAGGACGGCGTTGACGTCACCTTCGACGACGGCCCCGGACTGATCCACGGCTACCTGCGTGCCCGCAGCACGTGCGCCGCCGCACGCCACAGCTACGCCGAGATGCTCGCCTGGGTGCAGGCCATCACGCGCGGTTGAACCTCGCCCCTTTCACCTCCTCACCCCGACGAAACACCATGACCCACAACCTGCACCGCATCGCCTCCGCCCTGCTCGTGGCTTCCGCCGCACTCTGCGCCACGCACGCCAGCGCCGACCAGCTCGACACCATCACCGCCGCCAAGAAGATCCGCGTCGCGATCGACCTGGCCGTGCCGCCGTACGCGATGAAGGACGAGAAGCTCAACGCTGTCGGCTCCGACGTCGAGACCGCGCAGCTGCTGGCCAAGAGCCTGGGCCTGGCGCTCGAGATCGTGCCCACCACCGGCGCCAACCGCGTGCCTTTCCTGCAGACCGACAAGGCCGACATCGTGATCTCGAGCATGTCGGTCACGCCCGAGCGTGAGAAGGTGGTCGATTTCTCGATCCCCTACGCCGCCATCCTGGCGGTGGTCGGCGCGCCCAAGAGCATGACCCTCACCGGCCCGGCCGACCTGGTGGGCAAGAAGATCATCTCCACGCGCGGCACCACCAACGACCAGGAAGTCACCAAGATCCTGCCGGCGGGCGCGCAGATCGTGCGTTTCGACGACGACGCCACCTCGATCACCGCGGTGGTCAGCGGCCAGGCCGACATCTTCGCGACCGCGCCGCCGCTGCTCAAGACCATCAACGAGAAGAACCCGGCCAAGCAGATGGAGCCGAAGTTCACGATGAAGGTCAACATGCTCGCGATCGGCCTGCGCAAGAACGAGCCGCGCCTCAAGGAAAAGCTCGATGCCTTCGTGAAGGCGCACCTGCAGAGCGGCGAGCTCAACACCATCTACAAGAAGTACCACGGCGCCGACCTGCCCGTGGAAGTGACGCGCAACGGAGGCTGAGCCGATGGCCAAGATCGACCAGGTCGAGATCGCGCAGATCGACATCGCACCCAAGGTGGTGCGCACCGACGCCATCCAGTCCTTCGTGACGCAGGAGACCGTGATGGTCACCGTGCGCTGCGACGACGGTTCCACCGGCACCGGCTACACCTACACCATCGGCACCGGCGGCTCGTCGATCGTGGCGCTGTTGCAGGACCACCTGGCGCCGCGCCTGATCGGGCGCGATCCGCAGCACTACGAAGCCATCTGGCGCGACCTCTTCTTCCACACGCACGCCACCGCGGTCGGCGCGATCACCAGCCTCGCGCTGGCGGCCGTCGACACCGCGCTGTGGGACCGCAACGCCCGCGTGGCGAAGCTGCCGCTGTGGCAGCTGGCCGGCGGCGCGCAATCGCGCGTGCCGGTCTACACCACCGAAGGCGGCTGGCTGCAGATTCCGCAGGCGCAGCTGGTCGAGCAGACGCTGGCGGCGCAGGCCGCGGGTTTCCTGGGCGCCAAGGTCAAGGTCGGCAAGCCGCACGTGGCCGAGGACATCGCCCGGCTGTCGGCGGTGCGCGCGGCGGTGGGCCCAGGCTTCGAGCTGATGGTCGATGCGAACCAGAGCTTCACGGTCTCCGAGGCGGTGCGCCGCGCGCGCCAGTACGAGGCCATCGACCTCGCCTGGTTCGAGGAGCCGATGCCGGCCGAGCACGTGCGCGCGCATGCGCAGCTGCTGGCCAGCACCAGCGTGCCGGTGGCGGTGGGCGAGTCGATGTACCACCTGTCGCAGTTCGCCGAGTACATCCAGCAGGGCGCCTGCTCGATCGTGCAGGCCGACGTGGCGCGCGTGGGCGGCATCACGCCCTGGCTCAAGATCGCGCACCTGGCCGAAGCGCACAACATCGCGATGTGCCCGCACTTCCTGATGGAGATCCACGTGAGCCTGTGCGCGGCCGTGCCCAACGGCCGCTGGGTCGAGTACATCCCGCAACTCGACGACCTCACGACCAGCCGGCTGCAGATCGAGTCCGGCTACGCGGTGGCACCGTCGACGCCCGGCCTGGGCATCGAATGGGACCCGGCCCAGCTCAAGGCACGCCGCAAGTTCGAGCCGCTGGTGGTGCGCGGCTGATCCTCGCGCGGGGCGGCCTCAGGCGATGAGCCAGAGGCCGAAGCCCAGCAGCAGGGCGTGCGCGGCCAGCGCGATGTAGAGCGCGGTGCGCGACGGGGTCGCCATCTCCTGCAGCGTCTCGCCGATGCGTTGCTGCAGCAGCGCACGCAGGGCCGGGTCTTCCACGCCAGCCTCGGTGCCGCCATGCGCGGCGCGCTCGGCCTGCCAGTCGGCCAGCAGCGTCGACAAGGGCAGGCGGTTCAGCACGAAGCCGATCACGGCCCGCACCGCGCGGCCCTCGCCCAGCACCGGCGCGAGCTGGCGGCTCAGTGCATCGACCGACAGCCATTCGGAGCTGCGCTGCAAGGCGCCATGGGTGCGCGGCATCGCCTCGACGCGGCCCGCGATGGCAGCGCCCAGGCGCTGCGCGATCGTGTCGCCATGCGCCAGCACCACCTGACGCAGCGCACGGCTGCGGCCCTGCGCGATGCCGAGCATCAGGTAGAGCGGGATGAAGCCCAACAGCAGCAGGGCGACCAGCACCGAGGGCGAGAACAGCAGCGCGATCACCGCGCCCGCGCCGCCGGCGCGCGCCGCGGGCATGCCCGGGCCGCTGAGCTGGCTGATGTAGAAGAAGAACACGCCGCCGCCCAGCAGGATGGCCAGCAGCGCACTCCGGAAGACGGCGCCGGCAAAGGCGGTGCCGGCGCGCAGGCCGGTGCGACCGAGGGAAGGCGAGGGGGAGGGGTTCGACGACATGGGCCGGATCATGCCAGCCGCCCCACGGCGCCATCGGCCGGCGCCGGCCGGCACTTCACTCGTCGTCGCTGTCGCTGCGCAGGACCTTGCCCACCACCGCACCGGAGAAGCCACGGGCCATCAGGAAGCGCGCCTGTTTGGCACGCTCCTTGGCATCCTGCGGCAAGGCATCGAAGCGACGCCGCCAGACTTCACGCGCGCGCGCCGGCTCGCTGTCCTTGAGCTGCGCCACGGCTTCGGTGATGGCCTCGGGCGCGATGCCCTTCTGCTGCAGTTCCTGGCGCACCCGCGCGGCACCCATGCGCGAGGCCCGCTGGTTGAGCACCGACTGCACCACGCGCGATTCGCTGATGAAGTCCTTGGCCGCCAGTTCGTCGAGCGCCTGCGCCAGGGTGCCCGGCACCTCTTCGTACTTCGCCAGCTTGCGTTCGAGTTCGGGCCGCGAATGCTCGCGCTGGCTCAGCAGGCGCAGCGCGCGGCCCTTGAGGGAGGGAGCGGCGAAACCCATGAAGGCATGCGGCGACCGGAAAGGCATGCCCGCCGCCAGGCGGCAGGCACGCCCGTCCCGATCAGGCCTGCGGCTGCTGCTTGGCGGCCTTGGCGTCGGCCTTGGCCTTGGCCTTGGCTTCCGCCTCGGCCGCTTCGGAACCTGCATCGGCCGCGAGCAGCGGGATGCCCAGCGATTCGCGCACCTTGTTCTCGATCTCGCGCGACAACGTCGGGTTCTCGCGCAGGAATTCGCGTGCGTTGTCGCGGCCCTGGCCGATCTTCTCGCCGTTGTAGGCGTACCAGGCGCCCGACTTGTCGACGATCTTGGCGGTCACGCCCATGTCGATGATCTCGCCTTCGCGGCTGATGCCTTCGCCGAACAGGATGTCGAATTCGGCCGTCTTGAAGGGCGGGCTGACCTTGTTCTTGACCACCTTGACCTTGGTCTCGTTGCCGATCGCCTCTTCACCCTTCTTGATCGTGCCGATGCGGCGGATGTCCAGCCGCACCGAGGCGTAGAACTTCAGCGCGTTGCCGCCGGTGGTGGTTTCGGGCGAGCCGAACATCACGCCGATCTTCATCCGGATCTGGTTGATGAAGATGACCATGCAGTTGGTCTTCTTGATGCTGGCGGTCAGCTTGCGCAGCGCCTGGCTCATCAGCCGCGCCTGCAGGCCCGGCAGCGAGTCGCCCATGTCGCCTTCGATTTCGGCGCGCGGCGTGAGCGCGGCGACCGAGTCGACCACGATCAGGTCGACCGCGCCCGAGCGCACCAGCGAGTCGACGATCTCGAGCGCCTGCTCGCCGGTGTCGGGCTGGCTGATCAGCAGGTCGGACAGGTTGACGCCCAGCTTCTGCGCGTACTGCACGTCGAGCGCATGCTCGGCGTCGACGAAGGCACAGGTGCCGGCCTGCTTCTGCATCTGGGCGATGACCTGCAGCGTGAGCGTGGTCTTGCCCGAGGATTCAGGGCCGTAGATCTCGATCACGCGGCCGCGCGGCAGGCCGCCGACGCCCAGCGCGATGTCCAGGCCCAGCGAACCGGTGGAGACCACCTGCACGTCTTCCAGCGCCTCGCCCTCGCCCAGCCGCATGATCGTGCCCTTGCCGAACTGCTTTTCGATCTGCGCGAGCGCGGCCTGCAGGGCCTTGGCCTTTTCGCTGCCGGCCACCGAGATGCTGCTGCCCTTGACGAGTGCGTCCATGAGAAATCTCCTTGAATATCAACGGGTTGTTGGGTTTTCATCCCGCTGCGTTTAATGACAGGCTGGATGCTTGAACAGTAGTGTAGCGGCCTGTACTTTCGCGGCAACCCACTTTTTGATCAGTTTGGCTTACTATTAAAGCCATGAGCGACAGCCCCTTCCCGACCGACCCCGACGCCTGGCGCCAGACCCATCTGGGCCGGCTGCTGGGCCATGCGATGCGCCGCTTCGACGAGCGCGTGCTGGCGCTGATGGCGCACGACGCCGACGTGCCGCTGGCCCTGTCGAACCTCGCGGCGCGCGCACAGGTCAGCGCGGCCCACATCCACATCACCCGGCACCTGGCGCGCGGCGGTTCGCGCCTGACCGAGCTGGCCGAGCGCGCCGGCATGACCAAGCAGGCGATGGGCACGCTGGTCGACCAGTGCGAGGCCTGGGGCCTGGTCACGCGCGAGGCCGATCCGCTGGACGCACGGGCGCGGCGCGTGCGCTTCACGGCCGACGGACTGGCCTGGCTCGAGGCCTTCCGCCGGGCCGTGGCGCAAGCGGAGAGCGAGTTCCGCGCGAGCGTGGGCGACGAGATCGCCACCGTGGTCACGATAGGCCTCGAGGCCTACGCCGGCTGAGGGTCGCAGACCTTGAGCCAACGCAAGCCCGCAGGCGGCACGACGCCTAGAATCCGCCGCGGAGACGAGTAAAAAAAGCGCGACGACGCGCCCCACAAGCCGGAGGTGGCTCATGCGGATTCTGATTGCGGAAGACGACCAGGTGCTGGCCGACGCCCTGCTGCGCAGCCTGCGCACCTCGGGCGCGGCGGTCGACCGTGTGGCCACCGGCTCGCAGGCCGACGCCGCGCTGATGACCAACAGCGAGTTCGACCTGCTGATCCTCGACCTCGGCCTGCCCAACCTGCACGGCCTGGAGATCCTCAAGCGGCTGCGTGCGCGCGGCTCGCAGCTGCCGGTGCTGGTGCTCACCGCGGCCGACAGCGTGGAAGAGCGCGTCAAGGGCCTGGACCACGGCGCCGACGACTACATGGCCAAGCCCTTCTCGCTGCAGGAGCTCGAGGCCCGCGTGCGCGCCCTCACGCGCCGCGGCATGGGCGGCACCAGCAACGCGATCAAGCACGGCCCGCTGCTCTACGACCAGGCCGGCCGCGTGGCCACCATCGACGGCAAGATGATCGAGCTCTCGGCCCGCGAGCTGGGCCTGCTCGAGGTGCTGCTGCAGCGCGCCGGCCGGCTGGTCAGCAAGGACCAGCTGGTCGAGCGGCTCTGCGAGTGGGGCGAAGAGGTGAGCATCAACGCCATCGAGGTCTACATCCATCGCCTGCGCAAGAAGATCGAGAAGGGCCCGATCCGCATCGCCACGGTGCGCGGCCTGGGCTATTGCCTCGAGAAAATTGCCTCCTGATGCACCTTCGCGCAGTGCCCGTCGCCCGCTCCGTCCGTCGAACCTGGGGGCGGGCGTGAAGCTCTTCCAGCGCGCCCAGCGCTCGCTGTTCGGCGAGATCCTCGACTGGATGCTCACGCCGCTGCTGCTGCTGGTGCCGGTGAGCATCGGCGTGACCTGGCTGGTGGCGCAGGGCATCGCCAACGCGCCCTTCGACCGCGCGCTGGAGAACAACGTGCGCACGCTGGGCCGGCTGCTGGTGGTGCAGGACGGCCGCCTGCAGTTCCCCTTGCCGCAGGCCGCGCGCGACATCCTGAGCGGCGACGACACCGACGTCGTCTACTACCAGGTGCTCGACGGCCGCGGCCAGTTGCTCAGCGGCGAGCGCGACGTGCCGCCGCCGCACTCCGACGAGCTGCCGACGGCGGACATGGTCTACCTGCACGACGCCACGATGCGCGGCAAGGCGGTGCGCATCGGCTCGCTGTGGGTGGCCGGCGCCACGCCCGAGGCGCCGCATGCGCTGGTGCAGGTGGCCGAGACGCGCGAGAAGCAGTCTTTGCTGGCCACCGAGATCATCAAGGGTGTGCTGCTGCCGCAGTTCGCCATCCTGCCGCTGGCGGTGCTGCTGATCTGGCTGGCGCTGGTGCGCGGCATCAAGCCGCTGTCGGTGGTGGAGGCGCGCATCCGCGAGCGCCGGCCCGACGACCTGAGCCCGCTGGACGAATCGGGCGTGCCGCTGGAGGTGATTCCGCTGGTGTCGTCGGTCAACGAACTGCTCAACAAGCTGCACGATTCGATCGCCACGCAGAAGCGCTTCCTGGCCGATGCCGCGCACCAACTCAAGACGCCGCTGGCCGGGCTGCGCATGCAGGCCGACCTGGCGCAGCGCGAAGGGGCCAATGCCGAGGAGCTCAAGCAGTCGCTCAAGCAGATCGGCCGCGCCAGCGTGCGGGCCACCCACACGGTCAACCAGCTGCTGTCGCTGGCGCGCGCCGAGGGCAGCAGCGCCACGCTCGGGCGCCAGTCCTGCGACCTGGCGCGCCTGACCATCGAGGTGGTGCGCGAAGCCGTGCCGCGCGCCATCGAGCGGCGCATCGACCTGGGCTACGACGGCGCCGAAGCCGGCACGCCGGGCGTCACGCTGCAGGGCAACCCGACGCTGCTCAAGGAGCTGGTGCGCAACCTGGTCGACAACGCACTGAACTACACGCCCTCGCCGCCCGAGCATTCGGGCGTGATCACCGCGCGGGTGCTGGCCGACCCTTTCGGCCGGGTGGTGGTGCTGCAGGTGGAGGACAACGGGCCGGGCATCGCCGCGGCCGATCGCGAGCTGGTGTTCCAGCCCTTCTACCGCGTGCTGGGCAGCGAGGCCGACGGCTCCGGCCTGGGCCTGCCGATCGTGCGCGAGATCGCACGCCAGCACGGCGCCAGCGTGCAACTGGAAGATGCCCATCCGGACCAGCAGCCGCCGGGCACGCGCTTCAGCGTGCGCTTCGAACTGGACGACAAGTAGCGGCTACGGTGCCTTGCGGATCTGCAGCAGCTCGGGCCGCACCTGCAGCTCGACGCGATGCGGTTCGGCTTCGCCGAAGCCGGCCGGCTGGAAGCCCAGGGCCGCGAAGCTGCCGCGGCTCCAGGCGAAGTAGCCCAGGTTCGCCAGCACCAGCACCAGGAGAACGAAGCGTCCGCTGCCGCGCATGCTCAGGCGCCCACGCGCTGGCGCGGCCGCACGCTGACTTCGGAGCTGTTGATGACCTGCAGGCCGGCCGCGGTCTGCACCCGCAGCTCGCCGCCCCAGCCCACGCCGTCGCAGAGCCCGGCGGTGCCGTCGCTGAGCTGCACCTCGCGCCCGCGCAACGTGTCGCGCAGGGCGAAGCGCTCGGCGAAGGGCGCGAAGCCGCGTTCGGCAAAGGCCTGCACGGTGTCGACCAGCGGCGGCACCAGGTCGCGCAGCAGTTCGCCCGCGCTCGCCTCGAGCCGCCATTCGCCGATCCAGGCCGGCGGCGTGTTGAGGCCCTCGGCCTCGCGTGGGCCCAGGTTCAGGCCGATGCCAATCACCAGGTAGCGTTGCGCGGCTTCGGACTGCGGCAGAGCGGTCTCGATCAGGATGCCGCCGAGCTTGCGGTCTTCGCGCCAGAGGTCGTTGGGCCACTTGAGCTGCAGGCCCGCGGCGCCGCCCGGGTCCAGGCTCTCGGCCACGCTGACGCCCACGGCCAGCGACAGGCCCGACCAGTCGCGCGGTGCCAGCGGCAGGCCCAGCGAGAAGGTCAGCGAGGCGGGCTGCGCCGCTTGCTGCGCGCTCTGCCAGGGCCGGCCCATGCGGCCACGTCCGGCGGTCTGGCGCAAGGCCACCAGCAGCACCGGCGCCACGTTGCCCTGGCGCGCGCGGCGCATGAGCTCGGTGCTGGTGGAATCGATCTCGGTCACGACCTCGACCGCGAAGCCGGGCAGCTGGGGCGCCACGGCGGCGGTGATCTCGTCCTCGAACCAGGCGCTGGTTGCGTGCATCGCGGGCGTCCTCAGTCGGCGGCCTTGGCCTTCTTGCGCTTCTGCTTCTTCTTGTCGGCCTTGTCGGCTTTCTCCGCCTTCTCGGCCTTGCCGGCCTTCTTCTCCGCCTTGCGCTCGGCCTTCTCGGCCTTGGCCTTCTTCCTGGCCTTGCGCGCCTTCTTCTCGTCTTCGTCCTTGGGCGTGAGCAGCGTGCCGCGGCAGGCTTCCGAGCCGCACCAGCACGGGAACTCGGCCAGCAGCTCGGGCGTGTACGGCAGGTCGATGATCAGGCCGTAGTCGTAGTTGAGCTCTTCACCGGCCGGGATGTCGCGGAGCGCCTTGATGAAGATGCGGCCCTCGATCTCGTCGGCCTCGCAGTTCGGGTCGCAGGCATGGTTGATCCACTTGGCGGCGTTGCCGTCGACCTTGCCGTCGATCACGCGCTTGTCGTCGACGTGGAAGTAGAAGGTGTGGTTGGGCTGCGCCGGATCGTGCGGATGGCGGCGCAGCGCTTCCTTCCAGGAGATCACCTCGCCCTTGTATTCGATCAGCGTGTCGCCCTTGGCGATGTCCTGCACGGCGAACACGCCCTTGCCATGGACACCGGAACGGCGGGTCTGGATGCGGCGGCCTGGGATCGAAGGGATTTTTGAAGGCATCGCCGAAGTCTGATAGTTTGAATATGCACACACATGCGCGTGCGTGCGCACGCGAGAGCCGCCGATTGTAGGGCGCACTCGCGTTGCACACTGCACGCCATGGCTGCCGTCCGAGGAGACCGCGGGCCGCCGACCGGCAGCCCGCGCCAGCCTCGCCCCATTTTTTGAATGCTGGACTTATGAAGACACTGGTAATTGCAGAGAAACCGTCGGTGGCGCAGGACATCGTCCGCGCCCTCACGCCCACGGCCGGCAAGTTCGAGCGCTACGACGAATACTTCGAGAGCGAGCATTACGTCGTGACCAGCGCCGTCGGCCACCTGGTCGAGATCCAGGCGCCCGAGGAATTCGACGTCAAGCGCGGCAAGTGGAGCTTCGCCAACCTGCCCGTCATCCCGCCGCACTTCGACCTCAAGCCGGTCGACAAGACCAAGACACGCCTCAACGCCGTCGTGAAGCAGGCCAAGCGCAAGGACGTGACGCAGCTCATCAACGCCTGTGACGCGGGCCGCGAGGGCGAGCTGATCTTCCGGCTGATCGAGCAGTACGCGGGCGGCAAGACGCCGCTGAACAAGCCGGTGCGCCGCCTCTGGCTGCAGTCGATGACGCCGCAGGCGATCCGCGACGGCTTCGCCTCCCTGCGCACCGAGCAGCAGATGCAGGGCCTGGCCGACGCCGCGCGTTCGCGCTCCGAGGCCGACTGGCTGGTGGGCATCAACGGCACGCGCGCCATGACCGCCTTCAATTCGCGCGACGGCGGCTTCTTCCTCACGACCGTGGGCCGCGTGCAGACGCCCACGCTGTCGGTGGTGGTCGAGCGCGAGGAGAAGATCCGCAAGTTCGTGAGCCGCGACTACTGGGAAATCCACGGCGCCTTCCAGGCCGAGGCCGGCCAGTACCCGGGCAAGTGGTTCGACGCCAACTTCAAGAAGCCGCCGCCGGGACCTGACGGCGTGGCCGACCCCGAGATGCGCGCCGACCGCGTGTGGAACGAACGCGAAGCCCGCGAGATCGCCGATGCGGCGCGCGGCAAGCCCGCCACCGTCACCGAGGAATCGAAGCCGACCACCCAGGCCTCGCCCGCGCTGTTCGACCTGACCTCGCTGCAGCGCGAGGCCAACGGCCGCTTCGGCTACTCCGCCAAGACCACGCTGGCGCTGGCCCAGAGCCTGTACGAACGCCACAAGGCGCTGACCTACCCGCGGACCGACTCGCGCGCACTGCCCGAGGACTACCTGCCGGTGGTCAAGGACACGATGAAGATGCTGGCCGACAGCGGCATGAAGCACCTCGCCCCGTTTGCCAAGCAGGCGGTCGACGGCAGCTACGTCAAGCCGAACAAGCGCATCTTCGACAACGCCAAGGTGTCGGATCACTTCGCCATCATCCCGACGCTGCAGGCCCCGAGCGGCCTGAGCGAGGCCGAGCAGAAGCTCTACGACTTCGTGGTGCGCCGCTTCCTGTCGGTGTTCTTCCCGAGCGCCGAGTTCCAGGTCACGACCCGCATCAGCACCGTCGAAACCAATGGCAAGAAGTACCCCTTCCGCAGCGACGGCAAGGTGCTGGTCAAGCCGGGCTGGCTCGCGATCTGGGGCAAGGAAGCCGTGAACGACGACGACGAGAAGGACGGCAAGAACCTGGTGCTGGTGAAGCCCGGCGAGGTCGTGAAGACCGCGTCGGCCGACCCCAAGGCGCTCAAGACCCGCCCGCCCGCGCGCTATTCCGAAGCCACGCTGCTGGGCGCGATGGAAGGCGCGGGCAAGACCATCGACGACGACGAGCTGCGCGAGGCCATGCAGGAGAAGGGCCTGGGCACGCCCGCCACGCGCGCGGCCACCATCGAAGGCCTGATCGCCGAGAAGTACATGCTGCGCGAAGGCCGCGAGCTGATCCCGACCGCCAAGGCCTTCCAGCTGATGACGCTGCTGCGCGGCCTGGGCGTGGAGGAACTCTCCAAGGCCGAGCTCACGGGCGAGTGGGAGTACAAGCTGGCGCAGATGGAGAAGGGCGCGCTGAGCCGCACCGACTTCATGCGCGAGATCGCCGAGATGACGCAGCACATCGTCAAGAAGGCCAAGGAATACGACCGCGACACCGTGCCCGGCGACTACGCCACGCTGGCCACGCCCTGCCCCAACTGCGGCGGCGTGGTGAAGGAGAACTACCGGCGCTACAGCTGCACCGGCAAAGCCGGCGCGGAGCCCTGCGGCTTCTCCTTCGGCAAGTCGCCGGCCGGGCGCACCTTCGAGGTGGTCGAGGCCGAGGCGCTGGTGCGCGACAAGCACATCGGCCCGCTGGAAGGCTTCCGCTCCAAGGCCGGCTGGCCCTTCACGGCCGAGATCATCCTCAAGTACGACGAGGAAGAAACCAAGAACTGGAAGCTGGAGTTCGACTTCGGCGACGACAAGGACGGCGAGAGCGGCGAGATCGTCGACTTCAGCCAGCAGGACACGGTCGGCCCCTGCCCGATCTGCGGCGCGCCGGTGTTCGAGCACGGCTCCAACTACGTCTGCGAGAAGTCGGTGCCCACCGAAGGCCAGCCGACGCCGAGCTGCACCTTCAAGACCGGCAAGGTGATCCTGACCCAGCCCGTGGAACGCGCGCAGATGGAGAAGCTGCTGGCCACCGGCAAGACCGACCTGCTCGACAAGTTCGTCTCGATGCGCACGCGCCGCGCCTTCAAGGCCTTCCTGGTCTGGAACAAGGACGAGGGCAAGGTGACCTTCGAGTTCGCACCGCGCGAAGGCGGGAGCAAGTTCCCCGCGCGCAAGACCTTCTCGAAGGCGGCGCCGGCGAAGAAGGTCGCGGCCAAGAAGACCGCCGCTGCAGCGAAGAAGACACCCGCCGCCAAGAAGGTCGCGGCCCCCAAGGCCCCGCGCAAGCCGGGCGCGGGCCTGAAGCCCAGCGACGCGCTGGCCGCGGTGATCGGCGCCGAACCCGTGGCGCGCACCGAGGTCATCAAGAAGCTCTGGGACTACATCAAGGCCAACAACCTGCAGGACGCGGCCAACAAGCGCGCGATCAACGCCGATGCCAAGCTGAAGCCCGTGTTCGGCAAGGACCAGGTGACGATGTTCGAACTGGCGGGCATCGTGGGCAAGCACCTCACCTCGGGCAGCTGAAGACCCAGGACCCGGGGGCGCGTACGGGGTGTTACCGACACCCCCGCGCGCCACCCCTACAGTGGGGCGTTCGATCGCCCCTCCTGGAGCCGCCTGTGCCTCTTTCCCTGCGTCCCTTTCTCGTCCCCGTGCTGCTCGCCGCGGCGGCGCTCGCCTCGGCCTGCAGCGGCCTGCCTTCCGCGGGCGACCGCCGTGTCGACGGCCCGACCGCGGGCAGCCCGCGCAGCGGCGTCGAGGCCTTCGGCACGATCGATGCCGGCGTGAGCCGCTACGAGCAGAAGAAGTAGCGCTGACCGTTCCTGTTCAGGCCGCGCCGGCCAGGTAGCCGTGCAGGGCGCCGCGCACCTGCCTGGACAGCGCCGGCAGGTCCGGCCTGCCGCCCGTGCCGATGTGCGCATGCGCGATCAGCCCGTAGAGGATGGTCTGGCTCACGCGGGCCACTTCCTTCTTCCGGCAGTCGGGCGCCAGGTCCGACGCGGCCTCGAGCGCGCCCACCCATTCGGCCACGAAGCGGTCGTACATCTTGCGGTAGGCCTCGGGGCTCGAGAGGTGCCGCTCCAGCAGGTAGTGCGCCCCCCAGGCCAGCGGCTGCTCGCGGTGGGCGTCGACCTGCGAATCGATCACCGCATCGACGATCTCGCGCAGCGGCCGGCCCGCCTGCGCGGCAACGGCCGCGCGCATGGCCAGCAGCAGTGCCTTGGAGCGCAGGTGCAGGCAGACGCGCGCCAGGTCCTCCTTGTTCTCGAAGTACTCGTAGAAGCTGCCGAGCCCCGTGCCCGCCACGGCGGCGATCTCGCGGATGGTGACCGCGGCATAACCCTTCTCGACCCAAAGCCGAACAAAGGCTTCCTGCAGCGCCTGCGAGGTGTGGCGTGCGCGGGATTGGCGCGGCTTTCTCCTGGGCGCGGCGGCCGGTGCGCGGGCGCTCGTCATCGGCGCCGAACCCGAACACCTTGCGGCCCGGTTGTTCCTAGAATTTTTGGAGACATCGAAGGCATTCTGCAATGACCCACCCCGACACTGCCCCCGAGGATTCGCGCACCGCCGTCTACACCGGCGAGGGCGACGCCTGGCAGCCCGGCGCGCTGTCGCGCGGCCCCTGGGACCCGCGCGCGCAGCACGGCGGCGCGCCCTGCGGACTGCTCGCGCACGTGGCCGAGCGCGCCGCGCCCGGGCCCGGCTGGCAGCTCGCGCGGCTCACGGTCGAGCTGGTCAGGCCGGTGCCGCTGGCGCCGCTGGCCACGCGCACGCAGGTGCAAAGCTCGCGCGCCACGGTGCGCGTGGGCATCGACCTGCTGGCGGGCGAGGTGGTCGTGGCGCGCGCGCATGCGTTGCTGCTGGCCCGGAACGCGCTGGTGCTGCCGGCGAACCTGCCGGGCTGGCCGGCAGCGCTGCTGCGGCCGCTGCCGCGCGACTGCAGCGAGCGCCTGCGCATCCCGGGCCTGCCCGACAGCGTGTCGTTCTACGGCAGCGCGGTCGAGTCCCGCGTGGCCGAAGGCGACGCGACGCAGCCCGGCCCCGGCGCCGCCTGGTTCCGGCTGGCGGTGCCGCTGCTGCAGGGTGTGGCCACCTCGCCCGCCATGCGCGCCGCGGCGGCCGCCGACTTCGGCAACGGCCTGAGCTGGGTGCTGCCGGCCGATCGCTTCCTGTTCACCAATGCCGACATGAGCCTGAACCTGTTCCGCGCGCCCGAGGGCGAATGGATCGGCCTGCGCTCGGCCACCGAGGCGCACGGCGATGGCGCCGGCCTGGTCGTGTCCCAGCTGCACGACGAGCGCGGCCCGATCGGCATCGCCACCCAGACGCTGGTGCTGCGCGAGCGTGCAGCCACCTGAACCCCTTCCCGACACTGGAGACAAAACCATGAGCACCACCGGCATCCACCCCGACAACCAGGTTCCCGAACTCAAGGACTACAACGTCTACACCCGCGACCCCGCGCTGCGCGCCGCAGTCGTTCGCGGTGGTGCCGGCTGGCGCGACGACGAGCTGGTGCGCCAGGGCGCCGAGTACGGCGCCGAAGCCACGCTGCGCGCCGCCGAGGACGCCAACCGCCACGAGCCCGAGCTGCACACGCACTCGCGCATCGGCGAGCGCATCGACCAGGTGCAGTTCCACCCGGCATGGCACACGATGATGGCCATCGCCCGGCGCAACGGCATCGCCAACCTGCCCTTCTTCGACGAGCGGCCTTCGGCCTGGGTCGGCTACGGCGCCTCGCTCTACATGCACAGCCAGATCGAGTCGGGCTCGACCTGCCCGACCACCATGACCAAGGCCTGCATCCCGGTGATGCGCCGCAACGCCGCGCTGTACGGCGACCTGCGCGCCAAGCTGGCGTCGAACGAACACGACGCGCGCGACATCCCGCTGGAGGGAAAGACCTCGATGACGGTCGGCATGGGCATGACCGAGAAGCAGGGCGGCAGCGACGTGCGCACCAACACCACGCGTGCCGTGCACGCAGGCAGCGGCCCCTGGGGCGACGAGTTCCTGATCACCGGCCACAAGTGGTTCTTCTCGGCGCCGATGTGCGACGGCCACCTGGTGCTGGCCAAGACCGACGAGCACGGATCGTCGTGCTTCTTCGTGCCGCGCTGGCGGCCCGACGGCAGCAAGAACCCGATCCACATCCAGCGCCTGAAGGACAAGGTCGGCAACCGCTCCAACTCGAGCAGCGAGGTCGAGTTCAAGGAGGCCTGGGGCGTGCGCGTGGGCGACGAGGGCCGCGGCATCCCGACCATCATCGAGATGGCGACCGTGACCCGGCTCGACTGCGCGCTGTCCAGCGCGGGCTTCATGCGGCAGGCCTTCACGCAGGCCGCGCACTATGCGAGCCACCGCTATGCCTTCGGCAAGGCGCTGGTCGACCAGCCGGTGATGACCGAGCTGCTGGCCGACATGGCGCTCGAATCCGAGAGCGCCACGCTGCTGGCGATGGAACTGGCTTCGCGCTTCGGCTCGGCCGCGCCGCTGGACACGGCCTGGCGTCGGCTGCTCACGCCGGCCGCGAAGTTCTGGAACTGCAAGCGCGCAGTGGCGCTGACCGGCGAGGCGATGGAGGTCTTCGGCGGCAACGGCTACGTGGAAGACGGCCCGATGGGCCGCCTCTTCCGCGAGGCGCCGGTCAACTCGATCTGGGAGGGCTCGGGCAACGTGATGTGCCTGGACGTGCTGCGCGCCGTCTCGCGCAACCCCGACGACGTGCAGTTGGTGCTCGAACAGCTGCAGGGCATCGCGGCCGGCGAGCCGCGCCTGCAGGCCGAGCTCGAGGCGCTGCGCCGCATGGTGCAGCTGCCGCCGCAGGAACTGGAGCGCCAGGCGCGCCGCTTCACGCAGCGCCTGGTGCGCGCGACGCAGGCCAGCCTGATGCTGCAGCATGCCAGCGCCGACGCCTCGGCCGCCTTCCTGTCGAGCCGCTTCGACCCCGACTGGGGCCCGGTCACCGGCATCAGCGCCGGCACGAGCGACCCCGGCGCGCTGGTGCGCGCGGCCTGGCACTGAAGAGGGCGGCAGCGATGGATTTCGTTTCCCTCCTCGACCAGCACGCCCTCGTCCAGCCCGAGCGCGAAGCCCTGCGGCAGAACGGCCGCGCCTGGACCTATGCCGAACTGGCCGACCTCACGCGCCGCGCGGCGACCGTGCTGCGCGCGCAGGGCGTCGGCCCGGGCGACAAGGTGGCGCTGCTGTGCTTCAACGCGCCGGGCTTCGTGCTCGCGATGTTCGGCGCCTGGCGCCTGGGCGCGGCGGTGGTGCCGGTCAACCACAAGCTGCAGGCGCCCGAGATCGATTACCTGCTGGCGCATTCGGGCGCCCGGCTGTGTCTGATCGACGGCACGCTGGCGCCACAGGCCGCGCGGGTGTCGCACCGCTGCGACTGGCTCGCGACCGAAAACGCCGCCGAAGGCCTGCCGCTGTTCGAGGAGCTGCTGGCGCAGGCCGCGCCGCTGGCCGACGCGCCGGCGCCGGCCACCGATGCGCCGGCCCAGATCCTCTACACCTCGGGCACCACCGGCAAGCCCAAGGGCTGCCTGCACAGCCACCACAACGTGTTCATGGCGGCGGTGTGCACGGCCGCCGGCATGGCGCTGTCGCGCAACGAGCGCACGCTGATCGCGATGCCGGTGTGGCACTCGTCGCCGCTCAACAACTGGCTGCTGGGCACGCTGCTGATGGGCGGCACCGTGGTGCTGCTGCGCGAGTACGCGCCCAAGGCCTTCCTCGACACGCTGGCAGCCGAGCGCATCACCTTCACCTTCGGCGCGCCGATCGCCTTTCTCGCGCCGCTGTCGGTCGTACCCGACGTGTCCGGCTACGACTTCAGCGCGATGCGCCTGTGGGCCTACGGCGGCGGCCCGCTGGGCGCCGACATGGCGCGCAAGCTGGCGCAGAGCTACCGCAGCGACCGCTTCGTGCAGGTCTACGGCATGACCGAATCGGGGCCCCTGGGCACGGTGCTGTACCCGGAGGACGCGATCGCCAAGGCCGGCTCGATCGGCCGCGCGGGCGTGCCCGGCGTGGCGGTGGAAGTGCGCCATCCGGACGGCCGGCGCTGCACGGCGGGCGAGGTCGGCGAGATCCACCTGCGCTCGCCCGCCGTGATGCAGGGCTACCTCGACAACCCGCAGGCCACGGCCGAGGCCTTCGACGCCCAGGGCTGGTACCGCACCGGCGACCTGGCGCGCATCGACGAGGACGGCTTCCTGTTCATCGTCGACCGGTTGCGCGACATGATCATCACGGGTGGCGAGAACGTCTATTCGAAGGAAGTGGAAGACGCGCTGGGCGCCCACCCCGAGGTGCAGGACGTGGCCGTCATCGGCCGCCCGCACCCCGAATGGGGCGAGACGGTGACGGCGGTGCTGGTGGCGCGCCCGGGTTGCACGCTCGAGGCGGGCGCGCTGACCGGCTTCCTCGAACAGCGGCTGGCGCGCTACAAGATCCCGCGGGTCTACGAAGTGCGCGAGACGCTGCCGCGCACGGCCACCGGCAAGCTGCTCAAGCACCTGCTGCGCGCGCCGGCCTGAGGGCCGGGGCACAGCGAAGCTCAGCGCCGCAGCAGCGCCTGGCGCAGCATGCGCGCCGCGCGGTCGCGGATCTTGCCGGGGGCGCTGCGGTGCGGCCGGTGCGGCTGCACGCGGGCCGCGGTGCAGGCGCCGAGGAAATCGTTGAGGATGGCCGTGTCGTCGACCGTGCTGATGGTGCCGCCGGCCTTGTGGAACTCGGGGTGCCACTGGGTGGCGGCGATGTAGCCGCGGCCGGCCCGGCCGTTCACGCGGCGGATCGCCTCGGGCACGCGGTCGGGGTAGCTCCAGGCCTCGACCTCGAAGCCCGGCGCCAGGTCCTTGATGCCCTGGTGGTGGATGCTGTTGACTCGCGCGTGCTGCACGCCCGGGTACATGCGCGAGAGCTGCGTGCCCTCGACCATCACGATGTCGTGGAAGTTCTGGTCGTAGCTCTCGGGGTCGCGGTGGCGCAGCGCGTTGGGATGCTGGGTCTCGATGTCCTGGAACAGCGTGCCGCCAAAGGCCACGTTGATCAGCTGCAGGCCGCGGCAGACGCCGAAGATCGGCTTGCCGGCCTGCTCGAAGGCCTCGACCAGCGCCAGGTCGTAGAGGTCGCGGATGCGGTCGCCGACCCAGGCGTCGCGCATCGGCACCTCGCCGTAGCTGCCGGGCCAGACGTCGGCACCGCCGTGCATCACCACGCCGTCGAGCCACTCGGCATAGTGCGAGAGCATGGTGTCGCCGCGCGCGGTCTCGCCGGTCGGGCAGGGCACCATCACCACCATGGCGCCGGCGGACATCAGCCAGTGCGCGATCGACTGCTCGACGTACTGCAGGGTCTTGTTGGTGAACAGGGAACGCGCCGGATCGGCGTGCTGGAAGCAGGCGGAAAGGCCGATCTTCAATCGACCCGCGACGTTCTGAGGCATGGCGGTGGCCGCGGGCGGCGCGGCGGGCAGAGACGGAAAGCCATTGTGGCGCTGCGCGGCCTCGCAGGCCAGTCGGACGACATGCCTATATGCTTTCGTGTTGCGCAGACCGCAGACGGACTGCGCCCCCATGAGGACATCGCGATGAAGACCATCCAAGGCCCGGGCATCTTCCTGGCCCAGTTCGCCGGCGACACGGCCCCGTTCAACTCGCTCGACGCCATTGCCGGCTGGGCCGCGGGGCTGGGCTACAAGGGTGTGCAGATCCCCAGCTGGGACGCGCGCCTGTTCGACCTCAAGAAGGCGGCCGAGAGCCAGACCTACTGCGACGAGGTGATGGGCACGCTGGCCCGGCACGGCCTGCAGATCACCGAGCTGTCGACCCACCTGCAGGGCCAGCTGGTGGCGGTGCATCCGGCCTACGACGCCGGCTTCGACGGCTTCGCGGCGCCCGAGGTGCGCGGCAACCCGGTCGCGCGCCAGCAATGGGCGGTCGAGCAGCTCATGCTCGCGGCCAAGGCCTCGTCGCGGCTGGGCCTGAAGGCGCACGCCACCTTCTCGGGCGCGCTGGCCTGGCCCTACCTGTATTCCTGGCCGCCGCGGCCGCCGGGCCTGATCGACGAGGCCTTCGACGAGCTCGCGCGGCGCTGGCTGCCGATCCTCAATGCCTTCGACGACGTGGGCGTCGACGTCTGTTACGAAGTGCACCCCGGCGAAGACCTGCACGACGGCGTGAGCTACGAGATGTTCCTCGAGCGCGTGGGCCAGCATCCGCGCGCCTGCCTGCTCTACGACCCGAGCCACTTCCTGCTGCAGCAGCTCGACTACCTGGCCTACATCGACCATTACCACGAGCGCATCAAGGCCTTCCACGTGAAGGACGCCGAGTTCAACCCGAGCGGCAAGCAGGGCGTCTACGGCGGCTTCCAGTCCTGGGTGAACCGGGCCGGGCGCTTCCGCTCGCTGGGCGACGGCCAGGTCGATTTCGGCGCCATCTTCTCGAAGATGGCCACCTACGACTTCGCCGGCTGGGCGGTGCTGGAGTGGGAGTGCTGCATCAAGCACCCTGAGGACGGCGCCCGCGAGGGCGCGCCCTTCATCGCCGAGCACATCATCCGCGTGGCCGACCGCGCCTTCGACGATTTCGCCGCGGGCGGGGTCGACCGGGCGGCCAACCGGAAGATGCTCGGCATCGGCTGATGTCGCGGCGCCGTCACGCCAATTAGCAACACTTGTGCCAGATCGGGTAGAATGTGCGGTTCGTTTCGATACCACGACGAAGCACTTCGTCATCCTGCCGGCTGACCTGTCCGATCCCCGGATCGCCAGGCGCCTCACTTTCAAGCCGGCCCAATACAGTGTGTTGGAGCGCCAGACCGGGCGCCCATGATTGCCACCACTGCCTTCGTTCCTGTTGAAGCGAATTTCGCGCTGTCTGCGTCCCAGGGTGCTTTCTTGAAAGCATCCCCCGGCCGGCCCGCGCCCGTTTTCAATTATTTTCAGCGTATTGCGGCGTCGCAATGCGCGAAGGCTTTCATGGACATCATTCAACACAGCGTGGCGGTGGGCAAGTACCTCGTCTCGCCGCTCATCAAGAACCTCGACGACGGTGGCTTCGCGGCTTCCGTGTCGATCCGCTCCGGCCACGGCAGCGGCATGCATGACCGCGTCATGCGCTTCACGCCCCATTTCTCGAGCCACGGCGCCGCGCTGCGCTACGCCGTCGACCAGGGCCTGGGCTGGGTGCGTGAACGCACCGTCCCGCGCCACGCTCCAATGCATTGCGCCGCCTGAGCGGCACACGCCTTTTCCCATCATCATCACGACAACTTTTCAGAGGTAATTCATGGCCAAGGAAGAACTGATCGAAATGAACGGCGCAGTGACGGAAGTCCTGCCCGACTCGCGCTACCGCGTGACGCTTGACAACGGTCACCAGCTGATCGCCTACAGTGGCGGCAAGATGCGCAAGCATCACATCCGCATCCTGGCGGGCGACAAGGTGTCGCTCGAACTCTCGCCCTACGACCTGACCAAGGGACGGATCACCTTCCGCCACCTGGAACGCCGCGGCCCGCCGCCCACCAACAACGGCGCCCAACGCCGTTGATCGACCGCAAAGAAGTACGCCCGTGACAGGTTCCGCCACCGGTTTCGGCACGCTGCCGCTCGCGCCGCAGACGCTCGCCAACCTCACGCAGCTCGGCTATCTGCAGATGACGCCCATCCAGGCCGCCAGCCTGCCGGTGGCGCTGCTGGGCAAGGACCTGATCGCCCAGGCCAAGACGGGCAGCGGCAAGACCGCGGCCTTCGCGCTCGCGCTGCTGGCCAACCTCAACCCGCGCCGCTTCGCGGTGCAGGCGATGGTGCTGTGCCCCACGCGCGAGCTGGCCGACCAGGTCACGACCGAGATCCGCCGGCTGGCACGCGCCGAGGAGAACATCAAGGTCGTCACGCTGTGCGGTGGCGTCGCCTTGCGCGGCCAGAACGCCAGCCTCGAGCACGGCGCCCACATCGTGGTCGGCACGCCCGGCCGGATCATGGACCACCTCGAACGCGGCAACCTGAGCCTCGAGGCGCTCAACACGCTGGTGCTCGACGAAGCCGACCGCATGCTGGACATGGGCTTCTTCGAGGACATCGTGACGGTGGCGCGCCAGTGCCCCGCCGAGCGCCAGACACTGCTGTTCTCGGCCACCTACCCCGAAGGCATCGCCAAGCTGGCGGCGCAGTTCATGAAGGCGCCGCAGCAGATCACCGTGGCGGCCCAGCACGAGGAAGGCAAGATCGTCCAGCGCTGGTACGAGGTCAAGAACAACGACCGCCTGCACGCGGTGTCGCTGCTGCTCGACCACTTCCGACCGCAGAGCACGCTGGCCTTCTGCAACACCAAGCAGCAATGCCGCGACCTGGTCGCGGTGCTGCAGGCGCAGGGCTTCAGTGCGATGGCGCTGTTCGGCGAACTGGAGCAGCGCGAGCGCGACCAGGTGCTGGTGCAGTTCTCCAACCGCTCCTGCTCGGTGCTGGTGGCGACCGACGTGGCCGCGCGCGGCCTGGACATCGCCCAGCTCGAAGCCGTGATCAACGTCGACGTGACGCCCGATTCGGAGATCCACATCCACCGCATCGGCCGCACCGGCCGCGCGGACGCCGAAGGCCTGGTGCTGAACCTGGCCTCGATGGACGAGATGGGCAGCGTCGGCAAGATCGAGCAGTTGCAGGGTCGCGAATCCGACTGGCACCCGCTGGCCGAGCTCACGCCCGGCACCGGCGAACCGCTGCGTCCGCCGATGTCCACGCTGCAGATCGTCGGCGGCCGCAAGGAGAAGATCCGCGCCGGCGACGTGCTGGGCGCGCTCACCGGCGAAGCCGGCTTCACCAAGGAGCAGGTGGGCAAGATCAACGTCAACGAGTTCTCCACGTATGTGGCTGTCGACCGTCGCATTGCGCGCGAAGCGGCCCACAAACTCTCCACCGGCCGCGTCAAGGGCAAGTCCGTCAAGGTACGGCTGCTCGACGATGTGGCTTAATTACGCCCTTCGACCCTTTTTTATCCCGAGCTACCATGCCCAAGAAAATTCGCACCGAGGCAGACCGCATTGCCACTCCCGCCCCCACGCCCCCGGCCGGTTACGCCATCCCCAGGTCCGGTGGCGGCCAAAAGGTGAGCCTGGAGCGCGGCACGTCGACGCGCAGCAAGAAGAACCCCGGCAAGCGCCCCAAGAAGGGCGGCTGATCTTTATCAGCCCCTTCGGACCGCTTCCGTGAACGACGCGCCTTCGGGCGCGTTTTTCATGGGGCCGCGGGACGAAGCTACCGCCCGGTAGAAAGTCGCAGACGCGACGCGTACCGCGGGCAAACCTCAGTCGACCGGTGCCCACCCGGTCCCCACAATTCCTTGCTTGCCCCTGTGCCGCCGACAACGCGGCACGGCCCGGGGTCTTTCGCGAGGGATCGACGTGGAACTGTTCTTTCAGCAACTTCTCAACGGCCTGACGGTCGGCGGCGTCTACAGCCTGGTGGCCCTGGGCCTGACGCTGGTCTACGGCATCCTGCACGTGCCGAACTTCGCCCACGGCGCGTTCTACATGTCGGGCGCCTTCGCCGGCTACTACCTGATGGTCAAGCTGGGCCTGAACTACTGGGTGGCGATGGCCGGGGCGGCCGCGATCGTGGCGGTCATCGCGATGCTGGCCGACCGGCTGGTGTTCCACCCGCTGCGCAACGCGCCCGAGCTGCACGACATGATCGCGGCCATCGGCATCCTGTTGTTCCTGGAGGCCGGGGCGCAGGCGATGTTCGGCGCCGACTTCCATCGCATGCCCACGCCCTACGGCCAGATCGTCGAGATCTTCGGCCTGACCGCGCCGCTGCAGCGCCTGCTGATCATCGTCGGCGCCTTCAGCCTGGTGGCGGTGCTGCACCTGTTCCTGACGCGCACCGTGACCGGCTCGACCATCATCGCGATGGCGCAGAACCCGCAGGGTGCGGCGCTGGTCGGCATCGACGCCACGCGGGTCAAGCTGCTGGTGTTCGCGATCTCCGGCGCGCTGGCGGCCATCGCCGCGGTGCTGTACGCGCCGATCAACCTGGTCTACCCGGCGATGGGCCACCTGGTGATCACCAAGGCCTTCGTGATCATCATCCTGGGCGGCATGGGCAGCTTCCCCGGCGCGATCGTGGGCGGCCTGATCATCGGGCTGGCCGAGAGCTTCGGCGGCTTCTACTTCTCCACCGACTACAAGGACATCATCGCCTTCGTGCTGCTGGTGGTGATCCTGTCGTTCCGCCCGCAGGGGCTGTTCACGCCCAAGGGGGCGCGCGCATGAGCCGGCTCTTCGAAGGCCGCACCGGCTGGGCCCTGCTGGCGCTGGCGGCGCTGGTGTTCCCGCTGTTCGCGCAGAACAACTACCTGATCTCGGTCGCGACGCAGGCCTTCATCATGGCCATCGCCGCACTGGGCCTGAACCTGATCACCGGCTACACCGGGCAGTTCAACCTCGCGCACGGCGCCTTCATGGCGGTGGGCGCGTACACGGTGGGCATCCTGACGGTCGACCATCAGGTGCCGTTCTGGATCGCCTTCCTGCTCGCGGGCGGCGTGACCGCGGTGCTGGGCTTCTTCGTGGGCCTGCTGTCGCTGCGCCTGAAGGGCCACTACTTCTCGATCTTCACGCTCTGCGTGAGCTACATCATGTTCCTGCTGATCGAGAAGTGGGAGAGCCTCACGCACGGGCCGGTGGGCATCATGGGCATCCCTTCGCCGCCGGGACTCGGGCCGGTGCAGTTCGGCACGCCGCTGTCGCAGTACTACCTGGTGCTGGCCTTCCTGGTGCTGGGCATCTGGGTCATGGCGCGCATCGTGCGCTCGCTGCTGGGCCGCAGCTTCATGGCGGTGCGCAACAGCGACGAGCTGGCCGAGGCGCTGGGCATCGACCTGATGCGCACCAAGACCCTGTCCTTCGTGCTGTCGGTGGTGTACGCGGGCTTCGCGGGCGCGCTCTATGCGGGCCAGGTGCGCTTTCTCGGGCCCGACCTGGCGAGCGAGGTCGTGACCTTCGACCTGGTGATGTTCGTGCTGGTGGGCGGCATCGGCACGCTGCTCGGGCCGCTGGTGGGCACGCTGCTGGTCACCTACCTCACGCAGAGCCTGCAGTTCCTGCAGGACTACCGCATGGTGGTGTTCGGCCCGGTGCTGATCGCGCTGATCATTTTCCTGCCCGACGGCCTGGTCGGTACCTGGCTCAAGCGGCGCGCGCGGCGTGCAGCGGCGCTGGCGCCGACCCCTGCTGCGAATCCTTCGGCCGCTGCAACCCCTGCGGCGCCCTCCAAGGAGGACCCGTCCCATGCTTGAGATCACCGGCCTCACCAAGCAGTTCTTCGGCCTGACCGCGGTCGACGACGTCACGACGCGCTTCGAGCGCGGCCAGGTCAGCGCCATCATCGGCCCCAACGGCGCGGGCAAGACCACCTTCTTCAACCTGGTGGCCGGCACGCACCCGCCGACCTCCGGACGCATCGTGTTCAAGGAGCGCGACGTGACCGGGCTGCGGCCCGACCACGTGGCACGGCTGGGCATCGCGCGCACCTTCCAGAGCACGCACCTGTTCGACAACGCCACCGTGCTCGACAACCTGATCGTCGGCCACCGGCTGCGCACGCAGTCGGGGCTGTGGGACGTGCTGATCCACTCCCGGCGGCTGCAGGACGAAGAACGCCTGTGCCGCGAGAAGGCGCGCGAGGCGCTGGACTTCGTCGGGCTGTCGCATGTGGCGAACCGCATCGCGGCCGACATCACGCAGGAGGAGCGCAAGCGCGTGGCCTTCGCGCTGGCGCTCGCGACCGACCCCGAACTGCTGCTGCTGGACGAACCGGCGGGCGGCGTGAACCCCGAGGAAACCGTCGGCCTGGCGGCGCTGATCCGCAAGCTGGTCGACCACGGCAAGACCGTGTGCCTGATCGAACACAAGATGGACATGATCATGCGGCTGGCCGACAAGATCGTGGTGCTGAACAACGGCGCCAAGATCGCCGAGGGCACGCCCGCGCAGATCCGGCGCGATCCGCAGGTGATCGAAGCCTACCTGGGAGCCGACCATGCTGCGGTTTGAGAACGTCGACCTGCATTACGGCAGCTTCCGCGCGCTGCAGGGCCTCACGCTGCATGCCGAGGCGGGCGAGCTGGTGGTGCTGCTGGGCGCCAACGGCGCGGGCAAGACCTCGATCTTCATGGCGGCCAGCGGCATCCACAAGCCCAGCGCCGGCAGCATCCGGCTCGGCGAGCGCGAGATCGCGGGCATGCGCACCGCGCAGATCGTGCAGGCGGGCCTGGTCCAGTGCCCCGAGGGCCGCAAGCTGTTCCCGATGATGACGGTGCGCAAGAACCTGGAGCTCGGCGCCTACGTGCACCGCGGCGACAAGGCCGGCATCCGGCGCTCGATCGACGAGGTGTTCGGCCTGTTCCCGATCCTGGAGAAGAAGCAGGACGATCCGGCCGGCTCGCTGTCGGGCGGCCAGCAGCAGATGGTGGCCATCGGCCGCGCGATGCTGGGCCGGCCCAAGGTGCTGCTGCTCGACGAACCCTCGCTGGGCCTGGCGCCGCTGGTGGTCAAGCAGGTGTTCGAGGTGATCCAGCGCATCAACCAGGCCGGCACCACCGTGCTGCTGGCCGAGCAGAACGCCTTCTCGGCGCTGGCCATCGCGCACCGCGCCTACGTGATCGAACGCGGGCGCATCACGCTCGAGGGCGACCGCGACTCGCTGCTCAACAACGAAGCCGTCCGGGCCGCCTACATCGGCGCCTGATTTTCTTTTTCACACCGGAGACAACACCCATGAAGAACGAGATTTTCCCCGCTGGCCTGCCCCGCCGTCGCCTGGCGGCCCTGCCGCTGGCCGTGGCCCTGCTGGCCACGCTCGGCGCTGGCGCCGCGTCGGCCCAGGACGTGGTCAAGATCGGCTTCACCGGCCCGCTCTCGGGCGGCGCCGCGCTCTACGGCAAGAACGTGGTCAACGGCATCGAGATGGCCATGAAGGAGATCAACGCCGCCGGCCTCGAGGTGGCGGGCAAGAAGGTCAAGCTCGAGCTGGTCGCGCTCGACGACAAGTACGCGCCGGCCGAGGCCGCGATCAACTCGCGCCGCCTGGTGCAGCAATACCAGACGCCGGCGGTGTTCGTGCCGCACTCGGGCGGCATCTACGCGATGCAGGCCTTCAACGAGCAGGAGAAGTTCATCGTGCTGGCCTACTCCAGCACGCCCAAGATCACCGAGACCGGCAACAAGCTGACGATCCGCATCCCGCCGACCTTCGCCGGCTACATCGAGCCCTTCACACGCTACGAGATGGCCAAGTTCGGCAAGAAGGTCGGCATGCTGCCGGGCGACCACGAGTACGCGAAGAACTGGAGCGCGCTGTTCGAGCCGGCCTGGAAGAAGGCCGGCGGCACCGTGGTGTCGAACAACCCGATGTCGTACAACCGCTCGGCCGACTTCTACAGCGGCGTGAGCCGCGTGCTGGCCGAGAAGCCCGACGTGCTGTTCATCGGCGGCCCGTCCGAGCCCTCGGCGCTGGTCGCCAAGCAGGCGCGCGAGCTGGGCTTCAAGGGCGGCTTCCTGGTGATGGACCAGGCCAAGTTCGACGAGATGGCCAAGGTCACGGACGGCCTGGGCGCGCTCGAGGGTTCGATCGGCGTGCTGCCGGTGTCGGACGACGTGCGCGTCGGCGCCAAGACCTTCGCCGCGGCCTACCGCGCCGCCTATGGTGCCGACAAGGCGCCCACCACCGAGTCCTCGTACAACTACGCGATGACCTACGCCCTGGCCGGCGCCATGAAGCTGGCCGGCACCACCACCGACGCCACGGCCATCCGCGCCAAGATCGGCGAGGCGATGACCAAGCTGCCGAAGGAAGTCAACGCGGCCGACTTCCGCGGCGTGGACGCCACGGGCGGCACGCTGCTCGACCCGCTGGTGGCCACCGTCGAAGGCGGCAAGATCAAGCCGGTGAACCTCAGCGACCTGATGAAGTGAGGCCGTGAAGCCCGCCGTGCTCAGCCGAGCACGGTGGCGACGAGCCACACGTTCGCGACGCTGATCACGGCGAACAGCGTCCACGCCGAGGCCTTCATCACGAGGCCGTTGGCGTGTTCGCCCATCAGCGCGCGGTCGCTGGTGAAGCGCACCAGCGGCCAGATCGCGAAGGGCAGCTGGAAGCTCAGCACCACCTGGCTGAGCACCAGCATCTTGCCGATGCCGCCGTCGCCGAACCAGCGCACGCCCAGGTAGGCCGGCACCAGCGCCAGCGCGCGCGTGATCAGGCGGCGCTGCCAGCAGGGGATCTTCAGGTCGAGGAAGCCTTCCATGATGATCTGGCCGGCGATGGTGCCGGTGAAGGTCGAGCTCTGGCCCGAGGCCAGCAGCGCGATGCCGAACAGCGTGGCCGCCAGCGAGCTGCCCACCAGCGGTTCGATCAGGTGGTAGGCGTCCTCGATGTCGGCCACCTCGTGGTGGCCGGTGGCGTGGAAGGCGCTGGCCGCCAGCACCATGATCGCGGCGTTGACCAGCAGCGCCAGCGACAGCGACACCACCGCGTCCAGCGTGCAGAAGCGCAGCGCCTCGCGCCGCGCCGCCTCGGTGTGGTCGAGCAGCCGGGTCTGGACGATCGACGAGTGCAGGTAGAGGTTGTGCGGCATCACGGTGGCGCCCACGATGCCGATCGCCAGGTACAGCGCGCCGGGCTGCTGCAGCCGCGCGAGGCTGGGGCCGAAGCCCATCGCCACGCCGAACCAGTTGGGCTGCGAGATCGCAAGCTCGACCGCGAAGCAGCCCGCGATGGTCAGCACCAGCGCCAGCACGATGGCCTCGACCCGGCGGAAGCCCGCACCCTGCAGGCCCAGCACCAGCAGGGTGTCGAAGGCGGTGATCGCGATGCCGACGGGAATCGACACGCCGAACAGCAGGTGCAGTGCGAGCGCACTGCCCAGCACCTCGGCCAGGTCGCAGGCCACGATGGCCAGTTCGGCGCCCAGCCAGAGGAAGCGGTTGACGCGCGGCGAATAGTGCTCGCGGCAGGCGCGCGCCAGGTCCTTCTGCGCCACCAGCCCGAGCCGCACGCACAGCGTCTGCAGCAGCATCGCCGCCAGGCTGGCCAGCAGCACGACGAAGAGCAGGCCGTAGCCGTACTTGGAGCCGGCCTCGATGTCGGTGGCCCAGTTGCCGGGGTCCATGTAGCCCACCGACACCAGCAGCCCGGGGCCGGCGTAGCGCCAGAGCTTGCGGTGGAAGGGCAGGCCGGGATCGATGGCGATGCTGCCCTTGACTTCGGAGGGACAGAAGGGCGCCGTGGCGGTGCGGGGCAGCAAGGACATGCGTCGGATGATAGGACGCGCCGCCATGGCGCATCGGCCGCATGGGACAGCACCCGTGGCAAGCGGGGGTGGCGTCCTACAGGTCGGGCCGGGGGCGCTGCCTAGCGTGGCACTCCCCCCACCTGAATACACCCGGAGAGCCCGACCGCCATGGCCAAATCCCGCGCCCCCGCACACCCGCCCGTCGATCCCGCCACGGCGGTTGCGGCCCAGGCTGCAGCACGCAACACCGACAGCGGACCGGCCCATCCGGCGCCGCCGAACGCCGCCCCCGGCGACCTGCCCGCCCAGAGGGCCGCCGACACGCAGGCCCTGGTGGCCGCGATCCCCGCCAACACCAACAAGCCGCTCGAACACGGCGAAGCCAACGCCCTGTTGGCACCCACGGGCCTGAGCGCCACACCGGCCTCGCGCCTGCCCGGCGGCAGCACGCTGTCGGAGGCCAACGCCTCGGACAAGACCGGCACGGTCGCGGCCGAAGGCGTGAACGCCACCATCGACACGCTGGACCGCGTGCGCGTCGATTCGGCCGGCCAGCGCCTCACGACCAACCAGGGCGTGCCGGTGGCCGACAACCAGAACTCGCTCAAGGCCGGCGTGCGCGGGCCGGCGCTGCTCGAGGACTTCATCCTGCGCGAGAAGATCACGCACTTCGACCACGAGCGCATCCCCGAGCGCATCGTGCATGCGCGCGGATCGGGCGCCCACGGCTTCTTCGAGGCCTACGCACCGCTGACCGAATACACCAAGGCCTCGCTGTTCGCCGAGGCCGGCAAGGTCACGCCGGTGTTCGTGCGCTTCTCGACCGTGGCCGGCGAGCGCGGCTCCAAGGACACGGCGCGCGACGTGCGCGGCTTCGCCGTCAAGTTCTACACCGACGAGGGCAACTGGGACCTGGTGGGCAACAACATGCCGGTGTTCTTCATCCAGGACGCGATCAAGTTCCCCGACCTGGTCCACGCGGTCAAGCCCGAGCCGCACCACGGCATGCCGCAGGCCGCCTCGGCCCACGACACCTTCTGGGACTTCGTCGGCCTGATGCCCGAATCCACCCACATGCTGATGTGGCAGATGAGCGACCGCGCGATCCCGCGCAGCTACCGGATGATGCAGGGCTTCGGCGTGCACACCTTCCGGCTGGTCAATGCAGCGGGCGAATCGGTGTTCGTCAAGTTCCACTGGCAGCCCAAGCTGGGCACGCACTCGCTGGTGTGGGACGAGGCGGTGAAGATCTCGGGCGCTGACCCGGACTTCCATCGCCGCGACCTCTGGGAAGCCATCGACGCGGGCGAGTACCCCGAGTGGGAACTGGGCCTGCAGATCTTCACCGAGGAACAGGCCGAGGGCTTCAGCTTCGACATCCTCGACGCCACCAAGATCGTGCCGGAGGAGCTGGTGCCGGTGCAGATCGTGGGCCGCATGGTGCTCAACCGCAACCCCGACAACTTCTTCGCCGAGACCGAGCAGGTGGCCTTCTGCACCGCGCACATCGTGCCGGGCCTGGACTTCACGAACGACCCGCTGCTGGCCGGGCGCATCCACTCCTACGTCGACACGCAGATCAGCCGGCTCGGCGGCCCGAACTTCCATGAGCTGCCGATCAACGCGCCGATCGCGCCGGTGCACAACAACCAGCGCGACGGCATGCATCGCCAGGCGATCCACCGCGGCCGCGTGGCCTACGAGCCCAACTCGCTGGCCGGAGGCTGTCCCTTCCAGGCCGGCGCCGCGCAGGGCTTCACCAGCGTGGCCAAGCGCATCGATGCGCAGGCATCGAGCGACAAGGTGCGCGCCAAGCCCGAGAAGTTCGCCGACCACTACACGCAGGCCACGCTGTTCTTCGAGAGCCAGACGCCGGTCGAGCAGGCCCACATCGCGGCCGCCTTCCGCTTCGAGCTGTCGAAGGTGACCGTGCCCGCAGTGCGCGAACGCGTGATCGCGGGCCTGGTCAACGCCTCGCCCGCGCTGGCGGCGCAGGTCGCTGCCGGCCTGGGCATGGCGGTGCCGCCGGCGCTGCCACGCGCGCTGGAGACGCCCGCGACGCCCGAGGTCGAGCGCTCGCCCGCGCTCTCGCTGATGGCGCGCCCCGGCGACGGCGGCATCCGCTCGCGCAAGATCGCGCTGCTGGTGGCCGACGGCATCGACGGTCCCTCGCTCACGGCGCTGCAGGCCGCGCTGTTCAATGCCGGCGCCGTGCCGCGGCTGGTCGGGCCGCGCCTGGGCCGCTTCACCGCGGCCACGGGCGAAGTCTTCGAGGCCGACGCCTCGATGGAAAACAGCCCCGGCTTCCTGTTCGACGCGCTGGTGCTGCCCGACGGCGAAGGCGCGGCCGAGGCGCTGGCGGCGGTCGCCCACACGCTGGACTTCGTCAAGGACCAGTACCGCCACTGCAAGACCATCCTTGCGCTGGGTGCCTCGCAGGCGCTGCTGAGCGAGGCCGGCGTGCCGCTGACCCTGCCCGACGGCGCGGCCGACCCGGGCCTGATCCTGGCCGACAGCGCCCACATCGCCGCCGCCACGGCCGACTTCATCGCCGCGGTGGGCCAGCACCGGCACACGGCGCGCGACAGCGATCCGCCGCGGGTCTGACCGCATTCGTCGACTTTGGCGGTCACGCGGGCGCCATGCCTGCGTGGCAGGCTGTGGCCCTTCCTCCCACCACCGATCGACGACGAATGAAGCTTCAAGCCAACTGCACCATGACCGTCCAGGCCGCGGTCGATTGCCCCGTGGTCGCGATGCTGCGCCCGCGCAGCGGCCTGGCGCAATGGATGATCAGCGAGCGCTACGAGCTCTCGCCCTGGGTGCGCACCACCGAGTACGTCGACAGCTACGGCAACCTGTGCCAGCGCCTGACCATTCCCGAAGGCGAGATGCGCATCGAGGTCGACATGGTGATGGAGACCGAGCAGTACATCCGCGTCACGCCCGGTGCGCCGCCGACGCCCATCGACCGGCTGCCCGACGACGCGCTGCTCTACCTGCTGCAAAGCCGCTACTGCCCGTCCGACAAGATGGAGGCGCGTGCGCTCGAGATCGTGGGCGACGCCGCGCCCGGCTACGACCAGGTGGAGGCGATCCGCCACTGGATTCACGCGAACCTGGTCTACCAGTACGGCGTGAGCGACGCCACCACCGACGCGCTCGACACGCTGGCGCACGGCGCGGGCGTGTGCCGCGATTTCTCGCACGTGGGCGTGGCCTTCACGCGCGCGCTCAAGATCCCGGCCCGGATGGTGGTGGGCTACCTGCACACGCTCGATCCGATGGACATGCACGCCTGGTTCGAGGCCTTCATCGACGGGCGCTGGTACACCTTCGACGCCACGCAGGCCCAGCCGCTGGGCGGGCGAATCGTGGTGGCCTACGGCCGCGATGCGGCCGACGTGGCCTTCGTCTCGAACTACGGACCGCTGGAGATGGGCGAGATGCGGGTCACGGTGCAGCATCTGGAGACGCCGCTGCCCTGAGCCTGCCCACGCGGCAGGCGCTTCAGCGCTGCCGCGCCTGCCGCGCAGCCCGGCGCTGCCGCTTCTGCCAGCGCGCGACCACGCCGCTGGCCAGCGTCGCGATGGCGAGCACCGCCACTTGGCGCGTCAGTTCGGAGGTGGTCTTCTGCAGCCGGAGCGCAATCTGGCGCTGTGTCTCGGCGGTGCGCGCGAGCGTGGCCTCGTCGGTCGATGCGCTCGGCGCCACGGCGCCGGCCGCCACTGCCGCGGGCGCCGCATCGGTGCCGGCATCGGCCGCCGCGGCCGTCGCACGCGTGCTGGCCACCGCCTTGGCCCCGGCCACCGAGCCGTGCTCGTCGGCATAGACCTTGGTGAACTCGGCGCCCAGCAGGAAGATCTGTGCCGCGTAGTAGACCCAGGCCAGCAGCACCACCAGCGAGCCGGCGGCAGCAAAGGATTCGGCCACGCCGCTCTTGCCGATGTACAGGCCGATCAGCATCTTGCCGACCTCGAACAGCACCGCCGTCACGACCGCGCCGACCCAGACGTCGCGCCAGCGGATCGCGGCGGTGGGCATGAACTTGAAGATCATCGCGAACAGCACGGTCGTGATGGCCAGCGAGATCAGCACGTTGAGGCCCTGCAGCAGCAGCTCCCAGCCCGGCATCAGGCCGCCGGCCCAGCCGCCGAAGGCCGCCACGCCGGCGCTGACCAGCAGCGAAACCATGAGCAGGAACACCAGCCCGAGGATCAGGCCGAAGGACAGTACGCGCGCGCGCAGCACCGCCCACACGCCGCTGGGCTTGTCGGCCTCGGGCACGTGCCAGATGCGGTCGAGCGCGCTCTGCAGTTCGGCGAACACCGTGGTCGCGCCGACCAGCAGCACCACGATGCTGATGCCGCCCGCCACCAGCCCGCGCGCGGGCGCGTCGGCGCTCTTGATCAGCCCCTGGACCGCGATCGCGCCGTCGCGCCCAATCAGGCCCTGCAGCTGCGCGACGATCTCGCCCTGCACCGCCTCGCGGCCGAACACCGCGCCCGCGATGGCGATCACGATCACCAGCAGCGGCGCCAGCGAGAACACGGTGTAGTAGGCGATCGACGCGCCCATGCTGGGCGCGAAATCGTCGATCCAGGCCGTGACGGCCTTGCGGCACAGGGCGAACAGGTGTTGGGGCTTCATGGCGGCGACCGGCAAGGGCAGGGTGGGAGGCGAAAGCCCACTGTGGCCCGGCCGGTGCGAGCGCCGGTGACGTCAAGCGCGGAAGCTGGAGTAGGCCAAAGACGATGCGCTCGCAGCGCGCCGCCGGCCCGTCGCGGTGCCGCCGCTCAACCCTTGGCCCGTTTGCGCCAGAAGCGCTGCGCCTTGTCGACCTGGCGCAGGGCCTTGCCGCTGGCGCGCACGCTCTCGGGCTGGCGCGCCGACAGCCAGCCGATGGCGAACCAGAGCGGCGGCGCATCCGCGGGCTGGGCCGCCTCGGCCGCATCGAAACAGGACTCGAGCGCCACCTGCTCGTCCTGGAACCAGCCCAGCGCGTCCTGGGCCGGGCCGAGCCGGCGCAGGTAGCGTGCGGCGCGCTTGTGATCGAACAGCGGCGCCACGAACTCGGCCAGGTAGCGCAAGCGCTTGAGCCGCTTGCGCACCGCGTGCCGGGCCTGCGCATCGAGCGATGCGAAATGCGCGCCGTCGCGCACCACGCGCGCATGCAGCTTGTCGAGCGTCGCGCGCAGCTGGCGGCGCGCCTCGGCCGGCGTGGCGCCTTCCTGCGGCGGCGCGTCGGCGCTGCGCGTGAGCGCCTGCGCCGTGAAGCCGATCAGCCCGACCAGCACCGCCTGGAAGGCCGCCGCACGCACCGCGTCGCCGGGCGCCAGGGCATCGACCCTGTCGGCCGGCCACGCGATCGGCGGCACGCCGGCCTCGTGCAGTGGCAGCGCGAGCGACTGCTGCTGCAGCTCGGCATCGCGGCGCGCGCCCAGCGCCTGGAACACCTCGACCAAAGGCGGCGTCCAGGCCGGGTCGAAGCCCGGGCCCAGCGCCTCGAGCGTGCGCAGCGCGGTGCGCAGGCGGCGGATGCCGATGCGCAGCTGGTGCAGCTGCTCGGCGTCCTCGCTGCCGGCGGCGATCTCGCTGGCGTTGGGCAGGATCTGCGCCAGGCAGGACGCCAGCACCGCGCGCTGCAGCGCCGGGCCATCGGGAAAGCCCTTGTCCGCATCGCCGAAGCGCGGCGGCGCGGCCTTGACTGCCGGCACCGAGGTCGTGCCCGCCAGCAGGCGTTCGCCGCACTCGGCCTTGGACACCGTGCTGAACCACAGCCGGTGCGTGCGCGACCAGCGCTGCGCCAGCGCCACCAGCCCGTCGACCGGGCCGCGCACCAGTTCCAGTTCGAGCTCGCACACCGCGGCCGTGCGCGGCGCGGCGACGCCCGGCGGGTGCGCGGTGATGGTGCCGGTGTCCAGCGCCAGCTCGACCACGGTGGACCCGCTGCGCAGCTGGCGCGTGAGCCGCCAGATGTCGGTGCCGTAGGTCGGCTGCAGCGGCTGGTCGGCCTTGGCCAGCAGCGCGGCGATGCGCTCGCCCACGGGCGTGCCCGCATGGCGCGCGACGTCCGGCACCGGCGCGTCGCCGGCGCGCGCCAGGCCCAGGTCGACGTTGTGCTCGAGCCGGTGCAGCGGCCCGTCGCCCAGCGCCTTGGCCGTCTGCACCCAGCGGCGGCCTTCCTTGCGCAGCCGCAGCACCGCGCCGTGCGCGCCCAGCGTGCCGTCGGCCGTGTCGAAATAGCGCGCCTGCAGTCGGGTGCGCTGCACCAGGGCGCGGCGCACGGCCGACTCGACGGCCTTGAGCCGCTCGGCGGGGATGTGGAACTTGAATTCGATTTCCATGGCAGTCGAGGTCCGAAAGAGCCGAAGAGTGTCGGGCATGATCGCCTGCATGTCCGACGCGTACCAGATCGATATCCCGCCCTCCTTCTTCGCGCTCTACGCCGACCCGGCGCGCCAGCGCCTGCGCGAACCCATCGAACTCGTGCGCCAGCGCTACGAGGTGTGCGAGGACCTGGCGACCCACCTGACCGAGCATGCGCGCATCCTGGCGCATGTCGAGGTGCCCTCGGAGGACGAGGTGCTGCACCGCATCCACGACGGCCTCGCCACCCCCGAGTCGGGCGTCTCGGCCGCCGAGGCCCGCTGGATCGTCACGCGGCTGGCCGAGCTGCTGGGCTGGCAGAGCCCGCTGTAGGCCGAGGCTGCCGGCCCATCGGCTATGCTTTGCGCCATGGCCCGCTCGCACATCGCGTCGATCATTCGCACCATCCGGAAGATGGTGGGTTGACGCGCGGCTTCTGCAGCCATTCGAAACCCGCCCCCTGAGGCGGGTTTTTTTCTGTCTCCCGGGGTGCCCTCAAAGTCACTGGAGATTGAAAGATGCAAGAAACCGACACGCCTTCGAAGCCTTCCACGCCCGCCGTGCTGCACCTGGTCTGCGGCAAGATCGGCGCCGGCAAATCGACACTCACGAAGCGCCTCGCGGCGGCACCGCACACCGTGCGCATCAGCGAAGACGACTGGCTCGCGCGGCTGTACCCGGGCGAGATCCACGCGCTTGCGGACTACGTGCGCTGCGCGGGCCGGCTGCGCGAGGCCATGGCCGGCCACGTCGAGGCGCTGCTCGCGGCCGGCACCTCGGTCGTGCTCGACTTTCCGTCGAACACCGTGGCGACCCGGCGCTGGGCCCGCGGCGTGTTCGAGAAGGCGGGAGCCACGCATCGCCTGCACCACCTCGATGTGCCCGACGACGTGTGCAAGGCCCGGCTGCGCGCACGCAACCTCGCGGGCGGGCATCCCTTCGAGACCTCGGACGCGGAGTTCGACCAGATCAGCCGCCACTTCGTCGCCCCCACGGCGGACGAAGGCTTCCACGTCATCCGCCACGATTGACCATGCACGCACGGACCCGAGAAGAACTGACCCACTACCTGGCCTGCCACCCGGGCGAGCACGAGCGCCTGCACGCATTGCGCGCGCAGATCGCGCACGACGACGGCATCTTCAGCCGCGCCAATATGGCGGGCCACATCACCTCCAGCGTGCTGGTCTTCGATGCCGACCGCAGCCATGTGCTGCTGATCCACCACAAGGTCTACCGCAGCTGGATGCAGCCGGGCGGCCATGTCGAGCCCGATTCGGCCAGCCTGTTCGAATCCGGCCTGCGCGAAGTCGAGGAAGAGACCGGCCTGCCGGCCGCCGACACGCAGCCGCTGCGGGACGGCCGGGCGCTGGACATCGACACCCACGCGATCGCGGCCCGCCCGGCCAAGGGCGAGGGCGCGCACCGGCACCACGACTTCATGTTCGCCGTGGTGGCGACCCGGCCCTTCGCACCCAGGCCCCAGCTCGAGGAGGTCAACGGCGTCGAATGGATGCCCATCGCGGACTTCCTGGCGATCCCGGGCCGGCGCATGCGGCATCTGGTGCCTAAATTGCGTGCCCTGCTTGACCCGGCCCCTGCGGCCGCCCCTAGAAACACGCCCTTCGATCCCAACCGATGAGGTGATTCCTTGACAGCTTCCCTTCGCTTCCTGAACCCCGGCCAGGCCGCCCGGCGCCTCGGCGTGTCCGCCAAGGCGCTGCGTCTCTACGAAGCGCGCGGCCTGGTGGCGCCGGAGCGCAATGCCGCGGGCTGGCGCGCCTACGGCCCCGAACAGATGCAGCGGGCCGCGGACATCGTGGCGCTGCGCGCGCTGGGCCTGAGCCTCGCGCAGGTGGCCAGCGTGCTGCAGGGCGAGGCCGACGGGCTCGCGCCGGCGCTGGCGGCCCACCAGGCCGCGCTGGAAGCGCGCGTGCGCCAGCTGGCCGGCACCATCGACCAGGTCCGCGGCCTGCGCACCGAACTCGAACGGGGCCACCCGCCGACGCTCGACGAGCTCACGCGCCTGCAGCATGCGCAGCCCGGCCTCGGCGTCGAATTCGCACTGCCCTGGCCCTGGGGCGGTGAAACGTTCACGCTGCGCGACATCCGGCCGTTGAACTACATCGTCGGCCCGCTGGGCAGCGGCAAGACGCGGCTGGCCCTGCGTCTCGCGGAAGCCCTGCCGGGCGCCGCCTTCCTGGGGCTGGAACGGGCCACGGACGGCCGCGCGCAGGTGCGGCTCAACGCCGACCCGGCCCTGCGATGGCGCGTCGAGCAGACGCTGGCCCGGCTGGTCGAGGAGGGCGCCTGGGCCTCGGAGGCGCTGCTTGCTCTGCTCGTCGGCCTGGAGGACGAAGGCCCGGCAGCACTTGTCATCGACCTGGTGGAGCAGGGCCTGGACAGCGCGACGCAGCAGGCCCTGGCCGCCCATCTGCGCGCCCGCGGGCCCGACGCCCGGCCGTTGTTCCTCATGACCCGTTCCTGCGCGATGCTGGAGCTGGCCGCCGTGGGCACCGACGCGGCCATCCTGCTGTGCCCCGCCAACCACAGCCCGCCCACGCGGGTCCTGCCCTTTCCGGGCGCGCCCGGCTACGAGGCCGTCGTGACCTGCCTGGCCCCGCCCGAGGTCCGGGCCCGTACGGAAGGCGTCATTGCCTGGCGGCCGCCACAGGGGCAGGACGCGGCGTCAGGCCAGGGCCTGCGCGCCTAAGCCGCAGGCAAGGCGTCGCGCAGGCGCTGCGCATAGCCTTGCAGCACCGCCGCCGCCGGCTCCTTGCGCGGCCAGCTCAGGCCGACACCGTCGTCCGCATGGCGCGGCACCACGTGCAGGTGGAAATGGAACACCGTCTGGCCGCCTTCGGGGCCGTTGGCCTGGAGCAGCGTGAGGCCCGGCGGGTCGAAGGCGTCGCGCACGGCGCTCGCCACCTTCTGCGCGGTCTGCATCACGGCGGCGGCTTCTTCGGGCGTGAGCTCGAACAGGTTGGCCGCGTGGCGCTTGCTGGCCACCAGCACATGGCCGGGGTTGACCTGGCCGATGTCCATGAAGGCAATGGTCAGTTCGTCCTCGTACACGTGTGCGGCCGGAATCTCGCCCGCCACCAGGCGGCAGAAGATGCAGTGTCCCGGGGGCGAGGTGTCGACGAACTTGGGCATGGGCGGGGTCTCCTTCGGGGGTGTGGCGCCGCCGTGCGCGGCGCGGTGTCTCGATGATAGGGAGATCGGGCGACGGACCCGCAGCCCCTAGGCGGACGGCCCCGGGACGATCACGCGCGGCCGATGCGCCTGCACGCAGAACAGCACGCTCGCCACCACGCAGGCCATGGCCAGCCACTCCAGCCCGGTGGGCAGCCGCTGTTCCCAGAGGAAGCCGTAGAGCAGCGCGAACAGGGTCTCGAACAGGATCATCTGGCCCACCATGGTCAGCGGCAGCAGCCGGCTCATGCGGTGCCACAGCGCATTGCCCGCGATGGAAGCGCCCAGCGCCACGCAGACCACCACCACCGCCAGGCGCCCCCATTCGGCCGCGCTGTGCGTGTCGCCGTCGAGCCACAGCGCGAAGGGCAGCAGCAGCAAGGCCTGCGCGCCCGTGACCACGCCGGTCGCGAGGTTCCAGTCCTGCACCGACACCTGCGGCAGCCGTGCCAGATGTCGGCTGTTGCGCACGGCATAGCCGGTCCACGACGCCAGCGCGCCGATCGCGCACAGCAGGCCGACCAGCCCGCCGGCCGGCGCCTCCCCGCCCAGCGACTGCCAGCCGATGCAGGCCACGCCCGCCAGCCCGCACAGCAGCGAGGGCGCGAGCCGGCGCAGCGGCACGGCCTGGTGCTCGCGGCTGCCGATCACCGTCACCAGCATGGGCAGGAAGCCGATCACCAGCGAGGTCATGGCGATGCCGCCGCGCTGCACCGCGTTGGCCAGCAGCACGTAGTAGGCGGTGTTGCCCCACAGGCTCAGCCAGCACAGCGCCCACCAGTCGCGCCGGTCCAGCTGCGCCGCGAGCCGCCGCCAGCGCGGCAGCAGCAAGGCGGCGGCGAACAGGCCGTAGGCCAGGAAGCGCCCGACCGCCAGCTGCAGCGGCGTGAAGCCGCGCACCAGCTCGGGCGCGAGGAACACCAAACCCCACAGCGCGCCGGCGCCGATGCCGCAGGCGATGCCGGTCCAGATATGGCGGTCGGGGGTGCGGGTGAAAAGGGCGCCGTTGCTCATGCCCGCACTATCGCCGGTCGGCGCGCGCTGGCTTCCTGTCGCCCGCCGCGGTCGATGCGGGCACCGCCAGCGCGTCGGCCGCGTGCAGCCCGCGGCTCGCGAAGCGCTTGCGGTAGTCGCGCGGTGCCACGCCCAGATGGCGCTGGAAGGTGACCCGCATGCGCTCCTCGTCGCCGAAGCCGCACTGCAGTGCGATCTGGTCGACGTGGCTGGCCGAATCCTCCAGCAGGCGGCGCGCCGCCTCGAGCCGGAGCACCTCGACCGCCTTGGCCGGCGTGCGACCGGTCTTCTGCTTGTAGAGGCGGGCGAAGTTGCGCGGGCTCATGCACGCCCGCTCGGCCAGCAGGTCGACGCTCAGGTCGGCGCGGCGCAGGTTGCCGGCGATCCAGAGGTTGAGTTCGTCGAAGGCGGACGTCGCATCGGTCTGCGACTGGAGCAGGGCGCTGAACTGCGAGTGCCCGCCGGGCCGCTTGAGGTACACGACCAGCTCGCGCGCGACTTCCATCGCCACGGCGTGCCCGCAGTCGGCCTCGACCAGCGCCAGCGCGAGGTCGATGCCGGCCGTCACGCCAGCCGAGGTCCACACCGGCCCCTGCTGCACGAAGATCGCGTCGCGATCGATCTGCACCAGCGGGAAGCGCTGGTTCATCATGTCGAACATCAGCCAGTGGGTGGTGGCGCGCTTGCGGTCGAGCAGCCCGGCCGCGGCCAGCAGGAAGGCCCCGCTGCACACCGACGCGGTGCGCCGGCTGCGGCCCGAGGCACGCCGCAACCACTGGACCAGCGGTGCCGAGTCGTCGAGCACCGAGGCCATGTGCGGCGAGCCGGGCACGATGAGCGTGTCGACCGACGACGGGCGGCAGCCGGCCAGCCGCGTGGTCTGCAGCTCGAGCCCTTCCGCGCTGCGCACCAGGCCGCCGTCGAGACTGGCCGTCACGCGCTCATAGCCCTTGAGCCCACGCGCCTCCATCGCCTTGGTCGCGGCCCAGAACACCGTCTGCGCGCCGGTCAGGTCGAGCAGGCCCACGTCCGGATAGGCGACGAACAACACGCGCCGTGCCTTCTGGGAGTTTGGCCGTATTTCAGGGGTATCAGTCATTTCAGCCTGATTGTTCCATCCCTACGATCAAGGCGTCAAACACACTCCAGAAGGCATGAAATGAAGATCGTCGTGATCGGAGGCACCGGCCTCATCGGAACCAGGCTGGTCCGACAGCTCGTCGCACGCGGCCACCAGGCCGTGGCCGCCTCGCCCAACACGGGCGTCAACACCCTCACCGGCGAAGGCCTGGCCGACGCGCTCGCCGGCGCGCAGGTGGTGGTCGACGTGGCCAACTCGCCCTCGTTCGAGGACCGGGCCGTGCTCGACTTCTTCGAGACCTCGGGGCGCAACCTGCTCGCGGCCGAAGCCGCGGCGGGCGTAAAGCACCTCGTGGCGCTGTCGGTAGTGGGCACCGAACGCCTGCAGGGCAGCGGCTACTTCCGCGCCAAGCTCGCACAGGAGAAGCTCATCCAGGCCGGCGCGATTCCCTACACGATCGTGCGCGCCACGCAGTTCATCGATTTCCTCGGCGGCATCGCGCAGTCGGCCACCGAAGGGCAGACCGTGCGCCTGTCGCCGGCGCTGGTGCAGCCCATCGCCTCGGACGACGTCGCATCGGCGATGGCCGACGCAGCCCTCGGCGCACCGCTCCAGGGCATGCGCGAGATCGCCGGCCCGGAACGCATCGGACTGGCCGCGCTGGTGCAGCGCTACCTGAGCGCCATCGGCGACCCGCGCACCGTGGTGGCCGATGCGAAGGCCCTGTACTTCGGCGTCCCACTCGACGACCGCTCGCTCACGCCCGACGACGACGCGCAGCTCGGCACGATCGGTTTCGAGGCCTGGCTGGCGGCGCGATGAACGTCGGCAGGGGCTACCGGCTCTCCGAGTTCCTGATCTGGACCCGGCGGGAGCTCTACGTCCTGCTCGCGCTGGGCGTGGTGCCGGTGTGCCTGTACGAACTCGCGCAGTGGCGCTGGCTCACGGTGCCGTGGACCGTGGTCGCTCTCATCGGCACGGCCACCGCCTTCATCGTGAGCTTCAAGAACACGCAGACCTATGGCCGCACGCTGGAGGCGCAGCAGGTGTGGGGCGGCATCCTCAACGTGAGCCGCGCCTGGGGCCTCATGAGCCGCGACTACGTGAAGAACGAGCAGGTCACGCGGCAGCTGGTCGACCGCCACCTCGCCTGGGTCACGGCGCTGCGCTACCAGATGCGCCGGCAGCGCGCCTGGGAGAGCACCGGCCGCCGCACCAATGCCGAGTACCAGCGCCACTACTGCGTGCCCGAGCAGGAGACGACGCTCGAATCGGCGCTCGCCAGGCTGATCCCGCCGGACGAGCTCGCCGTCGTCCTGGCCTCGCGCAACAAGGCCACGCAACTGATGGCCCAGCAGAGCCGCGCGATCCAGGGGCTGTTCGCGCGCGGCGACATCGTCATCAACTTCTTCATCGAGATGGAGAAGGTGCTCAAGGAGCTGCTCGACCACCAGGGCCGCAGCGAGCGGATCAAGAACTTTCCCTATCCGCGGCAGTACGCGATCATCAACACCTTCTTCATCCGCTTCTTCTGCGTGCTGCTGCCCTTCGGCCTGCTCAAGGAGTTCGACGGGCTCAACGCCATCGCCAATGGCTGGATGAAGGGGCACATGGTGTGGCTCGTGATCCCCTTCAGCGTGATGATCTCGTGGATGTACACCACGCTGGAGCAGGTCGGCGCCAGCACCGAGAACCCGTTTGAAGGCGGCGCCAACGACGTGCCCATCGCGCAGATCAACCGGATGATCGAGATCGAGCTGCGCGAACTGCTGGGTGACACCGACCTGCCACCGCTGCTGCGACCGAAGAACAACATCATCCTGTGACGCCGGCGCGCGGTGCCCGTCGGCGCCGCCCTCGTTCGTGTTTGTCCCTAAACTTTCGGGCATGCACTTCCTCGCCCGCGTTTTTCCTTCGGCCTTGCGTCACCCTGCTGCAAGGCTCGCGCCCTGGCTGCTGGCCGCGGCTGCCGCCCTGCTCGCACCCGCCGCGCAGGCGCAATCGCTCGGCTGCAACGGCTACCTCGTGAGCCGGGGCGACTCGCGCGTGTCGGTGCTGCAGAAGTGCGGCCAGCCGCTGGACCGGGAGAGCATCTGCGTGCCGACCTACCAGCTGGGCTGGATCGTGCCCTCGCAACGCCGCCAGGGCCCCGATGCGCTGCTGCTGCCGCAATGCGTACCGATGGAAGACTGGACCTACGACCGCGGCCCGGGGGCCTTCCTGGGTATCGTGCGGCTCTACAACGGCGCGGTCGAATCGGTGCGCGACGGCGACCGCATGCGCTGATCGCGGCACGCCGGCGGCGCGGGCATGGCGCCGGCCTACGCGAAGTCCAGCGACCTTCCCGTGGCGCGGCAGCGCGCGCGGCATGACAGTTCGGCTCTTTGCCCCGGACCGCTCCATGCCCGACACCCTGCCGCCCCCCGCCCTCGAAGAAGGCGCCCCCCACCCGCTCGGCGCCACCTACACCGGGCGCGGCGTCAATTTCGCCGTGTTCTCGGCGCATGCCACCCGCGTGCAGGTCTGCCTCTACGACGAGGCCGGCACCACCGAGACCGCCTGCATCACGCTGCCCGAGTACACCGACGAGGTCTGGCACGGCTTCGTGCCCGGCCTCGAACCCGGCACCCGCTACGGCCTGCGGGTGCACGGCCCCTACGAGCCCGAGCAGGGCCACCGCTTCAACCATCACAAGCTGCTGCTCGACCCCTACGCCAAGGCGCACATGGGCGAGCTCAAGTGGGGCCCCGAGCTGTTCGGCTACACCGTGGGCCATCCCGACGGCGACCTGAGCTTCGACGAGCGCGACAGCGCGCCCTTCATGCCCAAGTGCGTGGTGGTCGATTCGCGCTTCGAGTGGAAGCAGACCGACGCCGTGCGCGTGCCCTGGAACCAGACCGTGTTCTACGAGACCCACGTGCGCGGCTTCACCATGAAGCACCCGAAGGTGCCCGAGCTGTTCCGCGGCACCTTCGCCGGCCTGGCCATGGACGAAGTCATCGGCCCGATCAAGGCGCTGGGCGTGACCAGCGTCGAACTGCTGCCGGTGCAGATGTTCCTCAACCAGCCCTTCCTCACCGAGAAGGGCCTGACCAACTACTGGGGCTACGACACCATCGGCTTCTTCGCGCTCGACCAGCGCTACATGGACGGCCCGAACATCGACGAGTTCAAGCACATGGTCGACCGCTTCCACGCCCACGGGCTGGAGGTGATCATGGACGTGGTCTACAACCACACGCCCGAAGGCAACGAGATGGGCCCGACGCTCTCGTTCAAGGGCATCGACAACGCGAGCTACTACCGCCTGATGCCCGAGGGCGAGGGCACCGGTCCGCGCTACTACATCAACGACACGGGCACCGGCAACACCGTCAACCTGAGCCATCCGCGCGTGCTGCAGATGGTGACCGACAGCCTGCGCTACTGGGTCACGGAGATGCACGTCGACGGCTTCCGCTTCGACCTGGCGACCATCCTGGCGCGCGAGGACCACGGCTTCGACGAAGGCGGCGGCTTCCTCGACAGCTGCCGGCAGGACCCGCTGCTGTCCAGCGTCAAGCTGATCGCCGAACCCTGGGACATCGGCCCGGGCGGCTACCAGGTCGGCGGCTTCCCGCCCGGCTGGGCCGAGTGGAACGACGGCTTCCGCGACACGGTGCGCGCCTTCTGGAAGGGCGACGAGGCCATGGCGCCCGCGCTGGCGCAATGCCTCACGGCCAGCGGCGACCGCTTCAACAAGCGCGGCCGCCGGCCCTGGGCCAGCGTCAACTTCATCACCGCGCACGACGGCTTCACGCTGGCCGACACCACCAGCTACAACGAGAAGCACAACGAAGCCAACAACGAAGGCAACCGCGACGGCCACGGCGACAACCGCAGCTGGAACTGCGGCGCCGAAGGCCCGACCGACGATGCGGAGGTGCTGGCGCTGCGCGCCCGCCAGCAGCGCAACATGCTCGCCACCCTGCTGCTGTCGCAGGGCACGCCCATGCTGCTGGCCGGCGACGAGTTCGCGCGCACCCAGCAGGGCAACAACAACGCCTACTGCCAGGACAGCGACATCTCCTGGTTCGACTGGGAGGCCGCCAGCGCGCCGCCCGGCCGCAGCCTGACCGAATTCACCCAGCACCTGACGCAGCTGCGCCACACGCTGCCGGTGCTGCGCCGCAACCGCTTCCTGAGCGGCGAATGGAGCGAGGCCGCGCAGGTCAAGGACTCGACCTGGTTCGCGCCGGACGGCGCCGAGATGGACGAGGCGCATTGGCAGGACCCGCAGACCCGCTGCTTCGGCCTGCTGCTCGAAGGCCATGCGCCGGCCTCCTCGCTGCCGCGGCCCGCGGCCGACGACAGCGTGCTGCTGGTCTTCAATGCGTGGGAAGGCGCGATCGACTTCCAGCTGCCCGAGCGGCCCGAGGGCAAGGGCTGGACGCGCGTGGTCGACACCGCGCTCGACGCGCAGGAAGATGCAGCCTTCCAGCCCGGCCACGGCTACACCGTGACCGGACGCTCGCTGCTGGTGTTCACCTCGCCGGCCTGATCCCACGCCGGGAGCGCGCATGACCGTCATCTGCCAGGCCTGCCAGGCACTCAACCGCGACAAGGCCATGTTCTGTCGCGGCTGCGCGGCCAAGCTGCCGGCCTTTGCGGCCACCGGGCCGTCGGCACTGGAGACGCTGGCGCCGGCCCGACCGCGTCACACGGCACTGGAGACGCTGGCGCCGGCCCGACCGCGTCACACGGCACCGGCGGTTGCGCCGCCGCGACACGGCCTGACGGCGGTGCCCGGGGCGCGCGGCTGGTTCGTTGCCGTGGCGCTGCTGAGCGCTGTGCTGATCGCGCTGCTGGTCTGGATCGCGCTGATCCCGGCGCGGCCGGGTGCGTCCGTCGTGCCGGCCAAGGCGGCGGAGAGCGTGGCCCTTCCGGCTTTTGCAGCGACGACGGCGATTGCACCTTCGGCGAGTCCGGCGCCTTCGATGCCGGCTTCGTCGAACCCCACGCGGTCGCCGGCCGTGGTCCCCTTCGAATCTGCCCTGGCACCCGGCGAGATGTCGGTCGACAAAGCCCCGGCGCTCACAGCTTCACCGCCCGCGCGTCCGGCAAACCCGGCTCGCGTCGCCACGACCGCAAGCAAGCCCTCGGCGGCCGCAGGGCGGTCCGACCCGCGCGTCGGCTGCGAGCACCTGTTCTTCGCCTTCGCCGCTCGCTGCGAAGCCAGCCACTGCGCCGAGGCCGCCTATGCGCGCCATCCACGCTGCGACGCGGTGCGCGCACAGCGCCAGCGCGACGAGGCCCGGCGCAATCTCACCTCAGGCTACTGACCGGCTGCGCCTTCCTCAAGGCGCGTCGCCGGTCTCGTCGACCCGCTCGGTGTTGGTGGTGCTGCGGCTGCCCTTGAGGTGCAGTTCGACGTCGGTGGCGCGGTCGCCGACTTTGGACACCGCTTCCTTCAGCTGGGTGTCGGTCACATCGAGCTTTTTGGCCCATTCGGCCAGCGAGGCGGCGGATTGCGTGTCGATGCGGTCGGGGGAAGCGGCGGGGGTGTCGGGCTTGGACATGGTCGGGCTTTCAAATGATGGGAGAAGCACGCCAGCCTGGCGCTGCGCTCGACGTGGTCCGGTAGGCCATCCGACGCCGTGATCGTCGGCGCATGCCCACAGCAAGGGGACCTCAGGCAGATTCGCAGCTCGTGCTGCGGCGCCGGTGACGGGATGCTCCTTTTTTGCGCAGCCTCAGCTGGTCATAGCGCTCGTTGGGTGCACGCAGGATCTGACCCGAGAAGCCGTCAATGTGCCGGTCCGACGATTTGGTGGCACGCCAGCATGAGCCCGCCGGCCGCGCGCGATGAGGTGGGCATGCGGCGATTGCCGCCTCAATCACCGCATATTTTGCGGCGATTGAGCTGGCCAGCTCAACGGCGTGAGGCCGTGAGCGGCACCGCCAACGTGACCAGGCGCGGCGTCACGCGCCCTCTCTCGTCGATCCGCCGTTCCCCCACCGAGATCGGCAGGCTGAAGCGCCGCGGCCCCGCGCTGCCGGGGTTGACGAACAGCACGCCGTCGCGCTCGACCATCGATGGCTTGTGCGAATGGCCGGACACCACCACCCGCACGTCCCCGTCGGCGGGGCCGAGGTGCAGGTCGGCGATGTCGTGCACCGCATGCACCGCGACGCCACCGAGCGTGACGGTCAACGAGGACGGGATGTCGTCGGCCCAGGGCTCACTGTCGTTGTTGCCTCGCACCACGCTCAAGGGCGCCATGGCCGCCAGCGCAGCCAGGATCTCCGGGCCGCCGATGTCGCCGGCGTGGACGATGTGGTCGCTGCCGGCAAGAAAGGCCAGGGCTTCCGGGCGGAGCAGGCCATGGGTGTCGGAGATGAGGGCGATGCGGGGCATGGGAATGGTGGACGCCGGCTGGAATCAGGACGCTCGGACAGACCAACGCGACGGATCTTGCAGCACGCGCCGGACCTCGCCGGGCCACTCACCGATAAATGCCCAGGCGTTCGAAGCGCTGCATCGTGGTCGTCAATGTCAGCGTCTCCGTCGCCGAAAGGCACATCACATCCGCAACCCGGGCTCCCCGGCTGTCGACGACATCGATATGGGTCGACCCTGCCAGCGGCTCATGGATGGCGTATTCGTAACCCGCATTCGAGAAATTCAACATGACGCCCTTTGCCTGCAGGACAAGGCGAAAGTTTCCCTTCGGATGTTCCAGTCGTTCGGGGAACACGAATTCCGTCTTCGAGGCTTTGCCCGCGCGGTACTGCATGTAGCCCGTCGTGGCGCCGAGGTCCTTGGAGGCGCACAGAGAATAGGTTTTTCTCTTCGCTGTGCAGGACCACTCCGTGACTTCACCCGGCGTGCACAAACCGGGTTGGGCCATGGCGCCCAGATGAAAGAAGGACGCGGCGGCAAACAGACAGGTGGATAGATTTCGCATGGCTTCAGCCCGATCATCAGTGCTTGATGGAAAACCGACGACCGGAGCCCGACGAGCGCTGCGCTGTCCGTTGAAAACAGCCTCGAGGTCGCTGGCAAGCCTCGCACGCGCTCGCTTGGACATCCAGCCGTCGCTCCGCTGCATGGAATTGTAGGTTTGCAACCCCTCGCGCTTCGCACCGCGCCGGCCGCGGGACGTCCCCAGTGCGCGATCATCCCCCCATGCGAATCGCCCTCTGCACCCTCTTCGAAGGCCACTACCACCACGGCGTGGCGACGCTGGTGAACTCGCTGGTGGCCGCCGGGTACCAGGGCACGGTGTGGGCCGGGCACCGCGGGCCGCTGCCCGCGTGGCTGGCGCGGCATGCGCGTTTCGACCGCCGTGCGGGCCGGCTCCAGGTCACGCCGCAGGTGGTGCTGCAGACCCTGGCGCTCGACCCGCCGCGCAGCCTCAACTACCAGAAGCCGGCCTTCATGCGCGAGCTGCTGCAGGTGCACGACCCAGCCGCCGAGGCGGTGGTGTACCTCGACCCGGACCTGGTCGTGAAGTGCGCATGGGCAGAGATCGAGGCCTGGTTCGCCGGTGGCGAGGTCGCGCTGGTCGAGGACCTCGATAGCGCGCTGCCGTCGGACCACCCCAGGCGCGAGGGCTGGCGGCACTTCTTCGCTGCGCATGGCGAGGTGCCGCAGCGCGCGCTGGCGCGCTACTACAACAGCGGCTTCGTCGGCGTGCCGCGCGCGCACGATGCACTGCTCGCCACGTGGCAGCGCCTGTGCGAACGGATCGCCGAAGACCACGGCGGGGCGCTGCGGCAGCGCAAGCTGGGCGCACCCGACCATCCCTTTCATTCGACCGACGAGGACGCGCTCAACTTCGCGCTGATGCTGGACGGCGCCCCGCTGTGCACGCAGGGCCCGGAGGCGATGGATTTCGTGCCGGGCGGGCGGCACCTGTCGCATGCGGTGGGGGCGGCCAAGCCCTGGCAGGGCCGGCATTTCCGCGGCGCGCTGCGCGGACGGCCGCCGTCGGTCGCGAGCCAGTCCTTCTACCGCTTCACGCGCGGGCCGCTGGCGTCGCTGTCGCCCCTGACGCTGGTGCGGCGGCGGCTGTCGATGGCGCTGGCGACCGCCCTCGGGCGGGTGTACCGGCAGCGCTGAGGCCGGGGCCGAGCACCGCGCGCGGCTGGCATCGCAGGCGGGAAAAGCAGCGCCAGCGCCTGCGGCAGCCGGCGCCCTGGGTGCAGCGCGGGCCGCTCTGCGGGACAATGCTCCCCATGAAAATCGAAAAAGACACCGTCGTCACCCTCCGCTACAAGGTCAGCGACCTGCAGGGCAAGCTCATCGAGGAAGCCAAGGAGCCCATGGGCTACCTGCATGGCGGCTACGACAACACGCTGCCGAAGATCGAGGAGGCGCTGGACGGCCAGGAAGCCGGCTACGCCGTCACGCTGCAGCTCAAGCCCGAAGACGCCTTCGGCGTGCGCGACCCCGCGCTGGAACGCACCATCCCCAAGAGCGAGTTCCCGCCGGGCGTGAAGGTCGGTGGCCAGCTCGAAGGCCGCGACGACCAGGGCACGCCGCATGTGTTCTACGTGAAGAAGATCAAGGGCGACAAGGTGCTGCTCGACGGCAACCACCCGCTGGCCGGCCTGGAGCTGCGCTTCGCGCTCAAGGTGCTGGAAGTGCGCGCCGCCGCCCCCGAGGAGCTGGAGCATCGCCACGTGCACGGCGCCGGCGGCCACCACCATTGATCGCCCCCTTCATCTTCGCCATCACGAAACGAGCCCCATCATGAGCATCGCAAGCGCCCGACAGGCCGATCAGAAGAAGATGGAGCTGTGCGAACCCTGCACCGGCATCCAGCGCAACTGGCGCCGCGCGCCAGGCCATGCCGAGCTGGTGCAAGGCAGCAACCGCAAGGAAGAACGCGAGGACGGCCGCTCGGTGACGGTCACCAGCTACCGCTGCGACCGCTGCGGCACGCGCTGGGAATACGAGAACGACAAGGCCAACCTGCATGCGGGGTGGTCGGTGGCGGGGCGGTAGACGACTCCGCCGTGAGCGGCCCGGACACCGCCTTGCGCGTGCTCGCGCCCGCTGCGGACATGCGCGCGGGCCACGACGACGCCAAGGATGCGTTGGCCAAGCGCGGCACCCACTGGCTGGGTGTCGTGCTGGCACTGGCGTCCACGGCCGGCATCGTGCTGGCCTTGCTGGGCTATGGCGTGGCGCTCGCGGTCCAGAGCACGCTGGGCGTTCCGCACGCCACGTTGTTCAGTTCGGCCATCGATCTGTTCAACCTGGGTGGATGGGCTGTTGCTCAGGTGTTTTCAGGCATTTCGCACCCTGACACGTGGGGCTTTGTTGCGGAGGTATGGCAACGCCTGAGCCCGACCATCTGGCGACTCTGGAAAACCTCTCTCGTCTTGTCCATCGTCTTCTTCGCGTTCCTCGCGCTGCGGTGGTATGGGAGGCGAGGGCTGAAATCTGCGGTGGCGCAACGCACACGCACGAAATTGCGCCAAAGCCTCCAAGACAAACGCTGGTTTGAAACGCTCCTGCTGGTGCTTTTCATTCCAGCGTTCGTCACGCTCGCGGCTCCTGCAATCGTGATCGGCGGCTTTCTCGCAATGATGGTGATGGGAACCGCCTTGGCGACTGTCCCCATCGCCGGCCTCTCCGCAGGCGAAGTCCACATCCGCAACTGGGTGGTCGAGCCCAAGGTCTGCATCTCGCGCCAGCAGCGCATCGACACCCTGATGCGGCCACCCGAAGCAAAGGTGGTGGGAAAGCGCGCCCGCGGCGCAGACTGCGTGGCAGTCATCCGTGGCGATGGCAAGATCGAGAAAGGCCGGCTCGTCTTCGCCACGACAGGCGCGGTGGTCCTGTACGACCCCACCGGCAACTCGGTGCGCCGCATCCCGACCGAAGGCGCCGTGGTCGAAGCGATCGACAGCCTCTGACGCGCACCGCCATGCCACTGCACATCCGGGCATTCACGCCCGCCGACGCCTCCGCCCTGCGCGCCGTCTTCGAATCCTCCGTCCACACCCTCGCCGCGCCGTACTACACGCCCGCCGAGCGCGCGGCCTGGGCGCCGAGCGAGCACGATGCGGCACAGTGGGCCGAGCGCATGCGCATGCTGCAGCCCTTCGTCGCCGAGCTCGATGGGCGCATCGCGGGCTTTGCGGACCTGCAGCCGTCCGGCCACATCGACATGTTCTTCGTGGCCGGTGACTGCGGTGGGCGCGGGGTGGCGAAGGCGCTGATGGCGCGCATCGAGGCTTCGGCACGCGATCGCGGCATCGCCGGCCTGTGGGCCCATGTGAGCCTCGCCGCCGAAGCCTTCTTCCGCCGCTCGGGTTTCGAAATCGCACACCGGCGAGAGGTGACGCTGCGCGGCGTGGTGCTGCGCAACGCGCGCATGACGCGACGGCTTTCCGAGCCGTGCACCCTGCGCGATGCATCGGCGGCCGAAGGCACGGAGCTTGCGGGCATGCGGGCATGCGGCCCATGACACGTCCGCGAGCCATTCCCACCGTCCAGATCGACAACGAGCGCACACGGGTCACGGAATGGCGCTTTGCGCCGGGTGCCGAGACAGGCCATCACCGCCACGGCAGGGACTGCGTCGTGGTGCCCATGACCACCGGCACGCTGCTGCGCGAGACGCCTCAGGGCACGCTGCGCAGCCCGCTCACGGCCGGGGTGTCGTACACGCGGCTCACCGGCGTCGAGCACAACGTGATCAATGCCAACGACTTCGAGTTCGTCTTCGTCGAGATCGAGCTCAAGTAGACGAACCGCCCCCCAACCCCTCCATCCGCCTCAGTCCACAGGCATCGGCGGCCCACCCCGCGCCTCGATGGCCTCGCCGGCCGCCAGGCACAGGTCTTCTCGGAAACGCCCGGCCACCAGCTGCACCCCGACCGGGCTGGTGCCGGCCATGCCGGTCGCGACCACCAGCGAGGGCAGGCCGGTGAGCGGCAGGCCGATCATCGGCGTCTGCGCGGCCCACACGCGGGCGTAGGCCTCGGGGCCCTGCAGGTCGAGGTCGGCCGCGAAGGGCAGCTCGGCGCTGGCGGGCATCAGCAGCACGGCATGGCGCCCGCCGAAGAACTGCTGCCAGGCGCGGGCCAGCGTGGCGCGCTGGACCAGCGCGGCCGACAGCTGCGCCGCGGTGAGCGCGGCCGCGGCGCCGGCCTGGCCTGCGAGCGCGGCGATGGCGCCGGCGTCGCCCTCCAGCCGCGCGGCCTCGACCATGGCTTCGTAGCCGTCGCCCATCCAGAGCACGGTCTGCACACGGCAGGCTTCCTCGAGCGGCGGGACGTCGTCGATCTCTTCCACGGTCCAGCCGGCGTCGCGCAGGCGCTCGGCCGCGTCCAGCAGCGCCGCGACGATCTCGGGCGCGGTGGCGAGCCCATCGGGGCGCAGGCACAGCGCGGCGACGCGAGGCCGGCCGGGGCCTTCGAGCGGAGCGGGCACCCACCACGGATCGCGATCGTCGGCCCCGGACATGGCGGCCAGCGCCAGCCGCAGGTCGGGCATGGTGCGCGCGAGCGGGCCCGACACGGCGGTGATTTGGCCGCCGATCGTTCGCTCGGGCCCCGAGGCGTTGAAGGCCGCCACCCGCCCCAGCGAGGGGCGCAGCCCGTGCACGCCGCAGGCATAGGCCGGGTAGCGGATCGAACCGGCGATGTCGGTGCCGTGCGCGATGTGGCCGATGCCCGCGGCCACGGCCGAGGCCGCGCCGCCGGACGAACCGCCCGGCGTGAGCGCTGCATTGCGCGGGTTGAGCGTGCGGCCGTGCAGCCGGTTGTCGGTGAACCAGCGGTAGCTGAAGGCAGGCGTGTTGGTGCGGCCGACGATCACCGCGCCGGCCCGCTCCAGGTTGTCGACCACCGGGCTGTTGGTGGCGGCGATGCGGTCTTGCTGCAGCCGCACGCCGTTGGTGGTGGCGAAGCCCGCCTGGTCGATGTTGACCTTGACGGTGACCGGCACGCCGGCCAGCGGGCCCAGGCGCTCGCCCCGCGCCAGGGCGGCATCGATGGCTTCGGCGCGGCGCAGCACCGCGTCGGGGCGGCAGTCGACCACGGCGTTGAGCCGCGGGTTGACCGCCTCGAGCCGGGCGAGCGCCGCGCGGGCGGCCTCGACGGCGGAGAGCTTGCGTTGGGCGACCAGGGTCGCGAGTGCGGAGGCCGAGAGGCGCCAGATGTCTGTCATGTACACGGTGTAACGTCTGCGCCACCGGGTGTCCACCGGGTCGGCCCCGAAGCGATGGTGCAGGGCCCGTCACATGGCGGCCCCACGATCGGCCGCCTTGCGGCAGAATCCCGGCGGGCCGAGCGGCGCGCAGAGGCAACGCTGCGTGCCGCCAACCCACCGTCGCTTCGCGTCACCGCGCCCGGGCATCCTGCTTGCATGGCATTTGCATAGCGTTTTTCCTGCTGCGGCTTTGTGAAGTTCCGTAAAGCTGGTCTCTCGTGATGCCCGGCGTTGAACTAGCCCCCTCTCGCTGTTTCACACTCTGCGTTCGCCCACCTATTCACTGCGCTCCATGCCCCACCTTGCCCGACCCGTGCCGCCCGCCACCGCTCAACGCAGGCTCCGAATCGGACTTGCCCTGGGTCTGGCCACCGCCCTGATCGCGGCCGGCTGCTCCCGTACCGACAGCGCCAAGGCCGCCAAGCCGCCGCAGACCCGTGAGGTCGGGGTGGTCACGCTCAAGACCGAGCGGCTGGCCTTCAGCACCGAGCTGTCGGGGCGCACGGTGGCACCGGTCATCGCCGAGATCCGGCCCCAGGTGGGCGGCATCATCCAGAAGCGGCTGTTCAACGAGGGCTCGCAGGTCAAGGAAGGCCAGGCGCTCTACCAGCTCGACCCGGCGCCGTTCCAGGCGGTCCATGCCAGCGCGCAGGCCAATGTGCGCAAGGCCGAATCCACGCTGGCCACGGCCCGCACGGTGGCCAAACGCAATGCCGAGCTGGTCAAGATCGACGCGATCAGCCAGCAGGTCAACGAGGCCACCCAGGCCGCCGCCCTGCAGGCCGAAGCCGACGTGGCGGTGGCGCGCGCGGCCGAACAGACGGCCCGCATCAACCTGGGCTACACGCGCATCAACTCGCCGATCACCGGCTGGGTCGAACTCTCGAGCGTCACGCCCGGCGCGCTGGTCACGGCCAACCAGGCGAGCGCGCTGACCACGGTGCAGCAGCTCGACCCGGTGCATGTGCACGTCACGCAATCGAGCAGCGAGCTGCTGCGCCTCAAGCGCGAGCTGGCCGAAGGGCGGCTGCAGCGCGGCAACGCCAACGAGGCACCGATCAAGGTGCTGCTCGAAGACGGCTCGACCTACCCGCACGCCGGCCGCCTGACCTTCTCCGGCGTGACGGTCGATGCCGGCACCGGCAGCGTCACGCTGCGCGCGGTGGTGCCCAACCCCGACCGCATGCTGATGCCCGGGATGTACGTGCGCGCGGTGCTGCAGGAGGGCGTGAACGAAGCCGCGCTGCTGGTGCCGCAGCAGGCCGTGACGCGCGCGCCCGACGGCAGCGCCTCGACGCTGGTGGTCGGCGCCGACGACAAGCTGGTCAAGCGCCCGATCGTGGTGGGTCGTGCGATGGGCAACCGCTGGCAGGTGCTCAGCGGCCTGGCCGCGGGTGACCGCGTGCTGGTCGAGGGCTCGCAGCGCGCCCGCGCGGGCGACACGGTGCGCGCCTCGGAAGTGGTGCCCACCAGCGCCAACCCGGCCTCGAAGACGCCCAACGGCCCCGCGCCCGGCGCGGCCGCCAGCGCCGCCAGCCCGGCCGTCGTGGCCGCGCGCTGAGGACCCCGCATGGCACAGTTCTTCATCGACCGCCCCATCTTCGCGTGGGTGCTGTCCATCGTGGTCATGCTCGCGGGCCTGATGTCGATCCGCACGCTGCCGCTGGAGCAGTACCCGGACATCGCCCCGCCGCGCGTGTCCATCGTCTCGACCTACACCGGCGCCTCGGCCAAGACGGTGGAGGATTCGGTCACCCAGGTGATCGAGCAGCAGATGACCGGCGTGGACAACCTGCTGTACATCCAGGGCACCAGCAACTCCTCGGGCGTCTCGCGCATCCAGCTGACCTTCGCGCCCGGCACCAACATCGACGTCGCGCAGATGCAGGTGCAGAACAAGCTGCAGCCCGCGATGGCGCGGCTGCCGCAGCAGGTGCAGACCCGCGGCGTGTTCGTGATCAAGGGCGGCAACGACTTCCTGATGATCGTCTCGATGTACTCGGACGACGGCAGCGCCTCGGCGGTCGACGTGGGCGACTACATCACCAGCAACCTGGTCGACGTGATCAGCCGCATCGACGGCGTGGGCGAAGTACAGACGCTGGGCACCGGCTACGCGATGCGCATCTGGCTCGACCCGGACAAGCTGCGCAAGTACTCGCTGATGCCCTCGGACGTGAACACCGCGCTGCAGGCCCAGAACGCGCAGGTCTCGGCCGGCCAGCTGGGTGCGCTGCCCGCCACCGGCGACCAGCAGCTCAACGCGACGATCACCGCCCGCAGCAAGCTCAAGACGGTCGAGCAGTTCGGTGCCGTGGTGCTGCGTGCCACGCCCGACGGCGCGGTGGTGCGGCTGCAGGACGTGGCCCGGATCGAGCTCGGCGCCGAGAACCTGACGGTGCGCTCGGTGCTCAGCGGCCGGCCCGGCGCCGGCCTGGGCGTGGTGCTGGCCGACGGCGCCAACGCGGTGCAGGTGGCCGCGGCGGTCAACGCCAAGATCGCCGAGCTCAAGCCCTTCTTCCCGAACCAGCTCGAGACCTTCGTGAGCTACGACACCACGCCCTTCGTGAGCGCGTCGATCGAGGAAGTGGTCAAGGCGCTGGCCGAGGCCATGCTGCTGGTGGTGCTGGTGATGTACATCTTCCTGCAGAACTTCCGCGCCACGCTGATCCCCGCGATTGCGGTGCCGGTGGTGCTGCTGGGCACCTTCGGCGTGCTCTCGGTGTTCGGCTATTCCATCAACACGCTGACCATGTTCGGCATGGTGCTGGCCATCGGCCTGCTGGTGGACGACGCCATCGTGGTGGTCGAGAACGTCGAGCGCGTGATGAGCGAGGAGGGGCTGTCGCCCAAGGAGGCCACGAAGAAATCGATGGCCGAGATCACGCCCGCGCTGGTGGGCATCGCGCTGGTGCTGTCGGCGGTGTTCATCCCGATGGCCTTCTTCGGCGGCTCGACCGGCGTGATCTACCGCCAGTTTTCGATCACCATCGTCTCGGCGATGGTGCTGTCGGTGCTGGTCGCGCTCACGCTCACGCCGGCGCTGTGCGCCACGCTGCTCAAGCCGGTGCCCAAGGGCGCGCACTCGCCGCACGGCGCGCCGCGCAAGGGTCCCCTGGGCTACGTCGACCGCTTCTTCGCCGGCTTCAACCGCCGCTTCGACAGCGGCGCCGACCGCTACCAGGGCATCGTGGGCGGCATCCTGCGGCGCGGCAAGCGCAGCCTGCTGGTCTACGTCGGCATCTGCGCGGTGATGGCCTTCATGTTCCTGCGCCTGCCCACCTCCTTCCTGCCCGACGAGGACCAGGGCTTCGTGCAAGTGCAGATCACGCTGCCGCCGGGTTCGTCGAACGCCCGGCTGCAACCGGTGATCCAGCAGGTGCAGGACTACTTCGACAAGCAGCCCGAGGTGGTGGCGATCAACCTGCTGACCGGCCAGAACGGCGACCAGAGCTCGGCCCGCGCCTTCGTCAAGCTCAAGGACTGGAGCGAGCGCACCGGCAAGGACAGTTCCGCCGCGGCCATCACGCGCCGCGCGAGCCGTGACCTGTCCGGCATCCGCGACGCGCGCATCTTCGTGCTGCTGCCGCCGGCGGTGCGCGGGCTGGGCGCCAACGCGGGCTTCAACTTCTTCCTGAAGGACCTCAACGCGCTGGGCCACGACGCGCTGCTCAAGGCGCGTGACCAGGCGCTGCAACTGCTCAACGCACGGTCTGAGATGGCCAACGTGCGCAGCAATAACCTCGAAGACACGCCCGAGTTCGCGGTCGACATCGACGATGCGCGCGCCGGTGCGCTGAGCCTGAACACCAGCGCCATCGACAGCACGCTGTCGACCGCGATGGGCGGCACCTACGTCAACGACTTCCTGAACAACGGCCGCGTGAAGCGCGTCTACATGCAGGGCGACACCGCCTTCCGCATGCTGCCCACCGACATCGGCCGCTGGAGCGTGCGCAACACGCTGGGCCAGATGGTGCCCTTCGGCGCCTTCTCGAGCACGCGCTGGACCTACGGCTCGCCGCAGCTGATCCGCTACAACGGCAGCCCCAGCTACGAGTTCGTGGGCGACGCGGCCGCGGGCGTGAGCTCGGGCGCGGCGATGCTGGCGGTCGAAGAGGTGATGAAGCAGATGCCTCCGGGCATCGGCTACGAATGGACCGGTGCGTCGTACCAGGAGCGCCTGTCGGGCGCGCAGGCACCGGCGCTCTATGCGATCTCGATCCTGTTCGTGTTTCTGTGCCTGGCCGCGCTGTACGAAAGCTGGTCGGTGCCCTTCTCGGTGATCCTGGTGGTGCCGCTGGGCATCGTGGGCGCGCTGCTGTTCACCTGGTCCCGCGGCCTGAGCAACGACGTGTACTTCCAGGTGGGGCTGCTGACCACGGTGGGGCTGTCGTCGAAGAACGCGATCCTGATCGTGGAGTTCGCCAAGCAGCTGCACGAGCAGGGCAAGAGCGTGATCGAGGCCACGCTGCAGGCGGTGCGCCTGCGGCTGCGGCCCATCCTGATGACCTCGCTGGCCTTCGGCTTCGGCGTGCTGCCGCTGGCCATCGGCACCGGCGCGGGCGCGGGCGGCCGCCAGTCGATCGGCACCGCGGTGCTGGGCGGCATGGTGGTGGGCACGGCGCTGGGCATCTTCTTCGTGCCGCTGTTCTTCGTGCTGATCAGCAGCTTCATGGAACGCCGCCGCGCGCGCAAGAATACGGCCTCGGCCTCGACGCCGGCCATCGAGCAAGGGAGCCATTGAGATGACGCGCCACACCGCTTCCTTGCGATGCGCAACCTTCGGCCTGGTGCTGCCCGCCGCGCTGCTGGCGGGCTGCGTCAACCTCGCGCCGCAGTACACCCAACCCGCCGCGCCGGTGCCGCAGGCCTGGACCTCGGCCGCCGGTGCCGACACCGCCGCCACCGCCGCGCGCGACATCGGCTGGCGCGACTTCTTCGTCGACGCGCGGCTGCGCGGCGTGGTCGAGCTGGCCCTGGCGAACAACCGCGACGCCCGTGTCGCCGCGCTCAACATCGAGCGCGCGCTGGCGCAGTACGGCATCTCGCGCGCCGCGGCCTTCCCCGCGCTCGGCCTGGGCGCGGGCGGCAACCGCACGCGCACGCCGGGCAGCGTGTCGGCCAGCGGCGTGTCGCGCACCGCGACGCAGTACAACGTGAACCTCGGGCTCACGGCCTACGAGCTCGACCTGTTCGGCCGGGTGCGCAACCTCAACGAGGCCGCGCTGGAGAGCTACTTCGGCACCGAGGATGCGCGCCGCGGCACGCAGATCAGCCTGGTGGCCGAGGTGGCCACGGCCTGGCTGGTGCTCGCCACCGACCAGCAGCGCCTGCAGCTCGCGCGCGACACGCTGGCCAGCCGGCAGAAGTCCTTCGACCTGATCAAGCGCAGCTACGAGCTCGGTGCCCAGTCGGGCCTGGCGCTGGCACAGGCGCAGACCACGGTCGACACCGCGCGCGCCGATGCCGCGGCCTTCGACAGCCAGGTCGAGCAGAGCCGCAATGCGCTGACCCTGCTGGTGGGCACCGCCGTGCCGCCCGCGCTGCTGCCGCCGCCGATCACCGAGATCGCGCAGGCGCCCGCGGCCCAACTGCTGCCGCCGCCGGCCGAGCTGCCGTCGTCGGTGCTGCAGCAGCGGCCCGACGTGCAGGCGGCCGAGCATGCGCTGCGCGCGAGCAACGCCAACATCGGCGCCGCGCGCGCGGCCTTCTATCCGCGCATCACGCTGACCGGCTCGGCGGGCACGGCCAGCAGCAGCCTGTCGGGCCTGTTCAAGGACGGCAGCGCGGCCTGGAGCTTCGCGCCTTCGATCAACCTGCCGATCTTCGATGCCGGCCTCAACCGCGCGAACCTGGGCGTGGCCCAGGCGCAGCAGCAGATCCAGCTGGCCAGCTACGAGAAGACGCTGCAGGTCGCGTTCCGCGAGGTGGCCGACGCGCTCGCCACGCGCCGCACACTGGGCGAGCGCATCGCCGCGCAGCAATCGCTGGTGGCCGCGACCACGCGCGCCTTCGAGCTGTCCGACGCGCTGTTCAAGAGCGGCGGCGCGGCCTACCTCGACGTGCTCGATGCGCAGCGCTCGCTCTACGTCGTGCAGCAGTCGCTGATCAGCCTGCAGCTGATCGAGCAGGCCAACCGGCTCACGCTCTACAAGGTGCTGGGCGGCGGCTGGCGCGAGACCACCGAGCAGGCGGCCGGCAATGCCGCGCCCGCGGCCACCGGCGGCTAAGGGCCTGCGGTGCGGAAGGGCTTGCTCAAAAAGCGCGAGCCCTTCTCGCCGAAGCGCCAAGGCACCTCGGCCGCCTTCGTGATGCCGATGCGCGGGCCGACCTCGACCTGCACCGGCGGCTGTTCGCCCGGCGCGGCGATCAGCACGAAGGGCGGCGCATCGAGCGCCTTGCCGTTGAAGCCCGCGTCCACGCCCAGCGCCTGCCCGACCCGGCCCGGGCCAGCGCACAGCAGCCGCAGGTCCTCGAGCCCGCGCCGCCGGCGCATCTGCGCCAGCCCGGCCGTGGGCTCGAGCGCGCGGATCAGAACCCCGGCGCCGTGGCCGGCCTCGCGGCAGACGAAGTTCAGGCACCAGTGGATGCCGTAGGAGCGGTAGACGTAGACCCGGCCCGAGGGGCCGAACATGGCGGCGTTGCGCAGCGTCGGGCCGCCGAAGGTGTGCGAGGCCGGGTCGTCGCGGTCGTAGGCCTCGGTCTCGACGATGCGCCCGCCCACGCCGTCGACCAGCACCGTGACGCCGATCAGCGCGCGCGCCACGACCTCGGACGGGGCGTCGAAATCGATGGCGGCGAGGTGTTGCAGCGGGCGGGGCATGGACCTGCGCAGTTTCCCAGAGAAAATGGCGGCTTCGAAGAAATCACATGCCCATGACCGACACCACCGACCGCCCCGCCCTGCCCGACCATCTCTCCATCGATCCGCGCAGCCCGCACCATGTGGCCGCCGTGTTCGAACACGACATCGGCATCCGCTTCAACGACAAGGACCGCGCCGACGTCGAGGAGTACTGCATCAGCGAAGGCTGGATCAAGGTGCCGGCCGGCAAGACGGTGGACCGCAAGGGCAAGCCGCTGCTGCTCAAGCTCAAGGGACGGGTCGAGGTCTTCTACCGTTGAGGGATCGGCGCAGCGTTCCACCTGCGCAACACCCTGTCTTCCGCGCGGCCCTTTGACCGCGCGCATCCGGCCCCATCTGGGAGCTTGCAGTGCGTCGCATCGAAGCGCTGCACACACAAGGAAGACCCCATGACCGACCCCATCGTCCAGATCAAGCCCCTCGGCTTTCCGTGGGAGACCATCGACCCGTTCCTGTTCTGCGCGTACCACGACGACGCCTACCCCGCGGCCAATGGCGCGATGGGGCCGGCCGCCTCGCTGGCCGGCCGCGCCATCGGCCAGGACTTCAGCCGCAAGGACGGCTGGAGCATGTACCACGGGGAGGAAATCCCCGGCTTCCCGGGCCATCCGCACCGCGGCTTCGAGACCGTGACCATCGTGCGCAAGGGCCTGATCGACCATTCCGACTCGCTGGGCGCGGCCGCGCGCTTCGGCGGTGGCGACGTGCAGTGGCTGACCGCCGGCAAGGGCATCGTGCATTCGGAGATGTTCCCGCTGCTGGACGCGGCCGCGCCCAATCCGCTGGAGCTGTTCCAGATCTGGCTCAACCTGCCGGCCAGCCACAAGATGGTGGCGCCGCACTTCACCATGTTCTGGGCCGAGGATGTGCCGCGCTTCACCGCCACCGACGGCGAAGGCCGCAGCACCGACGTGGCCTGCGTGGCCGGCCGCATCGGGCCGGTGGACGGCGCACCGGGCAGCACCGGCGGCCCGCTCGCACCGCCGCCCGATTCATGGGCCGCGCAGGAGGGTTCGGACGTGGCCATCTGGACGATCCGCATGGCACCCGGCGCCCGCTGGACGCTGCCCGCCGCGCTGGGCACCGGCACGCGCCGCAGCCTCTACTTCTTCAAGGGCGCGTCGGTGCAGGTCGGCGGCCGCGAGGTGACGGGCCATGCGGCCATCGAGCTGCGCGCCGACCAGGCGGTGGAGCTGCTCAACGGCGAGGTCGAGGGCGAGTTCCTGGTGCTCCAGGGCAAGCCCATCGCCGAGCCGGTGGCGCAGTACGGCCCCTTCGTGATGAACACGCAGGCCGAGATCGCGCAGACGATGCAGGACTACCGCCGCACCCAGTTCGGCGGCTGGCCCTGGAAGGACGAGGCGCCGGTGCACGGCAGCGACCCGGCCCGCTTCGCGCGCCATCCGGACGGGCACGAGGAACGGCCGGTGACGGCCAAGGCCTGAGGCGCGCGGCTTTCTAGCGCGCGCCGGTGCGCAGCTTCTGGAGCTGCGCCTGTTCCTCGGCCAGCTTGGCCTCGCGGCTGGCGATCTTGTCGGCCTTGCCCTGCGCGCGTGCCTGATCCAGGTCGCGCTGGCGCTCGGCCACCTTCTTCTCCTGCCGCTGGATGCTCGCGTGGTGCGCCTTCTGCAGCTTGGCGTCGCTGCAGTTGGCCTGCGTCTCGCGCAGCGCCTTCTCCAGGCCGCGCACGCGGCTCGTCTGCTGCTTCGCCTTGGCCTCGTCGATGTCGCGTGCGATGTCGGCCTTCTTGAACTCGCAGGTGCCGGGCGCGGGCTGGGCCAGCGCGGCGTGCGGGACGAAGACCAGGGCCGCGGCGGCCATGGCGATCAGGGAGAGGGACTTTCGCATGGCATTCCTTTCGGTGGAAGAAGAGGCGCTCATCTTGCCGCAGCGCCGGCCGGAAAACTCTCCTCGAGAAAATTCAGGAAGGCGCGCACCCGCGGCGCCAGCACGCGGCCGCGCGGGTACAGCACGTAGAGCATGTCGTCGGTCTTCTCGCGGTAGTCGGCCAAGAGCGGCACCAGCGCACCGCTGGCCAGGTCGGCCGCGATGTTGAATTCGGCCAGCCGCACCACGCCCAGGCCCTCGATGGCCAGCGTGCGCAGCAGCTCGCCCTGGTTGGCGCCGATGTGGCGCGGGATGTCGATGGTCTTGAGCGCGCCGTCGCTCTCGCGGAAGGTCCAGGCGTTCCACTGCGTGCGGATGGTGAAGTTGAGGCAGCGGTGGCGCAGCAGCTCGTCGGGCGTCTGCGGCGTGCCGTGCGCGCGCAGGTAGGCCGGCGAGGCCGCGATCACCCAGGGCCGCGGCATCAGCGGCCGGCCGATCAGCGACAGCTCGGTGGGCCGGCCGCTGTGGATGGCGACGTCGATGCCCTGCTTGACGAAGTCGCCGCGCTCGGTGCCGATGATGAACTCGAGCCGAAGCGCCGGGTGGCGTGCCATCAGCGCGGGCAGCAGGGGCGCGAGCAGGTACTTGGCGGTGGTCAGCGGCGTGTGGATGTGCAGCGTGCCCGACACCTCGGTCTCGGCCGCGCCCGCGATGTTCTCGGCCTCGGCCATCGCGTCGACCACGCGCTGGCTCGCGCGCTGGAACTGCGCGCCTTCCTCGGTCAGCCGGATCGCGCCCGCGATGCGCTCGAACAGCCGCACGTTGAGCCGCGCCTCGAGCCGCGCGATGAGCTTGCTCACGGCCGAGGGCGACAGCGCCAGCCGCCGGCCCGCGCCTGAAAAGCTGCCTTCTTCCACCACGCGGAGGAAGACCGTCATCTCGCCGAATTTGTCCATGCGGGTTTCTTTGTACTGTGCCGCGGCTTCACAGGCGCTGTGCTGCGGCGTGCGTTGTCGGGCCCCGGGGCACTGTACAGAATCGTCCGCACACACAGGAGACAAGACCACATGAGCAAGACCCTCCGGATCGGTTCGGGCGCAGCCTGGTGGGGCGACCGCGTCGAGCCCGCCGCACTGAACGCCGAGCGCGGCGAACTCGACTACCTCTGCTTCGAGACCATGGCCGAGGCCACGGTCTCGGCGGCCCAGGTCCGCGCCCGGCGCGACCCGAGCTTCCCCGGCTACGACACCTACCTCGACGACCGCATGCGCGCGGTGCTGCCGGCCTGCATGCGCAACGGCACGCGCATCGTCTCCAACCAGGGCTGGATCAACCCGGTGGCGGCAGCGAAGCGCATCGTCGAGCTGCTGCAGGAGATCGGCGTGACCGGCGTGAAGGTGGCGGCCGTGAGCGGCAGCCTGATCACCGACCGCGTGCTCGAACTCACCGACACCATCCTCGAGAACGGCCAGCCCACGCACACGCTCAAGCCCACGCTGATCTCGGCCGAGGCCTACCTCGGCGCCGAACCGATCGTCGAGGCACTGCGGGCTGGCGCGCGCATCGTGGTCACGGGCCGCGTGGCCGACCCGTCGATCTTCATGGCGCCGATGATGTACGAGTTCGGCTGGGATCCGCTCGACCATGCGCGCGTGGGTGCGGGCAACGGCATCGGCCACCTGCTGGAATGCGGCGCGCAGGTGACCGGCGGTTATTTCTCCGACCCCGGCTTCAAGGACGTGCCCGAGCCCTGGAACTTCGCCTTCCCGATCGCCGAGGTCGAGGCCAACGGCGACGTGGTGATCACCAAGGTGGCCGGCAGCGGCGGCGCGGTGACGCTGCAGACGGTCAAGGAGCAGATGCTCTACGAGGTGCACGACCCGGCCCACTACATCACGCCCGATGCGGTGGTCGACTTCACCAGCGCGAAGCTCGAACAGGTCGGCCCCGACCGCGTGCGCGTGACCGGCCTGGGCGGCAAGCCGCGCACGCCCACGCTCAAGGTCTCGATCGGCTGCACCGAGGGCTTCATCGGCGAGGACATGTTCTTCTACGCCGGCCCCGGCGCGCTGCGCCGTGCGCAACTCGCGAAGAAGGTGCTCGAGGAGCGCTTCAAGATCGTCAAGCTCGAGGCCGAGGACATGCGCGTCGACTTCCTGGGCATCAACGCGATCCACGGCGACGCGACGCCCGCCGATGCGCCCGAGCCCTACGAGATCGCGGTGCGCGTGGCGGCCCGCACCAAGACCCGCGAGGAGGCCGCGAAGGTCGGCCGCGAGGTCGACGGCATGGCCGTCTCGGGCATCGCCCACACCGGCAAGCGCGTGCCGCACCAGGAGCGCACGCGCGAGGTGATCGGCGTGTGGTCGTCGCTGGTGCCGCGCGAGCAGGTGCCGGCCTCCATCCAGTACTTCGAAAGCTGAGGCAGCCCCATGAAAGTTCTTCTGCAACACGTGGCCCATGCGCGCTCGGGCGACAAGGGCAACACCTCGAACATCGCCGTCTTTGCCTACGAGCCCGAGTTCTACGCGCTGCTGCGCGACCAGCTCACGGCCGAGCGCTTCAAGGCCTTCTACCGCGGCGCGATCACCGGCGAGGTGCTGCGCTACGAGGCGCGCAACATCGACGCGATGAACTTCGTCTGCCACGGCGCGCTGGGCGGCGGCGTCTCGCGCAGCCTGTGCCTGGACAACTACGGCAAGGCGCTGTCGGCCGCGGTGCTGGGCTTCGAGATCGAGGTGCCCGACGCGCTCGCGCCCAAGCTGCACGGGCAGCACCTGCTCTAGCTTCATAAAAAAGGAGACAAGCCAGATGAAGACGACGATTCGATGGTTCAGCGCAGCCCTGCTGTCGGTGGCGGCCATGGCTGCAGCCCAGGCCCAGGGCTACCCCAGCAAGCCGGTGCGGCTCATCGTGCCCTATCCGGCCGGCGGCACCACGGACATCATCGCGCGCGTCGCCGCGCAGCAGCTCAGCGAACGGCTCAAGCAGCCCTTCGTGGTCGAGAACAAGGGCGGCGCCAACGGCGCCATCGGCTCGGCCGAGGTGGCACGCGCGCCGGCCGACGGCTACACGCTGCTGATGGGCACGGCCAGCACGCACGGCATCAACTCGGCGGTCTACAAGAGCCTGCCCTACGACGCAGTGAAGGACTTCGCGCCGGTGACCATCGTCGCGAGCACGCCCAACATCATCGCGGTGCACCCGAGCGTGCCGGCCAAGAACCTGCAGGAGCTGCTGGCGCTCGCCAGGGCGCAGCCGGGCAAGCTCAACTACGGCTCGACCAGCCTGGGCGGCTCGCCGCACATGAGCGCCGAGCTGCTCAAGATGATGGCCCACGTCGACATGCTGCACGTGCCGTACAAGGGGGCCGCGCCGATGCTCACCGACCTGATGGGCGGCCAGGTGCAGGTGGGCTTCGACAACCTGCCCTCGACCATCAACTTCGTGCGCAGCGGCAAGGTGCGGGCCATCGCCGTGACCACCGCGCAGCGCTGGCCCGGCGCACCCGAGATCCCGACCGTGGCCGAGAGCGGTGTGCCCGGCTACGAGGTGTCGGGCTGGTTCGGCCTGCTGGCACCGGCGGGCACGCCGCCGGCCGTGCTCAAGACGATCCAGCAGGCCATCGCCGAAGCCGTGAAGCAGCCCGAGGTGAACAAGCAGATGCTCGACCTGGGCGCGCAGCCCGTGGCCAACACGCCCGAGGCCTTCGCGGCGCTGGTGCAGGCCGACGTCGCGAAGTGGCGCGAGGTGGTCAAGACCACGGGCGTCAAGCTCGACTGATCGGCCCGGGCTCGGCACCGCGCGCGACAGCCGCGCGCGGCGCGAGCGGTTAGGCTCGCTGTCGCCATCGGCTTTGCGCCTCGTGCGCGCGACAAGAATGACAACGAGCCCAACGAGACAAGTTCCCGCCCACCCGCCCTGGCTGATGCTGCTGGCGCTGATCGGCGCCTTCGCGCTGAGCCAGGCCTTCCGCACCATCGCCGCGATCCTTGCCACGCCGCTGCAGGCGGAGTTCGGCCTGTCGGCGCAGGCGCTGGGCGTGTTCGCGGGCGCCTTCCACTTCGCCTTCGGCGCGCTGCAGCTGCTGATGGGCATCGGCATCGACCTGCAGGGCGTGCGGCGCACGGTGCTGATCGCCTTCCCGCTGGCCATCGTGGGCGCGCTGCTGTCGGCGCTGGCGCCCAGCTTCGGCGTGCTGGTGGTGGGCCAGGTGCTGATCGGCGTGGGCTGCGCGCCGGCCTTCCTGGTGTGCACCGTGTTCATCGCGCGCCAGTTCCCGCCCGAGCGCTTCGCCGCGGTGTCGGGCCTGACGCTGGGCGTGGGCTCGCTGGGCATGCTGCTGACCGGCACGCCGCTGGCGTGGCTGGTGCAGGCCACCTCCTGGCGCACCGGCTTCTTCGCGCTGGCCGTGGGCTCGGCGCTGGCCTGGGGGCTGATCCTCTGGCTGGTGCAGGAGCCGCCGGCGCCGGTCGCGGCCTCGGAACGGCCCTCGGTGCTCGGTGCGCTGCGCAGCTACGGCGCGCTGTTCGCGCTGCCGCACACGCTGGGCATCCTGGCGCTGGCGGCCGTGACCTATGCCTCCTTCATCTCGCTGCGCGGCCTGTGGCTGGGCCCGCTGCTCATCGAGCGCCACGGCTTCTCGCTGGTGCAGAGCGGCAACGTGGCGATCGCGGTGTCGGTGGTCGGCATGTTCGGCCCGATCCTGTTCGGCCGCTTCGACCCCGGCGCGGCGCGGCGGCGCTGGATCGTCGGCTTCACCTTCGTGGTGGCCGCCATCTTCGCGGTGATGGCCTTCAACCCCGGAGCCGCCCTCGACGTGGCGGGTGCGATCGCGGGCGGCCTGCTGTCGGGCTACATCGTGCTGCAGTACGCCGACGTGAAGGCCGCCTACCCACCCGCCATGACCGGCCGCGCGATGGCCGTGTTCACCATGGCGATGTTCCTGGGCGTGGCGGTGATGCAGTGGCTCACGGGCGCGGTGGCCTCGGCCGCCTCGGCCCATGGCGCCGATCCCTTCGTGAGCGTGCTGCTCACCATCGCAGGGCTGCTGGTGGCGGGCGCCCTGGCCTTCGTGCTGCTGCCGAAACCGGCAAGCGCCGCGAAGGCCGGCTGAGCTTCAGGCGGCCAGGCCGTGCTCGACCATGTCGAGCAGGCGCTGCCCCACCTGCTGCATCTGCGGCCCGATCACAGGGCCCAGCGGCCCGTCCAGCACCAGCATCGCCAGGCCGTGCACAGCCGACCAGGCCAGGAACTCGGCGCCGGGGCGGCGCGCGGCCGGCATCACGCCGGCGGCCACCATGCGGTCGAGCGCCTCGCCCAGCAGCTGGAACGGGTTCTTGCCGCTGGGCCCCGCACGGGCCGGATCGGTCGGGCCCTTGAGGTCGTCCGACGCCGCATAGGCCGTGAGGAACAGCCCGTGCTCGGCCTGGGCGAAGCGCAGGTAGCCGGTGCCGATGGCGCGCAGCGCCGCGCGCGCGGCCTCGGCCGGCGGCAGGCCCGCGGGCACGGCGGCCAGTTCGGCCTCCATCGCGGCGGCCGAGGCCGACAGCGCCGCGGCGCGCACGGCCTTCAACAGGTCGTCGCGGCTGCCGAAATGGCGGTAGGCCGCGTTGGGCACCACGCCGGCCTGGCGCGTGACCTCGCGCAGCACCACGGCCTCGGGCCCGCCGGCGCGCGCCAAGGCGATGCCGGCCTCGAGCAAGGCACGCCGCAGGTCGCCGTGGCGATAGGTGCTGCGGACGGACTGCGGGGCGGCGCTCATGGGTCGGGGTTCTCCTTTGTGGACAAGGTCCATTCTCTGGGCTAAGGTTTGTGTACGCCGTCCACAAACCGTATTTCACCCGATTTCCAGAGGAGAAACCATGGCCACCCAGATCTTCGTCAACCTGCCCGTCAAGGACCTGAAGAAGTCCGTCGACTTCTTCACTGCGCTCGGCTACACCTTCAACCCGCAGTTCACCGACGAGAACGCCACCTGCATGATCGTGAGCGACGATCACATCTACGTGATGCTGCTGGTGGAGACGTTCTTCAAGACCTTCACGCCCAAGCCGATCGCCGACGCCAAGGCCGCCACCGAGGTGCTGGTCGCGCTGTCGTGCGAGAGCCGCGCGCAGGTCGACGAGATGGTGAAGAAGGCCGTGGCCGCGGGCGGCCGCACGCCCACCCAGCCGCAGGACCTCGGCTTCATGTACCAGCACGGCTACGAGGACCTCGACGGCCACATGTGGGAGCTGGTGTACATGGAACCCGGCGCGATCCCGGGCTGACACCTGGGCGCCAGCACGGCCGCGGCACACGGGTTAGATTCGATCTCCCCCCATCCGGAGACGCTCTTCACCATGATCCATGTCCTCGCCATCATCACCGCCAAACCCGGCCTGCGCGCCCAGGTCCTCGAGGCCTTCCAGGCCAACGTGCCGGCCGTGCTCGCCGAAGAAGGCTGCATCGAATACGCCGCGACCGTGGACGCGGCCGGCATGCCGCCTTCGCGCGGCACCTTCGGCGAGGACACCTTCGTGGTGATCGAGCGCTGGGAGAGCGTGGCCGCGCTGCAGGCGCACGCCGCGTCGGCGCACATGGCGGCCTATGGCGCCAAGGTCAAGGACTGGACCGCAAGCCGCGCAATCCACGTGCTCGAAGCGGTCTGACCCGCCAACGAAAAAACGCGCCCGAGGGCGCGTTTTTCGTTCAGTCCGCGAAGCTTACTTCGACACGACCTTGACCATCTCCAGGCACTTGTTCGAGTAGCCCCATTCGTTGTCGTACCAGCTCACGAGCTTGACGAAGGTGCTGTCGAGCGCGATGCCGGCTTCGGCGTCGAAGATCGAGGTGCGCGGGTCGCCGCGGAAGTCGGTGGCCACCACCTTGTCTTCCGTGTAGCCCAGGATGCCCTTGAGCGGACCTTCGCTCTGGGCCTTCATCTCGGCGCAGATTTCCTTGTAGGTGGCCGGCTTCTCCAGTTCGACCGTCAGGTCGACCACCGACACGTCGGAGGTCGGCACGCGGAAGCTCATGCCCGTGAGCTTCTTGTTGAGCTCGGGGATCACCACGCCCACGGCCTTGGCCGCGCCCGTCGACGACGGGATGATGTTTTCCAGGATGCCGCGGCCGCCGCGCCAGTCCTTGTTGCTCGGGCCGTCGACGGTCTTCTGCGTCGCGGTGGCCGCGTGCACGGTGGTCATCAGGCCGCGCTTGATGCCCCACTTGTCGTTGAGCACCTTGGCCAGCGGGGCCAGGCAGTTGGTGGTGCAGCTGGCGTTGCTCACGATGGCTTCGCCGGCGTACTTCTTGTCGTTCACGCCGTAGACGAACATCGGGGTGTCGTCCTTCGAGGGGGCCGACAGGATCACCTTCTTGGCGCCCGCGTCGATGTGCTTCTGCGCGGTTTCCTTGGTCAGGAACAGGCCGGTCGACTCGAGCACGACGTCGGCGCCGACTTCGTTCCACTTGAGGTTCGCGGGGTCGCGTTCCTGCGTCAGGCGGATCTTCTTGCCGTTGACGATCAGCGTGTTGCCGTCGACCGAGACCTCGCCCTGGAAGCGGCCGTGCACCGAGTCGTACTGCAGCATGTAGGCCAGGTAATCAGGCTCGAGCAGGTCGTTGATGGCAACGATCTCGATCTCGTTCCTGAAGTTCTGGACGGCGGCGCGCAGCACGTTGCGACCGATGCGGCCGAAGCCGTTGATACCGAGTTTGATAGCCATCTGACTTGCTCCTAAGGTTGAAAAACTGATGCGGAAAACTCAGCGCGCGAGCGCGGCTTCGACCGTGGCGGCCACGTTTTCCGGCGTGAACCCGAAATGCTTGAACAGCACGCCCGCGGGGGCCGACTCGCCGTAGGTGTCGATGCCGACCACGGCCGCGACGCCGTACTTCCACCAGCCGTCGGTGGAACCCATCTCGACGGCGATGCGCGGCAGGCCCTTGGGCAGCACGCTCTTCTTGTAGGCCACGTCCTGGCGGTCGAAGGTGGTGGTCGAGGGCATCGACACCACGCGCACGGCGATCTTCTTCGCGGCCAGCAGCTCCTGCGCCTTGAGCGCCAGCTGCACTTCGGAGCCGGTGGCGATGATCACGGCCTTGACCTTCTTGCTCTTGAGGCCGACGCGCTCGGGCTCGGACAGGACGTAGGCGCCCTTGCTGATGTCGCTGAGGTCGGCCTTGGGCGAGTAGGGCAGGTTCTGGCGCGACAGCAGCAGGGCGGTCGGCCGCGTGGCGTTCTGCAGCGCGACGGCCCAGGCCACGGTGGTCTCGGCGGTGTCGCCCGGACGCCAGACGTCGAGGTTGGGGATCAGGCGCAGCGAGGCGGCGTGCTCGATCGACTGGTGCGTCGGGCCGTCTTCGCCCAGGCCGATGGAGTCGTGCGTGAACACGTGGATCACGCGCTGCTTCATCAGCGCGGCCATGCGGATCGCGTTGCGGCTGTAGTCGCTGAAGGTCAGGAAGGTGCCGCCGTAGGGGATGAAGCCGCCATGCAGCGCCACGCCGTTCATGATGGCCGCCATGCCGAATTCGCGCACGCCGTAGTTGATGTGGCGGCCCAGCAGGCCGTCGGGGAACTGCTCGTTGCCCTCGCTGCGCACCACATTGCCCTGCTCGTCGAAGCGCAGGTTGGGCGTGCTCTTGGTGTTGGTCAGGTTCGAGCCGGTCAGGTCGGCGCTGCCGCCCAGCAGTTCGGGCAGCGCGGCGGTGAAGGCTTCCAGCGCGAGCTGCGAGGCCTTGCGGCTGGCGACGGTCTCGCCCTTGGTGTGGGCGGCCACCACCGCGTCGAAGGCGGTCTGGTGGAAGCTCTTGGGCAGCTCGCCCTTCATGCGGCGCGTGAATTCGGCGGCCAGGTCGGGGAAGGCCGCGGTGTAGGCGGCGAAGCGTTCGTTCCAGGCGGCTTCGGTCTTGGCGCCGGCGGCCTTGGCGTCCCACTCGGCGTAGACGGCCTCGGGCAGTTCGAAAGGCGCGTGCGCCCACTGCAGCGCGCTGCGCGTGAGGCCGATTTCCTCGGCGCCCAGCGGCTCGCCGTGTGCCTTAGCGGTGTTGGCGCGGTTCGGGCTGCCCTTGCCGATGTGGGTCTTGCAGATCACCAGCGTGGGCTTGTCGCCAGCCTGCTTGGCTTCGGCGATGGCCTTGGACACGGCGGCGGCGTCATGGCCGTCGACCGGGCCGAGCACGTTCCAGCCGTAGGCCTTGAAACGCTCGGCGGTGTTGTCGATGAACCAGGGCTTGACCGGGCCGTCGATGCTGATGCCGTTGTCGTCGTACAGCGCGATCAGCTTGCCCAGCTTCCAGGCGCCGGCCAGGGCCGCGGCTTCGTGGCTGATGCCTTCCATCAGGCAGCCGTCGCCCAGGAAGGCGTAGGTGTGGTGGTCGACGATGGCGTGGCTGGGGCGGTTGAATTCCGCGGCCAGCAGCTTCTCGGCCAGCGCGAAGCCCACGGCATTGGTGATGCCCTGGCCCAGCGGGCCGGTGGTGGTTTCGACGCCCGGCGTGACGCCGACTTCGGGGTGGCCGGCGGTCTTGCTGTGCAGCTGGCGGAATTTCTTCAGTTCGTCGACCGGCAGGTCGTAGCCCGTGAGGTGCAGCACGGCGTAGATCAGCATCGACGCGTGGCCGTTGGACAGCACGAAGCGATCGCGGTCGGGCCAGTGCGGGTTGACCGGGTTGTGGCGCAGGTGGTCGCCCCAGAGTGCGACCGCCATGTCGGCCATGCCCATCGGGGCGCCAGGATGGCCCGAGTTCGCGAGTTGAACTGCATCCATTGCCAGCGCGCGGATCGCGTTGGCCATCAAGGCTTGGTTGGCCATCGGTGAGGCTTTCGGGGGAGTGGTGTTGGGGGGAACCCGCAATTTTAGCGGGCGGGGAGGAGGGGGTCGTGTCACGGGCCTGCATGCCCCGGCCCGCTGCTAGAGTCGCAGGCCTATGCAAGGGCTGCACCTCACCGCCGATCTCCACGACTGCCGCTGCGCCGAGTCGTGGCTCACCGATGCGCCGCTGCTGGGCGAACGCTGCGCGCGCGCGGTGCGCGACGCGGGCCTGCAGGCCGTGGGCCAGCTGGTCCACGCCTTTCCGGCCACGGCCGAGGGCCCCGGCGGCGTCACGGCCACGGTGCTGCTGGCCGAATCGCACCTGTGCATCCACACCTGGCCTGAGCGGCGCGGCGCGACGCTCGACGTCTACGTGTGCAACTTCGGTGCCGACCACTCGGCCAAGGCCCAGGCGCTGATGGACACGCTGCTGGCGCTGTTCGAGCCGCAACGCGTGGAGCGCCATGCGCTGGTGCGCGGTGCGGGGCCAGAGGTGGCGCGCGCATGAGCACCACGCCCCCGACCCGCGCCATGGTGCTGGCCGCCGGCCGCGGCGAACGCATGCGGCCGCTGACCGACCACACGCCCAAGCCGCTGCTGACGGTGCATGGCAAGCCGCTGATGCAGTGGCCGATGGACGCGCTGGCGGCGGGCGGCTTCACCTCGCTGGTGGTCAACACGGCCTGGCTGGGCGAACAGATCGAGGCCCGCTTCGGCGACGGCCATGCCGCGGGGCGCTCCATCGTCTATTCGCACGAGGGCCGCGACTTCGGCGAGGCGCTGGAGACGGCCGGCGGCATCGTGCGCGCACTGCCGCTGCTGGGCGATGTGTTCTGGGTGGTGGCCGGCGACATCCACGCACCGGACTTCGCCTTCACGCAGGCCGCGGTCGAGCGCTTCGTCGCCAGCGGCAAGCTGGCCCATCTGTGGCTGGTGCCGAACCCGGCCCACAACCCCCAGGGCGACTTCGGCATTTCGGTCGAGGGCCTGGCGCTCGACGATGCGCCCGAGCGCCTGACGTTCTCCACCTTCGCGCTCTACCGCGCAGCCTTCTTCGCGCCGCCGCTGTGCGCCATCGCGCCCGGCAATCCGCAGGGGGAGCGTGCGGCGCTCGCGCCGCTGCTGCGCGGCGCCATGAAAAAAGCCCAGGTGAGCGCGGAACGCTACCTGGGCTCTTGGACGGACGTGGGCACGCCGGAGCGCCTTGCGGCGCTGAACGCCGGTTAAGGGATGTTCGACCCTACGACCTGGAATGGGCGGCCAGGCACGGCGTAACTGCCACCGTACTCGAAGGTACCGTTCGTGGCACACCCGGCAGGGGGCTGGCAGGTCCAGCCGCTGCCCACGTTGGTCCAGAACACGACGGGGCCATAGCGATAGTTCGAAACCTTCCGGCCGCCGTAGTCGGCGACGGACAGCACATACGACTCGGTCCCATGGTTCTCGACGTCATCAGCCGAGATGGGATCCACGAGCTGGCTGTCCGCCAGGCTGAAGTTGGGCCGCACCGCGCCGCTGTTGAAGTCGGCGCTGAACTGTACCCAATCGATCTTGCGGTCGCCGCGTGAGGTGACGATCACTTCGCGATCGTAGCCCTGCGTATAGACCTTGCGCTGGTCGGAACCGTAGCCGTGTGGCTTGACATAGGCGATGTGCGTCGGATTCCGACCGACCGCGACCGCACCCTTTCGCACGATCTGTTCGGGCGCCGCACCAGCCGCCGCATTCAGATAGTTGCCCAGGTCGTAGATCTGCATCTGACCCTTCTGCGTGGCGATGAAGGCACGCGCAGCGCCGTTCTGCCGCACATTGACCGCCGTCGGCTTATCGTCGCCGAAGTCCTCGACCTTGCGGATGACAGGCTTCTGGGACGCATCGGCGTCGAAGGTGTAGGGCCACTGGTTGGCACCCTCACCACGGCCCGCCATCAGGCTGTTGAACGCGGCCTGGGTTCCGCCGAAGTACTTTTCCTTGTAGTAACCCAACAGCGGGCGCAGATCGATGAAGGCGGCGCGGCGTTCGGACTTCGAAATGACCACGGCCATGCCGGCCCTGGCGAACGAATTCCGGTTGCTGCCGTTGTAGAAGCTCTTGCGGTTGGCATCCTCGGTCAGCGGCAGCTGCGAGGGGCTCAGACGCGTGCCGCCTTCGGCACCCGCGGGATCGAACGTGCGATAGCCCTCGAAATCCATGCCGGTCGACACCGAGATTTCGGTGGGCGCGGTCATCGTGTCCGGAAGATCGATGTAGCCGAGCACCTTCATGTAGGCCGTGTCGCCCATGTTCATCAAACCGGGATAGACAGCGTTCCACTCGCCCCAGTCCAGCCCGCCCTGCCGTGCCGGCTGACTTGGTGTGCACGACTCGCACAGCCCTGCGAGTGCGACAACAGCGACCTGGCCGCGAAGGTTGACGGTATCCCACACGGTGATCAGTGCGAACTCGTTGCTGCCCGTGATGGCGATCGCGGTCGGCACCTTGCCCGGCGCGAGTTGGGCCGTGGCCTTGTTGCTCGAGGTGTTGCTGCCCGTGGTACCGATCAGGCCGCTCTGGAAAACCATCAGCGAGTTCGTGCACCAGCCGGTGCGATAGCACCTGCCGACAGCAACGGGGTTCTTGGCGGACTGCCCGGCTTTCTGGTAGTCCAGCGCGCTCAGATCGTTGACGCCGCCGTTGAGCGTTGCGCTTGCGTAGGTCGTCCAGCTCGGCTCGGGCTTGAGCGCGAACGTGTTGTGCGCCATGTTGATGGACTGCAGCGTTGTCACCCCCACATTCTTGCTGGCATCGTCGGCGACGAAAGACGAATGAAGAATGCTGGAAGAGTAGTCACCGCCATCCTGGACCAATGGCCCACCGATTTGCCAGGTACCGCAGAACTTGGCGACCGGATCGCAACCACGGCTGCCACCATTGCGGTTCGCAACCGGGTCGTATGACTGATCGGTTCGCACTGTCAACGTTGGCCGGCCTGCAGTGCCCGTGTTGCCATAAGCGGCTGCGTTGGGGCCGTAGCGGTACTCGATGCCCTCGGCAGTGCTCATCTGCGCGGCCATGGCGCGGTATGCGCTCGCAACGACCTTGTTGCCGCTGTCGACGATGTCGCTTTGCACAGCAGGGCCGGTGGGACTCGGTGACGACCCGCTATTGACCGTCGACGATGGCTCGGCAGCCGACGAGCCACCTCCTCCTCCACCGCCACAGCCGGCAAGTGCGCCAACTAAAACGGCAGAAACGAGAAATTTGTATTCAATGACTTTCAACAATGTAGGAATCCTCTGATTGACAATGGACGCGTTTTTACATTGATGCCCTCTGGACGGGAACCATTCTTTCATTTCTTTGCTCTGGTCGGCAGAGATGCCACACTGTGTCGTTACAAACCCGCGGCATGGTTACAGCAATGGATACTTCCTTCTACATAGATCGACGCAATCGGTTGGCGGCAACGATCGGTCCTGGTTCGATCGCGATCATCCCGACCGCGCCGGAACGGCCCCGCAACCGCGACAGTGACTATCTCTACCGTCACGACAGCTACTTCTATTACCTGACGGGTTTCACCGAACCCAACGCCTGGCTGGTGCTCGACGGCAGCGGCCACAGCACGCTGCTCTGCGCACCCAAGGACCTGGAGCGCGAGATCTGGGACGGCCACCGGCTCGGCCCCGAAGCCGCGCCAGAAGCCTTGGGCGTCGACGAAGCCTTCTCCGTGGCCGAGCTCGATGCGAAGCTGCCACGGCTGTTGGAGAACCGGTCCGCGGTCTGGTACCCCTTCGCCACGCACAAGGGCCTGGAGTCGCGCATCGACGGTTGGCTCTCTTCGGTACGTGCGCGCGTGCGCTTCGGTGCGCTGTGCCCCGAGACCCAGCGCGACCTCTGCGGCCCGCTCGACGAGATGCGGCTGGTCAAGGATGCGCACGAGATCGACATCCTGCGGCGTGCCGGCAAGATCAGCGCGCAGGCCCATGTGCGGGCGATGCAGACCTCGGCCCGCATGCTCCGCGAAGGCCGCGACCTGCGCGAGTACCACCTCGACGCCGAGCTGATGCACGAGTTCCGCATGGGCGGCTCGCAGTACCCGGCCTACGCCTCGATCGTGGCCGCCGGCGCCAACGCCTGCGTGCTGCACTACCACGCCGATGCCGCACCGGTGCGCGCCGGCGAGCTGGTGCTGATCGATGCGGGCTGCGAGCTCGACGGCTATGCCAGCGACATCACGCGCACCTTCCCTGCCAACGGCAAGTTCACCGGCCCGCAACGCGTGCTCTACGACATCGTGCTGCAGAGCCAGTACGCCGCCGTGGCCGCGACCCAGGCCGGCAACCGCTTCACCGACCCGCACGACGCCGCCGTCAAGGTGCTCGCGCAAGGCATGCTCGACGTGGGCCTGCTCGACGCCAACAAGGTCGGCAGCCTGGAGGACGTGATCGAGCAGCGTGCCTACTTCCCGTTCTACATGCACCGCACCGGCCACTGGATGGGCATGGACGTGCACGACTGCGGCAGCTATGTCGAGCCGACGCAGGTCGGCGAGGTCCACGAGCGCAAGGACCCGTTGTCGGGCGAGACCGTGAAGAACCGCCCGAGCCGCATCCTGCGGCCCGGCATGGTGCTGACCATCGAGCCCGGCATCTACGTGCGGCCGGGCGAGGGCGTGCCCGAGCAGTTCCACAACATCGGCATCCGCATCGAGGACGACGCGATCGTCACGGCCGACGGTTGCGAGCTGATCACGCGCGACGTGCCGGTGGACGGTGACGAGATCGAAGCGCTGATGCGCTGAGGCAGCAAGGGATCGCGGCCTGCCAGGCCCGATCCGTTCGGACATCCTGCGCGCTCGGGCACGCCAGAGCGCTCACTCGCGCTCCGGTACGAGCGCCGCAAGGTGAGTGCCGCGCGGCTTGCCGCGAACCCTCGCTTCGGCCAGCGTGAACTCATGGGGCGAACAACCGTAGCGCGCGCGAAAGACCCGGCCGAAGTGGGCGGGATCGGAGAACCCGCAGCGGTAGCCGATCTGTGCGACATACAGCCCGGTGACATCGGCAGTGCGCAACAGGCGTTTGGCCTCGTCGAGGCGCCGATGCTGCACCGTGGCCAGAAAAGTCGTTCCTCCGCCGGCGACGGCGAACACCTTGTGCACGTGGCGCAGCGAGACCCCGAAGTGATCGGCCATCTTCTGCGCACCGAGCGCCGGATCGGCGAGGTTCTCGCGGATCCACTCGCACATGCGTGCATGCAGGGTCCGGTCACGCGCAGCGACCGACTGGAGATCCGGCATGGCCCCGGCCTCGGGAAGCGCGAAGGACAGCATGGACATGATGTGCTGGGCCACGAGCTCCTGCTCGAAGGGACTGTGGAGCTCCTTCACCTGATCGACCTGCAGCGCATGAAGATAGCCCGAGAGCGCGCCCGCCCATCCCTTGCTTGCCTGAAGCGGGAGCGCGCCCAGGTCGCCCGTCGAACGCAACCAGCGCGTGATCAGCGGGCGTGACAGACCGATGATCCACGAATCGGTGCGTTCGACCGAACGCAGGCGCAGCGGCTGGTCCGAGTCGATCAGCACGCACCCGTCGGGCTGGACGATGGTCGAACGCCGCTGTTGTTCGCAGAGCGTGGCGCCGCCACCGATCTTCAGCAGCAGGTGCAGCGGATAGATGTCGGCTTCCTTCAGGCCGCTGGGCACGCTGCGATGGATGTCGACCGCGCTGCCGCTGGCGCGCATCAAGGACAGGCCACCGACCTCGACGATCGTCAGCTGCTGGGAGAAGCTCTTGCGCTCCGGGGTGTCGTAGTCGGCGTAGCCGACCTTGGCGCCGAGTTCTTCGGCCCAGAACGCGAAGCGGTCTCGCTGCGGCAGCGCGGCGGTGTCGAAGTGCAGGGTGCGGGCAACGGCGCGTTCGGACATCGGTCTCCTTCTCCGGTCGGGCCAGCGGATGGCTTCGAGCGGCGGCCCTGGCGGGCACTCGTGGCGCCGATGTTGGCGGAAAAATTCCGGCCGTCAATAGGGCCCGCCACGGGCCCCGTCGGCCTGTCGCGCTAGAGGTCCAGCACCAGGCGTTCGCCCTTGCCCAGCGAGCAGCAGACCATCATCACCTGCCCGGCCGCCCGCTCCGAAGGGCCCAGGATGCTGTCGCGGTGCTCGATCTCGCCTTCCAGCACGGCCGTCTCGCAGGCGCCGCAGATGCCTTGCTCGCAGGAGGACGCCACGTCCACGCCGGCCGCGCGCAGCGTCTCGAGGATCGACGCGCCGGCTTCCATCTTCAGTTCCAGGCCGGTACGCGCCAGGCGCAGCACGCAGGCCGTGCCGGTGGCCGGCGCCGCCGGCAGCACGGCGCTGAAGCGCTCCAGGTGCACCTGCGAGGGCTCGCGCTCACTGCAGGCCGCCTCGAAGGCATCGAGCATCGCTGCCGGGCCGCAGCAGTAGAGGTGCGCCTGCGGCGCTGCCTGCTGCACGAGGCGCGCAATGGCCATCGGCCGGCCCTCGCAGGCGTCGTCGAAATGCAGGTGGACCTGCGGGTCGCCGGCCAGCCGCTCGAGCAGCAGCGCATCGGCGCGCGAGCGTGCGGCGTAGTGCAGCGTCCAGGGCGTGGCGCGCTGGCGCAGCGCCTGCACCATCGACCAGATCGGCGTGATGCCGATGCCGCCCGCGAACAGCACGGCCGGCGCATCGTCCGCATGCAGCGCGAAGTGGTTGCGCGGTGCGCCGATGGCCAGGCGGGCGCCGGGCGCGACCGCGTCGCACAGCTGGCGCGAACCGCCGCGCCCCAGGTCGTCGCGCTTGACCGCGATCACCAGCCGCCGCGGCTGCTCGGCCAGGTGCGTCAGCAGCGAGTACTGGCGCACCAGGCCGCCCGGCAGTTCGACGTCGATGTGCGCACCGGGCGCCACCTGCTCGAAGGGATAGGCCGACTCCGGCTCGAGCTCGAACAGCCAGGCCTGCGCGGCCAGCTGCAGCCGCCGGCCGACGCGCGCGGTGTGGGCCGGGCCCGTCACTTGGCCACGTCGCGAAAGAAGTTGCCGGCCTCGACCCGCACCAGCTCCTGCGCCGGATCGAAGATCACGCCGGCCGGGTCGCGCCCCTGCTGCACCGCCTTGATCTGCTGCAGCAGGCTGCGGCGCAGCATGCCCACGCCCTTATCGCTGGTGGCCAGGTGCTCCTCGCTGTGCAGCGTGATCGGGCCCTGGCCGACCTGGGCCTCCCAGTCGCCGGGGAAGCGCTGGCGCTCGGCCGGCGTCATCTTCGACCAGGGGCGCAGGTTGGGGCTGCGGGGCAGGGCGTTCTCCGATTCGGGGATCTTCATCGCGAAGCACAGGCGCAGGGTGGTGTCGTCCACCGGCACCACCCAGCCCACGCCCGAGGCCGCGCCGTGCCGCAGCTGCACGTTGGGCACCATGCGCACGTAAGGGAACATCGCGGCCGTCACGCGGTCGACCTCGCGGCCGTCCTCGAGCTTGCGGTAGGCGCTGTAGCGCACGCCGGTGTCGGTGTACTCCCATTGCACGTCAGGCATCACGCCCATCTCGGGCACGAACTGCACGCCGCTGAAGGAGGTGTGCAGCACCGGGATGTGGAAGGGGTCCATCACGTTCTCCCACTCCTGCAGCCAGTTGCAGGGCACCAGCTCGACGTCGTCGTCGCCGCCCGCGTAGAGGCTGGAATGCGTGACGTGCAGCTTCATGCCCGGCGCCACGTCCTCGAGGATGTCCCAGCGCGGCAGCAGCGGCATCTTCTCGGGCGGGCCCATGTAGGCCCAGACGATGCCGTAGCGCTCCTGCACCGCGTACCAGGGCTGGCGGATCTTGCCGCGGTGCTCGCCGCCGTTCTTCTCGCAGGGCTGGTCCAGGCACAGGCCGTCCACGCTGAACAGCCAGCCGTGGTAACAGCAGCGGATGCCCTCGTCCTCGATGCGACCGAAGAACAGGTCGGTGCCGCGGTGGGCGCAGCGCGGGTACAGCAGACCGGGGCGGCCCTTGCGGTCGCGGAACAGGATCAGGTCCTCGCCCAGGAGGCGCACGCGCTCCGGGCGCTCCATGGTCACGCGCTCGGACAATCCGACGGGATGCCAGTAGCGGCGCATGAACTCGCCGCAGGGCGTTCCCGGGCCGACCTCGGTCAGCGTCGCATCGTGGGTGGCAGGCTTGCGTCCGTAGGCGGTTCCGAACAGGCGGATGGGTTGCGCGACGGCGTTCATCAGGGGCTTCCTTCGTGGCGACCCTGCGGGCCCGCCGCGCACGGCGGTGGGCCTTCTCGAGGCATGGGCCAATTGTTTTACCGATCGGTCAAACCAAATGATATGCCGCAACGCTGGCCGCGTACAAGCCGGTCTTCGCCGTCCCACATCAGGGTAATCTCCAATTTGACCGTTCGGTTAAACCGTTTGTACAGTCGGCCGGAGGATCGGCAACCGACCGGCCCAGCCGCCCCAAGGAAAACACGATGAAACGGTTTCGTTCGATGTCCGGCGCCAGACTGCTGGCGACCGCCGCCCTGCTGGCCGCGAGCGGCTGGGCCCTGGCGCAGGACAAGGTCAGCCTGGCCACCAACTGGAAGGCGCAGGCCAGCCAGGGCGGCTTCTTCCAGGCGGTGGCCGACGGCACCTACGCCAAGCACGGCCTCGAGGTCACCATCCAGCAAGGCGGGCCGCAGGTCAACAACCGGCCTATGCTGGCCGCGGGCCGCGTCGACTTCCTCATGACCGGGGGCCTGCTGACCGCGTTGGAGAACACGCGCAGCAAGGTGCCCACCACGGTGGTGGCGGCCTTCTTCCAGAAGGACCCGACCGCGCTCATCACGCACAAGGGCCAGTACCGCAGCTTCGCCGAGCTCAAGTCGGCCAAGACGGTCTTCATCGCCAAGAGCAACCAGTTCGGCTTCTGGCAGTGGCTCAAGGCCGAGCACGGCTTCAGCGACGAACAGTTCCGCCCCTACACCTTCAACCTCGGTCCCTTCATGGCCGACAAGCGTTCGGTGCAGCAGGCCTTTGCCACCGCCGAGGTGCTGTACGCGGCCGAGCTGGGTGCGGAGACCGACGTGTTCCTGCTGGCCGACCACGGCTACAACACCTACGGCAACCTGATCGAGACGCGCAACGAGCTGATCAAGAGCAACCCGGCGCTGGTGCAGCGCTTCGTCGATGCCTCGATCATCGGCTGGCAGAACTTCCTGCACGGCGACCCCAAGCCCGGCCTGGAGCTGATCAAGAAGTTCAACCCCGACCTCAACGACGCCAAGCTCGCGGCCGAGCGCGCCCAGGTCCTCCAGCTGGGCCTGGTCGATTCGGGCGATGCCGCCACGCAGGGCATCGGCGCCATCGACAAGGCCCGCGTGCGCGACTTCGCCGAGCGCATGGTCAAGGCCGGCATCTACAAGCCGGGCGAGGTCAGCGCGGACCTCGCGGTCACCGACCAGTTCGTGAACAAGAAAGTCGGCCTGAAGTCGGCCGCCAGGTGAACCCGGGCCTGCGTGCGATCGCGGGGGCGGCGCTCCTCGCGTGGAGCCTGGGCACCGCTGCGGACGACCGGCCCCTGGTGCAGACCGCGCAGGGCGCGGTGCAGGGCACCTACCTCGACGCCCACCGCACCGCCGCCTTCCTGGGCATTCCCTTCGCGCAGCCGCCGCTCGGCGCACGCCGCTTCCAGTCCCCCGCGCCCGCCGCAGCCTGGGCGCCCGCCGTGCTCGACGCGGGCCGCTTCAAGCCCGCCTGCATGCAGGACGGCCCCGTGCCGGCCGAGATCGGCATGTCGGAAGACTGCCTCTACCTCAACGTCTACCGCCCCGATGCGGCACGCACGAGCGATGCGCCGCTGCCGGTGATGGTCTTCCTGCACGGCGGCCGCTACTGGACCGGCCGCAGCTCGGAGAACCGGGTGGAACAGCTCGCGCGCGAGGGCCGGGTGATCGTGGTCACGCCGGCCTACCGGCTCAACGCCTTCGGCTTCCTCGCCACGCCGGCGCAGGCCGCTCGGGGCCATGCCAACGCGGGCCTGCAGGACCAGCGCATGGCGCTGCGCTGGGTGGCCGAGCACATCGCGCGCTTCGGCGGCGACCCCGCGCGCGTCACGCTGTTCGGCGAGAGCGCGGGCGCCGGAAGCGTGCTGCAGCAGCTGCTGGCCGAGGACGCGGCCGGCCTGTTCCAGCGCGCCATCCTGCAGTCGACCTGGCAATGGCGGCTGCCCACGCTGGCCGAGGCCGCGCGCGGCACGCAGGCCCTGGCACAGGCGCAGGGCTGCCCGGCCGACGGCGAGGCGCTGCTCGACTGCCTGCGCCAGCGGCCCGCGGACCAGCTGCTGCCCGGCCTGGCGCAGAGCCACGCCTTCCAGCCCACGGTCGACGGCCGGCAGTTGAAGGCGCAGCCGCTGCAGCTGCTGCGCGAGGGCCGCTTCCAGCGCGAGGTCGCGGTGACCCTGGGGCTGAACGCCAACGAAGGCCATTTCATGGCCATGTCGCGCACCGGCTGGAAGAAACCCGGCGAGCCGGTGTCCGATGCGGTCTACGAACAGGCGGCGCGCGGCGCGCTGCAACCCTTCTACGCCCCGCAGCAGGTCGAGGACATGCTCTCCTGGTACGCGCCGCTGCGCGCGGCCGAGGGCAACTGGCAGGCGCTGAGCCGATTGCTGGGCGACTTCTACATCGACTGCGGCAGCCAGGACGCGGCGCAGGCTTTGGTGCGCCACAGCCGGCGCCCGGTGCACGGCTACCGCTTCGCGCATGTGAGCGCGAACCATCCCAAGCCCTACCTGGGCGCGACGCACGGCGACGAGCTGGACCTGCTCTTCGGCGCGCCGGTCTACCCGCCCGGCTACCCCTTCACGCCGCAGGACCGGGCCCTGTCGCTGCGCATGATGCGCAGCTGGGCCGCGATCGCCCACGGCGGCGATCCGGCCACGCCCGGATGGCGGCCGATGACCGCATCTGCGCTGTCGGCCTACGTGTGGGCCGAACCGCCCGCCGCCACGCCGCATCCCTTCGCCGACGCGCACGGGGCCTGCGCGAAGTGGCGGCCCTTCCTCGACGCGCGCTGAACCGGCGCCACGCGGCGCCTCAGGCCAGGTCGTCCTCGCTGGGCGTCAGGCCGCAGCCGTGCAACACGAAGGCCACCACCTCGCGCACGATGCGCGCCCGGTCCAGGGGCTGGCCGGCGCGCACGCGCATCATGAAACGCACCTGCACGTCGAAGTCGGCGTAGTGCTGCGTGACGGCCCAGATGTGCATCAGGAACAGCCAGGGATCGAGCGCGCGGATCCGCCCTTCGTCGATCCACTGCGTGAGCGTCTGGATGGCCTGGCCGGCGCGCGTGCGCGGCTGCGTGAGGATGTTGCGCAGCACTTCGGCGCCGCTGATCAGTTCGTTGGCGAACATCTTCGACAGCAGCGGCTGGTCGAAGGAGAAGGCCAGCTTGCGCTTCACGTACGAAGCCAGCACATGGGCCGGATCACCGTCGCGCTGGCCGAAGGATTCGCGGCTCCATTCGTCCACCACCCCTTGCAGCAGCTCGACGTAGAGCGCTTCCTTGCTCTCGATGTAGTAGTGCAGCTGGGCCTTGGACAGCTGGGCCCGCTCGGCGATGGATTGGGTGGTCGCGCCGCGCAGCCCGTGCAGCGCGAACTCCTGGATCGCCGCCTGCCGTATGTCTTCCTGGATCTCCGGTCGCGACCGCTTGGCTAGTTTCCGCTCGTTGACCATGGCGCTCCGTCGCAGTGTCTCACTCGCCCGATGGTAACGGCGGAAGCGAGGCCGCGGCCGGGCGCCGATGGCGCCTCGCGCTTCAGGCCGCGGGCCGCGCCACCACGCTCTTGGGGTCGAAGCCCGCCAGCTGCTTGTAGCGCAGCGCGACGGCCGCGAGTTCGGCGTGCGGCACCACCTTGTCGATCTCGGTGAAGCCTTCGGGCGCGCGCTCGTGCGCCATCTGCATCACTTGCTCGGGACCGTTCATGCGGTTGCGCAGCACGATGCCCGCGGTGCGCGGCAGGCGGTCGGCCTCGTACTCGCGCAGCGCCATCGACGGGTCCTTGAACTGCGTGAGCGCCACGGTGAGCGCGCGCGTGTCCATGATGGCCTGCGCGCTGCCGTTGGAACCGATGGGATACATCGGGTGCGCCGCATCGCCCAGCAGCGTGACGCGGCCGCGCGTCCAGCCCGGCAGCGGGTCCTTGTCGACCATCGGGAATTCGTAGATCGCCTCGGCGCCGTCGATCACCGAGGGGATGTCGATCCAGTCCCAGCGCCAGTCCTGGAAGGCATCGGCGAACACCGACTTGTCGACCAACTTGTTCCAGTCGCTCTTGGGCGGCGTGTCGTCGTCGGTGCCGGGCACGCGCAGCTCGGCGATCCAGTTGATCAGCGAACGGCCTTCGCGCCGCAGCGGCTCGGAGATCGGGTAGCAGACGAACTTCTGGTCCTGGTGGCCGGCCATGAACATGGTGCGGCCGTCGAGGTAGGGCGCGGCCTCGGTCACGCCGCGCCACAGCAGGCGGCGCGAGAAGCGCGGCAGGTCGCCGCTCGGATAGAAGGACCGCCGCACCGCCGAATGGATGCCGTCGGCGCCCACCAGCACGTCGGCGCTGTGCTCGGCGAGCGTGCCGTCGGCGCGGCTGCGCAGCGTGAAGACCGCGGGCTGGCCGGGCGCGTCCATCAGGCCCGAGCCCGTGCGCACGACCGATTCGAGCACCTGGCCGGTGTGGATGCGGCCGGCGCCCAGGCGCTGCACCGCGGTCTCGTAGAGCAGCATCTGGAAGGCGCCGCGGTGGATGGAGTACTGCGGCACCGGGTAGCCCGCGGCACGGCCGCGCGGCTCGTGCCAGATGCGCTGGCCGAAGCGGTTGTAGTAGGCCAGCGCGGCGGTCTCGATGCCGATCCCGGCCAGCGCGTCGCCCAGGCCCAGGGCCGTGAGCTCGGCCACCGCGTGCGGCAGCAGGTTGATGCCCACGCCCAGCGGGCGGATGGTCTCGGAGGCCTCGAAGACCTCGGCCTCGATGCCTTCGCGCTGCAGCGCGAGCGCCAGCGTGAGTCCGCCGATGCCGGCGCCGATGATGGCCACTTTCATGATGCTGTCTCCTGGGTTGCGCTTGTACTTTTGATCGATGGCGGCGAACGATCTCGTCATCGGCACGACCATGGCGAATTCTGCCGCAGCGGCGTCCGGCGCAGGCAACAGCGGGGGTGACAGAACGCCGATCCACGAACCGGTGCGCTCAACCGAAAGCAGCTGAAGGCGATGGCTGTCGGCTTTCTTCAAGCCGCCCGGTGCGCTGTGATGGACGTCGACCGCGCTGCCGCTGGCGCGCAGCAGGGACGGCCCTGCGACCTCGATGATCGTGCGCTACTGCGAGAAGGTCTTCGCTCCGGACTGCCGTCGTCGGCATCTCCGATCTTGGCGCCGAGCGCTTCCTTCCCCCGGACGCCGGCACTGCGCAGCGTCGTGGAGGATCGATGGGCTTGGGCACGCCTGCCATTCCAGGCCGGCAGCACGCCGGCAACCCCCCGGACCCAGCGCCTCGTTTGCCGGAGCTCCTACTTCGCCTGCAGCAAGGCGCCGGCCTCGAGCAGCACCAGCTCGTTGTCATCCGCCGTGTTCGGCGCGCGGCTGCTCGAGAAGGGCAGGTTGTTGTCGTTACCGACCACGATGTGCGTGGCATCGACCACATCGACGTTCTCGATCGTGAAGAACGGGAAGGTCAGCACGCCGTCGTTCAGCGGCTTGCGCGCAAGCTTGTTCGGATCGGCAATGTTCAGCAGGTCGATGTAGCCGATCTTGCGCACCGGGCCACCCACGTTCTCATCGTTCAGCTCGACCTTGTAGACGCGCTTGAACTTGGCGATGTCGTGGAAGCAGTCGGTGCGCTTCTGGCCCTCGGGGCAGGCCTTGTCGCTGGTGCCTTCGCCGTTGTCGCGCTCGATGATCAGGCCGGTGATGCCGTCGATCATGTTGAAGTCGCCGATGGCGTTGCCGTTGGCTTCGAGCACGTATTTCCAGTGGCGTCCCGTCCACTTTTCGGTGGCCACGTCGAACTCCAGAACGCGCAGCGCTTCCTTGCCTTCGACCTTTTCGAAGTCCTTCGCTTCGGCATTCCACACCGGGCCTTCGAGCAGCGCATAGAGCTTGCTGCCGTCCTTCGACGAGGCCATGCCTTCGAAACCCTTGGAGCGCTTGATCTGGAAGTCGACCGCGCCGCCGGGCGCGCCCGGCGTGGTCACGGCGGGATGGTCGGGCGAGCGCACGGCCTTGCCGTCGACCAGCGTGTCGAACACGGCGAGCACCTTGCCCTTCAAGTCGGCCTTGATCAGGAAGGGGCCGAACTCGTCGCCGATCCACAGCGCGCCGCCGGCGAACTGGAAGCTCTCGGGGTCGAAGTCGGAGCCCGTCAGGTAGCGCTGCTGGGTGCCTTCGTGGACGATGCGGAAAGGCACCTTCTTGTCGGGGTCGTGCAGGAAGACGGTGTTCAGGCGATTGAACTTGCCACTCTTGAAGTCCACCTTGTAGTGGCTCAGGTAGAGCATGAAGTCGGGCGAGTTGGCCTTGGTGCCCGCGCCGTTGTCGGTGAGGATCCAGAAGCTGCCGTCGTCCATCTTCTTGATGCCCGAGTGGCCTTGCAGCGGCTGGCCCTTGAAGGGCAACGACACGCCGGTCGCGCGGCCGGCCGAAAGGCCTTCGACCGAACCCCGTGCCTCCACGCGCTTGCCCGAAGTGAACTTGCCGCTGACCTGCAGGTCGGGCGGCGCGTCTTTCGGTGCCGCAACGAAACTCTGCGCGGGCAGCACGGCGTGGCCGGCGAGCGTAGCGGGGAAGGCGATCTGGGCGACCGCGCCACCGCAGGCGAGAACAGCGGCAAGCGCAACGAGGGACAGGGAGGCAATGCGCGTCATGGGAGAGAGAGGTTGCGAGTCGGAAACGCGTGACCTTGCCGGGCCGGCATGACGTCGGCATGACACGCCTTCAGGGCGCAGCGTCGCCCCTCATCGCTCCCGGCTCGACGCGGTCCTGGCCTTCGACCTTGCGCAGCGCGCGGCCGGCAGTACCGGCGTCTTCAGCGGCTTGCGGCGGCCGCGTTTGTTCCCGCGAGATGGCCGCGCGTGAAGGCCTCTTCGAAGATCGAGTAGCCCGACCAGTCGGCATGCGCGAAGGACAGCCGGCCCGCGGCCACCACACCGTCGGTGCCCAGCTGCGCCAGCAGCCCGGGTGTGGGGATCGCCATCGCATGGCCGTAGCGCGTGATGTCGATGCGCGTGGCGCGTTCGGCCAGGTCCGGATGCGGTACCGAGAGTTCGGCGATGAGTTCGTCGCGCCAGGCGCTCCAGGGCTTGTCCAGCAGTTGCCGGCGTCCGTCGGCGCCGTCGAAGGCGCTGGGGCCCAGCGGGCGGTACCAGCTCAGCACGGTGGCGCGCGGCGTCGGGTCGAGCGCCTGGTGACGCGCATCGACGTAGCCCAGCCCGCGGCTGCCGTAGACCACGTTGTCCCAGCTGGGCGCGGCACCGGGGTGGTCGGCCAGCGGGCCGTCGATGTGCACGTTGGCCACCAGCCAGGGCGCGTGGCGCAGGTGCGCGGCCGCGTTGCGCAGCACGGCGGGCGGGTCCTGGACCACGCGCGCCGCAATGAACACCGGCAGCGCGACGATGCAGCGCTCGGCCTGCCAGCGCACGCGCGACATCGTGCTCGCATCGAACACGTCGACCTCGACGCCGCCGCGTGTCTGTGCGATGCGCGTGACCACATGGCCGGTGCACAGGCGCTCGCCCAGCGGCGCGGCCAGGCGCTGTGTCAGCCAGCCGTTGCCCTCGGGCCAGGTCAGCACCGCGTCGCGTTCGGCGTTGTCGTCGCCGGGTGCATGAAAGCCGTGCCGGCTCGCGAAGTAGTGCAGGCCGGCCCAGGCCGACACGTGTGCGAGGCCCGCGCCGTAGTCGTCGCGGCAGCAGTACTCGAGGTACCAGCGCAGGTGCGGATCGTCCAGGCCCTCGGCATCGAGCCAGGGGCCGAAGGCGACGGCATCGAGCGCCAGCCGCTGCGGCGCGGCCGCGGCGCGCCAGGCCGGGATCGAGAAGCGCATCGCCTGGCGCACGTCGTCGACCCGGCGCGAGAAGCGCTGGTACTGCGCCAGCGTGCCCGCGCCCACGCCCTGCACCGGCAGCAGGCCGTCGTGCCATTCGCCCTGGAAGAAGAGCCGCTCCTGCGGGCTGTGGCACAGGTGGCGCTCGTCGTATTCCCAGCGGCCCGCGACCCGGCGCCGCAAGCCCAGTTCCTCGAGCAGGTCCTGCACCTCGTGCGCCTCGTCGCCGGGCACCGGCAGGTAGTGGGCGCCCAGCGGACAGGCGATGCCCTGGACCCGGCCGCCGCGGCTGTTGCCGCCGGCCTGGTCCTCGAGTTCGAGCAGCACGAAGTCCTCGATGCCGCGCGCCCGCAGCGCACGCGCCGCGGCCAGGCCGGCCACGCCGCCGCCTGCGATCACCACCTGGGTGCGGCGCAGCACCGGCGGCGCGCCGCCCGGCGCCGCGCCATCGCGCAGCGCATGCCCGCGCGCCACGTCGATGCCGGTGAAGCCGCCCGCGATGGCGTGCGGCGGCTCGCAGCCCGCCAGCGCGAGCGCGCCCGCGCCGAGGGCGCTGCCGATGAATGTGCGCCGCTGCATCGTCAATGCGCCGCGACCTTGCCCCACTCGCGCTCGTAGGTCGTGACCAGCGTCTGGTTCGACAGCCGGTTCACCTCCGCGGGGATGCGGGCCATGTCGAGCGGGAAGTCGAACATCAGCGGCAAGGTGGGCAGCGACAGATAGCGCAGCCCGGCCGGCAGCGCCTCGGGCCGGCGGTAGGGCCGATGGCTCGCGATCACGAAACCCCATTCGCCGAAGCTGGGCACGTGCACGTGGTACGGCGTGGCCGTGAGGCCCACCGATTCGATGGTGGTCGCCACGGTCCAGAAGCTCTGGCGCGCGACCAGCGGCGAGGTGGTCTGCACCACCGCATAGCCGCTGGCGGCCAGGCGCTTGTCGAGCAGCGCGTAGAAGGAGTTGGTGTAGAGCTTGCCGATGGCGAAGTTGGTGGGATCGGGGAAATCCACCACGATCACGTCGAAAACGTCGTCGCCTTCCTGCAGCCACTTGAACGCATCGGTGTTGACGATGTGGAGCTTGGGCGATTTGAGCGAACCGCCGTTGAGCGCCGCCAGCGTCTCGTGCTCGGCGAACAGCTTCGTCATGTTCGGGTCGAGCTCGACCAGCGTGACCGACTCGACCGAGGGGTACTTGAGGATCTCGCGCACCGCCATGCCGTCGCCGCCGCCCAGCACCGCCACCTTCTTCGGCGCGCCGTGCGCGGCCATCACCGGGTGCACCAGCGCCTCGTGGTAGCGGTACTCGTCGCGCTCGGCGAACTGCAGGTTGCCGTTGAGGAACAGCCGATGGCCCGCGCTGCCGCGCGTGACCACGATGCGCTGGTAGGGCGAGGTGGCGCTGAAGACGATGTGGTCCTGGTAGAACTTGTCCTCGGCCAGCGTGGTGATGCGGTCGGCGAAGACGAAGCCCGCGGCCAGCACCGCGAGGGTAAGCACGCAGGCCACCACATGCGCGCCGAGTCGGCGCAGCTCGTGCCGGAACAGCCACAGCGCCCACAGCGCGACGGCCGCGTTCATGAAGCCGAACAGCAGGCCGGTGCGGATCATGCCGAGCTGCGGTACGAAGATCAGCGGGAAGGCCACCGACACGGCGAGCGCGCCCAGGTAGTCGAAGGTCAGCACCTGCGAGACCAGGTCCTTGAGCACCGCGTTGCGCTTGAGGATGCGCATCACCAGCGGGATCTCCAGCCCCACCAGCGTGCCGACCACGATCACCAGCCCGTAGAGCAGCAGCCGGAAGGCGCCGGGGATGTAGGCGTTGGCGATGAACAGCAGCGCCGGCAGCGCGCCGCCGATCAGCGCGACCATGAGTTCGATGCGCAGGAAGTGCGCGGGCAGCTGCCGCTCGAAGTAGCGCGAGAGCCAGGAGCCCACGCCCATGGCAAACAGGTAGGTGCCGATGATGGTGCTGAACTGCAGCACCGAATCACCGAGCAGGTAGGAACTGAGCGCGGCCGCGCTGAGTTCGTAGACCAGGCCGCAGGCCGCGACCACGAACACGCTGGCGAGCAGCGCGATCTCGACCGGCCGGGGGCCCGCGGCCGCATCGAGCTCAGGGCCCCGGGCCGGGCCCTGCATCACGGACACCGGCTCAGCCGCCGTGGATCGCCGCGGCGACGATCAGCGAGACGCCCAGGCTCATGGCCGCGACCACCAGGCCGAGCGCGACGTTCTGCTTCTCGACGATCTCGGCCCACAGGTCGACCGGCGTGATCTTGTCGATGATGAGGAAGCAGAGCCAGAACACGATCACGCCGATGAAGGCGAACAGGATCGAGCCCAGAAATGCGGCAGGCCGCAGCCATTCAATTCCCAGCATGAGAACCTCCGGAAGAAAACAGGTTTGAAAAGGGAGCGTGCGTCACTTGTGACCGCCGCCGCTCGAATAGCCGCCGTAGGAACCGCCCGAACTGCGCGACGACGAGCCGCCCGTCGAGCGGCCGCTGCAGGTGCTCAGGATGATCAGCAGGATGAAGATCACCACGATGATCAGGATGATGGTGCCGCAGCCCATGCTCGATGCCGAACTCAGCGGCGCCGCATCGTCGCGCTTGAACATGTCCTTGCGCGCATCGAGCTTGAAGGCCGAGGCCACAGCGGCGCTGTCCATCTTGCTGCCCGACGACCAGGTCAGCTCGTTGGCCGAGCGCTCCATCGACAGCAGCGCGCTGCCGTCGGCGAAGTCGCGGTTGAAGCTCTTCTGCCCGCGCTCCACCTGCCAGTAGAACTCGCCCGCCACGTAAGTGGTCTCGGCGTTGTAGGCGTACTGCTGCTGGTAGCTCTTGCCCAGGTACTTCGCGCTCTTCCCGCTCTCGGCCATGCTGGGCGCGCCGGTGGTCGGGGCCACCATGCTCCAGCCGTCTTCCGCGTCGACCAGGAAGCTGAAGCCGCGCTTCTTGTTGTAGAGCAGGTACTCGTTCCAGCCGAAGTGCTCGTCGTCGCCGGGCTCGACGCCCATGCGGTGCTGGAAGCCCACCACCTGCCAGGCCACACCCTGCAGCTGGCCGATGCTGCCCAGCGCGATCAGCGGACGCACCGAGTCGTTCTGCTCGGCATGCTTGAGCTCGCCGCCGATGCCCTGCGACAGGTCGATGATGCTGTGGCAGTTGCCGCAGGTGATGCTCTTGCTGTCGGCCAGGTTGACCGTCACCGGCGAGCCGCAGTTGGGGCAGTTGAAGCTGCGACCCTTCTCGTCCTTGGCCGATTCCTCGCGCAGGCCGGTGAGCTGCAGGTCCTCGAGGCGCACCGCGCGACCGAGGTAGGCGCCGGGCGGCTGCGTGTCGTAGTCGAGGCTGAGCACCTCGCCGGTGTCGTTGCGCAGTTCGACCACCGCGAAGGTCTTGCCCAGTTCGGGCAGGCGCGGCAGTTCGCCCTGTGCGGACACCAGCGCCACCTGCTCGTTGGAGCTGACGGTGTAGTTCCGGCCGTTGAAGGCCGTGGTCGCGCCGACGCGCAGGTCGGTCGGCGCGGGCGCCGCGCGGTCCAGCGTGTGCGGCAGCGCGAAGACGAAGGCGCCGTTGTCCTCGCTCAGGACGCCGGTGCGTTCGCCATCGAGCGCGGCGATCCATTCGGTCCAGCGGCCGCCCGGGTAGCTGTACTGCAGCCGCCCGACCAGCGTGAAGGGCTTGTTCTGGAGACGGCCCGCGGCAAACAGCTGCAGCGGGCTGAAATCGTCGAACAGCTCCGCCATCTTGCCGATGCGCGCGAGCGTGTCGCCCTGGCGCACGACGGTGCTCTGGCAGTAGGGGCAGACGGCGAACGTGGATTGCGCCGACTTGAATTCGACCGGTGCGCCGCAGCCAGGGCAGGGCGCACGGTAGGCGCGCTGGGCGCCTGTTTCCTCAGCCATCGGTGCGGGTTAGACCAGCTTCTTCAAGAGCTCGGCCTTCTTCGCGTCGAACTCTTCTTGGGTCAGGATGCCCTTGGTCTTGAGGTCGCCCAGCTTCTCGAGCGTGGCCATCACGTCGTTGGCGCTGATCTCGCTCACCGGCGCGGCGGCGGCCACGGCGGCCGTGGCCGCCGCGTTGGGGTTCAGCCCCTGCGCCAGGTTCTGCGCCAGCACCTGGCCGAGCGCCACGCCCGCGCCCAGGCCCATCGCGTCGCCCGCGATGCCGCCACCGCCGCTGGCCGAGCCCTCGGCGAACTTGGGGATCGCCTGCGCCGTCTGGTACTGCATGAACTTGCCCATGTCGTTGCCGACCATGCCCATGCCGATCTTCTGGTCGAGCACCTTCTGCAGCTCTTCGGGCAGCGAGACGTTCTGGACCGTGATGTTCTCGAGCTGGATGCCGATCTTGGCGAACTCGGGCTTGAGCTGGGTCGCGAGCGCGTTGGCGAACTCGATCTGGTTGGCCGCGAGGTCGAGGAAGGGCACGCCGCTCGAAGCGATCGCGTTGCTGATGTTCTGCAGCACCAGGCCGCGCAGCTGGCCGTCGAGGTCGGCCACGGTGTAGAGGTCGCGCGTGCCGGAGATCTCGGTGTGGAACAGCTTGGCGTCGCCGACGCGGAAGCTGTAGTTGCCGAAGGCGCGCAGGCGCACTGCGCCGAAGTCCTTGTCGCGGATCGTGATCGGCTGGGGCGTGCCCCACTTCTGGTCGACCTGCTGGCGCGTGCTGAAGAAGTAGACGTCGCTCTTGAACGGGGACTCGAACAGCTTGTCCCAGTTCTTCAGGTACGTGAGCACGGGCAGCGTCTGCGTCGTGAGCTTGTACATGCCAGGGCCGAACACGTCGGCCACCTTGCCCTCGTTGACGAAGACGGCCACCTGCGATTCGCGCACGGTGAGCGAGGCGCCGTTCTGGATTTCCATCTCCGCCATCGGGAAGCGCCAGGCCAGCGTGCCATCGCCAGTCTCGGTCCACTGGATGATGTCTATGAACTGCTTCTTGATGAAATCCATCAGTGCCATGGCGCCCCTCTCAGTCGTTGGAGTTGAATCGTCCGGATCATATAGCGCAGGGGCCCGCGCACGTGTGACGCGGGCGAGCGGGTTTTCGCACCGCCGTCAACGAGACCCTGGCCGGTCCAGGCGCTTTGCGAGCCGCCTCGGCCGGGGCCCGAGGTCTACAATCGCGCCCCCTACAACAGTGTCGCGGACGCGTCATTTCACGCGCCAGCGACAGCCGGAGCACGCAGTCATGTCCGATCTCTCCCCCCTGAGCCCCCCCTCGACGGCTGTGCCGAGCGTCGAAGACAAGCGCGCGGAGCTGCGCCGCGCCGCGCTGGAGTACCACGAGTTTCCGGTCCCCGGCAAGGTCGCGATCGCGGCCACCAAGCAGATGGTCAACCAGCGCGACCTGGCCCTGGCCTATTCGCCCGGCGTCGCCGCGCCCTGCGAGGAAATCGTCAAGGACCCGGCCAACGCCTTCAAGTACACGGCCCGCGGCAACCTGGTGGCGGTGATCACCAACGGCACCGCCGTGCTGGGCCTGGGTGACATCGGCCCGCTGGCCTCCAAGCCGGTGATGGAAGGCAAGGGCGTGCTGTTCAAGAAGTTCGCCGGCGTCGACGTGTTCGACATCGAGATCGACGAGAAGGACCCCGTCAAGCTGGTCGACATCATCGCGTCGCTGGAGCCGACCTTCGGCGCCATCAACCTCGAGGACATCAAGGCCCCGGACTGCTTCTACATCGAGCGCGAACTGCGCAAGCGCATGAAGATCCCGGTGTTCCACGACGACCAGCACGGCACCGCCATCACGGTGGCCGCGGCGCTGCTCAACGGGCTGAAGGTCGCGGGCAAGAACATCGCCGACGTCAAGCTGGTCACTTCGGGCGCGGGCGCCGCGGCGCTGGCCTGCCTGAACCTGCTGCTCAAGGTGGGCCTGCGGCGCGAGAACGTGTTCGTGACCGATCTGGCCGGCGTGGTCTACGAAGGCCGCACCGAGCTGATGGACGAGGACAAGCGCCAGTACATGCAGCAGACCACCGCGCGCACGCTCAGCGAAGTGATCGAAGGCGCCGACGTGTTCCTGGGCCTGTCGGCCGGCGGCGTGCTCAAGCCCGCGATGGTGGCCAAGATGGCGGCCCATCCGGTGATCTTCGCGCTGGCCAACCCCAACCCCGAGATCGCGCCCGAAGACGCCCATGCGGTGCGCGGCGACGTGATCATGGCCACCGGCCGCACCGACTACCCGAACCAGGTCAACAACGTCCTGTGCTTCCCGTACATCTTCCGCGGCGCGCTCGACTCGGGCGCGACCACGATCACCGACGAGATGGAGATCGCCGCGGTGCACGCCATCGCCGAGCTGGCGCAGGCCGAGCAGAGCGAGCGCGTGGCGGCCGCCTATGTGGGCGAGAAGCTGACCTTCGGCCCCGAGTACCTGATCCCCAAGCCCTTCGACCCGCGCCTGATGATGAAGATCGCGCCGGCCGTGGCCAAGGCGGCGGCCGAGAGCGGCGTGGCGATGCGCCCGATCACCGATCTCGACGCCTACCGCGACAAGCTGCAGAGCTTCGTCTACGCCTCGGGCACCGCGATGAAGCCGATCTTCGACGCCGCCAAGCGCGCGAGCAAGAAGCGCGTGGCCTACGCCGAGGGCGAGGAAGAACGCGTGCTGCGCGCGGCCCAGATCGTGGTCGACGAAGGCCTGGCCCGGCCCACGCTGATCGGCCGGCCGGCGATCATCGCCCAGCGCATCGAGAAGTTCGGCCTGCGGCTCAAGGAAGAACTCGACTACGACATCGTCAACGTCGAGCAGGACCACCGCTACCGCGATTTCTGGCAGACCTACCATCGCATGACCGAGCGCATGGGCACCACGGTGCAGACCGCCAAGATCGAGATGCGCCGCCGCCTGACGCTGATCGGCGCGATGCTGCTGCACAAGGGCGAGGTCGACGGCCTGATCTGCGGCACCTGGGGCACCACCGCGATCCACCTGCACCACATCGACCAGGTGATCGGCAAGCGCCCCGGCGGCTGCGCCAGCACGCCGCAGGACGTGCCGATCTACGCGTGCATGAACGGCCTGCTGCTGCCCGACCGCCAGGTGTTCCTGGTCGACACCCACGTCAACTACGACCCGACGCCCGAGGAACTGACCGAGATCACGACCATGGCGGCCGAGGAAATGATGCGTTTCGGCATCAAGCCCAAGGCCGCGCTGCTGTCGCATTCGAACTTCGGAAGCAGCAACCAGGCCAGCGCGATCAAGATGCGCCGCACGCTGGACCTGCTGCGCGTGCAGGCCCCCTGGCTCGAAGTCGACGGCGAAATGCACGGCGACGTGGCACTCGACGGCAAGCAGCGCGCGGCCGTGATGCCGCACAGCGCGCTGTCGGGCAACGCCAACCTGCTGGTTTTCCCGAACCTCGACGCGGCCAACATTTCCTACAACCTGCTCAAGACCGCGGCCGGCGGCAACATCGCGATCGGCCCGGTGCTGCTGGGTGCGGCCAAACCTGTGCACATTCTCACGGCCAGCGCCACCGTGCGCCGCATCGTGAACATGACGGCCTTGACAGTCGCCGACGCCAACGCCGACCGTTAAGCGCCACCGCGATAGCGGTCGCTAACTTCACCGCCCCGGATCGGGGCCCGGCGCCTGCTCAAATTTTGAGCAGGCGCTTGCTATTTGTGCATCCCTGGTGCACACTGACAAGCTTGAATTCGCGGGTTAACCCCAAGGTTGACCCCGTTTCGACCCCCGCCCTTTTTGCTTGTGGCGCCCCATGGCGGCCGCTGTTCCATCCATGGCCTCGATCACGTTGTCTGCGTCCCGTTTTGCCCTGGCCGGCTTGCTGCTGGCGCTGTTGGCGACCGGCGCCGACGCCCGTGACACCCGAGGCACGACGGAACGGCAGTCGCTCCAGGATTCGATTGCGCTCGGCGAGCTGCCGGCACAAGGCCAGCGGACCTACCAGGCCATCCTGAACGGTGGCCCCTTCCGGCATGACAAGGACGGCACGGTGTTCGGCAACCGCGAGCGCCTCCTGCCGTCCGAGCGGCGTGGGCATTACCGCGAATACACGGTCGATACGCCAGGCGCACGCAACCGCGGCGCGCGGCGCATCGTCTGCGGCGGCCAACCCGTGACGGCACCGACAACGTGCTGGTACACCGCGGATCATTACGCGAGCTTTCGGCGGATTGCGCCGTGAGCAGCAGCAGCAAAGAACCGAATTGGAGCGGCGCATCCCTGCGCCCCGATGACATGACGACGACGACGACAACCATGGAAAGACCTGCGGAGATGACCTTATCCCTTCGTGCCGTGCGGCCCAACATCGTGCAGTCGATTCGCGCTTTCCGCGTGAACGACCTGCAGGAGGCTGCGAACGCGGCGGGACAGCACTTCCTCTATGCCAATCTGGCCAACGCCCAGACCAAGCAGGACGTGCTCGACCTCATCGCACAGCAATTCACCTTCCCCTCGCATTTCGGGAAGAACTTCGACGCGCTGTACGACTGCATGACCGATCCCTTGCATAAATCGGGCCCGCAGCCTGGTTTTGTCATCGTGCTCGAGCAGATCCCGGCCAACGCCAAGTTCGACAAGGAAGCACGCGAGCAATTGCTCGACATCTTCCGCGACGCCTCGGACTACTGGGGTGACCGCAAGATCCCGTTCCGCTGCTTCTATTCTTTTCTGTAGCCCGTTCTGCACACACCAGCCAAGCAGAACGGGCTGTCGAGGCTCCTGAAGGAAGCACGCCGATCGCCGACATCGAAGTCGCACCGGTCGATCCCACCGCCGAGAAGATGCCGACCGACAAGTTGGTCGACGTCTCGCCACTGGCATTGCGCATGAGCAGTCCCTTCAACGCAGGGTATTGGCTGGCCGCAGCCTGAGTCGCCGCAGCGCGCTGCCCGCCGTCCGGCCACACCGGATCGCCGGCGTTCCGCGAACATGAAAAAAGCCCGTCGACGACGGGCTTTTTTCATGGCGCCGCGATGGCTCAGGGCGGCACGGCCTGGGCCAGCGCGACGTACTCCGCCACCGGCACTTCCTCGGCCCGACGCTGCACATCGAAGCTGCCGCCAAAACCGTGTTCCTCGAGCCAGCGGCCCAGCGTGTTGCGCAGGATCTTGCGGCGCTGGCTGAAGGCCACCTGCACGATCTCGCCCAGACGGGTGGCATCGACCGCCGGCGGCTGCGCCAGCGGCACCATGCGCACCACGGCGCTGTCCACGCGCGGCGGTGGCTCGAAGCTCTCAGGCGGCACGAACAGGAAGTTCTCCATCGCGTAGCGCCACTGCAGCATCACGCTCAGCCGGCTGTAGTCGGAGGTGGCGGGCCGGGCCACCATGCGGTCGATGACTTCCTTCTGCAGCATGAAGTGCTGGTCGGCGATCAGGTGCGCGAAATCCAGCAGATGGAACAGGATCGGCGTGGAGATGTTGTAGGGCAGGTTGCCCACCACGCGCAGCGGCTTGTGCGCGGGGCCGGCCAGCCGCGCGGCCAGCGCGGCGAAGTCGACCTTGAGCACGTCGGACTCGATCACCTCGAGCTGGCCGTGCGCGCGCAGACGCGCCGCCAGGTCGCGATCGAGCTCGATCACGGTCAGGTGCCCGAGCCGCTCGACCAGCGGCTGCGTGAGCGCCGCCAGACCCGGCCCGATCTCGACCATCGCATCGCCGGGCTGCGGCGCGATGCCGTCCACGATCGCGTCGATGATGCCGCCGTCGGACAGGAAGTGCTGGCCGAAGCGCTTGCGCGCGATGTGCTGCGCCATCAGACCGGCGGCTCGCGAAATTCGACGTAGGCCCGGCCGCGCACTTCCTGCACCCAGGTCTCGTAGGCCTCGTCCATCTTCTTCTCGCGCAGCACGGCACGCGCGGCTTCGCGCTGCTCGGTCTGGCTGAGCTTGGCCTCGCGCCGGGCGACGGCCTGGATCAGGTGGACGCCGAAGCGCGTGACCACCGGGTCGCTGATCTGCCCCGGCGCGAGCCGGTCCAGCGCTTCCTCGAACTCGGGCACGAACTGGCCGGGCCGCGCCCAGCCCAGGTCGCCACCGTCCTTGGCGCTGCCGTCCTGCGAGTTGTCGCGCGCCAGCGAGGCGAAGTCGGCGGTGCCGGCCAGCACGCGGCGCTTGAACTCGGCGAGCTGCTCGATGGCTTGCGCGGTGCTGCGCTGCGGATCATTGCGCAGCAGGATGTGGCGCGTCTGGGTCTGGGTGACCACGCCTTCTGCCGCACCGGCCTGGCCCTTGGCCAGCACCTTGATCACATGGAAGCCGGCGCCCGAACGCACCGGTCCGACGATGCCGTTGACCGGCGTGGTCTGCGTGGCTTCGACGAACAGCGGCGGATAGCGGTCGGCGCCGCGCAGGCCCAGCGAGCCACCGTTGGCGCGATCGGGCGAGTCGGAGTTCTCGCGCGCCAGCTTGGCGAAGTCCTCGCCGGCACGCGCCCGGTCGGCCACGCCCTGGGCCTTCTTCTGCAGCGCCGCGATCTGGGCTTCGCTCGAATCCTCGGGCACGGTGACGAGCACGTGCGCCAGGTTGATTTCCGGCGCGGCCACGGCATTGCCGCTGCGCTGGTCCTGGATGAACTGGTCGACCTCGGAGTCGCTGATCTTGACCCGGGCGTTGACCTCGCGCTCGCGCAGGCGGGTCAGCAGCAGCTGGTCGCGCAGGTCGCTTCGGAATTCCGCGCGGGTGATGCCTTCGGAATCGAGGCGACGGTACAACTCTTCCTGAGGGACCTGGTTCTGGCGCGCCACCAGCTGTTCGGCCTGGTCCACCGCCTGGTCGTCGACCTTGATGCCGCTTTCCTTGGCCAGCTGCAGCTGCGCGCGCTCGACCACGATGCGTTCGAGCACCATGCGATTGAGGTCGGCGCGTGGCACGCGCTGGGCCTCGGGGTTCTCGCGCAGGATCCGGGTCGCGCGCTTCTGGACTTCGGTGTTGGTCACGGGCTCGGAATTGACCAGCGCCACGATGTACTCGGCCGCGCGTTGCCCGGTCGGCGCGGGCTGCACCGCGGCGCTGCGGGGCACCTGCGCCGGCGCCGTGACGCGGGCGCCGCCGCGCATGATGTCGGTGATGCCCGTGCCGCCGCCAGGACGCATGCCCAGGCCCTGCGCTTGCACGCCCGACGCGGCGGCCGCCAGCATGGCAAGGCACGCCAGGGTGAGGGTGGAGCGAGAAGATTTCATGGTGACAGGGTTCAGTCGTAATTGGTGAAGCGGCTCGGCGAATCGCCGGGCACGCGCAGGGGCTGGTAGCGCTGGATGTTCTTGGCCAATGCGGTCATCGGGTTGGAGCCCACACCCACGCTGGCGAAGCCCACGAACTCGATCTGGAACATGATCCGCGTGTTGGCTGTGACCTGTCCCGTGGTCAGACGTTCCAGCACCACGCGCCCGATCCAGCAACATCCGTCATATTCCACGCCCACGACGCCGTCGGTGAGCTGGCGGTCCTTGAGGCTGTAGTTGAGCCGGCCGACCGCATACCAGCGGCCGCCGCCCTCGCCACGGCCCTTGCCCAGGTCCTTGCCCTTGTCGCCCCAGAGGTCGTTGAGCGGCCATTGCCAGCCGACGTCGATCGACTTGTTGCCGTCCTGCGTCAAGGGCGTGCTGTCGGCCTGGTAGCGCAGCGCCGCATTGATGGTGCGATAGGCGCCCGGGCTGTAGCGCGCACTCAGCGTGCTGCGCACCGAGCGGCCCTCGTCGGGGTTGTATTGGATCGTGGTGTCCACGCTCCACTTCGGGGTCCAGTTGATCTGCGCACCGAGCAGCACGTCGCTCAGCCGGTCGGTCGCCGGCAGCACGCCCGGCAGCGTGACGCGCTGATCGGCGAAGCGGAAGCGCTGCGCAATACCGAAGCGCGCGGCCTCGGCCCCGGTGTCGGGGTCGATCAATCGCGTGCTCACGCCGGCCGTCAGCAGGTTGCTGTCGGAGATGCGGTCGTTGCCGGAGAACGCGTTTTCGGAATAGATGGTCGCGAAGTTGAAGTCGTTGGCCGCGGTGTCGTAGATCGGCAGCTGGCTCTGGTCGCGGTAGGGCGTGTTCACGTAGAACAGCCGCGGCTCCAGCGTCTGGCGGAAGGCCCGGCCGAAAAAGCTGGCATCGCGCTCGAACACCAGGCCGCTGTCGAGACTGAAGGTGGGCACGGTGCGGCTCGCCGAGCTGGCGCCGTTGGCCAGCGGCGTGTCGAACTGGTAGGAGGTCGCATGCAGCTGCAGCTTCGGGATCACGAAACTCGAGGGCGTGATCCACGGCCGGCTGATCTGCACCGAGCCGAACACGCGTTCGCCATTGGGCTGCAGCAGTCCGTTGAGCAGCGGCGCGTACTGCGAATCGGCGCGAAAGCGCGTGTAGTCGAGCGAGGTCGTGACGTCGAAGCCACCCCAGTCGTACTGCGTGTTGTTGGCCGTGATCTGCGGCATGCGATCGTAGGGCGGCGTGATCGGCGACAGCGAGTACTGCAAGGTCTGGTAGGACAAGGCACGCACCTGGCCGCTCCAGTCGCCCTTGCTCCAGTTGACCGCGGCTTCGCTGTCGAGCAGCCGCGAGGTCAGCGTGGGGGTGCGCGAGAAATCGCGCCAGTAGTCGTTGTCGCTGACCCGGTTCAGGCGCAGCGTCGCCGAGAGCGAATCGAGCCCGAAAGGCTTGGGATCGAAGGTCTGGCGGTGCGTGGTCCAGACGCCCCAGCGGTCGCGGTCGCGCAGCGAATCGGTGGGCATGTAGTCCACGCGCGCGGTGCCGCTGTAGGTGCTCTCGAGGTAGCGGAACTCGCTGCCGATGTTGATGCCCCGCTTGCCCATGAGCGTCGGGTAGAGAGTGGCGTCGCGGTTGGGCGCGATGTTCCAGTAGTAGGGCAGCAGCACTTCCGCGCCGTTGACGCTGCCCACGCCGAACACCGGCGGCAGCACGCCGCTCTGGCGCTGGTTGTTGAGCGGGAAGGTCATCGAGGGCAGCGCCGGCGTGGTGATGCCCATGAAGGTCATGCGCGCGTCGGTGGCGGTGCCGATGTTCTCCTCGGTGTCGGTCGTGAGCGTGGCCGCGCTCAGGATCCAGGCCGGCATCCAGCCGGGGTAGTCCTCGCGCCGGCAGGTGGTGTAGGTGGCCTGCCGGGCGATCGACACGCTGGAGTCGACGAAGTCGATGCGCTGCGCATCGCCATGGCCGCCGGTCGCGAGGAACTGGTAGCGCACGTTGTTGAAGAAGCCCTCGAAGGTCTCCAGCTTGAGCTGGAGCTCGGGTCCGTCATAGGTGTTCCCGGCCTGGTTCACGTGCACGTTGCCGCGTGCCTTGGCCAGGTCGTCGGGCTGGTAGTACTCGAGGCGGTCGGCACGGATCACCGTGTCGCCGCGACGGATCGAGGCATGGCCTTCGATCACCGTCTCCAGGTCGGGGCGGCCGGAAACCTGGTCGCCTTCGATCAGGTTCGGGCGCAGGCCGCGCTCGGTGTTGGGAATGGTCTCGACCAGTTGCGGCGTGCGCTGCAGCACCAGCGGGGCATCGAGCCAGTTGTCCTGCGCCCAGGCCCCCTGCGCCTGCCACAGGGCCAGGGTCAGCAGGGCCAATGGCAGCGGCGGGCGGCGCAGTCGACTCATGCGCGGCCTCCCCCGAGCGCCCGGGCGTGGCCCGGGACCCGTGCGGCGGACGGCATGGGCACGACGTGCCGGGCACGGTGGCGTTTCGTTTCGGACATGGGCAGGGAAGTCAGCAATCGTCGAAAGAGCGTCGGCCAGAAGAAGAGCGGGACCCCGAGGGGAGCGGCTGCCGTGGGGTCCGCAAGACGCGGATTTGTAGAATCGATTATCCATGACCGCATCCCCGCCCACGTCCCTCGCTCCCGCCCCCCCCATCCTCTGGGACGACCCGGACCGCGCCGCGGCCTTCGCCGCCTGGCTTGCACGCATCGCACCCGCCCATGGCCTGAAGCCGGACACGGTCCGGCTGGCCTCGGCCGACGCCAGTTTCCGGCGCTACTTCCGCATCGACTGCCACGACGGCACCGCACGGTCGCGCATCGTGATGGACGCGCCGCCCGAGAAGGAAGACAGCGCGCCCTTCGTGCACGTGGCCGGCCTGCTGCATGCGGCCGGCGTGAAGGCGCCCGAGGTGCTCGAATGGGACCCGGCCGTGGGCTTCATGCTGCTGGACGACCTGGGCCGCCAGACCATGCTCGACGTGCTCGACCCGGCCAACGCCGATGCCAGCCGGCCGCTCTACGCCCAGGCCATCGACGCGCTGATCGCCTGGCAACTGGCCTCGAAGCCGGGCGTGCTGCCGCCCTACGACCGGGCGCTGCTGGAGCGGGAACTCGCGCTGTTCCCCGAGTGGTACGTGCGGCGGTACCGCGGCGTGACGATCGAGGGCAAGCTGCAGGAGCGGCTCGAGCGCAGCTTCAGGGCCATCCTCGAGAACAACCTCGCATCGCCCAGCGTGTATGTGCACCGCGACTTCATGCCGCGCAATCTGATGCTGTCCGGTGAAGCCCATGCGCCGCTGGGCGTGCTGGACTTCCAGGACGCCGTCTACGGCCCCATCACCTACGACATCGCCAGCCTGATGCGCGATGCCTTCCTGAGCTGGGACGAGGACTTCGTGCTCGACATCACCGTGCGCTACTGGCAGCAGGCGCGCAAGGCCGGGCTGCCGGTCGACGAGGACTTCGGCGCCTTCTACCAGGCGGTCGAATGGATGGGCCTTCAGCGCCACCTCAAGGTGGCAGGCATCTTCGCGCGGCTCACGCTGCGCGACGGCAAGCCGCGCTACCTGGAAGACACGCCTCGTTTCATCGCTTACATCCGCGCCACCGCGAGCCGCTACACCCAGCTCACACCGCTGCTGCGCGCCATCGACGAGATCGAAGGCACGCAGGCGGCGGTCGGTTTCGCCTACGGCCGGGTCTGAGGTGGCGCGCTTCCACTGTGCCGTGGCGCTGGGCGCCGGCACCACGCTCTCGCTGCCGCCCGGTGCGGCGCGCCACGTGCAGGTGCTGCGGCTGCAGCCCGGCGACGCGCTCACGCTGTTCGACGGCCGGGGCGGCGAGTACGCGGCCACGGTCGAGCGCATGGGCCGCAGCGAGGTCACGGTGAACGTCGGCGCGCACGATCCGGTCGAACGCGAGGCCGTCACCGCGGTGCATCTCGCGCCGGGCATGCCGGCCAACGACCGCATGGACTGGCTGGTCGAGAAAGCCACCGAACTCGGCGTCGCGAGCATCCAGCCGCTGGTCACCGCGCACGGCGTGCTGCGGCTGGCGGCCGAGCGCGCCGAGAAGAAGCGCGCGCACTGGGAAGCGATCGCGATCGCGGCCTGCGAGCAGTGCGGCCGCAACCGCGTGCCCGTGATCCATCCGGTGCGCAGCTTCGCCGACTGGGTCGCGGCCGCCGACGACGGCGCGCAGCGCGCCGTGCTCAGCCTGGTGCCCGGCACCCGGCCGCTGGCCGAACTCGCGCACGAACACGCGGCTGCGGCCTGGCGCATCCTGAGCGGGCCCGAGGGCGGCCTGAGCAGCACCGAGGAAACGCGCGCGCTGGACAGCGGCTTCCTTCCCGCCCGGCTCGGGCCGCGCGTGCTGCGCGCCGAGACCGCCGCGCTGGCCGCACTGACGCTCCTGGGCGGCGCATGAGCGGCGCGCTGCGAAGCGGGTCGTTTCGCAGCAAGTGCCGGGCCGCCGGGGCCGCGTCGATCTGGCTCGCGGGGCTCTGCGTCGCCGCCGCGGCGCAGGGGCAGTACCTGCATTCCCGCAGCGCCGTGCCGGCCCCCGTGCGGCCCGAGGTCGACCGCGCCTACGTCCAGCTGATGGCCTCGCCAACGGTGCAGCGGCTGCTCGACGCGGTGCGCGACGACCATGCGCGCGCGGGCGTCGACCTGCGGCGGCTCACCGAGATCGAGGCGCCGCCCTTCAAGGAGCAGGCGCGCGCCGAAGCCTTCCTGGCGCGCCTCAAGGCGCTGGGCCTGAGCGACGCCCGTATCGATGCCGAGGGCAATGTGCTGGGCCTGCGCAAGGGCCGCGGCAACGGGCCCACGCTGCTGGTCTCGGCCCACCTCGACACGGTGTTCCCGGCCGGCACCGATGTCACGGTGAAGGAGCGCGACGGCCGGCTCTACGCGCCCGGCATCTCGGACAACACGCGCGGCCTCGCGGTGCTGCTGTCATGGCTGCGCGTGCTCAACGAAGAGCAGGTGCAGACCGAGGGCGACCTGCTGTTCGCGGCCAATGTCGGCGAGGAAGAGCTCGGCAACCTGCGCGGCATGAAGCACATCTTCGCCGAGCACCCGGAGATCGACGGCCTGGTGGCGCTCGAGCCCGCGCCCGAGGGCAGCGTGCTGATCTTCGGCACCGCGAGCCGACGCTACGAAGTCACCTTCGAGGGGCCGGGCGGCCACAGCTTCGGCGCCTTCGGCCGCGTGCCCAGCGCGATCCACGGCATGGGCCGCGCGATCGCCAAGATCGCCGACCTCAAGACGCCGCGCTTTCCGCGCACCACCTTCACCGTGGGCACGGTCAGCGGCGGCACCTCGGTCAACACCATCGCCGCGCAGGCCCGCATGGCGATCGACATCCGTTCCGATGCGAACGGGCCGCTGCTGGCCACCGAGAAGAAGATCTTCGCGGCCATCGATGCCGCGGTGCGCGAGGAGAACCACCGCTGGGGCGTGGACACGCTGCGCGCCTCAAGCCGCCTGATCGGCGACCGGCCGGGCGGCCGCACCCCCTCGGACACGCCGATCGTCGAGGCCGCGGTGCGCGCCAACACCGCCTTCGGCCGCCGCACCGTGTTCCGCGGCGGCAGCACCGACGCCAACGTGCCGATGTCGCTGGGCATTCCGGCCATCGTGGTGGGCGGCGGCGGGCTGACCGGCGGCTTCCACGCGCTGGACGAATGGATCGACCTGCACGAGGCCTGGCGCGGGGCGCAGAACTCGCTGCTCACGGTGCTGGGCCTGGTCGGCGTGCAGGGCGTGAGCGCCCCCCTGCTGGCCAAACGCCTGCCGCCGTGAAGGAATTTCGCACGGGAACGCCGATCGCCTGACTACGATCTGTTTCATTCTGCGCAGCGGCCAAGCACAATCGCTGCGGTACTGTCACACAACAGAAACTTCAAGGAAAAACCATGGGATTGCTCGACTCGGTACTCGGTCAGGTGCTCGGCGGCGCGGCGCAGAAGTCCGGCGGACTCGGCGATGCGGGCGGGCTGGCCGACGCCCTCGGCGGGCTGCTGGCCAACAACGGACAGCAGGGCGGGCTGGGAGGCCTGGTCTCGAAGTTCGAGCAGGCCGGGCTGGGCGACGTGATCGGCTCATGGATCGGCAAGGGCGACAACGCGCCGGTGTCGGGCGGGCAGCTGAACCAGGTGCTCGGCGGCGACGTGGTCTCGGCCATCGCCGGCAAGCTGGGCATCAACGCCGCCATGCTGCTGCCGATGCTGGCCACGATGCTGCCCTCGCTGATCGACCAGCTCACGCCGCACGGCAAGATTCCCGACGAGGGACTCAACACCAACGAAGACCTGCTGTCTTCGCTGAGTGGTCTGCTGCAGAAACGCTGAGACGCATCTGCGGCTTCGGTACGGCGCCCCTTTGGGGGCGCTTTTTTTTTGGCCTCAGGCGGGCTCGGCCTGCGCCGCCTTGTGCGCCACCGGCAGCGCCGCGATCACCTCGGCCACCGCGGCCGTGAGCTTCTTGGCGTAGGGCACGTGCAGGAACTCGTTGGGGCCGTGGGCGTTGCTCTTGGGGCCGAGCACGCCGCAGACCATCATCTGCGCGGTCGGGAAGCCCGCGCTCAGCATGTTCATCAGCGGGATCGTGCCGCCCTGGCCGATGTAGCCGCAGGGCGCGCCGAAATGTGCGCGCGAGGCGGTGTGCAGCGCCTGCTCGAACCAGGGCGTGATTTCGGGCGCGTTCCAGCCGGTGGCGCCGCCGCCGCCGTCGAAGGTGACCTTGGCCTGGTAGGGCGCGTTGTCTTCCAGCAGGGCCTTGAGCTCCTGCACCGCCTTGTCGGCATCCACCAGCGGCGGCAGCCGCAGCGAGAGCTTGAAGGCGGTGTAGGGCCGCAGCACGTTGCCCGCGTCCTTGGGCGCGGGGAAGCCCTCGGCGCCGACCACCGACAGCGCGGGCCGCCAGGTGCGGTTGAGCAGCGCCTCGACCGGGTCGCTGGTGGTGGGCAGCGTGAAGGTGCTCGAACCGCCGCAGTCGGCATGGGCCCAGGGGAAGCGCTTGAACAGTTCGTCGCCGAGGATGGCGGCCGTGGCCTGGGCCTGCGCCAGGCGGTCGGGCGGCACTTCGCAATGGAAGCTGGCCGGCAGCAGGCGGCCGGTGGCGCTGTCCTCGAGCCGGTCGAGCACCTGCCGCATGATGCGGAAGCTCGAGGGCACCAGGCCCGAGGCGTCGCCCGAGTGGATGCCTTCGGTCAGCACCTCGACCTTGAGCGTGCCGCCCGCCAGGCCGCGCAGCGAGGTCGTGAGCCAGAGCTGGTCGTAGTTGCCGGCGCCGGAGTCCAGGCAGATCACCAGTTCGACCTCGCCGAGCCGGGGCCGGAGGGCGTTGACGTAGGGCAGCAGGTCGTAGGAGCCGCTTTCCTCGCAGGTCTCGATTAGGCCGACGATGCGCGGGTGCGCGGCGCCCTGGCTCTTGAGCGCCTGCAGCGCCGCCACGCTGGCATAGACCGCGTAGCCGTCGTCGGCGCCGCCGCGGCCGTAGAGCAGGCCGTTCTCGTACTTGGGCGTCCAGGGGCCGAGGTCGTTGCGCCAGCCGGTGAACTCGGGCTGCTTGTCGAGGTGGCCGTACATCAGCACGGTTTCCTTCATGTCGGTGCCGCTGGCCGGCACTTCGAAGAACAGCACCGGCGTGCGGCCTTCGAGGCGCACGATCTCGAGCTTCAGGCCCTCGATCTTCTGTGCCTCGACCCAGGTCGCGGCATTGCGCAGCACGGTCTCCAGGTAGCCGTTGGCCGACCAGTCCTTGTCGAAGCCCGGCGACTTGGACGGGATGGCGATGTAGTCGGTGAGCTGACGCAGGATGTCGGTGTCCCATTTCGCCGAGACTTCGGACAGGGCACGGTCGGCGTCGAGCAGGCCAGCGGGCATTTCACGGTGCAGGGGGGCGTTCATCGGGGGTCTCCGCGCAAAGGGATCGTCGGGGGAAAAAAGCATTTTGCACCTGCGGCCCCGCCGCGTAGAGTGCGCAGTCCCAAACCCGACAAGCCGGAAGGAACGCGATGAGCAGCAGCAAGGTGACGCCCGGCATCCGCGTGGGCATCGGTGGGTGGACCTTCGAACCCTGGCGCGACAACTTCTACCCGTCCGACCTGCCGCAGAAGCAGGAGCTGCACTACGCGAGCCGGCAGGTCACGGCCATCGAGGTCAACGGCACCTACTACAGCACGATGAAGCCCGAGAGCTTCCGCAAGTGGCACGACGAGACGCCCGAGGACTTCGTGTTCTCGCTCAAGGCCTCGCGCTTCGCCACCAACCGCAAGCTGCTGGCCGGCGCGGGCGAATCGATCGCGCGCTTCGTCGAGAGCGGCGTCGCCGAATTGAAAGACAAGCTGGGCCCGATCGTCTGGCAGTTCATGCCGACCAAGGTGTTCGACGCCGAGGACTTCGCGGCCTTCCTCGCGCTGCTGCCGAAGAAGGAGGGCAGCCGCGCGCTGCGCCACGTGATGGACGTGCGGCACGAGAGCTTCATGACGCCCGACTACCTGGCGCTGGCACGCCGGCACGGCGTAGCCACGGTGTTCACCGACTCGCCGAAGTTTCCGTCCTTCGCCAACCTCACGGCCGACTTCGCCTATGCGCGGCTCATGAACAGCGACGCCAAGCTCAAGAGCGGCTATGCGCCCAAGGCGCTCGCGGCCTGGGCCGACCATGCGCAGCACTGGGCCGAGGGCGGTACGCCGGCCGGGCTGCCGCGCGTGGAAGGCGTCGACGACGTGGCGGCGAAGACGCGCGAGGTGTTCGTCTTCTTCATCAACGGCGCCAAAGAAAAAGCACCCGCCGCGGCGGGTGCCTTGCTGACGAAACTGCGGGGCTGAGCCCGCATCGCATCAAGCCGACTGCAGGCCGGACTTCTTGCTTTCGCTGGTGCCGAAGCTGATCTCGCCCGACAGCTGGCCGCCTTCCTCGATCACGATCTTGCCGTAGCGGATCTTGCCCGTGACCTTGCCGGTCGAGTGGATCACCAGCTTCTCGCGCACCGTGAGGTTGCCGTCGAACACGCCGCGGATCTCCGCGATGTCGATCTCGGCCGAGCCCTTGAACTCGCCCTGCTCGGAAATCTGGATCACGCGCGAGTCCATGGTGGCCTCGACCATGCCTTCGACCACTAGCGTGTCGCAGTCGGTGATCTCCACGCCCTTGAGCTTGATGTTCGGGCCGACGGTGAGCTTGCTGCCGCCTTCCTTGACCGCGGGTGCCGCGGCGGCGGCGCTGGATGCGCCGGTGGTGAGGGAAGAAGGATTGACGGGTGTACCTGCGAGGTTGGTGCCGGCGCCGACGAGCGGTGCGGGACGGGAATTGAAGTTGTCGGTGTCGCGGTCACGCTTGCCGAAGAAGGGGGACTGTGAAGCCAAGACTTACTCCTCTGGGAAACGGCCTATCGTAAGAAGCATGTGGACGCTGGTGGCACTTCTTTGAGAAAGATTGGTAACGAATCCATTCCCAGCCACCCGCATGCGAACTTTCGATCGGCATGGTGCGCCCGCACTGCGCCATAGGCGCAGCAGCCACAATGCCTGCGATTCCATCAAACACCAAGCCATGTCCTCAAAGCCCTTGCCCAGCGGCGGCACAACGCGCGCGTCCTTCAGCGACGAGGTGCGCTTCGGCAAGCCCACGCATGGCTGGCGCCTGCGGCTCTACTCGGTGATCTTCGAATCGGAGACCCGCGCCGGCCGTGCCTTCGACTTGCTGCTGATCGCGGTCATCCTGTTCAGCGTGCTGGTGGTGATGCTCGACAGCGTGCAGCCGATCCGCGCGCGCTGGGGCGAGGTGTTCGGCGCCTTCGAGTGGGTCTTCACCGTCGTCTTCACGCTCGAGTACATCGCGCGGCTCGCCTGCCTGGGCCGGCCGCTGCGCTATGCGCGCAGCTTCTATGGCGTGGTCGACCTGCTGGCGCTGCTGCCCACCTACCTCGCGATCCTGGTGCCCGGACTGTCGGTGCTGATCGACGTGCGCATCCTGCGGCTGCTGCGCGTGTTCCGGATCTTCAAGATGTCGCGCTATGCGGCCGAGTACCGCGCGCTGGCCACCGCGCTGGCAGCCAGCCGGCGCAAGATCATGGTCTTCGTCGGCTTCGTCTTCATGGTGGTGCTGGTGCTGGGCACACTGATGTACGTGGTCGAAGGGCCGCAGCACGGCTTCACCAGCATCCCGGTGGCGATCTACTGGGCCATCTCGACCATGACCACGGTGGGCTTCGGCGACCTGGTGCCCAAGACCGACATCGGCCGCGCGATCGCCTCGCTGATGATGCTGCTGGGCTGGGGCGTGCTGGCGGTGCCCACGGGCATCGTGTCGGCGGAGATGGTGCGGCACGGGCGCGATGCGGCGCCCGAGGGCCTCATCGGCCGCGGCCTCCTCGGCGACATGACGACGCGCTGCACCGGCTGCGGCACCGAAGGCCACGCGGCCGATGCGCGTTTCTGCCGCCGCTGCGGCACGTCGCTCGGCTGAAGCGCTCGCGCCTCAGACCGCGCGCCAGTCCGCGCGCCCCTGCGTGAGATCGTCGATGCGCCGCACCAGCGCGTCGGCCTCGGACTCGACCACGCTGAACTGCAGCGCGACCAGCGTGCCGTGCGCAACCTCGCCCAGCGTGGCGCCGGCCGCCGCCAGTTCGCGCCGCAGCGCGCCCTCCATTGCATAGGGCACGGCGCAGCAGCACACGCGCAGCCGTTGCAGCGGCAGCTTGGCGGCGCCCAGCAGCGCCTGCGCCACGGCATCGGTGTAGGCCCGCACCAGGCCGCCCGCGCCCAGCTTCACGCCGCCGAAGTAGCGCACCACGGTGGCCAGCACGCCTTCGAGTTCCTGGTGGCGCAGCACCTCGAGCATGGGGCGGCCGGCGGTGCCGCCGGGTTCGCCGTCGTCGTTGGCGGCCGACTGGCCGCCGGCCATCAGTGCCCAGCAGACATGGGCCGCGCCGGGATGCTGCGCGCGCAGCGCGGCCACGACCTGCAGCGCGGCCTCGCGGTCGGCGACGGGCTGCACGCAGCCGATGAAGCGGCTCTTCTTGATCGAGAGCTCGCTGTGCACCGCACCGGCCAGCGTCTGCGCCACGGCCTCAGGCGCGTTCGAACTTGAAGACGGCCGTGCTGGCGCGCGCGTTCGGCAGCCAGCGCACCTCGCGGTCCTGCTGCACGCCGAAGGCGTCGAGCACCCGCAGTTGGTTCTTCTGCGCCAGCACCTCGAAGTCCTTGAAGGTGCCGACCCGGATGTTGGGCGTGTCGTACCACTGGTAGGGCAGCCGGCGCGTGACCGGCATGCGGCCGCGCACGATGCTCAGGCGGTTGGGCCAGTGCGCGAAGTTGGGGAAGGCCACGATGCCGATGCGGCCCACGCGCGCCGTCTCGCGCAGCATGACCTCGGCATTGCGCAGGTGCTGCAGCGTGTCGATCTGCAGCACCACGTCGAAGGTGGCGTCGTCGAACATCGCCAGGCCTTCGTCGAGGTTGAGCTGGATCACGTCGACGCCGCGGCGGATGCACTGCAGCACGTTGCCGTCGGCGATCTCCACGCCGTAGCCAGTGCAGCCGCGCTCGCGCTGCAGCAGGTCGAGCAGCGCGCCGTCGCCGCAGCCGAGGTCGAGCACGCGCGCGCCTTCGGGCACCAGGCGGGCGATCAGGCGTTGGGTGTCGAGGTCGCTCATGCTGCGGCTCCGGCGAGTTCGGCGGCAACCCGCTCGAAGTAGGAGCGGACTACGCCCATGTAGCGCACGTCGTCGAGCAGGAAGGCATCGTGCCCGTGCGGCGCGTCGATCTCGGCGTAGCTCACGCTGCGGCGGTTGTCGAGCAGCGCCTTGACCAGTTCGCGGCTGCGCTGGGGCGAGAAGCGCCAGTCGGTGGTGAAGCTGACCAGCAGGAACTTGGCGCTGGCCCGCGCGAAGGCCCGGGTCAGGTCGCCGCCGTGTTCGCGCGCCGGATCGAAATAGTCGAGCGCGCGTGTGATCAGCAGGTAGGTGTTGGCGTCGAAGTACTCGCTGAACTTGTCGCCCTGGTAGCGCAGGTAGCTCTCGATCTGGAACTCGACCTCCTGCGTCGAGTAGCGGTAGGTGGTGCCGGCCAGCTCGCCCTCCACCGCGCTGCGGAGTTCGCGACCGAACTTGGCGTTCATCACGTCGTCGCTGAGGTAGGTGATGTGGCCGATCATGCGGGCGATGCGCAGGCCGCGCTTGGGGATCACGCCGTGTTCGTAGAAATGGCCGCCGTGGAAGTCGGGGTCGGTCACGATCGCGCGCCGCGCCACTTCGTTGAACGCGATGTTCTCGGCCGTGAGGTTGGGCGCGCTCGCCACCACCACCGCGTTGCGCACCCGGTCCGGGTACTGCAGCGTCCACGACAGCGCCTGCATGCCGCCCAGGCTGCCGCCCATCACGGCGGCCAGCGTCCGGATGCCCAGCGCATCAAGCAGGCCGGCCTGCGCGTCGACCCAGTCCTCGACCGTGACCACCGGGAAGTCGGCGCCGTAGACGCGGCCGGTGGCGGGGTCGGTGTGCATCGGGCCGGTCGAGCCGAAGCAGGAGCCGAGGTTGTTGACGCCGATGACGAAGAAGCGGTCGGTGTCGAGCGGCTTGCCCGGGCCGATCATGTTGTCCCACCAGCCCTCGGACTTGGGCTGGCCGGCGTACACGCCCGCCAGGTGGTGCGAGGCGTTGAGCGCATGGCACACCAGCACCGCATTGCTGCGGTCGGCGTTGAGCGTGCCGTAGGTCTCGTAGGCCAGCATGTAGTCGCCGAGCGACGCACCGCTGCGCAGGGGCAGCGGCCCCGGGAAGGACATCGACTGGGAAACGGCTTCGAGGGAGGAAGACATGGACAAAGAAAAACCCGGCCTCGCCAAAAAACGAGCCGGGGTCGGCCACGGTCTTTAGCTGAATTTGTTAAGCGCCCGCAAGCTGTAGCAAATCGGCGCAGGGTCAGTATATCGCCCCGAGGGCTCGCGCGCTTCGTGTCGCTTCGCCTTCCCCCTTCCGGGGGCAACACCGGCGGCCCGGCAAAGCCGGTTCCGCGGTAGGACTTGGCTCCCCCCCGAGGGCTCGCGCACTTCGTGTCGCTTCGCCTTCCCCCTTCCGGGGGCAACACCGGCGGCCCGGCAAAGCCGGTTCCGCGGTAGGACTTGGCTCCCCCCCGAGGGCTCGCGCACTGCGTGTCGCTTCGCCTTCCCCCTTCCGGGGGCAACACCGGCGGCCCGGCAAAGCCGGTTCCGCGGTGTTTTTGGAAAAGAGAAGAGTGTGGGGCGAAGGGTACGGAGGTGCTACCAGCCCACGATCATGACGATGCCCAGCACCAGGAAGATCGCGGCCGAGAGGCCGTGGACCAGCTTGATGGGCACGCGCCGCATGATGCGTTCGCCGAGGAAGACCACGGGCGCGTTGGCCAGCATCATGCCGAGGGTGGTGCCGGCGACCACGCCGAAGTAGTCGTGCACGAAGCGCGCCGCGAGCATCACGGTCGCGATCTGGGTCTTGTCGCCCATCTCGGCCAGGAAGAAGGCCACGACGGTGGTGCCGAACACGCCGAAGTGGGAGCGCACGCCGGTGTCCTCCTCGTCGAGCTTGTCGGGGATCAGCATCCAGGCCGCCATCGCGATGAAGGAGGCGCCCAGCAGCCAGCGCAAGGTGGTCGGGCCGAGCCATTGCGTGACGAAGGCGCCGACCGCGCCCGCGAGCGCATGGTTGACGATGGTGGCGGTGAAGATGCCCAGCACGATGGGCCAGGGCTTGCGGAAACGCGCCGCGAGGACGAGGGCCAGAAGTTGGGTCTTGTCGCCCATTTCCGCCAGGGCAACGATGCCGGTGGCGACGAGAAAAGCTTCCATGATGAACGTGGGTTCCTTGGGCCGAAGGACGCAATTGACCATGCAGCGCCTTCGGCCAAATTCCGAAGCTGCATGGTCAAAGGTCTCGCCAAGTTCTCACCGTTTGCGCCATGTCCCGTGTGGGGCAGGACAAGTCTGTTGACGCAAACCCTTCTCGCGATGGAAGGCGGCTACTCCCCAATGACACGCAAATTGTAAATGCCCGCCAGAGCTGATTTGTGAGCGAGCGCTAGCTTCTTATAAATTTGCACGGGGCTTGTGTTCACGCGCAAATCCTGTTTTCAATCCGGATATTTCACCCATAATGCACGAGCCTCCCTTTAAATTTCCCAGGGCGGCAACTGGGTGATCGGACAGTTTCGCGCGGCTCGGAATGCTCTCCGGGCTGGTGCTTTCGGGACTCCATCGCTTTCATTGATGTGTTTATAGGAGTCCCTCAATGGGCAACAAACTGTACGTCGGCAACCTGCCATATTCCGTGCGCGATGGCGATCTCGAGCAGGCCTTCGGCCAGTTCGGCGCGGTCACCAGCGCCAAGGTCATGATGGAACGCGACACCGGCCGCTCGAAGGGCTTCGGCTTCGTCGAGATGGGCAGCGATGCCGAGGCGCAAGCCGCCATCAACGGCATGAACGGCCAGCCCCTGGGCGGCCGCAGCGTCGTGGTCAACGAAGCGCGCCCGATGGAAGCCCGCCCGCCCCGTAGCGGCGGCGGCGGTGGCTACGGTGGTGGCGGCGGCGGTTACGGCGGCGGCGGCAGCGGTGGTGGGGGATACGGCGGCGGTGGCGGCGGCTACGGTGGTGGCGGCGGCGGACGCAGCGGCGGTGGTGGTGGCGGCTACGGCGGCGGTGGTGGTCGCAGCGGTGGCGGCGGCGGTGGTGGTGACGGCGGCTTTCGCAGCCCCTATGGCGCCGGCCCGCGCGGCGGCGGTGGCCGCAGCGGTGGTGGCGGCGGTTACGGCGGCGGCGGTGGTGGCTACGGTGGCGGCGGCAACGGCGGCTATTGAGCCCACTCTCTCATTCCAGCAAAAAAGCTCCCTCGGGAGCTTTTTTCATGTCCGGCCCGCCTCGGTGGCGCCAACCTGAAACGGGCTATTCGCCCTTGCGCCGCTTCCGGCCCCGCCCCTGGACGGCGCGGTCGAACAGCGCATTCGGCGCCAGCCGCATCAGCTTGGCGAGCACCCCCATCTGCCAGGGAATGACGCGGTAGCTGCTGCCCGCCTCGATGGTGCGGAAGGCGCGCTCGGCGAAGTCCTCGGGCTGCATCAGGAAGGGCATGCCGTAACGGTTGCCCTGGGTCAATGGCGTGTCGATGTAGCCCGGGCAGACGGTGACCACCTTGACGCCGCTCGCGCGCATTTCACCGCGCAGGCTTTCGCAGTACGCGACCACGCCGGCCTTGCTCGCGCAATAGGCGCCGTGGCCGGGCAGTCCGCGGATCGCGGCCACGCTGCCGATGCCGACCAGCCGGCCGCTGCCGCGCGCCGCCATCGCGGCGACGAAGGGGTGGAAGGTGGCGGCCAGGCCGACGTTGTTGACGGCGAAGGTCTGGGCCAGCACGTCGAGATCGGCCCGGTCGGCGGTGTCGATGCCCACGCTGATGCCCGCATTGGCGATCACCACGTCGGGCAGGCCCTGGCGTTCGATGCAGCGCGCACCGACAGCGGCGATCGCATCGATCTGCGCCACGTCGGCGCCGTAGATCTCGCAGCGATCGGAGGCAATCCCGCGGGCCGCGGCCCAGGCCTCGATCTCCGCGGTGCGGCGCGCCACCAGCGCCAGCCGATAGCCGGCCTCGTAGAAGCGGGCCGCCAGCGCCTGGCCGATGCCGCTCGAGGCGCCGGTGATGAAGACGAGCGGGGTCGCGGTCATGGCGGTCCTCAGCGGGCCTGCCGCAGCGCGGCGGGCGAGGGCATCAACTGGCCGCGCACGCGCCCCTGCAGGTTGGCGACGCCGCTGAGGTTGTCGTAGTCCAGCGTGTCCGCCGTGAAGCGGTCCGTGCCGCGGGTCAGGGTGACGGGCTTGTTGGAGGTGACGCGCTCGGTGTCGAGGTAGGCGTGCAGGAACTCGCCGCGGAACTCGAGGCGCGGCACGACGCGCCCGCTGTTGCCGGTGGCGGCTTCGCGCACCACCACGGCATTGCCGAACAGCTGGATCTCCGAACCATCGCCGTTGGACAGGCCACGGTTGGCGGTGGCCTGGGTGACCAGCCCCTCCGGCGAGATCGCACGCATGCGCACCTGGTCGACTTCCATCGTGTCGTTGTCCGGATAGTGCCGGCCTTCCTTGCCAAACAGTTCGCTGCGCAGGTCCCCGCTGGGCAGGAAGTTCTTCACCACGAAACCGCGCATGAAGTAGTCGGGATCGTGCGTGGGCGCCTCCTTGACGGTGGGCTCCAGCAGCTTGGGCGCGTTGCGCACCAGCCAGTAGGTGCCCAGCGCGAGCAGGGCGGTGAGGATGACGGGCAGGTAGATCGTGACGCGATCGAGCGCGTCGCGCAGCAGCAGGCGCGGGGCCTTCATGCGGCCGCCCCCAGGACGGCATCGAGCAGCCGGCGGTAGTGACCGCCCGCGGTCAGCAACAGGTCGCAGAACTCGCGCGCCGCACCTTCGCCACCACGCGCGGTGGTCACGTGGTGGACGCGGGCGCGCACTTCGGCGTGTGCATTGGGCGGCGCGGCCGCGAAGCCGACGCGGCCGAGCACCGGCAGGTCGGGCCAGTCGTCGCCGATGGCGGCGGCCTGCGCCCAGGAGAAGCCGAGCTGCGCCAGCATCGCCTCGGCTGCCGGCAGCTTGTCCTCGGTACCGTAGCGCACATGCACGATGCCCAGCGCCTCGAGCCGCACGCGCAGCGGCTTGGAGTCGCGCCCGGTGATCACCGCAGGCTCGATGCCGGCCTTGCGCAGCAGCTTGAGGCCGTAGCCGTCGAGGATGCTGAAGCGCTTGAGCGTCTCGCCGTCCTCGCTGAAGAAGACGCCGCCGTCGGTCAGCACGCCGTCGATGTCGAAGAAGGCGATGCGCACGTCCTGTGCGGCCAGCAGGGTCTCGGGCGTGAAGCGGGCCGTCGTCATCAGATGACCTTGGCGCGCATCAGGTCGTTGATGCTCAGGGCACCGACCAGCACGTTCTGCGCGTCCACCACCAGCACGCTGGTGATGCGGTGCTGCTCCATGAGTTCGGCGGCCTCGACGCCCAGCGCCTCGGCGCGGATGGTGCGCGGGGCGCGGTGCATCACGTCGGCCGCGCTGAGCGAGCGCAGATCGGCGCCGGTCTCGATCAGCCGGCGCAGGTCGCCGTCGGTGAAGATGCCCTGCACGCGGCCGTCGGCATCGACCACCGCGGCGGCGCCCAGGCCCTTGGAACTCATCTCGCGCATCAGCTCGCTGAAGCCCGCGGTGGGTGCGATGCGCGGCACCTGGTCGTCGGCGCGCATCAGGTCGCTGACCAGCGTGAGCAGCTTGCGGCCCAGCGCACCGCCCGGGTGCGAACGCGCGAAGTCCTCGGCGCCGAAACCGCGCGCATCGAGCAGCGCCACGGCGAGCGCGTCGCCCATGGCCATCTGCGCGGTGGTGCTGGCGGTGGGCGCGAGGTTGAGCGGGCAGGCCTCCTTCTCGACGCTGCTGTCGAGCACCAGGTCGGCATGGCGCGCGAGCATCGACCCGGCGCCGCCGGTGATGGCGATCAGCGGCACGCCCTGGCGCTTGACGACCGGCAGGATGGCGGCGAGCTCGTCGCTCTCGCCGCTGTTGGAGATCGCGAGCACCAGGTCTACCGCCTTGATCATGCCCAGGTCGCCGTGGCTCGCCTCGGCCGGGTGCACGAACATCGCGGGCGTGCCGGTCGACGCCAGCGTGGCGGCGATCTTGCGGCCCACGTGGCCGCTCTTGCCCATGCCCATCACCACGACCCGGCCGCGCACGGCCAGGATCTTGTGCACGGCCTCGACGAAGCTGGGGCCGATGCGCGACTTCAGGCCCAGCACGGCGGCGGCTTCGATCTCGAAGGTGGTACGTGCCCGCGCCAACAGCGTCTCGGGGTCGGCCGCGAAGGCCTGGGGGGGGCGGGTGCTCATTGCCCGGATTTTATCGGTCGGACGCCCCGCGGCCCGCGCCGCGCCGCCGCATGGCCTTGCGAAGCCCCGGACGCGCCGTGTGCATGGCCCTTGCTAGCATCGGGTGATGTCCTCCCTCGATCTCACGCTGTTGTACCTGCTGGCCGCAGTGATCGGGGTGGTGATCTGCCGTTCGCTCAAGCTGCCGCCGATGCTGGGCTACCTGACGGCCGGCGTGCTGATCGGCCCGCACGCCTTCGCGCTGGCGCAGAACAACGAGGGCATCCGGCACCTGGGCGAGTTCGGCGTGGTGTTCCTGATGTTCGTGATCGGGCTCGAATTCAGCCTGCCCAAGCTGCGTGCGATGCGCAAGCATGTGTTCGGGCTCGGGCTGATGCAGGTGGTGCTTACCATGAGCCTGGCCACCGTCGCCGCGCTGCTGCTCGCGCGCCTGCTGCCGCCGGCCTGGCAGCTGGGCTGGCAGACCGCGCTGGCGCTGTCGGGCGCGCTCACCATGAGCAGCACCGCCATCGTGGTGAAACTGATGGCCGAGCGGCTCGAACTCGAGAGCGAGCACGGCAAGCGCGTGATGGGCGTGCTGCTGTTCCAGGACCTGGCCGTGGTGCCGCTGCTGGTGCTGATCCCGGCGCTGGGCGCGCCGCCCGAGGCGCTGTTCAAGGCGCTGTCGATCGCCATGGCCAAGGCGGTGTTCCTGGTCGGCATCCTGCTCTACGGCGGCCCGCGCGTGATGCGCTGGTGGCTCACGCTGGTGGCGCGCCGACGCAGCGAGGAGCTGTTCATGCTCAACCTGCTGCTGATCACGCTGGGCCTGGCCTGGCTGACCGAGCTCGCGGGCCTGAGCCTGGCGCTGGGCGCCTTCATCGCCGGCATGCTGGTGTCGGAGACCGAATACAAGCACCAAGTGGAAACCGACATCCGGCCCTTCCACGACGTGCTGCTGGGCCTGTTCTTCATCACCATCGGCATGTCGCTCGACTGGCACATCGTGATCGAGCGCTGGCTGCTGGTGGCGGTGCTGCTGGTGCTGCCGCTGGCCTTCAAGCTGGGGCTGGTCACGCTGCTGGCGCGCGGCCTGGGCGCGACCACCGGCGTGTCGCTGCGCACCGGCCTCTACCTGGCGCAGGCCGGCGAATTCGGCTTCGTGCTGCTGACGCTGGCCCAGGACCGCAGCCTGCTGCCGGCCTGGCTGGCCAACCCGGTGCTGGCCTCGATGGTGCTGTCGATGCTGGCCACGCCCTTCATCATCCTCTACAGCAACGCCATCGTGCGCAAGCTGGTGGCCAGCGACTGGATGCAGCAGTCGCTGCAGATGACCAGCATCGCGCGCAAGACCATCAACACCGCGCAGCACGTGATCATCTGCGGCTACGGCCGCTGCGGCCAGAACCTGGCGCGCATCCTCGAGCGCGAGGGCATCCCCTACATGGCGCTGGACCTCGACCCGGACCGCGTGCGCCAGGCCGCGGCCGCCGGCGACTCGGTGGTGTTCGGCGACGCGGCGCGGCTGCAGGCGCTGATGGCCGCCGGCCTGGCGCGCGCCAGCGCGGTGGTCGTGACCTACCTCGACGTGCCGGGCGCGCTCAAGGTGCTGGCCAACACCCGCACCCATGCGCCCCAGGTGCCGGTGGTGGTGCGTACACAGGACGACCTCGACCTGGAGAAACTGCAGGCCGCCGGCGCCACCGAGGTGGTGCCCGAGGCCATCGAGGGCTCGCTGATGCTGGCCAGCCATGCACTGGCGCTGGTCGGCGTGCCGATGCGGCGCGTGATCCGCGTGGTGCAGGACCAGCGCGATGCGCGCTACAACCTGCTGCGCGGCTACTTCCACGGCGCCGACGACGACAAGGCCGACGAACTCGACCACGCACGGCTCAACAGCTTCACGCTGAGCACCGGCGCGCGCGCCATCGGCCAGACGGTGGGGCAGGTGGCATTGCAGGCGGTGGGCGTGCGCATCGTCGGCATCCGGCGCCGCAACGGCGCGGCGGCACCGGCCGTGGACGACACCGTGCTGGGCGACGCCGACACGCTGGTGCTGTCCGGCAAGCCGGACGCGCTGGCGGTCGCGATCGACAAGCTGCAGAAGGGCTGAGCCTTCGCGGCCGGCCCGGTCGCGCGAGGCTCAGGTGACGGCGATGCGCTTGAGCCGGTCGACCATGCGCTTGGCGATGACGCCCCCCAGGGCCTGCACCACCTCCAGCGCCAGGGTGGGCTGCCGGTTGGCCAGTTCGGTGAAGCGCCCCGGCGTCAGCCGCCAGACCCAGGACTCGGCAATGGCCGCCACGTTGGCGGAGCGCGGCAGGCGCGAAAAGAAGGCCCCCTCGCCGACCACCGAACCCGGACTCAGGATCGCCAGCTGCATCTGGCCCTTGCTGCCCGCGAGGTGCACGCTGAGCACGCCGCTCTCGATCAGGAACACCGTGCTGTCCTTGGCGCCCTGGTCGATCAGCGTCTGACCGGCTGCCAGCTCGAAGCGCTGCATGTAGCCGGCCAGCAACTCCCACTGCGCGGGACTCAATGCCGGCGCAAAGGCGTCATAGCTGGTGTTCTGCGCGATCGCATCGCAAAGATTCTGGATCGCGGAAGCCATGGCGCAGGTCCCTTGGTTCAAAAAGTGGAATGGGCGAAATGTAGACCAAAATGTTACTACATGTCACCCAAGACTTACTACTTTCCTATGCAAAAACGGGAAAAAATGACGCCCAGCAGGTCGTCCGAGCCGAACTCGCCGGTGATCTCGTTGAGCGCGTTCTGCGCCAGCCGCAGCTCTTCGGCCAGCAGGTCGAGGGCCGGCATGCGGGCTGCCAATTGCGCCGCGGCGATGTCCAGGTGCACGGCCACGCGGCCCAGCGCGTCGACGTGCCGCGCGCGCGCCAGGTAGAGGCCTTCGGGCACGGCCTGCCAGCCGGCCACCTCGAGCAGCCGCAGGCGCAGCGCCTCGAGGCCCTCGCCGGTCCTGGCCGACAGCGCGAGGCCGTCGGCCGGCGCGGGCGCGCTCGCGGCATCCTGCTTGTTCCAGACGTCGAGCACCGGCACGCTGGCCGACAGCTTCTCTTGCAGCGTGCGCAGGATGTCGGCGTCGGCCCGGGCGTAGTCGGCCGAGCCGGCGCGCGTGAGGTCGTGCAGGAACAGCACCGCATCGGCGCTCTCGATCTGGTCCCAGGCACGGGCCACGCCGATGCGCTCGACCTCGTCGCTGCTCTCGCGCAGGCCCGCGGTGTCGGCCACGTGCAGCGGCACGCCGTGGATCTGCAGCGTCTGCGAGACCACGTCGCGCGTGGTGCCCGCGATCGCGCTGACGATGGCCAGCTCGGCCCCGGCCAGCGCGTTGAGCAGCGAACTCTTGCCGGCGTTGGGCTGGCCCGCGATCACCACCTTGATGCCCTCGCGCAGCAGCGCGCCCTGGCGCGCCCGCTGGCGCACCGCCACCAGCTGCGCCTGCAGCGCGGCGAGCTGGCCGGTGGCGTCGGCCTTCTGCAGGAAGTCGATGTCCTCCTCGGGGAAGTCGAGCGTGGCCTCGACCAGCATGCGCAGATGGATCAGCGCGTCGCGCAGCGTGTGGATCTCGCGCGAGAAGGCGCCCGACAGCGAACGCCCGGCGCTGCGTGCCGCCGCCTCGGTGCTGGCGTCGATCAGGTCGGCGATCGCCTCGGCCTGCGCCAGGTCGACCTTGCCGTTGAGGAAGGCGCGCTGGCTGAACTCGCCCGGCTCGGCCACGCGCAGGCCGCGCAGCCGCGGACGGCCGGTCGTCGCATCGACTTCGGCCGCGGCCTCGAGGCAGCGCGACAGCAGCAGCTGCAGCACGACCGTGCCGCCATGGGCCTGCAGCTCGAGCACGTCTTCGCCGGTGAAGGAGTGCGGCGCCGGGAAGTGCAGCGCCAGCCCGTGGTCGATGGCCTCGCCGGCCGCATCGCGAAAGGGCAGGTAGGTCGCCTCGCGCGGCTTGAGCGGCCTGGCGCACAGCGCGGCGACCAGCGGGCCGAGCCCCTGGCCCGAGACCCGGACGATGCCCACGGCCCCACGGCCGGGCGCGGTGGCGATGGCGACGATCGGGTCGGAGGTGCGAGCGAGCATGGGCCTATTCTTTCATCAGACGTGGAAACGAGAAGGGCCGCTTGCGCGGCCCTCGGGGGAACGGGGGGTCGATGCCAGGCTTACTTGCCCAGCACGCCCAGCCGCTTGTTGATGAACCACTGCTGCGCGATCGACAGCACGTTGTTGGTGATCCAGTACAGCACCAGGCCGGCCGGGAAGAAGATGAACATCACGCTGAACGCGAGCGGCATGATCCACATCAGCTTGGCCTGCATCGGGTCCGGCGGCGTCGGGTTGAGCCAGGTCTGGAACAGCGAGGTCAGCGTCATGACGACCGGCAGGATGAACCACGGATCGGGTGCCGAGAGGTCATGGATCCAGCCGATCCAGGGCGCATGGCGCATCTCGACCGACGACAGCAGCACCCAGTAGAGCGCGATGAACACCGGGATCTGGATCACGATCGGGAAGCAGCCGCCCATCGGGTTGACCTTTTCCTCGCGGTAGATGCGCATCATCTCCTGCTGCATCTCCTGCGGCTTGTCCTTCAGACGGGCGCGCATCTCCGTGATCTTGGGGTTGATGCCCTTCATCTTGGCCATGCTCGCGTAGGCCTTGGCGTTGAGCCAGTAGAAGGCCGCCTTCAGCAGCACCACCAGCGCGACGATGGACCAGCCCCAGTTGCCCAGCAGGCTGTGCAACTCGTTGAGCAGCCAGTACAGCGGCTTCGAGATGATGGTGAAGATGCCGTAGTCCTTGACCAGTTCGAGGCCGGGCGCCAGCGCCTCGAGCTTCTTCTCTTCTTCAGGACCGGCGAACAGGCTGGAGTCGATGGTCTTCGTGGCACCGGCGGCGATGGGTTCCAGCGGCAGCACCATGGCCGCCGAGTAGAGGTTGTTGCCCAGGTCGGCGGCGCGGAACTCGCGCTTGAGGTGCAGGCTGTCCGGCGCGTTGAGCAGCCAGGCCGACACGAAGTAGTGCTGGACCATCGCGACCCAGCCGTTGGTGGCGGGCGGCGGCAGGTCGGCCTTGTTCTTCGTGATGTCGGTGAACGCGACCTTGTGGAACTTCTTCTCGTCGGTGTAGAAGGCCGGGCCGGTGAAGGTGTTGGTGCCGAACATCGTGCCGCCCGCGACCGTGCCGTGGCGCACCAGCTGCAGGTAGAGCTGCGCGTCCTGCGGCTTGTCGCTCACGTTGACGATCTGGTGCTTGACGTGGATCGAGTAGTCGCCGCGCAGGAACTGGTAGGTCTTGACGTACTTGAGGCCGCCGGCGGGCTCCGATTCGAACGAGACTTCCAGCGAATTCTGGCCGTCGGCCAGTTCGCGCGGGCCGGCCTTGGCCGTCATCAGGCTCAGGTGGTTCGGGAAGCGCGCACCGCTGTCGACGGGGTTGAGCAGGCCGGTCTGCGCCACGTAGCGCGACGCGGGCGAGCCGTCTTCCATCAGCGTGACGTTCTTGACCTCGTTCGGCGGGACCGGCTGGCCGATCAGGCGCTTGACGGTGTCGACCAGGCCGTTGTGGTTGGTCTGGTCGTCGTACTTGCGCAGCTGCAGGTTCGACAGGGTGCCGCCCTGGCCGTCGAAGACGGCGGTGAACAGGTCGGTGGACACCGTCACCTTTTCACCGACCGCCGTCTCGCCCTGCGTCGGCACGGTGGCCGTGCCACCCGCCACGCCGGCCGCGCCCGGCAGGGTCGTGCTGCTGCCCGAAGCGGGGGCCGCGGCCGGTGCGGTGGCCACCGGCTTGCCCGGCAGGAAGGTCGGCTTCTGGCCGTTGTGGACCTGCCATTGGTCCCACAGCATCACCAGCGAGAAACCAAAGATCACCAGCAAGATGGTGCGGCGAATATCGTTCATGAAGAAGACTTCTTGTCGGAGGAGAGAAAGGAGAACAGCGCCCCGGAGCCGGGAGGCTGGGCCTTCGAAGGAGGCACCGGATCGTGGCCGCCCTGGCACCAGGGCTGGCAGCGCGCGAGACGGCGCAGGGTCAGGTAGCTGCCGACGGCGGCGCCGTGGACTTCGAGCGCCTCGATGGCATAGCGCGAACAGGTGGGCTCGAAACGGCACGATTGGCCGAGCCAGGGACTCAACAGCAGGCGGTAGGCCTTGACCAGGCCGATGAGCAGGCGCCGGATCATGTCCGTGCCGCGCGGGCCCGCTGAAGCAGTTGTTCGAGTTCGGCGCGCACGGCCGCCTTGAGCTTGTCCGAAGTGGCGCTCACGAATTGCTTGCGATCGAAACCGGCGCGCAGACGCACCACATGCGCGGCATGCGGGAACGAGGCCTCGGCCAGGGCGCTCACGGTATAGATCTGTCGCTTGATGGCATTGCGCGTGACCGCGCGGCGCGCCCAGCGCTTGGGCACCATGGCCCCCACCCACACGTCCGGTTCAACACCGAAGAGCGGCGCAGCACCGGCCGGCGCATCGAGTGCGCAGCGGTGCAGTGCGAAATGGGTGGTGCGCGCCACGGTGGCTCCGGCGAGGACGGCCTGGAACTGCGCGCGCGTCTTCAGCCGTTGCATGGAAGACGGCGGCATCAAGCCAACGGGAGCTGCGGGCGCGAGCGGCACGTCGAGCTGAGTGCCGTCTTGCTCGGGCCTTAGACGGCCAGGCGCTTGCGGCCCTTGGCGCGGCGTGCGTTGATGACGGCGCGGCCGCCGCGGGTCTTCATGCGGACCAGGAAGCCGTGGGTACGGGCGCGGCGGACTTTGGAAGCTTGGTAAGTGCGTTTCATGATGAGGTTTCCTGGCGCCCGGGGCGTGCCCCTGGGTGCGACGGGTGGAATGTCTGGGACGCCATGCGGCGATGCCCTCGATTCGGGTTTTTCGGGATCGCCCCGAAACACACAAAAGAGGCTTTCAGGGGAACCGAAGATTATCGCAAACATTTGGCGAACCACCAAACCAGGGGTTTCGGTGGGTGCTTGCGGGGCGGTGTGCAACGGTGTGGATAAGGCTTTGACAAGTTAGAATGCCGGGCGCTTCGAAGAAGCATCTATCCACAACACGACAACCAGAAAATGACCGAGGGACACCCCCCATTTCAAGCCGCCCATGCCGAACGACGGCGCGGGTGACAGCCTCTGGCAGGCCTGCGTCGACCAACTCGCGCAGGAGCTGTCGGAGCAACAGTTCAACACCTGGATCAAACCGCTGACAGCGCAGGTCACGGACGACCTGTCGCGCATGACGGTGTTTGTCGCGAACCGCTTCAAGCTCGACTGGATCCGGGCCCAGTACGCCGGCAAGATCGCCGCCATGGCCGAGAAGATCTACGGCCAGCCTGTGTCCGTGGAGTTGGCGCTCGCTGCGCGCGAGGCGCCCGTGCGCCAGTCGCCGATGGCCGCCCTGGTCGAGACCGACGTGCCGCGCGAAGTGGCCGGCCTGGGCGAGGACCCGGCCCTGGCCGCGTTCAAGAACCGGCTCAACTCGGGCCTGACCTTCGACACGCTGGTGGAAGGCACGGCCAACCGCATGGCGCGCGCCGCGGCGATGCACGTCTCGGGCATGCCCGGCCATCTGTACAACCCGTTGTTCATCTACGGCGGCGTCGGCCTGGGCAAGACCCACCTGATGCACGCTGTGGGCAACCGGCTGCTGGCCGACAAGCCGGACTCCAAGGTTCTCTACATCCACGCCGAACAGTTCGTCTCGGATGTGGTCAAGGCCTACCAGCGCAAGACCTTCGACGAGTTCAAGGAACGCTACCACTCGCTCGACCTGCTGCTGATCGACGATGTGCAGTTCTTCGCCAACAAGGACCGCACGCAGGAGGAGTTCTTCAACGCGTTCGAGGCCCTGCTGGCCAAGAAGTCGCACATCGTGATGACCAGCGACACCTATCCCAAGGGTCTGGCCGACATCCACGAGCGGCTGGTGTCGCGCTTCGATTCGGGCCTGACGGTGGCGATCGAGCCGCCCGAGCTCGAGATGCGCGTGGCCATCCTGATCAACAAGGCGCGCGCCGAGTCGGCCGAGATGCCCGAAGAGGTCGCATTCTTCGTTGCGAAGAACGTGCGCTCGAACGTGCGCGAACTCGAGGGTGCGCTGCGCAAGATCCTGGCGTATTCGCGCTTCAACCAGAAGGAGATCTCGATCGCCCTGGCGCGCGAGGCGCTGCGCGATCTGCTGTCGATCCAGAATCGGCAGATCTCTGTGGAAAACATCCAGAAGACGGTGGCCGACTACTACAAGATCAAGGTCGCCGACATGTACAGCAAGAAACGCCCGGCCAGCATTGCGCGGCCACGGCAGATCGCGATGTACCTGGCCAAGGAGCTCACGCAGAAGAGCCTGCCGGAGATCGGCGAGCTGTTCGGTGGCCGCGACCACACCACGGTGTTGCATGCGGTGCGCAAGATCTCGGGCGAGCGCCAGCAGCTCACCGAGCTCAACCAGCAGCTCCACGTGCTCGAGCAGACCCTCAAGGGCTAGCCGCGGGCACCCGCTACGCTCAGCACCGCACACAAACGATTCGAACGAAACGAGGAAGAGGTAATCGACATGATCGTCCTGAAGGCAACACAAGACAAAGTCCTCGCCGCACTGCAGTCGGTGGCGGGCATCGTGGAGCGGCGTCACACGCTGCCGATCCTGGCCAACGTGCTGATCCGCAAGACCGGCGGCCAGCTGCAGCTCACCACCAGCGACCTGGAGATCCAGATCCGCACATCGGCCGAACTCGGCGGCGACGAAGGCAACTTCACGACCACCATCGGCGCGCGCAAGCTGATCGACATCCTGCGCACCATGCCGACCGACCAGACCGTGAGCCTGGAATCGAGCGCCAGCAAGCTGGTGCTCAAGGGCGGCAAGAGCCGCTTCACGCTGCAGTCGCTGCCGGCCGAGGACTTCCCGCTGGTGCAGGAAGCCGCCAACTTCGGCCCCGTGTTCAGCGTGCCGCAGAAGACGCTCAAGGACCTGCTGGGCCAGGTGTCCTTCGCGATGGCGGTGCACGACATCCGCTACTACCTCAACGGCATCCTGTTCGTGGCCGAAGGCAAGCAGCTGAGCCTGGTCGCCACCGACGGCCACCGCCTGGCCTTCGCCTCGGCGATGCTCGAGGTCGAAGTGCCGCGCCAGGAAGTGATCCTGCCGCGCAAGACCGTGATCGAGATGCAGCGCCTGCTGTCCGACGCCGAAGGCGCGATCGACATGCAGTTCGCCAACAACCAGGCCAAGTTCAGCTTCGGCGGCATGGAGTTCGTCACCAAGCTGGTCGAGGGCAAGTTCCCCGACTACAACCGCGTGATCCCCAAGGCCCACAAGAACAGCGTGACCCTGGGCCGCGCCACGCTGCTGGCCAGCCTGCAGCGCACCGCGATCCTGACCTCGGACAAGTTCAAGGGCGTGCGACTCAACCTCGAGCCCGGCACGCTGCGCATCGCCTCGAGCAATGCCGAACAGGAAGAGGCGCAGGACGAGCTCGACATCGACTACGGCGGCGACGCCATCGAGATCGGCTTCAACGTGACCTACCTGATCGACGCGCTGGCCAACATGAGCCAGGACATGGTCAAGCTGGACCTGGCCGACTCCAACAGCTCGGCGCTGCTGACCATCCCCGAGAACGCATCGTTCAAGTACGTCGTGATGCCGATGCGCATTTGACCCACCCCCGAGGGCTGCGCGCACTGCGTGTCGCATGCGCCTTCCCCCTCCAGGGGGCAACACCTGCGGCCCGGCAAAGCCGGTTCCGCGGTGTTCCTGGAATGAGAGCGGAATCGCCGCCCATCCGTTAAGAGAGAGTTTGAAAGAGTCCTATGAGCGAAGAAAACAAGCCGGAAGTCCCGCACACCGAACCGGTCTACACCCCGGAAATCGAGAGCGCGATTCCGATTGAAGTCACGCCCGCCGACACCTCGTACGGCGAGGGCTCGATCACGATCCTCGAAGGGCTGGAAGCGGTGCGCAAGCGCCCCGGCATGTACATCGGCGACACCTCCGACGGCACAGGCCTGCACCACCTGGTGTTCGAAGTGGTGGACAACTCCATCGACGAGGCGCTGGCCGGCCATTGCGACGACATCGTCGTCACCATCCACAGCGACAACTCGATCTCCGTCACCGACAACGGCCGCGGCATCCCGACCGGCGTGAAGATGGACGACAAGCACGAGCCCAAGCGCTCGGCCGCCGAGATCGCGCTGACCGAGCTGCATGCCGGCGGCAAGTTCAACCAGAACAGCTACAAGGTCTCGGGCGGCCTGCACGGCGTGGGCGTCTCGTGCGTGAACGCACTGAGCATCACGCTGCGCCTGATCGTGCGCCGCGAAGGCAAGATCCACGAACTCGAATTCAGCCGCGGCTTCGTGCAGAACCGCCTGCTCGAGACCGTCAACGGCTTCGAAGTCTCGCCCATGAAGATCGTCGGCGAGACCGACAAGCGCGGCACCGAAGTCCACTTCCTGCCCGACACCGAGATCTTCAAGGAAAACAACGATTTCCATTACGAGATCCTGAGCAAGCGCCTGCGCGAGCTGAGCTTCCTGAACAACGGCGTGCGCATCCGCCTGAAGGACGAACGCACTGGCAAGGAAGACGACTTCTCCGGCGCCGGCGGCGTCAAGGGCTTCGTCGAGTTCATCAACAAGGGCAAGACCGTCCTGCACCCCAACGTGTTCTACGCGATGGGCGAGAAGCCGGCCGAAACCTACGGCGGCATCCCCGGCACGCACATCGGCGTCGAGGTCGCGATGCAGTGGAACAGCGCCTACAGCGAGCAGGTGCTGTGCTTCACCAACAACATCCCGCAGCGTGACGGCGGCACCCACCTGACCGGCCTGCGCGCCGCGATGACCCGCGTCATCAACAAGTACATCGAAGAGCACGAGTTCGCCAAGAAGGCCAAGGTCGAAGTCACCGGCGACGACATGCGCGAAGGCCTGTGCTGCGTGCTGAGCGTGAAGGTGCCCGAGCCCAAGTTCTCGAGCCAGACCAAGGACAAGCTGGTGTCGAGCGAAGTGCGCGCGCCGGTGGAAGACATCGTCGGCCGCCTGCTCACCGACTACCTGCAGGAACGCCCGAACGACGCCAAGATCATCTGCGGCAAGATCGTCGAAGCCGCCCGTGCGCGCGAAGCCGCGCGCAAGGCCCGCGAAATGACGCGCCGCAAGGGCGTGCTCGACGGCATGGGCCTGCCGGGAAAGCTGGCCGACTGCCAGGAAAAGGACCCGGCGCTTTGCGAGGTCTACCTGGTGGAGGGCGACTCCGCCGGCGGCTCCGCCAAGCAGGGCCGCGACCGGAAGTTCCAGGCCATCCTGCCGCTGCGCGGCAAGATCCTGAACGTCGAGAAGGCACGCTACGAGAAGCTGCTGACCAGCAACGAAATCCTGGTGATGATCACCGCCCTGGGCACCGGCATCGGCCGCGCCGGCGCGACCACCAACGGCGGCGGCGCCGACGACTTCAACGTCGCCAAGCTGCGCTACCACCGCATCATCATCATGACCGACGCCGACGTCGACGGCGCCCACATCCGCACGCTGCTGCTGACCTTCTTCTACCGGCAGATGCCGGAGCTGGTCGAGCGCGGCCACATCTACATCGCGCAGCCGCCGCTGTACAAGGTCAAGGTCGGCAAGGAAGAGCAGTACCTCAAGGACGGCCCGGCCCTCGACGCCTTCCTGCTCAAGGTCGCCCTGAAGGACGCCAGCATCGAGACCGGCGGCGCCAAGTCCACCACGCTGACCGGCGACACGCTGGCCGAACTGGCGCGCAAGCACCAGCTGGCGCAGGCCGTGATCGCCCGCCTGGGCGTGTTCATGGACGCGGCCGCGCTGCGCGCGATCGCCGACGGCGTGTCGCTCGACCTCGACACGCCCGCATCGGCCGAAGCCTCGGCCGTGCTGCTGCAGGCCAAGCTGCGCGAACTCAACGACAGCGGCGCACCCGCCGAAGTCGCGAGCGAGTTCGACGTGCGCACCGACAAGCCGGTGCTGCGCATCAGCCGCCGCCACCACGGCAACATCAAGAGCAGCGTGATCACGCAGGACTTCGTGCACGGCGCCGACTACGCGGCCCTGGCCACGGCCGCCAACACCTTCCGCGACCTGCTGAGCGAAGGCGCGGTGGTCAAGCGCGGCGAAGGGGAGCGCGCCAAGGAAGAGAAGGTCGCCGACTTCCGCGTCGCGATGAAGTGGCTGATCGGCGAAGCCGAGCGCACCACCTCGCGCCAGCGCTACAAGGGCCTGGGCGAGATGAACCCCGAGCAACTGTGGGAAACCACCATGGACCCGACCGTGCGCCGCCTGCTGCGCGTGCAGATCGACGACGCGATCGAAGCCGACCGCGTGTTCACCATGCTGATGGGCGACGAGGTCGAGCCGCGGCGCGAGTTCATCGAGCAGAACGCGTTGCGGGCGTCGAACATCGACGTGTAGGCGCTGTAGAGCACCCCATAAGGTGCGAAACGGGACCCTATAAGCTGCGAAGCTTTGGGGTCTTGCTCTTCATTGGCTCGACTTCACCGCCAGACGGTCACAAAACAACTAGTCCATCAAAACAAATAACTCTACTGCTTGCACCCGAACGCAGGCAGCGCTACACTGCGCCAACAGTAGAGTTATTCGATGAATTCCATTCTTGCACTTAACGACTTGGCGGAAGTCCACACCGCAGTGGTCTTCCGAGATCAAGCACCGCAAGAACATCCTGAAGGCAACGTGCGTGCGTTGGCCATCCGGGACGTTTTGGCTTCGACGCCAGTAAGCTGGAGCGAACTGCCGCGGGTTGTTGTGGCCGAGAAGTACCGCGCGAATTGCCTGCAAGCGGGTGATGTGGTCATTCCTTCACGGGGCGACTACTACAGGGCATCGCTTTTTACCGGGGCGGACGTGCCAGTTCTGCCGGTGGGTCAATTGAATGTGATCCGACCGGCCGCCGCGTTAGATGCGGGTTACTTGGTGTGGTTTCTCAACCTGCCGACTACCCACGTCAAGCTCAAGCAAATGCTGACAGGCACCAGTATCAAGGCGTTGACCAAGACGGCTCTTCAGACGCTAGAGGTGCACCTCCCCGACATGGAACTCCAACACCGTATCGCCGAGATTGTTGAACTGGCGGGGCGGATCGCTGCCATCCGGCATCGGTTGACAGCGCTAGACACCATTGAGGTAGCTCATATGGCCGACCCCTTTTCGCACCGAGGGGGCGCCCATGCTTGATGCTGAGACCGAGCAGGCAATCCGTCATGCACTCGTGCGCTGTTTCGATTCAGTTCGTGGCGTGGCCGATGTTGGAGAGGTTCGTGTTTACCTCCTGGCGTTGCTGGTATTCAAGTACGCCTCTGACCGTACTGCCGACGAAGCTAGCCATGCGGTTGCGCTCGACGCGGATGCCGGATCGGTGCCATCCTTTGAGCAACTGCTCAACGCCAAGCACATGCCCGATATCGGGCGGCGTATTGACCGGGCACTGGCCGACTTGGAGAACCAGCACCCGCTGCTGCAAGGCGCCTTCCACAGCGTCCGCTTCGACTCCCCCTTGCTGGGTGAACCCAAGCAAAGGCAACACCTCATCGCTGATCTGCTGGGCTGCTTCGGTTTGCCAGAGTTCGACTTTCGAGGAGGCGCAAGTGCCGAAGCGGCTGGCTTTGCCTGCGAAACGCTCATAAGCGAGGCCGCGGCCGTTGCCGGCAAGCGAGGCGCCGAGTTCTTCACCCCGCCCGGGGTTTCCCGGCTGATCGCTGAAATCCTCCAGCCCGAAGGTAAGGAAAGCGTTGGCGATCCGTGCTGCGGTTCTGGCACGTTGTTGTTGACCTGCAGTGGCTTCGCACGTGCTCACTCTGGCGGCGAGGGCTGTCAGCTGTTTGGCCAAGAGAAGAACGGCAGCACCTGGGCCCTCGCAAAAATCAACATGTTTTTGCATGGGGAGCTCGCCGCGCATTTGGCATGGGGAGACACCCTCAAAGACCCGCTCTTGGTGGCCGGAAGCCAGCTGCAGACGTTCGACGTGGTGGTTTCAAGCCCGCCCTTCAATGTGAAGGATTGGGGACAAGAAGCCGCAGCCTCCGATCCCTACGGGCGCTACCAACGCGGAGTTCCGCCCCGCGCTTCGGCTGACTACGCTTTCATCAGCCACATGGTGAAGACGCTCAAACCTGGTCACGGCCGCATGGCAGTCGTGGTCTCCCATGGTGTCCTCTTCCGGAGCGGTGCGGAGCTCCAGATTCGCAGGCAGCTGCTGGAGGAAGGCCTCGTAGACACAGTGATCGCATTGCCAGCCAAGCTGCTTCCATACACGCCCCTGCCGATTGCACTGCTGGTGTTACGTAAGGACAAGAGCGACGGGCAAGTGCTCTTCATTGACGCCAGCCGCCAGTTCAAGCACGGGAAAACCCAAAACCAGCTATGCGATGAGGATCTGGCGCGGATCGTGTCCACCTATGCAGCCAGGGCGGATGTTGAGGGCTACGCCAGCTTGGTGTCGTTAGAGAACATCATTCAGAACGAATGCAATCTCAACGTGGTTCGCTATGTGGGTGCCGTGGAGCAGCTCCAGCAGGTGGACCTGCAGGCCCTTCGATTGGAGCGCGCACAGCTCCGAGCAGAGTTGGAAGGTCTGGAGAGCCGGTTTGCCAGCCTCATCCAGGAGGTGCATCGTGCATAACACAAAGGAAAACGGCCGCTTACGCGGCCGCCTCCTCTATTGCGTCTTGGAACCTGACGTCCGTCCGAAGAGAGACTTGTCAAGCCATGGTACCCAAGCGCCTACCTCTCAAGGATAACACGAGTGCTTGACTACAACAACATGTCCGCCCAGAACGTGCAGGAGGTGATCCAGGCCATTTCTCACGTTCGGCTGGGGAGCTATAGGCGCTTCTTTCAGGCAGGCACCGACTTGGAGGCGCTAGGGCTGTATCAATGGAACGAGGACTTGCGCGAGGCCTTTGCTCGCACCACGGACCTGATCGAGGTCGTCTTGCGCAACAAGTTCCACGCAGCTCTAAGTCAGCGATATGGCCAGTTGGGCAGCGCCGGATCGCGCGACTGGTATGCCCACCTGCGTCTTCCCCAGAAGTCGTTTGAAAAGGTGCGCGACATCACTCATGTAAGCAATAGAGGGAACTGGCGACCACGCCAGCCGGCCCGCACCCCGGATGACGTGGTCTCGAACCTCACGTTTGGCTTTTGGCCAAGGCTCTTGGATGTATCGACGGACACCAATCAGGTTGCGGTTCCTTGGAATCACATTATTCCGGACGTTCTTCCTGGCCATCGTCAACGGGTCGAAACGTACTGGCGGCCCCAAGCTCATCAAGATGCCTTCTTTGCAAGGTTAGACCTGTGCAATGACCTGCGAAACAGGATCGCGCACCTGGAGCCCATCTGGAAACTGGGGCCCCTCAGGGAAGAAGCCCGTAACCGGCCTGGACGCCAGGTGAATATCGTTGATGGCCCCACAAGGACTCCACAAGAGTCTTTGGATCGCCTTCGCCTGATCGATGACCGCCTGATCGAGTTGCTTCACTGGCTGTCGCCCACTCTCGCATCCCTATATCGGCAGTGCCCCACCCACTCTCGTTGCGTGGCACTGCTCACCCCAGCAGCTTTGGATGCATACCGCCAAAACCGCCCGTTTCCTTGAACAGACCTACAAGAACACTGTCACCTCATGGCACTTACCCTCAAATCCCTCGAATCCTGGCTCTGGGAGTCCGCCAACATCCTGCGCGGCTCCATCGACTCGTCGGACTTCAAGAACTACATCTTCGGCCTGCTGTTCCTCAAGCGCTTCAATGACGTGTTCGAGGAGCGCGTCCGGCAGTTGGAGCAGGACGAGAAGCTCAGCGAGAAAGAAGCCGCCGTCGAGGTGCAAGCCAAGTGGGGCATCTTCCCGCCCGACGCCCGCTGGCCGCCCCTGATCGCACGCACCGAGAACATCGGCGAGGCGCTGGACAAGGCGTTCGCGGACATCGAGGCCAACAACACCGAGCTGCAGCACGTGCTGACCGCCACGCAGTACGGCGACAAGCGCGTGCTGTCCGACGCCACGCTGCAGCGCCTGCTGCGCCACTTCAACCAGTACCGCCTGGGCAATGCCGACCTGTACAAGGCCGACATGCTGGGTGATGCTTACGAGTACCTCATCAAGCAGTTTGCTGACGATGCCGGCAAGAAGGGCGGCGAGTTCTACACGCCCAAGGCTGTGGTGCAGCTGGTGGTGGAACTCATCGACCCGCAGCCCGGCCACAGCGTGTACGACCCCACCTGCGGCAGCGGCGGCATGCTGGTGGAAAGCGCACACCACATCGCCAAGCTGCCCAACGGCACGCTGCTCGGCCAACCCAACGCCCTGCTGTACGGCCAGGAGAAGAATCTGGGCACCTGGGCCATCGCCAAGCTCAACCTCTACCTGCACAACATGCGGGCGCAGATCGAGCGTGGCGACACACTGGTGGAGCCCAAGCACCTGGATGGCGGCTACCTCAAGACCTTCGACCGTGTCATCGCCAACCCGCCCTTCTCCGCCAAGGCCTGGTGGACACCGCTGGAGCTGGAAGCCGAAGCCGCGCAAGACAGCGAAGGCGGCGCTGGCAGCAACAAGAAGTCCAAGACGCCCAGCTATAAGACCGTCAGCGACCCCTTCGGTCGCTTCAGCTACGGCGTGCCGCCGCGCGGCTATGCCGACCTGGCCTTTGCCCAGCACATGCTGGCCAGTCTGAAGGCCGACGGCCGCATGGGCATCATCCTGCCGCACGGCGTGCTGTTCCGCAGCGGCGAGGAGGGCAGGATTCGTGAGGGCCTGCTGTTCGGCACCGATGCCGCCAGCGGCGGCCAGCCCGGCGACCTCATCGAGGCCATCGTCGGCCTGCCGACCGCGCTGTTCTACAACACCGGCATCCCGGCCTGCGTCCTGGTGCTGAACAAGCGCAAGCCCGCCGCGCTGCAGGGCAAAGTCATCATCATCGACGCCAGCCGCGACTACCTGGAAGGCAAGGCCCAGAACAGCCTGCGCCCTGAGGACATCGAGCGCATCGCTCGCACGCACAATGCCGCTTTCGAGCAGCAGACCGAGGTGGACAACTACTGCCGCGTGGTCTCGCTGGACGAGATTCGCGGCAATGACACCAACCTCAACATTGCGCGGTACATCGCCAACGGGGAGACCGAGGACACCGTCGATGTGGCGGCCACTCTGACCCAGCTTGCGGCATTGGTGGAGGAAGAGGCGCAGATTGATGTGCGGCTGAACGGCTACTTAGCGGAACTGGGGCTCCTGGAGGGCGTTGAATGACGAACGCAGGAATTCCCGGCTACCGGGAAACGGACGCGGGTTGGATACCGAAGGACTGGGCCCCGCTGTCGCTTGGCACCATTGCGTCCGCCAGAAAGAGCAAGGCTGTAGCGCAGCACGGCGTTCGCTGCGTAGAACTTGAGCACATTAAATCCGAGACAGGCCGTCTGCTGGGATGGGACAGCGGCGGCGCGCAGGCTAGCATCAAGACTGCATTCAAACAGGGCGATGTGCTCTTCGGGAAGCTACGGCCGTACCTTCGCAAGTACGCCGTTGCTCCGTTCGACGGAATCTGCACCACGGAAATACTGGCGATTCATCCAAAGGATGACCTTGCCGACAGGAGCTTCCTGTTTCAGTTGATGCAAGGCGATGGCGTCTTTTCAACCGTTGAGGCGCTGTCGTATGGCACCAAGATGCCGCGTGTGAGTTGGTCCGACTTGGCTGACATCGTGGTCGGCGTCCCCTCTCTGGCGGAGCAGCGGGCCGTCGCCGCCGTCCTGATAGCCGTGGACGACAAGCTGGACGTGATTGCACGCCAGATTGAAGCCACCGAGACCCTCAAACAGGGCCTGATGCAGACGCTGTTCAGCCGGGGCATTGGCACCCTAGGAGCCGATGGCCGGTGGACGGCGCACGCCGAGTTCAAGGACAGCCCCTTTGGACTGATCCCTACGAAGTGGGGCGTCCAGACGCTGGGAGAGGTGTGCGACGGCGCACTGCAAACGGGACCGTTCGGAAGCCAACTGCATGCCCACGAGTATCAAGACGAAGGCGTGCCCGTACTGATGCCTAAGGACCTCGTGAACTGCCGCGCCAATCTTGAAACTGCCGCCAAGGTCTCACAGACACGCGCGGAGGAGTTGGATAAGCATCGCTTGAACCGGGGCGATCTGCTTTTCAGCCGACGAGGAGACGTCGCCAGATTTGCGCTCATTGATGAGAAAACCCAAGGCGCCTTGTGCGGCACGGGATGCCTGAAGGCAATACCCGGCAAGGCGCATTCGCCGGCATACCTCGCGCACCTACTTCAGCTGGACGTTGTGCGCACATGGCTAGAGCAGAACGCCGTCGGTCAGACGATGCCCAACATGAACACCGCCATCCTTGCATCGCTTCCGCTTGTGGTGCCTGATGACAGGGCAGAGCAAGAACGGATCGCTGACATCCTTGATGGCGTAGATGCGAAAGCCAATCTCCTAGATGAGAAGCAAACGAACTACCAGGCACTTAAGCGCGGACTGATGCAAAAGCTCCTGACCGGCGAATGGCGCGTCAAGGTCGACGCCGGCATGGCGGCCTGATCTACGATGGACGCCGCCGCCTCGCCCGTCCCCGACAACACCCGCCTGGCCGAGCTGCAGCGCGCCGTGCAGAACAAGCTGGGCGGCTGCCTGCTGCGCCTACAGCAGTACGAGCGGCTGCTGAAGGCAATGGTGGCGAACGCCGATCTGTCGGGTGATCCGGCCCAGCTACAGGCCGTGCGAGACGCACAGGTGGAAAGCGTTCACAGGACCACACTGGGCGGGCTGGTGAGCCTGTTCACAGGCGGCTACCTGCGTGCCGAGGACGACTCCGCCCCGGCGCAAGAGACCGACGACAAGTCTCCAAGCGACAAGCCCTGGTTCAGCTTCCAGCAGCGCAAGGAGATGAGCGCCGAGCGCCATGAGGCCATCACGGCCGAGTTGAAGGAACTAGTGGACCTGCGCAATGAGCTGGTGCACCACCTGCTGGAGCGCTTTGACCTGGGGCAGCTCGACCGCTGCGAGGCCGCCGTGGCCTACCTGGACGACAGCCGCGCCATCATCGACCGGCACTACCTGACGCTGCGCACCTGGGCCGAGCACATGGACAACGCCAGAGCCTTGGCTGCGTCCTTCATGAACAGCGCCGCCTTCAAGGACATGTTCATCGACGGCATTGCGCCGGACGGTCAGGTGCACTGGCCCATGAGCGGCATCGTCAGCAGCCTGCGCGAGGCGGAGCAGGCGCTGGCACCCCCGGGCAGCCAGGCGCGATGGACCGAGCTGAACGCCGCCATCGCCTGGATCGCCCGGCAGCACCCGGACCAGACACCGAGGCGCTACGGCTGCAGCAGCTGGCGGCAGGTGCTGCATGAGAGCCGCGAGTTCGAGGTGATGAAGAAGCATGCACCGGCACCCATCGAAGGCGCCGGCCCAACAACTGGCACGGTAGTTTGCTACCGTAGCCGCAGGGAGGATGAACCATGAACAACAGGCTGACAGCCCTGGCCCGGGGAGCGCACGCATGAGCCAGGCCCCCGAGAAGACCGGCGTGGAAACCCCGGCCCTGGAGTGGCTGGTGCGGCTGGGTTACACCCACCTGCCCGGAGCCGCAGTGAAGGTGGAACACCGCCACCTCGCCCCGGTGCTGGAAGACGTGCTGCGCCCGCAGCTGCTGGCGTTGAACCCCTGGCTGGCCGGGGCGCCCGGCGGGGTGGATGCGGCGCTGATCGAGCTGCGCAAGCGCGCCAACGACGAGCTGCTGGCGGCCAACCAAGACGTTTGGCAACAGGTGCTGCACCGCTCGGACATCCAGGTGAAGGACCTGGCCGGCCAGCCGCGCAGCGTGCGCTTTCTGGACGCCACTGATGCGAGCCTCAACGACTTCCATGTGGTGGACCAGTACGTGGGCCGCAACGCCGATGGCGAGCTGTTCCGCCCGGACCTGCTGCTGTTCGTCAACGGCCTGCCGCTGGCCGTCATCGAGTGCAAGGCAAGCCACCACCGACTGGACGAGGCGCTGGCGCAACTGGACGGCTACCAGCGCAGCTTTGCCGCGCAGTTCGTGTTCAACCAGGTCTGCGTGGGCCTGAACCGCCGCCAGGGCCTGTACGGCGCCATCCTGACCAAGCCAGCCTTCTACGCCCGCTATCGGCTGGAAGCGCCCGAGCTGGCCGAGGTGGTGGAGCTTCTTGGCAGCGAGCCTGCGGAGCAGGAGCAACTGCTGTGGGCGCTGTTCGAGCCCAGCCGCTTCCTGGAGCTGGTGGCGCACTTTGTGCTGTTCGAGACGCGCGACGGCAAGACGGTGAAGAAGCTGCCTCGCTACCAGCAGTGGCGCGCCGTGCGCAAGACGGTGCGGCGGCTGACCGGCGCGACGCCGCTGGGCGGCGTGATCTGGCACACGCAGGGCAGCGGCAAGTCGTTGACCATGGCGCTGCTCGCCCGCCTGCTGCGCGCGGACAGCACCGGCCTGGCCAACCCCACGGTGCTGGTGCTGACCGACCGGCGGGACCTGGACAAGCAGATCTTCGACACCTTTCACGCCGTGGGCATCCGGGCCATCCAGGCGGTGTCGGTGGCCGGGCTGGTGAGGATGCTGGGCAATGACTACGGCAGCGTGTTCACGAGCACGGTGCAGAAGTTCCAAGAGGGTGACAAGCCCGCCGCCCAGGCCGAGGACGGCGCTGATGGCGAGACCGATGACTCGGACGAGGTCTTGCAGGCCACCCGGCACCGACGCGTGCGCGTGGGCAAGGACTTCTTCATGGTGGAGGAGCGCAATGAGCACTTCGGCCAGCATGACGCCGATGGTGTGCTCCTCGACGCAAAGTGGGTGGAACTGAAGCGCGAGAAGATCAGCTTCCGCGTGCTGAGCGCCAAGCCCAACTTCTATGTGCTGGTGGACGAGGCGCACCGCAGCCAGTACGACTTCCTGGCCGCCTTCATGCGCGCCAGCCTGCCCAATGCCAAGTTCATCGCCTTCACCGGCACACCGCTGCTGAACGACGACAAGCACACGCTGGCCGAGTTCGGGGGCGAGACCTACATCGACGAGTACCGCCTGCACGAGGCGGTGGCCGACGGCGCCACGCTGCCCATCAAGTACCAGGACGCCTGGGTCAAGCTGGCTGCCGATGCCAGGCTGGACGAAGCCTTCAACGAACAGTTCGCCCAGGCGCCTGAGGCGCACCAGCTGGCCCTGAAGAAGGCGCTCCTGGCCCGCTGGCGACATGCCGGTGACCGCATGGAGCAGGTGGCGGCGCACTTGGTGGAGCACTTTGTCAGCTACGTGCAGGCCAAGGGCCTGAAGGCCATGCTGGTGTGCAACGGCCGCGACATGGCCGTGCGCTACAAGGACCTGCTCGATGACTTGATGGCCCAGCGCGTCGCGCGGGGGCTGCCCACCTTCCAAAGCCAGGTAGTCATCTCCCTGGCAGGCATCACCGGCACACGGACAGGCGCCACGGTGGAGGAAGAGGCGGCCGAGTACAAGCTGCCGGTCACGAAGGTGCAGAGCATCGAGGAGCGCATCCGCGATGAGCTAAAGGCCGGCAAGCCGCCCGTGGCCCTGCCGGCCGAGCAGGTCGGCCAGTTCGTCAGCAAGCTGTTCCCGCTGCCCTATGGCGACGAGAGCAAGGGCCAGGATGGCCAGCCACATGCGAACAACGTGGGGCTCATCATCGTGTCCGACATGCTGCTGACCGGCTGGGATGCGCCCATCGTCAGCACCATGTACCTGGACAAGCCGCTAAAGGAACACACGCTGCTGCAGGCGATTGCGCGGGTGAACCGCACGCTGCCGGGCAAGAACGCGGGCTACATCGTGGACTACCACGGTGTGGTGGAGCACCTGGACCAGGCGCTCAAGCTGTACGGCGGCGAGGTGCAGCCGGCGCAGGTGTGGCAGGGCGTGGAGACCGAGCTGCCCAAGCTGCAGAGCACGCAGGAGCGGCTGCTGAAGCTGCTGCCCAAGCAGCACGACCCGGTCAGCGAGCGCGAGGCCTACAAGGACGATGCCGAGCGTTTCCTGGACCCGGCGAGCCGGCTGGATGCGGTGGAGGACTTCCTGACGCTGGCCAAGCAATTCAACCGCAGCATCGACATCATCCTGCCCGAGGTGCGGGGCCTGCCCTTCAAGCCCTACTTCACGCTGTTCGCCGAAATCCGGTTGATGCTGCGCGACAAGCTGCCGGACGCGACCTACCGCGAGCGCATCACCCAGCTGGAATCGGCCCTGCTGCAGCGGTTGCTGGACGAGTACATCGCCGCCAGCCCGGCCAAGAGCCTGCTCGGGCGCGAGGTGTCCATCCTGGATGCCAGCGACATGGCGCGCCTCAAGCAGCTGGCCAGCCCGGGCAGTCAGGCGCTGGTGATGAAGAACCAGCTCAAGCACACCATCGTCACCGGCCGCGACAAGGACCCGGCCTTCTTCGACAGGCTGGCTGAGGAGCTGGAGAAGCTGCTGGAGGAGGAGAAGGCTGGCCGCATCAGCCAAGCGCAGTTCCTGGAGCAGCTGGAGCTGTTCGGCCAGCGCGTGGCGGACAAGGACAAGACCGGCTTCGAGACGCCGGCGCACTCGGCGGTGTTCCGCTACCTGGCTGCCCTGATAGGGGAGGACACGGCGCGCGCGGCAACGACCCAGCTCTTTGAAGACCCGTCGCTGAGCCAGACTCTGGCGGCCAGCAACTGGAAGCAGATGCTGGACCTGCACCCCGAGATGCGTGACCTGCTGCGCAAGCTGCTGATGCCGTTGGCCGGCTGGGAGCGCGCAGTGGCGCGTGAGCATGCAGCCCGCATCCTGGACATCCTGCTGAAGAACTGAGCCATGCCCCGCTTGCAGTACGGTCAGACGACCATCGAGTGGCGCTTTAAGGCCGATGCCACGCTCAAGCGGCACTACGTGACCGTGGAGCGTGGCCGGCCGGTGCTGCTGCGCGGGCCGGCGGTCGTACTCGAAGAGCAGGAGGCGCTGGTGCGACAGCGCGCCCGCTGGATTCGTGAGAAGCGGGCGCTGGTGGAGGCACCGGCCGCGGATGAGCAGATCGTGACCGGCAGCCGGCTGCGTTACTGCGGGCGCACCTATTTCACCGAGGTGAGGCATTCGCCGAAGCTGGCGCATGCCACGCTGCACTTCACCGCGTCGCGCTTCGTCATCGAGAACCCGACCGGGCGCTGCATCAGCGCGGACGCGCTAGCGCCGCTGCTCAATGCGTTCTACCGAGAGAAGGCGCACGAGAAGCTGCTGGCGCGCGTTAGGCACTGGGAGCGGCAGTCCGGCCTGCAGGCCCGGGGTGCTCGCATCAGGCACTTCCAGAGCCGGTGGGCCAGTTGCAATGCGCAAAACGTCCTGGAGTTCCACCCGCGGGTGATGGAGCTGCAGGCCAGCGTCCAGGACTATGTCATCGTGCATGAGCTTTGCCACACGGTGGAGAAGAGCCACACCCGGACGTTCTGGGCACTGGTGACGCAGCAGATGCCGGATTGGCAGCGGCAGCATGAGGTGCTGGAGCGCGCAGCGTTCGCGCGATCTAATCTAGCGGTGAAGGCCCAATAGGTTGTTTCGGGTATTCACCCGGAGACGTTTTGAGAGACTGGAAATCGCCAAACGCCCAATCCACTCAAAACCCCGAACCGGATGAACACCCATAAGAATGCCCGATTGACGTACCTGCACCGCCTGGAGATCGTTCAAGGCATCACCGAGCGTGGCGCCAGCGCATCAGATGCTGCTCTCGCACATGATGTCAGCGCCGTCACTGCCCGCAAGTGGCTGGCCCGTTACTTGGTCGATGGTGCGGCAGGCCTGCTGGACAAGTCCTCTCGCCCCGAGCAGTCACCTCGCTCCATCGAGCCTCATGTGGCCCTGGCCATCGTGGAGTTGCGCCGCAAGCTATTCCTGCAGGCACCCATCGCCTCTTACGTGGCCGTGTCCAGGGCGACCGTCAGCCGCGTGCTGCGTCGTGCCGGGCTGTCGCGACTGAGCGACCTGCGCGCGGACGAGCCGGTGCAACGCTACGAGCGCGACAACCCTGGCGAACTGCTGCACATCGACATCAAGAAGCTGGGGCGCTTCGACAAGGTCGGCCACCGCAACACTGGCGACCGGACGCAGCGTGCCCGAAACGTCGGCTGGGTCTTCATCTTCGTGGCTGTGGACGACCATAGCCGACGGGCCTTCACGCGGGTGTACGCCGACGAGACCAAGCTCAGCGCCGAGGCGTTCCTGCGGGCTGCCGTAGGCTACTTCGCGAGCATGGGTGTCAAGATCAGCGAGTGTTGACCGACGACGGCATGTCGTTTCGGTCTGGGCTGTTCGGCGAGGCATGCCTGGAGCTGAGCATCGGCCAGAAGTTCACCAGAGCGTATCACCCGCAGACCAACGGTAAGGCCGAACAGTTCATCCAGTCCGCGCTGCGCGAATGGGCCTACGGCCACGCCTACGCGAACTCAGACCAGCGCCGCGAAGCCCTGCCTGTGTGGAACCACTTCCACAGCTGACACCGCCCGCACCACGGCATCAATCTCGTGGCCCCTGTCTCGCAAGAACCTCTTGACCCTTCGCGGCTAGAACAGCCCGCGCTGCGCCGTCGTCAGCGCCCCAAAGCTATCCCCCAGCGGATGAAGGATCGCATCCGCGATGGGCTGGAGTTGCTTGGCCATGTAGTGCCCGTAGTCGATGCGTGATCGGCGGGTCTCCAGCGGCTCGGGGCCGGCTTGCGTCATCACGTACTGGATCCAGCCGCCGTTCTGGTACTGCTGAGGCCGGTTGACCCGCGCGTTGTGCGCGTCGGCGATGCGCGCCGCGCGCACCTGGGGCGGCACGTTGACCTGGTAGGCGTCGAGCCGGTGGCGCAGGCGCTTCCGGTAGACGAGCAGATCGTCCATGCGGCCGTCCAGCATCGAGCGTGCGTAGTCGGCGACGAAGGCCCTGTAGGGCTGGTCATGGAAGATGCGCGAGAGCAGGCCCTCCTGGAATTGCCGGGCCAGGGGCGTCCAGTCGGTTCGGGCCATCTCGAGCCCGCGGTAGACCATCTCTTCGCGATGTTGGGCATCGACGCTCAGGCCGGCATAGCGCTTCTTGCTGCCGACATCCGAGCCACGGATGGTGGGCATGAAGAACTTGGCGTAGTGCGTGTCGAACTCGATCTCGAGGTGGTTCTCCAGCCCTTGTTCCTCGCGCAGCCTGTGCGTCCACCAGGCGTTGATGTCCTCGACCAGGGCAGCCGCGACGGCGTGCGCCTCCTCGTTGGTGTGCGCCCGCTTGAGCCAGATGAAGATGGAGTCCGTGTCGCCGTAGATGGCCTCGTACCCGCGCTGCTCCACGAAGTCACGGGTGAGCTTCATCATCTCGTGCCCGCGCAGCGTCACGGCCGAGACCAGCTTCGGATTGAAGAAGCGGCATTCCGACGCACCCAGCACGCCCGCAAAGGAGTTCATGAGCAGCTTCAGCGCTTGCGACAGCGGTTCGTTCGCGGCCCGCTTGGCTTCATCGCGGGCGCGCGACAGCGTCGTCACGATGTCCGGCAGGCAGTGCCGTGTGCGCGAGAAGGCGGTGTCCTCCGGGCCCTGCACGGTCGTTGCCGGGTCGTCGAGCATCGCGCCTTCGATCAGGCCCACGGGATCGACCAGGAAGGTGCGGATGATGGAGGGATAGAGGCTCTTGTAGTCCAGCACCACGACCGAGTCGTAGAAGCCCGGCCTCGAGTCCATGACGTAGCCGCCGGGGTAGGCCTTGGCCGCGATGTCGCCCACGTTGGGCGCCACGTAGCCCAGCCGGTGCATGCGCGGCAGGTAGTGGTGGCTGAAGGCCGCGATGGAGCCGCCGAAGTGGTCCGCCTGCAGGCCCGTCGTCTGCGCGCGCTCGAGCACGAAGCGCAGCAGCCTGGCCTTGTCGAAGATGCGAAGCACCAACTGGCAGTCGCGGATGTTGTAGCTGGCGAGCGCGGGCTTGTCTTCCTGGTAGCGCCGCTCGATCTCGGCCATCTTGTCGTAGGCGTCGCCGATCTCCTTGCCCTCGCCCAGCAGCACCTGCGAGACGGTCTCCAGGCTGAAGGACGGGAAGCTCCACATCGCGGCCTTCAGCGCATCGATGCCGTCGATGACCACGCGCCCGGGCATGGGGGCGAACAGGTAGCCCTGGCGGCCGGGGTGGGTGCGCCATTCGATGGGCCGGCGCTCGCGGCCCATGAGCAGCGGTACGCCGCAGGCGTCGGCGGTCTTCTGCAGCACGCGCAGGTCGAACTGCACCACGTTCCAGCCGACGAGCACATCCGGGTCGTGGTCCACGAACCAGGCATTCAAACGCTCGATCATCTCTCTGCGGCTGGCGCAGTAGACGAGGCGGAAGTCCGCCGGCGCCGCCGCGTGCGCCGGCGCCTCGCCGAGCATGAAGACGATGCGGTCGTCCACGCCGTCGAGCGCGATGGAATAGAGCGCCTCCGTGGCGCTGGTCTCGATGTCCAGCGACACCACCTTCAGCGCCGGACGGTATTCGGGCGCGGGCCGCAGGCGGCCGTTGAAGAGGGTGGAACCGTCCTGCTGCCCGCCCTCGACCCGCACGCCGGCAAAGATGAAGCGCTCCATCAGGTAGCGGTCATGCGGCCGGACGTCGGCTTCGTGCAGCGGGATCTGCTGGGCCTGAAGCGCCCGGGCCAGCTTGCCGAGTTGGCGGAACTGTCGCGCATAGACGCCCAGGACCGGCTCCTGGCCGAAGGTCTTCAGTGCGAGTTCGCGCAGTTCCAGCCCCGGCAGGGACGGCAGCAAGGCCTCGACGGCGGACCGGTGGCGGGCCTGGACGAAGGCGACCGAGGTCCGCGCCGTCAGGACGACCTTGCGCGGTCCGGCGTCCGTGGCCAGCCAGTAGTCGATCTGGGTTCCCTCGGGCGCATCCCGCCAGTGACGGGTGAGGATGAAGCCCTGGAGTTCATGGGACGCCACGGGAGTCTAGTATTCGGATCGAGCGGGAAGATGATGGGCTGGCGTCCATTTTCGCTGACGCACACGCTCTGCCCGGCCTTCGTCGCGAGGCGATTCTTCGTGCCGCGGCACCGACCATCGCCTTCAGGTTCCACCGCAAATTTCGTTCACTTCTTCGAAAGCCCCTCCCATGCAGGAACTCTCAGCCCTCGCCGGCGTGCTCGCCGCCCTCACGGTCGGTGTGATCAGCCCCGGCCCCAGCTTCGTGATGGTCGCGCGCACGGCCGTCTCGTCGTCGCGCGCCAACGGCCTGGCGGCCGCGCTGGGCATGGGCGCGGGCGGCGTGGTCTTCGCGCTGGCAGCGCTGCTGGGGCTGCAGGCCGTGCTGCTGGCGGTGCCTTCGCTGTACCTGGTGCTCAAGATCGCGGGCGGCATCTATCTCGCCTACCTCGGCGTGCGGATCTGGGCCTCTGCCAGGCAGCCGCTCGTGGTGCCGGGCGAGGCCACCGGCAACAGCGCCCCGTGGTCGAAGTCGCTCGCGCTGGGCTTCGTCACGCAGGTGAGCAACCCCAAGACCGCCATCGTCTATGCCAGCGTCTTCGCGGCCTTCCTGCCGGCCGCGCCGTCGTGGGGCTTCGACATCGCGCTCGTGGCCGTGGTGTTCGCGATCGAGGCGGGCTGGTACGCGACCGTGGCCCTGGCGCTGTCGTCCGAACGGCCGCGCCGCGCCTACCTGCGCTTCAAGGCCGCGATCGACCGCATTGCCGGCGGCGTGATGATGCTGCTGGGATTGAAGCTGGTGCTGTCCAGCCACCGGGCCTGAGCGAAGGTCTGGCGTCAGCGCAGAAAGGCCACGCCTGAGAGGCGCGCGCACAGCGCCAGCAGCGCGTCCTGTACGCCGACGTCGTGCGCGGCAGGCAAAGCCTGCGTCTGCTCGGCGTGATAGAAGTAGCGCCCCGTCACCTGCGTTGCAGGATCGACACCTGCCGCAAGCCAGGCCTGCGTGCGATGCGCCTGGTCCAGGTCGTCGGTGGCGCCCGGGCCGCCCATGCGCGTGGCGACCCAGCCGGGTTCGAGCGCATTGGCCTGCACCTCGGGCCAGAGACGCGCGACCGCGAAGGCCAGCAGCACGTCGTGGAACTTGGTCTCGGCATAGGCCTGTGCGCCATCCCATTCGCGCCGCTCCCAGAGCGCATCTTCGAGGGTACCCTCTGCCTTGCGGTGCAGCAGTGAGCTCAAATAGACCAGGCGCTTCGGGCGCGCGATCAGGCTGGTCAGCACATAGGGCGCGAGCGTGTTGACCGCGAACAGCTCGGGCAGGCCGTCGCTCGTGAGGCGCCGCCGGCGTTCGCGATAACCCAGCGCGGCGTTGTGGATGACGGCGTCGGCCACCGGCAGGCGGTTGGCCTGCTCGGCGACCGCGCGCATCTGCGCCAGCGTCGACAGGTCGCCCACCAGCACGGCCTCGGCCTGAGGCAGCGCGCGCCGTGCGTCGTCGGCCCGCGCGGCATTGCGTGCGTGCAGGATGACCTGGTGGCCCTTTGCGACCAGCAGGCGGGCCGCCATCAGGCCCAGGCCGTCGGTGGAGCCGGTGATGAGGATGCGTGACATGCGTCTTTCCTTTTCTTGAAGACCGATCAGACGGCGCTGCGCTCGATCAGGCCGCGCAGCACCGTGTCCAGGCCGATCTCGCCGGTGCGGTGTTCGGTGCCTGCTTCTGCGAACGCGATCCAGCCTTCGTTGAAGCCGTCGAGCATCTGCATGCGTGGCAGCGGGTGGTGCATGCCCTGCGAACGGAACAGTGCCTCCCAGCTGTCGCGCGGCACCGGCTGCGCCTGCACCGCATGGCCCAGCAAGCGCGCAAAGGCCGCGGCGATGTCTTGCGGCGACACAGGCTGCGGACCGGCGAGTTCGATGACACGACGGCCGGTCCACGTCGTGGCCATCAGTTCGGCGCACACGCGGCCCACATCGGCGGTGGCCACCATCGGGATGGCCCGCTCCAGCGGCTGCAGGAAGCTGGGGACCACGCCCTGGTCGCGCGCCGACGCCACGTCCCATTGCGCGTTCTCCATGAACCAGGCCGCACGCACGAAGGCGATGGGCATCGGCAGCTCGCCCAGCACCTGTTCCATGTGCGAGAGCTGGCTCAGCAGGTTGGCGCGGGGCTGATGCGCGCCCACGGTGGAAAGGCACACCACGCGCGACGGGCGTGCGGCCGCCAGCGCCGCATGCAGCGCGGCCACGATGGCGCGCGACTCGGCCAGGTCCGGCGAGGGATCGAAGTTGGGCGGCAGCAGCACGAACACCGCCTCGGTGCCGGCAAAGGCCTGCGTCAACGCCTTTGCATCGCCCGCGTCCGCGGTCGCCACTTCGCAACCCTGCTGCGCCCAGGCCTGGGCCTTCGCGGGATCGCGCACCACGGCGCGCACGTCCTGCCCTTCGGCCAGCAGACGGCGCGCTACCACGCCGCCGACTTGCCCGGTGATTCCTGTGATGGCATGCATCTCGAATTCCTTCTCTTTGAATGACGAATGAGCGGAATTCTGGGCGTCGGCATGCAAGCTGTCGACGGCATGAATGGCACTTTAGAATTGACCTTATGTCATCAATGAAGGAGGCTGTCCATGGCCTTTGACGAACGCACGCTCAACGGCATGGGCGTGCTGGCCGCGGTGGTGCGCAACGGCAGTTTTGCGGCGGCGGCCGGTGCGCTGGACATGACGCCCTCCGGCGTCAGCCGTGCCATCGTGCGGCTCGAAGGGCGCCTGGGCGTGCGCCTGTTCGAGCGCACCACGCGCTCGGTGGCCCTCACCGACGAAGGGCGGCGCTTCCACGAACAGATCGCGCCGCTGCTGGCCGGCCTGGAAGACGCGGCCACCGAAGCGGCGCAAGGGCAGGCGGCGGTGCGCGGCCGCCTGCGGGTCAATGTGCACCCCTTCTTCTCGCGCCTGATCCTCGGGCCGCGGCTGGGCAGCTTCATGCGCCAGCACCCGGAACTGCGGCTGGAGCTGATCACGCGCGAAGCCATGGGCGACATGATTGCCGAGGGCTTCGATCTCGCGATCCGCTTCGGCGAACCGCGCAACTCCGGCCTGGTGGCGCGCAAGCTGCTCGACACCCGCATCCTGACCGTGGCCTCGCCGGCCTACATCAAACGCCAGGGCCGGCCCGCCGCGCCGGCCGATCTCGACAGCCCGCAGCACCGCTGCATCCAGTTCCTGGACCCCGAGACCGGCAAGCGCTTCCCCTGGGAGTTCCATCGCGGGCGCAAGCGGCTCGAGTTGCCCATCGACGGTGCGCTGCTGGTCAACGACGTCGGCACGATGCACGGCGCCTGTCTGGCCGGCTACGGCATCGCGCAGGTGATGGAGCTGGGGGCGGAGACGCTGCTGGCCGAGGGCCGGCTGGTCAATGTGCTGCCCGATTGGGCCGACGAGCGCTTTCCGCTCTATGCGCTGTACCCGTCGCGCAGCCACGTGCCGGCCAAGACGCGCGCCTTCCTGGACTTCGTGGTCGCCGTGGCGAAGCTGGGCACGGCGGCGCAGGAGCCCGGGCCCGTCGAAGCCCCTCGGCGCGCCAGGCGCGGGGCATAGGCCCGGCCCGTCGACGCCTTCTGCTACGCCCGTTCCGGTGCGAACTGATGCTGTTTCCGGGCGCTTCCGGAGCGCACAGTGCAGGCATCGCTCTCATGCGTTTCGACGAGGCCCCATGTCCAACTTCCTTCGCTATCTCCGCGCCGTGCTCTGGGGCCTGATCGGCCTGGGCGGGCGTCGTTCGGCCGCGGACGCCCGGGTCGACCGGGGCGGCGCCGTGCCGATGATCGCCATCGCGCTGACCCTGGTGCTGCTGCTCGTGGTCGGCCTGATGGCGCTCGCGCGCTTCGCGGCCGGCGGTTGAAACGCCGCACAGTCTGCGCCTGCGCCTACGTGCGCCTGCAACGTCGGCCGGCCCCCGCGCGGCAGCAGGGTCCGCTCAATGGAGGCATTCGTTGGCAGCCATCGCTGCCCAGGAGATGCCCATGACTTCGCACACCGATCCCACCACCCCGGCCAACGAGGCCGCATCGGCCGCCACCGGCGAGCTGCACGAAGCGCGCCTCGGCGACCGCGGCGCGGCCTCGGGCCGCAACATCGCGCAGAGCCGCGCGATCGGCCAGGACGACCCGCTGGAAGGCAGCCGCATGGGCCGCGAGCAGCACAAGGCCGAGGGCTTCCCGGGTGACGGCGAACCCGGCAGCGGCGAAGGCACGGATGCGGCGCAGACGCGCGAGGCCCAGGACTGACGAAGGCCCTGCGCGTGCGCCTCAGCCCACGTCCATGCCTTCCGCCGGATAAGGCGCGAAGCGGCTCTCGTTCTCGCTGACGTCCAGCGGCCGCCCCACGAAGGGAAAGGCGCGTTGCGGACAGCGCGTGCGTTCGCAGACCTTGCAGCCCATGCCGATCGGCGTGGCGATCTCGGGATCGTCGAGGTCCATGCCGCGCGAATAGACCAGCCGCGGTGCATGGCGGATGTCGCAGCCGAGCGCGACCGAGAAGGTCTTGCTCGGCGCGCCGTAGCCGCCCTGGCCCGTGGACACGGTGCGCGCGATCCAAAGGTAGGAGCGGCCGTCCGGCATGCGCGCGAGCTGCGGCAGGATCTTGCCGGGCTGCGAGAAGGCCTCGTAGACGTTCCACAGCGGGCAGGTGCCGCCGGTCTTGGAGAAGTGGAAGTGCGTGGCCGACTGCCGCTTCGAGATGTTGCCCGCGCGGTCGACGCGGATGAAGAAGAAGGGCACGCCCGGCGCGCCCGGCCGCTGCAGCGTGCTCAGGCGGTGGCAGATGGTCTCGAAGCCCACGCCGAAGCGGCGCGACAGCCTGTCGATGTCGTAGCGCAGGGCCTCTGCGGCCTTGAGGAAGGGTTCGTAGGGCAGCAGCAGCGCGCCCGCGAAGTAGTTGGCCAGGCCGATGCGCGCCAGCGTGCGCGCCTGCGGGTCCTGCTGCAGCTCGGGCGTGTCGACCAGCGCATCGAGCAGCGCCGAATGCTCGAGCAGCGCCAGCTGCGTGCCCAGCTGGAAGCCGAGCTGGCCCTTCTCGAGCGCGGGCGACAGCCGCAGCACCTTGCTGCCCGGGTCGTAGCTGCGCTGCCTGGCGTCCATGTCGTCGTGCGAAGGCACGGCGCGCACGCCATGCCGCTGGGCCAGGCGCTGCATCAGCCAGTCGGTCAGCGGGCCGCCCTGCGCGTGGGCCTCGATGGCCAGGGCTTCGGCCGCGCGGTCCACCGCGTCGAAGTGGTTCTGGTGGGTGAAGAAGAAATCGCGCACGCGCTCGAAGGCCATGGGCCGCATCGGTGACAGCTCGGCGCGGTCGTCGCCCAGCCGCAGCGCGATCTCTTCCAGCCGCTGCACGGCATCGAGGTTGCGCCGGTGCAGGGCCAGCAGCGCGCGGCCCACCGCGGGCATCTGCGCGGCGATCTCGCGCAGCTCGGGCAGGGCCACGGCCTCGCCACCCGGGTTGTCGGCCAGCGCCTCCTGCATGCCCGCGACCAGCCGCGTTTCCTCGTCTTCGGAGAACTGCTGCACGTCCACGCCGAGAGCCCGGCTGACCTTGAGCAGCACGCCGACGGTGAGCGGCCGCTGGTTCTGCTCGAGCTGGTTCAGGTAGCTGGGCGACAGGCCCAGCAGCTGCGCCATCGCGATCTGCGAGATGCCGCGTTCCGCGCGCAGCTTGCGCAGGCGCACGCCCATGAAGGTCTTCTTCATCGGGTGCTTTCGCGCGCGGATGAATTCGCAATATTCGCAAGACTTCTGGATCTCATTCGCAAGACTTCGCTGATGGATATCGTGGGCACCCCGCGATTGTGCGTAGATTGCGAATCATGGCAAGCCCCGCGCGAAGGGCTTGCGAAGCCGGCTGTCAGCCCTGCAGCCGCGTCGACAGGAAGGACAGGATCTCGTCGCGCGCCGCCAGCGTGGGCTGGCCCTCTTCGTCGATGAGGTGCACCGTCACCACGCTGTGCGGGCTGCGCACGTGCTGCGCGAAGAAGGGCGGCGGGTTCGGGTGGGCCGCCGCGTCCGGCAGGATGCGGGCCACGAAGCGCGGCCCCAGCGCGGCCGTGTAGGCCGCGAAGCGCTGGGCCCGGCAGAAGCTGTCGCCGTCGAAGCGATAGGCCATCACGGTGAGGTCTTCGGCCTCGAGGCGGCGGCGCACGGTGGCAAGTTCGTCGGGTGCCATCTCGATGCCGGCCGGGTCGTCGAGCGGCAGCGAAGGCTGGCACACCACCGGCGCCAGCACCGCCGGCTCGAGCATCAGCGACAGCGCGAAGTTGCCGGTGAAGCACATGCCGATCGCGCCCACGCCAGGGCCGCCGCATTCGCCATGCGCCTGCCGCGCCAGCGCCCGCAGCCATTGCGTGACCGGGCTCGAGGCGTTCGATGCAAAGGCGCGGAACTCCGCGCTCACGCAGGCACGGCGGAAGACCGCCGCGCCTTCCTCCGCGCTGGATATCGCGCCGTCGCGGCCGAACAGCGAAGGCATGTAGACGGTGAAGCCGGCCGCGCGCACCCAGCGGGCGAAGCGCGCGACCTGCGGGCTGATGCCGGGCATCTCGGTCATCACGATCACCGCCGGCCCGGTGCCCGACACCCACACCCCCTTCGTCGCACCGTCGAGCGTGATCTCGCGGCGCGTGAAGTCCTCGAGCGTGTCGTCCTGATTCACGTCGTGCGCGCTCATGCCGCGACCTCTGCCACCAGGTGCTGCAGGTGCACGTAGCCGGCCGCCTGCGCCAGCGCAGGCAGGGTCCAGAGCGCGCCGTCGCCACCCCAGTGCCCTTCGGCCACCTCCTGCACGATCACCGAGCTGTGGAGCCGGCGCGTGTCGTCGGCGGGCATCGCATGCACGAAGGCGTCGTGCATCGACCGCACGCAGAGTGCGCGCGACGGCGCATCGAGCACGCCGGCAGGCACCAGGGCCAAAGCAAAGCAGGTGAGCACCTGCGCGCCGACGTCGCGGCCGCCGCAGGTCCACAGGCCTGCATCGATCTCCTCGACCAGCACCCAGCACAGCGCACGGTGGCGCGGGTCTTCTGGCATCTGTTCCGCTCTGGCAGCGGCTTTCTCGATGTTGTGCGCGAGCTGCGCGCGCGCGCCGCCGGGGAAGGCGCCGCGGGGAATCTTGACAAGGATGTTGGGCATGGCCTCTTTCGTTGGTGTCGAGCGGCCATTGAAGCGTTTGTGCCCCTAGACTTCGAGTGTCCACTTCGACATCTTTCAAGCGCTTTCAGACAATGAACGATTTCACGATCCTGGTGCTGCCGGGAAGCTATGCGAGCAGCGTGGCCGTGACGCTGGCCCTGCTCGAGGCTGCGTCGATGCTGGCGCCGCCCATGAAGCTGGGCCGCCCGCGCTGGCGCGTGGTGTCGGTCGGCGGGACCGCGGTGCCCTTGAGCAGCGGCATGCATGTCGAGGCCGCGCCCCTGCCGCAGCGCCCGCGCGCCGATGCCTCGTGCTGGATCGTGCCGGGCCTGAACCTGGCCAGCCTGGAAACGCTGCAGAGCCGGCTGGCCGATGACGACATGCAGCGCGCGGCCGCCGCGCTGGCCGCGCATGCGGGCCGAGGCGGGGCGGTCGCAGCCTCGTGTTCGGCGGTGTTCCTGCTGCAGGCTGCGGGCCTGCTGGCCGAGCGCACGGTCACCACCTCCTGGTGGCTGGCCCCGGCCCTGCGTGACCTCGAGCCGCGCTGCACGGTGGACGCCGATCGCATGGTCTGCGAGGACGGCCCGGTGAGCACCGCCGGTGCGGCCTTCGCGCAGACCGACCTGATGCTGCATCTGCTGCGGCGCCGCTTCGGCGTGGCCATGGCCGATGCGGTCGGTCGCAACCTGCTGATCGACGGCCGGCAGGCGCAGGCGGATTTCGTGGTGCCGGCGATGCGGGCCAACGGCAATGCGCTGGTCGCGCGCCTGGTGCGCCGCATCGAGGCCGCGCTGCCGAATCCACCGACCGTGGAAGACCTGGCGCAGGAATTCGCGATGTCGACCCGGACCCTGTCGCGGCACGTGCAGCAGGCGACCGGCAAGAGCACCATGGCCCTGCTGCAGAGCGTGCGGTCCAACCGCGCCCGGATGCTGATCGAGTCCAGCCGGATGACGCTGGAACAGGTTGCCGCGCAGGTCGGTTACGAAGACGCGACCGCGTTGCGGCGCCTGATGCGCAAGGTTGCAGGCGGCAATCCGAGCCGCTACCGGCGCACGGATCCGTGACCGGTGGGGGTTTGCACTCCCCCGCATGTCACGGTTTCTAAGCGTAAACGCTGTACCTTGCCCGACTCTTGCTAGGGAAGAATTCCTGACGCAACCCTGGAACGACGGCACAGCATGAACTTCATCCGTACTTCGCATCGCGCAGCGCCCCTCCTGGCTGGCGCCGCCCTCCTTTTCTGCAGCGTGATGTCAGTGCACGCTTCCGCGAATCCACCCATCCGCATGGCCGATGGCGTGGAATACATGTGCGGCGGCGCGAACAAGGACGAGGCCAGTTTCCTCAAGATGGTGGCACCACGCTGGGCCGCCACGCTGGAGTTCGCGCTGGGGCAGACGGCCCGCGGCGCAGCACCGGGTGATGTGCAGGTGCTGGTTCTCAACAAATACACCGGCAAGCCCGTGATGGAAGCCACCGCCACCGGGCCGATGATGCTGGCGCGGCTGGAGCCGGGCGAGTACGCGGTCGAGGCCACGGTCGGCGGCGTCACGCTCACGCAGGAGCTGACGGTGTTCAACGGCATGCCGACCACGGCGCGCTTCGTCTGGCCGTCCAACATCGATGTGCCACCGCTGAGCGGGCGCACCATGCTGACGCAGGGCGTCAGCACCTCGAGCCACTGAACGGGGCCTGACGCCCCTGCGGCGCCGCGCGCGCCGATTTCCCTTCCTGCGCGGCCCCGCGGGCCTTGAATGCGCGCCGACCGGCTCACAGATGCGCTGCCGGGCATCGCCCGTCTCTTCCGGATCCGCATGCCGCTTCGCCCCTTGTCCATCCTGTCCGCGCTGCTGCATGCCTACATCGGCCTGCGCCTGCTGCCCGCGCTGTGGGTCCTGAGCCCCGTCGGCGCCGCCGCACTGCTGCTGGCCCTGGTCGTCTCCGCCGCCACCATCCCGCTGCCTTTCGTGGGCCTGCGCTCGCCGCGGCCGCCGCTGCATGACGCCTGGCGCTGGATCGGCCTGCTGTGCATGGGCTGGTTCTCCTCGCTGTTCGTGCTCACGCTGGTGCGCGATGCAGGCCTGCTGGTCGGCTGGGTCGCGCAATGGGCCGGCGTGCTGCGCTTCGATGGCGCAGCGGTCCGCCAGTGGAGCGCAGCCGCGGTGCCGCTGCTGGCCACGGCGGTGACGGCGGTCGGCTTCTTCAACGCCCGCCGCACCGCGCCGGTGCAACGCGTCGACGTGCCGATCCGCGACCTGCCGGCCGCGCTGGTCGGCTTCTCGATCGTGCAGCTCAGCGACATCCATGTCGGCCCGACCATCAAGCGCGGCTACATCCAGCGCATCGTCGAGGTGGTCAACCGGCTCGAGGCCGATGCGATCGCCATCACGGGCGACCTGGTCGACGGCAGCGTGGCCGAACTGCGCGAGCACATCGCGCCGCTGGCCGAGCTGCGTGCGCGGCACGGCACCTTCGTGGTGACCGGCAACCACGAGTACTACGCGGGCGCCCCGGCATGGATCGTCGAGTTGCGCCGGCTCGGGCTGCGGGTGCTGCTCAACGAACACGTGCTGCTCGATGCGCGCGGCGCCGCGGGCGCGCAGACCGACGAGGAAAGCGGCGACGCCACCCTGGTGCTGGCCGGCGTGACCGATTTCACCGCCGGCCACTTCGATGCCGCGCAGGCCAGCGATCCGCACGCGGCGCTGGCCGGCGCGCCTGCATCCGCCACCACGCGCGTGCTGCTCGCGCACCAGCCGCGCAGTGCACCGGCGGCCGCCGACGCGGGCTTCCAGCTGCAGCTCTCGGGCCACACGCACGGCGGCCAGTTCTTCCCCTGGAACCTGTTCGTGCCGCTGCAGCAGCCCTTCACGGCCGGCCTGCACCGGCTGCGCGACATGTGGGTCTACACCAGCCGGGGCACCGGTTATTGGGGCCCGCCCAAGCGCTTCGGCGCGCCTTCGGAGATCACGCTGCTGCGGCTGGTGGCTGGCTGATCAGGCCTCGGCGTGCGCCAGCCGGCGTGCGTTGGCCGTGGCCCGCGCATGAATCGGCTTGAGGCCGCGCTGCACCACGCGCGCGCCGGCGCTCCCGATCTGCGTCGCATTGGCGAGGCTGCGGTTGCCGGCGTTCAGCAGCGCGTGGCTGTGCGCCGCGGCCTGGGCGGGCGTCAGGCTGGTGGCCAGGCCCAGCCAGGCCGTGGTGGCGCTCAGCCAGTCGCGCACCGTGCGCTGCGTGAGCGCATGGCCGGTGGTGTGCAGTTGCTGGACGATGGCGGCGCCCGATTCGCTGGCGGCGGCCAGCTTCTCCTGGCCCATCAGCTGGAACTCGACCTGGTCGGCGGCACTGGGTGCCAGCCCGGCCCGGGCCATGCGCTCGGTGCGCAACTGGATCACGGCGGCAGCGCTCCACAGCATCTCCTGGGTCGTGAGGGCGACGTCGGCCCACAGCATCAGCGGATTGAAGAACCGCGAGGAGAAGGTGGGGGACATGCAGGCACTTCGACGTTGGGAAAGCACCCACTATAGGCCTGTGGCGCACTTCATGCTGCAGTGCAGCAATTCCACAGGGGCGCGTCCTACTCCACGGAGAGACAAATGACCGGCATCTAGGTTTTTCTCGCTGCGCGACAGTGACATTTGTATCCACCCTCGAACAAGAACCATGACAACAAAGTTCTCCGGCGTCCGCGTGGCGCTCGGACTCGGCGCGCTGCTGGTCTGCGCCACCCAGGCCCTCGCCTATGGGGACGCCACACCGGGCTTCTACGTGGAAGGTGGGAAGGCCTTGCACGGCGGCGCCGACACCGATGCCTGGGCGCTCGGCGCGGTGCTGCCCTGGTCCCCCGGCGGCGCCGGGGTGGTCAACGGCCGCTCCTTTGCCTGGGACCTGTTCGCCAGCCAATGGCGTGCGCCCCACGAAGCGGGCGACGGCCGCCGCAACTATGTGCAACTGGGCGCCATCGCCACCTGGCGCTACCGCTTCGACCAGGGCAGCTCGCCGTGGTTCGCCGAAGCCGGCATCGGCGGCACGGTGATGAACCATGTCTACCGCACGCCCGAGCGCTCCTTCAGCACGGCCTTTCAATTCACCGAAGTGCTGGGCCTGGGCCGCAGCTTCGGCGAACGGGGCGAGCATGAACTGTCCGTGCGGTTGCAGCACGTCTCCAACGGCGGCATCAAGAAGCCCAACCCCGGGGCAAACTTCGTGCGCCTGCGCTACCTCTACCGCTTCTGAGCGGCTTCAGCGAGCGGCCGTCTCGCGCTGCATCGAGCCGGCGGCCGCGTGCAGCATGGCCGTGGCCTTGGACAGATCCTCCAGCCACGCGGCATAGGCCTCGTCGCGTTGCTGCGGATCGCCGCGCAACAGGGCCGAGGGATGCAGCGTGACGAGCACGGGTTCGCCGCGCGGCCCGGTCTGCCACTGGCCACGTTCGCGCATCACCGCCACCGGCCGGCCGAGCACCGCACGGGCGGCCGTGGCCCCCAGCGCCAGCACCGCCTGCGGACGCACCTGGGCCATCTCGCTTTCGAGCCAATGCAGACAGGCCTGGGCCTCGTGCTGCGTAGGCGTCTTGTGGATGCGCCGCTTGCCGCGCAGCTCGTACTTGAAGTGCTTGACCGCGTTGGTCACGTAGAGCGCCTCACGCGACCAGCCCAGGTCGTGCAGCGCACGGTCGAAGAGCTGGCCCGCCGGGCCCACGAAGGGACGGCCGCGCAGGTCTTCCTGGTCGCCCGGCTGTTCGCCCACCACCATCAGCGCCGCGCCCACAGGGCCTTCGCCGAACACGGACTGGGTGGCGTGCGCACCGATCGGGCATTCGCGGCAGCGATCGGTGGCGCGCTGCAGCTGGGCCAGCGCGGCGGCCGGATCGGCGGACGTGTCTTCTTCGGCCAGCAGCGGCCGGACGATGGGCACGATGCGCCGCGCCGGCACCGTGGCCGGCGCGTCGACCATGCGATCGCTGCGCGCCGCGGCGTCGGCCGCGAGCGGCGCGATCAGCACCGCCTCGGGCAGGTTCTGCCAATAGCGGCGCGGCATCTCCTTCTGCATCATCGCGAGCTTGAGCCGCGCCGGATTGAAGATGTGGCGATAGTAGGTGAGCCACAGCGCCTCGCCGGCGTCGGCGGGCGGCGCATCCTCGCGGCGCGCGCCGGGGCCGAAGTCGAGCCGGCCTTCGGTGGGCAACGCCTCGCCGCCATCCGCGTCAGCGGTAGCCCCGGGATGCCATTGCACCGAACGCTCGGGCGTGAGGATGGCCCAGCGCATCGTGGCGAAGCGCCGCACGAAGAAGGGCGCGACGGCCTCGACGATGTGGTGGTCGGGCTCGAACCAGGCGACGTGCAGCGTCGGCTCGCCATCGTCCTGCGGCAGCGGCCGGAACCGCACGAAGGCCTTCATCTTGTGCATGTCGCGCCGCACCGCCTGCGCCATGTGCTGCGCACGCACGCGGTCGGCATCGAGCGGATCGCGGCGCAGCGTGGGCTCGTGCACCAGCCGCCAGAGCAGGCGGTAGAGCAGGCCGAAGCGATCGGGGTCGTCGTGCAGCACCACGGTCTCGCACAGCCGCACGAAGGCCGGCGGCACGATCGCCGAGGCGCTGCCCACGCCCTGCGCGCGCGGCGTCTCGAGCGCCGCGAACAGGTCGCTCTCGGCACTGGCCCGCGTGTGCCAGACCACGTCTTCCGGCGGCACCTGGCGCGCCAGCAGTGCACGCGCCTCGCCGCGAAAGCCGGGCCAGTCGGTGTCGCTGGAAAGCGTGACGGTGTGGGTTGCCATGCAGGCAATGTCGCGCGCGCAGGGCGCACGCGTTGTAGGCATTCAGGCGGAAAAGAGCGAGGCCTGCACCGGCGCGGGCCGGAAGCGCGCGGCGAAGCCGGCGGCGTCGAGTGCGCGGCCCGGCCGATGGTCGGCCAGCAGCACGAAGGGCAGCACCTTCTTCAGGGGCACATGCAGCCGGCCCAGGTCGGCGCTGCGAACCTGCCGCACGCGCCGGGCGATGAGCAGCCGCTCGACCGCCTTCACGCCCAGGCCCGGCACGCGCAGCAGCATCTCGCGCGGCGCGGTGTTGAGGTCGACCGGAAAGCGCTCGCGGTGCGCCAGCGCCCAGGCCAGCTTGGGGTCGACGTCGAGCGAGAGCATGCCGCCGGCCGCGCCGGTGTCGGTGTTGGCAGCGGCCGGCACGATCTCGTCGTGCGTGAAGCCATAGAAGCGCATCAGCCAGTCGGCCTGATAGAGCCGGTGCTCGCGCACCAGCGGCGGCGCGGCCAATGGCAGCGAGGACGACGCATCGGGGATCGGGCTGAAGGCCGAGTAGTAGACGCGGCGCAGCCGGTAGGCGCCGTAGAGCTGCGCGCTGGTCGCGAGCAGGGTGCGGTCGTCGGCCGCATCGGCGCCCACGATCATCTGCGTGCTCTGGCCGGCGGGCGCGAAGACCGGTGCGGGCGCGCGGCGTGGCGCGGCCCCGGGCATGGACATCACCGTGCCCGCGTCCGCATCGCGCCGTGCGCCCTTGGCATCGTCGATGTGCACCCGCATGCGCGCCATCGCGCGCCGGATGCCGGCGCCGTCCTTCTCGGGCGCCAGCGCGGCCAGGCCGTCGCTCGTGGGCAGCTCGACGTTGATGCTGAGCCGGTCGGCATAGCGGCCGGCGCGCTGCAGCAGTTCGGGCGAGGCCTCGGGGATGGTCTTGAGGTGGATGTAGCCGCGGAAGTCGTGGTCTTCACGCAGCGCACGCGCCACCTCGACCACCTGCTCCATCGTGTGGTCGGGGCTCTGGATGATGCCGCTCGACAGGAACAGGCCCTCGATGCAGTTGCGGCGATAGAAGTCGAGCGTGAGCTGCACCACCTCGTCGGTCGTGAAGCGGGCGCGCGGCACGTTGCTGCTCACGCGGTTCACGCAGTAGAGGCAGTCGTACTGGCAGAAGTTGGTCAGCAGGATCTTGAGCAGCGAGATGCAACGGCCGTCGGGCGCATAGCTGTGGCAGATGCCCGCGCCCTCGGTCGAGCCGATGCCGCGCCCGCCCACCGAGTTGCGCGCGCCCGTGCCGCTGGAGGCGCACGAGGCGTCGTACTTGGCGGCGTCGGCCAGGATGGCGAGCTTGCGATCGATGTTCACTGTATGAATATACAGTTATGCAAACAACCCTTGTCGCGGGTCGGCTCAAGCGACCGGCGTGCCCGCCGAGAGCCGCTTCGCACGCGCCTCCATCGCGAGGTAGCCCAAGGTGGCCATGGCCAGCGGCGCCAGGTAGTAGAGCGCGCGGTAGCCGATCAGGCCCGCGAGGATCTGGCCCGGCGGCAACCGGTGCGAGAGCAGCGCCACAAAGACGGCCTCGAGCACGCCCAGCCCCGCCGGCACATGCGTGATCACGCCGGCCACCGCGCCCACCATCAGCACGGCCAGCACCTCGGGGTAGGGTGCCTGCCGTTGCAGCAACAGCCACACCACGCCGCCCATCAGGCTCCAGTTGGCGCACGACATCACCAGCTGCAGCAAGGCCAGCCGCAGCGCGGGCGGCTGCCAGGCATGGCCGCGCAGATGCCAGGTGCGGTCGCTCGCGAAGGCGCACAGCGCGAGGTAGGCGGCGGCCAGCACCAGCAGCGTCGCGCCGAGGATGCGCAGGCCGCCGTTGCCGATCTTCCAGTCGGCCGGCAGCTCCAGCGGCCAGAAGCAGAAGGCCGTGCCCGCCACCACCAGGTAGCCGAGCCAGTTGGTGAGCATGCTGAAGCCGAGCACGCGCGTGACGGTCTCGTTGTCCAGGCCCAGCCGCGTGTACAGCCGGTAGCGGAAGGCCACGCCGCCGACCAGCGAACCGAGGTTCAGGTTGAAGGCATAGCTCACGAAGGTCACGGCCATCACGGTGCCGGCGCGCAGGCCGTGGCCGGTGATGTGCCGGCCCAGCAGGTCGAAGGTGCTGTAGAGCAGGAAGCTCAGCGCGACCAGGCCGCCCGCCATTCCCAAGGTGGCCGCGGGCAGGCGCGAGAACGCGGCCATCACTTCGTCCCAGTCGATGCCGCGCGCCTGCCGCACCAGCAACCACACGACCCCGGCGAAGAACACCCAGGTGCCGATGCGCTGGATCCAGGGCCAGGCACGGCGCCAGGTGCTCGCCGGCACTGCCTGCGCGGTGTCCGCAGGCACCGTGGCCATCACGCGACCTCGGTCGGCGTCGCGCCGGCCGGGGGGATCGGCGGCGGGTCGAGCGGCTTCAGGCGCGGTGCATGGCGCGGCAGCCAGCCGGTGAGCGAGGGATACCAGCGCAGCACGTGGAAGATGAAGAAGCTGCGCACCAGGCGCCAGCCGCTCCATTCGGTCAGGTCCTTGGCCTCGATCTGCTTGCAGCTGTGCGCCATCAGGTGGTCGAGCCGCTCGCTCAGCGTGCGGTTGAATTCGGCGTCGCGCACGATCACGTTGGCCTCGAGGTTGAGCGACAGGCTCAGCGGGTCGAGGTTGCTCGAGCCGACGGTGCTCCAGCGGTCGTCCATCACCGCGACCTTGCCGTGCAAGGGCCGCTCGCAGTACTCGTAGATGCGCACGCCCGCATGCAGCAGGTGGTGGTAGAGCAGGCTGGCCGCGGTCTTGACGATCGGCATGTCGGGCTCGCCCTGCAGGATCAGCCGCACGTCCACGCCACGCCGGGCCGCACGCCGCAGCTCCTTGATGAGCCGGTAGCCCGGGAAGAAGTAGGCGTTGGCGATCACGATGCGCTCGCGCGCGGTGCGGATCGCGGCGCGGTAGTGGCGCTCGATGTCGTTGGTGTGGTGGCGGTTGTCGCGCGTGACGAACTGCACCTGCGCCTCGCCCGCGGGCGCATTGACCTGGTCGTGGTGGGCCGCGCGCAGCCGGCGCCGGAACCAGCTCGGCCCCTTGCCGCCCACCGCGATCGCATGCAGCACGAAGCGATGGATCTCCGAGACGATCGGCCCGCCGATCTCGACCGCATAGTCCTGCTTGGCCTGCGGGCCGAAATCCAGCAGGTGGTCGGCCGAGTAGTTGATGCCGCCCACGAAGGCCCGTTGGCCGTCGACCACCACGATCTTGCGGTGCATGCGGCGGAACACGTTGAGGCGCTGGCCGAACACGCGCCGGCCCGGGTCGAACACCCGCACCTTGACGCCCACCGAGGTCAGGCCGCCGATGAATCCGGGCGACAGGTCGGGCGAGCCGAAGCCGTCGATCATCAGGTCGACCTTGACGCCGCGCTGCGCGGCCGCACGCAGGGCCGCATGCAGGCCCTCGCCGACCTTGTCCTCGAACAGGATGAAGGTCTCGACGATCACCTCGCGCTGCGCCTCGCGGATGGCGTCGAACACGCGCGGAAAGAACTGCTCGCCGTTCTCGAGCAGTTCGAGCTTGTTGCCCTCACTCCAGTGGCGCGCGTTCACAGCGCGATCTCCGCCACCAGCGGTGCGTGGTCCGAGAGATGGGACCAGGGGCGCCGCGGCAACACCACGGGGGAATGCACGCCGGCGTTGCGCACATAGATGCGGTCGAGCGGCAGCAGCGGAAAGCGCGCGGGAAAGGTCCGGGCCGCGGCGCCGTTGGCCTGCACGAAGACTTCCCGCAGGCCGGCACCGTCGGCCAGCACCGCATGCGCGCGGCCACGCCAGTCGTTGAAATCGCCGGCCACCACCAGCGGCGCATCGGGCGGCACCTCGTCGCGCACGATGTAGCAGAGCAGCTCGAGCTGCTGCTGGCGATGCGACTCGGCCAGCCCGAGGTGGGCGCAGATCACGTGCACCTCGCCGACGCGGCCCGGCACGCGCAAGGCGCAGTGCAGCAGCCCGCGTTTCTCGGGCCCGGCGATCGAGACGTCATGGTTGGTGTGGCTGACGATCGGGAATTTCGACAGCACCGCATTGCCGTGATGCCCCTTGGGATAGACCGCGTTGCGGCCGTAGGCGAACTGCGGCCACATGGTGTCGGCCAAGAATTCGTAGTGCGGCGCCTCGGGCCAGTTGCTGTGCTTGCGCGCATGGCGGTCGTGCGTGCCCTGCACCTCCTGCAGGAAGACCACGTCGGCACCCACGGTGCGCACCGCATCGCGCAGCTCCGGCAGGATGAACTTGCGGTTGAGCGCCGTGAAGCCCTTGTGGGTGTTCACGGTCATGACCTTGAGCGATGCAGGCGCCCGCGCCAGCGGCGTGGAAAGCGGCATCGTGGCCTCGGTGGAGGGAATGGCGCTCACGGCAGGAAGAAGGAAAGAGAAAGCATCGGGACGGTTGTAGGGCCCGGCGCGCGTGCGCGCTGTAGGACGCCTCACCTTCTTCGACCCATGGCCCGCCACGTCCTACAGCCGGCCGTGCCCACGCCCCACAAGAGCGCACCGAAGTGGCTCCTACGGTGAATTCAGGGCTTCACGAGAAGCCCGAATTTTTTGATCTCAATACTTCAAGGAAGACAACATGCGCACCACTTCACTGATCCAAGCCACCCTGCTGGCCGGCCTGATGGCCGCCGGTGCCGTCAACGCCCAGAGCGTGACCACACCCGCCACCTCCGGCCAGCCCAGCACCGAATCACGTGCCGGCGTGCCCAACCCGACACAGCGCCCGGACGGCAGCATGCCGGCGTCGCGCGAGGCCGTGAAGTCCGAGGCCCGCGTGAACAATCGCAACCCGGCCAACACCACCACGCCCGGCGGTGAGCCCAGCACCATGACCAACAACCAGCCGAACGCGATGCCCCAGGTGATGAGCGGCACCACGCGCGCCGAGGTGCGTCAGGATGCGCTCAAGACCAAGCCACAGTTCGGCGAAAAGGGCGAGCGCCCGGAAGTGCCGACCAATCCCAAGACGTCGACCGGCACGCCCAAGTAACATCCTGCGCCCGACGGCAAGAAGCCCGCGGCATCTCACGATGCCGCGGGCTTTTTCATGGGTCCGGTGCGATCAGCCCTTGGGCGGGGGCGGCGCGCGATGGCCCTCGGGGCCGCCGCCGCGCGGGCCGTGACCATGGCCGGGCGGACCGTGCTTCACGGCTTCGGTGTCGAAGGTCTTCTGCTGCTCCGGCCGCAGCGCCGCATAGAAGGTGCGCGTGGCATCGGCACGCTGGGCGAAGCGTGCGGCGCGTTCGCTTTGGCGGGCCTGCATGCGGTCGAGGCGCTGCGGCGTGGTCAGCTGGGCGAACTCGGCGCGTGCGGCCTCGCGGTCGGCGCGCGGGGGCGGGGGCGGTGGCTGCGTGGCGCTGGTGAAGGTGGTCCAGGCGCTTTCCTGCGACGCGTCGAGCTTGAGCTTGGCCTTGAGATCGGCCAGGTGCTTGACGCGGCGCTCCTGCATGCGTTCGGCGAACTTGCCGTCGCGCGGCTTGTGCATGCGCTGTTCGGTGCGTGCATCGGGGCCGGCAGGGGCGGCGGGCGGGGGCGTCTGCGCCGCTGCGGCGAAGGTGGCCGAGGCCAGCAGGCTGGCCCACAGGATGCGTTGACGTGCGGTGATCATGAGAGCATTTCCTTTCAAGGGGTGAGGGCACCGGCCTGCCGATGCATGTCCTCGCAAGAGGGATCGGGCCGGTGTCCTGCCTGTCGCCTCTCGGCAGCAGGTGAAGCGAAGTTTGGCGCCGCCATGTATCGGGGCCTCGGTCTTCAAGTCAACGCCGCGTGAGCGTGCGTAAAGAAGCGTTAAGCGGCGCAGACCGACGACGCGGTCTCACTTGGTGCGCGCCGGCTTCAGCCCTCGGTCCGGTGGCACCAGGGTGCCGGCGCGCAGCGCCTTGACGCCGGCAGCCACCGCCCGTGCCACGTTGCGCACTTCCTCCTGCAGCGCTTCGTCGGCATCGAGCGCCTCGTGGCTGGTGGCATAGGGCTCGTAGTAGCCAAGGTAGCGATCGAGCCGCGCCTTGAAGCCGGCATCGACCAGGCCCATCCAGTCGAGCCAGTCGCTGAGGTTGCGGCGCAGGCTCTCGATGCCGGCCACGTCGCCGTGCACCACCAGGCCGTAGACGCGGCCTTCGAGATGCTTGGGATAGTCCCAGCCCTCGAGTTCCAGCGCCTTGGCTTCGGCCGGCTTCTTGCCGTGCGTGCTGCTCGGGTCGGGGTTGCCGCCGTCGGCACAGACCAGCCGGTCGATCATGAGCTTGAGCACGCTGGGCGCCTGGTACCAGTGGGTGGGCGTGAACAGGATCACGCCATGGGCCGAGACCCACTGCTCGTAGATCTCGTTCATCCAGTCGCCGGTCTGGCGCAGCGAATGGTTGGGATAGCAGCTGCAGGGCCAGTGGCACAGCGGCATGGCGGTCGAGACGCAGCCCTTGCAGGGGTGGATGTGGCGGTCGTAGTCGGAGGTCAGCCGGCTCAGGTCGAGCACTTCGGCCTCGATGCCCGCGGCCGCGAACTCGGCCTGCGCCAGCTGCACCATGCGGTGCGTCTTGGAGATCTCGCCAGGGCAGCTGCCGTCGTTGCGCGGCGAGCCGTTGACCAGCAGCACGCGCGAAGGCGTCGTCGCCTCGCCCCAGGCTTTCTGGGCGCGCCGAAGGCGGCTGCTGGCCTCGAGCCACTCGACCGAGATCTCGTAGGTGGGATCGGCGAAGCCCTCGCCGGCCGGCCGCGTGACCGGCGCCTTGCGACCCTCGTCATAGGCGCTCCAGGCGATGTCCTCGAGCCGCTTCAGCGCCTCCTGCTCGGCCCCGAAGGCCGGGTCCTGGAAGTCCTGCATGAAGCGGGCATGGAATGCTTCGCGCGCGAGAGGGGCCGGCGCCTGGCCTTTGCGGATGTCGGTCATGTCCGCAATCTAGAAGCGCCGCCGCCTGCGCCGCGCATCGCCACGGCGCAAGATGCGGTAGGCGGGCGCCGACAGCCTCAGGCAGCGGGTTCGAGCGCGGCCAGCGCCGCGTCGATGGCGGCGGGGTCGGTGGGCCGCACCAGCCGCGCCACCTCCTGCCCATCGCGCAGGAACACCAGCGTCGGCCAGAGCTTGACCTTGAACGAGCGGCCCAGCGCACGGCCGCTGCCGTCCTCGACCTTGTGATGCGCCAGCCCCGGATGGGCATCAAAGGCGCGGTCCACCAGCGGCTGCGCGGCCTGGCAGTGGCCGCACCAGTTGGTGCCGAAGTCGATCACGGCGGCGCCTGACAGGGCGTCGACCTGCGCGCGGGTCTGGGTTTCGGGGAGGTAGGGCTGGGTCATGTCTTCGTGGCTCCGATCTGCCGCGATGGTGGCATGGCGGCCACGCTGCCGTCGTCAGCCGGTGCCAAAACCCGCCGTCAGTCGAGGGCCGCGAGTTCCCAGGAGACGTTCTGCCAGTCGACGCCGAAACCGCTGTCGAGGGCTTCCTTGCGCTTGAGCGCCTCGACGGCCCATTGCGCGCCGGCCTGCACGCTGTCGATCAGCGGCACCGGCACCTGCGACGCGATGTCCGCCGCCATGCCGGCCAGCCCGGCGCCGCCCAGGATCACGGCCTGCGCACCGAAGCGCTCGGCCGCCTGCCGGCAGGCGTCGGCCAGCAACTGGCGCGCACCCACCGGGTCGGCGGCCAGCTGCGCGCCGGTGGGCGCCACCGTGTGGATGCCGGCCAGCGTCTGCGTGTGGCCCAGTGCATGGGCCAGGCGCGCGAGCATCGGGCGCCAGCGGTCGCCGCCGGTCACGATGGCGAAACGGCCATGCCAGGCCGCCGCCGAGAACGCGGCTTCGGCCAAGCCGCCCACGGGCACGCCCGCGCCTTCGCGCAAGGCGAACAGGCCGGGGTCGCCGAAGCAGCCGATCAGCACCGCATCGGGCCGGCCGTTCTTGGCGACGTCGGCGGCCCAGGCGTCGAGCACCGCATGGTTGGCCACCGCATAGCCGGCCTCGGAGGCGATGTAGGGCGCGCCGAAGCGGGCGGTGAGGGTCTGCACGGCCAGCGCATCGCCGACACCGGCCTGCACGTGCCGCTGCAGCAGCGCCGACACCGCGCTCGAGGTGTTGGGGTTGATCACGAGCAGGCGCGGCATCGGGGACCTCAGCGGCGGGGGTGGGAGGAGCGGCGGCGCAGCCAGGCCACGCCACCCAGCGCGACGGCCATCACCACCAGCGAGACGAGCGTGGTGACCGTGCCCAGCGCGTAGATCGAGGGCGTGGTCACGGTCGAGGTCAGGGCCTGCAGCTCGAGCGGCAGCGTGTTGACGTCGCCGATGGCCTGCGAGGTGCGCGCGATCTCGTCCCAGCTCAGCGTGAAGCCGAACATGCCCACGCCGACGATCGAGGGACCGATCAGCGGCAGCACCACATGGCGGAAGGTCTGCCATGGCGTGGCGCCGAGGTCGCGCGCGGCTTCCTCGTACGCGGGATTGAAGCGGTTGAACACCGCGAACATGATCAGGAGGCCGAAGGGCAGCGTCCAGGTCAGATGCGCGCCGAGCGCGGAGGTGAGCAGCCCCAGCGCGGTGCCGTAGTTCTCGAGCGTGGCGGTCGCGCCCATCGCGGTGAGTGCGTCCTTGATGCCGGTGTCGAGCAGGCGGAACTGCAGCCCGATGCCCAGCGACACGATGATCGACGGCATGATCAGGCTGGCCACGGTGACGAAGAACAGCAGGTTGCCGCCCGCGAGCTTCTTGCGGAAGGCCAGGCCGGCGAGCACCGACAGCACCACCGTGAAGCCCATCACCACCGCGCCCAGCATCAGCGAACGGCGGAAGGCCGCGCCGATGTCGACCGTGCCCAGGCCTTCGGCCAGCTTGTGGAACCAGTGCAGCGACACGCCGCGCAGCGGAAAGGTCAGGCCGCCTTCGGGGCCCTGGAAGCTCAGCACCACGATGGTCAGCATCGGCCCGTAGAGGAACAGCACGAACAGCGCGAACACGGCGGCCAGCGGCCAGAAGCCGGCGGCGCGTCGTTCGCCGATGCGGGCGCTCATGTGCGCAAGCCTCCGAATGCAAGATGGACTTGACCGGACGCAGAGGACGCAAAGAAACGCGAAGGACGCAAAAGATTCAAACGAAGAAAGATTCGAAGTCTCTCTTTTGCGTCCTCTGCAAAACCTCCGCGTCCTCTGCGTCCGGATGCCCGTATTCTTGTCTGCATCACAGCTCCTTCCGGATGTCGACGAGCCGTGTGAGCCCCCAGATGATCATCAGCACCACGGCCAGCAGGATCATCGCGTTGGCCGCGGCCAGGGGAAACTGCAGGTACGAGGTCTGCACCTGGATGATCTTGCCGATGGACGCGATCTGCTGGCCGCCCATCACGCCGATGGTGACGAAGTCGCCCATCACGATGGTGATCACGAAGATCGAGCCGATCAGGATGCCGGTGCGCGACAGCGGCACCACCACGTTCCACAGCGTCTGCCAGGCCGAGGCGCCCGCGTCGCTCGCGGCCTCGAGCAGCGAGCGGTCGATGCGCATCATCGAGTTGAAGATCGGCACGATCATGAACATCGTGTAGAGGTGCACGAAGGCCAGCACCACCGAGAAGTCGGAGAACAGCAGCCACTCGACCGGCTGGTTCACCAGGCCCATGCCCATCAGTCCCTGGTTGACCAATCCGTTGCGCCCCAGCAGCGGCACCCACGAGATCATGCGGATCACGTTGGAGGTCCAGAAGGGCACGGTGCACAGCACGAACAACACCGTCTGCATCGTCGACGAGCGCACGTGGAAGGCCAGGAAGTAGGCCACCGCGAAGCCGATCAGCAGCGTGAGGCCCCAGACCAGCAGGCAGAACTTGAGCGTGCTGAGGTACGTGCTGAGCGTGACGCAGAGGTCGCCGTTGTCGGTGAGCCGCGAACAGCCCTCGAACAGGCTCAGGTAGTTGCGCAGCGTGATGGCCGGGATCAGCTCGTACTCGTTGAAGTTCCACAGGCTCACCATCGCCACCAGCGCCAGCGGGACCAGGAAGAACAGCAGGAACACCAGCGCGAAGGGCGCGGCCTGCCACCAGGCCTTGAGCGCGTGCGTGGGCGGGGAGGCGGCGTGGCTGGAGGCGACAGGTGTGCTCATGGAAGCGCTGGTGATTTTTCTTCCGGGGCAAGCAGCGCGAAGCCCGTTCGTGAGACACCGCGGAACCGGCTTTGCCGGGCCGCTGGTGTCGCCCCCTTACAGGGGGAGGGCGAAGCGAAGCGCAGCCTGGGGGTCGAATTGGTGGATTGCCTTCAGGCAGCCACAAATTCGTTCCACTTCCTCACCATGTATTCGTTCTCGTCCATCACCGCGTTCCAGCACGCGATGCCGCCCATGCGCTGCTCATAGCTGCCGCCGTCGCGCACCGAACCGGCCTTGGCGATCACGTCGCCACCGGGGCTCTTGATGTCCTGCGTGGCGGGCTTGCCCTCCATCCAGTAGGCCCACTCGTAGGCTTCCATCTTGGCCTTGGCGGTCTCGAGCACCGCGCTGTAGTAGCCCTGGCGGTTGAGGTAGGCACCGGCCCAGCCGTCGAGGAACCAGTTGATGAATTCGTAGGCACCGTCGAGCTTCTTGCCCGAGAGCGTGGCCGGCAGGCCGAAGCCCGAGGCCCAGGCGCGATAGCCTTCCTTGAGCGGCTGGAAGGTGCAGTCGATGCCCTTGCTGCGCACGGCCGTGACGGCCGGCGACCACATCGACTGGATCACCACCTCGCCCGAGGCCATCAGGTTGACCGACTCGTTGAAGTCCTTCCACAGCGCGCGGAACTGGCCGGCCTTCTTGGCCTCGATCAGGGTCTTGATCGTGAGGTCGATCTCGGCCTTGGTCATGTTGCCCTTGTCGGCGTACTTGTGGATGCCCTTGGCCTCCACCACCATCGCGGCGTCCATGATGCCGATCGAGGGGATGTTCAGGATCGCGGTCTTGCCCTTGAACTCCGGGTTGAGCAGCTCGGCCCACGAGGCAATCGGGCGCTTGATCAGGTCGGGGCGGATGCCCAGCGTGTCGGCGTTGTAGGTGGTCGGGATCAGCGACATGAACTGCGTGGGCGACTTGGCGAACACCTTGCTCTTCTCGCCCTCGAGGTAGATCACCTTGATCGGCGCCGTGCCCTGGTCGCCGACCTTCTTGCCCGCGACCTCGCCCTTGGTGAACAGCGAGGTGATCTTGTCGGCGTTCTTCACGCGCTTGCTGTCGATGCCCTTCAGGTTGCCCGTGGGCACGATCTTCTTCAGCGAGAAGTACTCGGTGTCGATCAGGTCGAAGCTGTTGGGCGCGGTGACGGCGCGCTTGGTCACGTCGTCGGTGGTCACGGCCACGTACTGGATCTCGATGCCGGTGTCGGCCTTGAACTTCTCGGCGATGGCCTTGTCCTGGTTCACCGCGGTGCCCAGGTAGCGCAGCACGATCTTCTCCTGCGCATGGACGAAGGGCGCCATGCCGGCGGCCAGGATGCCGGCCAGGCCGGCGCCGCCCTGGATCAGGGTGCGGCGCTGGAGGCCGGAAGTCGAAATGTCGAGGGGTTCGGACATGGGGAAGGTCTCCGGTTGCTGGGGAAATCGGGGTTCAGGCCGAGAAGGCGGCGATGGCCGCGGTGTCGTCGCGCAGGGTCGATGCCGGCGCGGGAGCCCGCTCGGCCGGGCGCTGAACGCCGGGCCCGAGCACGCGCACGTCGGCCTCGGCCCAGGACAGGCGCACGCGCTCGCCCGGGGTCCAGGGACGGGCCAGGAAGGCGGCTTCGCCGAGCAGCACCGACACGGCCTGGCGCGCCTTCTCGACGCCTTCCTGTTCGAGCCCGATCAGCACGTAGGTGCCCTGGTACTCGACATCGGTGATGCGGGCCGCCACGCCGGCGCCGCCCTCGGCCTCGGGCGCGATCTGCATGTGGTCGTTGCGCACCGCGACCGGTCCGGCCGGCGTGTCGAACACGTTGTGGCCGCCCATGAAGCGCGCCACGAACTCGCTGGCCGGGTGGTTGTAGACCCGGTGCGACGAGCCGACCTGCTCGATCAGGCCGTGGTTCATCACCACCATGGTGTCGGCCAGCGCCATCGCCTCTTCCTGCGAGTGCGTGACGTGGATGAAGGTCAGGCCCAGCGTCTTCTGCCAGCGCCGCAGCTCGGCACGCATCTGGATGCGCAGGAAGGGGTCGAGCGCCGACAGCGGCTCGTCGAGCAGCAGCACGCGCGGCTCGGTGATCAGCGCCCGCGCCAGCGCCACGCGCTGCTGCTGGCCGCCCGAGAGCTCGCCCGGCTTGCGCTCGGCCAGGTGGCCCATCGCGACGCGCTCGAGAAGGTCCGTGGCGCGACGCCGGCGCTCGGCCCTGGCCACGCCCTTCATCTTCAGGCTGAAGGCCACGTTGTCCACCGCCGAGAGGTGCGGAAACAACGCGAAGCTCTGGAACATCATGGCCGTGCCGCGCGCAGCGGCCGGCAGGTCGGTGATGTTGCGGTTGTCCAGCAGGATGTCGCCGCCCGAGACCGACTCGTGGCCCGCGATCATGCGCAGCGTGGTGCTCTTGCCGCAGCCCGAAGGCCCCAGCAGGCAGCAGTAGCTGCCGCTGGCGATGCGCAGGTCGATGCGGTCGACCGCGGCGGGTGTGCCAGCGGCGTAGCGCTTGGTCAGCGCCACGACTTCGATGGCGGCGGACGGGACGGGAGAGACGGCATCCATGGAAGCCGCTTCGCAAGACATGTGCCACGCCGGCCGCACCACTTTCGTGCATCTGGCAGCGGCCTCGTTAACATCGGCGCCTGCTGCCCCGGCTTCCCCCTTCCTTCACCCCTCCTTCCCTTCCTTCCTCCCCGCGGCCCCGTCAAGGGCCGCCGCGACGCTTCGACGCCCCCGAGACCATGGACCTTCAGACGACGATCGGACTCGGCTTGCTGACGCTGGTGGGCGCAGTCATCGCCATGGCCGGCACACAGCCGGAGAACCGCATACCGTACGCGATCCACATCACGGTGGTCACGACGCTGGCCTACATCGTCTCGAAGCTCGGCACTTGACCGGCTTCAGGACGGCGCCACGAAGCGCGCGGCCGCCACGCCCTTGAGCAGGGCCTCGCGCTGGGCGCGGCTGATGCCCCGGATGCCTTCGGCCACGCGCTTGAAACGCGCGGCATCGATGCTGCCGGTGGTCTGCCACTGCACCAGTTCGGCCGAAGGCTTGTGCAGCATGGCCGCGAGCCAGGCCGCCTGTGCGGGTTCGAGCGTGCGCGCGCTGCGGTTGAAGTAGCGCTTGGCCGCGGCCTCGGCACCGCACAGCGCGCCGCCCCAGGGGGCGTTGTCGAGGTAGAGCTGCAGGATGCGCGCCTTGCCCAGCGTCTGCTCCATTTCCACCGCATAGAGCAGCTCGCGCAGCTTGCGTTCGCCGCTGCGCTCGCTGCCGGTGATCGCCAGCTTGGCCAGCTGCTGCGTGAGCGTGCTGCCGCCGCGTTCGATGCCGCCGCGCTTCTGGTTGGCCGCCAGCGCCGCGCCCAGTTCCTCCAGATCGTAGCCCGGGTGCGTGAAGAAGCGCTGGTCCTCGGCCGAGATCACGGCGCGCGCCAGCCAGCTGTCCTTGGTCAGCTTGGCGCTGGCGCCGCAGCTGCTGCGCGCGCCCAGCAGGGCCTCGGAGCCCAGGCCGTCCACGCTGAAGCCCGCGATGCGCGGCTGCAGCGCGAGCGCACCCTCGGGCAGGCCCAGCTGGGCGCGCAGGCCCAGCGTGCCCGCGATGCGCGCCTGCTTGAGCTCGGGCAGCGTCGGCACCATCACCGCATACCAGCGCGCGATCGGGGCGTCCTCGGCGTCCACCGTGAGATGCAGCGCCTGCTGCGTGAGGCGGCCATCCCAGTGGCCCTTGAGCGCGTCGGGGGTGGCCGGGGCATTGCCCTGCGCACCTTCGGCCCCCTCGGGCTGGGCCTCGAAGCGACCCGCCAGCTGGTTGCCGTCGCGCCGCACCGTGGCGAACAGCTGCGCCACACGCACCGGCTGCGCGCCCAGCGCGGGCACGTTGACGCTGCAGGGCGCGCAGCGCATCTCGAGGTTCTGGCCGGCTTCGTTCCAGCCCAGTTGCAGCGTGCCGCTCGAGGTGTTGATCGAATGGCCGGCCAGGTGCGGTGCGAACCAGCTCGAGGTCGCCAGCCGGATGGCGGTCGGCACCCCGACCTCGAAGCGCAGCGGGCCGAGCGCGATCGGCGCCGCCCATTCGCCGCTGGCCGGGGCCAGCACCAGCCGGACGATCAGCACCAGGGCGACAAGGGCCGTCAGGCCCAGCGCCAGCAAACCCAGCAACACGAAACGCAATGTTTTCTTCACATCAAATGACTCACGAAATCCTCACATCGGCCGCGCCACGGTCACGGCCTGCCAGGGACCGTGCGACCGACCACCCGCCGCCGCCCAGTACCAGGCCGAAGTGTCGGTGAAAGCGCGGCCGTCGGCATCGACGATGCGCTCGCAGACACGCAAAGTCTGCCCTTGCTTGCGCTGGGCGGAAAAACAGCGCCAGAGCCGCTGCTGCGCATCCTCTTCCAACCGTACCTGCTCGACACGGTAACCCAGCGCGCGGTAGCAGTCGACCGCCGGATGCAGCATGCGCGTCGGCGCCTTCACCTGGCGCAGCACGAACATCGATTCGCCATCGGTGCGGCGCGCGATCGCGCCGGGAAATTGCTGTGCGAAGCGGTGCTCGACCTCGCTCAACGCCAGCGGCCGCAGCGGCGCGCCGTCCCATTCGGCGGGCCATTCGTGAAACGAGCTCGACACCGTCGACGGCACCGCCGGCGCTTGCAGCGCCTGGGCCAGCGAGAACAGCGTGCACAGCCCCATCGCCGCGGCGAACAGGCTCTTGTGCGCGATACGATGCACGAAGCGGTTGGCCAGCCAGCGGTCGAGCCAGGGCAGCGCCGACAGGTTGGGTTGCGGGCCTGCAGCCGGCGCGGCCGAGGGCCGCGCCATGGCCACGGCGATGCCGCCGCACACGATGGCCAGCAGCACCAGGCCCAGCGCGCCATGCGCCCATGGTCCGAGCGGCTGGTCCGCGCCCTCGAAGGCCACGAGGATCGCGTTGCGCACGATGTTGCCGGCCAGCACCAGCAAACCCACCAGCGGCAGCCGCGCGAAGAAGCTGCGGTCGCTGCGGCGCGCCCACAGCGCGACGACACAGGCGGTGAAGTAGCCCAGCCACACCATCTGCACGCCCGAGCAGGGTGCATCGACGATCACCAGCCGGCCGTCGACCAGCAGCGTGCTGCCTTCGCGCGACACGTCGAAGCCCGGCATCAGCAGCCAGCGGCTGGCCTCGGCGGTGAGCACGCGCAAGGGATAGCCGGCATAGAACTGCAGCGACGACAGCAACGGCAATGCCAGCACCGCCAGCCCCGCCACCGGGGCCGCGGCCATGCGGCGCGGCAGGAAGGCCAGCAGGCCGCAGGCCCAGGCCAGCACCGCGAGCAGGCCCGCAGCCAGCGGCGGCAGCACCGGATGCAGCACCGTGGCGGCCAGCGTGCCCAGCGACGCGCTCAGCAGCCAGCCCAGCCGCGGCGCGGCGCGCAGCTCGCGCCGCGCCTGCCAGACCAGGGCCGCCAGCGCGGCGATCGCGAGCAGGCCCAGCGGATCGTCGGAGCCGTCACGCATGCGCTCGACCATCCAGGTCCAGGTCGGCCAGAGCGCCAGGCCCTGCAGCGCCAGCCAGGCGGTGGCGGGCACGCGGTCGAGCCGGATGCCACCCTCGATGAAGCGTGGGTGGGTGGAGGCGATGGAAGCCAGCGACATCTCTGGACTCCTGCTCAGGATGTGAAACGACGCGTGTCGTTGCGGCGCGCGCGGCGGCGCAGCATGGCCAGCATCGCGAGCACCACGGCCACCGCGCCCAGCATCTCGGGTTCGGGCGTGCTGGGCACCTCGGCGCCCAGGGCCTGGCCCACCGCGCTGTCTTCCACGCCCTTGGACAGCGGCGAAGGCTGGTCGACGCCGGCCGCGTTCTGCGGCGCCGGGTTGCGCACCACCTTGTCGACCGCGATGAAGCTGGTGTACTGCGTGAGCAGGCTGTACTTCAGGCCCAGCTCGGTGATGCGCTTGGCGAAGGCGTCGCCGCCTTCGAGCGATTCCTGGTCGCTGAGCGCCGCGATGCGGTGGCGTGCCCACAAGGAGCGCAGCGCGGCGGCGTTCTGCGGCGTTCGGCCATCGATCTCGACCTCTTCGCGGTAGGGTCCGCTGGCGCTCTGGCCTTCGATCACCACGCGGCCGCGGGCTTCGCCGCGCCACTTGCCGAACACGATCACCGGACGCTCGCCCAGCACGTCGGGCAACACGCTCGGCTCGACGTCGTACACGTCGAGGCCGCCGAAGGTGGCACGCACATTGGTCAGCACCGGCGACTCGACCATGCGGCGGAAGCGCGCGGCCTGCTCGGGCGCCTGGATCGGGTCGGTGATGATGAAGGGCTCGCCCATGCCGGCGCGTGCCAGGCCTTCCATCAGGTGGCGGTTCACGGAAGAACCGATGCCGAAGGCGAACAGGTTGGCCTTGGAGAGGTTGCGGCGCACGAGGTCGAAGGCCTCGCGTTCGACGTCGACATAGCCGTCGGTCACCACCACCACGGTGCGCGACACATTGGGTGCCTTGGGTTCGGCATAGACGCGCTTGAGGGCCGGGATCAGCTCGGTGCTGCCGCTGCCGCTGTAGTTCTTGATGGTGGCCAGCGCCTGCTCGATGTTGGCGCGCGAGGCCGGCACCGACTTCGGCGACAGCATTTTGTTGCTGCCCGAGAACAGCATCACGTTGAAGGTGTCGCTCGGGCGCAGGCCGCCGATCAGGCGTTCGAGCACGGTCTTGGCGGTGTCCAGCGGAAAGCCGTGCATCGAGCCCGAGATGTCGACCACGAAGATGTAGTCGCGCGGCGAGATCGCGCTGGCCGCCACCGACTTGGGCGGCTCGACCATTGCGAGGAAGAAGTTCTCCGCGCCTTCGCCCTGGCCCTTGTAGAGCATCAGGCCCGATTCGATCTTCTCGCCAGCCAACCGGTAGTCGAGCACGAAGTCGCGGTTCGAGGCGGACTCCGGCGTGGCAGTGAGCGCGACACTCGCATGGCGGTCGGCATCGCTCTTCTTCACATCGATCGCATGCGTGGCCGAGCGCACTTCCTTCAAGCCCATGGGCGTGTCGAGCGCGACCTTGAGCTGGAAGCCTGCGCTCGACGGCACGCCCGCATGCAGCACGGGCTGCGCGACGTTGCGCAACGGCGAGCTTTCCGCCGCCGCCGGGCTGCGGTAGCGCGGGCCCACCACGGTGGGAAACACGAACTGGTAGTTGCCGGCGTTGGGCACCAGCAGTTCGGTGTAGCGCAGTTCGACCTTGACCTCGTCGTTGGGCAGGATGTTGGCCACGTTCATCTGGAACACGTTGGGCAGGTGCTGTTCGAGCAGCGCCGCGGTCTTGCCTTCCTTCTTGGCCGCGTCGTACTCGATGCGCGCCTGCTGCTTCTCGCGGATCTGCGCGGTGATCAGGCGATCACCCAGTCGCACGTTGAGTCCGTTGACCGCGGCCTTGGTCGAACCGGGGAACACATAGCGCGCCTCGATCGCACGCTGGCCTTCGTTGCGGTAGGTCTGCGTGACCGTCACATCGGCGATCACGCCGGATATCTTCACGTCGACCGCGGTGTTCTTCAGCGGCAGCTGGTCGACCGCCGGGTCATCGCTCTTGACGAAGAAATACGGGCTCTCGGTCTTCTCGCGCGGCGCGGCCTCCTGCGCATGCAGCGGCTGCGCGGTGAGCGCCACGAAAGCGGTGGTGGCCAGGGCCAGGGTGCCGGCCCAGAGCCAGCGTCCGGGTCGCGAAGTGTGGTGTTGCATGGCGTCGTTCCTTCTTGAATGCTTGCTTGCTGCGATCCCCTTGGCGGGGGCACAGGAAGGACTGTCGGACGCGCAGGGGAAGGCGGTGCGAAGGGACGGCGTGCTGTGTGAAGTCTGCGTGAAGTCTGCGTGCGCGACGCCTTCATACGGCCTTCCAACGCCGAAGCGAGCATCGGTGCATCGCCACCAAGGCCTTCGCCCCCAGGGGACAACAACATGTTCTTTCAGATGCTCCGCAACTCCATCCTGACCAAGGTGCTCGGGCTGATCGTGCTGACCTTGCTGCTGTGCATTCCGCTCAGCGAGATCGACACGCTCAACCGCGGCCGTGGCGACAGCCAGCGCGAGGCCGCCGAGGAACTCGCGAGCACCTACACCGGCCCGCAGACCGTGATCGGCCCGGTACTGGTGGTGCCCTACACCGAACGCTGGAACGAACTGCAGCGCAACAGCAGCGGCAAGGAGATCGGCACCGTGCAGCGCAGCGCCCAGCGCGTGCACCTGGTGTTCCCCGACAAGCTGCACATCGAAGGCGCGCTCGCGCCGCAGGAACGCTACCGGGGCATCTTCAAGATCCCGTTCTATGCCCTCGACGCCACGCTGAGCGGCGGCTTCGCGCCCTTTGAATCGCGCAAGGTGCAGCGCCTGGGTCCGAACACCAACCTGGAGTTCCGCACGCCCTACGTGGTGTTCAACCTGAGCGACCTGCGCGGCCTCGACGGCTCGCCAACGCTCACCATGCAGGGCGAGACGCTGCGCTTCGCGCAGCGCATGCCCGGCCTGTCGGAGCAGGCCTTCGGCGCCGGCATCCACGCACCGCTCGGCGGCGCGGCGCTCACGGCCTGGCTCGACGGCAAGCCGCTGCCCTTCGAGATGAAGATCGGCGTGGTCGGGCAGGAGACGCTGTCGCTGGTGCCCATCGCCGACGAGACCACCGCGCACCTGCAGTCGCCCTGGGCGCATCCGCGCTTCGGCGGCCGCTTCCTCGCGGCCGAACGCAGCGTCGACGCCAAGGGCTTCGATGCACGCTGGCGCGTGTCTTCGCTGGTGAGCTCGGCGCGCGAGCAGGTGCGCGCGGGCTGGCTCGACGACCGTGCCACGGCCAGCGCTTCGGCGGTCGAGGTGGCGCGCGCCGCGCCGGCCCGCGGGGATTCGGTCTCGGTCGAGGCCATGGCATCGACCACGCATGCCGCGCCGCCGGCCGGCCCGCTGCAGACCTTCGACGTCTCGCTGGCCCAGCCGCTGAACGTCTATGCGATGTCCACGCGCGCCGGCAAATACGGCGCGCTGTTCATCGGCCTGGTGCTGATGGCCGCCTTCATGGCCGAGCTGTTCGGCCGGCTGCGCCTGCACACGGTGCAGTACGGCCTGGTCGGCCTGTCGATCGCGCTGTTCTTCCTGCTGCTGCTCGCCTTGTCCGAGAAGCTCGCGTTCGGCCTCGCGTATGCGGCCGCGGCGGGCGCGAGCGTGGCGCTGCTGGCCATCTACTTCAGCGCCGCACTGGGCGGCTGGCGGCGCGGCGCGGGCTTCGGCGCCTATGTGGCGGTGCTCTACGCCGCGCTCTACGGCCTGCTGGCCTCGGAAAGCAACGCGCTGTTACTGGGCGCCCTGCTGACCTTCGGTATGCTGGCCGCCCTGATGCTTGCAACCCGCAAGGTCGACTGGTATGCGCTTTCGCGCAGCAATACCCAGGTACTCCCGGAAAGCCAGGAACCGATGCGCCCCGCGGCGACTCCGACCGAGCCGACCCCGCGCTGATCTCCCGAACTCCCGATGGCTTCTCTTCCTTCTCCCATTCCCTCCGATCGCGCGGCACGGCGCCGCCGCACGCTGCGCATCGGTGCCATCGCCGGCGCGGCGGCCGTCGTGGTGCTGCTCGCCGCGGGCGGCATCGCCTTGCGCACCATCGACGCGAAGCTGCCCGACGTCTCGGCCCTGGCCGACTACCAACCCAAGCTGCCGTTGCGGGTCTACACGGCCGATGGCCAGCTGATCGGCGAGTTCGGTGAAGAACGACGCCAGCTGGTGCCCATCGATGCCGTGCCCAAGGTGCTCAAGGACGCGGTGCTGGCCGTCGAGGATGCGCGCTTCTACGAGCACGGCGGCATCGACGCCAAGGGCATCGCACGCGCGCTGCTGTCGAACCTGCGCCACGGCACACGCCAGGGTGCATCGACCATCACACAGCAGGTGGCGCGCAACGTCTACCTGAGCTCGGAACAGACCTACACCCGCAAGGTTTCCGAAGCCCTGCTGGCCCTGCGGCTGGAGCGGCAGCTGAGCAAGGGCCAGATCCTCGAGATCTACCTGAACCAGATCTACCTGGGCCAACGGTCCTACGGCTTTGCCGCCGCATCCGAGGCCTACTTCGGCAAGCCGCTCAAGGACATCACGATCGCCGAAGCCGCGATGCTGGCCGGCCTGCCGAAGGCGCCGCGCAGCGCCAACCCGATGAGCAATCCGCGCCGAGCACGCACGCGCCAATTGCACGTGCTCGCGCGCATGCAGGAGACCGGCGCGATCACCGCCGCGCAAGCCAGCGAGGCAGCCACGGAGCCGCTGCAGCTGCGCGACGCCGCCGACCCGCGGCAACTGCACGCCGAATACGTGGCCGAGTCGGTGCGGCGCACGCTGTTCGCGCAGTACGGCGACAGCACCTACACGCGCGGACTCAAGGCCTACACCACGCTGGTCGCGGCCGACCAGACGGCCGCCTACCGCTCCTTGCGCAAGGGCATCCTCGACTACGAGCGGCGCCAGCCCTACCGCGGCCCCGAGGCCTTCGTCGACCTGCCGACCGAAGCCAATGCGCTCGACGAGGCGGTCGAGGACGCCCTGGCCGACCATCCCGACAACGGTGACGTGATCGCCGCCGTGGTGCTGTCGGCCAGTGCCAAGAACCTGGTGGCGGTGCGTGCCAACGGCGACCTGCTGACCCTCTCGGGCGAGGGCCTTCAGCCCGCGCGCGCCGCGCTCTCGGACAAGGCGCCTGCAACGCTGCGGCTGGTGCGTGGCGCGGTGATCCGCGTCGCCAAGGGCGCGAAGGACGATTGGGAGATCACGCAGTTGCCCGAAGTCGAAGGCGCGTTCGTGGCGCTCGACCCGCGCAACGGCGCGGTCAAGGCGCTGGTGGGCGGCTTCGATTTCGGCAAGAGCAAGTTCGACCACGTGACGCAGGCCTGGCGCCAGCCAGGTTCGAGCTTCAAGCCCTTCATCTATTCGGCCGCGCTGGAGAAGGGCTTCACGCCCACCACCGTGGTGAACGACGCGCCGCTGGCCTTCGATGCGGCGGCCAATGGCGGGCAGGCCTGGGAGCCGAAGAACTTCGAAGGCACCTTCGAAGGGCCGATGAGTCTGCGCAGTGCGTTGATGGCTTCCAAGAACATGGTGACCTTGCGCGTGATGCAGTCGATCAGCCCTTCCTACGCACAGGACTGGGTCACGCGCTTCGGCTTCGAGCGCGAGAAGCAGCCGGCCAACCTGCCGATGGCCCTGGGCGCGGGTTCGGTGACGCCGATGCAGATGGCCGCGGCCTATGCGGTGTTCGCCAACGGCGGCTACCGCGTGAGCCCGCAGCTCATCACGCGCGTCACCGATGCCCGCGACCGCGTGCTCACCGAGAACGCGCCACCGGTGCTGGACGAATCGACGCGCGCCATCCCGGCGCGCAACGCCTTCGTGATGAACACGCTGCTCAACAGCGTGATGAAGGGCGGCACCGGCAGCAAGGCCTGGCAGGCGCTGCGCCGCGACGACCTCTACGGCAAGACCGGCACCACCAACGATTCGCTCGACACCTGGTTCGCCGGCTTCCAGCCCGGCCTGGTGGGCGTGGCCTGGATCGGCTACGACATGCCGCGCCGCCTGGGCGTGCGCGGCGAGACCGGCGGCAGCCTGAGCCTGCCGGTGTGGACCGGTTTCATGAAGACTGCGCTACAGGGCACGCCGGTGGTCGAGCCGACCGCGCCCGAGGGCCTGGTGCAGATCGACGGCACCTGGTACTTCGACGACTTCACGCCTGGCCACAGCGTGGCGACGCTGGGCATGGACGACGGCGACACGCCACCGGCCGAAACGCTCACGGGCGCGCCGATCGGCACGCCACCGTCGAACGAGGAACGCAAGAGCATCCTCGACATGTTCCGCTAGCGTTTGCCGCCGAGTTCAGTGCCCTGAACTCAGCGGCAGCGTCAGCACCGCGATCGCCCCGCCGCCCTTGGCGTTGGCCAGCTCGATGCGCCCGCGGTGCAATGCCGCGATCTCCTTGACGAAAGCCAGGCCCAGGCCGGTGCTCTTCTTCTGGCCGTTGGGGCGGGCCAGCGAATAGAACTTCTCGAACACCTTGTCGCGCGCGTAGTCGGGAATGCCCGGGCCGTGGTCGCGCACGGCGACGCGCGCCTGTTTGGCGTCAGCTTCGAGGCTCAGCAGCACGGTGCTGCCGGCCGGCGAGAAATCGATGGCGTTGTCGAGCAGGTTGCTCACCGCGCGGCGCAGCAGGAAGGGGTCGCCTTCCGTCAGTGGCGTGGCGCGCAGGTCGAGCGCTACGCGCACGCCGCGCGCCGTGGCCGCACCCTGCGCGCTGGCCACGAGTTCGTCGAGCAGCGTGGCGAGTGCCACGGGTTGCGTGCGTTCGAGCGTGCGGCGCGTTTCCAGCGCGGTGAGTTCCATCATGCGGTCGACGATCTCCTGGATGCGCCGGGTCTCGCGTTCGATGTTGGCCAGGAAGTGCTCGCGTTCGTGCTGCGGCATCGACGGCTCCTGTAGCAGTTCGGCCGCGCCGCGGATCGCCGACAGCGGGCTCTTCACTTCATGCGTGAAGGTCTGCACGTAGTCGGCCACGTAGTTGCGGCCGGTGAGCGCGTCGCGCATCTCGCCGAAGCCGCCGCGCAGCGCGTCGAGCGCGCGCCGCGCCATGCGGGTCAGGCTCAGGCTCTTCTGCGCGCGGGTCCAGCGCACGTAGTCGGAGATCAGCCCGAAGGGCCGCACCAGCCAGACCGACACGATGATCGCCAGCACCAGCAGCGCGAAGGCCGAGCCGACGCCGACCCACAGCGTGCGGGCGCGCGCATCCTCGACGAACTGGCCGAAGCTCTGCACCGGCTTGCCCACGCTGACCATGCCGACGATCTCGTTGTTCCAGCGGATCGGCGCGCCCGCGTACATCACCGAGGTGCGCGGATCGACCTCGACGTCGCGCGAGGTGCGTGCGCCGTAGACGCCGGCCAGCGCGCGGCTGACGTCGATCCAGCGCGAGTAGTCGGCGCCGGTGGCACGGCCCAGCGAGTCGAAGAGCACCCGGCCGGTGCGGTCGGTCACATAGACGCGCAACTCGACGCGGTTCTTGTGCAGGTTGTAGATCTGCGCCGAGAACTGGCGCGCATAGACCGAGCGGAACAGCGGTTCGAGCCGCGCGGTGTTGATGGCGCCGGCGATCACGTCCTGCTCGATCAGGCTGGCCATGAACTGCGAGGTGTCGACCAGCGACTCCTCGGCCGACTCGCGGTAGCGCGGATCGATGTCGCCGACCACGCGGTAGAGCAGGAAGGCGATGCCTGCGGCGTAGATCAGGAGGATGCCGAGAAAGATGCGGCTGCGTCGGCTCATGCGCAGGCTCAAGGCGTCGCCGGCAATTCTTCGTTCAGCGCATAGCCGGTGCCGCGCAGCGTGCGGATCGGCTCGACCTCGGGCGCGATCGCCTTGAGCTTGGCGCGCAGGGTCTTGATGTGGGCGTCGACCGTGCGGTCGAAGCTGTCGCCCGGGTCGTCCCAGACCATCTCCAGCAGTTCGTCGCGGGTGTAGACGCGTCCCGGCCGCTGCACGAACAGGCACAGCAGGCCGTATTCGTAGCGCGAGAGGTCCAGCGCACGACCGTAGTAACGGATCTGGCGGCGCTCCCCATCGAGCAGGAAGGGCTGTGGCGCGCTGGAAGCCCCTGGGGCAGGCGGGGGTGCGGGCGTCGCGTTTGACCCCCGCGCGCTGCGTCTGAGCACCGTTCTGACCCGTGCCACGAGCTCGCGAGGCGAAAAGGGCTTGGCAATGTAGTCGTCGGCACCCAACTCCAGGCCGACCACCCGGTCGATCTCGTCGCTGCGCGCCGTCAGAAAGATCATCGGAACGGCCGAGCCGCCCGGCAGCGCCTGCAGGCGCTTGAAGAGTTCGAAGCCGTTGAGATCGGGCAGACCCACGTCCAGGATGGCCAGCGCCGGGGCCTCGCGGCTGAATTGCGCGATGGCTTCCTGGGCCGTCGGGCACCAGATGGGCGCAAAACCGTCGCTGCGCAGCACGTACTGCAGCGTGTCGGCGATGCCCGGCTCGTCTTCCGCGATCAAGATGCGGGAGTTGAAGGCGAGGGGAGCGGCGTTCATGCGGGGAATGGTAGCGATGCACCGGGCCGCCCAGGCTCGGCAACGAGGTTTTTTGCGGCCGATGGCGGCGCCGCACGGCGAAACGCGTGATTTTTTGCGTTGCAAGTTGCCCCTTGTCTTCTCTTTTATTTCTTTAATTCAAATTAATAGTAGTAGATAAGGGCCGCACGCTGTCTGTGGACAGGTCTTTATTTTCGTGATGTGACAAGGACTTGCGGTTCGGCCATGCATGTGTGCAGCTGGGTGCCGGTGCTGTCGCGGCCGCAGGGACAACTTGGGCCGCTGCGGCCGCGCTGTGCACAACCGCGCCTTCACCATGAAATTTTCCCCAACTTTGTCCTTTGACAGCGCCCGAAAATTCTGGGAAAGGGCGATGCGGTGGCCGGGACATCCCTGCTCAAGGATTGAGCATTCTGTTGTTTTTCCTTTGAAAACAAGGACTTGCGTCGGCCTTACAAGAAAGCACCTAAGTTATTCACAGTGTTACCCAGCGTTTGTGGGGAGAAATACGTCTTTTCGGACCCGCACGTCGCCGCGGCAGGTCGTTCTGGGCGCTTTTCATGTGTCAGTGTGCATTCGGCTGCGCTTTGTCACCCTCAGGAGCGCCGGGTCCGGCGCGACGGCCGAGGCGACCGTCGCGATGCATGAGCGAGCCGAAAGATGCGCCCACGATCGAATGGTTCATGCAACCCCGTGCGCGCCGTGCCCTGCCGTGCAGAAGACGAAATTCTGGCGAAATTTTTCGCGCTCTCTATCTCTAATTTCTCTTATTTAAATTAGTAGTAGTAGTAGAGGGTCCGACCGTTCTGTGGACAGGCCCTTCTTTTCCTTTCACGACAAGGACTTGCGGTGCTCCGAAGCATGTGCGCAGCCCTGCTTCGGCACTGTCTCGCGCAGAGGAACAACTTCGCCAGCGGCGCTGCCTCTGTGGACAAGTGCTCTCTTGTGCCGGAATTTTCCCCAGAGTTATCCTTTGACAAGGCCGGGAAATGGGTGGGATTTGTCGTTTCGAGTTCAAGACATCCACTGCTCAATTCTTGAGCAGTCTGTTGTTTTCCTTTTGAAAACAACGACTTAGAAACTCCCTACAGAACAGTGCTTGAGTTGTTCACAGCGTTACGCAGGTTTTGTGGGGAAAACGCTGTGTTGTTCGGCACATCGGCAGACCGGCCTGGTGGCTGTGGGTACCTCGAAAGCCATCGGGGCTGCTCCGGTGCCGCAGGCAAAAAAAAGCCCAAAAAAACGAACCTGACGCCGCCACGTCTCCAACCCTCACTTCTCTCGGTCAGCTCCGGCGCGGAAAAGAGGCGAGATCTTGTGGCGGCCAGCCGGCTATTCCTGTTCCATGACAAGGACTTGAGGCCCCTCGATCCCCGGGTACGACGCCATGGAGACATCGCTTCGCTGCCCATCGCGCGACAAGCGTCTGTGGACAACTTTGGGCTTATGCCGGAATTCTCCACAGAGTTGTCCTTTGACAGCCCCCAAAAAATCTGGGAAAGCACTTTTCGACACAAAGACATCCACTGCTCAATTGTTAGGCACCCTAAGGATTTCTCTTTAAAAACAACAGCTTGCAAGACCCTTACAAAGCAGTGCCTGAGTTATGAACAGAGTTATCCAGTGTTTGTGGGGGAAACACCGCTTTTACAGGCAGCGTGCGAACAACTCGGCACTCGGCCCCTTCGAGCGGTGCGCCGACGACGGACCGTCTCCAGGGCGCGGACGTTGATGGGGGCCCGGACCTGGGATGGCGGGCAAGTGGCCGTGGTGGTTGGCAGGTTTTCGCGCCGCCATCGGTCCAACGGGAGCGCTGGCGCGCGATGCGATGAGAGAACGAGCCTCTGACGACCAGTGATCGTTCCATGTCACGGCGAGGCGATGCCCTGGCTCCCTGCAAGGAGGAGGGCGTAGCCTGGGCCCTTTTAAAAACAAAAAAATTTCGCCTTGTCTCTATCTCTTATTTCTTCTATTTAAATTAGTAGTAGTAGATAAGGGCACCGCTTTTCTGTGGACAGGCCGCTATTTCTCTTTGGTGACAAGGACTTGGACCCTCTCGATGCGTGTGGGCAGCCCTGCGTCGGTGGTGTCCCGCGCCGGCGAACAACTTCGCTTGTGCCGAGACGTCTGTGGACAACTGTCATCTTGTGCCGCAATTTTCCCCAGAGTTGTCCTTTGACAGCACCGGAAAAATCTGTGAAAGGACTTTTCCGGAAAAAGACATCCACTGCTTAAAAATAGAGCAAGCTAAGTATTTCTCTTTGAAAACAAGGACTTGCGGGGGCTTTACAAGACAGTGCTTGAGTTGTGCACAGAGTTACCCAGTGTTTGTGGGGAGAAGAGGTGAGGGCTGAGGCGCGCTGCGGATAACTTGTGCGCGCGCGATGGGCGCCGGCGACCCAGGGCTGGAATCCCCCCGGACCGGGTGCCGAGGCTTGGCGCCGACCTCGCGATCGGTTTTGAGGAACGACGACCATCCGAGGAGGCACAGCGGCCAGGAACGGTGGCGAGGCGTGAGCGAGTCGATCAAACTTTGGCGAGCTTTCGCCCGCAATGCGTTGGCCGCGCATATCGCAGGGCGAAGGATGAACTTCGGGCGGTTTTTATGCGAAAAAATTCGTCCTTTTCTCGCCTCTTCTTTCTTCCATTCGAATTGTTCGAACAGCGTGGTAGTCCAAGTCTGTGGACAGCGCCATATTTCCTTGGTGTGACAAGGACTTGCAGCGCATGAATTCTTGTGGGCATCGTCCTGGCGGCGCGGTGTCGGCGGGAAGAAAAAGTGCTCTGGCGCGGCGGTGACTGCCAGCGGCAGGCCGGTTGTGCACGAATTATCCACAGGGTTGTCCTTTGACAGGGGGTGAAAAATCTGGAAAAGCGCTTTTCCAAAAAAAAGACATCCACTGCTCAGAGATTGAGCATTCTGTTGTTTTTCTTTTGAAATCAATGACTTGCGATGCTCTTACAAGAAAGCACCTGAGTTATTCACAGAGTTACCCAAGATTTGTGGGGAGAAAGCGGGCAACAGGCGCCTTCGGCCTCAGCATTGACCGACCAGGCTTCTGAACGTCGCCGCCCCGTCTCCCATCCCCGAGGAAAGAAAGCACCGTGAACCCGTCCGAAACCCGCGCCATCGTCACCCTGAGCCTGCTGGCCGCCTTTGTCGATGGCGACAAGCACGAGCGCGAACGCGCCGAGATCAAGCGCATCGCCGAGGGCCTGTCGCAGGCCGATGGCGTGCACTTGCCCACGCTCTACCAGGATGTGCTGATGAAGCGTGTGTCCTTGCCGGACGTGAGCGCGGCACTGCTCAGCAGCGAGTCACGGCAACTGGCTTACGAGATGGCGGTCTGTGTGTGCGATGCCGATGGTGCGCAATCGGACGCAGAGCGTCTTTTCCTCGCGGACGTCCGCTCATCGCTGGGGCTGGACGCCGAGCAGGCCACGCAGTTCACGGCGCAGGCTGAGGCATTGGCCACGGCATCGGTCGCATCCACTGCGCCGACAGCCACGCCGGCCGCAACGTCCACGGTGGACGAGGCCGCGCTCGACCAGTCGATCCTGAATGCCGCGATCCTCAACGGCGCGCTCGAACTGCTGCCCGAGACGCTTTCGACCATGGCGATCATCCCGCTGCAGATGAAACTGGTCTATCGCATCGGCCAGGCGCATGGTTACGCGCTCGACAGCGGCCATGTGAAGGATTTCATCGCCACAGTGGGTGTGGGCCTGACCTCGCAGTACCTCGAGCAGGCCGGCCGCAAGTTGCTGGGTGGCCTGCTCGGCAAGGTGGGCGGTGGCCTGCTGCGCGGCGTGGGCCAGCAGGCCGTGAGTTCGGGCATGAGCTTTGCCACGACCTATGCACTGGGCCATGTCGCCAAGCGGTACTACGGGGGGGGCCGGACCCTGTCGACGCAGATGCTCAAGGACGCCTATGCCAGCGTCACGAAGGAAGGGCAGGGCCTGCAGGTGCGCTACCTGCCGGCCATCCAGGAGAAGGCGCGCACCCTCGACCCCACACAGATTCTTTCGATGGTGCGCGGGGCCTGATCCGGAGGGCGCGTCAGTCCGTCGGTCGACGAAGGTGGATCTGCCGGCGCGAGGGTTCGGGCGCGACGGCCGCGGACATGGGCGCGAGCCATTCCGGAAAGACGAGCTTGTGAGCCAGGCCCGGCTTTTCGACCTGCAGCCGTTCCAATGTGTCGAGCAGCACGCCCAGGCCCCGCATCCACGAGCGCTTGAGCCGTGACTTCATGTCCGGATGGCTGTCCGGGGTGCCATAGGCGTCGGCGGTCAGTCCGTTCCAATGCATGCCGTCGAGCATGTTGGTGCAGACCGAGATCGACACCGACAGCGCGCGGGCGGCATGCCACCAGCCTGCAGGCACGAAGATCATGTCGCCCGGTTTCAGGACCGTGCGGTACTGGACCGCAGCCGCCAGCAAGGGGAAGCGCACGAGATCCTGCATCGCGGGATCGTCGACCGACGACTGGTTGGGCCTTTCCGGCTTGGGATAAAGCTTCGGCCCGTCTTCCGGTGCGTACATGATGAATTCCTTGTCGCCGTAGATCTCGGTGATCGCCGCGTGCGCGGCTTCGCCGTCGTAGTGCATCACCGGAAACTTGCTGCCCACGCCACCCACCAGCAGCTTGAGGTACCCGTCGGGCCGCTGCCAGCGCGTGGGCATGAGCGGGCTGGCATAGCGGCGGGGGAAGGCATACGGATTCTGCGGAATCAGGTCGGGCAGCACCTCCGGCAGCACCTCGTGCAGGAAGGACCGGTGCATGTACGGGCCCGGCGCATCGGCACTCGAGGCGATGACGCGGTCGATGAATTCGTCGAAAGGGAGGGTCTCGTCGTAGGCGATCGGCATGGGCTTGCTGCCGAAGCGCTGCTGGAAGTAGGCCGGTGTCCACTGGCGCATGGCGGCCCACTGCCTTCCGACGTTGGAGATCACCACCGGCCGGCCGGGCCGCATGTATTTCTCCAGGAAATGCTCGTAACTCAGGTCATCGGCATCGATCTTCTCGATCGGCTGCCAGACCGCGGCAACACGGCACGGCGCCATGTCGGTAGCGAAAGGACCGTCGTGTGCCATGGCAGTGGTTGTAAGTTTTAGTACTTAAATACTAGAAATATGGCCGTACCTCGGCAATGGCTGTTTTGTAATAGATTGTGTGGCAACGCCGTCTCCTTTCTGGCTCCGCCTCGTCTCAGCGGCCGGCCAGGTCATCCAGGATCGGGCAGTCGGGTCGCCCGTCTCCGTGGCAGCAATGCACCAGGTGCGACAGCGTGCGCTGCATCGCCTGCATGCTGGCGATGCGTTCCTCGAGGTCGTCGAGGTGGCGTTGCGCAATCTTCTTCACGCTCGCGCTGGCACGCCGGCGGTTGTGCCAGAGGCCCACCAGTTCGGCGATCTCTTCCATTGAGAAGCCCAGGTCGCGCGAGCGCTTGATGAACTGCAGGCTGTGGATGTCGGCCTCGGTGTACTGGCGGTAGCCGCTCTCGGTGCGCGCCACGTCGGGGAGCAGGCCCAGGCCTTCGTAATGCCGCACCATGCGCGCCGACACGCCCGAGCGCTCGGACGCCGCGCCGATGTTCCACGGGCCGCCGCTGCCGGCGACCGACGCTGCGCTGCTCACTTCACCGCGTAGCCGGCGTTTTCGATCGCGGCCACCAGGTCGGTTCGCGGCTGTTCGCTCAGCACGTCGACATGACCGGTCGGCAGGTCGATCGTGACCTGTGCTTCGGGGTCGACACTCTGCAGTGCGTTCTTCACGGTGCTGGCGCAATGGCCGCAGGTCATGCCGGTGACTTCGAATTTCTGGCTCATGGTGTGTTCCTTGTGGAAATGAATGGAATGAGGCCTCAGTGTGAACCTTGACACCATGAAAAGGTCAAGCGAATTCGATGCTTGACCTTGCCATGGTGTGAGCCTTTAGTCTTGCCTCATGAACACTGCATTGCAAACCCTGGACATCGCCGTTGGCGGCATGACCTGCGCCTCCTGTGTGATGCGCGTCGAACGCGCATTGAAGCAGGTGGCCGGCGTGAAGGACGCCAGCGTCAATCTGGCCACCGAGAGTGCGCGCATCACGCTGGATGCGGGCGCGTCGGTAGAAGTCGATGCGCGCCTGCGGCGGGCCGTGCGCAGCGCGGGCTACGAGCCACGCAGCGCCGAGTCGGTACAGGCCGCGTCCGCCGGCGATTCGGCCTGGCAGGGCTTCGGCCCGGTCGCGGCCGGCCTGCTCCTGTCGACGCCATTGCTCGCGCCGATGCTGCTGGAGCCCTTCGGCATCCATGCGATGCTGCCGCCGCTGTGGCAGTTGCTGCTGGCCGCGCCCGTGCAGTTCTGGCTGGGCGCGCGCTTCTACCGCGCGGGCTGGCATGCGGCGCGCGCGCTCACCGGCAACATGGACCTGCTGGTGGCGCTGGGCACCAGCGCGGCCTTCGGCCTGTCGCTGTGGCTCTGGTGGCGCGCCGGGCCGGGCGAGATGCCGCATCTCTATTTCGAGGCCTCGGCGGTGGTGATCTCGCTGGTGTTGCTCGGCAAGTGGCTCGAGACGCGGGCCAAACGGCAGGCCACGTCGGCCATCCGCGCATTGCAGCAGCTGCGGCCGGAGCTGGCGCACCTGGTCGGTCCGCGCAGCGAGACCGACGTGCCGCTGGCCGAAGTCATGGCCGGCGACCGGCTGGCGGTGCGCCCGGGCGAACGCGTGCCGGCCGATGCCCAGGTGATCGAAGGCCAGTCCGAAGTCGACGAATCGATGCTCACCGGCGAGCCGCTGCCCGTGGCCAAGGGCCCGGGCGATGCGCTCACCGGCGGCTCGGTCAACGGGGCAGGGCGGCTGGTGGTCGAGGTGCGTGCGGTCGGCGCCGAGAGCGTGCTGGCCCGCATCATCCGGCTGGTGGAAGACGCGCAGGCGGCCAAGGCGCCGATCCAGCGCCTGGTCGACAAGGTGTCGGCGGTCTTCGTGCCGGCGGTGCTGGTGATCGCGCTGCTCACGCTGGCCGGCTGGCTGCTGGCCGGTGCGGGCGCCGAGGCCGCGCTGGTCCACGCGGTGGCGGTGCTGGTGATCGCCTGCCCCTGCGCGCTGGGCCTGGCGACGCCGGTGGCGGTGATGGCCGGCACCGGCGTGGCGGCCAAGCGCGGCATCCTGATCAAGGATGCGCGTGCGCTGGAGCTCGCCCACCGGGTCGACACCGTGGCCTTCGACAAGACCGGCACGTTGACGCTCGGCCTGCCCACGCTGACCGAGTTCGTGCCGGCGGCGGGCAGCGACGTGCATGAACTGCTCGCGGTGGCCGCAAGCCTTCAGCGCGGCAGTGGCCATCCGTTGGCCAAGGCGGTGCTCGCCGCAGCGGCAAAGCAGGGCATCGATGCGGTGGCGGCGCGCGACATGCAGTCCACCTCGGGCCGCGGTGTGCGCGGCTTCGTCGGCGCATCGGAATGGGCCATCGCCAGCCTGCGCTGGTGCGAGGAGCTGGGGGCGCTGCCCGACGCCGTGGTGGTCCGGCATCTGCAGCAGCAGGGCGCGACGGTGTCGGCGCTGCTGGCCTTCGGTGCCGAGGGCGCGCCGCAGGTGAAGGCCTTGCTGGCCTTCAGCGACGAGCCCAAGCCCCAGGCCGCGCAGGCGGTGGCGGCCTTGCGGGCCCGCGGCCTGCGCGTGGTGATGATCTCGGGCGACAACCGGCATGCGGCATTGGCCATGGCCGCGCGCGTGGGCATCGCGGCCGAGGACGTGCGCGCCGAGGTGCTGCCGGCCGACAAGGCCGCGCAGGTGACGGCCTTGCGCACCGACGCAAGGGGCGGGGTGCATGTGGTGGCCATGGTGGGTGACGGCGCCAACGATGCGCCCGCACTGGCCGCGGCCGACGTGGGCATCGCGATGGCCAACGGCACCGACGTGGCGATGGAGGCCGCCGGCATCACCTTGATGCGCGGCGACCTGGCCCTGGTGGCCGACGCGCTCGACCTGTCGGCGCGCACCGTGGCGAAGATCCGGCAGAACCTGTTCTGGGCCTTTGCCTACAACGTGATCGGCATTCCCTTCGCGGCCTTCGGCCTGCTGAGCCCGGTGGTGGCGGGCGCCGCGATGGCGGCCTCGAGCGTGAGCGTGATGGCCAATGCGTTGCTGTTGCGCCGCTGGCGGCCGAACAAGGGCTAGGCTTGGTGTAGAAACGCAGCACCTGCGGCCTCTCCTTTTCTTTTCTGCCCCCATGCGAATCCTGTTGATCGAAGACGACGCCGTGCTCAGCGACATGATGTTGCGCAGCCTGCGCGATGCCAACCACCGTGTCGACCTGGCGACCAACGTGGAAGATGCCGACCACCTGTGGCGCGTGCAGCTGTTCGACGCGGTCCTGCTGGACCTCACGCTGCCCCTGACGGCCAGCCGCACCAGTGGCCTGGCCAGCGGCTTGCACGTGCTGCGCCAGGCGCGCGGCCGCGGCGACCGCACGCCGGTGCTGGTGCTGACGGCGCGCGACCGCACCGACGAACGCATCGCCGGCCTCGATGCCGGGGCCGACGACTATCTCGGCAAGCCTTTCGACCTGGCCGAGGTGGAAGCGCGGCTGCGCGCCCTGGTGCGCCGCGCACAGGGCACCGAGGACGTCTCCACGCTGGGTGGCCTGCGCCTGGACCGCAAGGCGCGGCGCTTCGGCGTGGCGGGCGTGCCGCTCGACCTGCCGGCACGCGAGTTCGAGGTGCTGTGGGAGCTCATGAGCCCGCCCGGCCGCACGGTGAGCAAGCGGGCGCTGTCGGACAAGCTGTCCACCTTCGACGAGTCGCTGGGCGACAACGCGCTCGAGGCCTTCATCTCGCGGCTGCGCAAGAAGCTGGCCGGCAGCGGCGCCAGCATCCGCACTTTGCGCGGCCTGGGCTACCTGCTCGAAGCCGAGACCGAGGCAGACGCCTAGTGCACCCGGCGACGCCGCAGCCCGTGGCGCCGTCGCTGACCCGGCGCGTCCTGCGCGGCGTGCTGCTGCCGCTGGCGCTGACCTGGCTGCTCGGCACCGGCAGCGCGCTGGTCGTGGCCAACAGCTTCACCGAGCAGGCCTTCGACCGCACGCTGCTCGACGATGCCTACGCGGTCTCGTCCAACGTGCGCGCCACCGAGAGCGGCATCGAACTGCTGCTGACGCCGCGCGAGGTCACGGCGGTGCTGTTCGACCAGATCGAGAGCGTGCACTTCGCGGTGCGCAAGATCGACGGCAGCCTGCTGGCCGGCGACGAGACCCTGCATGCGCCGGTGCCTGAGGGCGAGGCGCATCACCGCTTCTCCGACATCGTGTTCCAGGGGCAGCGGGTGCGCGCCGTGGTGCTCAACCACGAGGCACCGAATCCCTACCGCGTGCTGGTGGCGCAGACCACGCGCACGCGCGTCGCGCTGGTCGAACGCCTGCTGGCCTACGTGCTGGTGCCGCAGTTGCTGCTGCTCGCGCTGCTCGCGGCCTGGCTGTGGCGTCGCATCGACCGCGAATTGCGCCCCCTGGGCGAGCTCGAGCGGACGCTGGGGCGGCGCGATGTCAACGACCTGTCGCCCGTGCCCGTGGCACACAGTTCACGCGAACTCGAAAGGCTGGGCGACGCGATGAATTCGCTGTTCGGGCGGGTCGCGCACAGCGTGCGTGCGCAGCGCGAGTTCGCGGGCAACGTGGCGCACGAACTGCGCACGCCGCTGGCCGGCATCCGCGCGCTGGCCGACTACGGCCTCACGCAGACCACGCCCGCCATCTGGCGCGAACAGCTCACCCGCATCGCGGCCAGCCAGGCGCGCGCCAGCCATCTGGTCGATCAGCTGCTGGGCCTGGCCCTGGCCGACGAGGGACGCACGGCCCTGCGACGCGAACCGGTGCGCCTGGACGACCTGGTGGAGCAGGCCGTGATGCGGCACCTGGCACAGGCCGATGCACAAGGCGTGGACCTGGGCGCGCGTGGCCTCGAGGGCACGCCGGTGACGGTGCAGGCGAGCGTCGCGCTGATCGAAGGCATCCTCGACAACCTGATCGACAACGCGCTGCGCTACGGCGGCCGCACCATCACCGTCGAGCTGGCGGGCACTATGCTGTCGGTCGTGGACGATGGTCCCGGCATTCCGTCGGAGGCGCAGCGTGCGCTGATGGAACGCTGGGCCCAGGGTCCCGATGGCCAGAAGCTGGGGCAGGGCGCGGGCCTGGGCCTGTCGATCGTGGCGCGCTATGCGGAGCTGCTGGGGGCGGTGCTGCGGCTCGAGGCCGCGGAGCCGACCGGGCTGCGGGTCAGCGTGGCCTTCGGCGACGCGGCCTGAGGGCGCAGCACAGGGCGCTACAGCGGCGTGCCCTGGTGAAACACCATGCGCCACCGACCCTGACGGCATTTCCACAGCGAGCTGCGCAGCGAGTCCGCCGCGGGGCGTTCGGCGCTCGCGTCGCGATGCACCCGGTAGGTCGCCAGCGCCACGTCGTTCGCCACCCGGGTCACGCGAAAATCCGTCATCTCGCGCGAAGAGAAGGCTTCGTTGCGCAACGCATCGATAATGGCCTCGCGAGTCCATGCGGCGCCGGACGCGCCGAGTTCATGAAAATCCTCGTCCAGCAGTTCCTTCAGCCGCGTGGCGCTTGCGCGCACCTCGCGCAGATGCAAGGCCCCTTCGAGTTTCAGCAGCAGCGCATCGAGCGCACCGGCTGGCGCGGCTTCGTAGAGTTCGAGCGGAAGGCCGTCGGGGTCGGCGAAGAAGGCGAAGCGGCGACCGGTGAATTCGTCGACGCGCAAGGGTTCGACGGCAACGCCCTGGGCTGCCAGTTCATCGGCCGCGGCCTGCACGTCCGGCACTTCGAAGCACAGGTGGCGCAGCCCCTGTGCCTCGGGCCGCGTAGGCCGTGCGGGGGCGCCGGCAAAGGAAAAGAGCTCGAGCTGCGAGCCGTCGGGCAGGGCGAGGTCGAGCTTGTAGGAGTCGCGCGCGGTGCGGTGGTTTTCCGCGATCACGCGCAGCCCGAGCAGCTCGGTGTAGAAGCGCTTCGACACGGCGTAGTCGCCGCAGATGATGGCCACATGGTGGATGCGCTCGAGCTGCATCGTGCTCACCGCAAGCGCTTGCGCAGGAACACGCGCGTGCGGCCGTCGAGCGTCTCGCGCCTGTATTCGACGTAACCGATGCGCTGGTAGAGCGCGCGGTTCTCGGTCATCTTCTCGTTGGTGTAGAGGTAGATCGACGCATGGCCCTGGCGCACCGCCTCGTGCTCCGCGTGTTCGAGCAGGACGCGCCCGACACCGGTGCCCTGGTGCGCCGGCTGCACGGCGATCACGTCGATGAGGAAGCCTTCGTCGGTCATGTCGAGCAGCAGCGTGGCCACCGTCTCGTCCCGCAGCGTGGCGAGCCACACCTGCACCTTGGCGATGGCCTCGACATAGTCACGCTGCATCGGCCGGGGCTCGACGCCAAGGCGCGGAACGTACAGGCGAAAGGCGTCGTGCACGCAGGCCCTCACGGCCGCGGCATCGGCGGCCATGGCGCGCCGCAGCGTCCAGGGGATGCCGGACGGCGGCGTGAGGGGGGATGCGGCGGGGGGCGCGGGCACGAGGCCTGCAGCGGCCTGTGGTTGCGCAATGCGGGCCATGGCGGTTCTCTCCTGTGGGCGGACGAATGGTCCGCCGGATCTTGCCATGGCTCCTAGCGGCAGGCCGCTCAGGCCAGTGCGGGGTAGTCGGTGTAGCCCTTCTCGCCGCCGCCGTAGAGCGTGGCCTTGTCGAGCGGGTTCAACGGCGCGTTGTCGCGCAGGCGGCGCACCAGGTCCGGGTTGGCGATGTAGGGGCGGCCGAAGGCCACCAGGTCGTCGCCTTCCTTGACGGCCGTCTCGGCCAGGGGCTTGTCGTAGTTGTTGTTGACCATCCAGGCACCCTTACCGCCGGCCTGGCGGTACGCGGCCTTGAGGGCTTCGTAGTCGAAAGGACGGTCTTCGATTTCGCGCGGGCCGCCGGTGGCGCCTTCGATGATGTGGATGTAGGCCAGGTTCAGGCTGGCGAGCTGCTTGACCACGTACTCGAACAGCGGCTGCGGATCCTCGTCGTGCACGTCGTTGGCGGGCGTGACGGGCGACAGGCGGATGCCGGTCTTGCCGCCGCCGATGGCGTCGGCGATGGCACGCGTGGCCTCGAGCAGCAGGCGGGCGCGGTTCTCGATGCTGCCGCCGTAGTCGTCGGTGCGTTGGTTGCTGTTGCGCTTGAGGAACTGGTCGAGCAGGTAGCCGTTGGCGCCATGCACCTCGACGCCGTCGAAGCCCGCGGTCTCGACCGCATTGCGTGCCGCGGCCGCGTAGCTGTGGACGATGCCCGGCAGTTCCTCGGCCTTGAGCGCGCGCGGCTCGGAGGTCTCGACGAAGCTCGCCACGCCGTCCTTGATCAGCACGGTCTTGCTCTTGGCCGTGATGGCCGAGGGCGCGACGGGCTGGCCGCCGTCGGGCTGCAGATCGGTGTGCGAGATGCGGCCCACGTGCCACAGCTGGACCACGATCTTGCCGCCCTTGGCGTGCACCGCGTCGGTCACGCGCTTCCAGCCGTCGAGCTGCTCGGTGCCGTAGAGGCCCGGCACGTCGGCGTAGCCTTGGCCCTGGTGGCTGATGGCCGTGGCTTCGGTGATCAGCAGGCCGGCGCTGGCGCGCTGTGCGTAGTAGGTGGCGGTGATGGGCAGCGGCACGGCGCCAGGCGAACGGTTGCGCGTCAGCGGCGCCATGACGATGCGGTTGGCGAGGTGCAGGTCGCCTGCCTGGACGGGATCGAAGAGAGTGGGCACGGTGCGTCTTGTCAGGGATGGAAAGGACGCCCAGCGTAAACCGGGGGCCGCATCCCTGCTGCGGTGAGGTTGTCGCTTTGCTGCTAGGCAGGGCCGCCGCGCTGCGCCTGCGCGATCGGCCCCGGGAGACGGGTCTCGGCTTACTTCAGCAGGCCTTCGGCCTTGAGGGCGGCCTGCACCGCAGGGCGCGCGCCCACGCGGGCATGCCAGGCCTGCAGGTGAGGGTAGGGCGTGAGGTCGATGGACAAGGGCTTGGCCCAGCCGACCACGGTGAAGAGGTAGCCGTCGGCCACGGTGAAGTGCTCGCCCATCAGGTACGCCTTGCTTTCGAGTTCCTTGTCGAGCCAGGTGAAGCGCGTTGCGAGGCGGTCCTTGGCGATGGTCTTGGCTTCGTCGGGCATGGCCGGGTTGAACAACGGGCTGAAGCCCTTGTGCACTTCGGTGCCGATGAAGGTCAGCCACTCCTGCAGGCGGTAGCGCGGCAGCGTGCCGTTGGCGGGCGCGAGGTTCTTCAGCGGCACCATGTCGGCGATGTACTGCACGATGGCCGGGCCTTCGCGCAGGCGCGTGCCGTCGTCGAGCTCGAGCATGGGCACGTAGCCTAGCGGGTTGATGCCGTAGTAGTCGGTGCCATCCTGCAGCTTGTGGCTCTTGGTGCTGGCCAGCACCGGTTCGAAGGCGAGGCCGGCTTCGTGCAGGGCGATGTGGGGCGACAGCGAACAGGCGCCGGGCGAGTAGTACAGCTTCATGCAATGCTCCAGGAGGTAGGGGGTGACGGGAAAACCGTCCGGCGCACACGCGTCGGGCGCCGGTGCTCGGGTGCACCGGTCAGCCTCCGATCGTAGCGGCTCGGCCTCGCGTTTTTGTCCTACGGGGGCTTGCGTAGCGCGACTATCCGTCTCGACGAAGGCCCTTTTTAAGCTGCTCTCCATCGCGGCGAGTGCCGTCACTGAGGAGCCTTTCATGCTGAAGTACGCCATCATTTTTGCCCTTGTTTCCCTGGTCGCAGGCGCCCTTGGCTTCGGCGGCGTCGCCGCCGGCGCAGCCGGCATTGCCAAGGTCCTGTTCGGGCTGTTCCTGGTGCTGGCCGTGGTCTTCCTGGTGCTGGCAGCGCTGGGCGTCGGTGCCGTGCGAAAGGCCATCGACTGATGTCCCACCGCGTGCTGCGATGGCCGGTGGAGCGTCGGCTGGGCCTGCTGCTGCAGACGCCGGCGCACCGCGTGCTGCGGGTGCTGCAGGTCACGCAGGCGCAATGGGTGGCGGCCGATGCGATGGCCTCGGCGCATCCGATGCCGGTGCCGCGCGCGCGGCCTGCCCGGGCAGAGGCACTCGCCGCCTGATCTTCTTTCGTCATTGCTATCAAATAAGTAGCAACTGAACGCAGGATGGAGCGACCTTCCGGCCCATATGCCGGATCGCTCGGAGCCCCCACAAGCACTGCGAAACGTGCAGGCCGCTTAAAATCGGGGTCCCCCTCCCTGCAGACTCCCACGCCGCGCACGCGAGAGTGCGCCTCCATCTCATGCTCTATCCTGAAGAATTCGACGTCATCGTCGTCGGCGGCGGTCACGCCGGTACCGAGGCTGCCCTGGCCTCCGCCCGCATGGGCGCCAAGACGCTGCTGCTGACCCACAACATCGAGACCTTGGGCCAGATGAGCTGCAACCCCTCGATCGGCGGCATCGGCAAGGGCCATCTGGTGCGCGAGGTCGACGCGTTGGGCGGCGCGATGGCGCTGGCCACCGATGAATCGGGCATCCAGTTCCGTATCCTCAATTCGAGCAAGGGCCCGGCCGTGCGCGCCACGCGCGCCCAGGCCGACCGCGTGCTCTACAAGGCGGCGATCCGCCACCGGCTGGAGAACCAGCCGAACCTGAGCCTGTTCCAGCAGGGCGTGGACGACCTGATGGTGGAGGGCGATCGCGTGGTGGGCGCGGTCACGCAGGTGGGCATCCGCTTCCGGGCGCGCACCGTGGTGCTGACCGCCGGCACCTTCCTCGACGGCCGCATCCATGTGGGCCTGGACAACTACCAGGCCGGCCGGGCAGGGGACCCGCCGGCCATCAGCCTGTCGGCCCGGCTCAAGGAACTGAAGCTGCCCCAGGGCCGGCTCAAGACCGGTACGCCGCCGCGGCTCGATGGGCGCAGCATCGACTTCTCGAAGTGCATCGAGCAGCCCGGTGACGGCATGCCCGGCGGCGAGACGACCACCATGCCGGTGTTCAGCACCATGGGCCGCGCGGACATGCATCCGCGGCAGATGGCCTGCTGGATCACCAACACCAACGCGCGCACGCACGACATCATCCGTTCGGGCTTCGACCGCAGTCCGATGTTCACCGGCAAGATCGAAGGCGTGGGCCCGCGCTACTGCCCGAGCGTGGAAGACAAGATCAACCGCTTCGCCGACAAGGAAAGCCATCAGATCTTCCTCGAGCCCGAAGGCCTGACGACGAACGAGTACTACCCGAACGGGATCTCGACCAGCCTGCCTTTCGACATCCAGTACCAACTGGTGCGCTCGATGGTGGGCCTGGAGAACGCGCACATCCTGCGCCCGGGCTATGCGATCGAGTACGACTACTTCGATCCACGCGAACTCAAGAGCAGCTTCGAGACGCGCGCGATCCAGGGCCTGTTCTTCGCCGGCCAGATCAACGGCACCACCGGCTACGAAGAAGCCGCGGCGCAGGGCCTGTTCGCCGGCATCAATGCCGCGCTGCAATGCCGGGGCGAGGGCGCTTGGCTGCCGCGCCGCGACGAGGCCTACCTGGGTGTGCTGGTCGATGACCTGATCACCAAGGGTGTGACCGAGCCCTACCGCATGTTCACCAGCCGCGCCGAGTTTCGGCTGCAGCTGCGCGAGGACAACGCCGACATGCGTCTGACCGAGGCTGGGCGCAAGCTGGGCCTGGTCGACGACGCGCGCTGGGATGCGTTCTCGCGCAAGCGCGACGTTGTTTCACGTGAAACACAGCGGCTCAAATCGGTCTGGGTCAATCCACGCAACCTGCCGGCCAGCGAGTCGCAGCGGGTGCTGGGCAAGGCCATCGAGCATGAATACAACCTGGGCGACCTGCTGCGTCGCCCCGATGTTAACTACGCGGCGCTGATGTCGCTGGACGGCGGCAAGTACGCGCCGGCCGAGCCCCTGGCGCCCGTCGAGGTGGAACAGGTCGAGATCTCGGCTAAGTACTCAGGCTACATCGACCGCCAGCATGACGAGGTGGAGCGTGCCGCGCATTACGAGAACCTGCGCCTGCCCGCGGACTTCGACTACAGCCAGGTGAGTGCGCTGAGTTTCGAGGTGCGGCAGAAGCTCGAACGCCAGCGGCCCGAGACCCTGGGCCTGGCCTCGCGCATTTCCGGCGTAACGCCGGCCGCCATCTCCTTGCTGATGGTGCACCTGCGCAAGGGCGGGCATCGCGCCTTCGCACGCGATGCCGTGGCCGACACCGCTGCGCCGGTGGCCGAAGCATGAGCCAGTCGATTCAGTTGCAAGAGGGCGCCAAGGCCCTCGGCCTCGACCTGAGCGATCTGCAAGCCGAGCGGCTGCTGGCCTACGGTGCGCTGATCCTCAAGTGGAACAAGGTCTACAACCTCACGGCCTTGCGCGAGCCCGATGCGGTGCTGAGCCATCACCTGCTCGACAGCCTCTCGGTGCTGCCGCCGCTGCAGCGCGAGCGGCCAGCCAGCGCCGTCGGTACCAAGCTGCTGGACGTCGGCGCCGGGGCAGGGCTGCCGGGCGTGGTGATCGCCATCCTGCGCGAGGACATCGACGTGACCTGCCTGGACGCAGTGGCCAAGAAGACCGCCTTCGTCCAGCAGGTGGCGGCCGAGCTGCGCCTGCCCAACCTGCGCGGGCTGCATGCGCGCGTGGAGGCGCAGCGCGGTGCCTACGACGTGATCAGCTGCCGGGCCTTTGCCTCGCTGCCCGACTTCTACAACGGCTCGCAGCAACTGCTCGGCCCGCAGGGCATCTGGCTGGCGATGAAGGGCAAACTGCCTTCGGACGAACTCGCGCAATTGCCGTCCTTCGTCGATGTGTTTCACGTGGAACAACTGACGGTACCGGGCCTGGACGCCGAGCGCTGCATCGTCTGGGCACGAAAAGCAGCGTCCTGAACGCTGCAGGGGTGTCGGTGGTAGGGATGGCTCGCTTAGACTCGCAGCTCCCTCCCACCTCCGGCCTCAGGCACATCCCATGTTCGGCATCGCTGATTACGGCGCATTCGTTGCGGCCATCGTCCTGTTTCTCGCGATCCCAGGCCCAGGCAACCTGGCCCTGATCACCTCGACAGGGAAGGGCGGCATCCGCGGCGGCCTGGCCGCCACGCTGGGTGTGATCGCCGGCGACCAGGTGCTGATGTGGATGGCGGTGGCCGGCGTGGCGGCGCTGCTGGCGGCCTATCCCACGGCCTTCCACGCGGTGCAGTGGCTGGGCGCGGCCTACCTGGCCTGGCTGGGCGCCCGCATGCTGCTGGCCAAGCCCGGCGCCGCCCCGATCCTCAACATCCGCCCGCGGCAGTTCTTCCGCCAGGCGATGTTCATCACCTTGCTGAACCCCAAGGCGATCGTCTTCTACATGGCTTTCTTCCCCTTGTTCGTCGATCCGGCGCGCCACCAGGGCTTCCGCACTTTCGCCTTCATGGCCCTGACCATCGCGGTGTTGACCTTCCTGTACGGCCTGGCGGCGACGCTGTTGACCCATTTCCTGGCGGAGCGGCTGCGTGCCAACCCGCGCATTTCGCAGACCCTGGAGAAGCTGGCGGGCGTCTTCCTGATCGCCTTCGGCATCAAGCTCGCCGTGTCGCGCTGAGAGAGAAGAGACGATGGCCAAGATTTTCTGCATTGCCAACCAGAAGGGTGGCGTCGGCAAGACCACCACCACCGTGAACCTCGCCGCCGGCCTGGCCAAGGTGGGCCAGCGGGTGCTGATGATCGACCTCGACCCTCAGGGCAACGCCACCATGGGTTCGGGCATCGACAAGCGCCAGCTCGAACTGACGGTGTACGACGTGCTGCTGGAGTCGGCCACGGTGGCCGAGGCTCGCGTGCGGGCCGAGCGATGCAACTACGACGTGCTGGGCGCCAACCGCGAGCTGGCCGGCGCCGAGGTCGAGATGGTCGCGCTGGACCGGCGCGAGAAGCGCCTGCGCACCGCGCTGGCGGCCGTGGGCGCCGAGTACGACTTCATCCTGATCGACTGCCCGCCCAGCCTGAGCATGCTGACGCTCAACGGCCTGTGCGCGGCCCATGGCGTGATCGTGCCCATGCAGTGCGAGTACTTCGCGCTCGAGGGCCTGACCGACCTGGTCAACACCATCAAGCAGGTGCACGCCAACCTCAACAAGAACCTGCAGATCATCGGCCTGCTGCGCGTGATGTTCGACCCGCGCATCACCTTGCAGCAGCAGGTGAGCGAGCAGCTCAAGGGCCATTTCGGCGACAAGGTGTTCGACACCGTGATCCCGCGCAACGTGCGGCTGGCCGAGGCCCCGAGCTACGGCCTGCCGGGCGTGGTGTTCGACCCGTCGGCGCGCGGCAGCCAGGCCTTCGTCGCCTTCGCGCAGGAGCTGGTCGAGAAGATGCCGCCAGCCAGTGCGCTGGCCCAGCCCGCGCCCCCGCCGGTCGAGCTGCCGGCCGAGACCCAGGACGCCGCTGCAGCCGATACGGCCGAGGAATGATGCGATGAGCATCCCTACCCCCATCCTGCTGCTGCCCGGCTGGCAGAACAGCGATGCGCCCCATTGGCAGAGCCGCTGGGAGGCCGTGCATGGCGACCACCGGGTCGAGCAGCACGAGTGGATGCATCCCCGCCGCGGCGACTGGCTGTCCCGGCTCGAGGAAGAAGTGCTGGCCGCGCCCGGCCCGGTGGCGCTCGTGGCCCACAGCCTGGGCTGCATCCTGGTCGCAGCCTGGGCCGCGCACTCGCGCAACACAGACAAGGTCCGTGCGGCCCTGCTTGTGGCGCCCGGCGACCTGGAGCGCGACGACCTGCGCCAGATGATTCCCGGCTGGGCACCCATCGTGCGCCAGCGATTGCCTTTTCCTTCGCTGCTGATCGCGGCGAATGACGATCCCTATTGCGACGCCGCGCGCTCGCGCCAGCTGGCGGCCGACTGGGGCGCACGCTTCGTCGACGCCGGCACCGCCGGCCACCTCAACGGCGAATCCGGCCTGGGCGACTGGCCCCAGGGCCGGGCGCTGCTGGACGACCTCCTGAAGACCACAGACAAAGAAGACTGACCTCGATGGCCACCAAGAAACCCAAGGGCCTCGGCCGCGGACTCGAAGCCCTGCTGGGCCCCACCTTCAACGGCAGCACCGACGAACCGGCCGCCCCCGACGCCAACGCCCCGGTGCCCCAGCCCACGGTGCTCAAGCTCGAGCAGATGGTGGCTGGCGTCTACCAGCCGCGCACCCGCATGGACGAGGGCGCGCTCTACGAGCTGGCCGAGAGCATCAAGGTGCAGGGCATCATGCAGCCGATCCTGGTGCGCCGGCTCGACGCCGAATCGGCCGCCGCGAAGAACGCCGAGTTCGAGATCATCGCCGGCGAGCGCCGCTTCCGCGCCGCCAAATTGGCCGGCCTGGACAGCGTGCCGGTGCTGGTGCGCGACGTGCCCAACGAGGCCGCCGCGGCCATGTCGCTGATCGAGAACATCCAGCGCGAGGACCTGAACCCGCTGGAAGAGGCGCAGGGCCTGCAGCGCCTGGTCGCGGAGTTCGGGCTCACCCACGAAGCCGCGGCCCAGGCCGTGGGCCGTTCGCGCAGCGCCGCCAGCAACCTGCTGCGCCTGCTGAACCTGGCCGAGCCCGCCCAGGCCATGCTGATGGCCGGCGACATCGACATGGGCCATGCGCGCGCGCTGCTGTCGCTGGACCGCGGCACCCAGATCACGGCCGCCAACCAGATCGCGGGCAAGAAGATGTCGGTGCGCGAGGCCGAGGCGCTGGTCAAGAAGCTCGCCGCCGACTTCAGCCTCACGCCCTCGCCACGCCGCAACGGCGCGGCCGACAAGTCGCGCGACCTGCTGCGGGTCGAGGAAGAGCTGGCAGACCTGCTGACCGCTGAGGTCGAGGTGCGCATCAAGAAGCGCAGCAAGCGCGGCGGCAAGATCGAGGAGAGCGGTGAACTGGCGATCCACTTCGGCTCGCTGGAGGCGCTCAACGGCCTGATCGACCGCATCCGTCGCGCGACATAAATCACCGAACGCCGGACTTTCCGGCGCTACGGTTGCCGGCTTCTCGGCCCCTGCCAGTTAGGATTTTTTTCCAACTGGGATTCAAGGGAGCTGAAAAAATGAGAAAGATCGGATTTCCGCTGGCTGCTGTCACGGCTGGCATGCTTTTCCTGGCGGGCTGCCAGACCACCGACATGCAGATGGGCAGCCAGTCGGCCAAGACCGTCGCCACTGGCAGTGCCGCCGGCGCGGCGTCGACCAACGCCAGCAGCCAACTCGAGCGCTGTGCGTCGCCGCTGGGCACCGTCTCGCTGATCGAGAACCAGACGGCCGGCTGGTACACCATCCTCACGGGCGAATACAAGCTGCCGCCCACCTCGACATTGCTGCGCCTGTTGATCCAGCAGTCGAACTGCTTCGTCGTGGTCGAGCGCGGTGCGAGTGGAATGAACGCCATGACCCGTGAACGCGCCATCATGCAGTCTGGCGAAATGCGCAAGGGCAGCAATTTCGGCGGCGGCCAGATGGTCGCCTCGGACTACGGCATCTCGCCGGAGATCGTCTTCAGCGACAGCAACGCCGGTGGAATGGGTGCCGCATTGGGCGGGCTGGTCGGCGGCGGCCGCGGCCAGCTGCTGGCCGGTCTGGGGGGCAGCTTGCAGACCAAGGAAGCCAGCACCTTGCTGACGCTCATCGACAACCGTTCGGGGGTGCAGATCGGGGTTTCGGAAGGCAGCGCCTCCAAGACCGATTTCGGTGGCTTCCTGGGGCTCGCCGGGGCCTCGGCAGCGGGCGGCATCGGCGGCTACTCGCGCACGCCGCAGGGCAAGGTCATCGCCGCCGCGTTCATGGACGCATTCAACCAGCTCGTCGTTTCGCTTCGCAGCTACAAGGCCCAGTCGGTGCAGGGCCAGGGCCTGGGCGGGGGAGGGCGCCTCGGCGTCGATGGCGGTGCCGCACCGTCGCAGACTTCCGCGCCTGGCGCGGCGAAGGCGCCAGCGCGCAGGAAAAAATGATCTGAATCCACGGAAAAAGCCTGGCGCTCGCGAGAGCGCCAGGCTTTTCTCTTGGAGGCCTGCAGGCACTAGAGGCTGAAGATCTTGCCCGGGTTCATGATGTTCTTCGGGTCCAGCGCGCGCTTGATGGTGCGCATCATGTCGACCGCGCCCGCGCCGGCCTCGTCGACCAGGAAACCCATCTTGTGCAGCCCGATGCCGTGCTCGCCGCTGCAGGTGCCTTCCAGCGCGATCGCGCGCGAGACCAGCGCATGGTTGAGCACCTCGGCCTTGGCGCGCTCCTCGGCGTCGTTGGGGTCGATCAGGTAGCCGAAGTGGAAGTTGCCGTCGCCCACGTGGCCTACCAGGAAGTAGGGAATGCCGCTGGCATCGGCCTCGGCCACCGAGTCGAGCAGGCAGTCGGCCAGGCGCGAGATCGGCACGCAGGTGTCGGTCGAGATGGCGCGGCAGCCCGGGCGCGACTGGATGGCCGCGAAGTAGGCGTTGTGCCGCGCGGTCCACAGGCGGGTGCGTTCCTCGGGCGTGGTGGCCCATTCGAAGGCGTTGCCGCCATGGCCGCTGGCCAGTTCCTGCACGGTTTCGGCCTGCTCCTTGACGCCCGCGGGCGAGCCGTGGAATTCCATCAGCAGCATCGGCTCCTCGCGCAGGCCCAGCTTGGCGTAGGCGTTGACCATGCGCACGGTGTTCACGTCGATCAGTTCGACGCGCGCGATCGGCACGCCCAGCTGGATCGTCTCGATGGTGGTGCGCACGGCCGCCTCGATGCTCGGGAAGGAGCAGATGGCGGCCGACACCGCCTCGGGCAGCGGGTAGATGCGCAGCGTGATCTCGGTCACCACGCCCAGCGTGCCTTCGCTGCCGACCATCAGCCGCGTCAGGTCGTAGCCGGCCGAGGACTTGCGCGCGCGCGTGCCGGTGCGGATCGTCTCGCCGGCGGCCGTCACCACCTCCAGGCCCAGCACGTTCTCGCGCATGGTGCCGTAGCGCACCGCGTTCGTGCCGCTGGCGCGGGTGGCGACCATGCCGCCGATGGAGGCGTCGGCGCCCGGGTCGATGGGGAAGAACAGGCCGGTGCTCTTGATCTCGTCGTTGAGCTGCTTGCGTGTGACGCCGGGCTGCACCGTGACAGTGAGGTCGTCGGCGTTGATCGACAGCACGCGGCTCATGCGGCCCAGGTCGAGGCTGATGCCGCCCTGGACGGCCAGCAGGTGGCCTTCCAGCGACGAACCGACGCCGAAGGGGATCACCGGCACGCTGTGCTCGCCGGCCAGCCGCACGGCATCGGCCACGTCCTGCGTGCTCTCGGCGAACACCACGGCCGCGGGCGGCGGCGCCTCGAAGGAGGACTCGTCGCGGCCGTGCTGCGTGCGCACCGCCAGGGCGGTCGAGCAGCGCTCGGCGAAACGTGTCTTCAGGGCGTCGACCAGCGCGTCGGGCACCGTGCGCAGGTGGAATTCGGGCAAGAGCTGGTCGGCGGTGGCGGGCGCATTCATCGTGGGTCTCCAGGAGCGGTCTACCATTCTAAGAACTGCACTCTTTCAACGGACCTCCCATGGGCAATCGACTCACGCAGATCGCGACGCGCACCGGCGACGACGGCACCACCGGCCTGGGCGACAACACCCGCGTCCCCAAGGACCACCTGCGCGTGCAGGCCATGGGCGACGTCGACGAACTCAACTCGCAGATCGGCGTGCTGCTCTGCGAGCCCATGCCGGACGCCGTGCGCGAGCTGCTGGTCGACGTGCAGCACCAGCTGTTCAACCTGGGCGGCGAGCTCTCGATGCCCGGCTACACGCTGCTCAAGGACGAGGCCCTGCTGCAGCTTGACAACGCGCTGGCCGCGCACAACGCGGCCCTGCCTCGGCTGGCCGAATTCATCCTGCCTGCGGGCACGCGCGGGGCCTCGCTGGCCCATGTGTGCCGCACCGTGGCGCGGCGCGCCGAGCGGGCCGTGGTAGCGCTGGGTGCGTCCGAGCAGATCAACGCCTCGCTGCGCCACTACCTCAACCGCCTGAGCGACCTGCTGTTCGTGCTGGCGCGGGTGCTCAACCGCACCGACGGTGGCGACGATGTGTACTGGAAGAGCGAACGTCTGACGCGCGCCGCGGCGGAGGAAGTGCAGGATGCGAAGGAATCCCCGACCTGATCCTGTCCCGTTGCCCTCAAGGAGCGTTCCGATGAACTCTTCAGCTTTACTGTCCCCCGCCTGGATTCTTGGCGCCATGCTGGGCCTTGCACTGGGGCTGCCCGCCGCGGCCCAGGCCCAGAACGCCGACAACCCGCCGCGCGCCCAGCGCGCGCAGACGCTCCAACCGCCGCCGCCACGCGACGGCACCGCACTGGGCGGCGCGAAGCGGGGCGCCGATGCGGCGGGCCGCGGCGTCGACCGCGCGGCAGGCGCCACCCGCCGTGGCGTCGACAACGTCTCCGAGCGCGCCAGCCGGCCGGTGCGCCGGGCCGGTGAGTCGCTGGGCCGCAAGCTGCCCGGCGGCACGCGCCATCCGGCGCCGCCGCCCGTGGGCCCGCAGAGCACCCAGATGGCGCCGTCCTGAGCCGCCGCAGGCGTGTTCGCGTACGGATACGCGCGCTTACCGCCTTCACGCGATGCGCACCTGCGCCGTGGCTGCGCGACACGCGGCCTGCCGATACTGAATCCCTCATCCAACGCAGAAGGAGTTCCAGATGAACAACAACACATCCAAGCGCGTGACCGCCATCGTGGCCGGTGTCCTTGCACTGTGCATGGCGGGCAGCGCCTTTGCGCAGGATCGCCGGTGGGACGACCGCGGGCCTCAGCACCGCGATCAACGCCAGGACCAGCGCTACAACCAGCGCAACGATCGCCAGGACTACCGTGACGGCCGATTCGCCGATCGCCGTGGCTACCCGCAGCCGCACGTCGAATGGCGTCGCGGCGGCCGCGTGCCGACCGAGTACCGGGGTCGCAACTACGTGGTGAACGACTGGCGCAGCTACCGCCTGCAGGCGCCGCCGCGCGGCTACCAGTGGGTCGGGGTGGGCGGCGACTTCGTGCTCGCGGCCATCGCGACCGGTGTGATCGCGCAGATCATCGCTTCGCAATAAGCGCGCAGCCCAGCGCCGCGGCCTTCGCTCAGACGGAGGCCGGCGCGGCGGTCATCTGGGCGCACACATTGCGCCCGGTGATGGTCAGGCGCAGGCCGCCGCCGTGCCACTCGAGCCAGTTCAGGCCGACGAAGGCCTCGATGTCGCTGTCCTCGATCAGGTCGGCCTGACGCTGGTTCAGGCGCTCGACCGTGAGGGGCAGCGCCTGGCGCAATCGCTCGCGCACCGCTGCGGCGGCGATCGCCTTCAACTCAACGCGCGTCTGCTGGTTCGATGCCATGGCGGATCCGTTCAGGAAGCTGAGGAATTGATTCCAATGTACCTCTTGCGGGTGACAGGCCCCTCAACTTATTTGACGCGCTGTGTGGCCTGCGACACGGATTGCCCGCGCATTCACACGTTGCTGGTGGAGCGCACTTCCTCGATGGTCGTCTGGCCCGCCAGCACCTTGTCGATGCCGTCCTGACGCAGCGTGCGCATGCCCTCGCGCAACGCGGTCGCCTGCAGGGCTTCGGCCCGCGCGCCGGTCTGCACCAGGTGGCGCAGTTCGCGCGAGATCACCATCAATTCGTGCAGCCCGGCCCGGCCCTTGAAACCGGTCTGGTCGCAGAAGGAGCAGCCCGGGCTGGCGAACATCTGCAGCCGGCCGTTCTGGCCGTGGCGTGCGGTCCAGCGCGCCAGCACGTCCTCGCGGGTCTCCGGCAGGTCGGTTTCGCCGTAAGCGCGCAGGTAGTCGCCCATCAGCTCCTCGATCTCGGCGTCGGTCGCGTCGCGGTTCGTGCGGCAGTGCGTGCAGAGCCGGCGCACCAGCCGCTGGGCCAGCACCGCCAGCAGCGAGTCGGCGAAGTTGAACGGGTCCATGCCCATGTCGAGCAGGCGCGTCACGGTCTCGGGCGCGCTGTTGGTGTGCAGCGTGGACAGCACCAGGTGGCCCGTGAGCGAGGCCTCGACCGCCATCTTGGCCGTCTCCTCGTCGCGGATTTCGCCCACCATGATCACGTCCGGGTCGGCCCGCAGAAAGGCGCGCAGCGCCTTGGCGAAGGTCCAGTCGATGCGCGGGTTCACCTGCACCTGGCGCAGGCCGGGCTGGGTGATTTCGATCGGGTCCTCGGCGGTCCAGATCTTCCGTTCGGGCACGTTGATGTGGCTCAGCGCCGAGTGCAGCGTGGTGGTCTTGCCCGAGCCCGTGGGGCCCACGCACAGCACCATGCCGTAGGGCCGCTCGACCGCGTGGCGCAGGCGCTCCAGGTTGAGCTCCGACAGGCCCAGCCGGTCGAGCGCGATCGGCTTGGCCGAGGCCAGGATCCGCATCACCACGTCTTCCAGGCCGCTGTTGGTGGGGATGGTGGCCACGCGCAGCTCGATGCGGTGCTGGGGCGAGAACTTGGCGAAGTTGATCTTGCCGTCCTGCGGCTTGCGGCGCTCGCTGATGTCGAGGTCGCACATGATCTTGATGCGCGCGATCATCGCGTTGCGGTAGTTCGAGGGCAGCTCGAGGTAGGTGCGCAGCAGGCCGTCCTTGCGGAAGCGGATGCGGATCTTCTCGCGGCCGGGGTAGCTCTCGATGTGGATGTCCGAGACGCCGCCCGAGTGCGCCTCGAGGATCATCCGGTTGATCAGCTTGACCAGCGAGTTGTCGGACTGCTCGATCGGCGCGTCCTCGTCGACCCGGTCCTCGCCCTCCTTCTCGAGCGACTCGACCAGCGCCGTGGTGTCGCCCGGCTCGAACTCGATCGGGCGCAGCGCCTGCGAGAAGCGGCTGTCCGAGGCCGCGCCGATCTTGTCGTAGGCCGCGTGCAGGCCTCGCTCCATGTCGCGGCACTGCGCCAGCACCGGCGCCACCTTCATCTGCGCAATGAACTCGACCTCGTCGACCGCCGCGCGCCGGTTGGCCGGATCGTCCAGCGCCACCACCAGCCGGCCCTCGCTCATCATCAGCGGCATGACCTGCAGGCGCTGGGCCGCGGCATAGGCGATCTTGCGCAGCGCCTCGGGCTCGGGCACGAACACGTCGAGGTCGACCAGCGGGTAGCCCATCTTGCGCGTCAGCGCGACCTGCAGGTCGGCGCGCGACACCACGCCGCGGCGCACCAGCAGTTCGCCCAACGGCACGCCGCGGTCCTTCTGCTGGTGGGCCAGTGCGTCGCGCAGGTCGTCGGCGCTCACCATGCCCAGCGAGATCAGCGCCTCGCCGATGCGCACCATCGGCATGCGCGCCTGGTGCTGCAGCGCGTCCACCAGCTCGGCGGCCGTGGTGACGATGCGCGACAGCAGCGGCGTGGCCAGCGCCTGCGCCGGGTCGCCGTCGTCGGAGGGGGCGTCGACCTCGAAGCGGGCGAAGGCCGAACGCGGCAGGAATTCGCGCAGCACGCCGCCGTCTTCACCGGCCGGCGGGAACAGGAACAGGCCGAACGGGCTCTCCACATGGCCAACCGTACGGCTCTGGCGCTCGGTGCCGTCCTTCATGATCACGCGCACGGCGGCGCTGGCCGGTTCGCGCGGTGCGCCGGACTGCGGGTCCACCGCGGGCGTGGCCAGCGGTGCGAGCGGCGTGGTCAGCGTGATCGAGCGGAACTGGTCGAAGCGCAGCGGCACCGTGGTGCGCGCGCGTGGCAGCTGCACCAGGGCCACGGCCTGGTCGGGAATGAAGAAAGTCATGCGGCCGGCCGCATGCTGGCCGTTGATGCCGCGGATCTCGCAGGGCAGCGGTTCGGTCTGCACGCTGGGCGGCGGATAGGCGCCACCGGGTGGGCGGGGCCACAAAAAACCTTCGGCATCGGCCGATTCGGCCGAGGTCGCCTTCTTCGGCGCGTCCCACTCGAGGGGCTTCAATGTCGTCATCTGCAACTCCAGCGGTCGTGCTGCGCCATCGTGTGCCGTGGCGGCTTTGCCCCTCCCTGTCCCCCCGACTCTAGCGCGCGGAGGCGCGCCGTCGAAGCGAAGAAAGCCTCAGCGGGCCGGAACGGCCGTGCTTTCGGGCAGTTCGATCTTGATGTCCAGCACTTCGAGGTCGTCCTGGCGTTCCAGGTGGACCTTGATGTCCTCGGGGCTGATCGACACGTACTTGGAGATCACCGCCACCAGTTCGCGCTGCAGGTCGGCCAGGTATTCGGGCCGCTTGGCGCTCAGGCTGGAGCGTTCGTGGGCCAGGATGATCTGCAGGCGTTCCTTGGCGACGCTGGCCGTCTTCTTCTTTTCGCCGAGAAGAAAGGAAAGGAAGGACATGCTCATTTGCCTCCGAAGATGCGCTTGAAGAAGCCGGGTTTCTCCGCATCGATGAAGCGCATCGGGCGGTCTTCGCCGAGGAAGCGCGCCACCACGTCGCTGTAGGCTTCCGAGACGTCGGTGCCCTTGTCGTGGATCGCGGGGATGCCCTGGTTGGAGGCGTTCAGCACGGTTTCCGATTCCGGGATCACGCCGATCAGCTTGATGCGCAGGATGTCCTGGATGTCCTCCAGCGACAGCATCTGGCCGCCGGCCACGCGGTTCGGGTTGTAGCGGGTGATCAGCAGGTGTTCCTTGATCGGCTCGCCGCCGTTCTTGGCGCGCTGGGTCTTGCTGCCCAGCATGCCCAGGATGCGGTCGGAGTCGCGCACCGAGGAGACTTCGGGGTTGGTCACGATCAGCGCTTCATCGGCGAAGTGCATGGCCATCATCGCGCCCGTCTCGATGCCCGCGGGCGAGTCGCACACGATGTAGTCGAAGTCCATCGCCGCCAGGTCCTTGAGCACCTTCTCGACGCCTTCCTCGGTGAGGGCTTCCTTGTCGCGCGTCTGCGAGGCGGCCAGCACGAACAGGTTGTCGCACTGCTTGTCCTTGATCAGCGCCTGGTTCAGGTTGGCCTCGCCCTGGATCACGTTGATCAGGTCGTACACCACGCGGCGTTCGCAGCCCATGATCAGGTCGAGGTTGCGCAGGCCGACGTCGAAGTCGATCACGGCTGTCTTCTTGCCCGCCAGGGCCAGGCCCGACGCAAAGCTTGCGCTCGTGGTCGTCTTGCCGACGCCGCCCTTGCCCGAGGTCACCACCACAATTTTGGCCATTGCCGTTCCTCTTTCGTTATCCGGTTGTTCAGTTGCTGCGAAGCGGCGATCAGAGGATCGGCTCCATGAGAATTTTCTTGTCGTCCAGATGGATCTGGACCGCCTTGCCCGCCAGGTTGGCCGGCAGCGCGATTTCGGAGGTGCGATAGATGCCGGCGATCGCCACCAGCTGCGCTTCCATGCAGGTGGTGAAGATCCGGGCCTCGGTGTTGCCGCGCGCGCCGGCGATGGCCTTGCCGCGCAGCGGGGCGTAGACGTGGACGTTGCCGTCGGCGATGACTTCGGCGCCGAAGTTCACCACCGCCATCACGATCACGTCGCCGCCGCGGGCATAGACCTGCTGGCCCGAGCGCAGCGGCTTGTCGATGACCAGCGTGCCGTTGGCGGGCACCTGCACCTCGCGCACGATCTGCGGCGCCTCGCTGGCCGGGGCCGCGGTCGGCGGCGCGGGCGCGCGCGGGGTGGGCGTGACCGGCATCGCGGCGATCGACAGGCCGGCGGCGCGGGCCGCGGCGTTCTGCTCGTCGTTGCCGCCACGCACGGCGATCGGCTGGGTCTGGTGGCGCGCCAGCAGGTCGCGCAACGCGGTGAAATCGAGCGCGTTCGCGCCGGTATCCTCGGGCAGCAGGGAGAGGTCGATGACCACCGGCTCCTGCTCGAAGAAGTCGGGCGAGTCGGCCAGCTGGGCGTCGAGCGCCGTCGTCAGCACGCCGAGGTCCGTCGTCTTGAGGATCAGCGCCACCAGCGGCAGCGTGGCGCTCTTGAATTCGAAAACCGCCTTGGTGCGCGCGGCGGAAGCATCGGCCATGTGAAAAGGTCGTCCGAAAAGCGTTGAAGTCTAACGGGCGGAAGGAACTGCGTCGGCGCTGCTCGGGTTTGTGCTCACCCGCCCCAACACTTCTTGCAATGGGTTGCACCTGCGCCGGAGGGCTCGCGTGCGGTCGATCAGAACGCAAGCACGGAGTTTGTAAGGCTTTTGAGTTCATTCGAGAGGCTGTCGCTAGACTTTATGCGCCGCCCCGACGGCACCCCTGTGTTCCGCCGACCCCTTCTGGACAGCCCATGAATCGAAACGACGCGCTCGATACCGTTCCCACCGGGCAGACCTGCCCTGGCGTCAACCGGGCCGTCGTCGAACTGCTGCTGGAGGACGATCGGCATGCGGTCGGCAGCCACGTGCTCGATATCCCGTGCGGAAACGGGGAGCTGGTTCGCACGGTGCGGTCGTTCTTTCCCGAGGCCGCGGTGCGGGGCTGCGATCTTCAGAAGCCCGAGGGGCTTGCGGCGGAGGACTTCGCCGTGGTCGACGCCAGCCGGCCGTTCTCGGTCTTTCCGGACCGGCCCTTCGATTGCATCCTTTCGGTGAGCGGCGTCATGGAGTTCGACAACACGCTGCAGTTCTTCGAGAGCTGCCACAAGCACCTGCGCCCAGGTGGCCGCTTCATCGTGACCAACGACAGCGGCGTGACGATGTGGGATCGGCTTTCCTACCTCCTGCTGGGCAAGACCCGGCAGTTCCAGATCTTCGTCGACCAGAACCAGCCGACCTGGAAGGTGCTGCCGCTGCAGAACATGATCCGGCTGCTGCGCGATGCCGGTTTCACGGTGCGGGAAAAGCCGAAGTACGTGTCGATCGAGCGCAGGAACTGGCTGATGCTGCCCTTCGCCCTGCTGGTCTACCCGGTGCAGTGGCTCTACATCCACTTGGCGCGCAACCCGATGCCGGTGGCGGAGAAGCGCGGGATGTACCCGTTTCGATCGCTGCTCTGCAGGCACTACATCCTGGTCTGCGAGAAGCCTGCGACCTGAGGGCCTCGCGCCCGCCACGGCGCGAGGCCGGGGATTCAGGCGTTGCGTGCGCGCCCGAGCAGGGCCCACAGGATGATCGCGCCGAAGGTGGCGGTCCCGATGCCGCCCAGCGCGAACTGGCCGAACTTGAGCGTGAAGTCGCCGGTGCCGATGATCAGCGTGATCGCCGCGACGATCAGGTTGCGGTTCTGCGAGAAGTCCACCTTGTTGTCGACCCAGATCTTGGCGCCCGCGACCGCGATCAGGCCGAACACCACGATGCTCACGCCGCCCATCACCGGCAGCGGGATGGCCTGGATCAGCGCGCCGAACTTGGGCGAGAAGCCCAGCACCAGCGCGATCAGCGCGGCCACCACGAACACCGCCGTGGAGTAGATGCGGGTGGCGGCCATCACGCCGATGTTCTCGGCATAGGTGGTCACGCCGGTGCCGCCGGCCGAGCCGCTGACCACCGTCGCCACGCCGTCGGCGATGAAGGCGCGGCCCATCAGCGGGTCGAGGTTGCGCCCGGTCATGGCCGTCACCGCCTTCAGGTGGCCCAGGTTCTCGGCCACCAGGATGATCGCCACCGGGGCGATCAGCAGCATCGCGCTGCCGGTGAACACCGGCGCCGTGAACACCGGCAGGCCGAACCAGGCCGCGTTGGCGATGCCGCTCAGGTCCATCGGCTTGCCCAGGCCCAGGCCGTTGGTGAGCGCCGCATAGACCACGGTTGCGAGGATCAGCCCGACCAGGATCAGCAGCCGCTGCACCATGCCGCGCGCGAACACCGCCACCAGGCCCACGCAGAGGAAGGTCACGGCCTGCATCCAGGCGTCGAAGTTGTTCGCCGCCATGTTCTTGATCGGCACGTTGGCCAGGTTGAGCCCGATCACCGCCACCACGGCGCCGGTCACCACCGGCGGCATGAAGCGCTCGATCCAGCCGGTGCCGATGGCCTGCACCAGCAGGCCGATCAGGATGTAGAGCACGCCGCAGGCCACGATGCCGCCCAGCGCCACCGCGAGGTTGGCGTTGGGCCCCGAGCCCGCATAGCCGCTGGCCGCGATCACCACACCGATGAAGGCGAAGCTCGAGCCCAGGTAGCTGGGCACGCGCCCGCCGGTGATGAAAAAGAACAGCAGCGTGCCGACACCGCTCATCAGGATCGCGATGTTGGGGTTGAAGCCCATCAGGATCGGCGCCAGCACCGTGGCGCCGAACATCGCGATCACGTGCTGCACGCCCATCGCGGCGGTCTGCGGCCAGGGCAGCCGCTCGTCGGGCGCGACGACCGCGCCCTCGGTGGCCTGCACCTCGCGCCATTGGAAGATTCCGGACATTGATTTCTCCTCGTTTGTAGTGCGCCCGATGATGCCCGCTCCGAGGCGCTTTGGCGGCCTGGAATCGAGCGAATCGGCGCAGCGAGGACGGCGCGTGCCGCGCCTACCTGGGGAGCAGCATGGACATGGTGATGCGCGACACGCAGGTCAGCTCGCCGGCTTCGTTGGTCAGGTCGATCTGCCAGACCTGGACCGTGCGGCCGCGGTGCACCGGCCTGGCGGTGCCCGTGACCCAGCCGCTGCGGGCCGAGCGCAGGTGGTTGGCGTTGATGTCCAGGCCCACCGCGGAATGGCCTTCGGGCGAGGAGTAGTAGGCCCCCATCGAACCCAGCGTCTCGGCCAGCACCACCGACACGCCGCCGTGCAGCAGGCCGAAGGGCTGGACCGTGCGCTGGTCCACGGGCACGCGGCCGCGCAGGAAGTCGTCGCCGATCTCGATGAATTCGATGCCCAGGTGGGCGGAAGCGGTGTTGACCGCGGCCTTCGCCATCATGTCGAGCGAGAGGGGTTTTTGCCAGATGGCCATGGAGACTCCAGAGAAAGATGGTCAAAACTATAGCGACAGGACGCGCCCCGCGACTACACGGCCTGTCGCCCCCGCGCGGCTAAGCTCGCCGCATGAAACGCTCGGTGCTCTGGCTGGCAGGTGGCGCGACCGCGCTCGCGGTGGCGGCTGGGTTGTTCGCGTGGTGGGTGCCGAGCAACGCCGAGCTGGTCGCGCGTGCGCAGGCCGAGTTCGAGCAGCGCACCGGCGTCGGCCTGCGCATCGGGGGCCTGCATTGGTCGGTGCTGCCGGCACCCCGGATCGTGCTCGAGGAGGTGGCCACCGTGCAGGACGAGCCGATCCGTGTGCGCCGGCTCGAGGTGCGTGCGCCCTGGCGCGCGCTGCTCGAGCGACGCATCCGCGTCGATTGGGCCGAGGCCGATGGCGTGGCGCTGCCGCGTGAATCGGTGCGGGCCTTCCGCGGCCAGGGCGATGCGGCGGCGACGCCCGCGGGCGGCGCCTGGACGCTGGACACCGTGCCCGTCGCGCAGGTCCGCTTCACCGACGTCACCTGGGTCGACCGGCGCGACATCGCGCTGGCCTACGACGGCCAGATCGACTTCGACCCGAACTGGCGCCCACGCAGCGCCGAGCTGCGCCGGGCCGCCGACGCCTCGAGCCCGGTGCGCCTGCGCCTCGAACGCGAGGGCCAGGCCGACCGCTGGCGCACGCTGATCGACGTGGGCGGCGGCACGTGGAACGGCCAGACCGCGCTCGAGACCGCCCAGGACGGCAGCCTGCTGCTGACCGGCGAACTCGAGCCGCGCAACGTCGACATCGAGCAGCTGATGAAGAGCTTCGGGCGCTCCACGCCCGTGGCCGGCAAGGTCAACGGGCGCACCGAGCTGCGCGCCACTGGCGCCGACCCGGGTGCGCTCTGGCGCAGCGCCCACACCCGCACGCGTTTCACGGTGCAGCCGGCCACGCTGACCCGTTTCGACCTGGCCAAGGCGATCCGCACCGCGGGCACCAGCCGGGGCGGGCGCACGCCGCTCGATGCGCTCACCGGCACGCTCGACACCCAGGCCACGGGCGACGGCACGCGGCTGCAGTACCGCGATCTCAAGGCGCGCTCCGGCGCGCTCACGGCCACCGGCAGCGCACGCATCTTCCTGCGCAAGCTCGATGGCGAGGTGGCGGTCGACATCGTCGACGGCGTGGTCGGCGTGCCGCTCAAGCTCGGCGGCACCCTCGACGATCCGGAACTCTCGCTGACCGGCGGCGCGCTCACCGGCGCGGCCGTGGGCACCGCCGTGCTGCCGGGCGTGGGCACGGCCATCGGCGCGCGCATCGGCCAGCAGGTCGAGCGGCTGTTCGGCGGCGACAAGAAGAAGCCGGCACCCCGCGGACCGCGCGCCCCCTGAGGCCGGCGCAGCGCGTCGCGCGCGGGACAGTCGCGCGGCGCCATCGGGCATTCCCGTGGGGCGCGGCGGCGGTGCGCGCCGTAAGCTCGAATCCTCATGAATCCAGCACCACCGAA
>NZ_JAAAFX010000007.1:142198-291121 GCF_019352895.1 Variovorax boronicumulans | reverse complement strand
CATGCGCAGCCCTTCGACCTCCACCGCCACCGGGTCGTCCGGGCCACGCACGGGGCGTGCGTGCTGCGCCGGCCGGCCGATGTCGGGCACGCTGTCGAGCAGCTTGCGGGTGTAGGGATCGGTGGGGTTCGACAGCACCGCGCGTGCCGTGCCGCGCTCGAGCACGCGGCCCAGCCGCATCACCACCACTTCGTCGGCCATCTCGGAGACCACGCCCAGGTCGTGCGTGATGAAGATCAGCGCGGCGTTCAGCTCCTTCTGCAGCCGGCGCATCAGCGCCAGCACCTGCGCCTGCACGATCACGTCGAGCGCGGTGGTCGGCTCGTCGGCGATCAGCAGCCTCGGCTCGCAGGACAGCGCCATGGCGATCATCACGCGCTGGCGCATGCCGCCGGACAGCTCGTGCGGATAGACGCGCATCCGGGCGGCCGGGTCGGCGATCTCGACCCGGTCGAGCCAGCGCCGGGCCTCGGCCCAGGCCGCGTCACGCGACAGGCCGCGATGGAACATCAGGCCTTCGCTCAACTGGTCGCCCACCGTCAGCACCGGGTTGAGCGAGGTCATCGGGTCCTGGAACACCACGCCGATCTCGGCCCCGCGCAGCAGCCGCAGCGGCTCGCGCGGCAGGGCCAGCAGGTCGACGGTGCGCCCCGCCTTGGTCTGGAACATCGCCGTGCCGCCGCGCAGCCGCGTGAGGTCGGCTGGCAGCAGGCCGGTGAGCGCCAGCGTGGACACGCTCTTGCCCGAGCCCGATTCGCCCACCACCGCCAGGCAGCGCCCGGCATGCGCATCGAAGTCGATGCCGTGCACCACGTCGTTCACCACCCGGTCGACCTCGAAGGCGATGCGCAGGCCGCGCACCGACAGCACGGGCTCGGCATCGCCCAGCGGCACCGCGCTCATGCGGACACTCCCTGGCGCGACAGCGTGAAGCCCAGCGCCTCGAAGGCGTGTTCGTGCGGCGGCCCCTTGGCCACCCAGAGCTGGCCCGACGCCGGTGCGGCGATGGCGCAGGCCACGCTCATCACCTGCTCCTGCCCGTCGCCGGGCGCGCGGCTGATGCAGTGCGGCCAGCCGACGCGGTCGCGCGCGATCGCCTGCAGGCCCTCGATGGTGTGGCGGCCCACGCCCTCGCGCAGCAGCGTGTCCATGCGCGCGTGGCGCTGGCGCGAGTTGTAGAGGAAGGCGTCCGAGGCGCGCTCTTCCGACAGCAGCGACGGTGCGACATAGTGGTTCGCATGCGCCAGCACACCGCCCTGCGGCGACAGCGCCGCATCGCGCGTGACCGTGGTCTCGAGGTCGACGATGGCGCCGGCCGCGTCGGCCATCAGCAGGTTGCGCGACGAGGCGCGCGTCACGCTCCGGACGCGGGCAAGTGCCGCATCGACCCGGCCCTCCAGCATCGCGATGCGCGACAGGAAGTAGCGCGGCATGCCCATGCGCCAGCCGTCGCAATGCAGGTAGTTGGCGAAGCAGCACAGGCCGCGGTCGTTGACGCCGATGTACGACAGCTGGCCGGCGGGCGTGAACATCAGCACCGCGGGCTGGTCGTCGGGCGCGAACTCGACCACCACGCCGAGGTCGAGGTAGGCGGTCGGCAGGTCGGCGATCTGGCCCGCGTAGGTCCGGCCGTCGGCCGCGGCCGACGGTGCCACCGCCAGCGTGGTGCATTCGGGCTCGGGCCGGCGCGAACGGCTGGGACTCAGCTCGGCGCGCAGCTGCAGCAGGTAGGCCTGCCCCAAGGTGAGGCCGGCGCCTTCGGCCAGGCCCTGGATCTCCTCGTCGAAGAAGGCCGCGCCGGCCAGCACATGCGGCCGGTAGGCCAGCGCCTGGGCATGTGCCTCCTCGGCCGAGCCGCCGCGCAATTGCAGCACGCCGGCCTCGGCGCGCGCATGGTGGGTGCGGATCAGCGCGCGACAGCTCTCGCCATAGGCACGGCCGATGGCGCGGTGGCTGCCGGCGAAACGGAACACCGGAAAGAAGTCGTTCTTCAGGGAGGTCATGGGGTGGCTTCCGAAACAGTCAGCGGGCACGCGGATCGAAGGCATCGCGCAGGCCGTCGCCGAGAAAGTTGACGCACAGCACGGTGAGGAAAATCATCATCCCGGGGAAGAAGCCGCGCCACCACTGGCCCTCGCGGATCACCGGGATCTGCGCCTCCTGCAGCATCCGGCCCCAGGTGGCGTCGGGCGGCTGGAAGCCCAGCCCTAGGAAGGACAGCGTCGACTCGGCCAGGATCGCCACCGCCACATTGAGCGTGGCCGACACGAGGATCGCGCCCAGCACGTTGGGGATCAGGTGCCTCACCACCACCCGCCAGTGGCTCGCGCCCAGCACGTGCGCGGCCTCGATGAACTCCTGGCGCCGCAGCGTCTGCACGCTGGCGCGGATCAGGCGTGCGGTGCCCATCCAGTTGAGCAGCGCCAGCGTGACAACGATGCTCCAGAAGCTCACGCCGACCATCGCCACCACCACGATCAGCACGAACAGGCCGGGCACCGAATAGAAGGCGTCGACCGTGCGCATCAGCGCGCTGTCGACCCAGCCGCCCACATAGCCCGCGATCGCGCCGACGGCCACGCCCAGGACCATGGTGAGCGCCATCGTGGCCAGGCCGGCGCTCAGCGACAGCCGCCCGCCGATCAGCACGCGCGCGAACTGGTCGCGGCCCAGCTCGTCGGTGCCCATCCAGTGGCGCCAGCTCGGTGCCAGGTCGCGGGCCGCGAGGTCGATCCGGTTGGCGTCGAAGCTGCCGAAGAAGGGGCCGACCATGCAGGCCGCCACGATGCACAGCAGCAGCAAGGCGCTGAACATCGCCAGCCGGTGGCGCAGCAGCCGGCGCAGCACGCGCGAGCGCACCGGCGCGGCGGGAGCCTGCGGCGCATCGGGGAGGGAGAGGGAAGAGACAGAGGCCACGGTCATTCCTTGCCCAACGCGATGCGCGGGTCGAGCCAGCCGCACAGCAGGTCGGCCACCAGGTTGGAGACGACCACCAGCACCGAGGCGATGACCAGGATGCCCATGAGCACCGGGTAGTCGCGCACCTGCACGGAGTCGATGAAGAGCCGGCCCACGCCCGGCAACGCGAAGATCGTCTCGATCACCACCGAGCCGATGAACAGCCGCGGCAGCTCCATCGCAAACATCGTGACCACCGGGATCAGCGCGTTGCGCAGCGCATGCTTGCCGATCACCGTGCGTGCGGGCAGGCCCTTGGAGCGCACGGTGCGGATGTAGTCCTGCTCCAGCGTGTCGAGCATCGAGCCGCGCATGAAGCGCACCAGCCCCGCCACCGTGACCAGCGTGAAGCAGGTCACGGGCAGCGCCAGGTAGCGCAGGCGCTCGGCCACCGCGGCCCATCCCTCGGTCGAGGCCCGGATGTCGCCCAGCCCGGCGCTCGGCAGCCAGCCGAGGTTGAAGCTGAACACATAGAGCAGCATCAGCGCGAGCCAGAAGATCGGCATCGAGATGCCGGAGATCGACACGCCGGTGATGGCGTAGTCGATCCAGCTGCGCTTGCGCAACGCGGCCAGGGTGCCGAGCGGAATCACCAGCACGATCGACAGCAGCAGCGAGAGGCCGGTGAGCTGCAGCGTGGCCGGCAGGCGCTGCAGGATCAGCTCCAGCACCGGCTGCCCGCTGTTGAAGGAGCTGCCCCACTCGCCCTGGAGCAACTGGCCCAGCCAGCGCACGAACTGCAGGTGCACGGGCTGGTCCAGGCCCCATTGCACCCGCATGCGGCTCATGGCTTCCTCGGCCGTGCCGCCGCCGCCCTCGCCGGTGGACAGGGGACCGCCGGGCGCGGCCTGCAGCAGCGCGAAGACGAAAGCGGTGATCAGCACCAGCAGCGGGATGCTGCCGAGGATGCGGCGCAGGGAATAGCGGAACATCGGGGTGCCCGTCGCTTACTTGGCGATGTACCAGTCGGCGCTCTGCGGCCAGATGCCGTTCCAGCTGACCGACTTCACCCCACCCAGCCGCTTCGACCAGGCCGTGCCCCAGGCCGAGCTGTACAGCGGCAGCGCCGGCCGGTCGGCGGCGAAGCGCCGCGCGGCCTGGGTGTAGAGCTTGCGGCGCTCGCCCATGTCGATGATCGAGGCCGCCTGGTCGACCACGCGGTCGTATTCGGCGTTCGAATAGAACATGAAGTTCAGGCCCTCCACATGCTCGGCCGACGGGATCTGGCGGCTCGTGAACTTGCCGGCCCAACCCACCGGGTCGACCACATAGCCGTCGCGGCTCATCGCGATGTCGAAGTTGCCGCGCTTCATCAGCCCGCCGTCCTTGTAGCCGCCCATCAGTACGGTCGAGGGCACGTTCTGGATCTTGATCTCGATGCCCACGTCTTTGAGGTTCTGCTGGATCAGCTGCTGGTAGAGTTCGCGGGTCCGGTCGCCCGAGATGGTCTGGAAGCGCAGGCTGGCACGCACGTTGTTGCGCACCCGCACGCCGTCGGCGCCCTTCTTCCAGCCCGCGGCCTCGAGCACCTGGCTGGCCTTGGCCGGGTCGTAGGGCGTGACCGGAATGTCGACCGCGGCCCAGCCCGAGTAGAGGAAGGAACCGGTCAGCTGGCCGAGCCCGCCGAACACCTGGTCGATGATCTGCTGGCGGTTGATGGCGCGGTCCATGGCTTCGCGCACCGCCGGGTCGCCCAGCACCGGATGCGGGCGCTTCGAATCGCCGTTGCTGGCGTTGTTGAGCCACAGCCATTCGACCCACGACTTCGAACCCTGCATCGCGATCTCGATCGGATTGCCGTCCTTCTGCGCCTTGATCAGCGTCGGCAGGTCGCCGGTGGTCGGGAAGAACAGCGTGTCGACCTCGCCGCGCAGCAGGCCCTGCATCGCGACCTCGCGGTTGGGGATGATCTTGAGCACGATCTGGTCGAGGTAGGGCTTGCCCGCCTGCCGGTAGTGCGGATTGCGCACCAGCACGATGGCATCGCCGGTGCGCCATTCCTTGACCACGAAGGGCCCGGTGCCCAGCGGCAGCCGCGACTGCGCATGCACCTGCGTCAGCACCGGGCTGTCGAACTTGTGCTTGGGCAGCACGATGTTGAAGAGTTCGAGGTAGCCCGGATTCGGGCGCTTCATCTTCACCACGAAGTTGAGCGCATCGACCGCGGTCACCGACTCGATCTGCTGCCAGGCGGGCGTGATGGCGTCACCGGCCGGGGTGCTGGCGGGGTTGCTGTAGGCCTCGAAGGTGAACACGTAGTCGGCCGAGGTCAGCGGCTGGCCGTCGGACCACTTGAGGCCCGGGCGCAGCGTGTAGCGCACGCTCAGCGAGTCGGCCGAGATCGCGCCGTTGGCCTGGGTCGGCAGCTGCGCCGCGAGCAGCGGCAGGTAGTTGCCCTGCTCGTCCGGATCGAACAGCCCCTCGACCACCATCCGGCCCAGCAGGGCGCCGGTCTGGCCCGTGAGGAAGCGGTTGAAGCTGCCGGGTTCCTGGATCAGCGCGATGACGGCGGTCCCGCCGGCCTTGGGCGCGGGCTGGGCCAGCGCCAGCGGCGCGGCGAGGGCCAGGCACGCGGCGGTGCCCAATGCGAGGGCGGCCCGGCGAAAGAGTTGGCGCAGCATGGTCTTGATCGTCCTTCTGTGTGAACTGTCTGTGGGTGGGGAACAGGGAAAACAGGGTGCGCGCCGCGCCGCGTCAGGGCGGCCGCGTCATGGCGCGCGCTCGCGCGCCGCGCGCATCACGTCGGCGAAGAAGGCCTGCACCGTGGGCAGCACGGGCGCGGTCCGGTGCGCCACGCCGGGCACGATGTCGAAGCGCACCGCGATGCCGTGGCGCTCCCACGAGGCCTGCAGCGCGCGCAGCCGACCGATGCGGTGCGTGCCCTCGTCGTTGACGCCGGGGATGTGGAAAGGGCTGTCGGGCGCGATGCCGATCTCCCAGGTCTGGGTGTCCTGCGCGCCCACCACCATCTGCACCGGCACCCGGCGCAGCGCGTCGAGGTCGACCGCGTGGCCGAAGCGCTCCTCCAGATCGCCCACGCCGCGCCAGGCCGGCGCCTCGAAGTCCAGCAGCGTGACCAGGCCGGGCGCGCCGATCGACACGCCGGTCAGGCGCTGCGGATGCAGGTAGGCGAAGCGGTGGCTGAAGTGCCCGCCGCCGGAGAAGCCGAAGAGCATGAAGTTGCGCGCGCTGCGCCACTTGGCTGCCACCTCGTCGACGATCTGCAGCAGCACGCGGTCGTAGCGCACGCCCGCGAAGTCCAGGTACTTGTAGCCGTTGAGATCGCCCGCCTCGCCCATGCCGACCGGGAACAGCGGCGCCACCACGATGCACTGGTGCGTCTCGCAGAAGTCCTCGAAGGCGTCGCGGTACATGTGCGGCCAGCGCTCGGTGCCATGCACCAGCACGATCAGCGGGTATTCGCGCGTCGCGTCCTCGTCGTAGCTCTGCGGCACGTACATGCAGTACGAGAAGCGGGCGTCGGCCTGCAGCGCGTAGTACGGCGTGGCACCCCAGTCGTAGTAGCTCAGCAGGCGGCCGTTGCCGGGCGTGTTTCTCATGGATCGGTCTCCTGTCTTCCTGTTCTTCTCGTGGCGATCAGCGCCGGGCCAGGCGCTGCAGCCACTCGGCCGAGTCGTCGAAGGCGCGGCCGGCCACGTCGGCGACGGACACCGACTCCAGGAAGCCATGGATGGTCCCGTGGTACAGCGTCGACTGCACCTCGACGCCCGCGGCGGCCAGCTTTTCGGCCATCTGCACGCTGTCGTCCTGCAGCGGATCGCATTCGGTGATCACGAAGAAGGCCGGCGGCAGGCCTTCGAGCTGCGCGTGGAGGCTGGCCATGCGCGGGTCGGTGAAGTCCTTCGCGTCGCGCAGGTACAGGCCCTGGAACCAGGCCCGCATGTGCAGCGACAGGCCGTACTCGCCGGCGCCGTAGCGCAGCGCCGATTCGCTCAGCAGTTCGGTGGTGTAGACGCCGTAGTTCAGCAGCATGCCCCGCGGCAGCCGCGCGCCTTCGTCGCGCAGCGTCAGGCAGGTGCCCACGCTGAGGTTGGCGCCCGCCGAATCGCCGCCGATGAAGAGCTGCGTGGGGTCGATGTCCAGCGATGCCGCATGGTCCGCGAGCCAGTGCATCAGGTCGACGCATTCGTCCAGCGGCTGCGGGAAATGCGCCTCGGGGGCCAGCGTGTAGTCGATGCCGATCACCACGATGCCGGCGCGCTCCGCGTACTCGCGCATCACGCGGTCGTGGGTGTCGAGGCTGAACATCACGAAGCCGCCGCCATGCGCATAGACCATCGCGCCGGGCAGCGTGCGCTGCGCCGGGTAGTAGATGCGGATGCGCACCTCGCCGTGGCGCGTGGGCACCTGCCGCTCCACCGTGCGCGCCATCGCCGGCCCGCCCTCGGCCCAGGGCGCGCGCAGCACTTCCGCGTTGCGCCGGCCCTCCTCGATCGAGATGGTGTGGCGCCGCGGCGCATTGGCCGCCGCCGCGCCCATGCGGCGCATGCATTCGATGATCTGCGGGTCGAGCGCGGGTGCGGGGCGGGGGGTGACCCACTCGATGGGCATCGGTGTTCTCATGGAAAAAGGCTCCTCAGGCGGATGGTTGGTCGACGGTGTTCAGGATGGCGGTGCGCAATGCATCGACGATCTCGTCGATCTGCGCGCGCGAGATGGTGAAAGGCGGCGACAGCGCGATGGTGTCGCCCACGGCGCGCACCATGACGCCGCGCGCCAGGCACTGCTGCGCCACCGCCTGGCCGCGCGTCGTCGTGCCGCCCGCGTAGGGCGCCAGCTCGACGCCGGCCAGCAGCCCGAGGTTGCGCACGTCGATCACGCCCGGCAGGCCGCGCAGCGAATGCAGGCCGTCTTCCAGGTACGGCGACAGCGCCGCGGCCTGCGCGATCAGGCCGTCCTCGAGGTAGGCATCGAGCGTGGCCGAGGCCGCGGCGCAGGCCAGCGGATGGCCGGAATAGGTGTAGCCGTGCAGCAGTTCGACGCTGCCCGCCGCGCCGTGCATGAAGGCGTCGTGCACGCCGTCGCGCACCAGCACCGCGCCCATCGGCACCGCGCCGTTGCTCAGGCCCTTGGCGGCGGTGATCAGGTCGGGCAGCACGCCCGTCAGGTCGGCGGCGAAGTTCCCGCCGAGCCGCCCGAAACCGGTGATCACCTCGTCGAAGATCAGCAGCACGCCGTGACGGTCGCAGATCTCGCGCAGCCGGCGCAGGTAGCCCTGCGGCGGCGGCAGCACGCCGGTCGAGCCGGCCACGGGCTCGACGATCAGCGCCGCGACCGTCGACGGGTCGTGCAGCACCAGCATCGCCTCCAGCGCATCCGCCTTCTCGATCCCGTAGGCCGGCTCGCCCCGCGAGAAGGCATTGCGCACCGGATCGTGCGTGGTCGGCAGGTGATCGACGCCGTTGAGCAGCGGCCCGAATGTGCTGCGCTGGCGACCGATGCCGCTGACCGAGATGCCGCCGAAGCTCACGCCGTGGTAGTCGCGCTCGCGGCCGATCAGGCGGTAGCGCCCGGCGTCGCCGCGGGCCCGGTGGTAGGCCACGGCGATCTTCAGCGCGGTGTCGACCGACTCCGAACCCGAGTTGGTGAAGAACACATGGTTGAGGTCACCGGGCGCGAAGTCCGCCAGCCGGGCGGCCAGCTCGAAGGCCGCCGGATGACCGCTCTGGAAATTCGAGGCGTAGTCCAGCACGTCGATCTGGGCCTTGAGCGCGGCCGTGACGCGCGGGTTGCGGTGGCCGGCATTCACGCACCAGAGGCCGGCGATGGCGTCCAGCACCAGGCGGCCGTCGGCCAGCCGGTAGTGCATGCCCTCGGCGCCGACGATCAGCTGCGGCGACTGCTTGAACTTGCGGTTGGCCGTGAAGGGCATCCAGAACGCGCCCATGGGCGGGGTGCCGACCAGGGCCGGATGGTCGACCGCGGGAGCGGACAGGGAGGAAAAAGGCCGGGAAGACGGGTGAGAAGACGGATGGGAAGACGGTGCTTGCGCGATGACCATGAGACGGTTTCTCCGTTGTGACGAACCCGTCAATGGGTCCGCGTCGGAACCATCTTAAAAATGTAAATTGTTTTTTCGTCATCATTTGTACATGATTTTTCTGTGCGAAAAGTACAAATGCAAAGCGATGATCGTGCCATCCACGTGGCTCCGGAATCCCTCTTCATGGCCGACGAAACACCTCCCGCGATCCCGCCCCTGACCCAGCGCGTGAGCCGCTACGTCCTCGACCAGGCGCTGGCCGGCGGCTACGGCAGCGGCCACCACCTGACCGAGTCCGAACTGGCCACCCGGCTGAGCATCTCGCGCACGCCGGTGCGCGCCGCGCTGCGCTTCCTGCACGAGCGCCAGCTGCTCGACCACCAGCCCAACCGCGGCTACACGCTCAGCGCCGACCGCGAGGCGCTCGAGCGCGCCCGCCAGGCGATGCCGGAAGACGAGGAGAAGAAGCTCTACTACAACCTGCTGCGCGACCGCCTCGCGGGCAAGCTGCCGGCCCGCATCCACGAACTCGAGATCGCCAAGACCTACCGCGTGGCGCCCGCCCTGCTGCAGAGCGTGCTGACCGCGCTGCTGCAGGACGGCGTGCTCAGCGGGCGCCAGTACCGGCGCTGGGAGTTCAGCGAGACCCTCGACTCGGTCGAGAGCGAGCGCGAGAGCTACCGCTTCCGCATCACCGTCGAGTGCGCCGGCCTGCGCGAGCCCGGCTTCCGCATCGACCGCGAGCGGCTACAGGTCTGCCGCGAGCGCCAGCGCGCCTTCCTCAAGCACGCCACCATCCACTCGTGGCTGGACTTCTTCGATGCCAACGCCCAGCTGCACGAGCTGCTGGCCAGTGCCTCGGGAAACCGCTTCATCCTCGGCGCGGTGCAGCAGCAGAACCGGCTGCGCCGCATCTCCGACCTGTCGGACTACCCGCTGGTCGACATCGACATGCTTCACCAGTCCTGCCAGGAACACCTGGAGATCCTGGACGCGGTGGAAGACAACGACCTGGCCACCGCCGAACGCCACATGCGCGCGCACCTCGGGCGCGCCAGCGACATCCTGGAGCGCCGCGTGATCGGCGCGCTGGGCCTCCCTTTGCAGCAAGGACCGACATGAACGCAGGTGCAGACACGACCCTTCCCCTCAACGACGCGCTGACGCGCGGCTGGCGCGCGGGCTTCCCGCCGAATCCCGCGGCGCCGGTGCGGCCGCGCGAGCGCTCGATCTTTCAGTTCCCGGAAAGCCGCTGGGCCTTCTCGCACCTGCGCGAGCTGCAGCCCACGCGCAACGTGTCGCGCGGCAGCGGGCCGGCCTCGCCCCTGGCGCGCGCCGAGCGCGACGACCTCGACGCGGTGCGCTTCACGCCGCTCGAGCCCGGCATGGCCACCACCTGGGCCGATGCGCTCGCGGCCGTGCATGCCGACGGCGTGGTGGTGCTGCACCGCGGAAAGATCGTGCAGGAGCGCTACTTCGGCGCCCTGCGCGACGACGGCCAGCACATGGCGATGTCGGTCACCAAGTCGGTGGTCGGCACGCTGGGCGCGATGTTCGCGGCCAGCGGCGAGCTCGACCCGCAGGCGGACGTGACGCACTACCTGCCCGAGCTGCGCGACAGCGCCTTCGGCAGCGCCACCGTGCGCCAGGTGATGGACATGACGACCGCGCTCGACTACTCGGAGGACTACACTGAAGCCGACGCCAGCGTGTGGCGCTATGCGCGCGCGGGCGAATTGCTGCCGCGCGGCCCGGGCTATGCGGGGCCCGAGGGCTTTCGCCAGTTCCTGCAGACCGTTCCGCCGCGCGGCACGCACGGCGAGGGCTTCGCCTACTGCACCGTCAACACCGACGTGCTCGGCTGGCTGGTCAGCCGGGTCGCGGGCCAGCCGCTGGCCGAGGTGCTCAGCGAACGGATCTGGCGCCGGCTCGGCGCCGAGCAGGACGCCGCCTTCGCGCTCGACGGCCAGGGTGCGGAGTCGGCCGGCGGTGGCCTCGCGACCGGCCTGCGCGACCTGGCGCGGCTGGGCGAGATGATGCGGCTCGGTGGCGCCTTCAACGGCGCGCAGATCGTGCCCGAAGCCGTGGTGGCCGACATCCGCGCGGGCGCCGATCCGGCCCGCTTCGCGCATGCCGGCTACACCCGGCTCGCGGGCTGGAGCTACCGCAACATGTGGTGGGTGGCGCACGACCCGCACGGCACCTTCACGGCCCAGGGCATCCATGGCCAGCTGCTGCACATCGACCCGGTCGCGGAGATGGTGGTGGCGCGCTTCGCTTCGCATCCGGTGGCCGCCCAGGCCCACCTGCCCACCGTGATGCCGGCGCTGCGCGCGCTGGCCGAACGCCTCGCCTGAACACACACCTTCGTCATCGACACCACGCCATGTACACCCCCGCCCCCTACCGCGAATACGACCTGGACCGCCTGCATGCCGGCATCCGCGCCTGGAGCTTCGCCACCCTCGTCACGGTCGGCGCCGAGGGCCCCCAGGTCAGCCACCTGCCCTTCCTGCTCGACCCGCAACCCGAAGGTCCGGGCCTGCTGACCACCCACCTGTCGAAGCGCAACCCGCAGTACCAGGACCTGCTGGCGGGCGCCGAGGCGCTGGTGATCTTCCAGGGCCCGCATGCCTTCATCTCGCCCAGCTGGTACGTGCAGCAGAGCACCTTCCCGACCTGGAACTACGCCGCCATCCATGCGCGCGGCACGCCGCGCGTGATGGAGGACACGCGGGCCCTGCATGCGGTGCTGCGCCGCACCGTCGCGCACTACGACACGCCGCTGGGCGGCAGCTGGGACTTCGATGCCATGCCCTTCGACTACGTCGAGCCGCGGCTGGGCCTGATCGCGGCGGTCGAGATTCCGCTGCGCTCGCTGCAGGGCAAGTTCAAGTTCAACCAGGACCGCTCGCCCGAAGACCAGCGCGGCGTGATCGCGGCGCTCGAGGGCCTGGGCGAGGCGCAAGGCGTGGCGGTGGCGCAGGTGATGCGCGACGCGCTGGGCACCGCGCGCGCCTGAGGCCTTCTGTCGCCCAGGCGATAGCGGTCCCGGGTAAGCCCGGGGTGATGCGGCAGCCCCTCGCCCTAGGCTGTGGCCGACTCGGCTGCAGGCGCGCTCGGACATGGTCTTCGCCCCGCGGTCGGGTGGCCCATCCCCCACGTACGGAGACATCCCGATGCCCATGACAAGAAGCGCCCCCCTGCTGGCCCTGACCGCGACGCTGGCCCTGGCCGCCTGCGGCGGCGGCGGCGATTCCGCGTCCGCCCCCGAGGAAACCCGCGCGCAGGACAGCCGCAACAGCTTCGCCCCGGTCGACCCGACGGCCAAGACCTTCGCCGCCCTGCCGGCCGCGGGCGACACCGTCGACCCGGCCACCACCAGCCGCTGGGCCGGGGTGCTGGGCGGCGCGGCCTACCGCGTCGAAGTGCCGGCCAACTGGAACGGCAAGCTGGTGATGTACGCCCATGGCTACGCGGGCGAAGGCAACGCGCTCGCCGTGACCAACCCGTCGATCCGCCGCTACCTGATCGCCAACGGCTATGCCTGGGCGGCCTCGAGCTACAGCAAGAACTTCTACGATGTGCGGGTGGGCGTGGAAGACACCAACGCCCTGGCGCTGGCCTTCAACCAGATCGCGGCCGCGAATGGCCGCACGCTGGCCAGCCCGACCCGCACCTACATCACCGGCCATTCGATGGGCGGCCACATCACGGCGGCGGCCATCGAGGACGAGGCCCTCGCCACCGCGAGGAACAAGGTCCGCTACAACGGCGCCGTGCCCATGTGCGGCGTGCTGGGCGACACCGAGCTGTTCGACTACTTCGCGGGCGCACAGGTCACGGCGCAGGCGATCGCGGGCGTGGCGAAGAACCCGTTCCGCAACTGGGGCGACGTGCAGGCGCAGGTCACGACCGCGCTGTTCACCCAGTTCCCGACGGCACCGGTCGGCACCACGGCGCTGGGCAACCGCTACAAGTCGGTGCTCAAGAACCTCACCGGCGGCGAGCGTCCGCTGTTCGACCTGGGCCTGGCCTACGGCGGCTCCTTCTCCGCCGTGTGGGGCGTGTTCGGCCGCGACGGCACGGTCAACGGCATCCTCAACAAGGACCTCGTCGACACCCGGCGCTTCACCTACACCATCGACAACGACCCGGCCGGCTCGGCCGCGCTCAATGCCGCCGCGCTCCAGGTCACGGGCCAGGCCGATGCCAACCGGCTGCGCCGCGACGGCCTGCGCTGGATCCCGGTCGCCAACGGCGACTTCAGGATCCCGGTGGTCACGCTGCACACGCTGGGCGACCTCTACGTGCCCTTCAGCATGGAGCAGATCTACAAGAAGCGCGTCGCCGCCAAGGGCAACGACGCCTGGCTGGTGCAGCGCGCGATCCGCGGCGCCACCCACTGCGACTTCACCGTCGCCGAGCAGTCCGAGGCCTTCGACGCCATGATCCGGTGGGAACGCGACGGCGTGAAGCCCAAGGGCGACGACGTGGTGACGCCGGCCACCGTGGCGCAACCGAGCTATGGCTGCAACTTCACCCGCAACACCATCGGCCCCGACGACTCGGCCAGCACCGCGCAGCTGCGCGGACTGATCGCGCAGTCCGGGCTGAACTGCCCGGCGCAGTGACGGCGCGCTGACGCCCGGCCGCGCTTCGATATCCGCCGCGCACATATCGAAGCGCGCAAAGCTTCCTTGGGCGCGCGGCGGCGGCGGCCTAGAGTGGCCCGTCTGCCTCCCGCGGCATCGACGCCCTGGCCCGGCGCATGCCCGCTTCACGGTGCGTGACCTGAGGGCCCATCGGCCCGTCGAGATGCTGCGGTGGCCTCCAGCCCTGCCACCCTCCATGCCCCAAGCACCGATGAGCCGCTCCCCCGCCCCACCGCCCCGCCAACTCCATCTCAACGTCAACATCCTGCACTCGGGCTTCGTGCCTTCGGCCTGGCGCCTGCCCGAGAGCGACCCGCACGCCTTCACCGACGTGCAACACTACATCCGCGTGGCGCAAATCGCCGAGGCCGGCAAGCTCGATGCCGTGTTCCTGGCCGACAACGCGGCCATCATCGACCAGATCCACTTCCGCCCGATCACCGCGCTCGAACCCACGGTGCTGCTGGCCAGCATCGCCGCCGCCACCACGCACATCGGCGTGATCGGCACGGCCTCGACCAGCTACAACGAACCCTTCAACATCGCGCGCCGCTTCGCCACGCTCGACCATGTGAGCGGCGGGCGCGCGGGCTGGAACGTGGTGACCACGGCCGACGTGCCCTCGGCGCGCAACTTCGGCCTCGAGGCTGCCCCCGACCACGCACAGCGCTACGGCCGCGCCAGCGAGTTCACCGACGTCGTCAAGGCGCTGTGGCACAGCTGGGCCAACGACGCCTTCATCGGCGACAAGGCCAGCGGCCGCTTCATCGACCCCGCCAAGGTGCAGCCCATCGCGCACCGCGGCGCGCATTTCTCCGTGGCCGGCGCCTCCACGCTGCCGCGCACGCCGCAGGGCCACCCGGTGCTGGTCCAGGCCGGCGGCTCGTCCGACGGCCGCGAGCTGGCCTCGCGCCATGCCGAGGCGGTGTTTTCGGCCTCGCAATCCTTCGAGGAATCGCTGGCCTACAGCCAGGCGCTGAACCGACGCGCCGCCGAGCTGGGCCGCGGCCCGCACGCGGTGAAGGTGCTCGCGGGCCTGACCACCATCATCGGCGCCACCGAGGCCCAGGCCCGCGCGCGCCGCGATGCGCTGGTCGACCTGATCCCCTGGGACTACAGCCTGGCCCGGCTGGCCGGCATCCTGGGCGTGACGCCCGACCGGCTGCACCTCGACAAGGCCCTGCCCGAGGACCTTTCCCTGCCCGCCGGCGGCAACGGCAACCACACCTTCTTCCAGGCCACGCTGGCCGCCGCGCGCGGCGGCGGCCTCACGGTGCGCCAGCTGGTGCGCGAGCTCGCGGGCGGCGGCGGCCACCGTGTGATCGTCGGCACGCCCGAGCAGATTGCCGACGACATCGAACACTGGTTCAAGGGCGGCGCGGCCGACGGCTTCAACCTGATGCCCGACCAGCTGCCCGACGGGCTGCAGGACTTCGTCGACGGCGTGGTGCCGATCCTGCAGAAGCGCGGCCTGTTCCGCACCGAGTACAGCGGCCGCACGCTGCGCGAACATCTTGGCATCGCGCTGCCGGGCTACCCCGGGCATGTGCCGGCTGCCGACGTGCATCGCGCGGAGGCCGCGCTGGCGCCCGTCGACTGAGCTCCGCTCAGGCCGCTGCCACCAGCGGCTTGGGCACCGCCGACAGCAGCGCACGCGTGTAGGCGTGCTGCGGCTGCAGGAACACCGCGTCCACCGACCCCTGCTCGACGATGCGGCCTTCGTTGAGCACCAGCACGCGGTCGGCGATGTGGTGCACCAGGTGGATGTCGTGCGAGATGAACAGCAGCGCCGTGCCCAGGCGCGACTGCAGTTCGCCGATCAGGTCGACCACCTGCGCCTGGATCGAGATGTCCAGCGCCGACACCGGTTCGTCGCACACGATCAGCGCGGGCTCGGCCGCCAGTGCGCGTGCAATGGCGACGCGCTGCCGCTGGCCGCCCGACAAGGTGCGCGGCGAGCGGTCGAGCACCGCGGCACCGAGGCCCACCTGTTCGAGCAGCGCGCCGATGCGGCGCGACGCGGCCGCGCCCGACAGCCCGCCCAGGTTCTCCGCGATCACGTCGCGCACCGTGTAGCGCGGGTCGAAGCTGCTCAGCGGGTCCTGCGGGATGTACTGCAGCCTGGGCCGCAACGCGCGGCGTGCGCCTTCGGATTGACCCGACCAAGGATGGCCCAGCAGGCGCACCCGGCCCGCGTCCGGTTCGAGCAACCCCAGCACGATCTTCGCGCAGGTCGACTTGCCCGAACCCGATTCGCCGACCAGCCCGAGCACCTCGCCCGCGCCGATGGCGAAGGACACTTCGCTCAGCGCCACGAAATCTTGTGCCGCCGCCCCCCGCCCGCCGCGCGCGAAGCGCTTGCCGAGGCCCTCGACCTCGAGCACGACGTCGCCGTCCGTCACCGCGCGCGGTGGCAGCGGGTCGCGCACGAGCTGCGTGCGGCCGTCGTGGGCCGACGATTCGAAGCGCGCGGACGCGAGCCGGCTGCCCTTGGACGAGGCCGAGGGCACGGCCGCGATCAGCTGGCGCGTATAGGCATGGCGCGGCCTCGACAGCACCTCGGCGGTCGGGCCCGACTCCACCACGCGGCCGGCGCGCATCACCAGCACGCGGTCGGCGATGCCGGCCACCACCGACAGGTCGTGGCTGATCAGCAGCAGGCCCACGCCGTCGTCGCGCACGCGGCGCGACAGCACCTCGATCACCTGCTTCTGGATGCTGGCGTCGAGCGCGGTCGTGGGCTCGTCCGCGATGATCAGTCTCGGCTGGCCGGCGATGGCGGCGGCGATCAGCGCGCGCTGGCGCAGGCCGCCCGAGAGCTGGTGCGCGTACTGCCCGATACGCACCTCGGGGTCGGGAATGCCGACGCGCGCGAGCGTGTCGAGCGTGCGCTGCACGATGGCGCCGCGCCCCCGCAGCAGCCGGTGGTGCGTGAGCACCTCGCCGACCTCCTGGCCGATCGAGCGCAAGGGGTCGAGCGACACCAGCGCGTCCTGCATCACCAGCCCGGCGAAAGTGCCGCGCTGGCGCCGCCAGGCGGCCTGGTCGAAACGCCGCGCATCGGCGCCCTCGAGCAGGAAGCGCCGGGCGGACACCTGCGCGCCCGGGCCGGCCAGGTCGAGCAGGCTGCGCGCGGTCACGCTCTTGCCCGAGCCCGACTCGCCGACCAGCGCCACGCACTCGCCAGGGCGGATCAGCAGGTCCACCGACTCGACCACCGCGCGCCGGCCTTCGGGGCCATCGAAGTGGATGCTCAGGCCTTCGATGTCCACCAGCGGCGCCGGCAGTGGATCGATGTGTGGTTCAAGGACCGCGCTCATGCCGTCCGCCCTTCGAAGCGGCGCTGCAGCTGATGCCCCAGCACGGTGAACGCGATCACGGTCAGCGTGATCGCGGCGCCGGGGAAGACGCCCGGCCACCAGGCCACGCGCAGCACGTCGCGGCTCTCGGCCAGCATCACACCCCATTCGGGCGTCGGCGGCTGCGGGCCCAGTCCGAGAAAACTCAGGCCCGAGGTCGCGAGGATGGTCGACCCCACATAGATGGTCGCGGTCACCGGCACCGCCACCAGCACGTTGGGCAGCACATGGCGCAGGAAGACCTGGGCGCGGCTCTTGCCGTAGATGTAGGCATGCGTCACGTAGTCCGCGTTGCGCACCACCTGCGTCTGGGCGCGCACCACGCGGCCGAACTTCGGGATGCCGGCGATGCCCACGGCCATCGCGATGTTCGCCATGCCCTGGCCCAGGAAGATCACCACCAGCATCGCCAGCAGCACGCCGGGGAAGGACGAGATCACGTCGAACAGCCGCGAGATGCCCTCGTCGAGCCAGCGGTTGCGCTGGCCCGCGGCAATGCCCAGCAGCACGCCGAAGAACACCGAGATGGCGGTGCTGCCCAGGCCGATGGCCAAGGAATAGCGCGCGCCGTGCAGCGTGCGCGCGAGCACGTCGCGACCCAGCCGGTCGGTGCCGAACGGATGCTCGGCACCCGGCGGCTGCAGCACGGCCAGGAAGTCGCCTTCCAGCGGATCGTGCGGCGTGAGCCAGCCCGGCGCGACCGCCGCGACCAGCAGCACCAGCACGAACAGCGCCGACAACAGCGCGCCGATGGGCAGGCGCGGGCGTCGGCGCGGCGCAGCCTCGGCCGCGCCCGTCGGGGCCGGCCCGGCCATCGCTTGGGTGGAAGCATTCATGGTGTCTTCAATCTCGGGTCGATCAGCACGTAGAGCAGGTCCAGCAGCGTCGACGCCGCCACATGGATGAAGGCCGCGAGCAGCACCACGGCCAGCACCACCGGCACGTCATGGCTCAAGACCGCGTTGAGCGTGACGGTGCCCAGGCCCGGCCGGCCGAACACCTTCTCGGTGATCACCGCGCCGCCCAGCAGCCCGCCGATGAGCCAGCCGCCCAAGGTCATCACCGGCAGCGCCGCATGGCGCAGCACATGGCGCACGCGCAGCCCCCACTCGCTCAGCCCGCGCGCGCGCACCGTGACCACAAAGGGCTGGTCGAGCGTCTTCTCCATCGCTTCGCGCAGCACCTGCGTCAGCAGGCCGGCCGTGGGCAGCGCCAGCGTGATGGCCGGCAGCACCAGCGAGGCCCAGCCCTCGTCACCCGAGACCGGCAGCCACTGCAGCGTGAACGAGAAGGTCATCAACAGCAGGATGCCGAGCCAGAACACGGGGGTCGAGGCGAACACCAGCTCGACGAAGGACGCGAGCGCGCGCGCGGCGCGCCCCTGAGCGGAGGTGAGCGTCGCCACCACCACCGCGATCAACAGCGCCAGGATGCCGGCGCTCACCGCGAGATGGACCGTGGGCCACAGCTGCGAGGCCACCACCTCGGCGACCGGCGTGCGCAACTCGTAGGAGGTGCCGAAATCGCCCGACGCGATGCGCCGCAGGAAGTCGAAGTACTGCGCCGGCAGGCTGCGGTCGAGCCCCCACTCGGCGGCGATCGCCTCGCGCAGGCCCGGGTAGTCCAGGTCGCCCGCCAGGATGTCCGCGATGTTGCCCGGCAGCGCATGCAGCGCGAAGAAGGCCGCCGTGGTGCTCCCCCAGGCCACCACCACGCTCGCGCCGAGGCGCGAGGCGGCACGGCGCCACAGCGACGCCATCACTTCGCGTCCAGCCAGACGTCGTGGAAGTTGGACGGCGAATCGAGCTGCGTCTCGAAGGACAGGCCGCGCACATGGGCCTTGGCCGCCAGCTGGTAGTTGGCCGAGAACAGCGGCACGATGATCCCCTGGTCGACAGCGCGGCGCTGCGCGTCCTCGACCAGCTTCTTCTTGCCTTCGGCGCTGGTGGACGCCAGTGCGTCGTTGATCAGGCCGAACAGTTCCTTGTCGCCCTTGTCGGCCACGGCGTGGATGAAGCCGCTCTCGCCGATGTTGCCCTGCAGCTCCTGCGCGGCGTCGGCCGGCAGGTAGGTGTTCGGGTAGATGGTCCAGTTGCCCTTCTGCAGTTGCTGCGCCCATTCACCGCCGGTGATGAAGCGCAGCTTCAGGTCGAAGCCCAGGTTCTTGCGCAGCTGCGCCTGCAGGCCCTGGATCAGCACCTCGCGGTTGTCGCGGATGAAGGGCTGCGGATAGCCGACCTCGATCGAGAGGCGCTGGCCGTCCTTGGTGCGGTAGCCTTCGGCATCGCGCGTGGTCCAGCCGGCCTCGTCGAGCAGCCGGTTCGCGCCCTTCACGTCGTTGCCCCAGCTGTTCTCGAGCGCCTTGTTGTAGAAGTGGTTGTCGGGCCCGATGTTGGACCAGGCGCGGCGGTAGGTGCCGCGATAGACGCTGTTGACCAGCGCGCCGATGTCGGCGCCGTCACGCAGCGCGCGGCGCACGCGCACGTCGGTCGCGGGCGGGATGGTGTAGTTCACGTTGAGCGTGAACGAGGTCTGCGCACCGGCGGGCCCGACCAGGAACTGGAAACCCGGCCGGCCCTTGAACAGGCCCACGTCGGTCGGCTGCACGCCTTCGATCACATCCACCTGGCCCGAGGACAGCGCGCCCGCACGCACCGCGTACTCGGGCAGGAAGCGCACCGTGAGGCGGTCCAGGTAGGCTGCGCCGGGGTGCGCCGCATAGCCCGGTGCCCAGGCGTAGTCCTTGTTCTTCACGAACGACGCCGACTGCCCGCGCGTGTAGTTCTCGAACACGAAGGGGCCGGTCCCGGCCAGCGCCGGGCCGCCCGCGCACAGGCCGTCGCCCGACTGCAGTGCCTTGGGCGAGATCAGGCCCAGGCGCACGCTGGCGATGGATTCGAGCAGGCCCGAATCGGGCCGCGCGAGCTGCAGCCGCACCTCGGTCGGCGACACCACCTGCACGGCGCTCACCGACTTCAGCAGCTCGCCGGCGGCGTTGGTGTTCTTGGTGTCGCGCACGAAGTCGAAGTTGAACTTCACGGCCTCGGCGTCGAGCTTGCTGCCATCGTGGAACAGCACGTTGGGGCGCAGCTTGAAGCTGTAGGTCTTGCCGTCCGCCGACACCGACCACTCCTGCGCCAGCCAGGGCAGGAACCTGCCGCCCGTGCCCTTGGCCACCAGCGAGTCGATGTAGTTGCGGATGACGATGTAGGAGTTCTGCTGCGTCGAGCGGTGCGGGTTGAAGCAGATCGGATCGGTCGTCACGCCGAAGCTGAGCTGGCCGCCGGACCGCGGTGTCTCCGCCGCCGTCGCCTGGCCGAAGCACAGCAGGCAGGCTGCCGCAGCGCCGAGGGAAAGACGAAGGCTGCGGCGAGCCGCGTGGCCGGAGACGAGGGGGAGAGACATCCTGGGGTCCTGGGTGAAAGTGGCGCAGGGCACGGCATCGTCGGACGCGGGCCGCCGCTGAAGAAGATGAAAAAAGGGGTCGCGCGAAGGGCGACGCCTGCGGATTCTTCGTGCTGCCGCGCACCGCGGGAAGGAAGACTTCGGCAGATGCTTAGTTGCGCAGCGAGGAAGCAGAGGCTTCCGGTGCGTGGCGCCCGCAACGGCCCTCATGCGCTGCGCGTATTTGCTCGCGCGTTTTTCTTCCTTGGAAAGCGGGGCGCGCTTTCTAGGATGGGACCCTTCGCACCGATCCGTCCGCCGCGCGCCCGCGCGGCCTCTCCCCATGCCCCACCCTGCCCCCACGGACGCCCAGCTCGCTGCGCGTTTTCGCCCCGTCTTTGCCCGCATCGCCGAGCACGCCGCCCGCCGCGAACACGAACGCGCGCTCGCCCACGATGCCGTCGGCTGGCTGCGCGAGGCCGGCTTCGGCGCGTTGCGCGTGCCCGCCGCGCACGGCGGCCTCGGCGCCACGCCCGAGCAGCTCTACGAACTGATCATCGAACTGGCCGAGGCCGATTCCAACCTGCCGCAGGCACTGCGCGCGCACTTCGGCTTCGTCGAGCGCGTGCTGGTGGAGTTCGCGCCCGAACAGCGCGCGCCCTGGCTGCGCCTCGTGGCCGATGGCGCGATCTTCGGCAACGCCACCACGGAGGCCGGTGACGGCGAACTCGGCCAGTTGCAGACCCGCGTGTTCCAGGAGAACGGCGCCTGGCTGCTGAGCGGCGAGAAGTTCTACAGCACCGGCACGCTGTATGCCGACTGGGTCGCGGTCACGGTGCAGCGCGAGGACACCGATCCCGCGCTATGGCGCACGCTGGCGCTGGTGCGCACCGACGCCCCCGGCGTGACGCGCCTGGACGACTGGAACGGCTTCGGCCAGCGCCTGACCGCTTCGGGCACCACGCGCTTCGAGCGCGTGCCCGTCGATGCCGCGCACATCGTCGACTTCTCGCGCAGCGGCGCCACGCTGATGACCGCGGTGTTCCAGCTGTTCCACATCGCGACGCTGGCCGGCATCGCGCGCGCCATCGAGCGCGATGCGGTGGCTTTCGTGCGGCCGCGCAAGCGCGTGTTCAGCCACGGCAGCGGCGCGGTGCCGCGCGAGGACCCGCTGGTGCAGCAGGTGATCGGCCAGCTTGCGAGCACGGCCTTCGTCGCCACGCTGGCGGCGCGCGAAGTCGCGCGTGGCCTGGGCGAACTCGACCGGGTGCGGTTGCGCGGCGAGCCGCTGCCCGAGGACCTGCTGGTCGACGTGGAGTTGCGCGCGGGCAAGGCCCAGATCGCGGTGACCGAGGCCGTGCTCGGTGCCGCCACGCGGCTGTTCGACGTGGGCGGCGCGACCGCGCTGCAGGAAGACCGCCGGCTCGACCGCCACTGGCGCAACGCCCGCACGCTGGCCTCACACAACCCGGTGATCTACAAGTCGCGCGTGATCGGCGACCACGCGCTCAACGGCACGCGGCCGACCTTCTACTGGGGCGTGGGCACGCGCGCGGGCTGAGGACGCTGTCGCCGCTCAGGGCTTGTTCAGTTCGAGCTTGGGCACCAGCGCGGCATAGAAGGCGCGGTCCTTGTCGATCACGGTCTGGAAGGCCGCCGCGTCGGCATAGGCCCAGCCCAGGCTGGCCTTGCTCAATGCGTCGCGGAACACCGCGTCGTCGGCCGCCTTGCGCGCGACCTCGCTCAGGGTCTGCACGATGTCTGCGGGCGTGCCTTTCGGAACCGCGAGGCCGCGCCAGACGCCGACCGTCAGGTCGACGCCGCGTTCCTTGAGGGTGGGCACCTTCTCGAAGACGCCGCCCACGCGCTGGTCGGACATCACGGCCAGCGTGCGCAGCTTGCCCGCCGCCACGTGCTGTGCCACTTCGCCCGGGCTCACGGTGATCGCGTCGACGTGGCCGCCCAGCAGCGCCACCACCGCCGGTGCCGCGCCCAGGAAGGGCACGTGGTTCACCTTCACGTCGGTCTTCTCGGCGAAGGCGGCCGCGGCCATGTGCCAGATCGAGCCCATCCCGGCGTTGCCGATGGGCATCGGGTCCTTGCGCTTGCGCGCATCGGCGAGGAACTCGTCGATGGTCTGCCAGGGCGCGTCGGCGCGCACCGTCACGGCCGAGGGGTCGGCGTTCAGCCGCGCGATCGGCCGCAGGTCGGACGCGGTGTACTTGGTGATCCCGAGGTTCGGGATGATCGTGATCTCGCAGATGATGATGCCGATCTTGTAGCCGTCGGGCTTGGCGTTGATCAGCTCCGCCGTGCCGATCGCGCCGCTGGCGCCCGGCTTGTTGATGACGATCATCGGCTGCTGCGGCAGGTACTTCTTCGAGGCCTCGGCGAAGGCGCGGCCCACCAGGTCGGTGCCGCCGCCGGCGGCCACCGGCACGATCAGCTCGATGGTCTTCGAAGGGTAGTCGCTGGCGGCCTGCGCGGCGGCGCCGAAGCCGGTGGCGGCCAGCGCGCAGGCGGATGCGATCACATCGCGTCGGGTGAATTTCATGGCTTGTCTCTGTTGTTCTGGAAGAAAAAGGATCTCAGTAGGTCGCGCGGCCGCCGGAGAGGTCGAACACCGCACCGGTGGTGAAGGAGTTGTCCTCCGACACCAGCCAGGCCACCATGGCCGCGACCTCCTCCACCTCGAGGAAGCGCCCGCGCGGGATCTTCGAAAGCATGTAGTCGATGTGCTGCTGCGACATCTGGTCGAAGATGCGCGTGCGCGCCGCGGCCGGCGTGATCGCGTTGACCGCGATGTTCTTGCTGGCGGTTTCCTTGCCCAGGCTCTTGGTCAGCGCGATCACGCCGGCCTTCGAGGCGCTGTAGGCACCGGCGTTGGGGTTGCCTTCCTTGCCCGCGATCGACGCGATGTTCACGATGCGGCCGTAGTTGCGCGCGACCATGCCCGCGACGACCGCCCGGTTGACGTGGAAGGCGCCGTGGAGGTTGACGTCGACCACCCGGTGCCATTCGGCAGGCGAGTAATCGGCGACCGGGGCATTGGCACCGGCGATGCCGGCGCTGTGCACGAGCATGGCGATCGGTCCGCAGGCCGACTCGGTCTGCGCGACGGCCGCCTCGACCTGCGCCAGGTCGGTCACGTCCACCTGCACCGTGTGCACGGCCTGGCCCGCCAGGGTTTCCTGCGCGGCCGCCAGTGCCGCCGGGTCCGCATCCCACAGCGAGACGCGTGCGCCGCCGCCGAGCAGGCGTTGCGCCACCGCGAAGCCGATGCCCTGCGCGCCGCCGGTGATGACGGCGGTGCTGCCGTTGAAGTCGTAGCTGATCATGGAGTGCCCTTCAGGCCGCGACCGTGCGCTGCTGTTGTTCACCCAGGCCGTCGATGCCCAGGCGCATGGTCTGGCCGGGGCGCAGGTAGACCGGCGCGGGCTTGCAGCCCATGCCGACGCCGGGCGGCGTGCCGGTGGAGATCACGTCGCCGGGCTGCAGCGTCATGAAGCGGCTCAGGTAGGCGATGAGCTGCGGCACGCGGAAGATCATGGTGCGCGTGTTGCCGTTCTGGTAGCGGTGGCCGTCGACCTCCAGCCACAGGCCGAGCGCATGCGGATCGGGCACCTCGTCGGCCGTGACCAGCCAGGGGCCCGTGGGGCCGAAGGTGTCGCAGCCCTTGCCCTTGTCCCAGGTGCCGCCGCGCTCGAGCTGGTAGTTGCGCTCGGACACGTCGTTGATCACGCAGTAGCCCGCCACGTGGTCCAGCGCGTCGGCCTCCTCCACATAGCTCGCGGCCTTGCCGATCACCACGCCGAGTTCGACCTCCCAGTCGGTCTTCTCCGAGCCGCGGGGGATCTTCACGTCGTCGTTGGGGCCGACCACGGCCGAGGTCCACTTGCCGAAGACCACCGGTTCGGCCGGCACGGCCATGCCGGATTCGGCCGCGTGGTCGGCGTAGTTCAGGCCGATGCAGATGAACTTGCCGATGTTGGCCACGCAGGCACCGAGGCGCGGCGAACCGTCGACGGCCGGCAAGGCGGCGGGGTCGAGGGCCCGCAGCCGGGCCAGCGTGGCGACGTCGAGCACGCGGCCGTCGACGTCGGCGATGTGGGCGGACAGGTCCCGCAGGGTGCCGGCCGCATCGAGCAGGCCGGGTTTCTCTTGGCCGGGGGGGCCGTAGCGCAGCAACTTCATTTCAGGTCTCCTTGGTGCCGCGGATTCTCAAAGGGCCGGCCCTTGCTGCATAGTGAGAGCTGTTGATCCGGCAATAACTTCGAGTGATCCCCCCATGGTTCCCAGCCTTTCCTCGATCTCCTCCCGCCTGCGCTTTCGCCAGCTGTCGCTGCTGATCGCCCTGGAGGAATGCGGCTCGCTGCACAAGGCGGCCGACCGGATGGGCCTGACCCAGCCCGGCCTGACCAAGGCGCTGCGCGAGATCGAGCTGACCTTCGGCACCGAGCTGTTCGTGCGCACGCCCAAGGGCGTGCACCCGAACGAGCTGGGGCTCTGCATCATTCGCTACGCCCGCCTGATCGACGCCGACCTCGGGCACCTGCGCGAAGAGATCGACGGCGTGCTGCGCGGCGGCGGCGGGCGCGTGGCGGTGGGCTCGATCACGGGCGCGCTGCACTCGGTGCTGATCGGCGCGCTGTCCGAGCTGCGCCGGCTGCAGCCCGCGCTGTCGATCGACGTGCGCGAGAACATCAGCATCGAGCTGCTCAACCAGGTCAACGAGGGCCGGCTCGACCTGGCCATCTGCCGCACCACGGTGTCGAGCCAGGCCGAGCAGTTCGATTACGAACCGTTATTGGACGAGGCGGTGGCGGTGGCCGTCGGGCCGCAGCATGCGCTTGCCAATGCGCGCCGCGTGACGCTCGCGCAACTGGGCAAGAGCCGATGGATCCTCTACCCCGGCAACATGCCGCTGCGCCAGCTGCTGGAACGCGAGTTCCTCGAGGCGGGGCTGCCGCTGCCGCCCTACCCGATCGAGACCGCGTCCTCGCTGGCCACCATGCTGCTGCTCAAGGAAGACCCGCAGGCGGTGGCGCTGATGGCCGCGGCGACCATGGACTTCTGCGAGGAGCACCAGATCGCGCGGCGGCTGCCGCTGCAGATCCGCTCGCGCCACGAGGCCTACGGCATCGTCACGCGCCGCGGTGCGCGGCTGTCGCCCGCGGCCGGCATGCTGGTCCAGTGCCTGCGCGCGGCGGCGCAGGCGCAGCGGGCGAGCGCCTGAGCGCCATCGGCGCGCCGCCGGCTCCAGGCGCGCGACGCGCGTTCACTTCGTGGCGCGGCGTTTGCCATGGCCCAGCGCGTCCATCGCGACCTGGACGATGTGCGGTCGCCATTCGCGTTTCAGGTCTGCATGCACCGCCTGCAGGGCCGTGACGCTGAGCGCGGTGAACGCACCTGTCACGCGCACGATGCGCTCCATGTCGAGCTTCTTCAGATCGATGCCGAGCGCCTCGTAGAGGATGAGCCCGATCTCCACCAGCTGCGGATCGCCGTCGGGCTCGTTCTCGGCGATACGGCTGGCGAACGTCGAGACGCCGGGCCAGTCGTAGGTGAACTGCACCGCGCGCTCCACCAGCGCCCGATCGCGCTCGATGCCGACCGGAATGTGCGCCGTGCTGGCGCGCACCTCCTGCATGTGGGCCCGCACGGTGTCGATCGCCGCGGCGTAGATCGCGAGCTTGCTCGGAAAGTGATGCAGCAGGCCGGCCTTGGAGTAATTGACGGCATCGGCGATCTGCTGGAGCGAGGTATGGTCGAAACCGTGCCTGGCGAACAGGGCCGAGGCGCGGTCGATGATGTCGGCGTCGATTTCTGATTTGGTGGGTTTGGGCATGGATTCGGTCACTCGGCGGCAGAGGCACGCGACAGGCCCCTCGATCGCGTCGGAGTATTCCATACGCGATGGCGCACCACCGGGCCCGCCAGCGGGTCCGATCGAGCGATCGGACCCTGGCGCAAGCTCAGGACACCCCGTCCTGCACGAGCACCGGCCTGGCCGCGCGCCTGGCGGACCGGCCGGCCGTCATGGCGCTGCCCATCGAGGCGCCCACGATGAGCCCGATCGCCAGCCATTGCGACAGGCTCAGCTGTTCGCCGAGCAGGCCCAGCGCCAGGATGGCGGCCACGGCGGGCTCCATGCTGATCATGATGCCGAAGGCATGCCGGGGCAGGCGCCGCAGCGCCATCATCTCCAGCGAGATCGGGATGGCGCTCGAGAGGATGGCCACGCCGAGGCCGACCAGCAGCAGCGACGGCGACAGCAGCGCCGCGCCGGCATGCGCCACGCCGAAAGGTATGGCCACCAGCGCGGCCATCGTCAGGCCCAGCGACACGGTCTGGCCCGTGGGCAGGTGGCCGACGCGCTTGCCGAAGACGATGTAGGTCGCCCAGCAGACCGCCGCCGCCAGTGCGTACATGACACCGACCGGGTCGAGCGTGCTGACGTCGTGGCCGAGCGGCAGCAGCAGCCCCAGGCCGCACACGGCGAGCAGCACCCACACGAAGTCCATGGGCCGGCGCGACGAGAAGATCGCGACCGCCAGCGGGCCCGAGAACTCGATGGCCACGGCGATGCCGAAAGGCAGCGTGCGCAAGGACATGTAGAAGGCCAGGTTCATCGCGCCCAGCGCCGCGCCATAGCAGGCGATCACGCGCAGGTCCGCGCGGCTCGCGGGCTTGCGCCAGGGGCGCCACAGCAGCAGCATGAACAGCGCGGAGAAGCCGATGCGCAGCGCGGTGGTGCCCTGGGCACCGAGGGCCGGGAAAAGACTGTTCTTGGCCCAGGAGGTGCCCAGGCCGAGACAGACGACGGCGCCGAGGATGGCGAGAAAGGGAATGAGCGAGGCGGTGCGGGTCGAAGACATTGGAGACAATGTATTGCGTGGACTGCTTGCTTTTTCTTGTATTTCCAAGCGCCTCACGCAACTTTCGCTCACCCTGCCCCATGCCGCCCCACGACCCCTCTTCCCTCGACAGCATCGACCTCGCGATCCTGGACATCCTGCAGCGCGACAACACCGTGCCGCAGCGCGCGATCGCGCAGGCGGTGCACCTCTCGGCACCCGCCGTGCAGCGGCGCATCCAGCGACTCAGGGAAAGCGGCGTCATCCGCGCCGAAGTGGCCGTGCTCGACGCGGTCAAGCTGGGCCGGCCGCTGACCTTGACGGTGGAGGTGCACGTGCACGACGAACACCCCTTGCGCACCGCGGGCCTGCGCGCACGCATCGCGGCGGAGCCCGCGGTCCAGCAGTGCTACGCCATCACCGGCGAGGCGGACTATCTGTTGATCATCAACGTCGCGTCCATGGCGGACTACGACGCGCTCGCCGAGCGGCTGCTGCGGGGCGACGACAACGTGCGGCGCTTTCGCACCTCCGTCGCCCTCGCTTGCCTGAAGGTGGGGCTGCAGGTGCCGTTGCCGCAGCAGGGCACGCCTGCATGAGGTGCGGCGGCCCTGCGATGTGAAGCGCAACGCCGCGGCCCGCGAGATCGCCTCGCGGGCCGCGCGCGCTCAGAGCTTGGCGATCGAGACTTCGGTCGACTTCACCAGCGCGACCACGTCGGAGCCGGGCTTGAGTTGCAGCTCGTCGACCGAGCGCGTGGTGATCACCGAGGTGACGATGCCCCAGGGGGTCTCGACATCCACTTCGGAGACGACGTCGCCGCGGATGATTTCCTTGACCTTGCCCTTGAACTGATTGCGGACGTTGATGGCTTGGATGGACATGGTGATTTCTCTTTCGGGTTGAAGCGGGAATGAACGAAATGAATGCGGCGCGGCGGGTCAGGCGATCTCGGCCACTTCGTCGAAGGCCAGTCGCGGCCCGCGTTCGAAGGTGCCGCTGGGGTCGGCCACGCCCAGGTTGAGCAAAAAGTTGGTGCGGTAGCGGCCGTCGGGGAAGAAGGCCTGGTCGACCAGCGCGGCGTTGAAGCCCGACTGCGGGCCCGCATCGAGGCCCAGCGCGCGCGCCGCGAGGATCAGGTAGGCACCTTGCAGGCTGCTGTTGCGGAAGGCCGTGGCCTGCGCGGCCTCGGCGCTGTTCTCGAAGATCGGCTTGGCGTCGTAGGCCGGGAACTGCGTGGGCAGGTGCTCGTAGAAGCGCGTGTCGTGCGCCACGATCACCGTCACGCCGGCCGCGAGCGTCTGCGCGCTGTTGCCCGCCGACAGCGCCGGCTTGAGCTTTGCCTTGGCCTCCTCGCTGCGCACGAACACATAGCGCGCCGGCTGGGCGTTGAAGGCCGTCGGGCCCCACTTCACGAGCTCGTAAAGCTGGTGGATCAGTTCGTCGGTCACGGGCACGGGCCGGAAGGCATGCACCGTGCGGGCCGCGCGGAACAATTGGTCCAGCGCAGCTTCGGGGATGGTGTTGAGCGTGGTCATGGTCGTTTCTGCAAGGCGTTCAGGAGGCCGCCGCCAGCGCGACGTCGAGGTCCGCCAGCAGGTCGTCGATGTGTTCGATGCCGACCGACAGGCGCACCGTGTCCTCGGTCACGCCGGCCTTGGCCAGATCCTCGGGGTTGAGCTGCCGGTGGGTGGTCGAGGCCGGGTGCGTGGCCAGCGAGCGCACGTCGCCGATGTTCACCAGGCGCGTGAAGAGCTTGAGCGCATCAAGGAACTTCGCGCCGCCTTCGCGGCCGCTGCCGATGCCGAAGGTCAGCACGCCGCTCGACTTGCCGCCGAAGTACTTCTGCGCCAGCGCATGGTCGGGGTGGTCTTCGAGCGCCGCGTAGTTGACCCAGTTCACGGCCTTGTGCGCCTTCAGGTGCTGCGCCACCGCCAGCGCATTGCTGCTGATGCGGTCCATGCGCAGTGCCAGCGTCTCGATGCCCTGCAGGATCAGGAAGGCATTGAAGGGCGAGATGGCCGCGCCGGTGTTGCGCAGCGGCACCACGCGCGCACGGCCGATGAAGGCGGCCGGGCCCAGCGCCTCGGTGTAGACCACGCCGTGGTAGCTCACGTCGGGTTCGTTGAGGCGCTTGAAGCGTTCCTTGTGCTCGGCCCAGGGGAACTTGCCCGAGTCGACGATCGCGCCGCCGATGCTGGTGCCGTGGCCGCCCAGGTACTTGGTCAGCGAGTGCACCACGATGTCGGCGCCGTGCTCGATGGGCCGGCTCAGGTACGGCGAGGGCACGGTGTTGTCGACGATCAGCGGCACGCCGTGGCGGTGCGCGATCTCGGCGATGGCCGCGATGTCGGTCACGTTGCCGGCCGGGTTGCCCAGCGACTCGACGAACACCGCCTTGGTCTTCTCGTCGAACAGCTTCTCGAAGCTCGCCGGATCGCGGTGGTCCGCGAAGCGCGTGGTGATGCCGAACTGCGGCAGCGTGTGGGCGAACAGGTTGTAGGTGCCGCCATACAGCGCGGTGCTGCTGATGATGTTGTCGCCGGCTTCCGCGATGGTCTGGATCGCGTAGGTCACGGCGGCCTGGCCCGAGGCCACGGCCAGCGCCGCGATGCCGCCCTCGAGCGCGGCCACGCGCTGTTCGAGCACGTCCTGCGTCGGGTTGTTGATGCGGGTGTAGATGTTGCCCGGCACCTTGAGGTCGAACAGATCGGCGCCGTGCTGCGCGCTGTCGAAGGCATAGGCCACGGTCTGGTAGATCGGCGGCGCCACCGCGCGCGTGGTCGGCTCGGGCGAGTAGCCGGCGTGGACCGACAGGGTTTCGAATTTCCAGGTGTTGGACATGTGTGTGCCTTTTGTTTGGATGAAAGTGTTCAGACCGCCCAGCGCAACGCGTGCGCGGGGGTGGTGAGCCAACGGTCGTCGGGGTTCTCGGACTCGGCCGTACCGGGCTTCTGCAGCACGCGGTCGAGGATGCGCTTCTCGATGGCCGCGAAGGCCGGGTCGCCCTGCGAGCGCGGGCGCGCCAGTGCGATGTTCTCGTCGAGCGCGATGCGGCCGTCCTCGATCAGGATCACGCGGTCGGCCAGCGCCACCGCTTCCTGCACGTCGTGCGTGACCAGCAGCGCGGTGAAGCGGTGGCGCTGCCACAGGTTCTCGATCAGCCGGTGCATCTCGATGCGCGTGAGCGCGTCCAGCGCGCCCAGCGGCTCGTCGAGCAGCAGCAGCCGCGGGTGGTGCACGAGCGCGCGCGCCAGCGCCACGCGCTGCCGCTGGCCGCCCGACAGGCGCGCCGGCCATTCGTTCTCGCGATCGGCCAGGCCGACCTGGGCCAGCACCTCGCGGCCGCGTTCGCGCAGGTCGGTCGGCAGGCCCAGCGTGACGTTGTCGAGCACGCGACGCCAGGGCAGCAGGCGCGCTTCCTGGAACATGATCCGCGTGTCGTCGTGCAGGCCGTCGATGGCGCGGCCGTCGGTGGCCAGCGTGCCTTCGGTGGCCGCTTCGAGGCCCGCCACCAGGCGCAGCAGCGTGCTCTTGCCGCAGCCGCTGCGGCCCACGATGGCGATGAACTGGCCGGGCTCGATGCTCAGCTGCGTGTTGCGCAGCACTTCGCGCGCGCCGTAGCGCTTGTGCACGCCGCGCACTTCGAGCTTCACGCCGCCGGCGATCAAAGGTTCGTTCGATACGGTCGTCATGCGCCGGCTCCTGGTTGAAACAGCGGCACGTCGAGCGCGTTGAGCTTGCGCGGCAGCAGCTTCTCGGCGAAGAAGGCGTCGGCGATCTTCTGCTGCTCGGCCAGGCCCTCGGCCACGGCCGGGCGCACCGCGTAGCTGCGCCGGGCGTTGGCCTGCTCCACCGTGGCAGCGTCGATGCCCCACACCGGCGCGAGCAGCGCGGCCGCGTCCTTCGGGTACTGCTTGACCCAGCGGCCGGCCTTCGCCAGTTCGGCATAGAGCACGCGCAGCACGTCGGGCCGCGCGGTCGCGAACTTGGTGCTGGCCAGGTAGTAGCGCTGGTACGAAGCGATGCCAGTGCCGTCGGCCAGCACCCGCAGCTTCGACTGGCGCTGGGCGGCCGAGAGGAACGGGTCCCAGACGACCCAGGCGTCGATCGCGCCCTTCTCGAAGGCCGCACGGCCGTCGGCCGGTGTCAGGTAGGCGGGCTCGATGTCCTTGAAGGACAGGCCGGCCTTGTCGAGCGCGGCGATCAGCAGGTAGTGCACGCCCGCCGCCTTGGCGAAGCCGATCTTGCGGCCCTTGAGGTCGGCCACCGTGCGAATGGGCGAGTCCTCGCGCACCACGATCGCCTGGGCCGCGGGCGACGGCGCTTCCTGCGCCACGAAGGTCAGTTGCGCACCGGCCGCCTGCGCGAACACCGGCACGGTGTCGGCCACGTCGGCGCTGAAGTCGAGGTTGTCGAGGTTCAGCGCCTCGAGCAGCGGCAGGCCGCTGGTGAACTCGTGCCAGCTGGGCTTGACGCCCAGCGGCGCGAGCTGCTGCTCGAGCGTGCCCTGGGTCTTGAGCACCACGATCAGCGTCGACGACTTCTGGTAGCCGATGCGCACCGTGCTGTGGCCCTGCTGCGCGAAGGCCGATGCCGCACCGAGCGCGGCCAGCGTGCCGAGCGCGCCGCGGCGGGTGAAGGAAAGCGATGAGGTCATGGGGGTCTTTCCGTCACTTGGATTGGTAGCCGGGGTGCCAGCGCAGCCACCAGTGCTCGAGGCCGCGCGCGAACAGGTCGGCCAGCTTGCCGAGCAGCGCGTACAGCAGGATGCCGACCAGCACGATGTCGGTCTGCAGGAACTCGCGGGCGTTCATCGTGAGGTAGCCGATGCCGGCCTGCGCCGAGATGGTCTCGGCCACGATCAGGATCACCCACATCAGGCCCAGCGAGAAGCGCAGCCCGACCAGGATCGACGACAGCGCGCCCGGCAGGATCACCTCGCGGTAGAGCTGCCAGCGCGTGAGGCCGTAGGTGCGGCCCATCTCGATGAGCTGCGGGTCGACGTTGCGGATGCCGTGGAAGGTGTTGAGGTAGATCGGGAAGAACACCGAGATGCTGATCAGGAACAGCTTGGCGGTCTCGTCGATGCCGAACCACAGGATCACCAGCGGGATCAGCGCCAGCGCCGGGATGTTGCGCACCATCTGGATGGTGGAGTCGAGCAGGGTCTCGGCGAACTTCACCGAGCCGGTCAGCAGGCCCAGCGCCAGGCCCGCGCCGCCGCCGATCGCGAGGCCGGCGAGCGCACGGCCCGCGCTGACCTTCACGTGGGTCCAGAGTTCGCCCGAGACGGTCAGCGTCCACGCGGCCTTGACCACGTCGACCGGCGCCGGCAGCACGCGCGTCGACAGCCAGCCAAAGGAGGATGCGATCTGCCAGAACACGATCAGCCCCACGGGCACGAGCCAGGGAATCAGCCGCTTCGCGACATTCACGGCGAAGCCCTTGAGCGCGCCTCCCGCGCCATTGGCGGCGACAGCCGGCAGTTTCTGCACTTGTTCGGTCATGGCCGTCCTCAGCTTTGCGAAGCCAGACGCGAAGGCGCGTCGAGATTGGCCACGACTTCGCCGAAGGGCCCGGTCGGCAGGCCGCCGGCCAGCCGTGCCTTCGTCTTGTAGGAGAGCAGCGGGAACACCAGCTCGGCGAAGCGGTAGGCCTCCTCGAGGTGCGGGTAGCCCGAGAGGATGAACTTGTCCAGGCCCAGCGCCGCGTACTCCTCGATGCGTGCGGCGACGGTCTTGGCGTCGCCGACCAGCGCCGTGCCCGCACCGCCGCGCACCAGGCCCACGCCGGCCCAGAGGTTGGGCGAGATCTCGAGGTCGGCCCGGGTGCGCTTGGCGCCCTTGGCATGCAGCGCGGCCATGCGGCGCTGGCCTTCGGAGTCCATCTTCGCGAAGGCGGCCTGGGCCCGGATCACGGTGGCGTCGTCGACGCGGCTGATCAGATCCTCGGCGGCCTGCCAGGCGGCGTCGTCGGTTTCGCGCACGATCACGTGCAGGCGGATGCCGAACGCGACCTTGCGGCCCTTGCTCGCTGCACGCGCCTTGACGTCTGCGATCTTCTTCGCGACCTCGGCCGGCGGCTCGCCCCAGGTCAGGTAGGCATCGACCTGCTCGGCAGCAAGTTCGTGCGCGGCCTCGGAGGAGCCGCCGAACCACACCGGCGGGTACGGCGTCTGCACCGGCGGGTACAGCAGCTTGGCGCCCTTGACCGTCAGGTGCTTGCCTTCGTAGTCGAAGCTCTGGCCGTCGTGGCTGCGCGCCAGGATCTCGCGCCAGATGCGGATGAACTCCGCCGACTGCTCGTAGCGCGAGGCATGGTCGAGGAACACGCCGTCGCCCTCGAGCTCGGTCTGGTCGCCGCCGGTCACGAGGTTCACCAGCAGGCGGCCTTCCGAGAGCCGGTCGAAGGTCGCGGCCATGCGCGCGGCCAGGCTGGGCTGGTGCAGGCCCGGGCGCACCGCGACCAGGAACTTGAGCTTCGTGGTCGCACCGATCAGGCTCGAGGCGATGACCCAGGGGTCCTCGCAGGAGCGGCCCGTGGGGATCAGCACGCCCTCGTAGCCGAGGCGGTCGGCGGCGCCGGCGATCTGCTGCAGGTACGACAGCTCGACCGGCCGTGCGCCCTCGGCGCTGCCGAGGTAGCGGGTGTCGCCGTGCGTGGGAAGGAACCAGAAGAATTGCATGGCGACGGACTCAGGCGATGCTGGCCGCGGCGGCCTCGAGCACGTTGATCTTCTTGGGGATCAGCTTCAACGCGAAGAAGGTGTCGGCGATCTGTTGTTGCTCGGCCAGGATGGCCTTGGTGATCGGGCCGGTGCCGTAGCGGCCGCGGCTCACCGACAGGTCAAGCACGGGCTTGGGCAGGCCCAACAGCGCGGCGAGTTCGGACGAGAACGCGTCCTTGTTGGCTTCGGCCCACTTGTCGATGCTGTTGATCTCCTCGGTCACGATGCTCAGCACGTCCTGGTTCTTCGCCACGTAGTCGAGCGAGGAGAAGTAGAAGGCGCGGTTGCCCACCACGCCGGTGGCGTCGGCCAGCACGCGCGCGTCGAGCGTCTTCTCGGCGGCGGCCAGGAAGGGGTCCCAGATGACCCAGGCGTCGACCGAGCCCTTCTCGAAGGCCGCGCGCGCATCGGCCGGCGGCAGGTAGACGAGGTTCAGGTCGGTGTAGGCCAGGCCGTGCTTCTCGGCCAGCTTGACGATGAAGTAGTGGACGTTGCTGCCCTTGTTGAGCGCGATCTTCTTGCCCTTGAGATCGGCCACGGTGCGCAGCGCCGAGCCCTTGGGCACCAGCACCGCTTCCGAGGCGGGGCGCGGCACGGTGGCGGCCACGTAGGCCAGCGGCGCACCCGCGGCCTGCGCGAAGATCGGCGGCGCTTCGCCCACGTCGCCGAAGTCGATCGAGCCGACGTTGAGCGCTTCGAGCTGCACCGGGCCGGCCGTGAACTCGGTCCACTTCACCGACACGTTGAGCGGCGCCAGCCGCTTCTCGAGCGTGCCGCGGCCCTTGAGCAGGCTCAGGTTGCCCTTCTGGTTGCCGATGCGCAGCGTGCGTGCCGGCGGCTGTGCCAGTGCGGCGAAGGAAGGCAGCACGATGGCGGCGGCGGCGCCCTGGATCAGGCGGCGGCGGGGGAGCGAAATGGAGGTCATGTGTGGGTTCTCTGTTCGGTTCGGCCTGGAAGGAGGGAGCGGCCTAGTTGGCGATCGCGTCGCGCACCTTGATGGCCTTGGGAATCAGCTTCAGCTGGAAGAAGGTGTCGGCGATCTTTTGCTGCTCGGCCACGACCTCGGGCGTGAGCGGCTTGACGTTGAACTCGTAGCGGCGCAGCGCCAGCTCGACCACGTCCACCGGCAGGCCCTGCAGCGGCGCGATGATCTCGGCGGCCTGGCGCAGGTTCTTCTTGAGCCAGATGCCCTGCGACACCGAGTCCTCGAACAACGCCTCGATCACCTTCGGGTTCTTCGTGACGAAGCCGCGCTCGCCCAGGTAGTACTGGTAGTTGCTCACCACGCCCGGCGTGCCGTCGGCCAGCACGCGCGCGCCGGTGGCCTTCTCGGCCGCAGCCTGGAACGGATCCCAGATCACCCAGGCATCGACGTTCTTGCTTTCGAAGGCCGCGCGGCCGTCGGCCGGCGCCAGGTAGATCGGCTGGATGTCGGACAGACTGAGACCGTTCTTCTCGAGTTGCTTGACCAGCAGGTAGTGCACGTTGCTGCCCTTGTTGAGCGCAACCTTCTTGCCCTTGAGATCGGCCACCGAACGGATCGGCGAGTCCTTGGTGACCAGGATGGCCTCGGCGCGCGGCGCGGCCGGGTCGTGGCCGAAGTAGACGAACTTGGCGCCGGCGGCCTGCGCGAAGATCGGCGGCGCCTCGCCCACGAAGCCCACGTCGACCGCGCCGACGTTGAGCCCTTCGAGCAGTTGCGGCCCGGCCGGGAACTCGACCCACTTCACGCCGAAGCCCAGCGGCTGCAGCTTCTTCTCCAGCGAGCCCTGGGCCTTCTGCAGCACGAACAGGCTGGCCGACTTCTGGTAGCCGATGCGCAACTGCTGCGCACCGGCCTGCGCGTGCGCCGAGGTCGCGGTCAGGAAGGCCGTGATCAAGGCGATGGCCGCGACCACCAGCAGGCTCAGCGCGAGGTCGCGCAGCGACTGCCACAGCGGACGCGGTTCGGAATCGATGGCGAAGTCTTCGGGGTTGACGGGATGCATGGAGATGTCCTTTGGCGAAACACAGGCAAAGCCTTCCCCATGACCACCCCAGCGGTGGCACGGGACTCTGTTCGTGGAACACCGCGGAACCGGCTTCGCCGGGCCGCTGGTGTTGCCCCCTTGAGGGGGGAAAGCCAAGCGACACGAAGTGCGCGCCGGCTATCGGGGGTGGGTCACCTCGCGGGTCAGAAACTACATCGCACCTGCGAGAACGGCACCGGATCGAAGCCGCGCCGCGGCGGCAACTTCAGGCCTTCGGTGGCCAGCGCCTCGGCCGCGTCGTCGAGCCGGCGTGCCAGGTCCGGGTGCACCTGGTAGGCGCCCTCGGGCGTGAGCGTGACCTGGGCGTCGGTGGCATAGACACCCGGCAGGATCTGCCGCGCCGCCAGCGACTGCAGCACCGGGCGCAGCGCATAGTCCAGCGCGAGCATGTGGTGCGGGCTGCCGCCGGTGGCCAGCGGCAGCACCGTCTTGCCCTTGAGCGCGTCCTGCGCCAGCAGGTCCAGCAGCACCTTGAGCACGCCGCTGTACGCAGCCTTGTAGACCGGGGTCGCGACCACCACCACCTGGGCCTCGGCGACCTGCGCGATCACGCGCTGGACGGCCGGATGGTTCCAGTCGGCATGCAGCAGGGGCTGCGCCGGGAGCTCGCGCACCGCGATGCGATCGATGCGGGCGCCGCGGCCTTCGAGCCGCTGGCCCACCGCTTCGAGCAGCGCCGATGAACGCGAGGGGGCGGTCGGGCTGCCGGCAATCAACAAAACAGTCACACGTGCTTTCTTTGGTTTCTCGGATCGATCACTTGTTGGTGTAGATCTGGTCGAAGGAACCGCCATCGGCGAAGTGCGCCTTGTCCGCCTTCGTCCAGCCGCCGAAGGCGTCGTCGATGGTGAACAGCGTCAGCTTCGGGAACTGCTTGTCGTACTTGGCCTTGGCCTTTTCCGAGGTCGGGCGGTAGTAGTTGCGGCCGGCGATGTCCTGGCCTTCGTCCGAGTAGAGGTACTTCAGGTATTCCTCGGCCACGGCGCGCGTGCCCTTGCGGTCGACCACCTTGTCGACCACGGCCACGGTGGGCTCGGCCAGGATGCTGATCGAGGGCGCGACGATGTCGAACTTGTCCGGACCGAATTCCTTGAGCGCCAGGTAGGCCTCGTTCTCCCAGGCCAGCAGCACGTCGCCCACGCCGCGCTGGACGAAGGTGATGGTGGAGCCGCGCGCGCCCGTGTCGAGCACCGGCACGTTCTTGAACAGCTTGCCGACGAAGTCCTTGGCCTTGTCGTCGCCGCCGTACTTGCGCTTGGCGAATTCCCAGGCCGCGAGGTAGTTCCAGCGCGCGCCACCCGAGGTCTTCGGGTTGGGCGTGATCACCTGCACGCCGGGCTTGATCAGGTCGTCCCAGTCCTTCAGGCCCTTGGGATTGCCCTTCTTCACCAGGAACACGATGGTCGAGGTGTAGGGCGCCGAATTGTGCGGCAGGCGCTTCTGCCAGTCGGGCTTGACCAGACCGCCGTGCGTGACCAGCGCGTCGGTGTCGCCGGCCAGCGCCAGCGTGGCGACGTCGGCGTCGATGCCGTCGATGATCGAGCGGGCCTGCTTGCCCGAGCCGCCGTGCGACTGCTTGATCACCACGTCCTGGCCGGTCTTGCCCTTCCAGTAGGCGGCGAAGGCCTTGTTGTAGTCGACGTAGAGCTCGCGGGTCGGGTCGTAGGAGACGTTGAGCAGGTTCACCGTCTGGGCGAACGACGGCAGGGCCGTGAGGGCCATGCCGCTCGCCAGGACAGTGCCGATGGAAAGCTTGATAAAGTCGCGGCGAATGCTCATGGTGTTCTGCTCTCTGTTCAATGCAAGGGGCATATCAATGAAGCTGCCGATTCTGAATTCGGCATAAGGAACTTGGAACGACCGAGTTCTCAGTTCTAAATAGCGAAATCAACTAAGGGACCCGGTCACGGCCGTCCCGCAACCCACACGCAAAGGCAATCCAAATGGCTCGCATGGTCCAGTGCATCAAACTCGGCAAAGAAGCCGAGGGACTCGACTTCCCCCCCTACCCCGGTGACATGGGCAAGCGGCTCTGGGAAAACGTCAGCAAGGAAGCCTGGGCCGCCTGGCTCAAGCAACAGACGATGCTGGTCAACGAGAACCGGCTCAACCTGGCCGACCAGCGCGCCCGGGAATACCTCAAGCGCCAGATGGAGAAGCATTTCTTCGGCGACGGCGCCGACGTCGCGCAGGGCTACGTCCCGCCTTCGGCCTGACCTGTCTTCTCCTTCCCCCGCCGGGGGAAGGTCGGGATGGGGGCATGGCGTTGTCCATGGACACGCCGTCTGCCCTCACCCCCGCCCTCTCCCAAAGGGAGAGGGAGCAATACCCCCATGACCGAACCCGTCACCTGGCGTGCCGATGGCGTTCCGCTGAGCGAACGCTTCGGCGACATCTATCACACCGAAACCGGTGCGCTGGCGCAGTCGCGCCATGTGTTCCTGGGCGGCTGCGGGCTGCCCGGCGCCTGGGCCGACCAGGCGCAGTGGCGCATCCTCGAAACCGGCTTCGGCTTCGGCCTCAACTTCCTCGCGACCTGGCAGGCCTGGCGCGACGACCCGGCGCGCCCGTCGCTGCTGCACTTCGTGTCGATCGAGGCCTACCCCGTGGGCGCCGAGGACCTGCGCCGCGCCGCCGCCGCCTATCCCGAACTGCATCCGCTGGCCGAGGAACTGGCCGCGCAATGGCTGGAGCTGCTGCCCGGCTTCCACCGCCTGGCCTTCGACGGCGGCCGCGTGCTGCTCACCGTGTGCGTGGGCGACGTGCAGGCCATGCTCAAGGCCCAGCGCTTCGAGGCCGACAGCCTGTTCCTCGACGGCTTCAGCCCGGTGCAGAACCCCGACATGTGGTCGCCGGACACGCTCAAGGCCGTGTCGCGCTTCGCCCGGCGCGGCACCGGCCTCGCGACCTGGACCATCGCGCGCGCGGTGCGCGACACGCTCGCGCAGCTCGGCTTCCAGGTGCGCAAGGCGCCCGGCTTTCCACCCAAGCGTGACTGCCTGCGCGGCGTGTTCGATCCGGCGTGGACCCCGCGCCAGCGCAAGCCCGCGACCGCAGCGGCCACGCCTGGGCGCTGCGCCGTGATCGGCGCCGGGCTCGCGGGCGCCGCCGTGGCCGCGAGCCTGGCGCGGCGCGGCTGGCAGGTCGAGGTGCTCGAGCGCGCCGACCATGCGGCCGCGGGTGCCTCGGGCCTGCCGGTGGGGATGCTCGCGCCGCACGTCTCGTCCGACGACGCCCTGCTCTCGCGCCTCACGCGCGCCGGCATCCGCGCCACCTGGCAGCAGCTCGAAGACCTGCTCGTCGAGGGCCGCGACTGGCGCGCCAGCGGCGTGCTCGAACGCCGGCCGGCGGTGCCGCCGCCGCGGCTGCCGCCGGGCTGGACGCCCGCAGGCCCGAACCTCTCATGGCGGGCCGACGCACCACAACTGCTCGCGGCCGGCCTGCCCGCGGATGCCGCCGCGCTGTGGCACGGACGCGGGGGCTGGGTCAAGCCGGCCGCGCTGGTCGCAGCCTGGCTGGCGCAGCCCGGCATCCGGCTGCGCACGGCGGTCGACGTCGCGCGGCTCGCGCCCTCGGCGCAAGGCTGGCAGTTGTTCGATGCGGAAGATCGCCTGCTCACCGAAGCCGACCGGGTGGTCGTCGCCGCCGGCTTCGACAGCCTGCGCTTCGCGCCCGCGCTGCCACTGCAGCCGGTGCGCGGCCAGGTCGCCTGGGGCACATCGACCGAGGCCCTGGCCGACACCCCCGTCAACGGCGACGGCCACCTGATCCCCCGGGTGCCCGGCCCCGACGGCGCATGGCACTGGCTCAGCGGCGCGACCTACGAGCGCGGCAGCACCGACACCGCGCCGCGCGACGCCGACCACGCGGCCAACCGCGCGCAGCTCGAACGGCTGCACCCGGCCACCGCCGCGGCGCTGGGGCACGCGTTCGACCAGGCCACGCCCTGGGCCGGCATCCGCTGCGCCTCGGCCGACCGCCGGCCGCTGGTCGGCCCGCTGGAAGAACGACCGGGCCTCTGGGTCTGCACCGCGCTGGGCTCGCGCGGCCTGAGCTTTGCCGCGCTGTGTGCCGAACTGCTGGCCGCGCAGTGGCATGGCGAGCCACTGCCGCTGTCAAACGCGCTGGCGAAGGCGCTGTCGACGCAGCGGCGCTGAGAGCCCCGATCAGGCGCTCAGGGCGCCTTGTCGAGGTCCAGGATGAAGGGCTTGAAGTCGGGCTCGCGCGGGATCACTCGGTACTTGACGAACAGCTTGGCCGCGCTCTGCAGCGTCGGCAGGATCGCCGGCGTGACGGGCAGCACCTCGCGCGAAGCGGGCGGTACGAAGATCGGTGCGGTCTGGGCGTCGAGATTGCCCAGCTTCTGCCACAGCACCGCGGTCGCGGCCGGGTCCTTGGCCGATTGCGCGGCCGATTCACGCAGCGCCTCGAACACCGCCTTCAAGGCCTCCGGATGCTCGGCGGCGAACTGTTCGCGCGCGATGTAGATCAGCAGGTTCTCCGAGCCCACGTCGCGGCCGCTCACGAGCTTGACGCCATTGCCCTTGGCTTCGGCGGAGGCGCCGAAGGTGCGCCAGCTCGCCAGCGCATCGACCTGTCCGCCGTTGAACGCGGCCAGCGCATCGGCGGGATCGAAGTGGCTGATCTTCACGTCCTTGGGCGAGATGCCGGCCTTGTCGAGCGCCTTGAGCAGCACGTGATGGCCCGAGCCGCCCTTGTCCGTCGCGATCTTGCGGCCCTTGAGGTCGGCCAGGGCCTTGATGCCGGAGTCTTTCTTGACCCAGATGCCTTCGCCGTCGAGGTCGGGCGCCTGGTAGGCAAAGATCCTGAACTTCGCATTGCCGAGGATGGCCGGCGAGGCGTTGGTGGAGGTGGTGAAGGTCACGTCCACCTGCCCGGCACTCAGCGCCTCGAAGGGCGTGCCCGAATAGGGGCCGCGCCAGACCAGCGCGGTGCCGGCCTCGGCGAGCCGACGCTCGAGCGAGCCGTTCTCCTTGGCCAGATTGGAGGTGGTGAGGCCGCGGATCACGCCGTACTGCAGCTCAACGGGCTTCGCACCTTGGGCGGCGCTGACGCCTGCAAGCACCAGCAGGGCGCCGCCGGCAAGCACGCGGCGCAGTCCGAAGGCCAGGCGCCGCAGCGACGGGAGGGTGTTGGATCGATGGTTCATGAAAGGTCGTTCGTCAGCGAGAGGTTCAGGGAAATCGAAGAAAGAAGAGAAAGGCGCGGTGTCATGCGCCGAGCGCCGCCTCGCGGCGGGCCTCCTGCGCATGGGCCCACACGGCGGCGCTGCCGTTGTCCACGGCATCGCCGATGCGCACGCCCACGAGCACGCCCGCGGCGGCGAGCACGTCGGCCACGCGTTGCTGCTCCTGCGCGAAGGCTGCATCGGCCGGGCCCAGGCCCTCGGCGCCGCTCTGCTGCCGGATGCCTCGCTCCAGTGCATCGCGTGCCACCGGGCTGCCCTGCTCCAGCAAGGCCGCGGCCTCGGCGGGATGGCGGCCAAGCCAGCGGCCGGCGGCGTCGAGCGCGGCGACGAAGCGCCCCAGCACTTCGGGTGCCCGCGCCACGGTCTCGCGCCGCGCGAAGCTCACGCTGCGGTTGCTCCAGACATCGCCCACCGCGACGAGCGTGCGCAGTTCGGGCGCATCGATCTCCTCCGGCCGCGCCACCCATGCGTCGACGGCCGAGGGGTCCACGCGACCGGCGGAGTCGACGAAGCTCACCGGCGTGATGTCACGGAACGAGCGCCCGGCGCCGTCGAGCGCCAGCGCCACGAAGGCGGTGTGCCAGGAGCCGACCGCGAAGCCGATGCGCCGGCCCGCCAACTGCTCCAGCCGCTGCACCGGCGAGTCCTTGGGCACCACGATGGCACCGGAGCGCGGCCGCGGCTGTCCCACCGCGAGGTAGACGATGTCGGCACCGGCCGCCTGGATGGTGATGGGCGGCGTGGCGCCGGTCAGCGCCACGTCGATGGCGCCGCTGGCGAACTGGGCCGGCGTCATCGTGCCGTGCGCGTACCAGACCCACTCCACGTCGTCGGCCAGCGCCTGCCGTGCGGCCTCGAAGGCCGGCGCGCGCAGCAGCACCGGGCCCGCGGGCGACTGGGGATGGATGCCGATGCGGATCCGGCGGCTCATTTCGCCCCCACGCCGTTAAGCTGGTTGTTGAAGGTGCGCGCCTTGCGCTGCGCGGGCTCGCGCTGGCCCGGCACCGGGCTCAGCGGCAGCAGCGGCAACAGGTCGTCGGCCACGCGCATCGCCTCCTCCGGCAGCGGATGGTGCGACAGGATGAACTTGTCGACGCCGGCCTTGTGGTACTCGATCAGGCGGTCGGCCACCTGCCGCGGCGTGCCCACCAGCGTGATGCTGGAGCCGATGCGCAGCAGGCCGTAGCCGGTCCAGACGTTGGGCGAGATTTCGAGGTCTCGCGCATGGCGCGGCAGCTGTCCGCTGTGCAGCGACAGCGCGCGCTGCTGCCCCACCGATTGCCCGGCGCGCAGGCCGCGCTGCAGCGCATCGACCGAGCCCTGGTCGGCATGCTTGAGCATGCTGTCGATCTCGGCCCAGGCCTGCTCCTCGGTGTCGCGCACGACCACGTGGATGGTCATCGCGGTCTCGACCTCGCGGCCATAGCCGGCCGCGCGTTCGCGGAAGGCCGCGATGTGCGCGGCATGCTTTTCCAGCGGCTCGGCCCAGCTCGCATACACGTCGCCGTGCTTGGCCGCCAGGTCCATGGCGACGTCGGAGGAGCCGCCCACCCAGATCGGCGGATGCGGCGACTGGATGGCCGCGTCCAGCGGCTGGCCGCCGCGGATGTCCAGGTGCTTGCCCTTGAAGTCGATCGGGCCGGGGCCGCCGCCCACGATGCGCCGGTAGACCTCGAGGTACTCGTCGCCGTGCGCATAGCGGTCGTCGTGCGCGAGGTGCACGCCCGCCGCGCCCAGGCCGGCGTGGCCGTTGACGATGTTGATGTCGAGCCGCCCGCCCGACAGGTGATCGAAGGTGACGGCCTGCTTGGCCAGCAGCGTCGGCGACAGCAGCGAGGGGTGCACCGCAATCAGGAAGCGCATGCGCTCCGTGTGCGCGGCCAGCGTGGACGAGATGGCCCACGGGTCCCAGCCGCCGCCGGCGCCGGTCGCCACCAGCGCGCCGTGGAATCCCGAGGCGTCGATCGCCGAGCCCAGCGCCTTCAGGTAGCGCCGGTCCACATGCCGCGTCTTGCCGGCGTTCCAGGGGTACTGGCCGTCGACGTAGAAAACATACCAATAGACTTCCATTTCAAAGCTCTCTCGATTGCAGGGGTTGGGGGTGAACGGCTGGCGCTTCAGGCTGGTTCGGGTTGTGCGATTCGCTCCTCGGCATGCCGGGCCAGGGCCCGCGCGAGCGGGCGGCGATCGATCCACTGTTCGAGGTCGAAGGCCTGCCGGATGAAGCCGTGGTGCAGCAGGAAGTCGTGCTGCGACTGCAGCGCGGCGACGTTCTCCTCGCCCAGGTCGATGTTCAGCCCCTCGGTCAGGTCGGCGCCCCAGGCCTGGTCGACCAGCGCCTCCGAGGTCTTGAACTCCTGGGCCATGAGGCGCACCACCTCGGCCCGGTGGCCGCGTGCCCAGTCGCGTGCGCGCAGCAGTTGCAGCAGCACCCGCTCCACGACCTCGGGTCGCTGCTCGACCAGGCTCGCGCTCACCGTCAGCACGTCGGGCGTGTCGTTGTTCACGCGGTCCAGACGTTGCGGAGAGAGCGAGCGATCGAAGATCGTGCGCGCGCCGATGAGTCCTTCGAACTCGACGCCGTAGTGCGCCTGGGTGGCGATGGCGTCGACTTCGCCCCGCACCAGGGGCAGCAGCAGTTCGCGCCGGCGCGCCAGGCTGCGGTCGGTGGTCCAGAGCGAGCCGTCCGGCGACAGCGCGGCCGTGGCACCGCTCTGGGCCCCGACCTGCGAGCGCTGCTCCACCAGCACGACGTCGCGCAAGCCCAGGCCGGCGGACGCGAGCGCCGCCTCGTAGGTGCGCAGCGTGGAAGCGCGCCAGTAGTCGATCGACGCCGTGGGCTGGCGTTGGACCAGGATGCGCTTCCCCGCCAGGTCGGCCGGCGTGCGGATGCCGCTGTCGGGCAGTACCTGCACCTGCTGGCGCATCGTGACCCACGACACGCCGATCAGGCGCGTGTCTGCGCCCTCGGAGCGCGCCCACAGCGGCGGGATGTTGCCGCCGTGGCGGAACACGTCGGCTCGGGCATGCGTGAAGTGCGCGTTGCGGATCGCATCGTCGCGCGACTCGCCCAGCGAACGCCAGGGCAGCGGGTCGCGCCCGGGCGCGGCCTCGAAGGTCTCGTGCAGCCAGCCGAGCTTCAGCGCCACGGCAAAGGGCGTCGGGACCGGGCAGCGCGAGTACCACACGTCCTCCGGTGTCGATGGCGGGGAAAGGGCGACATGGCTCATAGGGGTTGAACTCCGGGGACAAGAGAGGGGGAAGAAACGGGAGGGCGCGGCGCGCGCGCCGCGTCGGGCGCCACCACGCCCAGTTCGGCCAGCAGCCGCTCGCGCAAAGCCTCGAAGCCGGGCGCGTTGCGGCGGCGCGGCCGCTCGAAATCGATCGGTAGGTCGACGGCGATCACGCCCTCGCGCATCACGAGCACGCGGTCGGCCAGCAGCAGTGCCTCGTCGACGTCGTGCGTGACCAGCAGCACGGCCGGGTCGTGGGCCTGCCACAGGTCCAGCACCATCTGCTGCATGCGCAGGCGGGTCAACGCATCGAGCGCCGCGAAGGGTTCGTCCAGCAGCAGCAGCTCGGGCTGCCGCACCAGGGCACGCGCCAGCGCCGCGCGCTGTGCCTCGCCGCCGGACAAAGTCCCCGGCCAGTCGCCGGCCCGGGCTGCCAGCCCCACCTCGGCCAGGGCCGCCTCCGCCAGCGCGCGGTTGCGCGGCAGCCCCAGCACGACGTTGCGCCACACATGCCGCCACGGCAGCAGCCGCGCATCCTGGAACACCACGCCGCGACGCGCGGGCACGTCGATCTGGCCGCCGTCGGGCCGGTCGAGCTCGGCCAGCAGCCGCAGCAGCGTGGTTTTGCCGCAGCCGCTGGGGCCGAGCAGCGCCACGAACTGCCCGGGCGGGATGTCCAGATCGACGTGCCGCAGCACGGTGCGTTCGCCGAAGCGGCGCAACGCACCGCGCACCGAGACCACCGCACGCAGCGGATGGCCTGAAGCGGGCGTCACTGCCCCGCGAATGTCCGACGCCATGCCAACAACCTCCATTCCAGCCAACGAACGAGCGCGTCGGCCGCCAGCCCCATCAGGGCGTAGACGACGACGCAGAGAAAGATCACATCGACCTGGACGAACTCGCGCGCCTGCGCAATCAGCGCGCCGATACCGGTGGGCGCGCCGATGATTTCGGCCGAGACCAGGGCCGCCAGCGCCCACGAGAAGGACAGCCGGGCCCCGACCAGCATCGAGGGCAGCGCGCCGGGCAGCGCGATCTCGCGCACCACGCCCCAGCCGCGCACGCCCACCGCGTGGGCCGACTCGGCCAGCCGCCGGTCGACCGCATGCACACCCGAGATGGTGTTGAGGTACATCGGGAACATCGCGCCGAAGGCCACCAGCGCGATGCGCGAGGCCTCGCCCGCGCCGAACCAGAGGCTGAACATCGGCGCCAGCGCCAGGAAGGGAATCGCGCGCAGCGCCTGCATCGTGCCGTCCAGCAGTTCCTCGCCGCGCGACCACAGCGCGACCAGCACGCCGAGGCCGACGCCCACGCCCGCGCCCAGCGCGAAGCCGGCCAGGAACCGGTAGAGCGAGATGCCCACGGCTTCGAACAACACGCCGTCGGCGCCGAGCCGCAGCGCGGCCGCCAGCACGGCCCACGGCGAGGGCAGGAAGGCCGGCGAAAGCCAGCCCGCCGCCGAGGCGAGCGACCACAGCACGAGCAGCATCAGCGGCACGACGGCACGTCGCCAGCGGGGCGTGAGCCGAAGGCCTGCGCGCGGCACGGCCCGCGCCGGCGCCCGGGGAGCGACCGCGGCCCTCATGACGCACGCACGCCGCTGCGCCAGGACAGCAGCCGCCACTCCAGCAGCCGCACCATCGCGTTGGTGGCCAGACCCAGCAACGCGTAGATCACCATGCACAGCGCCATCACGTCGGTCTGCACGAAGCGCCGCGCATCCAGCAGCAGCGCGCCGATGCCGGCGTCGGCATTGATCTGCTCGGCGATCACCAGCGAGATCACCGACAGCGCGAGCGAATAGCGCAGCCCGACCAGGATCGCGGGCAGCGCGCCCGGCAGCACCACCTCGCGCACCAGTGCCGCACGGCCCAGGCCCAGCGTGCGGCCGGCCTCCAGCAACCGGTTGTCGATGCCGCGGATGCCCGCGTAGGTGTTGATGTAGAGCGGGAACAGCGTGGCGAAGGCGACCAGCGCGATCTTGGCGCTCTCGTCGATGCCGAACCAGACGATGAACAGCGGCGCGAGTGCCACGAAGGGCACCGTGCGCAGCATCTGCATGCTGCCGTCGATCAGTTCCTCGCCCAGCTGCCAGAAGCCGGCCGCCAGGCCCAGCGTCAGTCCCAGCACGCCGCCCAGCGCAAAGCCGAGAGCGGCGCGCCGCAGCGAGACGCCCAGCGCCTCCTGCAACGTGCCGTCGACCGCGAGGGTCCAGGCCGCGCTCAGTGTGCTGCCCGGGGACGCCAGGGTGCCTGGCGGCAACCAGCCCGAAGCCGTTACCCACTGCCACAGGGCCAGCAGCAACAGGGGCACCGGCGCCCGACGTGCCATGGCCGATAATGAATCGCTCATTTCAAACTCAGCTATCGATCACTTTCGACAGCAAATAATTGACTTGAGCGAATGCTATTCATCCATCGCGAAGCTCATACGAAGAATTTCTTCGATGGATAAGCGTTTTTCTTCTCAACCGCGTGATTCAACTACTATAGATTGCGTCAATACTTACGGATAGCGAAAACATGAAGCCTGCTGTTGAACCTGACGCCCCGGTCGCGGACGCTGCGGACGAGGCCTTCATCGCGCGGCTGGGCGAACTGGTGTCTCTGGTCGGCAGCGCCAGCGCACTGGCGCGGCGGGCCGGCATCTCGCACAGCGGGCTGAGCCGCTATATGGCCGGCGGCGACCCTTCACGCCGCGTGCTCACGGCGCTGGCGCAGGCGGCCGAGGTGTCGCTCGCCTGGCTCGCATCGGGCGTCGGGCCGATGCGCACGCCGAGCGCGCCCGCGCTGCCGACGAGCACGCTGCGGCTCGTGCCCTACCTGTCGGAAACGCAGGGGATGTCAAGCCGCGACGAGGTCGGGCCCAGCGCGCGCAAGGATTTCACCGCACAGGCCTTCTGCTTTCGCTGGCTCAGCGACAACGGCCTCGACGACACCCGCCTGTCGGCGCTGGAAGTGCGCGGCGAAAGCATGGCGCCCACGCTGCGGCCGGGCAACATCGTGCTGATCGACACCGACGCGCGCGAGATCGAGGACGACCGCCTCTACCTGCTGCGCGACGACAGCCATCTGCTGATCCGGCGGCTGCAGCTCGAGATCGGCGGCACGGTGCGCGCGCTCGCGGACAACCCCGTGCACCGGGAGTTCTTCGCGCCGCGCGACTCACTCAAGCTGCTGGGCCGCGTGGTCTGGTGTGGGGCGCTGCTCTGAGGCACGCGCCCTCGTCTGTGCTCAGGCCGCGCCCGGCGCGTGCTTCAGGCTGAACAGCCCGACGTTGACCCGGCCCGACCGGAAGCCCGCCTCGCAGTAGCACAGGTAGTACTCCCAGAGGCGCTTGAACGCGTCGTCGAAGCCCAGCCGCTCGATGTCCGGCCAGGCCGCGAGGAAGCGGTGGCGCCACTCGGCCAGCGTCTGGGCATAGCTGAGGCCGAACAGTTCCTCGACCCGCAGCGTGAGGCCGGCACGCTCGGCCTGCGCCTGCATCGCCTCGATCGAGGGCAGCATGCCGCCCGGGAAGATGAAGCGCTGGATGAAATCCGGCGTCCGGCGGTAATGGTCGAAGTGCGCCTCGGCGATCGTGATCACCTGCACCACGGCCGTGCCGTCGGCCGACAGGCGCTCGCGCAGGGTGTCGAAGTAGACCGGCCAGTAACGCTCGCCCACGGCCTCGAGCATCTCGATGGAGACGATGCGGTCGTAGCGGCCGTCGACGTCGCGGTAGTCCTGCAGCCGCAGGTCGACCGCCGGCTCGCGCTGCTCGGCCTCCACGCGCTGCTGCGCATGCGCCAGCTGCTCGGTCGACAAGGTGAGGCCGGTGACCTGCGCGCCCTGCCTGGCGATGGCCAGCGCCAGCGCGCCCCAGCCGCAGCCGATCTCGAGCACCTTCGCGTCGGGCTTCAGATCCAGCAGCTCGACGATGCGCTGCAGCTTGGCGGCCTGCGCCTGCTCCAGCGTCTCGTCGCCCGAGGCGTAGAGCGCGCTCGAATAGACCATGTCCGGGTCCAGCCACTTCGCATAGAAGTCGTTGCCCATGTCGTAGTGGAAGGAGATGTTCTGGCGGCTGCCGCGGCGCGTGTTGGCGCGCGCGCGGTGCAGCAGACGGCCGGCCCAGCGCGCGGGCAGCGAGGCGTCGAACACGCGGCCCCAACCGGCCTCGTTGCGGATGCCGAATTCGAGCAGCGCCGTGAGGTCGGGTGTCGACCAGTCGCCGTCGCGGTAGGACTCGGCCAGCCCGATGTCGCCGCGCAGCAGCATGCGCGCCAGCGGACGCCAGCGGTGCAGCGTGATCGCCGCATGCGGCCCCGATGCCGCGCCACGGCCCTCGACGCGCTGGCCGTCGGGCAGTTCGACGACCAGCGTGCCGCAGGCCATGCCGCGCATCAGGCGCACCAGCAGGCGGCGCAGCGGGTGCCGCGTCCAGCCCGGGCGCAGTGCGGCCGCAGCCTGTTCGAGGGACTCGGCCTGCAGGCCGTTCGACGGAGTGGAGGAAGTGCTCATGAGTCTTTGGTTCCGGCGATGGTCACAGATTGGGCGGGTGCGGCGGGGCAGGCATGGAAGCGCGCGCCCTTGATCCACAGCCGCAGGGCTTCCCAGTGGATGGCGCCCACCACCTTGAGGGTCAGCAAGGGGTGGGAAAAGAAGACGGCGGCCAGCGCGGCATCGCCGAGCGCCCGGCGCTTGGCATCGAAGCGCGCGACCAGCACCGGGCCGGTGTCGTCGGCCACGGTGATGCCGATCGCCAGGCCGGGGCGTGCGGCATCGGGCGCCTGCATCCGGAAGTCGTAGCGCAGGTCGAGCCCGAGGAAGGGCGAGACATGGAACTGCTTGTCGCAGCGCTGGGCGATGTCGCGGCCGTCGCGCCCTGCGGCATCGACCGCGATCAGGTAGCTGTGACGCTGGCCGAAGGTGTTGTTGACCTCGTAGAGGATCGCCTGCAGCCCGCTGCCGTCGGGATGGTCGCAGTAGTAGACGCTCAGTGGATTGAAGGCATAGCCCAGGATGCGCGGCATGCTCAGCAGCCGGATCGCACCGCCCGCGCGCAGGCCGGCGGCGACCAGCTGGCGCTCCACGTAGGGCCGCAGCCCCCGGCCGTCGGCCGCCTCGCCGGCACCGTAATCGCGCTCGTGCAGGCTGAACAGGTTGAAGCGGTTGAGCGAGAACAGCCGCAGCCGGCGCGCCAGTGCGGGCAGCTCGTCGATGTCGAGCAGCAGCGAGAACACGCGGTAGCTGAGCCGGTGCTTCGCCGGCCGCAGCCGCTGGTGCATCACGCGCCCGGCGTAGAGCGCGGACGCGGTGACGGCGCTGGCGCCGGTGGTCACGCGGCGACCTCAGCGGCCGACTGGATGCGGATGCGGCCCGATTCGTTGGCCACGTTCCAGGGCCGGCGCACGCCGCCCAGGGCCTCGGCCACGGCCAGGCCGGCCTGCAGGCCGTCTTCATGGAAGCCGGAGCCGAAGTAGGCGCCGCAGAACCAGGTGCGGCGGCGGCCCTGCAGGCTCCAGAGCTCGTCCTGCGCGCGGATGGCCTTCATGTCGAAGATCGGGTGCTCGTAGATCTCGCTGCGGATCAGGTGCTCGCTGCGCGGCTCCAGCGTCGGGTTGAGCGTGAGGAACATCGGCGTCTGCTCGGGGATGGCCTGCAGCCGGTTCATCCAGTAGGTCACGCAGGGCGCCTCGGCGCGGCTGCGGTCGGCCGCGTAGTTCCAGCTCGACCAGACGGCACGGCGTTGCGGCATCAGTGCCGGGTCGCTGTGCAGAACCGCGCGGTTGCGGCTGTAGTCGAAGGCGCCCAGCACCCGCTTCTCGAGCGCCGTGGCATCGGGCATCAGCCGCAGCGCCTGGTCGGCATGGGTGGCGATCACCACCTGGTCGAAGCGCTGCGCTGCGGCCGCGCCTTCGGTGCGTACCCAGGCGCCTTCCGCGTCGCGCTTGACCTCGGTGACGGCCTGGTCCAGGCGCAGGCCCTGGCCCAGCGCGGCCGTCAGGCGCTCGACGTAGCGCGCGCTGCCGCCGGTGACGGTGCGCCAGGCCGGCCGGCCGCTGAGCTTGAGCAGGTGGTGGTTCTCGCAGAAACGCACGAAGGCTTCGGTCGGGTACTCGCCGACGCGGGCCGCCGAGGTCGACCAGATCGCCGCGGCCATCGGGTACAGGTGGTCCTCGCGGAAGGCCTTGCCGAAGCCGCGCGCATCGAGGTAGCTGTCGAGCGGGATCAGGCCGAAGCGCTCGGCGTCGGCCGGCGCCTGGCGGTAGAAGCGCACCAGGTCGCGCAGCATCGACCAGAAGCGCAGGCTCAGCAGGTTGCCGCGCTGGGCGAACAGGCCGCGCAGGTCGGTGCCCGAATACTCGAGCTGGCCACCGTCCAGGCTCACGGCGAAGGACATCTCGGTGGACTGCGTCGCCACCCCCAGATGGTCGAACAGCGCGCTCAGGTTGGGATAGGCCGGCTCGTTGTAGACGATGAAGCCGGTGTCGACCGGGACCGTGCCGGCGGCGGTCGGCGCGTCCACCGTGTTGCTGTGGCCGCCGGGCCGGTTGTCGGCTTCGAACAGCGTCACGCGGTGGTGCTGCGACAGCAGCCACGCGGCCGACAGGCCCGAAATGCCGCTGCCGACGACGGCGATGTCGAGTGCCGGCTGGTCGGAGCCGCGGTGGGTCGGCAGGGGGCCCTCGGGCGCGGTGGCGATCGTCATGCAGTGCTCCGAAAAGGTGTGTTGCTGCTTGTACGCAGGCTCGGGCGGTTTGGATTTGCCGCACAGACCCTGTGATCTAATTCCGCCGGCGGTGCGTAGGAGCAGCATGAACACCGCCCGACAATCCTCGGCCCCTCTTCCGCACGGGAGTTTGCGGCGCGCGCCCTGGCTGTCGATCGTGACACTGCATCAGAGCCGGAGCCCGATGCCCACAAGCGAGGAACTGAACGGATGGGCCCAGGCGGTCGCGCAAAGCGGCGACCGGCAGGCATTCGCCGCGCTGTTCAAGCATTTCGCGCCGCGCGTAAAGTCCTATCTGATGCGCCTGGGCACCTCCGAGGGCCTGGCCGAAGAGCTGGCCCAGGAAGCCATGGTCAACGTCTGGCGCAAGGCGCAGAGCTTCGACGCCGGGCGCGCCAGCGCCTCGACCTGGATCTTCACCATCGCGCGCAACCTGCGCGTCGACCATTTCCGCCGCCAGGGCAATCGGATGGCCGAAGCCAGCGACGACGAGGAGATCGACCAGCCCGACCCGCTGCCGCAGCCCGATGTGCTGCTGCTCGTGCGCCAGCGCGAAAGCGGCGTGCGGGAAGCCATGGCGCAGCTGTCGGCGGAGCAGGCGCAGGTGCTGCGCCTGTCGTTCTACGAGGACCAGCCCCATGCGCAGATCGCGCGGGAACTGGGCATTCCCCTGGGGACCGTCAAGTCGCGCGTGCGGCTGGCGGTACACCACCTGCGCCGCCTGCTGGGCGGGCTCGAACCATGACGATTCAACACCATCCGGACGACGACCTGCTGCTGGCCCACACGGCCGGCCGGCTGGCGCTCGGTCCTGCCGTGCTCGTCGCCACCCATCTCGAGGGCTGCGCCCAGTGTCGCGAACGCGCCCGGCTGCTCGAAGCCGTGGGCGGCGCCCTGATCGACGATCTGCCGCCCGAGACCCTGGCGCCCGAGGCCCTGGCCCGGACGCTGGCGGCCATCGACGCGCCCCCGAAGGCGCCCCCGCCCCGCCCCGTCGCGGGCCGTCACCCTGCCCTGCCCCCCGGCATGGCCTGGCCGCGTGCCCTGCGCCGCGCCAACGCCTCGCCCTGGCGCTGGCTCGGCCCGGGCATGCGCTGGAGCCGGGTGACCCTGCCCGGCGACCCGAAGGCCAACGTGTTCCTGCTGCGCATCGGCGCCGGCAAGCAGTTGCCCGTGCACACCCACAGCGACTGCGAACTCACGCAGGTGCTGTACGGCACCTTCCACGACGGCCGCGCACTGTTCGGCCCGGGCGACTTCGACGAGGCCGACGGCAGCTTCCACCATCAGCCGACGGTGCAGGCCGGCGGCGACTGCATCTGCCTGGCCTCGGTCGAGGGCAAGGTGCTGTTTCAGGGCGCGCTGGCGCGCATGCTGGGCTCGCTGGTCGGCATGTGAGGCGGATCGGGCCCGCGTGCGGCGGGCCCCTCGAACTCAGCGCCCGCCGAAAGCCATCGTGAGCCGCGCCGCGGCCGCCGCCGACACCGCCGTCACGAAGGTGCCCCAGCAGAGGTCGGCGATGGTCACCTGCCACGACCAGTCCTTGAGCGTGGCCTGGTTGGTCAGGTCGTAGGTCGCATAGGCCAGCAGTCCGAGCAGCGCGCCGAAACCCAGCGCCGTGGCCCAGCGTCCGCTGGCCAGTGCCGGCATCACCGCGAACACCACCACGCCCGCGACGTAGATCAGATAGAACAGCACGGCCGGCCCGACCGTGAAGGGTTCGCGCATCAGCTGGCCGATGGCCGGGCGGTAGAGCCGGTCGGCCATGGTCGTGAGCCAGACGGCGTCGAGCGCCAGGAAGACCACGGCCGTGGCCAGGTAGGCGACGGCGGTTTGCCGGAAGGTCATGCGAAGCTCCTGCGCGTTGGAAAGAAGACGAGGCGCGATGGCCTCGCGCTGCTTACGCATCGGCCTCCGCCCCAGATCACTTGAGCCGGTACGTCAGCAGCCGTCCGCCCTCGAGCGTCGAATCGAGCCCGACCCACTCGCCCTGGGCCGAATACCAGACGTCGATCGGCTGCGGGGGCCCCTCGATGCGCCAGCGCGTGGCCGTCAGCGACTGCCCGCGCACCTCGATCGGCCCGCTGCCGAGCCGGCTCACGCGCACCGCCTCGGCCTTGCCGGTCTGGGCGTTGAGCAGGCGGCTCTGGCTGCGCATGGCCGGGTTCCAGTAGGCGAAGCTCATCACGCAGCCGGGCAGCCCGCGCACAGCCTGCGCCGCCCCGGTCTCGGCCGTCACCGACAGGCCGTCGGCGGCCGGCTCGGTGCGCACGCGGCTGACGGTGCCATCGTCGTCGGTGCTGGCGCTCAGGCTGTCGAGGCAGTCGCCGCGCCAGCGCTCGGTGGCCTGGTGCCGGTAGCGGTAGACCGTGAGGCCCAGCAGCTTGACGTTGAAGCGCGCATCGCTCAGCACCTCGCGCGCCTCGGCCGGGCCGCCGACCACGAAGCGATGCTCGCCGATGGGCTTGCCGTCGAGGAAGGCGGCGAAGTTGGATTCGGCGGCCAGCGCGCTGCCACCGACCGCGCACAGGCCGAGCACCAGCAGCCGCCTCATGGCGCGGGCCTCTTCCCACCGCCGCGCACCGGACCGGGCACGAAGGCGTTGATGCGCGCGATGTAGTCGCGGTAGGCGGGCCGGCGCTCGGCGATGTCCTTCTCGAGCAGCTTCACGCCCGAGACCTTGAGCAGCAGCACCGTCATGAGCAGCGGCGACACGATGCTCCAGGCACCGGCCCAGCCCGCGCCGGCCAGCGCCGCCAGCCACAGGCCCCACCAGATGCAGGCCTCGCCGAAGTAGTTGGGATGGCGCGTGTAGCGCCACAGGCCGCGGTCCATCACCTGGCCCTTGTGGGCCGGGTCGGCCTTGAAACGCGCCATCTGCGCGTCGCCGATGGCCTCGAAGACGATGCCGAAGGCGGCCAGCGCGAAGCCGACGCAGTCCAGCACGTTCAACGGCGGCGCAGCCGCGACCCCCGGCAGGAACGGCGCCGACACCACCCACGCCAGCACGGCCTGCAGCAGGAACACCAGGTACAGGCTCTTGAAGCGGTAGCCCGGCTGGTTGCGTTCGCGGATCGCCTGGTAGCGCCGCTCCTCGCCATGGCCCCAGTTGCGCCAGGTGATGAACAGGGCCAGGCGCAGCGCCCAGGCGCTGCCCAGCGCCAGCATCCAGAAGCCCCGCGCGCCGACGTCCGGCGTGAGCAGCGCATAGACCCAGCCCGCGCCGACGATCAGCAGCGCCCAGACCCGGTCGACCAGGCTCACGTCGTCGTGCCGCAGGCTCGCGAGCCAGGTCAGCACGGCCAGCGCCACGGTCAGCGCCAGGCCGGCAAAGGCGGTCGATGCGCTCATGGCCTGGCGCCTTCGGCGCGGACGCCATCGAAATGCATCGACAGCCGCACCAGCAAGGGCAGCACCCCGCCCCACACCAGCGCCAGCGTGAGCAGCGCCGGCACCGTGTGGACGAAGGCCGCGCCGCCCAGCCGGACGCCCGAGGAAAACGCGATCGGCCCGACGATGGCGCCCAGCAGCGCCGCCAGCCACAGGCGGGGCCGCAGCCAGCGCAGGCTGACGTTGAGCGCGATCGCGAACAGCCCCCACAGCGCCACCATCCAGTAGGGCGCGAAGTGCGGATCGGGCTGGCCCGAGGGGTAACTCACATGGCCCTGCAGCGCCACCACCGTCTCGACCGCGAAGCCGATCGCGCAGGCCAGCGCCACCAGCAGCGCCTCGCGGCACGGCCGTGCCGACACCGACAGGTGCCAGCAGATCACCGCCACCACGCACAGCGTGCCGGCCGGCGCCATGTGATGGGCGGCGCCGAGCACCGCGGCGAACCAGCCCAGCTGCGAGAGCGCGACATTGGCCAGCAGCACCGTGCGCGTGGGCCGGCCGGCCATGGCCGCCGGCGAGGTCGGGGTCGCCGCCATGGGGGCCAGGGCGGCCGTCATGCGCGCCGCTCGAACAGGTAGTGGCTGACCCACCAGCGCTGGCCCTCGTCGTAGCCGAAGAGTTCGGCCACCGACATGAAGAACAGCCGCCAGCGCACCCACCACACGTCGGCGTCTTCGCCGTAGGTCTCGCGGAACAGCGGCATCAGCGTGGCGCGGTGCTGGTCCATGTTGCGCAGCCAGGCCTCGGAGGTGCGCTGGTAGTGGGTGCCGTCCCAGCGCCATTGCTGCAGCAGCCGCAGGTCGTCCTGGCAGCGCAGCGGCAGGTCGTCGCTGGGCATCATGCCGCCCGAGAAGAAGTGGCGGCTCATCCAGTCGCTGGCGTCGCGCTCGACGAAAGGATACGGTGCGCCGCGGTGCGCGAACACGTGCATGAAGAAGCGGCCGTCGGGCCGCAGCCAGCGCGCCACGTTGGCGAAGGCCTGCGGCCAGTTGCGCAGGTGCTCGAACATCTCGACCGACACCACGCGGTCGAAGCGGTCGGCGGTGTCGAACTGGTTGATGTCGCGGGTCAGCACGCGCACGTTGGCAAGCCCGCGGCGTTTCGCCTCGGCCTCGATGTACTCGCGCTGCGAATGCGAGTTCGACAGCGCCGTGATGCGACTGCGCGGGTAGTGCTCGGCCATCCAGAGCGTGAGCGAGCCCCAGCCGCAGCCGAGTTCGAGCACCACCTGGCCGTCGACCAGCCCGGCGCGTTCGCAGGTGGCGGCCAGCGCCGCCGCCTCGGCATCGGCCAGCGTCTCGACGCCCTCGGCCCAATGGCAGCTGCTGTATTTGCGGTGGGTGCCCAGCACCGCGCCGAAAAAGGCGGCCGGCACCTCGTAGTGCTGCTCGTTGGCCTTCTCGGGCAGCGGCGCCAGCGAGGCCGCCTGCAGCTCCTGCACGAAAGCCTGCTTGAGCGCGGCCGATGCTTCGGCGTCGTCGTCCTGCAGTTCGACCAGCCGCTGCGTCAGCAGGCGGCGAATGCCGATGCGCACCAGGCGATCGGGCACCAGGCCCCGTTCGACCGAACGGATGGCGACTTCAGTGGCTTGCGGCATGCGCGTGTCCTCGTTGGGTGGCACCTCGATGGGGTGCCGCTGTGGGCTATACGCAGCAAAGTCCCAACTGGATCAACGTCACGTGACACGCGCAGAATGCAGCGCATGCCCATCCGCTACGACATCACCCACACCACGGTCTACCGCTACAGCACGCCGGTCACCTTCGGCGAGCACCGCGTCATGTTCCGTCCGCGCGACAGCCACGACCTGCGGGTGCTGGCGACCGACCTGCAGGTCAGCCCCGAGGCGATCGTGCGGATGATCCAGGACCCGCATTCCAACTCGGTGGCGCTGGTCCAGCCGATCCAGCCGGCGCTGGAACTGCGGCTGGTGGCCTCGTTCACCATCGAGCGTGCCGACGTCACGCAGGACCTCTCCCTGCTCTCGCCCTCGGCCGAATTCCTGCCCTTCGCCTACTCGCTGCAGGACCGGCTCGACCTGGAGCACTACCTGCGCCCGCACCACGACGACCCCGAGGGCAAGCTGATCGCCTGGGCGCACCAGTTCTTCCGCCACGACGGCCCGACCGGCACGCGCGACCTGATGGGGCGCATGAACCAGCACATCAACCAGAACTTCCGCTACGAGACGCGGGAGGAGGAAGGCACGCAGACGCCGCTGCAGACCCTGGCGCTGGGGGGCGGCAGCTGCCGCGACTACGCGCTGCTGATGATGGAGGCCATGCGCCGCCTGGGCGTGGCGACGCGCTTCGTCTCGGGCTACCTCTACGACAGCGCGCTCGACGTCAACGCCCCCGGCAGCGACGGCGCCATGACCGGTGCCGGCGCCACCCACGCCTGGCTGCAGGCCTACCTGCCCGGCGCGGGCTGGGTGGCCTACGACCCGACCAACAACCTGCTGGGCGGCAGCCAGCTGATCCGCGTCGGCGTGGCACGCGACCCCGCCTTCGCCGCCCCCGTGTCGGGCAGCTGGTTCGGCGACGCAGACGCGTATGTCGGCCTCGAGGCCTCGGTGCAGGTCAAGCGGCACGCCAGCTGACCCGCCACGGGCAAACGCAACAGGGTGCCTGTCCTACGTCGGCGGCGCGCATTCGGCGCTGCAATCGCCTCCCGGAATTTCCGGAAGGAGACCGCCATGCTCGCCAACAAGGAAACCATTGCCAACCTCGCCGTCAAGGACATCGAGACGGCGCGCCGGTTCTACGAGGACACGCTGGGCCTGACGCAGGTCGCATCCGAATGCGAAGACGTGCTGACCTTCCAGAGCGGCGCCTCGCAGTTCTTCGTCTACCGCTCCGATTTCGCCGGCAGCAACCAGGCCACCGCCATGAGCTGGGCGGTCGGCGAGGAGATCGAACAGATCGCGAAGACGCTCGCCGCCAAGGGCGTCCGCTTCGAGCACTACCCGGACATGCCGGACACGCAGCTCGAGGGCGACGTCCACCACTCGCAAGGCATGCGCATCGCATGGTTCAAGGACCCGGACGGCAACATCCTGAGCCTGGTGAGCGGCTGAGCCGGCGCGCCCCCGCTTCGGGCGCCGTACGATCCTGCCCTGCAAACCGGCCCGGGTGCACCGGTCGGGCCACGAATTTTCCTTATCCAGAAACGGGCTTGAAAGGTCCGGAAACCCGCATGGGCGCTGGCGCATAAACTTATCCATATAAGCCGCGAACCAAAAAATAGTTGGTTTCCGTGCCGTGCCCTCCTACAGTCCCGGCTTCTTGGTGGCGCTGGACGCACCGCACTTCAAGACTTTCACACGATGTACCAATACACAGATTTCGATCGCCAGTTCGTGCACCTGCGCGCGGCGCAGTTTCGCGACCAGCTGGAACGCTGGCAGGCCGGCAAGCTTCCGGAGGACGATTTCCGTCCGCTGCGGCTGCAAAACGGCTGGTACGTCCAGCGCTATGCGCCGATGCTGCGCGTGGCCGTGCCCTACGGCGAGCTCTCGAGCCGCCAGCTGCGCGTGCTGGCCCGCATCGCCCGCGAATACGACGAGCCCGAGGCGGCCGTCTACCAGAAGGCGATCGAGACGCAGGGCAAGCTGGGCTCGCTCAAGCTGCCCACGCACTACGCGCACTTCACCACGCGCCAGAACGTCCAGTACAACTGGATCCCGCTGGCCAAGAGCGCCGACGTGATGGACCTGCTGGCCTCGGTCGACATGCACGGCATCCAGACCAGCGGGAACTGCATCCGCAACATCACCAGCGACGAGCGCGCCGGCGTGGCGGTCGACGAGGTGGCCGATCCGCGCCCCTTCGCCGAAATCATGCGCCAGTGGAGCACGCTGCACCCCGAATTCGCCTTCCTGCCGCGCAAGTTCAAGATCGCGATCACCGGCGCCACCGAAGACCGTGCCGCCACCGGCTGGCACGACGTGGGCCTCAAGCTGATCCACGACGAGGCCGGCGCACTGGGCTTCCGCGTGCAGGTCGGCGGCGGCATGGGCCGCACGCCGATCATCGGCACCGTGCTGCGCGAGTTCCTGCCCTGGAACCAGGTCATGAACTACCTCGAGGCGGTGGTGCGGGTCTACAACCGCTACGGCCGGCGCGACAACATCTACAAGGCCCGCATCAAGATCCTGGTCAAGGCCGAGGGCCAGCGCTACATCGACGACGTCGAGGCCGAGTACAAGCAGATCCTCGAACACGACGGCGCACCGCACACCATCACGCAGGCCGAGTACGACCGCGTGGCCGCCTCCTTCGTGCCGCCGACGCTGGCCACCCGCGTGCTGCAGAGCGCCGAGCAGACCGACGCCGCGCTGCGCCAGCAGGCCGCCGACGACGTGCAGTTCGCGCGCTGGCTGGCGCGCAACGTGGCGCCGCACCAGAACCCCGCGCTGCGCTCGGTGACGCTGTCGTTCAAGCGCCTCAAGCAGGCCCCGGGCGATGCCTCGGCCGACCAGCTCGACACCGCGGCGCAGCTGGCCGACCGCTTCAGCGCCGGCGAAGTGCGCGTGACGCACGACCAGAACCTGCTGCTGCCCTGGGTGCATGCCGAAGACCTGCATGCGCTGTGGCTGGCCGCGCGCGAGGCCGGCTTCGCCAGCGCCAACGTGCACCTGCTGACCGACATGATCGCCTGCCCCGGCGGCGACTTCTGCGCGCTGGCCAATGCGCGCTCGATCCCGATCGCCGAGGCCATCACCGAGCGCTACCAGGACCTCGACGAGCTCGACGACCTGGGCGAGATCGACCTGCACATCAGCGGCTGCATCAACTCCTGCGGCCACCACCACAGCGGCCACATCGGCATCCTGGGCGTCGACAAGGACGGCAAGGAGTGGTACCAGGTCACGCTGGCCGGCTCCGACGGCTCCGACCTCAGCGGCCCGGCCCAGGCCGGCAAGGCCGTCGGCCCCTCGTTCTCCGCCGCCGAAGTGCCCGAGGTGATCGAGGCCGTGCTCGGCGCCTACCGCGACAACCGCAAGGTCATCGACGGGAAGAGCGAGACCTTCATCGACACGCTGCGCCGCGTGGGCCACGACCCGTTCAAGGCCGCGGCCAACGGTGCGCGCTTCAAGGCCGAAGAGGTGGCAGCATGAGCCAGACCCTGAAACTTCTTGCCACCGAAGACCACGTCGACGACGGCGATCCGCGCGTGCTGCAACTGGCCAACGATGCCGACCCGCAGGCGATCGAGGTCTGCCTGCAGGACATCGACCGCATCGACCTGCACTTCCCGAAGTTCACCGACGGCCGCGCCTACAGCCAGGCCTTCCTGCTGCGCCGGCGCATGGGTTTCAAGGGCGACATCCGCGCCACCGGCGACGTGCTGATCGACCAGCTGGTGCAGATGGAGCGCACGGGCTTCACCAGCGCCGTGCTCAAGGAAGGCGTCGACGCCTCGGCGGCGCAACGCCAGTTCAAGCGCTTCTCGGCCTTCTACCAGGGCGATGCTGTGCATGTCGCGCCGCACTTCGCGGACGGCACCCAGGGCGCCTGAAAAAGCCCGCGTTCAGCCGCGCTGCGCCTCCTCGAAGGCGGCGCGGTCGAACAGCTCGAAATACAGCACGTCGGACCACTGCAGGCCCAGCGGGTCCTCGGTGGCGCCGCTGCGCGTGCTGTCGCAGTCGTCGTCCAGCCGCAGGCCGAAGAAGGCATCGAGCGGCGCGTCCTGTTCTTCCAGCAGCGCCGCCTGCAGGCGCCGCGCGGCCTGGGCGATGTCGTCCGGCAGCGCGTCGAGCGCCGCCCCCGCAGCGATGCAGCGGGCGATCTCTTCTTCCACGCAGCCGCGCAAGCCCTCTTCCGTTTCCTCGGACATGCAGTCGAGCTCGACGGTTTCCAGCAGCAGGCAGGCGTCGCGATGGGCTTCGAGGAAGGCCATCGTCTCGTCGAGTCCGGCCAGCAACTGCGCGGTCGCCACGGGCTGCGCGACCGCGGCGACCGGCGCCGCTTCGGCCTGCGGCGAGACGAAGCGCTTGAGGCGCTCCGCCAGCGTCGGCGCCTTCGGCACCGGGGGCGGCGCGGGCAGGGGCGGCAGCGTGACGAGATGGCGAACGATCGCGATGAAACGCTGCACGCGTGCAAAGCCCGCGTCGAAGCCGCTGCCGATTGCATGCAGCCGGATCTTCTCTTCGGGCGTGTCGCCTTCGAGGCCGTCGGAGATCAGCGAGGCACAGAGCTGCGGATCGCCGGACATCAGCAGCCGGTACATGAAGGGCACGTCGTAGGGCCACTCGGACAGGCCCGAGATCGTCTCCGGGCGGTCCGCGTAGGAGGCAGGACGGTTGCTCAGGCTGTAGAGATAGGAACGGTTGGCCATCGGGTGCGAGCGGTTGGATGCGGTGCTTTCATTCTAGGGAGCACCGCTGTGCGCCTTATCCGGATCGGCCGCCAAACCGCGCCGCAACCCGCATGGTTGTTGGGGCATTTGCTTATCCGCATGAAGCGCGAACAAAAAGATCGTTTGTTTTCATAAGGCCTCTGCCTAAAGTTCAGGCCTCCACCGACATCTTCGCCCTATGAGCAGCATCGACCTCGCACACGTCAACACCGAACTTGGCCGCAATGCGCCCGGCCTCGTGGACTGGGCCCTCGGCCTGGGCCAGCCCGCGATCATCACCACCAACTTCCGGCCCTTCGAGGCCGTGATCCTGCACCTGGTCACGCGTGCGAAGCGCGACGTGCCCGTGGTCTGGATGGACAACGGCTACAACACCGAGGCCACCTACCGTTTTGCCGACGAAGTGACGAAGCAGCTGGGCCTGGACCTGCACATCTACCTGCCGCGCCGCTCGCGTGCGCACCGCGAGGCCGCGGACGGCCCCACGCCCGCGCTCGACGACCCGCGCCATGCGGCCTTCACCGAAGAAGTGAAGCTCGAGCCCTTCGCCCGAGCGCTGCGCGAGACCGCGCCCAAGGTCTGGTTCACCGCGCTGCGCGCCACCGACACGGCCGTGCGCGCGCAGATGGACCCGGTGAGCATCAACCCCGATGGCCTGATCAAGGTCGCGCCGCTGCTGCACTGGTCGTCGAAGGAACTGTACGACTACTGCGAAGCGCACGGCCTGCCGAACAACTTCGACTACGTGGACCCGACCAAGGGCGAAGACAACCGCGAGTGCGGCCTGCACATCTCGCACTGACGACATCGCTCCCTCCGCTCCCACCATGAACGCCCGCACCGACATCGACATGCTGCAACCCACGCACACAGCCCCGCGCCTGTCCAACACGCACCTCGACGCGCTCGAGGAAGAAGCGATCTTCATCCTGCGCGAAGTGGCCGCGGCCTTCGAGCGCCCGACCCTGCTGTTCTCGGGCGGCAAGGATTCGCTGGTGCTGCTCAAGTGCGCCGAGAAGGCCTTCGGCACCGGCCGCATCCCCTACCCGCTGCTGATGATCGACACCGGCCACAACTTCCCCGAAGTGACCGACTTCCGCGACTTCCGTGCCAAGGAACTGGGCGCCGAGCTGATCGTGCGCAGCGTCGAGGACTCGATGGCGCGCGGCACCGTGCGCCTGGCCCACCCGGGCGAGTCGCGCAACGCGCACCAGTCGGTCACGCTGCTCGAAGCCATCGAGGAATTCCGCTTCGACGCGCTGATCGGCGGCGCGCGCCGCGACGAGGAGAAGGCGCGCGCCAAGGAGCGCATCTTCTCGCACCGCGACGCCTTCGGCCAATGGCAGCCCAAGGACCAGCGCCCCGAACTCTGGACGCTGTTCAACACGCGGCTGGCACCGGGCGAACACTTCCGCGTGTTCCCGATCTCCAACTGGACCGAGCTCGACGTCTGGCAGTACATCGAACGCGAGCAGGTCGCCCTGCCCTCGATCTACTACACGCACAAGCGCGAGGTGGTCGAGCGCCGCGGCCTGCTGGTGCCGGTGAGCCCGCTCACGCCGGCACGCGACGGCGAGACCGTCCAGACCCGCGACGTGCGCTTCCGCACCGTGGGCGACATCACCACCACCTGCCCGGTCGAGAGCCTGGCGGCCGATGCCGGCGACGTGGTGCTGGAGACGCTCACGGTCGACGTGAGCGAGCGCGGCGCGACGCGCATGGACGACATGACGTCCGAAGCCTCCATGGAAAAACGAAAGAAAGACGGTTACTTCTGATGAGCGCGACGATTGCTACCCCTGTGAATACCGACGTCCACGCCGACACCGGCGCCGCGCTGCGCTTCATCACCTGCGGCTCCGTCGACGACGGCAAGAGCACGCTGATCGGCCGCTTGCTGGTCGACAGCAAGACCGTGCTGCAGGACCAGCTGGCCGGCGTGCAGCGCGGCGGCGAGACCGACCTGGCGCTGCTCACCGACGGCCTGTCGGCCGAGCGCGAGCAGGGCATCACCATCGACGTGGCCTACCGCTACTTCGCCACGGCGAAGCGCAAGTTCATCATCGGCGACGCGCCGGGCCACGAGCAGTACACGCGCAACATGGTCACGGCCGCCTCGAGCGCCGATGCAGCCGTGGTGCTGGTCGACGCGACCAAGCTGGCCTGGGCCGCGGAAGTGGGCGACGGCGAAGTGGTCAAGGGCGAACTGCTCGCGCAGACGCGCCGCCATGCGCTGCTGTGCCACCTGCTGCGCGTGCAGTCGATCGTCTTCGCGGTCAACAAGCTCGACGCCATCGCCGATGCCGAACTGGCCTTCGAGCGCATCTCGAACGCACTCCACGCCTTCGCCGAGAACGCCGGCGTGCAGGTCGCGGCCATCGTGCCGATCTCCGCGCTCAAGGGCTGGAACGTGGTGTCGGCGCACCCCGACTGGTGCGGCTACCAGGGCCCGGCCCTGCTCGAGCTGCTCGAGGGCCTGCCGGTCACCGCGCAGGACGAGGACGTGCCCTTCGCCTTCCCGGTGCAATGGGTGGAGAAGTTCTCTTCTTCCGCCGACACCTCGCAGGGCCGCCGCGTGTTCTGGGGCCGGGTCGCGAGCGGCCACGTGGAGCCGGGCCAGCGCGTCACCGTGATGCCCAGCGGCCAGAGCGCGACCGTGGCGCAGGTGCTGGGCCACACGCGCCAGCCCAAGGCCGTGCATGCGGGCCACAGCGCGGGCATCGTGCTCGACCGCGAACTCGACGTGTCGCGCGGCGACTGGCTGCTGGCGCCCGACGCCTTCACGCCGGTGCGCGAGATCACCGCCACGGTCGCCTGGCTCGACGACGAGCCGCTGGTGCCGGGCCGTATCTACTGGGCACTGCAGGGCCACCGCTGGGTCAAGGCCAAGGTGGCGCGTATCGTCGACCGGGTCGACATCGCCACGCTCGAATCGAAGCCCGCGGCGCAGCTGGAAGCCAACGCCATCGGCGACGTGGTGCTCGCGCTGCAGCAGCCGCTGGCGGTGCTGCCGTTCACGCGTTCGCGCGCCCTGGGCTCGCTGGTTCTGGTCGACACGGCCAGCCACAAGACCTCGGCCGCGGTGCTGATTCGCCCTGCCCTCGGCTGATCCCCCCGCAACCCCCCTAAAATGCGGGGTTTCCCCCGATTTCAATTGACCGAGCACCCTCGGCAACAGACCCTCATGACCCACGTCGTCTCAGAAAACTGCATCCGCTGCAAATACACCGACTGCGTCGACGTGTGTCCCGTGGACTGTTTCCGCGAAGGCCCCAACATGCTGGTGATCGATCCGGACGAATGCATCGACTGCGCCGTCTGCATCCCCGAATGCCCAGCCAACGCGATCTTCGCCGAGGAAGACCTGCCGGCAGATCAGCTCGCCTTCATCAAGCTCAACGCCGAACTCGCCCTGGCCGACGGCTGGAAGAGCATCACCAAGCGCAAGGCGCCGCTGCCCGATGCCGACGAGTGGAAAGACAAGCCCAACAAGGTCGCCGAGCTGGTGAAGTAAGGCGTCGATGACGCCCGCCGCATCGGCCGTGCCGACCCCACCGATCGAGACCGACGCGCTGATCGTCGGCGCCGGCCCGGTCGGGCTGTTCCAGGCCTTCCAGCTGGGCCTGCTCGAGATCCGCAGCCACATCGTCGACACCCTGCCCCACGTGGGCGGCCAGTGCGTCGAGCTCTATGGCGACAAGCCCATCTACGACATCCCCGGCACGCCCGCGACCACCGGCCGCGGCTTGGCCGATGCGCTGCTCGCGCAGGTCGCGCCGCTGCAACCGGTGATGCACCTGGGCCAGCAGGTCGCGTCGTTGGCGCGCGAGCCCGATGGCCGCCTGCGGCTGGGCACCAGCACCGGCACCGAGTTCCTGGCCAAGACCGTGTTCATCGCGGCCGGCGTGGGCGCCTTCGTGCCGCGCCGCGTGACCATCGAGGGCATCGAAGCCTTCGAGGGCACCAAGCTTTTCTATCACCCCTCAGACCTGAGCCGTTTCACCAGCCAGTCGGTGGTGGTCCAGGGCGGCGACGATGCCGCGCTCGACACCGCCCTGGCCCTGGTCGATGTGGCTGCCGAGGTCACGCTGCTGCACCGCCGCGACGGCTTCCAGGCGGCCCCCGCCAAGGTCGCCGCGCTGCGTGCGCAGATCGCCGCCCGCGCGCTGCGCTTCGTGGTCGGCCAGCCTTCGGGCTTCGACGGCACCGAGCTGGAAGTGACCTTGCCCGACACGCAGGTGGTCGCGCGCCCCATCGACGCGCTGATCGCCTGCCTGGGCATCTCGCCGCGGCTGGGCCCGATCGCCGACTGGGGCCTGGAACTCGAACGCAAGCAGGTGCCGGTCGAGACCGTGGGCTACCAGACCCGCGAACCCGGCGTGTTTGCGGTGGGCGACATCAACACCTACCCGGGCAAGCGCAAGCTGATCGTCTGCGGCTTCCACGAGGCCACGCTGGCCGCCTGGGCCGCGACCGCCATCGTGTTCCCGGGCAAGGCCGTGCCGCTGCAGTACACCACCACCAGCACCCGGCTGCACGAGCTGCTGGGCGTCGGCTGAACGGCGCGCTCAGGCCCGCTTGACGAAGCGGACCTGGCCGTCGTCCTGGAGGCCGTCGTCGGTCCAGCCCAGGTGGCGATAGAAGCCGTTGGCCCGCACGGCCAGGTCGCTGTCGGTGACCAGCCAGAGCTCCTTGCAACCGCGCGCGAACAGCCATTGCTCGGCTTCGGCCATCAGCAGCCGGCCCAGCCCCCGGCCCTCGCAGCCGTCGCGCACGAACAGCGCAAAGACGGTCGCATCGGCCGCATCCGCCATCGCGAAGGCCAGCACCCGGCCTTCTTCCTCGGCCACCCAGCCGCGCCCGTCGCCTTCGAGCATGCCCGACAGCGTGTCGGGCGTGACGCCGATCTCGGCCAACTCGGCCATCGACATGTGGTTCTCGCGCACCCCGGTGCGGACTTCGAAGACGGCGGGGATGTCGGCGGGAAGGGCGTGGCGGATCTTCATGCGGCAAGGGCCTGGGTCGGGAACAAGGGACGCCGATCGTACGGGAACCCTCGCATCGGCCTCAGCGGCCGTGCGCTGAGGCAATGCCGTCGAGGATCACGTCGATGCCGGCCAGATAGTCGGCCCGGTCGTCGTGCGTCGCCAGGCGGGCGGCGAAGCTGCGCGTGAAGGCAAAGTCGTCCGGGTCGAGCGCCAGCCACCGGGCCGACGTCGCCGCGAGGAATTCGTCCCGGTCGACACCGCGCGTGCGAGCGAACTGCCCGTTGGCCGCGTTCTGGCTGCCCACGCCCAGGATGTAGTTCAGCAGCACCGACACCGTCGCCCACTGCGCCGCCTCCGGCACGCCCAGCGCGCGGACCTGCTGGCCGATGCGCTCGAGGATGCGCACCATCGGCAGCTGCCCCAGCGCCGCCGCCAGGGCCGAGCCGACCCAGGGATGCAGGTCGATCGCGTCGAACATGGCCAGCGCCAGGTGGCGGATCGAATCCCCGGGCGTTTCGCCGACGGTGCAGCCGGCCAGCGTGCGCGCGACGATGGCGTCGCAGGCCGCGTTCAGCAGGTCGTCCTTGTTCGCGACATGCCAGTAGAGCGCGCCCGGGCCGGTGGCGAGCCGCTCGGACAGGCTGCGGAAGGTCAGCCCGCCCTCGCCGCTGCTGTCGAGCAGTTCGATCGCTGCTTCGATGATGCGATCGCGCGAGAGCGATTCCTCCCGCCGCGGGGTGCTGGTTTTCTTGGGCGCCATGCCGCATCTTGACACAAATGGAATGTTGTTCCAATATTCATGGAATGACGTTCCATAGACCGATGGAGCGTCCCTTGAAACGCATTTCCCGAAGGAATCCCCATGCATCCCCCCATCGCGATCGTCGGCGCCGGCCTGGGCGGCCTGGCGCTGGCGCGCGTCCTCCACGTGCACGGCATCGCCGCCACGGTCTACGAAGCGGAGGCCTCGGCCGACGCGCGCACCCAGGGCGGCCTGCTCGACATCCACGAACACAACGGGCAGCTCGCGCTCAAGGCCGCGGGCCTCTACGAGCAATTCCTCGGCCTGGTCCTCCCCGGTGCCGACGCCAAGCGCGTGGTGGACCTGCACGGTCGCATCCTGATGGCGTGGCCGGGCAGCGGCACCCGGCCCGAGGTCGATCGCGGCGCATTGCGCCGGCTCCTGATCGACGCGCTGCCGCCCGGCACCATCCGCTGGGGCCAAAAGCTCAAGGCGGTCTCGCCGCTGGGCGAAGGGCGTCACCGGCTCGACTTCGCCGACGGCACCAGCATGCACACCGACCTGCTCGTGGGTGCCGACGGCGCCTGGTCCAGGGTGCGGCCGCTGTTGTCCGCCGTGCAGCCCGCCTATGTCGGCACCGCCTTCATCGAGACGCATCTGCTCGACAGCGACACGCGGCACCCCGCCAGCGCGCAAGCCGTCGGCGACGGCACCTTGATGGCGGTCGCGCCGGGCCAGGGCATCCTGGCGCACCACCATGCCAATGGCGCGCTGCAGACCTACGTGTCGTTGAACCGGTCCGAGGACTGGATCGCAGGCCTGGACTTCTCCGATCCGGCATCGGCACTGGCCCGCGTCGCTGGCGAGTTCGAGGGCTGGGCACCGGCGCTGAAGGCGCTGATCACCGACGGCGACACCGAGCCCGTGCTGCGTCTCATCCATGCGCTGCCGGTCGGCCACCGCTGGGATCGCGTGCCCGGTGTGACCTTGCTCGGCGACGCGGCCCACCTGATGTCGCCCTTTGCCGGCGAAGGCGCCAACCTCGCGCTCTACGATGGCGCCGAACTGGGCCAGGCCATCGCCGCCCATCCCGGCGACATCGAAGCGGCGCTCGCAGCCTATGAACGCGATCTCTTCCCCCGCAGCGCCGACGTTGCCGCCGAGACCGACCGGAACCTCCGGCTGTTCTTCGACGACAACGCGCCCGGGAGCGTGGTCGACCTGTTCACCCGGTACCGCTCCGGCCAGTAGCCGCCTCAGCGGGCACGGCGTCCTCGAACGCCGACGAATCCGTCTACGACGGCGTCGGGGCCGACGCGCTTCGCCGGGCCTGCGGATGCACGGACGCCATGGCGCGGCCGACCATGTGTTCGGCCAGCGTGTCGTACAAGGGGCGGCTGATCATGCGCGAGACCAGGCTGGCCAGCATGGCCGCGGCCATCAGGCTCAGCACCATGGCATGGCCGTCGACCATCTCCATCACGATGATGAAGGCGGTGAGCGGCGCCTGCGTCACCGCCGCCAGGAAGCCGGCCATGCCCATGGCGATCAGCGCCGGCCCCAGCTCGCCGCTGCTCAGGCGCGCCACGGCATCGCCGATGCCCGCACCGATCGACAGCGAGGGCGCGAAGATGCCGCCCGGCACGCCGCACCAGGCCGTGAGCCAGGTGGCCACAAACTTGAGCACCGTGTACAGCGGCGTCAGCGCATCGCTTCCTTGCAGCATCTGCTTGACCGCCTCGGACCCCGCACCGAAGGTGACGCCGCCCGTCACCAGGCCGATCACGGCCACCGCCAGCCCGCCCACGGCCGCGAAGCGCACCGGGAAGCGCGCGCGCCACCGGCCGAGGCGGCCCGGCGCGCCGGTGAGCGAGGCGATCAGCAGCCGGGCGAACAGGCCGCCGGCCGCACCGCTCAGCAGCGTGACCAACAGACCCGGCCCGAGCGCATCCCAGCCCAGGCGCGGCACATGGATCACGCCGAAGTAGCTCACATTGCCGAAGGCCGACACCGCCACCAGGCCGGCCAGCACGATGGCCGTGATGATCAGGCCGCTGGAGCGCGCCTCGAGCCGGCCCGACAGTTCCTCGATCGCGAACACCACGCCCGCCAGCGGCGCATTGAAGGCCGCCGCGATGCCGGCCGCGCCGCCGGCCACCAGCAGCGCCCGGCCATCGATGGTGGTGTTGGGCGAGAGCCAGCGGCGCGCGTGCTGCATGACACCGGCCGCCACCTGCACCGACGGACCCTCGCGCCCGATCGACAGGCCGGCGGCAAAGCCCGCCACGCCCAGGCCGATCTTGGCCACCGTGAGCCGCAGCGATGCGAACATCGAACGCCGTTCCTCGGGCAAGGCCGGATGGAGCGCCGCCTTGACCTGCGGAATGCCCGAGCCGCCCGCGCCGGGAAAGAAGCGCAGCGTGGCCCAGACGATGCCGGCCGTGATCAGCGGCGTGGTCAGCAGCACGGCCCAGGGCCAGGCGCGGTAGAAGCGGTGGAATGCACCGAAGACCCAGTCGCTGGCGAAGGTGAAGCCCACCACGAAGAGGCCGGCCGCAATGGCATAGCCCAGCACGATGGCGCGGTCGAGCCACACGCGGCCGCCACGCAACTCGGCGCGCAGATGTTCAAGGAAATCCGGCTCTCGGTTCATCGGGGCAGTGTACGCACGCCCCCTTCATCGCGGCCCAGCCGCTCATTCGATCTTGAAGACGAACGCCTGCGTGGCCAGGATCTCCGCGGCGCCGGTGGCCTGGCATTCGTACTTCATCGCGTCGGATTGCCCGTGCCTGGGGTTCACGGCGTGCGGCTGGATCGGGATCGCGATGATCAGCGGCGCCAGCCTCTCGTCAGCTGCGCACGCGCGGATCAATCCGCCTTGATGCCGGCGTCCTTGATGACCTTCGACCAGCGTGCGACCTCGGCCTGGATCTGCAGACGCGTCTCAGCAGGGGTGGTGTAGACCGGTGCGGCGCCTTGCGCGAGCAGCGAATCCCGCACTTCCTTCTTGTCCATGGCCTCTTTCAGCGCGGCGCTGAGCTTGGCCAGGATCGGCTCGGGCAGACCCGCAGGTCCCAGCACCCCGAACATCGACGTCACCTCGACCCCCTCCAGGCCCGCTTCGGCCACCGTGGGCACATCGGGAATCGCGGCTTGGCGCGTGGCAGTGGTCACCGCCAACGCGCGCAGCTTGCCGCCCTTGATGAAGGCCTGGGTGGCCGGCAGGGTGTCGAATACGACATCCACCTGGCCGCCCATCAGGTCGTTCAGTGCCGGTGGGCTGCCCTTGTAGGGGACGTGCGTGATCTGGACATCCGCCTGCCGCTTGAACAGTTCGGCCGCCAGGTGCTGCGGCGATCCGTTGCCGGACGAGCCGTAGTTCAGCCCACCCGGCTTGCTCCGGGCGAGCGAGATGAATTCCTTGAGCGTGCTGGCCTTCACCGAAGGGCCGACCACCACGACCAGCGGCACGCGGCCCACGACCGAAATCGGCGTGAAGCTGTTGTCCATGTCGAAGCCGGCCGTGGCGGGCTGCAGCACGCTGTTGATCGAATGGCTGGTCAAGGCGCCGAGGAGCAGCGTGTAGCCGTCGGGCTTCTCCCTGGCCACGGATGCGGCGCCCAGGTTCCCCGCGGCGCCCGCCCGGTTGTCCACGACGACAGGTTGGCCCAAGGCCTTGGCCAGTTGTAAGCCCACCACCCGTCCGATCACGTCCGTGGCACCCCCTGCGGTGTAGGGCACCACCAGCTTGATCGGGCGGTCGGGATAGGTCTGCGCCATGGCAGGCAACGCAGCAACCGTGAGCAGGCTGCTCAGCGCAAGCATCGCGCCACGGCGATGCATCGAGGGTTGGGACAGGGGCATGGGTCGGGTCACGGAAGCCTTCGGTTCTGGGATGGAAAAAAACGGGGTCTGGCGAAGGCCAGACTGGGCGCGACTATAGGCAATATAATTATTGATAATCTAGGCAATAACCCTGTTCAGGATTCGAGCGCGTGCTCTTAACCTGCAGCGCTCCCCGCACGAACGCGTTCACAACCTCCCTCTCCAAGCGCACACATGACCGACGCCCACAAGCCTGCAGCCGACGCCGCTGCCAGCCACGACATTGCCCCCGCGGATGCCGCCCAGGGGATCTCCAAAGGCCTGACGAACTACGGCGACCGTGGCTTCTCCCTCTTCTTGCGCAAGGCCTTCATCAAGGGCGCGGGCTACACCGACTCGGCGCTGGATCGACCGGTGGTCGGCATCGTCAACACCGGCAGTGCCTACAACCCCTGCCACGGCAACGCACCGCAGCTGATCGAGGCGGTCAAGCGCGGGGTCATGCTGGCTGGCGGCCTGCCGATGGACTTCCCGACCATCTCGATCCACGAGAGCTTTTCAGCGCCCACCAGCATGTATCTGCGCAACCTGATGTCGATGGACACGGAGGAAATGATCCGGGCGCAGCCGATGGATTCCGTGGTGCTCATCGGAGGCTGCGACAAGACCGTGCCGGCCCAGCTGATGGGTGCGGCATCCGCCGGCTTGCCTGCCATCCAGTTGATCACCGGCTCGATGCTCACCGGTTCGCACCGCAGCCAGCGAGTGGGCGCGTGCACGGATTGCCGGCGCTACTGGGGCAAGTTCCGCGCCGAAGAAATCGACGCGGAAGAGATTGCGGATGTGAACAACCAGCTGGTGGCCAGCGTGGGCACCTGCTCGGTCATGGGCACGGCCAGCACCATGGCCTGCATTGCGGAAGCGCTCGGCATGACCGTGCCCGGCGGCGCTTCGCCGCCCGCTGTGACGGCCGACCGCATCCGTGTGGCGGAGCGGACCGGCACCGAGGCCGTCCGCATCGCGCGCGAGCGGCTGACCATCGACAAGATCCTCACGCCCGCCGCCTTCGAGAACGCCATGCGCGTGCTCCTGGCCATCGGGGGCTCGACCAATGGCATCGTCCACCTGGCGGCCATCGCAGGTCGCATGGGCCTGGACATCGACCTCAAGGCGCTGGACCACATGGGCCGGGACACGCCCGTGCTGCTGGACCTGAAGCCCTCGGGCGATCACTACATGGAGGACTTCCACCATGCAGGCGGGATGGCGACGCTGTTCCGTGAGCTCAAGCCCCTGCTCAACCTCGACGCGTTGACAGTGACAGGCCGGACGCTCGGCGAGGAGATCGACGCCGCCGGCCCCGGCTTCGCGCAGACCGTGGTGCGCACGCGGGACAACCCCATCTATCCGCAGGGCGGCATTGCCGTCCTGCAAGGCAACCTGGCACCGGGCGGCGCCATCATCAAGCAGTCCGCCGCCCATCCCAAGCTGATGGAGCACGAAGGCCGCGCGGTGGTGTTCGAGAACGCGCAGGACCTCGCCAATCGCATCGACAGCGATGACCTGGATGTGACGGCCGACGACATCCTGGTGCTCAAGAACATCGGTCCCAAGGGGGCGCCCGGCATGCCGGAAGCGGGCTACATCCCGATTCCGCTCAAGCTCGCTCGCGCGGGCGTCAAGGACATCGTCCGGATCTCCGACGGCCGCATGAGCGGCACCGCCTTCGGCACGATCGTGCTCCATGTGACGCCGGAGTCGGCCGTCGGCGGCCCGCTGGCCTATGTCCGCAACGGTGATCGCATCACGCTGTCGGTGGCTCGACGGGAACTGACGCTGCATGTGTCGGACGCGGACCTGGCCCAGCGCGCCGTGGAAACGCCGGTCGTCGTTCCCACCGCGGACCGCGGCTACCGCAAGCTCTTCCTCACGACCGTGACGCAAGCCGACCAGGGCGTGGACTTCGATTTCCTGCGGGCCGCGCAGATGCATGGCAAGGTGCCGCGCTCCGGATCGGAGCCTGGCTGAGGGACGGATCGGCAACAATGGCAGGCGCCCCTCCTGTTTGATCGAGCGTCGGGCGTTTGCCCTACCGCCTCCCAACCCATGTCGTTGCCAGCCACCGTGTCCCCCTCCTCCAGTTTCCAGGGCCTCGATGCCGCCATCAACCCCGCCGATGCCTTGGCGTCCATGATCGCGGCCCTGGAAGAGGATGTGGTTTTCGGCCGGCTTCACCCGCGCGAGCGGCTGGTCGAAGACGAGTTGATGGAGCGCTTCCAGGTCAAGCGGCATGTGACGCGCGATGCCCTGGCGGCACTGGATCGCATGGGCCTGATCGAGCGTCGAAAGAACGTCGGCGCGGTGGTCCGGTCCTTCACCGCCCAGGAGGTTCGGGAGCTGTACGAGCTTCGCGGCCTGCTCGAGACCGAAGCGGCCCGGCGCGTCGTCATGCCCGTGCCGCCCGAGCGGCTGGACCGCCTGATCGCGATCCAGCGGCAACACGATGCGGCGGTCGCCGCGGGCGACGCCCGCACCGTGTTCCGGGTCAACCTCGCCTTTCACCAGGCGTTGTTCAGCCTGGGCAGCAGCGAAACGCTGCGCAAGGCGATCGACGAATACGCCCGACAGACCCATCCCATTCGGTTCGCGTCGCTGGTGTCTGCCGACTACCGCGAACAGGCCCGCCAGGATCACTGGAAGATGATCGAAGCGCTGCGTGCCGGGGATCGAGAGGCATTGGTTGCCTTGTGCGACGCGCACCTTTTGCCGTCGCGCGACGCGTACCTCAGCGCGCAACGACATCGCTTCTAGCCTGTTCGGGTGGCCGTGCTTCGGCGGCAGCAGGACGACCGATGCCGAGGTCCGCGCCAACCCATCGCGCTTGTGCAGCCGAGCCGCTCAAGGACTGCCTTGGGCCGGGTTCTTCCGTACGCAACCGGAGCCGCGGCGCCCGTGGAACAACGCCTAGAATGGCGGCTCGCTAGGGGTGTTGCGTCGGCTTGCCGACACGACTGAGAAAGTCCCTTTGAACCTGATTGAGGTAATCCTCGCGCAGGGAAGCCGGTCCGAAAACCGTCACGTCGTCACGCCCGCTCCTTCGAGTCCAGGTGCGTGCCATGCGCATTCGGGCCACGCCCACCTGCCAAAGAATTTGCACTGGAGCAAATGAATGGCAACGACTTCGACGACGACCTCTTCCGCCCCGCGGCGCGCCGTGCCTGGCGGCAACGAGGCGCTCACGCCCCTGCCCCTGTCCAGCCGCGTTTTCGGCTGGCACGACAATGCGGCGCTGTGGTTCAGCCTGGGCGTGGGCCTGCTGGTAATGCAGATCGGCGCCTACCTGGTGCCGGCCGTGGGCACGCGCGACGCAACGGTCGCGATCCTCGTGGGCTCGTGCCTCGGCGCGGCGCTGCTCGCCTGGACCGCGCGGCTGGGCTGCGAGAGCGGCCTCGCGAGCGCAGGGCTGATGCACGCGACCTACGGCAGCGCTTTCGCGCGGCTGCCGGTGCTGCTCAACATCGTGCAGCTGATCGGCTGGACCACCTTTGAACTCGTGGTGATGCGCGAAGGCACGCAGGCACTCGCGCAGCGCGCCTTCGGCCTCGATGCCGGCGGCCTGCTCGGCACGGCGCTGACCACGCTGCTCTGGGGCGGCGTGCTGCTGGCCCTGCTGGCCGGTTCGATGGTGACGCTGGTGCGCCGCTTCGTGAGCCGCTTCGGCCTGCCGCTGGTGGTGCTCTCGCTGCTGTGGCTGACCTGGCAGTTCGCGTCGCAGCTCCATGCCAGGGGCTTCGACGCCTTCTGGTCGCGCCCCGGCAACGGCAGCATGGGCATGTTCGGCGCGCTCGACCTGGTGATCGCGATGCCGGTGTCGTGGCTGCCGCTGGTGGCCGACTACGCACGGCACGGCCGGCGCGCGGGCCGCGGCCTGGGCGGCGCCTTCGGCGGCACCTGGCTGGGCTACGGCATCGCCAACGTCTGGTGCTATGCGCTGGGCGTGATGGTGGTCAGCGTGGCCGAGCCGGGCACCAACCTCGTGACCGCGCTGCTGCTCGCCCAGGGCGGCCTGCTCGCGCTCGGCCTGATCCTGATCGACGAACTGGACAACGCCTATGGCGACGTCTACTCGGGCTCGGTGTCGGCGCACAGCCTGCGCCCGCGCTGGAGCGTGCGGCGCTGGGGCCTGGTGCTGGCGGCCGTGTGCATCGCCTTTGCGCTGGTGCTGCCGATGCACACGCTCGAGCCCTTCCTGCTGATGCTGAGCTCGGTCTTCGTGCCGCTCTACGGCGTGATCCTGGGCCGGCTGGGCACGGGTGCATCGATCGCCACCACGCGCCGCATCGACCCGGTCGCGGCCGGGCTGTGGCTCGCGGGCATCGCGCTGTACCACGGCTGCGCGGCCTGGGCGCCGCAGTGGGGTTCGGCGCTGCCCACGCTGGCGTTGAGCTTCGTGCTGGCCTGGCTCACGCGGCCGCGGTCGCCCGCGCAAAGCGATGGGTCGGCACTGGTGCGAAGCCATGGTTGAGCGGGCCATGCCCCTCGCCCACCCCCACGTCGACACCGGCCGCCATGGCGCCGAGCACGTAGGCGCGCGAGCGCGCCACGGCCTCGGGCAACGCATGGCCCAGCGCCAGGTGCGCGGCGATGGCCGACGACAGCGTGCAGCCGGTGCCGTGCAGGTTGCGGCTGGCGATGCGCGCAGCGGCGTAGCGATGGCGTGCGCCGCCCTGCTGCAGCAGCACGTCGACCACCTCGTCGCCCGGCAGGTGGCCGCCCTTGAGCAGCACGGCGCGCGCGCCGAGCGCCAGCAGTTCGTCGCTCGCGGCGTCGAGCGCACCGATGCCGTCGATCGCATGGCCGATCAGCAACGCGGCCTCGTCGAGGTTGGGCGTCACGACCACCGCGCGCGGGAACAGCTCGCGCACCAGCACCTCGCTGGTGGCGGGTGCGATCAGGCGGTCGCCGCTGGTGGCGATCATCACGGGGTCGAGCACCACGTTGGGCAGCTTGTAGTGGTCGATGGCCCAGGCCACCACCTCGACCACTTCGGGCGCGTGCAGCATGCCCAGCTTGACCGCGTCGACGCCGATGTCCTCGACCACGGCCTGGATCTGCGCCTTGAGGAATGCCGGCGGCACGCCGTGGATGCCGCGCACCCCCCGCGTGTTCTGCGCGGTGAGCGCGGTGATGGCGGTCATGCCGTAGCAGCCCAGCGCCGCAAAGGTCTTGAGGTCGGCCTGGATGCCGGCGCCGCCGCCGCTGTCGGAGCCCGCGATGGAAAGCACGCGGGCGTAGCGCAACGTCGGCTGCGGCGCGGAAGTCGGTGGGTTTGTCATGCTGAAAATTATGGGCGATGGTGGCGCTGCACCGTCGAATCGATCCGATGAAAACACTGCCTTTCGATGCCGCAAGCGTCCTCGGCGCCGGCCTGATGGGCCGGCTGATGGCGCTCGCCCTGGCACGCGCCGGTTGCCAGGTTGCACTGTTCGACGCCGGCGGCCCGGAGGCCGATGGCGCCGCCGCGCGCGTGGCGGCCGCCATGCTCGCGCCCCTGGCCGAGTCGGCCATCGCGCCGCTGTCGGTGGTGCGCATGGGCCACCACGCACTGGGCCGTTGGCCGGCGCTGCTGGCCTCGCTGGCCACGCCGGTCTTCTTCCAGCGCGAAGGCACGCTGGTGCTGTGGCACCGGCAGGACGCGGCCGAGGCCACGCGCCTCGCACGGGTGCTCGAGCGCACCGGGGCGCAAGTGCCGGAGCTGCCGGCCATGCAGCGCGTCGACGCGGCCGGCATCGCCGCGCTCGAGCCCGCGCTCGGCACGCGCTTCGCGCAGGGCCTGTTCCTGCCGGAAGAAGGCCAGCTCGACAACCGCGCACTGCTGACCGCGCTGCGAGTCGAACTCGAGGCGCTGCCGAACGTGCAACTGCACTGGCATGCCCCCAGGGCACCCGGCGACTTCACACCGGGCGCGCACGAGCGCGTGATCGATTGCCGCGGCCTGGGCGCCCGCCCGCAATGGCCCGCGCTGCGCGGCGTGCGCGGCGAGGTGATCCGCGTGCATGCGCCCGAGGTGGGCCTGACACGGCCGACCCGGCTGGTGCACCCGCGCTATCCGCTGTACATCGCGCCCAAGCCCGGGGGCGTGTTCGTGATCGGTGCGACCGAGATCGAATCGAGCGACATGTCGCCCGCCAGCGTGCGCTCCACGCTCGAACTGCTGAGCGCGGCCTATGCGGTGCACAGCGGTTTCGGCGAAGCCCGCATTCTCGAGATCGCCACCCAGTGCCGCCCGACGCTGCCCGACAACCTGCCCGCCTTTCGCCACCCCACGTCGCGCGTGCTACAGATCAACGGTCTCTACAGGCACGGTTTCATGCTTGCCCCGGCGATACTCGACATGGCGATGGAATGGCTGGCCGACGGCCGTTCCGCGCTGGCGGAACGCCTTGGCCTCACGACGACGGAGACCCCCGCATGAACGTCCTGATCAACGACATCCCGCACGCGCTGAGCGCGCCGGCCACGGTGGCCGATGCGCTCCGCGCCATGAACGCCGTCCCGCCCTTCGCGGTCGCGGTCAACCGTGCCTTCGTGCCACGTTCGGCCTACGCCGCCCACCCCCTCCAGGACGACGACCGCATCGAGGTCATCCGCCCTGTCACCGGAGGCTGACGCCATGAGCCCCTCGATATCCGACGATCCCCTGGTCCTGTACGGCCAGACCTTCCACAGCCGCCTGCTGCTGGGCACGGCGCGCTATCCCTCGCCCGACGTGCTCGCAGCCGCGGTCGCGCGCGCGCGGCCCGCGATGCTCACCGCCTCGCTGCGCCGGCAGACCGCGGCGCAGGCACCCGGCGCCACCGACGACCACGGCTTCTGGGCCCTGCTGCGGCGGCTCGGCGTGCCGGTGCTGCCCAACACCGCCGGCTGCCACGGCGTGCAGGAGGTCATCGCCACCGCGCAGATGGCGCGCGAGCTGTTCGACACGCCCTGGATCAAGCTCGAGCTGATCGGCGACGACTACACGCTGCAGCCCGACACGCTGAACCTGGTCGAAGCGGCCTCCTACCTGATCCGCGACGGCTTCCAGGTGCTGCCCTACTGCACCGAGGACCTGGTGCTGTGCCAGCGGCTGGTCGACGTGGGCTGCCAGGCCGTGATGCCCTGGGCCGCACCCATCGGCACCGGCCGCGGGCCCGTCAACCCCTATGCGCTGCAGCTGCTGCGCGAGCGGCTCGACGTGCCCCTGCTGGTCGATGCCGGCCTGGGCCTGCCCTCGCATGCCTGCCAGGTGATGGAGTGGGGCTACGACGGCGTGCTGCTCAACACCGCGGTGGCACTCGCGCAAGACCCGGTCGCGATGGCCGGTGCCTTTGCCGATGCCGTGCAGGCCGGCCGCGCGGCGCACCGGGCCGGTGCCATGGCCGCGCAGAACGCGGCCCAACCCAGCACGCCGGTTCTCGGCACGCCCTTCTGGCACCACGAGGCGCAATGAACACATGAACCACGACGACACCCCTGCCCCAGCCACCGTCGCGACCTGCAGCGAACGCCTCGGCAATGCCGCGTTTGACACCCCCGCCGATGTCCATGGCGCGGAACACGCCTACCGCACCGCCAGGCAGAACTGCCTCAGGCTCGGCTTCATCGAGGTCGATGCCGAATGCCTGGCCCGCGCCTGGCAGGCCCAGACCGTGCGCACCGGACACTTCGACGACCAGGCCTGGCCCGAAGCGCCCGAAGACTTCGGCATGTCGCCCCTGCCGCCCGCACGGCGCGCCGATGCCTTCGCCCCCTGCCCCGAGCGGCTCGGTCTCTACGCCGTGCTGCCCGACGCCGCGTGGGTCGGCCGCATGGCGCGCGCGGGCGTGCCCACCGTGCAACTGCGCTTCAAGTCCGACGACGCGGCCGCCATCGCGGCCGAGACCCGCGCCGCCGTGGCCGCAGTGCAGGACACCGACGCGCTGCTGTTCATCAACGACCACTGGCAGGCCGCGATCGATGCCGGCGCCTATGGCGTGCACCTGGGCCAGGAAGACCTGGATGCGCTCGCGCCCGAACACCTGCAACGCATCCGCAGCGCGGGCCTGCGCCTGGGCGTGAGCACGCACGGCTATGCCGAGATGGTGCGCGCCGATGCCGTGAGCCCCAGCTACATCGCGATGGGCGCGGTGTTCCCGACCACGCTCAAGAAGATGGCCACTGCACCCCAGGGCCTGGCCCGGCTGGGCGCCTATGCGCGCCTGCTGCGCGGCCAGTCGCTGGTGGCCATCGGCGGCATCGATGCCGAGCGGCTGCCCGACGTGCTGGGCACCGGCGTGGGCTCGGTCGCGATGGTGCGCGCGCTGATCGCCGCCGACGACCCCGAAGCCACCGCCGCGGAACTGACCGCAGCGGTTGCGGCCGGCGCCAGCCTTCACTGAAATCCCCCTCACTTTTTCCAGACTGCTCCCTGCTTCCATGTCCGTCGCTCGCTCTCCTGCCTTCTCTCCCCTCGCCCTGGCCGTCACCGCCGCACTGCTCTCGATGGCCGCCGCCGCACAGGCGCAGCAGGAAGCCACGCTGGCCCCCGTCACCATCGACGCACGCAGCGCCCCGCCGCAGGCCGACATCGCCGGCTTCGGCGACCTGCCGTTGAAGGAGGTGCCGCTGTCGGCCACCATCGTCGACAGCCGGCAACTGCAGGCCAGCGGCGCACGCCGGCTGGCCGACCTCACGCAGTTCGACGCCTCGGTCACCGACGCCTACAACTCGGCCGGCTACTGGGACTACCTCACGGTGCGCGGCTTCGTGCTGGACAACCGCTTCAACTACCGGCGCGAGGGCCTGCCGATCAGCGCCGAGACCGCGATCGCGCTCGACAACAAGGAGCGCGTCGAGATCCTGCGCGGCACCAGCGGCATCCAGGCCGGCACCAGCGCGCCGGGCGGGCTGGTCAACTACGTGGTGAAGCGGCCCACAGAGAACGACCTGCGCGAAGTGCGCGCCGAAGTCTCGGGCCGCGGCAGCGTGCTGGGCGCGGTCGACCTGGGCGGGCGCTTCGGTGCCGAGCGCCAGTTCGGCTACCGGCTCAACGTGGCGGCCGAAGACCTGAAGCCCCGCACCTTCGCGCTCGACGGCCAGCGCCACATGGCTTCGCTGGCGGCCGACTGGCGCGTCACGCGCGACTCGCTGATCGAGGCCGAGATCGAATACAGCAAGAAGACGCAGCCCAGCCAGAACGGCTTCAGCCTGCTCGGCAACACGCTGCCCGCGCCGATGGACCCGCGCATCAACATCAACAACCAGCCCTGGTCGCAGCCCTCGGTCTTCGAAGGGCTCACCGGCACGCTGCGCTTCACGCAGGCCATCAATGCCGACTGGCGCTGGAGCGCGCAGATCGGCCAGCAGCGCCTCAAGAGCGACGACCGCCTGGCCTATGCCTTCGGCTGCAGCGCCGAAGGCAACTACGACCGCTACTGTTCCGACGGTACCTTCGACCTCTACGACTTCCGCAGCGAGAACGAGCGCCGCACGCAGACCGCGGGCAGCCTCAACCTCAAGGGCCAGGCCATGACCGGCAGCGTGCGGCACGACCTGTCGATCGGCCTGCTCGCGAGCCGCGTGCGCAACCGCTTCCAGGACCAGACCAACACTTTCCTCGGCACGCCCGGCAACATCTGGGGCACGGCCGTGGTGCCGCTGGAACCGGCGGTCTACGACCCCAACACCAACCGCGACGAGCGTTCGACCGAGCTCTCGCTGCAGGATGCGATCCGATGGAACACGCGGCTCACCACCTGGGTCGGCCTGCGCCACACCCGGCTCGACCGCGACAGCGTGCGCACCGACGGCTCGCGCCCGACCGGCTACAAGGACGGCATCACCACGCCCTGGGTCGCCATCAGCTATGCGCTGCAGCCGGGCCTGATGGCCTACGCGAGCTGGGGCGAAGGCGTCGAATCGCAGATCGTGCCGAACAAGGCCTCGCAATACGCCAATGCGGGCGAAGCGCTGCCGGCGCTGGTCTCCAGGCAATGGGAGGTCGGCTTCAAGGGCGGCCAGGAGAACTTCAATTGGCAGGCCGCGTGGTTCGACATCTCGCGACCCATGAGCAACATCGACGCCTGCAGCAACGCCGGTGCCGACTGCATCGGCCGCAACGACGGCAAGGCCGTGCACCGCGGCCTCGAGCTCAGCGCCGAAGGCCGCACCGGCCCGTGGCGCCTGGGCGGCAGCCTGACCCTGATCGATGCCAAGCGCGAGGGCAGCGAGTTCTCGCCTGCGATCAACGGCCAGCGTCCCACCAACGTGCCCAGGCAGGTGCTGCGTGCGCAGGCCGCCTATCGCATCGCGGCCGTGCCGGGGCTCGAGGTGCAAGGCCTGCTCTCGCATGAAGGCCGGCGCAACGTGCTGCCCGACGGGTCGATCACCCTGCCCGCCTGGACGCGCGTCGATGCGGCCCTGCGCTACGACACGCGCATGGGCGGCGTGGCCACGCGCTGGACCTTGGGCATCGAGAACATCGCCGACAAGCGCTACTGGAAGGAGTCGCCCTACCAGTACGGCCACGTCTACCTGTTCCCGGGTGCGCCGCGCACGCTGCGCCTGGGGGCGAACGTCACGCTGTGAGTCGTCGCCTCAGCCCGAAACGACATCACGAAGCTCCGTTTTTTGGAGAGCCCAAAAATCACGCTATAATCTAAGGCTTGTTCCTCGATAGCTCAGTTGGTAGAGCGCCGGACTGTTAATCCGTAGGTCCCTGGTTCGAGCCCAGGTCGAGGAGCCACTACAAGCCGCAAGGCCTCTGGAGAGCCCGCTATCTAAACGATAGCGGGCTTTTTTTTACCCAAGCGTTTCGTGAAGTCCTGTCACGATTCATGTCACGATCCAGCGAAGGCTGAAATTGTCTGCGCAGAACAACAATCAGGACCGCGCAAACCAATCTCACCCTTGTCGATGCCCTGCTGCGACAAGCCGTGGCTCGAAGATGTGGGCGTGAACAAAGTCGCAGCTCCTGGAGCGTTCGTGCCGCCGAGCTCGGCTGCGACAACTTTGCCTGCTGGTGGTGCGACTTGATCCAGTTTGATCGGGTCGCAACGCGACAACGCCCGGCAAAACGCATCGGCAGCGCGTCGCGCCGCATTCGCCCGCAGCGGTAACACCGACCGAACGTGCGTCACGGCTTCATGACGGTGCGGCCAAGCGGCTTGGCCGTCTCTGCGAATTGGTGCGCCGCGGCAGCTTCGGCCAAGGGGAACGTTCGCTCGATGACGGCCCGGATACGGCCGGTGGCGACAGCTTGTAGCAGGTCGTCTACGCTCGACCGAACAGTCGGCCTTTCGAAAAGAGGTCCCATGAACACGCCCAGAAGTGTCTGGTTGGACTGCATGGGTGGCCAAAGGTCGACGGTGAGGCTGCCACCGCCCGCATTGCCAACGAAGACGAGTCGTCCTTCCGGAGCGAGGGCGGCAAGCGACGCTGGCAGCGTCGTCCCTACTGGATCGATGACGACGTCGGCACCGACTCCGCCAGTGATCTGCAGGACGGCATCAAGGACGTTACTCGTCGCTCGATCGACGACATGGTCGGCGCCGAGTTCCATCAACCGATCGCTTCGTTGCGTGCCGCTTGTCACGGCGATGACCGTCGCGCCGGCTTGTGCCGCGAGCTGAACGGCAGCGAGACCCACGCCGCCGGCAGCGGCCTGGACGAGAACGGTTTCTCCCGGCCGGAGCGCGCCTCGCGTGAACAAGCAATGATGCGCGGTTCCAAAAGAGATTGGCAACACCGCCGCATCCGCCGCATCCACCCCATCTGGAATGAGCCACGTGCGACCCGCAGGCACCGCCCAGCGCTCCGCATGCGATCCCTGCATGTCAAAAGCTGCGACTCGATCCCCGACCTTACGGCTGCGAACGTTCGATCCGACTGCGATGACCGTGCCCGAGGCTGCGTAGCCGACGACCCAGCGAGGACGCGGTGGCGGTGTTGAGCGACGGTTGATCAGATCGCCCCCCTCGATCGAGATCGCCTCGACGGAAACCAGAACGTCGTCAGGCCCTGTCATTGGACTGGGGACGTCCCCATACTTCAAGACGCCGGGAGCACCTGCCGCGTCATAAACTGCTGCTTTCACAATTTCTCCTTTCTCTGGTCGGTGAATCTGGGATCGTCTAGTGGCAGATTCCGGCCTCGCACTTGACGCGGCGAAGGCTCTGCGCTGCATCTCACGAATCGCTGTCGAGAACTCGATCTGGCGCAATGGCATGGAAGGCTTGCGACGACTGGCAGGCTCGCAGGGCTCAGTTCCGAAAGCGGCTCGAGCTTCCAGCGACGCTACACCTTCAGCCCTCTGAGCAGGCCCTCTAGGTTCCTCTCGCCGGCCTTGGTCTGCGCGCCCGCCTTGAGCCCAGCGCGGATGAGTTTTTCAGCTGCCGGGCGCTCGAAGAGTCCCGCCCAGGCATCGTGCTCGCGGCGAAAACCTTCCCGCAGGTCTGCCATGGGCACGGCTTTCTTGGCCGCCGCGACGACACCCGCTGGCAAGGCCGCGATGTTGCGGGCCAAGCGATCGACGAAGCCGTCGAGTTCCGCCTCAGGCAGCGCCCGGTTGATCCATCCGTAGCGCTCCGCGGTTGTCGCATCCATGACATCGGCGCCGAGGATCACCTCCAGCGCGCGACCGCGCGTCATCCGGCCGGAGAGATACTGAGTGGCCCCGCCTCCCGGCGTGATACCCATCAATGCCTCGCACTGGGCCAGTCCCGCTCGGCCTTCTGCGGCGAAAACCATGTCGGCCGCCGAGATGAACTCCGCGCCTCCGCCACGCGCCAATCCAGCGAGCTTGACGATCGTGACTTGCGGCTGATGCCGCAAGAGTTCACCGAACGCCTGGAACGGGTTGAGCCCGGCGGGTGCTTCACGAACAAAATCATCGAAGGCATGCGGCTCGTCGATCAATGTCATGTCGACATGGGCGATGAAAAACTCCGGATCCGCGCTCTGGAAAACCAACACGCGAATGCTTTCATCGTCGCGAACGGAAAGAAGAAAGCGGCGTAACTCGCCCATCAGACGGACGTCGAGGACGTTTACCGGCGGGTTCTCAATCGTGATCTTCGCGACGCCATCCGTGCTGGAAATGCGAAGCCTGCTGAATTCCGTATCTGTCATCTCGGTTTCCTTGTCCAGGTGTGCTTGTTGACCCATGGTATTGCTTGGATACTTGGCGTCAATTACGCACTTGAAGCATCCCAAGGATGCCGGAGGATACCGATGGATGAACTTGACCCGATCTACCGTGCCGACTGTCCGAGTCGTGTGATCCTCGACCAGATTGCCGACAAATGGTCGATGATGGTGCTCGCAGTGTTGCGCGAGCCTCGCCGCTTCAATGGCATTAAAAGCCGCCTCGATGGCGTCACCCAGCGTGTGCTCACGCAGACGCTGCGCAAGCTGGAGCGCAACGGCATGCTGACGCGCAGGATTCTGGATGGGCGCGTGCTCGGCGTCGAGTACGCTTTGACGCCGCTCGGTCGATCGTTGCAAGAACCGTTTTCGATCCTGTTCGATTGGACAGTCGAAAACATGAACACAATTCAGGACTATCAGCGCAGCTATGACGCTCGCGAGAATCAAGTCACCTCGTGACGGTGGCGTCGACCGTGCGCAGCCGGGCCAGTTCGCTGTCCTTGAATGCGCTCAGGCAGATCCACGAAGCTGCGCACTTCGGGATCCATGTAGCGGCTCGACACGCCTACGGCATGGACAGGCGCCGGAACCGCTGCCCAGCCGGGAAGCACGCAAGACAGCGTGCCAGCAGCGACATAGGACATCCCCCTCTTCGACGACGTGGAGACGGCTTCGTTTCAACTCTGGAGCGTGTTCGAATGGACGCCACCGCTCGATCGACACCCAGCCGCAATGCCGCGCTCCACGACATCAGATTGACGCCATCCGATATGTCACGGCACAGGCGTTCGCACCAGGAGAAGGAATGACGGGCGAGAGCAGGAGCCACGCCGCGCAGACGATCGATGGCGCAAGAGCGAGCCGCCGGCGGGATGGCCTGCTGGTCATCGACATGATCGGCTGCTGGGGGAGTTTTCGGCGCTCAGCAGCCACTGTCCGGCGCCGCCGCGATCGCCCCCGCCATCGCAGCCTTCAGTGACCGCTGCCACCGTGCAGGCGTGTCGTGATCTATGCGAATAACGACCATCGGGCGATGGCAATCCGACCCCCACACGCTGATCGCCCAGTCGCCAAAGTGCCGCGAACAAACGGCAGTTTCACTGCACCTAGGAAGTAGCGCTTGTGTCGGTCCGTATCTCAACCCGCGGACGCGGGTGCGCGGATGGCGTCTATGAACGCGCGCAGGGCAGGTGACATTTGTCGCTGTGCCGGAAAGCAGAGATGAAAGCCCGGAAACGGTGCCGACCAGGACTGCAGCAAGGGAATCAACGTACCCGCAGCGATGTAGGGCTCGACCACTGCTTCGATCGCAAAGGCGATGCCGAGGCCTTCCGCGGCGGCGCGGACGCACAGGTCGCGGCTGTTCGCGATGAATGGCCCGGCCACCTCAACCTCCAGCGCCTTGCCGTAACGCTCGAATTCCCATCGATATGGCCTCGCCTTTCCGGGCCAGCGCCATCCGATGCAGGCGTGCGTAGCCAGATCGCGGGGCGTCATGGGCGCGCCACGCCGCGCGATGTAGGCAGGCGACGCGACGGCCAACTGGCGCAGCGGCGGCCCGAGCGGCACCGCGACCAAGTCTCGCGCGATCACTTCTCCCACGCGGATCGCCGCATCGAAGCCATCGGCCACGAAGTCGGCTACATGGTCGTCGATCTCAACGTCGAGGACGATGTCTGGATAGGCTTGGTGGAACGACGCCAGCATCGGCGTGATGAACTGATCCACGGCAACGCGGAAACTCTGGATCCGGATGATGCCGGCCGGCTGGCTGCGCTGGTGGCGCGCCAGTGCAACGGCGTCCGCCAGTTCGGCCAACGCGGGATGTACACGCGACAGAAGGTGGCTTCCCGCCAGCGTCAGCGTGACGCTGCGCGTCGTGCGGTTCAAGAGCCGGATGCCGAGGGATTTCTCGAGATTGCCGATGGTCTGGCTCAACGCGGACGAGGTTACGCCCAAGTGCATGGCCGCACGACTAAAGCTCAACAGACGGGCGACGACCTCGAACGCGCGCAACTGCGCGAGATCGGTGCTGCTCAGGGACGGTTCAGCTTGCGAGGTCATTCCGATTCAGTGATCCAACTTACGAGTTCGTTCAGTTTAGGTGGTATTCACTTTAGACGGCCGATCGGCGACAGTTGTCTTCCAAAGGACAACGCCCATGCAAATCACCCCTGAGAATTCTTTGGCCGCGCTAGGCCTAGAAGGACGCGTCGCCATCATCACGGGCGCCGCGCGTGGCCTCGGCCGCACGTGTGTCGCGGCGCTGCGAGCACGCGGCGCGGTGGTCGTCGCCAGCGACTGCAACCCGTCAGTGGGAGAACTGGAGAACGACGGAGTCGTTACCTTCATCGGCGACGTGTCGCTGGAGGAAACTGCCATCGCCACGCTGGCTCTCGCGATGCAGCGGTTCGGCCGCGTCGACATCCTCGTCAACAACGCCGGGCGCACGCTCAACAAGCCGTTGCTGGAGACAAGCGCCGACGAATGGGATGCGGTGATGGCTGTAAACGCGCGCGGCAGCTTCCTGCACGCGCGTGAGGCCGTGCGTGCCATGGTGTCGGGCGGCGGGGGTGTGATCGTCAATATCGCCTCGATCGCATCAACCGTCGCGCTGAAGGAGACGTCAGCCTACGCAGCTTCCAAAGGGGCGGTCGCCCAACTGACCAAAGTGATTGCAGTGGAGTACGGCGGGTTGGGCATTCGCGCGAACGCCGTCGCGCCAGGGGTGGTGGAGACGGACATCCTAGAGGGCATCGTGCCCGACAGCCGTGCAACGCTGGCCAGCTACGGCGCGGTGCATCCACTCGGGCGTGTCGGTCAGGTGCACGAGATCGCCGAGGTTGTCGCATTCCTCGCAAGTCCTGCTTCAAGCTTCATGACCGGCGCGATCGTCGCTGCCGACGGCGGTTACACCGCGCTTTGACCAAGGGAGTTTATTGGATGACCCGATCCATCCTGATCGTCGCCGCCGAGCGCGGCCTAGGCCTCGGACTGGCACGTCAATTTTTCGAGCGCGGCTGGCACGTGGTGGGCACGGCGCGGCGGGGAGCCGACGTTGCCGGACTGCGGGAGGTCGGCAACGCGGATTCGCGGCGGCTTACGGTGGCGACCATCGACGTTACTCGGCCCGACGAGATCCCTGCGTTCCTGCTGTCGCTGGGCTCACGCCGCTTCGACGTGGCCTTCCTCAACTCTGGCATCTGGGGCGCGATGCATCAGAGTGCCGCTGTGGCGACCAACCAGGAAGTCACAGACATCATGATGACCAACGCCTTCGGCCCGATACGGCTTGCGCATCATCTTGTCGACCGCTTGGTGTCCGACCGCCCTACCCTGGCCTTCATGACCTCACACCGAGGCAGCACGGCACTCAACGAGGAAGGCGGCCTCGAACTCTATCGGGCCAGCAAAGCCGTGCTCAACATGCTCGCTCGCGGCATGCATGCGCAAAACCGGGCGCTCGGCTTGACGGTGCTGAGCATCCACCCCGGCTGGGCAAGGACGGCCATGGGCACACTCGACGGCGCCGTCGAGCCGGAGATCGAGCTTGAGACCAGCGTTCGAGGAGTAGCCGACGTGGTGGAGAGACACATGGGTTCGGGGCTAAATCTTTACCTCGATTACCGCGATACATACATACCCTGGTGAGCTAAGCGCCAGTCCACTTTCGCGGCAACGAAAGCAGGTTTTATCCGACTCAAATGAATCGCGTGACACACGACGCGTTGGCCCTCAGGTCGCGGAAAACCAGCGGTCAAGTGGAAATTGCCCGCGCTGCCTAAAGAGATCCACCCTCGGGCGGAAGCGATTTGCGTGTCCGTGGATCACGTAGCATGAAGGCTTTTTCGCGGGGAACCCGGTCTAATCAGTGCGCGAACCGCCTCGTAGAAGCTTGCCAACTCTGCACCTGCACAGGTGCATAGCGGGCTCGTCGATCTTCAGGATGTCATCGCCGTCGTGCGCGCCCTCTGCGCGATATCGAACCACAGGGTGGTCCACGAAAAGCGCATAGAGCAGCGGCGCGGGCCGCCGATCCAAAGCGCCTGCCCGTCAGCGCCGGAACGAAGCACAGGTCCTTTTCCTGCAGAATGTCGTAGACCACCCGCAGCACGTCGACGGCCAGGTCTTGAACCTTCGACGGATGCGAAACCTCAGGATCGTGGTCTCGTCGGGCAAGCCGCTGACGCCGTCGCCCGACCTGCGAACTCCCGCTGCAGCGGCACGTCGCGCAGCGCCTCTTCCATTGCCGGTTCACTCGGTCCGAACCGCTGCTGCAAGCAATGAATGCGCAATGTCGTCTCGATCGCAAATGGCGAGCGGCGAGTCTTGGCTCGAGAGCTCTGCGGCTCGACGATCTGCACGAGCGTGCTCCATGGCGCCACCCAATCCATCTCATCAAGGACCTCGGGCTTGCGCGTCTGCTTCGTCGATCGGTTCAGGCCAAGCCGAACTGAGTCGCTGAAACATGTGTTTGGCAATCATGGAATCAGATCTTGCAAGGCTCGGGCCTGTTTTGCAGACCATCCTTAGACGGAGCGAAGGCAGGCACCGGCAGGAGCCGGAGCCGCATCCTCGCTGTTTGGCCGCTGCTCGCCCCACCTACTCGCTCAAATCCACGGTCTTGTACGCGGAGTCGGCAGTGATCTCCGCCTGCGTATAAGGAATGCGCAACCACCGCTTGGCGCTGTAGGCACGGGTGTAGTCGGCGTGGTGCGCCGAGGCCGGGTCGTCCGAGAGCGAGTAGGTCAGGAAGGTGTCGGCCTCAACCTTTCCAGCCGGAAAGCGAACGATCTGCATATAGCTGTTGGCAATGACCGAATCGCCGTCCAGGCTGTAGCCACCGCGATCGAGGCGATTGAAGGTGGCCGCGGTGGTGAAGACACCCGTGATGTCGCTCATTCCGCCAAACAGCGGGATCTTCTGGCCGTTGCGCGTGACGAACAGGTAGTCACCCCGCGGCGCATTCACCGGATAGGGGCTGGCCTTGATGCGCATCAACGCAGCGCCGAATGCCTGGCGCAATGCATCTGTCGCATTGCTCCTGATCTCGCGCGGCGTGTTCAGCGGATCTTCGGTGGAAAAAGGCACGGCATAGAGATCGTTCTTTGGGATCGCGTTCTCCACCCGCCCCCAGAACTCGTCCCAGACATGAGCGCCCCGCGCTTCGATGTTGTCGGTGTTATCCCAACCGCGCAGTGCGGCACAGGCCTCGGCGGTCTCGACAGTGCCTGCGGGGGTACCACCCAGATAAGGATCGTTGTAGGACGTCACATCGATGCTGGGGACCGCGCACACCAGGGCCAACGCTTGTGCCTTGAAGCGCTCCGCAGTGTAGACGCGGCTGTCGAGCACCATCTGCTGCACCGTCGTTACGGTGGCTGTCTTGCCCGCATAGCCGTCCGTGCCGCTCAGACGGCCCTGCGCCATCAGATGGCCGAGGCGAGAGCGGGTGGTGAACCCGGTTTCGACGCCGCCGAAGATGGCGGGATAGCCATTGAGCCGCTCATTCGGATTGGTGAGCCAAGCACTCGCGTTCATGTTGGCCACGTAGTCGTCGCGCAAAAGGCTCGGCATGCGCGAAGGTCCGACAGATCCTTTCTGTACTGAGTCGGGGTCGGTCTGCCAATCGCACTCGCTGCGCGATCCATCGAACACCGGTACGCGTTCCAGCGCTGCGGCAAGCAGCTTGCCCACGGGCGTAGTGCAGCGCTCGGTTTGCTGCGGCGAGACGTTCGGCACGGCTGTGATGTCCGCGTACCAGGCCTTGGCACTTCCGCGACCCACGGCAGTGGTGTTGACCCACGGAATCGCCGCCTCCTCGCGTTGGATGGCGATGAATTCTTCGAGCGACTTGGCCTGGTCCCAGCGCAGCCAGGTTCGGAAGGAGCGGAAGTTGTCGGCGTTGATGTCGCGGATTGCGAAAGCCGTACGTGAGTTCCAAGCCAGCGCGGGGCTCATGCTGGCGAGGTTGATGAGGGGGCCATACTCGCTCTTGTAGAGCGTGCGGGTTTGCGTGAGGCCACCCTTGACATCAACGGCGATGGTGCTGGGCTTCATTTTCACCGCCTTGCCGTCGCGCAGGTAGCTGGTCGGGTCGCCCTCGGCCAGCGTGAGTTCATAAAGGCCAAAGCGCCGCGCGGCCGATACGGTGTGACTCCAGGCGACGTTCTGGTTGAACCCGATCAGGATCACCGGGACGCCCAGAAAGGAAGCCCCGCTCACATCCAACTCGCCGGGAATGGTGAGTTGGGCCTGGTAGAAGCGGTCGGGGCCGCGCCAGTACCAGTGCGGGTTGCCGAACTGCAGCGCGCTATCGTCGCCCGTGCCCGCCGTGCCGAAGGCGAACATGTTGCTGCCTACGCCATGCTTGCCTCCCACTTCCAGTGCCGGCGTCTTCGGGGGCTGGGTGCGCAGCGCGGCGAGCTGCGTGTTCTGCGTGCGACGCAGCGCGCGTACCGATGTTTGCGCCGGGCCTGCCGGTGATGCTGGCGCGACCGCACTGGCGATCTGCGTCACGAAATTGCCGTAACCGGCCGTTAAGTTGGTCGCGTAGAGGCGACGCCAGATATCCCCTGCCGTGATGGGGACCACCCAGGCCTCGCCACGGCAAGCCTCGTGCGCGCCGGCTTCGCCACCGGCCTTTAGATCGCGCACGTAGCGGCTGTAGCCGGCCGCGAAGCCTTCGACCAGCTTCTTCAGCTTGTCGGGCTGGGCTTGCGCGAAAGCGTCGACCGTCTCGCTGGTCAGCACCTGCTTGTGGAAGAAATCGGATTCAATGTTCTTGGGCCGACCGATCGTTCCCGTGTACACGAGCAGCGTATCGGCACCGAAATTCTTCGACCGCTCGCCGCGGTAGGTGAGAAATGCGTCGGCCATGGTGCAGAGGTTGTCCTGCGCCTGTGCATAGCCATAGCCGTAGCCCACGCCGCCCCAGTCAGCCGCCTTAATGTGAGGCACGCCCATCGCTGTACGGCGGATCTCGACCTTGAAAGCGGTCGCGCCGCTGCCAGGAGGCGCCGGGTTGTCGGAAGCGGGCGGCGAAATGCCGGCAGAAGGCGAGCCGTTGTTGCCCCCTCCTCCGCCGCATGCGGCGAGCGCGGCTGCGATGGCCATCAGGCCCAAGTGCCTCGTGGCGCGCCAGAGTTGTCGTTGTTGCATTGTGTCTCCTGTGAACGGACTCCGCTGGGGAGTGCAGAAGAGCTTAGGGACGACTGGCGCGCGCCCGTTGTACGCACCGGCCGTCTTCCTCAGGGTGGACCCCACGTGTGCAACGCATCGAGATCGGAGCGCACCTTCACATGTGCGCCGTTGGCGAGGAATGAAGGCACCAGTCCAAAGCACCGCTGGTAGGTACGGCTCATGTGGGCCATGTCCGTAAATCCGCCCTTGTGCGCGATGTCCGCCAGCGGGCCGCCGCGACTCGCGAACTGCTGAACCGTACGCCGCACCTTGGTCCACAGCAGATAGCGCTTGATCGACAGCCCCAACTGTTGGCTAAACAGATGCGTTAGCCGATCGGGTGAGAGGCAGACCTCGGCCGACAAATCCCGCAGCGGCAGCGGTCCGACATGGGCTCGTGCTCGCTCCAGCACGCGCTGGATGCGCGGGTCCAGCGGCACGTGATGCAGGGGACGACCGGCCACGGCTTCGACCATGCGCGTGCTGAGTTCGCGCAGTTGGTCATTGCGCAGTTCGCCCTGCAGAGCGGCTTCGAAGCGCTCGCGCAGGTGTCCGAAGCAGTGGGCGTCGATGGTCTGGATGCCGCGATTGCCCTGCACGCCTTCCAGCATCCTCGCCACGCTGGAAGACGGCTCGGTGTTGAGCGACAGCAGGCCGCATCCGTCGACATCGAGCCGGCGCGGCACGTGCGGCGACACAAGCGCCGCTGTACAGCGTACCCGAGTGCCGTCCAGCCCTGCAAGTTCGAAGGGTCGACCGCTGGCCGACACCAGGAGCGTGGCCGAGGGGCGAGCCGTCAGACCCGAGTGAATGGACGGCGTAATGTAGAGAAAGCGGTCATCCCACAAATGGAGGTAGTTGTTCTGCATACCGTAGAACGAGGTGGGCCGGTCTACCGGCGAATGTGGCGTGCGCGGTGGCCTGCTTCAGCAGCCTCGTGCCGAACTCGGCCTCAGCGTCGCTCGCTCTCGGGGTCAAATCAACGCGGGCGCCCCCTGCCGGCCCTGCAGCACGACAGCATCCAGGTATAGGCCCTGCGTTGCACATACGTACTGGATCAAACGCCGACGGAATTTTTCCCAGAAGACGGAATCGCCGCCGCAAGACATGAAGGACGCGCTCCGTTTGAGGCTGTGAAGTCTAGAAACACGTGGTGCGTGCGCCAAGTGAATTTTTCTTATTCCAGCTATCAGCGCCGATGGCGGCAACGAGCTCTCAGACCACTGTGTTTGCAATCAGACCAAATCGATAGGAAAATAGAGCGCCCCAAAAAAGCCATGCTTTGAGCCGCCATCTCGACATCGACCTGCTGCGCACCTTCGTGGCGATTGCACAGGCGCGCACCCTTGGGCGCGCCGCGGCCAGGATCGGCCGCACACAGGCAGCGGTAAGCATGCAGGTCAAGAAGCTCGAAGAGACGTTGAACCAGCCGCTTCTGCATCGCACCGGTCGCGGCGTCGTGCTTACGCTGCACGGGGAGCGCTTGCTGAGCCATGCACGCACGATCCTGCAGCACCACGATGCGGCGCTGGCCGAGATCTCAGGCGAGATGCTGTCGGGAACGCTGCGCTTCGGCTGCCCAGAGGACTACGCCGTCGCGTTCCTGCCGCAGATCCTGCGCGGCTTCGCGGACCTGTATCCCCAGGTCCGCGTAGAAGTGTTCTGCGCGCCGACCGCCCGGCTCGACGAGCAGTTGAAAAAACACGCGCTCGACCTCGCGCTCGTCTCCACGATCGGGGTGGGCGGCAAGCAACCAGCGATTCGCCACGAACCGCTGGTGTGGGTGGGCTTGCGGCACGACGTCGTGGCGGCGTGCGAGCCGCTGCAACTTGCGCTGTCCGACCCCGACACGCTGGACCACCGCGCGGCGCGCGAGCGGCTCGACATTGCCCGACGCAGCTACCGACTGGCTTACGCCAGCGCCAGCATCTCGGGCTTGCTCGCCATCGTGCGTTCAGGCCGGGCCATCGCGGTCCTCACTCGATCCGCCGTACCATCGGATCTCCAGATCCTGCCGGCCGGTGATGTGCTACCCATGCTACCCATGGTCGGCCTGACTATCGAGTTCAGCCTTGAACCCCCGACGGTCATGGCGGCTGCATTCGCCGATCACTTGCAGTCGATACTGCCGACGCTCTAGCGATCTTGCCGCGCCGTGCTCAGTGGACCAGCGCCTTCATCGCCGATTCAATGATGTCGCTGCGCCATTCTTTTTGCTGCCCCAGGCGGACGGCGGCCATCGCCGCGATGCCTAGGCCGGAGAACGCGACCGTGATGCGGACGATCCGCTGCGTCTTGGCCTTTTGCGGGTCGGTTCCAAGCGCCTTGTAGATGAGCAAGGCGATTTCCATGAGCCTCGGTTCGGTGCTCTCTTCTGTGCCCGATAGCCGATTGGCGAAAGCCGACACGCCTGGCCATTCGAAGGTGAAGTCGACATAGGAGGCAATGACAGTGCGGTCGCGCCGGATCCCGGGACGCATCCCTTCGACGCTGGCCAGCAGCGCCGTGACATGGTCGAGTCCAGCCTGGAAACCCGCTTCGTAGATCGCCGCCTTGCTTGGGAAGCGATAGAGCAGCCCCGTCTTCGAATACCCGATCGCGTCCGCGATCTGCTGAAGCGACGTGTTATCGAACCCGTGCTTGGCAAACAGCCCAGCGGCGCGGTCGACGATCTGGGCGTTCATCTGGGACTTGGTCGGCCTAAGCATCGAGGCAGTCTAGCGCAGGATCCGACCGAAGTAGCCTGTTTCCGTCTGCATCGGCACAGCCTCGCAGTCGACCTGCGCACCCAGCCCGTGCCGAGCGCGATACCGGTGCCTTCCACCTGCATGCCAGAGCGCCATAAGAGTAGTTTATCGATCGAGCTCAGATCCGTATTGGACTTCTCGATGTTGCACTCTTCTAATTCATGACGGCATTACAGCAATCGCTGTGCTTCTCAGCCCTCGATTCCAACCAAAAGCGGAGACATCAACTTGCTTTCTCACATTGTCAAGGCCGACCCCCGGTGGTCGTCCTCCCTCACGCGGGCTGCCGGGTCGGCAGCTTCCTCAACTGCACTGACAGCTGTCAGGGCGACCGGCGTCTCTGAAAGTCCGGAGGTTTCTTTCCCATCGATCTCCATCCGACGGGGGTGCCAAGGATGAACAGCATGCCGACCCTCGCGGCCTTCCAATCCTCTGCGCATATGGTGCGCGAAATCGTCGAGTTGGCGCAGCCCGCGGACGAACGCGAGTGGGTTCCCCAAGGCGAACAGATCTGGTTTCGCCCCCTGATGCTGGATCGCACCACGGGCACGGTGGCCAACCTGCTGCGCGTGCGCCGAGGAGGCAACCTGGGGCGCCACATCCACAACGCGCCCGTCTTCGGCTACGTGATCAAGGGTTCGTGGCGCTATCTGGAGCACGACTGGGTGGCTAGCCAGGGCAGCTTTGTCTACGAGCCACCTGGCGAGGTCCACACACTGGTGGTGGACGCGCAGGGCGAGCACGACGAGATGATCACCTTCTTCATCGTGCAGGGCGGCCTGATCAAGGTGGACGACGACGGCAAGCCCGTGGGCTACGACAACTCGCTCACCAAGATTGCGCTGTGCGAGCGCTGGTACGCGCAATGCGGACTGGGCATCGACCACGTTCAGAGATTCGTCCGGTGAACCGGCAGGTACGCACGGTGCACATCACGGGTGGTCCCAGCGACACCAGGCCGGCGATCGGGCGCCCTGTCGCTCTTCGCCATATTGAAAAGCTGTGAGCAGGAACCCAGCCCGGTTCCCGACCGTCGCCGACAAGAAAACCTGTCCATTCCATGGAGACAAAAATGATCCGTTCACTGGCATTCAGCATCGTTGCGATCGCCGCAACGGTCGCAACCGCGTCCGCATCGGCCGACGATCTCGACAACCTGGCCAAGAAGGCCGTCGGGGAGCCGGCCGCGCTTTGGGTGTCCACCGGCACGCAGAATGAAACATCACCCGTGATCAAGGCTTTCACAACGAGGTTCCCGGCCCTCAAGATCGAGCATCTGACGCTCCTGGGTGCAGAGATGGCAACGCGGTTTGCCCAGGAGGCACGGGCTGGACAGGCACCCGACATTGCAACGGTCCCTGCCGACCAGGCCGCCGCATTGGCGGGCCGCGGTCTGCTGGCCGAATTCGACGCCAAGACCTATGGGGTCTCCAAGACGTTCGTGCCCGCGCCCTATGCTGTCATCACGGCAGTCTCGGTGTATTCGCTGGTCTCTCGCAAGAGCGTGCCGGAGGCCGAAAAGCCGCGCACATGGGACGATCTCCTGAATCCCAAATACAAGGGGAAGATAGGCCTTCCCGTGTTTTCCCATCCGCTTGCGCAGCTACCCGCCGACTGGGGCGGAGACAAGGCGACGGCCTACGTGGAAAAGCTCGTCGCACAGCAGCCGATCCTGAACACCAGCACCGCCTCGCTCGCTCAAAACGTCGCTTCAGGCGAAGTGTCCGTTGCGCTGGGCAACTATCACACTGCCGTCTTTGCCCAAAAGGCCGGAGCACCCATCGAGATCATCATGCTCAACCCGACGCCGACGACGACGAACTACAGCGTCATCAACAAGAAGGCTCCCGCCCCGAAGACCGCAGCGTTGTTCGTTGCATGGCTCACGACCGAAGAAGGTGCGAAGGCCTATGAGGACTCGACCGGCCGGGGCAATGCCTACCTTCCCTCGACGGCGACCGCGAAGCTGCTCGCAGGGCGGAAGGTCGCGGAGTATCCGATCGGCGACGTGGCGACGATGGCCGGCTGGATCTCTCGCTACAACGAACTGCTGAAACGCGCCTCCGCGAAATAGGCAGCACTGTTCTCTTCATTTGGAAACCCACAGGAAGACTTTCGATGAAAGCAATGGTTCTGAGGAAACCCGGCGGGCTCGACCGGATCGAACAGGTGGAGCGCCCGGCGCCGGGACAGCCTGCCGCCAGCGAAATCAGGGTGCGGGTCCAGGCGAGTTCGCTGAACTACCACGACCTGGGTGTCGCCATCGGTCGCTCGCCGGTGAGCGACGGCCGCATCCTCCTGGGAGACGGGGCCGGGATCGTCGAAGCCGTGGGAAGCGACATCACCGACTTTGCCCCGGGCGACCTGGTGGTGGGGTCCGCGTTTCCGCAATGGCGGTCCGGACCACCGTTCGTCAGCAGCTTTGCCGAGACCCCGGGTGACGGCGTCGACGGATTTGCCTGCTCGTTCATGACGGCCCCAGCGCGTGGTTTCACCCACGCCCCCGCAGGCTACAGCGCGGCGGAAGCTGGCACCGTTACCACGGCCGGCGTGACCGCGTGGAGGGCACTGCAAGTCCATGGACCGTTGAAGCCCGGCGAGACGGTACTGGTCCAAGGCTCTGGCGGCGTTTCCGTCTATGCCCTGCAGATTGCCAAAGCGGCGGGCGCCACAGTCATAGCCACCTCGTCATCCGACGACAAGCTCGACGTACTGGCCAGGCTGGGCGCGGACCATCTGATCAACTACAGGACCCGGCCCGACTGGGGCCAGGCCGCACTGGACTGGACGGACGGGAAAGGTGTCGATCACGTCCTTGACGTCGGTGGTCCGGCGACCATTGGGCAGTCGATCACAGCCGTCCGCGTGGGTGGGCACATTGCCGTCATCGGAGTCCTCGGCGGTCTGTCCGGCGAGCTATCTTTCATCCCTGTTCTCGCCAAACAGATCCGGATGCAGGGGTGCCTGAACGGCAACTACCAGGACCAGGTCGACCTGATCGCCTTTCTCGAAGAACACCGCATCCGGCCCGTGCTGGACAAGCGGACGTTCAAGGTCGAGCAGTTGGCGGAAGCCTTCGCATACCAGCAATCTGGCGCCCACTTCGGGAAGATCGTCCTCGAGATCTGACGCCCAATGCAAGCGCCATCCACGCGCCAGCGCACGCTGTCGATCGAGCCCTTTGCGATCGCCGTGGCCGATCAACGCCTGTCGACGGTTCAGCAGCGGGTTGCAGAGTTCGACTGGTCAATGCTTCCCGATGCAGGAGGCTGGAGTTCGGGCGTCGGGCTCGCCGATCTCGGCAGGCTGGTCGATCACTGGCGGAGAAGATTCGACTGGCGCGCGCAAGAAGCCAGACTCAACCGGATGTGGCCGCAGTACATCGCGGACATCGGCGGCCAACGGCTGCATTTCGTTCATGTCCGCGGCAATGGGTCGCGGTCGCCCGTCATGCTCATTCACGGCTGGCCGAGCTCATTCATCGAGTTCGAACAGGTGATCGCGCCACTTGTGGCCGACGGTCATGATGTCGTGGTCCCCTCACCGCCGGGCTTTGCCTTCTCAGGTCGCCCTGCGTCACCGCTGGGACCGCGGCAGATCGCAGAGCAGTTCCATCAGCTGATGGTGGCCTTGTTCGGTTCGCGCGCCTACCTGGTGCACGGCGGCGACTGGGGCTGTGCCATTGGGGCATGGATGGCCCATGCCCACCCGGAAGCCGTTGCGGCATTGCATCTGAGCATGGTGTTGGTCGACGCCGCCGACGCGGTGCCCATCGGGCCGGAGGAAGTCGCCTGGATGGACAGACGCGCCGGCCTCGCAGCGGAAGAGAGAGGCTATACCCACCAGCAGAGCAGCCGGCCTCAAACACTGGGGATCGCGATGAGCGACAGCCCCGTCGGTGTCGCGGCCTGGATCCTGGAGAAATTCGGTGCCTGGCTCGATGTTCCGCTGTCCGCCGATGGCAGCCCGAATCTTTGGCAGGTCATGAGCGAAGACCAGCTGCTGACAAACATCATGTGCTACGTGGCGCCCGGGTCCTTTGTCACGTCCACGTGGATATACCGGGGCACGGTCTTCGAAGGGTCGGACAAATTCCCGGCTGGCAGCCGCGTCCGCGTCCCCACCGGCGTCGCGGCATTTCCCGACCGGGTCTTTCCGTGTCGGCCGCGCAGCTTTGTGCAGAAAAGCTATGACGTCGTTCATTGGTCAACCATGGCGCGGGGCGGGCATTTCCCGGGCTTCGAGGAGCCGGGTCTGCTCGTTGAGGACATGCGCTGCTTCTTCGCCGCGCAGATGTCGTAGGCCAAACCGATCCACACCTTTCCAGGCCTTGCACCCCAATGTCCAACAGCACGCATCCGATCATCTTTGGCTCGCCTCGTCTCTACATTCAGGGTGTCGGGGTCCTCAGCCGGCTCCCGGAAGCCGTTGGCAGCCTCGGCACCACGCCTTTTGTTGTTGTCGATGCGGTGGTGCACGAGCGACTCGCGACCCAACTGCACTTGCTAGGCATCAGAGAGGCCGATATCGAGATCTTCAATGGCGAATGCACGGCCGCAGAGATCGATCGTCTCGCCAGTCGGCAGCATGGAGACGTCATCGTCGGGCTCGGCGGGGGCAAGGCGATCGACGCGGCGAAGGGTGTGGCGATGGCCAGGCGCCTGCCGATCATTGTGGTTCCGACCGCGGCATCCAACGACGCTCCCACCAGCCGTGTCGTGGTGGTCTACGACGACCAGCATCGACTTTCAGAAGGCCGCTTCCTTCCGTTCAACCCGGATGTCCTTTTGGTGGACACCGGCATTGTCGCCAAGGCACCACCGCGGCTTTTCGCGGCAGGGATCGGCGATGCCATCTCCAAGAAATTCGAGGTCGAGCTGTCCGTGAAGGGTCACGGCGTGAACATGTTCGGCGGCAGGCCGTCTCATACCGCGATGGCACTTGCGGATGCCTGCTACCGACAGTTGCGCGAACACGGACAGGCGGCCACCGAGGCCGTGCGCAAGGGTTGCGTGACGGACGAGGTCGAACGCGTTGTCGAAGCGAACATCCTGCTCAGCGGGCTCGCTTTCGAAAGCGGCGGCCTCGCCATCGCGCATTCCTTGACGCGGGGATTTGCCGCCCTCCCCGAAACCGTCGGCACGTTGCATGGCGAGGTGGTTGCGTTCGGACTGTTGACGCAGCTGATCCTCGAGGGTCGACCCGACGCGGAAGTGCAGGACCTCATCGGGTTCTATCGCTCGGTCAGCCTTCCTTCGACGTTCAGGGGTGTCGGCCTCACCGACCCCGATTCCGTGACTCTGCGAGGGATCGCAACGCACAGTCTGACCGCCCAGTACATTCAGCGAAGCTCCAATGTGTTCAGCGCCGCTTCCATCGTCGACGCAATGATCCGGGCGGACACCATGGGTCGTGCCCCTGGATTCGATCAGACCGTGCCTGTCCACTGACTGTTGCCACCAACCGGTCATCGCACAGTGGTGCTCGAGATCGCCTGAAGTCGAGGTTGCGCGGCGGCCGCAAGGCGGCCGGGCCGTCCATTCCAGCTGTTTGCGTGCAACGTTGCCGCTGCCCTCGGTGCGCTACAGCGTGACAACGACGCAATGCGCCGGCGGGAGGCGCAAGGTCACTGCATCGCCGGTGCTGAAACGCACACCCGAAACGGTTTGGACATGCAGCGTTTCACTGCGCAGGGCAACCTGATATTCGAACATCCGGCCAAGGAACGTCACCTTCCTGATCACACCTGCGAAGGTGTTCTCGCCGTCGAGCTCTCGGGGCGCGGAGATGTCAATGTGCTCCGGGCGCACCAGCAGAGCGATCGGGCCTTCCGTCTGATGGTCCGGCGCACTGCCTGCCGTCACCGGCCCGAATGCGGTCTCGATCTCGACCTGGTTGCCAAGCCTTCTTTTCAACGTGGCGTTGATCAGACCCGACTGCCCCACAAAGCGGGCCGTGAACGCGTGCCGTGGCCGGAAGTAGAGGTTTTCTGGCGTATCCAGTTCAACGATATTTCCATCCAGCATGACGGCAACACGGTCCGACAGACTCATTGCTTCTTCCTGATCATGTGTGACATAAATCGCCGTGACGCCCAGGCGACGCTGGAGATCTCGAATCTCGGCCCGCATCTGGACCCGAAGCTCCACGTCAAGGTTCGACAGGGGCTCGTCAAGGAGCAGGAGCTTGGATCCTTTGACTACAGCACGAGCGAGAGCCACGCGCTGTTGCTGCCCGCCGGACAGTTGGCTGGCCGATCGGTCCCTGAAGCTTGCAAGTCCGACCATCTCGAGAGCTTCCTCCATTCGCTTGCGCCCACGAGCGCGCGGCTCGCCCTGGGCATCCAGCACAAACATCAGGTTCTCGCCCACGGTCATATGCGGCCAGATCGCATAGGACTGAAACACCATGGCAATATTTCGCTTGTTTGCAGGAACTCGGACAGCATCCACGCTTGAGAACAGGAGTTGATCATGCAACCGGATCTCGCCCGTGTCGGGTGTTTCAAGACCCGCGAGCGATCGAAGGAGCGTGGTCTTGCCGCAGCCGGACGGTCCGAGTAACGTGAAGAACTCCCCCGAGGCGACCGTAAAGCTGGTGCCTTTGAGAACATAGGGGGCATCGACGCCCTCGTACCGTTTGGTGATTTGCGTGACGTCGAGCATGGTGGGTGTCCCCTATGAGAGTTGATTTTTGCGGCCAAGGAACTGCGAAAACCCGAGAAGCAAGGCCAGGGCAGCGATGAGCCAGACGCTGATGGCTGCTGCGCCTGTGGCGCCGCCGTTTGTCCAGTAGTCCCAGATCAGAGTTGAGACGACCGTGTTGTAGCGGCCGTGAAGAATCAGCGCGGTAGAGAGCTCTCGAACCACATGGGCGAGAACCCAGATCCAGATGGCAACAAATGCCGGCATGGTGAGGCGGAGCGTGATGCGCCAGAAAATGCGCAGTCGACTGGCCCCTGCCATTTCGGCCGCCTCCTCCAGTTCCCTGTGAAGTTGGAACATGACGCCCTGCGCTGAGCGGCTGCCAAAAGCCAGATAAGAAGTGATGTAGGCAATCACCAGGATCCAAATCGTCCCGTAGATTGGCACGATCTGCACAGTGAGGTAGACGTACATCAGCGCGACACCCATCATGATCCCAGGCACTGCGATGGGGAGAAAGGACAGGATGTCGATCACGCGGCGCCCCGGCACCGTCGATCGCACCACCAGCCAACCGATGACCACTGACAGCATCGCAACGACCGTCGCAGAAATGACCGCGACTACCAGAGAATTGAACACGGCCTTGAGCGTCGAGGGATTGCTCAGGAACTCCCGGTGATTGGACAGGGTTGCGCTTGAGGCCATGTCCCAGCTGACCGGCCCCTGGTAGGGCATCAGGCTGGTCCATACCAGGATGCCGAGCGGCAGGATGATGGCAAGCAGAAAATAGATCCCCACAAACAGCATCCCGATCCATCGCGAACGCCCCAGAACAAAACGGCGCGGCCGGAAACTCTTGCCGGTGATCGTGACGAAGCGGTGCGACTGGCTGGTCAGGCGCTGATAGACGAGCGCCAGCGAGACGAGCATCACCAGGAACAACGTCGCGATCGCACTGACCTGTCCATAGGCCGGAACGCCGGCGGGGCTGGAACCGATCAGGTAGTAGATCTGGGAACTCAGCACAAACACTCGCACTGGCATGCCCAACGTGCCCGGGATGTCGAAGACCACGAAGCCGACGATCGCGAGGAACACCGTGGACGCCAGCAGCGTTGGGCGAAGGATCGGCAGCATGATCCGGCGGACGATGGTCCACGTGCTCGCCCCTGCCATCAGCGCGGCTTCCTCGAGGCTTGGATCGACGCGCCGGAACGCCGGCGCCATCATGAGAAAGACCGTCGGGACGAGCGCGAGCGCCTCGACGAAGATCATTCCTCCCATCGAGGAGATATTGAGCGGCGCCGTCTCCAGGCCGAACAGGCTCATGAGCCATTGGTTCAGCACACCGCTGCGCGGGCTGAGCAGCATGAGCCAGGCGATGGCCAGAAGAAGCGGTGGCGTGGCGAGCGGAAGGATGATGAAGATCCGGATCACGTTGCCGTAGGGCAGGTCGGTGCGCTCCACCAGCCACGCAAGGCCAGTCCCGAGAACAAGAGCAGCCGCTGTCGAGCCCACGACGAAAACGCATGTCTGCCACAGGATCCCCCAGAATTCGGCATCGAGGTACACCGTCGCGTAGTTCGCCAGCGTGAACCCATCTTCTGTCAGCGAGCCGTCTGGCTTGAAGCTGGACAACAGCAGGAAGCCGACAGGCACCAGTACGAGGAGAACCAGAAGCGACACGACCGCCACCGTTGGGGACCATCTGGATATCGCCGGCATCCATTTAGAGTGGGAATCTGCGAAGCTGCCGTGGTGAATCGAGGTCATGGTTGTAACTTCTTTGAATATTTGCATGAAGTCGTCCGTTGGCGACGCTTGAAGGGTGGCGAGAAGTTTTGGGGGCTTCTTCCATGCGGACCACGTGCCGAAGGCCTTTGCTTCAGATCGCGCTGTGTGCGTCCGGGACCCTGCGGCAATGGCGCGGTGCATCGCCTGCCCGCCATGCGGACGCGAGCTGCAATGTCACCCAGGGCATTTCGTCGGCGCGCCACCTCATGCGACGCTGTAACCGCCATCGACAGTCAGCACGGCGCCAGTGATGAAAGCGGCGGATGCGGATGCAAGGAACAGCACCGGCCCTGCCAGATCTGCGGGCTCGCCCCAGCGCGCCATCGGGGTACGCGCCAGGATGGCAGCAACACGGGCAGCGTCCTCACGCAATGGCGCAGTGAGAGGCGTGGCGACCCAGCCGGGCGCCACCGCGTTGACGCGGATGCCGCGCACTGACCACGCCACAGCCAGCGAGCGCGTGAGCTGCACCACCCCGCCTTTGCTGGCCGCGTAACCGGGTGTGGTGGCACTCCCGAACTGGCTGAGCATGGACGCCATATTGACAACGCAGCCGCTGCGCGCCATCAGCGCGTCGGCAAACGCAAAGCACATGCGCATGGTGCCGTGCAGATTGACATCGACCGTGCGCCTGAATCCTTCGGGCGCGTGTTCGGTCGGCCAGGGCTGCGCGACGCCTGCACAGTTGACCAGCACGTCAAGTGCCGGGAACCGGGCAGCAAACCGCTCTACGGCGCTCTCGTCCGTGACGTCCAGTACGGCGCAGGTGAAAGAGTCGTCTGTGTCGGAGGACGCCAGACGATCGATCTCTGTCTGCGACACGGCCGTGGCGACGACATGATCCCCAGCGGCCAGAAAGGCGCGTGCGATCGCCAGCCCGATGCCACTCGTTCCGCCTGTGATCAGAATCTCACGCATGCCGCGACGGATGAAACGTTGCACTGGCCATGTGTCTTGGTTCGAATGAAGTCATTTCTTTCGTCTCGTCTTGTTTTGTCTCCGGCTGGCATTGAAACCCCTCACCTCAGGCTCGTCCAATACTGTTATTCTGTTGACCGATATGTTTATCTGATCAATGGATCTCCGTCGACTCAAATACTTCGTCACTCTCACCGAGGAGCTTCACTTCGGCAGAGCAGCGACGCGCCTGCATATCGCACAGCCGGGTCTGACGCAGAACATCAAGCAAATGGAGTCGATGCTTGGCATCGAGCTCTTCGTGAGGTCCAGCCGAAGCGTCGAGCTCACCGAAGGCGGGCGCGTGTTGCTGGAAGAAGCGAAGCGACTTCTCCTGCAGGCATCGCTTCTCGAAGAGCGCATGCGGGCCTTCAAGTTGGGGCGCACCGCGCGGCTGCGGCTCAGCTATTCACGGTCGGCTTCGGGAGGGGTTTCCAGCGCCATCGTCGACTCGCTCCGTGCCGCGGAGCCTGAGCTGCGGCTGGAAATCAATTCGCAGCCCACGGCGCGGAGCATCGAGCAATTGCTGGAAGGTCAGCTTGAGGCGGCCTTCATCCGCTCACCGCTCGACCTCGAAACACACGCACACAGGCGCCTGCGCACCATCCTGATCGATACCGAGCCTTTGGTGATCGGTCTGCCACGCGACCACCCCCTCGCGCGGCGTCGGAGAATTCGCAAGGAGGCGTTGTTCGACGAGCCCCTGGTCACCGGGTCGTCGAAGCGTGCCCCTGGCTTTTATCGATCGATGTTCGAGCAGATCTGGGGGGAGCAGCAGCCTCGCATCGTGCTCAGAGAAGCGGACGAGGAGCACATGCTCCGAGCCGTTTCGGCCGGCGTCGGCTTGACCATACTCCCGCAGTCGCGGGCCGAACTCATCCACGTGCCCGGTGTCGTCATCCGCCACTTCTACACGCCGGAGCCGCAAGCGGAATTGTCCATCGCCTGGGTGGACGGCAATCCATCACCGGGGCTGTCGAGCCTCGTGGCCATCGCTTCCACCTTTGCGCGAAACACCTGAGACATCTGGCGATCGCGACCCGTGGGATCGATGGAATGCTCTTATCGATCAGGCGATGAACAGTATTGGACTTGCGCGGCACTGCGCTTTCAAATCCGGCCTCTGTCATTGGAGACTTGAAAATGAGAGCAGTCCTTATCGCGCAGGATGGCCAGCCGCTGGCCCAACCGCAACTCAGAGAGATCGATGATCCGGCGGTGACAGGCCGCCAAGTCCTTGTGCAGGTGCGCGCGGCGGGAATGAACCGCGCCGACCTCAGTCTCAAGACCGGCCATTTCCGCGCCGTCCCCAGCACGGTCGACCCAGGCGTCGCGGGCATGGAGATGGCGGGAGAGGTGCTTGAATGTGGCCCGGACGCTCGGTCGTTCAAGACCGGTGACCGCGTCATGGCGATGTGCGCCGGCGCCCAGGCAGAGCGTGTGTCCCTCGACGAGCGGCTTCTCATTCCGATGCCAGTGGGCATGAGCTTCGTGGAGGCGGCATGCCTGCCGGCGGCGATGATGACGGCTCACGACGCCCTTGTGACGAACGGCCGATTTGAACGCGGAGACAATGTGCTGGTGCAAGTGGCGAGTTCGGCCATCGGCATCGCCGCCATTCAGATGGCGCGACTGCTCGGCGCGCGCGAAGTGATCGGCACCACGTCATCGCCTGAGAAGCGCGTACGACTTGAAGCGCTCGGCCTCGACCATGCGCTGTTGGGCGGGCCAGACGTCGGCGCCGACGTCGAAGGGATCACCTCGGGCCATGGCGCGGATGTGGTCATCGACCACCTGGGTGCGCCCGCTTTGCCGGACAACATGGCCTGTGCCGCGATCGGCGCCCGCATCGTCAGCGTGGGAAGGATGGGTGGGCTGCGGGGCGACATCGACATGGACTTGCTGTCGCTCAAGCGCCTGTCTCTCGTCGGTGTCACGTTCCGGACCCGGACGATCGACGACTTCGCGCTGCTGATCGCTCGCATGCGGGCCGATGTCGAACCCCTGTTTTCCGCCCGAACATTCACGATGCCACTCGACCGCGTGTTTGCCCTGGCGGACGTGCGCGAGGCGCACGAGCGGATGCGCGCGCGCCAGCAGTTCGGCAAGGTCGTGCTCGAACTTTGAGCCGTGCGGCGGTCACCGCTCATGGTCGACTTCTTTCTTGGTGAGCCGCCCGGCGCTGGACAGGATCAGCTCTCGCTCGCTTCGCACGATCCTCAGCACGTCGATCGGGCCCATTCCGAAGCTCTGCTTGAACTTTCGCTGGAACGTGCGGCGCGACATGTCGCATTCCATCGCCATGTCGTCCACCGTCCAGCGCAGCAACGGGCGCGCCTCGATCTTGTCGATCAGCTTGCCGAAGGGCGCACCTGCCCGGTCTTGCAGCCGCAGTGTCTGGCTGTACTGCCGCTGGTCCCCGCTCCGGCGAAGATGGACGACGAGACGCCGGGCCACGCGCTGCGCCAGGATGACGCCGTGATCGCGCTCGATGAGGGCCAGTGCCAGATCGATGCTCGCAGTGACGCCGGCGGTGGTCCAGTACTTGTCGCTCGTGTTGAAGATCCGCTCGTCCACCACGTCGAGCTGCGGATAGCGCTGGCGCAATCTCTCGGCGGTACGCCAGTGCGTCGTGACCTGGTGCCCATTCAGCAGCCCGCACGCCGCCAGCAGGAAGGCGCCAGTGCACACACTGCAAGTCCGCTGCGTGACGCGGTCTAGCGCGCGCAGGATTTCCAGCAACGCCGGATCTTCCGCGGCAGCGTGCACGCCCTCGCCTCCAGGCACTATGAGTGTGTGCGGCCGCGATGCGAGCGACTCCTCCAAGGTATGGCCGACGACGACGCGCAACCCTCCGTCGCTCGTGGACGCCGTGGCTTGCGGGCCGAAGGTCGAGAGTTCGTACGCCACATGTCCGAGCTCTTCGTTCGCTGTGGTGAATGCCTGCCACGGACCGCTCAGGTCGATGGGCTGGAAGTGCGGGAACACCAGAAACGCCACGCGCATTGGCGCAATGTCCCCCGCGATTGGCACACCTCGACCCTGCCCGGCCTCTAAATTTTGGGTTTCAAGGAGTCTCATCATGCAAGTCAACTTTCTACTGTTTCCGGCACTCACACAACTCGACCTCACTGGTCCTTTCGAAGTGTTGGCCCGAGCGCCGGGCTTCAAGATCGACTTCGTTTCGCCGAGCATGGACCCGGTCCACTCCGACAGGGGCCTGACCCTGTTGCCAACCGCGACCTTCGCTACGTCGTTGCCCTGCGACATCCTGGTCGTTCCGGGCGGTCCTGGTACCGACGATGCGCTTGTCGATCCCGCGTGGGTCGAGTTCACGGCCCGGCAGGCGGCCGGCGCGCAATTCGTCATGGGCGTATGCACCGGTTCTCTGCTGCTGGGCGCGGCGGGATTGCTCCGTGGCAAGCGCGCCGCTTGCCACTGGCAGGCCCTGGAGTTTCTACCCGCGTTCGGTGCGATTCCTGACGAATCGCGCATCTGCATCGACGGTAACCTCTTCACCTCTGGCGGAGTGACCTCGGGGATCGACATGGCGCTGAAGGCGGTGTCGCTCATCCTGGACGAAGACGCTGCCCGACAGATTCAATTGCAGATCGAGTATGACCCCGAGCCGCCTTTCGAGGGCGGCACGCCGCGCACGTCGCCCGAACACATCGTCGAGCGTTGCCTCAAGGCGACACGCGAACGCTTCGCCTTGCGCAGCCAGGCAGTGACGCAGGCCGTGTCCGCGATGGGCGGTGCCGCCGCAGGAAGAAGCTGAAGCGGGCACATCAGATGAAGCGCATTCTTCAACTCCTGTGGACGTTGGCCTTGGCACCGACGCTTTACATCGGCAGCGCCCATGCGACCTTTCCCGACAAGCCGGTCACGATCGTCGTGCCCTACGCGGCGGGCGGGCCGATGGACAGGCTCGCGCGCCAGATCGCGGCGCAGACCAGCGCTCTTCTGGGTCAACCCGTGATCGTTCAAAACCAGGGCGGCGCGGGCGGAAACATCGGGGTGGCCGCTGTCAAGCGCGCCGCGCCCGACGGCTATACCCTGCTGCTGGACCATGTGCACATGGCGACGGCACCGGCGCTCTTTCGCAAGCTCGATTTCGCGCCGGAAACCGACTTCGAGCCCTTGGGCGTGATGGCGGAATCTCCCTTGGTCCTCATCTCCAGACCCGAGATTCCAGGAGGTGACGAGCTGCTGCGATGGATGGCACGGCAATCGCGAGTCACTTTTGCCAACGCAGGCATCGGTTCAGCGTCTCATCTGTGTGGGCTGTTGCTGCAATCATCCTTGAAACTGCGCCTGACGACCGTCCCATACAAGGGCACCGGCCCGGCGATGATCGACCTGATGAGCGGTCACGTCGACCTGATGTGCGACCTGACGTCCAACGCGATGCCGCAGATCCAGGCGCGCAAAGTGCTTCCGATCGCGGTGACCGTGCGCGAGCCTATCGAAGGTACCCCGCTGCAAGCCGTCCCTTCCATGGAAAAGATGGGCCTTGCGCAGGCGCCCCTCACCATCTGGTACGGCCTGTATGCGCCCCGGGCAACCCCGACGCCGGTTGTCGAGCGACTCAATTCCGCACTGGTGACGATCGCGAACAGCGACTCTTTTGGCAAGCAGCAGACCGACGCCGGGTTGAAAGTCGTGACCGACGAAAGGCTGACGCGGGACGGGCATCGCAAGCACCTGCGCGACGAGCTACGACGCTGGGCCGGACCGATCAAGGCGGCCGGCCAATACGCGGATTGAACGTTGATCGACGAGGGTGCGCTCTGTCCGCTTCATGACTTCGCACGACGGGACTTCCGAAAGCTCGAACGAAGTTCTTCGACGAAGAGTTCATGTTGCTCCCACGCTGGCCAATGCCCCCCTCTCGGCGGCTGCCCGTAATGGACCAGGGTGGGATAGCGTTGCTGCACCCAGCGCTGGCTCGCCAGATGAAGGTCTCGGGGAAACTGGCTGAAGCCGACCGGTATGTCGATGCGTTGCTCTTCGAAGGTGCGCATGCTTTCCCAATAGATGCGCGCCGACGAGGCTGCGGTCTCCGTCAGCCAGTACAGCGTGATGGCGTCCAGCATGTCGTCCCGGCTCAACGCCTGCTCCGGATCACCTTCGTGATCGGTCCAGCGTTCGAACAACTCGTAGAACCACGCCGCCTGGCCCACGGGCGAATCGGTCAGCGCATAGCCGATCGTCTGCGGGCTTTGAATCTGTTCGATCTGGTAGCCCGACTTGTTCTCCTGAAAGTCGCGCAGCCGCTGAAGGCCGCGCTCCTCCTGCTCGTCCGCGGCCTCCATCGTTTCAAAGACCGGAAACATGTTGAAGTGCACGGCCTCGACCGTAGGCGCGCCGATCGCGCCCAACGCATTGGTGATCGCGTAGCCCCAGTCTCCGCCTTGAGCCACGAAGCGGTTGTAGCCAAGCCTGCGCATGAGCTCGACCCAGGCACCTGCGATGCGCGCCGGGGTCCACCCAGGCTGCTTCGGCTTGCCCGAGAGACCGAAACCCGGCATCGAAGGTACGACGACGTGGAAGGCATCGTCGGGTCCGCCTCCGTGCGCGCGCGGGTCGGCGAGGAGCGGCATGGCCTTGGCGAATTCAAAGGGGGATCCCGACCAGCCATGCGTAATGAGCAGCGGGGTCGCGTTCCGCTCCGGTGAACGTGCGTGCAGGAAGTGGATGTCCAACCCGTCGATGCACGTCATCGACGGATCGAACGCGTTCAATCGGGCTTCGCCGGCGCGCCAGTCGTATCCTTCGCGCCAGTACGCAGCGAGTGCTTGGATTCTTGCCAGCGGCACCCCCTGGCTCGCGTCGTCCACCGTCTCCTTGTCCGGCCAACGCGTGCGCGCCAGGCGCTCTCGTAAATCAGCGAGCGCTGCATCCGGGAAGGCGAAAGGACACGAGCGAATGGTTTCGATCATTGATAGTCACCTGATTCTGAAGCAAGAAGCCGTGGCTCGATCCCGGCAAGAAACTCGACAATCTCGTCGTAGCCGTAGAGGCGCGCCAGTTCGCGGGGCGTCAGCCCCGCATTCGTCCTGAGGTCGAGACGAGCGCCCGCGCCGACCAACACCCTCGCGGCCTCCAGATGTCCGTGCCAGACCGCGTCATGGAGCGCGGACAAGCCGTTGTAAGGTCCTTGCGCATCGATTTCAGGTATCGATGCGCCGGAGCGCTCCCGCACGGCGACGAGCTCCTGAACCAGCTCGGCATGCCCGAAATATGCGGCTTCATGCAGCGCCGTGCCCTTCATCAGACCGATCATCCGCGATGGGTCGGCGCCTGCACCGAGAAGAGCGCGGGCGATCGCGCGCTGCCCTTCACGCGCCGCGATACCCAGGGCAGTGTAGTTGTCGTCGGGCCCTCCCACCACCGGCACCTGCTCGTCGACCACCGCACCGGCCGCGATGAGACGCTCGACTTCCGCAAGATCGCCTGCCTTCGTGGCCGAAACCAAGGACATGGCGCCGACGCGTTCGGCGTCGGCCGCGATCCTCGCTTCGATCAGGCGCGCGATCGCTTCGAGCCGATCGACTCGCGCGAGGTCGAGCGCCGATTGCTGCCAGTGATTCCTGATCGTCGTCCGCGCGCCGCGATCCAGAAGACATTGAACGGCGCTTCGATGCTTGTGAAGCACTGCATCCATCAGTGCCGTGTTTCCAAGGACGGGGGATTGCTGATCAATGAACGCCCCATGATTCAGGAGCGCGGCGATGACATCGACATTGCCCGTCTGCGCGGCCTTGTGCAGCGCAGTCGCCCCCATGCGAGGGTCTATCGCAAGAACGTCCGCGTGCGCGACCAACAGCATCTCCGCCATGTACGGCTGCCCCAGGGCGCAGGCAAGCATGAGCGGCGTGAATCCATCGGTATCGCGCCGATTCGCGTCCACACCCAGGCGGAGAAGCTCGCAAACGCTGGGGAGGTCGCCTTCCCTGATCGCGGCGTGAAGCCTCCCGGCCGGCCGACGGTTGCAATCCACGGGCTGATCGCTCACTTCACGTTCTCCTCGAGAAAAGCGCGGATCACCGCTCCGATCTCGACACCGTGTGTCTCGAGGGCCAAATGGCCCGTATCGTAGAAACGCACGTCCGCATCGGGGATGTCGCGCTTCCAGGCCTGCGCGCCCGCAGGCAGGAAAAACGGGTCGTTCCGGCCCCAGACGGCCAGCAGCGGGGGCCGGTGTTCTCGAAAGTAGGCCTGAAACTCTGGATACTTCGCGACGTTGGTTGCGTAGTCCAGGAGCAGGTCCAGCTGGATGTCCGCATTGCCGGGTCGAGACACCAGCCAGCCTTCGAGGGCGATGGCATCCGGGGCCACCCGGTCCCTGTCGACGACGCCTTCCAGGTACTGCCACTCGACGGAGGTCGCCGTCGGAAATTCATGCAGTGCATCGCGATTCGCCTGCGATGGCTCTGCCCAGTATTTTTGAATGGGAGCCCACCCGGGACCCAGCCCCTCCTCGTAGGCGTTTCCGTTCTGCGAGACGATGGCCGTGATGCGTGAAGGATGGGCCAGTGCGAGGCGCCACCCTACGGGGGCACCGTAGTCGAACACCTGCATGGCATAGCGCTCGAGCCCGAGCTGTACGGTGAACTGGTCGATGGTCTCGGCAAGTTGGTCGAAGGTGTAGGCGTAGTCGCCACGCTTCGCCGCCTCCGTGAAGCCGAAGCCTGGCAGGTCGGGCGCGATCACGTGATACCGGTCCGAGAGCGTCGGGATCAGATGGCGGTACATGAACGAGGACGCCGCGAAGCCGTGCAGCAGGAGTACGGCGGGCGCACGGGGGTCACCTGCTTCGCGGTAGAACACTTTCACATCGCCCACCTGCTCGAAACGATGGCGAGTCTGTTGTGTCGCTGCGGCGGCGGTATCGGGGGGCTGGACCGGGGCGGGAGAAATCATGGTCGTGTCACCTGCTGAAGATTCGCTGAAAACCCAGAAGCACCAGTGCGCTCCCTGCGACTCGATCGACAAGGGGTTCGATCCGCACGTAGCCCGCCCTCAGTCTTCGCGTTCCGAAAACGCGCACGATGCCAAGGTGCCATGCGAGTGAAAGGATGCCGACGAGCACGGTCGTTGCCAGCAGGAACCCGTTCGGTGCATCGGGCGGCATCAAGGTCGCGAACGCGCTGGTCCAGAAGGCCGCGCCCTTGGGGTTGGTGACGCTCGTCACGATGCCGCTGCGGAACGCGCCCCGGCGCACCGATGGATCGCCGGCGGGCCTCGGCGTCTCGCGCATCCGGGGCCGCCGGCTTGCACGGATCAGCTTGATCCCATACCCGATCAAATAGGCCGAGCCGGCCCACCGCATCGAACTGCTCAGCCAAGGGTGGCGATCCAGCAGCGCCGATACGCCGGTGAGCGCAATGATCACCCAGAAGATCGAGCCCGCGGTGAGGCCGAGCACGACCCACCGCGCTTCGCGCTGACGCCCGCTCAGCGCGAGGTCGCTCAAGATTAGAAAGTTCGGTCCCGGGCTCGCCAGAACCGCGAGGTAGACCACAGAGAGAAGGCCCAGCGAGCAAGCGTAGTCCATTGGAAAACGACTCGTCCGTCACTTGAGGATCAGCACGACGCCCACGAGCGCGACCGCAGCGGATGCCAGCTTCGCGGCCGTGACCGTCTCGCCCAGGAACGCCGCCCCGAGCCCCATGGCGATGACCGGCGTGACATAGTTGAAGGTGTTCGCGATCGTGCTCGACACGTTCAGGTTGAGCCAGTTGAAGGCCATGAAGGCGGCGATCGCCATGGCCACCAGGTAGGCCATGCCGGCCCAGGCTGTCCCGGACAACTGCAGGAGCCCGGCGGCGCCATGACCGTCCAGAGCCATCAGCGGCGACGCCACCAGCGCCCCGACGAGCAGTTGGACATTGAGCGTGACGACAGCGTCGGACGGCATAGCCGCACTTCGACCGTAGAGCGAACCGATCGCCCACGCGAAGGCCGCCACCAGCAGCGCCGCGACGCCGGCGAGCACGATCTCTCCGTCGGGTGCCGTCATCGTCAGGGCCGCGATGCCGCCAAAACCCAGCAGCACGCCCAGAAGCTGTCGCGCCGGCAGCGGCTCCCGCAGGAAAACGGTCGACAGAATCGCAATGAACAGCGGCGTCGCGGAAGTGATCACCGCACCAACACCGGCGGACATGCTCGCGACCCCAACGGCGATGCCAACCTGCCCTATGGCGAACAGCAGCACGCCCGTCAAGGCCGCCCCACGCAGCTGCGGCGCGGTGGGCCAGGCACCGCGCGTGCGCAGGCGCCAGACCGTGATCGGCGCCAGGATCAGGGCCGCGACCAGCAGCCTGACGACCGTCAAGGCCACCGGCGAGAGTTCATGCGACACCAGCTTCATCGCCAGAAAGGTCGTGCCCGTTCCGACATAGATGAAGGCCAGCGTCAGTGGGACCATCGCGCGACGACGCCCTGCGGTTCTGTTGTCAACTGCGTCGGCCTTACCGTCAGAGACCATCCAGCACGTCCTCTATGGTGATCGGCAGGTGCCGTACACGCCGCCCGGTCGCGTGGAAGACAGCGTTCGCGACGGCAGCACCGGTGCCGACGACACCTAGTTCTCCGACACCCTTCATGCCTGAGGGATTGACGTCGCGGCCGCGGTCCTCTTCCGGCAGCATTTCAACCTGGACCGAGCCTATATCGGCGGACACGGGGATCGGGTACTCAGCCAAGTTGGCGTTGACGTAGCGCCCGTAGCGGTGATCGACATGCGTCGCTTCGAGCAATCCTGAGGAAAGGCCCCAGATCATTCCGCCCATAAGCTGACTGTGTGCAGTGCGCACGTTGGCGATGCGTCCCGCCCCGAAGACCCCGACGGCGCGGGGCACTCTCAGCGTGCCGGTGAGGCGATGTACCCTCACTTCGACGAACTGCGCACCGAACGAATACATGGCCCAGTGCTTCGCGACGAGCGGGCCCATGGCGCCTTCGCCACCACCGTAGATTCCCGCCAATTTATCGGTCGCTAGGCCCGCCGGGACAAAGTCGCCGGTCTCGTCAATGGCCGCCCGCGGGACGCGCTTGAGAATATCCTCGATCGATTCCGAAAGAACGTTCTCGGTTGTCGCGGACACCACCCGCCCCTCGCGGATGACGAGGCGTTCGACTTGCAGCCCTGCGAGCCGCCCGTCGGGTTGCGTTGCCGCAGCGAACAAGCGCTCGCGCACGCGCTCTGCCGCCCGCAGCACGGCAGGCATCACGCTGGCCGTGCTGCGTGAGCCGGCTGCCATAGAGCCGAACGGAAGATCGCTGTCGCCCATCTCGACGCGCACGTGTTCGATCGGTACACCAAGCGTCTCCGCGGCCGCACCGGCGACGACCGTGTAGAGGCCGGTCCCGAGGTCCTGACCGGCAAGCTGCACAAGCACTCGCCCTTTCCCCGAGAGGCGTATGCGGACCGATGAAGGACCAACATAAACCGGGTAAAGCGATGCTGCGCAACCCCAGCCGACCAGCCAGTCTCCATCTCGCAGAGAACGAGGTGCGATCGGTCTGCGGGACCAACCGAACAACTCTGCGCCCCGACGCCAGCACGCGGCGAGCGAGCGACTCGAGAACGGTAGCCCCGACACGGGATCGCGCTCGCCGGCATCGTTCTTCAGACGCAATTCGACCGGGTCGATGCCGACCAAATGGGCCAATTCGTCCATCGCGCTTTCGAGCGCGAAGACGCTGGGCATCTCGGCCGGCGCGCGCATCGGCCCCGGATGGTTCGCATCGAGGTCCACGAAACGGTCGCGGCCGCGGATCGCGGGACACGCGTAGATGACCGCCGGCGACTCGACGCCTGGAACCCCGCTCAGGTCGGAGCGGGACGACGACGTGGTGTAGTCGTGCATATAGGAGCGCAGGAGGCCCTCCTTGGATGCGCCGAGCCGCACGCGACTGACCGACGGCGGACGGTATGCACCCACGGTGAACATCTGCGGGCGCGACACCACGAGCTTCACCGGCCGGCCGAGTCGTCGGGCCGCCATCGCCGTGAAGGCACTGTGGGGCATGGACAGCGCCTTGCTGCCGAAACCTCCACCGACAAACGGAGAGATGATGCGCACCTGGTCTTGATCGATTCCGAAACGCTCTGCAAGATAGGCGCGCAAGCCGCTCAACCATTGACTCGGTTCATGGACGACCAGCCGGCCGTCTATCCACTCGGCGATCGTGGAATAGAGCTCGATCGCGTTGTGGTGCTCGGTCGCGGTTGTGTAGACCGCGTCGATCCTGATGTCGGCCGCATCGAAAGCAGCATCGGCGTCACCCTTCTCGATGTCCTTGCCGCCTTCTGCCTTTCGCGCTCGACCAAGATGCTCGACGAGATCCGTCTGCGGCGCTTCAGCAGCATAGGTCACGCCAACGAGCGACGCGGCGAGGTCGGCCGCCTCCGGAGTGTCTGCGACGACGAGCGCGACAGCCTGCCCTGCATAGCGCACTTCGTCGGATTGCAACGGCAGGTATCGGGTCTGCGCCTGGCCCACGGGATAGGCGGCCTTGACCGGCGCCAGTCGGTCGGCGTTCAGATGCGAAAGCACGAGCCTGGCCCCGGCGGCCTCGGCCGCTGCTGAATCGATGCCTGTCACGCGTCCGCGCCCAATCGCCGCGGTGACCAGGCGAGCGTGCGCCATGTTCGAATAAGTGTGCTCCGCAGCGTAGCGCGCACGACCTGTGACCTTCGCCAGCCCATCCACACGTGGCAACGGACTCCCCATCAAGTTCAATGGCGCGCTCATGAAATCGACTCCGCGCGGGCAAGCTGCAGCAAGGCATCGACCACGGTCCGATGCATGAGCTCCACCTTGAAGGCGTTTCCCTTGCGTGCAACGGCGCCCTCCATCGCGCGCCGTCCCGCCTCGAATGCCGTCGCCTCGTCGATCCGGTGACCGACAAGAAATTTTTCGGCGGCCAGTGCCCGCCAGGGTTTGGTGGCGACGCCTCCCAAGCCCAGCCGCACGTCGCGAACCGAGCCATCGGGTTCTAGGTCGAGCCCGGCCGCGACAGACGTCAAGGCGAACTGGTAAGACTGGCGGTCTCGCACTTTCAAGTAGAGCGAGCGTCTTGCGGCCGCGCTGCCGGGAACGACGACAGCGGTGACGAGCTCGCCCGGCCTTAAGGCGTTCTCGACATGGGGACGGTCGCCGGGCAGGAGATGAAGGGCGTCGAAGGGGAGCACGCGCGGACCGTCGCGCGACAAGGTTTCTACGCGTGCGTCAAGTGCGGTGAGCGCCACGCACAGGTCGGACGGATGGAGGGCGATGCAGTTCGAAGACGTGCCGAGCAAGGCGTTTTCACGGTTGTGACCGTCCATCGCGTCGCAGCCTGAACCCGGCACGCGCTTGTTGCAATGCGCGAAAGCGGTGTCGCGGAAATACGGGCATCGCGTGCGCTGCAGCAGGTTGCCGCCGATCGACGCCATGTTGCGCAACTGAGCCGATGCGGCCTTCCACAGCGCCTGCGACACCATCGGCCAGCCGGCTTTGACGCGGGGATCGTCCGCGACCTGGCTCATCCGCGCCAGTGCACCGATGCGGAGGCTGCCATCACGCACCACTTCGATGGCGCCGAGGCCGGGCATGTCGTCGACGTAGACAAGCGTGGTCGGCTTCTCGACGCCGAGCTTCATCAGATCGATGAGCGTCGTGCCACCGGCAAGGTATCGCGCGTTGTCGTGGGCGGACAGTGCATCGACGGCACCCTGCGGGCTGGAAGCGTTGCGGATCGAAAAGGGCGTCATGGCTCAGGGCCTCATCAGGCGCGCGCCATCGGTCACGGCGGCAACGATTTTCGGATAGGCAGCACAGCGGCACAGGTTGCCGCTCATGTACTCCTTGACTTCGTCGTCCGACCCCAGGCGACCTTCCTTCACGAGTGCAATCGCCGACATGATCTGGCCCGGCGTGCAGTAGCCGCATTGAAAGGCATCGTGGTCGATGAAAGCCTGCTGCATGGGATGCAGGCTTCCGTCTGCCGACGCAACGCCTTCGATCGTTGTGATCGCCTTGCCTTCGCAGACGGCCGCGAGGGTCAGGCAGGCCAGCACTCGCCGCCCGTCCACGTGCACGGTGCAGGCGCCGCATTGCCCGTGGTTGCAGCCGATCTTGGTTCCGGTGAGCCCGAGCCGCTCACGCAAGGCGTCGGCCAAGGTCACCATCGGCGCGATTTCCAAGGCATGCGCTTGGCCGTTGATCCGCAGATGCACCGCGACGGATCCCGCGTCCGGCTGCATGGCCTGGCCCGCCGCGCCGGGTTCGGGCAGCGCGCACGCAGGCAGCAAGGCGGCACTTCCCATGCTGGCTGTCAAGCCAAACAAGCCTCGGCGGGTCACCGCCCCGCCCTCACCCTTTTTCGGCGTCATCTTCATACGGGTTGCGCTCCATTCGTCGTCGCAGGCTGCGACGAACGATCCTAGTCAGAGCCCTGGCGACTTAACAGGGGCGTTCTTGCTAAAGATGCGGATCCTGCTGATTCACCAGGGTTGTGTGGTCGGCAATACGAAGATCTCGGCGACGTTGACGCGCTGCGGCGCCATCAGCGCGAACAAGACCGTGTCGGCGATGTCCTCGGCCTTGAGGAAGGTCATCTCGTTCTTCAGTTGCTCCATCTGCTCGCGGTATTTCTTGTCTGAGATGTGTTCGAACAACTCGGATTCAACCGCGCCCGGCTGGATACAGGTGACGCGGATGTTGTACTTGGCCGCGACATCGAGCCGCAGCCCCTCGGAGAACGCGGTCACTGCGTGCTTGCTGGCGCAGTAGACCGACATGCCCGGAAACACCTTGCGACCCGCGATGGACGACGTGTTGACAATGTGTCCACCACCCTGCCTCTTCATGTAGGGAATGACTTCCGCCGTCGTGTTCAGCAAACCCTTGACGTTGACATCCATCATGCGATGCCATTCGTTCGTCTTCAAACTCTCGACGTTCGAAATGGGCATCAGGCCCGCATTGTTGAATGCGATGTCGATCGCGCCGTAGGCGTCGAACAGTTTCTTCGCCCCGGCAGCAACTTGCGCAGCGTCGGTGACGTCCATCGCGATCGCCACGGCCTCTCCACCTGCGGCGTGGATCTCTGCAACGACTTGCTCGAGACGGTCGAGACGGCGGGCTGCAGCACCCACTTTCACGCCGTGGGCCGCCAGCTTGCGCGCAGTCGCGGCACCAATGCCGCTCGAGGCGCCGGAAACCAACGCGACTTTTCCCTTGAGTTCCATCACAGTTCCTTTTCCTTTCGCATCGCTTGCAGTCGACACAGACTGATGGAGACGATCGTAGGAAGAGGTGGAGTGGATGCACAGGTTGGTTCTTGCGAAAAATGCGGATCCTGCGGGTCTAACTGAAACGGCCGCGTCGGAATCGCGACGGCGTCATCCCGTGCTCCTGAATGAATGCGCGCCGGAACGCGCTCGGATCCTGATAGCCAACCGCTGCGGTGATGTCCTCGATGCCCAGGCCGGTGCCGACCAACAGCCTGCTGGCCTCCTTCATGCGCCGCATCCGAATGAACCGGCCCGGGCTGAATCCAGTCTCACGCTTGAATTGGCGGGAGAAGTGAAAGGGGCTCATGTCGCAAAGCGCGGCCAGATCCGACAGACGCAGCTCACAGGCCAGATGGGCATCCACATGCTCGGAAATCTTTCTGACCGTGTGCTGCGTCAAGGCCCGTGCAGCGTGGGCATCGGGACGTTCTCCGGCTTTGAGCAGCAGGTGCATGGCCATCGTCGAGGCGACCTCGTCCATGAAGACCCACGGCGGGTCCGGGCGCTGTGCCAGCTCGTCGAGTCGTTCGCCGAGTTGCCAGAGAAACGGATCGAGGCCACCGATGTTCAGAGCCACCGATGCCTGGGCCAGATCGCGCTTGAACAGGTCCGCTGCGCACTGCGCAACGAAGCCTGTCGACAAGGCGATGATCGTGAGCGCGCAGCGGGCGTCCCAGGCCGACCGGTGTGCGGCGTGCGCCGGCCTCACGTGCACGAGGCCCTTGCGCATCGTCGTTGGCGCGAGGGCCTTGCGCTCGTGCCAAGAATGCAACAGAGGCGCGCCGGCGCGATGCAATGTCACGTGATGATCGAGCCTCGTGATCTCCCCGGTCTCACCCGGGCTCACGACGATCCGTTGGACAGCACCGATGTCAGGAAGCGCGACGAGAGACGAATCTTCAACGTTGAGCAACCCACTGATCGACTGCGGCTCGGCATCGGGATTGGCGCCAACCAGAAATTGCATGCCGGACGCTTTCAACCGCCGAGCCCGCACAGGGCCTGAACGACTCCGGTGCGGGCTTGCCCGACCACCATGCCGCGCCACTTCGATACCTCATCCTTGCGAGCTGCCGACCCGAGATGGATGCCGAACCGGACGCCTTCACGTCGGTCGATATCGTCCCCGCGCAGTGTGTCGCTGATCCGCAGGAACGCGCCCGTTCCGAACTCCGGTGCGATGGTCGCGCTGAGCGCAACGGGACACTTGTCGGCGAAGATGCTGATCATCAGACCTCGAACCTATGCAAGATCGAATCGTCGCGGGATGCGAGACAGGCCGCATTATGGCCGAGCGCGCCTCAGTCGTTGACGCGAATGCCATACGGCTTCGCCCAACCCAGGCTCGACAGCGTCGACACGGAGGGTGTGTACTCGCATCCAATCCAACCCGTGTAACCCAACGCATCAATGCGGTCTAGAAGGAATGGAAAGTTCACCTCGCCCACTCCTGGCTCGGTTCTCCCAGGCGCATTGGCGATCTGGAAATGCAGGATGCGGCTCAGGTGACGCCGGATCGTCTCGATCAGATCGCCCTCCTCCCTCTGCGCATGGTGAAAGTCATAGACGATGCCGACGTTCGCATGCCCGAGTTCAGCGATGATCGCGGCTGCCTCGGCAGTGCGTTTGACCAAAGCCCTCGGATAGCTCTGACGACACAAGGGCTCGATCGCGATCCGGACGCCACTCGCGCGAGCGCGCCGTGCTGCGCGTTCCAGGTTCTCCATCAGCACTTCGCGGCATTGCAAGGGCTCGCCATCCGCCGGCACAAGGCCAATCGTGGTGTGAACGAGATCGCAATCGAAGGCATGCGCGTAATCCAGGGCCAGGTCGAAGCCGTCTTGAAACTCGCGTTCGCGACCGGGTACGCAGGCGATGCCGCGCTCGCCAGCCTCCCAATCACCGGAGGGCGATACGAGATAGCAGTACCTCAGGCCGTGCGCGTCGAGCTGTTGCCTGATGGCGTGCTTCGGATAGATGTACGGAAGGCTGAACTCGACGCCCGAAAAACCGGCTCGCGCAGCAGCAGCGAAGCGGTCCATGAACGGTACTTCGTTGAACAGCCATTTCAGGTTTGCATCAAGCCTGATCATGATGCGTCCTCTCCGAAACTTCGCAAGATCAATCCACTCTTTGGATGACAGCTCGCCAGCGCACCCCCTCTTCGCGCGCAAGCCTCCGGCTCGGGATTCGTTACCGGCAGGGCGGCGATAGGAGGCATAGCGAAACGAGGATGCGTGGGCTGGAGCGCGGACGTTACAGCAATTCGATCAGGTCGAAACTCGGCCTCGTCACGATGGTGGCGCCAGCCCACACAACCGAATGTCCGTTCAACGGCTCGAGATACTCCTCGTCCTGCTCACCCGAACACACGGTTGTGCGTCGGGCTGATCAGTATCTCGTTGACGCATACGCGCTCGGGCATGTCGGCGACGAACGCAATGGTCCGACCGAGGTCCTCTTCCTGCAGCATGCGCGCTCGTTCATCCGCCGGAACGGGAACGGGCCGCATGTCGAGGATCGGCGTGTCGGTCTCCCCCGGCATCAGCACACAGGCCCGCAAGCCGTTGCGGCCCTCTTCCATGTTGAACGAATGCGTCAGTGCCACCACGGCGTGCTTGGTGGCGTTGTATCCGGGACCCACGAGTGACGAGGCATGGCGGCCGGCCCAGGATGCGATATTGATGACGACCCCTCGCCGCCGCGAGCGCATCAAGGGCAGCACGGCATGGATGCAGAGGAAGGTCCCGGTCAAGTTCACATCGACGAGCCGGCTCCAGCTTTCGACGCTGACTTGCGACCATGATCTTTCCGTGACGTTCATCCCTGCGCTGTTCACCAGCACATGGATCTCGCCGATCCGGCGCTCGATGTCCTCGACCGTCCCGGCGACGGCAGGGGCATCCGTGACATCCAGGGCGAAGACGTGGGCCTTGCCTCCAGCAAATTCGATGCGTTGCGCGACCGCCTGCAGCGGCTCGATCCGTCGACCCGCCAGTGCGACCGTATAGCCTGCACTGGCAAGGGCCAAGGCAGCGGCTTTGCCGATTCCCGTGCCCGCGCCCGTAACCCAGGCGATCCGCTCGCCCGATGCTGGGTTCATCTCTTCCATGGTGTGGGGTGCTTGCGCGAGGCGTCTAGGCATGGTTGTCGACATTGAAGGTATCCGACTCGCGAAAGAACTTCAATTCATTCTTCGCCTGTCGTCCGTTGATCATGAGCGGTGCCGACGACAGCGTCAGTCGCTGGCGATCTGCGCCGTCTTCGAAGCACCAGAAGCGTTCGAGCGTGCGGCCTTCCCAATCCGGCAGGTGGCAAGCGATCACAGAATGCGTGACCTTGCGCTGGACCGGGTCCGCATTGAAGCGACAAAAGTACGAAAAATACCCGTTGAAGGCGGCGATGATCTCTTCGGTCGAGCCAATTCCCGTCTCCGCAACGGAGCTGCGCACCGCAGAGAATCGAGGTCTGCCCCGCTGCATCAGCACACCTGACATGAAGCCGGCCGGGGTGTAGACGATCAGCCCTTCGGCATCCGAACCCATCGGAAAGACGAGCTCTCCGTCGTCGTAGTGGATACGGAACGAGTCAAGGCGCCAGGTACCGATCAATTGCTGGACTTCGTTCATGGAATGCCCTTCGGAAGCAAGCCGAGAGACCGCGCCCAGTGGAGTGAATCGGATGTGTTTCTGCTCGGCACATACTCGAGCCCGACCCAGCCATCCCAGCCGCGCCGATCGAGCGCCTCGAGAAAATTGGGCAGGTCGAGCGTGCCTTCCCCGGGCTCGTGCCGGCCCGGCGCATTGCCGATCTGGACATGGCCGATGTGCGGCCACACCCTGTCGAGTTCCTCGAGCAGGTCCTGTTTCTCCATCGCGACGTGAAAGGTGTCGAAGCAGAGCTTGACGTTGTCGCGTCCGATGGACTCGATCAACGCGACCGTCTCTGCGTTGGAGTGCAGCAGAAACTCGGGAAGCCTGGCTTTGCAGCAGGCCTCGATGATGATGGTGAGATCGTGCTGTGCGGCGAGGTCTGCGGCAGCGCGAAGATTCTCCCTGGCCGTGTCGAGGCAAGTCGCATGCACATCGTGCGCCGCCGGATTTCCGAGCGCGGCGTGGATCAACGGGCGGCCGCAGTTCACGGCATAGTCCACCGCGGTTTCGATCGTGGCCATGAAGTCGTCCTCCCGCCCGGGCACCGCTGCCAGGCCCCGCTCCCCGCCCTCCCAATTCATCGGAGAGAGGATCTGGACGAGCGCGAGGCCCGACCTGTCGAGTTCTGCGCGGTAGTCCGACGCGGCCACGTCGTACGGGAAAGCGACTTCGACACCTTTGAAGCCATCCGCCGCCGCCGCGGCGGCACGGTCCACCATCGGCAGCTCGGTGTAGAGCCATCGGAGATTGGGGTCGAGTCTGAGCATGGTCAGCCCTCCACCTCGATCCGGGCTGTCTTGACGACATTCGCCCAGCGCGCGTGGTCGCGTGCCTGGTAGGCGGCCAGCTCCTGCGGCGAACTCGGCAGGGGCCGTGCATTCACCGCGTGGAACCGTTCCTTGACCTGTGGCTGTTCGAGGGCCTTGCGCACCACTGCGTTGAGCCGGGTCACCAGGGCCGGGTCCATCCGACGCGGCGCATACAACGCGCCCCACGAGACGGCGATCACCGCTGGATAGCCGGCCTCGGCGGTGGTCGGCACCTGCGGCAGGAACGGCGACCTTTGACTGCTGCTGACCGCCAGCGGGCGCAGTCGCCCAGATTTGATGTGTGGCATGGACGATGCGAGCGTGACGAAGGCGCAGTGCAACTGGCCTCCCATCAAAGCCACGTCGAGATCGGTCGCGGTCTTGTACGGCACATGAACGATGTCTACACCCGCGGCCATCTTGAAGAGCTCCGCGGCCAGATGCGTGATGCTGCCGGTTCCGAAAGACCCATAGGACAGCTTGCCGGGGTTCGCTTTGGCGTAGGCCACCAATTCACCGAGCGACTGGGCCGGAACGGCAGGGTTCACCACCAGCGCGTTCTCGACTTCGGCGACCAGCGAGATGGGCGTGAAGTCGGACACCGGATCGAACGGCAGCTTCGCCCGGACGTTCGGCAATACCGACTGGGTGGAAGAGGAGCCGAAGAAGAGTGTCGTACCGTCCGCCGCGGCGCGTGCTGCTGCCGCCGCGCCGATGGCACCGGAGGCGCCCGGCCGGTTGTCCATGACGACCGGCACGTTCAGTTCCTCCGCCATGGCGACACCCAGCGCCCGCGCGAGGACGTCGACGGAACCGCCAGGACCGAACGGCAGGATCATCGTCATGGGTCGCGTCAAGGCCTGGGGCTGGGCGCCCGTGCGCGCGCTTACGCTCGCGGCGGCCAACCCGAGGCCCGCTGCCAACAGACCGCGCCGTCGAATCGGTGGACCGGGCAAAGTGCGTGAGTATGTTTCGGTCATGAAGGTCCCAAGGTCGTTGCGTGTGATGGACATGGCGGGCTCTCTACTCTGATAGCCGTCACACCATCAGCTCGATGAGAAACGGGCCGCTCTTCGAGAAGCTGCGGCGCATGAGGTCGGCACACTGTTCCAGCGTGGTCGCCCGGCACGCTTCAACGCCCATTCCCTCGGCCAACCGGACCCAGTCGAGGGAAGGATTTCCGAGATCCAGCATGCTCATCGCGTTCTCGCCTGGCGTCGCGCCCGCGCCGACCTTCTTGTATTCGCCAAGGAGGATGTCGTAGCGGCCGTTGTTGAGGAGGATGGTCGTCACCGGCAGTTGCTCTCGGGCCTGGGTCCACAGGGATTGCAAGGAGTACATGGCCGAGCCGTCGGCTTGGAGGTTGATCACACGACGCTGCTTGCGAGCGGCGATCGCTGCGCCCGTCGCGACAGGCATCCCGTCACCAATGGCACCACCGGCCAGGTGCAGCCAGTCGTGGGCGGGCGCACCATGCGTGAACCGATAGAAGTGCTTTCCGTAGGTGACGCTCTCTTCCGAGACGATGGCGTTCTCCGGCATCAGGGCACCCAGCGTCTGCGCCAAGCCTTCAGGCGAAGGTACACCGCTCGCGGGCTCGGGCCGCGGACCTGCATCGGGGATCTCCGCGTCGGGAGCATCGAGCAGCGTGGCCAGCGCGCGCAGGGCCTCGACCGGATCTTGGTCGGGCCTCGAGAGCACGTGAAACTGTGTATCGGATTCGTAATGGATCGAAGGCACGTCGGGGTATGCGAAAAAGGCAACCGGTGGCCGCGCATTGACCAGGATCACGTGTCTGAATTTGCCGATCGCTTCGATCGCCTCCGCCCTGGTGTACGGCACCCGCTCGATCTGCAGCCGACCTCGGCCGCGCGCGAGATGGGGATTGACGAAGTCGGCCATCAGCTTCGCGCCTGTCGCGCGGGCGATGCGCCATGCGAAATGCTGCGCTTCGGCCAGTACGCCATGCCCGGCGAGCAGAATCAAGACATCGCGACGGTCACGCAGCATCTTTGCGGCGCCATCGACCGCTCCGCTGTCGATGGGCGGCGGTTGACCCGGAACTGTGGGCGTGCCTACCACACCGCCTTCTCCCCACGAGACGTCCGCCGGCAGAATCAGCGTGGCGATCTGTCCGGGAAAAGTACGCGCTGCACTCACTGCTTCCACAGCATCCCTGCCGAGATCCGACGCGCGGGCGCTGGTCCGCACCCAAGCCGAGACCGTCTGCGCCATGCCGGTCGTGTCGGATGTCAGCGGTGGATCAAAGGGGCGATGAAAGGTCGCCTGGTCACCAACGATGTTCACGATACCGCTGCGAGCGCGGCGTGCGTTGTGCAGGTTGGCCATACCGTTCGCAAAGCCCGGACCGCAGTGGAGCAACGTGCAGGCAGGTTTTCGTGCGATCCGGAAATAGCCATCCGCCATACCGGTGACAACGTTTTCCTGCAAACCGAGGACACACTTCATCCCCGGGATCTCGTCAAGTGCCGCAACGAAGTGCATTTCGCTGGTTCCGGGATTTGCGAAGCAGGTATCCACACCAGATGCCAGCAGCGTGCTGACCAAAGTTTTCGCGCCGTTCAACTTTTGTCTCCTTGATGCGTTGGTCGCATTAGGAAGACGTTAGTCGAATGCGTCCAATACAGTTATTCTCGTGATTCATAAGATTCTGTGATCAGTGATCTCCCGAGCCTCTCCTCTCTAGGGATGGTCTGCAGAACGCGATCTGCGATCACGGCTGAAAGAATAGGGTGATGGCGAGCTAAGTAGATGCTTCGATCGAGCAGTCTGAGCATCGATCTGCTGCACCAGGACCCGAACAACAGGACTTGAGTGCTTGAGGAGAACAAGCTCGATACCTCCGCCCGACCCCGCAAACGCGATTGACACGTGCCTGACATGGCCACTGACCCGAATTGCGCCACTGCCCGAGATGCAGGCATGGTGCTGGGTGCCACACCTTGGCCAGGCAGATGCAGCGCTATCTTCTGCTGACAACCCGGCCACACCGCTTCCGCAATCCATCCCGCAGCCATAGCTGGCCTGGGCAACGGCTGCATGCCGCTTCCTTCCATTTCGACCGCTTGACTCGAACGAGCTGGAGCGCTCCGGGACGTCCTCACGAATTTCGTGATCATTCTGGATGTGTCCGTCACGGTACAGGTGCCAGGCTGGCGCGGTCAACCCAATATGGCCCTATAGACCTTTCCGGACGCCGCCGCTCTCTACGATGCGGAAGAACATGCGCGGATCGCAGTTCAGATGTTGTACTTACTTCGCCGACATCTCGAGTTGCTCATCAACCTGCCTGGTACCACGCAGGACAGGGCCGCGCTTTGATCGACATCAGGGATCTGGTGCACTTGAAGTAAATCGCTATGCGAGGCTCGGTGTAAGAAGCCGGTACGAGCCCTGGCGGCGCAGCACCGGTGCCTCATCACGGCCGCCAGTTGCGCCGCTCGGCCGCCGTCAGCATGGCCTTCTGCGCCTCGCCCAGCGGGCCGCGCCCGAGCACCTGCACGGGGCTGCGGGCGTCGTAAGCGCCGCCTGCATCGGCCCCGCGGGAATCAGGGGCCGCCGCGCCCCCCAGCGGCTCGTTGCCGAAGCCCAGCACCCGCACCGTGAACACCGAGGGCAGCGCCTAGCGCGCGGCCACGCGTTCGCGCTGCAGCACCTCCTGGGCCGCCGCCGAGGCCTGAGAGGCCGCGGCGCTGGCGTTGGTCAGCGCCCCCACGTTCACCGACGCCACCAGCGGCAAGCCCGCGGATTCACCCTTGACCTGGATGTTGGCGGCGTTCACCACCTGCAAGGCGGAGAGGTTCACGTTGCCCGACACGCGGATTCCCGCCTCGCCCGCATCGATGGTGCCCAAGGGCGCGATCAGGTCCACGTCGCCCGGCGGCACCTCGGGAATCGGATCGAGCGTGGCGATGCCCGCGCCCGTGCTCGGCACGTTCGGCGAGAGCTTCACGTTGCCCAGCGTGTCGTACTCGCGCTTGGGCGGCGTGTAGACCAGCGTGGTCTTCGAGCCGCGCCCGGCATTGATGTCTCCCTCGGCCGACCAGCCGAGGATGTCGCCGCCGAAGGTGGTCATGATGCGCGACAGGCCCAGCAGGATGCTGCCCTGGCTGTAGATGTCGATGCTGCCCTCGCCCTGGGTGATGAGGCCGGCGGGACTCACGCTCCCCACGCTCGCCGGGGTCACGCCCTCCACGCCGACGATGGTGCTGCCGCCCGGCGTCAGGGTCTGGATGTCGCCGCCCACCACGGTGCGGATGCCGGCGTTTCCGTTGCTGCCCTGGTAGAGCGTGAGGCCGCCCGCGCGCGCGATCGGCTGCTCGTTCGCGTCGCGCTCGGGGAACAGCGCCGCGATCGCATTGCGCCCGCGCAGGTAGCTGCCGTAGCGCTTGCTGTCGGGGTCGTTGTATTCGCGCCCGCCGGCCGTGAGCTCGGCATAGAACACCGCGCGCACGAAAACGCGCTGCTGCTCGGGCGGCAGGGCCTGGAAATGCGCCAGCGCATCGGCCGGCGACGAAGCCGCGTAGCCTAAGCGCTCGCGCAGCCATTGCGCGAGCTCGGCGTCGTAGGTCTTCACCACCTTGCCGGGCTGGTCGGCCAGCGCCGCCGAGGCGTCGATCGCGCGGGCCGGGTCCAGGTACTGCGCCGCGAAGCCCGCAAAGTCGCTCGCACCCTGCCCGCGCAGGCCGGCACCCAGGCCGGCCTGCACCACGATGTCGGCACCGGGGCGCCGATCGCCGAGCGCGATGGCGCCCAGGCTGGTCAGGCTGGCACGGTTGCCCTGGTAGATCTGCCCGCCCGCCGACACCTCTAGCGTGCCGGGGCCGGCGATGCTGAAGTTGGTGTAGAGGATGTCGCCGCCGGCCGCGATCATCGAGATCTCGGCCGGGTCGCTCTGCACGATCAGGCCGCTGCTGTTGACGATGTCGCCGCCGGCGAGGATGCGCAGCGGCTTGGAAGCCTGGTAGGCCGGGATCGGCGCCTCGCCGTTGCCCAGGCTCACGTTCTGCAGGTTGCCGATCTGCACCGCCAGCACGTCGCCGTTGACCGCGTAGATGTGCGAGGCCACGCCGGTGCCGGCCATGCTGGCGTCGCTCACGGTGTTGAGCCCGAAGTTGAACAGCGTGCCGCCTGTGCCGACATGCGCGGGGATGTAGTCGGCGAAGCCGTTCTGGTACATCGCGTCCGACTCGTAGGGCTGCAGCTTGCCGGCGTTCCAGTAGTTGGTGGCGGCCAGCGGGTTGCCGGGGTTGTCGCGCAGCATGCGCCAGCCCGGGCGCAGCGGCGTGACCATGCTCGACAGCGCCGTGCCCAGCGGCCCGATCGGGTTGTGCCCGAAGCTGATGGAATTGGTCGCGTCGCCGCTCACGAGATCGCGCGCCAGCAGGTCCAGGTGGCCGACTGGCGACGGCATCATCTGGCCGGCGGCGAGGCCATCGGTCGCGTAGTAGATGCTGCCGCCGGCCGCCACCGCGCTCAGGGTGGCCGGCATGATGTTCGTGCTGCTGCTCACGTCCTGGTTGTTGGTCACGGGATCCATGTTCGGCATGCCGAAGGGCGAGACGTTGCCGCCCGCGGAGAACAGGTCCAGCGCGGTGCGGTCGGTCCACAGCGTGAACCAACTGGCGGTCGGGCCGCTGAGGCTGCCGCTGCGGGCCTGCGTCTCGACGCGCTCGCCCGCGCGGCCCGCGTCCACCACCGCGCCGATCGCGAGGTCGCCCAGCGTCTCGATGCGCAGCACGCCGTCGCCCGGCGCGAAGTTCACGACGCCGTCGCGCTGCCCGCTGTAGGGCGTGTGCGGATCGACCGCGCGCGGGTCCTGGTTGTTGGGCGTGGCGAAGTTCTTGAGCACCACGCTGCCCACGTCGGCGGCCGCCATGCGCGTGTCGCCGCGCAGGTTGGCATACAGGCCGGTGCGGATCTGCCCGCCGGCCGAGACGTCGAGGTTGCCGCCGCCGGTCTGCGCCAGCACGCCGCCGTCCGCGACGCGGCCGGTGCTGCCCACCGCGACCAGCAGGCCGCGCGTGAAGGAGCCCGTGGTGCCGATGTTGCCGCCAGCGTGCACGCTGGCATTGCCCCGCCGAGCGTGCCCATGCCGGCGAAACCGCCGAAGCCCAGCCGCGACTGCGCGAGGGTCGGCCAGCCGTCGATGGCATAGCTGCCGAAGTTCAGGCCCCAGGCCGTGCGCTCGCCGATCTCGGCGCCGCCCTGGCGCCACAGCCACTCGCCGGTCGACAGGGTCTCGGGCTGCAGGTAGCCGAGGATGTCGCCCTGCGCCGAGAGCGTGAAGTCGCCGCCGTTCTCAGTGAACCACAGGCGTTGCGCGGGCAGCGTGCGCTCGTAGTCCGCGTTGCCCGCGCCGAGCACGCTGCCGTCGGGCAGCCTGGCGCGCGGCGCGTTGTAGCCCGAGTCGTTGCCGGTGCCGGCCACCGAGGTGCCCGCCGTGTACACGCCGAACAGCGACTCCTGCCGGTAGCTGCCGCCGGCGTAGAGCTCGAGGTCGCCGGTGCCGGTGCGCACCACGCTCGGCGCCTGCACGGTGAACTGCGTGGTCGTTCCGGCCAGATGCAGGTCGTCGAGCACCAGGTTGCCGCGGCCGGCCAGTTGCGCGGCACCCTGCAGCCGGCGCGTGTCGGCGGCGCCGAGGTCGGCACCGCTCACTAGCCGGATCGAGGCCGACAGGCTGCCCGCGGCCAGCATCTGCGACGCGGCCCACAGGCGGCCGGGCTCGGCGCGCGGGCCGCTGAGCAGGATGTCGGCGCCCCCCGGCGCGACCGTGGTCAGCACCGTGCCGGCCGCGACCGTGATGGTGCCGGCCAGGAAGCCGTTGTAGATCGTGTCGCCCGGTCCGTAGGTGCCGTAGTCGTCGCTGATCGAGCCGGACACCACGACCGGGTAGTCGCCCGAGAAGATGCCGGGGAACACGTACCAGAAATCGCCCCAGGTGGCGTTGAAGGGCACGCTGACCGTGACGTCCTTCGGCGCCGGCTGGTTGGTGAACAGCACCTGCACGCGGGTCTGCCAGCCGCTGTCGTCGGGCGTGGCCGGCGGCGGCGCGAAGCCGTCGTTGATGCTGCCGTGGATGTTCAGGTCGCCGCCCGCGCGCAGTCCCAGCGACATCGGCTCGCCCGCGCCGTAGCGCGCCGAGGCCAGGTCGCGGTCGGCCGCGGGGCCATAGCGGTAGCCCGACAGGTCGAGGTCGCCCTTGACCGTGAGGTTGCCGGTGGGCGTGCCGCTGGCGATCTCCACGCCGGGGCGCAGATGGAAGGCCTCGCCATAGGCCGTGAGCCCGGCCATGCGCGCGCGCAGGTCGGCGTTGCCTCGCGCGGCGGTGTCGAAGGCGCGGCTGTCGCTGTCGATGCGATCCAGGTAGTCCTGGTCGACGACCTGGCCGTTGGCGTCGTCGGGGTCGGGCCGCGCATTGGTGTAGCGCGCCACGCCGTTCAGCGCGATGGCCTGCGCGCCCTTGATGTGGAGCGGGCCCGCGGCCGCGATCGCGATGTCGCCGCCGGTGGCGTTGGCCGGCGCATCGGGACCGGTGGCGCTGGTGCCGGTGCTGCCCAGGCGCGGCGCGTCGATGTCGACGTGGCCGCGCGCGACGCCGTCGGGCGAGCGCAGGTCCAGGGTCGCGCCCGGTTCGAGGCGCACCGTGCCGCCGGTGCTGCCCAGCGAGATCTTCGCCCGGTTCGACGCCTCGACGGGCACCCCGTAGCTGTCGGTGACCCGTGTGGTGGCATGGGTGTCGAGCACCGCGCCCGCCGCCAGCGTCAGGTCGCCGCTGGCGTTCAGGCGAATGCTGCCGGGCGTGGCGCCCGAGGCGTCGATGGTGCCGGTGACCGTGAGGCGGCCCGCGTCGGTGGCGATGCTCACCTGCCGCGCGCGCACGCCCTCGCCCACGTTCAGGTCGCCCTGCTTCACGACGAAGCCGCGCGCGCCGAAGAAGGCAGCCTCGTTCAGGCGCGCATTGAGCGCCGCGAAGTCCGCATCGGAGATGCCGCGGGTGCTCAGGTCGAACTTGCCGTCGGCGAAGCCGGCGCCGCCGCCCGCTGCGAACAGCGCGCCGGCCAGCGTCACCGTGCCCGCCTTGGCGTCGAGCGTCAGCGAGCCCGCGTTCTCGTGCGCGGCCGACACGTCGATGCGCGAACCCGCGGCCTGCGCGATGCTGCCGTGGGTGCTCGCCAGCGTCGCGCCGCCGCCCCAGCTGTGCTTGGTGATGTCGTAGAACTGCACGGCGCGGCCGGACAGGTCGATGCGCGCGTTCTCGCCCAGCGCGATGTCGCCGTCGGCCAGCAGCCGGAGCATGCCGGTGGGCAGCGCCACCGTCGTGTCGAGCGACACGCGCCGGCCCTGCAGGCTCAGCGAGGCGCCGAGTTCGGCGATGGCATCGGGGTCGGGCGCGGCCGCGCCCGCGGGGGCCGACACCTCGATGTCGCCACCCGCCAGGTAGCGCATCGCCGACCCGGCCCGGCCCGTGAGCAGCGGCGTCGCGATCGACAGCGACCCGCCCTGCAGCGTGCCGTCCGCGTCGCGCGAGCGCCCCACCAGCAGCGCGGCCTTGTTGTTGGCCGTGACGCGGTCGGCCGCCTGGATCTTCACCGCGCCGAAGCCCAGCGCCAGGCGCTCGAGTTCGGCCTGGCGCTGCGGCTGGCTCAGCGCGTCGTAGCCGAACTGCACGGTGCGCGCATCGATCACCAGCGTGCCGCTGCCCGTGCCCGGGCCGCCGGGCTGCACCGCCACCGGGGCCGCGCCCGCGTACGGCGTGGTGGTGCCGTTGCCCGTGGCGATGCCGTTCCAGACGAAGTCGCGCGTGGCGATGCGCACCGTGTCGCCGTCGCCGCCCAGGCCGTAGAAGGCCGGCGTGTTGAACACCAGCTGCACCGGCGAATCGCCGGTGTCCAGCGTCAGCGCGCCATAGAAGTTGAAGGCGCCGCCGGCCGTGAGGCTCAGCCGCTCGAGCGCCGGCACGCCGGTGCTGGCCGAGGGGCGCAGCAGGCGGTCGAGCGTGCCCTGCGTCAGCTGCCAGCCCGGCTGCATGGCACCGGCGGCCTGCGCGGCCGCCAGGCTGGCGGCGGTGCCGATGTGGATCTGGTCCTGCGCCACCGTGAGGTAGCGCGCGCCCAGGTTCACGTCGCCCAGCGCCAGGCCGCCCGGCGCGGCGAAGGCGATGGTGCCTTCGCTGAGCACCGTGGCGCCGTCGCGCACCGTGATCCGGCCCGTGCCGATCGCCGGCAGGAAATCCAGCCAGCCGTTGCTCACGGCGAACACCGCCGGCGAGTACGGGGCGCTCGACACGCCGGGGCCGTTGGCATAGAGGAAGCCCAGATCGGAGTCGACGCCGGGCCGGCCCATGCCGCGGGTGTCGAGCACCGCCCCGCCCTCGACCTCGACCTGGTTGCCGATCAGGAAGATCTGGCCCGCGCGCACGGTGGCGCCGCTGCGCACGTTCACCAGGCCCGCGCCCAGGCCGTTGGAGAAGTACACGCGCGCGCTGTCGCCCGACGAGTCCAGGCCGTTGAAGAAGGTGTAGATGCCGCCGATCGCCAGCGTGTCGGCGCGAAAGGCATTGAGCATGTCGGCCGACACCTCGATGGCGCCCACCTTGGGCTGCGCGGTGCCACCGACGATGTCGATCGGCTTGTCGCCCAGCAGGCCGACTTGGCCGCGCAGCCCGCCCGGGGCGGCGTCCAGCAGCACCCGGCCCTCGAACTGCAGCGGTGCCACCGCATCGTTCTGGGCGAAGCTGAAGCGCAGCACCTTGCCGTCGGCCGGCAGCAACGGCCGCACGTTGCCGAACAGGGCCGCCTGCGCCTTCGCGAAGTCGGCGTAGCGGGTCTCGTTGTATTGCGAGAAGCGGCGCACCGTCTGCGCCGGCGTCAGCAGCAGCTGGCTCGGCAGGCTGTCGCGGATGCCGGTGTCGGCGATGCCCAGCGTGCCGGTGGTGGCCCACGAGCCGCTGCCATCCGCCAGCGCGCCGGCGGCGGCCGCGCTGCCCGACAGGGCCCCCATGCGCGCACCCACCTCCACGCGGAAGGCGCCCGGCATCAGCGCATAGCTGGCCGGCAGCAGCGTGTAGGTGCCGGCGGGCAGGCCCGGCACCCCCGCGCCGACGGTGAGCTGGCGGCCCACCGCCGGATCGCCGGCGCCCTTGTCGCGCACCACCGGCGCATAGGCCGAGGCGTAGCCGGGCACGATCGCATAGACCGCGCTGCCCTGCGCGGCGGCCGCATAGGCCGCGGGGTTGGCATTCGCCAGCGCCGTCGTCAGCACGTCCACCGAGCCGCCGCGGCCGGTGATGAAGCCCGCGCCGCGCAGGTCGCCGCCGCCCGAGAGATCGAGCACCGAGCCCGGCTCGGCCACCACCGAGCCGCCGCCGATCGAGATGCCCTGCGCCAGCACGTAGGAATCGCTCGGCGAATTCGAATTGAGCCGCTGCGTGAAATTGCCGCCAAGGCTGAACAGCGTGCCGTCGGTGCCGCGGTACGTCAGGCCGTCCTGCGTGCCGCCGTAGGGCATGGTCAGGCCCGCGGCGCTCACCGAACTCAGGCTGCCGTCGCGCAGCACCAGCTTCATCCAGGGCAGCACCTCGGGATTGGCGATGACGCTGTTCATCCAGGCCGGGCCGTAGAGCTGGCCGCCGATGTCGTTGAGGCCGATCGTGCCCAGCGGCGCGCGCACCACGCCGCCCTGGTCCAGCGTCGGGCCCATCAGCACCAGCTGGCCGAACACCGAATCGGGCACCGGCGCGGCGTGGCCGTTCGAGCGGATCACCAGGCTGCGCGACTGGTCCCAGGCATTGGAGGCATTCGGCAGGCTGGCCTGGCCCGCGATCACCACGCCGCGCTGCCCGCTCAGCGGATAGAGCTGCGCCGCCTCGATCAGCAGGTCGCCGGTGACGACGAAGGCGGCATTGCCGAGCCGGATGTCGCTCTCGCTGCGCAGCGTGACGGCCGCGAAGCCGTCGGCCTCGACGATGCGGCTGGCGCTCGGCCCGTTCGGCGTCACGGAGCCGTCGCCGTAGCCGGCGACGACACCCGACTGCATGCGGCCGTAGATGTCGATCAGGCCCGCGTCGAGCGTCAGCGCGCTGTTGCCATGCGCCGGACGGCCCACGGCCCGGCCGCCGATGATGATGCCGGGGCTGAAATAGCCCGAGGCGCCGTCCCAGCTGCCGCCGTCGAGCCGGATGTAGGGCGCGGCCAGCCGCACCTTCGCATCGGGCGTGGCGTCGGCCACCGCCAGGAAGCCGTTGCGCAGATTGAGGCTGCGGCCGAGCTGGAGGTCGATGTCGCCGTCGAACAGCAGCAGGTCGTGCGCCGACAGCGTCAGCGCATCGAAGCCGCCCGCGCCCACCCGGTCCGCCGAGAGCACCGCCGCGCCGTACTTCAGGGCCGCGTCGGCCTGGCCCGGCGCGAGGCCGACGGCCAGGCCGCCGGGGCGGTAGTGCTGGGTCAGCGTGACGTCATGCATGGTCTGCACGGCATCGGGGATGTTCTCCGCGCCCGCGAGGTAGCGCCGGTTGGCCATCTCCAGGGTCAGCGAGCCACCGGCCGCGCCGGCGCCGCCCGCGCGCGCGACCAGCGAGCCGTCGATGACCATGCCGACGTACGAATGCAGCCCGATGCTGCCGCCGGCACCGGCCAGCGCGAGCGGCCGCGCGGGCACGCCGGCGGCGCTGCCGGCCGAGCCATCGACCTCGGCGTAGGCGCCCGAGGCGTCGAGCACGGCGCCCGTTCGGATCACGAGGAAGGAGTCGGACAGGCCGAGTTCGATCGAGCCGCCACCGGGCGCGATGCCATAGGCACGGCCCTGCGCATCGCGCGCCACGTAGGCGCGCGCGGCCGCGTCGAGCACCGCGTCGTCGCCGATCCAGACCGAGCGCGTGGTCGAGGCCTGGTAGCGGAACTGCGAGGTCGGCTGCGAGGCGATCGAGATGGAACCGCCCCAGGCGTCGAGCCGGCCGTCCACCGTCAACTGGCCGCCGTTGCTCCACAGCGTGATGGCCTGGCCCGGATCGACCGCGATGTGCGCATCGGTGCTCACCGTCAGCGGCGCGAGCAGGCCCGGGCCACCGAGCCTCGAACCCGCGTCGAACTCGATGCTCGCGCCGCCGCGCTGCGCGAGCCTGGCGTGCTGCGCATCCTCCTGGTAGAGCGGCGGCGTCCACACCGGCAGCGCGGCGGCGAGCCGGCTGCCGCCGGGCAGCGCCTGCAGGCCGTCGACGTCGGTGCGCAGCACCGGCATGGCGACTTCGATGCGCGTGCCCGGCGCGATCGCGAGGCCGTCGGCTGCCGTCACCACGTAGTGCGAGAAGCCGGTCTGGAACAGCGCGGGCGACAGCGTGCCCGTGGGCGCCACCGCGACGGACCGCGCCAGCACCGCGCCGGCGGCGAGCGAGCTGCCGGCCGCCAGCGTGAACGGCATGTCGAGCACGCTGCCGGCGTTGTAGCGCACCAGCGTCGGCGCGATCGGTATCCCGTCCGGGAACACGTCGGCGGGAATGGTGACGCCGACCGGCAGGTAGAAGCCCTGGGTCACCATGGTGCCCGCGAGCACGGTGCTGCCGATGCGATGGAGGACCCCGTTCGAATCGAAGAGGTTGAACGGCACCACCCAGTCCGCCTTCAGCACCAGCGGCGCATTGCCCGGGATCCGGATCTCGATCTGCTGGCCCGTCACCGTGTAGCCGGCCGGCCGGCGGGTCAGCGTCACCGAGAGGTCGATCGGCGCGATGTCGCCCGCGACCAGCTGGTAGTCCTGCAGCAACCGCAGGTTGACCGGCGCGGCCTGCCCGGCCGCGAGCAGGCCTTCGGTGTCGAGCGCCTGACCGCCGATGCCGACGGCGGTGCCCGAACGCACGTCGAGCGTGCCGCCGCCCTTCACGCCGTAGGCGCGCAGTTCGCCGGCCAGCGTGAGCAGTGCGAGCGGATCGGGCGCCGCATTGGCATCGACCACATGGCCGGCGGCCAGCGTCACGTCGCCGCCATGGCCGCCGCGCAGCGCGCCGTTGCGCAGCAGCGCCGCACCCGAGGACACATCGATCACGGCCCCCCCGGCCAGCATCACATCGCCGGTGCCGCGCACCGACACGCTGCCGCCGTCGATGTAGGGCAGGCGCGCGGTGTCGTTCGCGTCGGCGAGCAGGTTGGTCCACAGGCCGCTGGCGTCGAGCGTCGCGCCCGCCGCCACGACGGTCCGCGCCCTGGTGCCGGCGGTGGGCGACAGCGCGATGCTGAGCGGGGTGCCCGAGCCCGCGACCGAAGGCAGCACGTTGCCCACGGCGATCTCGCCGCCATGCGCCGTGAGGCTGGCGTTGACGTCCATCTGCGGCGCGTAGAGCGCGATACCGCCACCGGGCGCCACCGCAAGCGGTGCATCGACCGTGACGCTCTTCGCGCCACCGGCCGTCAGGCCGCCGAGGCCCCAGCCGTTGAGCCTATCGCTGTCGACGTACAGCACCTCCTTGCGCGCTGGCGGCAGCGGGCCGCCCAGCGCGATGCCGTCGCCCCGTTCCGGCGAGTCGGTGCCGAACACGACCTGCGCGAAGGTCGGCAGGAAGTTCTGGAACACGCCGATGGGGCCGTTCTTCGCCTCGGTGTTGAAGGCCGTGGTGTAGCTGCCCAGCACCAGCTGCGCGGCCAGCGGCGCCGCGTCGTGCGACTGCGCGTAGCCCTCCACCCCGCCGTCCCGCCTGGTCGTCTGACGCGGGCCCTGGTAGACGGTCGACGTGACGTCGCCTTCCAGCACCGCGGCATGGGTCGAGACAATGAGCTGCCCCGCGTCACGCCCCACCGTGTACCCGCTCTCCAGCCGCCGCTGCGGCCCGATCAGGGGGCTGTAGAAGTAGCCGGTGGTCTTGTCGCCCCAGCGCTTGTGCGTGTCCTCGAAGCCCCGGTACAGGTCCGTGTACACCACGTCCGCCGGCGCGCTCGACACTTCGTACAACCGGCCGTCCGCCCCCTTGAGCCAGCTCTGGCGGATCGTGCCCGTCTGCACATCGAGCGTACCGCCCGTGAGGTTGATGCTCGAGCCCTGTTGCGTGACCAGCTCGTTGCCCGCGAAGACAAGGCTGCCGCCCTGCGCGGACCACTGGTCCACGGTGCGTCCCTGCAGGCCCAGGTAGCCGCCCACTTCCAGCAGACCGCCGGCCGTGTACCAGCGCTCCTTGTCGTAGCCGCCCACGCCCGCGGCCACATGCACCAGCTTGCGCCGGTCGATCCACACGTTGCTGCTGTTGAGCGCCGTGGTGTCGCGGTTCAGCGGCGCGTCGCGCTGCTCGTTGCCCTGGATGTTGACCTCCACGTTGTTCGACGCCATGCCCACCTGCACCCCCACGGTGCCCGACACATCGAGCCGCGCGCCGTGGCTCACCGTGCTGCGGCCCGTCGAAGCGCTCACCGCGATCTGGCCGCCGGTGGCCAGCGTGCTGGAGCCGCCCTCGAACACCACGTCGCCGCCCGAGACGATCTCGATGCGCGAGCGGTCGCGCCGGTCGTCCAGCCGCGCGAGGTTGTCGAAGATGTCCGCCGCCGCGTTGCGCCGCGCCAGATCCTGCACGGCCGAGTCGGCGATCAGCGCGTCGCGCTGGCTGTCCAGCGCCGTGCGGCCGTCCTGCGTGTCCAGCAGCACGGCGTTCAAGGCCCGGCCGGAGACGGTCACGCTGCCGAGCTTGTCGCTCGCGGCGTTCAGCAAATGGATGGTGCCGCGCGTGTCGACCGTGGTGGTGGCCAGCGCCACGCCGTCCTGCACGACCCTGCGGCCCGCCAGCGTGACGTCACCCTCCGGGGCCTGCAGCAGCCCGGTATTGACGACCGTGCCTGCGTTGCTGTCGGCCTCGAGTTGCGGCGCGACCTCGTTGCCACGCGTGGTGGCGTACCGGTTGAGGGTGCTGCTCTGGCCGGGGCGCACGATGAAGAAGTCGCCGGCCGCCATCTGCACCTGCCCGCGCGGCGTGGTGACGGTGCCGGCGTTGCGCACCTCCTGGCCCAGCAGCAGCACGTAGCCGCCGCCCTGGGTCACGCTGGCCGGTCGGCGCGTGGCGATCTGCGCGCCGGCCTGCACTTCGACCTTGCCGCCGGCCTCGGTAAAGGCGGGCGTGTACTGGCCGCTTTCCTGGGCGCTGTAGATGCCGCGTGCCTTGAACTGCGCGTCGCCGATCTTCGCGGCCACCGCCACGAGGTTGCGCGTATCGACCTGGCTGCTGCCGCTGAACACCACGCCGTTGCGGTTGGCCACGAGCACCGTGCCCTCGGCCTTGATCTGGCCCTGGATCTGCGAGGGCCGCGCCTGCGGGTCGTTCACGCGGTTGAGCACGGCCCAGTCGGCCTGCTGCCCGAACTCCACGGTGGTGTTCCGGCCGACGTTGAAGCTCTCCCAGTTGAGGATGGCCCGGTCGCCGGTCTGCTGGATCGCCACGTGGGTGCGGCCATCGGCCTGCTGCGACTGCACCGGTGCGCCGGCGTTGAGCCAACCCGCCGTGAGGCTGTGGGTGTCGACCTTCAGGCCGCCCTCGGCCAGGCCGTCGGGCACCGAGGGATCGCGCTGCGCGGCGGCGCGCGCGGCCGCCTGGGCCGCCTGCTGCGCCGCGATGGCCTGCGCCGCCAGGTTCAGGTTCTGCACCGACTGCTGCAACTGCGCATCGGCCTGCTGCCGTTGTTGCTGCGGATTCGTGAGCCTCGACACAGGCATGCCGTTCGGCAGATAGCCGGTGGCCGCGGCCGTGCTCTGCGTGATGTTCTTCTGCGCCATCCATGCGGCGCTGAAGGCGCGCTGTGCCTGTGCCTGGCCGGCCAGGCCGGCAGCGGCCCATGCGATGACGACCGCATGCGCGACCGGCGCGCGGCGGAAGGTCTTTTTTCTCATGTCGTACCTCGGTGGAAAAACCGTTCGCGTTATTGCCCCGCACGACACCCCGGTGCCGTGCTCTGCCTAAGAGACAGCGCTCGCCGGAGGCGACCGACACGGCATTTGCAAAAGACGGGGAAAATTTTCGGAACGACGGGAGCGGCGGTTTTTTTCACAGCCATGTCACGCGACGCATGCAGACGCGCGAATGCCCGGGAGGCGGCCTACCCGAGCAGCACGATGCCGGCCGGCAGCATCGTCACTCTGGCGCCGTAGCTGGCACCGATCAATGTCTCGACGCGCGCGAGCTGCTCCAGCCGCAGCCGGGCCTGCACCCTGCGGCGCCCCAGCTCGGCATTGGTCACGATCAGGCGGCCGGGGCGGTAGCGGTTGATCTCGTCGACCATCTCGGCCAGCGGCATGTCGTTGAACACCAGCACGCGCTCGCGCCAGGCGTCGACGGCCGCGATGTCACGCGCACGCGCCAGCTCGGCGCCGTGGCGGCCGTAGTTCAGCTGCTGCGCTTCGCGCGCGACCAGCGTGCGGCCGCCATGCCGCAGCGTGACCGCGCCGGCCATGCAGGTCACGCACACCTCGGCGCCGGTGGCGCGCACATTGAAGCGGCTGCCTGCCTCCGCCATCAACTGGCCGCCGCTCGCGCTGACGTTCAGCGGCGTGCTGCGGGTGGCGGGCAAGCGCACCTGCACCTCGCCGTCGAGCAGTTCGAGCGCGACCGGCTCGCCATCGGCGCCGCGCCGCAGGTTCAGGCTGGTCTGCGTGTTCATCTCGACCACCACCGCATCCGCCAGCACCACTTGGCGCTGCTCGCCGGTGCCCGTGCGGTAGTCGGCCGTCATGTCGGACAGGGCGGGCCACAGCCGCGCCGGCGGGCGCACGAGCACGAAGGCCGTCGCACCCGCTGCCAGCGCGGCACCGAGGAAGCGCCGCCGCCCGGCCCGCGGCCAAGCGGCGGGGGCCGTGCGGCGCGCGGGCTCGTCGGCACGCATGCGCTGCGCCAGCGCCTGCGCGGCCGGCCGGGTCGCGTCCCAGAGCCGCGTGGTTTCGGCCATCACCTGCGCGTGCAGCGGGCTCTGGCCGCACCAGCGCTTGAAGTCCTGGGCGTCCACGCTGGTGGCGCGGCCGGAGCTCAGGCGCACGAGCCAATCCCGCGCCTGGTCTTCCAGGGCGCGTTTGTCGGGCGGGGTGTTGGCGGCCATCATGCTCGTGCGCTTCGCTTTGCTTTCTTGCTCTGCTACTCAGACTGTCTTCCGGCGCCGGGACCGAAACGCTGGATCACGTCGCGCTCCAGCCGGCCGGCGCAATGCACCAGCGCCGCCTTGACCTCGCGCTCGACGATGCGCACCGACACGCCGTGGCGCAGCGCGATGTCCTTGTGCGGCGTCTCGTCCACGCGCGAGGCGATGAAGATCTCGCGGCGGCGGCGTGGCAGCTCCGCCAGCGCCCGCTCCAATGCGTGCACCTCGCTGCGCGATTCGCTGATGCGGGCCGGGTCGTGGCTCTCGTCGGCGAAGTGCAGCAGTTCCTCGACTTCGACGAAGTCGAGCAGCCGCCCGCTCGCGACCCGGCGATCTTCCGCCACATTGGCCGCGATGCGCAGCAGGTAGGCCACCGGGCTCTGCAGCGGCCCGGGATCGGCCATGCGGCGCACGCGCAGCCAGGTCTCGTGCAGCACGTCGTCGGCCATCTCGTCGGAACCGAACTTGCGTTTGAGCCGGCCGCGAAACTCCTGATAGCGGCTCACGAGCAAGCCGCGCAGGAAACCGGGCGTGTCCTGGTCCATCGCGGCTTCAGGACGCGGGCTCGCCGCAAACGTCCGTGCTGTCCGCGCTGCGCGGGCGCAGCAGGATGGTGAGCGGCTGCTCGGCCTCGCTCGCGGGCGGCGCCAGCACCAACGTTTCCATGGCCGCGCGCAAGGCCGCATCACGCGGCGGCAGGCCGGTGGACGCCAGCATCCGCGTGCGCTGCACATGGCCCGCCGGGCCGATCCACAGCTGGATCACCGCCCGGTAGCCGCCCGGCTGCACCTGCGGCCAGCGGCACAGCGCGCGCTCGAGCGCGCGCTGCACGGCGCGCGCGTTGCCTTCGGCCGGCGGCAGGGCCGCAGGCACGGGCGGCTCGGATGCCACGGCCGGGGGGGAGCCCGAAGCGGAGAGATCCTCGGCCAGCGTCAGCGTGGTGTCCGCGGTGAAGCGCGCCACGAGGCCCGAGCCTTCGAGCAGGCGCTGCAGTGCATCTTGCGGCGTGAACTCACCCTGCACCGCCATCGAATGGCGGCTCGCGGTGAGCTGGCCGTCGAAGAACACCGACAGGCCGGTAGCCTGCGCATAGGCCTGAAGTGCGTCGCCCAGGGGCTGGGCGGGGATGTCGAAGGCCATGCGTTGCGACGTCGTCGGCATGACCGACCTGGCTGTCGCGTCGGTCATGCACAAGGCCGCGGACAGCAGGGGAATGAGCAGGGTCAAGACCCGCGCCGGGCGCAACCGAGCGAATCGAAACATGCGGGATCCTGTCAGCGGAAAGGAAGATCGATGGCCCGGAGGGCCAGGCGATACCGTGCGGCGAGCCGATGCTAGTGGCGGTTTGTGACAGTTTGAATGCAGGAAGCCCTCGCACGGGGCAGCATGCCAAAGACAAGCGTGGACGTTTACAAACGAGTTTAGACAAGAAAGCGTCAAACTGGTCAAGCCGCCCTGGGATTTTAGACAACCCAAAGCTGGTTGAATGCAACTGCGGGGATCATCTCCAACTGAAGCGCTCCCGGCCGCCGATGAGCCAACGGCGACACGCACACCGCGTGCTACGGTGCGCCAGGCGACAACCAACAGGTCAAGGTGCGCCTGGCCGAGATCGATGCCCTGGAGAAGGCCCGGCCGTTCGGTGAGCGCAGCCGGCATGCACTGGCGTCCATGCGCGCGGGCGAGCAAACGGTGCTGCGGCCGACGACTACCGACCGCTAAGGCTGCATGGCCGCGCGCGTGGGGTGCCGCGGCAAGGAGCAAGCGCCGCGCTGGCGCGAACGGGCATAGCCTGGGCGTACACCCGGTATCAAACCGATCCGCAGTTGCAGCAACTCGAGCGTCAGGCGTGCGCGCGGGTGTGGTTGGTACTGGACACTGCGGCCGAGCCGGTGCCACAGTGGGAATGGTGTAAGGCCAAGCGCGGGAGCTGAGCCGGTCGCAGTGCGCCCGCCCGTGGAGCTTTTCACATTTGCATCTGGCTGAGTTGCTAAATAGCCGCGCGCACGTTTAGGAGCACGACCGTGTCTGCTTCGTAGGTGTCGTTGTACGTGTCGAGGTGGTCCATAACCGCCGCCAGCGCAGCCAACTCCTTATCCATCGGCATCGCGCCGCCAGCCTCTGCCCACTCAGCAATTCGGGCAATCGTTTGTATCTGCTTCATGGCGGCACTTTGCACACGAGCCAAGGCACGTGCAAGACACCGGGTCCGTAGCGCCATCCGTTAGTCACCCTCTGATCATGGCGGGCCGGATCAGCTTGGCCACTTGCTGAAGAAGCCCAAATTCTGCTGGGTCCAAGAACTGGGAGCAGACATCAAAATGACAGAGGCTTCCGACGATCTCACCGCCTTCAAAAAACTCTGTGATCGGAACACCTATGTACGAAACCATCACGCCTTGATAGGGATGGCAAATGATTGCAAAGGCGATGTGCTCTGGAACTTCGAGCAATTTCTGGTGAGCCGCCATGGAGACGTAGTGGCATGATTCGCGCCGGATGTGACGGCAGACGACCTGCGCCTGCTGACGGTCATCGAGGCTCAACTCGCACTCCGCTGATTGAATGTATCTCGATCTTTCGATCTGGAGAGGCTCTGGGTTCAAGCTCGCTTCGTCGCCACCTGAATGGCCATCCGTTCGATGTCCACTGCGGCGCTGATCGGGAGATGTGCACCAAGCTGCGTACTGCGCTTCATCAGCCGTGCGGTGGGAGCATCGACGTAAGCGAACTCCGCAGCCAATGCTGTGCTGGCCTGACTCAATTCGCTCGCCCTCACGATGCGAGTGATCAGACCCATCGATTGAGCCTCGCGCGCATCGATGCGACGGCAGGTGAAAAGCAGATCGCGTGCAAGGGCCGACCCCACCACGCGCGGGAGACGCTGGGTGGCACCCGGCGCGCCCAGTGCGGCCTCGGGCCAGCGAAACGTGGCGTCGTCGGAGGCCACCGCGAAGTCGCAGCTCAGCATGAGCTCGCAGCCCGCACCGACGACCGGCCCATGGACGATGGCAGCCACAGGCATGGGCGCCCGCTCAATAGCCAGATAGGTGTCGAGGCCTTCGTTGCGGCGCATGAGCTGCCAATCGGCGGATTGCGTACCAAACTCCTTGACATCGATGCCGGCGCAGAAAGACGAGCCTTCCCCTTCCAGGATGACGGCATCGGTCTCCTCGTCGTGACGCAACCCCTCGAAGAGCGTGCGCAACTCGATGCACATGGCGAGATTCATTGCATTGCGTACCTGCCGTCGATCGAGGCGCACCCGCAGCACGCGCTCCGTGCGCGAAAGGGAGAGCGTGTGGAATTCGACGTTCATTGTGTACCTCCACCAAAGCGCCTCATGCAGCCGTTGTCGACGACCACCACGCCGCGCTCCGGCACCTTGACGCGAAAGCTGCCGTCCTTCCAGATCTCCACGCGCAAGGTTTCGCCAGGAAAGACGGGCGTCGTGAACCGCATGCCCATCGAGCGGATCGCGCGCGGATCGTAGTTCTGCAGCGTGCGCAGCAAGGCATGGCAAGCAAAGCCGTAGGTACACATTCCGTGAAGTATCGGCCGCTCGAAGCCCGCCGCCCGGGCCGCTGAAGGGTCAGCGTGGATACGGTTCTCGTCGCCGTTGAGCCGGTAGTAGAGCGCCTGTTCCGGCCTGGTCGCTAGCTCACACACGAAGTCTGGTGCGTCGCCCGGCATCGGGTGCGGGGCATCGACGGGTCCCGCGGGTCCGCCGAAGCCGCCTTCGCCGCGCAGCAGCATCGTGGCGCGCGTGAGCGCCAGCGGCTCGCCGGTACGAGCATCGAGCAGGGTCCTGCGCGAATACAGCAGCGCGCCCTTGCCTATCCCTCTGTCGATGATGCGCGTGATCTCGGTCCTGCCGACGATCTCGCCTTCGGCAGGCAGCGGCCGCATCAACTCGACGTGCTGTTCGCCATGCACCACGCGACTGGCGTCAACGCCGGTATCGGGGCGCGCGAGCCAGAAGCCGGGATAGCCCAGCACCAGCGCGAACGAGGGCGTGGTGAGCATGTCGTCGCGCAGATCGACGAATCGCAGTTGGCGTTCGTCCATCGGGTCCTGGGCGAAGCCCACGGACAGCGCATAGAGCGCCGCATCCCGGCGCGTGTAGCGCTGGCGCACTTCGGGGACGGGGTAGTGAAGAAGTCGTTCGTAGTCCAGCATGTCTGTTTTTTTCGATCGGTTGTACGGGCATTGCAGAAGAGCCGCAGCATCGGCTCAGCGCTCCAGAATGGTCACGACGCAGGCGGCCTCCTCGAGACCGTAGAAACCACCGCCGTTCTCGGCCAGCGCCAGGCGCGCGCCTTCGACCTGCCGCGCTCCGGCTTCGCCGCGCAGTTGCGTCACCAACTCGTGAATCTGGATGGCACCGGTGGCACCGATGGGATGCCCCTTCGACAGCAGGCCACCCGACACGTTGATCGGACGGCGTCCGCCCAGGCGGCTCTCGCCGCTCTCGACCAGGGCGCCACCCTCGCCGTAGTCGCAGAAGCGCACGTTCTCCGAGTGGATGATTTCCGCGATCGCGGAGGCGTCGTGCAGTTCGGCGACCGAGATGTCCTGCGGCCCGACCCCGGCCATCTCGTAGGCCCTGTCGGCCGCGATGCGGGTGAGATGGCGGTCGTATTGTTCGGGCGTGCGCTGCGTGCCGCTGCTCAGGGCGATGCCGCGGATGCGCACGGCGCGGTGGCGATCCAGCTTCGCGAGCGCCCGCTCGGAGGCCAGTACCAGCGCACCGGAACCGTCGCTCATCGGCGCGCACATCGACCGGGTCATGGGCCAGGCGATCAGCTTGTCGGCCAGCACCTCCTCGACGGACATCGGCGTGCGGTACTGCGCGTCCGGATTGAACTGCGAATGCCAGTGGTTCTTCGATGCGACGGCGGCGATCTGCCGCTGGGTGGTGCCGAATGTCCGCATGTGGAAGCGCGCCTGCGCGGCGTAGATGTCCATGAACACGCTGCGCTCGCCTGTCGCGAGCGCGGCCTCGGGCGGCAGCGGCATGCCTTCGCCCATGGCGAGCAGCGCCGCGAGATGCTGGTCGGCCAGTTCCCTGTCCCAGCTGCCCTTGAAGGCCTCGAACATCTCGGCGCGCTTCTCGGGAAAGTTCATCTTCTCGGTGCCCACCACGAGCGCGATGTCGTACAGGCCCGACGCGATGCCCGCATAGCCCTGGATCAGGCCCGAGCTCGAGCTGGCGCAGGCGTTGTCGGTGTTGGCGATCGCGATGTTCTCGAAGCCGTAGGCGCGCAGTGCGCACTGTCCGCGAATGCCGTGCTGCCCCTCGAGCGCGCCCTGGCGCGTGTTGCAGAACCAAGCGGCTTCGATCGCCTCCTTCTGCAGCCCTGCATCGGCGAGAGCGGCGTCGACGGACGCGCGCGTCAACTGCTTGACCGACTTGTCCAAGTGCTTGCCCAGGGGGGTGATGGCGGTACCCACGATGTAGACGTTCGTCATGTTTTCCTTCGTTGCGATTGATGAAGCGGTGCGGTCCGCCTGCGTGGCGCCGAGGCCGCCGCGATGCCGGACCGGTGCGCTCATGATATTGCGAAAATCGTTTTCGCAGATTGACATAAACGCCGTACGCTGCTTCAATCAACCTCGTTCTAGCGATCGCGGCATGGCACCAAGCCCTGGCGATCCCACCCACGAAAAGGAGACAAATGGATTTGAACATCGAAGGAAAGGTGGCCATCGTCACCGGCGCAGGCTCCGGCATTGGCGCGTGCGTGGCCCGCACCCTCGCCCGCGAAGGCGCGTCGGTGGCGGTGGTCGAAGTGGATGCGGCGAAAGCCCAGGCGGTGGTCGCCGAGCTTCAGGCGGCGGGACACAGGGCCCTGGCCGTGGCGGTCGATGTCACGGATCCGCAATCCGTCCAGGCCATGGCCGCGCAGGTCATCGAACGCCTGGGCGGCATCCACATCCTGGTGAACAACGCCGGCTTCACCCGCGACATGCACTTGGTCAAGATGAGTGAGCAGGCCTGGGATTCGGTGGTCGACGTGATCATGAAGGGGGCCTTCCTCTGCACCCGCGCCGTGATGCCGTGGATGATCGAGAATCAGGGCGGGCGCGTCATCAACATCTCGTCGCGTGCGCACCTGGGCAATCCGGGCCAGGCCAACTACTCGGCCGCCAAGGCCGGCCTGCTGGGATTCACGCGTGCGCTGGCTCTCGAGGAGGGTCGCTACAACATCACGGTCAATGCTGTGGCGCCGGGCATCATCGACACCGAAGCCGTGCGCTCACTGCCGCATTTCGAGAAACTGCGCGCCGCGGCCGAGAAGACGACGCCGATCCCGCGCATCGGTGACACCTCCGACGTCGCCGATGCCGTGGCATTCCTGGCTTCGGCCCGTGCGTCGTACATCACCGGAGAAGTCCTCCATGTCACCGGCGGCCGCTACTAGGGCCGCGCGGTCAGCGGCGCGCTGGCAGATGCAGAGTGGTGGAAATCTGCTTGGCAATGTCGCCCAGCCGGGGGCCCAGTTCGCCGAAGATCCTGTCTCGCGAAAGCAGGTAGGAAGGACCGCCGAGGTTGAGGGCGAAGGCGCGCTGCCCTGGTGGCGCCGCCACCGGAACCGCTACGCCATGGATGTCCGCATGCCAATCGCCGAGGCTCGTACAAAAGCCGTGCAAACGGAACTCCTCGCGCGCCGCGTCGAATTTGGCCAGCAACTCGTCCCACTCGCTACCGTGATGGCGCTGCAGGTCCAGCAGCAGCGCGTCGCGCTCGTGGGGCTCCAGGCCCAGCAGGTAGGCACGACCCATGGCCGAGGTCATGATCGGCACGCGCGAGCCCGGCCGCAACGCAAGATGGATCGGGCCTTTGCCTTCGCAGGTGACGGTGTAGACCATGGCCTGCCGGTCGGGCATGCCCAGTCCGACGTTGAAGCTGCTGTCGTCCGCCAGCGCCTGCATGAGCGGCCTGGCCGCCGCCGCAACGTCGATGCTCGCGATGGCGGCATAGGCAAAGGCCAGCGCGCGGCCACCCAGCTCATAGGTCGACTGGCGCGGGTTGTAGCTAAGGAAGCCCAGGCGCGTCAGCGTGTGGGCCAGCCGCGAGACGGTCGGCTTGGTGAGCCCGGTCCGTTCGGCCAGTTCTTGGTTGCCCAGCGGCCCTTCCTTGGCGCGAAAGGCGCTCAGGACCTCCAGGCCCCGGGCCAGCGACGCCACGAACTGTCCGTCGGCCGTGTCTTCGTCGGGCAATGGCGCATCGGCACGGGGACGTCGGGTGGCATGCCCCGCACGCTTTTTTGCCGGTACGGCAGCGACCACGGACTTGGCCTTCGAGGCGCTACCGTCGCCAGATTTGGTATTTTTTTGAGCCATTTTCAACCGGAATGATCGAATGAATTCAATTCTTCTTTGCAGCAAAAACGCGAACATTTTCAAATGAAATCGCATCCAGACGCAGGCGACTCCTTTCATGGGAGCTGCCGAACGTTGACGCATCATACACCGCCAATACTTTAAACAACCATTCATCGCGTCGGATTGAGATATCCAACCAGAGGAGACATATCATGAGAAAAATCATTCAAGGACTCTTGGCTGCAATGCTGTTTTCTTCTGCAGCTCAGACATTGATGGCAGAAGAAAAATATCCAGCCCGCCCGGTCACGGTCATGGTCGGATTCGCGGCCGGCGGCGGCACCGATCAGATGGCACGGATGTACGCCAAGAAGCTCGGCGACAGGTTGGGCAAGAGTTTTGTGACCTTGAACCGCGAGGGCGCGGGCGGCAACATCGCCATCCAGACGCTGGCCAAGAGCCCGGCCGACGGCTACACCCTGGCCTTGGGCTCGGACTACATCGCGAGCAACGTCGCGCTCAAGCGCAACCCCTACGACTGGCAGGCCGAACTGGCACCCATCGCCGCGATCGCACAGCTTCCCAACGTGATCATCGTTCCACCCGACTCGAAGATCAACACGGTCAAAGAGCTCATCGATGCAGCGCGACAGCCTGGTGCGCACCTGACCTACGGTTCCGCGGGCGTCGGGTCGTCGCAGCACCTGTCCGGCGAGATGTTCAACGCCATGGCCGGAACCAAGCTCGTGCACGTGCCGTACCGCGGTGCGGCATTGGCCGAATCGGACCTGATGGCCGGGCAGACGGACCTGATGTTCGACTCGGTCGCCACTGCGATCGGCCTGGCCAAGGGCGGACGGGTCAAGGTCATCGCCGTGACCTCCCTCAAGCGCCATCCCGAACTGCCGAACGTGCCGACCGTGGACGAAAGCGGCCTCAGGGGATTCGACGTCAGCCCAGGCTACTATTTTCTGGCCCCCGCCAAAACGCCCAAACCGGTGGTGAGCGACCTCTCGGCGGCCGTTCTTTCCATTTCCAAGGACCCGGAAGTCCAGAAGTTCATGGCCACGCTGAATACATTGCCGCTTCACCTGGATGCCGCACAAACCGGCGCGCACATGAAGAGCGAAGTGGAAAAATGGGGGAAGATCGTGGAAAGCAGCGGCCTGAAGGTTGATTGAAATTCCAGCTCCCAATTCATATCATTCAAATTAAAATTCGACTGCGCCGCGCCAGACAATGAGCGGCACTCGAATTCAATCCATGAGCAACAATTCAACTCAATCCAACAGCCGGGAAAATCTCTTTTCGCCCGAGCACGAACTCTTTCGCCAAACCGTCCGGCGTTTTCTCGAAAAGGAGGTGCTGCCCTTCCACGCCGACTGGGAACGCGAAGGCCGCGCCCCGCGCGAGATCTGGACCCGGGCGGGTGCCGCCGGGCTGCTGCTGCCCGACCTGCCCGCCGAATACGGCGGCGGCGGCGGCGACTTCCTGCACTTCGCGGTGCTGGTGGAGGAGATCGCGACGGCGCTGGCATCGGGCGTTTCGGGGTTCACGACGCATTCGGGCGTGGTGGCGCCCTACCTGTTGCATTTCGGCACCGAGGAACAGAAACACCAGTGGCTGCCCAGGCTGGCCAGCGGCGAGGTGATCGCGGCCATCGCCATGACCGAGCCGTCTGCGGGCAGCGACGTCAAGGCCATCCGCACGACAGCGGCGAAAGTGCCGGGCGGCTACCGGCTCAAGGGCCAGAAGACCTTCATCACCAACGGTTGGAACGCCGATCGCGTCCTGGTCGCGGCCAAGACCGCGCCCGAAGCGGGGCGCCACGGCATCAGCCTGCTCTGGGTGGACGCCCATGCCGAAGGCTTCAGCAAGGGCGCACCGCTGGACAAGCTGGGCCAGAAGGCGCAAGACACCACGGAGCTGTTCTTCGACGACGTCTTCGTGCCCGCGCACGACCGGCTCGGCGAAGAGAACCAGGCCTTCACCTACCTGATGCGCGGGCTGATCCAGGAACGCCTCATGGTCGCGATGCGGTGCGCCTCGCTGCTCGAGGCCTCGCTGGGCTGGACGGTGGACTATGCCAAGGAACGCCAGACCTTCGGCAAGGCACTGATCGAACACCAGCACCTGCGCTTCCAGCTCGCCGAGGTGAAGACGCTCGCCTACACGACGCGGGTCCTCGTGGACCACTGCCTGGTCGAGCACATGAAGGGCGCGCTAGGTGTGAAGGCCCAATAGGTTGTTTCGGGTGTTCACCCGGAGAAGTTTTGAGAGACTGGAAATCGCCAAACGCCCAATCCACTCAAAACCCCGAACCGGATGAACACCCATAAGAATGCCCGATTGACGTACCTGCGCCGCCTGGAGATGGTTCACGACATCACTGAGCGTGGCGTCAGCGCATCAGATGCGGCTCTCGCACATGGTGTCAGCGCCGTCACTGCCCGCAAGTGGCTGGCCCGTTACCTGGTCGATGGCGCGGCGGGCCTGCTGGACAAGTCCTCTCGTCCCGAGAAGTCGCCTCGCTCCATCGAGCCTCATGTGGCCCTGGCCATCGTGGAGTTGCGCCGCAAGCTCTTCCTGCAGGCACGCATCGCCTCTTACATGGGCGTGTCCAGGGCGACCGTCAGCCGCGTGCTGCGTCGTGCCGGGCTGTCTCGACTGAGCGACCTGCGCCCGGACGAGCCGGTGCAACGCTACGAGCGCGACAACCCTGGCGAACTGCTGCACATCGACATCAAAAAGTTGGGGCGCTTCGACAAGGTCGGCCACCGCATCACT
>NZ_JAAAFX010000007.1:142075-142188 GCF_019352895.1 Variovorax boronicumulans | reverse complement strand
GGACGACCACAGTCGCCTGGCCTTCACGCGGGTGTACCCCGACGAGACCAAGTTCAGCGCCGAGGCGTTCCTGCGGGCTGCCGTGGGCTACTTCGCAAGCATGGGCGTGACCG
>NZ_JAAAFX010000007.1:128176-142065 GCF_019352895.1 Variovorax boronicumulans | reverse complement strand
AACCACTTCTACAACTGGCACCGCCCGCACCACGGCATCAATCTCGTGGCCCCCGTCTCGCGTCTCTCGATGTCTCGCAAGAACCTCTTGACACTTCACATCTAGGCGGACGTGATCCAGTCCTCGTACGCGGGGCCGTCGAGATGCGGCAGCGTGTTGAAGGTCAGGAGCATGTGCCGCTTGGGCGTGAAGACGAACTCGGTCAGCGCGGTGTTGCGGATGCGCAGGTTGAGTTCGATGGTCGTTTCCGGCGAGGTGCCCAGCACGTGGCCGACGGCGGTGCTGATCGGCCCGCCGCTGGACACCGCGAGCACGCGCGCGCCGTGGTGGCGGTCGCGCACATGGTCGAGCGCCGTGGTCACGCCGGCCAGGAAGTCCACGTAGCTGGGCATGCCGACCGGCGCGCTGCGGCCGTTCATCCAGCCCGCGAGGCCGTCGCGCAGCAGGCGGAAATGGTGGCGGTACAGCTCGGGTGTGTCGGGCTTCTGCAGCGGCTCGGGATGCACGGTCGCGATCACCGCGTGGCTGTCGTATTCGTTGAGTCCGGGCCATTCGAGCGGCACCGTGTCCGCGTCCAGCCCCAGCCCTTCGGCGATGCCTTCCCAGGTCTGCCGATGGCGCTTGAGCGTGCCGATGATCACGGCGTCGAAGCGCATGCCGCGTTCGCGCCAGTATTCGCCCAGCCGCACGGCCTGGCGGCGGCCGAGTGCGCTCAGTTGGTCGTAGTCGGCCTCGCCGAAGCTGGCCTGTCCGTGTCGGACGAGATAGAGGGTGCCCATGGCCGCATTCTGGCCGGGCCGTGGCGCGCTGTCGGTCCCGGCGGCGACGCTCAGCCGCCCGCGAGCACGCGCGCGTAGACCTCGGCGTCGACGTTGCCCCCGCTCACCGCGATGCCCACGCTCCGGCCTTGCCAGCGTTCGCGCTGCTGCATCGCCGCGGCCAGTGCCGCCGCGCCCGCGCCCTCGGCCACGTTGTGCGTGTCGGTGAACAGCCAGCGCATGGCCTGCGCCACTTCGGCGTCGCTGACCGCCACCACGTCTTCGGCCTCGGCCGCCAGAACCGCCAGCGATTCGGGCACCGGCGTGCGGCAGGCCATGCCGTCGGCCAGCAGCGTGCTGACTGGCGCGTCCAGCGGCCGGCCCGCGCGGAAGGAGTCGCGGTAGGCGGTCGCGTGCGTCGACACCACGCCGATGAGCTTGGTCGCCACGCCGCAATGGCGGCGCGCGGCGGCGGCGCCGGCAAAGCCCGAACCCAGGCCGATCGGGATGAAGAGCACCGCGGGCACGTCGCCGGCCTGCTTCAGCGCCTCGAAGAATTCCACCCAGCCGGTGGCCACGCCGCGCACCAGGTCGCGCGCGAAGGAGGGCACGCGGTGCAGGCCTTCGGTGTCGGCGAGCCGGGCCGCGTGTTCGCTCGCGGCCTGGAAGTCGTCGCCGTGCTCGACCAGCTGCACGCCCAGCGCGCGCATCGCGGCGTTCTTCTCGACCGAGTTGCCGTGCGGCACCACGATGGTCGCGGCCAGCCCGTGGCGGGCCGCGGCGAAGCCGATCGACTGGCCGTGGTTGCCGCGGGTCGCGCTCACCACGTGGCGCACCGCGGGCTGCGTGCGCGCCAGCGCCTCCATGTAGGTCAGGCCGCCGCGCACCTTGAAGGCGCCCAGCGGCGTGTGGTTCTCGTGCTTGGCCCAGACCCTGCAGCCCAGGCGCGCACCGAGCAGCGGCCAGGCGTACTGCGGCGTGGCCGGCATCGCGGCATAGACCGTGCGTTGCGCGGCCTCGATCTCTTCGCGGCTGAAGTTCATGGCGTGGCCTTGCGTCCGTCGAAGGCGATGCGCACCGCCAGCGCGGCGAGCACGCTGCCCATCACATAGCGCTGCGCGCGCAGCCAGCCTTCGCTGCGCGAGAGCACGGCCGTGATCGATGCGGCGCCCAGCACCAGCAGCATGTTGACGGCGCCGCTCACGCCGATCTGCACCGCGCCCAGCGCCGCGCTCTGCCACAGCACCGAGCCGCGCTCGGGGTGGATAAACTGCGGGAAGAAGGACAGGTAGAACATCGCGACCTTGGGGTTCAGCACATTGGTCAGGAAGCCCATGCGGAACAGCTTGGCCGGCGGATCGATCGGCAGCGCGCGTGCGGCGAAGGGCGCGTGGCCGCCGGGCTTGACCGCCTGCCACGCGAGCCACAGCAGGTAGGCCGCGCCGGCGAGCCGCACCGCGTCGAAGGCGAAGGGCACGGCATGCAGCAGCGCGGTGAGCCCCAGCGCCGCGGCCACCAGGTGCACGAGAAAGCCGACCAGCACGCCGCTCAGCGAGATCAGTCCGGCCGAGCGGCCCTGGCACAGCGCGCGCGACACGCAATAGATCATGTTGGGGCCGGGCGTGAGCACCAGCAGCAGCGCAGCCAGCGAAAACCAGGCGAGTTCGGGGAGGGTCAGCATGTTCAGAGGCCTTTGGATTCGAGTTGGATGCGCCCGCGCGGCGTCTGCAGCGTGGCGATCAGGTTGGGCGGGCCGGGCTGCACGTCGAAGGCGGCCAGGCCCAGCGCGAGGTGCGCGGCGCGCAGCACTTCGGGCCGCGGATGGGTGGCGGCCAGTGCAAGCAGCGTGACGCCGGCGTCGGGCATCGTGTCTGCCGGGTGCACCGGCCCCCACTGGATCACCGTGGGCAGCGTGCCGTAGAACAGGCGCTGGCCATCGTCGCGCACGCTGATCTTCCAGTCGAGGCGGCCGGCCGGCGTGTCGCGCGAGGCCTCGACCAGCGGGCCGCGGTCGATCGGCACCGGGCCGGTCGCGAGCGCGTGCAGGCTGGCGGCCGCATCGGGCACGCGCGCCACGAAGTGCACCAGCTGCGGCCCGTGCTGCGCGAGCCCGGCCTGCAGCGCCGCATCGTCGAGGTCGAACCAGCGGTGCAGGCCCGCGGGGCGCGTGGGTGTCTTCGTCGCATCGATCGCGATGATCTCGAGGTAGGCCTGCGGGAAGGCTGGCGTGGCCACCGAGACCAGCCGGTTGTGCGTGCCCATCAGCGGATGCGCGCCGCCCGGCCCGGGCACCACGCCCAGCGTGGCTTCGCACCAGCGCGCGCCCTCGTCGAGCGTGCGGGCTGCTATCACCAGGTGGTCGATGCGGGCGGCCATGGTGCGCTCAGAGTTCGACCTGGCCGGCGATGCAGGTCACGACGTCGCCGCCGACCCAGACCACGCCCTCGGCATCGCGCGCGATGTGCACCCGGCCGTCACGGCCCAGGCACTGGCCCTGGCCGGCGATGTACTGCTCGGGCATGTGGCCGTCGGCGATCAGCCATTGCGCGGCGCTGGCGTTGAAGCTGCCGGTGACCGGGTCTTCCTCGACACCGATCGGGGCCGCGAAGGCGCGCACTTCGAGCGCCACCGGCGAGGGCGCCGGGCGCCCGGCGAAGGCGCGCGCCTCGCGGTTCGAGCGGCCGATGAGTGCGGGTGTGTCGGGCACCGCCACGACGCCGACCTTCTGGCCCAGTTCCTTGAGCGCGCGGTGGTCGGGCTCGAGCGCGAGCACGGTGTCGACGTTCTCCAGCAGCAGGCCCATCCAGACCGGGCCGTTGTCGAGCATCTGCGCGCTGCGGATCTGCGAGGGCTTGAGGCCCAGCGCGCCGGCCACGCGGGCCAGCACGCTGGGGCTGGGCGCGCTGCGCCGCAGCGGGGGCGCGGCGAAGGCCAGCCGCTCGCCCTCGCGGCGGATCGGCACCAGGCCGACCGCGCTCTGCTGCACGATCTGTTTCGCAGATTTGGGCTTGCCGCCCGCGCGCAGCCACGCATGGCAGCTGCCCAGCGTCGGATGGCCGGCGAAGGGCAGCTCGCTGCCGGGCGTGAAGATGCGCACGCGGTAGTCGGCACCGGGGTCGGTCGGCGGCAGCAGGAAGGTGGTCTCCGACAGGTTGGTCCACTGCGCGAAGCGCTGCATCTGGGCCTCGTCGAGGTCGCTGCCGTCGAGCACCACCGCGAGCGGGTTGCCGCGGTAGGGCACGGCGGTGAAGACGTCGACTTGCTGGAAGGGGCGGGTTTTCATGGCGTCATTCCAAGGCGAGGTCCAGCACGCCGCGCGCGGCGGAGCGGCTTTTGAGTTCAGAAAACCAGCGCTCCACGTTCGGCCAAGCCGGACGCGTGTACTCGGTGGGCGGCAGGCCGAACCATCGGTGGGCTTCGCAGCCCAGCGGGATGTCGGCCATGCCGAAGGCGTCGCCGCCCATGAAGGCATGCGTCGCGAGGTGCGCGTCGAGCAGCGCGAACAGCGGCTCGGTGGCGCGCACCGAATGGTCGATGAGCGCGGCGTTGCGTTCGGCGGCCGGCGTGCGGATCCACTGCTTGAAGGCGCCGCCGCTGACCGGGTTCAGCGCGGTCTGCTGCCAGTCCATCCAGCGCTCGGCATCGAAGCGCGCGGGCAGGTCGTCGGGGTAGAGCGTGCCGGGCGCGTGGCGGGCGCAGAGGTAGCGCACGATCACGTTCGATTCCCACAGCACCACGCGTGCCTCGCCCTCGCCGTCGTCGATGGCCGGCACCATGCCGTTGGGATTGAGCGCCAGGTAGTCGGGCGTGTGCACCACGCCGAACTTGCCGCCGGCCTCGGTGCGCTGGAAATCGAGCCCGAGCTCCTGCGCGCACCAGACCACCTTGCGCACGTTGATCGAGCTGATCCGGCCCCAGATGTTGAGCATTTCTTTCTTTCTCTTGTCGTTGTGGTGAGAGGGTGCCTATCGTCTCAGCGCGGCGTCGGTCGGTCCAGCATCAGCAGCCGCAGCGCCAGGCCGAGCATCGCCACCGACAGCAGCCGGTGCTGCAGGCGCGCGGCACCGGGCCGGCGCTGCAGCCAGCGGCCGACCTGGCCGCTGAAGGCGCCGAGCAGCGTGTTGAAGGCCAGCGCCGCCAGCGAAAGCACGCCGCCCAGCAGCACCAGCTGCAGCGTGACGTGGCCGCGCGCCGGGTCGACGAACTGCGGCAGGAACAGCATGAAGAACAGCAGCGCCTTGGGATTCACCAGGTTGTTGAGCCAGGCCTGCCGCACGATGCGCGCGAAGGGCGCGGGCGCGGCCGTGCCGAGCGCGGCCGCACCGCCGTCGCGCCAGGCCTTGAGCGCGAGCCAGAGCAGGTACAGCGCGCCCGCATAGCGCAGCAGGTCGAAGGCCGGCGCCCAGGCCGCGACCAGCGCGGTGATGCCGGTGGCGGCGCACAGCGTGTGCACCCCGTCGGCCGCCGAGATGCCGATCGCCGCGGCGAATCCGCCGCGCGGCCCCTGTGCCACGCCATGGGCCAGCACGAAAGCCATGTTCGGCCCGGGCGACAGGAACAGCGCCAGCACGGCGAGCAGGAACAGCCCCAGGGTGGCGAGGTCGATCATGGTGCTCGCGGCGCGCCCCGGGTCGTGCGGCTCAGGTCGCGGCTAGCTCGCGCTGCACCTGGGCGGCGGCGTCGTGGGCCAGCTGCTCGCGCAGCGTTGCGGCCAGCGCGGCGATGGCGGTGTCGATCTCCTCGACGCTGGCCGTCACGAAGGACAGGCGCAGCGTGCGCGGATCGCCCTTGCCGTCGGCATAGAAGGGCGCGCCGGGCACGAAGGCCACGCCGCGCGCCACCGCCTTGGGCAGCAGCGCCACGGTGTCGATGCCCTCGGGCAGGCGGGCCCACATGAACATGCCGCCGATGGGCGCGTTGAAGCTCACGTCCAGGCCTTTCATCTCGCGCGTGAGCGCCGCGGCCATCGCATCGCGCTGGCGCTTGTAGAGCGCGCGGATGGTCGGCACGTGGCGGTCGAGGAAGCCGTCCTTCATGACTTCCATCACCATGCGTTGCGTGAAGATCGGCGTGTGCAGGTCCACCGCCTGCTTGGCCTGCAGCAGCTTCGGGTAGATGGCCTTGGGTGCCACCAGGAATCCCAGGCGCAGGCCCGGCGCCAGCACCTTGGAGAACGAGCCCAGGTAGATGCAGCCTTCGGGGTTGCGCGCGGTCAGCGGCAGCGGCGGCGCTTCGTCGAACCACAGTTCGCCGTAGGGGTTGTCCTCGACGATCGGCAGGTTGGCCGCGGCGGCGGCGGCCGAGACGGCGGCGCGGCGCGCCTCGGTCATGGTGCGGCCGGTCGGGTTCTGGAAGTTGGGCAGCAGGTAGATGAAGCGCGAATCCTTGGCCTTGGCGATCAGGTCTTCGACGATCACGCCTTCGGCGTCGCTGGCCACGCTCACCGGCGTGGGTTCCATCGGCGAGAAGGCCTGCAGCGCGCCGAGGTAGGTCGGGGTCTCGACCAGCACGCGGCTGCCCGGGTCGATCAGCACCTTGGCGATCAGGTCCAGGCCCTGCTGCGAGCCGGTGGTGATCAGCACCTGCGCCGGGTCGACGTTCCAGGGCAGCATGTCGGCCACGGCCTGGCGCAGCGGGCCGTAGCCTTCGCTCGCGGCGTACTGCAGCGAGGCCGGGCCGTCGTTGGCCAGCACTTCGGCGCAGGCGGCGGCGAAGGCGGTGATCGGGAAGGTCTTGGGCGAGGGCAGGCCGCCGGCCAGGCTGATGATGCCCGGCAGATCGGTCACCTTGAGGATCTCGCGCAGCACCGAGGGGTTCATCTTCTCGGCGCGGGCGGCCATCTTCCATGTCGTCATGATTTTTCCTTGAGAGAGAGTGCGTGGGCGCGCGGCATCAACGCGCGCCCTGTGAAAGTTTCTTGCCGATCAGCACGGTCGCGACCACGGCCAGCGCGAAGCCGAGCGTGACCACGTCCAGCGGTTCGCCGAGCAGCGGCACGGCGGCGAGGATCGAGAAAAAGGGCTGGAGCAATTGTGTCTGGCTCACGCGCAACGCGCCACCCATGGCCAGGCCGCGGTACCAGGCGAAGAAGCCCATCCACATCGAGAACACGCCGACGTAGACCATGCCGACCCAGGCCGAGGCGGCCACCGGCTGCTGCGGCCAGGTCAGCAGCGCGCCCGGCAGCGTGAGCGGCAGCGCCATCACGCAGACCCAGCAGATCACGCGCTCGGCCCCCAGCGACGGCGTGACCTGCGCACCGTAGATGTAGCCGAAGGACGCCGCGAAGACCGCGCCGACCAGCAGCAGGTCGGCCCATTCGAAACCGAAGCCGTGGCCCTGCTGGTAGGCGCGCAGCAGCGAGAAGGCGACCACCAGCAGGCTGCCCACGACCGCGCAGACCCAGAAGCCCAGCCGTGCGCGCTGGTGCAGCACCCAGGCGGCGACGGCCGCGGTGACCAGCGGCAGCAGCGCCGTCACCACCGCCGCATGGCTGGCCGTGACCACGCGCAGCGCATAGCCCAGCAGCAGCGGATAGCCGATCGCGTTGCCCAGCAGCGCCATGGACAGCGGTTTCCATTCGTGGCGCTGCGGCCGCGGTGCGCGTGTGGCCACCAGCACGATGAGCGACAACCCGCCGGCCAGCGCGGCGCGCCCGAAGGTGACGAACCAGGGCGAGAGCTGCGGCGCGGCCTGGGTGCCGGTGGCCAGCCGCGTCATCGGCAGCGTGATGGCGAAGATCAGCACGCCGAGCACGCCCAGCCACATGCCCAGCGTCTCCCGCCGCATGCCGAAGGTCTTGGGTTCCTGCGCCAGCGTGGTGCTCATATCTTGAGCATCCAGGCCGCGGTGAGCACCAGCACGGCGGCCATCGCACGGTTGAACCACAGCAGCCGGGCGCCCTGGGCCAGCCAGTCGCGCAGCAGGGCGCCGACCAGTGCGTAGGTGAAGTTGCTGATGAAGGCGAAGACCAGCATCACCGGCGCGACGATCGCGAAGCGCTGCGCCGCATCGGGCTGGCCGGCGATCCAGCCGGCGACCAGTGTGAGGGCCAGCAGCCAGGCCTTGATGTTGAGGAACTGCAGCATCACGCCCTGGCCGAAGCCGACCTGGAGCTTGTCGTCGCCGGCCTTGCCCAGCGTGGCGCTGCCGCTGAGCTTGAAGGCCAGCCACAGCAGGTAGCCGATGCCCAGGGCCTTGATCACGAAGCGCAGCGCCGGTGCCGCCACCACCAGCGCGCCGATGCCGGCGGCGCACAGCGCGAGCAGCAGGCTCCAGCCCACCGGCACGGCCAGCACGAAGCGCATGGCGCGCGGCAGGCCGCCGTTGGCGGCGAGGGCGGTGGAGAGCGTGGTGTTCGGCCCGGGCGAGAAACTCATCGCCGTGGCCAACACCAGCAGCGCAGTGAATTCTTGCCAGTTCATGACACACACTCTAGACTGATGACCATTACAGTACCGATACAGTTGAGCAGACAAAAATGTAGGCTGTATCGGTTCGATGCTCGACACAGAACCTCGAATGCTGACACGAACACCGACCCAATCGCTGACAGGCCAGCTGGCCGACCGCTTCGCCGAGCGCATCCGGACCCGGCTGCTGCCGCCCGGCACGCGGCTGCCGTCGGTGCGCGAATGCGCGCGCCAGCAGGGCGTGAGCCCGCACACCGTGGTGGCCGCCTACGACCAGTTGCTGGCCCAGGGGCTGGTCGAGGCCCGGCGCCAGCGCGGCTTCTTCGTGCGCGACGCGGCGCCGGTGCCGCCGCCCGCGCGTGCCGGCACGCAGGCGACGGCTGTACCGGCCGCCGGTGTACCGGCCGATGCGAGTTCGCTGATCCGCGGGATGTTCCACAGCCACAGCGACAAGCCGCAGCCCGGCATGGGCGTGTTCCCGCCCGACTGGATGGACTCCACCTTCATGCCGACCTCGCTGCGCCGCCTGACGGGCACGCGCGCGCTGCAGGAGATCTCGCTGCAGTACGGTGAACCGGCCGGCGACGGCGCGTTGCGGCGCAGCCTGTCGCAGAAGCTGATGGGCATCAACATCCCGGCCGGGCCCGACCAGATCGTGACCACGGTCGGCGCCACGCATGCGCTAGACATCGTGAGCCGCGCGCTGCTGCGTGCCGGCGATCCGGTGATGGTCGAGGAGCCGGGCTGGGCCATCGAGTTCGCGCGGCTCGAGGCGCTGGGCATGCGCATCCTGCCGGTGCCGCGGCGCGCCGACGGGCCCGATCTGGCGGTGATGGCGCAGTACTGCGAGTCGCACAAGCCCAAGCTCTTCGTCAGCGTGAGCGTGCTGCACAACCCGACCGGCTACAGCCTCACGCCCGGCAGCGCACACCGGGTGCTGCAGCTGGCCAACCAGCATGACTTCCACATCGTCGAGGACGACACCTACAGCCATCTCGCGCCCGAACACGCCACGCGGCTGTGCGCGCTCGACGGGCTGCAGCGCACCATCTACGTGAGCGGCTTCGCGAAGATCCTGGCGCCCAACTGGCGCATCGGTTTCCTGGCCGCGCCGCCGGCGCTGTTCGGCCGGCTGCTCGAGACCAAGCTGCTGGCCACGCTGACGACGCCCGCGCTGTTCGAGCGCGCGCTGGCCTGGTGCATCGACCAGGGCCAGCTGCGCCGGCATGCCGACCGCGTGCGGCTGCGGCTGGACGGCGCGCGGGCGCGCACCGTGAAGCTGGCACTGACGCACGGCTGCACCTTCGCATCGGAGCCTGCGGGGCTGTTCGGCTGGGTCGACACGGGCGTCGACACCGATGCGCTGACGCAGCGCATGCTCGACGAGGGCTACCTGCTCGCGCCGGGTTCGCTGTTCCACGCGCGCCGTCCGCCGAGCACGCTGATGCGCATCAACTTCGCGACCGCGCAGGACGCGACCTTCTGGAAGGTGTTCGCCCGCGTGCGCGGGTGATCAGAGCAAGGCGTCGGGAGCGAGCGGGCCGAAGAGCTTGAGCAGCAGGCGCAGGCCGGCGCTGGTGTCGGGTTCGGTGCGCGCGTCCTGCAGCTGGCTGCCTTCAGGCGCGCGCCAGACCAGGCCGCCGTCGGCCTGCTCGACGCGCCAGGCGCCCTTGTGCATCGCGGTCTCGATCTGGCCGATGGCCTGGCGCGACAGCGCGTCGCTGCGGATCAGCAGGGCGATCTCGGTGTTCTGCAGCTGCGAGCGCAGGTCCAGGTTCATCGACCCCACCACCAGCAGCCGGCCGTCCATCACCAGCACCTTGGAGTGCAGCATCGAGCGCGATTCGCCGGTCGCGCTGGCGCCGGAGGAGCCGGCGCCGAAGGCGCTGCCCAGGCCGGCCTGCTCGCTGCGCAACTCGTACAGCTCGACACCCATCGCCAGCAATTCCTCGCGGTGCCGCGCATAGCCCACGTGGGCCACCGGCGCATCGTTGGAGGCCAGCGAATTGGTGAGCACGCGCACCCGCACGCCGCGTGCGCGCGCCGCGGCGAAGGCCTGCTTCATGTCCGTGCCCGGCACGAAGTAGGGCGAGATGATCGTGAGGTCGCTGCGGGCCTGGCCGATCAGTTGGAGCAGGCCCGAGACCACGGTCTCGCTCCCGGCCGTGAGGTCCGAGACGGTCTCGAGCGCGGCCGCGCGGCCCGTGGCGCCAGCGGCATCGCGCGATTGCGTCACCACCAGCCCGGGCGCCTTGGCGACGGGCGTGTCGGTCGGGCCGTCCGCCTCGGCGGCGATCTTGGCCGGCTTGTCGGCCATCACCACCGCGGGCGCCCAGACGAAGGCGGCGTTGCGCAGGTCCAGCGGCTTCTCGTCCCAGGCCGCGGCGCGCTGCGCATCGGTCGGGCGGGCATCGGCGGGGCGAGGCTCGCCGTCGGGCGGCTGGGGCGCGCCACCCTGGCCTGGGTCCTGCTCGCGCTCCCGCTGTTTGGCGTCGGCGGCCCGCACGTCGTCGCGGATCTTCAGCAGTTCCTCGCGGTCGACCAGCGACTGCACGGGGTAGGCGCGCTCGTCGTTCCAGTAGCTGTCGAAGCTGTGCGAGAGGTCCTGCACGATCGGGCCCGCGGCCAGCACGTCGAGGTCGACGAAGTTGCTGGTCTCGGCGATGCCAAAGTAGGCGTCGCCGAGGTTGCGCCCGCCCGTCACGCCCATGGCGTTGTCGGCCAGGAAGAGCTTGTTGTGCATGCGCTGCTGCACGCGGTCGAAATCGCTGATCGCGTTGACCATGCGGCCGATCGTGGAGCCGCGCGCGCCGGCCAGCGGATTGAACATGCGCATCTCGATGTTGGGCTCGAAGGCCAGCCGCATCACGAGGGCGTTGCGGCCCGTGCTGTGGAAGTCGTCGAGCAGCACCCGCACCCGCACGCCGCGCCGCGCGGCCGCAACCACGCCGCGCAGCAGCCGGCCCGTGCTGGCGTCGGCATGGATCGCGTAGTACTGGAGGTCGAGCGTCTTCTGCGCCGCCTCGATCAGGGCGAGCCGGCTGCCGTAGGCGGCCTGCGGTCCGTCGAGCAGCAGGAAGCCCGATTCGAAGCGACCCTTCGCGGCGTCGCGCCGTTGCTGCACCAGCGCAGCCAGGGCCGTGTCGCCCGGAGAGGCCAGCGCGGTCGATATCGGGCGGTCGACGTTCTGGGGAAGCTGGGCGCAGCCCGCGGCCAGCAGGAGGGGGAGCAGCAAGGCCAGGCATCCGGAGCGAAGGCGGGATGCAAAAGCGCGGGACGAAGGCATGCGGCGTTCCTGGGCCGTGGAGAGGGCTCTATATATAGCGCACGCCGCGCGCCGTCCGCGTGGGACAGCGCGCGCGGCGCGCCCCCGCCTTCAGCGCGAACCGGTCAACGCTTCCTGGCGCTCGAGTGCGCTCAGCAGGTCGTCGTCGATCCGGGCGTGGCGCTCGGCCAGTTCGGCCGCACGCGAGGCGTCGCTGGCGTAGATCGCGCCACCGTCGAGCGCAAGCAGTGCCGAGATGCGCTCCTGCTCCTCTTCGAGCGAGGCGATCAGCGCGGGCAGCGCTTCGAGCTCCCGCTGTTCCTTGTAGGCGAGCTTCTTCTTGACGACGGCGCGCGTGTCGACCGCCGGCGCCGCGGCGGCGGGAGCGGGCGTCGGTGCAGGCGCCGGCGGCGCCGCAGCTGCGCGCTGTTCGGCGATCTCGCGCGCGCGCTTCGACTGGATCAGCCAGTCCTGCACGCTGCCCTCGTACTCGCGCCAGCGGCCCTCGCCCTCGAAGGCGATGGTGCTGGTCACGACGTTGTCGAGGAAGGTCCGGTCGTGGCTCACGAGGAACACGGTGCCGTCGTAGTTCTGCAGCAGGTCTTCGAGCAGCTCGAGCGTGTCGATGTCCAGGTCGTTGGTCGGCTCGTCGAGCACCAGCACGTTGGCGGGGCGCGCGAACAGCCGTGCCAGCAGCAGGCGGTTGCGCTCGCCGCCGCTGAGCGAGCGCACCGGCGAATTGGCGCGCGCCGGCGAGAACAGGAAGTCGCCCAGGTAGCTCTTGACGTGCTTGCGCTGCTTGCCGATCTCGATCCACTCGCTGCCGGGGCTGATGAAGTCTTCGAGCGTGGCGTCGAGATCGAGCTTGTCGCGCATCTGGTCGAAGTAGGCGACCTGCAGGTTGGTGCCGCGGCGGATCTTGCCGCTGTCGGGCTCGAGCTCGCCCAGGATCAGTTTGAGCAGCGTGGTCTTGCCCGCGCCGTTGGGGCCGAGCAGGCCGATCTTGTCGCCGCGCAGGATGGTGCCGCTGAAGTTGCGGATCACGGTCTTCTCGCCGAAAGACTTGGTCGCTTCGGTGAGTTCGGCCACGATCTTGCCGCTCGATTGACCGGCGGCCACGTCCATGTTCACGCTGCCCTGCACTTCGCGGCGTGCTGAGCGGCTCGCGCGCAGTGCCTCGAGGCGGCCGATCCGGCTTTGACTGCGGGTGCGGCGTGCCTCGACGCCCTTGCGGATCCAGATCTCCTCCTGTGCCAGCAGCTTGTCGGCCTTGGCGCTGATGACCGCCTCCTGGGCGAGCTGCTCTTCCTTCTGGATGAGGTACTGCGCGAAGTTGCCCGGATAGGAACTCAGCTTGCCGCGGTCCAGCTCGATGATGCGGGTGGCGACGCGGTCCAGGAAGCTGCGGTCATGGGTGATGGTGACAACGCTGCCCTTGAAGTCGATCAGCAGCTGTTCCAGCCACTCGATGGAGTCCAGGTCCAGATGGTTGGTGGGCTCGTCGAGCAGCAGCACGTCGGGTGCCGCCACGAGGGCCTGCGCCAGTGCCACGCGCTTGCGCGTGCCGCCCGACAGCGAGCCCACGCGGGCAGTGGGGTCGAGGTGCAGGCGATGCAGCGTCTCTTCGACGCGCTGCTCCCAGTTCCAGGCGTCGTAGGCCTCGATCTGCGACTGCAACGCATCCAGGTCCACGCCCTCCGCGCCGGACAGATAGAGCTCGCGCACGGCGATCACTTCCGACAGCCCCGCGCTGGCAGCGGTGAACACATCCGCATCCATGTCCAGGGACGGTTCCTGCGCCACATAAGAGATGCGCAGGTTCTGCTGGAGCTGGAGCACGCCGTCGTCGGCCTTTTCCAGGCCCCCGAGGATCTTGAGGAAGGAAGACTTGCCCGCACCGTTGCGACCGATGAGGCCGATGCGTTCCGAGGACTGAAGGGAGAAGTCCGCATGATCGAGCAGCGGGACGTGACCGAACGCCAGTTGGGCGTCGAGGAGTGTGATGAGTGCCATGTAGGGGGGATTATCCGAGGGGAGTCGGGCCTGGGCATGAACGAGGGCGATCGACGGCGTTCATGCCGCCCTGCCGCGGCGCGCAAATTCTTTGTCCGGCCTTCGCGTTTTCCCTTGAATCCCCTCTGAACTGCGCTATACTTGAGGGCTTCGCTCAGCAGACGTCATGTACGAAAGCAGATCGGGGTGATGTCGGAAGGCTTCACTCTGACGGGTGAAGAAAAAAGCCGAAAGGTTTGACGAAGTTGCCAAAACCGAGTCATAATCGAAGGCTGCGCTGAAAACGAATCGCGGTTGAGCTTCAGGAAGACGAGAGTTGATTGAAGCGAGACGGTGAAGAAAAAGAAAGCGAAAAAAGTTTGACGGTTCTGTAAAAACCGTGATAGACTACAAGGCTTCGCTGATCGCAGCGAACGCAAGCAGAAGACGGTAGATGTCTCC
>NZ_JAAAFX010000007.1:36260-128166 GCF_019352895.1 Variovorax boronicumulans | reverse complement strand
CTGTGTGGAACCACTTCTACAACTGGCACCGCCCGCACCACGGCATCAATCTCGTGGCCCCCGTCTCGCGTCTCTCGATGTCTCGCAAGAACCTCTTGACACTTCACAGCTAGGCGCGGACGAGGCGGCGATGGCGAAGCTCTGGGCCAGCGACGCCACCAAGGCCATCGACGACCTGTTGCAGGTCTTCGGCGGCTATGGCTACATCCGCGACTACCCCATCGCGCGCGCCTATGCCGACGCACGCCCCAACCGCATCTACGCAGGCACCAACGAAATCATGAAGGAAATCATCGCGCGCTCGCTCTGACGCCCTGCCCCCCCGCCCGCTCGCGAACTCCCTTGCACCCCACGCTCCTTCCGCAACGCATTCCCATGACATCCTTTCCCGATCTGTCCCTGCTGGTTGAACCCCGCAACATCGCGCTGGTGGGCGCCTCCAGCCGCCAGGGTAGCCCCGGCCGCCAGCTGTTCGACAACCTGGTTCGCCACTCCAGACTCGCAGGCAGCGTCTTCCCCGTCAATCCGGCCTGCGCGCAGATCGACGAACTGCCGTGCTGGCCTTCCGTCGAAGCGCTCCCCGACACGGTCATCGACGTCGCCGTCGTGATCGTGAGCGCCCGGCACGTGCTGTCGACGCTGCAGCAATGCGCGGCCCGCAGGATTCCGTTCGCAATCGTGCTGAGCTCGGGCTTCGCCGAGGTGGGTGAGGAAGGCGCGCGGCTGGAAGAGGACATCGCCGACCTGTGCCGCACCAGCGGCCTGCGGGTCTACGGCCCCAACTGCCCGGGACTGGTCAACGTGCGCGACCGCCTCGGCCTGTGCTTCTCGCCAGCCTACAAGGACGACCTGCACAGCGGCTCGATCGGGCTGGTGACGCAGGGCGGAGGCTTGGGCCGGAATCTGCTGCAGGGGCTGAGCCATGGCGAAGGCGTGGGGCTCTGGTTTTCCTCGGGAAACGAAACGGACCTGCAGGCGGCTGACTTCATCGCCTACCTCGCGCAGGACCCACGCACCCGCGTGATCGCGCTGCTCATGGAGGGCATCAAGGACGGCCGCCGGCTGGTGGCGGCGCTCGCGCTGGCGCAGCGCCACAAGAAGCCGGTGGTGGTGCTCAAGGTCGGCCGGTCGCAGGCCGGCGTCCAGGCGGCGCAATCCCACACCGCCTCGGTCTCCGGCTCCGCGGCCATCAACAGCGCGGTCTTCCGGCAGTTCGGCGCGATCGAGGTCGACGACCTCGACCAGCTGGTCGCCGCCGCCAGCATGCTGAGCCGTCCGGCACCGGCACCCGGCGCGGGCCTGTGCATCCTGAGCTTCTCGGGCGGGGCCGCGGCACTCGCGGCCGATGCCGCGGGCGTGGCGCAGGTGCCCATGGCCATGTTCCGGCCGGCCACCCTCGATGCGCTGCGCGCGGAGCTGCCCAGCTTCGCCACTCTGGGCAACCCGGTGGACCTGACCGCGGACGTGCTGCGCACCCCCGAGGTGCTCGCTCGGTGCCTGGACATCGTCTGCATGGACCCTGGCGTCGGCGCGGTGCTGTTCCCCATTCCCATGGACTACGGACAGACCACGGCGGATATGGCACAGGCCGTTGCCGATGCAGCCTCCCGCACCGACAAGCTGATCATCCCGGCCTGGCTGAGCCGGCGCCTGGGCCCTGGGTTCACGATCCTGGAAGAACGCGGCCTGCTGCCTTTCGCGTCCACGACCGCAGCGATCGACACGCTGGCGAAGTGCTTCATGCGGCAGGCGTCCGAGCCGCAGCGCCCGCAGGCCTGCGCATCCACACATGCCGATGCCGAACCCGCGCCCCCCTCCCTCACCACCATGCTAAGCGAGGCCTCTGCCAAGCAGCTGCTGCAGTCCGAGGGCTTCCCGGTGCCGCTGCGCCGGCTGGCCCACTCGGCTGAGGAGGCCGAACGCTTTGCGGACGTGATTGGCTGTCCCGTGGCCATGAAGATCGTCAGCGCCCAGATCCTCCACAAGACCGAAGTCGGCGGCGTCCGGCTCGGCATCGCCTCGGCGGAGCAGGCCGCACAGGCCTACCGGGACATCTGGGCGTCCGCGGGCAGCAAGGCGCCTCAGGCACAGCTCGACGGCGTGCTGGTCGAGCAGATGGCGCCCGCGGGCCGGCCCGAGGTGCTGATCGGCGTGCGCCGCGACCCGAGCTACGGCCATGTGATCACGTTCGGCATCGGCGGCGTGCTGGTGGAGGTGCTCAAGGACGTGGTGCACCGGCTGCTGCCGCTCACGCCGGAGGAAGCCCGGCGCATGGTCCGAGAGATCCGCCTGTTCGACATCCTCAGAGGCGTGCGCGGCCAGCCCGCCGCCGACCTGGCCGCGCTCGAAGAGCTGCTATGCCAGATCTCGGACTTCGTGCTGCAGCACGCTGAGACGCTCGACGAACTCGAATTCAATCCGGTGTGGGTGGGTGCGGAGGGCCAGGGCGTTCGCGTGCTCGATGCGCTGCTCGGCTTCCGCGCGGGCAGCATTGAGGCCACGGCCCTATGACGGCCACCCGATCCGCCCGTCCCCTTCGATCAAGCCAGACAACCCACCATCGAGAAAAAGACACACCATGGCCGGCCCCCTGAGCAACCTGCGCATCCTTGAAATGGCGGCCATCGGCCCCGTGCCCTTCTGCACCATGATGCTGTCGGACATGGGCGCCGAGGTGATCCGCATCGACCGCAAGTCGGCCGCCGGTACGGGTGCCGGCGAGTCCATCGTCGACCGCGGACGCCGCTCGATCTGCCTGGACCTCAAGACACCCGAGGCGACCGACGTCGTCCTGCGGCTGGTAGCGCAGGCCGACGTGCTGCTCGAAGGCTTCAGGCCCGGCGTCATGGAGCGGCTCGGGCTCGGGCCGACCGAATGCATGCAGCGCAATGCCCGGCTGGTCTACGGCCGCATGACCGGCTGGGGCCAGACCGGCCCGCTGTCGCAGGCGGCCGGGCACGACCTGAACTACATCGCGATCACCGGCGCCCTGCACGCCATGGGCTACCGGGACCGCCCGCCGACGCCGCCCCTGCATGTCTTCGGCGACCTCGGCGGCGGCGCGATGATGATGGCCTTCGGCGTGATGTCCGCGCTCTGGGAGCGCGAGCGCAGCGGCAAGGGCCAGGTCATCGATGCGGCCATCTGCGAAGGCGCCTCGATGCTCGCCACGGGCTACCACGGCCGGCGCGCCACCGGCCAATGGGTGGACCAACGCCAGTCCAACGTGCTGGACGGCGGCGCCCACTTCTACGGCACCTACGCCTGCGCGGACGGCAAATATCTGTCCGTGGGTGCCATCGAGCCGCAGTTCTATCGGCAGCTGCTGCAGCTATCAGGCATCGCCGACCCCGACTTCCACCGGCAACTCGAGCCCGAGGCCTGGCCTGCGCTCAGGGACAAGCTCGCAGCGATCCTGTTGCACAGGACGCGGGACGAATGGTGCCGGCTCCTGGAAGGCAGCGATGCCTGCGTCGCGCCAGTGCTCGACTTCGAGGAAGCCACCCGCCACCCTCAGTTCGTGGAGCGCAAGTCTTTCGTCCGCACCGGCGGCGTCGTCCATCCCGCACCCACGCCGCGGCTGAGCCGCACGCCGGGCGAGGCCCGCACGGTGTCGAAGGTCGGCGCGCACACGCAGGACGTGCTGCGCGAACTCGGCCTGACGTCCGAGGAGATCGAAGCACTGGGCCGGCAAGGCGCCATCTGACCGAACACGCCGCGCCCCCGCAGGGGCCCGCACATCAGACACCCCATCACCTCGAGGAACACCCATTGCAAGATCTCACACAACTTCGTTTCGAACTGCAGGACTTCGTCGCCACCCTCACGCTGGACGCCCCGCCGGTCAACGCGCTCTCGCGCACGCTGAACGATGAACTGACGCTGGCGCTGGACCGCATCTCCGAGATGCCCGAGGTCCGGGCCGTGGTGCTGACGGGCGCGGGGCATGTCTTCTGCGCCGGCGCCGATCTCAAGGCACGCGCCTCGATGACGCAGGGTGTGGGCGATCTGACCCGCCACCTGCGCCGCACGCGCGAGTGCTTCCACGCGGTGCGCGAATGCGCGAAACCGGTGGTCTGCGCGGTCAACGGCGCGGCCCTCGGTGCCGGGCTCGCGCTCGTCGCATCGAGCGACATCCTGCTGGCGTCGGAGAAGGCCAGCTTCGGCCTGCCCGAGGTCGACGTCGGACTGATGGGCGGTGGGCGGCACGGAATGCGGCTGTTCAGCCACTCGCGTCTGCGGCGCATGATGCTCACCGGCATGCGCGTGGACGCGCAGGAGCTGTACCGGCTCGGTGTCATCGAAGCCTGCACCGCCCCCGACCAACTGCTGCCAGAGGCGCTGGCGATCGCACGCAGCATCGCATCGAAAAGTCCGGTGGCAACACGACTAGCAAAGCACACGCTTAACGTGATCGAGGACATGAGTCTGCGCGACGGCTACCGCTACGAACAGGACATGACCGCGCAGATCTCCCAATCGGAAGACAGCAAAGAAGCTCAGCGCGCATTCGCGGAGAAGCGCCCTCCCGTGTTCACCGGGCGCTGAGCCCAGCTACGGCGTCGGCGTCGCCGCGCAAGCGGACCAGGTCTGGGACCGGCATGGCGAAACACACGCCTGGCCGCTCCAGGTCGCGGCGCGTTGAGCGTCTCAAAGACTCTTCGGAAGCTATCCGCCGTCCAAGCAATTCCTACCAGCCATGACGACGTCCAGATCACGGATGAATCGCAGCACCTCCGCGGCCACGTCGTGTTGCGGCGAACCCATGCTCTGCACGGTCGATACGTGGTTGTGCCCCCGAAAAAAAGCGACGTCGGGGCTTCGCCCGTTGGCTCTGGTGACGGCCTGCGCCAGCGCATAGGTCTGGTGCGCGATCCATCCCGGATCGAGTTCGGCCACGCCCAGCCACAACGGCGCCGCCAGCGGCCCCACGTGTGCGATCGGCGCCCGTTGGGCGTACAGCGCCGCATCCTCGCCAAAATAGGCATGCGGTCCCGGCGGCAGCGGCGCCTCGACGCAGAAGAAGCCGCTCATCAGCATGACGCCAGCCACCTCGATCGCGGGTCCGCCTCGTGCCGTGTCATCGAACAGCCAGGACGCCACATGGCTGGCCCCCGCGGATTGGCCCCACAGGATCACCGGCGGCACCTGGCCGGGCGAAGCGCCGAAGGTAGCGGCGCTTCGCCCGAGCCATTGAAGCACCGACTGAAGATCGCGCGCGCCGGCGGGCCACGGATCGGCCGGCGCCAACCGGTAGTTGGGCAGGACCGCGGCCATGCCCTGCCGCGCCAGCCAGCGCCCTATGTTGCGGTAGAACACGCCATCGCCGTTCTTGTCGCCGGCCACAAAGCCGCCGCCGTGCACGAACACCACGATCGCCTCGCATGCACCGCCGGGGCGGTAGACATCGAGACGGTGCCGCTCATGCGGGCCGTAAGCCACGTCGACCGCTTCGACGGCGGCCTCGGCAAGGTCGACCCGTGGCCGGTAGATAGCACGGGTCGCCGCCAGGACCTCGGCATTGAAGTCCGAGCCCAGTGCGCGGACTTGCAGCGCCATGTCCTCCGGGGAGGCCATGGCAGCGGGATCGATCGGCATTGTCGTCATGGGGGCCTTTGGCGGTTCAAGGGAATTCCGAGTGCTGTGCGCAAGGCATCGAGGGGCGAGCCGAGCGCGCGGCGGCATCGAGGCGGCGCAGCATCTCCAGCCCGCGGCGCTCGCTGGGCAGCCCCGGCACCTGCCAGCCGTGCTCGAGCTCGACCAGTCCCGCGTAGCCATGTTGCACCAGGAAGCGCAACACGCTTTCGAAATGGATCTCGCCCGTGCCCGGCTCGAGCCGGCCGGGGTTGTCGGCCAGTTGCACGATCTCGACATGGGGCCAGACCTGCTCGAGGTTCGACAGCAGGTCGCCGTCCATGATCTGCACGTGCGAGGTGTCGAAGATCAGCCGCACCGCCGGATGATCGACCGCGCGCACGAGGGCGAGCGCCTCGGACATGTGGCCCAGCAGCATGTGCGGGATGCTCTTGCGGCTCAGCGTCTCCAGGCACAGCGTGATACCTGCCCGCGCCGCCCTGTCGGCCGCGCGCCGCAGGTTCTCGGCGAAGGCGGCATGCTGCTCGGCCATCGGCCGTTGCGGATCGGCGCCGCCCAGCAGCGCGAGACGGCATGCCCCGACGCGCCGCGCCGCATCGATGGCCTGTCGCATCTCGGATGCGATCCAGCGCCGGGCATCATCGGTGTCGCTGGCCCAGCTCAGGTTGCGCAGCTGGTCGAAGCTCGTGTAGAGCAGGCAGCCCGCCTCCATCCCGCGCGCCGCCAGTGCGTCACCGACGCGCCGCTGCTCGGCTGGCGGGCGCGAACACCCCGCGGCATAGAGCGCGCCGGCAAAGCCATGGTCCGCGGCGAACGCAATGTGTGCCAGCGGGTCGTGGGAGCCCACGGTCGCCGCGAACAGCGGTTCGAACGGCGGTCGATAGCCCAGATGGGGGGCATAGCGCAGCGCCGAACTCATCGCTCGGACCTCTCGCGCAGGGTGGAGGGATTGAGGCAATTCTCAGGCGGCACGCCGTCGACGAGCCACCGCGTCAGGGCCTCCAGCGCCAGCATACCCATCGCCGTGCGTGCTTCGATCGTCGCGCTGCCGATATGCGGCAGCAAGGTGGTGCGCGGCAGTTGCAGGAAGCGGGAATCGATCTGCGGCTCGTTCCGATAGACGTCCAGCCCGGCGCCGCCGACCTGACCGGATTCGATAGCCTCGATCAGTGCGGACTCATCGACCAGGTCGCCGCGCGCGATGTTGACGAACAAGGCGCCCCTGGGCAGCAAGGCCAGGCGTCGTGCATCCAGCACGCCACGCGTCTGCGGCGTGGACGGTGCGCAAACGCACAGCACATCGCTGGCCGCCAGCAGGGATTCGAGCGTGGCGTGATAGTGCAGGCCTTGCGCATCCCCCGCGGGCAGGGCCGACCGATTGTGATAGTGCAGCTGCATGCCGAAGCCGCGTGCGCGCCGGGCCAATGCCAGGCCGATGCGGCCCATGCCGAAGATGCCCAAGGTGCGTCCTGGGAGCTGGCGGCCGAGGAAGCGCGTGGGCGACCAGGGTCCCCAGCGGCCGCCGCGCAGCACCGCTTCGGCGGCAGTGGCGTCGCGCGCCGCCGCCAGGATGAGCAGCATCGCGGTCTCGGCCACGGCATCGCTCAGCACATCGGGTGTGTGGAAGACCGGCAGGCCGTAGTCGGTCGCAGCGGCCAGGTCGATGTGGTCGTGGCCCACCGAACAGGTCGCGACCGCCCGGACCTTCCCCGCCAGCGCGCGCAGGCGCCCCCGGTCCAGGCGATCCGTTGCCATCACCAGCACCGCGTCGCAATCCCTGGCCCAGCGGTCGAAGGCCGCGGCGATCGGCGCGTCCTCGGGCCAGAGCCGGAGCTCGAACCGCCGCTCGGCCTCCAGCAGAACGAGCTCGGGCAAGGCCCGCGTGAGCAGCAGCCGGGGTCGTTTCATGGCATGGCCCTCCCGCGGTCGGCCTGCAGCAACCCGTCGTCGATGTCGCGCACGCTGGGCGTCCCGCACAGCTGCATGGCGCGCTTGAGTTCGTCGAACAGGATCTGCAGCGCACGCTCCGCCCCGGCCTCTCCGGCGGCAGCCGCGCCGTACAGGGTCGCGCGGCCCACGGCCACGGCCTGCGCACCCAGCGCCAGCGCCCGCACGACGTCCACACCGCGGCGCACGCCGGAGTCGATCAGCACCGGCACGCGCCCGCGAACCGCGCGGACGACGTCCGGCAAGGCATCGGCCGTGGCGATGGCGCCATCCAGCTGCCGTCCGCCGTGGTTCGAAACCCAGATGCCGTCCACGCCAAGGCCGGCCAGCCGATCCGCGTCCTCGCAACGGGTGACCCCTTTCACGATTAACTTGCGCCGCCATCTTTCACGCAGGCGCTGCAGGTCCGCCCAATCGAAGGCCGCGTCCAGCGCTTGGCCGACCTTGGCCGCGACGGAGGCGCGCGGGTCCGCGCTGCCCTCGAAGCCGACCAGATTCTCGAAGCGCGGCGGCCCGTGGCGCAGCATCTGCCAGCACCATCCGGGGTGCGACGCGAAGTCGCACAGCGTGCGCCAATGAGGGCGCAGCGGCACGGTGAAACCGTTGCGCAGGTCGCGCTCCCTCTTTCCGCCGGTCGCCAGGTCCAGCGTGACCACCAGCCCTTCATAGCCGGCCGCGGCGGCACGTTGCATCAGCGTGTCGCAGAAGGTCCTGTCGCGCAGCACATAGAGCTGGAACCACAGCCGGCCGCCCGCGCGCGTCGCGACCTCCTCGATCGAGGAGGTCGCGGTGGTGGACAGCGTGTACGGCAGGCCCAGGCGCGCCGCCACCCGGGCGATGGCGACGTCCGCCTGCGGCCATCCGGCACCGATCGCCCCGGTGGGTGCGATGACGATGGGCGCCGCGGCGTCAGCACCGACGATGCGCGTGTTCAGGTCCGGCGCGTGCACGTCCACCAGCACGCGAGGACGCAGCCGGATGTGCTCGAAGCCCGCACGGTTCGCGCGCAACGTCAGTTCGTCGTCGGCGCCGCCGTCGAAGAAATCGAAGACGCCGCGGGGCAGACGGCGCCTGGCCATGGCCCGCAGGTCTTCGATGGAATGGGCGTCGCGCAGGTTCAAGGCGTGGCACCGGTCGCGGGGCCGAACCTGACGTCCGGAAACGCCGCCATCACGCCCGCGCCGCCATCCACGGCCATCACCTCGCCGGTCATGTGCGCGCTGAGATCGGAGGCCAGGAACAGCAGCGGGCCGGCGATCTCGGCGGGCGTCGCGGGTCGACCGATCGGGATGACCTTGCCGATCGCGGTCCATGCCTCCTCCCCGAGACGATGGTTGAGCCGCGGCGTGCGCACATAGCCCGGCGCGACGGCGTTGATGCGCACGCCGCGCGCGGCGTACTCGGCCCCGGCACAGCGCACCAGATGGTGCAGCGCCGCCTTGGAGACGGCATAGGCGGTCTGGTTCGGCACGGCGCGCTCGCCCGACATCGATCCGACGAAGGCGATGCTGCCGCCCCCGTCGGCCGCCATCGTCTCGCCACCGATCTGGATCGCCAGGTAGGCGTGGCGCAGCACGATGTCGAACTGCTGCGCCCACGACGCGTCGTCCACCTCGGCCAGCGGCCGGATGCCGGCCACGCCGATGATGTCGACCACGCCGTGAACGCGTCCGAAGGCCTGGCGGGCGCGATCGAACACCCGCTGCATGTCCGCCCGCGAGGTCACGTCGGCTGCGCACGGCAGGCCGCCGGTGGCCTGTGCAATCTCGCGCGCCAGCGCCTCGTCGCGGTCCACGCACAGCACCCGGGCGCCGGCCTGCGCCAAGGCGTGGACCACCTGTTCGCCGATGCCCTGCCCCGCGCCGAGCACGACGAAGCCGCGGCCGTCGAGCCGCAGCAGCGACAGATAGTCGGGCGTGCCGCGCGCACCGGAAGTCGCGGCCGCACTCATGCGGCAGCCACTTCCCGATGCGTCGGCACCAGGTCCTGCCAGGACGCGCCGTCCTCCAGTTGAGCATCACAGGCACCGACGCCGCGCAGGTCGACCCCCACGCCGATCGGCGGCTTGTCGTCCATCACGCGCCGCACGGAATCGAGCAGCACACGGCGCACGCGCATGACCGCCTGGTCGGCCGGCACCAGGTGTTCCTTCGAACGGTCGTAGAGCGGGCCCTGCGACAGGGCGATGGCGGCGTCCTCGACCTCGACGCCGCGCAGGCCGGTCCAGCTGTCCTTCATGCGCTCGCGGCTCTGCCCGAACGCATCGGCCCAGCTGGCCGTGAACGCACAGGTCTTGCGATCGTAGTAGCGCGTGTCGTCCAGTCCGAGGAGCTCGACGATCTTGTCCTCGGACACCGGTGCATGGCCGTGGACGATGATGTAGGTGCTCGTGTGGGTGTCGTCCTCCGGCACCTCGAGCACGGTGAAGAGGAACGCCGGCGCCGGGATGACGCGGCCATAGGGCACGATGAAGGGCACGACCCGGGCGTTCTTCACCCCGACCTTGTCGATCTTGCGCAGGGCGACGTACTGGAAGCCAAAGGCGGTCTCCTCCATCTTGAGTGCCGGGTCCAGATCGTTGGACGCCAGCGCCGCGGGGTTCACGACGTCGGCATTGGGCAGAAAGTCGTTCTCCTTCCATCCCGGACGCGCCATGTTGGTGTGCAGCACGCCGACATGCGACGAGTCCTCGCCGCCTTCCACGAGCTGCAGGTAGTTGCAGGCGACGTTCACCCGCAGCACGACCCTATGGGCCGGCTCGGCCTCCATGAATGCATAGCGCGAGAACTCGGGCTGCAGTTCCTTCGGGCCCACGTAGGCCCAGACCAGGCCCCCTTCCTCGCGCACGGGGAACGCAGGTGCCTTCATCCTGGCGCGGTACTTGGGGTCGGACTGGTTCGGCGTCTCCAGCACGGCGCCGCGCACATCGAACTTCCAGCCGTGGTACAGGCAGCGCAGCCCGCCGTCCTCGACCCGGCCGAGGGCCAGCGAGGCGCCCCGGTGCATGCACAGTTCCTCCAGCACGCCGACATCGCCGTGGCTGTCCCGGAACGCGACGTAGTTCTCGCCGAGCAGCTTCACGCGCAGCGGCGGCGCATCGGCACCGGCAAGCTGCGCCGAGGTGCACACCGGATGCCAGTAGCGGCGCATCATGCGGCCCATCGGCGTTCCGGGGCCGACTTCACAGAGAAGGGCATTGTCTTCGCGGTTCAACATTTCAGACTCCTGTACTCAGTTGGAATGAAGAGCTGCCGACGCCACGGCGCCAGCCTTGCTGGAAACGATCTTGTGTTGGGGCACCAGGCTTCGCCAGTCCTGCGCGGCGCCGATCTCGGCGGAGATGCCGACCACATGACCGACCTCGAGGCCCAGTGCAGGGATCGCATGCCCCTCGCGAATGCCCCGGGCACAGGCCAGCAGGCTGCGGTAGAGCCGGGAGATGGCCACGTCGGCGGTCGACAGCATCTCCTGCGACCGGTCGCGCAGCCCGCCGGCCGAGACACCGCAGGCCGCGTCCTCCTGCGTGAAGCTGTCGAAGCCGGTGAAGTGGCCCGCGCGCTGCAGGGCGCGGTCCTGCCGGTAGCCGTTGCGCCACGACATCGCGGCCTCGGTGTCGCAGGTGGCGGCGGTCATGCCGTACTTGGCCAGCGTCGGGTCGTCGAGGCCGACGAAGGCCAGCTGCTGGGTTCGCATCGGCTCCTCGCCGATCGCCTTCTCGGCGTTCCACCAGACATGAAAGAAGTTGCAGCGCTCGTCGTCGACCGGCACCACGGCGAACCAGAGGTCGCCGTTCGGGTTGGCGATGAAGCACGGCGCGATGAAGGAGGCCACCCGCGCCATGCGGCCTTCGCCGTTGGGGCGCATCGCCACATAGTGGAAGCCGAAGTCGGTCTCGTCGGCCTCGATGGCCGGTGCGGCATCGAACTGCATGTGGGTCGTCTTCTTCGCGAAGTCGAGCTCGACGCCGTTGGTCTTCGCCAGGCCCGAGGCATGCAGCACGGTGAGGTGCGACGAGTCCACCAGGCCCTCCATCACCTGAACGAAATTGCAGTTCATGACGGCCACGGCATTGACCCGGTGGGCGTCATCGCAGGCCATGAAGGGCCAGGCGGGGAAGGCCGGCTCGTGCTCCCGGGGCCCGAGGTAGGCCCACAGCAGTCCGCCGGCTTCGCGCACCGGATAGGTCCGCCCCTTGATGCGTTGCTTGAAGCGCGGATCGGCCACGTTGGGCGTTTCGAGCACCGCGCCGTCGACCGCGAACTTCCAGCCGTGATAGATACAGCGCAGCCCATCGCCCTCCGCGCGCGCGAGCTGCATCGAGGCCCCCCGGTGCAGGCAATGTTCGGCGAAGAGGCCCGCTCGCCCCTGGTCGTCGCGCCAGGCGATGAAGCGTTCGCCCAGCAGCTGGAGCACACGGGGCTCGCCGCCGGCGCCGGGCAGCTCCGACACCTGGGCGACCGGCATCCAGAAGCGGCGCATCGCATCGCCCATGGCGGTGCCTGGGCCGGTGCGGCACATCGTCTCGTTGTCTTGTCGATTGAGCATCGTGGTCCTTTCAGTTGCAAGAGGGATTCACCGGCTGGAGATCGATCACGAGACGTGGCGTTCTCGCGCGCGAACAACAGGGCATGAAGGCGTCGTTCCGCAGGTGTTCTTCTTCGGTGAGATAGAGATCGCGGTGGTCGGGCACGCCCTGCGCCACCCTGGTGATGCAGGTGCCGCAAACCCCCTGCTCGCATGAAAGCGAGAGCGGGAAGCCGGCATCGAGCAGGGCCTGTGCGGCGCTCTGCTCCGCCCGTACGGGCACCACCTGGCCCGTGCCGAGCAGCTCCAGCTCGAAGGCGTCGTCCCCGGCATGGTCCACCGGCGCGGCGGCGAAGTACTCGCGGTGCAGGCGCTCCTCGGGCCAACCCAGCGAGCGCGCCGTCTCGAGCACATGGTCCATGAAGCCGGTCGGCCCGCAGACGTAGAGGTGGCTGTCCTCCGCGGCCGCGCCGATCGCGGTGCGTGCATCGAAGCGCTGCGCCGGGGGCCCTTCGTCGACATGGATCCGGACCTGGTCCGAGTAGCCGCTGCCGCGCAACGTGTCGACGAAGGCCATGCGACTGAGCGATCGACCGCAGTAGTGCATCTCGAAGGGGCGCCCCTCGCGTGCGAGCTGCTGCGCCATGCACAGGATCGGCGTCACGCCGATGCCGCCCGCGAACAGCAGCGACCGCTGCGTCCCGCCTTGCAAGGCGAAGTGATTGCGCGGCGCGCCGATGGCGAGTTCATCACCCTCGCGCACCGCGTCGATCAGGCGTGCCGATCCGCCGCGCGATTGCGGATCACGCAGGACGCCAATGCGATAGCGCCCCTGCGTTCCGGGCAGTTCGCAGAGCGAGTACTGCCGCACCAGGCCACCGGGCAGGTGCACGTCGATGTGCGCACCGGCCATGAAATCAGGCAGTGCCGCGCCATCGACGGCGGCCAGTTCGTAGCCCGCGATGCCTTCGGCCAGCATCTCGCGGCGCGCCACACGGACTTTCAAAAGCGTGCCCATCACGGCCCCTTTTTTATCTTCCATGGAAGATCACTGGTTAAAAAAAAGCGAACTCACGCTGCCGCGACGAGCGCGCGCGGACAGATCAGCACGGGCGAGCCGCCCAGCCGGCGCTGGGTCAACCAGCGGGCCAGTCCCATGTCCATCACGCGCGCATGCTCGGGAAACCAGTCCGCAAGGGCCTGGCCGAATGCGCGCACCACATGGACATGCCCTTGCTGCAAGGAGGCGTTGACCTCGTCCAGCGACCGGAGGATGGCCGCGTGCTCGTCGATGTGGCAGCCGGCGGAGCCGTAGGCGCTCTGCTGCATCGCCAGATCCTCCTCGGCGAAATGACGACGCGCATGGACCTCGAAGGCCGCGAGCGCCAGGGCCAGGGCCGCGTCCTCGGCCCGAAGCAGCGCGTCCACACAGGCGACGAATTCCCGATGGGTCTCGTCCATGGCGGCGTGCCCCAACGCGTAGTCGTCCCGCCAGTCGAAGATTTCCGCAGGCGTTGTATTCCGGGTGGCGTTCATGGGAGCGTCCTCCGGCGCGCGGCCGCGCCTCGCTCATTGCAACAGGTGCTCGGCATGGTTTGCGCTCCTTGTCAGTGATAGACGGACCCGCCGTCCACGGCCAGGATCTGCCCGGAGATGAACGCGGCGTCGTCGCTCGCGAGGAACGCCACGGCACCGACGATGTCTTCTGGCCAGCCGTCGCGGGGCAGGGCCCGCGTGGCGATGGCGGAGGCGCGATAGCGCGCGAGAAATGCCTCGTTGGCCAGGTTGCCCTCGCTCAACGTATAGCCGGGCGACACCGCGTTGACGGTGATGAAACTCGGCCCCAACTCGCGTGCGAGAGCCCGCGTCATCGTCATCAGCGCGCCCTTGCTCGCCACGTAGTCCAGCATGAACGGCGCCCCCTTGAAGGCCGTGCCCGAGGTGATGTTGACGATGCGGCCGGACTGTCGTGCGCGCATGTGCGGCGACACCGCCCGCGCGAGCAGGAAGGGTCCCATCGCATTCACGTCCTGCATACGGCGCCATTCGGCCACGGGGATCTCCTCGAAGGGACGCAACTGGATGCGCGAGGCGATGGCGGCGTTGTTCACCAGGATGTCGACGCGGCCGAACTCGGCCACCGTGCGCTCGACCAGCCCCTGCACCGACGCCTCGTCCGCCACGTCGGCCGTCAGGGCGAGCGCGCGTGCGCCGGCCTCCTGAAGAGCACGCGCCTGCGCGCCTGCATCCGCGATATCGGCCAGCACGACGGCAGCGCCCTCGCTTGCCAGCCTTTGCGCGATGGCCAGCCCGATGCCGGTCTGTGCGCCGCTGACGATCGCCACCTTGTCAGTGAATCTCATGGGTCGTTCCTCTGTGTTCTTCATCGTCAGTGCCCCAGTCCCATCAGCGCGGCAACGCGGCGCTCGTCGCGTGCCAGCTCGTTCGACGCGCCCTCGAACACCACGCGCCCCCGGTCCATCACCAGGCAGCGGTGCGAGAGCTCGAGCGCGATGTCCACACGCTGCTCGACGATCAGCAGGGCCAGCGCACTGCGCTGCACCACCTTGCGGATGCTGCCCACGAGATGCTCCACGATGATGGGCGCCAGGCCTTCGAAAGGCTCGTCCATCAGCAGCACGCGCGGATTTCCGAGCAGCGCGCGTGCGATGGCCAGCATCTGCTGCTCGCCGCCCGAAAGCTGGTTGCCGTGGCTCGCGAGCCGCTCGCCCAGCCGGGGAAAAAGGTCCAGCACACGCTGCTGCGTCCAGTCCCCGGGCCGGGCGGCGATCTGGAGGTGCTCGGCCACGGTCAGGCTCGGGAACACTTCGCGGCCCTGCGGGACATAGGCCAGGCCCGCGCGTGCGCGCTGATGGATCGCCAGATCTCCGACGTCGGCGTGGCCGAGCAGAATGCCTCCGCTGCGGCGGCGCGCGCGGCCGACGATCAACTCGAGCAGCGTGCTCTTGCCCACGCCGTTGCGCCCCACGACGGCGAGCGTCTCGCCGCTGTCGATCCGGAGGCTCAGGTCTTCCACCACCAGCGTGGGGCCCCAGCCGCCACTGAGTTTTCGTGTCTCAAGCATGGGCCAATGCTCCATCGAATCGTTTCTTTCCTGCCGTTCCGAGATAGACCGACTGCACCTCGGGGTGCGACATCACCTCTTGCGGCTTTCCGCACATCAGCAGGGCGCCGTTGACGAGCACCGCAACCTGCGAGGCAAAGCGCCGCACCATCTCCATGTCGTGTTCGATCATGAGCACCGCGATCTCGGCGGGCAGGCTTCCGATCGCATCGTGCAGCAGCGCGAGTTCGTTGCTCGGGATGCCGGCCGCCGGTTCGTCGAGCAGCAGCACCCTGGGCTCGAGTGCCAACGCAATCGCGATCTCGACCAGGCGCTGGCGGCCATAGGCGATCTCGGCAGTCCGGCGATGCATGTCCGATTGCAGTTGCAGTTGCAGCACCAGCCGCTCCGTGCGTTCCAGCAGGTCGCGCTGGCGCCCCGCCGCGTGCCAGAAGCGGAAGCCCCGCCCCGCAGCCTGCGCCACGGCGATGTACACGTTCTCGAAAACGGTCAGCTGCGCGAACAGGCTGGAGATCTGGAATGTGCGCACCAGCCCCTTGCGCGTGCGCACGGCTGCCGAGGCCTGCGTGACCTCCTCGCCGAACAGGCGCAGCGTGCCCGCGTCGGGCTTGAGCACGCCCGTGAGCAGATTGACCAGCGTGGTCTTGCCTGCACCGTTGGGCCCGATCAGCGCGGTGCGGGCGCCGCTCGCGAGCGACAGGCTGACGCCCTGCGTGACATGCAGCGCGCCGAAATGCTTGGACAGGCCGCTGGCCTCGAGCGCGACCGTCATGTCTTGCTCCCAAACGTTCTGCGAGCGGCGATCTGCAGGATCGCGATCAGGCCGCCGCGCCCCTGCAGCACCACCGCGATCAACAGCACGCCGATCAGCAGCATCCAGGAATAGGGATTCCACTGCGACGAGAAGTGCTTGAGCAGCATGTACACCGGCACGCCGACGAAGGCGCCGTAGAGTCCGCCGATGCCGCCCAGCACCAGCATGACCAGCACGTCGACCGAGGTGTCCAGCGCGAACACGCCGAGTCCGACGAAAGCGTTGGCCTGCGTGAACAGCGCACCGGCGATGCCGGCAACGGCCCCGCTCAGCACATAGGCCAGCGTGAGGTGCGGCACCACACGATTGCCGATCACCCGCATGCGTGCCGGGTTCTCGCGGATGCCCTGCAACATCACGCCGAAGGGCGACGAGACGACGCGCTTCAACACCAGGAAGAGCACCACCACCCAGGCGAGCACGTAGAGGTAGCTTGTCGCCCCGCCCAAACCCCAGTCGAACACGCCAAAGATCGGTGCGAACTGGATGCCCGAGAGGCCGTCGTCGCCGCCCGTCAGACCGGTGGCCTTGTGCGCAGCCTCGAAGACCAGCACACCGAAGGCGAGTGTCACCATCATCAGCGGCAGCCCCGACAGGCGCAACACGAAGGGCCCCAGCAAGGCAGCCAGCACGGCAGCGGCGAGTCCACCGGCGAGCACCACGCTGAGCGGCTCGGTCCAGCCGGCCAGCGCCAGCCAGCCCGCCACGAACGCGCCCAGTCCGAAGAACACGGCATGGCCGAGCGACAGCACGCCCGCGAAGCCGAGCAGCAGGTCGTACGACAGGACGAGCAGCACCATGACCAGCACCGAGGTGCCCAGCGCGAGGTACTCGGGAAAGATGAAGTAGCAGGCGCCAGCCGCGGCGAGCCAGGCCAGTTCGCCCACATGCCAGTGGTGCCGGGCGAGGATGGAATCGCGAGGAAGTGAAGTCATGGTTTCAGGCCGCCCGGCGGCGCAGCAGCAGACCGTCTGGCCGCCACACCATCAGGCCGATGAGCAAGAGGTAGATGAAGAACGCCCCGAACTGCGGGAACAGGTAGCGCCCCGCCGTCTCGACCAGACCGACGAGCATCGCCACGAGGACCGAGGCGGTCACCTGCCCATGGCCGGCGAGCGCGACGATCACCAGCACCAGCACCAGGTACTTGAGCGGCCACATGGGCTCGATCGGCAGGATCGGCGCCGCCAGCACGCCGCCGAGCGCGGCGAGCCCACAGCCCAGCGCGAAAGTCGCGGAGAACAGCACCGGCACATTCATGCCCGTGGCCTGTGCCATGCCCCGGTTGTCCACCGCGGCACGCAGGCGGGCCCCGGCACTGGTGCGCTCGAACACCCACCACAGCGCACCGATGACCACCGCGCAGATCGCACCCGCCACCAGCCGGTAACGCTCGAACTCGCGGATGCCGAGATCGAAGTTGCCCTTGAGGTAGGCCGGCAGTTCGATCTGGACGATGTTCGGGCCGAACAGCATGGTGAGCAGTGCAATCACCACGAAGTTGACGCCGACGGTCACCAGCACCTGGTCGAGATCGCTGCGCCGATACAGATGGACGTAGAGCGTTCGCTCAGCCAGCACGCCCAGTGCGGCCACAGACAGCACGGCGGCGGGCACGGCCACCGCATACGGCCAGCCCCATTGCTGCATGAGGCCGATGGCGAGGTAGCCGCCGATGGCGGAGAACGCACCGTGCGCCAGGTTGATGACGCGCATCAGGCCCATCGTGACGACGAGACCCAGCGCGATGAGGCACAGGATGAGGCCATAGGACAGGCCATAGAGCAGGATGAATGCAAGGGAGGACACGATGGATCCTTCGACGGCTGCCGCCCGCCTCAGGGCAGCACGGTGGGCTTCACCTGGGCCCAGGTCTTGATCACCTTGTTGCGCTTGCCGCCGTCCTCGGTCTTCACGACCTCGCGCAGATAGAAGTTCTGCACCAGTTCACGCGACGCAGGGTCGATGGTCACCTGACCGCGCGGGCTCTTCCACGTGTAGCCGGGCAGCGACTTCATCGCGGCCTGTCCGTCGAAAGGCTTGCCGGCCTGGTCGCCGATCATCTTGTAGGCCAGGTGCATGGCATCGAAGGCACCGATGCTGAACGAGTTGGTCCGCGCGGAGGCCCCCACGTTCTTGAGCAGCCAGCCGGCGAACGCCGTGTTCTCGGGGTTCGTCGCATTGGCGTCGATGTAGATGATCGACTTGAAGCCGAAGATGGATTCGTCGAACAGCGGGAGATCGCTGTCCTCGGCCTCGCCCTGGCCGATGATCATGACCTTCTGGGTCAGGCCGCGGGCCGCCAGTGCCTTGCTGAAGCCGACCGAGGATGCGCCGGGCGGCAGGAACACCTGCAGGACATCCGGATGGGCGTTCGCAATGCGTTCGGCAAAGGGGGCGAAGTCGGCGGTGTTGAGCGGCACGCGCACGCTGCCCACCATCTGCCCTCCCTCGGCTGCGAATTTGGCGCTGAAGGTCTGTTCCACAATGTGGCCCGGCCCATAGTCCCCGACCGCCACGAAGCCGCGGGACTTGCCGGACTGGCGCGCATAGACCGCGGCGAGTTCAGCCGGCTGGTTGATCGCCTGGCCCATGCGCACGAAGTACGGCGACATCTTCATCAACGCCGGGGTCGACGCATTGACGATGAAGAGCGGGACCTTGGCAGCGTTCGCCACCGGCGCGGTGGCTGCCACCTCGGGACTCAGATAGAAGCCGCCCAACATCGCCACCTTGTCCTTGACGACCAATTCCTCGGCCAGGCGCTTGGCCAGTGTCGGGTCTGCGCCGGCGCTGTCGCGGTAGACGACCTGCACCTTCTTGCCCCCGACGCTGTCACCGTGGAGCGCCACATAGGCCTCGATGCCTTGCCTGAACGATTGCCCCGCGACGGCGAAAGGGCCGGTGTACGGACCGACAAAGCCGATCTTCACGGTGTCTTGCGCAAAGGCGGCGGCCGACGACGCGAATGCGAAGGCGACGCCGAATCTCGTCAGCAGACGAGTGAAAGGCAGTTTCATGGTTTGTCTCTCTTTGTCGTGGGGTGAACGCATCGGCACATCCGCAAAGCACATGCACCCATTCGTCTTCCATGGAAGATATACGCAAAGCAGCGCATGGCATTCAGGGAAAACCCATGCGTCTCACAACAAGAAACAACCTGATTCCATGAGGCTGGGCAGCCGTTAAGATGGTGAAAAGTGAAGCGAGGATGCCTTCTGTGGAAGATCACACCGAAAACAATCAGCCCTCCCCCCGCCGCCCGGCCTCGCGCGCCAACCAGGCACCGCCGCGCGCGGACAGGGCACAGCGCCGGTCGCCGAGCCTCAGTGAACTGATCACCCTCCAGTGGCAGCACGAGAGAGGCGAGGTCGACCTGGAAAACTTCCTGCTCGCGATCTACTTCATGCGGCTCGGCACCCTGGTCGATCGCGCCTACGACCGGCATTGCCAGGCGAAGTTCGGCATCAACGGCGGCGACATGCGGCTGATGCTCGCGCTGCGCCGCAGCGGCCCGCCCTATGTCAAGCGGCCGACAGATCTTTTCCGCACCCTGCTCGTCACCTCCGGTGCGATCACGAAGAAGGTCGATCGCCTGGTCGAGATGGCCTACGTCGAGCGCCTTCCGGACCCCAGCCACAGCGGCGGGTTTCTGGTGCACCTGACGAAGAAGGGCCTGCAGGTGGTCGAGCACGCCATCGAGCACCTGGCGAATCACTCGGTGCTCGCGCCGGCGATGGCACAGCTCAGCCCGGAAGAGCGCAAGCAAGGATCGGCATTTGTGCTTCGAGTGCTTTCCGCCTTGGAAAGTACCGAGACGTGATTTGGAGACGGAGATGGGGCCCTCCCCCCAATCCAGATGTACGTGAAGTCGTCCACCCACTTCTGATTGCATGCATTAGCCGAGAATTGCCAGCTCAGCATGGTGTCGGCGATAGCGCTTCGAGCACCACGGTCCTGCGGTAGCGTCGGCGTGGTGGCCTTGCGCGCAAGACCGGCTCGCGCATGAGCCAATCCACGCAGTGTGGGCCTCCCCCGGTTTCCCGGACACATCGAATGACATGATGCGTTTGGGAGGCAGACATGCCAAGGACGAGGAGAACGTTTACGGACGAATTCAAGCGGGAAGCGGTGAAGCTGTGTTGGCGCCGACCGGAAACTGAGCCAGTGGGGATGCGGCTAAAAACTTGGACTGTTTATGCCATGAGCCCCAAGCTTCGTCGGTAGTCAAGAGGGCTGCGCACGCCCAAGAACATCTTGATTCGCTTCTCGTTGTACCAGTGGATGTAAGAGTCCAGGGCCTGGGTGAACTGTTCAACGGTCGTTGATTGCCAGTTGCCAGGATAGAACCATTCGGTCTTCAATCGACCGAAGAAGCCTTCGCAGGCCGCATTGTCGGGCGAACAGCCTTTGCGCGACATCGAGCGAACCAGCTTGGCATCAGCAATGCGAGATAGCCATCCAGGCCAGCGGTAGTGACCGCCGCGATCCGAATGCACAACAGGCCGATCGCTGCTGCCAGGAATCGTCTGGATGGCTGCATCGAGCATCGTGTTCACGAGCTCTGCGTCCGGACGCGTGCCGATCGACCAGCTGATGACCTGGTCATCGAAGCAATCGATCATGGGTGACAGGTAAACCTTGCCGGCCGGGATATGGAACTCCGAGATGTCGGTGAGCCATTTCTCATTCGGGGCCGCGGCCTTGAAGTCGCGGTTGAGGAGATTTTCTGGCGCCGGGCTGATTTCTCCCAGGTAGGAGCCATATCGGCGCCGCTTGGGTCTGGCGGCGGTCAGCCCCTCCTGCTTCATCAAGCGCAACACCACCTTCTCGCAAATGCGCGTGCACTGGCTGCCCAGTGACGCCCGCATGCGGCGATAGCCATAGCAGCGGTGATTGCGCTCGAAGATGTCCGCCATGGTGCCGCGCACTTGGGCGTACTTGTCTGCGACTTGCGCCCGGGCGCGGTGATAAAAGTACGAGCTTCTTGCCAGGCCCAGCGTTTCGAGTAGCTCGAGCAAGGGGTACGTCTGTTTCAGGGCATCAACCAGCTGTGTCTTTTCCCGATTTCTCAGGCTTTGCAGGTTGATGCCCCCATCTTTTTTTATGAGTTCATTCGCCTTGTTCAGGAGGTCGTTCTCCAGCTGCAGGCGGTGCAAGTCGCGTTGGAGTGCGTCGATCTGTTGCTGCAGTTCTTCGCGCTCATCTGGCTGGGGCGGTTCGAGCTTGCTTGTCATGGATGCGGGTGTCTCGGGGCCGAGTAGCTGGTTCTTCCAGTTGTACAGCGTCGGCCTGCAAACGCCCAGTCTTTGCGCGACCGCCTGTGCGCTTTCTTGTCGGGTGCACAGGGCGATGACTGCAGCTTGCTTCAGCTGGGGCGGGCGTGGTGACGTGTCAGGTCGGGGCATGCCTGGCGAGCACAACTGAGGATGCACCGCCTGAATCCAGGAACGCAGAGAGTCACGCGACGGATAGCCGAGCGTCTTGGTGGTTGCCGCAATGCAGCGCCCGTGCGCGAGGTAATGCTCGATGGCCAGCGTCTGCTGCGCCGGTGAGTATTTGGGCTTTTTGCGCGCATAGCCGCGCGGTATGTCCGAGCCCTGCTCATACGCCCGGTGCCAGCTCTTGAGAGCGTTCTCTGTTGGGTAACCCAACTGGTGAATGGTCTCGGCGACTCGCTTGCCGAGTTGGATGTAGAGCTCGACCGCTCGGATTCGATCTTCGTAGGAATACATGAACTACTTTCAGGTAGTCCAAGTTTTTGGCCGCATCCCCGGTGGCTCAGTTCTACTTCGGCGCGGACACCCATGCAGGTAGTGCAGCGCTTCGCACAGCAGGCTCGACGGCGCAACGGCGTGTCGATGCGGGAGCAGCAGTAGCCCGATCTCACGCACGATCGCGGAGCTGTAGCGCGCACGTAGCCGCAGCCGACGCACGGGCGTCCAGTCCTTGGTCACGGCCTCCATACCGTACAGCTTGCAATAAGCTGCACGAACCGCGCTGCGAGTTGGTCGAGCCGGGATCTGGAACTCGGTGATGTCGGTGAGCCACTTCTCGTTTGACCCCGCGGCGTGGAAGTCCCTGAACCACGCGATCAGCGCTCGGTGTGTGGGCTGCCGCACGCTGCGGTGGGCATCTCCGCTCAAACGCGCTGCCTTTCACATCACGGCACCCAACTGCCAGGGCACGAACTCGTTGTCGCCCAGTCCATGCTGTTCGCTCAGGCTCTGCTGGCCGGATGCCGTGGCCAGCATCAACTGGAAGATGCGCTCACCGGCCTCGGCCACGGTCAGCGTGCCGTCGACGATCTGGCCCGCGTTGAAATCCATGTCGAGGCTCATGCGTTCAAACATCGCGGTGTTCGTGGCTAACTTGAGCGACGGAGTCGGTTTGCAACCGTAGGTCGATCCACGGCCGGTTGTGAAGCAGATCAAATTGGCGCCACCGGCCACCTGCCCCGTGGCAGAAACAGGGTCATAGCCTGGCGTGTCCATGAAGACCAACCCGTTCGTGTGGACCGACTCCGCATAGCCGACGACATCCATCAGGCCGCTGCCTCCGCCCTTGGCGACGGCGCCCAGCGATTTTTCCAGAATGGTGGTGATGCCGCCAGCCTTGTTGCCAGGCGACGGGTTGTTGTTCAGGTCGCCGCCGTTGCGTCCAGCGTAGTCCTCCCACCAGCGCAGGCGATCGAGCAGGCGCTCGGCCACCGCCGGGTTGGCGGCTCGGGCCGTCAACAGATGTTCGGCCCCATAGATTTCCGGCGTTTCCGACAGGATGGCTGTGCCTCCATGGCGCACCAGAAGATCCACCGCCACACCCAGCGCGGGATTGGCGCTGATGCCGGAGTAGCCGTCGGAGCCGCCGCATTGCAGCCCCACCGTGAGGTGCTGCGCCGGCACCGTGCTGCGGCGAGCGCGGTTGGCCATATCCAACATCTCATGCACGATCTGCTGTCCCTGCGCGACGGCTTCCCGCGTCCCGCCCGCCTGCTGGATGGTTATCGCCACCACGCGTCCAGACTGGGCGTCGCTCAGGCCTTCGACCAAGGAACCGATCTGGTTGACTTCGCAACCCAGGCCAATCACCAGCACTGCGGCGAAATTCGGGTGGCTGGCGTAGCCGCGCAGAGTGCGGCGCAGCACGTCGATGCCCTCACCGGTTCCGCTCATGCCGCAGCCGCTGCCATGCGTGATGGCCACCACCCCATCGACGCCCGGATACGCCGAGCGCACCGTGACTGAGAACGAATCGGCGATGACCTTGGTCACCGTGGCCGAGCAATTTACACTCGAAATGACGCCCACGTAGTTCCGCGTCCCCACGCGCCCGTCGCTTCGCACATAGCCTTGGAACGTCGCAGGCGATTCGACCCGCGCCGTCGGCACGTAGCCAGTCCCCACCGTGTGGGCAAGCCCGAGCGAATCGATGTCAAGGTTGTGAACATGGACGTGCTCGCCCACCTGAATCGCCTGGGTTGCAACGCCGATGATCTGCCCGTACTTGCGCACCGCCTCGCCCTTGTCGATCACGCGCAGCGCCACCTTGTGGCCTGCCGGAATCTTCTCGGCCACGATGATCTTGTCGCTGGTGGAAAAAAAAGTCGCCGTGCCCGCCGCCAACTCGGCACGGGCGACCCCCACGTGGTCGCTCGGGTGAAGCTGCAACAGTGGCTGCACGCCGGTCATCGAATCGGTGGTCATGGCGGGACTAGCGCTCGAACGCGACGACGGTTTGCGACTGGTCGCCGAGGCCTTCGATCGACAGCGTGATCCTGTCGCCCGTCTGAAGGAATTGCGGCGGGCTTTTGGCCATGCCGACGCCCGGGGGCGTGCCGGTCGTGATCACGTCCCCCGGCAGCAACGTCATGAACTGGCTCAGATGGCTCACGATCTCGGCCACGCTGAAGATCATCGTCTTTGTGTTGCCCGTCTGTTCGCGCTGGCCATTCACCTCCAGCCACATCGACAGATTTTGTGGATCCGGTACCTCGTCCCGCGTGACCAGCCAGGGTCCGATCGGGCCGAAGGTGTCGCAGCCCTTGCCCTTGTCCCATTGCGAACCGCGCTCGAGTTGGTACTCGCGCTCGCTCACGTCGTTGATGGTGCAGTAGCCGGCCACGTAGTCCAGGGCCTCGTCGATTTCGACGTAGCGCGCACGGCGGCCGATGACCACGCCCAGTTCCACTTCCCAATCGGTCTTGCGCGAGTCGCGCGGCAGCATGACCGGATCGTTCGGCCCCTGGATGCAGGTGGTTGCTTTCGAAAAAACGATCGGCTCCTTCGGGATCGGCATGTTGGCTTCGGCCGCATGGTCCGAATAGTTCAAGCCAATCGCAATGAACTTGCCAACACCCGCGACGGGTGCCCCGTAGCGCTGCTCGCCCTCGATCACGGGCAGACTGGAGAGATCGACCGCACTAAGCCGGGCTAGCGTCTCGTCGGTAAGGGTGGCAGGCGTGATGTCATCGACCACACGGCGGAGATCTCGGAAAGCGCCTTGCGCATCCACGAGCACAGGAATCTCGCGGCCAGGGGCACCGATACGGGCCAGTTTCATGATTTTTCCTTTTGCTTTTTCAGATGGTCATCCCGCCATCGATGGCGTAGTTCTGGCCGGTCACGAAGGCGGCTTCGTCGCTGGCCAGGAAGACGACGACAGGCGCGATCTCATGCGCTTGCGCCAACCGACCCATGGGCTGCCGCGCAACGAACATTCGGCGAGCGGCTTCCGGATCCTCCTGCGAATTGATTCGCTCCTGCAAGGACGGCGTATCGACGGTCCCAGGGGAAATGGAATTGCAGCGGATGCCCTCTTTGACGAAATCAGCGGCCACTGCCTTCGTCAGCCCGACGACAGCGGCCTTGGTGGTGCCATAGATGAACCGGTTCGGCAGCCCCTTGCTGCTGCCGGCGACGCTCGCCATGTTGATGATGCTGCCACTGCGGGCCGCGAGCATGCTCGGGAGCGCGGCCTGGATCGTCCAGAACTGCGAGCGCACATTAAGATCGTAGGCGAACTGCCAGTCGCGGTCCGTCGCCTCGAGGAGGGTTCCGCCGTGCACGCAGCCCGCGCAGTTGAACAGTACATCGACGCACCCCAGCCCCGAGAAGAAGCGCGTGATGGCCGCCTTGTCGAGCACGTCCAGCGCCGCCGTCTTGACGTTTGGGACATCCGCAACACCGGCCAGCAAGTCTGCGTTGACATCGGTGGCCCAGACTTGCGCTCCTTCGCGAGCCATCGCCAGCGCGGCCGCCTTGCCGATACCTTGGCCGGCGGCCGTGACCACCGCGATCTTGTTCTTGAGTCTCATGGATCTCTCCTGTTCCGCCGCAGGGCGGGTTCGTGATAGGGGCTCAGCTGCCCGCCCTTAAGGCCAGCCGGTCCAGGTAAAAGCGCTGCGCGTTGCCGCCGAACACCGCGTCGCGTTCGTTCACGCTCAAGTGTGAGGTGAGCGTTTGCGCGGTCTCCCACCAGTGGTCGTAGCCTCCGGCCAGGTTGAGCACTGGCCAATCGCTGCCCCACATGAGGCGGTCGGGGCCAAAGCAGTCCAGCAGATGCGCGACCACGGGACGCAGCCGATCGATGGACCAATCGCCACCGCACTCGGTGACGAGCCCGGACAACTTGCACAAGATTCCAGGATGGCGCGCCAGAGCGGCCATGTCGTCTCGCCATTCCTGCAACTGTCCAGAGGGGATGGTGGGCTTGGCACCATGGTCGATGACAATGTCTAGCGTCGGACAGCGCGCCAGAATGCGAGACAGTCGGCGCAGATGGCGCGGATGGACCAGCGCGTCGAAGGTGAGCCGTTGCGCGACCAGGGCGTCGAAGGCGGGATGTATGTCTTCGCGCAACAACCAGTCGTCGTCCATGATGTCCTGCACCATCGGGCGCAAGCCGCAAAGCCAGGGCGACCGGGCCAGTGCGGCGATGCGCGCCGGCGCCGCCGGGTCGGCAAATTGGCACCAGCCGACGACGCCTTTCACGAAGTCGGTGCGCTCGGCCAGCGCCAGCAATGCGTCGGTCTCGCTGTCCGTCGGTGCCGCCTGAACGAGGATCGTGCCTTCGATGCCGTGCGCCGACAGCAGCGGTGCCAAGTCCGCCGGGGCGTAGTCGCGATAAAGCGCGGGCTGATCCGGCGACATCCAGGGATAGGTGGCCTCGTGGCGAACTTCCCAGAAGTGTTGGTGGCTGTCGATCTTCATGGTGCGGTCACGGCGCTGCAGGGTGTGGGCGCATGGCTGGGAAGCAGGCCTTCGAGCCGCAGATCACTCCAGAGCCCTTCGGGGATTTCGGACTGGACCGACTCGATATTCCGCAGCACCTCCTTGGGCGTCACGGCTCCCAGGACCAGCGAGCCCACCGCGGGATGCGCCAGCGCAAACTGGAGCGAGGCATCGGCTAGCCGGACTTGGTGCGCGGCACAGACCCGCTCGATCGCCCGAACCTTCTCGACGATCTCCACGGGCGCCTCGCGGTAGTTGTAGCGCGCCCCGGCGACGGCACCAGTGGCCAGGATGCCGGAATTGAACACACCGCCCAGCAGCATGGCGATGCGCTTTTTCTCCGCCAGCGGCAAGAAGGAGTCCAGTGCGGGTTGCTCCAGCAGCGAGTAGCGACCGGCCAGCATCATGGCGTCGAAATCACCGGCTTGGGCGAAGCGCTCGCACATCTCGGCTTCGTTAACGCCGATGCCGATGCCTTTGACGACGCCTTCTTCGCGCAAGCGATGTAGCGCGCGGTAAGCACCGTTCATGGCTTGGCTAAAGAGTTCCTCGATCGCCGCCTCACCGTGCGTCCACACGTCCACGTCATGGATCAAAGCCAGGTCGATGCGGTCGAGGCCGGTGCGCAGCAGCGATTGTTCGATGGAGCGCAAGGTGCCGTCGTAGGAGTAGTCCAAAACCGCATGGTGGTTGAGCGGTGCGGCCCAGCCCGGCGCCGCAACGTCGGCCACCTCGTGGGCTTGGGACGCCATCGGGTTCATCCAGCGACCGACCTTGGTGCTGATGACCAAGTCCTCTCTGCCCCGTGCGGCACGGCGTGTCGCCGTCCCCACCCGCAACTCCGCCAGACCCAGGCCATACCAAGGCGAGGTGTCGATCAGGTTGATGCCGCCCTGGATCGCGGTGACGATACTGTCGACCGCACTGGCCTCGTCGAGGCGGGCGAACAGATTGCCGAGTGGCGCCGTCCCCATGCCAAGCACCGACACCTGCAGGCCCGTGTCACGCACGGGCCGTCGCGCCAGGGGCAGCGCTTCGGTCTGTGTGGTCAACAGAGCACCCCTTTGCGCAGAAGGAAGTTGCCATAAGGCAACGTCTCGCCGGTCTGGACCACAGCCACGGCGGCTCGCGCGGCGACATAGTAGGCATGGCGCTCGATGGCCCGGGTGGCCGGCACTGGCGCGATCCGCGACAGGATCTGCTGCTGGACCCGCTGCACGATGTCGGGAACGTGCGCCGGATCGTCGACGTGCTGCATCGTCTGAATCGGCTCATCGTCGTAGGTGTCGACCGGGAACAGCGTGAGGATGGCCGCAAGCACTTGAAGAGAATCCACGCTGGGAAGGTGGACCAGTGGCTTGCCGCCGGCCACCGAATAAGCCGGGAAATTGGAGTCGACCACGGCGAGAACGTCACCATGACCCATCGCAGCCAGGATGCGAAGCAGATCGGGGGTCAACAACGGATCGATATTTTTGAGCATTGAAGTGCAATCGGATACGCAGTAAAGAAAGCGGGTAACGGACGACCGGAGGGCCTTGCAGTCCTCCGGTGTCGGGCTCAGGCAAACTCAATTCTTGAAGTCACGCGACCAGAGATTCGGGATCGTCTTGATCGTTGCGGGCGTGACCAGCACGCCTTTGGCCAGGCAACCATCGGAACTGCACTTCGGGTCTTCCTTCTTCTTGATGGCGATCAGCACACGAACGGCTTCCTTCGCCTGAAGGTAGGCATCCCAGTTGGTGGACACGTCGATATAGCCGTTCTCCATCGGCTTGACGGCAGCGGCCAGCAGGTCGGTCGTCGCGAGCATCATGTGCTTGGGCTGGCCGGCTGGGGCCCAACGGTTGGCTTTTTCGAGCGCCGCCTGGATGGAAGGGAACGCGAAATCGCTCGCCGCGAAAACGCAGTTGGCTTCGGGCTTCGCATTCAGCGCATTCGTGAGGCCGGAGCGGAACAGCTCCGGATTCCACTCGGTGGGCACCTGCAGGATGGTTTCGTACTGTCCCGTCTTCTTGCCGACGGCGTTCCAAGCCTTGCTGCGGTTGACGGCGTTGATGTCGGTCAACATGCCCTGCAACTCGATGCACTTGCCCTTGATGTTCGCCTTCTTGAGGATCTCGGCGAAGGCTTCGCCCGTAGTGCGCGCTTGGTCGTAGCTGTCCCCACCCACGTGGTAGGTCGGCTTGCCGCTGGTGGAGCCACGGTCGAAGGTGACGAACGGGATGTCGGCGTCCTTGGCGGCCCGGATCGAGGTGCCGATGGCGCCGGAGTCAAAGGCCCGTGCCAGGATCACGTCCACACCCTTGGTGATCAGGTCATCGATGTTGGCGGCCTGGCGTGCCGGATCGGCATTCGCGACGTTGATCGTCCATTCGATCTTGACACCCGCGGCCTGTCCCTGGCGCTCGCCTTCGGAGCGCAGGAAGTGCTCCCACGCAGTCTGCAATGACGACTCCTTGGTGTCGAGCGAAAAGCCGACCTTGAGCTTCTCGACGGCCTGGGCAGGCAGCGCCGCAGCCAAGCCGATCGCGAGGGCCGCCGCGCTGGTCAGAAGCCGATGGATTGTCGTTTTTTTCATCTTCAATGTCTCCGTTGTGATGGGGATCGAAAGGAACTTTGCGGGGTCAGGACGCCGTCTTGCGGCGCAGGGACAGGCGACCACTCTTCAACGCGTCCACATACATGGCTGCGAAGATCACGGCTCCACCGACCAGGCGGTAGGAGTAGGGATCGGCGCCGAGGTTGGTCAGCCCGTTGCGGATCATTTCGAAGATGAAGGCGCCCGGAATCACGCTTTGCAGGATGGCGCCTCGGCCCCCCAGCAAGCTGATGCCGCCGACCACGACGACGGCCAGCGCGGTGAACTCCAGGCCACTGCCGAGCCAGGGGCTCACGGCGCCGTTCTGCAGCGTGGTCAGGATGCCGCCACACGCTGCCAGCGCACCGGCCAGTGCAAAGCTCGCCCCACCGGTGAGGTCCACCGGCAGACCGACTTTGCGAGCGACGGTGATGTCATTGCCCATGGCCATCAGGTAGCGGCCAAACGGCGTGCGCGTCTGCAGCAGGTGCACCCCAACCAGCAATGCCAGCATGACGAAAATGTCGACCGGGATGGGGCCGATCTGCGCCTGACCGAGCAGGCGAACCGGTTCAGGCAAGGGCACCAGCAACGCGTCGGTCAGGGCCAGCGCGATGCCGCGGAAGATGATCATCGTGCCGAGCGTGGTGATCAACGAGTTGACCTTGAGAACCACGACGATGAAGCCGTTGATCGCGCCCAGAAGCGTGCCCACGCCAACGACCAGCACGGTGGCCAACACGGGGTCCAGGCCGATGTTCTTCATCAGCAACGCGCCCACGGCGCAGGACAGGAATGCGGTGGAACCGATCGAGATGTCCAGCCGCCCCGACATCACGACCAGCGCCAGGCCGGCGGCGGCCAGCGTCAACGGCGCCATCGTGTGGACGATGTTGACCAGATTGGTCAACCCAAAGAAATGGTCTGTCGCCAGGCTGAAGGTGATGAACGCGAGCGCGGACACCAGAAGAAAGCCATGTTCGCTGAATGCGCGCGCGAGCGCCTTTTTTGTTTTGTTCATGCTGCGATCTCGGCCGGGGAGTCCAAGGTTGAAACGGCGTCCATCAGCTCGGCGGTGTCTGCCGTGCCTGGCAGCTCTTGCACCAGTCGGCCGCGTCGAATGACGAGGTAGCGGTCGCAGACCCGCATCAGTTCCTGCAACTCCGATGAAACGAGTAGCACGCTGCAGCCCTGCTCCGCCAGCTCGACGATGAGCTTCATGATCTCGGTCTTGGCGCTCACGTCGAGCCCCCGGGTCGGCTCGTCCAGCAGGAAGATCTTCGGCTGGGTAGCCAGCCAGCGGCTGAACACCACCTTCTGCTGGTTGCCGCCACTGAGTGTGCCCACGGCCTGATCGCGGCTGGACACCTTGATCCGCAGCCGCTCGATCATCCGATCGGCCAGACTGTTCTGCTGGGCGCGGTCGACCAGGCCAACCGAGGTGCGCAAGCCCGTCAGACTCGGCAGTCCGATGTTTTCCGCGATGGATTGCGGCAGCAGCAGGCCTTCGCCTCGGCGGTCTTCGGTGACCAGTCCGACGTGCGCATGCAGTTGCTTCGGCGTGGCGGGCTGGCCCTCCCGTTGCAAGGCGCCCGTGTCCAGCGGATCGAGACCGACGAGGGAGCGCAGCAATTCAGTCCGTCCGGAGCCCAGCAGGCCCCACAGACCGACGATCTCGCCATGCCGCAGTTCGAAATTGACGTCGCGCAACGCACCTTCGCGCCCCATGCCACGCACGCTGAGTAAGGGTGGCCTGCCTTCGCTGTCCATTTGGCGGGGCGCACGCATGCGCCCTTCGTTCTCAGTGACGCCCAGCATCAGGTGCACAACCTTGGCTGGCGTCACCTCGCTCATGGCCGAGGACCAGACCGACTCGCCGTTTCGCATCACCGTGAGACGCTCGCAGACGCGAAATATCTCATCGAGGAAGTGCGTGATGTAGAGCACCACGACCCCGCTGGCCTTCAGGCTGCGCACGACCTCGAACAGTCGCTCCCGCTCCGGGCCGCTGAGAGACGAGGTCGGCTCGTCGAAGATGATGATGCGTGCCTTTGAGCGCAGCGCGCGGGCGATTTCGACCAGCTGGCGGTCGCCGATGCTCAGTTGCTCCACCAGGGCGGTCGGCGCGATGTCGCAACCCAGCTGCACCAGCAAGGCCTGCGATTGGCGTCGCATGTCCGCGAGGTCTATCAGGCCGTGACGGATGGGAAGGTTGTCGATGAAGATGTTCTCGGCCACGCTGAGCGTCGGGAACATGGTCAGCTCTTGGTGGACGAAGGCAATGCCATGCCGTGCGGCGTCGCGCGGTGATCTCAGGTCGATCGGCTGGCCATCGATGCGGATGTCGCCGTCGTCACGGCCGATCACCCCGCCGAGGATGTTCATGAGAGTGGACTTGCCGGCGCCATTGGCGCCCATCACGGCCAACGCTTCTCCCGCGTAGGCTTCTAGGCTTGCGGCAGTGATGGCGTGCACGCCATTGAATGCCTTCGTGATGGACCGCATGGTCAAGATGGGCGAGGTGTTCGCGCTCATGCTTTGGACTCCTTGCGGCCGTCGACGGCGACGAAGGCAATGATGACGACGCCCTTGATCACTAGGCTGAGGTAGAAGCTGACGCCGATAAGGTTCATCGCGTTGGACAGGATGGTGATCAGCAGCGCGCCGAGCAGCGCGGCTGGAATTCGCCCCACACCACCGTAGATGCTCACGCCACCGAGCACGCAAGCGGAGACGATGTCCAGCACCACACCGTCGTTGCCCATGTTGGCCGAGGCACTGCCCAGGCGCGCGGTGAGCAGGATGGCAGTGAGCCCGGCCATCAGGCCTGCAAACACATAGCTCATCATCACGACCCGCTCCACTGGCACCCGTGCCACACGCGCCGCCTTCTCGTTGATGCCGACTGCGTAGGCCCAGCGTCCGGAAATGCTGGAGCGCATCAGCACCGTCAGGACGACGGCCAGGGCGGCAACGACCAGCACCGTCAGGGGAATCCGAAAAAAGGGCCGGGCCGCGAACAGATCGACAAAGGATTCCGGTAGTTGCGAAATGCTCAGGGACTGCGTGATCCACACGGTCGTGCCCGACACCATGGTCATCATCGCCAAGGTGACCACGAAGGGGATCATCTTCAGCCGCGCCACTGCAAAGCCGTTGGCGGCGCCAATGGCCGCGCCGCAGCCGACCATGATCGGCACCGCCAAGATCCAGTCGCCGGTCGACTTCATGTAGAGCGCCCCCACCACGGCACTGAAGGCGGTGTTGGCCGGCAGCGACAGGTCGATGCCACCGACCACCATCACGACCGTCATGCCGATGGCCAGCAAGCCCAGCAGGGAGGCCTGCTGCAGCACGTTCATCAGGTTGTTGTAGCGAAAGAAGTTCGTACCCAGAAAGGCCAATCCGATGAGCACTGCGGCCAAGAGCGCGAGCGACACCAGTACCTGCCGCGAAGGAGGACTCCACCCGAGCCTCGGGGAGGCGGCAAACGTGTTCATATAGCGGCCCATCCTGAAAAAATATAACGTTTCATTTTTAATTCTGAGTTTGTCTCGTTCGACCCCAAAAGCGCAATGATCAGCCGCGATGCGGCCACGCGACCGTGGTCTGCCGCGGTCGCAGTTCGGCCTTGAAGCTGAGGTGGGACGGCGCGGCGGCACTGCCGCCCTTCAGTTCGGCCAGCATCAGTTGCCAGATCGCGCGGCTGATCGCCTCCACCGGCTGCCGAATGGCGCTGATGTGCGGCGACAGCACAGACATCCATGGCGCATCGTCAAAGCTCAGCAGCGACACCTCCGACGGCAGGTGCAGATCGGCGTCGGCAATGGCGCTCAACGCCGCCAGGGTCATCGGCGTGCCGGACGTGAAGAGCGCACTCGGGCGTTCGGGCCTGAGCAGCGCTTCCAGCATCGCGGGATGGGCTCGGTCGTTCTCAGTGCCGCACAGGATGAGTTGCGGCGCCGCGCCCGCCTCTTCCATGGCGCGTGAATAGCCGGTGACCCGGTCCCGCGTGTTCGTGAGGTCCAGCGTGTTCGCTGCAAATGCGATGCGCCGGTGCCCCAGCGACAGCAGGTGCTGGGTACCGGTGTAGGCCGCATGCACGCTGTCGGTGGCCACGGTGTTGGCGGGCATGCTGTCGTTGACGCGGTCGGCCATGACCACCGGAACATGGCATTGGCGCAGTTCGGCCAGTGCGTGGTCATGCCCCTGGCAAGGCAGCAGGATCATGCCGGCGACGCGGCGAGAAAGGACGAAGCGGATGCGCTCCATCTCGGTCGCCGGATTCTCGTTGGCGTGCCCAAGCACCAGAAAATAACCATCGGCCGAGGCGAAGGTCTCCAACGCATGGATCAAGTCCACGAAGAAGGAATTGCGCAGATCGGGAATGACCAGGCCAATGGAGTTCGAGCGATTGCGCCGCAGATCGGCCGCAATGCCATTGTGCCGGTAGCCGAGCGCGCGCGCGGCCGCATGCACACTCTCCGCACGTCGCGCGGAAACCCCCCCACGACCGGCCATGACCTTGGACGCCGTGCCCAGCGACACGTCCGCCGCCTGCGCCACGTCGCGCAACGTCACGCTAGTGCCAGCGGGCATGGAGTCAGAAAAAGGCGTTGGGCTCGTCACAGTCGAAGAATTTATAACGTTTCAGTTATGGTACGGTCTCCGTCCTCAAAAGATGCCCAGGGCTTTCCCTAGGGATAGTCTGAAGAACGCGATCTGCGATCACGGCTCAGCAAATGGGGTGATGGCGACCAAGGCGGTGAATGTCGAGCAAAAGCGCCTGTTCGAGGAGACACTGGCCGAGGACGAGGCCGGCTTGTAGGCGCAACTGGAGTAAGCCAGGGGCCAGGCATCGAGCCCGCTTGCGGCCGATGACTACCGGTGTGGTGGATAGACAAGATGTCATGACCATTGCGATCTGCTGCGACTTCAGAACTATCGAGTACTGAGTTGAGCGGCAGGGCCGCACAACTGGGCGCACCCTGATCCGATGCAGGAGTACTTCCCGCCGACCAGTTCATCTGGCCTTGCGCGGAGCATCGGCTACGGGTTTGCTAAATGAACGGGTTCGACCTCGTGATTGCAGGCCGGAGGCGGCGCGATACGCAGATGGAATTCGGTAGCTGACCCAGTGGCGCAACAACCTGAGTTGTCGCGGCGAAACCAATTAACATCAGCCAAGCGCGCTGACTAACGATCTCAAACGAGCGTTGTTGTTTCACCGTCGTCACCAGAACCATCGCTTCTCTCATTCGTTGTCGCGTCGGTTCCCCCTTGTACGTTGAGTTGCTTTCTTAGCGAATCCTTCCAAAGCTCCCCTGGCGCGTTCAGCCCTACTTCGTCGAGCAAGGCGCGCCGCAAGAACTCGAACCGACTCTCCAAGCTTTTCGAGTCGCTCCGCAAGTTGTCCAATCTCTCGCCGAATCCGCTCTCCAAGGTTTCGACGAATTCGTGCTCCAAATCCTTCAACGACTGTTGAAATAGCTGACTCAAGTTCTTGCTCACGTTTGGCCTTTCGGGCAGGTGAAGGTTGCTTAAGGAAAGCCGTCCAGGCCCCTAATTCGCGGTTCCGGTTCATGGCTTCGTCAGGCTCCGTCACCTTCGTTGCCTCCTGGGGAACTGCTTCCTGGTCGTTCGGGATTTTGGCTGCCAGTGTCAATGCCAAGTCAATCAGCGGCAGGTCGACCCTCTCAGCCTGCGAGATGAGCATCTTCTTCGACGCGCGCTTCCGCGGCGCCAGGTATCGGTCGTAGTTCCGGAGTGCACGCCGTCGCACTGCAGCTTCAAACAGCACCCGGGCCGCCGCTTCTCCGACCGGGTCCTTGTCCGCTTCTTGATCGGCCGACGTGCGCACGAGACGCGGCATTGGCGCGAGCGCCAGAAGCATCGATGGCTCGAAGTTCTTGTTGAAGATGAGCCCTCGCAACCGGATGGGCTTGCCGAATTCCGGGAGGCGAACGGAAACATAGTCCTTTCCATTCGCCCTGTTCACTTCGTATGTCTTCGCCAGTGCTGCGATCAGGCCAGCACGATCCTTGATCGCGCCCTGCTGGGCGAGCACAAGCATCTCATTCTGAATCCTGTTTGCGGCATCGAACTCCGAGCCGGACTTCGGAGACGGAACAGCTATCGGGCCGTGCCTTGGGTAGCGAGGAATGATCGGGCGCGCCAAACTTGGGTCCTTCGGGCTGGCCCAACCCCATCGCGCGTTCTGCATGTCGCGAAACGGGTAGTAGCTGTGTTCCCATTTTGGCGGTGCGACGTTGAAGTGCAGGTTCGTGATCAGGTCAACATTGGAAAAAAGAACATGGATGTCGACTTTGTCTGCCTTGCGATGAAGGTAGACACAGTAGCAAAACCGGCTGGGGTCCATTCCCGCGAAAGCAAGTTTTTTGAGATCGCTAAGAACTTCTTCGAGTTGCTCATCGGTTGGCGCGTCCCCTCGCGACCAGCTCATGACGCAGCTCTGAAATGTGTGCGCGAACGACAGCGTCGACGTCACCCTCACGAAATCCTCTGGCGAACCTTCGATCAGCCTGATCTCGTCGCGCTCCTCGTTGGTCGGGTTGATCTCTCCGGTGCAGTACCCGAGCGCTACCGCCGGGTCGCCGGTTTTCTGCTTGAGGAACTTGATGATCACGGCGGTTCTCCGCCGGGCGCGCCAACGTCCGTGGGTTTCGGGGCGAAGGTATAGCTCTCGCGCAGGTGCTCGAAGTGACCGTCGATCATGAGCAGCAGGAAGTGGATGAAGGCAAGATCAGCCGCTTGGCCCTGGTGCCGGCAGAAGTGCAGTCCTTTGGCGATCTGGTTCAGAAGATTTCCAAGCCGCGCCAGTTGCCTGATGAGTTCAGGATCGGCTGCAGGCCTCGCCGGATCGGTCGCCGGTTTGTTGAGCTTCTTGGGCTGTTTCTTCTTGGTGACAGGCAGCAGTGTGAGCGGGAAATTCTCTTTGGCTTGGCGGATCCATTGCCGCAGGAGCGCTCCCCTGCTTTGGCCACGGGCCAAGGCCATCAGCTCGGCGCTGTCAGCGTCAGTGAGCTTGAAGCTCTCCTGACGCATGGGAAGGTTTTGCGCGTCGAGGTCGTCAGACATCGGAGCGCTCCGTCTTCAGCAGCGTGCGTGCGGCAGCACGACCGCTGTTGAAGTCGATGGGAGGAGCGGGAGGGTTCGAAGGGAGGCGGCACGCCTCCCTCGCCAGCCGCGTCATGCCTGGACCGCGAAGCGGTTCGGGTATGACGCGTAAGCTGGCTGTGTTCAGGCGAGCTGATGGAACAGGAAGTTGGACCTCCACCTCCTGGGTCGAAACTCCGCATCCGGAGAGGAAGTCGAAGTCGAAAATCGACTGCGAACCCACCCCGCCGCCGGGGTGGGTCGCGCAGTGGAACCAGACCACGGCGCACGGCGCATCTTCCAACCCGCCCGCCAGGCGGGGCAGAAGACGCGAGATCGATGTGGGTGACAGCGAAGTGGTCATGGTGTTGTGCCTCTCAATCGCTGATCAAGTCTTGATCGTCCCCATCTGCATCCGAGCCGTCGTCGTCCTCGACATCGACATCGACATCCGAACTGGTGTCTGAACCGAATGCCCTCGGCTCGAGAAACTCGGAGAGATGTTCGAGCAGGTCAATGCAGTGCTGCTGCGTCAGACCCATTTGAGATTGCAGGTCGATGCGAATCGCTCCCGTCTCAAATCGGGTCATGGTGCCAACGATCGGACCGTTCCCCAACGTCACTGGCCATTCCGTAGACGGTCTAACAGCGGAGGAGGCTTCCGCCCGAACCTGATGGCTCAGCAACGGTCGGCTGCTCGACGCTGGCACCGCCTCAGGTTCCGCATCCGTGTCCACCCTCTCCTGCACATTCGAGGGTGCATCGGTGGAGGTCGCATGCTCCGGTTCCTTGCCCGAGTGAGCCAAGGATTCGGCCATCGCGTCCGAAGCAGGTTTGCCAAGCTCCGACGCCGTAGCAGCAACCGCTGCCTCCGGCTTCGCGGCACCTGCCGTCTTAAGCTTGTCTTTCAAGTTTCCGGCGAGCTCGTCGAAGACTTCCAAGGCACTCATTTTTTTGACGAGCGTTGCTTGTCGCTTGGCCAGTCGTCTCGCACAGGCCAGCACCTTCTTCTCGTCGGCCTTCAGCGCATCGGTCAGTTCCTTGGCAAACCGATGCTGAAGATCATCGGGCGACGCAAATGCCGCGATGACGATGTCTGGCAGCCTGGCGAGCTTGATCGCGTTGCTCACATCGGAGGGAGCGACACCGAGTTCACGCGCCAGTTCGGCCTGGTTGATGAAGAGCTTGGCCTCAAGGTACTTCACAAAACTGCGACCGGCCTCAAGGGCCGACAGCGATTTCCGGCCGGAGTTCGACATCGACATGTGCCGCGTCACCTCCAAGGCGGAGAGTCCCTTCACAAGAACCACATTCAGCTTGAGGTTCAACTCCTTGCACACCTCCCAGACTCGGTGCCCGCTGATCAGGACATAAATGTCTCGAGTCGGCTCCTGGGGATCGGGCTCCACTGACACGACGGCCGGCGTGACGTTGCCGCCAGTCAATGCAACGAGGCTTCGGAGTTCCAGATAGAAACGGTCGCTCGGGTCGCTGGGCATGCGGTTCGAGTAAGGGGACAGGACGACGGCATCAGCATCAAGCTGCGTGAACGTGCCGGCGATGGAGCCCAGAGGAGAGACATCTGAAGGCACGGCGAGCGAGATGGATTTATCTTTTTTCATGATTTCTTTCAAGAATCTGTGCGTTGATCTTTATTTCGAGAATGCAGCGGCTTCTCCCGATGTTTCGGGAGATATAAAAACGGGGAATTCCGCTGGTTTGGGCTAGCGGCCGGCGACTAGGCTGGCAATGAGCAGGCGAATTTCTTCTCTGTTCATCCCACGTGACCAAGCAAGCTGCACAGCAAGCACCTCAGACTCGATGAAGCAGGAGCAACGCCCGACCTTGATGTGGGGAGGAAAGGTCTTCTCGCGAATGCTGTCGTACAGGAAGGTCTTCTTGAAACCTGTCCGAACGATTACCTCGGACATTCGGAGGTATTTCATGGGAGCCTTTTCGCTCCCTCCCTCGAGCGGCGGCTTGGGAAAGGTGATCGAGATCCCTGCTGACCTTGGCGGGGTGTCGGCCTGGGTGCTAATGTTCGCAGTCACGCGAACTTTCATGGGTGGACCGTTGTGCGGACCGTGGGTTTGATGTACCGTTGGCATAGCCAAACTCCTCTTCAGGTTTCTTGGTTGCCTTGGAAGACCAGAGTGAGCTGTTCATGTGTTCAACAGGAGGTCAGCGGTTCCAGTCATCCAAAGCGCGATTTGCTTCGCCGAAAGGCCTTTCTTTGAAGTTGCAGCTTCTTGGGAAGGTCTTTTTGTTTCTGCACATTCAATGTACAGCCCATTTCGGGCGCAAATCGTCAAAAAGCCGAGCGCAATCCGTTTTTAAAACGCGATTTTTCGCCCCTTTGCCAGAACACTCATTTTTCTGGCGCTGACAGGAGCGAAGTCAGACGCACAAGCATTTAGTTTGTGCTAAAGCAAAAGCTTATGAATGCTGCGCTTCGTTCAGCGCATGCTGAAGGTCAGCTTCATGGCGACCGCAGCGCCGAACAGTCCCAAGATGGGGTGCCGGAAGACAGCATCGAGGAGCAGCAATCCCCTAAGGGCGGGGACAACGTCGAAGCCGCAGAAAGCACAGCTGCTTCAAGTTCTTAGCTTGAAAAATTCCGGACGTCCGAGCCAGCGTCCGGTCTGGTGCAGTTCTTGTGGAACCCTGTTGGCCACGTGATCGGCGACCAATTGATTACAAGAGACGGGCAGGCTACTTGATTTCGAACTGAGTCAGTTCTTTTCCAGCGGCCAACGCTTCTGTTACCCAGCGCGGCTTGCGACCACGACCGCCAGACCATTCTTCACCGTTCGAACTGCGATACCTTGGCGCTGCTTTCGTTGCACTTCTTGAACCAGATACCTTTTTTGCGGACTTGGTCGATGCGTTCAGCCTCAGGTCGCCCGCGGTCAAGCAGTACTCGGCAATCTTCGCCCTCAGCTCCTCGATAACACCGGCGCGTTCAAGGTTGCGCAGTTCATCCGCCTGCTTTTTAAGCGCATCGGCTTGCTGCTGAAGCTCTTGGATATGCGCGTTGAGGCTCGACAGAGATTTCGTTGCCATTGGTGGTTCCTTTGGAATGCAAAACGAAACCATAACCGAAACGGTAAAGAAATCAACCATTCAGTAGGATCGATGTTGTGGGCCTACTGAAAACAGATCCGGGTGCCACCGGCGGGCTGCAATACGAGAACGCCTACTACTCCATCAAGACAAAACTATGATGATGGACGCTCGGGCATAAGACCATGTCAACCAGACGCTCGATGTCTGCGTTGTCGAGTAGCGCGCATCCGTGCGTCGATTTTTCAATGTGCCTGATCCTGTTCAGGTGCTCTTTTCAAGTCAGGCCATCCGCCGTTCAACGGGTGTTTCGCGAGTTTCAAAGTTTCGGCGCCCTGCTGAAGCTGGCTCGTGTCTGGCTGGAAAAGGAAGCACCATGAAAATCAGTTCGCATCGAATCCAGCGGCTTTCGAGCCGCATCACCCTCACCTATCTTGGATGGCTCAGCGATGCCTCGGGATGGACTCTTGCCGAAGTCGCAACCACGGCATGCTTTGGCGTGAGTTTGCAGTGGGACACCATGATCGATGCCTATGGCGTCGTCGGCGATGTCGACGTGGAGATCATCGAGACCTCAGGCACCCGCGCGAAGCCCGCCAGCAACGACCGAGCCTTGGGCATCACGGGCTATCTGCCGGACATTTCACTTGCAAGCACAACCAGTCCGGCTGCGAAGCTGGACGAACTCCTGGAGCGCTGGGGCGTTGCCTTGCCCGTTGAGCAACCGGGTCTGGACGACGACGACGACCCATGGGGTCGTATCGAACGCTTCAAAATCCTCATTGTGAGCTCACCGACTCTGTGGCCAACAGTGCGGGACTCGCTCTTCGAGCGCATCGACGATGGCTTCAGCGCCGCGCTCGATGACATGGCGGAAGGCTGGCTTCAGGAGGTCCACGCCAAAATGATTGCTGACTTGTTCGACTGAGAAAGGCCGGGAGGTGTTTGGTCTCAGCCCTGGGCCAAGCACCTCGGAATGCCTCTCGAAGACCACCGAAGTCAATCAAGGGCACGCGGCGCGCTACCTCACCCCTGCTTCTTCGCGTCCTCTTTCCCGCGGCGCGGCGGAGCGGCCTTTTTCTTGGCGGCAGGCGGGCGACGCGCCTCCTTCGGCATCGAGGCAGGAGCGGCCGACAGCAGCGCCCCCATTGCGGCCCTGCGCACGGCGCTGGGCGCCTTCCGAAAGTGCTCAAACAGGTCTCGCTCCTCGGCGGTGAATTGGATCGGCTCAGCCCCCTCCTCGCTCCCAGTGAGGATGAAGAGGACGTTCAAGCCCACCGCCGCGATGGCGGCGAGGTAGTCGGCATCAGGCCGACGCGCATCTGTCTCGTAGTTGAACTGGCTCTTGCGGGTACTGCCACCGAGCTCGGCCAAGTCCGACTGGTTGTAGCCCAGCCGTTCGCGCTCGTCGCGCAACCTGGAACCGATTGAACTCATAAATATTCCTTGCAAATGGGTTCGTTCGTACCCACAATCCGACTCAGCGCAGCGACTTTCTGCTGCGACCTCAACAAGTTGAGTTGGAGCGTACCACCATGCACCCAGAGCAGATCAAGGCGGCCATCCGCATGGCAGGTACCACGCCCGCAGCTGTCGCGGACGAGTTGCTGGTCTCCAGATCCATGGTCTCCCACGTGATCAGCGGCGCCGCCAAATCGGCTCGCATCGCAGCGCGCATCGCCGAGATCACCGGCTTGACCATCTCCACACTCTGGCCTCCTAAGCCAGCCAAACCGACGCTTCGCCGGCCCAACGCGTCAAGCACAAGGCGAGCGTCATGAGCAAGCCCATCCTGCGTCGACGCTTCGGCACATCGGTGCATGGCTGGCGCGTCTCAAAGGCCACCAGACGGCCGAACTGCCGAATGCGGAAGGGGTTCGCTTGACGGGCCCTTGATGCGAGGGACGCCGACGACGGGCTGTTGATTCAGCGAGTTCGGCCAATCTCTCCCAGTTTCTTGAATTTTGTCGCAAAGGACAGCAGTGGCGCCAGCCATGGCTGGGGGAGAAGTGCACCCACGTCGGCCAGGCGCGGAAGGCATTACCTCTCTCCACCTTCGCGAATGCGTGGAAGCCGTCAGCGGAAATGGTTCCGTTGCCGGCCAGGTTCGTTCATGACTTTCGATTGGAAATCTATGGCTTCGATTCTTGGTTTTTCTTGGGGTAATCGGCGTGCTCACGTCGCTGTAGCTGCAGCGCTGCTGTGCTGCGCTGCCTGGTCGCTGCCGGCCGCAGCGCAGTTGGGTGCCGACGATGTGGCCGGGATTCGACTGGGCGCCTCGCCCGCCGAAATCGAGGCGGCGCTCAAGACCATCGACCCGCGCTTCAAGTTCTTGACGGTCTACTACGCTGACGAGAGCGGCAAGGCCAGTGCCTCGGTGGCGGCCATCAAGGCGGCCGTGCAGGCCGGGCCAGACCTGAAGGGGATCGACTGGAAGCGCAATGGCTTCGCCGTGTACTTCGGTCCGCAGGGCAAGGCCTACGCCATCTATCGGCAAGTCTTCAACGCGGGCGGCATTTCGATCCCGCAGACGCTGGCGGACCTGACGAAGAAATACGGCCCCAGCACGGGCTACTACCCCGAGATCTATGTGCGCAACACCGATGCCGCCGGCAAAGCCACAGTCAGCTGCAGCGGCTCGGGCTTCGGCTGGCAAGGAGGGCCTGGCGGCTTCGACGTGAAATGCGGCCAGGCGCTGAAAGTGCAGTTCGATCTCAAAGGCCCGGGGGTCGCGGCGAGCTTCCAAACGTGGATCTTCGATCACCGTCTTGCGCAAGAGGCGATCCAGGCTCAACAGGCAAAGCAGCAGGCCGCCGCACAGGAAACCACGCGCAGGCAGCAAGACGCGGTCCGCGGCAACCGCCCGGCAATCTGAGTGGGACGAACGCCATGAAAACCACGCACACGCTTTCGCCCCGCCTCGCAGTCACCGCCCTTGTTTTCTCGAGCGCGGCCTTGCTCGGAGGTTGCAGCGGCGAACCTTCTGCCGGTGATCTCGAGAAGGCCGTGGCTGCCAACGCATCCCAAGGCGCCGAACAGATGGAGCGGCTCTCGCGGGGATCGTCCAAAAGCTTCATGCCCCAGGTCCACAGCGTCAAGAAGTTGGGCTGCCGCCAGGACACGGGAGCGGCGTGGCTGTGCGACATCGAGCTCGACATGACGCCACCGCAGGGCGTGCGCGGGAAGGTCCCGACCGCCATGCGCTTCATCAAGGGATCCGAAGGCTGGACCGCCTCGCGCTGAACTTCCGACACCACTCGTTGCTCGTCGCGCTACGGCGCGACGCACACGTCATTCAACAAGGACATACAGACCATGAACGCAACGTTCTCCGGAGTAGTGCTCGCCCTGCTCACTTTCCTGGCCACGACGGCCACCACCGCGGCTCTTGCGCAGTCGACGCCCCTGACTTATGCCCAGGTGGTCACCGAGGCGCGGCGGATCGAAGGTCTCGAGGGCAGCGAGTACTTCATCTCGAAAGACCTACTGTTCAAGCATGTGCGTTTAGAGCTGAGCTCCTACGGCCCGGGCACCGACGCCATGTACGTCAGCAAGCGCGACGAGATCAGCTTCGTGTGCTCGCCTGTCCTTCCCAAATTCGTTGGCGGGTGGGTCGAGGCTCAAATTGACAAACATGCGCCGGGCGCGGAAGGTAGCCACTTCTTCACGCTGTCGGATTGCCAGCCTGTGGAGTAGCCGAGCCGAACGCACAGGCCGGAGATCGTTCCTGATCAATGGCGAACTTTCAGCCCTTCGCCGATCAGCCGCCAGCCCTCGGCCCAACGCACAAACTGCGCAGGCAACATCTGGGTGTTGCCCTCTGCATTCGCATCAAGGCTTGCCACCGCCGTGTTGATGAAGCTGGCGCGCAGCAGCGGCGGGATCTGGCTCTTGACGATGGGCCGTCCCACTGCCTTCAGGAACCTCACGGACTGGCACAGTTCCCAGATTTCGTGCTGCAGCAGTGCGGGAGCCACGCATTTCGTGCATTGCGTGACGCTTTCGTCCTCACCGATCAACCGCACCCGCGCCAACCTCCCGCAGTCCTTGCAGATAGTGCGTGCCGTTCCCCGTGCCTTGCGCCAGATACCGGAAAGGACATTGTCGGCATGGCAGCCATCCCCGGCCGAGAAGCACAACTCCGTGCTTGTGCTGCACACGCGCATCGTGGCGATGCAACGTCGCCGTTCAGGGCTCCCAGCCGCAACGGCAAGCATCTTGACGATCGATCGCGCAGCGACCTTGCGCCAGCCCGGCGAAACGCTGTCCAGGTGCATCACGATGAAGGTACCGGCAGGGTGGACAACATCCATCCAGGCGGGGTCGACGTTTCGGTCATCGGCGCCCTCCTCGTCCGCGAAACTTTCGGCGCTGCGATGTTCCGAATCGGGTTCAAAGAGCGATGCTGAAGCCTCGGTCCAACTTGTCGAAGCCCAGGGGTGAAGTGAAGCGTGCATGGAAATCCTCGAGGGTTAGAAAAAACCAGGGCCACGCCGGGGCGGTTCAGCTGGCGTGAAATCGGTGACGCGCAATGTCGGACGTCGATCGATCGCAGCCAGGCCGAGGGCGTTCTGCAGCACACGTGTCAGCTCCCTGGGCGTGTTGCTCGCCAGCAGGTCGGCGACGTCGTCGGGCAGCTCGGCCACGAAATGTCGACCCCAGGCTTGCTCTCGGACCATGCTGGCGTAGACCTTGCGCGCGATCGCGCGCCCCTCGTTGAAGGTAGGCGCTGCGATGCTGAAGATCTGGCATCGGCTGGCGATCGCCGCAGGCAGCCGCCGCACGTCGTTCGTGGTGCAGATCCAGCGCACGTAGCTCAAGTTCAGCGGCAACTTGATGCCGTCGTCGATGAAGCGCTTCGCGGTCGACGGCTCCAGCAGCGAATACAAAGGGCCGATCGGATCATGGTTTCGGTCGCTGGGGACCTTGTCGATTTCGTCGAGGAGCACGAGCGGATCCACCGCACGGCCGAGGGCCACGGTCCGGACTAGGAGTCCAGGTCCGCCGCTCTGGAACTTGGGGTCCATTCCACCGAGATCGAAGGGACCAGTGGCATGCCCCAGCTGAAGCGTGAGCAACGGCACGTCGAGGGCGTGCGCCAATGCCGTGGCAAAAGCAGTCTTACCTACCCCAGGGGGCCCATCAAGGATCAGCGGCGGCAACAACAGAGGGCTGCATGGCTCCAACAACGCCAATGCAGTGCGCGCCACGATGAACATGACCACCTCCCGGAAATTTGGGAACCCGTCAGCCAAGTGCGCCAACGCTTCGAGGAGAGGTGGCTGCGAAAGGGCCCGCTCCACGGGTACCTCTTGCAGGTCTGAAAGGAACGACTCTACCGCTGGGTTGTCGCTTCCCTTGCCTCTTGCCTGCGCAAGCGCGCGCTCAAGCTCTCGGCCATCGCAAATGCGCATGCTGAAATGGTCGGCCCATGGCAGGTCGAGTTGCGCACGACGCGGCTGCATCACAGCGGAGGGTGAGGTATTCGCCACACGCTCATGCTCCTTTGAAGCCTCGCACGCCAGTGCCAGCACGCACGCCGCGAGATCTCGCTGGTCCGGGCTCGCCCGGCCAAGTTTGCGTCCCGCACTCACAGGACCACCGCCGCGGGTCCACGCGGCTTGAGCGCGCGCAGCTTCAGGTAGTAGCCTTCCCGGAGTTCGATCTCTGCATCAGAGTGACGACGTCGACCTTGACGAGCAAAGCTGGCGCGATTCGCGAACTCGATGCCCACCGCGGCTTCCAGGCGCTTGCGAACCAGGTATGGGTGAAGTGCTTCCAGCAGTTCTCTGGCTCGCGTGCAACGGTACGTGAGTCCGAAGACGGTGCTTCGCACCGCGCCTGTGCCGCCGAACACATAGATGCTGCTTTTTATTCCGAGTACGTTCTGGAAATGCTCCAGCGTGCCCAAGCAGTTCTGGGTAATCGTTACCTCCAGGGAGTAAACGGGGTTGGCATTCCCACCTGGATCACGCTTGGCGATCCGAATGCAACCCTCGCCATCGACAAAGCCCCCCGCCCACGCAAAACTGAGATCTGCCTGCCTTTGGCTGGAAAAAATGATTGCATTCATCAAACACTCCTTTATGCGCTTTTGCGCGACATATGGAGATTACAGGCGACAAAAGACGATGTAAAGCGTTTTCTCGACCAATGTCGCTCAAACTCTACAATGGTGGCCCGAACCAGCCTTGCCATAGTGGAGTGTCGTGATCAGATTTCGCCTAAAAGAGCGCATCGCAGACCTGTCTTTCAGGACTGGGCGACGCGTTACGCTTGATGAAGTGGCGGCCGGCACGGGCATTCATCGAGCCACGTTGTCGAAGCTGGGAAGCAAACATGGATACAACTCCAGCACAGACGTGCTGGATAAACTCTGCGAGTTCTTCGGTTGCAGGCTTGAGGAAATTGCGGAGCACGTGCCTGAAAGCCCGTCTGCATTGCCCGAGTGATCGTCCACAAAGGTGGAGCGTTCGCTACAACCTTTGGCAAAATTGATTGCGATCGTGTCCGCTCAGTGTCCAGCATCAATAAAGCTTTCAGAACTCCTTCTACCCAACGAACGCGTCCGAAACATTAGGCGGCTTGTTCGCCCCTGCGACCTGTCCAGCTCCTCCCGATACAGCGCCCGTCCGATACCTCCCAGAACTGCTAGGTCGTGCTTGGTGAGCCGATGAGCAGCCGCCCCCATCCAGGCGGTCCAGTCGGAGATGGAGATGGCCTTGTCCGGACTCCGTCAGCTCCAGCAAGAGCGCGCGCCAATTAATTCATCACCACATCCAGTGAGGCCTTAAGGCGGTGAGAACGCCGAGCCACGCTCTAGCGGCGGCCAAAACTACCAAGTCTCGGTCGAACGACCCCGCCACTGCGCTGAACCGTGCGTAGAACCCGAAGCATGCTGCGGAAAAAGCAGCGCCCAAAGCTGCCCACATCAGGGGTACCCAATCCATCGTCGACCGGCTACCAGAACCGCCACCACGGCTTCTGAGCGACCTTTGTAGCCTCCAAAGGCGCATGGCTGGACGGGGTCGGACCGATTCGTGACTTCAGGATGGGTTCAAGTCTCTCCGCCTCTCGCAAGGCTTCTCGATCGCCGTTGGCCGCGCGGATCCGCAGAACGAACGCCGCAGAGGCCAGTTCTTCATCGTTAAGGGCTTCCATGTAGGCATTTTGTTTTCAGTCAAAAGGAAAGCGCTGTAGGCCACGGTCACATGACAGGCCCCTGCCCGAACCGACACGACCGAGCCGAACGCGTCGCCACCGCGGATCGAACACCACCTCGCTGACCTGGAAGCGCTCGCCCCTGAGCGCAAACTCCTGCACGCCCCCGCGCGGGCTTTTTGTGCTTGCGCCAAACTTGGCAGCCCCGGTTCAGTCGCCCGCTTTGTGGGAGCTTTTCCATGCCTGCGAATGACTCAGCTGCAGGATGCACACGCCTGCGGAGAGCAGCCCCTCGTAGTTCGATTGGTCCAACGTGAGCCTCATTCGATCCAGGTATGAGGAAAGGAACTCCAGGGCGCCGTCAGGGGGCAGCACGGCCTCATTGGAGGCCAGGTCCTTCATCACGCTCAGCAGTTGAAACTGGTTCATTTCGATGACTGTCCTCTGGTCCGAGCCGGGAGGCAATACCGATGTCACCCCTGGGGATCGGACTTCACATCGCCGGCTTTCACCGGTGCCTGGCTCATCTGCCAGACGGCCGCGCCCACGCTCAGCAGCGCAACTCGGTCCGCCTCGTAGGTGTCGCTGTACATGTCGAGGTGGTCGATGACCGCAGCCAAGGCCACTACAGCCTCATCCAGCGGCATGGCGCCGCCAGCCTCAGCCCATTCGGCGATCCGAGGAATCGTTTGTGTCTGCTTCATGGCTGGAAGCGTAGCCATTCGCACGTGCTGGAGGAAGCAGAACCGGGTTAGCAGAGCACCACAGTAGGGAGATAGGCTTTTTATCCATTGACACCTAGACTATCTCTTGAGACTTCAGGAGCTCAGGCATGCTCTCCATCGGGCAAAAGGAATCGATCCTTCGCAGAGAAGGTACTGTCGTTCCACAGTTCCCGATACGGCCGATCGCGAATCGACCCAGCAAGCTTGGCGATGCTGGTGGCCGCGGACACGAGGTCGATGCCGCATACGAGCAGGCCGTTCGGGAATGGCGGGCAAATGTCGAAGCGCTCTACGCCTCCTGGCTGGCCTCGCAGTGATAGCCCGCCACATGACTCGAGAAGCGCGGAAGGGGCAACCGAGTTCTGCCGTCTTTCCCTTACAGGGTCGAATGGGCTGCGACCGCACATTCGTGCATGCAGCATCACTTACATGCCATTGCGCTCATCCAAGCGTTGTCCGCTGCTGAGGGCTTGCGGCAGCCGTCTGCTGCGGACTGGTTAGAGGAGCAAGATAGCAAAGGCCGCGTGCTGACTCGTCCCGCCCGTGAAGGCACGATGCGCCTCCCAGTGCTGCTCAAACGTTTCCCCATGGCAGGATTTTGATCCCGCGGCCGCCGCCCGTTGGCTGCCACCCACGAAAGGAGAATTCGAATGAAGGTTCCAATCGAAGGTCTCAACTCGGCATCGCACGTTGGCACATTGCTTCCGATGCGTATGCTGCTCAGCTCACGGCGCTGGAGCGTGGAACGCCCGGGGCACTTGTCAAACTAATCCTGCTGCAAAAACTGCTCGACGAGTGCCGGAGAACTGTCGATGCGCTGACGGTTGTGTAGGTATGTGTGCAGCTGCCGAGCGAACAAGGCCGAACGGTGCATGCTGGCAACGGCTTCTGCCAGATGCATAGCGGAGTGGGCTTAGCGCGCAGCGATGCGCCGGAGGGCGCTCAGAATCTCTTTCAGAGACTCTGGGGTCATCGATTCGGCTGTCTCGAGTAGCTCCCCCGGTTGACGTTGCGATGCAGGCGTAAGAACCAGCCGCAGATCTTGCGCAGCGAGAGAGTATTGGGCACGAAGAATTGCAGCCATTGACCGCAGCATCATGTTCGATTCCCACACATCCGCGTTGCGATTCTCTGCAGCCAATGCTCTGATGACGGCGTCGATTGCATCAAGCACAGCCTTCTTCTTGCCCGCCACATCAAGGGCTTCAAGTGTGGCTTCATCCGGGATCGCGGCAAGCAGATCATTGACGTTCATGGGCGGCTCGGAAACCTGGCGGTGAATGCCGAGTGTATGCCTCAGTCAACTATATTTTCGTTGCGACCATGACAGCGTCGCGGCCCATCGCAGGCTTAGGCTGCCGCCATGAGCCTCATCAGTTCGCGTAGAAGGCGCGAAACTCGTCCCCGGTATACCTCTACAGGTCGCCTGGAGCCGGGTCGGGGCCCTGTTCCTGGGCACATACAGCCTCGCTGCAGATTGCCAATGAGCATGGAACCGGGTGATTCGACGCGCGGAGATTCCTCCTATCGCTCAGGTAGGCCAAGGTAGGCGCGGACGTCCCTTGCCATAACGCCGGCAGATGCCACCGCCGCGCGCAGTTTTTGCTCCGTTACTCCAAGTGCCTTGGTCCAGTAGCGCAGTTCGTGCTCTTCGTTGACGTTGATACGCGCAGCGTCAGCCGGGCCTCGCAAGCTCTTGTCGTCTGCCATGGTGTTCTCCAGTGAAAAAACCGCAGGATGCAACGACCAAGGCCCACTGAGTGCCAGTGAAACGGCGAACGCGCCGTCAGAGGAGTTCCGGCGCCGGGGGCTGCGTTGGCTCAACCGCTGCGGCATCGAACACGTCGACCTGCACTAAACGCATCAGCGCCTTCACCTGTTGGACAGTCCCTTCCAACCACTGATCGAAGTCGGCCGCCTCAAGTGGGATCACGCTGCGCTTGTCCTGCTTGTCGAGCGGCAGCGGCACTTTGGTGACAGGGTCGACCACTGGCCGGTGCATGCGGCTCATCAACGGGTGGGCATTGGCATTGAGCGTGAGCATCGTGTAGCTCTCATGCAGTTCGCCCGTTTCGGGATCGGGCCAGAGATTCCACAAGCCCGCCAAGCCCCACGGCGCGCCGTCAGCGCGACGGAAGCGCCACCACACGTTCTTCCCCGTCTCCCAATTCGGCTCATCAAAGGTAGCCGCGGGGATGATGCAGCGCTGGCCCAGGGCCCATGGGCCCTTGTAGCTGTCTTTCCAGTGGACCTCCTCCCCGCGCGCATTCTCCGTGTTCAAGAGCTTGCCGTCCTTTTTACGCGGTGTCGAAGTTTCCGAGCGCTCAGGGATCAGGCCCCACCGCCCGACGACCAGCTCGCGCTCGTATCCGGTGGCGTCCCGTCGGCGGCGGATGAAAGGGCCCGGCGCCCGTGGAAACATCTCACGCGGCCACAGGTCCGGCTGATACCCCCGAGGCAGGCCCCAGAAGCGTTCGATCTCAGCGACCTCAGGAGGGATGTAGCGCGTGCACATGGCCGGACTCTACCGGCTTCAGCCACTCGGTGGCAGCCTCGGTGGGGAGCATCGTGCGCAGGCGCCGGTCGTGCGAAATCTCGGTAGCCACAGCCTCCAGCTCGAGCGGGTCAACGGTGTGCCAATGGCGGTGCAGTCGGTGAGCGCAGGCGGCGATCCATTCAGTTTCGGGTATCTGGTCCATTGCGCCAGTCTACCGAAACACTGTATATTCATCCAGTGCTTTTTGATGTCCAGCTTCTTCGCAAACAAGGCCTCCGGCTGCCTCGCAGCCAGTGGGACCTGCCCCTGCGCGGCACCTTTCGGATCACCGAGATGGACCGCGACAACAACAACTTCAAGCGGAACCTCGTGAAGATCGACCTCTGGGCTGCTTACGGCGAAACGCGCATGCGCGGCCTGGCGACGCTGGCAGATCCAGTTCTGCTGCCCTACGAGGGCGAGGGTCTGCTGATCGCAGGCACTGAGCTTCAGTGCACGGACGGCGGGCGAAAAGTCTGGGAGCACCGCCAAGTGTGGCTGTGCCAGCCCGCGGCGGGCACCGAGGCCGAATGGACACGAGCCCTGTACCAACGCACCCATCCAGAAACATGACCGAACCACGCCACCCCACCCTACTGCGCACGCCCTCGTGGATTCCGGGCCTCGACAGCGAGATCCCCCTGGTGCTGCCAGCCGAGGAATACGAGATCGTCAGGAAGGGTGATCGCGTGCAGGTCGTCGAGCGCACCACTGGGAAGGTGGTCTATGACGGCATCGGGCCGGTTGACGTGTCGACGTCGCCGGCGCCATTCTGATTTTTTGAAGGAGCCCCATCATGGCCTACACCGCCAAGCTGAGAGAGTTTCCAGGCCTTCCGGCCGATCTGATCGCTGCCGCCGAGAAGCGGTTTCGCGCGACGCTGGAAAAGGAACTGCGCGACAGCCTCGAGCAGGTGCTCAAGGCCTACAGCACGGCGGCCGAGTCTGGCGCCAATGAGCTGTCGGCCGAAGAGCATGCCCTGGCCAGCACCTGGCCCAAGGCCTACGAGAAGGCGAAGATGGCTGGCTTCCGTGACCTGGGCGGCTCGGATGAGGCCTACTTCGAAGTGCGGCTGGGATGAGGTGGCACCATGTTCATCGCCTACCTCGAAACCGCCGCCGGCCAGCTAACGATCGGCTTGGTCGACATCTCGAAGGAAGAGCTGGAAGGTCCGCTGCAACCGCTTGATGCACTCGTCAACGCGCTGGCCATCGTCCGCGGCCCTCTCCTGCTCACCAGCACGCACACGATGCTGGGTGAGGCACCACTGGGCACGCCGGCGAACCTGACATTCAAGTACCTCGGCACCCGCTCAGTCGAATTCCCGAGCGACACCACCTTCTACGAGTCCGCGAATGCGTACCTGGCACGCGGGATCTACGAGTGCCCCGACACCTTCACCCCCGCCGATGACGGGAAATTCAGGGCCCAGTGCGAGTATTTCCAGCTGATCGGCGAAGAGCAACCGGATGTCGTGGCGCCCACTTTGCATTGAGCAAAGCGCCATCCGAGTTGGGGGATTTGTAGCTGTGTGCAGTGCGCGCGCTACGATGTTCAGATGCCACAGAACAACCCTCGCCTCACGTCCGAACAGAAGAGCGCCGCCCTTGCTTGGTGTGCTGCTTGCGAGAAGCTTGACCACTTTCTTAGGTCAACTCCGGGCTATCCCTACCTGAGTCCAGAAGAAGTGACACAGATGATGGACACGACTGAAATCGCTTTGTTTGAACTGCGACGCACGTTCGAAGAGCGAGGCAATCAGGACGAACTGAACACGCAGGCCCGATTTTCAGATTGAGCAACATCTACGACGCGATCACCAAGGCCCTGTCTGCGCACTGGAAAGAGCACGACAACAAGCACCCCCAGAAGCTCGTCGTGTCGACCGCACAGCACGGCGATCTGATGCGCCGGCGCAGGATGACCAAAACCGAGAAGGAGGCCGCCCAGGTCGACGCTGCGGTTCACGGGGGGTGGCGATCGAGATCGACGATGCAGCGCCCGGCGCGCTGATCTCTGTCGACGGCACGCCGGCGGGGATCGACGCGTAGTGCTGCGCTCCCCCTCAGCTCGACGGGGCGTTCCCGGGCGACCGCTACGTTAAGAGGAAGGAAGCGAACTCCGCGACCTCGTTGGCGCAGACGAGGCCTACCTGGAGATGCGGCTCGCATGATGCGACAGCGCTGTTCGCTTGAGACGTCGAAGCGTGTCACGCGTGATCAGGTATGCCTCGATCTGTTTATCACTCATCACAGCCTGGCGTGAGGCGCTTGTTGACCTACTGGACTTCACGCTGGGAAGTTTTGAAACATCGAATCCAAATCGCGAAGACATGACAGCCACCTTTCTCTACGGATCGCGAATGAGCTACAGCGCCGAAGGTTGGCGCAGTGCTTAACCAGTGAGTCAAACTCATCGTCATTACGTGCAGACAGGCAGCGGCGAGCGATTCCGACGAAGCACGAAATAGGCAAATGCCCACACGGCTGCGGAACGGCCACCGCTGCGCGCCGCCTAGTTGACTTTTACCTCGATGCGGCGAGGCTGCGCGTGCTGGGCTTTTGGGATGCGCAGGCGCAGCACACCCTGCGCAAATTCGGCGGATACCTGCTCGGTGTCCAGTTCCTTGCTGAGGGTGAACAGCCGGCGGAAGCGCGCGAGCCCGACCTCGGTGTGGCTGGACTGCAAGCCTTCCGGCACAGGCAGTGCCGATTCGGCTTCGATGGTGAGGGTGTCGGCTTCGACGTTGAGCGTGAGTTTGTCGCGCGCCACGCCTGGCAGGTCGGCGTACAGCGTGATGCCGCCATCGTCCTCGACCACGTCGACGGGCGGTGTGAGTGTGGATTCGCTGTAGCGCATGCTCCGCGCGGACGGTGACTGGGTCGTCGCAAGCGCGTCGGCGTTCTTGGCCGTGGCGGTCGGGAAGGTCGTCATGATGGGCTCCTTTCTTTTCGGGTTCGACGAGTAAAAAGACATGGGGCGTTCAGTGGATCGCGATGCGCCGCGGCTGGGAAGCGGCACGGCGCTGGATGCTGATCTGCAGCACCCCGTCGCGGTATCGCGCCTCGACCGCATCCGGGTCGGCATCCTCGGGCAGTGTCAGCACGCGGCGGAAACTGCCTTCGAAGCGCTCGTTGATGTGCACCGTCGACCGGCCGCCACTGTCGCCCTCTGGCAGCGGGCTCTTGCGTTCGCCGGCCAGCGTCAGCAGGCCGCGATCGAGTTGGACCTCGATCTTGTCGGGATCGATGCCAGGCGCGAACGCGTAGATCTCGATGGCGGTGGGCGTTGTCCCCACGTTGAGGGCCGGGAAGCCATTGCGGCCGAAGCCACGGATGGTGGGCGACAGATCGAAGGTCTGTTGCATCTCCCGCTGAATGCGGTCCAGTTCGGCGAACACGTCGCGCGGAAAAAGCGATCGGTACATGGCGATTTCCTCCATTCGATGGGTTGAACAGAAGGAAGGGCCGGAGGCGTCTCCAGCGCTTCCGGACGACTATCTAAGGGAGACGCTCGAGAGTTCAAGTCCCCGCAGTGCGTGTGTTGTTTGAGCCTTAGCGCACAACGCAGCGATGCGCTCGCAGCATTGCGGTTCCTACCCTGTTCGAACGTCAAGGTACCAGATCCTGCGCGATGCCAACGACCCGAGACCAGCCGCTTGCAGCACTGCGTCTGCCCCTACGATGCGGCGATCTTTGCCGATACCTGCGTCGAGGGGACCGACTTGAAATCTCGCTCGGGAGGGGCTATCTTTGCTGCCGTCGAAGACTGGTCAATCAACAAGGAGGTAGTGAAATGACCATGAACTTGCTGAGGCAAATCGCGGGATCCCGACTGCCCGTATCGTTCCACCGTCGCGAGGAAATTGACAGTGTCAGGGTGCTTCGAGCCGCCGGTCTTGTGATTGCCCTCGTTCCCGCTCCCTCTGACCCTCTCGCCCTCTCGGGATCCCGCCCTGCTGCCCAGGTACTGGCGATCACTCAGAAGGGGCGCGACGAGCTCTCGAAGTTTGGATACCCGAATCTGCATCCGTCGCGCTGGCGACTCCGCATGCCGAAGATCAAGGCGGCGCCTTCCGGATGGCGACTTCGTCCGTCCTCAGCGCCTGCAAGAGCAGCAGCAGCAGAGAACGCGTCAAGGGGCCACTCGGCAGACGATTGACGCCGTTCGCGCTCGAGGACCGCAGGCCTGAGCAGACGCACGGGGTCTTGAAGGTGCAGACCTCCCGCCGCGGTTCGGTGGCCGGACGCCGATTCCCGTTGCCGCCTGAACGGCTTGCGGGCCCGTGATCGACGAGCGCGGTGAGCGCGCTGTGCCCTTCGAGCGCGCAGGCTCTGTTCGGCTGGCTGGTTCGCAGCAGCGGCAGCAGGATGGGCTACCGCTAACGCTGGTGGAAGAGCGCGGGATCGATCCGCCGGCTTTCGCGCAGCATCGTTTCGATCGCTGCCGCAGGCAATGCCGCGCTAAACCAGTAGCCCTGCATCTGATCGCACTGGTTGGCCGCCAGTAGGGCCGCCTGGCCTTCACTTTCGACACCTTCGGCGAGCACCTTCATCTTCAACTGGTGCACCATCGTGATGATGGCGCGGGTGATTGATACATCCTCCGCCGGCGCGGTGACGTCGGGCACCAGCGAACGGTCGATCTTGACGACGTCCACCGGCAGCCGGCGCAGGTAGCTCAGGCTCGAGTAGCCCGTGCCGAAGTCGTCGAGCGAGACTTCGACGCCCAGCGCGCGCAGCGCTTGCAGGTGCTGCACCGCTTGGTCGAAGTTGCCGATCATCTTGCTCTCGGTAACCTCGACGCCGAACAGCCGCGGGTCAAGGCCCGCTGAGACGAGCAGGCCTTCGATGCGCTGTGCCAGGTCCGGCTGCAACAACTGACGCGCCGAGAGGTTCACTGCCATGCGCACCGGTGGCACCCCGGCTCCTTGCCAAGCGGCGGCCTGCTCGATGGCGCGGTGCAGCACCCAATCGCCGATGGCGACGATCAAGCCGGTCTCTTCAGCGATGGGGATGAATCGGTCCGGCGCGATGCGGCCCATCGTCGGGTGCTCCCAGCGCAGCAATGCCTCGACCCCAACGATACGGCCATGCGCAAGATCAACTTGCGGCTGGTAGTGCAAATAGAGCTGCTCGTCGCGCAACGCTTTGCGCAGCGCTGTCTCCAATGCCAGCCGTTCGGGGTCGTCGTCGTGTGGCGCACCGGCGTAGACACTGGCTTGGTTGCGGCCCAGGAGCTTGGCCTGGTGCAGCGCGGCGTTGGCACGGCGCAGCAGAATGTCCGTTTGGTCGCCGTCGGCGGGCGCCGTGGCGATGCCGATGCTGCAGGTGACAAAGACCTCGTGCCCCTCGATCCACATCGGTCGGGCGATACCGTCGAGCAGCGCTTGCGCCGTGTGCACCGCCGATACCGGCGGCGTCGGCATCGCGATCACGAACTCGTCCTCGCTGCGGCGCCCTACCAGATCGATACTGCGCACGGTGGCGACGATCCGCTGAGCCACTTCCCGCAGCACCCCGTCGCCGATGTGTGGGCCGAGGCCGTCGTTGATACGCTTGAAACGATCGAGTACCAGGACCAGCACCACAGTCTGCGTGCTGCTCTGCAAGGTCGCGCTCAAGCGCTCCAGGAGCAACTGGCGGTTCGGCAGCCCGGTCAGTTCGTCGAACTGCAGCAATTGCTGGATGCGGCGCTCGGCGGCGCGGCGTTCGCGCAGGTCGGTGATGCAGACATGGGCGAAGGACACCTCGTCGCTGGTCACCAGGCTCACGGAGACGCTCACCGGAATCTCGTGACCCTCCAGGTGGCGGACGTTGGTCTCGAAACGCAGCGAACCTCGGTCGCACAATTCGCGCCAGTGCCGCGGCCACTGCGCCGCATCAACCTGCGTGTCGATGTCGGGAACACGCAATCGCAGCAATTGCTTGCGGTCCAAGCCCAGCAGGCGGCAGGCCGCCGCATTGGCATCGCGATAGGCACCGTCGGGCCCGACCTGCAACAGCGCGTCGTGGGCTTGTTCGACGGCGCGTCGCGTCAGCTGCAGCTGGTGCTGCGCCTGCTCGCGTTCGCTCACGTCACGCGCAGACGGGATCAACCAGGCCACCCTACCGTCCAGATCGTAGAGCGGCAGCAGCGAGAAATCCATCGACAAAGTTGCGCCGCTGCTCGTGGCCACTCGCACGTCGAAGCGCGAGACCTCGCCGCGCAATGCCCCTGCCAGCGCCTGCTGGAGCCCCCGCCGCGAGGTCTCGCAGGCTTGCCACCAGGGGGTGGTGTCGAAACGTTGGCCAAGCACCTCTTCCGGCGCGCTGCCGATAGCTTGCAATGCCGCTTGGTTGGCATAGCGCAGCACGCCGTCGGTGTCGAGCAGCCCCGCAAAGATGGACGGGCCAAGCCGGTCCAGCACCTCGTGCAGGGTCGTCTGAGGGCCCGTTGGCGCAGGGCCGCCTGTCACTAGCGTGAGCCCGGCATCGCGGTGCGAGGCACCTTCAAGGGCTTGTTCTTCAAGCATTTCGACAGTTTGCCCTGCAGCCCGCGCCGGCGACATGCGCAGTTGCGGCCTGAAAGACCGGATCAGTTCGATAGTGGCGAAGCGGCGGCGTCGACCGGTGCGTCGTCGACACTAGCCTTTCGGGACCGCCTCCCCCGGCCCGAGGCCGCCAATCACCAGCGGTTGTAGCACGGGAGCGCGGATCTCTGTCGACGGCACGCCGGGGCAGATCAACGCGTTGCGTTGCACTCATTCTCAGTGCCGGGGCCGGCTGGCTTTCCGGCCCTACCGAGGGCCCGCCCCGGCCTGTTCATCGCCCGGCCCGCTCAGCGCCCACACCGCCGAGCCTACGCCTATCAGCTCTACGACATCAGCCTCATAGGTGTCGCTGTTCATGTCGAGATGGTCGATCACTGCGGCAAGACTAACCATTGCCTCATCGGCAGAAGGACCGCCGCCCGCCTGCGCCAACTCAACCATCCTTCGAATGATCATCGCTTGGTTCATCGGCGACACTGTGCGCGCACGCAAGAGCATCCGCAAGAGGTCTACCGATGCCGCTCCACGACCGAAACGACAGGGACTGATGGAGGGTGGCTCGCACCCGCCCCGCAGATCACCTGGTCTACAGGAAGTCCCTGCTCGAAACCTTCAGGCCTTCCAGTAGGTCAGTGTGATCTCGCAGCTTCAGCGCGACCAATGAGTGCACGCCCTTCTCCGACTGCCAGGTGCCTTGAACGGTGAGCAGCTTCGAACCATGGAGCGCGGCCCGTTGCTCCACGGCCACACTGGGCCACGTGGTCGAGTTCCGCAGCTTGCCTACCTGGGATTATGGGTAATGCCCCAAAAGAACCTAAAACTGTCGCTCGCCCAACGCGTCGCCGCCCTCGGATGGGTAGCGGCGTGCGAAAAGCTAAACCATTTCCTCCGTGCGACGCCGGGATACCCTGACTTGAGCCCACAAGAAGTGACCCTCATGCTCGACCAGACAGAGAGCGCGCTGCTTGATCTACGGGACGCGCTCGAGGACCGCACGCAATCGACGAGCTCAACGTAAAGAGCCCACGCACAGCGCCATGGACACAGCAGTTGGGTAATGCTCAATCTCGGCGTTCGTTGCCGCTTGAGTCCGGCAAGCGAATGCGCGAACCTGGCGTCGTGGCGACTCCGAAAACGACCTCGCACTGCTCCAAGAGCATGGCGTGGCGGCGCTCAGTTTGCGTACCGGTACAGTCGCGCGGCAACACGACCTCCAGCCCGCGCATAAGTGCGTCGGTGGCCGTACTCAATACGCACTGATCACTGGCTACGCCGGTCACCAAAAGGCGCCGAACGCCCAGGACCGCTAAAAGCTGCTCGAGCGGCGTGGCGACAAACGAAGACTGCTGAGGTTTGAGAACGAAGTAGTCGTCATGGTCAGGCATCAGTTCCGACGTGATCGCCGCGCCTGCACCGCCGCAGGCCACGGAAAGCTCAATCAATGCACCAAAGTCGGAACGCCAGCGGCCTCGGTTGTCGTTCGCATAGATCACCGGAACTCCTGCACGGCGGCAGCGGCGCTTCAATGCCGAGATGCGCTTTGACAATGCGGTAGCGACAGGCAGCAGTTTGTCGGCATCGGGAAAGTCCCAGCAACTGATCATGTCGACTATGAGCAACCCTGTGGCACCATTCGCAGCCTCGGTGGCTAAACCACGCCCGTCCTGCTTGCCGCTGCTTGCTTTCGGAGGTGTGCGGCGCTTTTTGACAGCCATGGCTCAAGGCCCCAAAGAAGACGGGAGCAACGCAAATAAACTCGCCTGCGCTTCCCCGATAAAGCGGCTTGCGAAAAATGGATATTCCATCACGCAAATAGCCCGGGGCAACCGTGGTCCTGCATCGTCAGGTTGCTCCATGCGCAGCCCAGCGGAGGACTCAGTCCTCAGACGGTTCGCGGTTGGGTACGGGGGTCAGATCTTCGTTCAGCCCCAGCGGCGCGGAGTCGTCCTGCTTGGTGGCATGGGCATCTTTTTTCCGGTCCTGCATCCTCTCTTGCGGTGCAGGGCCGGCGATGTCCTCGCCGGACTTGTTCTTGTGTCCGGTGAAGCTCTCGCCGCCGCCGATGTTGTCCGCGCCGCCGTCCGTGGTCGGCCGCGTGCCATCTCCGGTGCTCAGGGGCCTGCTGTTCATGATCGTCTCCTTGGTGGTGAAGGCTGCGGACTCACAGCGGAAAGGCCGAACCGGCCACCGGCGCGGGGGTGCGCGGCCCCGAAGGCGTCAGCACGACCTTGCGGCAATCTTCCTCGGCCTTCTCAAAGATGTCGTAGCCGCGCGCCGCATCTTCCAGCGCCATGTGGTGCGTGATGATCACCTCAGGCTTAAGGTCTCCCGCCTGGATGTGCTCCAGCAACTTGGGCATGTGCTGTTGAGCATGCGTCTGGCCCATCTTGAAGGTCAGGCCCTTCTCGAAAGCATCACCGAACAGGAAGCCGTGGATGAAGCCCGCATACACGCCGGGCACACTCACCACGCCACCGCGCCGCGTGGCGGCAATGGCCTGTCGCAGCGCCTTTCCGCTGGAGCCTTCGAGCTTCAAGTCGGTCAAGACCGTCTCCAGCGTGCTGCCCTTGGCCTCGAAGCCGACCGCGTCGATGGCGGCATCGACGCCCCGGAAATCAGTGCGCTCGATGATGGCGGCAGCCGGGTCGTCGATGTCCTTGAAGTTTATCGGCTCGACGCCGTACGTGGCCCGTGCGAACTCGAGACGGTAGGCATGTTCGTCGACCATGAAGATCCGCTCGGCACCCAGCAGCCGTGCAGAGGCGGCTGCCATCAGGCCCACCGGGCCGGCACCGAAGATGGCCACGGTGGACCCCGGCCCCACCTCGCCATTCAGGGCGGCCTGGTAGCCCGTGGGGAGGATGTCCGACAGAAAGAGCACCTGCTCATCCGCCAGCCCGGGGGGAATCACCAGCGGGCCCACGTTCGCCTTGGGCACGCGCACGAACTCCGCCTGGCCGCCGGGGTAGCCGCCGTAGAGGTGCGAATAGCCAAAGAGACCTGCACCGGAGCGCACGTTCTTCTTGTTAAGGATGGCGCCGCGCCCCGGGTTGGTCGTCTCGCAGGCAGCGAACAGGGTCCTGTTGCAGAAGAAGCACTGACCGCAGGCGATGGTGAAGGGGACGACCACGCGGTCGCCTTTCTTCAGGCGGGTCACGCCCTTCCCAGTTTCCTCCACGATGCCCATGAACTCGTGGCCCAGGATGTCGCCGGACTCCATGTCCGGAATCTTGCCGCGGAAGATGTGCAGGTCGGAGCCGCAGATGGCTGTGGCGGTCACTCGGAGCAGCACATCGTCTTCCTGTTCCAGCACCGGATCGGGCACCGTTTCGACGCTGACATTCCGGGAGGACCGGTAGGTAAGGGCTTTCATGGTGCAACGTTCCTTTGACGGTTGTTGGGATGGGATGCGGAAACTGCGCGCAGGGCGATGAGCGATGCAGATGCGAAAACTAGGCCGCGCGATGCACCCGCGTTGTAGGAACGCAGGCCCTCGCTATGCGCGCCCGGGCCGTCGGCCTACTTTCACCCGAGGCGTTGACGGATGAGTGCTTCGACGGCCTGCGAGAGAGTGAACACCGATTCCAGAGACCCAAGATCGACAACCGGAGCAACTCATGGCAGATGCCTTCGATTCCGCAGCACAGCGCACGCCTCCCGGAGCGGAACCTGCACGGAAGCGTTGGTACACGAAGCTCGGCCCGGGCCTGATCACGGGCGCCGCCGACGATGACCCGAGCGGCATTGCCACCTATTCGCAGGCGGGTGCGCAATTCGGCTACAGCGTGGGCTGGACACTGCTGTTGACCTATCCACTGATGGTCGGCATCCAGCTCGCCAGCGCGCGCATCGGCCGGGTGAGCGGACGGGGCCTCACCGAAGCGTTTGCGCGGCTGTGGCCGACGCCAGTCGTGTGGTTGATGCTCACCTCGCTTGTGATTGCAAATGTCATCAATCTGGGAGCTGATCTGAACGCGATGGGCGACGTGGCGGCGCTGGTGATCGGCGGCCCGAAAGTCGCCTATGCAGTCTTCTTCGGGCTGCTCTCGCTCGGGCTCCAGATCTGGTTGCCCTATGACCGCTACGTGCGGGTGCTCAAGTGGCTCACCCTGTCTCTCCTGGCCTATGTTGCCGTCGCGTTCGCCGCACATGTCGACTGGCTCGAGGCCCTCAAAGGCGCGCTGTGGCCGCGATTCCAGTGGAACAAGGAATTCGTGACAACTGTGGTTGCCATCCTGGGCACCACGATCAGCCCTTACCTGTTCTTCTGGCAGGCCTCCCAGGAAGTCGAAGAGATCAAGCGCGTCCCTGACGACCATCCGCTCAAGCGGGCGCCGCATCAGGCCCCTGATCACTTGGACCGCCTGAAGATGGACACGTGGATCGGGATGGGCTTCTCCAATGCCGTGGCGTTTTTCATGATCCTGGCCACGGCAGCGACGCTGCATGCCGCGGGGCAGACGCAGATCGAAACGACGTCGCAAGCAGCTCAGGCGCTGAAACCGATCGCGGGCGATGCCGCATTCGTGCTATTCGGCCTGGGCATCGTGGGCACCGGGCTGCTTGCCCTGCCGGTCCTGGCCGGCTCGGCCGCCTATGCACTGGCCAGCATGCTCGGCGTGCGCAAGGGGCTGGACCGCCCCGCTGCCGGCGCACCGGCGTTCTACGGAATCCTCGCCGCGGCCATGCTGCTGGGGCTGACGATCGGGGCTTCGGGCATCAATCCGATGAAGGCGCTTGTGTACGCCGCCGTGATCAATGCTGTCAGCTCAGTGCCGATCATGGCAGGCGTCATGCTCGCGGGATCGAACTCGAAAGTCATGGGGGAATTTGTCCTTCCCCTCAAGTGGAAGATCGTCGGATGGGCAGCTACTGCCGTGATGGGCGCAGCCACGCTCGCGATGATCGGCACGCATTGGATGTGAGACGTCTCACGTATCCACGGGGGAAAAGCGGCGCCCGCCTACATGCGGTTTCTCGCAAGAAGCGATCTTCTGTCGCATGGCTTGGACTGCCGAAGATACTGCGGCAATGTTCATTCCCCGCTCGACAACAAGGAGCTTCAGATGACATCCCGCGAGACGAGCCCAGGTTCATTTGCCATCGTCACTGGCGCTTCTTCGGGCATCGGCCTCGAACTGGCGCGATGCTGCGCCGCGTCAGGCTTTGATCTTCTTATTGCGGCAGACGAGCCGCAGATCGAAGCGGCCGCCGAAGATCTCCGGCGCACGGGTGTTCAGGTCACCGCGCTCGAGGTCGATCTGTCAACCATGGAAGGGGTTGATCGCCTGTATGCCGCCGCAAGGGGACGACCGGTCGACGCGCTGCTGGCGAATGCAGGGCGCGGCCTGGGCCACGCTTTTCTCGACGAAGACTTCCTGCAGGCCAAGCGTGTGCTCGACACCAATGTGACGGGAACCCTTTATCTGCTGCACAAGGTTGCGGGTGAGATGCGAGCCCGCAACCGGGGGCGCATCCTCATCACCGGTTCGATTGCGGGGTTCATGCCGGGCTCGTTCCAGGCGGTCTACAACGGCACGAAAGCGTTCATCGATTCCTTCTCTTTCGCGCTGCGCAACGAACTGAAAGAATCCGCGGTCACGATAACCTGCCTCATGCCAGGCCCCACCGATACCGAGTTCTTTGAGCGTGCAGACATGCTCGACACCAAGGTGGGGCAAGGCAAGAAGGCGGACCCGGCCAAGGTCGCCAAGGTCGGGTTCGACGCCATGCTCGACGGTAATGGCGACGTGGTCGCGGGCTGGAAAAACAAAGTGCAGGCCGCCTTGGCCAACATCACGCCTTCCGCCGTCTTGGCAGAGCAGCATCGAAAGATGGCTGAGCCGGGCTCGGCAAATTCGTAGGGGGGGCTTGGGGTCGCTACCGCTCTTGGCTCGCTTCGTCGAGAGCGAGGCTCTCCCAGTTTCCTACGAAGTCCGGTCAAACTTATCAAACGTGGTGTCAGCCGCCCATGGCGTCGATTCTCAGGACATCAACCAAGGAGTGCGAGGGCGGGGAAACCTAGGCGCCCGCAGGAAAGCGAGTGGAGCCCCGATCCAAGGAGAAGAACATGACAAAGCACACTGGGAATGACAGGGACGCGAAGCGCGTCGGCGTTTGGCTCAGCCTCGTTATAGGGCTTCTGCTCGTGGGTGTGGTGATCTTCAATGTTTTGTGGGCCCAGAAGCCGGCTGCCAACACCCGGGATCAGCCAGCCGCCACCCCGTCTGCTCCGGCTGCGGAGAAACCGCCCAGCTCCCAATGAAAGGCAACGAACGGTGCGCGTCAAGGAATCATCGTGCTGGTGTGAGTCCGCGCTCTGGAGCTTGTTCGGCGATGGCTCTGTCACGGAATCGGCCCCCTCGCATCCCGTAACCCAACGCGCTTCGCTTCTGATAGGGATCAAGATTTTGATTCCGCCGTCTGACGAACTCGCCTTGGAATTTCAGCTCAGTCGCCGGGCGGGCCGGCGCTTTTCTGTGAAGATGCCTTGCGACGCTTCGCATCGCTGCCGCCATAGGAAAAGACGCTCAGGTGCCCGTCGCCCTCCATGCGCGCCACCCGCACTTGCCGGATGTCTTCCACACCCTGCTCCCTTAGCTGCGCCTCGAGTTCGTCACGGGTGATCATTTCGCGCTTCATTGCGCGCCGCATGAGCTTGCCATGCTTAATGAGCACTTCAGGCGGTGGCTCGAGAAAGCGCGCCATGGCGGGCGATCGGTAGCTCAGCCAATCGAGCGCGAAGTTCCAGGCGACCAGCGTGGACACCAGCACCAACCCATCGCTCACGGTTCGGTACTCACCCTGCATCGCATTGCTCGAGGCGTCGGCCACGAGCACAACGAACAGCAGGTCGGCCACACCCATCGAGCCGATGTCACGGCGCAGCACGAAGCGGAACACCAGCAGCAGAAACCAGTACAACGCCGTGCCCCGCAGCATCATCTGCCACACCGGAATTTCAAAGGAGAAGAGTTCGTCCACAGTGGCCCTTGCCTTTCGGAAGCGCCATAGCTTGCAACGGGAGAGCCGCAGCGTCGCGTCGGAGGCACGCTCGCCGTTCCGCCGGAAAACGTCCGCTACGACGAAACGAGAGACCCGGATCCAGCCTGACGGCGTGCTCACCCCGCTTAAGCGCCAAACCCTCCCCGCGTCGAGTACGTCCACCACTGAGGGCCGCGGAAGAATGGATGGCCGTGCGTTGCCGCATTGCTCACTGTCGAGTCGGCTCTCCTGGGATGTCCGCCTACGAAGCGGACCCGCGCGAGTTCTTAGGATGGATTCATGACTACCTTATGGCCTCGTTCCCTCTGGCTTCTCCGGCATGGTCAAAGCGCCGGCAACGTTGCGCGTGATGCCGCCGAGTCGGGTGGCTTGGCGGTGATCGATTTGTCTTGGCGAGACATCGACGTGCCGCTTTCGGATCTGGGCGCGGCCCAATCTACCGCCGTCGGAGACTGGTTCGCGCAGCTTCCCGAGGCCGAACGACCTGAGGTCGTCCTCTGTTCGCCCTATCTGCGCGCCAAGGAGACGGCACGGCTGATCGTCGAAGGCGGGCGCTTCAACCTGCCAGACACGAAGTTGCGTCTTGACGAGCGCCTGCGCGAGAAGGAGTTCGGCATTCTTGACCGACTGACTAAGGTTGGGATCCAGCAGAAGCACCCCGAACTCAACGAGCAGCGAGCGCACGTCGGCAAGTTCTATTTCCGCCCGCCCGGCGGCGAAAGCTGGTGCGACGTGATTCTCCGGCTTCGCAGTCTGCTCGAGATGGTGACACGCGAGTACGCGGATCGGCGCGTGCTCGTTGTAGCCCACCAGGTGATCGTCAACTGCATGCGTTACCTGCTCGAGCAGATGGATGAACAGCAGATCCTCGAGATCGATCGCCAAGGAGACGTCCCGAACTGCGCGATAACGTCGTACCGTGCGCAGCGTCGCCATGAGGAAGACGATGCGCTGCAGCTGGATCTTGTGAACTTCGTCGCGCCTTTGCGTGAGGCCGCCACTCCGGTGACGACGGCTCCCGATTTACCAGTCGCCCCGAAGCCCTGACATGGCTGCCGCTGCTGCCAAGGCCCGCGCGCTGACCCCTGCAGTGCTCGCGCGCTGGCCCCTCCCGGACGCTGGCGAAACAGCCGACAAGGAATCGCGTGGCCATGTGCTGGTGGTGGCGGGAAGCCACGAGATGCCCGGTGCGGCCCTCCTGGCCGCCGTGGCGGCGCTGCGCAGCGGTGCAGGCAAGCTCACCATTGCCGCCCCTGGCCGTGTGGCCGAGGGGCTTGCCTTGGCAATCCCGGAGGCACGCGTGCTGGGGCTCGCCGAGTCGCGTGCCGGCGGTTTCCTTCAGGCCGGCTGCAAAGTGCTGCGACCGGTTGCACCGTCCATTGCTGCCCTTGTGCTCGGCCCGGGGATGCTGGACGAGAAGCGCAGCGCAGCTTTCGTTCGCGCCCTGCTGCCATGTTTTCGCGACAGCGTCACAGTGCTCGATGCGCTCGCCATGTCCGCAGTGCACCGCGGGCCTTTCGATCAGCCCGTGGTCATCACGCCCCACGCCGGAGAGATGGCTCACCTCAGCGGCCTGTCCAAGGAGATCATCAGCGCCGATCCCCTGCGCGTTGCACGGGAGGCGGCCGCCCGATGGAACGCCTGCGTCGTGCTCAAGGGGCCGACGACCTATCTGGCCTTGCCGGACGGCACGGCCTGGCGCTTCGACGGTGGAACCGCAGGCCTTGCCACCTCCGGTTCCGGCGACACGCTGGCCGGACTGATCGGAGGACTGGCGGCGCGCGGTGCCACACTGCTGCAGGCAGCCGCTTGGGGCGTGATGCTGCATGCGCGTGCGGGGCACGCGCTGCGCAAGCGTCAAGGCCCGCTCGGCTATCTCGCCCGGGAGCTTTCAGGCGAGGTGCCCGCCTTGATGGCTCAGTTGGCCCGGCGGCAACGATCTCCAGCTTGAGCGCGGATGAAGCAACCAACACTGGGTTGGCAACGAAATGACGGGTCGGCGTCGCGAGCTTTGTTTAGACTCGGCGCATGTACGCGCACATACAACTCGGCGTGCAGGATCTAGGCGCGATGACAGCGTTTTATGACGTGGTCTTGTCGAGTCTGGGGTGGGTTCGCGTCTCGTTCTCGACGCACCCCTCTCCTGCCGGGGTGATCTGGAGGGTGCCCGGCAGTCGATGGCCGCAATTCGTTCTCAACAAACCGGTCAACGGTCAGCCTGCAACTGCGGCAAATGGCTCACAGGTCAGCTTTTTTTGCATGTCGAGGGCAATGGTCGACAAGGCGTGGATCGCGGCTGTCTCAGCCGGAGCGACAGACGAAGGAACGCCGGGAATACGCTATGTGTACGCGCCGGATTTCTATGCGGCCTACTGCCGCGATCCCGAAGGTCACAAGCTCTGCTTCGTTCACACGGATGGTTGAACGCTCCAATTGTCAACGATGGGTCGACGCCGCGACACGTACGAGCGGTCAACAGCTCCAACTCCCGGGTGGTCAGCGATCGATCGCCGTCCACGCCTGGAAGACAACCGCACGAGAAACAGGAACCTCGGACGGGCGCTCCCAGATGCCGGTTCGGGCCGCTTGTTCGAAAACTCAAGGCCCTGCGGCACGCAGTGATCGCGTGCCTCCGACACGCTACCTCGGCGCGTTATGCATTGGCGGCTTCGAACTTGATGGCGGATCCCCAAAGCGCTCGGGCTGTAGATGAAACACGGTGAGCGCAACCACGATCGTCAGAGCAAGAACGACCAAAAAAATCAGCATCCACCGAAATGGCCGACCACCGACGCGACGATTCTTTTCTTGCGTCATACGTCGACGGTCACTTAGGCGCTTGGTTGCCCACCGGCTCGGGACTGGTACGCTGAATCACCGTGTCGGCAATGGCAGCTGTCGGATCGGAGCGCCAGAAGAATGCATTGATGACCACGGCCGCTACCACCAAAAAAATGATGACCGCGATGCCCCAGGCGAAGATTCGATTGTTGTCCTTCCGGTCCCCCACCTGCTGCCGTATGCCTTTACCCATCTTGATCCCCCTTCAGGTGGCGAGAGGTGCAATGAATACCTTTCTACTGGCCGGCGTCGTTCTGGCGGTGGTCGGGTGGGACCAATCGAACGTTCTCGGCAGCATCTCTTTCGGCCTTATGAAGCTTGATGTCCGAACCGTCCTCCGCCTTGCGCATGTCCTCCTTGAGGGCTTGCTCATCTTTTTCGGGGCGGACAGGCGAGTCGCCGGTTACAGCGGCAGGGTTATCGACTCTCTGCCCTTGATCGGTGGTTTTGCTCATGGTTTTTCCTGGCTGCGATAAGCACTTGTGAGACCAAGCTCGCAGGTCGTGTGTAGGAGAGCCTCTCGCCTTTGTGCACGCACGATGGCTTAGGCGCCAGGAGAGCACAGAATAGAAACATGGCTCAATCGATTCTCGCGAAGTGCCCATTCTGCGGAGCAGACGGAATGCCGCAGCTTATGGAAGACCCAGCACCGACGCCTCGATGGGCACACGCCTTTGTTCAATGTGTTCGATGCGAGGCGCGGGGGCCGATTTTCCGCGCCCAGGACCATCCTCACACGAGCTTGGTCGAGTTGGCCGAGCGACGATGGAACTACAGACCGGTGCTTGCAAATTCCTGAATCCGCTCTAGCCGGCGAGCATTGCCAGCGTACGACAAGTTCTTCGAGCATCATCGGGCCCAAACGACCGGCACGGAGGCCTCGCAGCTGGTCATCCCCGTGGTTCCATTTCGGTTCATGCTCGAGCGGATGCGGGCCTCGTCCAAGGGCTGAATCGTGCGTCCGAAGCTTTCAGCGTAGTCGCGCGCGGTAGCCATGAGGCTCTTTTTGCACGCAGATTTAACGGCCTCACCGTCATCGACGAGCGAAAGGCGTGAGTACGTTGAAGAAATCATGAACCCACCTGGCTGATTCTCGACCTTGTAAGTTGCATCGCGATCGCCCTGGAGTCCTCTGCCCCCAGAGAAGGAGGTGCATCCGAGGTTCAGCCCGACCAGTATTGCGCTCACTGCGACATACCTCGACTTCATTCTGTCAGTTCCATGGTGTACCCACTCTACGACTTTCAACGCGTCCAAAGAACGCGCACTGGCTCACTGCCCCGGCAGGCGAACAGTCACGATGTCGAAGGGCAGCAGCGGCGGCGGGCTCTTCTGCTTGTCGAGTTGCGCATTGACCACCATCAGGCCGTCGGCGGTCACGGCGGCAGTAGTGGGATAGCGTAGGCGGCTATCGGTGTGCCGCTGCACCATCTGGGCACGGCCCCAACCGGCGGCGAGCTTTAGGTGGACGATCTCGCCCTCAACATTGCGCATGACCAGCAGGTCGCTGGCCCCGCTCAGCACCAGGCCATCGCCGTTCTTCAAGGGTCCGCCGTCGACGCCCACCTCGGCTACAGCCTTGGTCTGGGTGTCGATGCGCCACAGCTGGCCGGTAGACAGCTGGACCGACAGCAGCCAGCGACCGTCGGGCGATGCAACCAGGCCATTCAAGTTGACCTCGTTAGGGACGTAGCGCACCGGTGTCGAAGACAGATCGAGCCACGGCTCCATCACCAACGTGCCGCCCGAAGGCACGTTGCGGATCCGGTAGATCACCGGGCGGAACGAATCGGTGGCGTAGACGGCACCGTCACGGCTGACGACCAGGTCGTTCACGAAGGTCTGCGGGCCCTTGGGCAGCTCGATGGCGGTCAGGGTGGTTGCGGTCGCGAGGTCGACGATGGCGATGGTGCCATTGGGCCCGCCGGCAATCCAGAGGCGCCCGCGATCATCGACCTTCATGCCGAAGGCGCCCATACGCCCGGGCGAGCCTCCGGCCTGAAAAAGCTCCGCCTTGGTCGCGCCGCGCGCGATACGGAACAGGTCGCCGTTGGTGGTGGAGCCCACATAGGCCGTGCCGGTGCGAGGATCGACCGCAATGCCTTCCGGGAAGACCTGGGCACCTTCGATCGTCGCGCGGCCCTGCACGATGCCGCCCTGGCCGGGCTCGATCAGGCCGCAAAGGATGCGGGCACCCGAATTGCCGGCGGGATCGCTCTGGTAATCGTCGGGGTCGGCATGAACAACGACGGTGCGCCCCATGGCGGACATCGGCCCGGGCGACAGCGTGAGGTTGGGATTCAGGAAGCGGACTGTACCGCGGCCATCCGCCGTCACCTGCAGCGCCGGCAACTCGCCTGCGTGCGCCGCGCCGGCCGGCTGGCCTGGTTGCCCATGGTTGTGCGAGGCGCCCGGGTCGAAATGGCCGCCCGCTGCGCCGAAATCGACGATGCTGCCCGTGGCCGCATCGGGCCCTGGCGCACAGGCGCCGTTGGCATGCACATGCAGCCCGTGCGCGCCGGGGCTGAGGCCTTGCACCGTGACCTGGACGTCGACGCCGCCGGCCACCGGCGTCAGCACGGCCTGGCCCGCGGGCTGACCGCCTGGCGTGAGCAGCCGCGCGATCCCGGCGGGCCCCGTGGGCGCGAGCGCACCCATTGGGCCCGTGGTGGCAGGCGGCACCGTCTCGGCGCGGTTCGCGCAGGCGGCCATCGTGGAGGCGACCGCAAGAGCCATCGCGCACCGCAGAGGCGCGCTGGAGAGAAGAGAGGACATGGCGGACTTCCGTTGTGCAGGGGATGCGGGCTTGGACATGGAACGGCGCGGCGAAGGGCGGGAGCGCCGCTCAGCGGGCGCTGCCATGGCTGATGCGGTAGATCACACCGTTCTGGTCTTCGGCCACCAGAAGCGCGCCGTCATTGGCGACCGCCACGCCCGCGAGGCGGCCGAACTGCGCCGGCCGGCGCGCCTTCTGCTGTTCGGCCGGTGTGCCGGCGCCGGGCTGCTGCAGGTTAGCGGGCGGCACATCCATGAGCCAGCCCGTGGCGAAGTCTTCGATGCTCTGGGGCTTTCCAGCCGCATCGAATCGGACACGCACCACCTTGTAGCCGCTGGGCTGTCCACGGTTCCACGAGCCGCGCATCGCGACGAAGGCGCTGCCTCGGTAGTCGGCCGGGAACTGGGCGCCCATGTAGAACGCCAGGCCGATCGGTGCGGCGTGCGCTGTGTAGGTTAGGGCCGGCGCTTCGGTCGTCGGGCAGAAGTCCGATTTCGTTGTGTTCTCGGGATCGTTCTGCTGCTTCATGTCTACCTGGCGATCACCCCAGCAGAACGGCCATCCATAGTGCTTGTTGGGCAGGATCGCGTTGAGTTCTTCGGGCGGCGTGTCGTCGCCACGGTCGTCCGAGCCGTGATCGAAACCATAGAGCTGACCACCCACCGGGTTGAATGCGAAGCCGAGCGTGTTGCGCAGGCCGCGGGCATACACGCTGCGGGCCGAACCATCGGGTTGCATGCGCAGGACGGTCGCAGCCTCGAGGTTCGTCTCCACACAGTTGTTGCACTGCGAACCTACGGTCACGTACAGCATGCCGTCGGGCCCGAAGGCCAGGGTTCGGTAGGGATGCTGCGAACCGTCGGGCAGGTCGTCGACGATGACCTTGGGCGCCGACAGTATGCCGTCAGACAGGACGTCCGCGACCAGCACCTTTTTGTCGCTCGCCATGTAGAGCTTGCCGTCACGCAGGGCAAGGCCGTGCACGTTCTTGATGTTCTGCGCTACCACCTTCTGCGTGTCCATCATGCCGTCGCGATTGGCGTCGCGCAGCAGCAGCACGTCACCCTGCTTGGGGCGGCTTACGTACAGGTCGCCGTTTGGAGTGGGTTGAATCCACCGCACATGCTGCATGTTCCTGGCAAAAACGTTGACGCTGAAGCCCGCCGGCACCCGCAGCCGCTGAAGCATGCTGTCTTCGAACTTGACGGGCGTGGGCTCGAGATTGGTGGTTGTCACCACGTTCGGACCGTCTCCAGGAGGGAGCTGAGCGCTGGCCGCACCGGCAATGGCCAGCGTCATCGGAAGGGCCCAGGCGAGGAAAGATCGGGAGACGGTCATCATGATCCTTGTGAGTCAGGTGCGGCTGCCATTCCAACGGAGATCCGCTCCTGTCGCGTGGCTGAGGAAGCAACGCTCAAGTAGGACGACGACGCATCCGAATGGGAAAGGCCTCTGTCCCGCAAATCCGCGCGTTAGCGCCGAGGCGCGAGCGCGGTCGTCACCTCACTCGCCCCAGTGTCTGCCACAGGGCCTACGCGCCGGGAGGCGTCGACGGACCGGCAAGGAAACACTGGCCCGGCGCCAGCTCTGCGGACGTATCGGACAGCGATCTCGACGCCTTCATCCCTAGAAAAATGCGGTCAGCCTGATCGCCGCCGCTCCCAGCAGCGCCTGCAACGTTGCCGTGTGCCAGAGCAGCGCGGTGTTGTCGAGCGTGGCGCGCGCGCCGGGCTGCAGGTGGGCGCTGTGGGTGCGGGCCAACAGGAAGCACCCCATCAGCACCAGCACCGCCAGGTGGAAGCCCTGGTACCCGAGCAGCATCGCGACCGTCGCGCTCCAGGCATTGCGCGTCGGCGCCAGGCCCGCAACGGCGTGGGCATGGAAGTCGAGCGCGAAACCCGCCGCCGAACACAGCAGCGCGGCCAGCACCAGCGCGCGCACCCAACGGCGCTCGCGCCCGCCGGCCTCGCGCAAGGCCCGCACCGCGCCGGTCAGGCACAACGAGCCGAGCAACCACAGCGCCGGCCCGACGAGCCCCTGCGCGGGCGGCGGCAGCGCGGAGCCGACGGGAGGGCACACGTCGCCGGCCATCGCCACATGCACGTGCGCGTAGACGAAGCAGGCGAACACGGTCATGTCGACCGTGGCCAGCACCAGCGTGCCCCACCAGGAGTGGGAACACGGACCACGCGCACCGAGCGGCAACCGCACACCGTCCGCGACCTCGGCCGTGGCGATCGGCGGCGGCCGGTCGGTGCCCCAGAGCCAGTGGATGACCGCGGCGATCGCGCCGATCCCGCAGGCGAAAGCCAACGCCACCTGGCCGGCCGTGAGCAGCAGGAAGAAGCCCGCGGTGCCGGCGGCCGCCACCAGCGGGCTCCAGCCGTCGCCCGGCAGCACCAGCACATGGCGCGGCGTGGCATCGACCGGGCTGGTGACCAGCGTCTCGCGCCCGCCGGTCACGGTGCCCGGCAGCCAGTGGCGGCCGGCCTCGACCGACGCGGGCAGGCCGGGGTCGGCCCACAGCGGCTCGCGCGATGCCACCTGGGGAATGCTGCGCACACCGTAGTCGCGCGGCGGCAGCCATTCGAGCGTGCCCGCGTTCCAGGGGTTGTCATGGTCCTGTTCGGGCTTGCGCATTATGCGCGCCATGTCGACCAGGAACAGCAGCACGCCCAGCGCGAAGGCGAAGGCGCCCACGGTCGAGAGCATGTTGAGCGCACCCCAGCCCATGTGCTCGGCATAGGTGTAGACGCGGCGCGGCATGCCCAGCAGGCCGGTCAGGTGCATCGGGAAGAAGGCCACGTTGAAGCCCACGAACATCAGGCCGAAGCACCAGCGGCCCCAGCGCTCCGACAGCGTGTGGCCGCGGTACACCGGCGCCCAGTGGTAGAGCGTGGCGAACAGCGGGAACACCATGCCGCCGATCAGGACGTAGTGCAGGTGGGCAACGATAAAGTAGGTGTCGTGCGCCTGCCAGTCGAAGGGCAGCACCGCGACCATCACGCCGGTCAGGCCGCCGAGCACGAAGATGAAATGGAACCCCAGCAGGAACAGCGTCGGCGTGTTGAAGCGCACCGTGCCGCGCCACAGCGTGGCGATCCAGGCGAAGACCTGCATCCCGCTCGGGATCGCGACCGCAAAGCTAGCGGCCGACACCACCAGCATAGAGGTGTTGCCCAGCCCGGCCGCGAACATGTGGTGCAGCCAGAGCGCGAAGCTCACCACGCCGACCCCGATCAGCGCATAGACCACCGCGCGGTGGCCGACCAGCGGAGTGCCGGTCTGCGCCGCGACCATCATCGAGACCATGCCGGCCGCGGGCAGGAAGATGATGTAGACCTCGGGGTGGCCGAAGAACCAGAACAGGTGCTGCCACAGCAGCGCGTCGCCGCCGCGCGCCGCGATGAAGAAGGGCCAGTCGAAGGCGCGCTCCAGTTCGAGCAGCGTGGTCGCCGCGATCACCGCGGGAAAGGCGAACACGATCATCACAGCGGTCACCAGCATGGCCCAGGCGAAGATCGGCATGCGCATCAGCGTCATGCCCGGCGCCCGGGTGAACAGGATGCCAATGATGAGTTCGATCGCGCCGGCAATGGCCGAGATCTCGATGAAGCCGATGCCCAGTAGCCACCAGTCGGCACCGGTGCCGGGCGAATACTCCTTGCTGGTCAGCGGCGGGTACATGAACCACCCGCCATCGGGCGAGACGCCGAAGAACAGCGTGCAGAAAAAGGCCAGCCCGCCGAGCGCGTAGGCCCAGAAGGCATAGGCCGACAGGCGCGGGAACGGCAGGTCGCGCGCACCCAGCATGCCGGGCAGCAGGTACACGGCCACGGCCTCGACGATCGGCACCGCGAACAGGAACATCATCACCGTGCCGTGCATGGTGAAGAGTTGGTTGTAGGTCGATGCATCGACCAGCGTGTTGCCCGGCACCGCGAGCTGCGTGCGCATCACCAGCGCGAGGATGCCCGCCAGCACGAAGAACAGCATCGCCGTCGCGATGTAGTACACGCCGATGTGGGTGTTGTTGACGGCCGCGAGCCGCCGCCATCCGGTGGGCGAGCGCCAGGCCCGCTCGAGCGCTTCGCGTTCGCCTGCGGGACGCGGCAGGCGCGAGGGATGGCTGCGCGGTGTGCTCATTTCAGGTGGCTCAGCCAGAGCGCGATGGCACGCATTCTCTCGTCGTCGACGCGTCCTGCGCCTGAGGGCATTCGTGCGCCGGGCTTGATCTGCTGCACGTGCGCGATCCAGTTGATCATCGTGGCGGGCTCATTGGGCATTTCGGCGGCGCCGAGCTGGAGCCGGCTGCCCACATGCGTGAGGTCGGGGCCGAGCCGGCTCTCGGCCGTGACGCCGCGCACCGTGTGGCAGGCGCCGCAGCGCTGTGCGAGGAAGGCCTGGCGGCCCCGGACCAGCGCGGGCGTGTCGGCCGGCGCCGCGTCCTGCACCTGCGCGTGCAGCCAGAGTTCGAAGTCCGCGGGTGCCATCGCCACCACCTGCAGCGCCATGCGCGCATGCTGCGCGCCGCAGTACTCGGCGCATTGGCCGCGGTAGATGCCGGGCCGGTCGGCTTGCACCAGCAGGTGCTGCACGCGGCCGGGCAGCATGCCCATCTTGCCGCCGAGCGCGGGCACCCAGAAGCTGTGGATCACGTCGGCGCTGGTCAGCCCCAGGTACACCGGCCGCCCCACCGGGATGCGGATCTCGTTGGCTGTCGCGATCTCCCGGCCCGACGCCGGATCGCGGTAGCGCAGCGACCACCACCACATGTGGCCTGTCACGCCGACGATCAGCGCATCGGACGGCGGAACCACGCGCCACGGCGGCGCGTGCCGCACGCTGTAGAAGAACAGCGCCACCAGCACCGCCAGCGGGAACACGAATCCCCCGCCGATCACCCACAGCCACGTGTTCACTGCGGCGCCCTCGCGGCGCCGCACGGCCAGCCACAGCAGGCCCATCACGCCGAGGAAGATCAGCGTGGCGCCGACCGTGATCACCAGCGTGACGTCGAGAATCGAGGCGGCCAACGGGCCGGCCGGGTGCAAGGCGGACTGCTGCGGCGGCGCGTTCACTTCAGCGCCAGCAGGTAGGCCGCGATGTCGCGCGCGTCGGCCGGCGAAACGCCCATCGAGGGCATCGTCGTGTCGGGCACCAGCGCCGCAGGCGCCTCGATCCAGCGCGCGAGTGCTTCGGGTCCGTTGGGCACATGGCCCGCGATGTAACTGCGGCGGCCGAAGCCGTCAAGCGGCGGACCGACGCGGCCCCGCGCGATTGCCGCGCCGGGCACCGCATGGCAGCTGCCGCACTGGTACTGCGCCAGCAGTTGCTGGCCGCGCGCGATCTGCGCGGGCGCGGCACGGTCGTGTGGCAGTGGCAGATCGCCGATGTGCATGCCGCAACCGCTTAGCGCGCCGCAGGTCGCACCGATCACGCAGGTGCGACACATGCGCACCAGGGCGGGGCAAAGGAGTCCGGGGCCGGTCTGCATGCGCACGATTCTGTGGCCGAGAACGCGCTGCGCGCCGACACGGGTGCGCCGGCGTGCGTCGGACAATGCCGCGACCATGAGCATGCGTGCCACGATCCTCCTGACGCTAGCCGGCGCCGGCCTGCTGGCCGCCGCGGCCGCGCTGGCCTTCGTCTACGGCGGTCTCTACGACGTGTCGGCGGCCCGCCAGCACACGCAGCCCGTGTACTCGCTGCTCGAGACGGCCATGCGCCAGTCGGTACGCCTACGCGCCCGCGACGTGCACGCGCCGGCGCTCGACGCGCCCGCACTCGTGGACCGCGGTGCAGGCTGCTTCAGGGACAAGTGCGTGCAGTGCCATGGCGCACCGGGCGTGGCGCAAAGCGAGATCGGCAAGAGCATGCAGCCGCTGGTGGACGCGCGCCAGCGTTGGCTGCCGCGCGAGCTGTACTGGGTGACGCGCCAAGGCATCAAGATGAGCGGCATGCCGGCCTGGGAATTCCGGCTGGCGGATGCAGACCTGTGGGCCCTGGTCGCGTTCATGAACAGGCTGCCCGAGTTGAGCCCGCAGGATTTCGCGGCCATGACACAGCCGGAGGTTCAAGCTAAGGCGTGGGCCGCGGCGGGTGCTTCGCGTTCCGGCGCCACCGCCTGCGGTGCGGCCGAGCCTGCTGTGCCGCGCGCCGGCGACGTCGAACGCGGCAAACAGGCGCTCTACCAGTACGCCTGCAATGCCTGCCACACCATCCCAGGCGTGACCGGCTCCTCCCCCGCTGTCGGGCCGCCGCTCGCGGGCCTGGCGCAGCGGCGCACCCTCGCCGGCAAGCTGGCCAACACGCCTGAGAACATGGTGCGTTGGCTTCGCCATACGCGCGAGGTCGACCCGCTGACGGCTATGCCCGAGATGGGGCTGACCGACCAGGACGCCACAGACATCGCGGCTTACTTGGCGACGCTCGACTGAAATCGTTCCAAGAGAGGAGCGCGCCCATTCCCACAGCGATCCGCGGAAGGCTTTGCAGACCTGGTGTCCTGTGCAGTGTTTTGCTCATAGCTTTACCTGGTCGAGCAGCCGTTGTGAGCCCGATCAGGCAATCGCGTGTTGTAGAGCCTCTCAGCTTTTTTCCGGATTCCTAGGCCTCGGCGTTCGGGGCAGCATGTTCGCACCACGTCGCGCACCTTGCGTGCGGGGCAGTTCCACAGGACTTCGTGTCGCAAATTCCCGCGAGCTGATGCGCCACTGTCTGTCAACGCATCTACCAACGCGCAGCCACGCTCGTCCCCCACACAGGAGGCGCCATGCGACGTATTACCCCCTCTAGCTTTTCCGCACGCTCGCCAGCTGTGCCACGTGCCGATCAACGCACAACCTCCCAAGGGCGCACCAATGGCCACCGCTAGCCGAACCCTCTGGAAGGGCGCCATCACCTTTGGCCTCGTCCACATCCCCGTAGGCCTGCACACGGCCAGCACCGAGCAGGGCATCGACTTCGACTGGCTCGACAAGCGCACCATGGACCCGGTGGGCTACAAGCGGGTCAACAAAAAGACGGGCAAAGAGATCGACAAGGAGAACATCGTCAAGGGGTTCGAGTACGAGGACGGTCACTACGTGATCATCTCGCCCGAAGAGATCGAGACCGCATTCCCACGGACCACGCAGACCATCGAGATCCAGATGTTCGTCGACGCGTCCGAGATCCCTTTTCTGTACCTGGAGCGCCCCTACTACGTCGCACCGATCAACAAAGGGCACAAGGTCTACGCGTTGCTGCGCGACACGCTGGTCAAGACGGGCAAGGTCGGCGTGGCCAAGGTGGTGATCGCGACGAAGCAGCACCTGGCTGCCCTGGTGCCGTCAGGCCCGGTGCTGGTGTTGAACTTGATGCGCTGGGGGGACGAGGTCAAGGCCCTGGAAGGCCTGGATCTTCCGGCCGCAGGCGCCAAGGCGCCGAAGATCGCCCCGGCAGAGATGAAGATGGCCACACAACTGGTCGAAGAAATGAGCGGCAAATGGAAGCCTGAGGACTTCAAGGACGAGTTCAAGCATGCGGTGATGAAGCTGGTCGACAAGAAGGTGAAGGCTGGCAAGACAGAGACCGTCATCCAGCCCGAGGAAGAGGCACCCAGCCAAGGAGCGGAGGTGATCGACCTGACGGAGTTGCTGGCGCGAAGCCTCAAGGGGGGCGCCAAGAAGGTTTCGGGCAGCAGTGCAGCTGCGGGGAAGCCTGCAGCAAAGAAGGCCTCGGCGAAGACCAAGGCGCCTGCCAAGAAGACCGCTGCCCCGAAGGAACGCAAGGCAGCCTGATTCGCCGCTGCAATGCGCATCGCCACCTTCAACGTGAACAACGTCGTCAGCAGGCTGCCGCAGCTGCTTGCCTGGCTCGACGTCACGCGCCCGGATGTCGTGTGCCTGCAGGAGCTGAAGGCGACCGACGCGACGTTCCCGCGCGCGGAGCTGCTCGCCTCGGGCTACGCATCGCTCGTGCATGGGCAGAAGACCTGGAACGGTGTTGCCATCTTGGCGCGCGGCACCGAGCCGCTGGAGATCCGGCGGGGGCTGCCCGGTGATGCGGCGGACAAGCAGGCGCGCTACTTGGAAGCAGCCGTGGGCGGCATCGTGATCGGCTGCCTCTACCTTCCCAACGGCAATCCACAACCCGGCCCAAAGTTCGACTACAAGTTGGCCTGGTTCGCGCGCCTTCACCGCCACGCGGCATCCCTAATGAAGACGGGTCATCCTGTCGTGCTCGCAGGCGACTACAACGTGGTCCCGACGGACGAGGACATCTATTCGACGGCATCGTGGAAGGACAACGCGCTCCTCCACCCCCTCGCACGGGCCGCGTACCGCAAGCTGCTCAAGCAGGGCTGGAGCGACGTGATTCGCGAACTGCACCCGAAGCAGGTGCCGTACACCTTCTGGAGTTATCTGCGCAACCGCTGGGCGCGCGACGCAGGCATGCGTATCGACCACCTCCTCGTGAGCTCGTCCGTGCGCCCGCGTGTGATCGCCGCGGGCGTCGACAAGGCCGTGCGCGGCATGGAAGGCTCGAGCGACCATGCGCCGGCATGGGTCGAACTCGCCGATTGAAGATCCCTCACGAGGCGCTCATGGCAACCACCGACAAGCTCACCCACTACAAGGCCAAGCGCAATTTCTCCATCACCTCAGAACCGGCGGAGGGAGGTACAGAGAGCCCGGAAGCGCTGCAGTTCGTAATACAGAAGCACTGGGCGAGCCGGCTGCACTATGACTTCCGCATCGAACTCGATGGTGTGATGAAGAGCTGGGCGGTGCCCAAGGGCCCCAGCTACGACCCGCACGACAAGCGCATGGCCGTGCACGTCGAAGACCACCCGATCTCGTACAACAGCTTCGAAGGTGAGATCCCCGCCAAGCAGTACGGCGCCGGCAAGGTCATCATCTGGGACAAAGGGGTCTGGGTGCCCATCGGTGATCCGCACAAGGGCTACGAGGATGGAAACCTCAAATTTGAGCTGCATGGGCACAAGATGCACGGCAAGTGGGCGCTGATCCGCATTCGCAGCCGAGACGGCAAGCAGAACACCTGGTTGCTGATCAAGGAGCACGATGCCTTCGAGCGGCCGGCAGCCGAGTTCAGCGTCGTCGATGAGTTCTCGGACAGCGTTGCGCAGCTCGCGATGCCGGCTGGGCCCACTGCGCTGGCAACGCTGCCCCGGGAGGAACAGGCGCGCGCAGTCCGTGCGAAGCGAACCAAAGTCGGCAAGGCCACCCCTTCCGATCTTCCCGCTGCTGCCGTCAAGGCCTCGCGTCCCGAGAAGCTCGCTCCTTTGCTCGCGACGCTTGCCGACGGGCCGCCCCCTCGCCCAGACGAATGGATCTACGAGATCAAGTTCGACGGCTATCGGATCTTGACGCGTGTCGAGGGTGGACGTGCGCGTTTGATCACTCGCAACGGTCACGACTGGACCGACCGCATGCCGCACCTGGCCAAGGCGATCGAGCGGATGAAGTTCAAGCCGGGCTGGCTCGACGGCGAGATCGTCGTGCTGAACGAGCGTGGAACGACAGATTTCCAGGCGCTGCAGAACGCCTTCGACAGTGCCCGCACGCAGGACATCGTGTACTTCCTGTTTGACATCCCGTTCTACGCCGGCCATGACCTGACCGCGGTCCCGCTCATCGAGCGCCGAGCCCTGCTGCAGTCCTTGCTTGCTGAAGCGCAACCGCCGCTGCGCTTCAGCGAGACCTTCGAGGCACCACCGCGCGACATCGTGGCCTCGGCCTGCAAGATCGGCTTGGAAGGCATCATCGCCAAGCGCAAGGACAGCAGCTATGTATTCCGCCGGTCGGGGGATTGGCTCAAACTCAAGTGCAGCCACCGGCAGGAGTTCGTCATCTGCGGCTACACCGATCCAAAGGGCTCGAGGGTGGGCATCGGCGCCCTCGTACTCGGTGTTCACGACGACCAGGGGAAACTGATCTACGCCGGCAACGTGGGCACGGGTTTCAACGACCGGTCGCTGGCTGCGCTACTCGAGAAGCTCGAGCCCCTTGGCACCGACAAGCGGCCCTTCGCACAGCGCATCGAAAAGGAGCGCCAGACCCACTGGGTAAAGCCTCAGCTCCTCGCTGAGGTCACCTTTGCGGAGTGGACCAGTTCTGGAAGCATCCGACACGCGGTGTTCCACGCGTTGCGCAGTGACAAGCCTGCGAAGGCCATCGTGCGCGAGAAGCCTGTGCATCCGACAGGGGCGGACCTCGAGCAGGCAACAACGCACACGCTTCCGGCCAAGCTGAAGGTATCCAACCCCGAGCGGGTGATCGATCCGTCCACCGGCGTGACGAAGGTGGAAGTGGTCCGCTTCTACGGCCTGGTGGCGCCGTTGATGATGGAGCACCTCAAGGCACGCCCCGTGGCGCTTGTACGCGCACCCGAAGGCATCGGCGGCGAGCTCTTCTTCCAGAAGCACCTGGACAAGGGAAAGATGGAAGGCATCCGTCAACTCGACCCAGCGCTTTATGCCGGTCATCCCCAGATGATCGAGGTGGCCACCGCTGAAGGATTGCTTTCGGCCGCGCAGATGAATGTGATCGAGTTCCACACCTGGAACGCGCTCAAGACGCTCATCGGCAAGCCTGACCGCATGACGTTCGATCTGGACCCTGGGGACGGAGTGGCCTGGCCGGCGATCCAACAGGCCGCCGAACTCATAAGGGTGTTTCTCGAACAGCTGGGTCTGGTCTCATTTTGCAAGACCAGCGGCGGCAAGGGCCTGCACGTGGTGGTGCCGCTGAAGCGCCAGCACGGGTGGGACTCGGTCAAGGATTTCTCGCAGGCAATCGTGCAGCACATGGCTCGCACGCTGCCCCAGTTGTTCGTCGCTAAGAGCGGTCCGCGCAATCGTGTCGGCAAGATCTTCATCGACTATTTACGCAACGGATTCGGAGCAACGACAGCGTGTGCTTGGTCGGTGCGCGCGCGCGCAGGCCTGGGAGTGTCGGTGCCGATCGGCTGGGATGAACTCTCGAAGATCGGTGGCGGCGCCCACTGGACGCTGCAGAACATTCATACGCGTCTGGACAGAGGCAATGGGCCATGGGAGAACTACGCCCAGGCGGCTCAAGGTTTGGCAAGGGCGATGAAATTGCTGGAATTCAAGCCCAATGCAGTCTGAGAGACCTAGGAATGGCTCACATCGACCGCATTGCAATTGAACCCACGTGCAGGCGGTCCGATGACAGGAGTCGGCCAGAAGGCGGACGTTGAGCGCGTCGGGCCCAACGTCAGCTTCAGACTGATCTCAGTCATTCGCGACGCTTTGCGGAACGTCAGCTTGAGCGCTTAAAGCAGACGTTCCGCGGCGCAGATGTGCAAGGTGCGCGAGGCCGAAATGCCGATTCGCTGGCGATTGTCATCCGTGGATGCACAACCGATCGAAGGTGAAGTTGCGTTCCAATAATGGTGTCGCTTTTAAAGGCTGTTGTGGATTCAGGAGCCGTCTAAGTGGCCGCAAAAGCGGCGCTGTCTTCCTCCCAGACTTGGCGAATGCGGCAGCGGCCAAGCGTTTGCAGTAGCTGTGTGAACGTATCGTTTCCACCTGCCGCAAGTTGCCGGCGCTACGCGCCTTCACCCTCGCACAACTGGCCTGCAGCGTCTAAGAAGCTCGGCGGTGATGCACTGCACCCCAGGCCTCGCATTTGCGTGATCCGTCCGAACTTGTCAGGGTTCTCCCGTGATTTCGCGACGGCTCCACCGTCTCTGATTGCGTAACATCTGCTAACGTTGGACCTGCCCAAGCACCTCGCACCTCAGTGAACTTACGGGGAATGATTTTGATAACTGAAGCGCAAATTGATAGCCTCCTTGCATCAACAGACAGCCTTCTGCAGAACGTTTTTACGTTCGACTGTGCCGGACACACGATGCCGGGAAGCAGTCATCGTGGCGCCGCGGTAGCGCACCAAGACACGCTAGAGCGTCGAAGTGATTTCCTGCGCGAGCTTAGAAACACCATGAGCTCATGGGTGTACTCAAAGGAAAAATATAAGAGTTTGCTCGACGCAGAACTCATAGAGCGGGGCAAAGACCTCCAGAACGCGGTCTCACATATTCAAGCCTTGGTCGCAGACAAGTTTCGCAAGGGCCATCCGCAGGGTCAATTCGGCGAGTTGCTTCTTTTCAATTTGCTGCAGCACTTTTTTAAGGCCGCACCGATTCTGCGGAAAATGTCGATAACCACCAATCCTGCGATCGAGCGCCATGGCTCCGACGCGATCCACTATCGACCGATTGGAGGAAAAAACGTAATCTTTATCGGTGAATCCAAGACCTACGCAAGTAAATATCGATTTAAAGCGGCTCTTGATGATGCCGTTAGTAGTATTTTGACGAGCTTTGCCAACTTCAGTGTTGAGTTAGGCCGGTTTGTCTATGAAGATTTCATAGAAGACAGCTTGCGCGATGTGTCGGCAAAAATTAAAAGAAACACGCTTCCGAACGTAGTGTACGAGTTAGTGTGTGTAATAAGTTACCAAGAAAACGAAAACAAAAAATCGGGCCAGACTCAAGCAGAAATCGAACAAACAATCGAGAAGGCAATCAATGGGAATCTTTCTAAATATCAGAACGACTATGGAAATGTAGATCAAGGCGCCTTAAGCAAGATTCATTTTGTTATATTTCCTTTTTGGGAACTTGATGCCCTACTCGATGGGTTTGACCAATGATTAAGGACGAAGCTCGCATCAGAAGCGCGGCAGAGGCCATTCTCAGCATTGAACATCAAATGTTCGCTGCAAATCTTGGACTTTACGAGCACAGTGGGGAGTTGCTAGACAATCAACCGCTCGTAACCGAGTTGATTTATTCAGTTGACGAACTATCTTGGTCCGCGGACGAAGAGGACCGCAGACTGGCGCTGCAGTTGATTGCACTCACCTGGCAGTATTCGGCGTCTTCATTACGCAACCAAATCCGTGAGTTTTTCATACTTTGTCTCTCTCGATTGGGCGTCGCTCCTTCCACGCGGATGATCGATCCAGCAATGAGTGAAACCGGAAAATATAGCAGCGTTGGCAGTTTTAGAACCAAGCTAGCAACGGTAGCGATGCAGTTGCATTCGCAAGTTTTAATCGGCGAAATTCGATATCAACTTACAGAATTTCAAAGGCGCGCATTTAAAGCCTGTGCGGACAACGCATTTATAGGCGTCTCCGCCCCGACCTCAGCCGGAAAATCGTTCGCCATATACTTAACGATTATTGATGCTGCACTAGGCTCGGATAAGGTTTGCGTTTACATTGTGCCTACGATAAGTCTGGTGAATCAAGTAAGCGAAGATTTAAAGGAGCGATTTGACGCGCATAACTTGTCGGACTGGGTAGTCTCAAACAGCTTCGAGAAAGATAAGATTCGTACTGTCTTTGTACTGACGCAGGAACGGGCGATTCTTGCGATTGACCACGGGCTTTCCGAGCAGCCTCTGGGCCTTCTCGTTATAGATGAAGCCCAGAATCTTGAGCGCGTAAGTTGGGATGACGAAACAAGATCCAAGATTTTGTTTGATTTCCTGCATGACATTCGACAGATGCGCTTCGCTGAAAAGATCATACTTAGCGGTCCTCGGCTTGAAAACATTGGGCTCGTAGGAGCCAAAATTTTCGGTTCTTCTTTTACTGAAGAGCAGGCACAAGAGTCACCAGTAGCATCATTCACCTACGGACTTGAAGTACGTGGCAGTGATTTTTTCTTCAACCAATTCGAAAACTCGTTGGGAAAAACAATGAGTCTCAAGGTCGATAATACTGATGCCGCTAAAAGTTTACTGTCAAGCACATACAGTGATGACTATTACCAAGCGCTCATCGGATTGATTGATGCGCTCGGAGATGGCGCAAAAAATCTGGTTTTTTCACCAACTGCCGATCAGGCGCGCAAAATTGCATCGCGCCTGACAGGATTTCGAACGCGACCGCCGAATGAAAATCATTTGTCTGAGCTTTCGAATTATCTTTCAGAATCTGTGCATCCCCGCCATCGCCTCGTGGAACTTGTGCAGCGTGGCGTGGCGTTTCACACTGGCTCGCTTCCCCCGCACGCTCGCCTTGCCATTGAGCAAGCCTTTGCGGCAGGCTTATTGAAGGATGTCGCATGCACGACCACGCTGATGCAGGGCGTTAATTTGCCGGCACAAAATGTTTTTATTCGAAATCCTAATTTGTATGTACGGAAAAAATCGGGAAGTCAGAATGCAGAATTGACGGAATACGAATTTGGAAATTTAAGGGGGAGAGCTGGAAGGCTTTTGCGTGACTTTGTCGGCCGCACTGTTGTGCTGGACCAAGCATCCTTTAAACAGGATGATCCACAAAAAGAACTATTCGGCGACACCTATAAATCGCTCAATCTTACCTATTCCGAGATTCTGGGGCGAAATCGTGATGAAATATTTGCAGAATTAGAGAGGCCGGGAAGCGCGTCTTCAACTGGTGCAAAGTTCATAGCAACTTACGTGCGACAACAACTGCTTAGAGATGGCGCTGACGCACCAGCACGAATGTCAAACGTTGGTATAGAAATACCAACAACGACTTTGGGCTTGGTAGCGCGCGCCTTGGACGGCCTCTCGATTCGCCGCGAGGTTATTATTGAGAATCGGTACTGGGATCCTTTCGACCTGCAGAGGCTTTCCGACGCGATCGCATCAGAAAACGGCGAATCTTTGCCGACCACCGCTTGGGAAGCAAGAGCTCCCGCGCTAAGCAGGCTAATAAGTTTAGTGGCAATTACGCTGCCTAACTATTTTGAACGATTTTTGGGTTCAAGGCCAACTGATCGTTATCTTGCGGCTTTGTCGCTGAGCGGAATTAGCTGGGCGCAAGAGAAGCCACTTAAAAGCATTCTGGAAGATCGAAAATTCAAGGACGACGAGGACTACGAAAAAAATATCGATGAGCAAATTGATCTCATCTATCGCAAGGTAGTTTACGGGTTGCCTGCGCTGCTCAAACCTGTCGCAGCCATTCAAGGCAAGGGAGCAGCGTTTCTGGCGTCCTTGGAGTCAGGAGCATACCATCCAGTCACTTATTACTTAATGTCTCTTGGTCTATATCGCGAGACAGCAGTTTTCCTAAAACGCAGGAACTTTGGCCAGATAAAGCACGATGATCCAAATCTTGAAGCGTTGGTTGATGCACGAGTGCCCGAAGCGATGAAAGGCTTGGACATGTGGACTCTGCGTCAGGTACAAGCAACACTCAGTAGAAAATTAAGAGGACGAAATGGGTAAAGCAAAGCCGGTTACTTTGGGTTCGACCACGTTTCAATCAGAAGCCTCAGCGCGAACGTTTTTTCAGAAAATGTTGCGAAGTTATACGCCTGGTGAGCGTGTCAGGGATGAAGATGCTGCGTTGCTTGAACATTTGCTCATGCGTCACCCGGAAGCGCATGGGAAAATTGGCGAAGGCATTGATCATTTTGAAGTCATGAGCCATACATTTAATTCGCAGTGTTTCGCTGTCCATAGGACTGACGGAAGCTATGAAGATTTTTCTTACAAATGGTGCGTTACCGAAGGCTAGGCCGTGAACATGTCGCACTGGTAGCGCGGCAGGGCGGTTGTAATGAACAGAGAGCGACGGATTGCAGTCATCAGGAGTCATCGAGGCGAACGGCCGAAAACGCTGCGAAGCGGACATCCGAAGACGGCTATCGACTGACGGCTTCGGGCCCGTTGCGGTCAGTCGCCCCCTCCTGCTGACCAACCCGGAAGCGGACAGTGGAATTGGATGTTACAGAGGAGGCTTTCATTGCTTGGGGCGCCTTCTCCCGATCAAGCCGTCCGTGACGGTCACAGAATCTTCGGACTGGCTCGGCTCCCCGCGGCGGCCGTAGGCAGCGCCCGCGGGGCGGTCAGTGCCGATAGGGGATTCGGCACCCGCATGTGTCCGCTGCCACGTTGCAGAATCGCATAGAAAGACTCATATGGAAGGAAGCATGCGAACGAATTCCCCCCTTGGAGCAATAGTCGGATTGGCAGCGCATATCCGCGGTAAGCCTGACTGGGCCGGAATTCTTCGTGCACGACGCGAAGCGGGGATGCTGGCTACTGTCGCCGGTCGAGATCTGCGGCCTGCTTTCGATGCAGTGTGGGCAGATCTGCGCCGAGGCAGAACTGCCGATGCTCTGGCGATATCCCGAGCCGCGGCCTTCCTCGATCCGGCCCTGTTCATCAGGGAGGCAAGGCGCCACGGCATCTTTCGCAGCTCCAAGGTGGCATTCCACAGTGAGCCCGTCGAGCACATCGTCAAGACGCTCTTAGAGGACGGCCCCGTGCTCAATTGGGCCAGCGACGACGCCTTGTATCTGCAATCGGTGCGGAATCTCCTGAGTCTTGCACCCTGTGCTCGCGCCACAAGACAGGCCGTCATCGCCGAGCTCACCAAGCGGCGCCCGGTCGTCGTCAAGAGTTGCATTGTCTGCGTAGACCGGGCGTTTCGACCGTCGATCGACCACCTTCCCAGCGAAGAAGAGCAGCTTGCAGAGGCCACCGGCCAGCGCGACTACTTCCATAGGGAGCAAAAAGCAGCCGGCTTCTCCACCATCGTTACGTTGATGCAAGAGGTCGTGGGCTGGCCCAAGACGGCAACCGTACTCATCGATGAGGAAGGGATCCGCGACGGAACATTCGAGCACCTGCTCATGGAGGCGGCTCGGCTCGGAGAGTTCATGGAGGCCGAAGTCCAACTCGACGCCTACCCCTACCGGGCGGATCTCGTCGGCGGCCAAGGCAAGACGGTGATCATTTCCGCGATGGATGCTCGCCTCGAGCAAGCGATCCAACTGGGATACGTGCACGCCAACATGCAGTCGCAGCTTGCCCATCGGTACGACGATGCAGAGGTCTTGCGGGTCGCATCGCTTCGCGACGCAGCGCTCGAGTTGCACCGCGTCGGCGGCCACTACCTTGTCGAGAGGCGGGAAGCACCTCAGGATCGCTACGTCATGAACATGCCCTTGGCGCCCCAGATCGTGCGCCTGTTGACGGACAACCGTGCTTTCAGGGAAGAGGCGCTCTACCTGCACCGCGTGGGACGCGAAGCCTTCGCATGGGATTCGTACGTCGGCGACATGCCGCTGCTGCCAGGCATGACGGTGATGGACATGGTCAAGGTGCAGCGGTTCTTCACTTTCACCGCAACGGTGTTCTTCCAGGCGCTCGATCAGCCCGCCTTTGGTGGGGATCGGGACAAACTCGACATGCGTTCGCGCATTCCGGTCTTCCGCGACGACGTCCTCCTGGATCGGTTGAGCACAGTGTTTGGCGAACAGATTGCCAAGCGCGCGCTAGAAATGCTCAGCTTCGATCCAAAGAAGGGCGGCCACTGCGACATCCAGTACACGCCGCTCCTGCACGTCGACGGCCACTACATGCTCCCGATGAGTGTGCTCGTCTCATCGGACCTCATCCGAAACACGCTCTATCACCACTCCGCAAGGCTGCTGCCCGCCGATGGCCACGATCCCATGGTTCGCGGATTGCGTGAAGCCCTCGAAACCTGCGGCTTCCTTGCAGCCGAGGGCATCAAAGGGAAGTTCAACGGGAAAGCGATCGAGATCGACCTTCTCGCATACGCCCAGGGGCACCTCTTCATCATGGAGGGCAAGAACGCATTCCACCCATGCAGCGTCCAAGAAATGCGCACGAGTTTTGATCACATCAAGAAGGCCGGCCGTCAGCTCACGCGTGCGGCCGAATGGCTTGCCGCGCGCGAGGTCCAGACGCGAGTCTTCGGATCACTTGGCTGGAAAGTGCCGCCGGCGACCGACATCAGGACTTGCGTCGTGACGGCCAACCGCATCTTCAGCGGTTACGCGATTGAGGGACACCCCGTGCGCCAGGCCCACGAAGTGCTCAACGTCGTGACCAGAGGCATCGTGACTTTTAACAACGGGGAGCGATACCGGTTTTGGCGAGGCGAGTCCTTCAGTGTGGTCGACCTGCTCGACTACCTGGAAGGCAATACGCTCGTTCGCGACAGCTTTGAGGCAATGAACGAGTCCACGGTGCGCATGTCGCTCAGGGGCGGCGGCCAGCTGATGTTCAGAACCTTTGGGGTTGATTTCGAAGGGCTACGGCAACGGATGCAAGAGCGATACACGCGTCTTCACGATGCAGCACACGAAGCCGTCCTGCCCGATGCAGTTCTTCCGTGACGGCGCCACTATCAACTCAGCTTCCTGCATTGACAGGCTTCACGCTAGGCGTTTCGGTCCCGCCCTTGTCGGCGTGCTGCGCAACGATCGCCTCGTGAAGCGCGGCGGAGCTACAGATGTTCTGAGCGATCAACTGGGCTGGTCGGTGCTGGTCGAAGAGTATCCTGTCCCTGAAGCCACCGCCAAGAAACATGGACTTGCCGCTTCCCTCGTTGGTCTTCACTAGCAAGCCTCTGAGTGTGAAGTCCCCCATTGGGTGCGAAGGGGCGGGCGTCAATTTGCGGCTTTGTTTCCTTCAATCGTTCCATCCGATTCCCCCCTTGTGTGCCCTGGGGATCTGATCATAGAAGGGCGTACTTCGCTTGTCTTAGAGCCCTCAGTTGCCGACCTATCAATGCCCTGTGCCTTGCCACCGAGCACGTCTGACCTCTCACGCAGTCCCTAGCTGTCGTCCTCCGCCTGACGAGTTTCGAGCCATGCTACGAGATCCTTGCGTAGCGCGTTCGCTCTCTGTGATGGTGGTTCCGTGCCTTTCAAGCGGCCCATGAAGTCAGCAGCGGCCGAAGTGAAACCCAAGAGCGGCAGGGCGACGCCATTTATCCAGAGCCATCGCAGTCCGAGCCAGAACTGGAGCTCGTACATGCCGAGCGTGGTGGCGTTCACGGGCGCGCGGCTGTCGTACACCTCACGGATCGAAAGCCCCACCGGCCAAGTCCAGTTGAGGTCCGGCAGACCGGTTTTCCACAGTGCGGAGGCTCCACCGAGAAGGCAGATGAAACGTGCGATTGCAGGGACATTGCCGGCTTCGGATCGGGCCATCTCGCCGACGATGCGGGCTTCGATCGCGGGCAATCGGAGGAGTGGTCGGACGTCGTCCGAAAGGTGATTGGCGAACGACATTAGGGCGCCACATAGCTGGCCGAGACTAGTGCCCACGTAAGCCTTCGACAACCAACCGGAGGATGCCAGTCGATTGAAAAATGCGCGAAGGTCCGCCTCGTCGACATGTGCGTGACGCACGATGTTCGAGATGTCACCGAGATCCGCGCCACGAGGGCTCGGTTCGTCGAAGCGCAGCACGAACTCGCGGGATGGCGCAGCGGCCAGCTGCGACTGTCCAATCTTCTCGAGGTGGCGCACTAGTTGCGATGTCTGTGACGCCCGGTCGAGGGCGACCGCCTGCCGTGATTGGCTCCAGCGGCGCAGGTCTATCGCGGCACAGGCGACGCCCGGATTGGCCAAGTTCTTGAGGAAGGCCAGTGCTTGGCCGTCCGTCGCTTGCATCAGGTTGTTGTCCAGCGCCTTGCGAATGGCTTGGTCCGTGAAGTCCAACAGCCGGTTGGCTGAGAGCGGCAGGTCGCGAGCTCGCAGCGTGCCTGCAACGCTGGTGAACGTCTCGAGATTGCGTGCTCGTTGTACGAGGCGGATCAGGCGCGGGTCGTTGGCGGTGACACGATCGATTTGCGCGGCTTCCACGAGTTCGAGCCGCACGGCGACCGATAGCACCGACGCGACGTCGGACAGCCGTCTGCAGGAGACTAGCCAATTGCCGTCGGCCAAGGAGAGCCGCAACTGTTGCAGCAGCGCGTCGTGCTCGTTCGGGTACACCCCGCGCGCCAGCATTCGTGCCGTCAGAACGGCGGACCCCGCAACCGCAGCGAGGCGCTCCGCCGAGACATCCGTGTCCGCCGCCACGCAAAGCAACCGGCCCAGCGCCGCGTGCGGCAATGAGAAGGCGTCCCCCTTGGTCACCACTAGGCCACGGTCGATGCAGTCCTGACTGAACCCAGCTTCGGGAAACGGCAGCACGCGTGCTGGAATTGGGAACTCGAGGTCAGAAAGCACCGCGAGGCGCAAAAGGTTTCGACGCACCTCGATCTCCCTGATTGGGCGCAGGTACTGGCTTTGCACGGCGGCTATAGCGTCACCCTCTTCAAGTTGCCACTGGCCTTTCGCCAGGGAGGCGGCGCGCGTCTTCGCCGCGGCGGAGAACGCGATGAGGTCGACGCCTCGCGCACCCTTACCGATGCGGCCGTCAAAGGTGTGCGCCCATTGCTTGAGCGCATCCTGGGGAACGGCCGCGACGGGGTGGCCAATTTTTGCCGTAACGTATCTGACAATCCCCGCCATTTCAGCGGTGCCGGCGCGTATCTGCAGTGCCGGTGGCAGGCCAGGGAGGTCCCCGTTAGCGCCGGCCGATCGGCCAAGCATTAGGAGGCGCGCGTCGGACGGTTTGCAGTAGTGGCGCCAGTGGTCCGCGAGCACACGTGCCGCGCCTTCATCGAGGTGAATATTGTCGATGATGAACAAGACGTCGGTGCCGGCCAGCACAGTCATCTCGTTGCAGACGCTGCCCAAAGACCCGTCGTCTCCCCATGTCGCAACGTCGAACTTGTAGACGGGCGACATCGTGAAGGCCGGCGCCAAGCCTAACCAGTGAGCGAGAGTTGTTTTTCCGCTGGCGCGGCTACCCCGGACGATGCAAGCCCCACGTGTGACGAGGGTGGTCGCCACCGCGTCTGCGACGCCGGGCTTGAACGCCAAGCCGCGGATAAGGTCGTCTTCGCCCGGTGACCCCAAGCCATCCGACGACCTGCGCAGGACGCTTTGGCGAATTTCCTCAAAATGTATGGACGCAGAGGGCAACCCTAGATGCAGCTGCAGAATCCGTGCGTACTTTGGATCGACAAGTTCCAGCGCCAGGTGCTTGCCGACCAGCAGGTGGACGTTCCTGGCATCGATGCCGAGCGCGATGAACTTGTCTGTCCAGTCCTGGATGTCTTTTTCGGGCGGATCGTGCTCCGGGGAACCCGCGACGAAAAAATAGCCGGACAGTCCGAAGTTCTTGGTGTCCAGGGCCTTCTTTAAGTCATCTGCCAGATGGCCAGTCCAGGTTTGCTGGTTGCGCGTCGCCTCGATGCCATGCACGGTCCGGCTGGAAGTGACCACGTATGCGTCTGGCCAACCCTTGTTGGTCTGCCCGGTGGCGCCGCGGCCTTGGCGCTGAAGCGGAAGGCCCTTGAACATATGCGGACAGGCGATGGCGGCCATGTCTTCCGCCATGACTTGAAGGTCATTGGCCGAGATGACGCGTAGCTTGGTAGAAATTTGCGTCGCTAGTACGTCATTGGCAGTGCTCATGTCTGGAGATCGGTGGGCGGTGGGCGGTGGGCGGTGGGCGGTGGGCGGTGGGCGGTGGGCGGTGGGCGGTGGGCGAGAGATTACCTGCTTGCGCTCGCCCTGGGCCTTTGCAGCATCGGCGCTGCGGGGGGTCTCGCTTCATTGCTCGATTGTGTCGCCCGAAAGCTGCCGCTCGCGACGTGCGGCTCTTGGCCGAACTCTGCCACATGATCGCGATGCCATCCTAGCAATCCAGAGCACGGCTGCGCTATCAATACAAGGCTTTGGTCCTTCGCTTTTCGTGGGCGACTTCGGTCACCTGCGAAGTTCGGCGCGGGAGGGGGCTAGCGATGCAAAGGTCTGAAAGGTAGTCATTCCAAGTGCGCAGTGCATCCGTCTTCGCGGCCAAGTACTTCCCCTGATCGTAGTGTGTGTCCTGAACGCCCGTCAGCCCATGGCTCAACAACTGAGCGCGGTCATCCTTGCTGATCCTCAGCGTCTCTCCCAGTATGGTCTCGACGGTTCGCCGCAGGTCTCCCGCACGGAACCTCGACTTTGCTTCGCCGGCCGAGACCATGACCTTGCTGATCTCGCGCACCACCTCGGAGAGCGTCTCCGACGCCATCGGCCTGCCGTCGCGCGTGAAGAGAAGCGAATCTTGATCGATGGGCCGTCCTTGATAGATGGAACGAGCGGCGTCTGCGATCTCAACCAACTCTGGAACCATCGGCAGCATGTGATCTCTCGCCTTCTTGCGCCGTCCTTTTCGGTCCTGCATGGCGCACAGCACATCGTCGACGTTGGCCACCGTCATCCGCAGCAACTGCGCGAAGCGTTGACCGCCAGACGCGACTTGAAACTGAAGCGTGAGACGAGGAAGGTCCTGCGGCCAGCAAGACAGGTGAAGCAAGAACGACCGAAGCTCCTCCGGAGATAGCGCCCGCTTTCCTGCTATGTTGAAAGCAGCCGCCATCCTCGTCGCAGGCACCGCTGCCACAGGGTTTGTGGTCAGGCCAAAGTCTGAGGCGTCGTGTGGGGACATCGGGTCGACGCTGGCACCCAGCGCAAGCGTGAAAGCGGCGCTCATGTACGAACGAAGTTTTACTGCAGTGCGGCCCTTTACTCTGCCCTCTGCCGGCGCGACCAGCCGTCTCAAGACTCGAGAGATGTGTTCAGGCTGGATGGCCGCCGCCGGAAGCCCGGCAAGATCGGGGAAAGCCTTCAACACATGGTTGCCGAACATGTTCTCCGCGTCATTAGCGCTATCGGTTTTCCCCTGTGCCCTGAGCGATTGGATGTAGGCTGCCAACACCGAGGCGAGGGTCTTGCCCTTGGCATCCTGCAATGTGGTGATCGCCACGGCCTCGGCCACGCGCTTCGTCTCGCGTTGGATCTCACGCTGCACCATCGGATCCTGCCCCGCGTTGATCAACGCCTGCAGCTGCGCAGCGTGGCTTCTGGCCTGGGAGAGCGTGAAGCAGTTCTCAGTTTCTGTCAGGCTGTAGCGCCCGATGGTGAGACGAGAACTCTTGCGGCCGCGCGTCCAGTTGAAGATCCATTCGGTGACCGAGCCGTGTGCCAGCTTGCGCTTGCGAATCTTCAAGCTACCGCTGCTTGGACGCACGGCGCCGTCGGCCAAGGTCTCACCGGGCTTCAAGCTGGAGATCCTGACGGTGGTCAGCGGCTTCGGGGCGGTTCGCCTGAAACCAGCATCCGCAACCTCCTCCGTCGAAACCTTGTCACGATTCATGTCACGATCCATTCATGGCTGTCCATGAACCAGATCGTACGTGGGCGGACGAAGATCACCTACAAGTTGTTGTCGCTAAACGGTTTTTTCCTCTTCCACGGAAACCAGCGGAGGCCGGCGGAAGTGGTGTTTATCTGACTGTTAATCCGTAGGTCCCTGGTTCGAGCCCAGGTCGAGGAGCCATGAAAAAGCCGCAAGGCCACTGGATGCCCCGCTACTCACAAGGTAGCGGGGCATTTTCATTGGTGCCGAGGCACTCGGTGATGCGCGACGATGAAAATCGAACGCCCGCAGCGAAAATCGGCGAATCCATTGCATATAATTTG
>NZ_JAAAFX010000007.1:34773-36250 GCF_019352895.1 Variovorax boronicumulans | reverse complement strand
CCCTGGTTCGAGCCCAGGTCGAGGAGCCACTACAAGCCGCAAGGCCTCTGGAGAGCCCGCTATCTAAACGATAGCGGGCTTTTTTTTACCCAAGCGTTTCGTGAAGTCTTGTCACGATTCATGTCACGATCCAGCGAAGGCTGAAATTGTCGGCAGAGAACAACGACCAGCACACAGACGCACAAGTCTCGCGCTTGCAGACGAGCCACACACACTACTCGAACACTTTGCGCTTGAGCAGCAGAAGCCGGCCTGCTCATCAACGGCGCCGCGAAAGGAAGGATCACTTCGCGATTGCTGACCTCGCTGCCCTGCAAAATCTCGTCGACGGTCTTGCCGGTGACGCTCAGGCACCCGCGGGGCAATCGCCCCGCCTGCTGCAGCTCCCACATCACAGCCGGCACACCGGAAGAAGCGCTCGCCCACGTATCGGCCCGCCGGCTGCTAGTTGACCGGCAGGGGCAGGCGTAGGCATGGTTGGTTCAGTCCTGCGCCTTCAGCTCGGAGCCGGCATGCGCGCCATGGCCATGATGTGCACCTGCGAATTGTCGGAGCCCCAGCGCTGCTGACACTGACAGCACATGAAGAAGCTTTCGCGGGTCAGGATGCACGAGCGGGCGCAGCGTCTCGAAAGCTATCTAGACAATGCGTCAACCGGCCTCATAGCCATCTGCCCACTCTCGCGATACGGTGCGGGGATGACGCTGTAGCTCATGACACAAATGAGCATTGATCTCAAGGTTGTCGATCAGGCGTGTGCTGCCCAGTCGCGCCGCGGCCAGCGCCACCAGCGGCTCGCCGGCCGAGGGGGCGAGCAGGTCGGCCCGGCGGCGCAGCACCAGGTAGTCGGGCTGCCAGCCGCGGGCCGTCAGCGTCTGCATCGCGCGCGCCTCGATCGCGGCAAGGTCGCGCTCGCCTTCGCGCACGGCCGCGGCCATGGCCATGGCCTGCAGCGTCTTCGACAACTGCACCGCCTCGGCGCGTTCGCTCTCGCTGAGGTAGCCGTTGCGCGAGGACAGCGCCAGGCCGTCGGCGGCGCGGAAGGTCTCGCCGCCCACGATCTCGATCGGCAGCGCAAACTGCCGCACCATGTGGCGGATTGTCATCAGCTGCTGGTAGTCCTTCTTGCCGAACACCGCCACCCGCGGCTGCACGCAGCTGAAGAGCTTCATCACCACGGTGCACACGCCGATGAAGAAGCCGGGCCGGAAGTGGCCTTCGAGCAGGTCGGCCAGCGCCGGGTCGGGGTGCACCTTGCAGGTCTGGGGCTCGGGGTAGAGCGCCTTCTCGTCGGGCGCGAACAGCACGTCGCAGCCGGCCGCGCGCAGCTTGTCGCAGTCGCTGTCCCAGGTGCGCGGGTATGCCAAGCCCATGCCCCCGAGCTGGCTGGCGCGCCAGCAGGTCGAGGTGGCCAAGCGCGTGGCGCTGGCGGACATCGTGATCAGCACGGCGCTGATCCCCGGGCGTGCCGCGCCGA
>NZ_JAAAFX010000007.1:19765-34605 GCF_019352895.1 Variovorax boronicumulans | reverse complement strand
CTGATCCCCGGGGGTGCCGCGCCGACGCTGATCACCGAAGAGATGGTCAAGAGCATGAAGCCGGGCTCGGTGATCGTGGACATCGCCGCGGGCATAGCACGCCCCCCCCCCCCCCGACGGCATCGCGTTTATGTTAAGAGCTAGGGCATAGGCCGTTAGACCCTTGGGCTCACAGGCTTGAAAGCGATAACCTCGATCTCGATTTTCGAATCCACTACCAGGCGGGCCTCGGTAGCCGAGCGGGCGGGATTCGCATTGCAGAAATATGTCGCGTAAACCCGGTTGAATCCGCGGAAATCGCGCGCATCCGCCAGCCAGACCGTGCACTTGCAGACATCTTCCAGGGTCGCGTTTGCCAGCGCCAGTACGGCCTTAAGATTCTCCATCGTCTGCCGCGTCTGCACCTCGATCCCGCCGGCCACGATCTCGCCTTGTGCATTCGAGGCGACCTGCCCCGAGACGTAGATGTAGTCACCGGCCCGCACGGCGGGCGAATAGGGCCGGGTCATTCGTTCCGAGGCACTGGTGGAGGCGCCGATGTATTCGAGAGGCATGGATGATTCCTTTGCAAGAGTAGAGGCTGAGAGGCAGAAAGGAGCAGAAGGCTCCCGAAACCAGGGGTGGACGGCGTCGGTCCGTCAGAAGTGGATCGTCACGGCATCGGACACGCGGTAGTCGTCTTCAACGACCGGCATCCATTGCCATTTGTCGAAGGTCGTGCAAGGGTGAGAGATACCCAGCCCCACGCGCTCGCCCACCGTCGGCGCATCGCCTTCGTGGTGCGCGTCCCAGCGCAGGTAGCCGTGCTGGTCGTTGAGCGCGGTGATCCGCCAGCTCGGCGGCACCTTCCTGGGCATGCGCACATCGCGCGCGGCCCGCGCCAGTGGGACCGGCATCTCGATGTCGAAGGAGATGTCGCGTCGGCCCACGGCGAGGATGGCGAGCCCCGGTTCGGGACGCGACTGCACGTGCGTCCAGACCTCCAGCGCCGGCTGGAGCCCTTCGCCAAGCTCGGTGCGACCGCGCATCGCGACACCCATCCGCTGGCAATGCCCATGGTCGTGCGTGATGTAGCAGCCGGAACGAAGCAGCCCGCGCACGGGTCGGCCCAGCGAGGGCTTCAGGCGCCCGGCGACGAGATCGAAGATCGACGAGCCGCCGGCGGAGACCAGGACCTCCTCGGCCTCGAACAGGCCTTCCGCATCGCAGCAGCGGGCGATCGCTTCCACGCGCGCCATGAGCGCATCGGCATACGACGCATCGCGTTCCGTGCGGCCCGACACGCCCAGGCCCTCGTAGCACTCGATGCCGACCAGGCGAACGGCGGCGCTCGCGTGAAGTGCGCGCGCGAGAAGCATCGCTTCGTCATGCGTCCGGCAACCGGTGCGCGCGTTGAGCATGCCGATCTCCAGCATGACCTCGAAGGGCACGCGGACCTGGTGGGTCGAGAACCAGCCTTCGACGAGTGCCAGCTGGGCGTTCGAATCGACGAGGAAGACGACGCGCAGGTCGGCGTGCGCCTTCAACATCGCCTGGATGCCCGCCAGGTCCTCGTCGGCCAGCACCTGATTGGCCAGCAGAACCCGGCGCACGCCGGCCGCGACGGCGATGCACAGTTGTGTCACGTTCGCCACCGTGAGGCCCCACGCGCCGGCTTCGAGCTGGCGGGCGAACAGTTGCGGAGACATCGTGGTCTTGCCATGGGGCGCGAGATCGATGCCGCGCGAACGGACGAACTGCTGCATCCATCGCAGGTTGTGTTCGAGCGCCGTGCGCTTCAACACGGCCAGCGGCAGGGGCAGCCGGCCATCGAGCAGGTTCCAGCCCAGCCCGCCGATCTCGGCGCTCGACAGCGGCGCCTGGTCGTGCGGGAAGCCTTTCACGCCCGTGCGCAGCATGTTGGCGCTGTCCAGAAGGCTGCCTCGTCCGGCCTCCACAATCTTTGAGGTGGCGTCCACGTCATGGCTCCTGAGCACTAGTCCCTGAAGCCGGGGTCGATGCGGTCCAGCATGCGCAGCAGCGCAGGCCAGTCTTTGGTGGGACCGACCCGGTCCGTCTTGTCGAAGTGAGCCGCCACCTTTTCGGCGGTGGCAGCGTCGCACTCGATGACCTTCGCGCCGAGGGCCGCGACCTGCATCTGGCACGCGGCGTCCAGCGCGTACATCAGCTCGAACGCCTCCCGCACCTGGCTGCCCACGGTCAACAAGCCGTGGTTGCGCAGGATCGCGACCTTGTAGTGGCCCAGGTCGTGGCCGAGCCCGGCCTCGGCCTCGGCGTTCGTCGCGACACCGCCGAAGTCGTGGTATGCGATGCGCCGATGGAAACGCATCGCGTGCTGGGTGAGGTTGAGCAGGCCGCGCTCCTGCGCCGACACGGCGCCACCGGCCAGCGTGTGAACGTGCATGACGCACTGCACATCCGGGCGGATCCTGAAGATGCCGCCATGCACTACAAAGCCGGAGGGATTCACGCCCATGCCGGTCGGGTCGTCGACGATGTTCCGGTCGAGATCGACCACCACCAGATTCGACGCCGTCACCTCGTCGAACATCAGGCCATAGGCGTTGATCAGGTAGTGCTCGGGCTTGCCGGGAATCCTCGCGGACAGGTGCGCATAGATCTGGTCCGTCATCTTGTAGCGCGCGCAAAGACGGAACGCTGCCGCCAGGTTCACGCGCTGCGCCCACTCTTCGGCGCAAACACGTTGTCTGACTTCGGGGTAGCGAAGGATGTTGTCGGTGGCGGGGTTCATTTCGGGCTCCAGTGGGTGGACGGGAAAGCAGCGAAGCGGTGGGAACAGACGCTGCGCCAACCCGCACGGCAGGCCGCAAAAGGCTTTTACCGAGCAAGTTGTATTTATATACAATACTTGGTATTTATTTTATTCGGTTCGTGCCGGCTGTCAAGCACGGCAGCGCCATGCGTGGCGCCGAAGACTGTGAATGCGGGCCAGCGGCAACGGGTCGGTTGAATCGGATGTCGCGGCAGACCTGCCGCCACGTGAGGCGGCCAGCGAGGTCGCGCACGGCATGGCGCGAACGGCTGCGCGGTCTGGCTCTTCCTCGATGACTGCGCAGGCATCGACGCGCGCGGACGCGCTTGCAGGTGGGAAAAGCGATCGACCTGGCGGATGCGGAACCCATCGGCCCTGCGCCGCAGGCGCTCCAAGGGTATTCCATGGTCACCATGCAACGACCCAAAACTATACTATTTAGTATTTTATAAGAATACTTTGTATCTTCTAAAGAAGATGCTCTGCCACCGGCGCAGGCACGGGATTCATTTCTTCGCCTGCGCCGCCAGCGCTCCAGACGCGATGGGCGCGCCCTTCTCATCAACGCTCGCCAACAAAGGAGATTCCCCTTGGCCAAAGACAAGAACGTGCCCGTGCCCGATTCGCTCGGCAGGCTTCCCATGACGCGCAGAACCCTCATCGCCACGCCGGCGGCGATGCTGTTTGCCCACGCCGTGCAGGCCCAGGAGAAACCGGGCGCCGCCAAGGCTCCCAAGGGCCAGATCGTTGCGGGTCTCACGCAGGAACCCACCGTCTTCAACCCGCTGATGCCGCGCATCGAGACCGATCAGGGCGTGCAGTTCTCCCTGTTCAACCCACTCTGGCGTGTCGAGCCGGACGGCTCCTTCGTCCCGGAGCTCGCGGTCGAAGTGCCCACGCTCGAGAACGGCGGCATCTCTCCGGATGGACTCGTCTGGAAGATCAAGTTGCGCAAGGGCGTGAAGTGGCACGACGGGGTCGAATTCACGGCGGAGGATGTCAAGTACACCCTGGAACTGGTGAACAACCCGTCGTTCAAGGCGTACACCCGCCAGGGCCACGCTCTCGTGCGCGACATCACGGTGCATGGTCCCCATGAACTGTCCTGGAAGATGACGAAGCTGTACGCGCCCTACATCTCGCTTCTGACATCGACCTTCATCGTCCCCAGGCATGCGCTGGAAAAGGCCGCGGACCCGAACACCGCGCCCTTCAATTCGGCACCGATCGGGACCGGTCCCTTCAAATGGGGCAAGCGTGTCGCGGGCGAGAGCATCACCCTCCTGGCCAATACCGACTACTTCGGCGACGGCCCCTACGTCGAACGCATCATCTTCAGGTACATCCCCGACCTCAACGTGGCGTACACGCAGTTCAAGACCGGCCAGGTCGACTACCTTGGCTACCAGGGCATCGCCTCCCAGTACTACAAGGAGGCACAGACGCTCGCCGATCGAAAGGTCTACGTGGCGCAGACGGCCCAGATCGAAGGGCTGATCCTCAACTTCGGGCGCCCCATCTTCCAGGACAAGGCCGTGCGGCGCGCGATGTACTTCGGCCTGAACAAGAAGGCGCTGGTCGACCTTGTGTACTACGGCATCCCCGTCGAATCCGAGTCCTTCCTCTCGCGCTCGTCCTGGGCCTACAACCCCTCCCTGCCCAAGCATGTCTACGACCTGGCGGCCGGCAACAAGGCGCTCGACGAGGCGGGCTGGGTCAAGGGCGCGGACGGCGTGCGCAGCAAGGGCGGCCTGCGCCTCGAGTTCACGGTCTCGACCGTCTCGGGCAACTCGCAGCGCGAACAGATCCTCCAGCTGGTCCAGCAGGACTGGCGAAAGATGGGCATTGCGGTGCAGATCAAGGCCATGCCGGCGGCGGTCATCTTCGGCGAGTACTACACCCAGTCCCAGTTCGACTGCATGCTCGGCGCGAGCACCTACGGGACCGGCGCCGATCCCGACCCGACCCAACGCTTCAGCTCGTCGGCGATCCCCGTTCAGGGCGGTTCCGGGACCAACTTCTACCAGTACAAGAATCCCGAGGTCGATCGCCTGCTGCAGGTCGGCCAGACGACCTTCAAGCAGACCGAGCGCAAGGAAGCCTACCAGCGCATCCAGAGCGTGATCCGGGAGGAGCTCGTGATCCTGCCGATCTGCCAGCCGGCGCAGGTGGAAGGCACCAAGGCCAAGCTCGTCGGCTTCCGCGCGAACCCCAATGTCTCGTCGAATTGCTGGAACATGGGCAGCTGGCGTTGGGCCGGCTGAGAGCGGCGCCGGGCCGGCTCCGGCACCGGCGGCGGTGCCGTGCCCGGGGGCTCGCCGGCGGGCACCGCGCCCGGTTGCCCGACGTCCTCGGGCGGCGCGGCCTCAGAAACGCCACTCGTTGTCGTGCAGCAGTTCGCGCCCCAGTTGCGCCACGCTCGTGCAGGCCAGCATGCCCATGGTCGACGTCATCTCCTTGCGAAGGATGTCCAGGCTCTGCTCGACGCCGGCCTGGCCGTTCGCCGCCAGTCCATAGGCGTAGCCGCGACCGATCAGGCAGGCCTTGGCGCCCATGGCGAGCGCCTTGACGACGTCATGGCCACGCCGGATGCCCCCGTCCATCATCACGACCGCCCGGTCATTGACCGCATCGACGACCGGCCCCAGGGCCATGATCGTGGAGATCGCGCCATCGAGCTGGCGGCCGCCATGGTTCGAGACCACGATGCCGTCCGCGCCCAGGTCGACGGCCCTGGCGGCGTCCCGCGGCGACATGATCCCCTTGATCACCAACGGGCCGTCCCACATCGCGCGGATCTGCTTGACCTTGTCCCAGTCCAGCCCCTTGTCCATCAGGCCGCCGCCCGCCTTGGACATGATCCGCTTGAAGTTGCCCTTGCCTCCGGGCATGCTGCCGAAGTTCAGCCTCGGGCCCAGGAGGACGCTGCGCATCCAGTGAAGGCGCGTGAGCATGTCCAGGATGTTCCGCGGCCGCACCTTGCCGGTGAAGGTGTAGCCGTGGCGCAGGTCCCGCTCCTTCTGTGCCGGAATGGCGCAATCGACCGTGATCACCAGCGCCCTGCATTTGGCGGCCTTGGCGCGGCGGATCAACTCCACGTGATGGCCCGGCTCTGTCAGCACATAGAGTTGGAACCAGATCGGATTCTTGCGCGCGGCCGTCACATCCTCGACCGACGCGACCGCGGTCGTCGACAGGCAGGAGGTGATGCCGCAAGCCTCCGCGGCCTTGGCCGAGGCGATGTCGCCGAGGCGCGACAGAACCCCCAGCGAACCGACCGGGCCGAGGATCAGCGGCATCGACAGGCGCTCACCGAAGATCGTGGTGCCGAGGTCGATGCTGCCGACGTCGTTGAGCACCGGGGGCACGAATCGCAAGCGAGCGAAATCGGCCGTGTTGGCGGCGAGGGTGATCTCGTCGAAGGCGCCGCCGTCGAGGTAGTCGTAGAGCAGGCGCGGCAGGCGTTTCCTGGCCAGCGTCTGCATGTCGCGGATGTTGATGGGGTTCACAATTTCCTTCGTCTTGAAAGCGAGAATCGAGGGGGCCGTTCGGCAGGCGCGCTGCTAGAAATGCATCGTGACGGCGTCACTGACCCGGTAGTCGTCCTCGACCACCGGCATCCAGTGCCACTTGTTGAAGGTCACGCCGGGTTGCGAGACACCGACACCCACGCGCTCGCCCACCACCGGCGCGACGTCTTCGTGCGCGGCGTCCCAGCGCAGGTAGCCGTGCTGGTCGTTGAGCGCGCTGATCTTCCAGCTGGACGGCACCGGCCGCGGCACCGTCGCGCCGCGCGGCGCCCGCGCGAACGGGATCGGCATGTCGATGTGGAAGGACACGTCGCGCCGGCCGAGGGCCAGGATGGCCAGGCCGGGCTCGGGGCGCGACAGCACCTGGGTCCAGATCTCCAGCGCCGGACGCAGCGCATCGCGAAGGCCGGTGCGCGCCTGCATGGCCGCCACCATCCGCCGGTTGTGGCCGTGGTCGGAGACGACGTAGCCGCCGGCACGCAGCAGGCCGCGCACCGGGCGCCCGAGCCTGGGCCTCAGGCGTGCCACGACCAGGTCGAAGATCGACGAGCCACCGGCCGAGACCAGGACCTCGTCCGCATCGAAGAGACCTTCGGCGTCGCAGCAGCGTGCGATGGCGTCGACACGGTCCATCAGCGCCGTCGTGTAGGCGGCGTCGAGTTCGGTGACGCCCTTGGCGCCGAGCCCTTCGTAGCACTCGATGCCGACGAGATCGACCGCTTCGCTGGCGTGCAGGGCGCGGGCCAGCCGCATGGCGTCCTCCCTTGTGCGGCAACCGCCGCGGCCGCCGGGCAGGCCGATCTCCAGCATCGCTTCGAAAGGCAGGCTGCCCGGATGCGCGGCGAACCAGGCTTCGATCAACGCGAGCTGCGCCATCGAATCGACGAGAAAGACGACGCGCAGGTCGGGGTGCGCCCTGCGCAGGGCCTGGATGGCGGCCAGGTCGCCGTCGCTGAATACCTGGTTGGCGATCAGCGTACGGCGCGCGCCGGCGGCCACGCCGACCACGAGCTGCGTCACGTAGGTGAAGGTCAGGCCCCAGGCGCCCGCATCGAGCTGGCGAACGAAGATTTCCGGCGCCATCGTCGCCTTGCAGTGCGGCGCCAGATCGACGCCACGCTCGCGCACGAAGCGCTGCATCCAATCGATGTTGTGCTCGAGTGCCGTGCGCTTGAGCACGGCGAGCGGCAGCGGCAGCCGACCGTCGAGCACATGCCATCCGAGCCCGCCCACTTCGGCGCTCGACACCGACGCCAGATCGGGCGGAAAGCCCTTCAGTCCGGGGGCCAGCGTCGTGGCCTTGCGCTCGCTCATACCGTTGTTTCCGTCATCCAAGTTTCGTCTCCGTTCGGCAGTTGAAGAGCCGGGTCACGGCCCGGATCTGCTCATGCTTAAGTATATTGCAATGCGATATCTTGTATTATTTTAAACATCTGGATCGGCAGGTCAAGGTCCGGCGCGAAATGCACGCAAGTCGGCGCCATCCACGCAGGTGCGCGGAGATCGCTGACCCTCGCCAACTGTGGGCAGGCTTGACTCGGCGCCACGAATGTATGATGATTCAATCATTGATATTTTTATGCAATACATTATCCACATGAAGCCGATCGCGCCGAGACGCGGCGCCAAGCGCCCGCCGATCGGCCGGTCAGGCGATCGCGCATGAAGGCCCGTGCGCGCGCCCGGGCCCCCAGCAGCCGGCCCGACGCGGCACCGTGGCACATGCGGACGGGCCTCGGATCTACCCTGAAAAAAAGAACCCACATGGTGTGCAGTCCCCTCTCCGCCCTCTCCACCCCAGACGCGGCTGGCTGTCGAAGCGCGCGCTCTTCCCGGTCCCACCTCGAACCCGACCGACGCGATCCGGCCGGAGCAACGCGCCCTGGCGCGCCGGCGGGCGCCCCGCCGCGCAGCCTTGTCGGCGCCACGAACCGGCAGCGCACCCCGGTCGCGTGCCAGGAAGCGGCAACCATCCGCGAGCGCTCATGAAACACGAAGTGCTCGTCCTGGGCGCCGGCATCGTCGGCACCTGCACCGCCCTCCACCTTGTGCTGCGCGGCCATTCGGTGACGCTCGTCGACCGCAGGGAGCCGGGCGCCGAGACCTCCTACGGCAACGCCGGCCTGATCCAGCGCGAAGCCATCGAGCCGGTTGCCTTCCCGCGCGACTTCCCGACCCTTTCCCGTGCGGCGCTCAAGCGCGGCGCCAAGATCAGCTACCACCTGGACGCGCTGCCCGGCACCGCGCCGGAGCTGGCGCGCTATTGGAAGAACTCGCGCCCGACGGCGTACGCGCGCATCGCGCAGGTTCATGCGCGCCTGATCGCGCACTGCCTGTCCGAACACGAAGCGCTGATCGACCGGGCCGGCGCGCGGGAGCTGGTCGCCCGGAATGGCTTTCGGTTCGTGTACCGGCAGCAGGCCACGATGGAACGCGCCATCGCGCGCGCGCAGCGGCTGGCGCGCGAAGGCGGCGTCCGCCATGCGGTCGAGGATCCCGAGGCGCTGGCCGCGGCCGAACCGGCGTTGAAGCTGCGACTGGCCGGTGCCGTGCACTGGCTCGACCCCTGGTCCGTGAACAACCCGGGGGAACTGGTCAAGCGCTACGCGGCGCTGTTCGCCCAACTCGGGGGACGCTTCGTGAAAGGCGATGCGGCCTCGCTGCGACAGACCGAGACGGGATGGCGCGTGCGCACCGTGGACGGCGAGATCGACGGCGAGCACGCCGTGCTGGCGCTGGGGCCATGGTCCAAGGAGGTCGTGCGCGCCCAGGGCTATCGGCTCCCGCTCTTCGCCATCCGCGGCTACCACCGCCACTACCGCGGCGGCGAGGCACCGCGCACACCGATGCTGGATGCGGACGGAGGCTTCATGCTGTCGCCGATGCAGCAGGGCGTGCGGATCACCACCGGCGCCGAGTTCGCGCGCATGAACGCGCGCTCGACGCCCGTGCAGTTGGGGCGCGCCGAACGCCTGGCGCGCGAACTGCTCGACCTGCCCGAAGCGGTCGAGCAGGATCCCTGGCGCGGTGCCCGACCCTGCAGCGCCGACATGCTGCCGCTGGTCGGTCCGGCGCCGCGACACCGGGGCCTGTGGTTCAACTTCGGCCATGCGCACCAGGGCTTCACGCTGGGGCCCGTGTCCGGGCGACTGCTGGCCGAAATGATCGATGGCTCGGAGCCGGTGGTGGATCCCTGGCCCTATGCACCCGCGCGCTTCGGCTGAGCTCCGGCGATGCAGCGTTCAACCCCCGCCGCGTTCACGACCCCGTGCTCTGCACGCCTGGGCCCTGTCCGGCATGGCGCATGCCGAAACGCCGGGCGCCCAAGCGACCGCGGCACCGGCGATGGAGAGGCACCGTGAGCAAACCCGATTCGACCCTCTTTGAAACGTCGACGCTCCATGACGCGGCGCGGCGCCTCGGGCTGGAGGTGGGACTCGATGCCGTCATGCCACTGGCCCCGGGCATGCGCCTGCAGGGCCTCGCCTACACCGTCAGGTTCGGCCCGGTGGATGCCACCCCGTCGGCGCCCCTGAACTTCTACGACGTGATCGCGCATGCCCCGAAGGGCAGTGTGCTCGTCGTGCAGGTCGGGATGGCACGCTGGGTGTGCGGTGCCAACATGTCCCGCTTCGCACAGCTGTCGGGCATGGCCGGCATGGTGCTGGATGGCTGCGTGCGCGATGTCGCCGCGATCCGGACCCGAGGCTATCCCATGTTCGCCCGGGGCGTCGCCGTGCGAAGCTATGCGGACGCGCTGGCGATGCAGGCGGTCCATGGGGGGATCGACTGCGGCGGCATCCACATCGAATCGGGCGATGTGATCGTGGGCGACGACGACGGCGTGGTCGCGCTGCCGGCTTCGAGGCTCGAGGACATCCTCTACGAGGCCGACCAGATCGCCATGCTCGACAGAAAGCTGGCCGCCGACATCGAAGGGCGGCGCCCGCTGCCGGAGCTGCATGCCACGCGCCTGCAATGGAGCGTGCGCCGGACGGCAGCGAAGCCCTGACGGCCGCGCCGTCCGGCGCCTTTCTTCCGCCGTGATTTTTGCTTTCCCACTTGTCTTGTTGAAATGGAGTTGTGTATGAATCGAACCGGATGCAGGGCCTTGCTCCTGGCATGGACATGCGCCCTGGCCCTGCCTGTTTCTCATGCGGCGGACACCTATCCGAGCCGGCCGATCAAGGTGCTGGTGGGCTACCCGCCGGGCGGTGGCACCGACATTGCGGCGCGCTTCATGGCACAGCGCATGCAGGACCAGCTCAAAGGCACCGTCTACGTGGAGAACAAGCCGGGCGCGGGCGGTGGCCTGGCGACAGCGACGGCCATCAAGGCCCCGCCCGACGGCTACACCTTCGTCGTCGGCGGTGTCGGGACCCACATCTCCAACCGCACGCTGTTCCCCGAGCTGGGCATCGACCCCATGTCGGACCTGTTGCCGGTGGCCAATTTCTCCAGCACACCCCACGCGCTGGTCGTGGCCGCCAACTCGCCCTACCGGACGACCGCGGACATCGTCAAGGCGGGCAGATCCGACAAGGGCCTGATGTACGGGTCGGGCGGCGCCGGCTCCACCACGCATCTGGCCGTGGTGCTGTTCGGCGAGATGGCGGGCATGAAGCTCACCCATGTTCCGTACAAGGGCAGTGCGCCGGCGAACGCCGACCTGGTGGGCGGCCAGCTCGCTTTCATGATCGACATCCTTTCCTCGGTCAAGCCCTTGATCGACGGCGGCAAGCTGCGCCTCATCGCCGTGACGACGAAGGATCGCATGCCGCAATATCCCTCGGTGCCAGCGCTCGCGGAGACGCCGGGACTGGCGGGCTACGAGGCACTGACCTGGACCGGCCTGTTCGCGCCGAAGGGCACCGACCCGAAGATCGTGAAGGCAGTGTCCGACGCCTTGACCCAATCGTCCGATCTCGCCGCCGTGAAGGCACGTGTCGAAGCCGGCGGCGCGCTCTACCATCCGATCCCCAGCGACCGGTTCGCCGTCTTTCTCAAGCAGGAATACGCGCGCTGGAACCCCATCGCGGAACGTGAGCTGAAGAAGTAGCGGGCGTCGCCCGGCGCGCCGGCTGCGCAGCGGGCGCCCTAGGAGCGCCGCTCTCTTCGAATGCCCTGGCGGGCCGTCCAGGCGCCCGCCGTGAACAGCACGGCACCGGACCAGAACACCGCCAGCAGGCCCACCGCGGTCCCCAGGGCGCCGAGCAGCATCGGCAGCAAGGTCTGGCTCACGCTGGTGATCGTGGCCCGCGCCCCCACGGCCTCCCCGGCCCGGCCTTCCGGCGCCACCTGATAGAGCAATGCCATCGACACCGGCTGGCCGCAACCCAGGCCCATGCCGAGCACGAAGGCGGCGCAGACCAGGGTGGGCAGCGCGTGCAGCAGCGGAAAGACCAGGAAGACGAGCGCGACCAGCAGGAGCGCCCCGGCCATCGTGGCCCACTCGCCGATCCGCTGGGTCAGCCGTGCCACCCCCAGGCGAACGGCGAACATGCCGGCCGACAGGGCGGAAACGATCGCGCCCGTCGCGACGGGGCTCAGTCCCGCGCGAACCCCTTGCAGCGGCGCGAAGAAGGTGAACAGATCCCATGCCATGGTGAAGAGACCACCGGTCAGGAACACGGCGCGCAGCCGAGGATCGGCGAACAGTTCGACAACGGCGCCCGCGCGGGCCGCTGGCGCTCGCACGGTCCCGGATGGATGGTGGCGTGCCGCGGAACGCAGCAGCAGGCCGGCGCCGACAGCGGCGCCCAGCAGGACCAGGCAGGCGACACGGTAGCCGGCGAGCTCGATCGACGCCCCGGCCAACAGCGGGGTGCAAAACCCGGAAATGGAGAACGCGAGCGCCACCGCGGAGAACGCATCGGTTCTGAACCGGGCCGCGGTGAGCCGGCCGATGAACGTGTTCAAGGCGACGTGGGTGGCCATGAAGCCGGTGCCGGTCAGCACGCTCGCCGCGTAGAGCACGGCCAGCCCGGGGAACGCCGCCGCCGTCGCGGAACCGGCGAAGACCATCGCGATGCCGACCGACCCGACCCGCGCGTAGCCATGCCGATCGGTCAGCCGGCCCATGCCGACGGAGAACAGCATGGGGCCCACCATCAAGGCGGCCAGCAGCAGCCCGATCTGGAACGAGCTGGCATGCAGTGCAATGGCATGCAGCGTGAAGACGAACCTGTTGCCGGTGAATCCCACATGCGCCAGCAGCAGCACCCCGACCGGCAGCAGCGGCACCTCCCCCGCACCCCAGCGGCGCATGCGTCGTCCGGTCATGCGGTGCGCCGGATCGCCTAGCGGATCCCGGCCTCTTCAACGAGTCGCGCCTTCAGTTCGACGTACAGGCGTTGCCGCAGCTCGTCATGGGCAGGCAGCAGGGGCGCGAGCAGGCGTGGCGCATCGATACCGATCAGATCCCATACCGCCTTGAGGGGCCCGGGATTGGTCTCGGCGAAGCTCATGTCCAGCAGCGGGATCAGCTTCCGATGCATGGCCACCGCCTGCTCGATGCGGCCCGCCGCCGCGGCTTGGTGCAGGGCAAGCCAGGTCCTGGGCAGCACGCTGGCGGTCACGATGATGCCGCCCTTCGCGCCAGCGGCCATGTGCAGGGGGAAGAGGCAATCCTCGCCGCTCAACACGCTGAAGTCTTCCGCGACACCGGCGACCACCTTCAGGAAATGGTACAGGTCGGTGTTGCACGCCTTCATGCCGATGATGTTCGGGTGTCGCGACAGCTCGTGCAGCACCTCCGGCTGGACGGCGATGCGCGTGCGATAGGGGATCTCGTAAAGCACGACCGGCAGCGGGGACTCGTCGGCGTAGCGGATGAAATAGTCGCGGATGCCCTGCTGCGTCGGATTGGTGTAGTACGGGGTCACCACCATCAGGGCGCTGGCGCCGGCCGCGGCCAGGTCCTTCCCGCTGGCCAAGGCGTCGTGGAAGCCCGTGTCGAGCACGCCGGCCACCGTCGGTATCGCGCCGTCGGCGGCCGCCACGCAGGCCTCCACCATGCGCACGCGCTGCGCGCGCGACAGCGAGCCGTATTCGCCGGTACCGCCGAGGGGCACCACCCCATCGACGCCCGCCTTCAGCAGGTAGTCGATATGGGCGCGCACGGCCGCCACATCGACCGTGTCGTCCGCGGTCACCGGCGTGGGGATCGCGGGAAGGATGCCGCGCAGATCCGCGGCCGTGAGTGCTTGAGTCATTGTCAGTCGTTCTTTCAGTGAGGCAGCGCCACCGGAGGCGTGGCGCTGCGGAGAATCCATTCGATGCGTCGCGCGTCCTCAGGCGGCCGCGGCGGCCGGCGCCGGCGCGGCGGGAAGCAGGCGCCCGGGGTTGAAGATGTCCCGGGGGTCCAGCAGCGCCTTGATGCCGCGCATGAGCTCCAGCTCGACGCCGGACTTGAACCGTCCCATGTCTTGCGTCAGCGCCTGGCCGATGCCGTGTTCGGCGCTGAAGGTGCCGCCCAGTTCGCAGGCGACCTCGTTGACGGCATGCTTGATTCTTTTCGCCATGGCGTGCGGATCCGGCCAGGACGTCCATTGCGCGAAGCTGGCTTGCGGAATGAAGTGCACGTTCCCGTCGCCGAGATGGGCCACCACGATGATGGGCGCATCGGGCAGCACCTTGTGCGCGGCCAGCGTGGCCCGCTCGATGAAGGCCGGCACCGCGGAGACCGGCACGGCGGGATCGGTCGCGATGCCCATCCCGGCTTTCTTGTTGCCTTCCGTGACGCTGTGCCGCACCGCCCACCAGGCCTCGCGCTGCACCCGATTCGTGGCGAGCGCCGCATCCAGGATCAGGCCCGCCTCGAGGCCCCGTGCGAGGACCGCCTGCATGCCATCGTCGAGCGCCTCCTCACCGCGGGTGTCGGCGAGCTCGACCAGGACGTGCCACGGATGATCGGCTGCGATCGGTGCGCGGCGGTTGGCGACATGCGCCAGCACGATGTCCAGTTGCAGCCGATTCATCATCTCGTAGCTGCTCAGCACGCCGCCCACCTGTTGCTGGAACAGGCCGAGGACGTCCAGCGCGGCCTGCGGCGACGGCAGCGCCATCCACGCGGTCGCGTACGAATTCGGCAGCGGGTGCAGCTTGAGCGTGGCACCGGTGATCACGCCCAGCGTGCCCTCCGAGCCCACGAAAAGGTGCTTGAGATCCAGGCCCGTGTTGTTCTTGCGCAGGCCGTGCAACCCGTTCCAGACCTGGCCGTCCGGCAGCACCACCTCGAGTCCCAGGATGTTTTCGCGCGTGTTGCCGTAGCGAAGAACGCCGGTGCCGCCCGCGTTGGTGGCGATATTGCCGCCGATCTGGCAGGAACCCTCGGCACCGAGGCTCACGGGATAGAGTCGATCGTGCGCCTGGGCCGCGGACTGCACCGCGGCGAGCACGCAGCCGGCGTCCACCGTGATCGAGTTGTTGGCGATATCGATGCCGCGGATGCTGCGCATGCGCTGCAGGCTGATCACCACCCAGCCCACCGCCCCCTGCCCCGGCACCGCCCCTTCGCACAGGCTGGTGTTGCCCCC
>NZ_JAAAFX010000007.1:0-19688 GCF_019352895.1 Variovorax boronicumulans | reverse complement strand
CGATCCGCGCCACCTCGCCGGTGTTGGCCGGCAGCACGACGCAACACGCGTGGCCACGGTAGCGGCCGCGCCAATCCTGGACAAAGGCTTCGGTCTCCGATGGATCGGTGAGCACAGCGGAGGCACCCAGCATCGATTTCAGTTGCTCGATCAGTGCCATGGTGTCCACCCCGCGGCGTTCTTGCTGCGATGGCCGCGGCCTGCCTGCGCGCGCAAGCAGGCGCGGAGAGCAGGCCCTCGCTCAGGTTCAAGTATTGTCATGTAATATCATGTTGTACATAACGCTACTTTAGCTTGAATGGCGAACGGTTGCAACAGCGCACGCAGCGCGGCCCGAAGACGCCTCGGGCGGCCGCAGCACGGCCCTGTGCAGCAGGCGTGGGCGCAGCTCGCGTCATGCGCGAAGGTGGACGCATCGAGCAGACGCGCTCGGCGGGGCGATGGATGCAGCGATCTCGAAGCGCTGGGGTGTGGGAAGAAAGGGCCCGGCGCGGCAGGCCGGGCCTTCGTGTCGCGCGTCGGATGGCAACATCGAGACGGCGTTGTGCGGATGCCGGCCTGCCCGAGGGCCGGAACACGCGGGCGCCCGGCGGGGCCGGCGCCTTCCGGCGGTCAGCTCTGCAGCAAGGTGCCGACCTTCTCGGACAACGCGCGCTCGTAGGCCAGCGTGGCGATGGCCAGGTCCGCGACCGCGGATCCGCTGCTGAACAGCATGATCCGCTGATCGTCGCTGGTGCGCCCCGGATGGCGAAGTGCCGCCAGCTCCGACATCGTGGCATGCGCATGACCGAGCGGCGGCACCAGATTGCCCGGCTTCGCATACTTCTTCATCGCCTCTTCGTCGACCACCGTGACGTCCACCGCCTCCAGGCCCGGATGCCGCCATGAACGGCCGAGATCGATGGCGGCGACGAAGGCACCGGGCCGGATCCAGGCCGCGTCGATGAAGGGCTCGAAGCCCGGCCCGATGGGCACGGTCGTCACGACCACGTCGCTGCGCATCACCGTCGCCTGGGCTGTCGCGACTTCCGCCTGCAGTTCCATCGAGGCGCATTGCGCCGCGAAGCGCGCGCCCGTGGGAGACGCCCCGCTGTAGACGTAGACCTTCTGCAGCGACGGCAGCAGGTCCCGCAAGGCGAGCAGATGGCTCTCCGCCTGCACGCCCGCGCCCACGAAACCGATCGTGGTGCTGTCGCTTCGGGCCAGGTACCGGGCCGCCATGGCCGTCATCCCGGCGGTCCGCAACGCGGTCACGCGTCGCCCGTCCATCAGGCAGCGCGTCTGGCCGGTCGCGGCATCGGAAAGCAGGATGCTGGCATTGATGTTGACGGCCGCAGCGCCACCGGGCGGCACCATGCCGACCCATTTGAGGGCGGCGAAGCCGCTGGCCATGTCCACCGCCGCGAGACTCTGGAAGGCATGTCCGGGCCCCACGGCGATGGAGGTCTTCGCTTCGGTCCGGAGTTCGCCGGCCGCATAGGCCTGGAACGCTCTGCCGATCGCGGTCCGTACGCTGCGGACGTCGAGTGGCAGCCGGGCAATGTCAGCATCGTTGAGATAGAGCAGCGAGGTGTTGATCGTCATATTGTATTTAATAGAAATACTTTAGATTTTAGTAAAGTATATCTTCGACCTTTTCCCCATGCAAGAGACGGCTGGGCATGCGGCAGCCCACCGCCTGCGCAAGCGGTGCCGGTGGATGGAGTGCGAAGATGCGCCGACGGCCCTGCGAGGGGGGCGTAGCGAGGGATCGACTGGCGCGACGGCGGTGGGAGCGCTTGAACCGGCCAGTGCAGCGAGCGGCGGCGGGCCGGCGGCAGGCAGTGTTCGATGGCAGCGGTCAGGCCAGCGACATCGATGCGTGGCTGCCGGGCCCTGCTGGAAGTCTTAGGTGCGAGGCTTCACACCTAGAGCATGACCGACTTGGCAGCCGCCGAAACCAGCTTGGAGAACTTCGACTCCACGTCCTTGGCGGACAGTCGATCGGTCGATCCCGACAGCGAGATGCCGCCGAGGATGCGCCCGTTGCGCGACACGATGGGCGCGCCGAGCGAAATGTCGTTCGGAAAATAATCGCCGACGCTCAGCGCGTATCCCTTCGCCCGGATGGTCTTCAACCGGTCCATGATCTTCGCCGGCTCGTACACGGTCAACGGCGCGAACGGACGCAGATCGCTCGCCGCGATCAGCGACCTGGCCTCGCTCTCGCCGAGCGCAGCCAGCATCGCCAGGCCCGAGGCCGTCGCGAAGGCGGGCAGCCGGGTTCCGATGCTCACGCCGGTCGACAACAGATGGTTGCCCACCACCCGCGACACGAACACCACCTCGGTACCGTCGAGCACCGTCAGGTTCACGGTCTCGCCGGTCTCGCCGTTGAGGTGGACCAGGTACGGCATGGCCGCGCCGATGAGCGGATTGCTGGACAGGTAGATGTGGGCAAGGTCGACCAGCTTCACGGTCACACCCAGCGTCTTCGTCACCGGGTCCTTGTCCAGGTAACCCATGACCAGCAAGGTGTGCGTGAAACGCTGCGCCGTGCTCTTGTCGATCCCCAGCTTGTCCACGATCTGGGTCAACGTGAGGCGCGACTCCGTGCGGCTGAAGGCCATGAGGATGCGAAACGCCTTCTGAACCGAGTTCACCATCAAGGGGCTGTCCGCGCCCGGCTCCACCGGTGCCGGGGTCGGCTCTGCCTTCGATCTGGATTTGGTGCCCGTCGTTTGAATCGTCTTCTTTGCCATGGCGGCGATTATTGCATTGCACTACCTCGGACGCACCTCAGCCGGACCGCGGCCTGCGCTCGCCCCCGTCGGCTAGCCGCGCGAACGCGAGCGCACGTCGAACAGATCGAGGATGCCCTCGCCCAGGAAATGGAAGCTGAGCACGGTCAAGGTGATGAACGCGCCCGGCAGGATCGCCATCCAGGGCGCCGACTCGAGGTAGCCCTGGGCCTGGTTCAGCATGTTGCCCCAGCTCGGCGTCGGCGGTTGCACGCCATAGCCCAGGAAACTCACGTAGCTCTCCGCCAGGATCGCGTGGGCCACGTTGAGCGTGGCGGCCACCAGGATCGTCGGCATCGTGTTCGGCAGCAGCACCTTGAAGATCAGGTGCCGGTCCTTGCAGCCCACGGACTTGGCGGCGAGCGCGAACTCGCGCTCGCGCAGTGAAGAGACCTGCGCCTGCACCACGCGTGCGATCTCCATCCACGACGTGCACGCGATGAGGATGACGAGCGTGACCACGCTGGGTTGCAGCAGGGCGGAAAGCGTGAGCATCAGGAACACGTTGGGGAAGCAGAGCGCCACGTCGACCATCCGCATGATCGCATTGCCGATGCGACCGCCATAGAAGCCGGCCAGCAGCCCCAGCACGACCCCGATGAGCACGCTCATGGCCATGGCGCCGACGCCCACCGACATCGAGATGCGCCCCGCGACCAGCAGGCGGGCCAGCAGGTCGCGGCCGAGTTCGTCGGTACCGGCCACATGGGGACCCCAGCCCGGCGGCAGGTGCCGGTTGACGATGTCGACCTGGGTATCGGACCATGGCAGCAACCACGGCACCACGATGCAGGCGACGATCATCGAAAGAATGAAGGCCGCCGCATAGAAGGCACGCACCCTCTTCTTTCGCGGCGTGCCCGAGGCGGCGCGTTTTTCGATGCCACGCGCGGATGAAACCAGAGCTTTCATATCGACTTTCACTCGTTCAGGTAGGCCGGACACGCGGGTCGGCGATGGCATAGCAGACGTCGGCGATCAGGCTCGCGATCAAGGTCAGCAGGGCCGTGAGCATCAGCACGCCGAGCACCACGGGGTAGTCGCGGTAGTTGAGGGAATCCATGAACAGGCGCCCCATGCCGGGCCAGGTGAACACCGTTTCCGTGACCAGCGCCCCGCCGAGCTGCGCGGGCAGTTGCATGCCCGCGATCGAGATCATCGGCAGCAGCGAATTGGGGAGAACATGGCGCCAGAGGATCCGGCTTTCGGACAGGCCCTTGGCCCGCGCCGTGCGCACATAGTCCTGCGAGATCGCATCCAGGACCGAGGCCCGCATGTAGCGGCTCCAGATCGCGACATGCACCATCGCCAGTACCAGCGCCGGCATCAGCAGGTGCGAGAGCACGTCGGTCAGCGAACCGTCGCCCGGCGTCTCCCGGCCGCCGGCCGGCAGCCAGCCCAGCTTCACGGAAAAGAGATAGATCGCCACCAGGCCCAGCCAGAAGGTCGGAATGGACACCAGGGCGACGAAGAAGACCGAGGTCAGGGTGTCGAACAGGCCACCGCGGCGAACGCCGCTGATGACACCGATCCAGGTGCCCAGCAGCACGGCGATGCCCGTGGCGGTGAGCATCAGCAGCAGCGTGGCCCCCAGTCGCGATGCGATGATCTCGAGCACCGGCAGTTGGTCGCGGTAGGACCGGCCCCAATCGCCCGCCAGCAGATTTCCCGCCCAGCGCATGTACTGCACCGGCAGCGAGTCGTTGAGACCCATCTGGGCGGCCAAGCGATTGATGTCCTCCTGCGACATGTCGCCCGTCGCCGTGAGCAAGGACAGCGGGCCTCCTGGCGCGAGGTTCAGGATCAGGAAACCCAGGACCGACACACCCAGCAGCAGGATGGCGACCGTGGAGAGACGGCGAAGCAGAAAAATGCCCATGATCAGACTTCCCAGCGCCAGCTGCCGATGTTCCAGCTGTTGGACGCCACGCAGGGGTTGGACTGGTAACCCACCAGCTTGGCCTTCGTGCCCTCCACCGGCGTCGGCGTGCAGATCGGGAGAATCGCGAGATCCTCGCGCATCAGGCTCTGGATCTTCTGGTAGGCCTCTTTCCGTTCCGCCTGCTTGAAGGTGGTCTGCGCGATCACCAGCAGCCGGTCCACTTCGGCGTTCTTGTACTGGTAGTAGTTCAGGCCCGAGCCGCCCTGGGCCGGAATGGCGGAGGAACTGAAGCGCTGCGTGGGGTCGGGGTCCGCGCCGGTGCCGTAGGTGGACGACAGCAGCAGGCAATCGAACTGGGACTTCGTGTAGTAGTCGCCGAAGACGACCGCGGCCGGCATGGTCTTGATCGTCATGGCAACGCCCAGCTTCTTCCAGTCCTGCTGGACCAGTTGCAGCACCTGCTCGCGCTGCGGATTGCCCGACACGGTGGCCACCGTGAAATCGAGCCGGAGGCCGCCCTTGGCCCGGATCCCGTCCGGCCCCTTGATCCAGCCGGCCTCTTCCAGCATGCTGTTTCCCGCCGCCGGGTCGAACGCATGCTTGGGCAGGTTCGCGTTGAATGCCCAGGAGAAGCGGGGCGTGAACGACTCCGTCTCCAGCGGCAGGCCGTAGTAGACGGAATCGATGATCGCCTTCTTGTTCATGCCCGTGTAGAGCGCCCGCCGAACCGCCTTGTCCTGGAAGATCGGTTTGCCGAAATTCATGACGATGGACTCGACCTGCGCGGATTTGACCCGCTCGACTTTTCGATCCCGCAGGGACATCGCGTCCTTGACGTATTGGGCGGCGACGCCGTAGTAGCCGATGTAGTCGATCTGGCCCGTCTTGAACTGCGTGTAGAGCACATTGGAGTCGGGCACGTAGTTGAAGATCACGCGTTCGACATGGGGGCCATCGCCGAAGTAGTCCTTGTTGGCCTCCAGGGTGACGCCCTGGCCAGCCGTTCTTTTTCCCCAGCGGAACGGACCTGTGCCGATGGGTGCGGAATTGAAGGGCGCGATGTTGGGATCCGACGCCGCGCCGAGCACATGCTTCGGGACCATGAAGGTCCAGGTGAGCAAGGCGAGGTAGGGTGCAAAGGCCTTGCTCATCTTCCACGTCAGCTCATGGGGGCCGACGACGGTGATGTCCTTGACGAAACTGTGCCCCTGTCGGGTGTAGGCCTTGAACGAAGGGTTGTTCAACAACTCCAGCGTGTACTTCACGTCCTCGGCGGTGAACTCCGCACCGTCGTGCCATTTCACGCCTTTGCGCAACCGGATGCGCCAGAGCAGGCCGTCGGCGCTGATCCCGCCATTCTCGAGGCTGGGCACTTCCGCCGCCAACTCGGGCACGAAAGAGCCGTCCGGCTCCGCGCGCCACAGCGGGTTGAACAGCGCGAACCAGACGCCCTGGTCGACCTCGATCCGCGGCATCAGGGGATTGAAGACCGTCGGTTCCTGCGAGACGCCCACCACGATCTGCCCCCTTGGCCCTTTGGACGGTGTCCTGGGTGCGGGATCTAGGGTCGATGGCTGCGCGTGCAGCCAGGCAGGTGCCAGCAGCGCGGCGGGAAATGCCAGCAGCGTCCGGCGCGTCAACGACGCGTGGGCGGGCAACTGCCGCGGAGGAACGGTGTGTTCTTTCTTCATAAGTGGCTCCGGTAAGGATTGGATGGCGCTCGAGGCCAGACATCGCGGCGCAAAGACAACCCGGTTGCCCATCGCGCAGCGCCCACGGCTCCAAGGGGATGAAACCGTCTTTGGTTGTTTCGATATTTAGTATTTTATTAAAATACTTTAAATCTCTTCAACTGGTGAAATCCCTGTGTCGGGCGTGCGATGGAACGGGCGCGCGCGGGATGGCGGTGCCGGACGAAGAGGGGAACAGCCCCGGGCGGCAACAAGCACCAGCGCACGCCGGCGAATGGCCGTCCAGGGGCGGGGATGCAGGCGCAGCGGATGGCGTCTGCCGCCGGTGCATTCCCGGCACCGGCGCTGCCGGAACTAGCGAGAAGCGCCGAGGAGCCGGTACACGGGCAAGCGCAGGCCCTCCCGTGATGCGCCGTCGAACAGCGTGACGCGCTGCCCGATGCCGACATTGCCCTGGTCCGCGCCGACGATGCGCGTCACCAGCTGGGGACCGTCATCCGTCTGAACGACCGCCAGCGTCACGGTGTCGCCCTGCTGGCGGAACGCCTCGTCCACGCCGCGGTGCACCACCGAGAAGCTGACGATGCGGCCTTCGCCCGTCGAAGGCCGGTTCTCGAGCCGGCCGCCGAGGCAGGACGGACAGCGTTTGCGCGGGTAGTAGATGACGGCTTCGCATGCGGCGCAGTGCTGCAGCAGCAGTTCGCCCCTTGTGCGCCAGGCTTCGAGCATCGCGCGATTGACCGAGTCCTCGGTCGGCATCGGAAATTCCATTCAGTTCCCCGCTTTCTGAAGGATCACGGCACTCGACGAAAGGCCATGACCATATGACACCATGCCGAAGCCGCTGACCAGCCCGGTGCGCGCATTGCGCACCTGACGTTCGCCGGCCTCGCCGTTCAGTTGGCACACCGTCTCCAGCACGCCGATCAGGCCGCCACCGCCCGCGGTCGCGGCACACGAGAGTTGCCCGCCGCTGGTGTTCAACGGGAAGGTGCCGTCAAAGCTCAACGTGTGGCGGTCGAGGAACGGCCCGACTTCCCCTTTCGGGCAGAAGCCCAGGTCCTCGATCTGAATGGACACCATGATGGGATAGTCGTCATAGAGCTGCACCAGGTCCAGTTCCTGGTGCGTCACGCCGGCTTCGTCGAACAGCTTGTCCCTGAAGGTCTCCCAGCCGCCACGCAAGGGCGTGAGTTCGCCGGGCAGGTGGTTGTGACGCTGGAAACCCGACAGCAGGCGCACCCCCTTGCCAGGCCGCGCACGGTCGAGCGGCGCCACCAGGATGGCATCGGCCCCGGAGGCGGGCATCGGGCAATCGAACAGGCGGATGGGGTCCGCGATCATGCGTGCGTTCAGGTACTCGTCGAGCGTGAGCGCCTTCTTGAACAGCGACTTCGGATTGCGCAAGGCGTTGTAGCGCTGAGCCACGGCGATCCGGCCCAGTTGTTCACGCTTCGTGCCGTACTCGTGCATGTGGCGGCGCTGGATCATCGAGAAGAAGCCGTTCATGCCGCCGAAGTTCAACGGCGCCGCGTAGTTCTGCACGGCGTAGTTGAAGCGGGAGATCAGGTGCCGGAAGTCGTCCATGGTGCGGCTGTCGCCGCCCAGCACCAGCACGCACTTCGCGACGCCGGACTCCACCGCGCGGATGGCCTCCATCACCGAGCACACCGGTCCGGCGCTGGCGGCGGTGAAGAAGTGCGCCCAGTTCAACTCCATGCCGAGGTACTCGCCCAGCGTGACGGCATTGTCCGGCGGCGCGTGGAAGGAGCTGAGCGCGATGCCGTCCACCTCCGACTTCGCAATGCCTGCGTTTTCAAGACAGGCGGCCGCGGCGTCCGCCAGGTACGCGAAGGTCGGCTGCGTGCCGTTCTTTTCGTAGACCGAGCTCCCGTAGCCAATGATTCCTACGTCATCCGATTTCATCTAGACACTCCTTTTCTTGTCGGGCCGCGCGTCGTGCACGGCAGCGTCGGCCCCATAGGCGCCGCGTTTGAGAACGTTCTTGTCGATCTTTCCGGTCGGTGTCTTGGGCAGCACATCGACGAACTGCACGTAGCGCGGGACCTTGAAGGGCGAGAGCGCGGCCTGGCATGCCTGGACGATCGCCTCCGCGCTGAGCCGGCGCCCTGCTTCGCCCGGCGCCCGCGCCACCACCACCTGGACTTCCTCTCCGCGCAGCGCATCCGCGACGGGAATGGCCGCGACCTCCAGGACGCCATCAATCGCGTTGACCGTGAGTTCGATCTCCGAGGCGGAAATGTTCTCGCCGCTGCGGCGGATGACGTCCTTGATGCGGCCCAGCATGTAGTGGTAGCCGTTTTCGTCCCGCATGAAGAGGTCGCCGGTCTTGAACCACTCGCCCTCGAAGGACCTGGCCGTGGCTTCCGGATCCTTGTAGTAGCCGGAGAAGATGCCGGGCCCCGCGACCCAGAGTTCCCCGGCCACGCCGGCCGGCGCGTCGGCCCCGCCCTCCGCGACGACCTTGCATCGCCTGAAGGGCGCCGGCAGCCCGCAGGAGCCCGAGCCCACCATGCTCGTGTCTTCCACCGGCATGCACAGCACGGAACCGACTTCCGTCATGCCGTAGATCTCGCGCACGGGCACGCCGAGCCGCCGCTCCAGGCCGGCATGCAGTTCCTTGCTCAGGCCGTAGGTCGTCACGAACTTCAGCGCGGAGTGCGCGATGCGCGGATCCTCTTCCAGCTTCGCGACGGGATAGGTCACCGAGCAGAAATCGATCTTGTGCTCGAGGATGCGGTCGAAGAGCCGGCTCAGGCTGTAGCGTTTCGCGACGAAAAGCGTGGCCCCCACGTGGATCGCGACGATCACGCGCCAGAGCGGCCCCATGTAGAACATGGGCGAGTCGATCAGCATCCGCTGCGCCTCCGGGCCCATGCTGAGACGCGATTTCCCGAGCGTGAGCCAGTAGCGGTGCGACAGCATGCAGGCCTTGGGCACACCGCTCGAGCCGGAAGTGAACTGGATGCTCGCGATATCGTCGGGCATCACCTCGGGCAGCCGTTGGCCGGTCTCCGTTCCGGACACCAGCGCGTCCCACGGCACCTGGTCCACCGCGAGCGGCACGCCGTCCGCCGTCCCGTGCACGATCACATGGCCCTCGGGCAGGCGTCGATCGCTCGCGATGCCTTCATAGGCCGGCAGGAACTCGCGATCGATCACGATGAAGAGCACATCGGCGGTCGTCAGCATGCGCTCGACCTCGGCACTCGTGCTGGCGGTGTTGACCATCACCGCCACGGCGCCCAACCTGCACAGCGCCATCCAGCACAGCATGAAGCCGGCAGAATTCGGCAGCATCAAGGCGACATGGCTGCCTTTTCGCACACCCCGTGCGTGCAGACCTTCGGCGCACAGGCGGGACAGCCGTCCGAACTCGGCGTAGCGCAATGGCGGCGCATCACCATCGATCGATTGCCAGAACAGGCGTTCGGGGTGGTGCGCCACGGCCCGGTCCAGCAGCGCCGGCAGGTTCGCATCGAGCGGCGCGTGCTCGACGCGCGCCCACAGGGTCGGCCGACGATCGGCCCAGCTTGAATTCATGAAGTCCTCATGGAAAGTTCCGGGAAGCGGTCAGGCCGCCGCAGCCATCCCGCGTTGGTCGGCGGCGTCGACCAGCGCTGGCGGAGTTGCGTGACCCGGTATGGCGGCCAGCAGGGACCGCGTGTACGCGTGCGAAGGCCTGGCCAACAGTTCGCCGGTGGTGTTGAGCTCGACCAGCTTGCCTTTTTGCATCACCGCGATCCGGTCGCACATCTGGGCCGCCACACGCAGGTCGTGGGTGATGAAGAGGATCGCCAGCCCCATGCGGGCCTGCACCTCGCGCAGCAGCTGGAGCACCTGGTACTGCACCGACACGTCGAGCGCGGAGACCGCCTCGTCGGCAATCAGCACCTCGGGATCCAGCGCCAGCGCGCGGGCGATCCCGACCCGCTGCCGCTGGCCGCCGGAGAATTCGTTCGGGTAGCGGTCGACGGCCGTGCCCTGCAGGCCCACCAGCTGCAGCAGCTCGATGCTGCGCGCGCGCGCATCGCTGGCCGAGGTGCCGTTGGCGAGCATGCCTTCGCAGATCGCCGCACCGACCGTTCGACGTGGATCGAGCGAGCCGAAGGGATCCTGGAAGATCATCTGCACACGGCGGCGCTGCGGGCGCAGCGCCCGTTGCGACAGGCCCTCGAGCTGGAGTTCGCCCACGCGGATCGAGCCGGCGTCCGGCTCGATCAGCCGCATCACGCAACGCCCGACGGTGGACTTGCCCGAACCCGACTCCCCGACCACCCCCAGGGTCTCGCCGCGGCGCAGGGTCAGGCTCACGTCGTCCACCGCATGGATGGTTCGCTTGGCGGCGAAGAAGCTGCGCTGGCCGTAGGTCTTGAAAAGGCTCGCCACGACCAGCGCCTTCTCGTCGGAGAGCACGCGCGGCGGCGGCGGCACCATGGTGGGCACCGCGGCCATGAGCTGCCGGGTGTAGGGATGGCGGGGATCGCCCAGCACCGTCGCGCAGCGCCCCTCTTCGACCCGCTCCCCCTGCTTCATCACCACCACCCGGTCCGCGATCTCGCTCACGACGCCGAAGTCGTGGGTGATGAAGAGCACCGCCATGTCGTGCTTCCTGCGCAGCTCGGCGATCAGCTTCAGGATCTGGGCCTGGGTGGTGACGTCGAGCGCCGTCGTGGGCTCGTCGGCGATCAGCAGCTTCGGCTCCAGGGCCAGCGCCATGGCGATCATCACGCGCTGCCGCTGCCCGCCCGACAGTTCGTGCGGATAGGCGTTGACGATGCGCTGCGGGTCGGGCAGCCCCACCTCCGAGATCAGACCCATCGTCTTCTCCCGGCGGCTGGCGCGGTTGCCCGCGCCGTGCACTTCCAGCACCTCCTGGATCTGGTCGCCGATCCGCATGACCGGATTCAGGGCGGTCAATGGCTCCTGGAAGATCATGCCGATGTCGCGCCCGCGGACCGCGCGCATCTGCGCATCGGACAGGTCGAGCAGGTTCTTGCCGTTCAGGCGGATGGTGCCGGCCGTGGCGCGGACGCCATCCGGCAGCAGGCGCATGGTGGCCAGCGCCGACAAGGACTTGCCGGAACCGGATTCGCCGACGACGCAGACGGTTTCACCGGGGTGGATCGACAGGCTCAGATCCTTGACCGCGTAGGCGCGATCGGCCGCGGCGGGCAACTGGATGTCGAGGCCCTCGATATCGAGGACCGGGAGCGTCTTCGTGGGCGGGTGCTTGAGCGGGGTGGCGTGAGCCGAATTCATGGGTGTCTCCAATACCGGGTTCGACGGAATGAAGCGGGCCGCGAAGCCCGTCCACCCCGGTCCTTGCTGCATGGGCCTACGCTTGCGCGGCTGCCGCCTTGATCGTCGCGCCCCGGGCCGCGTAGAAGGCCTCCACCATCCGCTGGGGCTCCTGGCTCTCGTACGACTCGCGGTGGGCACGGATCGCGGCGTCGATGGTTTCGCGGAAGGTCGGCTCGGTCATCTCGCGGAATCGCGCCTTGTCCAGGCGCATCGCGACCGGTGGCTTGGCCCCCAGGTCGGCGGCGATCGCCATCGACCGGGACAGCACCTCCGCGGGCGCCACGAGCTGATGGACCAGGCCGATGCGATGGCACTCGTCGGCGCTCATCAGACGGCCCGTCAGGGTCAGCTCGACGGTGCGGGACATGCCGAGCATCAGGTTCATGATCCAGGGCCCCGTGATGCTGGCGATGCCCGAGTTGATCTCGGGCTGACCCATCCGGACACCGGCATGTCCGACGCGCACATCCCCCATCAGCGCGGCCTGGAACGCGGACCCCGCGGCCACCCCGTTGAGCGCCATGACGAGGGGCTTCGACAAGCCCCGGAGCGTCGAGTAGAAGACCTCCCAGCCACGGATCCAGGCCTCGGCGGCGTCCGGCGTGAAGCCGTGGGCTTCTTCGAGGTCCTGGCCGGCGCAGAAGGCACGTTCGCCGGTGCCGGTCATCACGATCGCGCGGACGCCGGCGTCCGACTCGAAGCCGCCGAGCGCCTCGATGATGTCCTGGCGCATCGCGACCGTCCAGGCATTCAGCTTCTCGGGCCGGTTGAGACGCACGAGGCCGACGGTCCCGTGGCGCTCGACGACGATGGGGTCATGGGGTTCTGACAAGGGTTGTCTCCTGAGGTGTTGTTTCATGGGTGTCGCGGTCCCAGGCGCCGGCGGCCGTCTTCGGCAGCAGATGCTTGCGGATGCGTTCGCTGGGGGTGAGTTCGAATTTCTCGACCGCCGAGAAGTAGCGCGGCAGCTGGAAGCTCGCCATGCGCGGCGCCGCCCAGCGCACCAGCGAGTCCCATGCCACGGACTGGCCGGCCTCGAACTGGACGTGGAGGTGGATGTCCTGCTCGCCGATCTCTCCGGCAACACCCACGGCCGCCGCGGCCACGATGGCAGGGTGCTCGGCGAACACGCGTTCGATCTCCCACGCCGAAACGTTCTCGCCCCGCACTCGCATGCTGTCGGTGCGGCGGCCGACAAACGCGAACTCGCCGTTGGGCAGCCGCCTTGCGATGTCGCCGGTGTGCAGGCGGCCGCCCCTGAGGGCGTCCGCCGTGGCTTCGGGGTTCTCGAGATAGCCGGGAAAGAAGACGCCCTCCACATCGCTGGAGAGCACGATCTCGCCGAGCTCGCCCTCGGGGACGGCGCGGCCGGGCGCGTCCAGCAGCTCGACGCGGATCCAGGGTAGCGCGGCGCCGATCGAGCCCGGCGTTCCCGTGGTGTTGTGCGTCGCGAAGCTCGAGCACTCCGTCATGCCATAGCACTCGCGGATCTCGCAGCCCAATCGTTCCCGGATGGGGTGCCATGCCGCGGCGGAAACGCCCGCCCCCCAGGCGACCCGGATCCGGTCGACCTCGGCCCCCCGCATCAGCACATCGAGCACGCCACCCAGGTAGTGCAGATGGGTGGCCCGGGCGGCCCGCCACTGCGACCAGAACCTGCTGGCGGAGAAGCGCTGCACGACATGCAGTTGCACGTCGCAGAGGAAAGGGATCATCAGCATCTGGGCCCCGCCGATGTGGCACAGCGGCTCCCACAGGAACGCCCGGTCGCCCCCTCGCAGGCCAGCCACCCTCAGCACGGCTTCGCTGGCGATGCGCAGCATGCGATGGGTGAAGACCACGCCTTTGGGGGCGCCCGTGGTGCCGGAGGTGTAGATGATGCAGAGCGTGTCCTCGTGCGAGACGCCGCGGCACTGGATGTCGGCCGATGCGAGCGGCGCCTCGGCGCACAGGGACTCGAGCGGGACCGCCGTGACATCCGCCAGGCCATCGACCGCTGGCGCGAACTCGGCGTCGAACACCAGCAAGGCCGGACGCGAGTGGCCGACGAGGTAGGCGAGGCCCGCACCCCGCAGGCGCACATTCACCGGAACCCAGACCACGCCCATCAGCATCAGCGCATAGATCAGGGCGATGTGATCGACGGAGTTCGACAGCATGACCGCCACCCGGTCCGCCGGCTGTATCCCCGCATGCCGCAGCCGGGCCTGCATGCGGGCCACGCGCGAGCGGATCTCGCCGGCCGGCACCTCGCGCCCCTCGTACGTGATCACGCATCGCTCGGGCGCCGAGACCAGGCCCCGCCACAGCAAAGGCAGGACGTCGAGCCGATCGTCCGCGTAGCGCTGCTGGAAATGCGATGGAAAGCCGGTCATCTCTCTGCTGTTGCTCGGGTCTTGCATGGCATTGCTCAATGTATTTTATTGCAATATCTTGTGGTGATTAATAATACACTCGGCGTTTTCATGGCGCAACCGCAAACTGCGCGTCGAAGGTCCACGAGGCAGTGGCGTGCGCCGATGCATCGATCGAGAAGCCGATCCTTGTTGGCGTGTGTTCGAATGGACGCTCACTTGCGCCAACGCCGAATGGGAACCGGGGCCGGGCCGTGGTGCTCGTCTCGCGTGCCGGTCAAGACCCGTCGTCCGATATGGGCTTGGCAGACGGGCGATCCATGGGCTTGACGGGAACTGCGAGACTTTTCCGGCAGGCCGGCAGCTTCTGGTGCCAAGCCGTCCAGGAGAAAAAATGATCTCGCTTTTCAAGATCGATATCCCCGAAGACCGACTGCTCGCCATCCAGGCGAAGGTCGATGCCTACGACTGGCGTCAGTTGCCGGATGTCGGGGGATGGGAAGCGGGCGTGGGCATCGCCGATCTGCGACGACTCGTCACCTACTGGCGCGATGCGTACGACTGGCGCCGGGTTGAACGGCGTCTCAACAAGTGGCCCCAGTTCACGACCGACATCCAGGGCGAGCGCATCCACTTCGTGCACCTTCGCGGCCATGGCGGCAAACCGCCCCTGCTGCTGCTGCACGGATGGCCGGGATCCTTCCTCGAGTTCGAGCGGCTCATGGAGCCACTGGCCGAGGACGGCCATGATGTGATCGTGCCCTCGCTGCCAGGCTTCGCGTTCTCGCAACCGATCACGGGCGTGATCGGCCCACGTCGCGCCGCCGCGCTCCTGCACGCACTGATGGCGCGGCTGTTCGGCCCCGCGCGCTTCATCGTGCAGGGCGGGGACTGGGGACAGGGCATCGCGGGATGGATGGCCCACGACCGGCCCGACTCGCTGTGGGGCATCCACATCAACATGGTCAATCTCCTGCCCTGCGGCATCGTCGCGACCACCGCTGCGGAGAGGGCGTTCGTTGCCCGGCGCGACACCCTGCTCGACCTGGAAGGCGGCTACACCCACGAACAGGAAACGCGCCCCCAGACCCTGGGTGTCGCCATGGCGGACAGTCCGGTCGGGGTCGCGGGCTGGATCCTCGAGAAGTTCGGCCAATGGGCCGATCTGCCGAAGACCGGCGACGGCAGCCCTGACCTGTGGCACAAGTTCTCCGAGGAAGAACTGCTGACCCACATCATGTTGTATGTCGCGCCGTCGTCGGCCGTCACCGCAACCTGGATGTACCTCGGCAAGCGGCGCGAGGGCTCGCAGGCCTTCCCGGCAGGCACCCGCATCGGCGTGCCGACGGGTGTCGCGGCCTTCCCCGATCCCGTGTTCGTGCCACCCCCGCGCTCGTTTGCGGAAAAGGCCTACAACATCGTGCACTGGACCGACATGCCGACCGGCGGTCACTTCGCGGCCATGGAGCAGCCCGAGCTGATGCTGCGCGACCTGCGCCGTTTCGTCGCCACCGTCACGCCTCACGGCGGCGAAAGCATCCGATGAAGTTTGTCGACACTGCTGCGCTGCGCATCGCATTCATCGAGCACGGCGCGCCTGACGGATGGCCCGTGGTGCTGTCGCACGGATTTCCCTATGACGTGCATGCCTTCGACGATGTGGCCTCGATTCTGGCAAGCGCGGGCGCACGGGTCATCGTGCCCTATGCACGCGGCTTCGGGCCCACCCGCTTCGCCGCCGCCGACACGATGCGCAGCGGACAACAGGCCGCGCGCGGTGCCGACATCCTGGCACTGTGCGAGGCGCTCGTACTCGTGCGCCCCCTGCTCGCCGGCTTCGACTGGGGCGGCAACGCGTCCTGCGTGGCGGCCGCACTGTGGCCGGAGCGTTTTGGCGGCCTGGTCTCGTACGCGGGCTACGACATCATCGACGTGGACGCACAGCGGTTTGCCGTCGAGCCGGCGCTAGAACGCGCCTACTGGTACCAGCATCTGTTCCAGACCGAGCGCGGACGCGATGGCTTGGAGAAGCACCGGCGCGCGCTGTGCCACATGCTCTGGCGGGAAATGTCGCCGGACTGGGCCTTCGACGAAGCCACCTTCGCGCGCTCCGCGGGCGCCTTCGAGAATCCCGACTTCGTTGCTGTCGTGATCCATTGCTACCGCTTCAACGCCGGACGGGAAGAAGGCGATCCCGCGCTCCGACCGCTCGAAGCGCTGCTGGCGAAGAAGCCCCCCATCACGGTACCGACGGTCACGCTCGACGGCACCGCCGACCCGCTCAAACCGGGTGGCACGGCCGGCCACGCGCCCCTGTTTGTCGGCCGCCACACGCACCGTGCCGTCGCCGGGGGACACAACCTCCCTCAGCAGCATCCACAGGCTTTCGCCGAGGCCGTGCTCACATTGCGTGGATGGACCGCCTGATGCAGCGTCGCGCTTCGCGGATCGTGACGCACGGAGAACCACTGCGCTGTCGGACCGGCTGACAGCTCCGTGCCACCTCCCGGAGGCCGTGCAAGCATTGGCCCGCTCGAAGCGCCATGTGACGCGTCCGGCCTTGCCGGCTCAACGGGTCGGCGCGCTGGCCTGGAATCCCGCGGCGGCGAACTGAACGAGCTGGTTGATGAACTCGTCCGAATCCTGCGAGGTGACACGCCCGTCGGTGAGGCGCTTCACGCTGCGCCCGTGCGGACGCGTCGCGGTCAGGATCGCACCGACCAGGAAGTACAAGCGCCAGACAAGCGTCTCCCGCGAGACCTCCGGAAGACAGCGCTCCAGCAGCGCGAGAAATCGCAGGTTGATGACGTCGTAGATCTCGAGAATCAGATCTTCGGAGAGCTTTCCATGTTCCGCATTCAGGCTCAGCGACAGCGCTGCAATCGGGCTCTCCTTCGACAGCGAGGCGCCTTCGAACATCGGTGCGACCCAGGCACGCACCACCGACTCGACCGTGATCTCGCCGGCCTCCTCCAGCTTCTCGAAGCTTGCGACGCGCTTCGCGTTGAGCGGTGCAGCGACGGTCTTGAATACCTGGATGAACAGGCCTTCCTTGTCCCCGAAATAGTAGGAGATCAAGGCGGAGTTCGTCTTCGCGCGCTCCGCGATCTCACGGATCGAGACGCCCCGGTATCCCTTCTTGATGAAGAGATGCGTGGCGGCCTTGAGCAGCCGGCTCTGTACGTCTGCAACTGATTTCTGATCCACGCTGTTCCTGCTCCATCTTGCTCCTGGCGCCTCGGCACATCCTCGAGGTGGTCGCCATGAGGGATGGTAGCGCACGGAAGACATCGTTCGAGCGATGAGCCTCGCCCCGCACCAGGCTCGGATTCCCCTGAGGAGTGCGCTCGATGGGACATGGAAAGAACCCACGTAACCCGAATCGTCCGCACGCCGAATGCCGTGCTCGAAGGGGCGCGTGCGAAGAAACGGACGGTCTTCGTGCGTCGGCCGTCCATCCCTTGCGACGACCTCGACACCGCTTCATTGCGTCCAGATTCTCATTTTGTTAATCACAGATTAACAACTTGCATCACCTAGGGAAAGCCCCGACGAAGACGCTCTTTTCTGCCAGTGATCGTCAGAACTATACTGAGTTAATCAGTGATTAATATCGACGCAAGACCGGCGATCGAGCGCCATCCAGGCCACTCAATGACGTTCAGGCCGTGAGGTCCGCCCCCACCACAGGCGGCTTTGCAGGGCGAGCAAGGTGCAAACGACACACATCACACAGAAGGAATTTCATATGGTTGAGAAGTCCGCTGACACGGCGAGACCTGGCGAGCGAGATCCGACGCCATCGCACCAGCACCCGTCGGCCAAGGATCTCGCGCAGCAATGGCTCGACGGCTTCAACGCCGCGATCGACGCGAAGGACTGCGACGACGCGGCGCGTCATTTCGATGCCGATGGGTACTGGCGCGACATCCTGAGCTTCAGCTGGCACATCGTGACGGAGCGAGGACCCGCGAGAATCGCCGAGGCACTGCGTGCCACGCTGCCCTCCTGCGAAGCGAGGGACTTCCGGCTGGAGTCGCAGGAACCCCAATTCGGACAGCTCGGCGCCTTCAGGACGGTGGAAGCCTTCTTTCGCTTCGACACCCATCTCGCGAACGGCCGTGGCTTCATGCGCCTGGTCCTCGATCCGGACGGGTTGGGTGGCTGGAAGGCCTTGAACTTCCTCACCACCCTCCACGAACTCAAGGCCTTTCCCGAAGACGCCTTCCTTCATCGCCAACGCGAGGGCGTTGGTCATCGAGGCCTGGAGAACTGGCTCGACCGTCGGACGAAAGCGGCCCAATTCGACGATTCCGATCCCGAGGTGCTGATCATCGGTGCGGGTCAGGCGGGGCTTGCGCTGGGAGCACGGCTCACGCAGCTCAAGGTGAGCACGCTCATCGTCGACAAGCACGAGCGCGTCGGTGACAACTGGCGAAAGCGCTATCACTCGCTGACGCTGCACAACGAGATCTGCACGAACCATCTACCGTACCTGCCATTCCCGAAGACCTGGCCGGTCTATCTCCCCAAAGACATGCTGGCCAATTTCCTGGAGTTCTATGCCATGAGCATGGAACTCAATGTATGGACCGGCACCGAGTTCCTTGGCGGTGAGTACGACGCGGACACCCAGCGCTGGACGGTTCGCGTCAAGAGGGCCGACGGGTCGTTCCGGACGCTGAGGCCACGCCAGGTCGTCATGGCGATCGGCGCGAGCGGCATCGCGAACGTTCCGAAGCTCGCCGGCCTGCAGGATTTCAAGGGCAAGGTGTTCCACTCGAGCGGCCCGACCGAAGACCTGGATGTGAAGGGCAAGTCGGTGCTGGTGGTCGGCGCTGGCACCAGTGCCCACGATATCGCCCAGGACCTTCATCTTCGAGGAGCCAACGTGACGATGCTGCAGCGATCGTCGACGACGGTGGTCGGCCTCGAGCCGGCTTCGACCCGCGCCTATGCGCTCTATCGCCAGAACGAACGCCTGCGGCCGATCGAAGAGACGGACTTGATGAGCGCCTCGATCCCATTCGACATGGTCAGGCAACTGCATGGCCCGCTCAGCCAGACGATGGCGGACGACGACAAGGAACTTCTACGTGGCCTTCGGGACGCCGGCTTCATGCTCGACAACGGAGAGGACGACACCGGCTTCTTCATGAAGCTGCTGCGCTCCCTCAGTGGCTACTACATCAACGTGGGCGCTTCGGATCTCATCATTGAAAAGAAGATCGGCCTCAAGAGCGGCGTGGAGATCGAGTGCGTCGAGGCTACGCAGGTCCGATTCACAGACGGAAGCTCGATGCCTGCGGATGTCCTCGTGCTGGCCACCGGCTACCAGCCTCTGCAGGCCGGCGTGCGCGCCATGTTCGGGCCCGAGATCGCCGAGCGCGTGGGGCCGATCTGGGGCCTCGGCGAGGACGGAGAACTGCGCAACATGTGGGTGCGCACCCGCCAGGAAGGCTTCTATGTCGCTGGCGGCACCTTGACCATGTGCCGCTTCTATTCGCACGTCACCGCCCTGCTCATCAAAGCCACGCTCGAGGGCCTGATCCCCGCCTCGGCCCGGGCGCCATACCACCAGGAGAAAGCATCATGAACGGCAAGATCGGACTCGAAGAACATTTCGCTACCGCTGAGACGCTGCAGGACTCGGCCG